>NZ_FUYX01000019.1 GCF_900168195.1 Allobosea thiooxidans | reverse complement strand
GGCATCGAGCTGCCCAACACCCGCCGCGAGACCGTCTTCCTGCGCGAATTGCTGGCCAGCCAGGATTTCGAGGCGACCAAGCACAAGCTCGCGCTCTGCCTCGGCAAGACCATCGGCGGCGAGCCGGTCATCGCGGATCTGGCGCGCATGCCGCATCTGCTCGTGGCGGGCACCACCGGCTCGGGCAAGTCGGTCGCCATCAACACCATGATCCTGTCGATCCTCTACCGGCTGAAGCCGGAAGAGTGCCGCCTGATCATGGTCGATCCCAAGATGCTGGAACTCTCCGTCTATGACGGCATCCCGCATCTGCTCACCCCGGTCGTCACCGATCCCAAGAAGGCGGTCGTCGCCCTCAAATGGGCGGTGCGCGAGATGGAGGAGCGCTACAAGAAGATGTCGAAGCTCTCGGTGCGCAACATCGACGGCTTCAACGCCAGGGTCGGCGAGGCCAAGGCGGCGGGAGAGGTCATCACCCGCACGGTCCAGACCGGCTTCGACAAGCACTCGGGCGAGGCGATCTACGAGGAGGAGGTCATGGACCTCGAGCCTCTGCCCTATATCGTCGTCATCGTCGACGAGATGGCCGATCTGATGATGGTCGCCGGTAAGGAGATCGAGGGCACGATCCAGCGTCTGGCCCAGATGGCGCGCGCGGCGGGCATCCATGTCGTGCTGGCGACGCAGCGTCCCTCGGTCGACGTCATCACCGGCACGATCAAGGCGAACTTCCCGACCCGGATCTCCTTCCAGGTCACCTCGAAGATCGATAGCCGCACCATCCTCGGCGAGATGGGTGCCGAGCAGCTGCTCGGCCAGGGCGACATGCTCTACATGGCCGGCGGCGGGCGTATCACCCGCGTCCACGGCCCCTTCGTCTCGGACAACGAGGTCGAGAAGGTCGTCGCCCATCTCAAGACGCAAGGCCGGCCGCAATACCTCGACGCCGTCACCTCCGAGGAGGAGGAAGGCGCGGAGGACGAGGACGGCGCCGTCTTCGACAAGACAGGTATGGGTTCGACCGACTCGGACGACCCCTACGAGCAGGCGGTCGCGGTCGTGCTGCGCGACAAGAAGGCCTCGACCTCCTACATCCAGCGCCGCCTCCAGATCGGCTACAACCGCGCCGCCTCCATCATGGAGCGCATGGAGAACGAGGGCATCGTCGGACCCGCAAATCACGCAGGGAAACGCGAGATCCTCGGGGAAGGTCCGCGTCAGCGCGACGACGAGGACTGAGTGGCGGCAGTCGTTCAATCCAGCAGGATTGACCTGATCTCCTGCCAGCTCGCCGCATCGGGCGCACAGAGCAGTCCCGCCGGGCGCTCGGCGGGCGAATAGAGCCGGCCGTCGAGCAGGCGCGCATGGCCGCCCGCCTCGCTGTAGAGCAGCACGCCCGGCGCATGGTCCCAGGGATGGAGGACGCCGTAGAGCAGGAATTGAAGGCGCCCCGCCGCTGCCAGCCGATATTCCTGCCCGCAGCAGCGCAGCGAGCCGACTTCGAGGAAGGCGGGGAAGCGGCCGGGAAGCGTGCTGCGCAGCGGCTCCGGGAAATATTGCCAGCTCGCCATGCCGTTCATCTGCCGCGTCGCGACGGCGGGAGCGACGCGCAGGCCGCGGCTCGTGCCATCCGCAGAGCTCATCCATGCGCCTTCGCCACGCAGGGCCATGGCGCTGTCATCGGCCGTCGGATCATGGATCACGGCGGCGGCGATCTCGCCCCTGACGATGACGGCGGCCATTACGGCGAAGAGGGAGAGGTCGCTGGCATAGTTCAGCGTGCCGTCGATCGGGTCGATGACGAAGGCGATCTCGGCTTCGGAAAGCTTCGAGAGGAGGGAAGGGTCTTGCGTCACCGCCTCCTCGCCGATCAGCGCCGCGCCTGGAAAGGCCTTGGCCAGGTCGGCGCAGATGAAGCGCTCGGCCGCCTCGTCGGCCTCGGTGACGACATCGACCGGGTTCTGCTTGGCGCGGATATCGCCGGCCGCCAAACGGCGGAAACGCGGCATCACCTCGCGGCGTGCCGCCTCGCGCAGGATGGCGTCGAGCCGCTCATGGTCCTGCCTGGTGAAGATCATCCCAGGTCGAACTCGACGAGGACCGGCTGGTGGTCCGAGGCCCGCGTCTCGATGTCGTAGACGATCGAGCGGGCCTGCGCGGCGAGATCCGGCGTGGCCAGCACATAGTCGAGGCAGCCGGGTGGGCCGTAGGTCTGGTCGCAGATGAAGGCGGAGGGCGGAGGCGGCTCTGTGCCTTTCAACACCGGCCAGAGATCGACCAGCGGCGGAACATCGCCCTCGAACGGGGCCAGCAATTGCGCCATGCCGGCATCGTCCGGCCGCATGTTGAAGTCGCCGGTCAGGATCGCGCTTGCGGCATTCGGGGTCGGCGCATAGGTGTGCGGGCCGGGTTGGCGCGGCGTCGTCTGCCGCGCGGCGGCCATGCGGTGGATCTGCCGGATGCCTTCGACCTGGGCAGCACGCAGGGCAGGCGAGGAATACTCCAGATGCGTCGTCATCACCCGGATCGGGCCGAAGGGCGTCTCGACCATCGCCTCGACCAGCACCCGCGGCATGTTGCGCGTCGCCGCCGCCTCCCAGGGCAGGACATGGCGCAGCGCCTGCGCCACCGGCAATCGCGACAGGATGAGGTTGCCGAAGCGTTTGCGGCCGCCGGCGCCATCGGGAACATCGACGCCGATCGCCTCAATCGCGGTGAAGCCGGGTAGCAGCTCGCTGAACAGGGCGAACTGGTCGGTGCGGTCGTTGCCGTCGAGGTCAGGGAAGTTGGCGGCGACCTCCTGCAGGCAGAGCACGTCGAAATTCGCCATCTGCCGGGCGTGGTCGATGATCCGGCGCGGATCGACCTTCTCGTCGACGCCGCGGGCCCACTGGATGTTCCAGGTGATCAGCTTCATCGGGTTGGCCTCGATCCTACTTGATGCCGGCGCGCATGAAGCTCTGCACGAACTGGCGCTGGAACAGCAGGAAACCGACGAGCAGCGGTGCCGAGGTCATCAGCGTCGCCGCGCAGATCACGGCCCAGTCGATGCCCTGATCGGCCGACGAGAAGACCTGGAGGCCCACCGTCAGCGGCCGCGACTCCACCGAATTGGTGACGAGCAGCGGCCAGAGGAAATTGTTCCAGTGATAGCTGACCGAGACGAGGCCATAAGCGATATAGGTCGGCTTTGCGAGCGGGACATAGACCTTCATCAGCACCTGCAGCGGGCTCGCCCCCTCGACACGGGCGGCGTCGTCGAGCTCCTTCGGCACGGTCTTGAAGGTCTGCCGCAGCAGGAAGATGCCGAAGGCCGAGGCGATATAGGGCAGGGCGATCGCTGGGATCGTGTCGATCAGGTTGACCTTGGCGAGCGTGCGGTAGTTTTCGACGATCAAGGCGTCCGGCATGATCATCAGCTGCGCCAGGATCAGCACGAAGGCGATGTCGCGGCCCCAGAAATCCTGCCGGGCCAGCGCATAGGCCGCCAGCGTCCCCAGGATCAGCTGGAAGGCGAGGATCATGGTGACGAGGATGAAGGTGTTGAGGAAGTAGCGGGCGAAGGGCGCCGCCGCCCAGGCGCGGGTGAAGTTGTCGAGCGTCAGCGGTGCTGTCAGCACGAAGCGCGTGGTGTATTCGGCCGGATGGAACGCGGCCCAGACGGCATAGGCCAGCGGCAGCACCCAGAGCAGCGCAAGCAGGATCGCCCCGGTCGATTCCAGCGTCAGCGAAAGGCCCTTCGGCGCGTAAGGATCGGTGCGCGTCGCGGCCGGGGCGGGTTGCGTCGGGGCACTCATTGGTAATGCGTCCTGCGTTCGAGCCAGCCGTACTGGACGAAGGCGACGAGGGCGAGCAGCGCCAGGAGCACACAGGTCAGCGTCGCCGCATAGGCCGTGTCCCAGAAGCCGAAGCCGACCTGGTAGATGTAGAACAGCAGCAGCGTCGTGGCGTTGTCGGGGCCGCCGCGCGTCATGACGAAAACGTGGTCGACCATGCGAAAGGCGTTGATCACGGCATTGATCAGCACGAACAAAGTCGTCGGCATCAGCAGCGGGAACTGGATGCGCCGGAAGAAGGTCCAGCGCGAGGCGCCCTCGATCGCCGCCGCCTCGCCGAGGCTGGGCGGGATCGCCTGCAGCGCCGCGAGGTAGAAGATCATGAAGAAGCCGGCTTCCTTCCAGATCGCGACGATGGTGATCGCGTAGAGCGCGGTGTCCTGCGAGCCGAGCCAGTTGGTCGAACGCGCGCCGAACAGGCCGGTGATCTGCTCCAGCAGGCCGTATTGCGGCGTGTAGAAGAACAGCCAGATATTGGCGACCGCGATCATCGGCAGGATCGTCGGCGTGAAGAAGGCCATGCGGACCAGCGTGCGCCCCGCGATCCTGTCGTTGACCCAGACCGCCATCAGCAGGGCCAGCGCGATCGAGGTCGGGATCGTGCCGAGCGCGAACCAGAGATTGTTGCTCAGCGCCTTCCAGAAGATCGGGTCGGCGAGCATCTGCTGGTAGTTATCGAGCCCGATGAAGCGCGCCGGGCGGCGCGCCTTCGGGGTCGAGTAGAAGCTTTCGATGAAGCTCGCGACCGCGGGCCAATGCGTGAACAGGGCCAGGCAAGCCATGGCCGGCAGCAGGAGCAGCCAGCCATGGATCGTCGCGGTCGCGCGGTTCGTCATCGGTTCAGCTCCCCGTCATTGCGAGCGAAGCGAAGCAATCCAGGGGGACGTGGCGCTCTGCCGCCCCTGGATTGCTTCGGAGCTCACGCTCCGCGCAATGACGGTTTGACCTCATCAGGAAGGCTCAGCGATAGGGCTTCAGGATGCGTTCGGCCTCGGCCTGCGCATCCTCCATCGCCTTCTGCGGCGCCTTGGTGCCGGTCAGTGCTGCCTGCAGCCCGTCGTTCAGGGCCTTGGTGACGCGCTGGTTCTCATGGGTCGAGAGCTCGGCCACCGCGCTGGAGAGCTGGTCGCGCGCGACGATCGCCTGCGGGAAGTCGGCGACGTATTTCTTCATCGCGTCGGTCTCGTATGCGGCCGGCGTCACCCCGACATAGCCGGTGTCGATGCTCCACTGGGCGGCGCGCTCGGGCGTGGTGATCCAGCGCACGAACTTGAAGGCGGCTTCCTGCTCTGGCTTGGTCGCCTTCTTCGAGAGATAGAAATTGCCGCCGCCGGTGGGGCTGCCCGGCTTCTTGCCGGCGGGCAGCACCGCGACGCCGAAGGGAAACTTGGCGTTGGCGCGGACATTGGTCAGGTTGCCGGTGGTGGTCCACATCATCGCGACCTTCTTCTCGAAGAAGTCGCGCGGCGTGGTGCCCCATTCGACGATGCCGGGCGGATGCACCTTGTGCTTCTGCGCGAGGTCGACCCAGTACTGCAGCGCCTCGACCACGCCGGGATTGGCATAGTCGGTCTTGTCGCCCGCGCTGTTGGCAAGGATCGCGCCGGCCTGCGTCGTCAGCCCCTGGAACAGCCAGTAGGGGAAGCCGGAGGAGGGGATCTGGATGCCCCATTGGGTGACGTTGCCCGAAGCGTCGCGCTTCGTCAGCTTCTGCGCGAACTCGACCTGTTCCGCCCAGGTCTTCGGCGGCTTCTCCGGATCGAGTCCGGCCTCCTTGAACAGGTCCTTGTTCCAGTAGAGCACGACCGTCGAGCGCTGGAAGGGGATGCCCCAGGTCTTGCCGCCGGTCTGGCTGTTCTCCATGAAGCCGGGATAGAAGCCGGCGAGCCACTTCTTGTCCTCTTCGGTCTTGATGAAGTCGTCGAAAGGAACGATGGCCTCTTCGTCGATCAGCGTGAACATGTCGGTCGAGAGCAGGACCGAAAGCACCGGCGGCGTGCCGCTCTTATGCGCGGTCAGCGCCTTGACGATGGTCTCCTGATAGGTGCCGGCATAGATCGGCTTCAGCTTGACCGAAGGGTTGTCCTTCTCGAAGCCGGCGGCATAGGCGTCGATCAGCTTGGTGATCGGTCCGCCGACGGCGACTGGATAGAAGAACGAGAGCTCGGTGGTGCTCTGCGCCCGGGCGATGCCGGGAAGAGCGGTCGCGCCCGAAAGGGCGGCGGTGCCGCCAAGAAATTCACGCCTGTCCATGATGTCCTCTCTCCCTTGTTGGGATGGTCCGAACGCCCGACGCTCCGGCCGGTTCAGTTGCGAACCACCTTCCGTTCCGACGCCTGGTCGAACCAGTGCAGCGCCGATTGTGACAACGTGATGTAGATCTGTTCGCCGGCTGTGGCCCGCACTTTCCCGGGCCGCTTGACGATGAAGGAATGGCCGTCGATGCGGGTTTCAAGCAGCGTGTCTGAGCCGAGATACTCGACTGCGACGACATCGGCGGCGACGCCGCTGCCGGTGATCTCGACCATCTCCGGGCGGATGCCGACGGCGAGGCTGGCGGGATCGAGATCGGATGGAGCCGTGATTGCTCCGCCCTTCGCCTGCACGGTCGCAAGCGGCAGCACGTTCATCGGCGGCGTGCCGACGAAGCGGGCCGCGAAGATCGTCGCGGGGTTCTCATAGAGCACGTCCGGCGGGGCATCCTGCTCGATCCGGCCGTTGCGCATCAGCACGACCTGATCGGCCATGGTCATGGCCTCGACCTGATCATGCGTGACATAGACCATGGTCATGCCGAGCCGCTGCTGCAATTCGCGGATCTCGCGGCGCATCTCGACGCGCAACTGGGCGTCGAGATTGGAGAGCGGCTCGTCCATCAGGCAGACCGGCGCCTCGGCGACGATGGCGCGGCCGAGCGCGACGCGCTGCTGCTGGCCGCCCGAGAGTTGCGAGGGCTTGCGTTCGAGCAGGGCGGAGAGGCCGAGGATCGAGGCGGCACGCGCGAGGCGCGCGTCGCGCTCGGCCCGCGAGACCTTGCGGACCTTGAGCCCGAACATGATGTTCTCTGCCACGCTCAGATGCGGGAACAGCGCGTAGTTCTGGAAGACCATGGCGATGCCGCGCTGCGAGGGCGAGGCATGGGTGACATTCCGCCCGCCGATCTCGATCGTGCCGCTGCTGGTCTCCTCCAGCCCGGCGATCAGCCGGAGCGTCGTCGACTTGCCGCAGCCGGAGGGGCCGAGCAGCGCGACGAGCTTGCCGCCTTCGACGGTGAAGCTGATCGCATCGACGGCGGCGGCGCCGCCCCAGCTCTTCGAAACCGTCTTCAGCGCTACAGAAACCATTCCGGACCCGGTCAGCAAGCTCATGGTGAGCCGGCGTAGCGGTAGCGCTGCCGGCGGCCTTTCCGGGACCATGACGCGAAAAATCTTCCGCGCACAAGAGCACCTCATGGCGGGTATCTCGTGGTTTGAACACCTGATTTCGGGGAATGAAGGCTTCTTTGACGTTTTTCCGACGGGAGCCGACTATGCGCTGCGACCGAGGCGCTCGGCCGTGATCAGCGCCGTCACACCGGTCATGAGCCGCAGGTCCATCACGCCGCCGATAATCAGGATCACCATCGGGGCGGCGCAGGAACGGCAGCACTCGCAGCCGAGGCGCAAGCCGTGCCGCCATGCCGTGCCCGGCGGGAGTCGCTCGCTTCGCTGCTTGCCGCACTGTTCCGACGTGTCTCCCAGCCATCGGCTCAGCTGAAACGCGCCGGCCGCCAGCACGACGCCGTTGCCTGCCGCCGGCAGGCCCCGTGCCAGCGCCGGAAACTGCGTTGCAGCCGAGGCCAGCATGGCTCCGAGGGCGAAGACGGCAATGCCGGCGAGAGCCCAGACGGCATAGTAGCCCATGCCGGCCAGCATCGTCATGAGATAGGGGTGCGGCGTTCCGGAGGTTCTGAGAGCTTCGTTAAAGCGCCACAGGGCGGGAGTCAGCGGTGGCTGCATCATGGCGACCATCATGACCAGCCACATCAGCAGGAACGAAACCGTCGTGGCGGACCATGATTGCCCGCACATCGGCAGCCAGGCGCCCGACATCGTCCAGCCGCCCGCCATCGGCACCTCGCCCATCCCGGCCATCGCCGAGCAGAGAGCGAGCGTCGCCGCGACCGCGGCAGTGAAAAGCACGGCGCTGACGCCGAAGAAGGCCGGCTTGAGGAGGCGCACAGTGCCGCTGCGCGCCTCCTCCCCGCGGTTTCCGCTCGGGACGACCGTCATGGCGCGGTCCGCACGGCCTCGTAGCGATCGTTGTGGCGCCACCAGGGGCCATTCGCCTCGTTGCGTCCCTTAGGCGCGCGGTCGAGCCAGGCATACATGCCCCAGACGCCGTCGACGCCGCGCGAATAGCTGGAATAGGTATGGTAGATCGCGCCGTCCTCGCGGATGAAGGCGCTCATGCCCGGCCTGTCGCGGTGATAGATCGGGGCCGAGACTCCCGCCATCGCGGCGAAAGCGCGCTCAATCTCGTTGCCGCCATCCCGCCATTCGAATTTCGGCTGGTGTCGATAATTGTAGTCGACCCCCTTCGTCCGTTCCTGCTCCTCGGTGAAGGAGACGTTGAAGTCGAAGTTGAAGTCGCTGTTGCCGGAGGAGGCCCAGGGGAAGCGCCAGCCCATCCGCTCACGGAAGGCGAGGAGCTTGGCGAGGGGCGCGCGCGACACGGCCCAGAGCATGACGTCGTGGTTGGCGAGATGCGTCACCGAGCCGTTGAAGCCGTCCGCGATCGCCGAACAGGACGGGCAGCCGGCCTCGTAGTCCGGCCCGAACATGAAATGATAGACGATGAGCTGGGAACGGCCCTTGAACAGTTCCGCCAGCGAGGCCTCGCCTTGTTCGGTATCGAAGCGATAATCCTTCTCGATCCGGACCCAGGGCAATGCCTGGCGCCGCTGCGCCAGCTCATCGCCGCGCCGGGTATGTTCCTTCTCGGCTTCGAGCAGCGCGAGCCGCGCCTCGAGCCATTCCTCGCGCGTTCCGACGGTGTGTGACGTCATCGTCCTTGCTCCTGTCGCAGGGTGTCTTCGCGCCGCCGCTCGCTTCTCGATGCGGCGTCGCGATCAGTGCTATTGCGGAAGTCCCGGACGGTGGGAGTGACAAGTTTGGCGGGATTCGAATGGACTCGCTGATCACGGCTGCGGCGCGGGCGCTCGGCGCGGGTGATCCGCTCGGCGCGCTGGACCGGGTGGCGCTGCGCGGCGACCCACCGGCCCTGGCCCTGCGCGGCATCGCCATGGCGCAGCTCGGCGACCTCGCCCGGGCCCGACAATTGTTGCGGCGTGCCTCGCAGGGCTTCGGGGCGCGGGAGGCGGTCGCGCGGGCACGTTGCGTGGTTGCCGAAGCCGAGATCGCGCTGGCTGCGCGCGAGCTCAACTGGCCGGCGGCGCGGCTGCGCGCGGCCGCCGCGGTGCTGGAGGACCATGGCGACCGGGTGAACGCCGCCCATGCGCGCCATGTCGAAGCGCGCCGCCTCCTGCTGCTCGGCCGCCTCGATGCGGCGGAGGAGGCGCTGGGAGCTTCCGGGCCGGCGGCGGCGCTGCCGCCGGCGTTGCAGGCCGTCCGGGGCCTGGCCGAGGCCGGAATCGCCTTGCGTCGGCTGCAGGCCAAGGCCGCGCGCGAAGCGCTCGCTGCCGCTGCCAATGCCGCACGGCGGGCCGGCATCCCGGCCCTGATCGCCGAGATCGGCACCGCCCACCTTCTGCTCGATGCTCCGGCCGGACGGCTGATCACAGGAGGAACCGCACGCGCCCTGTCGATCGAGGAGGTCGAGGCGCTGCAAGCGACGCAGGCGCTGGTGGTCGATGCCTGCCGCCATCTGGTGCGCGGCGGCGAGCGATCGATCTCGCTGGCGACGCGCCCGGTGCTCTTCGCGCTGGCCCGGGCGCTCGGGGAGGCTTGGCCGGAGGATGTGCCGCGCGGCGCGCTCATCGCACGGGCCTTCGGCTCCCGCCTGACTGATGAATCGCACCGGGCGCGCCTGCGAGTCGAGATCGGCCGGTTGCGCGCGGAGCTGCAGCCGGTCGCGCGCGTGAATGCGACACGGGAAGGGTTCCTGCTGGTACCGCGCCCGGCGCGCGAGGTGCTCGTCCTGGCGCGGCCGGAGGAAGAGGGGCATGCCGCGGTTCTGGCGCTTCTCGCTGATGGCGAGCCCTGGTCGAGCTCCGCGCTGGCGCTGGCGCTCGGGACGAGCCAGCGCGGCGTGCAGCGGGCGCTCGAGGCGCTGGCCGCGGCCGGCAAGATCCAGGCTTATGGCCAGGGGCGGGCCCGCCGCTGGACGACGCCGCCGATGCCCGGACTCGCGACGGGCTTGTTACTCACGGGCCCTTGGGCAACCGGCTAGGCTGGTTTCATCCGATATCTCATGGAGCGAGAGCAATGACGAGATCAGATGCAGACGTTGCCCGTGAATACGGCCCGTTTCCCGGTGTCGAGAAGATCCATGGCGTCAGTTTCGACGGCCGGCATGTCTGGTTCGCCTCCGGCGACAGGCTGAACGAGCTCGATCCGGCGGGCGGCGAGGTGTTGCGGAGCATCGCAGTGCCCGCCCATGCCGGGACGGCCTTCGACGGCAAGCACCTCTATCAGATCGCAGAGGACCGGATCCAGAAGCTCGACCCGGAGACGGGCACCGTGCTGGCGACGATCCCGGCGCCGGGCGGCGGCGGCGATTCCGGCCTGACCTGGGCCGAGGGCTCGCTCTGGGTCGGCCAGTACCGCGATCGGAAGATCCATCAGATCGACCCGCAGACCGGCCGGACGCTACGCACCATCGAGTCGAACCGCTTCGTTACCGGCGTGACCTGGGTCGACGGCGAGCTCTGGCACGGCACCTGGGAAGGCGAGGAGAGCGAGCTGCGTCGGGTCGACCCGGTCTCCGGCGAGGTGCGCGAGAGCCTGCTCATGCCGGCCGGAACGGGCTTGTCCGGGCTCGAATCGGATGGTGGTGAGCTCTTCTTCTGCGGCAGCGGCGACAAGAGCACGATCCGCGCCGTGAGGCGGCCGCCGCGCGCCTGAATCCGGAGCCGGCTGATTTGACACGGAACCACCGCTGTCATTCCAGGGCTTCGCGCAGCGAAGAGCCCGGAATGACAGCGGTGGTTCCAGATGTTCAGGCCGGCGCGAGCCTGCGGCGCACGATGGCGGCGTGATAGCGCGCGCCGTGGATCAGCCCCGCATCGTCGAAGTCGTAGTTCGGATTGTGCAGCGGCGCCGAGCCTTCGCCATTCCCGACATAGGCGAAGCATCCGGGCACATGGTCGAGGAAGCGAGCGAAATCCTCCGAGCCGGTCATCGGCTCGCGGGCAACGGCGACGCCATCGTCGCCCAGCACGGTACGGGCGGCGGCGAGCGCTTCTTGCACCAGCGCCTCGTCATTCACCAGCGGCACGAATTCGCGCGTGTAGCGCAGCTTGGCCTCGAGATTGTAGCTCTGCGCCGTGCCCTGGGCGATGATCCCCATCTGTCGCTCGATCTCGGCGCTGACCTCGGGCCGGAAGCTGCGGGCGTCGCCGAGGATGCGCGCGGTGCCCGGCAGGGCGTTGCGGGTGCCGTCGGTCAGGAGCTCGGTGACCGAGACCACGGCGATGTCGGCCGGGCTCAGGCGCCGCGACACGATCGTCTGCAGGCTGGTGACGAGCGAGCAGGCGGCGACCAGGACCTCGTTGCCGGAATGTGGGCGCGCGGCGTGGCCGCCGACGCCCCGCAGCACGATCTCGAAATTGTCCTCTGCCGACATGAACGGTCCGGCGCGCGTCTCGAACCGGCCGATGGCGAGGCCCGGCATGTTGTGCAGGCCATGGACCTCATCGAAGGGAAAGCGCTCCATCAGCCCGTCCTCCAGCATGGCGAGCGCGCCGCGCCCCCATTCCTCGGCCGGCTGGAACAGGAAGCGCACCGTGCCGTCGAAGCCGCCTTCCGCCGCCAGCAGCTTGGCAGCGCCCAGCAGCATGGTGGTGTGGCCGTCATGGCCGCAGGCATGCATCAGGCCGGGCGACTGCGAGCGATGCGCGTGCTCCGCTTGCTCGGTGATGCGCAGCGCGTCCATGTCGGCGCGCAGCGCGACCGCGCGGTTGCCGCTGCCGCGCTTCAGCGTTCCCACGACGCCGGTGCCGCCCACGCCTTCGACGACCTCGTCCAGCCCGAATACCCGCAGCTTCGCGGCGACGAAGGCCGCGGTTGCCTTCTCCTCGAAGCCGAATTCGGGATGGGCGTGCAGATGGCGCCGCCATTCCGTCATTTCGGCCTGAAGATCCGCAAGATCGAGTTCGGGCATCGGCAGGGTCCTCGAGAAAGCTCCGATGGGGACATAGGTCAGGCCGGACGAAACAGGCGCTGCAATCGCAGCCAGTCGATGCAAGTTTGTATCATGGTCGGCCGGCACCGGTGGATGCTCAGCCCGCCGGGGAGGGCGGCTGAACCGAGCGCGCCGCACCGAAGAAGGCGTGGATCGCCTTGCTGCCCTTGCGCTCCCTCAGGCAGATCAGCTTCTCATGCATCCGGATCGGGGCGCTGGCGAGCCGGATCATGACCAGCCGGGGATCGGGAGTGAACTCGGCTTCCGAGACGAAGCCGATGCCGGCACCGGTCGCGACGATCTCGCGCACGGCCTCGCGTCCCTCCGCCTCGATGGCGAAGGGCAGTTCGATGCCCAGCGCCAGCGCCTGCTGCTCCAGCATCTGCCGGGTGCGCGACCCTTGCTCGCGCATGATCAGCGGCCACTGTGCCAGATCGGCCAGCGACAGGCTCGGACGGTCGGCGGCAGGATGCGTCCGCGCGGCGAAGGCCACCACGGCGGAGACGTTGAGCGCGAGCACCTCGAAGGGGCGCTCGTCGACAGGCTCGCCGATCACGCCGATATCGGCCTCGTAATTCGCCAGCGCCTCGACGATCGAGCGGGTATTGCCGGCCTGGATGCTGATCCGGATGCCGGGATAGCGCGCACGGAAGGGCGGCAGGACATGCAGGACGTGCTGCACGGAATCGGCGACGATCCGCAGGGCTCCGGCGCGCAGGGCCCGTTCCTCTTGCAGGAGTTCCAGCGCCTGGGCTTCGGCGTCGAAGAGCCGATGCGTCACTGCGAGCAGCCGGGTTCCGGCCGGCGTCAGTGCGACCTGCCGGTGTTGCCGGCTGAACAGCGCGACATCATAGGCCTCCTCCAGGCGCCGGACCTGGTCCGACAGGGCCGGCTGCGTGAGATTGAGGTCGCGGGCGGCGCGCGAGAAGCCGCCGGAGAGAGCGACCTGGTGGAAGGCGCGAAGCTGAACGTAGCGCATCGGGGCTCCGGCGGATGGCCATCACTCATATCAGTGAAATTTATACTTCGATATGAATTAACGATTTTTCAGATCGATCGGAAACCGCGAGACTGCCCAGGTTCGACCCATCCCCGCGCCGGTGCCGCGAGGGGCTCGAACGGTACGGGGAAACGAAGATGACGGTCGATACGCCTCACCTGGTCCACACCGAGGGCGAATCCAACAGATCGGCGGCGCGCAGCGGCTGGACCGCTCAGATCGGCGACGACGCGACCCGCCGCCTCCTGGCACGCGATTCCGCCGCTTTCCTGCACCAGAGCCTGTCGAGCCCGTGCCTGACCGCGATCGCGCGGGCCGAGGGGATCTGGATCGAGGATACGACCGGTCGCCGCTACATGGATTTCCACGGCAACAGCGTCCACCACATCGGCTATGGGCACCCGCGCCTGAAGGCGGCGATCAAGGCCCAGCTCGACGAACTCTGCTTCGCGCCGCGGCGTTTCACCTGCGAGCCGGCGGTGGAATTGGCTGAGACCCTGGGGCAGCTGGCTCCGGGCGATCTCGGCAAGGTGCTGTTCACGACGGGCGGCTCCGATGCCATCGAGGTGGCGCTGCGGCTCGCCCGCGCGGCGACGGGCCGGTTCAAGACGCTTTCCTTCTGGGACGCCTTCCACGGTGCCGGCTTCGGTGCCTCCAGCGTCGGCGGCGAGGCGACGTTCCGCTCCGGCATCGCCGGCCCGCTCCTGCCCGGCGCCGAGCATGTCGCGCCCTGGGCCGCCCGCCATTGCGCCTATGGTCATGACAATCTCGAGGACTCGGCTCGCGCCTGCGCCAGCATGATCTCCTATGTGCTCGGCCGGGAGGGCGACATCGCCGCCGTCGTCGCCGAGCCGATGCGGGCGACGCCGCTGCCGCCGGCTCCGGGCTTCTGGAAGGCGGTCCGCGAAGCCTGCAACCGGCATGGCACGCTGCTGATCCTCGACGAGATCCCGACAGGCCTCGGCAAGACCGGGCGCTTCTTCGCTTCCGAGCATGACGGGGTGGTTCCCGACATCCTCGTCCTCGGCAAGGCGCTCGGCGGCGGCATCCTACCGATCGCGGCCGTCATCGCCCGGCGCAGCCTGGACGTGGCGGGTGACTATGCGATCGGCCACTACACCCATGAGAAGAACCCGGTCACGACCCGCGCCGCGCTGACGACGATCGCGATCATTCGAGAGGAAGGGCTGGTCGAGCGGGCAGCCGAACTCGGCGACTATGCGATGGCGCGGCTGCGCAGCTTTGCCGAGCGCTGCCCCGCCATCGGCGACGTCCGCGGCCGCGGCCTGCTGTTCGGCGTCGAGATCGTCCGCGACCGGTCGAGCTTCGAGCCCGATCAAGCGCTCGCCGAGAGAGCGTATTACCGCTGCCTGGAGGCGGGGCTGAGCTTCAAGATCAGCCAGGGCAATGTGCTGACCCTGTCGCCACCGATGGTGATCTCGCGCGACGAGCTCGACGCTGCCCTCGGTATCGTCGAACGCGCGATCATGGCTGGCTGAGGCGGGGCGCGGAGGAGATGGGCGTGAAGGCGGTCAGGACCGATCAGGAACTCGAATGCCCGCAGATCGACGCGGGGCTGCGCGCCCGCGGCATCGAGCTCGTCACCTTGCCGGACGGCGTCGGCGAGGACGCGCTGGCGCGGGAGCTCGCCGACGCCGATCTGCTGCTGATGTGCTACACGCCCGTCACCGCGCGTGTCCTCGCCGCGGCGCCACGGCTCAAGGGCATCGTCAAATACGGCGTCGGCATCGACGCGATCGACATTCCGGCGGCGATGGCGCGCGGTATCCCCGTCGTCAACGTGCCCGAATATGCCGAAGAGACGGTGGCCGAGGGCGCCTTCGCCCTGATGATCGCGCTCGCGAAGCGCCTGCCCGAGATCGGCCGCGCGATGGAGCGGGAGGGCTGGATCTGGCCCTCCGGGAAATGGCTCGGCCGCGACATCGCGGGCGCGACGCTGGGGCTGGTCGGAACCGGGCGGATCGGCCGCAGCATGGCCCGCATGGCGGGGCAGGGGTTCCGGGCCCGCGTGCTCGGCTATGATCCCCATGTCGATGCGGCCGCTATGGCGGCGAGCGGTATCGAGAAGGTCGACGATCTCCAGGCGATGCTGCGGCAATGCGATCTCGTCTCGCTCCACGCCGTCCTCAACGAGCGGACACACGGGCTGATCGGGCCGGCCGAGCTGGCCTGCCTGAAGCCCTCGGCGATCCTCGTCAATGTCTCGCGCGGCGGCCTCATCGACGAGGAGGCCCTCGTCGCGGCGGTGCTCGCCGGTCGGCTCGGCGGCGTGGCGCTCGATGTCTACACGCAGGAGCCGCTGGCGCGGGCGGGGCACCGCTTCAGCCCGCTCTTCGGGCGCGACGATGTCATCCTGTTCCCCCATCTGACCTTCTTTACCGCAGAGGCGATGGCCCGCCTGTCGGAAGACACGCTCGCGCGCTGCTTCGAGATCCTGGAAGGGCGGCCCGTCGCGATCCGTTCGCAGGATCCGCGCCTGCGCGCGCAGCGGCATGGCGTCGTCTTCGCGTGAGCGCTGCCTTTCGACGCCCGGCGGGCACCCCCGTCCTTGCTAGGTGGCGCTGCGTCGTGCTCGATAGCAGGGCGTCGGCGAGCGCATGATCGGGCTTTGAGAGGGCGGCATGCGGCTTTGCGTGTTTTCGGATGTTCATGGCAATCATCTCGCGCTCGAGGCGATTCTTGAGGAGATCGAGCGGCTGAAGCCCGATCTCGTCGTCAATCTCGGGGATTGCGCTTCGGGGCCGCTCTGGCCGGCGGAGACGGTGCGGCTGCTGCAGGCCGTCGACATCCTGCATGTCCGGGGCAATCACGACCGTGCGCTCGGTGCTCCGGCGCCGGACGGGCTCGGCACATCGGACACTTTCGCCTGGCGCAATCTCGATGCCGAAGCCCGGCGCTGGCTGCATGATCTGCCGCCCACGCTCCTGCGCGACGGGTTGCATTGCTTCCATGCCTCGCCCGACAGCGACACGACCTATCTGATGGAGGAAGTGCGGGACCAGCGCCTCGGCTTCGCCGATGCGGCGACGGTCGCTTCCCGACTCGGGACGTTGCGGGGCCGGCTGCTCTGCTGCGGCCACAGCCATCTGCCGCGGCTGCTGGCGCTCGCGGACGGTGCCGTGGTGGTCAATCCCGGCAGCGTCGGCTGCCCCGCCTATGACGACAGGAGCGATCCGCCGCATGTTTCCGAGAGCGGGGCGCCGCATGCACGCTTCGCCCTGGTGACGATGGCGAGCACCATCGCCGTCGAACATCGCGCCGTGCCCTATGATTGGGAGAAGGCTGCGCGCATGGCGCAGGCAAACGGGCGGCCTGATTGGGCCCATGCCCTCCGCACTGGAACGGCCCGGCCGCGGAGCGCCTGAGAGATCGAGCCGGGCTGGCCGGCTCGATGATGGCTGTGGCAATCGGGGCAGGCAGTCAGGCTGCCCGCCCCGAGCCGGGACTCAGCTGCGATACCAGGAGGCAAGGTTCCAGGTCGTGACCTCCCAGCCCGAGATGTCGGGCGTAAGGCTGTTGGCCGAGGCTCCGACGACCGTTCGCGACAGGACCGGCAGCAGGACGTTGGCCTCGCAGAAGATCTCGTTGACCTTGATCAGCAGCGCGGCGCGCTTCACCGGATCGAGCTCCTTCTGGGCAGCCTTGTAGGCTTTGTCGGCTTCCGGATCGGAGTAGCGCGAGACGTTCCGGCCCAGCCACTTGTTCTCCTTGTTGGCGATCTCCCAGGAGACGAGCTGGTTGAGGAAGCGCTCCGGATCGGGCTGTGGCTGCGTCGTGGTGTACATTTCCATGTCGCAGTACAGCTTGGTGTAGGTGTCGGGGTTGGCGACGTCCGACGAGAAGAACACCGAGGCGGTGACCGACTTGAGCTCGAGCTCGATGCCGGCGCGCTGGCAGGCCTGCTTGATGATGGCCTGGGTCTTCTGGCGCGGGGCGTTGATCGAGGTCTGGAAGACGTATTTGAGCTTCTTGCCATCCTTCTCGCGGATGCCGTCGGCGCCCTTCTTCCAGCCGGCGTCGTCGAGGATCTTGTTGGCCTTGTCGATGTTGAACTCGTATTTGAGCTTGGTCGACTTGAACTGCTTGGGCTCGTTGACGAAGCTCGCCGTGGCGACGCCGCCGCGGCCATAGATGAACTTCTGCACCGAGTCGCGATCGATCAGCAGGTTGATCGCCTGGCGCACCGCCGGATCGCTGAGTGACGGGTGCTTCGTCTTGACACTGGAGCGCTCGCCATCGACCTCGGTCCACGGATCGGTCGTGTTCAGGATGATGAACTCGACGTCGCCGCCCTTCACCGCGACGACCTTGCCGCGGCCGCCGGCTTCCATGCGCTTGAGGACTTCGTCCTCGACCTGCAGGTTCCAAGCGTAGTCGTATTCGCCGGTCTGCAGCACCGCACGCGCCGCCGAGACCGCGTCACCGCCGCCCTTCACTTCGAGGGTGTCGAACTGTGGCTTGTTCTTGACGTGGTACTCGGTATTTCGCTCGCCCAGCAGGATGTCGCCGGGCTTGAAGTCGACGAACTTGTAGGGGCCAGTGCCGACCGGCTTCAGGTTGGCGGGGGCCTCGCGCGATTTGGCGCCCTTGTACTCGCCGAAATGGTGCTTCGGGATGATCATGCCGGCGACGCCGACGAAGGGGTCGGCCCAGAACGGCGTCGGCTCCTTGAAGATCACCTTGATGGTGTGCGCGTCGATCTTCTCGACCTTGATATTGGCATAGGAGCCGGTGGTGTAGGCGGCGGTCGCCGGATCGGCGGCGTATTCCCAGGTGAAGACGACGTCATCGGCCGTGAACGGCTTGCCGTCATGCCACTTCACGCCCTGCTTCAGCTTCCAGGTCACCTCCTTGCCGTCGGCGGAGAGACCGCCATTGGCCTTGCTGGGGACTTCGGCGGCGAGCTGCGGGATGAGGTTGCCTTCCTTGTCCCAGCCGGCGAGCGGCTCGAAGAAGATGCGCGAGGCGATCTGGTCCTTGGTGCCCGAGGCGAAATGCGGGTTCAGCAGGGTCGGGGCCTGCCAGAGCAGGATCTTGAGCGGCCCGCCGCCGCCGGCCTTGGTCGGCTTGTAGTCGTCGGCAGGCTGCGCCATCGCGACGTCGTTCCAGGCGAGAATCTGGCTCGCCAGCGGCGCGGTGATGCCCACGGCCGCCATTCTCTTGATGAAGGAGCGACGCGAGAGCGCGCCCTCCTTCACACCCGCGATCATCTCGCGAATATCCTGTTCGTTCATCGTTTCCCCTCTCCGCGTTGCCGATAATGCTCCGGCTTGCGGAGGAGAGGAGGGCACGCAGAGGACGGTGCGTCAACCATGGGGTCGCCGAAGTGCCAGCGACGATGCACCGATCGGCTGGCCGCGGCCTAGCCGAGGGCGCGCTTCGGAGCGAAGAAGCTCCGCCATTCGTCCGGTAGTTCGGGAGCGGAGCCCGCCTTGACGCCGTTCGGAATCGCCTCCGGCAACGCCGACCAGGGAATGGGGCAGGCGATGGGCGCGCCCGGCCGCGCCCGGGTCGAGAAGGGGGCGATGGCGGTCGCGCCGCGCCCGTTGCGCAGATAGTCGATGAAGATCCGCCCGCGCCGGGCCTTCTTCGACAATGTCGCGGTGTAGAGCTTCGGATCGGATTGCTCCATTGCCTTGGCGAAGTCGCGCGCGAAAATCTTGACCTTGTCCCAGCCGGCCTTGGGCCGCAGTGGCAGGACGACGTGGAAGCCCTTGCCGCCCGAGATCTTCAGCAGGCTCTCGAAACCGAGTTCGGTGAGGCGGTCGCGGACCGCCGCCGCCGCCTCGCGCACGCGTTCGAGCGGGACGCCGGTGTCGGGGTCGAGGTCGAAGATGACCTGATCCGGCTTCTCGATCGCGTTGATCGTGGCTCCCCAGAGATGGATCTCGACCGTTCCGAGCTGGACGAGGCCGGCCAGCCCGTCGAAGTCGCGGATGAAGATCAGCTCCTCGCCGTCGCTGTCCCTGGTCCGCATCACGGCCTCGTGCATGCCGGGGCCCGCATGCTTCTGGAAGAAGCGATGCCCCTCGATGCCGTTGGGGGCGCGCACCAGGCTGAGCGGGCGGTTCACGACGAAGGCCCGCATCTGCGGCCAGACCCGGGCGTAGTGTTCGAGCAGTCCCTGCTTGGTCAGCCCGTCATCAGGCCAGAGCACCTTGTCGGGGCTGCTGAGCTTCACCGTGGTGGCGGCTTCGGCAGGCGCTGATGTCGTCTTCCTCCGCGTGACCTTGCCCTCCGCCGGCTCCGGGGCTGGGCGCTCTGCGATAATCTCGTCGGCGGGTTTGTCCTCCCGCAGCCCGAGGAACGAAGCGTGGCGCAATGTCTTCGACGCTGTCCAGGCGCCGAACTCCACCTCGGCGACAAGCTGTGGCTCGACCCAGACGATGCCGCGTTCGCGGCCGGCCTTCCCGGTGAAGGGCGATTTTTCGGCCTTGATCCGATCGAGCTTCGCTTGCAGCTTTTCCGCGGAACGCGCCGTGAAGCCGGTGCCGACCCGCCCGGCCGGCTTGAGCTCGCCATTTTCGTAATAGCCGGTGACGATGGAGCCGAGCCGGCGTGCCGTGCCGCTGGAAGGAACGTAGCCGGCGATCACGAATTCCTGCCGCTGCGTGCATTTCGACTTGATCCAGGCCCGTCCGCGGCCGCTGCGATAGGGCGCGTCTGCACGCTTCGAGACGACGCCTTCGAGGCCCATGCGGCAGGCATGGCTGAGCATGGTCGCGCCCGGTTCGATGAAATGCTCGCTGTAGCGCAGCGGGCTGTCTGTCGGGACGCCGGCCAGGAGTTGCTCCAGCCGTTCCTTGCGGGCGAGCAGCGGCTCGTCCCGGAGGTCTTCTCCGTCGAGATACAGAAGATCGAAGGCGAAATAGGTGAGGCCGGCCGTGCGCCCTTCGGACAATGCCTGCTGCAGCGCCGAGAAGGACGAGATGCCGCTCTCGGCAAGCGCCACCATCTCGCCGTCGATCAGCGCGGTCTCGCAGGGCAGCCCCGCCAGGGCAGCCGTGAGCCTCTTGCCGAAGCGTGCGGTCCAGTCGAGGCCGGCGCGGGTCAGCAGCTTCACCTCGCCATGGTCGATGCGGGCCTGCAGCCGATAGCCATCGAACTTGACCTCGTGCAGCCAGTTCTCGCCCGCGGGCGGCTTGTCCTGCAGCGTCGCCAGGCAGGGCTCCACGAAGGGCGGCAGCGCGGCTCGGTCGCTCTTGTGGCGCGCCTTGCGGGCGGGCTTCGCCGCTGCCGCGGCGCGCTTGGCCGGCTTTTTCGTATTCCAGACGCCGCCCTTGTCCGGATCGCTGCCGATCGCCTCGACCGAAAGGCCGGATTTCACTGAATCCGGCTGCGTTTCGAGGATGTCCTCGTCGGTCCTGGCGTATTCATCCTCGCTCTTGATCAGCAGCCAGTTGTCGCGCTTCTCGCCGCGCCGTGGCCGCAGCCTGACGAGATGCCAGCGGCCATGCAGCTTGTGGCCTTCCAGGGTGAAGGCGAGGTGGCCCTTCTTCATGCCGCCTGCCGGGTCATCCTCCGGCAGCCAGCGCCCCTCGTCCCAGACGATCACCGAGCCGCCGCCATACTGGCCGGCCGGGATCGTGCCCTCGAAGCCGCCATACTCGACCGGATGGTCCTCGACATGGACGGCAAGCCGCTTTTCGGCCGGGTCGAGGCTCGGCCCACGCGTCACCGCCCAGGACCAGAGCACCCCGTCATGTTCGAGCCGCAAATCGTAGTGCAGGCGGCGGGCCGCGTGCTTCTGGATGACGAAGGCGCCCCCGCTCTCGGCCGGTTTGCGCCGCCGCTTGTCGCCCCCCTTCGGTTCGCGCGTGCGGGTGAAGTCGCGTTTGGAGCGATACAGATCGAGGTTGGACATCTGATCTCCTCACCGGCGCCGCGACGCCTCAGGCACGCTTGCGCGCCTTGCCCGCGGCTTTCTTGGGCGGCGGCCTGCTCGATTTCGGGGATTTCGCCTCGGTTTTCGGTGAGCTGCGGCCGTCATCGCCCGCGAGGCTCTTCTTCAGCGCTTCGAACAGGTTGACGACATTGGCCGGCCGCTCCGCCGCCTGCACCACCGGCGGCTTCCTGCCCTTCTGCTTCGCCTGGATCAGCTCGAGGAGGGCGTCCTCGTAGCGGTCCTCGAAACCGGAAGGGTCGAAATCCGCTTCCTTCTTGTCGATGATATGGGTGGCGAGGTCGATCAGCTCGGGGTCGGATTTCTGCCGGCCGAGCCCGTCGAAGATTTCCGCGGGCTTTCGCACCGTCTTGTCGTAGCGCAGCGTCGTCAGCAGCAGGCCCTTGTCGAAGGGCTCGATCATCACCGGGCGCTCGCGGCGATAGAGCACGATGCGCGCGATGCCGGCCTTCCTCTGCTTCGCCATCGCCTCGCGGATCACGGCGAAAGCCTCTTCCGAGACCTCGTCGGCGGGGGTGACGTAATAGGGCGTGTCGAAATAGATCTGCGGGATGTCGGCGCGGTCGACGAAGCTCTCGATCGCGAGGGTATGCGACGATTCGATCTGGACAGCCTCGATCTCGTCCTCCTCGATCAGGAGATATTCGTCGTCTCCGATCTCGTAGCCCTTGACCTCGTCCTCATCGGCGACGGGCTTGCCGGTGACGCTGTCGATATATTGCCGCCGCACCGTGTTGCCGGTCTTGCGGTTGATGATGCGGAAGGAGACCTTCTCGCTCTGGCTGGTCGCCCCGGTCAGCTCCACGGCGCAGGAGACGAGCGAGAGCTTGAGATAGCCCTTCCAGGCCGGACGCGGCGCCATCACCCGGCCCGCCGCTCTCGGAGGCGCGGGGTCGGGAGAGCCGCCGGCATGGTGATTGGGCAATGGTGGGGAACCGGCATGGCGCTTCTCCTGTCCTTCACCGGGAGAAACCGGGACCGGCGCGCGTGGTTCCGCCGCCGAGCAGCGGAACCGAGCCGTCGCGCCTCAGATGCTCTCGATCAGGAGCTTGCGCGCCGCGTCGACCGTAAGCTCGACCGGATTGCCGCCGGTGGACGGGTCGGCGACTGCGGCCTCGGCCAATTCGTCGATACGGTCGGTGCCGACCCCGAGTGCGCCGAGCTTGTCGGGAATGCCGAGATCCGCGCGTAAGCCCAGCACGAAATCGTAGAAGCCGTCGAAGCCCCCGGCGATGCCGAGATAGGCGGCGGCGGCGCCAATCTTCTCTTCGATCGCCGGGCGGTTGAAGCGCAGCACCGGTGGCATCACGACCGCGTTCGTGGTGCCGTGATGGGTGTGGTAGACCGCGCCGATCGGGTGGGAGAGCGAATGGATCGCGCCCAGCCCCTTCTGGAAGGCGACGGCGCCCATCGCGGCCGCTGCCATCATCTGCGTGCGCGCATCGATATCGTTACCGTCGGCATAGGCGCGCGGCAGATAGGTCTTCACCAGGCGCATGCCTTCGAGCGCGATACCCTGACTCATCGGGTGGAAGAAGGGCGAGGAATAGGCTTCCAGGCAATGCGCGAAGGCATCCATACCGGTGCCGGCCGTGATCGCCTTGGGCATGCCGACTGTCAATTCGGGATCGCAGATCGTCACGCCCGGCAGGAATTTCGGGTGGAAGATGATCTTCTTGGTATGGGTCTGCGAATTGGTGATGACCGAGGCGCGGCCGACCTCGGAGCCGGTCCCGGCCGTGGTCGGCACCGCGACGATCGGCGCGATGCCCTCGATCGAGGCGCGCGTCCACCAATCGCCGACATCTTCGAAATCCCAGACCGGACGGCTCTGGCCGGCCATGAAGGCCACGCATTTGCCGAGATCGAGACCGGAGCCGCCGCCGAAGGCAACGACGCCGTCATGGCCGCCTTCCTTGAAGGCGCGGACGCCGGCTTCGAGATTGCGCTCGTTCGGGTTGGGGTCGACATCGGCGAAGATCGCCCGGCCGAGCCCGCCGGCCTCCAGGATGTCGAGCGCGTTGGCGGTGATCGCCATGCTTGCGAGCCCCCGGTCGGTCACGAGCAGCGGCCGCTTCATGCCGAGCGCCTTGCAGTGATCGGCCAGTTCCCTGATCCGCCCCGCGCCCAGCTTGACGGCGGTCGGATAGCTCCAGTTCGCGGTGATCGGCATCAGACTGCTTTCCTGAGGTGGTAGGATTTCGGTCGGGTGAGGTTGTGGAAGCCGATGACGGAGAGCGAGCCGCCGCGGCCGGTCTCCTTGACGCCGGTCCAGCACAGGGCCGGGTCGAGATAATCGGCGCGGTTCATGAAGACGGTGCCGGTTTCGAGGTCCTCACCGAGGCGGGCGGCGCGCTCGGCGTCGCCGGTCCAGAGCGAGACGGTGAGGCCGTATTTGGAGTCGTTCATCAGCGCGACGGCTTCGGCATCATCGCGGACCTTCATGATGCCGACGGCTGGGCCGAACGTCTCCTCGCGCATGATCGTCATGGAATGATCGACATCGACCAGGATCTGCGGCGCCAGATAGGCGCCGCCATCGTCCTGCGGGAAGAGTTTTGAATCGACCAGGGCCCGCGCGCCCTTCGCGACGGCCTCGGCGATCTGCTCGCGCACCACCGCGGCGAAGCGCTTGTGCGCCATCGGCCCGAGCGAGGTCTGCGGATCGAGCGGGTTGCCGAGGCGGTAGTTCGAGACCCAGGCGACCGATTTCTCGACGAAGGCGTCGTAGAGGCTCTCATGCACATAGATGCGCTCGATCCCGCAGCAGCACTGCCCGGAGTTGAAGGTTGCGCCGTCCATCAGCGTGTCGACCGCCTTGTCGAGATCGGCATCCTCCATGACATAGCCGGGGTCCTTGCCGCCGAGCTCCAGCCCGATCCCGGTGAAGGTGCCGGCGGCGGCGCGCTCGATCGCCTGCCCGCCCGCGACCGAGCCGGTGAAGTTGACGAAGTCGAACTGCTTGTCGGCGATCAGGCGCGAGGCCGTCCCATGATCGAGGAAGACGTTCAGGAACACGTCTTCCGGCACGCCCGCTTCGTGGAAGGCCCGCGCCAGCCGTTCGCCGGTGAGCAGCGTCTGGCTGGCGTGTTTGAGGACGACCGCATTGCCGGCGATGAGGGCGGGCGCGACCGAGTTGATCGCGGTCATGTAGGGGTAGTTCCAGGGCGCGATCACGAAGACGACGCCATGCGGCTCGCGGGCGATGTAGCGCTTGAACTGGGCGCTATCCTCGACGACGAGCGGGGCCAGCGCGTCGGTTGCGATCGAGGCCATGTAGTTCGAGCGCTCGTTGAAGCCCTTGAACTCGCCGCCATACTTCACCGGCCGGCCCATCTGCCAGGCAAGCTCGGTCACGACCTCGTCGCCCATCTCGTTAAGGCGCGCCACGCCCTTGAGGACGAGCGCGATGCGCTCGCCGAGCGGGCGCCGAACCCAGGCCTTCCGGGCCTTTCGGGCACGCGCGACCGCCTCCTTCGCCGCCTCGAAGCCCAGCGCCGGGCGCTCGGCATAGATCGAGCCGTCCACCGGCGACACGCATTGGATCATGGTCATCATCGACGTCCAGTTGGTTGGTCGGAAGGCGAGGGGCCGGTTCGGCGAATGCGGCCGTGGGCTCCGACGACAGAGAGGTTGGCAGGGCAGGGGCGGCTCATGCGCGCTCGAAACCGCGCTTCACCTCCCAGTCGGTGATCCGGCGGTCATATTCCTCCTGCTCCCATTCGGCGGCGCGGACATAGTGGTCGATCACCGTGTCGCCGAACGCAACGCGCAGCATCCGTGAGCTCTTCAGCGTGGCCGTGGCGTCGCGTAGCGTCTTCGGGATCTCGCGGATGTCCTGGCCGCCATAGGCGTCGCCGACGAAGGGCTTCTCCAGCTCGAGCTTGTTCTCGATGCCGTCGATGCCCGCGGCGAGCAGCGCTGCCATGGCGAGATAGGGGTTCAGGTCCGAGCCGCCGACCCGGCATTCGATGCGGATCGCCTTTGTGCCCTCACCGCAGAGCCGGTATCCGGCGGTGCGGTTGTCGCAGCTCCAGATCGCCTTGGTCGGGGCGAAGGTGCCGGCGACGAAGCGCTTGTAGGAGTTGATGTAGGGCGCGAGGAAATAGGTGATCTCGGAGGTGTGGGCGAGCAACCCCGCCACATAGCTCCGCATCAGGCTGGACATGCCGTGCTCGGCCTCCGGATCGAGGAAGCGCGGCGTCCTGCCGTCGGCGCTCCAGAGCGACTGGTGGACATGGGCGGAGGAGCCGGCGGCGGCGTTGCTCCATTTGGCGAGGAAGGTGATGGCCTTGCCCTGAGACCAAGCGATCTCCTTGCAGGCGTTCTTGATGATCGCGTGCCGGTCCGCCATCGTCAGCGCCTCGGCATAGCGGACATTGATCTCCTCCTGGCCGGCGGAGGCCTCGCCCTTGGAGTTCTCGACCGGGATGCCGGCGCCCTGCAGCCCGTTGCGGATCGCCCGCATCACCCCCTCTTCCTTGGTCGTCTGGAAGATGTGGTAGTCCTCGTTGTAGCCGCTCGCGGTTCTGAGGTCGCGATAGCCGCTGTCGCGGGCGGCGTCGTAGCTCTGGTCGAACAGGAAGAATTCGAGCTCGGAGGCCATGAAGGCCTTCAGCCCCATGGCTTCGAGGCGTTTCACCTGCTTCTTCAGCACCGCGCGCGGCGAATGCGGAACCTCATGGCCGTGATGGTCGAGCACGTCGCAGAGCACGAGCGCCGTTCCGTCGAGCCATGGCAGTTTGCACAGGGTCGAGAGATCAGGCTTCAGCGTGTAGTCGCCATAGCCGGCGGCCCAGCTCGTCGAGGCGTAGCCCGGCACGGTTTCCATCTCCATGTCGGTCGCCAGCAGGTAGTTGCAGCTATGCGTCTCGCGATGGCCGCTTTCCAGGAAGAAGGCGGCGTGGAAGCGCTTGCCCATCAGGCGTCCCTGCATGTCGACAAGGCAGGCGAGCACGGTGTCGATGCGCCCCGCGGCGGCATCCTCTCTGAGATCGTCGAGCGTATAGGCCTGGGTCATGCCGGGTTCCGTTTCCGAGACGCAATCTTCAACCGGAGCGCACCCGGATTCCGAGATTCCGCGGGCTCGGCCTGTGGCGGCCGGCCGGCGGCACCGGAACGGAGGAGGGGCGGCTCCAACGGGCAGGCCGCGCGCCGTTGGCGCCGGCCGGAGCGAAGTCAGATCGAGGGAGCTGGATGTCTGGCGCCGCTACCCTCCCTGGGCCCAGATCGGGCCTCGCTTTGCCGGCAACAGGATTCTGCGGCGAGCATGTTGCCGGAAGGTGCGACCGAAAAGATAGGGGGGTCGGCAGCCAGGCGCGCGATTTTTCCGCTTGCCGCGCTCGCCCCCCGGTCGGCACATCCCGTCATCTTTGCATTATGTCAAAGAAAGCCTCGGGGCCGTCGGCTAGGGAAAGGGCAACAGCAGACCTTTGATTGGAGCAGCGCCATGCAGGCCACGCCTTATCGGGACGAGCGGCTTCCGCGCTACACCAGCTATCCGACCGCTCCCCATTTCAACGCAGGCATCGACGCGTCTTGCTATTCCGGCTGGCTCAAGGCGCTCGCGGCCGGCACGACCACCTCGCTCTACGTGCACGTGCCCTTCTGCCGCTCGATGTGCTGGTATTGCGGCTGCCACACCACGGTCGCGCTGCGCAACGGCCCGATCGTGGACTATCTCGCGGCGCTGCGCGGCGAGATCGCGCTGGTGGCCGAGCAGCTTTCGGCGCCGCTCGACGTGCGCCACATCCATTTCGGCGGCGGCACGCCGACCATCCTCGAACCGGCCGATTTCGTCGCGCTGGTCGCGTTGTTGCGCCAGCGCTTCGCCGTCCATCCGCAGGCTGAGATCGCGGTCGAGATCGATCCGCGCCGGCTCGAGCCCGTCATGACGGAGGCGCTGGCGAAGGCGGGCGTCAACCGCGCCAGCCTCGGCGTGCAGAGCTTCGACCCGGTGGTCCAGAAGGCGATCAACCGCATCCAGAGCGTCGAGCAGACCGCGGCGGTCGTCACCGGCCTGCGGGCCGCCGGCATCGGTGCCGTCAGTTTCGACCTGATCTACGGCCTGCCGAAGCAGACGCTGCAGTCCTGCCTCGATACCGTCGAGCAATGCTTGGAGCTGCGGCCGGGCCGCTTCTCGATCTTCGGTTACGCCCACGTGCCGGAGTTCAAGAAGCACCAGCGGCGGATCGCGACCGCCGACCTGCCGGACGGCGAGGAGCGGCACGAGCAGGCGGAGGCGATGGCGCAGAGCCTGTCCGATGCGGGCTATGTGCGCATCGGGCTCGATCACTTCGCCCGGCCGGACGACCCGATGGCCCGCGCCCAGTCCGAAGGCCGGCTGCGCCGGAATTTCCAGGGCTACACCACGGACCCTTGCGAGGCTCTGATCGGCTTCGGCGCCTCGGCGATCGGGCGTCTGCCGCAAGGCTATATCCAGAACGAGGTCGTGATCGGCCGCTATGCCGAGCGCATCGCCGACAGCGCGCTGCCCACGGCCAGGGGGTACCGCCTCACATCCGAGGATCGCCTGCGCGCCGAGCTGATCGAGCGGGTGATGTGCGACCTCGCGGTCGATATCGACGACGTCTGCGCGCGGCATCCTGTCGATGCCGGGATCCTCGCATCCTCGCGGCGCGAGCTCGGCCAGCTCGCGCAGGAGGGGCTGGTCAGCTTCGACGGCAGCCGCGTGCTGCTGCCGGAGGATGCACGGCTCTTCGTCCGCAAGGTGGCCTCGGTCTTCGACGCCCATCTCGACCAACCGCCGCGGCAGTACAGCCGCGCCGTCTGAGGCGTTGTTTGAACCACAGCCCTCATCCTGAGGAGCGCCATCGGCGCGTCTCGAAGGATGTTCCAGATGGTTCCAGAGCCTCCCGGAGCATCCTTCGAGGCGCCATTTCCAAGGGAATGGCTCCTCAGGATGAGGGCTCAGTGAATGCGCAAGTGGTCTTCGGGAGTCAGCTCTCCTCGCCTCGCCATTCGACTGGGGCAGGGGCGTCCGGCCCGAGATCGAGCAGGCCGATGGCGCGCAGCGCGATCTGGTCGACGATCGCGGCAATGTCGCCAGGCCGCAGGTAGAAGGCCGGGACCGGCGGGGCGACGATGGCGCCGTATTCGGTGACCTGTGCCATGGCGCGCAGATGGCCGAGATGCAGCGGGCTCTCCCGCGCCAGCAGCACGAGCCGGCGTCGTTCCTTGAGTTGGACATCGGCGGCCCGCACCAGCAGGTCGCCGAGCTGGCCATAGGCGATAGCGCTAAGCGTGCGCATCGAACAGGGCGCGACGATCATCCCGGCCGTGCGGAACGAGCCGCTGGCGATGCTGGCGCCGATGTCGCGATGGTCATGGCAGTGGGCGGCCAGATCCCGCGCCCGTGCCGGAGCCTCCGGACCGATCTCGGCGGCGAGCGTCCGCTCGGCCGCCGGCGAGATCACCAGATGCGTTTCGATCCGGCCGGCCTCGGCCAGGCGCTCCAGCACCCTGAGCCCGATCGCCGCGCCCGAGGCGCCGCTGATCCCGACGATGACGCGCGACTGACTCATAGTGCGGCTCCCGGGGCTGGCGCCAGCCCGAGTGTTGGCCAGAGTTCGTCGATGCGGGCGACGATCTCAGGGCTCATGGCCATCGGCCGGCCCCATTCGCGCTCGGTCTCCGGCGGCAGCTTGTTGGTGGCGTCGATGCCGAGCTTGCCGCCCAGCCCCGGCTTCGGGGAAGCGAAGTCGAGATAGTCGATCGGTGTGTCGGTGAGGGTGACGAGGTCGCGGCTGGCGTCGGCGCGCGTGGCGACGGCCCACATCACCTGCGTCCAGTCACGCGGGTCGATATCGGCGTCGACGACGATCACGAGCTTGGTGTAGCTGAACTGCGGCAGCAATGACCACAGGCCGAGCATGAGGCGCCGCGCCTGGCCCGGATAGCGCTTGGACATGGCGACGACGGCGATCCGGTAGGAACAGGCTTCCGGCGGCAGCCAGACATCCACCACCTCGGGGAACTGCCGCTTCAGCAATGGCAGGAACAGCACGTTGAGCGCCTCGCCGATGCGCGAAGGCTCGTCCGGCGCCCGGCCGGTGAAGGTCGAGAGATAGAGCGGCGCCCGCCTCATCGTCACGGCCGTTACCCGCATCACGGGGAAGGGCTCGACCGCGTTGTAATAGCCGGTGTGGTCGCCGAACGGACCTTCGGGGGCGGTCTCGTCGGGCGAGACCAGGCCCTCGATCACGATCTCCGCCTCGGCCGGAACCGACAGCGGGATGCTGACGCAAGGGGTGAGCGCCGGGCGCTCGCTGCGCAGCAGTCCGGAGAAGCGGATCTCCGGGACCGTCTCCGGCAGCGGCAGCACCGCCGAGAGGATCGTCGCGGGGTCCGCGCCAATCACGACCGCGACCGGCATCTCGCGACCGAGACGGCGCCATTGCGCATGATGGCGCGCGCCGCCGCGATGGGCGAGCCAGCGCAGGATCGCACGGTCGCGGCCGAGCACCTGCATGCGGTAGACGCCGAGATTGCCCTCGTCCTCGGGCGAGGGCTCGGGCGGCGCCGTCAGCACCAGCGGCCAGGTGATCAGCGGCGCAGGCTCGCCCGGCCAGCAGAGCTGCACCGGCAGCGCCGTCAGGTCGATCGCATCGCCCCGGAAGATGAGCTCCTGGACCGGTGCGCGCCGGTATTCGCGGGGACGCATCGACAGGGCGGCACGCGCCAGCGGCAGGGCCTGCCAGGCCTCGGCGAGCCCGCGTGGAGGCCTGGGCTCGCGCAGCTCTGCGAGCCTTCCGCCGAGCGCGGGCAGGTTGTGCGGCTCGACGCCTAGCCCCCAGGCGACGCGCTCCACCGTGCCGAAGAGATTGGTCAGCAGCGGGATCGGCGAGACCGTGCCGTCGGGCTGGACCGGGCGCTCGAACAGCAGGGCGGGTCCCTCTTCGGCAATGACTCGGCGATGAATCTCGGTGATCTCGTGCACCACGCTGACGGGCTCGGCGATCCGCCGGAGCTGCCCGGCGGCGTCGAGATGGGCGAGGAAGGCGCTGAGGTCGCGAAAGTGGGGCAGGTCTCGGATCGGCAAGGCGGGGGCTCCGGTTGCCGGACCATGGGCCGTTTCATTCGCCGCCGTCTTTGCGCGGGAACAACGAGTGCGTCGCCTCCCGGCCTAATTTCGTTCCCGGAGGTGATCGATGTCGGATCCGCAGACGACCGGGCTGCCGGCGAATGTGCCGGTGCTGCCGCCATGGCTTGCGCGTGCCGTGGCGCCGCTGCCATTGGCGCCACTGCAGCCGGCTTTGGCGCTGATGCTGTCGCGCATCGGGCAGGCGCATCCCGATCTCTATGATCGCCTCGGCGAGCATGCCGAGAAGCGGTTCGGCATCGATCCGACCGATCTGCCTTTCGCCTTCGTGCTGGAGCCGAAGCCGCACCGGCCGTTGGCGCGGGCTGTCCGCGATCTGCCGGTGGGGCTCGATGCCAGCATCCGCGGGCCGCTCGCAGGGCTGATCGGCATGGCGGAGGGGACGCTCGACGGCGATGCGCTGTTCTTCTCCCGCGTGCTCTGGATCGAGGGCGATGTCGCCGCCGCGCTCGCGCTGCGCAACGCCGTGGACGACGCCCGGATCGATTTCGGCCGCATCCTGCTCGGCGGCCTCGGGCCACTGGGAGAAACCGTGGCGCAGGAGCTGCGCCGGCGGATGCGGCTCCAGCCGGCCGCGGGGGAGCGCACATGGAACTGATCTGCCCGGCGGGAACCCCGGCAAGCCTCGAGGCCGCCGTAGAGGCGGGGGCCGACGCGATCTATTGCGGCTTCCGCGACGAGACCAATGCCCGCAACTTCCCTGGCCTGAACTTCTCGCGCGAGGAGCTGCGCAAGGGCATCGCCTTCGCCCATCGCCACGGCGTCAAGGTGCTGGTCGCGATCAACACCTTCGCGCGTGCCGGCAGCTTCGGGCTGTGGCAATCGGCAGTCGACGACGCCGCGGCCGCCGGCGCCGACGCGCTGATCCTCGCCGATCTCGCGACGCTCGCCTATGCCGCGCGCCGCCATCCCGCGCAGAGACTGCATGTCTCCGTCCAGGCGGGCGTGGCCAACCCCGATGCGATCCGCTTCTATGCCGAGAGCTTCGGAGCGCGCCGTGTCGTGCTGCCGCGCGTGCTCAGCGTGATGGAGATCGCCTCGATCGTGCGCGAATCCGCCTGCGAGACCGAGGTCTTCGTCTTCGGCGGCCTCTGCGTCATGGAGGAGGGGCGCTGCTCGCTCTCCTCCTACGCCACCGGCCAGTCGCCAAACATGAACGGCGTCTGCTCGCCGGCGAGCCATGTCGCCTATTCCGAGCGCGACGGGCGCATCCAGTCGACGTTGGGCGGCTTCACCATCAACAGCTTCGGCAAGGGCGAGCCCGCCGGCTATCCGACCCTGTGCAAGGGCCGTTTCGCGACGCCGAAGGGCTCCGGCTACATCTTCGAGGAGCCCGTCAGCCTCGATGCCGCCGTGATGCTGCCAGCCCTGCGCGATGCCGGGGTCACCGCGCTCAAGATCGAGGGGCGCCAGCGCGGGCGCGCCTATATCGCCGGGGTGGTGCGCTCCTTCCGCGACATTCTCACCGGGCTGGAGGAGGGCCGCAGCGCGCGCACGCCGAGCCTGGCCGCGCTGGCCGAGGGGCAGGCGAGCACGGTCGGCGCCTATCGCAAGGGCTGGCGCTAGCCGGTTCGGATCGCAGGAAGGATCATCGGCGATGCAACTCACCCTCGGCCCCGTACTCTATCACTGGTCGCCGGAGCGCTGGCGCGACTTCTACTACCGGGTCGCGGACGAGGCGCCCGTCGACACGGTCGTGGTCGGCGAGGCCGTCTGCTCGAAGCGGACGCCGTTCAAGCAGGACCACATCCCCGGCGTCGTCGAGCGGCTGGAGGCCGCCGGCAAGCGGGTTCTGCATGCCAGCCTGATCCTGGTCTCGCTGCCGCGCGAGCGTCGCCAGACCCGCGAGTTGATGCAGGCCGAGGATGCCGAGGTCGAGATCAACGACCTGACCAGCCTCGCCTCCCTGGCCGAAAGGCCCTTTGCCGTCGGCCCCTTCGTGAACGTCTACAACGAGGCCGCGGCGGGCTTCCTGGCCGAGCGCGGCGCGATGCGCATCTGCCTGCCGCCCGAGCTGCCCTTGCCGACGGTTGCGACGATCGCCGCGGCGCTGCCGCAGCTGGCAATCGAGGTCTTCGCTTTCGGCAGGCTGCCATTGGCGATCTCGGCGCGCTGCTACCATGCCCGCGCCCACAAGCTCACCAAGGACAATTGCCGCTTCGTCTGCGAGCAGGACCCCGACGGCATGCCCGTCCGGACGCTCGACGGCGCAGGTTTTCTCTCGGTCAACGGCGTGCAGACCCTGTCGCATGGCTGCGCCAGCCTGCTGGGAGACATCCCGGCCCTGCGGGACGCTGGTGTCGCCTCGCTGCGGCTTTCCCCTCAGGACTGCGACATGATCGCGGTCGCGCGGCTCTATCGCGACGTCCTCGACGGACAGGTCGAGCCGGGGGAGGGCGAGCGCCGGCTCTCCGAGATCTACCCCGACGTGCCGCTGGCCAATGGCTTCCTGCATGGCGCTCCCGGGCATGTCCGCATGGGCGCTGGGGGGGCGGGGCTGGGCGAGATGGGTTGAACCCGCCGAAGGCGGAAGGAGGCGGTCATGGATCGCGGTCTGGGCAAGGGAGTGCGCCACGCGCCGGAGCGCGGGGTCTCGGCTGCGCCTGCGAGCGAGCTGATCGGCCGGTTGCGCCGGGTGCTGCGGCCGGAAGAGCTGGATTGCGCCTGCCGGGAGACGCTCGACGGCGCGCTCGAGCGCTTCGATCGTCTCGAGCGCCGGCGCGAGTCGCGGCGGCAGCTCGCCGCAGCCCGCGACCACAAGGAGCGCATTGCCGCCTTATTGTCCTTCCTCTCCGATCTCGACTCGCTGACAGAGGCTGAAAGCGATCGCAGCGTTTTCGAGGAGCTCGCCCTGCTCTTCGTCGAGATCGCGCGCAGCGCCGAGGCCGGCGCCGCGGCTCTGCGCGAACTCTGAAGGCGGCTCCGCTCCGACCGCCGGCGCAATGCATCGCTTGTTTGCGCTTTCGCAACTTGGTGCCGGCCCCGCCCGGCTAATGTTGCGGTGCAGCGAGGGGCTGATGAGCCCGCTGCCACGATGGAGAAGACAGATGTTCAGGACGATTCTGGTCGGGGCGCTGATGGCCGTGGCTGCCGCCGGTGCGCAGGCCGCCGAAGTCGAGGTGAAGATGCTCAACAAGGGCGCGGCCGGCGCCATGGTGTTCGAGCCTGCGCTGGTGAAGATCGCGCCGGGCGACACCGTGAAGTTCGTTCCGACCGACAAGAGCCACAACGCCGAGAGCATTCCCGAGATGATGCCGGCCGGTACCGAGCCCTTCACCGGCAAGATGAACGAGCAGGTCGAGATCACCTTCAAGGAGAACGGTGTCTACGGCGTCAGGTGCAAGCCGCATTACGGCATGGGCATGGTCGCGCTGATCGTGGTCGGCGAGCCGACCAACCTGGAAGCTGCCGCTGCCGCAAAGCACCCCGGCAAGGCCAAGCAGGTCTTCGCCGATCTGGTCGCCAAGGCCAATCAGGTCGCCAAGGCGCAGTAGCTCGAAACCCGACAAGCGGGCGCGGCCGAGCCTATCCCGGTCGCGGGAAGGACGGACTCCATGGCACCCATGCCGAGGTTGCGCGCCTATGAGGGGCCCGCCCTGCTGTCCTACGGCTTCCGGCCCTTCTTCCTGCTGGCGGCGTTGCAGGCCGGGCTGACGGTCCTGGTCTGGCTGCCTTTCGTCACCGGGCATCTCACCGTGCCGACGGCCTTCGCGCCGGTGGACTGGCACATCCATGAAATGCTGTTCGGATACCAGGCCGCGGCGATCGGCGGCTTCCTGCTGACCGCGATTCCGAACTGGACCGGCCGGCTGCCCGTGCAGGGCAGGCCGCTTCTGGTCCTCGTCCTCGCCTGGCTCGCCGGGCGGATCGCTGTCTCGGCCTCCGCCTTGATCGGCTGGCGCCTGGCCATGGCGATCGACGCGCTGTTCCTCCTGCTGCTCGCCGGCGCCGCCGCCCGCGAGATCGTGGCGGGACGCAACTGGCGCAATCTCAAGGTCGTCGTCCTGGTCGGGCTGCTGCTGGCGGCGAACCTCGCCTTCCATCTCGAGGCGGGGCTGACTGGCAGCGCCGATGTCGCCCGCCGCTTCGCGATTGCCGTCATTCTGATGCTGGTCGTGCTGATCGCCGGGCGTATCGTGCCGAGCTTCACGCGCAATTGGCTGGCGCAGCGGGGCGACGGGCGGATGCCAGTGCCCTTCGGCAGCTATGACAAGGTGGTTCTCGCCGGCAGCGCCATCGCGCTCCTGTCCTGGGTCGCCGTGCCGGACACTGCCGCGACCGGTGTGGCGCTGCTGCTCGCGGCGGGGCTCCACCTCTTCAGGCTGGCGCGCTGGGCCGGCGATCGGTCCTGGCGCAATCCCCTGCTCGTCATCCTGCACATCGCCTATCTGTTCGTGCCCGCGGGCTTTGCGCTGACGGCGCTGGCGAGCCTCGGCGTCGTCGCTCCGGGTGCTGGCATCCATGCCTGGACGGCCGGAGCCTTCGGCACCATGACGCTCGCGGTGATGTCGCGCGCCAGCCTCGGCCATACCGGCCGTGCGCTGGTCGCGACGGGGGCGACCCAGGCCTGTTACGTGCTGATCGTCATCGGCAGCGTCGCGCGGATCTGCTCGGCCCTCGGCCATGGCCCGGCAATGCTGCTGCATGTCGCCGGGCTGAGTTGGTCGCTGGCCTTCCTCGTCTTCGCCCTGGCCTATTGGCAGGTGCTGACCGGCGCCCGGCTGGCTCCGAAGGCGGCCTCCGTGGCGCGGGCCTGAGACCAGTGGGTGCACTCGCCGCCATCGTGAATTCTTGCGGGCGATCAGGTAGGTAGCGCGGGGCTTCCCGCGCTAGGATCGGGATCGGAGAGTGACCGGGCGCCCTTGCGAGTTTGGCGATGCGATTGACACAGTTCAGCGAATACGCGCTGCGGCTCCTGATCTTTGCCGCGGCTCATCCGGACCGGCTGGTCACCGTCGAGGAGGCCGCGACCGCCTACGACATCTCGCGCACGCATCTGATGAAGGTGGCGAACCTGCTGGTCCGTCAGGATTTCCTGAGAGGGGTGCGCGGCCGTTCGGGCGGCCTGGCGCTGGCGCGGCCGGCCGGGGAGATCTCGCTCGGGGCGCTGATCCGCGCGACCGAGCCGGCCTTCGCCGTGATGGAGTGCTTCGGCGAGGCGCAGGGTCGCTCGCTGATGAGCCTCGAGCGCTGGCGCGCCATCCAGTCGGAGGCGATGGCGGCCTACCTGGCCGAGCTCGACAGGCATTCTCTCTGCGATCTCGCTGCCGACCCGGAACGTTTCGGCATCGGTCAGCCGGCCGCCTGAGCCTGCGAAGTCGCTCCGTTGCTTGCGAAAGGACAAGCAGGCCGGGAAACCGCTTCCGCTACGATCACGTGATCACCGTCGGCCCGGGATCCCGGGCGGGGAACGAGGAACCAAGATGAATTGTCCTTCCTTTTTCGCGGAGGCCCCGCGGCTCAGGGTCCGCGATCCGCTGGCCGCCTTTCTCGGCGCCAGCGAGGATGGCATCCTCGACTACGGCTATGAGGATGCGGTGCGGCTCGCCGGTCACTCATGTCCGGCCGTGGCCGGCGCCTATCTCATGGTCGTCAACGGCCTGTCCTATCTCTACGACGAGGCCTTGCCCGAGCGCGGCGGCATCGAGCTGTTCATGCGCGGCGCGTGCGACGAGGGCACGACCGGCGTCGTGGCTTCGATCGCGACGCTTCTCACCGGCGCGGCCGCGGAGACCGGCTTTCACGGCATAGGCCCGGCCCGGCGCTTCGCCCGGCGCGGTCTGCTGCGCTTCGGCGCCGATATCGACGGCGTCATGGCGCTGCGGCGTCGGGACACCGGAGCTGGCGTCGTGGTCGATATCGATACCGGCGCGGTGCCGCATGCCGCCGAGATGGCGGCGGTGATGCCGGGAGCCGTGTCGGGCGAGGCCGATGCCGCGGGGCTGACCAGTTTCGCGGTGCTCTGGCAGGATCGCGTCCGCCGGATGCTCGTCGAGCACGCCGATGATCCCAAGCTGATCCATCTCTATGAATGGGAGCCGGATGACGCCGCGGCGACCCTGGCCTGAAGCGGGGCTGCCGCGCTACTCGGCGTTCTCCGCCAGCCGGGTCAGGCCGGCCCGGTCGCATACCACGAGCTTCTGACGACCGCCCTCGACCAGGCCCCGTGCTTCCCAGGCGCTGAGGATGCGCGAGACGGTGTGCAGCGTCGTGCCGGTCATTTCGGCGATGTCGCGCCGGGAGATCGGGAAGTCGACGCGCAAGCCTGCCGCGTCGCGCTTGCCGGCCTGTTCGACCAGCCGCAGGACGGCATGGGCGACGCGGCGCTCGACCTCTTCCGTCGACATTTCGCGGATGCGGGTATGGGCCTCGTCGAGGCGCTGGCCGATCGTGCGGATGGCGTTCATCGCCAGATGCGGATTGCCCTCGACGAAGCTGTCCCAGGATTCGGTGGGCCAGGCCGCGACCAAGCTGTCGACCGCCGCCGTCGCGGTGCCCGGATAGTCGCTGCGGCCGAGCGCGCGCGTGAAGCCGAACAGGTCGCCGGGGTGGACGACGCGCACGATGATCTGTTGGCCGTCGCGCGTGACTTGCGTCACCTTCAGCCGGCCATGCAGGAGCAGGTAGAAGGCCTTGGCCGGGTCGCCCTGCTCGAAGACCGCTTCGCCCTGGGGAATCCGCCGTGCGCTCGCCTGGGCCGTCATGCGGTCGAGCTGTGCGTCGCTCATCGCCGCGAATAACGGGATGCTGCGCAGCACGCTGCGATCGATTGCCACGTGACTGTCTTTCCTTTCGGCGGATTCGCGCGCCGACGGCACCGCGCCGCCGGTCACGGCGGATGATGCCGGATAAGACCGCAATCGCGTCCGCGGTTCAAGTGCGTCACGATCACCCGGCAAGGGCGATCCGGAGCCCGGCCAGCAGGCACAGGAGCGCTGCATAGCCGATCAAGGCGGCGGCCAGGGCCGGGCTCTCCCGCTGCAGACGCATGAAGCCGAGCACGACCAGCGCCGCCTTGAAGAGGCTCAGCAGCGCGATGGCAGCTCCGCGCGGGCCAGCGGGAAGCGTCGCCGCCGCGAACAGGCTCGCACCCGTGGCGAGCAGCAGGGCGAGCAGGACGGCAGGAAGCGGAAGAGCGAGGGAGCGTGGCATCTCAGCCCAGATAGATGACGGGAAGGATCAGGAGCCAGACCAGATCGACCAGGTGCCAGACGGTCGCGACCGTGGCGACGTGGCGAGGCGCCGGCCGCCAGGCGACGAGCAGCAGCAGCAGGCCCGCGACGAACAGCACATGCGCGAAATGGAAGCCGACGATGAGCATGTAGAGCTCGGCGAGCCGCCCTTCCGACGCCGCCAGCACCGGAAGCTCATGCGCGAAGGCGGCGATCTTGAGCCCGCAGAAGGCGAGGCCACCCAGCGCTGCGATGACGAGATTGCGCCGCGGCTTGTGCCCGAAGGCGGCGCGGGCGGCGAAGCAGCCGCTGGTGAGCAGCGTCGCGGTGGCGAGGCCGGCGAGCGGCAGGTCGAGTGCTTGGTGGAGCGCTGCCAGCGCCGGCGGGTCGAGGGTGGCGAAGACCAGGAAGGCGCCGAGCAGCGCACCGAAGACGATGAGCTCGCTCCAGACGAGGATCCAGAGCAGGAGCTCCATGCCGCCTTCAGACGCCGGGTGCCCGGCGTCGAGGTTGATGTTGCGGACGGCGATGTTCATGCCGGCAGTCGCCGGCTCATGAAGGCCGGCAGGCGGTCGCGCCAGCTCTGCTCCCGGACAAGGCGGAAGCCGAGATTGTCGGGCGGAGTTCCGACCGAGCAGCCGCCGCTCTTCGGGTTGCGGACGAAGAAGGTCATCATCGCGCGATGCTGTCCTTCGACGACATAGATGCCGCAATTGGTCGTCTCGCTCACCGTGCGGCCGCCCGCGTCCAGCGAAACCCGGCGCAGGCAGCTCTGGGTCCATTCCCAGACATTGCCGGCGATGTCGTGCACGCCGTGCTCGTTGGCGCCGAAGCTGCCGACAGGCTGCGGAACGGCATCCCGCGCTGCCTTGCGGCTGGTTTCGCGCTCGTAGTCGGCGAGCCAGCGCAGGGCCGGGTTGGTGTTCTCGGGGTCGAGCCCGCGCGCATCGTCGATGAAGCGCGAGCCGGCCGCATGAGCCCATTCGCGGTCGCTCGGCAGGCGCCAGGTCATTCCGGTCTCGCGCGACAGCCAGGCAGCGTAGTCGGCCGCGTCGCTATGGCTGACGCCGGTCACCGGCAGGTCGCCGCGCGCGGCCGGCTGCTCGAGGCGCTTGCAGGCGCTCGCGGCGACGCAGCGTGCATAGTCGGCGGCCGTGACCTGGTAACGCATGATCTCGAGCGGCCGGCCCATCCGGATCTCGACGCGCGGGGCGTCGATCGGCCTGCCGGCCCGGCTGTATTCGCCGTCGACGCGGTGCAGCAGCGTCGCGGGCGGAACGATCGCCGTCTGCGGCAGGGGAAACGCGGGTGCTGGCCGACGCGCCGGGCCGGCGAGCAGCAGAGCCGCGGCGCCGGCCATGAGCAGGAGGCCGAGCGAGGTCGTCAGCCTCGGCAGCGAGAGGTTGAGCGTCGTGGCCATGATGGGAACTCCCTGTCGGGAAGAGGTGCCTCCCCGCCGGTGGCGGGGAGGCGGGACGAAGCTCAGATGCCGGCCGGAGCCAGGGTCTGCTTCATCAGGTCGTCATTCCACTCGCCCTCGACCTTGAAGTGTCCGGCGGCGCCGAGCTCGAAGGCCTCGATCAGGTTGTGGTTGACATAGGCGTAGATGCCCGGCTGCAGGAAGGTGTAGAGCGCAGCACCCGCGCAGCCGCCGGGGATGAACCAGGTCTCCAGGTCCCGCTCCGGCGGGTTGCGGAACTTGCCGGTGGCCCAGACATAGTCGCCATGGCCGCCGATCAGGTGAGGCCGCGTGTCGCGGTTGGCCTGCGAATGCACAATCAGCACGGTCTCGCCGACCTTGGCCGCGAGCGCGTTCTTGCCGGTCAGCGCGCCGACCTTGCCGTTGAAGACGACATGGGTCGGGGTCAGCGTCCGCATCGCCTTCTGCACGTCCTCATGCGCCTCGCCGGGGCTGGCATAGCGCTTGAAGTTCCCCTTCTCGTCGCGCGGGACGTAGAAGTCCTGCTCGCCGACATAATAGACCTTGTCGTACTTCAGCGGCTTGCCCTGATGATCCTTCAGCCCGTCGCGCGGCAACACCATGATGGCGCCGTTCATGCCGGCGGTGACGTGCCACGGCACCATGCCGGGAGGGGCGCAGTGATAGACGAACACGCCCGGCCGGGTGGCCTTGAAGCGCAGCGCGACCCGCTCACCGGGGTTGATCTCGGTCAGCGCCCCGCCGCCGAGGGCGCCGGTCGCCGAATGGAAGTCGATGTTGTGCATCAACTCGTTGGTTTCGGCGTTGATCAGCGTCAGCTCGACGTAATCGCCCTCGTGAACAACCATCAGGGGGCCGGGGACCGTTCCGTTGAAGGTAAAGGCGAAGGTTTCGGTCCCGGCGTCGTCGAGGACGATCTTCTTCTCGTGAATCGTCATCTCGAATTCGACGAGCTTCGGGCCGCCGGTCGCGACCTGCTCATGTGCGTGCACGAAGGGCGGGTCGACCAGCTTCGGCTTGATGCGCGGCAGCTTCGCCACGTCGGCGGCCGAGGCTTTGGCCATGACGGGCTGGGCCTGCCCCGGGGTGGTGGCTGCCTGAACGATCGCCCCGGTGGCCGCCGCGCCCGCCAGGATACTGCGGCGGGTCAGTTTGAGCTCTTCGCCCATGGCTTGTCTCCTTGCAGAACGACCGGAGATCGACCGTTCATGGGGATACCTTAGGGCAAGGGCGGATCTGTTCTTTGTTGCAGCACAACATCTTTGACGATCGTGCGCGCCGCTCACTCCGCGGCGATCATCGCCGGCTCCCAGGCCGGCTCATAGGTCAGGGCGACCTCGACGGCGGTGACGCCCTCGATCGCTCCCGCAGCCCTGGCCACGGCTTCCTTGAGGAAGCCGGCCAGCGGGCAGCCGCGTGTCGTCGTGGTCATGGTGATCGCGACGGCACCGCCTGGCGCGGCGGCAATCGCATAGATCAGGCCGAGTTCGACGACGCTGCGGCCCATCTCCGGGTCGAGCACGTCGCGCAGCGCGATCTCGACCAGGCGTTCCAGCTTGACGCTCATCCGTGTGCCTTTCCGCCGCCATGGCGCACCAGCAGCCGGTAGGTCGTGCCCGAGGCGTCGAAATTGCCCGCCCATTCATGCTCGCGCTTGGCCAGCTCCGGGAACAGGAAGACCGGCTCGCGCGCCAGCAGCGCGAACAGCACGTCGCCCTGCTGCAGGGATTCGAGCGCTTCGAGGATGCGCACCAGCGGCTCGGGCGGTTCCAGATCGCAGAGGTCGAGCTCGATCACCGGCTCGCCCCAGAACACCGCCGACGGGCTGCTGCCGATAGCGAGGGTTTCGTCCGGATCGGCGGCGGAGTCGGCAGGCGCGAAGATGACCTCCCAATCGCCGTCGCCGAGAGGGCGGTCGCTCGCGGCGAAGCCGCGATTGGCCATGACCGAGAACAGCGGCACCGGCCGGAACGGGGCGATCAGCCGCAGTGACTGGCCGGGGGCGAGGGCGCTGACCGCGTCCATGATCGCCTGGAACGGTTCCTCGCCCGCCCGCAGCATCGGCCGGACGTCAAGCTCGCGGGCTGGCAGCGTTTCGGTGTTGGACATGAGGCGGTTTCCTTTCATCGGCCCGTGCCAGCAGCAGCCATGGGCGCTCATGCGCTGGCGGCCGGTCGGTCGCCTTGATCTCGGACAAGCGGCGCACGCGCACGAGCTCCGCGACAACCCCCAGGGTTCCAAGGAGGCAGGGCAGCATGGCCCATCTGAAGCCGGAGGCGGCGCCGGCCGCAAGCGCGATCGTCGCCAGCGCGGTACCGCCGAAATAGAGGGCGAACCACCAGCCCGTGCGCGGCATGGCGAGGAGGTCCCCGACCCGCGGCGCCGGCCCGCGGCCGAGCCGCGGCGCATAGGTCTCGAGCCAGGTCATGAAGGAGACGATCTTCACGAGCTGCGCGAGCGTCAGGCCGCCGAGCCAGCCGAAGGCGAGAAGGAAGGTGAGCGCCGCGATTGTCGCCTCTCCGGCGCCGGTCGCGACCGCGATCGGCAGCAGGGCGATACCGATCCCCAGCGCGATGAAGGCGGGGATGCTGGCGAGCATGTTGATCTCGAGCGCCTTGCGCCGGCGCACGCGGTAGAGGGTGAGGATGTCGCGGCCATAGACGGCGCTGGCCAGCGCCAGCATGCCGAGGGCCGCTACGGCGATCCCGGTGCCGCTCTCCCGTCCGAAGATGGGAGCGACGAGGCCGGCGCCGGCGAGGCCGAGCCCGATGCCGGCGAGCAGGACGACCGGGCGGATCCGGCGCGCCGGAGGTTCCGGCGCCATCATGAACATGACGAAGAGCCGGTAGCTGACGCCGAAGGCGACGAGGCCGAGCCAGCCGCCGAAGCCGAGCAGGGCGTGGAAGGGCAGGCCATCCGGCAGCAGTACCACGGAGCCGAGCCAGTCGCCGCGGCCGGAGAGGATCGTGGCGAAGGCGGAGCCGCTGAGCGCCGTCGCTGCCAGGCAGGCGAGGCCGATCAGGACGAAGCCCGCGAACATTCCGACGGAAGGCGAGCTCAGCAACGTCGCCGCCAGCATGACGACGATGAGGCTGAAGCCCATGAGCAGGCTCGCGGCGGCGAGCGGCAGCAGTTCGAGCGGGGCCTCGATCCAGCCCGCGAGCACCGCGAAGCCGGCGCAGAGCAGCAGCAGCCCGGCGACGAGCGCCACGAGCGCCGGCAGGGCGAGTTGCGGGAAGGCGAGGGGGCGGGAGACCAGGACGGGCACGAACTGCAGCAGGGCGCCTGCCATGGCGAGGCTGAGCCAGCCGATCGCCACGACATGGACGATGACGAGGGTCGCGGGCTCGGCGAGGCTGGCAGTAGGATAGCCGGCACCGGAGAAGGCGAGCATCTCGGCCGCGATCAGGAAGGCGAGCGCGGCCGCGAAATAGCTCATGGTCCAGCGGGACAGCGATGCCATCGGCATGGCCGCGGGTCTCCCAGCGCGGAGGCGGCCTCAGTGGCCGCAGGTGCAGGAATGGCCTTCGTCATGGCCGCCGCAATCGGCGTCATGGCCGTCGTCGCCGGCTTCGTTGCGGCCGATCTCGACCTGCCAGATCTCCGGCCCCGGCACGATGTAGGACCAGGAATAGGCCCCGGGATAGCGCGCCTCGATCTGGCGCCGCAGCGGCGCGGGGTCGTGGTCGTTGACGATGCTGAAGGCTTCGCCCGGCTCCAGGCGCTCGAGGATGCCGAAGATCGTGGCATGGCGGACGACGGGCGGGATCGCGCGCACGTCGAGCGGTTCGAGGGGCAGGGTGGTCATGAATTCCGGCTCCGGTTGCGGCCCCGAAATGCGGGCCGTCCGGAAACCTAGCGGGATCGGGCCTGCGGCAATTTGTCGAAACTCAAACAATCCGAAGGCCGGGCGCTTCACTGTTCGAGGAACAGGATGACGGCGATGGCGAGCGACATCAGCACGGCCGTCGCGACGCCGCCCTTCTGCAGCACGCCCATGCGGTAGAGCAGCAGGGCCATCACGATGATGGCGGGCGTGGCGACGGCAAGGCCCATCTGGGCGTCGGTCATGATCGTTGTCCTCAGGCGGCGAGCGCGCGGTAGATCGCCGGCAGCGCTTGCGGCAGGCGATCGAGCTTCGAGACCACGGCATGGCCGTTGCGGCCGAAGAGATGCGGGATGTAGGCGCGCGACTCGCGGTCGACCGTGACGGCGAAGACGCAGATGCCGGCGCGGCGCGCCTCGATCACCGCCATGCGCGTGTCCTCCATGGCGAAGCGGCCCTCGTAATGGTCGATGTCGTTGGGCTTGCCGTCGGTCAGCACGAGCAGCAGCTTCCGGCGGTCGGGCCGCGCCTTGAGCCCGGCTGCGGCATGGCGGATCGCGGTGCCGATGCGGGTGTACCAGCCGGGCTTCAGCGCGGCGATGCGCGCCTCCACTGCCGGTCCCATCGCCTCGTCGAAGCGCTTCACCATCTCGATCCGGACCCAGTCGCGCCGGCGCGAGGTGAAGGTCAGGATCTCGTGCCGGTCGCCGCAGGCGGCGAGCCCATGCGCGAAGACGGTGAGCGCCTGCTTCTCGACATCGAGCACGCGCAGATCGTCGAACCAGGCATCGGTCGAGAGCGAGACGTCCATCAGCGTCGTCACCGCGAGGTCGTGTGCCTGCGGCCGGCTCGCCATATGGATGCGTTCGCTGCCGGGCCCGCCGGCGGCGAGATCGGCCTGGCGCCGCACCACGGCGTCGAGATCGAGGTCGGGGCCGTCGATCTGGCTCCGCTGCGGCTCGCGTAAGGGGCGCAGCGCCTCGAACCGGCGCCGGACCTGGCGCACCAGCGCGCGCGTCGCAGCGTCCTGCGCCGGCGGCTCGTGCTCCTGTGCAGCCGTGGCCGCGAGCACCTTGCAATAATCTTCGCGATAGCAGGCGCTGCGGAAATCCCATTCGGGATAGGTCAGCGCGCCGACGAGTGCGGCCTCGTCCATCGCCTCCGGCGGCAGGTCGAGATCGAAGCGGAAGCGCGAGGCCGGGCGCCCCTTGCGCTCGCTCAGCACCATGTCGTCGAGCTCGTTGGCCGCCTCCGGGTCATGCTCCTCGCTGTCGTCGGAGGGGCGGTCGACGGCGACCATCTCCGACATGGCCAGGATCTTCTCGAAGCGGTTGAGGATGAAGGGGCTGCGCTCGCGCCAATCCTCGGCCGTTTCGTCGCGGCTGGCGGCATGAGCCTCCATCTGCGCCTCGGCGCCGGCCGCCGTCGGCGGCGGCTGGTCCTCATCGCGCCGGCGCGCGCGGGCGGGCGCGGCCGTGCTCACCAGAGGCCAGAGCGGCACTCCGAGCGCCGGCAGATAGCCGGCCGGCGCCTTGGCCGGCCAATCGGCGGCGCTGATCGATATCTCCTCACCACGCAGCAGGGCGCAGATCAGGCTCTCGACCTTGGCCTCGGTCGCAGGCAGCCCCTCGCGGCGCCGGCCGTCGAGCAGCGTCGTCGCCAGCCGGCGGTAGACCTGGGCGAGGCCGGGAAAGGCGGCGAGGACCGTCGTGACCAGACGCTGCGCGGCGACGATCGAGGCGAGATCGCGGCGCAGCGGATCGGTCTCCGTCACCGCCCGCGGTGCCGCGACCATGGCGGCGGCAAGCCAGACATAGAGATCGCGGTTGAGGCCGGCTTCCGGGAAGATCGCGATCTGCGCCGGCAGCTGCAGGCTGTCGGGCGTGCGCAGCGCCTGCGCCAGCCTTTCCTCGCCGAGGCCGACGCGCTGGCGCAGATTGAGCCGGTGGCTCACGGCGCGTTCGCGGGCGGGGACGATCCTGATGCCGGGCTCGCCGCCGAAGCCCCGGAAGCAGACCGCGAGCGTCGGGGCCATGCTGGCGAGCGTCACAGCCGCCTGGGGATGATGCGCCAGGCTCGCCGTATCGCCGACCAGCTTGTGCCAGAAGCGCCCGACGGTCTCTTCCAGTTCGAGGAAGTCCAGCATCGCCGCGCTCCTTTCTAGCCGAGAACCGCGCGCGCCACCTCGGCGAGCCCGGCCCGGACCTCGGGCTCGTCGGTCAGCGGCTCGATGATGGCGGCCGTGACCGCCTCGGCGCGTGGCAGACCGGCGGCGATCAGGCTGGCTGCATAGACGACGAGCCGGGTCGAGACGCCCTCCTCGATGTCCTGGCCCTTGAGGGTGCGCAGGCGTCGCGCGAGATCGACCAGCGGCGCGACCGCGCCCTCGTCGAGGCCGCTCTCCTGCGACACCACGGCGATCTCGCGCTCGCGCGGCAGGAAGTCGAAGCTGATCGAGACGAAGCGCTGCCGCGTCGACGGCTTCAGGTTCTTGAGCAGGTTCTGGTAGGCGGGGTTGTAGGACACCGCGATCATGAAGGAGGGCGGGGCGGCCAGCAGCTCGCCGGTGCGCTCCAGCGGCAGGATGCGCCGGTCGTCGGTGAGCGGATGCAGCACCACCGCGACGTCCTTCCGGGCCTCGACGATCTCGTCAAGATAGCACAGCCCGCCTTCGCGCACGGCCCGCGTCAGCGGCCCGTCGACCCACACCGTTTCGCCGCCCTTGAGCAGGTGGCGGCCGGTCAGGTCGGCGGCGGAAAGGTCGTCATGGCAGGCCACGGTGAAGAGCGGCAGGCCGAGCTTGGCCGCCATATGCGCGACGAAGCGGGTCTTGCCAGAGCCGGTCGGGCCCTTGAGCAGCAGCGGCAACCGCTTTTCCCAGGCCTTCTCGAACAGGAAGCGCTCGTTGCCGGAGGCGGTGTAGGCGGGGATGGTCGTGTCGGCCGCAGGCGGCATGGCGGGCAGGCGCGGGATCGCGTTCATCGGAAGCATCCTTCGGACGGGGGAGGGGGGCCCGCCGGCCGGTGCCGGCGGGCCTTGAGCGTCATTCCGCCGGTTGGGCGATGGCGAGCGGCTCGGCGCGGCGCTCACGGCCGGGCACCAGCACGGCCCAGGCGAACATCAGCGCCGCGACCACCACCACGATGCCGGTGCCGAGCCGGATCCAGTAGAACAGCCCGAGCTGGTCCTGGACCTCCATGAAGGACTGTCCGAGCACGCGCTGGAGGTGAGCCTGGATCACGCCGGCGAAGGTCAGCGCGAAGGTCATCATCATCATCGCCGGCACCATCAGCCAGAAGCTCACGATTGAGAGCCACTGGTTGTACGGGGCCCGGTTCTTCAGCTCGGGAATGGCGTAGGCCATCACCGCGAGGTTCAGCATCACATAGGCGCCGAAGAAGGCGAGGTGCCCGTGCGCCGCCGTCAGCTGCGTGCCATGGGTGTAGTAGTTGGTGACGGACAGGGTGTTCAGGAAACCCCAGACGCCGGCGCCGATGAAGGCCATCACCGAGCAGCCGACCGACCAGAGCAGTGCGGCGCGGTTGGGGTGGTTGCGGCCCGCCTTCCAGGTCATGTGGACGGTGAACAGGATCATGGTGAAGAAGGGCGCGACCTCGAGCGTCGAGAACAGCGAGCCGATCCACTGCCAGTAGGCAGGGGCGCCGATCCAGTAATAGTGGTGGCCGGTGCCGAGGATGCCGGAGAACAGCGCCAGGCCGACGATGACGTAGAGCCACTTCTCGACGACCTCGCGGTCGACGCCGTTGAGCTTGATCATCAGGAAGGCCAGGACCGAGGCCATGATCAGTTCCCACACGCCCTCCACCCAGAGGTGGATGACGTACCACCAGTACATCTTGTCCAGCGCCAGGTTGACCGGGTTGTAGAAGGCGAAGAGGAAGAAGATCGCCAGCCCCCACAGGCCGAAGAGCAGGATGTTGGTGACAGTGGTCTTGCGGCCTTTCAGCGAGGTCATCGTGATGTTGAACAGGAAGATCAGCACGACGAGGACGATGCCGACCTTGATCGCGAAGGGCTGTTCCAGGAACTCGCGTCCTTCATGGATGCGGAAGAGATAGCCGACCACGGCGATCGCGGCGGCGATGAAGAACAGCCAGAACTGGAGCACGGCGAGCCTGCGGCTGTAGAGCTCGGTCTGCGCCTCTTCCGGCAGCAGGTAGTAGGTCGCGCCCATGAAGCCGAGCAACAGCCACACCACCAGCGCGTTGGTGTGGATCATGCGCACGATGTTGAAGGGCAGCAGCTCGGATAGGGTGTTGGGCAGGACATAGATCAGCCCCGCCACGACCCCGAACGTCACCTGCGCGATGAACAGGACGAGCGCGCCGTAGAAATACAGCATCGCGACGTTCTGGGTCTCGTATCTCGTCGTGTTGTAGCCTGACATGGCTCTCTCCTGTCGCGACGTCTCAGCCGGCATCGTTGGGCGGCCAGTTCTGGGTCTTGATCCGGCTCGACCATTCGAGGAAATCGGCGAGATCGTTGAGTTCCTGCTCTGTCAGGTTGAACTGCGGCATCTGGCGCCGGCCCTCGATGCCGGTTGGCTGCGCCGCCATCCAAGCCTTCAGGCTCTCGCGCGCGCCGGCCGGGTCCTTGTCGCCCCCGTAGCGCTTCCAGACATTGCCGAGCTCCGGCGCGAAATAGGCGCCTTCGCCGAGCAGCGTGTGGCAGTTGATGCAGGAATTGCGCTCCCAGACATGCTTGCCGCGTGCAACCGCCGGCGTGAGCGTGCTCTCGTCGGTGGATTTCGTGCGCATGTACCAGTGGCTATGGGCGGTGAGCCCGACGAAGATGGCGAAGAAGAAGATCGATCCGCCGTAGAAGACATTCCGGGCTCCCGCCTTTGTCAGACGTTCGGCCATGCGTTCACCCTTCCGTAGCAAGCATTTGCGGGTGGCACCGGCGAAGCCGGCTCATGAAACCCCGCATGCGTGCGGCAGGGGGGCATGCCGGTAGTAGCGAGCCGGCCGAGTCCCTTCTTTGCGTTTGGGCAAACAGTGCGAACTTGGCTCCGCCGGCATCCGCGGGCGGGCCGACCGGATGGGGCAGCGTCGCCCGATCGGAGGTCCGGCACGTGGGTAGGACATTTTGTCCGCCGGACACGCAGCTTTAATAGGTATCTGAGATGATTGTTTTGTGCGATATCGTACCCGAAACATGGGTTTGGTGATGGCGCCGGATATGTCGGATTCGCTGGCCTGCCGCTTGCGGATCCGGGCCGGCTTGCTAGCCTATGCGTCGCTGGGCGGGAGGGTTCGTCCCTGCCGATGCGCGACGTGGATCAACTGCGGAGGGGGCAGGCGATGATTGCGACACTTACCGTCGAAGAACGGCAGCGCGCCATCGCCGTCTCGGCCTTCCTGGCACTGTGCGGCGTGATCATGGCGATCGCGGGGCGCGACGATCTGCTCGGCACCCATGGCGTGATCGTCCTGCTGTTCGGCCTCGGCGGCATCGGGCTGGTGCTGTCGAAGTATTTCGAGCCGGAACCGCCGCAGGAGCGGCTGTCGCATTACTACGACGATCCGACCAAGGTCGGCATCGTACTCTCCCTCGGCTGGGCCGTGGTCGGCATGTTCTTCGGCGTCTGGGTGGCGGCGCTGCTGGCCTGGCCGGACCTGACCTTCGACGCCGCCTGGGCGAGCTTCGGGCGCCTGCGCCCGGTCCACACCTCGGGCGTGATCTTCGGCTTCGGCGGCAACGCCCTGATCGCGACCTCCTTCCATGTGCTGCAGCGGACCTCGCGGGCGCGTCTGCCCGACCAGTTCAGCCCCTGGTTCGTGCTTCTCGGCTACAACCTGTTCTGCGTGCTCGCCGCCAGCGGCTACCTGATGGGCCTGACGCAGTCGAAGGAATATGCCGAGCCGGAATGGTACGCCGATATCTGGCTGGTCGTGGTCTGGGTGGTCTATTTCCTGATCTATATCCGCACGCTGCAGCGGCGGAAGGAACCCCATATCTACGTCGCCAACTGGTACTACATGGCCTTCATCCTGGTCGTGGCGGTGCTGCACATCGTCAACAACCTGGCCGTGCCGGTCTCCTTCGGCCATGCGAAGAGCTATTCGCTGTTCTCGGGCGTGCAGGATGCGATGACGCAATGGTGGTACGGCCACAACGCCGTCGCCTTCTTCCTGACAGCCGGCTTCCTCGGCATGCTCTACTACTACCTGCCCAAGCGGGCGGGCCGCCCGATCTTCTCCTACAGGCTGTCGATCATCAGCTTCTGGGGCATCACCTTCATGTATATGTGGGCGGGCTCGCACCACCTGCATTACACCGCCCTGCCGCAATGGGTGCAGACGCTGGGCATGACCTTCTCGGTCGTGCTGCTGGTGCCGTCCTGGGCCTCGGCCGGCAACGCCCTGGCGACCCTCAACGGCGCCTGGGACAAGGTGCGCGACGACGCCACGCTGCGCTTCATGATGGTTGCCGCTGTCTTTTACGGCCTCTCGACCTTCGAGGGCTCGTTCATGGCGATCCGGGCCGTCAACTCGCTCTCGCACTACACCGACTGGACGGTCGGCCACGTCCATGCCGGCGCACTGGGCTGGGTGGCGATGATCACCTTCGGCTCGCTCTACGCGCTGGTGCCGTGGATGTGGAAGGTCGAGCGGATGTATTCGCCCAAGCTGATCGAGGTCCATTTCTGGCTCGCTCTCGCCGGGACCATCATCTACGTCTTCGCGATGTGGAACTCGGGCATCATCCAGGGCCTGATGTGGCGCACCTATAACGACAGCGGCACGCTGGCCTATTCCTTCATCGACAGCTTGGTCGCGATGCACCCCTACTATATCTCGCGCACCATCGGCGGGCTGCTGTTCCTGATCGGCGCGATCGTCGCCGCCTACAATGTCTGGATGACGATCCGGATGGCGCGCTCGCAGGCCGCGGGAACCGCCGAAGCCGATCGTCCCGTTCTTCACGGCGCCGGCGCGGCGCTGCAGCCGGGGGAGTGAGCCCGATGCGCGAATTCTTCCATCGCAGGCTCGAGCGCAGCGCCATCGGCTTCGTGCTCGCCATCATCGGCGTCTCGGCGATCGGCGGCTTCGTCGAGATCGCGCCGCTCTTCACCATCAACGAGACGGTCGAGAAGGCGCCGGACATGCGCGTCTACACGCCGCTCGAGCTGGCGGGGCGCAACATCTACATCCGCGAGGGCTGCTACGCCTGCCACAGCCAGATGATCCGCACGCTGCGCGACGAGGTCGAGCGCTACGGGCCGTACTCGCTCGCGGTCGAGTCGAAATACGATCATCCGATGCTCTGGGGCTCCAAGCGTACCGGGCCGGACATCGCCCGCCTCGGCGGCAAGTATTCCGACGCCTGGCATGTCGCGCATCTGATCAACCCGCGCGACGTCGTGCCGCAATCGGTGATGCCGAAATATGGCTGGCTGATGCGCAACGAACTGAAGGTCGACGATCTCGGCCTGCATCTCGCCGCGCAGCGCAAGGTCGGCGTGCCCTACACGGATGCGATGATCGCCAATGCGACCGCCGACGCCTTCGGCCAGGCGAGCCCCGATGGTCCCTATGCCGGCGGCGTCAGCGAACGCTATGGCGAGGCGACGAATGTCCGCGCTTTCGACGGCGAACCCGGCCGCCTGACCGAGATGGACGCGGTGGTCGCCTATCTCCAGGTTCTGGGCCGCCTGACCGACGCCGCGCACAGCCAGTCCGCGGCGGCTGGGAAGTAAGACGATGGAGTTCGATTACCACTCGCTGGTCGGTTTCGCGAAAAGCTGGGGGCTGTTCTATCTGATCGCCCTCGCCATCGGCGTGCTGATCTATGCGCTGTGGCCTTCGAACCGGGCGCGCTTCGATCGTGCCAAGAAGAGTATTCTCGACAAGGACGACAGGCCGGGGGACTGAGCGATGGCAGATGCGACGCGCGATCCCGTCACGGGGCGGATGACGACCGGTCACGAGTGGAACGGCATCGAGGAACTCGATACGCCGATTCCGCGGGTCGTCCTGTTCTTTCTCGCCACGACGACCTTGTTCGCGGTGATCTACTGGTTGCTGATGCCAGCCTGGCCGCTCGGCTGGACCTATACCAAGGGGCTCCTCGGCATCGACCAGCGCGAGGTCGTGGCCCAGCAGGTCCGCGATGCCGCGGCTGAGCGCGCCGCCTGGACGGCGCGCGTCGCCGATGCGTCCTTCGCCGATATCGCGGCGGATCCCGCCCTGATGCGCCATGTCCGCGACACCGGCCGCACGCTCTTCACCGATAATTGCGCGGTCTGCCACGGCACGGAAGGCAAGGGCGGCCCGGGCTTCCCCAACCTCGCCGCGGGCTCCTGGCTCTGGGGCGGTTCGCCCGAAGCGATCGCCGAGACGATCCGCGCCGGCATCAACGGCACGGCCAAGGACACCCGGACCTCGCAGATGATGGGTTTCGGACGCGATGGCGTGCTGCAGCGCGAGCAGGTGCTCGCCGTGGTCGCCTATGTCCGCTCGCTCTCGGGGCAGAAGCTGACCGAGGCCGGACAGGCGCGTCTCGCCGCCGGCAAGGAGGTCTTCGCGGCGAACTGCGTCGCCTGTCATGGCGAAGACGGCAAGGGGCAGCAGGATCTCGGCGCCCCGGACCTGACCGACGCCCACTGGATCTATGGCGGCGATGAGCAGTCGGTCTTCAACAGCGTCCAGAACGGCCGGCAGGGCCACATGCCGAGCTGGGAAGGGCGGCTGTCGCCGACCGACATCAAGCTGCTCGCGCTCTATGTCGGCACGCTGGCAGGAGGCGCGAAATGAGCGTGCGGGCTGGCGGCGAGGCACCGCGGCGCGGCGGGCGGCGAGCCTTCTGGCTCCTGCTGGCTGCTGCCCTGGCGGCGCTGCTGCTCCTGGCCAACGCGCATCTGGTCTATGTTGCCGTCGACTCGCAGCCGGACTGCGTGCCGCATGCGAAGGCGGCGGGCGAGAGCGGCGGGTTCCGCGCCGCGCGTCCGGCCTGCTGAGGGGAGGAACTCATGGGCACGATCGAGAACCGCCAGGACAGGCCTCTGCCTCTCGCGGAGCAGCGTCGCCGCAACCTGCCGGCCGGGGCGGCCCTGTCCTGGCTCGACGCAGGCTGGCGCGATCTCTGTCACAGTCCCGGCCCGAGCCTGCTCTATGGGTTGGCGGTCTTCCTCGTTTCCCTCGGCATCGTCTGGGGGCTGTTCCGCTTCGAGCTCGACTACATCCTGTTCCCGGCGCTGGCCGGCTTCATGGTCGTCGGGCCGGTGCTGGCGATCGGGCTCTACCAGAAGAGCCGCGATATCGAGGCCGGCCAGCCGGTCAGCCTCACGCGCATGATCTTCGTCAGGGCGGCCTCGGGCGGCCAGGTCTGGTATGCCGGTGCGATCCTGTGCCTGCTGATGCTGGTCTGGATGCGGGCGGCCGTGATCATCTACGCGCTGTTCTTCGGGCTGCGCCCCTTCCCGGGCCTCCACGACGTCGCCGCCATGCTGTTCTTGACACCGGAAGGTTGGGCGATGCTGCTCGTCGGAACGGTGGCCGGCGGGCTGTTCGCCGCCTTCTCCTTTGCGATCAGCACCTTCGCCGTCCCGATGCTGCTCGACGAGCGGGTCGATGCCTTCACGGCCATGGGCACCAGCATTTCGCTGGTCTGGAACAACCTGCCGGTGATGCTCGCCTGGGGCGCGATCGTGCTCGGCCTCTTCCTGCTCAGCGTGGCGACGGGGCTGCTCGGCCTGATCGTCATCTTCCCGCTGCTCGGCCATGCCACCTGGCATAGCTACAGGGCGATCAAATGACCTGCTGCGCGCCGCCGCTCGACCCTTACGAGGCGTTCGACGGCACGGCGGTGCGGCAGGAGATCAAGCTTGCCAGCCGCGACCTCGGCGATGGCCTGCGCCAGTCCGATCTCGCTGTGCCGAGCGTTCACTGCGCCGCCTGCATCCGCGCCGTCGAGAACGGGCTGATGCGCGTCGGCGGCGTCGAGCACGCCCGCGTCAACCTGTCGACCCGGCGTGTCGCGGTGAAATGGCGCGGGCAGGAGGCGCCCGATCTGCTGGCTGCGCTGGCCGCGCTCGGCTATCCCGGCCATCTCTTCGAGAGCGAGGCGGACCGGGCCGATCCGGAGCTCGCGCGACTGGTGCGGTCGCTCGCGGTCGCCGGCTTCTGCGCGATGAACATCATGCTGCTCTCGGTTTCGGTCTGGTCGGGGGCCGAGGCCGAGACGCGCAGCGCCTTCCACTGGATCTCCGCCGCCCTCGCGCTGCCCTGCCTTCTCTATTCCGGCCGGGTCTTCTTTGATTCCGCCTGGTCGGTTCTGCGTCATGGCCGCACCAACATGGACGTGCCGATCTCGATCGGCATCTGCCTCGCCTTCGGCCTGAGCCTCTACGACACCATCCATGACGGCCCGCATGCCTATTTCGACGCCGCCACCTCGCTGATCTTCTTCCTGCTGATCGGGCGCACGCTCGACCATCTGATGCGTGAGAAGGCGTGGGCCGCCGTGCGCGGCCTGATGCGCCTTGCTCCGCGAGGCGCCATGATCCTGCAGGCAGACGGCAGTCGCCACTATCTGCCGGTCGCCGAGATCGAGCCGGGCATGCGCCTTGCCCTCGCCGCCGGCGACCGCATCCCCGTCGACGGCGTGGTCGCGGACGGGGTCTCGGAGCTCGATTGCGCCATCGTCACCGGCGAAAGCCTGCCGCGCCCCGTCGCGGCCGGTGCTGCGGTGCAGGCCGGAACGCTCAATCTCAGCGGTCCTCTCGTCGTCGAGGCTTCCGCGCGGGCCGAGGCCTCCTTCCTTGCCGAGATGATCCGGCTGATGGAGGCGGCCGAAGGCGGGCGCGCCCGCTATCGGCGCATCGCGGACCGGGCGGCGGCGCTCTATTCGCCGGTCGTCCATGCCACGGCCTTCCTCACCTTCCTCGGCTGGATGGCGCTGGGCGGTGGCTGGCATCAGGCGATCACCGTGGCCATCGCCGTCCTGATCATCACCTGCCCCTGCGCGCTCGGGCTCGCGGTGCCGATCGTGCAGGTGGTGGCGGCGCGCCGGCTGTTCGAGAACGGCGTCATGGTCCGGGACGGTTCGGCGATCGAGCGCATGGCCGAGGTCGACATGGCCGCCTTCGACAAGACCGGCACGCTGACGCTCGGCCGGCCGCGCCTGCGCGACGGTGCGACGATCGACCCCGGCGCCTTGTCGATCGCCGCCGAGATCGCCCGCCGGTCCAGTCATCCGCTCTCGCGCGCCATTGCCGCGGCGGCGCCCGCCGGCGCGTTGGCCCTGTCCGAGGTGAGGGAACACCCGGGGCTCGGCGTCGAGGCGGTGCTCGACGGCAGGCGCTACCGCCTCGGCCGGGCCGAATGGGCGCTGGAGGGCGGCACGGAGCCGCTTGGCGAAAAACTGACGGGCACGGTCCTTGGCTGCGATGGCGCATTGCTTGCCCGCTTTGCCTTCGAGGAGACGCTGCGCCCGCAGGCGCGGGCCGCCATCGATGCTTTGCGCGGCGCCGGGCTGGAGATCGCGCTGTTGTCCGGCGACACGCCGGCGGCGGTCGGCACCATGGCCGACCGGCTGGCCATCGGGACGGTTGCGGCGGGCCTGCTGCCGGCGCAGAAGGTCGAAAGGCTCGCCGGCATGGCGGCGCAGGGCCGCAAGGTGCTGATGATCGGGGACGGGCTCAACGACGTGCCCGCGCTCGCCGCCGCCCATGTCTCGATGGCGCCCGCTTCGGCCGCCGACATCGGCCGCAACGCGGCCGACTTCGTCTTCCTGCGCGACGGGCTCGATGCGGTTCCGATGGCGCTCGCCGTCTCGCGCGCCGCCGCCCGGCTGGTGCGGCAGAACTTCGCCCTGGCGATCGCCTACAATGCCATCGCCCTGCCGATCGCCATCGCCGGCTATGTCACGCCCCTGATCGCGGCGCTGGCGATGTCGCTGTCTTCCCTCATCGTGGTGTTGAACGCGCTGCGCCTGCAGGTGGGGCCTGCCTCCGTCCGTCCGACTCCGGCCGCCGCGCCGGAGCCGGGCCTCGTGGCGATGCCGGGGTCGGGGAAGTGAGCAGCAGCCTCGTCTTCCTCGTTCCGCTCGCGCTGCTGCTGGGCGGGATGGCGCTGTTCGCCTTCCTCTGGTCGCTCCGCAACGGCCAGTATGACGACCTCGACGGCGCGGCGCAGCGCGTCCTGCTCGACGAGGAGGACGGCGATCTGGCCGATCGGCCGGCCGAACGAGGCGAGGCCCCGGGCGGGCAGGCCGCCTCATCCCGGTCCGATCAGCCGGATCGCAGGGCCGGGCAAGGCTGAGCGCTGCGCTGGGCAGCTTCTCCGTCGACGCTCGGTCGCCGCTCAGCGCGGATCGATCGGTGTCTTCGGCAGGGCGAGCTCGCGCTCGATCCAGGCCGCCAGCCGGAAGAGATCGGCCTCCCGCCGTGCATGCGACAGGATCTGGACGCCGATTGGCAGGCCTTCGCGCGAGAAGCCGATCGGGATGGCGATGGCGGGCAGGCCGGTGAGCGACCAGATCGCGGTGATCGAGATCCAGTCGAGATAGTCCTGCATCGGCCGTCCCTCTACGGTCGTCGGGAACAGCGTCTCGACCGCAAAGGGCATGGCCTGCGTGGCCGGGCAGATCAGGAAGTCGTGCGTGTCGAGGAAGTCGACGGCGCGGCGATAGAGCTCGCTGCGGTAGCGATTGGCCGTGACGATGGCGTGACCCGGCTGGTCGCGGCCGCGCAGCAGGTCGGCCAGGACGGGCGCCGGGAATGCCGCGCGATGCGTCTCGAAGAGTGGCTCGAAGGTGGCATAGAATCCCTCTCCCCGCAGCACGCGGAAGGCGTCCATGGTCCCGGTCACATCGGGCGCGTCGTGGCTGACCGCGACCCCCGCCTTGTCGAGGGTGGCCGCAAGATCCGCGAGCGCGAGCCGGATCGGCTCCTCGATCGGCAGCAATCCGAGATCGGCGGAGATCGCGACCCGCGCCGGCTTGCGCGGCGTCCGCGCGGCGTCGAGGAAGGGTGGCTCGCCGGTTGGCGCCGTCAGGATGTCGCCGGGGTCGTAGCCGATCATCGCATCGAAGAAGAGCGCGAGGTCGGCGACGTCGCGCGCCATCGGACCCTCGACGGCGATGGTGTCGAACGGATCGGTCAGCCGCTTGCGCGGCACCCGGCCCGGCGTCGGCCGCAGGCCGGTGATGTTGCAGAAGGCGGCAGGGATGCGCAGGCTGCCGCCATAGTCGTTGCCATGGGCGAGCCAGGCTTCGCCGGTCGCCAGCGCCACAGCCGCGCCGCCCGAGGAGCCGCCGCAGGTCAGGCGCCGGTCATAGGGGTTGCGCGTCGCGCCATGGACGCTGTTGGTCGTCTGCGCGCCGCCGAGCTCGGAAAGGTTCGACTTGCCGAGCGTAATCGCGCCGTTCGCCTCCATCAGCGCCACGGTCCGGTCCGACTCGGCCGAGATCCGGTCGCGGAAGATCGAGGTGCCGCCGGTATTGCGCACGCCTTCGACATCGTTGTTGTCCTTGACCACGATGGGCAGCCCGCCGAGCAGGCTCGGCTGTCCGGCATGGCGCGCCTTGTCGGCCGCCTGCGCCTGTCGACGTGCCCGGTGGAGGCAGAGCGTTGGCACTGCGTTGAGCTGAGGCTCGATCACGGCGAGGCGCGCCGCCGCGGCCTCGACCAGTTCGGCCGAACTGACTTCGCCGGCGAGAAGGAGATCGCGCACGGCGAGCGCGCTGAGCCTCGTGAGTTCAGTCGACATGGGCAGGTCTTCCGGGGGCAGGCGCGCCGCAGGAGCGGCGGATGAGGAGTTGGGGCGCCATCACGGTGGTCGTTCCGGGCCCCTGCAGGGTGCCGCCGAGGCGGCGCAGCAGGAGATCGAGCGCCGCTTCGCCCATGGCGCGCACGGGCTGGGCGACGGCGCTGAGCTGCGGCGAGACCGCCTCGGCCCAGGGCAGGTCGTCGATGCCGATCATGGAGATGTCGCGGGGGCAGGCGAGGCCGCGATCCGCCAATGTCTTCATGACGCCGATCGTCATTAGGTTGTTGGTGGCGAAGACGGCGCTGGGCGGCTGCGGCAAGGCCAGCAGTTCCGCCATGGCCTGTTCGGCGGGCTGTTCGCGGAAGCCGGCATCGCGGACGAGGCCCGGATCGAAGGGCAGCCCGGCCGCCAGCAGGGCTTCGCGATAGCCCGCAAGGCGTTCCGCCGCCGTGCGCAGCACCTCCGGCCCGTTGACGAGGCCGATCCGCCGGTGGCCGCAGGCGATCAGATGCTGCGTCGCCTCGAATCCGGCCCGCCGGTTGTCGAGGACGACCGCATCGTAGCCCAGCCCCTCCATGGCGCGGTCGATCAGCACGACCGGCACCTCGAGCTGCGCGAGCAGCGAAGCCCGGTTCATCGAGACCGCCCCGGTTGGCGCCAGGATGAGGCCATCGATGCGCTGCGTCCGCAGCATGCGCAGATGCGCCTCCTCGCGCTCGCTGCGTTCGTTGGAGTTGCACAGCAGCACTAGGTAGCCGGATGCGGCCGCTGCATCCTCCACCGCCTCGAACAGGTCGGAGAAGAACGGGTTGGTGATGTCGCCGACGACGAGGCCGATCAGCCCGCTCGCGCGCTTGCGCAGCGAACGCGCTCCGGCGTGCGGCGTATAGCTCAGCTTCTCCATGGCGGCGCGGACCCGCCCGGCAAGCTCCGGAGAGACGCGATCGGCGCTGTTGAGCACGTTCGACACGGTCGCGACCGACACGTTCGCCAGCCGCGCCACATCCCGGATCGTCGCCATTCGTTGCCCGTTGAAACGTTTCAAGATTTCGATTCAGCTTTGCGGATCGGATCGAAATCCGCAAGCTCACGGCGCAAAATAAAGGGTCTTGCGAGCTGGATAACTCTGTGTCAGCCTGATTGAAACGTTACAAAACTGGCTTGGGGAGGTCGCAGGGTGGGCGCGCATATTTCCGCCGCGAACGGTCCGGCGCGATCATGATCTCCTATGTTCTGCGCCGGGTGGCTGCGACGGTGCCGGTCCTCGGCTTCGTCGGCCTCTTCGTCTTCTTCCTGCTGCGGCTGACGCCGGGCGATCCGGCGATCCTGATCGCGGGCGACCAGGCGACGACCGCGCAGATCGCCTCGATCCGCACCCAGCTCGGCCTCGACCTGCCGTTGACGGACCAGCTCCTCGCCTGGGCGGGCCAGCTCGCGCAGGGCAATCTCGGCCGTTCCGTCTTCTCCGACATGGAGGTGACGCGACTCATCGGCATGCGGATCGAGCCCACCGCGATGCTGGCGCTCGTCGCCATCCTGCTGGCGCTCGCCATCGCGCTGCCGCTCGGCACGCTGAGCGCGTTGAAGGCCGGCAGCCGGGTCGATCGCGCCGTCATGGCCTTCGCCATGGTCGGCTTCTCCTCGCCGGTCTTCGTCGTCGCCTTCCTGCTCGTTTACGTCTTCGCGCTGACGCTGGGCTGGTTCCCGACGCAGGGCTACGTGCCGCTCGCGGAGGGGCTGCTGCCCTGCCTGAACAGCCTCGTCCTGCCCGGCCTTGCGCTCGCGATGCTCTATGCGGCGCTGCTGGCGCGCGTCACGCGGGCGAGCCTGCTCGAAGTGCTGTCGGAGGATTATGTCCGCACCGCCCATGCCAAGGGCGTGAGGCCGCGCCGCGTGGTGCTGCGTCATGCGCTGAAGAATGCGGCGATCCCGGTCGTGACCGTCGTCGGCGTCGGCATCGCCGCCCTGCTCGGCGGCGTGGTGGTCACCGAGACGGTGTTCAACATCCCCGGCCTCGGCCGGCTGACGACCGATGCCATCCTGCGGCGGGATTATCCGGTGGTGCAGGGACTGATCCTCGTCTTCTCGCTGGTCTACGTCACCGTCAACCTGCTGGTCGACCTCAGCTATGTGCTGTTCGACCCGCGCATCCGCTATTGAGGGCGCCGTGACGATGACCGTGACCGGCTCCGTCGCGAAGGCGCCCAGCCCGCTCCAGGCGGTGCGTGGTTTCCTGCGCACCAATCCGACGATCCTGGCCGGCCTCGCGGTGCTGGCGGCTTTCACGCTGGTGGCGTTGATCGCACCCTACATCCTGCCCGATCCGGTGCGCGTGAACCCGATCCAGCGTCTGCGCCCGCCCGGCGTCGAGCACTGGTTCGGCACCGACCAGCTCGGCCGTTCCACCCTGTCGCGCACGCTGAACGGCACGCGGATCTCGCTGACGATCGGCGCCCTCGTCACGGTGCTGACGGTCGGCTTCGGCCTGTTCATCGGCCTCGTCGCCGGCTTCGTCCGCTGGCTCGACGGCACGGTGATGCGGGTGATGGACGGACTCATGGCCATCCCCGGCATCCTCCTCGCCATCGCGCTGATGTCGCTGTTCGGGTCGAGCGTTCAGAATGTCGTCATCGCGATCTCGATCGCCGAGATCCCGCGCATGGCCCGTGTCGTCCGCTCCTCCGTGCTGGTGCTGCGCGAGCAGACCTATGTCGAGGCGGCGATCACCAACGGCACCGGGCTGCCGCGGATGCTGGTGCGCCACATCCTGCCCAATGCGGCTGCGCCGGTGATCGTGCAGGCGACCTATGTCTTCGCCTCGGCGATGATCGTCGAATCGATCCTCTCCTTCCTGGGCGCCGGCACGCCGCCGACCATTCCGAGCTGGGGCAACATGCTGGCGGAAGCCCGCCCCTTCATGCAGCGCGCGCCCTGGATGATCGCCTTTCCGGGCGTGGCGCTGGCGCTGCTCGTGCTGACCGTCAACGTGCTCGGCGACGCGCTGCGCGACGCCATCGACCCCCGCCTCGCCCGCAAGCTCAGGGTCTGAGGCCGGCAAGCGACGACAAGAACCGCAAGACGATCCAGAGGGAGGGAGAGATGAGAAGACTGACGAGACGGATGGCGCTGGCGGCCGGCTTCGCGCTGTCGCTGGCGGCGCTGCCGGCCGCCGCCCAGACGGTGCTGAAGGTGCGCCCCTTCGGCGACCTGCGCACGCTCGATCCGATGACGACCTCGGACTACATGGTCCGCAACCACGCCTACATGGTCTACGACACGCTCTTCGCGCAGGACGCCAAGGGCCTGATCAAGCCGCAGATGGTGGAGAGCTTCACCACCTCTCCCGACGGGCTGACCTGGACCTTCGTGCTCCGCGACGGGCTGAAGTTCCATGACAACACGCCGGTGACGAGCACGGACGTCGTCGCCTCGCTGAAGCGCTGGGGCGAGCGCGACGGCCTCGGACAGCAGCTCACGGCTCATACCGCCTCACTGACCGCCACCGACCCGAAGACGGTCACGCTCGTGCTTAAGGATCGCTGGGGCCTCGTTCTTGACGCGCTCGGCAAGCCGAGCTCGATGCTGCCGGTCATCATGCCGGCGCGGATCGCCGCCACGCCCTCGAACCAGAACATCACCGACGCGACCGGCTCCGGCCCCTTCATGCTGGTCAAGGAGCAATGGTCGCCGGGCTCGAAGATCGTCTACGCCAAGGCGTCGACCTATCAGCCGCGCAAGGAAGCTCCGGATGGTCTCGCCGGCGGCAAGCTGGCCAATGTCGATCGCGTCGAATGGCTGATCATGCCGGATGCGCAGACGGCGCTGAATGCGCTGCAGGCCGGCGAGATCGACATCTTCGAGGAAATGCCGCCGGACATGATCCAGCTGGTGAAGGGCAATGCGAAGATCGCCGTCTCGAAGCTCGCCGCACTGCAGGGCGTCTTCCGGATGAACCAGTCGCAGCCGCCCTTCAACAATCCCAAGCTCCGGCAGGCGATCCTGCACCTCGTCGACCAGGAGCAGGCGGTGCGGGCCTATGTCGACGACAAGGCGCTCTACACCGTCTGTCCGTCCTTCTACATGTGCGACTCGCCCTATTTCACCGATGCGGCCTGGCCGAAGGCGGACCTCGCCGCGGCCAAGAAGCTGATCGCCGAGAGCGGTTACAAGGGCGAGAAGATCGTGGTGCTGGACGCGACCGAGACGGCACTGTCCCCGCAAACGCTCGTCGTCTCGCAACTGATGCGAGATGCCGGCCTCAATGTCGACTACCAGGCGATGGACTGGGGCACGCTGTCGAGCCGGCGCACCAGCAAGAACCCGGTCGAGCAGGGCGGCTGGTCGACCTTCGCCTCCGGGCCGGCCGCGCCGGACATGACCGAGCCGGTCGGCCATCTCGCGCTGCGGTCCAACTGCGAGAACTCCTGGTTCGGCTGGCCCTGCGACGAGACGATCGAGAAGCTGCGCGCCGCGTTCACGATGGCGCCCGATATCGAGGCTCGCAAGCAGATCGCGCGCAAGATCCAGGAGCGCGCCGTCGAGACGGTGCCCTATGTGCCGGTCGGGCAGTTCTGGCTGGTGCGCGGCCAGCAGGCCAGCCTCAAGGGCCTGCTCTCCCCGGGCGTCCCGGTCTACTGGAACGTCTCGAAAGCCCCCTGACGGGGAAAGACCCGGTGCCTTGCGGCGCCGGGTCTTTCGTCGTTCTGCCTTGTCGCCGGGCCGGGCCGGGCCGGGCCGGGCCGGGCCGGGCCGGGCTGGGCTGGGTCTGTGAATGGCTCACTCCCCTTGACCATGGACCTGGACATGGCTGCGGATGCCAATCCGCGGCGCCTCCAATGACAGCAAGGCGCGCCCCTTTCGAGGCGCGCCTTGCGATCGTTGTTCGGCTCGCTGGAACTGCGGGCCCGCGGCGCTCTACTCCGCCGCCTGCAGCGCCGGCGCTTCGATATCGTGCCGGGCGAGCGGGCGGTTGCCCGCGAGCTTGCGCATCAGCACGTAGAAGACCGGCGTCAGGAAGATGCCGAAGGCGGTGACGCCGATCATGCCGGCGAAGACCGCGATGCCCATGGCCTGCCGCATCTCGGCGCCGGCCCCGGTCGAGATCACCAGCGGCACCACGCCCATGACGAAGGCGAGCGAGGTCATCAGGATGGGACGCAGGCGCAGGCGGCTGGCTTCGATCGCTGCCTGGACCGGCGTCCTGCCTTCGAATTCGAGCTCCCTGGCGAATTCGACGATCAGGATGGCGTTCTTGGCCGATAGCCCGACCAGCACGACGAGGCCGATCTGGGTGAAGACGTTGTTGTCGCCGCCCGAGAGCCAGACGCCGGTCAGCGCCGCGAGCAGGCCCATCGGGATGATCAGCAGGATCGCGATCGGCAGGGTCATGCTCTCGTACTGGGCGGCCAGCACCAGGAAGACGAGCAGGATCGCCACCGGGAACACGATCACCGCCGAATTGCCGGCCAGGATCTCCTGATAGGTCAGCTCGGTCCATTCGAAGGCGAAGCCCTTGGGCAGGGTCTCGGCCGCGATGCGCTCCACCGCAGCTTGCGCCTGTCCCGAGGAGAAGCCGGGCGCCGCGCCGGCATTGATGTCGGCCGAGAGGAAGCCGTTGTAGCGCATGGCGCGTTCCGGCCCGGAATCGGTGCGCACGTTCAGCACCGCGCTGAGCGGGATCATCTCGCCGGATGTCGAGCGCACCTTGAGCTGGCCGATATGCTCGGGCTGGGCCCGGAAAGGCGCGTCGGCCTGGGCGCGGACGCTGTAGGTTCGGCCGAAGCGGTTGAAGTCGTTGACATAGGTCGAGCCGAGATAGGTCTGCAGCGTGTCGAACACCTCGGTCACGGGCACGCCGAGCTGGCGGGCCTTGGTGCGGTCGATATCGGCATAGAGCTGCGGAACATTGACCTGGAAGCTCGAGAACATGCCGGCGATTTCCGGCGCCTGCCCGGCCTTGGCCATGAAAGCCTTGGTCGCCTCGTCCAGCGCGGCATAGCCCAAGCCGGCGCGATCCTCGATCTGCAGCTTGAAGCCGCCGATCGTGCCGAGGCCCTGGACGGGCGGCGGCGGGAACATCGCGATGAAGGCTTCCTTGATGCCGCCGAACTGCTTGTTCAGATCGGCGGCGATGGCGTTGCCGCTGAGCGACGGGTCCTTGCGCTGTTCGAAGGGCTTCAAGCCGACGAAGACGATGCCGGAGTTCGACGAGTTGGTGAAGCCGTTGATCGAGAGGCCGGGGAAGGAGATCGCGTTCTCGACGCCCGGATGCTTGAGAGCGATCTCGTCCATGCGGCGGATGACATCCTCCGTCCGGTCGAGGGTCGCGGCGTCCGGCAGCTGGGCGAAGCCCACGAGATATTGCTTGTCCTGGCCCGGCACGAAGCCGCTCGGCACGGCCTTGAACAGCACGCCCGTCGCGCCGAGCAGCACGACATAGACCGCGAGCATGACCGCGCGATGCGAGATCACCCGCCGCACGCCGCGGCCATAGGCCTCGGACGAACGGTTGAAGAAGCGGTTGAAGGCACGAAAGAACCAGCCGAACACCCGGTCCATGAGGCGGGTCAGCGCGTCCTTGGGGGCGTGGTGGCCCTTGAGCAGCAGCGCAGCCAGCGCCGGCGACAGCGTCAGCGAATTGATGGCCGAGATCACCGTCGAGATCGCGATGGTGAGCGCGAACTGGCGGTAGAACTGGCCGGTCAGGCCGGAGATGAAGGCGAGCGGCACAAAGACGGCGACCAGCACCAGCGCGATCGCGATGATGGGGCCGGAGACCTCGCGCATGGCCTTGTAGGTCGCCTCGCGCGGCGAGAGGCCGTTCTCGATATTGCGCTCGACATTCTCGACCACGACGATCGCGTCGTCGACGACGATGCCGATGGCGAGCACCAGCCCGAAGAGGCTCAGCGCGTTGATCGAGAAGCCCATGACATACATCACCGCGAAGGTGCCGACGATCGAGATCGGCACGGCGACGAGCGGGATGATCGAGGCGCGCCAGGTCTGCAGGAAGACGATGACGACGAGCACGACGAGCGCGACCGCCTCCAGCAGCGTCGAGATCACCGCCTTGATCGAGGCGCGCACGAACTGGGTGGTGTCGTAGACGATCGAATAGTCCACGCCTTCCGGCATGTTCTGCTTGATCTCGCGCATCGTCTCCTGGACGCGGTCGGCGATCGCGATGGCGTTCGAGCCCGGAGCCTGGAAGACCGGGACGGCGACGGCCGACTTGCCGTTCAGCAGCGAACGCAGGGCGTATTCCGCCGCGCCGAGCTCGATGCGGGCAATGTCCTTCAGCCGCACGACGGCGCCATCGGCGCCGGTCTTGACGATGATCTCGCCGAACTGCTCCTCGGTCTGGAGCCGCCCCTGGGCGTTGACCGAAAGCTGCAGATCGAGGCCCGGCGCGTTCGGCGAGGCGCCGATCACGCCGGCCGCGGCCTGGACGTTCTGGGCGCGGATCTCGCGCACCACGTCGCCGGGCGAGAGCCCGTGCTCGGCGACCTTCTGGGGATCGAGCCAGACGCGCATCGAATAGTCGCCCGAGCCGAAGAGCTGGACCTGGCCGACGCCATCGATGCGGGCGAGCCTGTCCTTGACGTTCAGCACCGCGTAATTGCGCAGATAGGTCATGTCGTAGCGGCCGTTCGGCGAGGTGATGTGCACCACCATCGTCAGGTCCGGCGAGCTCTTGACCGTGGTGATGCCGAGCCGGCGCACCTCCTCGGGCAGCCGCGGCTCGGCCTGGCTGACGCGGTTCTGCACGAGCTGCTGCGCCTTGTCCGGGTCGGTGCCGAGCCGGAAGGTGACGTTCAGCGTCATCTGCCCGTCGGTGGTCGCCTGGCTCGACATGTAGAGCATGCCCTCGACGCCGTTGATCTGTTCCTCGATCGGCGTCGCCACCGTCTCGGCGATCACGCGCGGGCTCGCGCCGGGATATTGCGCCCGCACGACGACCGTCGGCGGAACGACTTCCGGATATTCGGAGATCGGCAGGGCCCTGATCGAGAGCAGCCCGGCCACGAAGATCAGGACGGAGAGGACCGCCGCGAAGATCGGCCGGTCGATGAAGAACTTGGAGAGGTTCATGGGGCGCCCCCTTTCGAGCGGCTTATGCTTGCGGCTGCGGGCCCGCTTCGCGGCACCCGCAGCCGATCGTTGAATTCAGTGTTGCGCGAGCTCGGTCGCAGGCTTCCTGAGCTCGCTCTTCTCGGCCATGGCCACTGGCTCCGGCGCCACGGTCGCGCCTGGCCGCACCCGCTGGAGCCCGTTGACGATGATGCGCTCGCCGGCCTTCAGCCCGGCGGTGACGACGCGCAACCCGTCATGGGCGGCTCCAAGCGAGACTTCGCGCCATGCGGCCTTGCCGTCGTCGCCGACCACGAAGACGAACTTCTTGTTCTGGTCGGTGCCGACGGCGCGCTCGTTGATGACGAGCCGGGGCTCGGCCTTGGCCTGCCCGAGCTGCACCCGGACGAACTGGCCGGGCATCAGCTTGCCGTCGGGATTGTCGAGCTTGGCGCGCACGCGCACCGTGCCGCTGGCGCCGTCGATGCCGTTGTCGACGAAATGCAGCCGGCCGCTGAAGCTCGCCTGCTCGGCCGTAGCGGTGGTCAGCTTGACCGGGATCTGCTCCAGCGCGCGCGAACCGTCCGGCAGCGAGGCGAGCGCGTCGAGCAGGCTGCGCTCGTCCGCATTGAAGGCGGCATAGATCGGATCGACCGAGAGCAGCGAGGTCAGGACCTGCCCACCGGCCGCGATCAGGTTGCCGACGGTGACGTCGAGCCGGCCGATGCGGCCGCTGATCGGGGCGCGGATCTGGGTGTAGTCGAGGTTGAGCTGCGCCGTCCGGCGCGCGGCCTCGGCGGCGCGGAGATTGGCCTGCGCCTCGCGGAGCGCGTTGACGCGGGTATCGAGATCGCGCTGCGAGAGGTTGCGGCTGGCGATGAGCTGCTGGCCGCGTTCGTTCTCGCTTTCGGCGAGGGCGACGCGCGCCTGGGCGGCGAGAACCTGCGCCTGCACGCGCTCGAGCTCGGCCAGATAGGGCGCCTGGTCGATGCTGACGAGCAGGTCGCCCTGCTTCACCAGATTGCCCTCGCGGAAATGCACGGCCTCGACCACGCCGGAGACGCGTGAACGCAGCTCGACGCGCTCGATCGCCTCGAGCCGCCCGGAGAATTCCGCCCAGGGCACGATCTCGCGCGCCTCGACAGTCGCAACGGAGACTGGGACGGCAGGCGGGGCAGCAGGCGCGGTATCGCCCTGCGCCCGGGTGCCGGAGAGCGCAAAGACCGTGATGGCGGTCAGCGCCACGGACGCGGTGAGGCCGGCCAGGAGGCCGCGACGGTTCGTTCCCTGAATCATAGGGTCGGTCCTTCCTTGAAAATGATCGGAGTGCTTGGAAAAGAGGGCGCGTTAGGAGGGCGCGGTCCGTTCATAGAAAGCGGCGATCTCGCCGCAGCTCTTGCAGAGACATGAGCCTTCCTCCGCCGCATCGGCATAGGCCTGCGGCCAGCGCGTCGGCGCGGAGAACTCGACATGGCGGACGGCGATGCCGGACTGGCCGAGGCGGGCGGCATATTGCGCCGCCTCGTCGCGCATCGGGTCGTCCTGCCCGCTGATCAGCAGGGCCGGCGGCAGGCCGGCGAGGCGTGTCGCCTGGAGCGGAGCCGCGTAGGGGTGGGCGGCACGCTCGGGCGTGCCGAGATAATCCGCCCAGCCATCGGCCCAGCGGCAGCCGACCGGGCCGGCCTGCGCGCCGCGCAGCGAAGCGGTGCCGAGGCAGGCGTCGAGCATCGGCGAAAACAGGATCTGGCCGGCGAGGTCGGGGCCGCCGCGATCGCGCGCCATCATGGCGAGCGCCGCAGCGAGATTGCCGCCGGCTTCCTCGCCGGCGATGTAGAGCGGAGCGCCGCGCGTCGCCCAGCGATTGCGCCCCCTGGCAAGAGCCTCGAGCGCTGCATAGATGCGCTCCAGCGTCTCGGGGAAGCGCTGCACCGGCGCGAGCGGATAGGAAAGCGAGAACACGACCGCACCGGCTTCCGTCAACGCCGTGGCGACGGCTTGCCCCTCGGCCGGCGAGCCGCTGTTGAAGTGGCCGCCATGCAGGTGCAGCACCAGGCCGGCATTGTCCGGAACCTCGGCGGGAACGTAGAGGCGGCCTGTGAAGGTCTCCCCACGGGCGCTCAGGATTTCCTCCCGCCAGAAAACGGAGAGGACCGGTTGTAATCTCTGCGCGGCGATCGCGGGCATGGGCTCACCCTCGCTGTTGCGTTGCAGCATGAGATAGTGAATCGGCATTTTGGAATAAATACGCTATCAGCTCATTCATTGTTCACATACGGAAACAATCCGAGGGCACATGGACCAGCTTGCCGCGATGCGGGCCTTCGTGCGGGTCGTCGAGACCGGGACCTTCACGCGGGCCGCCGATCTCCTGGACATGCCGAAGCCGACCGTGACCAAGCTGATCCAGCAGCTGGAAGCGCATCTGCGTGCCAAGCTCTTGAACCGGACGACGCGGCGCGTGTCCGTGACCATGGACGGCGCGGCCTATTACGAGCGGGCGCTGCGCCTGCTCGACGAACTCTCCGAGCTCGACACGAGTCTCACGCTGGCGCAGGCCCGGCCGAGCGGGCGACTCAGGGTCGATTGCAGCTCTTCCCTGGCGATCTCGGTGATCATCCCGGCGCTGCACGAGTTCCATGCGCGCTATCCCGATATCCAGCTTGATCTCGGCCTGAGCGACCGCGCTGCCGATCTTATCGGCGAGAACCTGGACTGCGCCGTGCGTGCGGGCGAGATCGCCGATCAGAGCCTGATCGCGCGGCGGGTCGGCGAGATGCAGCTCATCACCTGCGCGACGCCCGATTATCTGGCCCGCTTCGGCACGCCCTCGCATCCGCGCGACATCGAGAACGGGCACCAGATCGTCGCCTATCGGCCGGCGCTTGGCGGCCGCGTGCTGCCGATGGTCTATCAGAACCGCAGCGAGACGATCGAGGTCAGCGGGCGCTACACGGTCGCGCTCAATGACGGCATGGGCTATCTCGCCGCCGGGCTCGCGGGCCACGGCATCATGCAGTTGCCGACCTTCATGGCTCGCGCCCCGATCGCGGATGGGCGCCTCGTGCCGCTGCTCCTGGACTGGTGCACGGCGCCGAAGCCGCTGCACATCGTCTATCCGCCGAATCGCCACCTCAGCAACAAGGTGCGGGTCTTCGTCGATTGGCTGGCGGAGCTGCTGGCCAGGGACGATCTGGTCTTGATGCCGGGTGGCTTGCTGCGGGGCTGCAGGCCGCAGCCCCTGGCGGCCGATTCCGCGGCCTGAGCCATCCGGCTTGCCGCGGTCATCGTCGAGACCGGGCGGCGGCTTGCAATGGCGGGGCGGGCGCCGGCTGAGCCCTGCCGCCCGTCCCTGTGTCTTCCCGAAAAACGGCGCTCAGGCCGCCTTCTTGCCGGCGTCGAACGGAATCTCGATGTCGACCGCGAGCGTCGAGACCTTGGCACCGCGCTCCATGCGGACGCTGACCTTCTCGTCGTCGACCTGCATGTGCTTCGAGATGGCGCGCAGGATCTCGTCGCGGAGCTTGGTGACGAGGTCCGAATCGCCGACGGAGGCGCGCTCATGGGCAAGGAGCACCTGCAATCGCTCGCGCGCGGCGGGAGCCGACTGGGAGCGGGAGAAAAGACGAAGCAGATTCATGCCGCTTTCCTTCCGAAGAACTTGCCGAAGAAGCCGCGTTTCTCGCCGGGAACCGCCACCGGCAGAGCTTCGCCCCGGAGCCGGCGCGCGGCTTCGAAATAGGCGACCGCCGGGGCGCTGCGCTCGTCGGCGAGCGTCACCGGCGAGCCGACATTGGAGGCCCGCAGCACGTCCATGCTCTCCGGGACGATGCCGAGGAGCGGGATCGACAGGATCTCGAGGACGTCGTCGACCTTCAGCATGTCGCCGCGCTCCGCGCGGAGCGGGTCGTAGCGGGTGAGGAGAAGGTGCTTCTCCATGCGCTCGCCGCTCTCGGCCTTCAGCGTCTTGGAGTCGAGCAGGCCGATGATGCGGTCGGAGTCACGGACCGAGGAGACCTCGGGGTTGGTCACGACGATGGCGACGTCCGCATGGCGCATGGCGAGCGTGGCGCCGCGCTCGATGCCTGCGGGGCTGTCGCAGATGACCCAGTCGAAGGCCTGTTTCAGCGCGCCGATGACCTTCTCGACGCCTTCGGCCGTCAGATTGTCCTTGTCGCGGGTCTGCGAGGCCGGCAGCAGGTAGAGCGTCTCGAGCCGCTTGTCGCGGATCAGCGCCTGCGTCAGCTTGGCTTCGCCCTGGATCACGTTGACGAGGTCGTAGACCACCCGACGCTCGGCACCCATGACGAGATCGAGATTGCGTAGGCCGACATCGAAGTCGACGACGACGACCTTCTCGCCGTTGCGCGCCAGCGCTGCGCCGAGCGCCGCCGAGGACGTCGTCTTGCCGACGCCGCCCTTGCCGGATGTGACCACGATGACCTTGCCCATTGACCTCTCCTGTTGATGTGGACGCGCCCTCGGACTCAGGCGAGTGATCCGACCTTGAAAGTGTCGCCTTCCAGCCAGAGCTGGACGGCCTTCCCGTGTAGCTCCGGCTCCAGGTCTTCGGCCGTCTTGTAGAAGCCGTCGATCGCGACGAGCTCCGCCTCGAGTTTGCGGCAGAAGATGCGCGCCGAAGCGTTGCCCATGGTTCCGGCCAGCGCCCGGCCACGCAGCGTCCCGTAGACATGGATCGATCCGCCGGCGATGACCTCCGCCCCCGAGGCGACCGAGCCGATGATGGTCACGTCGCCCTCGGTGAAGATCAGCGACTGTCCCGAGCGCACGGGCTGGGTCACGACCAGCGAGGAGGGAGCCTTGGGTGGCGGCGGCGCGGCGGGTGGCGGCGGCGGGGCCGCCGTCTTGCCGGTCTCGTCGGGCGCTGGCTCCTCGATATCGGCGGTCGCACGCCCGTCGCTCAGGGCGGGGGGCAGATCCGGGCTCAGCATCGAGGGGCGGGCGCCTTCGATTCCCATGATGCGCACATTGCGCGCGCCGAGCTTGCCGACGAGGTCGCGCAGCTGGGCGCGGTCGATTTCCAGGCCGCTCACGTCGAGCACGGCCGGGCGCCGCATGAAGAAACCGGCGGAGCGCGAAGCCAGATCGTCGAGCCGCACCAGCCAGTCCTCGAACGGAAATTCCGGCGTCAGAGCCAGTGCAAGGAAGCTGCGCCCCTTGAGGCGAATGGGACGTGGCTGCGTTAACACGTTGGTCATCTTGGTAAATTTTCGGTTTCTTCGATCTACAAGCGAATGGTTAACAGCTGGTAAATGCGCCGGGCCGGATTGCTTCCGATCCCTATCCGCGAGCGCCGCAGCGGCGGGTACGCAACGGTGCGGTGGCCGTCGGGACCGGCGCTTCCGCGGGGGGACGGGCCTCACAAAAAGCTTGTGTGCATGGGCCCGCGGGCTGGGAACGGCCGATGCGCGAGCGACGCTATTGCTTATAAATAGGAGTCCTATATTAATCGGCCCATGGAAACGCCGAAGGACCCGACGTCGCCTGCTCATCGTATCCGCGAGGGTCTCTCGCGGGTCGCGGCGGTGCTGCGTGCGGATGATTGGGAACGTGCCGCGCGCGCGGGGCTCAATCCGACTCAACTCGCGATCCTGGAGCTACTCGAGGCGCGTGGGAGCGGCCTCGGCGTGAAGGAGATCGCCTTTCATCTCGGCGTGTCGCAACCGACGGCGACCGATTCGATCGCGGCCCTGGCGCGCAAGGGCTATGTGGCGAAGCGATCCGCGGAGGCCGACCGGCGCGGCGTCAGCGTCGGCCTCACCGGAAGCGGCGCGCAACTTCTCGGCGAGAGCGGCAAGACCGCGGGAAACGCCGAGAGCGCCGTCGCGACGCTCGCCGATCATGAGCAGGAGGAACTTCTCCTGGCGCTGGTCAAGGTGATCCAGGCGCTGCAGGAGCAGGACGCCATCCCGATCCAGCGCATGTGCGCGACCTGCCGTTACTTCGCGCCCTTCGCCCATCGCGATGCGGCGCATCCGCATCATTGCCATTTCGTCGATGCGCCTTTCGGGCAGCCGGATCTGCGGATCGACTGCCGCGACCATCAGACTGCCGATCCCGCTTCCCGGGCTGCCACCTGGGAAGCTTTCAAAGCGGGATAGCCGCCCCTCCAGGCAAGGAAGAAAGGAACGCGATCATGATCACCAGATACGCAGCCGGCGCGCTCGCCGCCGGAGCGGCAGCGCTTTGGCTGACGGCGGCCCATGCCCACTCGGTCAAGGCCGAGCCGACCGAGGCGGTCCAGGCCTCCTTCGACATCATCGAGACCGCGATCGTGACGAAGGGCGATACGGCCGTGTTCACGACGCGGGTGCGCGGCGAGGCCGGCAAGGACAAGCCGGATGCGACGGGCAAGTTCGAAGGCTCAAGTGTCTATGCCTATGTCTGGCCGACCAGCCTCAACAGCGGCGAGATCGGCTTCGATAGGGATCGTGGCATCGTCGCGCTCGCCGTCACCTTCCATCCGGATTTCGACGATGCGGCCAATGGCGGCAAGAACCGGCATGTCTGGCACCCGCACTGGGTCGTGCTGGCGCAGGACAAGGCCTGCGGCGGCGGCCTCAAGGTCATCGACATTCCGGAGGGCACGAAGCCGAAGGTCCCGAAGACCTGGCCGGGCGTCCCGCTGCTGATCGACAGCCCTGATTACCCCACCAGCTTCAAGGGTGAGACCGTCGATGTCGCGATCCCGCTCTCGCTGATCGGCGGCATCAAGAACGCCAGCTATGACGGGGTCACCGCGGGGCTCAAGGTCAACGGCAACCTGCATGCCCCGCTGCTCTGCGTCAGCAACGTGTTCAAGGTTGCGTCCGGTGATCTCAGCCTGCCCGGCAAGGTCGCGCCGGCCAAGTAAAGAACATGGTGCCGGTTCGCCGACTGCCATCGGCGAACCGGCATATTCTCCCCCTCCAGGCAAGCAGAGAGACAGAACATGGGCAGAAATACCCTTGCCGGCCCGGCCTATGCAACAGGCCGGCACGCAAAGGCAAATCCATGACAGATCTCCCTCTTCGCGGGCTTCTGATCGGTCCGGCCAGGCCATTGGGACCGCGCGGCGTCCCGAGCGGCATCGCGAAATCGCGTGTCTCCGGTGCCGTGGCGTTGTCGGAAACCGGCTTCCAGGGTGACGTGCAAGGCGATCCCGTGCGGCATGGCGGGCCGGAGAAGGCTGTCCATCACTATCCCTTCGAGCACTATGCCTGCTGGGCGCGGGAACTCGGGCCGCATCCTTTGCTGGCGGCTCCCGGCGCGTTCGGCGAGAACATCGCCACGATCGGGCTGACCGAGGAAGACGTCGCGATCGGCGACGTCTTCGAGCTCGGAACCGCGATCGTCGAGGTCAGCCAGGGCCGGCAGCCCTGCTGGAAGCTGAACGAGCGCTTCGGCAGGGCGAGCATGGCGCGCGATGTCCAGTCCACCGGCCGGACGGGCTGGTATTATCGCGTCCTCAGAGTGGGGGCCGTGGCGCCGGACGACCGTCTGAGGCTGGTCGAACGGACGTCACCCGGCTGGACGATCGCGCGCATCCGGCATGCATTCTACGTCGATACGCTCAATCGCGAGGAGCTGGCGGGGATCGCCGCGCTCGAGCGTCTGGCTGCGGGCTGGCGCGCGCATGCGGCGCGCCGATTGGAGAAGCGCAGGGTCAAGGACTGGACGGCGCGCCTCGACACTCCTTCCGATACCTGATCCAGGCATCGTCCCGGCGCGTCGCGCCTGAAATCGCGTCCCGGGGTGCCGCGGCGCTGGTTCGGGACGCGGATACCGCCCATGCGACATCTGCACAGCGAAGACGCGCCGTTTTGCTGCACTGTAGCGGCGCTCGCTTTCGATCGTGGTGCTTCGTCAATGAATATGCGCGTGCCTCAGCCGACCTCTTCAACCGTGCAGGTCGGAATCGGCCAGTCGGTTCCCCGTAAGGAGGATGCCCTCCTCCTGCGCGGCGAGGGCAGCTATACCGACGACCTCTCGCTGGATGGGCAGCTCTACGCTGCCTTCGTGCGCAGCCCTTATGCCCATGGTGTCATCCGCGGCATCGATGCCGCGGCTGCGAGGGAAATGAAGGGCGTCGTGGCGGTCTACACGGCCGAGGATCTCGAAGGCCAGGGCTACGGCACGCTGAAATGCCAGGTGGACCTGCCCAATCGGGACGGGACGCCGATGAGGAAGCCGGTCCGCAAGGCGCTCGCGACCGACAAGGTCCGCTATGTCGGTGACCCGCTGGCCATGGTCGTGGCTCGCACCCCGGTCCAGGCGCGCGATGCGGCCGAGACGGTGGCTCTCGACATCGCCGTGCTCCCTGCCGTCGCCTCGGCCGAGGAGGCTCTCGCCCCCGGTGCCCCACAGCTCTTCGAGGACGTGCCGGGCAACCTCGTCCTCGACTACCATTTCGGCGATGCCGAGAAGGTCGCGGCCGCCTTTGCCGGCGCCGCCCATGTCACCAGGCTGCGCATCGTCAACAACCGCATCGTGGTCAACCCGATCGAGCCGCGCTCGGCCATCGCGGCCTACGACCGCAAGGCGGGGCGCTACACGCTCCACGCTCCGAGCCAGGGTGCGTTCGGGCTGCGCAACAATCTCGCGGCCGCGATGGGAGTTCCGCAGGAGCGGATGCGCCTGATCACCGGCCATGTCGGCGGGTCCTTCGGGATGAAGGCCGCGGTCTTCCCGGAACATGTCGTGCTGCTGCATGCGGCGCGCCTGCTGAAGAAGCCGGTGAAATGGACCGACCAGCGCTCGGAGAGCTTCGTCTCCGACCATCACGGCCGCGACATGGTCTTCGAGGCCGAGCTCGCGCTCGACGCGCGCGGCCGCTTCCTGGCGACGCGCTTCACCGGCGTCGGCAATATGGGCGGCTATCTCTCGCCCGTCGGACCGATGATGGCGACGCTGAACATCGGCAAGAACAGCGTCGGCATGTACCGCACGCCGCTGGTGGAGGTGCAGACCCGCTGCGCCGTCACCAATACCGTGCCGATCGCGGCCTATCGCGGCGCCGGGCGCCCTGAGGGCAACTACTTCATGGAGCGGCTGATCGACACGGCCGCCCGGGAGATGGGGCTCGATCCGGCGGCGCTCCGGCGGCGCAACCTGATCGGTGCCGCGCAGCTACCCTGGACCACGCCGATCGGGACGCTCTACGACAGCGGCGATTTCCCGGCGCTCTTCGCCCGGGCGCTGGAGGCGGCCGACTGGAAGGGTTACGGCGCGCGGCTGCGCCGGAGCCGCAAGGCCGGCAAGCTGCGTGGCCGCGGTATCGGCTGCTATCTCGAGGTCACCGCCCCGCCGAGCAACGAGATGGGCGGCATCCATTTCGAGCCGGATGGCGGCGTCACCATCGTCACCGGCACGCTCGACTACGGACAGGGGCACTGGACGCCCTTCGCCCAGGTCCTGACCAGCCGGCTCGGCGTGCCCTTCGACAAGATCCGCCTCGTGCAGGGCGACAGCGACCGGCTGATCGCGGGCGGGGGAACCGGCGGCTCCAAATCGATCATGGCGAGCGGCTCGGCGATCATCGAGGCGAGCGAGAAGGTCGTCGAGAAGGGCAAGCTCCTCGCCGCGCATTTCCTGGAGGCTGCTGCCGCCGATATCGAGTTCGCCGCGGGTCGCTTCCATATCGCGGGAACTGACCGCTCGATCGGCATCATGGAGCTGGCCGGAAGGCTGAGGACTGCCGCAGGCCTGCCCGAGGATCTGCCGAAGACGTTGGATGTCGACCATGTCTTCAAGGCGGCACCCTCGGCCTATCCCAATGGCTGCCATGTCGCCGAGGTCGAGATCGACCCGGAGACCGGGGAGATCGCGGTCGTCAGCTACGTCATGGTCAACGATTTCGGGACGCTGGTGAACCCGATGATCGTCGAGGGGCAGCTGCATGGCGGGGTCGTGCAGGGGATCGGCCAGGCGATCTGCGAGATGACCTTCTATGACGAGGACGGCCAGCTCAGGACCGGCTCCTACATGGACTACGCCATGCCCCGCGCGGCGGGCCTGCCCTCCTTCACCTTCATCAGCCAGGGCGTCCCGACCAGCACCAACAAGGTCGGTGCGAAGGGGTGTGGCGAGGCCGGCTGCGCCGGCTCGCTGCCCTCGGTGATGAACGCGGTCGTCGACGCGCTGTCGCCCTGCGGTGTGCGCCATGTCGACATGCCGGCGACGCCGCAGGCGATCTGGAAGATGATTCAGGCGGAGCGGTGAGGAACGGGCGGGACCGGATCTCGCGGGGCTAGAATCGAGGAGGCCATTGCGGGGAAGCGTGCCTTCGCCGCAATGGCCTTCTTCGGTGCGCCTCAGCCCTTCACGTTGCGCAGGAGAGCATCGGCGCCGCGAGCGAGCAGGACGGCGTCCGAGCCGCAGGCGACGAAGGCGAAGCCCTCGGCCAGGAGACTCTTCGCGAAGGCGGGGTCGAAGACGAGCGTGCCGACGGGGACACCCGCCTCGATCAGGCGCCGGGCGGCCGGGCGGATGAGCTCCCACACGGCCGGATCGGTCGGCCTGCCGAGCAGCCCCATATCCGCCGCGATGTCGGCCGGGCCGAAGAACACGCCGTCGACGCCGTCGACCTTGCCGATCTCGAGCGACTGCTCGATCGCGGCGCGCGTCTCGACCTGCACGATGACGGCCGTCTCTTCCGCAACGCGGCTGAAATAGTCGGTCATGCGCCCGAAGCCATTGGCGCGGGTGCAGCCGCTCACGCCCCGGATGCCGTGCGGCGGATAGCGCGTCGCAGCGACGGCGCGCTCGGCCTCCGCCCGCGTCTGCACCATCGGGAAGAGCAGGCCAGGCGCGCCGATGTCGAGCAGCCGCTTGACGAGGACCGCATCGTTCCAGTCCGGCCGGACGATTGGCGTGACCGGATGGGCCGCGAGAACCTGGAGCTGCGCCATGACCGAGTTGAGGTCGTTGGGCGAATGCTCGGTGTCGATCAGCAGCCAGTCGAACCCTGCGCCCGCGACCGCCTCGGTGGCGAAGCTGCTGGACAGACCGAGCCAGAGGCCGATCTGTGGCTGCCCGCTGCGGAGCGCGGCCAGGAATCTGTTCGAAGGCAGCTTCATCGCATCGTTCTCGTGCCGTTGAGGAGAGAGGCGGGGCAGAAGCCGGCAGCGGCGTGTTCGCGTCTGCCGGCCCGATGCCCTAGCGAGGGACTTCGCCGCGGCGCGACGCTGCGAGGATCTCGGCCAGGCGTTCCTCCGCCAGGCCGTAATCGGTGCGCGCGGCCTCGGGCGAGACATAGCCCAGCGCGACGTCGCGCTCGATGCTCGCCGCGGGGCGCTCGCCCGGCTTGCCGTAACCGGCTCCCCCCGGGAAGGCCATGACGACCTTGCGGCCATGCGGCACGAACTGCTTGCCCTTGCCCTTCATCGCTGTGCCGTCGTCGAGCGCGATCGTCGTCGGCGCGCCGCCGCCGCCGCCGCGCCGGCCGCGGGCGGGATGATGAACGCGGTCGAACATCGCCTGGATGTCGAACTCGAAACCTTCCCAGGCGCCGACCTCCATGTGCTGGCCGAGGCCGCCGCGATGGCGCCCCGCACCGCCCGAGTCGGGCCTGAGCTCCTTGCGCCAGACGATGACCGGGCCGACCTGCTCGGTCGCTTCGACCGGCATCGTCATCACGCCGGAGGGGAAGGCGGTGGCGTTCATGCCGTCGAGCGCGGGCCGCGCGCCCGAGCCGCCCGAGTTGAAGGTCAGCACCTCGGCGCGCACCGGCTCGGCCGGCGGCGGGCCGTCGCTGCGCGGCCGGAGCGAGACCTGGAAGTTGCAGAGGCTGCCGGCGCCCTCCGCGGGGACCAGGTCGGGCAGGAGCTTGTCGAGTGCGTCGTAGATCGTGTCCGGCACCATGTGGCCGATGATGTGGCGCAGCGCCACCGGCGCCGGCCAGACCGCGTTCACGATCGTATTTTCCGGCGCTGTGATGCGGAAAGGCTCCAGCGAGGCCGCATTGTTCGGGATTTCCGGCGCGATCGCGCATTTCAGCGCGTAGCAGGTATAGGCCTTCGTATAGACCAGCGGCACGTTGATGCCGTTCTTGTCGACGCCGGAGGTGCCGGCCCAGTCGCAGAGCACGCCGTCCGGCTCGATCGAGATCTTGACGCAGAGGTCGATCGGCCGGCTGTAGCCGTCGATCCGCATATGGCCCTCAGCCTCTCCGCGCGGCAGGGCGGCGATCTTGTCGAGCGTCGCCTGGCGCGAATTGGTCAGGATGAAGTCGGAGATGCCGGCGAGATCGGCGAGCTTGAACTCGACCATCATGTCGACGAGGCGGCGATGGCCGATCTCATTGCAGGTCGCCAGCGCATAGATGTCGCCGACGAGCTGATCGGGCTCGCGGACATTGCCGCGGATGATCGTGACCAGCGTCTCGTTGACCGTGCCGCGGTCGACGAACTTCATGATCGGGATGTGCAGCCCTTCCTCGTAGACCGAGTTGGCATCCGCGCCGAAGCCGCGCCCGCCGATATCGACGATGTGGGCGGTGCAGGCGAAGAAGCCGACGAGGCGGCTGCGGTGGAAGGAGGGGCTGACGACGGTGATGTCGTGCAGATGGCCCGTGCCTTCCCAGGGGTTGTTGGTGATGTAGACATCGCCCTCGGCGATGTTCTCGCGCCCGATACGGCGGATGAAGTGGGCGACCGCATCGGCCATGGCGTTGACGTGGCCGGGCGTACCGGTCACCGCCTGCGCCAGCATCTCGCCCTTCTCGTTGTAGACGCCGGCGGAGAGGTCTCCGGCCTCGCGCACCGAGGTCGAGAAGGAGGTGCGGATCAGCGCCTGCGCCTGTTCCTCGACGACCGAGATCAGGCGGTTCCACATCACCTGATAGGCGACCTTGGAGATCTCAGACATGGGCGGGTTCCTTCCGCTCTGCGGCGCGGGCGGCGGGCGCGGCTTCGGTGAGGCGGATGTCGATGCAGCCGTCGTTCAGGGTGACGCCGATGCGGCTCGACGGCAGGACGATGGTGGTCTCGTCCTCGGTGATGATCCCGGGACCGCTGACCCTGCTGCCGGCCGTCAGGGCGGTGCGGCTATGGGCCTGCGCCTCGACGCGCCGGCCCAGCCCCGCGTCGAAGACGGAGCGGCTGCCTTCGGCGAGCGCCTCGCTCATGCCGGATAGCGGCTCGACCGGGCTGACCGCTTCCTGCGGCGTGTGCGCATTGACCGACCAGACCGTGATCTCGGCGGCGAGGCCCTTCACGGTGCGGCCGAACAGATTGGCGTATTCGTGCTCGAAGCGCTGCAGGATCACGGCCGGGTCGGCGGCACGCGCCTCCTTTGAGGTGAGCGCCACCGGGATTTCCCAGCCCTGGCCGGCATAGCGCATATAGACCTTGTACTCGGCCCTGATCTCGCCGTCCCAGCCGCAGGAGCGCACGACCCGCGTCGCCTCATCCTCCATCTCGTCGAAGAGCTGGGTGACGCGCGCCGTGTCGAACTGGGCGAGCCGCATGAACAGCGTGCGGTTGGCTTCGAAGCTGAACGGCGCTCGCAGGAAGCCGATGGCCGAGCCGACGCCCGCGCCCGGCGGCACCAGGCATCTGCTGATGCCGAGCTTCTCGCAGAGCCGGCCGGCATGAAGCGGAGCGGCACCGCCGAAGGCGATCATCGTATATTCTGACAGATCCTCGCCGTTCTCGACGGCGTGGACGCGGGCGGCGTTGGCCATGTTCTCGTCGACGACCTCGGCCACGCCCCAGGCGCTTTCCTCGGCCTCCATGCCGAGCTTGCCGCCGATCTCGCTCTTCAGCGCAGCGGCCGACTGGTCGGCGAAGAGCGGGATCGTGCCGGCCGCAAAATTGTCCGGGTCGATCTTGCCGAGGACGACGTCGGCATCGGTCACCGCCGGGCGCTTGCCACCGCGGCCATAGCAGGCCGGGCCGGGCTCGGAGCCGGCGCTTTCCGGCCCGACGCGGATCTGGTTCATCGAGTCGACATGGGCGAGGCTGCCGCCGCCGGCGCCGATCTCGACCATGTCGATCACGGGAATGGAGATCGGCATGCCCGAGCCCTTCTTGAAGCGATAGGTCCGGGCGACCTCGAAGACGCGGGCGGTCTTCGGCGTGTAGTTCTTGATCAGGCAGATTTTGGCGGTGGTGCCGCCCATGTCGAAGGACAGCACCTTCTTGAGCCCATGCCGCGCGGCGATGTCGGCGGCGAAGACCGCCCCGCCCGCCGGGCCGGATTCGACGAGGCGCACCGGGAATTCGGAGGCGCTTTCCAACGAGATGATGCCGCCGCCCGAATGCATCAGGAAGATTGGGCAGGAAGCACCCTCGGCCGCGAGCCGGCCCTTCAGCCGGACGAGATAGCTCTTCATCAGCGGCTTGATGTAGGCGTTGGCGATCGTCGTGTTGAAGCGCTCGTACTCGCGCATCTGCGGCGAGACTTCCGACGAGAGCGAGATCATCGCCCCGGGCAGCCGCTCGCTGAGGACGTCGTGGATCAGCCGCTCATGCGCGTCGTTGACATAGGAGTGCAGCAGCCCGACGGCGACGCTCTCATAGCCGGCCTCGCGCAGTTCGTCTGCCAGCGCCTCGACTTGCGCCCGGTCGAGCGGGACCAGGACCTTGCCGCGCGCATCCATGCGCTCCTTGACGGTGTAGCGGCGGTTGCGCGGCAGCAGCGGCTCCGGCAGCGTCAGGTTGAGGTCGTATTGCTCGAAGCGGCTCTCGGTCCGCATCTCGATGACGTCGCGGAATCCCTCCGTGGTGATCAGCGCCGTCTTGGCGCCGCGCCGCTCGATCAAGGCATTGGTCGCCAGCGTCGTGCCGTGGATGATCTGCCCGATCGCGGAAACCGGCACGCCGGCCTTGGAGCAGACCCGCTGCATCCCCTCGATGATGGCGTCCTCGGGCGCGGCATAGGTCGTGAGAACCTTGGTCGAGAACCTCTGCCCGCCCTGTTCGAGCACGACATCCGTGAAGGTTCCCCCGATATCGACGCCCAGGCGGGCCCCGAGAATGGACATGGCTGCTTCGCCTCCGTTGTCGACGATCGGAAGATAGGAAGGGTCCTCGATGTCGTCGAATTATTATTGTCTATGTTAATCGATAAGGGATCTTTATCGGCGGCGCTTGGCAGAGCTGCCGTCATTGCGAGCGTAGCGAAGCAATCCAGAAGGATCGGGTGAGGCGTCGAGCCCTGCGTCCGCCAGGGTCGCTTCCCGCAATCCGACTGGATCGAAAAAACGACCTAATGATGCAGAATGGCGCGCTCCATCGCCAGCTCGGCCGAACGCTTGAGCAGGAAGCTCGCCGGCGTATGCGCGAAGGAGGCGGTGAAGATCAGGGCGCTCGGCTTCCACTCATAGGGAATCTCGACCAGCTCGCCGGAGGCGAGCGCCTTCTCCACCAGCGTGCGGGGCAGGGGGGCGATGCCGAGCCCGTCCAGGGTCATCTGCAGACAGGCCGCCAGGCTGCTCGACGGCACGATCCTGACCGGTTTCTCCCAGAGATCGCGGAAATGCGCCGAGAGCTCGACGAAATGGCGGGTGGAGCGGGCATGAGTCAGGATCGAATGCCCGGCCAAGGTCGCGATGTCCGAGCCTGCGACGGCGAGCTTCGGCGAGGCCGTCCAGATATAGGGCACCGAGCCGAGATCGACATTGCTGATGTTGAAATTCGAGATCGGGCCGTTGAGCAGGCACAGGTCCAGCGCGCGTGAGACGAGTTCTTCCCGCAGGTTGAGCGTCAAATCGACCTTGAGCTCGACATCGACATTCGGGAAGACCTGTCTGAGGTCGAGCAGGTAGTCGCGCAGCCAGGTCTGCGCGATCAGCTCCGCCACGCCGAGCCGCAGGACGCCGATCTGCTGGTCGGAACGGATCGATTGCTGCGAGAACTCCTCGGAGGCTTGCAGCACCCGCTCGGCCTGCCCCAGCAGCGAATGGCCCATCGGTGTCAGCGCCACCGAGCCGGAGTCGCGATGGAACAGCCTGACTCCGAGCACGGTCTCGAGCTGCGAGATGCGCACCGAGATGTTCGGCTGCGTCGTGTTCAGGCGCTCGGCCGTCGCCCTGAAGCTGCCGAGCTTGGCGACCCAGACGAAGCTCTCGAGCTGCTTCAATGTCCAGTTTGGCATCACTCCTCCAGGCAGGCGCCGCGTGGCCCATCCGCCGAGCATCTGCCATCGATAAAGAAAATGCATCACGAGAACAGATAATTTCAATTGGATGCTATCGCCGGAACGCGGTGGACTACCCTTAGCCGCCAATCGGGCTTCGGCTCGGCTTCGGCTCCTGAAACTCGCGCGAATAGTTTCGCGACGGGACAAGAACGAGGGGAACGATGAACCGCAGAGCTCTGATTGCATCCGCCGCCCTTGCGCTGGGCCTCGGGCTGGCTGCCCCCGCCGTCGCGCAGACGAGCTGGACCATGGCCTCGGGCTATCCCGAAAGCAGCTTCTTCACCCAGAACATCCGCCAGATGATCAAGGAGATCGAGGAGAAGAGTGGCGGCAAGCTCAAGATCGACCTGCGCTCCAACGACAGCCTGATCAAGCTTGATGCGGTCAAGCGCGCCGTCCAGTCCGGCCAGATCCAGATCGGCGAGATCCGCCTGGGCGTCTACGGCAACGAGGCGGCGATGTACAATCTCGACAACATCCCCGGCGTCGCCACGACCTATGACCAGGCCACCAAGCTGACGGACGCACAGCGCCCCTTCTTCGAGGCCATGTTCAAGAAGAACGGCCTGCGCGCCATCACCTATGTCGCCTGGCCCGGCCAGGGCTTCTACACCAAGGAGTCGCTGAAGGGGCTCGCCGACCTCAAGGGCCAGAAGCTGCGCATCTATTCGAAGCAGACGCAGATCATGGGCGAGAAGCTCGGCATGGAAGCTCTGATCCTGCCCTTCGCCGAGGTGCCGCAAGCCTTCTCGACCGGCATGATCCAGTCGCTCTGGACCAGCGCCCAGACCGGCACGGACGTTCAGATCTGGGATTACGTCAAGCACTTCACCTATACCGGCACGATGCACAACAAGAATGCGATCCTCGTGAACGAGCGCGCCTTCCGCCAGCTCGATCCGGCGACGCAGAAGATCGTGCTGGAGGCGGGCGAGGCCGCGACGAAGCGCGGCTGGGAACTGTCGAAGAAGGCGAGCGAGGAGCGCGAGGGCATCCTCAAGAGCCATGGCATGACGATCGCCCAGGCGCCCAAGGACATCCTCGACTCCATCGAGGCGGCCGGCAAGGGCATGGTCACCGACTGGCTTGGCACGGCCACGGCCGAGGAGAAGGCCGTCTACGAAGCCTATCAGAAGAGCCTCAAATAACCGGACTGCCAGCACGCTGCCTTTTCATGAAGCATGCCAGCGGGGTGACCGGTGATACGTGGGGTTCTCGACAAGTTCTATGAGGCATGCGGCTATCTGGCCGCAGCCTTCATGGTCGGCATCGGAGTATCGATTGTCGCCCAGATCGTCGCGCGCATGCGCGGCGTCACGCTCGATGCCACCGAGGCCGCGGGCCTTTGCCTGGCGGCATCGACCTTCTTCGGTCTCGCCCATACCTTCCGCCGCGGCGGGCATGTGCGCATCAACCTGCTCGTCGACCGGCTGCCGCTGCGCTTGCGGCGCAGCGTCGAAATCTTGAACTGCCTGCTCGGCACCGTGGTGGTGTCGTTCCTGGCCTGGCATGTCGCGTCGCTGGCGCTGCAGTCGCGCGAGTTCAACGATATCAGCCCGGGCCTGCTGGCGATGCCGTTCTGGATTCCGCAGGCCGGCGTCGCCGTGGGCGTGACGGCCCTCGCGATCGCCTTCGTCGACGAGCTCCTCTGGCTCCTTGGCGGTGGCAAGCCTCGCTACGAGACGCCCGACGAGATCGAGCTCGACAGGCCGGTGGCATAGGGGCCGATGATGGACACGACCGTTCTGGCCTCGCTGGTCCTCGCCGGCTCACTGCTCCTGCTGCTCGCCAGCGGCGTCTGGGTCGCGCTCTCGCTGCTCACCGTTGGCATGGTGATGATGGGGCTCTTCACCACGGCGCCGATGGGCTCGCTCATCGCCTCGACGCTCTGGGATTCGAGCTGGGGCTGGGCGCTGACTTCGCTGCCGCTCTTCATCTGGATGGGCGAGATCCTGTTCCGCTCGAAGCTGTCGGGGGACATGTTCCAGGGTCTGGCGCCGTGGGTGTCGCGGCTGCCGGGCCGGCTGCTCCACGTCAACGTGCTCGGCTGCGGCATCATGGCGGCGGTCGCGGGCTCCTCGGCCGTGACCTGCGCCACGATCGGGCGCATCAGCGTGCCCGAGCTTGAGAAGCGGAAATACCCACTCAACATGACGATCGGCACGCTCGCGGGCTCGGGTACCCTCGGCCTGCTGATCCCGCCCTCGATCATCATGATCGTCTATGGCGTGACGGCGGAGGTCTCGATCGCGCGGCTGTTCATCGCCGGCGTCCTGCCCGGTCTGCTGCTGATGGCGCTGTTCATGGGCTACACGGCGATCTGGAGCCTGCTCAATCCCGATAAGATGCCGCCGGCCGAGCCGCCCGTTCCCTTCCTCGAGAAGGTCTATCGTTCGCGCCGGCTGATCCCCGTCGCGCTGCTGATCGCCTCGGTGGTCGGCTCGATCTATGGCGGCATCGCGACGCCGACCGAGGCCGCGACCATCGGCGTGATCGGGGCGCTGATCCTGGCGGCGGTCGGAGGCGGGCTGACGCGGGCGAGCTTCATGGACGGCCTGATGGCGGCCATGCGGACCTCCTGCATGATCTCCTTCATCATCGCCTGCGCCGCCTGCCTGACCATCGCCGTCGCCTTCGTCGACATCCCGCGCTCGCTGGCGAGCTGGGTCGAGGCCATGCATCTCTCGCCCTATGCGCTGCTGGCGGTGCTCGCGGTGTTCATGCTGATCCTCGGCTGCTTCCTCGAAGGCATCTCGATCATCGTGCTGACTTCGTCGGTCATGCTGCCGATGGTGCAGGCGGCGGGCATCGACCTGCTCTGGTTCGGCATCTTCGTGGTGGTCCTGATCGAGGCGGCACAGATCACCCCGCCGGTCGGCTTCAACCTCTTCGTGCTGCAGAGCATCACCGGCAAGGACATCCTCGCCGTCACCAGGGCGGCGATCCCTTATTTCTTCGTCCTGATGCTGCTGCTCGTGCTGATCACGCTGTTCCCGCAGATCGTCACGGGCCTGCCGAAGATGATGGCGGGATAAGGCAAGGCTCACGCCGTCCGCGCTGCGGCGGACGCAAAACCGCCCGCGCCAGCCTCGACGAGGCCTGCGCGGGCGGATGCAGGTTCAGATACCCCTGATCAGGCCGCCATCGATGCGGATCTTCGCGCCCGTCACATAGCTCGCCCGTTCGCTGGCGAGGAAGGTGACGACATCGGCGAATTCCTGCGGCTTGCCATAGCGGCCGGCGGGGATCGTCGCGATCGAGGCCTTGGCCACGGCGTCGCGCGTGCCGCCGCTGCGGGCCGCTGCGGCGTCGTCGAGCTGGTCGACGCGCTCGGTATGGATGCGGCCCGGCAGGACGACATTGACCGTCACGCCGCTGCCCGCGACCTCGGAGGCCAGCGTCTTCGACCAGCCGATCACCGCGGCACGGATGCCGTTGGAGAGGGCGAGCCGCGGAATCGGCTGCTCGACGCCTGAGGAGGCGATGGTGACGATGCGGCCGAAGCCGCGCTCCGTCATCCCCGGCAGCAGGCGCTGTGCCAGATGGAACAGGTTGGCGGCCATCCCTTCAAAGTGCTTCAGCCAGTCGTCGCGCTTGGCGTCGCGGGCCTCGCCCGGCGGTGGGCCGCCGGAATTGCCGATCAGGATGTCGACGCCGCCTTCCGCGGCGAGTCGATCCGCGAGGGCCTCGACGGAGGCGAGGTCGGCGAGGTCGAGCTTCGCGGCGCTGACGCGGCCGCGCTGCTCCGCGGGCAGGGCCGCGATCCAGCTTTCCGTCACATCCGTGCCGCGCGCGGCGGCGATGACGGTCGCGCCTTCAGCGGCGAGCGTCTGCGCGATCGCGGCGCCGAGCCCACGGCTCGCGCCCAGTACGAGGGCGCGCTTTCCGACAAGTCCCAGATCCATCAGCCGATCTCCTTCAGGCGCCGCTCCTGCCGCGCGATGAGCCGTTCGATATCGGCGATGTCCATCTTGGACAATGCCCCGCCCGGCTTGCGCAGGGTGGCGGAGGCGATGGCACCGCGCTTCGCCAGCGTGTATTTGCGCAGCGCGAGGCCAAGGCCGGGCTGCTGCTCGTAGCGGGCAAGCGGCAGATAGGCGTCGAAGAGGTCATGCGCCCGCTCGACCTGACCGGCGGCATGCGCCTTCCAGACATCGACCATCATCTCCGGATAGGCGAAGCCGGTCATGGCGCCGTCGGCGCCGCGCGAGAGTTCCTCCGGCAGGAACATGCCGCCATTGCCGACGAGGATCGAGATGCGCCGGCCGCCCTGGTCGCTCGCTGCGCGAAGGGCGGAGATCTTGGCGAGGCCCGGCCAGTCCTCATGCTTGAGCATGACGCAGCTGGGATGGGCGGCGACGATCTTCAGGATCACGGCAGGCGTGATCTGCACCTGCGTGACCAGCGGGAAATCCTGCAGCACGAAGGGCGTCTTCGGCCCCAGCGTCTCGGCCGCCATGGCGTAGTAGGAGAGGATCTGGTCGTCGGTGCGCAGCGTCGAGGGCGGCGCGACCATCACGCCGGCAGCGCCGTCGCCCATCACGCTGTCGCTGAGCTCGCGCATCGCGGCGAAGCCGGACGCCGAGACGCCGGCGACGACCGGGACGCGGCCGTCCACCCGCTTCAGCACGCGGCGCACGAAGATGCGGGATTCGTCCGCCGTCAGCTTCGGCGCCTCGCCCATCATGCCGAGCACGGTGAGACCGGTCGCGCCCTTCTCCAGATAGAAGTCGACCATGCGGTCGGT
>NZ_FUYX01000018.1 GCF_900168195.1 Allobosea thiooxidans | reverse complement strand
TCCGCCGTGCAGCTCGACCAGAAGGCCATCGACAAGCAGTTCGAGTCCATCCAGATCCCAGGCCTCGGCGGACCGGGGCTCCCAGGCGGGTTCGATCTCAACGCGCCGCCCACGATCGGCGCACCGCCGAAGCCTTAAGGACATCGCGATGCGGAACGGGTTGGGCGCGCTCGGCGTCGCGGCAGGGGCGTTCCTCGCACCGGTGCCGGCGCTGGCGGCGGGGAACATCGGCGGCGCCTCGATGGGCGTCGCCTGGGCGCTGCCCTTCGCCGGCATGCTGCTTTCGATCGCGCTCGGCCCGATCCTGTTCCCGCATCTGTGGGAACATCACTACGGCAAGTTCGCCGCCTTCTGGGCCGCGTTGCTGCTGATCCCGCTCGTCCTCAGCCGCGGCTTCGACGCGGCGCTGGGCGCGCTGCTGCACACCGCGCTGCTCGAATACCTGCCCTTCATCATCCTGCTCTTCGCGCTCTTCACCATCGCGGGCGGCATCCTCGTCTCGGGCAATCTGCACGGCTCGCCCGCGACCAACACCGTCCTGCTCGCGCTCGGCACGGCGATGGCGAGCGTCGTCGGCACGACCGGCGCCTCGATGATCATGATCCGGCCGCTGCTGCGGGCCAATGACGACCGCCGCCACAACGTCCATGTCGTGATCTTCTTCATCTTCCTGGTCTCGAATATCGGCGGCTCGCTGACGCCGCTCGGCGACCCGCCGCTCTTCCTCGGCTTCCTGCGCGGCGTCGACTTCTTCTGGACGACGACGCATCTGCTGCCCGAGACCGGCTTTGCCGTGGTGGTGCTGCTGGCGCTGTTCTACGCGCTCGACAGCTGGCTCTTCCGCAAGGAGGAGGGCTATCCGAAGCTCAAGGACCCGACGCCCGATCGCGCCATCAAGCTCTGGGGCAAGGTCAACATCCTGCTGCTGGCCGGCGTCATCGCCGCGATCCTGATGTCGGCCAACTGGAAGCCGGGCATCGTCTTCGATCTGCACGGCGTCCATCTCGAGCTGCAGGACCTCGCCCGGGACGTGATCCTGCTCGTTCTCGCGGGCCTGTCGCTCAAGCTGACGCCGCGCCCGGTCCGCGCCGGCAACGAATTCAGCTGGGGGCCGATCAAGGAGGTCGCCAAGCTCTTCGCCGGCATCTTCATCTGCATCATCCCGGTTCTGGCGATGCTCCAGGCCGGGCGGGACGGCGCCTTCGCGCCGCTGGTCGGGCTGGTCAGCAACGCCGATGGCAGCGCGAACGTCGCCGCCTATTTCTGGCTGACGGGCCTGCTCTCCTCCTTCCTGGACAATGCCCCGACCTATCTCGTCTTCTTCGAGCTCGCCGGCGGCGACCCCAAGGCGCTGATGACGCAGGGGGCGCTGACGCTCGCAGCGATCTCGGCCGGCGCGGTCTTCATGGGGGCCAACAGCTATATCGGCAACGCGCCGAACTTCATGGTCTACGCCATCGCCAAGGACCGGAAGGTCGCGATGCCCTCCTTCTTCGGCTACATGCTCTGGTCCGGCGCGATCCTGATCCCGCTCTTCGTGGTGCAGACCTTCCTGTTCTTCCGGTAGCTGTCGTCCCCTGCGCGTTGCGGCGCGCAGTGCCGCTGCGCAGACACGGAGTCGTCTCACGGAAGAGGCGCCCATTCTTGAAAGCGGTCCCGCATCTGCGCAGCAGCATTCACATGCTGCAGCGCGTGCGGGATGACGCCTTTCACGACGCTCTCAAGGCCGCCCGGTCGGCACGCCTTCCCGGATCTTCGCCGAGAAGTCCGGGTCGTCGAGCGAGAGCGTGCGGGCGTGGTCGCCGATGCGGGCGAGCCGGACCAGCTCCTCCAGCGGGATGTCCTGCCGGATCGCGCCGATCTGCTGGAGATAGCTCGGCAGATAGCCGGAGAGCAGCACCCGCGGGTCGAGCGGCAGCGAGAACTTCCAGCCCGGCGCGACGCTGCCGACGAGGTGATAGACCACCGTCGTGCAGTTGGTCATCAACGTGTTGTACCAGCGCGGCCTGGCCGCGAGATCGTTGATATCCGCGACATAGGCGAGGAGCAGGTCGCGCGCCTGCCCGGCCGAGGCGCTGAGGCGGAAGAGGCGCGCATCTTCCCGCCGCGCATGGGTGCGCAGGCCGACGATATCGCGCTCGTCGGCCGCGACATAGGCCATCTCGTAGCTGCGGAAGAAGCCGGCCAGCGCCGACCATTCCTCACCCTGCTCGCGCCGGACCTCGATCGAGAAGGTCAGCGGCACCGAATCCGAGAAGGTGAAGCTCACCAGCAGATGCGCGATCGCTTCGCCCGACCAATAGGTCAGGAAGACGTCGGCGCCGGTGACGGCGGCGAGGTTGTAGCGGCGCGTCTCCCAGCGCTGGTCGTAATCCTCTTCCGTGCGCCAGCGGAAATGGCGCAGGTTGTTGACGGTGAGCACCTCGCCTTCCTGCGTGATCGTCGGCAGCCGCGCCAGTTCCGGGATCCAGTTCCGGTCATGCGAGGGCTGGAAGCTGCTCCACCAGGAGAGAAGCCCGACGAAGACCATGGCGAAGCCGAGCGGCAGGCGGGCATCGCTGGTCCAGATGCCGACCAGGCCCGCAAGCGCCGCGATGCCGAAGCCGATCGCCGCCACGATCGCAGTCGCGCCCGCGAGGCGGAACAGCAGGAAGCCCGTGCCCCAGGTTGCGGCGCCGAGAATGACGAGGGTGAGGAGAAGCTTCAGCACGACGAAAAAGAGGCGGCCCATGGCCGCCTCTCGTAACCGATTTATCGTGGCATCCCAAACGCGGTCATCCCGGATCGGCGCCGCTCATGCGGCTTGTCCGGGATGGCGCAGGGAGGAAGCCTCAGGCCGCGAGGTAATTCGTCGGCGCCGCTGCCTTCACCGCGTCGTCGACATGGGCCTCGAACTTCGCGAAGTTCTTGGCGAACATGCCGACGAGGTTCTTCGCCGTCTCGGCGAAGGCGGCTTTGTCGGCCCAGGTCTTCACCGGATAGAGGATGTGCGGCTCGACGCCGGGGACCGAGCTCGGCACCGCGAAGCCGAAATAGGGGTCGCGGCGGAAATCGGCGCGGTTCAGCGAGCCGTCGAGCGCGGCCGAGAGCAGGCGGCGGGTGACGCGGATCGGCATGCGCCGGCCGGTGCCGTACTGGCCGCCGGTCCAGCCGGTGTTCACCAGCCAGCAATCGACATGGTGCTTGGCGATGAAGTCACGCAGCAGGTTGGCGTATTCCGACGGATGCCGCGGCAGGAAGGGCGAGCCGAAGCAGGTCGAGAACTCGGGCTCGACACCGGTCAGGCCGCGCTCCGTGCCGGCGACCTTGGCGGTGTAGCCGGAGAGGAAGTGGTACATCGCCTCGGCCGGGGTCAGCTTGGCGATCGGCGGCATCACGCCGAAGGCGTCGGCGGTCAGCATCACGATGTTCTTCGGGATGCCGGCGCGGCCCGTGCGCGAGGCGTTCGGGATGAAGTCGAGCGGATAGGCCGAGCGGGTGTTCTCGGTCTTGCTCTGGTCGTCGAAGTCGACCTCGCGGGTGATCGGGTCCATGACGATGTTCTCGAGCACCGTGCCGAAGCGCAGCGAGGCGGCATGGATCATCGGCTCGGCCTCGGCCGAGAGGCGGATCGTCTTGGCGTAGCAGCCGCCCTCGAAGTTGAAGATGCCCTCCTTCGACCAGCCATGCTCGTCATCGCCGATCAGCGTGCGCTCGGGATCGGCCGAGAGCGTCGTCTTGCCGGTGCCGGAGAGGCCGAAGAAGATGGCGGAATCGTCCTTGGAGCCGACATTGGCCGAGCAGTGCATCGGCACCACGCCCTTGGTCGGCAGCACGAAGTTCAGATAGGTGAAGACCGATTTCTTCATCTCGCCGGCATAGGCCGAGCCGCCGATCAGCACGATCTTGCGGGTGAAATCGATGGCGACGACGGTCTCGCTGCGGCAGCCATGGCGCTTCGGATCGGCCTTGAAGCTCGGCAGGTCGACGATCGTCAGCTCCGGCACATAGGCGGCGATCTCGTCGCGGGTCGGGCGGATGAGCAGGTTGCGGATGAACAGCGAGTGCCAGGCCATCTCCGTGTAGACCCGAGCCTTGACGCGGTGGGCCGGGTCGGCGCCGCCATAGAGGTCCTGGGCGAACAGTTCCTTGCCCTCGGCATGGGCCAGGAAGTCGCCGAGCAGGGTCTCGAAATGCTCCGGCGTCATCGCCTGGTTGTTGTCCCACCAGACGGTGTTCTCGGTCAGCGCATCGCGCACCGTGAACTTGTCCTTGGGCGAACGGCCGGTGTGGCTGCCGGTGTCGGCGCAGAGCGCGCCGCCGCGCGCGAGCTGGGATTCATTCCGGCGTAGCGACGCCTCGTAGATATGCGGCGCTTCCAGGTTCCAGTGCACGGCCTCGAGCTTGCGAAAGCCGAAGCCCTCGGCACCATGGGCGGCGTTGAACTGACCGATATTGTTCACTGAATTCCTCCGGGCCGGCCGTCACCGTCTGGGCCGGTTGTCTTGGCGAATGCGCGCGGACGCGGGAGCGCCCGAACGTCGAGGAGCGAGGCCGCGAGGCCTTGCCCGGTCTTTAGGGCGATGCCGGCGCGGGCTCAAGTCATCCAACCCGCGAAAAACGGCGGTTCTGAGCCTAAATCGATTGAAAGATCGGGGCGCTCCAGCGCGGCGAAAGCGCGCCGGCCGGCGCGGCGTCAGCCTGTCGCGCGCGCCTTCTCCGCAAGCGCGACCAGCACCCGCCGCAGCGCGGCCGGGTCGCTGACGCGCTCGGGGAAGACGAGCCGGGCGGCGTCGTCGCCGCAGACCAGGTCGAGCCCTTCCGGATCGAGGCCGGTCGCCTTCCAGCGCCCTTCGGGCAAGCCCATGAGCCTGGTGGCGTAGAGACCCAGCGCCTCGGCATGGTCCTCGTTCATATGGCTGACCGCGCCGTCCTCGGCCGCGATCAGCGCCTCGCAGCCTTCGAGGTCGAGCAGCACCTCGCCGACGGCGATCTCGCCGGCCCGGGCGAAGCCGCCATTGGGGTGGAAGCCCAGCACGGCGAGGCGGAACAGCGAGAAGTCGGGAAAGTCGGCATAGAGCTTCGCCTTGGGATGGCGCGCGAGGAAACGCCGCTTGGCGTTCGGGTCCGTGCAGTGCTCTGCTCGCCCGACGACGCTGAGCCGGGCGGAATTGGCGAGCGGGTCACCCTTGCCGAGCGATGACACCAGCAGCGAGATCCGCGGGTCGGCCTCGATGTTGCGGGTGTGCAGCGACAGTTTGGAGGCCAGGAACAGTGGGCTGCCGTCGACATCGGTGGCGACGTTGGTCAGCGTCGCGAGCGGGAAGCCGCTCGCGGGATCGAGCGTGGCGAGCGCGGCGATGCGGGCCGTGCGCAGCACAGTCCGCGCCATCGCGACCGGCTCGAAATCGGCCGGGGCATTGCCGCCGAGCTCGAGGCCGCGCGGCGTGATGGCGGGTCGGACGGAGGGCGTGGTCATCGTCGTTTTCCGTTTCGGGAGCGTGCGGCGCGTCGCCTCGGCGGCGAACCATCGCCGCACCGATGCGTTGAGCCATAGCGAATTCGCCGCGACCTCGCTAGATTGCAGCCATGCTTTGGCCGCTCTCGCAGGAGAGTGAGCAGCCTTATTGTAACGAGCCGAAGAGGCCTGTGACTTATGCCAACGATTGCGCTGGTCGATGACGACCGCAACATCCTGACGTCGGTTTCCATCGCCCTCGAAGCTGAGGGCTATCGCATCATGACCTATACGGACGGTGCTTCCGCCCTCGACGGCCTCAAGCAGAATCCGCCGGATCTGGCGATCTTCGACATCAAGATGCCGCGCATGGACGGCATGGAGCTGCTGCGTCGTCTGCGCCAGAAATCCGACCTGCCGGTCATCTTCCTGACCTCGAAGGACGAGGAGATCGACGAACTTTTCGGCCTGAAGATGGGCGCCGACGATTTCATCCGGAAGCCGTTCTCCCAGCGTCTGCTGGTCGAGCGCGTCAAGGCCATCCTGCGCCGGGCCGGCGCGCGGGACGCGACCGTCACGGCCCGCGCGGAGGATGCCAAGGCCCTCGAGCGCGGCCTGCTGCGCATGGACCCCGAGCGCCATACCTGCACCTGGAAGGGCGAGCCGGTGACGCTAACCGTCACCGAGTTCCTGATCCTGCAGTCGCTGGCGCAGCGCCCGGGCGTGGTGAAGAGCCGCAATGCGCTGATGGATGCGGCCTATGATGACGAGGTCTATGTCGACGACCGCACCATCGACAGCCACATCAAGCGCCTGCGCAAGAAGTTCAATCAGGTCGATGCCGATTTCGACATGATCGAGACGCTCTACGGCGTGGGCTATCGTTTCAAGGAAGTCTGAGGCAAGGAAGGCCGGAGCCGCGCCGGATTCGCCGCGCGGGCACAGGCTCTCGAGCGGGAAGCAAGCCGCAGCCATGGCAACCGTCGACAACGAGGCCCGCATGTCATCGCCAGCCGGCTGGCGGGGGGTGCTGCGTCGGCGCGTCGGGCTGGCCTGGCGCCGCGCGGCGCGGGCGGTCTCGCTGCGCGCGGCGTCGAGCCTGACGCGGCGTATCCTCGTCCTCAATCTCGGCGGCCTTGTCGCGCTGCTGCTCGGCTTCCTCTATCTCAACCAGTTCCGCGAGGGGCTGATCGAAGCGCGCGTCCAGAGCCTGCTCACCCAGGGCGAGATCATCGCCGGCGCCATCGCCTCCTCGGCCACGGTCGAGATCGACACGATCACCATCGATCCGGACAAGCTGCTGCAGCTCCAGGCCGGCGAGAGCGCCGGCATCGCCGAGGATCCGCTGGACTTCTCGATCAACCCCGAGAAGGTCGCGCCCCTGCTGCGCCGGCTGGTGACGCCGACCAAGACCCGGGCGCGGGTCTACGACAAGGACGGCATGCTCACCCTCGACTCGCGCAGCCTCTATTCGCGCGGCGACGTGCTGCGGCTGGACCTGCCGCGCGTCGGCGAGCCGGATGAGCCGCCCTTGCTCGAGCGCACCTGGAACATGCTTCGCAACCGTCTCGGCAAGGCCGACGTGCCGACCTATGACGATTTCGAGAACGCCAACGGCAAGTCCTATCCCGAGGTCGCCAGGGCGCTGAACGGCTCGCCGGCGAGCGTCGTGCGCGTCAACACCCGCGGCCAGACCATCGTTTCGGTGGCCGTGCCGGTGCAGCGCTTCCGCACGGTGAAGGGGGCACTGCTGCTCTCGACGCAGGGCGGCGACATCGACGCGGTCATCGCCGCCGAGCGCTTCGCGATCTTTCAGGTCTTCGCCGTGGCGGCGGGCGTGATGATCGTGCTCTCGGTGCTGCTCGCCGGCACCATCGCCGAACCGATCCGCAAGCTCGCCGACGCTGCCCAGCGCGTGCGCCGCGGCGTCAAGTCGCGCGAGCAGATCCCGGATTTCAGCAGTCGTCACGACGAGATCGGCCATCTTTCGGGCACGCTGCGCGACATGACCAAGGCGCTCTACAGCCGCATCGAGGCGATCGAGAGCTTCGCGGCCGACGTCGCGCATGAGCTGAAGAACCCGCTGACCTCGCTGCGCAGCGCCGTCGAGACCCTGCCTCGCGCCAAGAGCGACGAGTCGCGCGGGCGCCTGCTCTCGGTGATCCAGCACGATGTGCGCCGGCTCGACCGGCTGATTTCCGACATCTCCGACGCCTCGCGCCTCGACGCCGAGCTCGCCCGCAACGATTCCGCGCCCGTCGACGTCGCCCAGGTGCTCGAGGCGGTGGTGACGATCCAGAACGAGACGCGCCCGGGCCAGGCGAAGATCGAGCTGACCAGCGACCGGCGCAGCCTGAGGCCGGGCGCCGATTCCTTCCTGGTGATGGGCCATGATTCCCGGATCGGCCAGGTGCTGGTCAATCTGATCGACAACGCCCGCTCCTTCTCGCCGCCCGACAAGCCGGTCAGGGTCGGGATCTCGCGCGTTGCCAACGACGTGCTCGTCACGGTCGAGGATGAGGGGCCGGGCATCGAGCCGCATGCGCTGGAGCGCATCTTCGAGCGCTTCTATACCGACCGCCCCAATGAGGGCTTCGGCCAGAATTCCGGCCTCGGCCTGTCGATCTCGCGCCAGATCGTCGAGGCCCATCGCGGCTCGATCCGGGCGGAGAACCGGCTGGGGCCGGTCGGGCCCGACGGCGAGGCGCCACGGATCGGCGCCCGCTTCATCGTCTGCCTGCCGTCGGCCTATCCGCATGTCTCCTGACGTGCGCAGGCCGGCCCGCGCGACGGCTGCCGCCGAGCGCATCCACGCCACCGCGATCACGGTCGGCGAGGCCGGCATCCTGATCCGCGGCGCGTCCGGCAGCGGCAAGTCGTCCCTGGCGCTGGCGCTGATCGGCCTGGCGCGCCAGTCCGGCCGCTTTGCCCGGCTGGTGGCCGACGATCGGGTAGCCGTGAGCGCCGCCGGCGAGCGGTTGCTCGCCCGGCCGGTCGCGCCGCTGGAGGGCATCGTCGAGCGGCGTGGCCTGGGGCTGACGCCGGAGCCCTTCACCGGCGCGGCGGTGGTCAGGCTCGCGGTCGACCTGATCGGCGAGGAGCCGGTGCGGATGCCGGAGCCCGAGGATCTCGTCGACAGCCTCGCCGGCGTCGACCTGCCGCGCCTGCGGGTCGCCGGTCGCCCCGGCGACGAGCGCCTCGTGCTGGCGGCCCTCGACTTATTCACAGAGCCGGGCTCGTAACCACGATTTCGACAAGTTTGACGGCTGGCATCTTGCGATTGTCTCGCACCTGCCGCATAAACCGCGACCTTGTCCGGGCGCCGATGGGCGCTCTCCGGTGCTGGATTGAATGATCGGACTGGTCCTCGTGACTCATGGGCATCTGGCGACGGAGTTCCGCGCCGCCCTGGAACATGTCGTCGGCCCCCAGTCGCATCTGGCGACGATCGCCATCGCTCCCGATGACGACATGGAGAGCCGCCGCCGCGACATCATCGCTGCCGTCGAGCAGGTCGAGAACGGCGACGGCGTCATTATCCTGACCGACATGTTCGGCGGCACGCCGTCCAACCTCGCGATTTCGGTGATGGAGCCCGGCCGGGTCGATGTGGTCGCCGGTGTCAACCTGCCGATGCTGATCAAGCTCGCCAGCGTCCGCGAGGAAAAGACCCTCGACGATGCCGTGACCAGCGCGCAGGATGCGGGGCGAAAATACATCACGGTCGCCAGCCGCGTGCTGGCTGGAAAGTAGCCGCGCGGAGAGGGCGGGATGGAAGAAGACTGCGACTGCCCCGAAGTCGAGATTCCCGCCGGCGCCCTCTACGGCGAGTTCGAGATCGTCAACAAGAAGGGGCTGCACGCCCGCGCCACGGCGAAATTCGTGCAATGCGCCGCCCGCTATGACGCCGACATCACGGTGAGCCGCTGCGGCGAGACGGTCGGCGCCACCTCGATCATGGGCGTCCTGACGCTCGGCGCCGGCATCGGCTCGACCATCACCATCGTCGCGAAGGGAAGCGAGGCGAAGCCGGCGCTCGATGCGCTCGCGGCCCTGATCGCCGACCGGTTCGGCGAGGGGGAATAGGGCTGTCGCATCTGGCGCGACGCGCTGGCACTGCTGGCGTTCGCTCAGGCTGCCGGCGTCGCCCTCGCTCTTGGCTGGTTATTTGTTCAGCTCTTCAGGGGGGCGAATTTCGTTGCGCATCCTTCGCGAACCATGGCGCTGGTAGCCCCTGGCCTCTCGACGTCATGGTGGGACTTGTCCCGACCATGACGTCTTCCTTCGTGAAGCGCGATGTTCAAGGCGTGGATGCTCGCCACAAGGGCGAGCATGACGGCGGCGCCAGTCATCCCGCTCTGACACATAAAGACATCTTTATATCTTTGATTGCGCTCCGCGCCCCGCGCTGCTAGAGAGCCTGCCACATTCAGGCGTCAGCGATTGGAGCCCACCCGTGTCGGATTACATCGTCAAGGACATCGCGCTTGCGGATTACGGCCGCAAGGAAATCAACATGGCCCAGGACGAGATGCCGGGCCTGATGGCGGTGCGCGCCGAGAACAAGGGCAAGGCCCCGCTCAAGGGCGCCCGCATCGCCGGCTGCCTGCACATGACCATCCAGACCGCCGTGCTGATCGAGACGCTGAAGGATCTCGGCGCCGATGTGCGCTGGTCCTCCTGCAACATCTTCTCGACCCAGGACCATGCCGCCGCTGCGATCGCCGCGACCGGCACCCCGGTCTTCGCCATCAAGGGCGAGACGCTGGAGGAGTACTGGGAGTACGTTCTGAAGACTGCCACCTGGGGCGACGGCGGCACGCCGAACATGATCCTGGACGACGGCGGCGACCTGACCATGCTGATCATCCTCGGCGCCGAGGCCGAGGCCGGCAACGCCGCCTTCCTCGACAAGCCGGGCAATGAGGAAGAGACGATCTTCTTCGCGCTGATCAAGCGCCAGCTCAAGGCCAATCCGGGCTGGTTCACCAAGACCCGCGCAGCGATCAAGGGCGTCTCCGAGGAGACCACCACCGGCGTGCACCGCCTCTACGAGCTGGCCAAGGCCAACCGCCTGCCGTTCCCGGCGATCAACGTCAATGACAGCGTCACCAAGTCGAAGTTCGACAACCTCTATGGCTGCCGCGAGTCGCTCGTCGACGCCATCCGCCGCGGCACCGACGTCATGATGTCGGGCAAGGTCGCGGTCGTCGCCGGCTATGGCGACGTCGGCAAGGGTTCGGCCGCCTCGCTGCGCCAGGCCGGCTGCCGCGTGCTCGTCACCGAGATCGACCCGATCTGCGCCCTGCAGGCGGCGATGGAAGGCTACGAGGTCGTGACCATGGAAGACGCCGCGCCGCGCGGCGACATCTTCTGCACCGCTACCGGCAATCTCGACGTCATCACCGTCGACCACATGCGCGCGATGAAGCACCGCGCCATCGTCTGCAACATCGGCCACTTCGACTCGGAGATCCAGGTCGCCGGCCTGAAGAACTTCAAGTGGGACAACGTCAAGCCGCAGGTCGACGAGATCGAGTTCCCCGACGGCAAGCGCATCATCCTGCTCTCGGAAGGTCGCCTCGTGAACCTCGGCAACGCCACGGGCCACCCGTCCTTCGTGATGTCCTGCTCGTTCTCGAACCAGACGCTCGCCCAGATCGAGCTCTGGAACCACCACGCCAATTACGAGAACAACGTCTACACCCTGCCGAAGCATCTCGACGAGAAGGTCGCGGCGCTCCACCTTGCCAAGGTCGGCGCCAAGCTCACCAAGCTCAACGACGCCCAGGCGAAGTACATCGGCGTGCCGCAGGCCGGCCCGTTCAAGCCCGAGCACTACCGCTACTGACATCCGCATAGCGGCGAGAAACCCGAGGCCCGGCGCAAGCCGGGCCTTTTTTCATGCCGGCATCGTCGCATGAGTCGTCAGGTCGATACCACTAATAGTGGTTGGAGTGACGTGGTGGTCTACTTCTTGTTTTTCGCCGGTGCGGGCGGGACTCGCTTCGCAATTCTCGCCATTTACCCGCGATTAAGCACTTCCTGACGGACTCCAGCGGTGATTACAGTGGGACTGATTCGGGCTGCCGCCATGCTGCGGGCCCGACCGAAGCTCTGATGTGATTGGCGTGGTGGCGAGCATGTATCGGCCCCCAGGGGCGGCGACCAGCCGGCTCCTCGAAGCCGATTCCGACGAGCCCGATGGACTTGGCGGCTCCGTGCCGCCGGAGAGATGACGGACGCAGGATGAGACGGGTTAAGCGACAGGGGCAGGGTGGCGGCGGCTGGTATCCGCGCGCATGGCTTCCCGTCCTTGCTGTCGCTTCCGCTCCCGGCACGGCCATGGCGCAGAGCGAGTGGCTCGCGCCGGTGCGGATCGACCTGATGAACACCGGCGCACTCTCTCTGGTTCTGGCAGGCCTGACCGTCTTCGCCACCACGACATCGCTGGTCTATGTGCGCGAGCGGACGCGCTGGCAGAAGCGCGAGGCGCGGCTGGCGGCCGAGCTCGAGGCCGCGCGCAGCCATCAGGAGCGCCTCTCCATCCTGCTCGGCGCCGATCCGCAGGTGGTGGTGAGCTGGAACGGCCGTGATGCGCAGCCCGTCTTCGAGGGCGATAGCGGTTTCCTGGGCGCGCCCGGCGCCGCCCTTGCCCTGGCCTATGGCAGCTGGGCGGCACCGGCGGACGCCAAGCGGCTGGAACTGGCCACGGACGCGCTGAAGGACCGTGGCGAGGCCTTCGGCTTCACCTTGCGCAGCAAGGCCGGGCCCTTCATCGATGTCGAAGGCCGGCCCGTCGCCGGGCGGGCGGTGATCCGTTTCCGCGAGGTCACCGGCGAGCGCGCGCAGGTCATGACGCTGCGCGGCGAGCTGGAGCGCGTCACTGCCGATCATGCGGCTCTTTCCAATCTGCTGGCAGGCCTGGCGCACCCGGCCTGGACGCGCGATGCCGATGGCCGTCTGACCTGGGTCAACGCGGCCTATGCCCGGGCCGTCGAGGCGGCCGATGCGGCGACGGCGGTGAAGGCCGGGCTCGAGCTTCTCGATCGGGCCGAGCGCGAGGCTGCGGCGCGGGCGCGGCGCGAGGGCGGGCCCTTCGCGGTGCGTGCTCCGGCGGTCGTCGCCGGCCAGCGCCGCACGCTCGACATCGTCGAACTGCCGGCCGTGACCGGTTTTGCCGGCTTCGCCACCGATATGAGCGAGCTGGAGGCGGTCAGGGCCGATCTCCAGCGCCAGATGGACGCCCATGTCCGCACGCTCGACCGACTCAAGACGGCGGTCGCCGTCTTCGACGGTGCCCAGCGCCTGCTCTATCGCAACTCCGGGTTCGACGCGCTCTGGTCGCTGGAGGCCGGCTTCCTCGATGGCCAGCCCACCGATGGCGAGATCCTCGACCGCCTGCGCGCCGAGCGGCGCCTGCCCGAGCTCGGCGACTATCGCAGCTGGAAGGCGGCGGCCCAGGCCGCCTATACGGCGACCCGCGCCAGCGAGGACTGGTGGTACCTGCCGGACGGGCGCACCATCCATGTCGTCGCGAGCCCCAATCCCCAGGGCGGTGTCACCTATCTCTATGACGACGTCACCGAGCGCTTCACGCTCGAATCCCGCTTCAACGCGCTCTCCCGCACTCAGCGCGAGACGCTGGATTCGCTGCGCGAGGGCGTCGCAGTGTTCGGCTCGGACGGGCGGCTCAAGCTCTCGAACCCGGCCTTCTCCCAGTCCTGGCGTATCCCGGGCGGGGACCTTGCCGCCAGCGCCCCGCATATCGACGAGGTCATTCGCCTCTGCCGGCCGCTCTTCCCGCAGGATGAGGTCTGGACCGAGCTGCACAGCGTCGTCACCGGCGTGCGCGACGCGCGCGAGGATTACCGCTGCCGGATGGAACGGCGGGACGGCACCGTGCTCGACATGGCGGCCGCGCCGCTGCCGGACGGAGCGACGCTGATCTCCTTCGCCGACGTCACCGCCAGCGTGAATGTCGAGCGGGCGCTGACCGACAAGAACGAGGCGCTGGAGCGCGTCTCGCGGCTGCGCGAGGACTTCGTCCATCACGTTTCCTACGAGCTGCGCTCGCCGCTCACCAACATCATCGGTTTTGCTCAGCTGCTCGGCACCGAGACCGTCGGCGCGCTCAACGACAAGCAGCGCGACTACACCTCGCATATCGTGCGCTCCTCGGGCGCGCTGCTTGCGATCATCAACGACATTCTCGACCTCGCCACCATCGACAATGGCGCGCTGACGCTGGAGATCCAGGATGTCGACGTTGCCGACACCATCGCCCAGGCCGCGGCCGGGCTGCACGACCGGCTGATCGACAGCCGGCTCGAGCTCAAGGTCGAGATCGACCCGCGCACCGGCCCGCTGCGCGCCGACGGCAAGCGCCTGCGGCAGGTGCTGTTCAACCTGCTCTCCAATGCGATCGGCTTCTCCTCCCCCGGGCAGACGGTCTCCGTCAGCGCCACCCGGCAGGGCAGCGACATCCGCATCGGCGTGGCCGATCAGGGCCGCGGCATCCCTGCCGAGGTCAAGGAGAAGGTCTTCGAGCGCTTCGAGAGCCATTCCCTCGGCTCTAGCCATCGCGGCGTCGGCCTCGGGCTCTCGATCGTCCGCTCCATCGTCGAGCTGCATGGTGGCCATGTGGAGCTCGATTCCGTGCCGGGCCGCGGCACGCGGGTCACGGCGATCTTTCCCGCCCAGGGGTTGCCGCTTTCGGACGCCGCTGAATGATCGAAGAAGCCCGCAAGGCCGGTTTGCACCGGCTCCTGCTGGCGGACGAGGCGGCGACGCTACGTCTCGCCGCCGACATCGCCGCCATTCTGAAGCCGGGCGACGTCGTCGCGCTCTCCGGCCATCTCGGCTCCGGCAAGTCGCTGCTGGCGCGGGCCATCCTGCGCGAGCTCGCCGGCGATCCGGCGCTCGAGGCGCCGAGCCCGACTTTCACCCTGGTCCAGAGCTACGACACGCCGCGCGGCCTCGTGCTGCACGCCGATCTCTACCGGGTGCGCACGCCTGACGAGTTGGACGATATCGGCCTGGTCGAGGATATCGAGCGCCTGATCACGCTGGTCGAGTGGCCGGACCGCGCCGGGACGCGCTTGCCCGCCGGCCGCAGGCTCGACATCGTGCTCGACATCGATCCCGACAGCCCGGAGACCGGCCGGATCGCCGACCTCTCGGGCGGCGTGCTCTGGAAGCAGCGACTCGCCATCGCCGTCGCCTCGCGGCGCCTGCTCGATGCCGCCGGCTGGGGCGATGCGCGCCGCGACTTCATGCTCGGCGACGCCTCGACGCGGGCCTATGAGCGCCTGACGCGGCCGAGCGGCGAGACGGCCGTGCTGATGATCTCGCCGCCGCGGCCGGACGGCCCGCCGATCCGCCTCGGCAAGCCCTACAGCGCGCTCGCGCACCTCGCCGAGAACGTCGAGGCCTTCGTCGGCATGGACCGCGGCCTGCGCTCGCTCGGCTTTTCGGCGCCCGAGATCCACGCCGAGGACCTGACGACCGGCCTGCTCGTTATCGAGGACCTTGGCGACGAAGGCGTGATCGACGCCGAGCGTCAGCCGATCGCGGAGCGCTACGAGGCGGGCGCGCGGCTGCTTGCCGATCTCCACCGCCACACCCTGCCGGCGATCCTGCCGGTGGCGGAGGGGCGCGACCATGTGATCCCGGAATACGACCGGCAGGCGCTCGCGATCGAGACCGAGCTGATCCTCGAATGGTATGCGCCGCATATCGCCGGGGTGACGCTGCCGGCGGTGACGCAGGCCGAGTTCGCGCGGATCTGGGGCAAACTTTTCGAGGAGATCCTGGCCCAGCCCGCGACCTGGACGCTGCGTGATTTCCACTCGCCGAACCTGATCTGGCTGGAGAAACGGGAAGGCCATGCCCGGCTCGGCTTGATTGACTTCCAGGACGCGGTGCTCGGTCACCCCGCCTATGACCTCGCCTCGCTCGGCCAGGATGCGCGCATCGACGTGCCGGCCTCGCTGGAGCTCAGGCTGCTCGCCGCCTATGGCGCGGCGCGGCGCTCCGACGCGCCCGATTTCGACCTCGCCGATTTCGCCCGCGCCTATGCGATCCTCGGGGCCCAGCGCAGCACCAAGATCGCGGGCATCTTCGCCCGCCTCGACAAGCGCGACGGCAAGCCCGGCTATCTCAAGCACCTGCCGCGGATCGAGGGCTATCTGCGCCGCAATCTCGAACATCCGGCGCTCGAGGAGCTGAAGGCCTGGTACCAGGCGCATATGCCGACGCTGTTCGAGGCGAAGTGAAGCCTCCGCGTCATGCTCGCCCTTGTGGCGAGCAATCCACGTCTTGAAACAACCTCCGATCGGCAAGGCCGTGGATGGCCGGGACAAGCCCGGCCATGACGCGCTATGCATGGCCAACCGTCCGTTCCGGGAGATTCGCGTGACATCAACCGCTTCGCCGCCGATCCGCCGGGCGATGGTGCTTGCCGCCGGGCTTGGGCAGCGCATGCGCCCGATCACCGACACGCTGCCGAAGCCGCTGGTCAGGATCGGCGGCAAGGCGATGCTCGACCATGCGCTGGACAGGCTGGCCGACGCCGGCATCGAGGAGGCGGTCGTCAACGTCCATCACCTCGCCGGGCAGGTCGAGGCGCATCTGGCAGGCCGGACGCGCCCCCGCATTGTGATCTCGGACGAACGCGGCGAGTTGCTCGAAACCGGCGGCGGCGCCAAGAAGGCCTTGCCGCTGCTCGGCGACGGGCCGTTCTTCAGCGTGAACTCGGATTCGCTCTGGAGCGAGCGGGGCATCTCCAATTTCGGGGCGATGGCCGCCGCCTGGGACGGCGAGACGATGGACATGCTGCTGCTGCTGGCGGAGCGCGAGAGCAGCGTCGGCTTCAACGGCCCGGGCGACTTCTTCCGCGACGAGGCAGGGCGCCTGACGCGGCGCGGCGCGGCCGCGAGCGCGCCTTACGTTTATGCCGGCGTCGCGATCGTGACGCCGGACTTCTTCGTGGATACGCCGGCCTCGTTCTCGTTCAACCTGCTTTTCGACCGCGCCATCGCGCGCGGGCGTCTCTCAGGCCATGTTCTCGAAGGGCGCTGGCTGCATGTCGATCGGCCGGAGGCGATCGCTCCGGCCGAGGCCGCCTTCGCCGCCGCGCAGCCGGTCGATGCCTGAGCTCAACCTGTTCAGCATTCCGGCCGGAACCTCCTTTCTCGAGGTGCTGGCCGAAGCGATGCTGGACGGGCGGCTGGGGGCGATCCACGACCCGGCCGATCCGGCGGCGATGGCACGCGCGACGCTCTACCTGCCGACGCGCCGTGCCGCCCGTGCCTTCACCGCGATCCTGGCCGAGAAGCTCGGTGGCAGGCCGCTGCTCCTGCCGCGCATCGTGCCGCTCGGCGATGTCGACGAGGCCGAGACGGCGCTGATCGGCTCCGGCGCCTGGGCGGGCGATCGCCTCGTTCCGATCGAGCCGCTGCAGCGCCGCATGCTGCTCACCCGGCTCGTCGACGCCTGGGGGCGCAGCGCCAATCGCAGCCATCTCAGGCTCGACCCGTCGGAGCCGTCGCTGGTGCCGGCGACGCTGGCTGAGGCCTATGGGCTCGCCGGCGACCTCGCCGCCCTGCTCGATCAGATGCAGACGGAAGGCGTGCTGGTCGAGAAGCTCGCCAGTCTCGATGCCGCCCGCTTCGACCGGGTCTGGCAGCTCAATGCCAGCTTCCTCGCCATCCTCGGCGAGGCCTGGCCGCAGATCCTGGCCGATCAGGGCGCGGTCGACCCGGCCGAATTCCGCAACCGCATGCTGGCGGCCGAGCGTGAGCGATTGCTCGCCGGCGGGGCGAGGGGCCCGATCATCGCCGCCGGCTCGACAGGCACGGTCCCTGCCACGGCCCGGCTGCTCTCGGCCATCGCGCGGCTTCCCAACGGGGCGGTCGTCCTGCCCGGTATCGATCTCGGGCTGGACGAGCGGGCCTGGAACGCCATTGGCCGGGAGCCTGCGCCGTCGCATCCGCAGGCCGCGCTGCACCACCTGTTGGAGACGCTCGGCGCGGAGCGTGCCGATGTGCGGGCGCTCGCCACTCCCGATGCCGCGCGCCATGCACGGGGAGACCTGCTGCGCGAGGCCATGCTGCCCGCCTCGGTAACGGAGCTCTGGGCCAGCCTCGGCCAGCGGGTGGCGGCTGGCGAGGCGGAAGCAGGTTTCGCCGGGCTGCGCATCGTCGAGGCGGGCGACGAGCGCGAGGAGGCGCTCGCCGTCGCCATCGCCCTGCGCGAGACGCTGGAGCGGCCGCAGGCGCGGGCCGCGCTGGTCACGCCCGATCGCGGCCTAGCCGAGCGCGTCGCCGTCGAGCTCGCGCGTTGGGGCGTCGAGGTCGACGATTCCGCGGGCCAGCCACTGGGGCGCTGGCCGGCGGGCTCGCTGTTGCGGTTGATCCTGGAGGCGGCGCTGGCGCAGATGACGCCGGCCACGCTCGTGCCGCTCTTCGCCCATCCGCTCTGCCGGCTGGGCCTCGGCCGGGAGGCTCTGACGCGCGGCGCGGCGGCGCTGGAGATCGGCTGCTGGCGCGGCAATGCCGTGGGCAGGGGGCTGGCCGGCCTGCATGTCGCGCTCGGCCAATGGAACGAATTGCGTGATGGTGGGCATGTTCCCGGCCCGCGCAAACGATTGGCGGCGGAGGATGCCGCCGCCGCCGCTGTCGTGCTTCACGCGCTCGAAGCCGCCTGCGCGCCGCTGCTCGAGGCGCTCTTTCTCGACGAACCGTCGTTCGCCGCCGTCGCTGCGGCGGCACAGGCGGCCGTCACCGCCGTCAGCGCAACAGAAGCCGGCACGCCGCTCGCCTTCGTCGGCCCCGACGGCGAGGCGCTTTCCGGTCTGTTCGACGACTTCGCCGCGGCGAAGGAGGTGATCCCTGCCGGCGGGTGGCCGCAGGATTTCGTCGCGATCCTCGACGGGCTCCTGGCCGAGCGGGCGGTCAAGCGGGCGGTGCCCGGCCACCCCCGCGTCGCGATCTGGGGCCTGCTCGAAGCGCGCCTGCTGGAAGCCGACCATGTCGTGCTCGGCGGCCTCAACGAGACCGTCTGGCCGCCGCAGACCACCACCGATTCCTTCATCAACCGGCCGATGCGCGCCGAGCTCGGCCTCTCGCCTCCGGAGCGCCGCATCGGCCAGACGGCGCATGATTTCGTCCAGGCGCTGATGGCGCGCGAGGTCACGCTGACGCGGCCGCGCAAGGTCGGCGAGGCCGAAACCATCGCCTCGCGCTTCTGGCAGCGCCTCCAGGCAGTGGCGCCGAAGGAGGCGTGGGACAGGGCGCGCCGGGACGGCGACCGCCTGCGCGGGCTCGCTGCCCTGCTCAGCGCTCCGGCCGATGCCCGGCCGGTGGCGCGTCCGGCGCCGCGGCCGCCGCGCGCGCTGCAACCCCTCTCGCTCAGCGTGACCGAGGTCGAGACGCTCTATCGCGACCCCTATCAGATCCACGCCCGCAAGATCCTGAGGCTCGATGCGCTCGACGCGTTGATCGAGGATCCCACCGCCCAGGACCGCGGCCGGCTGCTGCACAACATCGTCGAGAGCTTCACCACGACCTATCCGGAGCAATTGCCCGCCGATGCGCTCGGGCAACTGATCCACATCGGCGACCGGCTGTTCCGCGACTATGACGACGTGCCCGAGGTGCGTGCCTTCTGGTGGCCGCGCTTCCTGCTCACGGCCGGGCATTTCATCCGCTGGGAGGAGCGCAGACGCCCCGGCATCGGCCGCATCGGCGTCGAGCTCTTCACCGGAGCGAGCTTCACGCTCGCCGATGGCAGCGAGTTCCGCCTGAGCGGGCGGGCCGACCGGATCGAACTGACGCGCGAGCCGGCATTGCGGATCGTTGACTTCAAGACCGGTGCGCCACCGAGCAAGGCGCAGGTGGAGAAGGGCTTCGCGCCGCAGCTGACGCTGGAGGCGGAGCTCGCGGCGCGCGCGGGCTTCAAGGGGCTGAGCGGTCCGACACCGGTCGAGGCTGTCATCTACATGAAGCTGCATCACGACCCGAAGGGCTGGGCCAAGGACAAGCCGCTCGATTTCGACGGCGAGCCGCTCGCCGATGTCGCGGCCCGCCATCTCGACAACCTGCTGAAGCATCTCGACGCGCTGCGCTCCGGGCGCGAGCCTTACGTCTCGCGGCGCGCGCCGGACTACATCCGCTACGCCAGCCCCTATGACCATCTCGCGCGGGTCAAGGAATGGTCGGCGGCGCCCGGTGGCGACGAGGGAGGCGAGGCGTGAAGCCGGGCTGGATCGTCCCGCCGCTGACCAATCAGCGCCAGGCGCTGGCGGCCGACCCCGGCCTCTCCGCCTGGGTCTCGGCCAATGCCGGCTCGGGCAAGACCCATGTGCTGGTCAACCGCGTGCTCAGGCTGCTGCTCGACGGCGTGCAGCCGAGCCGCATGCTCTGCATCACCTATACCAAGGCGGCGGCCGCCAATATGGCGAACCGCATCTTCAAGGCGCTCGGTGCCTGGGCGACGCTGGATGAGGCTGTCCTTGCGAAAGAGCTGACGAGCCTGACCGGCCGTACGCCGAGCCTCGCCGAGCGAGCCAAGGCGCGCCGCCTCTTCGCCGAAGCGCTGGAGACGCCGGGCGGCCTGCGCATCGAGACGATCCACGCCTTCTGCACCCGCGTGCTGCAGGCCGCGCCCTTCGAGGCGAACGTGCCGCCGCGCTTCGAGGTGGCTGACGATCTCGCCCAGGCCGAGATGCTGCGCGAGGCGCGGCGTGAATTGCTCGCGCTCGTCGCCGCGAATCCGGACGGGGCGGAGGCCGGCGCGCTCGACCTGCTGGCGCAGCTCGCCGCGCAGGATTCCTTCGAGACCATGGTGCAGGAGGCGCTGCGCCAGCGCGCCTTGTTCAGCGACGAGAACGGCCGCGCCCGCGATCCGCGGGAGATGCTGGCCGGCATCGCCGCCTTCCTCGGCATCGCCGCTGATCTCGACGCCGACGCGGTGAAGGTCGCGTTCCGCGCCGGCCTCGCAGCTCTGCCGGGCGTTTCCACCTTGATCGAGGCGTTGCAGGCCGGCAGCGCGACCCGCCAGAACCTCGCGGCCAATCTGCGCACGCTGCTCGCCGGGCAGGATGACGGGGATCCCGTCGCCTTCTGCCGACGCGGCTTCATCACCGAAGCCGGCACGATCAACGCCAATATCCGCGGCAAGGGCAAATCCGAGTTCGAAGGCGCGCTGCTGGCGACGCTTGAGGCGCTCGCCGCCTGCCTGCTGACGGCCGCCGATGCGATCAATGCGATCGCCATTCGCGACCGCAGCGCCGCGCTTGCCCTTCTGGTGACGCGGATGCTCGCCTCCTACCAGCGCCAGAAGAGCCTGCGCTCGCTGCTCGATTATGACGACCTGATCGCGCGGACGCGCTCGCTGCTGGAGCGTGTCGAGGCGGCCTGGGTGCTCTACAAGCTCGACGCCGGCATCGACCATATCCTGCTCGACGAGGCGCAGGACACCGGCGAGGCGCAATGGGCGATCCTGCGCAAGCTCGCCGAGGAATTCACCGGCGGAGGCGATCTCAGGGCCAAGCCGCGCACCATCTTCGTCGTCGGCGACGAGAAGCAGTCGATCTACGGCTTTCAAGGAGCCGCGCCCGCCGCCTTCGGCGAGGAACGCCGCGCGCTCGGTCGGCGCATCGCGCAGGCGGAACTCGCCTTCGAGGCGATCAGCCTCAACACCTCCTTCCGATCGGCGCCGGACATCATGCAGGCGGTCGACGCCGTCTTCGCCCTGCCGGAGCATGCGCGCGGCCTCGTCTTCGACGGCGCGGCGCGGCCGGAGATGCACGACACCGTCCGTCGCAGCGCGCCCGGAACGGTCGATATCTGGCCACTTGCTGCCAACGATACCGGCGAACCGCCGGACGCCTGGACCACGCCGGTCGACGCGCCGGAGCGGCGCAGCGGCACGGTCAAGCTCGCCGAGCGCATCGCGCACACCCTGCAGCGCTGGCACCGCGACCGCCGCGACGACCGGGGCAATCCCTTCGCCGCCGGTGACGTCATGATCCTGCTGCGCCAGCGCGGGGCGCTCTTCGAAGCGATCGTCAAGGCGCTGAAGGATGCGGGCGTGCCCGTCACCGGTCGCGACCGGCTGACGCTCGCAGAGCACCCCGCGGTGGAGGATCTCGTCGTGCTCGGCCGCGCGCTGCTGCTGCCGGATGACGATCTGACGCTCGCCACGGCGCTGAAGACGCCGCTGATCGACCTGGACGACGACGATCTGCTGCGTCTGGCGCCCGGCCGCAAGGGCTCGCTGCGTGCCGCCCTGCAGGAGGCAGCCGCGAGCGAACCGCGCTATGCCGCGGCCGAAGCGAGGCTCGCCGACTGGGCACACGAGGCCGGCCGCTGCGGCCCTTTCCGCTTCTTCGCCGGGCTGCTCGGCCCGGGCGGCGGGCGCAATCTCGCCTTGGCCCGCCTCGGCGCCGAGGCGGGCGATGCACTCGACGCCTTCCTCAATGCCGCGCTCGACCATGAGCGCCGTTATGGCCCCTCGCTCGCCGGCTTCCTCCAGCACGTCACCGGCAGCGCCGCCGACGTGAAGCGCGATCTCTCTGCCAGCGCCGGCGAGGTTCGCGTCATGACCGTCCACGGCTCGAAGGGGCTGGAGGCGAAGATCGTCATCCTCGCCGATCTCGGCATCGAGCCGGGCGCCAAGCGTCTGCCCAAGATCCTCGCCGTGCCGGCGCAGCGCGCAGGCCTCGTCCCGATCTGGCCGCCCGCGAGCGCCGAGGATACGCAGGCGACGGCCGCCGCCAAGGCCAAGGTCGTCGCCCAGATGGTCGAGGAGCATCACCGCCTGCTCTATGTCGCCATGACCCGCGCCGAGGACCGGCTGATCGTCTGCGGCGCCCAGGCCAAGGGCGAGGCCCCGAATGGGAGCTGGTACGCGATGATCGCGGAAGGTCTGGCACAGTCCGCGGCAGGGCTCGACGCGATCGGTGAGGGCGAGGACGCGACCCTGCGCTTCTCCGTCACGCCACCGGCGCCGGCGGAAGCGGGAGAGACCCGCCCCGCGGAACGACCTCCGTCCGCTCCCGAGTGGCTCGCGAGGCCGGTCGAGCGCGAGGCGGAGCCCGTCCCGCCGCTCAAGCCCTCGAACGCGCTTTCGGCCGCCGATGGCGAGGAGCGGCCGGGCGACGGGCCGTTCCTCGCTGAAGCCGCAGCCGCCGGCCGGCTGGCCCACCTTCTGCTCCAGCTCCTGCCCGACCTGCCGGCCGAGCGCCGTGCCGCCACCGCGGACGTTTTGGCGCAAGCGCGCGGCGGCGCGCTCCCGGCGGAGCGGCGGGCGCGCATCGTCGCCCAGGCCCTGGCCTTGCTGGATGAGCCGGGCCTCGCTGCCCTCTTCACCGGCGAGGCGCTGGCGGAGGTGCCCGTCGCCGGTGCCATCCGCCTGCCGGACGGCGCGCGGCGCGCCGTCTCGGGACGGATCGATCGGCTGGCCGTCACGGCCGACAGCGTCGTCATCGCCGATTTCAAGACGACGGCCCGACCGCCGGCCGAGGCCGAGGCGATTCCGGTCGGGACGCTGGCGCAGCTTGCCGCCTATGCCGCCCTGATGCGCGAGATCTATCCCGGCCGGGCGATCCGGGCGCTGGTGGTCTATACGGCGAATCTCGCTCATTTCGAGCTCGCCGCGGAGCAACTCGACGCCGCTCTGCTCGCCTTGGCAGGAGGGACGCCGGGCGCTAGCCTCGGCCTCCCCGACGGATCCCTGCCATGAAGCTCCTGCCGTCCCTGCTGCTGCGCCCGCGCCTGTTGGCGGCGCTGGTGGCCGGGGCGGGGCTGGCGGCGCTGCTGCCCGGCGACTGGCGCTGGGCGACGCGGTTCCTGATCGCCTGGAACATCGGTTCGGTCCTCTATCTCGGCCTGCTCGCCTCGACCATGTTCACCGAGACGGTCGATGAGATACGGGCCCGGGCCGAGCGTCAGGACGAGGGCGCCTTCGCCATCCTGATCATCGCCTGCCTCGCCGCCAGCACGAGCCTCGTCGCCATCGTGGTCCAGCTCAGCGGCCTCGGCGCGGTGTCTGCCGGCGAGCGCGGCAACCATCTGGCGTTGGGTGGCGTCACGATCCTGTGCTCATGGACGCTGCTGCACGCCTTCTTCGCCCTGCATTATGCCGGCATCTACTATCGCGGCGGCAGGGCCGAACCCTGCCTCGACTTCTCCGGCAAGGCCGACCCGGACTATGTCGATTTCCTGTATTTCGCTTACACGATCGGCTGCACCGCGCAGACCTCCGATGTCGGCGTCACGACGCGCGAGGCGCGCGGCATCGTGCTCCTGCATTCGGTCCTGACCTTCGTCTTCAACACCGCGATCCTGGCGATGGCGATCAATGTCGGCGCGAGCCTGGTCTCGGGCGGTTCGTGACGCGTTGCTCTCGCCTCTGCCCTGCGATCCAGGCGCCTTGACCGGAGGGGCAGGCGTTCATAGCTTCGCTGGCGAAGGGCGGCCTTGCCGCCCGTTGCAACCGAAAGGCAGCCAGTCATGGCAACGAGCAAGGTAACCGATCAGAGCTTCGAGGCCGATGTGCTGAAGTCTTCCGAGCCGGTCGTCGTGGATTTCTGGGCGGAATGGTGCGGCCCCTGCCGCATGATCGGCCCGGCGCTCGAGGAAATCGCGACCGAGCTGCAGGGCAAGGTCAAGATCGTCAAGATGAACGTCGACGAGAATCAGCAGGTCCCGGCCCAGTTCGGCATCCGCTCGATCCCGACCCTGATGCTGTTCAAGGACGGCAAGCTCGCCTCGCAGAAGGTCGGCGCGGCGCCCAAGAGCGATCTCTCGCGCTGGATTTCCGCCGCGGTCTGACCGGCGCTTGCATCCGACGTGGAAAAGGCCCGCTTCCGAGGAGGAGGCGGGCCTTCTTCATGGTCGCGACGTCGCTGGAACGTCAGCCCCTGCGGGACTCGATGGCGAAGGCGCCGGGGCCCGCCGTGGCGATGTAGAGGAAGATGAAGCAGAACAGCATCGCCGCCTCGCCGCCGTTCAGCAGCGGATAGAAGCCCTGCGAGCCATGGGCCATCCAGTAGGCGACGGCCATCATCCCCGAGAGGACGAAGGCGGCCGGACGGGTCAGGAAGCCGACGAGGACGAGGGCGCCGCCCACGATCTCCAGCAGGCCGGCGGTCCAGGGCAGCGACAGCATGGCGGGCATGCCCCAGGACGGCGCAGCCGGGAAGCCGAGCAGCTTCTGCGTGCCATGCGAGATGAAGGTCAGCGCGGCGAAGATGCGGAGCAGCCCGAGGGTGTAGGGTGAGAAGCGGGACAGGAACTGCATGAGGTGGTCCTTGCTTGAGACGATGTGCGGTCAATGGCCGGAAATTTCAGGTGGGGTTCTAGGCGAGACACCGGATTTTGCGCAATATCCCACTAGGTGACGATTTCGTTTGCGAACTTGCAAGTTTGATCACGTTCTCGCGACGGCTGTTGCCCGCATGCCGCGCTGCACGCTTTACGAACCCTTAAAAGCGCCATGTTTGAATCTTGTGTGACCGGACCGCATCGCGATGGCGGCCTGGGTTGAACGGGGCAGGATGAACAACCGGATTTCACGAGGCGAGCGGCGCGAGCCCTCCTTTGGCTATGAGAGCGGCGACAGCCGCGATGACGGTGACATGCGCCTTTCTCCCGACGATCGCCCGGTCCGCTTCCAGAACGCTCCGGCCCGGCCCGAGCCGAGCCGGCAGCTCCGCAACGCGCCGAAGCGCAGCAAGCGCGGTGGGGGCGGGAGCGGCGGCGGCAGGCGCGGGCGCCGGCGGCGGACGCTGCTCGGCGGGCTGTTCTACTGGACCATGGTGCTCGGCCTGTGGTGCGCGATCGGGCTCGGCGGCTTGATCGCCTATCATGCCTCGCAGCTGCCGCCGATCGACCAGCTGACGGTGCCGAAGCGGCCGCCGAACATCGCGATCCTCGCCGCCGACGGCTCGCTGCTCGCCAATCGCGGCGAGACCGGTGGGCGCACCGTCACCATCGGCGAGATCCCACCCTATCTGCCGAAGGCCTTCGTCGCGATCGAGGACAGGCGCTTCTATGAGCATTTCGGCATCGATCCGATCGGCATCACCCGCGCGCTCGTCACCAATCTGCGCGGCCGCGGCGTCGCCCAGGGCGGCTCGACACTGACCCAGCAGCTCGCCAAGAACCTGTTCCTGACGCAGGAGCGCACCGCCGCCCGCAAGATCCAGGAGGCGATCCTGGCGCTCTGGCTGGAGCGCACCTACAGCAAGGACCAGATCCTCGAGCTTTATCTGAACCGCGTCTATTTCGGCTCCGGCGCCTATGGCGTCGAGGCGGCGGCGCAGCGCTATTTCAACAAGTCGGCGCGCTCGGTGACGATCGCCGAGGCGGCGATGCTGGCGGGCCTTGTCCAGGCTCCCTCGCGCCTGGCGCCCAACCGCAACCCCGATGCGGCCGAGAAGCGGGCCCAGCTGGTCATCACGGCGATGGCGGACCAGGGCTTCATCTCGCAGGCCGCGGCCAAATCCGCGCTCACCGCTCCGGCCGAAGTGCCCGAGCGCGTCGGCGCCGGTTCCGTCAACTACGCGGCCGATTACGTCATGGACGTGCTCGACGACTTCATCGGGGCCGTCGAGGGCGACGTCACGGTGCTGACCACGCTCGACACCAAGCTTCAGGGCTCGGCCGAGACCATCCTGGTCGACGCGCTCTCGGCGCAGGGTGCCAAGCTGCACGCCACGCAGGGGGCCGTGGTCTCGCTCGCGCCGGATGGCGCGATCCGCGCGCTCATCGGCGGGCGCGACTACACCAAGAGCCAGTTCAACCGGGCGACGGCCGCGCGGCGCCAGCCGGGTTCCTCCTTCAAGCCCTTCGTCTATCTGACGGCGATCGAGAAGGGCATGACGCCGGACACGATCCGCGACGACTCGCCGGTCTCGATCAAGGGCTGGGAGCCGGAGAACTACTCGCGCACCTTCCGCGGCCCGGTGACGCTGCAGACCGCCTTCGCCCATTCGCTCAACACGGTGGTGGCGCGGCTGATCCAGGAGGTGACCCCGCGCGAGGTCGTCCGCACGGCGCAGCGCCTCGGCATCAGCTCGCCGCTGCAGGCCAACCCCTCGTTGTCGCTCGGCACCTCGGAGGTCACCCCGCTCGAGATGACCGCGGCCTATGCCAGCTTCGCCAATGGCGGGCAGTCGGTCCTGCCCTATGTCATCCGCGAGGTCCGCTCGACCAGCGGCAAGGTGGTCTATGCCCGCAAGGCGAACAATTTCGGCCCGGTGATCCAGCCGCAGACGCTGGCGATGATGAACACCATGTTCCACGCGGTGATGACCGGCGGCACCGGCTCCAAGGTCAATCTTCCGGGTTGGGAGGTCGGTGGCAAGTCCGGCACCACCCAGGACTACCGCGACGCCTGGTTCGTCGGCTTCACCGGGCGGCTCGTCACCGCCGTCTGGGTCGGCAACGACGACAACTCCACGATGAAGCGGGTCACCGGCGCCGGCCTGCCGGCCGAGATCTGGGGCAAGTACATGAAGGCGGCTCATGCCGGCGCCCAGCCGGTGCCGCTGCCGGGCGGCTTCTGGCAGGGCGCGCCGAAGACCATCTTCGGCGATGGCGCGCCCGTCGCCGATGCCCGGATACCGCCGGCCGGCGTCCAGCCGGAGGGCGATCGCGCCTGGGTCAGGCCCGCGCCGCAGGAGCGCAACTTCTTCGAGCGGCTGTTCGGCGGCTGAGGGAGCTCGCCGTCAGTCCGGGGGCAGGCGAAGGCCTGGGCCCGGAGCCCGTGGCCACAACCGAATTTCAGAGCGCGTCATGCTCGCCCTTGTGGCGAGCATCCAGGTCTTGAGCGCCATGCTTCACCAGGGAAGGCATGGGCGGTCGGGGTAAGTCCGGCCGGCAAGAGCTTAGCTCTTCGCCGCCCGGATCCCGCGTGTCGCCCGGAACAGCACGAGCGCGGCCACACCCAGCGCCGACATCACCAGCGGCAGCGGCAGCGCGGCGTTCTTCAACAGATGGCCGACGAGCAGGCCGATGCAGGCTGAGAGCAGCATCTGGCACAGCCCGTTGAAGGATGAGGCCGCGCCGGCGCGGTCGGGGAAGGGCATCATCGCCGAGGCCTGGGCCTGCGGCATGGTGAGGCCGACGCCGCAGGCATAGATCGCCATCGGCAGCACGACGCCGGCCGCTCCGCCGATGCCGGTCAGGACCCCGACCAGCATCGCGAGGCCGCCGCCGGCCAGGCAGCGCACGCCGATTGCGATGACGCCGTCCATGCCGCGCCGCCCGACCAGGCGCTGGGCGATGATCGTGCCGGTGATGTAGCCGAGCACGCCGAAACCGAAGGAGAAGCCGTACTCGACCGGCGTCAGCCCGTAGACGCCGATCAGCACGAAGGCCGATCCGGAGATGAAGGCGAAGAGCCCGGCATAGGCCAGCGCGGTGAGCGCGACATAGACGCGGAAGGCGCGGTTGTGCAGCAGCGTGCCGAAGCCGCGGAAGATCGCGACCGGCGACAGCGGCTGCGGCGAGCGCACGCGCAGCGTCTCCGGCATCACCGTGATGATGACGACAGCGAGCGCGAGCGCGAAGGCGAGCGAGGCGACGAAGGTCGAGCGCCAGCCGAAGGCGACCTGCAGCACGCCGCCGATCACGGGCGCGATCGCCGGCACCAGCCCCATGATCATGCCCATGCGTGCGAGCTCGCGGCCGGCCCGGGGGCCGTCATAGAGGTCGCGCACCATGGCGCGGCCGAGCACGATCGGCCCGGAGGCACCGAGCGCCTGCGCCGCCCGCGCGAGCGTCAGGGCCTCGATCGTGGGCGAGATCGCGCAAGCCAGCGTCGCCAGCGCGAACAGGCTCAGCCCCGCGAGCAGCACCGGCCTGCGCCCGAGCCGGTCCGAGAGCGGCCCCCAGAAGATCTGCCCGGCGGCGAAGCCGAACAGGAAGGAGGACAAAGTCGCCTGCGCGCCGGCGACGTCGGTTTGCATCACCCGTGCGATCTCGGGCAGCGAAGGCAGATAGAAATCGGTGGAGAGCGGCCCAAGCGCCGTCAGCATGGCGAGGACGGCGGTCATCGCCAGCGTGTCGGGACGAAGCTTCATGGGCGGTCTCCGGCGCGGCCGGATCGCGGGCCGCGGCGCCCCTGCTACGACGTCAGCCGGTCATCCGGCAATGGTCGGCGTGCGAGGGCCGTCCTGGGTCTCGCCATAATAGGAGGTCGCCCGCATCGAGGGGCGCTCGGAGAAGGTCTCGTACCAACGCGTCAACCGGGGGCGGCCGGGCCGGAAATCCGGCAAGGCGCGGAAGGCGAGCCAGGCCAGCGCCGTCGCCAGCCCGATCTGTCCGATATCGACGGGGCCGTCGAACGTCTCCCGCTCCAGCAGGTCGTAGGAATCGACGAGCTTCGCCGTTTGCCCTTCGGCCAGGGGCGCGTAGCGCAGAGGCTCCGGTCGCCGCAGCGTCTCCCAGCGCAGCGCGATGCCGGCATCGCACAGCCCCTGCGCCACGGCATGCAGGCGCAGCGCCTGCCAGCGCGCGGGCCCGGTGGCCGGGATCAGGCGCGGGCCGCCATGCAGCCCGTCGAGATAATCGCAGATCACCAGCGAGTCGAAGACCGCCCCGGCCTCCGGCGTGATCAGCACCGGCACCTTGCCGAGCGGATTGACCGCGAAGACGGCTGCGTTGCGGTTGGTCGGGCTGGTTTCGTGGTCGATGACGGCGAGCCGGTCGGCGATGCCGGCCTCATGCGCGAAGACGATGGTCTTGCGCGCATAGGGCGAATGGCTCTGCGAATAGAGCGTCAGCCGCCCGGCCGGGGCCGATGCGGTCACGCCGCGACCTCGGCCGGCTGGAGCCCGACGAGCTCGGCATAGCGTTCCGGGTCGGTCGCACCTTCGGTGTTGACCAGGAAGACGCGCGAATTGCCGTCCAGCTTGAGCGCAGCGCGCGCTGCCGGATCGCGCAATGCCGCGATCAGCCCGGCGAGGCCGGCCGCGCCGCTCTCGCCCGCGACGATGGCCGGATCGCCCGCCGCCGGGCGGGCGAGGCGGTTCATCGCCTCGACGGCATCGGCATCCTCCGCGGTCAGGAAGGCGTCGGCGGCACGATAGAGCACGCGCAGCGCCAGCGGCGAGGGATCATAGCATTCGAGCATCGCCATCACCGTCGGCTCGCCATGGGCGATCTTGGCCGGGTGCCCCAGCCGGGCCGCCTCGAAGATGCAGGCCGCCCGCGACGGTTCGACCACGGTGAAGAAGGGCCGGGCATCGCCGAAGGTGGTCTGCATCTGGGCGGCGAGGGCGGCCGCGATGCCGCCGACGCCGGCCTGCACGAAGACATGGGTGGGTCGCTCGGCCATCTGTGCCAGTCCCTCGCGGGCGATGGCAGTGTAGCCCTGCATGACCAGGCCGGGGATGCGTTCATAGCCGTCCCAGGAGGTGTCGGAAACGATGGTCCAGCCGCGCTCCGTCGCGACGCGGGCGGCCTCGACCACGGAATCGTCATAGGTGCCGGAAACGCGCACCATCTCGGCGCCGAACCGGGCGATCGCCGCGACGCGCTCGTCGCTGACGCCGCCATGCACGAAGATCACCGCCTTGGCGCCGAGCAATTGCGCGCCCTGCGCCACCGAGCGGCCATGGTTGCCATCGGTCGCGCAGGCGAAAGTCATGCCCGCGGCGACGGCGCGGACGGCCGGGTCGTTCATCTCGGCGTCCCCGAGCGTGCGCCCGAGCTTCGCGGAGGCCGCCTCCAGCGCGAGCCGGATCACCGCATAGGCACCGCCGAGCGCCTTGAAGCTGCCGAGGCCGAGGCGCTGGCCCTCGTCCTTGACGAAGAGCGCGCCGATCCCGAGCGCGACGGCGAGGCCGGGCAGGCTGTGCAGCGGCGTCGGGGCATGGTTCGCGCGCTGGGCGAGATGCGCCGCGATCGCATCCGCCCCGGCCGGGCCGAGCGTCGCGATGTCGTCGGCGTGGAGCGCGGAGCGGTAGTCGGCGTGGTGATTGAGCAGGAACATGGCGACCTCGCTGAATGACGACGAATGGATATTGCAAGCGACGCGAAAAAGGCGCTGGATTTATCGATGGCTGATGCAAGTTTGTTTCTCGAGAGAGCCGATGCCCGCGCCGACCGCTCATGACCTCGACGCCTTCGACCGGGCGATCCTCGCCATCCTGCAGCAGGACAACACCACGCCGCAGCGGGTGATCGGCGAGCGCGTCAATCTCTCGGCACCGGCGGTGCAGCGCCGTATCCGCCGCATGGAGGCGAACGGCGTCATCAGGGCCAATGTCGCGGTGGTCGATCCGGCGGCGCTCGGCCATCCGATCACGCTCTTCGTCGAGGTCGAGCTGGTCAGCGAGACGGCGCCGGACATCGATGCGGCCAAGTCGTCCTTCGTTGCCGCGCCCGAGGTCCAGCAATGCTACTACGTCACCGGCGAGGTCGATTTCATGCTGGTCGTGCTGGTGCCGAGCATGGCGGCCTATGAGGCGCTGACGCGGCGGCTGTTCTTCGCCAATCCCAACATCCGCAAGTTCCGCTCCTTCGTCGCCATGGACCGGGTCAAGGCCGGGCTGGCGGTGCCGGTCTCCTGACGGATGGCGGCTTTGCGACTCGCGCAGGGCGCCGTCCATGCGGTCTTGTTCCGGCCGCGCCGATATGCGACCGCGGGCGGATGTGACGAACGAGCCTGGCGGGCCTTGCCGTGATCACCGTGAAAGCCTCCGAAGCCGCCGTGGGAACCGGCGATGCGCCGCAGGGCTGGCGCGTGCTCCTGCGCTCCAGCGAGATCGGCGTCGTCTTCCTGGCCTCGGTCATCGGCGTCTTCGCCGGCCTGATCGTGCTGGCGATGTCCTTCACGACGCAGCTGCTGCACGAGCTGGTCTTCGGCCTGTCACAGGGGCAGCGCCTGTCGATCACCACGAATATCCCGCCCTGGCGGGCGCTCGTCGGCCCCGTGCTGGGCGGCCTCGCCATCGGTTTCGCTTCCTGGTTGTTCTTCCGCCGGCGCAAGCAGCCGGTCGACCCGATCGAGGCCAATGCGTTGCATGGCGGGCGCATGTCGCTGCGCGACAGCGTCTTCGTCGCGCTCCAGACCATCGGCTCCAGCGGCGCCGGCGCCTCGGTCGGCCTGGAAGCCGGCTATACCCAGGCCGCGAGCGGGCTCGCCTCACATATCGGCCGCCGCCTGCGCCTGCGCCGGGCGGATATGCGCCTGATGGTCGGCTGTGCCGCCGGTGGCGCCATTGGTGCGGCCTTCGACGCGCCGCTGACCGGCGCCTTCTATGCCTTCGAGCTCATCCTCGGCAGCTATTCGATCGCCGCCTTCGTGCCGGTAATGGCCGCGACCTTCATGGCGACGGTGACCCACAGCCTGCTGGCGCCCTCGCTGCTTGCCGTCGAGGTGCCGCCGATCGGGCCGATCGTCGTCTCCGATCTGCCGCTCGTCGTCATGCTCGGCGCCGCCTGCGGCCTGGTCGGCATCCTCGTGATGCGCGCGGCGGCCTTCGTCGAGGCCGGCTTCAGGCGCTCGCGGATCCCGACCTGGCTGCGGCCCGCTTTTGGCGGTCTCGTCGTCGGCGCCCTGGCGATCTGGAATCCGTCGGTGTTCTCGGCCGGGCACGGGGCCATCAACCTCTATCTCGGCATCGATACGAGCCTGCTGCTGCTTGCGGCAGTGCTCGTCGCCAAGGCGTTGGCCTCGTCGGTCTCGATCGGCTCGGGCTTCCGCGGCGGCCTGTTCTTCGCTTCGCTGCTGCTCGGCGTGTTGACGGGGCGCCTTTTCATCGGCGTGCTGAGCCTCGCCTTTCCCAATCTCGCCGGGCACGAGACGCTGTTCGCGCTGGTCGGCATGAGTTCGCTCGCGGTCTCGATCGTCGGTGGGCCGATGACCATGGCGCTGCTCGCGCTCGAGATGACGGGCGATCTGAAGTTGACGCTCGCCGTGGTCGGCGCGGCGGGAGCCGCCTCGCTCGTCACCCGGCGCCTCTTCGGCTTCTCCTTCGCCACCTGGCGCTTCCATCTGCGCGGCGAGAGCATCCGCGGGGCCCATGACGTGGGCTGGATGCGGGACCTCACCGCCGGCAGCATGATGCGCATCGAGGTGCCGAAGATCGCGGCCGACGCCACCATCGCCGAGGCGCGGCTGAAATACCCGCCGGGTTCCACCAACTATCTCGTCGCGGTCGGCCCCGGCGACGCCTATGTGGGCATGGTGCCGCCCGGCGCGCTCTACGAGCCCGACCCGGCGCTCGGCGAGGAAGCCGCGGCCGAGCCGGCGCCGCGCACTGTCCGCCACCTGCTGCACCATCCGGACCGGATGCTGCTGGCCGATATGTCCGTGCGCGACACGCTGAAGCTCTTCGATGAGGCCGAGAGCGAGGCGCTGCCGGTGGTCGCCGATCGCGACAGCCGCCGCCTCGTCGGCATCCTCAGCGAGGCTCATGCGATCAAGCGCTACAGCGATGAGATGAGCCGCCGCAATCGCGAGCTGACCGGGGATTAAACGCGTCGCTTCCCGTCATTGCGAGGAGCGAAGCGACGAAGCAACCCAGGGAGACGTAGAGCGCTGCCGCCCCTGGATTGCTTCGCTTCGCTTGCAATGACGGCGTCGTCTAAGCCGAACGCAACGCGGCGCTGGCGACGACGCGCCACTCGGCGATCGGGATGTCCTGCCCCGAAGTCACGACGCCGATGCGGTCGAAGCGGATCCTGCGGCCGGCGAGCCGCGCATTCACTTCGGCGATGGCGGCCGCCTTCGCCACAGGTTCGACCGAGCCGTAGAGCAGCGAGACATGCGGCATGAAGCTGTCGAAGCCGGCGGGGTCGAGCGCCCGCTTCAGCGCGGCGAGCGCCGGCGAGACGGCAAAGCGCGCATAGAAGGAGCGGAAGAAGGCCTCGCTCCCCTCGACGACGGTGATGGGGGTCGTGAAGGCCGGAACGGCTTCAGCCGCGGCCGCCACGGCCCGTTCGAGCTCTGCGAGCGGCGCTTCTGTGTCGCCCTGGAGGGTGAGGTGCGGCGCGAAAAGCGGGGTGCCGAAGCGGCCCGACAGCTCCCCGACGAGCTCGGTCAGCATTGCCTCGTCGGCGGGTTCGGCCATGAGCCAGAGAGAATGAATTCGTGCTGTCATGCGCCCTTCATAAAGCTCTTGCACATAGTGCGCCCCGTACGTAATGTTTATTTCAACAATGCCGACAATGGAAGAAACATTCCATTATCCGGCAATAAGACCAAGTGGGGGAGTAGGCGTCTTGCAGCCGGAAACGCAAGCCAGAGCGGGCAGCGGCGCGGCCATCGGCGTGCGCGGACTTCATGTCGCCTATGGCGGCACGCGCGTGCTGCACGGGATCGATCTCGATTTTGCGCCCGGCAGCTTCACGGCGTTGCTCGGCTCCTCCGGCTGCGGCAAGACCACGCTGCTGCGTTCGCTCTCGGGCTTCGTGCCGGTCGAGTCCGGATCGATCGTCGTCGGTGGCAAGGATGTCGCCGGGCTGCCGCCGGAGAAGCGCGGCATGGCGATGGTTTTCCAGTCCTATGCGCTCTGGCCGCATATGACGGTGCTGCAGAACATCGGTTACGGCCTCAAGCTGCGCGGCAGGTCAAAGGCCGAGATCGCCGCCAAGGTCGGCGAGATGCTGAGCTTCCTCGGCCTTGCCGGCTATGAGGACCGCAAGGTCACGGCGCTCTCCGGCGGCCAGCGTCAGCGCGTCGCGCTCGGTCGCGCGCTCGCCATCGATCCGGGCATCCTGCTGCTCGACGAGCCCTTGTCGAACCTCGACGCCAAGATCCGCATGACCATGCGCCACGAGATCCGCGCCATCCAGCAGCGGCTCGGCCTGACTGCGGTCCACGTCACCCATGACCGCGAGGAGGCCATGACCATGGCCGATCGCCTGGTCATCATGCAGGCGGGACGCGTCGCCCAGGTCGGCACGCCCGAGGAGGTCTATGACCGCCCGGCGAGCGCCTTCGTCGCCAATTTCATGGGCGCGGAGAACGTGCTGCCGCTCAGCATCAACAGGGGCGAGGGCCAGGCTTCCGTCGCCGCCGGCGAGGCCCGCGCGAGCCTTGCGGGCGAAAGCGCTGCCGCGCTGCCGGCCGGCGAGGCGCTCGCCTATTTCCGCGACGATGTCGCGAGCCTCGATGCGCATGATGCGGCGGCTTCCGGGGGCGATCTCGTCGTCCCTGGCACCATCGCCGCGCGCGCCTATCCCGGCGGCATCTATCGCTACAAGGTCGAGGCCGCCGGCCGCCAGATCACGGTCGACGACGTCGGCCGTCACGAACTCGGAACGAAGGTCGGGCTGCGCATTCCGCTGCAGCGCCTTCACATCTTCCCGGCGACCGAGGCCGGGATCGCCGCCTGACAGGGAGTCAGACACATGCGCATCCTCACGCTTGCCTGCTCGCTCGCCGCGCTGATCGTGGCATCGCCGCTATCCGCGCAGACCCTCAACGTCGCATCCGCCGGCGACCAGAACATGGTCGATTACGTCAAGGACTATCTCGGGCCGATGTTCGAGAAGGCTCACCCCGGTGTGAAGGTCGTCTCGGTCGGCACCGGCCCGGGTGATTCCGGCTCGCAGAAGATCTACGAGAAGCTCGATGCTCAGAAGGGCGCCGCCACGACCGATTTCGACGTGGTGGTCATCCACCAGAAGGCCGCCGGCCAGATGGTCAAGGAAGGCCTGCTCAACAAGTACACGGCCAATGTCGACACGGCCAAGCTCGCCACCGGCGACGCCGCCAGGAACTCCCTCGGCACCGACGTTACCGGCTACGTCATCCCGATGTTCCAGTCGCAGACCGCGCTCGCCTACAATGCCGACATGGTCAAGACACCGCCGGCGACCTTCGCCGAGCTCGCCGACTGGGCGAAGAAGAACCCGAAGCAGTTCGGCTATAACGGCATCAAGGGCGGCATGTCCGGCGTCTCCTTCGTCGCCGGCTGGGTCTATGCCTTCGGCGGCGATGCCGACAAGCTGATCAAGGGCCCCTATGACGCGGCCACGAAGACGAGCTGGGACAAGGCCTTCGCCGATCTCAAGGAGTTCAACAAGAACGTCGTGATCACGCCCGGCAATGCCGGCACGCTCGACATGCTGAACCGCGGCGAGATCGCGATCGGCCCGGTCTGGGTCGATATGTTCTATTCCTGGCAGGCCGACGGCAAGCTGCCGCCGAACATGAAGCTGAAGCTCGTTTCGCCCGGCATGCCCGGCCAGCCGATGTATTACGCGGTGCCCGAGAAGTCGGCGCAGAAGAAGCTGGCGGAAGAGTTCATCGCGCTCGCGACCAGCCCCCAAGTCCAGGCCGACGGCATCGTCAAGAAGTTCAACTGGTATCCGGGCATCGACGCCAAGAACCTCGAGGGCAAGCTCGACAAGGCCGCCTGGGACAAGCTCTTCACCGACGTCACGCCGGCTGACCTGGCCAAGAACGGCAAGCCCTTCCCGATCGCGCCCTATTTCAACGACATCCTCGAGGGCTACGAGAAGAAGGTCGCGAACTGAGGTTCACCTTCAGAGACCGTCATCCTCGGGCTTGACCCGAGGATCTCGGGACCAGGTCGCACTGGTTGAAGAGATGGCCGGGTCAAGCCCGGCCATGACGACCTTTCCAGCCCACCGCGAATGGTTAGCCGGAACCGAGAATGTCCCTTTCCCAACGCCAGCTCGCCTTGCTGCTGATCGCGCCGGGCCTCGCGCTCGTCGCGGCGCTGTTCCTCTATCCGCTCTGCTTCTCGCTGATCTCGGCCTTCACCGGGCCGGAGGGGGGCTTCTCGTTGCAGGCCTTCGGGAAGGCCTGGGAGCTCTATTCCGGTGACATCCTTTTCACTGTCATCATCGTGCTCGCCTCCTGCCTGCTGACGGGGCTCGCCGCCATCGTCATCGCGGGCACGCTGACGCTCGGCGAAAACCGCTACATTGTCGGCACGCTGAAGGCGCTCTATCGCTGGCCGCTCTTCATCCCGTTCATCGTCGCGGCGCAGTGCATGCGCACCTTCCTCGCCAAGAATGGGTTGATGAACAACACCTTCGTCTCGCTTGGTCTGATGGAGCCGCTGCAGGCGATGAGCTTCCTCGACTGGCGCGGCATCATCGCGACCTTCGTCTGGAAGCAGACGCCCTTCGTCGCGCTGCTGCTAGCGGGGGCGCTCGCCGCGCTCGATCGGGCGACGCTGGAGGCGGGCCGCAATCTCGGCGCCTCGCGGATGCGCGTCCTCGTCGAGCTCGCACTGCCGCAGGTGATGCCGCAGCTCCTCGTCGCGCTCGTCCTCTCCTTCGTGACCATGCTCTCCGTTCTGTCGGTGCCGATGATGGTGGCGGGCTCGCAGCCGACCATGCTGACCGTCGACATGGCTTTCCGCATCAACGCCTATGGCGACTACGCCACCGCCAACGCGCTCGGCGTCATCACCTATCTGATCTCGGCCGGAGCGGCGATCATCTACCTCAAGCGCGGCATGGCGAAGGAGGGCACGCCATGATCCGTGCCGTCTCCGGCCTGCGCATGATCCTTGCGGCCTTCGCGCTCGCGGCCTTCGCCTTCTTCCTGATCGGGCCCTTGGTCAATCTGGCGCTCTGGTCGGTCGCCGAGCGCTGGTACACGCCATACAAGCTGCCGGTCGTCTACGGCACGCGCTACTGGGAGCAGGTCTTCCGGCCGACCGGCGACGCCATGGCTTCGCTCGGCACCTCGGTCTGGATCGCGGTGCTGACGGTGATCGTCGCGCTCGCGCTCTCGATTCCCGCCGGCTATGCGCTGGCGCGGCTGAAGCTGCCGGTGCGCGCCTTCTTCATGGTGCTCTTCCTGCTGCCGCAGGCCTTCCCCTCGGTCGCGATCTACATCAACGTCGCGCGCGTCTTCTACAATATCGGCATCAACGGCACGGTCTTCGCCGTGGTGCTCGTCCATGCCGCGCACGGACTCGTCTATTCGGTCTGGATCGCGGCCGCTGCCTTCGCCGCCGTCGACCGCGACCTTGAGCTCGCCGCGCGAAATATCGGCGCCTCGCCGCTGAGGACCTTCTTCTCGGTGACGCTCCCGCTGGCCGCGCCCGGCATCATCGCCAGCGGCATCTTCGTCTTCCTGGAGTCGCTCGACGAGTTCACCGGCACCTTCTTCGTCGGCGTGCCGCAGGTTACGACGCTGCCGCTGCTGCTCTACAACGCGGCGATGGGCGGCAACTATCAGGTCGCCTCGATCACGGCGTTGATCCTGCTCGTGCCCTCGGTGCTGTTCATGCTGTTCATCGAGCGTTTCCTGCGGGCTGACGTGCTCGCCAAGGTCGGGGCCTGAGGCGAGGGGCGGGCTTGCGCGCATTCGGGCGATCCGCAACTCTGCCGCTCCTCGCCATGCCGTCATTGCGAGCGCAGCGAAGCAATCCAAGGGGGTGCAGAGCTCTGCCGCCCCTGGATTGCTTCGTCGCTTCGCTCCTCGCAATGACGGCTCGGCCTGATGGAAACTGTTTCCAGCTTCGAGCGGATCATTGATGTCGAACGGCGTTGCTTCCTCTCCCGGCGCCTTGCCGAAAGGCCGCCCGATCGCGGGCCTCTCCCCCAGCCTGATCGGCTTCGGCGGCGCGCCGCTTGGCGATCTCTACGTGCATCTCGATGAGGTGACGGCGCAGGACACGGTCCGTGCCGCGGTCGCCGCCGGTATCAACCTCGTCGACACCTCGCCGCTCTACGGCCATGGCCTGTCCGAGCACCGCATCGGAGCCGCCTTGCGCAGCGTGCCGCGCCACAGCGTCATGGTCTCGACCAAGGTGGGGCGCTGGATGGCGGCCGGCCAGCCGAAGCGCGATGGCTCGGGCTATGCCGGCGGCCTGCCGCATCCGGCGGTGATCGACTATTCCTATGACGGTGCGATGCGCTCCTTCGAGCAGTCGCTGCTCCGGCTTGGCACCGACCATATCGACATCCTGCTGATCCATGACGTCGATGTCTGGACCCATGGCGACCGGATGGAGCAGCGCTTCGCGGAGGCCATGGACGGCGCCTATCGCGCACTGGAGAAGCTGCGTGCGTCGGGCGCGGTCAAGGCGATCGGCGTCGGCGTCAACGAGGCCGAGATGTGCGTGCGCTTCGCCCGCTCGGGCGATTTCGACGTAATGATGCTGGCCGGTCGCTACTCGCTGCTGGAGCAGGGCGCGCTGCCGGAGTTCCTGCCGCTCGCGCTGGAGAAGAAGATCGCGGTGATGCTGGCCGGTGTCTTCAACTCGGGCATTCTGGCCACCGGCGCAAAACCCGGCGCCTTCTACAACTACAAGCCCGCGCCGCCAGAGATCCTCGCACGCGTCGCCCGGATCGAAGCGGCCTGCGCCGTTCATGGCGTGGCATTGCCACAGGCGGCGCTCGCCTTCTGCGCCGCGCATCCGGCGGTGGCGACGATCGTGCTCGGCGCCGTCACGCCGCAGGAGGTCGCGCGCAATCTCGACCTCGTCGCGCGGCCGGTCCCAGCCGCGCTCTGGTCCGATCTCAAGGTGCAGGGCCTGCTCGCCGAAGCGGCGCCGGTTCCTGCGGGCTGAGCACTATCCGGCCTGTCCGGTCGAGCCGAGATAATCGATCGCGCAGGCGACGTGCAGCTTCATGACCGCGATCGCCTCCTCGATGGTGACGTGCTCCTCGTCGGTGCCCATGCTGATCGGGGAGGGGCCGCAGATCAGCGCCGGGACGCCGCGCCAGCGCCAGTAGCGCGTATCGGTGCCGCCCAGGCTCGACACCGGCGGCGCGTCATGGCCGAGCAGCTCGCGGATATTGCCGCGCAGGATATTGGCCATCTCGCTGAACGGATCGGTCAGGCTTGCCGGATAGCTGTGATCCTCGTTGACGACCATCTCGCAACCGGCCTCGCGGGCGAGGGCTTCGAGATCGGCCCGGATCGCGTCGCGGTCGGAGCCGATCAGGATGCGCATGTCGAGATGGGCAATGCAATGCGTCGGGATCTGCGTCGCCTTCTGTCCGCCCTGCAGGATGCCGACATTGACGGTGATGCGCCGGGCGACGTCGCCGGCACCCTTGCCCAGATTGAGATCGGCCGCAGCGATCGTCTCGGGCGAGGTCAGCACTGCGTCGATCTCCGGCGGCAGCTCGGCGAGCTTGAGGTGGTACCGGTCATAGATCATGGTCACGAGCCGGCTCACATCCGCGATCGGGTTGCGTGCCCGGTGGGCATAGCCGCCATGGCCGCCGATGCTCTTGGCCGAGAGCGAGAAGCGCAGCGTGCCCTTCTCGGTGAAGCGCAGATTGGCGAGGCCGCTCGGCTCGCCATTGAGGCAGCAATCCGCCTCCATCTCGTCGCCGAATTCGTCGAACAGATACTTGGTGCCGTAGCGCCCGCCCGACTGCTCGTCCGAAACCACGGTCAGCGACAGCGCGCCATTGAGCTTTTCGCGGTGGGGGAAGAGCTGGCAGTAGGCGAGGATGGAGGCCAGCGTCCCCGTCTTCATGTCGGATGCGCCGCGGCCCATGATCTTGCCGTCGACGATCTCGGCCTCCCAGAGCTTCTCGTTGGTGACCGGGAAGATGTCCATGTGGCCGTTGAGCATGAGATGGCGGCCGGGCTTTCCAGCCTCCCAGCGGCCGATGATGTTCGGCATTTCCGGCACGAAGGCCTCGGTGCGATGTGGCACGCCGGCCGCGTCGAGCAGCTCGCGCACGAAGGCGGCCGCTTCGCGCGTGTCGCCCGGCGGGTTGACGCTCTTGATGCGCAGGAAGCGGCGCAGCAATTCGATGATCTCGTCGCGGCGCGCATCGATCGCCTGAAGCAGCTCGGCCTTCAGGGCGGCGGTGTTCTCGGACATGGTCGGTCTTCTTGGTCGGCGTTTCGGTGACTGCGGGAGGCGTCAGGTACGGGCGAGGAGAGACATCGGGCGGGTGAGCTCGGTCTTCGCCAGCCGCGCGGCGACGCAATAGGCCGGGTTGAAGACGTTGGCGATGTCGTAGCGCACCGCCTGTCCGAGCAGGTGGCTCGCCTCGACCGGATTGACGCCGAGATCCTCGCCGACCCAGCGCAGCAGCTCCGTGGTGGCGAATTGCAGCGGCTGGTCGAGCGGGCGGCCGGCCGCAATCACCAGCAGATCAGTCTCGGTCTCGCAGCGCGGCCAGCGCAGGCCGAGCCTCTTGACGAGCTTCACCGAGAACTCGACCTCGAACGAGGTCTCGACGCCGGTGCCGGCGATTTCGCCATCACCCTGGCAGGCATGGCCGTCGCCGAGGAAGAACAGCGCGCCGTCCACGAAGACCGGGAAGGCGATGGTCGCGCCCGGCCCGAACAGCCGGTAGTCCATATTGCCGCCATAGGCGCCGCTGGTCGCGGTGGAGATCGCCTGGCCGCGCTCCGGCGCCACGCCGAAGCAGCCCAGCATCGGCGCGAGCGGGAAGCTCCAGTCCTTGATGCGGTCGGTCGGCTCGAGCAGCTTCACCGTGCCGGCCTCGGCATCGATGGCCCATTCGTAGCGCTCGCGCTTCGGCAGCTCGGCCAGGACCGACGGATCGAGCACGCCGGGCGCCAGCGGCGAATAGGTCCAGCCGGTCTTCCGGTTCGGCGTCATGCGCTCGATGGTGACGAGCAGCGCGTCGCCCGGCTCGGCGCCGGTGACGAAGAAGGGGCCGGTCATCGGGTTGCCGCGCGGGGCATGCTGCTCGCCATCGCCGCCGAAGCCCGCGGCATCCAGCGTGGTGGTGATGACGCTGTCGCCGCTGGCGATCTCCAGAACCGGCGGCTGGGTGCCGATCTCGTTCGAATAGCGGGTCGGAACGAAGTGATGGCGCGCCATGAGAGCCTTCCAGAGCCGGTTGCTGCGTGATGTCCCGCGGGCAACCAGCGACTCCGCCGTCTACCCGCGCAGCGGACCGTAGGGACAAGCCCGCCGCTTGAGAAGCGCCCACCGGCGAAGGGGGCCCCTGCATCCGGCTGGGGCGACATGCGACCGAGCCCCGGCAGCCTCGAACCGTTTCCGAGACGGAGCTCGCCGCTTTTCGGCGCGAGCCCGGAAGGGCTTCGATCAACGCCCCTGCCGCGCGCTCGCCGCATGCGCCAGGTGGTTGACCTCTTCGACGATGCGCCTCGCCGGCGTCTTGGCGAGAAGTCCCTCCGCGATGAGGCGGGCAGCCCCGTCCTGGAAGGCCATGTAGCCATCGTGCCGCGGCCGCAGCATGGCGCCTTCGAGAGTCGCGCGCGTCTGGCTGTAAAAGCCGTTGGCGGCCTGATCGACGGCCGCATCCAGCCAGGCCGCTCCATGCCCGGGCTGGCCGCCGGCTGCGGTATAGGGGCCGCGCTGCACGTCGCCCGACGTGACCCAGTAGGCGAATTTCACGGCCTCCTCGTGCTGCTCGGACCTGGCCGAGACCGCAAGGCCCGTGCCGCCGAGAACGGAGCCCAGCGGTCCGCTCGAGCCGAGGCAGGGGATATCGGCGAAGGCGAGCCGATGCGGCCGGAAACCGGCATGGGCGTAGCTGACATATCCGTAGACCAGCGGGCAGCAGGCCAGCTCGTCGCTGTCCGCCATCAGGTCGAGGGCCGCGATCGGATCGAGCGAGAAGCAGCGCTCATCGAGATGGCCGGAGAGTTCGGCGAGTTGCTCGACCGCGGCTTCACCGACGGCGTGCGGGATGAAATCCTCGCCATTGCCGCCGGGCTGCCAGCCGAGATTGGCGGCGAGCGTCATCACGCACATCAGGGAATGGGGCGCGCGCAAGGGCAGGACGACCTTGCCGGCGCGGGCGAGCGCGATCACTTCGGCCCATGTTTCGGCTGGGCTGCCGAGGAAGTCCGGCCGCCAGGCCTGCACCTGCGTCGCCGCATCCAGCGGCAGCGCCCAGAGCCGGCCGTCGAAGACATAGCTGCGATAGGACAGCCCGACCGAGCTCGCCAGCATCGCGCGTCGCTCTGCCGAGAAGTCCGGCTGGTCGAGCGGGTGGAGGCAGCCTTCGCGGGCCACCTGCCCGGCATGCGGATGGTCGATGACGATGAGATCGTATCGACGCGCCAACTCCTCGACCGGGAACGACTCGAAATCCTGGAGCGAGCGCTTCTCCCAGGTGATCTCGACACCGTGGCGGTCTCTGTAGAGCGCCGAGCAGGCGACGAGTGGGTCGTAGCCGCGCGGATGGTCCCAGGTCATTCCGCGCAGGCGGATGCCAGTCATCGTCTTCGGTCCTCTCGTCAGGCGTTCTTGAGGGCGTCGGCGAAGGCGCCATTGAACCAGTCGACCAGGCTTTCGGCGCTGCCTTCGCCGCGCAGGAAGGCATTGGTCTTCAGGCCGCCTTCCTCGAAGAACGGCACATAGCCGGCGAAGCGCGGACGCAGATAGGCCGAGCCGAGGGTGCGCAGCGTGCCGGAGAAAAAGCCGAGGCTCTGGGCGTCGCAGGCCGGATCGGTCCAGGCCTGCAGCATGCCGGGCTGGCCGCCATCGGCGAAGTAATGCGTGCGCTGATAGTCCGGCGAGCAGAGCCACAGCCCATAGCGCACCGCCTCCGCGACATTCCGGCAGCGGCTGGTGACGCCGAAGCCGGCGCCGCCGAGCAGCGTGCCCTGGCAGGCGCGATCGCCGGCCGCGACGATGTCGGCGAAAAGCAGCGGCTTTTCCGCTTCCGCGCGGCAATAGTTGGTGTAGCCGAAGGTGTAGGGGACATAGGCGATTTCGTCGCCGTTCGCAGCCAGGTCCAGCATCTGGATCGGGTTCATCCGGACCGATTCCGGATGGCTCAGCGCGACCAGGGCCTTGAGCCGTTCCAGCAGGCGAACGCCGAATTCCCGGTCGAGGAAGACGGGGTTCTCCGCTGTCACCGGGCGCCCCAGATTGGCGGCGAGCGTCAGCACCATGCAGACAGCGTCGATCGGACAGGCCGGCACGCCGACCCAGAGCCCGTGCTCGCGCAGGTCCCGCGCCAGCCGCAGCAACTGGTCGAAGGTCGCCGGCGGATGGCGCCCGGCCTTCGCCAACAGATCGGGCCGATAGGCGGCGACCTGCGCCGCGGCGTCGATCGGCAGGCCGTAGATCGCGCCTTGCCAGTGATAGGAGCGCCAGGATGGGCCGACTGCCCCCGAATCGAGCCAGGCCATCGCCTCTGCCGGGATATGCGGCGCGAGATCGACGAGCAGGCCCCGCCGGGCGGCCTGGCCGACGAAGGGATGGTCGAAAATGATGAGATCGAAGCGCTCGGCGAGCTCTTCAAGCGGCAGCTCGCCGAAATCGCGCAGGCTGCGGGCCCGCCAGGAGATCGCGACGTCGGGTCGCTCGGCGCGGTAGCGCGTAATGCTCTTCTCCAGCGGCGCACGCCCGCGCGGATGGTCCCAGGTTATACCTTCGAGGGCGATGCTCACGCCTTGGTTCCTTCAATCTTCTTGCGCTCCGAGCGCGCGACGAAGTCGCGGATGCGCTGCATGCCGTCGCCGGAGAGGAAGAGGGCGCAGACAGCATCGCGCTCGGCGTCCAGCCCGGCGTCGAGACCCGTCTGCCACGCTGCGAGGTTGAGACGCTTCAGATCGGCCAACGCCCCGGCCGGATGCCTCGCCATCTGCTCGGCCAGCGCCAGCGCCTCGGCCAGCGCATCCTCCGCGACGCGGTTGACCACGCCCCAGCTCGCCATCTCCTGCGCGCTGGCGAAGCGGCCGGTCATGAGCAGTTCGGCGGCGCGGTTGGGGCCGAGCTTGCGGGCCAGGCGCTGCGTGCCGCCGCCGCCCGGGACGAGGCCGAGCTTGACTTCGGGCAGGCCCAGCCTGGCGTCGGCATGGGCGACGATCAGATCGGCCGAAAGCGCGATCTCGAAGCCGCCGCCGAGCGCATAGCCCTCGACCGCGGCGATCACGGGCTTGGGCAACCCTTCGAGCGCGCCATAGACGCGGCCGGCACTCTCCTGGAAATCGCGAAAGGCCTCGGCCGACTGCGTGGCATAGGCCTTGACGTCGGCCCCGGCCATGAAGTTGCCGCCGGCGCCGCGCAGCACGAGCGCGCGGATGGCCGGATCGCCGGCCGCTTCGGCGATCGCGGCGAGGATCTCCTCGACCATGGCGCCGCTCATGGCGTTGAGCTGGTCGGGGCGCGAGAAGGTCAGCAGCGCGACCGGGCCGCGCCGCTCGAAGCTGGTGAAAGCGCTCGTCATGCTGCGGCCGTGTCCGCTTTCGGATGAACCCAGACGGCGCCGGAGTTCCGCAACGCCGCGATGCGCTCGCCGTCGAAGCCGAGCTCGGCGAGGATCTCGACCGTATGCTCGCCGACCATCGGCGCGTGGCGCTCGACCTTGCCGGGCGTTTCAGAGAGCGTGACCGGGACGTTGACCGTCTGAACTTCGCCGATCACCGGATGCTGGTAGGAGGTGAAGGCGTTCATGTGCTTCACCTGCGGGTCGTTGGGCACCTCTTCCTGGCGCAGCACCTCGCCGCACCAGAGATCGAAGGAGAGCAGCCGCTCCATCCAGGCCGCGGTCGTGCGCGTCTGCGTCACCGCCTCGATCGCGGCATGGACCTCGTCGCGCCGGTCGAACAGGGTCTCGGCATCGTCGAAGCGCGCGAGCTCCGGCGCCTCCAGCGCCTCGACCAGCCTGGCGAAGGGGTTCATCGCGATGTTCAGGAAGCCGTCCTTCGTCCGGTAGACGCCGAAGGGCGCCGGCATGCCGGGATGGGCGATGCCGGAATTCGGGCGCTCGAAGACGCGGCCGGTGTTGAGCGTGGTGACGAATTCCTGGGTCTGGTGTGCGAGCAATGCGCGGAACAGGTCGACCTCGACCTTCTGGCCGCGTCCGGTCCTTTCGCGGTGATAGAGCGCGGCGAGGATGCCGTAGATCATGTGATAGGAGCCGAGCTGGTCGGCGATGGCGACTCCGAGCGGCGTCGGCGAGACGCCGGAGCGCCCGGTCATCGACATGATGCCGGAGAGGCCCTGCAGCAGCAGGTCCTGGCCGGGCCGCTCGAGATAGGGGCCGCTCTCGCCATAGCCGGAGCCGGAGCAGTAGATCAGCCGCGGGTTGAGGCGCGAGAGCTCCTCATAGCCGAAGCCGAGCCGGTCGAGCACGCCCGGGCGGAAGTTCTGGACGAAGACGTCCGCCGTGGCGGCGATGTCCTGCAGGAGCTTCTTGCCCTCGGGGTTCTTGAGATCGACCGCGAGCGAACGCTTGTTGCGGTTCCAGGCGAGGAAGCTCGGATTCTCGAAATCGCCGACCTTGCGATTGAAGAAGGGCGGGAGATCCCGGTAGAGGTCGCCGCTGACCGGCCGCTCGACCTTGATCACGTCGGCGCCGAGGTCGCCGAGCATCTGCGTGGCGAAGGGGCCGAACAGCAGATGGCTGAAATCGAGCACGCGCAGCCCTGAGAGCGCTCCGCTCATGCGGCTTCTCCTTCATTGTCGGTGGTCTGGCGCGGGTCGCGCCAGCCGAGCGCGGCCGAGATTCCGGCCGCCGTGGCGATGACGGCCCGTTCCGCCGCGTCGATGTCGACGGCAAGGCCCTTCTGGGCGAGGAACGGGATGGTGAGGCAGGCGGCGATGACGCCGCGATGATCGAAGACCGGCTGGCTGAGGTTGGTCACGCCGGAGACGACGAGGCTTTCGCGTCGCTCGCCGCCCTCGGAAAGGACCTTCTCGGCCCTCTCGGGCAGCGTTTCGGCCAGTTCCGGGAAGGAGGCGATGCTCGCATCGAGCAGCGCCTGCCTATGATGGTCCGGCTGATAGGCGAAGAGGACGGCGCCGGAGCTGGTCTCGGCCAGCGGGAACTGCGCGCCGAGGCGGACGGCATAGTGCATCGGCCGCGGCGCATCGACCTGCGCGACGATCAGGACCCGCGCCCCGCTGAGGACGGCGAGATGGCAGGATTGCTGCGCATCGGCCGCGAGCTTTTCCATCAGCGGGAGCGCCACCGAAAGCAGCCGGTTGGTGGGCGGGTTCTCATGCGACAGCTCGAAGAGCTTCAGCGTCAGCGCATATTGGTCGGAATCCTGGTCGCGGCGGATATAGCCGCGCGCCTCGAGAGCGAGTGCGATCCGGTAAATCTCGCCCATGGAGCGGCCGAGCGTGCTGGCGATCGCGGTCAGCGACATGCCGCTGGCCGAGCTCGCCAGCAGCTCGATGATGTCGAGCCCTTTCTCCAGCGCGGGCGCGCGATAGCGGCTGGTGGCGTCGTTGTCGTCCGTCACGGTCCGGCTCCGATAGGCCGGGCGCATGGCTGCGCCCGGCGGTTGGGTCTCAGCGTCCGAGCTGCTTGCGGATATCGGCCACCAGATTGGGCGACCAGTCGGGGAAGGCCTTCTGGATCGAGCCGGCCGACTTCTCGAAGGCGGCGCGATCGACATCGCTGACGATCGTCATGCCGCGCTTCTCGAGCTCGGTGACGGCGCTGTCATAGACCTTGTTCGATTCCTCGGTCATCCAGTCGCAGGCGGCGCCGGCTTCGCTTTCCAGCGTCTTCTTCTGCTCGGCGTTGAGCGCATTGAAGGCACGCAAGCTCATCACCACGATCGAGGCGTCGAGGATGTGGTTGGTCTTCATGTAGAACTTGGCGGCCTCGAAATGCTTCTGGTCGACGATCGCGTTCGGCGGCGCTTCGGCGGCGTCGATCACGCCCTGCGAGAGCGCGCTATAGACCTCCGGCCACGGCATCGGCGTCGGCTGCCCGCCCATCGACTTGACGAGTTCGGTATAGATCGCGACCGGCTGGACCCGCATCTTGAGGCCGGCGGAATCGGCCGGCGTCTTCACCGCCTTGCTGCGGGTATAGAGGTCGCGTGTGCCGAAGTTGAAGAAGCACAGCGGCTTGATGTTGTGCTTGGCGAGGTCCTTCTCCCAGCCCTTGACCAGATCGGAACCGGCGACCTTCTTCACCTCGTCCCAGCTCTTGAACAGGAACGGGTGCACCATCACCGCATAGTTCGGCACATATTGCGCGATCGTGCCGGGGCCGACCTGGGTGATGATGTTGGAGCCGAGCGTGAGCTGCTCCAGCACCGCCGAGTTCTCGCCGAGCTGTGCGCTCGGGAACAGATCGATCTGGACCGATCCGCCGCTCGCCTTTTCCATCGCCGCCTTCAGGCGCTGGCCGCCGAGATTGACGATATGGGTCGGCGAATTCATGTGGCCGAAGCGCAGAACCGGCGTCTTCTGCTGGGCCTGCGCTGCCGGCACGCCGGCGATCAGCATCCCCGCCAGCGCCGCGGCGCCGCCCATCATCCTCAAGCTCATCGGTCGTTCCTCCCTTTGTGTTTTGTGGTCAGAGATAGCCGAGCCAGGTCGCGGTGCCGGGGACGGCCGCGATCAGCGCCGCGATGCCGAGCAGCATCGCGAGCCAGGGCAGCGATTCCTTGATGAAGTCCTGGAGCGGCACGCGCGTGATCGCGCAGGTCGTGAACATGATCGTCCCGACCGGCGGCGTGATGCCGCCGAGATGGATCATGTAGACGAAGAAGATGCCGAAATGGACGGGGTCGATGTTCAGCTTGGCCGCCGCCGGCGCGAACATCGGCGCGAGGATCAGGATCAGCGCCGTGCCTTCGACGAACATGCCGGCAATCAGCAGCAGCACCGCGACGATCAGGAAGAGCGAGAGCTGGTTCGAGGAGCTGTCGACCAGCATCTCGGCGACCTTCTGCGGCAGCTGCTCGAAGGACAGGGTCCAGCTCAGCGCCGTCGAAGCCGCGAGCACGATCATGATGACGCTGGTCGTCGAGGCGGTCGATGCAAGCGCGTTGGCCAGGTCCTTCCAGCCGCATTCGCGATAGACGATGCAGAAGACCAGGGAATAGACCACCGCGACGGCACCGGCCTCAGAGGCGGTGAAGACGCCGCCGCGGATGCCGAGCACGATGATGACTGGCATCAGCAGCGCCGGCACCGAGCCGACGAAGGTGCGCCACATCTGCCCGCGCGCGATCGGCTCGCTGTCGCGGCCGTAGCCACGGCGCCTGGCGACCCAATGCGACATCGCCATCATCGCGACCGTCATGATCAGGCCGGGCAGGATGCCGGCCATGAAGAGCTGGCCGATCGAGGTGTCGGTGACGAAGCCGTAGAGGATCAGGCCGATGCCGGGCGGGATCATCGGCGCGATCAGCGCCGAGGCTGCCGTCACCACCGAGGCATAGGCCGGGCTGTAGCCGCGATTGACCATCTCGGGCACGAGGGTCTTGGCGTCCATGGCGGCGTCGGCATTGGCCGAGCCCATCATGCCCGCCTTCAGGGTCGACAGGACGATGTTCACCTGGGCGAGGCCGCCGATCATGTTCGCCGTCAGCGCCTGCGCGAAATCCATCAGCCGGCGGGTGATGCCGGAGATGTTCATCAGCTCGCCGGCGAGGATGAAGAGCGGGATCGCGATCAGCGGGAAGGACTGCGTGCCCACGATGATGTTCTGGATATAGGCGACCTCGAGGATGTCGGGATCGGCCAGCGTCATCGCGATGCCGGTGCCGAGCAGCACGAAGGCGATCGGCAGGCCGATGACCGTCAGCGACAGGAAGACGCTGAGAAGCGCGCTCGGGCTCATTGCGCATGCCTCCCGATGGGGCGGCCGACCGCGCTCATGGCGAGGGCCCAGGCCTCGTATGCGGCGAAGACGGCAAAGCCGACCGGCATCGCCATGTAGACCCAGATCATCGAGATGCGCATCGAGGCGATCTCCATGCGGGTGCGCATGGCGAGGTCCCAGGAATGACGGATCAGGAACAGCGCGATCGCGATCATCAGCAGGCGGACGACCAGCGCCAGCACCTTGGCGATCCCCTCCGGCAGCAGGGCGGTGAACAGGTCGACCGCCATGTGCGAGCCCTCATGCGCCGCCGGCGCGAGTCCGAGGAAGACGAGCCAGACGAACAGGATGGTGGCGAGGTCGAAGCTGAAGATCAGCGGCGTGTTGAGCACATAGCGGAAGACGACGGCGATCGCGACGATCGCGACGATCAGCGCCACGAGCGCGATGAGCAGCGCCCGATAGGCGGTGGCGAGAATATGCAAAGGGCGCCTCCGTGGGCGCCGTTCTGATCGCGCGCCTCTCCCACGTATAAAAATTAATTTCATATACGAAATCAAGTGGGCATTTGCGGTTCGCCGAAAAATCAGCTGCTCATGGCGGCGACGCATTCTCGGGCCTGCTGGCATCGACGCGGCACGCGCTCTGAGCGGGCGATGCCCGCTGCCGCGGACGGATCGCTTCGCGGTCTGGGGCCGGGGCTATGGCGCCTGGGGCAACCGCTGGCGACGGCAACGCCGCCAGGCGCCAGCGCTCGGCCGGTGGCTTCGGTGTCGTCGCCGGCTACAGCCGCAGCGACTTCGACTCCGCCAGTGGCTTCTCCTCGGGCGTTGACGGCGTCTTGAAGCGCAGGGCCTTTCGTGGATTTCGGAGCCATGGCGATGCAGGCTCATGAAGCTTCGGCTCGTTGCGCATTGTCTGGTGCTGGCCCTGTTCGTCACGGCCGCGATCCTGGCTGCCTTCGTCGGTCCGGCTGCGGCCGGACTCAGCCGCGCGAACGCCGTGGAAATGGCGATGGACGGCGCCATGCCGTGCCGCCCGACTGATCAGGGCAAGGGGAGGATTGCGCGACCAACTGCCCGGCATTGAGCTTTTGCCTGGCCAAGTGCTTCGCCAGCGAGTCGGCATGCTTGCCCGGCTGATTATTGCGGGGCTGGGATTGGCAGGAGACGATGCCAGTTAATGCAGTCTCCTGGCTCCGGCCTTTCAGTGAGAAAGCTCAAAATCATCGACTCCGATCGACTATCGCCACAGCAGCACAGAATGTGCTGCCGTTGGATCCCGATCGGTCTCGGCGTCGGCGCGCGGAGTGGAGCGGCAACGGGATTGGAGATGGCGCATGCCCGGCGATGGTCCCGCCATCTCTATTCTGGATCGGTCTCCGCAGCCGTGTTCCCGCCGTCAGATTTTCCGCTCTCCCAGGATCTGGATTCGCGCGGCCCGCGGCTTTGCCGCATCGACGGGCGAAGCCGCCACGAACGAGCTCGCCCCGCCGGCCAGCTCCGACGGCAGCAACATCACCCGCACGAAGGAATTGTCGCCACCGCTGACATTGGTGCCGACGACGTCCTCGCGGCCGCTTTCGAACCAGGCCTGGCCTGGTTCGATCCGGTCGAAATGCCCACCGACCTCGGCGTGAAGCAGCCCGCTCACGAGCCGGCGGATTCCCGGGCCGCGATGCCGGTGTGCCGGTGTCTGGGCACCTGCTGCCGAGCCGACCCTGTCGATGCGCAGAATGAGCTCGCCCTCGGGCGCGGTGGCGATGCGGGACAGGATCGGCTGCAGGCCCTCCTCGCGGCGCAACCTCGCTTCCGCGGGGCCGATCTCGAAAAGCCAGGCACAGCCGGAGCTCGAAAGCGCGTCCCCGGCGAGGGCAAAGGCCGCGCCATCCTCTGCGACGCGTTCATCCGCGACGACGGCCTCGCCCTGCCGGGCGAAGATGGCCGACACGGTGTCGGGTTGCATCCGGATGACGGCGTCGGAGCAAAGCTCATAGGCGGTCATTCTGAAGAGACGGCTCATGGTCTGCAGTTCCTCCCGTGCCTCGCCAAGTGCCTCAGTCCCGCCTGCGCAGGGCCTGGCGAAGGATCGCATTCGAGATCGGTCCCTCGCCTTCGACGAGGTCGTTCAGAATGTCGAAATGTCCCCAGCGCGGCAGGACATGAACCTCCGGGTTCACGCCGCTGCGGTGCAGGTGATGCGCGTAGCGATAGGTCTGGTCGACCCAGTGCCAGGGCTCGAGGCCCCCGGCGAACAGGCTCGCAGGGCAACCGACCCGCACCGGGCGGCGTTCGACATCGCGGCGCCGCGCCACGTCCTCGGTCAGGCGAACCTCGGCGTTGACGCTGGTGCCAATGACGGGGCGGGGGTCGTAGATGCCGCTGATGAGCACCGCGCCGACGATCGAGCCCGGATCGACGCCCTCTGCCGACCAGTCATGCGCAAGGCATTCGGCGACGAGGTGGGCGCCGGCGGAATGGCCGGACAGGCTGATGCGGCCCGGATCGCCGCCGAACCGCGCGATCTCGCGGCTCACCCAGCCCAGCGCCGCGAGCGCGGACTCGGCGACCCCATCGAGGGTCGATCCTGGGCAGAGCTCGTAATTGACGACGACGGTCGTGACCCCTGCCGCGACGAGCGGTGCGGCGACGCAGGCAAAGTTCTGCTTGTCCTGTGCGCGCCAATAACCGCCGTGGAAGAAGACATGGACAGAGGCCTTGCCGTCCCCCGCCGCGGGATAGATGTCGAGTTTTCGAAGGGGATGATCGCCATAGGCCAGATCGGCATGGCGCTGCAGCTTCGACAGCGCCGCCGCGTTGACCGGCGCGCGCGCGGCCTGCGCATCCTTGAAGTTCGGAAACGCGGCCTGCGGATTGTACTGGAACTCGTGTTCCTCGGGGCTGAGCCCAGCCCAAATCGGATCGTTCGACATGTTTCCCTCAAAACCGGATCGGGCCGACTGACTCACGCGACGGGCGCCAGGCGTTCCAAGGACGCGCTGCGCAGCTTCGACAGCGTGCTGCGTACGGACAATGCCTCAGGGTCGGTGACCAGCTCGATCAGCGCACTTCCCGCAGCCTTGCGCGCGCGCTCCAGCGCCGCCTCGAAATCCGCGGTCTGCTCCACGCGCTCGGCGTGCAGGCCATAGGCGCGCGCCAATGTCACGAAGTCCGGATTGACCAGCGCCGTGCCGCTGACCCGGGTCGGGTAGTGACGCTCCTGGTGCATGCGGATCGTGCCGTACATGCCGTTGTTGACCACGATGAAGAGGATCTTCAGGCCGTATTGCACGGCTGTCGCCAGTTCCTGCCCGTTCATCATGAAGCAGCCGTCGCCGGCCACCGACACCACCTCGCGTTCCGGGCAGGTGAGCTTCGCCGCGATGGCCGCCGGCACGCCGTAGCCCATCGCGCCGGAGGTCGGCGCCAGCTGCGTCCGATAGCTGTTGAACGGCCAGTGGCGATGAAGCCAGCCGGTGTAGTTCCCGGCGCCCGAACACATGATCGTCTCGTCCGGCAGGGCGGCCCTGAGCTGTTCGACGACCTCGCCCAGATTCACGGCACCTGGTTGCGGCGATGGTGCGAGGCTGGCCTCGTAGTCTGCCCGGCAGGCCGCGGTCCAGGCGGCCCAGGCCGGCTCTGGCGTCGGTTCGCAGGCCGCGAGCGCCGCCGCGACGCTGCCCGCGGCCGCATGGATCGGCAGATCGGCCTGATAGACGCGGCCGAGCTCGTTCGCGTCGGAATGGGCGTGGACGAGGACCTTGCCCCGCGGTCGCGGCGGCACCAGCAGCGTGTATCCCGCCGTCGTCATCTCGCCGAGACGCGGCCCGAGGACGAGAAGCAGGTCTGCTTCGGCAAGGCGCCTGGCAAGGCTCGGCTCGGCGCCGATGCCGAAATGGCCGACGAAACACGGCTCCCGGTTCGGGAGATAGTCCTGGCAGCGCAGCGATACCGCCACCGGCAGCTGGTTGCGGCTGGCGAAGCTGACCAGATCCCGGCCCGCCTGCTCGGTCCAGCCGCCGCCGCCGGCGATCACCATCGGCTTCCGCGCCTTGGCGAGCAGCGACATCACCTGCTCGATCTGGTCCGGACGGGCCGCGGATGCGACGGCCTCGGCGCGGCGGCCGAGATCGAGATCGGCCTCGACGACCTCGGCGAGCATATCCTCCGGAAGGGCCAGAACCACCGGGCCGGGCCTCCCGGCCATCGCCGTCTGAAAGGCGCGATGAAGGTATTCGGGAATGCGGGACGCATCCTCGATTTGCGCGGCCCATTTGGCCAAGGGTGCGAACATGGCCCGGAAGTCGACCTCTTGGAAGCCTTCCCGGTCCGAGAAGTCCCGGCCGACCTGGCCGATGAACAGGATCATCGGCGTCGAATCCTGGAAGGCGGTGTGGACGCCGATCGAGGCGTTGGTCGCGCCGGGCCCGCGCGTGACGAAGCAGATGCCCGGACGCCCCGTCAGCTTGCCATGCGCCTCCGCCATATTGGCCGCGCCGCCCTCCTGTCGGCACACGACGAGGTCGATCTCGTCGCGGACATCGTGGAGGGCGTCGAGAACCGAGATGTAGCTCTCACCGGGGACGCAGAAGACCCGGTCGACGGCCTGCAATCTCAGACAGTCGACCAGGATCTGCGCTCCTGTCCGTCCCTCTTGCTGACCCATGGCAGAATCCTCGCGTTCACATCGGCTGCATTGGTTTAAACCAATCTTACCCAAACGCAACCAATGATCCTCCGAACCCTGTGCGCCGCCTCCCGTGCGGGGCTTTTGAACATCGAGTTCGAATGATGTATCGATAATCTCATTGGCGGAACCAAATCAGACCAAACATGATCGACAATCTGGCGAGACAACCGGACCAGACCAGCCCGCGGCTCAAATCGGACTCCGATAGCGATGCCATCTACCAGAGCCTGAGAAGCTCGATCGTCGAGGGGCAGCTGCGTACCGGCACGCGCCTGCCGACGGAGCGCGCCCTGGCGACGCGCTTCGGCGCGGCGCGCAACACGGTGCGCAAGACCATGAACCAGCTCGCTGACGAAGGGCTGATCATCCGGCATGTCGGACGCGGCACTTTCGTGGCGCGCAACAAGGCAAAGGAAGCGGAGGCGCGCGCGTCGCAGCCCGAGTTCAGCCTGGGCGAACTGCTCGAGGCCCGGCTGATGTTCGAGCCGATGCTGGCGGAGCTGGTCGCCGAGCGGGCCAGCGAGCAGGATCTTGCCGCTCTCTCCGCCTATCTCGAGGCGCTGCGCAATGCCGGGAGCTGGAGCGAGTTCAAGGAAGCCAAATACGCGCTGCATCTCGCAATCGTCCGTGCCTCCCATAACGGCTTCCTGATTTCGGTGTTCGAGCGGATTATCGAATCGCGGCGCAGGTCCGGCTGGGGCCGCCCGGGCGGGCATCCGCTGCCGATCAGCGCCGTCCGCGAAGCGGCGGCGCGGGACAACGCCCGGATCGTCGAGGCGCTGCAGAAGCGCGACGCGGCCAAGGCGCGCGAGCTGATCAGCAGCTATCTGCTGCGGACCCTGATGTCGGTCAGCGAAAGCTGAGCGGGACCGGCCCTGGATTGTCGGACTGAGCACCGTGTTCGGTCCGGCGATTCAGGTCCTTGATCTTGCATCGGCTCTTCGCGACAACCGCGCTCGGCTTTTCGGCCCGATGCCCTAGCGCCGGTCCATCCGCCGCTGCAGGCCGCGGCCGACGAGCATCAGCGCGAGCGCCGTGATCAGGATCGCCAGCCCGGGAAAGGCCGACATCCAGGGCGCCAGCAGGATGTAGTCCTTGCCCTGCTGCAGGATGGCGCCCCAGTCCGGAGTCGGCGGCTGCACGCCGAGCCCGAGGAAGCCCAGTGCCGACTGAATCTGCAGCACCAGCGGGAACAGGACCATGCACTGGACGAGGATCACAGGCAGTACGTTCCGGGCGACGTGCCGCAGGAGGATGCGCCCCTGCGACAACCCCATGCTGCGGGCTGCCTCGACATAGATCATGCCGGCTTCGGCCATGGCGCCCGAGCGGGCGATCCGGAAGAACAGCGGCACATAGACCACGGTGAGCGCGAAGATCAGATTCGTGGTCTTCGGCCCCAATATGCCGGTGACCATCACGCCGAAGATGATCGGCGGGAAGCTGAGAACCACATCGATCAGCCGGCCGAACAGCATGTCGATCCGCCCGCCGACGAAGCCGGACAGCAGGCCGAGCGCACCGCCGATCACGGCCGCCAGGACCAGTGCGGAAGCGCATATCGAAAGCGTGATGCGGGCGCCGTAGACGACTCGCGCGAGGACGTCGCGGCCGACGTCGTCGGTGCCGAAGAGGTGCGTCGCGGACGGTGCCTCCATGGCCCGGTCGACATTCACCGCCAAGGGCGAATGACCGGCGAACAGGCCCGGAAACAGGACCACGAGCAACACGAAGCTAGAGAGAACCAGTCCGATCAACAGGTCCGGTTCATGCCGCAGCCGGCGTGCATGCTTCGCGACCCGCTGGCGAAAGGTGGGATCGACAGATGAGGCGTTCATCGGAGACCTAACTCAGCCGGACCCGCGGATCGATGATCCGGTAGGAGAGGTCGACTACGAGATTGACGAGCATGGCGATGACGACGACGACGAGAAGCCCTGCCTGCAGCACGGGATAGTCGCGGGTCTCGATCGAGGACAGCAGAAGCCGGCCGAGCCCGGGCAAGGCGAACAGGCTTTCGATGATCACCGCGCCGCCGAGGATCTGGATCAGGATCAGGCCCATGAAGGTGACGAGCGGAATGCCGATATTGCGGAGCAGGTGCCGGAAGAAGACCGTCCGAGTCGACAGACCCTTGGCGACGGCGGTGCGGACATAGTCCTGCCCCAGCGCCGAGACGATGCTCTGTCGAACGAACTGGCTGTAGGCCGCCGCCTGCAGCAGGGCCAGGCTCAGCACCGGCAAGGCGATGATCGACAGGTTTTCGCTGACCGATTCATGCAGCGGCACATACATCAGCGGTGGCGACCAATCGAAGCTTGAGGACATGCCGACGAGCAGCATCAGCCCGATCCAAAAGACCGGGGCCGCGAGCCCGAGCAGGTTGAAGGCTTGCACGATCCGGTCGGGCGCCCGCCCCTCGTAGATCGCCGCGAGAATCCCGAGCGGCACCCCGATCGCCGTAGCGAGGACGAGCGTGGCGGCGGCAAGCTGGATCGTGACGCCGAGCGCCGAGCCGACCATGCCCATCACCGGTTGGCCGCGCGTCCAGCTCGTGCCGAAATCGCCTGCGAGAACTCGTCCGAGCCAGTTGGCGTATTGCCGCCAGACCGGCTGGTCGAGGCCGAAGAACTCGCGCAGGGCCTTCGCCGCGACGGGATCGCTCGTCTGTCCCAGCATCTGTCCGACGACGTCACCCGGGACGGAGCGCACCAGAAGAAAGACCACGATCGAAGTGAGCAGCGCCGTCACCGCCGACGCGGCCAATCGTTTTGCAATGTAGACGCCCATAGAAATCCGCGTTTCCTGGATCTGGCGGCGCGGCCGACCGGGAGCCGCGCCAAGAATGGCCCCCGAGCGCTCGGGGGCCGTGTGGGTGGTTCAGGAGATCCAGGTGCGGGCCAGGCCGTAATACCAGCCCGTCGGATGCTGGTCGTAGTTCTGCACCTTCTGGCCGCGGACCACGACATGATCCGCCGAGAATAGCATGATGGTCGGTACGCTTTCGGCCATGACCTGCTGGTAGCGCACATAGATGTCGCGCCGCTTGGCCGGGTCGCTCTCGACCCGTCCCTCGTCGAGCAGCTTGCTGGCCGCGTCGTTCTTCCAGTTCCGGAAGTCCGCGCCCTCCGGTGCCTTGTGGAAATGCCGATAGAACAACAGGTTCGGATCGGGGACCGTGGCCCAGTCGTTGAACGTGAATCCCATCTGCTTCGACTGGAAGTTCTTCACCCAGACTCCGAGCTCGACCCGCTGGATGGCGAGCCGGATCCCGACCTTCCCGAGCTGCTCGCGCAGGATCACGCCGGCGGCGTCCATCCAGTCATAGCCGATGATCGTCGTCAGGGTGAGATCGAAGCCGTCCGGATGCCCGGCTTCGGCCAGCAGCTTCTTGGCGGCGGCGATGTCGACCTTCTGGTTCGCCAGCTTGTCGGCCGGCGCCCCCCAGCTGTCCTGCATGCCGGCGACCATCGTCCCGATTACGTTGCCGAGGCCGCCGATCGAGGCCCGCATGATCTCGTCCTTGTCGACCGCGAGCGCGATGGCGCGCCGGACCCGCTCGTCGTCGAGCGGCTTCAGCTCGGCGCCGAGGTCGATTGCCTTCTGATTGAAGGAGGGTTTCCTCTCGACGGTCAGGCCGGCGACGCCCTCGACCTGCTTCACGTCCTGAGGCCGGGCCAGGGTCGCGATGTCGATCCGCTTGTTGCGCAGGCCGACCAGCAGGCTCGCGGCATTCGGCACGAAGATGAAGTTGATCCGATCCAGATAGGGCACGCCGGGTTCCCAGTAATCCGGATTGCGTACCAGCGTCGCATTGCTGTTCGGCTTGAACTCCGAGAGCTTGAACGGCCCGGTTCCGACGCTCGCCTGGTTCAGCTTGGTCTTGGCTTCGGGATCGTCGAAATACCCGGCCGGAACGACGCCACCGTACTTGTTGCCGAGCGTCATCGGCAAAGCCGCGTTGGGCGCCGAGATCGTGATCTTGACGGTCGCGTCATCCACGGCCTCGACTGCCGTGATCATCGCGAAGTCGCCGGCGCCCGGCGAGCCGTTCTTGGGATCCCTGATGTAGTTGTAGCTATAGGCGACGTCCTTCGCCGTCATCGGCTGGCCGGTGTGGAACTTGACGCCCTTGCGCAACCGCACCGTGTAGACGAGCCGGTCGCCGGAGAGATCGAAGCCCTCGGCCAGCAGCGGCATCGCCGTGCCTTCGGGGCTCTCATAGAACAGGCCCTGATAGATCAGCACGGTCAGGCGGATGCGGGCATCCGCGGCCTGATGGAACGGATCGAGGCCGGGCGGCTCGACGAGCAGACCCATATTGAGCGTACCGCCGGTCTTCGCTCCCGTCGGCTTCGGCCCGTAGAGTTCGGCCGCACCGGCGGGGCCGATCACGGCAGCGGCGACGGCCAGACCGCCAAAGGCCAGGAAGGCCCGGCGGTCGATCGCGCCTGGGATATCGAAACGCGTCACTGTTGTTCTCCCCTCACCGGGCTCCGGTTCGGATCGTTGAATCCAGGGGAAGGCCGGGCGCCCGTTGGCCGGCTCCCCTCTTCCGCAAGATCAGTCGCGGTAGGCGACGACCAGTTCGATCTCGACGCTCGCATCGCGCGGCAACTCCGCCACGCCGACGGCGGAACGCGCATGGCGGCCGGCTTCGCCCAGGATCTCGCCCAGCAGATCCGAAGCTGCGTCGAGGACTTTCGGCTGGTCGTTGAAGCCGGCGGCCGATGCGACGAAGCCGGTGACCTTGAGCACGCGCTCGATTCGGTCGAGCGATCCCAGCGCCTGCTTGAGGCAGGCCAATCCCTGGAGGATGCAGATGCGGGCCTCGCCCCGCGCGGTCTCCAGGGAGACCTCCCCTCCCGCCTTGCCGCGGATCCGGATCTCGCCGTCGACTTTGGGCAGCTGGCCGGCGACATAGGCGACGCCCCGATACAGGGTCACCGGCACATAGTTGAAGGAAGGGGACGCCGCCTCGGGCAATGCGATGCCGAGCTCGACAAGACGCTGTTCGATCATTGCGCTGCTCCCGAATGTCTGGCGAGAAGGTCGTCGACGAGTCCGCCGAGATCGTAGCGGGGCGCAAACCCGGTCTCGGCGACGAAGCGGCTGCCGTCCATCAGCGGCAGCAGCAGGGCGGGCTCGATGCGCTCGACCGCGATATCCGCCTCCGGATGGCGCAGCCTGACGGCCGCGACGAGATCGGTGATGCTCGCCTCGAAGCCCTTCACATTGTACGCAACCGGCACTGGGCCGCGGTGCTTCAGCGCTGCCAGCATCGCCTCGGCGGCGTCGACGACATGCATCAGGTCGACGGCGTGATCATGGAAGGTGACGCGCGCCGGCCGGCCTTCGCGCGCCGCGGCGAAGACTTCGGCGAGGGCGCTGGCCGCGCCCTGATACCAGAGCCCCGGGCCGAGGATGAGCGGCAGCCGCATGCTGACGACCTCGACGCCATAGCGCCGCGTCATGAAAGCCGAGAGCTCCTCGGCGAGATGCTTGGTCATGCCGTAGACGGTGGTCGGCGCCGAGGCGTCGTTCTCGTCGACATGGCTGCGCGCATAGACCGATGCCGGTCCGTACACGACGCTCGACCCGGCCCAGACGATGCGCTTGACGCCAGCACGGCAGGCGGCTTCGACGAGCTTTCCGTGCCCCGCGACATTGACCTCGAAAGCGGCGTCGGATTCGGCCTCGCCGGCACGCATCAACCCCTGCCTGCCGACGCTGTGCGCGACACAGGAGATCGCTTGCGAAGGCTTGAAAGCCGCAAACGCGGCTTCCAGCGCATCGCGATCGCTAATCGAGCCCTCGAAAACCGCGTAACGCCCCGCGATATCGGCGAGCCGGTCCTCGGCCATGGCCGGACCGAAGAGCACAGGCCTGTATCCGTCGCGGACCAGCGCCCGGACGATGTGCGAACCCACGAAACCCAGCCCGCCTGCGACCAGAACATTCTGCGCGGATTCGGCTGCAGAACGTTCTGCGGACAGGCCTTCCTCCATCACGGCGCTCCCCGTTTCAGCGGACGACATGGCGTTCCACCGCGTTCCAGTCGATCGTGATGCCGAGGCCCGGCTCATCGGGCACGACGATGGCCCCGCCGCTCTGCCCGAGCGGGTTGACCAGGATGGCGTCCCGCAACGGGTTGTCGCCGAGATCGTATTCGACCAGCGTCGGTCGCGGAATGTTGCTGGCGTGCGGATAGACGGGGAGAGAGGCGACGAAATGGACCGCGGCGGCGAGGCCGACGCCCGTTCCCCAGACATGCGGGGACAGGCGGATATGCTCCATCGAGGCCAGCTGGGCGATCTGCTTGCCCTGCCAGAAGCCCCCGCAGAGCGACAGGTCGGGCTGGACGACGTCGACGGCGCGCCGATCGATCAGCCGCTTGAAGTCGAATGCCGTGTAGAGCGCCTCGCCGGTCGCGATCGGAACCGGGCTCCAGCGCTGCAGCAGCTCGTAGCCGGCCAGATCCTGTGGCGCCAGCGGCTCCTCGACCCAGCCGATCTTGTAGGGCGCGAGCCGCGTGATGCTTTCCCGGGCCAGGTCCAGCGTATAGTTGGAGTTGATGTCGACCATGATTTCGACGTCCGGCCCGAGAATGCGCCGGGCGATCGAGACCCGGTCCTCGTCATTGTCGGGCGAAACGCCGATCTTGATCTTGACCGCGCGATGGCCGGCCTTCGCCATCGCTTCGATCTGCGGCTCGAAATCGCGCGCGCTGTTCTCGGTCAGATAGCCACCGGAAGCGTAGATCTGGACCGTCGCTGACTGCTTGCCGCCGATCAGCCGATGGACCGGGAGGCCAAGCAACTTTCCGGCGGCGTCCTTTGCCGCCATGTCGATGCCGGAAATGCTCCAGGTCATCGGCCCCTGCACCCCGAAATGATAGTGCCTGGCCAGCATCGAGGCGAAGGCATGCTCGATGTCGTGCACATTCGTGCCGACCAGATAGCTCTTCAGCAAGGGCAGCATCGCGATGTTGACCTGCGGCATGCCCCAGCACTCGCCGACGCCTTCGATTCCGTTGGCAAGCTTGAGCCGAACCAATGTCGTCGCACGGGCCGTCGCCAGAGACTTCGACATGCCATAGGCTTTTCCTGACGGGATGGGCGCCTGCAGCGGGATGAACGTGACATCGTCGATTAACATGCAGGCCCTCGTCGGTGCTCGGCCAATGCCGATCAATTCGAGCCAATGTTGAACCAATTAAGTTGGAAGCGCAACCGTTCTTGGCCGAGCCAATCGGCGAACATCCTCTGATTTTTGCACGCCTGCCGGCTTGCCGATATCCAGCATCGTCGATTGCGCGTCGCCGCAAACGCATCGCCAGTGCGGGTCTGACGGCGCAGGCTGACTTACGGGCTGATTGAAGCGCGCGAGGCCGACGCGAATACGCATGGCTCCGGAGCGTCGGCACATTTCCGCGACGCGACCCGGCTCGAAGCCCAAAGACAAGCCGAGTGCATCGCCGAGGAAATTCGAGCTCCGAAAGCGCCCGCTCGATGAGCAGCGGAGACCAATTGCGGATCAGGATACGGCCGATTCGCCTGGCGCGACGGCGCGCTTTTCACGGCCCCTGAGCGTATGCACGTTACCCGCGGATGCCCGAGGGTCTTTGACCCGAGATCCTTGTTTCCTCAGCTGCCGGAAAAACCGGCGGCGGCCGATCACTCCGCCTGGCGGCCGCCGTCGCTTTGCACTGTCTTCTGCAGGCAATCGACCAGCACCGGCAAAGCGGCCGGGTGATGGCGCGCCGGGTTCCAGATCGCCGAGACCTGGCGGCGCACGGGCTGCCCGCCGAGCGTAACCCGCTTCGGCGGGGAGGACCGCACGCCGCGCGCGGCCGAGGAGGAGAGCATCGCGATGCCGTGCCCCGCCTCGACCATGGCTACGAGCGCGTGCGGACTGTCGCTCTCGAGGACGACGCGTGGCCGTACGCCGGCCTGTCGGCAGCTCTCGTCGACGAGATCCCGCGTCATGAAACCGCGCCGCAGCAGCAGGACCGGCGCATCGGCCAGAGTCTCGATCGGCAGCGCCTGCGCTGCGTGGCGCGTATCCCCCGGCGGGAGATAGGCGAGCAGCTCGGCCATGAAGAGCGGCTGGTTGTGGAACGCGCCGATATCGTCCGGCGTGGCGATGGCGAGATGGACCCCGCCGCGCTCGACCAGTTCGATCAGGAAGCGGTTCGGCCCCTCCACGAGCGCGACCTCGACCCGAGGATGGCTCGTCCGGAACCGGGTCAGCGCCGGGGCGATCAGCGAGGCGATGGTCTGGGCGGTGGCTCCGATCCGCAGATGTCCGATCTGCCCGCGCGCCACTGCATCGGCGCGCAGCGACAGCGCCTCCGCCCGCTCGAGCAGTTCGGCGGCGCGGGGCAGCATCGCCTCGGCCTCGACGGTCAGCGCCAGGCGCTTGCCGATGCGCTCGAACAGCGGAAAGCCGAGTTCCTCCTCCAGCGCCTGGATCTGCCGGGACAGTGCGGACTGGCTGATGTTCAGGGCCTCGGCCGCGCGCGAAAGGTTCATGACCTCGGCCACGGTCACGAAGAAATGCAGCTTTCGCAGGTCCCTCATGGCTTATGCATGTTTTGCATCAGGCCAAGCCTCCATTTTGCATTGGACATCATGTTCGGCGCATTGCGCAATGGCCGGACGCCGGAAAGGCGAGGGGATTTTCAAGCACAACCAATCGGGAGTTCGTCATGCGCAAGCGACTGGCCCTTATGGGCGCCGCCGTCTTCCTTCTCGGGCAGCCTGCCGCGCAGGCGGCCTGGCCGGAGAAGCCGGTTACCGTCACCGTCGGCTTCGGTGCCGGCGGCACGACCGACGTGGTCGCGCGGGCGGTCGCCGATCTCGTCTCCAAGAAGCTCGGCCAGCCGGTGATCGTCGAGAACCGGCCCGGCGCCGGCGGCGCGGTCGCCGCGACCGCGCTCACCAAGCTGCCGGCCGACGGCTACAATCTGGTCGCCACCACCTCGACCACCATCACGCTGGATCCGCAGGTGACCAAGCTCGGCTTCAGCATCGACGACTTCACCTATGTCGCCGCGACCGGCGAGTTCCCGGAAGCCTTCATCGCCCTGCCCAAGAGCGGCTGGAAGACCCTGAAGGATGCGATCGAGGCCTCGAAGGCGTCGGGCGGCAAGACGACCTACGCCTCCAGCACCTCGCTCGACCGGATGATCACCGCCGCACTCGGCAAGAAGACCGGCCTGCAGCTCGTGCCGGTGCCGACGCGCAGCGGCGCCGAGGTGGTCACGCAAGTCATGGGCGGCCACACGCCGCTCGGCTACAGCTCGGGTGCCTATTATCCCCAGGCGAAGTCGGGCGAGGTCGCGGCGCTCGCGGTGCTCGGCGAGAAGCGGCTCAAGGGCCTGCCGAACGTCCCGACCCTGAAGGAGCTCGGCTATGGCCTCTCCAGCGTCAATCTGATCCTGTTCGTGGCGCCGAAGGGCCTGCCGGCCGATGTCGCAAAGCCTCTCTACGCCGCCTTCGCTGCCGCAGCCGCCGATCCCTCGATCGTCGAGCTGATGGAGAAGCGCAGCCTCAACGACTTCGTTGCCACGGGCGACGAGCTGGCCAAGACCATCGCCAGCCAGAGCGAGGGCTTCAAGCAGCTGCTCGAGGTGTCGAAGTAAGCCGCCACAGGCAAGGCTCTCAAGCTGGAGAGATCGACCATGACGCGCTCGCGAGCTTCGCTGCTGGCCGAGATGCTGCTGCTCGGCGGCGGCTGCCTCGCCCTCCTGTTCTGGATCATTCCGACCCAGACGAGCGAGGGGGGCTTCGGCCTCTCCCCGGCCTTCCTGCCCAACATCCTCGCGGCGGCGATCCTGCTGCTCGTGCTGGCCGACGGCGTTCTGCGTCTGACGGCCCGCCGGCCCGAAAGCGCCTACCCCGCCGGCTTCGGCGCACTTGCCCGGTCGCTGGCGGTGGCGGGGTTCGGCGCGATCGTCCTGGCCTATGCCGGCGTCGCTGCCAGTGCGGCGCTGACGCCGGCGGCCGGGATGCTGGCCCTGGGCGAGCGGCGACCGCTGCCCGTGCTGGCGACCTCGGCGCTGCTGGGCGGCGCCTTCTGGCTCGTTTTCCGCTGAGGCCGCCATGTCCGATCTGCTTCTCGGCTTCGGCGATGCGCTCACGCCGGTCACGATCCTGTTCGTCTTTCTCGGCGTGCTGCTCGGCTACGCCATCGGCGTGCTGCCCGGGCTCAACCGCCCGGCCGCCCTCGCGATCGCGATCCCGCTGAGCTACTACATGACCCCGCTCAGCGCGGTCGCCTTCCTGATCGGCATCGCCAAGGCGAGCGGCGCCGGTGGAGCGACGACGGCCGTTCTGATCAACGTGCCGGGCGAGCCCAACGCGGCGGTGACCTGCCTCGACGGCTATCCGCTGGCACGCAAGGGCAAGGCCCGCCAGGCCCTGCAGGCAGCGCTCTACGGTTCGGTGATCGGCGACATCGTCGGTACGCTGGCGCTGATCCTGCTGGCGCGGCCACTGGCCAACTTCGCGCTGAAGATCGGGCCGGTCGAGATGACCGCGCTGATGCTGCTGGCGCTGACCTTCATCGCCGCGCTTGCCGGCAAATCGCTGCTGCGCGGGCTCGCCGCCGGCATCTTCGGCATGCTCGTCGCGACCATCGGCCTCGATATCGAGAGCGGCACGCCGCGGATGACCTTCGAGCAGGTGGAACTGCTCGACGGTGTGCCCCTGCTCGCCATCACCGTCGGCATGCTCGCCCTGTCGGAGATGGTGATCCAGACCGAAGAGCTCTTTTCGCAGCGCGGTGGGGCGGCCACCCCGCCGGTACGCACCGACGCAAGCGGGGATCGCTTCGGCTGGGGCGAGTTCCGGCACGTGCTGCCGACCATCATGCGCTCCAGCGTGATCGGCACGGCCATCGGCATCATTCCCGGCCTCGGGCCGAGCGTCGCCTCCTTCGCCTCATACGGCATTGCCAAGCGCTTCGCCCGGCCCGGCGAGCGCTATGGCGAGGGTGAGCTCAAGGGCGTCGCCGCGGCGGAAACCGCCGACAACGCGGTCGTGCCGGCAAGCTTCATCCCGCTCTTCGCACTCGGCCTGCCGGGCAGCGTCTCGGCGGCGATCCTGATCGCGGCGCTGACCGTGCATGGCGTCATCCCGGGTCCACGTCTGTTCGAGGAGCATGGCCGGCTGATCTACGGCATCTACGGCACGATGATCGTGGCGGCGCTGCTGATGCTGGTGGTCGGGCGGGTCGGCCTCGTCGCCTTCGCCCAGCTCACCCGTGTGCCTGCGGCCGTGATCATCCCGGTCGTGACGATGCTGTGCGTGGTCGGCGCCTATCTCGAGGTCCACTCGCTCTTCGCGGTCTGGGTGATGATCGGCTTCGCGGCGCTGGGCTATCTGATGCACCGCTTCGACTATTCGCGCGTGACCTTCCTGATCGGCTTCGTGATTGGCCCGCAATTCGAGCTTTCGCTGCGCCAGACGCTGATCGTCACAGACCGCGACCCCGCGGCATTGCTCGGCCACCCGATCGCGCTCGCCATCCTCGCCGTTGCGGCGCTGGGTGCCCTGTTTTCCCTGCGCGGCGGCAGCCGTGCACTTTCCTCCGGAGACGCAGTGTGAAAGTCAACATCAACGCCGATATCGGCGAAGGATACGGCAAGTACAGCATCGGCAACGATACCGAGCTGATGCCGCTCATCGGCTCCGCCAATGTCGCCTGCGGCATGCATGCGGGCGACCCGACCATCATGGTGCGGACCGTCAAGCTCGCGCTCGAGAACGGTGTTTCGATCGGTGCCCATCCCGGCTTCAACGATATCTGGGGCTTCGGACGCCGGCAGATCCGGATGCGGCCGACCGATCTGGAATACCTCGTCACCTATCAGATCGGCGCATTGAGGGCCCTCGCGGGCTCGAACGGCGCTCGTGTCACCCATGTGAAGCCGCATGGCGCGCTCAACAACATGGCGCATGACGATATCGACTACGCGCTCGCGATCGGCCGCGGCATCAAGGCGGCGGATCGCGAGCTGATCTATGTCGCCAATGCCGGCTCGCAGATGACCAGGGCTGCCGAGCAGCTCGGCCTGCGCTACGCCAACGAGGCCTATGTCGACCGCATCTACGACGACAATGGCAAGATGGCCTCGCGCGAGCGCAACGACGCCGTGATCAGCGATCCTGAACAGGCGGCGCAGCAGGTCCTGGGCATCCTGCAGGAGAAGGCGCTGATTACCAGCTCCGGCAAGCGCATTCCGGCCGAGGTCCACACCTTCTGCATTCACGGGGACGAGCCCACCGCCGTGCAGGTCATGCGCAAGGTGCGGGAGAGCCTCGCTGCCGCTGGCATCGAAGTCGTCAGCCTGCCGACCCTGTTCGGGTTGAACTGAACAGCCTCGGCGCCACCATCGCGAGGGGCGAGGTCGCCCCTCTGCAGCTCGATGCCGACGCCGTGCTCGGCTCGGTCCTGGTCACGGGCTATGTCCGGGCAGCCTGGGCGCACTACGTCCGGCGCGATGTCGAATTGTTTCGGATGCAGCCTCCCGATGGAGGATGCGCCATGCTCGCAGAAGCTCAGCAGACACGTCAGCGTCCAGCCTGGAACACGGAGCGCATCATAGGCCTGCGGGCCCGTCGGGAAGCCTCCCTGCCCAGTCGCTCGGTGGTCATCGCTTCCGGCCGCTTCGTGGCCGCGTCGTCGTCATGGACCGCGTCGCCGAACTCGGCGGTCGCGATGGCGGCTCGCATGCTTGCGTCCAGGCGTGTCACCGTATCCGAACGGACGTCATCCACGACCATTCGGCTAGATCCTCATCGGCAGCGTATCGGCCTCATCGGAGCCGGACAGGTGCGGCTTGCGAAAGTTGGGCTCAGCATTCTGGCAGGTTGACCGCCAATCCGCCGAGGCTGGTTTCCTTGAACCTGGCGTTCATGGCCTCGCCGGTCTGGCGCATCGCCTCGATGCAGTTGTCGAGTGGCATGAAATGCGAGCCGTCGCCGCGCAAGGCGAGGGAGGCGGCTGCGACCGCCTTGATCGCGCCGATGCCGTTGCGCTCGATGCAGGGCACCTGGACCAGCCCCGCGACCGGATCGCAGGTCATGCCGAGATGGTGTTCCAGCGCGATCTCGGCGGCGTTCTCGACTTGCTCGGGCGTTCCGCCGAGCACGGCGCAGAGCCCGGCTGCGGCCATCGCGGCGGCCGAGCCGACCTCGCCCTGGCAGCCGGCCTCGGCGCCGGAGATCGAAGCGTTGTGCTTGATCAGCCCGCCGATCGCCGCAGCGGTCAGCAGAAAATCGGCGATCCTGTCGGGTTCGGCCCCGATGCAATGGTCGAGATAATAGCGCAGCACAGCAGGCACGACGCCGGCGGCGCCGTTGGTCGGCGAGGTGACTACCCGGCCGCCGGCGGCGTTCTCCTCGTTCACCGCCATGGCATAGACGCCGAGCCAGTCCGAGGCGGCGTGCGGCTGGGCGCGGTTGCTCTGGCGCTCGGCCGCGAGCTGGCGGTGAATGCGCGCAGCCCGGCGACGCACGCGCAAGCCCCCGGGCAGTTCGCCCTCCTGGCTCAGGCCGCGCTCGATGCAGCCGTTCATCACCGACCAGAGCCGGCTAAGGCCGCGCTCGACTTCGTCGGGTGCCTGGAGGTGGTTCTCGTTGGCACGCTTCATCTGCGCGATCGAGAGCCCGCTCTCGCGGGCCATGCGCAGCATCGCCGCCGCGTTCGCGAACGGATAGGGCCAGGAGGCCGCGGCAGTGGCGGCTGGCGGCGCCTCGCGCTCCTGCGCCGTCACCACGAAGCCGCCGCCGATCGAATAATAGGTCTCGGACAGGAGCTCGGCGCCGGCGGCATCACGGGCGCAAAAGACGAGGCCGTTGGCGTGGCCGGGCAGAGGCGGGCCGTAGTCGAAGACGATGTCGACGGCCGGATCGAAGGCTAGCAGCGGCAGGCCGTCGGGACGCAGCTGATGCGTCGTGCCGAGCGCGGCGAGCTGGCGTTCGGCTTCGTCCGGATCGAGCTCGGCCGGCGCCCAGCCGAGCAGGCCGAGCGTCACGGCCCGATCCGTGGCATGGCCCTTCCCGGTGAAGGCGAGCGAGCCGTGGAGCCTGGCGCTGACCGCCGCCGCAGCATCGCGGAACGGGTGGCGGCGCAACAGGTCGAGGAAGCGCCCCGCGGCCGTCATCGGCCCCATCGTGTGCGAGGATGACGGGCCGATCCCGATCTTGAAGACGTCGAAAACACTCAGGAACATCATTCGCCTCCCATCGAGCGTGGTCCTACACGGTCGGCCCAGGGGTGAGCTGCGCGATCGCTATCCGATTTCAGACGGAGATCGCCATTCCATCACGCTGCGGATCAGCCCCACCATGCACTTGCCATCGACGATTCCGATCGCATGCAAGGCCGCAAAGGGAAAGCTCTGGACCGAGCGCTTGACGTCATAGCCATCGGTCTTGGGTCCAGCTGCGGCGCTCCGGCGGATGCGGTTGGAGGGCTTTCGGTCAATGTTCCAATGTCCGCAGCTGGCGCTGGAGGGAAGCGCTGAGAGCGGGAGCGGATCATGGGACGCTTCCCGAGTTTCGGAGGGCGCGAGCAAACGCGATCGACCTGCAATAATCGCCGATTCTTCGGAGCAAAATTCAGCCGTTCTGCCGTCGCCCTTGTAGTAGCCTCTCGCGGCTGAGGCTGCCGATGCCGGGCCATTGCGGAAGATGGCAGTCTTCAGCGGCGCATATTGGCGCGGATGCATCTCGGGAGAAGGCTGTGCAGAATACCGATAAGATTTGGACGATCGTCGATTCAAAGCAGGCGGACTATATCGAACTGAGCGACCGCGTCTTTGAGATGCCCGAGCTCAACTACCGGGAGGTCAAGTCGGCCGCGGCCCATGCCGAACAGCTTCGGCGCGAGGGGTTTCGCGTGGAGACGGGCATCGCCGGATTGCCGACCGCCGTCATGGGCGAGGCGGGAGAAGACGGCCCGGTGATCGCCATCCTCGGCGAGTACGACGCGCTGCCAGAGCTCTCGCAGGCGCCGGGAGTGTCCGAGCACCAACCGCTTCCAAACCAGCCGGCCGGCCATGGCTGCGGCCACAACCTGCTCGGGGCCGGCGCCATGCTGGCGGCCGCGGCGGTCAAGGATTTCCTCGCGGAGCGTGGGCTCAAGGGCCGCGTCCGCTACTATGGCTGCCCGGCCGAGGAAGGCGGGGCGGGCAAGGCGTTCATGGTCAAGGAGGGCGCCTTCAAGGACGTCGACATCGCGATTTCCTGGCATCCGGCGGATTTCGCGGCGGTGACGGCTGCCATGTCCCTGGCGAACACGACGATCGACTTCGAGTTTACCGGCCGCGCCAGCCATGCCGCTGCCGCGCCGCATCTCGGCCGTTCGGCCCTCGATGCCGCCGAGCTGATGAATGTCGGCGTCAACTACATGCGCGAGCACATGCCGTCCGATGCCCGCATCCACTATGCCTATCTGGATGCCGGCGGTATCGCGCCGAACGTCGTGCAGGCCAAGGCCAGACTGCGTTACGTCGTGCGCGCGACGATGGTCTCCCAGGTCCATGAACTCCTCGCCCGGGTCCGGAAAATCGCCGAAGGCGCGGCGCTGATGACGGAGACCACCGTTACTAGCGAAGTCGTCAGCGCGATGAGCAACTTGCTGGCCAACACGCCCTTGGAAAATGCCATGCAGCGCAATTTCGATCGGCTCGGCCCACCGCCTTTCGACGCGGACGACGTTGCCTTCGCCAGGCGCATGCAGAAGACGGTGACGCCGGCGCATATCGAGAGCGCCTTCCGCCGCTCGGGATTGCCGGCGACGGATTTCCCCCTATGCAATGCGATTGCCCCCAAGGAGGTGCCTGGGCCGCGGATGATGGGGTCGACCGATGTCGGCGATGTCTCCTGGGCTGTTCCGACCGTCCAGGCACGCGGCGCGACCTATACGATCGGCACGCCCGGGCATTCCTGGCAATTGACCGCTCACGGGCAGTCTCCGCTGGCACATAAGGGCATGGTTCACGTCGCGAAGGTCATGGCGGGCGTCGCCGTGGACGTGCTCGTCGAACCGGGGTTGCTGGAACAGGCCAAGGCCGATTTCCAGGAACGTTTGGTCCAGACGCCCTACAAGGCGCTCCTGCCCGACGACGCCAAGCCGCCGTTCCACATGTTCTGACGAATGGAGATCGATGGCCCGGCCGACAATTGGTCGGGCCATGCCCAAGCGCTTGGGCGAGCATGCCAACCACCGAGCGCCCGAGAACTCACTGCGACCTGTGCTATGACAGCACTCTGGAGACCCGCTTGCGGACAGGCTGTCAAAGTCCGCTTCTGGCACATTTCGGAAGCTGGCGGGCAGACCCCCAGGCTGCGGCGAGCTTGATCACCCACAAGAGCCGAGAGCAGTGGGGAAGGCTGCGTGCCAGGCCGAGCGTTGGGGCGAGAGGGCGATTCTCTAGCCATAGCGCCAGAGAGATCAGCAACTTGCATGGCGGACAGGGCGGGATTCGAACCCGCGATACGGTTTCCCGTATACACACTTTCCAGGCGTGCGCCTTCAACCACTCGGCCACCTGTCCGGCGCGCTGCTTATGACCGCCGGCTCGCCATCTTTCAAGGGCCGAGATGCTGCGTTTTGCACAATCCCGCAAAAACGCGGCGACCGGTTGCGATCCGGCCCCGAATAGGCCCTTCTGGGAATGCGGGCGTCCGGGGGCGCGGCGGCTCGTGTTCCGAAACCAGACAGAGGGCTGGGGAGCAGGTCGTGCGGTTTCTTCTACGTCTGGTCGGATATCTGCTGGTTGCCACCGGCTTCGTCATGGTGGTGCTCGACGGCGCCCGCTCGATCGCCAATTCCGGCCTGCGCTTCACCGCGCTGGGCGAGGTGCTGGCTTCAGCGCTGCAGGAACGCTACGGGCTCCTGCAGCCGGCCATCGAGCGCAACATCCATCCCTTGCTCTGGGACCCGGTGCTGCTGACGCTGCTGCAGGCGCCCGCGGCCTTCGCCGCGCTCCTTCTCGGTTTCGCTCTGCTCTGGCTGGGAAGGCGGCCCGAGCCCCGGATCGGCATTGTCACGCGTCGGTGAAAGCCCGTTGCGCCGCGGGCCCTGTGCGAAGGCCCGCGGGAGGCCTACATAGGCGGCAGGCTCGAACGGAACGGAGCGAATGATGTTCTCCCTGCGCAAGAAGACCGAAATGCCGACCCCGGCGGAGACCCTGCCCGGCCGCGACGCGGCGATCCCCACAGCCGAAACCCATTTCGTCAACGGGCGCGCGCTGGTCGGCCCCTATCCGCAGGGCATGCGCAAGGCGTTGTTCGGCCTCGGCTGCTTCTGGGGCGCCGAGCGCAAGTTCTGGCAGAGCGGCGAGGGAATCTGGGTGACCGCCGTCGGCTATGCCGGCGGCACGACGCCGAACCCGACTTATGAGGAGGTCTGCTGCGGCCTGACCGGCCATACCGAGGTCGTCCTCGTCGTCTACGACCCGGCCAAGATCGCCTATGAGGATCTGCTGCGGGTCTTCTGGGAGAACCACGATCCGACGCAGGGCATGCGCCAGGGCGGTGACATCGGCACGCAGTATCGCTCCGCGATCTATGCCTACGACGTCGAGCAGAAGGCGGCGGCCGAGCAATCGCGCGACGCCTATCAGAAGGCGCTCGCCGCCGGCGGCTACGGCCCGATCACGACCGAGATTCGCGACGCTCCGACGCTCTACTTCGCCGAGGACTACCACCAGCAATATCTCGCCAAGAACCCCGCGGGCTATTGCGGGCTGGGCGGCACGGGCGTCGCCTGCCAGATCGGCCTCGGCGTCGAGGCCTGACCTCGCCCAGCGTGAGCCGCCTTTCGGTTCTCTGTATGTTCTTGCGTCGCCGCTGAAGCTCCGCTAGCTTTCCCGTGGGGAAGGGGCGGGGCCGACATGGTGACGCGAGTCGCGACGGTGGCGTTCGAAGGCGTCGAGGCACGCGCCGTCGATGTTCAGGTGCAGGTCGCGGCCGGTGGCGTCGCCTTCATCCTGGTCGGGTTGCCCGACAAGGCTGTGGCGGAAAGCCGCGAGCGGGTTCGCGCCGCGCTGCTCGCTTCTGGCCTGGCCTTGCCGGCCAAGCGCATCACGATCAATCTGGCGCCGGCCGATCTGCCCAAGGAAGGCAGCCATTACGATCTGCCGATCGCGCTCGCGGTCATGGCTGCGATCGGTGCGATCCCGCCCGATGCGCTTGCCGGCTATGTCGTGCTCGGGGAGCTCGGGCTCGACGGCACCATCGCGGCGGTGGCCGGCGTCCTGCCGGCGGCGATCGCCGCCTATGCGCGCGGGCAGGGGCTGATCTGCCCGGCAGCCTCCGGGCCCGAGGCGGCCTGGGCGGCCGCCGACATCGATATCCTGGCGCCGCGCTCGCTGATCCAGCTCGCCAATCACTTCAAGGGCACGCAGGTGATGGCACGGCCGGAGCCGGCGGTTGCCCGCCAGGCCGGCACGCTGCCGGATCTCGCCGATGTGAAGGGGCAGGAGAGCGGCCGCAGGGCGCTCGAGATCGCGGCTGCCGGCGGCCACAACCTCCTGATGAACGGCCCGCCCGGCGCCGGCAAGTCGATGCTGGCGAGCCGTCTGCCGTCGATCCTGCCGCCGCTTTCGCCGCGCGAGCTGCTCGAGGTCTCGATGGTGCTCTCGGTCGCCGGGCATCTCGCCGACGGCGCGCTGACCGATCGCCGCCCCTTCCGCGCGCCGCATCATTCGGCCTCCATGGCCGCGCTCGTCGGCGGCGGCCTCCAGGCGAGGCCGGGCGAGGTCTCGCTTGCGCATCACGGTGTGCTCTTCCTCGACGAGCTGCCTGAGTTCCAGCCGCAGGTGCTGGACGCGCTCCGCCAGCCGATGGAGACCGGCGACGTCCTGATCTCCCGCGCCAATCATCGCGTCTCCTATCCCGCACGCTTTCAGCTCGTCGCGGCGATGAATCCCTGCCGCTGCGGCAAGGCGACTGAGCCCGGCTTCGCCTGCCGGCGCCAGCCGAACGAGCGCTGCATGGCGCAGTACCAGGCCAGGCTGTCCGGCCCGCTGCTCGATCGGGTCGACATCGCGATCGATCTGCCGGCCGTGACGGCGGCCGATCTGATCCTGCCCGCGGCGGGGGAGAGCTCGGCCGTGGTGGCCGTGCGGGTGGCCGAGGCACGGCGGCGCCAGAGCGCCCGCTTCGAGGCGCTCGGCCTCGCCGAGCGAGGGCTCGGGCATGTCGCCACCAATGCCGCCTGCCCGGTGCCTGTGCTCGAGGAGATCGCGCGTCCCGACAATGCCGGGCTCGCATTGCTGCGCGATGCCGCCGAGGCGATGCGCCTGACGGCGCGAGCCTATCACCGGATCCTGAAGGTCGCCCGCACCCTCGCCGATCTCGACGGGGAGGACAGGGTCGGCCGGCTGCATCTGGCCGAGGCCTTGTCCTACCGCTCGCGCGGCGAGCCGTTCGTACAGGCGGCCTGACTGGTTAACCGGCGCTCTACGGCGACCGGTCAAATTTGGGCTTTCGCCAGGCGGCTTTCTCAAGAGACGGTCGCTAGACCGGGAACATGGCTCCTTCATTCTGGTCATGGCCGATCGTCGCAGGCGCGCTGCTCGTCCTGTCCGCGGCTTTCGCGATTCTGCGGCTGCTGCGCCAGCGTGCGAAGCTGCGGCGACAGGTGTCGAACCTGTCGCAGGACGCGGAGACCCTGAACGACCGGCTCTGGAGCCTCGCCGACAGCGAGGAGCGCTATCGCAGCCTGATCGAGGCGCAGGGTGACTTGATCGTCCGGCGCGAGGGCGCGCGCATCGTCTACGCCAACCGGGCCTATGCGGTGCTGTTCGGCGCCAGCGAGGTCGATCTCGTCGGCAGCAAGATTCAGCTTCCCCAGCTCGCCAGCCGGCCGGTGCAGCTTCTGGAGGGGGGCGCGCGCAGCTTCGACGAATGCGTCGCGACCTACGAGGGCGAGCGCTGGATCTCCTGGGTCGAGACGGCAGTGCCCGGCACCGAGGGACGCATGCTGATCCAGCGTGTCGGCCGCGACATCACCGCCCGCATCGCGGGTGAGGACGCTCTGGTCGAGGCCCGGTCGCGGGCCGAGGCGGCGAACGAGGCCAAGTCGCGCTTCCTCGCGACGGTCAGCCATGAGTTCAGGACGCCCCTCAACGGCATTCTCGGCATGGCCGATCTGCTCGCCGATACCGGGCCCGATGCCGAGCAAACTACCTATATCGAGGCGCTCAGGACTTCCGGAGAGGCGTTGCTGGCCCTGGTCGACGACATCCTCGATTTCGCCAAGGTCGAGGCCGGCAAGCTGGAACTGGTCGAAGAGCCCTTCGATCTCGTCCAGCTGGTCGAGACGGTCGCCGAGCTGGTGGCCCCGCGCGCTCAGGCCAAGGGCATCGAGCTTGCCGCCCATATCGCGCCCGATCTGCCGGCGCGCCTGATCGGTGATCGTGACCGGTTGCGGCAGGTTCTGCTCAACCTCGTCGGCAATGCCGTGAAATTCACCGAGACCGGCGGCGTCGGCGTGAGCCTCCGGTCGGCGGGCCCGAATCTCGAGATTGCGGTCGCCGATACCGGGCCGGGCATCCCGGCCGACCGGCTCGACGTGATCTTCGGCGAGTTCGAGCAGCTCGACCACGGAGCGGGCATGCGGCAAAGCGGGGCCGGCCTGGGGCTGGCGATCGTCCGGCGTATCGTTGGCTTGATGGGAGGCGAGGTCCGGGCCGAAAGCCGCCTCGGCGAAGGCGCGACCTTCCGCGTCCTGCTGCCGCTGCGCGCGGCCGACGCGCCGGCGAGCCGCATTCCCTACTGGCATCGCGAGCATGTCGTGCTGGCCTCGCCCGCCCCTTTCGCCGCGCGCTTCCTCGCCGAGACGATCCGGGCGAGCGGCGCGGCCGTCTCGGTCGCGGCGACGGTGGAGGCCGCCCGTGCCAAACTGGCCGGCGACAGCTCGGTCACGGCGACGCTGGTCGATCACGCCCTCGGCGATGCGCCGGCGAAGGACCTCGTGGCGGCCGCCGCGACGGCCGGTGTTCGCAATAATCTGGTCCTGCTGTCGCCGCTGGAGCGGCGGCAATTCGGGTCGCCGCAGGCGGCCGGCTTCTCCGGCTTCCTGATCAAGCCGGTCCGCACCCGCTCGCTCTATGAACGCCTTGGCGCCGGGTTCTCGCCGGCGGTGTCCGCGCCGGCCGACAAGGGCGTCGCACCGCCGGCAGCGCGGCGCGCACCCGGAAAGAACCTGGCCGTGCTCGTCGCCGAGGACAACGAGATCAACGCCCTGCTCGTGATTCGCACGCTCGAGCGCCTTGGCTGCACTGCGGTCTGGGCCCGGGACGGGCGCGAGGCGCTGCAGCGGATCGAGGCAAGCTTCGCCGGCGTTGCCGCGCCGCTCGCCCTGGCGCTGCTCGATGTGCGCATGCCGGTGATGACCGGGCTCGACTGCGCCCGTGCCATCCGCGCGCTGGAATGCCGGCTCGGCCGCGGCACGGCGCTGCCGCTGGTCGCGGTCAGCGCCAATGTCGCGCCGGCGGATCGTGAGGCCGCTCTGGCCGCCGGCATGGATGACTGCCTCCCGAAGCCGCTGGAGCGCGCAGCCCTGCTGCGCTGGCTCGAACGGCTGTCGTCGTCCTCCGCCGGGAGCCGGATGGCTTGACGGGCGTCACGGCTTCGACGCAGTTTTGTCGCGAAGTTGTAAGATCACCGGAGCAAGCCTACCTCAGGCCCAGAGCGGCTTGGGGGGACGAGACAAGCGATGGCATTGCACGTTTTTGGCACCAAGAACGCGCTGCCCGCACGGTTGTCAGCCGGCAACCGGTTCTCCCGGTTGGCCCCGCTGATGCTGATCACGGGTGGAGCGATGCGCCGATTCGGCACCGAAACCGACGAAGCGCCGCCGTTGTCCGGCACGCTTGGCCGGCTCGGCTCGCTTGAAGTCCGCCTGGCGCGCGGCCCGCGCGAGGTCTGGCGGGCGCAGCGCCTGCGCTATCGTGTCTTCTATCAGGAGATGTCGGCGAAGCCTGATGTCGTGGCGCGCGTGTTCCGGCGCGATGCCGACCGCTTCGACGCAGCCTGCGACCACCTGCTCGTCATCGACCATGCCGCGCGTGGCCGCTTCGGCGGCGTCAAGCCCAAGGTCGTCGGCACGTATCGCCTGATGCGTCAGAGCGCGGCCGAGAGGCTCGGCGGCTTCTATACGCAGGGCGAATTCGATCTCGCGCCGCTCCTCGCTCGTCACCCCGGCCAGCGTTTCCTCGAGCTCGGCCGCTCCTGCGTGCTGAAGCCGTATCGGACGAAGCGTACGGTTGAGCTGCTCTGGTCGGGCATCTGGGCCTATCTCCAACATCACCGCATCGACGCGATGTTCGGCTGCGCCTCCTTCGACGGCACCGACCCCGATGCGCTTGCGCTGCCGCTGAGCTTCCTGCACCACCACGCCCATTCGCAGGGCGAATGGAGCGCCCGGGCCCATGCCGAGCACTATGTCGGCATGGATCGCCTGCCGCTCGAGATGGTCGACGCCAAGCTCGCGCTCAAGCAGATGCCGCCGCTGATCAAGGGCTATCTGCGGCTCGGCGCGCGCTTCGGCACAGGGGCTGTCATCGACCGCCAGTTCGGCACCACCGACGTGCTCGTCGTCCTGCCGGTCTCGGCGATCGACAAGCGCTATGCCGACTATTACGGCGGCGAGACGCCGCGCCGCGCCGCCTGACGCGCTTCACTCGCCAGTCGCAGCCAGGGCCCGCAGCGCTTCGCGATAGGTCGGATAGCGGAAGGCGTAGCCGAGCTCCTGCTTCACCAGCATGTTCGAGACCCGCTTGCTCTCGCCGTAGAAGCTTGCAGCCATCGGCGAGAGCTCGGCCTGTTCGAACGGGATCTCGGGCGGCGGCTTGAGACCGGTCAGTTCCGCGGCGAAGGTGATGACGTCCTGCGGCGGTCCAGGCTCGTCGTCGGTCACGTTGTAGACCGCGCCGTTGCGCGGCTTCGCCAGCGAGGCCATCAGCACGCCGGCGATGTCGTCGACATGGATGCGGTTGAACACCTGCCCGGGCTTGATCAGGCGGGTCGCCTTGCCTTCGCGCAGCTTCCCGATGGCGTTGCGGCCGGGGCCGTAGATGCCGGACAGGCGGAAGATCTGGACCGGCTTGCCGCTGTCGCGGCCGAGCGCGAGCCAGGCCTCCTCGATGGCGACGCGCTGGCGCGTCCGGGCGTTCGTCGGGGCCGGCGGCGTCGCTTCGTCGATCCAGGCGCCGCCCTGGTCGCCATAGACGCCGATCGTCGAGAGATAGCCGATCCAGCGCAGCTTCGGCGCCGTCGTCAGCGCCGCGCGCAAGGGGCCGAGAGCCGGGTCGCCATCCTCCGACGGCTGTACCGAGACCAGCACGGCATCGGCCTCCGCCACCGCCTTCGCGAGGGCCGACGAGACCGCGAAGCCGCCGAAGACCAGGGTCCGGATGCCCTCGCGGCTGAGCTCGGCGGCCTTCTCGGCCGAGCGCACGGTGCCCGTCACCTCCCAGCCTCGCGCCAGGGCGGCGCGCGCGAAGAACCCGGCGGAATAGCCCAGGCCGAGGATCAGGATGTTCATGCGGCGTCTTCCGTCTGGGGCGTGAGTGCGTGCCATTCGGCGCGCACCTGCGGGTCGCTTTCGCTGTCGAGCTTGGCCGCGGCGAGCTCGCCGGCGCGCTCCGGATCGAGCCGGCCGAGAGCCCAGGCCGCCATGGCGCGGACGAGCGGCGAGGGATCGGCGAGATGGGGCAGGGCGCTTTCGGCAAGCGCGGCTCTGCCGCTGTTGCCGATCGCGATCAGCACGTTGCGCAGGAAGCGGTCGCGGCCGGTGCGCTTCACTGGGGTGCCGGCGAAGAGCTTGCGGAAGCCGGCATCGTCGAGGCGGGCGAGCGCGGCGAGATCGAGCCCGTCGAGCTCGTCCTTGAGCGCGAGCCGGGTTTCCTGCGCGGTCTGCGCGAACTTGTTCCAGGGGCAGACGGCCAGGCAGTCGTCGCAGCCGAAGACGCGGTTGCCGATGCCGGGGCGCAAGGCGGCGTCGATATGGCCGGGATGCTCGATGGTGAGATAGGCGATGCAGCGGCGCGCATCGAGCTGGTAGGGCGCCGGGAAGGCATCGGTCGGGCAGATGTCGAGGCAGCGCCGGCAGGAGCCGCAATGGTCGCGCTCGGGCGCGTCGGCGGGGAGCTCCGCAGTGGTGTAGATCGCGCCGAGCAGCAGCCAGGAGCCATGCTCGCGCGAGACCAGCACTGTGTGCTTGCCCTGCCAGCCGAGCCCGGCCGCCTGGGCCAGCGGCTTCTCCATCACCGGGGCCGTGTCGACGAAGACCTTGACGTCGGCACCCGCGCGCGCCGCGAGCAGGCCGGCGACGCTTTTGAGCTTGCCCTTGATGACGTCGTGATAGTCGCGCCGGCGCGCATAGAGCGAGATCGCCGCCTTGTCCGGCTGCGCCAGCACGGCCAGCGGATCGCCTTCGCCGGCATAGTTCATGCCGAGCATGACGACCGAGCGGACCTCGCTCCACAGCCGGCGCGGGTCGGCGCGCTGGTCACGGCGCTCCGCCATCCAGCCCATCTCGCCCTGATAGCCGCTGTCGAGCCAGGCCAGGAGCCGCCCGGGCGCCTCGGGAATCGCGTCGGCTCCGGCGACGCGGATCACCGCGAAGCCCTCGTCGCGCGCGCGTTCGGCGACGGCGCGCTTCAGCTTGTCGCCGCTCAGAAGTCCAGATTGTCGTAATGCGCGCTCGGAGCCATGCCGGGCATGCGGTCGCTCAGCAGCGGCCGGAAGCTCGGTCTCGACTTGATCCTCGCATACCATGCGCGAGCCGCCTCATCCTCTTCCCAGGGCACGTCGCCGAGATAGTCGACGCAGGACAGATGCGCCGCCGCCGCCAGATCGGCATAGCTCAGACGCGCCCCCGCGAGCCAGTTCCTCTTGGCCAGCAGCCAGGAGATATAGCGCAGATGATAGCGCACATTCGCGCGCGCCGCCCGGATCGCGCTCATTTCCGGCGGCCCGCCGCCTTCGTCGCGGCTCATGAACCGCTTCATCACCTTTTCCAGCACGAGCGGGCCGGTGATCTCCTCGTGGAACTTGATGTTGAACCAGTCCAGCAGGCGGCGCACCTCGACGCGCTCGCCGGGCCCTTCCGGCAACAGGCGCCGATCCGCCAGCGCCAGCCCGCGGGTCTCGTCGAGATATTCCGCGATCGGGCCTGCGCCGGGTACGGCCAGCCCGTTCTGCTCCTGGAAGACGGGGGTTGTTCCCGCCGTATTCAGCTCGAGAAATTCCCGCCGTCGCTCCCAGACGCGTTCTTCGACCAGCTCGGCCTCCATGCCGAACTCGGCGAGGGCCAGGCGGATGAAGCGCGAATGCGGGCACAGCGAGTAATGATACAGGGTCGCCATGGAACTCATGAAGACTGTGAAGCAGGCAAAATGCGACGGAAGCAGGGCCGTCGGGCTCGGAAAGGCCCGATAGGCGATCGGCGCTGCTATATCAGGCCCGAAAACCGCCACAACCCGCCGCGATGCGGAAGCGCGCAATTTGGCCCTGCTGCTTCGCGAAGTGGTAACCAATTTGCAAAGAGCTCGGCGTAAGCCGGTTGAACGTCCATGCACGCGCCTCCGGGCGTCACCTGCGCCGCACGAGGGCTTTCCTCCATGCAGAACTTCATCGAAGCCTTCGTCCTCGGCATTGTCGAGGGCCTGACCGAGTTCCTGCCGGTCTCCTCCACCGGGCACCTGCTATTGCTCGGGCACTTTCTCGGCTTCGAATCGAACGGCAAGACCTTCGAGGTGCTGATCCAGCTCGGCGCGATCCTGGCGATCCTGCTCGTCTATTTCCGTCGCCTGCTCGACATCGCGCTGCGGCTGCCGACCGACCCCTCGGCCCGGCGCTTCGTCCTCGGCGTGCTGATCGCCTTCCTTCCGGCCGCGGTGATCGGCGCGATCCTGCACGGGTTCATCAAGACCGTGCTGTTCAACCCCTTCATCGTCTGCTGCACGCTGATCGCCGGCGGCCTGATCCTGCTCGTCGTCGACGAACTCGAGCTGCAGGAGAAGCACGCCGATGCCACCACCTTCCCGCTGCCGATGTATTTCAAGATCGGCCTGATCCAGTGCCTGGCGATGATCCCGGGCGTCTCGCGTTCCGGCTCGACCATCGTCGGCGCCATGCTGCTCGGCGCCAGCAAGCGGGCGGCGGCCGAATTCTCCTTCTTCCTAGCCATGCCGACCATGGCGGGAGCCTTCGCCTACGACCTGCTCAAGAACTACAAGACCCTGACCTTCGACGACGGCGTCCTGATCGTCATCGGCTTCGTCGCCGCCTTCTTCGCGGCGCTGATCGTGGTGCGCAGCTTCCTCGATTTCGTCTCGAAGCGCGGCTTCGCGCCCTTCGCCTGGTGGCGGATCATCGTCGGCATGGTCGGCCTCGCCGGCCTCTGGATCGTCGGCTGAGCCTGGCCGGGCAAGGCAGAGATCCGCGCCGTCATCCCAGCTCCCATCATGCTCGCCCTTGTGGCGAGCATCCACGTCCTGAACACTGCGCTTCATCGGTGAAGACGTGGAGTCGGGACAAGCCCGACCATGACGAACTGCCTCAGACGGGCCGCGCCGGATCGTTGAGCGAATCCGCTAGCGTGGGCGCCCGCGTCGCCGGCAATTGCGGCAGCGACGTCGTCTGCCGCTCGATCATGCGGTGGACCACCGGTGGGTTCGGGCCGCTATGCAGCGCGCGCACCCGCTCGCCGATCTCGGCATCGGCCTGGGTGACGCGCTGATTCTGCCGGACATATTCGACCCAGGTCGGGCTGTCATAGCGCTCGACCCAGAGCGTCGGATCGGTCAGGTCACGCAGCAGCGTCCAGTGCCGGGCGCCGTCGCGGCGCCGGATCCGCCGACGCTCGGCCATGACGTTAAGGAAGGCGACCACGTCCTCGGGCTTGATGATGTACTCGATCGTCACGATCACCGGCCCGGAGCGAGGCTCGATGTCGACCGCGACCTTCGGTTCGCGCCAGCGGCTGAGCGGATCGAGGTTGAGGGCTTCCAGCGGCGGCAGCCGATAACGCAGCCCGAGCGCGGCGCCGACGAGCAGCGTCACCGCCGAGAGCAGCAGGGCCTTCTCCACGCCGAAATGCTGCGCCGAGCGACCCCAGGCCCAACTGCCGATCGCCATGCCGCCGAAGGTCGCCATCTGGTAGAGCGCCAACGCCCGGCCGACGACCCAGCGTGGCGCGGACAGCTGCACCGTGGCGTTGAAGGTCGAGAGGGCCAGAACCCAGCACGCCCCGCAAATGCAAAGCCCCGCCATCGCCAGCCAGATCGTCTTGCTGAACGCGATGATGGTCACTCCGGTGGCGTAGGCGATGAAGGTGGAGCGGACCAGCGCCTCGGTGCTCATCGCCCGCCGCAGGCGCGCGCTCATGAAGGCGCCGGCGACCGCGCCCGCGCCGAAGGCGCCGAGCAGCACGCCATAGGTGAGCGGGCCGCCGCGCACGAGATCGCGCGCGATCAGCGGCAGCAGCGCCAGCCCGACGATGGCGCCGAAGCCGTAGACGAACGCGCGCAAGGTGACGGTGCGGATGTTCGGCGACATCGCGACATAGCGCACGCCCGCGCTCATCGCGATGAACAGGGTCTCGCGCGGCAGCAGGCGCTCGATCTTCGGCGGCTCCCAGCGCGCCAGCACGACGAGCAGCGGAATGTAGCTGAAGGCGTTGATCGCGAAGGCGGCGACGGCGCCCGCCGCCGCGACGATGGCGCCGCCGATCGCGGGGCCGACGCTGCGGGCGATGTTGAAGGCGACGCTGTTCAGCGTCACCGCGGCGGGCACGTCCCGGCGCGGCACCATGTCGCCCACCGAGGACTGCCAGGCCGGGTTGTTGAGCGCCGTGCCGCAGCCGATCAGGAAGGTGAAGGTCAGGAGCAGCCAGGGCGTGATCAGGCCGAGCCAGGCGAAGACGGCAAGCATCACCGAGACCAGCAGCATGAAGACCTGCGCGGTCAGCAGAATGCGGCGGCGATCGTAATTATCGGCGATCGCGCCGGCTGCCAGCGAGAACAGCATCACCGGCAGCGTGGTCGAGGCCTGGACCAGCGCCACCATCTCGGCCGAAGGCGAGATCGAGGCCATCATCCAGGAGGCGCCGACCGCCTGGATCAGGCCGCCGAAATTCGAGGCGAGGCTGGCGAACCAGACGGCGCGGAAGATCGGCTGCTGCAGCGGGACGAAGGGCGAGACCCGGGCCTGTGCCGGCTTGATGCCCTCCGAAGCGAGCTCGGCTTCTACGACATCGGCAGTCGGCTGGGCATGTGGGTCGTCAGGCATGCCATAGGGTTAGAGCATGAAGGCTGGAGGGGGAAACCCTTTCGGTTTCGAGGATGTCGAAACTTGGAAGGTTCTTCTCCTCACGCCGTCGCCGGCCGCCGTGCCTGCCGGGGCTGTCGCGCCTTGCGAACCCGCAGCCCATGGCCGAGCGCGACCAGGAGCCCGGCGAGCGCGACCCAATGCGCCGGCCGCAGCGAGGCATAGTCCTGATAGGTCAGGATGTCGGCATTGGCCTGGAAGACGAGCCAGGCCGAGACGCCGGAGGTCGCCGCATACCAGCCTGCCTCCAGCCCGGCGGTGAGCAGCCCCGCGAGCAGCGCCGTGCCGGCCAGGATCGGCGCCGAGACCGGCAGTTTCCAGCGATACAGGCCGCGATAGAGCATCAGCAGCAGGAAGAGCCCGCTCATCAGTACCGGCTCGGTGACGTCGATCTTGGACTGCAGCGCGAAATGCAGGAGCGCCAGCATCGCGATCGGATAGACGAGGTTGTGCAGGCGCTGCCAGCTCTTGCCGAGCCGGCGGATCATGCCATCGGTGGAGGTCGCGCCGAGCGCGACGAGGCCGATGAGCGCGACGAAGCCGATGGTGAGATAGAACCGCTTCACGATCTCGGAGACGATCAGCCCCCAGTCGAACGCCATGTCGATGCAGTAGAGGGCGAGATGCCCGAGCGCGTAGCTCATGACGCCGAGGCCGAGCATGCGGCGGATCCCGATCAGCTTGCCCCAGTCGAACAGGCGCCGGAACGGCGAGATCGCGAGCGTGGCGACGAGCAGCCTGACGGTCCAGGTCCCGGTCTGGTGGATCGCCTCGGTCCAGGGCTTGGAGCCGAGCTGATGCATCCAGGCGGCGTGGAGCAGGAGCAGCGCCGGCACCAGCAGCAAGGCGAAGGCGACCGCCCGCAGAGCCGAGAAGCGGCCCTGCCGGTCGGCCCATGGCAGCCAGGTCGTCACGGATGCTCTCCGATGCGAAACGTCATGCCCCCGCATAACCGATGGGGTCGGTCGCTGTCCTGCACGTCTGGACACAAGCCCGTGAATGGGCTGTCCTGAAGCCCCTTTTCACGCGGAATTCGTGATGGCCTCGAACAGCCCCACCGTCGTCTTCGATGTCGGCAATGTGCTGCTGCGCTGGGATGCGCGGCTGATCTACGGCTCGCTGATCCCAGAACCGGAGCGGCTCGACTGGTTCATGCAGAATATCTGCACCGGCGACTGGAATCTGGAGCAGGATCGCGGCCGGAGCTGGGAGGAGGGCGTGGCCCTTCTGGTCAAGCAGCATCCGGAATGGGAGCGCGAGATCCGCGCCTTCGACGAGCGCTGGCACGACAGCGTGCCACACACCATCGCCGATAGCGTCGCGGTGCTCGAGGATCTGAAGGGGCAGGGCGAGAAGGTCTACGCAATCACCAATTTTTCGCGCGAGAAATGGGCGGAGTGTCTGGTCCGTTTCCCGTTTCTGCAGAGCTTCGACGGCGTCGTCGTCTCGGCCCATGAGCGGCTGCTGAAGCCGGAGCGCGCGATCTACGAAGTGCTGCTCGATCGCTACGGCCTCAAGGCCGGCGACTGCATCTTCGTCGACGACAGCGAGAAGAATGTGGTGGGGGCCCGCAATATCGGCATGCGGGCCGTCCATTTCGTCGAGCCCATCGACCTGCGCGCCGAGCTGCGCGGCCTGGGCGTCAGGCTCTGACGGGCAGAACCTGACGGTCGGGAGAGCGCCGCTTCAGGCTGCGCTCTTGATCGTGGTGGCGGGCACCAGGCCGGCGGCGTCGACGCCGCGGGCTTCCCGCACCAGCCGGGTACCGGCCTTGGTGGCCAGGAAGTCGGCGAGGACGGCGTCTTCCTGCCGCACGAAGCCCTTGGCGGGCAGCTTGCCGGCGAGGAAGAGCTCGATCATCGCGACGCAGCCGGCGGCGGTGGTGAGCTGGATGGCGCCGAGCTGGTCGTTGCCGTCATAGCGCAGCACGACGCTCTCTTCCTCCAGGCGGCCGTTGCGCTCGCCGACGCCGGTCACGAAGATCACGACCACGTCCTTGCGGGTGAAGGGCGCGGAGTGGCTGAGGATGCGGCGCATCGTCTCGCGATCATCGGCGAGCTCGAGGTCGCGCAGCAGGAGCTTCATAATCTCGGCATGGCCGGGATAGCGCAGCGTCTTGTAGCTCATGTTGCGCACCTTGCCGGCCAGCGTCTCGGTCAGCGTGCCGAGCCCGCCCGAGGTGTTGAAGGCCTCGTAGGCGACGCCGTCGATCATCACGCCCTCGATGCCTTCCAGCGCCGGCACCAGCGTCGGCTGGCCGTCGAAGACGATCTCGCAGGGGTTGCAGTACTCGTTGATCAGCCCGTCGACCGACCAGGTCACGTTGTAGCGCAGCGCGTTGGTTGGGTAGAGCGGAAGCGCCCCGACGCGCATCTTGATGGTGCGGACGGTCTCGAAGCGCGCGGCCATGTCGGCGCCGAGGATGCAGATGAAGCCCGGGGCGAGGCCGCATTGCGGGGCGAGCGCGATCTCGGCGGTGGCGCCGAGCTCCTTGATGTAGGCGGTGGTGGCGACGTCCTCGGTCAGGTCGAAGTAATGGGTCTTGGTCTCGGCCGCGACCCTGGCGATGCCCTTGTTGAGGAAATAGGGGCAGGCGCTGACGACGATGTCGCGATCCTTGAGGAAGCTGCGCAGCGCGTCGAGGTCGGAGGCATCGACCGCGGCGGTGGCGAAGCGGCCGCCGGCGACCTGCTTGAGCCGGGCCGCGGCGGCGTCGGCCAGCGTCACCTCATGGCCCTGCTCGGCCAGCATGCCGGCGATGATGACGCCGATCTGGCCGGCGCCGAGCACGGCGATGCGTTGCTTCTGGATGGTCATGTCGCGATCTCCTGACGGGTCGGGCAGGCAAGGCACCTCCCTCTCGTGCCGATCATCGCTTCAACTGGCGCATGCTTTAACGGGCGGATCGGCGCGAGGCGCAGCGATCTGCCGTCAAGATGAAGGAATATGCGACATATCGATGGGAAATGGACGGGGCGGCCTCCGGCCATGCCCGCCTAGCGGCATCAGCGCTCGAACTTCCGCGCCAGAATCACGGAGGAGGTGGTGCGCCGGACCCCTTCCATCTCGGCGATCCAGTCGATGATGGTGTCGAGGTCGCTCGCTGTCTCGCATTCGATCTTGACCGAGAGGTCGAAATGGCCGCTCAGCGTGTGGCACTGCACGATTTCGGGCCGCTTCTTCAACGCGGCGACCACGCTGCCCTGCTGCCGGACCTCGAGTTCGATCAGGATCAGTGCCGCGATCGTCGTGGCCGGCCGGCTCGCCTTGCCGAGGATCGTGGTATAGCCCGCGATCACGCCGTCGCGTTCCAGCCGCGCCAGGCGGCCCTGGGCCGTCGCCCTGGAGACGCCGAGCATCTTCGCGATCTCGGACAGCGGCAGCCGGGCATTCTCGGTCAGGATGCGGATGAGTTCGCGGTCCTTCGCGGCATCGGAAGGCCGTGCCATATCGCCTCCAGCTGTGAGTTGGGCCGTCATATAGCAGGGAAATGCAGGAAACCGGCAAGGGGTGGGCCCGGATGGTCCCCCGGTCCATGCCTCGCTCATCGACGCAAGACCTTGCCTGCAAAGGAACATCTTGCGGGCGGATGGGTTGTTGGCGCGCCGGAAAGGGCTTGCTTCGGCGGGCAAATCGGAGTGGCATGCCGACCGGCGGCAGCACGCTTTGCCATGGAGAACGCCATGTTCAGGACTTTCATTCTCGCATCAGCATCGGCCTTCGCCCTCGCCTGCTTCGCTGCGACACCCGCGGCGGCGCTGACGATGAAGGAATGCAGCGCCAAGTATCAGGACGCCAAGAAGGCCAACACGCTGAAGGGCCAGAAGTGGAATGATTTCCGCAAGGCCCAGTGCGGCGACGACGACGCCAACGAGGCCGATGCCGCCGCGGCCATGCCGGCCGAGACGGCCGCCCCCGCCGCGGCGCCTGCCGCCAAGCCGATGGGCAAGGCCAAGGCTGCGGTCTTCCCGAAGACGGTCTCGCAGAAATACTCCAATGAGTCGGCCGGCAAGGCGCGCCTGAAGACCTGCGCCGACCAGTACAACGCCAACAAGGCGGCCAACGCCAATGGCGAGCTGAAGTGGATCGAGAAGGGCGGCGGCTACTGGAGCCAGTGCAACGCCAAGCTCAAGGGCTGATCGCCGAGACGGCTGCTCGAGCCGATATGGCAACGCCGCGCCGCGAGGCGCGGCGTTCCGCTTTTCCAGCCGGGCGGTTGCGGCCTGCGACGCGGCTCAGTGGCGCGTGTTGCGCAGGAACGCGGCCAGGCGCTGGTTCTTCGGTGCCCCGAAGATCTGCTCAGGCGGGCCGTCCTCGACGATGCGGCCCTGCTCCATGAAGACGACGCGGCTCGAGACGTCGCGCGCGAAGCGCATCTCATGCGTCACGATCAGCAGCGTCGCCCCGTCGTCGGCGATGCTCTTCACGGTGTTGAGGACCTCCTGGACCAGCTCCGGATCGAGCGCCGAGGTGACCTCGTCGAGCAGGACGAGCTTGGGGTTCATCGCCAGCGCTCGCGCGATCGCGACGCGCTGCTGCTGCCCGCCCGAAAGCTGGCTCGGATAGTGATCGGCCCGGGCGGCGAGCCCGACGCGGGTAAGCCATGTCTCGGCGACAGCCCGGGCCTCGGCCTTGGGCAGCCTCAGCACCTTGCGCAGGCCGAGCATGACGTTGCCGGCAGCGGTCAGATGCGGGAACAGGTTGAAGCTCTGGAAGACCATACCGGTCATCGAACGCTGGCGCGACAATTCGCGGTCGCCGAACCTGTGGCGGCGGCCATTCGCCGAGCGGTAGCCGATGGTCTCGCCGTCGAGGACGATGTCGCCGCCCTGATACTCTTCCAGCAGGTTGACGCAGCGCAGCAGCGTCGTCTTGCCCGAGCCGCTGGAGCCGATGATCGAGACGACGTCGCGCCGGTCGAGATCGAGGTCGACGCCCTTGAGCACGTCGACCGTGCCGAATCGCTTCGTCAGGCCGCGGATCGCCAGGAGGGGTTGCTGCTTGTCCATCAGTGTTGCCCGACCCGTCTTTCGACGGCTTTGCCCAGTTGGTCCAGCACGATGTTGATCGCCAGATAGAGGATGCCGGCGAAGACATAGAACTGGATGGTCATGAAGTTGCGGCCGATGATCTCCTGCGTCTTGAGCAGGAGTTCGCCGACGCCGATCATCGAAAGCAGGCTCGAGCCCTTGATCAGCTCGACGCCGGTATTGATCCAGGGCGGCAGCGCGCTGCGCGCCGCCTGGGGCAGCAGCACATAGGCGAGCAACTGCGGGAAGGTCAGCCCGATGCTGCGCCCCGCCTCCGCCTGCCCGGGCGGGATCGCCTGCAGCGAGCCGCGCAGCAATTCGCCGATATGCGCGCCGGCGAAGAGCGAGAGGGCCAGGATGCCGGCCTGCGTCGGGCCGAGGCTCAGGCCCGCGACAGAGGGGATGTAGAAGGCGGCGAGGATCAGGACGAGCACCGGCGTGCCGCGCATGATGTCGACATAGAGCCGGAAGGGCAGCTTCAGCCACCAGGGTGCGTAGGAGAGCTGGATGCCGACGATGCCGCCGAGCAGCGTGCCGAACAGGATCGAGGCGGCGGCGATCTGGACGGTGAGCAGGAAGCCGTCCCAGAGGGCGAAGCGGGCGATCCAGAGCTGATCGAGAAAGACTTGCATCGGCGCCTCAGAACTTCGGGAAGCGCCGTTCCAGGCCGCGCAGCAGCATGGCGATGACGACGCAGGCGGCGATGTAGAGCCCGCTCGCGACCGTCCATGTCTCGATGACCCGGAAGGTGTCGACGTTGATCTTGCGGGCCTCGAAAGTCAGTTCCGGCACGGCGATGGCGGCGGCGATGGACGAATCCTTGAACATGCCGATGAAGGTGTTGCCGAGCGATGGCAGGGCGTTGCGCAGCATGATCGGCGCAACGACGGAAACATTGGTCTGCAGCCGCGTCAGGCCGATCGAGCGCGCCGCCTCGATCACGCCCTTGGGCACGGAGATCAGTCCCGCCCGGAACACTTCGGTGAGATACGCGCCGGAATAGAGCGCCAGCGCGCCGACGAAACTCTGGTACTTGTCGAGGGTGATGCCCGTCTGGGGCAGGGCGAAATAGGCGAGCAGGACCAGCACCAGCAGGGGCAGGTTGCGGACCAGCGAGACATAGAGGGCCGCGAGGCTGCGCAGCGCCCGGTAGGGCGCGACGCTGGCGAAGGCCGAGAGCAGGCCTAGCAGGGTGCCGATCGCGACGGCGACGACGGCGAGCCCGAGGCCGATGGCGAGCCCCGACAGAAGCTTGTCGAAGCTCGCCCAGACGGCGCCGAAATGCAGCGAGTAATCCACGAGGCGCGGTCAGACGGCTCAGCGGAATTCCTGCGGGAAGCCGATCTTGGGCTCCGGCGGCGTCTCGCCGAACCAGCGCTCATAGGCCGCCTTGTAGTTCGGGAAGGTCGTGCCGGTCATCGACTCGCGCAGCGCGACGTTGACGAAACCGAGCCAGTCCGGGTCACCCTGCTTGACGATGCAGGAATAGGTCTGCGGGTTCCAACTATAGCCCGAATCCACATAGCGGCCGGGATTCTGCTTCATGTAGAAGCGTAGCGACGAGGAGTCGGTGGCGGCAGCCTGGGCGCGGCCCGAATTCAGCGCCTGGTACATCAGGTCGACGCTCTCGAACTGGTCGACCTTTGCCTCCGGCAGCGCGTCCTTGACCATCTTCTCCGCGAAGACGTTCTGCAGCACCGAGACGGTAACCTTGCTGCCCGCCGCCTTCAACGCCGCGAAATCGGCGAAGGGGCCGCCGGCGACCAGCATCAGGCTGACGCCCTCGCGGTAATAGGGCACGGTGAAGGCGACCTGCTGCGCGCGCGCCGCGGTGACGGTGACGAACTGGCAGGCGATGTCGACCTTGCCGGTGACGATGTTCGGGATGCGGGCATCCGAGGCCTGGTTCACGAATTCGATCTTGTTGGGGTCGTCGAAAAGGCCCTGCGCGATGATCTTGGCGATCTCGATGTCGAAGCCGACGAGCTCGCCCTTCTCGTTGCGGAAATGCCAGGGCGGATTGGTGCTGCCGGTGCCGACGATGAGCTTGCCGCGGCTCAGCACCTCCTTGAGCTTGCCCTGGGCCGAAGCGCCTGTCGCAGGCAGCATCGCGCAGGCGATGACCCCGAGCCCCGCCGCGATCTTCATCATCTTATGGAACATGGCACCCTCTTCGCGCTGCCCGCCCGGAGCCGCCCCTCGCGCCCCCGGTGCCGGAAGGAGACGACGGCGCGGCGCTGCCGGACAAGGGGCGGCCGTTTCGCTGGACGAAACGGCCGGTTCGGACGAAGACACGCGCGAGGCGCTCGCTGCCTGTCACCACGCTAAAGCATCGGGCCCGGAAGTGGAAATCACGTTTCGGGCGAATCCGGCGCTGTGACAGGGGGATAGGCCGCCGCCGCCACGCGTGCGGCGGGGTGCGTCGGCAATCCGGCGCTGGCCCCGCCGAAGCCGGATTGGTTCGCGGACAAGGGAGGTCGGCGTCTCAGGCGGCCTCGCGACGCAGCGGGCTCAGCAGCATGCCGAGCAGGTCGCTCTGGCTGACGAGGCCGATCACGCGTTCCTGGCGGTCGACCACGACAACCGCATGGTGGCGGCCGTCGGTCAGGGTCGGGATCAGGTCGATGGCCGGCTCCTGCGGCTGCGCGACGACGGCTGCCGACATCACGTCGCGGACACGCTGCCCCGGCCGCGCTAGCTCGCGCAGGCCAAGCGTTCCGAGCAGCCTGTTGTCGCGGTCGACCACCGGCAGCGTCCGGATGGCATGGTCGAGCAGCAGCCGGCGGGCGGTCTCGACGTCGTCGTGCTGGTCCACCTTGATCAGATCGCGCGACATGATGTCGGCGCAGAGCGGCTGACCATGGCTGCGCCCGAGCGCATGCTGCTCGACGCGCCGGAGCAGCTTGTCGAGATCGGTGCGGTCGATGTCGAAGGCCTCGCCCAGATCGCCGAGGGCGGCGTCGATATCGGCTTCATTGAAGCCGACGCGGTTGATGGAGGGCGGGTCCTTGGTGCCGTGGGCGTTCGCTGCGGGGGCGGCGCGATGCGGGTAGCTGTGGCTGGAGAAGCGATGGAAGGCGACGCCGAGCAGGGTCAGCACCAGCGCGTTGAGCCCGACCGGCACGAAGGCGAAGCCGAGCCCATAGGCCGCGACGGCAGGCCCGCCCAGCGCCGCGGTGAGCGCGGCCGCGCCGCCGGGAGGATGCAGGCAGCGCAGCAGCGACATCGCGGCGATCGCGAGCGCGACGGCGAAACCCGCGGCAATGGCGGGCTCCGGCACGTAGCGGCTGACGGCGAGGCCGATCAGCGCCGAGACGGTGTTGCCGCCGACGATCGGCCAGGGCTGCGCGAGCGGGCTCGACGGGATGGCGAAGAGCAGCAGGGCCGAGGCGCCCATAGGCGCGACGAGCAGCGGCAGATGCGGATCATGGCCGAGAAGCAGGCTGCTGATCAGCCCGGTCGCGCCGACGCAGACCAGGGCTCCGAGGCAGGCGACGAGCCGGTCCCGCCAGGTCGCGCCCGCGAGGATCGGAACGAAGAGCCGCAGGCGCGAGCGCCCGTCCGCGGAAGGCTGGGGGGAAACGGAAGTCATGAAGGCCGGCCGGTGTGCTTGAAATCGCGGCAGGCTCAATAGGCGGAACCGGATGCGCCGGGCAACGCCAAACTGGCATCGCGGCGGCGCCTGCGCGCAAAACGGAAGAAAGCCCCTTTCCGGGGCTCGCTCTCTGGAAATTCGCTCTCGGCAAAGCCATGCGCCCGGCCGTCTCCAGCCGGGCGCATGATAGGATCTGCGATCAGTCGACCATGCGCACCGCGCCTTTGGCGGCGCTCGTCGTCGTCGCGGCATAGGCCTTGAGCGCGGTCGAGACCTTGCGCTTGCGCGGGGCGGCCGGCTTCCAGGCGTCCTTGCCCTTCGCTTCCATCGCCGCGCGCCGGCGCGCCAGCTCCTCGTCCGAGACCTGGAGCGCGATCGAGCGGTTCGGGATGTCGATGGCGATGATGTCGCCGCTCTCGACCAGGCCGATCGCGCCGCCCTCGGCCGCTTCCGGCGAGACATGGCCGATGGACAGGCCGGAGGAGCCGCCCGAGAAGCGCCCGTCGGTGACGAGCGCGCAGGTCTTTCCGAGGCCCTTCGACTTCAGATAGCTCGTCGGGTAGAGCATTTCCTGCATGCCGGGCCCGCCGCGCGGCCCCTCATAGCGGATCAGCACGATGTCGCCGGGATTGACCTTGCGGTTGAGGATGCCGTCGACCGCCGCGTCCTGGCTTTCGAAGATCACGGCGGGGCCGGAGAATTTGAGGATCGAGGCGTCGACGCCCGCCGTCTTCACGATGCAGCCGTCCAGCGCGATGTTGCCGAACAGCACGGCAAGGCCGCCATCCTTGGAATAGGCGTGCTCGGCGCTGCGGATCACACCGGCCTCCCGGTCGAGGTCGAGCTCCTCGAAGCGCCGCTCCTGGCTGAAGGCGGTCTGCGTCGGCACGCCGCCGGGCGCGGCGCTGTAGAAGCTGCGCACCGCCTCGCTATGCGTCTGTTTGATGTCCCAGCGCGAAAGCGCCTCGGCCATGGTCGGGCTGTGGACGGTTGGCAGCGAGGTGTCGATCAGCCCGGCGCGGTCGAGCTCGCCCAGGATCGCCATGATGCCGCCGGCGCGGTGGACATCTTCCATATGGACGTCCGCGACGGCCGGCGCGACCTTGCAGAGCACGGGCACGCGCCGCGACAGCCGGTCGATATCGGCCATGGTGAAGTCGATCTCGGCCTCATGCGCCGCCGCCAGCAGGTGCAGAACCGTGTTGGTCGAGCCGCCCATGGCGATGTCGAGCGTCATCGCGTTCTCAAAGGCCTTGAACGAGCCGACATTGCGCGGCAGCACGCTCTCGTCGTTCTGGTCGTAGTAGCGGCGCGCGATGTCGACGATCAGATGGCCGGCCTCGACGAAGAGGCGCTTGCGGTCGGCATGGGTGGCGAGCGTCGAACCATTGCCGGGCAAAGCGAGGCCCAGCGCCTCGGTCAGGCAGTTCATCGAATTGGCGGTGAACATGCCGGAACAGGAACCGCAGGTCGGGCAAGCCGAGCGCTCGATCACGTCGACCTGCGCGTCGGTGTATTTGTCGTCGGCCGCGGCGATCATCGCGTCGACGAGGTCGACCTTCTTCAGCACGCCCTCGGCGATGAACTTGCCCGCTTCCATCGGCCCACCCGAGACGAAGACGGTCGGGATGTTGAGCCGCATCGCCGCCATCAGCATGCCTGGCGTGATCTTGTCGCAATTCGAGATGCAGACCATCGCGTCGGCGCAATGCGCGTTGACCATGTATTCGACGCTGTCGGCGATCAGCTCGCGCGAGGGCAGGCTGTAGAGCATGCCGTCATGGCCCATGGCGATGCCGTCATCGACCGCGATCGTGTTGAACTCCTTGGCGACGCCGCCGGCCTTCTCGATCTCGCGCGCGACGAGCTGGCCGAGATCCTTCAGATGGACATGGCCCGGCACGAACTGGGTGAAGGAGTTGACCACGGCGATGATCGGCTTGCCGAAATCGCCGTCCTTCATGCCGGTGGCGCGCCACAGGCCGCGGGCGCCGGCCATGTTGCGGCCATGGGTGGAGGTGGCGGATCTCAGCCTGGGCATCTCATGCGTCTCCGTTGCGGGCTCCTGATGTCCCGTTGGGCTGCAACCTATCGTCGCCGCCCGCTGCGGCATAATTGAATTCTTCGATTTCCATGATCGGCGGCGCGCATGGCCGCGCCTGCGCCGATGGCCGGGACAGCCCGGTGCCAAATTGGCATAACGGGCCTTGGTCATCGCAAGGAGCCTTGGGGGCAGGGGCATGCTGCGCAATATCGACGTTGATCTGCTGCGCAGCTTCGCGACGATCGCCGAGTTGCGCAGCTTCACCCGCGCTGCGGCCGCTCTCGCCCGCAGCCAGTCGACGGTGAGCACCCAGATCCGCAGGCTCGAGGAGCTGGCGGGGCAGACGCTGCTGCAACGCTCGCCGCACGAGGTGTTGCTGACGCGCGCGGGCGAGCAGTTCCTCGGCTATGCCCGCCGCATCGTCGCCCTGCATGACGAGGCGCTCGACGTCATCAACGCGCAAAGCGTCAGGGGCCGCGTCCGGCTCGCGGTGATGGATGACTACGCCACCATCGTCCTGCCCGAGACGCTGGCCCGCTTCGCCCGCTCGCATCCCGAGGTCGAACTCGAAGTCACGACCGGCTTCACCCGGGATCTGCTGAACAGCCTCGGCGAGGAGTTTGATCTCGTGCTCGCGACGCAGAAGGCCGGCGATGGCCGCGGCGATGTGCTTCGCAAGGAGCACACCGCCTGGGCCTGCTCCGATCGCGTGGCTTTCGCGCTGGACGAGCCGCTGCAACTCGCGCTGCTGAAGGCGCCCAACATGTTCCGGGAATGGGCGCTGGAGGCGTTGAACGAGGCGGGGCTGCGCTGGCGCATCCTGTTCTCCTCCTCGAGCATCGGCGCGGTCGAGGCCGTGGCGGCCTCGGGCGCGGCGCTGACCGTGGTCAAGGCGGGCACGGCCCGGCCGGGCCTCAAGCTGCTGGGCCCCGATCAGGGATTGCCGGCTCTGCCGGCCTCGGAGATCGCGCTGCATCAGGCGCCCGGTCGTGCGTCGGCCGCGGTCGCGGCGCTGAGCGGCTTTCTTGCCGAGGCCTTGGCCGAGGCCGATCTGCCGTCCTGAGGCGGTTCTGAGCCGGCCTTGCGAGCCTCGCCCAGGGGGCAGGGAAGGGCGCATGCGGCGCTGCGGTGGAGAAAAACGGGGCGCCGCTGCCGGGAGAAACCGGATTCTCCGGCTAACTATTTGAATTCCATGGAGAACCGTTTTTTGTCGAAAAACTTTCAAAATGGCCGTTGACAGGAGAAAGGGGTCCCGCCTATAAACCGCCCATCGAGACGGCGCCGCCGCTGAGCGGCGCTGTTGACGCGCTTCACTGACTGGCAGGGCGTTTGGTCCGGTGGGTTTGACC
>NZ_FUYX01000017.1 GCF_900168195.1 Allobosea thiooxidans | reverse complement strand
GCGATGATCGAGGCGACGACGCCGGCGCCGACGGTGCGGCCGCCTTCGCGGATGGCGAAGCGCAGCTTCTCTTCCATCGCGATCGGGGCGATCAGCGTCACCTCCATCGAGATGTTGTCGCCCGGCATCACCATCTCCGTGCCCTCGGGCAGGGTCACCACGCCGGTCACGTCCGTCGTGCGGAAGTAGAACTGCGGGCGGTAGTTGGTGAAGAACGGCGTGTGACGGCCACCCTCTTCCTTCGTCAGGATGTAGGCCTCGGCCTTGAACTTCGTGTGCGGCTTCACCGAGCCCGGCTTGCACAGCACCTGGCCGCGCTCGACGTCCTCGCGCTTCGTGCCGCGCAGCAGCGCGCCGATGTTGTCGCCAGCCTGGCCCTGGTCCAGCAGCTTGCGGAACATCTCGACGCCCGTCACCGTCGTCTTCACGGTGTCCTTCAGGCCGACGATCTCGATTTCCTCGCCGACCTTGACGATGCCGCGCTCGACGCGGCCGGTCACCACCGTGCCACGGCCCGAGATCGAGAACACGTCCTCGACCGGCATCAGGAACGGCTGGTCGATCGGGCGCTCCGGCTGCGGGATGTACTCGTCGACCGTCTTCATCAGCGCGATCACCGCGTCATGGCCGATTTCCGGCGTGACGTTGTCGAGAGCGGCCTTGGCCGAGCCCTTGGTGATCGGGATGTCGTCGCCGGGGAAGTCGTACTTCGACAGCAGCTCGCGGATCTCCATCTCGACCAGCTCGAGCAGCTCGGCGTCGTCGACGAGATCGACCTTGTTCATGAACACCACCAGCGCGGGAACGCCGACCTGGCGCGCCAGCAGGATGTGCTCGCGGGTCTGCGGCATCGGGCCGTCGGCGGCCGAAACCACCAGGATCGCGCCGTCCATCTGCGCCGCGCCCGTGATCATGTTCTTCACGTAGTCGGCGTGGCCGGGGCAGTCGACATGCGCATAGTGACGGTTCGGCGTCTCGTACTCGACGTGCGCCGTCGAGATCGTGATGCCGCGGGCCTTCTCTTCCGGCGCCTTGTCGATCTGGTCATACGCCGTGAACGACGCGCCGCCAGACTCCGCCAGAACCTTCGTGATCGCAGCCGTCAACGACGTCTTGCCATGGTCAACGTGACCAATCGTTCCAATGTTGCAGTGCGGCTTCGTCCGCGAAAACTTCTCTTTGGCCATGACACCCTTGTCCTCGAAGGCGGCCCTCCGGGGCCTTGAAACGGGGTCGCATTAGGGGTTTTTGAAGCGGGATGCAAGGTTCCCTGCTCGAGCGGCCGCAGGGGGCCGTCAACCCCGGGCACGCCGTGCCGGAGGCAGCGGGCAGAGCGAACCGCAATCGGCCACGCCGGGCAGCAGGTAGCGCAGGCAGCAGACCCGGCGCTGGCACGCTTCGATGGCGACGAGCGGAGAAGGCCGCAGCGCGTCGTGCAGCGGGTTGCGCGCCCCGGCCGGCGTCAAGGCCGTCGTCAGCAGTTCTTCCGCCTCGGCGACCCCGTCGCGATCGGCCTCGGGCCGCGCGGCGCATTGTTGCACGGCCCAGGCGAAGCGCACGGCGGCATTGGCCCAGATCAATCTTGGGGAAACCGGGAAATGGGTGGCGAGCAGCCGGATCAGGGGAACGAGGTGGCCCTGAACCAGCGTATCGAACCGGCCCCGACGGTCTGCCTGGGCGAGTTCCAGGCCAGGGCTCAGCAGGATCGCGGCGGTGCGGCCGTCGTCATGCAGTGCGAAGCGCGCCTCCGGCAACGCGACCGGCAGCTCTCGTCGGGCAAGCAGGATTGCCGCGACGGCCGGGATCACCACGGCGGCGAAATGCCATTGGCTCCACATCGAAACGAGCGCCCGGTGCTCTCCGCCCGGATACCGCTCGGCAAAGCGCAGGAGCAATCCGTCCAGCATCGCCCCGTCCAACAGCCTCGCGCCGGCAAGCCCCTCCGCTTCGTCGCAGCGTCGCACAGCCCCGGCCAGATAGGCGAAGGTGCCGGTGAAGCAGCCTTCCAGCTCCGGCGGATTCATTCCTCGCCCCGATCGGAGACGGTCAACCAGGCCGCCAGCGGCGCTGCGAGCAGGGCAAGCCCTGCCGCGCCCGCAAGATAGGGCGTGTAGCCGAAATGTTGCGCCACCCAGCCGGCGCCGAGCCCGCCAACCATGCTGACGATCGAATCCGTGCCCTGCAGCAGCGTGAAGTCGACGCCTGCCTGGCGGGGATCGGCAATCGCCATGAAGCGCGCATAGAGCGCGACGAAGCCGAGCGCCATGATCCCGGAGGAGCTCGCCAAAGCGAGGCCTGCGAGCAGCAGCGGCGAGCTCCCGCCCTGCCCGATCGCCGTGGCCAGCAGCGCGAGCGCGCCGGCCTGCAACAGCAGCGCGGCCACCATGACGGTCCGCGCGCCCCACAGCCTCACCGCGCCGCCGCCAAGCAGGGCGAAGCCGAGACCGACGGCGAGCCCGCCGAGCCCGTTGATCGCGCCGAGCGTCTCGAGGTCGAGCCCGGCATCGACCAGCATCGGCGGCAACATCCCGACGCCCCATTTCTGCGCGGCGACATAGAGTGCCGCGAGCCAGAGCCCACTCCGCAGGCGCGGCCGGGCGAAGGCAGCCTTCAGCGAAGGCTGATGCGTCCGCAGTCCCGGCGACGGCGCCGGCTTCGACACCAGGAACGGCAGCATCAACAGGCCGAACAGCCCCGCCGCTGCCAAGGTCGCGCCGGCCCAGTCGATTCGCGCAACCAGGACGAGGAAAAGCCCCGAGCCCAATGCCGAACCAAGATAGGCACCGCCGACCTGGGCCGCATTGCCCCAGCCATGATGGGCTTTGGCAAGCGTTTCGACCGCATGGCCGTCGCAGGCGATATCCGCGGTCGCGGCGGCGAAGGCGACCGCGATGAAGATCGCCAGCACCAGATGCCATCTCTCCGGCCCGGCGATCGCGACCGCAACCAGCCCCGCCAGCGTGAACAGGCCACAGGCGAAGACGATCAGGCGCGAACGCGTCGGCCCCGTCGGCGGCAGGCGGTAGCGTTCCACGGCGGCGGACCAGGCGATCTTCAGCGCCCAGGGTAGGCTGATCAGATAGATCAAGCCGATGGCGTCGAGCGGCAGCCCGCGTTCGCGCAGGACGCTCGGCAGCGCCAGGAAGGCGATGCCGCCCAGGATGCTCTGACCGGTGTAGAGACCGGCCAGCGCCGCGATGGTCAGCCAGGCGGAATTTCGCCGCGACAGAGCCGGCCGTCCGGCTGCTGCCTCGCTCACCAGCGATAGCGCAGGCTGGCGATGACCTTGCGCCCCTCGTCGAAGTAGCAGAAGCCGGCCGTGCAGGTCTGCTCGACCTTGTCGAGCAGGTTCGTCGCATTGACCTGGACGCGCATGCCCTTCAGCCGCGGATCGAGTTTCTCGAGATCGTAGCGCAGCGCGGCATCGACCAGGGTACGCGGCTTGTTGTCGAGGATCGAACGATTGAGGTTGTCGCCGAGGCTGGCTCCGACATAGCGGACGCCGCCGCCGATGCCGAGGCCATGCATCGGGCCGCCCTGGACCGCATAGTCGAGCCAGAGCGAAGCCGTGTGATAGGGAATGCTGGTCAGCCGGTTGCCTTCGGTTTCCGGCGTCAGCTTGAGGATGCGCGCGTCGTTGTACGAATAAGATGCCTGGATGCTCAGGCCATTCGCCAGCGAAGCGACGCCTTCGATCTCGAAGCCGCGCGAGCGCATGTCGAGCTGGACCTGTCGGTTGAAGCCGTTGATCACCTCGTAGACGACGGCATTGTTCTGGCGCAGCTCGTACGCGGCGGCGCGCAGCGAGGCATTTTGGCCGGGCAGGTCGTATTTGACGCCCGCCTCGACCTGCTCGCCGGTCGTCGGCACCGCGACCGCACCCGACAACACCGTGCCGGAGTTCGGCACGAAGGACGTCGCATAGCTGACATAGGGCGCAAGACCGAAGCTGGTGACGTAGCTCAGCGCGACACGGCCGGTCGAATGGGCGTCCTTCTGCTTGGTTTCGGTGGGTAAGGCCCCGGCGGCCCCGGCCTCGAAGCGGCTGGAGAACCAGTCGTGGCGGCCGCCGAGCGTCAGGCGCCAATTCTGCCAGCTGATCTGGTCCTGCGCATAGATGCCGAACAGCGTCTGGCTTTGCGCCGTGCGATAGCCGAGCGTCGCGTTGTAGCCCAGCGGCACCCCGCCGAAGCCTTCCTTTCCGCGATAGTGCAGCCAGCTGAAATCGACGCCTGCCAGCATCCGGTGCGAGACCGGGCCGGTGTCGAACTTCGCCTCTATGTTGGTATCGACCGAAAGCCCCTGCGTGCGCTCGCGCGTCAACCCAGGATCGGCGAGATAGACATATTGCTGGTTGGTCGCCAGCGCCGAGTAGCGAACCCGCTGGCGCAGCGTGAAGATCTCGCTGAAGGCGTGTTCGAATTCGTAGCCGATCCGCCCCTGCTGCTGGCGGAAATCATTGTAGCGCTTGTCGCCACCGAAGACCTTGGTCGCGCCGATCGACTTGTAGAGCAGGTTGCCGCTGCGATCGATATAGGGCCCGTATTCGTTGACATAGGCCGCAGTGCCGCCGGTCGTCGAATCCATGTACTCGGCCAGCAGCGTCAGTTTGGTCGCCTCGTTCGGCTTCCAGGTGATGGCCGGAGCGATGAAGACCCGGTCGTCCTTGATGGCGCTGATCTGGTTGTCGGCATCGCGCACCAGGCCGGTCAGCCGATAGAACAGGGTCTTCTCGGGATTGGCCGGACCGGAGAGGTCGAAATTGAACTGCTTGCGGCCGAAGGAGCCTCCCTGGATCTCGATCTCGCGGAACGGGGTTTCGGCCGGCCGCTTCGAGATCAGATCGACGATGCCGGCCGAGGTGCTTGCGCCGTAGATCGCGCTCGACGGTCCGCGCAGTACGTTGATCGCCTCCAGCCCGTAGGGCTCCAGCCGAAACAGGCCGTTCGGGCTGTTGATCTGGCGCAGGCCGTCGCGGAAGACGGCATTCTGGGTCACGTCGACGCCGCGGATGGTGAAGGCGTCGTAGCGCGGATCGAAACCGTAGGTGCCGACGCGGGCACCGGGCGTATAGGACAATGCGTCGAGCAGATTCTGTGGTTTGCGCTGTTCGAGCTGCGCCTGCGTCACCGTCGAGATCGACTGGGGAATCTCCAGGATCGGCGTATTGGTCTTGGTGCCACTGGTCGTGGCGGTGGCGACATAGCCATTGGCGGTGATCGGACCGCCGCCGCCTGCTCCCTCGACCACGATTTCATCAAGCTGGACGGAGCGAGGTGTCTCCACCTGGGCCCAAGCAGACGAAGGCAGGATCGCCAGCGCGGCGGATGCGAGCAAAGCAGATCGGCAAAACACGAAACGTCCCCAAGTCGAATGACGTCACGTGCAGTAGCAAACAACAATTCCCGAAAACAACCCGCAAGCAACAATAGACAATTACTTCAATGCAAAACTAAATTTCAGATTGCAATAAATCAAAATCACGGAGCAACTGCTGACTTAACGTCAGATTCACTCACCAGACAGAATCGGCGTCGGCAACACCGTCGCGGCTATCCCCCGAAGACCCGCCGATAACGCTCGACCGCCTTCGGATCCCCGGAGACCTTCTCGGGATTGTCGGAGAGCTTCACCGCCGGCCGGCCATTCGCCTTGGTGACCTTGCAGACCAGCGACATCGGATCGAGCGCGCGCGAGCCATCCGGCGAGCAGCCGACGAGATCGTTGGTCAGGTCCGTGCCCCAGCCGAAGGCCATGCGGACCTTGCCGTCGAAATGGCGGTAGACGCGCTCGATCGCATCGACATCCAGCCCGTCGGAGAAGACCAGCATCTTCTCGCGCGGGTCCTGCCCGCGCTCGCGCCACCACGCCATGATGGTCTCGCCGGCCGGAATCGGCGGAGCGCTGTCGGGGCGGAAGCCGGTCCAGTCGGCGACCCAGTCCGGCGCATGGCGCAGGAAGCTCTGCGAACCGAAGGCGTCCGGCAGCGCGATCAAGAGGTTGCCGCCATAGACCTGGCGCCATTCGTCGAGCACCCGGTAGGGCGCGCGCAGCAGCTCCTCATCCGAATCGGCAAGCGCCGCCAGCACCATCGGCAGCTCATGCGCATTCGTCCCGATCGCCTCGAGATCGGCATCCATGGCGAGCAGCACGTTGGAGGTGCCGGTGAAGGCCGGCCCTAAACCCTCCTTCAACGCCTCGACGCACCAGCGCTGCCAGAGATGGCCGTGGCGCCGGCGCGTGCCGAAATCGGAAAGCTTGAGATTGGGCAGCTTCTGCAGCCGCTCGACCTTGCCCCACATCTTGGCCTTGGCGCGGGCATAGAGCACGTCGAGCGAGAAGCGCTTCTGGCCGAGCATGACCCGGCGGGCGCGCAGCTCGTTGATGATGGCGAGCGCCGGCACCTCCCACATCGTCGTGTGGGTCCAGGGTCCTTCGAAATGCAGCTCGTACTGCCCGTCGACCCGGCGCAGATCGTATTCGGGCAGCTGGAAATCGGCGAGCCAGCCCATGAAATCCGGCGAGAACATCTGCGTCTTGCCGTAGAAGCTGTTGCCCGCCAGCCAGATCAGCTCGTTCTTGGTGAAGCGCAGCGAGCGGGCATGGTCGAGCTGCGCCCTGAGCTCGCCCTCGTCGACGATGTCGGCGAGGCGGATGTGCTTCGAGCGGTTGATCAGCGAGAAGGTGACCTGGACGTCCGGATGGAAGGCCCGGATCATCTGCAGCATCAGCAGCTTGTAGAAATCGGTATCGAGCAGGCTGCGGATGATCGGGTCGAGCCGCCAGCCATGGTTGTAGGTCCGCGTCGCGATGTCGGTGAAGATCATGACGGCATTCAGGTCCGGGGCAGGCTCACGACGGAGGCGACGAGACGGCGCGGGCGCCGGGCGAAGAAGCGCGCATCAGAACAGCGCCTTGAGCGCCGGCGCAAGCGCGGGCCACGCAGCCATGCCCAGCGACAGGACCATGAGGGCGGCGAGCAGCACGCCGAGCAGCGGCAGCACTGCCCGGAAAACTGCGCCCGCCGGCACGCGCATGATGCCGCTGACGACATAGACGAGGATGCCGAGCGGCGGCGTCAGCCCGTGGATCATCAGGTTGACGACGAGCACGACGCCGAACTGGATCGGATCGAGCCCCGCCGCCACCGCCACCGGCAGCAGTAGCGGCGCGAGCAGCAGGATCGCCGCGCCGATATCGAGGAAGAGTCCGGCCACCAGCAGCACGAGGTTGGCCAGCAGCATCACCGCATAGGGCCCGGCGCCGAACAGGGTGACGAGCCCGGCCATCTGCTCGGAGACCCGATCGACCGCGAGCAGGAAGGCGAAGGGCGCGGAGGCGCCGATCAGCAGGCCGATCGCCGCCGCCTCCGCTGCCGATTTGCGCAAGGCCGCCAACACGCCGCGCCCGTTCAGGCTGCGCAGCGCGAGGCAGGCAATGACGGCATAGGCGACAGCGAGCGCCGAGGCTTCCGTTACCGTCACCACGCCGAAGCGGATGCCGACGACCACGACGATGCCGAGCCCGATCGCAGGGATGGCGCCGACCAGCGCCCTGCCCCGCTCGGCCGCGCTCGCCTTCGGCGCCGCGTCGACGACGCCGCGCACGCTCAGATGGATTCCGATGGCGAGCGCCAGCGCCAGCACGCCGCCGGCGACAAAACCGCCGACCAGCAGCGAGCCGACCGAGAGATTGGTCGCGCTCGCCAGGATCAGGAAGGCGATCGAGGGCGGGATGATGTTGTCCAGCATCGAGACGCCGGCAACGATCGCCGCCGCGTTCGCCGGCGGATAGCCACGTGACACCAGGGTCGGCGCCATCACCTTGGCGCCGAACGCCGCGTTCGCGACCGAAGAGCCGGACGCGCCCGAGAACAGCACGCTGGCGACGAGCGCCGTCTGCGCCAACCCGGCCCGCCAATGCCCGACCAGCGTCGCGGCGAAGCGGATCAGCCGCTCCGCCAACCCGCCCTCCGTCAACAACTCTCCGGCGAGCAGGAAGAAGGGAATGGCCAGCAGCAGGAATTTGCCGACGCCACCGACCATGGTTTGCACGATCGCTGGTTCCGGCAGCAATCCGCCGAAGGGCCCGGTCAGCGAAACCCCGGCCAGCAACGCGAAGGGCAGCGGCGCGCCGAGCAGCAGCCCCGCTCCGGCGACCAGCGCCGCGACGAGGCTCGGCGTCGGGAAGAAATCGACGGAGAGCTGCGCCAGTCCGTAAAGGGCCGCTCCCAGTACCAGCGAGGCGCCCGCGCCGGCCCAGCCGCGTTCGCGGCCGGCGCGCAGGAGCAGCGCCAGGGCCGTCAGCCCGCCGCCGCAGGCGAAGACCGCGAAGCGCAACGCCTCGGGCAAACCGAGCACGGTCGATTGACCGCCGACGAGCAGCGCGACATTCAGGCCGCCACCGGCCAGCACGAATGCGCCATGGAACGCGATCGCGTCGGCGAGAAGCTCTGCCGCCTTCCGGAGCGGCGCGGGCAGCAGCCTGACCAGCACGTCGAGCCGCATCGCCAGCGTGCCGGTCACCGCCAGCGGCGCGCCGACGGCGATCAGCGCCAGATGCAGCCAGATCGCGAGTTCGTCCGACCAGACGAAGCCGCCGCCGAACAGGTAGCGCCGCAGCACCGCGGCCATCACCACGGCGAAGAGCAGCGACAGGATGGCGGCGCCGACCAGCTCCAGCCCGTTGCGCAAGGCGGCTTCCGCCCGTGCCACCGCCCGCCCGGCGCGGTTTTTCTCTGTCTCGGTCATCCTGCCGCTACGCTCAGCCTCGCAGCCCAGTTCCGGCTTCGGACGCCCGGCGTCAAGCGGCCGGAATTGACATCACCCATGAATTGCCGACAGGAGCGGGCTTGTGGTGCCGACGCGGCCAGTCTTGGATGGCGCCATTGCCGATCAGCGCCCAGGCTTCCCAGAAGACGAGCATGGCTTCCGAAACCACTTCGCCTACCGCCGGCTTCGGCGTGGATCCCGGTTCCGCCTACGACCTCGCCGTCATCGGCGGCGGCATCAATGGCTGCGGCATCGCCCGCGACGCCGCCGGGCGCGGTGCCTCCGTCGTCCTGTTCGAGAAGGACGACCTCGCCAGCGCCACCTCCTCGCGCTCGACCAAGCTGATCCATGGCGGGCTGCGCTATCTCGAATATTACGAGTTCCGGCTGGTGCGCGAGGCGCTGATGGAGCGCGAGCGGCTTTGGGCCATCGCACCGCACATCATCCGGCCGCTGCGCTTCGTGCTGCCGCATCACAAGGGCCTGCGCCCGGCCTGGCTGCTGCGGCTGGGCCTGTTCCTCTACGACCATATCGGCGGCCGCAAGCTGCTTCCCGCCACGCGCACGCTCGATCTGGCGCATGATGCTGCGGGCAAACCACTCAAGGACAACCAGGCCAAGGCGTTCGAATACTCCGACTGCTGGGTCGAGGACGCCCGGCTCGTCGTGCTCAACGCCATGGACGCCGCCGTGCGCGGCACCGCGATCCACACCCGCACCCGCGTCGCCGCGGCGCATCGCGAGAACGGCCTCTGGCGTCTCGAGACGGAGGGGCCGGAGGGCAGGCGCACGGTCTGGGCGAAGGCGCTGGTCAACGCTGCCGGCCCCTGGGTCGGCGAGGTGCTGAGCGGGGTGATCCACACCAATGCCCGGGCCGGCGTCCGCATGGTCCAGGGCAGCCACATCGTCGTGCCCAGGCTCTACGAGCACGACCGCTGCTACATCTTCCAGAATGCGGACGGCCGCATCGTCTTCGCCATCCCCTACGAACAGGATTTCACCCTGATCGGCACCACCGACCGCGACTATCACGGCGACCCGGCCGAGGTGGCGGCGACGCCCGAGGAGATCGCCTATCTCTGCGCCGCGGCGAGCGAATATTTCCGCCAGCCGGTGACGCCGGAATCCGTGGTCTGGACCTATTCCGGCGTGCGCCCGCTCTATGACGACGGCGCTTCGAAGGCGCAGGAGGCGACCCGCGACTACGTGCTGACGCTCGATGCGCCGGAGGGCTCGGCGCCGCTGCTCTCCGTCTTCGGCGGCAAGATCACCACCTATCGCCGCCTCGCCGAGTCCGCCCTCGCCAAGCTCGCGCCGCATGCGCCCTGGGCGGCCCGCGCCGCCTGGACGATGACCGGCGCCCTGCCCGGCGGCGATTTCCCGGTCGGTGGCTTCGACAGGCTCGTCGATGAGATCACCGCCACCTGCCCCTGGCTGGAACGCCGGGCCGCGACACGGCTCGCGCGCAGCTACGGCACACGCGCCCACGACATCCTCGCCGGGGCAAGGAGCCCCACCGATCTCGGCCGTCATTTCGGCGCCGACCTCTACGAAAGCGAGGTCCGTTACCTCATGCGCAACGAATGGGCGCGCCGGGCCGAGGATGTGCTCTGGCGGCGCAGCAAGCTCGGCCTGCGGCTGACGCCGCAGGAACGCGAGGCACTCGACGACTTCATGCAGCAGGCCTGAGCGCTACCCCGAAGAACTGCGAAGCAACAGGCTTGGGACCGGCAAGGACCCGTATGTCCGTCATCGTCGGGCTTGTCCCGGCCAGCCACGTCTTTCCCGGTGCCTGTGGCGTTCAAGCCGTGGATGCTCGCCACAAGGGCGAGCATGACGACTTGGCTGTAACGCCCCTCACGCCACCCGGTAGGCGAAGCCCCCGTCCTCGACCGAGACCTTGGCCTCGGTCAGTGGCTTCTTCTCCAGCTGCAGGTTGAGGATCGCGCGCGAGAGCGCCGGCAGCATCGAATTGGTGATGATGTTGTCGATCATGCGCCCGCCCGAATCCGGGTCGTTGCACTGGCCGACGATGTGCTCGACCACCGCGTCGTCATAGACGAAGGCGGCCTTGTGGTTCTCCGCCAACCGCTTGCCGATGCGCCCGAGCTGGAGTCGCACGATGCCGCCGAGCATGTCGGGCGAGAGCGGGTAGTAGGGAATCGTCACCAGCCGGCCGATCAGCGCGGGCGGGAAGACCTTGAGCAGCGCCGGGCGCAGCGCCACCGCCATCTTCTCCGGATCGGGCTTGGCCGCACCGTTCGCGGACATACTCATGATCTCGTCGGTGCCGACATTCGAAGTCAGGATGATCAGCGTGTTCTTGAAGTCGATGCGCCGGCCCGTGCCGTCCTCCATCTGGCCCTTGTCGAAGACCTGGAAGAACAGCTCGTGCACGTCGGGATGGGCCTTCTCGACCTCGTCGAGCAGCACCACCGAATAGGGCTTGCGCCTGACCGCCTCGGTCAGGCGCCCGCCCTCGCCATAGCCGACATAGCCGGGAGGCGCGCCCTTCAGCGTCGAGACGGTGTGCGCCTCCTGGAACTCATTCATGTTGATGGTGATGACGTTCTGCTCGCCGCCATAGAGCGCCTCCGCCAGCGCCAGTGCCGTCTCGGTCTTGCCGACGCCGGACGGGCCGCAGAGCATGAACACACCGATCGGCTTGTTCGGATTGTCGAGCCTGGCGCGGTTGGTCTCGATGCGTTTGGCGATCATGCCGATGCCGTGCCCCTGCCCGACCACGCGCTTGTTCAGCGTCTCGGCGAGGTTGAGCACCGTCTCGATCTCGTCCTTGACCATCCGGCCGACCGGGATGCCGGTCCAGTCCGAGACGACCGAAGCCACCGACTGCTCGTCGACATGGGCATAGATCATCCGGCTGGCGGGATCGATCTCGCCAAGTGCCGCGAATTTGGCGTTGAGCGCGGCGCGAGCCTCTTCGGGATCGATGCTGGGTTCGGCAGCAGGCGCGCCCGCTTCAGCCGGCGCAGGCGCGACATTCTCGTTCGCCTCCTGCTTGGCGGCTTCCTTTTTCGCCTCCCCGCCCGGCGCCTTCTCGCCGAGCTTGGCGCGCAGTGCCTTGATCTCCTCGACGATGGCGAGTTCGCCCGCCCAGGCGCTTTCGAGCGCAGCAAGCTTCTCCTGCCGCTCAGTAATCTCGGCCTCGATCTCGCCGAGACGCTTGGCGCTGTCGGTGCCGAGATCGGCATCCGCCGTCAGCGCCGCCTTCTCCTGCTCCAGCGCCGCGATCGCGACGCGCGCATCCTCGATCGCGGCCGGGATCGCGCTCTGGCTGATGGCGACGCGGGCGCAGGCCGTGTCGAGCAGGCTCACCGCCTTGTCGGGAAGCTGCCGCGCCGGGATGTAGCGATGCGAAAGCGAGACCGCCGCGACGATCGCCGCGTCCGAGATGCGGACCTTGTGGTGCTTCTCCATCGGGCCGATCAGCCCGCGCAGCATGGTGCAGCAGCGCGCGACGTCGGGCTCGTCGACCTGCACCGGCTGGAAGCGCCGGGTCAGCGCCGGGTCCTTCTCGAAATACTGCCGGTATTCCGACCATGTCGTCGCCGCGATGGTGCGTAAGGTGCCGCGTGCCAGCGCCGGCTTCAGCAGATTGGCGGCATCGCCCGTGCCGGCCTGCCCACCGGCGCCGATCAGCGTATGCGCCTCGTCGATGAACAGGATCACCGGCGTCGGCGAGGATTGCACCTCGTCGATGACAGAACGCAGCCGCTGCTCGAATTCACCCTTCATCGAGGCGCCGGCCTGCATCAGGCCGATATCGAGCGCGCAGACCCTGACACCCTTGAGCGGAGGCGGCACGTCGCCCGCCGCGACACGCTGGGCGAAGCCCTCCGCGATGGCGGTCTTGCCGACGCCGGCCTCGCCGGTGAGGATCGGGTTGTTCTGGCGCCGGCGCATCAGCACGTCGATGACCTGGCGGATCTCCTCGTCGCGACCGAGGATCGGGTCCATCGTGCCTGAGCGCGCCTTGACCGTCAGGTCCTGCGAGAAGCGGTCGAGCGCGGTCGTGCCCTTCGGCCCTTCGGCCTGCTCCGCGCCCGGCGTGCCGGTGGCGCGCAGCCCCGAGCCGTCCATCGGCCGCAGATTGTCCTCTTCCGAGCCCTGCCAGATCTTGCCGTAGCCGGCGGCGAGTTCGTCGACCGGGATCCTGACGAGCTCCTTGGACAGCCCCGCCAGCGCCCGACGCAGATCGTTCGACTTCAGCGCAGCGACCAGCAGGTGGCCGGTCCTGATCTGCGTCTCGCCGAAGAACAGCGTCGCATAGTGCCAGCCACGGTCGAGGATATCGACGATAGGGTTGGCGATGCCCGGCATCTCCGTCTCGTTCTTGCGGAAGCCCTCGACGACGCCGCCGAGATCCATCAGCAGCCTGGCCCGGTCGAGCTTGAAATAGTCGGCGGTCAGGGTCAGGTCGTTGGCGCCGCCCTGCAGGATCTGCAGGAGCCAATGGGCCAGTTCGACATTACGGTTGCCTGCCCCCTTGGCCTGCCTGAGCGCTTGAAGGAAGCTGTCGTAACCGACCCGGTTGAGCTTGCCCGTGACGGCTTCGAGGCTGATGTCGGGCATGGTCGTCCCCTTCACTGTCCGGATGCGCGCGGCCCGGCCGCCGCAGCGGCGCGGCTCCGCTTCAGGCGCAGGCTCTCGGCGGGATGGAAGCGGGCGTCGCGGCGCAGCGCGCCAGGCTCGACATTCCAGTTCGGCGCCATCCAGCTCGTCCAGCCGAGATGGCCGGACTGGCCGAGCCGGACCGGCCTGACCTCGCCGACCGGCAGCGCGAGCTCGACCTCCCATTCGAACTGCGCGCCGAGATGGAAGAATACCGCATCGGCCAGCGGCTCGCAGCGATCGCCATCCGGCAGGAAGCGCTCGAATTCGCCGAGGTCGCCAGCCACGATCTTCACCCGGAACTTGTCCTCGACGCTGTAGACGCTGGCGCCGAGCAGCGCGTCGCCGCCGAGCCTGCAATGCGCCGCCCCGAGCCGCGTCCGGTCGGCCGGATCGAAGACGAGGCGCATGCCGACGAACTGCTCGATCTCGACCTCGGCCTCGAACAACCCGGCGAGGAAGCGCCCGAGCCGCGAGGCCGATTTCGCCTGTGCACCGATCAGCCCAGCATAAGCGAGCTTCTCGGCATCGGGCACGCTGTCGCGGTCGAGATAGGGCCGGGAACCGACCCCGATCATGCTGCCGAGATAGGCGGCGAAGCGATCGCGCTCCGGCCGGTCATGCTGGACGATAGGCCGGGAATCCGCCCAGGCCCGGTAGAACAGCTGCAGGAAGCGGTGGTTGAAGATGTCGAGGAAGCGCGGAAAGGCATCGTCGCGCGCGAGCTGCCAATGGTAGCTCTCCTCGGTCGTCGCCAGCGGCAGCGCGCCTTGCGGCCCGAGCAGGCCGAGGAACTTGACGAGGAGCCTGAGACGCCCCTGCCCGTCCCGGTCCGCTGCGGCGATGGTCGATGCGGGAAAGTCGAGGAAGGCGGGTTCGCCCAGCGCGACATATTCCTCCTGCCGCGAGGCCACGTCGCCGATGCGCGGCCGCTCGGGGAAGCTACGCTCCAGCCGGCGCATCACCGCGTAGAAATCGAAGCGCCAGGGCTCGGCTTCGAGCTGCGCCTGGTAGCTCGGGGGCTTCTCCAGCGGCGTGGCGGCGTCGTCCGTCACAGGATTCGCCTCGCTCCGGCGCGCGGCGGAAAGCGCATCACCTCGCCGCGCTCCACCGTGCGGATCACGGTCTGGGTGAAATGGTTCATCGCCGCGTATTCGGCGAAGAAACGGTCGAGCACCGCTCCGAGCAGGAAGACCCCGGAGCCTTCGAACGCCTTCTCGTCGAGCAGCACGGTGATCTCCAGGCCGCGCGCAGCGCCCGTGCCGGCCCGCTGCGGAAAGCGGCGCACCACCACACGGCTGTCGACATCCTTGATGCCGCGGATGCGCCGTTCGGTGGCGCTGTCGGCGAGATCGGCGAAGAGCGAGAGCAATTCGCGCAGCGCCTCGCCGTTCCGCCCGGCTCCGCGCTGGACGAGGCCGAGCTGGTTGAGGCTCAGCAGGTTGATCAGCCGCCAGGTGACGACGCCGGTCGCGGCCGTCTCGGCCCGGAGCCTGAGCTGGGAAACGATCGGCTCGCGCGGCGGCGTCGGCCCGGCGAGGCAGGCGACGTCGAGCGAGACATTGTCGATCAGCTTGAAGTCGGCACCGCCGATCCCGGTCGGCAGATGCTCGGGCAGATGCCGGTTGGAGCAGAGCGCGCGCACGCTGAGCTCGGCCACCGACGCCGAATCCGACACGCCCGCCGGCTCGACCAGCGACAGGAACATCTCCGTGCCGGTGTAGTCTGAGGCGCGGCCCTGCCGCCGCTCCGCCGAGGAGCGCCGGCGCGGCAGCCGGCGCTGCGTGTAGTGCAGCCCCTGCACCGGCGAGGCGCCCTCGGGCGAGGAATAGAGCGGGTGCACCGGCTGCTTCTCGCGCCCGCCGACATAATGCGCATGGACGGAGAGGATGCTGTGCGGCTCGTAGTCGAGCGCGCGGCTGCGATCGGGCACGACATGGAATTCGTGCTGGTTCGTCCTCACCGGGATGCGGTCGGCGGTCTTCTCGAACAGGTTGATGGCGGGCGCCGCATAGAGCGCGAACATCTCCTTGCGCACCGCGCCCGGCAGCCGGGCATTGACCTCGTCGAAGACGAAGACGACCTCGACCGTCCTGGCGGTGAGCTTCGGCATGACCGCAGCCAGCCCCTCCAGCCGGAAGCCGAGGAACTTGCGCGGGAACCAGAACAGTTCCCGCAGCAGCTCGAAGCCGCGGAACACGCGCGGATCGGCCGGCAGCAGCGCCTCGTCCTCGTCGAAGCCGATCTGTTCCAATCGGCAGCCCTCGGCCGGCGTCACCACCGGGTCGCCGAACGCGTCGAGATGGCGGAAATGGATGCCGATGCAGTTGGCGAAGAGTTGCTCGTAGAGCGCGACCGCATCGCCCTCATTACCCAGCAGATGGACGCTCAGCTCCCGGGTGCGGCAGCCGGCGAACCAGCTCGCCGGGTTCTTGAGCGCCTCGGCCGACGAAGGTTCCTGCGCAGGATCGGCCATGACGCGATGCGTCAGAGTCAGGCGCAGGCCAGCCAGCGCGCGGCCCCCGGCCCTGATGCCGAGCGCCTGCAGCCCGCCCGGCGCCGGAATGTACTCGGCCGCCGCGATCTCGAAGGGCCAGAGCGTGATGTCGGCGCCCAGCCGATAGCGACAAGCGATGCGCCGGTCCCGCTCGAGATAGGTGGCGTCGATATAGGAGCCGCGCGGAATCCGGACGCCTTCGCGCAAGCCTGGGTCGGAGTAAGGCGGCGTCAGCCCCGCCAGCAGCGCCGACGGCGTCGGCGCGAGATAGTTCGGCAGGAGCTGCTCGAGGAGGTTGTTCGTGAATTCGGGGAACTCGTGCTTGAGCTTGAGCTGTACCCGGGCGGCGAGGAAGGCAGCGCCCTCCAGCAGGCCGCCGACCATCGGGTCCATGCGCTCGCCGACGAGCCCGCCGAGCCGTTCCGCGATGCCCGGATATTCCTCGGCGAACTCCTTGCTGTGCTCCATGAAGAGCCGGAGTTCCTGATTGTAGAGATCGAGAAACTCCTGGTTCATCGCCTCACCGCCCCCTGATCGCGATCTTGCCGGTATCGAGCTCCAGATCGGCGACGAACTGGATCGGCACGTTGAGCGGCTCGCAGTTCAGGTCCGCCCGCACGAGGAAGCGCACCTTGAGCTCGGCGGCGTCGAGCGTGTCGTCGCGCACCACCGCGATCGTGTCGCGGATCAGGCGCGGCTCGTAGCCGCTCAGCACCTCGGCCAGGTCGCTGCGGATGGCGTCGACGCGGTGCTCGTCGATCGACAGCCGCGTCATGTCCGGGAAGCCATGGTTGAGGATCGAGCGCCGGACATGCTCCATCCCGGAGAGGTCCATCGCCGAGGCGAGATTGACCGTGTTGACCAGCGCCTCGAGATCGATCGCGATCTCGCGCCTGAGCTTCGGCTCGGAGATGGCCGCGCGCGGCGCGGAGCGGCGCTGGGCGATCACCCTCTCGCCGCCCTCGTCCCTGAGGTCGAGCGCGGTCTTCGCATCCTTCTCCAGATGCGCCTCGCGGAAGGCGAACATCAAAGGCGGCCGCAACCGCTTCTTCGCGACGGGATCGACCATGGCACGGCGTCCGAAGGTAGGGCGCCCCGGCTCCATCCCGGGGCCGGGGCGCGCGGTTTCAGGCCTTCGAGGTGCCCTTGACGTCCCACTTCATCTCGACGGCCGAGTCGAGCGACTGATCGTCCTTCTGCGGCCGGTACTTGAACTCGATCTTGGCGTAGTTCAGCGAGAACTGGTCCGTCGGGATGCTGGGGCCGCCCGCCGCGTCGCCGGACTGATAGCTCGACACCAGCAGGTCCTCGAGCGTCACCGTGTAGTATTCCTGCGGCGTGTCGCCCTGCTTGCGGACGTAGAGCACCGCCTTCTTGATGTACTTGCCGCTGGCGCAGAACATCGCGAGGTTCGGCGAGGCCTTGCTCACCGGCGCGGTGAAGTGGATGTCCTGGAAGCTCGCTTTGCCCGCGCCGCCGCCGGAATTGGAGGCGTAGGAGCCGGCATTGGCGATGCCCCAGGAAAAGGAATCGACCGCGATCGTGTCCTTGTGGGTCTTGTCCTTGGTTTCGCCCTTGATCTCGTCGATCTTGAGCAGGAAGTCGTTAGCCATGTTTCCCTCCAGGGTGGGGTTGCAGGACCGCCCGCCGCAGCGCGCGGGTTGCGGGCACACGTCTCCTGTCGCGCCGGTTCGAGCGGCCGGCGTCGCGGATCCTCGTCGTCGCCGTCACCTGCGGATCAGGTGACGGTCACTGCTTGGGAGCCGGCAGTCGCGAGACCAGGCTCAGGCCGATATCCATGCCTTCGAGCTGGAAGTGCGGCCGCAGATAGAACTTGGCCGAATAGTAGCCAGGGTTCTCCTCGTCGTCGAAGACGTCGATGCGCGCATCGGAGAGCGGGCGCCGCGCCTTCGTCTCCTCGCTGGAATTGATCGGATCGCCGTCGACATATTCGGTGATCCACTCCTGCAGCCAGCGTCGCAGCGGCTCCTTTTCCTTGTAGGAACCGATCTTGTCGCGAACCATGCACTTCAGGTAGTGCGCGAAGCGCGAGACCGCGAACATGTAGGGCAGCCGGGCCGAGAGGTTGTCGGAGGCGGTCGCCGCCACGCCGTCCGGCCCGGAATAGGCCTTGGGCTTGTAGAGCGACTGCGCGCCGATGAAGGCCGCCTTGTCGGTGTTCTTGCGGTGGATCAGCGGGATCAGGCCGGATTTCGCCAGCTCCGCCTCGCGCCGGTCGCTGATCGCGATCTCGGTCGGGCATTTCAGATCGACGCCGCCATCATCGGTCGGGAAGGTATGGGTCGGCAGGTTGAGCACCTCGCCGCCCGACTGGACGCCGCGGATGCGCGTGCACCAGCCATATTCCTTGAAGGCGCGGTTGATGTTGACCGCCATCGCATAGGCGGCATTCATCCAGGCGTATTTCTCGCCCCGGTGGCCGTCCGTGTCCTCCTCGAAGGCGAATTCCTCGACCGGTTCGGACTTGGCGCCGTAGGGCACGCGCGACAGCACGCGCGGCAGGCACAGGCCGACGAAGCGGGAATCCGCGGCGTCGCGCAGGCCCTTCCAGGCGGCGTAGTCCGGCGTATCGAAGACCTTGCCGAGATCGCGCGGGTTCGACAGCTCTGTCCAGCTGTCCATGCCCATCAGCATCGGGTCCGCCCCGGTGAAGAAGGGGGCATGGGCCGCGGCCGCGACCTTCGAGAGGTCGCGCAGCAATTGCACATCCGTCGGCACATGGCTGAAGTGATAGTCGCCGACCAGGCAGCCAAAGGGCTGGCCGCCGAGCTGCCCGAACTCCTGCTCATAGACCTGCTTGAACAGCGGGCTCTGGTCCCAGCGCGCACCGGGGAAGGTCTTGAGGTTTCGGTAGAGCTCGTTCTTGGAGACGTTCATCACCTTGATCTTCAACTGCGAGTCCGTCTCGGAGTTGAAGACGAGGTAGTTGAGCCCGCGCCAAGCGCTCTCGATCTTCTGGTATTCGGGCGCGTGCAGCACCTCGTTCATCTGCTCGGAGAGCTTGGCATCGAGCCGGGCGATCATCTCCTCGATCGTGTCGATGACGTCGGTCTTGATCAGGCTCTGATCCGCCAGCGCCTGGTTGACCAGGGTCGCGACCGCATTCTCGACCTCGGTCGCCGCCCGCTCCGTCTTGGGCTTGAAGCTCTGCTTCAGGATCGCCGAGAAGTCGTCGACCTCGCGGGTCTCTACAGCCGCTGTCCCGGGCTGCTGGGTCTGTGCTTCCGCTGCCATTGCCGCCTCGCTCGCTTAACCGCCCAGCGGACCCGCGATCGCCTCGCCTTCAGCCGGAACCGCCCGAATGCGAAGAACCCGATCGTTTCGACACCGTGAGAGGCTGACTCCTGCGGGAAACCGGTTCCCGCCTTTCGCACAACGCTCTCGCGGCGGGCCCGCGCCCTGCCCTCAGTTCGCCTTGTCCCCGGACGGTTCGGCCTTGCCGAGCCTGTCCTTGAGCGCCGCCATCAGCTGCGGATCGGCGAGAAGCGCCTTGATCTGGTCGCTGGCGGCCATCTTGCCGTCCATGTAGCGCAGCAGGTTGGCGAGCTGCTCGCGCGCCTCCAGGAGCTTGGCCGTCGCCGGGATCTGGCGGGCGACGGCAGCCGGGCCGAAATCCTCGAACTTCGAGAATTTGAGCGCCACCGAGAGCTTCTCGTCGCCGTTCCCGCCCAGCTTGTTGGGCACGTTGAAGGCGACGGCGGGCTCGATCGCAGCCATGCGCTGATCGAAATTGTCCATGTCGAAATCGAGGAACTTGCGCTGGCTGATATCCGGCTTTTCGACCGCGGAGGCGTTGCCGGACAGGTCCGCCAGCACGCCCATCACGAAGGGCAGCTCGATCTTCTGCTCGGCGTTGTAGGGGTCCTCGTAGGTGATATGCACCCGAGGCGGTCGGTTGCGGCGGATGAACTTCTGTCCTGAATCCCCGGCCATGTGACGTGCCCCTCTGCATTCGTGCCACGCCGACGTAACGTGACATCCTATCCGTTTTCGTCCGTCATCGATATAGTTTCCCGGGCGTCGCGGGAGGTTCAAAGCAACGGCGAAAAATTTCCCTAGCTGTCATCCCCTGGAACCTGCGCGACATCTGGCAGGATATTGCCGAGAAGCGACATGAAATCATGCTGCGCCAGGGCGCAGGCCTTGTCCATCAGGAGCGGCGTCGGATGCGAGGGCTCTGCCAGGCGATAGAAGCTAGCGACCGCCCGCATCGCGTTCACCGCGTCGGCGCGGCTGGCGATCATCGCCCCGCCGGAGCCCGCTTCCACAGCGGATACCGCCTCGGCCTCCGCAACATCGCCGCCGCCCTCGGCGGCCTCCGTCGCACCGGCCTCGCCACTCTCTTCGTCGAGAGCCACGCCGTCATCGGCGTCGCCGGCTTCCGCCGCGTAGCTCTCGGCATCGAGGCCGTCGGGCGCCGGCAGCCGCTCGAGCGGCAGCCGGAACCGGCGGGCCTCGCCGATCTCGATGACGGCCTTGTCGACATGTTCGGGGAACATGATCTGGATCACCTCGATCAACGACTTGCCGATCAGCTGCTGCGCCTGCCCGATAAGCAGGACGGCCGGGCTCGAAGGCTCGGTTTTGCGAAAGTAGCCGAGGCAGGCAGCCAGCGTATCCTTCACTTGGAGGATGTTCGAAACGCTGCCCGGACCGAAGCTGGCGGAGCCCGCTGCCGGCGCCGGCGCACCGCTCGCCGCAGCCTGGGCTCCGGAGGCCTGATGACCCGGAACGCGCCGTGCCACCGCAGCGTCGAGGAAGGTGGCGATCTGGTCGAGCAGTGTCGCCAGGCGCGGAAAGCCGAGCGGATGATCGGCACCGACCTTCTCGCGCCAGATCGCACCCAGCCGGGCGAGCGCGTCGCGCGCCGCGTTGACATGGCCGAGCGTCGCGACCAGCTCCTCGACCTCGACCTCGCCCAGCGCCGCCTGGATCGCGCCGGCATCGGGATGCTGCTCACCCTCGACGAGCCTCGTCTCGCCGCTGGCGACGAGCTGGCTGCGGAACGCGAACGGCCCGATCCGGCGGCTGACGAAGAGCGGCGCATGCTGCAGCGGCAGCACCACCGTCGCCAGCTCATCGAGCCCCTGGAGCGCCACTTCGCGCATGACGACGTCGCCATCCGCCGCGCGCGGATGCACCTCGCCCCAGCGCTCGCCGAGGAGGTCCGCCATGGCTGAGAGGCCGGCCGCGAACCCCGGGACGTCGCGGTTGAGAATGGCCAGCTTCGCCGCGAGCACGAGGAGCCGCAGGTCGCGCGAGCGCTCGAGCAGCCCACCCAGATCGGCGAAGGCCGCCGGAAACTCGATGGTCGAGCGATCGAAGGCGACCTGCCTCCCGTCATCATCGCGGCGGAAATACGATGCCGGCAGCGCGACCTCGAGCCGCGCCGTGACGTTCATGAAGTCGTTGTCGTCCTCGAGATCCGGCCCGCAGGGCTCGGCGGCCGAAACGGGCTTCGTCAGCTCGGCGAAATTCAGGCCCGCCATCATCCACCCCGCTCACAGGACAGGCGGCCCGGGCACGGGCCGCTTCGCCGCATCGGTCAGGCCGCGCCGTTCACTCGGCGCGCAGCCGGGTCTCGACCCGGCGATTGTCGCCGGAGAGCGGATCGGGGGCGATCGGCCGGCTCTGGCCGTAGCCCTTCGCGATCAGCCGCGACGCTTCCACCCCATGCTGGCCGAGATAGCGGACCACGGCCTGGGCGCGGCGCTGCGACAGGTTGAGATTGTAGCCGGGCGCGCCAGCCGCGTCGGTATGGCCCTCGACCATGAAGGTCTGGGCCGAGAGCTGCGGCGCCTTCAGCGCCTTGGCGAACTCGTCGAGATTGAGCTTGGCCTCGGGCTCCAGCACGTCGGAATCGTATTTGAATTTCACCACGAGGTCGAAGGCGCTCGGCGGCTTGACGATCTCGACGGCATGTCCCGCCCGGGCGCATTCGGCCTCGGTGCCGACGCACAGGCCGCGCGTGACACCCGGCTTGGGCGCGGCCGCCGGCCCGAAATGCTTGACGATGTCCTCGGCCTTGTAGGTCTGCGCCGCGGCCGGCCCGGCCACAGAGAGAACCGCAGCGCCGGTCAGTGCGACAAAGGCGATGAAACCGGACCGCTTGCGCATGGGAACCCTCCCGATCACTGGCGCCTCTTCGGCGGGTCAAGACTTAAGAATTCGACGATGACTCTCACTGTTTGTTGCGTCAAGGCGAAAACAGGTTCAAGCGACGAAAGGTTTTATTGATGTCTGCCAGTCTAGGGCAAGGTCAAAGAACCGCGTCATTCACGACGCCGTCTGGCCAAGATCAATTCGCGCTCATCAAGTTCGAAGCCAGCGAAGCTTTGAGCGAATTGTTTACCTATAATATCGAAGCGGCGAGCAACACCGAGAATGCCGACCTGCAAGGGATGATGAGCGAGAAATGCTCGGTCAAGTTCACGCTCAAGAACGGGAGCGAACGCGTCCTGAACGGTACGCTGGTCGACGCGCAATGGCTCGGCAAGCAGGACGATCTCCACATCTACCGCTTCACGCTCAAGCCCTGGCTCTGGCTGCTGTCGCAGCGGGCCGACTGCCGGATCTTCAAGAACAAGACCGCCCTCGACATCATCAAGGAGATATTCCGGAAGGAGGGCTCGGCGAGCTTCGACGATCGCACCAGCGAGACGCTGCAGCCGATCGACTATTGCGTGCAGTATCGCGAGACCGATCTCGACTTCGTGCTGCGTCTGATGGAGCAATACGGGATCTACTACTATTTCAAGCACGGCGACGGCGACCACAAGCTGGTGCTCTGCGACTCCCGTTCGGCCCATGACCTCGTGACCGCCAGCGCCGAGGCCAGCTTCGCCGGCGACAGCTCGACCTTCGCCTTGGTCCCGCCGGGCAGCCGCTTCCCGCGCACCCAGGTCGAGCACCTCACCCAATGGGCGACGATCCGGCGCCTGCGCACCGGCAAGTTCGAGCTCAAGGACTATGATTTCGAGAAGTCGGAATCGGATCTCACCGCCCGCGCCGAGGAAGGCTTCGCCAAGGCCAAGTCCTACGAGGCCTATGACTATCCGGCCGCCTACGTGAAGCGCGACCAGGGCGAGCATTTCGCCCGCGTCATGGCCCAGGCCGAGCAGGCGCAGGACGACCGCCGCCATGCCGCCGGCGAGGCGCCGAGCCTCTACCCCGGCGCGCTGATGAAGGTCAGCGAGCATTCCTGCGGCGACGAGAACGCCGAATATGTCGTCGTCCGCGCGACCCACGCCTTCGGCATCCAGAGCTACCGCTCCTCCGGCCAGCCAGATGAGGGGCTCTATCACGGCTCCTACGAGCTCCAGAAGAGCGACCGGCGCTTCCGGACGCCGCTCCTGACCCCGCGCCCCATGGTCTACGGACCGCACACCGCCAAGATCGCGGGCGAACGCAACGAGGGCGAGGAAGGCGACATCGACGTCGACGAATACGGTCGCGTCTGGCTGCGCTTCCACTGGGACCGCGAGGACGGCTCGACCTCCTGCCGCACCCGCGTCGCGCAGGTCTGGGCCGGCAAGGGCTGGGGCGGCCAGGTGATCCCGCGCATCGGCCAGGAGGTGATCGTCGAGTATATCGAGGGCAATCCCGACCTGCCGATCGTGGTCGGCGCCGTCGTCAACGACCAGCACAAGCCGCCCTACGAGCTGCCGGCGAACAAGACCCAGTCCGGCCTCAAATCGGAATCGAGCGACGGCGTCGGCTTTGCCGACTGCTACAACGAGATCAAGTTCGAGGACCTGAAGGGCCGGGAGGTCCTCGGCATGCGCGCCGAAAAGGACCATGAGGTCGTGGTCAACAACATCGAGACGCGCGAGATCGGCGAGAATTTCCAGGGCGGCGGCTATTCGCGCAAGACCACGCTGAAGAAGGGCGACGACAAGCTCGATGTCGAGAACGGCAAGCTCGACGTCGAGACGCTGACCGAGATCAACCTCAAGGTCGGCGAGAGCAAGATCAGGATGACGCCCGGCAGCATCGAGATCTCCTCGCCCAGCATCACCATCAGGAGCGTCGGCCTGACCCAGGTGAGCAGCGACGGCTCCGTCGTGGTCAAGGGCAGCATCGTGACGATCAACTGAGGAGCCGACCGGCATGTCACGCCTGCGCTTCAGCACCGCCCGCGAAGTGTTCGAGAGCTTTCCCTCGGCGCATGAGGCGGTGACGATGCCGCCGACCGCCGAGCACCCGCTGGCCTTCCTCGCCCGGCTCGCCAAGGGGCCGGCCCCGGCGGAGGCCATCGGCTTCTGCGCCTTCCTGCTGCCGCGGCGCGAGGCCGTCTGGTGGGCGCTCCAGGCCGTGCGCGCGATGCAGCCGCAGGGCACGCAGGACCCCGGCCTCGCCGCCGCCGAAGCCTGGGTGCGCGAGCCCGGCGACGGCACGCGCTTCGCAGCGCTGAAGCTCGCCCAGGCCGGCGACCGCGCCAGCCCCGGCACCTGGGTCGCCTGGGCAGCCGGCTATTCCGGCGGCAGCATGGTCGAAAGCCATGCCGTGCCCTGCCCGCCGGACCTCACCGCCAAGCTGGCGCGCATCGCCGTGCTCAACGCGATCAACCGCCTGCCGTCGCGCGAGCGCGGCAACGCGTTGCGCAACTGTATCGAAGCATGCATTCGTTTGACCGAGGACGAGACCGGCAAGCGCTGAACCGGGGCTGCAAGAAGCCATGCCGCTGACGCTGACCATCGAGAACGAGACGGCGCTGCCCGATGGCGGCCCGCTCAGCGTGACGACCGCCGGTGGACGCGGACTCGACATCGGCCGCGACCAGCATCTCGACTGGGCCCTGCCCGATCCGTCCCGCGCCATTTCCGGCCGTCATTGCGAGATCCGCTTCCGCGACGGAGGCTGGTGGCTGCGCGACATCTCGACCAACGGCACCTTCGTCAATGGCGGCGAGCATCGCGTGCAATCGCCCTACCGGCTTCAGAACGGCGACAGGCTGGAGATCGGCCACTACATCATCGCCGTGACCATTGCGGAGGAGGCCGGACAAGCCGCCGCCCCACCGCCTTCGGCATCCCCGTCCCATGCCCCCGGCGCGCTGTGGGAGGCGAGCGAGGAAGCCGCGCCACCCATCCCCCGCCGCGACCTGATGCCGCCGGGCCATGCCAAACCGGTCCATGCCAGCTTCATCGACTGGGCCGCCGACATCCCCACCGCACCGGCAACGCCCGCACCGGACTCGCCTACCCCCGCGGCGCAGGGGGAGGATTTCGCCTGGGCGCCGCTGCAAAGGCCGCTGCCCTCCGCCGCAGAGCCGGCCGTACCGATCCCGACACCGCGCCGCCCGCTTGCGAACGCCCCGGCGACAAGCCCCTGGGACGAGACCGCGGCGGAGCCGGCTCCGGCCGGAACATCGCCGCAGCAGCCGCCGGTAGTCGATTTCGCGCCTGTGCCCGATACCGCACCGCTGCCGCCGCCGTCATCGATCTCTCCCGCCGATTTCATGCAGCGCTTCGCCAAAGGAGCGGGCGTCGCGCCGCAATCCCTGTCGGCGCAGGATCCGGGCGCCTTCGCCGAGCAGCTCGGCGGGCTCATGCGGCTGATCGCCGAGGAGCTGAAGGCGCTGCTCGCCGCCCGGGCCGAGACCAAGCGCATCGCCCGCAGCGCCAGCCAAACGATGATCCAGGCGCAGGATAACAACCCGCTGAAGTTCTCGCCGACCGTGGACGACGCCCTGCAGCTGATCTTCGGCCAGCCGCGCAGCGGCTATCTCGACGCCAGGCGCGCCTTCGACGAGAGCTTCCGCGACCTCAAGGCGCACCAGATCAAGACCTATTCGGCCATGCAGCACGCCTTGAAGATGCTGGTGGAGGATCTCGATCCCCAGGCGATCGCCGAGGGCACCGCGCCGGAGGGCGGCATCGGCGGGCTGATCGGCTCGCGCAAGGCGAAGATGTGGGACGCCTATGTCGCCCGCTGGGAGGCCAAGACCGCCCCTTACGAAAACGGCCTGCTCGACGCCTTCATGATCTATTTCGCCGAATGCTACGACCGCGGCGGAAAATAAGGGGCGCTTGCACCGTCATGCTCGCCCCTGTGGCGAGCATCCCTGTCTTGGACGCGCCTTTGACCCGGCAAAGACATGGATGGTCGGGACAGGCCCGACCATGATGCCGCTGGGCCGCGCGCCGGAATCTACCGCTTCGCCGCGACCGCGGTGATCTCGATGCCGTAGCCGGGCGAGGCCAGCTTCGCCTCGACCGTGGCGCGGGCCGGTGCGTGGCCCTTCGCCACCCACTTGTCCCAGACCGCGTTCATCTCGCCGATCTTGGCGATGTCGGTCAGGAAGATCTGGACGCTGAGGATGCGCTCCTTGCTGCTGCCGGCCTGCGCGAGCGTGTCCTCCAGCAGCGCCAGAACCTCCTCGGTCTGCTCGGTCAGCGAAGCGCCTTCGGTCTTCTCCGGGACATGGCCGGCGAGGAAGACGATGCCGTTGAAGATGGCGGCGTCGCAGTAGCGGGCAGCCAGCCCGATGCGTTCGATGGTCATGGCGGATCCTGTCGACTTGGGGAGGAAGCCCCCGCTTCACCCGCCCGTCGCCCCAGGTCAAGCCGGCGGCAGCGCTAGGATCTCGCGGATCGCGCGCGGCTGCAGCTGCCGTGGCTCCTTCGCCATCGCCGCCCGATAATAGCCGAGAATGCTGAGCTGCTCATGGGTCGCCCAGATCGACTCGTCGGCACAGGCCTCCTGACTCTCGTCGAAATTCAGGATCATGCCGTATTCCAGGCCCACCCCGCGGATGACCGGAGGCGGCGTCGGCTTGCTGCGCTTCTGCTCGTCCGCCGCCCGGAAGGCCGCGAGCGCGCCGGGCCGCCAGACCCGGTCATAGGCCGCGACGATGTCCGCTTCCGCCGCGCCCCGGCCGGTCAGGACCCGGCTGCAGGCATCGGCGAAGGCATCGGTGAGCCCGTTCGCCTCGGCCGCGGAATCGGCCTTGTTGTAGTCGGCGCGCAGCGGCTCGACATAGGCGAAGAGGTTTTCGAGCTTGCGCGCGGCGGGGCCCGCGAGGAACAGCCAGGGAAAGATGCCGTCGATCGAGAGCTGGCCCGGCAGCAGATGCGCCGCCTGCTCGCCGCCGTCGGCCCGGAAGAATTGGCGCACGGCGGCAGTGCAGCCGACATTCGGCACCGGCAGCATCGGCCGCCTGCGCCGGGCCGGGTCGCGGATCAGCGCCATGAAGCAGAGCGCTTCCGCCACGCGCCCGTTGCGGGCGAGCCCGTGCTCCAGCGCCCGGTCCGGGTCCGAAGAGAAGCGCTCGATGAGCTTGTGGCGGAAGCGCTCGATCCTCGCCTCGTCCCGGTCCGGCACCGTCCGACTTTGCCTGCGGCTTTTGGCCATCGCAGCTCCAGAGAAAGAAGAGATTCAGGATCAACGGCTTGCACCGCGTCCTTGAATCAATTCGGCATCAGCCACCGATCACGACCGTCGGCAAACCCATAACGATCTTGTTGGGCGGCCCGAGCGCCTCGACGATGGTGTCGCCCATCCGGCAAGCCGGCAGGTTGTTGATCAGCACGGTCTGCGAGCCGTCGACGACGACGCCGGGTCCATGCGGCTGCGGGGGCATCAGCGTCAGGCAGTTGTGGATGTCGGCACCGCCCGAGGCTCCGGCGATGGTCGAGCTCATGGCCGAGAGTGCCGCCGTCTTGGCCGCCTCCTCGGCCGCCTTGGCGCCCGGCCCGGCCGGCGTCCCGGCCGCTGCCAGCGTCGCCGCCGCAGCCGTCTGCAACGCCGTGTCCGAGGCCTGCTTGGCGGCCTGGATGCCGGCTGCCGCGGCAGCCGGCACCCCCCGCCAGGCCGGCAGGCCGCCGATCAGCACGGTCGGGCTGCCCGGACCCGGCTGCAGGATGCCCGGCAGCGGGTGCAGCACCGGGTCGAGAATGCGCGCGGCCGGCCCCTTCGGCATCGTCCCTGCTCCTGCTCGATCACGATCGCCGCCACAGGACTGCGCTGAATTTCCGGTTGCCGCATCCTTCAAGTCAATGACGGCAGCTCGCGCAGGGGGGCGCTAGCATTGCTTTAATGACGCTTGGTCAGCAGCCATGTAAGCTCGCCGAGCCTGCCTTCGAGTGAGCGAGACCCGCATGTCGTGGTACAGCAAGGTCGTCTGGTCGGAAGGGCTTTTCCTCAGGCCGCATCACTTTCAGCAGAACGATCGCTATCTCGAGAACCTGCTGGAAGCCCGCGTCAGGAGCGTCACGCCCTATCCCTGGGGCTTCTCGGTTCTGGAGATCGACCGCGACCTCGCCCAGCAGAGCCGCATCGGCCTGCGCCGCGCCGTCGGTGTGATGCCCGACGGAACGCCCTTCGCCCTGCCCGACAACAGCCCCCTGCCGGCCGCGATCGAGGTGCCGGAGAACGCCGCCGGCCAGATCGTCTGGCTATCGCTGCCGCTCGCCGCCGCCAATACCCGCGAGGTCGAGGATGCGCTGGACGGCTCTGCCAGCCGCTATGTCCCGGCGAACGAGATGCTGATCGATTCCACCGCCGCGCTGCGGACCGAGGAGGAGATCGACGTCGCCCATCCACGCCTGACGCTGGAACTGCGCAAATCGTCGAAGGCCGGCTATGTCGGCCTGGCGCTGGGCCGCATCCTCGAGGTGCGCGACCGCGCCGTGCTCTTCGACGAGAAATTCGCCCCGCCGGTACTGGTCTGCTCGGCTTATCCCGTCATCGAAGGCTGGCTCGACCGCGTCATCGGCTGGATCGACAACAAGCTGGAGGAGCTCGCCCGCTACGCCGCCGACCCCACCGCCGGCGGCGGCCTGCAGAGCGCCGACTACTTCGTGCTCCAGCTGCTCAACCGCAACATCCCCGTGCTGAAGCACATGCGCCGCTCGCGCTTCGTCCATCCCGAGCGGCTGTTCTCGACCTTCCTCGCGCTGGCCGGTGAGCTCGCCACCTTCACCACCGCCGAGCGCCGCGCCCGCGACTATCCCGCCTATGATCACGACGATCTGGAGAACTGCTTTGCGCCGGTGGTGCGCGACATCCAGGACTTCCTCTCGGCCAATCTCGGCCGCCGCGCCATCCGGCTGGAGATCGTCGAGCGGGCGCCCAACGCCTTCATGTCGACGATCCGCGACCGCAGCCTCGTGCGCAACGCGACGCTGGTGCTGGAAGTCGCGGCGCGCCGGCCGCTGACCGAGATCCAGGCGCAGTTCCCGCAGCTCTTCAAGGTCGGCCCCAACACCAAGATGAACGAGATCGTCCATGCCCATCTGCCGGGCATCAGCCTCGTCCATCTGCCGACGCCGCCGCCGCAGATCCGCGCGCTCACGGATCATGTATACTTCTACCTCGACCGCACCTCGCCGCTCTGGCCGGAGTTCAGCACGGCGAGCTCGATCGGCATGCATTTTTCCGGTGACTGGCCCGATCTCGAGCTCGAGCTCTGGGCGGTTCTGGAGGGCAGGCGATGAGCGACCAGGGTTCGTCCGATCCGTTCGGGCGTTCCGAACGGACCATCATCCGGCCGAACCCCGGCGGGCGTCGCGCAGCCCTGCCGTCCGCTCCAGCCGCGCCCGCGGCAACTCCCTCTTCCCAGCCGCAAGCGCCCTCGCCCGGCGTCCCCGGCACCGGCGACGAGTGGATGTCGAGCCCGCCGCCGGTGCCGCAGGCCTCCCCGCCCGTGGCCGACGGCGTGCCACTGCCCCGACGCGAACAGCTGCTGACGCCGAACGCCAACCCGCTGCTGCGTGCCGCCGGCCCGCTCCTGTTGCTGCTCGGCCGGATGCGCGCCGGCCTCTCCAACGCGCCCTTCGTGCAGCTTCTCGGCCAGGTCGGCGATTCCATCGAGGCTTTCGAGCATGAGGTCCGCGCCGCCGGCGTCTCGGCCGAGACTGCCCGCACGGCCAAATACGTCCTCGCCGCCACCGCCGACGACATCGTCCAGAACATTCCCGGCGACGACCGTCATGTCTGGACGCAGTACAGCATGCTTTCGCGCTTCTTCGGCGAACGCACCGGCGGCATCCGCTTCTTCGAGGAGCTGGACCGAGCCAAGGCCGACCCCTCGGTCAATTACGACCTGCTGGAATTGATGCATGCCTGTCTGGCGCTGGGCTTCCAGGGCATCCACAGGACCTCGGCCGGCGGCGCCGCCAATCTCCAGATGATCCAGCGCAACCTGTTCGAGACGCTGCGCCGGGTGAAGCAGCCCGATCCCGAGCTGTCGCCGCGCTGGCGCGGGCAGGCCATCGTCGCTGCCGTCGCCGGTTTCAAGGTGCCGGTCTGGTCGGTGGCCGCGATCGCGGCGGTTGCCCTGCTCGGTGTCTACTTCGTCTTCCGCGCCCTGCTGTCCGGCAATGCGGAGGCGGCCGCGACTGCCCTGCTCTCGGTCCATCCCAAGGGCGAGATCGGCATCATGCGCAAGGTCTTCTCGGCCCCGCCGCCACCGCCGCCTCCCCCGGCACAGCCGCCGAAAGTCTGCGCCGCCGTTCAGCCGCCGATCGTCTGCCTGGTGACGCCGAACGTCATCGTCGTCCGCCTCGTCGGCATCAACCTGTTCGAGCCGGCGCAAGCCGCGGTGCGCGCCGAGTTCCAGCCGCTGATCGAGCGCATCGCCAGCGTGCTGGAAAAGGAGGGCGGGGCCATCAAGGTCGTCGGCCATACCGACAGCGTGCCGATCCGCACCGCCCGCTTCCCGTCCAATGTCGAGCTGTCGCAGGCCCGCGCCAAGGCGGTGGGCGACGTGCTGAAGACCAGGCTGAGCCAGCCCGACCGGATCGGCACCGAGGGCAAGGGCGCCGACACGCCGATCGCGCCCAATAGCACCGCCGACGGACGCGCACAGAACCGGCGCGTCGAGATCCTGATCCAGCGTCAGAGTTAGGGAGGCAGGCATGAATCTCGCCACCTGGCTCCGCATCGCCGCCATCCTGATCGGCGCGCTCGCGCTGGCGGCGCTGATCTGGTTCGGCGGCCCCTTCCTCGCCCTCGGCGAGATCAGGCCCTTCGAATCCGCCTGGGTACGCCTGCCCGTCGTCGCGCTACTCTTGCTCGCAGCACTCGGCTGGATCGCCCTCATCGTCATCCGCCGCCGCAAGGCGACAGCGGCGCTGACCGAAGCGCTGGAAAAGGAGGAGTCGACCGGCGACGGCGCAGCCCTCTCCAGCGCGATGAAGGATGCGCTGGCGACGCTGAAGAGCGCCCGCGGCAAGGGTAGCGATTATCTCTACGACCTGCCGTGGTATGTCATTATCGGTCCGCCCGGCGCCGGCAAGACGACGGCTCTGGTCAATTCCGGCCTGAAATTTCCGCTGGCACGCGGCGCAACGCCGGCCGCCGTCGCCGGCTCCGGCGGCACCCGCTATTGCGACTGGTGGTTCGCCGAGGATGCGGTGCTGATCGACACCGCCGGCCGCTACACCACGCAGGACACCGATACCAAGGCCGAAAAGGCGAGCTGGCTTTCCTTCCTCGACCTGCTCAAGGCCAACCGGCCGCGCCAGCCGATCAACGGTGTGCTCGTCGCGATCAGCGTCGAGGATCTGCTGACCTCCTCGCCCGAGGAGATCGCCGCCCATGCCGACGCGATCCGCGCCCGCCTGCTCGAACTGCACGAGCGGCTGAAGGTCGATTTCCCGGTCTATGCCGTCTTCACCAAGGCTGACCTGATCGCCGGCTTCAACGAGTTCTTCGGATCGCTGACCGAGCCGCAGCGGCGCATGGTCTGGGGCCATACCTTCCAGACCGCCGACAAGACCCGCAACATGATCGGCGACGTGCCGCCTGAATACGATGCGCTGATCGCGCGGCTGAACGAGCGCCTGCCCGACCGGCTGCAGGACGAGCCCAATCCCACCGCACGTGCGCAGATCTTCGGCTTCCCGAGCCAGATGGCGACGCTGAAGCGTGCGATCGTCGACTTCCTGACCCGCGTCTTCGAGCCGACGCGCTATCACGCCAATGCGACGCTGCGCGGCTTCTACTTCACCTCCGGCACGCAGGAAGGCACGCCGATCGACCAACTGATCGGCGCGCTCTCGCGCAATTTCGGTTCCGATCACGCCGGGGTGGCTTCCTTCTCCGGCAAGGGCAAGAGCTATTTCCTGACCGAGCTGATCCAGAAGGTGGTGATCGGCGAATCCGGCTGGGTCTCGACCGATCTCGGCGCCGCCCGGCGCAGCACCGCGTTGCGCGTTGCCGGCTTCGCCACCGTCGCGCTCCTCACGCTCGCCGCGCTCGGGCTGTGGTGGACGAGTTTTTCGCGGAACAGCGACCTCGTCACCGCGACGAATTACGGCCTCGCCGATTATCGCAGCGCCGCCGCGCCCGTATTGCAGGAGACCACGGTTTCGGACCGCAATTTCAGCCGCATCCTGCCGCTGCTGCACAAGCTCCGGAACATGCCGGCCGGCTATGCCACCCGCGAGGAGCCGACGCCGACGCTCGCCACCTTCGGGCTGAGCCAGCGGGAGCGCCTGCAGAACGCGACCGAGATCACCTACCGGCAGGCGCTCGAGCGGATGCTGCGCTCGCGCATCATCTTCCGGCTGGAGGAGCAGCTCGAGGCCAACGCCAACAACCCCGGCTTCGTCTACGAGGCGCTCAAGGTCTACATGATGGTCGGCGGCCAGGCGAAGCTGGACCGCGACCTCGTCACCTCCTGGATGCGGCTCGACTGGGCCGAGAACCTCTTCCCCGGCCCGGCCAACGCCAAGGGCCGCGAGGCGCTGGAGGAGCATCTCACCGCCATGCTCGACCTCGACGAGGGCGACGCCGAGCCGATCGTCAAGCTCAACCAGTCGCTGATCGAGCAGAGCCAGCGCACGCTGCGCCGCCTCAGCATCGCCGAGCGAGCCTATGAGCTCCTGCGGACGCAGTCCCGCAGCGAGAGCCAGAAGGATTGGGTGGTCTCGCAGCGCGGCGGCTCGGATGTGCGCCTGGTCTTCGAGGGACTCAGCGGCGAGGATCTCGACCAGATCCGCGTGCCCTATTTCTACACCAATGACGGCTTCCAGAACGCCTTCATCGGCCGGCTCGGCGATATCGGCGACCAGATCGAGCGCGAGCGCTGGGTGCTTGGCGAGAATCTCGACCAGCAGGCGATCACCACCCAGTACGCCACGCTCTTCCCCGACCTGATGAAGCTCTACAGCCGCGACTATGTCGCGAATTGGCAGAAGGCGCTGAAGCGGCTGAAGCTCAGGCCCCTCAACGCCGACAAGCCGCGCTATGTCGCCTTGAGCGCCATCGCCGCACCGACCTCCCCCTTCAAGCAGGTGCTGGAATCGCTGCGCGACGAGACGCAGCTCACCAAGGAACGCCCGAACGCGAAGAAGGCAGCCGCGCAGGCCACCGCTCAGGCCGCTGCCGACACGCTGGCGCAGCGCGCCAGCAATGCGCTGGGACGGCTCGGCGCCAACCTTCCCCTTGCCGCCCCCGGCGTCGAACGCCTGCTCGCGGGCGGCACCGACACGACCCTCGGCGCCGATATCGAGGCGCAGTTCAAATCCTTCCACGTCCTCGTCGACGGCGATCTCGGCCGCCGGCCGGTGGACCAGCTCCTCCAGACCTTCGCGGAGATCAACCAGAACCTCGCCACGGCGGCGACGAACCCCGCGCAGTCGGCCGCGGCCAACGCAGCGCTCGTGCCGCTGATAGCGACGCTGCGCGCCAATTCCTCGCGCTATCCGGCGCCTTTCGACGGCATGGTCATCCAGGCGGTCAACGATTTCGAGGGCGACGCCACCGGCGCGACCGTCGCCCTGCTCCGGCAGGCGCTGGCCGAGCAGGTCACGCGCATCTGCACCGAGGTGATGAACAACCGCTATCCCTTCACCAAGGCGAGCGCACGCGACGTGCCGCTCGCCGATTTCGCCCGGCTCTTCGCGCCGGGCCAGATCATGGACAAGTTCTACAAGGAGCGGCTGGAACCCTTCGTCGACACCTCGAAGGCACAGTGGAGCTGGCGAGTCGACAGCCGCGTCGCCCGCGCGCTCTCGCCGACGACGCTCCGCGAATTCCAGCGCGCCGGAGAGATCAGGGACGCCTTCTTCCCGACCGGCGGCAATCTGCCCTCCTTCCAGATGGTGGTCACGCCGACCGCGCTCTCGGCCGATGCCGCCAACGCCAAGCTCGAGATCAACGGCATCACCGTGACCAGCCAGCAGGGCGTCAACACGCCGACCCCGGTGATGTGGCCGGGCGGCGGCGTCGGCAAGACCGCGATCACGCTGACGCTCGGCGGCAGCAGCGGCAATTCCGGCGGCATGTTCGGCGGCGGCTTCTTCTCCTCCGGAGCGCAGCAGCCGCAGGGCGAGGTCAAGCTCTTCGAGAAGGAGGGCACCTGGTCCTTCTTTCGCCTGCTCGATTCAGGCTCGGTGCTGAAGCAGGGCGACAATGTCGGCTTCACGCTGAATGCCGGCGGCCGCCAGGTCGGCTATTCCTTCGGCGTCGGTTCGCTGAAAAACCCGCTGATCCTGCCGGCGCTGCGGGAAATCCGCTGCCCTTCGGGGATCTGAACCTTGAACTGCGGCCTCTTCGGCAAGCTCCCCGCCAAGCGCGATTTCATCGCGCTCAACGCCCCTAGCGCCTTCCTCGCGATCTATGAGAAATGGCTGCAGGGCGGGCTGACCGCCAGCCGCCTCGAACTCGGGCCGCGCTGGCAGGGGGCTTATCTCAACGCGCCGATCTGGCGCTTCTGGCTGGGCAGCGCCCATGCTGGGCAGACGGTCGCGGGCGCCTTCATGCCCTCGGTCGACGGCGTCGGCCGCTATTTCCCGCTCACCGTCTTCGCCGCCACCGGCACCGCGATCCCGCCGCCGGAGCTAGACCCGCAGGATGGATGGTTCGAGGCGGTCGAGGCTTTCCTGCTGCGGGCGCTGGAGCCGGAAGCCAGCTTCGAAGCCGTGGCTGGGCGCCTTGCCGCCCTGCCGCTTCCCAATGACCAGCATCTCGCCGCCCCGCCTGCCGACATGGTCCGCCTTTCCGACGGCACGATCGCAAGCGCGGCGATCTCCTCCGGCTTCCCCGAACGGCTCGCCGCCCTGCGCATCGAGGATCATGCCCGCGCCTATGCCCATGCCTGCTATCTCTGGACCATCGGCGGCCCGAATTTCGAGCCGCTGGCGCTCACCGGGCAGGCCCTGCCCGATCCTTATCTGTTTGCCGGCCTGCTCACCGGCCGCTTCGATGCCCATATTCCGAACACGCCAGGACATGAGGGCGATGTCATGAGGGCGAAGCCATGAACGATGCCCCGCAGGCCGCCTGCGACTTCGAAACCGGCTGGATCAGCCATACCGGCAAGGTCCGCGCGGCGAACGAGGACAATTTCCTGCTGCGCCCCGAATTCGGCCTCTGGGCGGTAGCGGACGGCATGGGCGGGCACGAGAACGGCGCTCTCGCGAGCGCCACCGTCGTCGCGGCGCTGGAAAGCGTCGGCGCCGCAGCCTCGGCCTCGGAACTGCTCGCCATGCTCGAGACCAGCGTAATCGAGGCCAATGCGACGCTGCGCGCAGAAATCCGCCGGCGCGGCGCCACCATGGGGGCCACCCTCGTCGCTCTGCTCATCCACCGGCAGCATTTCGCCTGCCTCTGGTCCGGCGACAGCCGCGTCTATCTGGTCCGAGCCGGGCGCATCGCCCAGCTCTCGCGCGACCACACCGAAGTCCAGGACATGGTCGATAGCGGCCTGCTGAGCGCCGAGGAGGCGTGCCGCTCGCCGCGGCGCCACGTCATCACCCACGCCATCGGCGTGCATGAAAGGCCCGAGCTCGACCTCGAGAACGGCGAGATCGCCGATGGCGACGCCTTCGTCCTCTGCTCCGACGGGCTTACCGAGCATGTCGGCGACGCCGAGATCCTGCAGGCGGTCGAGGCCGGCGGCGCGCAGGCCGCCTGCGACGCGCTACTGGCCCTGACCCTGGCCCGTGGCGCGCATGACAACGTCACGGTCGTCGTGGTCCGTTGCCGCAGGGGCGCGGAAAGGACACGCTGGATGCCGAACCGGCCGGCGCGGAAGGGCGTGGCGCCGGCTGACGACACGCCTAGGAGCGCCACGTCATGAGCGACGACTCCGAACGCACCGTCTTCGCCCCGCGCAGCAATGCCCGCATCGGCACGAAGCTCAACGGCATCTACGAGATCGAGAGCCTGATCGGCGTCGGCGGCATGGGCGAGGTCTATAAGGGCCGCGCCATCCAGACCGGCGACGCCGTGGCGATCAAGATGATCCGCCCCGACATGGCGCGCGACGAGGCCGTGCTCGCCCTGTTCCGGCGCGAGGCCGCCGCCCTGCACAACCTCTACAACGAGGCCATCGTCCGCTACTACGTCTTCGCCATCGACCCGGTCACCGAGACGCCCTATCTGGCGATGGAGTTCGTCGACGGCCAGTCGCTCTCGGAACGCATCAGGGAGCGACCGCTCACGCTGGCCGAGGCCGACATCCTGCGCCAGCGCGTCGCGCCGGGGCTGCATGCCGCCCACCGGCTCGGCATCGTCCACCGCGACATCTCGCCGGACAACATCATCCTGCCGGGTGGCGATCCCGCCCGCGCCAAGATCATCGATTTCGGCATCGCCCGTTCGAGCCTGCTCGGCGAAGGCACGGTGATCGGCTCCGGCTTCGCCGGGAAGTACAACTATGTCTCGCCCGAGCAGCTTGGCCTCTATGGTGGCGAGGTCACCGGCCGCTCGGACATGTATTCCTTCGCCCTGGTGCTGGCCGAGGCGGTCACAGGCCGCCCGCTCGACATGGGCGGCACTCAGGTCGAGATCCTCGACAAGCGCCGCCGCCTGCCCGACCTCTCCGCCGTCGATGCGAGGCTGCGCCCCCTGCTCGCGCGGATGCTCGCTCCCGATCCGAAGGACCGGCCGGCGGATATGGCGGAGGTCGCCGCCTGGCAACCCGCAACCACCGGGCAGGCGGCACGCGGAACGACCGGTACGGGGCAATCGCGCCGCTCCCCCCTGCCTCTCGTCGCCGGCATCGCGGCACTGGCGCTTCTGGCGGGCGGCGGCCTCTACGCCTGGACGGCGTTCGGCCCCGACCGGAGCGGACAGAGCGCGCGCTTGTCGAAAGCCGAGGCTCCGGCCCTGTCAGAGCCACCGCCCGCCGCGCCCGCCGGCAACGCCCCTGTCCTGACGGATGCACCGGCGCAGGCCCCGGCGGCGCCCGCCGCCACTGCTCCACCGGCCCCGCCGGCTCTGTCCCAGCCTTCGGCTGCGCCGCTTCCGGCCGGCCCCCAGGCAACGCCTTCGGCCCCGGTCCCGGCATCGCCACCATCGCAGTCGCAGGCGAGCATGAGCGCCGAACGCCCCACCGAACCGGCGCCCCGCCCTCCAACGACCGAGCCGGCCCCCAAGCCTTCACCGCCCGCGAATGTCGGAGGAAGCGGCAAGTTGCCCGTTCCCGTCGCACTGCCGGCGCCCCCCGAACCGGTCAAGGCACCGGCTCCGGCACCGGGCCAGCAGGCCGCCGCGCCGGGCCCGGAGCCACGCACTCCGGCCGAGCGGGTCGAGCGCTATGTCCGGACCTATGACGGCGGTCCCTGCTTCTTCCTCTGGCCGCAGGAGATCGGTGATCGCAAGGCGACGCTGGAGGGCTTCGGCAGCGCCACCGCGCCCTTCGTCACCTTCGACAACGCCTTCAAGGCGGCGCAGGGCTTCGAGGCCCAGATCCATCTGCGCCCGGTCACCGCCGCGCAATGTCCGATGGTCGAGTTCCTGCGCCAGCCCGGCATCGCCATCGACCGCAGCCCGCGGCTGCAGATCGGCGCCTTCAACATGAAGAGCGGCGAGATCCTCAACGGTTCGGTCGAGGCCGGCGGCGGCCTCAATCTCGACGTCGTGCTGATCGGCGATGACGGCCTCGTCTACAACCTCGGCAGCTTCATGAAACGCGAGGGCGACAAGGCGATCTTCAACCTCAAGCTCGAATCGACCGGCGCCGCCGCGCGCCCGCAGACCGTGCTGGCGCTCGTCAGCCCCGAGCCGCTGCCGGCCCTCTCCGGCCCGAATCCCGCCCCTGCTGCCGAGTTCTTCGCCAATCTCAAGCTCGATCTCGCCCGGCAGAGCGGCAAGCTCGGTCTCGGCATCAAATATTTCCGGATCGAGTGATCGCGCAGGCGGCGCCGTCACGCGACGGGCGGCGCCCGCTCACATCTCGCGGTAGAGCACGCCCCATTCCTCCTGCCAGACGCCGGCCGCGTCCTCGACCACGATCGGCGCACGCAGTTCGTTGGCGAGGCGGATCGCCGTGCGGAAGGCGTCCTTCGCCGCCAGCTCATCGCTGACGAAATCATTGACCAGATGCCCGCCGGCGAGATCCGCGGGGCAGAGCACCCGGCCGAACGCCTCGCCGCCGCGCTCGCTCAGGCTGAGGGTGATCGCGTCGGCCTGTGGCTCGTCGACCTGCTCGAAACGGTTGGCCGGCATGGCTCTCTCCTTTCGCGCCCCCGAAGCGGGAGCGGTTTCCGCGGGTGGGATCGCGCGCGGCGAAACGGTCACTTCTTCGGCTGCGGGCGCGTCAGGCCCGGCCCCATGGTCGGCCTCACCGCGGCATAGCGCTCCAGCCTGAGCTTGATCATGTCGTTGAACTTCCGGTGGACCTCCGAGACCGAAAGCACCTTCGTCTCGCCTCCGGCATCGGCATAGAAGATCGGCCGATTGGCCTGGGCCGGCCGCGGCAGCAGCTCGGCCGCCTTGACGCCGGGCGTCTCCTCCATCGTCTCGATGAAGGTCTGCGCCGCGTCCGGCCCGAGGAAGTGGATGAGGTAGATCTCGCCGCCGGTGAGATGGCGCCCCATGGCGCGCTCCAGCCTCAGCGTGTCGCGCTTCAGCATCTCCGCCGCCAGCAGCGCCGAGACATAGGGTTCGCGCCGCATGTCGAGGATGCGCTGGCGCTCGCCGGCATCGCCGATGACGAACTGCCGGCCGGAACGGCCGATCAGCTTCGCCTCCGCAGCGAGCCCGTGGCGGGCCCCGAACTCGTAGATCACGCCGAGCCAGGTCTGCTCGATGAACTGGTAGAGCCCGGTGGCAGAGGAGGTCTTCGCCTTCACCCCGGTCGAGAACGAGGATTCCTTGTCCGCCACCGCCATCAGCAGCGTCGGATCGGCGCCGACGACGCGGCTCGCACGCACGATCAGGTCGACCAGATGCCGGCGGATCCGGATCGGGCCGAAGGTCAGGACCTGATCGGGATCGCCGCTGGAGATCTGCGGCGGCGGCTGCGGCGCGCCGCCCGGCGAGGCCGGGACGCCCGGCGCCCCCTGGACCTTTGGCGGCACCAGCAGGATGTTGGAAGGCAGCTGCAGCTGATTGACCGGCACCTGCTGCGCCGGCGTCTCGGCCTGCGGCTCGATCGCGGCCAGCGAGGGATCGTTGTCGAGCGCGAACTGCGCCGCCTGCCGCGCGCCCTCCAGATCCCGCTCGACCGAGGACAGGATCAGGGAAGGCCGCGCCGGCGCATCCTTCAGGGCCGGAGCCGCGCTGTCGGCGCTCGTCTCCACCAGGGCCGGTCGCGGCCGGTCCTGCTGCTGGAGCCTGGCGTAGGCAAGCCCGAGCACCGCCGCCGCAATGCCGCAGGCGACGACCGCGACCCCGACGATGGCGCCCCGGCCGCTCATCCGCCTGTTTGGCGGAGCGCTGCGGACCACTCCCACGTCTGCGCCGGTCGAGGCCGAAGGCCGTGGCGGAGTGCTGCCCCGCGCAGCCGGCCGCCCCTGCGCCTGACGGGAGCGCTTCGCCTCGGCGATCGGCACCTGGGCGGCCGAAGCTTCAGCGGGCACAGCCTTCGCGGCAGGTGTTCCGGCGCTCACGAGGCGGCGGAGCTCGACGAACCAGCCCTCGCCATGCCTATCGAGCGCTGTCAGGTCGGTGACGAGCCGTTGCGCCGCGAGCAGCGGCACGCCCGCTTCCCGCGCGATGGCGGCGCTGGCGCCCCGTCCCGGCTGCTCGGCCAGCATCCGCAGGGCGAAGAACCAGAGCTGAAGCGACGTGCGCCGGCTTTCGAAGGCCGTACCGTCCGCCGGATGGATCATGTAGCTGCAATGATTGCAGGCGAAGCCCCTGAGCTTGGGGCGCGGCTGGAAGGATGCGGCGCGCCCGCAGGCCGGGCAGGCCATGATCGTCCCGCCATGGCGCAGGCGCATCAGCGCGGCGAGGCACGCCTCCTCCGGAAACAGCGCCTGAAACTGCCGGAAGCGTTCGCTCATCCTGCCGGCCCGGCTCCATTGCCCTTCCGCAAGGGTACGCCCCGCCCGGCGGGGCTACAATCGTCAGGCCCGCAGCAGCGCGAGCCGGGCGACATCCTTGAGATGCATCGCCACCTCCGCCGCCGTCGCCCGCTCCGGCAGGTTCGGCTCGGCGATGCCGGCCGCGCGCGTCTCGGCGAGGAAGGCGTTCATCGCGTCGAGCAGCATGGCCTGGTCGCGCGAGCCGTCGAGCAGGCTGACGAATTTCCGCACGACGATGCTGTCGAGCTGGACCATGCGATGGCGCTGGTCGGTGACCTCGAAGGAGGTCGAAGCCTGCCAGCGTGCGACCGCGCTCGCGGCCGGCCGCTCGCTGACCTCGGTCGTCAGCGGCGGCGGCTCCAGCCTGATGTCGAGCAATCCCGCCTTGAAGATCGCGATCAGCGCTTCCTCCAGCCGCGCGACCTCTCGGGCCCATGCGGGCCCAGCCGCGATGCCCGCGCCCCGGCAGGACCGCTCCACCAGCTCGGGCCAACTCACGCTGGCGGGCCAGATCTCGCCGAGGACGGCAAGCGCCGCCTTGCACTGTGGCAGGTCGACCGAGAGCCCGACCCCTTCGTGGAACTCGAAGCGTTCGGCGCCGGGCCTTTCCGGCTCCGGCTGGCGCAAGGCAGGCCGGACATCGGCTGAAAGATAATAGGGCCGGAGCGCATCCGGCCGGATGCCGCGCCGCAGGGGCACCGCCTCGCGGCAGAGCAGGGTCTCGCGAAAGGCCCGGCCGATCAGCATGTCGAGCGTCTGCTCGCGCCGCGCCACCTGTTCGACCGGGATCTGCGCCAGCATCTGCCGCGCGGCCTCCTTCGCCCCGCCATGGACATTGGGGAACGAGGCTTCGGCCAGGAACTGCAGGCCGTGCCGCTCGGCCACCGCCAGCACCTCGTGCAGCGCGAAGGCCCGGGCGCCGGGGTTCAGATCGTCATGGTAGAGGACATTGTCGGGCAGTTCGTCGATCTGCTTGCAGCGCTCGCGCAACACCACGCCATGGAAGCTTTCGGGGTCGCTCGCCTCCGCCACGGCCTTCAGCGTCGCCCGGGCCACGCGGACCCGTTCCTGCGGATCGTCGATGTCGCGGACCGCATGGAGCATGACGTCGCGCGCCAGGTCGCGCAGCCGGCAGCCGGGCAGCGCATTGTAGCTGACATAGGCCACGCCCTGCGGAGCCAGCAGCATGCCGAACAGCGCGATGATCCGCTCGCGCACCGCCTCCGGCACCCAGGAATAGACGCCGTGGACGATGATGTAGTCGAAGCGGCCGAGATCGGCCTCCAGCGTCAGGATGTCCTGCTGCCGGAATGCGAGGTTCCTCAGCCCGAAGGCGGCTGCGGTCTCGCTCGCCTGCCGGATGGAATCGGCGCTGAGGTCGATGCCGAGGAAGTCGCTCTGCGGAAACTGCGCGGCCATGGGCACGAGATTGCCGCCACGGCCGCAGCCCAGCTCCAGCACCCGCATGGCCGAAGGCAGGGCCGGGCTCATCCCGTGGAAATGGGCGATGGTCGCCAGCCGCGCCGGATGGGTCTGGGCGAAGGAGTGCCCTGGATAGGCTACCGCGTCATAGGGATTGATCGCTGAAGCGCTGGTCATGGCAGCCTGCCCGGCCTGGTTGCAGCCATTCCACCCCAGCACGCGCCGCAGCGCCTCATCCATTTGAAGGAGCGCGGGCCGCGTGGGCGCTTTCAAGCCGCGAGCATCGCTGAGCGGTGCGGGCAGAGGCTGGCAGTTTGGCCACACTGGCCGAAATGCTCTTCGCCCTGAAAATCCGGAAACAACGGCAAGTGCCCGCAAGGAATCGAAAATATCCTCGCAGGCCGGCTTTCGGGACGATCCGATGCAGCTGTCGCTTTTGCGTTGCGCCGACGGCCGGGCTTCTGGGAACCTCCGTCATATGGCGGACGCCGTTTCGAGTCGCGCCCGCCAGACAGGTCCAGCGAGCGGATTCGCTCGCATCGCGGGGGAAGCGTCATGCCGACAACAGCCCGGGCCTATGCGTATCTCGCCGCCGCGCTGATCGCGGTCCTTCTCGCCGCGGGCCTGTCGGCAACGCCCGCCTTCGCCCAGAAGCGCCTCGCCTTCGTCATCGGCAACGGCGCCTATGCCAATGTCACCAAGCTGCCGAATGCGCTGAACGATGCCAATGCGACGCGCAGCATGCTGCAGGAGGCCGGCTTCGACGTCACCCCGGCGCTCGATCTTTCGCTCGCCGGGCTGCGCGGCGCGCTCGACGTCTTCGTCGAGAAGGCCCGTCAGGGCGGGCCGGACGCCACGGCGCTGGTCTATTATGCCGGCCATGCCGTGCAGCTCGACGGTGCGAACTACATCCTGCCGACCGATGTGCGCCCGCAAGGGTCGGCCAACATCCCGAACCAGTCGCTGTCGCTGAGCGAGATCCTGCGCCGCCTCGATTCCGCCGGGGTGAAGGCCAAGATCGCGATCCTCGACGCCTGTCGCGACAACCCCTTCGCCGCACAGGAGCTGTCGCGCGGGCTCGCCCTGCAGATCGTCGACGGCGCCAGCGAGGGCATCCGCAGCGAGGCCGGCCTCGCCCGCGTCGATTCCGGCAGCGGCACCTTCGTCGCCTTCGCCACCTCGCCGGGCTCGACCGCGGCCGATGGCAGCGGCCCGAACAGCCCCTTCACCACCGCCTTCCTGCGCGAGGCGCGCGAGCCCGGCCTGCCGGTCGAGCAGCTCTTCCGCCGCATCCGGTTGGCGGTCTACGACTCGACGAACGGCGTCCAGATCCCCTGGGACACCTCCTCGCTGATCAACGATTTCAGCTTCTTCCAGCGGCCGGAGGGCGTTCCCCAGGCCCAGCCACAGCCTATGGCCGGCACCATCGCGATCGCCGCCCGCCCGACCCCCGCCATGCTGCGGACACTGTCTCCGGCCGACGCCTACCGCACCGCCATCGCCTGGGACCGGCGCGATATCTATCGCAGCCTCCTCGACGCCAATCCCGACGACCAGACCGCCTTGCGCCTGCACCGTATCCTGTCGCAGCGCACCGAGGAAACCGCCTGGACCGAGACCGTGCTCGCCGGGGACGCCGAATCCTTCAAGCTCTTCGCCCGGCTCTATCCCGGCTCGCAGCATATGAACGAGGCGCTGCGCCTTGCAGCGAGCGCGCCGAGCCGCAACCGCGTCGTCCAGGTCGCGCAGACCTGCCCGGTCTGCCCGGCCGTGCCGCCCGGACCGCGCACCCGGCGCGCCGACCACACGCCGCGCGCCGTCTCGCCCGCCCATGCCGGCGCGCCGCGCCGCGCCCCGGTAACGTCGCCTCCGACGATGGCCGCCCCGGCCGAACACGCGCCGGCGCCCGTGCTGCCGGTCCTGCTGCCCGAGCGGCCGCGCTGGACCGGCTTCTATGTCGGCGGCTCGCTCGGTGGCGGCAGCCAGTCCGGGCGGACGAGCGTCGCCGGCCCGTTCGGCGGCCCGACCGTCGTGCCCACCACCGTCACGACGACCACGACCAACACCACGACGACGACAAACACGCAGACGACGCCCCTGCCCGTCACCACGACCGTCGTCACCACCACGACGGCAACGACCAGCGTCACCGGACCAGCGAGCCTCGCCGCGACGGCCATCAACCCGCTGGCCGTGCCGCGCAGCCTGACGCCGGACGGCGGCGGCATGGCCGGCGGCGCGCAGTTCGGCTTCAACTACCAGATCGGCGCCGTCGTCGTCGGCGCCGAGACCGACCTGTCCGTGACCCGCCTCGGCGGCAGCCAGACCGTTTCGCTCGATCCCGGCACCCGCTTCACCACCCGCGCCGAGAACGAGCTCTCGATGCTGGGGACGGTGCGGGCCCGGGCCGGCGTCGCGCTCGGCGATTTCCTGATCTACGGCACCGGCGGCTTCGCCTATGGGCTGCTCGACCAGAAGGGCTCGATCGCGCCCGACGACCCGCTCGCGACCTCCGGCGCCGCGGCCTCCCATTCCGGCATTGCCAGTGGCTGGGCCGTCGGCGGCGGCGTCGAGTATGCGATCCTGCCGAGCATGACGATCCGGCTCGACTATACGCATTACGATCTGGGCAGCCGGCGCCTGACCTTGCAGGATTATACCGGCCTCGCCCCCTCGCAATACGCGACGATGCGCGCCCGGACATCCGGGGATATCGTCAAGGCCGGATTCAACTTCGGCTTCTGACGCGGCGGCGCGCGGGCTAGGCTGTACCCGGTTTCCTCGTCACCGGGACGGACCGATGCGCAGCAGCAGGATCATCCATGTCGTCGGCTGCCATGCAGCCGGCGAGGTCGGCGACGTAATCGTCGGGGGCATATCGCCGCCGCCGGGCGAGACCCTCTGGGAGCAGTCGCGCTTCATCGCCGCCGACGAGACGCTACGGAACTTCGTCCTCAACGAGCCGCGCGGCGGCGTCTTCCGCCATGTGAACCTGCTCGTCCCGCCAAAGGACCCGCGCGCGCAGATGGGCTGGATCATCATGGAGCCGGCCGACACGCCGCCCATGTCCGGCTCCAATGCGATCTGCGTCGCGACCGTGCTGCTCGACACCGGCATCCTGCCGATGCGGGAGCCGCTGACCGAGATCGTGCTGGAGGCGCCGGCCGGCCTGATCGCGATCACGGCCGCCTGCCGCGCCGGCAAGGCCGAGGCGATCACGCTGCGCAACGTCCCCTCCTTCGCGACGCGGCTCGGCGCGCCGCTCGAGGTCGCCGGCCTCGGCACGCTGAGCGTCGACATCGCCTATGGCGGCGACAGCTTCGTCATCGTCGACGCGACGAGGCTAGGCTTCGCGATCAGCCCCGACGAGGCGCGCGAACTCGCCGAGACCGGCATGAAGATCACCCGCGCCGCCGATGAGCAGCTCGGCTTCGCCCATCCCGGCGGTACCGCCTGGGACCATATCTCCTTCTGCCAGCTCGCCGCGCCGGTCGAACGGGTCGACGGCGTGCTGACCGGCCGCAGCGCCGTCGCGATCCGTCCCGGCAAGATCGACCGTTCGCCGACTGGGACCGGCTGTTCCGCCCGCATGGCCGTGCTCCATGCACGCGGCCAGCTCGCCGTCGGCGAACGCTTCGTCGGGCTGTCGATCATCGGCTCGCGTTTCGACTGCGCGATCGAAAGCCTCGCCGAGATCGGCGGGACGCCGGCGATCATCCCGCGAATCACCGGCAGTGCCTGGATCACCGGCACGCATCAGCTGATGCTCGATCCGGAGGACCCCTACCCGGCGGGCTATCGCCTCTCCGATACCTGGCCGAAACTGTGAAGCAATCGCCCGCCGCCATGCGCTTGCGCGGCCGGCCCTTGACACTGGCTACCGCGATGGGGAATTTGGCGCCCGGCGCGGGTGTAGCTCAATGGTAGAGCAGCAGCCTTCCAAGCTGAATACGAGGGTTCGATTCCCTTCACCCGCTCCAGCGCCCTCTGTCTCAGCGGCTCAGCGTCCCGACAGGGAACCCTGCCCGCCTTGCGCCCTCGATCAGGACAAGCCGATCCTTCGCGTTGAAATTCCTCATCGCGAGCTCCGCATCGAAATCGTGGAAGAAAAGCGGCCGCATCTTCAGAAACGCGACGACACTGCCCCTGGCTTCCTGCTCCAGGCCCGCGCGAGAAAAAATCAGTGCGGCGACAAGGTGATAGAGCGAGAACCGCTTCTGATCAGCGCGCCTGATCGATTCGACCGCGCGCGCATCGTCCCCCAGCATGTAGTACGCTAGGGCAGCAAGACCGTGATACCCCGCCAGATTGGGGTTTCTCGCCAAGGCCTCGTCGATCATCGTCGCGCCACGCTTCCAGTCGCCCGCCTGAGCGACCCGGCTGCCCAGCTCGGCGAGGACCTCTGTGTCGTTGGGGTTGAGAGCCAGCGCTTTCTCGCCGATCTCCAAGGCAGCTTCGGGCTGCCGGCTGAAGAACAGGACCGTCATGAGCGCCTGCAAACCCCGAACATTGGACGGATCGAGCGCAACCGCACGCTCCGCGGCCTCGCGCGCACGCAGAAATCCGGATGGAGCCTGGGTTCGACGGTTCAGATCGTATCGATCCTCATCGAGATAGAGATAGGCCAACATCGCCCAGCCGGTCGAATAGCTTGGGTGCCCTTCGGTCAGTCTTTCCAGGCAATCCCGCGTCGGCCGATGCTCGTCACGATCGAGCACGCGTCGATAGTGGTAGAAGCGCAGGACACAGAGATAGGAGTCGGTATTTCCCGGTGCTTGCGCAGCGGAATCACGAGAGACCGGCGTGAATATCGCGCCATAGGGCTGTGCCACCGCGGCTGCGACCTTGGCGGCTATATCGGATTCGATCTCGAAATTTCCTGCCCCCCGCAGATCCCGTTCGTAGATCTGGCTCCAGAGGATCTCCCCGGTTCGGCCGCTGAGCAGCCTGCTGGTCACGCGCAGGCGGTGGTCGGCGGTACGGACGCTTCCGCCGAGCAAATATTGCACGCCCGATGGTTGCTGCCCTCCTTGCTCCTGCTGGATGAGCCTGGCGGTATCGCGGCCGAGGACTTTCAGTTCTCTGAAGCGCGCCAGCTGGCTGAGAAGCTCCTCGGAGATGCCGGCCGAGTAGATCTCGCCCCCCTGCCCGGACAGGTTGACGAATGGCGTGACGACCAGGGTGACTTCGGGCCCCGCGGTCTCCGTGGGCCAGCTGCGTTCGGCCAGGCCCCAACGCAAGGCGATCGCGAGAAGGAGCACAGCGCCCATAGCTATCGCAACAATTCGAAATCCGTAGTTCCAAGTCCGATCCTGCGTGTGATGGACGGCCGGCAGCTCCGGAATCGGTTCCGCCGGGACAACAGGCGTGGGCTCTGCACCGCGGTCTCGCCGCCTGATCTCGGGTGCATAACCTCCTTTTGGAATGTCGATCACGACCGGATCGGTGCGCCCGCCCGTCAGGTAGTAGCGTTCAAGGGCACGGCGTAGCCGACCCGCTTCGATGCGCACCACGGGGTCGTTCTGGACGTCGAAATCCTGGGCTCGCCCGAAGACGTGGGTGGCGATCGAATAGGCCTTGATGCGATCGCCGCGCCCGGCCAGGAACTCCTCGACCACGAACGTCAGAAAGCCGCGCAGGCGCTCCGGCACGCTGAAGTCCGGACTTGTGAGGATTCGCGCCAGCTCGCCCCGAACCTCCTGTGGCTCAGGGTGCTGCCAATGATCTCCAGGCGATCCTGTTTCCTGCATGAGGCCGCCACCAGCAGAAACCGGAAGACTAGATTCGCTTCGATCGGCGCGCGACTGGCGCCGAAAACCTCAGATGACGAAACGTTAATCCAGTAAGGAAGTTTGTCCAGCACAGGATTGACGCACACGCACGACCCGCGCAGCGCCGACGATCAGCATCGTGCGGCCCTCCCCCTCGGCCGAACCGGAGCGAAACCGCCCACGTAGCCAACCGTAACCTACTGTTCCAGAGCGCCTGGGCGGCGTTCAATCGCGACCGGGGGAAGCAAGGCAATCGGCAAGGCAGCCGCCTCATGCGGTCTTCGATGGGAGAGGCTGCCGCCAGGATCTTCCAGCGTCGATGCGCCCCGAAGGAAGCACTGCCGCGTCCGGCGCCTGACGGCCTGGTCGCCCCGCCTGGAGGCTCGATGATCGCCATGGCTGCTCGCTCGCTGTTCCTCGCCTTCGCCTTTGCCGGGCTCATTGCACAGGGCGCTTGGGCCCGGGCCGGGAGCTTTCAGGGAGCCTGGCTCGAAGAGGGGCAGGTCTGCGCCAATGTCTTCGTCGCGGCGGGGAAGACACTCGTCTTCAGGCGACCGGCGAACGCCTTTGCCGCAGCCTTCATCATAAGGGGGCAGCGACTGTCCACGCCCCTGGCGACATGCCGGGTCAGCCGCACCAGCCCGCATGGCGAACGACGGGTGCTGGATCTCAGCTGCACGACATCCATCGCGACGAACACGGCCCGCGCCGTATTCGGCCCGGCCGAGGACGGCGGTCTCCATCGCTACAGCGCGGCCGAAGGCGGCACCGCAACCAAATACAGGCTCTGCACTCCGGAAGCCCTGAAGATGCCCTGAAGCCAGAAGCCGCCCGATCGTTGCGGCGAGATCGAGGGGATGCCCATGTCAGCGCTCGTGCACATCGTCGATCGGGATGCCGCGTCCCAGGCAGGCATCGATCATCTGCTCCGCGCCTGCGGCTACCAGACCAGGGCCTATCTGAGCCCCGACGAGATCCTGAGCCAGCGGCCCGACAGCGAGAGTGCAAGCTGCATCGTCGTCGACACCGCCGCCCCGGATGAATCGATCCCCGATGTCGTGGGTCTGTTCAGCAAGGCCGGCCTGAACCTGCCCGTGATATTCCTGACCGACCGGGGCGATGCGCGGATCGGCGTCAGGGCCATCAAGGCCGGGGCCGAAGACCTTTTCACGAAGCCGGTCGAGCGCGACGAGTTCCTCGGGGCCATCGACCGCGCCATCACCCGCCAGCGCCTCGCCAATGAACAGGAAAACTGGGTTCGCCTCAGCCTCGCCCGGCTGGAGCGGCTGACCAGGCGGGAGCGAGAGGTCTTCGATCTCGTCGTCCGCGGCAAGATGAACAAGCAGGTCGCCTTTGCACTCGGCACGACCGAGCGGACGATCAAAGCCCATCGTCACAAGGTCATGGAGAAGATGCAGGCCCGCTCGGTCGTCGAACTCGTCAGCTGCGCCGAGCGGCTCGGCCTGCTCCGGTCTGCCGGCAGCGACAGCGGCGCCCGCGTCCCGGCGACATGAGCGGGACGGATCACACGGAGCTGTCGGCGCGCTTGCTGGCGAGGCTCCTGACGGCGTCCTCGAGATCCTCGAAGGCCGGGGCCGCATTCGGCCCCTCGAAGAATCCGGCCCGGTCGAGAATGTCCCGCGGCTCCTTGTGCAATTCCGCAACGGCGAATCTCTGTCCCATCGCGGCGAGGTCGGCCCGCCACTGCATGAGCATGGCGGCAGCCGTCATATCGACCTGCGCGACCGCGCTGGCATCGAGGACGAACCAGGACGTACCGGACGGGGCCGCCTTCGCCACGTCCTCCAACCGGGAACGGATATAGTCCGCATTGAAGAACAGGATGCTGCCCTGGATCATGAAGAGCACCATTCCGGGCGGGGGGGCCGCGCTGGGCATGCGGTGGATCTTGTAGAACCCCGGCCGGCCGGGGACGAGGCCGAGCAGGGCATCGCGTGGCCGCATCTCCTTCAGCAGGACGTAGAGCAGCGTGCCTGCAATGGCGATGACGACCCCGCTCAGCACACCCAGACTGATGGCGCCCCACATGCTGATCAGAGCGAAGCCGAACTCCATGCGGCTGATCCGCCAGGTTTCGCGCAGCCCCTGGAGGTCGATCAGGCTCAACGCCGCAAAGGCGAGGATCGCCCCGAGCGCAGCATGGGGCAGCACGCGCAAGGCGTCGTTCAGATAGACCAGCAGGATCGCCAATGCGGCGGCGGAGACCAGGCCCGACAGCTGCGACCGGCCGCCTGCGGCCAGGTTGATGGCCGTCCGCGAATCCGAGGTCGTGATCGGGAAGCCGCTGAACAGGCCGGAGAAGATGTTGGCAGCGCCGAACCCGACCAGCTCCCTGTCGGCATCGACCTTGAAGCCGTCCTTCGCGCCGAAGCTGCGCGCCCCGACGAGGCCCGAGCTGACGCTGACGAGCCAGATGGCTGCGCCTCCGAGCAGGAGCTCCTGGAGCGGCAGCCGGCCGATGGATGGAAGCACCGGTGTCGGCAGCCCGCCCGGCAGGCTGCCGATGATCTTCATGCCCCGCCCCTCGAAGTCGAAGAAGGCCGATGCGGCGACTGCGACGACGACCACGACCAGGGGGCCGGGAATGGGCGAACGAAGGCGCGCCAGCAGAACGAGCAGGCCGAACATGGCGGCAGCGAATGCCAGCGTCAGCCAGTGAATTTGCGACGCTTTGCGAATGATCTCGAGCAGCGGCAGCACGAGCCCTTCGGACTCGATGCGCACACCTGTCAGCCGGCCGATCTGCCCGACGAGGATGGAGATCGAAATGCCGCTGATGAAACCGATCAGGATCGGCCTGGACAGGAAGGAAGCGACGAGGCCCAGGCCGAGCCTACCAGCGACGACGCTGAAGATCCCCACGATCAACGCCAGCGCGGCCGCGGCCGCGACACGGTCCGCCGCGTTTTCCAACGGCAGGCTCGCCAGCGTTGCCGCCAGGACCGTCATGCTCGCGGCATCCGGGCCCACGATCAGCTTGCGCGAGGGCCCGAAGAGCGCATAGCCGACCAGGGAGAGGATGCTCGCATAGAAGCCGACCTCGGCCGGCAGCCCCGCAATGGCGGGATAGGCGACCGCGCTCGGAATCGCGACGGCAGCGATGGCAAGCCCGGCCGTGACGTCGAAACGCAGCCACTCCCATCTATAGGGCAGCAGCCCCTCGGCGATTGGAAGCATTCGCGTCATCGACGTCCACCGTTTCGAACTGCCCCAGTCACAGCGAAAGCAGGGACGGCCCGCCGGGTCGCTCCCTGCGCCGAGGTTCAGTGGCCGCTGAAGACCAGCGTCCTGATCGGCAACACGAGCGTCTGGATCCTCAACAGAAGAGCATGCACCAGACCCACCGCATCCACCGCATGCAGCATGATTTTCCGCCCCGTCGAGAGTTCGCCGGACGCGATCAACTCATGGTTGCTCGTATAGGCGTTTGCGATGCAGGAGCTACCCGGAACCACCCCCTCGAGACCGCCCTTGTGAAGTGGCTCGAGGAGAACCAGCAAGGTCCCTGGCCTGGTAGCCTGCTGAACGTCGACCAACTGTTCCCCGCCACGGAACTGCCCCGTCGCGATGAAATCCTGAACCGACGTCACCACCATCGGGATCACGACCCAGGGCTTCGACAGGCAGGTGGCCTCGGCCACCATGCCGACCTTCATCACCTGCCCCTCGACCTGCGAGAAGCCGGCCTGAAGAACATTGCGTCCCGCCTCCTCCGGGATCAGAACGCCCGCCGGCCGCATGATCGGCGTGACGATGTCGCCGACGCGCAGCGTGAACTGCTCGACGCGGCCGGTCACGCCGGCGCGTATGACCGTCTTGTCGAGATCGGCCTGGGCCTGCGCCAGCGCGGCCTCGGCGCTCGCCTTCTCGGCGGGCAACAAGGTCGAGATCCGCGTGTCCGCAGTGGCCTTTGCCGCCACGGCTGCGGCAACGGCCGCTTCGCGACCAGCGACAAGGTTCTCGAGCCGCTCGATTTCGCGGCGAGCGACAATGTCGTCATTCCGCCGCCTGAGCTCGACTTTCGTCTCCAACTCGTCGAGAGCCTGCTTGTGAGCACTGCGCGCTTCGTCGATCTTGCTCTCGTCGGCCAGGATCTCGGCCTTGGCAACCACGAGGGAGGCCTCGACTTCGGCAATCTTGCGCCGGGCCGTTTCGACCGCGGTTTCCTCCCTGGAGCTGTCGAGTCGGAAGATGGGGCTGCCCTTTGTGACGGGACCGCTGACTCCGAGGTAAACCTGCGCAACGCGTCCCGTGCTCTCCGAAATGATCGGAACGGTGCGGAACATCACGGTCGCGTTCGTCGTCGAGGGGTGATTGTAGAAGATCACCGTGATCAGGCTGACCGTCAGCATCAGGCAGGTGATGATGCCCCATCTCAACTCGAACCAGACCGAGTAGAAGGTGATTTCCTTGCCGAGGCGCTTTCCTTGCCGGTACCGCCGGTAGAGATAGTCCGGAACGATCGTCAGCAGGGAGCAGATCAGAAGCTCAAGCATGGCCGCCCCCTTCCGGCTTCGATGCGGGGAGATCGGCCGCGTCGGCCCCGCGGGCTTCCGCTACCGCAGCCTCCCCTTCGGCAGCCCGCCGCGGCGCGATGCCGGCGATGCGCTCGAGCGCATGCGCCATCCGGCCGAACTGGCCTGAGAAGTCCGGAACGTCGATCAGGGCCAGCAGCAGTCCAGCGACCCAGAACAGATGCACATGGGTGAACAGCGCGAGCAGGCCGAGAACCGCGACGATCTCGAACTGGATCTTCTGCGACTTGTGCGCCATGCGCTCCGGCATCGTGTGCAGGCGCAGATAGAACAGGCCGACGCCGAGCACCGCAAAAACCAGGATCGCAGCCGTGACGATCATCAGCACGTCGGTCTCGCCCGGCGCAGTAATGAATGCCGGCAGATGATCCGGAGCCAGGGGATGAACGCCAGCAGCCATGAACGCGCTCCAGTTTCAGCAAGTAACGGCGGGCATTACACGATCTGATACGCCCGGCAAGCAGGTCTTCACCCGATCCAGTTCCGCGCAAAATTGGCTTCCTCATAGCCATCGGACTTCTGCCGTTTCGGCAGCTTGATCTTCTCCCGCGGCGGCGGCTCGTAGGGCACCGAGCTGAGGATATGGGAGATGATGTCGAGCCGCGCCTGGCGCTTGTCGTCGGAGCGGACGGCATACCATGGCGCCCAGGCCGTATCGCTGGCGCGGAACATCTCGTCGCGCGCCCGCGAATAGTCGTACCAGCGGGAGTATGATTTCAGATCCATCGGCGAGAGCTTCCAGATCTTCCGCGGATCGGTGATGCGCTCTTCCATCCGGCGCGTCTGCTCGTCCTGCCCCACTTCGAGCCAGTATTTCAACAGGATGGTGCCGGAATCGACGATCGCCTTTTCGACGCCGGGGACGATCTGAAGGAAGCTCTTGGCCTGCTCCTCCGTGCAGAACCCCATGACCCGCTCGACCCCGGCCCGGTTGTACCAACTGCGGTCGAAGATCACGATCTCGCCGGCCGCGGGCAGATGCGGCACGTAGCGCTGCACATACATCTGGGAGCGCTCGCGCTCGGTGGGCGGCGGGAGCGCCACGACGCGGAAGATCCGGGGGCTCACCCGTTCCGTGATCGCCTTGATGACGCCGCCCTTGCCGGCACCGTCCCGCCCCTCGAAGACGATGCAGACCTTTCCGCCCTCGTGCTTCGCCCATTCCTGAAGCTTGACCAGCTCCGCATGGAGGTCGCGAAGCTTCCGCTCATAGGGCTTCCTTTTCAGGGGTTCGCTGACATTGCCCTTCATCCTCGGCTCCTCGGCTCAGGACCAGCTCAGGAAGAACGCGACGTCTCCGGGGAGGCCGCCCGGCCAGTCGATGATGATGGCACGAAGCTTGTACTTGGCGGGCTGGAGGTGCTCCTTCCAGAACTCATAAGCTTGCCGGGGTCGACCGGTCAGCGTGCTCGGCCAATCCGCCTCCGCGTTGTTGATGGCGCGGCCCTTGTCCGTGCAGAGCGCGCTCGGAAAGCGCATGACGAGGACCTCGGTCTCGCCACGGCCGGCGGCCGCACGCGTCTTGGTCGCGAGGTTGTGCTTGATCTCCGCGATCTTCTCCGGCGTGACCGCGATCTCCTCGCTGAGCGTGGCGACGAGCCGTCGTTGCGCTTCCTCGGCCTTGTTCATCGCGCCCAGCGCCTTGGACGCCTTGGCCATTTCGAGATCCGTCATGTAGGAGCGAAGATCGTCCGCAGACATGAAGCTCTCGTCGGCCAAAATCTCTGTCTGTCGACTTTGGTTTGCAGGCGACATCGTGGACACCTCCCTCCGCCTTCAACAATGCACGCGCACTACTCGTGCCGATCGTCTTCGGATCTTGCGCGGCGTTCCCGAATGATCTGTCTGAGCTCGGATTCCAGGCCATCGATGAGATGGCGGTACTCGGCGTATCTTGCGGCCGAACTCGGAAGCCCCGCCCTCGCATGACGCTGAAGAGCCTGCTCCGCATCCGCCAGGTCCCGGCAAAGCCCGCGAAAATCTTCATTGGTCAGCGCCAACTCCTCGACTTCCTTCTTGTGCCTGGGCAAGAGCCTGACGGCTGCGAGAACGCCCGGATCCATGGGAACACCCCTCCCCAGGAATTTGGAACTGATATCGATCCCCCTCCCGGGCGCCGGCAGCGAGCCCCCGGCGTAGCGGCTAGGGAGACTTCTCCGGTTCGACCTTCTCCCAACCACTACCCGGATCGAAGCTGTTCATGCGCGACGCGACGAGGCGCGTATTGGGCCCCAGATCCTTCTGGTAGACCGTGCCCGCGTGACTGACGATGAAGCTGGTGATCCCCGACCTGGCATAGGTCGCGGGATAGGCAAGGACGCCGAAGCCGCCGATCATGTTGCCGCCAGCGATATAGTCTGTCTTTCCGCCTGTGGCCGCCGGCCCCTGCTTCTTGAGGATCTTGAAGTAGTAGCCGTGGTAGGGCTGCCGCGTCTGGCTTGCCACATAGCCTTCGGCGGCCGCCTGCGCTGCGAATTCACCAAGCGGACTGGGCTCCTCGCCGGGGCCGGTCGGCCAATACAGCCCGTCATGCTTCTCCGGCGAGCTCACGATCCTCTGCGCATAGATGCCGGCATTCCGGCCATCGCGGCCTTTCGCGGCGTACTCGAATTGCGCATCGAGGATGGCGAGGCTTGCCTGGATCGCGTCGAGCTCGTTGCGGCCGATCCGGCGGGCCAGAAGCTCCCTGCGTCCGGCTTCGACCATGAACTTCCAGCCGCCCCGCGAAAACACCATCGGGATCGGGAAGGGAAAGGCATCCGGCCCCACCAGCAGCGTTGCCGTCCGCCCCGTCTCGACAACCGAATGGTGAGCGTCGTAAGCCGCAAGGAACCGCTGGCGATCGGTGAGATCGCGAACCTCGTCGCCGGAGAAGAGAATATCGCGCCCGGACAGGCCGAGGACCGAATACAGACGCGTCGACTGGTTCTCGCGCATCGCCGCGACCAGTGCCGCGGCAGCTGCGTCGGGCGTGCGGAACAGTTCCTGCGCGCTCGCCGCCGTCAGAGCGGCGCAGACACCTGCCGCAACCAGGCAAAGCAGGCGAGCGATCCGATGCACCGTTGGCCATGTCCTGATCATGGAACTGCATCCTCGGTGGCTGGACATGATGAAACCGACGGCCCCGCCTCAATCCCGGCCGGTACTGCCCGGGATCCGCGAACCCGAGGCCTGCCACTGGCCGAATGTTTGGAAGGGAACGCCGAGCAGGCGGTAATCGACCCGCAGATAGCCGTCCTTCGCGCGATGCACCGCCCGTGGCGCGATGGCCTGGACCTCCTGTGCGATCACGCCGACATAGGTGGTTCTGGAGCCGTTGTACTCGAAGCGATAGAAGCCGAGGCCACTCTCCATATGTCCCAGCAGCACGACGTGGTTCTTGAGCTGGATGTCGGAGCGGCGCCCGCCGCCTCCGCGCCCTCCACCGCCGCGCCCGCCGCCGCCGACTCGTCCTCCGCCGCCCCCGGCTCCGACGCGGCCGCCGCCGCCGAAACCACCGCGCCCCATATGCCCGCCGCCACCCGCCATCGCGCGGCCGCCGCCGGCCGGCATGCGGCCCATGCTGGCATGCCCGCGTTGCGACTGGAGGCTCGCGGCCCGGCCCGCCTGCATGTTGAAGGCACTGTCACGCCCCGGACCGGCGCGGCCTGCGCCCGGGCTGGGGCGCTTCGGCTGGGCCGCAGCGCGCGGCGGAGCGGAGCCGCGGGCGCGATCGGCTCCCGCACCACCGCCAGGACGGGCACGGTCCCCACCCGGCCGGTCCGGCCGGTTGCCGGCGGCAGGACGATCGCCGCCCGGGCGGTCTGGTCTGGCGCCGGCTCCAGGACGATCCCCAGGACGATCTCCCGGCCGTGCGCCGGCGCCTGCGCCCGCCCCGCCGCGACCGGCATCGGGTCGTAGTACCTGGTCGCTGCTGCGTCCCCGGAAATCCATCCGCCCTTCGCTGCCCGCGCGAATGTTGCTGTTCGAGAATTTCTGCCTGACGGCATCGTTGCGATACTGCACCCCGTGGCGATGCTGGGGGTTGTGCTCCCAATGCGTCACGCGATCGCGGTCGATATTGATGTTCCCGCCGTTCCAGTTGACGTTTCCGCCCCAGTATCCGCCCGAGGCCCAGCGCCCCAGCGCATAGGCCGTGCCGAATGCGAGACCGGTCGCGAGGACGCCGGTGGCGACATAGCCCGGCTCCGGGAAGTAGTAGGGCGGATAGGCGGGATAGGGCCAGGCGCCATAGACGACCCCCGGATCGTAATAGGGCACATAAACTGTGCCCGGGGTGGTCGGCTCGATCAGGATTGTCTGCTTGCTGCTGCCGCTGGCCGGCTGGACGGTGACCTTCTGCTGCGCGCCGGACGTCAGCTTCTTGGCATCGTAGGCCCGCGCCCGCATCCGCTGGACGCCGTCCATGACATCGGGCTGCTGAGCCAGGACCGCATCGCCGAGCTTCTGGGTCCAATCGAGATTCTTGCTCATCATCTCCAGGACGGTTGGCGTCGCGACGAGCGATTTGACGCTCGCGTCCCAGGGCTGCTTGTCGACCGCGGCCTTCAACTGGTCGCCCTTGAGCTTCTTGTTGGCTGCAACCCATCGATCCGCCTGCACCACCTCGAGCGGATAGGTCGAAGCCATCAGCACCTGCGCCAGCAAGTCGTCCGGGTAGAGCGCGATCGGCGCGACGAGCGCGTCGAGCTGGGCGTTAGAGAGCACTTGCTCGCCTTGGCCAGGCTGATTGTCCGTCGACGGCGGTGCCGGGGCCGGAGATGTCGGCGTCTGCGCGAGCGCTTGCGATGCGAGAACACTCGCGATGACGCTGGCGAGAACGATTCGAAGCTGCATGGCCTGACCTCGCAACAGCGCTGAACGCGTGTCTTCTCACCCCGCGGTGACGCTCATCGGCTTCTCGCTCGCGGTCGGCGTGCCGCTGGCGCCTGACCGGCCTCCTGCATCCGACGGAAGGCATCGATGTTCGCCTGGCCGGCGCGCATTCCTTCGGCCATGCGCCCGTCATGCATCATTTCGTAGCTTTCGGCGGTAACTTGCCGCGTGCATCCATCTATGCGGTTGCAGGCTGCGGCTTCCGCGTTGGAGAGCAGCAGCAACGCCATTCCAGCGAACCCTGGAAACACGAAATAACCAGAACTCGATTTCATCGGAAACCTCACGATCATCCCGGTCGAAAGTGAAAATACGAAAAAATAAAACCGCGAAAGCAAGTCTGTTCTTAATCGAATACCTTTCCTAGAGGCCTGCTTTTTCCGAAAAACTCGTTTCCTGACCGATTATTAGCACATCGATGAACGGCGGAACCTGTCCCTGGGGACAATACGCTGTACGTTCGGCGTCTCGCGGGCCGGCGCAGCCGGAGCCTCGACAGGATCGTCCCGACACGCCCGAGGTCACTTGCTCGCTGATCGGCGGCCACATGCTCGCCCCCGGCGATGCGATCATGCGCGCCATGCTCGCAAGTCTGAAGCCAAGCCTTCGGCCGCCGCTATAAGGGACTGCCATAATCAGAGGGAAATGCCGACATGGCCAAGGAATTCACCGGCAAGCGCGTGATCGTGATGGGCGGCAGCCGCGGCATCGGCCGCTCCATCGCGCTTGGTTTCGCGGCGGGCGGCGCATCCGTTTCGATCTGCGCCCGTGGCGCGGGGCCGCTGGAGGCGACACGTCGGGAGATCGCGGCGCTCGGCGTCACGGCCCATGCGGCCAGTGTCGACCTCGCCGATGCCGGCCAGATCGAAGCCTATGTGCCGGAGGCGGTGGAGGCGCTCGGCGGACTCGACGTTCTCGTCAACAATGCATCTGGCTTCGGCCAGAGCGATGACGAAGACGGCTGGGCCGCCTCGCTCAACGTCGACATGATGGCCGTGGTCCGCGGCAGCCATGCGGCGATCCCGCATCTGCAGCCCGGCTCGTCGATCGTGAACATCTCGTCGATCTCGGCCCTGCGCGCCTCGTCGCGTTCGGCACCCTACGGCGCCATCAAGGCGGCCGTGATGCATTACACCGCGAGCCAGGCGAAGATGCTGGCGCGGAAGGGCATCCGGGTGAACTGCGTCGCGCCCGGTTCGATCGAATTCCCGGGCGGTTCCTGGGAGAACCGGAAGACGTCCAACCCCGAGCTCTACAATGCGACGCTGGCCAACATTCCGTTCGGGCGGATGGGCAAGCCGGAAGAGGTCGCCGAGGTCGTGCTCTTCCTCGCTTCGGCCAAGGCCAGCTGGGTCACCGGCCAGAGCATCGTGGTCGACGGCGGCCAGCTCGTCGGCCCCTGATCCCGGCCCATCGGCGCCGTCCCGGAGCGGAACGCATCGGGGCTGCGGCGAGTTGGTCCTTCATGAAGAAGCGCACCATCCGCAATCAGGAGGACCTGCTCGCCGCCATCCGGCGCTCCGAAAGCCTGGCATGCTCATCTCCGGGCAGTGCGCAGGCACGCGAGCTCGGCATGATCAGAGACGCGATCAAGCTCTACGAGGATTCCATCCAGGTCATGCGGCTGGCAGCGAAGAAGGCCGCGGCCGAACCGGATGAAGGCGTCGCCGGCATTTCCGGCTCCGAATGAGCCGCGGCGCGCCCAGGTATCGCCCGAACGGATAGGGCGCGGTTCTTCGTGCCACCGCGGCTCCGGGCGCTGGCGGCTTCAACGCCGTCTTCTGGCAAGCACCTCGCTCTCGATCCAGCCCTGTTCGCCGATCAGCGGCACGAACAGCACGCCACCGAGATCCTTGCGCTCGAAGGCATCGTCGCCGCGACGAACCAGTTTCAGCAATCTCTGTTCGCGCTCGCCGGGGCCGACCGGCACGATGAGGCGGCCGCCGATGGCGAGTTGCCGCTTCAGTGCGGGCGGAGCGTCGGGACCGCCCGCGGTGACGAGGATCGCGTCGAAGGGCGCCTCCTCCGGCCAGCCGAGCGTCCCGTCACCGGTTCGTACGGCGATGTTGTCGTAGCCGAATTCGCGAAGACGGGCCTCGGCGCCCTGCGCCAGGGCCGGATATCGCTCGATGGTGAAGACCTTGGCTGCGATCCGGCTGATCACGGCCGCTGCATAGCCTGATCCGGTGCCGACCTCGAGAACGCGGTCTCTCGCCTTGATCTCTGCCGCCTCGGCCATCAGCGCCACGATGAAGGGCTGCGAGATCGTCTGGCCTTCGGCGATCGGCAGCGGTGCGTCCTCATAGGCGAGATCGGCGAGACCACTTGCGACGAAGGCTTCGCGGGGAACCTGCCGCATCGCGGCAAGGACGCGCGCATCGCGAATGCCGCGACCGACGAGCTGAAATTCGACCATGCGCCTGCGATCGGCGGAACGCTTCGTCATCGCAGCCTCTCATCGCCGCTGCGGCGCTTCCGGAAGGCCACCGACGCTCAGGGATCGCAAGAACGCCGCGCCGTTCATCCGATCCCTGAGCGATCAGATGGAACGCCTCCCCGCATCTCCGGTTCCGGCCTCCAGGAAGGCCCGCCTCGGGGCTTCGCATCTGGCCAAAATCGTGCGCGCCCGGCCACGGCCTGTCGGAACGCGCTACGCGGAACAAGATCGCTTCCCTCTTGTTCAATTCTTCGAACGCGCGAACCCGTGTCGCGACGCTACAGCTTTCAGATCGGAGGCTGCCATGGATCCCTCTGAACCGATCACCACTGGCCAGGACCTGGCGCTTCGCCTGAATGCGGCGTTTCCAGAAAGGGACTGGGTCGCGCTCCTCGCGGAGCGTTCGCACAAGAGCCGGGACTTCGTCGAATGGCATCTGCAGGAAGAGATGTCGCCGCCGGAAGCCTTGCTGCGAGCCGCTGCCGAATTGCTCGACGGCAGATTCCCAGCCGACGAAGCGGGAGCTCCGTCATGACGATTTCGAACCATGCGGAATACCGGGCGGCCGTGGAGCGGGCCTCCGCGCTGGGCGACGCGCCGCGCGGCTCTCCGCAGGCGGAGGAGTTGCAGCGGCTGACGGCGGAGATTCGCCGCTGGGACGAGGATCACAAGGGCGAGAATGCCCACGGCCCCGAGCCGGCCGACGGCCTGCTGCGCCCGGACGACCTGCCGTTCTCCGGCCTGCCGGGCAATCTCGGCAAGCTCCGGAAGGAGTGAGAAGCGTCTCATACGGACCACCGCCATGTCAGAGATCATCGGAACCAGGATTTGCGACACCCATGCCCTGCCGGACATCGACGCGCTCGCCGAACGGCTGATCGCAACAGCGCTGCGGCTGCAGATCCGGATCGTCACGGTGGAGTCCTGTACGGCCGGCCTGATGGCCCATGCCCTGTCGCAGCCGTTCGGCGCCGCTTCCGCCCTAGCTGGCGGCTTCATCACCTACACCAAGGACGCCAAGGAAAAGCTGGTGGATGTGCCGCGGAATCTGCTGGAGGAATACACCGCCGTCCATGCCGAGGTCGCCCGGGCGATGGCCGTCGGGGCGCTGAAGCGCAGCCAGGCCGATTGTGCGCTCGCGGTCACCGGCGTCACCGGCTCCGAGCCCGACGAGGACGGCAACCCCATTGGGCGAGCCTTCATCGGAACGGCGCGCGGCAGCAGGACTGCGGCGCTGCATTGCGAATTCGGCGAGCTTGCTCCCGACGCCCTCACCCATGCGACGATGCAGGCGGCGCTGTGCTTCATGCTGGCGCAGCTAGGCGACGAAGGCGCGCGGCGCTCTCTCCAGGCAGCCCAGGCGGACGAGCGGCAGACGCGGCGCCCCGGAGAAGGTTCCGGCTCGCTCGCCGCCGGCCGAACCATGGCGTCCCCGCGCTGGTGATGTCGTCGCCGGCTTCGGACCGGCCCGCATCGCGGCCGTTCATTGGCATGCCTCCCCTGTCGAAGCCACTCCGCAGAACGCCGTCGCCGCTCCGGACATGCCCTGACACCACCGGAGGCTTGGATGGGCCGTGGACCGGCGCGGACCGGCCCGGATGCTCCGGGCTGGTTTACGGGAGACCTGACGATGGCCTAGCCTCGCATCCGGCCTGCTGCACATCTGCTGGGATTCACGTTTCGGCCTGGCGCTTCGGTTGAACCTCTTACGGCCGGGCACGTTGCTGTGGCGCAGGGCGGCTTGCGACGTCGGCAAGCGGAGCCAAGGGGAGGGTCTGAGATGAAGAAGCTGATCGCGGCCGGTCTGGTTTTGTCCGGCCTGCTGGCGGCCGCCCCGGTGGCGGCCCAGACGGCCGTCAAGGTCGGTTCGAAGATCGACACCGAGGGCGCGCTCCTCGGCTCGATGATCGTCCTCGTGCTGAAGGCCAACGACATTCCGGTGGAGGACAAGGTTTCGCTGGGGCCGACCAAGATCGTCCGTACGGCGATCCTGGCGGGGGAAATCGACCTCTATCCCGAATACACCGGCAACGCCGCCTTCTTCTTCAACCAGGAGAAGGACCCGGCCTGGAAATCGGCGGATGCGGCCTATGAGAAGGCCAGGAAGCTGGACGAAGCGAACAAGCTCGTCTGGCTGCAGCGGGCGCCGGCCAACAACACCTGGGCCATCGCGGTCCGGCGCGATCTCGCGACGGGGCAGAAGCTCGCCTCGCTCGAGGATTTCGGCAAATGGGTTTCGGGCGGCGGCAAGGTCAAGCTCGCCGGCTCGGCCGAATTCGTCGAAAGCCCGGCCGCGCTGCCCGCCTTTCAGACGGCCTATGGCTTCAAGCTGAGCGGCGACCAGCTGCTCGTTCTGTCGGGCGGCGACACCGCCGCGACCGAACAGGCCGCGGCCTCCGGCACCTCCGGCGTCAATGCCGCGATGGCCTATGGCACGGATGGGCAGCTCGCCGCGCTCGGGCTGGTCGTGCTCGCCGACAGCAAGGGCGTGCAGCCGGTCTATCAGCCCTCTCCGGTCATACGACAGGAGGCGCTGGACCGGCATCCCCGCATCGCCGCGCTGCTAGCCCCGGTCTTCGAGTCGCTCACGCTGGAGACCCTGCAGCGCCTGAACGCCAGGATCGCGGTCGACGGCGTCAGCGCCAAGGCCGTCGCCGAAGCCTATCTCAAGGAAAAGGGCCTGCTGAAATAACCGCCGCACGGATCGACAGCAGGCGCGGCGCGATGTTGCGCGTGCGGAACTGGGTGCTGCCGGTCCTGACCGGCATCGCGATGCTGGCCGTCTGGAGCCTCGGCTTCCTGTCGCATGCGCCGAACCGGATCGTCCCCGGCCAGCCGCTGCCGCTATGGGCCGTCGCGAGCCCGGCGCAGGCCGTCGCGCTCGCGATCCTCGCCGTCGGCCTGCTCGCGACGGCCTTTCTGCAGTCGGGCCGGAAAACCGGCCTCGTCACCGGATCGGCCCTGTTCGCGACGCTGCTCCTGATCCTTGCGGCGGCTGCGACGGGTTCGGTCGCATTGGCGAATCCGGATGTCCCGGCCGCCCGGACCTCGCTGGGGCCGGCCTTCTGGCTGATCCTGGCCGCCCTCGCCCTCGCCTTCGTCGACCTGGCGCAGCAGGCCGGGCTTTCGACGCGGGCGCGGCTGCTGCTCGCCGTCGTCGTCTTCGCCCCTGTCGTCGGCATGGCTATGCTCGGATGGTTCGATGCGCTCTCGCTGGCGCGCGAATACCGGGCGCGCTCGGACGTGTTCGCCGCAGCCCTGCAGCGGCATGTCTTCCTGGTCGCGGCGACGGCGCTGATCGCTGCCTCGCTCGGAGTACCGCTCGGCATCTGGGCGACGCGGCATCCCCGCTTCCGGGCACGGCTCTTCGCGGTCCTCAACATCGTCCAGACCGTGCCCTCGATCGCGCTCTTCGGCCTGATGATCGGCCCGCTCTCCTCGCTGGCGGAGGCTTTTCCCTGGCTCAGGACCCTCGGCATCGCCGGCATCGGCACGGCGCCGGCCCTGATCGCGCTCGTCTGCTACGCGCTGCTGCCGCTGGTCCGCAACACGGTCACGGGCCTCGACGCCGTCCCGGCCGCGACCATCGACGCCGCTCTGGGCAGCGGCATGCGCCCCGGCCAGATCCTGCTGCAGGTGTCGCTTCCGCTCGCCTTCCCCGTCATCCTCGCCGGTCTCAGGGTCGTCATCATCCAGACCATCGGGCTTGCCGTCGTCGCGGCGCTGATCGGGGCCGGCGGGTTCGGCGCCTTCGTCTTCCAGGGGCTGGGGCAGAACGCGCTCGATCTCGTCCTGCTCGGCGTCATCCCGACGATCCTGCTCGCGCTGGCCTGCGATACGGCCTTCTCCGTCCTGGCCGCAAATGGGGAGCCGCAACGATGATCACCCTGGCCGGCGTCAGCAAGCTCTATGGCGGCAGGCGCGTCGTCGACAGGCTCGACCTCGCCCTGACCGACGGCTCCTTCAACGTCATCGTCGGGCCCTCGGGCTGCGGCAAGTCGACGACGCTGCGGATGATGAACGCGCTGATCCCGGCCGATGAGGGCCGCATCACGGTCAATGGCCGCGATGTGCGCGACGGCGATCCCGCGATCCTGCGGCGCGGCATCGGCTATGTCATCCAGGCCGGCGGGCTCTTCCCGCATTGGAGCGTCTTCGACAACATCGCGACCGTGCCCCGGCTGCTCGGCTGGCCGAAAGCCAGGGTGGCGGAGCGGGTCGCAGCCCTGCTCGCCATGGTCGGCCTGCAGGCCGACGGGCTCGCGCGCCGGCGCCCGAGCGAATTGTCCGGCGGGCAGCAGCAGCGCGTCGGCGTGGCGCGGGCGCTGGCCGCCGATCCGCCGATCCTGCTGATGGACGAGCCGTTCGGGGCGCTCGACCCGGTGACACGCCACGGCCTCCAGGACGAGCTGAAAGCGATCCACAAGGCGACGGGCAAGACAATCGTGCTCGTCACGCACGACATCGAGGAAGCGCTGAAGCTCGGTGAGCGCATCATCATGCTCGAGGAAGGCCGGATCGCGCAGGACGGCACGCCGGCGGCGATCGTCCACCGGCCCGCCAATGCCCGCGTCCGCGACTTCATCGGCGGCGAGGAAGCGATCTTGAAGCTCCTCGCCGGCGCGACCGTCGCGCAAGTGATGCGGCCCGTCGCTTCGGAAGCCGCTGGCGCCAGCATAGCCCCCGGCGCGACGCTCTCGGCCGCCCTCGCCCATATGGTCGCGAGCGGTCACCGCACGCTCGATGTCAGCGAGGCCGACGGCCGCCGGATCGGCCGGATCGGCTTCGAGGACCTCGACCCGGGACGCCCGGCATGACGCTGCGCGCGCTTCGCCCGGTCCTGCTCATGGCGGCCTTGCTCGCCGGGCTGCTCGTGCTGCTGCCACGGAGCGCGCTGCTCTTCCACGCGCTGTTTCCGAGCCTCGACCGGCCGCTCTATACGCGGGCGAGCTTCCTCGATCTCACCCTTGCCCATATCCGGCTCGTGCTCGGCGCGACCGGTGCCGCCGCCCTGGTCGGCGTGAGCGCCGGCATCTTCGTGACGCGCGAGGCCGGCCGACGGCTCCTGCCGCTGCTCTCGGCCACGGCTGCGATCGGACAGACCTTTCCGCCCGTTGCCGTGCTCGCCCTGACGGTGCCCGTCCTCGGCTATGGCTCGGGCGCGACGCTGGTCGCCCTATTCGTCTATGCGTTGCTGCCGATCATCGCCAACACCGTCACCGGCCTGGAAGGCGTGGAACGGAGCACCCTCGAGGCGGCTGACGGCATGGGCTTCACGCCGCTGCGCCGTCTGCTCCAGATCGAATTGCCGCTGGCGGCGCCGGTGATCCTCGCCGGCATCCGCACCTCCGCCATCATCAATGTCGGCACCGCCACGGTGGGTTCGACGGTGGGGGCCCTCTCGCTCGGCTCGCCGATCATCGAAGGGCTCTCAGGCTCGAACACGGCCTATGTGGTTCAGGGAGCAATCCTGGTTGCGACGCTCGCTTTGCTGATCGACCGCCTCTTTGCGCTGGGCTCGGACGGCACACCCGCCTGAGCCGCGACGGCCGCTCAGGCGCGGCCCTCGTCGATGGCGAGCACGGCGAAGGTCGCAAGCCAGTGCTCGCCCATATAGTCGCCGGCGATATGGGGCAGACCGGCTTCGAGATGCCGCCGCGCCGCGGCTTCGATGACGGTGCGCCGCGCATCCCCCACAGGCAGCGCCATGGCGAGCGCGCCCCAGCACCAGGCCCGGCTGAGATTGAGCCCGTCGAGATGCGCGATCTTGCCATCGGTCCGGTCGGTCACCGTCGCTGGCTTGAACAGGATGGCCGGTTCGCCCTGCCCGATCCGCGGCAGGAAGCGCTCGAACCAGGGCAGGAACCGCTCCAGCGGCAGCAGGCGGCGCATGCATTCCGCCTCGATCAGCGCCGATGACTGGAAATCGTCGCCGCTCGGCTCGCCCCAGGCCGGGCAATCGACATCGGCGCCGTACCAGCGCAATGCCGTTTCGCGCAGCAATGTGAGAAAGGCGCCATCCTCCGTCGCGTCAGCATAATCCGCAGCCATCCGCAGCCCGAAGGCGGTGTTGAAATGGGTGCCGACGCGGACGGGATAGGTCGCGATCGGCAGGAAATCGCGGAAGCGCTGGGCGAAGATCGCGGCGAGCGGCGCCAGCGCCCTGCCCCAGCGCCCGTCGTCGAGGTGCCCCAGCTCGGCGGCGAGCTTCAGGAGCCAGCCCCAGCCATAGGGCCGCTTGAAGCCGCGCGCCGTCGGCGGCGCCAGATAAGCGCATTCGACCGCGACCTTCTCCGGGACGAGCTGCGCGTCGAACAGCGCCGTGATGCCGGCCGCCGCCTCCATCCTCGGATAGCGCCGCAACAGCCGGGCCAGCATCCAATAGCTGTGCACGCAGGAGTGCCAGTCATAGCTGCCGTAGAACACCGGATGCAGCGCACTGGGCGTGCGCGCATCCTCAGGCCCGGCGAGCGCGTGGTCCGGCTTGTTCGGTATTCCCGGCGGACATGGCCGAGCGCGATCCCGGCGAAGCGCTGCGCGGCCTCTTCGGTCAGAACGGGCGCATCCATCGTTTCGTCTCCATCGGCACGGCGCCTCGGCATGCGGCCGGGCCCTCCCGACGGAGATTGCGTCGGCATGCGGCGGAGCGCCAGAGGTGCCGGTGTCCCGGGGCCCCGGGTCCCCTTCAGGACGCAGCTTCCGGCCATTCCTCAGAATGAAGCGCCCATCAATGGACGGTCCGCGAAAGCCCTCGATCTGCAGATGCCGGCCGCATATCTGAAATCTGAAATTTCAGATTGTCGCTGACGTCCGATTGTGCTGTTTGAAGACTCACCCGCGCGATGCGAACCCCGCTTCTGCGGCTCCGTTTCGCCGCCCTGGAAGAGCGGATGCTGCAACCTGTCGTCGAACCCGTTGCCCCAGACCTGCTGCGCTCCCTGCGCGAGCATGTCCATGAGCGCCTGCGCCGCGCCATCGTCGCCGGGCGCTTCCGCAACGGCGAGCGACTGAACGAGCGCCAGCTCGCCGAGATGCTCGGCGTCAGCACGACGCCGGTGAAGGATGCGATCCGCAAGCTGGAGAGCGAAGGGCTGGTCCGGACCGAGGCGCGCCGCGGCGTCTTCGTCGAGTTCTCGGCCCGGCAGGCGCTGGAGATGGCGCTCGGCCGCGCCGCGCTCGAAAGCGTCATGGCCCATATCGCCGCCAACCGCCTGACCGAGGCCGACGAGCACGCGCTCGCCCGGCTGATCGCCGAGATGGAACAGGCGACCGAGCATGGCGATCTCGAAGACCTCGTCGCGCTGAACGAGGCCTATCACCGCGCGATCCACCGCATCTCCGGCTGCACCTATCTGGAGCGCCGCCTCGACGGCCAGCGCATGTACGACCATGCCCAGCGCATCGCCCTGCATTCGCAAGCCGACGAACGCCGGAGAGGCTTCGAGGAACATCGTGACATCCACGAGGCGCTCCGGGCGCGCGATCCCGCGCTCGCCGAACTGAGGATGCGCCGCCACATCGTACGCTCGGGCAAGGCCCATGTGCGGCTGGTCTTCGGTGCGGACGCGGAGGGACTGGACTATGACGAATGACAAGGTGCGCAGCGCGCTGCGCGGCATTTCCGGCGTCCATGTCACCGCCTGGAGGGCGGATGGCGAGGCCGACTGGGCGCTGACCGGCCGGATCGTCCGGCGCATCGCCGAGGCGGGCATCCACAACATCGTTTCGGCCGGCAATACCGGCGAATTCTACCCGATGACGACGGCCGAGGTCGAGCGCTCCCACGCCGTCGCTGCGGAAGCCGCGGCCGGCAAGGCGCTGGTCACGGCCGGCATCGGCCGTTCGCTGCGCGAGGCGGTCGCGACAGGAAAGCTCGCCGCCAAGGCCGGCTGTGATGCCGCGATGGTGCATCACCCGCTCGACCCCTTCGCCGCGCCGCAGTCCCAGGCCGACTACATCCTCGCCATCGCCGAGGCGCTGCCGATCCCGCTCGTCGCCTATATCCGCTCGGATGCGATCGGCGTGAAGGACCTGATCCGCGTCGCGACCCACCCGAACGTCGCCGGCGTGAAATTCGCTTCGAACAACATGATGCTGCTCGCCGATTGCGTGCGCGAGACGCAAGGCTCCTCGGCCAACTGGATCTGCGGCCTCGCCGAGGGCTGGGCCGCGCCCTTCTATGCGCTCGGCGCCCGCGGCTTCACCTCCGGACTGATCAATGTCGCGCCCGAGCGCTCGCTCGCGGTCTGGCGCGCGCTGGAGGCTGGCGACTACGCCACGGCCCGCCGCGAGGTCGACGCCATCGCCGGCTTCGAGAAGCTGCGCACCAAATACGGCAACGGCGCCAACGTCACCGTGGTGAAGGAGGCGCTCGGCCTCCTCGGCACCGATGTCGGCCCGGTCCGCCTGCCCGGCCTGCCGGAGCTGAACGAAGCCGAGCGGGCGGAGCTGCGCGGCATCGTGTCGAGCTGGGCTAGCCAGCGCGCGGCAGCGGAATAACCTTTGTCATTCCGGGGCATCGCGCAGCGATGAACCCGGAACCCACGACCGGGTGAGCCCTTCACAGCAGGCGGACACCGTCTGACCCAGTCGTGGGTTCCGGGTTCGACCCTGCGGGTCGCCCCGGAATGACAAGCCATCGAGCCAACAAAGAGCATCACCGAGGAAACGCCCATGTCCGCCCGCCCCCGCAAGACGCCCGAGACCCTGCGCAGCTGGCGCTGGTTCGGGGCGAACGACCTGCGCTCCTTCGGGCATCGCTCGCGGGCGCTGCAGATGGGCTTCGGCCATGAGGAGTTCATGGGCAAGCCGGTCATCGGCATCATCAATACCTGGTCCGAGATCAACCCCTGCCACACCCACCTGCGCGACCGCGCGGAAGCCGTGAAGCGCGCGGTCTGGGCGGCCGGCGGCTTCCCGATCGAAATCCCCGTGATGTCGGTTTCCGAGCAATATCAGAAGCCTACGACGATGCTCTACCGCAACTTCCTGGCGATGGAGACCGAGGAATCGATCCGCTCCCACCCGCTCGACGGCGCGGTGCTGCTCGGCGGCTGCGACAAGTCCACGCCGGCGCTGATCATGGGCGCCTGCAGCGCCGGCCTGCCCTTCATCTTCGTGCCGGCCGGGCCGATGCTGCGCGGCAACTGGGCCGGCAAGGTGCTCGGCTCCGGCGCCGATGTCTGGAAATACTGGGCCGAGAAGGAGGCCGGCAACATCACCGAGGGCCAGTGGAAGGACATGGAGAGCGGCATCGCCCGTTCCTACGGCACCTGCATGGTGATGGGCACGGCCGCGACGATGATGAGCCACGCCGAAGTGCTCGGCCTCACCCTGCCCGGCGCTTCCGCGATCCCCGCCGCCGACGCCGCCCATCCGCGCATGGCAGCCGCCGCCGGCAAGCGCATCGTCGAGATGGTCTGGGAAGACCTGACGCCCGACCAGATCCTGACCCGGAAGAGCTTCGAGAACGCGCTGACCGTGCATATGGCCGTCGCCGGCTCGACCAATGCGATGATCCATCTCGTCGCCATGGCCGGCCGTGCCGGCGTGCCGCTGACGCCGGATGATTTCGACGCCTTCTCGCGCAACGTGCCCGTCGTGGCGAACCTGCGCCCCTCCGGCGATTTCCTGATGGAGGATTTCTTCTATGCCGGCGGTCTGCCCGCCCTGCTGAAGCAGCTCCAGAGCAAGCTCCACACCGATGCGATGACGGTGACCGGCAAGCCGATCGCCGAGACCATCGCACTTGCCCAGGTCTATGACGACAACGTCATCCGCCCGCTCGACAAGCCCGTCTCCACGGCCAATGGGTTGGCCGTGCTCAAGGGCAATCTCGCCCCCGATGGCTGCGTCATCAAGCCCTCGGCCGCCGAGCCGCGCCTGCTCAGGCATTCCGGCCCGGCGCTGGTCTTCGAGCACTATGATGCGATGATGAAAGCCGTGAACGACGAGAATCTCGACGTCACCGCCGACCACATCATGGTGCTCAAGAATTGCGGCCCGGTCGGCGGCCCCGGCATGCCGGAATGGGGCATGCTGCCGATTCCGAAGAAGCTCTTGAAACAGGGCGTGCGCGACATGCTGCGCATCTCGGACGCCCGCATGTCCGGCACCAGCTACGGCGCCTGCATCCTCCATGTCGCGCCGGAAGCCTATATCAAGGGCCCGCTCGCGGCGGTGCAGACCGGCGACATCATCAGTGTCGATGTCGAGATGCGTAGCATCTCGGTCAATCTCACCGAGGCCGAGATCGCCGCCCGCCTCGCGGTCTGGACGCCGCCGGACCGCAACTATCCGCGCGGCTGGGGCAAGATGTCGGCGGCCCATATCCGCCAGGCCGACAAGGGCTGCGACTTCGATTATCTCGAGGGGACGGCGAAGGTGCCGGAACCCGAGATCCACTGATGCGAGGCGGGGCCTCCTCTCGACCCCACCCTCGCTGACCATCGCGCGATCCTCGCCAATGGCGCCGCCCCGTGACGCGGCGCTGAAGAGCGCCGCCGCGGCCGTGCCCGCGATGCTTCGCCTGAGCCCTTCGCCCAGCCCCTTCGCCAAGTTGCGAGAAGCCGCCTGAGTGCCGTCTCCGCCGCGCTGTCCCGCAATGGGACAGCGCCCCGTTCGCCGCCGAGCCCGCATCGCTCGACGAGCTTCCGAAAACGCGAATTTTCCCTTTCCCCGCACCGATTTGGCGCGAACGGCTAAGGCACGTGCCTTGCCATTTCCAGCCCACGGCGGATCCGCGCCGGCCCGCTGTGCCTGTTTGGCGCAGCGCGCGCCGGCCGCGGCCTGTTCATGAGGCTGGGGCAGAATGAGCGTCAACGATCTGAGCGGAGCGGCACTGGCGGCATCCGATGGCCGCGCCGGAATCTGGCGGCAGTGGCTGGCGCCGCTGATGGCAGCGAGCGACGGCCTCATGGTCTTCTCGCTCGTCTATCTCGCGGCCACCGTCTACAATTTTGCCTTCTACGACACCTTCGTCGCCCGGGGACGGACGCTGGAGCTCGCGATGATGCTCGCGACGCTGTTCGTGTTCATCAATCTGATGCGCGGGCGCTACCAGATCACGAACTACCTGACACTGCGCGGCCAGATGACCTCGGCCTTCGTGGTCTGGAACATCACCATGGTGGCGTTCCTGGTGTTGCTCTTCCTCGCCAAGATCGCCGGCCACTACTCCCGCGCCGTCATTCTCGCGACCTATCTCACCGGCATCCCGGTGATCGCCTTGTCGCGCTCGCTGATCGTGCGCCTCGTCGTCAGCAGCAGCAGGACCGGCCGGATCGCCGCCGAGCGGGTCTTCCTGATCGGCCGGGAGGCCCATGTGATGGACTTCGTCGGCCGGCACAAGCCGTGGCAGGTTGGCGTCGCCATCGTCGACGTCGCCTTCCTGAAATCGGCGGGGCCAGGCAGCCAGGCGGCGCTGGCTGGAGACCTCGCCGTGGCGGTGTCGAGCTGCCGCACGAAGCGGCCCGACGCGGTCTTCATCGCCCTGCCCTGGTCCGACCGGGCGACCATCGATGCCTGCGTCGACGCCTTCACCAACCTGCCCGTCGCGATCCATCTCGCGCCAGAGCCGATCATGGAGCGCTTCGACCGGCCCCATATCGTCCATACCGGATCGCTCACCAGCCTGCGCCTGACCCGCCAGCCGTTATCGCCGGTTGAGGTCACGGCAAAGCGCGCCTTCGACATCGCCGCCGCCACCTGCGCTTTGGTGCTGACCCTGCCGCTGCTGCTCGCCATCGCAGCGCTGATCCGGCTCGACTCGCCCGGGCCGGTTCTATTCCGCCAGCGGCGCTATGGTTTCAACCAGCAGGCCTTCCGAATCTACAAGTTCCGCACCATGACCAGCACCGACGACGGTCCGGTCATCGTCCAGGCCAAGCGCGACGACCCGCGCATCACCCGGATCGGACGGGTGCTGCGCCGCTTCAACCTGGACGAGCTGCCGCAGCTGCTCAACGTGCTCTCCGGCGACATGTCGCTGGTCGGGCCGCGTCCGCACGCGCTTGCCCATGACGTCGCCTTCCAGCGCCGGATCGCCAACTACGCCCGCCGCCACAACGTCAAGCCTGGGATCACCGGCTGGGCCCAGGTCAACGGCCTGCGCGGCGAGACCGATACGGACGAGAAGATGGCCCAGCGCATCGCCTGCGATCACTGGTACATCGAGAACTGGTCGTTCTGGCTCGATATCGGGATCCTGTTGCGGACCGTTCTCAGCCCCCGCGCCTTCATGAACGCACGCTGAGCCGCCCCGCGACGCGGGAGCGCCCGCCGCATCCGCGAAGCTCGTGGCCGATCTACACCAGCAGGCTGGCGGCGAAAGCCAAGGCTGTCAGGATGGCCGCGATCACGAGGGCGCGGCGGCGGCCGGCGCCGGCCGCGCGCCCGGGGATCGCCGGCCTGTTGTCGTTCGCCGCCCGCGGGGCGCGAACCGGGCCGGTGATGCGGAGCGGCATCTGATAATGATGCCTGCGCTCGGGTCGCATGAACCTCATCCGCAAGGTTGGTGTCGCATCGCTGCGAAGACGAGATCGAATGCGATAGCGGGCGGGAGTGCAAGATGAATCTGCAGCGCGCGACGGTGTCGCGGCCGGTCCGTCAACCGGCCGCGCCTGCCTGCTCCTGCAGCTCGGCTGCGATCCGGACGAGATAGCGGCCATAATCGCTCTTGGCGAGCGTCTCGCCGAGCGCGCCGAGCGCCACGGGGCTGATCCAGCCCTGGCGGCAGGCGGTCTCCTCGGGACAGGCGATCCGCAGATCCTGGCGGCTTTCGAGGGTGCGGACGAACTCCGCGGCCTGGAGCAGGCTGTCGGGCGTGCCGGTGTCGAGCCAGGCGAAGCCGCGCCCCATTCGCTCCACCGACAATTCGCCGCGTTCGAGATAGGCCCGGTTGACGTCGGTGATCTCGAGCTCGCCGCGCGCCGAGGGCTCGAGCCCGGCCGCGATCTCGACCACCTGCGCATCGTAGAAATAGAGCCCGGTCACCGCCCAGTTCGACTTCGGCGCCTTCGGCTTCTCCTCGATCGAGAGCGCCTTGCCGTTCGCATCGAAGGAAACCACGCCGTAACGCTCGGCATCGCGGACCTGATAGGCGAAGACCGTCGCGCCGCGCTCGCGCTGGGCGGCGGCCTGCATCATCTCGGTCAGGCTGTGGCCGTAGAACAGATTGTCGCCGAGAATCAGCGCCGACGGCCCGCCGCCGACGAAATCGGCCCCGATCAGATAGGCCTGCGCCAGCCCGCCCGGATGCGGCTGCTCCGCATAGGCCAGCTTCAGGCCCCATTCCGCCCCGTCGCCGAGCAGGCGCTGGAAATGCGGCAGGTCGTGCGGGGTCGAAATGATCAGGATCTCGCGGATGCCCGCCTGCATCAGCGTGTTGAGCGGGTAATAGATCATCGGCTTGTCGTAGACCGGCAGAAGCTGCTTCGAGATCGCCAGCGTCATCGGGTGAAGCCGCGTGCCCGAGCCGCCCGCGAGGATGATGCCCTTCATGACGCCTTCTCCGTTTCTTCCGCGAGCAGCCTTCGGACACAGGCCGCTGCCGCCTGGCGCCAGTCCGGCAGCGTGACACCGTGGTGATCGCCGAGCTTGGTGCAATCCAGCCGGGAATTGCCCGGCCGGCGTGCCGGCGTCGGATAATCCGCCGTGGCGATGTGGCGGACCCGCACGGGCCGGCGCCCCAGCGCTTCGGCCTCCGTGAAGATCGTCTCGGCGAGATCGGCCCAGCTCGCCTCGCCCTGCCCCGCCATGTGGAAGATGCCGCGCAGCGAGGCCTGCTCCGGTTGTTCGCGCAGGTTGCGCGCCACGGCGAAGACCGCATCGGCGATGTCGAGCGCGCTGGTCGGGCAGCCGATCTGGTCGGCGACGACGCCGACCTCCCCGTGCGTCTCGCCCAGCTTCAGCATGGTGCGGACGAAATTCTTGCCGAAGGGGCTGTAGACCCAGGCCGTACGCAGGATCGCATGATCCGGCGTCGCCGCGGCGACCGCGCGCTCGCCCGCGAGCTTGCTCGCCCCATAGGCCGAGCCCGGCGCGACCGGATCATCCTCGCGATAGGGCCGGTCGAGCCTGCCGTCGAAGACATAGTCGGTCGAGAGCTGGATCACCGGCACGCCGAGCGACGCCGCAGCCCGCGCCACCTCGCCGGCGCCAGCGCCGTTGATCCGCATGGCGAGATCCGGCTCGCTCTCGGCCTGGTCGACGGCGGTATAGGCGGCGGCGTTGACGATGACGTCCGGCCGGCTCCCCGCCAGCGCGGCCGCGATCGTCCCCGGCTGCGCCAGGTCGAGCACCGGCCGCCCCAGGGCAATGACATCGACCCCAGCCGGCGCCCGCTCCAGCAGGGCACGCACCACCTGGCCTGTCTGTCCCGTCACCGTGATCCGCATAGGCCTCAATCGAAATAGCGCAGCATCTCGGCGAGCCGGGGATGCTTGCGGTCCTTGTCCGAGAGCGTCAGTCCCGCCAGCGGCAGGCCCCAGTCGATCCCGAGCGCGGGATCGTCGAAGGCGAGCCCATGGTCGTTCTCGGGCGAATAAGGCGCGCTCACCTTGTATTGCACCTCGGTATTGGGCTCGAGTGTGACGAAGCCATGGGCAAAACCGACCGGAACGAGCAATTGCCTCCAGTTCTCGGCCGAAAGCTCCACCGCGACATGCTTGCCGAAGGTCGGCGACGAAGCCCGGATGTCGACGGCGACGTCGAGGATCCGCCCGCGCGTCACCCTGACCAGCTTGTCCTGCGCGCAGGGCGGCGACTGGAAATGCAAGCCGCGCAGCGTGCCGACGGTGGCCGACAGCGAATGGTTGTCCTGCACGAAATCGATGTCGACGCCGATCTCGGCGAAGGCGGCGCGGCTCCAGGTCTCCGAGAAGAAGCCGCGATGATCGCCGTGCCTCGTCGGCGTGATCAGCTTCACATCCGGCACTGCGCAATCTTCGATGCTCGGCATATCCGTCTTCCCTGCCTGCTCAGCCCGCGCCCAGGCGCTCACCGCGATAGACGCCGGAGCGGATGTCGCCCCACCAGCCCGGATTGGCGAGATACCACTCCACCGTCCGGCGCAGCCCGCTCTCGAAATCATGGCGCGGGCGCCAGCCCAGCTCGTGCCCGATCTTGCCGGCGTCGATGGCGTAGCGCGCATCATGGCCCGGCCGGTCGGCGACGAAGCTGATCAGCCGCCTGCGCGGGCCGGCCGGATCCGGCCGGAGCGAGTCGAGCGTGGCGCAGATGCGCTCGACCACGTCGATATTGGCCATCTCGTTATGCCCGCCGATGGCATAGACCTCGCCGGGGCGGCCACGCTCCGCTACCGCCAGCAGCGCCTCCGCGTGGTCCTCGACATAAAGCCAGTCGCGGACGTTGCGCCCGTCACCATAGACCGGCAGCGCCTTGCCCTCGAGCGCGTTGAGGATCATCAGCGGGATCAGCTTCTCGGGGAAGTGATAGGGCCCGTAATTGTTCGAGCAGTTCGTCACCAGGGTCGGCAGCCCGTAGGTGTGGTGCCAGGCGCGGACCAGGTGGTCGGAGGCCGCCTTCGACGCCGAATAGGGCGAGTTCGGCTGATAGGCCGTGTCCTCGCGGAAATGCCCCTCCGGCCCGAGCGAGCCGAAGACCTCGTCCGTCGAGATGTGATGGAAGCGGAAGCGCACCTTCGCCTCGCCCTCCAGCTCCCGCCAGTAGCGCAGCGTCTCCTGCAGCAGGGTGAAGGTGCCGACGATATTGGTGTCGATGAAGGCCGCCGGCCCGTCGATCGAGCGGTCGACATGGCTCTCCGCGGCGAGATTCATCACGATGTCCGGGCGGAATTCGGCGAGGATCGCGCGCATCCGCTCGCCATCGCCGATATCGGCCTTCTCGAAGCGGTAGCGCTCGCTCGCCGCGATGGGCGCGAGCGAGGCCAGGTTGCCGGCATAGGTCAGCTTGTCGACCACGCAGACCTCATGCGCCGTCTCGCCGATCAGCCGGCGCACCACCGCCGAACCGATGAAACCCGCTCCACCCGTCACCAGGAACTTCAAGGACACCTCGCTGCTGCGGCCGCCGGGGACCGGTCGGCAGGGCCTAGCACAACCCCGGCCGCCCGGAAAACCTGCCGGACGGGAAAGCCTCGGCATGCGCCAACACCTCGCCGCCCCCCGCAGCGGCGGATTGCCAGCCGGGAGACGCCGCTGCTACCGTCCCCCGCTCGGACGGGGCGGCACGATGACCGACCGGTACCGTTGCGGCGGGGGATCGACGTGTTGAAGCGCTGGATTCGGGGGCAGCTGGCCTCGCTCTCGGGCGTCGGGCTGGCGCTAGGAACCCTGCTCTTCGCCGCGGCTCTGACGCCGACGCTGATCCCGCGCGGCCCGCTTCCGCAGGGTGCGCTGGCCGGAATCTGCTTCGCGATCGGCTATGGCCTCGGCGTGCTGTCGCGGCAGCTCTGGCGCTATCTCGAACTGCCCGGACCGTCCGAGCGCCTGCGCCGGCTGGCGAACGCAGCGGCGCTGCTGCTGTCGTTGCTGATTGCGCTGCTGTTCCTGTGGAAGGCGGCGGATTGGCAGAACTCGGTCCGGGCGGCCTTCGAGCTGCCGCCCCTGCCAGGATCGCATCCCCTCAAGCTGTGCGCGGTAGCCCTGGTCACCTTCGCTCTGGTGTTGCTGATCGCACGCCTGTTCAAGAGGTTGGCGAACTGGCTTGCAGGCATCGTCCGGCGCGCCGTCCCGCGCCGGCTGGCGAACGTCATCGGCATCGGCCTGGCGGCGCTGCTGTTCTGGTCGCTGGCCAGCGACGTCGTGGCGCGCGGCGTCTTCCGCCTGCTCGATTCCTCCTATCGCGAATTCGACGCCCTGATCGAGCCGGAGCGCGCCCGGCCGACCGATCCGCTCAAGACCGGCAGCGCCGCCTCCCTCGTCGGCTGGCGCGAGCTCGGCCGCGCCGGGCGCGAATTCATCGCCAGCGGGCCGAGCGCCGAGCAGATCAGCGCCCAGAGCGGCCGCCCGGCCCGGGAGCCGCTGCGCGTCTATGTCGGGTTGCGCGGTGCAGACAGCCCCGAGGCGCGGGCGAAGCTAGCCCTCGAGGAGCTCAAGCGTGTCGGCGGGTTCGCCCGCTCCACGCTCGTCATCATCACCCCGACGGGCACCGGTTGGGTCGACCCCTCGGCCATGGATGCGGTCGAGTATCTGCGCGACGGCGACATCGCCAGCGTCGCGGTGCAGTATTCCTATCTGAGCAGCCCGCTTTCGCTTCTGGCCCAGCCGGAATTCGGCTCCGACACGGCCCATGCGCTCTTCCGCGAGATCTACCGCTACTGGACGGCCCTGCCTCACGACGCGCGCCCGAAGCTCTACCTGCACGGCCTCAGCCTCGGCGCGATGAACTCCCAGAAATCCGCCGAACTGTTCGAGATGATCGGAGACCCGGTCGACGGCGCGCTGTGGAGCGGCCCGCCCTTCGAAAGCCGGCTCTGGCGATCGATCACCGAGGCCCGCAACCCCGGCTCACCGCAATGGCTCCCCGAATTCCGCGACGGCCGCATCGTGCGCTTCATGAACCAGGGCGGCCCGACCGTCCCGCCCGATCGGCCCTGGGGCCCCATGCGGCTGGTCTATCTGCAATATGCGAGCGACCCGATCGTCTTCTTCGACTACCGGGACGCCTATCGCCGGCCGTCCTGGATGGACGCGCCGCGCGGGCCGGACGTCTCGGCAGAACTGCGCTGGTATCCGATCGTCACCATGCTGCAGCTGGCGCTCGACATGGCCGTGGCGGCCGGGACGCCGATCGGCCACGGGCACGTCTATGCCCCCGAGCACTACATCGAGGCCTGGACCGCGGTGCTCGGCGCCGGGCAATGGCCGGCGGAGCAGCTTTCGGCGCTGAAACGGCATCTGGCGGCGCGAGCCAGGGCGCCGGCGGCCAGCGAGCCCGCAGCCGAGGGCGCCTACAGCAACCGGGGCGGCTAGGCATAGGCGCGCGGGCCGGACCGCAATTTGGGACGGGGCGCCCATGATTGGCACGGGCGATCAAGGCGGCCGCCGGCTCGCGCCGCTATCCTGACGCGGTGGCTCTCGTCACAAGGCGCTGTCGCTGCCCGGCCGCGCGCGGCGGTCTTTGGCCGCCGCCGGCCCAGGAGCAATCCCTGCCTCGCGGCGGCAGTGGCCGGGGCGGCGAACTCCGATCGGGGGTTCGGCCGCGTCCTGCTTTGAACGGCAAGGAAAGGACCTGCCTATGCAGCGTCGGTCATTCATTCTCGGCATCTTCGCGGCGGCGGCGGCGGGCGGCCGCACCTTGAGCGTGACCGAAGCGGTGGCAGCTCCGCCATCGCTTCCGGCATCGGAAACGGAAGCGACCGCCGGCACGTCACTGGACGCGCTGCCGCTCGAATATGCGCAGAGCCCCGGCACGTCGCCGCACTGGCACCACCGGGACAGCCGCTATCGCCATCATCGCCGCTATGTCCGGCGCCGCCGCGTCTGTCGGATGGAACGGGACCGGCGCGGCCGGCGCGTCCAGCGCTGCCGCTGGGTCTGGATCTGAACCTCCGTCGGCACGTCACCTCGCCGACGCGCGATATCGGGTCACCGGTAACGGCGATTTAATCCCGCCGTAATCGCTGCGTCGGCCTACTCCCGCTAACGCTCGTTGGCTCGTTTTCGGAATGGGCCAGCGCAACATGGCACTCGCGACGGGCGCGGGCATCCGGATGCCTGCGGAGAGGGAGCGTGCCGTTGGGAGGCGGTACCGCTCCCTCTCCAACCACCCCGCAAGGCGGCAAGCTCATCGCGGCCGCGCTTCATGGCGAAACCGACGCGGCGTCGTGCCGGACATGCGGCGAAAGGCGCGGGTGAAATGCGCCGGGTCGGCATAACCCGCCGCAAACGCGACCTCGATGACTTTCGCATCCGTCGTGCGCAGCAACTTGGCGGCCTTTTCGAACCGCGCCGCCTCCAGCAATTCCGAGTAGGTCAGGCCGGCGAGCGAGAGGCGGCGCTGAAGACTCCTGACGCTGGTCCCCGCCATCTCCGCGATTTCGGCGACGCTCGGAATTCCCTCGTCCAGATAGGACGGCAGCATCAGCCTGAGCGACCGGATCACGTCATCTCCGGCGGAGGTGGCCTCGTCATCGAGACAATCGGGCGACAGCTCGCCGATGGCGTTGGTCAATGCCATGAACGAGCGCGGCACCTCGATCCAGGAGGCGAACTGCCCGGAGAGGAAGCGCGTATTGGGCCAGCAGGACCGGGTTTCCAGGCTCGGAACGTAGCGCGCTTCGAAAGCGATGGTCGCAGGCTCCCAACCCGGCCCGGCGAACTGCCGCACGATGTGGATCGGGAAGATGTTCTGCAGCCACTGCGAATGCTCGAGATGGGCAAGGCCGGAGGTGCCGATGAGCTTGCTACATATCTTCACATGGTCGTCGCTGTGCTCAAGCCACATATTGAGGACGTTGTCTTCGAGCGTCGCCAATTTGCAGACCTGCTGCAGGGCGGTGAACAGCGTCGGCGAATATCCGACGACCGTCCTGAGCCTCGCACTGAGGTGACAGAATTCAAGCCGCTTCGCGGCCTGAAAGCCGAAATCGACGATGCCCTGTGATTGCTGCCCTCTTTCGGCGAAGTCCACCGCGCGCAGCAGCGGCACGAAATCGTCCGCTTTCTCCATAAGCGAGGTCGGCAGGCGAAACTTCTCCAACAGCGACGCGGTAGGTGCGCCGATCTCATCGTAGATATCCGCGAACGGGATGAGGAACTGGCAACGCGTTATGGGAATCCTGCTCATGATGCTCGCCTCCCCCAAGGCTGCAAAACAGAACGACCTTGTACATCAGCGTCAGGCGGCGCACGGGTCGTCGCCCAAAGAGATTTCGTACCCAAGAGAATTCATACCCACGCGGTTTCGCGCCCATCCGATTTTGGCGGATGATGGCCAGACGCGCGGTCAGGGCGATCGGTAAATGACGGACTGAGTGAACGGAGACGCGAAGGTTTCGCCCTTTCGCGACGAGACGATGAAACTCGGGCATGTCCCTTCCCAACACGCCGTGCGAGAAGCAGTCGCCGCGTCGTTGCAGAGTGGCGCTTCACTTCAACATATTGCAAGCCGGCTAGGGTTCAGCGCCCGCTCGCTTCAGCGGCATCTTGCGGCCAGCGGAACGAGCCATAGCGAAATCGTCGCCGAGGTCCGGCTTGTCACCGCTTGCCGCCTGCTGGCCGAAACCGACGAGAAGATCTCGCGGATCGCCCTGCTCCTCGGCTATACCGGCCCGACCAGTTTCTCTCGCAGTTTCAGGCGCCTGATGAAGATCCAGCCTGCGAACTACAGGCGCCAGCAGCGGAAGTGACAGGGCTGCAGCAAGGGAAGCGCGCACCCTGGGTCGGCCTTCTCGTGCTCGCTTTTGGCGCGAAATGGCAAGATTCCGCTCCGGCGCAGGCGCCAAATAACCAAGCGTAAATCACCGTTGCCGAGCAAGCCCGCTTCGGAGCTCGGAGACGCCCGGTTTCGCGAGCGGTGACCGGGCATGCGGCGGCGAAAGCTCACCCGGCGCGCTTCAATTTGGCGCAAGGCGGAGAAGTGCGATGAAGATCACACGGCGGACTGCGGCTTTCGGCGGCGCAGGAATGCTCGCCAGCACGATGATGGGACACTCGGCGCTCGCCGAGCAGGGAGCCTTCCTCGGCATTGGCGAAGGCCTGGAGGATTTCTGGCTGGCCACCGACGCCTACATCTTTGGTTACCCGCTGGTCACCATGGAGATGACCCGGCGGGTCTTCACCAACGTGGCCGAGCCCGTGGGAACGCGCGCGCCCATGGGGCATATCATCAAGCTGCGCAACTATCCCGACGCGTCCTTCAGGGACGTCACCGCGCCCAACGCGGACACGCTCTACACCACCTCGTTCCTCGATGTCGGCAAGGAACCCTGGGTTCTCAGCGTTCCCGACATGAAGGGGCGATACTTCCTGCTGCCGATGCTCGACGGCTGGACGACCGTCTTCCAGGTGCCGGGCAAACGCACGACCGGCACCGGGCCCCAGACCTACGCCATCACCGGCCCCGGCTGGAATGGCACGCTGCCGGAGGGCGTCAAGGAATACAAATCCTCCACGAACATCGTCTGGCTGCTCGGCCGCATCTATTGCACCGGCACGCCCGAGGACTACGCCGCGGTTCACAAGCTGCAGGACGAGTTCAAGCTCGTCCCGCTCAGCGCCTACGGCAAGGCCTACACGCCGCACCCCGGCAAGGTCGATCCCTCGATCGACATGAAGTCCCCGGTGCGGGACCAGGTCAACCGCATGGATGCGGTGTCCTATTTCAAGCTGCTCTGCGAGTTGATGAAGAGCAATCCGCCGTCAGCGGCCGACGCTCCCCAGCTGGCGCGGTTCGCACGGATCGGCATCGTTCCGGGGCAGGACTTCGACGAGAGCAAGTTCAATGTCGACCTGGCGAAACGCGTCCCCGAAGTCGCCTTCGACAGGATCATGCTGCAGTTCAAGATCAACAAGGCCGTCAAGGACGAGAACGGCTGGGCCTTCACGACGAGGACCGGCATCTACGGCACCGACTACCTGATGCGGGCGCTGGTCACCGCCATCGGCCTCGGCGCCAACCGCCCGCAGGACGCGGTCTATCCGACCTCGCAGCGGGATGCCGTCGGCCGCAAGTACAGCGGGAAGAACAAATACGTCATGCGCTTCCCCAAAGGCCACTTGCCGCCGGCTGACGGCTTCTGGTCGCTGACCATGTATGACGACAAGTATTTCTTCGTGAACAACCCGCTGAACCGTTACTCGATCAGCGCCCGCCAGAGCCTGCAGTCCAATCCGGACGGTTCCACGGACCTGTACATCCAGCATGAATCACCGGGAAAGGACAAGGAATCGAATTGGCTTCCCGCACCTGCGGATGGCTTCATCCTGATGCTCCGCATGTACTGGCCGAGCGAAACCGATCCCTCGATCATCAACGGCACCTGGACGATCCCCGCCGCCGAAAAGCAGGGCTGAACCGGCACCTGTGAAGTTCCTTCTCGATGATTGTCGGCACGATTTTGCGAGGCAAAGAAATGATCCGGAAAGCAATGGCTGCAGCGTTCCTCGGAACGATGCTTGCGTCCCCCGCCGTCGCGCAGACCGCCCTGGGCGCCTATGCGGACGACAAGGGTTACATCGACGTGCAGAAACTAACCTGTGCACAGCTGGCGGGAACGTTTCAGGAAGACGCAGACATGCTGACGACCTGGTATAGCGGCTGGTACAACGGCCTTGCGCGGAAGCACATGCTCAACGTCAAGCGTGGAAAAGAGGCCGAGCACGAGGTCATCCAGTACTGCAAGGCCAATCAGAACAAGCGCGTGATCGAAGCCATCGCCGTGGTGTTCAAGGACATGCGCGCCGAGCAGGGCATCAAGATGAAGCCCTGACCAGAAGGCGCGGCCCTTCCAATGGATATCCGGGCCGGATTCTCGGCCCGGCTTTTCGCCCGAACTCGAAAAGGAGCGATCAAATGACATCGATTCGATTGATTGGCTCGGCCTTTTTGGCAAGCGCCGTTCTCAGCGGCTGTCAGACCTCGCAATCGCGGCAGGAGCAACTCGCAGCCATCTGCGCGAACCCGGTCAACAGGCAGCCCCAGAACTTCTATTTTTCGGAATGCCAGGCTCTCTATGCTTCTTCTGACAAGGCCTTACAGAAGGACTACCAGTTCGGTTCACCCGCCGGCGATTGAGGACCGTTGAATTGAGACGCATCGTCAGACATTGCCGGCTTGCCCTCCTTGCCGCCCTGGCGTTGGGCGGCGCGAGAGCGGAGGCAGCCGATCCACTGCCCGCGGCGACGCCCACGCCCCCCGTCATGACATCGGGGTGGGCGTTTCGCTTCACCCCCTATGGCTGGCTCACCTCGATCGACGGCAAGCAGACCGTGAAGGGAAGAAGCGCCAAGGTCTCCGCGAGCTTCATCGACATCGTCGATGCCACGGCGGGCGATGGCGGCACGCTGATCGGCCTGATGGGAGAGCTGGAAGCCCGCAAGGGCCCGCTTTCCTTCTATGGCAACTTCCTCTGGTCGAAGCTTGGCATCGACCGCAGCGGCGTCAGGTCGCGCAGCATGGCGCCGGGCGTGACGGGCACGATAGGGGCCGCAGCCGACATGACGATCTCGATGGCGACGCTCGAGATCGGCTCCGCATACGAGGTCGCACGCTTCGGATCGGTCGGCTTCGATGTCCTGGGTGGCGCGCGCTACTGGTATCAGCGCGCCCATCTGTCGTTCGAGCGCGCCGCGACGCTCGACGTCGGCGATCTCAGCTTGACGAACGACAGGGCCATCGCCCGCTCCGGTGCCGTCGACTGGCTCGACGGCTTCGTCGGTGCGCGGGTGCGTTTCGCCGTGGCGCCGGGGCAGGAACTGCTTCTGCGCGGCGATATCGGCGGCGGCGGCAGCAGGTTCTCGTGGCAGGCGATCGCGGCCTATAGCTTCGATTTCGCCGAGAAGAACGGCGTCACCTATTCCGGCGTCGTCGGCTACCGCGCGCTTTCCGTCGACTATGAGCAGGGCAGCGGTCGCCGCCTCTACGCGTTCGACATGCTTCAGCACGGACCCATCCTGGCGCTGAGCCTTCGGTTCTAGGCCGACCGGACCGGGCGCAGCTCAGGTTTCGGCGGCGAGCTGAGAACCGATCGTCGCCGATGTCCGGCGCAAGGCCGGCAGGATGCTGTCGAGCAGCCGCTGCCGCGGCCCGGCACCGCGCAGGACGAGGCTGCTCAGCGCGGCCACCGTCCTCCCATCGACGATGATGGGCACCGCCACCGCCCAGATCTGGGACTGATAGACGGCGTCGAGATAGCGCTCATGCGCGAAGGCGTAGCCGTTCTGCCGTGCCGTCGCGAGCCGCTCGTCGAGCCCCTCCCAGAGTTCGGGCGAAGCGTCCCAGAGCTCCTTCGACTGCCGGAGGCGTTCGAGCTGGTCCTGCAGCGCATCGGGCGGAAGCCCCGCGAGCTGCATGATGCCGACGCCCGTCGCGAGCAGCGGGATGCGTGCGCCGAGCCGGCCCGGGATGGAAAGGCCCTTGGCGTTGCGGTTGGTGTAGACGATGACCATCGCATCGTCCTCCAGCGTCGCCAGATTGGAGGGCCACCCGATCTCGGCCCGCAGCGTCTCGATCAGCGGCTCGGCCAGCTGGACGAGGCGGGAGGTGGCGTCGTAGCCGCTGCTCAGCACCTTGGTCCGCGCAGTGACGCCGAAAGTCACCCCGTCCGAGCGACGATAGACGTAGCCCGCCTCGATCAGCGTCTCCAGGATCCGCACCACCGTCGGCTGCGGCAGCTTGGCGGCCCGCGCCAGATCGGTCGCGGTGATCGGGCTCTGCTCGCTGACGAGGCGCAGGACCGTCAGGCCGCGGGTGATGGCGCGAACGGGTTCAAAGGAGGGCATGGATGCGTCGTCGGGCCATGTGATGCGCCGGGATGGTCTCCGGCCGCCGGCGGAAAAGGAAACGGGGAAGCAAGGGCGGTGCGCCCACTTCAGGCATCGCCCCCCGTCAGGTCAAGCGCCCGCCCGATCAAGGCGGCCTGCTCGCTCTCGTGGCGCTCGATCGAGCCGCCGGCCGCGACCGGCAACGGCGGGCGGGCGACGACCGCCAGGGCGCGGCCGGCGAAGCGGGGATCCTGCCGGAGCTGGTGCTGGACGAAGGCGAGCGCCCCCTGGTTCTCCGGCTCCTCCTGGCACCAGAGCCACTCGGCGTCGCCGTGCCGGGCCAATGCCGTGGCGAGATCGTCGGCAGGGAACGGATAGAGCTGGTCCAGCCGGATGATCGCGACCTCGTCCTCGAGCCCGCACCCGGCGCGGGCGGCGGCGAGCTCGTAACCGATCTTGCCCGAGCACAGCACGACGCGACGCGCCGGCTTCGCAGCGTCCTCGGCGACGATCGGGCGGAACGCGGTGCCGGCCGCCATCTCGTCGAGCACGGAAACGCACGCCTTCTGCCGCAGCAGCGCCTTCGGCGCGATGACGAAGAGCGGCTTGCGCCAGGGCGCCCTCACCTGCCGCCGCAGGAGATGGAACAGATTGGCGGGCGTCGAGGGATTGGCGACGATCATGTTCCCGCCGGCACAGAGCTGCAGCAGCCGTTCGACCCGGGCGGAGGAGTGGTCGGGCCCCTGCCCCTCCAGCCCATGCGGCAGCAGGATGGCGAGGCCTGACATCAGCTCCCACTTCGCCTCCGCCGAGACGATGAACTGGTCGACCATGATCTGGGCGCCGTTGAGGAAGTCGCCGAACTGCGCCTCCCACACCGCCAGCCGGTTCGGATCGGCGAGGCTGTAGCCATACTCGAAGCCGAGCACGCCATATTCGGAGAGCGGGCTGTTCACGGCCTCGAATGCGGCGCCCTCCTCGGCGACGCTCGCCACCGGCATGAGGTGGCCGCCCGTCTCGACGTCGTGCACGGCGAGATGGCGTTGGGTGAAGGTGCCGCGGACGCAATCCTGCCCAGAGAGCCGCACCGGCACGCCTTCCGCCAGCAGCGACGCGAAGGCCAGCGCTTCCGCCGTCGCGAAATTGATGTCGCTGCCTGCCTCGATCGTCTCGAGGCGTGCCTTGTAGAACTGCGCGACCTTGGCGTGGGGCTTGAGCTCGGGCGGGATCCGGCAGATGGCGCGGCCGATCTCGCGCAGGCGCTCGGCCGGAACGCCCGTCTCGACACGGGCGAGCACGTCCCGGGCGCCTGCCCGCTGGATACCGGTCCAGCTTTCGGCCCGGGCCGGGGCAGCGTTCGGGCGGAGACTCTCGATGGCGGCGTAGCCGTCCTGCATCTCGGCCTTGAACGCTTCCGCCAGGACCGCGACCCGGTCCGGCGCCGCGGCGTCGAGCCGGGCGACGGCCGCCGTGAAGCTCTCGCGCAGCGACGGCCGGGCATCGATCGCGGCCCAGACCTTCGGCTGGGTGAAGCGCGGCTCGTCGAGCTCGTTATGGCCGTTGCGGCGATAGCAGACGAGGTCGATCAGCACGTCGCGACGGTAGCGCCGGCGCCAGGCCAGCGCGAGCGCGGCGACACGGGCGACGGCGACCGGGTCGTCACCGTTCACATGCAGCACCGGCGCACCGACCATCTTGCCGATATCGGTGCAGTAGCGCGACGAGCGGCCCTCGGAGGCGTTGGTGGTGAACCCGATCTGATTGTTGACGACGAGATGGACGGTGCCGCCGACCTCGTAGCCGGCGAGCCCCCCCAACTGCAGGACTTCTCCGACCAGCCCCTGCCCGGAGAAGGCAGCGTCGGTATGGAGAAGCAGGCACAGCACATCATCGCCGGCATTCCCGCGCTTGCCGCGGGCCAGCCCGGTGACGACCGGCGCGACCGTCATCAGATGGGACGGATGCGGCGAGATCGACAGCTTCATCTGCCGCCCGCCATGGCTGACCTCGCCGGCATAGCCGAGATGGTAGGGTACGTCTCCGGTGAAGTCGGGGCCGCCATCGGTCAGGTCCCGGCCCTTGATTTCGGCCAGCAGCGTGCCGACCGGCTTGCCGAGGACGGTCGCAAGTGTGGCGAGGCGGCCGCGATGCATGCCGCCGATCACCGTCTCGCCAAAGCCGGAGAGGCAGGCTTCGCGCAGCAATTCGCGCAGGAAGACGATCGCGCCCTCCGCCCCCTCGACGCCGAACCGCTTCTTCGAGGGGAACTTGACCTTGATGAACGTCTCGAAGCTGTCCGCCAGCACGATGGCGTAGAGCGCCCGGTTCGCCAGGTCGGCCGGCGCATCGGCCGCGAACATCGCTTCGAAGGCGGCGTGCAGCCAGTCGCGGGCCTCATCGTCCTCGACCTGCTGCGCCTCGAGCCCGACCGGCCCGGCATAGAGCCGATGGAGCTCCGCGGCGAGCGCAGCGAGCGTCGTCTCGCGCGGCTCGCCCGCCAGGGTGATGCGGCTCGCCAGGCCAGGCTGCGCGGCCACCTCGGCGCGCAGGCGCTCCAGGGCGATCGCCGCAGGCCGCTGCGCAAGGTCGAGCGGATCGAGCGCCGCCTCGCGATGGCCGAAGCGGCGATAGGCATCGACCAGCCGCAGGCCGAGCGCCTCGCCGCTTCCGCGCGGGGCCGCCCTTTCCGGTTCCATCTCCTCGAAATGGACGCGCCAGTCCGCCGGGACAGAAAGCGGGTCGCGCCGATAGCGCGCGTAGATATCGAGAAGGTACGCGCTTTCGGTCGCGACGGGCACGGTCATGGCGGCAGCTTTCAGGAAGCGGTGTCGGCGTCGGCAATCGGGAGGTCAGGTCTTGGACGGCAGGCGCGGCGCCTCGACGCCGGCGAGATCGCACCAGGCGTCGAGCAGCGCCGAGAAGTCCTTGCCGCCGAAGCCGCGCGAACGGGCTAGCTGCAGGCATTCGCGCGCCGCCGCCCCCATCGCGAGCGGCACCTTCATCGAAGAGGCCGAGGTCAGCGCCAGGCCGAGATCCTTGTGGGCGAGGTCGATCTGGAAACCGGGCTCGATATCGCCGGCCAGCACCTTGACCGGGAAATTGGTCTTCAGATGGCCGTTATTGGCGGTGGTGCCGTTGAGAATGTCGATGGTGCGCTCGACGTCGAGGCCGAAGCGGGCGGCCAGTGTCAGCGTCTCGGCGTTGAGCTGGCAGGCCGCGATCGCCAGATAGTTGTTCACCACCTTCATGCGGATGCCGGCGCCGGCCGGGCCGCAATGATGGATCGTCGTGCCCATCGCCTCGAGCATCGGCTTGACCCGCTCGAAATTCTCCGGCGAGGCGCCGACCATGAAGAGGCACTCGCCGCGGTCCGCATGGGTTGCGAGCCGCCCGACCGGCGCGTCGACGAAGCCGAGGCCGGCAGCTTCCACCGCCGCTGCGACCTCGTCCGTCGCCAGCGGGTCGATCGTGCTCATGTCGACCACGAGCGTGCCGGGCCTGGCATGCGGCACGATGCCGTCGAGCACGACGGCGCGCACCTCGGGATGGGCCGGCAGCATCGTGAAGACGATGTCGGATTCGCGCGCCACCTCGGCGATCGAGCCGGCGGCGCGGCCGCCGAGTGCGACGAGAGCGGCGATGCCCTGCGGATTCACGTCGTAGGAGAGCGTCGCGAAGCCATTGCGCTGCAGGTTGGACGCCATCGGGCGTCCCATGCGGCCGAGGCCGATGAAACCGATCTTGGGTGTGGTCATGGGCGTTTCCTCTGGATTTTATGGTGTCGTTCAGGCCAGCAGGTAGCTGGTCTTGATCTGGGTGTAGAACTCGACGGCGTAGCGGCCCTGCTCGCGCGGCCCGTAGCTCGACGCCTTCCGGCCGCCGAACGGCGTGTGGTAGTCGACGCCGGCCGTCGGCAGGTTGAGCATGGTCATGCCCGCCTCGACATTGCGCTGGAAATGCCGGGCATGCTTCATCGAGGTGGTGCAGACGCCGGCCGACAGCCCGTACTCGGTGTCGTTGGCGACGGCGAGCGCCTCCTCGTAATCGGCGACGCGGATCACCGTCGCGACCGGGCCGAACACCTCCTCGCGGTTGATGCGCATGGCGTTCGTGGTGTCGGCGAACAGGGTCGGGGCGAGGTAGTAGCCCTTGGTCTCGAGCTCCAGGGCCTCGCCACCGGTCGCGAGGCGCGCATTCTCGCCCTTGGCGATGTCGATATAGCCGAGGTTCTTGCGGAACTGCGTGTCGTCGATCACCGGACCGATCTGGGTGTCGGCCTTGAGCGCGTGGCCGACGCGGAGCTTGGCGATTCGCTCGGCGCAGGCCTTCACGAAGGCATCATGGATGCCGTTCGTCACGATCAGGCGGCTCGACGCGGTGCAGCGCTGGCCCTGCTGGAAGAAGGCGCCGTTGACGGCGATGTCGGCGGCGAGCTCGAGATCGGCATCGTCCAGCACGACGAGCGGGTTCTTGCCGCCCATCTCCATCTGGCAGCGGATCAGCCGCTCGGCGCAGGCAACGGCGATGCGCCGGCCGGTGGTCGAGGAGCCGGTGAACGAGATCGCGTCGGCATTGGCGATGACCGCGGCGCCGACATCCGGCCCGGCCCCGATCAGGAGATTGAAGACCCCCGCCGGAATGCTGGAAGCCGCCACGATTTCGGCGATCGCGACCGAGATGCCGGGCGTCTTCTCGGACGGCTTCCAGACCACGCCGTTGCCGAAGGCGAGCGCCGGCGCGATCTTCCACATCGGGGTCGCGACCGGGAAGTTCCAGGGCGTGATCAAGCCGACGATGCCGACCGGATCGCGCGTGATCTCGACATCGACGTTCGGCCGTACGGAACCGAGCTTCTCGCCCGGCATGCGCAGGGCCTCACCGGCGAAGAAGCGCGCGATATGGCCGGCGCGCATGACCTCGCCGAGCGCGTCCGGAACGGTCTTGCCGCCCTCGCGGGCGAGGATCTGCGCGAGCCTGTCCTTGTTGTCGAAGATGCCGCGGGCGATCGCCTCAAGCACCAGAGAACGCTGCTCCAGCGTCGCGCGGCCCCAAGCCGGCTGCGCCTTGCGGGCGGCGGCGAAAGCGGCCTCGACCTCGCCCTTCCCGGCGAGTCCATAGGTCGCGATCACGTCGCTGAGGTCGGACGGGTTGCGGATTTCGAGAGCCTGCGCGCCGCCGACCCAGTTTCCGCCAATCAGATTCTTCTCGAGCATCGAAGAGCACTCCGTCGATCGTTTCACCATCCGCCCGCGCCTCGGCGCAGCCGGGAATGAAATTCGACTAGCACCATCTCGGGCGCCATGCTAGATTTGAATTACAAATTCATACAATGAATTAAAACCATCTCGGCCATCGAGAGGCATCCGGAGGAAGCAATGAGGAAACGCGATTTTCTGAAGACGGCGGCGGCCGGGGCGATAGGCAGCGCCGCCATCGCGGCGCCCGCCATCGCGCAGAGCGAGCCCACCATCCGCTGGCGGCTGGTTTCCAGCTTCCCGAAGAACATCGACGTTCTCTACGGCTGCGCCGAAGTCATGGCGAAGAACCTCGCCGAGGCGACGGACGGGAAGTTCCAGATCCAGGTCTTCGCTGCCGGCGAGGTCGTCCCCGCCCTCCAGGCCATGGACGCCGTCTCGAACAACACCGTCGAGATCTGCCACACCGCCGCCTACTACTATGTCGGCAAGGACCCGACCTTCGCGCTGGGCACCCATGTGCCGTTCGGGCTCAACACCCGCCAGCAGAACGCCTGGGTCTACCACGGCGAAGGCAAGAAGCTGCTCGATGACTTCTTCCGCAAGTTCAACATCGTCGCGCTTCCCGGCGGCAATACGGGCTGCCAGATGGGCGGCTGGTTCCGCAAGGAGATCAACGACGTCGCCGACCTCAAGGGCCTGAAGTTCCGCATTTCCGGGCTGGGCGGCAGCATCCTCGCCAAGCTCGGCGCGGTGCCGCAGCAGGTCGGCGGCGGCGACATCTACCCGGCGCTCGAGCGCGGCACGATCGACGCCGCCGAGTTCAATGGCCCCTATGACGACGAGCGCCTCGGCCTCTATCGCGTCGCGCCCTACTACTACTATCCGGGCTTCTGGGACGGCACGTCGATGGAGCATTTCTTCATCAACGCGTCCCAGTGGGAGAAGCTGCCCAAGCACTATCAGGCGGCCCTGACCTCCGCAGCGGCGCTCGCCAACATCGACGCCGTCGCGCGCTACGACAACCTCAACCCGCCGGCGCTGCGCCGCGTGGTGGCGAGCGGCGCCAAGCTGCGCCCCTTCCCCGCCCCGATCATCGACGCGGCCTACAAGGCCTCGCAGGAACTCTATGAGGAGCTCTGCGCCAGCAACGCCGAGTTCAAGAAGATCTACGAGAGCGCGCGACGCTTCCAGCAGGAGTCCGCGACCTGGAACCAGGTCTCCGAGTACTCCTATGACAGCATCGTCCTGAGGGCGCTCCGCCGCTGATCGCTCGGCGAGCCCGGCCTGCGCGGGGCGGGCTCGCACAACACTCGAACGCAGGAAGGGCCGAAAGCGGAATCCGCTTTCGGCCCTTCCCTTTTGCGCGAGACGGCAAGTTGCCGTGTCCCGTTTCGGACATGCGGCGGACTCGGCTGATGGCCGGGATCGATCGGCTTCGACGGAGCCGCGGTCATCCCGAATCCCAGCTTTGGCTCCGTCCGGGATGACCGTGTTTCCGTCAAAAAGCGCCCCGCGCTAGTTCGAGCGGCCGAGCAGGCCGCGCGCGATGACCTGGGCCTGGATCTCGGCCGCGCCCTCGAAGATCGAGAGGATCCGCGCGTCGCAGAGCACGCGGCTGATCGGGTATTCGAGCGCGTAGCCGTTGCCGCCATGGATCTGCAGCGCGCAATCGGCATTGCTGAAGGCGACGCGCGCGGCGAGCAGCTTGGCCATGCCCGCCTCGATGTCGCAGCGCCGGTCGTCATCCTTCTGCCGCGCCGCGAAATAGGAGAGCTGCCGCGCCATCATCGTCTCCGTCGCCATGAAGGCGAGCTTGGCATGGACGCGCGGGAAGGCCAGGATCGCCTTGCCGAACTGGGCGCGGCTCTGGGCATAGGAGAGGCCGAGCTCGAGCGCGTTCTGGGCGACGCCGAGCGCGCGGGCGGCTGTCTGGATCCGGGCGCTCTCGAAGGTCTCCATCAACTGCTTGAAGCCCTGCCCCTCGACGCCGCCGAGCAGGCCGGAGACCGGCACTTCGAAGCCGTCGAACGAGATCTCGTATTCCTTCATGCCGCGATAGCCGAGCACGGGGATCTCGGTCCCGCTCATGCCCGGGGCCGGGAACGGATCGGCATCGCTGCCGCGCGGCTTTTCCGCCAGCAGCATCGACAACCCGCGATAGCCTTCGGCCTGCGGGTCGGTGCGCACCAGCAGCGTCATCAGGTCGGAGCGGGCTCCATGCGTGATCCAGGTCTTGGCGCCATGGACGCGGTAGACGTCGCCGTCGCGTACCGCCCGCGTCCGCAGGCTTCCGAGATCGGAACCGGTGTTCGGCTCGGTGAACACCGCCGTCGGCAGGATTTCGCCCGAAGCCAGGCGCGGCAGCCAGCGCTCCTTCTGCTCCTCCGTGCCGCCAAGGCGGATCAGCTCGCCCGCGATCTCGGAACGGGTGCCGAGCGAGCCGACGCCGATATAGCCACCGCTCAGCGCCTCCGAGACCAGGCACATCGCGACCTTGCCGAGGCCGGTCCCACCATATTCCTCCGGAATCGTCAGGCCGAACACGCCCATATCGGCGAGCTTCTGCACGAGTTGCAGCGGGATCAGCTCGTCGCGGGCATGCCAGCCCGGCGCATGGGGAGCGACTTCGCTCGCCGCGAAGCGCAGGAACTGCTCACGCGTCGCCTCCAGGATGTCGTCATCGAGAGCGAGCGTGCCGAAGCGGCCCTCGGCCAGCTCGCCGGCGAGCACCCGCCGCGCAGTCTCGAGAGCCGGGAGTTGCGAGAGCCGGGCGAGCGCCGGCTCGGCGGCGAAGGCCGCGACGACATCCGCCGCCACGCCCATATCGGATGGACGCACCGTTTCGGTCTGGCTCATCGCGATGCCGCCGGCGAGCTGCGCGCCATATTCGGCGAAGCCCAGCTGCAGCATGGCGGCTTCCGCCGCGCCCAGCCGGCCACTGGCAGCAAGGCGACCGGCCCAGGAGAGCGTCTGCCGCAGCGCTTCGACATAAGTCGCCTGCCAGGCGAAGCCATGCGCCGCGAACTGATGCGCCTCGACGCGTTCGGCATCGACCCGCCCGTCGGGCGCCAGCATCTGCGCGACGGCGGCGCGTGTCGCGGCGTGCAGCGCCTCGGCAGCGGAAAGCAGGGAAGCGCAGCTCGCGAGCAGGGCGTCGTGGTCGGTCGTGATCGGCATGAGCGGTCTCAGAATGCGACGGACTGGGGACCGGCGACGATGCCGGCCTGGAAGAGCTTGCCGATGGCCGCGGTCGAGAGGCCGAGCTTGTCGGCGAGCACGGCCTCAGTGTCCTGGCCGAGCAGCGGCGCAGGAAGCGGCGGGCGGCGCGCGCCGCCCGAGAAGGCCAGCGGCGAGCCCGGCGCCAGGACGGGTCCTGCCCCGGGCTGGTCGATCGTCCCGAACATCGGGTTCGCCACCGAGCAGCGCTCGTCCTCGCGCACGAGCTGTCCGAAATCGCGATAGGGCCCCCACAGCACTCCGGAGCCGTCGAAGGCGGCTTCGATCTCGGCGAGGCTGCGCGCGGCGCACCAGCGTTCGAGCACGGCGAAGATCGCCGCACGCGCGGTGAAGCGGCCTCCCTCCGTATCGAGGTCGACATCCATCAGCGGGCCGATCATCGCGAGCTTCTCAGTGAGGCCGGTCGCGCGGCCGATGGCGCGCCATTGCCGGTTGGAGATCGCCACGATCATGACATGCCGCCCGTCGGCGGTGGCGAAGTCGCGTCCCAGCGCGCCGTAGAGGTCGTTGCCGAGCGGCGGGCGCACGGCGCCGTTGACCTGGACATCGGCGATGTAGCCGAGATTGCCGACGCTCGCGAGCATCACGTCCGACAGCGCCAGCGAGACCTGCCGGCCCTTGCCGTCGAGCCGGCGCGCCCGCTCGGCCGCCAGCAGCCCGGTGGCGAGATAGAGTCCCGCCGCGATGTCCCAGGCCGGCAGCACATGGTTGACCGGTTCCGGGCCGACGCCCGTCGCCAGCGGGAATCCCGACGCGCAGTTCACCGTGTAATCGACGGCGCCGCTGCCGTCATGGTTGCCCGTCAGCCGCAGCGTGATCAGGTCGTCCCGGCGCTGCGACAGGGCTTCGTGGCTCATCCAGCCGCTGGCGGGCAGGTTGGTCAGGAGGATGCCGGCATCCTCGCCGGCCTGCGCGATCAGCGCGCCCGCGAGCTCCTGCCCTTCCGGCTTGTCGAGGGCGATCGCGACCGAGCGCTTGCCCTTGTTGAGGCTGGCCCAATAGAGGCTGGCGCCGGACGGTGCGAGCGGCCAGCGGCGATAGTCGATATTGCCGCCCATCGGATCGATGCGGATCACCTCGGCGCCGAGCTGCGCCAGCGTCATGCCACCGAGAGGAGCCGCAATGAAGGCGGAAACCTCGACGACGCGAAGCCCGTTCAGGATCGTGCTCATGCGTGGGAGAACCGGCAAGGAACAGGGTGGCTCACGGCCTCTCGCGAGGCGCAAGCTGGCAGGCGGGGCGACATCCCTGATCTTCCTTCTCGTTCGCCGCTCCCCGCAGGTTCTTCTCGCGCGGGCGCGGTCGCTCTGGCCCGCACCCTAGCGATCCTGGCCGGCTGGGCCATGCAGTCCGGTAGATAAGAGCTATAACCGCTGCTACAGAGGCGGCACGAAGCGAGCGCGCCATGGACCTGCAGCAAATCCGCTATTTCCTCGAAACGGTCGCTGCGGGCAGCCTGTCGCGAGCGGCCGTCCGCCTCGGCATCAGCCAGCCGGCGCTCAGCCGCCAGATCGGCAATCTCGAGGCTTCTCTGCAGCAGAACCTGCTCTATCGCCACGGCCGCGGCGTCTCGCTGACGGAGGCCGGGCGCCGCTTCGAGGAGGTGGCGCAGGACGTCATGCGGCAGCTCTCCGATGTCCGCACCGAGCTCGCGGCCGGCGCCATCGACAACACCGGCAGCGTCACCCTCGGCATGCCGCCCTCCCTCTCCGCCAGCATGGGGGCCGACCTCGCCCTGCGCTTCGCCGCCGAGTTTCCGCGCGCGCGATTGCGCCTGCGCGAGGCGTTCAGCGCGGTGCTCCTCGAATGGACGGAGGCCGCGCGCGTCGACATCGCCGTGCTCTACGACGCGCGCAGCAGCCGCAGCCTGATCGCGACGCCGCTCCTGCTCGAGGACCTGTTCATGGTCGAGCCGCCCTCCTCGCGCGCCGATGCCGCGATAGAGCCGGTCTCGCTGCCGGAGCTGGCGAGCCGGGCCTGCGTCCTGCCCGGACCGGAGAACGGCCTGCGCCGGGTCGTCGATGCCGCCTGCGCGGCCGAGGGCGTGCGGCCGCGCGTGCTGACGGAGGTGGATTGCGTCGCCGCGCTGAAGCAACTGGTCGAGCGCGGCGTCGGCCCGACCGTGCTGCCCTTCGGGGCGGTGCATCGCGAAGTCCGCGACGGAAGGCTGCGCGTGCGCCCGTTCCGCTCCTCCTCGATGCGCGCGCTTCTGGTGCTCGCGACGCCGGCGAACAAGCCGATCACGCCTTTGACACGGGCCGTGATGCGGATCGTGCAGGACGAGGTCGCCCGTCTCGTGCCGCTCGACATCCTGCGCGGCGTCACCCGCAATCTCGAAAGCCCCAGATTGCGTCCACGCACCGAACGGGATGCGCCCGAGGCGGTCGGCTGAACGCGGCACCCCTGCCGGTTTCCTTATAGCTGCTATTCGCCGATCTCGGCTGGCCCGAGAGCGACGACCGCGCCCAGATGGAGAAAACCTGGGTTCGTGGCCGCGCGGCGCTCGTCGTCGCGGTCTCGCAGCAACCCCGAAAAGCCGGGAACCGCCCCAAACGGCGGAAGGAAGGAAACGCCGATGCGTCTGAAGGATCGCGTCGCGCTCGTGACGGGCGCGGCATCGAGCTTGAGCCCGGCCGTGGCAGAGCGCTTCCCCGGCATCCGCTCCTTCGCCTTCGGCCATCTCGGCGACGGCGATATCCACGACAACCCGATCCAGGCTGAGGATAAGCCTGCCGAGGCGTGGCATGGCCGGCTGCCGGAGGTGAACCGCATCGTCCACGCCATCGTCTCGGCGCCCGGAGGCTCCATCACCGCGGAGCGTGGCGTCGGGCGCCTGCGGATCACGGAACTGCAGCACGGCAAGAGCCCGGTCGAGCTGGAGATGATGGCGCGGCTCAAGCGCTGCTTCGCCTCACTGAACCTGATGAACCCGCGGAAAGCGCTGGGGCGCGATCTCCTCGACAACCTGCCGGACACGCCATGAGACGCCTCCTCGCAGTCAGCCGTGTCATTGACGCGGTGAATGGCCAGATCGGCAGGAAGGTCGCCTGGCTGATCTTCGTGGCGGTGATCATCGCGGCCGGCAACGCGGTCATCCGCAAGATCTTCAACTGGTCGTCGAACTCGCTGCTCGAGCTGCAGTGGATGCTGTTCGGAGCGGTGTTCCTGATGTGCGCGTCCTGGACGCTGCAGGTGAAGGAGCATATCCGCATCGACATCGTGAACAGCATGCTGCCGCGGCGGGTGCGGCAATGGATCGAGCTGCTCGGGCACATCTTCTTCCTGATGCCGTTCGCGCTGCTGATCGTCTACCATTCGGTGCCGTTCTTCCTGCGCTCCTATGCGATCGACGAGCAGTCGCTCTCGGCCGGCGGCCTGGCCCAGTGGCCG
>NZ_FUYX01000016.1 GCF_900168195.1 Allobosea thiooxidans | reverse complement strand
CGGCCACTGGGCCAGGCCGCCGGCCGAGAGCGACTGCTCGTCGATCGCATAGGAGCGCAGGAAGAACGGCACCGAATGGTAGACGATCAGCAGCGCGAACGGCATCAGGAAGAAGATGTGCCCGAGCAGCTCGATCCATTGCCGCACCCGCCGCGGCAGCATGCTGTTCACGATGTCGATGCGGATATGCTCCTTCACCTGCAGCGTCCAGGACGCGCACATCAGGAACACCGCTCCGAACAGCATCCACTGCAGCTCGAGCAGCGAGTTCGACGACCAGTTGAAGATCTTGCGGATGACCGCGTTGCCGGCCGCGATGATCACCGCCACGAAGATCAGCCAGGCGACCTTCCTGCCGATCTGGCCATTCACCGCGTCAATGACACGGCTGACTGCGAGGAGGCCCTTCACATTCCCGCTCCCGTCGAGAGGCGCCATGCGCCGGACAAACCTCTCCGGGCATCTGATTATGCGCTGTTTACGCGCAGGATCGGTATAGGAGGGATGCGCGCCACGCAAGACTGTGTCGCCCTTATCCATTGGACGAAAGGCGAAGCACGCGACTGCCTGTTTTTTCGGCAATAATCGGTCGCGACCGCCCCGACAGCCGGAGCGCGGAAGGGGGCGGAAAATCATTATGTCCGCATTCATCTTCGCAGAAGAATATTCCCCGTCATCGTCTCCCACCGGCTGATTCGAGGCCGAGATGTGCCGTTTCCTCGCCTATTCGGGCGCGCCAGTCTTTCTCGAGGACCTCGTCGCCTCGCCCTGCCATTCGCTGATCCACCAGTCGCTCCATGCCGAGGAGGCCAAGACCGGTACCAATGGCGACGGCTTCGGCGTCGGCTGGTATGGCGAACGGGCAGAACCGGGGCAGTATCGCGAGGTCAGGCCGGCCTGGTCGGACGAGAACCTGCTCTCGATCGCCAAGCAGGTGCGCTCGCATCTGTTCTTCGCCCATGTCAGGGCCGCGACCGGAACGGCAACGACGCGGGCGAACTGCCACCCCTTCGTCCATGGCCGCTACCTCTTCATGCATAACGGCCAGATCGGCGGCTACGGCCTGATCCGCCGGCGGCTGGAGGCTTTGATCCCGGATTCCCTCTACGGCGCCCGCGCCGGCACGACCGATTCCGAGGCGCTGTTCCTGCTCGCCCTGGCGCGCATGGAGGAGGGCATGGCGCCGGGCGAAGCGCTGGCCGCCGCCCTCTCCGACGCGCTCGCCCTGATGGAGCAGGCGGGCACGCGCGAGCCGCTGCGCTGCGCGGCGGCGCTTGCCGATGGCGAAACCATCCATGCCGTCCGCTGGTCGTCCGACGCCAAGCCGCCGAGCCTCTATCTCTGCCCGCGCGCCGACAGCGTCGTCGTCGCATCCGAGCCGGTCGACGCCGCGCGCGAATGCTGGCAGGCCCTGCCCTGCAACACCCTGGCCACGGTGCGCGGCGGCACGGTGGCGCTCTCCCCCTTCGAGATCGCGCTGAAGCAGGCGGCCTGATCCGGCTGGCCGGCCGGGCCGCGTCGCGACAGGACGGCCATGCGTCACGCGCCCTGCCGCGGAACCAGTTGCCTTCCTACGTCGAAGGCCTAGCCTTGCTGTCCGGCGAGGCTGCTTCCGCGAAAGGCACGGACGATGAAGAAGGGTTCCGATCTTCTGGTCGAAGCGCTCGAGAACGAAGGCGTCGACCGCGTCTTCGGCGTTCCGGGCGAAGAAAACCTCGACGTCCTCGAATCCCTGCGCAATTCCAAGATAGAGCTCGTGCTGACGCGGCACGAGCAGGCCGCCGCCTTCATGGCCGCGACGCATGGGCGCCTCACGGGGAAGCCCGGCGTATGCCTGGCGACGCTCGGCCCCGGTGCGCTCAACTTCTCGACCGGCGCGGCCTATGCCCATCTCGGCGCGATGCCGATGATCCTGATCACCGGACAGAAGGCGATCATGACCGCCAAGCAGGCGCGCTTCCAGATCGTCGACGTCGTCGCCTCGATGCGCCCGCTCACCAAGATGACGCGGCAGATCGTCAGCCCCGGCAGCATACCCTCGGTCGTGCGTGACGCCTTCCGCGTGGCGATGGAAGAGCGGCCGGGCCCGGTCCATCTCGAACTGCCCGAGGATGTGGCGGCCGAGGAGATCGAGGACGTCCCGCTGATCCCGGTGCACCCGCTCGACCGGCCGGTCGCGCCCGCAGCCCCGCTCGACCGCGCCGCCGAGATGATCCTCGCCGCCAGGCGGCCACTGGTGATGATCGGAGCCGCCGGCAACCGGCCGCGCCTGGTCGAGCCGCTCTCGGCCGCCATGCGCCGCATCGGCCTGCCCTTCTTCAACACGCAGATGGGCAAGGGCGCCGTGACGGGCGGCTCCAACCTCTATCTCGGCACCGCCGCGCTCTCCGAGGGCGACTATGTCCACGAGGCCGTCGCGGCGGCCGACCTGATCGTCGCGGTGGGCCATGACACGATCGAGAAGCCCCCCTTCCTGATGCGCAATGCCGGCGGTCCGAAGGTGGTCCATATCGGCTACCAGTCGGCCAACGTCGAACAGGTCTATCACCCCGACGCCGAGGTAATCGGCGATATCGGTACCACGATGACGGGGCTCGCCGAGCGGCTGGAAGGCAAGCTGCCCGAGCAGAAGCAGATGCTGGAACTGCGCCAGAAGATCCTGGCGAAGATCAATGCCCGCGCCGAGGAGGACCGCTTCCCGGTGACCCCGCAGCGGCTCGTCCATGACGTACGCGCGGCGATGCCGGAGGATGGCATCGTCTGCCTCGACAACGGCATGTACAAGATCTGGTTCGCGCGGAACTACCGCACCCATGTCGCCAACACGCTGCTGCTCGACAACGCCCTGGCAACGATGGGCGCCGGCCTGCCCTCGGCGATGATGGCGGCGATGCTGAACCCTCAGCGGCGCGTCATGGCGGTGTGCGGCGATGGCGGCTTCATGATGAACTCGCAGGAGCTCGAGACGGCGGTGAGGCTCGGTCTCAACCTCGTCGTGCTCGTGCTCAACGACGGCGCCTACGGCATGATCCGCTGGAAGCAGGCCGTCGACAAGTTCCCCGATTTCGGCATGACCTTCGGCAACCCCGATTTCGTGCGCTATGCCGAGGCCTATGGCGCCAAGGGCTCGCGCGTGACCTCGGCCGAGGCGCTGGTGCCGACGCTGGACGCGGCCTTCAAGGGTGGCGGGGTCCATCTCGTCGACTGCCCGATCGACTATTCCGAGAACACCCGCGTCCTCGTCGAGGAGTTGCGCAACAAGGTGCCGGACGTCGATCTGGCTTAGTGGCTCACGGCCGAAGCCCTCATCCTGAGGAGCAAGCGGAGCTTGCGTTTCGAAGGATGCTCCAGGAGGCTCCCGAACCATCTGGAACATCCTTCGAGACGGCCCTCGCGGATCTCCTCAGGATGAGGGCTCGGAAGCATGACGCCAGCGTTCCACAGGAGAGAAAACCATGCTCCAGGTTGTTCAAGCCTATGACCGCGCCCCGATCCGCGAGATCGAGACCGAGAACGAAGCCGCGCTGGAACGCAAGCTGCAAACCGCCCAGCAGGTCTTCGCGAACCGCGACAGCTGGCTGAAGCCGCATCAGCGCATCGCGATCCTGCGCAAGCTCGCCGGGTTGATGGAAGGCAAGCGCGACCATTTCGCCATGCAGATCGCGCGCGAAGGCGGCAAGCCCCTGCCGGATGCGATCGTCGAGACGAACCGCGCCATCGACGGCGTCCACAACGCCGCCGACGAACTGCGCAACCTCGCCGGCCGCGAGATCCCGATGGGGCTCTCCGCCGCGGCCGATGGGCGCTGGGCCTTCACCACCAAGGAGCCGATCGGCATCGTCGCCGCGATCTCCGCCTTCAACCACCCGCTCAACCTGATCGTCCACCAGGTCGCGCCGGCGATCGCCACCGGCTGCCCGGTCATCGTCAAGCCGGCCGGCACGACGCCGCTCTCATGCCTCGACTTCGTCCAGCTCGTGCATGAAGCGGGACTGCCGGAGGCCTGGTGCCAGAGCTTCGTCCCCACCGAGACGGCGCTGGCGGAGAAACTCGCCACCGATCCGCGCATCGCCTTCCTCAGCTTCATCGGCTCGGCCAAGGTCGGCTGGTATCTGCACTCCAAGCTCAGCCCCGGCACACGCTCGGCGCTGGAGCATGGTGGCGTCGCTCCGGCGATCGTCGACAGGAGCGCCGATCTCGACACCATCATCGAGCCGCTGGTGAAGGGCGGCTACTACCATGCCGGGCAGGTCTGCGTGTCGACGCAGCGCATCTATGTCCATGACGCGATCGTCAACGACTTCACCGAGCGGCTGGTCGCACGGGTGAAGAAGCTGCGCACCGGCGATCCGAGCCTGAAGGACACCGAGGTCGGCCCGCTGATCACGCCGAAGGAGGCCGACCGCGTCGCCTCCTGGATCGACGAGGCGGTCAAGGGCGGCGCCAGGCTGCTCACCGGCGGCAAGCGCCTGTCCGAGACGACGCTGGAGCCCACCGTGCTGATCGACCCGGAGCCGGATGCCCGTATCTCGCGCGAGGAGATCTTCGGACCCGCCGTCGCGATCTATCGCTATCGCGATCTCGACGACGCCATCGCCCGCGCGAATTCCCTGCCGGTCTCGTTCCAGTCGAGCATCTTCGCGCAGGATATCGACGTCGCGCTGCGGGCGGCGAACCGGCTCGAAGCCTCGGCCGTGATGATCAACGACCCGACGAGCTTCCGCGTCGACTGGATGCCCTTCGCCGGCCGGCGCGTCTCCGGCTACGGCACCGGCGGCATCCCCTACACCATGCACGACATGACGCAGGACAAGATGATCCTGATGAAGCGGCACTGAGAGGCCCCGGCGGCCCCGCGGGCAACGCGGCGCCCGCGAGATGCGGGAGTAAGAACATCAGCGATTTCAGTAGTTTATCATCGTTCTAAACTGAACGGTTTTGGTTGACCTGCGCGCCCGGGGTGCCTAGGCACGGGCATCTGCGCCACGGGCGGCAACGACCCGTGACGCGCATCAAGGCTGGTTCGCCGTGATCGTTCCGTTTCTCATCATGCTCCGCGAGGGGATCGAAGCCGCGCTGATCGTCGGCATCGTCGCGAGCTATCTGGTCAGGACGGGGCGGCGCGAATGGCTGCCGTCACTCTGGATCGGCGTCGGGCTGGCCTGCGCCGTGAGCCTCGCCGCGGGGGCGGCGCTCGACATCATCGCCGGCGAGCTGCCGCAGCGCGGGCAGGAGCTATTCGAGGCCGTGGTCGGGCTGATCGCCGCCGCGATGCTGACCTCGATGGTGTTCTGGATGCGCAAGGCGGCCCGCTCGATCAAGGGCGAACTGCAGGCCGGCGTCGATGCGGCGCTCTCCGGCGAGCATCAGGGACTGGCTCTGGTCGGGCTCGCCTTCCTCGCCGTGGTCCGCGAGGGGCTGGAATCGGTCTTCTTCCTGCTCGCGATCTTCCAGCAGAGCGGCGGCTGGGCGCCGGCGCTCGGCGCGGGGCTCGGCCTCCTCCTCGCGGCCGCGGCCGGCTATGCGATCTATGCGCTCGGCGTGAAGCTCAATTTGCGCGTCTTCTTCCGCTGGACCGGCATCCTGATCCTGTTCGTCGCAGCCGGGCTCGTGGCCAATGCCGTGCGCTCCCTGCACGAGGCCGGACTGTGGAACCACCTCCAGCAGACCGTCTACGATCTCGGCACGGTGCTGCCGGCCGACGGCGCGCTCGGCGCGGTGCTTTCCGGTTTCTTCGGCTATCAGGAGCGCGCGGCGCTAGGCGAGGTCATCGCCTATCTCGTCTTCCTGATCCCGATGCTCGTCCTGTTCCTGGCTGGAAACCGGCAGGAGCACACGGCGGCCGTCGCGCCCCGCGCCGAAGCCCGGCGCTCGCCGCGCCTCAGGCTTGCCGGCATCGGCACGCTGCTGCTGATCTGCGGCGGCATCGGTGCCTTCATCTATGCCGCCGGCACCGGCGGACGGCGCGCCGCCGAGGCGGGAACGACCGACATCGCCGTCGCGATCACCGACCGGACCTGCGAGCCCTCGACGCTGACCGTCCCGGCCGGAAAGGCCAGCTTCGTCGTGACCAATCGCGGCGCGCGCGTGCTGGAGTGGGAGATCCTCGACGGTGTCATGGTGCTGGAGGAGCGCGAGAACATCGCCCCCGGCCAGTCGCGGCGCCTGACGACACAGCTCCACCCCGGCGAATACGCCATCACCTGCGGGCTGCTGAGCGCGCCCCGCGGCCGGCTGATCGTGCAGGCCTCGGCGACACAGCCGCGCCCGGCCCTGACCTTGATGGACATGGTCGGTCCGGCTGCCGAATACCGCGCCTTTCTGAGCGAGCGCTCGGCCGCCTTCGGCGCGGCGGTCGACGTCCTGGACCGGGCGAGAAGCGGGGGCGATACCGCAGCCACCGAGAAGGCACGGCGCGACACGGCCGCCCTGCTGCCCAGCCTGCACCCGGCGGCGGCCAGCGACGCAGAACTCGAAGCGCTGTTCATCCGGCTGCGGGCCGCCCTTGCCGAGGATGGCGCGGTCGCCGGCGCCGAGACCAAGCCGGCAGCCGAAGCGTTCCGCGCGGCGCTCGGCCAGCGCACGGTCCTGCCGGACACGATGCTGGCGGGCGCAATCACCCTCCTGTCCTCGCCGGAAGGCGAAGCGCCCTCGCCCGAGGACGTCGCGGCGGCGAGCCATATCGCGCAGCTGCTGGTGCCGCTCGCGGCGCGGATCGACCCCGATCTCGCGGCACGGACCAGGGCAGTCCTCGTCGCCCTGCCGAACGACGCCAAGCCGGGCGGCGCGCTGCAGGCGCTGGCCGAGGACCTCTCGGCGATGCGCAAGGCGCTCGCTTTGCCCGAAGCGGAGCGCAGATCATGACCCCTCCGGACAGGACCTTCACACCCTCGCGGCGATCGCTCCTGACGGGCGGAGCAGCCGCTCTCGGCGGCGCCTCGCTGGCACAGGCGGCAAGCGAGCCGGTCCAGAACCCTGCGGCGGCCCCCGAAAGCGACACGACCGCGCAGCGCCAGCCCTTCCACGGCATCCATCAATCCGGCATCGTCACGCCGCGTCCGGCGACCGGTCTCGTCGCCGCCTTCGACGTCACCGCGACCTCGCTCGACGAACTCGAACGGCTCTTCCGGCTGCTCAGCGAGCGCATCGCCTTCCTCACAGAGGGCGGGCCGGCGCCCACCGCCGATCCGGGCTTCCCGCCGCCGGACAGCGGCATCCTCGGCCCCGTCATCGCCCCCGACAACCTGACCGTCACCATCGCGCTCGGTGCCTCGCTCTTCGACGATCGCTTCGGGCTCAGACCGCTGAAGCCGAAGCACCTGCAGCGGATGAAGCGCTTCCGCAACGACGCGCTCGACGGTGCGCTCTGCCATGGCGATCTGCTGCTGCAAGTCTGCGCCAACACCGCCGATACCAATATCCATGCGCTGCGCGACATACTGAAGAACGCGCCCGACCTCCTGCTGCTGCGCTGGAAGCAGGAAGGCAGCGTTCCTGTCCTCAAGCCCAGGCAGGGCGAACCGGCGGAGAGCGCGCGCAACCTGCTCGGCTTCCGCGACGGCACCGCCAATCCCGACGCCGCCGACAAAGCCCTGATGGATCACCTCGTCTGGGTCCAGCCCGGCTCCGGCGAACCGGAATGGGCCGTGAACGGCAGCTATCAGGCCGTCCGGATCATCCGGAACTTCGTCGAGCGCTGGGACCGCACGCCACTCGGCGAGCAGGAAGCGATCATGGGCCGCGAGAAGGCGAGCGGCGCGCCGATCGGCGGCAGCCAAGAATATGACGAACCCGTCTATGCCGATGATCCCGAAGGCAAGCGCACCAAGCTCGACGCCCATATCCGGCTGGCCAATCCGCGCCGGCCGGAGACAGAAGGCAGCCGCATGCTGCGCCGGCCCTTCAACTACTCCAACGGCGTCACCCGCGCCGGCCAGCTCGACATGGGGCTGCTCTTCATCTGCTTCCAGCAGGATCTCGAGCGCAGCTTCATCGCCGTGCAGAAGCGGCTCGATGGCGAGCCGCTGGAGGAATACATCAAGCCCGTCGGCGGCGGCTATTTCTTCGCCCTTCCGGGCGTGCCCGATGCAGGCGCCTATCTCGGCGCCGGGCTGATCAGGGCCGCGCGCGGCATCGTCCCCGCCTCGACTTCGCCTTCCCACCGCAAGACAGGAGACTGAGATGAGCTTGCGCTTCGCATGGCTGGCCGGAGCCAGCCTGATCGCCGCCGTGACCGCCGGAACGGCGCAGGCCGCCTCCCCGCTCGACCTCGTCGCGCCGGTCTCCGAGTACAAGCTCTATGTCTCCCAGGGAGTCGATCAGCTGGTGAAGGACACCAAGACCTTCACCGATGCGGTCAAGGCCGGCGACCTCGCCAAGGCCAAGGCGCTCTATGCGCCGACGCGTGTCTCCTACGAGAAGATCGAGCCGATCGCCGAATTGTTCAGCGACCTCGACGGCAGCATCGACTCGCGCGCCGACGACCATGAGAAGAAGGAGGAGGATCCGGAGTTCACCGGCTTCCACCGCATCGAATACGGGCTCTTCGCCAAGAACAGCACCGAGGGGCTCGCCCCCTTCGCCGACAAGCTGCTTGCCGACGTCACCGAGCTGCAGGGTCGGATCAAGGGCCTGACGGTTCCGCCGGACAAGATGGTCGGCGGCGCAGCCGTGCTGATCGAGGAGGTCGCGGCGACCAAGGTCTCCGGCGAGGAGGATCGCTACAGCCACACCGATCTCTGGGATTTCCAGGCCAATATCGACGGCGCCAAGAAGATCGTCGACCTGCTGCGGCCGCTGGTCGGCAAGGAGGACAAGGCGCTCGCAGCCAAGATCGACGCGAATTTCGAGACCGTCGACAAGACGCTGGCCAAGTACAAGCTCAAGGATGGCGGCTTCGAGACCTATGACAAGCTGAGCGAGGCCGACCGCAAGGCGCTCGCCGCGATGATCACCACGCTGGCCGAGGACCTCTCCAAGCTGCGCGGCGTGCTCGGCCTGGCCTAGGCTGGGCGGACGCCGCGGCCGTCATTGCGAGGAGCAAGGCGACGAAGCAAGCCAGGGGCGCCCGCGCTCGACGGTCCAGCCCAGTCTTCCTGGATTGCTTCGCTGCGCTCGCAAAGACGGTGCAGTCCGATCGGTCGGGTGCCTTTCCGTTCCCGGCGCGATGCCCCGACACAGAACGGTCACGCGAGCGCGGCACTCGACAGGCGGGGGCCGATGCGCCAATGACGGCGCATCGGCGCATCGCGCCCGCCAAATTCATATCCAACGGACTGCCAGCATGACCGCCACCTTCGCGAACGCTCCCGCTTCCCAGGGCCGGATCGCCCTGCTGGGCGCCCCGATCGAGGTCGGCGCCTCGCGCCGCGGCGCGCTGATGGGCCCGGCCGGGCTGCGCACCGCCGGCCTCGTCGGCGTGCTGGAAAGCCTCGGCTACGCGGTCGCGGACCATGGCGACATCCTGCCGCGCGACCTGACGCCGGTCGACGGCCCGGCGCCGGAGAACGCCCGCTTCTACCATGAGATCGCCGCCTGGATGCGGGCGCTGAGCGGCCGCGCCTACGAACTCGCCCGCTCCGGCGCGACGCCGATCTTCCTCGGCGGCGACCACAGCCTGTCGATGGGCTCCGTCAACGGCGTCGCCCGCCACTGGCGGGAGCAGGGCCGCAAGCTCTTCGTGCTCTGGCTCGATGCGCATGCCGATTTCAACATGCCGGCGATCTCTCCCTCCGGGAACATGCACGGCATGTCCTCGGCCTTCCTCTGCGGCGAGACCGGCCTCGACGATCTGCTCGGCAGCGAGCCGCGCGCCTCGATCTCGCCGGCGCAGCTCAGCCTGTTCGGCATCCGCTCGATCGACCCGTTGGAGAAGGCCGCAGTGAAGGCGCGCGGCATCGACATCGCCGACATGCGCGCCATCGACGAACACGGCGTCGGCGTGCTGATCCGACAGGTCATCGAGAAGGTGCGCGCCGCCGACGGCGTGCTGCATGTCTCGTTCGACGTCGATTTCCTCGACCCGCCGCTGGCGCCGGGCGTGGGCACCACCGTGCCGGGCGGCGCGACCTATCGCGAGGCTCATCTCGTGATGGAGCTCTTGCACGATTCCGGGCTCGTGCGCTCGATGGACATCGTCGAGCTCAACCCCTTCCTCGACGATCGCGGCCAGACGGCCCGCCTCGCGGTGGAGCTCGCGGGCAGCCTGTTCGGCCAGCAGATCACCGACCGGCAGACGCCGTCGAACGCGATCGGCGCCGCGTAAGCCGCAAAGGCCCGTCATTGCGAGCGTCAGCGAAGCAATCCAGGAGGACGTAGAGCTCCGGGGCCCCTAGATGGCTTCGGAGCTCGCGCTCCTCGCAATGACGGCAAAGCGGCATCGACAGGTTCAGCGAAAGCCGATCTTCATCCTTCGATGCGATAGACCCTGCTGGAATGCGTCGCTCCGGACGGCCGCAAAGCGGCGATGACCCGGAATGACGCGGATGGTGAGCCGGGTCAGCCACGCATGAAGATCGCGCTCGTCGGCACGGGTTTCGTCGCCGACTACTACATGACGACGCTGGCGAACCATCCGGCCCTGTCGCTCGCCGGCGTCTGGGACCGCGACGGCGCGCGGCTCGAAGCCTTCCGCAGCTTCTACAATGTGCCGGCCTATGCCGATCTCGACGCCCTGCTCGCCGACCGGACGGTGCAGATCGTCGTCAACCTGACGACGCCGGAAAGCCATTACGAGATCACCAGCCGCGCGCTCGCCGCCGGCAAGCATGTCTATTGCGAGAAGCCGCTGGCGATGGAGCTGGCGCAGGCCGAAGCGCTGACAGCGCAGGCGCAGGCAGCCGGGCTCACCTTGGCCACCGCGCCCGCGAACGGGCTCAGCGACGCGCATCGGCTGGTCGACGATACATTGCGCGCGGGCCGGATCGGCGCGCCGCGGCTCGTCTATGCCGCGATGGAGGATGGCCCCGTCTTCCGCGACAAATGGGCGAGCTGGCGCTCGCGCTCGGGCGCGCACTGGCCCGGGCTGCACGAATTCGAGATCGGCTGCACGCTGGAGCATGCCGGCTACGCCCTCTCCTGGCTGGTCACGCTCTTCGGCGCGGTCGAAAGCCTGACCGCCTTCTCGGCCGTGACCTTTCCGGACAAGGGACCGGGCACCGGCCACATCGCGATGGCACCGGATTTCTCGGTTGGCTGCCTGAGCTTCCGCTCCGGCGTCGTGGCAAGGCTGACGAGCGGGCTTGCCGCCCCGCGCGACCGCTCGCTGCAGATCTTCGCCGAGAAGGGCTCGCTGACGGTGCGCGATCTCTGGGACAACCGTTCCGTCGTCCATGCCGAGGAGAGCGATGCCGCGCGGCCGCTTCTGGGGCGGCTCCTGACCCGCGCCGAGGCGAAGCTCGGCCGCGCCCTGCCCTGGAAGCCGACCCCGGGGCGGCGCCTGCCCTACCCCTCGCAGGCGGCGAGCAAGACCCTGCCCGCCTTCCCCTCGCAGATCGATTTCATGCGGGGCGTCGCCGACCAGGCGGAAGCGATCCGGCGCGGGGAGGCGCCGCGCTTCTCGGGGGCGCTGGCGCTGCACATCACGGAACTCGCGCTGGCGCTGAACAATGCGCGCGACCTGCCGCAACCCTATCGGCTGCGGTCGCGTTTCTGATCGACGCCGTCCGCCGAAGGCTGCGCCAGCATACTCTCTATGATCCGAAGCACGGCGGCGCTTCCAGCCAATGGCATGGTCGCGCAGGACGTTTCGCCCGCCCGAACCGCCGCCATCACAGCCTGCGCCTGAAACTGCAGGCCGTTGCCGGGGAACGCAAAAACCTCACTGCTGCGCCCAGGCCGCGGGAGGCGGTCGAGCAGCCGGGGCGCAAAACCCCGCCCGCGTCCGTAGGCCGCCATGGCACGGCCGGCATCAGCGTCGAAACTCAGGCGTTGCGCCTTGAGGAACGGCGCTTCGAGGGTGAGCGCCCCTCGCGTGCCGGTGACCAGGAAGCGGTTGGTGCCGTTGCGGTCGAAGCCGCAGGAGAGCTCGGCCACGGCATCGGGGTAGGCGAGCCGGAACTCGCTGCGCAGATCGACGCCTGTCGCGGCGGCGACCCAGCATCCTCCGACGGCCAGCGGCTCGCCGAGCAGATGCAGCGTCAGCGACAGCGGATAGACGCCGAGATCGAAGGCAGCGCCGCCGCCCAGCGCAGGATCGAAGAAGCGGCTGCCCGGTTCCTGCGGATGGGCATAGGAGAGATCGGCACGGATGCGCTTCACCTCGCCGATCCGCCCGGTCGCGATCTGCTCACGGATCGCGCGAACCGCCGGCAGGAAGCGACTCCACAGGGCCTCCATGGCGAAGACGCCGCGCTCACGCGCCGCCTGCGCGATGGCCTCGACGTCGCCGCTCCTCAGCGCCGCCGGCTTCTCGACCAGCACCGGCTTGCCGGCCGCGATCGCGCGCAGCGCCTGCGCGGCATGGAACTGGTTCGGCGTCGCGATATAGACGGCCTCGATCGCGGGGTCGGCCAGAAAGGCCGCTTCGTCGCCATAGGCTGCACCGCCGCCGAAGCGTGCAGCGAAGCCTTGCGCCTTCGCCAGCAAGCGCGAATGGACGGCGGCGAGGCGCGCCTGCGGCAGCAGACCGAGATCGGCGGCGAAGAGCCCGGCAATAGTGCCGGTGCCCATGATCCCCCAACCGAATGGCCGTTCCTGCGCCACGCTGCTTTCACCCTCCGACCGCATGATCGCGATAGCGGAAGGGCGTTAAAGGGCGGTGTCGGACGTGATGGAAGCCGCGCCTCATGCCATGGCGACCGCGCAGTTGCGAGCCTGGAATTCTTGAATACCTTCCTCGCCGTCATGCTCGGGCTCGTCCCGACCATCCACGTCTTCTTTCATCGAAGGCGGTGTTCAAGACGTGGATGCTCGCCACAAGGGCGAGCATGACGCATCTGGAATGACGGCGTGCCCAACGGCTGCTTAGACCGCCAGCGCGAAGCCGTCCTTGCGATGATCGGAAGCACCGAACATCACGCCGCGCTTGTGGTCGACCCAGATCGCCTGGCAACCGCCGAGGGGGTCCTCGGCCCGGACCACATCATGGCCTCGCGCCTTCAGATCCGCGGCGACGCTGTCCGGGATCGTCGTCTCCAGCGAGAGCTTGCCGTCATAGGCGAAGCTGCGCGGCGCGTCCGAGGCCTGCTGCGGGTCAAGGCCGCGGTCGAGAATGCCGGAGAGGAAATGGACATGGCCGGTTGCCTGATACTGGCCGCCCATCACGCCCATGGGCATGATCGGCTTGCCGTCCTTGGCGAGCATGCCGGGGATGATGGTGTGGAAGGGGCGCTTGCGCGGCGCGATGGCGTTGGGATGCCCCTCGATCAGGCGGAAGCCGGAGCCGCGGTTCTGCAGCATGACGCCGGCCTTGGCCGCATAGATGCCGCTGCCGAAGGCGGAGAACAGCGAGTTGATGAAGGACACCATGTTGCCGTCGCGGTCGACGACGCAGAGATAGATCGTGTCCTTGTGCAGCGGCATGTCGAAGGCTTCCGGCTTCGCGGCCTTCTCCAGGCTGATCTCCTTGCGGATGCGGCCGATGAACTGGTCAGACAGGAAGGCTTCCGTGTCGAAGGGGCTGACGGCCGGGTCGGCCACCAGCGCGTCGCGCTGGCGATAGGCCGCCTTGCTCGCCTCGGCGAGGAGGTGGATGCGGTCGGCTTCGCTCAGCTTGCCGTCCGAGAGGTCGTAGCCGTCGAGGATGCGCGCGATCAGCAGTGCCGCGATGCCCTGGCCGTTCGGCGGGCACTCCCAGAGGCGGTGGCCGCGATAATCGGCGCCGATCGGATCGACATAATCCGGCTTCGAAGCGGCGAAATCCTCAAGGCTGATCAGGCTGCCGGCTGCGTTCAGCACGGAGACCATGTCCTCGGCGAGCTCGCCCTCGTAGAAGGCGGAGCGGCCGTCGCGGGCGATGCGGCGCAGCATGTTGCCGAGCGCGGGATGGACCATCTTGTCGCCGACGGCCGGGGGCTTGCCGCCGGGCAGATAGACGGCGTTGCCGAGACCGTGCTTCTCGATGCGGCCGCGGGCCTTGGCCCAGTCGAGCGCGACGCGCGGCGTCACCACGAAGCCCTCCTCGGCGGCGCGGATCGCGGCTGAGAAGATCTCGTCCAGGCTCTTGCTGCCATAGTCGGCGACGAGGCGGCACCAGGCATCGATGGCACCGGGCACGGTGACGGCATGGGGCGAATCCGCCGCGATCGAGGTCATGCCCTGACCGAGGAACCAGCCGAGCTCGGCCTTGGCCGCCGCCCGGCCCGAGCCGTTGAGCGCCACCATCTTGCCGCCGGCCGGGGCATAGATCGCGAAGCAGTCGCCGCCGATGCCGGTCATGTGCGGGTCGACGACGGCCTGGACCGCTACGGCCGCGATGGCGGCATCGATGGCGTTGCCGCCGGCGCGCAGGATATCGACCGCGGCCAGCGTCGAGGCCGGGTGCGAGGTCGCCGCCATGCCGCGATCGCCAACCGCAACCGGCCGGCCCGGCACCATGAAATCGCGATTGCCCCAGTTCATGCTCGTCTCCACCTCTGCGGCACCGTCGCTGCGCGGCGCCTTGTTTCCTCCAACGCTTTGGCGCGCCGGCCGGGGGCTTGGCAATCCCGCCCGGCGCATGGCCGGCATCGCCCGCCCCTCGCCGCACGCAACGATCGCAATTGACATGTCCGCGCATCGGACTATCGCCGCGTCCAAAGGACGGGCCGGCCATGCAAGACTACATCCGCAAGATCATCGGGGCGCGCGTCTATGACGTCGCGATCGAAAGCCCGCTCGACCCGTTGCCGCGCCTATCCGTCCGGATCGGCGGCAGCGCCCTGCTGAAGCGTGAGGATCTGCAGCCGGTCTTCTCGTTCAAGCTGCGCGGCGCCTACAACAAGATCGCCGGTCTTTCCGCCATCGAGGCCGAGCGTGGCGTGATCTGCGCCTCGGCCGGCAACCATGCGCAGGGCGTAGCGCTGGCGGCGCGCAAGCTCGGCATCAAGGCGACCATCGTCATGCCGCGCACCACGCCGGACATCAAGGTGCAAGCGGTGCGCAGCCTCGGCGGGCGCGTCGTGCTGCATGGCGAGAACTTCGACGAAGCCTATGGCCATGCCCGCAAGCTCGAAGCCGAGAAGGGGCTGACCTTCGTCCATCCCTATGACGACCCCGACGTCATCGCCGGCCAGGGCACCGTCGGCATGGAAATCCTGCGCCAGCACTCCGATCCGATCGAAGCGATCTTCGTGCCGATCGGCGGCGGCGGACTGGCGGCCGGTGTCGCGGTCTACGCGAAGTTCCTGCGGCCCGAGATCAAGGTGATCGGCGTCGAACCCGAGGATGCCGCCTCCATGGCCGGCGCCATCGCGGCGGGGAAGCGCGTCGTGCTCGATCAGGTCGGGCTCTTCGCCGACGGCGTCGCGGTGCGGCAGGCCGGCGAGGAGACGTTCAGGCTCTGCCGCGACCTGCTCGACGAGGTCGTTACCGTCTCGACCGACGAGATCTGCGCAGCGGTGAAGGACATCTTCGAGGATACCCGCGCCATCGCCGAGCCCTCCGGCGCCGTCAGCCTCGCGGGCCTGAAGGCCTATGCGGCGCGCGAAGCCAAGCGGACGGGCGCGCTGATCGCGATCAACAGCGGCGCCAACATGAATTTCGACCGCCTGCGCCATATCGCCGAACGGGCCGAAATCGGCGAGCATCGCGAGGCGCTGCTGGCAGTCACCATTCCCGAAAGACCCGGCGCCTACCGTGCCTTCATCGAACTGCTCGGCCGGCGCGCCATCACCGAATTCAACTACCGCTATTCCGATCCGAAGGCCGCGCGCATCTTCGTCGGCGTGCAGCTCTCCGAGGGTGATGCCGAGAAGCGTCAGATCATCGCGATGCTCTCCGAGCACGGCTATCCCGTGCTCGACATGAGCGACAACGAGCTCGCCAAGCTGCATTTCCGCTACATGGTCGGCGGCAAGGCGCCCGGGCTCGGCGACGAATTGATCTTCCGCTTCCAGTTCCCGGAGCGGCCGGGCGCGCTGCTGAAGTTCCTGAACAGCCTCTCGGCCGACTGGAACATCTCGCTCTTCCACTACCGCAATCACGGCGCCGATTACGGGCGCATCCTTGCCGGCATCCAGATCCCGCCCGCCCAGCGCGGCCAACTCGCCAAAAGGCTCGATGCGCTCGGCTATCCCTATTGGAGCGAGAGCGACAACCCGGCCTATCTGTCGTTCCTGGCGGAGATGCCGGCTTCGTGAATCGGCTTAAGGTGGAGGCATGACGCTCGAACAGCTTCGCATCTTCGTCGCCGTCGCCGAACGGGAGCACCTGACGCAAGGCGCGCGCGTCCTCAACCTCACGCAATCGGCGGTCAGTTCCGCGATCACGACGCTGGAAGCGCGCTATGCGACGAAACTGTTCGACCGGATCGGCCGGCGCATCGTCCTGACCGAAGCCGGCAAGCTCTTCCTGATCGAAGCGCGCGCCGTGCTGGCGCGGGCGGCAGCGGCCGAAGCGGTGCTCTCAGATCTCTCGGGACTGGTGCGCGGCTCGCTTGCGCTGATGGCCAGCCAGACCGTCGCGAATTACTGGCTGCCGCCCCTGATCCAGCGGTTTCGCCGAGAGCATCCCGGCATCGCCGTCTCGCTTGCCATCGGCAACACGGAGACGGTGAGCGCCGCCATCCGTGACGGCGTGGCCGATCTCGGCTTCATCGAAGGCGAGATCGACGACCCATCCCTCGACATGACCGAGGTCGACGAGGACGAGCTCGTCATCGTCGTGCCCGCCGGCCATCCCTGGGCGGACAACGCCCCTTCAGCCGGAGATCTGTCGCACGGCGCCTGGGTGTTGCGCGAAACGGGCTCGGGGACGCGGGCGATGTTCGAGGCGGCGTTGCCGGGGCTCGGTCTCAGCGCGGACGATCTCACCGTGGCGCTGGAATTGCCCTCCAACGAAGCGATCTGCGCCGCCGTTGCATCTGGCGCCGGCGCGACCGCGATCTCGCGCCTCGTCGCCGCCAACGCGATCGCAGCAGGGCGGCTTGCCACCGTGGCGCTGCCGCTGCCGAAGCGCCGCTTCCTCGCGCTGCGCCACAAGGAACGCTACCTCGCCAAGGCGGCGGCCGCGTTCCTCGCGCTCAGCAGAAAGACCGGTTGAGTTTAGGCCGCGGCGGCGGCGCCCGGCGCCGCACGCATCAGCATGCCGAAGAGGTCGCGCGGATCGTCCGGGTCCGCGATCAGATCGAGATCGACATAGGTGCCAGCCTCGCGGATGCGCTCGTAGACGTAGCGCAGCGCCGAAAAATCCTCGATGGCGAAGCCGACCGAGTCGAACAGCGTGATCTGGCGGGCGTCGGTGCGGCCCTGTGCCGCCCCGGTGATGACCTTCCAGAGCTCCTCGACCGGATGATCGGGCGCGAGCTGCTGGATATCGCCCTCGATGCGGGTCTGCGGCGGGTATTCGACGAAGATCGAGGAGCGCAACAGCACGTCGCGATGGATCTCGGTCTTGCCCGGGCAGTCGCCGCCGACCGCGTTGATGTGGACCCCGGCGCCGACCATGTTGTCGGTCAGGATCGTGGCGTACTGCTTGTCGGCGGTGACGGTGGTGACGATCTCGGCCCCCTCGACCGCCTCCATCGCGGTCGCGCAGCGGGTGATCTTGAAGCCATGGCGGGCGAGATTGCGGGCACATTTCTCGGTCGCCGCCGGATCGACGTCGTAAAGCCGCAGGTTCTCGATGCCGAGGATCGCACGGAAGGCGAAGGCCTGGAACTCGGACTGCGCGCCGTTGCCGATGATCGCCATGGTCGCGGCGTTCTTCGGCGCGAGGTGCTTCGCCGCCACGGCCGACATCGCCGCGGTGCGCAGCGCCGTCAGGAAGGTCATTTCCGAGAGCAGGACGGGATAGCCGGTCGCGACGTCGGAGAGCAGGCCGAACGCGGTGACCGTCTGCAGCCCGGCCTTCATGTTCTTCGGATGGCCGTTGACGTATTTGAAGCCGTAGAGCCTGCCGTCGCTGGTCGGCATCAGCTCGATCACGCCTTCGAGGCTGTGCGAGGCGATGCGCGGTGTCTTGTCGAAGATCTCCCAGCGCCGGAAGTCGTCCTCGATGTAACCCGCGATATCGGACAGCATCCGCTCGATACCGATCGCATGGACCAGCTTCATCATGTGGTCGACGCTGACGAAAGGCACGACGTTGAGCTGCTGAATCATGGGTCCCCGCGCTGTTCTTGTGAAAGACCCATTTCACCTGTTTTTCGCGGCAGTCGATAGAAGCCAAATTGACCCGATCGACGCCACTATTGATCAAATCGGTGAAGATAATTATCCATTTCGGACAATGGACGATATCGACCGCAAGCTCATCACCCTGCTGCGCCATGACGGGCGCCGCAGCATCTCGGACCTCGCCGCCGATCTCGGCCTGACGCGGGCGACGGTGCGTGCAAGGCTGGAGAAGCTGGAGCAGTCGGGCGAGATCATCGGCTTCACCGTGATCCTGCGTTCGGACGCGATCGACCTGCCCGTGCGCGGCATCACCATGATCGAGATCGCCGGCCAGGCCGCGGATTCGGTGATCGCGGCGCTCTCCGGCTTCAGCGAGGTCTCCAGCATCCACACCACCAATGGCAACTGGGACCTCGTGGTGGAGCTCGGCACCTCGGACCTGATCGCCTTCGACCAGGTGCTCAGGCGCATCCGCCTGATCCCCGGCGTCACCAACAGCGAGACCAGCCTGCTGCTGGCGACCCCGCGCAGCGTCAAGGCGCGGCTATAGCGCACCCCGTCATTGCGAGCGTAGCGAAGCAATCCAGGGGGCTGGGTGGAGCATCTCACCCGGCCCCCTGGATTGCTTCGTCGCTCACGCTCCTCGCAATGACGGGGTGGCTGGTGAGATCGATCGTCAGACAAGAAGCACCGCTGCATGGCGGCCATCCGCAAACGCGCTTCCCGCCAAGGTGACAGGCGCGCGTCGCCCCCCTAACGTTATGCCCCGTCAGATACAGCGTCGATGGCGGCCTGCGATGCATGATCGCACGAGGCCGCCCATTCGCTTGGACATCGACAGTTCCCGCTCGGGGCATGGATCGCCGGACGCTTCCCGGCCGGTGACCTGCGCTCTCGGGCCAAGATGAGGCAGGAGACCAGACCATGGCACATGAGCTCGAATTCTACATCGACGGCCAGTGGGTGAAGCCGTCCGGCAGCCGCACGCTCGGCGTGGTCGATCCGTCGAACGAGGAGGTGTTCGCCACGATCGCGCTCGGCGAGCAGGCCGATGTCGACAAGGCCGTCGCCGCCGCCCGCGCCGCCTTCCCGGCCTTCGCTGCGACGTCGAAGGCCGAGCGCCTGGCGCTGATGCGCCGCCTCGCCGAGGCCTATAAGAAGCGCTACGACGACATCGCCAACATCCTCTCGCGCGAGATGGGCGCGCCGAAGGAGCTGGCGCACCGGGCGCAGGCTGCGATGGGCAGCGCCCATCTCGCCAAGATGATCGAGACGCTCGAGAACTTCGAGTTCGAGGAGCTGCGCGGCACGACCCTGATCGCCAAGGAGCCGATCGGCGTCGTCGGCATGATCACGCCGTGGAACTGGCCGCTGAACCAGATCATGTGCAAGGTCGCGCCGGCGCTCGCCGCCGGCTGCACCATGGTGCTGAAGCCCTCCGAGATCGCGCCGCTCAACGCCATCATCTTCGCCGAGGCGATGGAAGAGGCCGGCGTGCCGAAGGGCGTGTTCAACCTCGTCAACGGCGACGGCCCGACGGTCGGCGAAGCGATCTCGCGTCATCCGCAAGTCGATATGGTCTCCTTCACCGGCTCGACCCGCGCCGGCATCCTCGTCGCCAAGGCGGCGGCGGACACCGTCAAGCGCGTGCACCAGGAGCTCGGCGGCAAGTCGGCCAACATCATCCTCGACGATGCCGACCTGAAGAAGTCGGTGAAGCTCGGCGTCGAAAGCGTGATGCGCAACTCCGGCCAGTCCTGCAATGCGCCGACCCGCATGTTCGTGCCGGAGAAGCTGCATGAGGAGGCGCTTGCCATCGCCAAGCAGGTGGCCGAGCCGCTCAAGGTCGGCGCTCCCTCGGCCGACGGCGTCTTCCTCGGCCCGGTGGTCAGCGAGGCCCAGTACGAGAAGGTGCAGCGCCTGATCGAGGCCGGCATCAAGGAAGGCGCGACGCTGGTCGCCGGCGGACCGGGGCGCCCGGAAGGGCTGAACCGCGGCTACTATGTCCGCCCGACGGTCTTCGGCGGCGTCACCGACGAGATGACGATCGCCCGCGAGGAGATCTTCGGCCCCGTGCTCTCGATCCTGCCCTACAAGAGCGACGACGAGGTGGTCTCGCGCGCCAACGACACGCCCTACGGCCTGGCTTCCTACGTCCAGTCCGGCTCGCAGGAGCGCGCCCGCAAGGTCGCGGCGCAGATGCGCTCGGGCAATGTCTACATCAACTACCCGGCCTGGGACGCCGGCGCGCCCTTCGGCGGCTACAAGCAGTCCGGCAACGGCCGCGAATACGCGGATTTCGGCCTCGAGGAGTTCCTAGAGATCAAGGGCACTGTCGGTTACGCCGCCGCTTGAGGCATCTCGCTGCGGCGTCATCGAACGGAGACGCTTCCGTCATGGTCGGGCTTGCCCCGACCATCCCCGTCTTCGCTGGTCCAGGCCCGTGTTCAAGACGTGGATGCTCGCCACAAGGGCGAGCATGACGGCGTGGCTCCGGTGAAAGCGAAGCCTGGTGGACAAATGCCACCGGGCCTTCATTTTATGACCCATTCAATCGATCGAGAGGCAAAGGCCATGGCCAATCCGAACCGCTATGACGCGATGCGCTACAACCGGTGCGGTCGTAGCGGCTTGCAGCTGCCGGCGCTCTCGCTCGGTCTCTGGCAGAATTTCGGCGAGACCGGCAGCCACGCCAATATGCGCGATATCTGCCGCACGGCCTTCGACCTCGGCATCACCCATTTCGACCTCGCCAATAATTACGGCCCGCCGCCCGGCTCGGCCGAGACCGCCTTCGGCGAGATCCTGAGGCAGGATTTCGACGGGCTTCGCGACGAGCTCGTGATCTCGACCAAGGCCGGCTACCGGATGTGGCCCGGCCCCTATGGCGAATGGGGCAGCCGCAAATACCTGATCTCCAGTCTCGACCAGAGCCTGAAGCGGATGAAGCTCGACTATGTCGACATCTTCTATTCGCATCGCTTCGACCCGAACACGCCGCTGGAGGAGACGATGGGCGCGCTCGACGCCATCGTCCGCCAGGGCAAGGCGCTCTATGTCGGGCTTTCCTCCTACAATTCGAAGCGCACCCAGGAGGCGGCGGCGATCCTGCGCCGCCTGGGCACGCCCTGCCTGATCCACCAGCCGAGCTATTCCATGCTCAACCGCTGGATCGAGGAGGACAGGCTTCTCGACACGCTCGACGCGGAAGGGATCGGCTCCATCGTGTTCTCACCGCTGGCGCAGGGCATGCTGACCGACAAGTATCTCAAGGGCGTGCCGGCCGGCAGCCGCGCCGACAAGAAGGCGCCCTCCTTCCGCGACGGCTTCCTCAGCGAGGCCAATCTCAGGAGCATCGCGGCGCTGAACGAGATCGCCAAGGCGCGCGGCCAGAGCCTCGCCCAGATGGCGATCGCCTGGGTGCTGCGCGGCGGGCGCGTCACCTCGGCCCTGATCGGCGCAAGCCGGCCGGAGCAGGTCACCGATTGCGTCGCGGCGCTGAAGAACACTGAGTTCACGCCCGAGGAACTGGCGGCCATCGACAAGCATGCCGTCGACGGCGGCATCAACATCTGGGCGGCCTCGGCGGAGCGGTAAGTCACGTGCGCCGTCATGCTCGGGCTTGACCCGAGCATCTCGGAAACCAGCGCCTTCTCGTCACGAGATTCTCGGGCCGCCGCTGCGCCGCGCCCGAGAATGACGGGTGACCTCAGTCCTCCTCCGGCACCGCCGCGATCGGCAGGGCGCTGGAGCGCTTCACCTGACCGAGCGCAAAGCTCGACTCGATCGAGGCGACGCCGTCGAGGCGGGTGAGCTTGTCCTTGAGGAAGCGCTCATAGGCCGGCAGATCGCGCACGACGATGCGCAGCAGATAGTCGCGCTGGCCGGTCATCAGATAGCAGTCGACCACCTCGGGCCAACGCGCCACGGCCTGCGAGAAGCGGTCGAGTTCATCCTCGCGCTGGCGCTCAAGCTTGACCGAGACGAAGACGCTGATCGGGAGCCCGACCTTGGTCTGGTCGATGATAGCGGCATAGCCGGTGATGACACCGGCTTCCTCCAGCATGCGGATCCGGCGCGCGCAGGGCGAGGCCGACAGCCCGATGCGGTGGGCGAGGTCCTGCACCGAGAGCCGCGAATTGATCTGCAACTCCGCGATGATCTTGCGGTCGAGCGCGTCGAGGCGCAGGCGTGCCATTCCCTGTCTCCGATCCCTAGGGGGACATCGCCCTTTTACAGGAGCCACAGCCCGCAACCACCGGCATTGCCGCGAGGCCAGCCGGCAGCAACGGCATGCCACTGGCGCCAAGCGCTTGTCCGCGCTATGCGATACCTACAATCGCGGGAATGTATGGAATTGGCTCAGGCTGGCGCTGACAGCGACGATGCGCTTCACTGGATCGGCCGGCTCGATCCGGCCGCGGGGCCGCGCTACCTGCAGATCGTCGCACAGCTCGAACGCGCCGTCACTTCGGGCCTGCTCCGCCCCGGCGACCGGCTGCCGCCGCAGCGCCGGCTGGCCGAACATCTCGCGGTCGATCTCACCACGGTGACGCGCGCCTTCGGCGAGGCGCGCGAGCGCGGGCTGATCGACGCGGTGACGGGGCGCGGCTCCTTCATCTCGGCCCGGCAGGAGCAGGAAGGGCCTCCGCTCGACCTCAGCATGACGATCCCGCCGGCGCCGAAGGGGCTGCGGCTCGGCGAGCTGATGCAGCGTGGCATAGCCGAGATCCTGGCGCGCAGCGATGCAGACCAGTTGATGAACTATCATGGCGGTGCCGGCTCCCTGGCCGAGCGTGCCGCCGGAGCGGCCTGGCTCGCACCGCTCATGGGCACAATCCCACCGCAGCGCATCGCGGTCGTGTCGGGCGCCCAGACGGGTCTCAATGCCCTGCTCTCGCTGCTGGCGAAGCCCGGCGAGACGATCCTGATGGAACCTCTCGCCTATCCAGGCCTGATCGGCGCGGCGCGGCAGCGTGGGCTCACCATGGCCCCCGTCGCAAGCGATGCGGCAGGACCGCTGCCGGACGCGCTCGACGAGGCCACCGACCGGCATGGCGCCAGGCTGTTCGCCCTGACGCCGACGCTGCAGAACCCGACTTGCATCACTGTGCCCGAGCGGCGCCGTCGGGACCTCGCGGCCGTTGCCCGCCGGCGCAACCTCATCCTGATCGAGGACGATCCCTATAGCCCGCTCGCCGGCGATGCGCCGGCGCCGCTGGCCGCGCTCGCGCCCGAGCGCACGTGGCATGTCGCGACCCTGTCGAAGGTCCTGACGCCCGGCCTGCGCACGGCCTTCGTGGTGATGCCGGAGGGTGCCGACAGCGCGGCATTCCTGACCGCGCTGCGCGCGACGGCCTTGATGCCGGCGCCGCTGATGACGGCGCTGGCCGCGCATTGGATCAGGATCGGCGCGGCAAAGGACCTGCTCGACGGCGTCCGGCGCGAGGCGGCCGAACGGCAGGCGCTGGCGAAGGAGTTGCTGCCGGAGACGATGCGGGGCCATCCACATGCGCTGCATGTCTGGCAGCCCTTGCCCGCCCATTGGGCGCGCGGCGGCCTGATCGAGCGCGCCCGCGTCGCGGGGCTTGGCGTCATGGCGGCCGAAGCCTTCAGCACCGACGGCAGGGCGCCGGACGCGATCCGGATCGCGCTTGGAGCGATCCCAGAGCGGGCGCGGCTCGCCGCGGCGCTCGGCCTTCTTGCCGAGCTGATCCGGGATGACGCGGAAGCCGGGCGCTGAGCGCGCCCGGTCGGGGGCTCAGTTCGAGGCGACCGGCTTGTCCTGCGGCGTCGGGCGGGCGAGCCGGCCTTCCTCGGCCTTATGGAAGAACTGCGAGGCGATCAGCCAGCCCTTGAGCGGCTGCAGCGGTGGAATACAGGTCAGCAGGATCAACGGCAGTGTCGTGACCAGATGTACCCAGCTCGGCGGGTTGTAGGTCAGCTCCAGCCAGAGTGGAAAAGCCGCAGCCGGGATGCAGACGAACATCATCACGAAGAAAGCCGGACCGTCGGCGGGATCGGCGAAGGAATAGTCCAGCCCGCAATTCTCGCATTTCGGCTTCAGCTTCAGGAAGCTCTCGAACATCTTGCCCTGCCCGCAACGCGGGCAGCGGCCGCGCAGGCCGGTCTGGAGCGGAGAGAGTGGCGGCCATTGCTCGCCGGACATGGAGATTCTCCTCGGGGCGGCGCCGTTCGATCGACGTCGTCCCTCAAATCATCCTCGATGCGGACAATGTCAATATTGTATGCATCTTAGCTGACTGCCTGCGCGGATCGGTCGCGGGTCTTTGGAGCAGTTCCCGATTTCAGCCCTCATCCTGAGGAGCAAGCCGATGGCTTGCGCCTCGAAGGATGCTCCAAGAGGCTCGGAACCATCTTGAACATCCTTCGAGACGTGCCTGCGGCGCTCCTCAGGATGGGGGCTCGTGAATCCGTAGGCGGCCTGCTCAGATATGCAGCGCGTGGCCCAGCGCCTTCATCGCGGCCTCGGGGAAGGCTTCGCCGAGCGTCGGGTGAGCGTGGATCGTGCCGGCGATGTCCTGCAAGGTCGCGCCCATCTCGATCGCGAGCCCAAAGGCCGCCGACAATTCCGAGACGCCCTGCCCCACCGCCTGGATGCCCAGCACCAGCTCGCTGCCGGCCTGCGCGACGACGCGCACGAAGCCGGCTTCGCCATGGCGGGTCATGGCGCGGCCATTGGCTGCGAAGGGGAACTGGCCGATCTTCAGCTCATGGCCCGCGCGCTTGGCCTCGTCCGGCGAGAGGCCGACCGAGACGATCTCGGGATCGGTGAAGCAGATCGCCGGAATGCAGCGCTTGTCCCAGGCGCGCGGCAGGCCGGCGACGATCTCCGCGACCATTTCCCCCTGCGCCATGGCGCGGTGGGCGAGCATGGGTTCGCCCGTGACGTCGCCGATGGCATAGATGCCGCGCATCGTCGTCTCGCAACGCTCGCCGATGCGGATGAAACGGCCATCCATGTCGAGCACGAGGTTTTCAAGACCGAGGCCATCGGTGACGGGCTTGCGGCCGACCGTGACCAGGATCTTGTCGGCCGGCAGGCTGCGCTCCTTGCCGTCCGACGTCTCGATGCGCAGGCCGTCGCCCTTGGCTGTCAGGCCCAGCGCCTTGGCGCCGGTCAGCACCTCGACGCCGAGCGCGGTCAGGCGCTTCGAGACCGGGCCGGTGAGCTCGGCGTCGTAGAGCGGCAGGATACGGTCCTGCGCTTCGACCACCGTGACCTTGCTGCCCATCCGGGCGAAGGCAGTGCCGAGTTCGAGCCCGATATAGCCGCCGCCGACCACGACGAGCCGCTTCGGCACTTCGGTCAGCGCCAGCGCTCCGGTCGAGGAGATGACGTTGCCGCCGAAGGGCAGGAAGGGCAGTTCCACCGGCGCGGAGCCCGTGGCGATGACGATGGCCTCGGCATGGACCGTCTTCGGCCCGGTCTCGGTCTCGACCACGACGGTCTTGCCGTCGCGGAAGCGGGCACGGCCATGAAGGATCTTGTTGACCTTGGCCTTGCGCAACAGCCCGGCGACGCCGTTGTTGAGGCGCTGGACGATGCCGTCCTTCCAGGCGACGGCCTGCTTGAGATCGAGCGTCGGCTGGGAAACCGTCAGGCCGAAAGGCGTCTTGCCGGCGGCGGCCTCGGCCGCCTTCTCGAATTCCTCGGCGACATGGATCATCGCCTTTGAGGGAATGCAGCCGACATTGAGGCAAGAACCGCCGAGCTTGGTGCTCTCGACGATGACGGTGTCGAGGCCGAGCTGGCCGGCGCGGATGGCACAGACATAGCCGCCCGGGCCGGCGCCGATGACGAGGATCTTGCAGGTGATGTCCGTCATGGCGCGCCCTCAGATGTCCACGAAGAGCGTGGCCGGGTTCTCCAGCAGCTCCTTCAGCCGCTGCACAAAAACGGCGGCATCCCAGCCGTCGATCACGCGGTGGTCGAAGCTGGAGGAGAGGTTCATCATCTTGCGCGGCACGAAGGTGGTGCCGTCCCAGACGGGCCTGACCACCATCTTGTTGACGCCGACGATGGCGACCTCCGGATAGTTGATCACCGGCGTCGTGGCGATGCCGCCGAGCGCCCCCAGCGAGGTGATGGTGATCGTCGAGCCGGTCAGCTCGTCGCGGGTCGCGGTGCCGTCGCGGCCGCGCTCGGCGAGGCGGGCGAGCTCGATGCCGCAGCCCCAGAGATCGCGCGCCTCGGCATGCTTGACGACCGGCACGATCAGGCCGGTCGGCGTCTGCGTGGCGATGCCGATATTGATCGCGGCATGCTGGCGCACGATGCCGGCCTCGTCGTCATAAAGCGCGTTCAGCGCCGGCTGCTCGGCTAGCGCCTTGACCATGGCACGCATCAGGAAGGGCAGGAGCGTCAGCTTCGGCCGCTCCGGCGTCGGCTTCTTGTTCAGCGTCGCGCGCAGATCCTCCAGCGGCGAGACGTTGATCTCCTCGACGATCGTGATGTGCGGAATGCGCGACTTCGACAGCGCCATCTTCTCGGCGATGCGACGACGCAGGCCGACGATTTTGACCTCGGTGATGGCGCTCTGCTCGACGAGCCCGCCACCGCGAGCCGGCTCCGGGCCACGCAGCAGGAAGGCGTCGATATCCTGATGGGTGATGCGGCCGGCAGGACCCGTACCCTGGACCTGGCGCAGATCGACCCCGGCCTCGCGCGCCTTCAGGCGCACAGCCGGCGAGGCCAGCGGCTTCTCGCCCGGCGCGCGGCGCTGGGCGGGGGCGGCGCTGGCGCGCGCCGGCATCGGCATGGGCTTCGGCGGCGGAGGCGGAGGCGCGGCCGGCTTGACGGGAGTGGCCGCGGCGGCCGGCTGCTCTGCCTTGTCCGGGGCCGGCGGCGCGGCTGATCGTTCGGCCGGGGCTTCTTGTGCGTCCTCGTCCGCGGCGGATTGCTCTGCCGCGCCGCCCTCCCCCGCAACCTTGAGCTTCACCAGCGCCGAGCCGATCGCGACGGTGTCGCCGACCTCGGCGCCGACCCAGGTGACCTCGCCCTCGACCGGCGAGGGAATCTCGACCGTCGCCTTGTCGGTCATCACGGCCGCGATCAGGTCGTCCTCGCGGACGATGTCGCCGACCTTGACGTGCCACTCGACGAGTTCCGCCTCCGCGATGCCCTCGCCGACATCCGGCAGCTTGATGATGCGCTCGCCCATCAGCGTGCCTCCATGATGTCGCGCAGCGCCTGCCCGAGGCGGGCGGGGCCGGGGAAATAGTCCCATTCCTGCGCATGCGGATAGGGCGTGTCCCAGCCGGTGACGCGCATCACCGGCGCCTCCAGATGGTAGAAGCAGTGCTCCTGCACCAGTGCGGCCAGCTCCCCGCCAAAGCCCGACGTCAGCGTCGCCTCGTGCAGCACGATGCAACGGCCGGTCTTCTCGACCGAGGCGACGATCGCCTCGAGATCGAGCGGGACGAGGGTGCGCAGGTCGATCACCTCGGCGTCGATGCCGGTGTCCTCGGCCGCGGCCAGCGCGACATGGACCATGGTGCCGTAGGCGAGAATGGTGACGGCCGAGCCCTCCCGCCGCGTCACCGCCTTGCCAAGCGGCACGGTGTAATGCCCTTCCGGCACCTCGGAGAGCTCATGCTTCGACCAGGCCGTGACCGGCCGGTCGTAGTGGCCGTCGAAGGGGCCGTTATAGAGCCGCTTCGGTTCCAGGAAGATCACCGGGTCCGGGTCCTCGATCGCCGAAATCAGCAGGCCCTTGGCGTCATAGGGGTTGGAGGGAACGATGGTCTTCAGCCCCGAGACATGGGTGAAGAGCGCTTCCGGGCTCTGGCTGTGAGTCTGGCCACCGAAGATGCCGCCGCCGGTCGGCATGCGGATCACCATCGGGCAGGTGAAGTCGCCGGCCGAGCGATAGCGCAGGCGAGCCGCCTCCGAGACGATCTGGTCGTAGGCCGGGTACATGTAGTCGGCGAACTGGATCTCGACGCAGGGCTTCAGCCCGTAGGCCGCCATGCCGATGGCGGTGCCGACGATGCCGGATTCGCTGATCGGTGCGTCGAAGCAGCGCGAGACGCCGTATTTCTGCTGCAGCCCATGGGTGCAGCGGAAGACGCCACCGAAGAAGCCGACATCCTCGCCGAAGACCACGACATCGTCGTCGCGGCCCATGGAGACGTCCATGGCGGAACGGATCGCCTCGATCATCGTCATCCTGGCCATCGCGTCAGACTCCGATCTGCTGGCGCTGGCGGCGCAGGTGCGGCGGGAGTTCGGCGTAGACGTCCTCGAAGATGTCGCGCGCCGAGGGCTTGCCGCCGGAATGCAGGGTGCCGAAGCTCTCGGCTTCCTTCTGCGCGGCGATGACCGTGGCGAGGATCTCGGCCTCTGCCTGCTTGTGGCGCTCCTCCGACCAGGCGCCGACCGCGATCAGATGCTGCTTCAGCCGGATCAGCGGATCGCCCAGCGGCCAGTCGTCGGATTCGTGCTTGGGCCGGTAGGCCGAGGGGTCGTCCGAGGTGGAGTGGGCGCCGGCGCGATAGGTGACGTATTCGACCAGCGTCGGCCCGAGATTGCGGCGCGCCCGCTCGACCGCCCATTGCGCGACCGCATAGACCGCGAGGTAGTCGTTGCCGTCGACGCGCAGCGCCGGGATGCCGAAGCCGAGGCCGCGTGCCGCAAACGTGCCGGAGCCGCCGCGCGCGATGCCCTGGAAGGTCGAGATCGCCCATTGGTTGTTGACGACGTTGAGGACGACCGGCGCCTTGTAGGTCGAGGCGAAGACGAGGGCGGCATGGAAATCCGATTCCGCCGTCGAGCCGTCGCCGATCCAGGCGGCGGCGATGCGGGTGTCGTTCTTGATCGCCGAGGCCATCGCCCAGCCGACGGCCTGGACGTATTGCGTCGCGAGATTGCCGGAGATCGAGAAGAAGCCGTGCTCCTTGGAGGAGTACATCACCGGCAATTGCCGGCCCTTCATCGGGTCGCGCTCGTTCGAGTAGATCTGGCACATCATGTCGACGAGCGGGTAGTCGTGCGCGATCAGCAGCCCCGCCTGGCGATAGGTCGGGAAGTTCATGTCGCCGGGCTGGAGCGCGATGCGAAAGGCGCAGCTTACCGCCTCTTCGCCCGTGTGCTGCATGTAGAACGAAGTCTTGCCCTGGCGCTGCGCCATCTGCATGCGTCCGTCGAAGGTGCGCAGCGTCATCATGTGACGCAGGCCCCGGATCAGGTCGTCATGCGAGAGATCCGGCGCCCAGGGGCCGACCGCTTCGCCCTCGCGATTGAGCACGCGGATGATCGAATAGGCGAGGTCGCGGATATCCTTGGGGTCGACATCGACCGGAGGACGCGCGACAGAGCCGGCCTTCGGGATCACGACATCGGAAAAATCGGGCTTCTCGCCGGGGCGGCTCGCAGGCCTGGGAACGTGAAACTGCAGTGGCTGGGTTACCACCGGCGCGCTGCCGGCCTTGTCGCTGCTCATGAGCGCCTCCATCCCTGACGCGACCAGCATTCCGCCATTGCGCGCATCCGGCAAGGCCAACCGTCATCGGCGCCGCCACGCACAGCAACGACGGCTGGTCCGCGATCGTTCCCCTTGCAACCAACGCTAGCCGCGTCGCCGCGGAGGTTCCTTCCGAATTTGCCGGCGCTCCGAAAATCATGCAGAAGATATTTCTGCATTCATGCAATCTAGCGGAACGATCTGCCGATGAACAAAAAGAGCCAGAACGGTCCTGCTCTCGATCTGATCGATCGCAAGATTCTCGCTGCGCTGCGGGAGGACGGACGGCTGACGACCCAGGCGCTGGCCGAGAAGGTGGGGCTGTCGCCCTCCCCCTGCTGGACGCGGGTGAAGCGGCTGGAGGAGTCCGGAGCGATCGAGAAATACGTCGCCCTGCTCGACCACAAGGCGCTCGGCTACAACAACGTCGTCTTCGTCGAGATCACGCTCGACAAGCATGACGACAAGGTGCTGGACCAGTTCGGCGAGGCGCTGAGCCGGGCTCCCGAAGTGGTCGAGGCCCATCTGGTGACGGGTGAGTACGACTATCTCGCCAAGGTCGTGGTCAGCGGCACCGACCATTACGAGCGCTTCCTGCGCGGAACGATCTACCGCATCCCGGGCGTGCGCCAGACGCGAACGACCTTCGGCCTGAGAACGCTGAAGCGAACGCTCTCGGTCGATCCGCTGAAGGTGGCCGGGTGAAGCTCGACTACCGTCATGTCCGCCCTTGAGGCGAGCATCCACGTCTTGAGCGCAGCTCTCGACAAGCGGAGACGTGGATGGTCGGGACGAGCCCGACCATGACGCGAGGCGGCTGAACCCGCCCTACTCCAGCATCTCCCGCACCAGCGGAATGACCTTCTCGCCATAGAGCCGGATGCATTCCAGCGCCCGCTCATGCGCCAGCGGGCCGGCGCTGTATTTGAGCTGGAAGCGGGAGATGCCCAGCCCCTTGGCGGTCGCGGCGATCTTGCGGGCCACCGTCTCGGGCGAGCCGAGATAGAGCGAGCCGTGCGCGACCTCCTGCTCGAAATCCTCGCGGCTCATCGGCGGCCAGCCGCGCTCGGCGCCGATACGGTCGCGGTTCGCCTTGAAGGCCGGGAAGAACTCCTCCCTGGCCTGCTCGTCGGTCGCCGCGACATAGCCCGGCGAATGCACGCCGACCGGCTTCGCCGGCCTGCCAATCTGGCCATAGGCGCGGTGGTAGAGATCCACGAAAGGCTTGAAACGCAACGGGTCGCCACCGATGATGGCGAGCATCAGCGGCAGATCGTAGCGCACGGCGCGGATCACCGATTCCGGACTGCCGCCGACGCCGATCCAGGTCTTGAGCGGGCCGTGCTCCACCGGCGGATAGACCAGCTGGTCCTTGAGCGGCGGGCGGATCGAGCCCTGCCAGGTCAGCGGCTCCTGCGGCAGCAGCGCCGTGAACAGGTCCAGCTTCTCCTCGAAGAGCTTCTCATAGTCGCGCAGATCGAAACCGAAGAGCGGGAAGGACTCGGTGAAGGAACCGCGACCGAGGATGACCTCGGCGCGCCCGTTCGAGATCGCGTCGACCGTCGCGAAACGCTGGAAGACGCGGATCGGATCGTCCGAACTCAGGACGGTGACGGCGGAGCCGAGCTTGATCCGGCTGGTGCGCGCGGCCATGGCGGCCAGCACGGTCTCCGGGGAGGACACTGCGAAATCGGCGCGGTGATGCTCGCCGACGCCGATGAAATCGATGCCGAGGCTGTCGGCCAGGACAGCTTCGTCGACGAGGTTGCGGATCACCTGCGCATGCGACAGCGGCTGGCCATCCGCCCCATGGGTGACGTCGCCGAAGGTGTCGAGCCCGAATTCCAGTTTCTGCTCCATGACCATCCCGAGACCGCGTGGCGGCCTGTTGCCTGCCGGCCATCCCGGCTCCGGGGAAGTAGGATCGTGCTTGCCGCGATGCAATTCGCGCGGCGTTGCCATTGCAGCAACAGCCTGTTTGCGCGGATGCAACTGCCAGGCTTGCAACCGCCGCCGGCTATGCCGATGCTCGGGCGCGCGGCGATATCAGCCGCTTCCGAAGCCACATCATGATCATTCGCCAGCTGGTCTATCTCGATGCGCTCGCGCGCGAAAAACACTTCCGCCGCGCCGCCGAGGCCTGCCATGTCTCGCAGCCGACGCTTTCGGCGGCGATCGTGCAGCTCGAGGAAGAGCTCGGCGTGATGGTCGTCGAGCGCGGCCGGCGCTTCCAGGGCTTCACCAAGGAGGGCGAGGTCGTGCTCGCCCATGCCAGGCGCATCCTGGCTGAAGCGGAGGTGATGAAGGAGTCGGTCGCCGAGCTGCGCGAGGGCATAGGCGGGCGCATCCGGCTCGGCGCGATCCCGACCGCGCTGCCGATGATCGCTCATATCACCGCGCCGTTCTCGGACCGCTACCCGGCAGTGTCGCTCACCGTGCTGTCGCTGACATCGCAGGAGATCCAGGAAGGCATCGACAATTTCGAGCTCGATGTCGGCCTGACCTATCTCGACAACGAGCCGCTCGACCGGGTGATCTCGAAACCGATCTACCAGGAATCCTATGTGCTGCTGACGCGCGAGGACGGGCCGCTCGGCGCGCAGGAAACGATCAGCTGGGCGGAGGCCGCAGAGCACAAGCTCTGCCTGCTCACCGGCGACATGCAGAACCGGCGCATCATCGACGGCATCTTCCGCTCGGTCGGCGCGGCGCCACGCCCGGCGATCGAAACCAACTCGATCTTCAACCTCTGCTCCCATGCCGGCATCCAGAGCGTCTCCAGCATCGTCTCGCTCCAATTGCTGGAGTTCTTCGGCCTGCCGCTCGGCACCAAGGCGCTGCGGCTGATCGAGCCCGAGGCGCAGCGCACCATCGGCCTCATCGTCGCCGACCGGCAGCCGATGGCGCCGCTGGCGCGCAACCTGATGACGATGACCCGGCCGGTCGCCGATGCCGGGCTGTCGCGGCGGGCGGCAGCGCGATAGCCCTGATCTATCGCTGCAGTGCAGCAAGGCGTGCCGAGCTGGCGATTTTCACGGCCCATCTTCGGAGAAGTCCGCAAAACGCCAGGGACACTCACATGGTTTTGATAGTCGGGATCTATCACTCGGTCGATATAAACGATTTGAAATCATTCCAAGCTTGTCGTCCTCTCCTGGAATGCGCCCGGCGAACCGGGCCGATGGAGGAAACATGGCCGGCTACTCCGCCTGGAACGAGGAGAGCGCCCGTTCGATCATCGCAAGCCTCGCGCATCTGGAAGGCGCCACGCTGCCGATGCTGCACGCCCTGCAGGACGAGTTCGGCTATGTCTCGCCACAGGCGGTGCCATTGATCGCCGAGGCGCTGAATCTCTCCCGTGCCGAGGTTCACGGCGCGATCACCTTCTACCATGACTTCAGGACCGCCCCGCCGCCGGGCCGCGTGATCAAGCTGTGCCGGGCCGAGGCCTGCCAGTCGCTCGGCTGCGAGGCCGTCGTCGCGGAGCTGGAGCGGGAGCACGGCATCACGGTCGATGGCGCGCCGGTCGGCGACGCCATGGTCGAAACGGTGTATTGTCTCGGCAATTGCGCGCTCGGCCCCTCGGCGCTGGTCGATGGCGAACTGATCGGGCGCGTGGATGCAGCCCGGATCGCCGGGCTCTGCCAGCATGGAAAGGCGCATTCATGAGCGCCGCCGCACCCGTCCGGATCTATGTTCCGATCGACGCCGCCGCGCTCTCCGTCGGCGCCGAGGCCGTCGCACGCGCCGTCGCCAGCGAAGCGGCAGAACGCGGCCTTGCCATCGAGATCGTCCGCAACGGCACCCGCGGCATGCTCTGGCTGGAACCGCTGGTCGAGGTCGAGACGGCGGAAGGCCGCATCGCCTACGGGCCCGTCGCGGCAGAGGATGTGGCTTCGCTGTTCGCAGCGGATTTCATGGCAGGCGGCGCGCATGCGCTGCGGCTCGGCAAGACCGAAGAGCTTGGCTGGATGAAGCGCCAGCAGCGGCTGACCTTCGAACGCGTCGGCGTCATCGATCCGCTCTCGATCGCCGACTACCGCGCCCATGGCGGGTTCAGGGGGCTGGAGAAGGCCCTGAGGCTGAGCGGAGCCGAGATCGTCGCCGCCATCAAGGCCTCGGGCCTGCGCGGGCGCGGCGGCGCCGGCTTCCCGACCGGCATCAAATGGCAGACGGTTCATGATGCCCGGGCCGAGCAGAAATACATCGTCTGCAACGCTGACGAGGGCGACAGCGGCACCTTCGCCGACCGCATGCTGTTCGAGGGCGACCCCTATCTCACCATCGAGGGCATGGCGATCGCCGCGCTCGCGGTCGGGGCGACGCGCGGCTACATCTATCTGCGTTCCGAATATCCGCATGCCCATCGCACACTGCAGCGCGCGATCCTCAAGGCCGAAGCCGCGGGCCTGATCGGTGCCTCCATCCTCGACAGCGGACAGGCCTTCCATCTCGAGGTCCGGCTCGGCGCCGGCGCCTATATCTGCGGCGAGGAGACCTCGCTGCTCGAAAGCCTGGAAGGCAAGCGCGCCATCGTCCGCGCCAAGCCGCCGCTGCCGGCCTTGCAAGGGCTCTTCGGCAAGCCGACCGTGGTCAACAACGTCCTCTCCTTCGCGGCCGTGCCGTGGATCCTCGACCATGGCGCACAGGCCTATGCCGATTACGGCATGGGCCGCTCGCGCGGCACCCTGCCGGTGCAGCTCGGCGGCAATGTCAGGCGCGGCGGGCTGATCGAGCTCGCCTTCGGCATCAGCCTGCGCGAGATCATCGAGGATATGGGCGGCGGCACGCGTTCCGGCCGGCCGATCCGCGCCGTGCAGGTCGGCGGGCCGCTCGGCGCCTATCTCACGGCCGAACAGCTCGACGTGCAGATGGATTACGAGGCACTGGCCGCGATGCGCGCCATGCTCGGCCATGGCGGCATCGTGGTGTTCGACGACAGCGTAGACATGGCCAGGCAGGCGCGCTTCGCCTTCGCCTTCTGCGCAAAGGAAAGCTGCGGCAAGTGCACGCCCTGCCGCATCGGCGCGACGCGCGGCGTCGAGGTGATGGACCGCATCATCGCCGGCGAGGAGCGGCCGAAGAACATCGCTGTGCTGCGCGATCTCTCGAAGCTGATGACCGACGCCTCACTCTGCGCCATGGGCGGGCTAACGCCGATGCCGGTGCTGAGCGCGCTCAACCATTTCCCCGAGGATTTCGACCGCCCGCCGCTGCCTCTGGCGGCCGAGTGAGGAGGCAGCCATGGCCCTGATCAAGGAGATCGACTACGGCACGCCGATCCGGCTTTCGGACAAGACCGTGACCCTGACCATCGACGGCCAGAGCATCACGGTGCCGGCCGGAACCTCGGTGATGGCGGCGGCGATGAGCATGGGAACGGCGATCCCGAAGCTCTGCGCCACCGACTCGCTCGAACCCTTCGGCTCCTGCCGGCTCTGCCTCGTCGAGATCGAGGGGCGGCGCGGCACGCCCGCCTCCTGCACGACGCCGGCCGAAGACGGCATGGTCGTCCGCACCCAGTCGGAAAACCTGTCCTCGCTGCGCAAGGGGGTGATGGAGCTCTACATCTCCGACCACCCGCTCGACTGCCTGACCTGCTCGGCCAATGGCGACTGCGAATTGCAGGACATGGCGGGCGCCGTGGGCCTGCGCGAGGTGCGCTACGGCTATGACGGCGAGAACCACGTCTTCGCCAAGGGCAAGGACGGCGAAGCCAATGCGAACTGGCTCGCGAAGGACACGTCGAACCCCTATTTCACCTACGACCCGTCGAAATGCATCGTCTGCAATCGCTGCGTGCGCGCCTGCGAGGAGGTGCAGGGCACCTTCGCGCTGACGATCACCGGACGCGGCTTCGAGTCCCGCGTCGCGGCCGGCCCGACCGATTTCCTCGGCTCGGAATGCGTCTCCTGCGGCGCCTGCGTGCAGGCCTGCCCGACGGCGACGCTGATCGAGAACAAGGTCATCGAACACGGCCAGCCCGAGCATTCCGTGGTCACGACCTGCGCCTATTGCGGCGTCGGCTGCTCGTTCAAGGCGGAGATGCAGGGCGACCGCGTCATCCGCATGGTGCCCTCCAAGGACGGCCAGGCGAATGAGGGCCATTCCTGCGTCAAGGGCCGTTTCGCCTGGGGCTACGCCACCCACAAGGACCGCATCACCAAGCCGATGATCCGCGACCGGATCACCGATCCCTGGCGCGAGGTCTCCTGGGAGGAGGCCATCGGCAAGGCGGCCTCCGAATTCAAGCGCATCCAGGCGACATACGGCCGCGTGTCGGTCGGCGCCATCACCTCGTCACGCTGCACCAACGAGGAGGTCTTCCTCGTCCAGAAGCTGGTGCGCGCCGCCTTCCGCAACAACAATGTCGACACCTGCGCCCGCGTCTGCCACTCGCCGACCGGCTACGGCCTGAGGACCACGCTCGGCACCTCGGCCGGCACGCAGGACTTCAAGTCGGTCGCCAAGGCCGACGTCATCCTGATCATCGGCGCCAACCCGACCGACGGCCACCCGGTCTTCGCCTCGCGGATGAAGAAGCGCATCAGGGAGGGTGCCCGCCTGATCGTCGCCGATCCGCGCCGCATCGACATGGTGAGGTCACCGCATGTCGAGGCGGACCACCATCTCGCGCTGAAGCCGGGCACGAACGTCGCGCTGCTCAATGCCCTCAGCCATGTCGTCGTCACCGAAGGGCTGATCGACGAGGCTTACGTCCGCGAACGTTGCGACCTCGGCGATTTCGAGCACTGGGCCCGCTTCGTCGCCCGCGAGGAGAATTCGCCCGAGGCCAGCGAGCAGTACACCGGCGTGCCCGCGGCCGAGGTGCGGGCGGCGGCGCGGCTCTACGCCACCGGGGGCAACGCGGCGATCTATTATGGGCTGGGCGTCACCGAGCACAGCCAGGGGTCGACCACGGTGATGGCGATGGCGAACCTCGCCATGGCGACCGGCAATATCGGGCGCGAAGGCGTCGGCATCAATCCGCTGCGCGGGCAGAACAATGTGCAGGGCTCCTGCGACATGGGCTCCTTCCCGCACGAATTCTCGGGCTATCGCCACGTCTCCGACGATTCCACCCGGCAGGTCTTCGAGATGCTGTGGGGCGTGCCGCTCGACGCCGAGCAGGGCATGCGCATCCCCAACATGCTGGACGAGGCGGTCGGCGGCACCTTCAAGGGCCTCTACATCCAGGGCGAGGACATCGCCCAGTCCGATCCCAACACCCAGCACGTCACGGCGGGGCTGGCGGCGATGGAATGCGTCGTCATCCAGGATATCTTCCTGAACGAGACGGCGAAATACGCCCATGTCTTCCTGCCGGGCGCCTCCTTCCTGGAGAAGGACGGCACCTTCACCAATGCCGAGCGGCGCATCAACCGCGTCCGGCAGGTGATGGCGCCGCTTTCCGGCAAGGACGAATGGCAGGTCACGGTCGAGCTCTCCCGCGCGCTCGGCTACGAGATGTCCTATCGCCATCCCGGCGAGATCATGGACGAGATCGCGCGCCTGACGCCGAGCTTCGCCGGGGTCTCCTATGACAAGCTCGACAAGCTCGGCTCGGTGCAGTGGCCCTGTAACGAGAAGGCCCCAGTCGGCACGCCGCTGATGCATGTCGACCGGTTCGTGCGCGGCAAGGGCAAATTCATGATCACGGAATACGTTCCGACCGAGGAACGGACGGGGCCACGCTTCCCGCTGCTGCTCACCACCGGGCGCATCCTCTCGCAATACAACGTCGGCGCCCAGACGCGACGCACCGAGAACGGTGTCTGGCATGACGAGGACGTGCTGGAGATCCACCCCTTCGACGCCGAGAGCCGCGGCATCCGCGACGGCGATCTCGTGGCGCTCGCCAGCCGCTCGGGCGAGATCGCGCTGCGCGCCGAAATCTCCGAGCGCATGCAGCCCGGCGTGGTCTACACCACCTTCCATCACGCCAAGACCGGTGCCAACGTCATCACCACCGACTTCTCCGACTGGGCGACGAACTGCCCGGAATACAAGGTCACCGCCGTCGAGGTGCGCCGCACCAACGCTTGGTCGGCCTGGCAGGAGAAGAATTTCGAGGAAGACGTGACCTTGCGCCGGATCGCGGAGCGCCTGCCCGATGCCGCGGAATAACCCGCCCGCCCAGCCGCCGGCCTCGGCCGCCGTCACGGCCGAACCGCTGCGCTTCGGCGCGGCACGCGCGGAGGCGCGCGACGTCGAGATCGCGGTCGAGACGCCGATCAACATCGTCTACGGCAACATGCCCTATGCGGTGATGATGGCGAGCCCCTCCGACCTCGAGGATTTCGTCACCGGCTTCAGCCTGACCGAGGGCATCGTGCGCGGCGCGGACGAGATCCGCGGCATCGCCGTGGAGCCGAAGGAGGACGGCGTCATCGTCACGGTCGAGCTCGCGCCCGGCCGCTTCCGCGAGCATCTGGCGCGGCGGCGCAACCTCTCGGGGCGGACCTCCTGCGGTCTCTGCGGCGTTGAGACCATCGAGGAGATCCCGATGGCAGACGCTGCGACCCGTGCCTCGCGCGCCGTCCCCGCCACCGCGATCGAGACGGCGCTGGCCGTGCTCGACGAGCACCAGCCGCTGAACCAGCTCACCTGCGCCGTCCATGCCGCCGCCTGGTGCGATGCTTCCGGCGCGATCCTGGCAGTGCGCGAGGATGTCGGCCGCCACAACGCGCTCGACAAGCTGATCGGCGCGCGGCTGCGCGCCGGGGCCGATGCGAGCGAGGGCTTCCTGCTCGTCACCAGCCGCGCCTCCTTCGAGATGGTCGAGAAGGCGGCGATCTTCGGCGCCGGCACGCTGGTCGCGATCTCGGCGCCGACCTCGCTCGCCATCGAGCGGGCGAAACATCTCGGCCTGACGCTGGCCGCGGTGGCGCGGCGCGACGGCTGCATCGTCTTCACCGGCGCACTCGCGCCCGAAACCGAGACCATCGCCCGATGACGGAGGCCGCCCTGACCACAGAGCACGCCGGGGGCGAACAGCACGACGAGAATGTCGCCAAGCTTCGGCGCATGGCCGGGCAGATCGCGGATTTCTTCAAGGCCTATCCGGAGGATCAGGCAGCCGCCTCCGTGGCCGACCACATCAACCAGTTCTGGACCGGGCGCATGCGCGGGGACTTCCTCGCCGCCTTCACCGCGCGGCCGGAGGACCTCCCGCCCCTGCTGCGGCGCGCCCTGCCCCGGATCAGGCCGGGGCGCGAAGGTTAGCAGGCAAGGCGCCGCCAAAGCGGTGCAGCGAGAAGTTCGACGAGCCGGGAACCTGCCCGGCCCGCCATGGTCGGCCCGCCGATCGCCTAGGGCGTCTGGATCGCCCTGTCGAAGTCGCTCGCGCTCTTTCGCTGAGCCCATCGCGAGGCAGCGATGCAGCGAAGCCCGCACCGCGAGATCGGCGCGGACTTTCCCTTACAAATGGATGCGAAAACCCCGGTTCCATGCGATATTGAAGCAGCCAGCTCGGGGGTCAGCCATGGACCGCAGACGCGTGCTGAAAACTGGTCTGTGGGCGGCGGCCGGGGCCATTGCCAGCTCCCCAGTGCTTGCGCAGCAACCTGCACCACATCGCATCGGCATGCTCATCAATGGCGCGGCGGGCCCATTCCACGATGCCTGGCGCCGGACGTTCGCGCAGGATTTCGCGCAGCTCGACCGCATCGAGGGCCGGGACTTCACCGTCGAACCACGCTTCGCCAATGGCCAGCTCGGGCGATTGCCGCAGTTGGCGGCGGAACAGGTCAACGCCGGAACCGACCTCATCCTGGCGCTCGGTGGACCGGCGGCGAGCGCCGCTTGCAGGGCGACGACGACGATCCCCGTGGTCTTCGCCATCGTGACCGACCCCGTCGCCCTCGGCCTGGTCGAAACGGCGCAGCGGCCTGGGCGCAACGCGACGGGCATCACCAGCCTCGACCCCGAGCAGGCAGCAGCCCAGATGCGCCTCCTGAAGGAGGCTCTCCCGACGATCGAGCGCCTCGCCCTCCTCAGCGACCAGACGATCCCCGGCGCCGACGCTTCCGGCCTCGCGCCAATCGACCGGGCCAACAAGGCGGCCGCCGAAGCGCTCGGCTTGCGCCCTCAGGTCGTGAAGCTCCCTGCCCCCACCGCCGCATCGCCCGATCCCGACTTCGCCGCCGCCTTCGCGGATATGACGCGCGAAGGCGCTCAGGCCGTCGTGATCTTCGATACCCCGCTCAATTTCGCCCACGGCAAGCGGATCGCCGAGCTGGCCCGGACACACCGCCTGCCCACGATGTTCGCCGGCGGCTTCGGCGCGGCGGGCGGCCTGATCACCTATGGCACGAGCGTCGTCGACAGCCATCGCCGTCTCCCGGCCATCATCGACAAGATCTGGCGCGGGACGAGCCCTGCCGAGCTTCCCGTGGAGTTCCACAAGCATCGGGAGCTGGTGTTCAATGTGAAGGTCGCGGAGAGCATCGGCATAACGCTTCCTCCCGACCTGCTCTCCAGAGCCGACCAGGTGATCCGGTGAGGCTCCGAAAGCCGAGTTCGGCGCCGGGTTCCCGAAGCCCGTGATTGTTGGCGTGGCGGCCGGAAGAGAAGCGGCCGGCGATGGTTGCGCGTGAACCCGACAGGGCGTGAACCGTTATCGACGAAGCGCATTGCTCGCGCAGCTTATCCACCCGAACCAGGACAGGAGGGAGCATCATGGCGATCAACAAGACCGGATCGGCACATTGGGAAGGCGGCATCAAGGACGGCAAGGGCACGATCTCGACCGAGACCGGCGCGCTCGACGCCTATCCCTACGGCTTCTCCAGCCGCTTCGAAGGCAAGCCCGGCAGCAATCCGGAGGAGCTGATCGGCGCGGCCCATGCCGCCTGCTTCACCATGGCGCTCTCGCTCATCCTCGGCGAGGCCAATCTCAAGGCCGATGCGCTCGATACCACCGCGCGCGTCACGCTCGACAAGCTGGATGACGGCTATGCCATCACCGCGATCCATCTCACGCTGAAGGGCAAGGTACCCGGCGCCGATCAGGCGACCTTCCAATCGCTGGCCGACAAGGCCAAGGCCGGCTGCCCGGTCTCGAAACTGCTCAAGGCGCCGATCACGCTGGAGGCGACGCTGGCGGGCTAGGCGCCGTCGCGAACCATCCTGACCTCGCAGGGGCGGGCGAGCCGGCAGCTGCCGGCTCGACGCTTTCGCAATTTGCGGAACACCCAATCCCTCAGGCCAGATGGCAGGCGACGCCGACATCGTCGAGCCGGCGCAGCTCCGGCCGCTCGGCGCGGCAGCGGTCGACCGCGAGCGCGCAGCGCGGGTTGAAGCTGCAGCCCGGCGGCGGGGCGATCGGGCTCGGCACCTCTCCGGACATCGGCTTGCGCTCCCGGTTCGGCCGCTCGACATCCGGGATCGTGTCGAGCAGCAGCCGCGTGTACGGATGGCGCGGCCGGGTGAAGACCTGCTCGGCCGGCCCGGCCTCGACGAAGCGGCCGAGATACATGATGGCGAGATCGTCCGACATGTGGCGGACGACCGAGAGGTTGTGGCTGATGAAGAGATAGGTCAGCCCGAATTCCTTCTGCAGCCGGACCATGAGATTGAGGATCTGTGCCTGGACGGAGACGTCGAGGGCCGAGGTCGGCTCGTCGCAGACGAGGAAATCGGCCTCGGTCGCGAGCGCGCGAGCGATCGAGATGCGCTGGCGTTGGCCGCCGGAGAAGGCGTGCGGATAGCGGCTCGCATCGGAGCGGGAGAGCCCGACCACCTCGAGCAGGTCGCCGACGCGCTGGAGCGTGCTTTGCGCGTCGGGCCGCAGCTTCAGCTCGCGGATCGGCTCGGCGATGATGTCGCCGACGCGCCAGCGCGGGTTGAGCGAAGCATAGGGGTCCTGGAAGATCATCTGCACCCGCGGCGGGCCGAAGGAGCCATCGGCGCGGCGGATATCGCGGAAATTCAGCGTGCCTTCGGTGGGGCGCTGCAGGCCGACGACCATGCGCGCCAGCGTCGATTTCCCGCAGCCGGATTCACCGACGATGCTGAAGGTGGTGCCGCGCCTGACCGTGAAGGAGACGTTTTCGACCGCACGCAGGATGCGCCGCGGCTCGTGCGAGAACAGGCGCGACAACCCTGGGGCCGAGACGTCGAAGCGGCAGGCGGCGGCGGCGACATCGAGGATGATGTCGTCCTGCCCCGCCATCTGTGTCGCTAGCGGCTGCGGCAAGGTCTGGTCGCGCATCGACTGATCCCGCATTGGCGTCGCCAGGGTATCATGCATGCGCCGCCTCCTTCAGCGGGAAATGGCAGGCCGCGGCATGCGGCGCGGCCGGCAACCCCGGCCGGTGCTCGCGGCAGAGGGCCTCGACCCGGCCGCAGCGCGGATTGAAGGCGCAGCCGGGCGGGATGGCATTGAGGCGCGGCATGGCGCCGTCGATCTGGTTGAGGTGCTCATGACGGGCATGGACGCTCGGAATCGAGGCCATCAGCCCGGCGGTGTAGGGGTGGTTCGGCCGGCGGACCACCTCCTCGACCGGGCCGATCTCGACGATGCGGCCGGCATACATCACTGCGACCCGGTCAGCCGTCTCGGCGATGACGCCCATGTCGTGGGTGACCAGCATGATCGCCGTGCCGTGCTCGCGGCAGAGCCGCTTCAGCAAGGTCGTGATCTGGGCCTGGATCGAGACGTCGAGCGCGGTCGTCGGCTCGTCGGCGATAATCAGCGAGGGCTCGGCGCAGAGCGCGAGCGCGATGACGACGCGCTGGCGCATGCCGCCGGAGAATTGGTGCGGGTAGTGGTCGATGCGCGTCTCGGCGGCCGGGATGCCGACCTCCTTGAGAAGGTCGAGCGCGCGCCTTCGCGCCTCCGCCCGACCGACGGGCAGATGCGTCAGGATCGTCTCGACGAGCTGGTCGCCGACCGAGAGCAGCGGATGCAGCGAGGTCAGTGGATCCTGGAAGATCGCGCCGATGCGCCGGCCGCGCAGCTTGCGCATCGCTTCGGCCGGCAGGTTGTCGATGCGCTGGCCGGAGAGATGGATCTCGCCGCCGGCGACGCGGCCCGGCGGATCGAGCAGGCCGATCACCGCCGTGCCGGTCAGCGACTTGCCTGCGCCGGACTCGCCGACCACGCCGAGGATCTCGCCCGGCGCGATGTCGAAGCTGACGCCGTCCAGGGCGGTCAGCGGGCCGTGGCGCCCGTCGAAGACGATGCGCAGGTCGCGCACGGACAGGAGGGGCGCGGCGGCGGTTTCGGTCATGCGATGGCCTCGCTGCGTTCGATCGCGTAGCTCGACGAGAAGATCTCGCTCATCGGCGGATGGCCGAGCGTGCGCTCGGGATAGCGCGCCATCACGCCCTCGAACTGCTTCTGGGCGCGGGCGTTGTCGGCGGCTTCGTCCTGGCCGGGGACGACCCGGTCCTCCATGACGAAGCGCCCATCGATCACCACGGTCGAGAAGTCGCGGCCATGGCCGGTCAGCATCATCGTCTGGATGGGATCGATGACCTGCCCGCTATGCGGCCGGTCGAGCTCGAAGACGGTGATGTCGGCGCGCGCGCCGGGCTGGAGGCGGCCGAGATCGGGCCGCTGCAGCGCATCGGCGCCGCCGATGGTCGCGGCGTCGTAATAATCCTCGGAACGCACCGCACTGGCGTTGCCGGCCATGTTGCGGGCGAGGATCATGCCGATCTGCAGGTTCATCACCATGTCGGGCGGGCTCGTATCCGTGCCCATCGCGATGTTGAGCCCCATCGCCCGGTAGCGCGCGAAATGGTCGATGGCATTGCCACCGCGGCCCGACACCAACGGGCAATGGACGATGCTGGCGCCGGAATCCCGGAGGATCTCGAGGTCGCGGCCCGGGCGTTCGACATGCCGGCTGCCGGAGACGACGGTGCCGTGCGGCAGCAGGCAGCGCTCGTTGAGGAAGCCGAGGCTCTCCAGCCATTCCGGCGGGCTCATGCCGTGCTGCGCCAGGACGAGGTCGTATTCGATCTTGGACTGGCAGCAATGCAGCCGCACCGGCACATCGAGCTCGCGCGAGGCCGCGGCCGTGCGGCGCAAGAGCTCAGCCGTCGAGGTCTCGATGCGGTCGGGCGCGAACATGGAGCGGATCAGCCCCCCCGCCGCGCCCTCGTGACGCCGGGCGAAATCGATCGCCGCGTCGAGCTCGGCGAGGCCTCTGGCCTCATCGTAATGGGTGACGATGCGCCCATCCGCCTCGACGAGCTGGTTGCCGGTGCGATAGGCAGGGCCGAGATAGGCGCGCATGCCGAGATCGGCAGCCGCTTCCGCCGCATCCTCGAATTCCTGCACCGTCTCGCCCCAGGCGCGATAGAACAGCGAGGCGATCGGCAGTGCCGTGGTGATGCCGTTGCGGATCAGCGAGGCGAAGGCGTAGCGCTTCTGGAAGGCCAGCTCTTCGCGGGTATACATCTCGTATGGACCGGCCTCGAGATAGCTGCGCGGCCAGACCCGGCCCTTCTTCCAGGCCGGCTGGTTGTCATAGCCGAGGATGGTGGTGTCGAGGTCGGAGAGCGCGTCGCAGTCGACGAAGCCCGGCCCGATCAGCGCATGGCCATAGTCGAGGCGGCGGGCAACCTCGCCCGGGAAGCCGTGCCCGACGAAAATGACTTCGCCGTTCTCGAACACGACTTCGCCGTTCTCGTAGAGGCGGTGGCGGCCGTCCTTGTGTCCGACCACCCAGCGCGCGGTCATCAGGACGCGGCCTTCCGGCCGCTTTTTGGCTTGCAGGCTCACGGGGCAGTCCTCACCGAAACGCCATCACGGGCGACGATCTTGCCGCGCTTGATCACGCGGCGCTTGGGCGAACGGGTCACGACGATGTCCGTCAGGCTCTGGCCGGGCATGATGACGAGATCGGCAGACTTGCCCTCGGCCAGGCCGTAATCGGCAATCTCCATCACTTGGGCGCCGCCGGTCGTGCAGACATGCAGGCCGAGCTCGACCTCGTCGTCGCGGCGGAAATTGTTGCGCAGGCCGATGAACATGGCGCGCTCGACCATGTCGGCATTGCCATAGGGGCCCCAGGTGTCGCGAATGCCGTCCGAGCCCGAGCAGACGCGGATGCCGGCATCGAGCAGCTTCTTGACGGCCGGCGCGGTGTTGCGGGCCGGAGCCGTCGTCATGATCGCGATGTCGAGTGCGGCGAGCTGCGGGATCACAGGCTCGACCAGTTCCGGCGCGGTGCCCAGGCAGAAGGCGTGGCTGACGGTAACCTTGCCCTTCATGCCGAGCGCGCGGGTGCGTTCGATGATGAGATCGAGCGAGAACAGGCCCATCTCGCCGGGCTCGTGCAGATGGATGTCGAGCGGCCGGCCATAGGTCTGGCAAAGCCCGAAGACCGCATCGAGATGGCCCTTCGGGTCGCGATCGATGGCGCAGGGGTCGAGACCGCCGACGATCTCGCAGCCGGCCTTCATCGCCTCATGCATCAGCTCCAGCGTGCCCGGCCGGCGCAGCAGGCCCGATTGCGGGAAGGCGACCAGCTCGATGTCCATGATGTCCGCATATTCGTCGCGGGTCTTCATGATGCCCTCGACGCCCCAGAGCCCATGATCGGTGTCGACATCGACATGGCTGCGGGTATGGGTCGAGCCCATCATCGAGGACTGGACAGTCTGGCGTGCCGACTGGCGGGCCGGGTCGAGGTCGAGGCGGCGCTTGTTCATGCGCTCGTTGTCGATCTTGTCGAGCAGCTTCGGGCCGACCTCGTTGACGTACCAGGGCAGACCCCAGAGGCTCTTGTCGAGATGGGCATGCGCCTCGACCAGGCCGGGGATGGCGATCTCGCCACGGCCATCCTCGACCGCGACGCCGGCAGGCGCAGCGATGTCCTTCGCCATCCGGCTGATGCGGCCGTTCTCGATCAGGATGTCGAGGGCCGGCCCGGCGTTCGGACGAACATTGCGGATCAGGAGGGAGGCAGTCATCGCAGGCGTATCCTCTTTTCGTTTTTCGTCATGGCCGGATTGAATCACACCGTCATGCTCGCCCCTGTGGCGAGCATCCACGTCTTGGACACCGCAAGCGACGTGGATGGTCGGGACAAGCCCGACCATGACGGATGAGCGTCGTCAGCCTCATCCCGATCACCTCAGCTTGGGGTTCAGCGCATCGCGCAGCCAATCGCCGAGCAGGTTGACCGAGAGCACGATCAGCCCGAGCTGCAGCGAGGGGAAGACGACGAGCCACCAGGAGCCGGAGAACAGGTACTGGTTGCCGATGCGGATCAGCGTGCCCAGCGATGGCTGGGTGATCGGCATGCCGACGCCGAGGAAGGAGAGCGTCGCCTCAGAGAGGATGGCCAGCCCGAGGTTGAGCGTGGCCGCGACCAGGACCGGCGTCATCGTGTTGGGCAGGATGTGGCGGCGCATGATCCGGCCTGCCGGCACGCGGATGATCCGGGCGGCCAGCACATATTCCTTGCGCCGCTCGACCATGGTGAGCGCGCGCACGGTGCGGGCGTACTGCACCCAGCTCGTCAGTGCGATCGAGAGCACCAGCACGACGGCGGCGAAGGGCTCGCGCAGCGAGGGCGGCAGCATCTCGCGGAACAGCGCCGAGACCAGGATCGCCATCAGCAATGTCGGGATGGAGAGCACGGTATCGCCGAAGCGCATCAGCAGATTGTCGATGCGCCCGCCATAGAAGCCGGCTGCGAGCCCGATCGAGACGCCGATCAGCATCGAGACGATGACCGCCGCGAAGCCGATGATCAGCGAGACGCGAGAGCCGTAGAGGATGGCCGAGAGCACGTCGCGGCCCTGTGGATCGGTGCCGAGCAGGAAGGGCCATTCGCCGCCCTCCTGCCAGATCGGCGGGATCTCGGCCTTGTCGATGAAGACCTGGGCGAGGTCGTGCGGGTTCTGCGGCGCAATGAGGGGGGCGAAGAGCGCGGTCAGCACGAGCAGCGCCAGCACCAGTGCCGAGAGCCAGGCGCCCGGGCTGTGGCGGAAGCTCCAGCCGATGTCGCTGTCGAGGAAGCGGCGCAGGCGCCCGGGTTGCTTCGCGGCATCAGCGGGCATTGGCAGCTCCCGAGAGCGCGTCCTCGCGCAGGCGCGGATCGACCCAGGCATAGGTCAGGTCGACCAGCGTGTTGAGTGTGACGAAGATGAAGGAGACGACGATCAGATAGGCCGCCATCACCGGGATATCGACGAAGGTCACGGCCTGGACGAAGAGCATGCCCATGCCCGGCCACTGGAACACCGTCTCGGTGACCAGCGCGAAGGCGATGAGGTTGCCGATCTGCAGGCCGGTGACGGTGATGACCGGCATCAGGCAGTTGCGCAGCGCGTGACCGAAATGGACGGCGCGGGCCGGCAAGCCGCGTGCCCGGGCGAAGCGGATGAAGTCGGTGCGCATCGTCTCCAGCATCTCGGCGCGGACGAGGCGCATCACCAGCGTGATCTGGAAGAGCGAGAGCGTGATGCCGGGCAAGATCAGCGCCCTGCGGCCCGACGGCGTCAGGAAGCCGGTGCTCCACCAGCCGAGCTGCACCACCTCGCCGCGGCCGAAGGCCGGCAGCCATTGCAACGTGACGGAGAAGATCAGGATGAAGAGAATGCCGAGCGCGAAGCTCGGCAGCGAGACGCCGAGAACCGAGACGAATTGCAGCGTCTTGGCGAGGAAGCTGTCGCGCCGGATCGCCGTATAGACGCCGAGCGGGATGCCGATGGCGAGCGACAGGAAGGTCGCGACCAGCACGAGCTCGAAGGTCGCCGGGAAGCGCTCCGAGATCAGCGTGAAGACGTCCTGCTGGTTGCGATAGGAGATGCCGAAATCGCCGCGCACGGCGTTGCCGACGAAGGTCGCGAACTGCATCACGAAGCCCTTGTCGAGGCCGAGGCGCACGCGCAGCTCGTCGCGTTGCTGCTGGCTCGCCTGTTCGTTCAGCATCAGCTCGACGGGGTCGCCGACGAAGCGGAAGATCAGGAAGGCGAGGAAGGCCACCGCCAGCATGACGCCGGCCGCGTTGAGCAGTCGCTTGAAGAGGAAAGCCGGCATCTGGACAGCTCCGATTCAGCCGATGTTCCCTCAGCCCTCATCCTGAGGAGCGAGCCGAAGGCTCGCGTCTCGAAGGATGCTCCAGATGGTTCAGGAGCCTCATGGAGCATCCTTCGAGACGCCGCTTTGCGGCTCCTCAGGATGAGGGCTGAGAGAGGTTGCTCGCGTCAGGCCGTCACTTCATCACGGTCAACCACAGACGCGGCTTGTTGTCCGAGGCCTGCACCGTCGAGGCGACGGTCGAGCGCATCGCCCAGGCCATCGGCTGCTGGTGCATCGGGATGAAGAGCTGCTCGGCCTTGGCGATCTTGAGCGCCTGCTTCATCAACTCGATGCGCTTGGGCGTATCGAGCTCGACGCCGGCCTTGTCGATCAGCGCATCGATGCGCGGGTCGCCCCAATTGCCCCAGTTGAAGACGCCGGCGGTCCCGCTCTTGGAGTGCAGCACCTGCACCAGCAGCGAATAGGCGTCGATCATCGGCTCGTTGGCCCAGCCGAAGGAGATGACGTCGAACTCGCCCTTGACGCGCTTCGGCGTCTGCTGGCTGCGCGGCGCCATGCTGAGATTGGGCTTCAGCCCGGCGCGCGACCACATCGCCGCCACCGCCTGGCAGAACTCCTCCTCGTTGACGAGGGAATCGCTCTGGCAGTTCATCAGGAAGGAGAAGCCATTGGGATAGCCGGCTTCGGCGAGCAGCTTCTTGGCGGCGTTGAGGTTGAAGCTCAGGCGCTCGTCCTGGCTGGGCTCGTAGCCCGGGATCGCCGGCGCGACCAACGCGCCGGTGTTGCGCGACAGGCCGCGCATGGCGCGCTTCTGCACCGCATCGATGTCGATGGCGCGGTAGAGCGCCTCGCGCACCTTGATGTCCTTGAAGGGGTTCTTGTCCTTGGCATCGCTCTCGACCAGCTTGTCGGTCAGGTTGAGGGCGAAGAAGACGGAGCGCAGCTCGTTGGTCTGCAGCACCTTGACGTCGGGCGAGGCCTGCAGACGCGGCAGGTCCTGCAGCGGCGCGACGTTGGTGTAGTCGATCTCGCCCGAGAGCAGCGCGGCGACGCGCGTCGAGGCCGAGGTGATCGGCGAGAACTCGATGACGTCGATGTTGTGCTTCGGCTTGTCCCACCAGCCCGGGTTCTTGACGAAGACCGTCTTGGCGTCGGCGCGACGGCTCTCGACCTTGAACGGACCGGTGCCGTTGGCGTTGTCGGTGGCGTAGCCCTTGATGCCCTTGCCGGAATCGGTCGGCAGCAGGGAGTTGTTCGCCTCCATCCACTCCTTGTCGAAGATGAAGATATTGGTGAGGTCGTTCAGCAGCAGCGGATAGGGGCCGTTGACCTCGAGCTCGACGGTGTAGTCGTCGACCTTCTTCGCGCTCTTATAGGCCGGCAGATTGCCCTTGAGCGGCGAGGTCTCGTGCGTGACGCGGGTCAGCGAGGCGATCACGTCGTCGGCGGTGAAGGGATTGCCGTTGTGGAACTTAACGCCCTGACGCAGCTTGAAGCGCCAGGTGGTCGGCGTCACCGTCTCCCAGGATTCCGCCAGCGCCGACTCGATCTTGAGGTCGCCGGTATAGCGCACCAACCCCTCATAGACATGGTTGAGAACAGCGAGCGTGAAGGTCTCGCCATAGGAATAGGGATCAAGCGAGGCGATCTCCCGCGCAGCGCCCCATTTCAGCGTCTTCGCCTCCGCGGCACCCGTCAGGGCCAGAGCGGCGACGGCCGCGAGCAACCAGGCCTTCTTCATCGAACTCTCCCCTTTTGTTGGTCCAGCCCCGCGACATGCGGGCGAACCCCGATCGTACCTGCCACCCCGTTATGCACCGTGGCGCTTTGCACGCCATCTCGTGTGCGATTATTGATCAGACTTGCATACGATATCGTGACGGTATTGTATGCGATTATTGAACACAAGCGAAAACTGGATCGGAGCCCGCTCCCGTGACATTGACGCTCTCGAAGACCACCGCTTCAGGACGGGGAAAGGCCGAGATGGGCGAGCGACGCACTCCGGTTCTGCGGGCCGAGTCCGTTTACCGGGCACTCCGCCGCGCCATCATCGAGCAGGCCCTCAAACCGGGGATGAAGCTGCCGGAGGACTCGATCGGCGAGCAGCTCGGCGTCAGCCGCACGCTGGTGCGGGAAGCCTTCGGCCGGCTGGCCGTGGAGGGCCTGGTCGAGCTCAAGCCGAACAAGGGCGCTTCGGTCGCCTATCCGACACTGGAGGAGGCGCGCGACGTCTTCGAGGTCCGGCGCGGGCTCGAGCGGCTCGTGGCCGAGAACCTGGCCGGCCGACTCACACCGACCCAGGCCGCGGAGCTCGAGGCCCATGTCAGCCAGGAGGAGAAGGCGCATGAGCAGGACGGCCCCGAGTCGATCCGCCTCTCCGGCGAGTTCCACATCAAGCTGGCGGAGATGACCGGCAACGCACTGCTGCTGCGCTATGTGCAGGAAGCCTCGTCGCGCTGCTCGCTCATTCTCGCGATCTATGGCCGCCCGCATTCGACGGAATGCGCCGTCTCCGAACACCGCCAGCTGATCGAGGCGCTGCGTGCGGGCGACGCCGCACGCGCGGCCGACCTGATGGATCATCACCTGCGGGCGGTGGTCACGCGCGCCCTGCTCACGCCCCGTGTCGAGCGCGACATCCGCGACGTGCTCGCGCCCTATGCCCTGAGCGAAGGACTCAATCCGGCATAGACGGACAGCCGGAGCCGCCCAGCGCAAGGCACACGCCAAGCCATGCACAAGACGCAGGCCAATTAGTCTTTGGTCTATTTGATCTGCGTCAAGAACATTCCGCCCCCCGCGCTCACACCATGGCGGGGGTCGCCCTGATCGGTCATCCTGACACGAACCGGTCTCATCGGCCAGATCAAGACCGCACGACCGGCGGGCGGGTGACCCAACGTTACAGGGAGGACGGGGCTATGTTCGGGACCATGCGCGGGTGGCGCAACATTCGACGTTTCCGTCCGCGAGGTGGCGCATGACCGCAACCACGGACATCATCGACTTCAGGACCGAGACGCCGGACGGTGCGACGCTGCACGGCTTCAAGGAAGGGCATGGCCAGCCGCTGCTGCTGGTCAGCGGCCTGAGCGGCTCCGCCGCCTTCTGGACCGACATCGCCGCGACACTCTCGCGCTCGTTCCAGGTCATCCGCTTCGACCAGCGCGGCATCGGCGCCAGCAGTCGCGGCGAACTGCCTTGCGACATCGAGCTGCTGGCGCGGGACTGCCTCGCCGTGCTGGATGCGGCCGGCATCGACCGGGCGGTGGTGCTCGGCCATTCCACCGGCGGCTGCATCGCGCAGGCCCTCGCCAAGCTGGCCCCCGGCCGGCTCGACGGCCTGATACTCAGCGCAAGCTGGCTGGCGCCCGGCCGCTATCTGAACGCCGTCTTCGGCGCGCGACGCGCCATCCTGGCGGCCGACCCTTACGCCTATGCCGCGATTTCGGTGCTGAGCGGCTATCAACCGCGCTGGATCGAGGCCAACTGGCATATCTACGATGCAGCGCTGGAAGCGGCGCCGGTGACGGAGCAGGCCAAGACGGTGGCGCGCGAGCGCATCGACGCCCTGCTCGCCTTCGACGGCACGGCCGACATCGAATCCCTGCTGATGCCGATCCTCGTCCTCGGCACGCGCGACGACATGGTCGTCCCGGTCTACCACCAGGAAGCGCTCGCCGCCGCGCTGCCCGGCTGCCGCCGCGCCATCATGGAGACCGGCGGGCATCTCTTCCCGGTATCGCGGCCGGACGCCTTCACCGCGACCGTCGCGGAATGGATCGGCGAGCTCTGAGAAGCGGAGCCGCGCGTCGAAATGGCCCATGCCATCGCGACGCGCCTTCGGATTAAGTTCAGAATGCCTCCAAGTCGAAAGCCATGACCATGCGAGCCATTCTCTCCAGCCTTCTCCTCGTCCTGCCCTTCCTCGCCCAGCCCGCCGCCGCGCAAGACGCAGCAGCCGGCGAACGCTCCTTCAACAAATGCCGGGCCTGCCACCAGGTTGGCGAAAGCGCGCGCAACATGGTCGGCCCCGAGCTCAACGGGCTGATCGGCCGGCATTCCGGCGCGGTCGAAGGCTACAGCTACTCCGCAGCCAACAAGAATTCGGGCCTGACCTGGGACGAAGCGACCTTCACCGACTACATCAAGGATCCCAGGGCCAAGATCCCCGGCACCAAGATGATCTTCGCCGGCATCAAGAACGAGAAGGAGATCAAGGACCTGATCGCCTTCTTCAAGCAGTTCGACAAGGACGGCAAGAAGCTCTGATTGCCGGCTGAACTCCGCCGGATTTGGCCATCGGCGCGGCTTGTCGTATCTCCTCTGCCCGATCGACAGAGGAGAACTTGATGGCCGCGCCCGCGACCCGGACAAAACCCCTTTCCGCGTTGCGGGACTTCCTGAAGAGCGAAGCGGCCGGCGGCATCGTGCTGATGGTGGTCGCGGCGCTCGCCCTCGTCATCGCCAACTCGCCGGCGGCGCCGCTCTATTTCGGCACCCTGAAGAGCTATGTGCTGGGGCTGTCGGTCCTGCATTGGATCAACGACGCGCTGATGGCGGTGTTCTTCCTGCTCGTCGGGCTCGAGATCAAGCGCGAGATGCTGGACGGCCAGCTCTCGAGCTGGGGTCGCCGGGTGCTGCCCGGCTTCGCCGCGCTCGGCGGCATGATCGCGCCGGCGCTGATCTATGTCTCGCTCAATCTCGGCTCGCCCGACAGCCTGCGCGGCTGGGCCATCCCGACCGCGACCGACATCGCCTTCGCGCTCGGCGTGCTCTCGCTGCTGGGGCCGCGCGTGCCGGCCTCGCTCAAGGTGTTCCTCACCGCGCTCGCCATCCTCGACGATCTCGGCGCGGTCATTATCATCGCGGTGTTCTACACGGCCGAGCTGTCGGGGCTCTATCTCGGTCTGGCCGCTGCGACGCTCGTCCTGCTGGCTGCACTCAACCGCGCCGGCGTGATGCGGCTTTCGCCCTATCTCCTGCTCGGCGCGGCGCTCTGGTACTTCACCCTGAAATCCGGCGTGCACGCCACGCTCGCCGGCGTCGCCCTGGCGCTGACCATCCCGCTGAAGCCGTCGCCGGCCCGGCCTGACCACGCCGGATCGCCGCTGCACCGGCTCGAACATGCGCTGCAGCCCTATGTCGCCTTCCTGATCATCCCGATCTTCGGCTTCGCCAATGCCGGCGTCTCCTTCGCCGGCCTCGGGCTCGCGGCGCTCGGCCAGGCGCTGCCGCTCGGCATCATGTTGGGGCTGTTCCTCGGCAAGCAGATCGGCGTCTTCGGCTTCGGCTGGCTGGCGATCCGGGCCGGCCTCGCCGATCTGCCGGCGAACGCCTCCTGGGCCCAGTTCTACGGCATCGCCCTGCTCTGCGGCATCGGCTTCACCATGAGCCTGTTCATCGGGCTGCTCGCCTTCCCCTATTCGGAGGCACTGCAGAGCCAGACCAAGATCGGCGTCCTCGCCGGATCGCTGCTGTCGGGCTTCTGCGGCTGGGTGCTGCTGCGCCTCGCCCCGCGCGAAGACATGCACCGGCCGCAGGGCTGAAATCCCCCAGCGAGCGACAGAACGCCCCTTCCAATTTGCCGAAGCGATGCAATATTTATTCGTTCCGGCGTACATCTGTGATTCGGAGCCGGACGAATGTGCAGCCAGGAAGGGGCGTACGGCGTCGATGAAGAAGGTGAAGCGGAAAGCGGGGGAGAAGCGGTCGCAGATCGCCGCCATGCCGATCCGCCGCGCCGCCGACGGCTCGCCCGAGATCCTGCTCGTCACCTCGCGCACGACGCGGCGCTGGATCGTGCCCAAGGGCTGGCCGATGAAGGGGCTGAAGGACCACGACGCCGCCGCCCGCGAAGCCTTTGAGGAGGCGGGCGTCGTCGGCCGCATCAGCGACACGCCGGCCGGGCGCTACACCTACTGGAAGCGGATGAGGGATCATTTCACCCTCTGCGAGGTGAAGCTCTATCTGCTCGAGGTCGAGCAGCAGCTCGAGAACTGGGCGGAGCAGCACGAGCGCGACCTGCACTGGTTCAAGCTCGCCGACGCCGCCGATCTCGTCGACGAGCCCGAACTCGGCACCGCGATCCGCGAACTGGAGACGCAGCTCGTTCTGGCCGCCTGAGCCCGGCCCATCCTCAGACGAAACCGATCCAGCGGCCAGCGACGAGGACTGCGAGCCAGAGGCCGGCCGAGGCGAGCGCGTGCCCCCTGACCCGCCGGGGCAGCCGCTCGGTCGCGACCGCCCGCTCCATTGCCGCACCGCGATGCTGGAGCGCGATATTGGCGAACGCCAGGGCGAGCAGCCCGAGCTTCCAGAGGAAGGCCGGGTTGCCGGCATATTCGACCGGCTTCACCGTGAAGAGCCAGGCCCCGGTCAGAACTGCCAGCGCCAGGCCGCAGGCGGCGACGCGGATGAGAAAGGGCGCGAGCATGGCGAGCGGGGCGCTGCGGATGAGCCTCGCGAGCCTCAGATCCAACGGCAGGATGGCCCCGAGGAGCAGGCCGATGCCGAGGATATGGGCGGCGTTGACGAACAGATAGGCCGTGCCGGAGCGCTGCAGCCACAGCGCGCCCGGCCAATGCCCCAGCGCTTCGAGCAGTTCCGCCATCGCCGCCTCGCACCGGCCGGTGCTAATTCGTGCGGATGCGCTCCGGATACATGTCGTAGTTCTTGCCGGCGATCGTCAGGCGCACCGCCTTGATCTGGAGCTTGCTCCGGTCGCGATGGCGATTGCCGAGCACGGTGACGGCCTCGCCCGGCTTGGCCGTGTCGCCGCGGAAGCCGGAACGCTCGGTCTGGTTGGGATTGCCGAGATCGACCTGCCAGAGCTTGCCCTCCGACTCGACCATCAGCATCGGATGCGGCGGCGCCATCGAAATCTGGCGGATGGTGCCCTGCAGGGTCGTCTGGGCATCCTCGGCCCAGGACCAGCCGTGATGGGCCAGCGCCGGGCCGGCGAGCGCGACCCCGAGAGCGGCGAGCGCCAGCGGCAGGCGGCGGCGGTTCAGCGTCGTCATGCAGGCTCTCCCTGTCGAGCAGCGCCCGGTGGGCGCCGTTCCGGTAGGCAGCCTGCCATGATCCGGCCACCGCCGGGCCATCACATCTGCGTTGGCTCTGGCGCGCCGCATCGAATTGACGTAAGGTAAGACACCCCCATCACGAAGGGCCCGACGATGGCCGACCCGACGCGCCATGACGCATGGCAGGCCGGCGAGAGCTACGACCGCTATATGGGGCGCTGGAGCCGGGAGCTCGCGCCGCGCTTCGTCGACTGGCTGAACCCCCTGCCTGGCTTCGAATGGCTCGATGTCGGCTGCGGCACCGGCGCGCTGACCGAGGCGCTGCTGGGCGAGGCCGTGCCGGTCAGCATCGTCGCCATAGACCCCTCCGAGAACTTCCTGGAGCTGGCGGCCGCGCGCATCGGCGACCCGCGCGTCACCTTCCGGCTGGGCCATGCCGAGGCGCTGCCGGTCGAGACGGCGAGCTGCGACGCCGTCGGCTCGGCGCTGATGCTCAATTTCGTGCCGGACCGGGCACGGGCGCTGGCGGAGATGCGGCGCGCGCTGCGGCCGGGCGGCCTCGTCGCCTTTTATGTCTGGGACTATCCGGGCGGCGGAATCCAGTTCATGCGCGCCTTCTGGCGGGCCGCGGCGTCGCTCGACCCGCAGGCGGCCGAGCTCGGCGAGGACCGGCGCTTTCCGTTCTGCACGGCGGAGGGGCTGACCGGGCTCGCCGCCGCCGCCGGGCTGATCGACCTCGCCTGCGAGCCGATCACCGTGCCGACCCTGTTCCGCGACTTCGACGATTTCTGGCAGCCCTTCACACTCGGCGCGGGCCCGGCGCCGGGCTATTGCGCCAGCCTGCCTCCGGCCGCGCGCGAGCGGCTGCGGCAGCGCCTGCTGGAGAGCCTGCCGACCGCGCCCGACGGCACGATCGCGCTGGAGGCGCGGGCCTGGGCGCTGCAGGGCATCTCCCCCTGAGGCGGCTTCCCGGACGGCGGCAGCCCCGCCGCTCATTCGACTTCCCGCGAAAAGTCCGGCATGCCTGTCCGCCACAGGAGACAGCATGCTCATCAGACCGGAACAGCCTGAAGATACCGACGCCATCCGCGCCCTGACCACCGAAGCCTTCGCGAGCGCGCCGCATAGCAGCGGCACCGAAGCAGCGATCGTCGATGGCTTGCGCGCGGCCGGGGCGCTGACGCTCTCGCTCGTCGCCGTCGAAGAGGGCGAGATCGTCGGCCATGTCGCCTTCTCGCCGGTGGCGATCGACGGGGCGGAGCGCGGCTGGTTCGGGCTCGGGCCGGTCTCGGTGCGGCCGGGCCGGCAGCGCGGCGGCACCGGCTCGGAGCTGATCCGCGAGGGCCTGTGGCGCCTGCGCGAGAATGGCGCCGGAGGCTGCGTCCTGCTCGGAGACCCCGCCTATTACGGCCGCTTCGGCTTCGCCAACGACCCGGCGCTGGTGCTGGAGGGCGTGCCGCCGGAATACTTCATGCGCCTCGCTTTCGGCGCAGCGCTGCCGGCCGGCACGGTGCGCTATCACGCGGCTTTCGGTGGGGCCTGAGGTTCGGAACCGATAGGGCTGCCGAACCGCAACGCCTCCTCCCTTCTCCCCTCGGGGGAGAAGGTGCCCCGGCAGGGACGGATGAGGGCGCCCGGCGCGGACGCACGCTGGCGAGATGGGGCCTTTCACGGCAATGTCGCGCCGCCCTCATCCGTCAGCGCTACGCGCTGCCACCTTCTCCCCCGAGGGGAGAAGGATTTCCCGTGCCCTACTCCACCGCCCAGAATTCCCGCGCGCCCGGCGGCAGCTTGGCCAGCGCGCGCTCGAAAGCCTGCGGTTCGACATGCCGGCGCAGCGCCCGCGCGACATCGGCGATGCCGCTTTCGGGCAGGATGCTGTGGTCGCCGCGAAACGCCATCGCCTCCCGCGCCAGCGTCGCGCGGTCGGCGAAGGGCTTTGTCGGCTGGCCGAGGTCCCAGTCCTGCAGGACCATCGCCGCGAGCAGCGGCGGCAGCGCGTCGGCGAAGGCGAGCCCCTCAGCCGGCGTCAGCCGCGCCCGGAAGGTGACGAACACGGCCAACACCGACTGCCAGGTCTGATGCGTGGTGGCATGGCCGAGCTCATCGCGCGCATCGAGCAGGAAGCGTTCGAGATCGCGCGAGGCATGGACGAAGGCGGAGGGGACGGTCATGGGGCGGAGGATAGGCGATGGCGCCGACGCCGTCATGGTCGGGCTTGTCCCGACCATCCACGTCTTGGCCATGGCGGCGCGAGTCAATTCCGACAAGTCCCCCGTCAGCAGCGCCGCAAGACGTGGATGCTCGGCACAAGGCCGAGCATGACGCAAGGCGCACGAACCGCGGCGCTGTCCTTCTCCCGGATGGGAGAAGGTGGCGCGGAGCGCCGGATGAGGGTGTGCGGTTGCAGCAGAAGGCTCTGCGGCGCCGTTGCGGCTTGACGATCAGCGCGCCGGAACCGACGTTCACGGCGATGAGGCGCAATCTAAGCGATTGGCTCAAAGGTTAGCCCATATGCGCCCCTGGCGATCTTTGCCTGAAAGATCGCCACTTGAATATTCAACGACTTAGCTGCAGCGACTATTGCATTCCGCCGATCTGGAGCAAACCGATGGCCGAGGTATAGCTCCACCAATTCGTGGGGGTGAAACAGCAAGAAATTTGCTGGCTGCCCTTCTGGAATGAACGACGGCACAACGAGACGGAGTTCTTCTTCGTAAGCCCATTCGGGGCTTTTTGTTGCGGTCAAATACCGATTGAAAGCTCGCATATCCTCGGGCTTAGGACGAGCGCCTTTAAGCGGGTCGATCGGGTCGTAAAAGCTTGGTCGAGAGGCGCTATAGGCGACTGGTTCTAGCAAACACAAAAACGAGTCCACCGCGGGATCCGGCTTAAAGCCAAAAACAACGCCTCGATGCTGCTCTGCGTAGTGCGCCCACATTAGAAGGTTGTCTTTGCGACGTGTCGCGCAAAAAATCCCGCTATCGCGAAACTGCGCAATCAGCGCCGTACGTCGGATTTCCAGCGCATCGCGCTCTGCCTTCAGTCGTGGGTACAAATCTTCGACGGCTGTTGAGGTAACCAGAGCAAGAAGCGCGTTCCGCTGATCTTCGGTACCCGTCCTCATCATCGACGATACGGCCGCCACTTCCTCGAATGGCAACCCCAAATAACGCGAGAGCGCAGCAGGGTCCTTTTCGACCATGTCAACTATCGCAATAGCAGCCTCTCGATGCCGTTCCCTCAATGAACTGTCAAACAGATCATCGATATAGGCATCAAAAGGATCGTTCATTTCGGTTGGCCGGCCGAAACGAAGCGAACAATTTCTAATGATTAAATCAGCAGATCCGTGGCTCGTATATTTGTACACAACAGGGAATTCGCTTGGGAGCATCGTATCCCTCGAACGAAAATGACCCTTCCAAAACAACTTACTAGGAGCGTCGCCGCCGCCTCTCCCCCGCCCCCTTCGGGCGCGACTCCGGCACCGGGCCCATCTCGTCCAGTGTCGGCTTCCGCACCCGTGAGGAGCCGGTCAGCAGCGGGTTCGGCTTCTCGCCGGCCTTCGGCTTGGCCTCGCCGCCGCCCCAGTTATGCGGGCCCATGTCCTCGTCTGTGGGCTTCCGGGCGCGGGTCGGCGGCAGGTTGGCGCTGGAGCCGTAAGAGCGCTCGCCCTTGTACTTGCCGGCGGAGGCCTCGACATCGCCCTGCCGGGCGAGCGGGTCGTCCGCGATCGCCAGCTCCGTCGCCTGCAGGCGCTTGATCTCGTCGCGCAGGCGGGCCGCCGTCTCGAATTCGAGATCGGCCGCAGCCTCGCGCATGCGCTTCTCGAGATCGGCGATGGCGGCCTTGAGGTTGTGGCCCGAGGCCGGCGCCACCAGCTCCTTGTCGACCGTGACATGGTCGCGCTCATAGACCGAGCCGAGGATGTCGCCGATATTCTTCTTCACCGTCTGCGGCGTGATGCCGTTCGCCTCGTTATAGGCGACTTGCTTCTCGCGGCGGCGGTTGGTTTCGGCCATTGCCCGCTCCATCGAGCCGGTGACGTGGTCGGCATAGAGGATGACCTTGCCGTCGACGTTGCGGGCGGCGCGGCCGATGGTCTGGATCAGCGAGGTCTCGGAGCGCAGAAAACCCTCCTTGTCGGCGTCGAGAATGGCGACGAAGCCGCATTCGGGGATGTCGAGGCCCTCGCGCAGCAGGTTGATGCCGACCAGCACGTCAAAGGCGCCGAGCCTGAGGTCGCGCAGGATCTCGATGCGCTCGATCGTGTCGATATCCGAGTGCATGTAGCGCACGCGCACGCCGTTCTCGTGCAGGTATTCGGTCAGGTCCTCGGCCATGCGCTTGGTCAGCACGGTGACCAGCGTGCGGTAGCCGCGCTCGGTGACCTCCTTGACCTCGTCGAGCAGGTCCGCGACCTGATGCTTGGCGGGGCGGATCTCGACCGGCGGGTCGATCAGGCCGGTCGGGCGGATGACCTGCTCGGTGAAGACGCCGCCGGTCTGGTCCATCTCCCAGCCGCCGGGCGTGGCCGAGACATGCACCGACTGGGGCCGCATCGCGTCCCATTCCTCGAAGCGCAGCGGCCGGTTGTCCATGCAGGAAGGCAGGCGGAAGCCGTATTCGGCCAGCGTCGCCTTGCGGCGGAAGTCGCCCCGGTACATGCCGCCGATCTGCGGCACGGTGACATGGCTCTCGTCGGTGAAGACGAGGGCGTTGTCGGGCAGGTATTCGAACAGGGTCGGCGGCGGCTCGCCGGGCTTGCGGCCGGTGAGGTAGCGCGAATAGTTCTCGATGCCGTTGCAGGAGCCGGTGGCCTCGATCATCTCGATGTCGAAGGTGCAGCGCTGGTCGAGCCTTTGTGCCTCCAGGAAGCGGCCCATGCGGTTGAGCTCGTCGAGGCGGGCCTTGAGCTCCTCCTTGATCGACTTCACCGCCTGGGTCAGCGTCGGGCGCGGCGTGGTGTAGTGCGAATTGCCGTAGACCTTGATGAATTCGAGCTCGGCCGTCTTCTGGCCGGTGAGCGGATCGAACTCGACGATGCTCTCGACCTCGTCGCCGAAGAGGCCGATGCGCCAGGCGCGGTCCTCATAGTGCGCCGGATAGAGCTCGATGACGTCGCCGCGGACGCGGAAGGTGCCGCGGGCGAAATCATGCTGGGTACGCTTGTACTGGAGCGCGACGAGATCGGCGATGAGCTGGCGCTGCTCGATGCGCTCGCCGAGCTTCACCGAGAAGGTCATCGCCGTATAGGTCTCGACCGAGCCGATACCGTAGATGCAGGAGACCGAGGCGACGATGATCACGTCGTCGCGTTCGAGCAGGGAGCGCGTCGCCGAGTGGCGCATGCGGTCGATCTGCTCGTTGATCGAGGATTCCTTCTCGATATAGGTGTCCGAGCGCGGGACATAGGCCTCCGGCTGGTAATAGTCGTAATAGGAGACGAAGTACTCGACTGCGTTGTCCGGGAAGAAGCTCTTGAACTCGCCATAGAGCTGCGCCGCCAGCGTCTTGTTGGGGGCGAGGATCAGCGCCGGACGCTGCGTCTCCTCGATCACCTTGGCCATGGTGAAGGTCTTGCCCGAGCCGGTGACGCCGAGCAGCACCTGGTCGCGCTCCTGCCGGCGGATGCCGTCGACGAGGTCGGCGATCGCGGTGGGCTGGTCCCCTGATGGAGAGAAGTCGCTCTTCATCTGAAAACGAATGCCGCCTTCCGATTTCTCGGGGCGCTCGGGCCGATGCGGCGTCCAGGGCTTGCCGGGCTGGATGAAGGGGCTGCCGGTCTCCAGCAGATGCTGCAGCGAGCTCGCCGTCGCGGCCGCCGCGCCCTCGGCGCCGATGAAGGCCGAGTCCGCCTTCTTGGAGAGCTTGCGCTTCGGCCTCTCCTCGCCGCCGGGACGTTCCAGCGCATAGCTCGGCTTGGCCTCGTAGCCGGCCTGCGGCTTGTCGCTGAAGCCGGAGGCGCCGCCGGGCACCGCCGTGCCGCGGTTGATCGCCGGGTTCAGCAGATCGGCGAGATAGCCCTCAAGCGGCTTCAGCTCGGGCTTCGAGGCCTTGGAGTTCGGCGTGCGGACCGAAGACGGCTTCTTGACAGCCTTGGTCTTCGTCGCGGCGGTGTCGGGGCTTTTCGGCATGGCGGCAATATGGGCCCGAACCGCGCCGGATGCGAGGGGGTGCGGCGGCCGAACAGGCCGAATGGTGACAGGAGTTGACAGGAAGTCGCGACGCGATCCTGGGCCGTGCCGATCGGCCTGAACGTGGAGGCAGGCCATGCCGGTTCGTGGATTCGCGCCAGATGCGGCCGAGGGTCGAGGCATTCTGCCCCCGGACCAGCGCTTCCGGTACCACATGCCCGGCTGCTCGCGCGGCCGGGCATGATGTCAAATGCGCACCGCCCTCAACCGTTGAAGTGGCAGACCCGCCGAATGACGTGGCCGCTGCGGTCACGGACCGTCCGGAATTCGCCGCCGCAGTCGTCGGCGTTCTCGATAATGGGCTGGGCCGGGCGAGGCCGCTCCTTGCAGGCAGCGCCAGGGGTGCAGCCGTTGTTGGCAGCGCGCATCCGCTTCGCCTGAGCCCGTTCGTGATCCTGAAGGCGCAGTTCGATGATCGAATTGTCGCTGCCACCGGCGTCACCACCCTGGCCGCCTCCTCCACCGCCACCGCCACCGCCGGCCTGCTGGGCCAGTGCAGCGCCGGAAAGGGCGAGCGTCGCGACAACACAACCAATGATCCGCAATTTCGTCAGCATGAGCACCGTGTCCTTTAATGATCTCAGCATCGCGCTGGTGATCATTGGTTGCGAGGCTATGCGATCGGGTTCAAGCCGACATCAAAGCAGGTCGTCCATGGAGGGTCGGCAGGGCGGAGCGCGATGCGCTCTGCTCGGGAGGCGGCGCGGAAGCGCTCTACCTTTCGGCCAGCCAGCCCATGATGCCAGCGGCCGCGGCGACGCCGGTCGCAAAGCTCGCCTGCAGCAGATAGCCGCCGGTCGGGGCCTCCCAGTCGAGCATCTCCCCGGCCGCGAAGACGCCCGGCAGCCGCTTCAGCATGAAACCGTCGTCGAACTCGTCCCGGAGGATGCCGCCGGCAGTCGAGATCGCCCGCGCGATCGGCATCGGCGCGGCGAGGCGCAGCGGGACAGCCTTGATCAGCGCGGCGAGCGCCGCCGGCTCGTTCGTCAGCGCTGGCCCGGCCGCCTCCCGCAGCAGCGCGACGGCGACCGGCGCGAGGCCCGCGGCCTTGCGCAAGTGGTTGCTCAGCGTCTCGCCCTTGCGGCGCCTGGCGAGGCGGGCGGAGAGCTCGCTCGCGGCCAGGTCAGGCCGCAGGTCGATCGCGATTTCGGCCGTACTGTCGCGCCACAGCGCCTCGCGGATCGGCGCCGAGAGCGCGTAGATCGCTCCGCCCTCGATTCCCTCGGCGTCGATCATCGCCTCGCCGGCGGCTTCCTCGCCGCCGAAGCGGACAACGATGCGTTTCAGCGGTTGGCCTGCGAAGCGCTCCTCCATCAGCGGCGACCAGGCGACGGTGAAGCCGCCATTGGCCGGCCGCAGCGGCGAGACCGCGACACCGCGGCTTTCCAGCAGCGGCACCCAGCCACCATCGGAGCCGAGGCGCGGCCAGCTCGCGCCGCCCAGCGCCAAAAGCGTCGCATCAGGGCGGATGGCCTCGGCTGCGCCGTTCGCGCGGCGAAAGCTCAGCGCATCACCCGCATCCCAGCCGATCCAGAGCCGGCCGACGGCGAGCCGCACGCCGAGCCCGTCGAGCCGCCCGAGCCAGGCCCGCAGCAGTGGCGAGGCCTTCATCGCGCGCGGAAAGACCCGGCCGCTCGAACCGATGAAGGTCTCGGCGCCGAGCCCGTCGGCCCAGTCGCGCAGCGCCTGAGGCGGGAAGGCGCGCAGCGCCGGCTCCAGCCAGTCCCGCGCCTCGCGATAGCGCCCGAGAAAGGCATCGAAAGGCTCGGAATGGGTGAGATTCAGGCCGCCGCGCCCGGCGAGCAGGAATTTGCGGGCCGGCGAGGCCATGCGCTCATGAATGGTGACATGGTGCCCTGCCCCGGCCAGGCGTTCGGCGGCGATCAGCCCGGCGGGGCCTGCGCCGATGATGGCGATGTTCTTTGCTGACATGTCCCGGACTTGCTCGCCTGCGCATCAGTCGTCACGACGAGCGAAGCGAAGCAATCTAGATTTGAAGCCCTGCCGCTCCTGGATTGCTTCGCTTCGCTCGCAACGACGGCTTAGACTGAGCTCTCCCGCGAGGAAACCTTGTTCGCGCCTGCCCGGACGACATCATGCCCACCATCGCCGCCTATATCGGCGCCGCCCTCTTCGAAATCGCCGGCTGCTTCGCCTTCTGGGGCTGGCTCAGGCTCGGCAAACCGATCTGGTGGCTCGTGCCGGGGCTGGTGTCGCTCGGGCTCTTCGCCTGGCTGTTGACCCTGGTCGAGAACGCCGCGGCCGGGCGCGCCTTCGCCGCCTATGGTGGGGTCTATATCGCCGCCTCGCTCGGCTGGCTCTGGGCGGTCGAAGGCGTGAGGCCGGATCGCTGGGACCTAACCGGCGGCGCCATCTGCCTCGCCGGCGCGGCGATCATCCTGGCGGCGCCGCGCTGACGGAGGCGCGTCCGGCGCGCAAAGCTCCTCATCGTTCCGCCACCGTCATGCCCGCCCTTGTGACGAGCATCCACGTCCTGAACACGGCTTTCGACCAGTGAAGGAGTGGATGGTCGGGACAAGCCCGATCATGACGGGCGCAGGCGCTGGGGATGCCCTAACCACCCGAATGCGGGGCGGGGATGAGCACGGACGGCATCTCGCGCTGCTCGGCTGCCGCCTTCGTCTCGCGCAGACGGCTCTCGCGCAGTTCGTTGGCGCTCTCCAGGATCGGATAGGCGATCGAGACGATATGGCCGTGGATGCGCTTCAGATCGCGGATGATGTCGAGATGGATCGCACTGGTCTCGATCGATTCCGGCCGGCCGGAGCGCAGGCGCTGGAAATGGCTGTCGGCGGCATGGCGCTCGGCCTCGCGCATCGCCGCCTTGTCGGCGAAGAGCTGGCGGGCAAGCACGATGTCGCGCGTGGCGAAGACGTTGAGCGCCAGCGACAGCGCCGAGGCGACACGCTGGTGGAAGTCGCGGATTTCGGCCAGTCCCTCGGGCGAGAAGGTAAAGCGCTTGCGGATCTTCTTCTCGGCGAGCTCGCGCAGGTTCTTGTCGATGATGTCGCCGATATGCTCGAGATTGGTGATCAGGGTGATGATCTCGAACAGCCGTCGGCTCTCCTCGTCGGTCAGCTCGTTGCGCGAGACCTTGACCAGATAGAGCTTGATCGACTCGTGGATGCTGTCGACCCCGTCATCAGCCTGGGCGATGGCGCGAGAGAGCTTCAGCTCGTCCTTCTCCAGCAGGGTCATGGTGTCGCGCAGCATGCCTTCGACGCGGTCGCCGAGCCGCAGCGCCTCGCGCATCGCACCGGCGAGCGCCTCGGTCGGGCTGTCGAGGGCGTTCGGGTCGAGATAGCGCGGGCTCACGGCCTCGGCCGTCTCTTCCTTGCCCGGCATGAAGCGCTCGACCAGGGCGGAGATCGGCCCGACGAAGGGCAGGAAGATCAGGGCGCCGACGAAGTTGAGCGCGACATGGAACTCGATGGCCAGGCGCGAATCCACCGACGGCAGGCTGACGAGCCAGGCCGAAAGCGGCCCGACGAAGGGGATGACGGCGAGCGCCAGCAGCACCCGGGTCAGCAGGTTGCCGACGGCGGCGCGGCGCTGGGCGGCGGGCGCACCGAGCTGGTCGAGCACCGGGATCAACGCATTGCCGAGATTGGCACCGATGACGAGCGTCAGCGCGGTCGCCGGCGGGAACAGCCCGGAAGAGGCGAACGTCGCGACCAGCAGGATGATCGCGATGCTGGAATGCACCATCCAGGTCGCGGCGACAGCGACGAGAACGGCGAGCAGCGGCTCGCTGCCGATAGCGCCGAGGACGACCCGGAAAGTCGGCGACTGCGCGAGCGGCGCCGCCGCGGTGTTCAGGTTGATCAGCGAAAGCAGGATCAGGCCGATGCCGACGAGGACGCGGCCGATATTGCGCGGGCGCTCCATCGCCTCGCTCGACAGGTACATCGCGACGCCGATGGCGATGCAGAGCCCCCAGAGCCAGCCGAGATCCATCGAGATCACGAAAGCCGCAAGTGCCGTGCCGAGATTGGCGCCGAGCAGCACGGCGAGCGCCATCGCAGAGCCGATCAGGGCCTGGCCGGCGAAGGAGGAGACCAGCAGGGTCGTCGCGGTCGAGCTCTGCAGCACCATGGTCACGACGATGCCGCTGCCGAAGGCCGCAAAACGGTTGCGCGTGAAGCTCTGCAGGGCATGCCGGAGCTGGGAACCGAACGCGCGCATGGCACCGGTTCGCACCAATCTGACCGCCCAGATCAGCAGCGCGACGCCGCCAGCGAGGTGGATCAGGATGTTGGTTGCGCTCTCCGTGGCCATTTTCGTGCGGTCTTTCCCCGATTCAGGTGACGATCGTCGGCGAAATCTATCAATTTTTGATTAGCCAACTCAACAGAAATAAGCACCGAAAGTGCTGATAATGCGGCAGCTTTCGTATTTTTGGCGCCACCGGTTTTTCAGCAACAGCCACCGCCCAACGCGATCACGGGCCAGGGGAAGCAGCCCGCGATCGACACGTCAGGAGGGCTCAGAGCGGCGGGATCAGCGTCACGCCGGACTTTGCGAAGGAAACCGCGACCGGCGCGCCCTGTTCCAACAGATCGCGGACGCCGTACTGCACGACGAAGAGCTCGCCGACCTCGGTCTCGACCATGATGTCGAGATGGTTGCCGAGATAGGCGCATTTGCGGATCGTGCCGGGCAGCGCCCCGGCCTGCCCCGCAGCGCCGAGCAGCAGCGCCTCCGGCCGGATCGCGACCTTGGCGGGGCCGGTACCGAGTCCGCGCGCCGGCAGCGAGACCGTGGCCGAGCCGATGCCGACATCGGCGCGCCCGTCCGCAACCGCCTTCACCGTCACGTCGATCAGGTTGGCGTCACCGATGAAGTCGGCGACGAAGGCGTTCGCCGGCTGCTCGTAGAGGTCGCGCGGCGCGCCCTCCTGGGCGATCCTGGCATTCGACATCACGATAATGCGGTCGGAGACGGCGAGCGCCTCCTCCTGATCGTGGGTGACGTAGGCGACGGTGAGGTTGAGGTCCTGCTGCAGTTCGCGGATCTCCTCTCGGACGCGGCGGCGCAGCTTGGCGTCGAGATTGGAAAGCGGCTCGTCGAAGAGCAGCACCTGCGGCTCGAGCACGAGGGCGCGCGCCACGGCGACGCGCTGCTGCTGGCCGCCGGAGAGTTCGGAAGGGTAGCGGCTCTCGAAGCCCTTGAGGCCGACGAGCGCCAGCTTCTCCAGCGCCATCTGCTTCGCCTGCTCCTTGCCGAGCCCCTTCACGGTCGGGCCATAGGCGGCGTTCTCGAGCACGCTCATATGCGGGAACAGCGCATAGGACTGGAAGACCATGGAGACGTCGCGGTCCGCGGCCGAGAGCTTGGTCACGTCCTTGCCGCCGATCAGGATCTGGCCCTCGCTGGCGATCTCGAGGCCGGCGATCATGCGCAGAGTCGTGGTCTTGCCGCAGCCGGAGGGGCCGAGCAGCGTCACAAGCTTGCCGGCCTCGATGGTGAAGCTGACATCGTCGACCGCCGTCACCGCGCCGTAGCGCATCGAGACGTTGCGGAACTCGACGGAAGCGGGACCGGCCTTCACGATGCGGCGACTCCTGGCTTGAGCGGCTCGGCGGCCGAACTCGACAGCGGGATGAGCTTGCGGCGGCCGAGCTTGCGCTCGCCGACGCCGAGCTGGATGAGGGCGATGCCGAGCGCCATGAAGACGATCAGCACCGAGGAATAGGCGATGGCGAGGCCGAACTCGCCCGCCTCGACGCGCCCGACGATATAGGCGGTGGAGAGGTTGTACTCGGCCGAAACCAGGAAGATCACCGCGCTGACCGCCGTCATCGAGCGAACGAAGGAGTAGACCAGGGCCGAGACCAGCGCCGGCTTCAGGAGCGGCAGCACGACGCGCCAGAGCGTGGTGAAGCTGCGGGCGCGCAGCGTGGTCGAGGCCTCGTCCAGGCTCTTGTCGATCTGCGACAGCCCGGCGATGCCGGAGCGGACGCCGACCGGCATGTTGCGGAAGACGAAGGCGATGACGAGGATCAGACCCGTGCCGGTGATTTCCACCGGCGGAACGTTGAAGGCGAGGATATAGGCGACGCCGAGCACCGTGCCGGGGATGGCGAAGGAGAGCATCGTCGCAAATTCCAGCGTCGAGCGGCCGCGGAAGCGCTGGCGCGTCAGCAGATAGGCGGTGAGCAGGCCGATCAGCGCCGTCAGCGGCGCCGAGATCGCGGCGACCTTCACGGTGGTGAAGAAGGACGACCAGGCCGAGCCCTGGAAATAGATGCCGTCGCTGAAGTCTATGGCGAAGCCGGTGAGGTAGTGCTGCAGCGTCGGCGTGTAGTCGCGCCCCATGTTGCGGACGAAGCCGCCGACCAGGATGACGATGTAAATCACCACGGTCAGCGCCACCCAGGGCACGATCACCGCGACGGAGAGCCAGGATATCCGGCGCGGCAGCGGCGTCGGCAGGCCGGAGTCGCCCTTGCCGGTGACCGTCGTGTAGGATTTGTCGCCGAGCCAGCGCTGCTGCACCCAGAAGGCGCCGAGCGTGAAGGCGAGCAGCACGATGGCGAGCACCGCCGCCTGCCCCTGATTGTAGGAAGCGCCGACGACCGCGAAGAAGATCTTGGTCGAGAGCACCTCGAAATTGCCGCCAAGCACCAGCGGATTGCCGAAATCGGCCATGCTCTCGACGAAGCCGAGCAGGAAGGAATTGGCGATGCCGGGCTTGAGCAGCGGCCAGGTCACGGTGCGGAAGGTCTGCCAGCGCTTGGCGCCGAGCGTCTGCGAGGCTTCCTCGAGGCTCGGCGAGATGCCCTGCACGACGCCGATCAGGACGAGGAAGGCGATCGGCGCGAAGGCGAGCACCTGCGCCAGCAGCACGCCGGGCAGGCCGTAGAGCCAGCGCGAGCGTGGAACGTCGAACCACTCGTAGAGCAGCGTCGAGACGGCGCCCGCCCGGCCGAACAGCAGGATCAGCGCGAGGCCGATCACGAAGGGCGGGGTGATGATCGGCAGGACGGTGAGCGCGCGCATGATGCGCTTGCCCGGCATGCCGGTGCGCAGGATCAGCAGCGCGCAGGCCAACCCCAGCAGAGTGGTGATGACGCCGCAGAGCACGGCGAGGATCAGCGTGTTCCACGCAACGCCGCAATTGGTGTTGCTGGTGACGCAGCCCAGCCCCCAGATCGAGGAATCGAGGAAGCGCTCGACGAAGGCCGAAAGCGCGAAGGCGCCGTTCTGGTCGACCAGCGCGCTCTTCAGGATGATCGCCACCGGGAAGAAGATGAAGATGCCGATCAGCAGGATGATCAGGCCGATCGTCGATGTCGTGAAGAGGTCGCCGCGGCAGATGCCGCGATAGGCCAGGCCGTGGCAAAGCAGGAAGAGCAGCGAGAGCAGCGTGACGAAGGCGCCGCCGCCGATGCCGCGCTGCGCTGCGCCGGCGCCGCCAAGCAGGGCGGCGAGCCAGGCGATGCCCTGATCCTTCAGCACGATGGCAAAGGCCTGGGCGAAGAACAGCAGCATGCCGAGCGCGCCGGCCCAGATCAGCACGGCCGCCGTGCGCTGGCGATCCTGGCTGCCCCAGAACAACGTCACCGCCGCGAGCGCGATCCCGACCGGCAGGAGCCAGGGCGTCTGGCCGGAGAGCGCGAGCGCCAGCGCGCTGCCCGCCTTGCCGAACGGATATTCGGCAAGCCAGCCCCACCTCGTCAGGCCCATGCCCTCGACGAGATACCAGGGCATCAGCGCATAGCCGAGCCAGCCGATCAGCAGCACGAAACGCGTCGCCGGTGCCATTCTTGCCCTGCCCTCACCTTTCCCGTTGGCCTGAACCGGTTGCTCCGGTTTTCACAGCCAAGTCCTTGTCCTGCGCCCGAACTTCCAACGTCATCCCGGGCGCTGCCCTCGGGTTCGATCTTCGATCGAGCCAAGGTCAACTCCGTGGAGATCCGGGACCCATGCCGGAGCGCATCCGGACAAGGTTCAGGCATGGGTCCCGGTCCAAGCCCGGGGTGACGGCGTGTTTCCGAGGCTATCCGGAAACACGCCGGAGCGACGTCGCCTTACTTCGGCAGCGCCTTGACTTCCTTGTCCCACTTGGCGAGCAGGCGGGTGCGCTCGGCCGAGGAGCCGTATTTCACGAAGTCGTAGTTGATCAGCTTCATCTGATCCATCTTGGGCGACTGCGCCGGCACCGGCGCCGCCTTGTTCGATGGCACCTGATAGGACTTCGCGGGAGCGGCGAGCGCCTGCGCGGCCGGGGTCAGGGCCCAATCATAGAACTTCTTGGCGTTGTCGAGATTGCGCGCGCCCTTGACGATCGACATCGAGCCGATCTCGTAGCCCGTGCCCTCGCAGGGCGCGACCGGCTTGATCGGGTCGCCCTGCACCGCGAAGACCACCGCGTCATGGATGAAGACGATGCCGACGGCGGTCTCGCCGAGGCTGGCAGCCTTGGCGGGCGCGGCGCCCGACTTGGTGTACTGGCTGACGTTCTTGTGGAGCTGCTTCAGATAGTCGAAACCCTTCTCCTCGCCCATCAGCTGCACGACCGTGGCGAGCAGGTTGTAGGCGGTGCCCGACGAGTTGGGGTCGGCGACCTGGACATCGTCCTTCAGCTTGGGATTGAGCAGGTCGGCCCAGCATTTCGGCTCGGGGATGCCCTTCGCCTTGATCTGCTCGGTGTTGAAGCCGAAGCCGAGCGCGCCGGCATAGATGCCGACGGAGCGCTGCTTGGCGGCCTTCCACTGGTCGAGCGCCCAGCCATGCAGCTCCTTGTTCTTCGGCGATTCATATTCGAGGGTGAGCCCCTCCTCCGCCGCCTGCAGATGCGGATCGCCGGTGCCGCCCCACCAGATGTCGCCGCGCGGGTTCGAGGACTCGGCCTTGAGCTGGGCATAGATCTCGCCCGCCGATTTGCGGGTCATCGCGACCTTGATGCCGGTCTCCTTCTCGAAGGCCGTCGACATGGCACGGCACCATTCCTCCTGGACGCCGCAATACATGACGAGCGAGCCCTGGGCGCGCGCCGGGGTCGCGGCAAAGGCCGCTGTGGCGAGGGCGGCAAATAGACCGGCCTTGAGCCAGGATTTCGACTGCATGATAACCTCCCTGATCGAAGAACCCGGCTTCTATGTCCGGTTCTTGTGACTGCCGTGAAACTGAGACGAATGCTCGCGAAAGATCAATGAAATACGGCGCCGGCTAAGCGATTCCTGTGATCTCCCTCAGCACAGGAGCCAATTCCGGCGTGCAGCACAGGACGGGGTTGCCCTTGGCGATGCCCTCGCCGGCGAAGAAGTCGTTGAGATGGGCCCCCGCCTCGCCGGCGATGACGAGGCCGGCAGCGACATCCCAGGCATTGATGTGCAGCTCGGCATAGGCATCGCTCGAGCCATTGGCGACATGGCAGAGGCCGAGCGTGCCCGAGCCGCCGCGCTTCATCGCGGCGCCCGCCGTGTAGCCGCGTTCGATCACCTTCAGGTAGTTCTGCGCGGGAATGCGGGTCGACCATCCCAATTCGACCGAGGCGCGGGCGATATCGGCCGCACCGGAGACCTTGATCGGATCTCCGTTCAGGGTCGCGCCAGCGCCACGCCGCGCCGCATAAAACTCGCCCAGGGCCGGCGCCGCAACGACGCCGATTTCCGGCTTGCGGTTCGCGAGGAAGCCGATGGAGATGCACCAGTTGCGGTCGCCATGGGCGAAATTGGCGGTGCCGTCGATCGGATCGAGGATCCAGACGGCGTCCGAAGCCTCGCCGCCACCCTCCTCGCCGATGACAGTGTCGTTCGGGAAGAGTTCCGAAAGCCGGCGGCGCAGGAAATCCTCGACCTTGCCATCGGCGACGGTCAGCCAGTCCTGCGCGCCCTTCATGGTGATGCCGAGGGACTCGCGCTTGTTGAAATAGCCGAGCGCCAGATGGCTCGCCTCGGCCGCGAGGCCGAGAGCCGCGTAATAGCGCAGATCGCGCTCCGCCGGAGTCATCACTTGCCCCCCAGATCGACGCGGACGGGCTTGCCGGTCTGCGCGGATTCGGTCGCGGCATCGGCCAGGATCTGCGCCTTCAGCCCGTCGAGGCCGGTCGGCGAGGCGGCCGCCTTGCCCTGGCAGGCGGCGATGAAGGCGTCGAGCTCGGCGCGATAGGCGGCGGCGTAGCGCTCCAGGAAGAAATTCTGCACCGGATCGGCCCGGAAGCCCTGTCCGGTCGCGATCTCGACGGTGGTCTCATGGATGTTGCCGGCGCGCAGCATACCCTTCGAGCCGTGGACTTCGATGCGCTGGTCGTAGCCATAGGTCGCGCGGCGCGAATTCGAGATCTGGGCGATCCGGCCCGAAGCCGTCTTCATGATCACGGCGGCGGTGTCGACGTCGCCGGCCTCGCCGATCGCCTTGTCGACGAGGGCGGAGCCGAGCGCGAAGACCTCGACCGGATCCTCGGCCAGGAGGAAGCGCGCCATATCGAAATCATGGATCATCATGTCGCGGAAGAGCCCGCCGGAGCGCCTGACGTAATCGACCGGCGGCGGCGCGGGATCGCGCGAGATCACGGTGACGAGCTCGATCGCGCCGGCCTCGCCCGCGCGCAGCCGCTTCTCCAGCGCGGCGAAATTCGGATCGAAGCGGCGGTTGAAGCCGATCATCAATGGCTTGCCGGACTTCTCGACCGTCGCGAGGCAGCGGCGGATGCGGGCGGCGTCCAGATCGACCGGCTTCTCGCAGAACACGGCCTTGCCGGCCGAGACCGCCTGCTCGATCAGATCGGCATGGGTGTCGGTCGGGGTGCAGATCAGCACGGCATCGATCGCCGGATCGGCGAGGATCGCCTCGGCGCTCGCGGCCTTGGCGCCGGCAGCGGCGGCGAGCGAGGCGGCAGCCTCCGGCACAGCGTCGGTGACGGCGACCAGCTCGGCATCGCCGCGCGCGGCGACGTTCAGCCCGTGGATGCGCCCGATGCGGCCGGCGCCCAGCAATCCGATCTTCATGGTCGTCTTCTGTCCTATGATCTGGTCCGGCAGCCGTCCTGCTGCGATTATGGCCGGCGCGCTAGTCGTGCGCGCCGAGAATATTCTGGTCGAAATCGATATTGGCGCCGGTCATCAGCCCGGATTCGGCCGAGGCCAGATAGGCGACGGCCTTGGCGACCTCGCGCGGATCGATCAGCCGGCCGAAGGGCTGGCCGGCAGCCGCCTCCTCCAGCCAGTCGTCCTTAGCGTCGTGGCGCAGCTTCATGATCGCGTCCTCGCCCGGCGTCGCCATCCAGCCGATATTGAGGCCGTTGACGCGGATCCGGTGTTTGAGCAGCCCATAGGCAGCGTTCTTCGTCAGCACGGCAAGCGCGCCCTTCGAGACGCTGTAGGCCGAGAGGAAGGGCTGGCCGCCATGCGCGGACATCGACTGGATGTTGACGATTGTGCCCTCGATGCCCTGCCGGCGCATCAGCTCGGCCGTATCCTGGATCAGGAAGAAGGGCGCGCGCAGATTCACCGCCATGATGCGCTCGTAGAGCTCGGGCGTGGTGTCGAAGATGCTGCCGCGGTCGGTATCTCCGGCGGCATTGACCAGAATGTCGAGCCGTCCGAAGGCGAGCTCCGCCGCCGGGACGATCTGTTGCACCGACTTCATGTCGGCGAGATCGGCGCGGTGGAACCGGGCGTCGCAGCCGGCGGCACGCAGGCTTTCCGCCACGGCCTCGCCGCGCGCCGGGTTGCGCCCGGTCAGCAGCAGCGAGCGCAGGCCGCGATCGGCGAATTCGCGGGCGATCGCCTCGCCCAACCCCTGGCTCGCGCCAGTGACGAGGGCGACCTTGCCGTCGAGATCACGGCCGAAGGGACTGGCTTGCGGCAAGGGTCCTGCCTCCCGGAAACGGCAGGAATGGTTCAGGCTTCCCGCTTCGTGGAACAAACATTCCATTCTTGGCACGAACGAGTCAAGCGCTCCCGCGGGCGACGCGGCGGGAGTCATCGCGAGCGCGCAATGGCCTCCGCCCGTTCGGCGAAGATTGAGTTGAAGATCGCGCGGGCGCTCGCGCGCGAGGCCAAACCCGGCGCCCCGGGGCAGCGGCGGCGGCCGCGACGTTCTTAACGGAAAGAAAACTGTCGTCTTCGCCGGACGAGCGGAATAAAGTTGCAAAACGCAGGCAAATCGAGGCAAATTCGTTCAAATGCCTCCGAGTTTTCGGGCGTGGCTCCGCTGCGAGCGCGGATTTGCCCTGCGCTGCACAGTTGACGCCTTCGTTGGCACATGCCTTGCTGCGGCCATCAACGAGAACACGGCGCGAAGGTGCCGGGGATGTATTTTGTTTGAAGGTGGAGGCTATCAATGAATGAGCAGGAAATCCGCGGACTCGTCGCGGATGTGAAGGAAGGCACGCTGTCGCGTCGCTCCTTCATCAAGAGAATGGCGGCTGTCGGCATCGCCGCGCCGCTGGCGAGCCAGATCCTCGCCTGGAACGACGTCGCGATGGCGAATGCCACGCTCGACTACAAGCCGACCAAGGCCGGCGGCGGTGGCCCGCTCAAGATGCTGCTCTGGCAGGCCCCGACCCTGCTGAACCCGCATTTCGCCTCGGGCACCAAGGACCAGATCGCCTCGCGCATCTTCTACGAGCCGCTCGCCGGCTGGGACAAGGAAGGCAACCTCATTCCGCAGCTCGCCGCCGAAGTCCCGAGCAAGGCCAATGGCGGCCTGTCGGAAGACGGCACGGTCGTGGTCTGGAAGCTGAAGCAGGGCGTGAAGTGGCATGACGGCAAGCCGCTCACGGCCGATGACGTCGTCTTCACCTGGGAATATGCAGCCGATCCGGCGACCGCCGCCTACACCACCGGCGCCTACAAGGACATCAAGGTCGAGAAGGTCGACGACTTCACCGTCAAGGTGGTCTTCGCGGAGCCGACGCCGTTCTGGGCCGACCCCTTCGTCGGCGTCGCCGGCATGATCATCCCGAAGCACCATTTCGGCGAGTACAAGGGCGCCAAGTCGCGCGAGGCCCCGGCGAACCTCAAGCCGGTCGGCACCGGCCCCTACAAGTTCGCGGAGTTCAAGCCGGGCGACATCCTGACCGGCACCCGCAACGAGAACTACCACGTCGCGAACCGGCCGCATTTCGACACGCTCGAGGTGAAGGGCGGCGGTGACGCGGTCTCGGCGGCCCGTGCGGTGCTGCAGACCGGCGAATACGACTACGCCTGGAACCTGCAGGTCGAGGACGAGGTCCTCAAGCGCATGGAGACCGGTGGTCGCGGCCGGATCAGCGCGGTTCCGTCTGGCGACATCGAGTTCATCATCCTGAACACGACCGATCCCTGGACCGAGGTCGATGGCGAGCGCTCCAGCGTCAAGACCAAGCACCCGACCCTGTCGGACCCGGCGGTGCGCCAGGCGATCAACCTGCTGATCGACCGCGACTCGATCCAGAAGTTCATCTATGGCCGCGGCGGCACCGCGACCGCGAGCTTCGTCAACGAGCCCAAGCAGTTCAAGTCGCCGAAGCTCAAATACGAGTTCAACATCGACAAGGCCAACAAGATCCTCGAGGAGGCCGGCTGGAAGAAGGGCTGGGGCGGCGTCCGCGAGAAGGACGGCAAGAAGCTCAAATACGTCTTTCAGACCTCGATCAACGCCCCGCGCCAGAAGGTCCAGGCCATCGTCAAGCAGGCCTGCCAGCGCGCCGGCATCGATCTCGAGCTGAAGTCGGTCACGGCCTCGGTGTTCTTCTCGTCGGACGTCGCCAACCCCGACACCTACACCAAGCTGTATGTCGACATGGAGATGTACACGACGACGCAGCCGCAGCCTGATCCGGAGCGTTTCCTCAACCAGTTCGTCTCCTGGGAGATCGCCAACAAGGAGAACAAGTGGCTGGGCCGCAACGTCTCGCGCTACTCCGATCCGGCTGCCGACGAGGCCTACAAGGCCGCCCAGAAGGAGCTCGACCCGGCCAAGCGCGCCGCGCTGCTGATCAAGGTCAACGAAATCTTCTGCGAGGCCAACGTCATCCTGCCGATCCTGTCGCGCACCCGCGTGGCGGCATCGACGACCAACCTCTCGCATGACCACAGCGGCTGGGACGTCGACAGCTGGAACATCGCGGCCTGGTATCGCAGCTAAGCCAAGATACGCCCCTCGCGGCGCATCGCGCGCCGTGAGGGGTTGACAATCGCACCGGCTCCCCTCTTTCAGCCAGCAGGCCGCAAGGGGCGGCCGGCTGCAACCGGTTTTCCGTTCGCGGCTCCGCCGCGCACATAGAGAAGTTCTTCATGGCGACATATCTGATACGGCGGCTGCTTATCGCCATCCCGAGCCTGCTCGGCATCAGCGTGATTCTGTTCACGGTCCTGGCGATGGCGCCGGGCGACCCCTTTTCGGAAATGGCGACGAATCCCAACGTCCCACCCGAGGTGCGCGAGGCGCTGCGCGCCAGCTTCGGCCTCAACGACCCGATCATGGTGCGCTATCTGCGCTGGCTCAGCGCGATGGCCCAGGGCGACTGGGGCTTCTCCTTCGCCAGCCGCATCAATGTCGACGACCTGATCCTGCAGCGCCTGCCGACCACGCTCTTCGTCGTCGGCTCGTCGCAGATCCTGGCACTGTGCGTCGCGCTGCCCGTCGGCATCTACGCGGCGACCCGGCCCTATTCGGTCTTCGACCAGATCGCCAACACGCTGGCCTTCGTCGGCTTCTCGCTGCCGACCTTCTTCACCGGCCTGCTCTTCATCCTGATCTTCTCGGTGTCGCTGGACTGGTTCCCCTTCGTCTATCGCTCCGACATCGCCGCCACCGGCTGGCGCTGGTACTGGGAGATGTTCCGCCAGGCGATCATGCCGATCACCGTGCTCGGCCTGTTCCAGGCGGCCTCCTACACCCGCTATGTCCGCTCGGCCGTGCTCGACGTCATCCGGCTCGACTACGTCACCACGGCGCGCGCCAAGGGCCTCAGCGAGCGCAAGGTCACGCTTCGGCACATCACGCGCAACGCGCTGATCCCGGTCGTGACGCTGGTCGCGCTGCAGATGCCCGCCGTGTTCGGCGGCGCGCTCGTCACCGAGCAGATCTTCCGCGTGCCCGGCATCGGCTCGCTGCTGATCGACGCGATCCTCGCCAACGACACGCCTGTGATCATGGCGGTGACCTTCGTCTTCTCCTGCCTGGTCGTCTTCTTCAACCTCATCGCGGATATTCTTTATGGCTGGCTCGACCCTCGCATCTCCTTCAGCTGAGCCGGCTGCAGGCGCTGCTGTGAGCCAGGTCTCGGTCTCGCCCGGGCGCGAGACCTGGCGCCGCTTCCGACGCCACCGCCTGGCCATGGCCAGCACGGTGGTGCTCGCCCTGATGATCATCGGCGTCGTCGTCGGCCCCTGGCTCTGGCCGGTCGCGATCAACGACATCGACTTCTCGGCGCAGCTCCAGGGTCCGTCCTGGTCGCACCCGTTCGGAACCGACGACCTCGGCCAGGATATCCTGGCGCGGATGATGTATGGCGGGCGCATCTCGCTCGCCGTCGGTCTCGCCGCGATGGTGGTGGCGACGATCGTCGGCGTCCTGATCGGCGCCTTCGCCGGCATGTCGCGCAAATATGCCGACCCCGTGCTGATGTGGGTGACGGACCTGTTCCTGTCGCTGCCGCAGCTGCCGCTGCTGCTGCTGATCATCTATCTGTTCCGCGAGCAGCTGAAGGCCGTGTTCGGCGTCGAGGGCGGCGTCTTCGTGCTGATCGTCATCGTCATCGGCGGCCTGCGCTGGATGCCGGTGGCCCGGCTGGTGCGCGCCCAGTTCCTCTCGCTGCGCGAGAAGGAATTCGTCGAGGCAGCCCGCGCCCAGGGCGCGACCAAGCTGCGCCAGATGACGCGCCACATCCTGCCCAACGCCCTCGGCCCCGTCATCGTCGCCTCGACGATCGAGGTCTCTTCGGCGATCATCGCCGAATCGACCCTGTCCTTCCTTGGCCTCGGCTTCCCGCCGGACATCCCCACCTGGGGGCGCCTGCTGTTCGACGCCAAGGACCAACTCGACACCGCCCCGCACTGGGCCCTGTTCCCGGGCGCAGCCATCTTCCTGACCGTGCTGTCGATCAACTTCATCGGCGACGGTCTGCGTGACGCCCTCGACCCACGCCGCGTGATCTGACCAGAGAAGGACCCGAAATGACTTCACCGATCCTGTCGGTTTCGAACCTCTCGACCTCCTTCCGTGTGGAAGGCCAGTGGAAATCGGTCGTTCGCAACATCTCCTTCGACATCAAGCCGAAGGAAACGCTGGCGGTCGTCGGCGAATCCGGCTCCGGCAAGAGCGTGACCGCGCTCTCGATCATGCGGCTGACCCCTCCCGGCTCGAGCAAGATCGAAGGCTCGATCAAGCTGAACGGCAAGGAGCTGCTGACGCTGCCGGATGCGGATATGCGCCACATCCGCGGCAACGAGATCGCGATGATCTTCCAGGAGCCGATGACCTCGCTGAACCCGGTGCTGACCATCGGCTTCCAGATCGCCGAGGCGCTGATCCTGCATCGCGGCCTGTCGCGCTCCGAGGCCGAGGCCGAGACGATCCGCCTGCTGGAGAAGGTCCGCATCCCGGCGGCGAAATCGCGCTTCCACGAATATCCGCACCGCTTCTCGGGCGGCATGCGCCAGCGCGTGATGATCGCGATGGCGCTGGCCTGCAAGCCGAAGCTCCTGATCGCCGACGAGCCGACCACCGCGCTCGACGTGACGATCCAGGCGCAGATCCTCGAGTTGATCAAGACGCTGCAGGACGAGGAGGGCATGTCCGTCCTCTTCATCACCCATGACATGGGCGTCGTCGCCGAGATCGCCGACCGCACCGTCGTCATGTACAACGGCGACGAGATCGAGACCGGCAACACCGAGGACATCTTCGCCCGCCCGCAGAAGCCCTACACCAAGGCGCTGCTCTCGGCCGTGCCGAAGCTCGGCTCGATGATCGGCAAGGGGCGCCCGATGCGCTTCCCTGTCGTCGACCGCACCACCGGCGAATCCGACGTGCCGGCGGAGGTGCCCGACACCGTCCAGGCGGCGGAGCGCCCGGTCCTCGAGGTCGCGGGCCTGACCACCCGCTTCGAGATCCGCTCGGGCCTGCTCTCCTCGGTCAAGGGACGGGTGCACGCCGTCGAGAACGTCTCCTTCAGCCTGAAGGCCGGCGAGACGCTGGCGCTGGTCGGCGAGTCCGGTTGCGGCAAGTCGACCACCGGCCGCTCCGTGATGCGCCTGATCGAGCCCATGGCGGGTTCGGTGCTGCTCGATGGCGTCGACGTGCTGAAGCTCAGCCAGCATGACCTGCGCGAGCAGCGCAAGCGCATGCAGATGATCTTCCAGGATCCGTTCGCGTCGCTCAATCCGCGCATGAATGTCGGCGCCGCCATCGCCGAGCCGCTGCTGATCAACGACCTCGCCAACCGCTCGGAAGCGCGCGACAAGGTCGCTGACCTGCTGAAGCGCGTCGGCCTGTCGCCCGACATGGCCAACCGCTTCCCGCACGAGTTCTCGGGCGGCCAGCGCCAGCGCATCTGCATCGCCCGCGCGCTCGCGGTGGAGCCGCGGCTGATCGTGGCGGACGAGGCGGTCTCGGCGCTCGACGTCTCGGTGAAGGCGCAGGTGGTCAACCTGATGCTCGACCTGCAGGCGCGCATGGGTCTGGGCTATCTCTTCATCTCGCACGACATGGCGGTGGTGGAGCGTGTCAGCCACCGCGTCGCGGTGATGTATCTCGGCGAGATCGTCGAGATCGGCCCGCGCGAGGCGATCTTCCAGAACCCGCAGCACCCCTACACCAAGCGGCTGCTCGCGGCGGTGCCGATCGCCGATCCGGCGCGGCGCCTGCAGAAGCGCCCGGTCTCCAACGACGAGATCAAGAGCCCGGTCCGCCCGGCCGACTACGTCCCGCCGGTGCGCCAGTATCGCGAAGTCTCCCCTGGCCACGCCGTGATGATCTGGGGCGAGGAATGGGAGAAGAAGGAGCCGACCGCCGTCGCGGCCTGAGCCCTTCGGAGCCGGAAACGATCAGCCCGCGGCGCGAGCCGCGGGCTTTTCTGTTGGGTGGCGCTGAAGACCCCCCAAGGGTCGGGGAAGCAGTCATCGTGCACGCCGCGCTTGGAGCAGCCCGGAGGCGACCACCTACGCGTTCGGTGTGGAAGGCTTCTCCGGGACACCGTTCGATCAGATCGAACATACCCATCGAAACAACGCGATAGACAGCATAATTCTTCTCCGACTAGGTCAGCGGTGAAGAAGGTTCTCCTATGGTCGATATGCATTCTCCCGCTCCCCTGCCCACGCCGTACAGCTCCGCCTTGAAGGCAGCGGGGCGCATCCTGCCGGGCTTGGCCCTCTGTGCAGGCATCAGCGCACTGGCCTTCGCGCTGGAACATCTCGAAGCCGTTGCCACGGGCCGCGCCTGGCTCGAAGCCCTGGTGTTGGCGATCCTGATCGGCACCGCCATCCGCACGGTCTGGACACCCTCCGAGCTCTGGCGGCCGGGCATCGCCTTCTCGGCGAAGATGGTTCTGGAAATCGCCATCGTGCTACTCGGCGCATCCCTGAATGTAGCGATGATCATCGCAGCCGGACCCGCTCTGCTTGTCGGTATCGCGGCGGTGGTGTCGGTGGCGCTGGTCTCCAGCTTCCTGTTGGGCCGGGCGCTGGGGCTGCCGAAGCGCATGGCTACCCTGGTCGCCTGCGGCAACTCGATCTGCGGCAACTCCGCCATCGCCGCCGTTGCGCCGGTGATCGGCGCCGACGGCAAGGACGTCGCCGCCTCCATCGCCTTCACCGCGGTGCTGGGCGTGCTGGTCGTGCTCGGGCTGCCGCTTCTCGTCCCGCTGCTCAGCCTGAGCGAGACCCAGTACGGCGTGCTCGCGGGGCTCACCGTCTATGCCGTGCCGCAGGTCCTTGCCGCGACGGCGCCGGTTGCTGCCGCCAGTGTGCAGATCGGGACTCTCGTCAAGCTCGTCCGCGTCCTCATGCTGGGGCCCGTCGTGCTCGCGCTCTCGATCCTGGGACACAGGTTGCGGGAAGACCAGGGCGAGGGCGGCAAGCACGGCGCCATGCCGGCATCGCGACGCGTGGCCGTCAACAAGCTCGTCCCCTGGTTCATCATCGCCTTCCTGGGCATGGCGGCGTTGCGCAGCCACGGCCTCGTCCCGGAGGTGGCGCTTGCCCCCATCGCCAAGACCGCGACCGTCCTCACCATCATCTCGATGGCGGCCCTGGGTCTCGGCGTCGATGTTCGCGTCGTTGCCAGAGCTGGCGGGCGGGTCACTGCCGCGGTCACCCTATCCCTGGTCGCCCTGACGGCCGTCAGCCTCGGCCTCATCCTCCTGCTGGGCATCAGCTGAGCGCGGCGGCCGGACCGCAAGCCGTCGGAGGCTTTTGCTGCCTCGCCCGCCTCTGCCCGTCCGAGGCTCGAAACGATCAGCCCGCGGCGCGAGCCGCGGGCTTTTTCATGGGCGTCGGATATCCAGACGAATCGAGAGCGGGCGGGGGTCAGGCCGCCAGCACGACCACCTTGGTCTTGACCGGCGTCTGGTCGTACAGGTGGATCATGTCCGGCGTGAGCAGGCCGATGCAGCCGCTGGTGATGCCGTTACCGATCGATTCCGCGTCGAGGGACGCATAGATCGTGTAGAGCGTGTAGGCGCCGTTCTGGTAGAGATGCAGCGTACGGGCGCCGAGCGGGTTGTCGAGGCCGCCAGGCATGCCGCGGGCATATTTGGCTGCCTCGGGCTGGCGCTTGATCATCTCCTTCGGCGGGGTCCAGGTCGCCCATTCGGACTTGCGCCCGACATAGGCGTCGCCCTTCCAGCGGAAGCCGTCGCGGCCGACATTCGCGCCGTAGCGGGTCGCGGTTCCGTCGCCCTCGATGCGGTAGACATAGTAGTTCGCCGGATCGACGATGATCGTGCCGGGCGCTTCCTTGCTGTCATAGGCGACCGTGCGGCGGTAATATTTCGGGTCGACCTTGCTGACGTCGATCGCCGGGATCGGGAATTTCTCATTGGGCATCGGCCCGTAGAGCTTCTGCGCCTCGGCAAGGCTCATACCGTCACCGGCGCAGCCGGCCAGCCCCAGCGCACCAACGCCGACGGCCGAACCGGCCAGAAACGACCGGCGACTGATCAGCCCTGACCGAAGCCGAAGCGCATCCGCGCCGGCATCGGCAATGCTACCGTCCATGTTCATGATTGGCAGTTCCTATGTCCTATTGCCCGACGAGGGGGCGCCCGGCCAACACTCGCTGAACATCCTTAAGGAAACCAGATTGCCGTCACATGGCCCGGCTGGCAAGCGCAAGGCTTCCGCAGCGCGAAGTCCGTCATGCGTCACTGTTTTGGCCGTTTCAGCCAATCTGATCAACCAGCGCCCTGAAGCGCAGGGCGACGATCCGGCGGTTTGCGACGTCGACGACCTCTACGTCCCAGGCTCCGATCCGAACGCTTTCGCCGCGTTCCGGCAGATGGCCGAGATTGGTCAACACGAGGCCCGCTGCGGTGCTCACGTCGGCCTGCTGCGGGAAATCGCTCTGGAACGCCTGCTTGAGCTCATCAATCGGGGTGCGCCCGTCGACAAGCCAGCTTCCATCCGTGCCAGCACTGACATAAGGCACTTCCTCGCCCGCCAGCTCAGGCAGATCACCGGCAATCGCCACGAGAATGTCGGTGGGCGTGACCACGCCTTCGAAGGAACCGTGCTCGTCGATGACGATCGCCATATGGACCGATGACGCCTGGAACTGCTCCAGCAGCGACGGTATGGGGGCGGTCTCGATCACGTAGATCGGCTGCCGAGCCAGCTTGGCAAGCTCCAAGGGCAGCCCTCCGACATCGAGCAGATCCTTGGCATGCAACACGCCGACGATCTCGTCGGCGCCGCGAAACAGCGGAAACCGCGACCGGCCGCTGTCCCGGACCGTGCGCAAGATTTCGTCGATCGAATCCTCGATGTGAAGCTGCACCACGTCAACACGCGGAATCATGATGGACCGGACAGGGCGGTCCGCCAGTGTCAGGATCCGCTCGATCATCGAGCTCTCCTGCGCCGTGAAGGCGGGCTGGTCACCTTCGGTCGAGACCAGGGCGGCCATTTCCTCCGGGCTCCGGCCGTCCTGGTGGCCGCCGCGCAGCAGGCGGAGCACGGCCCCGGCCGTGCGGCTGCGTAGATCCATCGTCGACACGCGGCGCACGACGTTGCGGCGGCCGATTTGGTTCGCAGCCTCGATCAGGATCGAGAACCCGATCGCCGCATAGAGATAGCCTTTGGGAATGTGGAAACCGAGCCCTTCAACAACCAGGCTGAACCCGATCATCAGAAGGAAGCCGAGGCACAGGATGACGACGGTCGGATGGCGGGAGACGAAGGCCATGAGAGGCTTGCTCGCCAGCATCATGACGCCAACCGCGGCAATCACGGCCACCGCCATGATCGACAGCTCACGCACCATCCCCACCGCCGTTATGACGCTGTCGAGAGAGAAGACCGCGTCCAGAACCACGATCTGCGCGATGACGTGCCAGAAAACAGCGTTTGCAGCGCCGCTCTGCTCGTGGCCATGCCGCCCTTCGAGGCGCTCGTGCAGCTCCATCGTTCCCTTGAAGATGAGGAACACGCCTCCGACGATCAGAATGACGTCACGCCATGAAATTTCGGTGCCGAGCGCGGTGAAGAGCGGCTGCGTGAGCGTGACGATCCAGGCGACCGAGGCCAGCAACGCAAGGCGCATGACAAGCGCCAGCGACAGGCCAGCCAGGCGGGCCTTCTCCCGTTGATGCTCCGGAAGCTTGTCGGCGAGGATCGCAATGAAGACGAGATTGTCGATGCCGAGGACGATCTCAAGAACGATCAGGGTGAGCAGCCCCGCCCAAGCCGCGGGATCAGCCATCCATTCGAAGATCATCAGCGATCACGGGCCTGAGGCCCCGCCTCCTCGTCATCAAGCTTGCAGGTCGCAAGCGCCCGACGGATAGCGGGCGCCGCTGATAAAATCCAGCGTGGCGGCGCCCCGTAGCCGGAGGGTGGAAGTCGTCTCCGCGCGCCAAACCTCTCCGCTCAGTCGGGAATCCGCTCCCAATCCTTGAGCCAGGGCGCGGCGGAAGCATCGCTCGGCGCGCGCCAGTCGCCACGCGGCGAGAGCGAGCCGCCGGAAGAGACCTTCGGCCCGTTCGGCAGGGCCGAGCGCTTGAACTGGCTGGTCTCGAAGAAGCGGCGGATGAAGACGCCGAGCCAGCGCTTGATCACCGGCAGGTCATAGGCGATGCGCTTGTCCGGCTCCATATTGGGCGGCCAGGTGCCGGCAGCGGCATCGCGCCAGGCATGCTCGGCGAGGAAGGCGATCTTGCTCGGCCGGAAGCCGTAGCGCGTGGTGTAATACAGGTTGAAGTCCTGCAGCGCGTAGGGGCCGACGAAATCCTCCGTCTTCTGCGCCGGCTTGTCGCCCTCGCCGGGCACCAGCTCGGGCGAGATCTCGGTCGCGAGGATGTCGAGCATCACCGCCGCGGCTTCCGGTCCGAAGCGGCCGGACTGCGCCACCCAACGGATCAGGTGCTGGATCAGCGTCTTCGGCACCGAGCCGTTGACGTTGTAATGCGACATGTGATCGCCGACGCCATAGGTGCACCAGCCGAGCGCCAGCTCCGACAGATCGCCGGTGCCCATGACCAGCGCATTGTGCCGGTTGGCGAGGCGGAACAGCACCGAGGTGCGCGCGCCGGCCTGGACGTTCTCGAAGGTCACGTCGTAGAGCGGCTGCCCCTGCGCGAAGGGATGGCCGATATCGATCAGCATCTGCCGGCAGGCCGGCGTCATGTCGATCTCCTCGGCGCTGACGCCGAGCGCCCGCATCAGCCGCCAGGCATTGTCCTTGGTGCCCTTGCTGGTGGCGAAGGCCGGCAGCGTATAGGCGAGGATGTTCTCGCGCGGCAGCCCGAGGGCGTCGAAGGTATGGGCAGCGACGATCAGCGCCTGCGTCGAATCGAGGCCGCCGGAGACGCCGATCACCACCTTGTCGAGCCGCGTGCTCTCCAGCCGCTTGCGCAGGCCGTGCGACTGGATGTTGTAGGCCTCGAAGCAAAGCTCGTTCAGACGCGCATCGTCGCTCGGCACGAAGGGGAAGCGCTCGACCGCCCGCGCCAGGCCGATATCCGTCTGACGGTCGGGCTCCAGCGCGAAGGCGACGCGGCGGAAGCCGAGCCGGTCGCGGTTCGCATCGGCGCTGTCGCCGAAGGTGTTCTGGCGGATGCGGTCCATCGCCAGCCGCTCGAGATCGATATCGGCGAAGATCAGCTGCGGCTCTTCGGCGAAGCGCTCGGCCTCGGCCAGCAGCGCGCCGTTCTCGTAGATCATCGCCTGGCCGTCCCAGGCGAGGTCGGTGGTGGATTCGCCGGCGCCGGCAGCGGAATAGGCATAGGCCGCGATGCAGCGCCCGGAATGGGCCTTGCAGAGCGCATGGCGCCAATCCGACTTGCCGATGGTGACGTTCGAAGCCGAGAGATTGAGGAGCACCGTTGCGCCGGCAAGCGCCGCGAAGGAGCTCGGCGGGATCGGCGTCCAGACATCCTCGCAGATCTCCATATGGACGACGAGCTCGGGCATATCGGACGCCGCGAGCAGGATATCGGTGCCGAAAGGCACCTCCTGGCCGCAGAGATCGACATAGAGGGCCCCTGCCCGCTCGCCCGAGGCAAACTGGCGGCGCTCGTAGAATTCGCGGTAATTCGGCAGATATGTCTTGGGCACTGCGGCGAGGATGCGCCCGCGATGGATCGCGACGGCGCAGTTGAACAGCCGCCCCTCGACGCGCAGGGGCGCGCCGACCACGGCGACACAGCCGAGGCTGCGGCTCTCCTCGACCAGCGTCGCCAGCGCGGCACGCACGCCATCGAGCAGCGCGTTCTGCTGCAGCAGGTCGTCGATCGCATAGGCGCTGAGGCCAAGCTCCGGGAACAGGCAAAGCGATGCGCCGCCCTCGGCCGCCCGCCGCAGCATCGCGCCGGTCTCCGCCACGTTGAAGGCCGGATCGGCCACCTTGAGCCGCGGCGCGGCGCAGGCAATCCGGACGAGGCCATGCGCGTGGATGTTGCGGAAACTCATCGAGGCTCCATCGGGCTCGGGCGCCGAAGAGGCGGTGCGTCGCTTATCGCGCAGGCGGCGCCCCAGGGGCAAGGTTCGTCGGGGCTGGCGGGAGAATGCCATGCTGGCTCCTGCAGGCCCGGGCCCCGGCCAGTTCCGCAGCTCAGACGCGATAGAACTCGCGGAACCAGGCGACGAAGCGCGGAATCCCGACCTCGATCGGCGTATCCGGCCGGAATTCGACCGCTGCTGCGAGATCCGCGACATCGGCATAGGTCGTCGGCACATCGCCTGGCTGCGCCGGCAGGTGACGCCTGATCGCCTTGCGGCCGCAGGCCGCTTCGACCACGTCGATGAAGTGCGAGAGCGCCACCGGGGTGTGATTGCCGATGTTGTAGATGCGCCAGGGCGCTGCGGACGTCGCCGGATCGGGACGTTTGTGATCGAAGGCAGGGTCAGCGGCAGCGGGTTGCGCGGCGAGGCGCACGATCGCCTCGCAGATATCGTCCACATAGGTGAAGTCGCGGCTCATCTGCGCTTCGGCATAGACGTCGATCGGCTCGCCCGCGAGGATTGCCTTGGTGAATTTGAAATAGGCCATATCCGGCCGGCCCCAGGGCCCATAGACCGTGAAGAATCGCAGGCCCGTCGTCGGTATGCCGTAGAGATGGGCATAGGAATGCGCCATCAGCTCGTTCGCCCGCTTGGTCGCCGCATAAAGGGAGATCGGGTGGTCGGCCCCATCGTGCTCGCTGAACGGCACCTTCGCATTGGCGCCGTAGACCGAACTGGACGAGGCATAGACGAGGTGGCCGACCTGGTGCCGGCGGCTGGCTTCCAGCACAGAGAGAAAGCCGTCGAGATTGGCGCTGGCATAGGCGCGCGGATTCTCGAGCGAGTAGCGAACCCCCGCCTGTGCCGCCAGATGGATGATCGCGTCCGGACGGAACGCGCCGATCGCAGCATCGAAGGCATCGTGATCGGCGATGTCGATCTGCTCGAAGGAAAAGCCGTTGCGGCCGACGAGCTTGGCGAGGCGCGCCTGCTTCAGCGCTGGATCATAATAGGGAACGAGCGCATCGACGCCCATGACTTCGACGCCGCGATCCAGCAGCGCCTCGGCAACGTGAAGACCGATGAAGCCGGCAGCTCCCGTCACGACGACACGGTTCAACGGTAGACTCTGGTTCAACGAAGCACCCACGAAAAAACGTCGCGACTGTTCTCATCGCAACTCGCCGGGGGCGGTGGCAAGAGACCAGGCAGGGAAACAACCGTGCTGCGCGCCGACCGGACAACAACGAGACGCGGGCGCAGACCGGAATCTGGACGCGGGCCGCATCCTGCGCTACTGCCAGAAAAATGCCAGCGCGACTGTTCCCCGCAAGCGATTCAGGCAGAAATTGGGCCGCGCATATCCGCAAATCACCTTGACAGGTCGCATCTAAAGCTGTGTGACCCATGCAACCTCTTTAGAGCCAGTCTCATCATTCCCAACAGGCGTTTCATGAGTGAGATCGACGACCAGACGATGAGCGCGCTCGTTCAGCGTGTGCGTGACCGCAGTTTCCGGATCGGCATCATCGGCCTCGGCTATGTCGGCATCCCGCTGGCACTGACGGCCTGCAAGGCCGGCTTCCCGGTCGTGGGCTTCGACATCGACGCCCGGCGCGTCGACCAGATCAATCGCGGCGAAAGCTTCATCAAGCACATCCCGACCGAGGCCATCGCTTCCGCCATCAAGGAACAGCGTTTCCGCGCAACCACCGACTTCGATGAGCTGCGCGACGTCGACGCCATCATCATCGCCGTGCCGACGCCGCTGACCAAGCATCGCGAACCGGACCTCAGCTATGTCGAGGCGACGGCCCGGGCGATCGCGCCGCGCCTGCGCAAGGGCCATCTCGTCGTGCTCGAATCGACGACCTGGCCGGGCACGACCGACGAGGTGATGCGCCCGATCTTCGAAGCCACGGGCCTGAAGAGCGGCTCCGATTTCTACCTCGCCTTCTCGCCCGAGCGCGAGGACCCCGGCAATCCCGACTTCGGCACCTCGACCATCCCGAAGGTCGTCGGCGGCGACGGCGCCGCGGCGCTCGAGCTGGCGAACGCCGTTTACAGCGCGCTGGTGGTCAAGACCGTGCCGGTCTCCTCCTCGGCCACGGCCGAAGCCGTCAAGCTCACCGAGAACATCTTCCGCGCCGTCAACATCGCGCTCGTGAACGAGCTCAAGGTGATCTACGGCAAGATGGGCATCGACGTCTGGGAGGTGATCGATGCCGCCAAGACCAAGCCCTTCGGCTTCATGCCGTTCTATCCGGGCCCTGGCCTCGGCGGACACTGCATCCCGATCGACCCGTTCTACCTGACCTGGAAGGCGCGCGAGTTCGACGTCACCACCCGCTTCATCGAGCTCGCCGGCCAGATCAACACCGCCATGCCGCATTGGGTGGTGGACCGGATCGCCGAGGCGCTCGACCGCCAGCAGGGCCGCGGGCTCAACAAGGCGAAGATCCTGGTGATGGGCATCGCCTACAAGAAGAACATCGACGACATGCGCGAGAGCCCCTCGCTGCGCCTGATCGAGCTGCTCGAGGAGCGCGGCGCCACGGCCGACTATCACGACCCGCATGTACCGGTGATCCCGCCGACCCGCGAGCACGCGAACCTGACCGGCCGCGCCTCCGCCGCGCTGACGCCGGAGACAGTGAAGGGCTACGACGCCGTGCTGATCGCGACCGATCACGACGCGGTCGACTACAAGGCGCTGGTCGCTGCCGCGCGCCTCGTCGTCGACACCCGCAATGCCTGCGCCAAGGCCGGACTGACGGCCGAGAACATCGTCAAGGCCTGAGCCAGGACGCTCCCCGGGAAACGCCAGAGAACACATCATGACGTCATTCGCGCTGATCGGTGCTGCCGGCTATATCGCGCCTCGCCACATGAAGGCGATCAAGGCCGTCGACGGAGACCTCAAGGTCGCCTTCGACCCCAATGATTCCGTGGGGATCATCGACAGCCACTTCCCGCAGGCGCATTTCTTCACCGAATTCGAGCGCTTCGACCGGCATGTCGACAAGCTGCGCCGCCGTGGCGATCGCATCGACTATGTCAGCATCTGCTCGCCGAACTACCTGCACGACGCCCATATCCGCTTCGGTCTGCGCGCCGGCAGCGACGTCATCTGCGAGAAGCCGCTCGTCCTCAACCCGTGGAACATCGACGGGCTAATCGAGATCGAGCGCGACTCGGGCCGCAAGGTCAACACGATCCTGCAGCTGCGCCTGCACCCGGCGATTCAGGCGCTCAAGGAGCGCGTCGCCACCTCGAACGTGCGCCATGCGGTCGACCTGACCTACATCACCTCGCGCGGCCGCTGGTACCACGCCTCCTGGAAGGGCGACGATGCCAAGTCCGGCGGCGTCGCCACCAATATCGGCGTCCATTTCTTCGACATGCTCGCCTATGTCTTCGGCCCGCTGCAGTCGCAGACGGCGAACCTGCGCGAAGGCAAGCGCGCCGGCGGCCTGCTCTCCTACGAAAAGGCCGATGTGCGCTGGTTCCTCTCGGTCGACGCCAATGACCTGCCCGACAGCGTCAAGGGCCAGAAGACGACCTATCGCTCGATCACGATGGACGGCGAGGAGGTCGAGTTCTCGGACGGCTTCACCGACCTGCATACCCGCAGCTACGAGGAGATCCTCGCCGGCAAGGGCTATGGGCTCGAGGATGTTCGCTTTTCGATCGAGGTCGTCTCGCAGTTCCGGCACGCGCCAGTCGTGAGCGCCGGCGAGACGCACCCCTTCGTCGCCAAATACCTCAAGGGCTGAACCATGGCCGGTGCGTCGCAGATGCGGGAAGACCCGCGCTTTCCCGGCGCGCTGATCCATGAGAGCGCCTATGTCGACGAGGGCGCGACGCTCGGTGCGGGCACCAAGGTCTGGCATTTCGTGCATGTGCTCGGCCAGACCACGATCGGCAAGGACTGCGTGCTCGGCCAGAACGTGATGGCCGGGCCGCGCGTGACGATCGGCGACGGCTGCAAGATCCAGAACAATGTCGCGCTCTATGACGGTGTCGAGCTCGAGGCCGACGTGTTCTGCGGGCCGTCCTGCGTCTTCACCAACGTCAACAACCCGCGCGCCTTCATGAACCGCAAGGCCGAGTTCCGCCGCACCCTGGTCAAACAGGGCGCGAGTATCGGCGCCAATGCGACCATCGTCTGCGGCCACACGCTCGGCGCGTATTGCTTCATTGCGGCCGGCGCGGTGGTGACCAGGGACGTGCCGGACTATGCTCTGATGGCCGGCGTGCCGGCGCGCCGGATCGGCTGGATGAGCAAGGCGGGCGAGCGTCTAGGCCCGGACCTGACCTGCCCGCTGACCGGCACGCGCTATCGGGAAACCGGTTCGGAGCATTTGGAGGAGATTGCCTGATGAGCGAGCGTCCCGCGATCGAGTTCATCGACCTCAAGGCCCAGCGCCAGCACATCGGCAAGGCCATGGACGAGGCCATCCTCAAGGTCGTCCATGACGGCAACTACATCCTCGGCCAGCAGGTCCAGCAATTCGAGACCGAGCTCGCCGCCTTCTGCGGGGCGAAGCATGCGATCGGCGTCGCCAACGGCACGGACGCGCTGATCCTCGTGCTGGAAGCGCTCGGCATCGGCCCCGGCGACGCGGTGATCTGCCCGAGCTTCACCTTCGCCGCCACTGCGGAAGTCGTCGCCTGGATGGGCGCAACGCCCGTCTTCGCCGAGATCGACGAGGCGACCTACAATATCGACCCGAAGGGGCTCGCCGCAGCCCTGGAGACGACGAAGCAGCACAAGCTCACGCCCCGTGCCCTGATCACCGTCGATCTCTTCGGCCAGGCCTGCGACTACGAGCCGATCGAGGCTTTCTGCAAGCAGAACGGCCTCGTCCTGATCTCCGACTCGGCGCAGGGCTATGGCGCCCGCTACAAGGGCCGCGTCGCCGGCGCGATCGGCGATTTCGCCACGACCAGCTTCTTTCCGGCCAAACCGCTCGGCTGCTATGGCGACGGCGGCGCGATCCTCACCGACAGCGACGAGCACGCGGCACTGCTGATGTCGCTGCGCTTCCACGGCAAGGGCTCGTACAAATACGACAACATCCGCGTCGGCGTGAATTCGCGGCTCGATACCATCCAGGCCGCCGTGCTGATCGAGAAGCTCAAGGTCTATGCCGAGGAGATCGAGAAGCGCCAGGTCGTGGCCCGCCGCTACACCGCGGCGCTCAAGGACCTCGTCGTCACGCCCCATGTCATGCCGGATTGCGTCTCGACTTGGGCCCAGTACACGATCCGCGTCGATGCCGATCGCCGCGACGCCTTCCAGGCGGCGCTGAAGGCCAAGAGCGTGCCGACGAGCGTCTATTATCCCAAGCCGCTGCACCAGCAGACCGCCTACAAGCACTTCCCCGTCGCCGGAAACGGCCTGCCGATCTCCGAGCGCGTGGCACAGGAGGTCGTCGCGCTGCCGATGCATCCCTATCTCGACGAAGAGACGCAGGACTACATCATCGCGCAGGTCCTGGAGGCTCTGGCGGAGCCGGCGGCCGCCGTGGCATGAACCGGCCGCTGCGGCTGGCTTATCTCTCTCTCGAGACGCCGAGGCCTGGTCAGGCCTCGCAGACGCATATCGACGAGATCATCGCCAGCCTCAGGGATTGCGGCTGGCAGATCGAGCTTTTCGCCACCACGCGTGGCGGAGCGAGCGCGCGCAGCTCCTTCCTGCAAAGGCTGCTCGACTATGGCCGGGTGCAGTTCTCTCTGCTGTGCCGGCTGCACGAGTTCGACGCGATCTTCGTCCGCTCGCATTTTATGGCGCTGCCCCTCGCTCTCGCGGCGCATTGGCGCAAGCTGCCGATCGTCCAGGAGATCAACGGAAAGCCGGCCGATATCGGCGTCACTTATCCGGCTCTGAAGCCGTTCTCGGCGCTCTTCTCCTGGCTCTACCGGGCGCAGTATCGGCGGGCCGCGCATCTCCTGGCCGTCACGCCCGGGCTCGCCGACTGGGCCAAGGTTTTCGCGGGCCATGGCCGCGTCAGCCTTGTTTCCAACGGCGCCAATACCGCACTGTTCAAGCCGGAGGGACCGACCGGCCCCGTCGAGGGACGCTATGTCGTCTTCGTCGGCGGGCTCGTCGCCTGGCACGGCATCGGCACCATGCTCGCCGCCCTGAAGGAACCGGACTGGCCCGCCGACCTGCGGCTGGTCATCGTTGGCGACGGCATCGAGCGCGACAAGGTTGAAAACGCCCTCTCCGACCCGCGGCTCGTCTGGCTCGGCCGGCAGCCCTATGACGCCGTTCCCGCCATCCTTCGGGGCGCCCTAGCGGCCCTGTGTGTGATCGAGAACCAGGACGGCCGCTCCTCCTCCGGCGTGGCGCCGCTGAAACTCTTCGAGGCCATGGCCTGCGGCATCCCTGTCATCGCCAGCGACCTGCCCTTCCAGGCCGATCTCGTCCGTGAGGCTGCTGCCGGGACGATCGTACCGCCTGGCAATCCCCGCGCAATTGCCGCAGCAGTTCGAACGCTCAGCGCGGCTACGGACAAGGCTAGCGAATTGGGCAGTAACGGTGCAGGCTTTGTTGATCGTGAGGCCAGCTGGCAGCAGCGTGGTGCCCAGATCGATCGTATTCTACTAGCGACGCTACCAGCCGACTGAATCGCCTCCATACTAAACGCTGCCGCGAAATCCGCACGATCGAATTTTGTACATCCTGGCCTAAACCCCGGCCGATAAGCAATCTCTATTCGGAAGAAGTGATATGAAGACTACCGTCAAACCTCTGGAGCCGCCCTCTCTGTGAATAACCATAACGTGCGGGCGCTGCGTATTGCGGTGCTATCCTACACCGCAATTGCGCGCGACTATCGAGTTGTTCGTACGCTGGAGACACTATCAGCGCTGGGCCATGACGTAACCGCAATCGGCTTCGGCGAGGCCCCCGCCTTGCCTGTCGCGATGATTCGTCTTCCCGACCCGCCGGGGCGCACCATCCAAAGGCTCACAGTCGCTGCAACCCAGTTCCCGGCCAACCTGATGCCCGCCTCAGCTCCGCTGCTGCACATGTTGGTGCCGCAGCACCGCGCCGCTCGCGCCGCCCTGCTCTCTCTGCGTCCCGACATCGTCCACGCCAACGACTGGCAGGCCTTGGTCGCAGCCAATGCCGTGAAACGCGCAGCCGGCACGCGCATCGTCTATGACAGCCACGAAATGGCGAGCGAGGAACACGCCGACAACAAGCTCTGGCGGCTGGTAGCCCAGAAGCACACGCGCGCGATCGAGGCGCGGTACATTCGGGTTGCCGATGCCGTGGTCACCGTGAGCGATGGCATCGCCCACACTCTTAAGCAGCTTTATGGCCTGCCCGCCCGCCCGGTCGTGATCGGCAACGCTCCGGCCTACCAATCCGTGACACCTGCTCCGCCTGGCATGCCGATACGCCTGCTCTTCCACGGAATCATGAAGCGAGCTCGCGGGATCGAACCCTTGATTAAGGTCATGCCGCTCCTCCCCCAATATCAACTAACGCTGCGGGGAGGCGGTGCTTCGCGCTATCTTCAACAGCTCCAGCAGCTCGCTGCCGCCTCCGGTGCCGGTGACCGCATTGTCTTTGAGCCGAGCGTACCGTACGACGCCGTCATTCGGGCCGCTGCGAACGCTCATGTAGGCGTCTTCTGTGCCCCGCGCGATACAGGGCAAGGTCGCTACGCTATGCCGAACAAGATCTACGAGTATCTTATGGCGGGGTTGGCAGTGCTCGTCGCCGCCGATACCGATCTCGCCAAGCTGGTTACTCAATACCAGTGCGGGCTGGTTACTACCGATGCGACACCAGAGGCTATCGCCGCCGCCCTCGCAGCGCTCGATCCAGATAAACTGGCGATTATGCGCGCCAATGCGCTCATCGCAGCGCGCCAACTCTGCTGGGAACAGGAGCGGACCAAGCTGCTTGCTCTCTATGATTGGCTCGCGGAGCCGGATCGATTGCACTAGTTGGGTCGAATGCGACGCTGTAGCCCGTTGCCTTACAGCAAGCCGGTTTGATCCTATCAGAAGTGTCGCCCGTCCGGGGTCGATAACGCCATCGGCTCTCGCTTGCGAGCTTCGTTCGAGTTTGTTGCAAGAACACGTGAATGTCGGCGCTAATCTTGAACCCCCCCAATTTCTGTGCAATCAAAGCGCGCCTTTGCCTACGCCGCCCGCCCCTTCGAGAAAAGTAATCTTCCAATGTACAAAAATAAGACTGTTTGTGTCGTTGTGCCGTGCCACAATGAAGAGACGCAGATTGGTAAAGTTGTTTCGACAATGCCGGATTTGGTGGACAAGATCGTTATCGTCGACGACAAGAGCAAGGATCGCACTGTTGCTATCGTAGAGGAGCTCGCCGCCACAAATCCGAAGATCGTTCTGATCCAGCACGAGGAAAACCAGGGCGTCGGCGGCGCCATTGCCTCTGGCTACAAGTGGGCCCGCGATAACGATCTGGATGCGGCGGTCGTCATGGCTGGCGACGCGCAGATGGACCCGGCCGATCTGCCAAACTTGCTCGATCCAGTTTTTGATGAAGGCATCGACTACTCCAAAGGGAACCGACTGATCTGGCGCGGCTCCTACCGACTGATTCCGAAGCGCCGCTTCTTCGGCAACTCGGTCCTCTCGCTGTTGACCAAGATCGCCTCTGGTTATTGGCACGTAGCCGACTCGCAGACAGGTTATACTGTCGCTAACAAGGCAGTGCTTCAGACACTCGACTGGGATAATATGTACAAACGTTACGGACAGCCGAACGACGTATTAATCAAACTTAACATCGATAATTTCCGTGTCCGCGACGTCCCCATTCGCCCAGTTTATGGCGTCGGCGAAGTCAGCGGCATTAAAATCCGCCGAGTAATCTTTACAATTTCGAACGTTCTTGTTCGCGGATTTCTTAACAGATTGTGGGAGAAATATATCGTCCGCGACTTTCATCCACTAATATTCTTCTACACACTTGGCGTATTGATGCTTCTCCTCAGCGCCTTCATGTTCCTGCGCGTAATCGGGCTTTGGGCTGTCGAAGGATCCGCCCCGCCGATGTCATCCATGGCGATGCTGTTCGCGTTCTCGACGGCCATGCAGTCGATCTTCTTCGCTATGTGGTTCGACATGGACTCCAATAAGCACCTACGCTGACGAAAGTCGTCAGCGCTCAGCGACGCGGCAGACACTCACGTCGTGCAATTCAATTCTCCCGCTGGCCGGCGCCAGCGGCTTAATGCGCAGGGCGCTCAATTTCCGACCGAAGCTAGTCTGCCATTGGCCCAAAACAGCACGGGAGTTCGGATCCGCAAGCGAATCAATCAGCCTGATCTCCGAGGTCTTGCCATCATCCCCCCCGATAATCGCATCTACTGCAAAGACGCCCGATCCCGCCAATTGGAGCGTGGCAACGAAGCGCCCCTCAAACGGCTGCTTGAGCACGACCTCCAGCTCGCCCATGTTGGCACTGGACCAGTCGAACGCGGTCGCCGGTACAGCGTGGGGTTCGTGGCCAGGCAGCAGGCGGCGCAGATGCGGAATGCCCAATACACCCGCAAGGACATCGCCAAGCCCTCGGCGAACATATGTCGCGACTGTAACGCCGAGAGCCTGTGGCGCACATTCGATCGCTGCGGGCGAATCACGCAACCGAAACAGCCGTGCGCCGCGATGCATCGCGAGCGGCTCGGCCCAACGGGGATCAGCGAGCAGAAAACCCAAAATCGAACGGCCGTGGGTTACAGGACTATAGTCTGGTAGCAGCGCGAAGCGGACACCCTGGCGCCCCAGCCACGTCGCAGCGGTCGTCACATCGCTGCTGTGGAGAGCTTTCAGCCGTGGGTCGAAATGGTCGATCCATGGATGCCCACTATAAATCGCGACCTCTGGCGGCCGGAAACTGAGTACCCGACCATTATTCAGGGCGTGCAATTGCGCCAGCAGCGGTCCGCCGGTAAAGCGCGGTTTCTGCAGGAAGCCGCGCTCCTGGCCTGAAAGGGCTAGGCGAAGGTCGGCCAACCCGTACGATCTGATGCCAAGATTGACAGCCGCCCAAAGCAGCGCCAACGCCAGCAAGCCTTGGACCCCACGACGGGGCGCAGCTCCCGTGCGCACGAGCCGCGCACAGACGATGCCGGCGGCGACCGCGGCGAAGGGCGCCACGGTCAGTACGTATCGCGGGTTTTTCACGACGAGCAACGAGCCTGTGGCGACGCTGAACAGAGCGAGCGTCGTGAAGCCGAAAACCACGATGACGGCTACGGCCAGTGCAGCGCGCGGCTGTCGCAGCGCAAGTAGCGGCGCCAAGAGGGCGATCCAGAACACAGGGCCGAAGAGGCCAACATCGGTCCACGGACGCAAAGCTCCCTGAATGATCTGGCCCGGCAGGGTGAACAGACCACGCCGCACGGCGAGATCCAGCTCGAAAGCCAAGGCCGGCCAATTTGCAGCAGGCCAGTCGTCGCCGATCGCTGAGCCAAACATCCAGAGATTGCGCAGTAGCCAGCCACCGCCACTGAGCGATGCGGTCAGGCCGAACGCTACCATAACGCGCCATTTCCGCGCCACGGGCATGAGCGCCAGCAGCGCCGTGCCAGCGAAGGCCGGCGCCAGAATTCCGATGCCATGTGTCCACATGGCAAGTCCGTTCACTAGGCCGACGCTCGCGCCGCGCCGTGGCGTGGGCGCATCGATCACGACGACGATGCTCGCCACGGCCGCGGTGAACAACGCGATACGCATCGCGTCGATGCCGTAACCGGCCACGCTGCTCAGCCAGAACGGAGTTACCGTTAGCAGTAACATGGCGTAGACACTGGCTTGCCGGCCCTCGCGCGCCGCGACCGCACCAACGACGTAGGTAGCCCCGACCGCCGACCAGAGGGCGATCAGACGCTGCCCCAGGTAGACATTCTCCCCAAACCAGGCATGGCCCCAGACCAACGCCAGATGGAATAGGGGCGGATGGATTGAAGGCGCGTACAGCCCGCTATCCGGGTCGGCCACGACCATGGGATAGCGTTGCAAATTACCTTCCTTCGCCAGGAAACGGGCAACCGCCGCGTATTCGAGCGCATCGTTCTCGATCAAGGGCAGCGCAACGAGCACTAACATGAGGCCAAACGCAAAGATCAGCGCAACCAGCGTCGCCGGCCTCGTCCAGACGCGAGCGCCGCCTTCCGGATCGCCTTTCGGCAAGCGGCAGCCGGCGAGCAGGAACATAAGCAGTGCGAGCAAAAAAGGTAGGACGCGCAGCCCCCCCGACTGCCACCCAGCCATAAAGAACGGCAGCAAGGAGGCTCCCGTTAGAGCCGGTGCGCAGGCAATACCGACCGCAAGGCTAAGGGACGAGTCCGCCCGACCCCAACCGCCCCTTCTACACAGCAGCGCTGCCATGGCGACGGCAAGCATACCGAACGTCCCGAGGACGGCAAGACTGGAAGCAAGAAGCATGACGACCGAAAGCGAAGCCGCGACAAACTGCCGGGCGGATGTCGTTATTCTCGCAGGTCGAGGCGGCAAGGATCAAGTCAGCATTGCACAATAAGGCACTTTACCTTCCGGCCAAAGCCAGCAATAACCCGCCCGGCCGTTCGCGATGGCCATGCCACCTCCGTGGATCACTATAGCGGCATGACCCGAACCCGCAGTCTAATGGCCCTCGCCTTCGGCGCGCGCATCGTGTCGGCACTGCTTGCACTCGGGATGGCGGTCATCGTAGCGCCAGCCGTCTTCGGCTTTTACGGCCGCCTACAAGCCATCGGACTTGTTTTCGCGGTCTTTGCAGTGCTGCGGCTCGAGAGAGCAATAGTATCCTCCGCATCAACGACGGAGGCGGTGCGCGTAACGCGCTGTGCCTTGCTGCTTTTGCCGGCGACATCAACGGTGGCAGTTCTGGCAGCCTTTGCTCTTGCTCCTGATCTCGCGGATCAGCCTCCCCGCTACATCTTCACGGCGTTACTGTTTATCGCCTTCCTGGCGCGGGGCCTGTTGCTGCTGATCAACGCTTGGCTGTTGCGTTCGGGCAACCAAATGCGGCTCAGCTACCTCGTACTGTCGCAGGCTGTTGCGCAGTTCGCGTCACAGGCCCTGCTTCTAACAACCGACTTGCCACCACTCGCCATGCTGGTCGCAGGCGAGATCATGGGGGCTCTTCTCGCAGCGGCGATCGCTGCGGCCGGCCATCGCGCTTTGCTCGCGCGATTGATACCCCCGCGCTGGACAGCAGGCATACTCTCCCGCTGGCGCAGGTTGATCCTGTTCAATCTGCCGGCGGCGCTCGCTTCTCAAACGCTGGTCGCGTTGCCGCTGATCACAGTTGGCCGTCTGGCTGATCACGCCACAATCGGCCATATCGCCCTGGCGCTGCGTATTGCCGAAGCACCCATGGCGCTACTTGGCTCCGCCGCGACCTCCTTCGCCGTGGCAGCGGGCCTCTGGCGCGGCAGGACCTCGTTGACCTCGCCCCTCCAACTTGTGCTAGTTTATTTCGCGAGCGTCATGCTTTTTGGCTTCCTTCTAGTGGGTGGGGCCTGGGGCCTAAGTCTGGTCATCATCGAAGGCCGCATCGCAGCGACCATCGCCTATATCCCGGTGGTTTTCCTCCTACCCGCGGCTATCGTGCTCGGCGGGCCGCACGCCGAACTCGTGACTTATGCCGGCGCGGAGGGCCAAGCCTTCTCGATCCATGTTACCGCGCTGATCGCGGGGCTGGCGGTATTCCACTGGGCTACCGCTCCGGTCCCAGCTCTGCTTTCCTTTGCTGCCATAGCGGGGCTGCGCAGCCTAGTCCTGTGGCTTGTTCTGCCACGCTTGTTCAGGGCCCTCCCCGACAAGCGGGATCATAACGAAGCTTGACGCGAACCTCGCCGGCGGGCATTCGGCCCTTCAGGGGGGATACAAGTCGACTTCCCGAGGAGAGCCCACAATGATCGGCTACGAGGTGCAGATTGTTGCGGTGGCTCAGCTATATATCCTTTTTCTATTGTATGCCGTCGCCTGCTGGGTCCTTGCTAGGTCGACTCTTTCACATTCCCATTGGCTTCCAGCCTTCATAGCCAGCGCTGCTATTCTCGGACCGGTCACCCTGGGCCTGTTGCTGACGCTTCTTTTCTGGCTTGTTCCAGGGCGCAGCCCGAGGCTCTACGTCGCCATCCTCGCCGCGGCACCATTGCTGATCGGCCTGCTCCGTTTCCGCCTGTTAGCGAGCGACGTGCGTCGCCTCCACCAAAGCTGGAAGGAGCGATCATTCGCCTCCATCGCGTTATGGGGTGTGCTGCTGTTCGCAATGCCCGCGCTCTGCTTGGCATTCGAGCTGCTCGTCCTGCCGCTGCACGGCAACGATCCGCTCGAATATATGCAACTCGGCCGGCTGTTGTATGAGCAGCGTGCCGCCCATATTTACCCGCTCAAGACCGCGCTGCCCTCGAGCGGCTTCATCGCCCCTTGGACCCATCCACCGACCTACGGTTCGCTGATCGCCCTGGCCTTCATGCTGCAGGGAACCTCCGCAATCGCGGGCGCGGCCAAGCTGATCTCGTTCTGGTTCGCCATCGCCAGCGCCGCACTGGCTACTGCATTGGTCTTCGCTTCGGATCGTCGCCCGAGCTGGCGCCTCTGGCTGACTCCATTCCTCGCAATCTCGGTGCCGGTCTATTTCGAGATCGCGCTGACCGCTCATATCGACGCAATCCGCATTGCCACCTTCGTCGCTGCGATCTGCTTGACAATCCACGCCGTAACAAACGGCACCCGCAGCGCGTTCCTGCTCGCAGCATATGCGATCAGCGGCGCGGCGATGACGCACTCGATTGGAATACTAGCAATAGCCATCGCATTGCCGATGCTCGTGATCTGCTGGCGCGGTTCGATCCGAAGGTTGGTCGAAGGCATCGTGATCATCGCGCTCACGGTCGCAGTGGTGACACTCCCCCATTATCTGCGCAATGTTGCGATCTTCGGCAGCCCGATCCAGGACTCCGTCCCGGTCTGGGATCTTCCCAATCTCGGCGTTTCCGAATTCCTTCGCGGCGAACGCGGTCTGGAAACCTTTGCCGACCGTCTCGTACTCGGCGTGATGATGCCGTTCACCCGAACCGACCTGTTTGGCTTTTTGCCTAGCGCCGGCACGATAATCGCGGCGCTCATACTCCTGCGCAATCTCGCCCGGCCCGATCGCCGCGCCATTGCCATAGCGACCTTCAAGGCGCGTAGCAGCGACGCTGCGATTCCCCTGCTCATCTCGCTACTGGGCTATCTCAGCGTGATTTTCCTGTCGGTGCTGGCTGGCACCGACCTCGCCGTCAAAAACGCCCGTTATATGCTCACGGTCATTCCGATGACCATTGCCTTGGTGATGATCGGACTCGGGCGGCTCGTTCCGGACAAAGCTATCGCCAAAGGGTATTACACGCTTACCTCACGGCTTGGACGCTTCGCTCCCAGCTCTCGCCAACGCGACGTGGCGGCCCCGAAGGACTTCGTCCTGACGCTGCCCGTATTCGCCAGCTGCCTGCTCGTCGCGATACTGATCGCGTTTCAGCTCTACGACGTGTTCCGCCTGAGCTACGCGAACATGCGCGTCTACTTCAGTAACGAGGATATGATCTCGAGGCGCCTTCTGGAAACCGAGCATGCCAAGCGCGACGGCAGTGTGCTCGACGAAGCGGCCATCGAGGGCATCGCCCGCAAGCAGATGGCGCCCGACGACATGGCGCTGTCCTTCAGGCAAGCAAGCTTCGGCTTCTACAGCTCGCCCCGCTTCCGCTTTCACGTCGACACCTCACTGACCGATATGTTCGTGATCAAGGACCCGCTTGCGCTACGAGACGCGCTGGTGAAGCGGGGCCTTAAGTGGATCTACACGCCCGGCTATTCCCTCCCCGAGATCAACAACAGCGCCTTTGCAGCGCTCTTGCGCGATCCGCGATTGATCCGGCCGATTGCCCGCAGCAATGGCTGGGGCCTCTATCGTGTGCGCGAGACGGACGCGCCAGTCGAGCAGACCGAGATCGCCAAGGCGGTTCCGATGGTTCGCGAAGGGACGCAGCTTTATGCGACGACGGACCAGGGCCCCGGCTTCGTCGACGGCGAGCGCACGAAGCTCACGCTCGATCCGCAACGCGGTGTTGCCGAGTTGACACGCGTTCGCGGGCTGGTCAAGCAGTTGCGGCGCTGGGATGCGATCCTTTCCAAGCCGATCAGGACGCAGCATGACCCGAACGTCATCAACGCGTCCGATTTCGAGCTAACCGATGAAGGCCGAATTCTGCTGGAGGCGACGCTGTCCGGCTCAGGCCTTGCCGACATGATCGTCGAATATGTCAGTTATCCCCCGATCGCTAGAAGATTAGGGGATTTGCAGATCAACGACGACCTAATCGGTTCGCCACGTCTCATCCGAGAGACGATCTGGTCCGGCCTCCTCACTGATGCCCCCAAACGCGTTGGTGGTTGGCTCGTGCCCGCACTCTCGCGCATCGGCACCAGCGACCAGCGGACCAAGCGCGGGGTCCGTGTGGTCTTCCGCCTACGCGACGGCAATATATTGCGGGTCCACGATTGGACGGCACATTCAGTCGTCTTTTCCGCAGGCCCTCAAGCGGAGTCCGATCGCGTTTCGACGGACGCTGTCAATAAGGGGTGGGTTTTCAGCGCAACATCGCTGAACCCTCGCCTCGGCCTGCAGTTGCGTACCCAAGCGTCATCAGGCGCGGTCGATGAGCGCTGGCCCTTTCCGCCCCTAGGACTTCAGCGCCTCAGCGGTGCCGCGTCTTTGGTGTCGCCGCCGCCTTTCCGCCCACCTTCAGACGTCGATACGGGCACCCGCGACGATAGGGTCGAGAAACTGTTCAAGGCCGGCGATCTCCGGATTAACCTCAAGGCCTCGCTCTTCGGCTATGGTAGAATCACCCCCGCGCTACTGATTAAGTGTAGGCTCGAGCCGATCCGCAACTTCAGTTTGCTAACTGTGATCCCGATCAAGCAGAAGGATGAGGTCCAGACACTCGACCTGCCCTCAATCCAGCTCTGGGCCGACAAGACCGAAAACATATCCTGGGTCCTAACCCCACCATGTATTCCGCGCAGCCTGCGTGTTGTTTTCCAAAACGAGCGGCAGCTTTTTCTCGCCATCGAGCAGTCGGTTGCGGATATCGGCAAACAGCAATACGGCTATGTCGACATCCACCGGATCGAAGCATCGCTGACCTCGGATGCGGCGCGTTCGGGATTAGCATTGCCGCTGATCCCCTTTGCCGAGACAGGGGTTCCGACGCGATGAGGCGAGTCTTGCTCGCCCTCATCACAATAGCGCTCCTTGGTTATGGCGGCGGATTAGCTTGGATTGAGTTCAGCTCCTGGGCGTTTGCCGCTCAGCCAAAGGTGGCGGCGCGCGCTGAAGCAGGGCCGGTCGTCGCCGTCGCCTTCTATGATGACCGTCCCGAGTTCCGGCGGCTGCGGACCATGACCGGGGTCAGACTGCTGCAGACGCGAGAGGCGGATTTCCTGGTCACAGTGGGGGGCTGGCGTCCGGGCCGCGGGTATCTCGGCGCCCGCGACATGCGCGACGACGCGCTTGCCAATGGCATTCAGCCAGCACAGGTCGCTCATGACCGCGGCTCGAACGACTCCGTCTCGAACCTCGCCGCTGCTAATGTGACGATTCGGCAGGCGATCGGCCAGCCCGCAGCAATCATCCTCGTCAGCGACCGCTACCATCTGCTCCGGCTCGCGCTGTTGGCCCGGGATGCCGGCCTAACCGCGCCACTCCGCTTCCAGGCAACGCCCGACGATCTCGGCGCGCTGGCGCGACTGAAGCGCTTGAATTACGAAGCCCTGGCCTATCTCTCGCTGCTGTTGCCAAAGGAGGTCGCCAGCGCAGCGATTACCCGCCTACGCATGGCCGGGCCTGCCTCCCCGCATGCAATGGAAGCCTCCTGATGCAACCGGAAGCCTTAGCCGTGTCAAAGAGCGCTGCTGGACGGACCGATCTCGCCACCGGCCTCGCTTGGAACCTCGTCTCGCTCGCGTTCCTCGCTCTCGCCGGCATTCTCCTCAATATTGCGATCGGCCGCTGGTACAGCCCCGCAGCGCTTGGCACCTTCAATGTCGTCTTCGCAATTTACATCTTCCTGTCCCAGCTCGCGGCATTTGGCCTCCAGTTCTCTGCCCTGCAGGCTGTATCGACCGCTGGAGTCGACGATGCAGTGAAGCTGCGCCGGATCATTCAAGGTGGCTTGCTTGCTTGCCTCGCAATCGCATCGCTCGTCACCTTGTGCGCATTCCTCGGCACGCCGCTTTTGGCGCGCCTCTTCCCAGCCGTGCCGGACTTCGCCGCCGCCTGGGTGCTCGCAGCGCCCGGCCTAATCCCATTTGCACTCAACAAGCTACTGCTTGGCGTCGTCAACGGGCTGCAGCATATGCGCGCCTTCGCCGTGCTTCAAGCCGGGCGCTACGTCTTCATCCTTGCCAGCCTCGGCATCCTCACCGCGCTCGGTGCACCCGGGTACTCGCTCGCGGGCGTCTTGGCCGTGGGCGAATTCATCCTCCTGTGCGCTCTGGCAAGCTATGTCGCTCGCATCGTACCCATGCGTGGCGAATGGCGCGAGGCTCTTCACGAAAGCAGGCGCCATCTTCGCTTTGGCATCAGAATCCTGCCCGCCGGCATGGTCGGCGAGCTTAACACGCGGGTCGATGTGCTAATGCTCGGCGCCTTGCTCAACGACCGCGCCGCGGGCGTGTACTCGATCGCAGCCCTCATTTTCGAGGCCGCACTGCAGGCCGTTGTTGTAGTCCGAAACAACATCTCTCCGCAACTCGCCCGCAGCATGGCCGCAAGCGACCGAGCCGGCATCCTTAAGTTCAGCCGGAAACTGGGCCTTGGCGTCACGCTGGTAATGGCATTCGGCGCGCTCGGCGCATACCTGCTCTATCCTCATGTCGCCGGCCTGCTGTTCGGCGATCAGGACTTCGCGGCGGCACACCAGCCCCTGTTCTGGCTGATGCTCGCCTTGCCGTTCGCGGCAGCTCCGCTATGCTACAGCCTGATCCTGTCGCAGGCGAACCGACCGGCGCTGCAGAGCCTCGCCATGACATTGAGCCTCGCGGTCAACTTCCTCGGCAACGCTTTATTGATCCCGCGTTTCGGGATGGAAGGTGCCGCATTCGCCATGGGCCTTTCTGCGATCGCGATGGGCATCATGATCGTAGTCATCTCCCGTCTTGCCCTGCGAGTGCGCCTGTTCATCTGAAGGATAGCCCGGCCAAACATCGCAGGGAGCGCCTGGTATGTCCCAGGCAGGTTCTTGATATCCTGACCACAATCAGATAGCTGCTACACTGAAATCAGGTTCGCGGCCGAACACTCGCGCCGATCTACCTATCGACAAAGATCTGCGGGCATGTGTGGAATTTTCGGTATTTCCATCAAGCGCGAGCACGCGCTGAACTTCCCACACTGGGAGATCGCCCTACGCGACCTCTTCCTGTTGTCGGAAAGCCGGGGCAAGGAAGCCGCCGGTATCGCTGTGGCGACCACGGATATGCTGGTCGTCCACAAGGATTCGGTGTCCGCGGGGCAGATGCTCAAGACGGACGACTACCGCCTGATCATGGAGCGGGCCCGCCGGGGCTTCTTTGACACGGCCGCCACCTCGACGATCGCGGCGATCGCCCATGCCCGCCTGGTCACGAACGGGCTGCAAGGCATCGACGCCAACAACCAGCCGGTTCGGCGCGACGACATCGTGATCATCCACAACGGCATCGTCGTCAATGTTGACGAGATCTGGGCTGAGCTGAAGCCCGAAGGTATCGAGCCGCGCGCCGATGTCGACACCGAGGTCATCGCTGCAATGCTGCAGCGTTCGATCTCGGCGGGGACTTCGCTCTCGCAGGCGCTGCGCGATGCCTATGCGAAGATCTTCGGCGAGACCTCGATCGCGGTGCTGCTAAAACAGCACAACGTCATGCTGCTTGGAACCAATACCGGTTCGCTGCACTATGCGATCAGCAAGACCGGCTCGGGCTTCTTCTTCGCCTCGGAACACCTCATCACCAAGCGCCTCTGCAACGGCGACAAGGCGATTCCGGGTTTCGCGGACGCCACGGTCGTCCAGCTGCGCGCCGGCATGGGCGCGGTGCTGCGGCTCGACACGCACGAGATCGAGACCTTCCCGTTGGCTGACGAGCCGCTCGCGGCCCCCTCGGTCAGCCCGATGTTGCAGATACAGCGCAAGATCGAGGACAAGGCGGAGCGCTATCGCGACGCGATGAAGGCGATGCGCCGCTGCTCCAGATGCCTGCTGCCGGAGACGATGCCTTTCATCGCCTACGATGGCGACGGTGTCTGCAATTACTGCCACAATTACAAGCCCTGGACGAAGCGTCCGGAAAGCGAGATCGCCGAGTATTTGGAGAAGCACCGTTCCCGCGACGGCTCGCCTGACTGTATCGTCGCTTTTTCCGGCGGGCGCGATTCCAGTTATGGCCTGCACCTGCTCAAGCAGAAATATGGCATGACGCCGCTCTGCTTCAGCTATGACTGGGGCATGGTGACCGACCTTGCTCGCCGCAACCAGGCGCGCATGTGTGGCCAGCTCGGCATCGAGCACATCTGGATATCTGCCGACATCAAGCAAAAGCGAGCCAACATCCGCGCCAATGTCAGCGCATGGTTGAAGAAGCCGGACCTCGGGATGGTTCCTCTCTTCATGGCGGGAGACAAGCAGTTCTTCTGGTATGCTCGCGATATGATCCGAGGAACCGGCATCAAATTGTCGACATTTTTCACCAATCGGTTAGAAAAAACTGATTTCAAGACGGGCTTCCTTGGATTGAGACCCGTTGACGCAGAGATGCGCAATAGCCCAACGACCACTTCTCTAAGCGCCAAGGCGCAACTCTTCTCAACATACGGCTACCGATTCCTCTCTAATCCACGGTATCTTAACAGATCGCTGCTCGATACTGCTATGGCAGCCGTGTCGTACTACGGCATCGAACAAGATCATCTATTCATGTTCGATTATCTAAAATGGGACGAAGCAGATATCAATAATACTCTTATCAGTGAATACGACTGGGAAATCGCGCCTGATACTCCCTCGACTTGGCGCATTGGCGATGGCACCGCGCCGTTCTACAACTTCATATATTGGTCGGTTGCCGGCTTCACAGAATTCGACACCTTCCGCTCGAACCAGATTCGCGAGGGGATGATCACACGTGAAGACGCAATAGCTGGACTTGACGCGGTCAATGCGCCGCGCTGGGATGCGATTCGCGAGTATACAAATCTGATCAACATCGATTTCGACGAAGCTGTTCGTACGATCGATCGAATTCCGAAACTCTACATGCAAGAAAAATAAAGGGCGATCGATGTTCAAACAGCGCGTAGGCCTCCCTTTCCTTGAGTTGATCCTGGTCGGCTGGATGCCCTCCGCGCTTAAGAAGTGGTACTATCGGCGCCGTGGATACCGGATCGATCCAAGCGCACGCTTGGGCTGGGGCTCAGTCGTAATTGGCGACGACGTCGAGATCGGTCCTGAGGCTTCGCTCGGCATTCTGGTGATTGTCAAAGCCAGAACGCTTAAGATCGGCCCACGCGTTCGCATCGGCAATATGAGCGTGCTCGATACCTTTGAGCTCCGCGTAGGCGAGGGGACGCGAATAGGCAATCAAGTTGTGGTCGGCGGCTTGGCCACGCCGTCGTCGTCTTTGACCCTGGGACGCAATTGCATCCTGATGGAGTGGTCGTTCATCAACACGACACTGCCTGTAGTGGTCGGCAACGACGTCGGCATCGGCGGTCATTGTCTCTTTTTTTCGCACGGGCTATGGCCGAATGGATTTGAAGGGTTTCCCGTTAATTTCGGTTCGATCACTATCGAGGACGAGGCGTGGCTGGCGTGGCGGGTCACCGTCTTGCCGGGCGTCACCATTGGAGCGCGCGCAATACTGAGTTCAGATGCGTGCGTCACCAAGAGTATTCCGCCACTCTCGCTTGCTGCCGGCGTTCCAGCCAAAGTGCTGCGCGAGAACGGCAGCTATATCGCTCCGGTCGATGTCGAGCAGAACCGTGCAAGGCTCGACAAACTTCTGCAGGAATTCATCGATTGGGTTGCTTTTATGGGCGGCACAGCGCATCGCACTGATGAAATTTTGATACGCTGCAGATGGGGCAAGAATAATGTAAAGATGGGAGCAATCTGTGTTGCCCTCGACGAAATTGAGATCACACGGGCGGCGAGTCTTGCAACGGCAGGCGATGTTGTGATTGCTCTGCCCGCAATAGGCCGCTCCGAGCGCCAACGTATCGAGACGGCTGGAGCTGCTTGGCTTGATATTGCGAGCAAGGAGCGTTCCCGGACAGCAAACGAGTTATCTGACGAAGTCGAGGAGTTCTTACGCCGATCCGGCCTGCGTCTGTTGAAGTACGAACATCGCCTTTTCGAAGCTTGAGAGCGGCCCGACTGATCTGAGCCCTTAAAACTGGATCGCTTTGGGTTAGAGTTTTCCGCGTCGTTTCCCTTGGGCTGGGAGGAGCGGAAGACGATGAAGGATTCGAAGTTCTCGGACGCGCAGAAGGCGTTCATCCTGAAGCAGGGCGCCGACGGGGTTCCAGTGGCGGAGATCTGCCGGCGGACTGGAATCAGCCAGGCGACCTATTTCAGAAGAAGTACGAGGGGCTGTTGCCGGCCGAGATGCGGCGGCTGAAGCAGCTCGAGGACGAGAATGCGAAGCTGCGCAAGCTCGTCGCCGACCTCGCGCTGGACCGTGAGATGCTGCAGGACGTCATCCGCCGAAATGTATGGTCCGCTCCGTCATTGCAAGGCGATTTGGAGGGCTGCTGACGATTGACAGTTTGCGTAAATGTATCCGGCCTCTCGCGAGTGGGCTGCTGTTGCAGCCAGGCCATGATGAGATGCGCGCATGCCGTTCCCACTAAGCTGGTTCGGGCGCGGAGCCCGCTTTCGACCGAAGGGCTTACGGCATGCCGATCGACTGTCTCGTCATCATTCTCCCGAGCCTCGCAATCTGCTTCCCGGGCGCTTCTACGGCATGAACGCAGGATCGCGTCGTTCGTAGAGCGCCCCCGGCTTCTGGATGATCACCCACGCAATGCGAGCGATCTTGTTGGCCAAGGCGACAGTCACCTTGTTGATGTGCATGCGCTGCTCCAGCGCATCGAGCCAGGCCCCGAGGGCGTGGCGTGTCCGATCCAGATGCATCAGACAGGATCGTGCGCCGTGGATCAGCAGGCGTCGGACATAGCCGTTGCCGCGCTTGCTGATCCCCAACAGGGTCTGCTTGCCGCCGGTTGAGTGTTCCCGCGGCACGAGTCCGAGCCAGGCTGCGAGGTCGCGCGCCCTCCTGAACTGGACGCCGCGGCCGACGGCCGCCAGGAGCGCGGAGGCGCCGAGGGGGCCGATGCCGGGAACCGTCATCAACCGCCGGGCGACGTCATCGCGCTGAACCAGCGCTTCGATCTCACGTGTGATCTGGGCGATCCGACCTTCGAGGCGCTCCAGGTCTTCGAACAAGCCTGTCACCAATCGGCGTATCGCCGGCGATAGATCATTCTCCTCATCGGCCACGACTCGCGGCAGATCCAGCTTGAAAACACCGGCGCCTTGCCTGATGGCGACACCATATTCGAGACAGAAGCCACGCATCTGGGTGATCAGGCGCGTGCGCTGCATCACCATCTGGTCCCGCACGCGATGCAAAGACTGGACGTCGATCTGCTCGATTGCCTTGACCTCGACGAACCGCATGGATGGGCGCGTCACCGCCTCCGCAATCGCTTCGGCATCCAGCGTGTCCGACTTGTTCGACTTCAGATATGGCTTCACGAATTGCGCAGGCATGATGCGCACGCGATGGCCGAGACCTTGGAGCTTGCGCGCGAGCCACTGCGAGCCAGGGCAGGCCTCCATGCCGACGAGAGCCGGCGCCGCGCGATCGAAGAACGCCAGCAAGGTCTCGCGCCGGAACTTCATCCGCCGCAGGAGCTGACCGCTCTGATCCACGCCGACGACGTGGAAGATGTTCTTGCCGAGATCCACACCGTAGACGGCGGCATCACAAGACTGATGCTGGCTCATGACTCTTCTCCTCCTGGATCGTCACAGCATGACGGTGGGAGACGGAGCGGACCATCCCATTAGC
>NZ_FUYX01000021.1 GCF_900168195.1 Allobosea thiooxidans | reverse complement strand
TCTTCGAGCGAGAGCGTGGCGCTGAAGCCGCCGCCGAAGGTGGCGGTGTAGGCCAACAGGTTCGGCGAACGGTCCGAGGTGCGGACGACGCTGAAGCCGTAGTCGTTGGCGTAGAAGTCGTAGAACGACTGCGCCTTACCAGCGGTGATCGGGCCGAACTGGACGAACGCCTTGTCGAGGTTGACCGCGCTGTCCTGCGTGACGCCGTTGACGCCCGAGAAGCGGTTGGCGCCGGCGTTGGTGCCGCCGTAACGGTACGAACCGGTGCTGGTCGTCACGTCGTAACGGATGAACGTGCGGAGCGTGCCGTAGGCAGTCTGGTTGCGGGCGTCGACGTAGATACGGCCGCGAGCGCGGGTGCCGTACGAGTCCTGACCGCGGTTCCAACGCTCACCGAAGGTGTACTCGGCGCGGACACGACCACCGATGCGGATGCAGGTGTCGGTGCCCGGGATGTAGAAGAAGCCAGCGCCCCAGGTGTTGCAGACGCGAACGTATTCGACCGGAGCGGCCTTCCGCGAGGGAAGGTCGGCGGCCTGAGCCCCGGCGACCGCGGCGATGCCGGCGGCGGAACCGAGGAGGAGGCTCTTAACGAGCTTCATTTGGTAACCTCCAAAAGAGTTTCGAGACCCTCGGGCTTCGGCCTGCCCCCCGCAACCGGTTTGGAGACCAGATGCAGAACCTGCCTATTCCCGGCCTTTCGCCCGCGTCACCGACCTAATTCGGAGGCGAAGACGAAAAACAGCGACCGGGAACGTCCCGACGCATTCCCACCATACGAATGCGCCTCCGCCGATCAAGCTCGACATCGCGAGTAGGGCCAGTTGCCGACAGCGTGTTGCCGGAGGGCCACATTTTTCGTTCCCACGATCAAAATCGTAAAAAGACCGTTTAGATTTAAACGCCAACAGCCGGTCAAAAACGCTGGGAGTAGCGAGGCTAGCATCGGTCAGTAGCGCTCTGCTTAATGTGCGGCGCACCGAATCGACTTCCAGCGAGCATCCGCTGTTGGCGCAGTGCCGGCAGCCTTCGCGGCTGCTAGTCTCATATTTCTGCGTATCGATCGCGCCGGCAAGTGCCGTTTCAGCCCTTCGCTTTTTGCAGCTCTCGATGCTTCCAGTAGTACATCAAGCTCAGAACGATTGAGGCAACAAGCCAGAACGTCATGTCGGGAGAATCCGACCGCGTGATGATTGCCAACACGCAGAATATCACGAAGCAGAATTGTGCAGCACGCGGAAACGAGACCATCAACGCCGTTTCCATCACGAAGAGCAGCGAAAAGAATTCGACAGCGCCGGCACGGGCATTTGCCTACGCCGCCCGCGTGCCGCGCAGCTTCGTGAACCTCTCCTCAGCCGCATGCTGCCGCGCCACTGCTGCCAACTCTCGGGAAACCACGCGCCTGCCGACCGGCCAAAAGGACAAGCCTGCGAGCTTGAACGATTGGATTCCAAAAGGAATGCCGATGATGGTCAGGCAATTGATAATGCCGGCGATGATGTAGGAAACGAAGAGGACGATTCCGAAGGTGCATGCCCATACCACGTTGGCTACGAAGCCAATTGTTCCGGTGGTGCCAGTCGCGAGCGTGAGACCCTTTCCGTCCAATTCTCGGACGTGAACAACGTCCTTTCCAAACGGAAAGGCCGACATTTTAGCCATCTCCAGCGCAGCGCGAGAGAGAGGTAGGCCTACAATCGACATGGCGAAAACAACGGCTCCGATGAGCCAAATCAAGGCTGTGATCGCTCCGCCGAGAATGAACCAAATTACGTTGCCTGCAAACCTCATGAAACGCCCCCCAGCGCAAAATCCGAACCGAAACGTTATCCGCTCAAGAGCTTAGGCGATTCCGATTTCATTTCCAAAGTTCGGTTGCATCAAGCATAAAATGATTGTTCGGACAGTGGTGCGACTGCAGAGAATACCAAATTCCTTCGGGGCGATGGACGTATTTTACTCGGTCAGAAATTTCCCAATAATTCCGATCATAGAACTGCTTTCTAGCGATCCGCGACCGATTTCCGCAGTTGAACAGCGCCTTGAACTCAATCTTATCGTTGTGGCCGGACTGGATCGCATAGCCAGTTACACCGAAGAACACTTCGCCATTTCGAGTGAACTTCGAGACAGACGACTCGTAGTAGCTGAAGCCGTCGCGGCCTGTAGAGCCAAAGAGCCGATCTCCCGCATGGGTCCGCGTTGAGAGGGCCAACGCAACGAAAGGCATGATGAAGAGGGTTCTTGCCACGCGTTTCCCTTCAATCTCAGCAATCAGCATGGCCCTTCTCCACTCGGCATTCTAATACCAACTATAAGTGGTAATCGGCCCCATCGGAAATTGCCAGCTCTGAGCGTGTGGACATGCGCAAGCTGGCCGGAGATGCGCGATTGCAGAGCGCGGCCTGTCTCACGAGCAGCCGGAAGAGCGCTGGGATTTGAGCCAGTGGCACATCACCAACTCGGTCGATTATCCGGCTCCAAGCTCGCAAAAACCCGGACTGATGGCAGGCTCCTAACGGCACGCATCAACTGCCTGCTTCAAGTCTTGGTCACTCTGAATCTGCCATTGGGCAAACTCGGCCGCTGGATGTGGAGCCTCTCTCCAGGTGCTATGACTCCAACATCGTGTTCGCCATCGGGCAGCACGACCGTTGCTCTATCGTTGACGAAGACCACGACGCGTCGACCGGTTTGGTCCTCCGCAATCGCCCAGTTCCTGATCTGACTGTAGTACGGCTCCGCACGCCATGAACGAGGCGCGCCCGGATCAACCTGCACCATCAGGAAGTTGGTTTGGGGATTGATCGACATAACGAACTTTGAGCGCTCTGGTTTCCACTCCGGACCGAGGAAATCGGTGAGGATCCAAAGGCAATTGAACGTTCGACACGTATTTGGTCGAGTCTCGTAGCTGCCACAACCTTTGCCTGGCACGCAGAATTTGCACCACGAGCCCATTTTCTTATCGATTTCAGGGACATTATAGACCTTGCAGCACAGCGTGCACGTGCCGCAGACCCTTGATTGCTGTAAGGCCATAATTCTCAAGCCGCTTACGTCTCATCTGGCTTTGCCGCGCGTGCTCGACCAGCCGGCCGCAGGCTCTGCGCCGTTTCCTAACGTCATCGTCGGGAAGGTGTTGCTGGCGGGAATCCGTTGAAAATCCGCCGGCAGCGCTATTGGGATATTTGATCCTTACTCGGGGAATTTCCTCGTCGCATGGCCAACGGCGAGGGCTTTGCCGCTGGCATCGTGCGCGGTGACGGTCCATTCGTAATCGTGGATTTGCGGCGGCGGCGGGCTCGGGCCGACATAGGTGCCGCCAAGTGCCCCACAGGGAATCTTCGCGGAGTTTTTCCCGTCGTGGGGAACGGTGCCGCCACCGTGCCGATAGGCCGGAGCCTGATGGTCGACCATGCGAAGGTCCAGCGACTTGGTGCCGGCCGGAATGCTGCCGATGGCAAACTCCGGAGAGCCGCTGCACCAACGGAAAGCCACCTGCATCTCCGGTGCTCCCGGTGGTGGAACTGAAGATCCCGTCGAATTGCAGGCCGCAAGCCCGAGCCCTCCGAGCACGATCCAAACGGCATTCCCCGCGAACTTCATCATGTTCCCCCAGTCCCAAGCGGGTGAGCAGATCTTCCCAGCATCAGCTTGGGCTTCCGTCTCACCCGGCCTGCCGCGATCGCTAAGCTCACCCGACATTACCAATTATAGTTGGTAATCGAGCTCGCCAGAAATTGCCAGCTCTGAGCGCATGGATATGCGCAAGCTGGTCGGGGAAAATTTCGCGCGTTTGCGGAAAGAGCGCGGCCTGACTCAAGAGCAGGTCGAGGAGCGCTCGGGCTTCAGCCAATGGTACATCAGCAGCCTTGAGCGCGGACGCCGAAACCCGACGATCATCTCGCTCTATGAGCTCGCCAATGCCATCGGAGTGCGGGTGGCTGATCTGATTGCTGACGAGGTCGTTTCAGCGGACGAATCGAGTCCGCCCGAAGTTAGGGAAGCGTCGGCGGCATCCTCAAAAACGGAAGAGAGCTAATCTCCCGCTCGTTGCTCCCACGTAGCTTCTGCTAAGTGTAATTTCCGAGAAACCTATCTAACTCATTGAAATGATGGAGCGGGCGATCGGGATCGAACCGACGACATTCAGCTTGGGAAGCTGACGTTCTACCACTGAACTACGCCCGCATGCCGTTCACGCTGGCGAAGCAACGCGTGGCAGGTCCCGCGTTCATAGCGGGTCCCAATGCCGGTGTCATCCGGGAATATCGCCGCCCCGCGCCCCTGTCCGCAGCGGCCGGTTCAGCCCTTGAAATGCTTGGAGAGCTTGAGCGCCTGGCCCTGATAGTTCGATTTCAGGCCGGCACCATAGAGCGTCTCGGGGCGGGCGGCCATGGTCTCGTAGACGAGCCGGCCGACGATCTGGCCATCCTCGATGATGAAGGGCACGTCGCGGGAGCGAACCTCCAGCACGGCGCGGGCGCCCTGGCCCCCGGCCGCGCTGTGGCCGAAGCCGGGATCGAAGAAGCCGGCGTAGTGGACGCGGAACTCGCCGACGAGCGCGTCGAAGGGCGTCATCTCCGCGGCATAGTCCGGCGGGACATGCACGGCTTCCTTCGAGGCGAGGATATAGAACTGGCCGGGGTCGAGGATCATGCTGCGCGAGCCGTCGTCCGGGATCGGTTCCCAGAAATCGGCGGCGCGATAGGCGCCGACGCGGTCGACGTCGATCAGCGCCGTGTGATGCTTGCCGCGATAGCCCAGCAGCCCGTCGAAACCGGAGAGATCGACGCTGACCGCGACGCCACCCTGGAAGGAGGGCTCGGCGGCGCTGACCAGCGTCTCGCGGACATGAATCTCCTCGAGCGCCCGGTCGTCGAGGCGGGTCTCGCCGGCGCGGAAGCGGATCTGCGAGAGACGCGAGCCTGAGCGCACCAGCACCGGGAAGGTGCGCGGCGAGATCTCGATGAAGAGCGGCCCCTCATAGCCATCCTCGACCAGATCGAACTCGCGCGCGCGATCGGTGATGACGCGGGTGAAGACGTCGAGACGGCCGGTCGAGCTCTTCGGATTAGCGGCCGCACGCAGGCCCTTGGGCAGCCGCAGGCCTTCCATCAGCTCGGCGATATAGACGCAGTCGGTCTCCAGCACCGCGCCGCGCGTCAGGTCGATCTCATGCAGCGAGAGATCCTCGATCCGGCTGCGCACCTTGCGCTCAGGCCCGGGCAGGAAGCTGGCGCGGACGCGATAGGCCCGCTCGCCCAGGCGCAGATCGAGGCTCGCGGGCTGGATCTGCCCCTCGGCCGGCGGCCGCGCGAGCGTGATCGCGCCCTGCTCGATGAAGGCGCGGATAGAGCTGTCGGGCTGGATGCCGGACTTGAAGGGCAGCATGCTCGCTCCGCGAGAATAATCGGCCATAACTAGCGAAGCTCCCCCGAAAGGCCAAGCGCGTCAGCCCCGGCGCAGGAGCGCGCGGCGGGGTTGTCCACGCCCGAGTCGCCGCAGCCGCGGCATTGACGCTCCCGCAGGCAGGCCGATAACACAGCGAGGGCGGCGCCGAGGCCGCCTCGGGCTGCAGCCGGAGCCTTCGCGATGTACCAGGCACAGACGCATGGCGTACGCGTGACCGCGGCGCCGACCTTCATGGAGGCGGAATCCTCGCATGCGCAGGGCCGCTATTTCTGGGCCTATGCGATCGAGATCGTCAATCTCTCGCGGCAGACCGTGCAATTGATGACACGCCACTGGTTCATCACCGACGGGCGCGGCGAGGTCCACGAGGTTCGCGGCGAGGGCGTGGTCGGCAAGCAGCCGGTGCTGCGCCCGGGCGAGAGCTTCAACTATACCTCCGGCTGCCCGCTGACGACGCCGGACGGCTCGATGCACGGCTTCTACGCCATGCAGGACGAGAGCGGCACGGTCTTCGACGTCGAGGTGCCGCTCTTCCCGCTCGATTCCCCCTATGTGAAGAAGGTTCTGCATTGACCGCCAACCAGACCGCCGGGCAGCGCTATACGCCGCTCGAAATGCTTGCCCGCCTCGTCGCATTCGACACGGTCAGCGACAAGTCCAACCTGCCGCTGATCGCCTTCGTCGAGGATTACCTCGCCGGCTGGGGCGTGGCTTCCGTGCGCTTCCCCAATGCGACGGGCGACAAGGCGGCGCTTTTCGCCACCGTCGGTCCGCAGGACCGGGGCGGCATCGTGCTCTCCGGCCACACCGACGTGGTGCCGGTGACGGGGCAGGCCTGGAGCCGCGATCCGTTCACGCTGCATGTCGAGGACGGCCGCGCCTATGGTCGCGGCGCCGTCGACATGAAGGCCTTCCTCGCGCTCGGGCTGGCGCTCGTGCCGGATTTCCTCGCCGCCGCGCTGAAGACGCCGATCCATCTCTTCCTGTCCTATGACGAGGAGGTGACCTGCCTCGGCGTCATCGACGGCATCGCGGCGATGGGCCAGACGCTGCCGCGGCCGCGCGCCGTCATCGTCGGCGAGCCGACCTCGCTCGACATCTGCGACGCGCATAAGGGCGTCCGGACCTTCCAGACCGTGATCAAGGGCTTCGCGGCGCATTCCTCCAAGCCGGAGCTCGGCGCCAGCGCCGTCCATGCCGGCGCCCTGCTCGCCGCCGAGCTCGACCACATGGCCGAGGATGCGAAGCAGCGGCGGGACGCGAGCGGGCGCTTCGACCCACCCTACGACACCGTCCATATCGGCTCCTTCCATGGCGGCATCGCCCGCAACATCCTGGCCGACCACAGCGAGATCCTCTGGGAAATCCGGACGCTGCCCAGCTCCGATCCCGAGGCCGGGCCGGCCCGCTTCGCGGCGATCTCGGACAAGGTGCTGGCGCGGATGCGCGGGACCGCACCGAGCGCGGCGATCGAGACGCAGATGACTTCGGACGTGCCGGGCCTGGCGCCCGAGCCCGGCTCGGAGGCGGAGCGGCTCGCCATGCGCCTGTCGGGTCGCAACCACACCATCGCAGTCGCCTATGCCACCGAGGCCGGGCATTTCCAGCTCGCCGGGCTGCCGACCGTGGTCTGCGGGCCCGGCTCGATCGACCAGGCGCACCAGCCGGACGAATACATCACGCTGGAGCAGCTCCAGGCCGGCGAGGCCTTCATGCGCAAGCTGATGGCGGAGTGCCGGAGCTGAGCCGACCGGCGGGACCCACGCCGGCACCGCTCGTCATGCTCGCCCTTGTGGCGAGCATCCACGACCTGAACACAGCCTTCGGCCAGCAAAGACGCGAATGGTCGGGACAAGCCCGACCATGACGCAAGCACCGTGCCTGGAGACCTTTGGCTTGGGCGCGCAACGCCCGAGAATGACGGGCGGAAGGCCTACGACCCTGCCGCCTGCCCGTCCTCGACCTCGGCCGGATCGAAGGAATAGCGCCGCGAGCAGAATTCGCAGGTGACGCCGAGCCGGCCGTCATCGGCGATCATCGCCTTGCGGTCCTCCGGCGCGAAGCCGCGCAGCATGCTCAGCACGCGCTCGCGCGAGCAGCGGCAGGCCTCATGCACCAGAACCGGCTCGAAGACGCGGGCGCCGCGCTCGTGAAACAGGCGGTAGAGCAGGCGCTCGCTTTCCAGCATCGGATCGAGCAGCTCGTGATCCTCCACCGTCTCGACCAGCGAGCGCGCCTCCATCCAGGCATCGTCGCTGATGCCGTCAGGGTCGTTGCCGGTGAGGATCTGGTGCCCCTCGGGCGCATCGCCGGGATGGATGTCGGCGGCGCGCAGGCGATCGGGCGAATGCGGCATGAACTGGACGAGGATGCCGCCGGCGCGCCATTGCGGCCGGCCGCCGGTCGTCACCGTGCCGACGCCGAGCCGCACCCGGGTCGGGATCTGCTCCGATTGCCGGAAATACTGATGCGCCGCCTCTTCGAGGCTCTGGCCCTTCAAGGCGACGATGCCCTGATAGCGCGTCGTCGTCGTGCCCTGGTCGACGGTCATGGCGAGATGGCCGGTGCCGAGCAGCTGACCGGTCGAGAGCTGGTCGAGCGCGATGGCCTGGGCGAGCTTCGCCTCGTCGATATGGGCGACGGCGCGGAAATTATCGGGCGCGTTGAAGTCGACCACCATCATCGGGATGGCGCCATCGCTCTTGGTCTGGAGCTGGAAGCGGCCGTCGAACTTCAGAGCCGTGCCGAGCAGCACGGTCAGCGCCGCCGCCTCGCCCAGGACGCGGGAGACCGGCGCGGGATAGCCGTGCCGGTCGAGGATCGTGTCGATCGAGGCGCCCAGCCGCACGACGCGGCCGCGCACATCGAGATCGGGCACGGCGAAGGGAACGACCCGATCGTCGAGCCCAGCGACAACAGCTGCGTCGTCGGCGGCCATCAGGCCGCCACTCCGCCGAAGCACCAGGCCAGGATGCCCTTCTGGGCGTGCAGCCGGTTCTCGGCCTCGTCGAACACTGCCGATTGCGGACCGTCCATGATCTTGTCCGTCACCTCTTCCCCGCGCGACGCCGGCAGGCAGTGCATGAAGATGGCGTCCTTCTCGGCGCGCTCCATCAGCCGGTCATCGACCTGATAGGGCCGCAGCAGGTTGTGGCGCGTGCCTTCCTCGTCGCCCATCGAGACCCAGCAATCGGTGATGACGCAATCGGCGCCCTCGACCGCCTCCTCGGGCCGGTTGGTCAGCTTGATCCTGGCGCCCTGCTTCTTCGCCCAGGCGATCAGGGCCGGCGGGGGCGCGAGCTCCTCGGGCGTCGCGACGGTGAGCTCGAAATCGAGCCGGCCGGCGGCATGGACCCAGGAGGTCAGCACGTTGTTGGTGTCACCGGTCCAGGCGATACGCTTGCCCTCGATCGAGCCCTTGCGCTCCTCGAAGGTCATGACGTCGGCCATGACCTGGCAGGGATGCTGGCGCTTGGTCAGCCCGTTTATCACCGGCACGGTGGCGTATTTCGCCATTTCGACCAGCGAATCGTGGTCGAGGATGCGGATCATGATCGCGTCGACATAGCGCGAGAGCACGCGCGCCGTATCGGCGATGGTCTCGCGCTCACCGAGCTCGATCTCATGGCCTGCGACCATCATCGGCGAGCCACCGAGCTCACGGATGCCGACGTCGAAGGAGACGCGCGTGCGCAGGGAAGGCTGCTCGAAGATCATGGCGATGACCTTGCCCTCGAGCAGGCGGTCCCCGGCGGCGGCGGGCGTGCGACGTCGCGATTTCATCTCCTCGCCGGCGCGCAGGATGGCGCGCAGCTCGTTGCCGGAGAAATCGGAGAGATCGAGGAAATGGCGCGTCACGGGCGCTTCCTTCGCTTCGCGGGGTGGGTTGGTTGAGCTTATTCGGCGGCCGGGCGCTTCAGCGAAGCCTCGACGGCACCCGCGGCCTTGTCGAGACGCGAGACGGCCTCGGCGACGTCCGCCTCGGTGATGATCAGCGGCGGCAGCAAGCGCACGACATTGTCGCCGGCGCCGACCACCAGCAGGCCCTGCGCACGGGCCTCGTTGACGAAATCGGTGTTCGGCGTGTGCAGCTTGAGGCCCAGCATCAACCCCTCGCCGCGGATCTCCTCGATCACGCTGGGATGCTTGTCCTTGAGCTCGGCGAGCGACTGCTTGAGGCGCAGCGCGATCTGGCCGACGCGCTCGATGAAGCCGGGCGCCAGCACGACGTCGAGCACGGCGTTGCCGACGGCCATGGCCAGCGGATTGCCGCCGAAGGTGGTGCCGTGGGTGCCGAGGGTCATGCCGGAGGCCGCCTCCTCGGTGGCGAGGCAGGCGCCCATCGGGAAGCCGCCACCGATGCCCTTGGCGATCGACATGATGTCGGGCGTGACGCCGTACATCTCATGGGCGAAGAACTTGCCGGTGCGGCCGACGCCGGTCTGGATCTCGTCGAAGATCAGCAGCAGGCCGTTCGCGTCGCAGAGCTCGCGCAGCAGCTTGAGGAAGCGGGCCGGCACCGAGCGCAGGCCGCCCTCGCCCTGGATCGGCTCGATCATCAGCGCGGCGGTCTCGGGCCCGATCGCGGCGCGCAGCGCCTTCTCGTCGTCGAACGGCACCTGGTCGAAACCCTCGACCTTGGGGCCGAAGCCGTCGATGTATTTCTGCTGGCCGCCGGCGGCGATGGTCGCTAGCGTCCGGCCATGGAAGGCGCCCTCGAAGGTGATGATGCGGAAGCGCTCGGGATGGCCCTTCGCGGCATGGTACTTCCGCGCCATCTTGATGGCGCACTCGTTCGCCTCGGCGCCTGAATTGGTGAAGAAGACGCGCTCGGCGAAGGTCGCCTCGCAGAGCCGGCGCCCGAGACGCTCGCCCTCCGGCGCGCCGTAGAGGTTCGAGGTGTGCCAGATCTTGCCGGCCTGCTCGGTCAGCGTCTTGACCAGATGCGGGTGGGCGTGGCCGAGCGCATTGACGGCGATGCCGGCGCCGAAATCGAGATAGCGCGTGCCGTCGGCGGTGATCGCCCAGGGGCCTTCGCCGCGCTCGAAGGCGACGGGGGCACGGGCATAGGTCGGCACGAGCACGGACTGGCTGGCGGAAACGGGAGCGGGAGCCATGAAACGAAAATCCTCGCGAAGGGGGACGGGGTGAGAACGGATTGGCGCTGAACAGAAAACGACGATCCGGGATTGATGCTGCAGGCTGCAGCCATGATGCGACCCGGCGACGACGTTATCGTCGCACCCAGCTCCCGACCTCTCGTCGCGCCGTCATCCGCATCGTTCGGGCCTTGATCCGCAAACATAAGCGCCGCCCGAACGGGCGGCGTCACCTTGTGGATAAATATGCTTAAGGCGGCCGGGGCTGTCAATTCAAAGCCGCAGCCACAGTGTTGCCGAAAGGATTCGCTTGACGGCGCAAACACGAATCGCCTGGGGAAAAGCTGTTTTCAGATTCGCCGACTCTTGTTCGCGAGTCACCGCAGCTTGTATGGTCGGGTTCGTCAGATACGACATTTCGTGCGGCGCCTCCTGTACCGTAATTGCGGAAGCAACGGCTTTGTCCCTGCGACGGAGCCGCCGGTCCCGGATTCCGTCACGAAGCGCCCTTAAAGGCGGGCTTCGCCAGAAGCCGGCCGGACAAGACAGGTGATGCGGATGAACGAAGCCGGAGCATGGACAGACGAGCGCGTCGAATTGCTCAAGAAGCTCTGGAGCGATGGGCTGAGCGCCAGCCAGATCGCCGCCGAGCTGGGCAATGTCACGCGCAACGCGGTGATCGGTAAGGTGCACCGCCTCGGCCTTTCGGGCCGGGCCAAGAGCGCGGCCCAGCCGGCCGCGCCCCGCAACGCCGCGCCCCGCAAGGCGCCGACGCGTTCGCCGAGCCATCCGATGGCGAGCCCGGTGGCCCACGCCACGCGCGGCGCCAACGCGCTGGCGCCCAACTTCGCCCCCGAGGCGGAGGTCGAAGCCGCGCCACTGCCCTCCGACGACGTGGTCATCCCGTTCTCGGAGCGCGTCACCATCATGGACCTGCGCGAATATATGTGCCGCTGGCCGATGGGCGACCCGACCAGCCCGGATTTCCGCTTCTGCGGCGCGCGCTCGCAGACCGGCCTGCCCTATTGCGCCCATCACTCGCGCATCGCCTACCAGCCCGCCGCAGACCGCCGGCGCGACCGGAGCAAGGCGCGGGCCTGATTAGGCCGATATCATCGAAATAAGAAAACCGGCCGAAAGGCCGGTTTTTTGTTGCCTGCTCGAAAGGCGCGTCATGCTTGGGCTTGACCCGAGCATCTCATGACGAGGAGACTCCAGAGCCTCCTTCGGAAGGAGATTCTCGGGTCTGCGCTTCGCTCCGCCCGAGAATGACGGCGGGAGGCCGACCTCACAGCCGGCGCTTGTTCTCCAGCGAACGGCTCCAGCGCGAGAGCGCGAAGCAGATCAGCCAGTAGATCGCGCCGGAGAAGGCATAGGCCTCCATGTTCATGCCGACCCAGTTGGGATCGGCGAGCGAGGCCTGGGCGATGCCGAGCAGATCGAGGATCGAGACGACCAGCACGAGCGTGGTGTTCTTGATCAGAGCGATGAACTCGTTGGTCATCGCCGGCAGCGAGATCCGCAGCGCCTGCGGCAGGATGATCAGCCCCGTCGCCTTCCAGTAGTTCAGGCCGAGCGCGGTCGCCGCCTCGCGCTGGCCCTTGGGCAGCGCCTGGAGACCGCCGCGCACCGCTTCCGCCATATAGGCGGCGATGACGAAGCCGAGCCCGATCACGGCGCGCGCCAGCCGGTCGATGCCGATGCCGCCGGGCAGGATCAGCGGCAACAGCAGCGAGGCGAGGAAGATCACGGCGATGATCGGCACGCCGCGCCAGAACTCGATGAAGACGACGCTGATCAGCCGGATGACGCGCAGCTGGGACTGGCGGCCGAGCGCGAAGAGGATTCCGAGCGGGATCGCGATCAGGCTGGCATAGATCGAGATGAACAGGGTGAGCATCAGCCCGCCCCATTCGCGCGTCTCGACGTAAGCCAGCCCGAAGCCGCCGGAGAGCAGCCAGATGCCGAGCGGCGGCAGCAGCACAAGCATGAAGACGCCGAGCCTGAGCTTCAGCCGCTGCGGCGCGAAGACGACGGCGGCGATACCGAGCACGAAGGCGATGCCGGCCAGGTCGACGCGCCAGCGCTGGTCGACCGGATAGAGCCCGTACATGAACTGGCCGAAGCGGGCCCGGATGAAGACCCAGCAGGCGCCACCGGGCGCGCAGTCGGCCCGCGTGGTGCCGCTCCAGGTCGCATCGATCAGCGCCCAGCGGATGATGGGCACCGCCACCCAGGCGATGCCGAAGGCCAGCGCCAGCGTGACGAAACCGGTGAAGGGCGTGCCGAACAGGCGCTCGCGCCAGAGGGAGAGGGCGGACGTGCGGTTCATCGCGTCACCAGGGCGATGCGGGCGTTGTACCAGTTCATGAAGGCCGAGACGGCAAGGCCGATGACCAGATAGACGGCGAGCGTCATGGCGATGATCTCGATCGCCTGGCCGGTATTGTTGAGCGCCGAGCCCATGAACAGGCTGACGACGTCGGGATAGGCGATGGCCGCGCCGAAGGAGGAGTTCTTCAGCACGTTGAGATATTGGCTGGTCATCGGCGGGATCATCACCCGCAGCGCCTGCGGTATGGTGACGAGCCGCAGGATCTGTCCGGAGCGCAGCCCCAGCGCCGAACCGGCCTCGGTCTGGCCATGCGAGACCGACTGGATGCCGCCGCGGACGATCTCGGCGATGAAGCCGGCCGTGTAGGTGACGAGCGCCGCCAGCAGCGCGACGAACTCCGGGATGACGGCGAAGCCGCCGCGATAGTTGAAGCCACGCAGCACCGGCACATCCCAGCGCGTCGCGAGCGTGGCCCAGGCCAGCATCAGGAGCGGCACGGCGACCAGCAGGGCAAGGCCGACAACCAGCGTCGGCGCCTGCTGGCCGGTGCGTTCCCGCCGCCGCCGCGCCCAGAGCGAGAAGGCCCAGAAGACGAGCGCGCAGGCGAGGATGACGAGCCCCGCGACACGGAAATTCTCGATTCCGTCGGGCAGCGGGATCGTCACGCCGCGATTGTTCAGGAAGGCGACGCCGAACAGGCTGATGCTCTGACGCGGGGCCGGCAGGGCGGCGATGACGCCGAAATACCAGAACAGCACGAAGAACAGCAGCGGGATGTTGCGGACGAACTCGATATAGGCGCCGGCGATGGTCGAGAGCAGCCAATGCGAGGACAGCCGGGCGATGCCGACGACGAAACCGAGTGCGGTCGCCAGTACGATCGCGATCACCGTCACCAGCATGGTGTTGGCGACGCCGACCCAGAACAGGGCGAGAATGTTGTCGGCCTGGGTATAGCCGGTCAGGACGAAGGGCACCTCGATGCCGGAGGTCCGCCAGAGGAAGTCGAAGCCCGAGGCGATGCCGGCCTTGACCATGTTCTCCGAGGCGTTGCGCACGAAGAAGACGGTGAGAGCGACGAGGAAGACCACCACGGCGATCTGGTAGATCCAGTCGCGGACGCGCTTGTCATTGATGAGGGATAGAAAGCTGCTCACGACCACCTCGATCGAGGTTCGCGGACGTCATTCCCGGGGCTGGCCCGGGAATCTCGTGACGCTGGGCTGGTTTCCGAGATGGCCGGGTCAAGCCCGGCCATGACGATCCCTTGCAGCTCTCACTGGAAGGGCGGGGTGAAGAGCAGGCCGCCCTTGGTCCAGAGCTGGTTCTGGCCGCGCTCGAGCTTCAGCGGCGAGCCCATGCCGACGGTGCGCTCATAGCTCTCGCCATAGTTCCCGACCTGCTTGATGGCGTTGTACATCCAGTCGTTCGAGAGCCCCATCATCGCGCCGAAGCCGCCCTCGGCACCGAGCAGGCGGCGCACTTCCGAGTTCTTGGAGTTCGCCTTCAGCTCGTCGACATTCTTCGAGGTGACGCCGAGCATCTCGGCCGCGATCGTGCCGTTCAGCACCCAGCGGACGATGAGCTGCCAGCGCTCGTCGCCCCAGCGCGTCACCGGCCCCTGCGGATCGTTCGAGATGGGCTTGGTCAGGATGATGTGGTCGTCGGGAACCTTGAGCTTGGCGCGCTGGCCGGCAAGGGCGCCGACGCCGGCGGTATAGGCGTCGCAGCGGCCCGAATCATAGGCGGTGATCGCGTCGTCGTTCTTCTGGAAGTTGGTGATCGTGACCTTGAGATTGCGCTCGCGGAACCAGTCGGCGGCGTTCTTCTCCTCGGTCGAGCCGGCGGCGACGCAGACCGAGGCGCCGTCGAGGCCCTCGGCGTCCTTCACGCCGGTCGACTTGCGGACGATGAAGGTCTGGCCTTCGTAGAAGTTGATGCCCTGGAAGTTGAGGCCGAGCGTGGCGTTGCGCGAGAAGGTGATGGTCGAGTTGCGCGAGAGTACGTCGACCTGGCCCGATTGCAGGATCGGCCAGCGCTGCTGCACGGAGGTCGGCGTGTACTTGACCTTGTTCGCGTCACCGAGAACGGCGGCGGCGAGCGCCCGGCAGTAATCGACATCGAGCCCGCTCCATTCGCCCTTGTCATTGGCGAAGGAGAAGCCGGGCAGGCCGAGATGCACGCCGCATTCGAGGTTGCCGCGCGCCTTGACGGCGTCCAGCGTCGGGCTCGGGGCGAGCTGCTGCGCCTGCGCGAAGGAGATTCCGGCGGCAAGCATCGCCACCACGCTCAAAACTCTGATGGTCATATCCGTCTCCCCGAAGCCATTTGCGGCCTTCTGTGCTGGAAACCGGACTATGCAACAGGTGCGCCGAAAGCGATAGCGGCCGGCAGTACGTCGATTCAGTGCCAATGCAGGCCCCTGCCGGGAGCTGTCAGGGAGTCCGGGCGGCGGCGACCAGCCAGTCCCGAAAGCGCCGCACGGCCGGCTTCTGCAGGGCTTCCGAGGTGCCGACCGCGTAATAGGCGAGCTGCGTCGGCCATTGCAGGGAAATCGCCCGGACGAGCCGCCCGTTGCGCAACTCGTCATCGGCATAGACATCCCGGACGAGCGCGATTCCCTGCCCGGCCGTGGCGGCCCTGACCAGCAGATGGTCGTCGGAGAAGGAGGGGCCCTTGAGCTCCCGCGGCGCCGGCACGCCCTGGACTTCGAGCCAGAGCCGCCAATCGGCCCGGTCGATGTCGTGCAACAGCGGGAAGGCGAGGCAATCAGCCGGCGAGGCGATCGGAGGGTGGGCGCCGAGCAAGGCCGGGCTCGCCACCACGATCAGCTCGGGCGCCATCAGCCACGTCGTCTCGAGGCCGGGATAATCACCGAGGCCGTGGCGGATCGCGAGGTCGATCGGCTCGCGCTTCAGGTCGACGACGCGGTTGTCCGTCTCCAGCGCGATGTCGATACCGGGGTGGAGCCTGGTGAAGTCGGCCAGCCGCGGCACCAGCCAGTTCGCGGCGAAGGAGGCCATCGTGCTGATCGTCACGCGGCGGGACGGCGCAGCCGAGAGTTCCCGGCTGACCTCCTCGATCCGGCGAAAGGGACCGTCGAGCGAAGCCAGCAGCTTGCGGCCGGTCGCCGTCAGCTCGACGCCGGCCTGGGTGCGCAGGAACAGCCGGCGCCCGGCGCTCTCCTCCAGCTCGCGGATGCGCTGGCTGATCGCGCCCGGCGTCAGCGCCATCTCCTCGGCCGCGTCGCGCATCCGGCCGGAGCGCGCCACGACGACGAAGGTCTGCAGCAGGGAGAGGCGAATGCTCATGCCCCATGTTTAGCACAGCTAAACATGGGGTGCGAAACCGTCGTTTGTCGAAAGCCGGGCGCTGCGGGATGGCTAGCGCGCTTTCCGCGGAGACAGACGATGCCATCCCCCTCCCGTTCCGCCTTCCTGCCCTGGCTCCTCGTGGGCTTCGGCTTCCTGGCCCTGGCGATCACATTCTCGGCGCGGGCGACGCTCGGGCTGGTGATGCCGCTGCTGATGCAGGAATTCGGCTGGTCGCGCAGCTTCATTTCGGGCGCCGCCGCCGCGACCCTGCTGGTCATGGCCCTGACGGCACCCTTCGCCGGGCACGCGGCCGATCGCTACGGTGTCCGCGCCACGTTGACAGGCGGCCTGCTGCTGGTCGGCACAGGCTGCCTCGTCGTGGCGACGACCGGCAGCCCGATCGTCTTTCTCCTCGGCTTCTCGGGGCTCGCCGCGATCGGCTTCGGCTTCGTCGCGACCCATGTCGTCTCGACGGCGATCGCCCGGGTCTTCGATGCCCGGCGCGGGCTGGCGACCGGCATCGCGACCTCGGGCGCGACCGGCGGGCAGTTCCTGATCGTACCGCTGATCGCCGTCCTGCTGGCGACCCTCAGCTGGCGCTGGGCCTTCCTGGCCGCCGGCATCGCCTGCCTGACGCTTGCGCCGCTGCTCTGGTGGACCCTGTCGGCAAAGGGCGCAACGCCCGCTCGATCCGGCACAGACAAGGCGCACACGCTTTCGGCCGATCTCGGCTTCGTGCTGCGCCAGCCTGCCTTCCACATCCTGTTCTGGAGCTTCCTGATCTGCGGCTACACCACCGCCGGCGTGATCGAGACCCACCTCATTCCCTATGCTGCCTTCTGCGGCTTCGGCCCGGTGCCGAGCGCGACGGCCTACGGCCTGCTCTCCGCCGTCAATCTCGCCGGCATGGTCGCGGCCGGCTGGCTGACCGACCGCGTCAACCGGGTGGCGCTGCTGGGCTCGATCTACCTGCTGCGGGGCCTGAGCTTCCTCGTGCTCATGCGCGTCGGCGGCGATTACGAGATGCTGGTCGCCTTCGCCGTGCTGTTCGGCGCGGTCGACTATGCGACGATCCCCGTCACGGCGAGCCTTGCGGCGAGCCATCTCGGCCTGCGCGTGATGGGGCTCAGCATGGGGCTGATCTCGGCCGGCCATTCGGTCGGCGCCGCCGCCGGCGCCTTCCTCGGCGGCTATCTCGTCGATCTGAGCGCCGCCTATGACTGGGTCTGGCTCAGCGCGGTCGCGCTCGCACTGATGGCCGGGGCCATGGTGTTCCTGATGCGGGAACAGCCGAAGGCGCAGCCCGTGCCGGCCTGAGCCGGCACGGGCCCGGTCGGATCAGTTGCCGAACACCGTGTTGAGCTGGGCGCCGACCATGATGAAGGTGGTGCGCTTCGACATCTCCTTCAGGCGCACCGCGCCGATATAGGTCATCGCCGAGCGCACGCCGCCCATGATCTCCTGCATCGTGGCCTCGACCGGACCGCGATAGGGCACCTCGACGGTCTTGCCCTCCGAGGCACGGTATTTGGCGACGCCGCCGGAGTACTTGTTCATCGCCGTGTCGGAGGACATGCCGTAGAAGGTCATGGCGACCGCCACCTTCTCGCCGTCGCGCTCCTCGTAGCGGATCTCACCCTCGCATTCGTCGTGGCCGGCGAGCATGCCGCCCATCATCACGAAATCGGAGCCGCCGCCGAAGGCCTTGGCGACGTCGCCCGGCACGGTCAGCCCGCCATCGCCGCAGACCAGTCCCTTGAGCCCATGGGCGGCGTCCGAGCATTCGATGATCGCCGAGAGCTGCGGATAGCCGACGCCGGTCATCTTGCGGGTGGTGCAGACCGAGCCCGGGCCGATGCCGACCTTGACGATGTCGGCCCCGGCCAGCAGCAGCGCCTCGGTCATGTCGCCGGTGACGACGTTGCCGGCCATGATCGCCGCATCCGGGAAGGCGGCGCGGGTCGCCTTGACCGTATCGACGAACTTCTCGGTGTAGCCATTGGCGACGTCGAGGCAGATCTTGCCGATCGGCGACTGGGCATGGACCGCCTTGAGCTTGTCATGGTCGGACTCGGTCGTGCCGAGCGAATAGAAGGCGTTGGCCGAGCCCGGCTCGCGGAAGAAGGCGATCAGCTCCTCGGCACTGTAATGCTTGTGCAACGCGACCATGGCGCCGTGCTTCAGGAGCGCGCGCGCCATCGCCATCGTCCCGACCACGTCCATATTGGCAGCGATCAGCGGAAAGCCCTTCCACTCCTTGCCGGTGTGGGGGAAGTGGAAGCTGCGCTCGACGTCGACATGGGCGCGGCTGCCGAGCGTCGACCGCTTGGGGCGAATCAGGACGTCGCGGAAGTCGAGCTTCGGGTCGTTTTCGATGCGCATGATCTGGCCTCTGGGTGTCGGTCCGGCCGGCTGGGCGGCCGAAGCGCCCCGGTCGAAGCGGGGCGGCGCACGCGGGAGAGGCGTGCGCCGATTCATAGCGCCCCGGCGGCCACCGATGCAATCCCGCGGGCGGGGCCCGCTCAGGCCGAAGCCGGCGACGACGCCACACGCGCGTTCTTGCGGATGGTGTAGAGCGTCGCCCCGATCACGATGGCCGCGCCGATCCAGGTGGTCAGCACCGGAATCTCGGCGAAGAAGACGAAGCCGGTGAAGCTCGCCAGCAGGAGGCGGCTGAAATCGAGCGGGGCGAGGGCCGCCGCCTCGCCGACCTGATAGGCGCGGGTGATGAGCCACTGCCCGGCGGTGCCGAACAGGCTGAGCGTGACGAGCCAGAACCACTGGTTCGGCGTCGGCGGCTGCCACCAGAGCAGGCCCGGCACGACGAGCAGCAGGATGAGCACGATGCCCTGGTAGAGCAGGATGGTGTCGGTGCGCTCGCTCGCAGCGAGCTTGCGCACGCTGACGGTGATGCCGGCGCCGAAGATCGCGCCGGCGACGGAGAGCAGCGCATAGATATCGAGGCCGTCGGTGCCAGGGCGCAGCATGATCAGCACGCCGATGAAGCCGATGATGGTCGCGGCCCAGCGGCGGCCATCGACCGTCTCCTTCAGCACGAGAACCGCCGCAATGGTGACGAAGAGGACCTGGCTGAAGCCGATCGCGGTCGCCTGGGCCAGCGGTATCTTGACCACGGCGGTGAAGCCGCAAAGCATCGAGAGCAGCGTGAACACGCTGCGGAAGACCTGCAGGCCGAGACGATCCGTGTGCAGCGCCCGCCGCAAGCTGCCGGCGGCGAAGACGAGCAGGATCGCGGTCATGATCACCTGCCGGATCAGCAGGATCTGCACCAGCGGAACCGCCTGGCCGACATGCTTGATGCCGGCGACCATCACCGCATAGACGAGCAGTGAGGAGAGCATGAAGACCGAGCCGCGCAGGTTCGGGCTCGCGCCACGCCACCAATGCCGCAGCCGGCGCCGCCGATGGGCGAACCAGCCGCCGACGCCCGCGGCCGCGGTGTCCGGCGCCGCGGAGAGGACGATCGGGAGGGGGGCTTCCCCCGGCCCGAGCCCGCGGGAAGGGGACGGCACGGCCGGCTCCTGCCAGGCAGGAGCCCCACCTTCCCGATCCGCCCGGCTCAGCCGACCGGTCTGCCGCTCCTCGTCCATAGCCCCTCGAGCCGGGGCACAGCCGCAAGACCGGCACCCGCATTTCCCCTTTGCCGCAAATCATTGATGAACCGTGTCATTTCGGCCAATGAGAAAGGCACATGACCGAGTTGTGCCGATGGCGCGGCTGCAGGGTCGCCATACCTCGCACGGGCTGGGCAACGAGGCGTTCGCGCTCTAGGAGGACGGAAAGAAAACGCTGGCGCGCGGGGCCCCGCGGGCTTTCGATTCGACGCCGCGGAGCATGCGCGTGAGGGTTCTGCTCGAGGATTTCACGAACGGGATAAGGGCGCTGGCGCCCAGCCGCTTCCCCTATCGGCGCTTCGCGCTGGCGCTGGTGCTGGGCGGGCTCGGCGGCTGGCTGTTCGTGCAGGCGCGGCTGCCGCTGCCCTGGATGCTGGGCTCGATGGTGTTCTGCACGGCGGCCGCCCTGATCCGGCTCCCGGTCGCGGCGCCGCCGGTGATCCGCCCGCCGATGACGGCGGTGATCGGCGTGATGCTCGGCGCCTCCTTCAAGCCGGAGGTCGTGACGCAGCTGCCGAACTGGCTGCCGACATTGGGCGGCCTCGTGCTGTTCATGGTCGCCTGCGGGCTATGCTGCGTCGGCTATTTCCGGCGCGTCGCCGGCTTCGACCCGGTAACCGCCTTCTTCTCCGGCATGCCGGGCGGGCTCGTCGAGATGGTGACGCTCGGCGAGGAGAAGGGCGGGGACGCCCGCATCATCGCCCTGATCCATTCCGCCCGCATCCTGCTGGTGGTGATGACGCTGCCCTTCCTGGTGCAATGGATCGGCGGTGTTTCCCTGGGCGGCGGCCGGGTCGCCGGCCCTTCGCTGGCGCAGACGCCGCTCGGCTCCGAACTCTGGCTGATCGGCTGCGGCATTCTCGGCGTGATCGCCGGCCATTGGCTCAGGCTGCCGGCGAAGTACCTGCTCGGCCCGATGCTGGTCAGCGCCGTCGTCCATGTCACCGGCCTGAGCGCGGCCGTGCCGCCGGCCGAGATCGTCAATGCGGCCCAGCTCGTCCTCGGCGTCACCATCGGCTGCCGCTTCGTCGGCACGCCGCCGCGCATCATCCTGCGCGTGCTGCTGCTCTCGGTCGGCTCGACCGCGATCCTGCTCGCCCTGACGCTGAGCTTCGCCTGGCTGGTCGCCCTCGTCTCGGTCCACGGCCATGTACCGCTGATCCTCGCCTATTCGCCGGGCGGTCTCGCCGAGATGAGCCTGATCGCGCTGGCGCTGCACACCGAGGTCGCGTTCGTCGCGGCGCACCACATCATCCGCGTCTTCCTGGTGATGGTCTCGGCCGGGCCGATCTTCGGCCTGATCGGCCGCCGATGCGACAAAGCCGCACCGGCGGAATAGCGCCGTCTCAGCCGGCCGTGGCGGCGAGCCCGCGTGCGATGCCGTCCGACAGCGCCGCGCGCTGCCCTGCCAGGAAAGCAGTTCCGTCGATGCGCTGCCGATCCCGAGGGCCGATCGCGGCAAGGCGCGAGACCAGCGCCGCGGCGAAATCCTGCGGCGAGTCCGCCAGGGTGAAATTCGCCGGCAGTTCGCTGAAGCCGCGGCAGGAGAGCGGGGTCGCCACGGCCGGGAGGCCGAGCTGCATGGCCTCGATCGTCTTGAGCTGGACGCCGGTTCCCGCCCGGCTCGCCAGCGCGACGATGCGGCAGGAGCGCAGGAAGGCGGCTGCGCCCGGCACGCGGCCTACCAGCGTGACATTGAGCGGCGTGCGCAGTTCCGGCGGCACGCGACCGGCCACGGCGATGCGCAGATCGTCCGGCAGCAGCGGGCAGACCTCGCGCAGGAACCACTCCAGCCCGACCCGGTTGGGTTCCCAGGTCCAGGTGCCGATCAGGCCGATATCGAAGGCGGCTGCCTCGTCCGGCATCCCTGCCCCGGCATCGGCCGGCTCGCCGCCGAGCAGGGGCAGCGCGCTCGACTTGTCCCGATACTCCGAACCGAGGGCCTTGCGGTCTTCCTCGGCCAGCGTCCAGATGAAGCGCGCCTCGCGCCAGAGCCGGCGCTCGATCGCTTCGAGCAGCCGCGCCTCGCGCGCATAGAGCCGACGCATGACCGGGTTTTCGGCCCGCTCGGCATTCTGCCGGGCCGAGACATATTCGATATTGTGCTCGACCAGGATGCAGGGCGCGAGCTGCAGCAGCTCGGGGAAGGCCCCCGGCAACAGCACCGAGTTCAGAACGATGGCGTCGAAGGGGCCGTGCGTCCGCACGGCCTCGATCAATCCGGCGGCACCGGGAGAGCGCAGCTTGGCGCAGGCGACGGGCAGGCCGGAACGGAAGGCCGCCGCCAGCCAGCGCAGCTTGGTCCCGCGCGAGACGGCGGCATTCTCGATATCAACCTGCGCGACGACGACAGCGCCCTGCGGGTCCGCCGGCTGCTCGCCCGGACGCAGGAAGCCGATCACCGTGACATCGTGCCCGGCATCGCGCAAGGTCGTGAGGATCGCGGCATTGGCGATCTCGAAACCGGTATCCGGTCGGGCAACGGGGATGAGCGAGGTCAGGAAGGCGAGGCGCAAGGACAGGACTCGTCGGTCGATGCCTCTCAGTCCCCTCATTGCCGCGGCGGGTCAAGCGCCGTCGCCAACTATGCTCAACGCCGGCTCCGGGCACTCGCAGCCGGCGCGAACACCGAACCTTAAGCCGCAAGCATCTAGCCTCCGGGCCATGATGACGGCCGACGATACGGGCGAACGAGCGAAAGCGGGCGAGCAGGGCAAATGCGCGCTGCGCTTCGGCACGCCGGAAAGCTTCGAGGTGATCGCGCAATCGCCGCCCGCGGCGCTCGCGGGCATCGCGAGCGTGGTCTGCGTGCCGACGTTCAGGCGGCCGGACATGCTCGAGGCCACCCTGCGATCGCTGGCCCACCAGCAGGGCGGGCATGATATCGCGGTGATCGTCGTCGAGAATGAGGGCCTCGAGCGGGCGGGCGCCATCCGCGCCAGCGCTCTGCTCGCGGCCGGGCTCTTCAAGGGCTTCGTGATCGTCGAACCGCGCCAGGGCAACTGCAAGGCCTATAACGCCGCATGGCGTTGCGCGCTGACGCGCTTTCCCGCCCTGCGGCAAGTCTTGGGCATCGATGACGACGAGGAGGCCGAGCCGGGCTGGCTCGACGCCTTCCTGAAGGCTGCCGCCTCCGCTCCGGCCGAGCTGTTCGGCGGCTCGGTCACGCCGGTCTTCGCCGATCCTGAACGGGCCTGGCTTGCCGCGCATCCCGTCTTCCGCTCGCATTACGACCGCTCGGGGCCGGTCCCGATGCTCTATTCCAGCGCCAACTACCTGATCCGGCGCGAGGTGCTGGAGCGGCTCGGCTTCCCCTTCCTCGACGAGAGATTCGACTTCACCGGCGGCGGCGACACCGATTTCTTCACACGCGCCAGGGCGGCCGGCTTCCGCTTCTGGTGGGTGCAGGAGGCGGCGCAGCGCGAGACCATGCCCGCCCGCCGCAGCGAATTCGGCTGGATCGCCGCGCGCGGACTGCGCAACGGCGCGATCTCGGCGATGATCGAGCGGCGGCAATCTCCCGGCCTGTCAGGACGGCTGCGGGTGCTGGCGAAGTCGCTCGCCCTGCTCGCCGCCTCGCTACCGCGCGGCGTCGTGCTCGGCCTGCGGACCCGCTCCGGCCTGATCGGCCTCTACCATGCCAAGGTCGCGCTCGGCCGGCTGATGTCGGAATTCGGCGTCGCGAACGAACAGTACCGCAAGCCTGAGAAGAACTAGGCTCAGCTCGCGTTGACGACGAGGCCGCGCAGCTTGGCGGCGTGCGGCCCCAGCTCCGCCTGCAAGCGCTCGAGATCGGCCTTGCCGCGCCGGGCTTCGCCGACCACCAGCACGATATCGTCCACCGCTTCGGCGAAATGCCGCGTCAGCCCGTTGGGCGGCAGGCTGCCCCCATCGACGATCACGGGGCCGAAGCGGCGCGGGCCCGCGAACAGGGCGGCCTGAATCGCAGAATCCGCCGAGGCCTCACCGGAGGTGCGCGGCAGGAAGGCGAGGCCGGTGCCCTCATCCTTGAGGACGGCCCGCGCCAGCGAGAGGGTGCCGCCCAGGACCTCGCCGAGCCCGGCCGGAGCTTCGGATGCGAAGACGCGGGTCAGCCCAAGCGTTCCGTCGCCGGCGTCGACGAGCAGCGCCGGTAGGCCGGACCGGGCGGCATCGAGCGCCAGGTTGAGGGCAAGCGTGGTCGCGCCCGATTGCGGGCGCTGGCCGAGCACGAGGATGCGCCGCCGGGTTTCCCCCTGCGCCACACCGGCGAGCTCGCTGCGGATCTCCGCCACCGCCCTTGCGAAGCCGGATTGCGGCTTGTCGATGACGTCGACGAGATGGGCCTTCGACTGGAAGACCGAGCGAGCGTCGGCGATTTCGCGGCGCCAGCGGCGATGGCGCACCGCCGGGACCGAACCGAGCAGCGGCACCGAAACGGCCGGCGCCGCCTCTGCCGCGCGAGGGGCCTGTCCGCCCGGGATCGCGACCAGCCGGCGCCAGCCGCGGCTGCCACCCTTCTCGACCGGTGGGGTCGGAGGCACAGGCGGCTCGACCGGGGCTACGGCGAGAGGCAGAGCCGGCGGCTGCGCTGTCGCCGTTTCGGCTTCAGGGGCCGGCTGCGGCGCCCGGCGCCAGAACGGCCGGCGCGCCAGCATCGTCGCCGCGCCCGTTGGCCGGAGTGGAATGGGAAAGAGTGCGAGCCCGAGCGCCAGGGCTGCCCCCGCGGCAGCGCCGCCGAAGCCTCCGAGCAGCGCAAGCGCCCGCCAGCTGACCCCGCTCTTCTCGAGCGGCGGCATGGCGGGGCTGATGATGCGGGCATTGGTCGTGTCGATGCCGCCGAGCTCGCCGGTCTCGCGGGCCCGGCGCAGGAAGGCGTCGTAGACGGCGCGTGAGGATTCGACCTCGCGCTCCAGCTCGCGCAGCTGGACCGAGGCGCGGCCCTCGGCATGCTGCGCCGCCGTGAGCTGGTCGACGCGGCGGGCGAGCTGGCGCTCGGCCTCGTTGGCTCGGTCGTATTCCGCCTTGGCGGAACGGGCGATGCGGCCGAGCTCCTCGGTAATCTGGCGCCGGGCATCGCGCACCTGCGATTGCGCCGCCGTCAGGGCGGGATGGCGCGCACCGAGCGAAGCGACGAGATCGGCCTCCTTGGCCAGGGCGGCGCCGAGCTGCGCCCGCAGTGCGGTCATGGTGTTGGAGGCGACGGCCTCCGGGATGGCGCCGGCCTCGATGCTGGAGGCGCGGGTCGCAGCGATCTGGTCGAGTTTCGCCTTGGCTTCGGTGGCGCGGGTGCGGGCGGCGACGAGCTGGGCCGCGTTGAGCGCGAGCTGTTCCTCGCCGAGCGACTTGCCGCTGATGCCGACGATGTTGTTGGCCTCGCGGTATTTCTGCGCCTTCTCCTCGGCGAGACGCAGCCGGTTGCGCAGCTCCTCGAGGCGCCCGGTCAAGGCGGCGGTGGCGCGCTGAGCGGCTTCGGCCCGCACGGCCGTCTGATCCTCGAGATAGGCCTCGGCCAGCGCATTGGCGATCCGCGCGGCCTTGCCCGGATCCTGCGCGGTAGCCGTGATGTCGATCACGAAGGTGCGCTCGCCGCGATGCACCCTGACGTTCCGGTCGAGCGCCACCAGCGCATAGGCCATGGCCTTCGCTGACGTGCCGGTGGCGTCGCTGCCGGACAGGAAGGAGAGCAGGCCGCCCCTGCTCGCGCCGCCGAAATCGGGGTCCTTGTCGAGGTCGAGCCGCTCGACCACGCGCGTCTTGATGCTGTCGGAGGCGATCACCCGCGCCTGGCTTTCCAGATAGCTGGTGATCGAGGTCGGGTCGCTGCCGACGGTGTTGGGCGAAACATCGTTCTGCAGCACGCGCAGATCGCGCGGATCGATGAAGAGCTGCGCCGTCGAGACGTATTTGGGCGCGATGAACAGGCTGGCGAGCAGCGCCAGGCAGAAGCCGGCCAGCGCCATCAGCAGGATCAGCCCGCGCCGCCCCCACAGCGTCGCCACGACCCAGGCCGGATCGGCGAGGCGCGCGAATCCGGCGGGAGCGGGCGCGGCGGGACGATCGGCGCGCTCGGGCGCCGCCTCTCCTTCGCTTGCTGCCGGCTCGGTTGTGAACATGACGCTACGCTTCACTTTCCGACATCAGGCGGTGCCGCGCCGATAGCGCTCGAGCACGGCCAGCATGGGCTTGGGTCTGTAGTCGGCGTCGAGCGGCAGGGGCCGTGCCCGGGCGCGATCCTGACGCGGGAAGGTATCATGCACCCAGGAATAGCGGTCGGTCAGCCCCCAGGTGACGATGGCCTTGGGCTGCTTGGCCGCGACGACCGCGGCGAGGAAGCGCGAGACCAGCGCCGCCCCGGTGGCGTCGCGTCCAGCAGCATCGGCCGGCAATTTCCAGTCGATCAGGTCGAGCTCGGTGATCTCGACATCCAGGCCGAGCGCATCGAGGTCGCGCATGAAGCCGTGCACGCCGTCCACGTCGACATCCTTGTCTGCGTAGAGATGCGCCTGCATGCCGATGCCGTGGATGGGGATGCCCTTGTCCTTGAGCCGGCGGCAGATGTCGAGCGCGACCTTGCGGCGGGCCGCGGCGCCGGGAATCTGCTGCTCGAAATGGAAATCGTTCAGGACGAGGCGTGCGGCGGGATCGACCCGCGCCGCTGTCCGGTAGGCGATCTCGACATGCTCGGGCCCGAGCAGGCGCTGCCAGATCGTGTCGCGATAAGGCGCGCCGGGCTGCGGATCATAGGCAATGACCTCGTTGACCACATCCCATGTCGCGATCCTGTCCTTGTAACGGTCGACGACGACCTCGATATGGCCGACGAGCTCGCGCTCGGCCTCGGCCCTCGTCGTCATCTCCTTGGCCCAGGGCGGCAGCGCCTCGCCCCAGAGCAGCGCATGGCCGCGCAGCGCCTTCCCGTGCTCGCGGGCGAAGGCGACGATCTGGTCGGCGCCCGAGAAATCGAAACGCGCCCGGTCGTGCCGCAAGGCCTGCCATTTCAGGTCGTTCATCGGGACGATGACGTCGCAATGGCGGCGCAGCGCGTCGCGATAGCGCGGATCCGTACGGAAGGCACCGACCTCCGCGGCGGAGCCGAGCGGGATCGGCCGCTCCCCTGCCAGTGCCGTCCCGGAGGCAGCGGTCGCGGCCGATACGGCGCAAGCGAGCGCACCGCGCAGCAGCTCGCGCCGCGTCGGCATCGCACCCGTCAGAACCGTTCCGGACTGCTGCATCAGAGAAAGGCGCCTTCGTTTAGGGTCGTTCAACGCCTCTCGGCTATGAGGCCGGAGATGCCGCAACAGCAAAGGCACGCGCCGGGCCAGCCGCCGCGAAAACGGACCATGCTCCCAGATCGTGCCGCCATCACCGCCTACCTCACCATCCTGACCGGCTCGGCCGGCCGGCTCCTCATTTCCCTTGTCTACTTCCTCATCGTTGCGAATACGTTGACCCTCGGCGAGTTCGGCCTGTTCGCCGCGGCATCCTCGACCGGCCTCATCCTGTCGCGCCTGCTCGCCTTCGGCTTCATCTCGCCGCTCTACCGCGTCGCCACCGTCAAGCCGCGCCTGCTCGGCTCCTATCTTTCGGGCTTCGCCGGGCTCGCCGCCCTGTCGCTGCCGCTGATCGCCGGCGCCGGCGCCCTGGTCTATCTGCTGCTGTTCGCCGGCCGCCTCGCGGCCCTGCCCTTCGCGGTGATCATCGTCGCCGAAGTGCTGGGCTGGCGCATCGTCGAGGTCGTGCTGATCGTCAATAACGGCCTGCGGCGCTTCCGGCAGGCGGCGCTGCTCGTGATCATCGGCTCGGCGCTGCGGACCGTGGCGGCGCTGATCTTCGTCGCCTTCGGCCATGCCAGCCTGGAGATCTGGGCCTTCGCCTATTGCGCCGCGACCATGGCCGGCGCCGCCATCGCGCTTCTCGCTTTCCTGCCGGCGGCGCGCTGGCGCTTCGTGCGCCATCTCTACCCGCGCCGCATGGCCGACGCGGTCTTCGCCGGCACGGCCGACATCGTCTTCTACGTGCAGTCCGAGCTCGACAAGCTGCTGGTGCTGGGCCTAGCGGGCGAACGCACCGCCGGGCTCTACGCCATCGCGATGCGGGTGATCGACCTGACCGCGATGCCGGTGCGTAGCTTCAACCAGATGCTGGTGCAGAAGATCATGAAGGATCGCGGCCTCGGCAGTTGGCGGCGGCTCATCGGCTTCGAGGCCGGTATCGCGCTGGTCTCGGTCGCCGGGCTTGCCGCCGTCATCCTCGCGCTCCAGCCCTTTCCGGCGCTGCTGGGCCGCAATGTCGCGCAGGCCGCCCATCTCTTCGCGCCGATGCTGCTCGTCCCCGCCTTCCGCAATCTCGTCGAATACCATGCCGAGCTGCTCTATGCGCGCGAGCGCACCGGGGCGCGCATCCTGCTGCTCGGCCTGCTGACCGCGCTCAAGGCCGGGCTGATCGCCGTGGTGATGACGCGCTTCGCCGAGGGCAACGCCTGGGCGGGCTGGATGAACCTCGTCTTCGGCGCCGTCTATCTGGTCTCGGCGGGATTCACCTACCGCCTGCTGGCGCCGGGACGGGCACCGGCGGCCTCACGCTGAGGCCTGCTGCTCGAACAGCGCACGAATGCGCTCCAGCGGCTGGCCGATGAAGGACTGGACGCCGACCGCGACCTGCCAGGGTTCGAGGATGCTTTCGAAGGAGGCGATCCGGTCGAACCCCGCGGCATCCTCGCTGAACCAGTAGACCTTGCAGAGCTCGCGGTCATCGGGCCAATGCCCGGCCGCCTCGAGACCGAGCACGCGCTCGGCGTAGTAGCCGTAGATGATGTATTCGGAGAACCGGCGGTCGCGCGCGATGGCCGTCACCCAGTCGCGCCCGCTCTCCCGCTCGATCCGGTCGAGCAGCGACAGAACGTGGTCGCGGCGCCAGCTCACCATGTTGTTGATGTAGTCCGGCCCCGGATAGGAGGGCTCCCCAAGCCCGAGCAGGCGCGCGGCATTCTCGCACCAGGGCCGGTGGCGCGCCATATCAGCGTGGATGCCGTCCGGCTTGCGATAAAGGCGGATCGCGCCGTCCTTCTCGAGGCTCGCCAGGTCGAAGGGCCGGACGAAGAGCATGTCCGAATCGGCGAAGAGGATGACGTCTTCGGAGCAAGCTCTCGCGACCGCGAATTTCCGCAGCTGCTGGGCATGCCAGCCGCGCAGCGGCGGGAGGCCGCGGGCCAGCGCACGAGCCCCGGTCCAGACCCTGCGCCGGCCGAGGCTGACCGGGTCCGGGCGCGGCTTCAACCAGTTCGGCAGCAGCGCGGATTCGGGCAGGATGCGCCGCCGCGGCCCCTCCAGATCCCGGAAGAGCGGAACGTCGCGGTCCTCGACCAGGAGATAATGCACCGCATGCGAGCTGACGAAGCGGTCGATGCTGGCGCAGAGCAGCCGGCAGCGTTCGACGTCGCCGCGATAGCTCGGGGTCGCGAGGGCGAAGCTCGGGCTCACGCGCGCCAACTCACCGGCCTCGCCGGCCGCCCGCATATTGCCGCAGCAGGCGCAGCAGAAAGGCCGGGTTGCCAAGCAGATAGCGCCGCCAGAGCCGGCCCGGCTCTAGCCAGAGCCGATAGACCCATTCGAGCCGCGCCTTGCGAATGATCGCGGGCGCGCGCGGCACCTCGCCGGTCAGGAAATCGAAGAGCGCGCCGACGCCGGCCGCGACCGCGGCGTGCCGGGGGCCGATCCTGTCGGCGATGAGGCGCTCCTGCAGCGGGTTGCCCAGCGCGACCAGCAGCAGGTCCGGGCGTTGCGCCTGCAGGCCGTCGAGCAGTTTCTCCTCGTCGGCAGCGTCATAATAGCCGTGGGAAACGACGGTGAAGCGGTGAAGCGGGTAGCGCCGCGCCAGCTCCGCCGCGGCCTGCTCCGCGACGCCGGGCCTGCCGCCCAGCAGGGCGACGCGCAGCGGCAGTGCGCGGCCGAGCAGGGCCGGGAAAAAATCGGTGCCGTTGAGATTGGCGGGGAAGGGCGTGCCGTGGAGCAGCCGGCTGCCGAGATCGACGCCGATGCCGTCGGCCAGCACGAGGAAATCCGCGAGGCTGCGCTGCAGGGCGGGATCACCCGCCACGACATTCACGAGATTGGCGTTGCAGAAGGCCAGCTTGAGGTGGCGGCCGGCGGCGATCGCGGCCAGGACCTCGGCAAAGGCCGCCTCCCGCGATACCACGGCGACGCCGATGCCGCCGATGTCACGCCGCGCATAGCCCCGCCGCTCGCCGTTCCCGGCGATCGTCATCGAGCGGGTCGGGGACACGGCATTCTCGATCCTTGAGGCGGCGGCGAGTGTCATGATGGCCGGATGTCATGGACGAATGCATGGCGAGGTCAAGGCGAACTCTGTCGGACAGTAAATCGAGCCTTCCAGCGAGCCGCGCGGATCGGCCTTCGCGCCCTCGGCCCTCACCGGACCGCATGGCGGCCCTGCGCCACGCCGCGAAGCATCGCTTGCCTCTGGCCGGCGCCCGGCGGCACGGCTAGGCTGATTCGACGAGGCTAGGGAGGCTCCGGCATGAACCAAATCGATTTAAAGAACCGCGTCGCCATCGTGACCGGCGGCGCCCAGGGAATTGGCCGGGCCGTGGCCGAACGCTTCGCCCGAAGCGGCGCGACCGTCGCGATCTGGGATGTCGACGCGGCGCTCGCAGCCAAGGCCGCGGCCGAGATCGGCCATGGCGCCATCGGTGTCGGCGTCGACGTGACCGATGCAGCGGCCGTCCAGAAGGCGAGCGACGCGCTGGAAGCCCAGCATGGCAGCATCGACATCCTCGTCACCAGCGCCGGCATCGCCGGCCCGAACCACAAGACCTGGGAATACCCGCTGGAGGATTGGGCCCGCGTGATGCGGCTCAATGTCGACGGCACGCTGCATTGCTGCCGCTCGGTGATCCCGGGCATGGTCAAGCGCAACTATGGCCGCATCGTCCTCGTCGCCTCGATCGCCGGCAAGGAGGGCAACCCCAACGCCTCGGCCTATTCCGCCTCGAAGGCGGCAGTGATCGCGCTGACCAAGTCGCTGGGCAAGGAGCTCGCCGACAAGGACATCGCGGTGAACTGCATCACGCCGGCCGCCGCACGCACCCGCATCTTCGACCAGATGAGCGAGGAGCATATCGGCTACATGCTGGCGAAGATCCCGCGCGGGCGCTTCCTGCTGCCGGACGAGGTCGCTTCCATGGTCGCGTTCCTCGCCTCGGCGGAGAACAGCTTCACCACGGCCGGCGTCTTCGACCTGTCGGGCGGCCGCGCCACCTACTGAGGCGAGACGCCCGGCCCGGCATGCGGCCGGAGACAAGGCGTGCCGGAGACAAGGGGTCTTGGCGAAAATGCCGGTCGCAGTTTCGCCGGGCTTGCCCTAACCTCGCGCCCATGACGCAGATGCTTCCTTCCGCCGCCGTCCTCGGCGCCCGCGCCTTCGCGGCCCTTGCCGGCCTGAACCGCTTCAGCGACGAGCCGGGCAAGCTGACCCGGCTCTATCTCTCGCCAGCGCATCGGCAGGCGGCGGAGTGGGTCAAGGGCGCGATGGAGGTAGCAGGCCTCAACGCCGCCATCGACGCTGCCGGCTCGGTGCAGGGCCGGCGCGAGGGCACGGTGCCGGGTGCCCCGGCGGTGCTGATCGGCTCGCATATCGACACGGTCAAGGATGGCGGGCGCTTCGACGGCAATCTCGGCGTCGTCGCCGGCATCCTCGCGGCGCAGGCGCTGCGCGACGCCGGCATCAGCCTGCCCTTCCCGCTCGAGGTCGTCGCGTTCGGCGACGAGGAGAATGTCCGCTTCCCAACGCATCTGTCGACCTCGGAAGCGCTGGCGGGCCACTATGATCCAGCCTGGCTAGAAGCGCGCGACAGCGAGGGCGTCAAGCTCGGCGATGCGCTGCAGGCCTTCGGCGGAGACCCTTCCGGCATTGCCGCGCTCGCCCGCAAGCCCGGTTCGATCCAGGCCTATCTCGAAGTCCATATCGAGCAGGGGCCGGTGCTGGAAGCGGAGAACGAGCCGGTCGGCATCGTCACCACGATCAACGCCCAGAGCCGGGCCCGCGTGCGCGTCACCGGCGAGGCAGGCCATGCCGGCACCGTGCCGATGACATTGCGCAGGGACGCGCTGACCGCCGCCGCCGAGATGGCGCTCGCGCTGGAGCAGATCGCCTCGGGGCACGAGCTTGCCGTCGGTACGGTCGGCGTGCTCAGACCCGAGCCCGGCGCCACCAATGTCGTCCCCGGCGCGGCCGAGTTCACCATCGATTTCCGCGCGCCGAAGAACGAGACGCTGGACGCGATGGAAGCCGCGATCGCCAGCCGCTTCGCCGAGATCGCGGAGCGCCGCGGCGTCGGGCTCGAGATCGTTCCCTATGCCAAGGCCGCGGCCGTGCCGATGGATCCGAAGCTCCAGGACGCGCTGGCGGCCGGCATCGCCCGGACCGGCAGCAACCTCGCCGGGCGCCGCCTGCCTTCCGGCGCGGGGCACGACGCCATGGCGATCGCCGCGGCCGCGCCCGTCGCCATGCTCTTCGTGCGCAACGAGAGGGGCATCAGCCACTCGCCGCTGGAGAATATGAGCGAGGCAGATGCCGGCATCGCGATCCGGGTCCTGCTCGAAACGATTCTGGAACTCGCCGGGAGCTCAAAGTAGAAGAATTCCAGCCGCGACACCGCGCACCATTCCGCAACCGGCCCGAAGGGCCTAGGAGAGGCGCGCCGCAGGAGGCTGGCCATGGATTTCGAGACTTTCTTCCGCAAGGAACTGGACGGGCTGCACCGCGAGGGCCGCTATCGCGTCTTCGCCGACCTGGAGCGCCAGGCCGGCCGCTTCCCGACCGCGACCTATCACGGCGAGAACGGTTCGCGCGACGTCACCGTCTGGTGCTCGAACGACTATCTCGGCATGGGCCAGCATCCGAAGGTGCTCGCCGCGATGCATCAGGCGCTCGACGGCAGCGGCGCCGGCGCCGGCGGCACGCGCAATATCGGCGGTACCAATCACTACCATGTCCTGCTCGAGCGCGAGCTCGCCGATCTGCACGGCAAGGAAGCGGCGCTGCTGTTCAACTCCGGCTACATGTCGAACTGGGCCTCGCTCTCGACGCTCGCGGCCAAGCTTCCCGGCTGCGTCATCCTGACGGACGCCCTCAACCACGCCTCGATGATCGAGGGCATCCGGCATTCGCGCGCCGAGAAGCACATCTTCGCGCATAACGACCCGGACGATCTGCGCCGCAAGCTCGCAGCGCTCGATCCGAACACGCCGAAGCTGATCGCCTTCGAGTCGGTCTATTCGATGGATGGCGACATCGCGCCGATCAGGGAATTCTGCGACATCGCCGATGAGTTCGGCGCGATGACCTATCTCGATGAAGTCCACGCCGTCGGGCTCTACGGGCCGCGCGGCGGCGGCATCTCGGAGCGCGACGGCCTGACCGATCGCCTCACCCTGATCCAGGGCACGCTGGCGAAGTCCTTCGGCGTGATCGGCGGCTACATCACCGGCTCGGCCGCGCTGTGCGACTTCATCCGCAGCTTCGCCTCCGGCTTCATCTTCTCGAGCTCGCTGCCGCCGGCCGTGGCGGCCGGCGCTACCGCCGCGATCCGCCATCTCAAGGAAAGCTCGGCGGAGCGCGAGCGCCAGCAGGATCGCGTCCACGCGCTGCGGCGCAAGCTCGATGCCGCCGGCATTCCGCACCTGCCCAATCCGAGCCATATCGTGCCGGTGATGGTCGGCGAAGCGAAGGCCTGCAAGGCGATCAGCGACGAGCTGCTCGCGCGCTTCGACATCTATGTCCAGCCGATCAACTACCCGACCGTGCCGCGCGGCACGGAGCGCCTGCGGATCACACCCTCGCCCTTCCACTCGGACGCCGATATCGACCGGCTGGTGGCGGCGCTCGGCACGATCTGGGCAAGGGACGGCTTGCAGCGCGCGGCCTGAGGCCCATCAGCCGCGCTTGGCCACGATCATCAAGGTCGCCGAGAGCAGCGCGAAGACGCTCGCCAGGCCGCCAAGGATCAGGGTTCCCATCCACAGGGACAGGAAACCCTCGATCTCGGCCTTTTCCGGCGCCGCAGCGTCGTAGAGGACGCTCACCCGGTCACCGCGGCGATAGGCCGGCGGGCTCGTGCCCCATGTGGTCACGAAGGTGACGGCCTGTCCCTGCGCCGTCTGAAAACTCACGACCGGACGATAGGTCGAGTTCCCACCGCCATGCCGCAGCTCGACCACGGTCCCGGCAGCGCGATCGGCCCGCGCCAGAAGCTTCCGGCCGTGGCTGTAGCTGAAATAGCAGGCCGTCGCGAGGATGACGGCGACGATCCCGAAAACGCAGCCGATGCGCCAGAACAGAAGCCTGCCATCCTGGGCCAGGCCCCCGAAGCGCTGCTTCCTGCGGCTTTCGCCCATCCAGGCTCAGAGATTGAAGACGCGGTGGGGGACGAACTCGCCGTTCTCGACGGAGCCCGTCGCTACGAGCGTGCCGCCGCAGGTTGCATAGGCGGCCTCGGCCTGCACCGGCGCACCGGCGCCGCGCAGCAGCGCGCTCTGGCCACGCTTGATACGGGCCGCCGCATCGCGATGGAGCACGATCTCGGGGATCAGCGACAACGCCGCCTCGACCGGCCTGAGAGCCGCGAGCGCACTCTCCGGGCTCTCCCGCAGGGCATCGACGCCGGCCGCTTCGGCGACCGTGAAGGGCCCGACGCGGGTGCGGCGCAGATGCGCGACATGGCCGAGGCAGCCGAGCGCCAGGCCGAGGTCGCGGGCGATGGCGCGGACATAGGTGCCCTTGCCGCATTCGGCCTCGAAGGTGGTGCTGTCGCCGTCATGGCTGACGATGGAAAGCGCGTCGATCTCGACCGGCCGTGCCTCCAGCTCGACGTCCTCCCCGTCACGGGCGAGGTCGTAGGCGCGCTCGCCGGCGATCTTGATCGCGGAGAACTTCGGCGGCGTCTGCAGGATGGTGCCGGTGAAGCGCGGCAGCAGGGCCGCGATGGCGGCTTCGTCGGGGCGCTTGTCCGAGGTCGCGATGACGCTGCCCTCGGTATCGTCGGTATTGGTCTGCGTGCCCCAGGCCACGGTGAACTGATAGGCCTTGCGGCCGTCCATGACGAAGGGGACGGTCTTGGTCGCCTCGCCGAGCGCGATCGGCAACAGGCCCGAGGCCAGCGGATCGAGCGTGCCGGCATGGCCGGCCTTCTTCGCCGAGAAGGCGCGCTTGACCACCGCGACGGCGTGGGTCGAGGTCATGCCGACCGGCTTGTCGAGCACGACCCAGCCATGGACGTCGCGCTTCCGCGGACGCGGCGCAGGAGCATTCTCCGGGCTGGAGGCGGCTTCGGGTTTGCTCTCAGCGGTCATCGTCACGGTCGTCGTCTTGGTCGATCTTGAGGGGCTGGCGCAGCGTGTCGCGGCGGACCTGCTCGGAGTCGAGCAGCGCGTCGATGCGCTCGGCCTCCGCGAAGCTCTCATCGGCACGGAAGCGGATGTCGGGCGCGTATTTCAGGTTCACGCGATGGGCGATCTCGCCACGGATATAGCGCTTGTGGCTGTCGAGGGCCTTGAGCACGGGCGCGACGTCCTGCCCGCCGAGCGGCATGATGTAGGCCGTGGCGAGCTTGAGATCGGGCGAGAGGCGCACCTCGGGCACGGTGACGACATGCTTCGCCAGCACGTCGTCATGGATGTCGCCGCGCGAGAGCATGTCGGCCAGGGCGTGGCGGATCAATTCGCCGACGCGCAACTGCCGCTGGGACGGACCGGAAGGTTTTGCAGGTTTGGCCATGATACTCGTTCTCCGGGATCGGACCGGATCAAACGTCACGGCCGGACACGACCCGACCGTCTCTTCGAAGATGAGGCGCCTGACGCGCTCTTCTCGTCACGAGATGGCCGGGACGAGCCCGGCCATGACGCGCTGCTTCGGGAAGCGCAGCCTTACAGGCTGCGCTTGATCTCCTCGACGCGATAGCACTCGATCACGTCGCCGACACGCATGTCCTGGTAGTTCTCGAAGGCCATGCCGCATTCCTGGCCGGCCACCACTTCCTTGGCGTCGTCCTTGAAGCGCTTGAGCTGGCCGAGCTTGCCCTCGTGAACCACGACGTTGTCGCGGATCAGGCGGACATGGGCGCCGCGCTCGATCGTGCCGTCGGTGACGCGGCAGCCGGCGATCTTGCCGACCTTCGAGACGTTGAAGATCTCGAGGATGCTCGCGTTGCCCAGCATGGTCTCGCGCAGAGTCGGCGCCAGCAGGCCCGACATCGCGTCCTTCACATCATCCATGAGGTTGTAGATGATGTTGTAGTAGCGGATCTCGACGCCGGCCCGGTCGGCCGCCTCGCGCGCTTCCTTGTGGGCGCGCACGTTGAAGCCGACCACGACCGCGCCGGAAGCCTGGGCGAGCGTGACGTCCGACTCCGTGATGGCTCCGACACCCGAGGCGAGCACGCGGGCACGCACCTCGTCGTTGCCGACCTTCTCCAGAGCCCCGACGATAGCCTCGACCGAGCCCTGCACGTCGCCCTTGACGACGAGCGGGAACTCCTTGCGGCCGGCGCCTTCCTTGAGCTCGCGCATCATCTCGGCAAGCGAGCGGCCGGCGCCGGAAGCGGCACCGCGGGCGGCCAGACGATCGCGGCGCTGACGCTCGCGATACTCGGTGATCTCGCGGGCGCGGGCTTCCGACTCGACGACCGCGACGCGGTCGCCGGCCTCGGGCGTGCCATTGAAGCCGAGCACCTCGACCGGCATGGAGGGCGGAGCCTCCTTCACCTGGGCACCGGTGTCGGCGATGAGGGCGCGGACGCGGCCCCATTCGGCGCCCGCCACGACGATGTCGCCGGTGCGCAGCGTGCCGCGCTGGACGAGCACGGTCGCGACCGGCCCACGACCGCGGTCGAGCTTGGCTTCGATGACGGTGCCTTCGGCGGCGCGATCCGGATTGGCCTTGAGATCGAGCACCTCGGCCTGCAGCGCGATCGCCTCGAGCAGCTTGTCGAGGTTGTGACCGGTCTTGGCGGACACCTCGACCTCGAGCGTCTCGCCGCCGAGCGACTCGACCTGGATCTCGTACTGCAGCAGCTCGGCGCGCACGCGGTCCGGGTTGGCGTCGGCCTTGTCGACCTTGTTGATCGCCACAATCAGCGGCACGCCGGCCGCCTTGGCGTGCTGGATCGCCTCGGCCGTCTGCGGCATGACGCCGTCATCGGCCGCCACGACCAGCACGACGATATCCGTCACCTTGGCGCCGCGGGCGCGCATCGCCGTGAAGGCGGCGTGGCCCGGCGTGTCGATGAAGGTCACCTTCGAGCCCAGCGGCGTCGTCACCTGATAGGCGCCGATATGCTGGGTGATGCCGCCGGCCTCGCCGGTGACGACCTTGGTCTTGCGGATCGCGTCGAGCAGCGAGGTCTTGCCGTGGTCGACATGGCCCATGATCGTCACGACCGACGGGCGCGACTCCAGGGTCTCGTCGGTGTCCGGCGTGTCGAACAGGCCTTCCTCGACGTCGGATTCAGCGACGCGCTTGACGGTGTGGCCCATCTCCTCGGCGATGAGCTGGGCGGTGTCGGCGTCGATCACGTCGGTGATCTTGTGCATCGCGCCCTGCTTCATCAGCAGGCGGATGACGTCGACGCCGCGCTCCGTCATGCGGTTCGCGAGTTCCTGGATGGTGATCGTCTCGGGGATGATCACCTCACGCATCACGCGCTCCTTCTGAGCGTCGGAAGCACGATGGCCGGTCATGCGCTGCACGCGACGGCGGAAGGAGGCGACCGAACGCGTCCGCTCGTCATCCCCGCCGGTGGCGGTGGCCAGCGTCAGGCGGCCGCGCGGCTTGTCGTTGGGGCTCTTCGGAACCTTGGGCGCAGCCGGAGCAGGGCCACGACCGGCGCCGGCGCTCAGGCCGGGACGGCGGAACGCGGCCTTGACGTCGACATCGTCCGAGCGGTTACGCGTGGTATTGGCCGAAGGCGCCTGACGGACGGGACGCGCAATCGCGGGCTCGGCCGGAGCCGACGCATCCATCCGCGGCGGGCGCGGCGAGTCGGAACGCGGCGGACGCGAGTCCAGGCGCGGCGGGCGGGCGCCGGTGTCGCGCATCGGCGGACGCGAGGTGAACTCGCGCGGGCCGGACGGCGCCGGGCGGCCATAATACTGGGTCGGCTGCGGCGCGGGGGCCTGCGCCTGGGCCGGGGGAGCGGGCTCGCGCGGCGCGACAGGCGGCGCAGCCGGGCGCGCGACGTCGTCGCGCTGGCGGGCGGCGCTCTCGGCACGGCGCTTCTGTTCGTCCTCGTGGCGCCTGCGCTCCTCTTCCTGGCGCTGGCGGGCAGCGGCGGCTTCACGCTCCTGGCGCTCGCGCTCGGCGGCGGCGGCACGCTGGCGTGCCTCCTCCTCGGCGATGCGCCGGGCTTCCGCCTCGCTGTTGCGAGCCTCGGAGAGTGCGCGCTGGCGGGCATCCTTCTCCTCGTCGGAGAGGGTGCGCAGCAGCATGCCGCCAGCCGGACGCTGGGCGGGCTGCGGAGCCGGAGCGGCCGGGCGCGGAGCGGGCTGAGCCGGCGCCTGCGGCGCACGGGGCGCGACCGGCTCCTTGGTCTCGTGCCCGGCGACGCGGCGCTTGACCTCGACGACGACCTGCTTCGAGCGCCCATGCGAGAAGCTCTGGCGAACAGTGCTCTGCTCGACAGGCCGCTTCAGCGACAGGGTCTTGGGCGGGTTGACGGTCAGAGTCTTGTCGCCCGGGTTCTTGGTATCGGTCATTCCGCGTTCGGTCCTGCCGGTTCGGTCGTGTCTTCGGTGTCGTTCTGGTCGGATGCGGCGGTATCGTCCGTCCGGTAACGGACGAGCCGACGCCAGCGGGAGAGAACTCCCTCGGCCGCCGGGCCCGGAGCAAGCGCGGCATGTATCACATGTGCGCGCCCCAACGCCAATTCCAAATCCGCCGCCGTGAAAATCGCGACGACGGGCAGCATGCGGGCCTTGAGCCCTTCGGCCTCGCGCGCCGCCTCGGCCCGCCGGATGGCCTGGCCGATCTTGCGCTTGCCGTCCTCGGCACCATCGCTGGCCGCGATGACGGCAAGACAGCGACCGGAGCCGACCAGCGCCTCGACCTTGGCAAAGCCGGCGGTCACGAGCCCCGCCTTGTTCGCCATCGACAGCGCCTGCAGCGCATCGCGCTGCATCAGCTGATCGACCATATCCGGCAAATCCGCCGGAACCGCGACCTTCGCCTTCAGCGAACGCTCGAAGGCCTTGCGCTTGATCGCCTCGACGACGGCCTTGCGGCTGAGGCTCGCCCAGACGCCGCGCCCGGGCAGCTTGCGCCGCAGATCCGGCACGAGCACGCCATCCGGGCCCGCAACGAAGCGGATCAGATCGTCAGGGGCCTTCACGACCCGCGTGACGACGCAGCTCCGCTCGGGACCATCCTTCTGCGCCGCCGCCTTCACCGCGACAGCTCCGCTCAGGCCTCGGCCGCCTCGCCGGCTTCAGCTTCGGGCTCTTCGGCCGCGGCCTCGACCCAGCCGGCGCGGATGCGGGCGGCCATGATGATGGCCTCGGCATCCTGACGGGAGAGATCGAAACCGTCCAGATAGCCGGCATGGCGCGTCGCCTCGCCGTCCTTCCGCTCGGTCCAGCCGATCAGGTCATCGGTGGCGCAGCCGGCGAGATCCTCGACCGACTTCACGTCGTTCTCGCCGAGCGCGACCATCATGGAGGTGGTGATGCCCTCGACCTCGCGCAAGTCGTCCTCGACGCCGAGCGCGCGGCGCTTCTCGTCGAGCTCCGCCTCGACGGCGGCGAGATGCTCCTGCGCACGGCTCTGGATCTCGGACGCCGTGTCCTCGTCGAAGCCCTCGATCGAAGCGAGCTCGGAGAGGTCGACATAGGCGACCTCCTCGACATTGCGGAAGCCTTCCGAAGCCAGGAGCTGGCCGACCGTCTCGTCGACGTTCAGCGCGTTCATGAACAGGTCGGTGCGCTGCAGGAATTCCTTCTGGCGGCGCTCGGACTCCTCCTGCTCGGTCAGGATGTCGATGTCCCAGCCGGTGAGCTGCGAGGCGAGGCGGACGTTCTGGCCGCGGCGGCCGATGGCGAGCGAGAGCTGCTCGTCCGGCACCACGACCTCGATCTTGTCGGCTTCCTCGTCCAGCACCACCTTCGCGACTTCCGCCGGCTGCAGCGCGTTGACGACGAAGGTCGCGACATCCGGCGACCACGGAATGATGTCGATCTTCTCGCCCTGCAGCTCGCCGACGACGGCCTGCACGCGCGAGCCGCGCATGCCGACGCAGGCGCCGACCGGGTCGATCGAGGAATCGCGGCTGATCACGGCGATCTTGGCGCGCGAGCCCGGATCGCGAGCGACGGCCTTCACCTCGACGATGCCGTCATAGATCTCGGGCACTTCCTGGCCGAAGAGCTTGGCCATGAACTGCGGATGGGTGCGCGACAGGAAGATCTGCGGGCCACGCGGCTCGCGACGCACGTCGTAGACATAGGCGCGCGCCCGGTCGCCGACCTTGAAGGTCTCGCGCGGGATCATCTCGTCGCGGCGGATGATCGCTTCGCCACGGCCGAGATCGACGAAGACATTGCCGTATTCGACGCGCTTGACCGCGCCGTTGACGATCTCGCCGATGCGGTCCTTGTACTCGTCGTACTGGCGATCGCGCTCGGCCTCGCGCACCTTCTGGACGATGACCTGCTTGGCCGACTGGGCGGCGATGCGGCCGAAATCGAAGGGCGGCAGCGGATCGGCGATGACGTCGCCAACCTGGGCGGCCGGGTTGTGGCGCTTGGCCTCGTCGACGGTGATCTCGACCGCAGGATTCTCGACGGTCTCGACGACCTGGAGATGGCGGGCGAGACGCAGCTCACCGGTCTTGGTGTTGATCTCGGCATGGACGTCGGTCTCGGCACCGTAGCGCGAGCGCGCGGCCTTGGCGATGGCGTCCTGCATGGCGTCGACGACGATCTGGCGATCGATCGACTTCTCACGGGCGACCGCGTCGGCGATCTGCAGCAGTTCGAGCCTGTTGGCGCTGACGACCATGACGCTCACTCCTCTTCGTTGTCTTCCTGCGGGTCCGTCTTGCCGGCCTTGGTCGGCCGCGGTCCCAGCGATTTTCCTCGGCCCTTCTTCGGGCTGGCGATCTCTTCGGCGGCCGGCATCTCCGGCGGCAGGCCGGACTTGCCGCGGCGCAGCGACTCGGTGACCAGCGCGTCGGTCAGGACCAACCGCGCCTCGGCGATCAGCCGCATCGGGATGGCGACGTCGCGCTCTTCCTCGCTCTTGGCGTCGTCGCGCGTCAGCAGCGCATCCTGGCCGGCGACGCCGCGCAGGATACCACGAAAGCGCTTGCGGCCGGCGACCGGCTCGCTCGTATCGATCTTGGCGAGATGGCCGGCCCAGCGCTCGAAATCGCTCGCGCGCACCAGCGGCCGGTCGATCCCCGGCGACGAGATCTCGAGATGATAGGCCGCCTGGACCGGATCGTCGACATCGAGCGCCGGCGAGACCGCCTGGCTGATCTCCTCGCACCCCTCGACCGTCATCGAGCCGTCGGGCCGCTCGGCCATGATCTGCACGGTGCAGCCGTTCTGGGCGGTGACGCGCACGCGCACCAGCCGGTAGCCGAGATCGACGATCGGCGGCTCGACGATCGTCGCGACACGCGCCGCCACGCCGCTCTCGACGACGAGGCGCGCTTCCTGATCGGGCGCTGCTGTCGGTTCGCTTGTCGGTTCGCTCATGATCCGGGCCGTCCCCGTCTGCCTCCGGCGGGTCGCGGCCAATAAAAAAGAGCGGGCCGGTCGGCCCGCTCTTGATCATCGGCGTTAACCGATACCAGAGCTGTTGGGCGCTATTTAGTCCGCATCGCCCCGATATGCAAGCTCCGAGCGATGGCGCTAACCCGATGGTCATCCTTGCCTGCCAGTCTGGAAGGCGGGAACAGCGGTTGAGGACAGAGTATGAGTGCGGTCGCGACGCTGCTGCGGGACCTCGAAGCGACGATGGCGCGCGGCTCCGGCGACGAGCGCGCCGTGATCCTCGCCCGCCTGACCGATCTCTTCCTCGCCACGGCGATCGAGATGGACGAGGAGCAGATCGGCGTCTTCGACGTGGTGATCGGCCGCCTGTCGCGCGCGATCGAACTGCGGGCCCGCGTCGAGCTGTCGGAACGGATCGCGCCTGTCCCCAACGCGCCGAGCGGCGTGGTGCGCCAGCTCGCGCTGGACGAGATCGCAGTGGCGCGGCCCGTGCTGGTGCAGTCCCCGCGCCTGGCCGACCAGGACCTGGTCGCCGTCGCCGCCGCAAAAGGGCGCGACCACATGCTCGCCATCACCGAACGGGCCGATCTCGGCGAGCCCGTCACGGACTTCCTGATCCTGCGCGGCGGACGCGTCGTCACCCATGCGGTCGCCGCCAACCAGACCGCCCGGTTCTCGCGGCACGGCATGGGCGTGCTGGTGATGCGCGCAGCCCAGGACGACGCGCTCCAGGCGACGCTCGGCCTGCGCCGCGACGTCCCGGCCGAGCTGGTCGACCAGCTGATGATCGCCGCCAAGAATTCCGCCCGCCGTCGCCTGAACGAAGGCCTGGAACCAACGCTGACCAAGGAGGTCGACGGGGCGGTGGAGCGCGGCGCAGACGCGATCGCGGCCGGAGGGCAGATGCCGGGCGAGCTCGGCGCGATCAGCGCCGCCCTCGTCGAGATCCGCGAGCTGAACGAGACCGGCCGGCTCGACGAGGCGAGCGTCCGGTCCTTCGCCCGGGACGGCGCGACGGAGCACGCGATCTGCGCCGTCGCCGTGCTGGCGCAGCTCAGCCTGCCGGCCAGCGAGCAGGTCATCCTCGGCACCGATCGGGAGGCGATCCTGCTCGTCGCCCGCGCGCTCGGCTGGTCATGGGAGACGACAGCGGCGCTGATCTCGCTGCGCAAGGATTTCGGCAAGTCGCAGCCGGCCCTGGAGCGGGCCCGCGAGAACTTCCGCAATCTTGCCCAGAGCACCGCGCAACGCGTGCTCGGCTTCCTCAGGATGCGCGACGCAAAGCCGTGAGATAGCTGGAAATGCGCCCCTCGCGGACCGCCTTCGCCTCGTAGCGGGTGCGGATCCAGCCGGGATAGGGCGTGCGCCAGTCGCCGGGCCGCTCGTCGGTCCAGTCGAAATCCGGCGAGACCAGCAGGCGCGACAGCGTCCAGCCGACATAGTCGTCGATGTCGCTGGCGAAGCGGAAGCGTCCGCCGGGACGCAGCGCACGCGCGAACAGGGCGAGCGTGTGCTCGGAAACGAAGCGGCGCTTGCGCTGGCGGCGCTTCGGCCACGGGTCGGGATAGAGCAGATCGATGGCATCGAGGCCGCCCGCCGCCAGGCGCGGCAGCAGCAGCGCGGCATCGTCGTCCCAGACGCGGATATTGGTCAGCCCCTCGCGCTCGGCCACGGCCAGGAACTTGGCCATGCCGTTGATGAAGGGCTCGACGCCGATGAAGCCAATCTGCGGGCTTTCGCGCATCCGCATCAGCAGATGCTCGCCGCCGCCGAAGCCGATCTCCAGCCTGACCGCTTCGACCGGCTGCGGGAACAGCGCCTTCAGATCGGCGATCTCGCCCTCCGGCAAGCGCAGGCGCGGCAGCGCTTCCGCGATCAGATGGCTCTGGCCGTCGCGCAGCGCCTTGCCCTTGCGGCGGCCGTAGAAGGCGCGGTCGTTGTCGTGCTCGTCGTTCATGGCCTTCGCCTTTGCCGCTCGAGGCGGCGGGATCAAGCCCCGAGTCGCCGCGGCCCAAAGAAAAACCGGGGCTCGCGCCCCGGTTTCCGCATGCGATTCAGGCGCGCGTCGCTCAGGCGACGGCCTTCTTCAGCGCGTCGACGAGATCTGTCTTCTCCCAAGAGAAGCTGCCGTCGCGGCCAGCCTTGCGGCCGAAATGGCCATAGGCCGAGGTCTTGGCATAGATCGGCTTGTTGAGGCCGAGATGCGTGCGGATGCCGTTCGGCGAGAGATCGACGATCTTGCCGAGCACGTCTTCCAGCTTGGCTTCGTCGACCTTGCCGGTGCCGTGCAGGTCGACATAGATCGACAGCGGCTTGGCGACGCCGATGGCGTAGGAGAGCTGGATCGTGGCGCGATCCGCGAGCTTGGCGGCGACGACGTTCTTGGCGAGGTAGCGCGCCGCATAGGCGGCCGAGCGGTCGACCTTGGTCGGATCCTTGCCCGAGAAGGCGCCGCCGCCATGCGGAGCCGCGCCGCCATAGGTGTCGACGATGATCTTGCGGCCGGTGAGGCCGGCATCGCCGTCGGGGCCGCCGATCACGAACTTGCCGGTCGGATTGATGTGCCAGACGGTGTCCTTGGAGATCCAGCCTTCCGGCAGAGCCTCGCGGATATAGGGCTCGACGATCTTGCGGACGTCTTCCGAGCTCAGCTTCTCGTCGAGATGCTGGGTCGAGAGCACGATCTGGGTGACGCCGACCGGCTTGCCGTTCTCGTACTTGACCGTGACCTGGCTCTTGGCGTCAGGGCCGAGCTTGGCGGCATCGCCCTCACCCTTCTTGCGGGCGAGCGTCAGCGTCTCGAGGATCTTGTGGGCATAGTAGATCGGGGCAGGCAGCAGCTCGGGCGTCTCGCGGCTGGCATAGCCGAACATGATGCCCTGGTCGCCGGCGCCGACATCCTTGTTGCCGGCCTCGTCGACGCCCTGGGCGATGTCGGCGGACTGCGGGTGCAGCAGCACGTCGATCTTGCACTTCTTCCAGTGGAAGCCGTCCTGCTCGTAGCCGATGTTGCGGATCGCCTTGCGGGCGGCCGACTTCACCTTGGACTTGATCTGCTTCTCGTCGAGATGGGTGCGGACCTCGCCGGCGATGACGACGCGGTTGGTGGTCGCCAGCGTCTCGGCGGCGACGCGCACCTTAGACGGCTCATAGCCGGCCTTGACGGCTTCCTTGAAGAACAGATCGACGATTTCGTCGGAGATGCGGTCGCAGACCTTGTCGGGATGCCCCTCGGAGACGGACTCGCTGGTGAACAGATAATTCTGGCGTGACACGGCCGTGGGACCCCTGAATCAGCACACGGAAAAGGCCGGCGCACGCGCCAGCCCATGAAGCGCTCCGTCATTGCAGCGGACGCGTTCGCCGTCAAGCGGAATAATTCGTTTATCGGGAGGATCGTTCGTCAGGCCGAACGCAGGATGGCGAAAATCAGGCCGTTCCGGTCTCTTCCTCGGCCAGGGCCTCGACCAGATCGATGATCCGACGGCGCACGCGGCTGCTCTTGATCCGCGTGAAGGCCTTGGTCAGCTGCACACCCTCGCTGGTCGCGAGAAAGTCGGAAATATAGGCCGTCGCGGCGGAATCGGAGAAGCCTCCGGCCGGCATGTCCGCCGTCGGCGCGCCATCGAAGAAGAACGCCACCGGCACGTCCAGCATCTTGGCGATCTGCTGCAGCCGGCTCGCGCTGATGCGGTTCGAGCCCTTCTCGTATTTCTGCACCTGCTGGAAGGTCAGACCCAGCGCATCGCCCAGCTTTTCCTGGCTGATCCCGGCCAGCATGCGGCGCATCCGGACGCGACTGCCGACATGGCGGTCGATCGGGTTGGGGACCTTCTTGATCATGATTCACCTGCTCTTGCGTCAGTGTCATGACCAGGAGCCGCCATCCTGGTCGGCGCGGAAGCCGTCCTTTATTATAGGCCCCGCAACCGGTCCACTCTTTCCGGGAAAAATGTTCCAAATGGGATGATCAGGCGGCTCTCAGGCGCGAAATTGCCAGAAAAACGAGCAGCATCCCGGCAAAGACAAGGTCTCCCGCCCAGGCGTAGAACGTGGTCGGGCCGGGGCGCGGAAGGGCCGCGTCGAGCACCCCTTCGACGCCGAGCGGCAGGCTGGCGACCGTCCGGCCATAGGCGTCCACGACCGCCGAGATGCCGGTATTGGCCACCCGCACCAGAGGCAGCCCTTCCTCGACGCTGCGAAGCCGCGCCTGGGCGAAGTGCTGATAGGGACCGCTGGTCTGGCCGAACCAGCCGTCATTGGTCAGGTTGAGGAAGAACCCGGCCCGCGGGCCGCGCACGGCGACCTCGCCGGGAAAGACGGCCTCATAGCAGATCAGCGGCGCGGCGCCGGGCAGGCCCTTGATCGCCAGCGGCAGGCGCGCGCGTCCCGCCGCAAAGCCGCCGGGGATCGAGACGAATTCGGACAGGCCGACACTGCGGATCAACCTCTCGAGGAAGGGCGGCAGATATTCGCCGAAGGGAACGAGGTGGACCTTGTCGTAGCTGGCGACGATGACGCCCTCGTCGTTGACCACCTGGATCGCGTTGTAGATCGGCGGCCGGCTCTCGCCCGGCAGCGTCTCCCCGGCCCGGGCAGCGCCGGTGATCAGGGTGACGTCGGGCGGCAGCACGGCGGCGATGCGCGCAAGCGCCCGCGGCTCGCGGCCGAGCAGGAACGGGAAAGCGGATTCCGGCCAGATCAGATGCGTCACGCGCTGGAGCCCCGGCGTCGTCGGGCTGGTCGCCCGGTCGCTCAGCTCCAGATAGCGGTTGAGGATGGCCTCGCCATTGCGCCCGTTGAACTTGGCGTCCTGGGGCAGGTTGGGCTGCATCAGCCGAAGCGCGACCCCGGCCACCACCGGCGAGGGGCCGGCCGGAACGCGCCAGAGCCCGAAGGCGAACAGCCCCGCCAGCGTCGCCAGCGCCAGCAGCGGCGCAGTCCAGATACCGGCCCGCGTCTTCGCCGTGCCCAGCACCGCCGGTGCGGCGCCGATCGCGACGGCGAGCAGGGTGAGGCCGTAGAGCCCCGCCAGCGAGGCGAACTGCGCGAGATGGATCTCGCCTGCCAGCATCATGCCGTAGACGTTCCAGGGAAAGCCGGTCAGCACATGGCCGCGCAGCCATTCGCTGGCCGCCAGCGCCGCGGCCAGAACCAGGATGCGGCCCGCGCCCTGCGGCCAGGCCAGCCGCGCTGCGCCGAAGGCGAGAGCGGGAAAAAGCGCCAGGAAGGCCGGCAGGGCGACGACGCCGAGCGGCATCGCCCAGGCGAATTTGTCGGCCTCGACCAGGAAGGCGGCGCCGAGCCACCACAGCCCGGCAAGGAAGAAGCCGAAGCCCCACCACCAGCCGGCGGCGAAGGCGGCGCGGAAGCGGCTGCCCCTGCCGGTGCCGACGGCGCCATCGACGAGCCAGACCGCAACCGTCATGGGGATGATGATCAGCGGCCAGAGATCGAGCGGCGGCAAAGCCAACGCCCCGCTCGCGCCGGCGACGAGCGCGATCAGCCGCTTCCGCCACCCCCAGGCCAGGATGACGGCCTCCGCCAGCGCAGCCAGCCGCATCAGCCGTGCTCCATCGCCGTCTCTTCGGATGCCGGCTGGTTGCGGCGATGGATGGTGAGGCGCTTCACGCGCCGCGGATCGGCATCGACGATCTCGAACCACAGGCCCTCCGGCCCCTCGACGACCTCGCCCTGGGCCGGAACGCGGCCGGCGAGCGTCACGATCAGGCCGCCCAGGGTGTCGATATCGTCCGCGACCTCGTTGCCGGAGAGGTCGACACCCGTCGCCTGCTTGAGCTCGTCCAGGGTGGCGCGGGCATCGGCGGTGAAGCAGCCCTCACCGGCGGGCGCGATCGGCGTCTCCTCGAGATCATGCTCGTCCTCGATGTCGCCGACGACGATCTCGATCAGGTCCTCGATCGAGACCAGCCCGTCGGTGCCGCCATATTCGTCGATCACGAGCGCGATATGGGTCCGCGTCGCCTGCATCCGGACGAGGAGATCGACCGCCGGCATGGATGGCGGCACATAGAGCACGGGGCGCAGCAGCTTCGTCGCCGAAAGCGGCGTCGCGAGATCGACCGCCGAGAGGTCATGCGGCACCGCGAGCTTGCCCGTTTCCGCCGGAGCCTGTTCCTCGCCGGGGCGCGCCTTCTCGGCGATGTATTCGAGGAAGTCGCGGATATGGACCATGCCGCGCGGATCATCGAGCGTCTCGTCGAAGACCGGCAGGCGCGAATGGCCCGCAGTACGGAAATGCGCGAGCAGCTCGTCGAGCGTGGCTTCGGCCGGAACGGCGACGATGTCGGCACGCGGGATCATGACATCGCCGACGCGGCGCTCGCGCAGGCTCAGCACGTTGCTGAGCATCGAGCGCTCCTGCGCCGAAAGATCGGCCAGCTCGCCGTTTTCCTCGGCAAGGGCCTCGACGATCTCTTCGCGGGCGGTGCCGCCGCCGCGCAGGCCCAGGCGATCGAGGAACTGGCCGAGCCAGTGGCCCAGGCCACGGCCGTTGGTTTCGCTGGATGATTGTCGACTGTCGTCGCTCATGGCTTCAAGGGCTGTACGGAGGAAAGGGGTGCGGCGGCCAGGAGTTCGCCGTCGGCATAGGGGTCGGCGACGCCGAGGCTCGCCAGGGCGGCGACTTCGAGCGCCTCCATGCGCCGGGCCTCGGCCTCGGTCTCGTGATCCTCGCCGAGCAGATGCAGCAGGCCATGGATGACGAGATGGCGCAGATGGTCGGAGGCGGCCTTGCCTTCGGCCTCGGCCTCGCGCAGCACGGTCTCGTAGGCGAGGACGATATCGCCGAGGAGCGGGCTTGCGGCGATCCGTTCCGGCGGCGCGGCCGGGAAGGAGAGCACGTTCGTCGCCTTGTCGAAGCCGCGCCAGTCGCGGTTGACGACGCGGATGCGCCGGTCGTCGGTCAGCAGGAGGCTGAGTTCGGCGCCCGGCAAGGGCTTGCGCGGCGCGACGGCCAGGCCGGCCGCCAGCGCCTCGCCGATCAGCCCGCGCAGCTGCGCGAGAGTGCCCAGCTCGTGCCAGCGGCGCGACTGGGCCCTGACGTCGAGGCTGAGATCCGGGGACGTCTCGGGTGGCGGCGCTCCGCGCCGCCCACGAGGTCGATCGTTCATCGCGGCCGCTCCCGCGCCAACATCCGCTTCAGCCCTTCGCTGTCGCCCTCGCGGTGCAGGTCCGCAGGCGCTTCGGGATTGCGCAAGCGCTCCTCCCGCTCCTCGCGCTCGCGGCGCGCAGCGGTCTCATAGGCCAGAACGATGCGGCGCACCAGTTCGTGGCGGACGACATCGCCCTCCTCGAAACGCGCATAGCCGACGCCCTCGACATCCTTGAGCAGCTTCACCGCCTCGACGAGGCCCGAGCGCTGCCCGGGCGGCAGATCGATCTGGGAGGGATCGCCGGTGATGATCATGCGCGAGCCCTCGCCCAGGCGGGTGAGGAACATCTTCATCTGCATCGTGGTGGCGTTCTGCGCCTCGTCGAGCAGCACGACGGCGTTGGTCAGCGTGCGGCCGCGCATGAAGGCGAGCGGCGCGATCTCGATCATGCCGGTCTGCAGGCCGCGCTCGACATGGCGCGCCTCCATGAAGTCGTTGAGGGCGTCGTAGATCGGGCGCAGATACGGATCGACCTTCTCGCGCATGTCGCCGGGCAGGAAGCCGAGCCGCTCGCCGGCCTCCACCGCCGGACGGGACAGGATCATGCGCTCGACCACGCCCTGCTCGATCAGCGAGACGGCATGGCCGACGGCGAGCCAGGTCTTGCCGGTGCCGGCCGGGCCTTCGGCGAGCACGAGCTCATGGCGCTTGAGCTGGCGCAGATAGGCGTCCTGCGCGGCGTTGCGGGCCCTGACCGGGCCGCGCTTGCGGGTGATCACCGCATCGAAGGAGGCCTTGCCGACATCGGCAGCCGGAAACAGCGAGCGCTGGACGTTGCTCTCCTCGATCGCACCATCGACCTCGCCGAGCGTCACCGGCGCGCCCGCCTTGGCGCGGGCATAGAGCGTCTTCAGCACGCGCCCGGCCTGCTCGGCCGTCTCGCGCGGCCCCTTCACGGTGAGCTGGTTGCCGTTGGGGTTGATCACGACACCGAGGCGCCGCTCGAGATGGGCAAGGTTCTGGTCGTATTGACCGAACACCAGGCTGGCGAGGCGGTTGTCGTCGAAGGACAACACAACCTCGGTAGCCGGCAGCCCGTCACGGGCCGCGCTCTCGGTTCGCGCCGGCGGCATCTCGCGCCGCGGGGTCCGGTCGGGTCTCGGCGTCGTCGAATCAGCCTGTGGCAAATGCGTCATCTCCCTGGCGCCCCGTCCCCACCGGGCAGGAGCGCCCGATCGGGTCGTCTCGCAGCATAACCGAACGCAACGATCTCAGCCTGATGACAGGCCGTCGCCTTCCGGAAGGAGATGGGCACGATCCGCGGCGCGCTCAAGCCGCCATGTCCTCTCCGCCCGTCTCACCCGGCTCCGCCAGCCGGCCAAAGAGCGAGTTCGAGCCCGCCCGCTCGATCACCACCGGCACGATGTCGCCGATCCGATTCGTACCGCCCTCGATCTGCACAGCCTGCAGGTAGGGCGACTTTCCGGCAAGCTGTCCGGGGTGGCGGCCCGTCCTTTCGAGCAGGACATCCACCGTCCGTCCGACCGTCGCGGCGTTGAAGGCCTGGCGATGGTGCTCGATGCGCTCCTGCAGCCGGTAGAGCCGCTCGTCCATCACGGCGCGCGGGATCTGGGCCTCGAGCTCGGCAGCCGGCGTGCCCGGACGCGGCGAGTATTTGAAAGAATAGCTCGAAGCGAAGCCGATCTCGTCGACGAGCCGGATCGTGTCCTCGAAATCGGCATCGGTCTCGCCGGGGAAGCCGACGATGAAATCGGAGGACAGCGCGATGTCGGGGCGGGCAGCGCGGATGCGCTCGATCAGGCGGCGATACTCGTCGCCGGTGTGCTTGCGGTTCATCGCCGCCAGGATGCGGTCGGAGCCCGCCTGTACCGGCAGATGCAGGAAGGGCATCGCCTGGGGCAGGTCGCGATGGGCAGCGATGAGATCCTCGTCCATGTCGCGCGGATGGCTGGTGGTGTAGCGGATGCGGGCGATGCCCGGCACCTCGGCGACGCGATGCATCAGCCGCGCCAGGCCCCAGACCGCACCGTCCGGCCCTTCGCCGTGATAGGCGTTGACGTTCTGGCCGATCAGGGTGACGTCGCGCACGCCGGCCTCGGCCAGCCGCTCCACCTCCGCCATGACCTGCGCCACCGGGCGCGAGAATTCCGCCCCGCGAGTATAGGGCACAACGCAGAAGGCGCAGAACTTGTCGCAACCTTCCTGGACCGTGACGAAGGCGGAGACGCCGCGCGCGCGGATGGCCTGCGGCTTCGGCGCCGGCAGGAAGCCGAACTTGTCCTCGACCGGCAGGTCGGTGTCGACGATGCGGCGCTTGCCGGCCTCGGCCAGGAGCTCCGGCAGGCGATGATAGGCCTGCGGCCCGACGACGAGGTCGACGGCGGGCTGGCGGCGCTGGATCTCGCCGCCCTCGGCCTGGGCGACGCAACCGGCAACGACGATCTTCGTCTCCTGCCCTTCCGCCCCCTGCGCCCTCTTGATGTCGCGCATCTTGCCGAGCTCGGTATAGACCTTCTGCACGGCCCGGTCGCGAATATGGCAGGTGTTGAGCAGGATCAGGTCCGCGCCCTCCGGCGTCGCCGTCTCCTCATAGCCCTGATGGCTCAGGATGTCGGCCATGCGCTGCCCGTCATAGACGTTCATCTGGCAGCCGAAGGACTTGATGTGGACTTTCTTCATCGTCGCGGGTCGGAACTCCAAAACGTTTCCTTTACTGCGGATCGGGCGCCTTGAAAACGGCAGCCCGATCCAGCCGCGCGCTTCAGCCGGCCGGACGGCCGGTGACCGCCTCGCGCCGGGCGGCGCGGACCGCGCCCTCGGCCCGCCGCGTCGCCTCCTTGCGGGACATCGTCCGGCCCATCGCGATCGGCTCGCCCCAGACCAGCTCGACATCGACGGCGCCGCAGGCCAGCACATGCTTGAGATGCGGCCAGAGCTCGGTGTCGCCATACCAGGCGAGCCCGGCCCGCTCGATGCGCCCGCCGGGCAGGCCCTGCAGGCCGGTATAGGTGATGGTCAGCGGATAGACCGTCACATCCGCCTCGGCATCGCCCATCGCCTGATGCGCCGCGCCGAGCAGGGAGGAGCGGAAGGGCAGGATGTGCGTGCCGTCGCCGGTCGTGCCCTCGGCGAAGAGCACGACGGCCTCCCCGGCCGCAATGCGCGCGCCCATGGTGGCCGCGACCCCGGCCGTCGCGCCGCGGCGCTGCCGGTCGATGTAGAGCGTCCGCTGCAGGTTGGCGAGGAAGCCGACCACGGGCCAGCGGGCGACCTCGCTCTTGGCGACGAAGGCGAGATAGCGCTCGGCGCCGATGACGCCGATATCGAGCCAGGAGACGTGATTGGCGACGATCAGCCCGCCGGTTCCGTCCGGAGGCGGCTCGCCCCTGACTCGGCGCCGCACGCCGAGGCACCAGCAGGTGAGGCGGTGAAAGCGCAGCGGCATGGCGCCGCCCCGTTTCGGCGCGAGCCGCATGACCACGAGCTGCAGCAGGACGAGCCCGAGCGTGCCACCGATGAGCATGGCGAGGCGCAGCACCGCGCCGACGCGTAATCCGTTCATGCGCTGGCGGGTCCGGACATCGGGGCGGGGTGTCTCGCTGGCTTCGGGGATGCCGTCAATGGCGCGATTGCGCGGCAATGTCACGCGAGATCGAGACGCATCGCGATCGCCGCGGCACGGCTGCCATCGGGCTTCGGGTAATAGCCCTTGCGGCGGCCGACCTCGCGGAAGCCGAAATGGCGATAGAGCCGCTCCGCCGGCAGATTGCCGTCCTCGACCTCGAGGAAGACGCGGGCCACGCCCTCCTCGGCGAGCCGGGCCAGATGCGCCGCCAGAAGCGCGCAGCCCAGGCCACCACCACGGCTGCCGGGGGCGACCACGATGCTCAGAACCTCGGCCTCGTCGACCGCCTTGCGAGACATGGCGAAGCCGAGGGGATGCTGGGCGCTGCCGAACACGCCATCGGCAACGACCGCGCGATCGGCGATCAACGCGCCGCATTCCGCCACTTCCCAGCCGCGCGCGAAGCCGCCCTGGTGATGCAGGCCGGCGACATGGCGGGCATGGCTCGTATCGAGCCGCATCGTGCGGGCGGGCGCCGCGTCGGGATGAAGGATCTTGCGAAGCCAGTCCATTCCGCTTGTTCGCACGGATTCCGGCAGCGGCAACCACCATTTGGGTGAGGCGCTCACCGGCGCGGCAGGCGCGCTTTGTCCTGCGGCGTCGTCTCCGGCGCCTTCAGGTAGAGGGGGCGCGGCGGGGCGCTCTGCGGATCGGCGATGAGGCCGAGGCGCGCGACCCAGGCGATGTCCGGTGCCTTCGCGTCATCGACGACCAGCGCATCGAGCCCGATCGCCCAGGCCTCGTTGGCGACCGGCAGCGCGGCGGAGCCGACGAGGCTGACGGGCCCGGCGCCGATGGCGCGGGCGGCATCGCGATAGCTGACCTGGCGCAGCGAGACGAGTGGCTTGCCCTCCGCCGTCAGCGCCTGGAACCAGACCTGCCCGTGGCGGGCGTCGAGCGCCGCGGCGATGACCCGCCCCGATTCGCGCCCGATCAACGGGGCGGCGCAGGCGGCGACGGTGGTGACGCCGACAGCGGGGATGCCGGCGGCGAAGGCGATCGCCCGGGCGGCGCTGACCCCGACACGCAAGCCGGTATAGCTGCCCGGACCGACGGTGACGGCGACGCGACCGAGCGAACCGAAGCCGCCTTCGACGCCCTTCATAACGCGCTCGACCAGCGGCATCAGCGCCTCGGCATGGCCGCGCTCCATGGCGAGCTGCTCCTGCGCGAGCGGCGCGGCTGCGCCGGCTTCCAGAACGCAGGCCGAGCAGGCGCCGAGGGCGGTATCGATCGCGAGAATGCGCATCAGGTCTTCATTCCGCGAAAGCCCGGCCCGTCGTCACCCACAGCCTCCGTCCGGTTCAGACCGCTTCGACCTCGCGCACTTCCGGCAGGAAGTGGCGCAGCAGGTTCTGGATGCCGTGCTTCAGCGTCGCGGTCGAGGACGGGCAGCCCGAGCAGGCGCCCTTCATCACGAGATAGACCGTGCCGTCGCGATAGCCACGGAAGGTGATGTCGCCGCCGTCTCCGGCCACGGCCGGGCGGATCCGCGTCTCGAGCAGATCCTTGATGGTTTCCACCGTCTGGGCATCCTCGGGCGCGAAGAACTCGCCCTCATCCTCCAGGTCGGCGGCGGAATTCTCGGCCAGCACCGGGGCGCCGGACATGAAATGCTCCATGATCGCGCCGAGGATCGCCGGCTTCAGATGCGGCCATTCCCCGTCCGATTTGGTGACGGTGATGAAATCGGAGCCGAGAAAGACGCCGGAAACGCCGGAAACGCCGAACAGGCGCTGGGCTAGAGGCGAGCGCACGGCGTCGTCGGCATCGCGCAGGTCGAGCGTGCCGCTGCCCATGACGATGCGGCCCGGCAGGAATTTCAAGGTCGCCGGATTCGGCGTCGCTTCGGTCTGGATGAACATGGATACCTCCGGTACCGGCGATTCAAGGTCGCCGTTCCTGGTCTCGATATAGGCGCGTCGCTGGAATCATTCCAGCGCGAAGCGCGGCCGTGGCATCCGCTGCGCGGGGACAGGCCCAGACTCCACGCCGCTCTTTCCGTTCAGGCGAGCGCGTCGATTTCCTCATCCTCGAGATGACCCGGCACGATGGCGACGGGGATCGGGAAGCTGGCGGAGGACTTGCCCGCGAGCGCGCTGACCAGGGGGCCGGGGCCCTCACGGCCGGTGCCGGCGGCCAGAACGAGAAGCGAGATGTCCTCGTCCTCCTCGATCAGCTTGACCAGTTCGTCGGCCTTGTCGCCGGTGCGTACCACCTTCTCGGGCTCGAGGCCGGCGAGCGAGCGCACGGCGGCAGCCGCGACGTCGAGCCGCTTCTCGGCCTCGGCCTCGGCTTCCGCCTGCATCACCTCGCCGACGCCGAGCCAGGTCTCGTGCTCGGGCGGCGTGGCGACGCCGAGCAGCACGATCGAGGCGCCGACGCGCGCGCAACGGCGCGCGGCGAAGCGAATCGCCTTGGCGCATTCCTCGCTGTCATCGACCACCGCGAGAAATTTCGGGCGATGGCCTGTCTCGTAGGACCGGCGTCTCTTGACCATGAACTGTCCTGCCGCCGCTTCAGGGAGGCGCATGGTGGCCCGTCCCGGCGCACCGGCGCAAGCCCATCCTGCGGTCCTGCCTCAGCTTCGGACGAAGCCGACGATGTCCTTGACCTCGCGCATGATCGGCGCGGCGATGGCGTCGGCCTGTGCCGCGCCCTCGCCGAGGATGGCGTCGATATGCTTCGGCTCGGCCAGCAGGCGGCGCATCTCGCCGGCGATCGGAGCAAGCTTCTCGACCGCGAGATCGACCAGCGCGGCCTTGAAGCCGGAGAACTGGCCGCCGCCGAACTGCTGCAGCACCTCCGCCTTCGCGATGCCTGACAGCCCGGCATAGATGCCGACGAGGTTCTCGGCCTCCGGCCGGCCCTCGAGCCCCTTCGCCTCGGAGGGAAGCGCTTCGGGATCGGTCTTCGCCTTGCGGATCTTCTGCGCGATGGCGTCGGCATCGTCGGTCAGGTTGATGCGCGAATAGTCGGAGGCGTCCGACTTCGACATCTTCTTGGTGCCGTCGCGCAGGCTCATCACACGCTGGGCCGGCCCCATGATCATCGGTTCCGGCAGCGGGAAGAAGCCGAGCTCGCCGGTGCCCAGGCCGAGCTCGGCGATCTGCGGCGCGAAGTCGTTGTTGAACTTCTGGGCGATGTCGCGGGTGAGCTCCAGATGCTGCTTCTGGTCCTCGCCGACTGGCACATGCGTCGCCTTGTAGAGCAGGATATCGGCCGCCATCAGGCTCGGATAGGCGTAGAGGCCGAGCGAGGCGTTCTCGCGGTCCTTGCCGGCCTTCTCCTTGAACTGGGTCATCCGGTTCATCCAGCCCAGCCGCGCGACGCAGTTGCAGATCCAGGCGAGCTCGGCATGGCCCGGCACCTGGCTCTGGTTGAAGATGATGCTCTTCTTGGGATCGATGCCGGCGGCGATATAGGCGGCGGTGACCTCGCGGATGGCGCGCTTCAGGTCGGCGGGGTCCTGCCACATCGTGATCGCGTGCATGTCGACGACGCAGAACACGCATTCATGCGTCTTCTGCATCGCCACCCAGTTGGTCAGCGCGCCGAGATAGTTGCCGAGATGCAGCGTCGAGGTCGGCTGCATGCCTGAGAATACGCGCTGATGAAAACCCGACATGGGGCACTCCGTCGTCACGATGGAGGGAGGAAGCGGCGCTTCTGGCTCAACCCCGCCGGTTGCGCAAGGGGAGAGCGCCGAAAGCCCCGAGCGGCCAGCCCGCCAGAGCATAGGCCGCCAGCCCCCCGGAGCAGAGCAGGCCGAGCGCGCCGATGCGGTGGAGGATCGGCTGGTCCGGGGCCAGAGGCATGGCGAGCCACCGCAGCAGCAGGCCCAGCACGACGAGCATGATCGCACTGGCGAGGAGGCTCGCCGCAATCGGGCGGAGATTGCCGAAGCCGGGGCGCCAGATGCCGTCGCGCAGCAGCATGGCGCCGAGCAGCAGCGCCTGGACGCCGAAGGCGAGCGTCGCCGCCAGCGCCGCATTCCGGGCGGCATCGCCCGCATCAGCGAGCGCAAGCCCCGCGAGCACGGCGACGAGCACCGCGAGGCAGCCGCTGGCCAGCGGCAGGCGCGGCAGGCGGCGGGCGAAATAGACCTGGCCGAAGACCTTGGCCGCAACGGCAAAGGGCAGGCCGCAGCCGAAGGCGGCCAGCGCCGCCGCGGTGCGTTCGCGGTCCCCGGCGCCGAAGCGACCATGCTCGAACAGCACCGAGACGATCGGCTCGGCCAAAGCGACGAGCGCCGCCGCAGCCGGCAAGGCGAGCGCGAGGCCGAGCGCCAGCGCACGGCCCAGTGTGGCGTCGGGGCCGTTGCGATCCGCAGCCGCCGCCATGTCGGACAGCACCACGGTCCCCATCGCGACCCCGACGAAGCCGAGCGGCAGCTGGAAGACGCGGTCGGCATAGTACAGCGCCGCGACGGCCCCGGCTTCGGCCGAGGCGATCTGCGTGGCGACCAGCAGGACAAGCTGCGCGGCGGAGGCGGCGAGCAGCGTCGCTCCGCCGGTGCGGACGAGGCGGGTCATGTCCGGCGACCAGCGCAGGCTGAGGCGTGGCAGGCCGCGCCCGCGCAGCGCCAGCAGGATCATGGCGAGATGGGCGAGGCCGGTCAGGCTGGTGCAAAGCGCGAGCCAGCGCGCGCCCGCCTCCGGCTGCGCACTGCCGAGATGCAGCAGCAGGAGCAGCGCGAGCAGGATCGCGTTCATCAGCGCCGGCGCCAGCGCCGCCACGGCGAAGCGCTTCTCGGCATTCAGGAGCGCCGCCAGCATGGCCGCGAGCGTCGTCAGCAGCAGGAAGGGCAGCATCAGCCGGGTGTAGGATGCCGCCAGGGCCAGCGTTTCGGGCTCGTCGGCGAAGCCGCCGGCCAGGCCGAGCACCAGCCAAGGCGCGAACAGCTCGCCGAGCGCGACGACGACGAGCAGCAGCAGGCCGAGTTGGCCGGCCGCCTCGCCGGCGAAGCGCAGCGCGGCCTCCTCGCCCCGGTCCTTCTTGATGGCTAGGTAAAGCGGCACGAAAGGTGCGTTGAGGCCGCCCTCACCGAGCACGCGCCGGACCAGATTCGGCAGGCGCAGCGCGGCGAGGAAGGCATCGGCGACCGGCCCGCCGCCGAGGAGGCGCGCGATCAGCACGTCGCGGGCGAAGCCGAGCAGACGCGAGGCGACCGTGGCGGCGCCGACAACGGCCGAATCGCGCGCGAGGCGGGACGCTTCCGGGGCAGCTGCCGCCGGTTCGCCCATCAGAGGATGAACCGGCTCAGATCGGCATTCTTGGCGAGGTCGCCGATGCGCGCCTCGACATAGGCCGCATCGATGACGACGGTCTCGCCCGAGCGGTCGGGCGCGGTGAAGGAGATCTCGTCGAGGATGCGCTCGATCACGGTCTGGAGCCGGCGGGCGCCGATGTTCTCGACCGTGGAGTTCACGTCGACCGCAATGCGCGCGATCGCGTCGATCGCATCCGGCCGAAACTCGATCGCGACCTCCTCGGTCGCCATTAGCGCGACCGACTGCTTGATCAGGCTCGCCTCCGTCTCGGTCAGGATGCGCTTGAAGTCCTCGATGTCGAGCGGGTTGAGCTCGACCCGGATCGGCAGGCGGCCCTGCAGCTCCGGCAGCAGATCGGACGGGCGCGAGACATGGAAGGCGCCCGAGGCGATGAACAGGATATGGTCGCTCTTCACCGCGCCGTGCTTGGTGGCGACCGTCGTGCCCTCGATCAGCGGCAGCAGGTCGCGCTGAACCCCCTCGCGCGAGACGTCGGCCCCGCCCTTGCCCTCACGAGCGCAGATCTTGTCGATCTCGTCGAGGAAGACGATGCCGTTGTTCTCGACCTCGCGGATGGCGGTCTGCACGATCGCGTCCTGGTCGATCAGCTTGTCGCTCTCCTCGGCCAGCAGCGGCTGATAGGCGTCCTTGACCAGCACGCGCTTGGGCTTGCCCTTCTGGCCGAAGGCCTTGCCGAGCATGTCGCCGAGATTGATCGCGCCGATCGAGGCGCCGGGCATGCCCGGCAGCTCGAACATCGGCGTGGCCGCCCCGGCGCCGGCGGCGATCTCGACCTCGATCTCCTTCTCGTCGAGCTCGTTGTTGCGCAGCTTGCGGCGGAAGGAATCGCGCGTCGCCTGGCTGGCGTTGACGCCGACCAGGGCATCGAGCACCCGTTCCTCGGCGGCGAGATGGGCCTTGGCCTCGACGTCCTTGCGGCGGCTCTCGCGCACCAGCGCGATCGCGATCTCGAGGAGATCGCGCACGATCGATTCGACATCGCGGCCGACATAGCCGACCTCGGTGAACTTGGTCGCCTCGACCTTGAGGAAGGGCGCGTTGGCGAGCTTGGCGAGGCGGCGCGCGATCTCGGTCTTGCCGCAGCCGGTCGGCCCGATCATCAGGATGTTCTTCGGCGAGACCTCCTCGCGCAGCGGCCCTTCGAGCTGCTGGCGGCGCCAGCGGTTGCGCAGGGCGATGGCGACGGCGCGCTTGGCGTCCTTCTGGCCGACGATGAAGCGGTCGAGCTCGGAAACAATCTCGCGGGGGGAGAAACTGGTCATGATCCTACTGTATTCCGGGTGAAATGGCGGCGGCAGGGGTCAGGCCGCTTCCAGCGTCTCGATGACAAGCGAATGATTGGTGTATACGCAGATGTCGCCGGCGATCTTCATCGCCTTGCGCACGATCGCCTCGGCATCGGGCTCGACATCGATCAGGGCGCGCGCGGCCGACAGGGCATAGTTACCGCCGGAGCCGATCGCCATCACCGCGCCATGCTCGCTCGCTTCGGGCTCCAGAACGTCGCCGGTGCCCGAGATCAGCAGCGAGACCTCCTTGTCGGCGACGAGCAGCATCGCCTCCAGCCGGCGCAGATAGCGGTCGGTGCGCCAGTCCTTGGCGAGCTCGACGCAGGCGCGCAGGAGCTGCGTCGGATATTGCTCGAGCTTGCTCTCCAGCCGTTCGAACAGGGTGAAGGCATCGGCGGTCGCGCCGGCGAAACCGGCGATGACCTGGCCCTTCGCCAGGCGGCGGACCTTCCTCGCATTGCCCTTCATGATGGTCTGGCCGAGCGAGACCTGGCCGTCGCCGCCGATGACGACGCGTCCGCCCTTGCGCACCATCAGGATGGTGGTGGCGTGCATGACGGGAGCTTGGCTTTGTTCGGACATAGGCAGGCTAACCGGAAACTGACGGCGGAAGATGCCAAGATGTTCAGGCGAAGCCGCTCTATCAAGGGGCAAGCTCGAAGATGGCGAATGCGGTGGGGCCGCCCGGCATGGCTGGCGGACCGCCTGCGTTGCTGCCCACAGAGTTTGCGAGCGACCTTCCGTTTGGTCGGCTCAACTTTTAAGCAGTTCTTTATCGTTAATGGCGAAAGGATCGATGCTGCAACGGCTTCCATTGTTCGGAAGCAGCCTCGGACATATCCTCATGAAATCCATTCGCCTGAAGATTCTCGCCATGCTGGCCATCGTCGCCGGCGGGGCCATACTGTCTGCGATCGTCAGTCTCTACGGCCTGTACAGGACCGATGCGCTGAACGCACGCTCCGATGTCCAGGCGAACATCGCGCTCCTGACCCAGCGGATCAACGGCGTCGTCACCGCCGTGGTGATGGATTCGCGCGGGGTCTACATGGCGAAGTCGAGCAAGGAGGCCGAGCCTTTCGCCAAGGGCATCGTCGACCGCTTCCCGACCCTGCGCGGCTTCGTCGCCGATCTCGAGAAGATCGCGCCGGCCGAGGAGCGCGAGACCATCGGCAAGATCGCCAAGAGCGTCGAGGATTTCATCGTCTTCCGCACCGAAACGGCACGCCTCGGGCGCGAGGTGTCGCCGGACGCGGCCAATGACCAGGGCAACAACGAGCAGAATCGCGCCAACCGCAAGGCCTTGAACGACCTCCTCATCGGCTTCAGCCAGCGCATCGAGAAGGCTGCGGCCGATGCGGGCGACGAGGCGAGCGCCTTCACCCGCCAGATCCAGTGGCTCCTGCCCGTCCTGCTGCTCGCGAGCCTGCTTGTTTCCTTCGGTATCGCGCTCGTCTTCTCCCGGCGCTCGCTCACCAGCCCGATCCTCGATCTCAGCGGCGTGATGGAGAAGCTTACCGCGGGTGACACGCACATCGATGTCCCGCATGTCGAGCGGCAGGACGAGATCGGCGCGATGGCGCGTTCCGTCGCGGTGCTGCGCCAGAGCACCGAGCAGGTCGCGCTGCTGCAGGAGCAGGAGCGCGCCGCAGCCGCGGCGCGCCTCGCCCGGGCGCAGTCGATGGAAGCGGTCGTCTCCGATGTCGGCGAGGTGGTCGCGGCGGCCGCCTCCGGCGATTTCTCGGCCCGTCTGCAGATCGACGACGCCGACGAACAGATGCAGCGCCTGGTGGCCGGCATCAACGAGATCAACGTTGTTGTGGACACGGCGACGACGGAGTTTGCCGGGGCGCTGTCGGCGATTGCGGGCGGTGACCTGACGCGGCGGGT
>NZ_FUYX01000012.1 GCF_900168195.1 Allobosea thiooxidans | reverse complement strand
TTCCACGCCATGATCAGAACCAAACGGGCCGAGCTGCTGTCGTCCTGGATAGAGCGCGCTTCAAGCAGCCTGATCGCTTCGCTGGCGAATGGCGTCAGGCGAGACGAAGCGGCCGTACACGCGGCGATCATCTCAACCTGGTCAAATGGTCAGACGGAAGGCCAGATCACCCGGCTCAAACTCGTCAAACGACAGATGTATGGCCGAGGCAAGATCGACCTCCTCCAGGCGCGCCTGATCGGTGCCCAATTATGAAAAACGTCAGCGAGATTGCGTCAGAGCCAAACTTGCACGCCGAAACACACCAACTCGAAGTCGATGTACTGCAGCTCAAACGGCGCATTGATCAGACAGGTGAATGGGGAGCGGTGCGCACCCCGGCGGCTTCTCGACTGCATGGCAACCTCCTGAGGATCGCAAGGCTGATGCCTTGGCGAACGGGTCATGCCCGGGAGGTCCGATCAGTGCCGAAGCACGAGGATCACAGTGAGTCCGTGAGTCTCGTCAGCTGGGGGCAGCTTTGGAAGGGGCGCTTACCCCTCCGTGAGCACCATCGGTGCGACGGCAGGGAGCGTTCCTGCGCAATAGCGGCCCTTCGAAGGGCGTATGGTCGAACCGATGAGCATGGCGCCCCTATAAGCAATTGCGAGCCGCAAAGAATAGAGGCGCGCAGCTGCAGGATCTCGACGTGGCTGAAGCAAAATTTAGCGGCCGCCTAAAATTGAGCCGACCCGCAGAGCTCCGTCGCTGATTGAAAAGCAGGGCGTCTCACCGTGAATATGCTGCGGTGAGTCAATCTTACGCAAACATGGAAACATCAGGGTCCGACTCATGTCTGAGACGTTGGCGCTGGAGTCTTCTTTTCCTCGAATTCCGGAGCCCTGTAAGTGCGTCAGATTTTACTGGGGCTGTGATTTTCAGCCGAGTTTCCCACGCGAAATGCGCCCGGCGGAAAGGGATTATCGACATCCAAAATTTTTGGGGTAACACGCGATCTGAACCCACGCTGAGGCCCGTTCGTGTATCAAGTCCGCTCTACCTTCCGCAGCTCAACCACCACCGACCGCGCCGCAACGGCGATCGAGGCGCTGCGGATCTTCCGTGAAGCGCAAGCCAAGCCATTTCTTCGTGCCTGTGCGATCCTGCGTAAGGGCGTGATTGTGAGCCAAGCTGAGCTTGAAAAGGCCGCCCGAGGCGAAAGCGCGTGAGATTGACTGCCTTCTGAGGCCTCCTACGCCCGATATCGATCGAGCGCGGTCAGGTGCAGAGTCAGCGGCTCCGCATCTTCCCAGCAATAAATCTCGGTCCGAAGATAGCGGAACTCCTCCTCACGCAGGTCTTCGTCGATCTCGATCCACCAGGCGCGGGGCTTGCCATCGCTGCCATCCGACCAGCGATAACCTCTGCTCTTGAGGTGGTCCTTCATGTCGAAGGGCGCGTTCTCTGCATAGATCCGGACCCGGCTCAGTTGGCTGCATCGCAGAAGCGCAGCGAAAGGCGGAGCCCCATCATCTCCGACAGGCCTCGCAAGGACCTCCAGGAGTGCGTGACAATCGTCGGTCGCTCGATGGCCTTCGTGAAACAGGCCGGATTGGCCGACGAGGTAACCCAGCTTGTTTCCTTCGAAGCCAAGATCCGCCCATGAGATCTCCTTGACGGAACATGCCCAGGCTTTCGCGGCGAACGTCGGCGAGAGCTTCTCACAGAACGGACGGTCGAATGCGGCATTGTGGGCGATGATCAGATCTGCAGGCTCGACCAGCGCATCGAGCGCCGAGAGGTCGATTTCCAGTCCCGCAACCATTTCGTCGGTGATGCCTGTCAGCCGCGTGATTTCCGCGGGGATCGGTTCGAACGGCTGGCGCAGGCCGCTGAATACGCCCACGACGTCGCCGATCGCGCCGTCATCATCGTAGGTGAATGCAACCGCGCCAATCTCGATGATTTCGTCTTTGGCATGATTCAGCCCCGTCGTCTCCATATCGACCAGAACCGCAAGGTTCGGGAAGGCGCTTTCGGCCCGCGGGATGACGGTCCGCGGCGCAAGCTTCCGCAGAATCCTGAAGCGGCCGCTCCGCTCCAATCGTTGAGCCGCTTCCTCGTCGTCCCAGCCGGCCTGTTGAGGGGTTGCTGCCGGACGCTTCCTCAGCGCTGGCCGCGGCGTCTCTCGATATCCGGGCGCATCATCAAACAGATCGGCCTGAGCAGAGCTGGTCTTCATGTCGTCGGTGTCTATCCCTGCGCCCTCCGCGCGCCGGTCACGATAGGAGCCGACGAGCCGGTGCGCCACCGCTCTTCTATCGCCGTCACTGGACTCCTAAAACCTGGGCCTTCCTGCGTTGAGTCAGGATTACTCGCCTCGGGGAGATCAGGAGTCCGATTTCCGCGGAAGAGCTGCGCGAAGGGACAACTCTTTACCGCGCACGGGTCACCGTGAGACCGGCTTTGGTTACTTCGTTGGCTGTGAGCGCGCGGTGAGCTTGTTTCCATCGGGATCGCGAAGGTAGGCGACGAAGGCGCCGTTCGGACGCTCGCTGGGCGGGCTCTCGATCGCCGTCCCGCCATGGGTGGTGCCGGCCTTATACCAAGCAAGGACATGCTCAGGGCTCGCAGCGGCGATGCCGATCGTCCCACCGTTGGCCGCGGTCGCCGGATTGCCGTCGATTGGCTTCGTGATCATCAGCCGGCCACCCTCGTGGACATAGATCAGCCGGCCTCGGGCGTCCATTTCGCCAGGCTTGCCTCCCAAGGCGGCGAACGTAGCGTCGTAGAAATCGCGCGCCCGCTCCAGGTCGTTGCTGCCGATCATGACGTGGGTGAACATCTTGCTCTCCAATGGCCTGCGGCGGACGATATCAGCCGTGCTCGAAATTCATCGGCTAGGTTTGGCTCGACCAGCTGCGATACCGGCTCGCCCCTGGTTACTGACACACACTTTCGCAGACCGCAGCCCGTTTTTCATCGTCGGAGGCTAGCTCGGCTGAGGCCGGATTTTGCGCTGTGATCGGACTGGAGTCGGTCTTCTGCGAGAACCTGCTTCTTGGAGACAAGCTACTCCGTGAACTGCCGCTCAAGAGACCGTCTCACTCATGAGGCGACCGGAGGTGGGTCGTGGGCCGATCCGTGTGATCCGGAGGAATTCAGCTTGCGCAGGGGCGCTGCCGACGTAGGCGGCCGCCTTCGGCGCAGGAGACCCCTGCGAATGGCCGGCCGGGTCGTGCAGCCCACCGCCTACCGGCGGTCCCGTGCGCCGAAGGCGCCTGAACGGACAGATATCGGGCTTCCGACCGCCTCGGCGTGCTCAGCAATCCTCACGGAGCCCCATCGAGACGACGATCGCGATTCACAAACCTGCCCCCGACACGCTCTTTCGCTGATCTGGGTCCGCTTTTTCCGTTCAGCGAAGCTGCCGAGTCCTAGTTCAGCGCGTAATCTCAGTTTTGGGGCAGCCTTTTTCGGTGATTTGAAAATGATAGGGCACGCTTTCGCGTGACCGGCGGCCGGACGATCGAGCCCTCCGGAGATCGTCCGGCCGCGCGCAGGCGGCCCATAGGCATTTTGGGCCTCCTCAGCAGCGGACGGACCGCGATTAAAGGCGAATGGCGAGCGCGCGCGCTCCGGCCGATTGAGCCTGTGCGCCGCGGAGGCGCCGCGTTATCTCGGTTGCACCAAAGAAACCGCTTTTGACGTCACTGCGGCTCTGTGAGTCTGGTTTTGACGATCCACTCGACATCATGGGTCACGGTTCTGTAGCAGTCAGCTCGATAGGGACTGGTTTGTTCGACGCCGCGCGGACCAGGACGCGGGTGATCAGCCGTTCCAGACGCCGAATGGCCGTGCCTGAGAAGCCCTGAAGAGCAAAATTTTGGGGAATTTTTCTCTGAGTCACGCTTTTGCGATGCGCCTTAGATCGAGTCACCTATCTGGCTTAGGCGAGTCAGAGACTATCGAATGCGCGAGAGCAAGGGCCGTTGATATTTCGAGGAAATCTCTACAGAGAGAGTCAGAGTTCTATGTTTCCCCACACGGCGCCTGAACGATGGCCCAGACGACGCCCGCCACTCTGGCGCTGAAGCAGCACGGCATCGCCTTCGAGCTGCGCGCCTATGCCTACGACCCGAATGCCGAGCGCGTCGGCTTGCAGGCGGCCGAGGCGCTGGGCGAACCGGCCCGGCGCGTGCTCAAGACGCTGATCGCGCAGGTCGACGGCAAGCCTGTCTGCATCGTGCTGGCCTCCGATCGCGAGGCGAGTATGAAGAAGGTCGCGGCGGCCTTCGGCGGCAAGTCGGCGGCGATGATGCCAGTGCCGGATGCGGAGCGGATGACCGGCTACAAGGTCGGCGGGGTCAGTCCCTTCGGCCAGAAGCGCAAGCTGCCGACGATCGTCGACGAGGCGGCGTCGAGCGAAGCGCTGGTCTATGTCAATGGCGGCCAGCGCGGCCTGCAGATCGCGCTCGCGCCGGCCGATCTCCTCAGCGCCACCGGGGCCCGCAGCGCCGCGATCTGCTCCTGATCGCGGCCCCGCACCGCCTTTCCCCATTCGCCGTGATCGCGTAGAGCCTCCCCAGACAGCTCGGACGCCCCCCCGTCATTGCGAGGAGCGAAGCGACGAAGCAATCCAGGGGGACTGGGTAGAATGTTCACCTGGTCCGCCTGGATTGCTTCGCTTCGCTCGCAATGACGGATTTCGGCGGCCGACACATCGTTTCAAAGGCCCCTGTTTCCATGATCCGCCTCGAGAACATCAGCAAGCAGAACGGAAAGCAGATCGTCTTCATCGAGGCCTCGGCGGGCCTGCTGAAGGGCGAGAAGATCGGACTGGTCGGACCGAACGGCGCCGGCAAGACCACGCTTTTCCGTATGATCACGGGCGAGGAAGCGCCGGACGAAGGGCAGGTCTCGATCGATCGCGGCACCACCATCGGCTATTTCAGCCAGGATGTCGGCGAGATGGCCGGCCGCAGCGCCGTCGCCGAGGTGATGGACGGCGCCGGACCGGTCAGCACGGTCGCGGCCGAGCTCGCGGAGCTCGAAGCCGCCATGGTCGATCCCGAGCGCGCCGACGAGATGGAGGAGATCATCGCCCGCTATGGCGAAGTCCAGGGGCGGTTTGAGGAGCTCGACGGCTATGCGCTCGACGGCCGCGCCCGCGAGGTGCTCGCCGGCCTAGGCTTCAGCGAGGAGATGATGGAGGGCGATGTCGGCGGCCTCTCCGGCGGCTGGAAGATGCGTGTCGCGCTTGCCCGCATCCTGCTGATGCGGCCGGACGCGATGCTGCTCGACGAGCCGTCGAACCATCTCGACCTCGAAAGCCTGATCTGGCTGGAATCCTTCCTCAAGGGCTATGACGGCGCCGTGCTGATGACTTCGCATGATCGCGAGTTCATGAACCGCATCGTCGGCAAGATCATCGAGATCGATGGCGGCGCGCTGACCAGCTATTCCGGCGATTACGAATTCTACCAGCAGCAGCGCGCCCTGGCCGAGAAGCAGATGCAGGCGCAGTTCGAGCGCCAGCAGGCGATGCTCGCCAAGGAGATCGCCTTCATCGAGCGCTTCAAGGCCCGCGCCTCACACGCCGCGCAGGTCCAGAGCCGGGTCAAGAAGCTGGAGAAGATCGATCGCGTCGAGCCGCCTCGCCGCCGTCAGACCGTCGCCTTCGAGTTCCAACCGGCGCCGCGCTCGGGCGACGACGTCGTCAGCCTCAAGAATGTCGGCAAGGCCTATGGCAGCCGCAGCATCTATGACGGGCTCAACTTCCAGATCCAACGCAAGGAGCGCTGGTGCGTGCTCGGCGTGAACGGCGCCGGCAAGTCGACGCTGCTGAAGCTCGTCACCGGCACGGCCGAGCCCGATGCCGGCACGGTCAACATGGGCGCCAGCGTCAAGCTCGGCTATTTCGCCCAGCACGCCATGGAGGTGCTGGACGGCGAGCGCACCGTGTTCGAGGCGCTGGAGGACCGCTTCCCGCAAGCGGGACAGGGTTCGCTCAGGTCGCTCGCCGGCTGCTTCGGCTTCTCCGGCGACGATGTCGAAAAGCGCTGCCGCGTGCTCTCAGGCGGCGAGAAGGCCCGCCTCGTCATGGCGATGATGCTCTACGACCCGCCGAATTTCCTGGTGCTGGACGAGCCGACCAACCATTTGGACATCGCCACCAAGGAGATGCTGATCAAGGCGCTCTCGAACTACGAGGGCACGATGCTCTTCGTCAGCCACGACCGGCATTTCCTCGCCGCGCTGTCGAACCGGCTGCTGGAGCTGACGCCCGATGGCGTGCATGCCTATGGCGGCGGCTACACGGAATACGTCGCGCGCACCGGACAGGAAGCGCCGGGCCTGCGCAGCTGAGCTTCTGCCGTCATTGCGAGGAGCGCAGCGACGAAGCAATCCAGGGGCGGCAGGGCTGGACGGTTCGACCAGGTCCCCTGGATTGCTTCGCTACGCTCGCAATGACGGCCAGGGTGTATCGAAGACCTACCGCGCGAAAACCGACCAGCCGGTCGCTTCGGTCAGGCGCTCCAGCGCCAGCGTGCCGAGCAGCGAGTTGCCGTTGGCGTTGAGGCCGGGCGACCAGACCGCGATCGCGGCCTTGCCCGGCGCGATCGCGAGAATGCCGCCACCGACGCCGGATTTGCCGGGCAGGCCGACGCGGAAGGCGAAATCGCCCGAGGCGTCGTAATGGCCGCAGGTCAGCATCAGCGCGTTGATGCGCCGGGCCCGCTGGGCCGAGACGACGCGTGGCCCGCCGGGTTCGTAGAAGCCGCCATGCATCAGGAAGCGGCCGGCCATGGCGAGCTGGCGACAGCTCATGGCGATGGCGCATTGGTGGAAATAGACACCGAGCGTCAGCTCCGGCGCATGCTGGATATCGCCGAAGGCTTTCATGTAGTTGGCGAGCGCGATGTTGCGGAAGCCCGTCGCCTGTTCGGCCCGTGCCACGGCCTCGTCGATGATGATCGTGTCGTCATCGGCGAGGTAGCGCATGAAGCGCAGCAATTCGCCGATGGCCACGCGCGGCTCATGGCCCGCAAGATTGATGTCGGCAACGACGAGGGCGCCGGCATTGATGAAGGGGTTGCGCGGCACGCCGTGCTCGCGCTCGATCTGGACGATCGAGTTGAAGGGCGTGCCCGAAGGCTCGCGCCCGACCCGGCGTCACAAGGTGTCGCCGACCTTGCCGAGCGCCTGCGTCAGCGCGAAGACCTTGGAGACGCTCTGGATCGAGAACAGCTCCTCACTGTCGCCGGCGGCATGGATTTCGCCCTCAGCCGTGACGACGCAGAGGCCGAACTGGCGCGGATCGATGCGGGCGAGCGGCGGAATATAGGTCGCGACCTCGCCGCGCTCTTCGGCATCCCGCATCTCTTCGGCGATGTCGCGGACGAGCCGCGCTAAGTCCGCCACGCCTGGATCTCCCGGACATTGCGCGCCTCAGGCAAGCCGAGGCGGAGCGACAGGTCAAGGCCGTGCAAGCCGGCGGCGCCTATTGGAGGCGCAGCGCCCCGCTGGAAGCCATGCCGTCAATCACAGGGCGCTGCCCGGCGATGACGCAAAGCGACTTGCCGCGCGATTTCGCCTGATAGAGCGCCGCATCGGCCGCCGCCATCAGGCTGTTCATGTCGCGCCCGTGTTCCGGCGCGAGCGCGATGCCGACCGAGGCGCCGATATGGAGCCTGTGCCCGCTATCGAGCTCGTAGGGCTCCGAGATTTCGCGCACGATGCGCTCGCCGAAGCGCTGCAGCTGGATGCGCTCGGTCTGTTCGGAAAGCACGACGAACTCGTCGCCGCCAATGCGCGCCGCGATATCGGAGGCGCGGACGAGGCCGCGCAGCCGCTCGGCCACGAGCTGGAGCAGGGCATCCCCCGCCATGTGGCCATAGCTGTCATTGACCGCCTTGAAGCCGTCGAGGTCGAGATAGACCAATGCGAGCCCGCGCGGCGCGGCCTCGCTCTCGAAGCGGGCGGAGAAGGCCTTCGCCAGGCCCGCCCGGTTCGACAGCCCCGTCAGGATGTCATGCCGGGCATGGAAGGCGTTCTCGCGCTCCGCCCGCATGGTCGAGATCAGCATCGCGTTCAGCTTGTAGGCCGCCATCGTCATGCTGAAGAGGTAGAAAGGGATCTGCATGAAGGTGATCAGCATCATCGGCTCGGACAGGAACGGGGCTGCGAGCACGCAGGGGCCGAGCGTCAGCGCGATCATCACCCCCGCCATGCGCGGGGCGGCGAAGTTGCGGAAGCAGATGCCGCCGACCATCGCCGCCGCGGACAGACACGCAAGCGCGGCCGCCACCCAATCCCCGCTCATCAGGCTGAGGAAGGTGCCGGCACCGATGCCGGCGGCCCAGGCGACGCCGAGCAGAAGGTAGAGGTCGGTCGGCGTCCTCTCGCCCCGCTCGGCCCGACGACGGGCGTGCAGCAGGACGACGAGGCGAATGCCGCAGCACAGCACCTCGAAGGCGCACCAGAGCGTGAAGGGCCAGGTCGGGATGCGCCAGGCGATGAGAAAGGACACGGCCAGCGAATTGATGACGCCACCGGCGAAGATCGGCAGCGTGCCGTAGAGGCTGCCGACAAGGGCTACCCGGATTTCGGGCGGGACATCCGGTCCGGCATCCGCCAGCCAGCGCGTCAGGCGCCAGCGCGGCAGGCTGAAACGGAGGACTGGCGCGCTCATCGGCAGGTCCGACTCCTCTCGCGAACGGCCGGCAAGTCAGCCGATCGCGAAGCGGGGCCTAGCAGAGAGGTGTTACGATTCGGTGAGGAAACCAGCGCGATTCAGATGCGGCTCGCGGGCGAAGGTCGCGGAACAGGCCGAATCTTCAGGAAATCTGGCGATAGACCCAGACGCGGGCCGGCGGGATGTTGCGCAGCACCCAGTCCGAAACCAGGGCCTTCAGCCCGGAGCCCTTGCGCGGAATCGGCGAGATCACCGAATAGGTGAACTGGATGAAGGGCGCGCCCGGGACCAGCAGCGGAAAGGCCTCGCGGGCGAGCGCCGTGCGCGTGGCCGGCGGCCGGTTGAACAGCGGCAGGCTCGAGACCAGCGCGATCGCCTTCTCGTTCAGATGGCCCTCGAGCGTCGTCGACAGGGCATAGGCGTCGCCCTGCACGACGGTGGCGCGCGGGAAGCGCCGGCGCAGCAATTCGCAGAATTCCGGGCTGTACTCGACCAGAATCAGCCGGGCTTCGTCGATCCCGCGTTCGATCAGCGCCTCGGTGACGGGCCCGGTTCCCGGGCCGATCTCGATCACCGGGCCGGGCTGTTCCGGATCGACGAAAGACGCCATCCGCCGTGCCAGCGCCGGGCTCGACGGCGTCACCGAACCGGTGCGCAAGGGGTCGTCGATCCAGGATTTGATGAAACGCGCCTCGTCGCCGAGCTTCGCCCTGGCCTCGCTGACGCGGCTCTTGAACTTCTCCGCGGTGCTGCGGACTTCGCTCTCGACCTTGTAGCGCACCGCCGCGACCTTGAGCTTCGCCTCCGCCACGCTGTCGACGAGATCGGCGGCCGTGACCCGCATTTCACCTTCGATCCGCGACGCGACGCGGGATTGCCCGAGGCGGGCCGCGAGCGACGTTGCGCGCGCAGGACGATGACGGATCGTCGAAGACATGGCACCCTTTGATCGCCGCGGAGGCGACGCGTCTGACGCAGCCGAACCTGACTCGCGCTGCATATGTGGTCAAGTGTGCTTCGGCGCCAAGCCTCTTTTATGGCTCGCGACGCAAAATCGATCAGATTAACGGCCTGCGCGCGCCCTCCTGATCGTAGATCGCGGCCATGCGATTGGTCAGGCGCGGGTTGAGCAGCGTCAGCCGCCCGCCGGACAAAGCGAACAGCCCGGCCTTGCGCAGTCGCGACCAGGTCTTGCTGGTGTGGACCAGCGACAGGCCGAGCGCGTCGGCCAATTGCTGCTGTGTCAGCGGAAAGGCGAAGCTGTTGCTCGTCACCAGCCCCAGCGCATCGGCTCGGCGATAGAGCGAGATGATCAGCGCAGCGATCCGCTCGCTCGCACTGCGCTGGCCGACCGAGGTGAGGTTGTCGTCGATCAGGCACTCCTCGCGGGAGCCGAGCCAGGCCAGCTCGTAGGCCAGCGTCGGCATCTTCACGAAAAGGTCCCAGATCCGCTTGCGCGGGAAGACGCAGAGCTCGACCTCGGTGAGCGCCTCGATGCCGTGTTCGGCGGCGCTGAGCAGGGAAGCCTGCAGGCCGACGAGATCCCCCGGCAGCAGGAAGTTCAGGATCTGGCGGCGGCCGTCGGGAAGGGATTTGTAGCGAAACGCCCATCCCGAGAAGAGGGTATAGAGCTCCGCCTCCTCCTCGCCCGGATGGATGATGTCGGCACCGGCCCGCAGGATGCGATGATCGATCTTCATCGCCTGGATGAAGCGGATCTCGTCGTCGGTCTTGTCCTTGAAGGCGGATTTCAGCCGCAGCGGACAGGCCAGGCAGGACGCTCCGAGGCGACGTGGTCGGCCTCCATGATGCGTGTCGTGCATGAAGAATATGGTCCCCCGTCCCGGTGAGGTCTGCACCGGCCTGAGACCAACGCGGCGAGACGCCGCCGCGTTCCCGGCTTGGGGCCACCGGCCACCTTCGATGGAACCGCCGCCGCCTTGACCGCGTTTTCCAGACCGAACCGCCTTGAAAGGCTGAAACGGGTTGGGAGACAAAAAATGCTGAACGCCGGCTTGGCCCCCACCATACGCGCCCTCCTCTTCTTCGGTTTCATGGGGGCTGCCATCGGCGGCCTCACGCTCGGAGCCCGGTTCCAGGCTCTCACGGATCAGAGTTCGACCAGCGTGGCGCTGGCCAGGAGCCTGGGCGATCCGGCCACCGATTTCCGCATCGCCGCGGTCGATCGCTCGGATCGCGGCCAGAGCACGGCCAAGCGCGCCATTCCGTCGCCGTCGCAGCAGGCGATGGCCGAGAACCCGGCCAGGCGCATCCTCCGCTAGCTTCGAGACGGGACGGAACCTCTCGCGCCGAACCGCGTTACGGATCGGCGCATCCTCGCGCTTCACTTCAAAAGCCGCCTCTGGCGGCTTGTTTTTTTGGCGACGGGACAACCATGCTGCTGCGCATCCGGCACGCGACGACCTATCGCTACGCCCAGCCGGTCAGCTTTGGCCCGCACCGGCTGATGCTGCGGCCGCGCGACAGCTTCGACCTGAGGGTCGTCGACACGGCCCTGACGATTACGCCGGCCGCCAGCCTGCGCTGGATGCACGATGTCTACGGAAACCCGGTCGCCGTCGCGAATATCGCGGCCGAGGCCGAAACCCTCGACATCGTCAGCGTGCTCACGCTGCAGCGCTTCGGTTCGGCCATGCCACGGACGGAGATCAGGCCCGGGACGGGGCTGACCGGCGTGGTCTACAGCGAAAACGAACGTGCCGTGCTCCAGCCCTTCCTGACCCTCGCGAGCGCCGATCCCGACAAACGACTCGATCGCTGGCTGATGGACTTCAGGGCGCGCATCGGCCAGGGCTCGGGCCATCTGCTGCGCGACCTCGCCGGGGCGATCCATGGCGCCCTGCATTATGCGATCCGCTACGACGAAGGCACGCAACACCCGCTCGACACCCTGCAGCGCGGCGGCGGCTCCTGCCGCGACTACGCATGGCTGTTCATCGAGCTTGCCCGGCGGATGGGCTTCGCCGCCCGTTTCGTCACCGGCTACATCTATGAGCGCGCGCCGGAAACGGCCGCGCTGGTGAGCGCCCCCGGGCTGACACATGCATGGGCGGAGGTCTTCATTCCCGGCGATGGCTGGGTCGAGTTCGACCCGACCAACAATCTGGTGGCCGACCGCCAATTGCTGCGCGTCGCCGTCGCACGCGTGCCGGAGGACGCATCGCCCATCAACGGCACCTTCACGGGGCCGGCCGGCGCCTTCCTCGGGCTGAGCGTCGGCGTCGCGGTCGAGCCGATCGCGGACTGAGCGAACATCAAGCGGCGTGGCGCAGCTGCCAGCGGCCCAGGACGTGCCCCGCCGGCTCGACGGTCTGCGTCGCCTGGATCTGGGCGAGCAGGCCGGCGAACAGCCGCGGCGGCGCACTATGGATGAGCTCCCGATCGGCATCGAGCCCGACCTCGATGGTCGCATCGTCGATGTCGGTCACGGTCACCGTGATCCGCACGCCGGGCGTGCTGCGCAGCGCGCGCGAGGCGACGTCGGCCACCAGGAAACCCAGCGGGATGATGCGGTCGACCGACAGGACCGCGGTGGTCTCGATCCGGCTGCGCACCGCCTGATCGCGGCCGCGGATCAGGTTCGCGATCATCGTGACGACGTCGTCCAGGAACAGATCGACGCGGACCGGCTGCATCTCGCCATCGGCCAGGGTGAAGCGATAGGCCGCCGAGAGCACATGCACGCGGCATTCGGCATCGGCCAGCGCCAGACGGGCCTCGTCGCGATAGTCGCGCTTGCTGAGGCCGATATAGCTCTGCACCACCTGCAGGCTGTTCTTCACGCGGTGATGCAATTCCCGGACGAGGAAGCGGTTGTCGTCGAGGGCGGTCTGCAGGCGGCGCTGGCGCACCTCCTGCTCGTTGACCATGGCGTTGAAGGCTTCGGCGACGCTGCGGATGTCGCTCGGCATGTCGTCGGCGACCGCGACCCGTGCCCATCCCGACGAGGTCCGGGAGCGTGCCGCGGCCTCGATGTCGCGCAGCCAGCGGGCGCACTGCCTGTCGATCGCGCGCATGTAGACCAGACCGAGGAGGGTCAGCGTCATCAGGGGCGCCAGCAGCAGCACGATGAATTGCAGCCGTGCTTTCCGCTCGGAGGCATCGTCGAAGCTGGCGACGACGTAGAAATCCGGCTCCGCCACCATCCGGGTCGAATAGGCACGCTCCGGCCCGGCGCGGCTGGGGGCGATCCAGTTCTCGCGCCCCGCTCCCGGCATCCGATCCTCGCGAGGAAGCCAGGTGAGCGCGGCGTCGGCGCCGCGCGTGGCGACGACGGCACCGCCGCGCCCAAGCAGGGCGACGTTCATGCCGAGCCCGTCATCCCCGAGGTCGAACACGTTCTCGAGCAGATCGGGCTCGACCAGCAGCAGGGCTTCGCTCGGTCCATTCTCCGTCGGGGTGCGGGCACGTGCCAGGATCGCGAGATAGCGCCGGCCGGCGACCGCTACTTGATCGTAGCGGATCTGGCCGAGGTCCGCCCCATTCCAAGCCATCACCGAGGGGCGGCCGGCGAGTTCGCGCGCGACACCCGCCAGCATCTCGGCGTCGAGGCCGGCATCGAGTGCGGCCGTGCAAAGGCGATCATCGGAATCACGGACGAGAAAGGCACGGAAGCCGCCCGCCCGCTCCATGGCCTTGCGGCCGAGCTCGCCGCAAGCGGCAGCATCGAAGCGGCCGTCGCTCGCCATCGTCGCGAAGGCAAGCAGGGCGCGTGTGGCGCCGCGATACCAGACCCGGGTCCGCACCGCAAAATCATTGACCGCGCGCGCGCGGGATTCCTCGATCGCCGCGAGCGCCGCGTGATAGGTCGTGAAGGCGGCAAGCGCGGACACCGCGCCGATGGGGACGGCAATAGCGACCAGCAGAGCCAGAAGGCGGCCCCTGACCGTTCTGAACCGTCCCAGCGGCATCAGGAACCGACGGATTCGGAACCGACCCTCTGCATCGCCGCCGCGCTGGTGCGGTCGGGCCCGAGATCGTCGACGCCACCGATGGAAAGCAGTTCGGCAAGCTTGGTGCGCGCACGGTTGACGCGGCTCTTGATCGTGCCGATCGCGACGCCGCAGATCTCCGCAGCCTCCTCATAGGACAGCCCCGTGGCGCCGACCATGATCAGGACCTCGCGCTGCTCCTCGGGGAGCTTGGCGAGCGCCTTGCGGAAGTCGGCGAGGTCGAGATGGCTTTCCTGGTTGCCGTGGGTCGCCATGCGCTCGGCATAGGTGCCTTCGCTGTCCTGCACCTCGCGCCCGCGCTTGCGATAGAGCGAATAATAGGTGTTGCGCAGGATGGTGAAGAGCCAGGCCCGCAGGCTGGTGCCAGGCTCGAACTTCTCGGCATTGCTCCAGGCCTTCAGCAGCGTGTCCTGGACCAGATCGTCGGCGAGCTGCATCGAGCCCGAGAGCGAGGCGGCGAAGGCGCGCAGATTCGGGATTTCGCGGATCAGGCCGTCCTTGAACTCAGTGGCACGAAACTCGGCCGTGGACCGGCAGGAACCGGGATCATTTGCGGTCATCGGACGACACTCCCGCTGCACGCTGCTCGATCGCTTCGAGCTGGGCCAACAGCACGAGAAACTTGTCCGGCACGGGCGCGTTCACGATGTCGTCGTAGTGAGCCTTCAGCGAACGGCCGATGGATTCCTGCACTTTCGGATCCAGAACCATCTCGAAATCGTCATTGTCACCTGCGCCGGGTTCGGACATCGCTGTATCCAGATTGCTCATACCAGCCCTCGCACCATAACGGGCCAGCTTTTCCAGCGGGTCCCGCCTTACTTTCCATCAACCCGGAGCAACCACCGCCAAGCGGCAATGGCGACACCAATGCGCTCTATAAACCGAACCAATTCCGAAAGGTTCCATGTCCGGCAAAAAATAAATCTCTTGTCGTTTGCGTATCGTAAGCCATTATTCCGGCACGATAAAAGGGATGCGTTCATGTCGATTGCCAAGGAAATTGCGCCTCACCTTCCCTATCTGCGCCGGTTCGCGCGGGCGCTGAGCGGAACACAATCAAGCGGTGATGCTTACGTCGTGGCCATGCTGGAGGCCCTGGTCGCCGATCCTTCGGATTTCCCGCGCGACATCGATCCGCGCATCGGTCTCTATCAGACCTTCCTCAAGCTCTGGTCCTCGGCCAGCCTCGACGCGGCTGCGCCCGTGGTCGAGCTCTCTCGCGCGCCGGCAGAGCGCAATCTCGAGGCGTTGACGCCGCGGCCGCGGCAGGCCTTCCTGCTGCGCACCGTCGAGGGCTTCTCGATCGAGGAGGTTGCCACCATCATGGGCGAGACGACCGCCGAGGCCGCCGCCCTGGTGCAGACCGCCGGGCAGGAAATCGCCGAGCAGGTCGCGACCGACGTGCTGATCATCGAGGACGAGCCGATCATCGCGCTCGACATCGAGACGATGGTCGAGGAGCTCGGCCACAGCGTCACCGGCGTCGCCCGCACCCAGCGGGAAGCCATCGCCCTCGTCGGCAAGAAGCGCCCCGGCCTGGTTCTCGCCGACATCCAGCTCGCCGACGGTAGCTCCGGCCTCGATGCCGTGAACGAGATCCTCACCTCGATCGACGTCCCGGTCATCTTCATCACCGCCTATCCCGAGCGCCTGCTCACGGGCGATCGGCCGGAGCCCGCCTTCCTGATCACCAAGCCGTTCCAGCCGGAAGCGGTAAAGGCCGCGATCAGCCAGGCGCTGTTCTTCGACCGCCGCGCCGGCCGCAAGGCTGCCTGAACAGCCTTGCCCGTGCCCCCGAGCCCGCACATACGCGGGCTCTTTTTTTGCCCTGACCGCAGGAACAAGCCGGAGCATCGCGCGTTCGCGTGAGGATGTCGGTTTCGTTTCCAGTGCGGGAGGGCGTGGACCATGGCGATGACCTGCTTGTCGGCAGCGATCGCGGCGGCTTCGATTGCGACGGCCCTGTTTTCGGGCTTCGTCCAGCCGGGGGCGATGAGCGGGGAGGTGCTCTCCCTGGCCCTGGCTGGCTTCACCGGCCTCACCATCGCCAGCGCCTCGGCTCTCGACTCCTGAGCCGGCGCCGGTTCTCCCTTTGCGCCCGAACGGCGGCAGCGCTCGCGCTCGCGGGGCTCTGGCTTGCGCCAGCCTGCTCCACGGCGGGAGCGAAGGACGCCCCAGCCACGCGCCTGTCCGAGCGGTTGCCGCCGGCGCGGCCCGCCGGGCTCGTGCCACCTCCCGACAAGCCCGCCGCCGGCTCCCCGCCCGCAGCGCCCTCGCCCGTCCAGGCGGGGCCGAGCACCCCGGCTCCGACGGAAGCCACCTGCCTGGCGAAGCTCGCCGCGATTCCCGGCAACAGGATCAGCTCCGCGGTGGCGGAAGCTGCGCAAACCGATCCGGCCTGCCGGGTGGAGGAGCCCGTGCGCGTCGCGGCTCTGGCGCTGCGCGGCGCCGATGGCAGCATCGCCGTCGCCTTCGAACCGCCGCCGCTGCTGGCCTGCGCCATGGCGGCGTCGCTGGCGGACTGGCTCGACCGGAGCGTCCAGCCGCTGGCGCGCGGCTATTTCGGCAAGGATTTGATGAATCTGCGGGTCGGCGGCGGACAGGAATGTCGGCGGCGCAACCGCGCCTCGGCCGGGCCGGTGAGCGAGCACGCCACGGGCAAGGCCCTCGACATCTTCGCCTTCACGCTCAAGCAAGACGGCGCGCCGAACCCGGTATCGGTCGAAAAACCTGCCGGCCTCGTCCAGAGCCGTTTCCTCGAGGCGGTGCGCCAATCGGCCTGCGGCGCGTTCATGACCGTCCTCGGCCCGGGCTCCGACGCAGCCCATGCCAACCACCTGCATGTCGACATCCAGCAGCGGCGCTCGCAGGCCTCGCGCTTCTGCCAGTGACGAACGTCAGATCGGAAGGTCGCAACGCCAGGAGAGATGGGTCGGCTCGATTTCGGCGGTCTCGCCGGCGCCGACGAGGCGCAGCTCGATGCGCCGCGCCGCCATCACGGCGAGCGCCGCCTCGCAGTCGAGCCCGGATGCGATCAGATCCTCGAGTTCCCAGAACGGCGGCAAAGCCGATGAGGGCGCCGGCAGTGCCGCGCTTTTTGTGGGGATTTGCTCGCGGACACGACTCACGGACATCGACATTCCCATGCCAAGATGAAGCGACAACGCAACGAGCTTCCTATGGTTCCCCTACGACGGAACTGTGGGCTTCTTGAGGCGTTCCGTCCGGCCACTACCCCAGGAGCACATGATATGAGCATTCGGCGCTCCCGACCCTGCGTCGCCGCCACCGTCCTCGCCGGTCTGTTCGGCCTGCCCGGCGTCGCCTCGGCCCAGAGCGGCACGCCGCCGGCAGGTCGTCTCTCCTGCACGGTCGGCAGCGGACTCGCCGCGATCACCAAATCGCAGAAGCCGACCGAGTGCCGCTTCAGGCCACGCCGCGGCCCGCCCCAGCACTATACCGGCATTGTTCGCGGCTTCGGCGTCGATCTCGGCGCGATCCGCAGCGCGGCCCTGGTGTGGCGGGTCTACGGGCCCTATGCGCGCGCATCGCTCGGAGCCCTCAACGGCAGCTACAAGACCGAGGCAACCGCCGGCAGCAATGCCCTGATCGGAGGCCCCGACAATGAAGTGACGTTGAGGCCGCTGCCGCTCCAGGGCAATCGCGGCGTGAACGCGGCGGTCGGCGTGACCAGTCTCGAGCTGACGCTCATTCCACCGGGGCGGCGCCGTTGACCCGCAGCAGCTCGCGCAAGATTACTTTTTGCTAACCTTGATCCGGCAAAATCGACTCAAATCCGATGCTTTCGTGCTCTGCTAGGGGCAGGAACAGGAACATCGCCAATTCTGTCACGTTGGGATGGCGTGTCAGAATTGCAGTGAGTGAGAAAGCCGGTCGATGGCTGATATCCGCGTTCTCATCGTCGAAGACGACCCATTCATCGCCATGGATATCGAATCCGCGGTGGCAGAGCAGCTTGGCGACGAGGCCGAGCTGATCGTGGTCGGATCCGTGGCGGAAGCCAAGCGGGCCGCGACGAGGAAGCTTTCCTGCGCCTTGCTCGACATCGATGTCGTCGACGGCAAGACCTTTTCCGTCGCCAGCGCCCTGCAGAAGGCCGGCACGCCCTTCGCCTTCGTTTCGGGGTCGGCGCCGCAGGAGGTGCCGGCGCCGCTGCAATCGGCCCGCTTCCTGCGCAAGCCGTTCTCGACGCGCGAGGTCGCGGCCTTCGTGCTCAAGGCCATCGGCGGCTAGCCCAGGCTCAAGGCGATCTGAGCCCGGCGGCAGCTCAATCCGCGGCTTCGGCCTCGGGAATCTCCCGCTTCGGAAAGATGACGGTCACGCGGGTGCCGGGCCGGACCTGCCCCTCGTGCAGCGGTCCTGTCGACATCTTGGCCCGCATGCTCCGCAACAGGCTCGCGATCACGGTCTGCCCCAGGCCTTCATTGCGCGCCTCGGGCGGCATGCCGACGCCGTCATCTTCGATGGTCATGACAAGGACCGTCTCCTTCTCGGCCTCGTCCCGCGTCAAGCGGATCGTGATGTTGCCGGCGAGGCCGTCCGGAAAGGCATGCTTGATGGCATTGGTCACGAGCTCGTTGACGATGACGACGAAGGAGACCGCGTCGCGCCCCGGCAGGCGGATCGCTTCCATGTCGAGCTCGATCCGGATCGGGCGCCCCTCGGCGGCCTTGCCGATCTCGGCCAGAAGATCCTCCATATAGGGGCGCGCATCGATCTCGTCGGTCTCGATGTCGAGACGCAGGCGGCGCTGGCCAGCCGCGATCGCCTGGATGCGCGACTGCGCCTGCGCCAGCGCGGCCTTGACCGCCGGCTCGCGCGCCTGCCGGCTCTGGACGTTGAGCAGGGCCGAGACCATGGCGAGATTGTTGCCGACGCGATGATTGACGTCGCGCAGCAACGCCTCGATACGCAGGCGTTCGCTCTCGAGCTGGCGTGTCCGCTCGCCGACGATCTGCTCCAGCTCGGCATTGGTGACCGCCAGCGCGGCGCTGCGGCGCTGGCGGCGACGCAGCTGCTGCCAGGCGGCGAAGGCGAGCCCGGCGAGCGCGACAACGATGCCGGTGCTGCCCCAGAGGCGGCGACGCTCTTCCCGGCGGTAGAGCGACATCAGCCGGATGTTCTCGTTCTGCTGGATCTGCTGCACGGTCTCGCGCAGACGGTCCATGGCGGCGATGCCCTTTTCGTCGCGGACGAGCGCAAGCGCCTCGTCGCGCCGGCCGGCGCGCTCGAGGGCGATCGTCCGGTCGAGTTCTTCGAACTTGGCGCGCATGTCGGCGCGCAGCTTCATCACCCGCTCTTTCTGGGCCGGGTCGGTATCGACAAGGGCCGCCAGGATATCGAGCTCGGGCCCCGCCGCCGCGCGGCCTTCGGTGAAGGGATCGAGATGCTCCGCCTGGCCGGTCAGAAGGTAGCCCCGCTGGCCGGTCTCGGCATCGCGCAGCCGGCCGAGGAAGCGTTCGGCCCGCTCGCGGATCTCGATGGCGTGGGAAACCCGGTCGGCCGTCTGCCGTGCCTGCCGGTTGATCCAGGCGGCAAGCAGGACCGCCACCGCGACGACGCCGATCGCGATGATCGTCGTCGTGGCCGAGCGCAGCCGGGTTCCGAGTGTCGGAAGCGCCGGAAAGGGGATGCGGCTACGGGGCCTCACCTGAACGGACATGCCGGCCTTGTTAACGGGTGCATGCCGACATCCCTATGTAAAAAGACAGGCTGCGTCCACCGTCTGCCCCCATCGGCGGGTCACGCTTCCTCGTCGTCGCTCTCGCCCCCGGCGACGATCTGCCGGCCGAGGATCGCACCCAGCACCACGATGCCGCCGGCGACCGCCATGCGCCAGCTCAGGCGCGATCCGATCAGCTTCGCCGCAAGCGGCGCGGCGGCGAGAGCCGCCGTCGCGGCGGGCCGCGGCGGCCGGCGCCGGCCCTTGACGATGAGCGCAAGCCCAAAGGCGAAAAGCGCCGTCACGAACAGGCCGCCGGCGATCCAGAGGCTCGCCGCGACCGCGCCGTAGCGCAGCTCCAGCACGGTATGCAGCGCGTTGAGCGCGTAGCCCCCGGCACAGAGCAGGAGCAGCGCGGCGAAGCCGAACAGGCCGTAGACGGTGACGTTGCGCTTCACCGCTCCGGAAATCTCCGAAGCGATGAAGGATCCGAGCCCCCCGAACATGGCTAGCGTGCCGACAGGTAACCGACGAACAGGCCGACGGCAGCCGCGAGCCCGAGGGCGCGCAGCGGCCGCTCACGAATCTCGTCCTCGATCAGCTGCTGCAGCTCGGTCGCCTGCTCCTTGGCGACGCCGACCATGCGGTCGGTGTCGACGCCGACCGCGCGCAGCCTTTCGCTGACCGTAGCGGCGATGTCCTCGGCGCTGCGCGTCAGCGTGTCCTCCAGGGCGCTCGCCTGGCGCTTGGCGCGCGCGCCGGCCTGACGCGCCTGCGCCGCGACATCCTCGGCACCGGCCTCGACCTCGGCCTTGGCTCGCTTGGCGGCGGCGGCCGCCTGACGTTTCGCGGATGTCGTGGTTGCCATGACGATCTGTTCCTGTCGCTGACGAGAATGGGATGGTGGCGGGATGACGCCTTCCCCGCAAGGCCCCCGCGCGGTTTGCAACGCGCCGGGCCCGCTTCTGTTCCGATATCGCCGGGTTCAAGCCGGCTCCGCCGCGGCCGTTTCCTCGGCTGCGGCCTTCGCCTTCTCGCGGCGATAGCGCGCGAATTCCTCCTGGGCGACCATGAAGACGATGACGATCGGCGTCGAGAGCACCGCTCCCACCGGCCCCCAGAGCCAGAGCCAGAAGATGAAGGCGATGAAGACGAGGAAGGGCGAGATCGTCAGCCGGTTGCCGACGAAGACCGGCGTCACCGCGTTGCCCTCGAAGAGATGCAGGATGTAGTAGGCCGTCGCCGGCCAGAGCGCGGCGAGCAGCGAGGGCGCATCGAGCAGCGCGCCCGCGAACAGCAGGACGGCGACGATGATCGGGCCGATGAAGGCCAGGTAGTTGAGCAGGAATGCGAGCGCGCCCCAGAAGACCGGGAAGGGTAGCCCCGCGAGCCAGGCGATCGCCATGGTCAACAGCCCCATGCCGAGATTGATCACCGTCACCAGCGCGAAATAGCGCGCCACCCTGGCCTCGATCTCCTCGAAGAAGGAGCCGGCCGAGCGGCGCGCGTCGCGCAGGCAGAACCGGAGCACGCGCGCCTTCAGATGGCGGCGGGTGGCCAGCCAGAAATAGACGGTGGCGACGAAGATCAGCATGCCGCCCGCTGCCGTCGACGAGGTCATGGCGATGTCGAAGAGCGGGTTGCCCTGCGAGACGCTGAGCTCGCCCCCCTTGCCCGTGATCGAGGCGATGCTGCGCTTGAATTCGTCCATGAAGGCGAAGAGCCGGGCGAGCTTGGCCTGCAGCCCCGCCATCATCGCCGGGGCCTGGTCGGCCCAGCCGGCGACCGGCACCGCCAGGATCGCGAGCGCGCCCATCAGGACGCCGAGGAAGAGCAGGGTCACCGTCGCCGCGGCCAGATGCTGCGGCACACCATGGCGCACCAGCCAGTCGACCAGCGGGCCGAGCACGAGGCCGAAAATCACGCCGGCCGTCACCGGAACGGCGATGACCTTGGTGAGATACAGCGTCGCGGTGAACAGGATGACGAAGATGCCGACGATGGCGTAGCGGAGGATGAGGTCGTGCTCGTATTGCGTGACCTCTTCGGTCTCCTCCACCGGCTCCGGTTCGGCCATGTAGCGCGGAAACGGCCTCCAGGCGGATGAGCTGAGCATGTCCTGCGTCCGACGCGCGACCCGCGTCCCCCCGACCCGCGCACCCCTTGGCGCGTCCGAGACAGCAACGCCGGACGATCGGCCGGGTTCCGGCCGCCGCGCCTCAGTGCGCCTCGTCCCAGTTGCCGGCGGCGCGGGCCTCGACCGCGAGCGGCACCCTGAGCTGCACGGCCGGATGCGGCGCCTCGACCATCACCTTCTCGATCACCGGCAGGGTCTTCTCGACCTCCGCCTCCGGCACCTCAAAGACGAGCTCGTCATGGACCTGCAGGAGCATGCGGGCATTGAGGCGCTCGGCGGCGAGCGCCGCATCCATCCGCACCATGGCACGGCGGATGATGTCGGCGGCCGAGCCCTGGATCGGCGCGTTGATCGCCTGGCGCTCGACGAAGGCGCGTTCGGACGGGTTCTTCGAGGCCACCGCCGGAAAATGGCAGATCCGGCCGAAGATCGTGGTGACCTGGCCATGGGCGCGGACATGGGTCTTGGTCTGGTCCATATAGTCGCGGATGCCGGGGAAGCGCTCGAAATATTTGCGGATATAGGCGCTCGCCTCCTCGCGGCCGATGCCGAGCTGGTTGGCGAGGCCGAAGGCCGAGATGCCGTAGATGATGCCGAAATTGATCGCCTTGGCGCGCCGGCGCACCTCGCTCGGCATGCCCTGGACCGGCACGCCGAACATCTCCGAGGCGGTCATGGCATGGATGTCGACCCCGTCGGCGAAGGCCTGCCTGAGCTGCGGGATCTCGGCGATATGGGCGAGGATGCGCAGCTCGATCTGGCTGTAGTCGGCGGAAACCAGCTTGAAGCCCTTCTCCGGCACGAAGGCCGTCCTGATCTTGCGCCCGGCCTCGGTGCGGATCGGGATGTTCTGCAGGTTCGGCTCGGAGGAGGAGAGCCGCCCCGTGGTCGTCGCCGCCAGCGCGTAGGAGGTGTGCACGCGGTTGGTCTGCGGGTTCACATAGCCCGGCAGCGAATCCGTATAGGTCGATTTGAGCTTGGCGAGCTGGCGCCAGTCGAGAATTTTCGAAGGCAGGGCGTGGCCTTGCTCGGCGAGGTCCTCCAGCACGCCCGCGCCCGTCGCCCATTGGCCCGTCGCGGTCTTCTTGGCGCCTTCCAGCCCCATCTTGCCGAACAGGATGTCGCCGAGCTGCTTGGGGCTCCCGATGGTGAATTTCTCGCCGGCGAGCTCGTAGATCTCGTCCTCCAGCCGTGCCAGGCCTTGCGCGAAATCGCCGGAGAGACGCGACAGGATCTGCCGGTCGATGGCGATGCCGCGCTTCTCCATATCGGCAAGCACCGCGACCATCGGCCGTTCCAGCACCTCGTAGACCGCCGTCTTCTTCTCGGCCGCGAGCCGGGGCTTCAGCGCGAGCCAGAGGCGGAGCGTGACGTCGGCGTCCTCGGCGGCATAGTCGGTCGCCTTCTCGAGCGGCACCTTGTCGAAGGTGACCGCCGACTTTCCGCTGCCGGCGACCTGCGCATAGGGGATCGTCTCGTGGCCGAGATGCAGCTCCGAGAGCTTGTCCATGCCGTGGCTGTTGATGCCGGCATCGAGCGCGTAGGAGATCAGCATCGTGTCCTCGATCGGCGACACGGCGAGGCCGTGGCGCCCCAGGACCAGCAGATCGTATTTCAGGTTCTGGCCGATCTTGAGCACGCCGGCATCGGCGAGCAGCGGCTTCAGCGCCGCGACGGCCTGCGCGACCGGGATTTGCTCGGGCAGCAAGCCTTCGTCGAAGAGGCCGCCATCGCCGGCGCGATGCTGGAGCGGGATGTAGCAGGCGCGGCCGGGCGCGACCGCGAGCGAGATGCCGACGAGATCGGCCTGCATCGCGTCGAGCGAGTTCGTCTCGGTATCGAGAGCGACATGGCCGGCCTCGTAGGCCCAGCCGATCCAGCGTTCGAGATCGGCGAGCGTACGCACGCATTCGTATGTCGAGCGGTCGATCTTGCCGGCGATCGCCTCGTTCTTGCGGGACGCCGCGAGATCGGCCGGCTTCATCCAGCCCGCCTCGCCGCCGGTCGCCTCCGCCAGGGTCGCCGCCGGCGAGGGCGCGGCCGGGGTGGTGGCCGAGACGGCGTCCTCGATCGCGTCGGCGCCAGCATAAAGCGCCTTGAGCTCGGCCGCGCGCGAGCCGCCCGGCGCCAGCGCCGGATCGGCATCGACCGCCCCGACATCGGCCTCATAGGCCTCGGCGACGCGCTTGGTGATGGTGGTGAACTCCATCGCCTTGAGGAAGGCGATGAGCTTCGCCGGATCGGGCTGCTCCAGCGTCAGATTCTCCAGCGGTGTCTCGACCTTCACGTCGTCGACCAGGCTGACGAGCTTGTGCGAGATGCGGACCTTCTCGACCACCTCGGGATTGGTCAGCGTCTCCCGGCGCTTCGGCTGCTTGATCTCGCCGGCGCGCGCCAGCAGGGTTTCGAGGTCGCCATACTCGCCGATCAGCTGGGCGGCGGTCTTGATGCCGATGCCGGGCGCGCCCGGCACGTTGTCGGTGGCATCGCCCGCCAGCGCCTGGACATCGGTGACCTTGTCCGGGGTGACGCCGAAATATTCGACGACTTCCGGCTCGCCGATGCGGCGCTCGGCGCGGAAGCCCGCACCCTTCTTCTGGTCGCCCGAAGCGGGGTCGTACATGGCGACGCCCGGCCGCACGAGCTGCATCAGGTCCTTGTCGGCGGAGACGATCAGCACCTCGGCGCCGGCCTCGCGCGCCTGCTTCGCATAGGTCGCGATCAGGTCGTCGGCCTCATAGACATCCTGCTCGACCGGAATCAGACCGAAGGCGCGCACCGCCTCGCGCATCAGCGGGAACTGGGGAATGAGGTCGGCCGGCGGGTCGGAGCGGTTGCCCTTGTAGGCCGGGTAGATCGCCTTGCGGAACGAGTTCTCGGACTTGTCGAAGACGATGGCGAGATGGGTCGGCCTGACGCCGAGCACGCCCTCGCGCACGAACTGGAAGAGTTTCGTCGCGAAGAGCCTGACCGCGCCGGAGGGCAGGCCGTCGGAGCGGGCATTGTATTTCCGGTCCTGGTTGATCGACTGGAAATAGGCCCGGAAGATGAAGTTCGAGCCGTCGACCAGGAAGAGATGGTCGCCGGGCTTCAGGGCGGGGGCGGTCGTGGCTTTATCGCTCATGGCGCGGACCATAAGCGGGCCGACGCAACCGGTCCATTGCGCCGGACCTGCAATTCGCAGCAAGCTGACCAAAACACGTCAGGAGCGAACGCCGTGAGTCCCTATGTCACCATGCCTCTCGTCTTCGAGGGCGTTCCCGAAGCCGAGATGCTGCCCCGTGCCGAGGCATTCCTCGCCCGCATGCGCAAGCGCCGCACCGTGCGCGACTATGCCGACCGGCCGGTGCCGCGCGAGCTGATCGAGGCGGCGGTGCGGGTCGCCGGCACGGCCCCTTCCGGCGCCAACCAGCAGCCCTGGACCTTCGTCTGCATCTCCGATCCCGAGCGCAAGAAGCTGATCCGCGAGGGCGCCGAGGAGGAGGAGCGCGCCTTCTATGCCGGCCGCGCCGGCGAGGAATGGCTCGACGCGCTCGCCCATCTCGGCACGGACGACAAGAAGCCCTTCCTCGAGACCGCGCCGTGGCTGATCGCGATCTTCGCCCAGCGCTGGGGTTTTGACGCGCAGGGCAACAAGGTGAAGCACTATTACGTGCCGGAATCGGTCGGCATCGCCACCGGCTTCCTGATCGCGGCACTGCACGACGCCGGGCTGGCGACGCTGACGCATACACCGGCGCCGATGAACTTCCTCAACCAGATCTGCGGGCGGCCCGACAACGAGAAGGCGCTGATCCTGCTCGTCGTCGGCTACCCGAAGGAGGATTGCCTCGTCCCCGCCATCGGCAAGAAACCGCTGGAGGAGATCGCGACCTTCCTGTGATCCCTACGCGGTGATCTTGTCGATCTCGGCGAGGTCTTCGGCGCTCAGTGCCCAGTCGGCCGCCTTGACGTTGGCGGCGACCTGCTCGGGCCTGGTCGCGCCGGCGATGACGCTCGACACCACGGGCTGTGCCGCGAGCCAGGAGAAGGCGAGCTCGACCAGGCTGTGGCCCCGCTGCTCGGCAAAGGCGGTCAGCCCCTCGATCCGGCGCCAGTTGTCCTCGCTGAAGATCTGGCCGGCGCGCTCCGGCAGCTTGGTCAGGCGCGCGCCTTCCGGCATCGCCGCGCCGCGCTTGTACTTCCCGGTCAGCGCGCCGTTGGCGAGCGGGAAATAGGGCAGCAGCCCCATGCCGTAATGGGCGATCGCCGGGATCAGGTCCTTCTCGGCGCCGCGCTTGAGCAGGCTGTATTCATCCTGTGCCGAGGCGAAGCCGGGGATGCCGAGGTCGCGCGCCGTCCATTGCGCATCGGCGACCTGCCAGGCGACGACGTTGGAGCAGCCGACATAGCGGACCTTGCCCTGGCGGACCAGGTCGTCGAGGGCGCGCAACGTCTCCTCGATCGGGGTCAGCGGGTCCGGCCGGTGGAGCTGGTAGAGATCGATCCAGTCGGTCTTGAGCCGACGCAGCGAATCCTCGACCGCGTTCATGATGTAGCGACGCGAGCCGCCCTTCTTCACGCCCTCGGCATCCATATCCATGCCGAACTTGGTCGCCAGCACGATCTGCTTGCGCCGCGCGCCCAGCACTTCGCCTAGCGCCGTCTCGGAGCCGCCGCGCTCGCCATAGATGTCGGCGGTGTCGAACAGCGTGATGCCGTGCTCGATCGCGGCATCGACGACCTTGCGCGTCGCCTCCAGATCGATGCGGCCGCCGAAATTGTTGCAGCCTAGGCCGACGAGCGAGACGCGCAGGCCAGAGCGGCCGAGATTGCGGAATTGCATGGCTGTGTTCCTCCTCCGGAAGCCGCACACAGGATCAGAGCCGAAACCGGCCGACAAGCGCGGCATCCGTCATCCGCGCACTGCACCGGGCGCAGGGCGGAGCCATCGGCCGCGGGGATCACATTTGACCCAGCGCAAGGCGCGCGCAGAATGATCCGGCAAACGTGTCCCGGACATTGCGCAACAACCGGAGATCTCGATGGCCCCGTCGATCAAGAGCATCTTCACCGCCTATACCGAGGAAGGCCAGGGCGAACGCGAATCCGCGCTCGGCTACGCCCTCTCGCTCGCACAGCACGCCAGCGCGCATCTGACGATCCAGGCCGCGGCGATGCGTTACGCCATCCCCGCCTCGCTCGTCGGGGATTTCGGTGTCGCCTTCGTCCATGCCGAGAACCGCCGCATCGGCGCGCTGGCGGAACGCTTCGCCGAGCTCGCGCGGACGAGCGCCGGCCTTGCCGGCGTGACCAGCACGATCGAGACGCCGCAGCTGGTCTATGCGGAGCTCGGCGAGCGGCTCGTCAGCCATGCCCGCGTCCACGACCTCAGCGTGCTCGATCTGGAGAAGGACGCCGCCGAGCGCGACCGCGGCCTGATCGAAGCCGCCCTGTTCGACAGCGGACGGCCGGTGATCATCGTGCCTCCGGGCTGCGAGACCTTCGCCGCCGGACGCCTCCTGATCGCCTGGGACGGCAGCGCCGGCGCGGCGCGGACGGTGGCTGAAACGCGGCCCTTCCTGAAGGGCGCGGAGGTCGAGATCCTCTCCGTCACCGGCGAGAAGGACCTGTCGCGCCTCGTCGCGGGGGCGGAGCTGGCGCCGCATCTGTCGCGGCACGGCGCTTCCGTGACCGTGCGCAACGTCGCCGTGTCCGGTGGCAACGACGTGGCCGAGACGATCCGCCAGGCGGCGGCCGATTTCCGGGCCGACCTGATCGTCTGCGGCGCCTACAAGCATTCGCGGCTGCGCGAGTGGCTGCTCGGCGGCGTCACGCAGTCGCTGCTGAAGGCGACGCCGCTGCCGCTGCTGATGAGCCGCTGAGCCGGGCCGAAACGAAAAGGGCCGCCAGATCTGGCGGCCCTGTTCCTCAGGCCACTTCGGCCTTCTGCTTCTGCGCGCGCTTGCGATCGTTCGGATCGAGGATCGCCTTGCGCAGGCGGATCGACTTCGGCGTCACCTCGACGAGCTCGTCGTCGTCGATCCAGGCCAGCGAACGCTCGAGCGTCATCCGGATCGGCGGCGTCAGGCGGACCGCCTCGTCCTTCGAGGTCGTGCGGATGTTGGTGAGCTTCTTGCCCTTGAGCACGTTCACCTCGAGGTCGTTCTCGCGGGTGTGCTCGCCGACGATCATGCCCTGATAGACCTTCCAACCGGGCTCGATCATCATCGGGCCGCGATCCTCGAGGTTCCACAGCGCGTAGGCGACGGCCTCGCCGGTCTCCATCGCGATCAGCACGCCGTTGCGGCGGCCGGCGATCTCGCCCTTGTAGGGCATGTACTCGTGGAAGACGCGGTTCATGATCGCGGTGCCGCGGGTGTCGGTCAGCAGCTCACCCTGGTAGCCGATCAGGCCACGGGTCGGGGCGTGGAAGACCAGGCGCAGGCGATTGCCGCCGGACGGCCGCATCTCCAGCATGTCGGCCTTGCGCTCGCTCATCTTCTGCACGACGACGCCCGAGTGCTCCTCGTCGACGTCGATCAGGACTTCCTCGATCGGCTCCAGGAGCTGGCCGTTGGCGTCGCGCTGCAGCACGACGCGCGGACGCGAGACGCCGAGCTCGAAACCCTCGCGGCGCATCGTCTCGATCAGGATCGCGAGCTGAAGCTCGCCGCGGCCCGAAACGACGAACGAGTCCTTGTCCGAGGATTCCTCGACCTTGAGCGCGACATTGCCCTCGGCTTCCTTGAACAGGCGGTCGCGGATCATGCGGCTCGTGACCTTGTCGCCCTCGGTGCCGGCGAGCGGGGAATCGTTGACCGTGAAGGTCATCGAGACGGTCGGCGGGTCGATCGGCTGGGCCTCGATCGGCTCGCTGACGGCCGGATCGCAGAAGGTGTCGGCGACAGTGCCCTTCACCAGGCCGGCGATCGAGACGATGTCGCCCGCGACGGCTTCCTCGATCGGCTGGCGCTCGATGCCGCGGAAGGCGAGGATCTTGGAGATGCGGCCGGTCTCGACGGTCGAGCCGTCGCCCGAGAGCACCTTGATCGTCTGGTTCGGCTTGGCGACGCCGGAGGTGACGCGGCCGGTAATGATGCGGCCGAGATAGGGGTTGGCCTCGAGCAGCGTGCCGATCATGCGGAACGGCCCCTCTTCGACCTTCGGCGCCGGCACATGCTTGAGGATGAGGTCGTACATCGGGGCCAGGCCCTGGTCCTGCGGGCCTTCCGGCGAGGGCGCCATCCAGCCCTGCTTGCCCGAGCCGTAGAGGATCGGGAAGTCGAGCTGCTCGTCGGTGGCGTCGAGCGCGGCGAAGAGGTCGAAGACCTCGTTGATGACTTCCTGGGTGCGGGCGTCGGGCTTGTCGACCTTGTTGATCGCCACGATCGGACGAAGGCCGAGCTTCAGCGCCTTCGAGACCACGAACTTGGTCTGCGGCATCGGGCCTTCGGCCGCGTCGACCAGCACGATCGCCGAGTCGACCATGTTCAGGATGCGCTCGACCTCGCCACCGAAATCGGCGTGGCCGGGGGTGTCGACGATGTTGATGCGCGTATCCTTCCAGACGACGGAGGTCGCCTTGGCCAGGATGGTGATGCCGCGCTCCTTCTCGATGTCGTTCGAATCCATCACGCGCTCGGCGACGCGCTGGTTCTCGCGGAAGGCGCCGGATTGCTGCAGCAGCTTGTCGACGAGGGTCGTCTTGCCATGGTCGACGTGCGCGATGATGGCGATGTTGCGCATGGACATGCGGGTCTGGGCCTTGCTTTCAAGGCCACGAGCCGGCCAGGTTCGAAGCCCCGCCGGCGCAGCCTGTTTCACGTGAATCTGGAATTCGGTGCGCTGCACATAAACGCTGGAGGGCGTTTCGGCAACCGCACAGGCCCGTAAAAGATGAAGAGGCTCAATCCTCTGCCAGCGTGCGCTGGCGCTCGGCGACCGCCCGGCCGACCTGATCGATGGCCAGGCGATAGGCCGCGAGCGCGGCGGTGTCGAGGTCGCCCCTGGCGTAGTCCGCGAGCACGCGGGTCAGGATCTGGTCGGCCTCGCGGCCCAGCCTCGCCAGCTCCGCCTCGTCCTCGCAGGAGCGGATGATCGCAAGCAGGGCAAGCAGCTGATCGAGGCCGGACATGGCGCGCCGGCGCCGGTTGGCGTTCTCGCGGCCGAGCAGGGTCGCGCCGCCAGTGCCCAGCGCCGAGAGCGCCATCGCGCTGATGTAGAACCAGTCGCCATAGCGATCGAAGAAGGTCTCCTGCTCGCCGTCTATATAGGCGGCGGCGCCGGAATGGACCGGCAGCGGCGCATCCTTGTCGGTCGAAGGGGTCTCCAGGGCCTGCACGGCCGGCAGCTCGGTGGCCAGCGTCAGCCGCAGGCCGAGGATGTCCTTGGTCAGCTCGCCGACGAGATTGTCGTCGAGCGCCTGCGCGGCCACGAGGCGGGAGGTGATCGAGATGGTCTGCAGGCTCTCCGCCGGCCGGGGCGGATCGCCGCCGAGCGCGCCGCGCACGATCTCGCCGGATTCGATCGCCCGGTAATGCACCGACAGCGCATCGGCCTCACGGATCGGGATCAGCACGGGATCCTCGCCCCAGGCCGACCGCAGCCGGCGCAGACCGTCATTGTTGGTGTGGGACCCGACGGCGTTGATCGAGAAGAAGACGTCGATGCGCCTTTCCCTGGCGGCCGAAACCAGTTCATCCCGCGACAGGCCGACGATCTCGACCTCTTCGGGCCGGACCTCGTATTGCGCCAGGACACGCTTCAAAAGGGCGATGTTGCCGGCCGGATCGCGCACCACGCCGATCTTACGGCCGCGCAGATCGGCGATGCGACCGATCGCCGTTTCCTTGGCAGTGATGAAGAAGGGATAGGTCCGGCGGGTGATCAGCACCGTGTCGGCGGTCGACGGCATGGCGATGTCGGGCCTCAGCATGGCGAGGTCGGCCAGGCCGGCATCGATCTTGCGCGCGCTATCCTCGGAGCCCTCCGTCAGCACGAGCCGCAGGCGAATGGCGGCCTTGTCGCGATTGAGGCCCTGGACGAAGGCGGCCGCCATGCGCGCATCCTCCGAGCCGAGGGGGCCGACGGCGAGGCGCAGGGTGTGCGGCTGGCTGACGTAATACAACACCGCCGCGGCGAGGCCGGAGACGGCGAGCAGCGCCGCCAGAACCGCCAGACCGCGCCTGCCCATGCCCAGCCGGACCAATGCCGCAACCCCTTCTTCGCCCGTCTCACAATGGCTTCCTTCGCGATCATGTCGCAAGTACGGCATGCGCCGGCGAACGGACCGTGCTAAAGGCGCCGCCATGTCGATGAATTCGCCAATCCCGGTCAAGATCTGCGGCCTTTCCACGCCGGAGACCCTGCACGCCGCGCTCGATGCCGGCGCCGACATGATCGGGCTCAACTTCCATCCGAAAAGCCCGCGCTTCGTGACCCTGGAGCGCGCCGCGGAACTCGCGGCCATCGCCCGCGGCAAGACCGAGATCGTCGCGCTGATCGTCGATTGGAACGAGCGGCAGGCAGCCGAACTCGTCGCGGCGCTGAAGCCGGACTGGCTGCAGCTCCATGGCCGCGAGACGCCCGATGAGACCGCCGCGCTGCGCCGTGCCGTCGGCGTTCCGGTGATGAAGGCGCTCGGCATCGCCACGGCCGAAGACCTCGAGGCCGTCGCGGCCTATCGCGACGCGGCCGACCGCCTGCTGCTCGACGCCAAGCCGCCGAAGGATGCCGCCTATCCCGGCGGCCATGGCCGCCCCTTCGACTGGACGCTGCTCGCCGACCTCGACCCCAGCCTGCGCTTCATGCTATCGGGCGGGCTCAATCCGGCCAATGTCGCGGATGCGATCCGCATCGCCCGGCCGGCGAGCGTCGACGTCTCCTCGGGCGTCGAAAGCGCGCCAGGGGTCAAGGACCCGGCCCGGATCGCGGAATTCATCGCGGCGGCGCGCAAGGCCGCCGCGACAGTGCAGGAAGGCTAGACGGCATGAACGCCCCCTCGAACCCGAACAGCTACCGCAACGGCCCGGACGAGAACGGCCGCTTCGGCCTGTTCGGCGGCCGCTTCGTCGCCGAGACGCTGATGCCGCTGATCCTCGAGCTGGAGCAGGCCTATAACGAGGCCAAGGCCGACCCGGCCTATCACGCCGAGATGACCGACGGCTTGAAGCATTATGTCGGCCGGCCCTCGCCGCTCTATTTCGCCGAGCGCCTGACCGAGCATTTCGGCGGGGCGAAGGTCTACCTGAAGCGCGAGGAGCTGAACCACACCGGCTCCCACAAGGTGAACAACGTGCTCGGCCAGATCCTGCTGGCGCGGCGCATGGGCAAGAAGCGCATCATCGCCGAGACCGGCGCCGGCCAGCACGGCGTCGCCACCGCGACGCTCTGCGCCCGCTACGGGCTGGAATGCATCGTCTATATGGGTGCGGTCGACGTCGCCCGTCAGGCGCCGAACGTGTTCCGCATGCAGATGCTCGGCGCCAAGGTCGTCCCGGTCGAATCCGGCACCAAGACGCTCAAGGACGCGATGAACGAGGCGCTGCGCGACTGGGTGACCAATGTCGCGACGACCTTCTACTGCATCGGCACGGTCGCCGGCCCGCATCCCTATCCGGCGATGGTGCGCGACTTCCAGTCGATCATCGGCAAGGAGACGCGCGAGCAGATGCAGGAGGCCGAAGGCCGCCTGCCGGATTCGCTGGTCGCCTGCATCGGCGGCGGCTCGAACGCGATGGGGCTGTTCCACCCCTTCCTCGACGACGCAAGCGTCGAGATCTACGGCGTCGAGGCGGCCGGCCATGGCATCCCGAGCGGGCTGCACGCGGCCTCGCTGACCGGCGGGCGCCCCGGCGTGCTGCACGGGAACCGCACCTTCCTGCTGATGGACGATGACGGGCAGATCAAGGACGCGCATTCGATCTCGGCCGGGCTCGACTATCCCGGCATCGGGCCGGAGCATTCCTGGCTGCACGATGTCGGCCGGGTGAAGTACCTCTCCGCCACCGACGAGGAGGCGCTGGAGGCGTTCCAGCTGATCTCCAGGCTGGAGGGCATCATCCCGGCGCTGGAATCGGCACACGCGCTCGCCCGCGTCGCCGAGCTCGCCCCGCAGAAGCCGAAGGATCACCTGATGGTGGTCAATCTCTCGGGGCGCGGCGACAAGGACATCCCTCAGGTCGCGGAGATCCTGGCGAGCCGCTGAGCGCGGCGAAGGCCCGCCGAAAGTCCAAGATCCGCTCTCTCGACTCCCGCGGCCGGACCGGCAAGCATGGGATGTCCTGGCGCGACCGCGCCGGGAGCACGTCGAGGGGCGGGACCGGGGCCGGTGGGGGGCAGCGGTAACGACGGCTATCCAGTCGAGGCCGGGCAGACGGCTGCCGGCCTGCCGGTCGAACTCGCCTTCCTGACGCGCTACGGGTTTCCGGTCTCGGCTCTGGCCGAGATCGCCCGGCGTGCTGCCCGCAACCGCACCGATCCGGCCCGCGAAGCCATAGCGCTCGGCCTGATCGACGAGACCGGCTTCTACCGAGCCCTTGCGGCCGAGTTGGGCCTGCCCTTCCGGGCCGATCCACCGGCGCTGCTGGCGGGCGGCGGCTATCGCGCCATCCTGGGCCAGGGCTTCGCGGCAACCGCGGCCGGATCCCCCTTCCGCTTCGTTCTCGCGCCGGAAGGGGCGGCGCTGCACCGGATGATCGAAGCCGGGCCGCGGCGGCGCGACGATATCGCCGTGACGACGCCGAGCCGCCTTGCCACGGCGCTGCGCGAGGCCAATGCGGCAGAACTGGCCCGGCATGTCGCCGGCCTCGACGATGCGGGGCTCGTCCGCGACAGCGCGCGCAGCGGCGCCAGCCGCGGCCAGATGGTGGCGGCGGGCCTCGGCCTCGCGGCTGCGGCCGCCGGCGGCGTGCTCGCGCCGCTCGAGACCTTCTTCGCCCTCGCCCTGCTGCTCGGGCCGCTTTTCCTCGGCCTCATCCTGCTGCGGCTGGCCACCGCCATCGAGCGCGCGACGCCCGACCTCTGGCAGAGCCACCGCTGGCGCATCGACGATGCGAGGCTGCCGATCTACACGGTCGCGGTGCCGATGTACCGCGAAGTGGCAGTGCTGCGACAACTGACGGACGCGCTCTGCGCCCTCGATTATCCGCCGGCCAAGCTCGACATCCGCCTGCTGATCGAGGCCGATGACGCCGTTATGCGGGCCGCCCTGGCGGAGATGACACTGCCGGCGCATTTCACGGTCGCGATCGTGCCGCCCGGCCTCCCACGCACCAAGCCGCGCGCGCTCAATCTTGCGCTGCTGGAGGCGCGAGGCTCGCTCTTCACGATCTTCGACGCCGAGGACATCCCCGATCCGCAGCAGCTTCGGATGGCCGCTGCGCGTTTCCTGCGCGCGCCGCCGGAGCTCGCCTGCCTGCAGGCGCGCCTCGTCATCGATCACGCTTCGGAAAAGGTGCTGACCGGTCTCTTCGCCCTCGAATATGCCGGGCTTTTCGACGTACTGAACCCCGGCCTGCTGCGGTTCCAGCTGCCGATCATGTTGGGCGGCACGTCGAACCATTTCCGGACGGAGGTGCTGGGGGCCATCGGCGGGTGGGATGCCTGGAACGTCACCGAGGATGCCGATCTCGGCTTGAGGCTGGTGCGCGCCGGCTATCGCATCGACGACCTGCCGTCGACGACGCGCGAGGAGGCGCCGCTCTCCATCCGGGCCTGGCTCAAGCAGCGCTCGCGCTGGATCAAGGGCTATCTCCAGACGATGGTGACCCATTCGCGTGCGCCGCTGCGGCTGCTGCGCGAAGCCGGCTTCGGCGCGACATTCGTCTTCCTGTCGCTGGCGCTCGGCACCGTGGTGGCGGCGCTCGGCTATCCCTTCTTCGCCATCGCCGCCCTGATCGCCTATTGGGACGGATCGCTATTGGAGCCGGCAGGCGCGCTCGCCACGCTGGGCTCGACCATCGCGTTCGGGCTCTGGATATTCGGCAGCGTGGCGCTCTTCGTTCCGCCTGCCATCGGCGCGCTGCGCCGCGGCTCCTTCCGCCTGCTGCCGCTTCTGCCGCTATTGCCGCTCTATCACGGGCTGGTCTCGATCGCGGCCTGGATGGCGCTCTACGAATACGCCAATCGCCGCTTCGTCTGGAACAAGACCGAGCACGGGCTGGCGCGGCAACGCGCGCCGGTCGAAGCGATCAGGAGTGGCGCAGCCACTCCGCTGCGGCCTGCGCCGGAGTCTGCTCGATATTGAAGGCGCCGACGAAGCTGCCGTCCTTACCCATCAGATAGACCAGGGCGGTGTGATCCATCGTGTAGTCGCCATCCTTCAGCGGCACCTTCTTGGCATAGGCACGATAGGTCTTGATCACCGCATCGATGGCGGCACGGTCGCCGCTCAGCCCGACGATCCTCGAATCGAAGGAGCCGAGATAGCTCTTCATCGCCTCCGGCGTGTCGCGCTCGGGATCGACGGTGATGAACAGGGCCTTGAGCTTCTTGGCCTTGTCGCCGTCGCCGGCAGCCCGCAGCGCCTCGGAAATCTCGAACAGCTTGGTCGGGCAGATGTCCGGGCAATGGGTGAAGCCGAAGAAGACCAGGAAGGGCGAGCCCTTCAGATCCGTGTCGGAGAGCGGCTTGCCCTCCTGTGTCGTCAGGGTGAACGGGCCGCCGACGCTTGCCGTGCCGCTGCCCTGGCGTCCCGGCGAGAAGGTCAGAATCGCGGCTGCGGCCAGCGCGAGCGCGCCGGCCAGGAAGACGACGAGAGGCAGTACGATACGGCGATTCACGGAGACATTCCCGGGCAGGCGGCGAAAGCCGCTAGAAGCATGCGACGATGGCGGCGATCAGACCGTCGGTGAAGAGCCGGTCGCCTTCGCGCCACCAGAGCAGCAGGCCGGTGAGAAACAGGGCGAAGAAGCCTCCGCCGATCAGCATGAGGCCCAGACGGCTCGAAGAGCCGGCCTCCGTCTGCGTTGTCTCGTCTGCCTGCGACATGGGCACAACCTATCGCCGGATCGCGCCGTCCGAAAGCGGGCGGCGTGACGCAGGGGGCTCACGATGCAGCGATGCGCCGTTGGAGTGCGGACCGTTCGCACAACCACGGCGTCATGGTCGGGCTTGTCCCGACCATCCACGTCTTCAGCGATGCTGTGCGGTGTCCAAGGCGTGGATGCTCGCCACAAGGGCGAGCATGACGGCGGATGTTCCGCTCACTTCACCGGGAAGGTCAGCGGCGAGTAGTCCGTCACGGGGCGCTTGACCCAGTCATTGCCCGGCGCCGCCGCTTCCGTCCGCTTCTGGCCCTCGTGGAGGCGCAGCGCGGCGGCCGGATAATCCATGGTCAGCACGGTGCCGTCGCGCACGACGAGCCTGCCGTCGACATAGACGCGGTCGACGGCACGTTCGGCGGCGGCATAGACCATGCTGCGCACGGGATCGCGGCGCGGCTGCATCATCGGGTGCTTGAGGTCGACCATGACGAGGTCGGCCTTGCAGCCCGCCTCCAGCCGGCCGATGTCGTCGCGACCGAGCGCGGCGGCGCCGGCCGTGGTCGCGGCCTCGAAGATGTCGGTGGTGGTGAGCGTGCGCGGGTTCTCCGCCATCAGCCGGGCGACATAGCCGACATGGCGCATCTCCTCGAGCATGTTGTGCGGATAGGTGTCGGTACCCAGGCCGATGCGAACGCCGGCGCGGCGGTAGCGCCCGAAATCGTCGAGCGCGATGCCGCGGCGCATGAACACCGTCGGGCAATGAGCGACCATCGTGTCGGTCTCGGCCAGCAGCGCGAGGTCGCGGCGGCTGTGCCAGCCGAGGCGCGGGTAGTCGTCGAGGAAGATGCCGTGGCCGACGATGCTGGTACTGCCGAGCACGCCGAGCTTCTCCAGCCACTGGATCGGCGTCACGCCATGACGGCGGGTGATCTCGTGGAACTCGACCGTCGACTGGGCCGCGTGGATCTGCCAGGGCAGGTTACGGCGCTTCGCTTCGGCGTGGCTGTCCTTGATCAACCCCTCGCTGCAGGTGTCGATCTGCGCCGGACAGACCATGCCGAAGAGCCGGCCTGAAGGGTGCTTCTGCGCCTTCTCGATAACGTCGAAGGCGGTTTCCATGGCGGCGGCACCGGCCTTCTCGTCCCATTCATATTCGACGACATGGCCGTTCTTCGTGTACCAGCGGGCCGAGCGGAACATCGGCGAGACGCAGACGCGCAGGCCGCTATTGGCCGCAAGGTCGATCCAGTCGGGATGGGCGACCGAGAGATCGGCGAGCGTGGTGACGCCGGAGAGCAGGAGCTCGGAATAGGCGACCTGCACGCAATCCGGCACCGTCTCGGCGTCGGGCCGCAGGATCGGCATGAACTCGTAGAGCGAGGAATTATAGAGCGCGGGCGAGCCGAGCTCGTCGAGGAAACCCTTGTTCAGCGCCTCGCTCGACGGGTGCGAGTGGATGTTGACGAGGCCGGGCATGACCATGCGCCCGCTGCCGTCGACGGTCTCGTCGGCCTGCCCTTCGTAGCGGGCCCCGACATAAAGCAGTGTGCCGTCCTCGAAGGCGACATCGGCGCCGTACAGATAGACATGCCGGGAAGCTTCCGCGTCCCAGGCGACAACGACTTCGGCGTTCTTGATGACCGTGATCGTCATGATTTTCCCTTCCTCCCGACAGGCACAGCAAAGAAAAGCGCCGCGCGGTTCTCACCGCGCGGCGCTCAGGAAGCTCAGCGCTTCAGCTTGATGTCGAGCCCCTTGTAGAGGCCGGCGCCGTAGATGCCGTGGGCACGCACGCCCTCGAGCCGGTCACCCGCGACCACCCAGAGCGGTTGGGAAGCCAGCGGCACCCAGACATTCGCCTCGGTGAGCTGTGTCTGGACGGCGCCGATCGCCTGCTTGCGCTTGCCGGCATCGACGGCGGTCGCCGCGGCCTTGAGCAGCTCGTCGGTCTTCGGATCCTTCCAGTTCATCCGGTTCGGCGTCGGCACCTGGCGGCTGGCGAAGTAGAGGTTCAGCGCCTCGGTGGCCGTCACATAGGGATAGGCCATGTAGAAGGCGTCGAATTCCTGCGTCGCCAGCTTGCCCCAGGCAACGGTGGCGTCCCAGAGCTGGATCTTCAGTTCGATGCCGACCTTGCGAAGATCGGCCTGCATCGCCTCGGAGATGCGCGGGTTCACGTCGTTGCGGATGCCGTAGACGGTGAAGCTCGCCTTCTGGCCGTCCTTCTCGCGGATACCGTCGGAACCCGGCTTCCAGCCGGCCTCCTCCAGCAGCTTGATGGCGCCGGCCGGGTTGTGCTTCGGCATCTTGCCGGCAGAATCCTTGTCATAATCCAGCACCGCCGGGTTCAGCAGCGAAGGCAGGACCTGGCCCTTGCCGAAGAAGATCGCCTTGGCGATCGCCTGCTTGTCGACGGCCATGTTGACGGCTTCGCGGATCGCGGCGTCCTTCGAGACGGGCTTGTCGACCTTGAAGCCCATGAAGATGTCGTAGATGTAGTTTTCCTGGCGCTGCACCGTCATGCCCGGGATGCGCTGCATCGTGTCGAGCGCGATATAGGGCATGTAGTAGGTCACGTCGGCCTGCTTGGCCTGGATCGCGGCCATCAGCGTGTTCGACTCGGGGATGACCTTCCAGACGATCTCGTCGATCTGCGGCTTGGGATCCTTGTAGATCGGCGGGCCCCAGCTGTAGTGCGGGTTCTTCTTGAGGACGAGCTCCTGGCGCGGCGTCCATTTCGACCAGCAATAGGGGCCGGTGCCGTTGAAGCCCTGCACGCCGAAATTCTGGCCGAGCTTCTCGACCGTGTTCTTGTCGACGACCGAGGCGAAGGAGAGCGCCAGCTGGAAGAGCAGGTCGCTATAGGGCTCCTTGAGCTCGTAGATCAGCGTCGAGTCGCCATCGGCGCGGATGTCCTTGACCGGGCCGGCGCGGAAGGAGACCGGCGACTTGCTGGCCGGGTCGATCCAGCGCTTCAGCGAATAGACGACGTCGTCGATCGTCATCGGCCGGCCGTCGCAGAACTTCACGTCCTTGCGCAGCTTGAAGGTGTAGGTCATGCCGTCGGGCGAGATGGTCCAGCTCTCGGCGAGGCCCGGCTTGATCGTCTTCATGTCGAAGTCGACCGTCACCAGCGTGTCGGCGAGCATGTACATGACCTCGGCCGCCGCGGTCGCCGTCGAGCGGATCGGGTCGTAATTGTCGGCATCGATGATGCGCAGGATCGAGAGCGGCGCCTTCTGCTGGGCGACGGCGGGTACCGCGGCGAAGGTCGCGGCGGCCGCGCCGGCGAGAAGCAGAGTTGAAAGTTTGAGCATCGAGCAAATCCCCTTTTGACGCTTCTTGGTTGATGTCGGCTGCTATTTGCGCAGCTTGGGATCGAGCGCGTCCCGCAGCGCATCGCCGAGGACGTTGAAGGCCAGCACGACGGCGAAGATCACCAGGCTCGGCAGGACCGAGACATGCGGCGCGAAGAACAGGAAGTTGCGCCCGTCCGCCGCCATCGAGCCGAGCTCGGCGGTGGGCGGCTGGGCACCGAGTCCGAGGAAGGACAGGGCGGCGCCGAGCAGGATCACCTGGCCGAAGCGCAGCGTGACGAAGACGAAGATGGCCGAGAGGCAGTTCGGCAGGACGTAGCGCAGGATGATGCGCAGATCGCTCAGGCCCAGCGAACGGGCCGCCTCGATATAGCCCTGCTGCAGCACCACCAGCGCCGAGCCGCGCACGACGCGCGCCATCAGCGGCACGGTGGCGATGGAAAGCGCGATGATGACCGCCAGCAGGCCGGGGCCGAAGATCGCGGCGATGGCGAGGCCGAACAGGATGGCGGGGAAGGAGAGCAGCACATCCATCAGCCGCATCAGCACGCCCGAAGCCTTCGGATAATAGGCGGCGGCGAAGCCGATGACCCCGCCGATCAGGCAGCCGAAGACGACGGAGGCGAGCCCCATCAGCAGCGTCGTCCGCAGGCCGAAGAGCAGCCTTGTGATCATGTCGCGGCCCTGCCCGTCCGTGCCGAGCAGTCCCATCTCGCCCGGGGGCTTCAGCGTGTTGGCGAGGTCGTTGCCGAAGGGGTCGGTCGGCGCGAGCCAGGGTGCGAAGGCCGCGCCAAGAATCGCGAGCACGACGAGGGCGAGCGCGATGCAGGCGCCGGTGTCGGAGACGAGCATCCGGAGCACGGTTTTCCGGCGGACGGGCGTGGCGGCGGCCACGCTCACGGCGGCTTCGACCGCGCCGCTGCCGGGCTTGAGCTGGCTGGGGACGGAACTCATCAGGCGCCCCTCACACGCGGGTCGAGCACGGCATAGAGGACGTCCACCGCGAGATTGACCAGGATGAAGCCGAGCGAGAGCACGATGATCGTGCCCTGCGCCATCGGCAGGTCGCTGGAGAGAATGGCGCCGACGGCGAGCCGGCCGATCCCCGGCCAGCTGAACACCGTCTCGGTGACCACGGCGCCGCCGAGCAGGAAGCCGATCTGCAGGCCGATCAGCGTGACGACCGGGACGAGCGCGTTGCGCAGCGTATGCCTCAGCACCACGGCCGACTCGGTCAGCCCCTTGGCACGGGCGGTGCGGACATGGTCGGCGTTGAGCTCGTCGAGCACCGAGGTGCGCGTCATGCGGGCGACGGGGCCGACGAAGACGCCGCCGAGCGTGATCGCAGGCAGGATGATCCCCTGCAGGCCCTCCCAGGTCCAGAGCGGACCGATGCGGCCGGTAAAGGGCAGGATCGGATATTTGAAGCCGAAGAGCCAGATCAGCCCGAGGCCGAGGAAGAAGACCGGCAGCGAGACCCCGGCCACCGAGACCGCCATGATCGCGCGGTCGAGGAGCGAGCCGCGGAAATAGGCGCCGACGGTGCCGAGCAGCATGCCGAGCGGGATCGCCCAGACCAGCGAGGCGAACATCAGCTCGAGCGTCGGGCCGATGGTGTTGCCGAGCTCCTGCACGACGGGGACGTTGTTGATGATCGAGACGCCGAGATCGCCCTGCGCCAGCCGCCCGATATAGATGAGGAACTGCTTCCAGAGGGGCTGGTCGAGCCCGAGCTCCTGGCGGATGGCCTGGACCACGTCCTGGGTCGCGGTCGGCCCGGCGCGGACCTGCGCCGGGTCGGTCGGCACGACCTGCATCAGCAGGAAGCCGATCAGCAGGACGCCGAGCAGGACCGGCAGGACCAGCAATAGCCTTTGCAATGCATGTCGCAGCATGAAGAGCGCTCCGACCTATTGCGCGGCGGCCGCGACCTGGCCGTGGCGGTCGAAGACGACGTCGCCAGCGAGCAGGGTCAGGTCGCAACGCACCTCGTTCTCGACCGCCTCGACCGGGACCGCGAAGATGTCGTGCGAGAGCACGGCGATGTCGGCGAACTGGCCCGGCACCAGCCGGCCGAGGCTGTCCTCGGCGAACTGGGTATAGGCGCCGAGCAAGGTATAGGCGTGCACCGCCTCTTCCATGCTCAGCTTCTCGGCGCCGCCGATCTCGGTATGGCGCTTGGTCTGGCGGGTGACCATGGTGAAGAGGTTCTTGAACGGGTCGGTGGCGCAGACCGGGGCATCCGAGCTCGCCGCGGCGTGGAGGCCGGCATCGAGCCATTTGCGCATCGGATAGGAGGCGCCGGCGCGCTCCTGCCCGAGATTGATCACATAGAGATCGCCGAACTCGTAGATGAAGGCCGGCTGCGGCACCGGGTCGATGCCGGCGGCGGCCATACGGGCAAGCTGGCCGTCGGTCAGGAAGCCGCAATGCTCGATGCGGTGGCGGCGCCCGCGGATCGGGTGCTCGGGGCTGTCGGCCTTCTCCATGCCCGACAGCACCTGCTCGATCGCGGCATCGCCGATGGCATGGATCGCGAGCTGGTAGCCGAGCTCGTGGTAGTGCCGGAGATAGCGATGCATGTCGGCATCGGAATAGATGAAGATGCCGCGGTTATCGGGATCGCCGACGAGGTAGGGCTCGCTCATCGCGGCGGTCAGACCGCCGGCACTACCATCGCCGAAGACCTTCATCGCGCCGTAGCGCAGCAGGCCGGTCTCGCGGCCGAAGCGGTAACCCGCCGCATGGGCCTCGTCGCCAATACCATCGGCATTGCCGTAGATGCAGACCCAGGTCCGGACCGGCAAGGTGCCGGCGCGCGCGACCTCCTCATAGGCCTCGATCTCGGCCATGCCAGCGCCCATGCCGACACCGGCATCCATCACGCTGGTGAAGCCCTGGGACAGCATGTAGTGCCCGGCCTTCTCGATCGCGGCCTTGAGCTCCGCGACGCTCGGCTGCGGCATCGCCTCGACGATCAACCGCATGGCGCTCTCCGCCAGCAGGCCGGTGAGCTTGTTGTCGCGCCGCTCGATCAGGCCGCCCGCCGGGCTCGGCGTGTTGTGGCCGATGCCGGCCGCGGCCATGGCCCGGCTGTTGACGACGCCGACATGGCCGCAGGTGCGCTTGATGTAGACCGGATTGTCCGGGGCGATGCGGTCCAGCTCCTCGGCGGTCGGATGACGGCCCTCGGCGAGCTCGTTGTGGTCGTAGCCCCGACCGATCACCCACTCGCCGGGCTTCTTGCCCTTGGCGGCAGCCGCAACACGGCGCAGAACCTCGTCGATGCTGTTGACGCCCTCCTCGGGACGCAGATTGACCTCGCTCATCGCGAGGCCGAGCGGGAGCAGGTGCATATGCGCGTCGTTGAGGCCGGGAATGGCAACGCGGCCGGCGAGATCGACGATTTTCGTGCCGGGCCCCTGGAGCGCCGCGATCTCCGTGGCCGACCCGGTCGCGAGCACCTTGCCGCCAGCGATCGCCAAGGCTTCCGCGAAGCCTTCCGCCAAACCGCAGAAGATGCGGCCATTCAACAAAACGGTCTCCGCTTGCGTCATCGGCCCTGCTTACCCTGTTTTCCCTGTTGACTTCTCGCCATGGGCCTTGGCATGCGACTAGTATTCGGCAAGCAGCTACCGTCACATGGAAACGGAACATCGCTTCCACACGCCCCTATCGCGCGGGATCAGGATTTTAGTCTGGACGGTCTGCTCTGAACGCGAAAACTATTCCACTCCGCCGGTTCCCCATGACACTATTTTCTTATTGGCTTTCCGTCAGCATTGCTCAGAATATTGAACATGGCAAGGGCCGTCGAGCAGGCGCCCCGTGCAAAATGCGCAGGAACGACAAGGCGCACCGGATCGGGAGAGAGCACAAAAATGAGCTTTGATGTCGGCGGAAGGCTGAAGGAATTAAGGGTTGCAGCCGGGCTTTCCCAGCGCGAACTCGCCGCGCGCTCCGGCGTTACCCACAGCCTGATCTCGCTGATCGAGCAGAACCGGAACAGCCCGTCAGTCGCGTCGCTGCGCAAGATCCTCGACGGCATCCCGATGACGATGGTGAATTTTTTTGACGAGGCCAGGACGCCGAAGGACAAGGTCTTCTTCGAGGCTTCGGACCTGCTCGACCTGACCTCGCGTCTGCACCAGGTCAATGGCGGCGACAGCCGCGGGCAGATGTCCTTCCGCCAGGTCGGCGACGCGCAGGCCCACAACCTGCAGATCCTGCACGAATGCTACGAGCCGGGCGCCGACACCGGCGCCGCCATGCTCAAGCACGAATCGCACGAGGGCGGCGTGGTGCTGGCGGGCGAGCTGGAGGTCACCGTCGGCGACCAGATCAAGGTCCTCGCCCCCGGCGACGCCTATCTCTTCGACAGCCGCATTCCCCACCGGTTCCGCAATATCGGTTCGGCGCGCTGCATCGTGGTCAGCGCCTGCACGCCGCCCTATCTGTAGGCGCGGCACCTTCGGGCGAGGCAGTGGAGACCCTGCCCGCCAACCTTAGAATCCCTTTAAACTATTGATTTTGCTTGATTTTCTACGACGCACTCCTATTGTCACGCGATCCTAGCAGAGGTCGCGATGTCCCCCCGCCCCGGCTCGACCCGAGAGCCCCCCGCAAGTCTGGAGCTGTTCTCGCGCAATCTCTCGCTCTCCGCCGGCCGCTTTTCGATCCAGGAGGGCGAGCGTGTCGCCGGGCCGATGAGGCGGGGGCTCAAGGTCGCGATCATGCTGGAGGGGCGCCAGGCGCTGGAACTCGACGACCGACCGGCCGTCCTGCTCGACGGACCGACCATGCTGGTGGCCGCCAATGGTGGCCAGCACATGCAGCGGCGCACCGGCCTCGCCGACGGCACGCTGCGCTACGCCCTGATGCAGTTCGATGTCGACTTCGTCGCGCGCGAGTTCGGTAGCGACGTCGCCGAGGCGGCGCGACTGGCCTGCTCGGCCGATACCCGCCTGTGGGTGCGCCCGGCGGATGCGCCGATCCGCTCGCTCGCCTTGCAGATGGCCGAGTGTCCGGTCAGCGAATCGCTGCGCCCGCTCTATCTTGCCGGCAAGGCACTCGAGCTGGGAGCGCTGGTGCTGGAGCGGATGCTCGGGGAGCGGCAGGCTCGGCCGGCGAGGCTCGGCCCACGCCTGCGCGAACAGGTGCATCTGGCCCGCGACCGCCTGCTCGAGACGATCGACACCCCACCGAGCCTGGCGGAATTGGCGCGTCTCAGCGGCCTGAACCCGACCAAGCTGACCTCCGCCTTCCGCGCCGAATTCGGCGCCAGCGTCTTCGCCTATCTGCAGGAGCAGCGGCTGCAGCAGGCCTATGCGATGATCGCCAGCGGCGAGGCGAGCGTCGCGGTCGCCGCCTTCCGCGTCGGTTATACCCCGGCTCATTTCTCCGGCCTTTTCCGCAAACGTTTCGGCGTCGCGCCGAGCGCGCTGCGTTGATTCACGCCCCCTTGGTTCTTCGTTGGACGCGTTCGAAACACGACCGAAAGAAATACTGCCGCGATCGAAAGCCAAGCGCGTTGCCGGCCATACCGGCTTCCTGAAAGAACCCCGGCAGACGCGGCGCCATGCGCGCCTGGGGCAGGAATTTCGAGCATGACCGGCATCAATATCGGCAACCATGCGGCCTGGAAGGCTGGGGTCGCCCTCGCAGCCATTATCGCCGGGACGGGGGCAGCCCTCGCCCAGAACGGCACGGCGACGCAGGGCGGCGCCACCATCGGCCTCGACATGATCGAGGTGCAGGGCGAGCACGCCAGCGGCCCGGTCGACGGCTATGTGGCGCGTCGCAGCGACAGCGCAACCAAGACCGACACGCCCCTGATCGAGACGCCGCAATCGGTGACCGTCGTCCCCCGCCAGCAGATGGACGACCAGGGCGCGCAGAACGTCAGCCAGGCCCTGCGCTACACGGCAGGCGTGGTCGGCGAGACGCGGCTGTCGATGGGGCGCTATGATAGCGTCTTCATCCGCGGCTTCGGTGGCTCGGGCTCCGGCGCCGGCTTCGTCAACAATCTCGACGGGCTGCGCTATCAGCGGGGCGTCAACTTCCTCGTCCCCTCCTACGAGGTCTGGGGTCTGGAGCGGATCGAGGTGCTACGTGGCCCCTCCTCCGTCGTCTTCGGGCAGGTGAAGCCCGGCGGCATCGTCAACATGATCAGCAAGCGCCCGAAGGAGGAGCGGCACGGCGAGGTGCAGCTCCAATACGGCAGCTTCGAACGCGCCCAGATGGCCTTCGATTTCGGCGGGCCGGTCGATCCCGAGAAGACCTGGCTCTATCGCGTCGTCGGCCTCGGCCGCGCCGCCGACACGCAGGTCGACTTCACCCGCGAGGAGCGCATCTTCATCGCGCCCTCCGTCACCTATCGCCCCAATGGCGCCACCAGCTTCACGCTGCTGGCCTCGTTCCAGCGGGACCCCGAGACCGGATTCTACGGCTTCATCCCGGCGGTCGGCACCGTGCTGCCGAGCCGCAACGGCCGCATCCCGACCAATTTCTTTCCGGGCGAACCGAATTTCGAGGGCTATAGCCGCAACCAGGCCAATATCGGCTACACCTTGGAGCATCGCTTCAACGATATCTTCTCCTTCCGCCAGAACCTGCGCCTGTCGGACCTCGAATCGCGCTTCCGGACGGTCGCGGTCGGCGGCATCGCGGCCGACCAGAAGACGCTAAACCGCCGCGTCACCATGTCGAACGAGAAGGCCCGCACCGCCGGGATCGACAACCAGCTCCAGGCCGATTTCCGCACCGGGCCGCTGACCCACAAGCTGCTGCTCGGCGTCGACGGCTACTGGACGGACGGCACTGCCTTCACCGGCGCCGGCGGCACGGTGCAGCCGCTGGACTACACCAACCCGGTCTATGGCAGGCTGCCCTTCGCCCTGCCGCCGCTCGCGGGCACGAAGCAGACGACGACGCAGTACGGCATCTATCTGCAGAACCAGATCAAGCTCGACCGGCTGTCGCTGCTCGTCGGCGGCCGCTTCGACCGGGCGGAAGCCCGCACCCGCGCCATGAGCACGGGCATCGTGACCAAGCAGGACGACACCGCCCGCACCGGCCGCGTCGCGCTGATGTACAATTTCGACAATGGCTTCGCGCCCTATGCGAGCTATTCGACCTCCTTCGAGCCGCAGCCCGGCACCGGCTTCGGCGGCGTCCCGTTCAAGCCGAGCGAGGGCGAGCAACACGAAGCCGGCTTCAAATACGAGCCGCCGGGCGCCAACGCCTTCCTGCAGGCCGCCGTCTACCAGCTCACCCAGACCAACGTCCCGACCGCGGACCTCGCCCACCCGACCTTCCAGATCCAGACCGGCGAGATCCGTGCCCGCGGCGTCGAGGTCGAAGCGCGCGCCACCCTGTTCGACAATCTCGATCTGGTTGCGGCCTATGCCTACACCGACGCCGAGGTGACGAAGAGCAACGGCGCCGATCTGCACAGGCGCCCGCCCGTCGTGCCGCGCCATACAGCGGCGCTCTGGGCCCATTACACCTTCCGGACCGGCACCTTCGCCGGGCTCGGGCTGGGCGCCGGCGTGCGCTATGTCGGCAAGGGCGCCGGCGATCCGGGCAACACCTTCTTCACGCCCGACTACACCCTGTTCGATGCCGCGATCAGCTATGAATTCGGCACGGCCAACCCGGCGCTGAAGGGCTGGAAACTGCAGGTCAACGCCCAGAACCTGTTCGACAAGGAGTATGTCTCCGGCTGCTACGGCACCACGCAATGCTCCTTCGGCCTGCGCCGCACCGTGCTGGCGACGCTCTCCTATCGCTGGTGAGACGACGGCATGACGCAGCCGCTCCCTCCCGGCATCGAGCTCGAGCCCCATGCCCTGCCGCAGGCTTGGCAGGGCGGCTTCGAGGCCGCGGACGGCGCGCGCTATCGGCTGCTGATCTCCGTGCCGGACGGCCCCGCCCCGATGCGGGGCTTTCCGACCCTCCTCCTGGTCGACGGCGACGCCCTGTTCGCGACGGCCGCGAGCGCCGCCCGCCTGCAGGCCCTGCGGCCGGAGGCGACCGGTGTCGGGCCCGCCGTCGTCATCGGCATCGGCTATCCGAGCGAGAAGCCCTTCGATGCCGAACGGCGCCAGCGGGACCTGCTGCCCGTGCCTGATGGCGCCGACCGCTTCCTGGAGATGATCGTCGGCGAGCTCCTGCCGGCCATCGGCCGCATCGCCCCGCTCGATCCGGCCAGGCGGACGCTGATCGGCCATTCCTATGGCGGCCTGTTCGCCCTGCATGCGCTGTTCACGCGCCCGGACCTGTTCGAGGCCCATGTCGCGGGCAGCCCCTCGATCTGGTGGCAGGACCGCGCGATCCTGGCGCAGGAGGCCGCCTTCCGCCGCGGCGGCACAGCCGGCGGGCGGCTGCTGATCACCGTCGGCGCGCAGGAGCAGCGGCCCGACCGCGCCGTCGGCCCGCAACGGGCCGAGCGGATCGCCAAGGCGCGCATGCGCGACAATGCGGCAGAGATGGCGGAGCGGCTCGCGGCCTCGCCGCGCGTGGCCTGCAGCTTCGCCGAATTCCCCGGCGAGAACCACGTCTCGGTCATTCTCCCGATGCTCTCGCGCGCCGTCGCCTTCGCCCTGGCGGGAACGGCAGAGGACAAGGTCGCAGCCGCATGACGATCGCCCGACGCTCCCTCCTCCTCGCCGGGTTCGCCTGGCCGGTGCTCGCCGCCGTCGCGGCGGAGCCGGTGACGGCGACGGACGTGCTCGGCCGCACCGTGACGCTGCCGGCGCCGGCGAAGCGCATCGTGCTGGCGCAAGGCCGCCAGCTCAACGCCCTCGGGCTGATCCATCCCGACCCGATCAGCCTGCTCGCCGGCTGGGGCAACGACCTCGAACGCCAGAACGCCGACGGCCTCGCCCGCTATCGCGCCCGCTTTCCGGCCACCGACGCGGTGCCGATCGTCGGCGACGGCGGCACCGCCAACGGCTTCTCGCTGGAGCGGGCGATCGCGCTCGGGCCCGACCTCGTGGTGCTGAGCCGCTCGCTTGCCGGCACGCGCCGCGGCCCCGGCGACCTGGTCGAAAGGCTAGAGGCGGCCGGCATCCCCGTTGCCGTCGTCGATTTCTTCCTCGACCCACTGCGCGACACCGTCCCCAGTCTGCGCGCGCTCGGCCGCCTCATCGGCCGCTCCGACCAGGCCGAACGGCTGATCACCTTCTATGAGGAGCGGATGGCGCGCGTGGCGCAGCGCATTGCCGGCGCGCCGCGCCCCTCCGTCTTCATCCACGCCCATGCCGGTGGCTACGACTGCTGCATGACCGCGGGCCAGGGCACCTTCAACGCCTTCATCAACGCGGCCGGCGGGCACAACATCGCCGCCGCCATGGTGCCCGGCGCGACCGGTCAGATCGGGCTGGAGCAGCTGATCGGAGCCGATCCCGACATCTATGTCGCCACTGGCGGCACGCATCTGGCGAAGACCGGGGGGCTCGTGCTCGGCCTGGGCGTCGGCGAGGCGGACGCCGCGGCGAGCTTCGGCAAGCTCCTCGCCACGCCGGCGCTCGCCACGCTCAGCGCCATCGAGAAGCGGCGGGCCTTCGGCTTCTGGCATCTCTTCAACGACACGCCGCTGCATGTCGTCGCGATCGAACTCCTGGCGAAATGGTTCCATCCGGAGCGCTTCGCCGACATCGACCCTGCGGCGACGCTGGCGGAGGGAGCACGCTTCTCGGCCATCCCGCTCGACGGGACGCTGTGGATCGCGGCGCCAAAAGCCTGACGGAGACCATCATGCTGGCAACTTCGACCCGGATCGCGCTCGCCAACCCGGCGAGCGTCCTGAAGCCGCTCTGCGAGCACTTGGTCGAGCATGAGGCCGTCATCACCGAGCAGGATGGGGCGACGGTCATCACGCTCGACGGAAGCCGGGCGCGCATCGATCTCTCGGCCACCGCACTCGACGTCACCGTCGAGGCGCCAGATGTCGCGACCCTGATCGAGATGAAGCGCACCATCGCCAGCCATGTCGTCGAGTTCGCTCCGAAGGACGCCGCGCCGCAGATGCGCTGGACCGGCGACGGCACCGGCCCCGCCCTGCCGCCGGAGTTCCGCATCCTGACGGTCACCGGCGTCGAACGGATCACGCCGCATATGGCCAGGATCCGGTTCAAGGGCGAGAATCTCGCGCGCTACGACCATCTCGACGCGCTGCATGTGCGCCTGTTCATCCCGCCCGAGGACGTGAGCGAGCCGAGCTGGCCGATGGTCGGCGATGACGGGCTGCTGCTGCCGTCGCCGGCGGAGACGCGGCCGCTCGTCCGCAAATACACGATCCGCGAGATCGACGTCGCCGCCAGCACGCTAGCGATCGATTTCGTGCTGCATGAGGATGCCGGTCCAGGCTCGGCCTTCGCGTTCCGTGCCCAGGCCGGCGACCGGATCGGCATGGCCGGACCGGGCGGGCGCGGCCTCAAGGCAGCCGAACGCTACGTTTTCCTGGCGGACGAGACCGGGCTGCCGGCCGTGGCGCGCATGCTGGAGAACCTGCCCGAAGGCGCGGTGGGACAAGCCTTCATCGAAGTCGCCGATGCGCGCGAGGAGCAGGCCCTGCGCCGTCCGGCCGGCATGGCGCTCACCTGGCTGCATCGCGGGGCGGCGGCACCGGGCAGCCTGCCGCTGCTGCAGGACGCTCTTGCCACCATCGACTGGCCGGCGGACGGCCCCTCGACCTATCTCTGGGCAGCAGCGGAATATGCCGCGTTCAAGGCGATCCGGGCGGCCTCGCGCGACAAGCTCAGACCGGAGCGCGACCAGAACCTCGTCGTCAGCTACTGGCGCAGCGGCGCCTCCGACGAGGAGCATGTCGCCGCCAAGAAGGCCGAAGCGGCCAAGGGCTGAGCGCCCAGAAGCCAGCCGATACCTCAGCCCTCATCCTGAGGAGCCGCGAAGCGGCGTCTCGAAGGATGTTCCAGATGGCTCCGGAGTTTCCTGAAGCATCCTTCGAGACGCAGCCTGTGGCTGCTCCTCAGGATGAGGGCTCGGGAAACATCCGAACGGCGATCAGCCTTCTCTAACGGCGACCACGAACAGGCGCGGGAAGCGCAGCAGCACCTTGCCGTCGCTCTCGATCGGATAATGCGACGCAATGCGCTCGAGATAGCGCGCGAGGAAGTCCTTCCGCTCCGCGGCCGTCAGCCGATCCAGATAGGGTTTCAGGCCAGTGCTCTTGAACCACTCTGCGATGGCTTCGAGACCGGCGAGCGCATGCACATAGGTCGTCTGCCAGATGTCGACGCGGCAGCCGGCCTCGGCGAGCCAGCGCCGATAATCCCCGAAGGAGCCGATCGTCGCGCGCTCGGCCTTGGCGTTGGCGAGCTTCCCCGCCCAGGGCCCTTCCGCCGCGACCTCGCGCATCGCGACATGGGAGGGCTCGTGGAGATTGTTCGGCATCTGCACGGCAAGACAGCCGCCGGGTGCCAGCGAGCGCGCCAGCCGGGGGAACAGCCCCTCGTGGTCGGGCAGCCATTGCAGGACGGCGTTGGCGAAGATCAGGTCGTAACCCGCCGCATCGGACCATGTATTCACGTCGCCGAGGACGAAGGAGAGGCCGGGCAGGCGCTTCCTCGCCTTCTCCAGCATGTCCGGCGAGGAATCGAGGCCTTCGGTGACGGCGCCGGGGAAGCGCGCCGCGACCAGCTCGGTGCTGTTGCCGGGGCCGCAACCGAGATCGATGCAGCGCCTCGGCTCGCCCAGCGGCACGCGGGCGAGCAGATCGACCGCAGGCCGCGTCCGTTCATCCTCGAAGCGAAGATATTGCGCGGCGTCCCAGTCCGGTTTCACGTTCATCACCCCCTCCTGTCGCATCGCCAGATCCGGCCACCCCTCGGGAATCGGCAACCGGACATCCCCCTTTCTAGCGCGAAGCGGCAGCGTCCGCAGGCTTGTGCGCCAGAAGGGCGAAGCGGGTCGAGGACCCCAGCCTGATCGCATCGTGCAGCGGCGCGGCGCGCTGCTGCTCGCGAACCACCTGGCCGTAATCGGCCGGTGTGATCGCGGCAAAGCCGACGGCCGTCAACATCGCCTCGAGGCGCTGCTGGCTCAGCCCGTCCTTGAAGTAGAAGCGCTTGGTGATCGAGGCATGGGTATCGGCATCGATCTGGTGGGCGGCTGCGCCGCGCTTCTCGCGCAGCCAGGTCCCGAAGCGGTTGACCAGAGCCTGCCAGCGGGTGCGGTTGATCCAGTCGCCATCGATCACGAGCAGACGCCCGCCGGGGCGCAGCACCCTGAACCACTCCGCGAAGGCGGCCTCGGGATCCGTCAGGGTCCAGACCAGATGGCGCGTGATCAAAGCGTCATAGCTCGCATCGTCGTCGAGCAGGCGTTCGGCATCGCCCAGCCGGAAGCGAGCGGCCTTGCCGTGCTTGGCGCGGGCGCGCTCCAACATCGCCTCTGAAAAGTCGAGCGCGGTGACGCGGTGCTTCAGCGAAAGCAGCGCGCGGGTGATCTCACCCGTGCCGCAGGCCAGGTCGAGCACGTCAAGCGGCTCGCGCCCGAATGAATCGCCGATCAGGCGCTGGAACGCCTGCAGCTCGCGATCGGACTTGATCGCATGGCCGTAGGAGAGGTCGAAGCTCTCGGCCCGCGCCGACCAATAGGCGCGGATCTCTTCCTTGAGCGTGAAATTGTCGTGGGGAGCGGGAGCGGGCATGGCTCAGGGAACCTGAATATAGGGCTCGACCAGGAGGGTGCCCCGGGCCGAACGCTCCAGATGCACGCCGACGGCATATGTCTGCGAGACGGCAGGGTGCGCAAGCACCTTCTCGGGCGATCCGGCCTGGGCGATCTGCCCGGCATTCATCACCAGGACGCGATCGGCGAAGCGGGCGGCGAGCGACAGGTCGTGGATCGCCGTCACCGTGACGATGCCGCGCCGGCGCGTCGCCTCGCGGATCGTGGCCATGACGTCGAGCTGACGGCGCACGTCGAGCGCGCTGGTCGGCTCGTCCAGCAGCAGAACGTCCGGCTCGCGGACCAGCGCCTGGCCGATCGCGGCGAGCTGGCGCTGGCCGCCCGAGAGCGTGGCGATGTCGCGCGAGGCGAAGGGGCCGAGGCCGAGCTCCGCGATCACGGCCTCGACGGCATGGGTATCGGCGGCGGAGGCTGCGAGCGCGAAGCCGCGATGCAGGCTCTTGCGGGCGAGCAGGATGATGTCGAAGACCGAGAGCGCGACGCGCGCCTCGGTGTCCTGCGAGAGATAGAAGACCCGGCGTGCCCGCTCGCGCTGCGACAGACCGGCAAGGTCCCGGCCGTCGAGGCTGACGCTGCCGGCCCGCGGCCGCAGCAGGCCGGCGGCGCAGCGGAACAGGGTCGATTTGCCCGAGCCGTTCGGACCGACCAGCGCGGCGAGTTCGCCGCGCGGCAGCTCACCGGTGCCGAGCCCGCACAGGATCGGCGTCGAGCCGTAGCGGAAGTCGAGATCGCGGATCGCCAGAGCCATGGTCAGCCTGCCCTGCTGCGGATCGACATGACCAAACTGAAGAAGAAGGGCACGCCGATCAGCGCCGTGATGATGCCGATCGGGTAGATCACGCCCGGCGTGATCACCTTCGAGACGGTGGAGGCGAGCGACAGCAGCACCGCGCTGGCGATGGTCGCGACCGGCAGGAAGAAGCGCTGGTCCTCGCCGACCAGCAGGCGCGCGATATGCGGCCCCACCAGCCCGATGAAGCCGATGCTTCCGACGAAGGAGACCGACACGGCGGCGAGCAACGAGGTCGCGATCAGGATCTCGAGCCGCAGGCGATCGACGCGCACGCCCAGGCTCCCGGCCCGCTCGTCGCCGAGCCTGAGCGCCGTCAGCGCCCAGCCGCGCATCAGGAAGAAGGGCAGCGCGAGCCCGATCAGCACGGCCGCGACGCCGACCTTGCCCCAGCTGGCGCGGGCGAGGCTGCCGAGCGTCCAGAACACGATCTGGGTGAGCTGGACCTCGTTGGAGCGGTACTGCAGCAGCGCGGTGACGGCGTTGCAGGTGAAAAGCAGCGCGATGCCGACGAGGATCATGGTCTCGGCGCTGACGCCGCGCAGCCGGGTCATGAAGAACAGGACAAGCGAGGCGCCGAGCGCGAAGACGAAGGCGTTGGCCGTGACGATGAAGGGCCCGGCGCCGGGCAGGACGCTCCAGCCGAAGACGATGGCCACGGAGGCGCCGACCGTCGCCGCCGCCGAGACGCCGAGCGTGAAGGGGTCGGCCAGCGGATTGGCGAGGATCGTCTGCATGCCGGCGCCGCTGAGGCCCAGCATGGCGCCGACGGCCAGCGCCATCAGCGCGATCGGCAGGCGCAGATCCCAGACGATGACGGACAGGCGCGGCGCCGCCGCCTGAGGATCGACCAGCGTCCGCAGGACGTCGGCGAGCGGCAGGTTGCCCGGCCCGATCGAGACGTCGAGCGCGACCGAACCCACCAGCGCCAGCGCACCGAACAGGACGAGCTTCAGCCGGCGCGCATTGCGCTGCCGATACTGCGTCGTCGCGCTCGTCGCCGTGGGCATCATCACCGTCATCGCCGTTCAGGCCCTCACTGGAGCTTGGCCCAGAACACGCCGGAATAGGGGACCGGCAGGAACTTCTCGTGGAATTCCTTGAACACCGCCTCGGGATCGACGTCCTTGAACAGGTCCGGATAGAACTCCTTCGCCATGGCGAGCTCGGCGACGAAGTAATAGGGCGCGTCGTAGAACTGATGGTAGAAGGCCATCACCTTCTTGCCCTGCACCGCCTTGAGCTGCGGGAAGCCGGGCCGCTGCATCAGCGCCGCCAGCTCCTTCTGCACCTTCTCCGGCGTGGCGTCATAGCCGAGGCTGACCGGGCTGCTCCCCGGATTGCTGCCGTACCAGTTGGCGCCGGTGAGGAAATAGACGTCCGGATCGTCGGCAAGCACCTTCTCCTGAGCGGCCTGGGCCTGGAAGGCGGAGAAGAACTGGCTGCCCCAGTTGCGGCCGCCGGCCTCCTCGACGAAGCGGCCGAAGTTGAACGGGCCGAAGGTGGCGCAGCAGGGCAGCAGCCCGGCGGCGCGCTCGACGAAGACCAGCGGCTTCTTGGCGTCCGCAATCGCGCCGATGCGCGCATAGATGCGCCGGGTCTGGCGCAGATAATAATCGGCGAAGGCAGCGGCCTCCTTCTCGCGGCCGAGGACGCGGCCCAGCAACTGCACGCTCGGCAGCACGTTCCGGGTCGGGTCCTGACGGAAATCGACGAAGATCGTGGCGATGCCGGCCTTCTCGAGCTTGGCAAGCAGGCCGGTCTCCTGCGCCTTGAAGTAGTTGGAGAGGTCGAGGATGTAGACCTCGGTGCCGAGCGCGGCGATCTTCTCCATGCTGACGTCGGCAGCATAGGGGTTGCCCATCTGTACCACGTCCTTGGCCTGGGGGAACTTGGCCAGATACTTTGCCCAGGCGCCCGGATCGTTCTGGATCAGGTCGTCGCCCCAGCCGACGACGCGCTTGAACGGATCGTCGCGATCCAGCATCGCCAGCGTATAGAGCTGGCGTCCCTCGCTCAGGACGACCTTCGAGGGATCACGCGTGACGTTGACGACCCGGCCGGCAAGGTCGGTGACCTCGATGGTTTCGGCCGCAGCGACGGATGCGCCAAGAAGCGCGGCCCCGAGAGCGAGGGCGGAAGAGAGGCGGGTCAGCCAACGGGGAGCGGGCATGGTGCGACGTCCGGCAGATGAAGACGGCCACGCGCTAACACACCCCCCTACAGTTCAGCAAAGCAATTCTCTTGTTTTGAATCCGCCTAAATACAATCTAATCAAGTCTTGATCTATGATAACGCAATTCAACTTCCAATATTCAGAAAGTTTCTAAAGATCACGCCGCCTTCGTCCTCACGGCAATGGCTACGGCCCGCCCATGGCTGCAATCGCCCGCAGGGCAAAGCGGCGTGCGAGAGGGGCGAGCTCGGCCGCATTCGCCGCAGCGGCGCTGCCCGCCCGCACCCGATCGGCGATGCCGACGAAGATCACGGCGAAACGAAACAGCGCGAAGACGAGATGGAAGCGCGTGAGCGGCGCGGTCGGGACGGCATGGGCGTAGTAATGGGCCAGGAACCCGGCCTCCGACGGGATGCCCAGTGCCGTGTGGTCGAGCCCGAGGATGCCGCCATATTCGTCCGGGCTCGTATGCCAGGGCATGGCGCAATAGCCGAGATCGGCGAGCGGATGGCCGAGCGTGGAGAGCTCCCAGTCGAGAATGCCGATCACCTCGGGCTTCGTCGGGTGGAACAGCAGGTTGCCCAGCCTGAAATCGCCATGGGCAATCGAGACATGCCCGTCATCATCCGGCAGATGCGCGGGCAGCCAGTCGGCCACCGCCTCCAGCTCCGCGATCCGTTCCCCCGGGGATTCGCGCAACTGCTTCGTCCAGCGGGCGATCTGGCGCTCGAAGTAGTTGCCAGGCCGGCCGAAATCGCCGAGGCCGACATCGTCGGGCCTGACGGCATGGAGCTTCGCCAAGGCCTCGGCCATGCCGAGATAGAGACCACGGCGCTCGGCGGGCGCGAGCCCCGGCAAGGCGCAGTCATGGAAGACGCGGCCCTCGAGCCGCTCCATCAGGTAGAAGGGCGTGCCGAGCGGTTCAGGCTCGGAATGAAAGAGGACGGCGCGAGGCACCGGCACGTCGGTCGACGCCAGGGCTTCGAGGACCCGATATTCCCGGTCGATGGCATGGGCTCCGCGCAGGATCGGCCCCAGGGGCTGCTTGCGCAGCACCAGCCGCCGCGCGCCATGATCGACGAAATAGGTCGGGTTGGACTGGCCCCCGCCGATCCGCTCGATCGCGAGCGGCGCGGCGCCGAAACGCCCGTCCAGGAAGCCCGCCAGCGCCGCGGGGGCGAAGTCGACCTTCCCGACTGAGGCTCCGCCCTCCCGCTCGGCCATGGCTGAGCCTCAGCCTCGCGCCTGACCGGCAACCGGCCAGCGCCAGAAATCGCGACCTTCCTCGGTCAGGAAACGGTTCAGCACCATCTTGTGGACCTCGTCGGCGCCGTCCACCAGCCGCGCCTGGCGCGCGTAGCGGTAGATCCATTCGAGCACCGTATCCTTGGAATAGCCGCGCGCGCCGTTGACCTGGATCGCGACGTCGGCGGCGTCGTGCAGGACGTTGGCGACCTGGACCTTGGCCATCGAGACCTCCTTGCGGGCGAAGCCGCCGCGGTCGAGCTCCCAGGCCGCCTTCATCACCAGCATGCGGCCGATCTCGATGCGCATGGCGAGGTCGCCGAGCTTGAGCTGAATGCTCTCGCGATCGGCGAGGCGCTGGCCGAAGCCGTAGCGCTCGGCGGCATAGGCCTGCGCGATCTCGACACAGCGCTTGGATAGGCCGAGCCAGCGCATGCAATGGGTCAGGCGGGCCGGGCCGAGGCGGACCTGCGTCACCTTCATGCCGCGGCCCTCGCCACCGAGCACATTCTCGACCGGGATCTCGAGCCCGTCGAATTCGAGCTCGCAATGGCCGCCATGCTCCTCCGGCCCCATGATCTCGATGCGGCGCAGGATGCGCCAGCCCGGTTGGTCAGCGTGGAAGAGGAAGGCGGTGAGGCCGTTGCGCGGGTCGTCCGAGGTCCGGGCGATCAGGATGAAGTGCTTGGCCTCCTCCGCGCCGGTGATGAACCATTTGCGGCCGCTGACGACATAGGTGTCGCCCCGCCGTTCGGCCTTCGTCAGGATCATCGAGGGATCGGAGCCGCCGCCGGGATGCGGCTCGGTCATGGCGAAGGCGGAGCGGACCCTGCCCTCGACGATCGGCTCCAGCCAGCGCTCCTTTTGCTCGGGCGTGCCGAGCGCTTCCAGCACCATCATGTTGCCGTCGTCCGGCGCGGCCGAGTTGAAGGCGACGGGGCCGAAGATCGAGCGGTTCATCTCCTCGTAACAGACCGCCATGCCCATCCGGCCGAGCCCGGCCCCGCCGGTCTCCGGCTTGAGCTGCAGGCACCAGAGGCCCTCAGCGCGGGCTTTTGCCCGCAGGCTCTCCAGCACGGGCAGCGCGATGTTGCCATGGGCGTCATAGGACGCCTGGTCCGCTTCCAGCGGCAGGGCCTCGCGTTCGACGAAGGCGGCGATGCGCGCGCGATAGTCTTCGACGCGCGGGGAAATTTCGAAATCCATGACCGTTCTCACAGGGAAGAGACGAGATGGCCGCCATCGACCGCGATGGTCGTGCCGGTGATGTAACTGCCCGCGGCCGAGGCGAGCAGGAGCAAGGCTCCGTCGAGCTCTTCCGGCTGTCCGAGGCGGCGCTGCGGGATGCGCCTGATCAGGTTCCCGCCGGCTTCGGTGGCGAAGAACTCGCGGTTGATGTCGGTCTCGATATAGCCGGGGCAGAGAGCGTTCACCCGAATGCCGTCGCGCGCCCATTCGAGCGCGAGCGCCTTGGTGAGCTGGATCACGCCCGCCTTCGAGGCAGCGTAGGCGCTGACGCCACCGGCGACGCGATGGCCGAGAATCGAGGCGATATTGACGATGGCGCCGCCGCGGCCGCTCTCACGCATACCACGGGCCACGGCCTGGGCGACCAGGAAGATGCCCTTCAGATTGGTGTCGAGAACCGCGTCCCAATCCGCCTCGGAGAGCTCGGCGGCCGGGCCGGCGCCGCTGACGCCAGCATTGTTGATCAGGATGTCGAAGGCGCTACCGGCGAGCGCGCGCTTGACGGAGGCAGGGTCGGCGACGTCGAGAAGCAGGCCTGCCGCCCTGCCGCCTCCCGCCGCGATGTCGTTGCAGGCCAGGTCCAGCGCCGCCTGCCTTCGCGCCGCCAGCGTGACCTCGGCACCGTGGCGGGCGAGAAGCCCGGCGGAGTGCAGCCCCAGCCCGCCCGACGCGCCCGTGACCAGGGCGCGCTTTCCAGAGAGATCCTCGAACATCGGCCATCCCGTTTCGGACAGCCGCAACTGTCGGCCGGTTGGAGGCTACGATCAAGGCTCCCGCCCATGCAAAAAGGCCCGGCGCGACGCGCCGGGCCCTTCCATCTCGCAGCGGCCGATCGACGGCCGCGATGCTCAGTGCCACTGCTGGCGACCATACCAGGCGTCGACGTCGCTGCGGACCTGGTCCTTGGCGATGCCGTAACGCTCCTGGATCTTGCCTTCGAGCTGGTCGCGCTTGCCGGCGATGACGTCGAGATCGTCATCGGTCAGCTTGCCCCACTGCTCCTTCACCTTGCCCTTGAGCTGCTTCCAATTGCCTTCGACCCGATTCCAATCCATCGGACGCTCCTTTTCGCTGAATGTGTGAGAGAGGAACGCGCGGAGACCGGAATGGTTCACCGCAATTCGGATATGGTTGCACTATTTTTATCCGGGTGATATTTGCTACTGCCGTTCAACGGACGACAAGAAGCGATGCGCCACGAAGACAGGAAGGCGGCCACAGCGGCCTACAAGGAACGAAAGACGGTCGCCGGCATCTATGGCTTTCGGTGCCAGGCGAGCGGACAGCTCTGGATCGGCCGCGCGCCCGATCTGGCGACGATCGAGAACCGCCTGCGCTTCACGCTGCGCCATGGCAGCCACCGGCAGCGCAGCCTGCAGGCGGCCTGGAACGCGCATGGCCCCGACGCCTTCCGGTTCGAGGCGCTCGAAAGACTGAAGGACGAGGATCTCGCCTATGTGCAGGATCGCGTGCTGAAGGAGCGCCTCGCCCATTGGCAGGCGAAGCTCGGCGCCGAAGCGCTCTGATCAAGCCCAACCCGCCCCCGTCCTCGCGGGCATCCGGGGCGGAGCGAAGCGAAGACCCGGGCTCCATTCCGGAACGGCTCGGGCATGGATCCCGGATCGTCGCCGCTATCGCGGCTTGTCCGGGATCACCGTGCTTTTTCGGTGTTCGGAGAACTCAGGGCCGTCGGCTCAATCGTCCATCTTGAGGGCGGCGATGAAGGCTTCCTGCGGGATTTCGACCTTGCCGAACTGCCGCATCTTCTTCTTGCCTTCCTTCTGCTTCTCCAGAAGCTTGCGCTTGCGGGTCGCGTCGCCGCCATAGCACTTGGCGGTGACGTCCTTGCGCAGGGCGCGGATGGTCTCGCGGGCGATGATCTTGCCGCCGATCGCGGCCTGGACCGGGATCTGGAACATGTGCGGCGGGATCAGTTCCTTGAGCTTCTCGCACATGGCGCGGCCGCGCGCCTCGGCCCGCGTCCGGTGGACCAGCATCGAGAGCGCATCGACCGGCTCGGCATTGACCAGGATCGACATGCGCACGAGGTCGCCCTCGCGATAGTCGGTGATCTGGTAGTCGAAGGAGGCATAGCCCTTCGAGATCGACTTGAGGCGGTCGTAGAAGTCGAAGACGACCTCGTTGAGCGGCAGGTCGTAGACGACCTTGGCGCGCGAGCCGACATAGCCGAGGTCGATCTGCAGGCCGCGCCGGTCCTGGCAGAGCTTCAGCACCGAGCCGAGATACTCGTCCGGCGTGAAGATGGTGGCGCGGATCCAGGGCTCCTCGATCACCTCGATCTTCATCACGTCCGGCATGTCGGCCGGGTTGTGCAGCTCCTGCACCGTGCCGTCGCGCAGGCGCATGCGGTAGACGACCGACGGCGCCGTCGAGATCAGGTTGAGGTTGAACTCGCGCTCCAGCCGCTCCTGGATGATCTCCAGATGCAGCAGCCCGAGGAAGCCGCAGCGGAAGCCGAAGCCGAGCGCGGCCGAGGTCTCCATCTCGTAGGAGAAGCTGGCATCGTTCAGCCGCAGCTTCGCCATGGCGCTGCGCAGATCCTCGAAATCGGCGGCGTCGACCGGGAAGATGCCGCAGAACACCACCGGCTGCACCGGCTTGAAGCCCGGCAGCGGCTCGGCCACCGGCTTCTTCTCGTCGGTGATGGTGTCGCCGACGGCGGTATCCGCCACCTCCTTGATCGAGGCCGTGAAGAAGCCGACCTCGCCGGGTCCGAGCTCCTTGACCTCGGTCATCTTCGGCTTGAACACGCCGACGCGGTCGACGCCGTAGGAGGCGTTGGCGCGCATCATGCGGATGGTCATGTTCTTCTTGAGCACGCCGTCGATGATGCGCACGAGCACGACGACGCCGAGATAGGTGTCGTACCAGCTGTCGACCAGCATCGCCTTGAGCGGCGCGTCGGGATCGCCCTTCGGCGGCGGCAATTTCTCGACGATCGCTTCCAGCACGCCCTCGATGTTGAGGCCGGTCTTGGCCGAGATCGGCACGGCGTCGGAAGCGTCGAGGCCGATCACGTCCTCGATCTGCTCCTTGATGCGCTCCGGCTCGGCGGCAGGCAGGTCGATCTTGTTGAGGACGGTGACGATCTCGTGATTGGCATCGAGCGCCTGGTAGACGTTGGCGAGCGTCTGCGCCTCGACGCCCTGCGAGGCATCGACGACCAGGAGCGAGCCCTCGCAGGCCGCCAGCGAGCGCGAGACCTCATAGGCGAAGTCGACGTGGCCGGGCGTGTCCATCAGGTTCAGGATGTAGCTCTTGCCATCCTTCGCCTGGTAATCCAGCCGCACCGTCTGCGCCTTGATGGTGATGCCGCGCTCCTTCTCGATATCCATCGAGTCGAGGATCTGCTCGCTCATGTCGCGCGCCGCGACCGTGCCGGTCTGCTGGATCAGGCGATCGGCCAGCGTCGACTTGCCGTGGTCGATATGCGCCACGATCGAGAAGTTGCGGATATTGTCGATGGTGCGGGTGCTCATGCGCGCGCCATAGCAGTGAAGCCGCCTGCCGCCAAGCGTCGGTCCGCAAAAGCAATTCCACCGGACAGGCTTGTGATTCCAATATACAAGAATTATTCTCCCTACATGGAATTCGAGAACGATATCGAGATCGACCGGCTGCTGGGGCAGCGTCTCAAGGCGGCCCGCCAGCGGCATGGCTTGACGCTCGACGCCGTCGCAGAACGCAGCGGCGTCAGCCGGGCCATGATCTCGCGGGTCGAGCGCGGCGAATCCAGCCCGACCGCCGCCCTGCTGGTGCGGCTCGGCTCCGGGCTCGGCCTCTCCCTCTCGGCCCTGCTGGAGGATGCCGGAACCGGGCCGCTGGCGCGGCGCGCCGCGCAGCCGGTCTGGCGCGACCCGGCGAGCGGCTATCTGCGTCGCAACGTCTCGCCGCGCGGCACGGGATCCGGCTTCGAGATCGTCGAGGTCGAATTGCCGGCCGGCGCGGAAGTCCGCCTCGACAGCGCACAGGGCGCGCCGGCGCTCGATCAGCAGATCTGGGTGCTGCAGGGCCGGCTCGATCTGACGGTCGAGGGCGTCCGCCACGACCTCGCGGAAGGCGACTGCCTGCAGATGCATCTGCGCGGCCCGATCATCTATCGCAATCCGGGCGCCACGCCCGTTCGCTACGCCGTCATCCTCGCCGCCAGCAGCGGCGCATTTCCGGGACATATAGCATGAACGCGACCACGCTCTCCGTCGCCGTCGAGATGCTCGATGCCGAGGCCGCGAGGGCCGCCGTCCCGGAGCTGGCGGAGATCCTGCGCGACTGCGTCGCCAACGGCGCCTCGGTCGGCTTCATGAACTGGAACACGCCGGCCGATTACGAGCACTTCTGGCGAGATGTCGCGGCGGCTGTCGCCGGCGGGCAGGTCGTGCTGCTGACGGCGCGGATCGGCGACGGCATTGTCGGGACGGCGCAGCTCCATCTGATCGGCAAACCAAACCAGCCGCACCGGGCCGAGATCGCCAAGGTGCTGGTGCATTCGCGGGCGAGGCGACAGGGCATCGGCGAGGCGCTGATGCAGCGCGCCGAGGCGGTCGCGCGGGAGAAGGGCCGCGACCTGCTCGTGCTCGATACCGACGAGCACGGCGCGGCGCGCCGGCTCTACAATCGATTGGGCTGGACCGAGGCCGGCACCATCCCGCGCTACGCGCTGATGCCTGACGGAGCCGATTGCGGCTCGACCTTCTTCTACAAGAGCCTCGCCTGAGTGACAGGCGTCATGCCCGGGCTTGACCCGAGCATCTCATGCCGATGGAGGGTCCGGCGCGTTTCCTGCCTGAGATTCTCGGGTCAAGCCCGAGAATGACGGCGGTGGAAGCGACTTAATCAGCCCTCGGCGTTGCCGCGGATGTAAGGCTCGACCGGGCCCTTGAGCGTGATCGTCATCGGGCGGCCGAAGCGGTCCTTGGCGTTGCCGGCCGCGACCTTCACCCAACCCTCGGAGACGCAATACTCCTCGACATTGGTCTTCTCGACACCCTTGAAGCGGATGCCGATGTCGCGCGCCAGCACGTCGGCGTCGTAAAAGGGGCTTTCCGGGTTGACGGAGAGACGGTCGGGAAGCTGCTCTGACATGGGTCTGGCCTTGGATGTTCCGGCGCGAACGGGTCGCTTTCGCGCGCAGAGGTAGCCGCATCCGCGCCGGAAGCCAAATCCCTCTTCGAAAGCTCAGAGCAGGATCGTCGCGAAAAGCCGGCTTCCGCGACTTCGCGCCATGTTCCCGTCAGCGCTCGCCGTCGAGGAGCCGGCCGACGACCTTGGCGGTGTAGTCCACCATCGGGACGATGCGGGCATAGTTCAGCCGCGTCGGGCCAATGATGCCAACGACGCCGACGATCCTCTGCTCGGCATCGCGGAAGGGCGCGGCCACCATCGAGGAGCCCGACATCGAGAACAGCTTGTTCTCGGAGCCGATGAAGATGCGCACGCCGTCGCCCTGCTCGGCGCGCGTCAGGAGATCGATCACGTCGGTCTGCGTCTCCAGATCGCCGAAGAGCATGCGGATGCGCTCGAGATCCTCCTGCGCCCTGAGGTCCTCGAGCAGGTTGGCCTGGCCGCGGACGATCAGATGCCGGTCATGCCCGGGGCCTGCCGATGTCGCGATGCCGCTCTCGACCAGGCGCGCCGTCAGGGCGTCGAGCTCGCGCTCCATCTGGGCGCGCTGCCGGGCGATCTCGCCGCGCAATTCGGCAAGCGTCTTGCCGAGGATGCGGGCGTTGAGGAAATTCGCCGCCTCGCTGAGCGCCGAGGCGGGCAGGCCCGGCGGCAGCGCCAGCAGACGGTTCTCGACCGTGCCGTCCTCCGACACCAGCACGACGAGCGCACGCGCCGGATCGAGCCGCACGAATTCGATATGCTTGAGCTCCGGATCGGCCTTGGTCGTCACCACCACCCCGGCGCCGCGCGACAGGCCGGACAACAGGGCCGAAGCTTCGGTCAGCGTCTGGTCGAGGTTGCGGTTCGTCGCGGCGGCCCGGATCTGCGCCTCGATGCGCTTGCGCTCCTCGGAGGTGAGGTTGCCGACCTCCATCATCGCGTCGACGAAGAAGCGCAGGCCGCGCTCGGTGGGCAGGCGCCCGGCCGAGGTGTGCGGCGCATAGATCAGCCCGGCCAGCTCGAGATCGGTCATGACATTGCGCACCGTCGCCGGCGACAGAGTCATCGGCAGCAGGCGGGCGATGTTGCGCGAGCCGACCGGCTCCCCGGTCGCGAGATAGCCGTCGACGATCTGGCGAAAGATCTCGCGCGAACGCTGATCGGTCTCGACCAGGCTGCTCATCGTCTCGGGGCGGGGGGTATGGGCGCTCATGAACCTTTGCGGACGAACCGTTCCTTCCCTCTATTGTCGTCATGCGATGCGCATGGATCAAGAGGCGGGACGGCCGCCCCGCCTTGCCGTAAGGGGCGGGAGCGCCTACAAGCCGCCACTTCTCCGCAAGACAGGATCTTTTCATGCGACCCTCCAAACGCGCCGCCGACGAGATGCGCAAGGTCACGCTCGAACGCGGCGTGGTGCGCTATGCCGAGGGTTCCTGCATGGTCACGTTCGGCGAGACCAAGGTGCTCTGCGCCGCGACCGTCGAGGAAAAGGGGCCGCCGTGGCTGCGCGGCACCGGCAAGGGCTGGGTCACCGCCGAATATTCGATGCTGCCGCGCGCCACGCATGAGCGCACGCGCCGCGAGGTCAGCTCCGGCAAGCCTTCCGGCCGCACCCAGGAAATCCAGCGCCTGGTCGGCCGCAGCCTGCGCGCAGTCGTGGACCTGACCGCGATCGGCGAGCGCCAGATTGTCGTCGATTGCGACGTGCTGCAGGCCGATGGCGGCACGCGCACGGCCTCGATCACCGGCGCCTGGGTCGCCCTGCACGACGCGCTGAAATGGATGGAAGGCCGCAACCTGCTCAAGGGCACCAATCCGCTGAAGGACCATGTCGCCGCCGTCTCCTGCGGCATCGTCGCCGGCCAGCCGGTGATCGATCTCGACTATGTCGAGGATTCCGGCGCGCAGACCGACGCTAATTTCGTCATCACAGGCTCGGGCGGCCTCGTCGAGGTGCAGGGCACGGCCGAGGGCGCGCCCTTCTCGGAGGAGGAGCTGCTCGCGCTGCTGAAGCTCGCCAAGGACGGCGTCACCAAGCTCGTCGCGCTGCAGAAAGCGGCGGTGGCCTGACGATGAGCCCGCATCGCCTCCTCGCCGGCAAGGTCGTGATCGCGACCCATAACCCAGGCAAGCTGCGCGAAATGCGCGAGCTGCTGGCACCCTATGGCATCGAGCTCGTCTCGGCCGGGGAGCTCGGCCTGCCGGAGCCGGTCGAGGATGGCACCATGTTCTCCGAGAACGCGGCGATCAAGGCGGTCGCCGCGACCAAGGCCAGCGGCCTGCCGGCGCTTTCCGACGATTCCGGCGTCTGCATCGATGCGCTCGATGGCGCGCCCGGCCTGTTCTCGGCCAATTGGGCCGGGCCGGGCAAGGATTTCGCCCCGGCGATCGCGCGCGTGCAGATCGAACTCGCCAAGCGCGGCGCGCTGACGCCCGCGCAGCGCAAGGCGCATTTCGTCTCGGCGCTGGTGATCGCCTGGCCGGACGGCCATCAGGAGCTGTTCGAGGGCCGCGTCTTCGGCACGGTGACGGAGCAGGCACGCGGCCTGGGTGGCTTCGGCTACGACCCGATCTTCCTGCCGGACGGCCATGCCAAGACCTTCGGCGAGATGAGCGCGGAGGAGAAGCACGGCATCCCGGCCGATGGCTCGCCCGGCCTGTCGCATCGCGCGCGCGCCTTCCATGCGCTCGCCGCCGCCTGCCTGAGGAAGCCGGCGTGAGCGCCCCGGCCGCCCTTGTGGAGCGGCCCGCCCTCTCGCATCCGACCGCGGATGCGGGCTTCGCCGTCTATGTGCATTGGCCGTTCTGCCTGGCCAAATGCCCCTATTGCGACTTCAACAGCCATGTCCGGCTGCAGCCGCCCGACCAGCAACGCTACATCGCCGCCTTCCGCCGCGAGATCGCGCATCGGGCCGCGCTGGTGCCGGGACGCACGGTCTCCTCGATCTTCTTCGGCGGCGGCACGCCCTCGCTGATGGAGGGCCGCACCGTCGGCGCGATCCTCGATGCGATCGGCGAGCATTGGGCGGTCGATCCCGATTGCGAGGTCTCGCTCGAGGCCAACCCGACCAGCGTCGAGGCCGGCCGCTTCCGCGATTTCCGCGCGGCGGGCGTCAACCGCGTCTCGCTCGGCGTGCAGGCGCTGAACGACGCCGATCTGAAGGCGCTCGGCCGGATGCATTCGGCCGAGGAGGCGCTGGCCGCGGTCGCGATCGCGCGGAAATATTTCGAGCGCTATTCCTTCGACCTGATCTATGCCCGCTCGCCCTTGCAGACGCCGGCGCTCTGGCGCGCCGAGCTCGAGCTCGCGATCAGCCACGCGGTCGAGCATCTCTCGCTCTACCAGCTCACCATCGAGCCCGGCACCGCCTTCGAGCGCCTGTTCCGGGCGGGCAAGCTCGCCATCCCCGACCATGAGGCCGGCGCGGCGCTCTACGAGACGACGCAGGAGGTGACGGCCAAGCACGGCCTGCCGGTCTACGAGATCTCGAACCATGCCCGGCCGGGCGCCGAGTGCCGCCACAACCTCGTCTACTGGCACTATGGCGAATATGCAGGCGTCGGCCCCGGCGCCCATGGCCGGCTGGTGACGGCGCAAGGCCGCATGGCGCATTCGACGGAGAAGCGGCCGGAAATCTGGCTGGAACGCGTCGAGACCGAGGGCCACGCCCTGGTCGAGGACGACCGCCTGAACCAGGAAGCGCAGGGCGACGAATACCTGCTGATGGGGCTTCGGCTCGTCGAAGGGATTGACCCGGCCGTGTTCGCACGGCTTGCCGGCCGCGAGCTCAATCCCGGCCGCGTCGCCAATCTGATCGATGAAAAGCTGCTGATGCGCCGCGCCGGCGGCCGCCTCGCGGTAACGCCGGAAGGCGCGCTGCTGCTCGACGCGCTGGTGGCCGATCTGGCGGCTTGAGCGGAATCACGAGCGGCTGAACATCGCCGTCATGCTCGCCCTTGCAGCGAGCATCCACGTCTTGAACACGACCTTCGAGCAGCGAAGACGTGGATGGTCGGGACAAGCCCGACCATGACGGACAGCGCAGAATGCGCCGCTTACTCCTTGCCCAGCCGCGTCCCCGTCTTCGGATCGAAGACATGAACCTTGTCGGGATCGACGGTGATCCAGAGGCGGCCCTCCTGCGCCGCGACGTCGCCGGTCGCGGCCTGCATGACGAAGGGCTGGCCGCCGAGCTTGCCGTGGAAAAGCTGGGTGGCGCCGAGCTCCTCGATGAACTCGACGTCAAAGGGCAGCGAGCCGGCCTGCCCCTCCGAAGCGATCTCGACATCCTCGGGACGCAGGCCGACCTCGACCGACGTCTGCGCCGCCAGATCCTCGCGCAGGTCGCGCGCCTCGATGATCGTATCGCCGAGGGCGACGATGCCGTGGCCGTCCACCGCGCCGGGCAGGATGTTCATCGGCGGCGAGCCGATGAAGGTCGCGACGAACTTGCTGGCGGGCTTGCGGTAGACCTCGGCCGGCAGGCCGATCTGCTCGACCTGGCCGGCATTCATCACCACGAGCTTGTCGGAAAGCGTCATCGCCTCGACCTGGTCATGCGTGACGTAGATCGAGGTGACGCCGAGCGAGCGCTGCAGCTTCTTGATCTCGACGCGCATCTGGACGCGCAGCTTGGCGTCGAGATTGGAGAGCGGCTCGTCGAAGAGGAAGACCTGCGGCTTGCGCACGATGGCGCGGCCCATGGCGACGCGCTGGCGCTGGCCGCCGGAAAGCTGACGCGGGCGCCGCTCCAGCAGCGCCTCGATGGCGAGGATCTTCGCGGCTTCCTTGACCCGCTTCTCGATCTCCTCCTTCGGCGTGCCGCGGTTGCGCAGGCCATAGGCCATGTTCTCGTAGACGCTCATATGCGGATAGAGCGCGTAGTTCTGGAACACCATGGCGATGTCGCGGTCGGCCGGCTCGACCTGGTTGACGACGCGGCTGCCGATCGCGACCTCGCCCGCCGAGATCGTCTCCAGGCCAGCGACCATGCGCAGCAAGGTCGACTTGCCGCAGCCGGAAGGGCCGACGAGGACGCAGAAGCCGCCGTCCGGGATGTCGAAGGAGACGCCCTTCACGGCTTCGACGCCGCCGGCATAGACCTTCTTGACGCTGTTGAGAGTGACCTGGGCCATTCGCGGATTACTTCTCGGTTTCGACCAGGCCCTTCACGAAGAGCCTCTGCATGGCGATGACGACGAGGACGGGAGGCAGCATCGCGAGCATGGCGGTCGCCATGGCGAGCTGCCATTCGGTCAGGGCGTCGGCGGTGACGATCATCTTCTTGATGGCGATGACGATGGTCTGCATCGAGTCCTTCGTCGTCACCAGAAGCGGCCAGAGATACTGGTTCCAGCCATAGATGAACTGGATCACGAAGAGCGCCGCGATGGTCGTCATCGAGAGCGGCAGCAGCGTGTCCTTGAAGAACTTGAACGGGCCGGCGCCGTCGATCTTCGAGGCTTCGAGCAGCTCGTCGGGGACCGTCATGAAGAACTGCCGGAAGAGCAGCGTGCCGGTCGCCGAGGCGATCAGCGGGATGGCGAGGCCCTGATAGGTGTCGAGCATGTTCAGATCGGAAACGATCTTGAAGGTCGGGAAGATGCGGACCTCGACGGGCAGCATCAGCGTGACGAAGATGATCCAGAACGCCGCCATGCGGAACGGGAAGCGGTAATAGACCACCGCATAGGCGGACAGCACCGAGATGAAGATCTTGCCCAGCGCGATCGCCATCGCCATGACGAAGGAGTTGAGCATCATCCCGATCACCGGCTCGCGTGTGGTGCGCGAGCTTCCGATGAAGAGGATGCGGTTGTAGTTCTCGAAGAAATAGGGGCCGGGATAGAGCGGCATCTGGCCGTTGATCACGGTCGCGGCGTCCCAGGTCGAGGCGACAAAGGTCAGCCAGACCGGGAAGGCGACGATCAGCACGCCGATCGTCAGGATGACATAGGCGATCGCGTCGCCCAGGCGCCGGTCCTCGACCATCAGCCGACCTTCCCCATCTCGCGCAGCAGCCCGGCCAGCGCCTCGGCGCAGGCATCGAGGCAGGCCTGACCCTTCGCTACGCTGGCGCGACGGGCGTCGCCGACGACGCCGGTCTCGGTCATCTCCCGGAAGGAGCGGTGGCGCGAGACGGCCGGGCGGCCGGGCAGGCCGTCGCGGGCGCCAAAGGCCTCGTTCAGACGAGGCTCACGGACGGAACCCGGTGCCAGCACCATCATCATCGAGGTCTCGACCTCGCAGGCATGCTGGACGCCCTTCTGGTCTTCGAGCAGGGGAGCGAGTGCTTCCTGCGCCAGCAGGAAATAGGTGGTCGCCTCGATCTGCAGCCGCGTCTCGCGGGCGAAATCGGGCAGGAAGGCGGTCAGCGCGGCGATGTTGCCGCCATGGCCGTTGACGATCAGCACGCGGTGGAAGCCGTGGCGCTCGATGCTTCCAAGGAAGGAGAGCAGCACGGCGCGGTAGGTCGGGATATCGAAGGTGAAGGTGCCGCCGAAGGCCATGTGGTGCTCGGCCATGCCGCACCACAAGGTCGGCGCGACGACGACCTCGACATCATCAGCGCGCTCCGCCGCCGCCTTGCAGACGCCGCCGCAGAGAATGGTGTCGACGCCGACGGGCAGATGCGGCCCGTGCTGCTCGATCGAGGCGACGGGGAGCACGACGATCGCGTCCGCCGCCGCCTTGGCGCGCAGTTCCTCGGCGGTCAGATCCTGCCAGAGCACGGAGGCCATCAGTAGCTCACCTTGCGTTCGATGAAGCGGAACTGGATCGCGGTCAGCGCGATCACCATGACGAGAAGCACCACGGACTGCGCCGCCGAACCGCCGAGGTTGGAGCCGCCCTTGCCGTCCGAGAAGACCTTGTAGACCAGGGTTTCGGTCGCGCCCGAGGGCCCGCCGCCGGTGACGGTGTCGATGATGCCGAAGGTGTCGAAGAAGACGTAGACGATGTTGACCACGAGGAGGAAGAAGGTCGTCGGCGAGAGCAGCGGGAAGACGATGGTCCAGAAGCGGCGCATCGGCCGGGCGCCGTCGATCACCGCCGCCTCGATCACGCTCTTCGGGATCGACTGCAGGCCGGCGAGGAAGAACAGGAAATTATAGCTGATCTGCTTCCAGGTCGCCGCCAGGATGACGAGCAGCATGGCGTGGCTGCCCTCGAGGCGGGGGTTCCAGGGGATGCCGAGCGACTGCAGGCCACGCGCCAGCATGCCGAGCGAGGGGTCGAACATGAAGATCCAGAGCACGCCGGCGATGGCGGGCGCCACCGCATAGGGCCAGATCAGCAACGTCTTGTAGATTTCGGCGCCGCGGATCTGCCGGTCAGCCATCACCGCCAGCAGCAGCGCGATCGACAGCGACAGCACGCAGACGAAGGTCGAGAAGACGACGGTATTGATGAAGGCCTTGAGATAGCCGGGATCGGAGAAGAGCAGCTGGTAGTTCTCGAACCAGACGAACTCGGTCGAGGTGCCGAAGGCGTCCTCGAGCAGGAAGCTCTGCCAGACCGCCTGGCTCGCCGGCCAGTAGAAGAACACGACGGTGATCGCGAGCTGCGGCAGAAGCAGCAGGAAGGGGATGGTCAACCCCTTGAAGTAGGCGTTCTTCTGCATCGGCTTCCTTGGACGAGACGGCCACCCCGGACGGATTGTCCGGGATGGCCCGAAGTTGCAAGGACTATCCGCTCAACGCGAGGCGGTACGCTCGAACTGGCGCAGCATCTGGTTGCCGCGATCGGCCGCCGCGTCCAGCGCCGCCTGCGGCGACTTCTGCCCGTTCAGCGCCGCCTCCAGCTCCTCCGACCAGATGTCGCGGATCTGGACGAGGCTGCCGTAGCGCAGGCCCTTCGAGTTGTCGGTCGGGGTCTTGTTGGTCAGCTCGAGGATCGGGGTCTCGAGATAGGGCTTGTCCTTGTAGAAGCCGGAGGCCTTGACCTTCTCATAGGCCGCCTTGGTGATCGGCAGATAGCCCGACTCGGTGTGCAGCTTCACCTGGCGGTCGACATCCGAGAGGAAGGTGAAGAACTTGGCGACGCCCTTGTATTCAGCCGGCTTCTTGCCGCCCATCACCCAGAGCGAAGCACCGCCGATGATCGAGTTCTGCGGGGCGCCCTGCACATCGGCATAATACGGCATCGGGGCATTGCCCCAGTCGAACTTGGCGTTGGCCTTGACGTTGCCGAAGAAGCCCGAGGACGTCAGGAAGATCGGGCATTCGCCGGAGGTGAAGCGACCCTCGCCGTTGTTGGTGCGGCCGGAGTAGTCGTAGGTCTTGTCCTTCTGCAACTCGACCAGGTTGGTCCAGTGCTTGAGGAAGGCCGGGCTCTTGTTGAAGTTCAGCACGGCGTCGAAGCCAGCCATGCCGTTGACCTTGGTCGAGAGCGGCACGTTATGCCAGGCGCCGAACTGCTCGATATTGGCCCAGGGCGCCCAGGCGTTCGAGAAGCCGCACTTGTCGTAGCCGGCGGCCTTCAGCTTCTTGGCGGCCTCGAAGGTCTCGGGCCAGGTCTTCGGCGGCTTCTCGGGGTCGAGGCCCGCCTTCTTGAAGGCGTCCTTGTTGTACCACATCACCATCGACGAGGAGTTGAACGGCATCGAGAGCATCTCGCCCTTGGCCGTCGAGTAGTAGCCGGTGATGGCGGGCAGATAGGCGTTCGGATCGAACTTCTCGCCGGCTTCCTTCATCATCTCGTGGACCGGCTTGATCGCGCCCTTGGCCGACATCATCGTGCCGGTGCCGACTTCGAAGACCTGCAGGATGTGCGGCGCCTGACCAGCGCGGAAAGCGGCGATGCCGGCGTTCAGCGTATCCGGGTAGGAGCCCTTATAGACCGGGACGACCTTGTAATCCTTCTGCGAGGCGTTGAAGTCCTCGGAAAGCTTGACGACGACGTCGTTGTTGGCGCCGGTCAGCGCGTGCCACCACTGGATCTCGGTCTGGGCGAGGGCAGGCGAGGCGCCGGCGAGCGCAAAGGCCGCCACCGACATCAGGATACGCGTTTTGAACGTCATGGAAGTATCTCCCTTCCGCGGGCGGTCGCCGCCGCGGTTCTTGTCGTTGGTGCGCAAGCTAGCATGAAGCGCAGGCGACAGTTCAATGACAAATCAATGACACGGATCGCAATCCGCCTATGGTCGCGGTCCGGCTTGCGCATTCGCGCATAACCGGCTGATCTGCGCCTCCCACCCGTTCTCGTTCCCGGACCGCACCATGCCGAGCCTCGACCTTTCCGTGACCGCAACCCTGCCGCAGGACGCCGCCGCTGCGGCACTCGCCGGCCGCGTCTGGCGCCCCGATCTCGGCGGCCCCGCGGTGGTGACGCTGCGCGACGGGCAGGTCCTCGACATCACCGCCGCCTTCCCGACCAGCCGCGACCTCTGCGAGAGCGCCGACCCCGCCGCCGCCCTGCGCGCCGCGAAGGGCGAGGTTCTAGGCTCGCTCGCCGAGATTCTCGCCAACACCGCCGTCGACGGCCGCGATCCGAAGCGCCCCTGGCTCATCTCCCCGCTCGACCTGCAGGCCGTGAAGGCGGCCGGCGTCACCTTCGCCGTCTCGATGCTGGAGCGCGTGATCGAGGAGAAGGCCCGCGGCAACCCGGCCGCCGCCGCCACGATCCGCGAAGAGATCGGCAAGCTCATCGGCGACGACCTCTCCAAGCTGAAGCCCGGCTCGCCCGAGGCGATGCATCTCAAGGAAGTGCTGATCAAGCAGGGCGCCTGGAGCCAGTATCTCGAGGTCGGCATCGGTCCGGACGCGGAGATCTTCACCAAGGCGCCGCCGATGTCGACGGTCGGCACCGGGGCCGATGCCGGGCTGCACCCGGCCTCGAGCTGGAACAATCCCGAGCCGGAGATCGTGCTGATCGTCGCCTCGACGGGCGCCATCGTCGGCGCCACGCTCGGCAACGACGTCAACCTGCGGGACGTCGAGGGCCGCTCGGCGCTCCTGCTCGGCAAGGCGAAGGACAACAACGCCGCCGCCGCGGTCGGCCCCTTCATCCGCTTCTTCGACGCGGGTTTCACGCTCGACCATGTCCGCCGGACGACCGTGACGCTGACCGTCGAGGGCGAGGACGGCTTCACCCTGGAGGGCTCGTCCTCGATCGGCAAGATCAGCCGCGACCCGGCCGATCTCGCCGCGCAGATGATCGGCCCGCACCATCAGTACCCGGACGGAGCGGCGCTCTATCTCGGGACCATGTTCGCGCCGATCAAGGACCGCGACGCGCCCGGCGGCGGCTTCACCCACAAATACGGGGACATCGTCACCATCGCCGCGCCGGAGCTCGGCAGCCTGGTCAACCGGATGAAGCGCACCGACGCCTGCGAGCCCTGGACCTTCGGCGCCTCGCATCTGATGCGCCATCTGGCGAAGCGCGGCCTGCTCTAGAAGCGCAGGCCACGAAACACCCGTCATGGTCGGGCCAGTCCCGACCATCCACGTCTTCGTCGATGCAATACGGTGTTCAAGACATGGATGCTCGCCGCAAGGGCGAGCATGACCTGTTGAGCAGCGGCCGGCTCAGCCGGCCGCCGTCTGGCCCGCCTCCCAGCCGAGGATGGCGCGCTTGCGCGTCAGGCCCCAGTGATAGCCCGTCAGGGCGCCGGACTTGCCGATGACGCGATGGCAGGGCACCACGAAGGAGATCGGGTTCTTGCCGACCGCCATGCCGACGGCGCGCGCGGCGCTCGGCCGGCCGATATGGTTGGCGACGTCGCCATAGGTGGTGGCGCAGCCGACCGGGATCTTCAGCAGCGTCTCCCAGACCCGGACCTCGAAATCCGTGCCGATCAGCACGACGCGCAGCGGCGTCTCCGACGTCCACGCCTTGGGCTCGAAGATGCGGGCCGCATAGGGCGCCGTCAGCACCGGGTCGTAATGATAATCGGCATGGGGCCAGCGCCGCATCATGTCAGCCAGCGCCTCGGCCCGGCCGCCCACGACCTTGCCGCCATCGACGCTGGTCGAGACCCAGCCGAGACCGGCGAGGCCGCGATCGGTGATCACCACCAGCGCCTCGCCGAAGGGCGAGGGATGGAAGCCGTAGGAGAGCTTCAGCCCCTCGCCGCCGAGCTTCCACTCGCCGGGCGACATCGCCTCATGCGTCACGAAGAGATCGTGCAGCCGGCCCGGGCCGGAAAGCCCGACCTCGAGCGCGGTGTCGAGCAGGCTGGCCGAGGAGGCAAGCAGGCCCTTGGCATGGTCGAGCGTGATCGCCTGCAGGAAGGCCTTGGGCGTCAGCCCGCACCAGCGCCGGAAGAGATGGTGGACGTCGGTCGGCGTCGCGCCGGCCGCCTCCGCGATCGCCTCGATCGTCGGCTGCTCGCGCCAGTTATGGGTGATGAAGGCGAGAATCCGCCGCACCGTGTCGTAGTCGGAGCCCGGCACGACGGCGGGGAAATCGGCCTCCGAGGGCATGGCCTCGGCGGCGCGCGCCAGCACCGCATTGGAGAAGCGCGTCGGGGTCATCGCCGTCTTCATGGCCGCTTTCATCGGAGCATGAGCATTCATGGGGTGAACCTCGCATCATTCGTCATGATGCGAATCTAGGGGCTGCACCATGACGTTCCCACCCGAAAGCTGACAAGGGCGGGGCGGCCCTCGCTCTCGCGTTTCCGCCCCGAAACAATCAGTCCTCGTCCTGAGGCGCTGCGTCGGTGGCGTCTCGAAAGAATGTTCCAGATGGTTCGGGAGCCTCCTGGAGCATCCTTCGAGACGACCCTTGCGGGCCTCCTCAGGATGAGGGTTCATAGTGCCATGACCTCTCCCGCCGATGCCGTCATCGATCTCTACCAACGCCATGCCGCCACCTATGACGGACTGCGCGGCAAGACGTTGTTCGAACGCGCCTGGCTCGACCGTTTCCTGGCGCTCGTGCCGGAACGGGCCGCCATCCTCGACATCGGCTGCGGTTCCGGCGAGCCGATCGCCCGGCACTTCCTGGAAAAGGGGCATGCCGTCACCGGCATCGATTCCGCTCCCTCGCTGATCGCGCTGTGCCAAGAGCGCTTCCCCCAGGCCAGTTGGGAGGTGCAGGACATGCGCCGCCTGGCGCTCGGGCGCCGCTTCGACGGCGTGATCGCCTGGGACAGCTTCTTCCACCTGACCGCACCGGACCAGCGCGCGATGTTCCAAGTCTTCGCCGCCCATGCCGGCGCGAACGCGGCCCTGATGTTCACCAGCGGACCTTCGGATGGCGAGGCGATCGGCAGCTTCGAAGGCGAACCGCTCTATCACGCCAGCCTGGCGCCGGAGGAATACCGCTCGCTGCTGGCCGAGAACGGTTTCGCCGTCCTGGAGCACGCCGCCGAGGACGAGAGTTGCGGCGGCCATACGATCTGGCTCGCGCAACGCGAGGGCGCGGCTCAGGGCGCGCCGTAATCCGGCCCGCGGCGGGCGCTCGCCAGCGCCGAGCCGAGCGCATCGGCGAAGCCGGCGCGCTCCAGCGGCGAGAGCGCGGCGCCGACGGCGACGCTGCGCCCGCGCGAGACCAGCCTGAGGGCGAGCAGGCCGTAATCCTCGTCGGTCTGGCGCTCGAGCCGGGTCCAGATCGGATTGGAACGCCAGACGGCCTCGCGGCCGTGATGGGAGACCTTGCGCAGCAGGATCTCCAGCGGCGTCACGATGATCCGCTCGAAGGCGCGGGCATGGCGGAAATTGACGTGGAAGGCGACGAAGAGGGCCAGCACGTCGAGGCCGAAGAAGCCGGCGACCGGCCAGGCGCCGAGCACGACGAAGGGAATCGAGGAGATGACGCTCGCCAGGCAGACCAGCGTCATCACGATGCGGAAGCCATTCTGGCCGAGCGAGCGATGCGGCGTGATCGTCGCGTCGAAGACCGGTCGCCGGGCGGCGTCCATACTCTCGCTCTCTGGGCTCTTGCCGGGGTCCATCCGCAGATTATAACGCCGTCATGGACCAGCAGAACAGGCCTGCCCGCACCCGCGCCCCCAGCAAGCGCATCACGATGGCGCGTGCCCGCAAGCCGGCCGAGATCCGCGAGATCTTCGAGCGCTTCCGCACCGCCAACCCCGAGCCCAAGGGCGAGCTGGAATCGGTGAACGCCTTCACGCTCCTGGTCGCGGTCGTGCTCTCGGCGCAGGCGACCGACGCCGGCGTCAACAAGGCGACGCGCAAGCTCTTCGCCCTCGCCGACACGCCGGAGAAGATGCTGGCGCTGGGCGAGGAGACAGTGCGCGAGCACATCAAGACGATCGGGCTCTACCGCAACAAGGCCAAGAACGTCATCGCGCTCAGCGAGAAGCTGATCGCCGCGTTCGGCGGCGAGGTGCCGACGACGCGCGAGGCGCTGGAAAGCCTGCCGGGCGTCGGCCGCAAGACCGCGAATGTCGTGCTCAACATCGCCTTCGGCGAGATCACCCATGCGGTCGACACCCATGTCTTCCGCGTCTCCAACCGGCTGCGGATCGCGCCCGGCAAGAACGTGCTGCAGGTCGAGCTCGGCCTGGAGAAGGCGATCCCCGACGAGTTCGGCCGCCATGCGCATCACTGGCTGATCCTGCACGGGCGCTACACCTGCAAGGCGCTCAGGCCCGAATGCGGCCGCTGCATCCAGAGCGACCTCTGCGACTCCCCGGACAAGCGCACCACCTGAACCTCCCGCCTTGGCCCTTGGTCTGCTTGACAGCTTCCGGCCGCTGGGATGAGCTTCCGGTGCCGGACGCCTTCGAGGCTCGGAGAAGCCTGAGAGTCTGCGGCGGGGAAGCTCAGGAGGTCAGTGTGATGAAGCATTTCGTCCTTGCGGCGAGCATCGCCGTTGCCGCCTTTTCCATCCATGCGGGCGCCTTCGCCCAGTCGAAGGGCCCGGTCATCGGGGTCAGTTGGTCGAATTTCCAGGAAGAGCGCTGGAAGACCGACGAGGCCGCGATCAAGGCGGCGATCGAGAAGGCCGGCGGCACCTATCTTTCCGCCGATGCGCAGTCGTCGCCGGCCAAGCAGCTCACCGATGTCGAAAGCCTGATCGCGCGCGGCGCCAAGGCGCTCATCGTACTCGCGCAGGATGCGCAGGCGATCCGCCCCGCCGTCGAGAAGGCGGTGAACGAAGGCATCGCCGTCGTCGGCTATGATCGCCTGATCGAGATCCCGCAGGCCTTCTACCTGACCTTCGACAATGTCGAGGTCGGCCGCATGATGGCGCGCGAGATCCAGAAGGCGAAGCCGGAGGGCAACTACGTCTTCATCAAGGGCTCGAGCGCCGATCCCAACGCCAACTTCCTCTATCAGGGCTCGATCGAGGTGCTCAAAGCCGCGATCGACGCCGGCAAGATCAAGAATGTCGGCGAAGCCTTCACCGATGGCTGGCTGCCGGCCAATGCCCAGCGCAACATGGAGCAGATCCTGACGCGCAACCAGAACAAGGTCGATGCCGTGGTCGCCGCCAATGACGGCACGGCAGGCGGCGCCATCGCGGCGATGGAAGCGCAGGGCCTGGCCGGCTCGGTCCCGGTCTCCGGGCAGGATGCCGACCGGGCGGCGCTCAACCGCGTCGCTTTGGGCACCCAGACCGTGACGATCTGGAAGGACGCCCGCGAACTCGGCCGCAACGCCGCCGAGATCGCGATCAAGCTCGCCGGCGGCGCCAAGCTCTCCGAGATCGCCGGCTCCGCCGCATGGGACCAGGGCCCGGGCAAGCAGAAGATGACCGCGCTCTTCCTCAAGCCGGTGCCGGTGACGAAGGACAATCTCAACGTCGTCATCGAGGCCGGCTGGGCGCCGAAATCGGCGGTCTGCCAGGGCGTCGCCGCCGGCAAGGTCAAGGCCTGTGACTAAGGCAGGTTGCGAAAAAACGGGAACCCGTTTTCCGCCAGAAGCCTGCTCCAGATCCTTGGTGAGAGACGGATCCAGATCTCGGATGGGGTCGCCGTGCGATCCGATCTGAGATCATCCGGCTCCGAAGCCGCCCCTGCGCCGACCGGCCCGGTACAGGATGCGCGCAGCCTCGCCGACCGTCTGCGCGAGATCGAGTTCGATCCGCGCATGATCGGCATGGTCGCGGCGCTCGCCGTGATCTGGCTCGGCTTCGACTGGCTGTCGGAAGGCGCCTTCCTGACGCCGCGCAACCTGTGGAACCTGCTGGTCCAGACCGCTTCGGTCGCGATCATGGCCTGCGGCATGGTGCTGGTCATCGTCACTCGCAACATCGACCTGTCGGTCGGCTCGATGCTCGGCTTCGTCGGCATGGTCGTCGGGCTGGTGCAGGTCCGGCTGCTGCCCGGGATCTGGGGCTTCGAGCATCCGTTGACCTGGCTCGTCAGCCTGCTCGTGGCGATGGGGCTCGGCGGGTTCGTGGGCCTTCTGCAAGGCGCGCTGATCGCCTATCTCGCCATCCCCTCCTTCATCGTCACGCTCGGCGGACTCCTGGTCTGGCGCGGTGCCGCCTGGTGGGTGACGCAGGGCCAGACCATCGCGCCGATGGATTCGCGCTTCCGCCCGCTCGGCGGCGGCGTCGACGGCGCGATCGGCACCAGCGCCTCCTGGGCCATCGGTATCGCGCTCTGCGCGGTGATCTGCGCCGGAGCCGTGCTGATCCGCCGGCGGCGCAAGCGCTTCGGCTTCGGGCTGCGCCCGCTCTGGGCCGAGATCGCGATCGCCGGGCTCGCCTGCGCCGCCGTGCTGGCGATGGTGATGGTGGCGAATGCCTATACGCTGCCGGCCAGCATCGCGCGGCGCCTCATCGAGGCGAAGGGCGGCACCTGGCCGGAAGGCGGCATCGCCATCGGCCACGGACTCGCCGTGCCGGTGCTGATGGCGTTGGCCGTCGGCGCCGCCATCACCTTCATCGCCAACAGGCTGCGCTTCGGCCGCTACGTCTTCGCCATCGGCGGCAATCCGGAGGCGGCGCAGCTGTCGGGCGTGAACACGCGCAAGGTGCTGATGCTGGTGTTCGGGCTGATGGGCGTCCTCGTCGGCATTTCCGCCTGCATTTCCACGGCGCGGCTCAACGCGGCGACCAACTCCGCCGGCACGCTCGACGAGCTCTATGTCATCGCCGCCGCCGTCATCGGCGGCACCTCGCTCGCCGGCGGCGTGGGCACCATCGCGGGCGCCATGCTCGGCGCGCTGGTGATGCAGTCGCTGCAATCCGGCATGGTGCTGATCGGCGTCGACGCGCCGCTGCAGAATATCGTCGTCGGCATCGTCCTCGTCGTCGCGGTCTGGCTCGACGGAGTCTACCGCAAGCGGCTGAGCTGAGGAGGGTTCCATGAGCGCCGCGGAACCGGCTGATCTCTCCGCGACCCATCCCGGCCAGGGCACGCCGCTGATCGAGATGCGCGACATCTCGATCGCCTTCGGCGGCATCAAGGCGGTGGACGGGGCGGACATCGACCTGATGCCGGGCGAGGTCGTCGGCCTGCTCGGGCATAACGGCGCCGGCAAGTCGACGCTGGTCAAGATCCTCTCCGGCGCCTACCGCGCCGATGCCGGCACGATCCGGGTCAATGGCGAGGATGTCGCGATCGCGAGCCCGCGCGACGCCAAGCGCCACGGCATCGAGACGATCTACCAGACGCTGGCGCTCGCCGACAATGTCGACGCCGCCGCCAACATCTTCCTCGGCCGCGAGCTCCTGACCGGCTGGGGCACGCTCGACGATGCGACGATGGAGGCCGAGACCCGCAAGGTCATGGGCCGGCTCAACCCGCATTTCCGCCGCTTCAAGGAACCGGTGAAGGCGCTCTCCGGCGGGCAGCGCCAATCGGTCGCGATCGCCCGCGCGATCTATTTCAATGCGCGGGTGCTGATCATGGACGAGCCGACGGCTGCGCTCGGCCCAGCCGAGACCAAGCAGGTGGCGGAGCTGATCCTGCAGCTGAAGAAGCAGGGCATCGGCATCTTCCTGATCAGCCACGACCTGCACGACGTCTTCGACCTCGCCGACCGCGTGACCGTGATGAAGAACGGCAAGGTCGTCGGCACGGCGCGCACCGTCGACGTCGCCCAGGACGAGGTGCTGGGCATGATCATTTCGGGGAAGTGCCCGCCCATGGCGGTAGCCGGCCCCGGCGCGCTACGCAGCTGACGCCGGGACCGGCATTGCCCGGGACGGCGATCGGCCCGTCAGGCCGTCGCGTGCGGCTCGTGCCGATAGTCCCACACCGCCCAGGCCGACACCGCCGCGGTCAGCAGACCGAGGACGACATGGCTCCAGAAAGCGGCGAAGTTACTGGTGAAGCCGAGCATCCAGGGCGCTGCCACCAGCCACAGTCCGAGCGCGAGATTGAGCCATTCCTCCCATTCGGCGAAGGCCGAAAGCGCGGCGACCGCGACCAGCGCGAGCACCACACCGACGATCCATGCATTGCGCGTCGGCATGAAGTCGCCGACAAAGCCCATGAACCATGGCGAGAAGAACAACAGCCCGGCAAGGATCAGATTACACCAGTCCTGTGGTCGCCTGGCGTTCGTATTCGCGGTCAACATGATCACCTCCATCGGTGACGATCATCCAACCACTACGCCTCGCGCACGAGGCGCTGGTGCCATTATTCTACGCCGAACCGGGAATATTTCAAGAACAGGCCAAGAATCCGGCTCGCGCCGCCCCCCTGCGGCGCCTGGGAACCGGCTCAGTAACCCCGCGCCGGGTCGACCACGTTCTGCAGAGGCTCGCCGGCCTCAAGCCGCCTGACCTGCGCCGCGATCAGCCCAGCGATCGCCTCGGGCTCCGACATCGCCGCATTATGCGGGGTGACGGTCACGGCCGGGTGGAGCCAAAGCGGCGAGTCCGAGGGCAGCGGTTCGGTCTCGAAGACGTCGAGTGTCGCGCCCTTCAGCGTGCCGGCATCGAGCGCGGCCAGGATGTCGGCCTCGACCTGCAGGCCGCCGCGCCCGGCATTGATCAGGAACGGCCCGCCCAGGCGCCCGTCCCGTGCCAGGCCGGAGAGCAGCTCGGAATTGATGAGGCCGCGCGTTTCCGGCGTCAGCGGCAGGAGGCTGACGAGAATATCCGTGCGGGCGAGGAAAGCCTTCATGCCGTCCTCGCCGGAGAAGCTCGGCAGCCCGTCGAGCGCCTTGGGCGAGCGGCTCCAGCCGGCGACATCGAAACCCATGACCCGCAGCTTGCGGGCGGCGTCCTGGCCGAGCTCGCCCAGCCCCATGATGCCAACGCGGATCGCGCCGGCGGCCGGCTGGCTGCGGTCGTCCTCCCAGAGCGCCTGCGCCTGCTGCCGGTCGTAGCGGTGCTGCTGGCGCAGATACATCAGGCAGTGCAGCACGACATATTCGCTCATCCGCGCCGTGAGGTCGGGATCGACGACGCGCGCGATCGGCGCGGCCGGCAGCTTGTCGTCGGCGAAGAGGAAGTCGACGCCGGCGCCGAGCGAGAAGATCGCGGCGAGGTTGGGCAGGCCGGTCAGGCTGCCGGCCGGATGCTTCCAGCTCGCGACGTAGTGGACGGCGCGGCGATCGAACGGCTCGCCAAGGACGACGATCGGCATCTCCGGCAGCAGCGCCTGGAAGCGCGCCCGCCAATCCTCGACATGCCAGCTCGTCATGGCCAGAAGCAGACTCATGCCGAAAACCTCTCCTTGATCCGTTCCGCGACGAGAGCGCCGCGCGGCGCAGCCTCTCCGATCCGATAGGCCTTGCGCAAGCGCGCACTCGCCGCAGCCCAGGCCGCCTCGTCGCGGGCATGGACGATGCCGAGCGGGCGGTCGGAGCCGATACGGTCGCCGAGCCCCGCCAGCTCGACGATGCCCACGGCATGGTCGATCGGGTCCTGCGGACGGACGCGGCCGCCGCCGAGCGCGACGACGGCGAGCCCGACCGCGCGGGTGTCGATCTCGGCAACCGCCCCGGCCGCCTCGGCGAAGACCGGCTTCACGATCGGCGCGGCGGCGAGATGACGTTCAGGCTTCTCGAGCAGATCGGCCGGCCCTCCGAGCGCCGTGACCATACGGGCGAAACGCTCGGCGGCGGCGCCGGAGGCGAAGGCCTCCTCGATCCTGGCGCGCGCCGCATCCAGATCGGGAGCGAGCCTGCCCAGCACCAGCATCTCGGCGCCCAGCGCGACCGTGACCTCGTGGAAGCGCGGCTCGCGCCTGCGCCCGGTGAGATGGTCGAGCGCATAGGCGACCTCGAGCGCGTTGCCGGCAGCGGAAGCAAGCGGCTCGCCCATATGCGTCAGCAGGGCGGTGGTCGGCAGGCCGGCGCCATTGGCGACCTCGACCAGGGCCTGCGCCAGGGCCTGCGCCTTGGCATAATCCGGCAGGAAGGCGCCGGAGCCGAACTTCACATCCATGGCCAGGCCGTGGAGGCCGGCAGCCAGCTTCTTCGACAGGATGGAGGAGACCAGCAGCGGGATCGTCTCCACCGTCGCGGTGACGTCCCGGATCGCATAGAGCCGCTTGTCCGCCGGAGCGAGATCGGCAGTCTGGCCGATGATGGCGCAGCCCACCTCGCGAACGACCTCCCGGAACAACCCGACACCCGGTTGCGTCACATAGCCCGGCACGGCGTCGAGCTTGTCGAGCGTTCCGCCGGTATGGCCGAGACCGCGACCGGAGATCATCGGCACATAACCGCCGCAGGCCGCGACCGCAGCCGCCAGCGGAAGGCTGACCGTATCGCCGACGCCGCCCGTCGAATGCTTGTCGAGCGCCGGCCCGGGCAGGTCGTCCCAGCGCAGCACGGTGCCCGAATCGCGCATGGCGAGGGTGAGGGCGACGCGCTCCCTGGCGTTCATGCCGTTGAAATAGACCGCCATGGCGAAAGCGGCGGCCTGCCCTTCGCTGACCGAGCCGTCGGTCAGCCCGGCGATGAGCTGGCGGATATCGTCATCGGGCAGTTCGGCACCGTCGCGCTTGGCGGCGATGATCTCCTGGGTCAGGCGCATTCAGTAGTTCCCCTGGGGTGCGGCGTCCGGCGCGGAACCGCCGATCGCGGCGACCAGCGCCGCATGCAGGCCGCTGGCGCCGAAGCGGAACGTGGCCGGCGTCGCCCAGTCGGAGCCCATGATCGCATCCGCCAGGTCGAGATAGCTCTTCGCATCGGCAAGCGTGCGGATGCCGCCGGATGGCTTGAGCCCGACCGGCCGCGCCGTCATGCCAATCACGCCGAGCATGACGCGCGCCGCCGGGATGCTGGCGGAGCGGGCGGTCTTGCCGGTCGAGGTCTTGATGAAGTCGGCGCCGGCGCCGATGGCGAGCTCGGATGCGGCCCGGACCTTGTCGAGGTCGGGATATTCCCCGGTCTCGAGGATCACCTTCAGCAACCTGTCGCCGCAGCGCATCTTGACGTTGCGGACCATGGCCGTCGCCGCCGTGGTCTGGCCGGCCAGGACGGCGCGCCAGGGCAGGACGAGGTCGATCTCGTCGGCGCCGGCTTCCAGCGCCTCCTCGGTCTCGCAGAGCACCGGCGCGATCGGGGTGCCGCCATCGGGGAAGTTGACGACGGTCGCGATGCGGACGGGCCCATCGCCGAGCTCGGCCCGCGCCGTCGCGACGAAGCGCGGCCAGAGGCAGACCGCCGCGACCGGAACCGGGCCGGAGACGGCGCGGCCACACAGCGCGCGCGCGCCCTCCGTAGTGGCGTCATCGGCGAGATCGGTGAGATCGAGCAAGGCCAGGGCGCGCCTGGCGATATCGGCGTCCGACATGGCTCAGTGCTCCGAGAGAAAGGCGCGCAGCAGGCGCCGCAACGCGCCGGCGGCCACGGCTGCGACATCGCGCGTCTCGGCGTGATGCGGCGCGCCGCCATGCAGGCCCGCGCCCATATTGGTGACGATCGACAGCCCGGCGACGCGGATGTCATGCCGCCGCGCCAGGATCACCTCCGGCACGGTCGACATGCCGACCAGATCGGCACCCAGCAGCTTCGCCATGCGGATCTCGGCCGGCGTCTCGAAACTCGGCCCGGAGAACCACATATAGACGCCCTCGCCGAGCGACACGGCGACCTTCTGTGCCGCGCGCTTCAGCCGGCCGCGCAGATGCGGGTCATAGGCATCGACCATCGGCACGAAACGGCCGTCGCCATGGTCGCCGACCAGCGGGTTGGGCCCGTTCAGGTTGATGTGATCGGTGATCAGGGCGAGGCTTCCGGGCCGCATCTCCGCCGAAAGCGAGCCTGCCGCATTGGTCAGGATCAGCGGCGGCGAGCCGAAGGCCGTCAGCACACCGAGCGGCACGCGCATCACCGCCGGATCGCCGCCCTCGTAGTAATGGGCGCGGCCCTGATAGATCAGCACCTTGCGGCCATGCAGCGTGCCGTAGCAGAGCTGGCGGGCATGGCCGGACACCTCGCCACGCGGGAAACCGGGCAGATCGGCATAGGGGATACGCAGGGCATCCTGCACATCCTCGGCGATGGCGCCGAGCCCGGTGCCAAGGACGAGCGCGCAATCGATCGTGTCGATGCCGCGCTCGGCCAATACGGATGCCGCCGCGTCGAAGGCCGGATCGGCCGCCATCGGATCCTCTCTCCCCGGCCGCCCCGCGGCCGCTCGCAAATCACCGCGGCAAATTGGCCGGTCCGAAGGATGCTGGCAACAGCTCCGCCAGGGTGAAGCGCGCGCGGATGCCGCCGGGCCCGGCGATCGCGACCGGGGTCTCGGGGGCGGCGAATTCGCGGATGCGCTGCCGGCAGCCGCCGCAGGGCGTGACCAGCTCCCCGCCCTCGCCGAAGACGAGAATGGCGCGGATCGCCTTCGCGCCGCCAGCGATCATCGCCGAGATCGCGCCGGCCTCGGCGCAGGCGCCGACCGGGTAGGCCGCGTTCTCGACATTGCAGCCGGCATAGACGGCGCCGTCATCGCCGAGCAGGGCCGCGCCGACCTTGAAACACGAATAGGGCGCGTAGGCTCGCGGCTGGACCGTCGCGGCGGCGGCGAAGAGGGCGTCGAAATCGGGCTGGTCCGCCATGGCGATCCTCGTCAGCGTTCCTTGACATAGGGCAGGCCGGACGCCCTGGGCGGCGTCGCCTTGCCGATGAAGCCGGCGAGCAGCACGACGGTCATGACATAGGGCAGGGCCTGGATCGCTTCCACCGGAACCAGCCCGATGCCGGGCAGGGTCACGCCCTGCAGGCGGATCGCGACCGCGTCGAGCAGGCCGAAGAGCAGGCAGGCGCCGAGCGCAGGCCAGGGCCGCCAATTGGCGAAGATCACGGCGGCGAGCGCGATGAAGCCGCGCCCGGCCGTCATATGCGGCAGGAAGCCGGCCGATTGCGCGGCGGCGAGATAGGTGCCGCCGAGCCCGCAGAGCAGCCCGCAGATCGCCACCGCTCCATAGCGCAGCCGCGCCACCGAGATGCCGGCGGTATCGACCGCCGCCGGATTCTCGCCGACGGCACGGATGCGCAGGCCGAAGCGCGTGCGCTTCAGGACGAAAGCCGTGAGCAGCACGCAGAGGAAGGCGAGATAGGCCGGCGCCGAGTGGCCCGAGATCACCTCGTCATAGAACAGGCCGAGGATGGGCACGTGCTCGCGCGCCCAGCGGGCGAAGGGCAGCGTCAGTTCGCCGAAGCGGGCGGCGCCTTCGAGCGAGGGCGTGCGCCCGCCCTGCCCGTACCAGGCATTGCCGAGGATCACGGTGAGCCCCGCCGCTAGCATGTTGATGGCGACGCCGGAGACGATCTGGTTGCCGCGCCAGGTGATGGCGGCGAAGCCGTGGACGAGCGCCAGCGCCAGCGCCGCGAGGACGCCGGCCCCGAGCCCGATCCAGGCCGAGCCGCTGGCGAAGGCCGCGACCGCCGAGGCGAAGGCGGCGATCAGCATCTTGCCCTCGAGGCCGATATCGACCACGCCGGCCCGCTCCGACCAGAGGCCGGCCATCGCCGCGCAGATAAGCGGCACCGACAGCCGGATCGTCGAATCGAGCACCACGGCGAGCGTCTGGAGCCAGTCCATCAGGCGCCGCTCCGGCCGCTGCGCAGCACGCCGGCGACAAGGCGGCGGAACAGACCGTCGAGCGCGCCGGCGAAGAGGATGAGCACCCCGCCGATCACCACCACCATGTCGCGGGTGATCGCCGGCTTGTCGAAGGAGAGCTCCGCCCCGCCCTGGTAGAGCACGCCGAAGAGCAGCGCCGCCAGGCCGACGCCGACCGGATGGCCGCGCCCCATCAGGGCGACCGCGATGCCGACGAAGCCGTAGCCGGCGGTGAAATCGAGGACCAGCCGGTGCTGCACGCCGAGCGCCTCGTTGACGGCCAGGCCGCCGGCAAGGGCGCCCGAGATCGCCATGGCGACCATCGTCACGGCCGCCGGGGAGATGCCGGCATAGGCGGCCGCGCGCGGATTGGCGCCGACGGTGCGGATGGCATAGCCCAGCCGCGTGCGCCAGATCAGCAGCCAGACGGCGAAGAGCGACAGAAGCGCCAGCAGCAAGGCGCTGTTCAGCGGGGTCGGGGGCAGCCTGAGCCCGAATGGGGCGAGGAGCTGATGCATCGGCGTCAACACGGCCTGGGCCGGGAAATCCGGCGTCTCGGGCTGCATCGAGCCCGGCTTGCCGATGACCTCGCGCAGCAGATAGACGATCAGCGTCGCGGCGACGAAGTTCAGCATGATCGTGGTGATCACGACATGGCTGCCGCGCTTCGCCTGCAGCCAGCCCGGGATGAAGGCCCAGAGCGCGCCGCCCGCCGCCGCTGCGAGGATCGCAAGCGGAACGGCGATGAAGCCCGGCGCCCAGGACAGGCCGAGACAGGCGAACGCCATCGCGATGCCGGCCGCCGTCGCCTGCCCCTCACCGCCGATGTTGAACAACCCGGCATGGAAGGCGACGGCCACGGCGAGGCCGGTGAAGATGAAGTTCGTCGCGTAGTAGAGGGTGAAGCCGATGCCCTCGGCGCTGCCGAGCGCGCCGCGCAACATCAGTGCCGTCGCCTCCAGCGGATTCTCGCCGATACCGATGACGACGAGGCCCGCGACGAGGAGGGCGGCCGCGACCGAGACCAGCGGCACCAGCGCGACATCGGCCCAGCGCGGCAGCTCGATAGGGGCTGCGCTCACGCCGCCTCCCCCGTGACGCCGGCCATCAGCAGGCCGAGATCGCGCTCGTCGGCGGCCTCCGCCGCGCGCTCGCCGGTGATCCGGCCCCCGCACATGGCGATGATCCGGTCGGAGAGCGCCATCACCTCCTCGAGCTCGACCGAGACGAGCAGGATGGCGACGCCGGCATCGCGCAGCGCCAGCAGCCGGCGATGGATGAACTCGATCGCGCCGATATCGACACCGCGCGTCGGCTGGCCGACGAGCAGCACTTTCGGGCGCCGCTCGATCTCTCGCGCGAGCACGATCTTCTGCTGGTTGCCGCCGGAGAATTTCGCGGTCTTCAGCGCGGGATCGGGCGGGCGCACGTCATAGGCCGCGAAGGCCTCGCGCGCATGGGCCTCGATCCGGGCCGGCTGGAGCAGCGGGCCGGCACCGAAGGCGGGGTCGTGCTGATAGCCCAGGATCGCGCTCTCGGCGGCCGAGAACGCGGCGACGAGGCCGCTGCGCTGCCGGTCCTCGGGGACGTGCATCAGGCCGCGTTCGCGCAGCCGCGCCGGATCGCGGTCGGCCGTCGCGAGGATCTGCCCGTCGAGCCGGATCACGCCGCGATCCGGCTGGATCAACCCGGCGAGCACCTCGAGCAGCTCGCTCTGGCCATTGCCGGCGACACCGGCGATGCCGACGATCTCGCCGGCATGGAGGGTCAGGCCGACGTCGCGCAGGGTCTCGGTGCCGCGCGCGTCCCGGCAGCACAGGCCGACGGCCTCCAGCACCGGCGTGCCGCGCTCGCGCGGCGGCTTCTCGACCCGCAGCAGCACGCGCCGGCCGACCATCGCCTCGGCCAGCTCCGGCGGCGAGGTCGCGGCCGTGCGGAGATGGGCGACCATCTCGCCGCGCCGCATCACCGAGACCGCGTCGGTGACGTCCATGATCTCGCGCAGCTTGTGGGTGATCAGGATCACCGTCTTGCCCTGGGTCCTGAGGGCGCGCAGCAAGGCGAAGAGCTGGTCGGCCTCGGCCGGCGTCAGCACCGCCGTCGGCTCGTCGAGGATCAGGATCCCGGCGCCGCGATAGAGCGCCTTGAGGATTTCGACGCGCTGCTGCAATCCGACCGAGAGATCGCCGACGGTCGCATCGGGGTCGATGGCGAGGCCGTATTGCTGCGAGAGCCGGGTGAGCTCGGCGCGGGCCCGCGCGAGCCCGCCCCCCAGACGCGCGCCACCCTCGGCGCCGAGAACCACGTTCTCGACCACGCTCAGCGTTTCGACCAGCATGAAATGCTGATGGACCATGCCGATGCCGGCCGCGATCGCATCGGCCGGGGAGCGGATGCGCCGCGCTTCGCCGGCGATCCGGATCTCGCCGGCATCGGCCTCGTAGAAGCCGTAGAGGATCGACATCAGCGTCGACTTGCCGGCGCCGTTCTCGCCGACGATGCCGTGGATCGAGCCGGCGGCGACCGAGAGCGAGACGTCCTTGTTGGCCGCCACCGCGCCGAAGCGCTTAGAGATGCCGCGGAGTTCGATGGCGGGCGCGCGCGGCTGCGTCATACCGTGACCAGCATGCCGTCATGGGCGCGCTCCTCCGGCAGAGCCCCGCCATGCGCCAGCATGCCCGGGCCCATATGGGTCAGGATGATGCGCGGCGTGTCGAGCTTCGCACGATGCCGGGCCAGGGTCTCGTAATCGAGATGGTTGGGGAGCTTGGCGTCGTAGCTGTAGCACTCGACCAGCAGGACATCCGCCCCGGCGGCGAGCGGGACCAGCGCCTCGGTCCAGGCCGTGTCGCCGGAGAAGGCGAAGACCTTGTCGCCGGCGCCGAGCCGATAGCCCTGGCACGGCCCGGCGCGCTCGTCATGCACCATCGGGAAAGCGGTGACCGCGATGCCGGAGAGCGTCACCGGCCGGCCGGGAGCGATCTCGACGAAGCGGATCGGGAAACGCCAGGCATTACCGGAGGAGCCGGGAAAGGCGGCCTCCAGCGCCTGCAGCGCCTGGCGCTCGATGCCGGCCGGGCCGGCGATCGTCAGTGCCTCGCGACGGCGGGAGACGAACTGCGCATCGAGCAGGAAGGCCGGCAGCCCGCCGAAATGATCGCCATGGAAATGGGTGAACAGCAGGGTCGAGAGACCGTTGCGAGCGATGCCGGCCCGATTGAGCGCAACCATGCTGGAGCCGCCGCAATCGAGCAGCATGGCCTCGCCGCCGGCCTCGACCCGGAGGCAGGTGTTGAAGCGCCCTCCGGAGCCGAAGGCGTCGCCGGAACCGAGGATGGTGACGTTCATCGCGGGCGCGGGGCCCTCACATCGTGCACTTCTGGTCCGACATGTAGTCGTGCACCTTGACGGTGCCGGCGATGATGTCGGCCTTGGCCTTGTCGGCGGCGGCCTTCATCTCCGGCGAGATCAGGCCCTTGTTGTTCTCGTCCAGCGCCCAGTCGATGCCCTCCTCCTTGAGGCCGAGCACGGAAAGGCCGGGCTTCCAGCCGCCGTCGCGCGCCGCCTTGAAGGAGTTATAGGCGGCGACGTCGACGCGCTTCAGCATTGAGGTCAGCACCTTGCCGGGATGCAGCGCGTTCTGGTTGGAATCGACGCCGATGCCGAGCTTGCCCGCGTCCGCCACCGCGCGGAGCACACCGATGCCGGTGCCGCCGGCGGCGTGATAGACGACGTCCGCGCCACGGTCGATCTGCGACTTGGCGAGCTCGCCGCCCTTGACCGGGTCGTTCCAGGCGGCCGGGGTCGAGCCGGTCATGTTCTGGAAGATCTCGGCATCGGCCTTGCCCGCCTTGACGCCCTGGACATAGCCGCAGGCGAATTTGCGAATGAGCGGGATATCCATGCCGCCGACGAAGCCGACCTTGCCGGTCTTCGAGGCCATCGCCGCGAGCAACCCGACGAGATAGGAGCCCTCATGCTCCTTGAACACGACCGACTGCACGTTCGGCAGCTCGACCACCATGTCGATGATGGTGAATTTGAGATCCGGGAACTCGGCCGCGACCTTCTTGAGCGCCGTCGCCTGGCTGAAGCCGACGGCGATGATCGGCGAATGACCGTCGCGGGCGAAACGGCGCAGCGCCTGCTCGATCTGGGCGTCGTTGGTCGGCTCGAAGTCGCGGAACTCGACCCCGGTCTCCTGCCTGAACTTCTCGGCGCCCATGAAGACGCCCTCGTTGAAGGATTTGTCGAACTTGCCGCCCTTGTCGTAGACCACCGCCGGCTTGATCGGCTGCTGCGCCAGCGCCGCCACAGCCGAAAGCGCCACCCCGGCCAGCGCGGCCGCAAAAGACCCCAGACGCATCGAACCGATCCCCTGTTAGCCGCCGGGCGCCGTTGTCCGGCCCTCGATCCGGACACGATGGCATGGCTTGAGCGCGCGGCCAAGCTGGCGAAAGGTCAGATGCGCAGGCCGCCGTGCGGCAGTCCCGATTGCCGAAAGACGGCAATCGGCCTTACCTTTCCGCCATGATGCTGAACGACGACGAGATCGAGCGCTATGCCCGCCACATCGTCCTGCCGGAGATTGGCGGACCGGGCCAGCAGCGGCTGAAGAATGCGCGCGTGCTGGTGGTCGGCGCCGGCGGCCTCGGCGCGCCGCTGATCCAGTATCTGGCAGCGGCCGGCGTCGGCAAGATCGGCATCGTCGACGACGACATCGTCTCGCTCTCCAACCTGCAGCGCCAGACGATCTTCACCACCGAGGATATCGGGGCGCACAAGGCGGTGGTCGCCGCCCGCTTCGTGCGCAACCTCAACCCGAACGTGGTGGTCGAAGAGCATGTCACCCGGCTCGACCCGCACAATGCCCGCGCGATGATCGCCTTCTACGACGTGGTGGCGGAGGGCTCGGACAATTTCGCCACACGCTATGCGGTTTCCGACGCCTGCTTCCATGAGCACAAGCCGGTGGTCATGGGCGCGCTCGGGCGCTTCGACGGCTCGCTGACGACGGTGCGCGCCCATGAGAACGGACCGGACGGGCGCCCCAACCCGACCTGGCGCTGCCTGTTCCCGGAGGCACCGCCGCCCGGCGCGATCCCGACCTGCGCCGAGGCCGGGGTGCTCGGCGCGCTGCCGGGCGTCATCGGCTCGCTGATGGCGCTGGAGGTCGTGCGGGCGATCACGGGTTTCGGCGAACCGCTCGTCGGCAAGCTCCTGCTGCTCGATGCGCTGACGATGCGCTTCGAGATGCTGCGCTATGGCTGGGACGAGACGAATTCGCTGAACGGCAGCGGCAAGGCGGCCTGACGCCGGTATTGCGAGCGATCGCCCCCTCGGAAGCTGCTGGACATTCGCAGCCCTCATCCTGAGGAGCCGCGAAAGCGGCGTCTCGAGGGATGCTCCAGCGGGTTCCAGAGCCTCCTGAACCATCCTTCGAGACGCCATTCCCAACGGAATGGCTCCTCAGGATGAGGGCTCAGGGAGCAACCCAGCGCTCAGCGCTTGCTTTCGATCACGTCGAAGAGCTGCGCCGCCAGGTCCGGGCCGCCGAGCTTCTTGATGGCGCGCACGCCGGTCGGCGCGGTGACGTTGATCTCGGTCAGCTTGCCGTGGATCACGTCGATGCCGACGAGCAGCAGGCCGCGCTCGCGCAGAGTCGGGCCGATCGCCTCGCAGATCGCCAGCTCCTGCTTCGACAGGTCGGTCGGGCGCGCTGCGCCGCCGCGGACCATGTTGGCACGCAGATCGCCGACCGCCGGCACGCGGTTGACCGCGCCGGCCGCCTTGCCGTCGATCAGGATGATGCGCTTGTCGCCCTCGCTGACCTCCTTGATGAAGCCCTGCACCACCCAGGGCTCGCGGAAGAGGTTGCTGAACAGGTCGAAGAGCGAGCCGAAATTCGGGTCGGTCCGGCTGGTCTTGAACACGGTCGCGCCGCCATGGCCGTAGAGCGGCTTCATGACGATCTCGCCATGCTCGTCGCGGAAGGCCTCGATCTCCGCCTTGTCGCGGGTGATCAGCGTCGGCGGCATCAGCTCGGGGAAATGGGTGACGAGGATCTTTTCCGGCGCGTTGCGCACCGAGGTCGGGTCGTTGACCACCAGCGTCTTCGGGTGGATGCGCTCCAGCATATGGGTGGTGGTGACATAAGCCATGTCGAAGGGCGGGTCCTGCCGCAACAGCACCACATCGAGCGTCGAGAGATCGATCTTCTCCTCGGCTCCCGCCGTGAAATGATCGCCCTCGACGTCGCGCACCGTGACCGGACGCATCGGCGCGGTGACCTTGCCGTCGCGCATCGAGAGCTTGTCGGGGGTGTAGGTGTAGAGCGTATGACCGCGCGCCTGCGCCTCCAGCATCAGGGCAAAGCCGGTATCCCCGGCGATCCGGATGCGCTCGATCGGGTCCATCTGGATGGCGATGGCGAGAGTCATGGCAGGCCTTCCTGTTGCGGCCGGTTCTTATCGGACCGCGAACGGGGTTCCGGCAAGAGGGTGGCCGCGGGATCGTGTTGCGTCACAGGAGGAGCGCGAAGGCGGCGGGCACATGGCGCGGCCGGCGCCAGGGCGCGAGGAAGACCGCATCGGCCCGCAGATAGTGGGTGGAGGCCCAGGGGTTGCGCGAGAGCCAGTGCCGCACCCGCCGCTCGACGAGGCGGCGCTTCTCCGGCGTGATCGCGAGCATCGCCGCATCGAGCTCGCCGCGCGCCTTGACCTCGACGAAGGCGACGGTGCGACCACGCTTCATCACGAGGTCGATCTCGCCGCCCTTGCCGCCATAGCGGCGTTCGAGCAGGCGATAGCCCTTCGCCGACAGCCAGAGGATGGCGAGCCATTCGGCGCGGCGCCCGGCCAGGCCGGAGCGCCGGGCCCGGCGGCTGCGCTTGTCCGGATCGGCCGCCGTTCCGCTCACGGATCGTCGCGGGTCAGTTCAAGGGCGCGGGCATAGACCTTGCGGCGCGGCTGGCCGGTCTCGGCCGCGACCTGGGCCACGGCCTCCTTCAGCGAGACATTGGCGAGCGCGGCCCGCAGCCGCTCGTCGATGACGTCTCCGGCGGGCAGCAGCTCGCCGGCGCCCGGCGGGCCGATGATGACGACGATCTCGCCCCGCGCCTCCTCCTGCGTGTCATAATGCGCCGCGAGCTCCGGCAGCGTGCCGCGCTGGACCGTCTCGTGATATTTGGTGAGCTCGCGCGCCACGGCGCCGGTGCGCGCGCCCAGGACGGCGGCGGCATCGGCCAGCATCTCGGCGACACGGCGCGGCGATTCGAAGAAGACCAGCGTGCCGGGAATGGCGGCAAGCTCCGTCAGCCGCGTGCGCCGCGCCGCCGATTTCGGCGGTAGGAAGCCCTCGAAGAAGAAGCGATCGGTCGGCAGGCCCGCGAGGACCAGCGCCGCCAGCACGGCTGATGGGCCGGGAATGCCGGTGACCGGCAGCCCCTCGGCCACCAGCTCGGCGACGAGCTTGTAGCCGGGATCGGAGACGAGCGGCGTGCCGGCATCCGAGATCAGGGCGAGCTTGCCGCCCTCGCGGAGCTTCGCCAGCACCTTGGGCCGCATCTGCGCGGCATTGTGCTCGTGATAGGGCAGGAGCGGCGTCGAGATGCCGTAATGTGCCAGCAGCGTCTTCGAGGTGCGGGTGTCCTCGGCCAGGATCGCATCGGCGGCGGCGAGCGTCGCCAGGGCCCGGAAGGAGATGTCGCGCAGATTGCCGATCGGCGTCGCGACAATGTGCAACCCCGGCGCCAGCGGCTCGGCCTCGGCCCTCAGGCCGAAGGCGGTGTAGCTGGAAGAGCGGGCGGCGGCATCATGCGACATGGCGCCAAGCTGCCACAGCCGCGGCAGTCGCGCCACGGCGCGAGCGTCTTCGACGAATGCAACCCATAGTTAACAACTTGAAAATAGGATTCCGCACTGGCACGAGTCCCCGCGAGGGGCAGAACGGTTCCATGGGGACCTATCGCCGGGCGGGCTTCGCGCCGGTCCGGTCACGACTGGAGATCGCCCGTGTTGCATCATCGGCATTTCGCCCCGATCCTGCGGTTCAAGGCACGGGCGCTTGCGGTCGCCCTGCCGCTCGCGCTGGCCGCCTGCGGCGGCGGCACTTCCGGCCTGCCCGGCTTCGATTCAGGAGCCCCCGCCTCCGACGCGGCCGCGCCCACGGGGCAGGTCATCGGCAACGGCAAGGTCAAGGTCGGCCTCGTCCTGCCGCTGACGGCGGAAGGCCAGGGCGCCGTCGTCGGCAATTCGCTCAAGAACGCCGCCGAGATGGCTCTGGCCGAGTTCCCCAATGCCGACCTGACCCTGCTGGTCAAGGACGATCGCGGCACGCCGGATGGCGCCCGTGCCGCCGCCCAGCAGGCGCTCGCCGAAGGGGCGGAGCTCATCATCGGCCCACTCTTCGCGCCCTCCGTCCAGGCGGCGGGGCAGGTGGCGCGCGGCGCCAACCGCCCGGTCATCGCCTTCTCCAGCGATTCCAGCGTCGCCGCGCCCGGCGTCTATCTGCTGTCCTTCCCGCCCGAGAACGACGTCAACCGCGTCATCGCCTATGCGTCGCAGCAGGGGCGCAAATCCTTCGCCGCACTCGTCCCCGACACCGCCTATGGCAAGGTCGTCGAGGCCGCCTTCCAGCAGGCCGTCGCCGCCCGAGGCGCGCGCGTGGTCGCGATCGAGCGCTTCGGCGCCGATCACAACGCGATGCGCAGCGCGGCCCAGCGCCTCGTGCCGTCGCTGCAGCAGGCGGATGCGCTGTTCGTGCCGGCGGCCGCGGACACGATGCCGGCGCTCGGCCAGGCCCTGCAGGAGGCCGGCTATAACCCATCGCGGGTGAAGCCGCTGGGCACCGGCGTCTGGAACGACGCCAGCATCGCGCGGGTGCCGGCGATCCAGGGCGGCTGGTTCGCCTCGCCCGACACCGCCGGCTTCAACGCCTTCGCCGGACGCTATCAGCAGCGCTTCAACGGCGCCCCGACGCGCACCGCGACGCTCGCCTACGATGCCGTTTCGCTCGCCGCCGCGCTGGCGCGCACGCAGGGTTCGCAGCGCTTCTCGGAATCGGTGCTGACCAACGCCTCCGGCTTCGCCGGCGCCGACGGCGTCTTCCGCTTCCGGCCGGACGGACAGGTGGAGCGCGGGCTGGCGATCCTCGAGCTGCGCAACGGCCAGATCGTCACGATCAACGCCGCGCCGCGCGACCTCGGCCCCCGCTCGTAAGGTAACAGCCCAAGACAGAGCGTCGCCCTCGTTCCGGGACATCGCGCAGCGGCGAGCCCCGGAGCGGCGGCGTTCCGTTCCTCAGCTAGGAGGCGCCGATGTCACGGCGCCGCCGTCTTCGCCTCCCGGCCCGCGGCGCGCTCGGCAGCCGCGATCACGGCGTCGGCCGTGAGGAGCTGCGGCAGCACCTCGGCCTGCGCGCCCGCGCGGCCCGGATAGACCAGGTAGAGCGGCACGCCGGCGCGGCCCTGCTCGCCGAGCGCCTGCGCGATGCGGGCATCGCGATTGGTCCAGTCGGCCTTGAGATAGACGATGCCGAGCCGAGCGAAGGCATCCTTCACCTCCTGCCGCGAGAGCGCGACGCGCTCATTGGCGAGGCAGGTGATGCACCAGGCGGCGGTGAAGTTGACGAAGACCGGCTTGCCCTGCGCCTGCAGCGCCGCGACGCGCTCGGGCGACCAGGCTTCCGTCTCGCCGGCGCGGGCCTCGGTCGTCGCGCCGGGAACCGCGTTCTGTACGGTGAACCAGCCGGCCCCGAGCGCGACCAGCGCCGCCAGCACGGCGCCGAAGACGCGGCGCGGCAGGGTGCCGCGCGTCACGCCGACGAGCCAGACGACGAAGCCCGCCGCCAGGACCGCGACCAGCGCCGCGAGAACCCCCTGAGGCCCGCTCTGGACCGAGGCGACCCAGATCAGCCAGATCGCGGTCGCGAACATCGGGAAGGCGAAAGCCTGCTTCAGCACGAGCATCCACCGGCCCGGCTTCGGCAGCAGGCGCAGCAGGCCGGGCGCGAAGGAGAGCGCCACCACCGGCAGCGCGAAGCCCAGCGCCAGGGCCGCGAAGACGGAGAGCGCCACCGCCGGCGGCTGCGTCACGGCATAGCCCATCGCCGCCCCCATGAAGGGTGCCGTGCAGGGCGTGGCGACGACCACCGCGAGCACGCCGGTCATGAAGGCGCCGAAGCGCCCGCCCCGGCGGGCGAGGCCGTCGCCGAAGCCGACGACGGAGCCGCCGATCTCGAAGGCGCCGATCAGGTTGAGCCCGATCAGCACCATTACCACCGCCAGCGCGATGACGAGCGGCGGCGACTGGAGCTGGAAGCCCCAGCCGACGCTGTTGCCGAGCGCGCCGAGCGCGATCACCGCTCCGGCCAGCACCATGAAGGTCAACAGCACGCCGCAGAGGAAGAGCAGCCCCTGCTCGCGCACCTCGCCGCGGCTGGCATGGGCGAGCTGGGCGAAGCCGAGCGCCTTGATGAACAGCACCGGCAGCACGCAGGGCATCAGGTTCAGGATCAGCCCGCCGGCGAAGGCGAAGGCAAGCGCGGCCCAGAGCGACAGGTCGGCGCCTTCGGGCGGCGTCGCGATCTTCACAACTGCGGGGCGTGCCGCCGACGCAGCCGGGGCGGCGGCCGCGACCAGGGCCGGGTCGGCATCGGCGGCCAGCGCGAAGGCGCGCGGCTCGCCATCCTCGCGGAAGGTCAGCACGCCGGAGACCTCCGGCTGCGGAAGCTTGAAGACGCCCGAACGGACCAGCGTCAGCACCGGCGCCGCACCGGCGGCGAGGGACTGCTCCGCGGCATGCTCGATCAGCGTGTCGGAGATGGGGAAGAAGCGCAGATCGCTCACGCCCGCGGGCAGGCCGGGCAGCTCGAGCGCGAGCTTCTCGCCGTCGCCGCGCAGCTTGCCGCGGAACGGAGCCGGCCCGGGCAGGGCGGCCAGTGCGGCATCGATCCGCTCCTGCGCCGACTGGTCGGGGACACCGGCGGCGGCGATCGGCAGCTCGAGCGAGAACGAGCCTTCCTCGGGGATGCAGATCTTCTCGCAGACGAGCCAGGTAGCGTCGGCCTTCAGCGCGAAGGTCGTGCCCGGCTTGGCATCGGCCGGCACGGTGATCTCGACCGGCAGCAGCACCGTGCCCTCGAAGCCGAAATTGACCAGCGGCTCGACCCGGATCGCCTGCGGGGCGGGCCAGCGGATGTCACCGGCGGCAGCGCCGGCGGGCAGGTCCCAGTTGATCCGGGTCGGTTCGCCGGAATCGCCGGGATTGAGCCAGTAGGTATGCCAATGCGGCGCGAGCTTCTGGACCAGCGCGACCTGGAAGCGCTCGCCCGGCGCGACCGTGTCGCGGCTCGAGAGCAGCGTCGCGGTCACGCGCGGCGAGGTCACTGCTTCGGATTCCGCGGCGAGGCCCAGGCTCGGCGCCAGAAGCCCCAGTGCCAGAACGGCCCTGCTCAGGAAACGCCTACCGTCCACTCGCCGCATGATCTCGTCGCCGCCTTCACAACATCCGGGGCCCATTGCACCCTGGGACCCCATGCCCCAATCCGGCCTCGCATACCAATGACAAGGCGGTGAGGCGGGTGCACGACACATTCTCGGCGATCCGCCCGCGGCTGGCAGCGCGCCATGATGTCGCCGCCGATGGAGATGCTTCCCGTCATGGTCGGGCTTGTCCCGACCATCCACGTCTTCTCTCACCGAGCCCGGGGCTCAAGGTGTGGACGCTCGCCACAGGGGCGAGCATGACAATTGCGGAAAGGCGCTGAAGCTGCAGATCCTGAAAATCAGATCGCCGCGACGATATCGGCGCCGAGGCCCTGGCGGACCGCCCGGACGATCTCCGCCTCGGCCGCGGCGCCGCGACGGCGGGGACGAGCGGCGTCGATGCGGTGCTCGGCGATGATCTGGCCGGGCGCGCCGGAGAGGATCACCACCCGGTCGGCGAGATAGGCTGCCTCGTCGATGTCGTGGGTGACGAAGAGCACGGTCTTGCCGGTGCGCTGCCAGACCCGGATCAGTTCGTCCTGCAAGGTCTCCCGGGTCAGCGCGTCCAATGCCGAGAAGGGCTCGTCCATCAGCAGGATCTCGGGCTCGACCGCAAGCGCGCGCGCCAGCGAGACGCGCTGGCGCTGCCCGCCGGAGAGCTGGTGCGGCCAGCGCTGGGCCAGCGGGGCGAGACCGACGAGATCGAGCATCGCCGTAGCCTTCGCCAGCCGCTCGGGACGCGAGGCGCGGCCTTCGAGGCCGAAGCCGACATTCGAGACGACCTTGCGCCAGGGCAGCAGGCGCGAATCCTGGAAGACCAGGGCGACCGGGCGACGCGTCGTGTCCCTGGCGTTGATGACGACCTCGCCGCCGCTCGGCCTGGCCAGGCCGGCGATGACGCGCAGCAGCGTCGACTTGCCGACGCCGGAGGGGCCGACGATGGCGAGAAATTCGCCGCGGCCGACCGAAAGGTCGAGCTTGCGCAGCACCTCGGTCTCCTCGCCGTCGCGGGTGAAGGTCAGCGACAGGCCCCGAATCTCGATCACGCTTTCCAACGCAGCACCCATGTCTGGAAGGCGACGAAGCCGGTGTCGAGCAGGCCGTAGAGCGCCGCCATCGTCAGCATGTAGACGACGACGATGTCGGTCGCGAGCAGGCTCGAGGCCTGCATCATGCGCTGGCCGACACCGGCGACGCCGAAGATCTCGGCCGCGACCACGGCCATCCAGGCCTGGCCCAGCGCGGTGCGGAAGCCGACGAGGATGCCGGGCATCGCCGCCGGCAGCAGGATCTTGAACAGCCGCGCCCAGGGCGAGCGGAAACCGAAGGCATCCGCCACCTCGACGAGATCGCGGTCGACGCCGCGGATCGCGCCCTGGGCCGCGAAGAAGCTGATCCAGAACACGCCGACCGCGATGATGAAGACCGCGGCGCCCGGCGTCACGCCGAACCAGATGATCGCGAACGGAACCCAGGCGAGGCCCGGGATCGGGCGCAGCACGCGCACGACCCAGGCCGTCGCCTCCTCGGCGATGCGCGACATGCCGACCAGCACGCCGAGCGCGATGCCGAGGCCGGAACCGACGAACAGGCCGACGAAATAATGCTGAAGCGAGCCGAGCACGGCCGCGAGCCAGGCGCCGGAGGAGAGTTCCCGCATGAAGGCCTTCGGCAGGGCGCTCGGCCCCGGCAGGAAGGCCGGGTTCACCCATCCGAAGAAAGGCATCGTCTCCCAGAGCAGGAGGAAGGCGACGAGGCCCAGAAGGGCAAGGGCCGGAGCCCGCAGCTTCGCCACGATCTCAGCCGCCCGCCTTGACCGCGCGCTCGTAATACCGGGTCTCGAACAGCCCGTCGAAGGGCGCTTCCTTGTCGAGCGAGCCGAGCTTGACCTGATAGGCCTGCATGGCGCGGGCCGGCTCGATGATCCTGCGCGGATCGATCTCGAAGCGGCTCGCCGGCGAGACCAGCGCCTGACGGATCAGAGCCGGATCGACGATGCCCTTGCCGAGCGCGGCGGCGACATGCGGCGCCGCCTTGTCGGGATCGGACTTGATCAGCGCGGCGGCCTTGACGAGACCGGCGACGATGGCCTGGACCGCGTCGGGGTTCTTCGTGGCGAAGGCGCCCGAGACGGCGACGACCGTGCCGGGCTGGCCCGGGAAGACCTCCTCGCCGCCGGCGACGAGCTTGATCTGCGGGTTGCGGCTCTGGAGGATCGTCAGCGCCGGCTCGCGCACGGTGCCGCCATCGACCGCGCCGGCCAGGATCGCCTGCTGGGTCGCGTCGATGCCCATCGGCACGATCGCGACATCGGCCTTGTCGACCTTGGCGACCTCCCAGAGCCAGTATTCCAGCACCGTATCCGGCACCGAGCCCGGCGGCTGCGTGGCGAGACGCGCCGGCTTGCCGGTCGCGGCGCGGAACGCCTTGAAGGCGGCGGCAGGGGCGATGCCGTCGGTGAAGTATCTGGTCAGCGAGGGCGCGGTGACGACGACGTTCTCGCCCACCGCCGTCGAGGCGACGACGCGGATGTCGACGCCGCGCGAGCGTGCGACGGCGAGCGGCGCGACGCCGGCGACATAGACATCGATCGTGCCGGAAGCGAGCGCCTGGATCATGTTCGGGCCGGATTCGAAGACGGTGACGGCGGTCTCGATCCCGCCCTGCTTCAGCCAGCCCTCGCCGGCCGCGACGAAGAACGGCGCCGTGCCGACGATCGGAATATAGCCGACGCGGGCGGTGACGCTCTGTGCCCGGGCGAGGCCGGCAAAGGACGCCGTCGCCGCAAGGCTCGAACCGGCAAGCAGGAACTGGCGGCGATCCATTGATCGAATCCTTCTCGAAAACAGGGGCGAACACGTCCCCATTGACAGATTGAGAAAAGGATTTTCTATCTGGATGCAATAGATCGGCCAGAAAAAGATAATTCATCTCTTTCATGGCCGATTGATGAAACGAACGCCTCCAGATAGCGAGATCGAGAGAATGGATGCCATCGACCGGAAGATCCTCACCGTCCTGCAGGCCGACGCGAACATCTCGATCGCGGAGCTCGCCGACCGCGTCGGGCTTTCGCAGACGCCCTGCTGGAAGCGCATCCAGAAGCTCGAGCAGGCCGGGGTGATCCTGAAGCGCGTCGCGCTGGTGGCGCCCGAGAAGATCGGGCTCGGCCTCACCGTCTTCGTGCAGATCGAGACGGCGGACCATTCCGGCCCCTGGCTGGAGAAATTCGCGCAGATGGTCGCGGCGATGCCGGAAGTCATGGAGTTCTACCGGATGGCCGGCGATGTCGACTACATGTTGCGCGTGGTCGTCGCCGACATGGCCGCCTATGACGGCTTCTACAAGAAGCTGATCGAGACTATCCCGCTCAAGAACGTCACCTCGCGCTTCGCCATGGAGCGGATCAAGGCGACCACGGCCTACAAGGTGCCGGACCTGCCACGCAGCTGAGGAAGGCGGCGGGGCGCGCGGCGCATGACAGCGCCGCGCCGCGGATGCTAGGAAGCGGTCAGTCCGACGCCTGACCTGCCCGAGGAGCCGCCTTGTCCGCTTCCCGCTCCGTTCTGCTGATCATCGGCGGCGGCATCGCCGCCTACAAGGTGCTCGAGCTGATCCGCCGCCTGAAGGATCGCGGCATCGCCTCGCGCTGCATCCTGACCAAGGCCGGCGCGCAGTTCGTCACACCGCTCGCGGTCTCGTCGCTGGCGGGCGAGCGCTGCTTCACCGACCTGTTCTCGCTGACCGACGAAGCCGATATCGGCCATATCCAGCTGTCGCGCTCGACCGACCTGATCGTGGTCGCGCCGGCGACCGCCGACCTGATCGCCAAGATGGCCAACGGGCTTGCCGACGATTTGGCCTCGACGGCGCTGCTCGCCACCGACAAGCGCGTGCTGATCGCCCCGGCGATGAATCCGCGGATGTGGCAGCACCCGGCGACCCGGCGCAACATGGCGCAGCTCGAAAAGGACGGCATCCTCGTCGTCGGCCCCAATACGGGCGCCATGGCGGAGCGCGGCGAGAGCGGGCCGGGCCGCATGGCCGAGCCGCTGGAGCTCCTGGCGGCGATCGAACTCGCGCTGGCCGGCGAGAAGCCCAACGCGCAGCGCGCGATCGGCTTCCTCGGGCGGCTGCCGGGTGGCGATCAAGTGCCGCACGGCGCGCTGGCCGGCCGGCACGTACTGATCACCTCGGGACCGACGCATGAGCCGATCGACCCGGTGCGCTACATCGCGAACCGCTCCTCCGGGAAGCAGGGCCACGCCATCGCCGCAGCGGCCGCCGCCGCCGGGGCGCGGGTGACGCTGGTGAGCGGCCCAGTCGCCTTGCCCGACCCGCCCGGCGTCGAGACCATCCATGTCGAATCGGCGCGCGAGATGCTCAACGCGGTCGAGACCTCCCTGCCGGCCGACATCGCGATCTTCGCCGCCGCGGTCGCCGATTGGCGCGTCGCCGACGCCACCTCCAACAAGATGAAGAAGGACGGCAATGCCCTGCCGCCGCTGGCGCTGGTGGAGAACCCCGACATCCTCGCCACCGTCGCGCATCGCAAGAGCGGCCGCCCGCCGCTGGTCGTCGGCTTCGCCGCCGAGACGCAGAACGTCATCGACTATGCCAGGGCGAAGCTCGCGAAGAAGGGCTGCGACCTGATCGTCGCCAATGATGTCGGCGGCACCGGCGTGATGGGAGGCGACGCCAACACCGTGCATCTGGTCACGGCCGACGGCGTCGAGACCTGGCCGACCCTGCCCAAGGACGAGGTCGCGTCCCGGCTGATCGCGCATATCGCGGGGCTGGTTCCGGCCGGCCGCGCGGGGTAACGGCGATGGTCACGGTTCCCCTCAAGCGCCTGCCCCACGGGGCCGACCTGCCGCTGCCGCGCTACGAGACCGAAGGAGCGGCCGGGCTCGACCTGCGCGCCGCGATCGGCGAGCCGCTGGCGCTTGCGCCGGGCGCGCGGGCGCTGGTCCCGACCGGCATCGCGCTGCAGCTGCCCGCCGGCTACGAGGCCCAGGTGCGGCCCCGCTCCGGCCTGGCCCTTCGCCATGGCGTCACCGTGCTGAACGCGCCCGGCACGGTCGACAGCGATTATCGCGGCGAGGTCTCGGTCGTGCTGATCAATCACGGGGCGGAGCCGTTCGGGATCGAGCGGGGCGACCGCATCGCCCAACTCGTGATCGCCCCGGTCAGCCATGCGCGGCTCGTCGCCACCGACCTGCTGGACGAGACGGAGCGCGGCGCCGGCGGCTACGGTTCGACCGGCCGCGCCGGCGGGCCGGAAGGAAACGCGCCATGATGCTGATGTCCCGCCGCAGCCTGCTCGCCATCGCGGCCGTGGTCGACATCGCGCTGCATGCCCGGCCCTCGCCCGTGGCGGCGAAGCTCCTGGCGGCGCGTCATGAGCTGCCGCCGCGCCATCTCGAGACGCTGCTGCAGACGCTGGTGCGGGTCGGCATCCTCAAGGGCGTGCGCGGCCCGCGCGGCGGCTACGAGCTCGCGCGCGAGCGCCGCAAGATCACGGCCGGCGACATCGCGCGCGCCGCCATGCAGGAGGCCAGCGAGGACGGCCTCGGGCCGCTGCCGCAATCGCGGCTGGTCGACGAGGTGGTCGGGCCCGAGGTCGAGGCCGCCTCGGCCGCCTTCCTCGCGGCACTCGACGACGTCACAGTGGAGGAGCTGTGCCGCCGCGCCCAGACGAAGGCCGTGTTCGGCACGAGGGGGCTCGGAGCCGATTTCACAATTTAGGGATGTTATTTATTTCTTTAATCGACAATCTCTGTGAATTGACCTAGCTTCACGACCGAAAGCCCGTCCAGAGGAGTCATTCCATGGCTGAAGCACAGACGTCGACGAAAGCCCCGGGTCGCGGGCGCATCTACAACTCGATCACCGACACGATCGGCGACACTCCGCTGGTCAAGCTCAACCGCCTGCCCGCCGAGCGCGACGTCAAGGCGACGATTCTTGCCAAGCTCGAGTTCTTCAACCCGATCTCGAGCGTGAAGGACCGCATCGGCGTCAACATGGTCGATGCGCTGGAAGCCTCCGGCGCGCTGAAGCCCGGCGGCACGCTGATCGAGCCGACCTCCGGCAACACCGGCATCGCGCTCGCCTTCGTGGCGGCTGCGCGCGGCTACCGCCTGATCCTGGTCATGCCCGAGACGATGTCGCTGGAGCGGCGCAAGATGCTCGCCTTGCTCGGCGCCGAGCTCGTGCTGACGCCCGGCCCCGGCGGCATGCGCGGCGCCGTCGCCAAGGCCGAGGAGCTCCGGAACGAGATCCCGGGCTCGATCATCCCGCAGCAGTTCGAGAACCCGCATAATCCGGAGATCCACCGCAAGACGACGGCGGAGGAGATTTGGAACGACACCGCCGGCCAGGTCGACATCGTCGTCTCCGGGGTCGGCACCGGCGGCACGATCACCGGCGTCGGCCAGGTGCTGAAGGCCCGCAAGGCGGGTGTGAAGATGATCGCGGTGGAGCCGGAGGATTCGCCCGTCCTCTCCGGCGGACAGGCGGGCCCGCACAAGATCCAGGGCATCGGTGCCGGCTTCGTGCCGGGCGTGCTCGACCGGTCCGTCATCGACGAAGTCGTCACCGTCGGCAACCAGACCTCCTTCGAGACGGCGCGCGCGCTCGCCAAGAGCGAGGGCATCCCGGCCGGCATCTCGTCCGGCGCGGCCGTCGCGGCGGCACTCGAAGTCGGGGCGCGGCCGGAGAACGCCGGCAAGACCATCGTGGTGATCATCCCCTCCTTCGCCGAGCGCTACATCTCCAGCGCCCTGTTCGAGGGTCTGTGACCGGAACGGGCATCCAGATCGTCCGGCTGGCGGAAAGCCTGCCGGACGATTTCGAGGCGCTGCGCCATGAGGCGAGCGCGGAAAGCTATCGCTTCGTCGAGGGGCTGCGCGAGGAGTGGCTGGCGGGCCGCTATGCCGGCGACGACGACCGCTTCGTGGTCTTCGCCGCGTTTCATCAGGGGGAGCTCGCCGGCATCGGCGCCGTGACGCCCGACCCCTACGATCCCGAGCCCGATCTGCTGCGCGTCAGGCATGTCTATGTCCGGCCGCTGCATCGCAGCGCCGGCATCGGCCGCAGCCTCGCCGCCGCCCTGATTCAGCAAGGGCTGGCGCTGGCGCCGCGGCTTTCGCTGCGGGCCGCCGATCCGCGCGCGGCAGCCTTCTGGGAGGCCAGCGGCTTCCAGCCCGACAGCGGCGGATCCCGCCGCTCCCACCTGCTCTCGCGCGGAGCGTGAACAACAGCGCTGCCGACCAGTCCAGCGTCATTGCGAGAAGCGTTAGCGACGAAGCAATCCAGGAAGGCCGGGTGAGTGGTTCAACCCAGTCTCCCTGGATTGCTTCGCTGCGCTCGCAATGACGCTGCGGCCCGGCAGCAGGCCTGATCAGCGCACCAGCACCAGGCCGTTGCCCCAGGGATCGGCAATGGTCGGAATGCCTTCGCTCTCGCTGCCGCCGGCCGCGAGAATGCGCTCGCGCATGGCGGCGAAATCGGCTTCGCCGCGGGCCACTAGCTCGAAGCGGTCGAGACCGGCCTCGCCCGGCCGGCGCGGCCCGGCGCCGCGGCTACCCCAGATATTGCCGGCGATGTGGTGATGATAGCCGCCGCTGGCGAGGAAGCTCGCCCCCGGATAACGCACCATCAGGTCGAAGCCGAGCAGGTCGCGATAGAAGGCCTCGGCGGCCGCCGTATCCCCGACGCGCAGATGGATATGGCCCATGCCGGTTCCCTCGGGCATGCCGGCATAGGAGCCGTCGGCGGCCTCGCCGAGCAGCTTGTCGAGATCGAGCCGCTCCGTCGCCATGGCGATGCCGCCATCCGGGCGGCGCGGCCATTCGGCCCGCGCGCGGTCGCGGTAGATCTCGATGCCGTTGCCCTCGGGATCGGACAGATAGAGCGCCTCGCTGACGAGATGGTCCGACGCGCCTTCGAGCGGGACGCGCGCCTCGGCGGCATGCCGCAGCCAGTTGGCGAGGTCATGCCGCGACGGCAGCAGAATGGCGAGGTGGAAGAGCCCGGCGGCGGAGCTCGGCCGGGTCGCGCCGCTGCGCAGGCGGACCAGCGTCTTCCCGGCGATGCCGAGTTCCGCCTCTTCCGGACCCTGGGCGACGAGTTGCAGCCCGATCGCATCGCGATAATAGGCCGTGAGCTTCGCGAGATCGTTCGCGCGCAGCGTCACCGCGCCGATGTGATAGGGCGCATCATGGGCTTCCAGCCGAGCCGGCGCCGTCGTTTCCGCGATTGCAGACATGGCATGATCCTTCCAGGAGCGGCCTCATCGGCCGTCTCGCCTCTAGATGGGGCCGGATGCGCCGGATGTCTTCCATTCTGCCCGCAAAATCGCGATTGCGCCCATGCAATGAACCCGGCTTCAGCCGGGGCACGGACGATCGATCGCGAAATGACGGAACCAGCGTTCCTCGCCGCCGCTCACCAGCCTGCCGATCATCCGCGAGGCCAGGAAACTGAACGTGATGCCGTTGCCGCCATAGCCATAGGCGGCGAGAAGGCGCGGCCGTCCCGGCACGCGGCCGATCAGCGGCAGCCCGTCCGCCGTCTGCCCGAAGGCGCCCGACCAGGCGCGACCGAGATCGAGGACCGCCCGCGGCACCAAGGCATGGAGCCGGCGCAGCAGCGCCTGCGTCTTCTGCAGGGCAAGTGCCTCGCGCCGGTCCGGGTCGTCGACCTCCTCGTCCTCGCCGCCGAAGACGATGCGGCCATCGGCGGTGCTCCGGCAGTAGCAGTAATCCTCCGAGGCCTCCCAGACGAGCGCCCGCTCCGGCCAGAGCGCCTGGGCCGGCTGCGGCAGCGTCGCGATCGCCCAGCTTGAGGAAACCCGGTGGAGATCGTCCTGCACGATGTCGGGCATGACATAGCCCGTCGCCAGGACGACGTGCGACGCCTCGACGACATGGCCGCCGGCGAGGCTGACCGCGGCCGACCGGCCGGCGCCGTCGAAGCCCACCGCCTCGTCCCGGATCAGGCGGGTCCCGCGCTGTGCCGCCACAGCGAGCAAGGCATGGCACAGGCTCAAGGGATCGGCCTCGGCCGAGCCCGGCGAGACGATGGCCGCCTGTCGGTCGAAACCGAAGGCATCGCGCAGGGCGGCATGCTCGACGAAGCTGCCGGGCAGCCCGGCCCGTTCGCGCAGATCCGCCTCGTCGCGCAGTTCGCGCGGACCCGCCTCGCCCGCAGCAAGATAGACCGTCCGGCGACGGGCGAAGCCACAGGGTAGCGCCAGCGCGGCGACCAGCTGGGCGAGCCCGTCGACCGCAGCGACGCTCAAACGATAGATATCGGTGGCAGAGGCGAATCCGTAGAGGGCGGCGAGCCGGCGCAGCGGCAGGTCGATCTCCCATTGGAGCATCGCCGTCGAGGCCGCTGTGCTGCCGAAGCCCTCGCGCTCGCGGTCGATCAGCACGACATCGAGGCCCATCGCGCTCAGATGCTCGGCGACCAAGGCCCCGGTGATGCCGCTGCCGACGATGGCGACATCGCAACGGAGATCGCGCTCGAGCGGGCGGCCCGGCGGACGCGGCAGCCCGGCATGCCATGGGCCGGCGCCGCTGCGCAGATCGTTCTGCCGCGTCGCCTGCGGATCGAGCGTCATTCGGCCCTCCGCGGGCCGACGCGGTCGGCCATGGTGGCGCCGCGCTGGCCGAGCGGCCTCGGCCGGCCGGTCGTGGTGTCGTGGGCGGTCTGGTGCTCGAGCTCGGCATTGAGCTCCGCACCGGCGAGGACGACGGTCGCCGACAGCCAGAGCCAGGTCATGAACACCACCACGGTGGCGAGCGAGCCATAGGCGGCCGTGTAGTTGCCGAGCGTGCTGACATACCATGAGAAGGCATAGGAGGCCGCGCCCCAGAGCAGGGCCGCGGCGACCGCGCCGGGCATCACCCAGACGAAGCGCATGCGCTCGCGGCTCGGCCCGATCCAGTAGAGAACCGCTATCGACAGCGTCGCCATGACGAAGAAGGCGGGCCAGCGAATCCAGCGGATCAACCGCTCCAGCTCCGAATGGAACGGAAACAGCGCGGTCACCACCGGCAGGCTGGCGATGGCGGTGAGCGCCGCGGTGAGGAGGACGACGCCGCTTGCGGTGGTGAACAGCGAAATCGCGTTGAGCTTGAGGAAGCTGCGCTTCTCGTTCTCGCGATAGATGATGTTGAGCGCGTCGAACAGCGCCTTCACCGCCGCGTTCGCCGACCAGACCGCGACCAGGAAGCTGACCAGGAAGGTCAGCGACAGCCCGGCGCCGGACTGGGTGGCGAGCCGCACCGCCTGCTCGTGGATCAGCTCGCGGGCCGCCTGCGGGAACATGGTGGTGATCGCATCGAGCTGGGCTGCGATCGACGCCGGATCGGTGAAATAGCGATAGAGCGTGACCAGAAGCGACAGCGCCGGCACCAGCGAGAGCAAAGTGAAGAAGGCGACCGCACCGGCAAGCGAGCTCAGCCGGTTCTCGGCGACATTGCCGGCGAAGCGCAGCAGCACGTCCTTCCAGCCGAGCCAGGTCATCTGCAGCGGCGTCCGCGCCAGCCGCCCGCGCGCGGCCTCGTTCCGGCGCCGTCCGAGATGGCCGGAGACCACCCCCGACAGATAGCCGAGCGCAACCCCCAGCCCGGCGGCGCCCGTGATCCGTTTGAGGAAAGCCATGTCGCGTTTCGGTCTCCGCTGCCGCACCCTGCCGCTCGGGCGCCTCGCAGCTTGCGAGCAACCCGGCCGCGCCGCAATCGTTCCCGCCCGGCCGGCGCTTAGCCGATTGTTAACCTTAATGCTTCGTTATGAGCGAGCCCGACCGGTACCGGCGGCGCATCACGGTTCCTGGAAAAGCCCGATGACGAAGCTCCGATTCACCCTGACGGCGTTCGCCGCCCTGTTCTGCGGGACGGCCGGCGCGGCCGATCTGCGCGGCGTGGCGCTGCCACCGGCTCCGGCGCTGCCCGATCTCTATTCCTGGACGGGTGTCTATGCGGGCCTGCAGGGCGGCTACGCCTGGGGCAGCAACCGGGTCCGGATCGGCGCGCCGGCCGGCCCCTTCTTCCCAATGAGCTTCCGCGTCGACGACGATTCTGCCTTCGGTGGCGCCCATCTCGGCTTCAACTATCAGTTCGGCGCCGTCGTCCTCGGCGTCGAGGGCGACATCGAGGCCGTCGGCGAGCGCAGCCGCTTCGACGGCGTCGGCATCGCCGGCCGCATCAGCCGCGACTGGCAGGGATCGGCGCGCGCCCGCATCGGATACGCCTTCGACCGGCTGATGGTCTATGCCGCCGGCGGCGCCTCCTTCACCGAATATGAGCGTCGCGTCTTCGATCCCGCCGGCTTCGGCGAGCGGCTGACCAGCGCGCGCACCGGCTGGAACATCGGCGCCGGCGTCAACTTCGCCTTTACCGACAACCTCATCCTCGGCGCCGAGTACCGCTACACCGATTTCGGCCGCAACCGCTTCGCGACCTCCGGCGCCTTCCCGGGCCTGACCGGCGACCAGGAGCTGTCGACGCACAGCGCCCGCGCCAGCATCGCCTACAAGTTCTGACGGCTGCCACTCGCCGTCATTGCGAGGAGCGAAGCGACGAAGCAATCCAGAGGACTGGGCTGAACGCCTCACCCGGTCCTCTGGATTGCTTCGCTACGCTCGCAATGACGAAGAGCGGCGCCGCCTCAGAACCCGGTGCGCTGGCGGATCGCCGCCACGAGCGTGCCGTCGTCGAGATAGTCGAGCTCGCCGCCGACCGGCACGCCATGGGCGAGCTTCGTCACCTTGACCGGGAGATGGGTCAGGAGATCGGTGATGAAATGCGCCGTGGTCTGGCCGTCGACCGTGGCGTTGAGTGCGAGGATGACCTCCTTCACCGCCGGTTCGGAGGCGCGCGCTACCAGCGCATCGAGGGTCAGGTGCTCGGGCCGCACGCCATCAAGCGCCGAGAGCACGCCGCCCAGCACATGGTAGCGGCCGGAGACCGCGCCGGAGCGCTCCAGCGCCCAGAGATCGGCGATATCGGCGACGACCACGATCAGGCTGTCGTCGCGGCGTGGATCGGTGCAGAGGCCGCAGGGGTCGCGGGTGTCGACATTGCCGCAGCGCGAGCAGACGACGATGCGCTCGCGCGCCACCGCCATCGCCTCGGCGAGGGGGCCGAGCAGCTGTTCGCGCTTCTTGACGAGATGCAGCGCCGCGCGCCGGGCGGAGCGCGGCCCGAGCCCCGGCAGCTTGGCCAGAAGCTGGATCAGCCTTTCGATCTCGGGACCGGCGATGGCGCGGGACATGTGAACTCGTCGACGGAAGCGTCATGGTCGGGCTGGACCCGACCATCTCTGGCCGGAAAGCCCTCGTGGCATGAGATGCCCGGGTCAAGCCCCGGGCATGACGGCCCTTCGTCAAAACAGCTTCATGCCAGGCGGGATCGGCAGGCCCTTGGTGACCTCGGCCATGCGCTCCTGCATCACCCGCTCGGACCGACCACGCGCATCCGCGGCGGCAGCGACGATCAGGTCCTCGAGGATCTCGCGCTCGTCGGGCACCATCAGGCTGGGATCGATCCGGATGCCCTTGAGCGCGCCCTTGGCCGTCATCGTCACCGTAACCATGCCGCCGCCGGCCGCGCCCTCGACCTCGATGGTCTCGAGCTCGGCCTGCATGTCGGCCATCTTCTGCTGCATCGCCTGCGCCTGCTTCATCAGGCCCATCATGTCGCGCATGGGAAATCCTCCTCGGTATCGTCAGAAATCGATGCCGTCGAAATCCGGTTCGGCATCGTCGAACAGCGGCTCGGCATCGGGCAGGTATTCATCCTCGTTCGGCACCGACGCGGCATTCTCGGCCGCGGCGATGGCGCGGGGGTCCCGGACATCGACGATGCGTGCGCCGGGAAAGCGCTCCAGCACCGCCTTGACGGAAGGGTGAGCCGCGGCGTCGCTCTCGCGCTGGTCCTTCGCCGCCGCCGCCTGCTCGCGCAGCGTGGCCCCGCCCTCGTCATTGACGACCGCGACCATCCAGGTCTGGCCGGTCCACTCCTTGAGGCGACGCGAAAGGTCCTGCGCCAGGGTGCGCGAGGCACCCTCGGCGAGCGAGAATTCGATGCGACCGGGCTCGAAGCGCACCGGGCGGACATCGCGCTCCAGCGCGATCTTCAGCGTGATGTCGCGGTTCTGCGAAGCGAGCGCCACGACATCCTCGATCGAGGCGACGATCGCGGCCGGCGCCGCGGCAACGCGCGCGACCGGCACCGGCGCCGGGTTGGCGCTGGCCAGGATCGGCCGGGCGGCGAGCGCGGTGCTGCCGCCGCCGGAAGGCGGGCGCGGCATCCCACCACCGTTGCCGCCGCCATTGCCGGCCGGAACCGCACCCATGCCGTCGCGCAGCATCTTCAGCGCCTCGTCCGGCGTCGGCAGATCGGCGGCATGGGCGAGACGCACCAGCACCATCTCGGCGGCCATCACCGGCCGGTCGGCCTGCTTCACCTCGGCAATGCCCTTGAGCAGCATCTGCCAGGTCCGGGCCAGAACGCGGATCGAGAGACGCTGGGCGAAATCGCCGCCGCGCACGCGCTCGGCCTGGGCGAGGCTGTTGTCCTTCACCGCCTCGGGCACGAGCTTGAGGCGCGTTACCAGATGGGTGAACTCGGCGAGATCGTTGAGCACCACGACCGGATCGGCGCCGGCGTCGTACTGCGCGCGCAGCTCGCCCAGCGCCGCGGCGATGTCGCCCTTCATCACCGATTCGAACAGATCGATGACGCGGGCCCGGTCGGCGAGGCCGAGCATCGAGCGGATCTCGTCCAGCGTGATCCGGCCCGCCGCATGGGCGATGGCCTGGTCGAGGATGGAGAGCGAGTCGCGCACCGAGCCCTCGGCAGCGCGGGCGACCGCCGCCAGCGCCTCCTGCTCGGCGTCGACGCCCTCGGCCCTGCAGATGCCGGCGAGATGCTCGACCAGCACATCGGCCTCGACGCGGCGCAGGTCGAAACGCTGGCAGCGCGACAGCACCGTGATCGGCACCTTGCGGATCTCGGTCGTCGCGAAAATGAACTTCGCGTGCGGCGGCGGCTCCTCCAGCGTCTTCAGGAAGGCGTTGAAGGCGCCGGTCGAGAGCATGTGCACCTCGTCGACGATATAGACCTTGTAGCGCGCCGACACGGGTGCGTAGCGCACGGCGTCGTTGATCTGGCGGATGTTCTCCACGCCGTTGTTGGAGGCGGCGTCGATCTCCATCACGTCGATATGGCGCCCCTCGATGATCTCGCGGCAATGCACGCCGAATTCGCTGAGATCCGTGGTCGGCGCGCCCTGCCCGTCGGGCGTCTGGTAGTTGAGCGCGCGCGCCAGGATGCGGGCGGTCGTGGTCTTGCCGACGCCGCGCACGCCCGTCAGCATCCAGGCCTGCGGGATGCGCCCGGCCGCGAAGGCGTTGGTCAGCGTGCGCACCATCGCTTCCTGGCCGATCAGGTCGCCGAAATGCGCCGGGCGGTACTTGCGGGCAAGCACGCGATAGGGCGTCGGCGCAGCTGCGGAAGCAGGCTGCGGCGCGGGCGCCGGATCGAAGCCAGCGAATCCCGGTTCGTTTGAGGATGCGGCGTCGATTGCGTCGGTCATGAAAGCTGGTTTCGCCAATCGGAAGGCGAGGGTCAATGGCGCGGCGCCGGCTTTCGGCACATCCGTCGCACATGAGGTGGGAGGCTGGACGAAGACCCGTTCGGTCTCGTTAGGGCTGCTTCCTTCCGGACCTGACCCGGTTGGCGAGTGAGACGTCCCTCGCCAACCTCCCGGGCGCTATATCGGGGATGTCGACGCGAAGCGCAAGCCTGTCGGCAACAGATCTGCTCCTGCGTTCAAGGCCGCTTCGATGCGTCGGGCGGGCGGTTCTCCTCCTGCGCCGCAAAGACGTTATGCGCGTAGGCGTCGAGGATCGCTTCGGAACGCTGCAGGCGCTCGGCCGCCTCGCCGGCACGCGGCGCGCCGTAGAAATCCAGCTTGCGGATCTTTTCGATCCAGTTCCGGAATTTCATCAGCTCCTGCTCATTCTCCTCCAGCTCGGCGAAGGTGAAATGCGAGACCCGCGTCTCCTCGGCGATCTCCGCCTCGAAGGCGAGGCATTTCTCGATGAATTCCTTGTACTCGTCGTCGCGATCGGCGTTGAAGCGGGCGACCACCTTCTCCTGCTGCTTCTGGTCCAGCCCGACCGTCGCCAGCAACAGCGCCTCGCCTTCGGCCTCCGCGATCTCGTTCTCGAGCATCTTGAGCCGCCGCAGATGGTCGTCCGTCTTCGGCAGGAGGCAGACCCCGCCCTGCAGATAGACCGCGCCCATGCCCTTGAGCTTGCGCCAGATGGAAACGCGCTTGCGCGCCGGCTCGGCCGGAACCTTGTAGGTCAGCAGCAACCATTCGAGCGACACCACCGAACCTCTTGAATGTTACCGCTGTTACAAATATTATCCTGCTGCGCCCCTTCGGGCACGAAGCCACCGTGACAGAAAAAGCGATTGCTGTCGCCTGCGAGCGAGATCATTCACAAGAGGTGGCCGATGAGCTGGACCGTGGCTGCTCCGGCACTTTCCGCCGCCTTCCTCGCCTCGCTGGTCGAGGTGGTCGAGGCCTTCACCATCGTCCTCGCGGTCGGCACGGTGCGCGGCTGGCGGCCGGCATTGGCTGGCACCGGCTGCGCGCTCGGCGTGCTCGCCTTGCTGGTGCTGCTCCTCGGCCCGGCCCTCACGCAGGTGCCGCTGCAGGCCCTGCAACTCGTCATTGGCGTGCTGCTCATGATGTTCGGCCTGCGCTGGTTGCGAAAGGCCATCCTCCGGGCGGCGGGTTTCATCGCGCTGCACGACGAGCAAGCAGTCTTCGCCAAGGAAACGGCTGCCCTCCAGACAGGCGGCGCCGGAGGGGCGAACCGTCATGACTGGATCGCCGGACTCACCGCTTTCAAGGCCGTCATGCTCGAAGGCATCGAGGTCGTCTTCATCGTGCTCGCCGTCGGTGCCGGCCGGGGCCTCCTCTGGCCCGCCAGCCTGGGAGCGCTCGCCGCTTGCGCACTCGTGCTCGCGCTTGGCCTCGTTCTGCGCAAGCCACTGGCCCGCGTCCCCGAGAACACCCTGAAATTTGCCGTCGGCGTGATGATATCGGCCTTTGGCATCTACTGGACGGGTGAAGGGCTGGGCGCTGACTGGCCTGGCGGCGACCTCGCGATCCTCGCGCTGGCCGCCCTCCTCCTGGCGAGCGGACTGACTCTCGTCGCTGCCCTTGGTCGCTCACCTCTGGAGTCGGCACCATGAACACGGCCGGCGCGATCCTGCGCGAAATTGCCGCGCTGTTCATCGATGACGAATGGCTGGCGCTCGCCATCCTCGCGCTGGTCGCACTATGCGCCGGCCTCGCCTTCGGCCTGCCCGGCCATGCGACCGGCGTCGCCGCGGCGCTGACGGTCGGCTTCATCCTGGTCCTGGCCTTCAGCGTACGCCAGGGCTCCAGGCGCAAGCCGCGCTGAACGATCCGCCGGGCTTCATCCCAGACAGCGGCCTCGCGGATCATTTGGCGTTGACTTGGTGTCGTCCATCCGTCATAAGCCCGCGACCTGCGCAGCCGAAAGGCAGCGCCGACCCTTATCGCATGACAGGCTCGGTTGGCCATGCTTTCCCTGGGAAAGCCGCGGCCGTCGTGCTCATAAAGGCCCCGGAGACGGACCGTGAAGAGAACCTATCAACCCAGCAAGCTGGTTCGCAAGCGCCGCCACGGCTATCGCGCCCGCATGGCGACCAAGGGTGGCCGCAAGGTCATCGCCGCCCGCCGCGCGCACGGCCGCAAGCGCCTGTCGGCCTGACCGGGCACCGGCGCGTGACCATGACGCGCCCGTTCCGGAAGACTGGCCAATCGCCATGCGCCTCGCCCGTCTGACGCAACGCAAAGAATTCCTGGCGGCGGCCGAGCATGGCCGCCGTTTTCGTTCGTCCGCTTTCCTGGTCCAGGTGCGCGACACCGCGCCCGCCGAAGAGCGCGACGGGCTGCGGCTCGGCCTCACCGCCTCGCGCAAGACCGGCAACGCCGTGAAGCGCAACCGCATCCGCCGCCGCCTGCGGGCCGCGGCCGCCCAGGCCCTGGCCGGCCAGACGCAACGGCCCTGCGACGTCGTGATCATCGCCCGCCCCGAAGTGCTGCGCGCCGAATTTCACGCACTCGTGGCCGATCTTTCCATTGCCATCGACCGGGCAAGGCCTCACAAGCCGCATGCAGACCGGCGCCGCCCGCATCCCAAGCGTGGCGCGGCGCCGCAAGCCTGACCCGACGCGACCAGACCCTGCCGGACCAAGCGAGATCCGTTTCCGACCATGATGAAAGAAGACAACCGCAATCTGCTTCTGGCGATCGTCATGTCCGTGGTCGTGCTGCTCGGCTGGCAGTTCTTCTACGGCGTGCCGCAGATGGAAAAGCAGAAGCAGATCGCGCAGCAGAACCAGCAGACGCAGACCCAGTCCGCTCCCGGCGCATCCGGCTCCACGCCCGCGCCCGGCCAGCCGGCCGGTTCGGCCGCCCCCGGCGCCGCCGCGGCGCAGGCCGTCGGCACGCGCGAGCAGGCGCTGGCGGCGAGCCCGCGCATCCGCATCGACACGCCCAAGATCTCCGGCTCGCTCTCCCTGACCGGCGCGCGCATCGACGACGTCTCGCTCAAGGCCTATCGCGAGACCGTCGACCCCAAGAGCCCGAACATCATCCTGCTCTCGCCGGCCGGCGGCCCGAACGCCTATTATTCGGATTTCGGCTGGGTCGCGGCGCCGGGCAGCAATGTCGTCCTGCCGAACGCGACGACGGTCTGGAGCGCCGACAGCCAGGTGCTGACCCCGGCCAAGCCGGTGACGCTCTCCTGGGACAATGGCCAGGGCCTGGTCTTCCGGCGCGTGATCAGCGTCGACGACAACGCCATGTTCACGATCCGCGACGAGGTCGAGAACAAGGGCGGCAACGCCGTGACGCTGTTCCCCTACGGCCAGGTCGTCCGCCAGGGCAAGCCGACGACGCTCGGCTACTACGTCCTGCATGAGGGCCTCGTCGGCAATCTCGGCGAGCAGGGCCTGCAGGAATACACCTACGACAAGATCGACAAGGAGCCGGCGCTCTCGGCCGGCACGACCGGCAAGGCCTGGAAGGACGCGGTCGGCGGCTTTGTCGGCATCACCGACAAATATTGGGCCGCCGCAGTCATCCCGGACCAGCAGCGCAAATACGAGGGCCGGTATTCCTCGGTCCAGACCGGCACCGGCCACACCTACCAGGCCGACTTCCTCGGGGAGTCGATCGCGGTCGCGCCGGGCGCCACCGTCACCTCGAACGCCCGGCTCTTCGCCGGCGCCAAGGAGGTCGCGGCCGTCGACGGCTATGAGAAGAACCTTGGCATCAAGCGCTTCGAGCTCCTGATCGACTGGGGCTGGTTCTATTTCATCACCAAGCCGCTCTTCTTCGTGCTCGACTGGATCTACAAGCACATCGGCAATTTCGGCGTCGCCATCCTGATCGTCACGGTGCTGCTCAAGGCGCTGTTCTTCCCGCTCGCCAACAAGTCCTACGCCTCGATGGCGAAGATGAAGGCGCTGCAGCCGGAAATGACGGCGATCCGCGAGCGCTATGCCGACGACAAGATGAAGCAGCAGCAGGCTCTGATGGAGCTGTACAAGACCCAGAAGATCAACCCGGTCGCCGGCTGCTGGCCGGTGCTGCTGCAGATCCCGGTGTTCTTCGCGCTCTACAAGATCCTGTTCATCACCATCGAGATGCGGCATGCGCCGTTCTTCGGCTGGATCCACGATCTGGCGGCGCCGGACCCGACGAACCTGTTCAACCTGTTCGGGCTCCTGCCGTTCACGCCGCCGGCCTTCCTGCATCTGGGCGCCTGGCCGATCATCATGGGCATCACGATGTTCATCCAGATGAAGATGAACCCGGAGCCGCCGGACCCGGTGCAGAAGATGATGTTCACCTGGATGCCGGTGTTCTTCACCTTCCTGCTCGGCTCGTTCCCGGCCGGCCTGGTGATCTACTGGAGCTGGAACAACCTGCTCTCGGTGCTCCAGCAGGGCTACATCATGCGCAAGAACGGGGTGAAGATCGAACTCTTCGACAACCTCAAGGGCATGTTCGGCAAGAAGCCGGCAGCCGCAGGCGGAGCGCCCAACCCCGCCAACAGCAACAAGAAATGAGTGATCGAAGGGCGGGGTTTCCCGCCCTTCGCTTTTGAAGGCCATCGACCCGATGCCATTGCCCGATCCGACCACGCGCCACCCCATCCCCGGCTGGAAGGGCACGGCCTTCCTCAAGGCCGTGGTCGACCATCCGCTGATCGAGGTCGGCGACTACAGCTACTATGACGACTCGCGCGGGCCGGAGCATTTCGTCGCCCGCTGCGTGCGCTATCATTTCGACTTCATCGGCGACCGGCTGATCATCGGGAAATTCGTCGCGATCGCGCAGGCGGCGCAGTTCGTCATGAACGGCGCTAACCACCCGATCGGCGGCTTCTCGACCTTTCCCTTCCAGATGTTCGGCCTCGGCGACCCCGAGAGCCTGAAGCGCCCCGGCCCGAACAACCGCGGTGACATGGTGATCGGCAACGACGTCTGGATCGGCCGCGAGGCGGTGATCATGCCGGGCGTGCATGTCGGCGACGGCGCGATCATCGGCACGCGGGCGCAGGTGACGAAGGACGTGCCTGATTATGCCGTCGTCGCCGGCAATCCCGGCCGGGTCGTGAAGATGCGCTTTCCGCCCGAGATCGTCGCCGAGCTGCTGGCGATCCGCTGGTGGGACTGGGAGGCCGAGAAGATCGCGCGTCACGTCGCCGCGATCCAGGGCGCCGATATCGACGCGCTTCACGCAGCCGTGTAGACCTTTGTTCCATCCTCAGCCCTCATCCTGAGGAGCAGCCTTCAGGCTGCGTCTCGAAGGATGTTCCAGTGCGCGCTAGAGCATCCTTCGAGACGCCGCTTACGCGGCTCCTCAGGATGAGGGCTTCTGATTTCGACAGAACGGAAGCCATGACCACATCGACGACCAAGCCCTATGACGCCGAGGAGATCGAGGCCGCCCGCAAGCTCTTCGAGGGGCCGTGGGACTTCGTCTGGGCCTCGACCAAGATCGACGATCTGCCGCCGATGGTCGGCCAGGAGATCGCCTTCGCCGGGCGCTCCAATGTCGGCAAGTCGAGCCTGATCAACGCGCTGACCCGGCGCAACGCGCTGGCGCGCACCTCGCATACGCCCGGCCGGACGCAGCAGCTCAACTTCTTCCGCCAGGTCGACCATGACGAGCGGCTGACCATCGTCGACATGCCCGGCTACGGCTATGCCGCCGTCGGCAAGGAGAAGGTCGCGGCCTGGACCCGGCTGATCCACGACTATCTGCGCGGCCGCTCGAACCTGATGCGCGTCTATGTGCTGATCGACGCCCGCCACGGCATCAAGGATGTCGACGGCGCCGTGCTGGAGACGCTCGACAAGGCCGCCGTCTCCTACCAGGTCGTGTTGACCAAGGGCGATGCGCTGAAGCCGGCCGACCAGACATTCATGACCGAGGCGACCTTTGACGAGATCAAGCGCCGGCCGGCGGCCTTCCCCGAGGTACTGCTGACCTCGAGCGAGAAGGGCATGGGCATTCCCGAGTTCCGGGCCGCGATCGGCCGCGTGCTGGCGGAACGGATGTAAGGCCATGACGGCCACCCCGTCATGGTCGGGCTTGTCCCGATCATCCACGTCTTCCTTCTTCGAGGACGGTGTTCAAGACCTGGATGCTCGCCACGAGGGCGAGCATGACGGAGCCCCGTCATTGCGAGCGGAGCGATGCCTGCCATGACAGCCGCCAAAATCCACCTTGTCGTCGCGGCGCTGATGGGCCTCGCCGGCGTCGCGCTGCTGGCGGCGGCGGCCCATGTCGCGCTCGATCCCGGCCATGTCCAGACCGCCGGGCAGATGCTGCTGTTCCACGCTTCCGCCGTCATCGGCGCCACGGCGGCGCGCAAGGGCGGACATCTGCATGACGGGCTGGCGCGGATCGCGCTCTCGGCGATCATGGTCGGCACGGCCCTGTTCGCCGCCGACCTCGCCCGGCGCGGCTTCGCGGGCGCCGCACTCTTCCCGCGGGCGGCGCCGATCGGCGGCTGGTTCATGCTCGGCGGCTGGCTGGGCCTTGCCGTCGCGGCGCTGGGCGCAAAGCGCGCCTGATCCGCGCCTTCCGTTCTTCCGCCCCGGTCGATCTTGAGCTAGAAGCGCCCCCGCATCTGTCCTTGCGGCCGCGCGGAGCCTGCCCGAATGACCGACCATCCCCATCTGACGCCGTCGCAATCCGCCGATCTGCTCGTGCAGGCGCTGCCGCATATGCAGCGCTACGACCAGGAAATCATCGTCATCAAATATGGCGGCAACGCCATGGGCGACGCCGCCACGGCGGAGGATTTCGCCGAGGACATCGTCCTGCTCGAGCAGTCCGGCCTGAAGCCGGTGGTCTGCCATGGCGGCGGGCCGCAGATCGCGGCCATGCTGAAGAAGCTCGGCATCCAGTCCGAGTTCAAGCAGGGGCTGCGCGTCACCGACGCGGCGACCGTGGAGGTCGTCGAGATGGTGCTCGCCGGTTCGGTCAACAAGGAGATCGTCGGCTACGTCACCCGCGAAGGCGGACGCGCCATCGGCCTGTGCGGCAAGGACGGCAACATGGTCACCGCGCGCAAGGTGACGCGCACGATCGTCGATCCCGATTCCAAGATCGAGGAGGTGCTCGATCTCGGCTTCGTCGGCGAACCCGAGAAGGTCAACACCACCGTGCTCGACGCCGTGCTCAAGGCCGAGCTGATCCCGGTGCTCGCGCCGGTCTGCGCCGGCGAGGACGGCCAGACCTACAACGTCAACGCCGACACCTTCGCCGGCGCCATCGCCGGCGCGCTCAACGCCAAGCGCCTGCTGCTGCTGACCGACGTCCCCGGCGTGCTCGACAAGGACAAGCAGCTCATCCCGGAGCTGACGGTCGAGGAATGCCGCCGGCTGATCGCGGACGGCACGATCTCGGGCGGCATGATCCCGAAGATCGAGACCTGCATCTACGCGCTGGAGAAGGGCGTCGAAGCCGTCGTCATCCTCGACGGCAAGGTACCACATGCCGCGCTGATCGAGCTCTTCACCGATACCGGCGCCGGCACGATCATCCGGCGTTGAGCGCTTTCCGTCATTGCGAGCGAAGCGAAGCAACCCAGGGGTCACGGGGCTGGCCGGCCTCGCCAAGTCCGCCTGGATTGCTTCGTCGCTTCGCTCCTCGCAATGACGGCAGCGGGCGCAGCGGGTCGCGATTAAGCCTTGGCCAAGGACTTGCGGCGCAGACTCCGGATCGCCACATCACGGAGTCCGATGAAAATACGCGCTGAAACCCCGGCTGCCACCCCGCCCCTGACGGCGGAGGCGTTCGCCCATGTCGATCACTGGATCTTCGATCTCGACAACACGCTCTATTCGCACGAGGCCAAGGTCTGGCCGCAGGTCGACGAGCGCATCACCCTGTTCCTCGCCGAGCTGTTCGGCCTGGACGGGCTGTCGTCGCGCGCGCTGCAGAAATACTACTACCAGCGCTACGGCACGACGCTGAAGGGGCTGATGGAGGAGCACGGGATCAACCCGGACGACTTCCTCGACTTCGCCCATCAGATCGACCTGACCCTGCTCGATCCGAATCCGGCTCTCGGCGAAGCGATCGCGGCGCTGCCCGGCCGCAAGCTGATCCTGACCAACGGCTCGCGCGGCCATGCCGAGAACGTCGCCGGCAAGCTCGGCATCCTGCAGCATTTCGAGGACATCTTCGACATCGTGCAGGCCGGCTTCACGCCCAAGCCCGAGCGCGCCACCTACGAGACCTTCCTCGCCAAGCATGCGGTCGAACCGGGCCGCGCCGCGATGTTCGAGGATATCGAGAAGAACCTGATCGTGCCGAGCGCACTCGGCATGAAGACCGTGCTGATCGTGCCGAAAACGCCCGATCCCTTCCGCGAGGCCTGGGAGCAGACGGCGGTCGAGGCCGGCCATATCCATCACATCACGGCGGATCTGACCGGCTTCCTGCAGCCGCTCGGACGCTGCGACGAACGCAAGAACTGAGCGGGAGAGATTTTCTCCGGAACAGGTTCGGGGCGAAGGATAATCCGTTCTTCTTTACGAACGGATCAGGAGATGCTACTGGCCTTGTCCGTTATAAAGAACGGACCAGACTCCCATGCCGGCATCGGACACTCCCGCACCCAAGCTGCGCCCCGAAACCCGCCTCGTCCATGACGGCACCCTGCGGTCGCAATTCGGCGAAACCTCGGAAGCGCTGTTCCTGACCCAGGGCCATGTCTACGACAACGCCGCCCAGGCGGAAGGCCGCTTCCTGAACACCGATCCGGGTTTCCAGTACGGCCGGTTGGGCAATCCGACGACGGCGATGCTGGAAAGCCGCATGGCATCCTTCGAAGGCGCCGAGGCCTGCCGCGCCACCGCGACCGGCATGGCGGCGGTGACGGCGGCGATGATGGCACCGGTCAGCGCCGGCGACCATGTCGTGGCGGCCAGCGCCCTGTTCGGCTCCTGTCGCTACATCATCGAGACCCATCTGCCGCGCTACGGCGTCGGGTCCACGCTGGTCGACGGCACCGACATCGAGGCCTGGCGTCGGGCCGTCCGCCCCAACACCAAGCTGTTCTTCCTGGAATCGCCGGCCAATCCGACGCTCGAAGTGCTCGACATCGCCGCCATAGCCGCCGTGGCGAAGGAGGCCGGAGCCAAGCTGGTGGTGGACAACGTCTTCGCCACGCCGCTCTTCCAGCGCCCGCTCGAACTCGGGGCCGACATCGTCGTCTATTCGGCGACCAAGCATATAGACGGGCAGGGGCGCTGCCTGGGCGGTCTGATCCTCGGCTCGAAGGAGCTGATCGAGGCCGACATCCAGAACTATCTGCGCCAGACCGGCCCGGTGCTCTCGCCCTTCAACGCCTGGGTGATGCTGAAGGCGCTGGAGACGCTGCCGCTGCGCGTCGGCAAGCAGGCGGAGAACGCGACCAAGGTCGCCGACTGGCTGGCGGCGCAGACCAAGCCGACCAAGGTGATCTTCCCCGGCCACAAGAACCATCCGCAAGCCGAGATCATCGCCCGCCAGATGAGCGGCCCTTCGACGATGATCGCCTTCGAGGTGCCCGGCGGCAAGGAAGGTGCCTATCGCCTGCTCGACGCCTGCAAGCTGATCCGCATCTCGAACAATCTCGGCGACGCCAAGAGCCTGATCGTCCATCCGGCGACCACGACGCATCAGCGCTTCACGCCGGAGGTGCGCGCCGCCATGGGCGTCAGCGACGGGCTGATCCGCCTCTCGATCGGGCTCGAGCATCACGACGACCTGATCGCCGATCTGGAGCAGGCGCTGGCGAAGGTGTGAGGCCCACGGCTTGCGTCATGGTCGGGCTTGTCCCGACCATCCACGTCTTCTCTCTCGTAGCATGAGTGCTCAAGACGTGGATGCTCGCCACAAGGGCGAGCATGACGGCGCTGCGGCATACACGTGAAATGATGGCCATCCCCGCCCACCCCTGCTAAAGCGGGGCCGGTTCCCGCCAAGGCTTGAGAGGCCAGCATGCGTTCGGGCGAAGTGAAGCGCCGCACCAACGAGACCGACATCGCGGTCTCGCTCCTGATCGACGGCACCGGCAAGGCCGAGATCGCCACCGGCGTCGGCTTCTTCGACCATATGCTCGACCTCTTCGCCCGCCATTCGCTGATCGATCTCAAGGTCGCGGTGAAAGGCGACACCCATATCGACGACCACCACTCGGTCGAGGATGCCGGCATCGCCATGGGCGAGGCGCTGAAGCAGGCGCTCGGCTCGAAGAAGGGCATCCACCGCTATGCCGACGTGCATCTGCCGATGGACGAGACGCTGACCCGCGTCGCGGTCGACGTCTCCGGCCGGCCCTTCCTGGTCTTCCGCACCGAGTTCAAGGCGCAGAAGATCGGCACGTTCGACACCGAGCTGGTGCGCGAGTTCTTCCAGGCCTTCGCCGTCAACGCCGGCATCACGCTGCATGTCGAGACGCTCTATGGCGACAACGCCCACCACATCGCCGAGAGCTGCTTCAAGGGGCTGGCGCGGGCGCTGCGCCAGGCACTCGCCGTCGATCCGCGCGAGGGCGACCGCGTCCCCTCCACCAAGGGCGCTCTGTAGGAGGCGGCCGTGGCATTCTACACCGTGATGACGCCGCCGCCCGCCGCGGGCGGCTGGCGCGAGGAGATGGAGCAGGCGAGGCTCGTGCCGGACCGCTTCTCCTGGGGCGCCTTCCTGCTGACCGGGCTGTGGCTCCTGGGCAAGCGGCTCTGGCTCGCGACCCTGCTGTTCGTGCTGGTCTGGGCTGGACTTCTCTATCTGCGTAGCCGCTTCGGCCTCGATTCGAGCGCGCTCTCACTGATCTACTGGTCGATCGCGCTGTTCCTCGGCATCGAGGGCAACAACTTCGTGGTGCGCAAGCTCACCCGGCAGGGTTGGCGGCTCGCCGACGTGGTCGAGGCCCACAGTCTGCCGGAGGCAGAGCGCCGCTATTTCGAGCAGGTGCTGGCCGGCGAGACCGCCCCGGCACGGAGCGAGGCCGTGGCGCCGCCCGCCATCTCCCGACCGAGCGGGCCGCTGCCGATCATCGGCCTGTTTCCCGAGGCGCGCGGACGATGAGCCAGAGCGTCGCGATCATCGATTACGGCTCGGGCAATCTGCACTCGGCCGCAAAAGCCTTCGAGCGGGCGGCGCAGGAGAGCGGCATCGCCTCGACCATCCACGTCACCAGCGACACCGCGACCGTTCGCGCCGCCGACCGCATCGTGCTGCCGGGCGTCGGCGCCTTCGCCGATTGCCGGCGCGGGCTCGATGCCGTGCCGGGCATGGTCGAGACGCTGGAAGAGGTGGTGCGGGCCAAGGGCCGCCCCTTCCTCGGCATCTGCGTCGGCATGCAGCTGCTCGCCTCGCGCGGCCTTGAATACACGGTCACGCAGGGTCTCGGCTGGATCCCGGGCGATGTCCGGCTGATCGAGCCCCGGGACGAGAGCCTGAAGATCCCGCATATGGGCTGGAACACCCTGCACAAGCAGGACGAGCACCCCCTGCTCGACGGCATCGAGACCGGTCCGCAGGGGCTGCACGCCTATTTCGTCCACTCCTATGCCCTCGCCGCCGCGCGGCCGCAGGACGTGCTGGCCCTGACCGACCATGGCGGGCCGATCACGGCGATGGTGGCGCATGGCAATATCGCCGGCACGCAGTTCCATCCCGAGAAGAGCCAGAAGCTGGGGCTGAAGCTCATCGCCAATTTCCTGAGCTGGAAGCCATGATCCTCTTTCCCGCGATCGACCTGAAGGAGGGCCGCTGCGTCCGCCTGAAGCAGGGCGACATGGCCCAGGCCACGATCTTCAACGACGACCCGGCCGCGCAGGCCGCCGCCTTCGAGGCCCAGGGCTTCCAGTGGCTCCACGTCGTCGATCTCGACGGCGCCTTCGCCGGCAAGCCGATGAATGCGGCAGCCGTCGAGGCGATCCTCACCCGCGTCGCCTTCCCGGTGCAGCTCGGCGGCGGCATCCGCGACATGAAGACGGTGGCGGGCTGGCTGGAAAAGGGCATCCGCCGCGTCATCATCGGCACGGCGGCGGTGCGCGATCCCGGCTTCGTGCGCGAGGCCGCCAAGGCCTTTCCGGGCCAGGTCGCGGTCGGCATCGACGCGCGCGACGGCTTCGTGGCCGTGGAAGGCTGGGCTGAAACCTCGACATTGGCGGCGGCCGATCTCGGCCGGCGCTTCGAGGATGCCGGCGTCGCTGCGATCATCTACACCGACATCGCCCGCGACGGCATGCTCCAGGGCATCAACTGGGAGGGTACGATCGCGCTGGCGCAAGCCGTGTCGATCCCGGTCATCGCCTCGGGCGGGCTGGCCTCGATGGCCGATATCGAGCGCCTCTGCGCACCCGACGCGGCGATCCTCGAAGGCGCGATCACGGGCCGCGCGCTCTATGACGGGCGGATCGACCCGGCGGCGGCGCTGAAGCGGCTGGCCGGCGCGGCCTGAGGCTCAGACCAGCCTCACCTTGCCGGTCGCCAGCTCGTAGACGCCGCCGACGATCGTCAGCTTCTTCTCGGCGACGCGCTGGGCGAGGATCGGCCCGGCCGTCTTCAGACGTTCGACATTGAGCCGGACATTCGCTTCCGTCGCCGCTGCGAGCAGATCCCCCGGGACAGCCTTTTGCGCCTCCGCGACGGCCGGCCGGATCGCGTTGACCAGGGCCGGCAGATGGCCGGGCAGCTGCGTTCCGTTCTTGACAACATCAATGGTCGAGGAGATCGCGCCACAACGCGTATGGCCGAGCACCATGATCAACGGCGATTGCAGGACCGCCACACCGAATTCGAGACTGGCGAGACCGTCCTCGTTGACGAAATTCCCGGCGACGCGGACTACGAAGAGATCGCCCGCGCCCTGGTCGAAGGCCAGCTCCGGCGCGACGCGGGAATCGGCACAGCTCACGATCGAGGCGAAGGGATGCTGCGAGCGCGCGCGGGCCGCACGGCCAGCAGAAAAATCGCGCTGCCGAGGCTTGTTGGCGGCGTAACGCGCATTGCCGGCGATCAGGCGCTTGAGCGCCTCGTCCCCGGTCACCGCGCCCGCCGTCTGGGCAAGCCCCGGTGAAGCGAAACCGGTCGCTCCCGTGGCGAGGGCAAGGCCGGCTCCGGCTGCAAGGAAGGAGCGGCGCGACAGGCCGGCTTGCGGAACGTTGGAAACGCAGCGTTCGCACATGGCCGTTCTTCCCCTCAAACGTAAGACGAGTGGCTTCCCGTCGCTCAACGCCGGTTACCCTAACGGCTATTCGTGAAGAAGCGCTGTAGCGCTCGTAGCGCACGAATTGGCGCCTGCGCTCTCCGGGCGGCTGTCACCGCATGAGCCAGGAAGACCACCGCGCCGCCCTCCCGAAACATGGATGCAATAGCCATGGAACTCCCCTCTTTGGACTGCTATCAGTCGCGGCCAGCAGAGCAGGGTTCCCGGTTGCGATCAATCGACCTTGCGCCCCGCATGACAGCGTTGCCGCCGATGACCCTGAAGACCCGCATCATCCCCTGCCTCGACGTCAAGGACGGGCGCGTCGTCAAAGGCGTGAAGTTCGTCGACCTCGTCGATGCCGGCGATCCCGTCGAGGCCGCCAAGGCCTATGACGCGGCAGGCGCCGACGAGCTCTGCTTCCTCGACATCACCGCGAGCCATGAGGATCGCGGCATCCTGTTCGACGTGGTGACGCGCACGGCCGAGGCCTGCTTCATGCCGCTGACCGTCGGCGGCGGCGTGCGCAAGGTCGAGGACATCCGCGCGCTCCTGCTCGCTGGCGCCGACAAGGTCTCGATCAACACCGCCGCGGTCACCAACCGGCAATTCGTCAAGGAGGCGGCCGAGAAGTTCGGCGACCAGTGCGTCGTCGTCGCGATCGACGCCAAGCAGGTGACGCCCGGGCGCTGGGAGATCTTCACTCATGGCGGGCGCAACGCCACCGGCATCGAGGCCGTCGCTTTCGCCCGCGAGGTCGTCTCGCTCGGCGCCGGCGAACTGCTGGTGACCTCGATGGACCGCGACGGCACCAAGGTGGGCTACGATCTCGGCCTGACGCGGGCGATCGCCGATGCGGTCCCGGTCCCGGTCATCGCCTCGGGCGGCGTCGGCGATCTCGACGACCTCGTCGCCGGCGTCGCGCAAGGCCATGCCTCGGCGGTGCTCGCCGCCTCGATCTTCCATTTCGGCACCTACACGGTCCAGCAGGCCAAGGCGCATATGGCCGAGGCCGGCCTCAAGATGAGGCTCGACTGAGATGGCCGGCTTCACCCTCTCCGATCTCGAAGCCCGCATCGCCGAGCGCGCCGCGGCATCGCCCGATGAATCCTGGACGGCGAAGCTCCTCGCCGCCGGGCCCGAGCGCGCCGCCAAGAAGTTCGGCGAGGAGGCGGTCGAGGCCGTGATCGCGGCCGTGAAGGGCGATCGCGCCGAGCTGATCGCCGAAAGTGCCGATGTGCTCTATCATCTTTTGGTTGTGCTCAAGGCGCGCGATGTTGCATTGCAAGACGTCTTGAGCCAGCTTGAGGCCCGCACCGCCCGCTCCGGTTTGGCGGAAAAGGCGGCCCGGCCCCGTTGAGTACCGCGAGGATGGATTCGCGTTGAACCTCGAAGCCTGGATTGCGGGCCGCGTCATGGACCAGCGCCTGATCTCGACACCGCCTGCGCGCGAACTGATCTCGCCCTATCGCAGCTTCTCGCGCGACGAGTGGGCGCATCTGCGCGCAGACGCGCCGCTGACGCTGTCGGTCGACGACCTGACCAAGCTGCAATCGATCAACGATCCGATCTCGCTCGACGAGATTGTGGCGATCTACCTGCCGCTGTCGCGGCTGCTCTCGCTCTATGTCGCGGCGACGCAGGGGCTGTTCAAGGCGACGCAGCGCTTCCTGATGGCCGAGTCCGAGGTCAAAGTGCCCTATATCATCGGGGTCGCCGGTTCGGTCGCGGTCGGCAAGTCGACCACGGCGCGCGTGCTCAAGGCGCTGCTGTCGCGCTGGCCGAACACGCCGAAGGTCGAGCTCGTCACCACGGACGGCTTCCTGCTGCCGAATGCGGAGCTGGAGCGGCGCGGGCTGATGCAGCGCAAGGGCTTTCCGGAGAGCTATGACGGCGCGGCGATCCTGCGCTTCCTCTCGGACGTCAAGGCCGGCAAGCCGCAGGTGACGGCACCGGTCTATTCGCACCTCGTCTACGACGTCGTGCCGGGCGAGACGGTGACGGTCGAGCGGCCGGACATCCTGATCCTCGAAGGGCTGAACGTCCTGCAGCCGAGCCGGATGCCCAAGGACGGGACGGTGATCCCCTTCGTCTCCGACTATTTCGACTTCTCGGTCTATCTCGACGCCGACGAGAACGACCTGCACCGCTGGTATGTCAACCGCTTCATGACGCTGCGCCAGACCGCCTTCCGCGATCCGCGCTCCTTCTTCCGCAAATATGCCGAGATCGGCGAGGAGGAGGCGCTGTCCATCGCCGAGAAGCTCTGGACCGGCATCAACCTGCCGAACCTGCAGGAGAACATCCTGCCGACGCGCCAGCGCGCCAGCCTGATCCTGACCAAGGGCGCGAGCCACCGCATCCAGCAGGTCGCCCTGCGGCGGCTCTGATATCACTTCGCGCTCTCCTCTCCGTCATTGCGAGCGCAGCTTCGTCGCTTCGCTCCTCGCAATGACGGCAGGCGACTGATCCCATGGAACCTCTCGCATCACTCGCGGCCATGGCGGGCGCGGCCTTCTTCGCCGCGACCCTGCTGCCCGCACAGTCCGAGGCCGTCTTCATCGGCCTGCTCGCCGCCGGGAGCGCCGCTCCGCTCGCCCTGTTCCTGACGGCAAGCCTCGCCAACACCGCCGGCTCGGTCGTCAACTGGTGGCTCGGCCGCCTGATCGCGCGGCATGGCATCGAGAAGCTGCCGGCGCGGCTGCGGCCCGATCCGGCCCGCTTCGCGCAGGCGCAAAGCTTCTTCGGCCGTTTCGGCTGGCCCTCGCTGCTGCTGGCCTGGCTGCCGATCGTGGGCGATCCGCTGACCTTCGTCGCCGGCACGCTGAACTATCCTCCGGGACGCTTCATCGCGCTGGTGCTGCTCGGCAAGGCGGGCCGCTATGCCGCGCTCTGGGCGGGCTGGGCGAGCCTCGCCTGAACCGCCTCCTTCGCCGTAAACGCCGTTTCGAAACGCGACCCGGCCTTGCGGGCGCGTGCTTATCATTTGCGAAACCGGGCCGGGCGGGCTACCAGCGACGATGTCCGTTCAAGGAGATTTGACTATGAGCATTCAGCGTATCGGCGTCGGCCCGCGCATGTCCAAGGCCGTCGTGCACGGCGACACCGTCTATCTGGCCGGCCAGGTCTGCGACAAGGCCGCGGGCAAGAGCGTCGGCGAGCAGACCCAGGAAATCCTGAGCATCATCGACGGCCTCCTCGCCGAAGCCGGCACCGACAAGTCGAAGCTGCTGATGGTCAACATCTGGCTCTCCGACATCTCGACCTTCGCCGAGATGAACGCCGTCTGGGACAAGTGGGTCGTTGCCGGCCAGACTCCGGGCCGCGCCACTGTCGAGGCCAAGCTCGCCGCCCCGCAGTTCACGGTCGAAATCGCGGTCATCGCCGCGAAGTAAGCCGCCACGGCGCGCCGGAGCGGGAGGCAGCCATCAGCCAGTCCGACGAGATCGCTCCGCTCCTGGCGCGCGTCGCCGGGCGCCACGGCCTCCCGCCGGTGGCGCTGGCGGCGATGATCGCGGACTGGCTCCGCCGCCCCGACAGTGCTCCGCCCGGCGAGACCCTGCTCGACCGCAAGGCGGGCGACTTCATCGCCCTGGCTGGCCGCCTCGCGGCGCCGGCCGACGATGCAGAGGCCAAGAGGCTGCGCGGCGAGGCGGCAGACGCCCTTGCCGCCGGCCGCCTCGCCGATGCCGACAAGAAACTGGCCCAGGCCGAATTGCATGCCATCGGCGGATCGACCGATCTGTCGACGCTTCCGCCCGCACACCGGCTGTTGATCGGCACCCACCGCGCCGACCGGGCCGCCCTCAGTTTCCTGCGCACCACCGCCGAATCCTATCGCGAGGCCGCCGCTCGCTATGGCGAAGCCTCGGCGCTGATCGGGCTCGCCGATGTCGAACGCAGCCGCGCGGCCGCGCTGGACCAGGCCCGGTCGCTCGCCCGTATCTCCGAGGATTTCGGCGGCCGTGAGGGCTACGATGCCGCCGTCGCCGCACTGCGGCGCCTGCTCGAAGGGCTCGACAGCCTGACCGACATCTCGGCCTATGCCGGCGCGCAGGAAGCCCTGGCCGCCGCCCTGGAGAACCTGGCCGGCCAGACCGGAGAGGCGAAGCTGCGGGCCGAGGCTCTCGCACATTGTCGGGCCGGCCTCGAGGATCTGCGCCGTGACCAGGCGCCGCTGTTGTGGCGCGCACTGAAGCTGCGGCTCGGCCGCCTTGCCGTCGCCCTGGGCGTGGCGCAAAAAGACGACGAGCTCCTCGAAGAAGCCATCGCGACCTATGCCGGCGTTCTCGCCGCCTGGAGCCGCGGCGACGACGAGCCGCGCTGGCTCGAGGCCGAGCACATGATCTCGCGCGCCAGGGCGACGCTCGGCCGGCGCCGCAACGACCTGTCGCTGCTGGAAAGGGCCTTCAACGGTCTCAACCGGGTCGTCCGTGCCACCGACCGCAGCCGCGCGCCGCTGCACTGGGCCGAGCTTCAGGACCAGATGGGCGGGGTGCTCGCCGCCATGGGCGAGCGCTACAGCGAGCCGGTCGTGATCGAGGAGGCGATCGCCGCCTTCGGCGCGGCGCTGGAAGAGCGGCGCGCGGATATCGCCCCGCTGCTCTGGGCGCGCAGCCTCGCCAACCAGGCCGAGGCCATGCTCCAGCTCGCTCGGCGCAACAAGGACAGGGGGCTGGCGCAGAAGGCGCTGGCCCAGCTGATGACGGCGACGGAAGCCGCCCGCCGCACGGAGAACGGGCCGGTCGCGGCCGAGCTGCAGAAGCGGCTCGTCGCCGCCGGCGCCGCCGCGACCCGGCTGATCGGCGGCTGAACGCTCGCAGGCGCCTCAGCGCGGGCGGCGATGCGCCAGCCGCTCCAGCGCCGCATCCAGCGTCGCGTCATGCTTGGCGAAGCAGAAGCGGACGACGTTCCTGACGGCGCCCTCGGCATAGAAGGCGCTGACGGGAATGGCCGCGACGCCGCTTTCGGTCACCAGGCGGCGGCAGAAATCGACATCGTCCGTTTCGCCGAGCGGCGCGATGTCGACATTGAGGAAATAGGTACCCGCGCTCGGCAGCACCGTGAAGCCGAGATCGCGCAGCCCCGAAGCGAACCGGTCGCGCGAGCGCTGGAAATCGGCGCGCATGCCGTCGAAATAGCCATCCTCCTTGCCGAGGCCATAGGCCACCGCCGCCTGCAGGTTCGGCGGCGTGGTGAAGGTGATGAACTGATGCGCCTTGGCGAGCACGCGCATGATCGCCGGTGCCGCCATGACGAGGCCGACCTTCCAGCCGGTGAGCGAGAAGATCTTCCCGGCCGAGGAAATCTTGACCGTGCGCTCGCGCATCTCCGGACGGCCGAGCACCGAGGCATGGCGCCGGCCGTCGAAGACGACGTGCTCCCAGACCTCGTCGCAGATCGCGATGGCGTCGTGGCGGACGCAGAAATCGGCGAGCAGAGCGAGATCGGCCTCTCCGAAGATCGTCGCGGTCGGGTTCTGCGGGTTGTTGAATAGCACGACCTTGGTCTTCGGCGAGAACGCCTTCGCCAGCGCCTCCTCGGTCAGGCCGAAATGCGGCGGCGTCAGCGTCACGAATTTCGGGATGCCGCCGGCGCGCCGCACCAGCGGCAGATAGGCGTCGTACATCGGCTCGAACAGCACGACCTCGTCGCCGGGCGTGACCAGCGCCATCAGCGCCCCCGCGATCGCCTCGGTCGCGCCCGAGGTCACCATCACCTCCGTGGCGGGGTCGAGATCGAGGCCCTGCCAGTGCTTGTAATGCGTCGCCGCCGCCTGCCGCAGCTCCGGCAGCCCCATCATCGGCGGATACTGGTTCCAGCCGTTCAGGACCGCGTCCGCCGCCTTGCGACGCACATCCTCCGGCCCCGGATCATCGGGGAAGCCTTGGCCGAGATTGACGGCGCCGGTCTCGCGCGCGAGCTGCGACATCGTCTCGAACACGGTGGTGGGGAGGGCGGACAGGATCGGGTTCATCGCGGGCGGCCGGCACAGAGGAGAGACAGGCTCCGGCTGTAACACGTGGTTCGCCGGCGCGCACCGTGGCAGCGGGTCGAAAAGCCCGCCGATAGTGCCGAGTGATGAATGTTGACATTCATCACCAATCAGTATCTATTGTGATTCAGCCGGTCCACGGCGGACGCCTGTTGCGACTTCGCCCCTTTGGCGCAGCAGGATGCCGCAGTGGACCGGCGAACCATGTCAGGAGGATGGAGAGCGCCTTCCTCCCGGCCGGCACGCCCTGCGGGGCGCAGAGGCGGCCGTGAAACCGGATTTCGCTTTTCGGTTCGATGCTCTAGGCAAGGCCGCATGGCCCCTTCCCCTGCTCCTGCGATCATGATCCTCGGCACCGGCTCCAATGTCGGCAAGTCGCTGGTCGTCGCCGGATTGTGCCGGCTGTTCGCGCGGCGCGGGCTGCGGGTGCGTCCCTTCAAGCCGCAGAACATGTCGAACAACGCCGCCGCGACCAGCGCCGGCGAGATCGGTCGCGCGCAGGCACTCCAGGCACGCGCCGCCGGCGTTGCGCCCCATCCCGACATGAACCCCGTCCTGCTGAAGCCGGAAGGCGAGCAGGGCAGCCAGATCATCCTGCAGGGCCGGGTCGCGGGACGCCTCGCCTCGCGCGACTTCGCCAGGCGCGGCGATTTCCTGCCGCAGGTGATAGAGAGCTTCGAGCGCCTGCGCGCGGAGGCCGATCTGGTCATCGTCGAAGGCGCCGGTTCGCCGGCGGAAACCAATCTGCGCGCCCGCGACATCGCCAATCTCGGCTTCGCCCGTGCGGCGGGCGTGCCGGCCGTCCTGATCGGCGACATCGACCGCGGCGGCGTGATCGCCAGCCTTGTCGGCACCCATGCCGTGCTCGATCCGGCCGACCGCGCGATGATCCGCGCCTTCGCGATCAACCGCTTCCGCGGCGATGTCGGGCTGTTCGGCCCCGGCCTCCAGACGATCGCGACCGCGACGGGCTGGCCCTCGCTGGGCGTCATCCCCTGGTTCGCCGATGCCGCGCGCCTGCCCGCCGAGGATGGGCTCGACATCCGCTCGGGACGCAAACCCGGTGCGCGGTTGAAGATCGTCGTGCCGGTGCTGCCCGGCATCGCCAATTTCGACGATCTCGACCCGCTGAAGCTCGAAGCGGCGGTCGATCTCATGATGATCGGCCCCGGCCAGCCGCTGCCGGGCGACGCCGACCTCGTCATCCTGCCGGGATCGAAGACCACGCTGCGCGACCTCGCGGCGCTGCGACGGGAAGGCTGGGACATCGACATCCTCGCCCATCGCCGCCGCGGCGGACATGTCCTCGGCCTCTGCGGCGGCTACCAGCTGCTCGGACGCGTGGTGCGCGACCCGCTCGGCCTGGAAGGCCCCGCCGGTGAGGCGGCAGGGCTTGGCCTGCTCGATGTCGAGACCAGCCTCGATGTCGAGAAGACCGTCCGGGAGGTCGATTTCCACGACATCGCCGGCTCTACCGGCGGACGAGCCTATGAGATCCATCTCGGCCGCACCCTGGGGGCCGACACCGCCCGCGCGCCGTTCCAGGTCAACGGGCGGGCCGAGGGCGCCGCGAGCCCCGACGGGCGGGTCGCCGGCAGCTATCTGCATGGCATCTTTGCCTCCGACGCAGTGCGGGGAGCCTGGCTCGCGCGGATCGCCGGCGCCAAGCTGGCGTCGACGCTCGACTATGACGCGGCCGTCGACGGAACGCTCGACGCGCTGGCAGAGCATCTCGGACGCCATCTCGACGTCAATGCGCTGCTGGATATCGCGAAATCGCGGCCTTCGGCCTCATGAACGGCCCGGCTGCCGGCCAGCGGCCAGGCGCGCTCCCGCCATGGCAGCTGCTGTCAGCATTCGATTTCCGGCAGAATTGATGCAGGTCAAGGCAAAAGTCTTTATTCGCCATAATGTTGACGAATGACGAAATTCGTCATATGGATCAATTCTTCACCGCATTCGTCGAAATCAAACAAGCCGGCGCCGCCGTGAGTCAATCCGAACGCGATACCAAGCAGATCATCGTCGATACCGCCGAACGTTTTTTTCGGGACATCGGCTATCAGAAGACGACCGTGGCGGACATCGCGAAGTCCCTACGGATGAGCCCCGCGAATGTCTACCGCTTCTTCGACTCCAAGAAGTCGATCAACGAAGCCGTGCTGGAGCGCTACAAGCGCGAACAGGAAGAGGCGATCGCCAGCATCGCCGCCGAGGACCGCTCCGCCGCCGAGCGGCTGCGCGACATCCTCGCCACCTCCTACCGGCTCAACGCCGCCCGCTTCGCCGGGCATGCCCGGATGCAGGAGATGGTCTGCGCGGCGATGGAGGAGAGCTGGGACGCGATCATCGCCCATATCGAGCGTTTCGACGTCGTGCTGCGCGGAGTCGTGGCCGACGGCATCGCCCGGGGCGAGTTCAGGCCGATGGAGCCGGCCCAGGCGACGGGCTGCATCCGCACCGCGATGATCCGCTTCATGCACCCGCTGCTGATCACGCAATGCGAGTGCATTCCGGGCCCTTCGCCCGACGACATGATCAGCTTCCTCCTGAGCGCGCTGGAAGCCCGACCGAGCCAGAGCTGACACGATCCGCACCCCTGCGCGTTGACAAGCCGCCGAGGGAGCGGGATATCGGCCCGGCATGGCCATCCTGCCCAAACAGAATCTGAAGAAGCTCGCCGTCGTCCTGCATGACCTGCTGGTCACGGCGCTGGCGATCTGGCTCGTCTTCGTCGTCCGCTTCGAAGGCGTGCTTCTCGAGGAGCATCTGCGCTACCTGCCGAGCTTCCTGCCCTTCTTCGTCGCCTATGCCGGGCTGGTCTACTGGTTCTTCTCGCTTTACCGCTCGAAATGGCGCTTCGCCTCGCTGCCGGACCTGTCGAACATCGTCAAGGCGGTCACGGTCCTGACCGTGACGCTGCTCGCCGTCGACTATGTGCTGGTCGCGCCGAATTTCTACGGTGGCTTCTATTTCGGCAAGATCACCATCGCGCTCTACTGGCTCGTCCAGAACGCGCTGCTGGGCGGGCCGCGCCTCGCCTATCGCTACTTCAAATATGCGCGCTCGCGCACCAGCGCCGTGCGCGATGCGACCCTGCCCGCCCTGATCCTCGGCCGCGGCGTCGAGGTCGAGATGGTGATCCGCGCCATGGAATCGGGAACGATGCGCCGGCTCCGGCCTGCCGGCATCCTGTCGCCGCGCATCGATGACCTCGGCCAGTCGATCCGCGGCATCCCCGTCCTCGGGCTGCTCTCCGACATCGAGCGGATCGCCGAAGAGGCGGCGGAACGGGGCGAGGCCTATCGCCGGATCGTCGCGACACCTTCGGCGCTCCTGCCCGAGGCGCAGCCCGAGAAATGGCTCGCCCGGACGCGCAAGCTCGCCCTGCCGATCTCGCGCATCGAGAGCCTGGGTGAGGGCGCGCGCGACACCGAGATCGCGCCGCTCGAGATCGAGGACCTGCTGGTCCGCTCGACCGTCGCCATCGACCGCGAAAGGCTGGGCGGCTTCCTGAAGGGCAAGCGCGTCATCGTCACCGGCGGCGGCGGCTCGATCGGCTCCGAGATCTGCCTGCGCTGCGCCGCCTTCGGCGCGGCCGAGATCCTGGTCGTAGAAAGCTCCGAGCCGGCCCTGTTCCAGATCACCGAGCAGCTCGCCGTGCAGGCGCCCGACACGACGGTCGCCGGCGTGCTGGCCGATGTTCGCGACCGCGAGCGCATTATGCCGCTCTTCGTCGCCTTCCGGCCCGACATCGTGATCCACGCCGCCGCGCTGAAGCATGTCCCCTATCTCGAGGCGGACTGGAGCGAAGGCATCAAGACCAACATCTTCGGCTCGGTGAACGTCGCCGACGCGGCCGTCGCCGCCGGCGCCAGGACTTTCGTGCTGATCTCGACGGACAAGGCGATCGAGCCGGTCTCGATGCTCGGCGCGACGAAGCGCTTCGCCGAGATGTACACCCAGTCGCGCGATGCCGAGTTCGTCGCCGCCGCCTCGGGCATGCGTCTCGTGGCCGTGCGCTTCGGCAACGTGCTCGGCTCGGTCGGCTCGGTGGTGCCGAAATTCAAGGCGCAGATCGCCCGTGGCGGGCCGATCACCGTCACCAGCCCGGAGATGATCCGCTACTTCATGACCATCCGCGAGGCTTGCGACCTCGTGCTGACCGCCGCGTCCCATGCGCCGGCGGGCGGGCCGGAGGCGGAGCGGGCCGCGGTCTACGTCCTCAAGATGGGCCAGCCGATGCGGATCATGGACCTGGCCGAGCGGATGATCCGCCTCGCCGGCTTCGAGCCGGGCGAGGACATCGAGATCGTCGTGTCCGGCGTCCGGCCCGGCGAGCGGCTGAACGAGATCCTGTTCGCCCGCGACGAACCCATGGCCGAGACGGGGCTCGACGGCGTGATGGCCGCCAAGCCGATCTTCGCCGGCCGGGCCCGGATCCAGGGCTGGCTGTCGCGGCTGGAAGAGGCGTTGAAGGCCGACGACCGGGCGGCCGCCCTTGCCGTGCTCGACGAGGCGATCCCGGATTTCAGCCGTCGTGGCGAGGCGCAGCCAGACGTGCCAGCGCCGCCCGCGTCTCTGCCGGTGGCTGCCAGCCGGCCCTGAGCAGGCGTTCGGGGCGCGCAACCAGGCTGCCCGCCAGCTTCAGGAAGGTTTCCTCGCGCCCGGCGAGGCGCGCCAGTCGCCTGAGCCACGCTTCCGGGATCGCGACCAGGCCCGGGCTACGGCCGAGGCCGGAGCGCATCGCCGCCAGCATGTCGGCGACGCTGATCGGCGCGGGATCCGACACGGCGTAGCTGCGGCGCGGCGGGCAAGCCGGCGTCAGCGCGAAGCGGATCGCATCGGCCATGTTCTCGACGGCGAGCAGCGAGCGCCCGGCCGCGAGCCCGCCGAAGGGCAGCGGCAACGGCAGGCGCGCCAGCCTGAGCAGCGCCGCCATATTGGCCTTGACCCCCGGCCCGTAGATCAGCACCGGGCGCAGCGCGACCCATTCGAGATCGAGAGCCGCCAGCCCCTGCTCCGCCGCGAGCTTGGAGCGGCCATAGGCGTCGCCGGGCATCGGCGGGGCATCCTCGGCCAACGGCGGTCCGTCGACAGCGCCGGACAGCGCCTTAATCGAGGAGAGATAGACGAAGCGCCGGACGCCGGCGGCGGCCGCCGCCCGTGCGAGGTCCAGCGTCGCCTGCGTGTTGATCCGGATGTAGAGCGCCTCGTCGAGGCCCGGCCCGGCATGGGCGAGGCCGGCCATGTGGACGACGTGGTCGACGCCCGCCAGCGCCGCCTGCCAGTCGATCGGTGAGGAGAGATCGCCGAACATCACGGTCTCGACGCCTGCCGGCACGGGCTGGGGGCGTCGCAGGGCCAGGCGCAGGCGATAGCCGGCTTGCACGAGTGCCGCCACCACATGCGGGCCGACGAAGCCGCTGGCGCCGGTGACGAGGACGCGCTCGCTAGCCATGGCGAGGCCCCGTCGCGAAGCGGCGCAGGAGCAGCCCGGTCAGCATGACCGCAAGCGCGACGCAGGCGAACTGCGTGGGCAGCCCCGGCACGGCGAGCGCGACCGCGGCCAGCCCGGCGAGGACCAGGTTGAGCAGGAAGACCTGCCCGACCACCGCCATCACACTGAAGCCGTTGGCGGTCGCCTGCTGGTAGAAATGCGATCGGTGCGCCTCCCAGACCCGCTCGCCGCGCAGCAGGCGCCGCAGCAGCGTGATGGTCGAATCCGCGACATGGTAGAGCGGCAGGATCAGCGCGGCCGCGAAGGCGCCGGTACCGGCAAGACGATAGAGCAGATAGGCGGTGACCAGGCCGATCGGCAGCGAGCCGACATCGCCGAGGAAGAGGCGCGCCACCGGGCGGTTGAACGGCGCGAAGCCGACCAAGCCGCCGCAGATCGCCGCCGCGAGCCAGCCGGTCAGGGGGTCGACGATGCCGTAGCCGCCCGCCAGTGCCAGCGCGCCCGTGAGCGGCACGATGCCGGCCAAGGTGATCCAGTCGAGCCCATCCATGAAATTGACGAGGTTGACGAACCAGACCCCCGCCAGCAAAGCGAGCGCTCGCTCGAGCGCCAGCGGCATCAGCTCCGGAAACAGGCGCAGCTCCGGAGCGGCGCGGAACAGGACAAAGCCGACGCAGGCCGCCTGAAGCACCAGCCGCAAGCCGGCGGGCAGCGGCCGGATATCGTCCCAGGCGCCAACCACAGCCAGCGCCGTCGCCGCCAGCGCGACGACGAGCAGGGTCCGCCCCGCCTCGCCTTCCAGGGGGCTCAGCCAGAGACCGAGCGCCAGCGCCAGGAACGCCCCGGCCAGGACGGCGATGCCGCCGCCCTGCGGCGTCGGCACCTTGTGGCTGGAGCGGGCATTGGGCCGGGCGAGCGCATAGCGCACCAGCAGCGGGCGCAGCCAGACGCAGAGAACCGCCGCCAGGATGGCGGCGGCAGCGGAGATGGCGAAGGGGATGAGAAAGGTCGTCAAAGCGGCCGCACAATAGTCCAGGCAGCGCAAATGCCTAGAGCCTATGATGCAGACGGCCCAGCCGTTCGGTCGCCGCGCCCCTGCCGGAGACGCGGTGGCCTATCGCTGTTGTCCGACTAGCGCTTGAAGCCGATCAGCACGCCGTCGGCCCCCAGCGAGAGCTGAAGCCCCTGACGGCGGGTGGCGAGGTTCAGGGTCACGCCCTTGTCGTTGCGCAGCCAGACCGTGCCGCGCCCCTGGTCGCCGACGGCCCAGCCTTCCTTCAGCTGGACATAGGCGCCGGCGAAGTCGGAGACATTCCGCAGGCCGTAGACGGATCCCGAAGCGACGGTGCGGGAGGCGCCGATCGAGCCGATACCGAGACCGCCGACCGTGATCGGATAGGAGCGGCCGCGAAAGCGCAACGTTCCGCCGCCCGCCTCGCCGGAGGCGATGAAGCCAGCCTGGACCTGCTCGATGCGGACCGACCCGGTCGACGGGCCGAGCGAGCGGGAGGACTGCCCGAGAGCGGGCGAAGCCAACGCCAAAAAGGCTGCGAAGGAAACGGCGGTCTGCCTGATCGTCATCATGTCCAGCTCCTTGCGCCTCGCTGAGGGCGCACGGGAACAACACGCGAAACCCGATTTCGATCCCGGCGGCAGGCGGCAAATGCGAGGCGCGGACGATCGCTCGGCTTCGAACCGCCCCGGTCGGCAGGAAAGCTGCAATTCGATGCAATTTTATCTGCCGAATTGACCCGGGTTTCAGCGCCGGCGGGGCAGGTTCCCCGCCACGATCCGCCTGCCGCTGGTGACCATGTCTCCCGTCCGCTTCCTGAGCTTCGCCTTCCTCCTGGCCCTGACCATCTTTTTCTTCTCGGCGGCGCAATCGGCGCAAAGCGAGCTGGTCTACACGGTCATCACACTGGACAAGGGCACCCTGCCGGGCGGGGCCGGCCCCCTGCCCGTGCCGCCGGCCGCCGAGCCGATCGTGGAAGCCTACAAGCGCGATCTCGACCGGAACTGCGCCGAGCTTACCAAGGCCACGGGCCGCGGGGATGCCGGCGCCCGGTTCGAGAGCCCCTTCGCCACCGTGGTCGACGTCAACAGCGACGGCCGAGGCGACCTGTTCATGACGTCAGCCCGCGCGCCCTGCGACGGGGCGCCGAGCTATGATTCCGGGACCGCCGGCTATGGCGCACGCTGGGCGATCTCGAAACCGGACGGCAGCTACGCCATCAGCGACACGATGCTGCGCGGCGCCGAGATCCAGGAGACCCTGCGCAACGGCTACCAGCTCATCCTCCACCTCCATGGCCTGAGTTGCGGCAAGATCGGCGCCGCGCAGTGCCGCAACGTCGTCCGCTTCGACCGCTCCGGCGAGATGGTCAGCGTCGCCTGGCCCGACGGGCATGCCGCCGCCCCGGGCGAGCGCAAGCCGGTTGCGCAGCGAGCTGCAGCCCCCGCCGCCGCGACGGCGGACGGCGACGAGCCGTCGCCGTTCATCGGCGCCGACCACAATGGCAGCCTGATGGAGATGGCCGGAAACCGGATCATCTACGCGCAGCCGAAGCCATCCCTGCGCGACGTGGTCAAGCCCGGCACGGTGCTGGTGGAGGGGCGCTGGAACGGCGAGGCCTTCGAAGGCACGGCCTATGCCTTCAAGAAGGGCTGCGAGCCCGCCAGCTACAGGGTGAGCGGCCGCACGATCCAGCGGAACGGCCAGCTCGACCTCGTCCTGCGCGGCGCCGGCCCGCTCCGCCAGGGCTGCGAGGTCGTCTCCTATTCGGAGACGAGCCCCCATGCCCGGCTGGTCTTCGAGAAGATCATGGGCAACTGAGCCTGCCCGGACCGGCTACGGCCGCAACGCGATCGCCAGATCCGGCCGATCCGTCGTGAAGGCGCTCACCCCGGCCGCGAAGGCCCGGGCGATGGCCGCTTCGTCATGGGCGACGGAGGTTGCCTGCTCGCACCGGCCGCGCTCACGCGGGATAGCGACGGTGTCGATCTCGATCGTCGGCGACTGGATCAGGGATCGGCTCGACCCGACCTTGCAGCCACGCCGAAGCCGATCAGCGTGAAAGCAGCGGGCGGATCCGCGCCAGATTGTCGATGGTGTGGCCGAGATGGCTCCTGAGGCGGGCCGCGGCCTCCTCCTGGTCGCGCCGGGCCAGGCTGTCGAGGATCGCGAGATGCTCCTCGCATTGCGCGCGATAGCGGCCGCGATCGAGCATCGACCGGTAGGACAGCAGGCGGCGGATCCGGTTCAGCCGCCTGATCGCGTCGATGAAGAAGGGATTGCCGCTGGCGCCGACGATCGTCTCGTGAAAGCGCACGCCGCGCTCGTGCAGGGCGTCGGCGCTGTCGGTGTCGATGGCGCCGGCGAGGAGCCGCTCCTCGGCCTGCCGGCAGGCGGCGATCAGCTCCGGCGACAGGTCGTAGCCGGGTTCCAGCAGGGCGGCCGGCTCGAGCGCGAGGCGCAGGCGATAGCTCTGCTCGAGGCTCTCCGGCGTGGTCAGCACCGGCAGGAAGCTCCAGCCATAGCCGGCCCGCCGCTCGGCCCAGCCCTCGGCGCCGATCCGGGTCAGGATGTTGGAGAGCTCGGCCCGCGTCAGGCCATAGCGCTCGCGCAGCTCCGACTCCGTGATCCGAGCGGGCAGGAGCCCGCGCAGATGATCGTCGGCGATGCGGAAATACACGGCGGCGAGACCGTCCTCGGGCTGGAGGCCGAGCTCCTCGGCCGAGGGCAGCTCGGCCTTGGCGACGAAATAGCCGCGATTGCGCTCATGGCGCAGCACGCCTTTGTCCGCGAGGAGGTGCAGAGCCTGGCCGACCGGAAAGCGCGAGACGCCGAGGCGGCCCGCCAGCTCCTGCGAGCGCAGATGCGCGCCGGCGGCGAGACCCTGCTCGCGGATCTCGCCGAGCAGCCGCGCCGCCAGCACCTCGCCGAGATCCCGTCTTTCCGCCTTGACCAAAGCAGCCATCCCGCCGGCGCCGGATGCGCCGATGCGATCTGTAGCCGCCGGGCTGCCGGAGACAACCCTGTTTCGTCGGCCGCTACTTCACCAGCCCGATCGAGCGCAGCACCTCGGCGACGCGGACCTGCTCCTCCTTCAGGAAGGCAGCGAAGGGCTCGCCCGCGAGATAATAGTCGTCCCAGCCGCGTGCCTTCAGCACCTCGCCCCATTCCCGGGATTTCGCCATCCTGTCGAAGACCGCCGTGAGATCGCGCTTCTGCTCGGCCGAGATGCCGGGCGCCGCCATCACGGCGCGCCAGTTTGTCACCTCGACGGGATAACCCAGCTCCTTGAGCGTCGGGACATCCACCCCCTCCAGCCGCTTGCCGGACGAGAGCGCGAGCGCACGCAGCTTGCCGGCCTTGATCTGGCTTTCGAACTCGCCATAGCCGGAGACGCCGGCGGTAACGCGGCCGCCGAGCATGGCCGCGAGGGCCTCGCCGCCGCCGGAGAAGGCGACATAGTTGAGCTTGGCCGGATCGCTCCCCGCCGCCTTGGCGACGAGCGCCGCCAGGATATGGTCGGCGCCGCCGGCGGAACCGCCTGCCCAGATGAAGCGGGCCGGGTTGTCCTTGATCGCGGCAGCGAGGTCCTTCACCGTCTTGAGCGGTGAGTTTTCGGGCACGACGATCACCAGCGGGTCACCGGTGAGACGTACCAGCGGCGTCACCTGGTCGAGCGTGACGGGCGCCTTGTTAGTCAGGATCGCGCCGACCATGGTGATGCCGTTGACCATGAGCTGTCCCGGATCACCCTTGGCACCGGTGATGAACTGCGCCAGGCCGATCGTGCCGCCGGCCCCGGTCACGTTCTGGACCTGGATGCTCTTGGCGAGGCCGGTCGCGGTCAACACCTGCTGGATCGAGCGGGCGGCGGTGTCCCAGCCGCCGCCCGGACCAGCCGGGGCGATGATCCTGAACTCGGGCGGCGCCTCGGCCCAGGACGGCCCGGCGATCCCCATGGCGGCCAATCCGGCCACGACGGCTCTACGATTCAACATCTCTTTTCCTCCCTCTCTTCGAATTGTCCGGCTCCGGCCGCGCTCAGGCGAGGCGGCGGTACGGCGCTGGCTGTTCACCTTCCGCATGAGTTCCGCTTTTCGGCAGAAAGCGTCCGAGGATCAGCGGCAGCATGCCGCCGGCCCTCAAGGTCTCGCATTCGAGCTCGGTCTCGACCGCCAGCCGCATCGGCAGCGTCTCGGTCTCGCCTCCGGCGCGGATGACCGACACGGTCGTCGGCAGGCGCGGCGCCAGCGCTTCGACCGGCAATGCGATCGCCAGCCGGTCGCCGGGCCGCAGCATCAGTGCCGTTCCCTGCGCGGCATCCGCGAAGACCAACGGCAGGATGCCCATGCCGACGAGGTTGGAGCGATGGATGCGCTCGAAGCTCGCCGCCAGCACGGCGCGGACGCCGAGCAGGGCAAGCCCCTTGGCGGCCCAGTCCCGCGATGAACCGGTGCCATAGCGCTCGCCCGCGACGACGACGGTGGCCTCGCCGCCGGCCCGGTAGCGCTCCGCCGCCAGCCACAGCGGCAGGACGTCGCCGGTCGGTGCATGCACCGTCGTGCCGGCCGGCAGGCCCGGCGCCAGCCGGTTGACGACGGTGCGGTTGGTGAAGAGCCCCCGGAGCATCACCTCCCAATTGCCGCGGCGCGCTGCGTAGACATTGAGGTCTTGCGGATCCTCGCCGCGCTCGGTGAGCCAGCGCCCGGCCTCGCTGGCGGCCGGGGTCTGACCGGCCGGTGAGATATGGTCGGTGGTGACGTCGTCCCCGAGCAGGAGGAGGGGATAGGCCTGATAAGTGCCGAGCGTCGCGGACAGCGCGGCCCGCGCGAAGGGCGGCCGGCGCAGATAGGTCGAGGCTGGATCCCAGGGGAATTGCGCGCCCGCCGGCGCGTCGAGCGCCGCCCAGCTCTCATCGTTCTCCGCTTCGGCGAAGGCGGCGCGAAAATCGCGCGGGTCCAGGCCCTTGCCCAGCGCGGCGTCGATCTCGGCTCCAACCGGCCAGAGATCGGCGAGGAAGACAGGCCTGTCGCCCGCGATCGCCAGCGGCTCGCGCGCGAAATCGCGCGCCGCATCCCCGGCAAGAGCGTAAGCGACGACGAGCGGCGGCGATGCCAGGAAGCTGGCCTCGACCTGGGCGTGGACACGGCCGGGGAAGTTGCGGTTGCCGGACAGGATGACGACGGGAAGCGTCTCGCCTGCAGAGACGGCCTGCGCCATCACCGGCAGGAGCGGCCCGGAATTGCCGATGCAAGTGGTGCAGCCATAGCCGACGATGGCGAAACCGATCGCCTCAAGGTCCTCAAGCAGTCCGGCGCGCCGCAGGAAGCGCTCGGCAGCCGGAGAACCCGGCGCCAGCGATGTCTTGACCCAGGGCGGCGGCTGCAGGCCGAGCGCCCGCGCCTTGCGCGCGACGAGGCCGGCCGCCACCAGAAGGCGCGGATCGCTGGTGTTGGTGCAGCTCGTGATCGCGGCGATCGCGACCGGCCGAGACCGCAGGCCGGGGGCGACCCGCGCCGGCGGCGGCAGGCGCGACAGCACCTCGGGAACGGCCGAGAGGGAGACACGGTCCTGCGGGCGGAAGGGCCCGGCAAGGCTCGTCTCCACCGCCTCGAGATCGATCGCGACGACATCGCTGAAGCGCGGCTCGGCGGCCGGATCGAACCAGAGCCCCTGCGCCCTCGCATAGGCTTCGACGAGGGAGACGGCAGCGGGCTCCCTGCCGGTCTGCCGAAGATAGGCGAGCGTCGCGGCGTCGATCGGGAAGAAGGCTGTCGAGGCCCCGAATTCCGGCGTCATATTCGCGACGACGGCCCGCTCGCCGGCGGAAAGGGAGGAAACGCCGGCCCCGAAGAACTCGACGAAGGCGCCGGCGACGCCGCGCTGTCGCAGCCGCTGGGTCACGGTCAGCGCAAGATCGGTGGCGAGCACGCCCTCCCGCAGCCGGCCGCTCAGCTTCACGCCGATCACTTCCGGCAGGCGCATCATCACCGGCATGCCGAACATGACGCTCTCGGCCTCGAGCCCACCCACGCCCCAGGCGAGGACGCCGATGCCGTTGATCATCGGGGTGTGGCTGTCGGTCCCGATCAGCGTGTCGGGCACCGCGAGGCAGGCACCATCCTCCCGCGTCCTGACCTCGACGACCGTCGCCAGCTGCTCGAGATTGATGGTGTGCATGATGCCGGTGCCGGGCGGATGGACCCGCACGCCTTCGAGCGCCCGCGTCGCCCATTTCAGGAAGCGGTAGCGCTCGCCGTTGCGGCGATACTCGCGCTCCTTGTTCAGCCGTGCCGCGGCCGATGAACCCGCGATGTCGACACCGAGCGAGTGATCGACCGAGACGTCGACCGGCAGCACGGGGCTCAGCGCCGCGGGATCGCCGCCCGCCTCGGCAAGCGCGTCCCGCATGCCGGCGACATCGACGAGCGCCGGAGTGCAGGTGGTGTCGTGCATCAGCACGCGCCCCGGCTGAAAGGCGACCTCGGCGGTGCTCGCGCCATCGGCGAGCCAGGCGCGGATCGCCGCGAGCCCGGCCTCGCGCTCGGCGGAAGAAGCGGCGTTGCGCAGGAGGTTCTCGGCCAGGATCCGGAAGATGTGCGGGAGGCGCGCATAGTCCGGCCCGAACGCCTCCGGGGCCGCGACCCGGAGATAGGAGCGGGAGCCGCTCTCGAAGGGCTGGGTGGCGAAATCCGCGACGTTCATGCAGCAATATTGTATATATTGTTTTATAAATGCAATACATGCTGCGAGCCGAGACTGCGGTCCGGCTGATGCGGCTGCTCATGGGTACTTGGCGCCTCGCACCTGCGAGCCACCGAGCGGAACAGCGAAAAGCGGCAGGAGCGCGAAGCGCCCCTCGACCTGGGCATCTCCCGGTCACCGCCTGTTGATGGATGCTCGCGGATCATCTACCCGATGCGACGCGCGGCGCGATGCCATCCCGAAGCGGCGCGCAATGCCCTTTCCGGGCTCTTCTGGGGCAAGCAGCATTCGATGTCGGTCACGCGTTTCGACACTGTCATTCTCGGCGCCGGTGCCGCTGGAATGATGTGCGCGATCCAGGCCGGAGCGCGCGGCGGGCGCGTTCTGATCATCGATCACGCCAAGGCGCCCGGCGAAAAAATCCGCATCTCCGGCGGAGGGCGCTGCAATTTCACCAATATCGGGGCGAGCGCCCGCAATTTCCTGTCGAACAATCCGCATTTCGCCAAATCCGCGCTCAGCCGCTACACGCAGCATGATTTCGTCGCCTTGGTCGAAAGGCACGGCATCGCCTATCACGAGAAAACGCTCGGCCAGCTCTTCTGCGACGATTCCGCCAAGGCCATCATCGCCATGCTGCTGAACGAAATGGCGCGCGCGGCATGCGAATTGCGAGTCGGAACCACGCTGGAAAACCTCGAGCGGATCGATCACGGCTTTGCGGTCACGCTTGGGGGCGATGGCGCGGGAAGCATCCGATGCCGGCAGCTCGTCGTTGCGACCGGCGGAAAATCCATCCCGAAGATGGGGGCGTCCAGCCTCGGCTACCAGATCGCCGAGCGGTTCGGCCTGACGGTGACGGAAACACGCCCGGCGCTGGTGCCGCTGACATTCGGCGAGGATGTCCTTGCCGGATTTCGCGAGATTGCCGGCGTCGCCGCTGATGTGCGCGTTTCCTGTGGCAAGACGGCCTTCGACGAGGCGCTGCTGTTCACGCATCGCGGGCTTTCCGGCCCCGCGATCCTGCAGATCTCATCCTATTGGCGCGAGAAGGAGCCGATCCGGATCGCGTTTCTGCCCGGCCATGATTTCTTCGCCGATCTGCACACCGCCCGACGGGAGAATGGCCGCCGAAACATCGCCAATACGCTCGGCGAGATCCTGCCGAAGAGGCTGGCGACCTATCTGGCCGACGCCCATGGCTGGTCCGGGCCGATCGGCGACGCCAGCGACAAGAAGCTCGCCGCGATCGCCGCCACCCTTCACGGCTGGGAGGTCCTGCCGATCGGATCGGAGGGATACCGGACCGCGGAGGTGACGCTCGGCGGCGTGGATACCTCCGGCCTGAACTCGCGGACGATGGAAGCCCGCGCCGTCGACGGCCTGTATTTCATCGGTGAGGTGGTCGACGTGACCGGCTGGCTCGGCGGCTACAACTTCCAATGGGCATGGTCGTCGGGCTGGGCGGCGGGGACCGCCATCGCCGAACGCAATGGCTGAGACCTGTCCGTCGCAAGAGCCAAACGCAGAGTGTCGACAGTGCACGCGGGCACGCGAGGGGCTGTGAATCCCGGGCCAATCCAAGTTGATGGATTCTGAGCCTGGCCCGCAACGGGCTTCGAGCCGATTGACCGAAACGGCCCCGTCGATCACATCGCCAACGAAGCCAGTCTCCGAATGAAATCAGCCTGCGATTGGCACCCCGTCTTCGCCAAAACCTGCTTCACCTGGGTACGCACGGTTTCGCGCTTGACCCCGCGCTCCGCCACGATCTCATTGATGGAGAGGCCTTCGAGCAGGCGGTTGGCTACTGCCGCTTCAGTTCGTGTCAGGTCGTAGAGTTCACAGAGGAGCGAAGCCTCGATCCGCAAGCTGCGATCCGATGTCGTGACCACAAGCATCGCTTGCGCCCGCGAAAAAATATCTCGTGCCTGCCGCCGGATGGGAAGCACGTGGATGATGAAGGCGGGATTGTCGTCTCGACCGGGAACCGGAATCGAACGGGTGTCGTGAATGCGGTCCTGGGCGAGCTCGGAGAGGGATTTCTGAAGCAGCGAGTTCGCCCGATCATCTTCGAGCGCGATCTTGTCGCCAGCACGGATGATGACCTGCCCGAGCAGTGGTTCGAAGCTTGGATTGGTCGCCGTCACCTGGCCACGCCCGCCGATCAGCGCAGCCGGTGATCCGGCTCGCTCGAATGAATCGAGACTGGCCTGCGCACGCTGCATCTGGAGCTTCGATGTCAGCACCGCTGCCCGGGGCCAGATGGGGACGGATACTGTCCAGAACCTCGATCTCGCGCCTCGTCACCGGCCCGCGATCATATCGACGCTCCAGAGAGAGAATGATGTTGTCGCCCGACGCCGAACGGACATGGGTCGCGGTAGCCCAACCGAAACCGTTCGGAATGAGAAAGTCGCAATAGACCGGCATCTCGGCCATCTCTTCATCGCGAAAGACATCATGGTCGCCCACGAAGCCCGTGCCGCAATGGGCCAGCAAGCCTTCCATCCTGGCGTTTCGCTGCATCCATCCTTCGTCGACAAAGCGCTGAACGAGGGGACGGACGGCATCGCAACTCACCCAATTCGTTCCCTGCTGGGAATGAGTGAACAGCAGGCCGCCATAGCAACCAGCAATTTCCGAAAGGCGCGCGATTGCGGCAGGCCACATCTCGGGAACTGCTGCAGCTTCGTAGAGCCTAGCCACAGCATCACCGAACTCATTCGCATCCAGCATTCCAGATCGCCCCAAGCCGCCCATCACTGGTGCGACGCCGTGGCGAGTTCGTCAATCGTCCCCCTGAAGGGTGATGCACGTTCGAGATCATCCGCTTCAAATTGGAGGAACGATCTTTCGGTGTTCGGCTGAGATAAAATTTCCCGAGTTTCTCCCTACCATGACGTTTCTTGGCTTATCGGCAGCCGCGTTATTCGCGCTGTTCATCATCGTGAACTTTTTTGTCTCCCGTCGAGCTCGGCGACGCTTGTCCGCGGAGGACCGCGCTAGACTCGGTCGAGAAATCCTGAACGATTCCATTTGGTAAAGATCGATGAAGCGCTCTTTATCGATGGTGTCGGCGCTACTGCTCGCAGCCTTTATTGGAGCGAGCTTCGGCAAGGGACGCAGCCCTGTGAGTTCGGGCGGCGGCTCATATCTTGAGACGCGTTCGCAGATCATCGATGCTCATCTGCGGCAACCGCCCGGCGACTACATTCTTGTGATGGGAGATTCCCATGCGGAAAGTTGGCTCGCTTCAACCGGCTGCGATCTGCCTGTCGTGAATGCGGGGCTCGCTGGGGCAACGGCTGAATCCTACTCTCGTTTCTTTGCGAACCTGTCTCTGCCGCGCCCGCCGCGCGCGATCATTTTGATGATCGGGACCAATGATGCGTTAGGCCGACGCATCGGCGATCCTGACAAGGCAGTTGCAAGCTATCAGCACCGGGTTGAGGCGCTGCTGAAACGGGCAGCGGAGAAGACCAAATCCGTGACCGTGACCGCCATCCCCCCGCTCGACCCCGAGCGTGCAGTCGGGTTCTCGCATGAGATTGCGCTTCGCTTCTCAGCCTCTTTAGAGACCATATGCAGCAAACAGGGATGCCAGTTTGTCCATCCTTTCCCGGAAGGGGCGGCGTTGTTCGATGGCGTCCATCTCATCAACTATGCGTCGTCATATGCCCGCATTTGGGATGTGGTATGTCCCGCAATCGGCCGCTAGGCCCGTCGAGAACGGCCAAGCGCCTGCCCGGACAGTCCAGAACAAGCCCCTGGAAAGTTTCAGGCGGCTGCAACCATCACTCTGCGCGCTTTTTCACCTATGGCGCACATCGCTGATGGATTTCGCCATTCATCGATCTATGGGCGCCGCCAAACCAACGTGTAGCGAGCCTGAATTCGCTGACTGCCAGCCCCTTCGACAGCGCATGGGCACACGCAGGCCTCGACGACTGTCCGATATTCACGCAGCGCAGTCGGAAAGAGCCGACGCGAGGCCAGAGTCGCGCACCGCGCGGCCGAGAACGAGGCCTGAACAAATCCTGGGAACGCGACGGGGAACATGGGGAACGCCAGATCAGCGGTAGACCATCGTAACGGGCTGACGTTCCAGGAGATTTTTGGAGCGGGCGATCGGGATCGAACCGACGACATTCAGCTTGGGAAACATGATGTTGAACTGGCAGAAGCCCTAGAAGCCCCACGAAACACCTGAGTTTGAATGAAAACTTTTCATCGGCACCTATGAGCCCTTGCGTTTTCTCGCTAGAAACGTAGCTGCTACGTAGCTTCTGGAGAGTCCCCTTGGCAAAACGAAGCTCGATCCGCATCACCAAAACCGTTGTCGATAGCCTCGGCCCGGGCCAGGTCGTCTGGGATGCGGAGGTCAAAGGGTTCGGCATCCGCTGTCAGGCCAAGGGCAAATCCTACACTCTCAAGACCGCCGTCCAGGGTCGTACGCGCTGGTTGACGATTGGGCTTCATGGCTCACCATGGACACCGGACTCGGCGCGCGCAGAGGCAAAGAGGCTCCTTGGCGAGACCGTGCAGGGCAAGGACCCGACCGAAGCCAAGTTCCGCGAGCGCGTTCGCATGAAGGAGCTATGCGCTCGCTACCTTGAACAGTACGCGATCCCCAAAAAGAAGGCGTCGAGCGTTCGCCTGGATCGCATGAACATCGACAATCACGTTCTGCCGCTACTCGGCCAAAAGTTCGTCGACGAGCTAAAGCCGGCGGATATCGAGACGTTTAAGAATGCCGTCCGGAATGGGAAGACGGCACCAAAAGACGCGAAGGAGAAACAAAAGGAGCAGGGCGGCGGGCTTGTCGTCAAAGGGGGCCCCGGTGTTTCAAATCGTTGCCTTACCTTACTCTCAAAAATCTTCAATCTGGCCGAGCTATGGGGCCTGCGTCCGAAAGCCAGCAACCCCGTGAAGGGAATTGCCCGCTATGGCGAAACGCCCAAGGAGCGTTTTCTCAGCGAGGAGGAATTTCAGAAACTCGGAGCGGTTCTCAACCAGTTTGAGCGTGACGAAGCTGAATCCATCTACGCCGTTGCCGCCATCAGACTGCTGATCCACACGGGCGCACGCCTCAGCGAGATTCTCACACTGCGGTGGGACCATGTGCAGTTTGACCGGCGCCGGTTGCGGCTCATCGATTCAAAGACCGGACCCAAAAACATCGAGCTGACCGAGCCTGCTATTGAACTGCTGCAAAACTTGCCCAGGATCGACGGCAACCCGTTTGTAATCGCCGGACGGCGCCGCGGACAGCATCTCGTCGACCTTCAGCGGCCCTGGCAGAGGATCCGTAATGCCGCCGGGCTGTCAGATGTGCGGATTCATGACCTGCGGCATAGCTTTGCCTCTATGGCGATCCGCAACGGCATCTCTATCAATGTCATAGGCAAGCTGCTTGGGCACCGCAGCAGTGAGACCACTCGCCGATATGCCCATCTCGAGGATAGCTACATCGCTCAGGAAAATGACAAGGTTGGCGCGCTTCTAGCGGCAGCCATGGCGGGGAAGAAATGCGTTTCCGCCGAACCGCAATGATCCTTTAGCGATGATCGCTTTCGACCCATAGCCGACGGACCGCTTTTCATTAAGCGACGCGTCCACAATCGATCTTCAAATGCGTGCCTGTGATGCCGCTAGCACGCGGTGAAGTGAAGAAAGCCACAGCTTCAGCTATTTCGTCTGGCGTCACCATGCGCCTCAGTGCGGCCTTGTCCACGAAACGCTCCTGCACGAAGGTATCGGCATCGACCCCGATCTTTGCAGTTTCGCGTCGTGAACTTTCCTCGAACGATTCGGTCCTAACGGCTCCGGGGCGCGGCACCGATACCGCTTCCGCCCCCTGCAATGACCGCGGTTGGTGAACCGATACCGTCCATTTCCCGTGTCCTGGAATTTTTGTGAGCCGAGCGGGCGTCCATTTATTGGCTATCAGCCGTCGCCACCAGGCCATAGAACGTGCTGATGTCCAATCAGCCTTTTTGTAGGGGCGCTTTGGAGAAGCGGAACTAGCCGCATCCAACTGCCGCTTTCGGCCCTTCTCGATCTCCCAATGAGATATTCCGCCGGCGGGAGCCAGGGACAAGCTTGTCCAGTCCTTAATTGCTGACAAGATTTACTGGAAAGCCAGCGCTTCTGGCTCCCTCGATCAGGACTGCCCGGTCTCTCGCATTGAAATTGCGCATGGCCAGTTCTCCCCGGAAGTCGTCGAAAAAGCGCGGACGCATCTTCAGGAACTGCGAAACACTGACCCGCGCCTCTTCCGATAACCCTGCTCGTGCAAAGATCAGAGCAGCGACGAAATGATAGATCGAAAACCTTTGTAGGTCGGCCCTTCTGATCCACTCTACCGCGCGCTTGTCGTCCCCCATCATGTAGTAGGCTTGCGCGACGAGGCCAGTGTAGTAGCCGGCCTGCGCCGGATTCCGCGCCAAGGCGTCTTCCATCATCCGCGCGCCTCGCTGCCAATCACCGGTCTGAGCGATGCGGCTTCCAAACTCAGCCAGCAATTCGGTGTCGTTCGGGTTCAGGGCAAGGGCTTGCTCGCCGATCTTAAGCGCCTCCTCAGGCTGACGGCTGAAGAACAAGACCGTCATCAAAGCTTGCAAAGCGCGCACATTGGCCGGATCGAGCGTGACCGCTCGTTCGGCCGCCTCACGGGCTCGAACCGCCCCAGACGCGCCGTTCGGCCGCCGGTTGAGATCGAAACGGTCCTCGTCGAGGTAGAGATAAGCGAGCATCGCCCAGCCAGTCGAATATCCCGGGCTGGAGGTGATGGTCTTTACCAGGCATTCGCGGGTCGTGGCGTGCTCCTCCCGGTTCAGCACCTTCCTGTATTGGTAGAACCGCAGAACACAGAGATATGTGTCGGCGTTCTCTGGCAGCCGTATTGCCGCTGCGCTGGAAAGAGGGGTGAAGATCGCCCCGTAAGGCTGCGCCACCGCGGCCGCGACTTTCTCGGCGATATCGCTTTCGACCTCGAACGCCCGAGTTTCACGCAAGTCTCGTTCGTAAACCTGACTCCACGCGACCTTTGCTGTCCGGCTTTCGAGAAGCCTGGCGGCGACGCGCAAGCGCACGCCAGCGACTCGTATGGATCCCTCGAGAAGATAACTGGCCTCAAATGTCTTCTTGTCCGGCTCTCGGCCGGCAGCAATCGGAGTGCGAGCAATAACCCTGATTTCCTTGAATCGGGCGAGTTGACTGAGAAGCTCGTCGGAAATGCCGGCGGCAAGGGACACGCCTTCGGGCCCAGAGAGGTTTGAAAGCGGCGCGACGGCGAGCGTCACCTCAGGGTCGGACACCTCTTGTGTGCCGTCATCCATCATGCGGGCAATCACGACCGCGGATATAAGCATGATCCCGATCGCAAGAACCGCCGCGCCGAGGCCGCGCTTCCAGATTTGCGCTTTCTGCATCTCCGGAGGCGGCTGCAGATCGGGGGGCCCCTTCAATTCAGGTGCCGAAGCAGCAATCGGACCATCCTCTCGCCTCTCGATTCTAGGCGCATAGGAGCCCTTGGGTATGTCGATGATGATGGGATCGTGCCGCCCAGACAGCAGATAGTAGCGCTCCAGGGCGCGCCGAAGGCGACCCGCCTCGATCCTGACCACGGGGTCGTTCAGGACGTCAAAGTCGTCATCCCGGCCGAAGACATGCGTTGCGATTGAATAGGCTTTGATCCGATCGCCTCTTCCCGCGAGACATTCTTCGACGACGAAGGTCAAAAACGCTCGCAGACGCGCCGGTACGATGAAATCTGGGCTCGACAAGATGGTGTGCAATTGCGCGCGAACAGCGGCGGGCCCGCAATCTTTGGGATCTTCACTCTGGAAGCCCGAACCCTGCATCGCGCCACCCCGAAGCTGATCATGAAGCCTATACAGCCGGGATCATGTTCGCAATGCAGCGGATAACCTCCTGGCGATGCAATTGGATGCAAATTGATCCGCTAGTACCGCGACTTTTCGGCGACTGGCCTTAAGGGCAATTGCTGCCGACTCCCGTAGCAACCATGCTGCGAACGCGACCGTGTTCTTCGGGTCCACATGACAAACGAACGGAAAGCGGGCTTGGCGCTTCTGCTACTCCGCTACCCGGAGCGCCGATTTGCAATTCTGCGCGTGGCATTGACGCCAACAATGGCCGAGCTCTGTGAGCCCTACGAATTGGCATGCGTGGCAGCAAAGTACTGGGCTGAGGTTCCCGGCTCCGAAGCAGCAGCGATGACCGCAGAGTTCCGACTGCTCATCGGCGCCCTCGAAGCCGAGGTATCGCGGGAGCTATCGGAATGAGCGACGCCAAGGTGGGAGAGTGACATAGGCGGCCTAAGAGGCTCCGAAGGCGACCAGCCCGATTTCAGAGCCGCGAGTCAGGTCTTGTTAATGAGATTTCCCGGCCAGGCCATCGTCGCTCCGGGGCTCTTGTCGGCCAGAGCGCCGGATCATCGTTTAAATGAAGGGCTCCGCTCCGCCATTTCCCACCTAGATTCGCGGTGACGCCGAGACGACAGAGGCGTAAATTGGCGATCCAAGTCTCTTCAGGAGAAGGGATATGGCTCCAACGAAGATTCCAAGGTGCCCGACCGGGCCCATGCAGCCCGAGCTCCGCTTGCGCTGGGAAGCGCAATTCGCCGCGGCCCATTTCCAGCGCGTCTTCAATCAAAGCCTCTATCCATACATCGGCCATGTCGTGCAGGTGTTCGAGCCTCCGGCCTCGCCAGGAATCCTGTTTCAGTTCCGCAACGGCATGCGTGAGGAGTTTGCGAAACTCCTCGACAAGCGCGCCTTCCCACCGAAAAGCTTGAATGAAGCCATCCGAGCGGTCGTTCCCGGCGCCAAGCCGGTCATCCCAGACAACCCAGGAATAGATCACCGCGATGCTTGGTGGCGTCAGGCAGCAGCCGGCGCCGCTATCGGGTCGAGTTTCCGCGAAGAGGGAACCGGAACGAGCCTCCATATCGCCTTCAACAAGGCGCTCTGCGACGTCCATGTCGACAGGAACGGCTTTGTGGTCGACCACGACGGCCATACGCACTGGGATCTAAACGGCCTGCTTCGTCATCTGACCATCGATCTGGCTGGCGACAAGGCACCTTGGTTGCTTCACACCGGCGTCGTGCTCGACCGGAACCAAAGACCCGTCGTGCAAGCGACCGTCGGACCCTGGTTTGCTGTCGATCTGCCATCGAGGGACGGCACCGACCGAACAGCGGTCAAGGTGGGCATTCAGATCACCGGGAGCTTTGGGCGGTAGGCGGTCCTAGGTCTGCAGCTTTGAGGCATCCGGCGCTTTCACCGGAAAGGGCAACTCTCGATCAGCGGCAATTCTGATCATGAGCAGCCGGATCGCGTCAGAAGCCGATAGCCCCATCGCAGCCAGAGCCTCTGTCGCCTGATCCTTGGTCGCGGAATCGATCCGCGCTCGAATGACCGTATCCACCGCTACCTTCCAGCTTCACATTGCGAACTTCATCGTGGCGCCCGGCCGCACTGCGCTCAAGCGAACTCAACGGCCATTGGCCCAGCCAACCAAAATGGCCTGCTCACGCGCTTCACGAGGCGTCCGCACGAGCCGCTTCAGATGCAACGATCCGCCTATTATGCGCAAATTTGCGCGCGATAATTGCGCGCAGCAAAGAAAGTCACTTTTGACGCGATTCGAGGTCAAAAATTAGGTCGCTGATGAAACTGCGGAATTGGCTACTTTAGTTTGATTAAAAGGGACATATAGAGAACAAACTAGGCGCACTCTCGAAAAATGACCGATTCTTGCCTTTTTGAGCGTTATGTGAGATAAGAAAGCCGTCGACGCGAGCCGCGAAGGCACTTTTCCCAAGATTGAAAGGAATAGCTTTATGGATGTATTTCTGCTTTCGCCAAATGACGCGGCAAAGGCACTTTGTATTAGCCTGAAAACCTTAGAGGCGATGCGCCTGCGAGGTACAGGACCTACCTATATTAAGGTATCTAGTCGGCGGATTGCATATCGCCGTTCCGATCTGGAAGCGTTCATCAAAGGACGCGCATTTCAGTCGACTTCCCAGTACGGGCAAGCCGCCTGACGGCTCAATTGGGCTTCCGAGAGCGGTAAAATTAACGCAACGCGCTGATTTTTCTGGACTTTCGGCCCCGCCTTGGCTATAATAGTCAAGTAATCGGCGCTTGAGCGCCACCCGGCTAAAAGACACGTTTTTATAAATATTTAAAACGGTCGCCAGCCACCCCCTAAAATCTGAGTAATTTGTATTGCTCGTTTATCGGGAAAATAACGCATCGCCGACTTCGCGGCGAAGCGGATGGATACCCATGTCAATTTTATGGAGTAATTTTACAATGACGAACTATAATTTCAATAGCGGCGGGATTCAGAAAGTGAACCAAGCCTATATGACTGATTCATATCATCGACGAATGAAGGATATCTATTATAACCAGTGGATGATCAGCGAGAATGATCACCCCATTGAAGAGAATTCAATTTTTATCACCTATCGAATTCGTAATCCAGCGAGGCCGCAGCAACCGATGCTGAAAGGCTTCGAGGATTTCTATCATCACCTGCTTAAGAGGCTGATGGGAAAAACGAAGTCATTGGAATACGTCTATCAACGTCAGCCCGCTGGCATGGCTGCTGTTGATTATACCGGCTCCTCACGTGGTGGATGGGTTCCAGCAGAAGGGATTCATATCCATAGCGTCGTCGCGATCCATCCGGAGCTTCGGCCGTCGACTATGGTGTGGTTGGCCATGTTTCAATCCCGTTTCGGGGACAGCTTCTATTATAAGAAGCTGAGCGAAACCGGCCGTTCGATCCGTAATTCGATCCACTATTCGCTCAAAGGCATCATGCACGAGGGTGGGTATTACGAGGGTCGAGACGATCTCTCGATTTATCTTGGTCCTTACGCCAAGAAATTCGAATCCCAAGTGGTTCAAGTCGGCCGCGAACCGGGGACCAGGAAGCCAATTTTCAAGCTCAAAACGGCGTAATGAAACTGCATTTCTATTCTATAATTTGAAAGGTCAATTCTATGCAAAAGATTATGAATTCGGCAATACTTGGCAACACTGCTCTTCAGTTCCTCAACATCTACGCTTTAGCCTGGAGTCGCGGTCTCGGGCAGGAGTTCGACGAGTACGATCCCCTGTCGTTGAATCAATTTGTCTATGAGATCGAGTACGTGCGTGCTGAAGGTTCTGTCCCGGCCATCCTCAGCGGCTTTCAACAGCACACCAACGGCATCGGTTCTTGGGCGAAACGCCATAGCAGGAGTTCCGGAGAGCATATCCATTTCTGCCTCGGCTACCTTTCGAGAGATGATGAAGGCACTCGCTGCATGCATGGGCTGGCTATCGTCGTTCCTGAGGCTATCGGCAGTTGGGATTTTGCCTTCTCAGATGGTCATTACGCGGCGCAAGGACTTTCGGTGAGGCGGCACCAACCTCAGTCGGATCGTTGGTCGATATGGAAGCGGTTGACCTATGGGGTTGCGTTATCGGCGATGTTTGGCGGCGGGCATCGGCCATGTTTCACGGCTTCTGGGCCGATGGTAGAGGGAAGCGCTCTGCATTTCAGAGATCTCAGCCGACTATATGCGGAGCTGAGAAGCCCTGACACTCATCACGCCTTTAGCGGCTAGGCAGTAGGGCTCTAAACACGCCGAATGCTATTCCGAAAGGGAGCATTCGGCGCTGTTACTAGGATTATATTCCTGATAAGATGCATTCCTAACAAGGTGCGCATCATGGGCTATCAGCCGGTAACCGAGCAGATTCGAACGATTTCCGCGGCTCTTATCGCCTTCTACCGCAAGCGATGGCTCGAATGGGGCCAGTCAGATGATCGGCAGCTTCTGGACCATCTCCATGTGATGGAGTTCCAGGCTTCCGGCTGCGACACGGAGGAACTGTTCGAGGCATTCGTCAAAGCCAACGAGGCTCTGGAACGGAAGGCCTATGGCTCTGGGCAGCATCAATTCGGGATCGGATATCTCGCCAAACGCCCAGATCGAGACAGTGGCCTAATCCGGGCCGTGGTAATGGTCGAGCCGGATCAGGTCGAAGGCTTTAGGATTGCAGCCGAAGAGCTATCCTGTTCGAGGCCCGATCTCGCCGTGACGAAATGCGAGATCGATCCCGGCGATCCAGATGCTCATTGGCGATGGCTCGCAGAAGGAATTCGGGCATCAACAGCTCTGTTCGATGGCGATGAGCCGAAGTTCACTATCCTGACTGGTAGAATACGCCGACCAGCGCTGATTGCCGCCCGTTGCCATGCTGGTTGAAACCCAAAGCCGGTCAGCGCCACAATCGGATACTCAGAAGCGGCTTCGAAGTGGACGTTCCAGGCTTCATAGTCAGCGCGACGGCAGAGAATTCCCTGCTCAGTCGCTCAGTCATCGCCGAAGCTTCGCATCACCAGCCGGTTGAGCCTTTCGGCAAATGGGATTGCATTGGCCGGGCGCTCGCCGTCCAAAACGCGGGCGGTATCCAGGAGCAGGTGGACGACGTCGCTACGCAGTGCATGATCTTCGGCAGACGCGAGGGCCGAGATCATCGCGTGTCGGGGGTTAATCTCCAGGATCAGCTTGGCTGCGCTGTCGACTCGACCTGCTGCGCTGAGCAAGCGTTCGAACTGGCGATCCGGCCCTTTGTCTGATGCAACAAGGCAGACCGCGCTTTCGGTTAGCCGATCGGAGGATCGGACATCGGCAACCTCGTCGGCCAGAATCTCCTTCATCGAGGCAAGCAGAGCGGTGATCTTCTCACTCGTTTCAGCCGACGGAGGCACTGCGCCTTCAAGCAGCGGGATAAGACCGAGATCAGCCGAACCTTGCGTGACCGACTTGAACGGCTTGCCTTCGAAATCCGGCGCGGCCGAGGCCCAGAAGCTGTCAATCGGATCGGAGAGGAGCAGGACCTCGATGCCTCGCGCTCGGAAGCCTTCGAGCTGCGGGGAGTTGGCGATCCGGGAGGGATCGTCGCCGGCGATGTAGTAGATCGCGGTCTGATTGTCCTTGAGCGCGCCAACATAGTCCTTGAGGCTGCGCCACCCTTCGCCTGAGGCTGTCGTCCGAAAGCGAGCGAGGCCGAGCAGTTGTTCCCGGCGCGTGAAATCCTCGTAAAGCCCTTCCTTGATGACGACGCCGAAATTGTCCCAGATCATTCGGAACGTGTCCGGATCCTGTTCGGCCAGCTTCGCAAGATCCGCGAGGACGCGGTTGGTGACGCCCTTCTTGATCGCAGCGAGCAGTGGGCTGTCCTGGATCATCTCGCGGGAGACGTTGAGCGGCAGGTCGGCGGTGTCGACGATGCCGCGGACGAAGCGCAGGTAGCGCGGAAGGAGTTCGGCCTCGTCCGTGATGAAGACGCGCTTCACGTAGAGCTTGATCCGCCCCTTGCGATCGGCGTCGAAGAGATCGAACGGGCGAGCGCCCGGGACGAAGGCCAGCGCGGTATATTCGTGCAGGCCTTCCGCGCGAAAATGGATCGTGGCGGCGGGCTCATCATATTGTCCTGCAACGCCACGATAGAAATCGGCGTATTCGTCCTTGGTGATCTCGCTCTTCGGCCTGGTCCACAGCGCGGCCCCGTCGGAGAGGGCGACCGCATCGGCGCCAGGTTCCGTGATCAGCGAAATCGGGACAGGCACATGGCCGGACTGTTCCTTGACGACGCGCTCCAGCGTCCAGCGCTCGGCATAGGACTTGGCCTCCTCCATCAGGTGCAGCGTCACGCGCGTGCCGCGTGCCGGCGCTTCGTCCAGCGCCACAGGCGCCACCGTGAACTCGCCCTTCCCGTCCGACGACCAGGTCCAGGCTTCCGGGCTACCGGCGCGACGGCTGACCACCTCGACCTTCTCGGCGACCATGAAGGCGGAATAGAAGCCGACGCCGAACTGGCCGATGAGCTGCGCGCTGTTCTTGCCATCGGCGGTTGCTACCCGCTCCATGAAGCTGCGCGTGCCGGAGCGGGCGATCGTACCGAGGGCCTCGATCATCTCGTCATGGCTCATGCCGATGCCGGTGTCGGCAATGGTCAGCTTGCCAGCCTCCGGGTCGGCCGAGATAGTGATTGCAAGCTTCGGGTCGTCTCCCAGAAGCTCGGGTTTGCCGATCGCCTCGTAGCGCAGCTTCTCGCACGCGTCGGCTGCGTTCGAGATCAGTTCGCGCAGGAAAACGTCTCGGTCGGAATAGACCGAATGCACCATCATGTGCAGAAGGCGGGAGACGTCGGCTTCGAAGCTGCGATGCTCGGCTGTGGCGGTCGTTGTCATTCGAATTTCTCAAAAAGACGAGGCAGCGGGGAGACCCTGGAAGAGAGTGATATCGCGCAGACCGTGGCAAGACAGAGTGTCTGCACTGAAAATTGAGGGCGACTTGCTGTTCACCCGCTCCCACGCGTTTGTCGGTTGGATTGTGTCCTGATGAGAGCAAGTATGGCATTCAACCGCGCGGTCGCGAACTCGCCTGCGCCGGCTAATTGCGCCTCAATGTGAGCTGCAACGGTCTGCCACGTTGCCGATCCATCCCGCGTCATGACGGCCAGAAGATTATCCTTGAGGCCATATGTTGCGCTCTCGGCGTTGGTGATAAGGGCCTTGAAGCGGTCGGAAGGGGAGATGTCCTTAAGTTCCTGTGAGCCGTCGGTCATGTCGGGTATCTGATGTGATTGGGAGAATGCAGGGACCTTCCCGAGGCTCTCGCTTAGACTTTCTCGCGAAACCGATCGATCGCACGCTGTGCGAGATCATCCTCGTCAAGCGCCAGAGGAACCAACGAAGCCACGATATAGGCGAGGTTGTTTAGCTCCCGTTCGTCAGAGCCCGCCGGAAGCGACGGCCTGAGCTCCGCCCAAGCCTTCTCAAGAGCAGCTTCGGCACGGGCCAGGTCGATCGGATCGGTCAATGATGAAAAGGGCATGGCTATCCCTCGGCGTCTTGGGAGATTGGCATTGGGAGAGGGCGCCGCGGTAGCCGCGGCGCCCTCGATGCTCAATAGTCCGCGCCGCCGGCGGGCATGGAATGCGCCGGGTCCTTCTTCGGCGCCTCGGCGATCATCGCCTCGGTGGTGATCAGCAGACCCGCGACCGATGCCGCGTCCTGGATCGCCGTGCGGACGACCTTGGTCGGGTCGATGATGCCGGCCTTGACCAGATCGCCATACTCGCCAGTTTGGGCGTCGTAGCCCCAGGAGTAATCCTGGGATTCCAGCAGCTTGCCGACCACGACCGCGCCGTCGCCGCCGGCATTCTCGACGATCTGGCGGGCGGGCGCGGTGATCGCCTTGCGGACGATCTCGACGCCGGTCTTCTGGTCGTCATTGCCGGGCACCAGCCCTTCGAGCGCCTTGACCGCGCGCAGCAGGGCGACGCCGCCGCCCGGCAGGATGCCTTCCTCGACCGCAGCGCGGGTGGCGTTCAGGGCATCGTCGACGCGATCCTTCTTCTCCTTGACCTCGACCTCGGTCGCGCCGCCGACACGGATGACCGCGACGCCACCGGCGAGCTTGGCCAGACGCTCCTGGAGCTTCTCACGGTCGTAGTCCGAAGTCGTATCCTCGATCTGCGCCTTGATCTGGGCGACGCGGGCGTCGATCTCGGCCTTCTTGCCGGCGCCATCGACGATTGTCGTGTTCTCCTTCTCGATCCGGACCTTCCTGGCGCGGCCGAGCATGTCGAGCGTTACGTTCTCCAGCTTGATGCCGAGATCCTCGCTCACGGCGGTGCCGCCGGTCAGGATGGCGATATCCTCGAGCATGGCCTTGCGGCGGTCGCCGAAGCCCGGAGCCTTGACGGCGGCGATCTTGAGGCCGCCACGGAGCTTGTTGACGACGAGCGTGGCGAGAGCCTCGCCCTCGACATCTTCCGCCACGATCAGCAGGGGCTTTCCGGTCTGAACGACCGCTTCCAGCAGCGGCAGCATCGTCTGGAGGCCCGAGAGCTTCTTCTCGTGGATCAGGATGTAGGGGTCTTCCAGCTCGGCGACCATCTTCTCGGTGTTGGTCACGAAATAGGGCGAGAGATAGCCGCGATCGAACTGCATGCCTTCGACGACGTCGAGCTCGGTCTCGGCGGTCTTGGCTTCCTCGACGGTGATGACGCCCTCGTTGCCGACCTTCTTCATCGCCTCGGCGATCATCTCGCCGATCGTGCGGTCGCCATTGGCGGAGATGGTGCCGACCTGCGCGACCTCCTCCGAACCGGTGATGGTCTTCGAGTGCTCGCCGAGCGACTTCGTCACCGCCTCTACGGCGAGGTCGATGCCGCGCTTGAGGTCCATCGGATTGATACCGGCAGCGACCGCCTTGGCACCCTCGCGGACGATCGCCTGGGCGAGCACGGTCGCGGTCGTCGTGCCGTCGCCGGCCGCATCGTTCTGCTTCGAAGCTACCTCGCGGACCATCTGGGCACCCATGTTCTCGAACTTGTCGGAAAGCTCGATCTCCTTGGCGACGGTGACGCCGTCCTTGGTAATGCGGGGCGCACCGAACGACTTCTCGATCACGACGTTGCGCCCCTTCGGGCCCAGCGTAACCTTCACGGCGTTGGCAAGCGTGTCGACACCGCGCAGCATCCGCTCGCGCGCGTCCTGCGAAAACTTCACGTCCTTCGCAGCCATGATTCCTCACTCCTTCAGACTTGAGGTTTCAGGTTGATGATGTGGATGAGGCCCCGTCAGGCGGCCTGCTTGAGGGTCACGGTCGTCTCGACGACGCCCATGATGTCGGATTCCTTCATGATCAGGAGATCCTGGCCATCGATCTTGACCTCGGTGCCGCTCCATTTGCCGAAGAGCACGCGGTCGCCGACCTTGACGTCGGGCGGCACGAGCTTGCCGGTCTCGTCGCGCGCGCCGGCGCCCACGGCGACGACCTCGCCCTCCTGCGGCTTTTCCTTGGCGGTGTCGGGAATGATGATCCCGCCCTTGGTCTTCTCCTCGGCGTCGATGCGCTTCACGACGACGCGGTCATGCAGTGGCCGAAACTTCATGAGTTCCTCCGGTTTCCATGTCGGTCACATGTCAAGCGGGCCGGCCCTGTACGGGTCTCGCGGCGAGGTTCCGCGCGCCCTGAGGCGCCGTGCCCGCGCGATGATTTGGGTTGCCCCATTTTTGCCTTCAAGAGGGCAGCAGCACTTTTTTTGATAGAGTGCTAACAGTCTGAAAAGGCAGCACAAACGCAACCTTTCGGCTTGCCAAGGTGTTGAAAAAGCGCTGCCATCGGCGCAGTGAAACCAGGGAGCTGAAAGGAATGGCTTCGACGGACTTTGCCCGCCAGATCGCCGGCTATGGATTGACCACCGCCGGCATTCTCTACCGCCTGCCCGACCACCCTTCGATCCTCCAGGAATACATCTGGCAGGATTACGATCTCGCCCCGCGCTTCCCCGAGCTCAACAAGTTCCTCAAGTTCTGGGAAGCCAAGCTCGACGGAAAGCTCTTTTGCATCACCGTGACGCACAAGGATCTGATCGGACCAGCCGATCTCAGCCCGATCAACGGCGAGTTCCACCTGCAATGAATTGGAAGCAGCCTGGCGGGCTGCTTCCTGTTCGAACTCAGGCGAAATCCCGCGGGCCTGCTCGGCGCCCGCGGGACATGAGTGCAATATCCGGAGCCAGGATATCGTGCTTCTCGGCAAAGGCGGCGAAAATGCCGCGTGCCGTCTCCGCCTCGATGTCGCCGCGCACGGCCGCACGACAGGCCTTCATGGCAAAGCTGTGGGCTGGGCCACGCCGTCCCGCGGGCCAATCTGCCAAGAAAACGTAAGCTTCCATCGCAGACGAGATCACCGTGGGTCGCCCGAAGGCGGTCAGCACGATGATGGGCCGCCTAAACTCATCGAGCTTCATCCGTGATGCTCCCCGGCCAAGCAGTGGAACATTGTCATCGCCATGTCCTCCCGATCAGGCCGGCAGAGACTCGGAGCCGCGCGACAGGCTCACGACCTCACGGTCTGGGCTGTCACCACGATCGAGTGCGATAAGCGCGTCCATGACCTCGTCGAATGAGACCGGCTCTGCGGCAAAATCAGGATGCCTCAGCTGCGGGCATGAGGTGACCGCGCAGGCATCGGAGGCCCAGGAGGACAGGATCGCTCGTTTCTCTCCCGGGGTTAAAGAGCGATCCTCGAGGACATTGCGCGGCCTTCGATAAAAACAGCTCGGCCGCAGCAGCCGATCGATCGTTGCCTCGCCGCAAGCGGTTGAGGCAAAAGGAACTGGAACATTCGGTTTTGGCATCGCACGCTCTCCCAATGACTCCTTTCAACGCGAAGAGCTTCGCGACGAAAAATCTGGGAATCTGTCGACCTTGTTCAAGAGGTCTCGTGAGCCGGTTTAAAGGCCGATCGCGATGCTAGCTTACTCTCGTTCGCGCCGGCCCGTCCGAGCGCCTGTGCGATGGATGCCGGTAACGGTGGAGGGCGCGAAGCGCCAAGTCATCTTCATCCTCGGCAATGCCCGCCAAGTCGGCCACGACCTGTTTTTCTCTTTCCGTATGGGAAGCGACTGGAACGCTTGGCCTGACGGCTCGCCACGCGGTCTCCAAGGCAGCCTGCGCCCGAGCAAGATCAATCGGATCCAGTGATGAGAAGCGCATTTTTAGCTCCGCATTCTCAACGGCGAGAGATGTGAGATTGCCCGCCTGAGGCTGCAAGCGCGTAACGCTGGCGCAGCCGGCTTCGAGCGATCGGTCACCCCTTGAAACGCATTTTTGCCTTTCCTAATTCGTTGTCGCCGGATGCCGCTATCGGATCCTGGCGCGGGAACGACGGTCTGACTCAAAAGTGGACCAAGTTCGGCTCATGTCGCTTCGTAAGGAGGATGTGGTCCGGTGTTTGTTCGAACCCTTCCCGCTCGCGTTCGCGAGCTCATGCGATCGACCGACTCGGACTTGGACCGGATCGCTTCATCTCGCTTGCCTGTGATCGATACGCCTCCGGAGCGCGCGTGCGCGCGCGGCGTCATGCCAGGTCATGAAGCGATGGAGGATCAAATGCTGTTATCGGACTTTGGCCGCTTCGGGTTCGACCCGTTTCTGGAAATGCGGCGCATGCAACAGGAAATGAATCAGCGTCTGGCTGGGCTCAGGACCGACGCCGCTCAGGAGTTTCCGCCAGTCAATCTTTGGCTTGGCGAAAACAGCGTCGCGGTGACTGCCGAACTGCCTGGGATCGCTCCCGACGATGTCGATCTGACCGTGCGTGAGAATACGCTGACATTGAAGGGCGAACGCAAGTCGCAGGACGAGAGGTCCGTCTGGCATCGCCGCGAGCGCCCCAGCGGACGATTCTCCCGGACAATCCAGCTGCCGTTCCGCGTCGACCCGGAACAGGTGGAGGCGCGTTTCGCCAATGGGCTGCTCGAAGTCGAGATGCATCGACCGGAGGCGGACCGGCCCAGGAAAATCCAGATCAAGGGATGAGAGGAGGCAAACATGGCTCAAGAACTGCAGACAGCCGACCGGCAGGTCCCGAGCAAGCTTGACGGCAGTGAACGGACCCGCTCGCGCCAGGTATTCGTGCCGCGCGCCGACATCTACGAGACACCGGACCAGGTGGTTCTTCTCGTCGATATGCCCGGCGTTGATTCAGACGGAGTTGATATCACGCTCGAGAAGCGAACGTTGGCGATCCGCGGTTACGCCGCCGATCAGCAGCGCGAAAACTATCGCCAGATCTACGCCGAGTATGGCGCGGGAGACTATGAGCGCGTTTTCACGCTGTCCGAGGACATCGACCGGGATGGCATCGAGGCTTCGCAGAAGGACGGCGTCCTGCGCCTGGTCTTGCCCAAGGCGGCGCCGGCCAAGGCTCGCAAGATCGAGCTCAAGACCGCTTAAGTCATGCACCACAAGGAGGTTGACGATGCCAATCAGAGACCTGATCCCCTGGGGTAGCAACAAGGGGAACAAGATCGCGAAGCGGGAGGAGGACACAAGTTCCGCCGCATCTGCTTTTGCGACTGCGTACGGGGCATATAGACTGCTAGCGCTATTCTTGCGCGCGCCAGATCTTCTTGGGCCACGGTCAGCATCTCGTCGGCGATGTCGAGCGCAGCCAATGCGGCTGGCGTCGGATTGGGTCGTTCGGCGGTAACACGAATCCAGGCTTGATCGATTGCGTCGAGAGCTGCACGAACATTGGCAATCGCTCGTTCGATGGAGTCGTAAAGCGCAATCTCGTCTTCGTTGTCAGTCATCGGACGTTCCGCCTATTTGCCGGGCAAGGGCGCAGCATTGACACCAATTTAGCAATCGGATCTGACAACGCGATCGTTCGCCCACGATGAGGCGCGTCGGCCGGACTTGCCGCCCCGGTCCGTGTCCCGTGAGGGCGACCGTAGTGCTGCTTCGCCTGTTCGAGCTCAATCGCCTTGGCTCGTAGTCGTCAGCCATCGCTCTCAGAATGTCGGCGGTCCTGGGCTCTTCGTTGGCCAGGGCGGCAAACCGCCAGATGCCTCTTCCGCTCCTCCAGCGAGATCCGCCAGGAGCAGAAATTGGGCTGCCGCCATAAAGCGTAAGCTGGCCATCCGAACCTTAATTGCAGTCGGAGGCGGCAACTACAGGCTCTAAATCAGCGCGATGCCGTTCCGCTGTTGGCTTCGGACAACGAGCGAGACTGGCAGGCGGACGCAGCGTGGCCCGCGAGGCTGTGGATCGCGGATCCGATCCAGCAGCATCTCAGCGGCGTGCCGGCCCATTTCAGCCCGGTCCCAGGATAGAGCCGAGATCGGCGGCGAGCCGAGTTCCGCGAGGTCAGAATCGCTGCCGGTCGCCGGATGAGATGGACCACCTATTATCGTTGGTCGCGGGCGCTAGCCCTACTACCTGATAACGGACATCCTGGACGTCAGGAATGGGCCATCGACGGAATCGCGACGGTTGCACAATTTAACAATTTCGCAACGCTCACCGCGCCTTTGAAAACTGAGCGCTTTTTTGTTGCATAAACCCGTTGCATAATGCCTGCATGATTTTCGGCTATGCACGCGTCTCAACCGACAACCAGACTCTCGATTCCCAGATCGAGGCCTTGAAGGCAGCAGGGGCCGACCGGATCTTTCAGGAGAAAGTCAGCGGCGCCAAAGCTGATCGTCACGAACTCAAGCGGGCGCTCGCCGTGCTCGGTGACGGCGATGTGCTGATGGTGACGAGGCTAGATCGCCTAGCACGCTCAACCCGTGACCTTCTCGAAATTCTGGATCGAACCTCAAAGGCCGGCGCTGGCTTCCGCTCTCTGACGGAATCATGGGCCGATACCACGACCCCTCAGGGTCGCCTGGTGACAACGATCATGGCCGGGTTCGCCGAGTTCGAGCGATCCTTGATTCTGGCGCGAACAAGCGAAGGCATCAGCCGGGCAAAGGAGCGGGGTGTCAAGCTCGGGCGACCATTTGGGATGACGCATCACCAACGTCAGGAAGCGCTCGCCAGGAAAGCCGGAGGAGAGCCAGTGCGAAAAATCGCTCGGAGCTACAATGTCAGCCCGAGTACGATTTCACGGCTTTGAAGCCCCGGCGCTCGCTTCACCGCTCACGGAACGCCTTTGCGATCTGATCGTTGAATCCTTCGGCGCGTCCTTCCACTGCAGGCCGTTACCCCGCGCCCCGCCACGATCTTAATGATGGAGAGGCCTTCAAGCAGACGCTTGGCTACCGCCGCTTCAGCTCGCGTCAAGTCGTAGAGTTCACAGAGGAGTGCCCTGCTAGGCTGGCGCCAAATCCTCCCATCGGCAGATCGGACTTCTGCTGGGCAGTGTGAACACGCGATCATCCTCGTGGGTGACGCCGAGCCATCGGTGTCGCCACGCTCGCTTTCAGAACTGCAGCTTTCAGTCGTATAATGATCGCCACGCATTCAGAAGATCTTCGTGAATTCGAATCGATTGGGCTAAGAATTTTTCTATTATTTTTTCTTGCCGCAACGCCTTGCGGATGCTTACCTGATCCTGGTTAAAGAAAATCTGAATTTTTTCGGAATAAGAAATGGGGACTGATTTCTTCCCAACGGCGATCGCGTTAATGAAAGAGGCCGTACAGTCAATTTGCGAGGCAAGTTCTTTCTGATTAAGACCAGATCGCTTTAGTATATTCAATATGATTAACTGCGAAATCGTTTCCCTCTGACTCAATGATTTGAGAGCCTCATTAAGCGAAGTCAGTTTTTCAGCAACATCAAGCGCGCCAAATAAATCGACATACTCAGACTTACTTCTTACGACATATGTCGATTCATCCGCACACTCGGGTGGCCGCCCAAACCTCACGCTTTCTCCATCTTCCGGAGCTGTAAACGCCAGCCCCCTAGAAATGTAGAAAGCTTTTATTTTACTCTCCGTCGCACTGTTAATGGCGCGGCTTCCTGCCTCAAACTCCGTGAGGGTGCGCTTACCGATATTGGCCAGCGCACATACTGTCTTCATATCGAGACCAAGCATGGCGCGCGCTGCACGAGCTTGCCTTGGGGTCATAATATATCCCTAGCCCTGGTGGCATCCCAAAAAAAAGCCCCGGGTTTCCCCGGGGCTTCCTGACCAAAGATCGGAAACCGATCAGAAGTCGCGCTGGATGCGCAGGCGGCCGGTCCAGGCGTCGTCCGACTTGATCGTACGACCGTTGACGGCGAAGGCCTTGGCGTCCGGAACGCGAACACCGTACTCGGTGCGCGAGTAGAGCACCTCGACGCCGAGGTCGAGACCGGAGACCGGCGACCAGACGAGGTTGGCAGCGACCAGAAGCTCCTTCGGGTCGAAGTCGCGAGCAACGCCGTTGATCAGGATGGCGTCGTTCGTCTGGAGAGCCGAGTACGAACCGTAGATGTCCGAACGGATCG
>NZ_FUYX01000029.1 GCF_900168195.1 Allobosea thiooxidans | reverse complement strand
GACCAGAACCTGAAGCTCGACACGCCGACCACCGAGCGGCAGGTCCTTGGCTCGTCGCCAGTACCGGCTCTGGATCCGTCGCGAGATCGCCCCACAATCAGGACATCGGCAAGCCACTACGGGGGATCGAACCCGGATAAGGACAAGATCGGGTTCCATCGCGACGCCGTCGACGATCAATCCCGCAGGAACAAGGCTGGCTGGCCGAAATCGCTGATCCATCATGCTGATTCCTCGTAGAAACCAGCGCCAGATCAGTCGCTACATGCAGCAGATTTGAGTCAGAGCCAAACTTGCACGCCGAAACACACTGGTGTCATTCAAGGGAACTGCCCTGGAGAGGTCTTTGATCAGGCGAAGGGCTAGAATTTGGTCGGCTGCTACCGGGATTAGGGAATTCTTCGAAGCAATCTTCACGCGCCTCGCGACTATGCGAAGCGAGACGGCGGTCTCGCTTGCTGCTCAGACTGGGGTGGTCGAATAGCCTGCCGTCAAGCCTTATCTAGAGCTTTGGAAATACTGTCCTTGAGAGACAGTCTCATTTTTCGTAGCGTCGTTTCAGATTCGTCGCTGATTGCATCGATTTTTGTCTCCGCTCGGTGAATTTGGTCATTTACTCGATCGTACTCTTCGAGAATTCGCGCAAATTCAGGATCCTTCACTTTTAGTTGGTGAATGCGATCCAAATGATTGGGGAATTCATCGCGAAGTGTATGCGGTGTGTTTGACAATGCCCTATGCTCCAATAGTTGAGTCCGGTCTGCGTGAGTGTTCGCCGAGGGGATGTGCTAGGGCTTCTCGACGCGAACGACGCGATACACTCGGTGGTTCGCCCTATTGCCGACCGAGATGTATTCACCTGTCACGAAACGTTCTTCGCCCAGATGGAAGCCGACCTCGTCGTCGCTTTCTTCGGCTTCGTAATCAAAAAACCACTGCCCGCCGGGCTTCCGCCGCAGTCGCCCGATCCTGGCTTCCTCGTGTTCGTTGAACCGGCGCACGCGACACGCCGCTTCGTGCTTCTTCCATTCAACAGGATCGAGCCGACTTTGATTATCAAGCGGAACCAGGAGGTCGTAACCTTGATGTTCTTCGTCGGGTGGATGACCTTTTTGCCGGGCGAGAAGTAGTCGCACGTGGCGGAAATTTGACGGTAGATCTTTTGCGTAAACCATGATCCGGACATCCTTTCAGCGTTTATTATGGTCTGCGATGCGGCTTTCTCCTTTGATTTACGTCAAGATATTCGTCGGTCTATATTGCTTTGACAGCGCCGCTCTGGGTGGATGTGTCCTCATGGTTCACGATATCGCGAACGACGAGAGGCGACGGACGTTGGGCGGCTTCTGCAAGTGCGGGCTACGCGGCGCTATCCAGATCTCCGACGAATGAAGATGCGAACAGCTACGGTATCATCGCCTTGGAGATCGAACTGACGTGATCTAGGTAGGCGGCGTTCTGACAAAAGCCCGGCGCTGGCCCCGGCACACCGCTGTCGAGCCAGTTTCGGCATGCGCTAGCATGAGGGCACTGCAGACAAAGGCGAGCAGCAACTGCAAAGGCGCTTCCGCGGTCTTCTTTTGCTGCCGCTCCGGGATCGACGCACCCTCGCTCGATCATTTCGCGAAATAAGCCCGCCTGACGCTGCACCCTTTTGAACATGGACCATCGGCGCGTCGTTCTTCGCCCTTGTAGCCGCGGATGCATAATGCGCTCCTTCACAAGAGGGATTGCTAGAATACGCGCAGCAATCTCGTGGCACATTGATACATCACAAGGACGAGACGTCCCTCCGAATTGGCAGTTTACGTCGCGTTCTATACTCTTCGAAAATGGCTTGGCACCTAGTGCTCTAGTTTGGCGATCTCAAGCAGTCTGCTCGCCGGTGGAGGCCTGCAGACTGAGAGGCATTTTGTGCGGAGCCGAAGGTGGCCGGTCGCCGCCGGCGTGCGAGTCTGTCTTGAGAACATCCCGGATTGGATCGTTCAGTAGCCGCAAGCCGTTGAGGACCACGAGAACCGTTCCGCCCTCATGTCCGACGACGGCAAGTGGTAGGGGGAGGTCGAAAAGGGCAGCGCCAGTCACGAGAAGCAGCATCGCGCCGATCGCGAACACTAGGTTCTGGCGAATGATCCGTGCGGCTCGTCGCGACAGCCTGTACGCAGCCGTAAGCCGCCTCATGTCTTCCGATAAGAGTGCTATATCGGCCGCCTGAAGAGCCACGTCGGAGCCAGCGGCCCCCATGGCGATGCCCACGTCGGCGCGGGCCAAGGCGGCTGCATCGTTCACACCGTCGCCAACGAATGCAATCTTATGCTGCCTCGCTTCTTCGGCGACCCGTCCGACCTTGTCCTCGGGCATCATTCCGGCGTGGATCTCATCGTCGCGAAAGCCCAATGTAGCGCCAATACGTAGGGCTACGGGGCGCCGATCGCCCGTCATCATGAGAATTTTTTCGACGCCGCTCCGCCGGAGCGCTGTCAGCGCATCGGCGGAGGTTTCGCGCGCCTTGTCTGCGACGCTGACGGCACCCAGGAGACGGTTGCCGCGACCTACATAGATGATGGTCTCGGCTGTGCTCCGAAGTGCCCTTAGCGCCTGCCGATCTACCGTTGCACCCATCGTTTCGGCCATACCATGGTTCCCGGCCCAGAGCGGCCCGTCATCGTCGACTCCGGCGATCCCTCTGCTGGGGAACGTTTTCACGTTCCGCACTTCACGGATGGGCAGTCTGCGCTGCGAGGCTTCGCGCCGTAACGCATCCCCAATATGATGTTCGGAATGGGCCTCGAGGCTGGCCAGTGTGGAAAGAAGGTCGCTCTCTTCAGCGTCGAGAGCGACGACGTCTGTCACGGTCGCCCGTCCGGCGGTCAACGTACCGGTTTTGTCGAACGCGAAAACCTTGACACCGGCTAAGGTCTCCAGTGCCGCGCCGCCCTTGAAGAGAACACCTCCGCGAGCAGCGGCCGAGAGAGCCGAAAGGATTGCGGCTGGCACCGAGATGACGACGGCGCATGGGCTTGCAGCGACCAACATTGTCGCGGCGCGATAAAGGGCGACCTCCCAGTTATTTCCAAACGCGAGGAAGGCCGCGAGCGCGGCGACGGAGCCAACAAGCACCCCGATCGTATATCGCTGTCCGAACCACGCGCTGAACCGTTCAGACGGCGCCTTCGCTCCCTGAGCCTCTGTGACGAGCGCGATCATTCGGGCGATCGTGCTCTGCTCCAGCGTCTTCGTGACCCGTACCTCAAGAACACCATCGAGATTGAGGGTCGCCTCGAAGAGGGACTGGCCCGGCTCCTTATGGGCCGGCATCGACTCGCCGGTGATGTTGGATTCGTCTAGGGAGCTCCGGCCCGAGACGACCACGCCATCCGCAGGAACCCGTGAGCCGGGGCGAAGGATCACGAGATCGCCGATCCGCAGGTCGGCTGCGGGCACTTCCTCGACTGCGCCATGCGGCGCCTTGCGGAGCGCCATTTCCGGCCGCAACTCCATCAAAGCTTCGATGGCATGCTTTGCACGCCCCATGGCCCGTTCTTCGAGGGTTGTCGACAAGCTGAACAACGTCAGCAGGATCGCGCCTTCGAGCGATGCACCTGCCCCTGCTGCCGCGACTGCTGCGACGATCATCAGGAGATCGATGTCGATAACATTTCTGAGCCACAGTGTTCGCAGCGCGCGCCAGCCGACAGGTAGTCCTCCAGCCAAGTAGACGAGAGATGTCCCAATAGCGGAAGCAAGCAATGCAGGCAGCCCATCCAGCAGCCAGCTGCCGGATGCCGCCAGCACAAGCCCGATCACCGTCGAAAATGTCAGAAACGTGGGAAGCTTCGCCTCGAATTGCGTCAATATCTCCTCCAGCCTTTTCGATCGTTACATGGTATTCGACAGCGGCCGAGGGCTCAGGTCAGCCGCCCAATCCGGAGACGAGCCTCGAAGCCGTCTTCGCGTCCCTCCCTCGGCGAGATCAGCTCAAGGCTACTGTCGGTACCGGCGGCGATCGCTTTCGCGATGGCCAGCCCGAGACCGGCCCCTTGTGCCTGCGCGCGGCCGCGTTCGAACGGGTTGAGCAGACGGGCGAGCAGATCTTGAGGCACGGCCGGCCCCGCATTGGCGACGCGCAGCAGGCCGTCCATCGACAGCGCCACGCGGACCGGCTCGGCCTGTGAACCGTGCTTCAGCGCGTTCTCGATCAGGTTCCGCGCCAGTATCGCGAACGCATCCGGATCGATGCGGGCCGGCACTGGATCATCGGGCAAGGCCAGCTCGATCCGCCCGGTGCCGCCTGCGTTGGCGGTCAGTTCACCCACGATCATCCGGAGGATCGTGCCGGTGTCGACCGCCTCGGCGCCATGGAGGCGGCCTCCCTCCGCCTTTGCCAGCTGCATCAGCTTTTCCGAGAGGCCGGAGAGCCCTCGCAAGGCGGCTTCAATGTCGCGAGCGCGCTTGCGTGCGGCACCATCGGTCGTTTCGATGATCAGTCTCTGTGTCTGTGCCAGCGCGGCCGCCACCGGCGTGCGCAATTCATGCGCGGAGTTGGCGGCAAAGCTGCGCTCGGCCTCCAGGGCGCGCCTGAGGCGTTCCAGCAGCTGGTTCACAGCCTGTTCAACTGGCCGGATTTCCGAGGGCAGGTCGCCGGCGGCGACCGGGGTCAGATCGCCGGCGCCCCGAAGCTCGATCTCGGAGCGGAAGCGCCGCAGGCTCGTCGTCGACAGGCGCACGACGGCCCATATGCCGATCAGGCTGAGCGGAACGATCAGGCCGAGTGGGCGGGCCAGGCCGAGGAGCACCTCCCGTGCGACAGCGCGGCGGCGGGCTTGCGGCTCGGCGACGGTGATCGTGATCGTGCCCTGCAACGCGGCATCCGAATAGAGACGGTGGGTCGGCGTATCGGAGAAGCCCATGCCGTTGAACGGCGGGAAGATCGCCGGGTCGGCTCTGTGCGAGCGCAGCAGCGTCTGTCCGTCGGCGTTCCGCACCACATAGGTGAAGTGCTCGTCATGCTCGCGCATTGTCGCGACGCTCTGGCTGGCTGAGTCGTCGCTGTCGCGCCCGATGATGTCGCGCACGGCCAACGGGAGCAGGCGCTGCCCGGTTTCCGCAAGCTCGCTGTCGAAGACCTCATCCATTTGATGGCGCAGATTCTGGGCCGTCACGGCGGCGGCCACTGCCCAGACCAGCGCGATGCCCAGGCCCAGCCAGAGCGACAGGCGCCATTGCAGGCTCTTTGGCGCGATCATCGTGCGCTTCCCAGCCGATAGCCGATGCCCCGTACCGTGTGGACGACATCGGGGCCGAGCTTTTTACGCAGGCGGCTGACATGGACCTCGATCGTGTTGCTTTCGACTTCGGCGCCGAAGGCATAGAGCCGGTCTTCCAGCTGGGCCTTGGACATCACCTGGCCGGGGCGCTGGACGAAGGCCTCGAAAAGTGCCCATTCGCGCGCGGTCAGGTCGATAAGCCGCCCGTCTTTCATGACTGTCCGTGCCGCCAAATCGATCTGCAGGCAGCCGATCTCGACGAGCGGGTTGGGATTGCCGCTGTAGCGACGCGCCACCGCGTTCAGCCGTGCGGACAGTTCCGCAAGGTCGAACGGCTTGGTCATGTAGTCGTCTGCTCCCGCATTGAGCCCTTCGATGCGGTCGGAAATCTGGTCCAGCGCGGTCAGGATAATGACCGGTGTCACGCATCCTTTCCGGCGCAGATCGCGCAGGAAGGCGATCCCCCGACCGTCGGGAAGCATCAGATCCAGCAGGACCAGATCATAGGCTGCGCTGTCGAGATGCTCGGCGGCTCGGTCGAGGCGGCCGACCCAGTCCACCGAATGGTTGTCGCCGACGATGTGGTCGCGCACCGCGGCTCCGAGGATCGTGTCGTCCTCGATCAGAAGAACTCTCATGACGGCGCAATCCCATCTGTCCGAGACCTGTTGCCTGCGGAACCTGTCAGCTTCCTGAAGGGCCGTGCCCTTCACGCTTCAGCTACGCGTCAGGAAAGATTGCCATCATTCCGGCCTGTGAACGCTGATCAGGGACAAATGCCATGGTGAAGCCGTTCGTCGCGGGCCTGCTGCTCCTTGCCATTGCGGGATCAGGGGTTGCGATGGCCGATGACGATTGCGACGTCCCCCTGGGGAGGTGGCAGCCCCGCGAGGCCGTGCAGGCGATGGCGCAGGCACGGGGCTGGCAGGTGGACCGGCTCAGGATCGACGACGGTTGCTACCAGATCAGGGGCACCGACGAGACCGGACAACCGTTCAAGGCCAAGATTGATCCCGCGACTTTGGAGATCGTCAAGATCAAGCGCAGGACCCGCAGCGACGGCGGCCACCATCATGAACGGCGCTCCTCCGCCGCCACCGGCTCGGTCGATCCGTCTGGCCCGGCGTCTCCGAAATCTCTGTTCGATCGCAGCGAGCCACCGAAAGCCACGGTGAATTAAGCCGGCCGGGCCTCCCTGTCCCGCGACGCTACACCCTTCTGCCCAACGTTGGAGAAATGGCCATGCCCGTTGCAACCGCGCGCTATTCGAAAACTCTGGTCGTCATTCACTGGGTAACGGCCCTCGCCGTGCTTGGCGCATGGTTGACGGCGGAAGGCGGCCGGGAGGTGGTCCGGAATCCGCCGCTGCTGCATTTCTGGTTGGGCCTTGCGGTCCTGGTTCTGGTCGTTCCCCGGCTGATCCTGCGGCTGGTGGAGCCTGCGCCCGATGGCGCCCCGCAGCATGGCTGGCTCGCCATCGGCGCCAAAATCGGCCACGGGCTGCTCTATCTGCTGCTGATCGCCTTGCCGATCACCGGCTGGTACGCCGCTTCGCGCATGGGCGTGCCCGTCTCCTTCCTCGGCCTGCACCTACCCTCGATCGCGGCGCCTGTGCAGGGACGTCCCGGCTTGATCGCCGAGCTTCATGAGAATGGCGGCACCTTCATCCTCGTCCTTGCCGGCCTGCACGCTCTGATGGCGATCTGGCACCAGTTCGTCCTGCGCGACGGGGCGCTGCGGCGGATGAGCCTGCGCTGAGAAGGCAGGGTTCTCGTTCCCTTCCGCCTCTCCGGTCCTTCCCGCACAGGCCCAAGCGGAAGGGTTGGAGAGGCGTGGCGTTCCCGTCCCTATGCAGCGGCGACCGGACGCCAAGCGATCCCGGCACTTCCTGACAGCTGGCTGAAGCTGATTCTGCCACCGCGTCAGGAGGCTGTCAGCGCGCTGTCCCAGGTTGATCGTGCCGGATGTCAGGGCGGTTCCTTCGCCGGTGCGGTTCGGTGCTGACCGGCCGGAACATGCCGTCCCCACTGCCGGGCAAAGGAGTCTCTGCTACCATGAACAAGATCATGCCGGCCATTGCGTTGACCGTTGCGCTCACGCTGCCCAATCTTGCCCAGGCGCGACCGCTCAAGCTCACCACCATGCTGACCAATTATGGTGGCGACGGCGCCTATCTCGCGATCTATCTCACAAATGCGCAGGGGGCCTATGCAGGTAGCCTGTGGATGGCCGGCCGCAAGTCAAAATACTACGCGCATCTGTCAGGCTGGCATCGCGCGACCGGGGGTAACCCTGCCGAGATTAACGGCATCACGGGAGCCAGCGTCGGCGCGGGACGCACGCTGGAGATTTCGCTCGATCTCGCCGATGCGCTCTTCGACGCAGGGTATACCCTCCATGTCGATGCTGCCGTGGAAGACATGCGCGACAGTCCGAACGAGGTCGCCGTTCCGCTGACGACCGCAGGCGCGAAAACGCCGGTCCGCGGCCGGCGCTACGTCTCAAGCCTGGCCTATTCGTTCTGAGCGGTGGCCGGCATGATCCGCCTTGCTCATCGCTGGCCTGGTCTTGTGGCCGGCCTTCTGCTGCTGGTGCTCAGCTTGAGCGGTGCGCTTCTCTCGATATTCCCGATCGTAGAACGCCTTTCCTCCGTCCAGGCGGACGCGCTTTCGACTGCTGAACTGGCCGAGCGCATCCAGGCGGTTCATCCCGAGGTCGAGCAGATCAGGCGGAGGCCTTCGGGCCGGATTAGCGCCTACTGGTCCGAGAACGGCGTGCCACGGGCAGCGGTCATTGATCCCGCGACAGGGCGGGAGATCGCCTCCGCCGACCCGAACCCGTTCGAGCGCTGGTTGACCAGACTGCATCGCTCGCTCCTTTTCGGGGACGCTGGTCGCATGGTTATGGCGGCCGGTGCCGCCGCCATGCTGGTGCTGGCCGTTTCGGGCACTGCGCTGATCGCGCGGCGTGCAGGAGGCTGGCGGCGCTGGTTCTCGCCGCTGCGCGGGCCGCTCGCGACGCGCCTGCATGTCGAGCTCGCGCGCATCGCTGTCGGCGGCCTGCTGTTATCTTCTGCCACCGCCTTGTGGATGACGGCCTTGACCTTCGACCTCCTGCCCGACGGGCCGTCATCGCGCCTGACGGAGGTGGAGGGAGGCGGCCGGACGGGGATGCCCGTCGCAGGCATGGATGTCTTGAAGCGCACCCCGGTTTCCCAGCTGCGCAGCCTGTCCTTTCCCGATCCGGCCGATGCGACCGATGTCTTCACGCTCAAGACGGATCGCGGCACCAGCCATCTCGATCAGGGAACCGGCGTGCTGCTGGCCTGGAGCGATCCGAGCGCATGGCAGCGCGTCTCGGAAACCATCGACATGCTGCACACTGGGCGGGGTGCCGCTGCCCTGGGGCTGGTCCTCGGCTTCATGGCGCTCAGCGTACCCGTGATGGCCGGAACGGGTTTCGTCCTGTGGTTCGCGGGCTGGCGCGCTCGTCCGCGCATTCGCGGCAATGTCGCGGCCGGGCGCGCCGAGACGGTGCTGCTCGTCGGGTCCGAGGGCGGCAGCACATGGGGGTTCGCCGCGACGCTGCATACGGCGCTCTCGGCCGCCGGGCAGACCGTTCACGCCGCGCCGATGTCGTCCTTCGAGCCGGCCCGTTATCGGCAGGCGCGGCGCATCCTGATCCTGAGCGCGACCTATGGCGACAGCGCTGCGCCTGCTTCGGCGCGCGGATTTCTTGACCGGCTGAAATTCCTGCCTGCGGCCCCCTCGGCCGCGCTGGCGGTTCTCGGCTTCGGCGATCGCAGCTTTCCCGGATATTGCGCTTTTGCGCAGGCCGTCGCCGATGTGGCGGAGGCGGAGGGCTGGCACATGCTGGTTCCGTTCAGGACGGTGAACCGTCAGTCGCCGCAGGATTTCGCCTGCTGGGGCCAGTCGCTGGGGGCGGCGATGGGGTTGGAGCTGGAACTCGCCCACCAGCCGGTCCGGCCGGCAGCCTTCCCCCTGACGCTGGTTTCGCGCCGCGATTATGGCGCCGAGGTGCAGGCGCCGACCATCATTCTGCGCTTTGCGCTGCCGAAGTCGCCATTCTGGCTGCGTCTCACCGGTCGCGGTTTCGGGCGCTTCGTGGCCGGAGATCTCCTCGGGGTCCTGCCGGACAGCTCTGCCGTTCCCCGGTTCTACTCGCTGGCGTCCGGGGAGCGCGACGGTTTCATCGAGATCGTCGTCAGAAAGCACCCCGCCGGTCTGTGCTCCGGCCAGCTCTTCGAGCTGCGACCCGGCGATGCGATCAACGCCTTCCTGCGGCGGAACCCCGGCTTCCATGCCGGCCGCGACGCTGCGCCCCTCATCCTCGTCGGGGCCGGAACGGGCATCGGGCCGCTGGCAGGTTTCATCCGGGCCAATGCCCGGCGCCGCCCTATCCGCCTGTTCTTCGGCATGCGGCATCCCGACAGCGACTTTCTCTATGGCGAGGAGTTGGAGGGCTGGCGGCGGAACGGACAGCTGCAGCGGTTCGACACGGCGTGCTCGCGCGCGCGGCAGCCCCGCTATGTGCAGGATGCGCTACGCGGGGAGAGCGCCGAGGTCGCCCGCATGGTTCGCGAGGGCGCGCGGGTGATGGTGTGCGGCGGGCGCGACATGGCAGCCGGCGTCTCCGCGGCGCTCGCGGACATTCTCGCCCCCATCGGGCTGACGCCGGCGCTGCTACGCGCGGAGGGACGTTATGTCGAAGATGTCTTCTGATCCGGACCGCCAGGCGTTGAGCGGGCACACCATGGGTACGCGCTGGTCCGCGCTGTTTTACACAACCGGAACCTTCGACCCGGCACCAGTTCGCAGCGCGCTTCAGGCTGCGGTAGACGAGGTGGACGAGCAGATGTCCAGCTGGAAGCCGAATAGCGACCTGATGCGCCTCAATGCCGCCCCGATGGGGCGATGGGTCGGTGTCCCCGCCCGGCTGATGACGGTCCTGCGGATTGCGCTCGAAATCGGCTGCTCCTCGGCTGGTGCCTTCGACATCGGCATGGGCGACGCCGTGAGCGCCTGGGGGTTTGGCTCGTCCGCGGCCGACTGGGCCCTGATCCGCAAGGCGCTCCAAACCCCGCGACGGGCCGCATACGAGGTGCTGGAGTTGAACGTGGTGGGCGGCGAGGCGCGCAAGAGCGCTCCCATCGTCCTCGACCTCAATGGCATCGCAAAGGGCTATGGCGTCGACCGGCTGGCGGAGGCGCTTCGCGGCTTCGGCATCACAAGCGGGCTGGTCGGCATCGACGGCGAGATGCGGGCCCTTGGGCTGCGCCCCGATGGCGAACCGTGGACGATCGCCGTCGAGGAACCCGACCCCACCTCCCGTGCGCCGCATTCGATGCTTGTTCTGCAGGACGCCGCGGTAGCCACTTCGGGCGACTATCGACACTGGGTAGACGTCGGAGATCGCCGCCTGTCGCATACGATGGACCCGCGCCGCGGCGCGCCCCTGACGAGGTCGCCGGCCTCTGTCTCCGTGGTGGCGCGGACCTGCGCCGAAGCCGACGCCTGGGCGACTGCGCTGATGGTCCTCGGCCCTGGCGAGGGGGCGGAACTCGCGAAGCGTCTCCGGCTCGACGCGTTGTTCCTGGTGCGCGAGGGGCAGGCCATCCGGCCTCGGGCGGTCGGCGCCCTGTTCGCGGCTGGCCCACTCAAGCAGGTCGCGCGCTGATCGTCACGAAACGGCGTGGCTGCCGCGATTACGCGGCGCCGCTGCTTCCCCGGGGCACTCGCTGCAGACGTCTGAGTTCGGTCGATGTCGCGATGTGCACTTGCAACTCATCAATATACATTATATGTAATTGTATAGTATATGGCGCAGAGAGGATGCCTGCGATGACTGCCGTGAAGATTGACGACCGGCTGACGGTCGCCAGCCAACCGAACGAGGAGACGCTCTCGGCGCTTGCGGCTGGCGGCTTCGCCACCATCATCAATAACCGCCCCGACGGCGAGGAGCCGGGCCAGCCGGGCAGCGCCGCCGAGAAGGCTATTCTCGGACGAGCGAGCCTTGCCTATCACTTCATCCCCGTGGCGGCATCGACGATCACCGAAGCTGATATCCGCTCGTTTCAGCAGGCAGTGTCCGAGGCCGAAGGGCCTGTCTACGCTCATTGCCGCACCGGCACGCGCTCGTTGACGCTGCATGTGCTGGGCGAGGTGCTGGCAGGGAGGATGAAGCCCGACGAGGTCGAGGCCTTCGGACGCGAGCGCGGTTTCGATCTTTCGGGCGCGGTACAGTGGCTCGCCCGGAATGCGGCCCGCGTGCCCCAAGTGAAGGGCTTCTACGAGCCGCGCTCCGGCAGCATTCAGTATGTCGTCGCCGATCCGAAGACGAAGCGTTGCGCGATCATCGACCCGGTCTTTGAGTTCGATGAGAAGTCCGGGGCGACCGCGACGCATCAGGCCGACGAGATCCTCGCCTATGTGGCGCAGGAGGGGCTCACCGTCGAGTGGATCCTCGACACCCATCCTCACGCCGATCACTTTTCGGCCGCTCACTATCTCAAGCAGAAGACGGGTGCCTCTACTGCCATTGGTGCGCGCGTCACGGATGTTCAGAAGCTCTGGCAGGGCCTCTACAACTGGTCGGAACTGGCGACCGACGGCTCGCAGTGGGACCGGCTCTTTGCCGAGGGCGACAGCTTCAAGGTAGGCGAGCTCACGGGGCGCGTGATGTTCTCGCCCGGCCATACCCTGGCCTCCGTGACCTATGTGATCGGCGACGCGGCATTCGTGCACGACACGATCTTCATGCCGGATTCCGGCACGGCGCGGGCGGACTTCCCGGGTGGCAGCGCCAGGGCCCTGTGGGCGTCGATCCAGGCGATCCTGGCCTTGCCGGACGATACGCGCCTGTTCACCGGGCACGATTACGAGCCCGGCGGGCGCGCCGCCAGATGGGAGAGCACGGTGGGCGAGCAGAAGCGCGCGAACCCGCATCTGGCCGGCATGACGGAGGAGCGCTTCGTCGCGCTGCGGGAGGCGCGCGACCGCACCTTGCCGATGCCGAAGCTGATCCTGCATGCGCTTCAGGTCAACATCCGCGGCGGCCGGCTGCCGGTGCCTGAGGCCAACGGCCGGCGCTATCTCAAACTCCCCCTCGATGCGCTGGCGGGGGCCGCGTGGTGATGACTTCCGCGATGACCCGCAAGATACCTCCGGCGGAGATGGAGGCGCGCGCCGGCGAGGTTGCCGCCTTGCTCAAGACATTGTCGCATCCGGCACGTCTGCGGCTCGCCTGCGCCCTCGCCGAGGGCGAATACGCCGTCGGCGAGCTTGAGGAGCGGCTCGGCATCCGTCAGCCGACACTGTCGCAG
>NZ_FUYX01000015.1 GCF_900168195.1 Allobosea thiooxidans | reverse complement strand
GACGGAGAGTTCCAGCATCTTGGGATCGACCATGATCAGGCGGCACTCTTCCGGCTTCAGCCGGTAGAGGATCGACAGGATCATGGTGTTGATGGCGACCGACTTGCCCGAGCCGGTGGTGCCCGCCACGAGCAGATGCGGCATGCGCGCCAGATCCGCGATGACCGGCTCGCCGCCGATGGTCTTGCCGAGGCAGAGCGCGAGCTTGTGCTTGGTCGCCTCGAAATCCTGGCTGGCCAGCAATTCGCGCAGGAAGACGGTCTCGCGGCGGGTGTTGGGCAGCTCGATGCCGATCGCGTTCTTGCCCTGCACCACCGCCACGCGCGCCGACACAGCGCTCATCGAACGCGCAATGTCGTCCGCGAGAGAGATGACACGGGAGCTCTTGATGCCGGGGGCCGGCTCCAGCTCATACAAGGTGACGACCGGACCAGGGCAAGCCTGAACGATCTCGCCCCTGATATTGAAGTCTTCCAGCACACCTTCGAGCAGGCCGGCATTCTGCTGCAGCACCTCGATCGGCGTCCCCTCGCCCTGCTCCTGTGGCGGCTCGGCCAGGAACTCGATCGGCGGCAACTGGAAGCCGGCATCCTGCGCGACCGGCAGCTCGACGAGGCGAGGCTTTGCCCTGAAGGACGCGGCCTTGGCGGGCTCGGCCACCACGGGCTCGGGCATGACAGGCTCCGGCTCGGCCCGCGGCCTCGTGTTGCGTGCCAACGGCACGCCGGGCTTCGCCGCCGCCACGGGCTCGGATGGGGCGGGAGCATCCTCCTCGTCCGCCTGCGCTTCGACGGACGGCGCCTGCCAGGACGGCGCCGTGATCTGGATGCTCACCTGATAGCTCTGGCCCCAGCCGAGGCCCGACCAGGCGGGGACGCTGACCGGTGCCGACACCGCGATCGGTGCAGCCTCGGGCAGCTCGGTCTCGGGCTGACGGTATTCCGGTTCCTCGACCTCGAGCGGCACTTCGCTGGCGGGGATAGCGAGGTCGGCCGGAGCGATCCGAGCCGCGGGAGGCGCGACGGTCTCGAACGAGAACTCGGCATCGTCGCGCTCGGCCTCGGGCACGCATTCCCAGAATGCGTGGTCGGAAATGAAGGCGAGCGGTGTCGTGGCTTCCTCGGCCCCTGCCATCGATTCCGGCCGGACGACCTCCTCCACCACCTCGAAGGGCTCTTCGAGGACCAGGGCGGCCGCCTCATCCGCCTCGACATCGGGCGCGACCGAGCGATCCTCGGCATTCGGCTCGGTCCCGTCCGGCGTTCCCCAGACCTGCTTGATCAGATGGTCCGGCGTGCGCCAGAAACGGACGCGGTTCGCGCTGGGCGAAGACTCCACCGCAGGCGCAGCGACGGCAACCGCCTCGGCGTCCGCGAAAACGGCAACAGCCTGCGCCTGCTCGCCCGCAGCCGCCTTGCGCAACCTGTCGGGCGTGCGGCTGAAGCGGACGTTTTCCGGCCAGGAGGTTTGAGGCTCGGGCGCCGCGGCAGGACGGCGCGTGCCACGCTGCAGCACCGGGGCCTGGAAGGATTCGTCGGTTTGATCGGAGCGATGAGCGTCGGAAACGACGGCGTTCGCGCGACGGTGACGGTCAAGTTTATGCATGGGCTTGGGCGAACACGACAACTCGTTAACCAGTCACCCAGTGCTAGCCCGGCAGGGTTAAGGCCCCATGAATCGGAGGGGTTGTTAACAGGCGCGACGGAGCTCAGTCCCGCTTGTCGTCGTCCTGCAGGACGCGCCAGGCGGCGCCTTCCAGATCGGCGAACTGGCCTGATCGCATGCACCAGAAGAAGGCGCCGAGCCCCATCAGCCCGAGCCCCAATGCGAGCGGAAACAGGATCACGATGATGTTCATGCCTCAGCCTCCGACTGAGCCCTGCGGCCGCGGGCGCGCAGGGCGTTGAGGGTCACCACCAGCGAGGAACCCGACATGGCGATGGCTGCGACCAGCGGCGTCGCCAGCCCCGCAATGGCGATCGGCACCGCCACGGCATTGTAGAGCACGGCGAACCAGAGGTTCTGCAGCATCAGCCCGCGCGCCTTGCGGGCGATCTCGAGCGCGGCGGCAACGGGCGCGAGGCTGTCGCCGAGGAAGACGACATCAGCCGCCGCCTGGGCCAGATGGGTGGCGCTGACCGGTGAGATCGAGACATGCGCCCCGGCCAAAGCCGGCGCGTCGTTGAGGCCGTCACCGACCATCAGCACCTTGCGGCCATTCGCCGCCATGCTGTCGAGCAGGTTGAGCTTGTCGCCCGGGAGCAACCCGGCGCGAACATGCGTCACGCCGAGCTCGGCCGCGATCGGCGCGACGGCCTCGGACCGGTCGCCGGAGAGGATCGCGATCTCGAGTCCCGCCGCGCGCAGGGCGGCGATGGTCTCGCGCGCTTCCGGACGCAGGCTCTGCCCGAGCGCCAGCACGGTGCGGTAGCCGCCATGGCGATAGGCGATGAGCGAAGCGCCGGGATGCAGCGCCTTCACCGAAGCCGCCTCCGCCTCGGCGCCGCAAAAGACGATACTGCCGAGCCGCTGTTCATCGTCGCCCGCGCCGGCCGACAGCCCCTGGCCGCGCTCCTCCTGGACATCGGTCCTCGCGGGCGCGCCGCCGAGCGCCCGCGCCAGGGCCTGCGCCAGGGGGTGGTTGCTCGCCGCGGCGAGCGCGCCGATCGCGGCCCGCCGCTCCGGCGGCAACGCCTCGGGGTTGAGGATGTCCGGCTCGGGCAGGGTCAGCGTGCCTGTCTTGTCGAAGACGGCGATATCGGCCTCGGCGAGGCGCTCGAGCGCATCGCCCTCCTTCAGCATGATCTTGCGCTTGAACAGCGCGGAAGCGGCGACGACCTGCACCGCCGGGATCGCGAGGCCCAGCGCGCAGGGGCAGGTGATGATCAGCACGGTGACGGCGATCATCAGCGCTTCGGGCCAGGCGAGCCCCCAGGCGAACCAGCCGAGGAAGGTCGCGGCCGCAAGCGTATGGACCACCGGCGCGTAGAGCCGTGCGGCGCGATCCGAGAGGCGGACATAGCGCGAGCGGCTGCCGACGGCCTGGCTCATCAGCCGGTCGATCTCGTCGAGCAGCGTGCCCTGCCCGGCCGCCTCGACGTGCACAGTCAGCGCGCCGGTGAGATTGAGCGTGCCGGCATGGACGCGCTCGCCATGGCCGATCGCGACGGGCGCGGTCTCGCCGGTGACGAGACTCTGGTCGAGCTCGGAGCGGCCGGTCTCGACGATGCCGTCGACCGAGACGCGCTCGCCCGGCCGTACGAGGACACGGTCGCCCGGCGCGATCGCCGCGATCGGCGTGACCGTCCAGTTGCCATCGGCATCGAGCCGCGTCGCGGTCTCTGCCTTGAGCGCCGCGAGATTGCCGGCGAGGTCGCGGGTCCGCCGCCGCATCAGCTGGTCGAGATAGCGCCCGATCAGCAGGAAGAAGAGCAGCATCACCACGCCGTCGAAATAGGCGTGGCGGCCATGGTTCCAGGTCTCGGCCACCGACATGGCGAGTGCCAGCACGACGCCGATAGTGATCGGCACGTCCATGTTGACGGCACCGACCTTCAGGGCGCGAAGCGCGCTCTCGAAGAAGGGTCGACCGGCATAGGCTGCCGTCGGCAGAGCGATCAGCGCCGAGAGCCAGTGGAAGAAGTCGCGCGTCGTCGGGTCGATGTCGGCGCTGTTGCCCGACCAGACCGCGACCGAGAGCAGCATGATGTTCATTGAGGCGAAGCCGGCGACGCCGAGGCGGCGCAGCAGGCTGCGCTCCTCGGCGGCGGCGCCGTCCTCCTGCCGCTCCGGCACGAAGGGATAGGCCTTGAAGCCGAGCGCGGCGAGCTTGTCGACGACGGCCTCCGGCCGCAGCAGCGCCTCGCGCCATTCGACCGAGACGCGCTTCAGCGCGAGGTTGACGCGGGCGCCGAGGATGCCGGGCTCGCGGCCGAGCCCGCTCTCGATGGCCTGCATGCAGCCGGCGCAGCGGATGCCGTCGACCGCGAGCTCCATGCTGGCGACGCCGCCATCGCGATGGCGCACGAACACCGAGAGATCCTGCGCGGCCATCTCACTTCTCCGGCAGGGTGATGCGGCTGCGCGAAACGAAGACCACCTCCTCGCCGCGCCGGGCCTGCAGCTCGAAGATCCAGGAACCGGCTTCGATCTGGTCGAAACGCGCTTCGTAACGCCCCGGCCGGCTCTCACTCAGCACAAGGTCGTGGTCGCGCGCCGCGGTGGCGGGATGGCGCAGCCTTGCCGTCGCGGTGAAGCCGGAGAGCGGCTGGCCGAGACGGTCGGTGAGCGTGACGCCGAGCGCTGCTCCCTCGCCCTGCCGGGCGAGCGTGGCCGCGGCGCTCCAGCCGCGCGCATCGCGTGCGTGCTGGCGGGCAATCTCCTCGTTGAAGTGCTGGCTGGCCTCGTAGGCACTGCGCGTCTCCACGCCCGGCATGGTGCGCAACGCCACCGTCATGATCGTGGCATTGACCGAGACGATGACGCCGAAGAACAGCACGAGCATCGCGGCGACCATGCGCCCGGTCAGCGTGAAGGGGCGGCGCGGGCGAGGAGCGGCGGGGGTATCGCAGGACATGAGGAAGACTCCGCAGCAGCTCATGGCTTGCCTCCCGGCGCCATGAAGTGATCGGTCGCGTGCACGGTTTCCCCGGCGAAGAGATCCGAGGCGGTGATGGTGATGGCTTGCGACGCCTCCAGCGGCACGCCGGCCGGCACGGTGACGAGCACGCGCACCTCGCGCGAGGAATCCGGATCGACCGTCACGACCGGCCTGACATCGGCCGTCGGGGCGACACCGACCGCCTCGATGCGGATGCCCGGCAGCCCGTCCACGGTCAGCGCGAAGGGGCGAACCTCCGGGCGCTTGTTGAGCAGCCTGACCGCATAGGCGTTCCGGAGCGAGCCGTCGCTCAATGTCACGAAGAGCGGCGCGCGCTCATGCAGCACCGAGATGTCGGCTGTGCGGCGGGTCGCGAGCTGCCACAGCATGGCGCCGCCGACGACGAGGATCAGCGCCGCGTAGATCGCCGTGCGCGTCCGCAGCGGGCGGTAGACGGCCGGCTTGCCGGCGATGCGCCGCTTGACGTTGATCTCGGTGTCATAGGCGATCAGCCGCTTCGGGCGTTCGATCTTCGCCATGACGGTGTCGCAAGCGTCGATGCAGAGCCCGCACTGGATACAGTCGAGCTGGGCTCCCTCGCGGATGTCGATGCCGACCGGGCAGACCGCGACGCATTGATGGCAATCGATGCAGTCGCCGGCCGGCGCGCCCTGCGCCTTCAGCTTCAGCGCCTGCTTGACCGAGACGCGCGGCTCGCCACGATCGTAGCGATAGGTGACGTTGAGTGCCTCGTCGTCGGTCAGGGCCGCCTGGATGCGCGGCCAGGGGCACATGAACTTGCAGACCTGCTCGCGCATGATGCCGGCGAGCGAGTAGGTCGTGAAGGTGAGGATCGCGATCCAGACATAGGCCGAAAGCGGCGCGGTGAAGGTCGCGAGCTCACGCACCAGCGTCGGCGCGTCGGCGAAGTAGAGCACCCAGGCGCCGCCGGTCCACCAGGCGATGACGAGCCAGACCGCGTGCTTGGCCACCTTGCGCCAGAGCTTGTCGAAGCTCCAGGGCGCCTCGTCGAAGCGCATGCGCTCGCGCCGGTCGCCTTCGAAGAAGCGCTCGACGGCGAGGAAGAGGTCGGTCCAGACCGTCTGCGGACAGAGATAGCCGCACCAGACCCGGCCCGCGACGGCGTTCATCAGGAACAGGAAGAACGCAGCCAGGATCAGGAGGCCGGTGAAGTAGTAGACCTCCTGCGGCCAGATCTCGATGAAGAAGAAATAGAAGCGGTTATTGGCGATGTCGGCCAGCACCGCCTGGTTGGGCAGATGCGGGCCGCGATCCCAGCGCAGGAACGGCAGCAGGTAATAGATGCCGAGGCAGAGGAACAGGATGAGCCACTTCGCGCGCCGGTACGGGCCGGAGACGCTCTGCGGATAGACCTTCCGCGACGCCGCGAAGAGCGGCATGTCGTCGGAATCGGCCCCGGCGGTACTCACGCTACTGCCCTCCCCCCAGCGAGTGGACGTAGACGGTCAGCGCCTTGAGCGTGGTCTCGTCGAGGCGCCCGCCCCAGGCGGGCATCACACCGTTGCGGCTGTTGCCGATGGTCTCGGTCAGCGAGGCCATGTCCATGCCGTAGAGGCTGATCGCGTCGGTGAGATTGGGCGCCCCCATCTCCTGATTGCCCTTGCCGGCTTCGCCGTGACAGGAGGCGCAGTTGTCGGCGAAGAGCTTGCGCCCGAGCGCCAGATCCGCCTTCGGTTCGGTCGGAAGGCCGGCGAGCTCGCGGACATGGTTGGCGACGGCGTTGATCTCGTCGCGCTTGAGCATGCCGTCGCGGCCAAAGGCCGGCATCTGGCTGACGCGCGTCTCGTCGTTGCCGGCGACCCGGATGCCGTGCTTCAGCGTCTGCATGATCGCGTCGAACGACCCACCCCAGAGCCAGTCATCGTCGTTCAAGTTCGGATAGCCCTTGGCGCCGGCGCCGCCGACGCCGTGGCAGGCGGCGCAGTTGTCGCCGAAGGCGGCCTTGCCCTGCGCCATGGCGATCTGGAACAAGGTCGGGTCGGCCTTGATCTGCGCCGGCGTGGCATCGGCCATCCCGGCAGCCTGGACGGCGCGCTGTGCCTTCAACTGCGCCATGTCGGCGCTGATATCGGCGCGGCTGGCATAGCCGATCACGCCCTTGGTGGTATCGGTCAGCAGCGGCCAAGCGGGATAGACGACCCAGTAGCCGATGGACCAGAGGATGCTCGCGTAGAAGATGCCGAGCCACCAGCGCGGCAGCGGCGTGTTCAGCTCGCGGATGCCGTCCCATTCATGGCCGGTGGTGGCGATGCCGGTATGAGGGTCGACATGCGGGGCGTCGTGGTTCTTCTGGTCCATGATCAGTCCTCGCGCAACGGATTGAGCGCGGCTTGCTCGAAGCGGGCTCGGTTCTTCGGCCAGAAGGCGTAGACGCAGACACCGAGGAAGACGGCGACGAAGTAGAGAAGGCCGACGGACTGGGCGAAGCCGGCGAGCCAGTGATAGGTCGTTTGCATGGCAGCCTCGCTCAGCGGATGTTGGCCTTGTCGTCGTAGAGCTTGAAGTCGACGAGCGTGCCGAGCGTCTGGAGATAGGCGATCAGGGCGTCGGCCTCGGTGATGCGCTGCGGATTGCCGTCGAAATCGCGCGACTGCGCCTTGGGATAACGCTTCTCCAGCTCGGACTGGCCGGGATGGTCGGGCGTCGCCTGCGCCTTCAGGTCGCTCTGCGCCTGCGCGATCATCTCGTCGCTATAGGGCACGCCGCCGGCGCGGTTGGCGCGCAGCTCGTCGGCGATGTCGCTGTAGTTCAGCTCGGTCTTCGCCAGGAAGGGATAGCCCGGCATGATCGATTGCGGCACGACGGCGCGCGGCTCAGCAAGGTGGGCGCGCTGCCATTCGTCGGAATACTTGCCGCCGACGCGGGCGAGGTCCGGCCCCGTGCGCTTCGAGCCCCATTGGAAGGGCTTGTCGTACATGCTCTCGGCCGCGAGCGAGTAGTGCCCGTAGCGCTCGACCTCGTCGCGCAGCGGCCGGATCATCTGGCTGTGGCAGTTGTAGCAGCCCTCGCGGACATAGATCGCGCGGCCGGCAAGCTCGAGCGGGGTGTAGGGGCGCATGCCCTGCACGGTCTCGATCGTGTTCCTGAGGTAGAAGAGCGGCGCGATCTCGACGAGGCCGCCGACCGAGATCACCAGCAGAACGCCGATGACCAGGATGATCGAATTGGTCTCGAAGATCTTGTGCTTGGCCCAGAGCGAGCGGCGCGCGGGCTTGTGTTCGATGCTCGACATTCCGGAAGCTCCTCAGGCGGCCACGGCCAGCGGCGACGGTGCGGCATCGGAACGGGGCATCTCGGCCGCGTTCTCGGAGCGCACGGTCATCCAGAGGTTGAAGGCCATGATCAGCGCGCCGATCAGGAACAGCGCTCCGCCCATCGCGCGGATCACGTAGAAGGGGTGCATCGCCGCGACGGTCTCGATGAAGGAGTATTCGAGGAAGCCGAGCGAGGTATAGGCGCGCCACATCAGGCCCTGGAGGATGCCGGAGACCCACATCGCCGAGATGTAGAAGACGATGCCGAGCGTCGAGATCCAGAAGTGCCAGCTCACCAGCTTGAGCGAGTAGAGCCCCTTGCGGTTCCACAGCCAGGGCACGAGGCAGTAGATCGCGCCGAAGGAGATGTAGGCAACCCAGCCGAGTGCGCCGGAATGGACATGGCCGATGGTCCAGTCGGTGTAGTGCGACAGGCCGTTGACCGCCTTGATCGACATCAGCGGACCTTCGAAGGTCGACATGCCGTAGAAGGCGAGCGAGACCACCATCATCCGCAGCACCGGATCGGTGCGCAGCCGGTCCCAGGCGCCCGACAGCGTCATGATGCCGTTGATCATGCCGCCCCAGGAGGGCATCCACAGCATGATCGAGAAGGTCATGCCCAGCGTCTGCGCCCAGTCGGGCAGCGCTGTGTAGTGGAGATGGTGCGGGCCGGCCCAGATGTAGATGAAGATCAGCGCCCAGAAGTGGATGATCGAGAGCCGGTAGCTGTAGATCGGCCGCTCCGCGCGCTTGGGCACGAAGTAGTACATGATCGCGAGGAAGCCGGCGGTCAGGAAGAAGCCGACCGCGTTATGGCCGTACCACCACTGGAACATCGCATCCTGCACGCCCGACCACAGGCCGTAGGAACGCGGCGACAGGAGCGAGACCGGCACGGCGACGTTGTTGCCGATATGCAGGACCGCGATGGTCAGGATGAAGCCGAGATAGAACCAGTTCGCCACATAGATATGCGGCTCCTTGCGCTTCATCACCGTGCCGAGGAAGACCAGCAGATAGACGACCCAGACGACCGTCAGCCAGAGGTCGGCATACCATTCCGGCTCGGCATATTCCTTGCCCTGGGTAATGCCGAGCAGGTAGCCGGTGCCGGCGATGACGATGAAGAAATTGTAGCCGAGCACGACGAACCAAGGCGAGAGCGTGCCGGCAAGCCGCGCGCGGCAGGTGCGCTGCACGACGTAGAAGGAGGTGCCGATCAGCACGTTGCCGCCGAAGGCGAAGATCACCGCCGAGGTATGTAGCGGCCGCATCCGGCCGAAATTGATCCAGGGCAGGTCGAAGTTGAGATCCGGGAAGGCAAGCTGCGAGGCGATGAGCAGGCCGACGGCGAAGCCGGCGATGCCCCAGACCATCGAGGCGACGGTCGCGAACTTGACCGGCCCCATGTTGTAGTTCGGCTTGCCGTCGATCTCCTGCGGCTCGCGCGCCTGCGTGCCGTCGAAGCAGCGATTCGCGATCAGGAATACGCTGACCATGGCGGCAGCGGCGCCGAGCGCCGCGTGAAAGGCGTAGCCGGCGTTCTCGGTCAGCGCCGCGATGATGATCAGCGGCAGCACACAGGCTGCTGCGATCAGCATGCCGATCAATTCGCCGACAGTCGCCTGCCTGACAGGGCTTGCCGTTGCCGTCACATCCGACTCCTGCTTCGTCGTCGGCGCATGAGCGCGCCGTGAGCGGGAGGCTTAGCGAGCGGCCGAAGGCGGGGCGTTGATTCAGGTCAAGAGGGACGCCACGCCGGCTGCGACGCGGCGGCGCAGCCGATGGAACTCGCGGTTGTTTCGGGGGGGGGCGCAGGCCTGAATCCGGCACACATGGACGCGAGGCTGCTCCAGCGATCGGCATGCTCGCCCTTGTGGCGAGTACCCACGTCTTGAACACCGCATCGCACGAATGAAGACGTGGATGGTGGGGACAAGCCTGGCCATGACGCGACAAGCGTTGTGTTCATGGGTTCCGGACTCGCTGCTGCGCCCCCGGACGGTGCGGCTCTTACGCGAAACCGGGCTCCCTCAGGCCGCGACGGCGTTCATCCGGTCTGGGTTCATCACGCGCACGCCGCCGGGCACGATCAGGATCGTCTTATCCTTGGCGAGACGGGTGAAGGTGCGGCTGACGGTCTCGATGGTCAGGCCGAGGAAATCGGCGATATCCTGCCGCGTCATCGGCAAGGGCACGGTGACCGAAGGCTTGCCGAGCCGCGCCCAGCGCTGCTGCATGCCGAGCAGGAAGCAGATCAGCTTCTCCTCGGCGGTGCGCCGGCCGAGCAGCATCATCTGCTCATGGGCGAGCGTGAGCTCGTGGGTGGCAAATTCGTGCAGGCGCTTCAGCAGATGCGGCTTGGCATCGACGAGGGCCGTGTAGGCGCCGCGCGAAAAGGCGCAGGCAGCCACCTCGCCGATCGCATCGGCAGAGAAGCTGTAGGCGTCGCGCATGGCGAGCCCGAGGAAATCGCCCGGCAGCGCAAAGCCGACGACCTGGCGCCGGCCGTCCGAGAGCAGCTTGTAGAGGCGAACGACCCCGGCCGTGACGTTGTAGACCGCCTGCGCCTCCCGCCCTTGCGTGAACAGCGTCTCTCCCGAGGCGAAATGCGTGGGATGCGCCAGGGATTCGAGCAGCGCCAGCTCGTCATCGGAGAGCGAGGCGCAGACGCTGACCAGGCGAACCATGCAGTTGCGGCAGCCGCCTTCGCCGCAACTCGCGGCGGTACAGACCGAAGGATGGCAGGTCACGATCGCATTCTTCCCACTTGTCGGGCGGGACCATAGCCTAGGCCGGCAGAGCCACAAAGCACGCTTGCTGCCGCAGCCCGGCGATTTGATCCAGATCAATGCGACAACATGGCCTCGACAACAACCGTGCATCGCTGAAATTCGGGAGAGCAGCAGGTGACCGGCGTAGATATTTTCGAGGTCGCGCGCATCACGCCGGCCGGCGCCGACGCCGTCTTCGGCCTCGTCGCGATGGCGCATCCGGACGTGACGCCCGAGGGCTGGGCCGCCTTCCTGCGCGAGAACTCGCAGGACGGTGCGCGGCCGCGCGGAATCTTCGCGCTGCGTGATGCGCGCGGCATGCCGCATGCCCTGTTTACCTTCCGTGTCACGCAGTCGATCGCCGGCACGGCCGCGCTGGAAATCTCGGAACTCGCGATGCTGCGCCTGCCCGGCACGCATCTGGTCGATGCGCTGCTGCGCTTCGCCAACCGGCTCGCCGTCGAGCTCGATCTGCCCCGGATCGCGATCTCGTTCGAGCGCTCGGCCGCCTGGCCGCAGGACCATGACGCGCTGCAGCGCTCGGGCTTCCAGGTCGATCGCGTGATGGTCCTGGGGCGGGCCCGGTTCGAGCCCGCACCGCACGGTTGACCTGCCTCAAATCCTGAAGCCGGCGCGGCGCCCGCGCCGGCTGACTTCTCAGACCCGCTCGAGCGCGATCGCGATGCCTTGGCCGACGCCGATGCACATGGTGGCGAGCGCGCGCTTTCCGCCCGTCAGCGACAGTTCGAGCGCAGCCGTGCCGGCGATGCGGGCTCCCGACATGCCGAGCGGGTGGCCGAGCGCAATCGCGCCGCCATTCGGATTCACATGCGCGCCGTCCTCGGCGATGCCGAGCTCGCGGAGCACGGCGATGCCCTGGCTGGCAAAGGCCTCGTTGAGCTCGACCACATCGAAATCCGTCGGCTTCAGGCCTAGCCGCGCGCAGAGCTTGCGCGTGGCTGGAATGGGACCGAGCCCCATCACCCGCGGCGCTACGCCACCGGTCGCGCCGCCGAGGACGCGGGCGAGCGGGGTCAGCCCGTATTTCTTCACGGCCTGCTCGGAGGCTACGATCAGCGCCGCCGCACCGTCATTGACGCCGGAGGCATTGCCGGCGGTGACGGTGCCGCCTTCCTTCCTGAACGGCGTCGGAAGCTTGGCGAGCTTCTCCAGCGTGGTGTCGCCACGCGGATGCTCGTCGAGCTCGACGCGGATCGGATCGCCCTTACGCTGCGGGATCGCGACCGGCACGATCTCCTTGCCGAGCCGGCCGTTCTGTTGGGCAGCGACGGCCTTGAGCTGCGAGCGCAGGGCGAAGGCGTCCTGATCGGCGCGGCTGACATTGCAGTCGGCAGCGACGTTTTCGCCGGTCTCCGGCATGGAGTCGACGCCGTATTGCAGCTTCATCAGCGGGTTGACGAAGCGCCAGCCGATCGTGGTGTCGTGGATCTCGGCATGGCGCGAGAAGGCGCTGTCGGCCTTGGGCAGCACGAAGGGCGCCCGCGACATGCTCTCGACGCCGCCGGCGATCATCAGCTCGGCTTCGCCCGCCTTGATCGCGCGCGCGGCGGCGATGACGGCGTCCATGCCGGAGCCGCAGAGCCGGTTGATCGTGGTGCCGGGCACCTCCTTCGGCAGGCCGGCGAGCAGGAGCGACATGCGCGCGACGTTGCGGTTGTCCTCGCCCGCCTGGTTGGCGCAGCCGAAAATCACGTCGTCGACGGCGCCGAAATCGACGCCCGGATGCCGCTCGACCAAGGCCTTCAGCGGCACGGCGCCGAGGTCATCGGCCCGCACCGCGGACAGCGAGCCGCCAAAGCGGCCGATCGGCGTGCGCAGATAGGCGCAGATGAAGGCTTCGCTCATGGTCGGTTCCCCTCTCCTCGTAGCCGCCAGACGGCGGGCCCGTATTGAAGCGGCCCCCCACGCTACGCAAGCCCCGCCTGCGACTAGCGGCCGTTCGCCTTCCGCCAGGCCGCGAAATCGACCTTGGTCTGCTCTTCGGTCGCCGGATAGAGGCCGAGGATCGAGCGGCCCTTCAGCACCTCCTCGGTGACGAAATCCTCGAAGGCGGTCATCTCGACGGCTTCGGCCGCGACCTCGTCGGCAAGATGGGCGGGGATGACGATGACGCCCTCGGCATCACCGACCACGACATCGCCCGGGAAGACCGCGACATCGCCGCAGCCGATCGGCCCGTTGATGTCGATCGCCTGATGCAGGGTCAGGTTGGTCGGGGACGAGGGACGGTTGTGATAGGCTGGGAAGGGCAGTTGCGCGATCTCGGGCGAGTCGCGAAAACCGCCATCGGTGACGACGCCGGCCACGCCGCGCTTCATCAGCCGGGAGACGAGGATGCCGCCGGCCGAGGCCGCGCGCGGGTCCTTGCGGCTGTCGATCACCATCACCGCGTCGGGCGGGCATTCCTCCACCGCCTTGCGCTGCGGATGCGCCCGGTCCTGGAAGACCGAGAGCGGATTCAGATCCTCGCGCGCCGGAATATAGCGCAGCGTGAAGGCTTCCCCGACCATGGTGCCGGCACCGGGATTGAGGGGGCGGACATCCTGGATGAACTGGTTGCGCAGGCCGCGCTTGAAGAGGGCCGTGCAGAGCGTGGCAACGGAAACCGTGCGCAGCTTCTCGCGGGTTTCCGGCTTCAGACTGGGCATGCGTTCACCTTCTTCCGTCCTGGCTCCCGCCGGGCGGCAGGCAGCCGAGACGATCCCGCGTTCCGACCCGCTTTGTAAAGGCGGAGCGATCAGCGAAAAACGCAACCCCGCCCCGGCCTTCCGCGAGGCCGCCTATTTCCCCCAGCGCAGCGCCAGCGGATCGAGCTCGCGCGCCAGTTCGATCAGGCCCTCGCGGGTCTTCGGATGCAGCGGCGTCAGGGGATGGCGGACGGCCTCGGACTTGATGACGCCGCCTTCCTTCATCACCGCCTTGGCCGAGCGCAGGCCGCATTGGCGATTCTCGTAGTTGATGATCGGCAGGACACGGGCATAGAGCGCTGCCGCCTGCTTGCGATCGCCTGCCGCGTGGGCGGCGAGGATCGGCTTGATCAGGTCCGGGATCATGGCGCTGGTCATCGTGCCGGTGGCGCCGGCATCGAGATCGGCCATGAGGGTGATCGCCTCCTCGCCATCGAAGGGGCCGACCACGGCATCGCCGCCGGCCTCGATCAGCGCGCGCAGCTTGTTGGCCGTGCCGGGCACCTCGATCTTGAAGTAGCGGACGAGCGGCACCTCCTTCGCCAGCCTGACCATGAAGGGCACGGTCATGGTCACGCCCGAGAGCGGCGCGTCCTGCAGGATGATCGGGATGCCGCAGGCATCGGTTACCTGCTTGAAGTGCTCGATCATGCCCTGCTCGTCGGCCTTGAGCAGCGCGCCGTGATAGGGCGGCATCATCATCAGCATCTTGGCGCCGGCATCAGCCGCGGCCTTGGCGCGCTGGGCCGCGATGCGCGTCGAGAAATGCGAGGTGGTGACGATCACCGGAACGCGGCCCGCGACCTGCTCGATCGAGAGCCGCATCACCTGGTCGCGCTCCTCATCGGTGAGCAGGAACTGCTCCGAGAAATTGGCGAGGATGCAGATGCCGTCGACGCCCTGGTCGACCATCAGGTCCATGACGCGCTTGTTGCCCTCGACATCGAGGTCGCCGCTGTCGTGGAAGATGGTCGGCGCGATCGGCAGGATGCCCTTGTAGGGTTCGGTCATGGCGTCATCTCGTCGGTGGCGGACAGGGCGGGAATCGAACTGGCGATATGGATGTCAGACAGTGCTGGCGGCCTTGGTGCCGCGCAAGCGGCGCGCGAAGGAGCCGAGGACCGGCATGACCAGCAGCGCCAGGCCGATCGTCATCAGCGTCGAGACCAGCGGGTTCGACCAGAAGATCGAGAGCGAGCCCTGGCTGAAGATCATCGACTGGCGGAAGGCGTCCTCGGCCTTGTCGCCGATGACCATGGCGAGCACGAGCGGCGCGATCGGGTAGTCGAGCTTCTTGAAGACATAGCCGACGAGGCCGAAGACCAGCGCGAGCCAGATGTCGAATTCCTTGCTCGCGGCGGTGAAGGCACCGATGAAGCAGATCACGACGATGATCGGCCCGATGATCGAGAAGGGGATGCGCAGGATCGAGGCGAAGAGCGGCACCGTCGCCAGCACGATCACCACTGCCACGACATTGCCGAGATACATCGAGGCGATCAGGCCCCAGACGAAATCCGGCCGGTCCGTGAACAGCGTCGGGCCGGGATTGAGGCCCCAGATCATCAGGCCGCCCATCATCACCGCCGCCGTCGCCGAGCCGGGAATGCCGAGCGCCAGCATCGGCAGCATGGCGGCGGAGCCGGCGGCATGGTCGGCCGTCTCAGGCGCGATCACGCCCTCGGGCTCGCCCTTGCCGAACTTGGCAGGGTTGCGCGAGGAGCGCTTGGCCATGGCGTAGCTCATGAAGGAGGCGGCCGTCGGCCCGCCCGGCGTGATGCCCATCCAGATGCCGATCAGCGAGGAGCGCAGCAGCGCGAGCCAGTAGCGCGGCAGCTTCGCCGCCGTGCGCAGGACGTCGCCGACACGGACCTTGGCGGCGACGCCCTCGAATTTCAGCCCCTCCTCCATGGTCAGCAGCAATTCGCCGATGCCGAACAGGCCGATCACCGCGATCAGGAAGCTGACGCCGGCGAGCAGCACGTCGAACTCGAAAGTGAGCCGCACATTGCCGGAGACCGAGTCCATGCCGATCGTCGCCAGCGCGAAGCCGATCGCCATCGAGACGACGGTCTTGAAGGGCGAGGAGCCGCCGAGCCCGATGAAGCTCGCGAAGGTCATGAAATAGACAGCGAAATATTCGGGCGAGGAAAAGCGTAGCGCGAATTTCGCGACCCAGCCCGAGAGCAGCGTGATCAGGATGACGCCGGCCATGGCGCCGAAGCCGGCCGAGAGGAAGGCGAAGGACAGCGCCTCGGTCGCCTTGCCCTGCTTGGCCATCGGGTGGCCGTCGAAGGTCGTTGCGACCGATGAGGGTTCGCCGGGAATGTTGAACAGGATCGAGGTGGTCGAGCCGCCGAAGAGCGCGCCCCAATAGAGCGAGGTCAGCAGGATGATCGCCGAGACCGGGTCCATGCTGAAGGTCAGCGGCAGCAGCAGCGAGACGCCGTTCGGCGCGCCCAGACCCGGCAGCACGCCGACGAGCACACCGAGGAGAACGCCCGCCATCATCAGCAGGAGATGATGCGTGGTGAGCGCGACCGAGAAGCCGTGCATCAGGTTGGCGACGTTATCCATGCTGATATCCTCGCCGTCTCAGAGGCCGATGAGCGGCTCGATCGGGCCTTTGAGCAGGCCGATCTGGAAGAATTTCTCGAGCGCGAAATAGAAGAAGGCCGCCGTCACGAAGGCGGTGACGAGGCTCTGCAGCCAGCCATAGCCGCCCTGGAAGCGCATCGCGAAGACGAGATAGAGGATCGTCGCGACATACATGCCGAGCGTGGCGCTGAGCACGACGAAGGCGATCAGCGGCAGCAGGAAGGACAGCACCCGCTTGCCGCGCTCGGCATCGAGGAAGGCCTCGGCGAGCACGGACTTTCCGGTAACGCGCTGTCCGAGAGTGACCGCTATGGTGCCGAGGCTCGCCAACGCGATCAGCGCCCCCGCATAGAAAGGAAAGGCGCCGGGCTGCGGACCGGAACTGTCCCAGCCGATGCCGAACTCCAGCGAGCCCTTCACGATGACGAGCCCGAAGACGAGCGTCAGGACGGCCGTCCCGATCTCTGCCCAGAAGCGGGTGATCATGTGGTGGGTTCTCCCTTCCAGGGCTTACGCGTCATGGCCGGGCACGACCCGGCCATCTCGGAAACCAGCCTTCTCGTCTGAGATTCCCGGGTCGGCGCATCGCACCGCCCGGGAATGACGATCCCACCTTACTTCGCGATCCAGCCTTCGTTCTCGAAGACCTTCTTGTTGGCCGCCTCGTCCTTGGCGACGAAATCGGCTAGTTCCTTGCCCTTCATGAACTTGCCGGTCTGGGCGGTGCGCGTCACGAATTCCTGCCATTCGGGGGTCTTCGAGACCTTCTCCAGCAAGTCGGCATAGTAGGTCACGGCATCGGCCGGGACGTCGGCCGGCAGCCAGACGGTGCGCGGCATCTGGAAGGTCTCCAGCGGCAGGCCGGCTTCCTTGCAGGTCGGGATGTCGCCCCAGCCCTTGCCCTCGAAGACCGGCTCGCCCTTGGCGAGACGCACCGGCGAGAACACGCAGAGCGGCTTCACCTGCCCGGCCTTCCACTGGCCGATATTCTCGTTGGGATTGTTGGTGTTGGAGTCGATATGGCCGCCGGCGAGCTGCACGGCCGCGGCGCTGCCGCCCTGGAACGGCACGTAGATCCACTTCACGCCGGTGGCGTCCTGGATCATCGAGGTCAGCGTCTGGTCGGTGTCCTTCGACTGGCTGCCCCCCATCTTGAAGCCCATGGGCTTGGCCTTGACCGCGTCGATATAGGCCTTGGCGTCGGCATAGGGGGCATCGCCCTTGACCCAGAGCAGGAACTCGTCGAGCGCCAGCGCCGCGACCGGCGTCAGATCCGAGAACTTGTAGCCGAGCTTGGCGACGTAAGGCAGCAGATAGGCGTTGTTGGTGCCGAAGATGACGCGGTTCGGATCACCCTTGGCGCCCTTGCCGTAGACATAGCCCTCGGCGCCGGAGCCGCCGCCCTTGTTCACCACCACGATCGGCTGCTCGGTGAACTTGTGCTTGGTGATGATCGACTGGATGATGCGGGCGAAATTGTCGGTGCCGCCGCCGGCGCCGGAGGTCACCACGAACTCGATCGGCTTGGTCGGTTCCCAGGCCTGCGCCGAACCGGCACCGCCGAGCGCGAGCGCGCCGGCGAACGCGGCAGTGATGGCAATATTCTTCATGAAGCTTCTCCCTGGCGTTGAATTATATGGGCCGCTCTTGTCGGCGGCTTCGTCGAAAACAAGCTGAATCAGGCGGCCGCGCGCGCCTTTGCCTTGTCGTCCTGCGCCATCCTGATGGCGAGGGCGAGCGCAGCGCGGGTCGCGCCGAGATTGGCGATGCCCTTGCCCGCGATCTCATAGGCCGTGCCGTGGGCCGGCGTGCAGATCGGGAAGGGGAAACCGCCGATCAGGGTGACGCCGCGATCGAAGCCGATCAGCTTCATCGCGATCTGCCCCTGGTCGTGATACATCGTCAGCACGGCGTCGAAATCGCCGTTCCTGGCACGCAGGAACACGGTGTCGGAGGGAAAAGGCCCTTCCACCGTGAAGCCCTTGGCCTTGGCCGCCTTCACCGCCGGCTCGATCGTCTCGATCTCGTCGCGGCCGAAATTGCCGCCATCGCCGGCATGCGGATTGATGCCCGCGACCGCGATGCGCGGCGGGTTGAAGCCGGCCGCGCGCAGATTGGCGTCCGCCAGCGTCAGCGCCCTGAGGATGCGCTCCTGCGTGATGTTCTGCGCCACTTCCGAAAGCGGGATGTGCGAGGTGACCCGAGCGTTCCAGAGCTTGTCGAGGATATTGAACTCGCTCGCCGCTCCCTCGAAGCCGATGGCATCGCGCACGAAACGAATCTCGTCGTCATAACCCGGATAGGCGAAGCGCATCGCCGCCTTGTTGAAGGGCGTGAAGAAGACCGCGCCAGCCTTGCCGGCGGCAGCGAACTGCAGCGCCCGGCGGAAGTTCTCGGTGGCCGCCTTGCCGCCGGCGAGCGTCGCCTTGGCGCGCTGGAGATCGGCCGGGTCGTGATTGGCGAGATCGACGAAGACGGGCCTGTCGCCGAGCGGCAGCGCGTCGCCATCCTTCACGACCTGCACCTGGGGGTCGACGCCGCCATCGGCGATGCCGAGATCGAGCAGCCGCTTGTCGCCGAACACGACGTAACGCGCCGCAGCCCGGAGATCCGGTTCCGACAGGATCCGCGCGGTCAGTTCCGGACTGATGCCCGAGGGGTCGCCCATCGCCACGGCGATCACCGGCAGGGCGTCATTGGTCCGTTCATCCATGGCCGCGCTCCGCTGCCTCGCATTCGTTTTCTGCCTTTCTCGCTAACACAGGCATCAGGCAGCCTCAAGTATGCTGTATGCAGCATAACGCGTTTGCTGTAGTCATCGCCGGGAAGCGCGGAAACGCCCATCGCCGGACCGCGCCGGGAGGAGAGACGATGAATTTTCATGCCCACTACGCCGGGATCGCCGAACCGATCGAAACCTGTCTCGTCGGCAGCGGCAGCTTCGGCCGCAGCTATCTCGCGCAATCGCGGCGCACGCGGCTGGTCAATGCCCGGATCGCGGTGGACATGACGGCGGAAGCTGCCAGCCGCGCCTTCGCCGCCGCCGGCTTCACGCCTTCCGAGATCGCCCTTTGCGAGACGGCGGCTGCGGCGCGTGCGGCCTGGGACAGCGGCAAATGCGTCGCCGCGGCCAGCCTCGGCATCGTCCTGGACCTGCCTTTCCGGCTGCTGGTCGAGGCGACCGGCAGCCCCGAGGCGGCGACGCGGCACAGCCTCGCCGCGATCGATGCCAGGCGCCATGTCGCGCTGGTCTCGAAGGAGGCCGACAGCGTCGTCGGTCCGGGTCTGGCGCGCCTCGCCCGCGACAAGGGCGTCACGGTGACCCCGGTCGATGGCGATCAGCCGAGCCTGCTGATCGCGCTGGCGAGTTGGGCGGAAGTCCTCGGGCTCGAGATCATCGCCGCCGGCAAGTCCAGCGAGTATGACTTCGTGCTCGACGCCGCGACCGGCAACGTCACCTGCAACGGCGTGACACATGCCCTGCCCGCCCTGCGCGAGCACTGGCTGCCCGGTACCCGCTCCGTCGTCGCCACCGCGGCGGAACGCGCGCGCATCCTCGGCGAGGCCTTCCCCTTACGCGCCGTGCCCGATCTCTGCGAGATGACGCTGGTCGCCAATGCGCTCGACTTCTCCGCCGATGCGACGGGCTTCCATGCGCCGCCCGCCCGCGTCCCCGAACTTGCCGATCTCTTTGCCGAACGTGGCGAGGGCGGGCTGCTCGCCGGCACGCGCCGCATCGACGTCTTCCACCATCTGCGGCTGGCGGAAGAGGCGAGCTTCGCCGGCGGCGTCTTCATCATCGTGCGCTGCGACAATGCCGAGAGCTGGGAGATGCTGGCCGGCAAGGGCCATGTCGTCAGCCGCAGCGGCCGCACGGCGGCGCTCTACCTGCCGCGCCATCTGCTCGGGGTGGAGGTCGCGACCTCGATCCTCGACGCCGCCGGCCTCGGCCGTTCGGGCTATGGCGACGACTACCGGCCGCGGCAGGACCTCGTCGCGGTGGCCCGGCGCGACCTCGGCGCCGGCACCCTGCTCACGATGGGCGGGCATCATCACAGCATCGACGGCGTCGGCGCCGAGGTGAGGCCGGCCGCAGCGCTCGCCGACGACCGCCCCGCCCCGTTCTATCTCGTCGCCGACAGGCCGCTCGTCCGCGACGTCAGGGCCGGAGAGGCGATCCGCTTGGGCGACGTCGCGATCGACCCCGATTCCGGGCTATTGGCGATGCGCCGGCGCCAGGACGCGCTGTTCGCCATGGAGCGCGCGCCGGTTTGACAGCAAGCGGGCCGCGTGCCGTAACGGTGTGGCCGGAAACACGGGAGCAACGATGAGCGAAACGGCGGCCGAGTATCCCCGGATCATGCGGCGAACCCTCCATGACGAGGTGCTGGAACGCGTCCGCGACATGATCATCGAAGGGCAGCTCGCCCCCGGCCAGCGCATCAATGAAGGGCTGGTCGGCGCGCAGCTCGGCGTCTCGCGGACGCCGCTGCGCGAGGCGATCAAGACGCTAGCCAGCGAAGGGCTCGTCGAGATCCTGCCGGCAAAGGGCGCGGTCGTCCGCAAGTTCTCGGCGCGCGACCTCGCCGACATCCTCGAGGTGATCAAGAGCCTGGAACAGCTCGGGGGGCGGATCGCCTGCGCACAGGCCAGCGACGCGACGATCGCCGCGATCGACAAGATGCACCGGGAGATGCTGGCGCTCTACAAGACGCGCGACCGGCTCGACTACTTCAAGCTGAACCAGGCGATCCACAGCGCCATCGTGGGGGCCTCGGGCAACGCCGTGCTGCTCGAGATGCACACCACGCTGCAGTCGCGCATCAAGCGGCTGCGCTTCGTCGGCAATGAAGGGCCCGAGAAATGGGCGGGCGCCGTGGCCGAGCACGAGGACATGATGGCTGCCCTGCTCAGGCGCGATGCCGATGCGCTCTGCGAGGCGATCGGCCGCCACATGGACACGACGCTGCTGCGCGTGCGCGAGGCGCTGTGACGGCAGCGGCCGGACGGCGCACGCCCTGCCCTCCGGCGACCTTCCCCGCCGACGCGCGCAGCCCGGCGGACCGGCCGGCAACCCCGCCGAAAGACTCCTGAAACGCCTGCGGAAACGACTATTCGCGCCCCGCGACTTTCAATAAGCTGTTGACAAGGCGGCTCTGGGAATTCCGCCCACGAAGCTTCCGATGCAACGGGGCCATCCTCCGTCCCGTGGGGCGGAGAGGCGTTCAAGGAGACACCCATGAAGAAACTGCTTTTGGCGACGCTGTCGGCCTCGGCGCTGATGGCGGCGCAGCCGCTGGCGGCGAAGACGCTGGTCTATTGCTCGGAGGGCAGCCCCGAGAACTTCGCGCCCAGCGTCAACACGACCGGCACGTCGTTCGATGCGAACACGCAGATCTACGACACCATCGTCCAGTTCGAGCGCGGCGGCACCAAGGTCCAGCCCGCGCTCGCCGAGAAGTGGGACATCTCTCCGGACGGCCTGACCTACACCTTCCACCTGCGCAAGGGCGTGAAGTGGCACTCCAACAAGAACTTCAAGCCGACGCGCGACTTCAACGCCGATGACGTGATGTTCATGATCGAGCGGCAGTGGAAGGAAGACCATCCGTTCTTCAAAGTGACGAGCTCGAACCACTCCTACTTCAACGACATGGGCATGCCCAAGCTGCTGAAGTCGGTCGAGAAGGTCGATGACTACACCGTCAAGTTCACCCTGAACCAGCCGGAGGCGCCGTTCCTCTCCGACCTCGCCATGCAGTATGCCAGCGTGCAGTCGAAGGAATATGCCGACGCGATGCTGAAGGCGGGCACGCCCGAGAAGATCGACCAGGAGCCGATCGGCACCGGTGCGTTCTACCTGGTGCAGTACCAGAAGGACGCGATCATCCGCTACAAGGCCAATCCGGATTACTGGGCCGGCAAGGCCAAGATCGACGATCTCGTCTTCGCGATCACGCCGGACGCATCGGTCCGCTGGGCCAAGCTCCAGAAGGGCGAATGCCATGTCATGCCCTATCCGAACCCGGCCGATCTCGACGCGATCAGGAAGGACGCCAATGTCGAGATCCTGGAGCAGCCGGGCCTGAACATCGGCTACCTCGCCTACAACACCAGCAAGAAGCCGTTCGACGACGTCAAGGTGCGCCGCGCCGTCAACAAGGCGATCAACAAGAAGGCGATCATCGACGCCGTCTATCTGTCCAGCGGCGTCGCGGCGATCAACCCGATCCCGCCGACCATGTGGTCCTATAACGAGACCATCAAGGACGATCCCTATGATCCGGAGGCGGCCAAGAAGGAGCTGGCCGAGGCCGGCTATCCGAACGGGCTCGAGATCGACCTCTGGGCGATGCCGGTGCAGCGGCCCTACAACCCCAACGCCAAGCGCATCGCCGAGCTGATGCAGGCCGACCTCGCCAAGGTCGGCATCAAAGCCGAGATCAAGACCTTCGAATGGGGCGAGTACCGCAAGCGCCTGCAGGCGGGCGAGCACCAGACCGGCATGTTCGGCTGGACCGGCGACAATGGCGACCCGGACAACTTCCTGCACACGTTGCTCGGCTGCGATGCGGCCAAGAACAATGGCGGCAACGTCGCCAAGTTCTGCTACAAGCCCTTCGACGACCTCGTGGTGAAGGCGAAGACCGTCACCGACCAGGCGGAGCGCGAGAAGCTCTACCGGGAGGCGCAGGTGATCTTCAAGGAGCAGGCCCCCTGGTTCACCATCGCCCATGCGGTCCAGCTCAAGCCGGTCCGCAAGGAAGTGAAGGACTTCAAGCTCTCGCCGTTCAGCCGCCACGTCTTCTACGGCGTCGATATCGGCAAGTGATCCGAAGCGCCAGCCGCTCACGATGCTGGCGCGGCTGATGCATGCCAAACGACGCGGCCCCGGCGGGGCCGCGTTTCGGGAGGCGGAGACGATGGGGCACGACGCCCCGCGCCCGATCCGTCTTCCCGCCTGTCCCGAGAGAAACGCCCATGTCCGTTCGTGCCCGCTCCTTAGCCCTGACGCTGGGGCTGAGCGCCCTGTTGCTTCCCGCCGTCGCCGGCGCCCAAGCCCTTGTCGTCTGCTCCGAAGCCAGTCCCGATTTCCTGAACCCGCAATTCAGCAGCCAGAACACCGCCTATGACGTGGCGGCCCAGATCTACGAGCGGCTGACCGCGACGGAGCGCGGCGGTTCGCAGATCATCCCGAGCCTGGCCGAATCCTGGACGATCTCGGACGACGGGCTGAGCTATACGTTCAAGCTGCGCAAGGGTGTGAAATGGCACGCCAACAAGGGCTTCACGCCGACGCGCGAGTTCAACGCCGACGACGTCATCTTCTCGTTCCAGCGCATGTTCGACCCGAACCACCCCTACAACAAGGTCGGCAGCGGCAATTACCAGTTCTTCAGCGAGATCGTGCGGCCGAGCCTGAAGTCGATCGAGAAGGTCGACGACCTCACGGTGAAGCTGACGCTGACCAAGCCGAACGCGCCGCTGCTCAGCGCACTTTCGGTCGAGCCGATGTCGATCCTCTCCGCCGAATACGGGGCGGCGATGCTCAAGGCGGGTACGCCCGAGCAGGTCGATTTCGCGCCGATCGGCACCGGCCCGTTCTCGCTTCTCAGCTACCAGAAGGACGCCGTGATCCGCTTCAAGGCGGTGCCGGACCATTGGACCAAGGCCGTCGGCAATCGCGACCGCATGGCGCTGGTCAACGACCTGATCTTCGTGATCACGACCGACGCCGCCGTGCGCTTCGCCAAGGTCCGCTCCGGCGAATGCCAGATCGCGCGCTATCCCAACCCCGGCGACCTACCCGCGATGAGGACCGAGCCGACCATCAACCTGCTCCAGGGCAGCATCGCCGATCAGAGCTTCCTCGCCTTCAACCAGGAGAAGAAGCCCTTCGGCGACCAGCGGGTGCGCGAGGCCCTGGCCTATGCCACCAACATCCCCGCGATCATCGACGCCGTCTATCAGGGCACCGGCAAGCCGACGGCGGCGGCGGTTCCGCCCTCGCTCTGGTCGCACAACGCCGACCTCAAGCCCCGGCCCTACGATCCGGAGAAGGCCAAAGCCCTGCTCAAGGAGGCCGGCTATCCCGACGGCTTCGAAACGACGCTCTGGGCGATCCCGGTCGTGCGCGCCTATATGCCGAACGGCCGGCGCGCGGCCGAGCTGATCCAGGCCGACTGGGCGAAGATCGGCGTCAAGGCGACGATCCAGACCTTCGAATGGGGCGAGTATCTCAAGCGCGGCCGCGCCGGCGAGCACGAAGTCGGCATGTTCGGCTACACCTGGGATTATCCCGATCCGAGCCAGATCCTGCTCTCCGGCTGGACCTGCGAAGGGGTGAAGACCGGGGCCAACCGGGCGCGCTGGTGCAACCAGGAAGCCTCCGACGCGCTGGCCAAGGCCAACACGATCACGGACCAGGCCGAGCGCACCAAGCTCTACAAGCGCTTCCAGGAGCTCTTCCACGCCGATGTGGCCGGCCTGCTCTTCGCCAATGCGCAGGCTTTCACGCCGGTGCGCAAGGAAGTGAAGGACTACAAGATCCACTTCTTCGGCGGGCAGCCCTTCTACGGTGTATCGGTCGCCAAGTGATCGCGAGCGATCAATAATCAACGGCGCCGGCGGAGCATTCATTGCTTGGCCGGCGCCACTATCTTCGCATTTGTTGCGCCGAATACCCCTGGGATTTCCGAGTCTTTCGCCCGACGATCGCTCGAGCGCCGGCGCCACCATCGCGATCCACGGTTTTTGTCACCGCGTTCTTGATCTTTCGCGGATTCTGGTGTTTCCGCTGCGCCGGAATTCGAACTCGACTAAAATGACAAGACAGGCCGCCGCGCAGGACGACATGCCTCGGCCGATAAGAATGGCAGAACCATGCTGCGCTTCATCTTCACACGGCTGAGTCTGGTCATCCCGACCTTCATCGGCATCACGCTGCTGGCCTTTTTCCTCGTCCGCCTGGTCCCCGGCGATCCGATCGAGACCATGGCCGGCGAGCGCGGCATCGATGCCGCCCGCCATGCCCAGTTGCTCACGGAATATGGCCTCGACCGGCCGCTGCTCGTCCAGTACGGCAAATATATCGAGCGCGTCGTCCAGGGCGATCTCGGCAAGTCGATCGTGACGCGCGAGAGCGTGCTCACCGAATTCGGCCAGCTCTTCCCAGCCACGATCGAGCTCGCGCTCTGCGCCATCCTGATCGCGCTGATCGTCGGGCTGCCGGCCGGCATCATCGCCGCGGTGAAGCGAAACTCGATCTTCGACCATGGCGTGATGGGCATCTCGCTCACCGGCTATTCGATGCCGATCTTCTGGTGGGGCTTGCTGCTGATCCTGCTGTTCTCGGTGCAGCTCGGCATCACGCCGGTCTCGGGCCGGATCTCGGTGCAGTACTTCATCGAGCCGGTCACCGGCTTCCTGACCATCGATAGCCTGCTCGCCGGCGATATCGACGCCTTCTGGTCGGCGCTGTCGCATCTCGTCCTGCCCGCGATCGTGCTCGGCACCGTGCCACTCGCGGTCATCGCGCGCATGACGCGTTCGGCGATGCTGGAGGTTCTGGGCGAGGATTACATCCGCACGGCGCGGGCCAAGGGCATGGCGCCGATCCGCGTGGTCGCGCTGCATGCCCTGCGCAATGCGCTGATCCCGGTCGTAACCGTCATCGGCCTGCAGGTCGGCACGCTCTTCACCGGCGCGATCCTGACCGAGACGATCTTCTCCTGGCCCGGCGTCGGCAAATGGCTGATCGAGGCGATCAGCCGGCGCGACTATCCGGTCCTGCAGGGCGGCACGCTGCTGCTCGGCATGGTCGTGATGAGCGTCAACCTCTTCGTCGACCTGCTCTACGGCCTGATCAACCCCCGCATCAGGCACGCCAAATGATCCGCCCTTCGCATTCCAGCTCCCATCGGAGCCTTCGCCCATGAGCGCCGAAACCCTCGAAGCCCCCGCCGCCGCCGCGCCGAGCGGAACCCCGCCGCACCCGCTGCGCGAGTTCTGGACCTATTTCAGCGCCAACCGCGGCGCCGTCGCCGGCCTCATCGTCATCGTGCTGGTGCTGCTCTGCGCGCTGTTCGCGCCGTGGATCGCGCCGCATGATCCGAACCTGACCAACAACGCGGTCTTCCTGAAACCGCCGTTCTGGCAGGAGGGCGGCTCGCTTTCCTATCCGCTCGGCACCGACGCGATCGGCCGCGACATCCTCTCGCGCCTGCTCTACGGCGCGCGGCTCTCGCTGGTGATCGGCATCGCCGTCGTCGCGCTCGCCATCGTCGTCGGCATCGTGCTCGGCCTGATCGCGGGCTACTTCAAGGGCATCGCCGACATCGCGATCATGCGGCTGATGGATATCCTGATGACGATGCCGAGCCTGCTGCTCGCCATCGTCATCGTCGCGATCCTCGGCCCCGGCCTGATGAATGCGATGCTCGCCGTCGCCATCGTCGTGCTGCCGCATTATGTCCGCATCACCCGCGCCGCCGTGATCGCCGAGGCGAGCAAGGACTATGTCATCGCCGCCCAGGTCAGCGGCGCGCAGACGGTCCGCCTGATGTTCTCGGAGATCCTGCCGAACTGCGCCGCGCCGCTGATCGTGCAGGCGACGCTCGGCGTCTCCACCGCGATCCTCGACGCCGCCGCGCTCGGCTTCCTCGGCCTCGGCGCCCAGCCACCGACCCCGGAATGGGGCACCATGCTCGCCGATGCGCGCGAGTTCGTGCTGCGCGCCTGGTGGGTCGTTACCTTCCCAGGCCTCGCCATCCTCATCACCGTGCTTGCCTTCAACCTGCTCGGTGACGGCCTGCGCGATGCGCTCGACCCCAAGCTGAAGCGCTGATCCCATGCCCCTTCTCGAAATCGAAAATCTCAGCGTCGAATTCCCGACCTCCCAGGGAACGCTACGCGCCGTCGACCGCATCGACCTCACCCTCGACGAGGGCGAGGTGCTCGGCGTGGTCGGTGAATCCGGCTCCGGCAAGAGCGTCACCATGCTCGCGCTGATGGGCCTCGTCGGCTATCCCGGCCGCGTCCGCGCCGACAAGCTGCGCTTCGACGGCCGCGACCTCCTGACCATGTCCGACCGCGAGCGCCGCCAGCTCACCGGCAAGGACATCGCGATGATCTTCCAGGAGCCGAGCACCAGCCTGAACCCCTGCTTCACCATCGGCTTCCAGCTCGCCGAGACGCTGAGGAAGCACGAAGGCATGAGCGGCAGGGCGGCGAAGCACCGGGCGATCGAACTGCTCGAACAGGTCGGCATCCCGGCCCCGGAAAGTCGCCTCAAGGCTTATCCCCACCAGCTCTCCGGCGGCATGAACCAGCGCGTGATGATCGCGATGGCGATCGCCTGCAATCCGCGCCTGCTGATCGCCGACGAGCCGACGACCGCGCTCGACGTCACCATCCAGGCGCAGATCCTCGAATTGCTGATGTCGCTGCAGCGCGAGCGGAACATGGCCCTCGTGCTGATCACCCACAATATGGGCGTCGTCGCCGAGACCGCACAGCGCATCATGGTGATGTATGCCGGGCAGATCATGGAGGAGCGCAAGGTCGACGCGCTCTTCGCCGACCCGCAGCATCCCTATTCCGCCGCTCTGCTCGCCGCCTTGCCGGAGCGCAGCGAGAATGCGACGCGGCTCGCCACCATCCCCGGCATGGTGCCGGGCCTGAACGACCGGCCGAAGGGCTGCCTGTTCAGCCCGCGCTGTGCCTATGCGACCGAGCACTCGCGCAACGTCCAGCCCGAGCTGCGCCCCTGGCGCGACGGCCATGTGCGTTGCCACTACCCGCTCGGCGACCCGAACCGGGATGCAGAGCGCGCCCGCGACGAGGCCGGCCCGACAAAGGAGGCCGTGCGATGAGCAACCCGGTCATCGAAGCGCGCGAGCTGACGCAGGTCTATCCGGTCAAGCAGGGGCTGTTCCGCCCGCCGGCACAGCTGCAGGCGGTGAACAAGGTCTCCTTCTCCGTCGAAGCTGGCCGCACGCTCGCCGTCGTCGGCGAGTCCGGTTGCGGAAAATCGACGCTGGCGCGGATGGCGACGCTGATCGAGACGCCGACTTCGGGCGCGCTGACGCTCGACGGCCTCGACGCCGTCAATCCGCCGGCAAGCGAGCGCAAGCGCCTGCGCCGCACGGTGCAGTTCGTGTTCCAGAATCCCTATGGCTCGCTCAACCCGCGCAAGAAGATCGGGACGATCCTGGAGGAGCCGCTCAAGATCAACACCGACCTCTCCGCGGCCGACCGCACCGAGAAAGCGCGCGCGATGATGGCCAAGGTCGGCCTGCGCCCCGAGCACTATGCCCGCTACCCGCACATGTTCTCGGGCGGCCAGCGCCAGCGCATCGCGATCGCCCGCGCGCTGATCCTCTCGCCCAAGCTCGTGGTGGCGGACGAGCCGGTCTCGGCGCTCGACATCTCGATCCAGGCGCAGGTGCTCAACCTGCTGGCCGATCTGCAGGACGAGCTGAAGCTCGCCTATCTCTTCATCTCGCACGATCTCAGCGTCGTCCGTCACATCGCCCATGACGTGATGGTGATGTATCTCGGCAATGCGATCGAGCACGGGCCGAAGGAACGTATCTACGCAAGGCCGCTGCATCCCTATACGCAGGCGTTGCTCGCCTCGACGCCGCGCGTCGACGCCGGCAAGCGCGAGCGTATCGTGCTGCGCGGCGAGCTGCCCTCCCCGCTCAACCCGCCCAAGGGCTGCGTCTTCTCGACCCGCTGCCCCTATGTCACCGAGCGCTGCCGGGCGGAGCGCCCGGAGAAGCGCGAGGTCGACGGCCGCCAGGTCGCCTGCCACTACGCCGAGGACTTCCTGGCCAAGGCGGCCTGACGGCCGGTCCTGCCACGACGGAAGTCCCCGCGACGCCGTTCCAGCGTCGGGGCGGACATGCCGGCCCGGCGCAAAATCCCCTTGCGGTTTCCGACCGGGGAGAGGCATGACGGAACCTCGTCATGCCAGCTTCGTCGCGACGGGATCGCTCCAATGGCCGCATCGGATAACGCAGCGCAGCAGCCTTCCGAGGACGGGTTTCGCCCGCATACCTCGCATTGGGGCGTGTTCTCCGCCCGAATGAAGGAGGGGCAGCTCGAAGTCCGTCCGCATGAGGGCGACCCCGACCCCAACGAGATCATCCAGAACTTCCCGGCGGCGCTGCGTCACCGCGCCCGCATCGCACAGCCGATGGTGCGCCGCGGCTGGCTGGAGAACGGGCCGGGCCCTGACGACCGGCGCGGGCGGGACGAATATGTGCCGATGTCGTGGTCGGCGGTGCTCGACAGGCTCGCCGCGGAACTGCGCCGCGTCCGCGACGACCATGGCCCCGGCGCCATCTTCGGCGGCTCCTATGGCTGGGCCAGCGCCGGGCGCTTCCACCACGCCCAGAGCCAGATCCACCGCTTCCTCAACACTTCGACCGGCGGCTATGTGAAGTCGGTCAACAGCTACTCCTCCGGCGCCTCCTCCGTCCTCGTGCCGCATATCATCGGCGACTACGAGGACCTGGTGAAGCGCAACGTCTCCTGGGAGCAGATGGCCGAGCACAGCGAGGTCGTGCTCGCCTTCGGCGGCATGGCGCTGAAGAACAGCATGGTCGCCGGCGGCGGAACCAGCCGGCATGTCGAGCGCGGCGCCATGGAGCGCGCCAAGGCGCGCGGCTGCGAATTCCTGCTGGTCAGCCCGCTGCGCGCCGACCTGCCCGCGGGCGCGGGCGCCGAATGGGTGGCGAACATCCCCGGCAGCGACACCGCGCTGATGCTCGCCCTCGTCCACACGCTCGTCGTCAACGGGCTGCATGACCGCGCCTTCCTCGACCGCTACACTGCCGGCTGGCCGGTCTTCGAGCGCTATCTGCTGGGCGAGAGCGACGGACAGCCCAAGGACGCGGCCTGGGCCTCGCCTCTCACCGGCCTGGCGGCCGAGCAGATCGTGGCGCTGGCGAAGCGCCTGCACGGCAAGCGCGCCCTGATCGTCGTGGCCCATGCCCTGCAGCGCGCCGAACATGGGGAGCAGCCGGTCTGGATGGGCATGGTGCTCGCGGCCGCTCTCGGCCAGATCGGCCTGCCCGGCGGCGGCTATGGCTACGGCCTCGGCGCCATCGCCTATTACGGCCGACGCTACAATGCGGTGCCGATGCCGACCTTCTCGCAGGGCAAGAATCCCGTGAGCGACTTCATCCCGGTGGCGCGCATTTCCGACATGCTGCTCAATCCGGGCGCGAGCTATCGCTACAACGGCCAGACGCGGACCTATCCCGAGATCAAGCTGGTCTACTGGGCCGGCGGCAACCCCTTCCACCACCATCAGGACCTCAACCGGCTGCGGCAGGCCTTCGCCCGCCTCGACACGCTGGTCGTCCACGAGCTCGCCTGGACCGCGACGGCCCGGCATGCCGACGTCGTGCTGCCCTGCACGATGACGCTGGAGCGCGAGGATATCGGCGGCAACCCCAACGACCCGCTGCTGGTGCCGATGCAGCCGGTGGTCGCCCCCTATGGCGAGGCACGCGACGATTACGTGATCTTCGCCGGTCTGGCGGAGCGCCTGGGCACGGCGGAGGCCTTCACCGAAGGCCGCAGCGTCCGGCAATGGCTCGAGCATCTCTATGAGCCCACCCGCGCCGGGCTGGCGGAGAAGGGACTGCCGGCGCCGAGCTTCGCCGAGTTCTGGGCGAGCGAAGGTTTCGATCTGCCGCAACAGCCCGACGATGGCGGCAAGCTGCGCGCCTTCCGCAACGACCCCGAAGGGGCGCCTCTGCCGACGCCAAGCGGCAAGCTGGAGATCTTCTCCGAGACCATCGCGAGCTTCGGGGAAGCCGACTGCCCCGGCCACCCGGCCTGGCTCGGTCAGCGCTATGTGCCCGATGCGGCCACCCCTTACGTGCTCGTGGCCAACCAGCCGCGGACCCGACTGCACAGCCAGTTCGACTTCGGCGGCCACAGCAGCGACGCCAAGCATCGCGGCCGCGAGGTCGCCCATATGCATCCCGACGACGCCGCGGCACGCGGCATCGCCGATGGCGACATCATCCGCCTCTCCAACCAGCGCGGCGCCTGCCTCGCGGCCGTGCGCCTCACCGACGGGATCCGCCGGGGCGTGGTCCAGCTGCCGACCGGCGCCTGGTACGACCCCGCCGACCCGCAGGACGACAAGCCTCTCTGCGTCCACGGCAACCCGAACGTGTTGACCCGGGACGTCGGCACCTCGGCGCTGGCGCAGGGCTGCACCGGCCAGCTGACCACGGTGCAGGTCGAGCGCTTCGACGGCAACCTGCCGCCGATCCAGGCCTTCGAACCGCCCGGCGCGCCGGGGGCCCAGGCCGCCGAATAGCGCTGCGGTGGCGCTGGAGCGCCGCCGCATCCCCCCGCGAGAACAGACGTCCTTCCGCCTGCCTGCCGCGAGATCGCATGCCTTCCTCCTATATCGACACCTATTACCGCCGCACCCTCGCCTCCGCCGAGAACTATCCCGTCGCCGAAGGGCGCCTGACCGCCGAGATCTGCATCGTCGGTGGCGGGCTCGCAGGGCTGACCGCGGCGCTGGAGCTGGCGCGCGCCGGGCGTTCCGTGCTGCTGCTGGAGGCCGAGCGGGTCGCCTGGGGGGCCTCAGGGCGCAATGGCGGCTTCGTCAGTCCGGGCTATGCGACCTCGCTCTCCGCCATCGAACGCCGCGCCGGCCGCGAGCAGGCGGAGGAACTCTACCGCCTGACGATGGAAGGCGTCGGCATCGTCCGGCGCAACATCGAGAGCCTCGGCATCGCCGATGCGGCGCCTTCGCCCGGCATCATGCGAGTCCTGCGCTATGATGGTGGCGTAGCGCTGCAGGAAGAGCGCGACGCGCAGGAGAAGCGCTTCGGGCGCAAGCTGCGCTATCTCGGGCATGACGAGACACAAGCGCTGCTGCGCTCGCCGAAATACCACGCCGCGCTCGCCGACGACGACGCCTTCCACTTCCACCCGCTCAACTATGCGCGCGGCCTCGCCCGCGAGATCCAGCGGCTCGGCGGCACGATCCATGAAGGTTCGCCGGTTCTGTCCTGCGAGCTGGAAGGCCCGGTGAAGCGCCTGCGCACGGCGCAAGCCAGCATCGAGGCCGAACAGGTGCTGTTCACGACGGGCGGTTATACCGGCGGGCTGTTCGCGCCGCTGAAGCGCTCCTTCCTGCCGATCGCGACCTATGTGCTGCTGACGGAAGCTGCGCCGGAGCTGATCGGCCAGGCGATCCGCACCAGCGCCGGCATCGGCGACGACCGGCGCGCCGGCGACTACTACCGGCTGGTCGAGGGCGGCTCGCGCATCCTGTGGGGCGGCCGGATCACGACGCGCACGAGCGAGCCGCGCGACGTCGCGGCCCTGCTGCGCCGCGAGATGGTGACGACCTACCCCCAGCTCGCGCCGCTCAAGGTCGAGCTCGCCTGGTCGGGGCTGATGTCCTATGCGCGCCATCTGATGCCGCAGATCGGGCAGTACCGGCCGGGCGTCTGGTACTGCACCGCCTTCGGCGGCCACGGCATGAACACGACCGCGATCGGCGGCACGGTGATCGCCGAGGCGATCAGGGGCGACAGCGACCGCTTCAAGCTGTTCGCGCCCTTCGGCCTGAGCTGGAACGGCGGCCCCTTCGGCACGGCCGCGGTGCAGCTGACCTATTGGAGCTATCAGGCGGCAGACGCGCTGCGCGAGCGCCGGCAATAGTTGACGCGCCGAGGCCGCCGGCCCCGGCCAGACAGCCAGGCCCGCAGGCGGCATGACGGGGCAGACCGGAATGGGGCTGCCGGCCCAGGGCGGAGCCTGCTAGAAGATTTCTTCTCCGAAACAGCAGATCGGTAGAATTTTTATGTACGCGCCTCCGAATTTCGACGAGCTGATCGAACGCCGCGGGACCCATTCGGCCAAATGGGACATGATGGAGCCGATCTATGGCGTGCCGGCCGATGGCGGCATCGCCATGTGGGTGGCCGACATGGATTTCCGTCCGCCGGCCTGCATCCAGGCGGCGCTGGAGGGCATGACCGCCCATGGCATCTACGGTTATTTCGGGGACGACCGCGCCTATGTCGAGGCGATCCGCTGGTGGATGCTGAACCGGCATGGCTGGGAGGTCGCGCCGGCCTCGATCTTCACGACCCATGGCCTCGTCAACGGCACCGCGCTCTGCGTCGACGCCTTCACTGCGCCGGGCGACGGCGTCGTCCTGATGACGCCGGTCTACCACGCCTTCGCGCGGGTCGTCCGCTCCGCCGGCCGTCGGGTGGTTGAATGCCCGCTGGCGCGCGAGGACGGCCGCTACGTGCTCGACATCGCCGGATGGGACGCGCTGATGACCGGCCGGGAGCGGATGCTGATCCTGTGCTCGCCGCATAATCCGGGCGGGCGTGTCTGGACGCCGGCCGAGCTGCGCGAGATCGCCGCCTTCTGCCAGCGCCACGACCTCATCCTGGTCTCCGACGAGATCCATCACGACCTCGTCATGCCCGGCCAGAAGCACAGCGTCATGCCGATCGCCGCGCCGGAGATCGCGGATCGCCTGGTGATGATGACCGCGGCGACCAAGACCTTCAACATCGCCGGCGCCCATATCGGAAACGTGATCATCGCCGATGAAGGGCTGCGCCTGCGCTTCCGCAAGCGCATGGACGCGCTCGGCATCTCGCCCAATTCCTTCGGCATGGCGATGGTCACCGCCACCTACAGCCCCGACGGCGCAGCCTGGGTCGATGCGCTTGCGACCTATCTCGACGGCAACCGCAAGCTCTTCGACGCCAGCCTCAACGCGATCCCCGGGGTGCGCTCGATGCCGCTCGAATCGACCTATCTCGCCTGGGTGGACTTCTCCGGAACGGGGATGGAGCCCGGCGAATTCACCGCGCGCGTGGAGAAGGAGGCCCGCATCGCGGTCAATCATGGCCCGAGCTTCGGCGCGGGCGGCGAGAGCTTCCTGCGGTTCAACCTCGCCACCCAGCGCAGCGTCGTGGCCGAGGCCGTCCAGCGCCTGGAGCGGGCTTTCGCCGATCTCCAATAAGTGACCCTGCCGCTGCCGGGCCGATCCGGCGGCGGTTTTCGGGGCGAAACGACGATCGCGACCTGCCGGGCGACCCGATGCCCCGGTTACAAAACATACCATATCTGGCAGAATCATTCCTGCGGGCGGTTGCGCCGAATCAAGGGTCTCCTGAAGTGCCCTTTGCTCATGGGCAGATCCAGGACCCTGACAGGTGGCAAATCCCCCGCCGAACTAGGAACTTGAGGAACCGTCATCGGTTGAATGCTTGGTGCTGTCGTCGGGAAGACCGACTAAAGCGGGATGGCTGCCATGATGGAGAAAGACAGCGAAATCTTTCGCTTGTTCTCTGAGGACTACCGGAGTTACTCGCAGGAGGAGATGAGCCTGCAGGAATATCTGCTGGCTTGCCGTGAAGACAAGTCGATGTACGCATCGGCGGCCGAACGGATGGTCGATGCGATCGGCAAGCCGAAATTACTCGACACCAGCCAGGACGAACGCCTCGGCAGGATCTTCGCGAACAGAACGGTCAAGATCTATCCGTCCTTCGCCGATTTCTTCGGCATGGAGGACACGATCGAGAGAATTGCCGGTTATTTTCGCTATGCGTCGCAAGGGTTGGAAGAACGCAAGCAGATTCTCTACTTGCTCGGCCCGGTCGGCGGCGGCAAGTCTTCCCTGGCGGAACGGCTCAAGAAGCTCATGGAGGAGCGCCCGTTCTACACGCTCAAGATCGGCGACAGGATCAGCCCGGTTTTCGAATCGCCATTGGGCCTGTTCCATCCGGACCGCATGGGCGACCTCTTCGAGGAGAAGTACGGCATCGCGCGACGGCGGCTCACCGGCCAGATCTCGCCCTGGGCGGCGAAGCGGCTCGACGAGGTCTCCGGAGACATCTCGAAGTTCAGCGTCGTCAAGCTGAACCCGTCGCGGCAGCGCCAGATCGGCATCGCCAAGACCGAGCCCGGCGACGAGAACAACCAGGACGTGTCGACGCTCGTCGGCAAGGTGGATATCCGCCAGCTCGAGCATTTCAGCCAGTCGGATCCGGACGCCTACTCCTACAGCGGCGGGCTGAACCGGACGACGCAGGGCCTGCTCGAATTCGTCGAGATGTTCAAGGCACCGATCAAGGTGCTGCATCCGCTGCTGACCGCGACCCAGGAAGGCAGCTACAACGGCACCGAGAACTTCGGAGGTTTCCCCTACCAGGGCATCGTGCTCGCACATTCCAACGAGTCCGAGTGGCTGCAGTTCAAGGGCAACAAGAACAACGAGGCGTTCCTCGACCGTATCCTGGTGGTCAAGGTGCCCTATTGCCTGCGCATCACCGAAGAGCGGCAGATCTACGAGAAGCTGCTGCGCGAGAGCGAGCTGGCCGACAGCCCCTGCGCGCCGGAGGTTCTCGACATCCTCAGCCGCTTCTCGGTCTCGACCCGGCTGGCCGAGTTCGAGAATTCGCCGCTCTACACCAAGATGCGGGTCTATGACGGCGAGAACCTCAAGGAGCTGGAACCCAAGGCGAAGGCCCTTCAGGAATACCGCGACGCCGCCGGGGTCGACGAGGGCATGACGGGGGTCAGCACGCGCTTCGCCTTCAAGATCCTCTCGCAGACGTTCAACTACGACACCGAGGAGCTCGCCGCCGACCCGGTGCACCTGATGTACATCCTCGAAGGTGCGATCAAGCGCGAGCAGTTCCCGAAGGAAACCGAAGCGGCCTATCTCGACTTCATCAAGTCGGAGATCGCGACGCGTTACGCCGAGTTCATCGGCCACGAGATCCAGAAAGCCTATCTGGAATCCTATGGCGAATACGGCCAGAACCTGTTCGACCGCTACATCGCCTATGCCGACGCCTGGGTCGAGGACCAGGACTACAAGGATCCCGACACCGGCCAGATCCTCAACCGGCAGGTCCTGGACAATGAGCTGTCGCAGATCGAGAAGCCGGCGGGCATCGCCAACCCCAAGGACTTCCGCAACGAGGTCGTGAAGTTCACCCTGCGCGCCCGGGCCCGGAACAACGGCCGCAACCCGTCCTGGACCAGCTACGAGAAACTCCGCGAGGTCATCGAGAAGCGGATGTTCGGCCAGGTCGAGGACCTGCTGCCCGTGATCAGCTTCGGCTCGAAGCAGGACAGCGTGACCGAGAAGCGGCACCAGGGCTTCGTGCAGCGCATGGTCGGGCGCGGCTACACCGAGCGCCAGGTCCGGCGCCTGGTGGATTGGTACATGCGCGTGAACAAGGCGGGCTGAAGTCGGCACCGGGGGATCGCCATGCCAATCTTCATCGATCGCCGGTTGAACCCGAAAGACAAGAGCCTGGGCAATCGCCAGCGCTTCCTGCGCCGCGTGCGCACGGAGCTGAAACGGAGCGTCCAGGATCAGATCCGGTCCGGGAAGATCGCCGATGCGGACGGCGAGCATTCCGTCTCGATGCCCATCAAGGGAACGAGCGAGCCGAGCTTCCGGGACGCCAAGGACAGCGGGCACCGACAATATGTCCTGCCCGGGAACAAGCATTTCACTCCAGGCGACAAGCTGGCCAAACCGAACCAGGGCGGCGGATCGGGATCGTCGCCGGGGCTTCAGCCATCGGAGGACGATTTTCGCTTCGTGCTCTCGCGAGAAGAGGTGCTCGACCTGTTCTTCGAGGATCTCGAGCTGCCCGACATGGTCAAGCTCAACCTCAAGGAGATCCTCGCGGTCAAGCCGCGGCGGGCCGGCTTCTCCGTGAGCGGCTCGCCGACCAACATCAACATCGCCCGGACGATGCGGAACAGTCATGGCCGCCGCATCGCCCTCAGGCGTCCCAAACGCGAGGAAGTCGAGGCGATCATTGCGGAACTGGCCGGGCTCAAACCCGACGGGGCCGACGGCGCGGTCCGCCAGCGCATCGCCTGGCTGCGCACCGAGCTGGATCGGCTTGAGCGCCGCCGCAGGGTGATCGCGTTCGTGGACCCGGTCGACATCCGCTTCAACCGCTTCGATCCGCAGCCCCTGCCGAACGCGAACGCCGTGATGTTCTGCCTGATGGACGTCTCCGGCTCGATGGGCGAGCGGGAGAAGGACCTGGCCAAGCGCTTCTTCGTCCTGCTGCACCTGTTCCTGAAGCGGCGCTACAACCGGACGGACATCGTCTTCATTCGCCACACTCACCAGGCGCAGGAGGTGGACGAGGACAGCTTTTTCTACAGCACCCAGAGCGGAGGCACCGTCGTTTCCACCGCGCTGGAGGAGATGCATCGCATCATCAGGGAGCGCTATCCCAGCCGGGAATGGAACATCTACGCCGCACAGGCTTCCGACGGCGACAATCTCGCCACCGATTCGGAACATTGCCTCGCCCTGATGGATAGCGAGATCATGCGCCTGTGCCAGTACTTCGCCTATGTCGAGATCATCGACGAGCGCGAGAGCGAGATCTTCGGCTCCACCGACAACGGCACCTCGCTCTGGCGGGCCTACCGGACCGTCAAGGACAGGTGGCCCAATTTCGACATGAGCCGCATCGCCAAGGCGGCGGACATCTACCCCGTCTTTCGCCAGCTCTTCACCAAGCAGCCAACGGTGCCGCGCGACTGAAAGGAGCGGCGATGCCGAAGCATGCGCCCCGATCCGACTTGCTGTTTTCCGGTTCGGACTGGAACTTCCAGACGCTGTCGCGGACCTGCGACGCCATCGAGACCATCGCGAAGGAGCAGCTGCACCTCGATGTCTATCCGGTGCAGATGGAAATCATCTCGTCGGAGCAGATGCTCGACGCCTATTCGTCCATCGGCATGCCGCTGATGTATCGCCACTGGTCCTTCGGCAAGCATTTCCTCTACCAGCAGCTCCTCTACCGCAAGGCCGGCCGAGGCCTCGCCTATGAGCTCGTGATCAATTCCAACCCCTGCATCGTCTACCTGATGGAGGAGAACACCATGGCCCTGCAGGCCCTGGTCACGGCACATGCAGCGTTCGGCCATAACCACTTCTTCAAAAACAACTACCTCTTCCAGCAATGGACCGATGCCGGCGCGATCCTGGGCTATCTGGACTTCGCCAAGAGCTTCATCGCCCGTTGCGAGGAACGACATGGCGATGCAGCGGTGGAGTCGATCCTCGACGCTGCCCATGCCCTGATGGAGCAAGGCGTGTTCCGCTATCGCCGCCCTCCGAAACTGTCGTCGGAGAAGCAGCGCGAGGGCCTTCGCGAGCGGCTGGAATACGAAGAGCGCAGCTATAACGATCTGTGGCGCACGCTGCCGCGCACGGCGAGCGACGGCAAATCCGACGAGACGCACGACAGTATTGCCATACGAAAGAAGGCGCTCAACCTGCCCGAGGAGAACATCCTCTACTTCCTGGAGAAAAACAGCCTGATCCTTGAGCCGTGGCAGCGCGAAATCCTCAGGATCGTTCGGGTCATCGCCCAATATTTCTACCCGCAACGGCAGACGAAGGTCATGAACGAAGGCTGCGCGACCTTCGTGCACTACACGATCATGCATGCGCTCTTCGACCGGGGCCGGATCAGCGAAGGCACCATGCTCGAGGTCCTGCGCAACCACTCGAATGTCGTCTTCCAGCCGGCGTTCGACGATCCGCGCTTTTCCGGCATCAACCCCTATGCGCTCGGTCTCGACATGATGCAGGACATCCAGCGCATCGCGACCGCGCCCACCGCGGAGGATCGCGACTGGTTTCCGGAATTCGCAGGGACGGGCGACTGGCGCGCGACGCTGCTCGACGCCTGGGCCAATCACCGCGACGAGTCCTTCATCCGCCAGTATCTCAGCCCGGCCCTGATCCGGAAATGGCGGATGTTCCTGCTTTCGGACACCGCCGAAGAATCGTTCTACAACGTCGCATCGATCCACAACGAACGCGGTTACGAGAAGATCCGCGCCGCTCTGGCGCAGAGCTACGACATCGGCACGAATTATTCGGATATCCAGATCGTCGATGTGGACCTGCTCGGCCAGAGGCATCTGCGCCTGCAGCACAAGGTCACCGACGGGGTCGCGCTGGAAAACGACAATTGCGACGCGACACTGCGCCATATCCAGACCCTCTGGGGCTATGAGGTCAGCCTGGAGGGGGTCGACGCGCAGTCGGGAGCCGCGCTCTACGAGCGCTCGACCCGGCAGATGTCGGAATGAGGCCAAGGCGGCGCCGACCCGAGGCGCGAGATGATGCCCGTCGAAGGATCAGCCCCGCCCCGGAAACACGCCGGTCGGAAAATGCGCCAGCGGAGCCAGCCGCCTCAGGAAATCGGCCTTCGACCTGCATCCGGTCTTCGCCAGCACCCTCTTGATCTGGCTGCGGGTGGTTTCGCGGGTGACACCGCGCGACGCCGAGAGCTCGTCGACGGACAGCCCTCCGAGCAACCCGTTCGCGACCGCCGCCTCGGCCCGGGTCAGGTCGTAGAGTTCGCAGAGGAGCGAGGTCTCGATCTGCAGGCTGCGTTCCGAGGTCGTAACGACCAGCATGGCCTGCGCTCGCGAGAAGATGTCCAGCGCCTGCCTGCGGATCGGCAACACATGGATGATGAAGGCGGGGCTGTCGTCCTTGCGCGGCACGGGGATCGAGCAGGTGCCCCCGAGGCGATCGCGCGCAAGGTCCGCCAAGGCCTTCTGCAGCAGCGCGTTCGCCCGCTCGTCGTCGAGAGCGACGCTGCCGCGCGCCCGGATGATCACCTGCCCGAGCAGGGCCTCGAAGCTGGGATTTATCGTCGAAACGGCGCCGCCGCTGCCCACGAGCGCCGCCGGTGACCCGGCCTTCTCGAATGATGCGAGGCTCGCCTGCGCGCGCTGCAACTGGAGTTTGGAAGCGAGCACGGCCGCCCGGGCCAGATGCGGGCGGATCCCGTCGAGAAGCAGGGTCTCGCGACGCGACACCGGCCCCAGCTCGAATTTGCGCTCCAGCGTAAAGACGATGTTGTCGCCGGAGGACGAGCGGACATGCGTCGCCGTTCCCCAACCATAGCCCTCCGGGCGCAGGAAATCGGTGTAGAGAGCGGTCCGCTCCATCTCCTCGTCCGTGAAAAGGTCGTGGTCGGTGACGAAGCCGGTGCCGCCATGCGCCAGCAGACCCGCCATGCGGGCATTCCGGTTCATCCAGCCCTGTTCCATGAAACGCTGGAAGACCGGCGCGAACTCCTTGCTGGCCACCCAGTTGGTGCCCTGGCCGGAATGGGCGAAGAGAAGCCCCCCCGTGCAGCCGGCGATTTCGGCCAGCCGGCCGATCGCCCGAGGCCATATCTCGGGCACGACGGCCGCTTCATAGAGCATGGCCACCGCGTCTCCGAACTCATTCGCATCCAGCATTTGTGAACGCCCCTGCCCCACCGTCATGGGCATGGGATAAGGCCGCGAATTCGTCAATCGCCAGCAGCGAATTCCCCCTACGTCACCCTGATGGGGGATGCGATTGCGCACAGCATCTCCAAGAAGAGACCGGATTACGCCCGATCGATCCTCCCGCAAGAGCCGAGACGATCCGCGCGAAGCCGCGAGCCGCGGCCCCGGGCGGCCGAACCGGCTGGAACGCCCGACATGAACATCAGCGTCTTCGTGCAGGAATATCTGCGCGCCGCCATCCGCAAGCCGCGGCAATTCCTGAAGGCGCGCCTGGCGCGCCTGTGCACGATCTGCGGGTATGAAGGCCGCTTCCTCGATGTCGGCCCCCGCCCGGAAGCGCGCTGCCCGAACTGCTCCTCCAAGGAGCGCGACAGGATCATGGGGCTCTATCTCCGCGGCAACGGCATCGACATGGCCGGGAAGAACCTGCTGCACTTCTCGGCCGAGCGGCCATTCTTCAGGCTCTGGCGGCACAATCCCGGCTATGTCGCCGGCGACATCAAGATCAGCAAGGTCGCCAACGCCGTGGTCGACATCACCGACATCCGGTTCGAGGATGGCCATTTCGACCATCTGATCTGCCATCATGTCCTGGAGCACGTCCCCGACGACACCCAGGGAATGCGCGAGTGCTTTCGCGTCCTGAAGCCCGGCGGCACCGCCTTCTTCTCGGTGCCGCTCGATCATTCCAGGCCCGAAACCTGGGAGCCGCCGGCAGGCATGCCCGCGGCGGAGGTCGAGCGGATCTGCGGCTGGGACCATGTCCGGCTCTACGGCCGCGACTTCCCCGACAAGCTCGCCGCCGTTGGCTTTCAGGTCAGCGAGATCAGGTTTTCGCCGGAAGACGGCGAACGCCATCGTCTCACGGAGGAGCACGCGCTCGATCGACAGGGGCTCGACCGCATCTTCGTCTGCACGCGCTGAGGCACCTCGCCCGGCGCGCGACCGCCTCGGCCGCGGAATTGCGTCGGCAGCGCCCCGAACCGCCGGCGGAACGCCGGATTGAGGTACGAGACATCGTCGAAGCCGCAGGCGAGCGCGATCTCGCCGACCCGGAGACGCGCCCGCAGCGGAAGCCAACAGGCGGCGCGTCATCTGCAGGCGCATGCACCTGACGCAGGCCCGTCTGGCCAATGACAGGCCTCGACCGCCCTGCCGCATTGCCGGAAGACCGGTCAAACGTGATGACCTCTGCCCGCGCCCGCTCGGGCGGCAGGGGAAGCGATCTCGCGTCGACGAGGCCGGGGGACCTGGTTTGAAGCTGCCACTATGGGTGAGCGCCCTGAGCGCGACTCTGCTCGTGCAAGTCGTCAGCTCGTTCGCCGCCGCGGCGATCCCGCTGCTGGGCCCGATCCTGATGCTGCGATGGGGGCTGGCGCCCGAGAACATCGGCTATGTCTCGGCCGTCATCTCGGCCGGGATCTGCTGGTTCCTGGCTTGTGGCGGCCCGATGCTCGACCACCACGGCCCCATCCGCACGCTGCAGTTCGGCCTGATCTGCGTTGCCGCCGGCCTGGCGCTGCTGTCGCAGCCGCTCGTTTCGCTCGGCCTCGCCGGCGCGCTCCTCGTCGGCCTCGGCCTGGCGCCCAATACGCCTGCCGGCAGCCAGGTCCTGATGCGCACGGCACCCACCGGGCATCGCACCCTGGTCTTCTCCATCAAGCAGGCGGGCGTGCCTCTCGGCGGGGCCATCGCCGGCGTTGCCGTCGCCCCGCTCGTCCTGGCATTCGGCTTCGTCGGCGCCGTTTCGATCGTCGTCGCCATCGTGCTGCTCTGCACCTTGCTGGCCCAGGCCTTCCAGCCGCGGCTCGATGCGGAGAAAGGGCCGCCGAACAGGGGCTGGCCTCGCCTGTTCCTGTCGCCTTCCTCGCTGACGCGATCGGCCCGGGTTCTCAACGCCCACCCGGCCCTGCCGATGCTCACCGCGATGGGCGTATCGTTCTCGATCACGCAAGCCTGCATCACGGCCTTCACTGCGACCTACATGGTCACCCAGCTCGGCGAGAGCCTGACCCAGGCCGGGCTCTACATGTCGGTGCTGCTCGCGGCGAGCACGGCCGCGCGCATCTTCTTCGGCTGGGTGGCGGACCGGCTGGGCTCGGGCCTCGTGCTCCTGTCCGTCCTGGCGCTGGGTGCGGGCGCCGCCATCCTGCTGTTCGTATGGTCGGCGACGGCGAGCCCCTGGACGATCTATGGCTGCATGGCGCTGGTCGGGGCGACGTCGATGGGGTGGAACGGCGTTCACATGGCCGAACTCGCCAGGGCTTCACCGACAGCGCTGATCGGCGACGTCACCTCCGGTGCCAGCCTGTTCGGCTTCGTCGGCTCGATCTGCGGACCGTTGGCATTCGCCATGATCGCGAGCAGGACCGGCAGCCTGACATGGCCCTTCGTCCTCGTCGCCGGCCAGCTGATCGTCTTCGGAACCTTCGCCCTCGTCATCGGGCAGGTGACGCGCAGATCGCCGAAATAATGCGGGACGCGCCCGGACAGGCGGGCGCTCGCCCGGGACGCGAGTCAGGCCCTGCCGGACTGCCCGCGCTTCGGCCAGCGGTTGGCGGGGATTTCCCCGCCAACCCATCGCGATGTCGCGCCTGGTCTCACACGAGGGTGATCGCCTCGTATCCCAGCGCATCGTTGATGTCTTCGATCGAATCGAAGGTGCCACCGCCGCTCACGCCGTCGATCTGAACCGTGCCGAAGCCGAAATCGAGAACGACGCTGCCGCCGCTGTCGTCCACGGTCACGGTAACCGTCGCCGGATCGACAACGTCGACGACGATGACGTCCTCCTCGCCGGTATCGAGATCGGTGACCTCGTCGTCGCCGAAGGGGTTGTCGGCGCCGTCGCCGAAGTGGAACGTATCGGTGCCGTCGCCACCGGTCAGCACATCGTCGCCGGCCTCGCCGTAAAGATTGTCGGCGCCATTGCCGCCATCGACCTCGTCGGCCCCGTCACCGCCATGGATCTCGTCGGCGCCGGCATCACCGTGGATCTCGTCGTCACCGGCGCCGCCATTCAGCAGATCACCCGCTGCACCGCCGGCGATCGTATCGGCACCGTCACCGCCATTGACCGTGTCGGCGCCGTTGCCACCCTCGAGGGTGTCGTCGCCGGCATCGCCATTCACCGTGTCGGCTCCGTCGCCGCCGGTCATCGTATCGGCGCCGTCGCCGCCGTTCATCGTGTCGGCGCCCGCGCCGCCATCGAGCGTATCATCGCCGTTATCGCCGTTCAGCGTGTCGGCGCCATCGCCGCCATTCACCGTGTCGTTGCCGTTGCCGCCGCTGAGCGTATCGACGCCCGCGCCGCCATCGAGCGTGTCGTCACCGCCGCCGCCGCTCAGGGTATCGTCACCGGCGTCGCCGTTCATGGTGTCCGCGCCGAGCCCGCCCGTCATCGTGTCGTTGCCGTCGCCGCCATTGAGCGCGTCATTCCCGACGCCGCCATTCAGCGTGTCGTCGCCGGCGCCACCGTTCAGCGTATCGTCGCCGGCCCCACCGTTCAGGACATCGATGCCGTTCCCGCCGTTCAGCGTGTCGGTACCGGCGCCGCCGTTCAGCGTGTCGTCGCCATCGCCGCCGTTGAGCAGGTCGTCCCCGGCGCCGCCGCTGATCGTGTCGTTGCCGGCATCACCGGACAATATGTCGTTGCCGGCATTGCCGTTGATGACGTCGTTATCATCTCCGCCATTGATCGTGTCGTCGCCCGCATTGCCGTTCAGCGTGTCGATCCCGGCGCCCCCGAGGATGACGTCGTTGCCCGCCCCGCCATGGACCGTATCGGCACCGGCGCCCGCGTCGATGGTGTCGTTACCCGCCAGGCCGCTGATGGTGTCGTCGCCACTGGTATCGGGAGGAGGAATAATATCGTTGCCGGCAGTACCATTGATGATAGCCATAGCGATTACTCCTTAGCTGTGGCCTTCGCGCAGACACGCCACGGCCTCCGCGCCGGGTCGCGCGGAACGGCAGCGATCGTCACGGATCGGACTGTCTGCGAAGGTGCCGGACGCTAGAGAGAGGCGGCAGGCCCGCGCAATCCCCAATTGGAGACAAAACCGCCATCGTCGGGCAGAACTATTTTAGGCCAGCGCTAAAATACCCGGTCTTTTTCTATCAAATTCAGGCATTTGTCCCTGGTCATCGAAAGTCAATACATCAGATCCGTCATATGTCTCTGAGGCATGATAGGGTTCACCGGAACGAAAGCGGCATTTCTGTCACCAAATGGGGATTATGAAGCAAGGTGACCTTCCGTAGCTTTGGAGGGCTGTACTGGTCTTTCCGGGCGGGCGGAGAACCACACACGGTGCATTCGGCTACTGCAGCAGTCGACGATGAGCGGAGCCGCAGGAAAGGGGCGAGCAGGAAGTCGGAGGAGGCGACATCATGGACATATTTCAAGGCATGAATGCTGCTGGTGTGGCCGCCCCGGCCTCGGCTGCCGGCAGTTCCTGGAGAGCGGATGGCGGAAGCCGCCTGCTGCGACCGCGTCGATGCGTGCCACCGCGGCCCCTCCGCGTTCTATGCCCTTTGGGGATGTGAACCAGCCAACCGGTCCGAAGCTGGCCGCCGGGCAATAGCTTGAGCGCGCCGTTCGGCTATCGGTGGCATCGAAACAATCATGCATCCCCAGAGGGCCCATGGCCTACGCGTCCGCGAGCCGTACGACTTCCGAGTTCGGTCGGAGAAGCGCTGCCGGGATCGGCAGGCCGGGCGGCCGGGCTCTCTTCATGGCGATCCCCGGTGGCCGCGCCTTCGCCTGGGTCGTCGTCTTCAGCATCGCCGTCAACCTGCTGCTGCTGGTCCTGCCGTTCTACTCGATCCAGGTCTTCGACCGGGTGATCACCAGCGGCAGCGTCGAGACGCTCATCGGCCTGACCGTCCTCGCCGTGGCCGCGATCGGCTTCAGCGCCTGCTTCGAAGTGCTGCGCAACCGCCTGCTCGGCTGCTTCGCCGTCGGCCTGGAGCAGTTCCTGGCCCCTCTGGTGCTCAAGGCCTCGATCATCGACCCTACACGGCGGGGCGAGGGCAGCACCCACGACATGGTCCGTGTGCGCGAGCTCAGGAACACCCTGGCGAGCTCCACCGCCTGCACCCTCCTCGACGCGCCCTTCCTGCCGCTCTTCATCATCGTGCTCTACCTCATCCACCCCTGGTACGGGACGATCGCGCTCGTCGGAGCCCTGCTGCTGCTGCTGCTGGCCATCGCCAGCGGGCGCGTCGCCCGTGCCGAACGGGCGCAAGCCTCCGGCGCAGCGATCCGGGCCCAGCGCACACTGGACGGCATCGTCAGGCACGGCAATCTCGTCCGCGCCATGGGCTGGACCCATGGGGCGATCCGCGAATTCGTGCAGCTCAACAACCGGGCGCTGGCTCCCGTCGTCCGGGCGAACGACCGGATCGGGCTGATCGCCTCCATCGCGCGCATGATCCGGATCGTGCTCCAGATCGCGGCCGTGGGCGCCGGCGCCTGGCTCGTCCTGAACGACGAGGTCCTGGTCGGCAGCATGATGGCGAGCTCGATCATCATCAGCCGCACCCTCGCTCCGGTCGAGCATCTCGTGGCGAGCCTGCGCGTGCTGAGCTCGGCCCGGGAGGCCTGGGCCCAGGTCGGCGACGCGGCCGCCGCAGCCGCCCTCGACCAGCGCCGGACGCTGCTGCCGCCGCCGCTCGGCGCGCTCGAGGTGAGCGCCGTCACCTATCGCAACCCGAACGCCAAGCGCCCCGCCCTCTCCGGCGTTTCCTTCCGCTGCCCGCCGGCGAGCGTCGTCGTGGTCATCGGGCCGACCGGGGCGGGCAAATCAACGCTGCTGCGGCTGCTCTCGGCGCTCGACAAGCCGGCCGGAGGCGCGATCCGCCTCGACGGCGCCTCGCTCGACAACTGGGACCCGGACCAGCTCGGCCGCCATGTCGGCTACCTGCCCCAGGATGTCGAGCTGCTCGGCGGAACCGTCGCCGAAGCGATCGCGGGTTTCGACGAGGGCGCCACCGACGAGGACGTGGTCGCGGCCGCCCAGCAGGCGAACGCCCATGAGATGATCCTCGCATTGCCGGGCGGCTACGAGACCGAGATCGGCCGGGACGGCAACCGGCTTTCCGGCGGGCAGAAACAGCGGATAGGCCTGGCGCGCGCGCTCTTCGGCAAGCGCAAGCTGATCCTGCTCGACGAGCCCAACTCCAATCTCGACCCGGATGGCGAGGAAGCGCTCTGCGCCGCGATCCGGCAGGCCAAGGCACGCGGGACGACGCTGGTCATCGTCACGCACCGGCCGCGTCTCTTCACCGTCGCTGACCTGATCCTGTTCCTGCGGGACGGCGTCGCGGTCGCCTTCGGCCCGCCGGGAGAGGTGCTGCCGCAGACCATGGCCGGCGCCACGCCGATGCGGACACGGCCTCCTGCCGGCCCCGACACGGCCAGGCCCGCCACCATCGACGGGAGGGCGTGATGCCAGGCGTCGAGCTGAGACCTCGGGCGCAGGTGCCGACGGAAGTCGCGGCCAATGCGCTCACCCAGCCGCTCCGCACGGCGATCGCGCGCTGGGAGGCGGCCTCCGAGGAGCAGCGGATCGATCCGCGCCCCCTCGTCATGTGGGGATGCGTCTGCATGGTCCTGCTGTTCGGCGTCTTCGGCGTCTGGGCCGGGACCGTGCCGCTTTCCGGCGCGGTGATCGCCTCGGGCGTCGTGAAGGTCCTCTCCCAGCGGCGCGCCGTGCAGCATCTCGAAGGCGGGATCGTGAAGACGATACTCGTTCACGAGGGGGACCGGGTCGAACGCGGCCAGATTCTCGCGCGGCTGGACACCACGCAAAGCGAAGCCGCCCTTGGCGTCCTCGAAACCAGCCTCTTCGCCAATCTCGCCCTCGAAGCCCGCCTCCAGGCGGAGCAGGCCGGAGCCGCTGCGGTCCAGTTCCCCGCCGAGTTGGAGACGAACAAGGATCGCCCCGAGGCGCAGGCGCCGATGGCCAGCCAGCTCGCCGAGTTCGCGGCCCGGGCCGCCTCGCTGCAAGGGCAGCACAACCTCATCGACCAGCAGACCCTGCAGCTCGGAGACTCGATCCGCGGGCTCGAAAGCGGCAATAGCGGGCTGACGCGGCAGCTCAATTATCTTGAGGAGGAGATCCAGGATTCCGACTTCCTCCTGAAGAAGGGACTTGCCCGCAAGCCCAGGGTTCTCGCGCTCAGGCGCGCCCAGGCCGACGCCGAGGCGCAGCGCGCGACCAACACCGCATCCATCGCCCAGATGCGCGGCAAGCTCGCCGAACTGGAGGATCAGCGCCGCCAGCTCCTCTTCAACCGGCTCGAGGAGATCGCCAAGCAGAGGCATGGCAATCGCGAACAGATCGCGGACCTCAGGCACCGCATCGCGGCGGCGCGCGACATGGTACGGCGCAGCGAGATCAGAGCGCCCGAGAGCGGGGTCGTGGTCGGCCTCAACACCCGCAGCGTGAATGCGGTGCTGCCGCCGCGCGAGACCCTGCTCGACATCGTCCCGACACAGGACAAGCTGGTCGTCGAAGGCGAGGTCAGGCCGATCGACCGCAATGATGTAAGGATCGGGCAGCCTGCCCGGGTGCGCATCCTCGCCTTCAATTCCAGGCGTTCGCCGATGCTCACCGGCTCGGTCAGCATGGTCACGGCCGATGCGCTGACCGAGCCGAAGACCGGCCGGACCTACTACAAGGCCGAGGTCGACCTCCATGCGTCGCCGGAACTCAGCCACTATTTCGTCTCGCTTCAGCCGGGAATGCCGGTCGAGATCTTCATCGAGACCGGCGAGCGAACCTTCGCGGAATATCTGCTGCAACCGCTCACGGTTCGCATCCAGCGTGCCTTCAGGGAGAGTTGAACAAGCCTGCTGGGAGAACTGAACCCAGCCTGCTGGCGCTCAATGCCAGATCGGAGGGATCGACGATGCGGGACGATGCCATCATACCGGTGCAGCCGAAAGCGCCGGCGACTGCCACGCTGCACCGGCTCGAAATGTTCGGCAGGGCGATCCTGGGCTTGCTCGAATGCAGGCGATGCTTCGTCTTCACGCTGTCGCGGGAAACCGGTTTCGCCCTCCAGGCCGTGCGGATCGGCCTCGACCGCAGCACGCAGCCTTCCGCGGACGTGATCACGCGGCTGGCGCAGCGTGAGGAATGGCAGACCGCCGATCTGTTCGCCGTCGACCCCGCCGACGCACCTGCCGCCGAGCTGCTCGGCCGAAAGCAGGAAGAGCCCGAGCATGCGCTGGCAGGACGCTTGCCGGCCGGCGACAGGGAAGACCTGGTTTTCCTGGCAGGCTGGCGGGTGAAACCGTTCTCCGCCACGGAAATCGCCTGCTTCTCGCGCGCCGCGAACATCATCTGGACGACGATGCAGAGCTTCATGCATCGGCGATCCGACGATCTGAGCCCGGACAGGCTCGTGGAAGAACTCGCCTTCCCGGCCTTCTCGATCGACCACAAATGGCGCGTCATCGAAATGAACGAGGCCGGGCGCCAATTGCTGCAGGCCAAGACGCCGCTTCGCCTCGACAACGGCGTTCTCGTCGGCCCGAACGCCTTCGTCAACAACCTGATGCAGCAGGCGCTGCGCGACACGATCGCGTCCCGCTCCGAGCGGGCCTGGGCAAACAGGCTCGTCCCGCTTTCGACCGACCATCGCGCCTTCGCCTTCGCCCGGATCGGCGCGGCGCCGGCCGAACGGCAGCATATGGACCGGTTGCTCGTCATCATCCCCCAGCTCGACCCGGTGGCCGGGGCCAAGCGGATCGCGGCCGCCTTCGGCCTGCCCTGGGCCGAGGAGAGGATCGTGCAGCTCCTGCTGCGCGGCGAGCCGCCGGCAGGCATCGGGCGGCATCTCGACCTGACCGAGGCGACGGTGCGGACCTATATCAAGCGCATCATGCTCAAGCTGGGCATCAATCGCCAGATCGAGTTCTTCCTGCTCTACATCCTGACCCTGTCGCCCTTCGTCGACGGCTGCCGCGACCCGGCCTTCCCCAACGAGCTCGAAAGCCGTGCGTCCTTGATCGCCGTGGACCGGCTGCGCCATGCGAGGGCCTGAGGCGGGACAAGCCGGGGCGGGGCTGGCCGGGGAGCCCCGCCGCACGCGGCGCTATGCCGCCGCCTTCGGCGCCACTCGCCCGGTGATGGCAAGATAGCGATCGCTCGAATGCGTCACGGCCACGACGACCTCGGTGCCGTCGTCGCACAGGACATGCATGCGCTCGCAGAGGATCGCGGGATCGACGTCGGAGGTATCGCAGAACAGGTAGCCTGCGCGGGTGTCGCCATGGTCGCTGCCGAATTTATAGACAAGCGGAAGCCTGCGCCCGTTGCGCAGGATAAGCGTGCCTGTCCCGCTATGCATGGCTTGTCTCCGCCCAGGCGACGTCCCTATGCGCCGCAGCGGTCATTTCCAAACATCGGCATGGAGACAACTACGTCCATAGCAGGCGCCGGTTTCGCGCCGAATGCAAATCACGTTTGGCCGCCCGCCGCGCTCTCGCAGCCAGTGCCTGGCTGGCGCTAGTCGACGAAACGGACGACGGTGCCGGGCTTTGCCATCCCGGCGAGATCCTCCGCATCCCAATTCGTCAGCCGCACGCAGCCATGGGAGGAGGCTTTCCCGATCCGCGAGGGCTCGGGCGTCCCATGTATGCCGAATGTCGGCTTCGACAGCCCGATCCAGATCGTGCCGACCGGATTGTTCGGGCCGCGCGGAAGCACGAGCCTGCGCGTGTTGCGGCCTTGCTGGAAGTTCTTGACCGGGTCGTAGTGGTAGGTGGGCTGCCTGACGACGCGCGCGACCTGATATTCGCCCTCCGGCGACGGGGTTTCATCGCTGCCGATCGTCGCCGGATAGCTGGCGATCATCTCGCCCTGCGCGCCATAGGCGGTCACCATGCCGGCCCGCTTGTCGGCCTCGATCAATCGGATCTCGGCGCGCGGCCGGGCGCGACCGGCAGCGACGACCTGGAGCGTTGCGCCGGCCGACCGAAAATGCCCCCGCGGATTGAGGGCGCGGAACAAGCCAGTTCCCATCCTGAAGCGTTCGGCGAACATTTCCGGAGCGCTGCCATAGCCAAGCCGCCGCATCCGGGCCTGCCGGGCGTAGTCACGCGGAATCCGCGTCGAAAAGACATAGCGCGCATCGGCCTTCGTCACCGTGTAGGAGACGACGATGTCCTGGCTTGCGTCGCCACCGAGCGCGCGCCAGGTCGCGGCATCGACGGCATCGCCCGGGCCGAGATTTTCCCGCCGCCTGAACTGGGCGACGGCCTTGCGATAGTTCTCGCCGTCCATGCCATCGATCTCGCCGGGGGAAACGCCCTGGCGCGCCAGCAAGGTCTGCGATTTGACGATGGCGGCGCTGGGCTTGGCTCTCGCGCCAAGCCTGGCTTTCTGCAGGGGCGACGAGATCGGCATGCCTGCGCGGTTGATCTCCTCGGTCGTCAGGGCCCACGCACCGCCGGGGCCCATGAGGAGAAGCCCGATCACGGCGATCGCCCGCACGGCACGATGTTTCGAAACGGGCTTGGGCATCTGCGTGCTCGCCGCTCCGCCGAGAGAGAATGCGAAGCCCGCCACCTGGATGGCGAGCTTCGCGTTTACGTTCGCTACTCGATGACCTGGATCACCCGCCGCGTGCGCGGCTCGACCAGGACAGGCCGGTCGTTCACGACGGTGTAGCGATATTCCTTCCTGACGCCGAACTCCGCCGGTACGCGGTGATAGACCACACCGCGCTGGGGCAGCACCGTCCCGACACGCAGCTCCTCTTCATAGGAATAGGAGGGGACGCGCTGTTCGACGACATATTCCCGGAAGCGCGGCGTGTTGTCGCCGACGATGCCACCGGCAACCGCGCCACCGACGCCGCCGACCACCGCCCCGACCGGGCCCCCGACGATAGCGCCACCCACGGCCCCTGCCGCAGCACCACCCGCCGCTCCGCCCTGGGCACCCTGCGGATTTTGAGCGAAGACGAGGGCTGGAATAACCGTCAGCATCGCGGCCAAAGCTAATTTCTTCATGGCTTTCGTCCTCTGGAATAACCCAGACCCACCCGGCAAACCCCGCCGCGGGAGCGCGGTTCCGGAACGAGCGGCAAACGCCCCATAATCGACGCAAATATGCCGGATTCGACCCAAAAACCTCGCAAAAGCCCAGATCTCGCCAGCATTCCCCGGCGGAAACGATGCAGCCGAACCGGGCGCCGGGACCTGTTGCGCTCAGGCCCAAGGCAAAAAGCCCGCCTCCTTGGAGACGGGCTTTCTTTAGGTTGCTCAGGTTACCAGCTAAGCCGGCTCGGGGAAGCCTCGCAGCGATCAAGGCTCCTGAGAGGCGTTCATTCGCCTACGAATTTCGGCCTCCGTTTCTCGAGCAAAGCCGCAACGGCCTCGTGATGATCCGCGGTATGGTGCGCCAGCGCCTGCATGCTAGCCGCCATCTCGAGCACTGGCCCGAGCTTCGACGCCCAAGCTTCGCGCAGGAGCCGCTTGGTCATTCGCACCGCATAGGGCGGGTTCACGGCGATGCGCAGGGCGAGCCGATGCGCGGCCTCCAGCAATTCGCCATGCGGCACGACATCCGAGACCAGCCCGATGGCCCTGGCCTCCGAAGCAGCGACCGCCTCGCCCGTCAGGGCCATCTCGGAGGCCTTGGAGAAGCCGACGACCCGCGGCAGGAGCCATGTCCCGCCATCTCCGGGGATGAGGCCGATCTTGACGAAATTCTCGGCGAAGCTCGCTTTCTCCGAGGCGATCCGGAGGTCGCACATCAACGTCAGATCGCAGCCCGCGCCGATGGCCGGCCCGTTGACGGCCGCGATGACCGGGATCTCGAGCGCCTCGAAGGCCAGGGGCAGCTTCTGGATTCCGTTGCGATAGTTGAGCCGCGTCCGGACCGGCTGCGGGTCGTTGAGCCCGCCGCCGCTGCCCATCTTCTTCAGATTGCCGCCGGAGGAGAAGGCGCTGCCCGCGCCCGTCAGGATCGCGACCCGGGCGCTGCGGTCGTTCTGGAGCCGGTCGAGCGCGGCGAGCAGCGCCAGGACCATGTCTTCGTCCGAAATCGCGTTGCGAAGCTCCGGCCGGTTCAGCGTCAGGGTGACGATGCCCTGATCGCCGGCGTGATAGAGGACGGCTTCCGTCATCTCGATCTGCTTTCCAACTTCGAGGAATGAGGCAGGGACCGGACCATCAGCCACCGAGCATCTTGCGCGGCAGCCAGAGGATGATCTCGGGCCAGGCGACGAGCACTGCGATGATGATGATATGGGCGATGAAATGCGGCAGCGAGCCGCGGAAGATCTCCTGCACCGGACGCCCCGAATATCGGGCCACGACGAAGCAGTTGAGCCCGATCGGGGGCGTGATCATCCCGACCTCGGCCGTGACGATCTTGATGATGCCGAACCAGAGCGGGTCGAAGCCCAGCACCTTGATCAGCGGCAGCACGATCGGCACCGTCAGCACCAGGATCGCGATCTGGTCCATGAACATGCCGAGGACGATGTAGCCGCAGAGGATGAGGGCGATGATCAGCCAGCGCGAGACCTCGAGCGCACCGACCCAGGCGACGAGCGTCTGCGTGACCTGGGTGAGCGTGAAGAAATAGCCGAAGATCTGCGCGCCGAGCAGGATCATCACGATCATGCAGGTGCCGTTGGCGGAGCGGCGCAGGACCCGCACCAGCGCCGGCACCGTCACCTTGCCGTACCAGGCCGCGATGGCGAGCGCGCCGGCCGCGCCGAGAGCCGAAGCCTCGGTCGGCGTGGCAATGCCCGTGTAGATCACGCCCGTCACCGCGCCGAAGAGCACGACCATCGGACCGACGACCTTGAGCCAGGCGATCTTTTCGCGCCACGGCACCGGCTTGGCCGGCGGCGCCCGGGAAGGATCGAGCAGCACCAGGACGTAGACCGTCGCCATGATGGTGAGCATGACGAGGAGGCCGGGAATGATTCCACCGATCAGAAGCGCGCCGATATTGACCTCGGCCAGGAGGCCGAAGATCACGAGCGCAACGCTGGGCGGGATCAGCATGGCGAGCGTGCCGGAAATCGCGACGACGCCGCCGGCCATCGCCGGCTCGTAGCCCTGCCTGAGCATCGCCGGCAGGCTTGTCGCCGAGAGCGTCGCCGCCGAGGCGGTGCTCGTGCCGCAGATCGCGCCGAAGCCGGCACCGGCCAGGGCCGTCGCCATGGCGAGCCCGCCGCGCACCCGGCCCATCCAGGCCGCCGTCGCCCGGAACAGGTCGTCGGCGACGCCGCTGAGCAGCACGAGTTCGGCCATCAGCAGGAACATCGGGATGGTGATGAGCTCGTAGGCTCCGACGGTGGAGAGCGGCGCCGTCTCCAGGATGCCGGAGAGCATCGGCATGCCGCCGACGAGCCAGAGGCCGATGACGCCCGAGGCGATCATGGCGAAACCGACGGGCGTTCCGATGGCGAGCAGGAAAAACAGCACGCCCAGTCCGATGGCGACGATCATTCGAAATGTTCTCCCTCGCCGTGACCGATCCTGACCGGGACGAGGTCGCGCCCGGTGGCGAGACTGAGCAGTTGCGCGACGAGCTGGACCAGCAACCGCAGCGTCATCAGCCCGCACCCGAGCGGCACCAGCGCAAGCGACGGCCATGTCGGCCAGGGAATGGCACCCGACAGCACGTCGCTGGAGGCATAGGCGTCGAGGGTCCTCAACGCGCCGAAATAGGTGATCAGCGCAAAGACGGCTGCGCCGATCGCCGTCGTGACGACCTCGCTCAGCCGGATCGCCCGCGGCGGGAAGGTCTGCTGCAGGATGTCGACATTGACATGCGCGCCCTCGGTATAGGCGGCCGACAACGAGAGGAAGAAGACGGCGGCGACGAGATAAAGCGAGATCAGGTCGTAGGCCCAGGACAACGGGCTGTGGAAGAAATAGCGCAGCACCACGTCACAGACGACGATGAGCATGATGGCGAACATCGCAGCCGCCGACAGCCAGCCAAGGGCGTCCTCGATCGCGGACAGCGCGCGCAGGATCGATTTCATCGGAATTCCTTTTGGGAAGGCAGCCGGCGCGGCGCCATCCGGCCCGCGCCGCCCGCCATGCATCAACCATCCGTCTTCGTCAGAAGCGCCCGGAACTCCTTCAGGACGTCGGTGCCCTTCTTGCCGCGCCCGTCCAGCCCCTTGGCCCATTCATTGCCGACCTCGCTGAGCTTACCCGCGACGCTGGCATGCATCGCGGCCGGCAGCGGGGCGAAGACGACGCCGGACGTCTTCAGCTTCTGGCGGGTCTCGTCGTCCTGCCGGTCGACTGCCGCGCAGGCGGTCTTGTTGACCTCGTCCGCAGCCTCGGTCATGGCCTTGCGCGTCTCGGGCGTGAGCTTGTTCCAGGTGGCGTCGCTGATCGAATAGGCGACGATGAAGCTGCCGAAGTTCTCGCCCTCGGTCGAATGCTTCACCAGCTTGTCGATGTTGTAGGAGATCACGCTGTCGAGCGGGAACAGCACGCCGTCCAGCGTCCCCCGCGAGAGCGATTCGTAGGTGTCGGGCGCGGCCATGCGGACGGGCGTCGCCCCGATGCTGCGCAAGGTGAGGTCCTGCGCGCCGCCGGTGGTCCTGAGCTTCAGCCCCTTCAGATCCTGATCGGACGCCACCGGCGCCTTCGCGGTCAGGATCTGATAGGGCGGCAGCGCGACCGCGACGAGCAGCTTGATCTTGTTGGGCGCATAATCCTCTGCCGCGACGAGCCCGTTGCGCGCGGTTTCGAGATAGGCCTTCGTGCCCTGGCAAGCCGTGGTGAAGCCGCCCGGCAGCATCGCGACCTCGGAAGCCACCATCTTGTCGGAGACGTAGGCCGGCGCGACATAGCCGATATCGACCACGCCGGATTGAGTCAGCTTCAGCATGTCGGCGGCCTTGCCGATCTGCTGGCTCGGGAAATAGTCGAAGGTGATGCCGCCATTGGTGCGCTTCGTCACCTCCGCCATCCAGGGCTGGATGATCAGCTTCACCAGGTAGTGGCCGGCGGGAAAGGAATCCGCCACGCGCAGCTTGCGGGTCTCCGCCAGGGAAGGCGCGCTCAGCGCGCCGAGCGCCGTCGCGGCGAGACAGGCCGCCGTCAAAGTCCTGTTCATGCGTTGTCCTCCGGGTTTTGTGGTCGCGCTCTTCGGGATGGGAATGTCAGCCGGCCTGCCGGCGCAGCTCCGTCTTCAGGATCTTGCCGTAGGAATTCTTCGGCAGGGCATCGAGGAACAGGTACTGCTTGGGTTTCTTGAAGCGCGCGATATGGGCTTCGCAGAGGGTATCCAGCTCGCGAGGCGTGGCCGTTGCGCCGGCATGCAGGCTGACCGCCGCGACGACTTCCTCGCCCCAGTCCGGATGCCTGCGCCCGAAGACGGCGACCTCCGACACGGCCGGGTGCTGCAGCAGCACCTCTTCGACCTCGCGCGGATAGATGTTCACGCCGCCGGAGATGATCACGTCCTTGGAGCGGTCCTTCAGGGTGAGCAGACCATGCTCGTCGAGCGAGCCGAGATCCCCGGTATGGAGCCAGCCACCCCGCAGCGCCGCCGCCGTGGCCTCGGGATTGTTCCAGTATCCGCTCATCACGCTGTCGCCGCGGACCTGGACCTCGCCGATCTGCCCGGCCGGCAAGCGCTCGTCATCGGCGCCGGCGATGCGCAGGGCGACGATGGCCTGCGGATACCCGACGGATCCGAGCCGATGGTCGAGCAGGCCGTCCCCGGTCTCGGCGTGGAGGCCGCGCGGCAGCACGGTGATCGTCATCGGACTCTCGCCCTGACCATAGATCTGGACGAGGCGCTGGCCGAAGACGTCGAGCGCGCGACGGCTGTCCTCGACATACATCGGCCCGCCGCCATAGATGATCGTCTTGAGCCCGGCGCGCGCGGCGTCGTCGACGACGCCGGCATTCATCAGGCGGGTCACGATGGTGGGCGCGGCGAAGAAGGCGCAGCCCGTGTGGCTGCGCAGGAGCGACGCGAGCTCGACGGGGTCGAAGCGGCCGCTTTCCGGCACCACCTGGGCGGCCATGCCGGCGACATGCGGCAGGGCATAGAGGCCGGATCCGTGAGACAATGGCGCCGGGTGCAGGATGCAGTCTCGCGGTGAGACCGTGTCGACCTCCGCCAGATAGCCCAATGTCATCGCGCGCAGGTTGCGATGGGACAGCACCGCTCCCTTGGACCGGCCGGTCGTGCCGCTGGTGTAGAACAGCCAGGCCGGGTCGCCCGCCGCGACATCGCTCTCCGCCGCCTCATCCGACTGCATCAGCGCGCGGTGATCCTTGCCGCCGACCGCGATGACCGGCGGCTGCCGCCCCTGCATGAAACCCAGCGCCTCGGAGACCGTGCCTGCGAGATCGGCCGTGACGAAGACGAGCGCCGCGCCGGAATCGTCGAGGATATGCGCCACCTCCCGGGCATGGAGCTTCGCGTTCACCGGCACGCAGATCAGCCCCGCCCGCCAGCAGGCGAAGAGCAGGGCCAGATAGTCGGGACAGTTGCGCATGACCAGCGCGACGCGGTCACCGGCTCGCAGGCCATGCCTGCCGCAGAGGCCCGCGGCGAGCCGCGCGGCGAGCGAGGCCCATTCGCCATAGCTCCAGACCGGTGTCGTTCCCTCGAACACCGCGGTCCTGCCGGGGGTCACCGTCGCGGCACGCGAGAGGAGGGACGCAATATTCATGGGATCATTGTCCAAGATAGGCGGTGCGGACCTGTGGATGGTCGAGAAGCTCGGCGGCCGCGCCCTGCAGGACGACCTGCCCCTGGCGAAGGACATAGGCTTCATCGACGAAACGCAGGCTGAGCTGGACGTTCTGCTCGACCAGCAGCAGGCTGAGGCCCTCCCGGGTGAGCCTGCTCAGCACCTCGAAGATCTCTGCGACGACCTTCGGCGCGAGACCGATCGAGGGCTCGTCGAGCACGAGCAGGCGCGGACGGGTCATCAGCGCCCGGCCGATCGCGACCATCTGCTGCTCACCTCCCGAGAGCGTGCCTGCGCGCTGGCCGGCGCGTTCGCGCAAGCGCGGGAACAGCCCGTAGACCCGCTCGAGCCCCTGCTCGCGGTGCTCCTTCGCGGCGCCGAAAGTGCTGGCGGCGACGAGGTTCTCCCTCACCGTGCATTCCGGGAAGAGCATCCGCCCTTCCGGCACGGTGCCGATGCCCGCGCGTGTGCGGTCGGAGGCCTTCATGGCGCCGAGCGTGGTCCCGTCCCAGTCGATCGTGCCGGCCCGCGTCGGCAGCAGGCCGTTGATCGCCTTGACGATCGTGCTTTTCCCCGCGCCGTTGGAGCCGATCAGCGCGACGCGCCGGCCGCTCTCGATGGTCAGGTCGATGCCGCGGATGACGTTAGCCTTGCCGTATCCGGTGGCGACGCCTTGCAGGACGAGGCGGCTCACGACGCGGCACTCCCCAGATAGGCTTCCTGCACCTGGGCATCGTCCAGCACCGCGCGGGTTGCGCCGCTTGCCAGCATCTCGCCGAAATTGAGGACGATGGCGTTTCCGCAGAGTTCGCTGATGATCGGCACGGAATGCTCGACCATCATGATGGTGACGCCCTCCGCGTTGATCCGCCGGATCTGTTCGCAGAGCGCGGCCGCCTCCGTCGCGGTCAGGCCGGCCAGCATCTCGTCGAGCAGCAGCAGGCGCGGCTCCGTCGCGATGGCGCGCGCGATCTCGAGGCGGCGCATCTCCGCGACGCTGAGCCGCTCGGCGTCGAGATCGGCGAGATGCGCCATGCCGACCCGCCCCAAGGCCAGCCGGGCATGCTGCTCGGCGGCGGCGGACGCCGGGTGGCGGGCGAAGGCCGCGACCTTGACGTTCTCCAGCACGCTCATGCCGTGGAAGGGACGCACGATCTGGAACGTCCGGGCGAGGCCGAGCCGACAGATCTCGTGCGGGCGCAGGCCGTCGATGCGGCGCCCGTCGAGATGCACCGTGCCGGCCGACAGCGGAAGCAGCCCCGAGAGGCAGTTGAACAGGGTCGTCTTGCCGGCGCCGTTCGGCCCGATGATGCCGAAGATCTCACCGGGCATCACCGTGAAGCTGACATCGGAGACCGCCTTCAGCCCGCCGAACGACTTGCCGAGCCCCGCGACGGCGAGCAATGGCTGCGGCGCACTCATGACGCAGCCTCCACGGCAGGAGCCTGGTCGGCCGTGGCCCGCTTCTCCGCCGAGGGCCGCGCGAGGCGCGCGCCCAGCACGCCGCCCAGTCCCTGCGGCAGCAGCAGCGCCAGCACGATCATCAGCAGCGCGTAAGCGACGATGTTGATGCCGTGGAAACCGGAGCCGAGATAGGTTCGCAGCAGCTCGCCGGCCGGGATCAGCAGGGCTGCGCCGAGCAGCGGCCCCCAGAGCAAGCCGAGGCCGCCGATGATCCCGAAGACCAGCAGCTGGATCGAGAGCTCGACGCCCAGCGTCGAACGTGGGTCGACGAAGGCGAAGGTGTTGGCGAAGATCGCACCGCCGAGCGCTGTCAGCACGGCGCTGAGCGCGAAGACCAGCAGCTTGTAGCGCATCGCCGGGACGCCGAGGGCTTCGGCCGCCCCTTCGTTGTCGCGCAGCGCCCGCCAGTAATAGCCCGGCCGCGCCGTCAGGAACGCCTGGGAGAGGAAGAGCGTCAGCGCGAGGAAGGCGACGATGATCAGGCCATAGGGCCATTTGTGGTCGAACTGCAGATAGCGCAGCGCGTCGGGCGAGGAAGGCAACATCATGCCATCGGACCGGCCGAGCCAAAGCGTCGCCGAGACGAGCAGGAACGCCACTTCGCTGAAGGCGAGCGTGGCGATCGAGAAGAAATAGCCGCGCAGCCCGTAGCGGAAGCAGAGCAGGCCGATGCAAAGAGCGCTCGCGGCCGCCATAAGCATCGCGATCGGCCAGGTCGCGAGCGGGCCCAGCCCGAAACCGACCTGGCCATAGGCGACGGTGTAGGCGCCGATGCCGAAGAACAGCGAATGGCCCAGCGAGACCAGGCCGGTGAAGCCCGCCATCAGGTTCCAGGCGACGGCGACGGTGCCGATCAGCCCGACCATGATGAAGATCTCCATGAAATACGGATCGGCGAGCCCGACGCCGAATCCGGCGATCGCCAGCATCGTCGGCACCAGCGCGGGAAGGAAACGACGGAGCATCAGCGCGATCCCCCGGCCGGGACGAGGCCTTCCGGCCGCAGCAGCATGACCAGAATCAGCAGCGCGAAGGGCACAGCGGCGGCAACCGAGGCGGTCAGCCAGGAGGCGGCGATGCTCTCCGCGATGCCGACCAGCAGCGCGCCGATCAGCACGCCGCCGAAGGAGCCCATGCCGCCGACGATGACGATGACGAAGGCCTTCAGCGTGAAGAGCTGCCCGACATGCGGGTTGACGTAGAGCGCCGACACCATCAGCGGCCCGGCAATGCCGAGCGTGCCCAGGCCGATCGCCATCGCCCAGCGATAGGTGCCGCTGATGTCGATGCCCGAGAGGGCCGCCCCGTCGCGCGACTGCGAGACGACGCGCATGATCAGTCCGAGATCGGTCTTGCGCAGGACCAGATAGAACAGCCCGAGCAGGATGATCGAGGCCAGGGCGGCGATCGCCTGCGGCATCTGGATCAGCACCGGGCCGAGCCAGATGCTCGCCGTGGAACGCTCCTGCGTCACCAGCAGATTGTCGGCCTTGAAGGCAACGAGCGCGAGATATTGCAGCAACAGCGACAGGCCGAGCGTGACCGCCATCTGGTTGATCTCCGGCACCTTCAGCGCCGGGCGGATCAACCCGTCGAAGAGCAGGTAGCCCATCAGCATCAGCACGGGCGCGACCAGGAAGACCGCGAGGATCGGGTCGAGGCCCAGGAAGGTGAAGGCGAGATAGCCGCCATACATGGCGAGCATCAGAAACTCGCCATGGGCGAAATTGACGATGCGCATGACGCCGAAGACGAGCGTCAGCCCCACCGCGACGAGCGCGTAGATCGCCCCGTTGGTGAGCCCGCTGAGCAGGGCCTGGAGAAAGATGGTCGTCGACATGCGGCTCCTCGCGCGCCGCGCCTCTGCCTTGCGGCCAGGCGCGGCGGATCGTGACGGATCGGCCGGTCAGCCCTGGACGGGTGCCGGCGGGCGGGCGGCGACGGCTTCCGGCCAGACAGTGACGAACTTGCCTTCGATCGCCTGGACGATGACGCAGGTCGCCGGCGACTGCCCCTGCTCGTCGAAGGAGAGCACGGGGGCCGGCAGCACCGCGGCGGGGCCGTCCGTGATCTTCAGCGTGGTCAGCGCCTCGCGGATCGCGTTGCGATCGGTCGACTTGGCCGCGTCGGCAGCCAGCGCCAGCGCATAGGTCGCGACGAAGGCCTGGGCCTGGTTGCTGAGCGGCGTCTCGCCCGGATGCGCTTCCGCGAAGGCCTTCACGAAGGCCTGGCTCGCCGGCTTGTTCAGGTCGGGAGACCATTCGACGACGCCGAAGGTCCGGTCGCTGGGCTTGCCGGCGGCGAGGACCGTCTGGTTCACATGCGCGCCGCCGAAGCCGACATAGAGGGGGCGGAAACCCTGCGCGGCCAGCGCCCGCAGCAGCACGGTCGAGTCCTCGGCATAGGCACAGGTCAGCAGCCCGTCGGCACCGCTGGTGCGCAGCTTGGTGGCGATGGTGCTGAAGTCGGGCGTGCCGGTGCGGAAGGTCTCGTCCGTCAGGATCGGGTAGCCGCGCCCGGGCATGACCGAGGTGTAGTTGCTGCGGACGGCCTGGCCGGCCGGCCCGTCCTCGGTGGCGAGGGCGATCTTGCCGACCGAGATGCCCTTCGATTTCTGATAATCGAGGAAATCGGCGATGTAGCCGCCGAACCATTTTGCCTTCACCGCGGTCCGGAAGACATATTTCATGCCCTGCTCGGTCAGCGCGTCGTTGACGGCGCTGGTGATCATGAAGGGTGTGCGGTTGCGGTCGGCGATCTGCGCCGCGGGAATGGTCGTCGCCGACGCCCAGGCGCCCGTGAGCGCGCTCACCCGCTCGCGGCTGATCAGCCTCTCCGCTTCGGCGCGGGAGACCTCCGGCTTCGACTGGATGTCGGTGACCAGCAATTCGACCTTGGCGCCGCCGAGCGATTTGAGACCGCCCGATTCATTGATCATCTTGGCGGCCAGCTGATGCGCCTTGAGCATCCGGATGCCGTCGGAGGCGTGAACGCCGGTCGTCGGCACCAGCACGCCGATCTTCAAGGCTTCCGTCGCGGCGCGCCCGCGAGAGGGAACGATGGCGGGCATGGCGATCGCAGCCCCCATCAGAAGCGTCTGCCTGCGGTCGATCCTGAACTTCGTCATGGTCGTCTTCCCTCCCCTGGTGAATGCGGCGCGGGTTCTTCTGCCCGTGCCTGCTCCTGGTCGTCAGTTCATGGTCGCGGGCTCATGGACACAGCACCGCGCGGCCGACGAAGCGGCCCTCGCGCAGACCGACCAGGGCATCGTTGGCGCTGTCGAGCGGCAGCCGCGTTACCGGGATCGGCGCGATCTTGCCGGCACGAGCGAGCGCGACGAGCTCGCGCAGCTCGGCGAGGTTGCCGACGAGGCTGCCCTGGATGCGGGCGGCCTTCATCGGGATGAGCGGCAGCGACCACGGCGCCGTGCCCCCGAACAGCCCGACGATCACCAGCGTCCCGCCCTTGGCGAGCGCGTCGAAGCCGAGAGCCGCCGATTTTTCGTTGCCCACGAGATCGACCACCGATTGGGCGGGGCCGCCGAGTGCCTCGGCGATCTGCGCCAGCGCATCGGGCGCGGCCCCGTCGACCGCAGCGATCGCTCCCGCTTCCAGGGCGGATCGGCGCTTGGCCGGATCGAGATCGACCAGCACGGCGCCGACGCCGCCGAGCGCGCGCAGGATCTGAATGCACATCAGCCCGAGCCCGCCGGCGCCGATGACCAGAACGGGCTGGCGCTCGATCTGGTCGCCGAGCTTCTTCAGGGCGCTGTAGGTGGTGACGCCGGAGCAGGCGAGAGGGGCAACCTGCGCCGGATCCAGGTCGCCGATCGGCAGGAGGTAGCGCGCATCCGGCACGCGCAGATATTCGGCATAGCCGCCATCGCGATGCACACCGAGATAGCCAGCCTTGGCGCAGTAGTTCTCGAAACCGTCCCGGCAGGTCTGGCACTGGCCGCAGCCGATCCAGGGATAGGCGAGGCAGCGTTCGCCGAGAGCGACGCCTTCGGCCTCCGGCCCGAGCGCGACGACCTCGCCGACCGTTTCGTGCCCCATGGTGATCGGCAGCGCGACGCCGCGATCCCGCAGCGAGAGCTTGCGCCCGGCGCCGAGATCATAGCCGCCCTCCCAGAGATGGATGTCGCTGTGGCAGACTCCGGCCGCCTTGACCCTGATCACGACCTCGCGGCCGGCCGGCACCGGCTGCGGCTTCTCGGCCGCCGCCAGCGGTGCGCCGAACTCCTCGATGCAGAAGAACCGCATATCCCCTCCCTGGCGCCTAGCGGGCCGTGAATCCGCCATCGACCGGCAAGGCGACGCCGGTCACGAAGGACGCGTCGTCGGACGCCAGCCAGAGCGCGGCATGGGCGATTTCATCCGGGCGGCAGAGTCGTCCGAGCGGCACGGCCGCAAGCAGCTTCCTCTCGTTCGCCGCCGCCTCGGCCGGGTCGCCGGATCGGCTGGTGAAGTTGAAGGCCATCGGCGTGTCGGTGAGGCCCGGGCAGATCACGTTCACCCGGACCCTGTCGGGCGCGAATGTCTGCGCCAGCGACTTGGTCAACCCGACGACGGCGAACTTGGCGGCCGAGTAGACCGGGCTGAACATCGAGCCGACGAGCCCGGAGACCGAGGCGGTGAAGATCAGCGAGCCGCTGCCGCGCTTGCGCATGTGCTTGATGACCTCGCCCGCCGCCAGCGCCGCCGAGTCGACATTCAGCGCCATCGCCCGGTCATAGGCAGGCAGGTCGAGGTCCTCGATGCCGGCGGGGCCGGGAATGCCGGCATGGGCCCACATGACATCGATGCCGCCCAGGCGCGCCGCCGCCTCGTGAACGGAGGAGCGCATCACCTCCTGGCGGGAGAGATCGGCCTGCAAGGTCTCGACGCTCTGCCCCCTCGCCTTCGCTTCCGCCGCGAGTTGCGCCAGAGCCTCGGCATTGACGTCGATGGCGACGACCTTTGCTCCCTCGCGCAGGAACAGCTCGACGCCGGCCTTTCCCATCCCCGATGCCGCGGCGGTGATGACGGCAAGCTTGCCTGCGAGACGCATGGTCGTTCCCTCCGATGGATTACTGGGCATAAGCGTCGGGAAACTGCCCGGTCGTGCTGACGACCGTGGTCCGCGTTTCCAGGAAGTTGTCGAGCGCCTCGAGCCCGTTCTCCCGTCCCCAGCCGCTGGCCTTGAACCCGCCATAGGGCGTCGACCAGCGGATGTAGCGATAGGTGTTGACCCAGACGATGCCGGCCTGGATGCGCGCCGAGACGCGGTGCGCCCGCCCGACATCGCGGGTCCAGAGGCCAGCTGTCAGCCCATAGGTCGTGTCGTTGGCGATCGCGACCGCCTCCTCCTCGCCCGAGAAGGGGATCAGCGCGGCAACCGGACCGAAGATCTCCTCCCGGGCGATCCGCATCTCGTTGGCGACATTGGCGAAGACGGTCGGGGCGACGAAGTAGCCGTTCGCAAGCGGCCCGTCCGTCAGCCGCCCGCCGCCGGCGATCAGCTCGGCCCCCTCGGACCGGCCGATCTTGATGTAGGAGAGCGTCTTGTCGAGCTGCTCGGCATGCGCCTGCGGCCCCATATGCGTCGTCTCGTCGAGCGGCATGCCGACGCGGACCTTCCGCGCGCGCTCGGCGAAGGCGGCCACCACGCGGTCGTAGATCGGCCGCTCGACCAGGACCCGCGAGCCGAGCGCGCAGCTCTGGCCGCAGACGGCCCAGGCCGAGGACGTCGCGGCGTTGACGGCCTGATCGACGTCGGCGTCCGCGAAGATGATGTGCGGCGCTTTGCCGCCGAGCTCGAACGAGAAGCGCTTCAGATTGTCCGCGCCGTTGCGCAGGATCGTCTTGGCCGTACGCCCCTCGCCGGTAAAGGCGATCTTGTCGACGCCCGGATGGGCGACGAGGCGGGCGCCGGCGTCGCGCCCGTAGCCCGGCACGACATTGAAGACGCCGGGCGGAAAGCCGGCCTTCTCGATCAGCCGGGCCAATTCCAGCGCAGTGACCGGTGTCTGCTCGGCCGGCTTCAGCACGACGGTGCAGCCTGCCGCGAGCGCCGGCGCAACCTTCCAGGTCGTCGTCAGCATCGGCGCGTTCCACGGCGTGATCGCCCCGACGACGCCGACCGGAACGCGCGTGGTGAAGCAATGCACCGTATCGTCCATCGGGATGGTGCGGCCGGAAATCTTGTCGGCAAGCGACGCGAACCACTGGTACCAATGATGGTGCGCGCCGAGATCGGCGCGTGCCTCGCGGATCGCACGGCCCGAATCCCGCGACTCCAGCACGGCCATCTCGCCCGCATGCTCGCGATAGAGATCGGCGAGGCGACGGAGCAAGGCCGCCCTCTCCCAACCAGGCATACGGCGCCACGGCCCTTCGAAGGCCTCGCGCGCCGCCGCGACGGCGCGGTCGATGTCGCGCGGGCCGCCGAAGCCGACCTCCGCCCAGGGCAGGCCGGTGGCGGGATCGATGCTTTCAACGAGACCGCCATCGAGCGGAGCAACCCATTCGCCCCCGACGAAGAGACGATCGTAGCGGACCAGCGATCCTGCCGGCGCCCGCAGCTCCGATTGAGGGTCCAACGCGATGGCCACGAGCACCTCCGGTTCATGGGTCGGATAAATCTGTACACAGTGATGAATTTGAGTGTCAACCGCACACATGCATCGCCGAAAAAATTCAAAACCCCGCTATTTCATTGAAAAATATTGTGAAATTGGCCTCGCACCACCTGCACTTAAATCTCGCATCGCACCAAATCGATGCGGCAACGCAGCATTAATCGCATCTTCTCTGGACAAATAATCCCTGTATATGAATATCTGCATCGGCCAGTCACGGCCTGAAAGGAAGAGGCATGGGTCCGCTCGAAGGCACCAAGATCATCGACATGACGTCGGTCCTGATGGGGCCCTATGCGACGCAGATGCTGGGCGACATGGGCGCCGACGTGATCAAGGTCGAGGCGCCGGACGGCGACGTCACCCGCCAGATCGCACCGTCTCGAAATCCAGGCATGGGCGCGATCTACCTCAACGCCAACCGCAACAAGCGCAGCATCTGCCTCGACCTGAAGCAGGATGCCGGCCGGCAGGCCCTGCTGAAGCTGGCGGCCGATGCGGACGTGCTGGTCTACAACATCCGCCCGCAGGCGATGCGCCGGCTGGGCCTCGGCTACGAAACGCTGGCCGCGATCAATCCGCGCCTCGTCTATGCCGGGCTCTTCGGCTTCGGGCAGGATGGCCCCTATGCCGCCAGGCCGGCCTATGACGACCTGATCCAGGGCGCCTCGGTGATGTCCGCCCTGATCGCCAAAGCCGGCGACGGCACGCCGCGCTACGTTCCTTCCGCAGTCGCCGATCGGGTGGTGGGCCTGGCCGCGGTCGGCGCGATCTGCGCCACGCTGGTGAATCGGGACCGCACCGGCCTCGGCCAGCAGGTCGACATTCCGATGTTCGAGACCATGGTCGGCTTCGTGCTGGGCGACCATCTCGGCGGCCTTACCTTCGAGCCGCCGATCGGCGGCGGAGGCTATCCCCGCCAGCTCTCGCCGGATCGCCGGCCCTACCGCACCAGCGACGGCTATGTCTGCGCCCTGATCTACACCGACAAGCAGTGGACGAGCTTCCTGACGGCGATCGGCCAGGCGGACCTGCCGCAGCGCGACCCGCGTTTTGCGAGTTTCGCCAATCGGATCGCCGCCATCGACCATGTCTATGGCGAGCTCGGACGCATCTTCACGCAGCGCAGCACGGCGGAGTGGCTGGACCTGCTGGAGCGCGCCGACATCCCGTCGATGCCCATGCACGATTTCGACAGCGTGCTCAGCGACCCGCATCTGGAGAAGACCGGCTTCTTCCAGCCCGTCGACCACCCCACCGAGGGGCGTCTGCGGATGATGCGGCTCGCCGCCTCCTGGTCCCGCACGCCCAGCGAGATCCGGCGCCTGCCGCCGCGCAAGGGGCAGGACGGCGTCGCGATCCTGCGCGAGGCTGGCTTCTCGGAGCGAGAGATCGAGGACCTGGCGGCGCGGCGCGCGCTGCTGGCGCCGGAACGCACCCCGGACATGGCGGAAAGCTGAGGAACGAGCAGATGGATTTCAGGCTGAGTGACGACCAGGAAGCGATCCGCGAGGCGATCACCGCGATCTGCAAGCGCTTCGGCGACGACTACTGGCTGAAGCGCGACCGCGAGGGCGGCTTCCCGGAGGATTTCTACGCAGCCTTCGCTGAGGCCGGCTGGCTCGGCATCTGCATACCCGAGGAATATGGCGGTTCCGGGCTCGGCATCACCGAGGCCGCGATCATGATGCGCGCGATCGCGGAATCAGGCGCCGGCATGTCGGGCGCATCCTGCCTGCACATCAATATCTTCGGCCTGAACCCCGTGCTCGTCCACGGCACCGCGGAGCAGAAGCGGCGGATGCTGCCGCCCATGGTCCAGGGCAAGGAGAAGGCCTGCTTCGCCGTCACCGAGCCGAACACCGGCCTCAACACGACGCAGCTCAAGACCCGCGCGGTCCGCAAGGGCGACCGCTATGTCGTCGACGGGCAGAAGGTCTGGATCTCGACCGCCCAGGTCGCCGACAAGATCCTGCTGCTCGCGCGCACCACGCCGCTGGAGGAGGTGAAGAAGCCGACCCACGGCCTGAGCCTGTTCTACACCGATTTCGACCGCAGCCGGATCAAGGTGCACGAGATCGAGAAGATGGGCCGCAAGGTCGTCGACTCGAACGAGCTCTTCATCGAGGGTTTCGAGATCCCGGTCGAAGACCGCATCGGCGAGGAAGGGCGCGGCTTCGAATACATCCTGCACGGGATGAACCCGGAGCGCGTGCTGATCGCCTCGGAGGCGATCGGCCTCGGCCAGCTCGCTCTCGCCCGCGCGACGGCCTATGCCAAGGAACGCGTCGTCTTCAACCGCCCGATCGGCCAGAACCAGGCGATCCAGCATCCGCTCGCCCGCAACTGGATGCAGCTCGAGGCCGCCTGGCTGATGGTGATGCGCGCGGCCTGGGAGTATGATTCCGGCCTGCCCTGCGGCGCCAGCGCCAATGCCGCCAAATATCTCGCCGGCGAAGCGGGCTTCGATGCCTGCCAGCAGGCGGTGATGACCCATGGCGGCTTCGGCTATGCCAAGGAATTCCATGTCGAGCGCTATCTGCGCGAAGTGATGATCCCGCGCATCGCGCCGATCAGCCCGCAGCTCGTGCTCTGCTTCATCGCCGAGAAGGTGCTCGGCCTGCCGAAGTCCTACTGAATGCGCCGGATCGAGGCAGGGGCGCTGGATCTGGCCGCGTTCATCAGGCCCGGTGATCGGGTTCTGTGCGGCCAGGTTTCCGCGGAGCCGCAGACGCTCGCCGCCGCGTTGCCCGCGGCGCTCGGCGCGGCCGGGCCGTTCGAGACCTTCCTCGGCACCGTGACCTCGACCAGCTTCGATGCGGCACCGGCGGAAATGCGGTTCGCCGGCTATGGCGCAATGGGCCGGGCGAGCCGGCTCGCCCGGCGCAGGCAGCTCGACGTCTGGCCGCTTCACTACGGCGCGCTCGAGGCCGGCTTCGCGTCGGGACGCATCCGGGCCGACGTCGTGCTCCTCCAGCTTGCGGCAGGGCCGGGCGGCCTGTGCGCGACGCTCGCCAACGACTACGTCCTCGCCGCGGCCCGCCAAGCACGCTGCGTCATCGCCGAGGTGAGCAGCCGCGCGCCCTGGTGCGTCGGGGCGGAAATCGCCCCCGGCCTGCGCGTCGATGCGCTCGTCGAGACGGAACGCGAGCCGGTCTCCTCTCCCGCGACCGCCGCAGGAGAGGTCGAGCGCGCGATCGCAGGCCATGTCGCGGCGCTGGTGCCCGACGGCGCGACCATCCAGATCGGCATCGGCGCCATCCCAGATGCGATCCTCGACGGCTTCGCGGATCATCGCGAGCTCGGCATCCATTCCGGCGTCTTCGGCGACCGGATGGCGGAGCTGATCGCGGGCGGCGTCTTCACCGATGCCCGCAAAACCGTCGATCGCGGGCAGGCCGTCGCCAATGTCGTCGTCGGATCGCGGCGTGCCTTCGACATGCTCGACCGCAACGACGCCATCCGGCTGCGCCCCGCCGCCCATACCCACGCCCATTCCGTTCTCGCGCGACAGGAGCGGATGACCGCCATCAACGCTGCGATCGAGGTCGACCTGTCCGGCCAGATCAATGCCGAAACCGCCGATGGGGCCCCTGTCGGCGGCGCTGGCGGGATGTGCGACTTCATCCGCGGAGCAAGGGCATCGCAGGGCGGCCGCGCCATCGTCGCCCTGCGTGCCACCGATCGGACCGGGAAGGTCTCGCGGATCGTGCCCCGGGTTGCGACGGTCACGGTCGCCCGCACCGACGCCGACACGATCGTGACCGAGTACGGCATCGCCGAGCTCGCCCATCGCAGCGACGCCGAACGGGCTCGTGCCCTGATCGCGATCGCGGCACCGCAGCATCGCGAGATGCTGGAGCGCAGCCTGTGCGAAGGAGATACCCGATGACTGTGGCTCGCGGCGGCCCGCTCGCAGGCGTCAAGGTGGTCGAGATCGCCGGCATCGGCCCGGCCCCGATGGCGGCCATGCTGCTCTCCGATCTCGGCGCCGACGTCATCATCATCGACAGGCTGGAGCCGAGCGGACTCGGCATCGAGAAGCCGACCCGGTTCGACGTCACCCGTCGCGGGCGCCGTTCGGTCGCTCTCGACCTGAAGCGGCCGGAAGCGATCGCCTGCGCGCTTGAACTCATCGATCAGGCCGACGCGCTGATCGAAGGTTTCCGGCCCGGAACCATGGAGCGCCTCGGGCTGGGGCCGGAGATCTGCCTGGTGCGCAATCCGCGGCTGGTCTACGGACGCGTCACCGGCTGGGGGCAGGACGGCCCGCTCGCCAAGGCCGCCGGCCACGACCTCAACTACATCGCGCTGTCCGGTGCGCTCTCCGCGATCGGCCGCGCCGGCCAGGCTCCGAGCGTGCCGCTCAACCTGATCGGCGATTATGGCGGCGGTGCCATGCTGCTCGCCTTCGGCATCGTCTGCGCCCTGCTCGAAGCCGGCCGCTCCGGCAAGGGCCAGGTCGTCGACGCCGCCATGGTCGAGGGCAGCGCGACGCTGATGGCAAGCCTCTTCGGCCTTGCGGCCGCCGGCATCCACAGGCCCGAGCGGGGCACGAACCTGCTCGATTCAGGCGCGCCGCATTACGAGACCTACGCTTGCGCCGATGGCGGATGGATCGCCATCGCCCCGATCGAGAAGAAGTTTCGGGACGACTTGCTGCGCCGGATCGGCTTCGACCCGGCCGGCTTCCCCGATGTCGACGACCGCGCGTCCTGGCCGCATGCCCGCGAGCTGCTGCGCCGGCGCTTCGCCGAGCGCAGCCGCGCGGCATGGTGCGAGGTGCTCGAAGGCACGGATGCCTGCTTCGCACCCGTGCTCAGCCTCGCCGAGGCACCGGAGCACGACCAGGCGAAGGCGCGGGCGAGCTTCGTCGTCATCGACGGCGTCGTGCAGCCCGCGCCGCAGCCGCGTTTCAGCCGAACGCCTCCCGCCGCTCCGACGGCGGCGCGGGCACCCGGCATGGGCGGGCGGGCCGCTCTGGCGGAGTGGGGCCTGCCCACCGCCCTGATCGATCGATTGCAGGCCGCCGGCGCCCTCCGCGCCGCGGCCGATATCCCCGAAGCGAATGGAACCGCAGGAGCACGATGATGGCCGGACGTTACTTCGAGGAGTTCGAGGTCGGGCAGACCTTCGAACATGCCTATACCCGAACGGTCACCGAGCAGGACAACATCAGCTTCAGCCTGATGACGCTGAACCCGCAACCGCTCCATATCGACGCCGATTTCGCGAGCCGGACCGAATGGGGCCAGCCACTGTTCAACAGCCTCTACACGCTCGGCATCATGATCGGGATGAGCGTTTCGGACACGACGCTCGGCACCACGATCGGCAATCTCGGCATGAGCGACGTGCGCTTCCCGAAGCCGGTCTTCCACGGCGACACCCTGCGCTCCCGGACGAAGGTCCTCGCCAAACGCGAGAGCAAGTCGCGCCCGGCGGCCGGGCTCGTCGAATTCGAGCATGAATGCCTGAACCAGCGCGGCGAGGTCGTGGCAATGTGCCGGCGCATGGCCATGATGCACCGGCGCAAGGCGGCTGCCTGATGCGCAGCCTCCTCTTCGTTCCCGGCGACAGCGCCAGGAAATTCGCCCGCGCCAGCGAATGCGGCGCCGACGCGCTGATCCTCGACCTCGAAGATTCCGTCGCGCGCGACGCCAAGGAGACCGCGCGCCGCGAGACGGCGACGATGCTGCAGGCTCCGCGGGGGCCCCAGAAGCTGCTCGTCCGCATCAACGCCTTCGATACGGGCCTCAGCGCCGTCGACCTCGCAGCCGTGATGCCGCACCGGCCGGACGGCATCGTCCTGCCGAAATGCGACGGCCCGGCGCAGGTCCAGCGCCTGGCGCACATGCTCGACGCGCTCGAAGCCGCCTGCGGGATCGAAGCCGGCCGCACGCTCATCCTCGCCATCGTCACCGAGACGACCGCATCGCTCTTCACCCTCGGCGGCTATCGCGGCTGCTCCGAGCGGCTCTGGGGGATGATGTGGGGCGCGGAAGATCTGGCCGCCTCCTTCGGCGCCACCTCCAACCGCGACGCGCACGGCGTACTGCCGCCCTATCAGCTTGCGCGGAACCTCTGCCTCGCCGGCGCGGCGGCGGCCGGCGTCGTCGCCGTGGACACGGTCGCCACCGCGATCGACGATCTCGCCGCCGTGGAGCAGGAGGCGCGGGATGCGCGGCGCGACGGCTTCATGGCCAAGGGCGTGATCCATCCGAAACATGTCGGACCGGTCAATCTGGCGTTCAGGCCGAGCGAACAGGAGATCGCCTGGGCGCGCCGCATCACCGAGGCATTTGGCAATCAGGCCGATCTCGGCGTAGTGAAAATCGACGGTCAGATGATCGACAAGCCGCATCTGCGGGCTGCCGAGCGCATTCTGGCGTCGCTCTCCCCGTCCTAGTCGCGATCGAGGCGCAGCAGGAAGAAGCATGCAGGTCAAGCAGGCGGCCAACGTTCTGGAGCTTCTCGAGTTCTTCGCCCGCCGGCAGCGCCCGGCGACTCTCGCCGAGCTCTCGGACGAGCTCGGCTGGCCGCGCTCCAGCACCTTCAACCTGATCGGTACCCTCGCGGAGAAGGGCTATCTCTACGAGCCGAGGGCGCGGGGCGGCTATTATCCCAGCCCGCGCTGGCTTGCCATGGCGCAGGCGGTATCGAAGGCGGAGCCGCTGCCGGAAGCCGCCCTCCAGCTCGTTGCGGAGATCGCCGAGGAGACGGGCGAAACCACGGCGATCGGCGCGCCCGCGAGCACGCATGCGATCTTCATCCATGTCGTCGAATCGAAGGCGCCGATCCGGTATTTCGCGCGCGTGGGCCATCGCCTGCCGATCCACGCCAGTTCGACGGGCCGCGCCATCCTCGCCCAATATGCCCCGGCGGAGCGCCAGGCGCTGTATCGCAAGCTCAGCTTCGAGCGCTATTCGGCAACGACGCCGATGAGCATCGAAGCGGTCGAGGCAGAGATCAGGCGCTCCGCCGCCCGCGGCTATCATTTCAGCAATGGCGACTTCAGCCCCGATCTCGTCGGCGTCGCATTCCCCCTCCCCGTCCATCACCGGCGGCTCTCGATCGTCGTCGCCGGCCCGCAATTCCGCTGTCTCGACAAGACCGCCGTGATCGCGGAGACGATAAGGCTCGCCATCGCGCGCTTTGCCGGAGACCTGTCGGCCGATCACGAGCCGATCGCCTGAGTGGCGGCCGGTTCGTCCCCTTCTGCATGATGACATGCGGAAGATCCGTCGATGTCGCGGCTGAAGGCGCGATCACCGCGCCATGATCGACGTCCGCAGCATCGAGACCTTCTTCTCGGCGGCCGCGCTCGCCTGCGCCATGGCGGCTCAGGCCCGCCGTGCGGCGTTCCTGCGATAGGTTCTCAGCTCCGGGCCAGCCGACCGTCGACCAGATGGATGCGCCGGCTCGCCTTCGCCGCCATGTCGGTGTCGTGCGTCACGGCGACGACCGTCTTGCCGCGCTCGCGCACCAGCGCGTCGAGGATGGTGAAGACCTGCTCGGAATTCCGGCTGTCGAGGCTGCCGGTCGGCTCATCGGCGAGGATCAGCGGCGGGTCGTTGGCGAGTGCACGGGCGACAGCGACGCGCTGGCGCTGGCCGCCGGAGAGCTGGTCGGGCCGCTTGTCGAGATGGTCAGCCAGGCCGAGCGCCGTCAGCAGCTCCGTCGAGCGCTCGCGCATCGCGACAGTTCCGAGACGGCCGAGGCGGCGCATCGGAATCTCGACATTCTCCCGCACCGTGAATTCGGGCAGCAGGAAGTGGAACTGGAAGACGAAGCCGAGCGTCGCCAGCCGGATGCCGGCGCGCTCGCGCTCGGTCAGCCCGGCCATGTCCCGGCCCTCGATGGCGAGCGTGCCGCCGGTCGGCTTGTCGAGCAGCCCGAGCAGATAGAGCAGCGAGGACTTGCCGGAGCCGGAAGGGCCGGTGATCGCGACGAACTCGCCCGCGCCGATCGCCAGCGAGATGTCCTGGACCAGCGTCACCGGCACGGCGGCGGGCAATATGCGGGTGAGCTCCGTGGTCTCGATCAGCGCGCTCATGTCGCGCCTCGGATGATGTCGACCGGGTTGAGCCGCGCCGCCTGCCGCGCCGGCAGGTAGCCGGCGACGCCGGCCGAGACCAGCGCGAAGCCGGCGGCGATCAGGTAGTGCCAGAAGCTCCAGGCCAGAGGCAGGCGGGTAATCTCCTGCGCCACCGCGGCGCCCGACAATTCAAAGCGGACAAGGGAGAGCGCGAAGCACAGGCCGAGCCCGACCGCCCAGCCGACCAGCGAGCCGCCGGCGCCCAGCGCCAGGCCCTCGAGCAGGAACAGGCGGCGCATATCGGTCTCGGTGAAGCCGAGCGACTTCAGGATGGCGATGTCGCGCGCCTTCTCATGGGTGATGGTAGAGATGATGTTGAAGATGCCGAAGCCGGCGACGAGCAGGATCGCGCCGACGACGGTGTACATGATGACGTTGCGGATCACGAAGGCCTGGAGCAGCGATTCGTTCGCCTCCTGCCAGGCCACCGCCTTGTAGCCGAGCTGGGCCTCGGCTCGGCGCGCCACCTGTGGCGCGGCGTTGGGATCGTCGAGCCTCAGCCTGATCTCGTTGATCGCGTTCGGGCGCTCGCTCAGGATCTGGGCATTCTTGAGCAGGACATAGCCCTCGCCCTCGTCGCGGGCGGTGGTGCCGGTGTGGAACAGCCCGACGATCTTGAAGGCCCGGCTCTGGCCGGTCGAGGAGATCACCGTCACCGTGGTGCCGAGTTCGGCGCCGAGGCGCTGGGCCAGCCGGTCGCCGACGACGATGTTGTTGCCGCCGGCGATCAACGAAGTGAAGCTGCCCTGGCGAAAATCCTTGACCAGCGAGGAGACGCGCATCTCGGCCTGCGGCTCAATGCCGATGATGGCGATGCCGACATCGCGCCCGGAATAGCGCACCACGCCCTGCGTCTTCAGGCTGAGCGCGAGCCGCCCCGGCACCCAGGCGCGCAACATCGCCGTCGCCTCGGTCGGGTTGAGGATGCCGCGCCGGTCGTCCTTCGGCCGCAGGCCGGCAATCTCGACGGCCGAGAAAGCATCCTGCGCCGGCTGGCGGCGGGCGCTGCGATATTCGTCGGTTATGTCGACATGCGGCATGGTGTCGACGAGGCGCGCGACGAAATCATCCTCGCCGCCCTGCATCAGCGAGGCCATCGCGATCGAGAAGCCGACGCCAAGGGCGACGCCGATGATCGCGACCAGGGTCTGCCGGCCGCGTCCGCGGATATGGGTCAAGGCGAGGGCGAGGATCAGCCGCACGGCTCAGCCGCCTTGCGGTACGACGCGTGCGCCATCCGCGAGCTTGTCGGGAAAGGGCGTGAGCACGCGCACCTGATCGGGCAGACCCGAGAGCACCTCGACATCGTCCGTGCCGCGAATGCCGATGGCCAGCTCGCGGCGGCGGGCGCGATCGCCTTCGAGGATGAAGACAGCGTTGCCCTGCACGGCTGCGACCGGCAGCAGCAGCGCCTCGCGCGCCACCCGCGCGACGATGTTGAGCTCGGCGGTCATGCCGATCAGCAGCGGCGTGTCGTCCGGCAGGGCGAGATAGACGCGATAGGTCTTGGCGACGGGATCCCCCTTTGGCGTGACGCTGTCGACGGTCGCCTCCAGCGTCCGGCCCGGAAAGGCATCGGCCCGGACCAGGACGCGCTGCCCGGGCTTGACCTGCGGGATATCCTCCTCGTTGACCTCGGCGACGACGCGCAACGGCCTGGCCTCGCCGATCCAGAACAGCACAGTGCCGGGCTCGGCGATCTCGCCGACCTCGCCATCGCGGCGCAGCACGGTGCCGCGCATCGGGGCGCGCAGCACGTAGTTCTCCAGGCGCGCGGTCTGGCCGGCGATCAGCGCGGATGACTGCCCCATCTCGCTGCGCGCCCGGTCGAGCGCCTGCTGGCTCATCACATTGCGCTCGACCAGGACCGCAAGCCGGTCATGCTCGGCGGTGGCGAGCTTCTGACGCGCCTTGAGCTCGGCCAAGGTCGCCTCGGCCTGGGCGCTGTCGAGCCGTGCGAGGATCTGCCCCTGCTCCACGCGTTGCCCTTCGCAGTCGCAGCGCTCGACGATGCGCTCGCGCACCAGGGCCGTGACCTTGGCCCAGATCCGCGGTTCGACCGTGCCGGTGGCGTAGACGATCTCCGCCGCATCACCGCGCTTCGGCACGACGGTCGCGACCGCGGGCGGCCTGGCCAGGAACCAGTAGGCCCCGCCGGCGAGGACAAGGACAGGAACAAGAAGAGCAAGGCGAGCGAACTTCACGGCATCCCCCGAAGGAGGCGGCGCGGCGGCATCCCGACTCGCGATAATGGCATATCGAGAGCGTTGCGCCGGCGGCGGCAGTCGCGCACAATTCCGAAAGACCGACCGTCGGTCACTTTACAGACCGACGGTCGGTCGTCAAGCGAAAGCGTGCTGCATGCCCCGTATCGTGAAATCGGCCGATGATCGCAGGAACGAGATCCTCGATGGCGCACAGGCGCTGTTCTTCGAGCGCGGCTACGAGCGCACGACCGTCAACGACGTGATCGCCAAGGTCGGCATCTCGAAGGGCGGCTTCTATCACCACTTCAAGGCCAAGGAAGATCTGCTGGAAGGGATCACCGCCCGGCTGGCGCGGGATGCCGTCGCGCGCGTCCGCGATATCCTGGACGACCCTGCGCTCAGCGCCCTGGAACGGCTGAACGGCTTCATGGCGCGCTCCCGCAGCATGAAGCTGGCGGATGCGCCAAAGTTCCGAGCCGCCTTCGACGTGGTCTTCCGGCCTGAGAATCTGCTGCTCTACCACCGGATCAATGCCGCCTCGATCGCGGTCATGCGGCCGGTGCTGACCGGGATCATCGCGCAGGGCAAGGCCGAAGGTGCCTTCACCGTAGCCGATCCCGAGGTCGCCGCCGAGATCATCCTCCATCTCAACGCCAGCAGCCACGACGCGGTCGCGCGCACCATCGACGCCATGGGAACGGCGGAGGAAGACGCCGCCATCGAGGCTCTGGATCAGCGCTTCCAGTTCCAGGGCATCGCGATCGACCGCATCCTCGGCCTGCCGGACGGCAGCCTGACCATCGTCGAACCCGGTTTCACCCGCGCGGTGATGACGGCGCGCCAGGCATAGAGCGCCTTCCTCCCGGGACTGAGCTGTCTATCGAGCGCGGAATCGGTGAGGTTCGCCAAGTCCGAAAGCCGAGCACCATCCTTGCGGGCGCCGCGAAGGCAAGCCTCCGGCTGAAAAGCTCAGTATGCAAGCGATCGCACCAAGGGCGGGGGCTCGCCGCCGGCCCGAGCAATGCCGGCGCCCGGCGGCAGCATTTATCCCGAGCAGTCGAAGCACGGTGTTCCGACCAGCTCGCGGCGGCAGATCCTGATCATTCCGGAAGACATTAACGTGCGATGGTCTTCGAGCGCGCGAAACGCGCCTCTGCCGCTGCGATGTAAGCATCTCGCGACGGTCCGAGGTGCTTGCGGCAAAGTGCGACCAGCCGGGCCCGATCTCCGGCCCTGATCGCTTCGATCATGCCGAGATGCTCGTCGCGCGCGAGCGCCAGGTGCTCCGCGCTCGCAGCCGTGATCGAACGCGCGCCATGAACCTTCTGAGCCATGGCCTGGATCAGTTCGACGAGATGAGGATTGCCGCAAGCGGCGAACAAGGCCTCGTGGAAGATCATGTTGGCGCGGAAAGCAGCGCGGGCGTCGCCGGAGGCGACGGCCGCACTGTGGGCGTCCTGTATCTCCTTCAATCGCGACAGCAGCCGATCCGGCGCCGGCATGGGAATCTGCTCGGCGGCGAGCGTCTCCAACGCCTCCCGCACCGAGTAGATTTGCCGGACCTCGGTCGGATCCAGCAGCCTCACGAAGGCGCCCCGATTGGGCACGCGCTCGACCAGCCCGACCCGTTCAAGTTCGGCCAAAGCCTCACGCACGACATGGCGCTTCACGCCCAGGCGCTCGGCCAGTTCCTCCTCGACCAGCCGCTCGCGCGGCATTAGCCAGCCCAGCACGATCTCCTCTTCCAAGGTGGCGGCGATGCCACGGGCGCGGTCGGTCGTCTGAAGCTTCAACACAGTCGTCTGCATCCCAGATTATTACTCTTCAACAGAATTGTTGACAATCATGGCGACGATCTGTTTCCCATGGAGCCATGACAAAGCGCGACGATGATATCTCATCCTCCGAAACGACGGCACGCGGCATGCGCCGCAATCTTGCGACCTATGGCGACCCCGGCTTCTCCCTGTTCCTGCGCAAGGCCTTCATCAAGGCCGCGGGCTTCTCGGACGATGCGCTCGACCGGCCGATCATCGGCATCACCAACACCTTCAGCGACTTCAATCCCTGCCATGGCAACGTGCCGCGGCTGATCGAGGCCGTGAAGCGCGGCGTGATGCTGGCGGGCGGCCTGCCGATGGAGTTCCCGACGATCTCCATCCACGAATCCTTCGCCAACCCGACCTCGATGTTCCTGCGCAATCTCATGGCCATCGACACCGAGGAGATGATCCGGGCACAACCCTGCGACTCCGTGGTGCTGATCGGCGGCTGCGACAAAACGGTGCCGGCCCAGCTCATGGGCGCCGTCAGCGCCGACGTCCCGGCGATCCAGCTGATCACCGGCCCGATGCTCGTCGGCCATCACAAGGGCGAGGTGCTCGGCGCCTGCACCGATTGCCGTCGCCTCTGGGGACAGCACCGTGCCGGCCAGATCGACGAGGCCGAGATCGAAGTGCTGAGCGGACGTCTTGCGCCGACGCAGGGCACTTGCATGGTGATGGGCACGGCCAGCACCATGGGTTGCCTCGCCGAGGCGCTCGGCATCGCGCTGCCGGGCTCCGGCACCATCCCAGCCACCCATGCCGACCGCATCCGTGCCGCCGAAGCCAGCGGGCGTGAGGCGGTCAGGCTCGCCAGGGGCGGGCCGAAGCCGAGCGAGATCCTGACCGAAACCGCCTTCAGAAATGCGCTGACCGTGCTTCAGGCGATCGGAGGCTCGACCAACGGCCTCGTGCATCTGGCCGCGATCGCGCGTCGCGCGGGACTCTCGATCGACCTCGCGGAGTTCGACGCGATCGGCCGCAAGGTTCCGGTACTGATCGACCTCAAACCCTCCGGCGACCACTACATGGAGCACTTCCATTGGGCTGGCGGCGTGCCGAAACTGATGAAGGAGCTCGGCGACCATCTCGATCGCTCGGCCCCGACGATCGACGGACGCACAATCGGCGAGATTGCCGACGCAGCCGAGGACGTCCCCAATCAGAGCATCATCCGTACCGCCGCGAGCCCGGTGAAGCCGACCGGCGGCATGGCCGTGCTGCGCGGCAACCTTGCGCCCGGCGGCGCAGTGATCAAGCATTCGGCCGCCTCTCCAGCCCTGCTGAAACATACCGGGCGCGCGGTCGTCTTCGCCTCGGTCGAGGACATGGTCCGACGCATGGACGATCCTGACCTCGACGTTAAGGCGGACGACGTGCTTGTGCTGACCAATGCTGGCCCGAAGGGGGCGCCCGGCATGCCCGAGGCCGGCTATATCCCGATCCCGAAGAAGCTGGCGCAGGCTGGCATCAAGGACATGGTCCGGATATCCGACGCCCGGATGAGCGGCACGGCCTTCGGCACGATCGTGCTGCACATCACGCCGGAGTCTGCGGTGGGCGGCCCGCTCGGGCTCGTCCGTAATGGCGACATGATCAGGCTCGATGTCGCTTCCCGCGAGATCGCGCTGCTCGTCGACGATGCCGAACTCCAGCGGCGCAAGGCCGAATGGCAACCGCCCGCGCATCTCACCGAGGACACGCGCGGCTATCGCCACCTCTATCTGACCACGGTCCTGCAGGCCGACGAGGGCTGCGATTTCGCGTTCTGCTGATCAGCCACGCCCAGCCCAAATTTTCCCGACGAGGCTGGAGCCAACCGGTCCGCGACCACTCCCGGAGGAAATCCATGTTCAATCGTCGTCACCTGGTCGGCGCGATCGCCAGCCTTTCGCTGGCTCTTCCCGCTGCGGCCTTTGCGCAGCCCTATCCGCAGAAGCCGATCACGCTGATCGTGCCCTATGCTCCTGGCGGCGCCACCGACATCATCGGCCGCGTCGTTGCCGAGGAGATGTCGAACCGGCTCGGCCAGCGCATGATCGTGGAAAACCGCGCCGGAGCGGGCGGCAATGTCGGCGCTCAGGCCGTGGCGCGAGCGACGCCGGACGGCTACACGCTGATGCTCGGCGCGCTGACCAGCCACTCGATCAATATGAGCTTCGTGGCAAAGCCGGGCTTCGACCTGAAAAAGGACTTCGCTCCGGTGGGATTGGCGGGGAATGTCGGACTCGCCCTCGTCGTTCACCCATCAGTGCAGGCGAAGACGATCCCCGAGCTGATCGCACTGATCAAGGCCAGCCCCACGGACTATTCCTATGCCTCCTCGGGACAAGGCTCTCCGCAGCACCTCTCCGGCGAGCTGTTCAACCTGAAGTCCGGCACGAAGATGCCGGTCGTGCCCTATCGCGGCTCGGGGCCAGCCATGACCGACATGGTCGGCGGGCAGGTCAAGATCATGTTCGATACCATCCCTGCGGTCCTCCAGCATGTGAAAGCGGGCTCCCTGCGTGCCATCGCGACCACCGGCCGGGAAGCCTCGCCCTTCATGCCGGAGATTCCGACGGCGATCTCACAAGGGCTCGCAGGTTTCGAGGTGTCGTCCTGGTTCGGATTGCTCGCGCCGGCAGGCACGCCGCAGCCAATTCTGGACAAGTTGAACGCGGAGTTGAACGAGGCGCTGCAGAGCCCGAAGGTAAAGGAGGCCCTCGCATTGCAGGGCGTCGACCCGAAGCCGAGCACGCCCGCCGAGGCGGCCAAGCTGATTGAGAGCGAGATCGGCAAATGGGACGAGTTGATCAAGGCGAGCGGCATCAAACCCGAGTGACGAAAGCGGGTCGCAATTCATGAGCGATACAGTCAAGAGCCTCGCCGTCGTCGGCGCCGGCATGATCGGGGCCAGTTGGGCGGCCCTCGCCAGCGCCCATGGGATCGGCGTCTCCGCCTACGATCCAAATCCCGAGGCCGAGGTGGGCTTCCGACGCTATATCGAGCGGGCGCGGGCGCAATTGGCAGAACTCGGATTGACCGGCGCCGGGACTGTCAGCTTCTCCGCCGATCTTGCGACGCCGCTGGAAGGCGCTGACTTCGTCCAGGAGAACGGACCGGAGAACGAAGCCGTAAAGCGCAAGCTTCTCGCTGAGATCGACGAGTTGCTCCCGCCCGGGGCGATCATCGCCAGCTCGACCTCAGCGCTGGTCCGCAGCGCCATCGTCGCTGATTGTGCCCGGCCGGAGCGCGTTGTCGTGGCGCATCCGTTCAACCCGCCACATCTCGTGCCCCTGGTCGAGATCGTCGGGGCCGATCCTGAGGTGGTCACGCGTGCGGCGGCGTTCTATCGCACGCTCGGGCGGCGCCCGGTCGTGCTCAATCGGGAGATGCCCGGCCATATCGCCAACCGGCTGGCTTCGGCGCTATATCGCGAGGCCGTGCATCTGGTCGAGCAGGGCGTTGCCAGCGTCGCCGACATCGATGCCGCGCTGTGCAACGGGCCGGGCCTGCGCTGGGCTTTGATGGGACCGCACATGACCTATCACCTCGGCGGCGGCGAAGGCGGCATCGCCGGCTATCTTGCCCATCTCGGACCGAGCCAGGTGCGGCGCTGGCAGTCGCTCGGCAGTCCGTCGCTCGACATGGATGTCCAGACGAAGATCGTTGCGGGCGTAGCCGAAGAAGCGGGCGGCCGCTCGATCGCCGAGCTCGAGGCGCGCCGCGACGAGGGCCTGCTCGCCCTGTTGAAGGCGCGCACGCTGGTCAGCGAGTAACGGACCCCGATACGACCGAGGCGACGTCACGCACCGCACGCCGGTACCATGCGTTGCGCCTACAGCAAGGCGCGTTCGTCGCGCCCCAAGAGGCGGAAGGCCAGGTATATGGCACTGCCGCTGAGCACGAGCAGGATCGTCGATAGCGACGCCGCCGTGCCGTAGTCGCCGTCATTGATCGCAATGTAGATCTTGACCGGCATGGTGATGGTACCGCCGACATAGAGCACAAGTGACGAGGAGAGCTCGTTGACCGCCGTCACGAAGGACAGCATCGCGCCGGCGACGATGCCTGGCAAAATCAATGGAATGGTGACACGCAGGAAGGCCTGGGCCGGGCTGTATCCGAGCGAGATCGCCGCTTCCTCCATGCTGGGTCCAACCTGCCTCAGCGCCGCCGCCGAGGAACGTACCGCATAGGGCAAGCGGCGGATGAAGATGGAGAGGATGATGATCGCCGCCGTGCCGGTCATCACCAGCGGCGGCGTGTTGAAGGCCGCGATGAAGGCGACGCCGACAACGATTCCCGGCATGACATAGGGCACCATCAGGGTCGCATCGAGCAGCGAACTCTGGGTTGTGTTGCGCCGAGCGACCAGGCAGCCGATCAAGGTGCCGACGACCACGATCAGCAGGACGGACGCGCCCGAGAACAGGAGCGAGTTGCGCACGACATCGCCGAGCGTGGCGATGATGCGGCTGTAGCTTTGGAGACCGAAGCCGGGCTGGAACACCGGCCCGTTCGTCTTCCTGATCGAGTAGATCGCCGCGATGATCGCCGGCATCGCACCGCCGAACGCGATGAAGTAGACCGCGGCATGGGCCGCGACATTGGCGAAACCCCGCAGCCGGATCTTCTCGGGCCGGTTGATCAGGTTGCTGTGGTAGACGTTGCGCCGCGACATGTAGCGCTGGATGAAGACGAAAACCATCGACATCAGGATCAGCACCAGGCTGAGCGTGGTCGCCATGCCGAGATTGGAGCCGATCTCGGCGGAATAGGACGTATAGGCTTCGGTCGCCAGCACGTTGAAGCCGCGCCCGAGCAGGCGCGGCGTGCCGAAATCGGCGATGGCATGGATCAGCGCCAGCAGCCCGCCGGCCGAAAGCGCCGGCAGGACCAGCGGAAACGAGACCTTCACCACCCGCTGAAACGGCGTCAGCCCGAGATTCTCCGCCGCCTCCTCCAGCGAGCGGTTGATGTTGGCGAGCGCGCCCGACGTCAGCAGGTAGACGTAGGGATAGAACTTGAAGGCGAAGACGATGAGGATGCCCCAGACGCCGTAGATCGGCGGCATGAAGATGCCCCAGCCCATCAGGGTCTGCCTGACGATGCCGCCCGAGCCGAACAGCACGATCCAGGAATACGCGCCGATGAAGGGTGGCGAGACCAGCGCCAGGATCGCCATCATCGAGACGAAGCGGCCGCCCGCGATCTGGATGCGGGCCATGCAGAAGGCCATGATCGAGCCGAGCAGGAGCGCGCCCGCCAGGCCGCCGAAGCCGACGATCAGCGTGTTGACGAGGGCGTTGAAGTAGCGCGCGCTGGTGAACAGCCTCTGCCAGTTGGCGAGGGTAAGCTGGCCGCTCTCGTCGCGAAAGCTGGAGACCAGGACGAGGCCGAGCGGGATCAGCAGCAGCACGATCAGGATCGCCCAGGCCGCCATTGCGACGAGCGTCCAGAAGTCCGGGCGCCAGCCGCTGTAACGGGCCGGAGAGGCGACCGCGCTCATGCCGCGAGCCCTGTCCGGACACGGCGCCCTGCAGCATCGAAGGCGTGCAGATCGGCCCGGTCGAAGCTGAGCCGGATCTCCCGGCCCGCCTCGATGGCGAGGTCAGGCGGGGGCGCAGCGATCTGCGCGACGAGCCGATGCCCCTGCGCCTTGACCGTGAGATGGGCCTCGCGGCCGAGATAGGTGAAATGCTCGACCAGGCCGGAAAAGCCGGAGGCCCCGTGCTCTGTCGCTCCCGCCTCGGCAAGGCGTAGGCGTTCCGGCCGCAGGGCCCATTGTGCCACGCCCGGCACAGCCGGCAGGCCGAAAGCCTCCGGCGACAGCAGGTTCATCGTCCCGACGAAGGAAGCGACGAAACGCGTCGCCGGCTGGCCGTAGATCTGCTGCGGCGTGCCGATCTGCTCGATCGAGCCGCCGTCCATCACGCAGATCCGGTCGGAAATGGCGAGCGCCTCCTCCTGATCATGGGTGACGTAGATCGCGGCGATGCCGATCGTCCGCTGGATGTCGCGGATCTCGTCGCGCAGGTCGAGCCTGAGCTTGGCGTCGAGATTGGAGAGCGGCTCGTCCATGAGAAGCAGGCGCGGCTTCACCACCATCGCCCTGGCGATGCCGATGCGCTGCTGCTGGCCGCCCGAGAGAGCCGCCGGCAACCGCTCGGAGAGCGCCGACAGCCGAACGGTCGCCAGCGCCTCCGCGACGCGGTCGCGGATAACAGAGGTGGCGACCTTGCGCGCCTTGAGGCCGAAGGCGACATTCTCGGCGACCGTCAGATGCGGGAAGATCGCATAGTCCTGGAAGACCATGCCGATGTCGCGCTTGTGCGGCGGCACCGCGAGCAGGTCGGCGCCATCGAGCGCTACCCTGCCCTCCGACAGTTGCGAGAAGCCTGCGATCGATCGCAGCAGGGTCGTCTTCCCGCAGCCGGATGGGCCGAGCAGCGTGAAGAACTCGCCCTTCGCGACGCTGAAGGACACGCCGTTCAGTGCCGTCGTAGCCCCGTAGCGCTTGATTGCGCCTTCCACATTCAGATACGCCATGCCGGCAAAGAATCCCCGCCCCTCCCTAGTTGCGCATGGCCGCGATTGGACGGCAAGATGGCTGTTCATCGTCGGCGTAGATCGACGCCTTGGGGGAGGATCGGGAAGCATCATGACGTCGGGCAAAAACTGGGTGGGGCGTCTCCTGCTGACGGCGGGGCTGCTGGGCGCCGCGGGCGCGGCCGTTGCGGCCGACAACAAGGTCGTCCTCTACACCGCCCACAAATCCTCGATCGTCCAGAAGATGATCCCGCTTTTCGAGGCGGAGACCGGGATCAAGGCGGAAGTGGTCCAGCTCGGCTCCAACGACGTCGTCCGCCGGGCTCGTGCCGAGGCCGCCGCGCCGAAGGCCGATGTGATCTGGAGCGCGACCGGCTCGGTGCTCGGCGAGAACGCCGACCTGCTGGTGCCCTATGCCCCCAAGGACCAGGGCGCCATCGACGAGCGTTTCGTCAGCAACTCTGCCTGGACGCCCTACACGACCGTCATCTACGTGCTGATGGTCAATAGCCGCATGGTCAAGGACGCCGACATCCCGAAGACCTGGGCTGCGCTCTCCGACCCGAAATGGAAGGGCAAGGTCGCCTCGGCCCGCGTCGACAATTCCGGCTCAGCCTTCCAGCAGATGACGACGGTGCTGACCGCCGGCGGCGACAAGGGCTGGGAGAATTACGGCAAGCTCGCCAAGAACTTCGTATTCTCGGACAGCTCCGGCGCGGTCCCGCGCTTCGTCGCCGATGGCGAGGCGCCGCTCGGCCTGACGCTCGAGGACAACGCGCTCGAATATGTCGCCGGCGGCGCGCCCGTGAAGATCGCCTATATCGAGGATGGAACCACGACCTCGCCCGATGGCGTGGCGTTGCTGAAAGGCGCACCGAACCCGGAAACGGGCAAGCGCTTCATCGACTGGGCGCTCTCGAAGAAGACGCAGGAGGCTCTGGTCAAGGAGGCCGGCCGCCGCTCGGTGCGCAAGGATGTCGCCGCTCCCGGCGATGTGAAGCCACTGTCCGAGTTGACCCTGGTCAAGCTCAAATCCGTCGAGGAGCTCGGCGGCGCCAAGGCGATGATCGAGAGGTGGCGGCAGGTGACCGGCCAGTGAAGGAGCTGCAGGACAAACGCCGACCGCTCGATTAGACGACCACGATGCAGATCGAATGCTTCAGCCTTGGCAAGCGCTTCGCCCATCCCGAGGAGAACGAGGACTGCGTCGTCATTCTGCCGGGCCGCGGCTATGCCGTGATCGATGGCGTGACCGATCGCAGCGGACGCCGCTTCGGCCCCATGCGGGCCGGGCGCTACGCCGCTGGTCTGGTGGCGACGGAAGTCACCCGTTTTCTCCTGACAGAGGATCTGAGCGCCTGCGGCGGGCAGGATCGCGTGCGCAGGCTCCTCCAGGTTCTGGGGGACGCTTTGCGTGCGGGCTATGTCGCTCATGGCCTGCAGGAACGGGCGTCAACCGATGCCACCGCCCGGATCGGCTGCACGCTGGCGCTCGGCTATCATGACGGCCCGGTGATTCAATTGGTGTCGATCGGCGATTCCGGCATCCGATTGCGCGGGAAAACCCTGGGCACCATTCACCATGTCGAGGCAAAGCCGCTCGACCGCGTGACCGCGTTGATCCGGCGCGAGTGTTGGGCTCATCTCGGCAAGATGCGCGCCGATCCGCTGTCCCAGCGCAGGATCTCGGACAATGCCGTCTGGAACGGATTGCGCGAGCCGCCCGCCGGGCTGGGTGCGGAGGCTTGCGCCACGGTGAGAGCCCATGTGCTGAATCTCTGCGACGAGGAAATGCCGACGATCTCGCGGGCCGAGATCGAGCGCCTGGTCGACAGCGGCATCAGCGGCCAGCGCGCCTTCGCCAATCATCCCAGCAGCGATCTGGGCTATGGCGTGCTCGACGGGTTCCCTCTCGCCGAGCGGCATGTGTTCACGGCGGATTATCCTGCGAACGGGATTTCGAGGCTCGAGCTTTTCAGCGACGGCTATTTCGCCGAACCGGAGGCTTTCGGCGTGGCGGCGTGGGAGGCCAGTTTCGCGGAGGTCGAGCGGATCGACCCCGACAAGATCGGCCCCTATGCCAGCGTGAAGGGCTCGACACACGACAGTTGGACCGACGACCGCACCTATCTCGGAATCGCGTTCGATCACTAAGCCGGCGACCAATCAGGTGCAGGCTTGTTGCCCAGGTTGAATTCGCGCCAGACCGCTTTCTGGCTCAGAGACTTCTGACCTGAGGCACGGCGAGAAACCGCCGTCGGAGGTCCGTCACCGCGAGCCGATCAGCGTGTCCATCTGGCGTCTCCAATGCGGGCGCCGAAATGGCGGCCAAAGGCGAGCAGCGCATCGATGATCGGCTGATCATTGCCGTCCGCCAGGGCAAACAGCGGATAGGACACGCTGACCGCGATCGAAGTACCCTTGTGCCGCTCGGTGAGGGCGATCGAGATCGCCTTGACGCCGTCGAAGAGCTCCTGATCGGAAATGGCGTAGCCGCGCAGGCGCGTCAGCGACAGCTCCTGCAGCAACGCGTCGATCGAGTGCAGCGTTTGCTTCGTCGTGGCCTGCAGCGGGCCTTCGAACAGGCTGCGAATCTCCGGATCCGGCTTGAGTGAAAGCAGCGCCTTGCCCATCGCCGCGGCATGCGCCGGCAGCCTGTGCCCCGGCTCGACGGCAAACTGGATCGGCTGCGAACCGCGCACGGTCTTGAGCACCACGACCTCGGCGCCGGAGAGCACCCCCAACCAGACCGTGTGCTGTGTCTCCCGCGCCAGGGCCTCCATTTCCCGTTGCGCCTGCTCGACGATGTCGAACTTGCGGTGGAAACCGGCGGCGAGCTGTACGGCGAGAATTCCTGCGCCGTAGCGCTGGGTTAGCGGGTCCTGCTCGATCAATCCTCCGCCCGCCAGAGAGGCCAGCAGGCGCGACGCCGTGCTGCGGTTCACCTTGAGGTGACGGCTGACGTCGCCGACCCGCAGCTCGCCGCCGGTTTCAACCATGAGCTGCAATGCGCTGACGGCCTTCTCGATCGATTTCATCCCGCCTCGCATTGCGGCTTGACGCGGCGCGCAAGCAGCGCCACGATGAATAAACAACATGTTGCACAATACGCAACACACTCAAGACGTCAAGGGAGAAGACGATGCGAGGGACGGGCGGCGCGCTGCTCTATGCGACCCTGAAGAGCTATGAGGTGAGGTGCCTGTTCGGCATGGAGGACCCGATCCACGTCTTCCACGCGGTCGACCGGTCCTATACCCGCATCGTCACCGTCCGCGACGAGAAGCATGCGGCGATCATGGCGCATGGCTACGCTCAGGTGACCGGCCGCCCCGGCGTCTGCGCCGCAACCTTCGGGCCCGGCGCGACCAATCTGATCACCGGCCTGCTGGAGGCGCAGCGTTCTTCCGTCCCGGTGATCGCGCTGGTGCAGGACCATGCGCTGCGGCTGAAGAACAAGCATGCCAGCAGCGCGCTCGATCACGCGGCGGCGCTTGGCCCCTACGTCAAGGAAGTCATCCGCATCGACATGCCCGAGCAGGCTGGCGATGCGGTGCGCAAGGCGTTCCGGATCGCGACGACAGGGCGTCCCGGGCCGGTCGTTCTGCTCTGCCCGGGCGATGTGATGGCGGCGGAAGCCGAGGCCGAAACCTGGGCGGATCCGGCCTATGCCCGATTTCCCGCCAATCGCGTCCGGGCGAGCCGGGAGGCGATCGCCGGCGCCGCACAGCTGCTGGCAGCGGCGCAGCGGCCGCTGCTGATCGCCGGCGGCGGCTCGATCATCTCGGGCGCCGAAGAGGAAATCCGCATCCTGGCGGAGCTGTTCGACATGCCGGTCGCGACGACGATGACCGGACGCGGCGCCATCCCAGATTCTCATCCGCTCGCGGCGGGGCCCCTCGGCTCGACCACGGGCGGGCGCTATGGCCGCGGCCGCATCTCGAACACGCTGTTCGCCGAGGCGGATGTGGTCTTCGTTCTCGGCTCACGCACCGGGCAGATCTGCTACAGCGACTGGTCGCTGCCGAAGCCGGGCAGCAAGCTGATCCATCTCGACATCGATCCGGCCGAGATCGGCCGCAATTTCGCGACCGATGTCGCCATGGTCGGCGACGTCCGCGACACGCTGCGCGACCTGCTGGCCCATTGCGCCGATCACGGGCTCGCGCGCACCGATGCGGCGAGCCGCGAGCGCCTCTACGCCCTGACCTGCGACTGGCGTGAAGAATTCTCGCCCGTCGCCGAATCCGACCAGACCCCGATCCGGCCGGAACGGCTGCTCGCCGAGATCTCGGCGCGGACGGACGAGAAGACCCTGATCGTCACGGATGCGAGCTACGTCACCGGCTGGGCGATGAGCCATATCGACGTACCGAAGGCCGGCCGCTTCATCCTTTCGCCGCGCGGCACCGGCGGCATCGGCTGGAGCCTGCCGGCGGCGATCGGCGCCAAGATGGCCGATCCCTCGCTCAAGATCGTCTGCGTCACCGGCGACGGCGCCTTCGGCTACGTCTTCAACGAACTGGAGACTGCTGCCCGCTACGGCATCGAGGTCCTGGTCGTCGTCTTCAACAACGGCACGCTCGGCTTCCAGCGCCACTGGGAACAGAAGGTGATGGGCCGCTATCTCGAATGCGACTTCCTCGACATCGACTTCGCCGATCTTGGCCGCGCGCTGAAATGCGAAGGCGAGCGCATCGCCGACCCAGCCGGCATCGCCGCCGGCCTTGCACGCGGCCAGGCGGCGAAGGGGCCTTACGTGCTCGATGTCCTGATCGACCCCGACGCAACGGCGCCGATCGTCGGCTTCGAGAGCATCCTCGCCGCCGACGCCGTTCACTGAAGCCGCGTGCGCAAGGAATCGAAGGGCTGCCGGAGAGACAGCCCCGAACAAGGAGGGGAAACAGCATGTTGAAACGGATCGCAGCCATGACCATGGCGGCCGCTCTCGCGGCAGCCGCAGCGCTCTCGGCGACGGCCGCCAAGGCCGGACCGACGCTGGATCGGATCATCAAGGAGAAGAAGATGGTCGTGGGCGTCGCGCCCTGGAACCGCTTCGTCCTGCTCAATCCGAAGACCGGGGAGTACGAGGGCTTCATCGCCGACGACATCCGCAATTTCGAGCAGATGACCGGGATCAAGGTCCAGTTCGTCAACACGACCTGGAGCGGGCTGGTCGCCGGACTCCAGGCCGGGCAATGGGACGTGGTTATGAGCGGTCTCGGCGCCACGCCCGAGCGCGCCACCGCCGTCGCCTTCACCGACCCGATCGGCTACCTGTCCTCGACCGCGATGGTGCGCGCCGACAGCCCGGTGCAGAATTTCGAGGATCTCGACAAAGCCGGCAATGTCGTCTCGGTCGTCACCGGCACCGCCGCCCAGCAATTCGCCCAGCGCAGCTTCAAGAACGCCAAGGTGACGCCGCTCTCCGACACCGCCGCGGCAGTGCTGGAGGTGATGCAGGGGCGCTCGACCGCCTATATCGGCGATTCCGTCTCGAACGCACTGCGCGCCGAGGAACGGCCGACCGAGCTGCGCAATGTCCGGTTCGCCCCCGACAAGACCGAGTGGACGAGCATGAACCACGCTGTGCGCTACGGCGATCTCGATCTGGTCGTGTTCCTCAACACCTATGTCCGGGCGATGCAGCTGCGCGGCTGGTACCGCAGCCTCGCCGACAAGTGGAAGCTGCCGCCCGAGCTCGCCACCGGGCCGCGCTGACCGCCCGCCAATCCGGGCCGTGTCGCGCTCGCCGGCACGGCCCCATCCGCCAGCATTTCCGGCCGGGTCAGGACATGAACTACACCTTTCAATTCGGCGTTCTCACAGATTACGGGCCATACCTCGCCTGGGGGCTGTGGCATGCGTGGTGGACGAGCTTTCCAGCCATCCTGTTTTCGACGCTCATCGGCGTCGCCCTGGCCGCGATGAGCATGTCGCGCCGCAGGCTGGTGCGCGGCGTCTCCATCGTCTTCGTCGACCTGTTCCGCACGCTGCCCGTGGTGGTGCTGCTGATCTGGATCCACTACGTGCTGCCGATCCTGACCGGCGCCTCGTTCTCGCCGACGGCGAGTTCGATCATCGCGCTTTCGCTCAACGGCGCGGCCCTCGCCTGCGAGGCCTTCAGGGGCGGGCTCGAGGCGATCCCCCAGACGCAGGCACAGGCGGCACAGTCGCTCGGCTTCTCGCGCTGGAAGGTGATGCGCTACATCACCCTGCCGCAGGCCTTCTTCGCCACCCTGCCCTCGCTGACCAATGTCCACATCACCGTGATCAAGAACGTGACGGTGACGGTCCTGATCGCGGTGCCCGAGGTGATGTTCCGTGCGCAGGAGTTGACGGTCCAGTTCTTCCGCCCGCTCGAATTCTATACCGGCGCGGCACTGCTCTATGTGGCGCTGATCTGGGGCTACACCGTCCTCATGCGGATGATCGAAAGGCTGCAGAAATGGCAACCGATCTGAAAGTGGTCCCCGCCATGCCGGCGGCGCCGGATTTCATCCGCATCCAGGATGTTCACAAATCCTATGGTGCGGTGAAGGTTCTGAACGGAATTTCGCTCGATGTTGCGGAGGGCGAGGTGCTGGTGCTGTGCGGGCCGAGCGGCTGCGGCAAGAGCACGCTGCTGCGCTGCATCAACGGTCTGGAGACGATCAATTCTGGCGCCATCACGGTCGGCGGTCGCAATGTCGGGACCGCCACACCGGGGGAATTGCAGTCGATCCGGCTCTCGACCGGTTTTGTCTTCCAGAACTTCAACCTGTTCCCGCATATGACGGCGCTACAGAACATCGCGATCGCACCGATGAAGATCCTCGGCCATTCGACGCGCGAGGCCAGGGATGAGGGGCGCAGGTTGCTCGCGCGCGTGGGGATGGCCGACAAGGCCGATTCCTATCCATTCCAACTCTCGGGTGGCCAGCGCCAGCGTGTCGCGATTGCGCGCGCCCTGGCGATGAAGCCGACAGTGATGCTGTTCGACGAGCCAACTTCGGCGCTTGATCCCGAGATGCGCGAGGAAGTGCTGCAGGTGATCCGCCAGGTCCATCACGACCACGGCATGACCATGGTCGTGGTCACGCATGAGATCGGCTTCGCCAAGAGCGTCGCCAGCCGAGCGATGCTGCTCGATGCCGGCGAAATCGTCGAAGAGGCGCCGGCCCGTGCCTTCTTCGCCAATCCGACCCAGGAGCGCACCCGGCGCTTCCTACGGGCGATCGTCAACGACTAGCCGTTCTCACCCGGCGCCAGGGACAGCCCGCTTCCGGAAGGTCCGCCTCTCCGCCAGCAGCCAATTCCTGTCTCTTGCAACGCCCGCTTCTTGGCTAACGGATGGATGGCGGCGTGTGCCTCGGCAGCCGCCGAGCCTTGTTTCGAATTAGCGGACTTCCTGCCGAACACCTCGATCAGCAATCTGGACACTGGCGATTCCGCGATGATTGCGGGATGATAGATGCAATGTTTTTTTGATGACATTAGAACGCGCCTCGTGTTCGACAGAGGTGAGACGGCGTTATGACGGAAGCGACCCATTCGGGAGAGGCGGGAGGCCGACCCAGCCGTCTTCATCTCTCGTTGGCAAGGCGCATCGCCGCGTTGGCCGCAGAGCAGCGGTGGCCCGCGGGCTTTCACCTGCGCGAAATGGAAATTGCGCGCCTGTTCGATGTGTCGCGAACACCCGTCCGTGCCGCGCTACGCGTTCTGGTCGATCAGGGAATGGCCGAGAACCGCACAAACCAAGGCTTCTTTCTGTTGCGTGACGGCGTCGACCTGGAGGCGGCAGGGCGTTCGCTGCCCGCAGCCCGGGAGGACGACGTTATCCGGGCGATCCTGCGCGATCGGGAGGCCGGCCGATTGCCCGAGCAGCTGATCGAGACGGATCTGCAGGAAATTTACGGGATCGGCCGGAGCAGCCTCCGGAAAGTACTGCTGCAACTCGCCGAAGACGGGCTGATCAAGCGCCGGAGAGGCCATGGCTGGAGCTTCGTGCCGTCGCTCGCATCGGCGCAGGCCCGCGAGGAGAGCTATCGCTTCCGCATGATCATCGAGTGCATGGGACTTCAGGAACCCGGGTTCCGCATCGACAAGCACCAGTTCCAGCGCAGCCGGGCGGCGCACGAGGCGTTCATCGCAGATCTTCATAGATCGCCTTCCGTCGAACGCTTCTTCGAGATCAACGCCGGCTTCCATGCCATGCTCGCGGCCTGTTCCGGGAACCGCTTCCTACTCCAGGCCATGGAGGCCCAGAATGCTCTGAGACGCCTGACAGAGTACGCAGATTACGGCGATTTGAGCCCTGACGCGCTGCTCAGATCCTGCCGCGAGCATCTGGCCATCCTCGACGCCCTCGAGCAGGGCGACGTCAATTGGGCCGTGGTCCTCATGCGCCAGCACCTGACCAGGCCGTCGCACGCAGAGCCGAACTCCGCCAACTGAGATCGCTGCACCGCTACCTGGGCAGCTTTTGCTCAGGTCTTACTGCGCTCGCTTGACATTGTACTTTTTATGCAAATAAATCATTTCGCCACTTCCCGAGCAGCGAGACCAACCGTGCCCGTCACTGCCGCCCGCCCCAACGACCTCGACGCCCACTGGATGCCCTTCACGGCAAACCGCCGCTTCAAGAGCACGCCACGGCTCTTTGTCGGAGCGGAAGGCAACTACTACCTGTCCTCGGACGGGCGCCGGATTCTCGACGGGATGGCCGGGCTGTGGTGCGTCAATGCCGGGCACGGCCATCCGCGCATCCGCGAGGCGATCAAGGCGCAGGTCGATGGCCTCGACTATGTTTCCTGCTTCCAGATGGCGCATCCGGACGCCTTCACCCTGGCGAGCCGCATGGTCGGCATGCTGCCGGCCGGGCTCGACCACGTCTTCTTCTCGAACTCCGGCTCGGAAGCCGTCGATACCGCCCTGAAGATTGCGCTGGCCTATCATCGTCAGCGCGGCGAAGGCGGCCGTTATCGCCTGATCGGACGCGCCCGCGGCTATCACGGCATGGGCTTCGGCGGGCTTTCGGTCGCGGGCATCAGCCGCCACCGTCGCGACTTCGGCCCGCTCCTGCCGGGCACCGCCCATCTGCCGCACACGCTGGACCTCGCGCGCAACGCCTTCTCCCGCGGCGAGCCGGATCACGGCATCGAACTGGCGGACGATCTGGAGCGCCTGGTCCAGATCCACGACGCCTCGACCATCGCAGCCGTGATCGTGGAGCCGGTCGCCGGCTCCACCGGCGTGCTGCCACCGCCCAAGGGCTATCTGAAGCGCCTGCGCGAGATCTGCGACAAGCACGGCATCCTGCTCATCTTCGACGAGGTGATCTCCGGCTTCGGACGCCTCGGCGCCTCCTGCGCCGCCGAGGCCTTCGGCGTGATTCCGGACATGATCACCTGCGCGAAGGGGTTGACCAATGGCGCGGTGCCAATGGGGGCCACGGTCGTCGGCAAGCACATCTACGATGCTTTCATGACCGGCCCGGAGTCGGCGATCGAGCTGTTCCACGGCTACACCTATTCGGGCCATCCGCTGGCTTGCGCCGCGGGTTTGGCGACGCTGCAGGTCTACGAGGAAGAAGGCCTCTTCGAGCGCGCCCGGACCATCGCAAGCCATTGGGAACAGGCGGCGCACGCGCTGAAGGGCGCGCCACACGTGATCGACGTCCGCAATATCGGCCTGGTCGCCGCGATCGAGTTCGCGCCACGCCCGGGCGGGGCCGGACAGCGCAGCGCCGAATGCGCAGAGGCCAGCTACCAGGACGGCGTCCTCGTCCGGGCCGGCGCCGATCTCATCGTGCTGTCGCCGCCGCTGACCATCGAGCCGGACGAGATCGACCGGCTGTTCGGCAGCATTCGCAAATCCCTCAACGCAATCGCCTGACACGCGGGAAACCTCGCGGGAGGTCGGGATACTGTGCCCCCCTATCCGGACGTCGCGCTGCATGCGGCGCCGTCGAGAGCAGCCGAGAGGGCGGCGCCGGGGGGCGGGAAGCCCATCACACCAAGACCGTCAGCCAGGCCTGACGGGACCTGAACGAGGATCGCCAATGCGCAAGGGGCACGGCAAGACCATCTCCTACTACCTGCTGGGCCGCACGGCGCTTGCCGCCTGCCAGGCCGATCAGCGCTTCTCCTATTGCTGCTACCTGCCCGAGAGCTATGAGGAGACCGGCACCAGGCGCTACCCGCTCGCGGTCCTCGTCCATGGCAGCCTGCGCGATGCGACCGGCCTGCGCGATCAGTTCGTCGACTTCGCGGAGGCCAACCAGTGCGCGCTGCTGGCACCGCTCTTCCCCTGCGGCATCGAGGAGCCGGGCGACACGCACAACTACAAGCGCATTCTCTATCGCGGCATCCGCTACGACCGGATCCTGCTATCGATGATCGAGGAAGTCGCCGGCATCTACCGGCTCGATACCGACAAGCTGCTGATGCATGGCTTCTCCGGCGGCGGGCAGTTCGTGCACCGCTTCTTCTACCTCTATCCGGAGCGGCTCGCCGGCGTGTCGATCGGCGCGCCCGGCGTGGTGACATTGCCGACGCCGGACAAGCCCTGGTGGACCGGCACCGGCGACATGAAGGCGATCTTCGGGCGCGAGCCCGACTTCGCCGCGATGCGCAAGGTCGCCATGCAGATGGTGGTCGGCGGGGACGACATCGAGACCTGGGACGTGACCGTGGCGCCGACATCCTCCAACTGGATGGAGGGGATCAACGAAACGGGCGTCACCCGCGTCGATCGCCTGCGCTCGCTCGAGGCGGCGTTCCAAGCGCTCGACATCCCCGTGCGCTTCGATGTCGTGCCCGGCGTCGAGCATGTCGGACATCTCGTTCATCCGCCGGTGAAAGCGTTCTTCACCGACGTGCTGCGCAGCCGCAAGCGGGAATAGCCGCGGCCGCGATCGACGATTTCCGCGGTGACACCGGAAAACCGGGCCCGCTTCGTTGGGAGGAGCAGTACCATGAAGCTTGGATGGCTCGCGGCCGTCGCCGCATTCGCTTGCCTTGCGCCAGCCGCTGCGCAGGAACCGAAAGCCGGGGGCGAACTGCGGATCGCCATATCGGGCGACATCACCAGCAGCGAACCCGGCGTGCGCCGCAGCGGCGATGCCGACACGATCCTGCATCACGTCGTCGAGGCGCTCGTCGCCTATCGCGAGGACCTCAGCATCGCGCCGATGCTGGCGGAATCCTACAGCACCTCACCGGACGGGCGCAGCTACATCTTCAAGCTGCGGGACGGCATCACCTTCCACAATGGCGCCCCGATGACCTCGGCCGACGTCAAATGGAGCTGGGACCGCATGCTCGACCCGGCGACGCGCTGGCAATGCCGCGGCTGGTACGACGGCACGCAGGACATGAAGATCGAGGCGATCGAGACGCCCGATCCGAAGACCGTGGTCTTCCGTCTCGCGGCGCCCTCGGCTCTGTTCCTGCATTACGTCGCCAACATCCAGTGCATGACTGGGGTCTTGCATCGGGATTCCGTCAATGCCAGCGGCGAATGGATAAAGCCGATCGGGACGGGCCCGTTCGCCTTCACCGAATGGCGCAAGAACAGCTTCATCCTGCTCGGCAAGTTCTCCGGATACAAGCCGCGCAGCGAGCCGATGAGCGGCTATGCGGGCGCCCGGAACGCCTATGTCGATCAGGTCCGCTGGATGGTGGTGCCGGACGATGCGACGCGGCGCACTGGCCTGCGCGCCGGGCAGATCGACTGGATCGTCACGGATGTCGGCGACATCGTCGAGTTGCGCGGGGCGAAAGGCGTCAAGGTCGCGACGACGCAGGGGCTCAGCTGGAACGTCCTGCTGATCCAGACCCGCGATCCGCTTCTCTCCGATCCACGGATCCGCAAGGCCATCGCCCATGCGATCGACCTCAAGACCCTGGTCGCGAACCGGACGGACGGCCTCGGCCAGCCCAACCCCTCGGCCATCCCGAGCACCAGCGGATCCCATACGCCGGCCCATGATCAGGGTTACGCCTATGATCCGGCGCTCGCCCGCAAGCTGCTGAAGGAGGCCGGCTATGACGGGCGCCCGGTCAAGCTGCAGACCTCGCAGAAGCTCGTCCATCTCTACGACAGCGCCATCATCCTGCAGGCAATGCTCAAGCAGGTCGGCTTCAACGCCGAGCTCGAGATGCTGGAATGGGCGACCCAGCTCGACCGCTACAGCAAGGGCAACTTCCAGCTCCAGTCCTTCCGGTTCACCGCCCGGTTCGAGCCCTCGCTGAACTACAAGACCTTCGTCGGCTCCAAGGATGTCGATGCCGACAGCCAGTGGGAGGACAAGCGGGCGATCGAGCTGCTGCTGGCCTCGGCCACCGAGCTCGATCCCGCCCGGCGCCAGGCGATCTTCGACGAAATGCACCAGCGCATGATCGAGCAGGTGCCGATCATCAGCCTCTACAACACCCCGCTCGTGGAAGCCTCGACCGACCGCATTGCCGGCACGGAGATCACCAGCTTCGGCAAGACGCGCGCCTGGGGCGTGTGGATCAACCGCTAGCGAGGCTGGAACCGATCAAGTCGGCGAAGGCATAGATGTCGGGCTTCTTGCTCGGCCAGCCTCAAGATTTTTGGCCCTGCACCAATTCAGGGGGCAGGATCAACCGATCGAGCGGATCGCATCGGCGCTGCCTTTGACACGGTCCATGGTTGTCTGGTTTCTGAGGGCCCCGACACAGCGCTCCGATGACGACGATCTTGCATGACCTCATGCTGCAACCTCACCGCGTGAATCTCGGCCGATGAAGATCCGGCAGATCGAGATCTTCCGTTCCGTGATGGCGGGCGGATCGACCATCGCCGCCGCCAACGCGCTCGGTCTCTCGCAATCGGCGGTCAGCCGTCAGCTCACACAGCTCGAGGAGGAGCTCGGCTTCGAGCTCTTCGAACGCAGCAAAGGGCGCCTGCTGCCGCGGCCGGAGGCTTTCGCCCTGATGGACGAGGTCGGCGAGCTGACCTCACTCGTCGCCCGGCTGAAGCGCTACACCGAGGATCTACGCGCGGGAACCATCGGCCAGCGCTTCCTCAAGGTGGCGGTGCCGCATTCCTTCATCGCGACGCTGATGCCGGAGGTGATCGAGACCTATCTGGCGCAGCGCCATGACGCCTCCGTCGAGCTGATCGGGGGGCATTACGATGCGATCGAGCAGATGGTCCTGGCGCGGGTCGCCGATATCGGCTTCGTCAGCCTGCCGCCGCGCAACAAGGGTTTCGATGCCCGCGAGATCGTGCACTCCGAGTCGGTCTGCATCATGCCGGCCGGCCATCCGCTGGCGGAGAGGCCGAACCTCACCCCCCGCGACCTGTCGGGACATCATCTGATCATGCTGGGCCGCCAGCGGCCGGCGCGCCTCGCCTTCGAGCGGCAATTGCGGCGGGCGGGCGTGTTCCCGATCGTGCGCATCGAGGTTCATTCTGTCGAGGCCACCTGCGGACTCGTCGCCCGCGGGCTCGGCGTCGCCGTGGTGCCCGAGCTGATCGCCGGCCTCTACCGGCACCTGCCAATCGCGCAGCGCCCGTTCAGCCCCTGTATCCATGGCGCCTATGGCATCGTGACGCTGAAGGGCGCGCCGATGTCGCGCTCGGCGGAAGCCTTCATCGACATCCTGAAGGCGCGGCTCGAGGCGCAGGCCAGCACATAGCCCGATGCGCTTTGCGCATAAGGTTGCGGAGGCTTGCGCCGCCGCCCATGGTCGGCGCGACAGGTGAACGGCGATCACGCCGCCCTGCCGTGCGCCGGGAGCCTTCGATGACCGTCTTCGTCATTCGACGATTGATGCAGAGCCTGCTGGTGCTGGCGGCGACCGCCGTCATCGTCTTCGTCGGGGTCTATGCCATCGGCGATCCCGCGGAGATGCTGATCGCGCCCGACGCCACCCCGGCCGAACGGGCTCAGGTCGAAGCCTCGCTCGGCCTCGACAAACCGCTGCCGGTCCAGTTCCTCGCCTTCCTCGGCAATGCGCTGCACGGCGATCTCGGCCGCTCCTTCGTCTTCAACCAGCCCTCGATCTCGCTGATCTTCGAGCGCCTGCCGGCGACGCTGGAGCTTGCACTGGTCGCGATCCTGATTTCGCTGGTCATCGGCATCCCGCTCGGGCTGATCGCCGGCCTGAAACCGCGCTCCGTCACCGACGAGACGATCATGACCGGCTCCATCCTCGGCTTCAGCCTGCCGAATTTCTGGCAGGGCATGATGCTGGTGATGATCTTCTCGGTCTGGCTGGGCTGGCTGCCCTCCAGCGGGCGCGGGCCGACCGGGCAGATCTTCGGCATCGAGACCAGCTTCGCCTCCTGGGAGGGCATCCGCCACCTGATCCTGCCGGCGACCAACCTCGCCTTGTTCAAGCTCTCGCTGGTGATCCGGCTGACGCGGACCGGCGTGCGCGAGACCATGCCGCTCGATTTCGTCAAGTTCGCCCGCGCCAAGGGGCTGACCGAGCGCCGGGTCGTACTCGTGCATGTGCTGAAGACGATCATGATCCCGTTGGTCACCGTGATCGGCATGGAGATCGGTTCGCTGATCGCCTTCGGCGTCGTCACCGAGACGATCTTCGCCTGGCCCGGCATAGGCAAGCTGCTGATCGACTCGATCATGCGGCTCGACCGGCCGGTGGTGGTCGCCTACCTCCTCGTCGTCGTCAGCCTGTTCATCGTGCTGAACTTCGCGGTCGACGTGCTCTACTCGATCCTCGATCCGCGCATCCGGCTGGGGCGCAACTGATGGCTCTCGCGAAACCCGCCCTGTTCGCCGCGCTCCGCTCCGATTCCGACAGCCTGCTGGCGCGTTCGCTTGCCGGCGTCCTGAAGAGCCCGAAGGCGACGATCGCCGCCTTCGTCTGCATCCTGCTGATCCTGACCGCATTGTTCGGCCCGGCGCTGGCGCCGCAGGACCCTTACGACCTCTCGACGCTCGACATCATGGACTCGAAGCTGCCGCCGGGCTCAGAGAGCATGAGCGGCACGGTCTACTGGTTCGGCACCGACGTGCAGGGCCGCGACATGCTCTCTGCCATGATCTACGGCCTCAGGACCTCGCTCTTCGTCGGCGTCCTCGCCGGTCTCGTCGCGCTCGTCGTCGGTACGGTGCTAGGCCTTTCGGCTGCCTATTTCGGCGGCCGCGTCGACAGCGTGATCATGCGGCTGGTCGACCTGATGCTGGGCTTCCCGACCCTGCTCGTCGCGCTGATGCTGCTCGCCATCCTCGGACAGGGCGTCGGCAAGGTGATCTTCGCGCTGGTGCTGGTGCAATGGGCGATGTTCGCTCGTGCCGTTCGTGCCGCGGCCCTGGTCGAAAAGGGCAAGGACTATATCGAAGCGGCCAGGATGCTCGGCCTGTCGCGGCCGCGCATGCTCTTCGGCCATCTTCTGCCGAACTGCCTCTCGCCGCTCATCGTCATCGGCACGCTCCAGGTCGCGAACGCGATCTCGGCCGAGGCGACGCTCTCCTTCCTCGGCATCGGCCTGCCGATCACCCAGCCGTCGCTCGGCCTGCTGATCGCCAACGGCTATCAGGTCCTGCTCTCCGGCCAGTACTGGATCAGCGTCTATCCCGGCCTGCTGCTGCTCACCCTCGTCTTCAGCATCAACATCGTCGGCGATCGGTTGCGCGAGGTGCTGAATCCCCGTCTTGCGGAGCGCTGAGCCATGGCCCCGGTGCTCGTCGTCGAGAATCTCGAAACCCAGTTCGCCAGTTCGGCCGGCCTGGTCCGCGCCGTGGACGGCGTCTCCTTCACCGTCGACCGTGGCGAAATCCTCGGCCTCGTCGGCGAATCCGGCTCGGGCAAGTCGATCACCGGCTTCTCGATCCTGGGGCTGATCGAGCCGCCCGGACGGGTCGCGGGCGGGCGCATCCTGTTCCAGGGCGAGGACCTCGTCGGGCTCCCGACCGAGCGGCTCAGGCGCCTGCGCGGCAAGAAGATCGCGATGATCTTCCAGGACCCGATGATGACGCTCAACCCGGTGCTCTCGATCGAGACGCAGATGGTCGAGGCCGTGCTCGCCCATGACGCGGTCTCGCGGGAGGAGGCGCGGGTGCGCTCGCGCGATGCGCTCGGCCTCGTCGGCATTCCCTCGCCGGAGGAGCGTCTCAAGGCCTATCCGCACCAGTTCTCCGGTGGCATGCGCCAGCGCGTCGCCATCGCGATCGCGCTGCTGCACAAGCCCGACCTGATCATCGCCGACGAGCCGACGACCGCGCTCGACGTCACTATCCAGGGCCAGATCCTGTTCGAGGTGCGCCGGCTGGCGAGCGAGTTCGGCATGGCGCTGATCTGGATCAGCCATGATCTCGGCGTCGTCGCCAGCCTCGCCGACCGGATCGCGGTGATGTATGCCGGCCGCATTGTCGAGACCGGCGACACCGACGCGGTGCTCGACCGGCCGGCTCATCCCTATACGCGCGGCCTGATGGAGGCGCTGCCGGCCAATGCGGCGCGCGGCGAGCGGCTGCATCCGATTCCCGGCCTCTCGCCTTCGCCACTGGCACGCCCCGCCGGATGCGCCTTCCGGACGCGCTGCTTCGCCGCGAGCGAAATCTGCCAGCAGGAACCTGTCCTCCAGGGCGATAGTCACAGCTTCCGCTGCCACCACCCGCTCTTGCCCGGAGTCGCCGCATGACCGTAGCGCTCATCGAAGGACGGGGCCTCGTCCGGCGCTTTTCGCGCGGTCTCGACGCGGCGGAGAAACTCGCCCGTGTCCTCGGCGCTAACATTTCCGAAGAAACCGTCCATGCTGTCGAGGGCGTCGACATCGCCATCCGGCAAGGCGAGGTGCTCGGCCTCGTCGGCGAATCCGGTTGCGGCAAATCCACGCTCGGCCGCCTGCTGGCCGGGCTGCTGCCACTGACCGAGGGCACCCTGCTCTGGCAGGGCAAGGACGTCGCGTCGCTCTCGCGCAGCGAGGCGCTGGAGATGCGCCTTGCCGTGCAGGTGATTTTCCAGGACCCGATGTCCTCGCTCAATCCGCGCAAGCGCGTCGTCGATCTCGTCGGCGAGGCGCCGCGGGTGCATGGCCTCGTCCGGGCCGGTGAGGTCGACGACTATGTGGCGGAATTGCTCGAGAAGGTCGGGCTCGACCCGTCCTATCGCAAGCGCTACCCGCACCAGTTCTCCGGCGGCCAGCGCCAGCGCATCGGCATCGCCCGGGCGCTCGCGGTCAAGCCACGGATGATCGTCTGCGACGAGTCGGTCTCGGCTCTCGACGTCTCGATCCAGGCCCAGGTCATCAACCTGTTCATGGATCTGCGCGAGGAACTCGGCCTGACCTATCTCTTCATCAGCCACGATCTCAGCGTGGTGAAGCATATCAGCGACCGGGTCGCGATCATGTATCTCGGCCGCGTGGTCGAGACCGCGCCGGCCGATGCGTTCTTCGCCGCGCCGAACCACCCCTATACAGCGGCGCTGCTGCGAGAATTGCCCTCGGTGAAGGAGCGCCGGCGCGCCTTCACCCCGATCCGCGGCGAAATTCCCTCGCCGCTCAATCCGCCCTCCGGCTGCGCCTTCCATCCGCGCTGCCCGCGCATCTTCACGCCCTGCGCCCAGGCGCGGCCCGCTCTCGAACCGATCGCCGACGGGCATCTCAGTGCCTGCCATCTCAATGCCGCCGCTTCCGCGCCAGTCTCGGCCGGCGGCAGCGCCTGAAGAGGAGACATCGCATGACCTCCAAGCTTCGCACGACCGCCAAGCCCCGCCTCACCGCGCTCCTGCCCTTGCTCGCCAGCGTCGTATGGCTCGGCGGCGCGGGGCTCGCCAACGCCGCCGACCTCGTCATCGGCACAGCGAGCGAGCCCTCGGCGATGGACCCGCTGTTCTCCCGCACCGGGCCGAACCAGAACATCGCCATGCAGATCTTCGACCGGCTGGTCGAGACCGATGCGCATTTGCGCATGCAGCCGAGCCTGGCCGAGAGCTGGAGCGCTGTCGACCCGACGACATGGCGGATCAACCTGCGCAAGGATGCCCGCTTCCAGAGCGGCAAGCCGGTCACCGCCGACGATGTCGCCTTCTCGCTGGAGCGCGCCCGCAACGTGCCCAACAGCCCGGCGCCGTTCTCCAACAACGTATCGGGCATGGTCTCGGCCAAGGCGATCGACGCGACGACGCTGGAGGTGAAGACCGAGGTGCCGACACCGGACCTGATGGAGCGGGTCGGCTTCGTTTACATCCTCGAGCGCGCCTCCGCCGAGGGCAAGAGCCTGCAGGACTACAACAAGGGCGACGGGCTCGTCGGCTCCGGCCCCTACAAGTTCAAGGAATGGGTGCCGGGCGACCGCGTCATCCTGACCCGCAACGAGAGCTATTGGGGACCGAAGCCCGCTTTCGAGACCGTGACGATCCGTTTCATCGCCAATGATGCGGCCCGCGTCGCGGCGCTGCGCTCGGGCGCGGTCGACCTGATCGACGGCGTGCCGCCGGCCGACCTGCCGGTGCTGGAGAAGACGGCGGGGCTCAAGGTGCATGCGATCCCCTCGGCCCGCCTGATCTATCTCGCCCTCGACACCGCGCGTGAGGAGAGCCCCTTCGTCACCGACAAGGATGGCAAGCCGCTGAAGCCCAATCCGCTGCGGGACCTGCGCGTGCGTCAGGCGCTGGCCAAGCTGATCAACGTGCCGGCGATCGTCGAGCGGCTGCTCAACGGGGCGGGCGTGCCGGCCGGCCAGCTCGTGCCCGATGGCGTCGCGGGCTTCGACCCGGCGCTCAAGCCGGTCGCCAATGACCTCGCGGGCGCCAGGGCCCTGCTGCAGCAGGCCGGGCTCAAGGACGGCTTCGGCATCACCATCCATTCCTCGAACGACCGCTTCGCCGGCGACAAGGACATCGCGCAGGCGATCGGCCAGATGTTCTCGCGCGGCGGCATCAAGGTGAACGGCGTGATGACGCAGCCCTATAACGTCTATGCCAGCGCCACGAGCCGGCAAAGCTTCTCCGCCTTCATCTTCTCGCTGGGGACGACGACGCCGACCGCGGGGCCGGGCATGCGCAACCTGTTCATGACCGCGGATTCGAAGGCCGGTACCGGCGGCTTCAACCGGGCGCGCTATTCCAATCCCGCCTTCGACAAGGCGCTGGCCGAGGCGCTGATGCAGTTCGACGACAGCAAGCGGATCGCCGGCATCCAGGCCGCGTCGAAAATGGTCTTCGCCGACCTGCCAGTGATCCCGCTCTACTGGCAGAAGATCGCCTGGGCCTCGAAGGCCAACATCACCTACGAGGCCAACATGGCCGAGGACACCACTGCGGCGCGGGCGGGGCTGGCCAAGTGAACGCGCAATCGATGAAGGCCGCCGGTCCGGCCATCGCTCCCGAGAGCGGCGATGACGTCGTCACGCTGAAAGACGTCATGGTGACGATGCGGGACGGCGTCCGGCTCGCCACCGATATCTATCTGCCGGCGCAGAATGGGCAGGCGCTTCCCGGCCCCTTCCCCGTCGTGATGGAGCGCACGCCTTACGGCAAGGCCGAGCGCTCACGTTCCGAGATCGGCCGCGGCGAGGCCAAGCCGATGGCCCGCGCCGATGTCGCGGCGCATTTCGTCCGGGCCGGCTATGCGGTGGTCTACCAGGATTGCCGCGGCCGCTACGGCTCGGAGGGCGAGTTCGTCAAATACGTTTCCGACGCCGAGGACGGCTACGACACCTGCGCCTGGATTGTCGCGCAGCCCTGGTGCAATGGCCGGATCGGCACGATGGGCCTGTCCTATGCCGCCCATACCCAGGCGGCGCTGGCCTCGCTGTCGCCCCCCGGCCTCGCCTGCATGATCCTCGATTCCGGCGGCTTCTCGAACGCCTTCCAGTGCGGCATCCGCCAGGGCGGCGCCTTCGAGCTCAAGCAGGCGACCTGGGCCTATAACCGGGCGCAGGAAAGCCCGGACGCGCTCGCCGACCCGGTGGTGGCCGCCGGCCTCGCGGCGGAGGACCTGCATGCCTGGTTCCGCGTGATGCCGTGGAGCGAGGGGCGCTCGCCGGTGCGCTGGGTGCCGGAATACGAGACCTATCTGCTCGATCAGTGGCGCGCCGGCACCTTCGGCCCGGAATGGAAAAGGCCGGGGCTGTGGCTGGAGGGTTTCTACGACGCCGTGCCCGACATCCCGATCCTGCTGATGTCGAGCTGGTACGACGTCTATGTGAAGACGACCTTCGACAATTTCGCGGGCCTCGGTGCCTCGGGCCGCCGGCATCTCAACCTCATCATGGGGGCCGGCCTGCACGGCAACCGCCAGTCGACCTTCGCCGGCGACGTCTCCTTCGGCGAGGCCGCGCCCTTCGACGGCAATGTCGGCAGGAACTGGCTCGACTTCCGCAAGCGCTGGTTCGATCGCTGGCTTCGGGACGAGCCCAACGGGCTGGAGGCCGACCCGAAACTGCGCCTGTTCCTGATGGGCGGCGGTTCCGGCGAGAAGGATGCCGATGGGCGCCTCGTCCAGGGCGGGCGCTGGATCGAGACCTCGCACTGGCCGCTGCCGGATACCGACCAGCAGGCCTGGTATATTCATGGCAACGGCCGGCTCTCGCGCGATGCGCCGGCTCCCGGCGCTGCGCCGCTGACCTACGATTTCGACCCGGCCGATCCCGTGCCGACCATCGGCGGCGCGCTGACCAGCGGCCAGCCGATCTTCGAGGGCGGCGGCTTCGACCAGCGCGAGGGGCCTCGCTTCTTCGGTTCGCGCGATGCCGGCATGCCCCTGATCGCGCGGCGCGACGTGCTCGCCTTCGAAAGCCAGCCGCTGGAAGAGGACATGGCGGTGATCGGGCCGATCACGGTCGAGCTCTGGGTCGCCTCGGATGCGCCCGACACGGATTTCACCGCCAAGCTGGTCGACATGCATCCGCCCTCAGCGGATTATCCGACCGGCTTCGCGCTCAACCTGACGGACGGCATCTTCCGCTGCCGCTATCGCCATTCCTGGGAAAGACCGGAGCCGATCGAACCTGGGGCTCCCTTCCGGATCACCATCGAGCCTTTCGCCACGGCCTCTCTCTTCAAGGCCGGGCATCGGATCAGGCTCGACATCTCTTCCTCGAATTTCCCGAAATTCGACGTCAATCCCAATACTTTCGACCCGGAAGGACGCGGACGCAGGCGGCAAATTGCCCGCAACACGGTCTTTTGCGACGGGGAGCGCCCGTCCCGCATCATTATTCCCTTTGTACCTTTGTCCTCGCTGTCGGATCTGTCGCGCTTCACGCATTGACCCGCTTCACTCCGCCAGGGAAGGACAGTGCATTCCGGTGGGGCTTCGCGATCCTTACGACGCGGCGCGATCTCCTCCAGCTTGACGACCTGAACAGGCCGGAGCGCTGCGGTGAGCGCCCCGGCCGCTTGTTCACCGCCCCCGGCCGCACTCCGGAGTTGCGCTTCGATCTTCGACAGGTCGAACGACCCCGGGCTCTGGCTCGGCGTGAAGTCGCTCCCGGGTAGAGCAGTTTGCCGCTGCCCGCACAATCCAGATGTCACCGATCTTATCATCATGCCCTACACGATGAATTGGCTGAACATCCACTGCGCCCCGAATTATAGAATGACAACCAAGTGAACACCGAACCTAAAACAGCCTTAACAATGACTAAGAAGGCCGAATTTTCTTCATTTCGACATACCACCCCGCTCCAGTTGCATTAAAATCCTTTATTTTATTACTAACCGCAATGCGATAAATCGGCTGCATCAGGGTAATATAATTGGCATTTTCGATCAGGTTCTTTTGATACTCGATATAGAGCTTGGTTTGCTCGGAGGAGCTCCTTGCCGTGCTGGCACGCGCGACAAGATCGTGCATGGCTTGAGGCACGTCCCAATGCACCCGCTTTGCGACCCGTTGCACGCTTGCCGTGCTCCACAAGGACGGCTCGGGCGACGGCGTATTCCAGAAGGTAATGACCGATTGCGTCTTGCCGCCATTATAGAGCGTGCGCAGGTTCACCGGATCAAGCGGCTTGAGGGACATCTTGATCCCGACGCGCGCCAGGTCAGACTGAATCTTCTGCGCGATGATCTGGTAATTCGTTCCCAGAATGGCCGCATTGGCGATCGACATTTCAAACTCGAAGCCGCCCGGCAGGCCGGCAGCCGCCAGAAGCGCCTTCGCCTTGTCGAGGTCTTGCCGATAGCCATCCTGCTGGGTCAGCTCGGCAGTCGAACCTCCGACACCGATCGGCAGGAACGAGGCCGGGCGAACCGCAGAGCCGCCGATGAGACCATTGATGATCCCGTCATAGTCGATCGCATAGGCAACGGCCCGGCGGGCCTCAGGCGACGCAAGAGCCTTGTTAAGCTCCGCGCTGCTCGTCAACGTCATGTAGATGTGGTCCAGGCTGGCAGTTTCCTCCACCCGCAAGTCGGACGATCCCGTCAAGGATGCGCGCTGCTCCGCGTTCAAATTGAAGGCTGCATCGATATCGCCTCGACGCAGAGCCAGAAGCTGGGCCGCGCCATCGGCGATGTGGCGGATGACGACCCGCTCGAAGGGAGCCTTGCCGCCCCACCAATGCGGGTTACGGGCAAGCGTCACCGCCGAATTTCGCTCCCACGAAACCATGCGATAGGCAGCCGTGCCCGCCGAATTCTGATTGAGCCACGCCGTGGCCTTGTCGGACTTGTCCGCGCCCGGCCCGGACACAGCTCCCTGAGCGGTCGAGAGTTTCTTGGAATAGATGGCGAAGGCGGGCGCGACGAGGTTCATGAGCAGCGGCACGTCCGGATCGTTCATGACGATATCGACCGTGTGGCTATCCACGATATCGACCGATTTGACGTTCGATGCGTAGGCGCTCGGCTGGTCCTTGAGATTGACCATCCGGTCGAGCGAGAATTTGACATCCTCGGCGGTGAAATCCCCGCCATCCCAGAATTTCACGCCTTTGCGCAGATGGAAACGCCAGGCCTTTCCGTCCTGGGTCAATCCCCACTCGGTGGCCAGCATCGGTTGGATGGTCGCGTAGTCACCCGGATGCAGGGTGACGAGGGTATCGTAGACGTTGCCGTTGGTCAGCGGGGGCGTCAGATCGGACATCCGCGCGGGGTCGTAGTTGCGCCCGTCGCTGATATCCATGCCGAGCACGAGAACACTGGCCCGGCCTTGCGCACGGGCTCGCAGCGGAGCCGCCGCGACCGCGCTCGCGAAACCTGCCAGCAGCAATCGCCGCGAAATCAGAATCTCTTGCATATCCACGTTCACCTCCCAGAAAACGAGCAGACCAGCCAGATGTCGTAGAACATTTCATATTGATCATATATTTTGTCAACTAGAAGTTACGTAACGCGAGTATTCATACGACTACTTCCTGATAAACACCCCCGACTGCCGCGAACTCTCGTTCGCGGCTTGAAACCGGGCTCGATGCCCCCTGATCGGCTCTCAGGGGCGCCGAATAGGCTATCGGCGCCGAATGATCTCGCGATAGCGCTGCATGCTTCCGTTCAGATGCGCGCTCATCGCCGAGCGCGCGCCCTCGACATTGCCTTCGCAGATCGCCGTGATGATGTTCGAGTGCTCGCGGTTGATTTGCTCGAGATAGACCTTGTCGGATTTCTCGCCGGATGACGTCGACAGAGATCCCCGCGGAATGAGCTCGCGTCCCATTGCCTTGAGTATTTCGACGAACCTCGAATTGTTCGTCGCCTCGGCAATTGCGACATGAAGCGCGAAATCGGCTTCGACGGCCGCCTCTCCGCGCTCGATGCACTTCTCGAGAGCCGCGAGCGCCGTCAGCATCGCTTCTTCCTGGGCAGGCGAGCGCCGTTGGGCAGCCAGGCCCGCGGCCTCGATCTCCACGGGAGCGCGAAGCTCCATCAGCTCGAGAACGGAGGGAATGCGTTCATAGTCGATATTCGCGAACGGACGATGATGCTCGGGTGGCGGATCGAGCACGAAGACGCCAGATCCGCGCCGGGGATCGACCAGACCAGCCGCCTTGAGCATCACGATCGCCTCGCGGATGACCGTGCGGCTCACTCCATGCTGGATCGTCATCTGCGCCTCGGTCGGCAGGCGGTCGCCGGGCTTGAACGAACCGTCCTGGATGCTGGCCCGAATCGCATCGCGCACCTGTACGACAAGAGTTTGGGCGGTCTTGCCCGGCGTTGTTGTTGTCATTGCTTCGTACCACTTCGCACAACGTGATCTCTTGAGCCGCCGCGCCAGCCGGGAGGGCGAGGCGCTCCTCGCCCCGGCAAGCCCCTCGAAGCCGGCCGGCAGGCCGGTATCTCACTGGCGTGCCGACGTCGAATCCAGCCAGTCGCGCACCCCGTCGCCGAGAAAGTTGAAGCCCACGACGACGCTGAAGATCGCGAGCCCCGGGAAGGCCGCAACCCACCACTGCTCGATCAGCTCTCTCCCCTCGGAGACCATCTGCCCCCATTCCGGAGTTGGCGGAACGACACCGAGCCCAAGGAAGTTGAGGCCGGCAAAGGTCAGGATCGCGGCACCGACGTCCAGCGTCAGAAGAACCACCAAGGGGCCGAGCGTGTTTGGCGCGATATGCCGGAACAGGATGCGGGCGGGTCCGCAGCCCATCGCGCGCGCAGCTTGCACATAGTCCTGGCTTCGTTGCGTGAGCACGAGGCTGCGAGCCAGGCGCGCGAATTTCGGCCACCACACGACCAGCATCGCCAGGATCGTGTTGAACACCCCGACCCCCAAGGCCGCGGCGATCGCCATGGCCAGGATGATGGGCGGAAAGCACATCACCAGGTCGGTGGCGCGCATGATCCAGGCTTCGATCCGGCCGCCAGCATATGCAGCAACCGCTCCCATGAGCGCACCAAAAGTGCCGCCGATCAGGACGACCGAAAGGCCCGCGAGCAACGAGACCCTGGAACCGATCAGCAGGCGGGAAAACACATCCCGCCCAAGGATATCGGTCCCGAGCCAGTGTTCGCCGGATGGGGCCAGCAGGCGCTTCGTGACGTCGACATGATCGAATGGGTAGGGCGTCAGGTAATCTCCGAAGGTCGCAACCAGAACCCACGAAGCGACGATGGCCGCGCCGATCACGGCAAGCCCGTATCTCTTCAGCCAACCACGCGGAAGGAAGCTGCGCGCCCGGCCCTGTTCTGCAATGGCGCTCATTCGGTCACCACGCGCGGATCGATGACGGTGTAGGACAGGTCGACGACCAGATTGATGAAGAGGTAGATGACCGCCACGATCAGGGTGATCCCCATCAGCGCCGGAAAATCGAGCGCAACGGCGCTACGGAACGTGTACAGACCAAGCCCCGGCCAGCTGAACACGGTCTCGGTCATGACCGCGCCGGTCAGCAGGATCGCATAGGCAATGCCGGCCAAGGTGACGATCGGGATCAAGGCATTCGGAAGGGCATGCCGAAGAACGATCGTTGCCTTGCTCAGGCCCTTTGCACGCGCGGACCGGATATAGTCCTGCGTGAGCGTTTCCAGCATCGCGGCACGGACGGTTCGCATCAGCATGCCCACGACCGAGGCTGCCAGGACGATGCTCGGCAAGACGAGGTGGGCCGCCGCATTCGTGAAGGTTTCCCACTGGCCGGAGAGCAAGCTGTCGACGAGGTAGAGGCCCGTCACGCGTTGCGGCGGAAACACGGCGATATCGAGCCGGCCCGGCCCCGGCGCGATCTGCAGCCCCCCGTAGAAGAGCGCGAGGACGATGAAGGCGAGCCAGAATGTCGGGGCGGACACGCCGAGCATGGCGATGACGCGCGCGACATGATCGATCCAGCTGTCTCTCTTCACGGCGGCGGCAATGCCCAGCGGAATAGCGACGGCCAGGGCCAGTGCGAACGAAACGGTGGCAAGCTCGAAAGTCGCGGGAGCGTACTGGACGATATCCTCGACCACCGGCCTGTGGGTGGCCAGGGAGATGCCGAGGTCGCCCTGCACAAGCCCCTGAAGGAACACGAAGTACTGATACCAGATCGGCTGATCGAGGCCCCATTTCTCCCGATAGGCAGCGACCATGTTGGGGTCCGACGCCTGAAGGTCCCCCAGTTGCGCGAGAACCGGATCGGCCGGGACCTGCGTGGCGATGAGGAACACGACGAGCGTCGCAAGCAGCGCCATGATCAAGGCCGACAGGATGCGCATGACGATGTATCGGGTCATCGCGCCATTCCGTTATCTGGCCATTCCTGGCGGTGCGGGCCGGTGGAAGCGCTTCTCATCGCTCGCTCCCCTTCACCGGCGCCTGATCACGCAGCGATGCTTTAGCCACCGAGGCCAGCCAGGTGCAGCTCGCCGGCAGGATCTCGTCGTTGAAATCATAGGATGACGAATGCAGCTCCCGGCCGGGGGACACCGGCCCGTTACCGATCCAGACCAGAGCGCCGGGCTTGTTCTTGAGAAACCAGCTGAAGTCTTCGCCGGCCATGCTCGGATCGAGATCGTCGCGAACCGGAATGCCCGCCATATGGCAGGCATCGACGGCGATGCGCGTGCCGTCGGCGGAATTGACGGTGACGGTCGAACCACGCGTCAGCCGGCATTCGGCCTCGACGCCATATGTCTGCGCGACGCCTTCGACGATGCGACGCACCCCTTCTTCAAGCTGGTCGCGAACATGTTCGTCGTGAGCCCGCAAGGTTCCGCCCAAAGTGGCGCTTTGCGCGATCTGGTTGATCACGTGCCCGGCCTGCATCATGCCGATGGACACGACCGCGGATTTGAACGGATCCATGTTCCGAGAGACCACCGTCTGAAGGGCAATCAGCAGATGGCCCGCGGCCACGATCGGATCCCGCGAGAGATGCGGCATCGCCGCATGCGCGGCGTGACCATGCAAGGTGATGTCGATACGCGTCGCCGAAGCCATGACCGGGCCGGAGTGAACCATGACCGTTCCCGCTTCCAAACCCGGCCAGTTGTGAAATGCGAAGACACGATCCATCGGGAAGCGGGAGAACAGCCCGTCATTGATCATGGACAGGGATCCGCCGATCTTCTCTTCCGCCGGCTGGAAGACGAGGTGGATCGTTCCCGCCCAGCTCGGGTCGGCCTTGAGCAGAAGCGCGGCCCCCAGGAGGGAGGTGGTGTGGCCATCATGTCCGCAGGCGTGCATCACCCCCTCGCGCCGGGAGGCGTAAGGCAGGTTCGTGGTCTCGTGGATCGGCAACGCATCCATGTCGGCCCGGAGACCAACCGAGGGGCCGGACCCGCGACTCAAGGTGGCGACGACGCCGGTCTTGCCGACGCCGGCGACGAACGACACTCCCATCTCCGCCAGCTTCTCGCAAACGAAGGCAGAGGTCTCATGCTCCTCGAACGACAGTTCGGGGTTCTGATGCAGGTGGCGCCTCCAGCGGGTCAGGTTGCGCTGCAAATCGTCGTCGATACGCATCGAAAGTCACCCTGCGAATGCTTCTGGAGGATGCATCGGATCCCGCGCACGGCATCGAGACCCGGCGCTCCCGTCGGAAAAGGTTTCAGGCAGCCGCCTGCGCGATGGAGAGGGTTCTCATGGCCTGCTCCGTCAGCGTCCGCAGCAGCTCCATCTCCGTCGCGTCGAGATCGACCAGTGGCGACCTCACGGGCCCGGGCTCGAATCCGCGCAGGCGAACGCCGGCCTTGATCGCGGATATGGCGTAGCCGGCTTTGCGGTCCCGCAGCTTCATGAACGGATAGTAGAAGCCCTCCAGCAGCCTTGTGCATGCCGCGCGGTCGTTACTGGCGAGCGCCTGCCAGAAGCTCAGCGCGATCTCGGGCACGAAATTGAAGACAGCCGAGGAGTAGCTGTGGAACCCCGCCCCCTTATAGGCTTCGGCGAAAAGCTCGGCGGTCGGCATGCCGCCGATGCAGGCAAGGCGCTCTCCGATCGCTGCCGTAATGCGCCGGGCGAGCGCGATATCGCCTGTCCCATCCTTGTAACCGATCAGATTGGGGCAAGCATCGCACAGCCGCGAAAGCGTGTCGGCCTGCAGAACGGAGTTGTCCCGGTTGTAGACGATCACGCCGAGACCCACCGCATCGCAGACCTTGCGGACATGCGCGAAGAGCCCCTCCTGGGGGGCACCGACGAGATAATGCGGCAGCAGCAGGAGCGCATCCGCGCCTGCATCCTCCAGGTTCCTGGCGAGGCGCACCGCGGTTTCGGTCCCATATCCGCATCCTGCCACGATCGGAACGTTGCCGGCGGCCTCCTTCGCGACCCGAACGATGCCGGGGACTTCCTCGGGCGAGAGCGCGGTGAATTCCCCGGTACCGCCGGCTGCGAAAAGCGCCGAGGCGCCGAAGCTCGAGAGCCATGCGACATGCTTGGCATAGGGCTCGGGCGCGAAGGCGCCATCCTGACCGAAGGACGTGACCGGGAAGGACAGAAGCCCCTCGCGCAAGGCCTTGCTCATGACGCTCATGTCCATGCGAATTCCTTCCAATCGTCCATTCTGATCGGCCACCGGGATTTCAAACGGGCCCCGGGACCCAATGTCTGCCGTCGCTAGGCGGGCCGGAATCCGTAAAGCGACTGGGCGTTCGTCGACATGACCTGCGCCCAGACGGCGTCGCTGCCGACCCAGCTCCGCAGGCGGGCGAGATCCGCGGCGAGATCTGTCTCGAACAGACCGCATGCACCGTCGGGTCTGACGTCGAGATGAGGCCAGTCGGATCCCCAGATCAGGCGCAGCGGGTTGGCTTCCAGCAATCGCTCGACCATGGGCCGGAGATCGCGCTGATCCCCGGGGTGCGAGGACAAGGCGTAGCCGGCCGAGGCTTTCACATAGGCCTTACCATGCCGAACGAGGTCCAACATCCCGTCAAAGACCGCGCCGCGCGACTCCTCCGGCCTCACATGGCCAAAATGGTCGAACACCACAGGCACCGGGGCCTCCTCGAGGATGTCGAGGACTGCGCTTGTCTGCGCCGGGCGCGTGAGCAGTTGGAGATGCCAGTCGACGCTGGCAGCCTGCTCGATCGAGCGCTTCAGCATGTCCCGAGCAAGGCCGGTATTCTCGCCGAAGCCGGCGAGGTTGAGCCTCACCCCCCGTGCACCGCGCTGGGCAAGTGCGTTGAGTTGGCTGACCGTAGCAGAAGGATCGACCAGTACCACGGCGCAGCTTCGGTCTTCACCGAGCTTCGCGACCGCATCCAGGGTGCAGCGATTATCCGTGCCATAGATGCTGGGCTGGACCACCACGACGCGGGAAAGGCCTGGCCCCGCATGGGACTGGAGCAGCGGTTCGACCCTAGCCTCGCAGGGCGGCGTATAGCTGCGCGAGGCCTGCATCGGATATCGGTCGAACGGCCCGAAGATGTGGATATGGGCATCCGTCATGCCCTCGATTCGAGCCGGCCTGGCGTCATCTTCCCTGCCCGCGTCGGCGAAACCTTGAACGCCCGTCATCGGCTCGCTCCGGCCGCTTCGCAGATGTCGGGATTGCGCGCGTCCCAGCCATCCTGGACCCGCTGGAGGAGCTGCATGGTCGGGAGAACCGAACGGCCGGTCACGCCCGGCGCCTCGCCGGAATTCAGGGCGTCGATGAAGTTCCAGACGAGACTGGCATTGTCATGCTCTTCATCGTCGATATCGATCCGTCCCGCCGATGTCGTGACGACATTCGCCCGGCCGTCGACCGCATAGGCCTCCCGATCCGTGGCGATCGTCATGTCGGTGACCGCGAGCTTGTTCTGGTAGGAGCCGGCGCAACTGAAAAGCGTATGCTCCCCCAGGCGCCCCTGGATCAGGACATCCATCGGCAGATCGCGCAGCGGCCGGCGCGCAGCCTCCACACTCTGGAAATCCGCCAGCTGCGACAAGGCCAGGGCGGTATCGCCGCCCCCGCCCAGCCAGAGCGCGAGGTCCAGGATATGGGCCATATGGTGCCATAGGAGATTGTCGGTCCAGCTTCTCCGGTAGCCCGTGCTTCCGATATTCACCAGGCGATGCATCATCATCCTGGTCTGGACCTGGCATAGATGCTCTTCCGATGCCGCGATCCGCTGCGCGAGATCGCGGAAGACGGATTTGAAGCGCATCGGGTGAACAACCCCTACGGCGACGCCGGCAGCCTCCCCCGCCTGGACGACGCGCTCTGCATCCGCGAGCGACATGGCTATGGGGATTTCGATCAGGACATGCTTCTTTGCCGCTATCGCCGCCAGCGCCATTTCGGCATGCGTGGCGCTCGGCCCCGCGATGATGACGACATCGACCAGCGGGCTCGTCACCGCCTCAAGCGCATCCAAAGCCCAATTCGCGTAGCCGTGGCGCCTGGCAAACGCCTCCGTTGGCTCAGCCCTGCGGCCGACAAGCGTCTGAAGGTGGCAACCCTTACGTCGAAGGCTGACGCTATGGCGCTCGCCCATCATCCCGTGGCCGACGACACATACTCTCACGGGCCGCTCCCATCAGATACTATCTCATTCTCGAGTTATCATATTATTTTTCAACCCGCAAGAAGGAACCCCGGAAAATCAAGCGAATGCGCATGCCAGACGAGCCGCGCACAGCAGCATCTGCTGTATGAAACGACGTTGACCGCATCGCAATAGCGGCTCATCCGCTCCAGAAAGCACCATGCCAAAATTAGTATTATATGTTTGACGGAAAAGCCCGCCCCTGCTACTCGGGCCTTGGCGGTCCGAGAGCTTTCTCGGGCTTTGTCGGTTGGCCCGACCGACCGGGAAACGCGAAAAACGGGCTTTCGATAGCCCGCCCTGCCCTTCGCAATCGAAATGAGGCTGCAGAGTGAAACCGGCAACGCAAGATCAACGGCAACGCAGCGTCACCTTTACGGATATCGAGCAGGCCGCCGCGCGGATCGCCCCCTATATCGGCCCGACTCCGCTGCTGGAGAATCCCGCCTTGAACGAGCGCCTCGGGCTGAGGCTCCTGGTCAAGGCGGAGCCGCTTCAGCAGACAGGATCCTTCAAACTGCGCGGCGCGACCAACTTCATCGCCAGACTGACAACAGAAGCACGCGGGCGCGGCGTACTCGCCTATTCTTCGGGGAACCACGCCCAGGGCGTAGCTCTCGCAGCGAAGCGCTCAGGCATTCTCGCAAGGATCGTCATGCCGACGAGCGCCCCCGCGATCAAGGTCGAGCGGACGCGGGCGCTCGGAGCCCATGTAGACCTCTATGAGCACTATTATTCGAACCGGGATTCCTACATCGAGCAGGTCTCTCGCGAGACCGGGATGCTCATCGTTCATCCCTTCGACCATCCGGACATCGTCGCCGGTCAAGGTACCGTCGGGCTTGAGATCGCGGCTGCCTCTGGCGCTCTCGGCCTACGGATCGATTCCGTCTTCGTTCCCACAAGCGGAGGCGGTCTTCTCACCGGGGTAAGCACGGCCATCCGAGAGCGCGCGCCAGATGCGGCGATTTTCGGCATCGAGCCGGAGGGACACGACGATTTTGCCAGATCCATCAAACTCGGGCGTGTCGTGGAAGGTTCCGATCCCGGGCGACCAACCTTCTGCGACGCCTTGAAATCTCCCAGGCCTGGAAATTTGCCGCTATCGATAGCTCTCAGCCAGGGTTTGGGCTTCGGGACCGCCAGCGACGCTGACATCGAGCCTGCCATGCGCGTTCTCGCGGAGGATTTTCGCGTGATCGCCGAGCCCGGCGGGGCGATCGGCATGGCAGCTGCCCTGAAACGCGCGAAGCATCTGCAAGATCAAGTGGTCGTCGTCGTGGTTTCAGGCGGAAATGTCGACCACGATGTTTTCTGCAAGGCCGTGCGGCAACATTAGCACGACGTCCCGCGAGCCCCCTCAGGAACGGTCGCGGGTCAGCCCTCCAGTGGAGCGAAATGCAACGCCGGGCGCCCCACTGGAGCGCCGGCCCGGCCGGGAACGCCACCCCGGCTGCGTGCGTAGCCAAGCCCCCCAAGGCGGCCGGGGGGCTCCAGATTTTTCATCGGCCCGAAGACTCCCCTCAAGCGGAGGTGCATCCTGGCCATACTTCGCGACGCATGGGGATGCCGGGGCAGCTCAAAACGGCCTTCATCAGAGTCGCTTGGCAATCCGCGGGTCCAACGAATCCCGAAGCCCATCCCCCAGCAAGTTCACTGCCAGTACGGTGATCGAAAGCAATACGGCAGGAAACAAGATGATGTGGGGCTTCACCTGCCAGAGAGCCCTGCCCTCGGCCATGATATTCCCCCAGGATGGCGTCGAGGGTGGAACACCGGCACCGATGAACGAAAGAATGGCCTCGATCAACATAGCCGATGCGCAAATGTAGGTTGCCTGCACTGTCATCGGCGCGATCGTATTGGGCAGGATATGCTTCATGACAATTCGAGGCGCCCGTGCACCATTCGAAATCGCGGCCTCGACATAGGGCTGCTCGCGCAACGATAGGACAACGCCCCTGACGAGGCGCGCGACCCTTGGGATTTCCGCGATGGTCACCGCAATGATCACATTCCCGATCGAGCCTCTCGTCAGGGCCATGAGCGCAATAGCGAGGAGAATTGGCGGGATCGACATCATCCCATCGATGACGCGCATGATCACACCGTCGGCCCATCGCAAAAAGCCGGCGCAAAGCCCCACGGCTAGTCCCATGACGGAAGCCAGGATTGCGACCGAAAACCCAACCGTCACCGAGACGCGGGCCCCGTAAACCACTCTCGAATAGACGTCTCGCCCCAGGAGGTCAGTGCCAAACCAATTCGCTTCAGACGGCAGGCGCGTGCGCCTGGTCGGCGAAATCGCGGTCGGATCGACCGTGCCCCACAGCGGCGCCAAGGCGCCGAGCAGGACGATGGCGATCAGGAGGCCCCCACCGACAGCGACCGATGGGTGACGTCTCAGATACCGCAGGAAACGGGCGCCATGCGAAGGACGAGCTTCCAGAGGGAGCTCGGAGGAGAGATGCAAAGTCAATAACGTATCCTCGGATCGACGATGGTATAGCTCAAGTCGATCAGAAGATTGACGAGCACATACACCAGACTGCAGACTAGGACGACGCCTTGGATCACTGGATAGTCGCGCTGAAGGATGGCGTCGACGGTAAGCCGGCCCAGGCCAGGGATAGCGAACACGCTCTCTGTCACCACGGCTCCGCCGATCAAGAGGGCCACACCAATTCCGACGATGGTTATTACGGGAACCGCAGCGTTCTTGAGCGAGTGCAGAAACAGCACCTCGCGCTGAGACACCCCTTTGGCTCTCGCCGTGCGCACGTAATCCTGATCAAGGATCTCCAACATCGTGGCCCGCGTGATCCGGGCGATGAGGGCGATGTAGACGAGCGCCAACGTGATGGAAGGAAGGATAAGGTTCTTCAGCCACGGCACAAAGCCTTGTGCCAGCGGCGTGTAGCCTTGGACAGGCAGCCAATCGAGCTTCAGAGCAAAAACCCACGCAAGCAGATAGCCGACGACAAACACCGGGATGGAAAACCCAAATACGGCGAAAGCCATTACCGCTCGGTCGACCCAGCTGGATACTTTCCACGCAGCCACGACGCCCATCGGGATTGCGATCACGACGGAGAGCACCAGAGTGAGCAGCATCAGCGAGAGCGTGGGTTCCAGACGCTGGCCGATCAGCTCGGTCACTGGCTTGGACGTAAAGATCGAGGTTCCCAGATCGCCTTGAGCGACCTTGAATGACCATTCCGCGAAGCGCACCACATATGGCCTGTCCAGCCCCAGGCTTGCGCGGATGCGCTCGATGTCCGCAGGCGAAGCCTGATCGCCCGCGATGATGGCCGCCGGGTCACCTGGCGCGATGTAGAGCAGCGAGAAAACGAACAGTGCGACGAAGCAAATGACCGGCACCGTCGCAAGCAAACGGCGTATGATGAAAGCGAGCAATTACTTCTCCATTTTGCCGGGCGGCCTCCGAATTGAGCGGCGGCCGGTGGAGCGCTCGGCCGCGCATCAGGAGACGGAGACGAGCAGAGCCACCTCCGTTTTGGGCGCTAGCCGGCCAATTTCTGCTTGAGAACGTCGCTGATCTTCTCAGCCATCATGATGACCGGGAAATTCAGATTGGCGCAGGGTATCGTAGGCATCAGCGAGGCATCGCAGACGTACAAGCCCTCGAGGCCGATCACCTTGCCGTCCGTATCGGTGACCGCAAGCGGGTCCGTTGCGGCACCCATGCGGCACGTGCCACATGGATGCCAAACACCGCCAACGTGCTTCGTCAGGTGCCGGTTCAGCAGTTCCTCGTCGTTCATGAGCGCCGCCAGCGGTGATGTTCCATCCTGGGCCATCGCCAAGACCCCGGTCCTGACGAGCGCGCTACGATCCATGATCGGGGCGATCAGCGACGTCAGGACCTGGTTCCGCAGGTTGAGCTGCAGCAGCTTCTTGACGCGCTCCGAATAGGTCGACGGAAAAACCTCCAGGACCGTCTGCGCCATTCCGGGTGCCGTCAAAGCCGCCCCGCAAAGCCGAAAGGCATCGGCAAGGCGTTCCAGGTCGCGCTTGTCGGAGAGCAGCCTGAAGTCCACGCTCGGCGGCACATTCGGGTCGCTGGAGGCAATTGCGACCTCCCCACGCGAATACGACTTATTGACCCACGAAAACAGCGTTCCAATGCGTCCGCCGACCGCGTGCCAGCCGGATCGCGCACTGATAGCGGTATGCATGTCGCCGGCAGGCGTGTTTGATAAGCCGGAAGACCAACGCAAAACGCCCTGGAGATGGTAAGTTCCGCCATCGCCGAGCCTAGCGTGCGGCGCGAGGAACGCAGAGACGCCGATCGACGGGTGCTCCAGCAGGTTTCGACCAACACCGCGCCGATCGACCCGTACAGTCACTCCGAGGGATTGTAGCAGTTCGCCAGGGCCGATCCCGCTTCGCTGCAACAACGCCGGCGTGTGAAGCGCTCCCGCCGACACGACCACGGTGTTGGCAACGATGCGCTCGACCCGCCCGTGGGCGACGATCTCGAACCCCTCGACAGTGCCGTTGGCGACGAACAGCTTGTTGACGCGCGTGTCGGTGCGGATCTCCAGATTGCTGCGCGCGCGCACTGCTGCGCTAAGATAGGTGGTGGCTGTCGAGGCCCGCTTTCCGTCGCGATCGAGATTGACGGCAGTCCCGAACAGTCCCGTTTCCCACTTGCCGTTCTGATCGTCACGTTCCTCATAGCCGAGACGCCGGAACTCGGACGCGGCATCGCGGATGAATCCGGCGAACTCGCTGCGGCGGACTCGTTGAACCGGGATCGGCCCGCTATCTCCGTGGAGCTCCCGGTCTGAGCCAAAGTCCAGGTCAGTCTCGAGCTTCTTGAAATAGGGCAGCACAGACTCCCAGGACCAGCTGGAAGCGCCTGTGGAAACCCATTCGGCATAATCATCGGGCGAGCCACGGTTGCCGCCGATCCCGTTGATCGCAGAACCGCCGCCAAGGATGCGCGCCTGTTCATACGGGCGAACCGTTGCCGCGGCGCGATTGTTGCCGTCGCGCCCCATGGAAACACGCAGGCCAGGCCAGACATTGTTCGGGTTGAACTGCGCGCGCGCGGGGTAGCGGGCTGCGATATCCTCTGGCACCTCACCGGGCTTCAGATTTCGGCCGGCCTCAACAAGCAAGACTCGAAGACCGGCCTTCTCGCTGAGCCGCGATGCTAGCACGCACCCGGCGGAACCGCCGCCGAGGATGGCAACGTCATAAAAGGATGGAGCCGACATAGATCCAACTTTCAGCGAGGAGCAGACGCTCGCACCGTCAATGGGCCACATCGTTTTTGGCCCGAGGGAATTGCGCCGCCGCAGATGCGCGGCGGCGACAGGTCGGAGGCGAACTACTTCTTCTCCAGGTTCCAGAACACCGGCAACGGCGTCTTCAGCACGTCCGTGACGTTCCGGCGAAAAGCCATGGGAGAGTAGAAGCGGCCAAGCGGCACGAAGGGCAGGAGCTCGGCAGAAGCCAGTTGGATCTTGTGAATGATCTCCTTGCGCTTCACGGGGTCGGTCTCAAGCGCCCAAGCGGATTTCAGCTGCTCGATTTCCGGGGAGCACGCCCACCCCGCATACGCCGCGTTGGAGCAGACCAGGTTCAGCTGGGGATGCGAGATCGGGTTGTCCGTTTCGAAGCCGAACGACCACATCGGGAAGAGATTCCATCCCCCCTTGTCGGTCGGCCCCTGATTGCCGCGACGTGCAATCATCGACGCGAAGTCGGAGAGCTGCAGGTCGACGTTCAGGCCCGCTTCCTTGAGCCGCTCCGCCGCAATCATTCCGAAGTTCTTGATGACCTCGTTATCGCCGGGGGCGATGACCACGATGGACTTGCCGTCGTAGCCGGCTTGCTTGAAGAGCTTCTTTGCTTCGGCGATGTCGGGCTTCTGCATCCAATCCATTCCGGACTGGTCCTCGCTCACCCCGCCGCAGCCGAGGAAGCTGTAGCATTTCGACCAGAATTTCGGTTCGGCCCCGGCAACAACTGACATGGCGTCAGCCTGATCCATCAGAAGCGCAAGACCGCGACGGGCCTCGACTTTGTCGAAAGGGGGTTGCTTGAAGTTGGGCCGCAACAGCCCCACCTGGCCCTGGCCGCCGGGCAGACGGATTTCCACGCTCTTGTTCGTTTCAAGGACCGGAACGAGGTCGAGCGGCGGCGACTCGTAGATGTCGATCTCGCCGGTCTGGAGCGCCGAGACGGCGGTCGCAGCGTCGGGCATGATGACCCACTCGACACGATCGACCTTCGCTACCTTGCCGCCGGCAAAATAGCTGGCCGGCTCCTGGCGCGGCACGTAGTCCGGATTCCGCTCATACACGATGCGGGCGCCCGGCTTGTATTCAACCATGCGGAAGGGCCCAGAGCCGACGATCTCGGCAACCGGCTTCGATGAATCGGTCAGGGCCTCCTTTTCGCGCATGATGAACAGTGCGCTCGAGGTCGGCTTCGCGAACCCATCGAGAAGCAGAGGCGTGTCCTGCTTCATCTCGACGCGAAAGGACTGGTCGTCGACCGCCGATACCTTCATGCCGAGCTCGACGAGCTTGCGACCGACCGTGTCCCTGGTGGCCCAGCGATTGATGGAGGCGACGACGTCGGCAGAGCGGACCGGGCTGCCGTCGTGGAACTTCAGGCCCGGCCGAAGTGTCATGACATAGACGCGCCCACCATCCGATTTCTCGACCTTGCCGACCATCTGCGGCTGCGGCTGCAGCTTCTCGTCGAGAGAGAACAGCGTGTCGTAGACGAGATAGGCGTGCTGCTGCGTAATCGCGACGGAACTGAGTACGGGGTCCATCGTCCGAGGCTCGGCCGAGGGCGTGTATTTGATGACGGACTGAGCCTGAGCGAGCGTTGCCGCCCCAGAAAGCAAAGCGAGCGTCAGGCCTACTCCCCAAGACGCCCGTTTCATCATGTTGAGTGCGTTCTTCACAATCAGTCCTCCACTTCCCGTACGGTGATCCCGGTCTGTTGACCTTGGGGCATGAACTCCGGCAGGCGTCATCGTCAGTGAGAGAGCGACAGCCTCGCTACGTTCGCCAGCCATAGGGCTCCCACCGGCAGAATATCGTCGTTGAAGTCGTAGTGAGGGCTGTGCAGCCCGCGCCCACCCGTCGCCGGCCCGTTGCCGATCCAGGCGAGCGCCCCCCCTCGCGCGGAGAGCATGGCGGAGAAGTCTTCCCCGCCCATGCTGGGGGTCGGAGCAGGGTCCATGTCGAACCCCGCCTCGACGGCGGCCTGCTGCGCAATCTCGGCGCCCTCATCCGTATTGATGCAGGCTTGTGATCCTCGCTCGATCTGGCAGTCCACCTCGACCGCAAAAGCCTCGGCAATGCCTTCACAGACACGCCGGAGGCTCGCTTCGATATGCTCGCGCAGCTCGGGTCTATGGAGCCGCATGATCCCGCCTAGCGTCACCTCATCAGGGATCTGGTTGATCGCCGATCCAGCGTTCATGACGCATATCGAGATAACGGCTGAATCCTGAGCGTCGATCTCCCTGGAGACGATCGACTGCGCAGCGATGATCAATTGGGCAGCCGCGTGCAACGGGTCGCGGGCTCGGTGAGGCATGGCAGCGTGAGCGGCCTCCCCCCGCAGGGTGATCCGAATTCTGCCCGTGGTCGCCATCATGATGCCCGGGCGGACCGCCACGGTGCCCGCCTGGACACCCGGCCAGTTGTGGAAGGCGAAGAACCGATCGACGGGAAAGCGATCGAGAAGTCCGTCCGCCAACATCGCGCGCGCTCCGGTCCCTGCCTCCTCCGCAGGCTGGAAGACGAAGCGAACGGTGCCCGCCCAGCTCGCATCTGCTGCAAGGATGGCCGCCGCCCCCAACAGGCAGACCGTGTGGCCGTCGTGCCCACATGCGTGCATCACCCCCGGGGTTCGAGAAGCGTAGGGGAGGTTCGTGGCCTCCAGGATCGGCAAGGCATCCATATCCGCTCGAAGTCCCACGCTTCGGTCTGAGCCTTCCCGGCTCAGCGATGCGACGATGCCGTACCCGCCCACATTCGCGATGAAGGGCACGCCGATTTCCTCGAGCTTTTCGGCAACGAAGCTCGACGTCCCCGCCTCCTCGCCGGAGAGCTCGGGATGGGCATGCAGGTGGCGCCTCCACTCGACGAGTTGCCGGCTAAGTTTCTTGGAATCGAGAGCGAGAGCCTTTGCGTTCACCTGGCGCCCCGGGAAATATCGAAGGGGCTCGCCCACCCGTCTGTCATCACGACCGTGGTCTTGATCTTCATATACTGCTCGGCGATCTCCCGCCCATATTCGCTGCCCAGCCCGCTGGCCTTTTGTCCGGCGACCGGCGCACCAGCCGGGAGAGCATGCACGCAGTTGATCCAAACCACGCCTGACACGATCCGCCTGCGCGCGACCTCGGAACGGCCGAGCGAAGTCGTCCAGACCGAGGATGCAAGCCCGTAATCCGTATCATTGGCGAGCTCATAGGCTTCTTCATCCGTATCGAAGCCACGGATGGCCATGACGGGCCCGAAGATTTCCTCTTTGGCGAAGGCGCTCTCTGGATCGAAAGCATCCACGATCATCGGCTTGAAGTAGTATCCTCCCTCTTGGGGCCGATAGTCCGCCAACTCCACGGATCGTGGGTGAACTCCCTGCGTCAATCGCTGGATTCGTTGAAGTTGCTCCGCCGATACGATGACGCCGATCTGAGTCTGCTTGTCGAAAGGATCTCCCACCCGAAGCCTGGACAGCTTCTCCTCGCAAAGGCGCGTGAATTGGTCCTTGAGCGAGTTCGCAACGAGAATCCTGTTGCAGGAGGTGCAGGTCTGGCCCTGGTTCATGAAGGTGGAGAACACGGCTGCAGATGAGGCCTTGTCGAGGTCAGCGTCGTCGAAGACGACCATGGGCGACTTGCCGCCAAGCTCGAGCACCACGCCCTTAAGCAGCTTCCCAGCTTCCGACGCGATCAGCCGCCCGGTCGCTGTCGAACCGGTGAAGCTGATCTTGGCGACGAGGGGGTGCCGGACAAGTTCAGCCCCCGTCTCCCCCGCTCCCGTGATGATGTTGACGACCCCATCGGGGACGCCGGCCTTCTGCATGAGTTGAGCGAACAGAAGGGTAACGAGCGGTGTCTGCTCCGCCGGCTTGAGAACGACCGTGTTGCCGCATGCCAGAATTGGAGCCAGTTTCGTGACGGCGTTCGTCAGTGGGTAATTCCACGGAGCGATCGCGGCCATCACACCGAATGGTTCGCGCTCGGTCAGAGTTGTCCGGCCCGGCGTGCCTGGCGCGATATGCCCGTGAAGCTTGTCCGTGATGCCGCCATAGTACTCGAACATCGAGGCCGCCCGAGCCACGCCATTGGTGGTGTCCGTGATGGTGCGACCAGAATCCAGCGTCTCCAGGTAAGAGAGCTGGTCGACATGGGCGCGCAGTTGATCAGCAACGCGCTTCAGGATCGCGCCCCGCTCCGTCTCCTCGATGGCGGCCCATGCCGGTGCAACCGCATGCGCCGAGCGGACGGCACGATCGACGTCGCCAGGCCCGGCCTTCGAGATCAGTGCCAGGCTCTCGCCATCGCTCGGGCAAATCGAGACGAAGGAGCTTCCATCCGCGGCATTGGACCAAGCACCACCGATCCAGAGAGTGCGCCCCTCCAGGCTGGCCGAGGGCAGATACCTGATTGCCCGGGGAGAAGGACGGAACGATCCTGCATCGTGCGCGATGCCGTTCTCGATGCAGCCCATGCTTCCTCCGCGAATTGTATCCGACCCCGATCGGGCCGGATTGAACCCATCGATGGAGGGAACCGCGGAAGCAGGGTTTCAACCAATACGGATGTTTGCGATCGGTATAAGATCTTTCTATGGGGCCGCAGCTGCCGCGGCAGCGAGCACCTTTCGTGATTGCTCGATAAACGAATGCAGCATCGACCATTCCGACCGGCCCTCGGCCACGAGGAATTGGAGCGGCACCGTCTCCGAGCAATCCAAAGGCACGGCGCAGGCGCCGGGGAAGAATTTTTCCATGGCCGAGAAGGGCTCGACGATGCACACGCCGATCCCTGACTGGACAAGCGACCATGCCTGCAGGACCTGCTCGACCTCGCAAACCGGCCGATAAGGGACCCCGGCCTCCTTGAATATCCGCTTCAAGAGAATTGTCGTTGAGAGGTTGGGATCGTAACCGACGAGTGGATAGGCGGCGATTTCAGCGATCGTGACCGACGCTCGGCCTTGCAGGTCGTGGCCGACGGGTACGACACATTGAAGTGGTCGCCGGGCGATCTCGATCGTGGCTACCCCGGGGTATCGTTCAGCAAGGAAGGTAATGCCGATTTCCAGCTGCTCGGCGCAAAGGTCCTTCGCAATTTCGGGGCGTTTCATGACACTGAGGCGAACGTTCGCGCGCGGTTCCGCCCGCTGAAACTCAGCCACAAGGTGCGGACTGAGCGACATCGACAGGGCGCTGATGCTGCCAATCCGCAGCGACACACGATGCGCCTCGTTCAGATCGGCAGCCGTGCGATTGACGCGAGCAACCTCTTCAAACACCCGCTCGACGCCTGAGAAGAGTCGATGTGCAGCGTCAGTCGGCCGAAGGCGGCCAGACGATCGATCGAAAAGATGGAAGCCGAGCCTCTGTTCCGCATAGCGAAGAATGGCGCTTATGGAAGGCTGCGAAACGTTCAGGAGTTTGGCCGCGCCGGTAACGCTGCCCTCCTTCATCACGGCCCTGAAAACCTCCATCTGCCTGAGGTTCATGCTCATCGGAGCGCCGTCATACGCATAAGACGATCCTATGTTGGAAGTCCCAAATCCGATTTGTGCGGCAGCCCCCCGATCGGTTCAATGGCAAACTTCCTCGGAGGGGCTATCGTGTCTGCCGCATATCGACCGCGACCATCCAACCATCTGGCCATCGGCGATGAGTTGAGGCGGGATTTGCTGGCTTGGCGACATCACCTGCATGCGCATCCGGAACTGGCGAAGCACGAAATTGAGACCTCGGCGTTCGTTCGCGCTCGTCTGGGTGCGCTAGGCGTTCCGCGAGAAGCCGGAATCGGCGGACATGGAGTGGTTGCCACGCTAAAGCGCGGCAACTCGGAACGTAGCGTCGGCCTTCGCGCGGATATGGACGCCTTGGCGATCGTCGAGGACACAGGCCTGCCGTTTGCCTCGAAGCATCACGGGATCATGCATGCATGCGGCCACGACGGCCACACGGCCTCATTGCTGGGGGCAGCCGCTCTGCTCGTACAAGATGCGGATTGGGAAGGAACCGTGAGGTTCATTTTCCAACCAGCCGAGGAAGGCGGAACTGGCGCTTTGGCCATGCTGGGCGACGGGCTGTTCGAAAGGTTCGATTGTGAGCGCGTATTCGCATTCCACAATTGGCCTGGCCTGCCGGCCGGAACTCTGGCCGTCCGGCCCGGCCCGATGATGGCCTGCTCCTCTCGGCTGAGAATCAAGTTGATCGGAAAGGCGGCGCATGCGGCCATGGCTCACCAAGGCGTCGACCCGGTCGTAGCCGCCAGTCACGTCATCATGGGTCTTCAGGGCGTAGTCTCGCGCAGGGTCGATCCGCTTAGCAGTGCCGTGGTGTCGATCACCACGATGGAAACAGGCATCGCATACAATCAGATTGGTGAAAGCGTGATCCTTCAAGGCACCATGCGCTTTCTCGATCCGGACCTTCGGGAAGCCGTAGAGAACGAGGTGAGGAGAATCGTCGCCGGAATTGCAAAGGCGCACAGCGTTCGAGCCGAAGTCGAGGTCAGGCGCGGCGCAGATCCGACCGTGAATGCGCCAGAGGAGGCGGGCATGGCCATGCGAGCAGGTGAGGCCGCAGGCCTTCCGGTGATGACGGATTTCGCGCCAAGCATGGGCGGAGAAGACTTCTGCTGGTTCCTCCAGCAACGACCTGGCGCGCTCGTCTGGATTGGCAATGGCCCTGCGGAGGACGGCGTACAACTTCACAGCCCTGAGTACAGATTCAATGACGAGATCCTGCCAGCTGCCGCCAGCTGGTTGGCAAACGTCGCGAAAGAGGCCCTCCGGGCAGGCCCGCCGAAATGGCAAGGCAAGTGCCACGCTGGCCATGCTGCGGGTTAGGAAAAGCCTATGATCCCGGACCTCGATCGCAACTTCCGTAGCGACAACAACGCTGGCATCGCTCCGGAAATCGTCGACGCGCTGCTGGCGGAGAATGCACGAAAGGACGATGGCTACGGCCGGGATGCGCTCACGGCAAAGCTCGATGCAGTATGGTCGGAGGTATTCGAGACCGCAGTGCACGTCGTGCCGGTGGTAAGCGGAACGGCAGCCAACGCGATCGCTCTCGCAATGATCGCGCCCTCCCATGGGGTGATCTTCGCCCACAAGCACAGCCATATTCTGGCAGACGAGGTCAACGCTCCCGGTTTCCTCAACCCAGGCATAACGATAGCGCCAATCGACGGCACGCATGGATTCGTGACGCCCGACAATCTTGCCGCTGCTGTTTCGCCCAGGCGCGCGCTGTCGGTGAATCGCCCGCGCCCGGCCGCTCTCTCGATTACTCAATGCACCGAAGTTGGAACCGCATACGACGTTTCCCAACTCGCTCAACTTCAAGCGGTAGCCGACGAGAATGGTCTCGCAATCCATATGGACGGGGCACGCTTCGCGAACGCGGTCGCGTATTTCGGGTGCTCTCCGGCTGAGCTGACCTGGAAAGTTGGCGTTAAGGTTCTATCCCTTGGTGCAGCAAAAAACGGTTGCTTGAATACCGAAGCGATCGTCCTCTTCGACGAGGAAGACAAACAACGTTGGTGGTATCGCGTGAAACAAAGCGGTGGGCTCGTGTCAAAACTGCGTTTCAACTCAGCTCAGCTACTTGCTTACGCGAAGTCCGATCTATGGTTGCATAACGCATCCCACGCAAATGCGAGGGCACGACAGCTTGTCGAACTTTTAGCTGCTTCCGAGATCAAGCCATTGCACCCCGTGCAGGGTAACGAAGTCTTCCTGAAGCTGTCAGGCGCGACCGTCGAGCGATTGCGCCGGGACGGGTACGCCTTCCACTGGGATGAAGCGTCCGGCAGCGCGCGGTTCGTAACAGCTTTCGACACGTCGGAGGAGGCTGTGGACGCGCTCGTGGACAATCTCACGAAGCACACCCGGGCTCTGGCCGGCGTGTCCGATTGAGTGGCTCTCTCCTAAAGTAGGCCTTTGACCTTTGGGGGACGCCCTGACCTGGGCGTCATTTCTCATGGGGCCTGAAGCGCGTGCTGTTGAAATGCCGTGTGTTCTCACAGCCGATCATGCGCACGGAGCTCCGAGCTGAAGCTCTCGCAGTAGCCATTCTCCCATGGCGAGCCCGGCCGATTACTCGATCGGATTGCGACCGCAAGGGGCCTGTAAGCGTCGGGTTATGAAGATTCAAATCCTCCCGTTCATCGTTTGGCGCGAGCGACGATCTGGGTGGGGTTGACGAAGCGCAGGGCGATGACGAGCCAGATCAGGGTGGTGACCATGTAGATCACGGCCATGGCGTCGATCGACTGCACCGCGCGCAC
>NZ_FUYX01000014.1 GCF_900168195.1 Allobosea thiooxidans | reverse complement strand
GAAAGCGGCGTGCCGACGTTGGTCGAGGCTCGGGAGATCGTTGCCGACTTCCACGCCATGATCAGAACCAAACGGGCCGAGCTGCTGTCGTCCTGGATAGAGCGCGCTTCAAGCAGCCTGATCGCTTCGCTGGCGAATGGCGTCAGGCGAGACGAAGCGGCCGTACACGCGGCGATCATCTCAACCTGGTCAAATGGTCAGACGGAAGGCCAGATCACCCGGCTCAAACTCGTCAAACGACAGATGTATGGCCGAGGCAAGATCGACCTCCTCCAGGCGCGCCTGATCGGTGCCCAATTATGAAAAACGTCAGCGAGATTGCGTCAGAGCCAAACTTGCACGCCGAAACACAACATATCGCGAGAGCCAACGCGGGTGGCTCATGACGCTTGGCAACTTTGTAGAGCTGGTGAAGAAGCGGCAGTAGGCAGGCTCACCGTCAGGTATCGTGCGCCGACGCGACCATTTCACGGAGGTCATCAACGGAATAAGGCGGATTCCGGCGATGGGCGACCGAATGGCAGTTGGGACAAAGCGGCGTCAGGTCGGTTCTCGGATCGATGATGTAATCCTTCCCGATTTGCGAGACAGGCGTCACGTGGTGAACCTCTATCAGGCCGGCAGCAGCGGCGCCGTAGCGCTCTTCCATATCCAGCTTGCAGGCCTTGCAGGAATAGCCGTGAATCGCGAGAGCGGCGGCACGGTTGCGTCGGTCCCTTTCGTAGCCGTTGACCTCAATGCGTGTTCTTGCGCCCTCCGGAAGTCCCACGATCTCTGGTGAGGCGCCAGATCCGTCCTCCTCGGTCTCCACCGGCAAGAGCGCCAGAACCGCCGCGGCTACCCTCGAGGTCCAGAGTTCGACCTGGCGCATGTCTTCTTCAGCATTGCCCTCGTTGATCGCCAGCATTCCGCGGCGCAGATCAATACCAAAGCTGCGCCACTGCATTTCCCAGATCGCTGAATCATCCGGAAGATATGTTGCGCCATTGATGCTGAGAGTGATTTCGGCATCTGCATCACGGCAAACGTCCAGCACCGCGCGGAAAGTGCGACGGCCGGTCTCGTCCGCCGAGCCCATGGCGTTCATGAGATCGCCGGCGAAATTGCCTGGCCGGAAATGCACGTCCAGCCGCCGCCATCCTATGAAGGTTCGCAGCGTAAAGGTTTGGCCCGAAGGATAGCCGGCAGGCTGGAGTTCAAGCCAGCGCGTGCCGCCGCTATCCCGTCCTTCCCGGCCGGAAAACTCCAGTCCGGTTTCAGCGGAGATCCGCTCCGCAAGCGAGCGTGGATCAGGCGACATCCCTATCCACTTCAGGCTCAGGCAGCGTCTCTACAAGCTTCTCAAGAATCCGCGACACCTCGAACCGCATGTCGCGGAACATCGAGGCGGTGTGGTCCTGCACCGTCGAGAGTTCTGCGACGGCCAGTGCCCACATGAGGGAATCCAGTCCTTGCATCGTCACGCTACGATTGAGGTTCGGAATATAGACCTTCTGGTAATAGGGGTGACTGGTGTTAATCCGGATACCCTTGTGCCCTTCGATTAGTGCCGGTTCGAACAGGAGACCGTTGTTGATTCCCTCAACGGGCTGAATGAATACCTCGCCCGGTCTTTTTGACGACGTTATCGTCAGCTTCAATCTGGTTGTACCATGCTTGTTTTCAACGATGGCTTCCCCAGTGTTCGGGTCCGCGATATTTACCTTCGGCCCGCCTGCGGCTGCCTCACGATTACGAATATTGTTGTTGGAGGTGTCGTGCGCACCCTCTCCCTTTTTGGACAGCAGCTTCTGCTGTCCCTCGCGTGACCTACGATTGGCTTCACGACGCGGTGCAGTGAGGAATTCGCCTTGCAGCCAGTTCGCCAAATCATCGTTGAGGATGATCTGGGACTTCTTGATATCCAGATGGAAAGCGTCATCCAGCCTGTGGTCGAAGGAGAATTCGACACGCAAATAGGTCAGGTGTGGCTCTTTCTGATAGAGACCCAGCCAGTCGGCGTCGTGGATCAGCCGGTTTTCGCGATAGATGTATATTCCTTGTCGGTCATTCGAGAGTTTGGCAGCCGATGCAGCAGTGTCGTCCGGAAACTCCTCGCGCCGCGGCAGGATGTAGGCACGCGCCGTAAACGAGGCCGTCCGTCCATCCGATAATTCCGGCTCAATGGTTTCGTTTGCAACCAACTCGGACAGCTTTGACTGGAACGGGTCCCACGCCATGACAGGCTTCCCGTTCACTTCCATCACGACGTTCTTCGCCCGGGTATCCTCAGGGTCCAGGAATCGTTGATACACCATGGAAAGATGCTCGCGGAGGGCGTCCTCCCGGGCTTTCAGCGCCTTGCGTGCAGGCGCACCGGCCGGGTCCTGATACTCCTTGAGCAGCCGATCAACATCTTCCCATAACACCACGGTGCCTGCGCGGCCGGGAGCTACGACGTCAAGATTTTCGAGCGCTTCTGGATCACATTCGTCATTGAGAAGAAGCGACCATTTGTTGACCCTGGCGACATGATAGAGGTCCCACGTTGCCATGAGCGCCGGCGTATTGCCGTCCGGCCGGGAAATCACCGACAATTTCTTACAGAACGCTGTCGAAGCGGTCTTCAGGCCGAGGCCGTATTTTCCGAGGCTGGCAGCGCTGGGGCGGGCTTTCGAGCCATATTGCATGGCATTGATCAGGCCGTCACGATTCATGCCGTCGCCATTATCGGCAATCATCAGGCGGATATTGCCGCGCAAATCAGCCGCTAGCCAGAGCTGGATACGGGTTGCGTTCGCGGCAATGGAGTTGTCGACGATATCAGCCACGGCGGTATTGAACTCGTAGCCGGTATCACGCAGGCCAACGATAACCCGCTCCGGGTCCGGTGGCAGTTCGATTTCCTGAATGCTGCTCATCTTCCCCCCTGGATTTCGACTACGCGCCAGCCCGTGCCGAGCTTGAGAACGCCTTTGGTCCGTTCCGTCTGCTGCTTGCGCTTGTGGGTGATGCGATACCGATCATCATCATCTCTCACCAAAATGATCTCATCTCCAGGAACCAGATTTGCCTGGCGGATGTATTTGGTCATCCTAGTCAATCGGTATTCGTTACGTGTGCCGTCAAAAAGCTTATTGTTGTAATAGATGAACGCAAATTCCCAATAAGTGCCGCCGTCATCCAAAAAATTCAGGTGACATCTTGGGTTATAATGGCTTGGATCGAGACGAGGAAAGAAGGAAAGCAACCGCTCCTCTCTCGGCACCAAAATACCTGCCTGATGCGCACCCGTTTCCCCCGTATCGTTGGCGCTCAGCACTTTCGCAATTGTTCGTTCTGCCATACCTACCCGCTAGCCCCCTTCGATGGCGATCGCATCAGCGCCGCGACGATATCGCCGTAATCATCTTCCTTGCCTTCAAGGCCTACCACAGCGGTGCCGGAAATTGCTCTCTTGCGGGTCAGGCGTTCATCGACCACGTCCTCGACGGTGTCGGCGACAAGAAGTCTGTGAACTGTCACCGGCAGTTGCTGGCCCCGTCGGTGAGCCCTGGCAGACGCCTGGTCTTCAAGGGCCGGATTCCATTCCGGATTATAGTGGATCACATGGTTCGCGGCGGTGATGTTGAGGCCTGCTCCTCCGGCCTTCGGGTTCAGAACAAGCGCAGCACCGCCCTGAACAGCGCTGAAACGGTCGATCAGAGGCTGGCGTTCGTCAATGGAAAGGCGGCCGTCGATGACGCCCCCAAATGTTCCGAAACGGCTCTTGATGTGGCGGGCGATCAAGTCGGCCATTGCCGTGAACGATGTGAAGATAATCACCTTCTCGCTACGCGAAAAAATTTCCTCCACGATCTCGTCCATCCGCCGAAACTTCGAGAAGGACATCGGGTCGGCCGCTACGGCGTTGCCGTTCATGAGAGCGGGATGAGCGCAGAAGCGGCGCAAGGACGTCAGGGCGACGAGCGTGGCAGCTGCGCCGTACTCCGCATAGATGCGTTCCCGTTCGGCATCATAGGCAGCTATTTCACCTTCATCCAGCTCGACGACCTGCGGAATGTCGATGCGGCTCGGCAGGTCCTGTGCCACCTCGGCAACACGTCGGCGCAGCATGAGCGGCGAAACCAGCGGTTCCAGCTTTGCTGCGCCATCGACGTCATCGGAATATTCCGATGCGAAGGTTTTTGCGTCACCCAGATAGCCGGGCAGAACGAAATCCACGACCGACCACAGATCGAGCAGGCGGTTCTCGACAGGCGTCCCTGTCACCGCCAGCCCCGCCTCCCGCTGAAGGCGCTTTACCGCCCGTGTCCGTTGGGCGTCCGGGTTCCGGATGAACTGTGCTTCATCCAGCACGATCACCTTCCAGACGATCATGTTGAGTAGGCTGTTGTCGCGAACCGCATTGTCGTAGGACGTCACTACGACATCGTAGTCCTTCAACTCCGAGGGTCGGCCTGTTCGAAGGGCTCCATGATGCTTCAGCACCTTGAGATGCGGAGCGAACTTCGAGATTTCCCGCCGCCAGTTCTCCAGCAACGAACCGGGCGCAATGATGAGAGCCGGCCGCAACGGAGCGCTGCCAGAATCGCTCAGGGCGCTGATTATCTGCAAGGTTTTGCCGAGGCCCATTTCGTCGGCCAAGAGACCACCAACACCTTCAGCAAGAAGGAACTTCAGCCAGCGCCATCCGGAAATCTGGTATGGATAAAGGGTTGCCTGCACCCCGGCCGGCACATCGTCGCCCGATGGCGCAAAAGCAAGCGGCGAAATCGCGTGGTTCGCGGTCCGATCCTCGACAGATGCACCCGCGCCAGCTGCCTTGCGGATTGCAAGAAAGGCCCTGAGAGAGGCCACGGTTCCCAAAGTAACGCCCGTGCCTCGAATCAACCCTAGGATCTCGGCGCTGGCCGCCGGCTCGATAGGATACCAGACGCCTTCAGAGACCTTGTAGCCGCGTTCTAGGTCAGCAAGGTCAAGAGGGACTTCCACACTCCGGCTGGCAGACACGATGCTGTAGGAAGGGGGCTCGTTCCCTCCACCTTCCGAAATGGTCAGGCATGGCGCAAGGGGGTAGCGTGAAGCGCGGAGACCATCGATGCTTGTCGGTATCCAGTCAGCCGAGGGGCGCTTTTCCACAAGGGCGCTGTAGATTTCGTCGGCCGACGGATGACGCGCGTTTCCGGTCTCGTCAATGAGCGAAAGAGACCCTCCGCGAATCTCCCATCCCGGCGTTATCATGGTCCCCTAAGATACAATCGAGCTCTCGATCATGACTATAGCGATTGCAATCGCCGCATAAAGTGGCGCGTGGGAGGATTGTGTGTTTAGGGGCGAAGCTTGTCCCGATTAGCGAGAGGTACGGTGATCGGCGAACTAGAAAGCCTGCTCACCGCCGGACTTTTTTGTGCCTAGACCAGGTCAGTCCAATGCCGCAGATGGGTGACTTCCGGTTATTGCCCTTGCACCGGAAGCCGTCACGGTCGCGCTGTCGAAGTCGACGAGCTAGCCGCCTTCAAGCCGCTTCCCAAACCTGATTCAATATCTTCGCCGCCAAGGCAGCCTTGTCCTGCGGGAGGAAGCGCCCGTAATGGTTCTGGACCATCTCCGGAGTGTCCTGGATGGCGTAGCTGGCCTGCTCATAAGAGCCTGTCTGCTTGAGGATATGCGTCGCAAGCACGTCCCGAACGTTGTGCGGACCATGTGGTAGCAATCCCCGGATGGCCCCGCGCCCGGTGAAGGGATTGAAGATGCCGTAGCGTTGGATCGTCAATCTCCAGGCTTCGTAGAACGTGGTCTGATCGTAAGCGGGATCTGTGCTCGTTTGCTTCACCGTCTTCACGAAGAACGTCCCAGGGTCGTCGGCGCCGGAAAGCAGGACCTTCCGATGCCGGGTGATGTACGTCTCGATGTGCTCGTTGAGGCCGCCAAGATCGGGCAGCACCAGCCGGAATGGCTTGCTGCCGAAATACGATGAGGTCGCATTCTTGAATGCGACGGCCGGGATGAGGACTTCCCAGCCTCCGTCCCTATCGCTCCAGCGCAGTTCCCCGCGCTTCGTGTCCTCAAGCTGACGTTCCGACCGGGGAAAGTGCCCTCGCGGGCAGACCATGAGCTGCCGCAGGTTCTTTTGCCGCAATCCGAGGTGCAGGCCGAGACGTAGCAACAGGAAGGCCCGCACGGCCTCCGCGGCGCCGCGCGGATAGCGGCTCGGATCGGGTGTCCGCTTCAGTATCTCCTCGGTGATCTTGCGATACTCACCGACCGGGCTGGGCGCCTCGAGAACCGGCATGATCGGCTCGAACGGATCGCGGTGGACCCGTGCCACGCGTTGGATCTCCTTCGCGCGTCCGGTCGCGTGCTTGTAGAATGCGTCGCAAGCGCCGTCCCAATCAGCTCGCGCGCGTTCGATCTCGTCGGTCGAGACGAGGCCCGGAATGGGGCGGACTCGCTGGACGAGATGGCGATGCTGCCGTAACCACCCCGTCTCCTGGCGCGTCATGGCAAGCGCGATACGCAGCATGTCGACCTCCCAGGCGGTATAGAACCCGCGACGTCGTTCCCGCCATTGGACGTACCAGTCCCAGATGCCCGGGAAGACAAGCAGTCCGAGCGTGAGATGCTCGAGCGGGACGCCGTAGCCACGCACGACACCCTTTGGCGAGGCTGCCAGCGCGCCGAGCATCAGGCCGAGATGCTCGATCTTCTGCGACGTCGTCTCCTCACCCCAGACGCCGTTGCGCTGGAGCCCGAGGGCGGTCAGCGTCGATGTCTTGAAACGCACGAGGCCCGCCATCTCCATGGTGAGCTCTGGCGGTGCGTCGACGACGCCCGACAGCAGATCCGGGTCGGTCAGCGGCAACTCCTCATCCGGGCGAGTGCCGTGGCCGGGATCATGGATGGGTTCGGGGCGGCCATATGCGACGCCGGGGAACCGGATCGCATAGCGTTGCTTGGCCGCCGCGGCCTGGAACCGCCGATAATCCGTCGCGCCGCTGATGATGACGCGTCTGACCCACTCGACGATCTTCTCCCGCTCCGCATGCGGCAGTGAATTGAAGTTGTCAGGAAGATGCCAAGCAAGCCTCCGCCGCTCGGACGGGCTGATATCTTCCAGCTCGTGCCCTCTCGCCGCCCGACCCTGGTGGGGCAGCTTCGCCCGGAAGTATCCGTCCGGCAGTCGATAGCGTCGCTCGATGCGTTGCAGGATCGCCAAACTGTCGGTGCTGGCAGGCGATCGCGTTCCCTGAACCCAGCTTCGGATCGTCTTGATGTCGAAGCTTTCCCCAGCGTCGACGATGGCGCGATGGAGGTGCCAGTACGTTTCACCGTGACGCTGCATGTGCAGCATCAGGGCTTCGCGAAAGGTGCCAGGGTCCTCCCAGCGATCATCGAGCGCTTGCGGGAAATCGACGACGATCTTCGGCTTCACGCCCCGCTTCTGGCTTGGTCGAAGTGTGTTTACGGCCTTGCCGGGATCATTCGCCGCGAACAGGTCGGGTTGAAGGCGTGCGCGACGTATGGCAGAGGTGCGGGGTTTCGGCGGGTTCGCTTCGCCGACGGCGACACCGCCCTGGAGGGCGAAGCGCGGCCGGGCCTCTCTCGCCGCCGCAGCGTCGAACGCCCGCACGATCGCATCCAGAGCAGGGCGAACTTCTTCCTTGATGGCTGCCAGGCGCAAATGGTCGATGCCGCAATCATACGCGATGAGCCGCCAGTCGATGCCGCGGCCCCGGGTCGGCGGATACTCGCGGCGTGAGATGAGATCGACGAGATACGTTTGAAGCCGCTCCGTGTCGGCGTGCAGGGACGGCGTCAGGCGCTTTCGGCAGAACTCGGAGATCTTCGTGACGAGCAAGCGGGAATTCGCATCGGTAGGCATATCGGCTCGAAATGTCGGCGGTTTACGAAATTACGGGACCTAGCCGATTCGATTCACTTCAGGGTGATGAGCGCTAGGAGCGGGCGGTTGGCGCATCGCCCGAAATCGGACGTTCCCCGTCGAAAGAGCGAGCGTCCATTCCCACGAGGCTCGCCGCATCGCAAACCGTCGTTCGGGCCATCATCGGGCGGCATCTCTTCAACAGACAAGGTAAAGATGAACCCATTTCCGGCATGGGGAAGGTCGACCTTACAGCACTCCGCTCTACTGTGCTTGAGCGACGTTACTGACCAAAAGCAAACCCTCATTTCGCGCTCCGCATCAGAAGACCGATGATTCGCTCCAGCAGGTGGTGCCAATGATCGCCCATTGTTTGATTGGTGACCGACCATCTTTGATTGCCCAAGTTCAAGGACGAGACGACCATCATACTCACTGGTATTAGGCGTCCAGCTATTGCTAGAAGACGAAAATGCGAGCCGCATCGAAGCGGAGCGGGTTGAAGGAAGACCGCGTGACGACCACGACCGAGAACACCAGCCTCATCACAACCCCGGCGACGGGAGCCCCGAGCTACAAGAATGAGCTCCAGAGCTTCGAGAAGGGTCTGATGACTTTCATCGCGCAACATGGCCTACCGACGCAGAACGTGCTCGTCCCGGTGGAAGAGCGCGTGCGGGTTTTCAACAATGTGGAATCCGTGTTGGATCTGCTCGGCCTCGACCACAAGCAAAAGTCGACTTACGTATCGAAATTCATCGCCGCTGCTGCATCGGGCCTCTTCGATGCGGCATTAAACTATCTCTGGGACGAAACCATTCACGAGCTGCGCAAACGCGTAGTCCGTTACGATCTAGAGTACTTCTTCGATCTTGCGGTAACCAACCCTGACAAGCGCAAGAAGCTCGCGACGGAGGAAGACCTCGCTCGACTGGATGACAATGAGCTGATCCGCGGCGCTTCCGAGATGGGACTAATCTCGGACCTCGGCTTCAAGCACCTCGACTACATTCGTTACATGCGTAATTGGGCGAGCGCCGCCCATCCTAATCAAAACCAGATCACCGGCCTGCAGCTCATCGCCTGGTTCGAGACCTGCATCAAGGAGGTCATCGCGCTTCCCGAGACGAACGCGACCGCTCAGATCAAGGCGCTGCTGTCCAACATGAAGACTCACGCTCTTGACGCTGTCAGCGCCCAGCAGGTTAGTGGCTTCTTCGTCGATCTGATGTCAGACCAGAGCAACAACCTGATGGCGGGGTTCTTTGGCATCTACACGAACGAGAGTTCACTTCCCTTGGCACGCGATAACGTCCGGCTTCTGGCGCCTCGGCTCTGGCCGTTTGTTGGCGAGCCGATGCGTAAGAACCTGGGCGTTAAATACGGGCAGTTCACCGCGAACAATGACGCCACCAAGTCTAAGCTGGCGCGCGAGTTCCTCGATGGCGTCGGTGCCGCGAGTTACATACCGGACGCGATCCGCGCCGCTGAGCTTGGTACCGCTATCGACGAGTTGCTCACCGCCCACCGTAGCTATAACAACTTTCACCTTGAGCCATCCTTTGCACGGCGTCTCGAATCGCTCGTCGGCGAGAAGGGCCTTGTTCCGCCCGCCATCGCAGAGCGCTACGTGGAGGGTCTGGTCGAAGTATTCCTTACGAACGGCCACGGCGTCGCATGGTCCGCCGAGCCGATTTATCAGCGCCTCCTCGGGAATCTCGACGCGACGCAGATTTTACTTGCCGTGCTATCGTTCCGCAAGATGCATATAACGAGCAAGCTTCAGTTTAGGCTTCCGAAAGACAAGTATCGCGAGCTGCTCGATGCCGCGAAGTCGAAAATCACCAGCCCGCAAGGACTCGACATCATAAAAATAATCGAGGAATACAAGCCGCCGCTCGAACATATGCGCGGCGAGACTAGACTTATGGAGAAGGTCAACGCGATCACCAAATCACTTGGGTTCTAGGTGTACGGTCCGTCGCTGACTGTGCCGCCGAGATTGTCGCAAGCAGCTGAAAGTTAGCTCGGCTGCTCGCGTCCGCTTTCAGGCAAGCGCACGGATGCCCCTTGTCTGGCTTTTGTGCTGCGTCCTGCTCTTCGAATCCGGCGCGATAGCGAGCAGACCGGAATACAGATACCGACCGAAAGAGCGCCGAGGACGGGAAACGACGATGCGTCTATACCGCTTCATGAATGCGGAGAATGGCCTGCGCTCGATCCGCGAACGGCGGCTCAGAATTGGCCGAATTGAAGAGCTTAACGACGACTTCGAGTTCATCGGCGTGGCGCTGCAGGACAAAGCGGAGCGCATTGCCCTGCGAGAAATGCGGCGACACCTGAGCGACAAGAATGGAGTGCTCTGCATGACAAAGAGCTGGTCGAGCCCTCTGATGTGGGCGCATTACGCAGATAGCCACAGGGGCATGGCCCTTGGCTTCGATGTTCCCGATCAAGCCTTCTATAGTGTCGAGTACACGGCCAAAAGGCCGAAACTTTCTGATTTCGGCCACTTGACGCTCGACGATATAACGCCCGAAGACATCAAACGTCTGACCAAAATGAAAGCTATGGGCTGGTCTTATGAGCAGGAGTACCGCGCTTATATTGCTCTCGAAAATGCCACCATTATCAACGGATCCGTTCATTACTTTATGCCATTCTCGCATAATTTGAATTTGCGCGAGGTCATCGTTGGGTCTCGGTACACGGGACGACGGTCGGATGTCCTCGCCGTGGTCGATGATCCTACCGTCGACACCTACATGTCGCGCGGCAGTTTCGAAGATTTCGTCGTTGTCCGGCAGCGCGAAGACAGCATGTGGCCCTGACGGCTATTCTTCAGATCCAAATCATTCAGGCCCACCAGGACCTCGGCGCGCAGGTCGGGGCCTTCGTCGTGGCCGCCGAGCAGAGCAGCCGGCCTGCGACCATCCACTCCCGCGCGGCCTGAAGCGCGGGGGCGATCCGGGACGTCGCGAGACGAGCGACCGCGCCTGTATAGTCGTTCGCTGATTGCCAAGCCTCGCTCGCCCCTTCGTCAGAGCGGAAATCTTCTAGGAACTTATTCAGCAGGGAGCAGCTAAAGCCGAAGAGAAGTCACGAAGTGAGATTGCCGGAGAGCATTCGGTGCCTAGCGTCAGCCAACTCGTGAGTACGGGTAGGCGTTTCTGATGTAAGTGTTCAAAAATTGCCCCTTCGAAGCCGACTGCATGAACTGTTCGTACAGGTCGGCCCCCACGTTGTAATACTGGTAGACGGTTCCATTGGAGAACTCGACCTCAAGCGTCTCGCTCTCCGCATCATAACCGACTGACGCGATGTTTGTCGAAGCCACGAGCTGGCGATCCATGTCTATTTCTCGCCTTCGGCGTCCGGCTCAACGGCCTGGCGCTGGATGTTGGTGACCACGGCTACGGCGGTCGTGCTTTGCGCTCGCCACGACGCGACGACGCGATCATAACCCTCGGCCTTCCTACGCGTCGCCCAAGCAACAGTAACTGCAGGGTCGGCGCTTCGGGGAAGATGCGTTTCGGAGGGCAAGGTGACGCGGCAACGCACGGGAAGCCTCGCGGCTTCGCCGGCGATAATGGCCTCACCCGTGCGCAAGACCGGGAGCAGGTCCATCAGCCCCGAAAGATTGTCGGGCAAGGCACCCTTCACGCGGCTTCTGTCCGCTGGGTTCGAGAGACGTAAAGCGATTAGAGTCCCACACTGCGACAGTACGGTCTCGTCGACTTCCGCAGGCCGTTGGGAAACCAGCATCGCTCCGATACCGTATTTTCGACCTTCTTTGGCTATCCGCTTTACGATGGCCGAGGCCACGTCCCCAGTATCGGGGCCGAGATAACGGTGAGCCTCCTCCATTACCACTAGCAGCGGACGGAGAATTCCTCCTTCGGTTTTTTCCCGACTCCAGAACAGCGCTTCGTAGACGATGCGGAGGATTGACCCGATTAGACGTTCCAACACCGTGCTCGGAACTCCGGACAGATCCAAGATGGTGACGGGACGATCATGGCCAAGCCATTGCCCTAAAAGTTCGTCGAGGTCTTTGGCGACTGCGCCGTTCAGGTCTGGTTCCCACGGCCCAGGATGCAGAAGGAAATCGAAGCGTCGGTCGAGCAACCGAGAGCGAAGCAGATTGAGCTGGCGACGGATGCCCTTGGCAGCGGTGTTCACGAATGGGCCAGCCGCGCCCATAGCGTGAGGCGTGTATCGCGGCGGCGTGAGCGTGTTGGCATCCCCCGGATGCTCGCGGGCCGGCTGATCACGCTGCGGCCCAGTGAAGGTTGTGGTCTCGAAATCGATCAGCTCGTACCATAAATGCTTGAGGCTGAATGGAACCGGACTGTCCACCGTCAGGGACTGCGGGTCGAGCCCTGGAAGAGGCGATGCGTTCAGTCTCGCGGCCTTCAGCTCTTGGATCTTGTCGGTAAAGGCGATTTCCTGATTGTCGTTCAGACCACCCGCGACGAAATTGAGCAGTTCGCCCGCTTCAAGTGCCCAGAATGGCACGTAAAGCGGCTCTTCTCCGGGCTGTGGCGTCGCACTAAAAACGCGCGCCACGTCGGACAAGGCTTTCGAGTACTCGCCGTGCAAGTCCAATAGTAGGATGCGCGCGCCGGGCGACCCTGCAGCTGGCGCCTCAGGCCGGACGATTGACCGCAACAAACTGGCGACGGTTGTGGATTTGCCAGAGCCCGTGGAGCCGAGCACCGCGCAATGGCGCGTCACAAGGTTGTCGAGCGATAGCCGCACTACAATGTTCTCGGCGCTGGAAAGCGTACCGATGGCTACCTGGTCATCGCCGCCACGGCCGTAGATGCGCCGCAGGTCGGCTTCGGTCACAATGTGGACGGTATCATTGATGTTCGGGTGTTGACTCAACCCTCGCTCGAATGTGGCGCCGATCGCTTCCCCGGCTAGCTCGACCTTCATCCAACGGCCGGTGTCTACGGAGGTTTCGGCAAAGTTTGCAGGTACAGCTGTTGCCCCGACCTCGGATACCACGCCGTAAAGGTCTTGGTAGCCCTGTGGAATGCGTACGAAGCTCCCGACTTGGCCGACCCTATAGGTGTGGCCATTGATGATTGCCAAACCAGACGCCAGCGACGCGGCCAGCTTCACGGTCACCGACGCGCCGGAGACAGCGCTTACGCAGCCGAGGAAAGTGGGATCGGTGCTATTCAATGCGCAGGTTCCGCTTCGGGCGCGTCGGCCTGCTGCGGCTCGTCCTTGGCAGAGCGGGTCAAGTCCGACGCTTGGGCAAGTGCGCAGAATCTTGCAAACTGCACGAAATCCCCCAACAGAAACTCAGCGGTTCGGTCCGGCTTCCGCCTATCCCAGAAGCTGGCGCGGATTTCTCCCCAGTTTTTGGCGAGTTCACCGGGTTGCCAACGCCCGGGAACACTATTGATGATCGCGCCATCCGCCGCATATACGCTTAAGTTTGGTCGGTCATACGCTAGCCGGCAGGCACCTTCTTCCTTGTCGAGGTCGCCATACTGGAACGCAAGCACGGCCGTATTTGCATTCATAGCCAAAGTTTCGTCCAGGACCGCACAGACGTGCGCGTCGCGGAAAGAGAAGCCGGTCGTCAGCAACAGGGTGTCCGGTGTAAGCAGAAACGTCTTAAGGCGCTCGAATAGTGAAGCGTATGGCTGCTTCTGAGTCAGATCATACTTTAGGTAATCGGGATAAACGAGCTGCGTTGCCTCGCGCGCGCCGCTTCTAACGACGGCGCCGCCTTCAAGACTCCAGCCCAATGACCCATGCAGCTTCCAAAGTCTTGACCATCGCGGCGGGAGATCGTCGCCCGCCACAGTGACCGGATCGAAGAAGGGCGAGCTCCCCCCGGAAAAGCCATCGAAGTACGGTGCTCGCGCGCGCTCAAAGGCTTCCTCGAACAGAAGGTCGTAATTCGAAGTGAAAACCTCAACGGCATGGCTACGCACCGTCCCACTGATCCAGGCGACCAGCTCGTTGTAGGCATTCCGCTCGGCCGGAAGTTTCGGCCCGACCAAAGTGCCGATCTCCTTGCAGATCGCTTTTCCGAGGTCTCGATAGCCTTGGCTGTCGAGACCATGAACTTGCGTCGTGCCTAAGGCCTGCTCCAAGAGGCGCACCTTCGACAGCAGCGCCTCGACGTTTGCTTTCGTGCCGAGCCCGGTGTGAATAGCCGTCGCTGCGGTCTGTTCCGTTCCTTTCAACGCCGCGAGAACCTTCGCGGTCAGAGCCTCTACGTCGGGAATCAGCGGCTGACCCGCCGAATTTAGCTTGCCGCCTGCGTCGACTTTGATCGATAGCGGTGCTCCTGCGCCAACAAGAAGACCAATGCGCTTGCGACCCTGCGATAGGACCTGCCGCAAGTCGGCCATATAGCGATCCGGATTGTGAACACTCTCCATCTATTCCCGCCCGAACTTAAAGCCCTAAGGTACAGATTAATCGGCGATTTGTGGCCGCCACGCAACCTGGGCGATAGCAACTGTTAAAGCTTCAAATTGGTAGCGATCCCGACCGACTTTGAATTAGCTCTAATGCAGCCGCATGCCGCGCGCATATTCGGGCCAGTGTTAATGATCAGTTGTCGGGGTACGACCGCAGGCAAACGTCAAGAGATCAGTTAAGGGCCGACACAAACAACGCGGCCTTCGCGAGATCAAACTGCCCCTAAGTGGACGTTCCCAACGTTATCAAAGGCCAATCTCGCTCGTGAGATCCTAGCCGCGAATGCCTCACCTAGGGTCGGGAGCCGAATTTCGACGGTGCAACGGCCGGCTACGTCATTGCTGACAGACCTTCTTTGACCGTCCTGCAGCTTTCTTCAACGCCGTGCCTCGTGCCCTGAGATCCTGTCGTAGCCGCCCGCCCGTGCCAGCCCCGGCGGTCACTGGCCGTCCAATACCCTATGCAGAAATGGGCATATCAGACGCCGGTCGGCCGGGGCGAAGAAGCCAATATTCTCCGGCAGGCTGGGCGGCCATTCGCCTGCAATGTGACCGGTTGAACAAGGTAGCCGCAGGAGCGTCAGCATAGCGACGCCGAAGGCGGGACGCGGGACCGACTGCCTCCGGCACTTTGCTCCGCCGCGCGCCAGCGCTCGGACCATCTTCACAGGCGAGTTGTTATGATTGCTAGAGCCCTAGGGTAGAGGGGCAGCAATAATCTGACCATTCGTCCATCAGCGCACGCCGTTTTTTTAGAGCGGTAGAGCGGCGATAGGCTCCTTCGACCCCACCGACTGAATGAGCCAGGGCGGCTTCGGCTACCTCGCGCTCATGGCTCGTGCAGTCGCCGGCCCAATCTCTGAAGGTGGATCGGAAGCCGTGGGCTGTAACGTCAACATTCATCCGGCGTAGCAACGATAGGAAGGCCATATTTGAAAGAGGCCTGCCTGGTGACTGGCCAGGAAACACGAAGCTGCTGCCTTCCGAAGCGTGGGGGCGCATGAGTTTCAGTATGTCGACTGTGCGGTCAGAAAGCGGAATAATGTGCTCGCGTGCCGCTTTCATTCGCTCGGCAGGAATCGTCCAAAGTTTTTGATCCAGATCGATCTCGGCCCATGTGGCGCCGAGCACTTCACCGGTCCGCGCCGCCGTCAAGATCAGGAATTCAAAAGCGAGCGCGCCGTTTGTTATGGCCCGCGCTCTCAGTTTTTTCATGAACGCGGGCACATCCCCATAGGGAAGCGCTGCGTGATTGTCGCCACGTGGTGCGCGTGGGAGAACAAGGGCAAGGTTGCCAGCGAGCTTTGCTGGATTTGGCGCTTGAGGTGGAGTTAGCCCCTTCACCCGAGCGGCGTCGAGGATCGCCTCGATCCGGCGCCTTACCTTTTTTGCAGTTTCTTGCTTCGTGACCCAGATGGGGGCCAGCACGGCTTGGACATGCTCAAGGCTGATGTCGTCGACCGGCATTGTGAGCAAGGTCGCGGCGTGGTGCTCGATCGACCACAGCCAGTTTGACTCGGCACGGCTATCTTTCCAGGTCGCTTTCCGTTCGATGATATAATCCTTGGCGAAGTCGCCAAACAGCACGCGCTTCGTCGCGGTTGCAGCCGCCTCTTGGGCAATCCGTGTCGCCGAGCGAAGGGCTGCTTTCTCCGCGACAGGATCACGGCCAGAGGCGACGGCAGAACGAATTTCTACCGCTCGCTTGCGCGCGTCAGTCAGAGAGAGACCGGTAGATCCAGCCGAGCCTAGCCCCATCTCTCTTCGCTTGTTGGAGTGGTGGTAAAACATGACCCATTGGCGGGAGCCGCCGGCCGCAACCACGCAATAAAGCCCACCTCCGTCGCTGTGACGGCCTTGGGGCAGTGAGGCAATTGCCCCCTGCTTCAAGATATTGATCTGGCGCGCCATTTTATCCTGCCATCGTGTGATAGTGGGATAAAATCCAATCTAGGGAGTGGGATCAACTCAGGTCCCACGAATTATCCCACTAACGACAGGACGCCTGACGAAGCTTCATGATCGGCCATGAAGCGTCATGAACGAGTAAGGCATTGAAAAATCAATGCCTTATGACCGGCTGCGAACTGTTCTGAAACGTCAAGAAGAGAGGGGATGGTGCCCAGGGGCGGAATCGAACCACCGACACTGCGATTTTCAGTCGCATGCTCTACCAACTGAGCTACCTGGGCGCCCCGGGGCGCGCCGCGCCGTCCGTGTTGGTGGAGGCGATATAGAGGCTGCCGTTCGGCCTGTCCAGTCACTTCAGCCGGCTTTCTGCTTGGAGGTCGCCTGCCGCGCTGCCGCCTGTGGATGAGCGAAGATAACCGCGAACCGCGGCTGTCGTCCGGATCAGGCGGATAGGGGCGCAACCTGTCGAAGCTCGGCCCGGTCCAGCACCTCCGCCAGCCTGTCGACCGCGGCCAGCGCTCCGCGCCGGGCCTTCTCCGATTCTGCGACCGCAGCCTGGCTGTAGAGCTGCCTGGCGAAGGCGATGATGCCGTTCACCACCTGGAATGAGGCGTCGTGCAGCTCTGCCGATTCGTGCAGGGCGAGGTGTAGATGCGCGACATGGGTTTCGGCGCTTTCCTGCAAGGCCTTCGCGTTCAGCACGCCGGCCTTGAGCACGTCCGTGCGCAAGCCTTCGATGTCGCGTTTCAGCAGATCCCTTGCCTGCTCGGCCATCGGCGCCCCCTCGAGAAGACGGTCCTTGTCGGCCGGCGGATTGTAGCATCGAGGGGCCCGGCGCATAGCGACAGCCTGACCTTTGGTTACCTGATTCTCTACCGCAGAGGGGAGCGGCCGGAGCGATCGGCACGCGGACCGTCAGTTCTCGGAATCCTGGGCGATCGGCGTGTCGGCCGGCCGGAACTGCTTGCCCTTGATCACGCGGACGAGAGTGCGCACCAGAGCCGCCACGACGATAACCAGCGGCAGCGCCATCACGGCGTTACCGTCCAGTGCCAGCCAGATCGCCAGACCGCAGCTGACGGCGATCCCGATGACGAGCAGGAGTTTCATCGCGAGGCAGGATGCCCCTGCTTGCGGGCGGGGGCAAGGGAGCGTGCCGTTGCGTCATCGAGTATCGGAAAGGAGCAGTTGACGCTGCGCCCCGCGCGGGGAAGGATGGCGCGTGCTTGCCGTCGTAGCTCCCGCGTGCCGGGGCGCTCATCGACCTGATCGACAGCGAAGGCGCTTCCTCCTGGTGCTTGCGGGACTGGTGTCCTGCGGGGCTGCCCCGAGGGCGACGGCGGGTAATCTGCTGCCTTGGTCCGGCGAGGGGCCGCCGCCACTCGTGCTCGATCGTCTGGACGGCCCGGCGATCGATCTCGCGGAATTCCGCGGCCGGCCCGTCATCGTGCATTTCTTCGCGACATGGTGCGCGCCCTGCATCGAGGAGATCGCCGCGCTCGACGCCCTGGCGACACGGCTTGGCGCCGGGGTGACCATCCTCGCCGTCGATGTCGGCGAGGTCGATGCGCGCGTCCGAAATTTCTTTCGCCAGCGCCCGATGCGCTTCCCGATCCTGCTCGACCGGGACCGCGCTGCGATGAAGCGCTGGCGGGTGGACAGGCTGCCGACGAGCTTCCTGCTCGATCGCGATCTGCGCCCCGTATCGCTCGCGGTCGAGCCGCTCGACTGGACCAGCCCGCCGGTGCAGGCGGCATTGGAAGCCCTCACCGGAACAAGCCCGATAGACACCAGCGCAAACAGGGGGAGGAGCACACCATGATCAGCCGACGCGACATGCTCAGGACCGGTGCGGCCGCGGGAGCGGCGCTGCTGTTGCCACGCGAGGGCTTCGCGCAAGCGCCCGTCTTCGCCCCCAAGCCCGGCAAATGGCGGGATTTCGAGGTGGTGACGCGCCTCGATCTCGCGGGGCAGGGGAAGACGCAGGCCTGGATCCCGCTGCCTTCCGTCGCGGCGGCCGGATGGATCAAACCCGGCCGCAACGAGTGGCAGACCAACGCCGCTTCGGCCGAGATCGTCAGCGAACCCAAATACGGCGCGCAGATGCTGCATCTCGTTTTCAAGGAGGGCGAGGCGGCGCCGGCCGTCGAGGTCAGGAGCCGCTTCTCGCTGCGCGACCGCGCCGAAGATTTTGCGAAGGGGGCGGCTCCGACGCTTGGGGCCGCCGAGCGCAGCCTTTATCTGGAAGCGACCGAGTTGATGCCGACCGACGGCATCGTCCGGGAAACCGCCGAGAAGGCGGCGGCTGGCCAGGCGAGCGACATCGACAAGGCGCGGGCCATCTATCGATGGGTCGTCGCGAACACCTTCCGCGATGCGAAGACGCGCGGCTGTGGCACCGGCGACGTCGCCTCGATGCTGCGCAGCGGCAATCTCGGCGGCAAATGCGCCGATCTCAACGCGCTCTATGTCGCGCTCGTGCGGGCGCTCGGCATCCCGGCGCGGGATATCTACGGTATTCGCGTCGCGCCCTCGCAATTCGGCTACAAGAGCCTGGGGGCGGGATCCGAGGTGATCACCAAGGCCCAGCATTGCCGTGCCGAAATCTGGCTCGAAGGCCATGGCTGGGTCGCGACCGATCCGGCCGACGTCCGCAAGGTCGCGCTCGAGGAGCCGCCCGGAAACAACGCCGTCGACGATCCCAAGGTCGTCGCGGCGCGCGAAGCCCTGTTCGGAGCCTGGGAGGGCAACTGGCTCGGCTACAACATGGCGCATGACCTCGTGCTGCCGGGCTCGCAGCACAAGGTCGGCTTCCTGATGTACCCGCAAGCCGAGGTCGCCGGAGCGCTGCTCGATTGCCTCGATCCCGACACGTTCCGGTACACGATCAAGGCGGCCGAGATCACCGCCTGAGGCAAGTCGCGCGCGCGACGTTTCTTCGCGGACGCGTGAGCCGTCCCAGCCTCGGCGACATGCAGGGCCGGGACGACGGCGTGGTTCCGCGTCAACTCGACCACGGTTTCGGGTGAGGCCCGGAGGAGGTTCTGCGATGAGTGACACGATCGAGCGCGAAGCGCCGGCCAAGCCGGTTGTGCCACGGCTCACCAGCCTGGCGCATGGTGGCGGCTGCGGCTGCAAGCTGGCGCCCTCCGTCCTGCAGCAGCTCCTGGCTGAGCACCCGGCGGCGGGCCCCTACAAGCAGCTCCTGGTCGGTACCGAGACCGGCGACGATGCCGCTGTCTGGCAGATCGATGCGGAGACCTGCGTTGTCGCGACCACGGATTTCTTCATGCCGATGGTCGACGATCCCCGCGATTTCGGCCGCATCGCCGCGACCAACGCGATCTCCGATATCTATGCCATGGGCGGCAGGCCGATCATGGCGCTGGCGATCCTCGGCATGCCGCTCGGCCAGCTGCCGATCGAGGCGACCCGCGAGATCCTGAAGGGCGGCGCGGCGATCTGCGCCGAGGCAGGCATACCCGTCGCGGGCGGCCATTCCATCGACGCGCCCGAACCGATCTACGGGCTCGCGGTGATCGGCCTGCTGCATCCCCGGAATCTGCGCCGTAACAGCGGTGCGAAGCCCGGGGATGCCCTGATCCTGACCAAGGCGCTCGGCGTCGGCATCTATTCGGCCGCCTTCAAGAAGGGTGAGCTCGCGCCGGCCGCCTATGACGAGATGCTCGCCTCGGTGACGCTGCTCAACCGGATCGGTGCCGAGCTGGCGAAGGACGACGACGTCCACGCGGTCACCGACGTCACCGGCTTCGGCATTCTCGGCCACGGGCTGGAGATGGCGCGCGGCTCCGGCGTCACGTTGAGGCTGAGGCTCGCCGATCTGCCCTTCCTTTCCGAGGCCGAGCGGCTGGCACAGGAGGGCAGGGTGACGGGTGCCTCCCACCGCAACTGGGCCAGCTATGGCGAGGGCGTCGAATTGCCGGCGGCGCTGCCGGACTGGCGCCGCCATCTGCTGGCGGACCCGCAGACCTCCGGCGGGCTGCTGATCTCCTGCGCGCCGGAGCGGGCGCGGGATATCCTCGCGCAGATCAGGGAGGCGGGCTATCCGGCCGCGCGGATCATCGGCGCGGTCGAGGCGGGGCCGGGGCGCGTCGTGGTGGATTGATACTTGCGGGCAGCATGAGATGCCTGCCGCCGTCATTGCGAGGAGCGAAGCGACGAAGCAATCCAGGTGACTGGGCTGAACGTCTCCCCAGCCCCCGGATTGCTTCGCTACGCTCGCAATGACGCTGGCGAATCTGGAGGGATCTGCTGCCGCTTCAGGCTTCTTCTACCTTGAGGTTCCGGCCCCAGACGTCGAAGAAGGCGCCCTTGTTGAGCACCAGCCGGTCCTCGCGCAGCGAGGTTTCGAGCTCGCGGAGGCGTCCGCGAGCCAGTTCGTCCGGCACGAGCCCGCCATCGCCGTCGCGCGTCGGGAAGAAGGCCGCCCCGTCCCAGTTCACGCCGGCGCCGCGCAGCATCAGCACGATGTCGCCCCAGTCGATCTCGTTGCCGACGACATGGACGAAGGTGGAGCGCAGCGGCTCGACCTTGGGCTCGGTGATCTTCACCAGCACGATCAGCGCGGTGAATGGGCCCTTGCGGAAGAGCTTGCCGAGCCAGCGGTCGAAATCGGTTCCGAGCCCCCTAGAAGTCGACACGCGGCGTCTCTGGCATGTAGCGCTCGAACAGGGCGTAGAAGTCGCTGCCGGTCTCGGCGCGGTACCAGGCCTCGAAATCGCGAAGCGCGGCCTCGGCCGCGTCGAGCCCCTGGCCGCCGGCATCGGCGAGGCCGCTTCGCAAGGCCTCGAGGAACGGCAGGAGGCGATCGAGCACGCGCTCCTGCGGCGGGCCGATCTCGTCCCAGCCGAGCGACTGCGCCACGACGAAGCGGGCGCGCGCCACGGCGGTCTCTGGCTCCTCGGCATCGGAGATCGCCCTGACGGCGCCGCGTACCAGATTGAGCCGCCGGAAGGCGGTGCTGCGCTCCTCGGCCAGCGCGGCGATCCGCTGCGCGGCTTCGGTGCGGTAGCGCTGCTCGGCCTGTCGCGCCGCTTCGGCGGCGCGCTCGAACGATGCGATCAGGTCCGGGGCAGGGGCGTCGTCGTCGATCATGCCGCCTCAGGGAATTGGCGGAAGAGAATGGGAGTCGAACCCACCAGAGACCGTCTGACGGCCCCTCCCGGATTTGAAGTCCGGACGCCCCACCGGGGACGCTTCTCCTCCATCGGTCATCGCGGGCTGCGGGCCGAACAGGTCGATCCGCCGCCGGTTGATGCGCCTGAGATCGCCGCGGCGGATGGTGAGGCCGTGACGATCGAAGAACTCCAGTATCTGGATAGCGACCTTTCGGCCGTTGTCGAGCCTGTCGCGGAACTGCGCCGCGTTGAAGCCGGCCGGATGGGCGCCGGCGAGATCGATCGCGATCGCGACCATCTCGCCCAGCGTCGCGCGCAGGAAGAAGTGGTCGAGCGCGACCTCGTGGACGTCGCCGCGCCGGCCGGCGAGCCGGAGCAGCCTGCGGATCTCCTCCTCGCGATGGCCGAGCAGCTGGCCGATATCCCGGACGCGCGGCGGCCGGAAGCGCTCCTGCCCGTCGATCAGCGGCGCGATGCGCGCCCAGAGCGCCTCGTCCTCGGACGAAAGCCGGACCTCGTGGCCGGGCAGCCTGACCCATGAGCCGATGGCGACGAGCGCGCCTTCATCGGCCAGCCGCGACAAGGCCGACCGGAAGACGGGGGCGGGCAGGCGCGGCGCGACAGCCAGGCGCAGCCGCTCCAGCCCCATGCCGGGCAGGTCCGGATGCTCGGCATGCCAGGCGTCGAGGCGCGCGGCGCTCGCCTGCGCCAGAGCCTGCCAGTGCTCGGGCAGCATCGTCAGGGCGCCGATCCTGACGAGGCCGAGCTCCTCCGCGAGCCGGCCGGCCGTTTCGGCCCCGAGCGCACGGTCGCGCGCGAAGCCGTCGGGATCGATATGATACGGCGGCAGTGACAGCAGGCCGCGCAGCGCTTCGGCGGGATCAGGATGGCCGTGCGCGGCGAGCTGCGCCAGCCGTTCCGGACTGCGGCGGCGCCGCTCCGGCGCGCGCAGGTCGAGGAAGCGTCCGCCGCCGATGGTGCGCGAGGCGCTCGTGTCGCGCAGCACGAAGCGGTCGAGCGCCGCGGCCGCCAGCGGCTCGTCGAGAACGAGCTGGACCGGAGCCGTCCCGCCCGGGGCGGTCTCGTCGCCCAGCAGCACGATCCGCGCCCCGACCTCCGCCGCGGCGTGGTGCAGCCGTACCGGTTGCCACATCGCGAGCGGCTTCGTCTCGGAGGGCAGCACCGTCACCTCCGCATCGATCCGCCGCGTCGGCGCATGAAGCGAGGGGGCCACCACCATGTCGCCATGCCCGATCGCCTCCTTGGAGATGTCCGGGCCGGCCAGGTTGAGCGCGCAGCGATCGCCGGCCATGCCGCGTTCGGCCGGGCGGTTCTGGGCATGGATCGACCGCACCCGCGCCGCAAGGCCGGCCGGCGAGACGACGACACCGTCGCCGGCCGCGACGCTGCCGGACAGTACCGTGCCGGTGACCACCGTCCCGGCGCCCTGCAGGGTGAAGCAGCGGTCGACGGCCAGCCGGAAGGCGCCGTCGCCGCGCCGCGCTTTCGTCTCGCGCGCCTTGCCGGCGAGGAGCGTGGAGAGTTCCGGAAGGCCGTCGCCCGTCAGCGTCGAGACGGGAAGGATCGGGGCTTCAGTGAAGCAGGTCTCCGCCAGCAGGTTGGCGATCTCGGCGGCGACCTCGGACAGCCGCGCGCCATCGGCGAGATCCGCCTTTGTCAGCGCCACCACGGTCTGCTCGATCCCGAGCAGCCGGGCGATGGCGACATGCTCGCGCGTCTGCGGCATCACCCCGTCATCGGCCGCGACGACGAGCAGCAGGAGGTCGATGCCCGAAGCGCCGGCCAGCATCGTATGCACGAATTTTTCGTGGCCGGGCACGTCGATGAAGCCGATGACGCTGCCATCGGGCTGCTGCCAATAGGCGAAGCCGAGCGCGATGCTGATGCCGCGCGCCTTCTCCTCCTTCAGCCGATCGGTGTCGACGCCGGTCAGCCGCCTGACCAGCGAGGTCTTGCCGTGGTCGATATGGCCGGCCGTACCGATGATCATGGCCCCGCCTCCGCAGGCGAGGCGGCGATGCGCGCGGCCTTGATGAAAGGCGCTGCGAGCAGGCTGCCCTTGGCCTCGGCCGAGAGCAGCAGGGCAAGCGCGCGGCCCGCATCCTGCGGCACGCCCTGGCCGAGCAGCGTCGCGGCGCCGAGCATCGCTTCCGAATCCGGGTCGCCGGCCGCCATGCCCCGTTGCCACCATGCGGCGGCGAGGGCGGGTTGGCGCTCCACGCCGAGCGCGTCATGGTACATCATGCCGAGCCTGGTCATGCTGGTGGCGACCCCGGCTTCGGCCGCGGCCTGCGCCCAGCGCAGCGCCTCCGCTCGATCGTCCGGCTGTCCGCCTTCGAGCAGCATCCAGGACAGCATGTCCTGCGCCGGGGCGTCGCCCTGCTCGGCGGCGAGGCGGTAGAGGCGCGAGGCTTCCTCGTCATTCTGCGCGACGCCTTCGCCCTTGAAGTGAAGCGCCGCGAGATTGCGCTGTCCGACCGGATCGCCGCTTTCGGCGGCCAGCGTCAGCCAGCGTAGCGCCAGCGCCGGATCGCGCGCGACGCCGAGCCCTTCGGCGAAGCAGGCGCCGATGTTGTTCTGGGCGCGGCCGATGCCGGCATGGGCGAGCGGCCCCCAGAGCGCGAGCGCTGCCGTATGGTCGCCGCGTTCGACGGCCGCGGCGGCGGCGGCCATCGCGGCGGCGGCGTCGCCACGGCTCGGCTGCCCGTTGCCGGCGGAGGCCTTCCGAAGGAGGCGTTCAAGCCAACCCATCGCCCGGCTCCGCGTTCAGCGCATCGAGCTGCCCAGCGAACAGCGCCTCATCCTCGAGACAGCGCAGATCGAAGATCAGCGCGCCCTGTGCGATCCGGCCGATGATCGGCACCGGCACGGCCCGGAAAGCCGCCGCCAGCTTCTCGACGGCCGAGCCTGCCGCCTTCCCGGCCGGCTTGATCGCGAGGCCGGCGCTCGGCAGCGTTTCGAGCGGCAGCGCACCCGAGCCAATCTGGCTGGCGCAGTCGATCGGATCGACGATCCAGCCGGCACCGAGCGCGGCAGCCAGCTGCGGCTGGAGCCGTTCCGCCAGCGCGCGCAACTCGGCCGGCTTGCGGGTGAACAGACGGAGCGTCGGCAGGCGCTGCGCCAGGCTGTCGGGGGCGCGATAAAGCCTGAGCGTCGCCTCCAATGCCGCCAGCCTGAGCTTGTCGAGGCGAAGCGCCCGCTTCAGCGGGTTCTTCGCCAGCCTGGCGACCAGGTCCTTGCGCCCGGCGACGATGCCCGCCTGCGGCCCGCCGAGCAGCTTGTCGCCGGAGAAGGTGACGAGGTCGGCGCCGCCCTTCAGTGCGTCCTGCACCGTCTTCTCCTTGCGCAGGCCCCAGCGCGAGAGGTCGACCAGCGTGCCGGAGCCGAGGTCGTCGACGAAAGGCAGCCCGTGCTCGCGGGCGAGTTTCGCCAGTTCCGCCGGCTCGACCTCGGCGGTGAAGCCCTGCACCACATAGTTCGAGGTATGCACCTTCATCAGGAGCCCGGTTTGCGGGCCGATGGCTTCGGCATAGTCCCGGAGATGGGTGCGGTTCGTCGTCCCGATCTCGCGCAGGAGGGCACCGGCGCGGGACATGATGTCCGGCATGCGGAAGGCGCCGCCGATCTCGATCAGCTCGCCGCGCGAGACGATGGCCTCGCGCTCCCTGGCGAAGGTGTTGAGGACCAGCAGCACGGCCGAGGCGTTGTTGTTGACGAGGAGGGCGTCCTCGGCGCCGGTGAGCTCGCGGATCAGCTCGCGCACATGCGCGTCGCGCTCGCCGCGCTGCCCGGTCTCGATCGCATATTCGAGATTGGTCGGCGCGCGCATGGCGGTGACCACCGCCTCGATCGCCTCCTCCGCCAGCAGGGCGCGGCCGAGATTGGTGTGCAGCACGGTGCCGGTCAGGTTGATCACCGGGCGCTGCGAGGGCCGCCCGCGCTCCTCCAGCCAATCCAGCACGGTGCGGCTGATCTCCTCCGGCGAGGAGGCGAGAGGCTGGCCTCCGCCGCGCAACTGCTCCAGCACCCGTCTCACGGCTTCGGTCGCCGCTGCCCGTCCGTGGCGGGCGATGGCGACTTCGCCGCCTGGGCTGCGTAGCACCGTATCGACCGAGGGCGGGCGGAAGCGTTCGGGCTTGTTCATCAGGCTCCCTCCGGGAGACGCGTGATCAGCTCTCGAAAAGCCATCGAATGATCCCAACGCCGGATCCACCTTTCGGTTCGATGCCTAATAGCCGAGCAGGAACGGGTTCACGCCGGCGCGCCGCCAGCCGGCCTCGGTCACCAGCAGGTCGAGGCCGAGGCTCGCGACATCATCGGCCACGGACTCCAGCTCCATGTCCTTGCGCTGGTAGAGGATCTTCACATAGGTCCGGCACTCGTCGCAGGTCTCGGCCTTGATCGTGTCGGCCACGCCCTCGATCTCCTGATAGGCGATGCCTTTGGTGGAGCCGCAGGAGACGCATTTCACCCGGACATGGTTCCATTGCGTCGCGCAGAGCGAGCATTGGACGTAGCGCACGCCCTCGATATTGGCGTCGCCGACCACGGCGCTGCTGACCGGCGGCCCGCCGCAGCAGGGACAGACCCCGTCCGCAACCGGCTGCGGCAGGAGCGGGTCGAGAAGGGCGGCGCGCCGGGCGGCGGCGACCTGGAGCGCGGCCGCGGCGAAGATGTGCTCGGCGAACGCCTCGACCGGCACTGCATCCGCCAGCACGGCCGCGAGCATCGCCTGCCGATGCTCGTCGCTCGCCTGCGCGATGCGGCCGAGCGCGGCGCGGGCCTGCTCGGGCATCACGACGGCGGCGAGCAGCGCCGGAAGCTCCACCAATGCCGCCATGGCGCTCGGCTCTCCGGCCAGCTCCTCGCGCGGCAGGATCGGCATGGCATGCCCGGCCCGGCGGCGCATTTCCGCAAGCGGCGGCAGGGCAGGGGCGGGCAACGCACGCGCCAGCGCATCCTGGGCCTTCGCGACCTCGGAAAGGAAGAGGAGATAGGCTTCGAGCTGGTGCCCCGGTGCCAGCGCCGCGAAGCGCATGGCGCGCAGGCCGAACAGGGTTTCCGGCTTCGGTAGCCGGACGAAGGGCGGCTTGTCGCGTTCGGCGATGCCGACATCTTCGAGGGCGGGAAAGCCCGGATCGTCACTCATCCGCTGTCCTCTCGAACCGCACGGGTCACGGGAGGCGGAGCGGCCGGGGCCGCTCCGCGATCTTGTCTACTCGGCCGGGCCGACGCCGTGGCCGCGTGGTGGCGTCTGACGTTCGTCGATGACGCCTTTGCGCGCCTCCTGACGCAGCCAGAGCCGATGGTGGCGGAAGGCCCAGCCGCCGGTGACCTTGCCCTCCGTCATCGCGTTGATCGTGCCGCGGACGTAGAAGGCGGCATAGATGTGGACGATGACGACCAGCAGCATCGCGACCGCCGTCAGCGCATGGAGGATATGGCCGATGCGCTGCTGCTCGATGGTGAAGGTCGCGCCGAAGTATTCGTACCAGATCATGATGCCCGTCCCGAACAGGACGAGGATCAGGAGCGTCATCAGCCAGAAGATGATCTTCTGGCCGCCATTGTACTTGCCGACCTCTGGAAGGTTCTCTTCGCGCCCTGCCACCACCTCGCCGATGTGGCGCATCCAGTGTGAGTCGGCCTTCGTCCAGAAGTTGTAGCGCACCATCTGGATGAACAGGATCGTGAAGCTGGCGAGCAGCACGACCCCGATCCAGGGATGCAGCATCCGCGTCGCCGCCCCGCCGCCGAACAGGCTCGACAGGAAAAACAGCGAGGGGTGGAACAGCGCCGCCCCGCTGAACGCGAGCAGGATCAGCGAGATCGCGGTGATCCAGTGGTTGACGCGCACGCGGCCGGGGTAGCGGTCGACGGTCGTGCGCTCCTCTTCACGCCTCACGGCCACGGGCTGCCTCCTCGTCGATCAGATGCTCGGCCTTGCGGTCCTCCGCACGGCTGACATCGTTGCGTCGGGCGACGGTGGCATGGACGAAGGCGAAGGCCGCGGCGAAGCCCACGACCGCCATGCCGGCATATTTCGTCAGCCCCTTCCACAGCTCGACGACTTGGCTGATCCGCGGATTCTGCGGCAGTCCGGCATAGAGCTGCGGCTGGTCGGCATGGTGCAGCACATACATCACATGCGTGCCACCCACCCCCGGCGGGTCGTAGATCCCGGCGTTCTTGAAGCCGCGCGACTTCAGGTCCGTGATCCGGCCCTCGGCATGGTCCAGCATCGCCTGCTTGGTGCCGAACACGATCGCGCCGGTCGGGCAGGCCTTGGCGCAGGCCGGCGCCTGGCCGACCGAGACGCGGTCCGAGCAGAGCGTGCACTTATAGGCCTTGTGATCGGCCTGGCTGATGCGGGGGATGTTGAAGGGGCAGCCCTTCACGCAATAGCCGCAGCCGATGCAGTTTTCCGAAACGAAGTCGACGATGCCGTTGTTGTACTGCACGATCGCGCCGGGCGCGGGGCAGGCCTTGAGGCAGCCCGGATCGGCGCAATGCATGCAGCCGTCCTTGCGGATCAGCCATTCGAGATTGCCCGTCCCCGGGTTCTCCCATTCGGTGAACCGCATCAGCGTCCAGGTGTTCTCCGTCAGGTCGTGCGGATTGTCGTAAACCCCCCGGTTGTAGCCGATCTCCTCGCGCAGATTGTTCCACTCGAGGCAGGCGGCCTGGCACGCCTTGCAGCCGATGCATTTCGAGACGTCGATGAGCTTCGCCACCTCGAAATCGTGGCGGACATCCGGCGGCCTGAAGGTGGTCGCCGAGATGCGGGCGAAGTCCTGACTCTGCAATCCAGCCATTGGACCCTCCCTAGCTCACAGCCGGACCGTTGGACGGCTCGACATTCACCAGGAACGCCTTGAACTCGGGCGTCTCGATGTTGGCGTCGCCGACGAACGGGGTGAGGCTGTTGGGGCCGAAGCCCTTCCTGGCCGCACCGGTGAAGCCCCAATGGAGCGGGATGCCGACGACGTGCACCGTCTTGCCGTCGCAGACCAGCGGCTTGATGCGCTTGGTCACCACGGCCTTGGCATAGACCACGCCGCGGGCGGAGGAGACCTTCACCCAGCCGCCCTTCTGGATGTTCTTCTCCGCAGCCAGCTGTTCGCTGATCTCGACGAAGAACTCCGGCTGGAGCACCGCATTGACCCAGACATGCTTGGTCCAGAAGTGGAAGTGCTCGGTCAGGCGGTAGGAGGTCGCCGCATAGGGGAACTTGTCCGAGGTCCCGAGCGCGGCGAGATCGTCCTTGAAGATGCGCGCGGCGGGGTTGCCGCGGATCTTGGGCGCCATCACGTTGGCGACCGGGCTTTCGAACGGCTCGTAATGGGCCGGGAAGGGGCCGTCCTTCATCATGCCGCGGGAGAACAGCCGCGCCGTTCCCTCGGGATTCATGATGAACGGGCCGACATCCTGCGGCTTGGCGGCCGGCGCGATGTCCGGCACGTCATAGCCGCTCCAGGCCGTTCCGTTCCACTCGATCAGCTTGCGCTTTGGATCCCAGGGCTTGCCGTCGAGATCGGCGGAGGCGCGGTTGTAGAGGATGCGCCGATTGGCCGGCCAGGAGAAGGCCCAGTTCGAGTAGGCGCCGGTGTTGGCCGGGTCGCTGGTGTCGCGACGGGCCATCATGTTGCCTTTCTCGGTCCAGCTGCCGGAATAGATCCAGCAGCCGCAGGCGGTCGAGCCGTCGTCGCGCAGCTGCCCGAAGGTGTCGACCTGCTTGCCCTTCTCGAGCAGCACCTTGGTGGGGTCGACCGGATCGGTCACCGTCGACACGACGTAGCCATTCATCTCCTTGGCCATCTCGTCCGGCTGCGGATCGTCCGCAAGGCGATAGGGCCAATGGAGATTGACGATCGGGTCGGGGAAGGCGCCGCCCTCCTTCTCGTAAAGCGCCCGCAGGCGCTGGTAGAGCTGGGCCATGACCCAGGTGTCGGTCTTCGCCTCGCCAGGAGGTTCGGCGCCCGGCCAGTGCCATTGCAGCCAGCGGCCGGAATTGACCAGCGAACCCTCGTCCTCGGCGAAGCAGGTCGTCGGGAGCTCGAAGACCTCGGTCTGGATCGACTCGGGCTTGACGTCGTTATGGACGCCTTCGTCCTTCCAGAACCGGGCGGTCTCGGTCTGCAGCGGGTCCATCGAGACCAGGAACTTCAGCTTCGACAGCGCCTGCGTGACCTTGCCCCGGTTGGAGAGCGAGAGCAGCGGGTTGAAGCCCTGGCAGAAATAGCCGTTCACCTTGCCCTGGTGCATCATGTCGAAGTACCGGAGCATGTCGTAGCCGGGCACGTCGAGTTTCGGCAGCCATTGATAGGCGAAGTCGTTCTCAGGCGTCGCCGCCTTCCCCCACATCGACTTCAGGAAGCTCACCATGAACTTCCTGTAGTTCTGCCAGTAGCTCATCTGGTTCGGACGCAGCGGCTTGAAACCGCGCGTCGACATGTAGGTCGAGAAATCGACCTCCTTGTCGGTCCCCAGCGTGAGGTAACCCGGGATCAGGTTCGACATCAGGCCGATGTCGGTGAGACCCTGGATGTTGGAGTGCCCGCGCAGCGCGTTCATGCCGCCGCCGCGCACGCCGATATTGCCGAGCAGGAGCTGCAGCATCGCCATGGAGCGGATGTTCTGCGAGCCCTTGGAGTGCTGCGTCCAGCCCAGCGCGTACATCGAGGTCATGACCTTGTCGCGCGCGGAGCATTCCGAGATCAGCTTGCAGACCGCCAGGAACTTGTCCTTCGGCGTGCCGCAGATGCGCTCGACCATCTCCGGCGTATAGGCCGCGATGTGCTTCTTGAGCAGCTGGTAGACCGAGCGCGGATGCTGGAGCGTTTCGTCGATCTGGACGTAGCCGTCCGGACCGAGTTCGTATTCCCAGCTCGATCGGTCGTAATCGCGCTTCGCTTCATCATAGCCGGTGAACAGGCCGTCCTGATAACCGAAGCCCTCCTTCACGATATAGGGCGCGTTGGTGAAGGCGCGCACGTAGTCGTGCTGGATCTTGTCGTTGTCGATGCAGTACTTCATCGCTCCGAGCAGGAAGGCGATATCGGTGCCCTGCCGGATCGGCGCGTAGAGGTCCGCGACCGAGGCCGAGCGCGTGAAGCGCGGATCGACGACGATCAGCTTGGCGCCACGCTGGGCTTTCGCCTCCGTGACCCATTTGAAGCCGCAAGGATGCGCTTCGGCGGCGTTGCCGCCCATGATGATGACGAGGTCGGTGTTCTTGATGTCCGTCCAGGAGTTGGTCATCGCACCGCGACCGAATGTTGGGGCCAGACTGGCCACCGTCGGTCCGTGTCAGACACGCGCCTGGTTGTCGAACGCCAATATCCCCGTGCTTCGCACGACCTTGTAGGTCAGGAAGGCCGTCTCGTTGGTGGTCGCCGAAGCGGCCAGGAAACCGGTCGTCAGCCAGCGATTGACCGTGACGCCGTCCTGGTTCGTGGCGACGAAGTTCTTGTCGCGGTCGTCCTTCATCAGCCGCGCGATGCGGTCGAGCGCCTCGCCCCAGCTGATCTGCTTGAACTCGCGCTGACCAGGGCCGCGATATTGCGGCACCTTGGTGCGCGTTTCGGAGTGGACGAAATCGAGGAGGGCCGACCCCTTCGGGCAGAGTGTGCCGCGATTGGTCGGGTGGTCCGGGTCGCCTTCGATATGGATGATCGCGGGATGCGCGTTCTTGGACTTGTCGCCCAGGCTGTAAAGGATCACGCCGCAGGCGACGGAGCAGTACGGACAGGTATTTCGTGTTTCGGTGGTGCGCGCCAGCTTGAAGGGCCGCACGGCTTGGGCAAGTGCCTCCTCGGCACCGCCAAACCCCAGCGCGGCGACGGCAGAGCCGCCCAGACCCGCACCTGCGGCTTTCAGGAACTGGCGACGCGAGAGCTCATGCAGCATCTCAACCTCCCAGGCGAATGACAGGGCGTCATTCAATTTGGAATAGTGAGACCCTGGGAGGGGGGCGTCAAGCCGCATGCGCCGCCGGCAGCCGGCGCTTTTGCGCCGGGCCGGGAAGCGAAAGCCGAATCTCGGAAAATAATGTTATATAATAGTGGGTTATGGGAGGATGCTCCCGAAAGGGCGCAGCGCGATCTAGGCGGCGACCTCCCGGCTGTCGAGCTGCGCGATCCAGGCCAGCTGCCGGTCGAGGCAGCGTTCGCGCTCGTAGCCGGCGATCACCGTCTCGCGGGCGGCGCGCCGGAGGGGTGTCAGACGGGGGCCGTGATGCAGGGCTTCCTCGATTCGGCGGGCGAGAATCTGGGTGTCGTGGAAGGGCGCGAGCAGTCCGTTGACGCCGTCGCGGATGGCCTCCCGCACCGGCTCGGTATCGGAGCCGACGACGAGGCAGCCGCACGCCATGGCCTCCAGCAGGGACCATGACAGGACGAAAGGGACGCTCAGATAGACATGGGCGGCGGAGACCTGGAAGAGACGGATCAGCGCCTCGTAGCTGAGCCAGGGAATATGGACGATCCGATCGGCGAGGCCGGTCTCCGCGAGCATCGCCTCGCGCCAGGGCAGCCCGTCGGCTCGCGGGCGGCCATAGCCCGGCCCGTCGCCGCCGACGGCGACGAACTGGATCTCGGGATGCCGTTCCGCCAATAGCGCGGCCGCGCGCATGAACTGCGGATAGCCGCGATAGGGGTCGAGATCGCGGGCGGCGAAGGTGACCACGGGGTTGCCCGCCGACAGGATCCGGCCGTCCGGCAATGTGAAGCGGGCGGTCGGATCGGGCCGGCAGACCCGCGTGTCGATGCCGTCATGGCAGACGGCGATGCGCTGGCGGTAGGCGCCGGGATATTGCAGGCGTTGCCAATGCGTCGGCGCATAGGCGGCGTCCAGCGTGTCTAGCGTGAGAAGCTGTGCGGCATTGCGCATGCGGATGCGCTGCCGTTCCGCCTGCTGCGGCGGCTCGGACTGCCCGAAATCCAGGTCCGAGCCCTCGCTGCGATAATAATATTCGCAGTAGCCGATCAGCCCGGCATCGGGCAGGGCGTCTCGCGCGAAGAGCAGTCCGCCCCAGCCGACATGCCCGATCACCACATCGGGGGCGTCGTCGTTGCGCAGGTGCGTCATCAGCCTGGCGACGGCCTCGCCCGTGCGCAGGTGGTAGTCGGTGGCGGCGAGCGCAGGATGCTTCGTCGCCGGTTCCCCGGTCGTATAGGCGAGCTGGCGAACGCCCGGCTGCTCCGCCGCCGGGCGTTCGCTGATCAGCGTGACCTCGTCACCGCGGGCGACGAGGCGCTCGATCAGAGCAGAGAATTGACCAGATCCTGAGCGATGAACGAATAGGACATGCATGATGCGAGCAGGATGCCGCCATAGCGGAGGGAATCGTTCCACCACTGCTCCAGCCGGCGCAGGGTTTCATGGGTGGTCAGGAGGTCGGCCTCGGCGCCGTTCTCGGAACGGCTGCCGAACTGGCTGGCCTCGTCGAGTAGGCGCAGCCGCTCGCAGAGCATCTGGCCCTTGAGGGACAGCGAGATTCGCGCCAGGCGCCGGTCGCGAGGCGAGGCGCCTCGTTCCAGATAGCCGCTCTCCACCAGTTGCTTGAGGTTGTAGGAGGCGTTCGAGCCCCCGTAATGGCCGCGGTCGAGCAGGTCTCGGACCGCGATCTCGCCATGCCCGATCGTGAGCAGGATCATCACCTGCGAGGGCGAGATGTCCTCGATGCCGAGCTTGCCCAGCTCGAGGCGCAGATAGTCCAGAAAGCGCCGGCTCACCCGCTCGATGACGCGGGCGAGATCGAACGCGGAAATTCTGCGATCCGGGCTGTCCTCCAGATCGCCATTGCCGTCGGGCCGGTCATGGCCGTTCAAGGATCCGCCTAGGAATTGCTCGCCGCCGTGCAATTTGAAGTGCATCCCTTACCCCGCCTGATCGAAAAATGAACAATCCATCCCGTTTGTTCCCCCGCGCCTAGTTGAGCCTATAGGCAAAGCACATGCCACTTGGATTCGCCAAAAGACAAGATCGTATCAGTCGCATAATGACTGGAAACTAATTCGAAATTCAAAATATTGCATAGTTTTGCCTCATTTGCTTGATGTCGAGTCGATGGAATAGAATTCTAATCTGTCATAATCTTGACACTCCCGCCTTGTCACGTTTGCCACCCTGATGGCGGGACAGGTCTCGGCGATGCATTCGCCCCTGGCCTCGCCCGCAACCTCATCCTTGGAGACATGCATGAAGGCGGTGAAGCCGGCACCTGATGCCCTTGTCCGTGAACTGCAGCGATCCTTTGTGGGCGGCCTCGGCTATGCGGCCTTCCTCAGTCTGTGCGTGAACCTGCTGCTGCTGACGGTCCCGCTGTTCATGATGCAGGTCCAGGACCGCGTGATCGTGAGCCGCAGCTATGACACGCTGACGATGCTGCTGGTGATCGCGCTCGGCGCCCTCGCGCTGTACGGCACGATCGAGTTCATCCGCTCGCTGACCTTCCAGACGATGGCCAGCATTTTTGCGCGGCGGCTCAATCTGCCGGCCTTGCAGTCAGCGGTGAGCGCCTCGCTTGAGCAGGGTTCGGCTCAGGCCACCCAGGCGATTCGCGATCTCAACGACATCCGCTACTTCATCGCGAGCTCGTCCATCGCGACGCCGCTCGAGGCGGCGTGGTCGCCGATCTTCCTGGCCGTTCTGTTCGCGCTTCACCCGATCTACGGCCTGGTCGGCGTCGTCTCGCTGGTCATCCTGCTGCTGCTCGGCGTCCTCTCCGACATGCTCACCCGACGGGTGCTCAAGGAGGCCAACGAGGCGGGTGTCGCCAGCATCAACGAGGTCGGGGCCAGCCTGCGCCATTCGGAGACCATCGAGGCGATGGGCATGCTTCCGGCGCTGGCGCGCCGCTGGCGCGGCCAGCAGCTCGCCATGATCGAGCAGCTCGACATGGGCACGCGGCGCGGCAAGTTCATCGCGGCCGTGACGCGCTCGTCCCGGATGACGATGCAGCTCGCCATCTATGCGACGGGCGCGACCCTGATCATCAGCAACGAGGTCACCGCCGGTACGTTGATGGCGGCCAGCATCCTGCTCGGGCGGCTGCTCGCACCCTTCGATTCGATGATCTCGGACTGGCGCCAGTGGATTCTCGCCGCCGCGGCCTGGAAGCGCGTGCGCGAACTGGTCGTCTCGCGCAGCTCGCAGCGCCAGACCGTGCCGACGCCGCCCTGCGAGGGCGAACTCGTGGTCGATCGCGCGGTCTTCGCTCCGTCGGGTTCGGAGCAGACGGTGATCAAGGGCGTCTCCTTCTCCCTGCAGCCGGGCGAGGTGCTGGGCGTCGTCGGCCCCTCCGGTGCGGGCAAGTCGACCTTGGCGCGGCTGCTCGTCGGCGTGCTGAAGCCGAATGTCGGCGGCATCTATCTCGACGGCCACAGCACCTTCCTGTGGGAGCGCGGCTCGTTCGGCGCCATGGTCGGCTACTTGCCGCAATCGGTGTCGCTGCTGAACGGCACGATCGCCGAGAACATCGCCCGGATGCGCGAGCCCGATCCCCACGCCATCCTCGAAGCGGCCCGCATCGCCGGCGTGCACGAGCTGATCGGCCGCCTGCCGCTGGGCTACGACACCAATGTCAACGACGGCGACTTCAACCTCTCCGGCGGCCAGCGCCAGCGCATCGGCCTGGCCCGTGCGCTCTACGGCATGCCGCGGCTCATCGTGCTCGACGAGCCCAACGCCAATCTCGACGCCGAGGGCGAGCAGAGCCTGATCCGGGCTATCGCGGCGGCGCGCGAGAGCGGGGCGATCGTCGTGCTGATCGCCCACCGGCCTTCGGTGATGCAGGTCGTCGACAAGCTCCTCGTGCTGCGCGAGGGCCGCGTCCAGCAGTTCGGCCCGCGCGCCGCCATCGCCGGCATGATCACGCCCGGCGGTCGGGTCGAGATCGAACCCGCCGCCAATGCGCCGGCTGCCGCCGGACCGACTCCGATCCGTGGGGTGACGGCATGACCGGGCGCTCGCTGATCCGGCGCCCGGAGCGGGCGCTCGTGGCCTCGAACCAACCGGACGTGCCCGACGAGCGCACGCCCAGCCTGCGCAGCCTGGTGCTGGCCGGGGCGGCGGCGATCGGGGTCGGCTTCGGCGGCTTCGGCGCCTGGGCCGTGACGGCGCGGCTGGACAATGCCGCCGTCGCCAACGGTGTCGTCGCGGTCGACAACAAGCGCAAGACCGTCAGCCATCTCGAAGGCGGCATCCTGAAGACGCTGCTCAAGGCCGAGGGCGAACGCGTCGCCCAGAACGAACCGCTGCTGCGGCTCGAGGATGCGCGCGCCCGCGCCGAGCTGCAGCAGCTGCAGGCCAAGCGTATCGGCCTGGAGGCCAAGCTCGCGCGTCTGCGGGCCGAGCAGACCGACGCGGCCGCGATCGCCTTTCCCGAGGATATCGCGCGGATGAATTCGCCGATCGCGCGCGAGGTGCTGCGGGCCGAGCAGGGATTGTTCAAGTCCCGCGCCCAGGTCCATGACGGCAAGGTCCATATTCAGCAGCGCGTCATCGAGCAGCACCAGGCCGAGGCCGATGCGCTGAAGGCCCAGATCGATGCCACCATTCAGCAGCGCTCGCTGATCGACGAGGAGGTCAAGATCATGGCCGACCTCTATGAGAAGCGTTACGCCAAGCGCAGCCAGCTGGTCGAGCTGCAGACCAAGCAGAGCGAGCTCGCCGGCAGGGTAGGCGAGTTCACCGCCCGCAAGGCGAAGGCCGAGCAGGCGGTCGCCGGCGCCAATCTCGAAATCCTCTCGATCAGCCTGGAGCGCCAGAACGATATCGGTGGGGAGATCCAGGAATCCCAGCTCCTGCTCTCGGAGGTCACCGAGCGCATCGTGCAGGCGGAGGACGTGCTGCGCCGGCTGGTGGTGACTTCGCCGCAGGAAGGCATCGTCGCCAATATCCGGATGCGGACGGCCGGCAGCGTCATCACGGCGGGCGAGGCGATCCTCGATATCGTGCCGGAGAATGAGCCGCTGATCGTCGAGGCCAAGGTGGATCCGCGCGACATCGACGCGGTCCGCGTCGGCTCGAGCACCCGCGTTCGGCTGACCGCATTCAATTCGAGGCTGTTGCCCCCGCTGCAGGCGAAGGTCGCCTATGTCGCGCCGGACCAGCTCGTCGATGAGAAGACCGGCGTGCCGTATTTCGTGGTGCGCGCCGAGATCGATCCGAAGAGCCTGCGCGACTACAAGGTCCCGCTCCATGCCGGGATGACCGCCGAGGTGATGATCGTCAACGGCGAGCGCCGGGCGATCGACTATCTGCTGTCCCCGTTCACCGACAGCTTCAACCGTGCTTTCCGCGAGGACTGAGCCTGGTTCCTTCGCCCTTTGAAGGGATGTGAGGGGGCTAAAAGTAATATTTCGAATTTGGAAATGTATTCTTCCCAATATCTGGTGATTTACCTCAGAAAAATAAAGTCCAAACTGTGCTGCATCGCAAAATAGTCATAATAAAAGTCTTGATGCAGCCTGATTGTTGAGTAAGCCTTAGGCTGTCGAGCGACGGCATGATGCATAAATGCTGTCGGAACCTGCCTGGATCTGGATTCCGCGGTTGCATCCGCCGACCGATGCCAGGCTCATCAGATCGCTCAGGAGGTGCCGGATGGCCACGATCGAAGGAAGTGCTTTCGACGACTTTTTGATTGGAAGTCGATTCAGTGACGTGATTCTCGCCGGAGCCGGCGACGATATCGTCAAGGGCGGCGACCAGGTCGACTCGCTCTTGGGAGAGGAAGGCAACGACCTTCTCTATGGTGAGGGCGGCAACGACGCCCTGTTCGGCGGGGAGGGCGACGACGCCCTGTTCGGCGGACTTGGTGACGACGTGCTCTCGGGTGACGCGGGCAATGATGCGCTGTTCGGCGGCGAGGGCAGCGACACGCTGGTCGGCGGCGCCGGAGACGACATCCTGCGTGGCAATGCCGACGACGACGTGCTGATCGGCGGCGAAGGCAACGACATCCTGCAGGGCGGCACTGGCAACGACATCCTGCAGGGTGGCGAAGGCAATGACGTGCTGCAGGGCAATGAGGGTGCCGATATCCTCTATGGCGGTGCCGGCAACGACGTGCTCCAGGGTGGTGCCGGAGACGACATGCTCTTCGGCGGCGCCGGGGACGACACCCTGCATGGCGGTGCCGGCAGCGACGTCTTCGTCTTCGCCGGTGGCGGCGGCAACGACGTCGTGCTCGATTTCGAGGCCGGCTCGGACATGCTGCAGATCGCGTCCGACATCAACGGCACCGGCGTGTCCTCGGCCGAGGATGTGGCGGCGCGCGCGACGACCGTGGGCGGCAATGCCGTCATCGACCTCGGTCATGGCGACACCCTGACCCTCGTCGGCGTCACCGCCGAGGACGTCCAGGCCGACCCGAACACCTACTTCTCGGTCGCCTGATCGGAGGATCGGCGCTCCTTCCTCCCGCTCGTGCTCCGGCCGGCGGGAGGCGGGGAGCGCCTATTCCGAATCCCCGGGGCAGCCCGACGCCGCGATGCGGCTTCAGCGGGATTGCCCCGGCCCGGCGCCGGACTTCGCGCCCGGTGCCACCCGTCCCACCTGCAGGAACGCGCCCATGCTTTCGCTCGCGCCCGCCGCCACGGCAGTAGCAGCCCCGACGCAGCTCGAGATCCACCGCCTCGGCGGCTCCGTGTTCCTGCTGTGCTGGACGCTTGATGCCGCGCCGTTCGGCAAGCCCACGATTACGCTTGCGGGGGGCGGGCGGCGCCTCGCCGCCGCTTCGGTCCTGCTCGGCCTGCGCGACGGGCGTGAGCGGCTGGCGGTCGCCTTTCGCGCGTCGGGCCATGAGAGCATCGTCGCGACCCTGTCGGACCACGGCCCGCAGGGCGACGTCACCGCCGCCTTCGACCCGGGCCTCGTCCACGGGCTCGCCGACCCGGTTGCGCTGCTGCAGGAGCTCACGCCCCAGGCGCGGCTGACGCTTGCCAACGCCCTCGTCGGCGCCTGGCCGTCCCTGTTCGGCCTTGCCGCGATTCCGAACTACCTCTCCTTCCTGCGCCAGCTCCTGCTGGCGCTGACCCCGAAGCCGGTGGCGATCCAGCCGGCTGCTTCGCTGGTCGAAGGGCGCTGGCTGTGCGAGACCGCCGTCCCCGGCGATTTTACTGCGCTGCGCTCCGCCGCGCGGCTGGACAGCGCCGGCCTCACCCGTCTCGATCTCGCCTCCCGCGTCGGCGCACCCGACCGTGGCGGCAAGCGTGAACTCCATCTCGTGCTCGATGCGCCGCCGGTCCGCGGCGGGCTGCTGATCCTTCAGGCCGAACGGTCTCTGGTGGTGCGCAGCCTGCCGGTCCGGCAGGCTGCGCCTTCGCTCGGCCGCTGGTGGGCGGGCAAGGCCGCCAGCCGCGACGGGCTGCGCAACTGGGTCGTCGAGCAGCTCTCCGGCCTGTCCGAGCGCGGCCGTCTGCTGGCGGTCGAGATGCAGCGTCGGGTGCCGCTGGCCGTGCAGCATGTCCGCCGCAACGACGACCTTCCCGCCGCCGAGCTCGACCTAGCGGTCTGCAACCGGGCGGGCCTCCTGATCGGCGGCTGGCTGCGCGATCCCGATGATCTTCTCGACGAGGTGCTGCTCCATCGCGGCTCCGGCGAGCCGATCGCCATGCTCGCCGGGTTGCAGCGCTTCCCGGTGCGCCTGCCGAGCGGTACCGAGGGCGAAACCCGCCCCGCCACTGGCTTCGCCGCCTTCGCCTCCGATTACGCCTCCGGCGCGCCCGTCCTCCAGCCACGCTGCGAGATCAAGCTGCGGTCGGGCACGACCCTGACGCTGCGCCCGCCGGTGCAGCCGGCTGACGCCGCGACGATCCGGGCCCGGGCTCTGACGGCGATCCCGCCGCAATACCTCACGGCCGCGATGATCGAGACGACGCTCGCGCCGATCCTCGCCGCCTGCCAGGAGGACCTGCGCGAGAACCGCGCCGATCCCGTGGTGACGACGTTCGGCCGCGCCCCGGCACGGCCCAGGGCCTCGGTGGTGATCCCGCTCTACCGCGTCTACGATTTCCTGCGCGTGCAGGTCGCCGCCTTCGCCGGCGATCCCTGGTTCGTTGAGAATGCCGAGCTCGTCTACGTGCTCGATTCTCCCGAGCACGAGGCCGAGGTCGCGCATCTGCTCGGCGGGCTTCACCTCGCCTATGGCCTGCCGATGCAGCTCGTCGCGATGAAGCGCAATGGCGGCTTCTCGGCCGCCTGCAACGCCGGCGCGCGGCAGGCGCGCGGCGAAGTGCTGGCGATGGTCAATTCGGACGTGATCCCGGCCGGCAATGGCTGGCTGCCGGCGCTGATCGGGAAGCTTGACCGGCGTGGCCGGGTCGGCGCGGTCGGCCCGAAGCTGCTCTATGATGACGGCTCGCTGCAGCATGCCGGGCTCTTCTTCAAGCGCGACAGCAAGGGCGTCTGGCTCAACCATCATTACTTCAAGGGCATGCCCGGCTCCTATGGCCCGGCCAATGTCGAGCGGCCCGTCCCGGGCGTCACCGGTGCCTGCGTCGTCATCTCGCGCGCGCTGTTCACCGAGCTCGAGGGTTTCGATGAGAGCTATGTGATCGGCGATTACGAGGACAGCGACCTGTGCCTCAAGGTTCGGCGCGCCGGCTTCGGCATCATCTATGCGCCCGATGTCGCGCTCTACCATCTCGAGCGCCAGTCGATCGCCCGCAGCACCGACTACACGCGCGGCGCCGCCTCCCAGCACAATTCCTGGCTCCAGACGCGGCGCTGGGACGCCCAGATCGACGCGCTGATGCAGGCCTTCGAGAGTTCCTCTGCCGAGCCCGCGCTGCTGCACGCGCCCGCGCCGAGCGAACCCGATCTTGTTCCCCGCTTCAGCTTCAGGAGAGCGACCGCGGCATGACGGCAATGACGGCCCTGAAACAGATCGCAGCCGAACCGGCACCGGCGGAAGCCGCCGGCGGACCGGAGCTCGACTGGTTGCTGGCTGCGCTGCAGACCAACCGGTTCATGCCGCATCCGCCGCCGGATTCGATTTTCGTCGGCGATGGCGACTATCGCGCCATCGGTGCCGAATTCCTCGGCCATTTCGTCCGCATCGGCCGGCTCAAGCCGCATGAGCGCGTCTTCGACATCGGCTGCGGCATCGGCCGCATGGCCGTGCCGCTGACGCAGTATCTCGATTCCGAGCGCGGCAGCTATGACGGCGTCGATCCGGTGATGGAAGGCATCCTCTGGTGCGCCCAGACGATCACGCCGGCCTATCCGCGCTTCCGCTTCCAGCGCCTCGACATCGCCCACCCGCTCTACAATCCGCGGGGCTCGCTGCCGGGCATCGAGGTCCGCTTCGGCTTCGCCAATGGCAGCTTCGATTTCATCACGATGACCTCGGTCGCGACGCATCTGCCGCCGGACGAGCTCGTGGTCTATCTGCAGGAGGCTTCGCGCCTGCTGGCGCCGGGCGGGCGCCTCTTCCTCACCGCCTTCGCGATCGACGGCAGCGCCACGGGGCAGGAGCGACTGTCGTTCAAGCGCTGGCAGGACGGGCCGGGCTGGTACGCCATCGACGAGGCGCCGCTCGCCGCCGCCGGCATCGATAGCAGTTTCCTGCTGGAGCAGGCGACGCAGGCCGGGCTCGCAGTCGAGGTGCTGCGCCCGGGCCATTGGCGCGGCATCAGCGCCGCCCATTATCAGGATCTCCTGATCGCGACGAAGCCGGGAGGCAGGGCATGAGCCGCCGCATCCTCGTCGTCGCGCACAATCACCCGCAGCTGCATCCCGGCGGGACCGAGATCTTCGCGCACGACCTCGCGGGCGCCTATCGCGAGCAGGGCGCCGAGGTGCTCTTCCTCGGAGCGACCAACGCGATCCACCGCCAGCCGCATCCCGGCACGGCGCTGCAATCGGTCGGCGACGACGTGCTGCTCTGGAGCGGACATTTCGACCGTTTCCATCTCAGCCAGATCGATCACTACGGCACGTTGCAGGATCTCGCTTCGCTGCTTGGCGAATTCCGGCCCGACGTAATCCATATCCATCATCTCGTGCTGATCGGCGCCGAATTCCTGACGCTGGCGCGTCGGCTGCTGCCTCAGGCGGCGATCGTCATGACGCTGCACGACTACTATCCGATCTGCCACCATGACGGGCTGATGGTCCGCCCCGGCGACCGCCAGCGCTGTTCGGGCGCCTCACCCGCCGGCTGCCATGGCTGCTTTCCCGAGATCGGCTCCGACCGCTTCCTGCTGCGCGAGCGCTTCATCAAGACCCATCTCGCCGCCGTCGACCGCTTCGTAGCGCCCAGCAACTTCCTGCGTCAGCGCTATGTCGACTGGGGGCTGCCGGCCGAGAAGATCGAGGTCATCGCCAATGCCCGCCCGCCGCAGGAACCGGCGCCGCACCGGTCGGGCGGGGGCCGGCGCACGAGCTTCGGCTATTTCGGCAATCTGAATCCGTGGAAGGGCGTCCTCCCGCTGCTGAAGGCCGCCCGGCTGCTGCAATCCTCCGCCGAAAGCGAGTTCACGCTGCGCATCCATGGCGGGGCGCCGTTCCAGAGCGAGGCCTTCACCACCGCGCTCGATGGCGCGCTGGCCGAGGCCGGGGGCGTCGTCACCCATTGCGGGCCGTATCGGCGCGACGAGGTGCCGGCGCTGATGGCCGAGGTCGATTGGGTCGTGATGCCCTCGATCTGGTGGGAGAACGCGCCGCTCGTCATCCAGGAGGCCTTCCAGCATCGCCGGCCGCTGATCGTCAGCAATATCGGCGGCATGGCCGAGATGGTGCGCGACGAGATCGACGGCCTTCATGTCCAGCCGGGGGATCCTGCCGCACTCGCCCGTGCGATGCGCCGGGCGATGGCGGAAGCCGGGCTCTGGCAGCGCCTCGTCCACGGCATCGCCGCGCCACCTTCGCTCGCCGACTGCGCCGGCCGACACCTCGCCCTCTTCGATAGCCTCAAGCTTGCGGAGGCCGCATGACCACTGCGACTCAACACCAGGACCAGGAGGTCCGCCTTCCCAACGTCAACCCGTCGCGGCTGAACGGGCGGGTCGACGCCCTCGACGGCAGCCGTCTGCACGGCTGGATCTGGGACGAGACCCGGCCCGACGAGGCCATGACGGTCAGGCTTTATTGCGACGGCAAGCTCGTATGCGAGGCCAAGGCCGACCAGAGCCGTATCGACCTGCGCCGCAACGGCATCGGTGACGGCAGGCATGCCTTCTCGATGGACCTCGACGAGGCCTTGCTGGCGGCGCGTGCGCGCCTCACGGTGATCGGTGTCTCGCCGACGACGGGATCGGAGCTGGAGCTGCGCCTGCCGGCGCCGGACGAGCTCGCGGCAGAGGCCGCGATCGCTGTGCCCCTCTCGCGCTTCTTCGACAAGGTCGAGGTGCTGATCGCGCTCAACCGGCGCGGCCAACTCGCCCAGAAGGAGCTGAGCGAGAAGCTCGACCGGATTGCGGCCCGCCTCGAGGAAAACCACGCCCTGGCGGAAGCGGCCAAGGTCGATGCCGAGACGCAGAGCGAGATCGCGCGCCGCCTCGGCGAGCTCGACGTTTTCCAACTGCGTTTCGACGGCACGCTGCGCGGCTTCGATGAGCGTCTCGCCGCCATCCGCAAGGAGGCTCGCGCGCCGCTGCGGCAGGTCACGGTGATCCTCGGCTTCCTGTCGGGGCTCGCGGCGTTGATGTCCTTCGTCTCCCTCGCCGTGCTGCTGTGGGGAGGCTGAGACGATGAGCGAGGTGATCGTTCCCGAACGGACGGCCGTGAGCCCGGCGCCGACCGTCGCCTGGACGCCGCTCGGCGAGAACGCGATCCTCGTCATGAGCGCCTGCGACGCCATGCCGGCGAAGGTTCCGGTCGCGGTCGACGGCAACCCGGCGAACCGGGCTCACACCATGGTGCTGAGCTGGCGCCGCGCCCAGGCCGATGCGGCCGCAGCCACCGGCTTCCTTTGCCTGGCCCCGGCTCCGGCCACGGACAAGGCAGGCAGCGGGGCGCTGCTGATCGGCCGGCCCGGGCGGCCGCTGCGCCTGATCCTGGCGGCCAAGCCGCTGCCCTTGCAGGCTTTCCTCTCCGAGCTCGCAGACGAGGCCGGCCAGGCCTTTCCCAGCATCGTCGACGGCCTGCTCGAAGTGCTGCTGACCGGGACGCCCAATCCGCGCCGCCTGCGGGCGGTGGCGATGCTGCTGCAGACGGTCGCGCGCCCTGGCGGCTTCGTCGAGGTGATGGGCACGCTCGAACCGGACGGCGTCTTCCTGCAGGGCTGGACCTCGCATTTCGCCGCCGGCCGGACCAAGCTGCTGATTGCCCATGGCGGGCTGTCCCCGGCCAATCTCGAGGCCGGGACCTTCGAGCGCGACGATCTCGGCGAAGGCGCCCGCGGTTTCTTCGGCCTGCTCGAGGATTGTCGGGCACGCCATCCCGGCGAGATCGAGCGCCTGTATTTCCGCAGCAATGACGGCTGGCGGGCGCTGGAGGTCTATGAGCGCCATGTGCTGCTGGAGCCGATCACGGTGCCCGGCCATCTGCGCGACGGGCTGCAGCGCGGCACGGCCCCGCAGCCCACCGCCGACAAGTTGCGCAAGGCCTCCCAGCGCTTCGACGGTCGCGACACCGTCTGCCTGCTGGAAGAGCCTGTGCGGGCCGGCATCGACGACGTCACCATCATCGAGAATACCGGCGTTCTGATCATCGGCTGGCTGTTCGACCCCGAACGTCGGGTCAATGCTGTCACCCTGCGCAGCGGCGGCCAGTCCTGCGCCGTCGATCGGCTATGGACGCGGGTGCAGCGCCCGGACGTGACGGCTGCCTTCCTGGAAGACCCGCGCTTCGGAGCGCTGGCCTCGCGGCGCAACAGCCACGGCTTCATCGTCTTCGCGCCGAAGCTCGAACCGGAGCCCGGCCAGCCGCTGCATCTCGCCTTCGAGATCCAGGGCACGGGCCCGGCCTTCCTGCCGCTGGAGCCCGGTCGAGGCCAGGCCCGGCGCACGCTGGAACGGGTCTTCGGCCTGCTCGACCCGCGCTCCACGACGGCGAGCACCGTGGTCGAGCGCCAGATCGCACCGGCGCTGCAGGCGGCAGAGATCGCCCCGCCGCGCCCCGCCGATACCTCCGACGTCGGGGCTTTCGACCCGGAGGCGCCGTTCGGCCTCGTGATCGGCCTCGATCATCGCCGGCGCGAGCTCTCGGCCTTGTTCGCGATGCTGGCCATGGACCCCGAGGTGAGGCCGCTGCCGATCGTCCTCGCCGCCCCGGTCGAAAGCAGCGACCGTGTCGGGTCCGAGGCACGCCGGCTGGCGCGCTTCTACGGCCTGTCGCTGCGGCTGGCGATGGTCGAAGGCGTCGAGGACGCCTGCGACGCGATGGAAGCGGGGGTTCGCGCCTGCCGCTTCCAGACGGTCGCCCTGCTGTCCGGCACGGCGCAGATCCGCATGCCCGGCTGGCTCGGCCGGCTCGAACGTGCCTATCGCGCCCGCGGCGGACAATGCGTCGCGAGCCCGACCCTGCTGTTCGAGGACGATTCGATCCGCTGGGCCGGCGCCTGGCTGGAAGGAGAGGGGGCGAACCGCCGGATCGCGAATCGCTTTGTCGGCTACCCGCTCGAAGCGGTCGGGAACCTTGGGCCGATGGAGGTCGCGGCGGGGGTGAGCGAGTGCTGCGTGCTCTCTCGCGCCGCTTTCGTCGAGGTCGGCGGCTTCGCCCGGAACTACTTCACCACGACGGAGAAGGGGCTCGACCTTTGCCTGAAGCTCAGGATGGCCGGGGCGCCGTCGCTCTGGGTCCCGGATGTGGAGATCTACGCCGTCGATGACGGGGAGCTGGCGTCTCCGCATGTCGGAACCCTCGCCCAGCTCGCCGACCGGACGAGCTTCGATCGGCGCTGGGCGCTCGCCATCTCAAACATGAAAGGATGAGAATGCGGGTTCTGGTGATATCGCATGGCCATCCCTCGCTGTCGCTGGGCGGGGCGGAGATCGCCTCCTACAACCTCCACAAGGGCCTGCAGGGCTGCGCGGAGATCGATTCCCACTATCTGGCGCGGGTCGGCGCGCCGACCCCCCGCCATGCCGGCACGGCGCTGATGAGCCTGCGCCAGCGCGGCGGTGAACTGCTGTACTACGCCGAGGACTACGACCACTTCCTGATCTCGAACCGGGCGACCGAGGAGATCGAGCGCGATTTCGCCCGCGTGCTGCGCGACCTCAAGCCCGACGTGGTGCATTTCCATCATTTCATCGGGCTCGGGCTCGAATGCCTCTTCGCCGTGCGCGACACGCTGCCCGATGCGCTGATCGTCGTGACCTTCCATGAGTATCTCAGCATCTGCAACCATCACGGCCAGATGGTGAAGACCGGCGCCTTCAAGCTTTGCTACCGGTCCTCGCCGACCGACTGCAACGCCTGCTTCCCGGATATCTCGCCGGCGCGCTTCCTGGCGCGCGAGACCTTCATCAAGGGCATGCTCGGCCAGGCCGACCACTTCGTCTCGCCGAGCCGCTTCCTCGCCGACCGCTTCATCGATTGGGGCCTGTCGCAGGAGCGCTTCTCGGTGATCGAGAACGGCATCGACGTCGCCGAGGCGGCGCCGCCGCGTGCCTTGCCGGATGGCGAGGCAAGGCGTTCGCGCTTCGCCTATTTCGGCCAACTCACGCCCTACAAGGGCGCCGACGTGCTGATCGATGCCGTGACGCGCATTCCCGAGTCCGTCTGGGGCGAGGATTCGATCCTGATGGTCTATGGCGGCAATCTCGAGCGCCAGCCGCAGGCCTATCAGGACAAGTTCGCGGAGCTGGTCGAGAGGGCCGGGCGCCGCGTGCGCTTCTGCGGCGCCTTCCAGAACCACGAGATGCCGAACCTGATGCGTTCGGTCGATTGGGTGGTGATGCCGTCGGTCTGGTGGGAGAACTCGCCGATCGTGATCCAGGAGGCCTTCTTCCACGGCCGCCCGATCCTGGCCAGCAATCTCGGCGGCATGGCCGAGAAGATCACCGACGAGATCGACGGCCTGCATTTCCGTGCCGGCAGCCCGGAGGACCTCGTCGACTGCATGGTCCGTGCATTGACCGAGCCCAAGCTCTGGGACCGGCTGCGCGGCGGCATCAAGCGGCCGATGAGCCATGTCGAATGCGCCGAGACGCATCTTGCCCTCTATCGCCGCCTCATGGCCGAGCGCCGCGGCCCCGCGCCCGAGCAGCACGCGCCTGCGCCGATGATCGCTTGAACCAAATAACAGGGGAGAAACGCATGGCCCGCATCCTCGTCATCAGCCCGTCCGGGGAGGTTTATGACCACGACAATGTGCGCTGGTATCGCTATGCCGACCTGCAAAGCCACATCGACCACTACCACAATATCGGCGACGCCTTCGTCTTCGATTCCTCGCTGAAGCTGCTGAATTTCGAGAAGCTCGACGAGTTGCCGATCTCGCGCGTCGATCCCGCCGCGATCGACCGGATCAATGCCGAATACGACTATGTCTTCCTGCGCGGCTCGAACTACATCCATGCGCAGATGAACTGGTCGCGCGCGGCTGAGGTGCTGCGCCTGCTGAAGATCCCGGTCATCGCCTTCGGCGTCGGCGCACAGGCGCCGGTCAGCGGCAAGCTGGAGCTGAGCGAGGACACCCGCACCGTTCTCAAGCTCATCGCGGATTCGACCACCTCGCTCGGCGTGCGCGGCGCCTATTCGGCCGAGGTGCTGAACGATCTCGGCATCCGGAACGTGCGTATCATCGGCTGCCCGACGGCGTTCCGTAACAACAAATCCGATCTGGCGATCCGCCTGCCGTCGCTGGACCAAGTCAGGAAGGCCGGCGTCACGCTGCGGCGCGAGGTCTCGAAGACCTATGCGCAGGACATCCGGCGCTACCTCACCTTCCACCGCGACCTGGTGAAGGCGATGGCGGATCGCTTCGAAGTCACATTGATGTCCCAGGGCGAGGTCGAGGAGAAGAAGCTTGCCCTTGGCTCGCCCGAGCAGAAGGCCGCCGCGATGGCGGCGCTGCGCGACAATGCCTGGGCGCGCGACTGGTATCTCGATGACCAGATGGCGGAGCTCTATCAGAGCCGCATGTTCTATTCGGACGTGGTCGCCGAATACGAGCAGCTGGTGCGCGGGCTCGATCTGGTGCTCGGCTACCGGCTGCACGGCAACCTGATGGCGCTGGCCAATGGCACGCCGTCGATCTACTTCACCTATGACAGCCGCACCGTCGAATTCGCGGACACCTTCAAGATCCCGAGCGTCGATGTCTTCTCCGGCCAGGATTTCCGGCTGGAGGATTACTGGGATCAGTCGCGCTTCGACCGCTTCAACGCCGCCTATGCTCGGGTTTACGGGCAGATGCGCGACTTCCTGGTCGAGAACCGCGTCGACAACAAGATGGTGGACCGGCAGACGGCGGAGCAGCCGCGGAAGGTGGCGTGAGGGTCGCCCGCACCCTGCTGGGCGCCGCGCCGTTCCTCGCGGCGCTGCTGCCGGCGGCGCTCGCGGGTGCTGCGGAAGGGCCACGCTACCGGCTGGAGCTTGCGCCCGGCGCGCAGGAGGAAACGGTCTACGCCTGGTCGAAGGAGCGTTGCGAGGAGTGGCACATTCCGGATGCGCCGCTGCGCGCCTTCCGGGACGACAAGGGCGAGGTCGTCGCCTTCGCCAGCCATCATCGCAACCGCGCGCTGATCGGCGACGGGCTCGATCGCATCAGGACCTCCTGCTCGATCTCCTTCCAGGCCAGGAACAGCCCGGATCCGAGCCAGTTCAGCGATATGAGCTGGATCGCCGCGACCTGGACGAAGGACGGGCGCAACGTCTACGCGCTGATGCACGACGAGTACCACGCCGATCGGCATCCGGGAGCCTGCCGCTTCAAGGACGGCATGGCCTGCTGGTACAACGTCGTCACGGCGGCCCGCTCGCGCGATGGCGGACGCAGCTTCAAGGTCGACGACCCGCCGACCGTGGTGGCGGCGCCGGCCTTCCGCCAGGAGGTCGGGCAGGGCCGCCATCGCGGCTTCTTCAACCCGTCCAACATCGTCGAGAAGGACGGCGCCTGGTATGCGCTGATCGCCACCACCGGCGGGGAAGGGCAGAAGGGCGGCACCTGCCTCTACCGGACGGAAGATATCCGCGACCCGAAAGCCTGGCGCGCCTTCGATGGCCAGGACTTCACCGTGCGGGCCGTCGACCCCTATCGCGAGGACACCGCGCAGGCGAAGCCCTGCCAGCCGCTCAAGGTCCTGCCCACCACCGTCGGTTCGATCACGCGCCACGAGGCGAGCGGGCAATGGCTCGCCATCTTCCATCTCGGCCCCGATGCCAGGCAGGGCGTCGCCGGCGGGCGCGTCGCCTATAGCTGGTCGAAGGACCTGCTGAAATGGTCGCCGCTGCAGACGTTCCTCACCCATCCGACGATGTGGAGCAAGGATTGCGGCGACCGCGAGCGCTATGCCTACGGCGCCGTGGCCGATCCGGCCTCGCCCTCGCGCAATTTCGAGACGACCGGCGACGAACCCTACCTGTTCATGACGAAGATGCATGTGGCCGCCTGCAAGCTCGGGCCGCAGCGCGATCTCGTCCGGATCAAGATCCGCATCGTGAAAGAGACGCCATGAATGCGCCCGCTCATCAGTTCGCGGCCGGCCAGTCTGTTCAAGCCATGAAGATCCTGCGCGCCACCACGCGGGAAGTCGTCGTGCAGCTCGCCCGTGAACCGGGCGGGGACTGGCCCTCGCTGCGCCTCGTCCTGGACGGGCAGGACTATGCGACGGTCCATCCCGGCGCCCTGATCCCGGGTGATGCGGCGCTCGCCGAGATCGCGATCCCGCTGCCGGAGCTGCCCGACGGGCGGCCACGCGCGCTCGCTGTGGCCGATGCGCGGACCGGTGCGCTCGCGCCCGGCTCGCAGCTGCGCCCGCTCGCCCCGACGAAGGCCCTGCGCGCGCTCGTCATCTATCCGGCCGGCGAGGTCTATGGCCACGACAAGGTGCGCTGGTACCGCGCCCCGATGGAGAAGCTGCTCTCCGACTACTTCAACATCGGCGACATGATCGTCTTCGACTCGACGCTCAAGCTGCTGCGCTACGCCCATCTCGAGCCGCTGAAGATCATGAATCCGACCGAGGAGGACATCGAGCGCTATGCCAGCGAGTTCGATTTCGTCTTCGTCCGTGGCTCGAACTTCATTCACGAGAAGATGGAGTGGTTCCGCGCCGTCGAGGTGCTGGAGAAGGTCAAGCTGCCGGTCTACGCCATCGGCGTCGGCGCGCAGGCGAGCCAGAACCGGGCGATCGACCTGCCCGAGAGCTCGAAGCGCTTCTGGCAGATCGTCGCCGATCGCTGCGCCTCCATCGGCGTCCGTGGCACCTTCAGCGCCGAGACCCTGCGGCGCAACGGCATCGGCAATGTCGAGGTCGTCGGCTGTCCGTCGATCTTCCGCACCTGCAATCGGGATCTGCAGATCCGCGTGCCGGACCAGCGCGCCATCCGCAAGGTCGCCTTCAGCCTGCGCCGCGAGGCGGACAGGAGCTACACCGTCGACCCCGAGGCCTACCTGCGCAATCAGCGTGCCGCCCTGCTCAAGGTCGACAGCCAGAGCGAGATGGTGATGTCCTCGCATGGCGAGCAGGAGGAGAAGGCCTTCTTCCTGCGCGACGAGGCCGCGAAGGAGAGGGCGGTCGCCGAGTTCGTGAGGACCGGCTGGTGGGACGGGCCGGACGACCGGCGCATGCGCGAGATCTACGAGCGCCGGCTCTTCTCCTTCTTCGATGTCGAGGACTACGATCGCTTCTCGCAAGGGGTCGATCTCGCCGTCGGCTATCGCGTGCACGGCGTCCTGCCGGCGGTCGCCCATGGCGTGCCGGGCGTCCTCGTCTCCTACGACACGCGCAGCCAGGAACTGGCCGAGACGCTCAAGATCCCGGTCGTGCCCGAGGAGGCGCTGGCCGAGGGCGGTTGGCGGGCCGTCTACAGCGAGGCGGCCCTCAACGGCCTCGCGAAATCCTATGCCGCGTCCTACGACCGGATGCGGGCGTTCCTCGACCGCAACGGTGTCCCGCACCGGATGTGACCGGCGGAGGCGGAGGATGAAGAAGGTCGCCGTGGTGACGATGCAGTTCAACGAGGCGTTCTACGTCTCGCGCTGGATCGACTACTATGCGGCGCTCGTGGGCCGCGAGAACCTCTATGTCGTCGACCACGACAGCGACGACGAGGTGCGCGAGATTCTGCGCGGCGTCAGCGTCGTCCGCTATCCGCGCTCGGCGCTGGACGATCAGGAGCGCGCGCGCTTCGTCTCGAAATTCGTCGGCGCGCTGCTCGAGCTCTACGAGACGGTGATCTATACCGATTGCGACGAATTCGTCAGCCATGACCCGCGGCGCTTCGCCAGCCTCGGGGACTGGCTTGACGCCAGCGATTTCGAATACTCGACCTGCATCGGCTTCAATCTGGTGCCGATGCTGGAGGAGGAGAACGCCATCCTGCTCGACGGGCCGGTGCTGCGTCAGCGCGGTCATGTCCGCTTCGTCTCGCCGATGTGCAAGACGCTGATCGTGCGCAAGCCGATCCGCTGGGGCGGCGGCTTCCACCATGCCAACCACCCGCCGCGCTTTCACGGCGCCTATCTGTTTCACCTCAAATATGCCGATCTCGGCGAGCGGATGCGCCGGCAGGCGCTGACACGAGGGCTGGACTTCGCCCAGGCCGACCAGGGCCATCACCAGCGCAGCAGCGATCTCGACCTGATCAACCTCTACCGCTCCTTTGCCCGCCTCGAGCGCAGGGATTGGGACGACGAGGCGATCGAGCGCCATTGCCGGACGTTCCTGGAGCGCGTGCAGCCCTCGGAGCGCGGCGGCGAGGTCGGCACCATGTATGTCGCCCCGCTCGATATCGCGGGCGGCGAGGCCTGGCGCCTGCCGGAGAGCTTCCGCGCGCTGTTCTGATCGCTGCGTCGGGTCAGCCCCGCGCCTTTCTTCCAAAAGCTCCCGACGAGCGTAATATCCACCGTCGCGGGAACCTCGCGAGCAGCCCGGCATCCAATACTCTCTCGAAAGGAGAATGCCGATGCCAGCCGTTCAGAACGCGCCCCTCATCGCGCTTGCCGAAGAAGAGGCAGCCCTCATCCGTCGCGCGGCCGCCGGCGAGGTGCAGGCCATCAGGCAGATCATCAGGACGCATAACCAGCGTCTCTACCGGCTCGTCAGGGCAGTCCTGCGCAGCAATGCGGATGCGGAGGAAGTGCTGCAGGAAGCCTATCTCAAGGCCTTCGCCAATCTCGCCGGTTTCAACGGCGAGGCCTCGCTGGCGACGTGGCTGTCGCGCATCGCGCTCAATGCCGCGTTGATGCGGCTTCGCGCGGAGAAACGGCTGAAGCGGGCTTCCCCACCCAGTGCCGCCGAAGCCGAGATCATCCCCTTTCCGTTCTCCACCGCGACGACCGACCCGGAGCGCATCATGGCGCAGCGACAGCTTCTCCATCTCGTCGAGGAAGCGACCGACGCGCTTCCCGAAGCGTTCCGCCTCGTCTTCGTCGCGCGCGTCATCGAAGGGCTGAGCCTGGAGGAGACGGCGGCGCTGCTCGACCTGCCGCCCGCCACCGTCAAGACGCGGCTCCACCGCGCCCGCAAGCTGATCCGCACCCGGCTCGAGGCGCAGATCGGTCCGGTGCTGATCGACGCCTTCCCCTTCGCCGGAACCCGCTGCGACCGGTTGACCGAAGCCGTCATCGCGAAGCTCGGCCTGAGCGAATAGCGGGAACCTCCGCGGCACGCCGGCATCCAATGCCGTGTCAACCGAAGCCGGCGGATTCCCCGTCGGCACGGAGGAGGTTCCGATGAAAACCCGTGTTTCCGTGCTCGGCGCAGCCTGGCTCGTCCTGGCCGCCACCACCGCCATGGCCGCCGACAAGCCGACGGACCCGCAGATCGCCCATATCGCCTACAGCGCCGGCGTGATCGACGTCGACGCCGCGAAGCTCGCCCTGTCGAAGACGAAGAATGCGGACGTCGCGAGCTTCGCCCAATCGATGCAGAAGGACCATGAAGCGGTCAACGAGATGGCGCTGGCCCTCGTCAAGAAGCTGAATGTGCAGCCGGAGGACAATCCCACCAGCAAGGCGCTGGCCAAGGCGGCGAAGGACAAGCGCGGCGAGCTCGGCAAGCTCAGCGGCGCGGCCTTCGACAAGGCCTATGTCGCCAACGAGGTCGCCTTCCACAAGCAGGTCAACGACGCGCTTGCGACGCTGCTCATCCCCTCGGCCCAGAACAATGAGCTGAAGGGTCTGCTGGAGACCGGCCTGAAGCTGTTCCAGGGCCACCAGCAGCATGCCGAACATGTCGCGGCGGCGCTGAAATGACCGCCGTCATCCTCGATCGGCGGCAGGTTCTCGGGGCAGGTGCCGCCCTGCTCATGGGCGGCGAAGCCGCTGCCGCTCATGACGGGACGGTCCATGTCACGATGGAAAAGCTGGTCTTCCTGCCGGCCGAGATCGAAGTGAAGGCCGGCCAGACCATCGAATGGATCAACAAGGATCCCTTCGCCCACACGGCGACGGTCAAGGGCGGCTGGGAGGTCATGATCCCGCCGGGCAAGACGGCGACACGAGCCGTGGCGGCAGGTGACACCGTCGAGTACTACTGCCGCTTCCATCCCAACATGAAGGGGCGGATCAAGGTCTCGGCCTAGAAGCAGCGGTTGCCGAAGATTGCCGGGAGCCGCCCGCCATGCGGGTCAAGCCCCGGCGATCGCCGCCCGGCGGCGCGCATCACCCCGTTTCCGAGGCGCCCGCTGCCGCGATGCTGCGCAGCCCGGCGAGGGCGACGGCCATCAGTTCGTCGTCGGCCTGCTCCGAGCAGACGGCATAGACCGGATAGAAGAAGCTGGGAGCGCCGCTGACGAGATGCAGCCGCCCGGCGGCGATATGCGGTGCGACGACCCGCTGGCGAAAATAGCCCGAGCCGCCGACCTCGAGGATATAGCTCAGGGCCAGCGGGCCGAGGCTGACGAACAGGCCGGGATTGTTCTCCTCGGGAAAGCTGAGCTCGTGATGCTGGGCGAAGTCCGGCCCCCAGTCGACATAGACATAGTTGTCCGCCCCGGCCGTTCCGGCCTCGTTGGTCGAGACCAGCACCAGCTTCTCCTCGAGCAGGAGCTCGACCCGTGCGCCCGGCCGGCGTTGCGGCTGGTACATCACCGCGAGGTCGAGGGCGCCTGTCGAAACCTGGTGAGTCAGGCTCTCGGGCAGGCCGACCTCGACGCGCAGGGCGATGTCGGGGGCCGCCTTGCGCATCCAGTGCAGCCAGTCGACCAGCCAGGGGTGCCAGAGGCTGAGCTCCCCGCCGATGCTCAGCACAGCCCGCCGCCCGGGCGGAACGGCGACCTGATGCCGGGCCCTCTGCCAGAGCTGCACGAACATCGGCGCATAGCGCAGGAACTGTTCGCCGGCCGGCGTCAGCGAAGCGCCGTTCTTGTTGCGGACGAACAATGGCCGGCCGAGCTGCTGCTCGAGCGTCCTGACGCGTGCGCTGACGGTGGTCTGGCTGACGTTCAGTTGCTCGGCCGCACGCACGAAACTGCGCACGCGGACGATCTCCAGAAAGGTTCGGGCCAGCTCGATATCCATGCGCAGCGCCTCCGAAGACATCGTAGCAGTTTTTCTGCATTCAACGAGCCGTTAAATTCGTTTGATTGCTTCCTTGAAGGGCGCATGATGGCCGCGCTGGGCATAGCCATCGTCCATGCGGAGCAGCTGATCGGCACGATCCCCTGAACATGGCGGCGCCAGCCTTGTGGGATGGGATGCCATGCGCACGCGCCCTGCCGAATTTGCCGAAACGGACATCCTGAGGCTGGCTGCCGAACTCTCTGCGGCCGCGCGCCCATTCGCGCTCGGCATCGTCGTCGACGTGCGCGGCTCCAGTTCGGGACGTGTCGGGGCCAAGGCGCTCTTCGATGTCGAGGGCGAGGTGATCGCCGGATGGGTCGGTGGCGGCCGCGCCGAGGCCACGGTCGCCCATGCGGCAGTCGAGGCCTGCGCGAGCGGCACGCCACAGCTTGTCGACGTCGATCTCGACAGCGAGGTGCTCGGGGCGGGCATGCCCTGCGGTGGCTGGATGCGGATCTATGTCGAGCCGGTCCTGCCGCGTCCGGCGCTCTGGATCCTGGGGCATGGCCGCGTCGCCGAATGCCTGTGCCATTTCGGCGCCCTGTTGGGCTTCGCGGTCATCGTCGACGACGTCATGGCCAGGCCCGAACGTTTCCCCGAGGCCTCCCGCATCGTCACCGACGATCCCGCCTACGCGACGGTGGCGCCGGCTGAGGGGGACTTTGCCGTCGTCGCCACGCAGCATCGCGGCGACCATGAATCGCTCGGCCTCCTGCTCGCGAGCGAGGTCGGCCATATCGCGCTGATCGCCAGCCGCAAGCGCGCGGGGCTGGTGCTGTCCCATCTGCGCAAGGCGGGCTTCGGTCCCCAAGCTCTCGGCAGGATCCGTGCGCCGGCCGGGCTCGCGCTGGGCGCCGGCACGCCCGAGGAGATCGCACTTTCGGTCATCGCAGAGATCGTGCTCGTCCGCCGCAGCCGTGCCGACCGGCGTGCAGAGGCGCGGGCAGGAGGCGTGCTGGTGGCCGCACCGGGAGAGATGTGGCCGCCGTTCGTGCTGGCCGCCGCCGAGCCGCTGCGGATCGTGGGAGAATGAGATGACAGCCCATGCGGAGATCACCGACCACAGGCCCGGCTTCTGGACCCGCTGGTTCCTCTCGACCAATCACAAGGATATCGGCACGCTCTACCTGATCTTCTCCGCGCTGGCCGGAGTGCTGGGCACGGCGCTTTCGATCGCCATGCGGATGGAGTTGCAGCAGCCAGGGCTGCAGATCTTCTCGAATCCGGCGGCGTTCAACGTGGTCGTCAGCGCGCACGGCCTGATCATGATCTTCTTCGTGATCATGCCGGCCTTGATCGGCGGCTTCGGCAACTGGCTGGTGCCGCTGATGATCGGCGCGCCCGACATGGCCTTCCCGCGCATGAACAACATCTCGTTCTGGCTTCTGGTCGCGTCCTTCGTGCTGTTCCTCTGCTCACTCTTCGTCGAAGGCGCGCCCGGCACCGCCGGCCATGGCGGAGGCTGGACGCTTTACCCGCCGTTCTCCGCTGCCGCCGGTCAGCCCGGCCCCGCGGTCGATTTCGTCATCCTGTCGATCCATCTCTCCGGCGCGGCTTCGATCCTGGGCGCGATCAACTTCATCACCACGATCCTGAACATGCGCGCGCCGGGCATGACCCTGCACAAGATGCCGCTCTTCGCCTGGGCCATGCTGGTCACGGCCTTCATGCTGCTCGTCGCTCTGCCGGTGCTGGCGGGCGCCATCACCATGCTGCTGACCGACCGCAATTTCGGCACGACCTTCTTCGACCCCGCCGGCGGCGGCGACCTGATCCTCTACCAGCACCTGTTCTGGTTCTTCGGCCACCCCGAAGTCTACATCATGATCCTGCCGGCCTTCGGCATCGTCAGCCACGTCGTCTCGACCTTCTCGAAGAAGCCGATCTTCGGCTATCTCGGCATGGCCTACGCCATGGTCGCGATCGGCGTCGTCGGCTTCATCGTGTGGGCGCACCACATGTACACGGCCGGCCTGTCGCTCAACGCCCAGCGCTATTTCGCCTTTGCCTCGATGGTCATCGCGGTGCCGACCGGCATCAAGATCTTCTCCTGGCTCGCGACGATGTGGGGCGGCTCGATCCGCTTCAGTGTGCCGATGCTCTGGGCGATGGGCTTCGTCGTCCTGTTCACCATCGGCGGCGTGACTGGCGTGGTATTGGCGAACGTCGCGATCGACCGCGTCCTGCACAACACCTACTACGTCATCGCCCATTTCCATTACGTTCTGTCGCTAGGCGCCGTATTCGGCATCTTCGCCGGCTTCTACTACTGGTTCCCCAAGATGAGCGGTTACCTGACCAATGAATGGCTCGGGCGCCTGCACTTCGTCCTGATGTTCGTCGGCGTGAACATGGTCTTCTTCCCGCAGCATTTCCTCGGTCTCGCCGGGATGCCGCGCCACTATGCCGATTATCCCGACGCTTTCGCGGGCTGGAACTTCGTCTCGTCTGTCGGTTCCTACATCTCGGGGGCGAGCCTGCTCGTCTTCGCCGGAATGGTCGCCGAGGCGTTCTGGCGCAGGCGGCACGCCGGCGACAATCCGTGGGGCGAGGCGGCGACGACACTGGAATGGACGCTGTCCTCGCCGCCGCCCTTCCACCAAGAGACGTTGCCGCGCATCGCCGGCTCCGAGCATGAGGCATGAGGCCGATGTCGGGCAGCCGAAGGATGGCGGAAATAGGATAGGGAGGTCGCAATGCTTCAAGAAGCTGACAGCACCGCGCTGACCACGCTTCTCTGGCTGATCTGCGTCTACTGGAACCTGATCTGGTTCACCCAGCATCTGTCCTCGCTCGGGCAGGCGGAGCAGGCCGAGCAGGGCGTCGGCGAAACGCCGGAGCAGAAACCGGCCATGCGCGCATCGCCGCCGATCGCATCCCGTAGCGTCGCCGCCTCGATGCGCGAGATCCTGCGGCGCGACGGCACCGCCACTGTCGAAGCCTTCGTGGAGAAGGCGCTCGCCACCTATGAATCGGTGGTGTCGGCCTTCGACGCGGGAGACCGCAACGCGTTGAGCCGCTTGCTCTCTCCCGATGTCTATGACGCCTTCAGCGAGGCGATCGCCGTGCGCGATGAGCAGGGGGATGCGGTGGAGACCTTGTTCTCGCGCATCGAGCCGGAGATCGTCCAGGCCCGGATCGAGGGCGAAAGGATGGAGGTGGCGGTCCGCTTCACCAGCGAGTCGTTCAAGTTGCCGCGCAGCCCGGCGGGGCTGCTGTTCCACAATGTCTCGACCCCGCTGCAGGACACCGACATCTGGGTTTTCGCGCGCAGCCTGAGCGTCCGTGACGACGGCTGGCGCGTCGTGGCGACACAGGCGGAGGATTGATGACCGGCGACGACGATGATGACGAGCCGCGGAGCTATGCCTCGCCGCCCTGCTTCATGGGGGAGGTCGATCCCGCCTATTTCGGCCTCGCTCCTCCTCCGCCGCCGGCGCCGGGCGTCGCGGCCTGGCGCAAGGCCCAGAGGGAGCGGCTGATTGCGGCGCGCCTCGCGCTGCCCGTGTCGTTCCGGGCCGAAGCGGCGAAAAACATCGCGCGCACGCTCGATGCGCTGATCGGCGATCCGGCCGGACGCGTCGTCAGCGCCTATTGGCCGTTCCGCGGCGAGCCGGATCTGCGGCCATGGCTCGCGAGCCTCAGTGACCGTGGCGCACGCACGGCGCTGCCCGTCGTGCTCGCGAGCCGGACACCGTTGGTCTTCCGCAGCTGGCGGCAGGGGGATCGTCTGGCACGCGGCGTCTGGAACATCCCGGTCCCGGCCGATGGCGCGGTCCTCGTGCCGGACATCGTGATCGCGCCGCTCGTCGGCTTCGATCCCGGCTTCTACCGGCTCGGCTATGGCGGAGGCTTCTTCGATCGGACGCTGGCGCAACTGCCTGAAACCGCAGTCGCGATCGGCGTCGGCTATGACCAGGCCGGGATGGCGTCGATCCTGCCGCAGGCGCACGACATTCCGATGCGCCACATCGTCACCGAAACAGGGATCAGGCGCCGACAGGCGGGGCCGTGACCTCCCGGTCGGCGGGCTCTGCCATGAGCGTCGCGATCTCGGCGCCGACCCGCAGATCCTCCTCGGTGCCGAAGCCGTGCTTGCGGATGCGCCCCGCACGGTCGATCAGGATCAGGCTCGGCGTCCCGCGCATGCCATAGGCCGCCATGGTCCGCGGGACCGGCCCGTCCTCCGCCGGGCGGTCGACCCCGATCGGGAAGGTCAGCCGGAACTCGTGGATGAAGGCTTCGAGCGAGATCGGCGTCATCGCCGCATGATGCTCGAAGACGGTGTGAAGCCCGATGACCGCGACCTGCCCGGCGGGAAACAGCTGCGCGATCCGCTGCGCCTGCGGCAGGCCGCCCTGCACGCAGCCGGGGCAGAGCATCTGGAAGGCGTGGAGAACCACGACGCGGTCGCGCAGGGCGGCCAGATCGAGCGGCGCCGGCGTGTCGAACCAGCGCACCACATCGAGCGGTGGAGCCAGGTCGGGGAGGGCGTTCGTCACCGAGTTCCTTCCTGGGGCACGGGTCTGCTCGCTTGCGCGGCCAGTTCGCGCCGCAGCCGGCGCAGCTCCTCGAAGCGGGGCGTGACATCGCGCAGGATCGCCGCCATGCCGCTGATCTGCCCGTCGGGGCCGTGCAGCAGGGTGATGGTGAACTCCACGGAGATCTGCCGGCCATCCGCGGTGAGCGCGGGGACGGAGAGCAGGTCGCCGGCGCCGTAGCGCGTGACGCCCGTCGCGATGACCTGCTCCCAACCGCTCCAGTGCCGCTGTTGCAGCCGCTCGGGGATGATCAGGTCGAGCGATGCGCCGATCGCCTGTTCGCCGGTGAAGCCGAAAAGCCGAGCCGCGCCCGGATTCCAGAACCGGATGACGCCGTCCCGGTCGGTTGCGAGAATGGCGTCGGCCGCGCTCGCGAGGAGCGCCGCGCCGAGAACCGCGACGATCTGTTCCGAACGATCCGCCATCCCAAGCGCCTCTCAGTCCCGTGCCTCGGCGCTCAACTGTTCCTGGCCTCGTCCGGCCCGTCGTTCGGCGCGGCGACGATCGGCGTTCGATGGCGCACCGGGCTTATTGTTGGCCGCGAGATCTCATCCGATCCCGCAAGATGTCATCCGGCCAGGAGCTGCGCAATTTCATTTCATTGCAGTTCAAATGCATGAATTTTCATGGACGGCACCGGACATTCGGCAGTCGCCCTCCTAGTCGGCGATTGCCGGCTCCTGGCGCGCTGAACCGGAGGCGACGAGGAAAAACGCCACCGCGCATCCGAACACCACGGCGCCGAAGGCGCCGGCCGACCACAGCACGGCCGGGAAGCCGCCGCGGCCATGGGCGAGCGCGATCAGCGGCACGGCGAGCCCGCTCGCGGTGAAGCCGAGGAAGTAGCGCACGCTATAGGCCCTGGCGCGATGGGAGGCCGGCACGTAGCGGGCCACCATGGCGTCGTTGACCACCACCTGCCCGTAGATGGCGGCCATGGCCAGGATCAGGCCGACAAGGAGCGGCACGCCGGTGCTCGCGGCGGCAAGCCCCAGCCCGAGAGGCTGCAGCATGGCAAGCCCGGCGAAGATCGCAGGCAGTGTGAAGCGGTCGACCAGCCGCCCCATCAGGAGCTGCGTCATCGCGCCAAAGACGAAGACGGCGGTCGCCAGCGGCCCCGTGAGCGACAACGGCAATCCGAGGCCGAGCCGCTCGTCCAGCACCTTGGGCAAGGCGATGGTGGTGACGTTGAAGGTCATCCCGCCCGCCACGATCGCCACGGCGAAGATGCCGAGCAGGACGAGGGGGCGCGTGACGGGCAGGGTTTCCGCCGCCCCCTTGTTGGCTGCCCGCGCGTCGCCGTCGCCAGGCACCATGGCGAGGAACATCGCCCCCGCGATCAGGCAGACCACGCCCGGCGCGGCAAAGGCGGCGCGCCAGCCGGCCCAAGCCGCGATGAGCGCCGTGACGCCCGAGGCGAATCCGGCGCCGAGGTTGCCCCAGACGCCGTTCCAGCCAAGGTCGCGCCCGAGCCTGGCGGTGTGGCTGACGAGCATGGCCGAGCCGATCGGGTGATAGATGGCCGAGAAGATGCCGAGGACGAGCAGCCATCCGGCCAGAACCGGTGGGGTCGAGGCGGCGGAAAGTCCGAGCAGCGCCACGCCGCAGCCCAGGAAGAAGATGGCGAGCAGGTTGCGCCTGCCCAGACGCTCGGAAAGCCAGCCCATGGGGAGCGAGAACAGGCCGAAGGCGACGAAGGCGCCCGTCGAGAGGCCGATCAGGGAGGCGTATGGCAGGCCCAGCTGGGGCGCCATGGCGATCACGGCCGTGGGATAGACGAGCAGGACGAAATGGTCGAGCGCATGGGCGATGTTAACGAAGGTGATGGTGCGACGGGACAGGGTGGCGGGGGACATGGCCGGCTCGCGGATGACAGGGTTTGGGCCATTGTAGCTTGACCCATCTGCATCGTTGGGCCGAGGTTGACATCAGATGGGCCAACCTTGTGGCAGGTCATGCGTTCCACTCGTGCCGACGATTATCAGCATGTTCCGCGCCCCGTGGCCGTGCTGGCGAAGGAGTTCGCCTCCGGCGCCACCACCGGGCGCCACAGCCATCCGCGGGCGCAGCTCCTCTATGCGATCGAAGGGCTGATGATCGCCGCCACCGATGACGGCACCTGGGCCGTGCCCGCCGGGCACGCCCTGCTGATCCCGCCGGGCGTGGCGCATGAGATCTCGATGCACGGCACGGTGGCGATGCGGACGGCCTATCTCGTCTCGCAATCGCTGGCTTTGCCGCGCTTCTGCCAGGTCGTGCGCGTGTCCGTGCTGCTCAATGCGACCCTTCTCGCCCTGGCGGAGGAGCCGGTGCTGTACGACGAGGACGGGCGTGGCGGACATCTCGCCAGCCTCGTTCTGGACGAGATCGCGCGCGCGCCGACGACGCCTCTGGCTTTGCCGCTGCCGCATGATGGGAGGCTGCGCCGGCTCTGCCGGGCGCTTATCGAGGCGCCTCATCTTCCCCATGACATCGATGTCTGGTCGGATCGGATCGGGGTCAGTCGACGCACGCTCACCCGCCGGTTCAGAAGCGAAACCGGGTTCAGCTTCGCCGAGTGGCGCCGCCGCCTGCGGCTGCTCGAGGTGATGGCGAGGCAGGCGCGGGGCGATGCCATGCCGGGGATCGCCGCTGCGGTCGGCTATGGCAGCCCGCGCGCCTTGCGGTCGATGATGTCGCGGACGCCGCGGGGACCCGGCAGCCAGGGCTCGACCTCGCCGTGAAACGACCCGGAGTTCGATCATGAGCATCACCATCACCGCCTTCGAACGATCTCCCGATCGTGGCCGGGGGCTGGCGCGGGACATGCGCGTGCGCTGGGCCCTCGAGGAAGTCGGCCTGGCCTACGACGTCCGCCTGCTGTCCTTCGCCGCGATGAAGGAGCCTCCCCATCTCGCGCTCAGCCCCTTCGGCCAGATCCCGACCTATGAGGAGGGCGATCTCGTCCTGTTCGAGTCGGGGGCGATCGTGCTGCATATCGCCGAGCGTCATCCGGGCCTGCTGCCGGAGGATGCGAATGCCCGGGCGCGTGCGATCATGTGGATGTTCGCCGCGCTCAACACGCTGGAGCCGCCGATCTTCGACCGTGCCCTCGTCAGAATCCTCGAACATGAGCAGCCCTGGTACGAACAGCGCCTGCGCGTCCTCGAGGACAGCATCCGCAAGCGGTTGCGCGAGCTCTCCGGCCACCTGGGCGAGGCCGATTGGCTCGATGGAGCCTTCAGCGCGGGTGACCTGCTGATGGTGACGGTGCTGCGCAGGCTGCAGGGATCGGAGTTGCTGGAGGCGCATCCAAATCTCGCGGCCTATATCGCGCGCGCCGAAGCGCGGCCCGCATACAAGCGCGCTTTCGACGCTCAGCTGGCGGTTTTCACTGCCGCATCGACAGGCGGATAGAGGGCCCGAGGCGCCGGCGCAGGCCGAGTGCGCCCTCGGAACGGGCGGCCGGAAGCGGAGGTCACGCCACGCTTCCGCCGGCCCGATCTCGTCATCTCATGAACGAGCCGGGACCTGCGGATACGTCAGCCGATCAGGTGCAGCCCTGCGGTCAGGCCTGTGCTCTCATCGGTGAGGCTGCCTTCTGCTTGTCGAGGAACGCTTCGCAGGCTTCGGCGACGCGCGCCACCGACTCGTCGCCGACATCCAGATGGGTGACCCAGCGCAGCGTTCCGTAGCGCCCGCTGACGCCGATGCCGCGCTCGCGCATGAACGTGGCGAAAGCGGCGGTATCGAGCCCCTTCGGCGTCATGAACACCATGTTCGTGCGCGCCGGCCCGGCGCCGAGCTCCGGGAAGCGCGCCAGCACCTCCGCCAGGGCCGAGGCGCGCCGGTGATCCTCGCCAAGGCGAGAGACATTGTGCTCCAGCGCGTAGATGGCGGCCGCGGCGATCACGCCGGTCTGGCGCATGCCGCCGCCCAGCATCTTCCGGATGCGGCGGGCCTTGGCGATGAACTCCTTCGGGCCGACGAGGATGGACCCGATCGGCGCCCCGAGCCCCTTGGACAGGCACAGGGACACCGTGTCGAACTGTCCGGCAATCCAGGCCGCATCGCGATTGCTCGCTGCGGCCGCGTTCATCAGCCGGGCGCCGTCGAGATGGGTGGCAAGGCCACGGGAGCGGGCGAGCCCGGTCGCGGCCTCCAGATAGGCATCGGGCAGGACGAGGCCGTTGAAGGTGTTTTCCAGTGCCAGAAGCCGCGTCATCGCGAAGTGGAAGTCGTTCGGCTTGATCGCGTCGGCGATGGCGTCGAGCGCGATCGTCCCGTCCGGCTCGTTCGGCAGGGGCTGCGGCTGGATCGAGCCCAGCACGGCCGCACCGCCGCCCTCAAGCCGGTAGGTATGGGCCATCTGGCCGACGAGATATTCCTCGCCGCGGCCGCAATGGGCCATGAGCCCTGCGAGGTTCGCCTGCGTACCGGTCGGGAAGAAGAGGGCCGATTCCTTGCCCAGCCGCTCGGCGGTGATGGCTTCCAGCCGTTTCGTGGTCGGGCAGTCGTCATAGACGGCATCGCCGACCTCGGCTGCGGCCATGGCGGCACGCATGCCTTCGCCGGGGCGCGTCACCGTATCCGAACGGAAGTCATCCACTAGCATCGATCAGATCCTCTTTGGTCGTGAGTCCGCCACCTCGCCGGCCCGCCGGGTGCTGCATGCAGACAGATGCAAGGTAACGGTTCGATCCCGCTTCGCATCAAGTTTCAAGCACCATTCCGGAATGGGAGAGGCGCATGCGCCGCGGCCGCATCGGGCGAGGCTCCGCGCCGTCGCAGAGCTCCGGGCTTGCCGGCGCGACAGGAGCCTGGCGGCAGGCCCCTGCAACCCTATAGCGGGCCGAGATCGCGCACGATCAGGTTGTAGAGCGCCTGGGCGGCAGGCGTCAGTGTTTCGCCGCGCCGGCGGATCAGCGAGACGGGCCTGTCGACGATCGGGTCCACCAGCGGAATCTGCGCGAGGTCGGGACGCAGGTTTTCCACGAGCGATGCCACGAGGATGGCGATGCCCAGCCCTTCGGAGGCCAGTCCGATGGCGCTGGAGAAGTACTCGACCACGAACCTGGTCTTGACCTCGATGCCGGAGCGCGAGAGCTGCGCCTCCATGAGCAGCCGGTTGCCGCTGCTGCCGCCCAGGGTGATAAGGTCGTGGCCGGCCAGATCCGCCCAGGCGATGGCCGGGCGCCCCGCCAGCGGGTGGTCGTTCCGGCAGTAGACGACGAAGGGATCGCGGACCAGGACCTCGTTGTGGAGGTCCGGCTGGTTCGGAGGCTGGACGTGCAGGCCGAACTCGGCCTGGCGCCGGCGCACCGCTTCGATGACGAGGGTGCTGGTGCGGTCGAGAATCTCGACGCGATTGCTCGGATGCCGGGTGGCATAGCTGCGCAGGATACGGGGCAGGCGCCCATACATCAGCGACGGAACCGAGGCGATGGTGATGTCGCCGGTCGAGAAGCGCGACATGGTCTTCAGCCGCTCGAACGAACGGTCAACGGCGTCGACCATGCGCTGGGCTTCCGGCAGGAATTCGCGGCCGATGCTGGTCAGCGCGACGGTCCGCGTCGTCCGATCGATCAGCTTCAACCCGACATGAGCCTCAAGCCGCTGGATGCGTCGCGTCAGGCCGGTCTGCGTGACATGCAGCTTTTCGGCCGCCTTGTTGAAGCTCCCGAGCTCCGCGATCTGGATGAAGGCCTCGATGCCGTCGATCGGGTGTTTCATGACAAAAGATCATTGATATATGTCATTATTTCAGCACACGAGCATAGCTCCCTTGGTCAATAGTGTTCCCGAAAGGCGCCCAACCGCTGCGAAGCGGGATGCGAGGCAGCCGTGAGGAAACGCAGAGATGACCGATACCAGTGCCCGCACCCGCGGCAGGCGCGTGCTCGTCACGCATGATCGTTTGGCCGAAAACGCCATCGAGCTTCTCAACGCGCATGATGTCGACGTCTTCTTTTCGCCCGCCTATGCGCCGAGCGAGCAGGTGGCCCAGCGTGCGGCCGAATTGCAGGTCGATGCGCTGATCGTCCGCCAGGGCCGCGTCGACGAGGCGATCATCTCCGCCTCGCCGCGCCTGAAGGTCATCGCCAAGCACGGCGTCGGCGTCGACAATATCGACCTGCAGGCAGCTGCTTCGCGCAACATCCCCGTGATCCGCGCCATGGGCTCGAACTCACGCGCCGTCGCCGAGCACACGATCGCGCTGGCGTTGACGCTGCTGAAGGAAATCCCGCGGCTCGATAGCGCCGTGAAGGCCGGAAGCTGGCCGAAGCCGAGCTTCATCGGCCGCGACATCGCCGGCACGGTGATCGGCCTCGTCGGCTTCGGCTCGATCGGCCAGCACGTCGCTCGGATGGCGAGCGGGCTCGGCATGACCGTGATCCTGCACGATCCCCATGCCCGCCAGGCGATCGCGCAGTTCGGCGCGGGCTGCGAGCGCGACCTCGACAGCCTGATCCGGGAGGCGGACATCATCAGCCTGCATTGTCCGCTGACCAACGCCACCCGCAACCTCCTGGACGAGCGCCGCTTCGGGCTGATGAAGCCGAGCTCCTTCGTCGTCAACACGGCACGCGGCGCGCTCATCGACGAGGCGGCCCTGTGCGCAGCCTTGCTGGAAGGCAAGATCGCCGGCGCCGCCCTCGACAGCTTCGCGGTCGAGCCGCCGGCCAAGGACAGCCCGCTCTGGGCAATGCCGAATCTGATCACGACCCCGCATATCGCCGGGGTCACCGCCGGCTCGGCCAAGGCGATGGCCGAGATCGCCGCCCGCCACGTCATCGCGGTGCTGGACGGGGAAGCACCGGATGAAGGCAGCCTCGCGAGGTTGACCGAACTCGCCGCCTAAAACGATCCGGGCCATACACCGGACGACCTAAGCAACCGGGAGGAAACACGATGAGGATTGTCTACAAGGCGCTCGCGGCGCTGGCTCTCTCCGCGCTCGCGACAGCGGTGCACGCACAGCAATATCCGGAAAAGCCGATCCGCCTGGTCGTGCCGTTCCCGCCGGGCGGGGGGACCGATGTCGTCGCGCGCGTCATTGCCCAGAAGCTCGGCGAGAGCACGGGCTGGACGCTGGTCGCCGACAACAAGCCGGGCAGCGGCGGCAGCGTCGGCCTGAGCCTCGCGGGCAAGGCAGCCCCGGACGGCTACACCGTCGTCCTCGCCCAGAACGCCAACCTCGTCATCAACCCGATCCTCGGCAAGGCCAACTACGACCCGATCAAGGATTTCGCACCGATCGGGCTCGTCGCCTCCGCGCCGCAGGTGCTCGTCGTCGCCAAGGATTCGCCCTTGAAGACGGTCGAGGATCTCATCGCCGCGGCCAAGGCCAAGGACGGCAAGCTGACCTTCGCCTCGCCGGGCGTCGGGACGAGCTCGCATCTGGCCGGTGAACTCATCCAGCAGATCGCGGGCGTCAAGTTCCGCCACGTTCCCTACAAGGGCGCGGCCCAGGCTCTGCCGGACCTGCTCGGTGGGCGCGTCGAGATCTACATCTCCTCGGTGCCCTCCGCGATGGTCCAGATCAAGGAAGGGGTGCTGCGCCCGATCGCGGTCTTCGCGACCAAGCGCGATGCCGACCTGCCGGATGTCCCGACCTTCGAGGAAAAGGGTCTCAAGAACTCCGAGGCCGTGACCTGGTGGGGCCTGGCCGCACCCGCGGGCGTGCCCGCGCCGATCGTCGCGCGCATCAATACCGAGCTCAACAAGGTGCTGAAGCAGCCCGATACCCGGAGCAAGCTTCGCTCGGCCGGCGCCGAGGCGCTCGGCGGCAGCAGCGAGGAGTTCGGTGCGCTGATCAAGTCCGACGTGCCGAAATGGACTGCGGTCATCAAGGCGGCCGACGTGAAGGTCGCCGACTGAGCCGATGGGCCGGGATGCCGCGGCCGTATTGCGGCGGCTTCCCGGCCTGGCGAGCGCTGTCCCCGCAAGGGGCTCGCGGAAGCCGTGCCGAGCGGCCTGTCGCAGGCGCCGGCATGGCTGGGCCAACCAATCCTGAGACGTTGTTCCTGAGCGGAGCCTTGCTTGCGCCGCCCGACATCACTTCGGACATCAGCCATGAGAACCAGCCTTTTCAAGAACCAGGATGCCCTGGCCGGCCTGCTGTTCATGGGGCTTGGCGCGCTCGGTTTCGCCGTCGCGCTCGGCTACAAGTTCGGCACCACGATCGAGATGGGGCCGGGCTATTTCCCGCGCATCCTGAGCCTTGTGCTGATCGGTTTCGGCATCCTCACCTTCATCAAGGGGGTGCGCAGCTGCGCGGCCATCGAGGGCGGATGGGCCTGGCTGCCGCTCGCGCTGCTGACGGCCGCGATGGTGCTCTTCGGCTTCCTGGTCGAGCGGCTCGGCCTCGTCCCGGCGCTCGCCACCCTGATCTTCGTGTCGGCCCGCGCCGGCCATGAATTCAAGGCGCTGGAGGTGCTCGTCCTGACGGTGGTGCTGTCGCTCCTCGCCGCCGCCGTCTTCGTCTGGGGGCTGAAGCTGCCCTACAGCCTCTTCGCCTGGAACTTCTGAGCCATGGAGATCATCGATCACTTCGTGCTCGGCTTCGGCGTCGCCCTGTCGCTGCAGAACCTGGCCTATTGCTTCCTCGGCGTGCTGCTCGGCACCCTGATCGGCGTTCTGCCCGGCGTCGGCCCGCTGGTGACGATCTCGATGCTGCTGCCGATGACCTTCGGCCTCCCGCCCGTCTCTGCCGTCATCATGCTCTCCGGCATCTATTACGGCGCGCAATATGGCGGCTCGACCACCGCGATCCTGGTCAACCTGCCGGGCGAGACCTCGTCTGCCGTGACCTGCCTCGACGGCTACCAGATGGCGCGCCGTGGCCGCGCCGGCGCCGCGCTCGCGATCGCCGCGCTCTCCTCCTTCGTCGCCGGCTGCATCGGCACGCTGCTGATCGTGGCGCTCGGCGTGCCGCTTGCCGGCTGGGCGCTGCGTTTCGGTGCCGAGGACTATTTCGCCCTGATGGTGCTCGGCCTCGTCGCGGCCTCGGTGCTGAGCCATGGCGACATGGTCAAGGCGCTCGCCATGGTCGTGCTCGGCCTGCTCATCGGCCTCGTCGGCACCGACGTGAACTCGGGTGCCGAGCGCTACACCTTCGGCCTGCCCGAGCTGGCGGACGGCATCGGCTTTACCGTTCTCGCCGTCGGCATCTTCGCGATTTCGGAAGTCGTCCTGAACCTGGAACAGAAGGAGGCGCGCGAGGTCTTCACCAGGAATGTCGGCGGCCTGATGCCGCGCTGGGAGGATCTGAAGGCCTCGTTCCTGCCGACGCTGCGCGGCACCGCCATCGGCTCCTTCTTCGGCATCCTGCCCGGGACCGGCCCGTCGATCTCGTCCTTCTCTTCCTACATGCTCGAGAAGAAGCTCGCGAAGGATCCGTCCCGCTTCGGCCAGGGCGCGATCGAGGGCGTCGCGGCGCCGGAAGCCGCCAACAACGCGGCCGCGCAGACCGCCTTCATTCCGACCCTGACGCTAGGCATTCCCGGCAGCGCCACCATGGCCCTGATCCTCGGCGCGCTGATCATGAACGGCGTCCAGCCCGGGCCTTCGGTGATGGCGCGCAATCCCGAATTGTTCTGGGGCGTCATCGCCAGCATGTTCATCGGCAACGCCCTGCTCGTCGCGCTGAACCTGCCGCTTGTCGGCCTCTGGGTGCGGCTGCTCAGCATCCCCTATCGCTGGCTGTTTCCGGCGATCGTGATGTTCTGCGCGCTCGGCAACTACAGCCTCAACAACAGCGCGATCGACGTCTATCTCTGCGCGGCGATCGGCGTGCTCGGCTACGTGCTGGCAAAGCTGAAATGCCCGCCCGCGCCGCTGGTGCTCGGCTATGTGCTCGGCCCGATGATGGAGGAGAACGTCCGCCGGGCGCTGCTTCTGTCCGAAGGCGATCTCTCGATCTTCGTGCGCAGTCCGATCAGCCTGACCTTCCTCGCCCTCTCGCTGCTGCTGCTGATCAGCATGGCCCTGCCTGCCATCCGCCGCGGCAAGGCCCGCGTCGATCAGGAGGAGGCGGGCGCGACCTGATCGCGCGCCGTCCTCTCTCGACCTCGTGTCGCTTCATTGCCTCCCCCGCCAGGCGCAACCGCCGAAGGACGTCTCATGATCGGATTCCGCATTCTCAAGCGCCGCCGCCGGGTCGAGGCCGGGCTCGTCGAGCGCTTCCGCACGCTTCCGGTCGCCAACATCAGCGATTCGATGTCGCGGATGACGGCCGGCGGAGCCTCGCTGCGGCCGCTCCACCGCGGCGGCGTGATGGCCGGCCCGGCATTGACCGTGAAGACCCGCCCCGGCGACAACCTGATGATCCACAAGGCGCTCGACCTTGCTGTTCCCGGCGACGTCATCGTCGTCGACGGCGGCGGCGATCTCACCAACTCGCTGATCGGCGAACTGATGATCGCTCACGCCCGGACGCGCGGCATCGCCGGGATCGTGCTCCACGGGGCGGTGCGGGACTCCGCCTGGATCCGCGAGAACGACCTGCCGATCTTTGCCGCCGGCATCAGCCATCGCGGGCCCTACAAGGACGGTCCCGGCGAGATCAACGTTCCGATCGCGATCGAGGGCATGGTGATCGAGCCGGGCGATCTGGTCGTCGGCGATGACGATGGCGTGCTCTGCGTGCCGCTCGATCATGCCGAAGCGATCTACGAAGCCGCGCACAAGAAGCATGCCGCGGAGGAGATGAAGATGCAGGCGATCACAGAGGGGCGGGACGATCGCAGCTGGATCGATGCGACGCTTGCGCGCCTGGGGTGTGCCGTCGAAGCCTGACGCGTCATCGGCCGGCGACTGTGGCCGGTGCATCGGCCAGGCGCGATCTCGCCGACCGGGGACCAGCCCCCGCGCTGCAGATCGCTAGTCCGGCCGGCTCCGGGGGCCTGGAGCCATCCAGAGCAGTGCGGAACCGGCTATCGCCGCGATGATCGAGGCGGCGAAGACGGCGATCTTGGCCGCGGCGAAATCCCCCGGATCGGCGAAGGCCTGGCCGGCGATGAAGAGCGACATGGTGAAGCCGATGCCGGCAAGCGTGCTCGCTCCGGCGAGCTGCAGCCAGGAATACTCCGCCGGCTTCACCGCGACGCCGATGCGGACGGCCAGCGCCGTGGCGCCCAGCATCCCCAGCGGCTTGCCGAGCACGAGTCCCGCCATGATCGCGAGAAGCAGCGTGCCGCGCCCGGCGAGGACGTCCGGCGCGACGACGACGCCGGCATTGGCCAGAGCGAAAAGAGGCAGCACCAGATAGCTCGACCGGGCGCCGGCATGGCGCAGCAGGCGGTCTGCCGGGGATTCCAGACGGTCATGGATCGCGTCGAGTGCGCGCAGCGCCGGGGTCGAAGGGCCGTGCCGCAGCACCTCGCCGCCATGGGCCGCCTCCGCCAGCATGATCGAGTTGGCCTGGGCGGTGAGCGCGGCGAGATCGGCCGGCGGACGCGTCGGGATAAACAGCGCCAGCAGGACGCCGGCCAGCGTCGCATGCAGCCCCCCGGCATAGATGCAGGCCCAGAGCGCGATGCCGACCAGGGCGTAGGGCGCCACGCGATAGACATGGGCGCGGTTGAGGGCCGCAAGTCCGCCGGTCAGGATCAGCGCGGCGATCAGGTAGCCGAGCTGAAGCTTGCCTGAATAGAACAGCGCGACCACGACGATCGCCCCGATATCGTCGACGATTGCGGCAGCCGTCAGGAAGATGCGCAGCTCGATCGGCACCCGCGCCCCCATCATGACGATGATCGCGATGGCGAAGGCGGTGTCGGTCGCCATCGGCACGCCCCAGCCATGCGACCAGGGCCCGCTCGGCAGGACGAGGACGTACAGCGCGGCGGGCACGACCATGCCGCCGATCGCGCCGGCGATCGGCAGCGCGGCCGAACGCCGGCCGGCCAGGTGGCCGACGGTGAATTCGCGCTTGATCTCCAGCCCGACGACCAGAAAGAAGACCGTGAGCAGGCCGTCATTCACCCAATGCTGGATCGACATGCCGAAGCGGGCGTCGCCGGAGGACAACGCCGCCTCGCGATGCCAGAAGGCCTCGAAAGCCGGCCCCAGTGGCGAGTTCGTGAGCGCGATGGCGAGGATCGTCGCGAGCAGGAGCAGGATGCCGGCCGAGGGGCCCCAGCTCGCGAAGTCGAGTGCGGCGGCACGGACGCGATGGCCGAGTGTTCCCAGCATCGCATCGAGGAAGGAACTCTCGTCCCATGCGCCGTCATAGCGGCGCTCGTTGATGAAGAAGGTCGGCGTGAAGCGCACGCCGCTGGCGTGGGAGCTGACGATGTCGGCTTCCACGCGCGCGGCGGCCCGTTCTGCTTCGGTCGCATCGCGATCGGGATCCAGGTCCACGAGGCCGAGATCGCGGGCGACCGCCGCGAGGTCCTCCTCGGTCAGGACCTGCGAGCGGGTCATCAGCTTGACGTGCGCGTCCCAGAATTGCTCGGCGGTCTGCGCGCGCTCGACGAGGGCTGCGGCGCGCAGCGCGAGGTCGCTGCCGGTCAGGGGGCGATGGCGGAAGACGTAGCGCAGGCGCTCGCCGAGCCGGTCGCGGACCTCGGCGATGCGCTCGTTGGCGGCGCGGCAATAGGGGCAGGCATAGCTGCCATATTCGACGAGCGTGATCTGCGCGCGGCCGGGGCCGAGAACATGATCGACCGCATCGTCGACCGAGCGGTCGAGGCGGTTTGCAATCGCGGCCTGCGACATCCTCGGGTCCCTCTTCCTCTCGGCGGATGCCGGGCGGGTGTCCGCGTCGGCTTTCCGGGCAGGTGGTCCCGCTCATCGTAGCCGTAGCCGGGGCCGGACGTCAGCAGCGGGTTGGACGGGGCATGCCCCGGTCTGCCGCGGGCCGCCTCCGGGGAAGGGGCGCTCCGTGCTGCCCATGGGACCGTGCGCTTCACCGCGATCCCCGCGGGCTTCGAGGAGAAGCCGAACTCCGAATTCGACCGCGACTACATGCGCCGCTTGTTTGCCGTCGGGCGTGAGGCCGGCGCCGCCGGCCAGTGGCAGGCGAAGGCGCCCCGGGTCCCGGTGGCGTCACGTTGAGGCGCGGGACGGACCGGGAACCTTCGCTGCCAAGCCGGAAGGAAGGGGCGGTCTCATGAGCCCGCCCCCACGCATGTTACGAGGCGGCGAGCTTGCCCGCGATCCCGGCGACATGCCGGCCCTGGTAGCGGGCGCCCGCAAGCTCGTTCTCGGAGGGTTGGCGCGAGCCGTCGGCGCCCGCGATGGTGCTGGCGCCATAGGGCGAGCCGCCGGTGATCTCGGTCATCATCATCTGGCCCTGGAAGGCATAGGGCAGCCCGACGATGACCATGCCCTGGTGCAGCAGGACGATCTGCGTCGAGAGGATCGTGCTTTCCTGGCCGCCATGCTGGGTATTGCTGGAGGTGAAGACGCTGCCGACCTTGCCGACGAGCTTGCCCTGGAACCAGAGGCCGCCGGTCTGGTCGAGAAAGTTCTTCATCTGGGCCGGCATGTTGCCGAAGCGTGTCGGCGCGCCGATGATGATCGCGTCGTAGCTGGGCAGTTCGTCGACGGTCGCGATGGGGGCGGCCTGCTGGAGCTTGAAGCCGGATTTACGGGCGACTTCCTCCGGCACGAGTTCGGGAACGCGCTTGATGACCGCTTCGGCGCCGGCCTCGCGGACTCCTTCGGCGACGGCCTGCGCCATCGTTTCGATGTGGCCGTAGCTCGAGTAGTAGAGGACGAGAACCTTCGTCATGTCGCTGTCCTTTCGGAATGCGCCTTTGCGCTGGGAGTGATCCGCCGGGGCCTCGGTCCCGACGGTGCGGTGGCTCGGAATCCTGCGTCAACCGCGCATGGAGACCAGCTGTTCCAGGTCCTTCCGGGACTGCTGGCTTTCATGCCGCTGTCGATCAGGGGCGCGGAGGGCAGGGGGATCCGCGCAAGATGCCGCCTGGCGTTCTCATGGGATTGTTTCCTCGTGAACGCCGCGGTGACGTCGTATGGCCACAGAGATTATGATCGGGACGGGGAGGGCGATAGCCGCCCGGCTTGCTACAGACTGTCCTGAAAATGAGACAATGACGGGGCTGCCGGAGCTTGGCCAATTCGGCAGGCCAGCGAATTGACTGCGCCTGCGCGCTGGCCGAGATCAGGCCTTCGGGAGAGGGCACACGACATGGTTCGAGAGGGCTCGCGAACTCGAGCGAACGGCCCGACGGGCTTGTTCCTGGCGATGGCGCGTTGTCGGCTGGTGGCGTGCGAAAAGCTCGGCTGTCGCCTTGTCGATGGCTCGGAAAATGACCGCGGAACTAACTCCTCCTGACCGCGCCCAATCGGTAAACCTCGATCGGGCGCGCCAGCCCCTTCATCTCCACAGAGCCGATGGAGCGGGCCTCGGCAATCTCGGAAACGGCCGTTGCCAGCTTTCTCGTGATGAGGATCTCGCCGCTCTTCGCATCGGCGCACAGGCGGGCCGCGACGTTGGCCACGGTTCCGATCGCCGTGTAGTCGGTGCGCCCCTCGAAGCCGATCTGTCCCAGTGTCGCGAAGCCCTGGGATATGCCGATCCCGACACCGAGCGTATAGCCACGCTCGTGCCAGATCTCCGCCAGCGCTCCGATCTCGACGCGGATCGCGTCGGCCAAGCGGGCCGCCTGCGCGGGAGCGTCGGGAGACGGGACCGGGTCGTTGAAGAACACCATGATGCCGTCCCCGGCAAAGTGGTCGAGCGTTCCTTCGTGCAGGCGCACCAGCGGCCCGAGCACGCCGTGATATTCGCGGAGCACGGCCATGACTTCTTCCGGCTCTGCCGTCTCCGCGAAGGCGGTGAACCCGCGCAGGTCGCAGAACAGCACAACCACCTCGCGCCGGTGGCTCTGAAGCAGACTGTCGGCGCCGTCCGACAGGACGATCTCGGCGATCTGCGGCGCCAGGAACCGCTTGAGCCGGCCGACACGCTCCAGTTCGGCGAGCTGTGCGGCGACGCGTTCCTCCAGCCTCCCGGCCCAGGCTGCCAGTTCGGAGGCCTGCTGCGCCAATCGATCGGCCTGGTCCCGGATCTGATGGTGGAGCTCCTTGATCCTCAGCATGGCCCGCACGCGCGCTGCGAGCGCCGCGTTGTCGATGGGCTTGGTCAGGTAGTCGTCGGCGCCGCTGTCCAGCCCGGCAACGATGTCCTTCGGGTCGCTCTTTGCCGTCAGCAGCAGGACGGGAATGAAGGGCAGCGTCGCATCCGCCTTGAGCCGTTTCACGACCTCTATGCCATCGAGCTTCGGCATCATCACGTCGAGCAGCACGAGGTCGGGCAGATCGGTGCGGGCCCTTTCGAGCGCATCTTCACCATTGCCGGCGACGATGACGTCGTAGCCGAGCCGTTCGAGGCGTGCCCGGACGATGTCGACATTGTCCGCCATGTCGTCAGCGACGAGGATTTTCGCCGGTCGATGCACTTTGGTTCCCGTATTTGGAACTAGGGAAGAAACTCGCGCACTTTGGCTAGCAGCTGTCGGGGGCTGAACGGCTTGGCAACGTAGCCGTCGCAACCCGCGGCCCGGGCTTTCGCCTCGTCTCCGCTCAGCGCATAGGAGGTCACCGCGATGATCGGGATATGGGCGAGCGTGGCGTCGGCTTTGATGCGCCTGGTTGCCTCGTAGCCGTCTATCACGGGCAGCTGGATGTCCATCAGGATAAGGTCGGGGCGCTCCGTCGCGGCCAGCCGTACGCCGGCTTCCCCGTCGATGGCCTCCACGAGATCGTAGCCGGCGGTCGAAAGGAGATCGCGCATGATCTGCCGATTGTCGGCGGTGTCCTCGACGATCATGATCCGCCTGCTCATGGCGCGTTCTCCTGCGCAACCGCGCTCACCGGAATGTCGATGCTGAAGGTCGAACCCAGGCCGGGAGTCGAGGAGACCGAAATCCGGCCGCCATGCATCTCCACGATACGCTGGGCAATGGCGAGACCGAGGCCGCTGCCGCCCTTCTCGCGCGTGCTTGAACTGTCAAGCTGCTGGAATTCCCCGAATATCTTCTCCTGATCTGCCGGGCTGATGCCCGGCCCGGTGTCGCGGATGGTGACCTGGAAACGCCCGTCCGGGGCAGAGGCGCCGATCGCGACCTCGCCGGCATCGGTGAACTTGATCGCGTTGCCGACGAGATTGAGCAGGACCTGCGACAGGCGCCGGGCATCGCCGCGGCCAGCCGGCAGATCGTCCGGAATGCTGGCGCTCAGTGCCAGACCCTTGGTTCTGGCGAGCGAATCCGTCGCAGCCAGCACGGACTGAACCAATGATGGCAGCGTGTAGTCGTCGATCGTCAGCTTCAACTCGCCGGCCTCGATCTTCGACAGGTCGAGAACATCGTTGATCAGGCTGAGGAGATGCTGCCCGTTGTGCTGCACACGTTCCAGCACTGAACGCGGCTTCTCGGCCAGGTCTCCATAGATGCCGTCCGTCAAAAGCTCGGCATAGCCGAGGATTGCGTTCAGCGGCGTCCTCAGTTCGTGGCTCATATTGGCAAGGAACTGCGATTTGTGCTGGCTTGCGAGTTCGAGCTGCTCGCTCTTTTCGGCGAGTTCCTGGAAGAGCTGCGCATTCTGGAGCGCCAACACCGATTGGTTGGCGAAAGCCTGCGTCAACCTGACGACCGAGGCCGGGAACTCTCCTGTTTCGCGCCGTTGCAGGACCAGGGTGCCGAGTTTCCGCTCGGGCGCGGCCAGGGGCACGATCAGAGCCGCGCGGAAGCCTGCTGCCAGCGAGATGTCCCGCACCGGATAGCTCTTGCGGAGCGCCAGATCGGCAACCGTGACCGGCTGCATCGACTGCGTTGCTTCGCCCATTGCGGTTCCGTCTTCGTCGATACGAATGGAGCGGAGCGCGCTCACCAGCTCTTCATCCATGTTGCAGGCTTCGGCGAGGCGGAAGGTTCGGCTCGACTTCCGGTACTTATAGATCGCTCCGGCGTCGGCGCCGGAGAGATCGACCGCATGGGCCACGATCGTCGCCAGTACCTTCTGGACGTCCAGGGTCGAGGCGACGGCGCGACCGACATCGCTCAGGGCCTGCAGTTCCTCCACCGAGCGCGCCAGTTCGCGGGTGCGTGTCTGCACTTCGTCAAAGAGCCGTGCATTCTCCATCGCGATGACCGCTTGATCGGCAAAGGTCTTGACCAACTCGATCTGCCGCTCGGTGAAAGGCTGCACCGCAAGCCGGACCAGCGACAGAGAGCCTATGGGCTTGCCGTCCCTGAGCAGGGGCACGCCGAGCATGGTGCGCATTTTTCCGATCGCGAGCGCTTCGTGCCAGGTATAGTCCGGGTCGATCATCGCATCCGGGATGTGGATGATCTTCCCTTCGAGCGCGACGCGTCCGACGAGCGTTCCGCGACCGGGGGAAATTTCCTGCTTTTTCATCCACGCGACGAACTCCTCGGCGAAGCCGTGATTGGCGGCGATCCGGTAGACGTCGCCGCTGCGCTGGAAGAGGAAGGCATGCTCCGCTTCGCAGAGCCGGCAGGCCGACTCGATCAACACGTCGAATACCGACTGGAGGTCGAAGGCCGAGCGGCTGATGACCTGGAGGACGTCGGAGGTCGCGGTCTGGTACTTCAGCGCTTCGGTGAGCTGGCGCGTGCGGGCCTGGACCTGGTCGAACAGCCGGACGTTCTGGATGGCGATCACAGCCTGGTCGGCAAAGGTCTCGATCAGCTCGATCTGCTTTTCGGAGAAGCGCTGGACGACGTTCCGGCTGACCACGATGACCCCGACCACCGCATCGTCCAGCACGAGCGGCACGCCGAGCATGGACCGCCGATGGTCGTTCTCGACGCCGATGAAGAGCCTGAACTCCGCATCCGCCTGGACGTCTTCGACCTGGATGGTTCTGCGCTCGAGAACCACGCGGCCGGTGATCGATCCATGGTCGAGAGGAATGGGCCCCTCGGACAGCAACTGCTGGATCTGTTCGTTCTCGACGCCGTCAGTCGCGACGAAGCGATATTCGCCATCATTCCGAGCGATGATGGAGGCGTTGTCGGCCATGCACAGCCGCCTGGCCGTGCGAGCGATGCTGTCGAAGATTGGCTGAAGATCATTGGGCGATCTGCTGATCACCTTGAGAACGTCTGCCGTCGCTGTCTGCCGGTCGAGGGCGTTGGCCAGAGCCTGGGTGCGGGCCTGGAGCTGGTCGAACAGCCGGACGTTTTCGATGGCGATGACAGCCTGGTCGGCGAAGGTCTGCAGCAGGGCGATCTGCTTCGGCGTGAACGGCAGGACCTCGGTGCGGCGCACCACCAACGCCCCGATGCCTTCGCCCTCGCGCAGCAGCGGAACCGAGAGTATCGTCCGGTGCCCCATCCGGTGAGCCATCTCGTAGCCATCCGGGAACGCGTCCGCTTCCTGGGTGAGATCGTCCACATGCACCGGCATGCGATCGAGGACTGCCCGTCCTGCCGTCCAGTGCCGATTCACGGGCCATCGATCCAGATTGGTGGGGATCGGCCCGTGATGGGCCTCGAAGACGAGGTCGCTGCCGTCGCGCAGGAGAACGATGGCGTCATAGGCTTCGCAGAGCTGGCAGGCGCTCTGCGCGACCGCCTTCAGGACCGGAACGATGTCCGTGGGCGAGGAGGCGATGGTCCGCAGGATCTCGCTGGTGGCGACCTGCTGCTGCAAGGCTTCCGTCAGCTCCTTGGCCCGCGCCTGAGTTTCGTCGAAGAGGCGGACATTCTCGATGGCGATGACGGCCTGAGCGGCGAATGTCTCGACCAAAGCGATCTGCTTCTCGGTGTAGAACCGAACATCGCGGCGCAACAGCGCCAGGGCGCCGATCGGTTTGCCGTCCCGGAGCAGCGGAACGCCAAGCGCAGAGCGCCAGCCCCCGAGCTTTTGGCCTGCGAGCATCGTGTATTCGGGATCGGCGAGCACATCGAGGATCTGCACCGGGCGGCCTTCGGCGATCGCCCGGCCCGTCACCGTGCCGCGGCCTTCCGCGTAGGGATTCTGCCCCAGATACGCACGAAATGCGTCGTTCATGCCGAAGGTCGCATCCATGTGATGCCTGCCGTCGCGCAGCCGCGTCAGCACCGCCTGGTCGGCCGCGCACAGGCGGGCGGCTGACTCTGCCAGCGTGTCGAGAACGGCCTGGAGATCGAAAGCGGACCGGCTGATCGCCTTCAGCACGTCGGCCGTCACGCTTTGCTGCTCCAGCGATTCCGTCAGGTCATGCGTCCGCTCCCCGATTTCCCGACGGAGATCGGAATGTATCTCGCGCAGGCCTCCGGCCATTCCGTTGAATGCGTTGACCAACGCGTCGAGCTCGCCACCCGCCCGGCTGTCGATGCGCTGTTCGAGGTCGCCGGTGCCGATGCGCGCAAAGCCCGTCCGCAGGGCCTGCAGCGGCACGCTCACCTTGCGGGCCAGGCGCTCGCCCGCGAAAGCGGCGAGAACGAGCACCGCCAGTGTCAGCAGCCCCCAGCGCTGTATCGAACGATAGAGCGCTGCATCGACTGCGTCGGTCGTCAGAGTGGCGATTCCCAGCCGCTCCTGATGAGCGAACCAGATCTCCGAGGCGCCCCCGATGAGAAGCCCGGCCCCGGCGACGGCGACAAGCATGACGACATAGTGCTTGCGCAGGCTGGCATGGAGCTGCGCGGCGGCGGCTTCCGGCTCGTCGGCTTGAGCGCCAGGGGGGCGAGACGCGCTCATGCCATGCCTCCGCCGCAGAGACGAAGCTCGATGGCGGGGCCGGTTCGGGCGCGCCGAACATCGGTCCGTGACAGGCGCAAATTGTGTCGACGCGGAATGCGACGATGCCGCTGGGTGGACGGTGCCATGGCAGCCCCTCCCTGCCAGGGCATTCTGTGTCAAAATCGCAAACCTGCCAATCAGGGTTCCGTTGGGGCAACGCCTAGGCCGCGGGGCCGGCGGAAGCGCCTCACGGACACCGATACGGATGCCGCGAAGCGCTCCTGCCTTCTTCAGACCAGGCCGGCGGTCGCCAGAAACTCCTTCGCGACGTCCGGGATCGAGGCTTTTTCGACATCGACCTTGGCGTTGAGCCCTTGCAGAACCTCGTCGTCGAGCTTGGCCGAGAGGGCTTCGAGCGCTTCTTCAAGCTTCGGATTGGCCTTCAGCACTTCGGTCCGCACCACCGGAACGGCGGCATAATTGGGGAAGAAGCCCTTGTCGTCGGTCAGGACGCGAAACTTGAAGCCCTGGATCCGCCCGTCGGTCGCGAAGACCAGTGCGACGTCGACCTGCCCATCCTTGAGGGCCTGATAGGTCAGCCCGGAATCCATCGACCTCAGATTGGCGCGGCTCGTCTTGAAGCCGTAGGTCGACTGCAGGCCCGGCAGACCATCGGGGCGGCCCGGGAATTCGGCATTGACCGCGATCACCGGCTTGTCCTTGCCCGCGTTGAAGACGCCGGCGAGATCCGAGAGCGTCTTGATCGCGTCCGTCTTCGGGTTCTCCTGGCGGACGGCGAGCGCATAGGTGTTGTTCGCAGCCGAGGGCTTGAGCCAGGTGAGGCCGAGCTTGGCGTCGAGCGCCTTGACGCGCTCATAGGTGTCCTTGGCGTCCAGTCGCTCATTGACCTTGTTGTAGGTCACGAGCGAGGTGCCGGTGTACTCCCAGTACACATCGACCTGGCCGTTCACCTGCGCGTCGCGCAGGACCTGCGAGCCGAGCCCGTCGCGCTTCTCGATCTCGAAGCCCTTCTTGGCGAGAAGCTGCGCCGTGATCTCGGTGAGCAGAAGCTGCTCGGTGAAGTTCTTGCCTCCGACGACGATCGGCTTGGCCTGCACCGGCACCGCCCAGGCGGCCGCGATCGCGGCCACGGCGAGAATCCGCGCTGGAAGCTTCATGGCAATCTCCTTGCACTCGTTGCTGAAAAGCCCGGTGGCGGTCAACGCAACGGATTGACGCCGCGGGGAATGGTCCAGAACTGGAGCTGGGCCACGATGAAATCGATCAGGACCGCGAGGAGGGCGGTCGGAATGGCGCCGGCGAGCATCGTTCCGAATTCGTTCAGGGCGATGCCGGTGAAGATCAGCTCGCCGAGGCCGCCGCCGCCGATCAGAAAGGCCAGAGGGACGGTGCCGACATTGATCGCGAGGGCCGTGCGGATGCCGGTGTAGATGACGAACATGCTGTTCGGCAGCTCGACCTGCAGCAGCGTGTGGCGCGGCGACAGGCCCATGCCGCGCGCGGCTTCGAGCAGTGCGGGCGGCACGTCGCGCAAGCCAGCCATCGTGTTGCTGACGATCGGCAGGAGCGAGGCGATGAACAGCGCGAAGACGGCAGGCGTGTTGCCGAGGCCGAGCAGGCTCATCGCCAGGGCCAGCACCGCCAGCGTCGGGATGGTGGCGCCGATGTTGAGGATCTGCACCGCAGCATCGCCGATCCGGTGGAAGCGCGGCCTCGTCAGCATGATGCCGAGCGGCACGCCGAACAGGATCGCCGCGCCGCCCGAGAGGGCGACCAGCTCCACATGCTGCTGGCCGAGATAGGCGATGTCGTCCCATCGCTCCAGCAGGCCGGGCAGGAGCCCGCTGCCCCAGGCCCAGGCTCCGAGCAGGAAAATGCAGAGATAGGCTGCGTTCCGGCGCATCTGCGCAACCATGCCGGGCATCACGGCGTCAGCCATCCCGATAGGTCTCGGAGAGCAGATGCGTGATGCCGCGCAGCGTCACATAGCCGACGAACATGCCATCGTCGTCGACGCAGGCCAGCCATAGCGTGTCGTGCCGGAACATGGTCGAGACCGCGGTGCGCAAATCCTCATGCGGGCGGATCGTCGTGGGCAGCGCCTCGTAGTTCTCGCCGACCGTTCCGTTGCCGCTGCGCGCCGTCTGCAGGTTGACATAGCCTCGTGCCCTGCCGCGCGGGCCGACGAGAACGATCGACTGATGACCATGGGCTTCCATCGCGGCAGCCGCCTGCTGGAGGCTGTCCGCCGCCCGGACCCTCGGCGGGTCGGCAATCATCGCATCGCTCACGGTGAGCAACTGCAGGCGCTTGAGCGTGCGGTCGCCGCCGACGAAATCGGAGACGAAATCACTCGCCGGATGGGCGAGGATGTTGTCCGGCGTGTCGTACTGGACGAGCCTGCCATTGCGGAAGATGGCGATCCTGTCGGCCATCTTCACCGCCTCGTCGATGTCGTGGCTGACGAAGAGGATCGTCTTGCGGATCTGCGCCTGCATCTTCAGGAACTCGTCCTGGATGATGACGCGGTTGATCGGATCGATCGCGCCGAAGGGCTCGTCCATCAGCAGGACGGGCGGATCCGCCGCGATGGCGCGCAGCACGCCGATGCGCTGCTGCTGGCCGCCGGACAGCTCCTTCGGGTAGCGCTTGAGGAACACGCCGGGATCGAGCGCGACCATGTCGAGCAGTTCGGCCGCCCGCTGGCGCGATTTGCGCCGGTCCCAGCCGAGGATGTCGGGGACGATGCAGATATTGTCCTCGATCGTCTTGTTCGGAAACAGGCCGATCTGCTGGATGACGTAGCCGATGCTGCGCCGCAGCTGTGTCACGTCGTAGTCCGAGGTGTTGCGGCCATCGATGAAGATGTCGCCCGAGCTCGGCTGGATGAGGCGATTGACCATCTTCATCGTCGTGGTCTTGCCGCAGCCGGAAGGGCCGAGCAGCACGCAGATCTCGCCTTCCGCCACCTCGAGCGAGACGCGGTCGACGGCCGGCGTGGTGGTGCCGGCGAAGGTCTTGCTGACTTGGTCCAGTCGGATCATTGCTTCCTTAATCCCGGGGAGGTCAGTCGCTTCTGCAGCCCGAGCAGGCCGAGATCGGCGACGACGGCAAGAATGCTGACCGCGAGAGCGCCGGTGACGAGTTGGCGCGGATCGGTCTGGCTGATGCCGCGTGCGATGAAGGCGCCGAGGCCGCCGGCGCCGATATAGGTCGCGATTGCCGTCACCCCGATATTCATCACCACCGCGACGCGCACGCCGGCCATGATCACGGGCAGGGCGATCGGCAGCTCGACCTCGCGCAGCCGCTGCCCGCGGGTCAGCCCCATGCCTCGCGCAGCTTCACGCAGCGCCGGATCAATATTGCTGATTGATGCATAGGTATTCCGGATGATCGGCAGCTGAGAATAGAGCAATACGGCGATCACCGCCGGCAGGTATCCGATGCCGTGGCCGATCAGCGAGAGCACCGGAATCATCATCCCGAACAGCGCGATCGAGGGGATGGTGATCATGATCGATGCGACATAGAGCACGGCGTCGGCGAGGCGGCGGTTCTGGGTGATCGCCACGCCGATCGGCACGCCGGTGGCGATCGCCAGAGCGACCGCAACGCCGACAATGGCGACATGCTCGCCTGTCCGGGTGGCTATCAGCCCCCAGTTGTCAATAATGTAATTTAGAATGTCCATTGCTTCGCGGCGATTCCTAGAGCAGGATAACGCCTCATGACAACCCCTTTCCGCGAAAAAACGAGGAAAATATGTAGTCTACTTTGACGAAATCCTATTACTTGAACTCAAGTGTTCATGACTTTGATCAGGCGTTAGCGAAAATTCGATCAGGATTTATTGGGAAAATCAGAAGTCAAAAGGCATATTTATTCTATAAATGCCTGGGAGCGTCTCTTTCGACTCTGCTCCCTGCCCAGCGCGATCCGCCAAACAGTGAGAGAAGAACGAGACGGTCCATGTGTGGTTTTGTGTGTCTTTGGAAGGTCGAGGATGCGGGCGGGAGCCTGATCGAGACGATGCTCTCGCGCCTCGGCCATCGTGGTCCGGATGCGACGCAGGTCGCCCGGCCTGCAGGTGTGCCTCTGGCGATGGGGCACTGCCGGCTGGCGATCATCGGCGCCGAGGACGGCATTCAACCCATTGCCGTTGATTCAGAGATACTTGTCGCGAATGGGGAGATCTATAATCACGGCGATCTCAGGGCGATCTTGGATCCTGATATCTTTCAGACGACGAGTGATAGCGAGACTATTCTTCACCTCTTCCGCAGCGGGGCGCAGCGCTGGATCAATCGCCTCGACGGCATGTTCGCCTTCGTGCTCGCGACGCCGGATCGGATCGTCGCCGCGCGGGACCCGCTGGGCATCAAGCCACTCTACATGGCGCGGCGCGGCGAGGGGCTGGCCTTTGCTTCGGAGCTGAAGGCGTTCGACGGGCTCGGCTTCGATGACATCACCGCGCTTCCGCCCGGCGGGCTGTTCGACAGTTCCAATGGCTCGAGGCAGTGGTACCGCGTGCCGTCCGGAGCGGCCGCGGCCGAGCCCGGACTGGACATCGAGGCCGTTGCCGGCGAATTGCGCCTCACGTTGGAGGAGGCGGTCGCGAAGTGGATGGTCGCCGATGTCGAGGTCGGCTCCTTCCTGTCCGGCGGGCTCGACAGTTCGGTCATCGCCGCGATCGCGCAGAAGGTCAGGCTCGCGGCCGGACAGACGCCATTGAAGACCTTTGCCGTGGGGACCGCCGGCTCATCCGACCTGCAGGCCGCCAGGCGCGTCGCCGACCATATCGGCTCCGATCATCACGAATACAGCTTCTCGGCCCGGGACATCGCCGAAAACCTGTCGCACGTCATCTATCACCTCGAAAGCGCAGATGCGGACCTCGTGCGCAGCGCCGTCCCCACGCTCTTCGCGGCCCGGCTGGCACGCGGCCATGTCAAGGCGGTCCTGACCGGCGAGGGCGCGGACGAACTCTTCGCGGGCTATGCCTATCACCATGCCTATGCCGAGGACCCGCGCGCCCTTGCGGACGAACTGACGCGCAGCCTGGGGGCGATGCACAACATCAACCTCCAGCGCGTCGACCGGATGACCATGGCGGAGTCGCTGGAAGCGCGCACCCCCTTCCTCGACCAGGAGCTCATCGCATTCGCACAGTCCATACCGGCGGCGCTGAAGCTGCGCTGTACCGATCCGAACGCGCTGGAATCGACCGGGCCCACCACCGAGAAATGGCTGCTGCGCAAAGCCTGCGCCGATCTGCTGCCCGCGGATCTCGTCTGGCGCAAGAAGGCGCAGTTCGATGAGGGGTCGGGGACGGTCGATGCCCTGCAGCAGGCGCTGCGGCTCATCATCGGAGGCGAGGGGAAGATCACGCGCCTGCGCGAAGAGGCGTTGTATCGCGAGATTCTTCGAGAGCGGTTCGAGGACCCGGAGATGATCCTGAGCCAGGCCGGGCAGTGGAACGCGAACCGCGTGGCGGCCTGAAGCCAGCAATCACTTTCGGGCGAGGGTTCGTGCTGGCGCAGGCCGCCACCGGTCCTCGGCCGAGAATGCTGTGAGGTTTGTCTTCAGACGTCCAGCCAATGTCGGGAGCCGGCGCGAATCGAAATCGCATTTGCTCGACGAACAATGTCCGCCACAGCGATCCAAAGCGCCTGCGAGCGCGAGCAGCTGTTGGAGTGTAGTTGGGGGCTGTGGAGAGGCGTGTCTCTCGATTTCTCTATTAAATCATCTGCTTGGAGCGGATGAGGTGGCGGAGACGGAGGGATTCGAACCCTCGATACCCTTGTGGGGTATGCTCATTTAGCAAACGAGTGCCTTCAGCCTCTCGGCCACGTCTCCGGCGAGAGGCTCTATGCCCGATTGCGCCGCCCTTTGACAAGCCTTGCCGACAACTTCCTTCGCGCCGCCTGTGCATGCGGAGGGCGAGGTCATAGAGCGCTCCCTTGGTAAGGGAGTGGGCGAACGGACGGGAGACCACTGCAACGGAGCCTTGCGCGGTCTCGCCTTGCCCCCGGCCGGCCCGGTCATTAGATTGATGGCGTCCGTTGGGGTGCCGGAAGGCTGAGAGGCGCGGGGTCGCGTCAACCCATCGCACCTGATCCGGGTAATGCCGGCGAAGGGAACGGTCCTCGGCTCGCAGATATCTTGCTCGTGCCACTGGCCGTTGCCTTCCCGGGAACAGGGAAAGCATGACGGCAGCACGCCCTCGTCCAGGTCTGAAAGTCACGGTGGTCGGCGCCGGCGTCGTAGGGCTCGCCTGCGCCACTGAACTGCTGGCGTGCGGCGCCGAGGTCACCGTCCATGAGCGCGGCCCGCGGGTCGGCGCCGAAGCCTGCTCCTGGTATGCCGGGGGCATGCTCGCGCCCTGGTGCGAGGGTGAGAGCGCCGAGGAGCCGGTGATCCGGCTCGGACAGCGGGCGGCCGATTGGTGGGAGCATCATGCCGGCGGTGTCGACCGCAACGGTACGCTCGTCGTCGCGCCGAGCCGGGATCGTTCGGAACTGCGCCGTTTTGGCCAGCGCACCAGCCATTTCGAGGAGATCGATGGCGAGGCTATTGCTGGCCTGGAGCCCGATCTCGCGGGGCGTTTCTCGCGAGGACTGTTCTTCGCGGGCGAAGGTCATCTCAATCCGCGCAAGGCGATCACCGCTTTGGCCGAGCGGTTGGTCTCGAACGGTGCTGTCATCCATTTCGACAGCGCCGTCGAGCTTGTCGATCTCGAGGCCGACATCATCCTCGACTGCCGGGGACTGGCGGCGCGCGAGGTCCTGCCCGATCTGCGCGGCGTCAAGGGCGAGATGCTGCTGCTGCGGAGCCACGAAATCCGCCTGTCGCGGCCGGTGCGGCTGCTGCATCCGCGCATCCCGCTCTATATCGTGCCGCGGGCGGACGGGCTGTTCATGGTCGGCGCGACCATGATCGAGAGCGGCGAGCGCAGCCGCATCTCTGCCCGCGCCATGCTGGAGCTGCTCGGAGCGGCCTATGCGCTGCATCCCGCCTTCGCCGAGGCGGAGGTGGTCGAGATCGGCACCGATGCCCGCCCGGCTTTTCCCGACAACCTGCCGCGGCTGACGCGTCGCGGCCGGGTGATCCATGTCAACGGGCTCTATCGCCACGGTTTCCTGCTCAGCCCCGCCATGGCGCAGATGGCGGCGGAGACCGCGCTGAACCCGCAAGCAACACCGGAGATGCTGCATGACCTTGCTGCTTAACGGCGCGCCGCAGACGGTTGCGGCGAAGACGCTGGCCGAGGCACTGGCAGAGTTGGGCTTTGGCGGCCGGATCGTCGCGACGGCGGTGAACGGCGATTTCGTGCCGGCCCGCAAGCGCGCCGAGACGCATCTGAGCGAGGGCGATCGCATCGAGGTCGTTGCGCCGATGCAGGGAGGCTGAGATGGCATCCTTCTATGGCTTCGAACCGCAGAACCCACTCTTCCTCGGCACGGCGCAATACCCGTCGCCCGCCATCCTGGCGGAGGCGGTGAAGCGTTCGGGCGCAGAGGTCGTCACCGTCTCGTTGCGCCGGGAATCGGCGGGCGGCGCCGGCCAGGCCTTCTGGGCTCTGATCCGCGAGCTCGGCGTCAAGGTGTTGCCGAACACGGCCGGCTGCCACACGATCAAGGAGGCGGTGACGACGGCGCAGATGGCGCGCGAGGTCTTCGGCACCGACTGGATCAAGCTCGAGGTCATCGGCGAGGACGACACGCTCCAGCCGGACGTGATCGCGCTGGTCGAGGCCGCGCGCATCCTCGCGGATGACGGCTTCAAGGTCTTTCCTTACACGACCGAGGACCTTGTCGTCGGCGGCCGCCTGCTCGATGCCGGCTGCGAGGTGCTGATGCCCTGGGGCGCGCCGATCGGGTCGGGCAGGGGGCTCAACAACCCCTACGGCCTGCGCAGCATGCGCCAGCATTTCCCGGACACTCCGCTCGTCGTCGATGCCGGCATCGGCCTGCCCTCCCATGCCGCGCAGGCGATGGAGATGGGCTATGACGGCATCCTGCTCAACACGGCCGTCGCCAAGGCCGGCGACCCCGCCGCGATGGCGGAGGCCTTCGCGCTCGCCATCCGCGCCGGCCGCCAGGCTTTCGCCGCACAGCCGATCGAGGCGCGCGACATGGCCGCTCCCTCCACGCCCGTCATGGGCAAAGCCTTCCTGGCCCGAAAGACCGCTCCCGCATGAAGCTCGATCCGTTCTACCCCATCTTCGACAGCGCCGACTGGCTGGAGCGAATGCTGCCGCTCGGCGTCAAGCTGGTGCAGCTGCGCGTCAAGGACCGCCCCGAGACGGAGGTTGCGCGTGAGATCGCCCGGGCGAAGGCGCTCTGCGCTGCGGCCAGCTGCGTGCTTGTCGTCAACGACTACTGGAAGCTTGCCATCGCCGAGGGCTGCGACTTCATCCATCTCGGCCAGGAGGATCTCGACGACGCCGATCTCGGCGCGATCCGCAAGGCGGGGCTGAAGCTCGGCATCAGCAGCCATGACGAGGCCGAGCTGGAGCGCGCGCTGGCGGCGAAGCCGGAATACGTCGCGCTCGGCCCGGTCTACCCGACGATCCTGAAGCAGATGCGCTTCGGCCCGCAGGGGCTGGAGCGGCTCGGCGAATGGAAGCGGCGCATCGGCGATCTGCCGCTGGTCGGCATCGGCGGCATCTCGCTGGAGCGGGCGCCGGGCGTCTTCGAGGCCGGCGCCGACATCGTCGCGGCGGTGACGGATATCACGCTGAATGCCGATCCCGAGGGCAGGCTGAAGGTCTGGGTCGCGGCGACGCGGAAGCAGGCCACAGCCTGAACGTCATTCCGGGGCAGGCCACAGGCCTGAGCCCGGAACCCATGAACACGAGGCTGTTCCAGTTCGTCATGCTCGCCCCTGTGGCGAGCATCCACGTCTTGAACACCGCCTTCGCCTCGTGAAGACGTGGGTGGTCGGGACAAGCCCGACCATGACGGAAGGGACGTGGTCAGGGTTCCGGGCCATCGCTATGCGATGTCGCGGAATGACGCGCTGTTCCGGTGTCTCAGCTCTCGGCTTCCGCCGGCATCGTGTGCCCGTCGACATGGCCGAGGCTGCGCTCGGGGTCGAGCCGGTCGCGCACGCGCTGCTTCAGCACCTTGGAATCCGGGAAGCCGCCATCGGTCTTGCGGTCCCAGATCAGCTCGCCGTCATAGTGGATCTGGAAGATGCCGCCGGTGCGGGGGATCAGCGCGACCTCGCCGAGATCCTGCCCGAAGGTCGAGAGCAGTTCCTGTCCGAGCCAGGCCGAGCGCAGCATCCAGTTGCACATCGAGCAATAGGTGATGGCGATGCGGGGAGCGGGCTTGGTTTCGGTCATGACGGGCCACCGTGACAAAGAAGGGCGCCCCGACATCCCGCTTCCGCCGCCGCGATGCAAGCGTGAAAGCGGCATGAGAGCCGCGCTTTCTCAGCCCGCCATGGTGCTCAGGCTGCGGGAGGGATAGCGCAGGGCGACGTCGAAGGGGTTGAGCTTCGCCCCGAGGGCTTCCGCTTCGCCGCGCAGCATGGCGACGACATTCGGCAGCCGGTCCTCGCGCAGCCGCTCGGCCAGCGTGCCGACGCTGAGCGCCGCGACGACCCGTCCCTGCGCGTCGAAGACCGGCACGGCGACGCCGGCCATGCCAGGGATGAGGCCGGTATTGAGGTTGACCCAGCCCTGCGTGCGGGCGGTCGCGATGGCGTTGCGCAGCGCCGCTTCGTCGAAGAAGCCGCGGTCGAGCAGGCGGGGCATGTTGAAGCGGATCACCGCCTCGCGCTCGGGCTCCGGCAGATGCGCCAGCATGGCGAGGCTGCCCTGGCCGATGCCGAGCGGCACCTTGCCGCCGATGTCGCCGGTGAAGGAGCGGATCGGGAAGGGGCCCTCGATCCGGTCGAGGCAGACGGCATCGTAGCCGTTGCGGACCAGCAGGAAGATCGTGTCGCTCAGCGTCGCGGAAAGGCGCAGCAGCGCCGGCCGGGCATGCTCGCGCAGGCCGCCCGATTGCCCGGCGCGGGCGGCGATCACGAAGAAGTCGAGCGCCAGCCGGTAGCGCTTGCCGCCGGCCGCCTGTTCGACGAACCCCTCCATCATCAGGTCGCGCAGCGCGCGATGCGCCGTCGGCTGGCCGCAGCCGGCGGCCTCGGCGATGTCCTTCAGCCGCATGCCGCCGCCATCGCCCTCCGAGAGGATGCGCAGCAGCCCGAGGGCGCGGCGGAGCGAGGAGAGCGGTTCGGGAGAAGCTTGCATACCAAGAAACAGAGTCAGTGATACGCGATCAAAATTCTACATAGAGAAATTATGTCAACAAAAATTCTCTAATGCGGAATTGAAGATTGACGAATTTGTGCCGTCTCCCCTTTGCTCCCGGCATCGCAGTCCGGCATTCCGGCACCCGGAAGGCCCTTCGATCGAGGTGTTCATGGGCTTCCTGACGCTGCAATCGCTGAGCAAGGTCTTCGGCGACTTCACCGCCGTCAGGGATGTCGATCTCAGCGTCGCCAAGGGCGAGTTCGTCTCGCTGCTCGGTCCTTCCGGCTGCGGCAAGACCACGACGCTGCAGATGATCGCGGGCCTGGTCGAGCCGACCAAGGGCACGATCACCCTCGACGGCCGCGACATCACCCGCGAGAAGCCGAGCCGCCGCGGCCTCGGCATCGTCTTCCAGAGCTATGCGCTCTTTCCGCATATGACGGTGGCGCAGAACGTCGCCTTCGGTCTCGAGATGCGCAAGGTCGCCAAGGCCGAGCGCGACCGGCGCGTGAAGGAGATCCTCGGCCTCGTCCATCTCGCGCCTTTTGCCGAGCGCTATCCGCGCCAGCTCTCCGGCGGGCAGCGCCAGCGCGTCGCCATCGCCCGCGCCCTCGTCATCGAACCGCCGGTGCTCCTGCTCGACGAGCCGCTGTCGAACCTCGATGCCAAGCTGCGCGAGGAGATGCAGTTCGAGCTGCGCCGCATCCAGCGCAGCGTCGGCACCACCACGATCATGGTCACGCATGACCAGGCCGAGGCGCTCTCCATCAGCGACCGCGTGGTCGTGATGGAGCAGGGGCGCATGACCCAGATCGATGCGCCGTATCGGCTCTACGAGCGGCCGGCGACGGCCTTCATCTCCTCTTTCGTCGGCAAGATGAACCGCATCGAGGCGGTCTGGCGCGGCGGCCGGGCCGAGGCCGGCGCCGTCGCCCTGCCGGGCATCGCGGAGAGCCTGCCCGAGGGGGCGCCGGCGATCCTGACGCTGCGGCCCGAGAAGATCCTGCTGAAGCCGGCCGGCCAGGGTTTGCTGGATGGGCGGGTCGCGAGCCGCTTCTTCCTCGGCAGCTACTGGCTCTTCAATGTCGAGACGCCGATCGGGACGATCCTGGTCTCGGCGCCGAACCAGGGTGGCGAGCCGGCTGGCGAAGGCGAGAGCGTCGCCCTCGACTGGCCGCCCGATAGCGCCACTGTCACGGCGCCGGCTCAGGGAGCCGCGGCATGAGCGGGCGGCGCGCGCTGACGCCGTGGATGCTCGTCTCGCCGGCGGCGCTGCTCTTCCTCGGGCTCGTCGTCCTGCCGCTCATCCTGACGGTGATCCTGTCCTTCCACGCCTACGACCACACCTCCGGCATCCAGAACAGCTTCACCCTCAAGCACTACCTGACGGTCTTCTCCGACGACTATTATCTCTCGGTCTTCTGGCGCACGCTGCGGCTTGCCGCGCTGACCACGCTGATCTGCGCCGTGGTGGGTGCGCCCGAGGCCTATGTGCTGTCCCGGATGAGCGATCCATGGCGTTCGGTCTTCCTGCTCGTCATCATCGGCCCGCTGCTCGTCTCGGTCGTGGTGCGGGCCTTCGGCTGGAGCATGCTGCTCGGCTCGGCCGGACTGCTGAACCAGGCGCTGCAAGCGCTCGGTCTGAGCCCGGTCCGGCTGCTCTATACCGAGACCGCGATCGTGATCGCGCTCGTCCACGTCATGCTGCCCTTCATGGTCATCCCGGTCTGGACGGCCCTGCAGAAGCTCGACCCGATGGTCGAGGCCGCGGCCTGGAGTCTCGGTGCGTCGCACTTCACGGCGCTGCGCCGCATCGTGCTGCCGCAGGTCTCGCTCGGCATGCTCTCGGGAAGCCTGATCGTCTTCGGCCTTTCGGCCAGCGCCTTCGCCATTCCCGGCCTGCTCGGCGGCCGGCGCCTCAAGATGGCGGCGACGCTCGTCTATGACGAGTACATGGCCGAGCTGAACTGGCCGCTCGGCGCCGCGATCGCGATCATCGTCCTCGTCGCCAACCTGATCATCATGCTGGGCTACAACCGTCTCGTCGAGACGCGCGCCCGCCGGGCTCTGGGCTGAGGGGACGCGCCATGCATCGCAACGGCCCCATCGCCCTTTTCTTCCACGGCCTCGTCGTCGCCTTCGTGCTGGCGCCGCTCGTCGTGATCTGCCTCGTCGCCTTCACGCCCGAGAACACGCTTTCGATCCCCACGACCAGCTTCTCGCTGCGCTGGTTCGCGGCCATCTTCGAGCATCCCGATTTCGTCCAGTCCTTCTACAACAGCCTGTGGCTGGCGACGCTCGCGGCGACGATCTCGATCCTGCTCGCCATCCCGGCGGCGCTCGCCATCGACCGCTACGATTTCCCGGGTCGCGATGCGCTGAACGGGCTCTTCCTCTCGCCCCTGATCATCCCGCATCTGGTGCTGGGCGTCGCCTTCCTGCGGCTCTTCGCCCTGATCGGTGCGACCGGCTCCTTCTTCTGGCTGGTCTTCACCCATGTCATCGTGGTGACGCCCTATGTGATGCGCCTCGTCATGGCGGCGCTCTCGGGCATGGACCGCAGCGCCGAGCAGGCGGCGACGACGCTCGGCGCCTCGCACTGGACGGTGTTCCGCCGCATCACCGCGCCGATGATCCTGCCGGGCATCACCGGTGGCTGGCTGCTTGCCTTCATCAACAGCTTCGACGAACTCACCATGTCGATCTTCGTCACCTCGCCCCAGACGGTGACGCTGCCGGTGCGCATGTACATGTACGCCACCGAGTCGATCGACCCGATGATGGCGGCCGTCTCGGCCCTGATGATCGCGCTGACCGCGGCGGCGATGCTGGTCCTCGACCGGGCCTTCGGGCTCGACAAGATCCTCGTCGGCCAGAAGTGACGGGGTCCGCCATGCCGCTGCTTCGCCGGATCGCCCGCAAGGACCACGCCGCCATCGCCTTCACTCTCGACGGCGCCCCCTGCGAGGGCCGCGCCGGCGATACGCTTCTCAGCGCGATCCTCAGCCGCACCGAGAGCCTGCGCCGCGCCGAATTCTCCGGCGAGCCGCGCGCCGGCTTCTGCCAGATGGGGGCCTGCCAGGATTGCTGGGTGATGAACGAGGCGGGCGAAAGGCTGCGGGCCTGCACCACGCCCCTCCTGGCCGGCATGCGTATCGTGACCACGCGCGGGAGGTCGGCATGAGCGCGCGTCCGCAGCCGCTCGTCGTCGGCGCCGGCCCGGCCGGCATCCGCGCCGCCGCGGCGCTCGTCGCCGCCGGCCTGCGTCCTCTGGTGGTGGACGAGGCGCCAGCCTGCGGTGGCCAGATCTATCGCCAGCGCCTTGTGCAGGACGGCCGCTCGACCAAGGATCTCTATGGCTCGGAGGCGGGCAAGGCCGAGAGGCTCCACGCCGCCTTCGCCGCGCTCGATGGCCACATCGACTATTGGCCGCAGGCGTTGCTCTGGAACCTCCGGGATGGCACGGCCGATATCGCGGTTGCCGGGACGAGCCGCCGCGTCGCCTATGACGGGCTGATCCTCGCGACGGGCGCGACCGACCGCGTGCTGCCGGTTCCCGGCTGGACGCTGCCCGGCGTTTTCACCCTTGGCGGCTCGCAGGTCTCGCTCAAGGCGCAGGGCTGCGCCATCGGCAGCCGCGTCGTCTTCGCCGGCTCCGGCCCGCTGCTCTACCTCGTCGCCTGGCAATACATGAAGGCGGGCGTGGAGGTCGCGGCGGTGCTCGACGCCGCGCCGGCCACCGCCAAGCTCAACCTGATCCGGGCCGTGCCGCTCGATGCCGGCATTGTGCTGCGCGGGGCGCGTTTCGTTGCCGAATTGCGACTGCGTGGCGTCGCCATCCGCACAGGCGTCGAAGGCTTGCGCTTCGAAGGCGAGGGCAGGGTGTCCGGCGTCGCCTGGCGGGAAGGCGGCCGCGAGCGGCGCCTCGCCTGCGACGGCGTCGGCTATGGCCTTGCCCTTCGTTCGGAGACCCAGCTCGCCGATCTCGCCGGCTGTACCTTCCGCTTCGACGACCGTGACCGCGCCTGGCTGCCGACGCGGGACGTCGCCGGCCGGTCCTCGGTTGCGGGTGTCTATCTCGCCGGCGACGGGGCCGGCATCGCCGGGGCGGACGCCGCCGAGCGGGCTGGCGAGCGTGCAGCCCTGGCGCTGTTGGAGGATCGCGGGCTGGCCGTCGATAGGGCGCGCGTTGTTGCGCTCGAAACCGAGCTCGCGCGCATCGGCCGGCTGCGCGACGTGCTCGAGGCCGCCTTTCCGTTCCCGGCTCATTGGGCGGGGGCGATCGACGATTCCATCACGCTCTGCCGCTGCGAGGGGATCACGGCCGGTGCCGTGCGCGAGGCCGCGAAGCATTTCGACATCGGCGAGATCAACCGCCTGAAGGCGGTCAGCCGCGTCGGCATGGGCCGTTGCCAGGGGCGGATCTGCGCTGCGGCCTCGGCCGAGGTGCTGGCCGCCGCGACCGGCAAGCCGATCGATGGGGTCGGCAGGCTGAGGGCGCAGGCGCCGGTGAAGCCGATCCCGCTGGCGTTGCAGCTGGCCGCCGATCGATCGGAGGACGCCGCGTGAGCCGGCATCTCGATATCGACGTCGCCATCGTCGGCGGCGGGCTCGTCGGCTCGTCGGCCGCTCTGGCTTTGCGCAATATGGGCTTCGACGTCGCGCTGCTCGACAAGGGCTTCTGCGGCGCGCAGGCGAGCGGCGTGAACTATGGCGGCGTGCGCCGGCAGGGCCGCCCGCGCGAGCAGCTGCCGCTGTCGCAGCGCGCCCATGCCGTCTGGCCGCGTCTCAAGGAATTGATCGGCATCGACGGCGAGTTCCTGCGCTCGGGCCATCTCAAGCTAGCCCGCAGCGAGGCCGACATGGCGTCGCTCGAGGCCTATGCGGCCGAGGTCGCCGATCAGGGGCTCGATCTCGAGCTCATCGGCCATAACGGCCTGCGCGAGCGCTTCCCCTGGATCGACGGCAGCATCCTCGGCGCCTCGCTCTGCGCCGGCGACGGCCACGCCAATCCCCGCCTCGTCTCGGCCGGCTTCGCCAGCGCCGCCCGGCGGGCCGGGGTCCATGTGCTGGAGAACACGCCCGTTGCCGGCATCACGCGCAACGGCGAGGGCTTTGCGCTGGAAGCCGGCACGGGCACGACCCTGACGGCCGCCATCGTCATCAACAGCGCAGGCGCCTGGGCCGACCGTTTCGCCGCCGATTTCGGCGAGCCCGTTCCTCTCACCCGCATTTACCCGTCGATGATCGTCACCGAGCCGCTGCCGCCGGTGATGACGGTCAATATCGGCATCGAGGGCGGCGGCATCTATGCCCGGCAGGTCGAGCGCGGCAATTGCGTCGTCGGCGGCGAGCGTGCCTTGCCTCTGGCTGACCCGGATTTCTCGCGTCCGCGTGGGGATGGCGCCCTGGCGATCATGAACCGCACCGCCGAGGTCTTCCCGGCGCTGCGCCATGCCCAGGCGATCCGCTTCTGGTCGGGGACCGAGGCAGCCATGCCGGACCGGAACCCGGTGATCGGCTTCAGCGGCACCACGCCGGGCCTGATCCACGCCTTCGGCTTCACCGGCGCCGGCTTCCAGATCGCGCCGGGCGTCGGCGAGGTCCTGGCCGAGCTCGTCCGCGACGGCCGCACATCGACGCCGATCGAGGCCTTCTCGATCTCCCGCTTCAGCCGGCCGGCGACCAGCCGGCCCGATCAGCACCGCACCAGCCACGGCTCGGGTGCGGATCAGCCGCCAGAGCCGCACAACAGGGGAGCCCACTCATGATCACTCGTCGCACGGCCTTGGCCGGAACCGTCGCCGCGCTCGCGCTGGCCGCTGCCGGCAGCGCCTTCGCCCAGAGCAAGACGCTCTATGTCGGCATGAACGGCGGCAATTTCGAGCGCGTCTTCACCCAGGCCGTCTTCCCGGCCTTCGAGAAGGCCAACGACGTCAAGATCGTCGTCGTCCCCGGCACTTCCTCGGACATCCTCGCCAAGGCGACGGCGGCGAAGGACAAGCCGCAGATGCACGTCATGTTCCTCGACGACGGCGTCATGGTCCGCGCCATCGGGGCCGGGCTCTGCGAGAAGCTGAAGCCGAGCGAAGGTCTCGCCGATCTGCCGGCAGGGGCGCGCATGAGCGGCGACATGGCGGCCGGCATCGACATGGGCATGACCGGTCTCGCCTACAACAAGAAGATGTTCGACGAGAAGGGCTGGGCCGCGCCGACCTCCTGGATGGATCTCGCCGATCCGAAGTTCAAGGACAAGGTCGTCTTCCAGTCTGCCTCGGCCTCGTCCTTCGGCCTGCACGCCTTCCTGATGTTCAACCGCATCCAGGGCGGCAACGAAAACAACGTCGAGCCGGGCTTCACCAAGTTCCGCGAAACCATCGGCAAGAACGTGCTCGAATTCATCCCGAACTCGGCCAAGATCTCGGAGATGGTCCAGACCGGCGAGGCCGCGCTCTTCCCGCTGACGCCCACCTCGGTCGCGACGCTGAAGGGCAAGGGCATTCCGGTCGAATATGCCCAGCCGAAGGAAGGCTCGGTGGTGCTGATGGTGGCGCAATGCGTCATCGCCAACAATTCGGAGCCGGAGCTGGCGCAGAAGCTCGCCGCCTATCTGCTCTCGCCGGAGGCGCAGGCCAACGCCATGACCATCGGCAACGCGATCCCGTCAAACCCGAAGACGAAGGCTCCGACGCCCGAGGCGCAGGAGAAGATCGACGCCTTCAACACCTATATGAAGACCGCGGTGACGCTGGATTGGGACGCGATCAACGCCAAGCGCCCCGAGTGGAACAGCCGCTGGAACAAGATGATCGAGCGCTGAGCCGCCGGCTCTTCCCATACGGCGACGGCCGGCCCGCGAGGGCCGGCCGTTTTCGTTCGTGGGATTCGCGCGCCGCTTCAGCGGATCGATTCAAGTCACTGAGACGAATCGGAAAGCAGGCCTCACACCTCCTCGACATAGCGCCGGCGCAGATGCGCCTTGAACACAGCGGCGTCGAGCGGCCGCCCGGTCGCCTCGGTGAGGAGGTCGTCGGTCGAAAGCAGCGAGCCCTTGCCGTGGATATTGGCGCGCAGCCAGCCCACGAGCGGGCCGAAATCGCCCTTGCCGATGCCGGGCAGGATGCCGGGCTCGGCTTGGGCTGCGGCGTCGAAGATCTGGGCGGCCGTCATCGCGCCCAGCGTATAGGTCGGGAAATAGCCCCAGCCGCCCGACGGCCAGTGGATGTCCTGCAGGCAGCCCAGCCGGTCGTCCGGCACCGTGACGCCGAGCAGGGATTTCATCCCTTCGTTCCAGGCGGCAGGCAGCTCGGCGAGCGGCATCGCGTCGGCGATCAGCGCCTTCTCCAGCCGGTAGCGCAGGATCACATGCGCGGGATAGGTGACCTCGTCCGCATCGACGCGGATGAAGCCCGGCTCGACGCGGGTGTAGCGGCGCCACATCGCCTCGGCCTCCCAGGCCGGGCCGGAGCCGCCGAAGCTCTCCCGCATCAGCGGGGCGGCGAAGGCGAGGAACTGGCGCGAGCGGCAGGCCTGCATCTCCATCAGCAGCGACTGGCTCTCATGCAGGCTCATGCCGCGTGCTGCGCCGACCGGCTGGTTCATGTAGCCCTGCGGCCGGCCCTGCTCGTAGAGCGCGTGGCCGGTCTCGTGCAGCACGCCCATCAGCGCCTTGGTGAAATCGGCCTCGTCATAGCGCGTGGTGATGCGGACGTCGTTGTCGGCGCCGCCGCAGAAGGGATGGGTCGAGATGTCGAGCCGGCCGCGCTCGAAGTCGTAGCCCAGCGCCGCCATCAGCCTGAGACCCAGCGCGCGCTGGGTCTCGGTCGCGAAGGGGCCGCCCAGGGCCGGCGTCCCCGGCCGGCGCGCCTGCACCGCCACCACTTCCTGGGTGAAGCCGGGCAGGAAGGCCGCGAGATCGTCGAACAGCGCGTCGATCTTCTCCGAGCTGCCGCCGGGCTCGTAGTCGTTGAGCAGCGCGTCATAGGCGCCTAGCCCGAGCTTCTCGCCCTTGGCCGTGCCGATCTGGCGCTGCAGGTTCAGCACCTCGGCGAGATAGGGCAGGAGGCCGGTGAAATCGGCATCCGCCCGCGCCTGGCGCCAGCGCATCTCGCAGGCCGAGATCGCCTTGCTCGATGCCTCGACGAGATCTGCGGGCAGGGCGGTGTCGACCGTCCAGAGGCGCCGGATCTCGCGCAGGTTGGCCTTCTCCCAGGGGCCGAGCGCGCCGTCGCTCTCCGCCTGCGCCAGCCAGTCGCCGATGCGGGCGTCGGTCGCGAGGCCATGGCGCATGACATGGAGCAGCGCCATGCTCTCGGCCCGCGTCTCGGCGGCGCCCTTCGGCATCATCGTGTCGCTGTCCCATTGCAGGATGCCGACGGCGTTGGAGAGCGCGGCGATGCGGCCGAAATGGGCGGTCAGGTCGGAATAGGCGGTCATGGGCATTCCTTGGGCGGTGATCGTTCAAAACACGCGGGTCACCACGGGACGTTGTTGCCCGGGATGACGCGGGACAATCGCTTCGAGGATCAGGCGAACAGCTTCGAATACTGCCGTGGCTGCGAGCGCAGATACTGGTTCGGTGCCTTGATGGAAGCGCCGAGCTGCGCCGCAGCGTGCCAGGGCCAGCGCGGATTGTAGAGGATGCCGCGGGCGAGCCCGATGAGGTCGGCCTCACCGGTTCCGACGATCGCCTCCGCCTGCTCCGGCTCGGTGATCAGGCCGACGGCGATGGTCGCGATCCCGGTCTCCTGCTTGATCGCGCGCGCCATCGGCACCTGGTAGCTCGGACCCAGCGGGATCGCCTGCGCGGCCGAGAGGCCGCCGCTCGAAACATGGATGAAGTCGGCGCCCCGCGCCTTGATGACCTTGGCGAAGGCCAGACTCTGCTCCATGTCCCAGCCGCCCTCGACCCAGTCGGTGCCCGAGATGCGAAAACCGACCGGATAACCCGCCGGCACCACCGAGCGCACCGCGTCATAGACCTCCAGCGGGAAGCGCATCCGGTTCTCGAGCGAGCCGCCATACGCGTCCTCGCGCCGGTTCGAGAGCGGGGAGAGGAACTGGTGCATCAGATAGCCATGGGCGCCGTGCAGCTCGATCGCCGCCAGCCCGAGCCGCACGCTGCGCCGGGCCGAATCCGCGAAGGCTTCGCAGAGCCTCGCGATGTCGTCCGTGGTGAGCGCCCGAGGCGGGCGGGGATAGGTTTCGAAACCGACCGACGAGGGCGCGTGCACATTCCAGCCGCCCTCGTCGAGGCCGAGCTGGCCGCCGCCTCGCCAGGGCTGTGCGACCGAGGCCTTGCGGCCGGCATGGGCGAGCTGGATCGCGATCGGCATGTCCGACCAGGCGCGGGCGGAATGCAGGGCCTTGCCCAGCGCGGCCTCCGTCTCGTCCGACCACAGGCCGACATCGAACGGGCTGATCCGCCCGTCCGGCTCGACGGCGGTGGCCTCGATGATCAGCAGCCCGGCGCCGGACAGGGCGAGATGGCCGAGATGGATGGTGTGCCAGTCGGTGGCGCAGCCGTCCTGCGCCGAATACTGGCACATCGGGGCGATGACGATGCGGTTGGCGAGCGAAAGGCCGCCGAGCTGATAGGGGCTGAAGAGCTGGCTCATGTCGGGAAGGGGCTCTCGGAGGGATGAGTTTCGGGCGCAGTCTAGAATGCGCTGTCCCGAGCCGAAAGGGCGCCGTCGGCCGGGGGCTCCCTCGTCGAACGCTTGAGCCCTCCGGTGGAGTCCGGATCGGCGCCGCCGGCATGATTCGTCAGGAATGAACCGCTCGTCTTCACGAAATCGCGCGAATGGCCGGCTGCAGCGCGAAAATGCCATAATCCAACACATTATAAGCAGGCTTACAATGTGAGGATACGAGAATGCAGAGACCCCTGCGGCGGGAATTCCTGTTCCAGCTCGTCGAGACCTCGCGGCTGCTGCGCACCTATGTCGACCAGCGCGCGCGCCAGCACGGCACGACCCGTGCCCAATGGGGCGTGATGACCCGCCTCTACCGGCAGGAGGGCCTGAACCAGGCGGCGCTCGCCGAACAGATGGGGCTCCAGCCGATTTCGCTCGCCCGCCTTCTCGATCGCCTGCAAGGCCAGGGACTGGTCGAGCGCCGTGCGGATCCGGCCGATCGCCGGGCCTATCGTCTGCATCTGACGCCACCGGGCCGGGCGCTCGTCGGCGAGCTCGACGCCGTCCGTACCGAGATTGCACATGAGGTGCTGGGCGAGGTGCCGGAGACGGCGATCCTTGCCGGGCTCGACACCCTCGCGGCGATCCGCCAGCGCACCCTCGCCCGCGAGGGCGCTGCCCCGCACGTGCCGGCCGCCGCCGGCGGGATCGCCTGAGCACAGGAGCGCCCATGAAGCGTTCGGGTTTCGTCATCGGCCTGCTGTTCGCCTTGGCTGCGGCCGCCGTCTTCTGGTCCATGCGCCCGCATGCGCCAGCCCCTTCCGCGCGCGGCGACGGCGCCGCGGTTGCGGTCGTGACAGCTGTCGGCGTGCAGGCCGATTTCCCCGTGCGCAAGCATGCCATCGGCTTCGTCGAGACGCCGGCGAGCGTGGTCGTGAGGTCGCGCATCGACAGCCAGATCATGCAGCAGCACGTTACCGACGGGCAGTTCGTCAAGGCCGGCGACCTGCTCTTCACCCTCGACGATCGCGACATCAAGGCCCAGATCGCCAAGGACCAGGCGATGCTGGCGAAGGATGAGGCGACGCATACGCGCAACCTCGCCGATCTCGAGCGCTTCAAGCAGCTCTTTGCCCGCAATGCCGGCACACAGGCGCAGGTCGACCAGGCGACGGCCGACGAGCGCAGCTCCGCCGCCAGCATCCAGGCCGATCATGCGACGCTCGATGCCGACCGGCTGAGGCTGGGCTATACGCGCATCACCGCGCCGATCGACGGGCGCATCGGCGCGGTGCAGGTCACGCCGGGCAACCTCGTCAATGCCGCCGGCAACAGCAGCGGCACCGGCCTCCTCACCATCACCCAGATGAAGCCGCTGCGCGTGTCCTTCGCCATGCCGGAGAGCGAGCTGCCGACGCTTCAGGGGGCGCTCGCAGCGGCCAGGCCCGTGCCGGTGATCGCCCATGTCCCGAATGCCGGCCGCATGACGGCGGAAGGCAAGCTCAATTTCGTCGATTCGACCGTCGACACCACCTCCGGCACGATCACTGCCAAGGCCGCTTTCCCCAATGAGGACCTCAGCCTGTGGCCGGGGCAATATGTCGATGTCGAGATCATTCCGGAGACCCTGGCCGGCGTCACCGTGATCCCGACGGTCGCTGTGCAGACGGGGCAGAAAGGGCCTTACGCTTTCGTCGTGAAGCCGGATTCAACCGTGGATCTCCGGCAGATCAAGGTAGCGCTCAGCGATGGCGAGCGCACAGCCGTGGCCGAGGGCATCGCGCCGGGCGAACGCGTCGTCACCGACGGCCAGATGCGCCTGAAGCAGGGCACGCGGGTACGCGAGCGCGCCGCCACGGGCGAGAAGCCGCCGCAGAGCACTCCGGTCGCAGCAGGGGAGCGCTCATGAACATCTCGTCCTTCTGCATCAAGCATCCCGTCGCCACCATCCTGATGTCGGTTTCGCTGGTGCTGGCGGGGCTGTTCGCCTGGCGTTTCCTGCCGGTCGCGGCCCTGCCGCGCGCCGAGTTCCCGGTCATCAACGTCTCGGCGCAGCTGCCCGGAGCCTCGCCGGACACCATGGCGACGTCGATCGCGACCCCCTTGGTCAAGCAGTTCGGCACCATCGCCGGCATCGACACGATCTCGACCACGAACGCGCAGGGCTCGACCTCGATCGCAATCCAGTTCGTGCTGAACCGCGATATCGACGCGGCCGCCGCCGACGTCCAGGCGGCGATCACCCGCACCCTCAGGCAGTTGCCGATCGAGATGACGACGCCGCCGAGCTACCGCAAGGTGAACCCGGCCGATGCGCCGATCGTCCTGATGGCGCTGAAGAGCGATGTCGTGCCGCTCTCGCAGCTCGACGCCTTTGCCCAGCAGGTGATTTCGCCTGCGCTCTCCACAGTCGACGGGGTCGCCCAGGTGCTGATCTGGGGCAGCCAGAAATACGCGGTGCGCATCCAGATCGATCCGACGGCGCTCGCCGCGCGCGGCATCGGACTCGACGAATTGCAGCTCGCCATCACCGCGACCAACGCCAACACACCGGTCGGCACGATCCAGAACAACGCCCAGCAGCTCACCATCCAGGCGAAGACGCAGCTCGCCGATGCCGCCCAGTTCGCCAACGTCATCATCACCACGCGCGGCGGCAAGCCGGTCAGGCTCGGCGACGTCGCCAAGGTCATCGATTCCGTCGAGAACACCCAGACGCGCAGCACCTATGACGGCACGCCGGCGATCGTGCTCGCCGTGCAGCGCCAGCCCGACGCCAACACCGTCGAAGTCGTCGACCGCGTCAGGGCGATGATCCCGGCCTTCGACGAGCAGTTGCCGGCGGCCGCCTCGCTCTCCCTGCTCAACGACCGCTCGACCTCGATCCGCCAGGCGGTGGAGGACGTGCAGTTCACCCTGCTGCTCACCATCGCGCTGGTGATCATGGTGATCTTCGTCTTCCTGCGCCGGATCGCGGCGACCTTCATTCCGGCGGTGGCGGTGCCGATCTCGATCATCGCCACGCTGGCGGCGATGTACGTGCTCAATTTCTCGATCGACAACATCTCGCTGCTCGGCCTGACGCTCTCTGTCGGTCTGGTCGTCGACGACGCCATCGTGATGCTCGAGAATATCGTCCGGCACATGGAGCAGGATGGGCTCTCGGCCTACGAGGCCTCGCTGAAGGGCGCCGGCGAGATTGGTTTCACCATCATCTCGATCTCGCTCTCGCTGGTCGCCGTCTTCATCCCGGTGCTGCTGATGGGCGGCGTCATCGGCCGCATCTTCAACGAGTTCGCCGTGGTGGTGACGGTCGCGATCCTGGCCCTCCGCCTTCGTCTCGCTGACGCTGACGCCGATGTTGTGCTCGCGCCTGCTCTCGGGCTATTCCGAGCATCACAAGGCGAACGTGCTCGGCCGCTGGCTGGAGAAGGGTTTCGACAAGCTGCTCGCCGGCTACGACCACGGGCTGAAATTCTGCCTGCGCTTCCAGCCGCTGATGCTGCTGGCCTTCTTCCTCACCATGGCCGGCACCGTCTGGCTGCTGCAGACGACGCCGAAGGGCTTCTTCCCGCAGGAGGATATCGGCCAGCTCCAGGTCTCGACCGAGGCCCGTCAGGACATCTCCTTCGATGCGATGATGAAGCTCCAGGCCGAGGTCGCCGGCATCTTCCGCAGGTCGCCTTATGTCGCGCATGTCGCCTCGTCGGTTGGCAGCAATGGCGGCAGTGGCGCGCTCAACGCCGGGCGCCTGTTCGTCGAGCTGAAGCCGTTGAACGAGCGTCCCGAGCTGCAAGCGGTCCTGGCCTCGCTGCGGCGCGACCTCGGCCAGGTGGCGGGCATCAACACCTACATGGTCCCGGTCCAGAACCTGAACATCGGCGCGCGCTCTTCCAAGAGCCAGTACCAGCTCGTGGTTCAGGGGCTCGACCAGGCGCTGATGAATGACTGGGCTCTGCGGCTGGCCGATGCTATGGGCCGCGATCGCGCGGCCTTCGCCGATGTCACCACCGATCTGCAGAACAACGCCTTGCAGGCGACGCTCACGATCGACCGCGACAAGGCCAATGCCTTGGGCATCGGCGCCGATATTCTGCGCTCGACGCTCTATTCGGGCTTCGGTGTCCGGCAGGTCTCGACGATCTACACCACCGGCGACAACTACAATGTCGTGGTCGAGTTCAATCCCAACGAGCACTGGACGCCTGAGCACCTGAACGCCATCCGCGTGCGCGCCAGGAACGGCACCTTGATACCTCTCGGCGCCATCGCCCGGATCGAGCGAACGGCCGGCCAGCTCACGGTCAACCAGCTCGGCCAGCTTCCGGCGGTGACGATCTCCTACAATTTGCCGGCCGGCGTCGCGCTCGGCGACAGCGTCAACCGCATCCAGGTGATCAAGGAACAGCTGGGCCTGCCGAAGTCGATTTCGACCACGCTCGCCGGCACGGCGAAGACCTTCCAGGATTCGCTGGCGAACCAGGGTCTGCTGATCGCCGGTGCGATCCTGACGATCTACATCGTGCTCGGCATCCTCTATGAGAGCTTCATCCACCCGCTGACGATCCTGACCGGGCTGCCGTCGGCGGCGGTCGGCGCGCTGGGGGCGCTCAGGCTCTTCGACATGGACCTGTCGGTCATCGCCATCATCGGCCTGCTGATGCTGATCGGCATCGTGAAGAAGAACGCGATCATGATGATCGACGTCGCCCTCGTGCTGCGGCGCGAAGGGGCGGCGGCGCAGGAGGCGATCCACCGGGCCTGCCTCATGCGTTTCCGGCCAATCCTGATGACGACGCTGGCGGCGCTGATGGGCACGCTGCCGATCGCGCTCGGCGCCGGTGCGAGTGCCGAGCTGCGCCAGCCGCTCGGCATCGCGGTAGTCGGCGGCCTGATGATCTCGCAGGTGCTGACGCTGTTCATCACGCCCGTCCGTTCCTCTACATGGACAGGCTCTCTGACGGGCTGACCCGGCTCATTTTTGGCAAGCAGGAGCCGGAGCACGTCGCGCATCCGGCAGAGTGACATCGCGAGAGAAGCGCGCTTCCGTCATGGTCGGGCTTGTCCCGACCATCCACGTCCTGGCTTCGGTGACCGAATGCGGTGTTCAAGGCGTGGATGCTCGCCACAAGGGCGAGCATGACGCTTCCGGAATGACGCCGTAGCGCGTCAGGCCGCGTCGAGGCCGTAGAGCGAATGCAGCGTGCGCACGGCGAGCTCGGTATAGGCCGCGTCGATCAGCACCGAGAACTTGATCTCGGATGTGGTGATGGCGCGGATGTTGATGCCCTTCTCGGCCAATGCCCGGAAGGCGCGGGCGGCGACGCCGGCATGCGAGCGCATGCCGATGCCGATCGCCGAGATCTTCACGACGTCGGTCGCGCCCTGGATCTCCTGATAGGCGATCACGTCGTGCTTGCTTTCGAGCAGCGTCTTGGCGCGCTCGTAATCGGCGGTCGGCACGGTGAAGGTGATGTCGGTCGTCGCCTGGTCGTCGGAGACGACCTGGATGATCATGTCGACATTGATGTTGGCATCGGCGAGCGGGCCGAAGATTGCCGCCGCGACGCCGGGCTTGTCGGCCACGCGCCGGAGGGTGATCTGGGCTTCGTCCCGGGAGAAGGCGATGCCGGTGACGATCTGCTGTTCCACGATGTCGTCCTCGTCGCAGATGAGGGTGCCAGGATTGGGGTTGTCGGGGTCGTCGAAGGAGGAACGCACATAGGTCGGCACGCGATGCACCATCGCGATCTCGACCGAGCGGACCTGCAGCACCTTGGAGCCGAGCGAGGCCATTTCGAGCATTTCCTCGAAGGAGACCTTATCCATGCGCTTGGCCTTCGGCACCACGCGCGGATCGGTAGTGTAGACGCCGTCGACATCGGTGTAGATGTCGCAGCGATCGGCCTTCAGGCCCGCTGCCAGTGCGACTGCGCTGGTGTCCGAGCCGCCGCGGCCGAACGTGACGATGCGGTGCGTGCGCGGGTTGACGCCCTGGAAGCCGGAGCAGACCGCGATCTCGCGGTTGCGGTCGAAGCCGGCGAGAATGCCTGCGCCGTCGACGCCCTCGATGCGGGCGGCGCTATGGGCGTCCGAGCCGTAGAGAGGGATCTGCCAGCCCTGCCAGGAGCGCGCCGGAAGCCCCATCTCCTGAAGCGCGATCGCCATCAGCCCGGAGGTGACCTGCTCGCCCGAGGCGACGACGGTGTCGTACTCCGCCTGGTCGTAGATCGGGGACGCTTCCTTGCACCAGGCGACGAGTTCGTTGGTCTTTCCGGACATCGCCGAGACCACGACCGCGACCTCGTTGCCGGCCTCGAATTCGCGTTTGACGTGGCGCGCCGCGTTCTTGATGCGCTCGATATTGGCGACTGAGGTGCCGCCGAATTTCATCACCAGACGGGCCATGACGGTAATTGGGCTCTCGATAGCTGTCCCCGGCGGCGAGGCCGGGTCGAAACGTCGCCCTCGCGCTGTCGGCGGGGCGGGTGTAGATGACGGGCGGCAGACGCGGTGTCAATGCGGCATCGCATAAACGAGGGACGGCTTCATGGCGGCTGCGGCTGAACGCACGGGCTCGACGATCGATCCGGCCGAGGTCGCGCGTTTCGATGCGATCGCGCGCGACTGGTGGGATCCGAAAGGGCCGATGGCCGTCCTGCACAAGTTCAATCCCGTCCGGCTCGCCTTCGTCCGCGACGAGGCCTGCGCGCATTTCGGACGTGACCCGAGGCAGATGCGCTCGCTCCAGGGCCTGAGTCTCGTCGATATCGGCTGCGGCGGCGGCGTGCTGTCCGAGCCCCTGGCCCGGCTCGGCGCAGAGGTGACCGGGCTCGACCCGGCGCCGACCAACATCGCCGTCGCACGGGCCCATGCCGAGAAGGGCGGCCTCGCCATCGATTATCGCGAGGAGACGATCGAGGCGGTGGTCGCTTCCGGCAGGCGCTTCGACATCGTGCTGGCGATGGAGGTCGTCGAGCATGTCGCCGATGTCGAGGCCTTCGTCGCCGCCTGCTGCGCGGCGGTGAAGCCCGACGGCCTGCTCGTCATGGCGACGATCAACCGCACGCTGAAATCCTATGCGCTCGCCATCGTCGGCGCCGAATACGTGCTGCGCTGGCTGCCGAAAGGCACGCATGACTGGGAGAAGTTCGTGACGCCGGACGAGCTCTGCGGCGCGATCGCGGGCAATGGCTTCACGATCGGGACGCAGACCGGCGTCGTCTTCAATCCGCTGACCGGCCGCTGGGTCGCCGCCCGCGACATGGACGTGAACTACATGCTCGCCGCCAGCGCGCGGCCGGCACCGCAAGCCGGGCTGTAAAGCGCAGCAGACAGTTCACGGCTTCGCGCTGATCGAGACCGATCGCGGCTGCCAAGCCCGTCATCGGTCAGGGCTTTTCGGCGCGGGCTTCTCGCTCGCCCTTGTCCGTTGCTGCATGAGAGCGGCCGTCGGCGCCTCTCAAGGACGGAACACGGCCGCGACCACGAGCAGCACCAACCCCGAGCCGGCTGCGATCGCCGCGCGCAGCACGCTCGGGTCGAGCTTCGTGGGAATGCCGTAGCGGTGCCAGAGAAAGGCGCCGAGAAAGCCGCCGACCAGGAGGAGGCCGGCATTGAGCAGGGTGCCGAAGCCGCCATCGCCGAGAAGCAGGTCCGCGATCCAGCCGAACATCAGCACGGCGAGCACGATCATCGCCACCACGAGGATGAGCGAGAAGAACGGCAGGTCCGGCACGCCGACCATCATCAGCAGGCTGCGCATCTCGTCCTCCTCGTCGCGCCGGCGGTCAGCATGGCGCCGAACGATGAAGAAACCGCAAGCGCCCGGCGGCGTTGTTTTGCAGTGCGGCGTGATTCCTTAGGTTAATGGCGCAGCGCAGCATATGGTGCATGATCGGCATCCAAACCCGCCCGCGATGCTTTCGGCATCGTGACGGACGGATGAGCAGGGAGGACGACCATGTCGACGTCGCAGGCCGCCGTGAAGCCCCTCAAGGATCTCTACGAGCTCGACGAATTGCCGCCGCTCGGCCATGTCCCGGAGAAGATGTATGCCTGGGCGATCCGGCGTGAGCGCCACGGGCCACCGCAGGAGAGCTTCCAGGTCGAGGTCGTGCCGACCTGGACGATCGGCGAGGAGGAGGTGCTGCTCCTCGTGATGGCAGGCGGGGTCAACTACAACGGCATCTGGGCCGGGCTCGGCCAGCCGATCTCGCCCTTCGACGTCCATAAGGCGCCGTTCCACGTCGCCGGCTCCGACTGTGCCGGCATCGTCTGGGCCGTCGGCTCCAAGGTGAAGCGCTGGAAGGTCGGCGACGAGGTCATCGTCCATTGCAATCAGGACGATGGCGACGACGAGGAGTGCAATGGCGGCGATCCGATGTTCTCGGCCAGCCAGCGCATCTGGGGCTATGAGACGCCGGACGGCTCCTTTGCCCAGTTCTGCCGGGTGCAGTCGCGCCAGCTGATGCTGAAGCCCCGGCACCTCGCCTGGGAGGAGGCCGCCTGCTACACGCTGACGCTGGCGACGGCCTATCGCATGCTCTTCGGCCATGCCCCGCACAGCATCAAGCCCGGCGACAACGTCCTCGTCTGGGGCGCCTCGGGCGGCCTCGGCGTTTTCGGCGTCCAGCTCTGCGCTGCCTCCGGCGCCAACGCCATCGGCGTGATCTCCGACGAGACCAAGCGCGACTACGTGCTTGGCCTCGGCGCCAAGGGCGTCATCAACCGCAAGGATTTCAACTGCTGGGGCCAGATGCCCAAGGTGAATTCGCCGGAATATGCCGAATGGACCAAGGAGGCCCGCAAGTTCGGCAAGGCGATCTGGGACATCACCGGCAAGAAGGATGTCGACATCGTCTTCGAGCATCCCGGCGAGGCGACCTTCCCGGTCTCCTGCCTCGTCGCCAAGCGCGGCGGCATGGTGGTGTTCTGCGCCGGCACCTCGGGCTTCAACATCACCTTCGACGCCCGCTATGTCTGGATGCGGCAGAAGCGCATCCAGGGTTCGCACTTCGCCCATCTCAAGCAGGCGAGCGCCGCCAACCAGTTCGTGCTCGACCGGCGCATCGACCCTTGCATGTCCGAGGTCTTCCCCTGGGACAAGATCCCGCTTGCCCACCACAAGATGTGGAAGAACGAGCATGCGCCGGGCAACATGTCCGTGCTGGTCTACGCGCCGCGCACGGGCCTCAGGACTTATGAGGATGTCGCCGAGGCGCTGGGGCGGTGAGGTTCCTGGCCTGTCATCTCGGGTCGGGCCGCTGCTGACGTGGCCTGTCCGAAGCGAGCGATAGGGCTCTGCCTCGGCCCGGGGTCACGTCAGGCGGAGCATCCTTCGATCTGCTTGCAATTTGAAAGCGGATTCTCTACTGACTGATTGCAAAATAGGATCAGTCAGGAGGAAGCCGTGTCGCTGACGCTGTATGCTCACCCGTTCTCGTCCTACTGCCAGAAGGTGCTGACCGCGCTCTACGAGAACGGCACGGCCTTCACCTATCGCGTTCTCGAGCAGGAAGACCCGGAGGCCGGCGCCGAATGGGCCAGGCTCTGGCCGCTGAAGCGCATGCCGGTTCTCGTCGACGGCGAGCATCCGGTGCTCGAATCGAGCGTCATCATCGAGCATCTCGATCTGTTCCACCCCGGCACGGCCAGGCTGCTGCCGGCTGATCCGAAGGCAGCGCTCGGCACGCGCATGATGGATCGTTTCTTCGACAATTACATCATGACACCGATGCAGACGATCGTGTTCGATCATCTGCGGCCGGCCGATGCGCGCGACCCCTACGGCGTCGCCCGGGCGAAGGCGCAGCTCGACGATTCCTATCGCTGGCTCGACGGCGCGATGGCAGGGCGCGAATGGGCCGCTGGCGGCGCGTTCAGCTTGGCCGACTGCGCCGCCGCGCCGGCCCTGTTCTACGCCGACTGGGTGCACGAGATCGGCGCCGCCTTTCCTCATGCCCTGGCCTATCGCGCGCGTTTGCTGGCGCGGCCCTCCTTCGCGCGGGCGGTCGAGGAAGCGCGGCCCTATCGCCACTATTTCCCGCCGGGCGCGCCGGATCGCGATTGAGCTCCGCCCGCGACAGGGCGCACAGGGCATGGCCCGACCGCGCCGATGCGCTGTCGCGATGGCATGAACCGGGCTAGAGACGGCCGTTGCCGATTGCCTCCGCGGGTCTTCATGCCGTCTCTGCTCCTGCGCGCGATGCCGCTCGTCTTCGTCTTCCTCTGGTCCACGGGCTGGGTGGTGGCGGGCTACTCGGCGCGACATGCCGATGCGCTGACCTTCCTGGTCGTGCGCTTCGCCTGCGCGGCCACGCTGCTCGTGCTGATTGCCTTGGCGACCGGCGCGCCCTGGCCGAGCGGGCGCCGCGCCGTGCTGGACGTCGCCATCACCGGCATCCTGCTGCACGGTATCTACCTCGCCGGCGTCTGGTGGGCGGTGCGCCACGGCTTGCCGGCCGGCATCTCCGGCCTGATCGCGGGGCTCCAGCCGATCCTTACGGCGCTGTTCGCGCCGGTCATCGTGGGCGAGCGCATTTCCGGCATCCGCTGGCTGGGCATCGCCTGCGGCTTCCTCGGCATCGCGCTGGTGCTCCAGCCGCAGCTCAGCGGCGTCGAGCCGGCCGCGCTCTGGGGCGTGCTCGTCCCGATGCTGATCAATATCGGCGGCATGTTCGCGGTCACCTTCGGCACCTTCTACCAGAAGGCGCGCGTGATCTCCGGCGATCTGCGGACGATGACGGCGATCCAGTACGTCGCCGCGGCCCTCGTCGTGCTGCCTTTCGCCGTCGCCTTCGAGCCGATGCGGATCGAATGGAACCTGACCATGCTGCTCGTGCTGGCCTGGTCGGTCATCGTGCTCTCGATCGGCAGCATCTGGCTCTATCTGTTCATGATCCGCCGCGGCGAGGTCTCGCGCATCGCCACTTTCCTCTACCTCGTGCCGGCGCTCGTTGCGCTCGAGGCCTGGCTTCTCTTCGGCGAGATGCTGACGCCGCTGCAGATCGGCGGCATGGCGGTGACGATCCTCGGCGTCGTCCTGGCCAGCAGGAAATAGGCCGACGATCCGTTCCGTCGCCTCCGCAGAAAGGAGGGTTTCGGTTTCCGCGGAACTCCTCTTATGCTGCGTCGCAACAAAGGGAGGCCGAGACAATGAACGCCGATAATGCAGCCAAATCGAAGCATCAGGCCAATGCGGCCGAACTGATCGCGGCAGCTCTGCCGGGCTTCGAGGCGCTGTTCGAGGCCGCGGTTGCCGCAGTGCGGCAGAAGGTGCTCGTCGACGGCCGGATTTCGTCGGCTCGGCTCGAGGCCGAGCAGCATGCCGCCCATGGCCTGTCCTGGCTCGCGACCTATGTCACGGCGTTGCGCGAGCTTGCGGCCTATGGCGAGCGCCTTCACGCCGAGGGGCGCTACGGTGCCGTCGAGGACTTTGCGCTGCGCATCGGCGCGGGCGAATATGCCGCCCAGATCTTCGGCGGCATCCCGATGAGCCAGGGCGAGATCGTCAGGCTGCCGGCGCTCGGCCTGTCGCAGAAGGCGATCGCCGCCGCCCGCACCGATGCCGCCGAGGCGCTGATCGCCGAGGGCAACACGCCGGAGAACCGCGCCCGCTTCGTCGCCCTCTTCAGCCAGAGCGATGGTTCCCACAGCGTCGGCGATCCCGGCCTCGACGAGACGCTGGAGGCGATCCGCTCCGAGATGCGCCGCTTCTGCGCCGCGGAAGTGACGCCGCACGCCCATGAATGGCACCTCGCCAACGACTATATTCCGCTGCCCGTCGTCGAGAAGATGGCCGAGCTCGGCGTCTTCGGCCTTACCATTCCCGAGGATTTCGGCGGCATGGGGCTGTCGAAGGTCTCGATGTGCGTCGTCTCGGAGGAATTGTCGCGCGGCTATATCGGCGTCGGCTCGCTCGGCACCCGCTCCGAGATCGCGGCCGAACTGATCCTCTGCGGTGGCACGCCGGAGCAGAAGGAGAAATGGCTGCCGAAGATCGCCTCCGGCGAGGTGCTGCCGACCGCCGTCTTCACCGAGCCGAATACCGGCTCGGACCTCGCCTCGCTGCGCACCAAGGCGGTGAAGGAAGGCGAGGGGGGCGACGCGGTCTGGAAGGTCTATGGCAACAAGACCTGGATCACCCATCCCGTCCGGGCCGACATCATGACGCTGCTCGTCCGCACCGATCCGTCGGAGCCCGGCTACAAGGGGCTCTCGATGTTGATCGCCGAGAAGCCGCGCGGCACCGAGGAGGAGCCGTTCCCGGTCGATGGCCTGACCGGTGGCGAGATCGAGGTGCTCGGCTATCGCGGCATGAAGGAATACGAGCTCGCCTTCGATGGCTTCGAGGTGAAGGGCGAAAACCTGCTCGGCGGCGTGCCGGGGCAGGGCTTCAAGCAGCTGATGCAGACCTTCGAGGCAGCGCGCATCCAGACCGCGGCGCGCGCCATCGGCGTGGCGCAATCGGCCTTCGACCTCGGCTTGCGCTACGCACAGGAGCGCATCCAGTTCGGCAAGAAGCTGATCGCCTTCCCGCGCGTCGCCGACAAGCTCGCGATGATGGCTGCCGAGATCCTGATCGCCCGCCAGCTCACCTATTTCGCCGCCCGCGAGAAGGATGCCGAGCGGCGCTGCGATCTCGAGGCCGGCATGGCCAAGCTGCTCGGCGCCCGCGTCGCCTGGGCGGCGGCCGACAACGCCTTGCAGATCCATGGCGGCAACGGCTTCGCGCTGGAATATCCGGTCAGCCGCGTGCTCTGCGACGCGCGCATCCTCAACATCTTCGAGGGCGCGGCCGAGATCCAGGCGCAGGTCATCGCGCGCCGTTTGGTCGAGGAATAGCCGGGTCGCTACTGCGGCCAGCCCAGCGAAATCTGCTCGATGCGCGGCCTCACCGCCCGCATTCCGGGGGCGTTCGAAGCGAAGGGCTTGTCGCCCGAGACCTTCGACAGGGCGACGGGCTTTGCCTGCGGGGAGGGGCCGAAACGCAGCGAAAGGCTGCATCCTCCATCGAGCTTCGCCAGCCGGCCGCCACTCCACTCGCCGACATAGCCGGCCCCGTCCCAGCCGAAGCCGTTGAGCGTGAAGGGCTTGCGATTGGCGGCCTCTACCGTCGCCAGCTCGGAGCCGATTCCCAGAGTCGCGCTGCCGTCGCCCGACACCGCGACACGCCAGGTCGAAGGCTCTCGTACGATGATGCGGCTGGGGCGGCGGCGCGTCTCGCTGTCGTGCCAGAACACCTCGATCCGCCGCTTCCCGTCATTCTTGAAGATCACCGTGCCCGGCTCGGTGAAGCCTTCACCGACATCGAGATCCTCATGCGCGACATTGGCGGCGCCGAAGGCGGCGACGAGCGTCGCTGCGCTGGCGCCTTTCGCGAAGGGGCCGCGGCAGCCGAGCAGTTCGGATCCTGCCGCCAGCGCTCCTTGCCCGGCAAGTCCGATGAGAAGCGCCGCAGCGGTGAATAAGGTCTTGGACATGGCGGCCCTTTTCGCAGGATGATGGTCTGTCGGTCGGGCAGCGGCAAGCCGTGTGCGGCCCTCTGGCAGCGCCGCCGTGATAATTTCGACAAGATGTCCCGGTTCCGATGCGGCATTCCCGGCCGCTGGAGGCCAGGTGCCAACAGGAGTCACCATGTCGAACCGCCTTGTCCTCACCCTGGCCGGAACCGTTCTGGTCGGCGCGGCTGCGCTGCTTTCCGCTCCCGCATCGGCTCAGCAGAACCCGGTCGGCCAGCCGTCGCCGCGCATCAGCGTGATCGGCGAGGGCGAGGTCGGAGTCGCTCCGGACATGGCGATCCTCAACCTCACCGTGCTGCGCGAGGGCGAGACGGCGCGTGCGGCGCTCTCCGCCAACAGCGAGGCGATGAAGCAGGTTCTGGCGGCGCTCAAGGAAGCAGGGGTCGCCGAGCGCGACCTGCAAACCTCGGGTCTCAGCATCCAGCCGCGCTTCGCCCAGCCGGGCAAGGAGCGCAATGTCGAGCCGAAGATCATCGGCTACACCGTCAGCAACGCCGTGACCGTGCGCGTCCGCAAGCTCGGCGATGCCGGCGCCATCCTCGACAAGGCGGTCAGCCTGGGCGTCAACCAGGGTGGCGGGATCGTCTTCCTGAAGGATGATCTCAAGCCGACCCTGACCGAGGCGCGCAAGCTCGCCGTCGCCGATGCGGTCGCCCGGGCAAAGACCCTGGCGGAGGCGGCCGATATCAAGCTCGGCAAGATCCTGTCGATCGAGGAGCAGTCGATCATGCCGCGGCCGATGCCCTATGGCGGGCCGATGCGGATGGCGGCGAGCGATGCAGCGGTTCCGCTGGCGAGCGGCGAGAACACCTACCGCACGCAGGTCAACGTGGTCTTCGAGATCGCTCCCTGATCGGGAAGGCACCGCTCCGGCGCGCTTGGTCCGGCGCGTCCTCCGGGAGCCCGGACACCCCTACCGATCGGCTTGCGGCGCGAGCTGATCGGAACGGATCCGCGAGCCTGCCGGCTGCGGCAGGCTCGTGAGGATGACGCCGCACAAGACCACCAGCCCGGGCAGAAGCAGGTCCTGCGGCGGCCATTCCGCTAGGGCGAGATAGGCCGCCAGCGTGATCAGCGGCACGCGCAGCGTGTCGGCGCTGCAGAGCTGCAGCGGCGTGCCGTGGCGCGACGCATTGGCGAGCACCGCCTGCGAGACGAAGCCCCCGACGATCAGGGCGAACACCGCCCCGCCGATGATCGCGAATTCCGGCGCGGGGAAGGCGAGCCGATAGGGCTGTGGCGGCGCGGACCAATGGTCCGGCACCAGCAGCCACAGCAACAGGTAGAGCGGCAGCTGGATCGCGTGCATGAGCAGCACGATCGAGAGCGTGCCGCGCTGCGCCGCCAGCTTTGCCAGCATCAGATTGGTCGTCGTCAGCATCGCGACGGCGCCCAGTGCCACGACGATGTCGCGGTTGGGTACGGCGTCGAGCCGGAGCAACAGCAGGCCGATCCCCGCCGTCAGTATGGTGAGGCCGAGGGCCGACCCCGCCGCCGGCTTGCGCCGGAGCGCCAGGAAGATGAGCGCGGCGGCGAAGAGCGGGCCGGTGAACTCGATCGTGGTGACGACCGCGAGCGGCAGATGCGCCAGGCTCCAGATCAGGGCGAGCGAGCCGATGAGATGCAGGACGCTCCGGATGACGTCGTCGCGCAGACTGCGTGGAATGAAGCTGCGTCGTTCCGTGGCCCCGCTCGTCCAGGCGACCGAGCCGGCGATGGCGAGGCTGCCGACCGAACGCAGCAGGCCGATCTCGATGACGGTCAGATATCCCGAGAGCAGGCGGATCGAGAGGGCGATGGCGAGATAGGAGGCGAGGTAGAGGCTCATCCACCCGAGGAAGGCGGGAAACTGTCGGCCTGCCCGGTCCAGGGTATGCCGAGCAGCATGCGCTCGAGAATGGCCATCCGCATCGGCACCGAGAGCTGGACCTGACGGAAATAGCCTGCGTTCGGGAGGCTGTCGCATGAGGTATCGAGCTCCGAGAAGCGCGGAAGGGGATTGAGGATCAGCGTGTCCGAGCGGGCATCCAGGATTTTGCGGGCTGTGAGGGTGAAGGGTTCGCTTTCCTTTTCCTTGTCGACGGCCTCGTTGCCGAGCGCGGCATGGGCGAATTTGCTCATATCCTGCATCTGGATGCTGAGCACGTCGTGGTCGAGCGTCTGGCGGATGTCGTGGACGATGCCGATCGCGGTGCCGAGATTGGCGAGGACGGTCATCGCCTCGCGCATCGCCGGGTTGAGCGGCGCGTCCGGCAGGCAGCACAGGGTGAAGCGCTTCGGCGGCGAGAGCTTCAGCATCTTGACGAAGGAGATCGCGAAGCGCGCCCGCGTGTCGCTGGAGAGCGCGATGCCGAGCGTCTCGATCGGCCCGCGCATCTGGCGGATGGCGAAGATGTCGACCAGCGCCTGGCTCGGGTGCTCGTCGGCGCCGTTGCCGGCATTGATGACCGGCAGATAGCTCAGCCGCCCGACGCGATAGGGCAGGTCCTCCATATGCGAGCGCACCACGAGGAGGTCGCTGTAGAGCTCGACGGTGTGGATATGGTCCTCGATCGATTCGCCGGTCGTCTGGCCGATCCGGTTGCGATCGGTGTCATAGGCGTCGATCGACTGGTGGCCGAGGCGCGCCGCGGCAGCCTGAAAGCCGAGCCGCGTGCGCGTGCTGCGCTGGTCGAACAGTGTCGCGATCACTTTCGGCCGCCGGCGCGGCGCCGGCGGTTCGGGAAGGGCGTGGCCCGCCTTCTCCATCTCTTCCTCGCGCAGATGTCGTTCGGCGCGTTCCATGATGTCGTCGAGGTCGAAGCGCGACACGGCGTCGGCGCTCAGCAGATCCTTCCCGCTTGGATAGTTCGGGCGCTGCATCCAAGGCCTCCGGCTCGCACGGGCTTCTGCGACCGGAGCGTTTCAGGCGACCTGACTGAAGCGGTCCGATTTGCGCGAGCCGGAGCGGGAGCGTGCCGCTCTCGTCCGTCCCGTCGCCACGCGATTGCCGATCATGGGCAGCAATTCGTCCGCTGTCATCGGCTGGGCGAAAACGAAGCCCTGAATGCCGTGGACGGCGTGCTTTTCAATGACCTGAAGCTGTTCCTGCGTCTCGACGCCCTCGACGATCAGGCGCAGCTTCAGGTCATGCGCGAGCTGGGTGATCGCGTTCATCAGCGAATCCGCCTTGCGCGAGGTGCCGATCTCCTGGGTGAAGGCCTGGTCGATCTTGATCGTGTCGATCGGCAGATGCGCGAGATAGCTGAGCGAGGAGTAGCCCGTCCCGAAATCGTCGAGCGCGATCCGCACGCCGAGCGCCCGCAGCGCGACAAGGCGGGCGACGACACGGTCGGGGTCGTCGATCAGCGAGCTTTCGGTGATCTCGATGGTCAGCCGATGCGGTTCGAGCCCGCTCATCCGCAGCAGCGCCTCGACGAGGCCGACGATGTCGTGGCCGTGGTCGAACTGGCGGGCCGAGACGTTGACGCTGACGCCAACGCTGCGCGGCCAGGACAGCGCGGTCCGGATCGCCTCGCCGAGGGCCCAGGAGCCGAGCACGGTGATCAGGCCGGTTCGCTCGGCCAGCGGGATGAAGATTTCGGGGCTCACCGTGCCGCGGCGTGGATGGCGCCAGCGCAGCAGCGCCTCGGCCAGCGTCGCCGTGCCGGAGCGGGGATTGTAGATCGGCTGGAACTGCAGCTCGAATTCGCCGTGGCGGATCGCCTCGCGCAGCTCGGTCTCGAGCGCCAGGCCGTCCTCGTGATCGTCGCGGATGGCGGCGCTGTACATGACGAAGCGGTTCCTGCCGTCGAGCTTGGCGCGGTAGAGTGCGATGTCGACGCATTTCAGCGCTTCCTCGATCGAGGGGGCGCAGCCGGCCGGCGCGATGCCCATGCTGGCGGTGGCCGTGACGTGGCGTCCACCGATGATGCGCTGGCTGGCGAGCAGCATGACCAGGCGCGCGGCGAGCGCGCTCGCCTCGTCGATCGGGCGGGGTGTGGCCACCATGAATTCGTCGCCGCCGGTGCGTGCGGCGATGTCGCCGGGGCCGATCTCGGCCAGCAGCGTCTCGCTCACCGCCCGCAGCAGCGCATCGCCGACATCATGGCCGAAGCTGTCATTGATGCCCTTGAAGCGGTCGATGTCGATCGAGATTAGCGTCACCGGCCGTCCGGCCGCGGCCACGGCCCTGATCTCGCGCATGAAGCCGCGGCGGTTGTAGAGGCTGGTGATGGTGTCGTTGACCGCGAGATGCTCCAGCTCGCGCATGGTCCGCAGCCGCGCCAGGAAGATCTGGTGGATCACGCGGGCGCTGGAGAAGGTCAGGACCGCGGTGAGCGCGACCGAGAGCCCGATCAGCAGATAGGCCGGATCCCGCGTCCAGAGCAGGGCCAGCATGAAGGGCGTCGCCGCCAGCAGGACCTGGACGCGCGTGATCACCGGGCGCGAGCTGTTGCGCCCGGATATGCCGGCGAGGTAGCCGATCGTCTGGGCGATCGCCAGCACGGCCACAGGTTCGTAGGTATAGCGCAGCACCGCATAGGAGCCGAACGCGGCGACCAGGGCGGCGGTCGACCAGGCTCCGGCCATGGCGAGGTTTTCGAGCCGCTCGATGTCGCGGGTGCCGGCGGAGGCGAGGCGGATCGATTGGTAGTGCCGGTGGGCGAGATGGCGGAAGCCGCCGATCGCGACCATCGTCGCGGCCATCGCGTAGAAGGCTGGGTCGCCGCCGGTCAGGAACCCCGCGGCGATCATCACCATGGCTACGGTCACCGTGCCGATCTGGATCGTCCCCGGCGTGGCGTAGAGCGCCGCAACCAACTCGGACTTCATCGAGATGTTGCGCTCGTGAACATCGACGATCATCGGGCCCGCCCTATGGCGCATGAATTACGCCAGCGCGGGCCAGTCTCGATAAAAATCCCTTAAGGAAACGTGTGTTCGTCCCGCGGTTTCGCCGACGAATCGTGGACGAAGCCATACCCTTCCAGGTCAGGCCAGGAGGCGGTATCTGGCGAAGCCGTCGGGCCCGTCGCCCGCCGGCTCCGCCCTGAGCCCCGCGGGCAGCTTGCCGACGGCGGCCGGCGAGGTCAGGAACGTGACCTCGAGGCCGGCCGGCAGCGGCGCCAGGGACCAGTTGCCATCCGCTTTCGGCTCGATCGCCTTCCTGCCGACGATATGGCGCACGATCACGTCGCGGTTCAGGTCAGGGGCCGCGAGGACCACGGTCGTCTTGGTGCCCGGGAAATTGCCGCCTCCGGATGCGCGGTAGTTGTTGGTGACGACGAGGAAGTCGGCGGCCTCGTCGATCGGCTGCCCGGCGAAGGCGAGATCGCGGATGCGGCGGGAGTCCGGGGCGACGAGCTTGCCGTCATTGTCGTAGCGCGAGGGCTGCGTGACGTCGATCCGGTAGGTCACGCCGTCGATGACGTCGAAGTTGAAGGCCGGAAAGCCGGGGTTGATCAGCGGCTGCTCCCCGGTGCCGGCGGGGTCGATGCGATTGAAGATGCCGGCGGAGCGCTCCAGCCACTCGCGGACCTCCGCGCCGGGAATCCTGACGATCTGCACCGTGTTCGGGTAGAGATAGATGTCGGCGACGTTCTTCAGCGCCAGCGGTCCTGCCGGGATGTCGGTGTAGAAGGAAGGGCCGGCCCGTCCGCCCGATTTGAACGGTGCGGCGGCCGAGAGGATCGGCAGGTCCGTCCAGCGCGTCTGCGCCATCAGCGGCCTAGCATAGGCGATCTGGGCCTCGGCGACGATCTGGACCGAAGGGTCGTCCGTCACCAGCGCGAAGTAGGAGTGGATCGGCGAGGCGGTGCTGCCCACCGGCTCGCGCATATAGGTGAGCGTCGCCTCGTGGTCGGCCTTGACGCTGGCCAGGATCGCTGGCTCGGCGGCGGCCTTCGGCACGATCTTGCGGTCGGGCGTGCGCTCGTAGATCGGCTTTGGCTCGACCTTGAAATCGGCGACCACCCAGCGCCCGCCGCGCTTTTCCAGTTCGAGGTCGACGATGCCGAGATGCGAGCCCCAGAAGCCGGGTTGGCAGGCCGGCTTGCCATTGAGCGCGCCCTTGACGTTGTCGACGCCGGGAATGTCGTCGAAGGCCTTGCCGCCGGGAAAGACGAGGTGCTGGTGCCCCGTGAGGATGACGTCGATGCCCTCGAGCTTCGAAAGATGGAGCGCCGCATTCTCCTCCATCCCGCGCCGTGCCCCGCCGGCGATGCCGGAATGGCAGAGCGCGATGACGAGATCGGGCTGGGCGTCGAGCAGGTCGGGCAGGTGCTTCCCGGCCGCGTCGACGATGTCGGTCGCGCTGAGCTTGCCGTCGAGATTCGCCTTGTCCCATTGCATGATCTGCGGCGGCACGAAGCCGATCACGCCGATCTTGAGCAGATGCTTGGCGCCGGCCTCGTCCTCGAAGCTCTGCTCGAACAGGCGCCAGGGATCGACCAGTGGGTAGCCGCTGATGCGCTCGACATTGGCGCAGACCAGCGGGAATTCCGCCGTGGCGAGGCCGTGTTCGAGGAACTCGAGCCCGTAGTTGAACTCGTGGTTGCCGAGCGTGCCGCAGAGATAGGGCAGGGCGTTCATCGCCGCGAGCATGGGATGGGTCTCGCCGGCCTTCAGCCCCTTCTTGTAGGCGATGTAGTCGCCCAGCGAGGAGCCCTGCAGGAAGTCGCCATTGTCGAACAGCAGGCTGTTCTTCGCCTCGCTCTGCGCCGCCTTGATCAGGCTCGCGGTCTTGGCGAGGCCGACCGTGTCGTCGGGGCCGTCCCGGAAATAGTCGTAGGGCACGACATTGACGTGCAGGTCGGTCGTCTCCAGCACCCTGAGCTTGAGGCGCGCAGGGGCCTGGGCCGCAGCTGCGCTGGGAAGGGCGGCGCTGACGGCCATCGCGGCTCCGGCCTTCAAGGTCTCGCGCCGGTTGGGGTTGTGATCCAGCACCATCTCCGGTTCCCGCTCTCCGCGCAGGAACGGAAGGGTAGCGCATCGGGTTGAAAAGGGGAAACGGCTTCTCGGAGCGAATCTGGTGTTTTGACAAAGAGATAGATCGAGTTTTCTGAAGCGGGCAGGCATCGCGCCCCAGCATTGCGGCGCGGCTCGGACAAGGGAAAGATGCCGCCGCCGCGGTATCTGCCGCATGACGAAGGAGGTTCGTGATGATCCTGATCGGCCAGTACGATTCCCCCTTCGTCCGCCGGGTCGGCATCACCCTGGCGCTCTACGGCCTTTCCTTCGAGCACCGCCCCTGGTCGGTCTTCGGCGAGGGCGAGCGGATTCGCGCGCTCAACCCGTTGATGCGGGTGCCGACGCTGGTGCTCGACGACGGCGAAGCGCTCTACGACAGCCACAGCATCATCGACTGCCTCGACGATCTCGTCGGGCCGGAGAAGGCGCTCTGTCCACGGAGTGGCCCGCAGCGGCGGCGCATCCTGGCCGTCACGGCGCTGGCCATGGGCGCGGCCGAGAAGGCGGTGAGCCTGTTCTACGAACTGCGCCTGCACGAGGTGGTCTCGGCGGTCTGGGCCGATCGTTGCCGCGGCCAGATCCTGTCCGCGATCGCCGCGCTCGAGCGGGACCGCGCCGCCAGGAGCACGCCCTACTGGTTCGGCGCTGCGATCGACCATGGCGATATCGCGGTGGCGGTGACGCTACGCTTCATCATGGAGGCCCATCCCGGCCTGCTCGCCGCCGAGGATATCCCCGCGCTGGCGGCCCATGCGGCGCGGCTCGAGGCGCTGCCGCTCTTCCACGAGATCGCCCAGCCCTTCGCGCCGCCGGCCTGAGCGGCTTTCAGGCCGCCCGGCTGAAACCTTCCATGCGCAGGCGTCCGTCGGCGCCCTCGGTCCAGCCCCGGACGCTGCCATCGGCCAGCCGCTTCGCCTTCACCTGGAAGGTTTCGCCGGCAATGAGCGGGCTGAGGCCGCGATAGTCGAGCCCGAGCGGCTCTCCCCCGGTGAGCGTCACGATGATGTTGGCGATCAGCGTCGCCTGGATCGGGCCGTGGACGACGAGCCCGCCATAGCCCTCGACGCCGGTGGCATAGGGGAAATCGTAATGGATGCGGTGCCCGTTGAAGGTCAGCGCCGAATAGCGGAACAGCAGCAGCGGGCTGGCTTCGATCTCCCAGACCAGATCAGCGGGCTCGCCCGTGCCGGCGGGCGGTGCGTTCGCTACGGCTGCCGTGCCCGGCTTCGCGGCCTCGCGATAGACGATGTCGTGCCGCTCGCGCAGCGCCACGCCGCGCTCGGTCATGAATTCGTGGTGGACCGCGACGAAGCAGAGCGGCCCGCTGCGCCCTTCCTTGTAGCTGATCTCGCCGATCGAGGAGCGGCGCGTCACCACGTCGCCTTCGCGCAGCGGAGCCAGGGTTTCGATCCGCCCGCCGGCCCACATCCGCCGTGGCAGCGGCACTGGCGGCAGGAATTCGCCCTTGGCCGCGTGGCCGTCCGGCCCGCAGGCTTCGATCGGCGAGATCGGCGGGGCCAGACACCAGTGCAGCGCCAGCGGCGCCTCACCTGGCCCCCGGGGGGCGAGATGCCGGCCGAAGGTGGCGTCGAAGCTCTGCACGAGGCGCGGGGTCACGATGTCCTGCGCGTCCTCCGTCCTGTTGGTCCAGCTCCGCAGGTGGTCGATGTCGATGGTCAAATCAGGCGCTCCCGCTGGTCGTCGGTAGGATCTCGGCATGCTGAGCACATGGCCGGCGAAACCGGCGCGGCCCGGTACGGCGGCGTCTTGCGGTCGAACCTGCACCGGCATTCGCCGGGGAACCGGCGCAGAGCCTGCCGATCGCATCGCGGATATCGGAGTGATGGCGGGCATGCTGCATGGAAGGGGCTCGGAACGCTCTCAGGACAAGGCCGGCTGGCGACCGAATTCGGCCCGCAGCGCGTCGTCATGTTCGCCCAGCGCCGGCACCGGGCGCATCGGCGCTCGCGCGCCGTCGACGAGGACCGGCGGCGCCAGCATCTCGATCGGCCCTTTCGGCGTGGGGACGGGCAGGGCGGTCGCCGCCGGATGGTCGATCAGCCCGCCGACCGTCGAGACGGTGCCATAGGCGATGGCATGGCGGTCGAGCGCCGCGGCGACCTCGGCGAAGCGGCGGCGGCCCAGCCGCGTCTGCACTTCGCCATCGAGCGCGGCACGTGCGCTGACGCGCAGGACGTTCGAGGCATAGCGCGCATCGCCGGCCAGTTCCGGGCTTTCGAGCACGTCCCGCGCGAAGATTTGCCACTCCCGCTCACTCTGGATCGAGATCAGCACTTCGCCGTCGAGCAGCGAGAAAACGCCATAGGGCGCGATCGATGGATGGGCGAGGCCGATCCGCGCCGGCTCGATGCCGCCATGGCGGCGCGTGATGTAGGGCACGTTCATCAGCTCGGCCAGCGTATCGAACAGCGAGAGCGCGATCGCCGAGCCTTCACCGGTGCGCGCCCGCTTCAGCAGTGCCTCGAGGATGGCGGCATAGGCCGCCTGGCCGGTGGCGATGTCGGCGATCGAGATGCCGATCCGTGACGGACCGGATTCGGGCGTTCCGGTGATGGCGGAGAGGCCGGCCTCCGCCTGGATCAGCAGGTCGTAGGCCTTGCGCCGATAGTGCGGCGTGCCGGGCGCATAGCCGGAGATGTCGCAGGTGATCAGGCGTGGGTGGCGCTCCCTCAGCGCGGCGCTGCCGAGGCCGAGGCGCTCGGCCGCGCCCGGCGCGAGGTTCTGGATGAACACATCCGCCTTCGCGATCATCGCCGCGACGAGCGCCAGATCCTCCGGCCGGCGCAGGTCGACGCGGCAGGATTCCTTGCCGCGATTCAGCCAGACGAAATAGGAGGACTGGCCCTTGGCGAAGCCGTCATAGCCGCGGGCGAAATCGCCTTCCGGCCGTTCCAGCTTGATCACGCGGGCGCCGGCATCGGCCAGCTTGCAGCTCGCCGTCGGAGCGGCCACGGCCTGCTCCAGCGCGACGACCACGATGCCTTCCAGCGCCTGCGCCATTGCCGTTCGGATCTCCTCTGAAGCCAAGGGCAGGTAAGCGGCGCCGGGTCGGGCCTGTCAAATGCATGCTGGTCTGCCGGCCCTGCGCCGGTTGCGGGGGAGCGCGTCCGCCTGCCGCCTTGCGCAGACAGGCATGAACCGGCAGCGTGCACGCGATTCCGCCGGGGCGGCGCCACCGGCCAGAGCGATCGGAAACGAACATGAATCAACATTTCATCAATGGCCGCTATGTCGCTGGCCAGACAGGCGAAACCCTCGCCAAGCTCAACCCCGCCACCGGCGAGGAATTCGCCCGCATCGCTTGCGGCAACGCCGCCGACATCGACGCCGCGGTCACCGCTGCCCGCGTCGCCTTCGACGGTGCCTGGGGCCGGCTGACGGCGGCAGAGCGCGGGCGCCTGATCTCCAAGCTCGCCTTCAAGGTGCAGGATCATTTCGACGAGCTGGCGAAGCTGGAAGCCCGCGACACCGGCAAGCCGATGAGCCAGGCCCGTGCCGATATCGACGCCACGATCCGCTATTTCGAGTTTTATGGCGGCGCGGCCGACAAGGTGCACGGCCACGTCATTCCCTTCCTGAACGGCTACAGCGTCAGCGTCATCCATGAGCCGCATGGTGTCACCGGCCATATCCTGCCCTGGAACTATCCGGCGCAGATGATCGGGCGCTCGCTCACCGCCTCTCTCGCCATGGGCAACGCGGTCGTTCTCAAGCCGGCCGAGGATGCCTGTGCCACCGCCTTCCGCCTCGCGGAGCTCGCCAGCGAGGTCGGCTTCCCCGATGGCGCGATCAACATCGTCGCGGGGCGCGGCCATGAGGCGGGCGCGGCGCTCTCCTCGCATCAGGGCATCGGCTTCATGTCCTTCACCGGCTCGCCCGAGGTCGGCAAGATGGTGCAGCATGCCTGCGCCGAGCATCTCATCCCTTGCACGCTGGAGCTCGGCGGCAAGTCGCCCCAGATCGTCTTCGAGGATGCCGATCTCGACGCGCTGGTGCCGATCGCCTGCAAGGCCATCGTCCAGAACACCGGGCAGACCTGCTCCGCCGGCAGCCGCCTGCTCGTGCAGAAGTCGATCTATGACGACGTCGTCTCGGCCGTCGCCAGGGAATTCTCCAAGCTCCGGGCCGGCACGCCGGAGATGGACCTCGATTGCGGCCCGGTCATCAACGCCAAGCAGCGTGGCCGCGTCCAGAGCTTCATCGACCAGAGCCGTGAGGCCGGCATCCCGGTGATCGCTCAGGGCCAGATCGCCCAGGGCGTGCCGAATGGCGGCTTCTACGTCCAGCCGACGCTGTTCGGCCCGGTGCCGCGCGGCAACCGGCTGGAGCAGGACGAGGTCTTCGGCCCGGTGCTCGCCGCCTTCCCCTTCGATGACGAGGAGGATGCGATCAAGGCTGCCAACGGCACGGATTACGGCCTCGTCGCCGCGGTCTGGACCAAGGATGGCGGGCGCCAGCAGCGCGTCTCGAAGCGCGTGCGCGCCGGCCAGGTCTTCATCAACGGCTATGGCGCCGGCGGCGGCATCGAACTGCCCTTCGGCGGCACAGGCAAGAGCGGCCATGGCCGCGAGAAGGGTTTTATCGCGCTCGAGGAGTTCGCGGTGACCAAGACCATCGTGCACAAGCACGGTTGAGAACGCATCGCGTCATTCTCGGGCGAAGCACAGCTTCGACCCGAGAATCTCAGGCCGAGACGGGGCGGGAGCCTCATCCTTCAAGAGATGCTCGGGGCAAGCCCGAGCATGACGGCGGCTGGACTACATCCTGACGATGTGCCGGATCGTGCGGCCTTCGTTCAGCGCGTCGAAGCCCTCGTTGATCTCGTCGAGGCTGCCCGAGCTGGTCCAGAGCTTGTCCACGGCCAGCCGCCCGCGCTGGTAGAGCTCGATGAAGCGCGGGATGTCGCGGGAGGGCACGCAGGAGCCAACGTAGGACCCTTTCAGCGTCCGCTCCTCCGCGACCAGCCTGACCGGCGAGAGCGACAGCGTATGGGCGGGGTTGGCGAGGCCGGCGGTCGTGGTCGTGCCGCCGCGCCGCGTGATTTGGTAGGCGAGGTCGAGCGCCTTGACCGAGCCGGCCATCTCCAGCCCGTGATCGACGCCGCCCTTGGTCGCCTGCCTGACCGCCTCGACGACATCCGGCTCGTCGGCCTTGAAGGCATCGGTCGCGCCCAGCGCCAGCGCGAGGTCGAGCTTATCCTGCGCGAGGTCGACGGCGATCACCCGCGAGGCGCCGCAAGCGATGGCGCCCAGCAGGGCCGAGAGCCCGACGCCGCCGAGCCCGACCACCGCGACCGTCTCGCCAGCCTTGATCCGCGCCGTGTTCACGGCGGCGCCGACACCCGTCAGCACGGCGCAGCCGAACAAAGCTGCGATCTCATGCGGGATATCCGCCTCGATCTTGACCAGCGAGCGGCGCGAGATCACCGCATGCTCGGCGAAGGCGGAGACGCCGATATGATGATGCACCGGCTGGCCATCGACCGAGAGCCGGCGCCCGCCGCCCAGCATCTCGCCGCGCCCATTCGCGGCGTTGCCGGGCTCGCAGAGGGCAGGGCGGCCCTCCGCGCAAGGGGCGCAATGCCCGCAGGACGGCACGAACACCATCACGACGCGGTCGCCGGGCTGCAGGTCGTCGACGCCTTCGCCGGTCTCGACGACCTCGCCCGCGGCCTCATGGCCGAGCACCATCGGCACCGGACGCGGGCGGTTGCCGTCGATCACCGAGAGATCGGAATGGCACAGCCCGGCGGCGCGGATCTTCACGAGGACCTCGTCGCGGCCGGGCGGGGCGAGGTCGAGCTCCTCGATCCGCAGCGGGCGGCTTTGCGCATAGGGCGCGGCGACCGGGCTTTCGTTCAGGACGGCGGCGCGAATCTTCATGGCGCAAGCTCCGGTCTCGTAGTTCGACGCTATCCCGACAGGAGAGGGCGCCGCTGTCAAAGGCCGGACGCGTCTACCGTCATTGCGAGGAGCGAAGCGACGAAGCAATCCAGGGGGGACTGGGCTTGAGCGCTCAACCCGGTCACCTTGGATTGCTTCGCTGCGCTCGCAATGACGGGGAAGGGGAGCGCCTGTCGCTCAAGCCACCTCGCTCAGCGTCCCGCCGAGGAAGAGCTGGCCGATGCGCGGATCGGCGAGGATCTCCGCCGCCGGCCCCTGCATGCGGGTGCGGCCGAGCTCCAGCACCAGCCCTTCATCGGAGATCTCCAGCGCCGAGCGGGCATTCTGCTCGACCATCAGGATCGAGACGCCCTTGGCGCGCAACTCCCTGAGGATGCCGAAGGTCTCCTGCACCATCAGGGGCGAGAGGCCGATCGAGGGCTCGTCGATCAGCACGAGCTTCGGATCGAGCAGCAGGCCGCGCACGATTTCGAGCTGCTTCTGCTCGCCGCCGGACAGCGTCGATGCCTGCTGGTCGGCCTTGCGCCTGAGCGCCGGGAAGCGGTCGAGCGCCGCCTCCAGCCGCTGGGGCATGTCGGTGATGCCGGAGTCGGCGGCAACCGCGCCCAGCTCGATATTGTGACGCACCGAGAGCTCCGGGAAGATGTTGCGCCCCTGCGGGACGTAGCAGATGCCGGCTTCGAGCAGCTTGCGCTGATTCCAGCCGGTGATGTCCTGCCCGTCGAAGCGGATGCGGCCTTCGCGCAGCTTGAGCAGGCCGAAGATCGCCTTGAACACGGTCGACTTGCCGGCGCCGTTCGGTCCGATGACGGTGGTGATTGCGCCGCGCTTCACCGCGAAGGAGGTGCCGTTCAGGATGGTCATGGCGCCATAGCCGCCGACCACGCCGTCGAGTTCGAGGATGGGTGTGGTCATTCCTGACTCCGTCCTGCCCGTCATGCTCGGGCTTGACCCGAGCATCTCCTGCCAGAGATTCTCGGGTCTGCGCTACGCTCCGCCCGAGAATGACGCATGTTTCAATGCCCCAGATAGGCTTCGATCACGGCCGGGTTGGCGCGGACCTCGGCCGGCGTGCCCTCGGCCAGCATCCTGCCTTCCGCCAGCACGATCACGCGTGTGCAGAGCGACATCACGAAATCCATGTTGTGCTCGATCACCACGAAGGTCGCCCCCTGCTCGGCATTGATGGCGCGCAGGCGCTCCTTGAGATCGCCCAGCATGGTGAGGTTGACGCCGCCGGCCGGCTCGTCGAGCAGCACGAGGCGCGGGCCGGCCATGAAAGCCATGGCCGCATCGAGCAGCTTCTGCTGGCCATAGGACAAGCCCCCGGCCTTGGCGTCAGTGAGATGGCCGAGCTTGAAGAAGCCGATCATCTGCTCGGCCTTTTCCGAAAGCCCCGCATCGCGCGCGCCGAACAGTCGGCCGAGCATCGAGCCCTGATGCTCCTGGCCGGCGAGGATCAGGTTCTCGCGCACCGAGAGTTCCGGGAAGACCTGCAGCAGCTGGAAGGTGCGGCTGACGCCGAGCCGGTTGAGCGCGGACGGGCGCATATTGGTGACGTCCCGCCCGTCGAGCTTCACCGCGCCTTGCGTCGGTTCGAGCTGGCCGAGGATGCAGTTGAACAGGGTCGACTTGCCGCAGCCATTCGGCCCGATGATGCCGAGGATCTCGCCCTCGTTCACCGAGAAAGAAACGCCGTTCACGGCCTTGATGCCGCCGAAGGCCTTGTGCAGGTCGTGGACTTCGAGGACCGAGCTCATCGCGCGCCTCCGCTCTTGCGCCGGAGGACGTTCCAGCCGCGCTCGGCGAGGCCGCTGACGCCTTGCGGGCAGACGACCAGCAGCGCAAGCACGATCGCCGCGAAGAGGATGAGGTAGAGCGAACCGGCAAAGCGCAGCCACTCCGGCAGCACGACGCCGAGCAGCGCGCCGATGAAGGGGCCGAAGAGGTAACCGGCGCCGCCCGCCACCACCATCAGCAGCAGCGAAAAGCTCTGCGACAGCGCGAAGGGAGAGGGATCGATGAACTCGACCAGCGGTGCGTAGAGCGCGCCCGCGAAGCCGCCATAGGCGGAGCCGATGGCGAAGGCGAGCAGTGTATAGGCGCGGGTGTCGATGCCGAGGCTCGCGGCCCGGACCGGGTTCTCGCGCAGCGCGGTGAAGGCACGGCCCCAGGGCGAGCGGATCAGCCACCACAAGGCCAGCGACAGGATCAGCGTGACGACGACGACGAAACGATGGAATTCGAGCGCGCCGAACAGCTTGATGCCGAAGAATTCCGGCCGGTTGATGTTGGAGATGCCGAAGGTGCCGCCGGTCAGCCATTGCTCGTTGCGCAGCACGAGCCAGACCAGCGTCGAGAAGGCGAGGGTCACGAAGGCGAGGTAATGCGTGCGGACACGCAGCGCCGGGAAGCCGAGCAGGAGGCCGACCGCGAAGGTCAGGAGGCCGGAGATGCCGAAGGCTGCATACCAGCTCACGCCGAATTTCGTGGTCAGGATCGCGGTAGCGTAGGCGCCGAGGCCCATGAAGGCGGCCTGCGCCAGCGAGGTCTGGCCGGCATAGCCGAGCGTGAGGTTGAGCCCCATCACGCCGATGCTCATCACCAGCCAGAGCGAGAGCACATAGGTGCCGTAGCGGCCCATGCCGACCGGCGCGAACCAGAGGATGACGGCGCCGAGGATGAGCGCGACCAGCGCGGCGTCGATCCGGCGCGCGGCGCGGGGCGGGGAGGCGGCGGCGTCTTGCAGGGCAGGGGCGCTCATACGCGGCGCTCCTCCTTGCGGCCCATCAGCCCTTCCGGCTTGACCAGGATGATGGCGACAAGCAGCACCAGCGGCACGGCCAGCCGGTACTGCGTCGAGATGTAGGCGGCAGCGAGCGAATCCGCGACGCCGATCAGGATGCCGCCGACGAGCGCGCCGCGCACCTGGTTGAAGCCGCCGACGATGGCCGCGATGAAGGCGAAGAGGCCGATGGTCTCGCCATTCGAGAATTTGGCCAGATAGATCGGCGAGATCAGCAGCGAAGCGACGACGGCAAGCGCCGCGTTGAGCAGGAAGGTGAGCAGCACCATCCGCTCGACGGGGATGCCGAGGATGCGCGCGACCGTCGGGTTCTGCGCCGTTGCCTGCATCTGCCGGCCAAGCTTCGTGCCGCCGACGAACCATTGCAGCAGGCCGATCGCCGCGAAGGCGACGACGATGATCGCGAGATGCTGGAGCGAGATCGATATGCCCAGCAGGTTGACCATGTCGGTCGGCACCAGCGAGGGGAAGCTCTGCGCCTCCGCCGAGAAGCCGTCCTTGGCGCCTTCCTTCATGATGATCGACAGCGCCATGGTGGCGATGGCGAGCGGCAGCACGCCGTGCTTGATCATCGGGTCGACGACGACGAGCTTGAAGCCGGCGCCGAAGATCAAGAGGAACACCGCGATACCGATAAGCCCGCCGGCCCAGAGCGGCAGGCCGAAGAGCTTGACCGCGAGCAGGATCAGCACGGCCGGCAGCATGACGAACTCGCCCTGCGCGAAGTTGATCGTCTGCGAGGTCTGCCAGACCAGCGTGAAGCCGATCGCGGCGAGCGCATAGATCGCACCCGTGGCGATGCCGGCGATGAGATAGGCGATGAATTCGGCCATGGCTGACCTTGTCTCGGGCGACTGGCGTCATGGCCGGGCTTGACCCGGCCATCTCTTGCTCGGGCGGGACATTCCGCCCGCCGTCATTGCGAGGAGCGTGAGCGACGAAGCAATCCAGGGGGACGTGGAGCTCTGCCGCTCCTGGGTTGCTTCGCTGCGCTCGCAATGACGAGCGCGGTTCGAAACCGTTTACGGCTTGATCCGCGGCAAGGTGGTGTTGATCACCTGCTTGCCGTTGACGACCTCGGCGAGGAAGCTCTCGCGGTCGAGGTCGCCGTTCTGCTCGATCACCGTGTCCATCAGAACGCCGGGCTCCTCGCTCGCCTTGATGGTGGCGCCGCGCAGCGTGTCGGCGAGGCCCTTCTTGTCGAGCTTCTTTTGCCTCTCCGTCGCCCACTTGACCATGAACACGGCCATGTAGCCCTTGATGCCGTTATGGTCGGAGGCGAAGCCGTACTTTTCGCGGTAGCGCTTGCCGAATTCCTGCAGGGCCGGGATCGGCGCGTCGGTCGAGAGGCCGACATGGCCCTTGGCGCCGTTGGCGGCGTCGCCGGCGAGCTCCAGAACCTTGGCGCCGAGCAGCGTCGTCTCGCCGATCATCGGCTTGGCGATGCCCTGCTGCTTGGCGGCGCGCAGGAAGCGGGCGCTCTCCTCCTCGTTCAGATAGACGAAGACGGCGTCCGCATTGGCGTTCTTCACCTTGATCGCGTCGGCGGTGAAATCGGCCTGGCCCTGCTCGGTCGAGACGTCGACGGCGACCTTGATGCCGGCCTTCTCGAGCTCCGGCAGGATGGCGTCGCGGCCGCCCTTGCCGAAGTCGTTGTTGACCCAGACCACGGCGATCGAGCCGGCCTTGACGGTGTCCTTCAGATATTTGGCGATTTTCGGCATCGCCGCCGTCTGGCTGAGCGAGGTCCGGAAGATGTAGGGGTTGCCCTGCTTGGTGAAGCCGGCCCCCTCGCCGCCGACGATCTGGGCGACCTCGGCGCGCTGCGAGATCTGCATCGAGGCGCCGATCGGGCCGGAGAAGATCGGGCCGAGGATGGCGTAGGCGCCTTCGTCGATACCGCGCTGCACGGCGGCGCGGGTGTTGCCGGGGTTGGTCTGCGTGTCGTAATGGACGATCTCGACCGGCTTGCCGAGGATGCCGCCCTTGGCGTTGATGTCGGCGGCGGCCATGTCCGCGCCGTTCTTCCAGTTGGTGCCGGCAGCGGCGCCCGCGCCCGAAAGCTCGATCACGTCGACCAGCTTGACCTTGTCCTGTGCCTGCGCGGGCAGGCTGAGCGCGGCGCCGAGCGCGGCGGCCATGACCCAGAGCGATTTCATTCCCTAACTCCTCCCAAGCCGTTTCTTGTCCGTCCGTCAGCGCCTGCGGCGGGAGCCGGACGTCGCGGAACCGTGCGGTCATTGCCGCAGCGTGACCGCCTGCTTCTTGAGCGGCTTTGAGGCTTGATGTCCAGAGGCGGCGCGGCTTCGCGGCGCGAGTGCTCCGACTTTGCCGGGGATTGAGGCGGGGTCCGAGGCGGCGCGCCGATGGCCTGCCGGTGGGAGGCGGGAGTTACGGTCCGGCAGGCAGATCACGCGCTCTGCGGTCGAGGTCGCGGAAGAGCGGCAGCGACTGCTCGGCGAAGCTCTTCAGCTCCTGGTCGCCTCCCTCCTTCGCATAGCGCTCCATCAGGGTGGCGGTCTCCTGATGCGTCCGGCGCTGGCTGTCGACATAGGCCCTGTCGAAATCCGGGCCTTGCCTGCCGGCGAGGTCGCGCAGCAGCTCGAGATGCCGGCCGTCGGGGCGATCCGGCAGGGCGACGTCCGAGCGCTTGGCCACGATGCGGCGCAGGCCGCTTGTCGCAGACGCCTGGTCGTCGGCGATGCGGTGGGCGAAAGCCTTGATCGCGGTCGAGCCGCTCTTGCTGAGCGCGAGCGTCGCCGCTTCGACGCCGAACATGTTGGCGACGGCGGTCTGGTTGACGAAATCCTGCGCCGGCATCGGCGCCTGCGCCCGGGCGGCGACGACGAGGAGCACGGCCGTGGCGGCGCAAGTCAGGGTTCTCCGCAAGCGAAGGGGATTGCCGATCATGACGGGGCAACCAGCCGGCGGGGCTGAGGTTCCATGCGCATGGGCGGGACGCTGCTGCGCGTCTTGTCGCACCCGGTGCGCTGCGCTAGCACGGGCCAGGGCGCTGTGGACCGCCCGCGATGCAGAGGTAACTCCATGCCGACCACCGTCGAGACCGTGCGCGATGCGCTCGTGCAGGCCCGCCGCGACCGCTCGCTGATCGAGACGGCGAAACTGCCGGTGCCGGAGACCCTGGCGGAGGGGCTTGCGGCGCAGGCGGCCGTCGGCCGCGCGCTCGGCCTGGCCGAGGCCGGCTGGAAGGTCGGCATCGCCGAGGACGGCACGCCGATCGCCGGGCTGATGCCCGGCCCCTATCTCGCGCCCGGCGACGTCTATGAGGGTGCGATCGGCGCCGAGCTGCGCGTCGAGATCGAGCTCGCGCTGAGGCTGTCGCGCGACGTGCCGTTCCGGCCAGGGCAACCCTATTCGCGCGCCGAGCTGCTCGCCTGCTGCGACAAGGCCTATCTCGGCATCGAGATCGTCGAGAGCCGCCTGGCCAACTGGTTCGGCAAGGTCGCCTTCCCGCTCTGGCTCGCCGATGCGATGGGCCATGGCGGCTACATCCTCGGTCCCGAGATCGACATCAAGACGCTCGATGACCTCGGCGGCCTCGGCTGCTACATCTCGCTCAATGGCGTGACGATCTACGACCAGCCCGCGGTTCACGGCAATGGCGATCCGATGGTGCCCTTCCTGGCCTGGGCGAACCGCAAGCGCGATGATCTCGGCGGCCTGCGTGCGGGCCAGATCATCACCACCGGCAGCCTCTGCGGCGGCGTGCTCTCCCCCGGAAAGGGCGAGGTCGTGACCAAGCTCTCGCCGCTGGCGACGGTCGCGCTGACACTGCGCTAGGTTTCCGCAGCGGCGAGCCGGGCCGGCAGCCCGCCCCGGCTCCGTGGCGCTACGCCTCTTGCGTCTGCGGCGCGGGCCGGTTTCCCACGACCCGGTCGCGCCCCTGCCGCTTGGCCTCGTAGAGATGTGCGTCCGCATGGGCGACGAGCCCGCGGATATCGGCGCCGTCCTCGGGGAAGGTCGCGACGCCGATGCTGATCGTCGGGGCGGCGGCGAATTCCGCCGCCAGCGTGCGGCCGACGGCGAGGCGCATGCGCTCGGCCGAGGCCAATGCCGCGTCATGCGGCATGTTCTCGCAGAGCACGACGAACTCCTCCCCGCCATAGCGGAAGATGAGGTCGTCGCTGCGGCTTTCCGTGCGCAGGCATTCGACCACGCGCCGCAGCACCTCGTCGCCGGTGACATGGCCGTAACGGTCGTTGATGCTCTTGAAGTGATCGACATCGAGGATCGCCAGGCTGACCGGGCGCCTCGCCGGCGCGCAGCGTGCCAGCGTCGCCTGACCCAGCGCCTCGAAGCGCTCGCGGGTCAGCGCTCCGGTGAGCGCGTCGAAGCCGCTCTTGCCAAGCAGTTCCTCGTATTTGTGGCGATAGGTCAGCTTGTGGAAGACATCCCGCAGCGGCTGCGGCGCCAACTCGGTCGCATCGCGCTCGAACAGGCCGAGATAGAGCCCGATCAGCGCGGCATAGACCGCGGCTGCGCCCATCTTCGCCACCCAGCCGCCGAACAATGCGCCGAGCGGGGTGCCGGTCACCATGTGAAGCCCGACGAAGAAGCCGAGCTGATCGAAGGTCAGGATGATCGCCAGGCTCAGGCCGGCGCGCAGGACCACCGAGCGGGGCACGAGCCGGCGCAGCTTCTCGTAGATCAGGATCAGGGCGATCGAATCGACGAAGAGCAGCGTCGTGCCCCAGACCATCAGCGCGCCCATCTGGTCGATCAGCACGAGGTCCGGATTGTAGCCGGGAAGGCTGACGGGCGGGCCGTAGAGCCGCAGCGTCGCCACCAGCGCGACCATCAGGAAATTGCCGATCAGCAGCCCGTAGATCGGCTGGCGCACCGTCTCGGCATCCTCGCGGATGTAGAACAGCAGGATGATCGCGAGCTTGCCTGAGAACAGCACCGTCGAACCGGGCGAGAGCAGGCCGAAGGGCAGCTCGATGAAGAACACCGCCGCCAGATAGGTTTCGAGGAAGTGCATGACGCCGAGCGCGCATAGAAACGCGCCGAGCCCCATCATGTGGCGCAGCCGGAACAGCGTGGCCATCACGCCGAAATAGATCAGGGCCTGGGCGAGCAGCAGGAAGGTGCCGGACATCCGGCGATCTTATCGCACGCCTTTCTAACGATGGGTCAACGCTGCATCGGCGGTGGCGCCGGCGAAGCGCGGGCAGGGCGCTGCTGCGACCGGAGCCCCCGAGGCCGGCAACCAAAGCTTAGGCTTTTCCCGACAAGGCTTCCCGGTCGGTTGCTGGAGGGCGGGCCAGCGGCTTGAGCATTGCGCCTGCCCGCTCGGGCCGTATGATGGCTGCGGGCAGGGACACCGTTTGATTGCGTGGCGGGGGGTTGCTTTGGAGGGTGGATGCGGTTTTGGCGTAGGGCAGGGCATGCGGTCGCGCTAAGCGGCGGCTATGCGTTTGCCACACTGCTGAGCCTGCAGGCTGAACCTGCCCGGGCTTTCGATCTGTCGTCGCTCGACGTGTTCGGCCTCTTCACCAAGAAGGACGAGCCGCCGGCGCCGAGCGCGTCTGCCTTGCCCTACAAGCTCGATTTCGATCTCGGCGACGCGGAGAATGCCAAGGCGCTGACCCGCACGCTGCAGGACGCTTCGCTGCTCTATCGGCTGCGCCAGGATGCGCCGCCGGACGGCGAGACGCTGGCCCGGCGCATGACTGCCGATTTCAAGCCGCTCGTCGATGCGCTGTGGTCGCAGGGCTATTTCAACGCGGAGGTGGCGCTCGTCGTCAACGGCACATCGCTGACGCTCGGCGTCGAGCCGAACGCCACGCTCATCCGCACGCTCGAGGCGCATCGCAACCGGGATGCCGTGCCGATCACGGTCAAGGTCAGCCCGGGCAAGGTCTTCGGCCTGCGCAAGATCGACGTGGTCGAGCGCGACGAGGCCGGCCCGCCGGCGATCGCGGACCCGCTCAAGGTTTCGAAGCTCAAGGCCGGCGACCCTGCGACGGCGGCCGCGCTTCGCGGCGCGCAGGCCGCGCTGGTCGACTATATGCGCGCCCAGTCGCGCCCGCTCGCCAAGGTGGTCGAGCTCAGGCCGGTCGTCGACCATGCCGCGGGCATCATGGACGTCACCTATGTCCTGGCGCCCGGGCCGCTCGCCGGCTTCGGCGACATCACGATCGGCCAGACCGACGAGATACCGCCCGAGGTTGTGCGCTCCTTCATCTATCTGGAACCCGGCGACCCCTATTCGCCGAAGGCGCTCGCGGATACGCGCCGCTCGATCGCGACCATCCCGGCGGTGGGCTCCGTCCGGATTCGCGAGAACGACAAGCTCGACGGCGCCGGCAACCTGCCGATCTTCGTCGAGGTCACCGAGCGGCCCAAGCGTCTGCTCGGCTTCTCGGCCCGCTATTCGACGATCGACGGGCCGCAGGTGAAGACATACTGGGAGCACCGCAACCTGTTCGGCGGGGCGGAAAGGCTGCGGCTGGAGGCCAGCCTCTTCCTCGCGCCGCGCATCGACGGCACCAAGATCCAGAGCTTCGGCGATTTCAAGGAATCGGATCTCGGCGCGCGCTTCGCCTTCAGCTTCATGAAGCCGGCGCTCAATGGCAGCCGCTACGACTGGCTGATCGACGGCGTCGCGACGCGGGAGCGCGTCGGCCTCAACCGTTATGGCGGCTATACGGCGCGCTATGCCAACGTCACCACGGCGATCCGCCACCGCTTCAGCGACACCTTCTCGGTCCAGGCAGGCCTCGAGGTCGAGCGCGGCCAGACCAGCGACGTACTCGGCCAGGTCGACTACACCCTGGTCGGCGTGCCGCTCTCGGTGAAATACGATTCGACCGACAGCCTGCTCGATCCGACGCGCGGCTTCCGGGCGATCGCCTCCTTCACGCCTTATCCGACCTTCCTGGGCTCGACGGTCGGGATCTACCAGACCAAGGCGGCGTTCTCCGCCTATTACGCGCTCGACGAGGATGCGCGTTACGTGCTCGCCGGCCGGATCGGCTTCGGTTCGGTCGCTGGTGCGAGCCTCGACGAGATACCCTCGACGCGGCGCTTCTACGCCGGCGGCGGCGGCTCGGTCCGCGGCTACGCCTATCGCAGCCTCTCGCCGCTGGGGCCGATGAACCAGCTCGTCGGCGGGCGCAGCCTGCTGGAACTCTCGGCCGAGGCGCGCATCAAGATCACCGACACGATCGGCATCGTGCCCTTCTTCGATGCCGGCACCGCCTTCGAATCGAGTTTCCCGGACGGCAAGCAGCAGCTGCAGATGGCCGCAGGGCTGGGCCTGCGCTACTATACCGGCATCGGTCCGATCCGCGTCGACGTGGCCGCGCCGATCAACCCGCGCAAGGGCGACAAGCCCGTGGCGCTCTATGTCAGCATCGGGCAGGCCTTCTGATGCGCCGGCTCCTGACCATTCCCCGCCTTGCGCTCTTCGCCCTGCTGCTCACGGCGGGCTTCCTCGCCTCGGCCCATTTCGGCGGTTTCGCCCAAAACGCCCAGACCGATCGCGGCATCGTCGCCGACCTGATTTCCAAGGCGCTGTCGAGCGATACCAGCCAGGTCTCGATCGGCGAGGTCAACGGCGCGCTCTCCTCCGATGTCGAGATCCGCGACATCGTCCTCTCGGATCGCGACGGTGCCTGGCTGCGGCTCGACCGCGTCCGGCTGGTCTGGACGCGCAGCGCGCTCCTCCTTCGCCGTCTCGACGTCGACCGGCTCGAGATCGGCAAGCTCGAAATCCTGCGCAGGCCGGCGCCGCAGCCTGCAGGCACGGCGCCGCCGAGCAACGAGCCGATCCTGCCGGAACTGCCGCTCAAGCTGATCCTGCGCGCGCTGCAGCTCAACGAGCTGGTGCTTGGCGAGCCGGTTATCGGCGCCGCGGCCCGGCTCGCTGCCACCGGCGCGGCCCGGCTCGGCCCGCCCAATGAGGGGCTCGACCTCAAGCTCGATGCCAGGCGGCTCGATATGGGCGGGACTTTCAACATTACCCTGTCCTTCGTGCCGGAAAGCACACGCCTGCAACTTGCCGCTAAGCTCGACGAGCCGGCCGGCGGCCTGATCTCGAAGGCGGCGGGGCTGCCGGGCGAGCCGCCGGTGAAGCTCGATCTCAACGGCGACGGTCCGCTCGATTCCTTCCGCTCCAACCTGACCTTCGTCGCCGGCCCGACGATCGGCGCGGAAGGCTCGGCCACGCTCAATCGCGCGGGTGCCGAACGGCAGCTCGCGCTCGCGCTCGATGCCCGCATCGAAGGGCTGATGCCGCCGCCGGTCGCGCCGGTCTTCGCCGGCTCGACCCGCCTCGACGGCGCGGTCGGCTTCCCCGATGGCGGCGGCGTCGATATCCGCAATCTGGCGCTGGTTTCGGCGCTGGCACGGCTTGACGTGCTCGGCCGCTATAATGCCGACAAGACGCTCGACATGCGCGTCAGCGCCGCCTCGCGACCGAACGACGGCGGCCGCACGGTCGCCGCGGGTACCGAGATCGGCAAGCTCGCCTTCGACGCGACGATCCGCGGCCCCGTCGCCGGTCCGACCATCGTCGCCAAGCTCGATGCTCAGGACGCGAGCATGCCCGTGGGGCGGTTCGGCAAGGTCGATCTCACCTTCAACGCCACGCCGAGCGGCACCATCGGCGAGTCCGGGACCCGCATCGCCCTGACCTCGGACGGACAGGCGAGCGGTATCGCTCTGGCCGACAAGGCGCTCGCCCGGGCGGTGGGAGACAAGGTCACCTTCACCCTGCGCGGCACGGGACAGGACGACGGCACGGCCGATTTCGAGACGCTGAAGCTCGCTCTGTCCGGCGTCGAGCTCGACTACAAGGGCAAGCTCGGCCAGGCGCGCGTGCTCGGCCAGCTCAGGGCGGTGCTGCCCGATCTCGCGCGGCTGAGCGGTCTCGCCGGCCGGCCGCTCGGGGGCAGGGCGGAGGTCAGCGCCGATCTCGACGCCACCCCGCGCCTCAATGATTATACGGCGACGCTGGAGGGCAAAGCCGAGCGGCTCGCCACCGGGACGGCTGCCGTGGATCGCCTGCTCGCCGGTAGCCTCACGCTCGCCGGGCGGGTCAATGCGCTCGCGGGCGACTACACGGTGAGGGATCTGCGCGTGGCCGGCCAGCACGCCACCTTCACCGCGAATGGCGCAATCGGGCGGCAGCAGTCGAACCTGAAGCTCGCGCTCGCGCTGCCAGACCTCAAGCGTGCCGATCCGCGCCTCTCCGGCCGCGGCGACGTCGATGCCGAGATCACCGGCCCGCAGAATCGGCTCGACGCGACGGCGCGCATTCGCGTCGCCAACGCGACCGCGCTGGGGCGGCCCGTTCCGCGCCTGGCGATCGAGGCGGTGGCGAAGGATCTTCAGGGCGCGCTGAACGCCAGCGTGAACCTCTCTGGCGAAGTGGATGCGAAGCCGGCGACCGGCACGCTCCAGCTCGCACGCCAGCCCGATGACGGCTGGAACCTCTCGACGCTCGACTTCGCCATCGGGTCGGTCCGCCTCAATGGTGGCCTTACGCTCGATCCCGCCAGCCGTGCGGCCGGCCGGCTGACGCTCGCCGCGCGCAATCTCGACGATCTCTCGGCGCTGGCGCTGACCAAGCTCGGCGGGCAACTCGACGCCGACATCATTCTCGCGGCTCCCGACGGGCGGCAGGATGTCGATCTGAAGGCGCGTGGCGCGCGCCTCGTCGGCCCCTCGGTCTCCATCGACAAGCTCGATGCGACGATCGGCGCGAAGGACATCTATGGGCGCCCGATGCTCGACGCGGCCGTGGCGATCGACCGTGCCGTCGCAGCCGGCGAGACGATCAGCGCCATCCGCTTCGATTCGAAGGGCGCGCCCGAGGCGAGCGCCTTCACGCTCAGCGCCAATGCGCGCGGCTTCGCGCTGAAGGGCGCCGGCCGGCTCGTGCCCGGCGAGCCGCTGAAGCTGGAGATCGCTTCCTTCGATGCTCGTCGCGACGGCCGTGCGATCACCCTCGCCAATCCGGCCTCGTTCAGCTTCCCGGCGTCCAGGGTCGAGATCGCCGGCCTCGCCCTGATGATCGACAAGGGGCGTGTGACGCTCGACGGCCGTGCGGGCGAGACGCTCGACCTGCGCCTCGCCGCCCGCGACGTGCCCCTCTCGGCCGCCCGCATCGCCGTGCCCAGCCTCGATCTTTCCGGCACCCTGAATGCCGAGGCCCAGGTCAAGGGCCGGCCCGGCGATCTCTCCGGGCCCTGGAAACTGCGGATCGCCCGGCTGGTGACGCCGGAGACCCGGCAGGCTGGCCTGCCGCCGGTCGAGATCGCGGGCGAGGGCGCCTTGAAGGGCGACGCCACCAGCGTTTCCGCCACGGTCAATGCCGGCCGCGGGGCGAGCCTGACGTTACGCGGCACGGCTCCGCTCAATGCCGCGGGGGCGCTCGATCTTTCCGCCCAGGGGCGTGTCGATGCCGCGCTGGCGAACACCATCCTCGCCGTGAATGGCCAGCGGCTCACCGGCAATGTCGCCATCGACATGCGCGCCGGCGGCACGGCTTCGGCCCCGCATCTCAGCGGCAGCGCCACCCTCTCGAACGGCAGCTTCACCGATGCGTTGCAAGGCATCCGGCTCAACGCCATGGAGGCGCGCATCGCCGCCAATGGCGACAATCTGACGATCGAGCGCGCCTCGGCCCGCACGCCCAATGGCGGCACCATCTCCGCCAGCGGCCGGGTGCAGGTCGATCCGGCCGCTGGTTTCCCCGGCGATATCCGCATTCGCGGCGAGCGTGCCCAGCTCGTCTCCAGCGGGCTCGTCACCGCGGTTGCGGGCCTCGACCTCCAGATCAACGGGCCGCTGGCCCAGCGTCCGCGCGTCGGGGGGCGGATCGACATCGCCTCCCTCGAGGTCTCGGTCCCGGACCGCCTGCCTGCCTCGCTCCGGCCGGTCGACGGCATCAAGCATGTCAACGCCCGCGGCACCGCCGCCGCCCGCCTCGCCGCTGCGCGCAAGGCCAGGGAGGCGCGCGCCCGCGGCCGTGCCACGCCGGCTTTCGATGCGATGCTCGCGCTGACCGTTTCCGCGCCCAACAAGGTCTTCATCCGTGGCCGCGGCATCGATGCCGAGCTCGGCGGCGAGATTCGTGTCGGCGGCACCTCTTCGGCGCCGGTGCTGGACGGCGGCTTCGAGTTGCGACGCGGCCGCCTCAGCGTGCTGACCCAGCGCCTCGATTTCAGCCGCGGCCGGCTGACCTTCGCCGGTGGCCTGATTCCCGAGCTCGATTTCGTCGCGGAGACCAGCGCCGGCGACGTCACGGCGCGGATCGTCGTCAGCGGCCCGGCCGACCAGCCGGCCTTCACCTTCACCTCGCAGCCCGAGCTTCCTCCGGACGAGGTGCTGTCGCGCCTGCTCTTCGCTCGCGCTTCCGGCTCGCTGTCGCCGTTCCAGGCGCTGCAGCTGGCGCAGGCCGCGGCCCAGTTCGCCGGCGGTGGCGGCGACGACACCTTCGAGCGGCTGCGCAAATCGCTCGGCGTCGACAACCTCGACATCCAGATGGGAGCGGGCGGGCCGACCGTCGGCGCCTCGCGCTACATCAGCGACAACGTCTCGATCGGGGTGAAGGTCGGCACGAAGCCGGAGGATAGCGGCGTCTCGGTCGGCGTCGACGTGACCAAGCGCTTGAAGCTCCAGGCCGAGACCGGAGCCGACGGCAGCGCCGCGGTCGGAATCGGCGCCGAGTGGGAATATTGAGCCGGCCGCGGGCGGGAATCGCCGTCCAGGAGATTCGCGCCGCAGGCGGTCGGTGTGGCCCCTGATTCCTGCCTTTGGGGCAGGCCGGTCGGGCCGAAAATGGCCGGCGCGGTTAACAACTCGTGAATTTCAGGGATCAAAGCGTGGCCTGCCTGCAACACCGGTATCCAAAGCACCCCCCTGGCCGGCTCAACCGGCTGATCGTGGTTGATCGGCGGAGGCGCATTCGTATGGTGGGAATGCGTCGGGACGTTCCCGGTCGCTGTTTTTCGTCTTCGCCTCCGAATTAGGTCGGTGACGCAGGCGAAAGACCGGGAATAGGCAGGTTCTGCATCTGGTCTCCAAACCGGTTGCGGGGGGCAGGCCGAAGCCCGAGGGTCTCGAAACTCTTTTGGAGGTTACCAAATGAAGCTCGTTAAGAGCCTCCTCCTCGGTTCCGCCGCCGGCATCGCCGCGGTCGCCGGGGCTCAGGCCGCCGACCTTCCCTCGCGGAAGGCCGCTCCGGTCGAATACGTTCGCGTCTGCAACACCTGGGGCGCTGGCTTCTTCTACATCCCGGGCACCGACACCTGCATCCGCATCGGTGGTCGTGTCCGCGCCGAGTACACCTTCGGTGAGCGTTGGAACCGCGGTCAGGACTCGTACGGCACCCGCGCTCGCGGCCGTATCTACGTCGACGCCCGCAACCAGACTGCCTACGGCACGCTCCGCACGTTCATCCGTTACGACGTGACGACCAGCACCGGTTCGTACCGTTACGGCGGCTTGAACGCCGGCGCCAACCGCTTCTCGGGCGTCAACGGCGTCACGCAGGACAGCGCGGTCAACCTCGACAAGGCGTTCGTCCAGTTCGGCCCGATCACCGCTGGTAAGGCGCAGTCGTTCTACGACTTCTACGCCAACGACTACGGCTTCAGCGTCGTCCGCACCTCGGACCGTTCGCCGAACCTGTTGGCCTACACCGCCACCTTCGGCGGCGGCTTCAGCGCCACGCTCTCGCTCGAAGATGCGAAGACCAC
>NZ_FUYX01000013.1 GCF_900168195.1 Allobosea thiooxidans | reverse complement strand
GCCTCCTCGCAGTCAGCCGTGTCATTGACGCGGTGAATGGCCAGATCGGCAGGAAGGTCGCCTGGCTGATCTTCGTGGCGGTGATCATCGCGGCCGGCAACGCGGTCATCCGCAAGATCTTCAACTGGTCGTCGAACTCGCTGCTCGAGCTGCAGTGGATGCTGTTCGGGGCGGTGTTCCTGATGTGCGCGTCCTGGACGCTGCAGGTGAAGGAGCATATCCGCATCGACATCGTGAACAGCATGCTGCCGCGGCGGGTGCGGCAATGGATCGAGCTGCTCGGGCACATCTTCTTCCTGATGCCGTTCGCGCTGCTGATCGTCTACCATTCGGTGCCGTTCTTCCTGCGCTCCTATGCGATCGACGAGCAGTCGCTCTCGGCCGGCGGCCTGGCCCAGTGGCCGGCCAAGGGCCTGGTCGTGGTCGGCTTCGTGATGCTGAGCTTCCAGGGCGTCTCCGAGATCATCAAGCAGGTCGCGATCATGCGCGGCGATCTCGACGACGACGAGCAGGTCCTCGGCCATGCCGCGGCGGCCGAGGCGGAAGCCCAGCGCCTGCTCGACCAAGCCAAGGAACAGGGCCTCGCCTCGTGAGCGGCCCGCAGGAAGCCCGGAACCCTCGCATGACCGCTCACCGCCTGCCGCGCGTCGCCGGCCTGTTGCTCGCGCTCACCCTCCTCGCCTTCTTCGGCCTGCATACCGGCGACGCCTTCGCCGCCGGCGGCGGGCTCGGCGACTTCCTGCGCGTCAACATGGCGCCGGTGATGTTCGCCGCCCTCGTCGTCTTCCTGCTGCTCGGCTATCCGGTCGCCTTCGCGCTCGCCGCCAACGGCCTGCTCTTCGCGCTGATCGGCATCGAGCTCGGCCTGTTCCAGGAGAACTTCCTGCAGGCGCTGCCGGAGCGCATCTACGGCACGATGAACAACGACGTGCTGCTGGCGGTGCCGTTCTTCACCTTCATGGGGCTGATCCTCGAGCGCTCCGGCATGGCCGAGGACCTGCTCGACACCATCGGCCAGCTCTTCGGGCCGATCCGCGGCGGCCTCGCCTATGCGGTGATCTTCGTCGGCGCGCTGCTCGCCGCCACCACCGGCGTGGTCGCGGCCTCGGTGATCTCGATGGGCCTGATCTCGCTGCCGATCATGCTGCGCTACGGCTATGACCGGCGCCTCGCCTCGGGCGTCATCGCGGCCTCGGGCACGCTGGCCCAGATCATCCCGCCCTCGCTGGTGCTGATCGTGCTGGCCGACCAGCTCGGCCGCTCGGTCGGCGACATGTATGAAGGCGCCTTCATCCCGGGCCTGGTGCTGGCCTCGATGTATGCCGGCTACGTCTTCCTGATCACGATCGTCGCGCCCGGCCGCGCCCCCGGCCTGCCGCCGGAGGCGCAGACCCTGCGCGATGCCGACGGCAAGACCCGGCGGCTCTCGCTGCTCGTCGTCGCGCTGATCTCGCTCGGCCTCGCCTATGGCTACATGAAGCTCTTCACCTCGGTGAAGGCCGGCGCCGACTTCGTCGTGCTGACCATGTCGCTGATGGTGGCGATCTCCTTCGTCATCGCGCTCGCCAACAAGCTGCTCGGGCTCGGCCTGCTCTCGCGCATGGCCGAGCAGGTGGTGTTCGTGATGGTGCCGCCGCTGGCGCTGATCTTCCTGGTGTTGGGCACGATCTTCATCGGCGTCGCGACGCCGACGGAGGGTGGCGCGATGGGGGCCTCCGGCGCGATCCTGCTCGCCTATGGCAAGAAGCGCATGACCTTCGACCTGCTGCGGCAGGCGACGGAATCGACCGCCAAGCTCTCGGCCTTCGTGCTGTTCATCCTGGTCGGGGCGCGCGTGTTCTCGCTGACCTTCTACGGGGTCAACGGCCATCTCTGGGTCGAGCATCTGCTGGTCGGGCTGCCGGGCGGGGCGACGGGCTTCCTGATCGTCGTCAACGTGATGGTCTTCCTGCTCGCCTTCTTCCTCGACTTCTTCGAGCTCGCCTTCATCGTCGTGCCGCTGCTGGGGCCGGCGGCGGAGAAGCTCGGCATCGACCTGATCTGGTTCGGCGTCATCCTGGGCGTGAACATGCAGACCTCGTTCATGCACCCGCCCTTCGGCTTCGCGCTGTTCTTCCTGCGCTCGGTCGCGCCGAAGAACCCCTACAAGGACCGCGTCACCGGCAAGATGATGGCGCCGGTCACCACCGGCCAGATCTACTGGGGCGCGGTGCCCTTCGTGGTGATCCAGTGCATCATGGTGGCGCTGGTCGTGTTCTTCCCGCAGATGGTGATGCACTACAAGGCCTCCGCCGTGCAGCTCGACCAGAAGGCCATCGACAAGCAGTTCGAGTCCATCCAGATCCCAGGCCTCGGCGGACCGGGGCTCCCAGGCGGGTTCGACGCACCGAAGCCCTGACGAGAGCGAGTTCGGGCGGCACGGGATGAGTGCCGCCCTGCCCTGCCGGAGCGCGCCTCGCCCCGAAGAACACCATTGCCTGGATCAGTGAAGACCACTCATGAACGAAGCGAGCCCTGCCCTCTGCATCGACCATCTGCGCGGCTGGATCGGCCGCGAGGATATCGGCCTCGACATCGTCGGCGAGGATCTCGCGCGCAAATACCATGCGACGATGGATTTCCCCGGCGAGCCCCCGGGACGGGGCGAGATCGCCCCGCAGCTGATCCATTTCTGCCTGGCCCAACCTGCCGCTCCCACGGCGGCGCTCGGATCCGACGGCCATCCGAGCCGCGGCGGTTTCCTGCCGCCCGTGCCGCTGCCACGGCGGATGTGGGCCGGCGGCGCCCTGACGTTCCACGCCGATCTCAGGGTCGGCGACGCCACGAGGCGCATCTCCCGGATCGAGGACGTCGTGCTCAAGCAGGGGCGCAGCGGCACGCTCTGCTTTGTCACGGTGAGCCACCGGCTGGAGGCGAACGGAGCGCTCGTCCTGGAAGAGCGGCAGGATATCGTCTACCGCGACGCGACGATGCCGGGCAGCGCCGCCCCGACGACGCCGGCGCGCGAGGCGGGCACGCATCGGCGCGCGAAGGAAGCCGGCGCGCCGATGCTGTTCCGCTATTCGGCGCTCACCTTCAACGGTCACCGGGTCCACTATGACCGCCCCTATGCGAGCGAGGTCGAGGGCTATCCCGGCCTCGTCGTCCATGGCCCGCTGCAGGCCGCCTGGCTCTGCAACTATGCCGCCGAGATCAGGGGTGCGCCGCCGAAGCGCTTCAGCTTCCGCGGCCTCTCCCCGCTCTTCGATCACGATGGCTTCGCCCTCCATGCGAACGAGGCGGAAGGCGGCCTCGCGCTCTGGACAGCCAGGCAAGACGGCGCGATCTGCGTGTCCGCGCAGGCGCATTGGGGATGAGCGCGATGCCCGGCGACCCGGTACCGGCATCCACGCCCTCCCGCGATCCATGCCGGATCGTGTCACCGACTGAGGAGGGTTTCGCATGGCTCTGCCGCCGCTCATCCTGATTCCAGGACTCCTGAACGACGCCGAGCTGTGGCGCGACCAGCTGGCGGCCCTGGCCGACATCGCCGACTGCCGGGTTGCCGACATCACGCAGGGCGAGAGCCTCGAGGCACTTGCATTGAGCGTGCTGGCCCAGGCTCCGCCGCGCTTCGCGCTGGCGGGCTTCTCCCTGGGAGGCTATGTCGCCATCGAGATCGCGCGCATCGCGGGCCAGCGCCTCGATCGGCTGGCGCTGCTCGATACCTCGATCGAGCCGGACGGCCCCGACAGGGCAGCGGCGCGAGAAGCGCGCGACAAGGCCGCCCGTGCGCCGGGGACCTTCCACGGCTTCGGCGACCGCCTGCTCAGGAGCTTTCTCGGCAAGAGCCACCTGCAGGACGAAACCATCGTCAATCGGATCAGGAGCATGACGCAGCGGCTCGGCGCCGAAGTGTTCCTGCGCCAGAACGGCATCCTGCGGAAGGATGGCGCCGCCGTGCTTTCCGGACTGACCTGCCCCCTCCTCATCCTCTGCGGCGAGGACGACCAGTTGACCCCGCTTGCGGAGCATCGGGCGATGGCGCGACTCGCGCCCCACGCCAGACTCGTCGCCGTGCCGGACAGCGGCCACATGACACCGATCGAGAACCCCGATCCGGTCAACGCGGCCCTGCGGCAATGGCTCCGGGCAGATGCCTGAGCTTGACGGGCACCATCGGCGAAGGTGTCTCGACGGCCTGCTGACTGGCGCGAGAGCAGAAGGAAGCTCTGAACCGCCTCCGCCGCTCCGCTGCGGCGCAGGGGCGCGGCACCTGCCGCCCAGGTAGCGATACGACAATGCCCCACCGCCTTGATGAAGCGCCCCTCTCGTGGTCGTGTGAGCCCAACCAAAGGGGAGACGACCATGCCTTACAGCAGTCGCGTGCTCGCCATGTGGGCGCGCACCGCAATCGTCGCTGCGCTGTTTACCGCCATCATCCTGCCGATGACGTGGCCGGGATAGACCGTTCCTGCATGGCGCCATGCGCCGCGTGGAAATTTACCGCCCGTTAACCATCGACGGCTCTGTTCCCCTCTCCAACGAAGGAGATGGACATGAACCGACGCTCATTCTTGACCGCACTGTTCGGCGGCGCTGCGGCCACCGCGGTCGGAACCGTGATCGCGAGCGAGTCCGCATCCGCGACGGAGCTTCCGGCCGAGGCCGCCGCGGCTCTCGACCAGACGGATGCGGAGTTCACGCAGTACTACGGCCGCTATCGCCGGCCCCGCCCGCGCCGCCAGGTCTGCACCGTGCGCCGCAACCGCTTCGGGCGTCCGGAGCGGATCTGCCGCTGGGTCTACTGACAATGAGCGCCCCGGCCCGACCGGCCGGGGCGCCGCAACGTCTCGCCCCGCCGGCAAGGCCGCGGCGCTCCGAATTCCGGAATCGAAGAACGTGCGCCTGTCCCGCCCCATCGACAGGTACCGGCCACATCGACAATCAGTGAGATGATCCCGCGCCTCAGTTGCAGCGTGCCAAAAATGGCATCGCGAGACGCTAGGTGGCCGCGATGCGCGATGGTTTGGCGTTAGGGGCGTCGTGAGGCGACCGTAGTTTGCCTTTTTTTGACGCATCAGCTCACCGCAAATAACGCAACGAAACGAGATACAGCTAGCCAGCGGTCGTGGAGATCACGCCGCGGTCCGCAAGATGGAGAAGACGGCCTTTCGCCCCGGCGCGATCCGGCCATGGCTGCCGGAGAGGCCGAGATAGGCTGCCGGCGTGGTGCTCGCCATCGCCAGCGCCTCGGCCAGGGTAGCGCCGCCATGGCGATGCGCGTTGAGGATCGCGGTGTTCATGTCGAGATGCGCGCCGGCCAGCCGGCCCTCGGCATTCACCAGCCGCCCTTCGCTGACATGGATCGTCTCACCGAACAGCTCGAAGGCGTCGCGCGACGCACCGATCGTCGCCATGGCGTCGGTGACCAGCATCATCCGCCCCGGCCCGATCGCGCGAAAGGCTGCCTGGAAGGAGGGCCAGGCGACATGATGGCCATCGGCGATGATGCCGGCGGCGAGACCCAGATCCGACATCGCTGCGCCAACCACGCCCGGCTCGCGCGAACCGAGCTGCGACATGGCGTTGAACAGATGGGTGACGCCGGAGAGCCCTTCGGCATGGGCGCGCGCCATCACCGCGGCGGTGGCATTGCTGTGGCCGGCACAAACCCTGACGCCGCGATCGACCAGGGCGCGGATGAAGCCCTCCGGCACGCATTCGGGCGCGAGCGTCACCAGCGTCGTCCCGGTCGGCCCCAGCGATGCGAGCAGGTCGGCATCCGACGGCTCCGGCCGCAGCAGATTGGCGAGCGGGTGCGCGCCGTTGCGCTCGGGATTGATGAAGGGACCTTCGAGATGCACGCCGAGCACACCCGGCACACCCTGCGCGATCGCCTCTCGCGTCGCGGCGATCGCCCGGGCGATGTCGGCGCGGCTGGCGCTGATCAGCGTCGGCAGCAGGAAGCGCGTGCCGAAGCGGGCATGGGCGGCCGAGATCGTGGCGACGCCCTCGGCTGTCAGGCTGTCGTTCAGCATGACGCCGCCGCCGCCATTGACCTGGATGTCGATGAAACCCGGCGCCAGCACGGCATCGTCCGGCAGGTCTTCGGTCGGACATTCCGGCGCGGCGTCGATGGCCAGGATGGCACTGACGATGCCGTCCTCGGCGACGACGACCCGATCGTTCAGGATGCGCGTGCCGTCGAACAAGCGCTTCGCACGCCAGGCTTGCCGGGCGGCTGCCATCACAACGTCTCCGTGACCTTGAGCAGGCCGGGCGGGCTGTCGACGTCGCGACCGAGCCGGACGGCTTCGGCCTCGAGCGCACGATAGACCGGCACCAGCAAGGCGATGGCGTCGAGCGCCGGTTCCCCGGGGCCGAGCCCGGGCAGGCTCGGCCGAGGCCCTGAGCCCGAGAAGACCGGGCTGCCCGCGCGGCCCAGCGTCGCCAGCGCATCCTCGATGCTGTCGGACACCTCGCCGCCGGCATTGAGGCCGAGCACCGGATGCTCGCCGCGGATCGCCGCCTTCGGACCATGCAGAACCTCGGCGGCGCTATAGGCGAGCACCGGCACGCCGAGCACCTCGGCAGCCTTGAGCGCCGCTTCGCGAGCCGGGCCAAGGCTGAGCCCGCGACCGATCACGAAACCCGCAGGGGCGCCGGACAGGCGACGCGCCCAGGCCGACCAGTCGAGGGCGAGCGCCTGCGCCAGCCGCTCGGGGGCGACCCCAGCGGCAGCGGCGAGCGCTTCGTCCTCGGCAAGGGCAGCGACCAGCAGCAGACCGGCCAGCATGGTGTTCACCACCGTCTTGGTCGCGGCAACCGCGAGTTCGGGGCCGGCGGCGATCGGGATGACATGGCGGCAGGCCCGGGCGGCAGGCGAGTTCGCGTCGTTGACGATGGCGATGGTCTGCGCGCCGGCGGCCGTCGCCTGCTCGGCCGCGGCGACCAGATCCGGGCTGCGGCCCGATTGCGAGATCAGGATATAGAGCGCTTCCCCGAGACGCGGGCTTGCGCCGTAGCGCGTCACCACCGAAGGAGCCGCGGGAGCGGCGCTCAGCCCGAGGCGGGTTTCGATGAGATAGCGCAGATGCGTGCCGGCATGGCCGGAGCTGCCGCGGCCGCTGACCACGGCGTGGCTGACGCGGCGCATGTCGAGCGCCGCCGCGACCTGCGCGATCGTCTCCCGCTGCTCGTCCAGCAGACGCGCGGCGGCTTGCGGGATTTCCGCGACCTCGCGCGACATGCGCGAGGTCGGCCGTTCGGATTGGCTCATGATTGCGGCCCCATGGCTTCGCCCTTCAGGGTCGCGACGAAATCGTAGCGGTCCCCGCGATAGGCTGAGACCGTGAACTCGACCGGCTTGCCGTTGCCGAGGAAGGCCCGCCGCTCGATCCGCAGCAGCGCGCTGCCGGCCGGCACGCCGAGATGCCGCGCCTCCTCGGCGGTGGCGAGGCCGGCATGGATGCGTTGCACGCCATGGGCCGGCGCCGCGCCGCGCTGCGCAAGGGCGGCGTAGAGCGAAGTCTCGATCAGGTCCGGCGAAGGCAGGATGCTCGCAGGCACGACGGCACATTCGATCGCCAGCGGCTCGCCATCGGCCGTTCGGACGCGGGTCAGGCGCACGACGCCGTCGCCTGGGCCGAGCCCGAGCGCCATCGTTTCCTGCGGCTTCGGCCGGGCGAGTTCCTTGCACAGCCAGACCGAGCCGGGCCGGCCGCCGCGATTCTCGATATCGGTCGAGAAGCTCGCCAGCACGGAAAGCGGCTGCTCGATGCGCGAGGCGACGAAAGTTCCCGAGCCGTGCCTGCGCGACAGGGTGCCGCTGCGGATCAGCTCGTCGATGGCGTTGCGAACGGTGACGCGGGCATAGCCGGTGAGCTGCGCCAGATCGCGCTCCGAGGGCACGGCATCGCCCGGTTGGAAGACCTCGCTCTCGATCAGCCGCGCGAGCGCACCGGCGAGCCGCAGATAGCGCGGCGTCGGGTCGTCGCCGGCGAGCGCCTGCAGGATCGCCTGCTGTTTTGCGGGCATCGCCGCGAGCGCAGCACCCAACGTGGCTTCGCGCTGATTCCGCGCGCCACGCCCGGGTGAGCCCGCGCTCACGGTGCCGCCCTGGAGGAGACGGGAACGCCGGCCGCCGATCCGGAGCCAAGCTCGACCAGGGCGAGCCGCAGATTGCCGCGATGGCGACTGAGCAAGGTCTCCGCGAGGGCGGGATCGGCGCCGCTGGCCAGCAGCGAAGCGCGCTTGACGTCGCCGCCGGCGCGATCGAGATGCCGGACGGCCGCCTCCATGCCGCAACCGGTGATCGTGTCGACCATCTCGGCCGCACGGTTCCGGAGCTTGGCGTTGGTGACCCGCATATGGACCATCAGCCCGCGATAGACGCGGCCCAACCGGATCATCAGCAGGGTCGAGAACAGGTTGAGCACGATCTTCTGCGCGGTGCCGGCCTTCATCCGGGTCGAACCGGCGACGACCTCCTCGCCGGTCTCAATGAGGATGCCGAGATCGGCGGTGCGCAGCAGGGCTGCGCCGCGATTGTTGGCGACGCCGACCGTCAGCGCGCCGCGCGACTTGGCCTCGCCGATCGCCGCGAGCGTATAGGGCGTGCGGCCGCTGGCGGCGAGGCCGATGACGACGTCGTTTTGGCCGATTCCGGCACGGCGCATCGCTTCGGTGCCATCATCGACCGAATCCTCGGCATTCTCGACCGCGTGCAGGATCGCTTCGTCACCACCGGCGATGGCGAAGCCGAGGCGCTCCTCCGGCCAGTCGAAGGTCGGGGTCAGTTCGGCGCCGTCCTGCACGCCGATGCGCCCGGAGGTGCCGGCGCCGGCATAGATCAGGCGCCCGCCCGCCTCGAGCCGCGGCACGGCGGCGGCGACGGCCTCCGCGATTGCCGGCAGCGAGGTCGCGATCGCCGCGACCGCCGCGAGCTGGCCCTCGTAGAGCGCTTTCAGGATATCGAGATCGCCCCAGGCATCGAGATCCTGAAAGCGTGCGCTGACATCTTCCGTCGCCATGGATAGCCTCTTATGACCAGACCAAATTAAGTCCACTTTAGCCCAGTAGCAAGCCGGAAGCGGACAGGGAAGCCATGTCGCAGCCAGAACCGCAGATTTCCCGCCCCGCCGCCTGACCGCCGCCGTCCCGCCCTTCCTGCTCGCCTTGCCGGAATCGCCCTGTTGACGGCGATGGACGGCGTGGTGAAGGCAGTTTCGCCGCGCTACGGCGTCCTGCATCTCACCTTCCTGCGTTTTGCGGTGACAGCCGCGATGGGCGGGCTGCTCTTCCTCGTCCTGCGGGCCGCTGCCAGACCGCGGCGTCATCATCTGGGTCAGACGTTGGACCCAGTCCCTCTGGATTGCCTCGCTGCGCTCGCAATGACGCTTCAGAGCTAACCGGGCAGGTTCAGCCGCCCACCCGTCAGGGGCTGCGGCACGCCGGTCGTACCGGGCAGGCTGAGCGGCAGGCCCTTCACCGAGCGGATGGCGAGATAGCCGAAGGTCTGCGCCTCGATGACGTCGCCGGCCCAGCCGGCCGCCTCGACCGGCTCGACCGGCACGCCGAGACGCTCGCGCAGGCGGCGCATGAAATGCCCGTTCAGGCGGCCGCCGCCGGTGACGAGCCAGCGCCGCGGCGCCTTCGGCACATGCCGGAGCGCACCGACCACGCTCTCCACCGTGAAGGCCGCGAGCGTCGCCGCGCCATCGGCATCGGAAAGCGCCTCCACCACATGGGCACGGCGGTGGAAGTCGTTGCGGTCCAGCGACTTGGGCGCCGACCGGTCGAAATAGGGGTTGACCATGAAGTCGGCGACGAGGTCCTCGCGGACCTTGCCGCTCGCCGCCAGCGTGCCGTCGGCATCATAGGTCTTGCCGAGGCGGCGCAGGACGAAATCGTCGAGGATCGCGCTGGCCGGGCCTGTGTCGAAGGCGATCACCTCGTTGCCGTCGATATAGGTGACATTGCCGACGCCGCCGAGGTTCAGAACCATCACCGGCTGCTCCAGCCCCAGGGCGAGCGCGCGATGATAGAGCGGCGCGAAGGGCGCCCCCTCCCCGCCGGCCTCGACATCGGCATGGCGGAAACGGTCCACGGTCGGGATGCCGAGCGCCCGCGCCACGGCGGGGCCGTCGATCAACTGGCGGGTGAAGCGGATTTCCGGGCGGTGATAGACGGTCTGGCCGTGCAGGCCGACGAGATCGACGCTCTCGGGCTTGATCCCCTGGTCGTTCATGAAGCGCCTGACCGCATCGAGATGGGCCACGGTCACGGCGGCTTCGAGCTCCTCCAGCGGCTCGGTGACCGCGCGCTCGGCTTCGGCGACCAGCGCCTGCAAGGCTCGGCGCGTCTCGGGCGGATAAGCATAGCCGGCGCCGGCGCCGAAACTGAGCCGCTCGTGCCCGTCGCTCTCGACGATCGAGACGTCGATCGCGTCCATCGAGGTCCCGCTGATCACGCCGATCGCCGTCAGCACCGACTTGTCGAGGTCACGCATCGCCGCTCCGCTCCCCAGCAACCACGCGAGTCGATGCCGCGAGGCTTGCACCGGCTCTAGGCGATCGGCTAAGCCTTGTCCAGATTGGTCCATAAGTGGTCCATATGCGATAAGAAGCTGCGCGAGCGCCGAACAAGGCGCCGTCACATCATCAGGAGGGGTGGTCATGCATCATGTCGTGAAGCAGGGCCTCGGCCTGCGCCGCGCCTTGCGTTGCAGCGTCGCGGCAACGGCCTTGGCGCTGCTCGCGGGCACCGCCTCGGCACAGGTTCTGGAGGTCGCCGTCGAGGCTTCGCCGGCCGGGCTCGACCCGCATATCGTCACGGCCTTCGCCTCGTCGCAGCTGGTGCTCGGCCCGATCTACGAAGGGCTCACCGCCCTCGACAAGGACCTCAACATCATCCCGGGGCTCGCCCAGTCCTGGACCGCCTCGGCCGACGGCAAGACGGTGACGTTCAAGCTGCGCTCCGGCGTCACCTTCCATGACGGCAAGCCGATGGAGGCGGAGGATGCCGCCTCGTCGCTGCGCCGCGTGCTGTCGAAGGATGTCGGCTCGCCGCTCGCCAGCCGTCTCTCCGCGATGGAGAGCGCGACCGCCGTCGATGCGACCACGTTGGAGCTGAAGCTCAAGGAGCCCTCCGCGCCGATGCTCGCCTCGCTCACCGGCATCGCCATCGTGCCGCGCGGGCTGGAGACCAACAAGGACGCGCTGCAGCGCGCGCCTGTCGGCACCGGCCCGTTCAAGTTCGAGGAGTGGCAGCCCAATGGCTTCATCCGCCTCGCCAGGCATGCCGGCTACTGGAATGCCGCCGAGGTCAAGCTCGCCGGCGTGAAGTTCAATTTCGTGCCGGAGGCCGCAACGCGCCAGGTCGGCATCGGCAACGGTCAGTTCGCGCTGCTGCCGCATGTCGATGCTGCGACCGCGCTCCAGCTCAAGGGCAAGCCGAATATCGCGGTGCGCGAGACGACGGAGCTCGCCTACACGCTGATCGGCATGAACACGTCCAAGCCCCCCTTCGACAACGCGAAGGTGCGCGAAGCCTTGAACTATGCGCTGAACCGCAAGGAGATCATCGACGCGGCCTTGTTCGGCAGCGGCGCGCCGGCGGCTCCCCTTCCGGCCGTGCTGAGGGACTGGGCCGTCGATGTGAAGGACCTGCCCTGCTACGCCTATGATCCGGCCAAGGCGCAGGCGCTGCTCAAGGAAGCCGGCGTCGCGACACCGATCGCGGTCAGCATGACCGTACTGCCGCGGCAGGACATCCGCGATATCGCGCAGGTGGTGCAGCAGCAGCTCGGCAAGGTCGGCTTCAAGGTCGAGCTGAAGAACCCCGAACTCGGCCAGTTCGTGCAGGACTGGCGCAACTCGAATTTCGACCTCTTCGCCTCGACCAATGCCGGCAGCATCGAGCCGGACGATTATTTCTACCGCGCCTTCCGCACGGGCGGCTCGACCAACGTCTTCAAGTACAGCAACCCCGAGCTCGACGCGCTGCTCGACACGGGCCGCGCGACGCTGGACAAGCCGGCGCGCCAGGCCGCCTATCGCGACGCGCAGAAGATCCTGGGTTGCACCGGGCCGGCGGCGCATATCGCCTATCCGACGCTGTTCAGCGCAGTGCGCAGCAACCTGCAGGGCTACGACATCTACGCCAACCGCTCGCTGGTCTCGCTCGGCCGCGCCAGCCTGCGCTAAGGGGAGCAACGTCGAGGCATGCTCCGTCATCTGCTGCAGCGCAGCCTCGACCTCGTGATCGTGCTGTTCGGGATCTCCGTGATCGTCTTCCTGATGATCCGGCTGATCCCGGGCGACGCGGTGGCGATCATGCTCGGCGCCAATACCGAAGTGACGCCGGAGCGCATCGCCGCGATGCGCGGCGCGCTCGGTCTCGACCGGCCCTTGCTGGAGCAATACTGGGTCTGGCTCAGCCATGCTCTGCGCGGCGATTTCGGCACCTCGATTTGGACCGGACGCCCGGTGATGCAGGAGATCGCCGCGCAGATCTGGCCGACGCTCCAACTTACCCTGTTCTCGCTCGCGCTCGGCGCGGGGCTTGCGATCCCTGTCGGCTGCCTGATGGCGCATTGGCGCGGCGGGCGGGCCGATCTCGTGCTACGAGTCGGCGCCATCGCCGGGCTCACCATCCCCTCCTTCTGGCTCGGCATCGTCATGCTGATCGCCACGGCGACGCTGGCGCCGAGCTTCGCCTCGCTCGGCTATGTGCCCTTCGGCGAGGACCCGCTCGGCAATCTCCAGCGGCTCCTGCTGCCAGCAATCGCACTGGCCCTGCCGATCCTGGCGAACCTCTCGCGGCTGGTGCGCACGGCGATGCTCGATGCGCTCGGCCAGGACTATATCCGCACCGCCCGCGCCAAGGGGCTGGGCGAACGGGCCGTGCTCTATCGGCATGCCCTGCGCAACGCGCTGATCCCCTTCGTCACCAGCGTCGGCATCATGACCGGCTATCTGCTCGGCGGCGCGATCGTGGTCGAGCAGGTCTTCTCGATCCCCGGTCTTGGCCGCTTGATCCTCGGCGCCATTGCCGAGCGCAACTATCCGCTGGTCCAGGCCACGATCCTCGTCGTCACCGTCGGCTTCGTGCTGGTCAACGCGCTCGTCGATTTCGCCTATGCGCTGATCGACCCCAGGCTCAGGACCGCGTCATGAGCCAGAGCCGCCGCATCGCCGTCGTCGCCGGCATCTTCGTCGTCCTGCAGATCGGGCTCGCGCTCGCCGCGCCTTTGGTCGCGCCCTATGACCCGCTGGCGCAGGACATCGTCGCCCGGATGAAGGGGCCGAGCCTCGCGCACTGGCTCGGCACCGACCATCTCGGCCGCGATATCCTCTCGCGCATCCTCTACGGCTACCGCACGGCGCTGATCGCCTGCGGCATCGCGGTCGGGCTCGCGCTCGTCATCGGCGGCAGCCTCGGCCTCCTCGCCGCCTTCTATCGCGGCTGGTGGGACCGCATCATCATGCGGGCGATGGACATCCTCTTCGCCTTCCCGGTCATGCTGCTGGCGATCGGCATCATCGCCATGCTCGGCCCGCGCACGGAAAGCGCCGCGATCGCGATCGCCGTGGTCTATGTGCCGATCTTCGCGCGCCTGATCCGGGGGCCGGCCATGGTGCTGGTCGAGAGCGATTTCATCGCCGGCATCCGCTCGATCGGCGCGACCGATCTCAGGATCATGCTCCGCCATATCCTGCCCAATCTCGCCTCGGTCATCCTGGTGCAGAGCTCGCTCCTGCTCTCCGCCGCGATCCTCGTCGAGGCCTCGCTCTCCTTCCTCGGGCTCGGCACCCAGCCGCCGACGCCCTCGCTCGGCCTGATGCTGGCAGAGGGCCGCAATTTCGTGTTGCTCTCGCCCTGGAACGCGATCTTCGCCGGACTCGGCATCCTCTTGCTCTCGCTCGGCTTCAACCTGCTCGGCGACGCCCTGCGCGACGAGCTCGATCCGCGGCTCAGGGGCCAATCGTGATCATCCGCAGGGCGGTCGCGGCCGATATCGCGCCTGCCGCGTCGCTGATGGCACAGGCCTATGCCACGCATTTCCGCCCGATCATCGGCGATGCCGCGCTCGGCTTCGACCAGGCGCATTTCGCGGCCCGTTTCCTCCGCGAGCTGACCGAGTTGACCGTCCTCGATGCGGACGGCGTACGCGGCGTGCTGCTGGTCAAGGACGGGCATATCGCCATGCTCTTTGCCGCCGAGACCGGCCAAGGCCATGGCGCCGCCCTGCTTGCCCATGCAGAGGCCCATGGCGCCCATTCGCTCGAAGTCTTCGCGGACAACGACGGCGCGCGGCGCTTCTATGAGCGGGCCGGCTGGCAGGTCACGCGCGACTACCAGCGCGAGTTCGCCGGAGCGCAACATCGCTTCCTGCGCTATGAAAAGCCGATGACACGCCAACAGCACACCAGCCCTCATCCTGAGGAGGCCCGCAGGGCCGTCTCGAAGGATGCTCCAGTACGCGCTGGAACATCCTTCGAGACGCGATCTGCGATCGCTCCTCAGGATGAGGGCTCGCGTCGGTCAAAGGAAACCCGCTGATGGACAAACTCCTGATCCGCGGCGGCCAGAGGCTGTCCGGTACGGTCGAAATCCGCGGCGCGAAGAACGCGGCGCTGCCGGCCTTCGCCGCCTCGCTGCTCTCGGACAAGCCGCTGACCCTGCGCAATCTGCCGGATGTCGTCGACGTCAAGACGATGCAGACCCTGCTCGAAGGCTATGGCGTCGCCTTTACGGAGCGCGGCACCGATGCGTTGATGCTCGATGCCGCCCAGGCCGGGCCGCGCGAGGCGAGCTATGACACCGTCCGCAAGATGCGCGCGACCATCCTGGTGCTCGGGCCGCTGGTGGCGCGGTTCGGCGAGGCGCGGGTTTCGCTGCCGGGAGGCTGCGCCATCGGCGCTCGGCCGGTCGATCTGCATATCAAGGCACTCGAAGCGCTCGGCGCCGAGATCGACGTGGCCGGCGGCTATATCGAGGCCAAGGCGCCGCGGGGGCTCAGCGGCGCGCGCATCGTCTTCCCCTTCTCCTCGGTCGGCGCGACCGAGACGGCGTTGCTGGCAGCGAGCCGCGCCAAGGGCGAGACCGAGATCGTCAATGCCGCGAAGGAGCCGGAGGTGCTCGACCTCGCGCGCTGCCTTTCGGCGATGGGCGTCAGGATCGAGGGCATCGGCAGCCACCGTCTGCTGGTTCAAGGTGCGCAGAACCTGTCGCCCGCGACGCATGAGATCGTCGCCGACCGCATCGAGGCAGGCACCTATGCGGTCGCCGCCGCGATCACCGGCGGCGAGCTCGAACTGGTCGGCGCGCGGCTCGAGCATCTCGCGGCCGTCGGCGAGGCGCTGGAGGCGGCCGGCGTCCGGCTCTGGCCGAGCGATCGCGGGCTGATGGTGACGCGGCCCGGCCGGCTCACTGGCATCGACATCATGACCCAAGCCTATCCCGGGTTCTCGACCGATCTGCAGGCGCAGTTCATGGCGCTGATGAGCGTGGCGGACGGCACCTCGCTGATCCGCGAGACGGTGTTCGAGAACCGCTTCATGCATGTGCCGGAGCTGGTCCGGCTCGGCGCAGACATCACGCTGAAGGGCACCAGCGCGACCGTGCGCGGCGTCGCCAGCCTGAAGGCGGCGCCGGTGATGGCGACCGATCTGCGCGCCTCGGTCAGCCTCGTGCTGGCCGGCCTCGTCGCCGAGGGCGAGACCGTGGTCAGCCGCATCTATCATCTCGACCGCGGCTATGAGGCGCTCGACCGCAAGCTCAAGCGCTGCGGCGCCGATATCGAGCGGATCCCGGCATGAGCACACCAGCCGATCTCTATCTCGGTGTCGATGGCGGCGGCACCGGTTGCCGCTGCCGCCTCGAAACCGCAGCCGGCGAGGTGCTTGGCTCCGGCATCGCCGGGCCGGCCTCGCTCCGGCTCGGGCTCGAAGCTTCCCTTGCTTCGGTGATGCAGGCGGCACGCGGCGCAATCGCGGAAGCCGGGCTCACCGAGGCCGATTTCCCGCGGGTCCGCGCCGGCATCTGCCTTGCCGGGATCGGGCGCAAGGGCATCCGCGAGGATCTTGCCGCCTGGAATTCGCCCTTCGCACAGACCGTGTTCGAGAGCGACGGGCTCGCCGCCTGCCTCGGCGCGCATGACGGCGAGGATGGCGGCATCGTCATCATCGGCACCGGCTCGATCGGGCTTGCGCGCGTGAATGGCGAGGAACTGCGGATCGGCGGCTATGGCTTCCCGATCGGCGACGAGGGCAGCGGCGCCGATCTCGGCCTCGCTGCTGTCCGCGTCTCGCTGCGCGCCCATGACGGGCGCGAGCCGGCGACGCGCTTCACGCAGGACGTGCTGGCGCGCTTCCAGGCCGACCCGTTCGAGGTGGTCGCGTGGATGGACAAGGCCCATGCCACCGATTACGCGACGCTCGCGCCGCTGGTGCTGCGCCATGCCGATCTCGGCGATTCCCATGCCCGCATGATCATGCAGAACGCCGCCGCGATGATCGACGCGATGGTGCGCACATTGTTCGAGCGCAACGTGCCGCGCGTGGCGCTGATCGGCGGCCTGTCCTCGGCGATGGAAGCCTGGCTCGCGCCGGATGTGCGGCGGCGGCTGTCGCATGTGAAGAGCGATGCGATCGCCGGCGCGCTCTCGTTGGTGCGGGCCCGGAGCTGAACGTCAGGGATCGGAGCTGGCTTATCGTCTTTGCGAGCGTAGCGAAGCAATCCAGGAGCGGCAGAGCGCTACGTCCCCCTGGATTGCTTCGCTACGCTCGCAAAGACGGGGGGCTGACGCGAAGGCCGTGGGCTCGTCAGGAATCGGTATGCCCTACGGCGCCGTACCGGCTTGCCTCAGGGACAATGTCGCGCCAGCCGTGGCGCAGCGCCCGGCTCTCCATATCGAAGGCGAAATAGCAGCCGCCGCCGGCGATGGGCTGGCCGTGCCGACGCGAGATCGGCTCGCCGCGGAGGTCGCTGAGCAGCAGCGTGCCGACGCCGCCATGGGCGAAGATCACGAGATCACCCGCACCGCGACGAGCCGCAATGCAAGCCGCGACGCCGGCCTTGATCCGCGCCTGCGCGTCCCGCGCCTTCTCCCAGCCGAGAATGCTGGTATCCGGCTGCCCGAAGAACTGGTCGACGATCTCCCAGAAGCGCGGCGGCGCGACATAGCCGGTGGCCGAGCGGTCGTTCTCGCGCAGGTCTTCACGCGCCGTGAAAGGCAGGCCGCGAGCGCGCTGCAAGGCCTCGGCGCAATCCATCGCCTTGCGTTCGTCGCTGGTGAAGACATCGGTCACGCCAGCCAGTTCCGGCCGTTGGCAGAAGGCCTCGATGCGCGCCCAACCGATGGCGGAGAGCCCCCAATCCGGCACCGGGACCTGCGGATCGACGACAACTTCCGGGTGGGTGACGAGATAGACGGTCGCCATGTTGCTCCTAGAGCCGGTTCCCGTCCGAGCGGGCAAGCTCGCAGGCGAGATTTGCGGCGCAAGCGGGCACATCGACCTGCGTTTCGTCCAGCGCGACCGGCGGCGCCACGAGCGCCCGGAAATGCTGCGCGATCAGGGGCGACAATGTCGCGGCACGCCCGCAGAGAGCCACCGGCTTGGCACCGACCCGCGCTCGCAATGCGAGGGCAAGCCGTGCCAGCTCTTCCCCCGCCTGCGTGAAGATCTCGGCAGCCAGCGCATCGCCCTCCTCCGCTGCCGCGGCGACCGCCCGCGCCAGCAGGCCAAGGCTGCCGCGATCGCCGCCATAGACATGAGTGCGCACGGCATCCCATGAGGCTCCGCCCAGCGCCTGCGCGAGCGCGTGACCGAGCGCGCTTTCCCATCCGGAACCCGGAGCCTCGTCCTCGCGGCGTAGCAGCCGGCGCAACGCCGCAGCCGCGATCCACGCGGCGGAACCGCCATCGTCGATCAGCACGCCACGCCCGCCCGCGCGGATGATCTCGCCGTCGGCGCCGAGATGGTAGCCGATCGAGCCCGTGCCGGAATAGACGACAATGCCTTCGCCGGGCTGGAAACGGGCGCGATAGCCCAGCCACATATCGTCGACGATGAGGATTTTATCCTCAGGGCAGCCAAAAGCGGTGGCCAGTATTGCAGAAAAGACCGCCCTGACCGCGCTCTCCGGCCCGAGGCCGGTGACGCCCGCGACGATGGCCGCCGGCCTATCGATGCCGGCAAGCTCGCCGGCCAGCCGCGTGAAGATGCCGGAGACCCGGTCGCGCTCGGCCTGCGTGAAGACATGGCCGGTCATCGGCTCCATCTCGCCGCGCGCGATGATCACGCCCGAGGAGGCGGACAGGCACCAGCGCGATCCGGTGCCGCCCGTCTCGATGCCTAGGCCGAGCCTGTCGTCAGACGCCGGCATGGCGGGCGAAGCGGCGGGTGATCTCGCGGGGATTGGTGATCGCCGTGCCGACGACGACCGCATGCGCACCGGCGGCGAAGGCGGTCTCGAGCTGCTCCGGCTGCTCGAAGCGGCCTTCGGCGACGATGGGCACGGAAACCGCCTTCGCGAGAGCCTGAATAAGCGCAATATCGGGACCGAAAGCCTTCCGGGCTTCGGTCTCGGGCGTATAGCCGGAAAGCGTCGTCGCAATGTAGCTCGCGCCCAGCGCGGCAGCTCGCACACCATCCTCCAGCGTCGCGCAATCGGCGAAGACCGGCTTGCCCAGCTCGTCGCGGATGCGCGCGATCAGCCGGTCCAGCGGCTCGCCGTCGCGCGGCCTGTCCGTCGCGTCGAGGGCGATGATGTCGGCGCCGGCCGCGGCGATCGCCTCGGCACTGGCGAAGTCCGGCGTGATATAGACCGGGAAACGGTCGTCCCAGCGCTTGAGGATGCCGATGATCGGCAGGCGGCTGACAGCGCGGATCGCGGCAATGTCGGCAGGGCCGTTGGCCCGCAAGGCGAGCGCCCCGCCCTGTTCGGCGGCCTGGGCCATCGCTGCCATGAAGGCGGGGCCGTGCAGGGGATTGTCAGCCCGCGCCTGGCAGGAGACGGCGAGGCTGCGATGCGGGATCAGTGTTTCGGCTGTCACTTCACCGCTCCGGCGGTCATGCCGCGGATGAACTGGCGCGACATCAGGATGTAGACGATGGTCAGCGGCAAGGCCGCGATGGTGAGGCCGGCGAAGAGCATGCCCCAGTCGGTGGTGTATTCGCCCATGAACACCGAAAGGCCCTGCGGCAAGGTCTTGCGGGCGTCGGTCTGGATGAAGACCAGCGGGAAGAAGAAGTCGTTCCAGGTCGGCACCGCGTTCTGGATCGCGGCGATCACCATCGGCGGTATCGAGAGCGGCAGCATGATCGAGAACATGATGCGCGGCTCGGAGGCGCCGTCGATGCGCGCGGCCTCCTCCAGCTCCACCGGCAATGTGCGCAGGAAGCCGGTCATGATGAAGATCGTCGAGGGCAGGCCCATCGCCGTGTAGATCAGGATCAGGCCGAAGCGGGTATCGAGCAGCCCGAAATCGCGCATCTGCAGGAAGAGCGGGATGACCGCGAGCTTGAGCGGCAGCATCAACCCGGCGAGGAAGAACATGAAGATCGCCGAATTGCCGGGGAAGCTGTAGCGCGCCAGCCCATAGGCGCCCATCGTGCCGAGGACCAGCGTCAGCAGGATCGAGGTTCCGGTGATAACGACCGAGTTGACGAAATAGCCGGGCAGGCTGGTTTCGCCCCAGATTCTCGCGAAATTCTCGACATAGGTGAAGTCCGGCAGGGAAAACGGCGCGTCGAAGATCTCCGCCGTCGTCTTGAAGGCCGAGAAGACCATGATGACGATCGGATAGAGCATCAGCACGGTGTTGCCGATCAGCAGCGCGGCCGCGATCAAGCTGCCGGCGCTGCTGCGCGGAAAGAGCGGATCGTTGCTGGCGGCGTGAGAGGTCAAAGCGCGATCTCCCGCCGGCGCAGATACTGGGTGATGACGGTCGCGACCACGGCGACGAACATGAACATCAGCACGGCCAGCGCGTTGCCATGTCCGAAATCCTGGATGCCCGCGCTCTGGTTGCCGAAGGCGGTGCGGTAGAAATACAGGCCGAGCACGTCGGTCGAGCCATAGGGCGAGCCGTCGAGCCCGGCCATGATGTAGGGCAGCTCGAACCAGTTGAAGGCGCCGATGAACAGAAGCGTCAGCGTGATCGTGGTCGAAGGCGTCACCAGCGGCCAGACCACGCGGGTCAGCATCTGCCAGCCATTGCAGCCGTCGAGCTTGGCGGCCTCGAGGATCTCGCGCGGAATACGCTGCATGCCGGCGAGATAGACCAGCGCAGGAAAGCCGACCCAATGCCAGGCATTGGCGAGCACCAGCGCCGGCAGCGCCGTCGTTTCCTGTCCGAGCCAGGGTTGGCGCAGGTTGCCGAGCCCGACCATCTCGAGCAGTTGGTTGACGAGCCCGAAATTCGGATCGAGGAACAGCTTCCACAGGAAGCCCACCAGCACGGTCGACAGGATCACCGGCAGGAAGATCGCGATGCGGTGGAAGCGGAAGCCGAAGGGCTCGCGATAGATGAACCAGGCGAGCAGGAAGCCGACGCTGTTCTGCACCACGAACAGCGAGAAGAAGACGAAGAGATTGTGGCGGAAGGCGCGCCAGGTCAGCGCTGCGAAATGATCGCCCACGAGGACGTCGGCGAAGTTCTTCAGGCCGATGAACTCACCCCGCGCCATGCCGTCCCAGCGATAGAAGGCGGAGCTCAGCGCCGAGAGCAGAGGCCAGACCACGAAGGTCAGCATCATCGCCAGCGGCGGCACGATCAGGAAAGCGATCCACGCCGCGCGCCTGCGCCTCTCTCGGTTCTTGTAGTCCGTCTGCATCGGCTCCGGTCCTCGGGATGCGCCGGGGAGGCGAGCGGCGGCTGCACGAGACCAGCGCTCACGGCCGCAGAGGCCGTGAGCGTCGGGGCGAGCGCCGTCGCTGTCGCGCTTACTTCTTGAAGGGCGCGTAGTAGGTCGCGATGCCCTTGGTGATCTCGGCACCGACCTCGGCCGGCGTCGCCTTGCCCGCGAGCATCTTCTGCACGCCCGATTGCAGCAGCACCGAGCCGGTCGGCTCCTGATAGCGGAAGTTGACCAGCATGATGTAGGACATCGCGCTCTGGTTCAGCGCCGCAACCTCCTTGAGAAGCGGATTCTCGAAGGCGACGCCCTTGATCGGCGAGATGTTCTGCAGATCGTTCGAGAAGGCCGTGCCGAATTCGGGCGTGCCGAGAAAGCGCAGGAACTTCAGCGCCGCGTCCTTGTTCTTCGAGGCCGCGTTGATCGCGTAGCCGCCGTCGTAATAGAGGGCGACCAGCCGGGGATCGCCGGCCTTGGCGACGGGCGAGGCGAAGAGGCCGAGCTTCAGCTTGGGGTTCTGGCGCAGGAAATTGGCGATCTCGAAGGAGCCGCCGGCGAACATCGCGGCCCGGCCTGCGGCGAAGAGCTGCTGCGAGGCGGCATAGTCGACGCCCGAGAAGTTCGGCGCGAAGTAATCCTTGATCTCGTTGAGCTTGGTGAGCGCACCGACGAAGCGGGCATCGGTGAAATCCGCCTTGCCGGCGAGCACGTCCTGCTCGAACTGCTTACCGATCTGCGAGGAGAGCAGCGCGCCGACGATGGTCTCGTTCTGCCAGGCCGTCGCCGTGCCGTTGCCGAAGGGGTTGATGCCCTTCTCCTTCAGCGTCTTGGAAACGCTGACGAGCTCGTCCCAGGTGTTCGGCGGCGTCACGCCAGCCTTCTCGAACAGCTCCTTGTTGTAGATGATCAGCATGGTCTGCGAGGCGAAGGGCACGGCATAGAGCTTGCCGTCGGCCCGCATCGTCTCGGCCGCGATGGCGGAGTCCGGGAAGTTGGCGAATTCCGGGATCATCGTCTTGTCGAGCGGCACCAGATAGTCCGGCTTGCCGACGCCGAGCGTGCCATAGGCGCGCACCTGGACGATGTCCGGCCCGGTACCACCGGCGAGAGCGGTCGACAGCACCGTGTTGTAGTTCGCCGCCTCGAAGGCTTCGAACTTCACGTTGATATCAGGGTGCTGCTTGCGGAAGGCGGCGATGAACTTGGCATAGGCCGCCTTGTCCTCCTGGCGCCAGCTCCACAGGGTAAGGTCTTCAGCCTGCGCCGGCGCGGCGAAGGCGGTCGCGGCGGCGAACATTGTCAGCGCCAGCTTGCCAAGCGTGCGCCTGACGATGGATTTGGTCTCGATTCCGGCCAACATCTTCACTCTCCCTGGTTGTTCTGGTCGCTCTCTGACGACTTCCCGATACCGTTGCCATGCGGCTGCGGCGTCACGACGAGCGCGGTGGCATCGTCGTGAATCTTGACGCGCCGGAAGCGCTCCGCCCGCGGGTCCGCGCCTTCGAGCCGGCGCAGCTCGGCGATGACGCCAGCCGCCCCGACACGCTTCGTTTCGCCCATCAGCCCGCGATCGTCATGATGGGCGATGACGTCGACGAGCCGCATGAAACCGTCCGATGCGAGCAGGATGGTAGCAGCCGACGATATCCTTGCCGAGAACAGGCGCAGACCGGCTCGCCAGCTCAAGCCGGGGTTGATCGCCCAGTAGCCGCCGGCACGATTGAGCGAGCGCCGGTTGCGATGGATCTGCTCAAGCGCCGCCGGGGAAATCACTTCGCCGGGGCGATGCCCGTCCGCGGTCGCGACCGCGATGGTCCGCGCCTCGAACGGCCCGGCCGACGGGTCGGTCCAGCGTTCGAGCCGATCGCCGTCCTGGATCAGGATCGAGACATCGCCGATCACGGCCGCCTCGATGCGATAGGCCTCTCCGTCGCGGAGCAGCCGGACCACGCCGAACACGGCGGAGGGCCCCTCGCCTTCCTCGCGCTCCGGATGCCCCTGGCCGAGCGCGGCATAGGCCTGCTGCAGCTGCAGCTCCAGCGTCTCGGCCCAGCTGTCGAACGCTTCCCGGTCAGGCGGATTCGCCTGCAACGTCGCGTCGATCAGCCGGACGAGCCAGGCCCCTTCCGATTCGTTGGTGGTCCGGGCCGCACCGGAGAAGAACGCCGAGCCGTCGATGATCCAGGCGCAGGATCCGGCCGTGCCGGACATGTCCTCGTTATAGGGAGCGCTGCCCTTTTCGCTCGCTTGCGAGTGCACATGCCAGGTCCGGCCAGCCTCGCGAACAGTCGGCGCAGAGCGGTCTATCGACATGGCAACGCCCCCCTCGCCCTGCACCGTTCTGAATGCTGCCCGCATGCCGCGCCCTGCATGAGTGGCACCCTCTGGTACGGACCAATATAGAACCAGTTTCAGCTGCACAAGCCGAAAACTGGACATCGGCCGCTTTGAGGTCCTGTCGTGAGCTTTGGCTTCCGCGTCGTTTCCCTTGGGCCAGGAGGAGTGCGGAGTCGCCAAGGGTCCCGATGCCGGGCCCCTCATCAGCCGCCGAGCGACGTCATCCCGCCGGACCAGCGCTTCAACGCGACCTCGGGTCGGAGGCGTCGCGCAGCGCATCGCCAAGGAGATTAAGGGCGAGCACGGTGAGGAGGATGGCAAAGCTGGGGAAGACGGCGAGCCACCAGGCATCGAGGATGTTCTCGAAGCCCTCGCGGATCATGCCGCCCCAGGTCGCGGTCGGCGGCGGGACACCGAGGCCGATGAAGGAGAGCGAAGCTTCCGTGCGGATCGCCGAGGCCATCCAGAGCGAGCTCATCACCACCACGTCGGAGAGCATGTTCGGCAGGATGTGGCGGAACATGATGCGCAGCGGCCCGCAGCCATAGGCGCGGCTGGCCTCGACGAAATCACGCTGCTTGAGCGTGATCGTCGGCGCGCGGGCGACGCGGGCGAAGGGCGCCACTTCGGTGATCGCAATGGCGATGATCAGGTTTTCCAGGCTCGCCCCCAGCATGGCCGCGATCATCAGGCCGAGCAGCAGCGTCGGGAAGGAGAGCATGACGTCGAGCACGCCCATCACGATCTGATCGAAGACGCCGCCGATATAGCCGGAGATCACACCAATCGCCGTGCCGATGACCATCGCGATCAGGATCGCGACGAAGCCGACGAAGAGCGAGATGCGCGCACCGTAGATCAGGCGCGAGAGCACATCGCGGCCATAGGAATCGGTGCCCAGCAGGAATTCCGCGGAAGGCGGCTCGAGCCGCGCCACGATGTTCTGCTCGAGCGGGTCATAGGGCGCCAGCCAGGGCGCGGCGACCGCAACGAACACGATCGCCGCCAGCAGCAGCAGGCCGACCCAGGACAGGCGGTTGCGCGTGAAGGAGAGCCAGAGTCCGCCCGGCCGCACCGGTTCGGTCGCGGTGATGTCGGTCATTCGTATTTTACCCTGGGATCGACGAGGCCATAGGCGAGGTCGGTGAGCGTGTTCACGATGATCACGCAGAAGGCGAAGATGATCATCAGCCCCTGCAGCAGGGTGTAGTCGCGCGCATTGAGTGCGCCGACGATCAGCTTGCCCAGCCCCGGCCGGTTGAAGATGATCTCGGTGAGCACCGAATTGCCGATCAGCGTGCCGAAATACAGGCCGACGATGGTGATGATCGGGATCAGGCTGTTACGCAGCGCATGCTGCAGGACGAGCTGCGACGAGCCGAGGCCCTTGGCGCGCGCGGTGCGGATATAATCCTCGGTGAGGACGCCCAGCATCGCCGAGCGGGTGACGCGCATCACATAGGCCATCATGATGATGCCGAGGTTCAGCGCCGGCAGCGCGAGCTGGCGCATGCGGTCGGCGAAGTCGGTGCCGCTCGCCGCCCCGCCCAGGACGGGGAACCAGCCGAGCTGGATCGAGAAGACGATCAGCATCAGGATGCCCGAGACGAAGGCCGGGAAGGACAGGCCGATCAGCGAGACGATGCGCGAGACATAGTCGATCCAGCCATTGCGGGTCAGTGCCGCCGCGACGCCCAGGGGCAGGCCGAAGATCAGCCCGATGACGATCGCCGCCAGCGTGAGCTCGATCGTCGAGGGCAGCACCGTCAGCATCTCGTGGATGACGCTGCGCCCGGTGCTCATCGACATGCCGAGATTGCCGGTGAAGACGTCGCCGAGGAAGGTGAGGTACTGGACGTAGAGGGGCTGGTCGAGACCGAGCTTCGTCCGCAGCGCCGCCAGAGCCTCGGTACTCGCCTGGTCGCCCAGGATCACCGAAGCCGCATCGCCGGGAACGAGTCTGACCAGCACGAAGATCGCGGTCAGCATCACCAGCAACGTCGGCATCGCCAGGACGAGCCGTCTTATCGTGTAAGCCATCATGCCGCGTGTCTGCCTTGCATCAGACGTGCCGGCGCGAAGGCAGCGATCGAGCGCGCGGTCTTCTGGTCCACCACGAGGTCGCGCATGATTTCGCCCAGCACGGGCACCAGTTGGAAGCCGTGGCCGGAATAGCCGAAGCTGTGAAACAGGCCGGGGGTTTGCGGCGAGGCGCCGATCACGGGAAGATGGTCCCGCGTCTGCGCCTCGATGCCCGTCCAGCAGCGCGCGATGCGCACGCCCTGGACGATCGGGAACAGGTCGCTGGAGGCGCGGGCGCCCTTCGCCAGCTCGACGAAGTTCACGGTGCTCCGCTGGCGGTCGATATCGGCGGCGCCCTGCAGCCCGCCTCCGATCACCAGCGTTCCCTGATCCGATTGCTTGAAGGACAGCGCCCTCCCGACGACGCTGACGACGGGCGCCAGGAAGGGAGCGAGCCGCTCGGTGGCCATCATCATCGACGCGCGCACGCCCAGTTCGATGGCCTCACCGAACAGAGCCGCCACCCGCGCCGCCCAGGCACCGGCCGCATTGACCACGGCCGGAGCGCGGAAGCTGCGGGCGCCGCAGCGCAGCAGCCAGTCGGCGCCCTGGCGCTCGACGGCCTCGACGCCACAACCTTCGACGATGGTGACGCCGGCCCGCTCGCAAGCGCCGCGGAAAGCCGCGATCGTGCGGTGCGGATCCGCCGCGCCGTCGTTGCGGGCGATCAACGCGCCGACGCAATGAGGGCTCAGCGAAGGGATCAGCCGCCGCATCTCGGCGGCGTCGATCATCTCCTCGTGGCGATAGCCGAGCTTGCGCATCGTCGCCTCGCGCTCCTGCAGCGCCGGCATATGCCTGTCGAACTCGGCGACCTTGAACTGGCCATGCGCATGGAAGCCGCAATCGTCCCCGACGATGCTCGCTATGCGGTGCCACATCTCCATGGATTCGAGCGAGATCGATACCTCCGCAAGGTCGCGCCCGAGCGTGCGCACGCCGGCAGCCGTCGCGCTTGATGCGTGGCGGCCGATCCAGTTGCGTTCGAGGATGACGACCCGCCTGCCGGTACGGGCCAGGCTCAGCGCCGCCGTGAGCCCATGCAGGCCGCCACCGATCACAGCCACGTCGAAGCCTTGTGCAGATACCGGCATCATGCGGCGTTGTCCGGCTGCTCGAGCGCGGCGAGTTCGCCGAGCGTGACCGGCTTGAGCGGTGGCCTGATGCGGTAGAAGCCCAGCGCCTCCGGCGGGCGGTTCTGCGCGCCGCCGAGGATGTGCATGACCGTGTAGCCGCATTGGCGGCCCTGGCAGGGTCCCATGCCGGCGCGGGTGAAAGCCTTCACCTGGTTGGTGCCCGGCCGGCCGACCGCGGCGCGCGCGCGCAGGGTTCCCGCCGTGACCTCCTCGCAGCGGCAGACGACGGTCTCGTCAGGCGGCGCGAAGACCTGCGGGCGCGGCTCGTAGAGCGCGTCGAGGAAGGGCCGGAAGGCGAGCTCGCGTTCGAGCAGCTTGCGTGCGGGCGCAGCCTCCGCCTCCGCCATCGCGCTCGAAACAGCACCCAGCCGAGCGGCGACCGCCAGCCCCGCGAGGGTTCCGCGATGCTCGGCGGCGATGGCGCCGGCAATGCCGGCCCCGTCGCCGGCGACGAACAGGCCGGGCTGCGAGCTCTCGCCCCAGCCGTCGAGCACCGGCGCATAGCAGTGCTGGTCCCGCCGCCATTCGACCTTGCAGTCGAGGGCGAGCGGCGCATGGATCGAGGGTACCAACCCCTCATGCACGAGCAGCACCTCGGCCGGCGTCTCCTGCCAGGTCCCGCCCTGCCTGCGGTAGCGCAGGCTCTGCAGCCTGCCCTCGCCCCTGCCCTCGATCTCGGCGACATGCTTGACCATCTTCACCCCCGCGCGCTTCAGGGCGAGCGTCCAGGCGACGCCCTTCCAGAGGTCGCCGGCCTTGCCGAGCGCCGCCGGCAGATGCCGCAGCGCCGCGCCGAGGCGCCCGGGCGGGGTGGTGTCGAGGAAGCCTGCGACCTTGCCGCCGGCCGCCAGCAACTGTGTGATATAGAGCAGCGGCAGCGGCCCGCTGCCGGCGATCCAGACAGGCTTCTCCGGCACCTGGTCTGCCGTCTTCAGCAGGATCTGTCCGGCACCGACGGTCAGCACGCCCGGCAGGGTCCAGCCCGGGAACGGCACCGGGCGCTCCTGCGCGCCGGTCGCCAGGATCACCGCCCTGGCCGAGACTGTGCGGGCCTTGCCGCCGCTGGTGACGAAGGCCCGGAATCCGGGCTCGATCTGCCAGAGCTGCGCGCCGGGCTCATAGGCCGCCCCGCAGCCGCGAAAGGCTGCGGCGCGCGCGGTACCCGCGAGATAGGAATCGCCCAGGCGCGCGCCGCGCGGGCTTGCCGCGACGGTCTCGACCGAGCGCCAGATCTGGCCCCCGGGCGCGGGCTGGTCGTCAACGACGAGCACGTCGAGGCCATGGCGGCGGGCAGCGACGGCGGCCGCCATGCCGGCAGGGCCGGCGCCGACGATGAGAAGATCGACCGCGCTCATGCCGACAGCACCCGGCGTCCGAGCTGACGGGACACGCGCATGCCGTCGCGCACCGTGGTCAGGCAGGTCTGCACCGAGCCCACGCCGTCGACCTCGGCCAGGCATTCGAAGCATACGCCCATCATGCAATAGGGTGCTCGCGGCGACTGCGACACCGTCGAGGTCCGGTTCCAGCCCTCGGGTTGCCGCAGCAGGACCGCCGCGAGATTCTCGCCCGCCTCGGCCGATACGGTCTTGCCGTCGATCAGGATCGTCACGGCCGACGGGCCGGGATCATGCAGCTTTCGGAACATCGAAACGTCTCTGGTGGAAGGGAGTCAGGAAGTCGGGCAGCTCGCCGTCGCGGATCGCGCGGGCGAGTTCGCGTGCGTGGAAGGCTGCCAACGTCACGCCGGAATGGCAGAGCGCGACGAAGGCGCCCGGATGCGTCTGCGACTGCGCGTAGATCGGATAGCTGTCGGGCGTCATGACCCGTAAGCCCGCCCATTGACGCACGAGCTTGGCGCCGGCGAGATCGGGCATGATCTCCACGGTCTTGCGGCTGAGCCGCGCGGCGGCGTCGCTGGTCGTGGAGAGGTCGAAGCCGGTCTCTTCCTGCGTCGCGCCGATCATGACGGTGCCCTCGCCTGTCTGGCGCAGCCCGCTCGCCGGCAGCGGCAGGAACGGCTCGAACCGCTCCGTCACGAGCACCTGCCCCCGCTGCGGGCGCAACGGGACGTCGAGCCCGACTTGCGCGGCGAGCGCGGCAGAGCCGAGGCCGGCAGCGATGACGATGCGCGGCGCAACCAGCTCCTCCCCATCGAGGAGCAGCCGGAAATCCGCCCCGACGCGCTCGATCCTGAGGACCATCGCATTGCTGCGCACCACGCCCCCCTGGCGGACGATCCCCTCATGCAGCGCCATCAGAAGTCGGAGCGGGTTGGCGTGGCCGTCCAGGCGGCCGAAGCTCGCTCCGGATACCGACTTGCCCAAACGCGCCCTGGGCAGAAGCCTTTCCAGCGCCGTCCGGTCGATCATCTCCCAGTCGGGCTCGCCGCCATCCCACTGGTTGTGAAGCCGCTGCAACTGGGCGCGGCGGTTCTCGAAGCCATCCTCGCCCATGCAGAAGGCGATGCCGCCATTGTTCTCGTAAGCGAGGTCTGCCCCGCAGAGCCCCTCGACCTCGGTGGCGAACTCGCGCCAGAGGCCGACGCTGGTGCGGGTCAGCGTCTGGTAGGCGGGCAGGCCCATGCCCTTCCCCTGCAACCAGACCAGCCCGAAATTCGCCTGTGCGGCGCGATAATCCCGGTCGCCGCCGTCGAGCAGCATGACGTTCTGCTTGAAGCCCGCGAGGCCGTAGGCGATCGCAGCGCCGACAGTCCCTCCCCCAATGACGATGATGTCCGGTCGCATGCGATTTCCCTTGCCCGGACACAGCTAGGGCCTTACTCGCCATTTCGTCAAAGTCGAATTTATGGATACTCTATTCCAAAAGGTTATGACATGGCGCGCCAGCTCAATCTCCGCCAAGTAGAAGCCTTCAAGGCCGTCATCGAACACGGCACGGTGAGCCGCGCCGCCGAAGTGATGAACGTCTCCCAGCCCGCAATCAGCAAGCTGGTCGCGCATCTGGAGGAAGACACGAGCCTGCGCCTGTTCGAGCGGGTGAAGGGCCGCCTCGCGCCGACACCCAATGGCATGCGACTCTACAGCGAGGTCGATCGCATCTTCGCCGGCCTCCGCCAGGTGGAGAACGCGGTCGAGACCATCCGCCGCGACGAGCAGGGCCGCCTGCTCATCGGCGTGATGCCCGCTCTTTCCGGCTCCTTCATCGAGCGCTCGACGACGGCGTTTCTCGCGCGGCAGCCGGGGGTGTTCTGCTCCGTCCAGTCGCGCAGTTCACAATGGATCACGGAAGGGATCGTGGACCGAAAGCTCGATGTCGGCCTGGTGATCGCGCCGATCGACAACCCCTATACCGACACTGAGCCGATGATGGGCCATCCCGTGGTCTTCATCGCGCCGCTCGATCACCCGCTGGCCGCGAAATCCGTGATCCGACCCGAGGATCTGATCGGTCAGCCATTCATTTCCTTCGACCCGGAGAGCCACACCAGCCTGCGTACCACTGCCACGCTCAAAGCACATGGCGTAGTCCCCAATACGGTCATGGTGGTGAACGTCTCGCCGACCTTGTGCGAATTCGTGGCCGCCGGTGCCGGCGTCTCGCTCGTGCATCCGCTGATTGTCGGCGGCCTGCGCGACAAGCTGGCGATCCGCCGTTTCGAGCCGGCGATCCAGCTCGACTTCTATCTCTGCCGCGTCCGCGACAGCCGCAATGCGCGGCTCGTCGATGCATTCCTGGAGGCCGCCCGCGAGGTCGCGGCGGAGATTTCCCACAGCATGCCCGCGATGGATTGACGCGAAACGGCTTGCCGGCCCGTCAGGCTGGAGACGCCGGCCCGCCCAGCCGCAATTCGCGGAAGGCAGCGACGAGTGCGCCAAGATCGCCCCGGCGCAGCCCGTCGACCGCACCGAGGAGCCGGTCTTGCTGCACATCCCCTGCGGTGCGGCGCGTGACGATGCGCAGCTTTTCCTCGAGCTCCTGCCACGATGGCGGCGCGCTCGCCTCACCGCGCGGCGCGGTGATCCCGGAGACGTAGCGGCGCCCACCTGCCTCGATGGTCACGCGGGTCAGCGTTTCCGCAGGGAAACGGGCCTCGATCTCAGGGTCGAGCCGGAGCGAAACCTTGCGCGCAATGGCGACGATCTCCGGCCGCTCGACGAAATCCGCGGTGAGCGGCAGCAATGCCTCGCGACCGTGCAGGGCGACCAGGCCCAGGCAATAGGGGATGCTGAACTGGATCTCCGTGAACCCTTCCGGGTCCGGACGGTTGGTCAGCCTCAGCGCGCCGCTATAGCTGTCGACCTCGATCGCCTCGATCGCGTCGGCGGCGATGGCATGCCGGGCCATCAGTTCAAGCAGTGCCTCCACCGGCGCATGGACATGCCTGCAGCAGCAAAGGAACTTGAAGTAGCTGCGGGCAATGTAGAGATTGTCGCCGAGCCCGGCGACAATCTCCGCGCTGCGGAAATGGCTGTCCGTATCGAGCAAGGCGAGCGGACCGCTATGTCCGTTCTCGGCGAGCGCGAGCGCGGAGATCGCCGTTACATCAGACCACGGGATGCCTTCCTTGACATCCGTCCCCTCCAGCGCCGGAAAGGCCGGCCCCGCTCCGGCATGTAGCTGGTTTGGCGCGCTGGCGCCGGCAATGGCGAAGGCCTGCGCAAGCTGCTCCGGGGGCGTGCCCTTCAGCAGCCCGGCCGCAGCGACGACGCCGTAGCCCGACCACATGCCCGTATTGGCATAGAAGCGCCGCGCAGCGCCGACCGAGACGCCCACCTCATAGCCGACGACGATCGCCTTCAGCAGATCATCGACCGCAGCACCGACCTGCTGGGCGACGGCAAAGGCTGCGGGAATGATCGCGGCGCCAGGATGGCCACGGGCGATCCTGTGTCCGTCGTCGATGTCGAGCGCCGCCGCGGCGGCGCAGTTCGCCCAGACGGCCCCCAGGAGGCTGGACCGTTCCCCGGTGAACCAGATCGGATAGTCCCCGGCCCCGTACAACATGCGCGCCGCGCTGCGTGCGGCGCGCGGCCCCGGCGCATCGACACCGGAAGCGGCCGCGGCGACGAGATCGAGAATGCACCGCAAGGCGGCCTCGCGCGCTTCCGTCGTGAGCGGCGCCGCGCGCGCCGCATGGACATAGGCGGCGAGCGCCTCGATCGTGCTGGTCATGGATCAGTACGCAGCCCGGCTCACTGCGCCTTCACGGTGGTGAGCTCGGTGATCGGCGGGGCGAGGTTCATCGCGCCCTTGAGCTCGTAGCCGAAATCGAGGCGGTCGCTATGCGCCCAAACCTGGCGCAACTCGAACAGCGGGATGGCGCAGACATCCTCCATGATCTTGCGCTGGGCTTCCTTCCAGAGAGCCAACTGCTTGGCCGGATCGGCCTCGATGCGCGCAGCGTCGATCTCGGCATCCGCCACGGAACAGTGCGAGAAGTTCGTGACGCCGGTGGGCGTGCCGACGATCGCGCGCGAGTGGAAGAACTCCGACAGATAGGTATCTGCGATCGGGAAACGGGCCGCACCGTAGAAGACCATGCCGCTCAGGTTCTTGCGCGATTGCGCCTGATAGGTGGCGTGGTCGACGACCTGCATGTCCAGCTTGATCCCGACCTTGGCCAGTTGCGACTGGATGATCTCCATGAAGGGCTGCTGCGCCGAGATGTTCGAGACGATCGACTTGATCGTGAAGCCGTCCTTGAATCCCGCCTCTGCCAGCAGGGCCTTCGACTTGGCGAGGTCGAACTTGTAGGCGGCCGAGCAATCCTCGCCGAGATAGCCGGGGGGCACCACGGAGCAACCCTTGGGGCCGACATCCTTGCCGACGAAGCGGACGAGGTCGTCGACATTGATGGCCGCCGCCACCGCCTGGCGGACCTTCACATTGTCCAGCGGCGGCATGGTCCGGTTCAGGCTCAGCGTACGGAACTCGCCGGGTGCGAAAACGTCGACGTTGAAGCCGCCGCGCTTGCGGGCGTTATCGACCCAGCGCTGCTCGCGCTTGCCGTACATCAGGTCGATCTCGCCGGAGCTGAAGGCGAGCTCGCGGGCGCTGTCGGACGCGATGGCGCGGGCCATGATGGTGTCGATCTTGGGCTTGCCGCGGAAATAGTCCTTGTGAGCGGCGAGCTTCACATATTGCTGCGTCACCATCTCGACGAACTGGAACGGACCGGTCCCGACGGGATTGGCGCCGAACTTGTCGCCGAGTTCCTCGGCGGCCTTGCGGCTCACGATGTTGCCGCCATGGTAGTTCGAGACGCGGCCAAGGAAGTTGACGTCAGGATATTTCAGCGAGACGCGAACGGTGTAGTCGTCGACCTTCTCGATCTTCTCGATGGCGCGGAAGTCGTTCGCGAAGGTGGAACGCTTGGGGTCGCCCGACCGGGTCAGCGAGTAGACCACGTCGTCCGCGGTCATCTCGCCCCAGCTGCCGTGGAATTTCACGCCTTTGCGCAGGTAGAAGGTCCAGACCTTGCCGTCGGCGCTGCGCTCCCAGCGCTCGGCCAGATCGGCCTCGAGGTCCTTGGGATCGGCGCTGCCGGGCTTGAAGCGGACGAGGCCGTTATAGATCCAGCCGACCATGGCCTTGTCGCTCGTGGCGCTGGCGCGATGGGCATCGAGCGTCGACACGTCGCCGGCGCCCGAGCTCGCCCTCAGCACCACCTCCTGGGCCGTGGCCAGCGCGGGCAGGCAGACGGTAAGGGCCAGGCAGGAGAGCCGCAACGCAGCCTTGATCATGTTCGAACCTCCGAGATGGTATTTTTCTGGTCTGATGATGACGGGCGCAGCTTGGACATGTCCAAGTCGAAATCGCCGGAAGCCTATTCCTGCAGGTTATAGACTCCGGCCGAAGTAATATTCCGGCGACAGGGTGCGTCTCGCCCAGCTCAATCCTCCCGCCAGGCGACGGCCGCTGGCGCGTTCTCCTGATGAAACCGGTCCGGCCTGAAGGCCGCGAGTTCGTTGCGTTCCTTGCCGGACAGGATTTCTTCGGTGATCAGTTGGCCCAGGAAAGGGGCGAGCGTGACGCCGCTATGCGTCACGGCGACGTAGTAGCCCGCCAACCCTCCGATGGGCCCGATCGCCGGCTTGCCGTCGGCAGGGAGCGCCCGGACACCGATGCGGACCGCCTCGGCCTTCGCCCGGCCGATCGACGGCACGACCTGCGCCGCGATCGCGACCAGTTCGCTCGCCTCGCGAAGGGCGGTGTCGACAGGGGTGCCCGGCAAGATGGTGCGATCATAGTGATCCTGCCGGATCACGATCCGTCCTGCCCCGTCCGCCCGCATGTGGCACTGTGCGGCCAGAACGACCGTGCGCAGATTGGCGGCGACCGGGGCCGTATAGGCGAGCATCCCGGAGGTCGGCGCGAGCGGAACCTGAAGGCGCTTCTCGTCCGTGATCGAGTTCGACCAGCACCCGGTACAGTTCACGACGAGGTCGGCCGGAATCTCGCCCGCCGCACAGGCGACGCCGACCGCCTTGCCGCCGCGAACGACGAGTCTCGCCGGACCCTGCTCGGTCAGCAGCGTAGCGCCCAGCCGTACGGCCTCACGCAGGAGCGTATGGGTGATCAGGACGGGATCGACCCAGCCTTCATCGGGGAAGAAGCCGATCGGCGCATCGCCCACGGCAACCGGGTCGATATCCGGCTCGATCTCCCGCAACCGCGCGCGGTCGATGATCTCCGCCGCATAGCCCCAGTCGCGCAGGCGTTCGACGCGATCGTTGAAGACGTCGCGGTCCTCGCCGGGCGCAGCCCATTCGACGGTCCCAGCGCCGTGCCACCAGCCGCCCTGCGGAAATCTTTCGCGCAACGCGCGATGCGCCTGCATGCCGCCGATGTTCAGGTCGTGATAGGCGCGCGGTGTCTTGCGATGAGCATTGGTCCAGGCGAAGCTTCGCGCCGAGGTGCCGTCTCCGACACGCCCGGCCTCGACCACCGTGACTTTTGCCCCGCCTTCAACGAGCCGGAAGGCGACATTCGCGCCGACGATGCCGGCGCCTATCACGACGATGTTCATGGCTGGGTGGCCCCGTGGTCCATCTGGTCAGGTAGGGCCGCGCTCAGCGCGCATCGAAACCGCTTGCGAGCAGCGCCGCGATCCCGGCCGCATCGAGCCCATCCAGGCCAAGCTTCTCGAGGTTCCAGCCGCTCTGCCAGTAATCGCAGCCATGCATGGCGTTGGTGTAGTTCACGGTCGCGTCGAGCATCGGCGTCGCGACGCCCAGCGCCCGCGCCAGTGCGACAGCCGGGACGAGTTGGGTGGGAACATCCTCGCTGAGATAGCGATAGCGCAGGTCCGGGGGACTCTTGACCTGCTTGTAACCCGGCACGGCGTGAACGACCTCATAGAAGCTGTCGCCGGGAACGCCATAGGATTGCTTCAGGATATCGGCGAAGGTCGTCAGCGGGGCGCCGAGCGCCTTCAGGATCTGCTGCCGCTCGGCATCGACCGCATCGATGACCCGGGCGATGCTCGGGGTGATCTCGTAGCTGTCGTAGACATAGGGGCCGTCCGCCTCGATGCGGGCCGCATTCATGATCATCGGGATGGGATGGAGTCCCATCGCGGCGCCGGCGAAGCCGGTCTCGATGGCGTTGGCGTTGGCGATCAGTTGCGGGAAGTCCGCGGCGAGCCGCTCCAGCAGTTCCTGCGTGCGCGAGGCCGGGAAGACGCCCACGGGCAGGATCTTCTTCTTGCTGGCGATACGCAGAGCATTTGGGCCGGCATTGCGGCCACCCAGCGGCATCGCGGAGGTCTGGGCCACGAGCAGATCGGGAGCGCCCGCCTTCGCCGCGATCCCGGCAACCAGCAGCGCTCCGCCAAGACCACCCGGGCAGAGCAGGATGATCTGATCGTTACGCAGGCTTCCGGCAGATGCGGTCAGGATTTCCTCATAAGCCGTCTGTGGCGTCATGAAGATCAGGACCTCCGCAGCCTCGACAGCAGCCGTGATAGCGGGGGCGACCTCGATACCGGTCACCAGCGCACGCTGCTTGCCGCCGACGACGCTCTCGACCTGACAGTCGACGTCAAGGCCGGGCGCGGCAGCCAGCGCATCCAGGGCTGCCTTGCGAGCCGCCTGCTCCGCCACGATGACCCGATTGCCGGCCAGACTAAGCTCCGCCGCGAGCGCGAGCGCGTGCTCCGTCGCCCCGATGACAGCGTAGGTTGTAACGGCCCGAGTCATGGAGAGGTCCTTAGAGTTACGGAATGCGATGTGCGGCGCCGGAGCCGCCGTGGCCAGGCGTCCGCGCCTGCCGACAGACTCACGCAGCCCCAGCGATCATCCCGCCAAGTCGCACAGTAGAATTGGCGCCGAAGGGACGAATACGAAAATAATCCGCCACGCGATTGCTTCGCATGACGTTGTCTTACTCAGAAATCTCGCATTCTGTAGGTATTAACGTCAAATTCCAATTGCTTCATCAGGCATTCCAAAAGGTTATGCCCCAGGAATTCCGATAGTTTTAATATGAAAAATCCCCCCCTTTATGGGCACGGGCGAACTGGCGAGGCGTTCGGGCTAATCGATTCACACCATCCGCATTTTTGCGGCGACGGCCTTCGGGATCGCATTGTCGAGCAACTGCTCGGCCAGCGGCTTCCTGAGGGGGGCGTTCTCGTCCTCGAGCGTCTTCAGCCGGCGCGCGACCTGCTTCGTGCCGATGGTTGGTATCTGCGTTCCGTCAAGGATCGGCTGACCGGAGCGCCGGAGGATAGTCCCGAGGAGAATCGTAGGCCGAGGCCCCATCAACGTCCTCACGCAGGCGCGGATTCCGGCTCTGAAGGGAGGGCGGCAGTTACGCAGCGCGTCTGTACGCAAAGTATCGACCTTCCGGAACCTCGTCAGGCAATGCCAACGGCTCGAGCTTGTCATGCTCGAGCGCCCAACCGCTCACGATGATCGCTCCGGTCATTGCCAGTGCTGCGACATGGGCCGGCAACCACACGAATGCGGCGGCGTCTTGCTCGGGCACGCCAACCGTGACGTCGACATGGATAAGCACCGCCGCCGCCCCATGCTGTTCCACAAACGCCGGAAGCGTCTTTGCCATATCGCCGACGACGAGGAATTGTGCGGGCGGCATGGAAAACGGGTTTGGCTTCGGCTCCAAGTCAAACACATGGATCTCTCGGCCCGAAAGCAACTCCCGCAGATGGTCGTAGGTCCGCCCATTGCCGAGGCCTAGCTCCAGAACGAGCCCCTCCCGATCCCGGATCATAGCTGCCGCCCAGTTCAAAACTGCCCGCTGCGCCTCGAGGCGGCGAATGAAGCTGTCCAGCCGGCTCATAAGCTTCCGTTCATCGAACGGCCCGCGGTGGTATTCGATTGGCTGCGGCAAACTCTCGTGCAGGTTCTACGAATCAGGCCGCAGAGGCAACCGCCAGATCAGCGGCGAAGACGTCTTCGACTCGGCTCCGCGCCGAGATCGACCGCTATACCGCGCTGAAGGCGAAAGCCAAGGCAGCCGCCCGGATCGATCGCCGGGCCTACGGGGCCGGTCCCGAGGCTGAGCCGCACGGCGACGTCCCGGGACCACAAGTGAACGGAACTCACACTCGGTCGCACGGACTCTCAGAGCAGGTTCGCAAGCATGACTTGCACGATCGAATTGCCTTCGGAAACACCCGCCCCCAGCAGGCGCGCAGCAGCGGACGCGATCACGCCGCAGTGCAAGTAGAACTGAGCGAGACATTGCTTGTCGCTTTCGAGTTCATCCGGCCCGAGCTCACGCAGCGTCGAAGTGCCAATCAGGCAGGTCGCTCGCCTGGTTCCATCAACCATGCAGAATCGAACGCCCTGCCGCCAGTTCGCGAGGTCCGGTGCTGTATGCGCATCGAAAACGAAAGCCATGGCCAGCCTCATCAAATCGAATGCGGGGAAGTTCCTCGAAGAATGCGCCGGAACCTGAGTTTCTCGGGCCGGCGCCCCAAGCTCAGCTGCCTCAGAATGGGTGAAGTCCGCTCTGCAAAGCAATTTTCGAAAGCTTACCCAGCGCTGGCACCGGCATTCGAGCCCGATCCCCTTTCCGAAGCTCACGGAAACGTGCCGTTCGATCCAAGGAGGCGGGGATGAGCGACAGCCATTGGCGCAAGACGGCTCGCGACGCCATCGATCGGCCACACGCCGGCCTAAGCCGCGATATCGCTGCCCCGCGCCGCCGCCACGGTCACACAAGCCGACATCGCCCGCACGGTTCGCGCGGTCGCTCAGGCGCGCGTGCGCACGGTCTCAGAGGTGGCGCCGGACGGAACCATTCGCGTGCTGATCGGGGAGAATGCTCGGCAGCAGCAAGACCTCTCGCAAGTCACTGTTGAGCAGGAAGAGGAGGTCGTGCTGTGATTCAAGATATGCCCGGCCCGCGCTTTCCCGCACCTCGCCATCAGGCGCGGGAACCGCCGCTAAAAAAGAAGGGAAATCAGATTCTTAAGAAAAAAGATGGTGGGGGAAGCAGGACTCGAACCTGCGAAGGCATAGCCAGCGGATTTACAGTCCGCCCCCTTTGCCGCTCGGGACATTCCCCCGCCTGCGCCCTGATCGGCTCTCGGAGCCGAGGGCCGCCGGTGTGTCGCTTTTGCGACGACCGGCAGGCGCGGCCGGACTTATGGTGACCGGGTCGCTCCCTGTCAACGGCAAAAAGACCGATCGCGCGAATTCCCTGTGCGGACGCTTCGTCGCGGGGGCGCCGCGTCGCTCAGCCCGAACCGGCGAGATGGCCCAGAACGAAGGCGATCCGCGCCTCGACGCTCGCCAGCGGCAGCGGAATCGGATCGTAGCCGTGCCGCGCATAGCTCGCGACCATGGCGTCATGGGTCCTCTCCGCCTCGGCGAGATCCTGCCGCCGCTCGGCATCCTGGCTGAAGATCTCCGGCCAGGGCGGCGCGATGAAGACCGTCCGGCGATAGCGGAAGCGAGCGGCTGCCCGGTCGACATGCTCCGGCACGGGCAAGCCGCAGAGCGCGAGGTAGCCCGCAATATCGGGCAGGCCGCGGTCGAAGAAGACGAGACCCTCCTGCTCCTGCCCCTGCGCATGGCTGCGCAGATCGGCCGAGAGCATCAGCTCGGCGAACAGCACCCGGTCGGCCCAGGGAAGGCCCCTGCCCCCGATCGCCTGCTGGTCCCGGATGATCGCCCGCCCGGCCTCCGGCCGCACGGCATGGCCCCGCGCCGCCAACGCCTCGATCATTGTCGTCTTGCCCGCACCCGGCCCGCCGGTGATCACGACCAACCGGTCGGTGGCAGCTTCGTCCGTCATTTCTGTCCTCCATGATGTGGGCCCGGCGCCGTCTTCGCGCTGGCCAAGCGATCCGCGCCGTGGCACGGCAATCCGGTGAAGTCTGGAGAGAGCGATGGCGCCGCCATTCCGCCCGAAACATGCCCGGCCCGCGGGAGGCCGTCCCGGTGGCCCTCGCCGTGCCGGCGGACCGCCGCCGCATCGGCCGGGCGATATCGACGAGGCCGTGCTCTACGGCGTCCACCCCGTCGTCGAGGCGCTGCGCAACCCGCAGCGCCGGCATAAGCGGCTGCTCGCCACCGAGAACGCGCTGCGGCGGCTGCAGGAACTCGTCGGCACCACCTTGCCGGTCGAGCCCGAGATCGTGCGCCCTTCCGAGATCGACCGCCTGCTGACGCCCGATTCGGTGCATCAGGGACTCTACCTCATCTGCGAGCCCCTGCCCTCGCCCGATCTTGACAGCCTGCCCGACGATGCCGTCGTGCTGGCGCTGGACCAGATCACCGACCCGCATAATGTCGGCGCCATCCTGCGCTCGGCCGCCGCCTTCGGCGCCGCCGCGGTGATCGTCACGATCCGGCATTCGCCGGCCGCCACCGGCGTCCTCGCCAAATCCGCCTCGGGCGCGCTGGAGCATGTGCCGCTCATCGCCGTGCGCAATCTCGGCGATGCGCTGGAGACTCTGGGCAAGCGCGGCTTCCTGCGGATCGGCTTCGATTCGGACGGCGACGTCGCGCTCGACGACGTCGCGCTGCGCCGCCCGCTGGTGATGGCGATGGGTGCCGAGGGGAAGGGACTGCGCCAGCGCTCGCGCGAGCTCTGCGACCATGTCGCCCGCCTCGAGGTTCCGGGCGCGATCACCAGCCTCAACGTCTCGAACGCGACCGCCATCGCGCTCTATGTCGCGAGCCGCCGTCGCTGAGCGGGATCAGCGGCGCGGCACGGTGAGCAGCAAGGCGCCGGTCTCGGCATGCGCGAACCGGCTGCGGACGCCGGCCCGCTTCTCATCTCCGCCCGCCACCCGGATGACGCGCGCGACCGGCCGCGAGGCCGGCCCTTCGAGCCGGTAGATCGTCGGCTCGGGCGTCGGACCCCGCCGGATACCGCTGCGCACCGGCAGATTCTCGAAGGCGTCGGGATCGATTGGCCGGATCTCCGGCGCCGGGCGCTGGACGACGGTCAGCCCTGGCCCCGGCATCATCGTATCGAGCCAGGGCCAACCGGTTCCGGCCCAGTCGAAGCCGCGGTGATGGCGCAAATGCGCCCGCCCGGCCCGCCAGGGACCGGCCGGTCGCATCGCCGGCAACGCACGCGGGCTAAAGCGCATGGCGGGGCGGGCAAAACCCGGGGCGGCCACCGGCGCCGGCCCGATGCTGCGCCCGGCCGCGAAAGCCGTCGGCGCAAACAGGCCCGCCGCTACGAAGACCGCGCAAGCCAAGGTGACGACAAGCCGCGACATCGCGCGCCTCCCCTTCCGCATCTGGTCCGGCCTCCGACTTGTGATTATAGTGTTTCGGCCGCCGCGCGAAAGCCTCTCATCCAGCATCGTCGCGCCGCCGCCCAAGCACTCCCCAATAGTCTTAAGACGAACGGTGCAAGACCAAGTGCTTGATTGCCCCTGCGACAATCTGCGCGCAAACCTCTGATCCAGGCTGGCATGGCGGGATTCTTTCGCCGTCCGGCAGCGCGATCATCGCCACGACAGAAGCGCGAGGCGCGCGGAACGAGGTAGCCGGGCATCCCCCGGCTTCAGGCTTCACCAGGGGAGACAAGCGCCATGAGCATGGCATCACAGACATCGGACTCGAGGGCCGCCCCTCGGCCGATGACCAAGGAAGAAAGGAAAGTCATCATCGCCTCGTCGGCCGGCACGGTCTTCGAGTGGTATGACTTCTATCTGGCGGGCTCGCTCGCCGCCAACATCGCCCAGACCTTCGTCCCCGGCGACAACGACACGGCGAAGTTCATCTTCGTGCTCTTCGGCTTCGCGGCCGGCTTCGCGGTCCGCCCCTTCGGCGCGCTGTTCTTCGGCCGCCTGGGCGACATGATCGGCCGCAAATACACCTTCCTCGTCACGATGACCGTGATGGGCATCTCGACCTTCGTCGTCGGCCTGCTGCCGAGCTTCCAGACGATCGGCTATCTCGCGCCTGCAGCCTTCATCATCTGTCGCCTGCTGCAGGGCCTCGCGCTCGGTGGCGAATACGGCGGCGCCGCGACCTATGTCGCCGAGCACGCCCCGATGGGCCGACGCGGCTTCTATACGTCATGGATCCAGACGACCGCGACGGTCGGCCTGTTCCTGTCGCTGATCGTGATTCTCGGCCTGCGCCTGAGCATGTCACCGGAAACCTTCGCGGCCTGGGGCTGGCGCGTGCCATTCCTGCTCTCGATCATCCTGCTCGGCTTCTCGATCTGGATCCGCCTCCAGCTCGCCGAATCGCCGGCCTTCGTGAAGATGAAGGAGGAAGGCACCCATTCGAAGGCCCCGCTCTCGGAAGCCTTCGGCAACTGGCAGAACGCCAAGATCGGTCTGATCGCGCTGCTCGGCGGCACCGCCGGCCAGGCCGTGGTCTGGTACACCGGCCAGTTCTACGCGCTGTTCTTCCTGACGCAGACGATGAAGATCGACGGCACCACGGCCAACCTGCTGATCGCGCTGTCGCTGCTCGCCGGCACGCCGTTCTTCATCTTCTTCGGCTGGCTCTCGGACAAGATCGGCCGCAAGCCCATCCTGCTCGCCGGCTGCCTGATCGCGGCGCTGACCTATTTCCCGCTCTTCACCATGCTGGCGAAGACCACCAATCCGAAGCTGATCACCGCGACGGACACGGTCAAGCTGGTGCTCACCTCCGATCCGGCGCAGTGCGGCACGCTCTTCGATCCGGTCGGCGTCCGCACCTTCACCAAGCCCTGCGACGTCGTCCGCCGCACGCTGGCGACCAACTCGATCCACTACGATCTGGTCCCCGGCCCGGCCGGCTCGCCGCTCAAGGCCTCGATCAACGGCGCCGATGCGCCCGCGACCGCCGCCGAGCTCGTCGCTGCCGCCCAGGCCGCCGGCTATCCCAAGGCCGGTGACCCGACCATCCTGAAGACGCCGTCGATCGGTCAGGTCCTGACCGACAGCCGCGCCCTGCAGGCCACGGGCATCCTGTTCATCCTGGTGGTGTTCGTGACGATGGTCTACGGCCCGATCGCTGCCCTGCTGGTCGAGCTCTTCCCGACCCGCATCCGCTACTCGGGCATGTCGCTGCCCTACCACATCGGCAATGGCTGGTTCGGCGGCTTCCTGCCTCCGACGGCCTTCGCCATCGTGGCCGCCAGCGGCAACATCTTCTCCGGCCTCTGGTATCCGATCATCGTGGCACTCGGCACCTTCGTGATCGGCCTGCTCTTCCTGCCGGAAACCAAGGACCGCGACATCCTGAAGTGATCCTCACTTCGGACCGCCATATCGGCCCCGCCCGCAAGGGCGGGGCTTTTTTCTTGCCGTCGGCCTCTGCCGCGCGCTGTGCTATCCTTACGTAAGGTCCGGCGGGACTGGCTGAAGCCAATCCTAACAGGCGGCGCGATCGAGCCGCCGCCCGATACTTCCGATGAACAGACCGGACCGGTTTCAGGGAGTAGCGCGATGACGACCTACATCATGCTCGCCAATTGGACCGATCAGGGCGCCCGCAACGTCACGGCCTCGCCAGGCCGCCTCGACTCGGCCAAGCAGGCGATCAAGGAGATGGGAGGCGAGTTCAAGGCCTTCTTCATGACCATGGGCAGATACGACATGGTGATCGTCTGCGAGGCGCCCGACGATGCGGTGCAGGCGCGCCTCTGCCTGCAGCTCGGCATGCTCGGCAATGTCCGCACCGAGACCCTCAAGGCATTTCCGGAAGCAGCCTATCGCGAGATCATCCGTTCGGTCGGCTGAGCGGCGGGCCGGACCGCAGGATCCACGAAGGCCCTCGCGGCGCCTGCATCCGCGGCACAGCCGGGCCAGCTACACCGGAGACGCTTGCCCTCGCAGCCACCGGCTGGTAACCGCTACGGCACCGCCGAGGCATTACTTCCTCGGCGGCAATCTTGGCCGACCAGCCAGAGGCGCCGGCTTAGCACAGCGGTAGTGCAGCGGTTTTGTAAACCGAAGGTCGGGGGTTCGATCCCCTCAGCCGGCACCATTTTCTTCAGGTTTCCCAGGCTCTCGTCATGCCACGACGTCGTGTGGCGGGATTGACATCCGCCGTGCCGGAGGAACGTTTGACGGGCGGAATCGTTGTCAGGTTCTCGCCAGTTCGGGAGGCTTCGATGAAAGCCATCGCTCTCATGCTCGTTCTCGTGCTGAATGCAGGGATCGCGGCCGCCCAGACGCGCCCGTCGACAGTCACGCGCCCCTGCGCGGCCAGCCAGCGGGACGTTCAGACCAACGGAGCGATCGTGCTCGGCACAGGCGGCTTCACCTATGACCGCTTCGTCCGCGATCGCAGCTTCTGCCTGCGCGACGAGGTGCTCAAGCCGGCCTGGGTCCAGAGCCGCGACAGCGATGCCTGCTTCGTCGGCTATCGCTGCACCAACGAGCCCCCCTGGTTCGACTGAGCAGCGTCCTTCACGGAACCACGCATGGGCGCAAGGCGTTTCCCCGGACGGGCGCAATCCGGGAAACGTCCGGGAAGCCCGAAGGAGGTTCGCATGCGTCGTCTCCTGTTCGCCGCCACCTATGCGATTCCGCTGCTGTTGGCCACGGGTCTCACGGCTTCCGCACAACCGCGTTTCGGAGGAGGTAGCTTCCACTATGGCGGCGGCTTCCGGACTCACGGTCTCGGCGCGCCCGGCCTCGGCATGAGGCCGATGGGCATGAGGCCGGCCTTCCCGGCCTATCGCGCCGGCTTCCGCCCCGGCTGGCAGGGCGGCGGCTGGGGCCGCCCCGGCTTCTATCCGAATCGACCCTATTGGGGCGGTGGTTACCGGCCCTATTGGGGCGCGGGCTACCGGCCCTATCGCCGGTACTGGGGCGGCTATCCCTATTGGGGCGCCGCCGCGGGCCTTGCCACCGCCGCGACGATCGGAGCGATCGCGAGCTACCCGTCCTACTACCCGGACTATCCCGCCTATCCGGTTTATCCGGCCTATGAGGTCGCGCCGGCAGGGGATGGCGGCCAATGCGCCACGCCGGTCAAGGTCTGCACGCTCTACGAGCCCGCGCCGCTCGGCGTCGGCTGCTCCTGCCGCGTGCCTGGCGGCCGCGCCCGCGGCACCGTCGTCGGGCCTTGACCTGCGGCGGCCACGACCGGGCGATCGAACGCTGGCCGCCCGGCCTCCTGATGGGTTAGATGTCGCGGCCTGACCGCCGCCGCATGCGGCTCGCTGCTCGATTCCCGTACGGAACGGAATGGACGACCGGACGCATCTTCTCACCCTCGCGACGCGCTGCGAGGCATCCAGCAAGCCGAACCGCGAGCTGGATGCGGATATCTACGAGGCGCTGGGCTTCACCGTGCGGCGCAAGCCGACGCGGCTCGCCACCCGGCGCACGCCCGCAGGCGGCATCTATCAGCATGGCTCCTTCTGGAAGACGCTCGGCGCCGTCAGCGCCGATATCGACGTGGCGGTCTCGCTGCTGCGCCAGAAGGCGCCGGACTGGAGCTGGAGCCTGCAATGCCTTGCCGGTGACGACCCGGTCGCCTTCCAGGCCCTCGTCGCCGACTGCTCCGGCCAGGGCGTCATGGGCTCTCTCGCGCTCTGCGCCGCGATGCTGCGCGCCCTCGCCCGGCGCCCACCGCCAGAAGCGGAGAAGGCCGCAGACGACTCGCCGCAGGCGCCTGCCCGGCCGAACGGGCTCACGGAAACTTGACCCATCGGCAAGTCGCCGCGGTTGAACGCGCTCCCCTCGCCGCTACTCTGGCGGCGCCCCGAGGAGAGACCCATCCGATGCACGATACGCCCTTTTCGCGCCGCGCTGCCCTTGCCGGCACAGGCGCGCTCATCGCCGCTGCGACACTGGAGCTGCCCGGCTTCGGCCCGGCCAAGGCACAAGGAGTTCCCGTGAACCAGGCCCCTGGCTTCTACCGCTACAAGATCGGCGACATCACGCTGACGGCGATCAATGACGGCTTCGCCCGCCGCCCGCTCGAAGGCTTCGTCCGCAACGCCGAGCTGGCCGACGTCAAGAAGGCGATGGAGCAGGCCTTCCTGCCTCAGGACGCGCTGAACATCACCTTCACGACGCTCGCCGTCCAGCATGGCGGCAAGCTCACCTTGATCGATACCGGCAACGGCGATTCCGGCGCACCGACCTCGGGCCGCTGGATGACGAACTTCAAGGCGGCCGGCTTCGACCCGAAGGACGTCTCCACCGTCGTCTTCAGCCATTTCCACGGCGACCACATCAACGGCTTCCGGCTCAAGGACGGCAGCGCCGTCTTCCCCAATGCCGAGGCGATGGTGCCGGCAGCGGAATGGGCGTTCTGGATGGACGACGCGAAGATGAATGCCGCCCCGGAGGCGATGAAGGGCGCCTTCGCCGGCGTGCGGCGCGTCTTCGGGCCGATCGCCAAGGACGTGAAGCAGTTCGAGCCCGGCAAGGAAATCCTGCCGGGGCTGACCCCGGTCGCGGCGCCCGGACACACGCCGGGCCACACCGTCTTCGCCCTGGCCTCCGGCACCGGCAAGCTGATGATCATGTCGGACACAACCAACCACCCGGCGCTCTTCGTGCGCAACCCGGACTGGTCGGCGGTCTTCGACATGGACGGGCCGCAGGCTGCCGCCACCCGCCGCAAGCTGCTCGACATGGTTTCGGCCGAGCGGATGCAGGTCGCCTTCTACCATGCGCCCTTCCCCGCCGTCGGGCACATCGCCAGGGACGGGAGCGGCTTCGACATGGTGCCGGTGCAATGGAGCCCGGCCATCTGACCGGCTCTCCGTAACGCCTTCGACAGGCCGGGCCCCGCGCCCGGCCTTTTTCGTTGCGCGACTTTCTCGCTGCCGCGGCCTCGCGGCCAGCGGCCCGGCCGTGTTAAGCCTGCGGCGATACCGTGGCCTGCCGCTCCAGGATACATGATGACCGAACGTTTCGGCGCGATCTCCTTCGTCGCCAGCGACACCCCGGAAGCGCAGGCGGCGCTCGACAAGCTGGTCGAGCGCTACGGCAATGCCGCACCGGCCGCGGCCGATGTCGTGGTCGCGCTCGGCGGCGACGGGCTGATGCTGCAGACGCTGCACCGCTTCCTCGGCACCGGCAAGCCGATCTACGGCATGAATCGCGGCTCGGTCGGCTTCCTGATGAACGAGTTCAAGGAGCGTGGCCTGCGCAAGCGCCTCGAGGCGGCCGAGCGCAGCGTCGTGCATCCGCTCTCGATGCAGGCCGTCGACCAGAACGGCGCGACCGTCCAGGCCAAGGCGATCAACGAGGTCTCGCTGCTGCGCCGCTCCTATCAGGCGGCGAAGCTGCGCATCTCGGTCGACGGGCAGGTCCGCCTGTCGGAGCTGATCGCCGACGGCCTCCTGCTCGCGACTCCGGCCGGCTCCACCGCCTACAACCTCTCGGCCAACGGGCCGATCCTGCCGCTCGACGCGCCGCTGCTGGCGCTGACGCCGATTTCCGCCTTCCGGCCGCGCCGCTGGCGCGGCGCCCTGCTGCCGGACCATGCCGAGGTCTTCATCGAGGTGCTGGAAGCCGACAAGCGTCCGGTCAGCGCGGTCGCCGACCACACCCAGATCGACGAGGTCTGCTCGGTCTCGATCGCGATCGACCGCAGCGTCGATCTCGTCATGCTGCACGACCCCGGCCACAGCCTGGACGAGCGCATCCTGCGCGAGCAGTTCGGCTACTGAACCGGCTCAGGCCGCGCGCAGATCGGCCGCCTCGAGTCCCACCAGGAAACTGGGATCGGCCTCGACCAGCAGGGCGAGCGCCGCGTCGTCCGCCAGCGAATCCGCCATGAGGCGGGCCTGCTCGCAGGCAGCCTCCACGTCCATGCGCCGCAGCAGCGCGATCAGCGCATCCGCTTCCGGCCCCGTCATCGCCTCGCAGACGGTAAGGACCGCGCGCAGCAGCTCACGGTCGATGCCGCAGGATGCGCCCCCCGCATCGAAGCCGCGGGCGTTGAGGGCGAGGATCGCTGCGGTGAAGGCCGGTTCGAGCGCAACCGGCAGCCCGGCCTTACGACAGAGCGCCTTGAGGCCGGCTCCGCGCCTGTCGCGCAACAGGGCCGCGACCCGGCCGGAAGGCAGGCCGGACAGGGAGACGAAGGCGGCTTCCGCCAGGGCCGGCTCACCGCTCAGGAGCGAACGCAGCATCAGGCCGGGCGTCAGGCGCCCGGTGGCGCGCAGCACCTCGACGACGGCCGGCGCATCGGTCGCCTCGCCGCCGGCGGCGAGCGCCACCGCCACCCGCTCGGCCGATTCCCGCGCAAGCCTGGCGCTGCGCTCAGGTGTGAGCCAGCCGCAACCGGCGACGAAGCGGGCGAGCGTGTCGGAGACCCGGGCCGCGATCGCCTGCCGCAGGCCGGTCGGCAGGTCGACGCGCTCCAGCAGGGCCTCGCGCAGGGCGCCGCTGTCCCCGCAGCGCTCGACCATCCGTTCGAGCGAGAAATCCGGGATCTCCGCCGTGCGGTTGCCGGCGAGCGTGATCAGCGCCTCCTCGCAGCCGACCTCGGCCAGCGCGGCGCAGACGCCGAGCGGCAGGCGGCGGCGCATCGCGATGGCGCGCTGCGCCAGCACGTCGCCGACGGCCGCCGCATCCACCAGATCGGCCTCGGTCAGCACCGGCGAATGGGCAAGCATCAGCGCCGCGACGTCGCTCTGATGGGCGGCGAGCGCCAGCGCGAGCGTGCGGGGCGTGCGCATCGAGGGCGCCATCTCCTCCGCAATCGCGCGGCGGACCAGCGGCGAGGGATCGTCGACCAGCGCGATCAGCGCCGTCTCCGCCTCATGCCGGTCGTCCTCGGACATCTCGGAGCGCAGATAGGCCCCGGCCAGCGCCCCGGCGCCGGCTGCGCGCGCCTCGGCCGGCGCCGTGCGGGCCCAGAGCAGAAAACGCCGAACGATCATGCTCCGCCCCTCCGGACCATGAAGGCTGACAGGTCGAGCGGCCCGGGCCGAGCCCTGCCGGCCGTCTGCGCGGCCGCAGCCGTCGGCCGCGACAGGTCGTCCGGCCGCGCCGGCGGCAAGGGCGCATTGACCGGCTTGCCCGCGCCGGCAGCTGGTGCGACGCCGGAGGCGGCAGCCTCGGTCGCACCGCCCTGGTTGCGGCGCGGGAAATAGCGTTCGGCGCTGTCGAGCGAGGCAACCCGCGTGCCGCCCCGGCTGGGCGTCGTCCAGAGATCGGCCACGGCCCGGGAGACCGGATCGCGCGAGCCGGTCGTGGAGAACAGGCCGACCAGCCCCTTCGCCCGGCCCGGACGCAGCGCCGCCGCGATCTCGGCTTCGGGAATCTCGCCCTGTCCGGCTTGCCCGGCCTGCGCCGTACCGGCCGCGACCTGCGTGCCGGCATGGCTCGCCGCAAGCACGCCATAGACCTCCTGGACGCTGCGCGCGCGTCCCGCCTTGTCGTAGAAGATCGAGCGGTTGGCGGCGGCGGCTTCGGGGAAATCCCGCGCCGCGACGCGGCTCGGGTCGCTGGCCACGGCGCGGATCAGGTCGGAAGCGCCGCGCGCGCCCAGCACATGCGCCATGTAGAGCTCGCCCGCCTGCGGCTGCCGCCCGAGGGCGCCGGCGAGCTGGTCGCGGTTCTTCTGGGTCAGCGCGCCCGCCATCACCGCGGCGACCTGCGGATCGTTGCGCAGCTGCAGGATCTTCTCCCGCGCTGCCGGGTCGGAAACGCTGAGCCGCCCGCCGCTCTCGGAGATCGCGTCGGCATATTGCGAGAGCCCCTGCTTCGGGCCCTCCTGCTTCACCATGGCGAGCCAGGTCTGCTCGATGAACTGGAAGAGCCCGGTCGCGCTCGATGTCCTCGCCTTGGCGTCGGGCTCCAGGGCGGATTCGCGCTGCGCCGTCTTGAGCAGGTAATCGAACCCCGCCCCCGTCCGCTCCGCACCCTGGCGGATGGCGCTGACGACCGGATTGGCTGGCTGCGCCTCGCGGCTCTGCGGCGTGGTGAAGAGGAACATCGAGACCTTCGGCGGACCGCCTCCGCGCGATGCGGGAGCGCATGATTCAGCCTGCTCCATTATGGTAAGCGAAGCGTTAAGAACGCCCCTCGGGAGCTTAACGCCGCGCTTTCCGCTTCCCTCCCGGCGGATCGCGCTCTACGACTTTCGCGCCGGCTCAGCGGCCGGCGATGCGAAGGCGGAGGCGTCGATGGCGGATGTGATGCGTCACAAGCGTGGCGGGATCTATTTCGAGGATTTCCAGGTCGGAGCGGTGATCGAGCACGGCCTGACGCGGACCGTCACGCAGATGGACAACATGTTGTTTTCCAACATGACGCTCAACCCGCAACCCCTTCATATCGATGCGCATTTCTGCGCGACCGAGACGGAGTGGGGCAAGCCGCTGATGAACTCGCTGTTCACGCTCGGCCTGATGATCGGGATCTCGGTCAACGACACCACCGTCGGCACCACCATCGGCAATCTCGGCATGACCGACGTCGCCTTCCCCGCTCCACTGTTCGAGGGCGACACCGTGAACTGCACCACCGAGATCGTCGCCAAGCGCGAATCGCGCTCGCGTCCGGATGCCGGCATCGTCGACTTCCTGCACAAGGCCTACAAGCAGGACGGCACGCTGGTCGCCCAGTGCCGCCGCCAGGCCTTCATGCGCAAGCGCCCCACCCCCGCAACGGTCGCGGTCTGACGGCATGCGCTCGCTCCTGTTCGTGCCGGGCGACAGCCCGAAGAAGCAGCAGAAGGGCCTGGAGAGCGGCGCCGACGCGCTGATCCTCGACCTTGAGGATTCGGTCGCGCTCGACGGCAAGCCGCAGGCGCGCGAGATCACCCGCGCCTTCCTGGAGGCCACCCGCCCGCTGGCGAAGCGGCCGCTGCTCATCGTGCGCATCAACGGCCTGACGACCGGCATGAGCGACGCCGATCTCGACGCCGTGATGCCCGGCGCGCCGGACGCGATCATGCTGCCGAAATCGGAGGGCGGCGTCGATGTCGGCCACCTCGCCGCCAAGATCGCCGTGCGCGAGGCGGAGGCCGACCTGCCCGACGGCAAGACCCGGATCCTCCCGATCGCCACCGAGAACGGCAAGGGCATCTTCGGCCTCGGCAGCTATGCCCGCTCCTCGCATCGCCTGATGGCGCTGACCTGGGGCGCCGAGGACCTCTCGGCTGATCTCGGCGCCGAGACCAACCGGCTCGAGGACGGCTCCTACACCGACCCCTATCGCCTTGCCCGCGCGCTGACGCTCCTCGCCGCGAGCGCAGCCCAGATCGACGCGGTCGACACCGTCTTCACCAATTTCCGCGACGATGCCGCCTTCCGAGCCGAGTGCCTGGCCGCCCGGCGCGACGGCTTCACCGGCAAGATGGCGATCCACCCCGCGCAGGTTGCCCCGATCAACGAGATCTTCTCTCCCTCGCCGGAGGCGCTGGCCAAGGCCGGCCAGATCGTCGCGCTGTTCGAGGCCAATCCCGGCGCCGGCGTCATCGGCCTCGATGGCGAGATGCTGGATCGTCCCCATCTGATCAGGGCGCAGCGGCTCCTCGCGCGAGCTCGGAAACTGGCTGAATGAACGGCCGGAGGCGATTCGGATGACTCAGGTTTTTGCGATTTCGGGGATGCATTGCGGCGGCTGCGCCTCGCGCGTCCAGCAGGCAGCCACGGCGCTCGCACCGGGCGCGAAGGTGACGCTCGATCCGCCGCGCCTGACCTTGCCGGAGGGCGTCGCCCTCGACGCCGAAGCGATCAACCGAGCCCTCGCCCCGCTCGGCGACTACCGCGCCAAGCCGCTGGCCGGATAAGGCCGGCCGCCGCTTCGCGACGCGCCGTCCCCTGCCTCCCCATCATGGTCGGGCTTGTCCCGACCATCCAGGTCTTCATCGATCGAGGCCGTGTTCAAGACGTGGATGCTCGCCACAAGGGCGAGCATGACGCCGGGCAGCGTCAGCCGCCCGCCGGCCGCTGGATCGAGAACAGGCTCGTCACCTCGGCATAATCGGCATAGCCGCAGCGCGCGATCGGGTTGGCGCCGGCCGTGTCGAAGCGCCCGTCCTTGACGAAGGCGTCGTCGATGAAGGTGCCGACGACCTGCCCCAGCACCATCCAGCGCGGCACCTCGTTGCCCTCGAGATCCCTGAGCTGCTGGATCGAGAGCAGCTTGCATTCGAGCGCGGCCGGCGTCCCCGCCACGCGCGGCGGCTTGACGAAGCGCGACGGCGCCATCTCGAGCCCGGCATGGATGTATTCGTTCTCGCCGCGCGGCAGCGGCGCCGAGGTCAGGTTCATCGGCTGCGCCAGCGCCTTCGTCACCAGCGAGCAGGTGAACTCCCCCGTCTCCTCGATGAAGGCGACCGCATCCTTCTTGTTCTCGGAGGAGAACATCACGATGTTCGGCCGCGACGAGATCGCGTTGAAGAAGCTGTAGGGCGAGAGATTCACCTCGCCCTTGGCGCTCAGCGCCGTGATCCAGCCGATCGGCCGCGGCGCCACGATCGCCTTGAAGGGGTCGTGGGCGAAGCCGAGATCGTCCTTGGTCGCCGAATAATAGGTCACGTCACGCTCCGTAGTAGCTGACGATCTCGGACATCACCGGCCGGTCGCGATCACTGATCGGCGCCGTCGGCGTGCCGATATGGATGAAGCCGGCCATCCGTTCGTCCTCGGCAAGGCCGAACGCGGTCATGATCTCGCGGTCGAAGGAGAACCAGTTCGTCAGCCAGGAGCCGGCATAGCCCATGGCATAGGCGGCGACGAGCATATTCATGCAGACGGCGCCGGCCGAGAGCTCCTGCTCCCAGAGTGGGATCTTGACGTGCTGGCGCGCCCGCGAGACCACGCCGACGATGACGGGTGCATGCAGCAGGCGCTTGCGCTCGAACTCGACCTGTTCCTCGCTCGCCTGCGGGTTCTTCTCCCGATAGACGCGCGCTACCACCGCGGCCGCCTTCTCACGCGCCGCGCCGGTGAAGACGATGAAACGCCAGGGCGCGAGCTTGCCGTGGTCGGGCACGCGCGCCGCGATCGCGAGCAACTCGTCGAGCTGCGCGCCCTGCGGGCCCGGGGCGGAAAGGAACTGCGGCGGCACCGAGCGACGCAGCTTGAGCAGAGAGAGCGTATCGGTCATGAAACATCCGGACGATGGCGATGGAAATGACCTATTCCTTCGCCATGATGAGGACAAGCGAGCCTGCTCATACATCGCCGCAGGGTCGCCGAGGACGGAAAGCATGCTGGAATTGGATGGGTTTGAAGCTGGCCGCCGCCTCGCCGGCGTCGTCTTCGCCATGGCCGTCCTGCTTTCGCCGGTCTCGGCCCAGGTTCCGGCGCCGGATACCGGCCCCGGCGCCGACACGCCGCTGCCTGCCCCCCGCCCCGCCCCGGAGCAGCCCGCCGCCGTCAACGGGCTGGCCCAGCTCGCGATTTCGGCCCAGTTCGCCAATGACCGCAAGCCGATCCGCTCCGGCCTGGCCTGGCGCATCCTGACGGAATCCGCCGACGGCTCCGCTCCGCGCATCGTCGCCCGTTCCAACGACCCGGAGCCGAGCTTCTCGCTGCCGTCCGGCAACTATGTCGTCCACGCCGCCTATGGCTTCGCCAGCGGCACGAAGCGCGTCAGCCTCGGGCCGCAGGGCCTGCGCGACCAGGTCGCCATCAGCGCGGGTGCGCTCTCGCTCGCCGGTTCGATCGGCGATGCGCCGATTCCCGCCGGGCAGCTCTCCTTCTCGGTCTTCGTCCCACTGCAGGGCAATTCCGAAGGGCGGCTGGTGACGAGCGGCGCCAAGGCCGGAGAGGTCATCCGCCTGCCGGAAGGCACCTACCACGTCGTCTCGACCTATGGCGATTCCAACGCGATCCAGCGCGCCGACGTCAAGGTCGAGACCGGCAAGGTCACCGACGCGACGCTGCATCATCGCGCGGCCAAGGTCACGCTGAAGCTCGTCGCCGCCACCGGCGGAGAGGCCTTCGCCGGCACCGCCTTCAGCGTCCTTACCCCTGGCGGCGACGTCATCCGCGAGGCGATCGGCGCCTTTCCCCAGGTCATTCTGGCCGAGGGCGACTACGTGCTGATCGCCCGGCAGGAGGGCCAGATCTACTCGCGGGACTTCAAGGTCGAATCCGGCAGCGACCGCGATATCGAGGTGCTGGCCAAGTAGCACCTCCAGCCGGGGTTGCCCGGCCGGTCAGTCGGACGGCCTTGCCTTGCCGCCGGCCGTTTCGATCCGGACGGAGCCGATGCCGGCCACGATCCCGTCCGCGAGCCTGAGTCCGAGGCAGCGATAAGCCGCGTCGACCAGGTGCAGGCCGTCCATCCCGACGAGCTCCTCGGAAGTGAACTGGCGCGTATTCGACCAGCCCTTCATCAGCGCATAGCGCGGGAAGAGCGAGACGCCCTGCTCCTGCGCCGTCTTGCCCAGGACCCTGCGATAATCGTCGTAATGCGGATAGCGGCCCTCGCGCGGCAGCCAGGGCAGATCCATCAGCACCATGTCGATGCCGGCGGCGCGGGCCTTGCCGATGCCCTTGCGGAGGATCTTGGCGAGCTTGTCCTCGCCGATATCGCGGATGGCGTCGTTGATCACCGTCTGCCAGATGACGATGGCGGGCTTCTCGTCGATGACGTCGGCATCCATGCGCAGCAGCATGTCGTAGGCCGATTGCCCGCCCACCCCCTTGTTGACGACCGAGACCTCGGCGCCCGGCAGGCGTCGGCGCAGCTCCGCCTGCAGCACTGAGGGATAGCTCTTGTCCTCGGCGCTGGCGCCGGAGCCTGCCGTCGTCGACGAGCCCAGCGCCACGATCGTCAGGCGGCCGGTTTCCTGGAGCGCCTTGCGCGCGGAGGGCAGGCTCGGCTGGAATAGCGGCTTCGCCGGGTCGGCCCGGCAGCGCGCATCGGCCGAGGGCTGCATCGGCGCCGCGACCGCGAATGAACTCAGCGCGAGGACAAGGAAGGCCGCGGCGCCTGCGTGCCGCGCACCTGGGTAGGCTCGGCGCTTTCGCCGCGTTTCGTGATCGAGCGATACCACGACAGGAACATCCCTAACCCTGTCAGAATTGTAATGCCGGCCGTGCAGATCAGCAACTGAACGCCCAGAGCGAAGGATGTTTCCGCCAGCAGGATCTGCCCGATGATCGCGAGCACGATCCCGACACAGAAGACATGCAGCGAATTCTGCCCGACGCAGGCCAGGACGTGCCCCGGGGCGTACTTCGCCATCGATCCGCCGGCCGGAAGCCAGCGGATCGCGAGCCAGGTCAGCGCCCCGATATGGATCAGCCGCATCCAGGCGAGGTTGGTCTTGTCCGAGCCGAGCTGAACGGAGTCGAACCAGTCGTTCAGCACGGCGATGCCGGTCGGGTTGCCCGTGGCCGTCTTCACCACCCAGGCGAAGACGATGAACGCCAGCGCCGCAGCGTCGAGCCAGGCCCGGCGCGGCGCGCCGACGCCGAGCAGCGCGGCCCGGCCGATGACGACGCCGAGCGTGAAGATCACCTGCCAGGCGAAGGGGTTGAAGAACCAGACGCCGGCATTGCCGTTGGGCAGGTTGAGCTCGAATACGAGCGCGGCCTGCCAGATCGCCAGCGAGCCTACCAGCGTCAGGAGCGGGCTGATCCGCGCCGCGTAGTAGATCGCCGGGAACAGCGCCAGCAGCACGATGTAGAGCGGCAGGATGTCGAGATAGGAGGGCTGATAGGTCAGCGTCAGCGCGCCGATCAGCGCCTCGACCGTGTCCCGGAAGAAGGGCTGGATGTTGATCATCTCGACATAGAGCGGGTTCTCGGTCCGCGTCACCGCCGTGGCGACGACGCCGCAGACGATGATGAAGACGGCGATATGCGCGATATAGAGCGTCCACAGCCGGGCGCCGAGCTTCAGCGCCGCGATCGAGAAGCCGCGCTGCTCGATCAGCCCGCCATAGGCCAGGGTCGCCGAGACGCCGGCGAGCAGCACGAAGATGTCCGCAGCGTCCGAGAAGCCGAAATTGTACGGCGTATAGGCCGAGGCGACGTTCCCGGGCATGTGGTTGATGAAGATGATCAGCAGCGCGAGCCCGCGCACCACGTCGATCCGCGCATCGCGCCCGCCGGCAGAAAGCCCCGCGCCCTCGGCCGGCCGGCCGATCAGCAGGAAGCGTCTGAAGGATGGGAGGGACGACACGGGCGGCTGTCCTTCAGCAGCTTGGAAGGGCTCGGGCGGAACGCGGGCGGCCGCTCGTGGTTCCCGATCGGCGGCCTCGAAGATGAACATTTCCTGTCGGAATCGTTCATCTGCCGTTCATATAACCGAAGCCGATTCACGTCACGAGGCGCTTTGTCACAAGCGCGTGTGGCGATCATCAGGGCACTTTGCGGCAGGGTTTGGACAGGCTCGAAACCCGGCGCAGGATGCCACGGCAATGTGATGAATCGCCCGGACAGGGCGGCCGGCGCAGCGGAGGGGATGGCCTCGGTGGCGGCCGTCAGAGCCCCGTCAGTAGGGCGGTTCCTGATAGACCTGCTTGCCGTCGATCAGCAGGCGCTTGATCGCTGCCTCGCCCGAGGGCGACACTGCGGCGACGACCTCGATCCGGGTCTTCTCCATGGTCTCGATCGTCTTGCCCTCGCCCTGCGGCACGAAATAGCTCTCGAGCCCGTAGGTAACGCGCAGCCGGTTGCGCCTGCCGCTGCAATCGGTCGTGCCGTCGTCGCGGGTGACACAGGCGCTGGTCGTGGCGACGCGCCCCGCGATCACAACCGCCGCCCCGCCGTCCTTCGGCCACTCCCGCGAGACGCCGACGGCCCGCGCAAAACCCTGCTCGTCGCGGCCGAGCGTGACGAAGACGGTCTCGCCGCTCCGGTAGGGCTGCGCGCCCTGCTCGGTCTCGACCACGCTGATGGGATAGCCGAGCACGACATAGTCGCCGCGAAAGAGGTCGCGCGGATCGACCGGGACGGTCTTCAGCCGCACCTCCGCCCCGTTGCGCAGAATGCGCGCGCGCTGCTCGACGAGCGCCAGCAGGGCGAGCCCCAGCAGCAGCGCTGCGGCGACGGCGCGCCAGAGCAGCGGCACCTTCATGGCGATCGCATCGGCCGAGAAGCGGCGCATCAGGCGGCCTCCGTCTCGGCCGGTGGGCTCAGTCGCGCGAACAGGCGCCGCGCGCCGGACGCCACCGCGAGCAGGACGGCGCCGGCGATCAGGAAGAACAGCGACTGGTCGAGCAGCGTGCCGATCGTCTGCCAGAGCAGGATCAGGATGGCGACGCCGAACAGCACCGAGCCGGCCATTACCAGCCGCCGGATACCGCCGACCGCACCTGCGGCCATCAGCGCCGTGGCCGCCAGCAGCACCAGGCTCGCCACGATGATCTTGCCGGCCATGCCGGTGACGATGCCGCTCCAGAACACGGCCGGAACGAGCAGGGCCAGGAGGAGCGCGCCTGCCAGCGGCCAGGCGAAGCGCCGGTCGCGTGCCGCCACGCCCCCGAGAATCGTCAGCGGCACGGCCACCGCATAGGCGTAGAACACGAAGAGGAAGGCCCGACCCGAACGCGCCTCCTCATTGTCGAGGATGCGAATCAGCTCGGCATTGAGAACGACCACCAGCCCGAGCAGCCCCCAGGGCAGGCAGGCTGTCAGCAGGCCGGGGCCACCCCGGTCGAGCGCGATCGTGCCGAGCGCAACATAGAATGCCGAGACCGCCAGCCCATAGGCGAGTAGGCCATAGTCGAAGCGTTGGAACAGCCAGTATCCCGGTGCCGCGCCGATCCAGAACAGCCCGGCGAGCACCGCGAGATGGTGGATCAGCCTGTTGTCGCGGGAGAGCGCGAGCCACAGCGCCGGCAGATAGAGGATGAAGAAGCCGAAATGCGCGCCAGCGCGCGCTTCCTCCCAGCGCCCGAAGCTCCAGGCGCAGATCGCCACGAAGGCGATGGCCAATGCACCGCTGGAGCGCATCAGGAAGGCGGCGGCGAGCGCACCGAGCGCGACCAGCGCCGATCCGCCCGGCCAATCGGCCGGCAGGTGGTACATCTGGCCGACGAGCGCGAGCCCGGCGGCGAAGATCAGGACGCCGCAGGTCGTCGCCGCATCCCCGCCACGGGGCGAGCCGCCGCGTTCCAGCCGGTAGGCGAGCGCGAAGCAGACGGCGATGCCCGTCAGGATCATGCCGAGCTTGGCGAGGCGCGGGATCGCCTCCCAGTTCGCGGCGACGAAGGCGGCGACGCTGGACGCGATCAGCAGGCCGCCGAGCAGCCCGAGCAGGGCCGGCAGGCCGAAGCCGCCATGCTCGCGGGCGACGGAACGGCGGATCGCCCCGGCGCTGTCGGCACTGAGCAGGCCGCCATCGACCCAGCGGATGAGATCGGCCTCGAGCCGCTTGCGATAGGAACCCGTCAGCATCGCCGGCAATCTGGCATGGCGATGCTACCTTTTGCTAGGGGCGGCCTCCGCCGGCCGTCATTCTCGGGCGAAGCAAGGCTTCGACCCGAGAATTTCATGACGGAATGGCGCTGGTTTCCGAGATGTCCGGGTCAAGCCCGGGCATGACGTCGCGACAGGTTACGCCGCCTTCGCCGCCTTGATTCGCGCCAGATCCGGCGCCGTCGCTTCCTGCGTCAGCGCTGCGAGCGCCTCCGCCAGTGGCATGACGGTCTGCGCCTGGCTGCCGAGGCGGCGGACGGTCACGGTCTTCTCCTCCGCCTCGCGCCTGCCGACGGCGAGGATGACCGGGACCTTGGCCAGCGAGTGCTCTCGTACCTTGTACGAGATCTTCTCGTTGCGCAGGTCGGCGCGGGCGCGCAGGCCGGCGGCCATCAGCGTCATGGTGACCTCCTCGGCGTAAGCGTCGGCGTCCGAGGTGATCGGCGCGACGATGACCTGTTCCGGCGCCAGCCAGAGCGGGAAATGCCCGGCATGGTGCTCGATCAGGATGCCGGTGAAGCGCTCCAGCGAGCCGCAGATGGCGCGATGGACCATCACCGGCTGCTTCTTCTCGCCATCGGCGCCGATATAGAAGGCGCCGAAGCGCTCCGGCAGGTTGAAGTCGACCTGCGTCGTGCCGCACTGCCAGTCGCGACCGATGGCGTCACGCAGCACATACTCGAACTTCGGGCCATAGAAGGCGCCTTCGCCCGGATTGATCTCGGTCTTGATCCGGTTGCCGGACTGACGCGCGATCTGCTCCAGCACCTTGTGCATGACCTCTTCGGCATGGTCCCAGAGCTCGTCGGAGCCGACGCGCTTCTCCGGCCGGGTCGAGAGCTTGATGACGAGGTCGTCGGTGAAGCCGAAATCCGAATAGACCGAGAGGATCAGGTCGTTGATCTTCAGGCATTCGGCCGCGAGCTGCTCCTCCGTGCAGAAGATATGCGCGTCGTCCTGCGTGAAGCCGCGCACGCGCATCAACCCATGCAGCGCGCCGGACGGTTCGTAGCGATGGACATTGCCGAATTCGGCGAGCCGGATCGGCAGGTCGCGATAGCTCTTCAGGCCGTGCTTGAAGATCTGGACATGGCCGGGGCAGTTCATCGGCTTCAGCGCGAAGACGCGGTGGTCGCGCTCGGCATCGGTCGGGTTCTCGAAGGCCGAGGCCGACTTCACCGCGAACATGTTGTCCTGGTACCAGCCCCAGTGGCCCGAGGTCTCCCAGAGCGACTTGTCGAGGATCTGCGGCGCGTTCACCTCCTCATAGTCGGCGGCGAGGCGCCGGCGCATATAGGCGATGATCTCCTGGAACAGCCGCCAGCCCTTGGAGTGCCAGAACACGACGCCCGGCCCCTCCTCCTGGAAATGGAACAGGTCCATCTCCCGGCCGAGCTTGCGGTGGTCGCGCTTCTCCGCCTCCTCGAGCTGTTTGAGATAGGCGTCGAGCTCCTCCTGCTTCGCGAAGGCGGTGCCGTAGATGCGGGTCAGCATCGCGTTGTTGCTGTCGCCGCGCCAATAGGCTCCGGCCGTCTTCATCAGCTTGAAGGCGTTGCCGACCTTGCCGACCGAGGTCATGTGCGGGCCGCGGCAGAGGTCGATCCAGTCGCCCTGCGCGTACATCTTCAGCGTCTGGTCGGCGGGAATCGCATCGACCAGCTCGACCTTGTAGGCCTCGCCCTTCCCGGCGAAGAAGTCCTTGGCCTTGTCGCGGCTCCAGACTTCCTTGGTGAAGGGTTTGTCGCGCGCGATGATCTCGCGCATCTTCTTCTCGATCGCCGGGAAGTCCTCCGGGGTGAAGGGCTCGTTGCGGGCGAAGTCGTAGTAGAAGCCGTTCTCGATGACGGGGCCGATCGTCACCTGCGTGCCGGGGAAGAGCTCCTGCACGGCTTCGGCGAGGACGTGGGCGGTGTCGTGGCGGATCAGCTCGAGCGAACGCGGGTCTTCCCGGTTCAGGAACTCGATCCTGGCATCGGTGGTGATCGGGTCGGCGAGGTCGACGACCGTGCCGTCGAGCGCCATGGCGACGGTGCGCTTCAGCAGCGAGGGGGAAATGCCCTTGGCGATGTCCACCCCGGTGATGCCGGAGGGGAATTCGCGCTTGGCGCCGTCGGGAAAGGTCAGGGAGATCGTCATCGATCGTGCTCCTGCTCACTCGGGGATACGAGCCCCGTAAGTCAGACCAGCTACGGATGTGAGGTTTGCGTTCCGCCGCCCGTGGCCGGATCGACGTCGGAATCGATAGCCGCCGGCACGTTCGTCCCGCGCCAGCGGCCATAAGCCCACGGCCTATACCACCGCGCGCCCGACGGCAATTCCTCGCAGACGATATCGATGCCGCTGGTGCCGTATGGGTTGCAGCGGCAGATCCGAGCGAGGCCGACCCAGCCGCCGCGCCACAGCCCGAAGCGCTGGATCGCCTCGTCGGTATAGGCCGAGCAGTTCGGCCAGTGCCGGCAATGGCGCCCGACCAGCATGGACAGGCTGAGTTGATAGCCGCGAATGGCGACATGCGCGGCGCGCCGGGGCAGAAACGCGAGGCTTCGCAACAGCGAAAATCTTTGCTTAACAAAGAGACGCTGAAATAGATCGTCTGCTTCGTTTCGTTCAGCCGTCACCAGAACCCGCTTTCCATTCCCATTTTTTCAATTGCCTGACACCGGAAACATGATGCGCGCCGCCCGCTTTCGCCAAGCCCCCGTTCGCCACGCTCGCCTTCGCTCCGCACTCGCGGGTTTCGGGCTGGCGCTCAGCCTCGGCCTGACTGCGCCGGCCTCGGCCCAGCAGCGGCCTTACCTGCTCTGGCTCGACGGCGCCAAGCTCGACATCGCCCACATCATCGGCTTGCCGCCGGCGCAGAACAGCCCCGAGGCCAAGGCCGAATTCGAGCAGGTGCAACAGATCACCCAGGCCCGCACGCCAGAGCGCGAGCAGCAGGCGATCGCCGATCAGCGCCAGGGGCTGGTGAACTTCCTGAACGGCATGGACACCAACTATGTCGACAACACCCATCGCGAGGTGCGGCTGCTGTTTCGCGAGGCGCAGGTCGAGCTCAGCATCCTCTTGAAGAGCGTCAACCGCCTCACCAACCGCCAGCGCCCCTTTCAGCTCTGGGCCAAGACCCGCGTCAAGCCCTGTCCCGGCGCGCGCCCGGTCGGCACCTCCTTCCCCTCCGCCCATGCCGCGACCGCCGCGCTCTATGCCGAGCTACTCAAGGCGGCCGTGCCCGAGATGGCCGACAAGCTCGAAGTGCGGGTCAAGAGCTATGACGAGAGCCGCCTGATCTGCGGCTTCCACTATCCCACCGACCTCGTCGCCGGCGACAAGGTCGGTCGCGCCGTCGCCAAGGCCCTGCTGGCGGACCGCGCCTTCAAGGCCCGCTTCGACGAGACGATGCCCGAGATCAAGGTCGCCTTCGGCGTGAAGTGATCAGGCGGCGGCCTCGCGCCGCCGCGTCTCGATCTGGTCGATCGCGTCGACGACCGCGTCGAAGGTCAGCATGGTCGAGGCATGGCGCGCCTTGAAGTCGCGCACAGGCACCAGCACGGCGAGATCGGCCCATTTGCCCTGCGGCGGCTCGGCGTTCTCCTTGAGGATGGCGCGGGCCTGCTCGCGCACCTGCCGGAGCTCCTGCGCCGTCGAGCCGACGATGTGGCGCGCCATGATCGAGGACGAGGCCTGGCCGAGCGCGCAGGCCTTCACCTCATGCCCGAAGCCGGTGACGACATCGCCCGCCATGGTGACATCGACTGTCACGGTGGAGCCGCATAGCTTCGAATGCGCTCGCGCCGTGGCGTCCGGAGACGGCAGGCGCTGCAGCAGGGGGATGTTCGCGGCAAGCGCCAGAATGCGCTTGTTGTAGACGTCGTCCAGCATGGCTCGTTCTCTGGCGGCTCTGGAATGACCGGCTCGGAGAGCCAATATAGGGTTGATCGCCGCAAAACGGGAGGGCATGGGAACCTCTTCCGCCGCGAGGCATCAAACTTGTCGCAAACCGCCTCGCGGCCGCGGCCGCGAGGCCATCGAGCGCGGGGCCCTAATCGTCCCAACGGGAGGCACCACATGATCCCTGTGGTTAAGTCCTTGTCCGTCGAGGGGGCCGTCGGCCCCTCCGCTGACAAGTTTCTGGTCCGCAAGCCGACGCAAGAGGAGGCCGAGGCGGCCGTACGCACGCTCATCCTCTGGGCCGGCGACGATCCCTCGCGCGAGGGCCTTTCCGACACGCCACGCCGCGTCGCCAAGGCCTACAGGGAATTCTACAAGGGCTATGCCGAGGACCCGCACCACATCCTCGATCGTGTCTTCGAGGAGGTCGAGGGCTATCAGGACATGGTCCTGGTGCGCGACATCCCGTTCTATTCGCATTGCGAGCACCACATGGTGCCCTTCGTCGGCAAGGCGCATATCGGCTACTACCCGTCCAAGGGCGTGGTCGGCCTGTCGAAGCTCGCCCGCATCGTCGATGTCTATGCCCGCCGCCTGCAGACGCAGGAGAGCATGACCTCGCAGATCGCCGATGTGATCGAGGAGGCGCTCGAGCCGCGCGGCATCGCCATCCTGATCGAGGCCGAGCATATGTGCATGTCGATGCGCGGCGTGCAGAAGCAGGGCTCCTCGACCATGACGACGCAGTATCGCGGCGTCTTCCGCGACGACCCGGCCGAGCAGGTCCGCTTCTTCACCATGGTGAAGTCGGCGGCGCTGTAGGCGCGGTTTCCTCGACGGGCGGCGCATCCGCCTCCCATCGAAACCCGTCACGCCCGGGCTTGACCCGGGCATCCCTCGCCGGAGATTCTTGGGTCTGCGTTTCGCTTCGCCCGAGAATGACGGCAGAGTTCCACGACGCAGCACGACCTCTCCCGACGGAGCCGAGATGAGCCTGTTTCCTGCCGCGACCGACAAGCACGCCCTCGAGGAGGGCACGGTGCTGGCTCCGCGTTTCGACGCGAACGGCCTCGTGACCGTCGTCGCGACGGAAGCCGACAGCGGTGCCGTGCTGATGGTCGCCCATATGAACGCCGAGGCGCTGCAGCGCACGATCGAGACGGGCGAGGCCTGGTACTGGTCGCGCTCGCGCCGGGAGCTCTGGCACAAGGGCGCGACCTCGGGCCAGATCCAGACCGTGGTCGAGATGCGGGTCGACTGCGACCAGGATGCGATCTGGCTCAGGGTCAAGGTCGGCGGCGACGGCGGCTGCTGCCACACCGGCCGCTGTTCCTGCTTCTACCGGGTCCAGCCGGTGCGCGAAGCCGCCGGCAAGCCGCTGCTGTTCTGCGCCTGATCTGCGCGCACGGCCGCAATGATGCCGCAGCGCCTTCACGCCACCGTCAACTCGGCGCGATAATCCCGCGATCTGCGTTGTTCACGTTTCGCTCATCGCGGTTTGAGACCCTGTCCTTCCGCGGAGGGATGGCTCCATGTTCTGGAACGATGTCGCGCAACGGGCCTTTGGTCTCGGTGGAGGTGGTATCGCGATGAACGAGATGCGTCCGGTCGAAGGGCAGCCCGCATCGGTGCGGCCGAAGATCGGCCTTGCCCTGGGCGGCGGCGCGGCGCGCGGCTGGGCCCATATCGGCGCGCTCGAAGTGCTGATCGAAGCCGGCTTCGCCCCTGACGTCATCGCCGGCACCTCCATCGGCGCCGTGGTCGGCGGCTGCCTGGCCGCCGGCAAGCTCGACGCGCTGACGGAATTCGCGACCAGCCTGACCAAGCGCCGCATCGTCGGGCTCATGGACTTCCACATCGGCGGCGCCGGCCTGATCGCCGGCGGCCGGCTCAGGCGCCTGCTCGACCAGCATCTCGACGGCATCCGGATCGAGGAATTGTCGCATCGCTTCGTCGCCATCGCCACGGAGCTCGGCTCCGGCCACGAGATCTGGCTGACGCATGGCCCGCTGGTCGATGCGTTGCGTGCGTCCTATGCGCTGCCGGGCGTGTTCGACCCCGTGAAGCTCGGCGGCCGCTGGCTGATGGACGGGGCACTGGTCAACCCGGTTCCGGTCACGGCGGCGCGGGCGCTCGGCGCCGACATCGTGATCTGCGTCAACCTCAACAGCGATCTCGCCGGCCGCGGCACGATCATCCAGAACCATGGCTCCGACCCCGACCCGCTCGTGCCCGAGCTCGAGATCCGGCCCGAGCCGCGCTGGTATGACGGGATCAGCGGCGCGGCCAAGCGCGTGCGCAACATCGTCGGCCGCCCGGCCGAGAACCGGCCGGGGCTGGCCGGCGTGATGATCGACGCCTTCAATATCACGCAGGACCGGATCTCGCGCTCGCGCCTGGCCGGCGATCCGCCGGACGTGATGATCGGTCCCAAGCTCGGCCGCATCGGCCTGTTCGACTTCCATCGCGGTGACGAGACGATCGAGCTGGGCCGGCAGGCGGCGCAGCGCGCGCTCGAGGACATCGCCGCGCTGGTGGCGGAGAGCCGGGTCGTGGCTGGTCGCTGACCCGGCCCCGGACGGCGCGCCGTCACGCCATCGCGATATAGTCGCGCATCGCCTGGCTCTCGGCCTCGATCGCCGCCACACGGTGCTTCACCACGTCGCCGATCGAGACGATGCCGGCGACGCGCCCGTTCTCGATCACCGGCACATGGCGGAAGCGCCCCGTCGTCATGATCTCCATCAGCTCGTCGACGCTGGTCTGCGGCCGGCAGGTCACGACCTTCGAGGTCATCGAGCGCGAGACCGCGCTTTCCAGCGCCGCCCCACCCTGCTCGCCCAGGGCCCGGATGATGTCGCGTTCAGACAGGATGCCCACCAGGGCGCCGTCCGCCCCCATGACGACGACGGCGCCGATGCGCTTCTCGCTCAACGTGCGGATCGCCTCGGCCAAAGTGCGGTGCGGCTGCACCGAGACGACCTCGCGCCCCTTGTCGCTCAGCAACTGCTCGACATTCATGGAAGATCCTCCTCGCAGACGCGCCGTTGCCGGCGCGCAGTTCCGTTGGAACTCTTGCGAGCTACCGGCAGCTCACGATGCCGAGTCGGCTCGAAGAGTGCTTCGCATTGATGCGAGTGTGGGCGAAGAGACGGGCGCAGGCAAGGCTTGCGAACACTCGTTCAGGTCCCGTCCGCCGCGTCGCGCGCGGTGGGGCTCAGCTGCGCCGACGCCCCTGGTCGAGCAGCGGGAAGAGCAGGAGCCCGACCATGAATCCGCCGATATGCGCCTCCCAGGCGATGCTCGTCTCCTCCCCGAAGATCGGCACGAGCCCGGCACCGAACAGGATGTTCGTCGCGAACCAGATGGCGATGAACAGCAATGCGCGCGAATTGCGCCAGAGCTGGCCGAGCGGCTCCGCAGGAACCGCCCGCACGACCTCGTCGTCGCCGAGCTCGCCAAAGCGTATGCCGGGCGCGAAGACGAAGCGGATCGCGGCAGCCGTTGCGCCGGAGATTCCGGCGGAGGCGCCGACCAGCGGCAGCACGTCGAGATCGCGCGACCACCAGTGCAGCAGCGCGCCGCCGATGGTCGAAAGGGCCATCAGATTGAGGAAGCGCCCGGGCCCCAGCCGCCGCGCCACCGGGCTGCCGAAGGCCGCGAGCCAGACCGCGTTCGAGGCCAGATGCAGCCAGGAGCCGTGCAGCAGGCCATAGGTCAGCAACGTCCAGAGCCGCACGCCGCCATCGGCCAGCAGCAGCCGGACCAGCTGCAGCCGCTCGACCACGTCCTGCCCCGTCGTTTGCGCCATCGCGCCGATGACGTCGTCGATGCGCTCCGGAGCCAGCCAGAGCGTCAACCGGGCCGGCACGAAGGCGAACCAGGACATCAGCACGTAGTCGTCATAGTCGGACAGCAGCGAGCGGAGGCCCTGGATCAGGGCCAGTGCGGCAAGCAGCCAGACCACGACGGCCGGCAGATTGATCGCCGGTTCGCGCGCGGGGGGATTCGGAGATGAGGAATGAGGGAAGGCCATGCGGCCGCCACACTTGCCGAAGCCGGCACGGCAGGCAAGCACCGCTATCGGTGGCGTGAACGAAAAAGGGGATCGGCCGGGCCGTCCCCTTTTTCGCCGGCGATGACGCCGTCCGGTCGCTGCCGGACGGCTCGTCACGCCCCCCTCCACCTCGCTTGCCGGCGGCGTGGCACCGGCGAGATCCGAAGCATTTGATACGTAGTTTAACGATCATCCACAAAGATAACACTTGGTTAACCCTAACGACCCGGCTTGCCTCCCCCGACTCAGTCGGCGGTGGCAAGACGGCATGACGAATGCGTCCTCGATCTTCCGAAGGACTGAATCGTCTCCTTTCTGAACGGATCTGCGCCAGCACTGGACGCCGGCCCGTTCCCAGGGAGACAACACGAACAGGCTCAGGATGAAGAACGCGAGCACACGTCTGGTCTTCGAATATTGGGACGCGCTGCGCGGTGAGCGCTCCGCGCCGGAGCGCGGCGAGATCGAGCCCGGCGCCCTGCGTCACGCGCTGGCCGACACCTTCGTGCTGGAGAACGAGCCGATCGGCCCGGTCTTCCGCCTCGCCGGCACGCGCCTCTGCGCCCTGATGGGCCATGAGCTGCGCGGCCGCGCCTTCACCGCGCTCTGGCCCGATCTCGAATCGCAGGGCGACATGCGCCGTCTGATCCAGACCGTGATGGACGAAAGCGCCGGCGCCGTCGCCGGGCTCTCCGGCGAATCGGCGACGGGGGCGCCGATCTACCTCGAATTGCTGTTGCTGCCCCTGCGCTATCGCGGGCGCACCCACGCCCGCGTGCTCGGCGTGCTGTCGCCGGCCGTCTCGCCGGACTGGCTCGGCTTCGACACCGTGGCCTGGATGCGCATGATCTCGCTGCGGATGCTCTGGCCCGCCGCAGCCGTGCGCACACCGGCCGCGCCGCGCCGGGCCGAGCCGCCGCGCCTCGTCGTGCTGCCCGGCGGCCGCGCCTGATCTGAACGATCCGTTAACCAGGCGACGCCTAGGATCGCGCCGGAATTCCAGGTCGGACATTGATGCTGAGCGCGCTCCAAACGCCCCGGACGGCGGCCATTCCGGCCGAACGTAGGCGGCACCACCGCATGAAGGTGGTGCTGTTGGGCCGCTACATGCTGCCCAACCGCATGGAATATCCCTGCCAGACCATCGACATCTCGCCGGGTGGCGTGCATCTCGCCGCCCCCGCCAAGGCCAGGCCCGGCGACCGGGTCATCGCCTATCTGGAGCATCTCGGGCGGATCGAGGGCATCTGCGTCCGCACGACGATGGAAGGCTTCGCGATGACCATCACCGCGACCAGCCGCAAGCGCGAGAAGTTCACGGCCCAGCTCACCTGGCTCGCCAACCGCGAAGAGCTCGGACTGCCCGAGGACCGGCGCCATGAGCGCGTCGTGCCGCGCAATCCCCGCTCGGTCCTGCTGATGGACGACGGCTCCGAGCATGTCGTCAGGATCATCGACATCTCGCTTTCCGGCGCGGCCTTCTCCAGCGACCTCGACCTGCCGATCAATACCTCGATCCGGTTGGGCTCGACGCCGGCCCGCGTCGTCCGGCGCTTCGACGGTGGCTACGCGGCGGAATTCCGTTTCCCGCTGTCGGCCGACCTGCTCGACGAAAATCTCGAGCTCTGAGGCCGGCTCCGCCGGCTTCCCGCCGCAAGCTCGGCGCCCTTCCCGCTGGATTTCACTGGATCGCGCCGCGGCCCGACCGGCGCCCGACGAGGCGCTGCTTTGCCTGCGTCCGGCATGCACCGCGCGGCCGAAGCGAAACCAAGACCCTTGGCCGGACCTGAGCACCGGCGGCGCATCAGCACGAAGCCGCACCGAACCGAGGTAAGCCGCAGGGCGTCGTGTCGGCAGGACCTGCCGCATTCCGCTGCGCCGACCATGCCCGCTTCGCCCGCGCTCGACACGTTGGACCCGAGGCCCTGTCGCGGTGCGTGGAACGAGGGCCCTTCCCGCGCCCTTCCCGCTTGAAGCGCCCCCTGCCTGCCGACAGAGCTACGGAAACCTCGACTGCGAGCGTTAACCCGCCCGTAAGTTAATCGATCCTTTCAGCTCAACAAAGAATTAATGGTTAAAATACCATTACACGATCGACATCAATCGTTACTTCCGCATTTGAGCAGGATTGATGCTATCTTCTTCTTCGAGGACACCCGGCGCGAATACATAAATTTGTACCTTTTCACTTCAGGCGCAATCCATCCGCCGCCACGCATCGTCTCCCCCGGGACAGAAAGGGGACGACATGCTCTCTCGACATCGCAATCTGATTGCCACCACCTTCGCCGCGCTGCTCACTATCGCCGGCGCTTCCACCGTCAACGCGCAGGGTTCCGCCGGCATCCCGGTGGCGAGCCTTCCGGCCATGGCCTCCGGCGAGGCCCGCGCGCCCTATGCCTGGACGGATTTCTGCAAGCGCACGCCGACGGAATGCCGTACCGACACCCGCGAGCCTGAGCGCATCGAACTGAACGCCAAGCTCTGGAAGACGATCGTCGCCACCAACAACGGCATCAATCGCGAGATCGAGGCCGTCACCGACGAGGATCACTGGGGCGTCGTCGACCGCTGGGACATCCCGACGGACGGCAAGGGCGATTGCGAGGATTATGTGCTGCTGAAGCGCAAGCGCCTCGCCGAGGCCGGCGTTCCGCGCCGGGCCATGCTGGTCACGGTCGTGATCGACGAGGAGAACGCCGGCCATGCGGTGCTGATGATCCGCACCGACCGCGGCGACTTCATCCTCGACAACAAGCGCAACGCGATCCTGCCCTGGAGCCAGACCGGGTACGTCTACGTCAAGCGCGAGTCGCAGTACCGCACGGGCTGGACCTCGCTGGGCGGCGCGCAGACCCCGACGGTCGCCTCGGTGCAGCGTTGACGAATTCGGCCGCGGCCCCACGCCGGCCGCGGCAATAAGGACGGCGAGGCTCGGTCACGTCCCCACCCCACCCGTCCCCAAGGATCGGGTTTCGCCAGGGCCGGCTTTCCTCCGCGGAAGGTCGGCCCGCTTCTTTTTTCGGATACGATGCGGCCAGGCCGCCGCGCCCGCCCGGCTCAGTCGAGCCGCTCGAGCCCGGCCGCGAACTGCCGCCAGCGCCGGACATAGGCCTTGGCCGATGCGGTGATGCCCGCCGCCGCCTTCTCGTCCAGGGTCCGCACCGCCCGCGCCGGAGCCCCGACGATCAGCGAGTTGTCGGGAAATTCCTTGCCCTCGGTCACCAGCGCATTGGCGCCGACGAGGCAGTTGCGGCCGATCCTGGCACCGTTCAGCACGGTCGCGCCCATGCCGACCAGGCTGTTCTCGCCGATGGTGCAGCCATGCAGGATGGCGCGATGGCCGATGGTGCAGTTGGCGCCGACGGTCAACGGGAAGCCCATATCGGTGTGCAGCACGCAGCCTTCCTGAAGGTTGCTGCCCTCCCCGATCGTGATCCACTCATTGTCGCCGCGCAGCACGGCGCCGAACCAGATCCCGACATCGGCGGCCAGGCGTACCCGGCCGATCACATGCGCGTCGGGCGCCAGCCACCAGGCACCGCCACCTGGGACCTCGGGCCTTGTTCCATCGAGCGAGTAGAGCGGCATGGGCAGCTTCCTGATGCTTCGTCCGCGCAGGATTGCAGAGGAGCGACGCCTGCCGTCAAGCGCCGAGGAGATGCAGCAGGTCGAGGACGAGCCGGCCGGACGCCATGCTCCAGATCGCGGCAGCCATGCTGGCGATCATCACGAAGGGGAATGGTCGGCCCTCGATGCGCCGGCCGTGCACGGTGTTGCGCAGGATCAGGAAGGGCGCGCTGAAGACCACGACCGGCACGCTGGCAACGGCGGCGAGCCCGCCCGTCTGCAGCAGCTTGAAGTCGGCGCGCCGCGAGGTGAACAGCTCGAAGGCGCTCGCCAGCAGCCCGGCGAAGGCGAAACCGAGGAACAGCGACTGGAGCGCCTCGAGCGCAGCTGGCTGGATGATCACGGGCGCGGTCCTCCGCGAAACGACGCCGGAGCCTGCCGCAAGGTCGGTAGAGAGTGAAGCCCAGTCTTTACCGATGGTTAACGATGATCGGGGCGGTTATGGTTTACGCGCCGTTAAGTCGCCGGTGCTTCAGTGATGCGGAGCCGGTCCGTTTGACCGGGCGAGAGTATCCGGAATGACCGCGTCCCTGTCCCATCATCGGCCCGGCCAGCAGGCCGCCCATCTGACTTCGATGGTGCGCATGCGCCTGCAGCGGCCGCCGCCCCCCCTGCCGCGCGCTGACGGCGCCCTGCTAAAGGCCGCGCTGATGATCACGGCCGCAGGCGCATTGGCGACGGGGCTCGCGCTTTATCTCACCCACCGCCGCGTCGACGAGCCGGCGGCGTTGCAGCCGGCCCGGGTCGGCAATGTCGCACTGATGATCCCGCGGGACCTGACCGGGCTCGACGACGACGATGATGCGAGCCGCCTCGTCGGCATGGCGCGGCTGCGCCTCGACTGGCCGAACCTCGGCCCAGCCCAGCCGCAGAGCCGGAAACGCCTGCTGATCACGCTGAGCCCGCCCGACAGGGTCAACGAACCCGCCCGGCAGCTCGCGACCTATGCCCGCTTCCTGACGCCGACCGTCTGGTCGAATCCCGGCGGGCTCGTCGTGCGCGGCTTCCGCAAGGGCTCGCCCTATGAGGGCGACGAGTTCTACGTCTCGGTGCCGGACGGCAAGGGCTTCGCCGCCCGTTGCCCGATCGAGACCAGCGCCAATCTCGACGAGCCCTGCCGCATCACCTTCCAGCACCGCGGCATGGATGTGAACATCCGCTTCCCGCGCAGCATCATCGCCGACTGGGCGCTGATGCTCGGCGGCGTGCGCCGGACGCTCGACGGGCTGATCCGCTAGGGAATTTCGATCCGGATTCTCGTCATTGCGAGGAACGGGCGACGAAGCAATCCGGGGAACGTGGAGCTCCGAGCCCCCTGGATTGCCTCGCCAGCGCCCGCAACGATGGATGGCGGGCGCCGAAGCGCCGCGTCTCAGTCCTCGAGATCGACGTCGAGGATCGCCATGGTGAAGTTGAAGGAGCGGTCGCCGTCCTCGTCGTCGACATGGATGATGCCGATGAACTCCTCGCCCAGATAGACCTCGGCCGAGTCGGTCTTCTTCATCCGGGCCCGCACGCTGATCGCGTGGTTGTTGAAGGTGCGGCGCAGATAGCCTTCGAGCTTGGCGAGTTCTTTCTTGTCCACGATCAGGGTCCTTTCGATTGGCCGGGAGCGATGCCACGGCGGGCCGGCGAGGGCAAGCGAAAGCAACCGTGGCGGACATGCCCGCTCCACCATTCGCGCCGCTTGTCGGCCACCGGCGGAATCGTGCCATCTTCGCGACCAGCTGCAACCGTGACGGACGCCGACTCATGAAGCCATGGCTTGCCCCCGCCCTCGCCTATGTCGCGAGCTGGCTCGAATTCCAGCGCCGCCACCATGCCCAGCCCGGCTGCGCCGTCGCGATCGCGAATGGCGGCGAGATCGTGCTGGAGGCCGCCTTCGGCAGCGCGAACCTCGCGACCGGCGAGGTGCTGACGCCGCGCCACGGCTTCCGCATCGCCTCCCACTCCAAGAGTTTCACCTCGGCCGGCATACTGCGCCTTGTCGAGGAAGGCCGGCTGCGGCTCGACGACAAGGTCGGCGGGTATGTTGGCGGGCTGCATCCGCAGATCGCCGAGGTCACCATCGGGCAGGTGCTCTCCAACAGCGCCGGCCTGACCCGCGACGGGCCGGATGCCGGCCAGTTCCTCGATCGCAAGCCCTATTGCAGCAAGGCGGAACTGCTCGCCGACCTCGCCGTGGCGCCGGTCTTTCCCGGCTCCCAGCGCTTCAAGTACTCCAATCACGGCTTTGCCCTGCTCGGCCTCGTCATCGAGGCGGTGACCGGGCTGAGCTACAGCGAGTGGATCACCGACGAGGTCATCTCCAAGGTCGGGCTGCTCGAGACCAAGGCCGATATAGAGCTCTGGGGCCACAGGCCAATGGCGAAGGGCCATAGCGGCACCTGGCCGGTCGGGAAGCGCGTCGTCATCCCCGCCGACAATCCGGGCCACGCCATGACCTCGGCTGCCGGCTTCGTCGCGACCGCGGCCGATGTGGCGCGCTATTTCGCGCAGCTCTCGCCGAAGGCCGAGACCAGCATCCTCTCGCCGCTGAGCCGCCGCGAGATGGCCCGGCGCCTCTGGCCGGACGACGAATCCAGCCTCGGCCGCCATTACGGCCTCGGCACGATCTCCGGAGGCAGGGGCGACTGGCGCTGGTACGGCCATTCCGGCGGCTTCCAGGGCTTCATCACCCGCACCTGCATCTTCCCGGAGCAGGGCCTCACCGTCGCGGTGCTGACCAACGCCATCGACGGCCTCGCCCATCCCTGGCTCGACGGCATCGCCCATATCCTGAAGACCTTTTCCGAGCGCGGCGTGCCGCCTGCGGAAGCCGGGGACTGGACCGGCCGCTGGTGGACGATCTGGGGCGCGAGCGACCTCATTCCCGTCGAAAAGCACGTACTCATCGCCAATCCCGCTCTGCTGACGCCCTTCCTGGATGCTCCGGAGATCACCCTGGAGGCGCCCGATCGCGGCCGCATCACCCGCGCCTCCGGCTTCCACAGCCCGGGCGAGCCAGCGGAGCTGCAGCGCGACGCAAGTGGCGCGGTGCGCTCCGTCCGCCTCGGCGGTGGCCGCGCGATCGGCGAGGGGGAGATGCGCACCGAGATGCTGGCGCGCTACGGGGACGCCAGGGAGACCTGACGAAGCCGCCCCGTCGGCGCACGAGGCCTCGGTTTCCCCCCCCGTCATGCTCGCCCTTGTGGCGAGCATCCGCGTCTTGCGCGGCGGGTCGCCCCCCGGCCCCGCGACATGCCTCCGGGTCGCCGCCCTCAGGATGAGGGCGCGACAAGAATAGGCATGGTTCTTGGGGACAGGAATTATTCTCCTGCCGTAACGTCCGTCACGCATTCGCCGCCTTTGCGCTCCACTTTCTGGTGCTGAGGGCCGGCCTATGCGCGTGATCGCTTCATTCGCCATGGTGGCTTTGCTGACTGTGGGAGTGACGCGAGCACTCTCCCATCAGGCGCCAAGCCTCTGGGACTATCCGTTCAACTGCTGCTCGGGCGCCGATTGCGCGCAGATCGAGGCTGAGGCCGTGCGCGAGGTGCCGTCCGGCTTCGTCGTCACCATTGCGCCCGGCCGGCATCCGATGTGGCCGAAGGAGCGCCGCGCGCCGCTACGGGTCGAGATCCCCCATGAGAAGGCGCAGCGATCGCCCGACGGCCACTGGCACCTCTGCATCAACGACGCCGGCGAGCTGCTCTGCTTCTTCGCTCCGGCGGGCGATTCCTGACGGCGCCCCGGCGCGCTTTCGCCGATCCCGCCTTCGGGCCGCGACGCGCTGCCGGTGGCCGTGAGGCCTTGCGGAAAGGACCGGCCATCGCTCGACATCGGCCCCCGTCAAAATATCGTTCGGCAGGAGCGGGTTCCCCGGATTATCGTTACGTCACCTCGCCGCGAGGCAGTCTCGCAAGCCATCCAGCAACGGGCGCCAGTCATGAGTGCATTCGCCGTCGGCGTCATCGCGTTCCTCTGCGTCTTCGGTGCCGCTTCGATCGGACTGCTGCTGCGCTCGCGCCTGCCGGATCACCATCTCAGTACCGATTCAAGGGACGCGATCAAACTGGCCACAGCGGTCATCGGCACGCTTTCGGCACTGGCGCTCGGGCTGCTGATCGCCTCCGCGAAGCGCTCCTTCGACGATGCCGGGGCCGAGCTCAGGTCGTCGGCAGCGCGCATCCTGCTGCTCGACCGCGTGCTTGCTCATTATGGGCCGGGCGCTCCCGAGATGCGCGGAACGCTCCGCCGCCTGCTGGAGGCGAGGCTGAGCAAGCCCGATCTCGACGACCAGAACACGCTGGATGACGGGTTCGACATCGAGCCTGTCCAGGACGCGCTGCGAAGCCTGAAGCCACAGACGGACGCCCAGCGCTGGCTCCACTCGCGGGCGCTTCAGCTCAGCGGCGAGATCGCGCAGGCCCGCTGGATGCGCACGGAAACGGAGGTCGGCGGATTTCCGCCGGCCTTTCTCGCCTTCCTGATCCTGTGGCTGGCCCTGCTCTTCGGCTCCTTCGGCCTGCTGGCCCCGCGCAACGGCACGGTCGTCGCGATCTTCGTCATCTGCGCCCTGTCGATCACGGGCGCGCTGGTGCTGATCATCGACATGGACCACCCCTATCTCGGCTTCATCCAGGTCTCGGACAGGCCGCTGCGGATGGCGCTCGAACGTCTCGGCCGGCCCTGAGCGAGAGGCCGGCCCCAACGCTTCCGCTGGCCGTCAGCGCATGAAATGCAGCTTCCGGAAGCGCCCGCGAAACGCCGTCACATCCTTCGCCACGGCCTGCGCCGGGCGCGAGCCGTTCAGCCCCTCGGCGATGTAGCCGGCGAGTTCCGGCATGTCGGCCGCGGTCATGCCGAAACGCACGATTTCCGGCGTGCCGAGCCTGAGCCCGTTGACGTCCCCCGCCACTGCCGGCAGCGGCAGGCCGATGCCGCAGGAGAGGATGTTGACCGCGCGCAGCTTCTTGGCTGCCGCCTGCCCGCCACCATAGGAAGCCGCCTCGATCGCGAATTGATGCGATGTCGTCATGCCGCGATCGCGGGCGAAGACCGGCACCTGCCGCTCGGAGAGCGCCTCGGCCAGCGCCCTCGCCGTCTTCGCCATCTCCTGCGCATAGGCGCGGCCATGCGCCTTCCAGTCGAGCAGAGAAACGGCGAGGGAGGCCGATTTGGCCGCGTCGAAATTGGCGGTGAGGCCGGGATAGGCGATGGCGTCGAGCTTTTTCGCAATCTCGGCGTCGTTGGTAAGAATCAAGCCCGAGGGCGGGCCGCCAAGGCTCTTATAGGTGCTCATCGTCATCAGATGGGCGCCCTCCTCCAGCGGCTGCTGCCAGCCATGGCCGGCGATCATGCCGGACATATGCGCCGCATCGAACAGCACGATCGCGCCGATCTCATCGGCGATGGCCCGGATCTCGCGGATCGGATGCGGGAAGAGGTTGAGGCTGCCGCCGATCGAGATCAGCTTCGGCTTGAGGCGCAGCGCATCCGCCCGGAGTTTCTCGACATCGACGGTATAGTTCGCCAGGTCGACCGGCGCCGGATGGGTGACGATGCCGTAGAGTCCGGCTGCACCCGCGCCGTGATGGGTGACGTGCCCACCGATCTCGCCCGGCGGCGCGATGATGCAGTCGCCGGCCTTGGCCGCGACCATGAAGGCGTAGAGATTGGCGATGGCGCCGGAGGGCACGCGGATCTCGGCATATTTCGCGCCGAAGACCTCGGCGGCGAGCTCCGCGGCGATGATCTCGATCTGCTCGATCGCCTCCAGCCCCATCTCGTATTTGTCGCCGGGATAGCCGAGCGAGGGCCGCGCGCCGATCCCGGCCGAAAGCAGCGCCTCGGCCTTCGGGTTCATGACATTGGTGGCGGGGTTGAGGTTGACGCAGTCGCGCTCGTGGATGGTGCGGTTCTCGGCCGCGAGCGCATCGATCCGCGCCGCGATCGCGTCGAGCGGCTGGCTCGCCGTCTCGCCGGCGACCTTGAGCACATAGTCCTCGCTCGCCTGCGGCACCCAATCGCGCCTGCCCAGTGCCGTCATGCCCGTTCCTCCACTCTCGCCTGGTCCACCGCATATCAGCGGTTTGCGGCGCCTCGCGCAAACGAGTATTCCTCGCCGGCAGGCTGAGAAAATCTCAGCCTCGAACCGGATGCCTGCCGTGCCCGTCAAACCGCCCCGCCCGCGCCTGCCCTCGCTCAACGCGCTGCGCGCCTTCGAAGCGGCGGCGCGGCTTGAGAGCTTCGCCAAGGCGGCGGACGAGCTGGGCGTCACCGCCGGCGCGGTGACACAGCAGATCAGGCAGCTCGAGGCCGCGCTCGGCTTCCCCGTCTTCCGCCGTCTGGCGCAGGGCGTCGCCCTGACGGATGCGGCGCGCGAGGCGCTGCCGCGGCTGACGCGCGGCTTCGACATGCTCGGCCAGGCCGTACAGACGTTGCGCGAGGCCGAGCCATACCGCCCGCTCACCATCGCCGCCCTGCCCTGCCTCGCCCAGCTCTGGCTTTCTCCGCGCCTGCCGACGCTGCAGCAGGCCTTCCCGGACCTTCAGATCTCGCTTTCGGCGATGGAGGAGCCCCCGGATCCGCGCCGCGAACCCCATGATCTCGCGCTGTTCTACCGGGAGGCGGCGGAGCCGGGCGCGATCCAGCTCGGCGACGACGCCATCCTGCCGGTCTGCACCCCGTCTCTCGCCGGCAAGATCGCCTCTGCGGACGATCTCGCCCGACAGACGCTGCTGCACGACGCTGTCTGGCGTGGCGACTGGGCGCGCTGGCTGGCTTTCGCGCTGCCGCAGGCGCGGGTAGACGCCGGGCGTGGCCCGGCCTTCTCGCTCTATAGCCTGGCGCTGGATGCCTGCCTGTCGGGCGCCGGCGTGCTGATGGGGCGGATGAGCCTGGTCGCGCCCCATCTCGCGAGTGGACGACTCGCTGCGCCCTTCGCGCAGGCAATGCCTACGCTCGACCGGCCGACGCTGACGCCGGCAGACGGGCCCGGCGCGCATCCGCGCCGGCGGGAGGTCATGGAATGGCTCGCCCGCGCGGCGGGGCAACCCGCTCAGATATAGGCGCCGCAGTCGCCTTCGAGGATCTGGTCCATCGAGCGCGAAGGCTCGGCGCAGCCGGCCTCGCCGACCACCTTGGCCGGCACCCCCGCCACGGTCTTATTGCGCGGCACCGCCGCCAGCACGACCGAGCCCGCCGCGACGCGGCTGCATTGGCCGACCTCGATATTGCCGAGGATCTTGGCGCCGGCGCCGATCAGCACGCCCTTGCGGATCTTGGGATGGCGATCGCCGCCCTGCTTGCCGGTGCCGCCGAGCGTGACGGCGTGCAGCAGCGAGACGTCGTCCTCGATCACCGCCGTCTCGCCGACGACGAGCCCGGTGGCATGGTCGAGGAACACGCCCTTGCCGATCTTCGCGGCCGGGTTGATGTCGGTCTGGAAGACTTCGGAGGAGCGCGCCTGCAGATAGAGCGCGAAGTCGCGCCGGTCGCGGTGCCAGAGCCAATGCGCCAGGCGGTGGCACTGCAGCGCGTGGAAGCCCTTGAAGAACAGCACCGGCTCGAGCACGCGGTAGCAGGCGGGATCGCGGTCGAGCACCGCCATCACGTCGGCGCGCATGCCGGCGCCGATCATCGGATCGTCGGCCATCGCCTCGCTGAAGCCCTGCTCGATCAGGTCGGCCGTGACGGCGGGATGGCCGAGCCGCGCGGCGACGCGATGCGCGACCGCGCATTCGAAGGACGGCTGGTTCAACACCGAGGCGACGATGAGCGTGCCAAGCGCCGGCTCGGCGGCGACGGCGGCCTCGGCCTCGCTGCGCAGGCGGGACCAGACCGGGTCGAGCCGGTCGAGGCCGGTTGCGAGATCGCGAGCTTCCACGGCGGAGCGCCCTGACGGCATGATCGTTCTCCGGAAGGGGTCGTCGGCAGGAGGGTAGCCTAGCCCGAAGCGGGCAGCCGCGCCAAATCTGATGCCGACAGAGGTTGAATCAAAAAAGGAGGCAGCGGATTCAGTTTTTCAGGGAACGTCGACAACACATTGGCGTCGCCCGCTTTTCCAGGATGCCTCCGGTCATCCGCCACGCTCTCACAAACGCGCGAGAAAGTCGAGGACGGCCTGCTTGTGGCTCTTGTCGCCGACGGCGAGATTATGATCGCGCCCCTCGATCGCAAAGGATTCCGCATCGGGAATGAGTTTCGCCAGCTCCGGGCCGGAGCCGGAAACCTCGTCCCTGGTGCCGACGCTGATCAGTGTCGGCGTCGAAATCCGGCCGACCTGCTCGGCGCTCAGTGTCTGGCGCGTGCCGCGGATGCAGGCGGCGAGCGCCCTGAGATCGCTCTTCGTCTGCTCGGCGAAGGCGCGGAACATGCGCTGCATCGGATCGGTCAGGTCGTCGAGCGAGGGTGCCTCCATCGCATCGGCGATGCCGAGCGGCAGCCCCACCCCTTCGACGAGATGGATGCCCAGCCCGCCGAGCAGCAGCGCCTCGAGCCGTTGCGGATGCGCCAGCGCCAGATGCGCCGAGATGCGCGCGCCCATGGAGTAGCCCATCACCGCCGCGCGCGGGATGTCGAGATGGTCCATCAGCCGGCGCACATCCTCCGCCATGATGTCGGACGCGTATGCGGCGGGGTCGTAGAGCTTCTCGCTCTGGCCATGGCCGCGATTGTCGAGCGCGACGACGCGGTAGCCGGCATGGGTCAGCGTCTTCGTCCACTGCGTGTTGACCCAGTTGGTCATGTGCGAAGAGGCGAAGCCGTGGACCAGCATCACGGTCCGGTGCTGCGGCGTGTCGCCGGAGGGAGCCAGATCGATGAAGGCGATCTTCACGCCGTCGGAGGAAAAGCTCTGCATGCGGATATCGGGTTTAAGGCCGGACGATCGGGAAAGGTCGCCATTCCCTGCCATGACCCGCCTGCGTTGGGTAGCCGCTGCCGCGCAGCTTGCTTATGAACTGTCGCCATGAGCCAGACCGCCACCAGCGCGCCAGCTGCCGTCGCGATGCCGGGATCGCCGCGCTTCGCCTTCGTGGACATCGCCCGCGGCATCGCCCTGCTGGCGATGTTCGTCTACCACTTCGCCTACGACCTCTCCTTTTTCCGGCTGATCGAGACCGATATCGTCTTCGAGCCGGGCTGGCGGCTCTTCGCGCGCGGCATCGCCGGCTCCTTCCTGGTCATCGTCGGCTTCAGCCTGGTGCTGGCGACGCGCAAGGGCCTGAACCGCCCAGCCTATCTCAAGCGCCTCGCCATGCTCGCGGGCGCGGCCGCGCTGGTCTCGCTCGGCACCTGGTTCGCCATGCCGGACAACTTCATCTTCTTCGGCATCCTGCATCACATCGCGCTTGCGAGCGTGCTGGCCCTGCCCTTCCTGCGTCTGCCGCTCGTCGCGGTCGCCCTGGCGGCGGTGCTCGCCTTCGCGCTGCCCGGCCTCGTTGCCCATCCGCTGCTCGACGCGCCCTGGCTGTCCTGGCTCGGCTTCTCACAGGCGCCGCTCCGGACGGCGGATTTCGTGCCGGTCTTCCCCTGGTTCGGCTGCGTGCTCTCCGGGATCGTGCTGGCGCGCCTGCTCCTGCCGCGCCTCGCCGGCAGCGCATTCGCCACCTGGCGCCCCACTGCAGCACCGGCCCGAATCATCGCCTGGGGCGGGCGCCACAGCCTGCTGGTCTATCTCGTCCACCAGCCAGTGTTCATCGGCGCCCTGACGCTCGCGACGCTGGTCGTGCCGCCGCCCTCGCCGGAAGAGCGCGCCTTCCGGGCCGAATGCCAGCGCAGCTGCGCCGGCCCGAATCTCTCCATGCAGGTGTGCCGCGCCGTCTGCGCCTGCACCGTCGACGGGCTCAAGCGCGAGCAGCTCTGGCAGAAAGCGCTCGACGAACAGCTCTCGCCGGAGGAAAACGCGCGGATGACCGCGCTTGCCCAGAGCTGCCTGCGCGAACGCTGATGCAAATCGCGCACTGGCGTCCCGTCGGCTGACGGGATAGGTTGCGCCCGAATTCAGGCTTCCGAAGAGCAACGACCATGGCCGCGACCGGCATTCCGCATTTCCACAACGATCCCGGCGTCGCCGTCGTCCATGTCGGCACGCATGAGTTCATGTGCATCGGCGCCAAGCCGCCCTTCGACCATCCGCATGTCTTCCTCGACATGGGTTCGGACAACGAGATCGTCTGCCCCTATTGCTCGACGCTGTTCAAATACGAGCCCTCGCTGAAGGGCGCCGCCTGCAATCCGCCGGAATGCGCCTGGCAGGACGCCGCCAAGGCGGCCTGACGCCCGTTCCGCCGAAGCGCGGGTTCTGAGGGGCACCCGCGCCCTCTCCGATGCCAGCGATCAAGGCCAATCCCGTGTCCGCTCCTCATTTCGTCATCGCCGGCGCCGGCATCGGCGGGCTGACCATGGCGCTGTCGCTCGCCCGCCGCGGCATCGCCGCCACCGTCGTCGAGAAGCGCACCGGCTTCGGCGAACTGGGCGCCGGGCTGCAGATCACCTCGAATTCCGGCCGGGTGCTCGATGCACTCGACCTCACGCTGCCGCTGAAGCGCGTCAGCGTGGCCTCGCAGGGGCTGATGATCCGGCGCTGGCGCGACGGCTCCGGCGTGCTGGAGATGCCCTCCAGCCCCGAACGCATGCCGACGCCGTTCCGCATGCTGAAGCGCAACGATCTCCACACCGTCCTGCTCGACGCCGCCCGCGCCATGCCGAACATCCGCCTGATGGTCGGCCGCGGCGTGCAGGAAGCCAGCGAGGACGAGAACGGCCTCACGGTCACGCTGACGAGCCAGAACGGCCAGGGCGAAACCCTGCGCGCCCTCGGGCTGATCGGCGCCGACGGGCTGTGGTCACGCGTCCGCGATCTCACCGGCGACGCTTCGCCGCCGGTCTTCACCGGCTACGAGGCCTGGCGCGCCGTCGTCCCGGCCCGCGCCGCCGACAAGCCGCGCGTGACGCTCCATCTCGGGCCCGGCCGGCACGCGGTGCATTACCCCGTCGCCGGCGGCAAGGAGATCAACCTCGTCGTCGTGCGCCAGGCCAAGGAAGCGCGCGAGGGCTGGTCGCGCGACGGCGACGCGAGCGTCGTCACCGAGCATCTTTCCGGGGCCTCGCCTGCACTGCGTGAGCTCACCGGCGCGGCGCAGGGCTGGCAGGTCTGGTCGCTGTTCGACCGCAAGCCGGCGGCGATGGCCAGGGGGCGCATCGCCCTGATGGGCGACGCCGCCCACCCGATTCTGCCCTTCCTGGCCCAGGGCGCCTCGCTCGCGATCGAGGACGCCGCCGTGCTGGCGCGCCTCCTCGCCGAAAGGCTCGGTAGCGACGGCGCCGCCGGCGTGCCGGCCGCGATGACCGCCTATGCCGCCGCGCGCGCCGCGCGGGTGGCGCGCGTTCAGGCCGAGAGCCGCGGCAACGGCCGGAACTACCATATGGGCTGGCCGCTCAGCATCGCCCGCGATTTCGCACTGAAGCGGCTCGGCCCCGAGGGCCTGCGCAGCCGCTATGGCTGGCTCTACGACTGGCGCGACATATAGCATCGGACCGAAAAACGGAAACCGCCTTTCGGTAAAATTGCCCGATACAACAGATAGTTATCAAATCTTCATCGCATCTGGCCGAGCGCGCGGTGATCCAACTGACCTCGTCAACGCCGCATTCCATCCCTATCTGTGGGGCCGGAGAGGGATGGAAGAGAGATGATCCGCGTCAATCTTTACGAGCAGCTCAATGGCCGCACCCGCGCGATGCCACGCTGGGCCGCCTGGCTCGCCATGGCGGCGAGCTTCGTCGTCGGCATCGCCCTGTTCCTGGTCGCGGCGAGCCTGGCGCTCATCCTGATCCCGATCGTCGCCGTGGCCGGCGCGATCGCGATCTGGCGGCTCAAGGCCAAGATGAAGGCGGCGGGCTTCGACCAGGCCGACCCCTTCGCCCGCGGGCCGCAGCAGACCGGCCGCGTCGAGGTCATCGACGCGGAATACCGGATCATCGAGCCGGACGAGCCGCGCCGCTGAGGCTCAATCGATCCGCGACACCAGGATCTTGTCGATCCGGCGGCCGTCGAGGTCGACGACCTCGAAGCGCCAATGGCCCTTGTCGAAGGCCTCGCCGACATTGGGCAGATGGTTCATCTCGGCCAGCACGAAGCCGGCCACCGTCTGAAAGTCGGCGTCACGCGGGATCGGGATGCCGAGCTCGTGCGAGAACTCGTCCACCTGCATCCAGCCGGCGACGAGATAGGAGCCGTCGGCTCGCGTCACCAGCGCCGGCTCGTCCTCCTCCTCCTCCTGGAAGGCGCCGATGATCGCCTCGAGCACGTCGCCGGGCGTGATGATGCCCTCGAAATGGCCGTACTCGTCGAAGACCAGCGCCATATGTACGCGGCTGGAGCGGATTTCGCGCAGCACGTGCAGGGAGTCGGCGGTGTCCATCACCACCGGCGCGTCCTGGACATGCTGGCGCAGCTCGTCGACCTCGCCGGCGGCAAGGAAATCGATCAGGTCCTTCATCAGCACGACGCCGATGATCGAATCCGACTCGCCGTCCTGCACCGGCAGGCGGGAGCGACGGGTCTCCTTGAGCTGCGCGCGGATCTCCTCGGCGCTGTCCGACAGGTCGATCACCTCGACCTCGCGGCGCGGCGTCATCAGCGCGCGCGCGGAGCGGTCGGCGAGGCGCATCACGCCCGCGATCATCTCGCGCTCGTCGCGCTCCAGCACGCCGGCGGTCTCCGCCTCCGCGATGATGGTGCGCACCTCCTCCTCGGTGACCTTCTCTTCCGACTCGCCCTTCTGGCCAAGCAAAGCGAGCACCGCCTTGCCCGAGACGTCGAGCAGGAAGACGAGCGGCGCGCCGATCTTCGAGAGCAGCAGCATGGCGGGGGCGACGCGCGCGGCGACGCGCTCGGGATCGCGCAGGGCGATCTGCTTCGGCACGAGCTCGCCGAGGATCAGCGAGAGATAGGTGATGGCGACGACGACTAGGCCGACGCCGAGCGTGTCGGACGCCGATTGCGAAAAGCCCTGGGTGCCGAGCCATTCGGACAGGCGCGTGCCGAGCGTGGCGCCCGAGAAGGCGCCGGAGAGCACGCCGACGAGCGTGATGCCGATCTGGACGGTGGAAAGAAAGCGGCCGGGATCTTCGGCCAGGCGCATCGCGGTTGCCGCGCCCTTGTTGCCCTGGTCGCTGAGGACCTTGAGGCGAGCCGTCCGCGAAGAGACGACGGCGAGCTCCGACATGGCGAGGAGCCCATTGACGATCGTCAGCGCCAGGACGATCAGAATCTCGGTTAACAAAACCAGCCTGCTTGCTGCGGAACTGCTACATTCGGCAGCCGCTTCCAGGCCCCTTATAGCGGATCGTTGCCCCAACGCGATGGCCCCCAAGAAAGATTCATGAGCGCGCGATGACGACACCGAGCTTCTGGCAACCGACCCGACAGGAGGAAGCCGGTCGCGATTCGCGGCTCCAGGCACCTGCCGTCGGGCGCAACCGCGATGCGATCCTGGCGGTGCTGCGGCAGGTCCTGCCGCCATCCGGCCTGGTCCTGGAGGTCGCGAGCGGCTCGGGCGAGCATGCCATCCACTTCGCCGCCGCCCTGCCGGCGCTCACCTTCCAGCCCAGCGATCCCGCCGCGGACGCGCTGGCCAGCATCGCCGCCTGGGCGCGGGAATCGGGCCTCGGCAACGTCCTGCCGCCGCAGCAGCTCGACGCCGGCGCCCCGCAATGGCCGATCGAGACGGCCGACGCGATCCTCTGCATCAACATGATCCATATCGCGCCCTGGGCCGCGGCCGAGGGCCTGTTCCGCCAGGCCGGGCGCCTGCTCAAGACGGGCGCCCCGCTTTATCTCTACGGCCCCTATCGCCGTCCCGGCCGGCCGCTCGAACCGAGCAACGCCGCCTTCGACGAAAGCCTGCGCCGCCGCGATCCGGAATGGGGCCTGCGCGACCTGGAGGCCGTGGTGGCCCTCGCGGCCGCGAACGGCTTCGGCCCGCCGGAAGTGGTCGAGATGCCCGCGAACAATCTGAGCGTGATCTTTCGCGCGGGCTGAGCCTCCGCCAAAGGGCTTCGCCGGTGTCCTCCCCCGTCTCGTCCATTCGTCGGGCTGGCGAATCTGCCGAGCGCCGCATTACGCGTGGACCTGCTCCGGGGGGAAACATGATCAAACGCATTCTCTGTCTCGGCCTTCTGGCATTTGCCCTGGCCGGCTGCGTCACAGCACAGAATCCGCTTTCCTGGCAGGACGTCGAAACCTTCCGCCTCGCCAGCGTCCATGTCGGCATCGACTCCGCCGCGACCCTGTGGTGGGGCGACGGCGATCGCGCCTATGCGCGCTCCAAGGGCCGGTCGGAGGCCGACTCGGAAGAGCTCTCCAAGACGCCGGAAGCGCGCGCCTTCGTCGCCCAGCTAGCTTCCGCGAAGATCAGCGCCGCTCTCGAGCAACAGTTGAAGCCGGTCCTGACCGGTCCCCGCCCGGTCAAGGTCAACGTCCATCTGCGCCGGCTCTATCTCGCCTCGGCGATCCAGCGCGTGGTCGTGGGCGGGGCTCACGAGATGGTCGCCGACGTCACCGTGACCGACGCCAAGACCGGAGCCGTGCTGGTGAACTATCCGGAGTTCCGCGCGATCGCGCTGGCCGGCCAGGGAATTGGCGGCGCAATGCTCGATGCGGCCCTGATGGCCGACCCGATCGATCGCCTGACGCTGAATTTCGCGAGCAAGTATCGCGATTGGCTGGTGCCCCAGCCCGGTAGCTAGAACGGCCAGTAGGGAATCGTCCCGACGTAAGCCTGGTGCGGACGGCGGGACTCGAACCCGCAAGCCTTTGAAGGCGCAAGATTTTAAGTCTCGTGCGTCTACCAGTTTCGCCACGTCCGCAGGCGGCCACAGCGATAGCGGGCAGGCCCGGCGCGCGCAAGCCTCCGTCCAGGGCTGAGAGGCGTGGTCCTCAGCGCGGGCGCGCCGGCTTGTACCACTCGACCCCGTCGGGATCGACATAAAGCCCGGGCTTCACGTCCGAGCCGATGCTCTTCTCCTCCATCGGGACGCGCATCGTGTCGTCGCGGTCGCCGCGCTTGACATAGGTGCCGGAGGATTGGCCGGCATGGCGATTCGTACCGCGGCCGACGCTGCTGGCAAGGCCGATCACGCCCTGCCGGCCCGCGACCTTGTCCTGCAGCTCCGTCACCGGGCGCCCGACGAAGGCAACCTTGGCGCTGCCCTCGACCACCGGCAGGGCGCGTCTCGCCGCGCCCTCCCCGGTCACCCTGACGCCGACGAAGCGGGGCACATAGGTGGCGCCGCCCTTGCCGAAGGATTCCCAGCCGCCGGCGGAGATGATCTGCGCGCCGCAGCGCTTATGCGCGCGCTCGCAGGCTGCGCGGGAGGCATAGCGCGGCGCCCGCTGCTCGAATTCGGCGCGCGCATTGCGGTAGGCGAATTCGCACTGCTCCGCCGTCAGCAGCCCGCCCGCGATGCATTCGTCGCGCCGGACATAGGTATTCGCCGGCCCTTGGGCCGCCAGATCGCCCGGACTGGCGAGCGACAGGGCGGGCGCGAACGCAGCGACGCGCAGCGTGGCGAGGATCGATGCCGGAATCATCATTCGCTGCAACAACATCACAAATGTGGCCTTACAGCAGCGAGCGCCGCGACGCCGCCAGCTCCCGGGTCGCGCCATAGTCGATCTTGCCGTTGCCGAGCACCGGGATCGCCTGCGTCACCAGGATGGCGCGCGGCACCCAGAGCTCCGGGAAGCCCTGCTCCTTCGCCGCCTCCTGCAGCGTGGCGCGGTCCGCATCGGGCTTCTCGGTGACCAGGATGAGCTGCTCGCCCTTTCGCGGGTCCGGTAGGCCGACCACGACATGGTTCTGGTCCGGCCAGACCTTGGCGACCATGGTCTCGACCGCGGCGAGCGAGACCATCTCGCCGCCGAGCTTGGCGAAGCGCTTGGCCCGGCCGCGGATCGCGACGAAGCCGTCATCGAGCACGACGATGTCGCCGGTGTCGTGCCAGCCTCCCTCCGGCGGGATGACGCGTCCCGGCTCTTCCGGGTCGAGATAGCCGGCCATCACGTTCGGTCCGCGCACGGTGAGCCGCCCGCCCTCGGGGATGCCCTCGACGGGCTCCAGCTTCGCCTCGATGCCCGGCAGGAGCTTGCCGACCGTGCCTTCGCGCATGGCCTGGGGCGTGTTGACGGCGAGCACCGGCGAGCATTCGGTGCAGCCATAGCCTTCGAGGATGGTGGTGCCATAGGGCTCCCACATCCGCTTCGTCTCGGCCTTGACCCGCTCGGCCCCGGCGACGACGTAGCGCACGCTGCCGAGATCGTTGGCCTCCGCAGCGCGCGCGTATCCCTGCAGAAACGTGTCGGTCGCGAGCAGGAAGGTCGCCTTCATGTCGCCGATCAGCTTCGGCACCTGCTTGTAGTGCAGCGGGCTCGGATAGAGCACGACCTTCATGCCGTGCAGCAGGGGCACCATCATCCCGGCGGTCAGCCCGAAGGAATGGAAGGCCGGCAGCGGGTTCATGAAGATGTCGCGCTCGGAGATCGCTCCGCCGGCATGGGCGAAGACCTGCCGCGCATTCGAGACGATATTGGCATGGCTCAGCACCACGCCCTTCGGCTTGCCCTCCGTGCCGGAGGTGAACAGGATCACCGCCGCCTCGTCGGGCCCGGCCTCGTAGGAGCGGTGGACGAGCCCGGGAAAGAGGCTCTGCAGCGCGCCGAGCGCCTTGTCGAGGCTGGTGATCTGCTTGCGGACATCCTCGAGATAGACGACCCGCCGCCCCTCGCCCAGCGCCGCCACCTCCTCGTCGAGCTCGCCCTTCTCGACGAAACGGCGCGAGGTCACGATGGTCTTGAGCTGCGCCACCTCCGCCGCCGCCCGCAGGTTTCGGACGCCGGCGGTGAAGTTGAGCAGCGCCGGCACGCGGCCATAGGCGAAGAGCGAGAACAGCGTCACCGCCATGCCTTGCATGTTCGGCAGCAGCACGCCGACATGCTCCCCTCGGGACGTCAGCGACGCGAGCTTGCGGCCAAGCACGAGCGCCCCGAGCACGAGCCGGCCATAGGTGATTGGCTGGCGTTCCGGATCCTCCAGCGCGATCCGGCCCTTGCCGTGGCGGGCGATGGTCTGCAGCAGCGCGCGGAAGATCGTGATCCGCGCGCCGGCGGCGTCGAAGCTGCTGGCGGCCATGTCCGGTGCCCCTTCCGGTCGGCGTTTGCTCTCGCGGTCAACCTAGTGAGATCGGCGCGGCTTGCAATGTTGCTTCCGACGAGACACGCGATCCGCAATCGTCATGCTCGTCCTTGTGGCGAGCATCCACGTCTTCATCGCGACATTCGACGAACCAAGACGTGCGACGAACCAAGACGTGGATGGTCGGGACAAGCCCGACCATGACGCGCGATCACGCCCCCAGCGTTTCGTCCGGCCGAGGCTCCGAGTCTACCCGAACGCCCCGATCTCGTGCTGGATCGCGCCCGAGATTTCGCGGATCAGCGCGAACAGCGCCAGCATCGGCGCGAAGACGTCGCGGTGCAGGGCCTCGTAGGTGCCGCCCTCCCGCGGGCCCGGCGGCTCGCCGAAATCGAGACCGATCGTGGGGTCCGGATCGCGCGGGAAGATCTCGGCCAGGAGCACGAGGCAGGCCGGCACGTCGAGGCGCAGCAGCCGCTCGATCAGTGCCTCCCGCGTCAGCCCCGCATGCGGCCGGAAATCCGGGATATGGGCGCAGGCGAGCCAGATCCTGTGCATCGCCGCGAGCCGGAGCGCATGCAGTGCCGCGAGCCGCACCGGCATCTGCGGCGCATCCTCGGCCGCCACCTTGAGCTTCAACGCATCAGCCGAGAGCCGCCAGAACAGGCGGCGCAGCGCCGGCGCCAGCTCCAGCCGCGATAGCGCCTCCGCTACCGCCAGCAATTCCTCGCGCCGCCCTTCCCGCACCGTCCGGCGCGCCCGGTCGAACCAGCTGCCGGGATCGAGCGAGTCGAGATAGGCGCGCAGCACGTCGAGGTCGCTATGCGCCATGGCGTAGGCTGCGAGCCGATAGGCGCGGTCGAAGCGCTCGGAGCGCTCGCGCATGGCCCGGAACAGGTCCGGCGAGCGCGAGGCGGCATGGCCGACGCCGTGCATGCTGTTCGCCATCCAGCCGAGCTGCTGGAGAATGGCGTTGTTGGGGATGGCGCGCAGCTCGCGCGGATGGCGGATGCGCGTCGGCCCCGCCCCCTCCGACTGGCGCGCTGCCGGGCGCGAGCCGGTCTTGTCGAGCAGAGACGGGCCGAAGGTGCCGATCAGCGCCGCATAACCGGGGTCGTCGACCAGCGCGTTCATCTCCTCGCGCACGGTCTGGAAGAACTCGCTGGCGAAATCCGGCTCGTCATAGATCGGATCGTCCTCCGCCCGCGGCGGAGCGAACACAGCCTCGGCGATCCGCCCCACGGTCGCGCCTGCAAGCTGCGGGGTGCCGAACAGCAGATAGCCGTCGCTGCCCTGGAAGCTGGTCTCGCGCACGGTCCGGATGCCGGCTTTGGCGAAGGCCTGCCGCGCGAAGGCGGGATCGAGATAGGCCAGCCGATCCGACAGGCTGTCGGGATGGGCGCCACGCCCGACCGATTCGCCATGGGTGTCGAAGATGACGAGCTCGACATCCTCCAGCGCATAGCGCGCGAGCAATTCGGCAATACGGATGCGCAGCCGCTCGACCCAGAAGGTCGAGGCGACCTGCCCGATATAGCGGCCCGAATCGGAATAACCGAACTGGATGCACAACCGGCCGTGACGCTTGAGATAGTCGCGGAAATGCGGGCTGCGCAGCGCCTCGTCGATGATGCGCGGCCCCTGCTCCAGCGCGTCCGAGGTCTCGAACAGCGGCGAGATCTCGATCCGATCGGCGACGCCGAAGCGGCTGGCGAGCCAGAGCGCGCAGAGCAGCGTGTAGCCGGTCTCGGTTTCCGCGATCAGGAAGCGGACCGGCTTCGTGCCGTCGACATGCTTCACGATCTGCGCGATCGTCATCATCATCCGCGCCGCCGAGGCGCGCTCGGCCGCCAGCGCCCCGAAATCGACCGCGACCGGCTCGACCTTGCCCAGCTCCGTGTTGGCAGCGGCGAGGAAGGCGCGCCGCTGCGCCGGCTGGCCCGGCTCCTCCTCCAGCGGAATGACCGAACGCAGCGCATTGTGAAGCTGCGAGGCGTTGAGCCGGAAATGCGGCAGTGCGATCGAGACGCCATGGGCGAGGCAGCCGGCACGGATCTGGGCGAACGCGAGCCGCGCCGCGTCGTCCTCGGCAGCGGCAAGGGCGCCATCGAGTGCCGCGATCAGGCGGGAGGCTTCCGGCAGCGCGGCCTCGCGTTCATGCACCAGGGCGAGCGCGAAGGCCTGCAACGCCTGCAGCGAGGGCTGCGTGCCGATCGGCGGCGCCAGTGCGAGCTGGCGCTCGACCGCTGCGAGCGCAGCGCTCACCAGCCTGCGAACAGGCTCCGTCGCCGCGGCACCAGGCAGCTTTTCAAGGATGCGCGCGAACTGCCCGCTCTTCGATTCCAGCCGGTAGCGCAGCGTGTCCCACCAGCCGATATCGGTGCGCCCGTCCGTATCGCAACCGACCCAGGAGGCGAGCGTGACCGGCTTCGGCGCGAGTTCGGTCCAGCGCTCCGGCCAGCGTTCACGGGCGGCAGCGAAGAAGGCGGCGTTCAGCCGGTCCAGGGCATCGCGGGCATGGCGCACGGCATAGCGCGCCTGCTCGAACTCGTCCTGCAGCGTGATCCGGCCATCCGGGCGGAAGCTGAGATCGGCCTCCCCGACGACAGCTTCACCAGCGCTGCCGCCGGAAGCGAGATCGGCGAGCGCATGGCAGAGCCGGCGCGCCATGCCGAAGGTCGGGTGCGCCGTGAAGACGGCGGCGAAACGCGCCCGCTCCACCGCCTGCCGGAATGCGTCGAAGGACGCGGCTTCCCTGGCCGCTTCATCCGCCAGCGCGGCGAAGACCACAGCCTCATCCTTGTCGAGCCCGACATAGCGGGCCACGCGCCCGGCCCGTTCCCGGAGGGCCTGTCGGCCGAGCCGGCGCACCAGTTCGCCCGCCCCGTCCACGGTCAGTTCGCCGCGATCCATCAGCCGGGTCAGCCAGAGCGTCACCCGCAGCACCGGACTGCCGAAGGGATCATCGCGGGAATCGCTGCGCGCCTGCTCGATCCGGCCCAGCAGCTCGGTGGCGAGCGCCTCGATATCGGGATCAGCCTGGCTTTCGTTCGCGATTGTCACGGCCATGTTCGCCCCTCCCGTGGTGCGCCCGCCCGCGACGGCGAGGTTGCAGGCGCTGGCGAAATCTTGTTGCATTGCAGCATCGCATCATCGCAGCCGCAAGCACGAAGCGTCGCGCCGCGTCAGATAAATTTTACCCGGATCATATTGCCTCGATCAAATCGCCCGGGTAATAAGCCCGCGATCGAGGAGCACCGATGACCGACAGCCCGCCCAGGCCCTGCACCGCCTTCCATGACACCACCCGCATCGCCAGCGGCCCGCTGCCTGTCGTGGCACTCGCCGTGAAGGCCGCCCTCGCAGCCGAACCCACAGCCGCGATCCTCGTCTTCGACGACGCGACCGGAAAGGTCGTCGACCTCGACCTGCGCGGCGGCGACGCCGAGATCATCGCGCGGCTCGCCGCCAGCACAGGCGGAGCTGCTCCCGTGGCGGAAGCCGATGCGAGCCCTGCCCCTGACGCTCCGCGCGGCCGGGGCCGGCCGAAGCTCGGCGTGATCGCGCGCGAGGTAACGCTGCTGCCCCGGCATTGGGACTGGCTCGCCTTGCAGCCGGGCGGGGCCTCGCAGGCCCTGCGGCGCCTCGTCGACGAGGCGCGCCGGAACGATGGCGGGCGCAGCCAGGCCCGGGCCGGCCAGGCAGCCGCCTATGCCTTCCTCTCGGCCATGGCGGGCAATCGCGCGGGCTTCGAGGAGGCCACGCGCGCGCTCTTCGCCGGAGATCGGGAGCGCTTCGCCGAACATGCCCGAGGCTGGCCGTACGATATCCGCGCCTATGCCGAAAAGCTCCTGGCCGGCGCGAACGGTTGATCGCGTTCACCCTCGCCGCTCGCCTGCGGGCTGCGGCGGGGGCATCCCGGTACCGCTTCGAAGGCGGGTTCTCGTCGGCAAAAGGCGAGGGCATAGCGGCGCGCATACCGTTCCGCCCCAGCCCTGCCTTCGAAAGCCGCCGAGAGATGACCATCCGCACGCCATGGCTCGGCATCCTCTGCGGCTTGCTGACAGCGGTGATCTGGGGCGTCCAGGCCGTGGTCTCGCGCCACGCCATGCTGACCGGCCTGACGCCGGCCGACGTCACGATCCTGCGCTTCGTCACGGCCGCCGCCGTGCTGCTGCCCTGGGCGCTGCGCCATATGCGCCCCTTCCCGGTCGGTGCGCTCGGCTGGCGGCGCGCCTGGGTGATGGCGCTGCTGGTCGGCCCGCTCTACAGCCTGCTGCTGGTCGGCGGCACCTATTTCGCGCCGGCCCTGCACAACTCGATCATCTCGCCCGGCCTGATCCCGGTCTTCACCGCCCTGCTCGTCTACCTCGTCACCGGCGAGCGAGCCGGGCGGATGCGGCTGATCGGCCTCGGCATCATCGTCGCCGGCATCGCCATCTTCTCGCGCGACGCGCTGGCGATGGCATCCTCGCGGCCCGATGCCTGGATCGGCGACCTGCTCTTCGTGCTGGTGGCATTCCTGTGGTCGATCTTCGGGCTGCTCGCCCGGCGCTGGGGCGCGAGCTCGCTCGAGATCACGGCCACCTCATGCCTGCTCGCCGTGCCGCTGCTGGCCGTCATCGCGCTGGCGCTGCCCGTCAATATGACGCGGGTGCCCTTCGCCGAGCTGCTGCTGCAAGCGTTCTACCAGGGCGTTCTGGTCGGGGTGGTCGCGCTCTATCTCTACGCCCGCACCGTGGCGACGCTGGGCGCGGCCAGGACCACCCTGTTCCTGCCGCTGGTGCCGATCGTCACCGCAGCCGCCAGCGCCCTGCTGCTGGCGGAAAGCCCCTCGCCGACGGAGCTCGTCGGCATGGCTGTGGTGGTGATGGGGATGCTGGTCGCCTTCCGCTCGCCCTCCGTCGGCTGAGCGGCCAACGGCATCGGGTCGATGCGAGGTCGTCATTGCGAGGAGCGTAGCGACGAAGCAATCCAGGGGACGTGGAGCCCTGCCGCCGCTGGATTGCTTCGCTGCGCTCGCAACGGCGCTTCAGCCAGATCGAAACCGCTATGGCGCGCTGATCAGCCCTTGTGCCCCTTGGCGATCGGCTCGACATAGGCCAGGCCCATGTCCCAGGGGAAATAGATCCAGGTATCCTGGCTGACCTCGGTGACGAAGGTGTCGACCGTCGGCACGCCGGCGGGCTTGGCGTAGACCGTGGCGAAATGCGCGTTCGGCAGCATCTCGCGCACGACGCGCGCCGTCTTGCCGGTATCGGTCAGGTCGTCGACGACGAGCACGCCCTTGCCCTTGCCGTCGCCGATCGCCTTGATATTCGGCGCGATATCCTTGAGCACCTTGAGCTCGGACTGGTTCTTGTAGTCGTGATAGCTCGCGACGCAGACCGTCTCGATCATCCGCAGGCCGAGCTCGCGGCAGATGATCGCCGCCGGCACGAGGCCGCCGCGCGTGATGCAGACCATCGCCTCGAAGGGCCCCTTCTCGGCGAGGCGCCACGCCAGCGCGCGGGCGTCGCGGTGGAACTGGTCCCAGGAAACCGGGAAGGCCTTGTTCGAGGACGGTTCGGCCATGGCGTTGCGCTCCGGGCTACTCGCGGCGCGGAAAGCGCCGGTTTCCAGTCGGAAAACCCTATCGGCGCGCGCCTGACAAGAGGCACGCGCCGAACATCCCCAGCCGAGGCCACTGATTCCGCGTCAGAACTCCGCCCAGCCATCCGCCCCGCCGGCCCCCGCGGCGCGCCGGCCGCGCGGTGCAGGCGCGGTCGCGACCGCGGCGGAGCGGACGAGCTGCGGCGTGGACCGTGCCCTCTCGCCACTGAGCCGGAAGGCCAAGACCATCGCGCTCAGCGCCTCGGTCTCCTGCCGGAGGTCGCGGGCCACCTTCGCGCTCTGCTCCGCCAGCAGCGAGTTCTGCTGGGTCATCTCGTCCATATGGGCGACGGTCCGCGCCATCTCGTCGATGCCGTTCGCCTGCTCCGCGGTCGCGTCCGAGATCTCGCTGACCGTCGAAGCCACTTTCGACGCGGCGTCGACGATCTCGCGCAACGTCGTACCGGCATCCTTGACCAGGCCGACGCCAGCTTGAATCTGTTGCGCAGAATTCGCGATCAACGACTTGACGCCATTGGCGGATTCGCTGCAGCGCGCCGCCAGCGCACGCACCTCCGTCGCGACCACCGCGAAGCCGCGCCCTGCATCGCCGGCCCGCGCCGCCTCGACCGCGGCGTTGAGCGCAAGCAGATTGGTCTGGAAGGCGATCTCGTCGATCATCGAGATGATCTCCGAAATGCCGGAGGAAGCCTTCTCGATCCGCCCCATCGCCTCGACCGCCTCGGTGACGATCGCTCCGCCGCGGGCAGCGACCTCGCTCGCCTCGTTGCCGAGATGCACGGCCGTCTTCGAATTGCCGGCGCTGTGCTTGACCGAAGCCGCGAGTTCCTCGGTGGTCGCCGCCGTCTGCTGCAGGCTCGCCGCATTGGCTTCGGTGCGCTCGGCCAGCTGCTGGCTGTCCGAGGTGATCTTGCGCGAGGCGCCGTCGATCCGCGTCGAGATCTCCCCGACCGCGCCGACGACCTCCGCCAGCGTGTCGAGCAGGTCGTTGACGCCGGTGCAGAGCGTCGCAACCTCGCCGCTCTTACCGTCGAGCGGAACCCGGCCCGTCAGATCCTTGCGCTTCGCCTGGGCGATGACCTCGCTGGTTTCCCTGACCGCCGCCTCGAGCTGCTTGCCCTTGAAGGTCGCGGTGATGTCGGTCGCGAACTTCACCACCTTGTAGGGCCGGCCCTGCGCATCGAGGATCGGATTGTAGCTCGCCTGGATCCAGATTTCCCTGCCGCCCTTGCCGATGCGGCGATACTGGCCGGCATCGTATTCGCCGCGGCCGAGACGCTCCCAGAAGGCGCGGTAATCCGCCGTCTCGCGCTCCGCCGGATCGACGAACATCCGGTGGTGCTGGCCGGCGATCTCCGGCAGCGAATAGCCCAGGACGGTCAGGAAATTCTCATTCGCATGCAGGATCTTGCCGGTGAGACCGAACTCGATCACGGCCTGCGCCTTGTCGATCGCGGCGCGCTGCCCCTCGAGATCGGCCAGGCGGTTCTTCTGCTCGGTGACGTCGAAGGCGTATTTGACGACGCGGACCGGCTTGCCGCCGGCGCCCATGACCGGGTTGTAGCTCGCCTGGATCCAGACCTCCTTGCCGCCCTTGCCGATGCGGAGGTACTGCCCGCGCGAGAACTCGCCGCGGCCGAGATCGGCCCAGAACCGCTGATAGGCGGCACTGCCCTTCTCCTCGGCTGTGACGAACAGGCTGTGATGCTGGCCCTTCACCTCCGCCAGCGAATAACCCATCAGCGTGAGAAAATTCTCGTTGGCGTCCAGAACACTGCCGTCGAGATCAAATTCGATGACCGCCTGCGATCGGTTGATCGCGTCCAGCTGTCCCTTCGCATCCCCGTTCGAGAATAGGCCGGAAAAGAGCGACATCCATATCCCCCTTTGGGCGCGGCCCGCGCCTCAGGCTTTGTCTCGGGCCAGCGCCGTCATGAAAGCCGTCATCGATGCCCGCCGCGCGCAAGCACGGCGAGAGCGGCCGGATTTCTTTCCGACCACTGGAGAATCGTCGCATCAACTCATTTATGAATGATGTATGTGTAGTTGATCACATCAGAATGCATCAAAACAAGAAACATCCATCAACATAAATACTATAAATAAAGAACGATCATACATGGAGCACGACCATACCGTATCGCTTTGAGGCAAAAGACAAGATTCTAATCGCACTATGATCGCATAAGTTGCACCCCGCGATCTGCCTCAGTTACGTCGTTGCCTTTCGGACTCGATCATAGTTTTCACCGCGTTCATGGCCGCCTGGAGTTTCCCTGCGTCGCGCGAGCGAACGACGATATGGGTGTCGGGACCGGTCTCCGACCAGAACGGATAGGAGCCGATCGACACCTCCGGATGCGCCTGGGCGATCACGGCCAGCGGGCCACCGATATCGCCCTCGCGCAGCCCCGCTTGCACCGTGTCCGACAGCAGTTTCGTCCCCGTCCGCAGCGTCGGCGCGACGACGTCGAGCATCGCCTGCATGATCGCCGGCACGCCAGCCATCACAAAGACGTTACCGATGTTGAATCCCGGCGCCTTCGAGATCGCGTTGGCGATCAGCTCGGCCCCCGCGGGGATGCGCGCCATCCGCATCCGCGCCTCGTTCAGCTCCTCGGGCGAGAAGCGCTCGGACAGCATCGCGACCGCCCGCGGGTCGTAATCGATCGGAACGCCGAAGGCGGCAGCCACCGCATCGGCGGTGATGTCGTCATGGGTCGGCCCGATGCCCCCGGTGGTGAAGACGTAGCCGTAGCGGGCTCGCAGCGCGTTGAGCGCCGCGACGATCTCGTCGGTGACGTCCGGAACGACCCGGACCTCGCGCAGCTCGATGCCGATATTGGTGAGATATTCGGCGATGTAGCCGATGTTCTTGTCCTTCGTCCGCCCCGACAGGATCTCGTCGCCGATCACGAGGATCGCGGCCGTGACGATGGCGGGGGAACGGTTCTCTTCGGTGGTCATGGCGGCGCTCCCGGCTTGGAGCGCAAGAGCTACGGCCTCCGCCGGCCACGCTCAAGCGGCAGCGCCGGTGCGCCGGGCATGCGCCACAGGCGCCCCGTCAGGCGCGCTTGCGCTCGAACAGCAGGTTGAGACGCGTCTGGCCGACGAGTTTATAGCCGTTGCGCGTCAGCAGCCCGGCCAGGTCGCTCTGCCAGCGCTGGCGCGAATCCTCGATGATGATGAAGCCGGGCCAGAGCGAAGGCGGCGCGTCGCGCAGGAACGGCTCGAGGATGATGTCCTCCGCCCCCTCGACGTCGAGCTTGATCGCATCGATGCGCTCGTAGCCCTCGCCCTGCACCAGCGACAGCAGCGTCATCGCCGGCACCTTGATGGCCTTGGCGTTGCTCGAATTGAGGATGCGGACGCTCGACTCGCCGCGATTGACCGTGTCGATGAACAGCGTCAGCTCGCCGGGCTTGTCGGCCAGCGCGCAAGCCACCGCCTTGACCGTGCCGAACGGGTTCTGGGCGATGTTGAAGGCGAGACGCGCGAAAATCTCCGGCTGCGGCTCGACGGCGAGGATGCGCGCGCCGCGCCCGGCCTGCGCCGCGACGAACAGCGAATAGGCGCCGATATTCGCGCCGATATCGATGAAGGTGAAGCCGTCGCGCAGCCGCGAGGCAAGCATCTCCCGCTCGATCGGATCGAAATATTGCGGCGTGAACAGCACGCGCTTCTCGCAGACGTTCCCGTCCGGGTAGAGCCGCATCTTCGCGCCGAGCGCATCGATGTCGACCGGCGTTCCTTCGAGGGAGCGCAGGCCGATCCGGCGCAGCGCATAGGCGCTCTTCCGCCCCAGGAAATTGTCGGGGGCGGCTCGCGTCCGGGAGATGATGCGTGCCAGAAAAGGCTTCGGCGCGAAGGCGCCGTAGGGCTGCTCTTCCGCCGCGGGTGGATCGATCATGGCCATTGCGCCAGCCTGATACACCGTGCGGTGACGCAATGCCAGCCATTCACGAACACCCGGCCTTGCTTCCGGCTTGCCTCGGCCAGCAAACGCAATAGATATGGGGCAAGGAGTTTCCCGCGCGCGATGACATTCGAAGACACCGTCGGCCGGTCGCGTTCGCGCGAACCCGCCATCAAGATTCACGGCCCCGAGGCCTTCGCGGCCATGCACAAGGCCGGCCGGCTCACGGCCGCCGGCCTCGACATGCTCGGCTCCTACGTCAAGCCCGGCGTCACCACCCAGCGCCTCGACGACCTCGCCTTCCAGTTCGCCATGGACAACGGCGCCTATCCGGCGACGCTGTTCTACCGCGGCTACACCAAGTCGATCTGCACCTCGATCAACCACGTCGTCTGTCACGGCATCCCCGACGACAAGCCGCTGCGCGAGGGCGATGTCCTCAACATCGACTACACGCTGATCGTCGATGGCTGGCACGGCGATTCCAGCCGCATGTACGGCGTCGGCGACATCTCGCGGAAGGCCGAGCGGCTGATCGAGATCACCTATGAGAGCCTGCTGCGCGGCATCAAGGCCGTGCGCGCCGGCGCCACCACCGGCGACATCGGCTTCGCCATCCAGCGCTATGCCGAGAGCGAACGCTGCTCGGTGGTCCGCGACTTTTGCGGCCACGGCATCGGCCAGCTCTTCCACGACGCCCCCAACATCCTGCACTATGGCAGCCCGGGCGAAGGCATCCCGCTGAAGCCCGGAATGGTCTTCACCATCGAGCCGATGATCAACCTCGGCAAACCGGGGGTGAAGGTGCTCTCGGACGGCTGGACCGCGGTGACGCGAGACCGTTCGCTCTCCGCCCAGTTCGAGCATCAGATCGGCGTCACCGAGACGGGCTGCGAGATCTTCACGCTCTCGCCCGGCGGCCTCGACAATCCGCTCGCCGCAAAATGAGCATCGGCGTCGGCAAGGGGGCAGGCAAGGGATCGCGCAAGACGCCGCCCTCGCCCGCCGCCTTCGCCGAAGCCGCCGACGCGAAAGTCGCGACGCCGCATTATCTCGGCCACCGCGACCGCCTGCGCGCCCGCTTCCAGGAAGCTGGCGCCGATGCCCTGCCCGATTATGAGCTGCTCGAGCTCCTGCTCTTCCGCTCGATCCCGCAGCGGGACGTCAAGCCGCTTGCCAAGGAGCTGATCCAGCGCTTCGGCTCCTTCGCCGAGGTGCTGGCCGCACCGGTTTCCCGCCTCACCGAGGTGAAGGGCGTCGGCGAAGGCGTGGCGCTCGACCTCAAGATCGTCGAGGCGGCGCTGAAGCGCATGGCCAGGGGCGCGGTCGGCAAGCGCCCGGTGCTCTCGTCATGGTCCTCGGTGCTCGACTATTGCCGCATGGCGATGGCCTTTGCCGAGCGCGAGCAGTTCCGCATTCTGTGACAAGCTATTGATTTAGCTAGCTGACGTCCCCTGCCCTGCGCCGGACGTCCTTCATCAATCCATCAATGGAGTCTGCAGATTACGGACTTCGTGCCGCTGCCCGATCCGGGTGGCAGCACGGCGCGCACGGTCGCGCGTTTTTCAGTGAACTTTCCCAACATGAAGCTCTCGGGCTTCCGCCTTCGGCTTCGTCCCAACGGCACATTCATCGCCGCGCCGCCTGCGGCCTATGGCCAGCGGGTCGCGAACTTCTCGCCGGACCTCTTCGCCAAGATCAATAACGCCGCTGAAGCGGCTTACCGGAGGCTTTACGCCCTTGACCGAAACTGCGCCTGACTTCGACGACGACGACCGCAACTCTGACACGCCTTATCGCCCCGGCCCGCTGATCGTGTGCCCCGAGGACGGTGACCCGGCTCTGGCCCCCTTCCTTGATGTCCTACGCGCAGCGAACACTGCTCGGGCCGAAGCTGCAGACCTAAGTGCGAAGGCCGCACGGGATCGGCGCCACACCAAGACCAACTGGATGTTCCCGCCGTCCAACGACAATCGCAGGGGCGGCTCGGTGTATCCCGGCATTGTCAGCAGCGCGGACTTCGTCGACGGCTTCGTGCCTCCCGACTATCACCTCGACGGCATTGCCCAGGCGGGATTTCTGTACGCCCTGACCGCCGGCACAGGCACAGGCAAGACTGCCGTCCTGCTGGCCCTGACTGCGGCAACAGCACTCGGCGCGCCGCTTTGCGGCCGAGACGTTCGTAAAGGCCGAGTCGTCTATTTCGCTGGTGAGAATCCCGACGACGTTCGGATGCGTTGGCTTGCGATGGCGCATCGACTCAGCTTCGACCCTGCCGAGATGGATGTCCACTTTATCGCTGGTACGTTCAGCATCCCCGCCGCTACGGCTCGCATCGGCTTGGACGTCGAGCGCCTCGGCGGCGCGGATATGATCGTCGTCGATACAAGCGCAGCCTACTTCCAAGGCGAGGACGAGAACGCAAACACCTCCCTCGGTAAGCATGCACGCGATTTGCGTGCCCTGACGGAGCTACCCGGCAAACCGGCCGTGTTTGTCGCGTGCCATCCGACCAAAAGCCCGGATCCGGCAAACCTACAGCCGCGCGGCGGTGGTGCGTTCATTGCCGAGATCGACGGCAACCTAGTGCTGTCAAAGGAAAACGGCATGGCCAAGCTTCACTGGCAGGTGAAGCACCGTGGCGCGGACTTTGCCCCGCTGTTCTTCGCTCTAGAGAGCGTCACCGCCCCTCCCCTGGTCGACAGCAAGGGACGCTCAGTACCGACGGTCATGGCGATCGGCATGGCGGATTGGAAACCCGCCGAGGGAAAGATAGCGAAGGCAGAGGCTTGGGAAGCGGCTCTTACTATCCTGAGGCAACAAGGGCCGATGCTTGAAAGCGATTGGTGCGACGCCTACCGCGCCGAGCATCTCGGCGAGCGCGCCGATAGTGTTGAACGCCGGTTTCGACGCTATCGTGCCAAGCTTGTTGGCGTAGGAAAAGTTGGTCTGGACGGTGCGCTCTTTAAGGTCTTGGATACGGACGCGGATGCGTCCGGACATGTCCAAGATAATGTCCAAACCCAAACATAGCGGTACGCAAACCTCCCGACGGACAGTCTGGACACCGGACACGGACACTCCCCCTCTAGGGAGTGTCCGGGTGTCCGAATGTCCGGGGATGCGTGTCCGACATCAGCCGCTAGGAGGCAACACGTACGGCTTTACAATATCACTTAGAAGATTGATGCCAACGCCAACCAGTACAACTAAAATAATAAAATTGAATAAATTTCGCTTAAAGCGGATCCTTCGACCACTCTTTCCTATATTAAACGACATAGAAGGCAAAGTTAAATCAGTGACAACATTTGCAATTGCAATGACAAGAAATATCTTAAATGCTCCGACCAAATAAGGATTTTTTATTACGTAATCAGCAAAATTAAACGCCATTGCCAGAGACACAACAAAAATCGTAATCAGACCAAGGAATGCGTTAAACGACAAGCTCGTCTGCTTAAGCTTAAAAAACCAATGATACCAAGTTTCATTAGCTGAAAGAATATTCACGATATTTTCCTCAAGATCCTTCGCCTGAGATCGAGGAAGTGTAATACTAATATATACTGGCCTTGAAGATGACCACCCAAGCGCCAAGCTGCATGCATTATTACCGTTCATCGCAAAAAAGCTAACTTCATCGAGGCAAGCCGCCTCGACATAGCTATCATTTATGTCAGCAACTGAGTTGCTACTTATATTTCTATTGTTGGTGAATTCCATCTTTAATTTAGGCGGCGCACCAATGGCAGCTTCAATAACACTGCCAAGCCGCTCAACTGTTTGAGCGCTAACAGCGTATGCACCGGACAGGCGCCTATTAATCTCGTAAACATCGGCCATGCCGGGATTCGAACAATTTATGGATTAGGGTCAATGCCGCAGCGTTCGCCATGCACAGAGAAAGCACTGCGATCCTAAATAGCTCCGCCCCCACCGGGGAGGGGGAGCCTTTCGCGCTCCCTCACCCGCCACCGCAACGGCGGTGTAGTCAAGCGCATGCGCTAACACAGGAAAAGCTAAGAGGACTCACGCGCGCAAGCGCGCGTGAGGAAAGCGGCATGGACTTCAGGTTTTGGGAAAGAGGCGAACGATATTGGAAGGAATCACGATCTTTTCCGCTTTAGCCAGGTCCACTAGCAGATTTTCGATCGCCATTCGTAGATTTACATCATCACCCCTCTGTCCTGTAAGGCAGAAAAATGCACTAATAAGCAACACACTACACTGTTCATAATTAGAGCTTTTTCGAATTAAACTGTGATTAAGTTTCATTTTGGCCCCGTTTTTTATGGATTTCATCTAAGTCAGGCCGGCAATTACACAACACAAAACCATGCCGCAAATACCCATGCCGTAGCGTCATCCAAATGAATGAGGGGGCACGCCGCGAAGTCGGCGCGATGTGAAATCGGCGGACCTGTGCTGCTCTCATGCGCAACTAAATCCGAATCTTTGAATATTTTGGCTGTGGCAGTTCAATCTCTGAGCGGCAGATTAATCAAGAAATTCAAAGCATTGCGCTACGCCTTGCAAATTATCCCCTTGAGGTACACATCATACCAGATATCGTAGATAGCTGGTGCAGCAAACACCATTCCTTGACGCCTCCACGTAACCGGCGCTAGATTCCTATCGAGAAACGGCACGTGCCCCCCTCTGATGTGGCACCAAACCCTAGTTTAGATGACGCGGGGCCGTGCACGGCTCTTCTGCCCCGCAGGCTTCAACCATCCAAAATCAAGTAATCGCCGCCAGCGGCCCGCTCTAGGCCGGGGAACGGCGTTCAAAACCAAGGCCGCGCAAGACGGCTTTCTTTCCATGGGGACTACTGAATGATTTCGTCCGTTATTTCTTCAATGCCGTTCAAAGCTCCGGCCGATCCGAATGACGCGGCAGGCAGGCGAGCGGTCCTTGAGATCCTTCGCGCGGCTGACAATGACAACACCGCGCCACCTCGCCTCGATGCGGACGACGATCGTGCGACGCTTTTGAAGCCAGAGTTTGCGGCGCGTCTCATGTGGAAGCGCCTTCGTGAACTGGCCGAGTCTACCGGAGCGGGCTCAAATTGGTACGGAGCCGCCCATGCCTTTGACGATTCCGCGCCGTCCGCGCCGGAGGCGTCGGTGGAGAACCTATGGCCCGTCGAAACCCTCTTGCGCGCCGCCCACGACGGCGTGGACTACCGGCTACAAGACGGGCGCGTTGTCCCGTATGGGGGATGCAGCGGAGCACTCGAATATTCCGAGGCCACCGGGCGGGCGATCCAAGTTGGCAGGCTCGTCCTCGCAGATGATTTACGAACGGAAGCCGCGAACGACGACGAAGCAACTTCTTCGGAAACAGAAGAAGACGCCGATCGTGTCGAGATCGTCGGCGGCATCCGACGCCCGGCAAGCGACGGCGAGGCTGAAAAGAAGGACAGGGACGAAGGCGACGAGCCCGAGCCGCTTGGTATCGACGAGGCCATAGCAACCTTGGCCGGAGAGCCGATCCGCCGCGGCAACGTGTCGTCTGATTCCAGCTACAACGCCCGGATCGCCCGGGCCGGCTCGATCACCGGAATCCGACACCGGACGCGGGCAGGCAAGGTTATCACGCTTACACGTCCCCGTAACATGGACGGCGCGTATCGAGACCGCTGCACCGAACCGCCGCCGCCGATCCAGCGTGCGAACACTGAAGATGCAATCGACGCAAGGCAACGGCTCGCCAGACTAGAAGCTGTGTTGCCGCCCCAGACCGTCGCCATTTTGGACTTCTCAATAGACGCGACGTCATTCGAAGCAATCGGCGAGTTCATCGGAAAATCCGGCGAGTACGCACGCAAAGCCGGACGCCGAGCGCTAATCAAGGCGTGCGCAGAATTGGACGCCGCAATGAATCAGAATAAATTTTATTACGCAGCGTAGTGTCCGTTTTTGGGGAGTTCTGCACATACATCATAGGAAGGTAATTTTCCTTCCGTGTAGGCCCCTTCGACTACAGCGCCCCGGCCGTTCGCCGGGGCGCTTTCTTTTTGGCCCTTTAATACCAATCCCCAAACAATAGGAGGCGACGGTGCGGAAAGCGCAGGCCGCCGAAATCATCGAGCGCCGCCTTGGAATTGGAGCGCGGCGCACCATCAATCTATGCGATCGGCTCGCCGATCGGGGCATGTTTCCTCGGGCTGACGGGTCACGTCGTTATCCGCCCGAATTAAATGCTCCGCACCTAGCACGAATGTTGGTCGTAGCCTTGGCGGACCAGGGCCTCGGCAAAGCTCCAGGCGTCGTTGCGACGGTCGAAAACCTGCGCGACGACAACGGCAATCGCCTGGTCGACGTCCTCACCGGCATCATCGAGGGCGGGGCCGCGATTGGCGCAGTCGCTCGTGGGCATCTCGTCATCAGGACAGAGCCCGCCGGCGCGAGCGTCATTCTCGACGGCGTGCACGTCACCTTCGGCGCGCCGCCACCCGAAACCACTGCCGCCCGTGCTGTGGGCGTCCCGGGCGCGACCCTTGCTGCCATCGCGCTCGAGTTCGGCGGGCATAGCCCCGCCGATGCTGACGCAATCGTGGCGCTGGCGCGCATCACGCCGCTTTCGTCTGCGGCTTTTCAAACCAAGGAAATTCTATGTGACTGATTTCAAATCGCTAATTGACGATATCTCCCGGCTTGCCGCCGACCGCGAGCCAGACGGCGAAGACGACGTTGTCGCGCTCGTTATGAAGTACGGCAGGGATGCCCGGCATCATGCTTGGGAATACCATTTCGCCAACAACGACGGCCGGCGTCGCCTTGAAGAAGACCTTCGTGAAAGCTCGCCTGAATTCCAGAAGGCCGTAGCGATCGTCGAAAACTCGATGGCTGAAGAACTGGAAAACGACCGCGGCCGCCTCCGGCGCATTCGCGCTGAAAACCCTGAATACTACAAGGACCATCCTATTGTCTGATATTGTTATCGAAAAGATTGCGGCCCTCGGCAAAGCGTTTGAAACGCAGGCCGGCGCGCTGAACACCCGCCTCGGCGAGCTTGAAAAGAAGTACGCTCGCGAAGAAGGCCACGAAGGCGGCGAGCCGATCGGCAACGCGCTCGAGAATGCCATCTCGACTAGCGACGCTATCCGCGACCTTTCCTCCAGTTTCCGCGGCAAAGCCGTAGTCAAGCTCACCGGCGAGCGCGCCGACATCACGTCTGGCAACACGACTGCCGGCGCGGGCCGTTCCGCCGGTACATCGCTTGTCCCGGGCCATCGCGTTGCCGGCATCATTGAGCCCTACCAGCGCGTACTGCGCGTCCGCGACGTCATCGGCACGGCCCGCACCACGTCTAGCTCCGTCGAGTACGTGAAGGAAACAAGCTTCACGAACAACGCGGCTCCGGTTGCTGAAACCACGCTGAAGCCCAAGTCCGATCTCACGTTTGATATGTACAATTCTCCTGTTCGGACGATTGCGCACATCTTCAAAATCAGCCGCCAGATGCTCGACGACGGCCCGGCCCTGGCTTCTTACATCGCCCGTCGCGGTACCTACGGCCTTAAGCGTGTCGAGGAGGCCCAGCTCCTAAATGGTGACGGGACGGGCCAGAATCTACACGGCATTATCCCGCAGGCGACGGCTTTCGCCCCCGGCTGGACGGCGACCGCCGAGACTCCGATTGACCGTATCCTCCAGGCCATTAGCCAGGCGGAGGACTCAGAATTCGACGTCAATGCGGTCATTCTCAACAAGCGCGATTGGCGCAAGATGACGGGCCAGAAGGATGCCGGCGGAAATTACCTAAGCGACGCCTCCCCGTTCGGCGCGACGGATCCGCGACTCTGGAACATGCCCGTCGTCGCTACGAATGCCATGCCGGCGGGTGAATTCCTCACGGGCGCGTTCGGCGAAGCCGCGACCATCTTCGATCGGCTCGATGTCGAGGTGCTTATCTCGACTGAGAACAACGACGATTTTGAGAAGAACATGGCCACCATCCGCATCGAGGAGCGGTTGGCCCTGGCGGTGTTCCGGCCCGACGCGTTCATCTATGGCGATCTGGTCGCCACCGGCCCTTGATATAGCGGGCGGGCTTCTGCCCGCCCCTTCAGGTTTGGGGGCGTGAGAGACCGGCTAGCTCAGTCGGATTAGAGCGCGCGGGTGCCCCCGGCTCCTAATAGGCCTGCGCGTTCACGGAGCCCGCCGCCGCCAAGACCCCTTGCGAAAGCATGTGGCGGCGGCGGTTATTCATCAAAGGAATCATATGTTTGGAACTATTTGCCGCTGGGGCACCCGCGGCTTCGGCTTCCTCCGTCCCGATGATGGCGGCGAGGATCTTTTTATCCACGGCGCGGCCTTTAAAGGTATCGAGCCATACGTCGGGCAGCGAGTTGAATACAGCGAGTTTCGCGGTCGCGACGGACGAGTGATAGCGGCCAACGCAAAGCTCTTGAGCGAGGAGCAGGCAGAAGCCCTGCGGGTGCTCGGTTGAGAGAGAAGCGCCCGTGGCTTCGCCTCTATGGCCTGGCCAGGTGGAAGCGATTGCGAGAGGCGCAGCTGACGGCTCAGCCCCTTTGTGAGTATTGCCTGGCTTGCGACGAGGTGACCGAGGCCACCGTTGCGGATCACGTCAAACCGCATCGCGGCGATGAGGCGCTGTTTTGGGATCCTGACAACCTGCAGTCGCTATGTGGCTCATGTCATTCCAGACACAAGCAGGCCGAAGAACATGGCCGCACCATCGTCAGGTTCGGCGCGGACGGTTGGCCCGAATAGGGGGAGCCTCCGAAGTGTAGGAGGCGCCGCACATCGCAACGGCCGCTCACTGAAACACGTTACGCCGCAAGTTTTCACCTTGTGATCCACAGTCGGATCGCCTCCGAAAAATAATCTCAAAACCTGCGGCGTCGCGTGTTTCCCTTCGGCTCCGTTGCGGGCCGATGGTGCAGCCGGACTTTCGGGATACCCCGCCCCGGGGGCATCGACGAAGTCGCCAGCCCCTATCGATAGAGCAACGGTAGGCGCCCAACGCACGCATTTCCCCAATTCAAATGTTGAGGGTAGCCGGCCGCGCTGTCGATGTTGCGGCAACGGAGACGCGGCCGGCGCTTCACTCGTCCCGAATAAGGCCGTGTGTAGCCACGATAACTTAGCGTTACCCTCAATTACTAGCAATCAACAGCTCGCACCGTCGGGTAGTGGGACTATATGACAACAGAAACCGAGCGCCTACAGCTATTGCTGGATGTTAACGCAACTCGCTTTGAGAATGCGCTCAAGAAACAGAACGCCCAGGCGAATCGCATCTTCAAGCAACTGGAAGACCGGGCCAGCGCGATGGAATCCGGCGTGTCAGCTTCGTTCGATCGGCTCGCCAAAGTCATCGGCGGCGGCGCCGTTCTGAACGAAATGAAGAAGCTGTCCGACACTTGGCTTGAAGCAACAAACAAGATCAAGGCTGCAGGCGTCGGCGAAGCCGTTTCGGGCGCCGTTACCAACGAGATCGCTGATATCGCGACTAGAGCGCGCTCTGGGTTTGCCGAGGTCGCCGATCTCTACGCCCGTCTCACGCGTTCATCGAAGGACTTCGGCGCAACTCAGGAAGAGGTCGCCGTTGCGACGGAGACGGTCGCGAAAGCTCTCAAGGTGTCCGGCGCCGGCGCGTCCGAAGTCCAATCGACATTGACCCAGCTCGGCCAGGCGCTTGGGTCGGGGCGGCTTCAAGGCGATGAGCTGCGGTCGCTCAGCGAAAACGCGCCGGTGGTGATGGCGGCGATTGCCAAGGAGTTCGGGGTCGCGCAGAGCGCGCTCAAGGACTTGGGCGCTGAAGGCAAGCTCGTTAGCGACCGTGTGTTCCGCGCGATCGTCAATGCGGCACCGGAAGTCGGGCAGGCCTTCGCGAAGACGCAGGTTTCCATTTCGGACAGCTTCACGCTGCTGGAAAACGCCGCCCTAAAGTTCGTTGGCAACAGCAAGCAGATGGGCGTCGCGTCGAAGGCCGCTGCCAGTTCGATCAAGTTCCTCGCCGAAAACATGGACGGTGTGGCGACGGCCGCTGCGGCTGTAGGCACGGTGATCGCCAGTCGTATGGTTGCAGCTGGTCTTGCGCCCTTGGTCGCCCAGATGGGCGCGGCGGTATCGGCGGCTACAGCCACCACGGCGGGCATCGCGGCGATTGGTGTTCGGGCACAGCTAGCGGCCACGGCCGTCGCCGGGCTCCGTGGCGCTCTGGCACTCGTAGGCGGTCCCATGGGCGCTGCCATCATCGGCGCGGCGGCCGCGGTGGCATATCTGGCCAGCGAGGCGGGCAAGGGCAAGGAGACGACCGACCGGTATGCCGAGGCTCTGAAACAGCTCCGTCCGGCTGCCGACGCCGCCAAGGAAAGCGTCAAAAGCGTTGGCGAGGAAGTCGCCGAGACGTCGCGTCGAATGCGCGAAGCGACGGCCGACGGCTTTCGCGATAAGCTGAAGCAGGACGCGACGGAAGCCGGCAACCTCGAAACCACAATCCGCGGCGCAGCGCAGGGGCTGGAGCAGTTCGGTTCGATCGGCCTCAAGGCGGATGACAAGAAGCGGGGCCTTGAGCTTGTCCAGAAGGCGCTGGAAGGCAATGCTGAACAAGCGATTGCAGCGTCTGATGAGTTGAAGCGGCTGGGCGAGGTAAACCCATCCTTCGCGAATGCGTTCTCCTCCATCGGCTCGCTGATCGAGCGACTGGGGGCAGCGAGGCAGTCGGCACTCAATCTCAACGCGGCCCTATCTGGCGCGCTCGCTGGCAATGCTGCCCGGGACGATCAGAACGCGCTGGAGCGGTCTGGCTTTCGGCCTGACACGGTCGTCCCCGACGCTGCTTCCGCCGTGAACAAGGACCCTGTCGTTGCGCAGATGAAGCTGCAGGCAAAGGTCAGGGAAGCGCAGCTCGACAAGGATAAGAAGGCCCTTCAGGATAAGACGAAGGAGCTTTACGACGCCGCCATGGAAGGCGGCAGCCCCGTTTCGCGCAGCGCCGCCGAAGCGGCGGCCAAGCAGATCCTGGCTGCGGAAGCTGCTCAGAAAGGCGGGTCAGGTGGTGGCGGTAAGTCCGAGTCCGAAACTGCCGAAGATCGCCTCAACCGCTATACCGACAGCCTGGCCCGCCAAAACCTCGTCCTGCAGGCCGAGATAGACAACTTCGGCAAGTCAAATGCGGAGAAGCGGGCGGCTATTGAGCTTGCCCGCGCCGGTGTTGACCTCAATCGCCTGGACTCTGACACTCGCGAAGAGATCCTTGGCAAACTCAACAAGGAAATTGCTCTTAGCGAGCAGCTGCGGACCAAAAAGAAGCAGCTCGAGGACGCCCAGAAGGCCGTCAATGACGCCGGAAAATTCTTCGGCGACGCGATCACAGACAGCCTGGAAGACCTGATCCTGAATGGGGAGAAGGCGGATCAGGTTATGAAAAACCTGGTCAAATCCTTAGCTAAGGCCGCGCTTCAGGCCGCGCTGATGGGATCCGGCCCGTTGGCCGGCATCTTCGGGACGAGCAGTGGCACGTCCTCGCCTGGAGGTATTTTCGGAACATTGAAGGGAGGGCGCGCGTGAGCGCTGTTGCAATCTATCTGACACCTGCTGCCGCCTGGATGGCAACCGACGGAGCGCTGTATGAGTACGGGCGGGGCGAGGTTATCGGCTTTCAACAGAAAGCACATATTCTGACGCATCTGCAGGCCGTCATCTCCGCCCGCGGCCCGCAGGCTTTTGCCCACGCTCTCCTGCCGGTCCTAAGTGCTCAGTTCTCGACGTTCGAGGGCTTGGTCGCCGGCATGGGAACAGCGGCGTGGGTGGTCCACGAGTCGATGCGCGACGAGTTGGCCGAACGCTATGGGAATGCCGACGTCGAAATCTATGCGGCGGGTGTCGGCACCAATGGGCCGGAAGCGTATGCCCTCGCCAGTCATTCCGGCTGGGGCGAGCCATGGAGGCGCCTTGAGCTAGGTGAGTTCGCCTGCGCGCCGGCGGTTGACCCGTCAGCCGACACGGACATCCCGGCCGCAATGCTGGACGTCATGCAGCGCCAGCGGCTCGAGCGCGATGAATACGGTCATTGCGGCGTTGGTGGACACGTTCAGCTTGTGCAGGTCACAGCGGAGGCAGTGCACTCCGCGATCATCCACCGCTGGCCCGACCAGATCGGCGATCCGCTGGGTGAGGCTACTGCCTAACCTCTTCCCGCCGTCCTAGTTCATCGGGCGCGTTTTCGTCCGCACAGCGGCGATCGACGGTCGGCAAATGCAGGGAGTAATCGCCGCACTAGCCGGCCCGGATCACAGATGGTCCGGGCCGTTACAATTTCAATCATGGATTTTTATGTTCAAAGATATTGCATTCTTTCAGTTTTCGACTGAAGAAGATATTAGTTACGTCCTTGAGTTCAGCGGCCTTGTTCTGGCGGGCCGGAGCTTTGAAGTCAAAATCAAGGACCGCGCCTCCAATACGACTCGGGCTACGCTAACAAACGGATCCGGTCTAACGATTACCGGGGCCCACGTTCTGGAAGTCGCATATGGTCTAGCCGGCATGGCTAGTTGGCCGCGGGGGGAGTATTCGGCTGACGTGGTCGACGTCACCGGCGGCACGCATGCCCGCATTATGGCCGTGCGGTTTGTTCTGGACCTGCCCGGTCGCCTTGTTCAGGGCGTTCAGAACCGCAAGGCCTTTGTGCAGTGGAGCCCGAACCAGGCGGTTGTGACGGCCACCGGAGCCATTGGTCCGATGGGTCCGCCTGGCCCGCAGGGTGAGATAGGAGAGCAGGGCGAGCAAGGTATTCAAGGCAACCCCGGCCCGAAAGGCGACACAGGAGACGTCGGCCCGCAGGGCGAGCAAGGTATTCAGGGTGAGCAGGGTCCGAAGGGCGACAAGGGCGATCCCGGAACCGCAACGATCGTCGACGGCAACAAGGGCGACATTACCACCGCCGATAGCGGCGACACGTGGACGATCAATGCCGACGCCGTCAGCACGGCCAAAGTTGCTAACGATGCTATTACGCCTGCAAAGATCGGCGACGCGGAGCTCAAGGCCCTCGCCGGGCTGATCAGTGCCGCTGATCGTCTGCCGTATTTCACCGGGAGCGGGACGGCAGCTCTCGCAGTTCTGACGGCTTTCGCGCGTTCTTTGCTCGACGACACGGACGCTGCTGCGGCGCGCGGAACCCTCGGGGCGAATTCCGATGGCTCCGATATTTTCACCGGGGCGACCAGTATTGGCAAAGCCCTAGGGACTGCTGCGAGCACGGCCGCGGGGCGAACTGCGATCAACGCGCCAGCACAGCCACAAGGAACGAGTGGTGTTGGTGAGTACACGAGCATTGCGGCTTCCGCCGGGAGCAGCCTTGTTCTTCCCGCCGGCGGGACTTGGGCTTGGTGGCGCATCCCGCGCGACGTTGCGACGAATGGTTTTGCCGGCGGGATCACAGCCGGGGTGGCTGCGGGTGGTACGACAATTTCGACCGGTAGCGCGGGCGTCATCTTTTACGGTGCCTGCTGGAGGATCGCGTGATGGAATTGCAGTTCAGGCGCCCGGATGGCTCCTTCGTCGCGATCGTCAACGGCCTGCCGTACCACATCATCGAAGGCGACCCGCTTTATGCCGAGGCTGAGCAGGCTGGCCAGGACTTGCCTTTTGAGCCTGTCCCCGAACCTGTCCCGGTCACGCTCGACGACTTCCGCCGCGCAATCCAGGCTCATATCGACGCGACCGCGAGCCAGCGGAGCTATGACAGCGGCATCACATGTGCCTCGTATGTCGGCTCGACGAACCCGACCTGGGCCGCCGAGGCAGCAGCCTTCACGGCTTGGCGGGATACCGTCTGGACCTTCGCGCATGACGAGCTTGCGAAGGTGGAGGGCGGGCAGCGGCCTCAGCCGACTGTCGATGCCATCATCTTGGAACTGCCGGGGATGGCTTGGCCCGCCTGATCAGTCTGCCGTCCGCCGGCCGGGGGGTCTGTTGGCCGGCGGACGGCAGTAGCCCCGATCGTTGCGTTTCTTGTTATGGGGTAAGTTTACGTTACGTCAACCAATTGCACTTTGGCAACCCGCCAACCCGCCGCGCAGTCGGCGCAATGAGGAACACATGGAAAATCAAACACCCGTCACCGTCACCATCCGCGCGCCGAAGGCCGAGGGATTTAATCGGCTTACTATCATCCGCGACGAGGACGACGGTGTGCCCGAGCACAAGCGCATCGTTGCGGAGGACGAGGAAAGCGTGACGATCGAATTGTCCGTGCAGTAGCCACAAACAACCTGAACGCGACCGCGGATGAGCCGGCGCGTTCAGGTATCTGGCGGTAGGCAGCTCTACGACGTGTGGCAGGCGCGCGAACACCAGTAACAGCCGTTTGCCAGCCGATACATCGTCTTAGCCTTTGCGACCGCGGGGGCGCAGCTTGTGTACTCCCCTAGATAATCTCGATTGTGCGGCGCCGTCATCTTCGCGCAACTGTTGTCATGAACCTCATGATCGCCATTGGGTTGCGCAATTTTATTGACGTAATAGCTTGCCATTTTTCCCCATCCCCAAAATGCGACGCTTTTGACTATCTGTCGCTGCGTCATCGGATCGCCTTTTTTACCCCTCGTCGATTCGACTAAGGGATAAGATCGCATCGCCAATCTTGACTCTGCCGCTGCCCTTGTTCCTATTTTGTTCTCACCATAGGAATGGAGGCCGTAATGGCTCGTCGCTCAGTTCGGAGCTTGCATCCTGCCGAGGCGGCGGAGATGCGGGCCGAAACGTTAAAGTTCCAGCAGCGTGTCCGCACGTGGGCTGGCTCGATCCCAATCAACACGCCGTCGATGGTCGCGCTGGAAGCGCTGAACGACGTTGCTGAAATTACCGCACGCTGCCTTCAGGCAGTCGTGGACGGCCGGCGGCAGAGCACCGGGCGCATGGGGATCGATGATTTTGAGTGAGGGCTGCTACCAGCCGCAGTTCTCCCTGACCTCCTTGAGGGCAGCGTCTACTCCATCAAGCAAGAAATAGGCTTCACTAGACTGAAAAATACGCGTCTCACCGCGAAGGTAAAAATCTTTCTGGCCAATAAGAGATTTAGCCAATGGGATTGCGGCCTTTCCGCCAAACGGCCCATAAGCTCTACTATTTTCAGACGCGCCCCACTTCGTATTCTGAGGCTTTGCATCTCCAACTCGGTATTGAATTTCTACTACCTCGTTCGCGACAAGCTCGCTACCGAAACTGACGTAAACCGACGTTCGTCCCTCATCACACCGAACGACCAGGCCGGCGAGCACTCCGCTACCACGCTGTCCTGTTTTGGCTTCTTCGGAGACCAGAAAAGCAACCGTCGATTTTGATTTGTCTAGCCTGGACGAAGAAGAGCTAACTTTCCACCTACCGTATTCCCGCTCGGACGGTTCTTTGGTTGAAGACACTGCCTTTTGCTTTCGGCCGGAGATGAAATCGAAACACGCCAGCCTGTCCCCATCGCCATCGTATGAAGCGCATCGCTCCAGCTCGCTCTTGATATCTTTGGCTGGTTCTTGAGCGAATGCATGCGGTCCAGCCAACAGCAATGCGGCAAAAGCGATAGTTGTTTTCATTGACGCCCCTCTTCCTAGGGTCACGCACGCGCTGCGTGTGGTCAAGGGGTAGACTAGCCGCGGTTAGCCTTCCTACGCTTCGCTGCGACCTCCTGTATCGGCCGACCTTCTCGAGCCGCCTCCAGATAATCCGACACTGCCAAGGCATTCGTCGCAACTTGCGTGAACTGCGAGCACGCTTCCGCGGCTTTGACGATAAGCAGCCAGTAGATGCTTCGGGTCGCAGCCTCGGTGACAAAGTAGCGCCGCTGGACCGAGGCCGTCTCGTAGTCGTCAGTCGTGCGGATCAGAATGAACTGATCCCCGACATTCGGCAGAATGCCGCCGAAATGGTCCATGGTGTAGACATCGGAGCCGACGACCTCGCCGTCTGGCATCACCTTTCCGATGCGGATTTGCATCGGCGGAACTGCGATCGCTTCAACGTTTTTCATTACTCCCCCCTTTTTGCGTGGCTCGTTGACGCACGCGTTCTTCGCGCTGTGCCCGAGCCAATTTGCGCAGGCTCAGATAGCTCTCGGTCACGCGACCGACCGGCGGCACGGGCAACTCCCGTCCCCGGATCCGCAAAGCCTCGTAAACGGCTTTGACGTCGTCCTCTGTGAAGCGGATGTGCCTCCCGAATACCGCGCCGAGACCGTGCCGCCTGGCGGCTCTGGCAACGGCCTGCTTGCTGGCCTTTAGGTAGTCGGCAGCCTCCTGCAGGCTATAGATCGTTCCGAGCGGGCCGGTCATGGCTTCGGCCTCCGCCCACGGGGTGGCCGCACATAGGGGCCTTCTGGCATCACCCAGGCCGGCTTTTCCATTTCTGGGGGCGGTGCCAGTTTCTGTTCAACGCTGGGCCAGTGCCAGCGCATGATCTGGCCGCGGTTGATGTGCGCCCGCGGTACGAAGCCCTGTTGGAGCCACAGGTCAAACGTGTCTGTACTGATTTCCATCAGCTTGGCTGCCGTCTTCCGAGTCACGAAGACCGGACGAAGGGCTTCTTCTGATGCCATGCGCTCGCCTCAAGTGGAGGCAGAGTCGTGACTCGAATCTTACTGAGAGTCCATAGGGTGATTCAAAAAACTATTGGTTGACAACCATTGCAAACATTCGGTTGCCAACCAAGTGCGACCTAACAATCCTAATTAGATTTCGCTATACTTATTTGACGTCAGACATCAGAGCGCAGCTTCACCACGCCTTCGCCGCGGGCGTCGTCGATGAACTCGACGCCGGCAGCTCGGAAGACAAGCTTGAGCTTATCTACGCTGCTCATCCTGGCATCTTGGCCAGCTTCGAAACGGTTGACCGTGTTTATTCCAACCTCGGCGCGCTGGGCCAAGTCGGCAGTACTCCAGCCCAACGCGGCGCGGGCCATACGGCATTGAAATCCCTTCATATGGTGAAATTATCACCATATGTGGTTGACATCAAATTGGCGATGGGATTACCGTTAATGGTGAAATTATCACCACACGGAGCAAAGCATGCCGACTAATACCACGACGGCCAACCGTACCCTCGAAATCGTCGAGAGCACTTACGTGCCCACTCCCTGCGGCAAGGGCATGATCCTGCGCTGCCTAACGCAGGAGATCGGCGGCCCTGACGCCGGCCGGCTGGCCAAGCTCGACTTCACGCTCGAGCACGCGGATCAGCGGATTCAGGAGCGCGGCCAGCGCGCCTTTGCGGCGCTGCGTCGCGCCGTTGGCGTTCTGGATCCCGAAGACAGCGAGGAACTGCATTGGAAGGAGTTCCGATTCCCCTTCAGCATCGAACCTCGGGGGGCGGCCTAGACGCCGGGCGATCCGGGGCTTGGGGGGGCGTGTGCAGATCGCCCGGCGTCCGCCGCCGCATCTCTTGGCAGCAAGCCAGCGAGTCTTTCCGATTCGGGCTGAACAGAGGCGGGCTCTGGGACTGTTGGGAGTGAGTTGTTGAAAACTCGACCCCGGGGAGCAGCCGCTTATTTGCCTCGGCCGGCGGAGAAGCCGACCGCGCCGCTTGACTCTGCCATGTAACCACTCGGCTATTGAGTATCCCGAACGTAACACCGCCCCAACAAACCGAGCAGACAATGCTACGGCGTAGCGAATTGTCTTGACTTTTCAAATTAGGAATCCGGCAATTAGAGGGCATTCGCCCGCCACGGAGCCCTGAATGCAGCCAGCAAATGACAACTCGCCGCTGTATTTGCCTGAGCAGGCAATCGCGCAGCGCATCCTTGGTCCCAAGGCAAAGGTCCGGTGGGACTCCCTTGCGCTCGTTCTGGAGCGCGAAGGCTTGCCCCGTGTCGATCCTCTCACCGGATGCCGGTACTGGCCGGCGGTTCGGGAATTCCTCGACCGCCGCCACGGCATCCGGCAAAGTGCCCTGCCCTCTGCGGCTGATGGCGTCGAGGTTTGGCAGTGATCGAATTCCCCGGCCTAAAGCGGAAGCGAAACAAGGACGGCTCGGTTCGCGAGTATTGGGAAGCTCGCGGCGACCTAGCCAAGCGCGGATATCGCCCGTCGTCCGTCCGCCTACATTATCCGGAGACACCGGAAGGCCGCGCATCCCTCTCTTCACACTGCAATCGCCTGCAGGCCGAGATGCTTGCATGGGCGTCACTCGGCCGGCACGCAGCCCCCGGCTACGACGGCTCGATGCTGAGCCTGTCCCGGCTGTTTCAGACGAATGAGGACTCGCCGTTCCGCACGATGAAGTGGAATAGCCGAGCCAACGTGCTGAAGTCGCTCACCATCATCGAGAAGAGCGTTGGCGACAGGCAGATAGCCAAACTGCTCGGGCCGGACTTCAAGCGCTGGCACACACGCTTCGGCGCGCCGAAGAAGCCGGAAGCTCCTGCCCGCCCTTGGCGCGCCAAGCACGCTATGGACGCAGTAAGGCAGCTGATCAGCTATGGCGTGACGCTGGGCTACGACGACTGCTTTCGCGCCGATACCATCCTCGGCAAGATCCGATTCCCGACGCCACCGGCACGAACAGCCGTGATGACGATCGACCACGTCAATGCGGTGCGCACGACCGCCCACGCCGAGGGCTGGCCATCGGTCGCCTTGGCTACCGCTCTACAGTTCGAACTCGCCATGCGCCAGAAGGACGTTATCGGCGAGTGGGAGCCCGCCGAAACGGAGGGCGGCATCTACTATCGCGGGCGTCGCTGGGTGAACGGCCTGCTATGGTCTGACATCGACGCCAACATGGTCTTGCGCAAGGTGCACACGAAAACGGGCTTTCCCGTCGAGCACGACTTAAAGCTTCACCCAGCGGTGCTGGAAGAGATCGCTCGCGTGCCGATGGGGAAGCGCATTGGCCCGATGATTATCGCCGAGACGACCGGCGAGCCGTATAAGCATCGGAACTTCACCGACCGTTGGCGCGCCATTGCTAACAAGGCGGAAGTCCCGAAGACTGTCTGGAACATGGACGCTCGAGCCGGCGCTATCACAGAGGCCTATGATCTTGGGGCAGCCGAGACAGACGTCATGAAATCCGCCGGTCACAAGAACCGCCAGACCAGCGCTCGCTACAACCGCGGCACGATCGAGCAGACCAGCCGCGTCGCCCTGCTTCGGCTCGCAAAACGGAGCGAGAACAAGCCATGAGGGACGCGGCAGGGACGTTTGGGGGACGCGGACTACAAGCGTTTGAATTCATGTCGAAATCCGGAAGGGAGGAACACATCCGCATCCTCTTCCTCGACAAGAAGAACGCCCTGATCGCCGACGAGGTGCAGCAGACCGGCACGGTCGACCACACGCCGGTCTATCCGCGCGAGGTCGTGCGCCGGGCGCTCGAGCTCTCGGCTTCGGCCGTCATCCTCGTCCACAACCATCCCTCGGGCGACCCGACGCCGTCCGGTGCCGACATGCGGATGACGCGCGAGCTCGTCGACATCGCCAAGCCGCTCGGCATCGCCATCCACGACCACATCGTCGTCGGCCGCGACGGCCATGCGAGTTTCCGCAGCCTCGGGCTGATCTGACCGGCGGCTGCCCACCGGGAGACAGGGACATGACAAGACTGGCCGTCAAGCGCGTCTACGACCCGGCTGCCCCCACGGACGGCACCCGCATCCTCGTCGACCGGCTCTGGCCGCGCGGCATCGCGCGGGAGAAGATCGGGCTCTGGCTCAAGGACATCGCCCCGAGCGATACGCTCCGCCACGAATTCCACGGCCATCCCGATCGCTGGGCGGAATTTCGCGCCGCCTATGCCGCGGAACTCGGCAGCCCACCGGCCCAGGCCGCCCTGGCCACCCTGGAAGAGAAGCTCAAGGAAGGTCCGGTGACGCTGCTCTACGCCGCCAGGGACGAGGACCACAACAACGCCGAGGCCCTTTTGCTCTGGCTGAACGAGCGCGGCCTGCCGAAGCGTTGAACGCGATGATGCCCCCCGGGGGAGACCCGGGCACGTCCCTCGAAATGCCGAAAGCCCTCGTCCTGGGGAGCCATTCCCATGGGGATGACGTCTCGAAGGGGGCGGGAGGAGGCTCGAAAGCGATCCGAGGCATCCTTCGAGACGCCGCTTTCTCGCTTTCTCAGGATGAAGGCTGCGGACGAGCACCTCCTTGGACCACACGCCTATGCCGAATTCGGCGCTGCCCAAGCGGTGGGCGACACTGCCTCTTCGGTCGGCACCCCTCCCCCTTCCCGAACGCCAGCGAATGCGCATAGGCTGGCCGCAAGAGGGAAGAGGGCTGCATGGTCGCATTCGATGAAATGACCGGCTCTGGCGCCGAGCTGAGATCGGCCTACAGCGCTCTCGACCGCTGGCTCAAGGACACGCCGGCGGAGACCCTGGCGCTGCGGCGCAGCCAGGCGGAGCTGTTCTTCCGCCGCATCGGCATCACCTTCGCCGTCTATGGCGACGCCGAATCCACCGAGCGGCTGATCCCCTTCGACATCATCCCGCGCGTCCTGACCAAGCCGGAATGGATCAAGCTCGAGGCGGGGCTGCGCCAGCGCGTCACCGCGCTCAACATGTTCCTGGCCGATGTCTACGGGCCGAAGGAATGCCTCAAGGCCGGCATCATCCCGCCCGATCTGGTCTATCGCAACGCCTGCTACCAGCTCGAAATGGTCGACTTCAAGGTGCCGCACGGCATCTACTGCCACATCGCCGGCATCGACGTGGTGCGAGTCGACGCCGACACTTTCTACGTGTTGGAAGACAATGCGCGCACGCCGTCCGGCGTCTCCTACATGATGGAAAACCGGGAGGTGATGCTCAGGCTCTTCCCCGAGCTCTTCGCCACACACCGGATCGCGCCTGTCGACAACTACCCGGACCAGTTGCTGGCGACGCTGCGTTCGGTGGCGCCGCGCAGCGCTCCCTCGGACCCGACGATCTGCCTGTTGACGCCGGGCCAGTACAATTCCGCCTTCTACGAGCACTCCTTCCTCGCCGACAAGCTCGGCGTCGAGCTGGTCGAGGGCTCGGACCTGCTGGTCAAGGATGACGTCGTCTACATGCGGACGACCCAGGGGCCGAAGCGCGTCGACGTGATCTACCGGCGCATCGACGACGACTTCCTCGACCCGCTCGTCTTCCGCGGCGATTCCGTGCTCGGCGTGCCGGGCATTGTCGGCGCCTACAAGGCCGGCAATGTCACGCTGGCCAATGCCATCGGCACCGGCGTCTCCGACGACAAGGCGGTCTACAGCTACATGCCGGAGATCGTGAAGTTCTTCACCGGCGAGGAGCCGATCCTGAAGAACGTGCCGACCTGGCGCTGCCGCGAGCCCGAGGCCAACGCCTATGTCCTCGACAATCTCGAGAACCTCGTCGTCAAGGAGGTGAACGGCTCGGGCGGCTACGGTATGCTCGTCGGCCCGCACGCCAACAAGGCGCAGATCGAAAGCTTCCGCCACAAGCTCAAGGCCCAGCCGGACGGCTTCATCGCCCAGCCGACACTGGCGCTCTCGACCTGTCCGACCTTCGTCGCCTCGGGCGTGGCGCCGCGCCATGTCGACCTGAGGCCCTATGTGCTCTCCGGCGCCAACGGCATCTCCTGCGTGCCGGGCGGGCTGACGCGCGTCGCGCTCAAGGAAGGCTCGCTCGTGGTCAATTCCAGCCAGGGCGGCGGCACCAAGGACACCTGGGTGCTCGACGCATGACGGAACCGGTTCCCCGTCTTGCAACCGACAGCACCCCATCGCCTGCCACGCCGCGGAAAGGCCCTCGCTGACAATGCTTTCGCGCACCGCAGACAGCCTCTACTGGGTTTCCCGCTATGTCGAGCGGGCCGAGTACCTCGCCCGCATCCTCGACGCGACGACCCGTCTGACCAACCTGCCCTCGACCTATGGCGGCGCCGGCACCGAATGGCAGAGCGCGGTTTCGACCGCCGGCTGCGAGGATGAATTCGCCGCGGCCTACGGCGAGGCGAACGAGCGCAATGTCTGCGAGTTCCTGACTTTCCACCCCGACAACCCGTCCTCGATCCGCAACTGCCTCGCGCAGGCCCGCTCCAACGCACGCGCCGTGCGCACCGCGCTGACCTCCGAAATGTGGGATGCGCTGAACTCCGCCTGGCTGGAGCTGCAGCGCTTCGAGAAGAAGCGCATGGACCGGGAGGAGTTCGCCCGCTTCCTCGACTGGGTGAAGAACGTCTCGCTCGTCTTCGACGGCTCCGCCTACCGCACCATGCTGCGCGACGACGGCTACTGGTTCTCGCGGCTCGGTGTCTATCTCGAACGGGCCGACAACACCGCCCGCATCCTCGACGTCAAATACCATGTGCTGCTGCCGGCCAACGAGCAGGTCGGCGGCTCGCTCGACTACTTCCAGTGGACGACGGTGCTCCGCGAGGTCTCGGCGCTGACCGCCTATCACTGGGTCTATCGCGAGGCGGTGAAGCCGATCCTGATCGCCGACCTGCTGATCCTGAACCGGCGGATGCCGCGCTCGCTCGCCTCCTGCTACGAGAACATCTCGCGCTTCCTCGATCATCTCGGCGATGCCTATGGCCGGCACGGCCCCTCGCAGCGCCAGGCGCGCAAGACCCTCACCGGCCTCAGCAACACGAAGATCGACGCCGTCTTCGAGCGCGGGCTGCACGAGTTCATCGAGGAGTTCATCACCGAGAACAATCGCCTCGGCAACACCATCTTCGAGCAGTATCTGCAATGACGCGGGCGCTCGCCCCCGGCCGGACTTGACCATGCGGATCAGGATTGCCCATGCGATCAGCTACGACTACGCGGAGCCGGCGCGCCATATCACGCAGGTCCTGCGCCTGACACCGCGTGACCATGACGGCCAGCACGTCATGTCCTGGCGCATCGAGCCGAGCATCGATGGCCGCCTGCGCGCCAGCCGGGACGCGCATGGCAACATCGTGCACAGCTTCTACGCCGACGGACCGATCTCCTCCCTCGCCATCCGCATCGAGGGGGTGATCGAGACCATCGACCTCGCCGGCGTCGTCCGCGGCGGCCTCGAGCAGGTGCCGTGCGAGGTCTATCGGCGCGACACGCTGCTGACCGGGCGCGACGATGCGCTATGCCGCTTCGCTGCCGACGCCGCTGCCGGCGCCGGCACGCCCCTGTCGCAGATGCACGCCCTGATGGCCGCCGTCGGCGAGCACATGACCTGCGTGGAGGCGAGCGGGCGCAGCGGCATCGGCGCGACCGCGGCCTTCGCCGCCGGCGAGGCGATCGCGCAGGACATCGCCCATGTCTTCATGGCCGGCGCCCGCCATCTCGGCATGCCGGCCCGCTACGTCTCGGGCTATGTCGCGGCGGCCGGCGGCCTGCCGCATGGCGACGGCGCCCATGCCTGGGCGGAGGTGCATCTCGACGACTATGGCTGGATCGGCTTCGACTGCGCCAACGGCCTGTGCCCGATCGACACCCATGTCCGGGTTGCGGTCGGGCTCGACTATGCCGATGCTGCGCCGGTTCGCGGCTCCCGGCAGGGCGGCGAAGGCGAGACCCTGAACGTTCTCGTCCGTGCCGTGGCGGCCGAGGGCCGCTTCGCCAACCAGTGACGGCGGCGCCTCCGCGCCGCAGAAGCGAGGACCAGTCCCGTGACCTACTGCGCCGGAATCCTCGTGCAGGACGGCCTCGTCATGATCGCCGACACGCGCACCAATGCCGGCCTCGACGACATCTCGACCTTCCGCAAGCTGCACGTCTTCTCCTGGCCGGGCGAGCGTCATTTCGTCCTGATGACCGCCGGCAACCTCTCGATCACCCAGTCGGTGGTGAGCTGCCTGAACGAGGGCATGCCGAACCCCGAGACCGGGGAGATCGAGACGCTGCAGAATGCGAGCTCAATGTTCCGGGCCGCGCAGCTCGTCGGCCGCAGCATCCGCCATGTCCGCGACATCGACGGCCCCGCTTTGGAGGAAGCCCGCGTCAAGTTCGACGTCTCGATGTTGTTCGGCGGCCAGATCAAGGGCCAGCCGATGCGGCTGTTCATGGTCTACGACGCCGGCAACTTCATCGAATGCGGCATCGACTCGCCCTTCCTCCAGATCGGCGAGCACAAATACGGCAAGCCGATCCTCGACCGCGCGGTGACCTTCAAGACCCATCTCTACGATGCGCTCAAGGTCGGGCTGATCTCGATGGATTCGACGATGCGTTCCAATCTCGGCGTCGGCCTGCCGATCGATCTCGTCGTCATCAGGCGCGATGCGGACGTCATCGAGCTCAGCCACCGGATCGAGGCGGGCGAACCCTATTTCCACGATCTGCGCGAGCGCTGGTCGGCCGCTTTGCGCGCGGCCCATATGGCGATCCCGCGCCCGCCTTACGCGCCAGCAGAGGGCTGAATCGCTCCGCAACCGCAGAAACGGCAACGGGATGTCAACAATTTGCGGGGTTTACTCCGCCGCCTAGACCTGCCTTGGATAACGGATGTCCCAGCCTCCTGCTGCGAAGATGACGAACGCGGGTTCCTCCGCTCGCATGTTCGCGAGCTCGGTAGCGACCCTGGGCTGCGCGTTCCTGCTGCTGATGGCGGCGGGCACCGGCGTGATCGTTGCCATTACCCGCGAGGCCAACCGGCTCGAGGCGCAGCGCCAGGCGGAGCGGATCGAGGCCACGTTCAACGCCCAGCTTCGGTTGAACGAGCTGCGCCTGGAAGGCCTCCTCGTCACCAGCGATCTGCCGGGCGCGCTGCAGCAGGACGAGCCGCAGGCGGCGGTTCAGGCGGCGTTGGGCCGGCTGCACCGCCAGATCACGGATTTCGACGGAGCCTATGTCGTTTCCACGGCGGGCACCGTACTGGCACGTGTCGAAACGCGGGCTCAAAACGGCCATGATGGCGCGCGGCTGCACGCCCTGCTGCGCGGCTTCGGCCTCGCCTCCCTCGCCGCTACCACCGCCGTCGATATCGGGCCGCGCGCGCCGGCGACGCGCTCGGCGATCCTCAGGGACAATGGCGAGACATTGATGCTGACGGTGACCGATCTCTCGCGGATCGCGTCCTTCGACCGCGCCGAAGCCGGGCAGATGCCGGTCTTCATCGCCTATCGGCGCCTGTCGCGGGAGCTGCTCGCGGAGCTGTCCGAACGCTACCGTGTTGCCGAGATCCGCCTTGTCGACGCGCAACCGGCCGATTCCGCCTCGGGCCTCGCTCTGCGGGCGCCCGACGGCACCGCGACCAGCTGGCTGACCTGGGCCCCGGCGCGGCCGGGCGACGTCATGCTGCACCGCTTCGTCTGGGCGCTGGTCGCGGTGGGCCTGCTGTTCTCGGCGATTTTCGTCTTCGTCGTCCTGCGCCTGCGCGCTTCCGCCACGCAGATCGAGCTGCGCGAGCGGCAGATCCAGCGCCTGGCGGGCCAGGACGAGCTGTCCCTCCTGCCGAACCGGCGCAGCTTCGATCTGACGCTCGACCAGACCCTGGCCGGGCTGGGTGAGGATGGCCCCGGCCTTGCCGTGATGCTGATCGACCTCGATCGCTTCAAGGCGGTCAACGACACCTACGGGCACACTGCCGGCGACGAACTGATCCGCCAGGTGGCGATGCGCCTCTCGGGCATGGTGCATCCCGGCGGCACCGTCGCGCGTCTAGGCGGCGACGAGTTCGGCATCATCCAGACTGTGAACGCCACGCCCGCCGGCTGCGCCGCCCTGGCGGAGAAGATTCTCGCGGGCCTGACGGAGCCCTTCCCGATTACCGGCATCGAGGTCAGCATCGGCTGCTCGGTCGGCGTTACCATGGCTCCGCGCGACGGCTGCAGCCGCGAGGCCCTGCTGCGGCTGGCGGATACCGCTCTCTACGAGGCGAAGAACAGCGGGCGCAACCGCTATGCCTTCTTCGAGGCGCAGATGAACCGCTCGCTGCAGCTCAAGCGGATGGTCGAGGACGATCTGCGCCGCGCGATCGACAATGACGAGCTGACACTGCACTACCAGCCGCAGGTATCTGTCGACGGCTCGACCATCGTCGGCGTCGAGGCGCTGGTGCGCTGGCCGCACCCCGTCCACGGCATGATCCCGCCGTCGGACTTCATCGCGATCGCCGAGGAACGCGGCCTGATCATGCCGTTGAGCGAATGGGTGCTGCGGCGCGCCTGCCTGGAGGCGAAGCGCTGGAAGGGCATCCGCCTCGCGGTCAACGTCTCGCCGATCCAGTTCCGGCATAAGGATTTCGTCGCCAACGTCATCCGCATCATCGACGAGACCGATTTCGATCCCGCCCAGCTGGAGCTCGAGCTCACCGAAGGCGTACTGATCGAGGACGCCGATGCGGCGGAAGCGGCGATGATGGACATCCGTGCCCATGGCGTCGGCCTGGCGCTGGACGATTTCGGCACCGGCTATTCGAGCCTGATCTATCTGCGGCGCTTCGCCTTCGACAAGATCAAGATCGACCGCTCCTTCCTCGAATACATGGAGGCGACCGGGGAATCCGCGATTCTGGTCCATTCGATGGCGCATCTCGGGCGGGCGCTCGGCCTGCGCGTCTGCGCCGAAGGCGTCGAGACCGCCGAGCAGCATCGCTTCCTGCAGGCGATAGGCTGCCATGAGCTGCAGGGCTTCCTGTTCTCCAGGGCGGTCCCGGCCTCAGAGATCGACCGCCTGCTGCGGCTCGACAATCCCTTCGCCGAAATCCTCGCCGCCGCCTGATACCACGAGCCGGGCGCGCGGCGGACCTTCAGAAGAACAGCTCGTGGATGCCGCTGAAGATAGCGTAGGCGAAGCCGGCGCTGAGCAGCAGGCCCAGCGCGCCGAAGGCGGCGCCGACGATGATGAAGACCCCGTCGCGCTCGACCAGGCCGAGCCCCACCAGGCAGACCGCCAGCCCGAGCGGAATCTGCCCGATGAACGGCGCCGCCACGATGAGGCCGAGCGCCAGGATCAGGATCACCAACCCCAGCACCGGGACGGCATAGGCGCCGTGCAGCATCGTCAGGCGCGGCTTCGAGAAGCGCTCGAGGCGGGTCAGGGCCGGCAACGCCCGGTCGACGGCGCGGCTGAGTTCAGGCTTGCCGATGCTGCGGGCCAGGAGCGCCTGCGGCAGCCACGGCATCCGCCGTCCCGTCAGCATCTGCAGGCCGACGAAGGCGAGCACCAGCCCACAGACGAGCGGGATCGGCGGCGGCATCGGCAGGCAGTTCGGCAGGCCGAGCAGGACGACGAGCAGCGCATAGGCCCGGTCCTGCAGGGCGGCGACGATGGTGCGGACGGCGATCCGCTCCCCGGGCAGGCCAGCCAGCGCCGTCAATAGTCCGGAGGTGCGCAGAGACGAGGACAAGGGAAAGGGCCGTGCCAGAGCGGAAGCGTCCGCCTAACATGGCCGGCAGCCCGGCAACAAGCACGCCAGGCGCAGGCGATCAATGCTCGCGGCTCAGGGCCGCCCGCCTCGTCCGCAGCCGGTCGACCGCCGCGGGACGGGCTCTAATGCAGCGTCAGCACGCCGTTCACGGTGCGGATCTCGGCCGGCCGGATCAGCCGCGAATGTGTCACGGTGACGGAATGGAGCGGTCCGTCGAGCTCCCGCTTCCAGAACGCCAGGAAGTCCTGCAGCACGGGAAAGCGCGGCGCAAGGTCGTATTGCTGCCAGATGAAGGTCTGCAACACGCTGAGGTGATCCGGCATGCGGTAGAGGATCGTGGCCGTCGTCAGCCCGTAACCTTCCAGCTGCCTGATGAAGTCCGTCGAGACCATCGCCACCTCCTCTCCCGTTACGGAATGAAAGCTGTGCCGGATGCTTCGAGGCTGCTCCCGCTTGGTTAACAAAGGCTTGCCAGTTTACTGCCAAACTGCTGCAATCCCAAAGCGTGTCGTCGGTCGACATCCGGCAGCGCGCGGGGGGCGTGCGTGGCGTATCGAGGGGGCAAGGCCGGGCTGGCCGCGTCGGCGATTCTGCTCGCCGCCGCTCCGATCGGCTCGACAGCAGCCGAAGAGGCGGAGGCCGAGCGCTCGCCGCTCTCGCAGGTCATCTTCGGCTCGCTGGAAGCCGGGCCGACCAAGACCTTCGTCGCGATCGGCATGAAGCGCGCCATCGGCGGCGGGCTGGCGGAGAGCGGCTTCCGCCTCTTCCTGAAGGCCGGTGGCTCGCAGGAGCAGACCCGGCGTCATCGGCCGCACGGCACCACCTACAAATCGGAATCCCAGGCGCTCCTCGGCTATGAATGGCGCATCGGCGACAGCTTCCTCGCGGTCTATGCCGGCTCCGACATCGAGACCGAGCAGCGCATCGAGACGCTTCTCCCGTCGCTACGCGCCACACGCTACGGGGCACGCATCCAGGCCGATCTCTGGGCGCTCCCGCTCGATCGCATGATGTTCCAGGCCAATGCCTATGCCTCGTCGATCGACCAGCGGCTCTGGGGCCGTCTCGCGGCCGGCTGGCAGACGCCGCTCGGCCTTTATGCCGGCCCCGAAGTCGAGGCCTATCGCGAGCGCGACTATCGCAAGCTGCGCCTCGGCCTGCACCTCACCGGGCTGCGCTTGCTCGGCCTGGAATGGCGCCTTTCCGGCGGCTGGCAGCAGACGAGCGACCGGCCGTCCGAGATCTACGGCACGCTGGCGCTGCACTGGCTGCGCTGAAGCTCAGCCCTGCAGTGCCCGGAGCGCTTCCGGCGTATCGACGTCGATGGCGATGGCGGGGTCCTCGAACGCCACCTCGACCACACGCTCGCCCGCCTCCTCGAGCAGGCGCCGCGCGCCGCGGTCCCCCACGAGCAGCGAGACCGCCGGGAACAAAGCGCGCGTGAGCAGGACGGGATTGCCGCGTTGCCCGAACAGCGTCGGGACCACGGCGAGCATGTCCGGCTGGGCGCGGTGGGCCTCGACGAGGCGGCCGATGACCGGCACCGTCACATTCGGCATGTCCCCGAGCGAGATCACGACACCCTCGGCCTCGGCCGGCAGGGCGGCAACCCCGCATTTCAACGACCCTGCGAGGCCGGACGTATAATCGGGATTGTGCACGAGGCGCACCGGCAGCTCCGCCAGCGCCGCCTCGACCGCGTCCCGCTCATGGCCCGTGACGACGAGCACCGGCGACAGCCCCGCCTCGAGCTGCGCCTCCACCGCATGGCGCAGGATCGGCTTGCCGCGCAGCGGCTGGAGCAGCTTGTTGCGCGCGCCCATCCGCGTCGACTGCCCCGCCGCCAGCACGATGCCGGCAACGGATCCGGGTTCGTGCTGGCCGGGAGCACGTGGCTGCGGGCGCGAGACGATCTCCATCAGCAGGCCGCCGACGCCCATGCGCTGCACATCCGCCCGCTCCACCGGGATGCCGGCGAGCCGGCGCTGCAGCACCCAGTCGAAGCTGTTCTCCTTCGGCGAGCGGGCGCAGCCCGGCGCACCGATCACCGGCTTGCCGCCGATCGTGCCCAGCATCAGCAGGTTGCCCGGGTCGACCGGCATGCCGAGATGCTCGACCTGCCCGCCCGCATCGACCAGCGCCTGGGGAATCACGTCGCGTCGGTCGGTGATCGCCGAGGCGCCGAACACGACGAGGATATCGGCCTCCCCGGCGGCGTTCTCGGCGATGGCCGCCGCCAGTGGGCCGGTCTCGTGCGGCACGCGCCGGTCGACGGCGAGCGCGGCGGACGCCGGTTCGAGCCGCTCGCGCAGCACTCTCAGCGTCTTGTCGACCACGCTCGGCTTCAACCCCGGCAGCAGGGTCGAGATCACCGCGACCTTGGACGGCCGGTAGGCCGCGACGCTGACGGCCGGCGCCCCCGTCAGCGCCGCCAGCGCCGCCTCGACCTGCGTCTCCGGCACCGCATAGGGGATGATCTTGACGGTCGCGACCAACTCTCCCGCGACCACCGCCTTGAGCGCGGGCAGCGTCGCCACGGTGATGGCCTCGTCGACGGCGTTGAAGGCGTCGATGGCGCCGACATCGAGCCTGAGCACGCCGGCGGCGCTGGCGAAGAGATTGACACGCCCCGTGAAGGGCGCTTCCGCGACCACGCCGTCGCCCGCCATCCGGGCAGCGAGCCTGGCGGCGGCACTGTTCTCGTCGACATCGCCGGGCTCGAGCCGGACGGCGACGATCTCCGTGACGCCGGCTTCGGCCAGCTTCGCGGCCATGTCGGGCGTGATGGCGGCGCCCTTCTTCACGATCGTCGTGGCGGTGCGGATCGTATGGGCTGCGATGCAACCGACCGCTTCCGCGATGGCGATGGGTCCGAACTGCATGAGCCTGTCCTCAGCCCGGCTGACGGCGCGGACCGCGCAAGGTGCTGACGATCTCGGCGAGAATGGCGAGCGCGATCTCGGCCGGCGAGACGGCGCCGATATCGAGGCCGATCGGCGCGTGAATGCGAGCGGTCGCCGCCGCGTCGAAGCCGGCCTCAGCGAGGCGTTCCAGCCGCCTGGCATGGGTCTTCCGGCTGCCGAGCGCGCCGATATAGAAACAGTTGGAGCGCAGGGCGGCGGTGAGACCGGGGTCGTCGATCTTGGGATCATGGGTCAGCGCGACGAAGGCGGTATAGCCGTCGAGGCCGATCCGGCCGATCACCTCCTCCGGCCATTCAGCCAGAAGCGCGGTGTCGGGAAAGCGCTCGGGCGTGGCGAAGGCCGTGCGCGGGTCGATGATCACGAGATCGAGGTCGAGCGCCCGCGCCATCGGCGCCATCGCCTGCGAGATGTGGACGGCGCCGGTGACGACGACGCGCGGATGCGGCGCCTGCACGGTGAGGAAGTACGAGCTTCCCTCCACCTCGACCATGCCGCTCTTGCCGGTGCGCAGTTGCCGCTCCAGCAGTTCCCCCAGCGGATCGGCAGCGATGGCCTCGGGCTTCACCAGGCGCTGCGCGCCGCTCGCGATCTCGGTCACCAGGATGGCGGCGCGGCGCGCTTGACGCTCCGCATTGAGCGCGGCCAGGAGCGAAAGTTCCACGGTTCAGCCCTTGTCCGCCGCGAGCTTCAGGCCGAGCCCGATCATCAGCGAGCCGCCGATCCAGCGCCCGAAGGCGAAGCCGGCCTTGGTCTTCTTCATCGCGCCCACGACGAAGGACGCGCCGAAGACGGTGACGAGATCGGCCGAGGAGAAGGCGAAGTTGACGATCGTCCCCAGGATCAGGAACTGCGCCCAGACCGGCAGCGAGCCGGCCGGATCGACGAACTGCGGCAAGAGCGCGATGAAGAACAGCGCGACCTTCGGGTTCAGCACCTCGACGATGAAGGAATCGAGCAAGGCGCGCTTCACCGTCTTCGGCGGCGTGGCCGGCTGGCCGGGCGCGCCGAGGCGAGAGCGGATCATGCCGATGCCGATCCAGATCAGGTAGAGCGCGCCGGCGATCTTCACGGCGACATAGAGCTCGGGCACATGCTTGAACACCGCCGAGAGGCCGAAGGCTGCGGCGAAGACGTGCAGATAGCAGCCGAGATGGATGCCGAGCATCGCCATCAGGCCGGCCCGGCGGCCGTGGCTGATCGTCTGGGCGGCGGTATAGAGCAGCGCCGGCCCCGGAAAATACGCGACGAGGATCGTCACCGTCGCGAAGGCGAAGAGCGTTTCCCAGGAGGCCATTTCAGTTCACTTTCTCGACATAGACCTTGATACGCCCGCCACAGGAGAGGCCGACCTGCCAGGCTGTCTCGTCGGCGACGCCGAATTCCAGCATGCGCGCCTTGCCGTCGGCGATCACCTCCGCGGCTTCCGCCACCACGGCACCCTCGACGCAGCCGCCCGAGACCGAGCCGAGGAAGTTGCCCTCCCCGTCGATCACCAGATGCGAGCCCACGGGGCGCGGCGCCGAGCCCCAGGTCTCGACCACCGTCGCGATCGCGACCTGCCGGCCGGAGTGGCTCCAATCCTCCGCAGCGCGCAGGATGTCGGTCTCGGTGCTGATCATTGCCGGGCCTTTCGCGGATGACGCGGAAACGAGATGCGATCTTATGCGCCAACGTCCGGCCCGCGTCGAGCGAAGCGGGCACGACCGTTATGCGAAGGCGATATATGTGCTAGCGCTCTGCCGAGTTCAAAACCCCTGCCCCGCCCCCATCCGAGGAAACCTATGGCCGCGACCGGCTGCGACGGCGTCGTCCTGCTGCATGGAATCCTGCGTCGCGCCGCATCCATGCAACTGCTCGAACAGGCACTGACGGCCGAAGGCTATCGCGTCCTCAATCTCGACTATCCCTCGCGCGAGCAGGATCTGGCGCAGATCGTCGAGAGCCTTCACGCACCGATCTCGGCCTTTGCCGCCGAGCTGGCCGGAGAGCTCCATTTCGTCACCCATTCGATGGGCGGCCTCGTCGCCCGCGCCTATCTCAACCGCCACCGCCCGCAGCGGCTCGGCCGCGTCGTCATGCTGGCGCCTCCGAACGAAGGCAGCGAGATCGCCGACCTGCTGCAGCGCAACTGGCTCTATCGCAGCGCCTTCGGCCCGGCGGGCGGCCAGCTTGCGACGCATCGCAGCGACGAACTCTGCAGCCTGCTCGGAGCCGTCGATTATCCGCTCGGCGTCATTGCCGGCGACCGCTCGCTCTATGTCTTCGCTTCGCTGGTCCTGCCCGGCCCGAATGACGGGCGCGTCTCGGTCGAGCGCACGCGGGTCGCCGGCATGAGCGACCATATCGTCCTGCACACCAGCCATCCGCTGATCATGCGCGACCCGGAAGCGATGGCCCAGACCATCCACTTCCTGCGCCACGGCCGTTTCAGGCGCTGAGCTTCGGCTGCTGCGCGCGCTTCAGCCACAGGCGCGGATCGCTCTCCCGCCCCGTCTCCAGCGAAAGCGCGGCGCAGAGATCGGCCATCGCTGCGAGATTGTGGATCGGCCGGAACGAGTCGACATGCGGCAGCATCGCCCGGATGCCGCTGGCGCGCGCGGCGAAGGCATCGTAGCGCAGGAGCGGGTTGAGCCAGATCAGCTGCCGGCAGGAGCGATGCAGCCGGTCCATCTCGAAGGCGAGGCTGTCGTCGAGATGCCGCTCCAGCCCGTCGGTGAAGAGCAGTACCACCGCCCCGCCCGCAAGCACCCGCCGCGACCAGACCCGGTTGAACTCGTGCAGCGCGGCGGAGATCCGAGTGCCACCCTCCCAGTCCGGCGCGGCCTTGCCGGCGAGCGCCAGCGCGTCGTCGGGATCGCGCGCCTTCAGCATCCGCGTGACATTGGTCAGCCGGGTGCCGAAGACGAAGGAATGCACGCGCCGGCGCTTCTCGGTGAGCGCGTGCAGGAAATGCAGGAAGATGCGCGAATACTCCGCCATCGAGCCGGAGATGTCGACCAGCGCGACGATCGGCGGATGCACCTCGCGCCGTGCACGGAAGGCGAGGTCGATCGAGCCGCCGCCGCCCTTGAGCGACTGCCGCAACGTCCGGCGCAGGTCGACGTCGCGACCGCGCGGCGTCGGGCCGAAGCGGCGGGTCGCCACGCTGTCGTCGGGCAGGCGCAGTTCGGCGATGAGCTGCTTGGCGCGCGCGATCTCGGCCGCCGTCATCTGGGCGAAGTCGCGCGACTTCAGCATCTCGCGGTCGGAGACGGTGAGGCGTGCCGTCAGCTCGGTCAGCTCGGTTGGAGGCTCGTCGTCCCGCGCCGGCGGCGCGAAGGCTTCCGCCACGCGCAGCGCCCCGGCCTCGGCCTTCTCCGGCTGGCGGTCGGCGCCGGGCGAGACCGGCGACATCTGCGCCATGATCTTCTCGATCAGGTTGCGCCGGCGCCAGAACAGCCGGAAGGCCTGATCGTAGATCGCACTGTGCTCGTGTTTCTTCACGAAGATCGCGTGCAGCGCCCAATAGACATCGTCGCGCCCACCGAGCGCGCCCTCGGCCAGCGCGTCGACCGCCTCGACCACCGCGCCGGGGCCAACCTGCAGCCCCGCCGCACGCAGGGCACGAGCGAAATAGGCGACGTTTTCCGGGAGCTTGCCGGTCACCGCGATCCGCCCGACATGTCGAAACCCTCATCCTGAGGAGCCGCCGCACGCGGCGTCTCGAAGGATGATCCAGGAGCCTCCGGAGCCGGCTGGACCATCCTTCGAGACGGCCCTGCGGGCCTCCTCAGGATGAGGGCTGCGGCTGCGTTCACCCCTGCGTCTCCGTCATGAACACCTTCTGGACCACCTGCCAGCGGCTCTCGATCTTCAAGAGCGACAGCAGATCGGTGAAATAGCGCGGTGGCATCTGGCACTTGACCTTGACCAGCGCCAGCGTCGGCCCGACGAGATCGATGGTGAGGATATGGTCGTCGCGCTGCAGCCCGGCCGCCTGCGGCGAGGTCCGGTTGCGGTCGGCGTCCAGCCATTGGTCGCGCGGCGTGATCTGGATGGTGCCGTCCTCGCGGGCGGTGGTGAGCGCGCTGGTCGGATGGAAGACATGGGCGAGCTTCTCGGCATCGCCCTCATAGAGCCCGTCGAGATAGGTCCGCACCGTCGCCTCGACCGCCTTGATGTCTGCGTTCATGCCATCCCCCTCACGCTTGATCGAACTGCAGCCGACCGCTGCCGGAGAGCTATCGTCCCACCTCGGCCCTGGCCTGATCCAGCAGCTCCTTGACCCTGGAGCCCTGTATCGCCTGGATGTCGTCCTGATACTTCAGCAGCGCGCCCAACGTGTCGGAGACGATGGCCGGGTCGAGCGCGACCGCGTCGAGCTCGACCAGCGCCGTCGCCCAGTCCAGCGTCTCGGCCACGCCCGGCGCCTTGAACAGCTCCTCCTTGCGGATCGCCTGGACGAAGCCGACGAGCTGCTTGGAGAGCTTGGCCGGCGCATCCGGCACCTTCGCCTTCAGGATCGCGAGCTCGCGCGCCGCGTCGGGATAGCCGACCCAGTGATAGAGGCAGCGGCGCTTCAGCGCGTCGTGGATCTCGCGCGTGCGGTTCGAGGTCAGGATCACGATCGGAGGCTCCGCCGCCTTGATCGTGCCGAACTCGGGAATCGTCACCTGCGCATCGGCCAGCACCTCGAGCAGGAAGGCCTCGAAGGCCTCGTCGGTGCGGTCGAGCTCGTCGATCAGCAGGATCGGCGCGCCCCCCTCCTGCGGCTCGAGCGCCTGCAGCAGCGGCCGCTTGACCAGGTATTTCTCCGAAAAGATATCGCCTTCCAGCCGCTCGCGATCCTCGGCGACGCCACCGGCCTCGGCCAGGCGGATCGCCATCATCTGCCCGGCATAGTTCCATTCATAGACGGCGGAGGCGAGATCGAGCCCCTCATAGCATTGCAGCCGGATCAGCCGCCGGCCGAGCCCCGCCGCGAGCACCTTGGCGATCTCGGTTTTGCCCGTGCCGGCCTCGCCCTCCAGCAGCAGCGGGCGTTTCATCCTGAGCGCCAGGAAGAGCACCGTCGCCAGCGCGCGGTCCGCGACATAGCCCTGCCCTTGCAGCAGGGCGAGCGTGGCATCGATCGAGGCGGGAAGACGGGAGGCGTTCAGCATGACCGATTCCTATCGCGGCGGGCGGCATGAAGGAAGGAGCGGCGCGCACGGCGACGCTGCTGACACCGCAGGGCGGCGGCGAACCTAGGCTTCGCCATCCGAACACGGAGCGCGAACCATGACCACCGAGCAGACCGCCAAGGACTTCGTCGCCCTGCTCAAGGAGGGCAAGCACGAAGAGGCTGCCAACCGCTTCAACGCCGACGACATCGCCAGCTACGAGAACATGCCGGGCCCGATGGCCGTCTGCCACGGCCGGGAGGCCGTCAGGCAGAAGGGCGAATGGTGGGTCGCCGGCCATGAGGTCCACGACTTCAGCAGCGAAGGCCCCTATCTCAACGGCGACCAGTACGCCGTGCGCTTCCATTTCGACGTCACCGTCAAGGAAACCGGCGAGCGGCGGGTGATGGACGAAGTCGGCCTCTATACCGTCAGGAACGGCAAGGTCGTCGAGGAGCGCTTCTTCTACTGAGCGGCTTCGTTTCCGGCGCCCTTCATGGTCGCCCCGGACAAACGACCAAGCGGCGCCGGTCCGGGATCCCTGCCTGAACCGTTCCGGCATGGATCTCGGCTCTCCCGGAGCCTGCCCTTGGGCCGATCGAAGATCGGGCCCGAGGGAGTGCCCGGGATGACGGCCCATCAGGGCCGGCGCGTCAGCCGGCTTTCCCCGTTGCCTGAGCCACCGCCTGCTTGGCCATGACGCCGATCAGATGGGCGCGATATTCCGGATCGGCGTGGATGTCGCCATTGATGCCCTTGGCGGTGTGCTTCAGCCCGTCGAGGGACTTCGGCGCGAAGCGGGCCTTGAGCGCCGCCTCCGCTTCAGGCCAGCGGAACACGCCGCCCTCGCCCGCCCCGGTCACCGCGACGCGGATCTCGCTGCCGCGCTTGGCGACGAAGACGCCGACCATCGCGTAGCGCGAGGCGGGGTTGCGGAACTTGGCATAGCCCGCCTTCGAGGCCAGCGGGAACGAGACCTTGGTGATGATCTCGCCTTCCTCCAGCGCGGTCTCGTAGAGCCCGGTGAAGAACTCCTCGGCGGTCAGCTTGCGCTTGTTGGTGACCACGGTTGCGCCCAGCGCCAGCAGCGCCGCCGGATAATCGGCCGCCGGATCGTTGTTCGCGACCGAGCCGCCGATCGTGCCGCGATGGCGCACATGCGGGTCGCCGATATGGCCGGCGAGGAGGGCAAGCGCCGGGATGGCCTCGCGCACCTCGGCCGAATCCGCGACCTCGGCATGGGTCGTCATCGCACCGATGACGATGTTGCGGCCCTTGCGCGCGATGCCCTTGAGGTCGGCGCAGGCGCCGAGGTCGACGAGCGCGGAGGGCGAGGCCAGCCGCTGCTTCATCGTCGGCAGCAAGGTGTGGCCGCCGGCCAGGATCTTGGCGTCCTCCTTCTTGGCGAGCAGCGTCGCCGCCTGCCGGGCGCTGGTGGGCTTGTGATAGGTGAAAGCGTACATCTGCTTGTCCTTTCAGCTCACTCGGCCGCCAGGCGGCTGATCGACTTCTGCGCCGCGCGCCACACCGCCTGCGGCGTGGCCGGCATCGCGATGTCCTCATGGCCGAGCGCGTCGGTGATGGCGTTGATCACGGCGGGCGGCGAGGCGATGGCGCCGGCCTCGCCGCAGCCCTTGATCCCGAGCGGGTTCGACGGGCACGGCGTCACGGTCATGCCGACCTCGAAGGAGGGCAGGTCGTCGGCCCGCGGCATGGTGTAGTCCATGAAGCTCGCCGTCACGAGCTGGCCGTCGGCGTTGTAGCGGGCGCCTTCCAGCAGCGCCTGGCCGACGCCCTGGGCGATGCCGCCATGGACCTGCCCCTCGACGATCATCGGGTTGATGACGTTGCCGAAATCGTCGACCGCCGCCCAGCGATCGATCCTGGTCACGCCGGTATCGGGATCGATCTCGACCTCGCAGATATGGACACCCGCCGGGAAGGTGAAGTTGGTCGGGTCGTAGAAGGCGCCCTCCTTCAAGCCCGGCTCCAGCTCCTGCCCGTTGAACTTGTGCGCGACATAGGCCTGCAGCGCGCAGGAGCCGAAATCGAGCTTGCGGTCGGTGCCCTTCACCGTGAAGTGCCCGTCGGCGAAGTCGATATCGGCCTCGTCGGCCTCCAGCACATGGGCAGCGACCTTCTTGCCCTTGGCGATGACCTTGTCGAGCGCCTTGAAGATCGCCGACATGCCGACCGCGCCGGAGCGCGAACCATAGGTGCCCATGCCCATCTGCACCTTGTCGGTGTCGCCATGGATGATCGAGACGTTGTCGATCGGAATGCCGAGCCGGTCGCTGACCAACTGGGCGAAAGTCGTCTCATGGCCCTGGCCGTGGCTGTGCGAACCGGTCAGCACCTCGACCGTCCCGACCGGGTTGACCCGGACCTCGGCCGATTCCCACAGGCCCACACCGGCTCCAAGCGAACCGACCGCAGCCGACGGCGCGATGCCGCAAGCCTCGATATAGGAGGAGAAGCCGATGCCGCGCAGCTTGCTGGCGCGGCTTGAGTCGCGCTTGCGCTTGCCCAGCCCCTTGTAGTCGATCATCTCCAGCGCCTTCTTCATCGAGGCGCCGTAATTGCCGGTGTCGTACATCATGATGACCGGCGTCTGGTGCGGGAACTTCTTGATGTAGTTCAGCATCCGGAACTTGGCCGGGTCCTTGCCGAGCTGGCGCGCCGTGACCTCGATCAGTCGCTCGACCACGAAGGTCGCCTCCGGCCGCCCGGCGCCGCGATAGGCGTCGACGGGGGCGGTGTTGGTGTAGACCGCGTCGACCTCGCAATAGATCGCCGGGATGTCGTACTGGCCGGACAGCAGCGGCGCGTAGAGATAGGTCGGCACCGAGGACGAGAAGGTCGAGAGATAGGCGCCGAGATTGGCGGTGGTATGCACGCGCATGGCGAGGATCTTGCCCTCGGCATCGGTCGCGAGTTCGGCATGGGTAACGTGGTCGCGGCCATGCGCGTCGGAGAGGAAGGCCTCGGTGCGGTCCGCCGTCCACTTCACCGGCCGCCCGACCTTCTTCGCCGCCCAGACGCAGACGGTCTCCTCGGCATAGATGAAGATCTTGGAGCCGAAGCCGCCGCCGACATCCGGCGCGATGACCCGAAGCTTGTTCTCCGGCGCGATGCCGATGAAGGCCGAGAGCACGAGCCGCGCCACATGCGGGTTCTGGCTGGTGGTGTAGAGCGTGAAGACGCCGTCGCCGGCATCGTAATCGCCGACGGCCGCGCGCGGCTCCATCGCGTTCGGCACCAGACGGTTGTTGACGAGATCGAGCTTGGTGACGTGCTTGGCCGCCTTGAACGCCTTCTCGGTCGCGTCCTTGTCGCCGAGATGCCAGTTGAACACCGTGTTGTCCGGCGCCTCGTCATGGACCACGGTCTTGGCGCCGGCTGCCTTGGCCGTGTCGACCACGGCCGGCAGCTCCTGGTAATCGACCGCGATCGCCTCGGCGGCGTCCTTCGCCTGCGCCAGCGTCTCGGCCACCACCACGGCGACATGGTCGCCGACATAGCGCACCTTGCCCTGCGCCAGCGCCGGATGCGGACCGGCGCGCATCGGCGAGCCGTCCTTGTTGTGGATCATCCAGCCGCAGATCAGCCCGCCGATCTTGTCGATGGCGAGATCGGCGCCGGTGAAGATGCCGAGCACGCCCGGCATGCCGGCAGCGGCCTTGGTGTCGATCGACTTGATCTTCGCATGGGCATGCGGCGAGCGCAGGAAATAGGCATGGGCCTGGCCCGGACGGTTGACGTCGTCGGTGTAGCGGCCCTGGCCGGTGATGAAACGGTGATCTTCCTTGCGACGGACTGCGGCGCCGATTCCGGTAACGGACATGATGTTCCCTCCTCGCACGGCGCCTCTGGCGGGCGCCTCACTGCATGGAACGCATGAAGGACGAAAAGCCCGCGCTCCGGCGCGGGCCGAGGCTCACTCGGCCGCCTGGCGCACCGGCGCCGTGCCCTTGCCCATCGCCTCGGCACCGGCGGCGATCGCCTTGACGATGTTGTGGTAGCCCGTGCAGCGGCAGATATTGCCGTCGAGGTCCTCGCGGATCGTCTTCTCGTCGAGCTGGTGCCCGCGGCGGTTCACCATGTCGACGGCGGACATGATCATGCCCGGTGTGCAGAAGCCGCATTGCAGCCCATGATGCTCGCGGAAGGCCTCCTGCATCGGGTGCAGCGCACCGTCCGCCGCCAGCCCCTCGATCGTCGTCACGGAGGCGCCGTCCACGGCGACCGCGAGCGTCGTGCAGGATTTCACCGCCTTGCCGTCGAGATGCACGAGGCAGGCGCCGCACTGGCTGGTGTCGCAGCCGACATGGGTTCCGGTCAGTCGCAGGTTTTCGCGCAGGAATTGCACCAGAAGGGTGCGCGGGTCGATATTGGCGGTGACGGCTTTGCCGTTCACCGTCAGCGAAACAGTGGCCATGAGCACATCTCCTGTGACCCGTCTCTGACGCCCTCCCACCCCCTCCCTGGGTTTGGGTCAGGCTGAGCCGTTCCGGCAGCTTCGCCCCAGCGGGCGGCGTTTCCTTGGAACAGCTCAAAATCGAATGTGGACCCGCGATTTTGCGCGGTCAAGCAGGAGGCGCTTTCCGAACGCATGGCGTTTGGCGCAGAATCAGAGCCGTTTTTCACCAAGGGGCCTCACCGAGGCGCAAAACCGGCCATTGGCGATTTCTTAAGGGGATCCACGCAGTTTCGCTGTTCGTGGCGCGTTTCCCGGCCATGAACGGGGTTTATGGCTTGCTCCGGACGATCGATCACATCCAGCGGCGCCTGCATGCCATCGGCTACGGCGCGAAGCAGCGCGAGCGGCTGCGCCTTTACCGCCCCCTTGTCGACAGCCTGATCGACAAGCTGGTGATCGCAGATTTCGAGCGCGCCTTCACGATCCATTCCGAGCTGCGCGCTCTGGTCGAGCCCGTCGCCGGGGTCCTCTATCCAGCCTCCGCCGCGCATTTCCGCCTGCTCTTCGAAGGCGATCTCGACGAGGCCTATGTCGCCTCGCTGGAACAGCTCTGCCTGCTGGAAAGGCAGGGCAATGTCCGCGCCCGCGCCCGGGCCTCGATCGCGTTCTCGCTGATCCGCGAGCTCTGCCTCGAAAGCCGGCGGCGCTCCCTGTTTTCGCCCAGGCAGTTCGCGCAGGACCTGTTCATCATCGAGCGGATCCTGACCTATGACGTCAACACGGCGATGACCGTGAATCAGCAGCTCGAGGAAGCCGAAGCGCGACGCCGCGCCGCGGCTCTCGACGAGGCGGCGCTGACGCTGCGCGGACAGATCGGCAATCTCGACGACACGATCAGCGGTGCGGCCGAACAGTTCGTCGCGACCGCGGCCGAGACCAGCCGCGCCACCGTGTTCGTCAAGGAGACGGTCGGCAAGGTGGCCCGCGCCTCGATGGTGGTCCGGGAGCGCTCGGCGCAGACCGCCGCGGCCACCGAGGAGATGTCGGCCAACATCGCCGATATCGGCCAGCGCGCCCGGCAGAGCCTGTCGATCACCCATCAGGCCGTGCTCGACGCGAGCCAGATGAACGAGGCGATCCTGCGCCTGCGCGAGGTCACCGGCAATATCGGCAAGGTCGTCGGCATGATCGCCGACATCGCCGCGCAGACCAATCTGCTCGCCCTCAACGCCACCATCGAGGCGGCGCGCGCCGGCGAGGCCGGTCGCGGCTTCTCCGTCGTCGCCTCCGAGGTGAAGTCCCTGGCGACGCAGACGGCGAGCGCGACCCAGGACATCGCCGGCCAGATCGCCGAGCTTGCCGCCAGCGCCGAGGCCTGCGGCGCGCATGCGGCGGCGATCGCCGCCACGGTGGATGCGATCAGGCTCGATTCCGAGGCGATCTCGGAAGCGGTCACACAGCAGAGCAATGTCACCGCCACGATCGCGCATGACGCGGCGCTGGTGGCCGACAGCTCGGACGCGGCGATCGAAAGCGCCAACGCCGTCAATGACAGCCTCGACACGGCACAGACGGCGTTGGAGCGGGCCAATGCGGCCGCAGCCGGCATCGCCCTTCAGGTCGGTGCCGCCGAGACCGCCGTCGCACAGGCGCTCGACACGCTGCGCAAGGCCTCCTGAACCTCAGCCCTCGCTGACCGCCTTGGCGAAATTGGCGAAGAACTCGTCGGCGAGCTTCTTCGAGACCGAATCGATCAGTCGCGAGCCGAGCTGCATCAGCTTGCCGCCGACCTGGGCCTCGACCTCGTAGCGCAGCAGGGTCTGGCCGCCCTCGGCATCGCTCAGATTGACCCGCGCTCCACCCTTGGCGAAGCCGGCGATGCCGCCCTCGCCCTCGCCGGCGATGCGGTAGCCGTTCGGCGGGTCGAGCTCGCTGAGCTCGACCTTGCCCTTGAAGGTCGCCTTCACCGGCCCGAGCTTGACCTTCACCACCGCCGAGAAATGCGTGTCGTCGTCCTTGTTGAGCTGCTCGCAGCCGGGGATGCAGGCCTTCAGCACCTCGGCGTCGTTGAGCTTGGCCCAGACCACCTCCTTGGCGGCAGGCAAGGTCGCCTCGCCGTTCATCGTCATCGCCATGGCGCATCTCCCGAGCAGTTGGCCGCGGCTCGGACGATTGCGGCCGGCGCGGTTCGAAGGCTATCCAGTTCCTATCCATGGGCGCAAAGCCCGCCTCGGCACAAGAGGGCGCCGGGCGCCGCGGCGTTGCGGAGGGGAATCGATGCTCGAGCTTACGGCCGATGAGCGCGCCGTCGCGGCCGGCCAGGCCGGAGAGGCCGCCGCCATGGCGATCCGCATCGTCGCGGAGGCCGCGCGACTCATGGGCGCGCCGCGGCTCATCCCGATCGCCTCCGCCCATATCGACGGCGCGCTCTATCACGGCGATTCCGGCACGCTCTTCGCCGAGAAGCTGGTCGAGGGTGGCGCCCGCGTGGCGGTCCGCGCGACGCTGAACGTCGGCGCGCTCGCACCGGCCGGCTGCGCGCCGGTGCGGCTCCCGCCGCACGAGCGCGAGATGGCCCGGCGGATGATGCGGGCCTATGAGGCGATGGGCTGCGAGCCGAGCTGGACCTGTGCGCCCTATCAGGCCGGGCACCGGCCGGCACGGGGCACCGACGTGGCCTGGGGCGAATCGAATGCGGTCGTGTTCTGCAATTCGGTGCTCGGCGCGCGCACCAACCGCTATGGCGACTTCCTCGACATCGCCTGCGCCATCAGCGGGCGGGCGCCCGACTACGGCCTGCATCGGCGCGAGAACCGCATCGCTGCCCTCCAGCTCGACGTCTCCGGCCTGTCGCCGGCGCTGCGCCACTCCGAGGTGTTCTATCCCGTCCTCGGCACCATCCTGGGCCGGACGGCCGGCACGGCGGTCGCCGTCATCGACGGCCTGCAGGGCTGCGCCAGCGAGGACCGCCTCAAGGCGCTCGGGGCGGCCGCGGCTTCGGCGGGCGGCGTCGGCCTCTTCCATGTCGCCGGCGTCACGCCGGAAGCGCCCGATGCCGCAACGGCCTTGGGCGGGGCGCCGCCGCGGGAACGGATCGCCCTGACATCGGACGACCTCGCCGCGGCGCTGGCCCGGCTGTCGACCGCCGGGCCGACCGAGCGCGTCGATGCGGTGGCGATCGGCTCGCCGCATCTTTCGCTGGCCGAGATCGACGAGACCGAAAGGCTGATCGCGGGACGCCGCCTGCAGATCCCGCTCTACGCCAATACCGGCCGGCACGTCCTCGCACCGCTGGAGGCGCAGGGCCGGCGCAAGGCGCTCGAACAGGCGGGCGTCATCTTCGTGGTCGATACCTGCGTGGTGGTCGCGCCTATCCTGCCGAGGCTCGACGGGGCCGTGCTGATGACCAATTCCGGCAAGTTCGCCCATTACGCTCCGGGCAATACCGGCTATGCCGTGACCTATGGCTCGCTCTCCGAATGCGTCGAGAGCGCGGTAGCGGGCCGGCTCGTCAGGGAGCCTCTGTCATGGAGCTGAAGGCCGAGATCCTGCTGCCCGGCGGCCCTGCGAACGGCCGATGCCTGGCGCTGACCGCCCCGATCAGCTTCTGGGGCGGCGTCGACCCCGCCACCGGGACGATCATCGATGCGCGCCATCCGCAGCACGGCCGCAATGTCGCCGGCACGATCCTGGCGCTGCCCGGCACCATCGGCTCGTCCTCGGCCTCTGCCGTGCTGCTCGAGCTGGTCCATGCCGGCAGGGCACCAGCCGCCCTGCTGCTGGACGCGCCGGACGCCATCCTGCTGCTCGGCCTCGTCGTCGCCCGCGAAATGGGATGGCAGGCGCCACCGGCCTTCCGCCTCCCGGCGGCGAAACAGGCCGATCTCGACGGCTTGAAGCTCGCCATCTCGGTGGCGGGCATGATCGCGGCGGGCTGACGCGGCTCCGCGGTTAGGACGCTCAGACCGAGCCGAAGCGGCGCTGGCGGTAGATCAGCCCGGCGCCGCGCCCCTCTCCGCCCAGGCCGACGACCTCGCCGATCAGGATGCGGTGGCTGGCGACGTCGTGTGCCGCGATCAGGCGGCAATCGAAGGCCGAGACGGCGTCAAGCAAAACGGGCGCGCCGGTCGCCAGCCTGCCCCAGCGCGCCGTCATGAAGCGCTCCTCGCCATCGATGCCGCGCCGGCTGGCGAATATCTCCGCGAGCTCCGCTAGCTGGGCGGGCAGGGTGTTGATGCAGAAGGCACCGCTTGCCTCGATCGCAGCCAGCGTGCGGCTGGTCCTGGCGACGCAGGCCAGCACCGTCGGCGGCGTATCCGAGACCGAGGCCACCGCGGTCGCGGTGAGCCCCAGGCGGCCGGCCGGCCCCTCGGTGGTGATCACATGGACCGCGCTCACCACCTGCGCCATGGCATCGCGGAAGGCCTGACCGTCCGGGCGGTCCAGGGCGGGCGGCAATGGGTGGACGGTTTTCGTCATCGGCTCGATCGGGTCAGCTTTCCGGCTCCAGCGGCATGGCTGACCATGTAGAGGCTCGCGCCTGCGAACGCCAGACGCGCGCCTCCGTCGGCGCGGATTCTGGACGATTCCAGATATATCAGATTGACTGACCTGTCGCCGCAGCGCCGGCCAGCGTCGCCAGCAGCCGCCTGCGGAGATGCTCCATCAGGGCGTCGCTAGCGCTCGCGGCGGCGGCATCGTCGGCGGCGGCAATCGCTTGCGCCAGCGCGACATGGTGCCCGGCCGCCGGAAGCAGATCCGCCCGCCGCTCGAAATGATACCAGGCCCGCCGGATCAGCGTTTGCAGCGGCTCGACCGAGCGGGAGGCATAGGGGCTGCGCGCCGCCTCGCCGATCGCGGTGTCGAGCTCCTTGTCGAGCCGCATATAGGCGGTGGCGTCGCCGGCCTGCGCCGCCTGCCCCATCGCAGCGGCGGCCGCCATGATCGCGATCCGCTCCGCCGGGCTTGCGCGCCGCGCCGCCTCGCGCGCGACGAGGCGCTCCAGCACCTCGCGCGCGTCGAGCGCCGCCATGATGTCGATCGCGTTGATGTCGGCGACGCGGATGCCCTTGCGCGGCAGGATCTCCACCAGGCCGTGCTGCGCCAGCCGGATCAGCGCCTCGCGCACGGGCGTACGCCCCAGGCCGGCCAGATCGATCAACTGCGCCTCGGTCATCCCCGCGCCCGGCCGCAGCGACAGGGTGACGATCGCCTCCTCGAGCCGGCGATAGGCGACTTCCGCCAGACTCTCGCCGGGCGCCGGAGCAGCATCGTTCCGCCCCTCGCCTGCCGCAGGCTGCCGCCGATTCATGCCCTCTCCATTTCGCGCCCCAACGGCCGATCGCCATCGCGAGCTTGATATATCAATCGAGATATATCAAGCTCGTGGTCATGCCGGCTTCAGGCATGCACCGCGACTGCCCGGGACCGTTGCGCGAACCGGTCCGGACGGAAGCCGCCGCGAGCCGGTCCTTGCGAGGGGAAGATGACCCGATGGCCTTTGCCTGTCCGATCCCCGCCCGGCTCCGTATCCGCCACGACATCATGAACGGCCCGTCGCATTCGGCCGCCTGCGTCGAGATTGCCGCGAAGCGGCCTTCCGCCCCGAAGGAACGCAACCTGCCATGAAGGTCGCGGTCGTCGGGGCAGGCATCGTCGGCGTCGCCATCGCCCATGCGCTTCTCGACGAGGGGCACGAGGTCCTGCTCGTCGAGAGCCGGGAGCCAGCCTTCGGCCCGTCCCGCGGCAATGCCGGCTGGATCGCCCATACCGACATCCTGCCGATCGCCAGCCCCCGGATCCTCCGGCAGGTCCCGAAATTCCTCGCCGATCCGCTCGGCCCGCTCAGCATTCGCCCGGCCTATCTGCCACGCCTGCTGCCCTGGCTCGTCCGCTTCGTCCTGGCCTCGCGGCCCGAAGCCTATGAACGCTCGATCGCCGGGCTCGCCGCACTTCAGGGGCTGGCGCTGCCGGCCTGGCTGGCGCGGACCGAAAGCACCGGCCTCACGCGCCATATCCACCGCAATGGCGGCCTCTACGCCTTCGGCGATGCCGGCACGATGGCCGCAGCCGAAACCGTGGCGAAGCGCCAGGCGGAATTCGGCATCAGGGTGGAGATGCTCGGCCCGGAGGAGTTGCGCCAGTTGGAGCCGGCGCTGCAGCCGCGCTTCGCCGGCGCCGCCTTCCATCCCGACGCCGCCCATATCAGCGACCCGCATCAGCTGACGCTCCTGCTCTTCGAGGCCGCCCTGGCCCGCGGCGCCGTCTTCGAGAAGGCGCGGGTCGACAACATCTCGACCGGCGAGCGCCCTGCCCTCATCGGGCCCGATGGCTGGCAGCGCGTCGTCGACCGTGCCGTGATCGCGGCCGGCGCCTGGGCCAAGCCGCTGGCCACGGCGCTCGGAGACGCGGTGCCGCTCGACACCGAGCGCGGCTACAATGTCAGCTTTCCGGATCTCGGCGGCCTGCTCTCCCGTCCCGTCGCCTTCGAAGGCCACGGCTTTGTCGCGACACCGCTCGATTCGGGCTTCCGCATCGGCGGCGCCGTCGAATTCGGCGGCCTGGAGGCACCGCCCAACCACGCCCGCACGAAGCGGCTCTACGACAAGGCGGCGACGATGATCGAAGGGCTGCCGGCCTTCGAGAGCGGCCGGCTCTGGATGGGTTTTCGCCCCTCTCTGCCGGATTCGCTGCCGGTCATCGGTACCGCCAGCCGCAACCCCCACGTGTTCCATGCCTTCGGCCATGGCCATTACGGCATGACGCAGTCGCACGCGACCGCCGGCCTCGTCGCGGCGCTGGTCGCCGGCCGCAAGCCTGCCATCGACCTCTCCCCGTTCAGCCCGAGGCGGTTCTAAGATGTCCGCGTCGCCGGGAGCCGTCACCCCTATCAGCGCTCGGGCAGCAGACTTTCCGAGCCCCCGCACGCTTGAATCAAACCCGAAGCCGCCAGAGCCAACAGCATGACCACACACACCTTTTTCTGCGTGGACGGCCACACCTGCGGGAACCCCGTGCGCCTCGTCGCCGGCGGCGCGCCGCAGCTGAATGGCGCGGACATGGTCGAGAAGCGCGCCCATTTCCTCGCCGAATACGACTGGATCCGCACCGGGCTGATGTTCGAGCCGCGCGGCCACGACATGATGTCGGGCGCCATCCTCTACCCGCCGACCCGGCCGGACGCCGACATCGCCTTCCTGTTCATCGAGACTTCGGGCTGCCTGCCGATGTGCGGCCACGGCACGATCGGCACGGTGACGATGGCGCTGGAACGCGGCCTCGTGACGCCGCGCGAGGAAGGCGTGCTGAAGATCGACACCCCCGCGGGGCTGGTGACGGCGCGCTACAGCCGCAACGGCCCCTATGTCGACAGCGTCCGCATCACCAACATCGCCTCCTATCTCCATGCGACGGATCTCGCCGTCGAGATCGAGGGGCTCGCCCCCCTGACCGTCGACGTCGCCTATGGCGGCAATTTCTACGCGATCGTGGATCCGCAACCCGCGATCCGCGACATCGCCGACGTCAACCCGTCCGACCTGCTGCGCTGGAGCCCGAAGCTGCGCGCCGCCCTCAACGCGCGCTACGAATTCGTGCATCCCGAGAATCCGGCGATCCGCGGCCTCAGCCACATCCTCTGGACCGGCGCCCCGACGAAACCCGACGCCCATGCCCGCAACGCCGTCTTCTACGGCGACAAGGCGCTCGACCGCTCGCCCTGCGGCACCGGCACCTCGGCGCGCATGGCGCAATGGGCGGCGAAGGGCCGACTCAGACCCGGCGACGACTTCGTCCATGAGAGCATCATCGGCACCCTGTTCCGCGGCCGGGTCGAAGCCGCCGCCAAGGTCGGGAATCACGACGCGATCATTCCCTCGATCGAAGGCTGGGCACGGATGACGGGCTACAACACGATCTTCATCGACGACCGCGACCCGCTCGCCCACGGCTTCCAGCTCGCGGACAAGGCCTGAGAGATGGCGCGGGCCGGCATCCGGGGCATGGCGTCGCAGCCCGTTTCGAGCGGGCGATCGCCCTGCGTTTTCCGCCGTCCGCCACCCTTCCGATGCATGGATCGAACGCTCCCGGCGGGCGTTGGGGGCGCGAGGACGCTCTGCAGCAACGCAATCATCATGCGCGAAATGCGCGCGGGCACGCAGAGTATTCTGCACAATTTCGAGGCGTTTCGTTCGTAATTGCTTTTGACAGAAAATTGGCTCGGAGCGATTGTCGCTGGCGCAAGCCATTGGTAGCTCTACAATGAAATCGCATCCCGCATGCGTCGACGTCATGTCGATGACGAGAACGGGAGCTGGTTCGAGGGGTCGGCGTCGTCAATGGAAGTCTTCCTGCAGCAGCTCATCAACGGGCTGACACTGGGATCGATCTACGGTCTCATCGCCATCGGCTACACGATGGTTTTCGGCATCATCGGCATGGTGAACTTCGCCCACGGCGACATTTTCATGCTCTCGGCCTTCATCGCCCTGATCTTCTTTATGCTGATCACCTCCGTCCTCGGGATGGGCGCCGGAATGGTCATGCTGGCGCTGGTCCTGGTGCTGGCCCTGGCGATGTTCTTCACCTCGCTCTGGAACTGGACGATCGAGCGCCTCGCCTATCGGCCGCTGCGCGGCTCCTTTCGCCTGGCGCCGCTGATCTCGGCGATCGGCATGTCGATCTTCCTGGTGAACTTCGTGCAGGTCGTGCAGGGTCCGCGCAACAAGTCGATCCCGCCGCTGCTCAACAAGTCGATCACGCTGATCGAGAGCGCGACATACTCCGTCCAGATCTCCTACAAGCAGATCGTCATCGTCGTGACCACGGCGCTGCTGCTCGCGGCGTTCTGGTACGTCGTGCAGAAGACCCCGCTCGGCCGGGCCCAGCGCGCCTGCGAGCAGGATCGCAAGATGGCGGCGCTCCTCGGCATCGACGTCGACCGCACCATCTCGATCACCTTCGTGATGGGCGCGGCCCTCGCAGCCGTCGCCGGCGTGATGTACCTTGTGCTCTACGGTGTGGTGAACTTCGCCGACGGCTTCACGCCGGGCGTCAAGGCCTTCACCGCGGCGGTGCTCGGCGGCATCGGCTCGCTGCCCGGCGCCGTCCTCGGCGGCCTGCTGATCGGCCTGATCGAGGTGATGTGGTCGGCCTATTTCACCATCGACTACAAGGATGTCGCGGCTTTCGCGATCCTGGCGATCGTGCTGGTCTTCATGCCCTCGGGCATCCTCGGCCGCCCGGAAGTCGAGAAGGTCTGACGCCATGGCGAGCAAACCGACCGCCGCGCCCGGCCGCGATCTCAAGGCCGCCTTCAAGGAGGCCGGCTTCGCCGCCCTCGTCACGCTCGGCCTGTGCATCCCGATCATCGCCTGGGGCACGCGCCAGAACATGGATAATGTCCTGGTGCTCGATCCGCGCTGGGACGCCGTCGCCTGGGCGGTCGGCATCGTCTTCGTCGGCCGCCTGCTGGTGGCGCTGCGCCAGCAGGGCCGACGCGAGGCGAAGGCGGCCGTGCGCCTGCTGCCGCACGGCACCATCGCCTTCTTCCAGCGCCATTCGCGGCTGTTCTCGCTGTTCGGCCTCGGTTTCCTGGTCAGCTTCCCGGCGATCGCGATCGGGCTTGCCGGCTGGGGCGGCGCGCTGAAATGGATCGACAATTTCGGCGTCCAGATCCTGATCTACGTCATGCTCGGCTGGGGGCTGAACATCGTCGTCGGCCTCGCCGGCCTGCTCGACCTCGGCTATGTCGCCTTCTACGCGGTCGGCGCCTATTCCTACGCGCTGCTCGCCAAGAATTTCGGCCTGTCCTTCTGGATCCTGCTGCCGCTCGCCGGCATCCTCGCCTCGTTCTGGGGCATGCTGCTCGGCTTCCCGGTGCTGCGCCTGCGCGGCGACTATCTCGCCATCGTGACGCTCGCCTTCGGCGAGATCATCCGGCTCGTGCTGGTCAACTGGACGGAGTTCTCCAACGGCTACGCCGGCATCTCCGGCATCCCGCGCCCGACCTTCTTCGGTATTCCCTTCACGGCGGCGGATGACGGCTTCGCGGCGGTGTTCGGGCTCGAATTCTCGCCGATCTACCGAACGATCTTCCTCTACTATCTCATCCTCTGCCTGGCCCTGCTGACGGCCTTCGTCACGCTGCGCCTGCGCAGGCTGCCGGTCGGACGCGCCTGGGAAGCGCTGCGCGAGGACGAGATCGCCTGCCGCTCGCTCGGCATCAACACCACCAACACCAAGCTCACCGCCTTCTCGCTCGGCGCCATGTTCGGCGGCTTCGCCGGCTCGTTCTTCGCGGCGCGCCAGGGCTTCATTTCGCCCGAGTCCTTCGTCTTCATGGAGTCTGCGGTCATCCTCGCCATCGTCGTGCTCGGCGGCATGGGCTCGCTCTGGGGCTGCGCCATCGCGGCGATCGCGATGATCGGCGGCACCGAGTTGCTGCGCGAGCTCGACTTCCTGAAGCAGGTCTTCGGACCCGACTTCGACCCGACCAAGTACCGCATGCTGATCTTCGGCTTCGCCATGGTCGTGATCATGATCTGGAAGCCGCGCGGCCTGATCTCGGTGCGCGAACCGACGGCCTTCCTCAAGGAAAAGAAGACGATCTCGGCCGACCTCGTCCAGGAGGGCCACGGCTGATGCCCAGCGTCGATTCCAGAGGGCGCGCCCTGCTCGAAGTCGAGCGCGTCACCATGCGCTTCGGCGGCCTCACCGCCGTCAACGACCTCAGCTTCCAGGCGCACAAGGGGGAGATCACGGCGCTGATCGGCCCCAACGGCGCCGGCAAGACCACGGTCTTCAACTGCATCACCGGCTTCTACAAGCCGACGCAGGGCCTGGTTTCGCTCAACCATGACAACGGCGCGAGCTTCCTGCTCGAGCGCATGCCGGACTTCCGCATCTCCTGGAAGGCCAAGGTCGCCCGCACCTTCCAGAACATTCGCCTCTTCGGCGGCATGACGGTGCTGGAGAACCTGCTCATCGCCCAGCACAACCCGCTGATGATCGCCTCGGGCTTCACCTTCCTGGGCGTGCTCGGCATCGGCGGCTACAAGGCCCGCGAGAAGGAGGCGATCGAGAAGGCCAAGTTCTGGCTCGACAAGATCAACCTCACCCATCGCGCCGACGATCCGGCCGCCGACCTGCCCTATGGCGACCAGCGCCGGCTCGAGATCGCGCGCGCCATGTGCACCGATCCGGTGCTGCTCTGCCTCGACGAGCCGGCCGCGGGCCTCAACCCGCGCGAGAGCCTCGACCTCAATACGCTGCTGCTCTCGATCCGCGCGGATCTGGGCACGGCGCTGCTGCTGATCGAGCACGACATGTCGGTCGTCATGGAAATCTCGGACCATGTCGTGGTCCTCGACTACGGCACCAAGATCGCCGACGGCACGCCGGCGGAGGTGCAGGCCGATCCGAAGGTCATCGCCGCCTATCTCGGCGTCGACGACGAGGAGGTCGATGAGGTCGAAGCGGAGGTCGGCATCTCGTGACTGTGGCCCAGCCTCTCCTCGCCGTCCGCGGCGTCAAGACCTATTACGGCAAGATCATCGCGTTGAAGGGCGTCGACATCGACGTCAATGCCGGCGAGATCGTCACCATGATCGGCGCCAACGGCGCCGGCAAATCCACGCTGATGATGACGATCTTCGGCAATCCTCAGGCGCGCGAAGGCTCGATCACTTACGAGGGCCGCGACATCACGCGGATGCCGAGCCACGAGATCGCGAGGCTGGGTATCGCTCAGTCCCCGGAAGGAAGACGCATCTTCCCGCGCATGACGGTGTTCGAGAACCTGCAGATGGGCGCCGCCGTCCGCAATTTCGAGCATTTCGACGAAGATCTCGAGAAGATCTGCGTGCTCTTTCCGCGCATCAAGGAGCGCCTGCAGCAGCGCGGCGGCACGCTCTCGGGCGGCGAGCAGCAGATGGTCGCGATCGCGCGGGCCCTGATGGCGCGCCCGAAACTGCTCCTGCTCGACGAACCTTCGCTCGGCCTGGCGCCGCTGATCGTGAAGCAGATCTTCGAGGCGATCCGGGAGCTCAACCGCACGCAGGGGCTGACCGTCTTCCTCGTCGAGCAGAACGCCTTCCACGCCCTCAAGCTCGCCCATCGCGGCTACGTCATGGTCAACGGCGTCATCACGATGAGCGGCTCTGGCAAGGATCTGCTCGCCAACCCGCAGGTCCGCGCCGCCTATCTCGAAGGCGGCCGGCATTGAGCCCCGGCGGCAAGGATATGCGCTTGCCGCTGCAACTTTTTGATGAGAGACGGCTGCATCCTGCCCATGTCATCGCTGTGGCGATGTCAGCCGCTTCCAACGCCGAATAACGCCGGGAGCAAGAGATGCAGGGCATCCTCTACGAAGAACCGACGATCTGGCTCTTCCTGCTGGTCACGGTGATCATGGGCGGCTGGCTCGCCTGGATGGCCGGGCGCGCCATCGCCCTGACCTGGCGGCCGAACTGGCAGCTCGTCGTCTACATGATGATCCTCGGCCTGTTCGTGCGCTTCATCCATTTCGCGCTCTTCCAGGCCACGTTGCTGACGCTGCACTACTACATCGTCGACTGCGTCGTGCTGCTCGCCTTCGGCTTCGCGGGCTGGCGCTACACCCGCGCCAAGCAGATGACGCGGCAATATCACTGGCTTTTCGAGCGTACCGGCCCCTTCGGCTGGAAGCCCCGCGCCGGCGTCGAAATCCGGCCTGAACTGCGCTGAAAGGCTCACGAGCTTGTCGCGTGACAGTCCACCGAAAAAGCGCAAGACTGCGGTTTACGGTGGCGAAAACGCGCCGAGACGGGCGGTCCGTCCAGCCCGTTGTCAATCAATAGAGGGGAGTTGCATCACATGAAGAAACTGCTGTTGGGCGGCATTGCGCTCGGCGCGGTCCTCGCCTTCTCGGGCGTGGCCAATGCGCAGATCAAGCTCGGCGTCGGCGGCCCGATCACCGGCCCCAACGCCGCGTTCGGCGCGCAGCTCAAGAACGGCGCCGAGCAGGCCGTCGAGGATATCAACGCCGCCGGCGGCGTCCTCGGCCAGAAGATCACGGTGACCGTCGGCGACGACGTCTCCGATCCGAAGCAGGGCGTCTCGGTCGCCAACAAGTTCGTCGGCGACGGCGTGAAATGGGTCCTCGGCCACTTCAACTCCGGCGTCACCATGCCGGCGTCGGAAGTCTATGCCGAGAACGGCCTCCTGATGATCTCGCCTTCGGCCACGAACCCGAAGATCACCGAGCGCGGCCTGTGGAACACCTTCCGCACCTGCGGCCGTGACGACCAGCAGGGCGGCGTCGCCTCGGCCTATCTGCTGAAGAACTTCAAGGACAAGAAGATCGCCATCGTCCACGACAAGACGACCTATGGCCAGGGCCTCGCCGACGAGACCAAGAAGGGCCTCAACGCCGGCGGCGTCAAGGAAGTGCTCTACGAAGGCGTCAATGCCGGCGAGAAGGACTTCTCGGCGCTCGTCTCGAAGATCAAGGCGGCCGGTGCCGACTACCTCTACTGGGGTGGCCTGCACACCGAAGGCGGCCTGATCGTGCGCCAGATGCGCGATCAAGGCCTGAAGACCGTGCTCGTCTCGGGTGACGGCATCACCACCGACGAGTTCGCCACGATCGGCGGCCCCGGCGTCGAAGGCACGCTGATGACCTTCCCGCCCGATCCGCAGAAGCGCCCGGAAGCGGCCGCCGTCGTCAAGAAGTTCGAGGCCAAGAACTTCAAGCCGGAAGCCTATACCCTGTACAGCTACGCCGCCGTCCAGATCATGGCCGAGGGCGCCAAGCGCGCGAACTCGACCGATCCGAAGAAGATCGCTGAGGCGCTGCACAAGGGTGAGCCGGTCAAGACCGTGATCGGCGACATCGGCTTCGACAAGAAGGGCGACATCACTCGTCCGGACTACACCGTCTACACCTGGAAGAAGGGTGCCGATGGCAAGATCACCTATGTCGAGAACTGATCGCGGCTGATCGGCCCGACAGGACAGAGCCCGCCCCGGACCATCCGGGGCGGGCTTCTTGTTGGCGGGAGACAAGCCGCCGAACGCCCTGGATGTCTCAGCCGGGCCAGACGAAGCCCCCGGCAGAACCGGTCGGCAGGCACCATGGCGCTTGCCGGACCGGCCCGGCTCAGGGAGCCCGCCGCCGCGCGAACCACATCCGCTTGAGCGCACCGTCCCTGCGCACGAACTGATGGTACAGCGCCGCCAGGGCATGCCCCGCGGCGAGACTGAGCAGCACATTGGCGGCAAGCTCGTGCCAGCCGTTGATGGAACGGCGCAGAGGCCGGTCTTCCGGCGCAAAACCCGGTATCTGCAGCAGCCCGAACAAGTCCCAGCCCCTGACCGCGACATTGACGATGCCGAGAACGAGGGTTGCCGCAAGCAGGGCATACAGGAGCCCATGTGCGGCTTGCTCAGCCAGCCGCAATGCGCCGTCGTTGACGGATGCCGGGCGTATTGCCGACGAGGTCAGCCAAAGCAGGCGGGCACAGTAGACCAGGACGAGAATTGCTCCGGCCGTGATGTGAAACGACCACATGCCATGGCGCCATTCGCGCGGCAGCAGGGCTTCGCTCTGAGCCATGAGCCAGAGCAGCAGGACGAGCATGGCGGTCAGCCAGTGGAAGGCGATGCTGGCCGTGTCGTACCGGGCTTGGTCGGGGTTGTGCAGCATGGTGGGTCTCGGTCCTTTACGCGCCGCCGATGAGGATGCCAGTGGCCAGGACGAGGAGCCCTCCCAGGATGATCTGGAACATCGCCCGGCCGATCGGGGTCTCCATGAACCGGTTCTGGATCCAGACAATCACCCAGAGCTCGACGAACACGACGCAGAGTGCGATGGCCGTCGCCGTCCAGAAGTGCGGGATGAGGTAAGGCAGCGCATGTCCCAGGCCGCCGATCGTCGTCATGACGCCGGAGGCCAGCCCGCGCTTCCAGGGCGAGCCGCGCCCTGACAACTTGCCGTCGTCATGCGCCGCCTCGGTGAACCCCATCGAAATGCCGGCGCCAATTGAGGCGGACAGGCCGATCAGGAAGGTCGTCCAGGGGTTCTGCGTGGCGAACGCCGTCGCGAAGATCGGCGCCAGGGTCGAAACCGAGCCGTCCATCAACCCGGCAAGGCCGGGCTGGACCCAGGTCAGCACGAACTGGCGCTTGGCCTGGTCCTGCTCGGCCTTGCCTTCGTCGCCGGTCGTCAATTCGCCTTCGAGAGACAGAGCCTTGCGCTCGTGCTTCGCTTCGGCGGCCGCGAGGTCTCCGAGCAGCTTGCGCGTTTCCGCATCGGTGCTGCGCGACGCCGCCAGCCGGTAGAAGGCTTCCGCCTGCCGTTCCATGTCGGCGGCATCCGCACGGGCGCGCTCCAGAGGCAGAGATTTCACCAGCCACAGAGGCTTTCGCGCATAGAACCCTTCGACGTGTTCCCGGCGAATGGGGATGATCGTGGGGCCGAACCGACGGACGTAGAGATCCAGCAAGGCGCTGCGATGCTCATTCTCCTCCGCAGCCATGGCATCGAACATCGCCGCCGATGCGGGATAGTCCTTGGCCAGGTTGGCAGCGTAGGCCGCATAGATGCGGCCGTCCTCTTCCTCTGCGAGAATCGCGAGCGACAGGACTTCCTGCGCGCTCAGATCGTCGAACTGCCGTCGGGCAGGCCGGAACATGGAGAACAGAGCGGGCATGACGTCATCCAGCGCACAAGCAATGCCCCTGTCTTTAGAATTATTCTAATTAGAAATCCAGCGACTGGATGACGCGCCCCTCAGCCTGCACCGGTCAGTCGTCGGACGTCGATGAATGTCGCGGATCAAGCGCGGGCCTGACTGTCCCGCCGCGTCGCAAACCTCTCCGAAAGGTCGGCGCGACGGCCGCTTCACGGCCGAGCGCGCACCACAGCCGGTCGCCGCGCTGCCGGAGGCCCTTACAGCGGCGAGCGCCTGTCGCGGTCGTTTACGCGTAAGCCACCCAGCCGCGGAAGGCGAAGCCGGCATAGAACAGGCTGACCGTGCCGAAACCGGCGTCGCGCAGGAGCTGCTCATCCTCTTCGGGCGCGAGGATCGGCAGGCGCGCGGCGATCGTTGCGCGTGCCTTCTCCGCCTGCGACGGCTCGATGCCGGAGGCGGCCGCGAAGGCGGCATAGCGCGAGAGCCAGAGGTCGCGCTCGCCCTCCCCCTGCGGGAAGCTGAAATGGGCGACAACCAGGGGCGCACCGGGCCTGAGGCGGCCGCGGAGTTCCCGGAGCGTGCCCAGCCGCTCCTCGCGCGCGACGAAATGCAGGGTCAGGAGGCATGTCGCGGCGTCGAACGGCCCGGCCGGCGCGGTGTCGATCAGCCCATGATGCAAGATCGCGCGAGCGGCCAGCGGCCCCAGCGTCCGCCGCGCGAGATCCAACATCTCGGCCGACGGGTCGACCCCGTCGAACCGCCAGCTCGGTCGAGCCTCGGCGAAGGCCTTGAGCTCCAACCCGCCGCCAGCGCCGAGCACCAGCACCCGCGCATCGTCGGGCGCACGCTCCGCCAGCAGGAGCAGGACCATGCGCTGCAGATCGGCGAAGCCGGGCACCTGGCGTGGCGGCCCTTCGGCGTAGCGGGCGACGGCCTGCGGATCGGAGAATGGTTCGATGCTCATCGGCCTCGCATCCGCGGGACATCCCGCATGGTTCGGGAGAAGACGAGCGCGACTACTGACTCAATCTCTGAGGCACAGCACTCAAGCTCTTGAGAAATCCGGCGAAACGCAGCAGGCCGTCCGGCCAGGGGCCATGCCCGGACTCACTGTTGAGATGGCCGCTATCGCCGGCATCGACGAATTCCGAGCCCCAGGCCTCCGCCAGCTCCCGCGCCTCGTCCTGCGTGCAATAGGGATCGCTCGCGCTGGCGATCAGCACCGAAGGGAAAGGCAGCCTCTCGCGGCGATGCGCGATGAAGTCGGGGCCCATTCCGGGAACCGCGCCCTTCGCCTTCTCGGAAGCCGGCGCGACCAGGAAGGCGCCGGCGACCTCGCCGGGATGCAGATGCTCGGCGGCAAAGGCGACGGCGCTGCAACCGGCCGAATGCGCCACCAGCACGACGGGCCGCGTCGCGCTACGCACAGCCTGCACGATCCGCTCGGCCCAGACATGGCGCGAGGGCTTGTACCAGTCGTCCTGGACCACGCGGCGCGCCGTCGTGAGGCGCGCCTCCCAACGGCTCTGCCAATGCTCGGGCCCGGAGCCCGACCAGCCGGGGATGATGAGGATGTCGACGTCGGAGGATTTCATCAGGCCTAGATAGCCCCGCCGTGGCCGAAGTCCAGACCGTCAGGCCTCGCCGAAGACCCGGCGGAAGATCGTGTCGACATGCTTGAAGTGATAGCCCTCGTCGAACATCGCCTTGAGCTCGGAGGCCGAGAGCTTCTCCGCCACGTCCTTGTCGGCGAGCAGGTTGGTGAGGAAGTCCTCGCCATGCTCCCAAGTGCGCATCGCGTTGCGCTGGACCATGGAATAGGCATCCTCGCGGCTGGCGCCGGCCTGGGTCAAGGCCAACAGGACGCGCTGCGAATTGTGCAGGCCGCCGAGCCGGTCGAGATTCTTGCGCATGTTCTGCGGGTAGACCAGCAGCTTGTCGACGACGCCGGTCAGCCGGGCCAAGGCGAAATCGAGCGTCACCGTCGCATCCGGGCCGATCATGCGCTCGACGCTGGAATGCGAGATGTCCCGCTCGTGCCAGAGCGCGACGTTCTCCAGCGCCGGCGTGACCATGCCGCGCACCAGGCGGGCAAGGCCGGTCAGGTTCTCGGTCAGCACGGGGTTGCGCTTGTGCGGCATGGCCGAGGAGCCCTTCTGACCCGGCGAGAAATACTCCTCCGCCTCGTAGACTTCCGTGCGCTGCAGGTGCCGGATCTCGATCGCCAGCCGCTCGATACAGGAGGCGACGACGCCGAGCGTCGCAAAATACATGGCATGGCGGTCGCGCGGGATCACCTGCGTCGAGACCGGCTCGACGCTGAGACCCATCTTCGCGGCGACATACTCCTCGACGCTGGGATCGATGTTGGCGAAGGTGCCGACCGCGCCCGAAATGGCGCAGGTCGCGATCTCGGCCCGCGCCGCCACGAGCCGCGCCCGGCAACGGTCGAACTCGGCATAGGCCTGGGCGAGCTTGAGCCCGAAGGTCACCGGCTCGGCATGAATGCCATGCGAGCGGCCGATGGTCGGGGTGAGCTTGTGCTCGAAGGCGCGACGGCGGATCGCGGCCAGCAGCGCATCGACATCGGCGATCAGGATATCGGTAGCCCGGGCGAGCTGGACCGAAAGCGTGGTGTCGAGGATGTCCGACGAAGTCATGCCCTGGTGGACGAAGCGCGCCTCAGGTCCGACGATCTCGGCGAGGTGCGTCAAGAAGGCGATGACGTCGTGCTTGGTGACGCGCTCGATCTCGTCGATGCGCTCGACGTCGAAGACGGCATCCCTGGCCTTGGCCCAGATCGTCGCGGCGGCCTCCTTCGGCACCACGCCGAGCTCGGCAAGGCGATCGGTGGCATGGGCCTCGATCTCGAACCAGATGCGGAAGCGGGTCTGCGGCTCCCAGATGGCGACCATCTCGGGGCGGGAATAGCGCGGGATCATGCTCGTTTCAGCCTCTGCACCGCCGTCATGCTCGCCCTTGTGGCGAGCATCCACGACTTGAACGCCGCCCTCGATCTGCCAACGCGCGGATGGTCGGGACAAGCCCGACCATGACGGCCGGCGCCGAAAACGGCAATGATCTCAAACCCAGTCGCCGCGCGCGGCCTCCGCCGCCTTGCGGATTGCGTCGATGTTCCCGGCATAGGCGGAGGGCCCGCCCCTGAACACGGCCGAGCCCGCGACCAGCGCGTCGGCGCCGGCCTTCACGACCAGCGGCGCGGTCTCCGGCGTCACGCCGCCATCGATCTCGAGCGCGATCGGCCGGTCGCCGATCAGCGCCTTCACCTGCGCGACCTTCTCGACCACCGAATGGATGAAGCTCTGCCCGCCGAAGCCGGGATTGACCGTCATCAGCAGGATGAGGTCGACGTCCTGGATCAACGCCTCGGCGGCGCTCGCCGGCGTGCCGGGGTTGAGCACGATGCCGGCCTGCTTCCCCTGGGCCTTGATCGCCTGCAGCGTGCGGTGCGGATGCGGGCCCGCCTCGACATGGAAGGAGATCAGGTCGGCGCCAGCCTTAGCGAAGGCTTCGATGTAGGGATCGACGGGCGCGATCATCAGATGCACGTCGAAGAACTTCTGGGTGTGCGGGCGGATCGCCTTCAGCACATCGGGGCCGAAGGTGATGTTCGGCACGAAATGGCCGTCCATCACGTCGCAGTGGATCCAGTCGGCACCGGCCGCATCGACCGCGCGCACCTCCTCGCCGAGCTTGGCGAAATCGGCCGAGAGGATCGAAGGGGCGATACGGATGGGGCGGGTCATGGCGGCGGGTTTATCCCCGCCGGGCGGCCACCGCAATCAGGCGGAGCGCAATTTCACCGGAAAGGACAGCCTTCTGTCGGCTTCCGCCATCTCCGCCACCACCTGCGCGAAGGCCGGGCGCAGCTTCAAGCGCGCATACCACTCCGCCAGCCCCGGATAGCCGTCGAGCGACGGGCCACCGAGGCGCCGAATGAAGAGCATGCTCATGAACAGCGCGATATCAGCCAGCGAGAGCCGGCCGCCGAAGAACTCGCGCCCCGCCAGCTTCTGCTCCAGCACATCGTAATGGCGCAGCAGCCCTTCCTCGGCGATCAGCGCGTCGGCTTCCTGCGCGATGCGGCGGTCGCGATCCGGCGAGGGCGGCTCCGTGCGATGCATCAGCGGCTTCAGGGCCTGGAACAGGATCTCGTCGCCATAGAGCTCGTCGAGCCGGCAGCGCGCCCGCTCGACCGGCGTATCCGGCATCAGCTTCGGCTCGGGATAAGCCTCGTCGAGATATTCGTTGATCACGGTGGAATCGTAGAGCACGAGCCCGCAATCGGTCAGCACCGGCACCTGCCGCTTCGGGTTGAGCGCCAGCACCTCGGGATGCCGGGGGTCGTAGCCCGTCGTCTGGTTGAACGGCACCATGATGCGCTGGAAGGCGAGCCCCTTCTCGTTCAGCGCGATCTCGACCTTGCGCGAAAACAGGCTCAGAGGCCCGGAATAGAGGGTGATCATGGCGCGGCTCTCCTGCGACGGGAAAAGCCTCGCAAGGGCCCGCGTCAACGCCCGTCAGCAGCCTCCCGGCGCCGGATGCGGCCCGCGATGCCGCCAAGCAGCCAGGGCAGCAAATAGATCGGGAACTGCGCCAGCGCGAAGAACAGGAAGGTGGTCGGCGAGACGCCGGCGCCGAGAGCCGCGACGAGGAGCCCCATGTTCCGCTGGCCCGTGCCGTAGCCGATCATGAAGCGTTCCGATTCCGGCAGCCTCCGCAGCACCAACCAGGCGGTGACCAGCCCGCCCGCCGAAACCGCGAAGACACAGGCCAGCACGAAGAGCACCAGCCGCGGATTGTCGAGCGCCGCCCGGGTGACGCCGTCCATCGCGGCGATGGCGAAGATGAAGTACATCAGCACGCCGAAACCGTCGAGATTGGCCTTCATCGCCCGGATCCGCCCGATGCCGAGCCAGGCGCGCAGCGCGAAGGCCACAGCCATGCCGCCGCCGATGAAGATCAGGAGCCTGAGCGTCAGCGCCCAGCGATCGAGCGGCACGGCCGCGCCCGCGAGCAACTCGACCAGCAGCGGCGCCACGATCGGGCTGATGATGGTGGTGACGATGACGCTGGCGATGATCAGCGACGGCTCGAAGCCGTAGAGGATCGCCACCGCCGGCGACGACATGATCGGCGGCGCCGCCCCCATGATCGCGAGGCCCAGCACGATCCCCGGATCGAGACTGTCGCGGCCGACGAGGAGCAATGCCCCACCGATCAGCAGCACCGGAGCGGCGACGAGCCACAGGCAGGTCGTCGCGAGCTTCGCCGGCCGGCGCAGCAGCCGGGCGGTGATGCCGAGATCGACGCGCATGAACACGACGGTGGTGAAGCAGAAGATGGTGATGGGCAGCACCGGTCGGGCCGCCGCCGAGAACTGCGGAAGCGCCAGCCCGAGGAAGATCGAGAGCGCAAAGCCCTGCGTACCGTAGCGCCCGAGCCATGCGAGCGCGGCGGCGAGGAAGGCGGCTGGACGCATCGGCACGGCTCTGGAATCATTCGTGAAACAGCCCGCACACTGGCTGATCGGGCAGCGAGCGTCACCTACCCCTGGCGCGGGGCGGTCCTGCGCCGGCATAAAATTGCGCGCGGATGCGTGAGACCCTGGCCAAAATGGCAATCCGGCGGAACCTGGCGCAGAACTTGCGAAAGATATGGCGATCCTGCGCAAAATCCGGTCGCGGCGCTGACAATCGGCCGCAAACCGCTATTTTGCAGGGAAAAGGGGCTGTCAGGAGCAGGTCATGAAGGTGGATACGATCGTTCTCGGCGCCGGCATCGTCGGCATTTCGGTCGCGCTCCATCTGCAGAAGGCCGGCCGCTCCACGCTGCTCGTCGACCGGCGTGGCCCCGGCGAGGAGACGAGCTACGGCAATGCCGGCCTGATCCAGCGTGAGGGCGTCTACCCTTACGGCTTCCCGCATGATTTCGGCGCGCTCTTTCGCTATGCGATGAACAACACGATCGACGCCTCCTACCATTGGAGCGCGATCCCGAAGCTGGCGCCCTTCCTGTTTTCCTACTGGATGCATTCGCGCGCCTCGCAGCACGAGGCCATCGCCCACAAATACGCGAAGCTGATCGAGCACTGCGTCACCGAGCACGACGTGCTCGCGCAGGAAGCCGGCGCGACCGAGCTGCTGCGGCGCAAGGGCTGGATGAAGGTGTTCCGCACCGAGAAGGAGCGCGACGAGCGCCTGGCCGAGGCCGCCCGCTGGAAGCGCGATTTCGACGTGAACTACCGCGCCCTCGACATGGCGACCCTCAAGGCCGAGGAGCCGCATCTCGACCATGCCAGCCTGATTGGCGGGCTGCACTGGACCGACCCGGTCACCGTCATCGATCCGCTCGGGCTGTCGAAATCCTATGTCGCGCTGTTCGAGAAGCATGGCGGCAAGCTCGCCATCGGCGATGCCGCGACGCTGGTGCAGAGCGGCGCCGGCTGGACCGTCACCCTCGCCGACGGCACCAAGGCCGAAGCCAAGGACGTCGTCGTCGCACTCGGCCCCTGGGCCGACGTGCTGACCAACAAGCTTGGCTATCGCCTGCCGCTGGCGGTCAAGCGCGGCTACCACATGCATTACAAGGCGCAGGGCAACGCGGTGCTCAACCATCCGGTGCTCGACACCGAGCGCGGCTATTTCCTCGCGCCGATGCAGCAGGGTATCCGCCTGACCACCGGCGCCGAATTCGCCGATCGCGACGCGCCGAAGACCCCGGTCCAGCTCGCCCGTGCCGAGCCCATCGCCAAGACGCTCTTCCCGCTCGGCGAGCGCCTCGATGCCGAGCCCTGGCTTGGCCGCCGGCCCTGCACCCCGGACATGATGCCGATCATCGGCCCGGCGCCGAAGCACAAGGGCCTCTGGTTCTCCTTCGGCCACGCCCATCACGGCCTGACGCTCGCCGCCGTCACCGGCCGCATGGTCGCCGAGATGGTCACGGGCCAGAAGGTCTTCGTCGACCCGGCGCCGTTTGCGCCGTCGCGCTTCGTCTGAGGCGCCGCCTGCTGAAGGGCGCTGTCATCCCGTGCGCACTGCAGCGTGCAACGCTGCTGCGCAGACACGGGACCGCGTGACAAGAAGGCGCCTCTTTCTGCGGACGGTCCCGCATCTGCGCAGCAGCGTGCAACGCTGCGGCGCGAGCGGGATGACACCACGGCAGCGCATGCGGGATGACAGACCTGCGTCCCGCCCCCTCGCCTGCCGCCGCACACCCTGCCACGATCCGGCTCCCGATTCCCGACCGAGACCCCGCCATGGCCCTCGCCAAACCGCCCGTCCAGGACAACGCCTACGCCGCCGCTCTCGCCCTGCTCGATCGCGTGCCGCTGATCGACGGCCATAACGACCTGCCCTACGTCATCCGCAAGGACGCCAAGGCCAGGGGCGATGTCGCCGTCTACGGCCTCGACAAGGTCCATGAAGAGGGCGACACCGACATCCCGCGCATGCAAGCCGGCAAGATGGCGGCGCAGTTCTTCGCCGCCTATGTCCCGCCGAAGCAGGCCAATCCCGCCGGCTTTGCGCTCGCCCAGATCGCGCTGATGCGCGACATCCTCAAGCGCCATGCCAGCGCCTTCCGTCCCGGTCTCTCCGCCGCGGATGTCGAGGCGGCCAAGGCCGAGGGGCGCATCGCCCTGTTCATGACCATCGAGAACGGCTCTGCGGTCGATGGCGAGCTCGACGCGCTCGACGCCTATTACGACCTCGGCGTGCGCCTGATGACGCTCTGCCACAACGACACCACCGACTGGTGCGATTCCGCCACCGACGCCCCGCGCCATAACGGCCTCACCGGCTTCGGCAAGGACGTGCTGCGCCGGATGAACAAGCTCGGCATGGTGATCGATCTCGCCCATGTCGCGCCCAAGGTGATGCATGACGCGCTCGACGTTTCCAGCGCGCCCGTGGTCTGGTCGCATTCCAACGCCTTCACGCTCTGCGACCATCCGCGCAACGTCCCCGACGACGTGCTCGATCGCGTCGCCGGCAATGGCGGCGTCGTCATGGCGACCTTCGTGCCGGACTTCATCAGCCAGGCCTCGCGCGACTGGCATCGCCCGGCCAAGGACCAGTACGGCAAGAGCCCCGAAGGCATCGACCACGAGAAGGTCGAGGCCGAGATCGCCGCCAAATCCGGTCCGCGCCCGAAGGCGACGCTTCCGGAATATTGCGACCATGTCGAATATCTCGCCAAGCGTGTCGGCCACGACCATGTCGGCATCGGCTCGGACTTCTTCGGCTGGGTCAATCCGGACGGGCTGGAGGACACCACGACCTTCCCGTCGGTGATCGCCGAGCTGATCCGCCGCGGCTGGTCGGAAGAGAACCTCGCCAAGCTCGCCGGCGGCAACATGCTGCGCGTGCTCCGCGCGGTCGAGAAGGCCGCGGGCTGAACGCTCCGCACCTCGTCATGGTCGGGCTTGTCCCGACCATCCGCGTCTTCCTTGTCGAGCGTGGATCCAAGACGTAGATGCTCGCCACGAAGGCGAGCATGACGTATGAGCTTGCCCATCGCGCCCGGCCATCCCGTGCCTGACGCAAGCCTCATCGCAAAGACAAGACCTGATTTCCCCATGACCGGTTCCGGCACCGACCGCACCCGCCCGGCCGTCCAGGCCGCCGCCCCCATCGTCATCCTGGTCGAGCCGCAGCTGGCCGAGAATATCGGCATGTGCGCCCGCGCCATGGCGAATTTCGGCCTCTCCGAGATGCGCCTCGTCGCTCCGCGCGACGGCTGGCCGAGCGGCGGCGGCCTGAAGAAGGGCGCGACGGCGGCCGCCTCCGGCGCCACGCACATCCTCGAGAACGCCCGCCTCTTTGCCAGCGCGGCCGAGGCCGTCGCGGATCTCAACCATGTGCTGGCGACGACCGCCCGCGAGCGCGGCCAGATGAAGCGCGTGCTCACCCCGGCCGAGGCGATGCCCGAGGTCGCGGGGCGCGTCGGTGGCGGCGAGCGCGTCGGCATCCTGTTCGGGCGCGAGCGCATCGGCCTCACCAATGAGGAGATCAGCCTCGCCGACGCGATCCTGACCTTCCCGGTCAACCCTGCCTTCGCCTCGCTGAACCTCGCCCAGGCCGTGCTGCTCAACGGCTATGAATGGTTCAAGACCACTGGCGGCGAGCCGCCCTTCCGCGAGAACAACCCCTCCCCACCGGCCAAGCGCGAGATGATCCTGTCGATGTTCGACTATCTCGAGAGCGAGCTCGATCTCTGCGGTTTCTTCCCGCCCGGCAAGAAGCCGGTCATGACCGCCAATCTGCGGGACATCCTGCACCGGCTCGACATGACCGAGCAGGAGGCGCGGACCTTGCGCGGCGTCTTCAAGTCGCTGGTCGAGGGGCCGAAGAAGGCCCGCCTGCTGGCGCGGCAGGCCGGGGAGCCGGAACAATCCGAAGACTGACCGGCATCGCCGGCGGCGAAGCCCCGCCGCGCGGGGGCCCGGAGACGTCATGCTCGCCCCTGTGGCGAGCATCCACGTCTTGAACACCGCTAATGGGATGGTCCGCTCCGTCTCCCACCGTCATGCTGTGACGATCCAGGAGGAGAAGAGTCATGAGCCAGCATCAGTCTTGTGATGCCGCCGTCTACGGTGTGGATCTCGGCAAGAACATCTTCCACGTCGTCGGCGTGGATCAGAGCGGTCAGCTCCTGCGGCGGATGAAGTTCCGGCGCGAGACCTTGCTGGCGTTCTTCGATCGCGCGGCGCCGGCTCTCGTCGGCATGGAGGCCTGCCCTGGCTCGCAGTGGCTCGCGCGCAAGCTCCAAGGTCTCGGCCATCGCGTGCGCATCATGCCTGCGCAATTCGTGAAGCCATATCTGAAGTCGAACAAGTCGGACACGCTGGATGCCGAAGCGATTGCGGAGGCGGTGACGCGCCCATCCATGCGGTTCGTCGAGGTCAAGGCAATCGAGCAGATCGACGTCCAGTCTTTGCATCGCGTGCGGGACCAGATGGTGATGCAGCGCACGCGCCTGATCACCCAGATGCGTGGCTTCTGTCTCGAATATGGTGTCGCCATCAGGCAAGGCGCCGGTGTTTTCAAGCTGGATCTGCCGCGAGTCGTGGCCGATGAGGAGAATGATCTATCGCCGGCGATACGCCGATTGGTGACAGGCTTGTTCGAAGACCTGGAGCGCCTCGAAGGTCGGATCGCCCAGATCACACGTGAGATCGAAGCGCTGGTTCAGCGCGATGACGTCGCCCGGCGGTTGATGACGGTTCCCGGCATCGGCCCCCTCGGCGCCTCCGCGCTCCTGGCGGCCGTCGGCCGCGGCGTCCAGTTCAGGAGGGCGCGCGACCTCGCAGCCTGGCTCGGACTCGTGCCGCGGGAACACTCAACCGGCGGCAAGCAGACCCTGTTGGGGATCAGCAAGCGCGGCAACGGCTATGTCCGACGCCTGCTGATCCACGGCGCACGATCCTGTCTGATGCATCTGGATCGGACACGCCACGCCCTCGGGGCCTGGCTCGATGCGCTGGAGCAGCGCATGCACATCAACAAGGTGACTGTCGCCTTGGCCAACAAGATCGCTCGCATTGCGTGGGTGATCATCCAGAAGCCGGGGGCGCTCTACGAACGACGCGATCCTGCGTTCATGCCGTAGAAGCGCCCGGGAAGCAGATTGCGAGGCTCGGGAGAATGATGACGAGACAGTCGATCGGCATGCCGTAAGCCCTTCGGTCGAAAGCGGGCTCCGCGCCCGAACCAGCTTAGTGGGAACGGCATGCGCGCATCTCATCATGGCCTGGCTGCAACAGCAGCCCACTCGCGAGAGGCCGGATACATTTACGCAAACTGTCAATCGTCAGCAGCCCTCCAAATCGCCTTGCAATGACGGAGCGGACCATACATTTCG
>NZ_FUYX01000008.1 GCF_900168195.1 Allobosea thiooxidans | reverse complement strand
GTCAGTGCAGGATCTGGCTGAGGAAGAGCTTGGTGCGCTCGTGCTGCGGGTTCCTGAAGAACTCGTCCGGGGTGTTCATCTCGACGATCTGGCCGGCGTCCATGAAGATCACCCGGTCGGCGACCTGGCGGGCGAAGCCCATCTCATGGGTGACGCAGAGCATGGTCATGCCCTCCTCCGCCAGCGACACCATGGTGTCGAGCACCTCCTTCACCATCTCCGGGTCGAGCGCCGAGGTCGGCTCGTCGAACAGCATGATCTTCGGGCTCATGCACAGCGAACGCGCGATCGCCACGCGCTGCTGCTGCCCGCCCGAAAGCTGGCCCGGATACTTCGCCGCCTGCTCCGGGATCTTGACGCGCTTGAGATAGTGCATCGCGATCTCCTCGGCGTCCTTCTTGGGCATCTTCTTCACCCAGATCGGCGCCAGCGTCAGGTTCTCCAGGATCGTCAGATGCGGGAACAGGTTGAAGTGCTGGAACACCATGCCGACGTCGCGGCGGATCTCGTCGATCTTCTTCAAGTCGTTCGTCAGCTCCGTCCCGTCGACGACGATCTGGCCCTTCTGGTGCTCCTCCAGACGGTTGATGCAGCGGATCATCGTCGACTTGCCCGAGCCAGACGGACCGCAGATCACCAGCTTCTCGCCCCGGCTGACCTTCAGGTTGATGTCGCGCAGCACGTGGAACTCGCCATACCACTTGTTGACGCCCGTCATCTCGACCGCCGTCGCCGTGTTCAGCGAGGTCGGCTTCAGCGCCGCGGGCCGCGTGTCCATCATCTTCGTTTCTGCCATTGCCATGGTCATGGAGACCTCTCCTAGCGAGCAGCGGGGCCGCGCCGCTCCAGAAAATCAGCAAAGCGGGCGAATGAGAAGGACAGGGCGAAGAAGATCGCGCCGATGAAGAGAAAGGTTTCGGCCGCCGGCGACGGCCAGGCCGGATCGGCCAGCGCCGCCTTGCCGGAGCTGATCAGGTCGAACAGCCCGACCACGAGCACGAGGCTGGTGTTCTTGATCATCACGATGATCGTGTTGGCCAAAGCCGGGATCACCACCCTGATCGCCTGCGGCAGGATGACGAGATATTGCGTGCGCCAGAACGGCAGGCCGAGTGCCGCAGCCGCCTCGTACTGCCCCTTCGGGATCGCCTGCAGCCCGCCGCGGATGACTTCTGCGAGATAGGCCGCAGCAAAGATGGTCAGGGCGACGAGGGCGCGCACGAACTTGTCGGGCAGCAGCGCCTCCGGCAGGAACAGAGGCAGCATGATCGAGGCGACGAAGAGGATCGAGAGCAGCGGCAGGCCGCGAACCGACTCGATCGCGATAACCGCGGCGATCCGCACGGCCGGCATCGTCGAGCGGCGGCCCAGCGCGAGCAGGATCCCGACCGGGAAGGCGATGCCGATCGCGACGACGGTGAGGATCAGCGTCACCGGCAGGCCGCCCCAGGCGGAGGTCGGCACCTCTTCGAGGCCGAGCCCGCCGCCCATCAGCCAGGCGATCAGCGCGAGCGCCCCGATCCAGAGCCCGAGCAGACGCGGCGTCCAGCTCGCCGGCCGGACCGACCATCCGAGCAAGGCCAGGATCATGAGGCAGACGAGGGCCGGCCGCCAGCGCTCCGCGACCGGGTAGATGCCGAACAGCAGCTGGCCCGACTTGGCGTAGATGAAGCTCCAGCAGGCACCGGACGCGGCGCGGCAGGCGGCTGGATCCGGATTGAAGAGGACGGCGTCGAGCACCAGCCAGCGCAGCATCGGCGGCACGGTGACGGCGAGCATCGCGCCGAAAGCCAGCGTCAGGCCGGCATTCAGCGGCGAGCCGAACAGCAGCCCGACAGTCCGGCGCAGCGAGGCCAGGAGCGGTGCGGACCAGGCCTGCGCCGGCACGGGCGCCTCGGAGAGAGGGAGCGAAATCGTCTTCACGGGGTCAGCGTTCCACGATGGCGATGCGGCGGTTGTACCAATTGGCCGCGCTCGACAGGGTCAGGTTCAGGGCGAGGTAGACGCCCAGGATGATGAAGACGCCTTCGATCGAATGGCTGGACTTGCTGATGATGGTATTCATCACCGCAAGGAAATCCGGGTAGCCGACAGCGATCGCCAGCGTCGAATTCTTGACGACGTTGATGTACTGGCTGTTGAGCGGCGGCACGATCACCCGCAGCATTTGCGGGATCACGATCAGCCGCAGGATCTGGGTCCGGGACAGGCCGACCGAGCGGCCGGCATCCCATTGCCCCGGCCCCACCGACAGGACGCCGCCTCGCACGATTTCGGCGATGAAGCCGGTGGTGTAGAGCGTCAGGCCGATCAGGATCGTGCTGAGCTCCGGTGTCAGCTCCAGCCCGCCCTGGAAATTCGAACCCGCGAAGACCGGCCAGTCGGTCGAGAAGCCGGCATCGGCGACCCAGAGGCCGAGCAGCAGCATTGCGGCAGCGGCCCAGCTCAGGGGGGACCGGAAGCGGCGCAGGACCCCGGCCATCCGGGCGACGAGCACGAGCAGCCCGGCAAGGGCGATCAGGACGACTCCCGCCGTTTCCATGTCGACATGCACGCTCGGCACCATGACGCCGCGCATCGAGGCGAAGACGCCGGGTATCGGATTGAGCGCCTCGCCGACCGGCGGGAGGACCTTCCACCAGAGCGAATAGAGGAAGATCAGCAGGACGATCGGCGGCGAGTTGCGGGCGATCTCGACCCAGACCCGGCAGGTGCCGGCAGCGAGCGGATTGCTGCTCAGCCGGGTCACGCCGACGATCAGGCCGAGCACCGACGAGAAGACGATGACCAGCGCGGAGATGAAGACCGTGTTCGCCAGCCCGACGACGATCGCCCAGTAATACGGGTCGCGCGACTTGTAGGAGAGGATCGCCTCGGAGATCACGATCCGGGACGGCGTCGTCAGGAAGTCGAACCCGATCGGGATGCCGCGCATCTGCAGGTTCGTGAAGGTCGTGGTGACGAGCAGTGTCGCGGCGCCAATGACGGCCGCCACCAACAGGCATTGAATGACGATCGATCTCGCCCTGGCATCGCTGAGCATGCCGCTCTCCCCTTATCCGGCTTGGTCATCGAACGGGGGAGCGTTCGTCGCGCTCCCCCGGCAGAGGCTAGTCCCAGGGATAGGGGTAGTTCAGGCCGCCATCCTTCCAGAGCGCGTTCATGCCGCGATCGACCTTGAGGGGGCTGGCCTTGCCGAGATTGCCGTCCCAGATCTCGGCGTAGTTCCCCATCTGCTTGACGACGTTGTAGACCCATTTGTCGTCGAGCCCGAGCGCCTTGCCGAAGCCCGCCTCCTGGCCGAGCACCCGCTTGATCTCGCTCGATCCGGATTTCAGCTTCTCGTCGATGTTCTTGGCGGTGATGCCGTGGAGCTCGGCCCAGAGCAGGGCATTGATCGTCCAGCGCGTGATGTCGAAGAGCTGGTCGTCCCCGCGCGCGACCGCGACGCCGTTCGGCTCGGCCGCATGGCCCACCTTGATGATGTCGTAGTCGTCCGGGTTCTTGGCCACCGAGGCGCGCTGGCCGGCGGCGGCCGTGCCATCGGTCACATAGGTGTCGCAACGGCCGCCGAAGAAGGCATCGCGCGCCTGGATCGTCGAGTCGAAATAGACCTTCTTCATCGTGATCCCGTGCTCTTCCTCGGTCTCCTCGATCGCCTTCTCCGTCAGGCTGCCGCCGCCCTGGAGGCAGACCGTCTTTCCGGCGAGCTGCTTGGGGTCGGTGATCCTGTCGGCCTTGCGCACGAGCAGGCCGTCGGTGTCGTAGAGCGTGATCCAGACGAAGCGGACCACCGTGTCGCGCGAGAGGGTGATGGTCGAGGTCCGCGACAGCACGTCGATCTCGCCGGTCTGCAGCGCCGGGAAGCGCTGGCCGGCATTGAGCGGCACGAAGCGGATCTTGTCCTTGTCGCCGAGGATGGCCGCCGCGAAGGTCCGGCAGATATCGGAATCGAAGCCGCGATAATAGCCGTTCTCGTCAGGCCGCGAGAGGCCGGGCACGCCCTGGCTCGCACCGCAGCTGACATAGCCGCGCTGCTTGATCTTGTTCACGACGCTCTGCGCGCCGGCCTCGCCGGCGCCTGCCGTCAGGCCGGCGGCGGCAAGCGCCGCGCCGAGCAACACTTTCAATCTTGTCATGGCTGTCTCCGTTCCCCGTTTTGAGTTTGCTATGGTTATTCAGCCGCCCTGCGGCCCACCGCCTTCGACGCCGTCGCGAATTCCGCGAAGGGGGCGAAGGCCTGCTCGAGATCGCCGATCAGGTCCTCGAGCGCTTCCAGGCCGATCGACAACCGCCAGACCGGCCCCGATGGCAGCCAGTCGAGGCTGGTCCGACCTTTCCGCGGGTCGTTGACCGCGATCAGCGAATGAACACCGCCCCAGCTCGCGCCGAGCTTGAAGAGGCGCATCCGCCTCAGAACCTCGTTCTGCAAGGGCGCGAGCTCGGGCCGCAGCACGATCGAGAACACCGCGGCCGCGCCCGCGAAATCCCGCTTCCACACCGCATGCCCGGGATGGTCCGGCATGGCCGGGTGCAGGATCCGGGTGACCTCGGGCCGCCTCGATAGCCAGCTCACGATCTCGACCGCCGTCGCGGCGGCATGGCGCATCCGGACCGGCATGGTCATCAGGCCGCGCTCGCACAGCGCGCAATCTTCCGGCGAGACGCCGTAGCCGAGGAAGCGCGCCGTATCCTTCAGGCGCCGGAACAGGCCTTCGTCCCGCACGGCGAGCGAGCCCATCAGCAGGTCGCCATGCCCGCCTGCATGCTTCGACAGGGCCTGCATGCTGATGTCGACGCCGTGGGCCAGCGGCTTGAACAGGAGGTGCGAGGCCCAGGTGTTGTCGGCGGCGACCAGCGCGCCCGCCTGGTGGGCAGCCGCGACGATCGCCGGCACGTCCTGGACCTCGAAAGTCCCCGAGCCTGGCGATTCCACCCAGACCAGCCGCGTGCGCTCGTCGAGAAGCCCCGCGATTCCGGCATCGAGCCGCGGGTCGTAGGATTGTGCGGCGATGCCGAGCGGCCCGAGGAAGCGCAGGATCATGTCCCGCGCCGGGCCATACAGCGTCTCGGGCATCAGGATGCGGTCGCCGCTCCGGCACACCGCCATCGTCGCCAGCGTCATCGCCGCCATGCCGGACGGCACGACGAGCGCCCTCGCCGCCCCTTCGAGCCGGGCGATATGGTCCTCGAGAAGCCGGCTCGTCGGCGTCCCGTAAAGCCCGTAGCTGAAGCCGTCATAGACGCGCTCCGCCCGGGTCTCGAACGCCTCGAGATCGTCGAAGACGATGGTCGAAGCGCGCTCCACCGGCATCGCGACCGCCTGGAACGGCTGCCGCGAACGCTCGGGCGGGTGAATATGCGAGGTGTCGTCGGATGTCGTCATGGGCAGACGCTAGCCGAGCCTGTACATTGCCATCTATGACCGCATCGATAGACTCGATCCGATTTTGATATGGCTTGCCCATGAACCTGCGCGACATCGACGTCTTCCACGCGATCATGACCAGCGGCGGAGCCGGGGCCGCGGCGGCTTTGCTCGACACGTCCCAGCCGGCGATCAGCCGCTCGCTCGCCAAGCTCGAAGCCGAGCTCGGCTTCAGCCTTTTCGACCGGATCCGGGGCCGGCTGGTGCCGACCCGGGAAGCCCTGCTCTTCCACGCCGAGGTGAAGGCCAATCTGGTCGGCCTCGACCGCCTCAAGCTGCGGGCCGCCCAGATCAAGGAGGTCGGCGCCGGGACCATCCGTGTCGCCAGCCTCTCTGCGCTCGGGCACGGCCTGGTCCCGCGGGCCATCACGGCATTCTCGCGCAAGCACCCGCAGGTGCGGATCAGCTATCAGGTGCGCACCTCCAATGTCGTTCGCGACCTGGTGGCATCCGGCAGCTTCGACATCGGCCTGGCAGCGGACGAGATCGACACCAACGGTGTCCTGTACAGCGTCTTCACCACGCCGCGTGCCGTCTGTGTCATGCCGCTGGGCCATCCGCTGGCGAGCCGGGCCGTGATCACGCCCGCTGACCTGGACGATCAGGGCTTCCTGGCGCTGGCACCGGAGGACACGGTGCGGCTCGCCATGGACAGGATCTTCGCGGAGCACGGCGTCCAGCCCCGCATCCTGGTGGAAACGCCCTATGGCGTGACCATCGCTATCCTGGCGGCACAAGGCCTCGGCATCGGTCTCGTCAATCCGTTCATCATCGCCGACAAGATGATTCAGGGCATCGCCGTTCGGCCCTTCGAGCCGGCCGTCCATTTCAGGGCGCTCCTGCTCAGGCCGCCGGACGGCGTGAACTCTGGCCTGGTTTCAGATTTCATGGCGGAGCTCTATGCCGTTCGCAACGCCTTCGGGGTTGCCGATTGAACCGGTAACCGGAACCAGGCCCCGGCGCAGCGAGCTGGCGAGGCCGGCCTCTCGAGACAAGCCGGCAGTCGTGAGCGCAAAGGCGCGGCGGCCGCCCGCCGCCCCTCTCACCGCGTCTGCGTGACCTTCCGCAGATGAGGCGGTCTGTCGGGGTCCAGCCCGCGCGCCGCCGCGAGCGCGGCGACGCCGCCATAGAAGGCGCGCACCTGCACGAGCGGCGTCAGCGCAGCCGGGACATCGGGTGGCATCGGCAATGTGGTGGCGGCTGCCGCACCGTCCCCGGCATAGGCGACGGTGGCGCCATGTCCGGCGAAGGCGGCTGCGACCGAACGGGTGCTGTCGCTCCCCTCATCCGCCGGGTCCAGAACCAGCACCGGAAAACCGGGGCCTGCCAGCGCCATCGGCCCATGCAGCACTTCGGCGGCGCTGAAGGCCTCGGCATGGATGCGACAGGTCTCCTTGAATTTCAGCGCCATTTCCTGAGCGATACCCAGTCCAAGCCCGCGGCTGATGACGTAGAGGCTCGATGCCTGCCGCAAGGCGGAAAGCGGGGTCGACCAGTCGCAGGCGCCGGCCTCGGTCAGGAGGCGCGGCGCGTGCTCCAGCGTCGACAGGAGCGCCGGATCCTCGCTCCAGACGGAGACGAGATGCAGGAAGGCGACGCAGGTGGCGAGGAAGCTCTTGGTGGCGGCGACGCTGTGCTCCGGGCCGGCATGGAGCGGCACCAGCACGTCCACGAGGCCGGCGAGCGGGGACGCCTCGTCGTTGACGAAACCCACCACGAGCGCGCCGCCACGCCTGGCCGCTTCCGTCAGCCGCAGGGCGTCGGGACTGCGGCCTGACTGCGAGACGGCGATGAAGAGCGCGCCGGAGAGATCGAGGCGCCCATCATAGACCGAAGCGAGGCTCGGCCCGAGCGAGGCGACGGGAAGCCCGAGCGTGCGTTCGATGAGATATTTGCCATAGGTCGCGGCATGGTCGGACGAGCCGCGCGCGCAGGTCGCCACGAAAGCCGGCGGCTTGCGGCGCAGGCGCTCGGCCAGCGCGGCCATGATCTCCGCGTTCGCGGCGAACTGGCCGGCGGCGATATCGGCCGCTTCGGCGGCCTCGCGGGTCAGGAGCGCTTCAGGCATCGACGCGATCATGCTTCGCGAGCAAGGCTTCGCTGATTCCGGCGACGCGCTCGCGCGACAGCCTCATGCCGGCGCCGCCGACGCCTTGGACTGAAAGGGTACCACAGGCAATGCCCTCGGCGAGCGCAGATGCCGCTGGCCGGCCTGCGAGCCAGGCGGCGACGAAGCCGGCATTGAAGGCATCGCCCGCCCCGGTGGTGTCGAGAACCGGCCCTCCCTGCGGCGCCGGCAGCCTGAGGCTCGTCTCGCGCTGGTAGAGCCGCGCCCCCTGTTCGCCATCCTTGATGACGACGACGGGGAAATGACGCGCGAGCCTGGCACCGGCCTGGTCGAGGTCGTCGCAATCGGTGATGGCGCGAGCTTCCGCGGCGTTGGGCAGGAAGAAATCGGTGCCGTTCGCGCGCTGGACGAGATCGGGGTCGCGGATCCAGGCATCGTCCCAGCTCGGATCGAGCGAGACGGTGAGGCCGGCGCGCTTGGCCGCGGAGATCAGCTCCGGGATCTCGGCGAGCGTCGCGAATTCGGCGATGTGGAGATGGCGCACCGCGGGATCGGCCAGCGCCGCGCCCAGGGTAGCGGGGCGCGCCGTGCCGGCCCGGCGGGAGAGGAAGGCGCGCTCGCCGCCCTGCACCATCACCACGGTCGGCTGCGGGCCGGCTTCCGGCGCGCGCTCGAGCCAGCGCAGGTCGACGCCGCTCTCCGCCAGCGCCGGCGCGATCGCATTCGAGAGCGGGTCGACGCCGATGCGCGACAGCAGGGCCGCAGGCGCGCCGAGCGAGGCCAGATGCGCCGCCGTGATGAAGCCGCCGCCCCCCGGCACGACCGCGACCTCGCGCGCGAAACGCTCCTCACCCAGCTGCGGCAATGCGTCGAAGCCGCGGAAGACGATGTCGCAATAGAGCCGGCCGATGCTCAGGACGAGATGGCGTTCGGCGCTCATAGCGCCCGCTCGCTCGCGGCATCGAACAGGGTGAGCGCCGAGGCGGGCGCGCCGAGACGCACGATCTCGCCCACGGCCGGCGGCGCCTTGGCGGGGGCCGAGGCGAGGATGAGTCCGCCGCCATGCTCGACATGCACGAAGGTCTCGGAACCCAATGGCTCGATGACCGCCGCCTTTCCGCTCAGGACGAGGTCGGAAGCCTCGCCGTTCGCCAGCACGCGCAGCTGCTGCGGTCTCACGCCGACCAGGAGATCGGCCGGGACGGTGCCCATTGCGGTCGGCAGGGCGAGCGGCTGCTCTCCGAGGGCGAGAGTCGTGGCGCCGGCCGCCGTTGTCGCCCGTGCCGGAAGGATGTTCATCGTGGGCGAGCCGATGAAGCGGGCGGTGAAGACATCGGCCGGCTTCTCGTAGAGCTCCATCGGCGCTCCGACCTGGAGGATGCGGCCATCGCGCATCACCACGATGCGGTCGGCCAGCGTCATCGCCTCGACCTGGTCATGGGTGACGAAGACGATGGTGCGACCGAGCCGCTGGTGCAGCCGCTTGATCTCGAGCCGCATCTGCGCGCGCAGCTGCGCGTCGAGATTGGAGAGCGGCTCGTCGAAGAGGAAGGCGGCAGGGTCGCGCACCATGGCGCGCCCGATGGCGACGCGCTGGCGCTGGCCGCCCGACAGGGCCGAGGGCTTGCGCTCCAGCAGCGCCTCCAGCCCGAGGATGCGCCCGGTCTCCTCGACGCGGCGGCGCTTCTCGGCCTTGTCGAGCTTGGCGGTGTAGAGCCCGAAGCCGATATTCTCGGCGACGCTCATATGCGGGTAGATCGCATAGTTCTGGAACACCATGGCGATGTTCCGCTCCTTCGGCTCGAGCCGGTTGACCGCCCGGCCGCCGATCGAGATCGTGCCGCCGTCGATCTCCTCCAGCCCCGCGATCATGCGCAGCGTGGTGGACTTGCCGCAGCCGGAGGGGCCGACGAAGACGACGAACTCGCCGTCCTCGATCGTGAGGTCGATGCCGTGGACGACCTGCGTCTTGCCGTAGCGCTTGACCAGGCCCTGAAGCTCTATCGCCGCCATCAGGCCGCTCCCATCAGATCCGCGAAGGCGGCGTCGAGTTCGTGGTGAGCCGAAGCTTCGCGGGCGGCGGTCGCGGTCGCGGCCAGCTCGGCCGCAGCGAGGGCGCCGCGATATCCGGCGATGGCGCTGGTCAGCGCCTGCGGCCCCGGCCCGCCGAAGCGCTCGCGCACCGCGACGAAATGCTCGGGCGAGACGGCTTCTGCAAAAGCAGCCTCGTTCAACTGCGGCTCGCGGCCGGCATGCTGGCGGAAGGCGCTGCGGAACGGGGCATAGCCATCGCGCGGCAGGTCGCCATCGGCCGCAACCACGGCGCGGGCGACATCGGCTGCGATCTCATGGGCCGTGCGGAACGAAAGGCCCTCAGTGCGTACCAGCGTGTCGGCGAGCTCGGTGATGGTGATGCAGGAGCGGCGAATGTTCTCGGCGACGCGCCGGCCATCGACCTGAAGCGCCGGCAGCAAGGCTGCGAGGAGGTCGAGCACGCGCTCGCCCGTGGCGAAGGCCTGGTAGCCGGCCTCGTTGGTCTCGCCTTCGGCGTCGTTCATGTCGGTGAAGGGCGTGTTGTGGACGATGTCGCGCATTATCCGGGCTCGCGCCATCGTCTGCGACGCCAGGTGCCGCAGATGTTCGATCGGCACCGGATTGCGCTTCTGCGGCATGATCGAGGAGATCTGCACGAAGGCGTTGGGGACGTAGAGCTGGCCGACCTCGAAAGCAGTCCAGACCTGCAAATCCTGGATCAGCCGGCCGAGATGCAGGAAGACGAGCTCGACCGCCGAATAGGTCGCGGTGGCATAATCGATTGCGGCGATGCAGCCATAGGAGTTCTGCAAGGGCGCGGCGAAACCGAGCAGATGCGCGACGCGGGCGCGGTCGAGCGGGAAGCCCGAGGTGGTGATCGCGGCCGCGCCCATCGGCGAGAGATCGAGCAGGGCGCGCGCCTGCACCAGCCGCTCATGGTCGCGCAGCATCACTTCGATGGCAGCCGAGAGGTAATGGCCGAAAGTGGTCGGCTGCGCCGGCTGGCCATGGGTGTAGGCGACGATCAGCGTCGCCTTCTCGCGCTCGGCCAGACCAAGCGCAGCCGTGATCAGCGCGCGCAGCTTGGCCGCGAGCCGGTCGAACTTCGGCTTCAGGGCCAGCTTGAACAGCGTGTGGTCGATATCGTTGCGCGAGCGGCCGGTGTGGAGGCGGCCAGTGTCGTCGGCTGGCAGGCGCTTCTTCAGCTCCGCCTCGATCAGGAAGAAGAAATCCTCGACCGTGCCGTCATAGCTCAACCCGGCCGGGTCGATCTCGGCGTCGATCTCGGCCAGGGCGCGGGCGATCCGGCCCGCAGTGGCGCGCGGCAGGATTCCGGTCTCGGCCAGCATGACCAGATGGGCGCGGTCGATCGCACGGAAGCCCGCGACGTGATGCGTCTTCGCGCCGTCGAAGAGCGGCCGCAGCACGGTCTCCTTGTAGACCGGATCGGGAAAGACGGACGCGTCGCGCGCCCTCGGATCGTCATGCGTGGTCATCTGGATCAGCCCTTGAGCCCGGCGAGCACGACGCCGCGCACGATGTAGCGCTGGAGCAGCAGGAAGACGGTGAGCGTCGGCAGGGTCGCGAGCGCGGCACCGGTCATGATCAGCTCCCACTGGACCTGCGATTCCACCGCGAAGCTCGTGAGGCCGACCGGCAGCGTGTAGAGTTCCTTGCTCGTGGTCACGATCAGCGGCCAGATGAAGGCCGTCCAGTTGCTGAGGAAGGTGAAGATCGCGAGCGCCGAGAGCGCCGGCGTAACCAGCGGCAGGGCGATGCGCCAGAAGATCGCGAACTCGTTGAGGCCGTCGATGCGGGCGGCTTCGAGGAAGTCGTTCGGCACGGTCTCGAAGAACTGCTTCATCAGGAAGGTGCCGAAGGCCGTCATCATGCCCGGGAACATGATGCCCCAGTAGCTGTCGAGCCAGCCGAAGTTCTTGGCCATGACGTACCAGGGGATGACCAGCATCTCGGTCGGGATCATCAGCGTCGAGAGGATCGCGATGAAGACGAGGTAGCGGCCGCGGAACTGGAACTTCGCCAGGGTGTAGCCGACGAGGCTGTCGAAGAAGACGTTGGACAGCGTCACCACCGTCGCGATGCCGAAGGAATTCAGGAACCAGCGCAGGAAGCGGCCGTCCGACAGCACGGTGAGGTAATTGTCGAACGTCGGATGGGCCGGAAAGAAGGCGAGATCGTAGATCTCGGAGGAATCCTTCAGCGAGGTCGCGAACATGAAGGCGAGCGGCGTCACCATCAGCAGGCCGCCGCCGAAGAGCAGCAGCCAGGCGATGATGCGGCCGGGCTCGAAACGCAGGGCGAGCGGGGATGCGGCGGCGCTCATCAGCGGTCCCTCAGCAGCCTGAGCTGCAGCAGCGAGACGGCCAGCAGCACGAGGAAGAGCACGACGGTCTGGGCCGCGGCATAGCCCATGTCGAAGGAGGAGAAGGCCGTCTGGTAGATCATCAGCACGAGCGGCTTGGTCGCGTTCAGCGGCCCGCCTGGATCGCTGCTCGTCTGGCTGGTCATGTTGTAGACCTGGTCGAAGATCCGCAGGAAGCCGATCGAGGAGAAGACGACGAGGAAGACGATCGTCGGCTTGAGCAGCGGCAGGGTGATCCGCCGCAGGATCGTTCCGTTCGAGACGCCGTCGATGCGGGCGGCCTCGTAATAGGTCGTCGGGATGGCGCGCAGGCCGGCCATGAAGATCACCACCTGGAAGCCGAGCCCCGCCCAGATCGCGGGCGCCAGAACGGCGGGCAGCGATTGCGTCGTCGAGCGCAGGAAGGGCTGCTGGGCGATGCCGAGCCCGGCGAGAAGGTTGTTGAACAGGCCGATCGGCACCGGCTGGTAGAACCAGCGCCAGACCCAGGCCATCGCCGCTGCGGTCGTCAGGAAGGGCAGGAAGTACAGGGCCCGGATGAAGCCGTGCAGGAAGCGCACGCGGTCGAGATGATAGGCGATGGTGAAGGCGAGCAGCAGGCTGATCGGCGTGCCCAGGAGCAGGTAGAGCGCGGTGTTGCGGAAGACCTGCCAGAACACGGGGTCGGCCATCAGCCGCTTGAAATTGGCGAGCCCGATGAAGGAGGGCTTGGTCAAGAGGTTCCAGTTGGTGGTGGCGATCCAGAACGCTTCCAGCGTCGGATAGAAGCGCACCACCGCATAGAACAGCACCGGCACCGCCAGGAAGGACCAGGCCCAGAGGACCTGCTTCTGGCGCATGCTCAGGCCCGACGAGAGACGGGCGCCGGACTGCGCATCGACACGAGACGAAGAGGCGTTCATCGCGACAATCCGATCCAGCGCCCGATCCGCATCACTTCTTGTAGAAGCGGTCGAGGATGGGCTGCTCGGCCTTGGCAGCCTCGGCCAGCGCGGCCTTGGCGTCCTGGTTCTGCAGCAGCACGCGGTTGATCATGTCGAGCGAGACCTGGCGCTGGGCCATCTCGTCGACGAAGACCGTGGCGTGGGAGTAGCCGAGCGCCTTGAGGAACGGCCCGTAGACCGGGTGGTTCAGGTTCTTCTCGGTCTCGGCCGCTTCCTTGCGCGCCGGCAGCTCGCCGACGGTCTCGAGCCAGAGCTGCATCGCCTCGGGCGTGGTGACGAAGGCGAGGAACTTCTTGGCGGCTTCCAGCTTCTCGCCGGTCGGCTTGGTGGTGATGGCGTTGACCCAGTAGCTGGCGAAATTCGCCTTCTTGCCGTCGGCCGAGGCGGGAAGCTCGGCGACGCCCCATTCGAAAGCCTTGATGCCGCCGAAGGCGCCGAGGCGGAAGGAGCCGTCGATGGTCATCGCGGCGCGGCCGGCGCGGAACGCGGCCTGGCCCTCGTCCATGAAGCCGACCTGGCCGACCTTGTGGACGCGCTGGAGATCGGCATACCAGTTCAGCGACTTGGCGCCGGCCTCGCTGTTGTAGGTCACGGTCTTGTTGTCGTCGCTATAGGGCGCGCCGCCGTTCTGGCGCAGCAGCGTCTCGCGCCACCAATGGTAGTCCTGGCCGGGGAAGTCGAGCGTGATGCCGGCCGAGAGCATGTTGCCGGCGCCGTCGCGCTTGGTCGTCTTCTTGGCCATGTCGAGCAGTTCGTCGACGGTCTTCGGCGGCGTGTTCGGGTCGAGCCCGGCCTCCTGGAAGAGCTTCTTGTTGTAGAACAGCGCAAGCGAGCGCACCGCCGTCGGCAGGGCATAATACTCGCCGTCGCGCTTCATCGCCGAGACGATCGGATAGAAATCCTTCTCGATCGCCGCGGGCGGGAAGGCGTCGCGCGGCAGCGGCTGGATGAACTTGGCGCCGACGAAATTGTCGAGCCAGCCATAGAAGAGCTGCACGACATCCGGGCCCTGGCCGGCCGGCATCGCCGCGGCGATCTTGGTCTGGTAGTCGGCATAGGGGAAGGTCGTCTGCTTGACCTTGATGGTCGGGTTGGCGGCTTCGAAGCGCTTGATCAGCTCGTTCATCGCCTTGACGCGCGCGTCGAAGACATACTGCCAGTATTCGATCTCGACGGTCTGCGCCTTCGCGCCGGCGACCGCGCCGACCGAGACCATCAGACCCAACAGCATTCCGCGAAAGCCGCGCATGACCCTCTCCCCTGTTCTGGCGACGCCCTGCCCCTGCCGTCGCCATCGAGCCCGGCATTGAGGACGTTCGACAATGATCGTCATCCCACCGTCGGCTGCCTGTCAATCGATTAATTCACTTGAGTTGGATTAATTGTCGACGCAGGCTGACTTCCCGCAATCACACCGGCCGTCCATGCCTCATCACCGCCCGCCTCCCTCGCGCAGCGTCGCCGTCGGCACCAATCCGGAGCGGACGCGCAGCCACAATCGCCGCGTCGTCCTGGAGACCGTGCGCCAGCACGGGCTGCTCGGGCGCTCCGATATCGCGGCGCTGACGCGGCTGACCGCCCAGGCGGTATCGAACATCGTCGCGGAGCTGGTGGAGGAAGGCTTCCTGGTGGAACAGGGGCGGCGGCGCACGGCGCGCGGTCAGCCGCCGGTGGAGCTCGCCGTCAACCCCGATGGCGGCATGACCGCCGGGATGGAGATCGCGACCGACCACGTCACGACGGTGCTCGTCGACCTCGCGGGCAGGATCAGGGCGCAGCGCAGCGCATCGCTGGACGATGTGACGATCAAGGGAGTCCAGAGGCTGGCTGCGGCGGAATTGGCGCAGGCACGCGGCGCGGCAGGCCTGCCGAAACGGCTGCTCGGCTGCGGCGTGGTCATGCCTGGCCCCTTCGAGGTCGAGGGCATGAACTCCGTCGGCTCGTCGCCCTTGCCCGGCTGGGCTGGGCAGGATGCCGAGCAGCTTCTCACCGAGGCGCTGGGCACGCCCGTGACGATCGAGAACGACGCCACGGCGGCGGCGGTCGGCGAGCATCTGCATGGGCTGGGGCGCAATCTCAGGCATTTCTGCCAGATCTATTTCGGCACGGGTCTCGGGCTTGGCGTCATCGTCGCCGGCCAGCCCTATCGCGGCGCTTTCGGCAATGCCGGCGAGATCGGCCATATCCCGGTGGTGCGTGGCGGCCTCGCCTGCGCCTGTGGCGGTCAAGGCTGTCTCGAACGCTACGCCTCGGTCCATGCGTTGACCGAGACGCTGCGTGCGGCCGGGATCGCCGACACGGGGCCGGACGAGATCGCGCGCCTGCACGAGCAGGGACACCCTGCCCTCCTCGGCTGGATCGCCGAAGCCGCGGGCCTGCTCGCACCGATTGTCGCGATGCTGGAGAACCTGTTCGACCCCGAGACGGTCATTCTCGGCGGCGGCATGCCCGACGGCGTCATCGATGCGCTGATCTCCGCCATGTCTCCCTTGCCGGTCTCTGTGGCCAACCGGCGGGGCCGCACGATCGCACGCGTGCAGCGCGGCGCGACCGGGCGCCTGACGGCGGCGCTGGGCGCGGCGGCGCTGCCTCTGCTCGACACCATGACGGCGAAGCTCGACCGCGTGGCCGTCGTTCAGGACAGCATGACGGCGGAAGGCGCGGCGCCGTCGCCTGATCCCGCGCCATAGGATTTGCGCGAGCCGCTCGGCATCATGGCCTGGGGTCCCGACCGCTCGTCCGCCGACCAGTTGCTCGGCCGCCTGGGACGATAGCGCGGACCTATTCCTGCGGCCGGAACGTCGTGGTGATCGACAGGCTGCGCTTCAGCGTCTTGGTCACCGGGGTCTTCTCCCAGACGGCCGCGAGACGCTCCTGGGCGTCCTGTGCCTGCGGCTTGCTGAAGAAGACTTCGCGCCGGATCGCCTCCTCCCCGTTCGCATCCCGGAGGAAGCGGGCCTCGACCTCGATCCGACCGAGATCCCAGCCCTTGCGGTCGGCATACATCCGCAGCGTCAGCGAGGTGCAGGCCGCCAGCGCCGAGAGCAGGATCTCGTAGGGCGCGGGCCCGCTGTCGGTGCCGCCCGCGCTGACCGGCTCGTCGGCTTTCAGACCATGCGTTCGGGCACGGATCTCCTGCGCGAGACCGCTGTGGCAAACGAGATGGACGGACGACATCTGAGGCTCCTCGCAACGGCTGCCCGGACTATGGGCCTTTGCCTTCGCGCTGGCGAGGCTTTCGGCCGCCATCCTCGTTCGCCCCCGCAGAACACCGTGTTCGCCGTGAAGGCGCTTCTGCGGCAGTGACCTGATGCTAGGCTTTCCGGGCCCGGCGACGTGCCTTCCGGACACGTCATCGCCGTCCCGGCACCCGGTCAGCGAGCCGCCCCAGCAGCGAGGATGACAACATGACCAGCGAAGCCATTCGCGATCCGCGCAAGGATCATCTCCTCACCCCGCAGAACGCGGCCTTCATCATCATCGACTACCAGCCGGTCCAGGTGAACTCGATCGCCTCGATGGACCGGCAGCTCCTGATCAACAACATCGTCGGCTCGTCCAAGGCCGCCGTCGCCTACGACCTGCCGATCATCCATTCGACGGTGAACGTGAAGACCGGCCTGAACAAGCCGCCGATCCCGCAGGTGCAGAAGGCGCTGAAGGGCATCCCGACCATCGACCGGACCACGATCAACTCCTGGGAAGATATCGAATTCCGCCAGGCGGTCGAGGCGACCGGGCGCAAGAAGCTGATCATGACGGCGCTCTGGACCGAGGCCTGCCTGACCTTCCCGGCGCTCGACGCGCTGGCCGAGGGCTACGAGGTCTATGTCGTCGCCGACGCCGTCGGAGGCACCTCGGTCGCCGCGCACGAGGCCGCGCTGCGCCGGATCGAGCAGGCCGGCGGCAAGATGATCAGCGTGCCGCAGCTGTTCTGCGAATTGCAGCGCGACTGGGCCCGCAAGGACACCGTGCCGGCCTTCATGAACCTGTTCATCGAGACCGGCGGCACGGCCGGCATCCAGTTCTCCTACGATCGCACCGAATAGCGGGGCGAAGCCGCGCGTCGGGGCAGCGTCTTGCTCCCCGGCGGCGCATCCGACGATTCCAATCGGAGGATTTCGACGATGAGTGAACTGGTCCTGGTCGTCGCCTTGCGCGCCAAGCCCGGCAAGGAAGACGCATTGCGCCGCGATCTGGCGGCCGTGGTCGAACCTTCGCGGAAGGAGGACGGCAGCCTGCGCTACGATCTCTTCGTGGATCAGAACGAACCCGGCCGCTTTGTCTTCGTCGAGCACTGGGCTTCGCGCGAGCAGCGCGACAAGCATCACAACGAAGGGCCGCACATCCAGCACTTCCAGGCCCATGGCGCGGGGAATGTCGCGCAGATGGAGTTTGCCTACTTCCTCGACCGCGTCGTCTGACTGCCTGAGATCGCCATTCGCGCCGAACGATTCAGGCCGACGCTTGGACGCCATCGGCCACCGACCTCGGGTGCAACCCTCGGCCGTTCCTGGCCCGAGCGGAACAACCCGCACAGCGAACAGAGCCCGACATGACTGAGAATCCGGACAAGCCACGTTTGCTGCTGCCTTTTCTGGGCCCGCTCTACGCAGCGCTCGAACCGCTCGCCTATCTGTTCTTGCGCCTGACCTCCGGCCTTGTCATGGCCGAGTTCGGCTGGAGGAAGCTGTTCGGCGGCGGCATGGCGCGCGATATCGAGCTCTTCCGGAATCTCGGCCTCGAACCGGCGGTGCCGCTGGCCTATTTCACCAGCGGGCTCGAGCTGGTCGGGGGCATCGCCATCGCCCTAGGGCTGCTGACCCGCCCCCTCGCCTTCATGCTCTTCGTCCAGCTCATGGTCATCCTGGTCATGGTGATGATCCCGCGCGGCACCGGCTATCATCTCACGGTCGTATGGCTGGGATCCTATGCGCTCATGGCCGTCCATGGCGGCGGGCGCCTGTCGCTCGATCGGTGGCTCGGGCGCGAAATGTGAAACGGCGGTTTCCTGCCGTCGCGCCGGCCTGCATCCGCCCCGTTCAGCGGACGAGCCCCTGCTCCCACGGCGCGCCATCGGCCAGGCGCTGGCCGAGATAGTCGACGAGCGCCCGAACGCGGCGGGAGACGTGGCGGGTCGACGGATACACGGCGTAGATCGTGTCGGGCAGAGGCCTCTCGTCCGGCAGGACATGGATGAGCGCCCCGGAGCGGAGCGCGTCGGCCACGATGAACAGAGGCAGGATTGCGAGGCCCAGCCCGGCAATCGCCAGGTCCCGCATCACCTCGCCATTGTTGGTCACGAGGCGGCTATGCGTCGCCACGCCGCGCGGCGCGGCGTCGGAGCCGGGCGAGGCGAACTGCCAAAGCCGGTTGGCATGGGTATTGGCATAGTCGATGCAGGAATGGGCCCTGATCTCCTCGATCGACTGCGGCAGGGTCTTCTCCCGCGCATAGGCCGGGCTGCAGCAGACCACGCGGCGGCTGATGCAGAGCTTGCGCGCGATCAGGGAGGAATCGGGCAGACGGCCGATCCGGACCGCGAGATCATAGTCGCTCGAAACGAGATCCTGAATGCGATCGTCGAGATTGATCGCGAATTCGAGGCCGGGGTGCAGCCGGGCGAAATCCGCGAGGATCGGCCCAAGATGCATCGTCGCGAAGCTCATCGGCGCAGTGATGCGAAGGTGCCCGTTCAACGGGCCGGCATGGTCCGTCACGTTCTCGACGATCTGGTCGATCGCGCCGAAGGCGGGGCGCATCTGTTCATAGAGGGAGCGGCCCCGCTCCGTAGGGGTCACATGGCGTGTCGAGCGTCGCAGCAAGGAGAGCCCGAGCGCATCCTCCAGATCGCTCACGCGCTTGCTGACCACGGATTTCGACAGCTTGAGCTCGGCAGCGGCGGCCGTCACGCCGCCTGCCTCGACCACCTTCAGAAAGGTCAGCATATCCTCGAAGCGCCAAGTCATTGTTCGATGATAGCGAACCGAGTGCGGCGGGCGAAGTGGCATCGACGGCCTATGAAGGCAGCAGGACCAGGCGGCCGGTCTGCGGATCCCTGGCCGTTGGCGAGGCTGCGGCCTCGGAATGTCAGCCCCGCTCGCAGGGCTGCTGCGCCATCACGCTTCATGCACGGCCGGACGGCCCCGCTGCATGACCTGCCGGACGGCCGGGATGCCGATCGCGAGAACGGCCAGCAGCCACAGGACGATGCTCGTCGGCGTGGAGAACAGGATTTCGTAGCCGCCATCCGACAGGGACAAAGCGCGGCGGAAATTGTCCTCGAGCAGGCGGGCCAGAACGAAGGCGAGCATCAGCGGGATCAGCGGAATGCCCGCCTTGCGCATCGCATAGGCCAGAATGCCGATCGCGGTGGTGATGGTGAGCTCGAAAGCCGAATTCGAGACTGCGTAGACCCCGGCATAGGACAAGGCGAGGATGCCGGGATACAGGATCCAGGCCGGCACCAGCAGCAGCCGGGCGAACAGCCCGACCAGCGGCAGGTTGAGCACCAGCAGCATCAGATTGCCGATATACATCGAGGCGATCAGGCCCCAGGCCACTTCCGGCCGCTGGGTGAACAGCAGCGGGCCGGGCGTGATCGAATACATCATGAAGGCGCCGAGCATCACCGCCGTGGTGCCGGAGCCGGGAATGCCGAGCGCCAGCATCGGCACCATCGAGCCGGTCTGCGCCGCGTTGTCGGCCGTCTCCGGCGCCGCGAGGCCCCGCATGTCGCCCTTGCCGAAGCTGCCCTTGTCCGAGACGCGCTTCTCGGCGGTGTAGGCCATCGCCGACGCCACGGAAGCGCCGGTGCCCGGCAGGACGCCGAGGAAGAAGCCGATCCCGGTGGCGCGTAGCATCGCCGGCACGCAGAACAGGATCTCCCTGAAGCTCAGCCCGGCGCCGCCGCCGGTGCGCGAAACCACGCCGGTCACCATGCCCTCCGCGAGGACCAGGATTTCGGCGACCGCGAACAGGCCGATGGTCAGGCTGGTGAAATCGATGCCGCCGAGCAGCTCCATCGAGCCGAAGGTGAAGCGCTCGACCCCGGTGCCCCCGTCGATCCCCACCATCGCCAGCAGCAGGCCGAGCGCGACCGCGATCCAGGTCTTCACCGCCTTGTCCTCGCTCATCGTGCCGAGCAGCGCGAAGGACAGCACCATCAGGGCGACATAGTCGGCCGGGCCGAAGGACAGGGCCAGCCGCGCCAGCGGCACGGCGAGGAAGGTCATCAGGATGACGGCGCTGGTGCCGCCGACGAAGCTGCCGATGCCGCTGATCGCCAGTGCCGCGGCGCCGCGCCCGGACTTGGCGAGCGGATAGCCGTCGAGCGTGGTCATCACCAGCCCGGGATCGCCGGGGATGTTGAGCAGGATCGAGGAGATGCGTCCGCCATAGCCGCTGCCGTAATAGAGCCCGGCGAGCAGGATCAACGCCGTCTCCGGCGGCAGCTTCAGGGCGAAGCACAGCGGCAGCAGCAGCGCCACCGCGTTGATCGGCCCGATGCCGGGCAGCGCGCCGATCGCGGTGCCGAGCGCGACGCCGGCGAAGGCGACGGCGAGGTTCAGCGGCGTCAGCGCGACCTGGAACCCGGTGAGGAGGGCGGCGAAAGCGTCCATCTAGATACCCAGCGGTCCGCGCGGCAGCGGCAGGTCGAGCAGCTTGTCGAGGAGCACGAAGAACACGACGGCCGTCGCCACGGCGGACACGGCCGCTGGCAGCGGCCGGGCATGGAAGGCGAGCGACCCGGCGAAACAGAGCAGCGCGGTCGCCAGGATGAAGCCGAGCGGCAGGAGCAGCAGCGGATAGATCAGGCTCGCGACGAGCACCGCGAGCGCGCGCTGCCAGGTGCCGAATTCGAGCTCGACCTTGCCCGGCCGGGCGGCGAGGATGCCGCCGGCCAGGATCAGGACGGCGCCGATCACCGTCGGGAAGACGCGCGGCCCGACCGGGTCCGCAGCAAAGGGCACATGCAATGTCTGCGCATGCCAGATCGCTCCGGCGCCGAGCAGGATGCTGATCAACCCGACCAGGCGATCGACCATGGTTATGCCCTCCGCTGTCCCTGCCGGGCCGCGCGCGTCACGTCACTTGGCGAGGCCGACCTCGGCCGCCAGCGCGCGGAAATCGGCCGTGCGCTTCCTGGCGAAGGCGTCGAAGGGCTGCCCGACCATGTCGAATTCGAAGAGCCCTTGCTCGGTGCGGGCCTTCTGCCAGCGCGGATCGGCGTTGAGCTTGGAGAGCACGCCCGTCCAGTAGGTGTAGGACGCGTCCGACGCCTTCGGCGGCACATAGAAGCCGCGCACGATCGGCCACTGCACGTCGTAGCCCTGCTCCTTGGCCGTCGGCACCTGCGCGAACGCGCCGGGCAGGCGCTTCTCCGAGAAGGTCGCGAGCAGACGGACCTCGCCGGCCTCGAGCTGGCCGCGCACCTCGGAGGCATCGCCGGGGAAGAGGTCGATATGGCCGCCGATCAGCGCGCCGATCGCCTCGCCGCCGCCCTCATAGGCGAGATAGCGCATCTTGCGCGGATCGACGCCGGCAGCCTTCAGCACGAGCGCCGGCTTCATCCAGTCCTGGCTGCCGACCGTGCCGCCCGCTCCGACCTTCACCGAGGTCGGGTCCTTCTTCAGCGCCTCGACGACCTCGCCGAGCGTCTTGAAGCGGCTGTCCTTGCGCACGGCGAGCACGCCGTAATCCGCGCCGATCGCACCGAGCCAGCGCACGTCGGACTCGCTGAAGCGGCCGAACTTGCCCTGCGCGAGGTTGACCCAGGAGCCGGTCGAGACCGCGACGATGACGTTGGGGTCGCTCGCCCGCTGCGCCTGGATGTTGTTGTAGGCGACCGCGCCGATGCCGCCAGGCATGTTGGTGGTGCGGATCGACGGGCCGACCAGCCCGGTCTCGTTCAGCACGCGGCTGGTCAGCCGGCAGGTCAGGTCGAATCCGCCGCCGGGCGCGGCGGGCGCGATGCATTCCGGATTCTGCGGCTGGAAATCCTGCGCCTGAGCGGCGACGGCCGAAAGCATGATGGCGCCGCAAATGGCGATCGGTAACCTCATGGCGTCCCTCCACACCTGTTGTTCTCGTTGGCGCCCGCCTTTGCGGAGCCGATTGGGCGCAAGCCTGCGCCGCGTCGATATATTGTCGACAATCTGAAGCTAACGATCTCCGACCGCTTGTCAAACTCTATTAGTTTTGTAATTTGTGTCGACAATAAATGGCGACTCCGCATGGTCGTCACGACGCGAGGGACGACCGGCCGATGGCGAGCGACAACAACAACGAAAGGCCGGCCCCCGACGGTGTCCTGGTCGATATCGCCGACTATGTGCTGAACTATCGCGTCGACAGCGCGCTGGCCTATGAGACGGCGCGCAACTGCCTGATCGACACGCTCGGCTGCGGGCTGGAGGCGCTGGAATACCCTGCCTGCACCAAGCTGCTCGGCCCCGTCGTGCCCGGCACGGTCGTGCCGAACGGCGCGCGCGTCCCCGGCACGCCCTACCAGCTCGATCCGATCCAGGCCGCCTTCAACATCGGCACGATGATCCGCTGGCTGGACTTCAACGATTGCTGGCTCGCCGCCGAATGGGGGCATCCTTCAGACAATCTCGGCGGCATCCTCGCGGTGGCCGACTGGCTCTCGCGCAGCGCCGTCGCCGCCGGGCGCCCTGCCCTGACGATGCGCGACGTGTTGACCGCAATGATCAAGGCGCACGAGATCCAGGGCTGCCTGGCGCTGGAGAACGCCTTCAACAAGGTCGGCATCGACCATGTCATCCTGGTCAAGGTCGCCTCGACCGCCGTGGTCGCCGGGATGCTCGGGCTCGATCGCGACGAGATCGTCAACGCGCTGTCGCTCGCCTTCGTCGACGGCCAGGCGCTGCGCACCTATCGGCACGCCCCCAATGCCGGCTCGCGCAAGAGCTGGGCGGCGGGTGATGCCACGAGCCGCGCGGTCCGCCTCGCGCTGATCGCGCGCACCGGCGAGATGGGCTATCCCTCGGCGCTCACCGCCAAGACCTGGGGCTTCTACGACGCCTCGTTCCGCGGCCAGAGCTTCAAGTTCCAGCGCCCCTACGGCTCCTATGTGATGGAGCATGTGCTGTTCAAGATCTCCTACCCGGCCGAGTTCCATTCCCAGACGGCGGTCGAGGCGGCGATGACGCTGCACGGCCAGCTCAAGGCCATGTGCCGCAGCAGCGACGACATCGCCTCGATCAGGATCAGGACGCACGAGGCCTGCATCCGCATCATCGACAAGCGCGGCCCGCTGCACAATCCGGCCGATCGCGACCACACCATCCAGTACATGGTCGCGGTGCCCCTGATCTTCGGCCGGCTCACCGCCGCCGACTACGAGGACGACATCGCCGCCGATCCGCGCATCGATGCGCTGCGCGAGACGATCGAATGCGTCGAGGATCCCGCCTTCACCCGCGACTACCATGACCCCGACAAGCGCTCGATCGCCAACGGCATGACGGTGACGCTGAAGGACGGCACGGTGCTGCCCGAGCTCGTCGTCGAGTATCCGATCGGCCACAAGCGCCGCCGCGCCGACGGCATCCCGCTGCTCGAGGCGAAGTTCCGCACCAACCTCGCCCGCCGCTTCGTCGAGAAGCGCCAGCGCCAGATCCTCTCGGTCTCGCTCGACCAGGCGGCGCTGGAAGCGATGCCGGTCCACGACTACGTCGATCTCTATTGCAGCTGAGTGCCCATGCCCTATCTCGTCGCCTCCGAACTGCCCTCCGAGCCGGCCGGCCGCCGTTTCCGCGCGCTGGTGGAAGGCGGCGGCATCGCCCGCCTCCCCGGCGCGCATAACGGCATGGCCGCGCTGCAGGCGAAGGCCGCGGGCTTCGAAGGCCTCTATCTCTCGGGCGCGGCGATGACCGCCTCGATGGGCATTCCCGATCTCGGCATCATCACCGTCGACGAGGTCGCCTTCTTCATCCGGCAGGTGGCGCGCGCCTCGGGCCTGCCGCTGCTGGTCGACGGCGACACCGGCTATGGCGAGGCGCTCAACGTCATGCACATGGTGCGGGTGTTCGAGGAGGCCGGCGCCGGCGCCGTCCATATCGAGGACCAGCTCCTGCCGAAGAAATGCGGCCATCTCAACGACAAGAAGCTCGCCGACGCGCATGACATGGCCGCGAAGGTCGCCGCAGCCGCCAAGGCCCGCCGGCATCTCTATGTGATCGCCCGTACCGACGCCGCAGCCAGCGAAGGCATCGACGGCGCGGTGGCACGGGCGAAGCTCTATCTCGAGGCCGGCGCCGACGCGATCTTCCCGGAGGCCCTGACCTCGGCCGAGATGTTCCGCGAATTCGCGCGCCGGATGCCGGCCGGCGTGCCGCTGCTGGCCAACATGACCGAGTTCGGCCGCACCCCCTTCTTCACCGCATCCGAATTCGAGGCGATGGGCTACCGCATGGTGATCTGGCCGGTCTCCTCGCTGCGCGTCGCCAACAAGGCCCAGGAGAGGCTTTACGCCGCGCTCGCCCGCGACGGCGGCACGCATGGCATGGTCGAGCAGATGCAGACCCGCATCGAGCTCTATAGGACGATCGGCCTCGCGGATTACGAGGCGCTCGACGCCTCGATCGTCGCGACGGTCGCTCCGGAGGGCATGCCCCAGCGCGAGCGCGGCAGATGACGCAAGCGGGGCGGTCCGCGCCATTCGGCCGCCCCTGTCCCTGAGATGGCAGCAAACGACCAGCCGGAAAGGCGGCGTTGAAAATGGGAGGAAACAGGATGTTGAAGCGGTTGACGATGGCCGGCGTGCTGACGCTGGCGCTGGGCGCGGGCGCGGTTTCGGCCGAGCCCGCCAAGGTGATGATCCCGGCCAATCCGGGCGGCGGCTGGGACGGGGCCGGGCGCCACACCATGGCGGCCTTCGCCCAGTCCAAGGTCTTCACGGACGGGGCGTCCTTCACCAACAAGGGCGGCGCCGCCGGCACCATCGGCCTCGCCGAATTCGTCCGCACCGCGAAGGGCGACGACAACGCCCTGCTGGTGACCGGCGTCATCATGGTCGGCGGCGTCATCACCAACAAGACGCCGGTTTCGCTTGCCGACACCACGCCGCTGCTGCGCCTGACCAACGAGTACAACGCCATCGCCGTGCCGGCGAACTCGCCGATCAAGACGCCGCAGGACTTCGTCGCCGCGCTCAAGGCCGACCCCGGCGCGCTGTCGGTCGGCGGCGGCTCGGCCGGCGGCGCGGATCACGTGATGCTGGCGCTGCTCGCCAAGCATGCCGGCGCCCCGGTGGCAAAGATCAACTTCGTCTCCTTCTCCGGCGGCGAGATCCTCGCGGCGCTCGGCGGCGGCAAGATCAAGGCGGCGATCTCGGGCGCCTCCGAGTTCCGGCAATTCGCGGAATCGGGACGCATTCGGATCATCGCGGTCTCCGGCCCGACCCGCGTCGACGGCATCAACGCCCCGACGCTGAAGGAAGCCGGCATCCCGGTCGAGATCGGCAACTGGCGCGGCTTCGTCGGCGCGCCCGGCATGAGCGACGCCGCCAAGAAGACCTGGCTCGATCGCTTCGCCAAGCTGCACGCAACCCCGGCCTGGAAGGAGACCCTGAAGAGCCAGGGCTGGGAGGACGCCTATCTGCCCGGCGACGCCTTCAACGCCTTCCTGAAGGAAGAGAACGCGAACTGGACGAGCGCGCTCAAGGAAGTCGGCATCCTGAAATAGCGGCATCCGCCGCCGGCACGTGGCCGCGCGCCACGTGCCGCATATGACCGGGACCGGGAGCTGACCGCCATGTCGGGCGCAGAACAGGCAAGAAGGCCGGAGCCGCGGCGCAGGCCCTGGTGGCTGGGGCTCGCGCTCGCCGTGATGGGCGCGCTCTGGCTCAACGGCGCGCGCGGCATCGCCTCGACCACCAACTATATCGGCCTCGGCCCGGCGGCGATCGTGTTGGCGGTCGGGCTGGGCCTGACCATCCTGGGCGTGCTGCTCATGCTGCAGGCCTTGCGCGGCGAATTCGGCACCGTCGACGACGAGGCGGAGGCGCCCCCGTCCCGCCGCGCCTTCCTGTTCGCGCTGGCCGGGGTCGCCGTTCCGCTGCTGACCATGCAGTCGCTTGGCTTTCCCGTGACGGCGATGCTGGCCTTCGCCCTCGTCACCCATGGCTTCGGCTCGCGCCGCACCATCCTCGACCTGGCGATCGGCTTCGTGCTGGGCAGCGCCGCCTGGTTCGGCTTCTCCGGCCTGGGAATCAGCCTCGGCGGCTTCCTGCCGCTGATCGGGTGAGCCGATGGACATCCTGAATCAGCTCATCGGCGGCTTCGCCGTCGCCCTCCAGCCGATCAACCTGTTCTGGGCCTTCGTCGGCTGCGCGCTGGGCACCGCCGTCGGCGTCCTGCCCGGCATCGGCCCGGCCCTGACCATCGCGCTGCTGATGCCGGTGACGGCGCAGGTCAACCCGGCTTCGGCCTTCATCATGTTCGCCGGCATCCTCTACGGCGCGCTCTATGGCGGCTCGACCACCTCGATCCTGCTCAATACGCCGGGCGAGAGCGGCTCGGTGATGACCGCTCTCGAAGGCAACCGCATGGCCCGCACCGGCCGCGGCGCCGCGGCGCTGGCCACCGCCGCGATCGGCTCCTTCGTCGCCGGCACGGTCGGCACGCTCGCCCTCACCTTCCTGGCGCCGGCGATCGCCGAGCTCGCCTTCGTCTTCGGCCCCGAGGACTATTTCGCCCTGATGGTTCTGTCCTTCACCTCGGTCGCGGTGGTGATGGGCCGCTCGCTGCTGCGCGGCTTCGCCTCGCTGTTCTTCGGCCTCGCGCTCGGAACGATCGGCATCGACACGCAGACCGGCCAGACCCGCATGGTCTTCGGCATGCTGGAACTGCTCGACGGCATCTCCTTCACCGTCGTCCTGGTCTCGCTCTTCGCCATCGGCGAGACGCTCTATGTCGCGAGCCGGCACAGCTCGGCGCCCGCGGCCATCAACCCGCTCTCCGGCGGGCACTGGATGACGCGGCAGGATTGGGTCCGCTCCTGGAAGCCCTGGCTGCGCGGCAGCGTCATCGGCTTCCCGATCGGCGCGCTGCCGGCCGGCGGCACCGAGATCCCGACCTTCCTCTCCTATGCGCTCGAACGCAGGCTCTCGAAGCACCCGGAAGAGTTCGGCCAGGGAGCGATCGAAGGCGTCGCCGGCCCCGAGGCTGCCAACAACGCCGCCGCCGCCGGCATCCTGGTGCCGCTGCTCACGCTCGGCCTGCCCTCGACCGCAACCGCGGCGGTCCTGCTCGCCGCCTTCCAGAACTACGGGCTGCAGCCGGGGCCGATGCTGTTCGCCACCAATCCCGATCTGCTCTGGGGCCTGATCGCCTCGCTCTATATCGGCAACCTGATCCTGCTGGTGCTCAACCTGCCGCTGGTCGGCATCTGGGTGCGGCTGCTGCTGATCCCGCGCCAGTACATCTATGGCGGCATCGTCGTGTTCGCGCTGGTCGGGGTCTGGGGGCTCTCGACCTCCTGGGTCGACCTGGCGCTGATGTGCGGCCTCGGCCTCATCGGCTACATCGCCCGCGTCTATGATTTCCCGATCGCGCCCGTGCTGATCGGCCTCATCCTCGGGCCGCAGGCCGAGATCCAGCTGCGGCGCGCCCTCGCCGTCAGCCAGGACGACTGGAGCGTGCTGGTCGGCACGCCGATCTCGGCCTCGCTGCTCGGCATCGCGGCGTTGGTGCTGATCCTGCCGCCCCTGCTGGCATACCGGCGCAGGCGTGCCGAGCTGCGCAGCGCGGAGCCGGTCTCAGCGAACTGACGAACCGCCGCGACGCTTTCCGGGCGTCGCTCCGTCGGCGACCGCGAGCGCCGCCTGCAGGGCGGTGCGGGCCGCGCGGATGTGACGGCGCATCAGGATCTCGGCGAGCTCGCCGTCGCGATGGCTGATCGCCTCGGTGATCCGCAGATGTTCCTGCCAGGCTTCGCGGCCGCGGCCCGGCACGGTCGAATGCAGCCGCCGGCACAACCGCAGCCGCGGATAGAACTGCTCGCAGAGCAGCTCGGCGAGGATGGGGTTGCCGCTGCCCTTGGCGATCTGGCGGTGGAAATCGGCCTCAGGCTCGTCCTGCAGATAGGCGCCGGCCGGATTGCGCTCGATCTCGCCGCGATGCCCCTGGACCAGGGCCTCGAGCGCCGCGATCTCCGCCTCGCTCATGCTCTCGGCCGCCAGCCGGGCCGCCATGCCTTCGGTCGCCTCGCGCACGTCGAGCAGCGCCAGGAATTCGGCGGCGCTCGGCTGCGCGACGCGCGCGCCCTGGTTGGTGACGTAGCTGACCAGCCCGCGTTCCTGCAGCCGGCGGATCGCCTCGCGCACGGGCGCACGGCTGACGCCGTAGCGGCGCGCGATGACCGGCTCGCTCAGCTTCTCGCCCGGCGCGATCTCGCCGGTGACGATCGCGCTGGTCAGCGCGTCGTAGAGCTTGCCGCCGACACCCGACCGGCCAGCCGGCGCCGGATCCGCATGGTCGGTCGTTTCTGGATCGTCCGGCATCTGAATCGCCATCATCCCTTGGCCAAGCGGCCACTATCGGCGGGAAACGTAAAGAGATGCCCGATGCTGGCTGCGGAAGCGCGGGGAATGGCCCGCCTGCCCGCCGCGCGGCAGGAACCCGGCGCCTGCTTCCGGAACACGGCCATTCGCGACATCTCCTGCATTCGGTAGGGGATCATACGGGATTCGGTCAACGACAGGTGCGTCATGGCCGCCTCCGCGACGCTCATCTTGCGCCGCCGGGAGCCCAATCGGCGCGGCCGCCGCTTGCTGCTGGACCTGGAAACGGGAAGCGGTACAGTCCCCGGCGGGGACCATGGATGGGGGGCATGGCGATGCGCCGATGGGCGTTGGCCGGGATCTGCGTTGCGGCGTTCGCCTCGGGCGCCATCGGGGCCGCACCGCAGAAAGGCGAGTTTCTGCAGGACTACATCACCTGTGACCTCTGGATGAAGCGCCAGGCGACGGATCGGGAGATGCACGCCACGATCGGGCGCTGGATGGTCGACGCGCTTCGCCACCATTCTCCTTCGGGGCTGTCCCGCTATACCGACGACGAAATCCTCGACGCCGTGGCTCGCCATTGCCAGGTTCAGCCGACGCATGCGCTGACCGTCGCCGCCTTCCTCGCAGCCCTCCGGCTCCCCGAATAGGCGGGCCGGCGGCTACGGCTTGAGCTCGCATCCGGTCGCGGCTGTTGCCGCTGCGACGGCGACCCCGCCCCCACCCTGCGGCGCGGCCGCCATGGGTGCCTCGCAACGCGTCGCCTGCCGATCCCGCAGCATCCTGTAGGCGATGTAGTACTTGTAGATGTTCGCGACGTAGTCGACCGTTTCGCGTCCCACCGTCGCCGCCGCGGCATGCTCGACATTGTCGAACCAGCGATCCGGATCGAGCCCCATCTGCTTGGCCTTCGCCCGGAATTTCCGCAGGTTTCCGGGCCCGGCATTGTAGGCCGCGAAGGCGAACAGGACGCGCTCGGTATCCGGCAGGTCCGTATCCTTGATGTAGGTCCGGATCAGGTAGCGCAGGTAGATCGCACCGGCCATGATGTTCTTCGCCGCGTCGCTCTCGATGCCGGTGACGCCGACCGCCTTGTCGGCGGCGGTGGCCGGAAGGAGCTGCATGATCCCGACCGCCCCGCGCCTGCTCCGGCGGCTCTGATCGAGCTGCGATTCCTGGAAGCCCTGCGCCGCCAGCATGAGCCAGTCGAAGCCCTGATCCTGCCCGTGCTGGCGAAAGGCGACCTCCAGCAGGTCGAAGCGCTGCCTGGCCTCCTCCGCATGGGCGTTCTTCAGGAGCTTGTCGCTGCTGAAGTAGCGCCGGACGATGTCATTGCCGATCGCCGTGCCCAGGCGATGCTCGGCGACGAATTCCGACAGCACGGCGGCGAGCTGCGGGCTGCCTTTCCGGAACGCCCAGCCGACGGATTGCTGGCTCGCCACGGCGAGATCGGGCCGCGGCGTCAGCTTGGGGAGGATCGCGGACCAGACCTTGGCCTTGTGATCGTCGACCACGGCGAAAGGCAGCAGGCCGGCCTGGACCATGTCGAGGACATCCTCGTCCTCCAGCCGCTCGTCGAGCGCCGTGATCCTGATCGGCTCGCGCCCCTTCGCCGTCAGGGCCGCGCTCAGCGCCTGGAGATGCAGGGCGTAGCTGCTCGAGGCACGGACATGGACCTCGCGCCCGGACAGATCCTCGATCGTCGCCAGGGCCGGGGCAGCGGGACCGGTCACCAGGATCTCCGCGACCTTGTCCGACCATGGCGGGGCGAATGCGACCTGCCTTTCCCGCTCCGGCGTGATCGTCAGATTGGCGGCGGCGATATCGCCGAGGCCCCGTTCGAGCGCCGGCAGGATCTGGTCCCGCCGGGTCGGCACGAAGACCACCTGCATGCGGAATTTCCCGGTGCGGTAGCGCTTGTTGAGCCAGTCCTCGAAGCGCCATCCGAGCTCGGCGGCGACACCCTGCCGGCGGCCGCGATCGATGAAGAACAGGGTCCGGCTATAGGGCACGAGAATGCGGACGATGCGGCGCTCGCGCATCGCTTCGAAATCGCCGAGCCTTGGCTTCACCAGCGGCAGCGCCAGCGCCTCGGGCACTTTGCGCGGGCTGGCCTGCTCCGAAGCCTGCGCAGACACAGGCATGCAGACCGCCACCGCCAGCAGCGCCAGCCGAAGCCGCTTGACGGCCGACATCTTCAAGGAATGACCCGACATCGACGCCGCATTGCCCCCAGCCTGTCGCCGCCGTGATCGAAGCCGATCCGCCGGAGCCGGAGATCGGCTTCACGATCGCATGCGGCACTGCCCGGCGCCCGCATCAACTCAAGCTCGCCGCCGCCTCCGTTCCCGGAAGCGGCGGCAATGATATCCCAGCGTAACCGGCCGGAACCAGCGTCTTTCGCTGGCCCTGGCCGGCGGGGCCGTTTCGATCGATGCCGGCTATCTCGGCGCGAGGCGCTCCAGCTCGTTCAGGCGCTTCAGTGCGGCCTGCTGCTGCAGCAGCCCGTAATTGATGCCGGAGGCATTGAGCGAGCTGCCGGCCTGGAACGGATACTCGGCGAAATCGGAGAAGAACTCCTTCACCTTCCCCTGGATCGGCACCAGCAGCCACATCTGCTGGGCGAAGAACTTCATGGACTCGCCGCCTTCCTTGGTCCCGCGCTCATAAGGATCCATGCGCAGATTGGTGATGTTGGCCCAGGATGGCACCTCGCGCGTCGCCGTTGCGATGTTGCCTTCGCTGGCTACGGCGAAGCTGACCTTCCAGTCATTCCAGCGCACGGCGTTGAGATTGCCGCCCTGGTCGAAATAGAACATCGCGTCGCGCGGGCCCTTCTTCTCGTCGCCCTTGAGGAAGGGCATGAAGTTGTAGCCGTCGAGATGGACCTTGAAGGTCTTGCTGCCGCTCTGGAAGCCGGTCTTCATCTTCTCCTTGATGTCGCCGACGCCCGCCGCAGCGCAGAAGGTCGGGAACCAATCCATCAGGGTGATCATGTCGTTGACCTGCGTGGCCGGCTTCACCACGCCCGGCCAGCGCACCATCATCGGGATGCGCATGCCGCCTTCCCAGGTCGTGCCCTTCTCGCCCCGGAACATCGTCATCGCACCGTCCGGCCACAGCGCGAGCTCGGCGCCGTTGTCGGTGGTGTAGAGCACGATGGTGTTCTCGGTGATGCCGAGATCGTCGAGCTGCTTCAGCAACTGCCCGACATGCCCGTCATGCTCGACCATGCCGTCGGCATGGATGCCCATCCCGGTCTTGCCGAGCGACTCCGGCTTGAGATGGGTAAAGACATGCATGCGCGTCGAGTTGAACCAGCAGAAGAACGGCTTGTTCGCCTTGGCCTGCCGGTCGATGAAATCCTTGGCGCCGGCCAGGAATTCCTCGTCGACGGTTGGCATGCGCTTGGTGTTGAGCGGCCCGGTATCCTCGATCTTGCCGTCAGCCGAAGCTTTGATCACGCCGCGCGGGCCGAACTGGCGCCGGAAATTCGGGTCCTTCGGGTAGAAATAGCCCTCGGGCTCCTCTTCCGCGTTCAGGTGGTAGAGGTTGCCGAAGAACTCGTCGAAGCCATGCCGCGTCGGCAGGTGCTCGTCGCGGTCGCCGAGATGGTTCTTGCCGAACTGCCCGGTGGCGTAGCCAGCGGTCTTCAGCGCATCGGCGATCGTCGGCATCCAGTCCTGGATGCCATGCGGGTCGCCGGGCATGCCGATCGTCAGCAGGCCGGTGCGGAAGGGTTCCTGCCCGAGGATGAAGGAGGCGCGGCCGGCCGTGCAGCTCTGCTGGCCGTAGGCGTCGGTGAAGATGGCGCCCTCGGCGGCGATGCGGTCGATATTGGGCGTGCGATAGCCCATCATCCCCATCGTATAGGCGCTCACTTGCGGGATGCCGATATCGTCGCCGAAGATGACGAGAATGTTCGGCTTCCGGCCACCGGCCGGTACCGGGGCAGGCTGCTGGGCCTGCGCCGTCTGGACCGGGGCGCTCGCCAGATAGCTCGATGTCGCGGCCAGGACGGTGCCACCCAGCAGGATACTGCGCCGGTTGAGAACCTTGCTGTCGTCGGGCTGCGTGGACTTCGTTTCCATGGAACCGTCCTTCCGTTTGCCTGATATCGAAATGAAGCTGCCGCCACGGCCGGGCGAAACAGTCGTTACCCGGGATAGTCGGCAACGCTTATTGATCAACTGCCTTTTGGAAATCGAACATCATTCGATGATTTCTGTATCTGCATCCGCTCTTTTGCGAAGACATTCCACTGCACTCGCGACCCGCGAGCGAAATTCCTCCAGATCAACTACGGTGAACTGAGATCCGCCGATCTCCCATCGGCAAGTATGAATTGTGTCGCTACCGCAGGAAATCGGGGAGAGCCCTCGATCGGAACCGGACTTTCCCTGATATGGCGGCAATGCTGGCCCCGGCGCATCGCGCCGGGAAATGGGTGAGCGGGACCACGGTCGACGCCGGCTACGGCCGAGCCGGCGGAAAGACCTCCTTCCAATCCGTCTTCATGTCGACGATCGTCCAGCCCTTGGCGCGCCCCTCGTCGAGGGCCTTGTCGAGCTTGCCGATCGAGGATTTGCGGTCATAGGCCCATTCGCGCTCGGCATCGGTATGATGGACGATCAGCGCGAGCCGCGGGCCGCTTCCTCCGACAGTGTATTGCAGCATCTGCAGGTCGCCGTCCGAATTGCCGAAGGCGAGGATCGGCCGGCGGCCGATGAAGCGGTTGATGCCGACCGGCTTGCCGGGGCCGTCGTCGATGAACTCGACCTTGGCCTGCTTCAGCAGTTGCGGCTTTCCGTCCGGCCCGATCGCGAACTTCACCACGCCCGAAGAGCCGACGACCTGCTCGGGCGGAATGCCGTAGACCTTCTCGGCGAAGACCCGCATGAACTCGACGCCGCCGCCCGAGACGATGAAGGTCTTGAAGCCATTGGCCCTTAGATAGGCCAGCAGCTCGAGCTGCGGCTGGTAGACCAGTTCGGAATAGGGCCGCTTCTTCGTCGGGTGCCGGGCCGTGGCGAGCCAGTCGGCGACCGATTTCTCGAAGGCCTCGGTCGTCATGCCGCCATGGGTCGCGGCGACGAGCTGCAGAAGCCCCTTCTCGCCGGAAGCGGCGAGCCCCTTCATGTCGCCGGCCAGCACCGAGCGATACGGCTCCTTGCCCTTCCATTCCGGATGCTGCGGCGCCAGCCGCTTCACCTCGTCGAACGCGAAGAGCAGCTGGAAATAGGCCGGCTGCTCGGCCCAGAGCGTTCCGTCATTGTCGAAGGTGGCGATCCGTTCGGCCGGCTTGACGTAGTCCGGGCCGCCCTCGCGCGTCACCTTCGCGACGAAGTCGAGGATGGCGGTCTTGGCCGCCCCCTGGTTCCAGGAGGGCAGCGGATCGGTCTGCGCCACCACTTGCCCTGCTGCGGCAAGCGAAAACCCTGCCGCCAGCGTGAGGGACAAGATGCTACGGCGGGTCATTCCCGAAGTCGGTACGTCCACGATACGTCCTCCTCAAAATTCGCGCGGCACATCGGCCCGCTGGCCGGGCGAGGCCTGTCTTGCCTTGACATCAAGAGCGGGCATCTCCCCTCCCATCGGCCAAAGGCGCGCCTCTCAGGCGACGGGGTTGAGAGGCGGCAGCGGATCTGCCGCCCCGTGCGGCGACGGCCGCCGTTGCCGGTGAAAACGCCTTGCCGCCTCGGCGAGCCCGGCGCCGGCGGCGCGATCCCAGGATGCGCCGTCGCCGAAGAGGCCTCGCTCCAGCTGGGCGATGGCCTGCCCCAACCTTTGGTCCGCGCGCGCCTGCCGCCGTTCACTGGCCGAGAGGCGCTCGAGCCATTGGGCCAGCGCCCGATAGGTCGCCGAAGCGTCGCCCGCACCGGCCGCCCGCAGCAGCTCCCGTCGCGCCGCGGCTTCTGAATTGCGCCGCCGCAGCACCGCCTCCTGCCAGAGAGCCGCCACCCGCGCGCGCAGCAGGACTAGGATGAGAAGCAGCGCCACGAGGGAAAGGCCGACCACCAGCCATACCGGGCCCGGAACCCATCCGGTCTGACGGCCCGTGCGGCCGGCGGCTCCCGCGGCGATCGTGACGGTGGCGCCCGGCAGGGTCTCGGTCCGCGCCTGCTTGTCCGAAAGGCTCCACCAGGGCTGGGTCAGCGCCGGCAGATCATAGGTCCCGGCCTTCTCGAAGACATAGGTGACCTTGTCGGTGCGATGCCCCTCGACGTTGCCGCGATTGCTGCGATCCTCCACTACGGGCGGGTCGACATAGACGCGCACGCCCTCCGGCGCAGTGAAACCGAGCTCCGCCATGCCGAGCGCCGGCACGCCGTCCGCCTGCCTCCGGATCAGCCGCACGATCGCGCCGCCCGGCTTGAGCTGCGCCGCCCGCGGATCGGGCGACCAGCTCTGCTCGACGCTGACGCCGTCCGCTGCCAGCACCGGGCCGGACGGATCGATGCCGGGCGGCACCGTCACCGCGATCTTTACCGGTTGGCCCTTCGCCGTGCCGGCGGGGTCGCCATTGCGGTCGAGCAGCGTCACATCGGCGGCGGGAACGGTGATCTCGCCGCCACGACGCGGAAACAGGACGAACTCGAAACTCTGGCCGACATAATCCTGGTCGCCGATCCGGTCCCGCATCGTCGTCGCCTGCGTCTCGAAGCGCAGGATCTGCGCGCCGGGCGCTTCGGAGAGGCTGACCCGCGGCGGGCGGACCATCTCGCCCGGGAACAGGACCTCGACGTCGAGCCTGACCGGCTGGCCGATCACGATGCCCTGCGCGGGATCGGTCGTCGTGCGGATGACGGGCCCACCCGCAGGCTCCTGCCCCCAGGCAAGGCCGGGAAGGAGCGCCAGAACCAGGGCCGGAAGCCGCTTCATGGCGCCGCTCCATCGGCCTGCGCCTGCAGCTGGTAGGCGAATTTGGCCCGCAGGAAATCGGCCGGCTGCGTCTGGACGCGCTTGAGCCAGAGCGCCCGGACCTGCTCGTCCGACATCGACTTCTCGCCTTCGACAGTGGTGTCCTCGCCACCCTTCTTCGTCTTGTCGAAGACGATCTCGTCGGGCTTGTCGTCGGTGTTGCCGGTCTCGCCGCCCTGCGTCTTCTTCCGCTCGCCGCGGATGCGCGCGATCTCGCGGTTGTTGAGGGCCGCCGCCCAGCCGGGGCGCAGCGCCAGCGCGCGGTCATAGCGTTTCAGGGCGTCGTCATACTGGCCGAGCATCACCAGCGCATTGCCCTGGTCGAAGGCGCCCTCGGCCGTGTCGCGCGCGGCGAAAGCCTGGGCGGCTTCCTTGAACTCCCCCGCCCGGAACAGCGCGACGCCGCGCCACAACGGATCGCGGAAAGCCTTCGCGGCCTCGGCCGGCCGGTTCCCGCTCATCAGCAGGCGGCCATGCTGGTCCGGCGTCAGCCAGAGATCGCGCCAGCCGAGCCAATAGGCAGCGGCCGAGAGCGCGAGAACCGCGGCCAGCGCGATGACCGCATAGGGAGAGGACAGAAGCGAACGCCGGCCGCTCATGGCAGCACCCATCCGCGGCGAAACCACAACAGGGTCAGCAGCGCCAGCAGCGGCACCAGCCAATAGCCGGCCTCGCGCCAGTGCTCGCCCTCGCCGGCGACGCTTGCCGCGGCGTCGCGGCTGTCGAGCCGGCGCACGATCGCAGCGACATCCGTCTGGTCCGGCGTCGTCGGGATCGTGGTCGCTCCCATGGCGCGCGCCGCATCGGCCACGCCGCTCGTATCGGTCCCCGGCGCCACCAGGGCGAGCAGCGTCACCGCCGGCCCCCTGCTCTGCGCCAGATCGGCCACCGCCTCTGGCGCGATCGTGTCCGCCATGACCAGAACAGAGCCGCCATCGGCGCTGCCGGCGAGCGCGCGCCTGGCGAGCGCCAGCGCTCCGGCGAGATCCTCACCCTCCTTCGGCATGATCCGTGGCGACAGCGCCTTGGCGAGGTCGAGCACCACGCCGCTGTCCGGCGTCGCCGGCAGCACGAGATGGGCGGAGCCGGCATAGGCGACGAGCGCCGTCGAGGCGCCCTCGCGCGCCGCCAGGATGTCGGCGAGCTTCTGCCGGGCACGGTCGAGCCGCGTCGGCGCGAGGTCCTCGGTCAGCATCGATGGCGTGACCTTCAGCACGACCGCCACGGCGGGCTTGGCTCCCGCGAAGGGCGACGGCTCGCGCTGCCAGGCGGGGCCGGCGATGGCGAGCGTCGCGACGATCCAGGCGAGGAACAGCCAGTCCGAGGGGGTGATACGCTGGTGCCGGTCGCTCCCGACGAGGAGATAGGGCAGCAACGCCGGATCGATGACGCGACGCCATTGCTGCAACGCGTCCGAACTGCGGCGCTCCAGCAGCCAGAGGGCCGCCGCCGGCAGCAGCGCCAGCAGCCAGAGCGGCCGTTCGAAGTGGAAGGCGGCGAGCGCGTCCATCATGACGCCGCCCCCGCCGTTGCCGCGGGCTCGGCGGCCCGCCGATACCGGTGGCGGCGCAGCAGGAACAGCGCCTGCGCCGCCATGCTCAGCACCAGCATCGCGGCCAGCGGCACCCAATAGATGTCCCGGCGCGGGCGGAAGCTGACCGTGTCGATATGGCGGGTCTCGATCGCGTCGAGACGGCGATAGATATCGGCGAGCTGGTCGCGGTCGAGCGCGCGGAAGAAGCCGCCGCCGGTCGTGTCCGCCACCTCCTTCAGCGCCGCCTCGTCGAGCTTGTCCTCGCCCGCCGCCTGCGGATCGCCGACGGCGACGGTATGGATGACGATGCCCTTGTCCTTGGCGACGCGCGCGGCTTCCGCCGGCGGAACCTTGCTCATCGTGTCGTTGCCATCGGTCAGCGCGATGATGGTCTTCGCCTTCACCGTGCTCTTGGCGAAGAGGCCGATGCCGAGCCCGATGGCGTCGCCGAAGGCGGTGCGCGGCCCGGCCATGCCGACATAGGTGTCGCGCAGCATGGCGCGGCAGAGCTCCAGATCGGTGGTGAAGGGCACGAGCGCGAAGGGCGCGTCGCCGAACACCACCACGCCGACGCGGTCACCCTTCCGGCGCGACAGGAAGTCGTCGAGCACCTGCTTCACCGCGGTCAGCCGGTCGACGGTTTTGCCGGAGGCGTCGACGAAGTCCTTGGTATCCATCGAGCCGGAGAGATCGACCAGGACGAGCAGGTCGCGGGTCGGCACGTCGCGATGCAGCGGCGGCTCGATCCATTGCGGCCGGGCGAGCGCGGCGAGCGTCATCAGCCAGGCCAGCGCCAGCAGCAGCAATCGCCCGAGATGGCGCCGCGCCACCACGCCGCCGGAATAGGGCTGCTGCCCGCTCAGCCGGGCCAGCCTGTCGAAGAAGGGCACCCGCAGGCCGGCATGCCGTTCCGCATGGGCGGGCAGGACATACCAGACGAGGAGCGGCAGCGGAGCGAGCAGGCCGATCCAGGGATAGGCGAAGGAGAGCATCGTCAACGCCCTCCCGAGACCCGGCCGCGCTGGCTGCGCAGCCAGCTCTTGGCGTCGGCCGCCAATGCGGCTTCGTCCTGTGCGGATGTTTTCGCACCCTCCGGGAACAAGCCGTCGAAGCCGGCGGCCAGCCGATCCGTCGAAGCGCCGGCAGGCGCGGTTTCGCGGATGAAGGCCGTCCAGGCCGTACCCGTCAGGGAGGCGACGCGCTCGCGGCCGTAGCAGACCATGGCTGCCCGCTTCAGCACGGCCGAAACGGCATCGGCACCATCGCCCTCCCGGGCGGCCGCATCGATTTCCACGGCGGCCCGGCGCAGATAGGCATCGGCGCGGTAGCGCTGGAGGGCGCGCCACCCGGCCACGGCGAGCGCAGCCGCAGCCGCCGCGCCGACGATCCAGACACCGGCCGCGGGCGGCCAGAAGGATATGACCGGCGGCAGGGCCAGATCGGCCAGATTGGCGAGGTCTCCCGGGTCGGCGCTCACGGCGACCTCCCGCCGGCGCTCGCAAGCTTCTGCGCCTGCCGCCGGCCTATCAGCTCGCGCATCTGCTCGGCCACGTCGCGATCGGGAGAGATCGGCAGAACCGGAATGGCGCGGCTGCGGGAGAGCTCCGCCAGCCCGGCCCGCCATGCCACACGCTCGTCGAGAAAACGCCGACGCAGCGACGCGCCCGAGGCATCGACCTCGATCTGCGACTGCCCCGAGCTGAAGGTCGCCCGTCCGACATCGGGAAGGTTTTGCTCCAGCGGATCCTGGACGAAAACCGCGAGCACGTCGTTATGGGCGCAGAGCCGGGTCACCAGCCGCCGCGTCTCGTCGTCAGCGCCGTCCAGATCGGAGATGACGCAGATCAGCCCGTCATGCGCCACCATGCGCGCGGCCGCGCTCAGGGCCTCGTTGAGCCGGCCCGGCCCCCGGTCGGAGGAGGCCGCATGCTCCAGCGCCGCATTCTGCCGGGCGACCTCGCTGAGGACCCGGACCGCCCCCTGGTCACGCGCCCGGGGCTTCACCGTCACGACCTCCTCGTCATTGAAGACGACCGCCCCGACACGGTCCCCCAGCGAGGTGACGCGCCAAGCGGCGAGCGCCGCCGCATCGGCCGCCGCGACCGATTTCATCGCCCGCCTGCTGCCGAAGAACATCGTGCTGCGCTGGTCGACGAGCAGGATGACCGGGCGGTCGCGCTCCTCGGAATACACCCGCACATGCGGGCTGCCGAGCCGCGCCGTCGCCAGCCAGTCGATGGTGCGCGTGTCGTCGCCCTCGAAATAGTGCCGCAGTTCCTCGAAATTCAGGCCGCGGCCGCGCAGGCGCGAGGCATGGCGCCCCGCGAGCAGGCTGTGCACGGGCTGGCGCGGCAGGAAGCTGAAGCCGCGGGCACGATGCTTGAGGCGCAGCAGCTCGTCGAGCGTGGCGAAAGCCCGGGCCCCAGCGGCCGGCGCCGGCCTTTCCGTCCTCGTTCTTTCCCGCATCAACGCCATGGCGCGCCTCGCTATGCCGCGACCGCGACCTGCTTCACCACCTCGTCCAGCACGGCATCGGCATTGACGCCCTCGGCGCCCGCCTCGTAGCCGAGCGCAACCCGGTGCCGCAGGCAGTCATGCGCGACGGCCTGCACATCCTCCGGCGTGACGTAGTCGCGGCCCTGCAGCCAGGCATAGGTCCGCGAGCATTTGTCGAGCGCCAGCGAACCGCGCGGGCTGGCGCCGACCGCGATCCAGTTCTTGAGATGGTCGCCATATTCGGCCGGCCGCCGCGTCGCCGCGATCAGCCCGACCATGTAGGACTCGACGACATCCTTCGTCGTCACCCGGTCGATCTCGACGCGGGCATCGAAGATCACCTTCTGTGGGATCGGCGCCGGAGCGGCAGCGGGGCTGCCGGTCGTCGCTGCGCTTTCCGCGCGGACGAGCCTCATCACCTTCACCTCGTCCGCGTCGGACGGGTAGTCGATGCGGACATGCATCAGGAAGCGGTCCATCTGCGCTTCGGGCAGCGGATAGGTGCCTTCCTGCTCGATCGGGTTCTGCGTGGCGAGGACCATGAAGAGCGGCGGCAGGTCGTAGCGCTTGCCGGCCACGGTGACATGGCGCTCCTCCATCGCCTCGAGCAGGGCCGACTGCACCTTCGGCGGGGCGCGGTTGATCTCGTCGGCGAGGACGAGATTGCCGAAGACCGGCCCCTTGCGGAATTCGAACTGCCCGTCGGCGCGCAGGATCTCGCCACCCGTCACGTCGGAGGGCAGCAGGTCGGGCGTGAACTGGATGCGGCTGAAGTCCGATTGCAGGTTCTTCGACAGGCTCTTGATCGCCCGCGTCTTGGCGAGGCCGGGCAGGCCTTCGAGCAGCACGTTGCCGTTGGCGAGCAGCGCGATGACGATGCGCTCGACCACCCGCTCCTGCCCGATGATGTCCGCGTTCATCCGCTGCTGAAGCTCGCGGATGGCGTCGCGGGGTGCCGTCGTGGCGTCGCCCGCCGGCAGAGGATCTCTCATCGCGGCTCCCTTATCACGCAGCGAAAGCCGACATGGCTGGTGGAGGTGTCGACCGGCTCGGCATGGCGCGCCGGCGGGCGGTAGCGCCGGCAGTAGTTCGGCGCGCAGAGATGGGAGCCGCCCTTCAGCACCTTGCGCGGAATCCGGATGGTCGGCTGGCGGGGGTCATAGCTCTCCGCCTCCGGCCCGCCGCGCGGATTCTGCGGCACGCAGCAGGCCTTCGGCGCATCGGCCTGATGGGCGACCGACCAGAAATCGGCCGTCCACTCCCAGACATTGCCGATCATGTCGTAGAGGCCGTAGCCGTTCGGCGGGAAGCTCCTGACCGGCGAGGTCCGGGCCCAGCCGTCGTCCTTGGTGTTCTCGAACGGGAAATTCCCCTGCCAGACATTCGCCATGTGTTGGCCGTCCGGCATCAGCGCATCGCCCCAGGCGAATTCAGCCTCTTCCCGGCCGCCCCAGGCCGCGAACTCCCATTCCGCCTCGGTCGGCAACGCTTTCCCGGCCCAGGCGGCATAGGCCTCGGCGTCGCGATAGGCGACATGGACGACGGGATGGTCGTCGAGCCCCTTGATCGACGAGCCGGAGCCGTAAGGCTTGCGCCAGGTCGCTCCGAACTTGAAGGCCCACCACTGCGACCAGTCACGCAGATCGACGGGGTGCGACGGCGGGTCGAACATCAGCGAGCCTGCCCGCAGCATATGCGGCAGGGCGCCGGGATAGTCCTTCGGGTCGGGAGCGATCTCGGCGAAGGTGACATGGCCGGTCGCCTCGACGAAGGCGCGGAACTGCCTGTTCGTCACCGGGGTCGGGTCGATCCAGAACGGATCGACGCTGGCACGGTGGCTCGGCGCCTCCTCGGGATAATGCTTGTCCGAGCCCATGCGGAACGTGCCGCCGGGAATGCGGACCATCGCCTCCGTCGCGGCGGGGAGGTCCAGTATCGCGCCATCAGCCATCGTCTCGGCCTTTCGTCAGGCGGCTCTCGCCGTCATCGCCCTCGGCCATCAGCTCGTCCCGGGCTCGGGCCATGGCCTCGCGCGCTTCCTCGTCGACCTCGGGGAATTCGAGGTTGCGCTTCTCGAGGCAGTCCACGATCGCCGCGGCGACGAACAAGCGACTGAACCACTTGTTGTCCGCCGGAACAATATGCCAGGGCGCCGCCTCGCTCGCCGTATGCGCGATCGCATCCTGATAGCTAGCCTGATAGGCGTCCCAATGGCGGCGCTCGGCAAGGTCGGCGGCGTCGAACTTCCAGTTCTTCTCGGGCCGATCGATCCGCTCCAGCAGGCGGCGGCGCTGCTCCGCCTTCGACAGGTTGAGGAAGAACTTCAGGATGATGGTGCCGTTGCCGATCAGATGGCGTTCGAAGGCGCGAATGCTCGTGAAGCGCTCCTGCCAGATGTCCTTCCCCATCAGCTGCGGCGCCAGCCCCTGCTTCTTGAGCAGCTCCGGATGGACACGGACTACGAGGACTTCTTCGTAGTAGGAGCGGTTGAAGATGCCGATCTCGCCGCGCCCCGGCAGAGCGCAGGTGGCCCGCCAGAGGAAATTGTGGCTGAGCTCGAGCTGGCTCGGCGCCTTGAAGGACACGACCCTGCATCCCTGCGGATTGATGCCGGACATCACGTGCTCGATCGTGCTGTCCTTGCCGGCGGTATCCATCGCCTGCAGCAGGATCAGCAGCGACCAGCGTTTCCCCGCATAGAGCCGCTCCTGCAACTCGCGCAGGCGCTGAACGCCGCCCTGCAGCAGCTGCTTCGCCGAATCCTTGTCGATGTCGAGCCCGCAGGTATCGGCCGGATCGAAATGCTTCAGGCGAAAGCCGTCTCCATCGGTCACCCTGAAGCGCTCGACGATCTCGGCCGTCCCCATGCTCGACGACTCCCTACCCGGCTTTTCGACGGAAGATCGTCCTGCCGCGTGAACTCCCCCAATGATCCACCGACCCGGCGCTCCGAGTCCATCAGGAGAAACCCGCTATGTCGGCCGGGCAAAGCCCGACCGGCGAGAAGCGGCCGCTCCGAAGGGCGGCCCTTGGCGCGCCCCTTGTCCGGCGATCGCGGCTGACCTAAGGCTCCTGCAGGTCATCCCTGCGCCAGGCCAGATTCCGCACATGGGCCAATCGGCTAACAGCTCTCCCGGCCCATCCGTCGGGAGCCTTGCAGCGGCGCTACTGCTCGCGGTGATGTGGGGGCTTTCGATCCCGATCACGAAGCTCGGCCTGCTGACGCTGCCGCCGCTGACGCTCACCGCGTTGCGCTTCCTGATCGCCGTGCCGCTGATGTTCGTCTTCGTCGTCGGCAAGCAGCGGCTGCCGCGGCATGCGCTGCTTCGCCTCGCAGGGCTCGGCATCCTCGGTATCGGCATCGGCCAGGTCGCGCAGACCTTCGGCGTCGCCGGCACCTCGGCCTCGGTCGGGACCACGATCTCGGCGGCGATCCCGGCCTTCGTCGTCGTCTTCGCGGCGCTGCGCCTCAGGCAGCCGGTCTCGCGCCTCCAGGCCTTCGGTATCCTGGCCGCCTTCGTCGGTATCGCGCTCGTCGCCTGGGGGCGCGGGGACGCGGCCTCCGCCGCATCGCAGACCAGCCTGGGTGGCGCCGCCCTGGTGCTCCTCTCGGCGCTGACGATCGCCTTTTACTATGTCTGGAGCGTCGAGCTCTCGGATCGGCACGGCACCGCCGCCGTCGCCGCGTGGAGCACGCTGTTCGGCTTCCTCGCGCTGCTGCCCTGGGCGATCTGGGAGGCCTCGCATGTGCCATTCACGCTCAGCGCCACCGGACTCGCCTCGGCGCTCTATCTCGGCGTGATGGTGACGGTCGCGGGCCTGTTCCTCTGGCTTCACCTGCTGCGGACCGTCCCGGCCCGGATCGCGGCCAGCATCCAGTATCTCCAGCCGATCATCGGCGTCGCCGCGGCGGCGCTGATGTTCGGCGACGACCTGGGCCCGCTCTTCCTTGCCGGCGTCGCCCTCGTGCTGGCCGGCCTGACGCTGACGGTCACGAACCGGCGCAAGGGCGAGCCACGCGATTCAGAGCCCGGCAGCCGACAGACGCAGAGCCGGGGCCCCGGCACGGCAGACAGCTAGTTCAACGCGTTCTTGTAGATCACGCCGTCCTTCATGATGATCTTGAAGTTCTTGGCGGGGTCGGCGACCAGCTCGATGTTCTCGAGCGGGTTGCCGTCGACGAGCAAGAGATCCGCGAGCGCGCCCTGCTCCACGACGCCGAGCTTGCCGGGATAGGGATTGCGCTTGCCGGACAGCTCCAGCAGCTCGGCATTGGTCGAGGTCGCCATGATCAGCGCCTCAGCGGGGGTGTACCAGCGTGCGAGCGAGGCCAGGATCGCCCCCTGCTGCTGCGCCAGCGCCTGGGAGAACAGCACGTCGGTGCCCCACGCCGTCTTGATCTTGTATTTCTTCGCGAACGCATAGGCCCGGGCGATGCCGGGCCAGACCTGCTCCGCCTTGGTCCGCTGGACCGACCCGACCGGAAAGCCCAGCTTCAGGGCCTCGGGCAGAGGCTGCAAGCTCAGCCAGACGCCCTTCTCCGCAATGAGCTTGGCGGTGGCCTCATCCATCAGCATGCCGTGCTCGATCACCTTCACGCCTGCCGCGATGGCCTTCTGGATGGCGTCCGGCGTGAAGGCGTGCGCGGCGACATAGGTGCCCCAGTTCTCCGCCGCCTCGACGGCGGCGCGCAGCTCGGGCTCGGTGAAGGTCGTGACGTCGACCGGGCTGAAGGGGGACGAGACGCCGCCGCCCGCCGTCAGCTTGATCTGGGAGGCGCCCTGCATCAGCTGCTCGCGCGCCCGCACCCGCACCTCGTCGGGGCTGTCCGCGACCATGGCGCCGCCGACCTGCTCCATGCGCGTGAGCATGCCGCCGATCGTGCGCGGCAGATCGGTCAATTGCCGGAAATCGCCGTGCCCGCTGGTCACGGTGATGATGGCGCCGGAGGGATAGATGCGCGGGCCCTTGACGACGCCTTCGTCGATCGCGGCCTTGAGGCCGAACACCGGCCCGCCGACATCGCGCACCGTGGTGAAGCCCCGCAGCAGCGTATCCGTCGCCTCGGCGCCGGCCTGGAGATTGTTGTAGCCGACATCGCCGAAGGACTGTGCCGGCGTCACCCGGATCAGCATCGCATGCCAGTGATTGTCGATCAGCCCGGGCATCAGCGTGCGCCCGTTTCCGGAAATGCGCCGCGCGCCCGCCTCCTCGATCGGCGTCGTCGAGATACGCTCGATGACGTTGCCCTTGACCAGCACATGCGACGGCGCGGAAAGACTCGCGCTCTTGCCGTCGAAGATCCGGACGTTCTCGAAAAGAACGTCCTCGGCATAGGCGGGGCCGCAGAATGCCAGCGCCAGAACTGCGGCGAGCCATCGCCGGCCGGGAGGAAACGACATCCGGATTCTCCTCGCATCGCAAAGCCGCGAAACCGGGCCATCGAAACGAAGATCGGATGGAGTTTCAACCTTCGATTTCCGGCAGCGGGCGAACCGCGCTGCCGGTCGGGAGCTATATCGGCTCCCTTAGCGCGGGCTGCCGTCCAGCGGCCGCTCTGCCATTTCCTTGGCCACGGCCGCGTCGATCGGCGTGTCGTAGGTCATCAGGATGTAGCCAAGGACGGAGTAGAAGCCGACGGTCGCGATCAGGTCGAAGACGGCCACGCGCCCCAGCGCCGCTGCGAGTTCGGCCTCCAGCGCGGGAGAAAGGCGCTTGTCGTCGAAGAGGGCATCGACCGCGCGTGCGATCAACCCGTCCTCGCCTTCCGGCATGCCGCGCAGCGCCGCGATCCGCGCATCGCTCATGCCCAGCACCCGCGCCCGGCTGACATGATGCGCCCATTCATAGGGCGAGCCCATGCGATGGGCTGCGCGCAGGATGACGACCTCCGAGCGCACCGGCCCGAGCGCACTGTCCTTGACGATGTGCTGGCGCAGCGGCGCCCAGGCCTGCACAAGCGCCGGGTGATGCGCCATGGTGCGGTAGACGTTGAGCGCGCCGGCAAAGCCGTCCTTCAAGCCGGCAATCGCCTGGGGCCAGTCGGCGTCGCTGATCGGCGGGCAGGGAGAGGTCGTCATCGGATGTCTCGCGGAACTCAGGAGTTGAGGTACTTGGCGTAGAGCGCAGGCGCGCGGTCGGTCCAGATGCCGGTGAAGCTGCGATAGCGTGCGACCTCGGCGAGGTCGATCTCGACCCGCAGCACATCCTCGCGGTCATGGTCGAGCGCGCCGAGCACGCGGCCATCCGGCGCCACCGCGCAGGAGCGGCCGAAGAAGCGCTGCCCGCCAAGGCTGCCGCTGCGGTTGCAGCTCAGGAAGAAGACGCCATTCTCGATGGCCCGCGTATAGGCGCGGTGGATGAAGAGCGCCTCGTCCGCCACCGGTGCGTCCTCGGCCCCGAAGGAAGCCCAGATGCAGGTCACGATGCTGGCGCCGTGCAAGGCGAGGATGCGGGTGATCTCGGGGAAGCGGCTATCGTAGCAGATCTGCATGCCGAGCCGCGTCCCGAGGACCGGGTAAGTGTCGATGCTGTCGCCGCCGGTGAAGAACAACTTCTCGTTCTGCCACTGATGGACCTTGGTGTAATCGCCCAGAACGCCTTCCGGGCCGATCAGCAGCGAGGCGTTGCGCATCACCCCGGCGCGGCGCGCATCGCGCAGGCCGAGCCCGATCACCAGATGCACACGATGCCGGGCCGCGAGCGCGACGAGCGCCTTGATCTCCTCGCCATCCGGCGCCGCGCAGGCCTCGTAGAGCGCCGCGCCGAAATGCGGCACGTCGCTGACCATCGGCCCACCGGGTACCAGCGGCTCGACATAGCCGGTGTTCGCCAATTCCGGGAACAGGATGAGCTGCGCGCCTCGCGCGGCTTCCGCTGCGACGAAATCGTGGATGCGCCGGAAATTCTCGGCGGGCGCCAGGGGCTGGATGTCGAGTTGAACGAGGCTGGCGGAAATCATGCGTCGGCTCCGGCGATGCGGCGCCCGGTGGCGAAATCCCAATCCCGCCCTGGCGCCGCGTTGATCAAGGCACGTGTATACTCATGGCGTGGCCTGGCCAGCACCTCGGAGGCCGGCCCGTCCTCGACAACGCGACCGCGCTGCATCACCATCACCTCGTCGCAGATCTGGGCGGCGACGCGCAGATCATGGGTGATGAACAGCACCGCGAGATTGCGCCGCTCCTGGATCTCGGCCAGCAGCGCCAGCACCTGCGCCTGCACTGAAACGTCGAGCGCAGAGACGGCTTCGTCCGCGACGATGACCTCGGGCTCCATCATCAGGGCGCGCGCGATCGCGATGCGCTGGCGCTGCCCGCCTGAGAACTGATGCGGGAAGCGTTCGAGACTGGTGCGCGGCAGGCCGACGACCTCGAGCAGTTCGCTTGCGCGCTTCAGTGCGGAGGCGCGCGCCTCGCCGAGATTGAGCGGCCCCTCGATCAGGCTCTCGCCGATGCGCAGGCGCGGATTGAGCGAGCGGTTGGGGTCCTGGAACACCATCTGCACGCGCCGCCGCGCCGGCGCCAACGCCGCCTGGCCCTGGAGCGGAGCGATATCCTGGCCGTTGACCCGGATCTCCCCGCCGGTCGGATGCTCCAGCCTCAGCAGGCAGCGCGCCACCGTCGACTTGCCCGAGCCGCTTTCGCCGACGATGCCGAGCGTGCGCCCGCGCGCCAGCTTGAAGCTGACATCGTTGACGGCGCGCACGGTGCGGATGTCGCGGCCCATCAGCCGCCCCAGCAGCGAGCCGAAGCTGAAGGTCTTCTCGAGGTTGCGGATCTCGACGACGGCCTCCGCCTCCCCGGCAGCAGCGCGCGGCGCCCGCGGCACCAGCGACGGCACGGCCTGCAGCAGGTCGCGCGTGTAGTCTTCGCGCGGCCGGCTCAGCACCTGCTCGACCGGGCCGGTCTCGACGATCTCGCCGCGACGCATCACGCAGACCCGGTCGGCGATGTCGACGACCACGCCCATGTCGTGGGTGATGAACAGGACGGCGGTGTTCTGCTTCTCCTGCAATTCGCGGATCAGGCTCAGGATCTGCTTCTGCGTGGTGACGTCGAGCGCCGTCGTGGGCTCGTCGGCGATCAGCAGCTTCGGCTTCAGTGCCAGCGCCATCGCGATCATCACGCGCTGGCGCTGCCCGCCGGAGAGCTGGTGCGGATAGCTGTCGTAGATCCGCGCCGGATCGGGCAGGTGCACCGCCTCGAAGGCGGCGAGCGCCGCCTCCCGGCGCTCCTTCGGCCGCATCTGCGTATGCGCCCAATAGACCTCGTCCATCTGCAGCCCGATGCTCAGCACCGGATTGAGCGCGGTCATCGGCTCCTGGAAGATCATCGCCATCTCGGCGCCGCGCAGCGCCTTGGTGCGGGCGGGCGTCGCGGTGAGGATGTTCTCGCCGTTGAGCAGCGCGGAACCGCCCGTCACCCGCAACTCGTCGCGCGGCAGCAAATCCATCGCGACCAGCGAGGTCACCGACTTGCCCGAGCCGGATTCGCCGACGAGGCAGAGCGTCTCGCCCGGCTGGATGTCGAAGCTGATGCCCTTCAGGATCTCGGAGGGCTCACGCCCGCGCGTCGCGACCTTGAGGTCGCGGATGGAGAGCACAGGCTGGATGGGAGCCGTCATCTGCATCACGCGCTCCTCCCCTGCATCTTCGGATCGAGCCGGTCGCGCAGCGCGTCGCCGAGCAGGTTGATCGACAGGATGCAGGCCGACAGCACGATCGCCGGCCAGAACACCAGCCAGTGGTTGATCGCGAAATAGAGCCGGCCCTCGGCCATGATGTTGCCCCAGCTCGGGATCTCCGTGCCGATGCCGACGCCGAGGAAGGACAGCGCCGCCTCCGTCAGGATGGCGGAAGCGTACATATAGGTGCCCTGCACGATCAGCGGCGCGATCGTGGTCGGCAGGAGATGCTTCCAGATCAGCTTGGCCGGGGGCGTGCCGAGCAGCATCGCCGCGTCGACATAGGTCTCCTCGCGCGCCGCGATGACCCGGGCCCGCACGAGCCGTACGACCTGCGGGATGGCGGGGATCATGATCGCGAAGATGACGGTGACGAGCCCGCCGCGGACCAGCGCGACGATGGCGATGGCGAGCAGAATGCCGGGGATCGCCATCAAGCCATCCATCATCCGCATCAGCACGCCGTCGATGCCGCGGTACCAGCCGGCGAGCAGGCCGAGCGGCAGCCCGATCGCGATGGCGCCGACGGCGACGCCGGCCCCGACCAGCAGCGAGACGCGCGCACCATAGACCACGCGCGAATAGAGATCACGACCGAAGGAGTCCGTGCCTAGCCAGTAGGTCTCGGAAGCGGGCTTCAACCGCATTGCGGCATTGAGCCTGGTCGGCTCGAAATTGGCGATCTGCGGGGCGAACAGCGCCATGACGATCACCGCGAGCAGGACGGCGACGGCGAGCACCGTCGTCCAGTGCGGCGGGTTCTGCAGCAGGCGGCGCTTGGGAAGCGCGCCCTGCGCGGGGTTCGACGGGGCGCTCATTGATAGCGGATCCTCGGGTCGGTCAGGGCATAGGAGAGATCGATCAGCAGGTTGATCAGCACATAGGTCCCGGCGGTGAGCAGGATGATCGCCTGGATCAGCGGATAGTCGCGGGAGAGCACCCCGTCGACCACCAGCCGGCCGAGGCCGGGGATGTTGAAGACCGTCTCGGTCACGACCACGCCCGAGACCATCATGGCGAAGCCGGTGCCGACGACGGTGAGGATCGGGATCGCGGCGTTGCGCAGCGCGTGGCGGAACAGGACGATGCGCTCGCCCAGCCCCTTGGCCCGCGCCGTGCGGACATAGTCCTCGCGCAGCACTTCGAGCATCGAGGCGCGCGTCATGCGCGAGACCAGCGCGATGTAGAAGGAAGAGAGCGCCAGCCCCGGCAGCAGGATGCGGTGGAGGAAGGGCCAGAAGCCGTCGGCGAGCGGCTTGTAGCCCTGCACCGGGAACCATTTCAGATCGACGGCGAAGACCGCGATCAGCACATAGCCGATCACGAAGATCGGAACGGAGAAGCCGACCACCGACAGCGCCATGACGAAGCGGTCGACCATCCCGCCATGGCGCCAGGCGGCGAGCACGCCGAGCGGCAGCGAGATCACCACCGTGAAGATCATCGCCATCACGGCAAGCGCCAGCGTCGGGCCGATGCGCTGGCCGATCATCTCCAGCACCGGGCGCTGCGAGATCAGCGAATGGCCGAAATCGCCGCCCGCCATGCCACCGAGCCAGGTGGCGAACTGGCTGGCGAGCGGCTTGTCGAGGCCGAGATTCTCGCGAATGGCGGCCAGCTGCGCCGCGGTCGCCTGGTCGCCGGCGATGGCCTGCGCCGGGTCGCCCGGCGTCAGGCGCAGCAGCAGGAAGACGAACAGCGCCACGAAGAACATGACGGGGATCGCCATCAGCAATCTGCGCAGGAAATAGGAAGCCATGTGGTGCTCCGTGCGCCGGGGCATCGGCCCGAAAGATGAAATGCGGCACCCGGAAAAGCCGGTGCCGGAAATGAACGCGGCCTGGACCGGGCGGCGGCAAGCGCGCCGCCGCCCGTCATCGGCGGGTTACTTGCTCACGCCCCAGAACAGGGTGAGCGGGCCAGGCTGGACGTTCTTCAGATTGGCGCGCCAGGCGGCAACCGACTCGAACTCGCCGGCGTTGAAGTAGAAGCCCTCGTCGAAGGCGATCTGCTGGATCTCCCGGGCGATCTTCTTCTGCTCGTCGAGCGTCGGCGCGGTGAGGAAGGCGGTGCGCAACTCCTCGACGCGGGCATTGCGCGGCCAGCCCGACCAGGCGGTGTCCGAGCCCGAGCCGTCGAGCAGCGCATGCACGGTCGGGTTCCAGATGCCGGAGACGCCCCAATAGGTGAACAGCATGTTCCAGCCACCCTGCGCCACCGGCTGCCACCCGTTCTTGCGCGATTGCTGCGTCGCCCAATCCATCGTGGCGACATCGACCTTGAAGCCGGCTTCGCGCAGGCGCTCGGCCGCGACGATCGGCTGGGTGGACAGGATGGTCAGGTCCGTCGGCTGCATCATCAGCACCGGCGTGCCGTCATAGCCCGAGGCCTTGAGCAGCTCCTTGGCCTTGGCCATGCGTTCCTTGGCGCTGCCCTTGAGGTATTCCGCGCCGGCGTCGGAGGCGAGCGGCACGCCACAGCCATAGACCGAGGCGCAGAGCTTGTAATACTGGCCGTCGCCGATCGCAGTCTGCATCAGCTGCTCCTGATCGAGCGCGTACATCGCCGCCTGACGGATCTTCGGATTGTCGAAGGGCGGCAGGCGATGGTTGAAGCGGCCGGTGACCTGGTTGCCGAGGGTGGTCGTGGCGCCGGTCTTGATCTCGTCATTGGCCTTGAGCAGCGGCAGCAGGTCGATCGTCACCTGCTCGATCAGGTCGACGTCGCCGGACTGCAGCGCGTTGATCGAGGTCTGCATGTCCGGCATCGCCTTCCAGACGACCTTGTCGACATTCACGACCTTGCCGCCGGCGGTCCAGCTCATCGGCTCGGAACGCGGCTTGTAATCGGTGTTCTTGACGTAGACCGCCTGATCGCCGGGGCGATACTGGGCGGCGACGAACTTGAACGGGCCGGAGCCGATCATCTCGGTCACCTGCTGGCCGGCGGGCGTCTCGGCCAGGCGCTTGGGCATCATGAAGGGCGGCACCGGCGAGGGCTTCGCCAGGAGCTCGAGCACCTGGCCGAAGGGCTTCGCCAGCTTGATGACCAGCACCTTGTCGGAGGTCGCCTCGATCGACGCGACATAGGTCATCATGGTGCGCCCGGCGCCGTCATTGGCACCCCAGCGCTTGAGCGAGGCGACGCAGTCCTCGGCCTTCACCGGCGTGCCGTCATGCCATTTCAGCCCGTCGCGCAGGGTGAAGGTGTAGGTCAGCTTGTCGTCCGAGACGGCGTAGTCGGCCATCTGCGGCTGCGGGTTGTACTTGGCGTCCATGCCGAGCAGCGTGTCGAACACCATGAAGCCGTGCGTGCGCACGATCTGGGCGGTGCTCAGGATCGGGTCCAGCGTCCTGAGCGGCGCCTGCATGACGACGTTGAGCGCCGTCTCGGCAAAGGCCGGCATCGCGTGAAGGGAGCCGGCCAGCAGCGCGGCAGCCCCGAATGTCTTGAACCGAAACGTCATGTTTTCCCCTCGCTTCTGGTTGGTTGTTGATGTCAGACCGGAGCGTCGCTCCACGGATAGGCACGGGCCGTGTCGAGCTGCCGGTACGGGATCAGGCGCACATCGGCCGGGCCGAGATCGGGCGTGTCGACCACCAGGATGCGGTCGGCCATCGGCTCGTAGAAATCGCGGAAATGCGTCTTCGAGCGCAGCAGGATGACGTCGTAATCCTCCGGCTTCTCGCCGAAGATGAAGAACGGATCGCCATCGACCGCGAAGGCGAAATGCGAAACGACCGAAATCCGGATCGCGCCGACCTGAATGAGCGCCGTCAGCCCGAGATCGACGAAGGAACCGTGCTGGTAGCGCCCCGACACGGTGAAGGATTTCGGCCCGGACCAAAGGACGCGCGCCACCGCCTCGACCGGACCGCCGGTCTCCGGCGCCGTCCTGCCGGCGAGCCGGACCGTGATCTCGGCCCCCTCGCCCGCGTCATGCGCCTGTGCGGCGGTCTCGGGATCGAGCAGGAAGGGCACGTTGACCCGGCCGACATCGCGGCCGAGCAGCGCCCGCAGCAGATGGGTCGAGTCGTTCATCCGGTCGGCATGCTCGAGCAGCACGATCGGGCGGCCCTTCGCCGGCTTGCCCTCGATATCGGCCAGCGCCTCTTCCACGCCCTGGATCGGAATCGCGCTCGCGATGGCGTGGCGCGCCTCTCGCAGCCGATCGGAGAAGGCTTCGGCCTTGGCTTCGGCGGCCTCCTGCCCCTCCCAGTCGAGGCAGATCACCGACATGCCGGTATTGGGGCTGTCGGCATAGGAGAAGCCGGCCATGATCGAGATGTCGCAATCACCCGCCGCCTCGGCTGCGCGCGCCGCGGCGATGATCGAAGCCAGCGGCTCGAGCGCGGTCGCCGACATGATCGAGGGAATGACGACGTCGGGACGCGCCACCGCCAGCCCGGGGCGCCGTCCCTCGCGCAGCAGCCTGAGCAGGGCGCGAGTGGCGCGCTCGCCGGTCTCGCCCATGTCGATATGAGGCGAATGGCGATAGGCGACAGCAATGTCCGCCCGGCGTAGGGTCCTGCGGTCGATATTGCCGTGATAATCGAGCGCGACCGCGATCGGCAGCGACGGCGCCGCGGCGCGCACCGCATCGATGACAGACCGCTCGACATCCTCATACCCGGCCGCCCAGCAGGCGCCGTGCAGGAACAGGACGACGCCATCGAGCGGGCCGTTGCCGGCGAGGCCTTCGACGATCTCACGCGTGTAGTGATCGACCGCCTCGTGCGAGGCCGGGCCGAGCGCGCCGAGCAGCGTGTGGAACAGCGGCACGAACTCCGCGCCTTCCGCCTCGCAGATCCTGAGGCAACCGCCCGGCACCGTGTTGGTGCCGCGAAAGCGCTCCGTCAGCGCAGCCCCGCGCACGCAGACGCGCTCGAATTCCGCCAGTTCCACGATCTGCGGAACGGCCGTGACCGATTCGAGATTGAAGCCGGCGAAGGCGATGCGGGGCGCCATGACGGTCGTCAGCCCTTGACCGCGGCGTCGATCGCGCCGCCGATCCGCTCGACGATCTGGTCGATCTCCTCGGGCGTGATGATGTAGGGCGGGGCCAGAAGCACATGGTCGCCGAGCCGCCCGTCGATGGTGCCGCCCATCGGGTAGCTCATCAGGCCGCGCGCCATCGCTTCCTTCTTGATCCGGGCATGCATCTTCAGCGCCGGATCGAACGGGGCCTTGGTCTCCTTGTCCGCGACGATCTCGATGCCGCGGAACAGGCCGCGTCCACGAATGTCGCCGACATGGGGATGCTGGCCGAGACGGGCATCGAGCCCTGCCTGCAGGCGCTCGCCCATCAGCCGGACATTCTCCAGCATCTGCGGCTGCGAGATCAGCTCGACGACCTTGTTGGCCGCTGCCGCCGCCATCGGGTGGCAGATATAGGTGTGGCCGTGCTGGAACAGCCCCGAGCCCTCGGCGAAGGCGCGGTAGATCTTCTCGGACAGCAGCACCGCGCCGATCGGCTGGTAGCCGCCGCCGAGGCCCTTGGCGATGGTGACGAGATCGGGCGAGATGCCCTCCTGCTCGCAGGCGAACATCGTGCCGGTGCGGCCCATGCCGCACATCACCTCGTCGAGGATCAGCAGCACGCCGTATTTGTCGCAGATGCGGCGGATGCGGGCGAAGTAGTCCGCGACCGGCCCGACGGCGCCGAGCGTCGCGCCGACCACCGGCTCGGCCACGAAGGCGATGACTTCCTCGGCGCCAAGCTCGAGGATCTTGGCTTCCAGCTCGTCGGCGAGCCGGGCGGCATAGGCCTCGGGCGTCTCGCCGTCCTTCTGGTCGCGATAGGCGTAACAGGGCGAGACATGGTGGGTCTCAGGCAGGATCGGCTGGAACTGCGCCCGCCGCCAGGCATTGCCGCCGGCGGCCAGCGCCCCCAGCGTGTTGCCGTGATAGCTCTGCCGGCGCGCGATGAAATGCCGGCGCTGCGGCTGGCCGATCTCGACGAAATACTGCCGCGCCATCTTCATCGCGGCCTCGACGGCCTCGGAGCCGCCTGAGACGAGATAGACGTAGTCGAGCCCCTCCGGCGCCAGGCCGACGAGCCGCTCCGCCAGTTCCTCGGCGACATCGGTGGTGAAGAAGGAGGTGTGGGCGTAGGCGATGCGGTCCATCTGCGCGCGCATCGCGGCCATGACCTCGGGATGGCCGTGACCGAGGCAGGAGACGGCTGCGCCGCCCGAGCCGTCGATATAGCTGCGGCCATCCTTGTCGGTGATGAAGACGCCCTGCCCTGCCACCGCTGCAGGAAGTCGGCCACCGATGGAGCGATGCAGGATCCTGGTCATCTCGACTTCCCGGATTGCGCGGACGTGCCGCCGCGGCGGAAAGCTCATCCCATACCCAGGACACCTTTGCAACATTTGTTTTATGTGACACATATTGGAAACGATTGGGCCCAATATTGTTTCAGCGAAACACTTGAGCAAACGCGTTCGGGCTTGAGGCCAGCGCCAGAATCCGTTTGAAATCCGCCGAAGGCGCGGGAATCGTCGGGTCAGGACACAGGAAGGGCGCGATTCAAATGTTGCAGAACGACCCCTTGCGCGATCACATCATCAGCCGCTTCGACGGCATGTCGCCGCAACTGCAGCAGGCGGCGCGCTATATCCTGGAGCATCCGCAGGAGGTGGCGCTGGTCTCGATGCGCGAGCTCTCGCGCAATGCCGGCGTCCAGCCCTCGACCATGACGCGGCTCGCCAAGTTCCTCGACTTGCCGGGCTACGACGACATCCGCGCCCATCATGCCGAGGCGCTGCGCTTCCGCGCCGACGGCTTCGCGGCGCGCGCCATGCAGCACAGCGAGAACGAGCAGGACATGGCGGCGGCGCAGCTCTCGCGCCGCATGCTGCAGGGCCTCGCCACCCAGATCGCGCGGCTGTCGGAACCGGCCTCGCTGGAACGCCTCGCGGCCGCGGCCGACCGACTGGCGCAGGCCCGTCGGGTCTATGTGCTGGGCTTGCGCTCCTGCCACTCCGTCGCCTGGCATTTCCACTATGTGATGGCGCTGCTCGGCGAGAAGACGATCCATCTCGACGGGCCGGCCGACACGGTGGGCGACGGGCTGATCCGGGCCGACGCCGAGGACGTGCTGCTCGCGATCTCGATCAATCCCTATTCGCGGCACAGCCTCGAGCTCGCGCAGCTCGCGCGCGAGAAGGGCCTCGGCATCGTCGCGATCACGGACAGTGAGGTCTCGCCGCTGGTCGGCGTCGCCGACCACGCCATCCTCTGCTCCACCGAGAGCCAGAGCTTCTTCCACACGCTGACGCCGGCACTGGCGGTCTCCGAGGTGCTGTGCGGCCTCCTGGCGAACAAGGACCGGACCGCGGCGCTCGAAGCGCTGCAGCGCGCCGACCGGCATCTGCTCTCGCTCAACACCTATGCCAGCGCCATCCCCCGCCGCCGGCTCTGAAAGTTCGGCTTCGGGCTTGCATTGGGACTTGCTGCGCAGGCCGTCAGAGCAGTAAAAAGGGATCAGAGGGGTTCCATCGCGACGACCCCGTGAGGCGCCAGCCCAACGTTCGCGTCCATTGTCCTCGTAGAACAGGATGGACGCCGCCATGGCCTCGTTCACGCAAATCACCACCGCCCAACTCACCAGGCTCGTCGGGCTGCCCGATGCGCCGACGCTGATCGACGTCAGGATCCCGGACGATCTGGCCGCCGATCCGCGCCTGCTGCCCGGCGCCGCGCTGCGCTCGCACCAATCCGTCGCCGACTGGGCCAAGGACTATGCCGGCCAGCAGGTCATCGTCGTCTGCCAGCGCGGCCAGAAGCTCAGCGAAGGCGTCGCGGCCTGGCTCCGGCATGAGGGTATCCCCGCTGAAAATCTCGAAGGCGGCTTCGAAGCCTGGCGCGACGGCGGCGGGCTCCTGGTCAAGACCGACAAGCTCCCGCCGCGCGACGCGGCCGGCCGCACCCTCTGGGTGACGCGGGCACGCCCGAAGATCGACCGCATCGCCTGTCCCTGGCTGATCCGGCGCTTCGTCGATCCCGGCGCGGTGTTCCTGTTCGTCACCGCCGCGGAGGTTCCGGATGTCGCCGACCGCTTCGGCGCCACGCCGTTCGACATCGACGGCGTGTTCTGGAGCCATCGCGGCGAGCGCTGCAGCTTCGACACCATGATCGAGGAGTTCGGGCTCGCCTCCCCGGCGCTCGACCAGCTCGCGACGATCGTCAGGGCCGCGGACACCGCGCGCCTCGATCTCGTCCCCCAGGCCGCCGGCTTCCTCGCCGCCTCGCTCGGGCTCTCGCGCATGTTCCGGGACGATCTCGAACAGCTCGAGGCCGGAATGCTCCTCTACGACGCCTTCTATCGCTGGTGCCGGGATGCGACCGACGAAACCCATAACTGGCCATCCGGCCCGAAGCACGGGTAGGGAGGCCGGGATGACGTCAACGACCGATCATGACGCCGCGGTCTCGGCATCGCGGGTGCCGAGCTTCGCTGAGGCCTTCAGGGTCTGGGCGCGGATCGGCTGCCTCTCCTTCGGCGGCCCGGCCGGGCAGATCGCCCTGATGCACAAGGAGCTCGTCGAGGAGCGCCGCTGGATCGGCGAGCAGCGTTTCCTGCACGCCCTGAACTACTGCATGCTGCTGCCCGGCCCCGAGGCGCAGCAGCTCGCCGTCTATATCGGCTGGCTGATGCACCGCACCCTCGGCGGCCTCGTCGCGGGCCTGCTCTTCGTCGTGCCCGGCGCGCTGGTGATGCTGGGCCTGAGCCTTCTCTATGTGCTCTATCGCCACATCCCCCTGATCGACGCCGTGTTCTTCGGCGTGAAGGCCGCGGTGCTCGCGGTCGTGGTCGAGGCGGGCCTGAGGATCAGCCGGCGCGCGCTCAGGAACCGGGCGATGGTGATGATCGCAATCGTCGCCTTCATCGGCATCTTCGTGATGAAGATCCCGTTCCCGATCATCATCCTGGCCGCGGGAATCGTCGGCTGGCTCGGGCATCGCATCGCGCCCGCAACCTTCTCGGGCAACGGCCACGCCGGAAAGCAGGGCCAGCCCGCGTTCAAGGGCACGATCGACCTGATGTTCGAGCGTGGCGAGCTTGCCCATGCCGAGCCCTCGGCAGCGAAGGCGCTGAGGGTCTGCGCGGTCTGGCTGCCGCTCTGGCTCGGGCCGGTCGCGCTGCTCTGGCTGCTGGCCGGGCCGCACAGCGTCTGGACCCAGGTCAGCGGCTTCTTCAGCGCGATGGCGATCGTCACCTTCGGCGGCGCCTATGCCGTCCTGGCCTATGTCGCGCAGGCGGCCGTGGAGACCTTCGGCTGGCTCGCGCCCGGCGAGATGCTCGACGGGCTCGGCCTGGCCGAGACCACCCCCGGGCCGCTGATCCTGGTGCTGCAATTCGTCGGCTTCCTGGCCTCCTACCGGGCTGCGGGCGGGCTCGACCCGCTGCTCGCGGGCGCCCTGGGGGCGTTGCTGACGCTCTGGGTCACCTTCGCGCCGTGCTTCTTCTGGATCTTCCTCGGCGCGCCCTATGTCGAGGCCCTGCGCGGCAGCAAGGCGCTGTCGGCGGCGCTGACCGCGATCACCGCCGCGGTCGTCGGCGTCATCATGAACCTCGCCCTCTGGTTCGGCCTGCATGTGGTGTTCCGGGAGGTGCGCCCGATCGCGTTCCTCGGCCTGACGCCCGACCTGCCGGTCCTGTCCTCGCTCGACTGGCGGGCGGCGCTGCTCTCCGCAGCGGCCATGCTGGCGATGCTGCGCTTTCGGATGGGGATGGTCCCGACGCTCGCAGCCTCCGCCCTCGCCGGGGTCGCGATCATCCGGCTCACCGGAGGTTGAGACGGCGGGCCGCCGGCATCACGGCGGCGTGTCGGGCCACTAGCTGCCCTTTGGCTACGGGAAGCGCAGCCAGCGGTGCCCGGCCGAGGACGCGACGGCGCATTCGATGAAGCGGACGCCGCGCGCGCCATCCGCCACGGTCGGGTAGTCGGCGTCGAGCGGGTCGGCGGCGACGCCGTTCCGGCGGGCGCGGATATCGGCGAAGACGCCGCGATAGACGTTGGCGAAGGCCTCGATGAAGCCTTCCGGGTGGCCGGGCGGTATCCGCCCTGCCCGGCGCGCCGATTCGCCGAGCCAGGGCGAGGCGCGCGTCAGGATCTGCATCGGTCCGTCGCGGCGGTGATGGACCAGCCGGTTCGGCTCCTCCTGCCGCCATTCCAGCGTGCCGTCCTCGCCAGAGACACGCAGGCGCAGGTCGTTCTCCAGCCCGGCATTGATCTGCGAGGCGACGAGCACGCCCCGTGCCCCACCCGCGAAACGCAGCAGGATGCTGGCGTCGTCGTCGAGCGCACGGCCCGGGACCAGCGCACCGAGATCGGCCACCAGCTCCTCGATCGCAAGGCCGGTCACGGCCGAGACGAGATTCTCGGCATGCGAGCCGATATCGCCGAGCGCCCCGGCAATGCCGCTGCGGGCAGGATCGGTGCGCCAGCCGGCCTGCTTGTTGCCGGTCGCCTCCAGCGCGGTGGCGAGCCAGCCCTGATTGTACTCGACCACGACCTTGCGGATGGCGCCGAGCGCGCCGGAGCGCACCATCTCGCGCGCCTGCCGCACCATCGGATAGCCGGTGTAGTTGTAGGTGACGCCGAAGACCGTGCCGCGCGCCGAAACCGTTTCGACCAGCGCCTCGGCCTGAGCGCCGGTATGGACCAGCGGCTTGTCGCAGACGACGTTGAAGCCGGCATCGGCGAAGGCGTGCGCGATCGGGAAATGGCTGTCGGTCGGCGTGACAATGACGACGGCGTCGACGCGCTCCTCGGCTGGGCGCTTCAGCTCCGCCTCCAGCAATGCCTGCCAGCTCGCATGATTGCCGGCATCCGCGAGCCCGAGCGCCCGACCGGAGGCGAGCGCCTTCTCCGGCGTCGCGGACAGGGCACCGGCCGCCAGCTCGGCCAGCCCGTCGAGGGCGATGGCGTGGCGATGCACGGCGCCGATGAAGGCGCCGTGACCGCCGCCGACCATGGCATAGCGCATCCGGGGCAACGTCGCGTCGATCATCGGCTCATCCATGCGTGGGAAGGACGGCCGCTCCGCGGGCGAAGCGGCCGCAAGGGCGCCTCGGCCTCAGAATGGCGAGTCGGGATGGTAGAAGTCCTTGGCATTGCCCTTGTCGATCAGCACCGAGGGGATGATCGTGGTCGCCGGCAGCTTCTCGCCCTTGAGCCGCGCCTCCGCCGTCAGCTTGATCGCGTCGTAGATGAACTTCGGCGAATAGCTGACATTCGCCTGGATGCGCGGATCCTTGTTGTCGATGATCAGCTTGACCATGTCCTTGGCGCCGGCGCCGCCGAAGATGATCTTGATGTCCTTGCGCCCCGCCTGGTCGATCGCCCGGATCGCGCCGAAGGCCATGTCGTCATCGGCCGCCCAGAAGGCGTCGATATCCTTGAAGCGCGTCAGGAAGTCCTGCGTCACCTTGTAGGCGTCGTCGCGGTTCCAGTTGGCGTATTTGGCGTCGAGCAGCTTGATGTCGGGATGGCCTTTCAGCACGCCGTTGAAGGCATCCATGCGCTCGTTGTCGAGCGTGGTCGGGATGCCGCGCAGCGCCACGACGGTGCCCTTCCCGCCCAGCGTCTTGGCGATGTACTCGGCCGGGATCTTGCCGAAGGCGGTGTTGTCGCCGGCGACATAGGCATCCTGGGCGGAGGTGTCGGTGAGGCCGCGGTCGACCACCGTCACATAGGCGCCCTTGGCCTTCACATTGGCGACCGGCCGGGTCAGCGCCGCCGACTCGAAGGGGAAGACGACGAGCGCATTGATCTTGTTGACCGTGCTCAGGTCCTGGAGCTGGTTGGCCTGCTCGGTCGCGTTGGCGGCGGTGCGGATCGTGATCTTGAGGTCCTTGTGCTTGGCTTCGAGATCCTTCTTGGCCTGGTTGGCCCAGTAGTTGATGCCGCCCATGAAGCTGTGCGTCGCGGCCGGAATCGAGACGCCGAGATTGACGGGCTCGGCGGCGGCACCGCTCGCCGCGAAGGCGAGGCCGGCTGCGGCGGCAAGCATGAGGCTGCGTCTGGTCTGCATGGACATCGCTTTCTCTCCCTGTATGGCCAACCTTCAGCGGCGGCCTTTCTGCAAAAACGCGACGGTGATGATGACGAAGCCCTGCACGGCGGCGTTGAGATAGACGCTGATCAGGCTCGTCAGGTTGAGGATGTTGCTGATCACCGAGAGCAGGATCGCGCCGATGACCGTGCCGGTGATGCTGCCATGGCCGCCCTTCAGCGCGGCGCCGCCGACGATGACCGAGGCGATCGCCTCGAGCTCCCAGAGCAGGCCCGTGGTCGGCGAGGCCGAGCCGAGGCGCGGCACGTAGAGCAGCGTGGCGATGCCGACGCAGATGCCGAGCAGCATGTAGGTGAGGATCTTGACCCGCTCGACATCGACCGCCGCGTAGCGGGCGACCGTCTCGTTGGAGCCGATGGCCTGGACATGGCGGCCGAAGGCCGTCTTGTTCAGGATCACCGCGCCGACGATCGCGACCAGCAGGAAGACCACGACCGGGATCGGGACGCCGGCGAGGCTGCCGTAATAGACCGGGGCATAGATGTCGGCGAGGTTGTTCTCCAGCGTCAGCGCCCCGCCATCCGCGAAATAGGTCAGGTAGGCCCGGAAGATGCCGAGCGTGCCGAGCGTGACGATGAACGGCTCGATCCGCCCCTTCGCGATCAGCACGCCATGGATCAGCCCGAAGACGGCGCCGAGCAGCACGGCAAGCCCGGCGCCGCACACCACCGCGAGCAGGGGCGAGCCGAGCGCGCCCGCCGCCCAGTTGATGAACATGATGACGCAGCCGGCGATCAGCGCCGCCATCGAGCCGACCGAGAGGTCGATGCCGCCCAGGATGATGACGAAGCACATCCCGACCGCGATGATGCCGATGAAGGCCGTGCGGGTGAGCACGTTGAGGCCGTTGTCGAGCGTGGCGAAATCGCCGTTGAGCAGCGCGCCGAGGCCGCAGAGCAGGATCAGGCCGATGACCGGCCCGATGCTGGCGATGCGCTCCGCCAGAGGCGTTCCGTTCTCCCGCCGCCCGCCGGCGGCTGCGCCCTGCAGGGTCTCAGGCTGCGACATGGCGCGCTCCCGTTGCGTAGGCGATCATCGTCTCCTCCGTCATCTCGTCTCCGCCGACGGTCGCGACCAGCCGCCCCTCGCGCATGATCGCGACGCGATGGGCGAGGCCGATCAGCTCGATCAGTTCCGAGGAGATCACGACGACGGCGAGCCCCTTCGCCGCCAGCTTCTGGATCAGGAAGTAGATCTCGCGCTTGGCGCCGACATCGACGCCGCGCGTCGGCTCGTCGAGCACCACGACCCGCGGCTCCGGATGCAGCACCTTGGCCAGCGCCAGCTTCTGCTGGTTGCCGCCGGAGAGCGACGCGGCGCGCGCTTCCAGCGAGCCGGTGCGGATGCCGAATTCGGCGACGGCGCCCTTCAGCGCCTCGCGCTCTGCGCCCTGGTCGAGCCAGGGCCGGGCATAGCGCTCCAGCGCCATCAGGGTGAGGTTAGGACGCAACGGAAAGGCGGTGTGCAGCCCCTTCCCCTTGCGGTCCTCGCTCAGATAGGTGAGGCCGTTGCGGGCGGCGTCACGGGGCGAGCGCAGCGCGGCCGGCCTGCCGCCGAGCCGGATCGTGCCGCTGCCCGGCCTCAGCCCCATGATGCCTTCGAACAGCTCGGTGCGGCCGGCGCCGACCAGCCCCGCGAAGCCGAGGATCTCGCCCGGCCGCACGGCGAAGGAAACGTCCTGCGCCCAGCCGGGCACGGTGAAGCCTTCGACCTGCAGCGCGGGCGCGGCCGCCGCCTGCGGCTCCACCTTGTCGGGGAAGAGATCGGCGATCTCGCGCCCGACCATCATCGTCGCCATGTCGTGGCGGGTGAGCGAGGCGGTGGGCGCCCGGCCGACCAGCCGGCCGTCGCGCATCACCACGACCTCGTCGGTGATGCGCTCCACCTCGTCGAGCTTGTGCGAAATGTAGACGATGGTGACGCCCTGCGCCTTCATCCGCTCGATCAGGCCGAACAGCCGCGAGACCTCGGACGGCGTCAGCGTCGCGGTCGGCTCGTCCATGATGAGGAAGCGCGCCTTGCGCGACAGCGCCTTGGCGATCTCGACCAGCTGCTTCTCGGCGACGATCAGGCGGCGCACTGGCTCGTCCGGATCGCGCGTGAGGCCGACCGCGGCGAGCGCGGCCTCAGCCTCGCTGCGCATCGCGCGCTCGTCGAGAAACCAGCCCTTGCGGCGCTCATGCCCGAGGAAGATGTTGCCGGCGATCGAGAGATCCTCCGCCAGGTTGAATTCCTGGTGGATCAGCACGATCCCGCGCGCCTCCGCGTCGCGGGAGCCGGAGAAGGCGACGGCTTCGCCGTCGACCAGCACCCGGCCCTCGCTCGGCTGTTCGTAGCCGGCGAGGATCTTCATCAGAGTCGACTTGCCGGCGCCGTTCTCGCCGAGCAGCCCGTAGACGCGGCCGGGCTCGAGCGCGAAGGAGACGCCGTGCAGGACCTGGACCGGCCCGAAGCGCTTGACGATGCCGTCGAAGGCGACGGACAGCCCCGCCTGCTGCTGCGTCCCGCTCATGCCGGGCTCCCGCTGCGCAGGGCCTCGCGCATGGCGAGCACGCCTGCGCCGATCAGCCCCGTCTCGGAGCCGAGCGGCGCGGCGGTGATCTCGAGATGGCGGGTCGAGAGGGCGAGCGAACGCTGGTTCACGCTCTGGCGGATCGCGGCGAGGAACATCGGGCCGATCGCCGAGACGCCGCCGCCGATGAAGATGTGGGACGGGTTGTAGAAGTTCACGAGCGCCGCCAGCACCTGGCCGATCAGCCGGCCGGAGCGGCGCACGATCGCATCCGCCTCGGCATCGCCGGCGCGGCAGGCGGCGCCGACATCGCTCGCCTCCACCCTGCCCTTCTCGGCGAGCTTCGCCGCCAGCGCCGGGCTGCGCCCGCTCTGCGCCGCATCGACGCCCATCGCCACGATGGCCGGCGCCGCGGCCATGGCCTCGACGCAGCCGCGATTGCCGCAGCGGCAGAGCGGCCCCTCCGGATCGGCGCAGATATGGCCGATATCGCCGGCCGAGCCGGTGGCGCCGCGATAGAGCTCGCCATGGCAGACGATGCCGCAGCCGATGCCGGTGCCGACCTTGATCACCAGGAAATTGTCGATCTGCTTGCGCTGGCGCCAGAGCACGCCGAGCGCCATCAGGTTCACGTCGTTGTCGACGAAGACCGGAGCGTCGGTGATCTCCCGCATGTCGTCGCGGATGGCATAGCTGTCCCAGCCCGGCATCAGCGGCGGGTTGACGAGCTGGCCGACGGCGAAATTGACCGGGCCGGGCACGCCGATGCCGACCGCGAGCACCCGATCCGGCGCGATGCCGTTCTGCGCCAGCATGGCCGGCAGCAGGCTGCGCAGCCGGGCCATGATCGGCCCCGGGCCGGCCTGGACGTCGGCCTCCTGGGAATGGCGGGCGATGATGGTGAGGTCCGGCCGCAGCAGCGCCACATCGAGGCTGGTCGCGCCGATGTCGACGCCGAAAAGCACGCCGATGCGGCCATGGACCTTGAGCGTCTCCGGACGTCGCCCGCCGGTCGAATGCTGGGCACCCGCCTCGTCGAGCAACCCCTGGTCGAGGAGCCCCGCCGTCAGCGCATTCGTCTTGCTGCGCGAGAACTGCAGCGTGTCGGCCAACGCATGGCGCGCGACGCCGCCCGACCAGAAGGTCGCTTCGAGCAGCGCGAGCTCATCCGGGCTCAAGCGGTGCCAGGGCAAGGCGATGGCCGACCTCCCAATATGCGTTCGGCCTGTTCGCGACCGATTGCCGTGAGGCTAGAAAAGCCGGCCGCGCCTCTCAAGACCGAACTTCGGCCAAAATCAGGCAAAAGCTTCCTCGAAGATCCCGCCGCGGCGGGCCGGCTGCGGTCTGGACGAAACTGCGCGCCTCGCGCCAAGCTGGGCGGAAACGGGAGAATCCGCCGATGCCGGCCACGATGCAAGGCCCCGCCATCTTTCTCGCCCAGTTCGCGGGCGACACCGCGCCTTTCGACGACTGGAACGCGATTACCCGCTGGGCCGCGGGCCTCGGCTATCGCGGCGTGCAGTTGCCCTCCTCGGATGCGCGTTTCTTCGATCTCGAGAAGGCGGCGGCTTCACAGGATTATTGCGACGAGATCGCCGGCATCGCCCGCGCCAACGGCGTCGCGATCACCGAGCTCTCGACCCATATCCAGGGCCAGCTCGTCGCGGTCCATCCCGCCTATGACGCCGCCTTCGACGTATTCGCGCCTGCCCGCCTGCGCGGCAAGCCGGCGGAGCGGCAGGCCTGGGCGGTCGAGCAGATGAAGCTTGCGGCCAAGGCGTCGCGCCGCCTCGGCCTCGACGGTTCGGTCAGCTTCACCGGCGCGCTCGCCTGGCCGTTCCTCTACCCCTGGCCGCAGCGCCCCGCTGGGCTGGTCGACGAGGCCTTTGGCGAACTGGCGAAGCGCTGGCGGCCGATCCTCGACGTCTATGAGGAGCATGGCGTCGATATCGGCTTCGAGATCCATCCCGGCGAGGACGTCTTCGACGGCGCGACTTTCGAACTCTTCCTCGACCGCCTCGGCGGTCACCGCCGCTGCCGGATCAATTACGACCCCTCGCATTTCCTGCTGCAGCAGCTCGATTACCTCGCCTTCATCGACATCTATCATGAGCGCATCAGCGCTTTCCATGTGAAGGACGCCGAGTTCCGGCCGAACGGCCGCCAGGGCGTCTATTCCGGCTTCGCCTCATGGCTCGACCGGGCCGGACGCTTCCGCTCGCTCGGCGACGGCCAGGTCGACTTCAAGGCGATCTTCTCGAAGCTCGCCCAATACGGTTTCGACGGCTGGGCCGTGCTGGAATGGGAATGCGCCCTGAAGCATCCCGAGGACGGCGCGCGCGAGGGCGCCCGCTTCATCGCCGACCACATCATCCGCGTGACGGAAACCGCCTTCGACGATTTCGCCGGCGGCGGCGGGCCGGACCTGGCGCGCCGGATGCTCGGCCTCGGCTAGCCGGCGCGGCTTTTCCCGCCGCGCCGGGCTTCCCCATCGGCTGAAGCGCGCCTCAATCCGTGAAGACGACGGTCTTCTTGCCGTTCAGCAATACGCGGTCCTCGAGATGGCAGCGCACGGCGCGCGCCAGCACGCGCCGCTCGATGTCGCGCCCCTTGCGGACGAGGTCGTCGGGCGTGTCGCGATGGGAGATGCGCTCGACGTCCTGCTCGATGATCGGGCCCTCGTCGAGATCGGAGGTGACGTAATGCGCCGTCGCCCCGATCAGCTTGACGCCGCGCTCATGGGCCTGGTGGTAGGGCTTGGCGCCCTTGAAGCCGGGCAGGAACGAGTGGTGGATGTTGATGCAGCGCCCGGTCAGCTTGGCCGAGAGGCCGTCCGAGAGGATCTGCATGTAGCGGGCGAGCACGACGAGCTCGGTCTGCGTCTCCTGGATCAGCCGCCAGAGCTCGGCCTCCTGCTCCATCTTCGTCTGCCGGTTGATCGGCATGTGGTGGAACGGCAGGTCGCCGAGATCGGTCGAGGCGATGTGCTCGCGGGCATGGTTCGAGACGATGCCGGTGATGTCCATCGGCAATTCGCCGATGCGCCAGCGATAGATCAGGTCGGCGAGGCAATGGTCGAATTTCGAGACCAGCAGCATGACGCGCTTGCGCGCCGCCGCATCGCGCAGCGAAACGGTCATCCCGAAGCGCGCCGCGAGTTCGTCGACGAGCGCGCGGATCTCCGCGACGCCGCGCGCGCCCTCCAGCCGGTCGAACACGACCCGCATGAAGAAGCGCCCGGTCTCGATGTCGTCGAATTGCTGGGCGTCGCGGATATTGCAGCCGGCCTCGGCGAGCAGCGTCGAGACGGCGGCGACGATGCCCGGCCGGTCGGGGCAGGAAAGAGCGAGAATCAGAGAAGAAGAAGAAGAATCGGACATGGGGACAGCGGCCCGCTCGCACGGGCTCCCGAAGCTGGAAGGTACGGGGAGGATGGCGGGATGGGGTGGCGCGCGACGCGCTGCCGTCAACCTCGGCCGGTCGTAAAGGCGCGGCCGGAAACCGCCGCGTCTGCAGCGAACCGGAACCGGGACATTACCGCCACGCTGGGCACGACCATGACCTCGAACAGAAACCGCCCGGCCCGTCGGCGGGCCGCCGCAGATGCAGGCCGCGATCGGCGCCGCTTGTCAAGCGGCGGATCGCGCGGACCGCGGCAAATCGCGTCAGGGCTTCCGCGCCGTCAGCACGAACATCGGGACGTCGCCCGGATAGGGCGAGCCGGCGAACAGCTGCTGCCAGCCCCGCGCCGGGCCGAATCCGGCCTCGGCCAGCATCGCCCTGGCATCGTCCTCGCTCAGCCCGTCATGCCGGGGCAGAGCGGCGGCGAGCCCCTCCGCATAGGTCGAGCGGTATTGCGGCGCGACCGACCACAGCCCGTCCGAGACGAGGATCAGGCCGCCCGGCCTCAGCAGCTTATGCGCCTTGCGGAGCGCGGCCGCGGGATCGGGCAAGGTCCACAGCACATTGCGCAGCGTGACGATGTCGGCCGAGGCGTCGGCGAACGTGCAATCCTCGATCAGCGCATGCTCGAACGCGATGGAGAGACCGCTGGTCTCCGCCGCCTGGCGGGCGACGGCGAGCATGCCGGCCGCCCCGTCGCAGGCCTGCACGCGATGGCCGAGGCCGGCTGCGACCAGCGCGCAGGCGCCCGTGCCGGTGCCGAGGTCGACGACATCCTTGGGACCATCCGCCTCGAAGGCCGCTTCCAACACCCGCCGCCAGAGCCCGGCCTGCGCGACATGCGAGGCGACGCCGTCGAAGGCGGGCGCGCGCCGGCTCCAGTAGTCGCTGACCGCGGCCTGGGTGTCGTCTTGCCTCATGCTCCCTCCTCTGCGGGCCTGTCCGTCGCGACGAGATATTCGATATGCGGACGCCCGGACGCGCCGGGCCGGATCGACACGGCGACGCCGAACACCGCGCGGATTGTCTCCTCCGTCAGCACCGCTTCGGGAGTGCCCGCCGCCTGCAGCCGGCCGCCATGGAGCAGCGCGATCTCGTCGCAGAACAGCGCCGCGAGGTTCAGGTCGTGCAGCGCGACGATGCAGGTGACGCCGAGCCGGCGGATCAGCGCCAGGATCGAGAGTTGGTGCTGGATGTCGAGATGGTTGGTCGGTTCGTCGAGGATCAGCTCGCTCGGCTCCTGCGCCAGCGCCCGCGCGATATGGACGCGCTGGCGCTCGCCGCCCGACAGCGTGTGCCAGGGCTGGTCGTGCCGCTCGGACAGGCCGACCCGCTCCAGCGCGGCGGAGACCGCCGCCTCGTCGGCACCGTTCCAGGAGGCCAGCGCCGCGCGATGCGGCGTGCGGCCGAGCCGGACGACGTCGCAAACCGAGAGCTGCATCTCGGTCGTCGCCTGCTGCTCGACGAAGGCGAGCCGTTGCGCCAGCGCGCGCCGCGGCACCCCGGCGATGTCGCGCCCGTCGAGTTTGACGACGCCGCTCGCGACGTTGCGCAACCGGCAAAGCAGGCGCAGCAGGCTCGACTTGCCCGATCCGTTCGGACCGATCAGCCCGAGGATCCGCCCCGGCGCCGCCTCCAGGCTGACGCCGTCGACGATCAGGCGACCGGCCGCGCTCCAGCGCACCTCATGGGCTGCGAGCGTCATGCCGGGTTCCGGGCGCGATAGAGGATCAGCGCGAAGGCAGGCGCGCCGACCAGCGCCGTGACCACGCCGATCGGCAGGATCTGCTGCGGAATCAGCACCCGCGAGAGGATGTCGGCGAGGATCATGAAGACCGCGCCGGTCACCAGGCAGGCCGGCAGCAACCGGGCATGGCCGGAGCCGACGAGGAAGCGCGCCGCATGGGGAATGACCAGGCCGACGAAGCCGATCGTGCCGACGATGCTGACCATCGCGGCCGTCATCACCGCCGTCGTCGCGAACAGGACGACGCGCACGCGCGTCACCGCGACGCCGAGCGAGGCCGCAGCATCCGCGCCGAAGGCGAAGGCGTCGAGCGCCTTGGCGTGCAGCATGCAGATGGCGAAGCCGATCAGCGCGACCGGTGTCGCCATCCAGAGGTCGGGCCAGCGCACCCCACCGAAATTGCCGAGCAGCCAGAACATCACCCCTCGCGCCTGCTCGGCGCTGGCGAGCGTGGTGACGATGGTGGCCGTCGCCGCGTTGAACAGCTGGGACGCGGCGACGCCCGCCAGGATGACGCGGTCGCTCGCGCCGCCGGCCCCCGCCGAGAGCAGCGCGACGACGGCGAGCGCCGCGCAGGAGCCGACGAAGGCACCCGCCGACAGGCTGAGCGCCGTGCCGCCGATGCCGACGCCGAGGATCAGCACCGCCACCGCCCCGGTCGACGCGCCGGCCGAGATCCCCAGGATATAGGGTTCGGCCAGCGGGTTGCGCAGCAGCGCCTGCAGGATGGCGCCGGAGAGCGCCAACGCCCCGCCGCACAGGCCGGCCATCAGCGCCCGGCTCAGCCGGTAGTCGAAGATCACGCCCTGCTGGATCGCGCTGACCGGCAGGCCGAGATCGAACAGCCCGTTGCCGAGCGCCCTGAGCGCGACCTCGAACGGGATCGCCATTTCGCCGATCGTCACCGCGAGCGTCACGGAGACGGCGAGCGCGACGAACGCCAGCAGCGCGAGGCCGATCCGTGCCGGCCAGTTCGGCCCGTGTGCGGCGTGGCTCAAGGGGCGAGGCCGAAGCCGGAGATCGCCCGGGCGAGCGTCTCGATGCCGTCGACCGTGTCGAGCCCCGCGCGCGTCGCGCCGACATCCATGATCACGACACGGTTGTTCTTCACCGCATCGAGCTTGCTGGCGACGGGGTCGGTCTTCAGGAATGCGAGCTTCTTGTCGATGTCGTCGGCCGGGAAGCGGCGGCGATCCATCTTCACCGCGACGATCACGGCCGGGTTGGCGGCGGCAATGCTCTCCCAGCCCACGAGCGGCCACTCCTCGTTGGTGGTGATGACGTTGCGCGCACCGAGCTTCGACAGGATATAGGCCGGCACGCCATTCTTGCCGGCCATGAAGCCGTCGCCCTTGACGTCCTTGCTCGAGAACCAGACGACGACCGGAATATCCTGCGCCTTCAGCCTGGCAACGGCCTCGACCGCCTTCGCCTCGCGCGCCCGGAGCGCCGCAACCAGCGCCTCGGCGCGATCGGCGACGTCGAAGATCTGCCCGAACTCGCGGATGTTGCGGTAGACCAGCTCCATCGTGAACATCTGCGTGCGCACGCCGTCGCCCGGGCCGGAATTGTCCTTGCCCACGCAATCCGTCGGCGAGACATAGGTCGGAACCTTCACCCTGGCGAACTGGTCGCGCTTGGCGACGATGCCATTGGGCCCGACATGCCATTCGAACATCGCGGTGACGAGGTCCGGCTCCTGCGCGAGCACGGCCTCGAAGCTCGGGTCATTGTCGGCGAGGCGCTTCACCTTGGCATTGACCGCTTCATAGGGCTTGGCGACGGGCGAGAACCACACCGCCGTGCCGACGATCCGATCGCCCAGGCCGAGCGCATAGAGGATTTCGGTCTGCGTCTGGCCGATCGCGACGACGCGCTTGGGCGGCGCGGCGAAGGTGACGGTCTCGCGGCAGTTCTCCAGCGTCAGCGGATATTGCGTGGGCTGCGCCTGCGCGGCGCCGGCGAGGGCCGCGCCGATCAGCGCGGCGAGCGGAAGGCGCAGCAGGCGCGCGGCAGGGCGGATCACGGAAGACCTCAGAAATGCAACATTATTACATTTCCGATAGGCCCCGGCACGGACCTGCGTCAAGCCCGCGCGAATGCGCAAGGCGGCAATTTTCGGCATGAACATGGTTTCATCGCTCCCCGAGATGAGGAGCGGGGCGCCGCTGGCGGATGTGACCGGGAGACGAGCCCTTGCGGGGTTGCCGCCGACGCACATGTCCGGGGCACCCCGCCCGAAAGACGTACTCGACGATCGGGGCAGGTCTCCTGGCTTGCGGGTCGTCGCCTGTCCCGCCCGGCCTTCCCGGCACCGATGGCGCCAGTGGACGATGGACGGAAGGCTCGCCGCTCACAGTTGCGGGGGCAGCTTCGGCCTCGGCGCGGGAGCGCCTCACCGAATTCCCTCTTAGCCCCGGGAAGCGATCCCGGGGACCTCGATCGCTGAGCAGACTAGAGTGCGCCGGAGCGCCGTCAAGCGCTGTCTTGGGGAAGGCTTGGCCCTTCCCGGCCCAAAGCGGTCAGAGGCCGTCCTCGGATGGCGGCGGCGTGGTCCCGATGGCGGCCGTCAGCCCGACGCAGAGCTGGCGGAGGGTCACGACATAGGGGTTTCGGGCGAGGAAGCTCGCCTCGCCGAAATAGATCGGGATCTCCGGCAGCTCGGGAATATCGACCATCGCGATCGTGGTCTCGGAGCCATCGAGGCACCAGGCGGGAATGACGGCATAGCCGAGCCCGGCCTCGACGCAGCGCTTCACGCTCGAGCTGCCCGAGGTCGAGATGGCGATCTCCATCTCGGCATCGTCCGGCCTGAGATAGTCGATGGCGAGGTTGCGCAGTAGCTGGCCCGGCTCATAGGTGACGAAGGGCCGGCCCTGCGCCCATTGCCGGATGCCCCCGGCCGGCGGCACGCCCCATTCCCGCGGCAGCACCAGCGCCGGCCGATAGGTGCAGACCAGGTGCTGCGGCACGTTCGGATCGCCGAAATAGCGTTCCGTGATGCACAGATCGAGGCTGCCGTCCTTGATCATTTCCGGCAGCGCGGTGTCGCGCTCATAGGCGATGATCTCGACCTGCGGGTAGAGCGCCCGGAACCGCGCCAGGATCGGCGGCATCAGGTAGAAGAAGATCGCCTGCGGCAGGCCGATGCGCAGGACCGGCCGCTCCTTCTGCAGCGTGCGGTCGAGCCGGGTCAGCACGGTATCGAGCTCGGGCAGCAGCAGCTTGTAGAGGCTGCGCCCGCGCGGCGTCAGAAGCACGGTCTTGGCGCCCTGCTCCGAGATCACCAGCCGCTCGCCCAGCATCTGCTCGAGCCGGCGCACATGGTTGGCGGCCGACTGGTAGCTCATGCCGAGCTTGCGGGCCGCAGCGGAATAGGAGCCGTCGCGCGCGACGATGAAGAAGGTCTGGATGAGCGTCAGATTGGCTTCGCGCATGGTCCCTTCCATCCGGCGGGTCGGTCTCGCTTCCTACAGCACGTTGCTTTCCCTCACTTGCAAACATTGAGGCAAGTCCGGGCGGATCATTTGGATCGACCCGGCAGGTGAAGCCGACGAGGTTCGGGCCATCGCTCGACCCGGACGAACCGCCGCCGCATGCCTCCTTCCCCCTCCCTTCACGTCGCCGTGGTCGGCACCGGAATCGTCGGCGCCGCCGCCGCCCATTTCCTGGCCGCGTCCGGGGCGCGGGTGACGCTGCTCGATGCCACCGGCCCCGCCGCCGGCGCGACCGGCGCTTCCGACGGCGCGGTCTCGGTCGCCTCCAAGCGGCCCGGCCCGATGATGGACATCGCCCGCCACGCCCGCGCCTTCTATGTCCGCTGCGAGGCCGACGGGCTGTTTCGCGGCCTGTTCCACCGCCGCTCCACCTTCCTCGTCGCCCGCACGCCGGTCGAGGCCGAACTCGTCGCCCAGCACGGCGCCGATCTCGCGGTGGCCGGCGAGCGGGTCGAGGAGATCGGCCGCGCGGCCCTGCTCGCCCGCATTCCCGGCCTCGGCGAAAGCGTCTGCGCGGCGCTGGAAATTCCCGATGACGGGCATGCGCTCGGCTACGAGATCACCGAGCGCCTGCTGCAGCGCAGCCGCGTCGCCATCCGCCGCGACGCCCCCGTCTCCGAGATCGTGACGCAGGCCGGGCGCGCCAGCGGCGTCGCGATCCGGCAGGAGCATCTCGCCGCCGATGCGGTCCTCGTCGCCGCGGGAATCGGCTCCTCCGCCCTTCTCGGCCTCGGCGACATCCTGATTCCGCGCAAGGGCCAGATGGCCGTGACGGATCGTGCCGCGGCCGGCCGCCCGGCGATCGACGGCCATCTGATGGCGGCCTCCTATCTGGCGGCCAAGCGCGGCATCGTGCGTGACAACGCCCATATCGGCCTGGTGATCGACCCGCTGATGACCGGGCAGTTCCTCATCGGCGGCAGCCGCGAGGACCATCGCGATGACCACGCCACCGACGCCCCGACCATCGCAGCGATCCTGCGCGACGCGCTCGACCTTTACCCGCCGCTCGCGGAGCGCCGCGTGCTGCGCAGCTTCGCCGGGGTGCGCACCGCCTCGCGCGACGGCCTGCCGATCCTCGGGCTGCATCCGCATCTCCCGGGTGTCGCCATCGCCACCGGCTTCGAGGGCGACGGCATCTGCCTCGGCCCGCTGATGGGAGCCTGCGCCGCGCGCCTCCTGCTCGGGGTGCCCGCCGGGATCGACCTCTCGGCACTGTCGCCGCAGCGCTTCGCCTCGGCCGGAGGCAGGCCATGACCGCCCATTTCTACTGGAACGGCGAACCCGTCCCCTTCCGGCCCGGTGAGACCATCGCCGCCGCGCTGCTCGGCGCCGGCATCGTCCATCTCGGCCGTGGGCGCATCTTCTGCGGGATCGGCGCCTGCCAGGGCTGCCTCGTCGCGATGACGGGCGCCGCCGCCGTCGAGGCCTGCCTGACGCCGGCACGCAACGGCCTGCGGCTTTCCCCGCTCGCGGAGGAGCAAGCCGATCATGACTGACGGACCCGTCCTCGTCGTCGGCGGTGGCCCTGCGGGAGCAAGCGCAGCCGCGAGCCTGGCGGAAGCCGGCCTGCCGGTGCTGCTCGTCGAGCAGCGCGACGCTCTCGGCGGCGCCATCCACCGCCAGCCGGCACCGGGCCATGCCCACCATATCCGCCTGCCGGCGCGGCACCGGCGCAACTGGGCGGCGCTGACGGCACGGCTCAGCACCACAGCAGGGCGGATCGAAATCCGGACCCGGACCATCTTCCTCGGCGTCGATGGCCAGGGGCGCTTTCTCTTCGACGACCGCGCCGCGGAGCGCGTCTTCGCCTGCCGGCCGCGCGCGGCCATCATCGCCGTCGGCGCGGTCGAGACGATCCGCCCCTTCCCCGGCTGGGAACGGCCGGGGGTGATGACGGCCGGCGGCGCGCAGGTGCTGCTCAAGGAAACCGGCCGCCCGCCGCAGGGGCCCATCCTCGTCGCCGGCAGCGGGCCGCTGCTGCTGGCGGTCGCAGCCCAGCTCGCCGAGGCCGGCAATCCGCCGGTCGCCGTGCTCGAACGCGGCCGGCCCTGGCGCGCGCCCGGCGCACTGGCTCAGCTCGGCTTGTCCGGGGGGCTTGTCGGCGAGGGCCTCGGCTATCTGGCTCGGCTCGCCGCCAGCCGGGTACCCTATCGGACCGGTGCCGAGGTGACGCGGGCCGAACCGCAGGGCGACCGACTGAAAGTCGTCATCCGGACAGGCTCGGCAGAGGACGTCGTCCAGGTCCGGCATTTGCTGGTCCATGACGGCATCGCGCCGAACCGCACCGGGATTCCGCTCCCGGCGCCCGACGCCGCGGTGCCGGTCCTGCTGGCGGGAGACGGCCGCGAGGCGCTCGGTGCCGACGCCGCCATTCTCGACGGCCGCCGCGCCGCGATGCAGCTGCTTGCCCGCTTCGGGCGCGCGGAGACCACCACACCCGCCGAGGAGCGTGGCCTGAGCCGGGCACGCGCCGTCCAGACAGCTCTCGCCCAGGCGCTCCATGCCGAAGCCGCGCCGCCGCCGCCGGAAACCCTGATCTGCCGCTGCGAGGGGCGCAGCTACGCCGAGCTCGCGGCCCTGCCGGAGGACGCCTCCGCCCGCGAGATCCGCCTGATGGGCCGCTTCGGCCTCGGCGCCTGCCAGGGCCGCTTCTGCGGCCCGATGATCGCGGCGCTGCGCGGCCGGCCAATGCCGGCGGCCGCCCCGCCACGCTGGCCGCTGCGCCCGGTCTCGCTCGCCGCCCTCGCCAGACTGACCACCGATGAAACGGAGTGACGCTACCGTGACCATTACCCTCGCCAGACCCGCCCGGGCTCCAGCCGCCGCCATGGTCGAGGTCCGCAGCCCCTTCGACGGCTCGCTGGTCGGCCGCGTCCGGCAGGCCGACGAGATCGGGGTCGCCGAAGCGCTGCGCCAGGCCCGCAAGGCCTGGTCCTCCTTCCGCTTCAGCACGCCGGCCCAGCGCAAGAATCTGCTCCACCGCCTCGCCGCCCGCCTCGGAGAAGAGGCAGAGGCGATGGCGCGCATCATCTGCGCCGAGGTCGGCAAGACCATCGCGGAAGCGCGCAACGAGGTTCGCCGTGCCGGCAACACGCTGCGGCTGAGCGGCGACGCCGTCACCGTGCTCCACGGCGAGGTCCTGCCGACGGCGATCGTCCCCGGCGCGCCGGACAAGCAGGCGGTGATCACCCATGAGCCAGCCGGCGTTCTCGGCGCGATCACCCCGTTCAACTATCCGCTCAACCTGCTCTGCCACAAGCTCGGCCCGGCCATCGCGGCCGGCAACGCAGTCGTCGCGAAGCCCTCGCCCAAGGCGCCGCTGGCGGCCCAGCGCCTGGCGGAGCTCGCCGCCGAGATCGGCTTTCCGCCCGGCCTGTTCGGGATCGTCCATGGCGGCGCCGACGTCGCGGCGATGATCGCGAGCGGCGACATCGACCTGCTCAGCTTCACCGGCGGGCCCGCTGCCGGCCTTGCGCTGAAGAACGCGTCCGGCCTCCTCCGCTGCCTGATGGAGCTCGGCGGCAACGACCCGCTGATCGTCATGCCGGATGCGGATCTCGACCGCGCCGCCGAGGTCGCGACCGGCCATCGCTTCGAGATCGCCGGCCAGAGCTGCGCCGCCGTCAAGCGGCTCTACCTGCACGACGACATCCGCGAGGCGATGATCGCGCGCATCGAGGCCCGCATCGCCGCGGTGCGGACCGGCGACCCGGCCGATGAGGCGACCGTCATGGGCACGGTGATCGACGAGCCGGCGGCAGCCGAGGTCGAGCGGCGCGTCAGGCTCGCCGTCGCCGACGGCGCCCGGATCGTTGCAGGCGGCAGCCGCGACGGCACCCTCTTCACACCCACCCTGCTCGATGCCGTGCCGGCCCAGGCCGAGCTCGTCCGCACCGAGACCTTCGGGCCGGTGCTGGCGGTGCGCCGCTTCGACGACCCCGATGCGGTGATCGCCGAGGTCAATGCCGGCGCCTACGGGCTGCAGGCCGGGCTCTTCACCAACGACCATGCGCTCGTGAAGCGCGTCTCGCGCCGGCTGCGCGTCGGCGGCGTGATGATCAATGAAGGGCCCGACTTCCGGGCCGAGAACGTGCCGTTCGGCGGCATCAAGTCGAGCGGGCTCGGCCGCGAGGGCATCCACATGACCCTGCGCGAGATGAGCGAGACCAAGGTCGTCATCGACTGAGCGATGCAAGGAGACATGGACATGATCGATCCCGAACTGCGCCGGCGCCTCTGCGGCGTCTTCACCGCCCTCGTCACCCCGTTCCGTGACGGTACCGTCGACGTGCCGGCGCTCGAGAAGCTGATCGCCGCGCAGCTCGCTGCCGGGGTCGCCGGGCTGGTCCCGGTCGGTACCACCGGCGAGGCGGCGACGCTGAGCGACGAGGAGGCCGAGGAGGTCATCCGCGTCACCGTGAAGGCCGCTTCCGGCCGCGCCTTCGTCATGGCCGGGGCCGGCTCGAACGCGACGCGGCTCGCCATCGCCAAGGCGAAGCGGGCCCAGGCACTCGGCGCCGACGGCATCCTGCTGGTGACGCCCTACTACAACAAGCCGTCTCAGGACGGGCTGTTCGACCACTTCTCCGCCATCGCCGAGGCGGTCGACCTGCCGATCATGCTCTACAGCGTGCCGGGGCGCACCGGCGTCGAGATCGCGCCGGCAACGGCCGCGCGGCTGGCGCAGGCCCATCCCCATATCGTCGGCATCAAGGAGGCCGGCGGGAAGGCCGAGCGCATCACCGAGCTGCGGCAGGCGCTGGGCGCCGATTTCGTGATCCATTCCGGCGATGACGGCCTAACCCTGCCCTTCCTGGCGGTCGGCGCCGACGGGGTCACCAGCGTCGCCTCGAACCTCCTGCCGGCTGAGGTCGCCGCCCTCTGCCGGGCCTGGGCCGAGGGTCGGCCGGCCGAGGCCCGCCGTATCCACGAGGCGCTGTTCGACCTCGTCGGCCATCTCTTCATCGAGAGCAATCCGGTGCCGGTGAAGACCGCGCTGGCGCGGACCGGCCTGATCGGGCCGGAGCTGCGCGCCCCGCTCGCGCCCCTGCGTCCCGAGAACCGCAAGGCGCTGGAAGCAAGCCTGCAATCCTTCGAGGCCCGGGCGAACATATAAGAAAACCGGTAGGAGGACGCCCTACTCTCGCATTGTCCGCGCAAGTGCGTCGCATAGGCTCTGCTCGTCCGAACGACCAGAGCAAGACCGAACATATCGGCAAGGGAACGGAGTGGAAAGCTCATGAAATCGATTATTCGCGCCATCTGCGCTGCGGGCCTGGGATGGCTGGCCCTGCAATCCCCGGTTCAGGCCGAGGACACCATCGAGGCCGTCCGCGCGCGCGGCGTCCTGCGCATTCCGGGGATCATCAACGAGGACCCCTATTTCAACAAGGACCCGCGGACGGGTGAGTGGCGCGGCTTCGCCATCGAGATGGCCCGCGACATCGCCAACACCCTCGGCGTCAAGCTGGAGGTCGTCGAGTCGAGCTGGCCGAACTCGATCCTCGACGTGCAGAGCGGCAAGGCCGACCTCGCGCTCGGCGTCACCGCCACGCCGCAGCGGGCGCTCTCGGTCGCCTTCTCGGCCCCGACCTATTTCAACAGCTTCGTCATCGTCTCGCCCAAGGCCGAGCTTTCGAAGCTGAGCTGGGCCGAGCTCGACGACCCGAAATACACCTTCGCGGTCGATCTCGGCTCCTCGCAGGACCTGATCGCCCAGCAATACCTGCCCAAGGCCAAGATGCTGCGCTTCAAGTCCCGCGACGAGGCCATCGTGGCGGTGGTCAGCGGCAAGGCCGACGGCCTGGTCAACACCATGCTGAACGGGCTGGTGATGACCAAGAAGGCGAGCGGCATCGGCAAGGTTCTGGTGCCGTCTCCGGTCCTGTCGACGCCCTCCGTGGTCGCCATGAACTGGAAGGCCGACGAGAAGTCGCGCGCCTTCATCTCGGCCTGGGCGGAGTACAACCGCCGCATCGGCAACAACCAGACCTGGATCGTGAAGAGCCTGGCCCCCTTCGGCATCACGCTCGACGACATGCCGGAAGGCTTCGGCTTCGGCGGCTGAAGCAGCGGCGGCCCGCCGGAGCCGGACGGTTTCGGATGGAATCACAAGACCATCCATCCGGAACCTGAAGCCATCTCTCACCCAATATCGGAGAGCAGGATAAGGGCGAAAGGCGCTCGCGCGTCTTCGCATCCTGTTCGCGGGCCGCTTTCACGAAAGGCTGGCAGGACATGTACACATGGAGCTTCGCCCCGATCGCCCAATCGGCCGATCTGTTTCTCTGGGGCGCGTGGATCACCATCCTCTACACGGTAAGCTCGATCGCGATCGGGCTGGTCCTCGGGCTGCTCCTGTGCTTCGCGCGGCTGTCCGGCATCGGGCCGCTGAACTGGCTGGCGCAGGGCTTCCAGGAACTCTTCCGCTGCACGCCGCTGCTGGTGCAGCTGTTGTGGATCTACTACGCCCTGCCGCTGCTGCTCGGCTTCGACCTGGCCAACTGGGCGGCGGCGCTGATCACGCTCTCGCTCTATGCCGCGGCCTTCTATGCCGAGGTCTTCCGGGGTGGCATCGTCTCGATCGACCGCGGCCAGTCGGAAGCGGGCGCGGCGATCGGCATGTCGGGCTGGCAGGTGATGCGGCGCATCGTGCTGCCGCAGGCGATCCGCCGGATGATGCCGGCCTTCATCAACCAGTCGGTCACGCAGTTCAAGAACACCTCGCTGATTTCGGTGATCTCGGTGGCCGAGCTCACCTACATGGCGAGCATCGTCAACGGGCAGACCTATCGCCCGCTGGAATCCTACACCGTCCTTGCGGTGCTCTATTTCGCCATCCTGTTCCCGATCACGAAGTTCGCCGACATCGTCGAGAGCCGGACGCGCGGCGGCCATTGAGCGAGAACCAGCCATGACATCCGTTTCCACGCCCGCCGCGCCCGAAACCGTTCTCGAGGCCCGCGGCATCGTCAAGCGCTTCGGCGCGCTCACCGTCCTGCACGGCATCGATCTGGCCCTGGCCGGCGGCGAGGTCGTCTCGATCATCGGCCCGTCGGGCTCGGGCAAGTCGACCTTCATCCGCTGCATGAACATGCTGGAAGCGCCCGACGCCGGCGAGATCCGCTTCCGCGGCCGGCAGGTTGGCTCCAGCTTCCGCGGCAAGGGCGATCGCCTCGGTCAGGGCGAGCTGCGCCGCCATGTCGGCATGGTGTTCCAGCACTTCAACCTGTTCCCGCATATGAGCGTGCTGGAGAACGTCATCGAGGGCCCCACCACCGTCCAGCGCAAGCCGCGGAAGGAGGCGGTCGACATCGCGATGGACTACATCGCCAAGGTCGGCCTCGCCGAGAAGCGCGACGCCCGGCCGGACCAGCTCTCGGGCGGCCAGAAGCAGCGCGTCGCCATCGCCCGCGCCCTGACGATGCAGCCGGACGCGCTGCTGCTCGACGAGATCACCAGCGCGCTCGATCCCGAGCTCGTCGGCGAGGTGCTGGGCGTCGTGCGCGGCCTCGCCGAGCAGGGCATGACGATGGTGATCGTCACCCACGAGATCTCCTTCGCGGCCGATGTCTCGGACCGCGTCGTCTTCATGGAGGGTGGGCGCATCGCCGAGCAGGGCAGCCCCGACGGGATTCTCCGCAATCCCGACAACGAGCGTCTCAAGACGTTCCTCGCCCGCTTCCATGGCTGACGCCAGCGCCAGCCGGCCCCGGCCGTTCCGGGTGGTGATCGTCGGCGCCGGCCGGATCGGCACCGCGCTCGGGCTGCTCCTGCGCGAGACGCCCGAATTCGAAATCCTGCTCGTCGACCCGACCGAGCCGGCCCGGCGGCGGGCCGAGGGCCTCGCCTTGCCCTTCGCCGAGGTCGACCCCAGCAACGCCGCGCATCTCGACAGGATCCTCGCCGGCGCCGACGCTGTGGTGGCGGCGGTGCCCAGCTCCGCGACGCCCCTCGTCGCGGCCGCGGCGCGGCGCAGCGGCACGCACTACCTCGATCTCGGCGACGACGGCGCCGCGCTGGAAGCGGTCCGCCGCGAGGCCGATGCGGCGCAGGGCAGCTTCGTCGCGCAGTGCGGCATCTCGCCGGGCCTGGTCTCGTCGCTGGTGCTCGATCTCGCCGCGCAAAGCACGGCCCCGGCCGATATCGACGTCCGCATCGGCAGCCTGCCGCCCCGGCCGGTCGGCCGCCTCGGCTACGGGCTGATATGGGACGTCGACGCGACGCTGCGCGAATATACGCGCCCCTCTCTGGCCCTGATCGACGGGCGGGAAGCCCTGCTCGATCCGCTGTCGCGGCGCGAGCCGCTTTGCCTGCGCGAGCGGGACTACGAGGTCTTCGTCTCCGGCAACATTCCGGCGACGCTGTGCCGGCGCCTCGCCGGAAAGGTCTCCAGCCTGGTCTCCCGCACGATCCGCTATCCCGGCCATGCCGACTGCATGGCCTTCCTGCTCGACGAGATGAAGCTGCGCGAGCGCGTCTATATGCTGCGCAACCTGTTCCTCAACGCACTGCCCGACGTGCCGGACGACCAGCTCCTCATCGCGATCAGCGCGACGCCCCGTGGGCGGGCCGACGCCAAGAAGCATTTCCGGCGCGTCGTCGAGCCCGCCTTGACGGGCGGCGTCCCGATCGGCGCCATGCGGCGCACCGCCGCCTCGCATGTCGCCGCGGTCCTCGACCTGCTGCGGCAAGAGCGGATCGCAGGCGCCGGCATCCACGCGCAGGAGGACATCCCGCTCGCCCTCCTGCGCGAGAACCGGTTCCTCGCCTGGTTTTTCGACGGCGCCGCACAGGCCCATCACTCGAGCACGGAGGCGATATCGTGACCCTGCCCGGCCCCGGGACGGCGCCCGTCCATGAGCTCGGCATCGGCGTGCTGATGCTCGACACCCATTTCCGCCGCCTGCCGGGCGATGTCGGCAACGCCCGCACCTGGCCGTTCCCGGTGCAGTTCCGCGTCGTGCGCGGCGCCGACCCCGCCGCCATCGTCCATGGCAGCCCCGAAGTGTTCCTCGAGCCCTTCATCGCGGCGGCGCTCGATCTCGTCGCCTGCGGCGTGCGCGGCATCACCACGAGCTGCGGCTTCCTCGCCCTGCTCCAGAAGGAGCTGGCGGCCGCCCTGCCCGTTCCGGTCGCGACGAGCAGCCTGCTGCAGGCGCCGCTGATCGAGGCGATGCTGCCGGCGGGCCAGCAGGTCGGCATCCTGACCTTCGCCGCCGAGGCGCTGAGCCCCCGCCACCTCGCCGCGGTCGGGGTGAGGGCCGAGACGCCGATCGAGGGCCTGCCGCCGGACAGCCTGTTCCGCCGCGTCTACGGCAATCGCGGCGGCATCTCCGACCCGGCGGAGCTGGAGCGTGAAGTCGTCGCGGCCGCTCGCACCCTGGTCGAGCGCCACCCGAATGTCGGGGCGATCCTGTGCGAGTGCACGAACCTGCCGCCGCATTCCGCCGCCATCGCCGCGGCGACCGGGCGGCCGGTCTTCGACATCGTCGGTTTCATCGAATGGTTCGCCCGCGGGCTGTCACCGCAGAGCTATCGCTGAGCCACACCGCGGCGCGGCTATGTCTTTCAACGGCCCCGGCCCGCCCTTATGGTGGGAGGAAGCGCCGTGTCGGCTGCATCGATCTTGCAGCCGACACGGCGTGCTATGACGGTGGGGAATCAAACGCCCCAAGCCCGTCGCCGCCGTTGGAGACGCTCGATGCGCCCTTTTCGACCCGTCCTCGCCGCAATTCTGGCCGTAGCCCTGGCCGCTCCCCTGCTGAGCCCGCCCGCGGCCCAGGCGCAATCGCGGCTCAAGGCCCTGATCGACCGGCTGCGCGGCGACGCGATGCCGGAGGGCATCGTCAAGACCAATGGCCGCATCGAGGCGACGCAGGTCGACGTCTCCTCGAAATATGCCGGGCGCCTTTCCGAAGTGACGGTCAAGGAAGGCGATGAGGTCACGGCCGGACAGGTGATCGCCCGCATCGCCTCCCCGGAATACCAGGCGCAGCTGCGCGCCGCCGAGGCCCAGGTCCTGCGCGCGCGCCAGGCGCTGGCCGAGGCGGAGGCCCTGATCGCCCAGCGCAAGAGCGACCAGATCCTGGCCCGGACCGACGCCGAGCGCGGCAAGGAGCTGGTCGAGAAGGGCTATCTCAGCAAGCAGGTCTTCGACCAGCGCTCGGCCAAGGCCGACGCCACCGACGCCGCCCTGCGGGCCGCCCAGGCGCAGCGTGACCAGGCCCAGTTCGCCATCCACGCCTCCGAGGCCGATGCCGAGCAGATCAGGGCGATCCTGGTCGATCTCGTGCTGGTGGCGCCGCGCAGCGGGCGCGTCCAGTACCAGCTCGCCCGCACCGGCGAGGTCGTCGCAGCCGGCACGCGCGTCATCACCATCCTCGACCTGTCGGACGTCTACATGACGATCTACCTGCCGGCCGCGCAGGCCGGGCTGCTGGCGTTGGGCGACGAGGCCCGCATCATCCTCGATCCCGTGCCGCAATACGTCATTCCCGCGACGGTCAGCTTCGTCGCCGCCGATGCGCAGTTCACGCCGAAGGCGGTCGAGACCGCCGAGGAGCGCGAGAAGCTCGTCTTCCGCGCCAAGCTCCAGGTCGATCGCGACCTGCTCGCCAAGTACCATCGACAGGTCAAGACCGGCGTACGCGGTCTCGGCTTCGTCCGCACCTCGCCCAAGGCGAAGTGGCCCGAATCCCTCGCCGTGAAGCTGCCATGACGCAGCCCGCGCTCGCTGCCCGGCTGGCGGCGGTCACGCATCGTTACGGCCGCGTCCTCGCCCTCGACGATCTGACGCTCGATATCCCCGCCGGCCGCATGATCGGCGTGATCGGGCCGGACGGCGTCGGCAAGTCGACCCTGCTCGCGCTCATCGCCGGCGTCCGCGCGATCCAGGCAGGCCGCGTCCACGCGCTCGACGGCGATCTCGGCGTCAAGGCCGAGCGCGAGGCCAGGCGCGGGCGCATCGCCTACATGCCGCAGGGGCTGGGGCGAAACCTCTACCCCACCCTCTCGGTCTTCGAGAACATCGACTTCCACGCGCGGCTCTTCGGGCAGGACGCCGCCGAGCGCCGCGGCCGCATCGACGAGCTGCTCAGGGCGACGGGGCTCGACCCCTTCGAGGGCCGGCCTGCCGCCAAGCTCTCCGGCGGCATGAAGCAGAAGCTCTCGCTCTGCTGCGCGCTGATCCACGACCCCGACCTGCTCGTCCTCGACGAACCGACGACCGGCGTCGATCCGCTCTCGCGCGGCCAGTTCTGGGACCTGATCGACACCATCCGCGCCCGTCGGCCCGGCATGAGCGTCATCGTCGCTACCGCCTATATGGAGGAGGCCGAGCGCTTCGACTGGCTCGTGGCGATGGACGACGGCAAGGCGATCGCCACCGGCACGCCCGACGAGCTGCGGAAGACGGCTGGGCAAGCCACGCTGGAAGCCGCCTTCGTCGCCCTGCTGCCGGAGGCCAAGCGCGCGCAGCATCGCGAGGTCGTGCTGCGCCCGCGCACCGCCAGCGACGACGCCACGCCCGCGATCGAGGCCGAGGGGCTGACGCGGCGCTTCGGCGATTTCGTCGCGGTCGACCATGTCAGCTTCCGCATCGGGCGCGGCGAGATCTTCGGCTTCCTCGGCTCGAATGGCTGCGGCAAGTCGACGACCATGAAGATGCTGACCGGGCTGCTGCCGGCCAGCGAAGGCACGGCCAAGCTCTTCGGCCAGCCGCTCGCCGCCGACGACATGGAGACGCGCCGCCGCGTCGGCTACATGTCGCAGGCCTTCTCGCTCTACAGCGAGCTGACGGTCCGGCAGAACCTGCTGCTGCATGCCCAGCTCTACCACCTGCCGCCGGCCGAGATCCCGGGCCGGATCGCCGAGCTCCTGACCCGTTTCGACCTCGAGGACGTCGCCGACGACCGGCCCGACGGCCTGCCGCTCGGCATCCGCCAGCGCCTGCAGCTCGCCGTCGCCGTCCTGCACCGGCCGGCCATGCTGATCCTCGACGAGCCGACCTCCGGCGTCGACCCGATCGCGCGCGACGCCTTCTGGCGCACGCTGATCGACCTCTCGCGCGACGACGGCGTCACCATCTTCCTCTCGACCCATTTCATGAACGAGGCGGAGCGCTGCGACCGCATCTCCTTCATGCATGCCGGCAAGGTGCTCGCCGTCGGCACGCCGCAGGAGCTCGTGCAGAAGCGCGGCGTCGATACGCTGGAGGAATCCTTCATCGCCTATCTGAAGGAGGCGTCAGGCATCGAGGACACCCCGGTGGAGGCCGATACGGTGCCTGCCGCCGCGAGCCAGCCGGCGCCGCCCGCGCGGCGCTTCGATCCGCGGCGGCTCTGGGCCTGCACGCGGCGCGAGACCATGGAGCTGCTGCGCGACCCGATCCGGCTGAGCTTCGCCTTCCTGGGGCCGCTGCTGCTGATGCTCGCCTTCGGCTTCGGCATCTCCTTCGACGTCGAGAACCTGAAGTTCGCGGCCTACGACCAGGACAACACGATGGAGAGCCGCCAGCTGGTCGAGGCATTCTCCAGCTCGCGCTATTTCGAGGAGCGCCCGCCCATCCGCTCGGCAGCCGAGCTGGACGAGCGCCTCAGGAGCGGCGAGCTCCAGCTCGCGATCGAGATCCCGCCCTCCTTCGGCCGCGACCTGCAGGGCGGGCGGGCACCCGAGCTCTCGGTCTGGCTCGACGGCGCCATGCCGTTCCGGGCCGAGACGACGCGCGGCTACGTCACCGGCCTGGCGGCCCAGTACGCGCAGAGCTTCACAGCCAGCAATGCCGCGTCGAGCCATGCTCCGGCGGCCGTCACGATCGAGACCCGCTTCCGCTACAACCAGGACTTCAAGAGCGCCAACGCGATGGTGCCGAGCGTGATCATGCTGATGCTGATCCTGATCCCGGCGATCATGTCGGCGATCGGCGTGGTCCGCGAGAAGGAGACCGGCTCGATCGCCAATTTCCGGTCGACGCCGATCAGCCGCTTCGAGTTCCTGTTCGGCAAGCAGCTGCCCTATATCGCCATCGCGATGATCAGCTTCGCGATGCTGGTGCTGATCGCGCTGTTCGTCTTCCAGGTGCCGATCAAGGGCTCCGCCTGGGTGCTGGTGCTCGCGACGCTGTTCTACGTCTCCGCCACGACCGGCTTCGGCCAGCTCATCTCGAGCTTCACCCGCACGCAGGTGGCGGCCGTCTTCGCGACCGCAATCCTGTCGATCATCCCGGCCGTCAACTTCTCCGGCCTGATGGTCCCAGTCGCGTCGCTGTCGGGCGGCGGCCGGATCATCGGCATGAGCTTCCCGCCGGCCTGGTACCAGCCGGTCAGCGTCGGCGTCTTCACCAAGGGGCTCGGTCCGGCCGAGCTCTGGCCCAATCTGGTGATGCTGGCCTTCTTCTTCCTGCTGTTCCTCGTCGTCGCCCAGCTGGCGCTACGCAAGCAGGAGAGCTGAGATGGCCGCGCTCGTCATCCATCTCCAGAACATCCTGCGCCTCGTCGTCAAGGAGCTGCGCAGCCTGCGGGCCGACCCGATCATGCTGGTGCTGGTGGTCTACACCTTCAGCATCGCCGTCTACACGGTGGCGACCGGCGTGAAGCTCGAGGCGCGCGACCTCACCATCGGCATCGTCGACGAGGACCAGTCGGATTTCTCGCGCAGCCTGCTCGGTGCCTTCGGCCCGCCGCTCTTCAAGGTCTCGAAGCGCATCGCCGCCAACCAGATCGACGACGAGATGAATTCGGGGCGGCTCGTCTTCGTGCTCGAGATCCCGCCCAACTTCCAGGCCGACCTGCAAGCCGGGCGGCAGGCGGCGCTGCAGCTCAACATCGACGCCACCGCGATGACCCAGGCCGGAAACGGCACGGTCTACATCCAGCAGATCATCGCCCAGGAGATCGCGAACCGTCAGGCCGGGCGCGAGACGGCCACCTCGTTGCCGATCAATCTGGTGGTGCGGGCCCGCTTCAACCCCAATCTCGACTCGGGCTGGTTCAGCTCGGTCATGCAGGTGCTCAACAACGTCACCCTGCTGACCATCATCCTCACCGGCGCGGCGCTGATCCGCGAGCGCGAGCAGGGCACGGTCGAGCATCTGCTGGTGATGCCGGTCACGCCCGTCGAGATCATGCTCGCCAAGATGGTGGCGAATGCACTCGTCATCCTGGTCGCGGCTGTGGCCTCGCTCGTGCTCGTCGTCGAATGGGCGCTCGGCGTCCCGATCACCGGCTCGCTCCTGCTCTTCGTCGTCGGAACCGCGATCTACGCCTTCTCGGTGGCGGCGCTCGGCATCCTGCTCGGCACGCTGGCGACAACGATGGGGCAGTTCGGCCTGCTCGCCATCCCGGTCTTCGTCGTCACCCAGCTGCTCTCGGGCGCGACGACGCCGATGGAGAGCATGCCGGTCTGGCTGCAATGGATCATGCAGATCTTCAGCCCGACGCCGCATTTCGTCTCCTTCTCGCAGGGCGTGCTCTATCGCGGCGCCGGGTTCGACGTGGTCTGGCCCGAGATCGCCAAGATCATCGCGATCGGGACGGCCTATTTCGCCTTCGCGCTCGCCCGCTTCCGCAAGGTGATCTTCGCATGAACGAGACCGGCAAGAGGCGAAACCGGAGCGGCCCCGATGCCTGACATGGTCATCCATCTGAGCCTGTTCGCCATCGCGCTGGCCGGCGCCGTCGCCGGATTTTTCGTCGACCGCTTCGGAGGAGGCTGGTCGCCGGACCAGATCTGGACGGCCGCCACCATTCCGGTCGCGGTGGCGCTCGCGGTCTCGATGCTGCGGGACATGCTGGCCGGGCGACTTGGCGTCGATGCGATCGCGCTCGTGGCGATGATCGCGTCCATCGCCATGGGCGAACCGCTCGCCGGCGCGGTCGTCGCCATGATGTATTCCGGCGGCAACCTGCTGGAGGACTATGCGCGCGGCCGGGCCGAGCGCGAGCTGCGCTCGCTGCGCGACCGGACACCGCGCATCGCCCACCGCCAGGAGGCCGGCGGCCTGGTCGATATCGCCGCCGAGGACGTCGCGCCCGGCGACGAGCTGTTGGTCCGCGCCGGCGAATTGCTGCCGGTCGACGGCGAACTGCTCGATGCCCGTGCCAAGCTGGACGAATCCGCCGTCACCGGCGAGCCCCTGCCGGAGACGAGGGCGCGCGGCGAGGCGCTGCGCAGCGGCACCGTCAATGCCGGCGAGGCCTTCCGCTACCGCGCCTCGGCGGCGGCGCATGAGAGCACCTATGCCGGCATCGTCCGGATGGTGGAGGCGGCGCAGACCGCGAAGGCGCCCTTCATCCGCATGGCCGATCGCTTCGCGCTGCTGCTCCTGCCGGCGACGCTGATCGTCGCCGGCTTGGCCTGGTGGCTCTCGGGTGATCCGATCCGCGCGCTCGCGGTGCTCGTCGTCGCCACGCCCTGCCCGCTGATCCTCGCCGCGCCGGTCGCCTTCATCGGCGGCGTCTCGCGCGCCGCCCGCTCCGGCATCCTGATGAAGGGCAGCTCCGCCATCGAGGCGCTCGGCCAGGTCCGCACCGCGATCTTCGACAAGACCGGCACCCTGACCGAGGGCGGCGCCCGGCTGATCGCGCTGGACACGGCGCCGGAGGTCGAGCCGGGCGAGATCCTGCGCCTCGTCGCCTCGCTCGAGCAGGCCTCGCACCATGTCCTCGCCGAGACGCTGGTCACGCTGGCGCATCAGAAGCGCCTGCCCCTGTCCCAGCCGACCGCGGTGCGGGAATATCGCGGCTCCGGCCTCGAAGGCGTCGTGGACGGCCGGCATGTCCGCGCCGGCTCGCGCCGCCTCGTGCTGGGCGACGGGCCCCTTCCCCCCTGGGCGGCATCGGCCGGGACGAGCGGCGACATGGCGGCGGCGCTCGCCGTCTTCATCGCCGTCGAGGGCAAGCCGGTCGGGTTCCTCGCCATGGCGGACGCGGTGCGCGCCGACGCCGCCGCCACCTTGCAACGCCTGCACGCGGCTGGCGTCAGTCGCATCCTGATGGTGACCGGGGACGACGCCGAGACGGCGCAGGCGGTCGCCGCCCAGCTCGCCATCGACGAGGTCCGGGCCGATTGCAGCCCGGCGGAAAAGGTCGCCGCCGTCGCCGCCGAGCAGGCCCGGCAGCCGACCGTGATGATCGGGGACGGCCTCAACGACGCCCCGGCGCTGGCCGCCGCCAATGTCGGCGTGGCGATGGGCGCCCGCGGCGCGACCGCCTCCTCCGAGGCCGCCGATGTCGTGATCCTCGTCGACCGGATCGACCGCGTCGCGGAAGCGGTTTCAATCGCGCAGCGGACGCGGGCGATCGCGCTGCAGAGCATCGTCGTCGGCCTCGGCCTCTCCGGCATTGCGATGATCTTCGCCGCCTTCGGCTACATCCCGCCCGTCGCCGGGGCCTTCCTGCAGCAGGGCATCGACATCGCCGTGATCGTCAACGCCTTGCGTACGCTGGTCGGCCCGATGGAGCCTGGCCACGCAAGAGCGACCGTCCCGACGCCGCGCATCGCTGGCGAGGTTTGACCTGTCGCAAGGCTGTCGCGGTTGCCTCGGCAGGATCGGCTGTCTACCTTTCGCTGCCGATCGAGAAAGCGGGTGCTTCGACCATGGCCACCAGCCGCAACGCGACCAAGGCAACCCACCAGCCGGCGAGCGGCTCCGATGAGCTCACCCTGCCCTGGTTCTGGCCGGTCGACGCCGCCCTGCGCCTGACCGAGCGCAACCTCGACTTCCTCACCGAGGCGGTGAAGATCACCCGCCCCCCGCCGCCCGACTGGGCGACGCCCAACACGGTGCGTCTCGACCTGGCGACGATGCGGCTGCGCGAATTCGGCAGGGCGAAAGCCGGCGGCGTCCCCGTCCTGGTCGACGCGCCCTATGCCGGGCACGGCGCCACCATCGCCGACTACGACAAGGGCCAGAGCCTCGTCGAGACGCTGCTCGCCAACGGCCTCGACCATGTCCTCGTCACCGACTGGAAGCCGGCGACGCAGGAGATGCGCTATTTCAGCATCGACACCTATCTGGCCGAGCTCAACGCCGCGATCGACGATCTCGGCGGCGTCGTGCATCTCGTCGGCCTCTGCCAGGGCGGCTGGCTGAGCGCGATGCTCGCTTCCCGCTTCCCGCACAAGGTGAAGTCGCTCGTCCTGGCCGGCGCGCCGATCGACGCCGATGCCGGCGACGGGCCGATCAAGCAGATGGCCAAGACCATGCCGCTCAAGAGCTATCGCGCCATGGTGCGCACGGGCCGCGGGCTGATGCCGGGCCGCTTCATGCTCGCAGGCTGGAAGAACATGCATCCGTCCGAGCACTACGTCGACAAGTTCGTCCGGCTCTACCAGAACATCGCCGACAAGAACTATCTCGACCGGACCGAGACCTTCGCGGCCTGGTACGAGAATCCGCTCGACCTGCCCGGTGTCTACTACCTCCAGGCCATCGAGCAGATCTTCAAGGAGAACCGCTTCGCCAAGGGCGAGTTCGTCGGCCTCGGCCGGCGCCTCAGCCTGAAGGACGTGACCTGCCCGGTCTATCTCCTGGCCGGCGCGGAGGACGACATCACCACGCGCGAGCAGGTCTTCGCGGCGGAGGATCTCGTCGGCACGCCGAAGAAGAAGATCGAGCAGAAGCTGGTGCCCGGCGGCCATATCGGCCTGTTCATGGGCCGCAAGACGCTTGGCGAGACCTGGCCCGGAATCGCCCGCTGGATCGGCCGGCAGAGCTAGGCCCGCCCGCATCGCCCCGCATCCGAAACCTCCCCGCGCCCCGGAGCCTCCCGCGCCATGACGACGCTGTCCGCCTCCGAATATTTCCAGCTCGCCCTCGGCCGCTGCGAGGACCTCCCGGCGGTGCGCACCGGGGTGGTGCATCCCGTCAAGGCCAATGTGATCGAGGCCATCGCCGATGCGGTCAGCGAGCAGCTGATCGAGCCGGTCCTGATCGGCCCGGCCGCGCGCATCCATGCCGCGGCGCTGGAGGCCGGCATCGACATCTCGCCCTGGCCGGTCATCGACACCGAGCACAGCCATGAGGCGGCGGCCAAGGCCGTCTCGCTGGCGGCCGCCGGCGAGCTCGGAGCGCTGATGAAGGGCTCGCTGCACACCGACGAGCTTCTCGGCGCCGTCGTGCATGCCGAATCCGGCCTGCGGACCGAGCGGCGCATCTCGCATGCCTTCGTCATGCATATCGAGAGCTACCCCAAGCCCTTCATCATCACCGATGCGGCGGTCAACATCTCGCCCGACCTCGCCACCAAGGCCGACATCGTCCAGAACGCCGTCAATCTCTGGCATGTCGCGCTCGGCGGCGGCGACGACCTGCCGAAGGTCGCGGTGCTGGCGGCGGTCGAGACCGTCAACCCGCGCATGGACGCGACGCTCGATGCCGCCGCGCTCTCGAAGATGGCCGATCGCGGCCAGATCACCGGCGCCCATGTCGACGGGCCGCTCGCCTTCGACAACGCGATCAGCGCCGCGGCAGCCAAGGAGAAGGGCATCGTCTCGGCCGTCGCCGGCCATGCCGACATCCTGCTCGTGCCTGAGATCGAGGCCGGCAACATGCTGGCCAAGCAGCTCACCTTCCTCGGCGGCGCCGACGCCGCCGGCATCGTGCTCGGCGCGCGGGTGCCGATCATCCTGACGAGCCGCGCCGACAATCTGCGCGCGCGCCTGCTTTCCTGCGTCCTCGCCGTGCTCCTGGCCGAGGCGCGCCGCACGGGGCAGATCAAGTGATCGACACCATCCTCGTCCTCAACGCCGGCTCCTCCAGCCTGAAGTTCCAGGTCTTCCGCAGCGACGACCTCAGCGTGCTGGCGCGCGGCAAGGCCGTGCGCCTCGGGGAGGAAGCCCCGACCATGGATGCGAGCCTCGCGGACGGCACGCGCGAGCGCGTCGCGCTGCAGCCCGCCTGCGACCACGACACGGCGCTCAGAGCCGTTCTCGCCTTCGTCGACCGCCACGACGACGGCTGGCGCATGCGCGCCGTGGCGCACCGCATCGTGCATGGTGGCGAAAGCTATGCCGCGCCGACCGTGATCACCCCCGCCGTCTTCGATGCACTGACGCGCCTCTCGCCGCTGGCGCCGCTCCACCAGCCACATAATCTCGCCGCCGTCGCGGCCGCCCGGCGCCTCCTCGGCGCGATCCCCAACATCGCCTGCTTCGACACCGCCTTCCACGCCTGCCACGGACCGCTGACGCATCACTTCGCCCTCGAGAAGAGCCTGCGCGACCAGGGCATTCGCCGCTACGGCTTCCACGGCCTGTCCTATGAATGGGTCGCGAGCGTGCTGGCGGAGCGGCACCCCGTCCTCCATGCCGGACGCGTCGTCGCGGCCCATCTCGGCAACGGCGCCAGCCTCTGCGCCATCAGCGGCGGCCGCAGCGTCGACACCACCATGGGCATGACCGCGCTCGACGGCCTGCCGATGGGGACGCGCTGCGGGGCGCTCGACCCCGGCGCGATGCTCTACATGCTGCAGGCGCTCGGCATGAGCTCCGAAGAGGTCTCGGCCGCCCTTTATGAGCGCTCGGGCCTGCTCGGCCTGTCCGGGCTGAGCAACGACGTCGAGACGCTGCTCGCGAGCGACGACCCGCAGGCGCGTTTCGCCCTCGACTATTTCGCGCTCAAGGTCGCCCAGTTCGCCGCCGCGATGGCGGCGGCCATGGGTGGGATCGATGGCCTCGTCTTCACCGGAGGCATCGGCGAGCATGCCGCGCCGGTCCGGGCGGCCATCCTCGAGCGCCTGCGCTTCCTCGGCGACTTCGAGGTCCAGGTGATCGCGGCCAATGAGGAGCGCATCATGGCCATGCAGGCTTCGGCGCTCCTCGCCGAGGCCGGCCGCGCCTCGGCCTGAGCGAAGACGGCCGGCTCAGCCGGCGGGTGCCGCGTAGAGCAGCGCCTCGACCTCCGCGGCGCTGGGCAGGTCCGCTCCGCAACGCGTGACCGTGATCGACGCGGCCGCGACCGCATAGGTCAGCAGTTCCTTGAGCGCCGGCAGATCGAGCCCCGCGATCGCAGCCGGGCTCAGCCGCCCGGTCCGCGCCAGGCGGGCCAGCAGCGCCGCGTGAAAGGTGTCGCCGGCCCCAACCGTGTCGCGCACCGCGACCGGCCTTCCGGGCACCGAGACGCGCCCGGCCGCCGAGAAGGCGGTGGCACCCCGCTCGCCCGCGGTCACCACCACGAGCTGCGCGCCGAGATCGAGCCAGTAGGCGGCCGCCTCCGCGACGGTGATGTGCCCGTCCCAGGCGATCTGCACGTCCTCCTCGCTGGCCTTGATCAGGGTCGCGGCGCGGTAGAAGCGCTCGGCCGCGCCATGCCAGCCGGCCATGTCGCCGATCGCGGTCGGCCGCAGATTGGGGTCGACGCTGATGACTCGCCTGCCCTTCTCCCGCTCCGCCAATGCCGCATAGGCGGAGCCGACCGGCTCGACGGCCATGGTGTAGGAGCCGAAAGTGAGCGCGCCGATCGTCTCGGGCAGCGCGGCGGGCAGGTCGTCCAAAGTGAGCGAGCGGTCGGCCGCGCCCTCGCCATGGAAGCTGTAGCTCGGATGGCCATCCTTGCCGGTGGCAACCGCGGAAATCGTGGTCAGCCGGTCGGTACGGACCACGAACCGGCCGTCGACGCCCTCGCTCGCCAGGATGTCGGCGAGCAGCGTGCCGAAGCGGTCGTTCGAGACGCCGCCCAGGAAGCCGGCCGCGACCCCGAGCCGGGCGAGGCCGATCGCGACATTGAACGGAGAGCCGCCCGCGACCACGCGTGCCGGCATCTCGGCGCCCTCGGGCGCCCCGACGAACAGGTCGACCAGCGCCTCCCCGCAGACCAGAATCATGATGGCGTCCCTCGCAGCCGACGGCGCATCCCGCCCCTCTGGAAGGACCTGCCGCCTATGCCAGCATACGCGTATCGCCGCAGACGGAAATCTCCTGGCCGGAGATCGTCTTGCCGAAGGGCGAAGCCAGGAAGACGATCTGGCGGGCGATGTCGGCCGGATCGACGAAACGCTTGATCGAGACGCCGGCGAAGAGGCGCGCGGTCATCTCCTCATGCGAGACATTGAAGCTGCGCGCCTTGTTGGCGATCACGCTCTGGATGCGCGGCCCCTCGACGAGGCCGGGACAGATCGCATTGGCCCGGATGCCGAATTCGCCGAGCTCGGCCGAGAGCGCCTTGGTGAAGCCGATGACGCCCCATTTCGCCGCGCCATAGGGCGAGCGCAGCGGGAAACCGTGCTTGCCGGCCTGGCTCGACAGGTTGACGATCGAGGCGTTGCCCGACTGCTTGAGATGCGCCACCGCCAGCCGCGTACAGTTGAACTGCCCGGTCAGGTCGACCGCGAGGCAGGAATCCCAGTCCTCCGGCGCGATCTCGTCGACGCGGCCGGTCGGGCCGGCGATGCCGGCATTGTTGACGAGGCAATCGAGCCCGCCGAGCGCGGCGAGAGCCTCCTCGAACAGCCGCGCCACCGCCTTGCGGTCGGAGACGTCGCAGATCGAGCGCGTGATCGCCGGGTCGCTCTCGGCCAGCGCCGCGAGCGCCGCCTCGTCGACGTCGCAGACATGCACCTTCGCCCCCTCCGCCGCGAAGGCGCGCGCGATGGCGCGGCCGATACCGCCGGCGCCTGCCGTCACCAGCACCCGCAAACCGTCGATCATCAGGTCCATGTCAGCCCCTCCTCATGCCGGCGGTCATTCCGCCAGCCTTGCCGTACGTTCGATATGGTCCGCGGCCGCCCGGATATCCTCGACGAGCGCCACGCGCGCCGCGGCGGGATCGCGCCCACGCAGCGCCGCGATCAGAGCCTCATGCGCCACCACGGCGCTGCCGCCGTCGAGCCGGCGCGGCTCATGACGCATGTCGAGATTGAGGATCGGCCCGACCTTCAGCCACAGGCGCCCGATCATCTCGACCAGCAGCGGCATGCCCGCCGCCTCGTAGAGCGCGAAATGCAGATGGCGGTTCGCGGCCACCGCGGCGGCGCTGTCCGGTGGATCGGCGCTGGCGGCGGCGCGGAAGGCCGCTTCATGCCGCTTCACCGCGTCGATCTGCGCCACCGTAGCCACCTTCGCCGCCTCCTCGGCGGCATAGCCCTCGACGACGAGGCGGATCCGCGTCAGCTCGCGAAACTGCGCCAGCGTCAGCACCGGCACGCGCACGGCCCGGCCCGGCAGCACCTCCAGCGCCTGGTCGGCCGCGAGCCGGCTCACCGCCTCCCGGACCGGCATCATCGAGACGCCGAGCGCCTCGGCCACGCGCCTGAGCGAGAGCTTCTCGCCCGGGGCCAGCTTTCCGGAGATCAGCAACTCGCGCAGCTCGCCGGTGACGCGCTCGCCCAGCGTCTCGTGCGGCAGCGAGCCGATCTCGTCGAGGGCGGAGAAATCCCCCGCCCGCTTCCCCGCGGGCTTGGCTGTGCCGCTGCCGGACTCGGCGGCGGGGGGCTGGACTCGGGCAATCATGTCTGCCAACCTAACTGTGATCACAGATCACGACAAGCGGTCCGAAGAGGCCGCGACGAGACTGAAAGAGCGCCGAGGCGCGACCGTTCTGGGAGGAACGCATGACTGGGATCACCAAGGGCATTTCGCGCCGGCAGGCGCTGGCAGGGACAGGTGCTGCGCTGGTGGGCGGGCTGGTGGCAAGCCCCTCCGTCATTCTCGCACAGACATCTGACACCATCCGCTTCGGCCATCTGACGCCGCGCACCGGCTTTCTCGGCCCGCTCGGCGAATATGGCGTGATGGCGGTCGATCTCGCGGTCGAGGAGATCAATGCGGCCGGCGGCGTCAACGGCCGCAAGCTGGAGGCGCTGAAGGAGGATTCGGTCAACCCGCAGACCGCCTCGACCAAGGCCGAGCGCATGTTCGAGCGCGATCAGGTCGCCTGCATCCTCGGCGAGATCTCGTCGGCCTCCTGCCTGACGATCTCGCAGGTGGCGGCGCGCAACAAGAAGCTCTTCGTCAACACCGGCGGCAACTCCGACGCGCTGCGCGGCGAGAGCTGCAACCGCTACATGTTCCATGTCGAGCACCAGAACTCGATGTATGTGAAGAGCTGCGGCCGCTCGCTGATGCAGCAGGGGCTGGTCAAGGGCAAGAAGTGGTTCTCGCTGACCGCCGACTACGCCTTCGGCCACGACCTGCTCAAGGTCGCCAAGCGCTTCATGGAGGCCAATGGCGGCCAGTTCGCCGCCGACAAGCTGGTGCCGACCGACGCGACCGACTTCTCGGCGCTGCTGCTGGAGATCAGGGCGGCCAAGCCCGATATCGTGATCTCCAACCTCGCCGGCAACCAGATCACCAACTTCCTGAAGCAGTACTCGGAATTCGGGCTCACCTTCCCGGTTGCCGGCTTCGGCTTCGACACCGCGCTGGCCTGGGCGGCCGGCAAGGACAATTTCGGCGGCATCTGGCCCTGCGTCTGGCACCACCTGATTGAGACGCCGTCGAGCAAGGCCTTCGTCGCCGCCTTCACCAAGAAATACAGCAAGCCGCCCGAGAACCAGGCCTGGGGCGACTATGTCGCGGTCAAGATCATGGCGCAGTCGATGAACGAGCTGAAGTCGACCGACACCGCCAAGATCCTCGAGCATTGGGAAAAGGGCGCGAAGTTCGACGTGATGAAGCCGCGTCAGGGCTATTTCCGCGCCTCGGACCACCAGCTGATCAGTGAGATGTACACGATCACGGCCCTGCCGGCGGCGCAGGTCAAGAACCAGTGGGACCTCTTCTCCTCCTCGCCGCCGGTGCCCGGCCCGAACGAGGACATGGAGGTCATCGCCACGCAGGGCGACGAGGCCGTCTGCAAGATGAGCTGAGCGACCGTCTCACCGATCTCGTCCTCAGCCCTCATCCCGAGGAGCGGGCGAAGCCCGCGTCTCGAAGGATGCTCCGGGGAACTCTACAGCCTCCCGGACCATCCTTCGAGGCGGTCGCGAACGCGACCTCCTCAGGATGAGGGCTGGGGAAACCCATCGCGCAATCCCGCAAAGGCCTTCCCTTGCTCACCCTCTTCATCCAGCAGGTGCTGAACGGGCTGCTCGACGGGGTCTACTACCTCCTGATCGCGCTCGGCCTGTCGCTGATCTTCTCGCTCGGCGGCATCGTCAACTTGGCGCATGGCGCCTTCTATGCGATCGGCGCCTATCTCACGATCGTGCTCGCGCCGCATGTCGGCTTCGGCGGCGCGATCATCGCCTCGCCGGTGCTGGTCGCGCTGATCGGCATCGTCATCGAGCGCGGGCTGTTCCGGCACTTCTACCGGCGCGACCCGATCCTCTCGCTGCTCCTGACCTTCGGCCTCGCCATGGTCGCCGAGCAGGCGCTGCGCATGATCTTCGGCGCACCGCCGCTCTCCTTCTCGATTCCGCCGGCGCTGCGCGGACAGATCTTCATCGGCGACTTCATCTATTCCCGCTATCGTGCTCTGCTGATTGGCATTGCTGCCATCTGCATCCTCGCCCTCTGGTTCCTGCTGCAGCGGACCGCCTTCGGCCGGGTCGTGCGGGCCGGCGTGCAGAATCCCGACATGGTCGGCGCGCTCGGCATCTCGCTGCAGCCCTATATGATGGCGGTGGCGGGCATCGGCATCGGGCTTGCCGGGCTCGCCGGCGTGCTGCTCGCGCCGATCTACTCGATCCACCCGGCGATGGGACAGGAGATCATCACCCCGGCCTTCGTCGTCGTCGTGATCGGCGGCCTCGGCTCCTTCTGGGGCGTGGTCGTCGCCGCGCTGATGGTCGGCCTGGTCAAGGGCATCACCATCGGGCTCGGCTACACGCAATGGTCGACGGCGGTGATCTATCTGATGATGCTGCTCGTCCTGCTCTTCCGTCCGCGCGGCCTGTTCGGCGAGCGCATCCAGCGCTTCGAGTGAGGACGCGATGAGCCCGACCAGCCGCGACTACCTTCCCCTCCTCCTCGCCGCGGCAGGGCTGCTCGCCCTGCCCTCGCTGATGCATCTGATCGGCCTCGGCACCACCTCCGCGACCGAGATCGTCGTCTTCGCCATCGCCTGCATGGCGCTGAACATCCTCGTCGGCATGACCGGGCTCGTCTCCTTCGGCCACGGCGCCTGGTTCGGCATCGCCGCCTATGCCGCCGGGCTGATGCAGCGCAACTGGTTCCCCGGCCAGTTCGCGCTGCCGATCCTGCTCGCCGTCGCGCTCGTCGCGCTGGTCGCGCTGGCCTTCGGCGCCCTGATCCTGCGCCGCCGCGGCGTCTATTTCTCGCTGCTGACGCTGGCGCTCGCCGCCATGACCTATTCCGTCGCCTTCCGCTGGACCTCGGTGACCGGCGGCGAGGACGGGCTCGGCGGCATCCGCCGGCCGCTCTTCCTCGGCATCGACTTCGAGGCGGCGCTGCCCTTCTACATGCTGGTCGCGACGATCGGCTTCGGCGTGGTCTACGCGCTCTGGCGCTTCCAGCGCTCGCCGGTCGGCACCGTGCTCGTCGCGATCCGCGAGAACGAGCAGCGCGCCCGCTTCCTCGGCTACGCCACGACCCGCTACAAGCTCGTCGCCTTCACCGTCTCGGCCGCGCTGACGGGGCTCGCCGGCTCCCTGCTGCTGTTCAACAACCGGATGACCTCGGCCGAGCCGATCTCGGTCGCCTTCTCCGGCGAATTGCTGGCGATGGTGGTGATCGGTGGCATGCGCTCCTTCCTGGGGCCGGCGCTGGGCGCGCTCTTCTTCGTCGTCTTCCGCGACTATCTCTCGAGCGCGACCGAGAACTGGCTGTTCTGGTTCGGCCTGCTCTTCGTCGCCTTCATCGTCTTCTCGCCGGACGGGCTGGTCGGCGTCGGCCAGCGGCTGCTCAAGCCGTTCCGCAAGCAGCCGGCCGAGGACGCGGCGATGTCGGCCCGCAAGGCCGGCGCGGTCGAGCTACCGGCCTTCATGAAGCCGCAGGATGCCGGCGACGGCACGATCCTAACCGCGAACGGCCTCGCCAAGAGCTTCGGCGGCATCAAGGCGGTCGAGAATGTCGATCTTGCCCTGCGCGACCGGAAGCTGCACGCGCTGATCGGCCCCAACGGTGCCGGCAAGACCACCGCCTTCAACCTGATCTCCGGCATGTTCACGCCCGACCGGGGCACGGTGCGCCTGCGCGAGCACGACGTCGCCGGCCTGAGCCCCGATGCCATCACCCGCGCCGGCATCGGCCGCGCCTTCCAGATCACCAACCTGTTCCCCTCGCTCTCGGTAGCCGAGAATGTGCGCCTCGCGGTGCAGGCGCGGGCGCCCGAGCGCTTCGGCTTCTGGCGCGCGGCCTCGGCCCTCGGACAGGTCAGCGACGAAACCGGCCAGGTCATCTCCACCATGGGGCTGTCGGGCATCGAGCGCGCCGAGGCCGGCTCGCTCAGCTATGGCGGCCAGCGCCTGCTCGACATGTCGCTGGCGCTGGCGACGAGCCCGCGCGTGCTGCTGCTCGACGAGCCGCTCGCCGGCTTGGCAGCGGCCGAGCGCGAGCGCGTCGGCAACCTCATCAAGTCGATCTCGACCGATCTGCCGGTGCTGCTCGTCGAGCACGACATCGACCGCGTCTTCGCCATCGCCGACCATGTCACGGTGATGAACGAGGGCAGCGTGCTGGTCGACGGCACGGTCGAGGATGCCCGTTCCTCGGCCAAGGTGCAGGAGATCTATATCGGCTCGGGCGCCCATGCGCTGGCGGCGAAGCCGCGCGAAAGCGCGGCGGGCGAAGGCGTGCTGCTCGGCCTGAAGGATGTCGACACCTTCTACGGCAAGAGTCACATCCTGCGCGACGTCTCCTTCGACGTGCACGACAACGAGATCGTCGCGCTGCTCGGCCGCAACGGCGCCGGCAAGTCCACCCTGCTCAAGACCATCACCGGCATCGCGCCGCCGGCCGAGGGCAGCATCCGCCTCGCCGGCGCGGAGATCGCGCGGCAGGCACCGGCCGCGATCGCCCGCGCCGGCATCGCCTATGTGCCGCAGGGGCGCGGCCTCTTCGCCGGCATGAGCGTCAAGGACAACATGGAGCTCGGCAGGCTGCGGCGGCTCACCGGCAACGGCACCCATTGGGAGGACGAGAAGATCTTCTCCTTCTTCCCGCGCATCCGCGAACGCTGGAACTCGCCGGCCGACTATCTCTCCGGCGGCGAGCAGCAGATGGTGGCGGTGGCCCGCGCGCTCTCCGGCGATACCCGCGTGCTGTTGCTGGACGAGCCCTTCGAGGGCCTGGCGCCCGCGGTGGTCGAGGAGCTCTTCGAGGCCTTCGACAAGCTGCGCCGGGAGATCGCCATCGTCATCGTCGACCACCATCTCGACCTCGCCTTGGCGCTCTCCGACCGCACCGTGGTGCTGGAGCGCGGCCAGGTCACCCATATCGGCCCGTCGCGGGCGCTGAGCCAGGACCTGGCGCTCCGGCGGCAGGTGCTGTGGCTGTAACCATGATCGACCTTATCCGCCGTGCTTCGCCAAGGACCTTCTCCCATGACCAAGATCGCCATCGTCGGTTCCGGCCTGATCGGCCGCGCCTGGGCGACCGTCTTCGCCAGCCACGGCTTCGACGTCGCCCTGCATGATGTCGTGGCGGGCGCGGCCGAGGCGGCGCGGGCCCATATCGCCACCAATCTCGGCGAGCTCGCGGAGCACGGCCTCGTCGACGACCCCAAAGGCGCGCTCGCCCGCATCCGCGTGGCGTCGAGCCTCGCCGACGCGCTGGCGGGTGCCGGCTTCGTCCAGGAGAACGGGCCGGAGACGGTCGAGGCCAAGCGCGCCCTCTTCGCCGAGATGGACACGCTCGCCGCTCCCGACGCCATCCTGTCGTCCTCGACCTCCTTCATCATGGCCTCCGTCTTCAGCGAGGGGCTGAAGGGCCGCGCCCGCTGCCTCGTCGGCCACCCGGTCAACCCGCCGCATCTCGTCCCTATCGTCGAGATCGCGCCGGCGCCCTGGACCGATCCGGCCGTGGTCGAGCGGGCCAAGGCGATCTACGAGAAGGCCGGCCAGGTGCCGATCACCCTGCGCAAGGAGAAGGCCGGCTTCGTCCTCAATCGGCTGCAGGCGGTGCTGCTGGCCGAGGCCTTCCGACTCGTCGGCGAAGGCGTCGCCAGCGCCGAGGATGTCGACAAGACCATCCGCGACGGGCTCGGCCTGCGCTGGGCCTTCATGGGCCCCTTCGAGACGATCGAGCTCAACGCGCCCGGCGGCATTCCCGACTACTGTTCGCGCTACGCGGCCTCGCTCGACCGCATGGTGAAGTCGTCGGAAGGGCACGGAAACCCGTTCGAGGCCGCGACCGTGACCGAGGTGATGCGCGAATGGCGCGGTGCGCAGTCGCCCGACCGCGTCAAGCGCCTGAGCGACTGGCGCGACGGCAGGCTCGCTGCCCTGCGTGCCCATAAGCGCGCCGCCGCGCGCAAGCCCGATTGAGACGAAGACCCGCGCGAGACAGGAGGAGCCGAACCATGGCGAAGAACCGCAAAGTCATGATCACTTGCGCGGTGACGGGCGCGATCCACACCCCGTCGATGTCGCCTCACCTGCCGGTGACGCCCGACGAGATCATCGACGCCGCCGTCGGCGCGGCCGAGGCCGGCGCGGCGCTGGTCCATGTCCACGCCCGCAACCCGAAGACCGGCCAGCCCGACCAGTCGCCAGAAGCCTTCGAACCCTTCCTCAAGGTGATCAAGCAGCGCTGCGACGCCGTCATCAACATCACCACCGGCGGCGCGCCGACGATGGGCGTCGAGGAGCGCCTCCAGCCCTGCGCCCATTTCAAGCCGGAGGTCGCCTCGCTCAACATGGGCTCGATGAATTTCGGCCTCTACCCGATGCTGAACCGCTTCAAGGAGTTCGAGCACGACTGGGAGCGGCCCTATCTCGAAGGCTCCAAGGATAGGATTTTCAAGAACACCTTCCAGGACATCGAGAACATCCTGACGACCTGCGCCGAGAACGGCACGCGCTTCGAGATCGAGTGCTACGACATCGGCCATCTCTACACGCTCGCCCACTTCGCCGATCGCGGGCTGGTGAAGCCGCCCTTCTTCGTCCAGTCGGTCTTCGGCATCCTCGGCGGCATCGGCCCGCACCCGGAGGACGTCGCCCATATGAAGCGCACCGCCGACCGGCTTTTCGGCGAGGACTATCACTGGTCGGTGCTGGGCGCCGGGCGCCATCAGCTGGCCATCGCGGCCATGGCGGTCTCGATGGGCGGCAATCTGCGCGTCGGCCTCGAGGACTCGCTCTGGCTCGGGCCGGGGCAGCTCGCGAAGTCGAACGCCGATCAGGTCCGCGCGGCGCGCCAGATCGTCGAGGGCCTCGGCCTCGAGATCGCGACGCCGGCCGAAGCGCGCGAGACGCTCCAGCTCAAGGGCGCGGACAAGGTCGCTTTCTGAGCCCCTGCGATCCGGAGGCTTCGGGGCTGAGCCGCCGATGAGGTTTGACGGCGCCGGTTTTCCGCCGTAACCCTCGCCGCGACGGTTCCCTCACGGGATCAAAAGGGAACGCGGTGCGGGCGGATCTTCCGCCCCATGCCGCGGCTGCCCCCGCAACTGTAAGCGGCGAGCCTTTCGCCATACGCCACTGGGGCCTCGGACCTGGGAAGGCGGCGAAAGGCACCGACCCGCGAGCCAGGAGACCTGCCGTCAGCCGTGGTCACACGCGGACACGTTCGGACGGGGTGAGCCGATCGCTGATTCGACTGTTGGCCGTCCTTGGGACGGCGGATGGGAGATCGCGTTCGCGGTGACGTGCCACTGACGTCAACGCCCGAGGTCTCCATCGTGAACGTCTTCCTCCCGGCCGCCGGACGCGGCCGCCTGATCGCCTCCGTCTCCTTCGCCGCCCTCGCCTGCTCGGCCCCCGCATTTGCGCAGGACGCCCCCGTCGCGCTCGACGAGATCGTCGTCAGCGCCACCGGCACGCCGACCCCGGCACGCGAGGTCGCAAGCTCCGTCACCGTCGTCACCGCCAAGGATATCGAGCAGCAGCAGCGCCGCACCCTGCCGCAGGCGCTCGCGGCTGTACCCGGCCTCAACATCGTCCAGACCGGCGGCCCGGGCGGCCAGACCTCGGTCTTCATGCGCGGCACCAATTCCAACCACGTCAAGGTGCTGATCGATGGCATCGAGGCCAATGACCCCTCGACGCCGAACCGCTCCTTCGACTTCGGCTCGATGCTGACAGACGACATCGAGCGCATCGAGGTGCTGCGCGGCCCGCAGAGCGGCCTCTACGGCGCCAATGCGCTGGGCGGCGTGATCTCGATCACGACCAAGCGCGGCGACGGCCCGCCAAAGGCGACGGCGCGCATCGAGGGCGGATCGCACGGCACCTTCAACCAGTCGGCCGGCTTCGGCGGCGGCGACGACCGCTTCAACTACGCCTTCAACGTCGCGCATTTCCGTACGGACGCGATCGAAGTGACACCGCCTAACCTCGTGCCGCCCGGCCGGCGCATCAATCCCAACGCCTTCGACAATTACAGCTATTCCGGCCGCATCGGCGTCGCGCTCGGCGACACGCTGTCGCTCAACTGGATCGGCCGGTACCAGGACGGGCAACTGCGCTATACCGGCGACACGGGCTTCCCGAGCCGCCCGTCGCCCTATCGCTCCCTGCAGAACTACGCCCAGGCCTTCACCCGCGGCGAGGTGATCTGGGATCCGCTCGGTGGGCGCTTCGTCAACACCTTCGGCGTCTCCTACACGCATCAGGACCGGGCGACGCGGACGGCCGATGGGGCGACCGGCCTGCTCGGCCTGCCGAACGAGAACCTGGGCGAGCGCACCAAGCTCGACTGGCGCGGCAATCTCGAGATCGCCAAGGGCCACAACCTGCTGATGGGCCTGCAATACGAGCGCGAGCGGCTCGACACCGAGAGCCTCATTGCCTCCAACGGCAACAAGGCTGCCTATCTCGAATATCAGGGCAACCTGCAGGACCGCTATTTCCTGGCAGCGAACATCCGCCATGACCATGACGACAGCTATGGCGGCCACACGACCTGGCGCATCGCGCCGGCCGTGATCGTGCCCGGCACCGAGACCAAGCTGAAGGCGAGCTACGGCACCGGCTTCAAGGCGCCGACGCTCAGCGAGCTCTTCATCGACTATCGCCCGGGTTACAATTTCCACGGCAATCCCAACCTCAAGCCGGAGGAGAGCCGCGGCTGGGACATCGGCTTCGAACAGCCGCTCTTCGACCGGCGCCTGCAACTCGGCGCAACCTGGTTTCAGAACGACATCGAGAACCTGATCGTCACCAACGCCACGCGCGATTCCTACGCCAATATCGGCAAGGCGAAGACCAAGGGCGTCGAGGCCTTCGCGGCGCTGGAGGTCTCGCCCCAGTTCCGCGTCCGCGCCGACTACACCTTCACCCTCGCCAAGGACGAGATCGCGCGGCAGGAGCTGCTGCGCCGCCCGCGCCACAAGGCGAGCGCCACCGCGACCTGGACGCCCACGGACAGGCTCACGCTCTCGGCGACGCTGCTCTATGTCGGCCCCTGGGTCGACGGCAACCGCGACTTCTCGGTCGCGCGCATGCGGGCGAAGGGCGCGACGCTGGTCAACCTCGCCGCCAAATACAAGGCGACCGACAAGGTGACGGTCTTCGGTAGGGTCGATAACCTCTTCGACAAGCGCTGGGAGAATCCGGTCGGTTTCCTCGTTCCGGGGTTCAGTGCTTTCGGCGGCATCAAGGTGGCCTTCGGCGGATGACGACGCTTCGTGCCCGGCTCGTTCTGCGCGCCCTCGCAGCGCTCGCCTGCTGCGCGGCTGCGATCGCCCAAGCCCCGGCCGCGGCGGCGAAGCCGGGCCGGATCGTCTCCCTCAACCTGTGCACCGACGAGCTCGTCCTGCGCCTCGCACCGCCCGCGCGCATCGCCTCCGTCACCTGGCTCTCGCGCGATCCGCGCAACGCCAACATGGCCGAGGCGGCGCGCGCGGTCGGGGTCAATCACGGTCTCGTCGAGGAGGTGCTGGCCACCAAGCCCGACCTCGTCATCGCCGGCGCCTACACCACCCGCGCCACGGTCGCCCTGCTCAAGCGCGTCGGCATGCCGGTGCGGGAGTTCGGCGTGCCGCGCAACCTCGCCGAGATGCGGGCGCAGATCGTCGAGATGGCGGCACTGCTGGGCGAGGAGGAGCGCGGCGCCGCCCTGCTCGCCGATATCGACGCCAGGCTCGCCGCGCTGGCGGCGACCCGCCCGGCCGAGCGCCGCCGCGCCATCGTGCTGCGCCCCAACGGCTTCACCGTCGGGCACGGCTCGCTGGTCGACGAGGTGCTGACCCTTGCCGGCCTCGACAATATCGCGGCCAGCCTCGGCATCGACAGCTACGGCCAGATCGCCCTGGAGACTGTAGCGCTCGGCGGTGCCGAGATGCTGATCCTCAACGACACGCCGGACGGGCCCCCCTCGCTCGCCCATGAGGTGCTGCGCCACCCGCTGATCGGCGCGCTCGGCGAACGCCTGCAGCTGGTCGCCCTGCCTTCGCGATTGTGGACCTGCGCCGGGCCGAGCGTACTCGACGCCATCGAACTGCTGGCCCGGGCCGGCGAAGGAAAGCGATGAAAGCCCCCGCCAGCAACCCGCCTTCGCTGCCGGTCCTGATCGCGCTGCTCGCCGGCGCGACGCTCGCCGTCTTTTTGCTTTCGACGGCAATCGGCTACGCGCCGCTCGATCTCGGCGCGGCGACCCACGACTGGCTGGCGGGGCGGCCGAGCCTGCCGGCGCTCGTGCTGACGGAGCTGCGCCTGCCGCGCGCCATGCTCGGCGCGCTGGTCGGCTTCAGCCTCGGCCTGTCCGGCGCCGCGATGCAGGGGCTGCTGCGCAACCCGCTGGCAGAGCCCGGCGTCGTCGGCATATCCAGCGCCGCCGCCTTCGGCTCGGTCCTCGCCTTCTACAGCGGGCTCTCGGCCAGCCTGTCGCTCGCCCTGCCGCTCGGCGGCATCGCCGGCGCGATCCTCGCCACGTTCCTGCTCTTCGTCCTGCTGGGACGCGGCGCCGGCACCGCCACGCTGATCCTCGCCGGCGTCGCTCTCAACGCCTTCGCCGGCGCCGCGACTGCGCTAGCCCTCAACCTCGCTCCTAACCCCTATGCGGCGCTGGAGATCGTGTTCTGGCTGATGGGCTCGCTCGCCGACCGCAGCCTCGACCATGTCCTGCTCGCCCTGCCGCTGATGCTCCTCGGTTGGGGCCTGCTGCTCTCGACGGCACCGGCGCTCGACGCGCTGACGCTGGGCGAGGACACCGCCGCCAGCCTCGGCTTCGACCTGGGCTGGCTGCGGCTGCGGCTGATCGGCGGCACCGCGCTCGCCGTCGGCAGCGCGGTCGCGGTTTCCGGTGCGATCGGCTTCGTCGGCCTCGTCGTGCCGCATCTGCTGCGCCCCTTGGTCGGCAACCGCCCCGGCCGGCTGCTGCTGGCGAGCGGCTTCGGCGGCGCCATCCTCGTGCTCCTGGCCGACACGGCGCTCCGGCTCGCGCCGATCCGGCCGGAGCTGAAGCTCGGCGTGGTCACGGCGCTGATCGGCGCGCCATTCCTGTTCGGCCTGGTCAATCGCATGCGGCGGGAAGCGTGATGGCGATCGAAGCCCATGGCATCGCCGTCGCCCTCGGCGGCAAGACGATCCTGCAGGACGTCGACCTCGCCCTGAGACCGGGCGAGCTCCTCGGCCTTATCGGCCCCAACGGCGCCGGCAAGACGACGCTGCTGCGCGCCATGGCCGGCCTGCTCACCCCCGCGCAGGGCAAGGTGCTCTACGACGGCGAAAGCGCCCGTGCGCTTGGCCGGCAAGCGCTCGCCCGGCGCGTCTCCTTCCTGGCGCAGGGCGGCGACACCTCCTGGCCGCTCTCGGTCGAGGCGGTGGTCCGGCTCGGCCGCCTGCCGCATCGCCAGCCCTTCGGCGGCGCCACGCAGGCCGACAGCACGGCGATTGCCGCGGCGCTGGCGCATTGCGATGTCGCCGGCTTCGGCGAGCGCACCATGGGCACGCTCTCGGGCGGCGAGCGGCGGCGCGTCCTGCTCGCCCGCGCGCTCGCGGTCGAGGCGCCCTATCTCCTCGCCGACGAGCCGCTCGCCGGCCTCGACCCGCTGCACCAGCTCGAGGTGATGGAGCTGCTGCGCCGGACCGCCCGCCGCGGCGCCGGCGTCGTCGTGGTGCTGCACGATCTCACACTCGCCACCCGCTTCTGCGACCGGCTCGCCCTGCTCGATCACGGCCGTCTGGTCGCCGAGGGAACCCCGGAAGCCGTCCTCGACGATGCCCGCCTGCGCAGCGTCTTCAATGTCGTGGCGTTGCGCGGCCGCCATGACGGCGAACCCTTCCTCCTGCCCTGGCGGGCGCAAAGCCATGGACAACCCGACGAGATCTGACGGAGCTGTCCGCTTGCCCCGATCTGAACGCGCCGCATGGCCGCTGCGGCGCGAATGGCCAGCCCTGCCGGTTGAGAGGTGTGGGATCACCGCCTAGGCTGTCGCCACAGCGCCCGGGGCGCCGGTCCGCCAGATGGGCCGTACCCTGATTCATATTCTCAACGCTTCCTCGCAAAGGCCTCCAACAAAATGGCTTCCCCCGACCTGGCTCCGGTCTTCGATCATATCGAAGCCAACCGCAGCGTCTTCCTCGACCGGCTGATCGCCTATCTCAGGCACCCGAGCATCAGCGCCGAGAACATCGGCATCGCCGAGGTCGGAGCGCTGCTGGTCGAGATGCTGACGGAGATCGGGCTGGAAACCAGCCTCGTGCCGACCACAGGGCATCCCATGGTCGTGGCACGTTGGGAGAAGGCGCCGGGCAAGCCGACCGTGCTGCTCTACGGCCATTACGACGTGCAGCCGCCGGATCCGCTCGACAAATGGGTCTCCCCGCCTTTCGAGCCCACCATCCGCGACGGCCGGCTCTATGCGCGCGGCGTCGGCGACAACAAGGGCCAGCACTTCGCCCAGATCCTCGCGATCGAATCCCATCTCAGGGTCCATGGCGAGCTGCCCTGCAACGTCATCCTGCTGCTCGAAGGCGAGGAGGAGATCGGCAGCCCGCGCATCGCCGGCTTCGTCCGCGCCAACCAGGAACTGCTGAAGGCCGACCTCGCCGTCACCGCCGACGGCCCGCGCCATGCCAGCGGCGCACCGACCATCAAGTTCGGCTCCCGCGGCGTCGTCTCCTTCGACCTGCGCTGCCGCCATGCCAGCCGCGACGTCCATTCCGGCAATTTCGGCGGCGTCGTGCCGAACCCGATCTGGACCCTGGTCCACCTGCTCGCCACCATGAAGAACGAGGCCGGCGAGATCACCATCGCGGGCCTGCACGACGACGTCGAACCGCCGACCGCCGAGGACATCGAGGCGATCGAGCGCCTGCCGCTCGATCTCGAGGGCTTCAAGCAGGGGCTGGGCCTCAAGCGCCTCGACGCCCCGGCCGACCGGCCCTTCTACGACCGCCTCTGCTTCCAGCCGACGCTGACGATCAACGGCTTCCACGGCGGCTATGGCGGCCCGGGCACCAAGACCGTCCTGCCGAACGAGGCGCTGGTGAAATGCGATATCCGTCTCGTCGAGGCGCAGGACCCGCAGGACATCCTGGACAAGGTGCGGGCCCATGTCGAAAAGCACGCTCCGGAGGTCGAGTTCATCGTCGAGGAGACGGGCATGCAGCCCTCGAAGACGCAGATCGCCTCGCGCTACACCGCGCCGCTGCGCCGCGCCTTCGTCGCCGCCCATGGCGAGGAGCCGCTGCTGATCCCGGCCGGCTTCGGCAGCCTGCCGAACTACGTCTTCACCAAGATCCTCGGCATCCCGGCCTATGTCACGCCCTATGCCAACCATGACGAGGCCAACCACGCCCCGAACGAGAACATGACGCTGGACTGCTTCCAGAGCGGCATCCGGACGGGCGCTGCCCTGCTGCACGAGCTGGGGCAGTTGAAGCGCGAGGGCTGAGCCGCCCCGTCCGTCATTCCGGGACATGGCGAAGCATGGGCCCGGAACCCAAAACCGATGCGCCCAATCTTGAAGCGCATTGGTCGCGCGCGGCTCATTCGGAGACGGCGTGGGTTCTGGGTTCCGGGCTCGATCCTTCGGATCGCCCCGGAATGACGGAGTGTTCTTGAGCCAGCCTTACGCCCCGGGCTCCTCCTCGGCCTTCCCCCGCAGCAGGTAGATCCCTGCCCCGGCGCTCATCAGGGCGAGGCAGAACCAGGTCAGCGCATAGACCAGATGCGTGTTGCGGAAGCTGAGCTGGGTCATGCCGCCCTGTGGCAGCGGCCCGGGCTCGGCTGCCGCATCGGCATCGACAAAATAGGGCGCGACCGCGCCCAACTCGCACGCCGCGGCGATCGCGGCGACGTCACGCGAATACCAGCGCCCGCCCACCGGGTCGTTCGCGCGCAGGAAGCCGCCCCCCGGCTCCGTCAGCCGCAGCAGGCCGACCACCCGCGCTGGCTCGCCGGCGACCCTGCGCCGCTCCTCCGCCTCACGCCGATCCTCCGGCACGAAACCGCGATTGACGAAGACGGTGAAGCCGGCATCGCTGCGGAATGGCGCCAGGACCCAGAAACCGGGCCCGCGCTCGGTCACGGCCATGGTCAACGTCTCGGACACATCGAGATAGCGGCCCTCAAGGACGACGCGGCGGTATTCGGCGGTGGCAGCATCGAGGGCAGGCCATTCCGCCGGCCCCGGCGCCGCCGCAGGCGGTGCATGGATGCGCGCCTCGACGCGGGCGATCAGATCGAGCTTCCAGCTCCGCCGCTGGACCTGCCAGACGCCGAGGCCGGCGAACACCAGCGTGAACAGGGCGAGAGCAACGACGAAAACCGGACGGGCAACGCCACCGCGCTCCCTTCCTGCCGCTTCCGAAGACACGGATGCCGGCCTCACATCCTGTGCATGTCGGTCGGCATCATGTTGGTGTTGAGGTGGTACATCACCCAGAGCGAGCCGGCGAGCGCGATCGCCACGATGATGATCGTGAAGATCAGCGCCATCATCGTCCAGCCGCCCTCGGAGCGGCTGTTCATGTGCAGGAAATAGATCATGTGCACGACGATCTGTACGGCGGCGAAGATCATGATCACGATCGCCGTCAGCGTCGCGTTGCCGAGCACGTCGTTCATGACGAGCCAGAACGGGATCGCGGTCAGCACGACCGAGAGCAGGAAGCCGACGACATAGCCGCGCAGGCTGCCATGCGGCACCCCGTCGGCCCCGTGCGCGTCGTGATGATCGGCCTGGTTGCCAGCGCTCATTTCAGCACGCCCATCAGATAGACGAAGGTGAAGACGCCGATCCAGACGACGTCGAGGAAGTGCCAGAACATGCTGAGGCACATCAGCCGGCGCCGGTTGGCCTCGATCAGCCCGCGCCTGGCGACCTGCGTCATCAGCACGACCATCCAGACCAGGCCGAAGCTGACATGCAGGCCATGCGTGCCGACCAGCGCGAAGAAGGACGACAGGAAGGCGCTGCGCATCGGCGTCGCGCCCTCATGGATCAGATGCGCGAATTCGTAGAGCTCGATCGCGACGAAGGCGAGGCCGAAGAGCCCGGTGACCACGAGCCAGCCCTGCACCGCCGCCTGCCGCCCCTTGTCCATCGCCAGCATGGCGAAGCCGTAGGTGATCGAGGAGAAGAGCAGCATGGCGGTGTTGATCGCCACGAGCCTCAGGTCGAACAGATCGGCGCCGGAAGGGCCGGCCGCATAGTTGCGCCCGAGCACGCCATGGGTCGCGAACAGAACCGCGAAGACCAGGCAGTCGCTCATCAGATAGAGCCAGAAGCCGAGCATGGTCGAGCCGCCGGAATGGGCGTGCTCGTCTTCCGTGACGTAGAAGGCCGGAACGCCGTTCGCCGCCTGCGCTTTCGCTTTCGCTGTCGCCTTGGCCATCGTCGCCCCTCAGGCCCGGCCGAGCAGTTCGGTGCGCGCATTCTCCTCGCGCAGAACGGCCTCTGTCGGGATGTGGAAGTCGCGGTCGTAGTTGAAGCTGTGGATGATCACGGTCGCGATCACGCCGACAAAGGTCAGCGCCGCCAGCCACCAGATGTACCAGATCAACGCGAAGCCGCAGGTCGTCGCCAGCCCGGCGATGATGATGCCGGCGCCGGTATTCCGCGGCATGTGGATGGGCCGGAAGCCGCCGAGCGGGCGCCGGTAGCCGCGCTTCTTCATGTCGGCCCAAGCGTCGAGATCGTGCACGATCGGGGTGAAGGCGAAATTATAGTCCGGCGGCGGCGAGGAGGTCGACCATTCCAGCGTGCGCCCGTTCCAGGGGTCGCCGGTCGTGTCGCGCAGTTCGTCCCGCCGCATGATGCTGACGCCGATCTGGATCAGGAAGCACAGGATGCCGAACAGGATCAGCACCGCGCCGATGGCCGCGATGACGAACCAGATCTGCAGCGAAGGATCCTCGAAGCGGCTCAAGCGCCGCGTCACGCCCATCAGCCCGAGCACGTAGAGCGGCATGAAGGCGACGTAGAAGCCGATCACCCAGAACCAGAAGGAGAGCAGGCCCCAGAACTTGTCGAGCTTGAAGCCGAAGGCCTTTGGGAACCAGTAGGCGATGCCGGCGAAGACGCCGAAGACCACGCCGCCGATGATGACGTTGTGGAAATGGGCGATCAGGAACAGGCTGTTGTGCAGCACGAAATCGGCCGGCGGCACCGCGAGCATCACGCCGGTCATGCCGCCGATGACGAAGGTCAGCATGAAGGCGAGGAGCCACATCATCGGCAGCTCGAAGCGGATGCGCCCGCGATACATCGTGAACAGCCAGTTGAACATCTTCGCCCCCGTCGGGATCGAGATGATCATCGTCGTGATGCCGAAGAAGGAGTTCACGCTGGCGCCCGAGCCCATCGTGAAGAAATGGTGCAGCCAGACCAGGTAGGACAGGATGGTGATGACCACCGTGGCATAGACCATCGAGGTGTAGCCGAAGAGGCGCTTGCCGCAGAAGGTCGAGGCCACCTCCGAATAGACGCCGAAGAGCGGCAGGATCAGGATGTAGACCTCCGGATGGCCCCAGATCCAGATCAGGTTCACGTACATCATCGGGTTGCCGCCGAGATCGTTCGTGAAGAAGTTGGTGCCGACATAACGGTCGAGCGTCAGAAGCGCGAGCGTCGCCGCCAGGATCGGGAAGGTCGCGACGATCAGCACGTTGGTGCACAGCGAGGTCCAGGTGAAGACCGGCATCTTCATGATGTCCATGCCGGGCGCGCGCATCTTCACGATCGTCGCGATCAGGTTGACGCCGGACAAGGTCGTGCCCACGCCTGCGATCTGCAGGGCCCATAGGTAGTAGTCCATGCCCACCCCGGGCGAGTAGGCGGCCCCCGAGAGCGGCGGATAGGCGAGCCAGCCCGTCCTGGCGAATTCGCCGACGAAGAGCGAGGCCATCACCAGCACGCCGCCGCCCACCGTCATCCAGAAGCTGAAATTGTTGAGGAAGGGGAAGGCGACGTCGCGCGCGCCGATCTGCAGCGGCACGACATAGTTCATCAGGCCGGTAACGAAGGGCATCGCCACGAAGAAGATCATGATCACGCCATGCGCCGTGAAGATCTGGTCGTAGTGATGCGGCGGCAGGTAGCCGTCGCTGCCGAAGGCGATCGCCTGCTGGCCGCGCATCATCAGCGCATCGGCGAAGCCGCGCAGCAGCATGATGACGCCGAGGATCATGTACATGATCCCGATCTTCTTGTGGTCCACGCTGGTGAACCACTCGTGCCAGAGATAGCCCCAGAGCCTGTAGCGTGTGACGAGCGCGACGAGCGCCAGGCCGCCGAGCGCCACCGCGGCGAAGGTCCCGATCAGGATCGGCTCGTGGTAAGGGATCGCCTCGAGCGTGAAGCGTCCGAACAGCAGCTTCCACCAGTCGGGATAGGAGGTCATGGTTCCCTCGCTCGCCAGGCGCGCAAGCGCTTCAGTTGGCGACGCGGGCGGTGGCGCCCGCGGTGCCGTAGACGTCGGTCGGCGTGCAGATCGCCGTCACGAAGGGGCGCGGCGGCATCGGCTGCCCGCCCCGGCGCACGCTCTTGTCGTATTCGAGCGCGGCCACGATATGGATGCCCTCCTTGCCGCCACCGCCCTTGGCGTCCATCGCCATCATGTCGCGCATGCACATCTTGGCCGGGTCGACGCACATGTCGAGGATGGCCCCGAAAAGATCGGAGGGGACGTCGCGGAACTGGCGCGCCGGCTCGCGCTCGCTGGGGCGCTCCAGCACGAGATACTCCTCGCGGCCGAGCGGGGTTCCGGTGCGGATCGCGTTCTGCACCCAGTCGCCGAAGGCCGTGTCGTCGACGCCGTGGAAGCGGAAGCGCATGTCGGAGAAGCCGGCACCGCTGTAATTGGCCGAGAAGCCCTCGAAATCGCCGAGATGGTTGATCACCGCGTTGAGCTTCGTCTGCATGCCGGGCATGGCGTAGATCTGGCCGGCGAGCGCCGGAATGAAGAGCGAGTTCATCACCGAGGAGGCGGTGATGCGGAACTCGATCGGCTGGTCGACCGGGGCGACCACCTCGTTCAGCGAGGCGATGCCCTGCGCCGGGTAGAGGAACAGCCATTTCCAGTCGAGCGCCACGACCTGGATCACCAGCGGCTCTTTTCGGACTCCGTTCCCGCCGGCCTTCGCCTCGACCGTCGGCTTGCCGGCGCTGATGCGATTGAGCGGGCGGTAGGGATCGAGCAGATGCGTGCCCATCCAGGTCATCGCGCCGATGATGATGATGATCAGCAGCGGCACCGACCAGATCACCACCTCCAGCGGCAGGGAATGGTTCCAGTCCGGATGGTAGGTGGCCCTGGCCGAGGCCCGGTAGCGCCAGGCGAAGAAGATCGTCAGCGCCATCACCGGGAGGATGACCAGCAGCATCAGCGCGGTGGAGGCGAGCATCAGGTTGCGTTGCTGCACCGCAACATCGCCGGACGGCGACAGCAGCACCCATTGGCACCCGCCGAGCAGCGCAAAAACCGGCAAGACCGTTAGAATTCGAAAGATCCGCAAGAGACTCGAGACCTCCCTGATCCGGGACCCGCCGTTCTCTATTCCCATTCTTTCGCACCGCACATCGGACAATCTGTCCCATTGCGACGGTTTGACGGGTGGCTTCTATCCACCGTATCCATTTGTATGAGGCTCGGGCAAGCCCGGTCGCTCCGGCGCGCCCCCAGCGAGGAATTCGCGGTCATGAGCGCTGACGCGGCGAACCATTCACCGGGACACCTGACCGACGAGCACGGGCGCGACCATGTCACGCCCGCCGATATCGCGCTCGGCGTCATCATCGGGCGAACTTCCGAGTATTTCGACTTCTTCGTCTTCGGCCTCGGCTGCGTGCTGGTCTTCCCCGAGCTGGTCTTTCCCTTCGCCGACAGGCTGACGGGAACGCTCTATTCCTTCGGCATCTTCGCGCTCGCCTTCCTGACGCGGCCCCTCGGCTCGGTGCTGTTCTTCGGCATCGACCGCCGCTACGGCCGGGCGACGAAGCTCACCGTCGCGCTCTTCCTGCTCGGCGGCTCGACCGCTGCCATCGCCTTCCTGCCCGGTTTCGAGACGATCGGCCTCTGGTCCGGCGTCATTCTCGCCGGCTTTCGCCTGTTGCAGGGCGTCGCGCTCGGCGGCGCCTGGGACGGGCTGTCCTCGCTGCTCGCGCTCAATGCCCCGCCCAATCGCCGCGGCTGGTACGCCATGCTGCCGCAGCTCGGCGCGCCGTTCGGCTTCATCCTCGCGGCCGGCCTCTTCGCCTATTTCGAAGGCGCCCTGTCGAAGGAGGATTTCCTCGGCTGGGGCTGGCGCTATCCCTTTTTCGTCGCGCTGACGATCAACGTCGTGGCGCTCTTCGCCCGCCTGCGCATGGTCGCGACCCACGAATTCGCCGAGCTCATGGAAACCCGCGAGCTGATGCCGGTGCCGGTCTCCGAGCTCATCCAGGCGCATGGGCGCACGCTCGTCCTCGGCGCCTTCGTGCCGCTGGCGAGCTTCGCGCTCTTCCACCTCGTCACCATCTTCCCGGTGAGCTGGATCAACCTGTTCACCGACCGCTCGGTCTCCGAGTTCCTGCTGGTGCAGGGCGCCGGCGGCGTGGTCGGGGCCGGCGCGATCGTCACCTCCGGCCTGATCGCCGACCAGATCGGCCGCCGCAACACCCTGCTGCTCGCCGGCGCGATGATCGCGCTGTTCAGCCTGTCGAGCATCGTCGCCCCGCTGCTCTTCGGCGACAGCCTGGCCGGCCAGACGATCTATGTCATCATCGGCTTCGGCCTGCTCGGCCTCTCCTACGGCCAGACCGCCGGCGCGGTCGCATCGAGCTTCGGCACGCAATACCGCTACACCGGCGCGGCGCTGACCTCCGACCTCGCCTGGCTGATCGGCGCCGGCTTCGCCCCGCTGGTGGCGCTGACCGTGTCGAGCGAATTCGGTCTGGCCTGGGTCGGCGTCTACCTGCTCTCCGGCGCGCTCTGCACGCTGGCGGCGCTGGCGCTCGACCGTCGGCTGGAGGGCCGCTACGGCTGAAGGCCCGTTCCCAACCGCGAGCCCTCATCCTGAGGAGGCCGCGATGCGGCCGTCTCGAAGGATGGTTCAGCTGCGATGGGGCCTCCTGGACCATCCTTCGAGACGCCATTCCGCCGGAATGGCTCCTCAGGATGAGGGCTCGTTGAAAGCAGCCCGGCGACGCCCCCCGTTCTCAGGCCTCGACCCGCTCCCGAGGGGAGAAGCGGCTCCGGTCAGCGCCCCGTCCAGTTGGGCGTGCGCTTGCCGAGGAAGGCCTCCATGCCCTCGCGGAAATCGGCGCTGGTGTAGCACAGCGTCACGAGATCGCGGCCGTCGAGCCCTTCTGCCGTCGCCGCGGTCAGGCGGCGCATCGCCTCCTTGGTCGCGCGCATGGTGAGCGGCGCATGGCCGGCGATGGTCCGCGCCAGCTCGCCCGCCCGCTGCATCAGCGCGGCATGGTCCGGCAGCAGCTCGCCATAGAGGCCGATCTGCCGCCCCTCCTCCGCCTCGACCAGCCGCGCGGTGAAGACGATGTCCTTGACCCGCGCCGGGCCGAGCATGGCGTAGAGCCTTGCATAGTTCTCCATCGACAGGCAGTTGCCGAGCGTGCGCGCGATCGGAAAGCCGAAGCGCGCCGTCACCGTGGCGATCCGGAGGTCGCAGGCGAGCGCGATGCCGGCCCCGCCGCCGGTAACGGCGCCCGAGATCGCCGCCAGCGTCGGCACCGGGCAGCGCTCGATCGCGCCCATCACCTTCTCGATCCGCTCCTCATAGGCGAGCGCATCCTCGGCGCTCTCGAAGGCGCGGAACTGGGCGATGTCGGTGCCCGCCGCGAAGGCCTTGTCGCCGGCTCCGGTCATGACGATGACGCGCGGGTCGCCATGGGCGGCCGGGTCGCGGCAGATCTCGGCGATGCGCTCGTACATGGCGAAGGTCAGCGCATTGCGCGCCTGCGGCCGGTTGAGCGTGATCGTGCCGATCCCGTCCTCGACCGTATAGAGTATCTCGTCGTTCACATCGGTCTCCGTCAGATCACCCGCGCGGCCCGCAGCCTTGCGAGCGCCGCCTCGTCATAGCCCAGTTCGGCCAGGATCTCGTCATTGTGCTGCCCGGCCGCCGGCGTCGGCGTGGCGACATCGGCCGGCGTGCGCGAGAGCGTGACCGGCTGGCCGATGAGGCGGATGTCGCCAAGCTCGGGATGGGCCACCGGCTTGGCGATGCCGAGATGGCAGACCTGCGGATCCTCGAACATCTCGTCGACCCCGTAGATCGGCCCGGCCGGGACGCTGTGGCGCTCCATCGCCTCCAGCCAGTGGTCGCTGTCGGATCCGGCGAATATTTCCTCGATCATCTCCCGCAGCTCAGGCCGGCAGGCGAAGCGCTTCTCGGTGCTGTCGTAGCGTGGATCGGCGCCCCATTCGGGCCGCCCGATCGCCCGGCAGAAGGAGCGCCACTGCTCCTCGCCGCCGACGCCGAGATTGATCGCGCCGTCGCGCGTCCGATAGACGCCCATCGGCGTCTGATAGGGATGGTCGTTGCCCGCCTGCGGCGGCACCGAGCCCTCGACCAGATAGCGCGCCGCCTGGAAGTCCATCATCGCGATCTGGGCTTCGAGCAGCGAGGTCTGCACCCATTGCCCCTTGCCCGAGACCGCCCGCTCCTGCAGCGCGACCAGCGCACCGACCGCGCCGTAGAGCCCGGCCGAGGAATCCGCCAGCGCGATCCCGGCGCGGACCGGCCCCTGCCCCGGCAGGCCGGTCACCGACATCATCCCGCCCATCCCCTGCGCGATCTGGTCGAAGCCGGCGCGCGTCCGGTAGGGGCCGGACTGGCCGAAGCCCGAGATCGAGACCAGGATCAGGCGCGGATTGCGCGCATGCAGCGTCTCGAAATCGAGGCCGAGCCGCTCCTTGACGTCGGGCCGGAAGTTCTCGACGAGCAAATCCGCATCGTCGATCAGCTTCATCAGGATCGCCTTGCCTTCGGGCGTCTTCAGGTTAAGCGCCAGCGAACGCTTGTTGCGATGCAGGTTCTGCATGTCGTAGCCGAGGCGCGGCCCGCTCATGTTCTCGTTCGGATCGAGCCCGGGCGGGCTCTCCACCTTGATCACGTCGGCCCCGAAATCGGCGAAGACCCGCACGCAGGTCGGCCCGGCCCGCACCCGCGTCAGATCCAGCACCCTGAGCCCGGCAAGGGCGGTGGACGGTTTCGGCTGCGGCATCGGTCGTTCGCTCCCTCTCGGACCGAACTATCCGGTGCCCCGCCCGGCATGGTCAATGGCGCCCCGCATACTGCATGCAGGAACGGAGCGCATGACGGGGAAACACGGAACCACGCCGTCACTCCGGGGCATTGCTCAGCAATGAGCCCGGAGCCCATGAACACGTCGCCGCTCCAGTCGTCATGCTCGCCCTTGTGGCGAGCATCCACGTCTTGAACATGACTTCCGACCAGCGAAGGCGTGGACGATCGGGACGGGCCCGACCATGACGGAAGGGCGTGTTCATGGGTACCGGGTTCGGACCTGCGGCCCGCCCCCGAATGACGCCATGTTCCGATGGATACGGCGAGTTCCCAGAAAGCGAACTGCTATTTGATCTCGCGCACCGCGCCGCGCACAGCTTCGAGCGTAGCGTCGACCACGCCTGCGTCATGCTCCGAGGAGACGAACCAGGCGCCGCGCTCCAGCACGCGCACGCCGCGCTTGAGCAGCGCATGGGCAAAGCGGCTGTAGGCCGCCTTGTCGGCGCGGGCCACGTCCCGGTAGTTGCGGGCCGGTGCGTCCAACCCGAAGGCGACGTGGAACATCAGCGGGAAGCCGGCGACCTGTGCCTTGATGCCCTCCTCCGCCAGGATGGTGCGGATGCCGTCCTGCAGGCGCTGGCCATGGGCGGAGCTGCGATCGTAATGCTCGGGCGTCAGCGCCTTCTGCGTCGCGACGAGCGCCGCCATCGAGACCGGCTGGGCATTGAAGGTGCCGCCATGCAGGACGCCGTCGGCGAAGAGATCGAGCAGGTCGGCCCGGCCGGCGATGGCGGCGACCGGGAAGCCGTTGGCGATCGCCTTCGCCATGATGGTGAGGTCGGGCGTGACGCCGAAGCGCTCCTGCGCGCCGCCGCGCCCCAGCCGGAAGCCGGTGATGACCTCGTCGAAGATCAGGATCGCGCCATGCTTGCGGCAGGCGGCGAGCGCGCCTTCCAGATAGCCCGGCGCCGGCGCGATGGCGCCCTGGTTGCACATCGCCGGCTCCATCAGCACGGCGGCGACATCGCCCTTGGCGAGCCGGGCCTCCAGCGCCGCGAGATCGTTCCAGCCGAGGATCGAAAGCCCCTCGCCCGCCGCGGGGTCCTGGCCCCGGCTGCCGATCACCGGCGTCGGCGCGTCATCGGGCCCGGCCGCGTTCAGGCCCGGCGCCGTCGACCACAGGATGTTGTCGAACCAGCCGTGATAATGCCCCTCGAACTTGACGATGGTGCGCTTGCCGGTGGCGGCGCGCGCGAGCCGCATCGCGGCCTGCGCCACCTCCGAGCCCGAGGAGCCGAAGCGCAGGCGCTCCGCCGAGGGAATGCGCTCGCAGATCAGCTGCGCCGCTTCCGCCTCGACCGGCATCTGCCCGGCGAAGAGGATGCCCTTCTCGGCCTGGCGCTTCACCGCCTCGATCACCGGCGCAGGCGTGTGCCCGAGCACGGTCGCGCCCATGCCGCAGTAATAGTCGATGATCCGGTTGCCATCGGCATCGATGAGATAGGCGCCCTCGCCGCGCTCGAAGACCAGCGGCCCAGGCTGCATGCCGAGCCGGAAATTGCTGTTCACGCCGCCGGCGATGTAGCGCGCGTTCTGCGCGATCTGCCGGGCCGATTCCTCGAAGCGCAGCGCTCCCGCCTGCTGGGTGCCGTTACCTGCCACTTGCGTTGCCTCCACTGCTGTGGCCTCGACCAGACCAGACCGCCCTCACCGTGTAAAGGAACGCCGGTTTCGCCTTGCGGAATTTATCCGGACTGGCTATCCGATCTCTCAGCGAGCGCGGCGGAGGGAGCGGCCATGGCGAAGAAACCCGACAATCCTTACGTCGTGCAGCCGGTGATGAAGGCTCTGAAGGTGCTGGAGCTGGTCGCCCGCCACGGCCACGAGATCGCGCTCACCGCCGTCAGCAAGGAGCTCAGGATCCCGAAGACGACGACCTTCCGCTATCTGCAGACGCTGACCGCTGCCGGTTTTCTCGACCACAACCGCGCGACCGACCGCTACAATCTCGGGCCGCAGCTGCGCGCCATCGCCCGCGCCGACGCCAGCGTCAGCAAGGTCCGCGAGCTGGCACGTCCGGCCATGATCGACCTGATGCACGAGTTCAACGAGACCGTGAACCTGGCGGTGAAGGGCAACGGCACCGTCGTCTATATCGACCTGATCGAGGCCAATCGCTCGCTCAGGATGCAGGCGCGCATCGGCGAGAGCCACCCGATGCATTCGACCGCGCTCGGCAAGGCGATCCTCGCCTTCCTGCCCGATGCCGAGCGGCAGCGCCAGCTCGACCTGCCCCTCACCGAGCGCACCGGGCGCACGCTGCTCGAGCGCGAGGAGATCGAGCGCCAGCTCCGGCAGATCGCGCGCACCGGCTACGCGACCGAGATGGGCGAGAACGAGGACGGCGCCATGTGCGTCGGCGTGCCGATCCTCGACGAGGACGGCTACCCGGTCGCGGCGCTGAGCGTCTCGGCGCCTTTGATGCGGATGCCGCATTCGCTCGCGGCGAAGGTGGGCACGCGGCTGCGCGAGGTCGCGGCCGGCATCTCGACCCATCTCGGCTCCCGCCCGACCGCCGATCCTCGATAGAGCCTCGCTCATCGATATTCGATCCGCGGGTCGATCCAGGCATAGAGCATGTCGACCGTGAGATTGATCAGCATGTAGGCGACCAGGATCACCAGGATGCAGCCCTGGAGCAGCGGGTAGTCGCGGGTGGTGATCGCCTGGATCAGCAGGCGCCCCAGCCCCGGATAGGTGAAGACCGCCTCGGTCACCACCGCCCCGCCGATGAAGTTCGCCATCATCAGCCCGACGATGGTGACGAAGGGCAGAAGCGCGTTGCGCATGATGTGCAGCCCGACGACCCGGTTTTCCGGCACGCCCTTGGCGCGGGCGGTGCGGACATAGTCGGCCCGCGCCTCGCCGATCAGCGACGCCCGCAGGAAACGCCCCAGCACCCCCGAGACATAGACCCCGAGCGTCATCGCCGGCAGGATCAGGCTGCGCAGCGCATCAACAGGCGATTCCCAGAGCGGCACATAGCGCGAGGCCGAGGGCAGCAGGCGCAATTCGACGGCGAAGAGCAGGATCAGCAGGATGCCGAGCCAGAAGGTCGGCACGCCGAGCGCCAGCGCGCTCCAGCCGCTGAGCAGCCTATCGAACCAGGATTGCGGCTTGATCGCGCTGGCCACCGCCACCGGAATGCCGATGGCGAGCGCGACGAGGATGGCGCAGAGCGCGAGCTGCAGCGTCGCCGGCAACCGCTCGCCGATCAGATGCAGGACCGGCTGGCGGCTGTGCAGCGACAGGCCGAAATCGCCCGTGATCGCCCGGCTGAGCCAGTCGAAATATTGCACGATCATGGGCCGGTCGAAGCCGAACTTCCGGGTCACCTCGGCGATCTCCTCGGCCGAGGCGTTCTCGCCGACGATGATCGCCACCGGCCCGCCGGGCACGGCATAGATCATCGCGAAGATCGCGAAGGAGGCGATCAGCAGCACCGGCAGCATCTGGGCGAGGCGGCGCAGGACATAGGAGGTCATCGCCGCCCTCCGACCGTCGCGCCCGAGGCATCGGTCTCGTCATGGTCGAGCAGCGCCGTCAGCGCCCGCCCGATCGTGTCGAAGGAAAGGATCGTCAGCGTCAGCACGAGGCCGGGCAGCACCGCATAGCTCGGCGCCTCGTAGAGATAGGACTTGCCGGTACGCAGCATCTCGCCCCAGCTCGGCGTGGGCGGCGGCACGCCGACGCCGAGGAAGGCGAGCGCCGCCTCGAGCAGGATCGCGATCGAGGCCAGGACGATCGCCTGTACGACCAACGGACTCAATGCGTTGGGCAGGATCGTTCGGAACATGATGTAACTCGGCCGGCCGCCGAAGCCGCGCACCGCCATGACGAAATCGAGCTGGCGCAGCGCCATGACCTGCGCCCGGGCGATGCGGGCGAAGCCCGGAATGCCGGCGATGCCGACGGCGATCAGCGCGGCCCCCTGGCTGCGGCCCAGAACCGCGATCAGCGCCATGGCGAAGAGGATGTTCGGCAGGGCAAGCAGCACGTCGATGCAGCGCATCAGGATGGAATCGCGCCAATCGCCGTAGAAGCCGGCCACCAGCCCGATCGGCACCCCGATCAGCGCCGCGATGAAGACCGCGCCGAAGGCCGTGACCAGCGAGGTGCGCGCGCCATAGACGACGCGGGCGAGGATGTCGCGACCGAGTTCGTCGGTGCCGAACCAGTTCTCGGCCGAGGGCGGCTTCAGCGAATCCGCGACGCTCTGTGCCAGCGGATCGAGCGGCAGCAGGCCGGCGAAGATCGCCGTCAGGGCGACCAGGCCGAGAAAGATCAGGCTCAGCGCCGCGCCGCGCCGGGCGAACAGCCGACGCAGCAGGGTGCCGAAGGCGGCCAGCGTCTCGCTCATCGCGCCGCGCCGAAAGCCGATCCGTCAGGGGCCGGCGCGGCTTTGCCGCACCGGCGGGTTTCGACGGCGTCGCCCTCTCTCATTTGAAGCCGATCGTGCGGGCGACGAAGAGATTGTCCATGTCGAGCGTGATGCCGCCGATCTTCTCGGAGGCGACGATCAGGCCGACATCATAGGAGTTGGTCGGGACGGCGAAGGCCTCGTCGACCAGGACGCGGTTGAGGTTGTCATAGGCTGCCTTGACCTCCGCGTCGCCGCCGGCTGCGGCGTCGACCTTGGCGATCGCCTCGACATAGGCCGGATGCGGATGCGGGTCCTTCAGCACCGGGTTCTGCACGGTCCGGTAGATCGTGTTGGTCGAAACGCGCGAGGGGAACTTCTGGACATTGCCGATCGCCCCGAAGGTCGCGTCGAAATCGCCGGCGAGCTGGGCGGTGACGTATTCGGCGCCCTGCAGGACGGTGAGCTCGATCGGAATGCCGACCTTCGCCAGCGTGCCCTGCATGATCTGGCTGAGCGCGACCGCGGCTTCTTCGCTGCCATAGACCAGGAGCTTCCAGTTCTTCATCTCGGCGGGCGAGAGGCCGGAAGCGGCAAGCAGCTTCTTCGCCTTCTCGAGATCATAGGCGTAGGTCTTGGTGTAGGCGGCATCGAAGGCTGGGCTCGCCGGCGCCCAGGGCAACGCCACGACCTGGCCCATGCCGGCATAGCCGACGCGCAGCATGCTCTCCCGGTCGACCAGGTAGTTGAAGGCCTGGCGGAAGCTCTTGTTGCGGAAGGGGCCTCGCGTCGAGTTGATGCGGAAGACCTGCACGAGCTTGCCCGGCCCGGAGAAGACCTGATAGCCGGCGCCCTTCAGCCGGACCGCGCTGCGCGAGCCGCCATTGTAGACGATGTCGATCGCGCCCGATTCCAGCGCCGCGCTCGCCGCGGCGTCCTCGCTGAACACGGTGAAGACTAGGTCCTGCACGATCGGCTGCTTCTCGCGCCAATATTTCGGGTTGGCCTTGAGCGTCAGGCTCTGGCCAACGGCCCGGTTCACCAGCGTGTAGGGCCCGGTGCCGGCCGGCACGGTCTCGACCGTGTCGATGCCCTTCGGATCGATCGGGATCAGGAACTGCAGGAGATCGAGGATCTGCCGCTCCGGCGCGGGTGCCTTGAAGTTGATCACGACGGTGCGCTCATCCGGCGCCGACCAGTCCTTCACGATCGCCATGGTCGAGAAGACGTGCTTGCCGCGCTTGGGGTCAGAGCCCTTCTGCAGCGTCGCCAGCACGGCGTCGGACTTGAACGGCGTGCCGCTATGGAAGGTGACGCCGTCGCGCAGCTTCACGCTGACCGACTTCTTGTCCGGTGCGATCGTCCACTCGGTGGCGAGGCTCGGCAGTGGCTTTCCGTCCGGCGTGTACTCGATCAGGCTGTCATAAAGGTTCTTCATGACGTGGAAATTGACGGTCGAGAGCTGCTGCGGGTCGAAATTGGCGAGCTCGCTGAGCACGCCGACGCGCAGCGTCCCGCCCTTCAGCTGTTGGGCGGTGGCCGGCAGGGCCGCAGCCAGAGGCGCCGCGCCCGCGAGGGCGAGGCCGGTCATGCAGAATTGACGTCGCGACAGCTTTGTCATCGCTTTCCCCTCTCTTTTGTCGGTAGGTTGGTCTTCAGCTCGTTCCCGCTCCCGGCTGGGACGAATGCGCCCGCCAGTCGCTTATTGTCTCCAACGGATAGACCGGGCGCGGAATCCGCTGCCACGGCAGGGTGAACACGTCCGATTGCCCCGGCCCGCGCGTATCGGCGCGCACCAGCCCGGAGGCGATGCGGTCGAAATACTGGAAGTTCGAGGCCGTCTTGAGCACGGCCATCTTGTAGTCGGCGAGATCGATGCCGAAGGCCTCGTAAACGTCAGGCACGTTGCCCGCGACGCCGCGGAGCTCCGAGATCAGCAGCGTCACCGGCCCGACATCGAAGACGGCGACCCGGCCCATGTCGACTTCGGTCTGATGGTTGAACTTGAGCGGGATCGCCCCGTTGCCCAGCTTTCGCACCCGCCCCGTCACCGTGAGCGGCTTGAAGAAAGCGGTTGCAGCGTCGCCACCGAGCGGCAGAGTCACCTCGGCGCCCTCGCCCGCCGCGGTCAACGTCGCGACGGCTTGCGGCGAGATCAGCGGGATCAGCGCCTTGTTCCGGATGCCGAGCCGCAGCATCGATTCCAGCAGCAGGTTGCTATCGCCGGCCGCGCCCCCGAAGACGGTGTCGCCGGTATCACTGAGCACGATCATCCCGCGCTCCGCCGCATCGGCCTTGCGTACGGCGTCGTCGACGGAGACGGCCTCGCGCACCTGGAAATCGTCGCGCATCGACCAGGCGAGATCGGCGAGCTCGTCCGCCAGCTTTTCGGCCAGGGCCTGGTCGCCATCGGTGACGACGATGGTCGACCAGCCGCCCTCCGCGACGTCGAGCCAGGGCTGCATCGGATAGTTCGAAGCCTGCAGGACGCGCCGGTCTGCTTCCAGCGCCCGCGCCCGGTCGAACCAGATCTTCATCGGCCCCTTCGAGGTCAGGAACTGCTCCTGATGGGAAAGCAGCGGGATCTTCCGCCAGGCCATGACCGGCTTGCACTTCTCCGTGAGGATGCGCAGCAGCACCTCGGTGCCGACCTTGCCGGTGTCGAACACATCATGCGGCTGGGTGCGGTGGCCGACGATGGCCGTGCAGTTGGCCATGATCTTCTGCGTGACATTGGCATGGTGGTCGAGCCCGAGCAGGATCGGCACGTCGGGGCCGAGGATCCTGCGGCAGAGCTCGGCCTGCTCGCCCTCGACATCGTCGATGCCCTCGGCCGCGCAGGCGCCGTGCAGGTGCAGGACGAGTCCGTCGATCGGGCCGACCGTCTCCAGCCCTGCCCGGATCTTCGCCTGGAAGAAATCGAAGGCCTCGCGCGAGATGCGCCCACCTGCCACGGCCCAGGCGCGGATGATCGGCACGGTTTCGACCGCGAGCCCTGATTCCTTCACGGCGGCGTAATGCCCGCCGATCTGGCCGATCTCGCCGAAATGGCGGGCGATCTCCTCCCCCTCATAGAGCCCGAACGCCTCGAAATCGGAGAGCGTCGTCAGCACCGGATTGAAGTCGTTCGTCTCCTGAACGATGTGGATCAGAGCCAGACGCACAGCGACCTCCCGGAAAGCGATGTCGAATACCCGTGAAACGGGTGGAACGAACCGTCAGCATCGCGCCGACCTCGACGGCTTCCGGCAAAGCCGGAAAAACAGCCTGCGCAACCGTCAAAAGCGTAGTTGCCGCAAATATTTCACGTCAAGGATCGGATGTTCCGCCCTAAGGAACGCGCCTTCTCCGCCCGTTCGTGGAATCCAGCGCTCATCCTGAAGAGCGCACGGAGCGCGCGATCCTCAGGCCACCTCCGACGCACTTCCTTTCGGCCAGTAGCGGCAGGACACACCGTGCCCGGATGCCACCTCGTACCATTCGGGCGTTCCGTCTCGCGCATGGTCGATGCCGTGGAGGCAGGCACCGCCGTCGCCGTCGAGGAAGCGCAGGTCCGGGGGGGCCCGCCGCAGCCGCTCGCGCTGGAGGGCGGGGGCGGGCACCGGCACCGCGTCGAGCAGGAGCTGCGTGTAGGGATGCGCCGGATTGTCATAGACCTGGGCCGCGCTGCCCATCTCGACGATGCGGCCGCGGAACATCACCGCGACGCGATGCGCCATCTCCCTGACGATCGCGAGGTCATGCGCGATGAAGAGATAGGACAGCCCGAGCTTCTCCTGGAGCGATTGCAGCAGGGCGACGATCTGCGCCTGGGTGCGCACGTCGAGCGCCGAGACCGGCTCGTCGCAGACGACGAAATCGGGGTTGACCGCCAGCGCCCGGGCGATGACGACGCGCTGGCGCTGGCCGCCCGAGAATTCGTGCGGATAGCGCCGCATCATCGCCGGATCGAGATTGACCAGCTCCAGCAATTCCGCGACGCGCTCCCGGATGCGGTTCGCCGGCACGCTGCGGTGGACCTGCAGCGGCTCGCTCAGGATCTGCCCGATCGTCATGCGCGGATGCAGGCTGGAATAGGGATTCTGCAGCACGAACTGCATGTGCCGCCGCATCCGGCGCAGCTCGCCGGCCCGCATCGTCGTGAGCTCCTGCCCGAGCAGCCTGACCGAGCCTTCATGCGCCTGCTGGAGCTGTAGGATGGCGCGCCCGGCCGTGGTCTTGCCCGAGCCCGACTGGCCGACGAGGCCGAGCGTCTGTCCCGGCGCGATGTCGAAGGAAAGCCGTTCGACCGCCCTGACCGGCGCCCGGCCGCGACGCGACGGAAACAGCACCGAGAGGTCGCGGACCTGCAGCAGGGGCGTCGTCGTCATCGCACCACCCCCGCGCCTTGCAGCCGGGGCACCGCATCGAGCAGCGTCCGCGTATAGGTATGCTGCGGCCGCGCGAAGACGTCGTCGACCGGGCCGGTTTCGACGATCTCGCCGCGATACATCACGTTGACCCGATCGACCATGCCGGCGACGACGCCGAAATCATGGGTGATCAGCATCAGTGCCATGCCGCGCTCCTCCCTGAGGCGCAGCAGAAGCCGCAGGATCTGCGCCTGCACGGTGACGTCGAGCGCCGTCGTCGGCTCGTCGGCGATCAGCAAATCGGGCTCGCAGGAGATCGCGATCGCGATCAGCACGCGCTGGCGCTGCCCGCCCGAGAACTGATGCGGGAAATCGTCGATGCGACGCGCCGGATCGGGAATGCCGACGAGATCGAGCAGCTCGACGCTGCGCTCGCGCGCGGGCCGGCCGGTCAGGCCGAGATGGCGGTGCAGCATGTCCGCCATCTGCGCCCCGATGCTCATCACCGGGTTGAGCGAGGTCATCGGATCCTGGAAGACCATGGCGATGCGCCGGCCGCGCAGGTCGCGCATCTCGTCCTCGCCGAGCCCGAGCAGCTCCTGCCCCCAGAAGGAGACGGAGCCGCCGAGGCCGACCGCCGCCCCCTCCGGCGCGATCCGCATCAGCGCCTTGGCGGTGACGCTCTTGCCGCAGCCGGATTCGCCGACGAAGCCGACCGCCTCGTCGGCATTGATGTCGAAGGAGATGCCGCGCACCGCCTGGATGACCTCGCGGCGCGTCGTGACCGTCGCGGTCAGGTCGCGCACCCGGAGCAAGGGGCCGTTCATCGCACGCTCCCCACGTCGAGCACCTCGCGCAAGCCATTGGCGATGATGATGAAGGTCAGCGTCGCGAAGACGATCGCCGCGGCCGGGCCGACCACCGTCAGCGGCGCGAGCTCCATGAACTGGCGCGCCTCCGACAGCATCCCGCCCCAGTTCGGATCGGGCGGCGGCGGGCCCAAGCCCAGGAAGGACAACGCCGTCACCGTGAAGATCGTCTGCGACAGGGTGAGGCTGGTCGCGACCAGGATCGGCGAGACGACGATCGGCAGGATATGGCGCAGCACGAGCCGCATCTCGCTCATACCGACGCTGCGTGCCGCCTCGACATGGTCCCATTGCTTGACGCTCAGCACCGGCGCGCGCACCACGCGCGCCATCGCCGGCGTGTAGACGATGGCGATGGTGAGGATCAGGTTCGGCACGGTCGGCCCCAGCGCAGCCACCACCGCGATCGCGAGCAGCAGCACCGGAAAGGCGAAGACGACATCGAGCACGCGCATGATGATCTCGTCGACGAAGCCGCCGAGATAGCCGGCCGCGAGCCCCAGGATCAGCCCGGCGACCAGCGCGATCAGCACCGCCGTCACCGTGATCAGCAGCGTCGTACGCCCGCCGACGATCAGCCGGCTCAGCACGTCGCGCCCGATCGAATCCGTGCCGAGCCAATGGGCAGCGCTCGCCGGCGCAAGCGAGTCCGGCGAGGTCGCGGAGGGGTCGTAGGGCGCGACCAGCGGCGCGAAGATCGTGAGCACCAGCATGGCCGCCAGCATGGCCAGGCCGAGGCCGAGCAGCAGCCAGCCCTGCGTGATCCCCGCCTTGCGCCGGCCGGGCGCCGCCGCCACGGCGGCCGAGAGGTTCTCCTGCACGCTCTCGCTCACATCTGCACCCGCGCATCGATCCGCGCATAGGCGATGTCGATCACCGTGTTGACCAGAACGACGATGCCCGCCGCGACCAGGACGATCGCCTGGATCACCGGGTAGTCGCGGCTGTTGATCGAGTCGAACAGGTACTGCCCCATCCCCGGAATGGCGAAGATGGTCTCGACCAGGATGCTGCCGCCGAGCAGCGCCGCGATCTTCAGGCCCGCAGCGGTGATGACCGGCGTCAGCGCATTGCGCATCAGGTAGTCGCGCAGGATCGTGCCGGGCTTCAGCCCCTTGGCGCGCGCGACCATGACGAAATCCTGGTTGGCGACCTCGAGCACGGCGGCGCGCGTGTTCTCGGCGACCGTCACCGAGACCGCGAGCGCCAGCGCGAAGGCGGGCAGCAGCAGGCTGCCGAGATTGGCCAGCGGATTCTCAAGGAAGGGCGTGTAGCCGAGCACGGTGATCTCGGGGAAATAGAGCCCGAAGAGCAGCACGATCAGCGTCGCCACGACATAGTTCGGCACCGCCAGCATCAGCCCGTTCCAGAGCCGGACCAGCCAGTCGGTCGCGCCGCGCAGGCGCGCTGCCGCCAGGCCGGTCGCCACCCCCATCACCGCGGCGATGATCGCGGCGAGCGAGGTGAGCTGGAAGGTGACGGCGAGCCGGCTCGCCAGCTCGCCCAGAACCGGCTGGCGGGTGACGAAGGAGCTGCCGAAATCGCCCATCAGCGCGTGGCCGAGCCAGCTCAGATATTGCGCCAGCAGCGGCTGGTCGAGGCCGAGGTCGCGCCGGATCGCCGCCAGGACCTCGGGTCCGACGCTCTGCGAGCCCGCCGCCGCGATGGCGAAGTCGCCCGGAATCGCGCGCATCAGCATGAAGGCGACGAGCGAGACGCCGAGCAGAATCGCCGCCATCCAGGCGAGGCGCCCGAGGACGAAGCGTGTCATCGGTCGAGCTCCGCCGAAAGCCGCCGGAAGGAGCCTATTTCTTCAGCCATGTCGTGCGCACGAAGGAACGGATATTCGCGGCCAGCGGCACATAGCCCTGGACGTAGTTCCACCAGATCTCCCAGCGCAGCGGGTACTGGTAGATCTGGATGACATAAGCGTTGTCGGCGATGCGCTTCTGGATCTCCAGGTTCTTCGCCGCGCGCTTGGCCGTATCCAGCTCCGCCCGTGCCTCCAGGATCATCTTGTCGAGCTCGGGATCGTTCGAGCCCATCGCCTTGCCGAAGCCGCTATCGGACTTCACGTACTGGAAGATGGCGTCGGAATCCGGCGTCCAGGACAGCGCGACCGAGAGCAGCGTCGGCCAGTCGCCGGTCGCCCACTTGTTGAGCAGCGGCGCGGTCTCCATCGGCACCAGCTTCACCGTGATGCCGGCCGCCTGCCATTGCTGCTGCAGGATCTGCGCGCAGGCGACGTCGAGCGGGTTGGCCGCAACGACGATGTAGTCGCCGAGATCGATGCCGCTCGGATAGCCGGCCTCGGCGAGCAGTGCCTTCGCCGCCGCCGGATCGTGCTTGTAGTAGGGCATCTCGCCGGCGCCGTCATAGCCGCCGACCTGGCTTTCCGGGATCATCGCGCCGATCTTGCCGGAGCCGCCGAGCACCGTGTCGAGACAGGCCTTGCGGTCGGTGGCGAGGCTGAGCGCGCGCCGCACCTTCACGTCGTTGAGGGGCTTGGCCTTCATGTTCAGCCAGATCGGGAAGGTGCGCGAGGTCTGGCCCGGCGCCGAGACGAAGTTGGGCGAGGTGCGCGCGATCGCGGCCGCCACCTTCGGATCCTTCACCCAGGTCATGTCGATGGCGCGCGACCGCAGCGCCGAGGTCAGCGTCGCCTGGTCCTTGTAGAACTTGAACACCACCTTCGCGAGAGGGGGCTCGCCCTTCTCGTAATAGTCGGCGAAGCGCGTCAGCGAGAATTGCTGGTTCGGCTGATAGGCCTCGAAGGCGAAGGGGCCGGTGCCGACCGGCTGCGTGTTGATGCCTTCGACGCCGGCCGGAACGATCGCTCCGTTGGGGTTGGTCGCGAGGTTGCTCAGGAAGGCGGCATCGGTGGCGTTGAGCTGGAACTTGACGGTGAACGGGTCGACCACGGTCACCGACTCGACGCTCGAATAGAGCGCCCGCAAGCGGCTGCCCGTCGCCGGGTTCATGATCCGGTCGAAGGTGTGCTTGACGTCAGCAGCGCCGAAATCCTTGCCGTTATGGAACTTGACGCCCTGCCTGAGCTTGAAAACGTAAGTCTTTGGATCCGGCTGATCATAGCCGGTCGCCAGATCGGGCTCGACTTTCATCTGCGCGTTCCAGCGCAGCAGGCCGCTATAAAGCAGGCTGGTGAAATCGTAGGAGGAGAAGGCGTTCACGGTGACCGGATCGAGGCCGATCGGGTCGGCATCGGCGCCGATCGTCAGCGTGCCGCCCGGCGTCTGTGCCGCGGCCAGCGAACTCCACAGGCCGGGCGCCGCCAGGGCCGCGCCGCCCGCCGTCAGCAATTGCAGCAGGCTGCGCCGCGACGGGTCGCGCGCGGTGTCCTCATGCTCGCCGGCAGTCGGGAATGACGATGTCGCCACGAAGCTTTCCTCCCATTTGACGCAAGGCCGGTCGCCCGGCGATCCTTGCCAGCGACTGCGCCTGTCGGCCCGCCGCCGCTATCGGCTCTTGCCCGTCCGCTCCGCCGGGGCGGAGGACAGGCCTTCCCTCATTGAGGTCAGGCTAGGAAGCACCGAAATTCACGTCAAGGATCGGCGGTTTCACCAGAAGAAACAGCTTGCCGCCGCAGGACTTTCCAGTCGCAGCGCAAGGACCGAACGGCTGGGGGCGACGCAGTCCCCAAAGGAGACGCCAGCAGGCTGGCGTCACATGAAACCCGGATTTCGCGGGAGATACTGCGTCCAGTCGCCATAACCGGGCGATGCCATCAACAGCATCGGAAAGGTGATCCGCATGCCCTGCTTGACCGCAAGGCTCAGGGCACCATCGCAGGTGCCCGGCAGGAACGCCGAAACCTTCTCGGCCCCGCGATCGGCAACCAGCTTCAACGCGGTCGCGAAGGCATCGCCCAGACGACCCGATCGCGTGACCGCGAGGGGACCGACATGTCCGCTGGCGCTCGTATAGCCGTAACCGACCAAGTCGCTGCCATCGTAGAGCAGGACCCCCTCGGTCGCCGGGTCCTCGCGCAGGTAGCGGTGATGCTTTTCCCGCGAGACGCCTATGGCGCCAGAATCGATCGCGACGAGTTTCTCCATGGTCGCGAGGCTTTCGTCGATCGGAACAGCGCGCAATGGCGGCTCCGGCAACCCGGGCATCACCCGTTCGCATGCGGCGCTGAAGAAGTAGATCGGCATCCTGGGAAAGAGCCCGTGTCGCATGTAGAGCCCCTGCGAGACACAGTTGAAGGTGAAGGTGATCAGGACCTTGTGAGCCGCCCCCGATTTCCGGGCGTGCCCCATGGCTCGCTCCAGCAACTCGTTCCCGATGCCCTGGCCCTGCCGGGCCGGATCGACGAACAGCTGCGCGAGGAACCAGACATCGCCGCAAACCCAGCTCCAGGCGAAGCCGACGAGTTCTCCGTTCTCCTCCGCGACCCACAAGCCGTCAGGGTCGTCCTTCAGCGAAAACAGTTGAAAGCTGGAGGCGCCTGCCGTCGCCATCGGCCCGAAGCCGTGGCGAACCGTGAGATCGTTGATGCTGGCCACCACCAGAGCATCGGCCACAGCCAGATCGTCGGGGCGAGCTGGCCTGCAAACGAGCGACATCGGCTGCCTCCGGCCAAGGTTCCAAGGCTGAGTGCGAACAGCGGAACCAATCCTACCAGTTCCGACGCGCGTCGGCTCGAATGCCCCGGGTTCCCCTGCCCAGTCGCGATCAGAAGAACGTCCTGACCGCGCCGGTCACGCGATAGGCGTCGTCGACCAGCATCAGCAGCGCCCATTTGTCGAAGGTCGTGCAGGGGTGGCCGATGCCGAAGGCGACCATGTCGCCGACCTGGAGCGGGCTCTCCTCCGGCGTGCCGAGATGGCAATGCTGGTCGTTGAGCGCGAGCACCGTATGCCCCGCCGGCATCGGCTCCGGCCCGGCCATCGCGCCGCCCGGACGGAACCAGCGCAGCGGCACCGGCAAGCCGGAATCATAGCTGATGTCGCGCTTGCCGACGGTAAGCAGGCTGCGCCCGCGCTCCGGCCGCGACTGGACATAGGCCCAGACCTCCAAGGCGGGCTCGAGCCCGCCCGGCGGCAGCTTCAGGCTGGTCTCCAGCGTGATCCGCAGGAACGCGGCCGCATAAGCGGTCGAATCATGGGTCAGATAGCAGCCGGAGCGCAGCACCTTGATGATCGGCCGCTTGAAGGCGGCGGCGTTGAAGGCTTCGCCGACCCGGTCGAACAGCGAGGTCCCGCCGGCGCTCAGGACCATCGGCTGCGGCCCGAGCAGGCCTTCGGCCTCGGCGGCGGCTGCAGTCGCGACCACCTCGCCGAGCAGCCTGTCGGCGCCGGCCGTGTCGCTGTGCAGCCCTTCGAAGCATTCGAACCCGGCGAGCTCCAGCCCCGGTGCGGCCGCCACCGCCCGCGCCACGGCCAGCGCCTCCTCGCGGCTGCGCGCGCCGGTGCGCCCGCCCATGAAGCCGATCTCGACCAGGATGCGCAGCGGATTGGCGCCCGCATGCCCCTTCGCGGCCGCCGCCAGCAAGCCGACGCCGGCGACGCTGTCGGCGAGGCAATAGAGCTCGAAACCGGGTTCCCGCAGCGCCTCGAAGCAGGCGGCGATCTCCTGCCGCCCGACCGGCTGGTTGGCGAGGATGACGCGCTTCACGCCGAAATGCCGGGCGACGGCGAGCTGCTGCATCGTCGCGACGGTGATCGCCCAGGCGCCGTCGGCGATCTGCAGGTCGAAGAGCTGCGGCGCCATCGTGGTCTTGCCATGCGGCGCGATCAGCAAGCCGTTGGCGGCGCTGAACGCGCTCATCCAGGCGCTGTTGGCCTTGAGCACGCTCTCGCGGATCACCGCGAGCGGCATCGGCATGTCGCCGGTCAGCACGTTCCAGCCCTGCTTTGCGACATCGCCGAGCCGGACGGAGGCGCCCGATGGCATCCCCTTGGCCAGGACGTCGAGGCGCTGCTCCTCGATCTCGCGGAGCGACAGGCGCGGAAGCGGGGCGGGAGCTACAGCCATGGGTTCGGGTCCAGCGGAGAGAAGGGGCGTTTCACCTTGGTATAAGGGATCTTGGTCGCGTCGGGCGGGTATGGTCCACCGCTGTCGAGGTAAAGGACTTTTGCCGCAATCGGCGCGAAGGCGGCGTGGAAATGGTTGGAGGATTTCACCACCACCACCGTCTTCGCGCTCAGATCGACACCGAGATCGGTGAAGACCGGCGGGCTGAAGGTCTGCGCCCGCGTCGAGGCCAGCACGATGTCGAGCTTGCCGATCCGGATCGCCGCGGCCGGACCGAGCGAGACCCAGCTCTGCTCGAATGGGATCAGAAGGTCGTCGGTCGTGCCGGTCACCGTCACCACCGCATCGATCGGCGTGCCCGAGGACGGCGCGGCCTTGCCGATGAAGCGCAGGGAAATCTCGGCCCCCACGCCTGCCGCCCGGCACAGGCTCACCGCCACCGGGTCCCACATCGCGCCGATCGCGGCCGGCACGTCGGGGTGGCGCAGCAACGCTTCGACCATGACCGAGGAATCGCCGGCGACGCCGCCGCCCGGATTGTCCCAGCGATCGGCGAGCACCACCGGCTTGCCGGGCTCGGCCAGTTCGAGCGCCGCGGCAATGCCCTCCTCCGGTTTGTAGTGCCTGGGCGTGGCGCCGTTCCCCCAGCCCAGGATTTCGAGCCCGAGCTCCTTCGCCAGCGCGGCCGCCCTGTCCCTGTCGCCATCGGCGATCACCAGCACCTTCGTGCCGAGATCGGCGACGTCGGCCGCCTGGAAGCCATGGGCGACCGATATCGAGAGGATGCCGTCCCGCCCCTCCATCGCCTTGATGCGGTCGACGAAGCTGCGCCCGGGCTCGCGGCTGGTCATGAAGGCGGCGAACCCGCGGCAGTCGAAGACGGCGCTCGCCGGCTTCACCTGCTTGCGTGCGGTCTTCAGGCAGAGTTCCAGCAGGTCCTCGGCCCGCGCCAGAAAGTCCGTATGCGGGAACTCCTTGAAGGCGACGATGATGTCGGCGCCCTCGACCATCTGCGCGGTGAGATGGCAATGCATGTCGAGCTCGACGCCGATGACGCAATCCGGCCCGGCGAGCGCCCTCACCTGCGCAATCAGGTCGCCCTCGCAATCGTCATAGCCGCGCGCCACCATCGCGCCGTGCAGGCCGAGCAGGACGATGTCGACCGGCAGCGCCGCCTGGAGCTGGCCGAGGATCTCGTCGCGCAGGCTTTCATAGCCCTCCTGCGAAACCAGCCCCGCCGGCTCGGCCCAGGTCGCCGTGCCCTCGATCAGCTCGTAGCCCTCGCTGGCGGCCCGGCTGCGCGCTGCGACCGTCGGGCCCGAGCACAGCGTCGGCGTCGGCGGATGCGTTCCGGGCGGACAGTAGAAGGCGCTCTCGAAGGCGCTGCGATCGACGAAGAGCGGCGCGAAGGTGTTGGTTTCCGTCGCCAGCGATGCAGTGAAGACGCGCATCCGGATTCATCCCGATCAGCGGCGGCGCCGGCCTTCCGGCGCGCCGAGGACAACATGAAACGGGGAGTTGGCGCGGCCTGTCAAAGCACTCGCGTTTCTTCGCATGGAACAATGGTAGCTTGATCCGGAACAATCCAGCAGCCGAGATGCGGGCCTCGTGAGCAAGGGAGCCTCGCCGATCATGTCCCAGCGCCGCCGCATCCTGTTCGGATCACTGTTCCATGAGACGCACAGCTTCGTCGACGAGACCACGCGGCTCTCCGATTTCACCATCCGCAGGGGCGGGGAGCTCCTGCGCCGCCGCGGCGACGGCTCGACCGTCGACGGCTTCCTCGAGGTCGCGGAGGCGCAGGGCTGGGAGGCCGTGCCCACGGTCTGCTACACCGCCCTGCCCTCGGGCACCGTCGACCATGCCGCATTCGCGCATTTCCTGGCCGAGTTCGATGCCGCGCTGAAGGCAGCCCTCGCTGCAGGCAAGCTCGACGGCATCTGGCTCGCCTTGCATGGCGCGATGGTCACCACCGCCTGCCCCGATCCGGAAGGCACGCTGCTCGCCCACATCCGCTCGGTCCCCGGCTGCGAGGAGCTGCCGGTCTTCGGCGTCTTCGACCTGCACGCCAATTTCACCGCCGCCATGGCCGAACATGCCAACGCCCTCGTCGCCTATCGCGAGAACCCGCACACGGACGCTCGCGAATCCGCCGTGCGCTCGGCCCGGCTGCTGGCACGGGCGCTGGACGAAGGCAGGCGCCCGCGCATGCTCTCCTGCAACGCGCCCGTGATCTGGCCGCCGACCGGCACCGGCACGGCCGACCGGCCGATGCGCGATCTCGAGGCCCTCGCCCGCCGGATGGAGCAGGAAAACCCCGATATCTGGGTCGCGAGCGTCATCGGCGGCTACTCCTTCTCCGATGTGCCCGAGGCAGGCGTCGCCTTCGCGGTCGCCTTTACCGGGCCGGAGGCCGCAGCCCGCGAGGCACTGGAACGCCTGACCGCGACGGCGACCGAGCTGCGCGAGCTCGGCCTGCCGGCGGAATGGGACCTCGACGAGGCCGTCGCCGAGATCCTGCGCTCGCCCGGCGGCCCCTATGTCGTGGTCGAGCCGGCCGACAATATCGGCGGCGGCGCGCCGGGCGACGCCACCTCGGTGCTGCGCGCCTTCCTGCGCCACGGCGTCGAGAACTGCGCGGTCGCCATCGCCGACCCTGCGGCGGTCGCCGCAATGGCGGGCGCCAAGCCCGGCGAGGTCCGCAAGCTCTCGATCGGCGGCAAGGGCAGCGCCATCGCCGAAGGGCCGGTCGAGGCCGAGGCACGCTTTATCAGCGCAAGCGACGGTGAATTCGCGCTGGAGGATCTCAACAGCCATCTCGCGGCGTCGCAGGGCTCGCATTTCAGCATGGGGCCCTGCGTGGTGGTGCAGGTCGAGGGCGTCACCGTGCTGCTGAGCAGCCGCAAGACGCCGCCCTTCGATCTCGGCCAGCTGCGCTCGCAGGGCATCCAGCCCGAAGCGCTGAAGGCGATCGGCGTCAAGGCGGCAGTGGCGCACCGGCGCGCCTATGACAAGATCGCCAAGGGCAGCTTCACGGTCACGACGCCCGGCCCTTGCACCAGCCGGATCACCGGCCTGCCCTACAAGCGCCTGCGCCGGCCGGTGTTTCCGCTCGATTGAGGCAAACCGTCATTCTCGGGCGAAGCGCAGACCCGAGAATCTCTTTCCGAGATGGCCCAAGGAGCCTCCCCAGCCTGAAATGCTCGGGTCGAGCCCGAGCATGACGGCTATGTGCCTGGCGTGCATTTTCCCTCTTGAACCTGAAGTGGCTACAGCTTGTAGAGAGTGTGTCCCGTAGAGAAGTGAGACGGAGACACGTCATGGCCGCCCATCCCGAAGCCGCAACCAAGACCCTGTCCTGGAAGGTCGGCGGCATGGACTGTGCCAGCTGCGCGACAAAGATCCGCGGCGCGGTCGAGCGGTTGCCTGGCGTCAGCGACGTCAAGCTCTCGGTCATGTCGGAGACGCTGACGCTCTCGCTCGATGCGGGCCGGACGACGCCCGAGGCGATCGAGAAGCGTGTGAACGGCCTCGGCTACACCACCGCCGCGCTGGCTGCCTCGCATGCGAGCGCCCCGGTGGCGAAGCAGGAGAGCTGCTGCGGCGGGCACGGCCACGACGACCACGATCATGCGCATGACCACGGCAAGCATGAGCACGGCGAAGCCTGCCGCTCGGGCCATGCCCACAGCCACGATCACAAGCACGACCACGCCGGTCATGATCATGCCGGCCACGGCCACGGCCCGAAGGCTGCCGGGGCCGCAGCCGCCAAGGATCACGGCCATGGCCTGCCGGGCCATGTCCATGAGGTGACGCCCGATGGCGCGCATTGGTACCAGACCGGCAAGGGCCGCCTCGTCATCGGCACCGGCCTGCTTCTCGGCGCGGCCTATGTCGCCGGCCTGATCTGGCCTGGCATCGGCCATTGGGCCTTCATCCTGGCCTGCGTCATCGGCGTGCTGCCGGTGGCGAAGCGCGCCTTCGCCGCCGCTCTCGCGGGCATTCCCTTCACCATCGAGATGCTGATGACGATCGCCGCCGTCGGCGCGCTCTTCATCGGCGCAGCCGAGGAAGCGGCGCTGGTCGTCTTCCTCTTCGCCGTCGGCGAGGTGCTGGAAGGCGTCGCGGCCGACCGCGCCCGCGCCTCGATCCGCGCGCTGGGCGATCTCGTGCCCAAGACCGCCCTGGTCGAGGAGAACGGCGCGACCCGCCAGGTCGACGCCGCGAGCCTGAAGATCGGCCAGACCGTGCTGGTCCGCCCCGGCGACCGCATCCCGGCCGACGGCGAGATCACCGACGGCATCTCCGGCATCGACGAGAGCCCGGTCACCGGCGAATCCGTGCCGAAGACCAAGGGTGTCGGCGAGCCGGTCTTCGCCGGCTCGGTCAACCGCGAGGCGGCTTTGCGCGTGCGCGTCGACAAGGCGGCAGAGGACAACACCATCGCCCGCATCATCCGCCTGGTCGAGGAGGCGCAGGAGGCGCGCGCACCGACCGAGCGCTTCATCGACCGCTTCTCGCGCTGGTACATGCCGGCGATCGTCGGGCTCGCCCTGGCTGTCGCGCTGGTGCCCCCGCTCCTGCTCGGCGCCGAATGGTCGGTCTGGATCTACCGGGCGCTGGCTCTGCTCCTGATCGGCTGCCCCTGCGCGCTGGTCATCTCGGTTCCCGCCTCGATCGCCGCCGCGCTCTCTGCCGGCGCCCGCCAGGGCCTGCTGATGAAGGGTGGCGTCGTCATCGAGACCGCCGCAAAGACCGGCCTCGTTGCCTTCGACAAGACCGGCACGCTGACTCAGGGGCGGCCGCGCGTCACCGACATCGTCGCCTTCTCCGGCAGCGAGGCCGAGGTCCTGGCGCTGGCCGCCGCGGTCGAGCACGGCTCCGCCCATCCCCTCGCGGAGGCGGTGCTCGAGCGCGCCCGTGCCGATGGCGTCGCCTACGCTCCGGCCGCCGAGGCCGCGGCGCTCGCCGGCCAGGGCGTCACCGGGAAGGTCGATGGCCGCGCCGTCTTCGTCGGCGCCCCGCGCCATGCCGAAAGCCGGGCGCCCTTCGACGGGCGCGCCCGAGCCGCTGCGGAAGAGCTGGAATCGGCAGGCAAGACGGTCGCCGCCATCGTGGTCGACGGCGCCCTGGCCGGGCTGGTCGCGCTGCGCGACGAGCCGCGCGAGGACGCGGCTGCCGCCATCGCCGAGCTCAAGGCGATGGGCATCCGCTCGGCCATGCTGACCGGCGACAATGCCCGCACCGGCGCCGCCATCGCCGGCACCCTCGGCATGGAGCACAAGGCCGAGCTGATGCCGGACGACAAGGTCGCGGCGATCAAGGCCTTCGCCGCGCAAACCCCGGTGATGATGGTCGGCGACGGCATCAACGACGCGCCCGCCCTTGCCGCGGCCGGGATCGGCATCGCCATGGGCTCGGGCACCGACGTCGCACTCGAGACCGCCGATGGCGCCGTCCTCAAGAGCCGCGTCCGCGATGTCGCCGCGCTGATCCGGCTGGCGCGGGCAGCGATGGCCAACATCCACACCAACATCACCATCGCGCTTGGGCTGAAGGCAGTGTTCCTAGTCTCCAGCGTGCTGGGCTATACGGGGCTCTGGGTCGCGATCCTAGCCGACACCGGTGCAACCGTGATCGTCACCGCCAACGCGCTGCGGCTGCTGCGCTTCGACGCCGGCAAGGCGAACTGAAGTTCGCCGCCTGCGGCCGGGAGGGTTCTGCCCCGGCCGCGGTTTCAGACGGTGAGGTCCGCGAGCGCACCGGTGCGGAGCTCGGCCTTCTCCTCCATCTGCCGGAGAATCTCGTCGCGGACCTTGGCCATCACCTCCGACTTCACCTTGGCGTCGAGCCGGTTGAATTCCTCTTCGGTCATGCCGAGCTTGTCCAGGATCGCCTTCTGGACCCGTTCCTCCGGCGTCATGCGGGCGAACTTCAGGAACTCCGTCTCGACCGAGGACGAAAGCGGGGAGCTCGCGCCGCCCTGTTTCGTCTCATCCGCCGCCGGCCGTGTCGTTGCAGCCGGCGAAAGGTTCGGCCAGCTCGAAGTCGAGAACGAGATCGTCATCGCATGCTCCTGTCTGTCGCCGCTCGACAGGCAAGAGGCAGGCCGCGGGGCGCGCGAAGGCGGCAGGCTGGGAATTCAACGACTTGACCGGCCCGTCTGCCACAGAGCCGTTTCCCGGAACCGGAAGGCCGGCAATTCCTGCCCGGCAATCGTCGCCGGGCCAAGATGCCGCAGTCGCCAGGGAGAGGCTCGGCGCGCGGGTAATTTTCGTGCGCGGGCGAGGCTGTTTTGCAATGCAATATTACTCGACTGGCGAGTCGGCTTAATTCGCAGATGCAACATGCCTATTTTGGAGCCTTTGATAATTCAAAATCAGGAACAGATTGCTTATTTGCCCAATTAATAGGCGAGCAATTTCCTAAATTTTGCCACAAGCGTTACGGTGAACGCGGGTCAACCCGTCGAAAATGACCGCAAACTTAACTGGTCATGCGATTGATGCATGACAGAGCTGATGTGGAGCCTCTGTTTGAAGCAGGCAGCCTGTCTTATATGCAGTGCACAACGAATTTATCGCTGTGGGCCCCGACCCGCTCCGGAACATCGCAAGGAAGACCACCATGTTTGTCACCATGATCGCCGCCAAAATTCGCGCCTATCTCCGCTATCGCGAGACCGTCCGCGAGCTCTCCCGCCTGACCGACCGCGAGCTGGACGATCTCGGCCTGTCGCGCTCGGAGATCGCCTTCATCGCCCGCTCGCACGCTGCGGCCTGAAGTCGCTGAATGAGAACCGCCGCGCATCCGGCGCGGCGTGTTCCAAGTAGTTTCTCCTGAGGCTCGTGTTTCCCCTCCCCTCGAGCTTCGGTCGAAGAGCGAATGCCCGCCTCACGGCGGGCATTTTGCATTTCCGGGCCCTGCCCGTCGCGTCATTGCGAGCGTAGCGAAGCAATCCAGTGGGACGGGTCTGAACCATCCGGCCCTGCCGCCCTTGCTTCGTCGCTTTGATCTTCGCAATGACAGCAATCCGGCCTCAGGCCCTTGACCTGCAGGCCGGCTGCGGACACATCGCAGCCATGGAACCCGTACATATCATCGGCGGCGGGCTCGCCGGCTCCGAAGCCGCCTGGCAGATCGCCCAGGCCGGCGTCCCGGTCGTCATCCACGAGATGCGCCCCGTGCGCGGCACCGACGCGCACAAGACGGAAGGACTGGCCGAGCTCGTCTGCTCGAACTCCTTCCGTTCAGACGATGCCCAGAGCAACGCCGTCGGCCAGCTCCATTGGGAGATGCGCCACCTCGGCTCGCTGATCATGGCCCAGGGCGACGCCCATCAGGTGCCGGCCGGCGGCGCGCTTGCCGTCGACCGCGACGGCTTCTCTCAAGGCGTCACCGCGGCGCTGGAGGCCCACCCGCTCGTCACCATCGATCGCGGCGAGATCGCCGGCCTGCCCCCGGCCGCGTGGAGCAACGTGATCATCGCGACCGGCCCGCTGACCTCGCCGGCCTTGGCTCAGGGCCTGCAAACGCTCACCGGCGAGGATTCGCTCGCCTTCTTCGACGCCATCGCCCCCATCGTCTATTTCGATTCGATCGACATGGACACGGCCTGGTTCCAGTCGCGCTACGACAAGGCAGGCCCCGGCGGCACCGGCGCCGACTACATCAACTGCCCGCTCGACCGCGACCAGTACGAAGCCTTCATCGACGCGCTGATCGCCGCCGAGAAGACCGAGTTCAAGGAATGGGAGGGCACGCCCTATTTCGACGGCTGCCTGCCGATCGAGGTCATGGCCGAGCGTGGCCGCGAGACGCTGCGCTGGGGTCCGATGAAGCCGGTCGGCCTCACCAACAGGCACAACCCGACCGTGAAGGCCTATGCCGTGGTCCAGCTGCGGCAGGACAACGCGCTCGGCACGCTGTTCAACATGACCGGCTTCCAGACCAAGCTGAAATATGGCGAGCAGTCCCGCATCTTCCGGCTGATCCCCGGCCTGCAGAATGCCGAGTTCGCCCGGCTCGGCGGCATCCACCGCAACACCTATCTCAACTCGCCGAAGCTGCTCGACGCGCGCCTGCGGCTGAAAGCCGACCAGCGCCTGCGCTTCGCCGGCCAGATCACCGGCTGCGAGGGCTATGTCGAGAGCGCCGCCACCGGCCTGCTCGCCGGCCGCATGGCCGCCGCCGAGCGGCTCGGCCGCGACCTGCCGCTGCCGCCGCCGGCCACGGCGCTGGGCGCGCTGGTCAACCACATCACCGGCGGGCACATCGTCACCATCGACGAGGGGCCGCGCTCCTTCCAGCCGATGAACATCAATTTCGGGCTGTTCCCGCATCCCGACCAGGCCGTCACCCACGGTCCCGACGGCAAGCGCCTCAAGGGCCCGGCCAAGAGCCTCGCCCGCAAGCAGGCACTGACGGCACGCGCCAAGGTCGAGATGGAGCGCTGGGCGACCGGTTTGATGGAAGCCGTGCCGGCCTGATCTAGCCATGCATCCAACAGATGACGGAAGGTCATTCGCATGGGCGTCACGCTCGTGAGGCATGGGTAGAGCCGTCATTGTCGACTAACAGGTCTCCGACAACAATCCGGAGGCCCTTGGGACAATGGCAGCAACGACGAAGGCCGGCGGCGCGAGCCCGGCCAATATCCGCAAGGCAGTGACGGCCGCCACGGTCGGCACGGTGATCGAATGGTATGACTACGCGCTCTACGGCGCCGCCTCCGGCCTGATCATCAACAAGCTCTTCTTCCCCAATCTCTCGCCGACCACCGGCGTCCTCGCCGCCTTCGCGACCTTCGCCGTCGGCTATTTCGCCCGCCCCGTCGGCGGCATCGTGATCTCGCATATCGGCGACAAGTTCGGCCGCAAGCCGGCGCTGATCCTGACCATCGCGCTGATGGGCCTCGCCACCGTGCTGATGGGCCTGCTGCCGACCTATGAGACGATCGGCATCATGGCGCCCGTCCTGCTGGTGCTGATGCGCCTGATCCAGGGCTTCGGCGCCGGCGCCGAACTCGCGGGCGCGATCGTGCTGGTGGCGGAATACGCGCCGCCCGAGAAGCGCGCCTTCTATACCGGCCTGCCCAACGCGGCCACGCTGGTCGGCATCATGCTGGCGACGCTGTCCTTCCTGACGATCTCCTACCTGCCCGAGCAGATGCTGCTGGGCTGGGCCTGGCGCGTGCCCTTCCTTCTCTCCGGCGTGCTGTTCTTCGTCGCGCTCTACATCCGCAAGCATCTCGACGAGACGCCGGAATATGTGGAGGCCATGGCGCGTGCCGAGCAGCGCAAGCACGAGCAGCAGGTTCCGATCGGCGAGCTTTTCCGCAACAGCCCGAAGGAGGTCCTGTTCGGCTTCCTCTCGGTGACCGCCCACAACGCCAACGCCTATATCCTCAGCGCCTTCTCGCTGAGCTACATGGCCAACACGGTCGGCATGAGCCGGACGGACGGCCTGATCGCCGTCACCATCGGCTCGCTCTTCGGCATCGTCGGCGTCGGTTTCATGGGCGCGCTGGCGGACAGGATCGGGGCGGCGACCGTCTACATCTTCGGCGCCGTCGTCATCGCGGTCCTCGCCTTCCCGCTGTTCTGGATGTTCGACACCGGCAGCCTGCTCTGGTCGACGGTCGGCATCGCGCTCGGCTACGGGCTCGGCTTCGGCTCGACCTCGGGCGCGCAGGGCGCGTTCCTCACCAACCTCTTCCCGACGCGCTACCGCTTCTCGGGGTTGGCGATGTCGCGTGAGCTGAACGGCGTGCTGGTCGCCGGCCCGACGCCCTTCATCGCGCAGGCGCTCGTCGGCGCGGCGGATGGCCGGCCGACCTATGTCGCCCTCTATATCATCGGCTGCTGCGTGCTCTCGATCATCGCGATCCTGGTGATCAGGCACCGCTCGGTCCACGTCTGAGGGGCCACCGCGGCCCGGTCAGCGCGACCGCGACGCCCGCCAGAGGATCCACTGCCGGCGCCAGGCCGGCAGTGTGATGATGGTGCGGTAGGGGTCGTAGCCCCGCTGCTCCATCCGCCTGAGATAGGGCTCGACCAGCGCCACGGGCAGGAAGGCCGGCTTCAGCGCCGGCGGAATCGTCTCGCCCAGGCCCGCGAGCTTCTTGAGATGGTTGCGGGCGATCTCCCGCAGCTCCTTCAGCGTGTAGAGAACGCCCGGCCCGCCGCGCCCGCGCACGATGTCGTCGCGGGTGACGCCGTTGCGGGCGAGGATGTCGGCCGGCAGATAGACCTGCCCCTCGGCCGCATGCCAGGGAAAGGCGCGCATCAACCCAGTCAGCGCATAGGCGACGCCGGCATGGCCGCAGGCCGTCGCCCCACCCGGATCGCGCCCGCCTGCCAGGATGATGCACGCCAGCCGGACCACCGCGCTCACGGTCTCGCCGGCATAGCCTTCGAGGTCGCGCAGCGAAGGCATCGGATCGTCGTAGAGGTCGAAGATGCGCGCATCGATCAGCGCCGTCAGCGGCGCGATCGGCAGGCGGTAGCGCCGAACTGTGTCGAGCAGGGCCGCGGCCACCGGATGCGCCTGCGTCTCGCCTGCCGCCTGGCCCTCGAGCACGTCGCGCCACCATTGCAGCCGGACCTCGCCCGGCAGCGGCTCGCTGACCAGCGCCCGTACCCGCGCGATCTCGAGGCTGAAGGCGTAGAGGGCATAGAGCGCCGCCCGGCGATCCTCGGGGGCATAGAGGCCGGCGATATAGCGGTCCTGATCCTGCTCGCGCACGAGCGCGGCGCAATGGGTATAGGCTTCCGGCAGGCGCGCCGGCGCGATTTCCCTGCGGTCGTCGGTTTCAGTCTGCGCCATGGTCCGGCCTCGGCCCGTCATCACTCGCCCCGGCCCGGCTAATGTAAGGCAAGCGCGGCGGCGCCGCTACGCGGCACATGGCCCGCTTTCCGAACTGCCGGCGGGCTCCCTACTCGATCGCGATCAGCGCGGCGGCGACGCGCCGGTCTTCGCCGACGAGGACATTATAGGTGCGGGCGGCCGCGCCCGTCGCCATGCCCTCGACAGCGATTCCGGCCTGCTTCAGAGGATCACGCAGAGCGGGCGGAATGAAGGCGATGTCCGCCCCGGTCCCGATCAGCAGGAAGTCGATGCTCCCGGCCTCGTCCAGCACCGGCTGCAGGCTCTCGATCGTCACCTCGGAAAAGCGCGTCACCGGCCAGATCCGGATACCGGCCGGGGTCGCGATGATCGAGCCCTTGTGGCTCATATCCGCGAAGCGGAAGCCGCCGGCCCCGATCGCGTCGAGCGGGAAGCGGCCGGGAACGAAGCCCTCGAAGCGCGGCATCTTATCTCTCTCCGGCCCCCGTCGCCGTCATTGCGAGAAGCGAAGCGACGAAGCAATCCAGGGGATTGGGTGGAACACTTCGGCCCCGCCCCTCGGGATGGCTTCGCTCCGCTCGCAATGACGGAGCTGCTCAGGCCTTGGCCTTGGCGGCCGAAGCCTTGGCCCGCGCCGCCTCCTGCGCCTCCTCGCGGGCGCCCGCCGAGCGGACATCCATGTAGAGCAGCACCGGCGTCGAGATGAACATCGCCGAATAGGTGCAGACCACGACGCCGAACAGCATGACCAGCGCGAAGCCTTCGATCGCGGTGCCGCCGAACAGCACCAGCGCCAGCAGCGACAGGAAGGTCGTCGTCGCCGTCATCGCGGTGCGCGACAGGGTCGAGTTGACCGAGAGGTCGAGGAGTTCGGCGACCGGCATGGTCTTGTAGCGGCGCAGCAATTCGCGCGTGCGGTCGAACACCACGACCGTCTCGTTCAGCGAGTAGCCGACGATGGTCAGGATCGCCGCGATCGAGGTCAGGTTGAACTCGAGCTGCGTGATCAGGAAGAAGCCGATGGTCAGCACGATGTCGTGCAGCGTGCCGAGGATCGCGCCGATCGCCAGCGGCATCTCGAAGCGGAACCAGAGATAGATCAGCACGCCGACGATCGCGAGCACGACGCCGAGCGTGCCGGCCTGGACCAGTTCGCCCGAGACGCGCGGACCGACCGTCTCGACGCGGCGGAACTCATATTGCGAGGCGAAGGCATCGCGCGCCTTCACCACCACCGCCTGCTGCGCCGTCTCGCCACCCGGCTGCATGCCGAAGCGCATCGAGACCTCGCCGGCGGTGCCGAACTCCTGCACCTCGGCCTCGCCGAAGCCGAGCCCGTTGGCGGTATGGCGGATCTGGGCGATGTCGACGGCACCGGCCTTGGACTGCATCTCGATCAGCGTGCCACCCTTGAAGTCGATGCCGAAATTCAGGCCGACCGTCAGGAAGAGCGTGATCACCAGGATCGAGTAGGCGGCCGACAGCGGATAGCTGAAGCGGCGGAACCAGACGAATTTGAAGCGGGTATTGTCGGGGACGATACGAAGCAGGCGCATGCGCATGGCCAATCTCCTGAAGGGCTGGCAGCGTCAGAACGGAAGGTGCTTGGGCTTGGCCCAGCGATACCAGACCGCGATCAGCATCCGGGTCAGCGTCACCGCCGTGATGACGGTGGTGAGAATGCCGAGGATGAAGACCACCGCGAAGCCGCGCACCGGGCCGGAGCCGAGCGAGAACAGCGCCACCGCCGCGATCAGCATGGTGACGTTCGAATCGATGATCGTCGCGAAGGCGCGCTGGAAGCCGGCTTCGAGCGCCGAGACGAGGCTGCGGCCCTGATGCTCCTCCTCGCGCATGCGCTCGTAGATCAGCACGTTCGAATCGACCGCCGTGCCGATGGTCAGCACGATGCCGGCGATGCCCGGCAGCGTCATCGTCGCGCCGAGGAACGACATCAGGCCGAAGATCAGGCCGACATGGACGAGGAGCGCGATGCTCGCGATGAGGCCGAAGATGCCGTAGGTCGCGAGCATGTAGATCACCACCAGCACGGTCGCGATCAGGGTCGCCATCTTGCCGGCCTGGATCGAATCGGCGCCGAGGCCGGGGCCGACGGTGCGTTCCTCGACGATGGTCATCTTGGCGGGCAGCGCGCCGGCACGCAGCAGGATCGAGAGGTTGTTGACCTGCTCGACCGTGAAGTTGCCGGAAATCTGGCCCGAGCCGCCCGTGATCGGCGACTGGATCACCGGCGAGGAGATCACCTTGTTGTCGAGCACGATCGCCAGCGGGCGGCCGAGATTCTCGGTGGTGATCTGGCCGAAGCGCTGGGCGCCGCGGATGTTGAAGCGGAAGTTCACGATCGGCTGGCCGGTGCGCGAATCGAAGGCCGGCTGCGCGTCGATCAGGTCGGCGCCGTCGACCGAGGGCTGGCGCAGAACCGGGACGGTCTGGCCGCCGGCATCCTGCGAGGGCAGCATGTCGACATCGGCGCTGTTGGCGTCGCCGACGAGGCGGAATTCGAGCTTGGCGGTATCGCCGAGGATCTGCTTCAGGCGCTGCGGGTCCTGCAGGCCCGGCACCTGCACCAGGATGCGGTCGAGGCCCTGGCGCTGGATGTTCGGCTCAGTCGTTCCAAGAGCGTCGACGCGCCGGCGCAGAACCTCCATCGCCTGCTCGACGGCGCGGCGGATGCGCTCGTTCGAGCCAGCTTCCGTCACGGTGAGCTGGATCAGCCCGTCGGGCTGCTCGGTGATGGCGATCGACTGGTTGCCGGAGGGCCCGAAGGCGCCGAGCGTGCCGATCGGCTGGGCGAGCTCGCGCAGCTTCGGCAGCACGCGGGCGCGCTCGGCCGCATCCGCGACGCGCATCTGGACGCCGCGCGTCGTGGTCTGGATGCCGCCCTGGATGCTGACGCGCTCCTCGCGCAGGATGCGGCGGACGTCGTCGCGCAGCTGGGTCACCTGGCTGCGCACCAGCTCGGCCCGGTCGATCTCGAGCAGGACGTGCGAGCCGCCCTGCAGGTCGAGGCCGAGCACCACCGCATGGATCGGCAGGAAGGCCCGCGGAATCCAGGACGGAGCGTTGGTTTCGATGGCCTTGCGCGTCTCCGGCGAGAACAGGTTCGGTACGGCGAGCCCGCAGCCGATGAACAGCACGAGCAGGACGAGAATGACCTTGCGGGCCTGGAGACGAAGCATCTGCGTGAACAGCCTTATTGCCGTGCCTCGAGCCCCTCGCGGGGCCCGGGCCGCCGCGTTCTTAGTTCTTGACCGGCTCGCTCTTGGAGCGGACGTCCTGGATCATGCCGCGCACGATGCGCACGCGCACGCCGTCGGCGATCTCGGCTTCCAGCTCGCCGTCGTCGACGACCTTCGAGACCTTCGCGATCAGACCGCCCGAGGTAACGATGGTGTCGCCGCGGCGCACGTTCTTGATCATCTCCTGATGGGTCTTGGCCCGGCGCTGCTGCGGACGGATGATCAGGAACCACATGATGACGAAGATCAGCAAGAACGGCACGAGCTGGATCAGCATGTCGGCGCCGCCACCGGCTCCTGTCGCCTGGGCGAATGCGGGGGTGATCACTGAAGAACTCCTCTCTGACGGCGGCATAGCAGGCCGCCGGCCGCAAGACGCGGCAAAAGCATCGCCCGGCCGGAAAATCGCGCGGACTATAGCCAGCAACGCCGTGAAATCAATCGGACGTACCCGGTCTCCCGGCCACGATCCCTCACCTATGGGCTTGCCGCCATTCGCGCAATGCCCCTTGCGCTCGATCCACGACGCGGTTTAGCTAGCCTTCGGAACCGTACCGGACGGTACGGTACGGTTCGACAGGACGAAATGAAGGCGCCAGTGCCATGACCACCACCGAAACCGCTCCCGACCAGACCCTCGCGACGCTGCTGCGCATTGCGGATGCGCTCGAGCGCATCGCCCCGCCCCGGCGCAAGCCCGCCGATCTCAAGGCCGCCGACGCCTTCGTCTGGCAGGCGGCTGGCTCCGAGCTCGTTCCGGTGCCGAAGGTCAACCGCGTCGCCCTCTCGCTCCTGCGCGGCGTCGATCGGGTGCGCGACACGCTGGCAGAGAACACCGAGCGCTTCGCCAAGGGGCTTCCGGCCAACAACGTCCTGCTCTGGGGCGCGCGCGGCATGGGCAAGTCCTCGCTGGTCAAGGCGGTCCATGCCGACACCAACCGGCGCCTCGCGAAGGGCGAGCTGCCGCTCAAGCTGATCGAGATCCACCGCGAGGACATCGAGAGCCTACCGGCGCTGATGGGCCTGCTGCGCAACGATCCGCACCGCGCCATCGTCTTCTGCGACGACCTGTCCTTCGACAGCGACGACACCTCGTACAAGTCGCTGAAGGCCGTGCTCGATGGCGGCGTCGAGGGCCGGCCCGAGAACGTCGTCTTCTACGCCACGTCGAATCGCCGGCATCTGCTGCCGCGCGACATGATGGACAACGAGCGCTCGACCTCGATCAATCCGGGCGAGGCCATCGAGGAGAAGGTCTCGCTCTCGGACCGCTTCGGCCTCTGGCTCGGCTTCCACAAATGCAGCCAGGACGAGTATCTGGAGATGATCAACGGCTATGCCGCCCATTTCGGGCTCGCGGTCGCGCCGGACGAGCTGCGCCGCGACGCGCTGGAATGGTCGACGACGCGCGGCTCCCGCTCCGGCCGTACCGCCTGGCAGTACATCCAGGACCTCGCCGGCCGGCTGGGCAAGAAGCTGGAAGGGTGAGGCCGCGCGGGCGGCCCCGTCATTGCGAGCGAAGCGAAGCAATCCAGGGGGAAGCGGGCCAAGCCGTTCAGCCCCGCCGCCCCTGGATTGCTTCGTCGCCTCGCGCCTCGCAATGACGACGACCAGACTGCGGAACGAACGAAAACGGGGCGGCCCTTCCTGGGCCGCCCCGTTCTTCTTCGATCGGGAGGGTCTCGCGAAACCGATCGAAATCCGAAATTGCCGCGCTGCGGATGCAGCTCAGTTGTTGAGATAGGGCGTCGGGTCGACCGGGGTCGATCCCTTGCGCAGCTCGAAGTGGAGCTGCGGCGAGGAGACGTTGCCGCTCTGGCCGGAATTCGCCACCACCTGGCCGCGCTTGACGCTGTCGCCGCGCTTGACCTTGAGCTCGCCATTATGGGCGTAGGCCGAGACATAGCCGTTGGGGTGGCGGATCAGGACGAGATTGCCGTAGCCCTTCAGCTCGCTGCCGGCATAGGCGACGGTGCCACCCTCGGCTGCCTTGACCGGCGTGCCTTCCGGAACCGCGATGTTGATGCCCTCATTGCCGCCCTTGCTGTAGCCGGAGATCACCCGGCCGCGGGCCGGCCAGCGGAAATCGGCCTTGTCGCTCGAGGAGACGGCCGCCTCCTCCTGCTTCGGCAGGCTGGCGGTGGTCTTCGGCTCGGGCGCGGGCTCGGCCTTCGGGATCGCGGCCGGCTTCGGCTCGGTCGCCGGCGCGCTCGCCACCACGACCGGCTTCGCCGGCTGCTGCGCCGGAGCGGCAGTCTTCACCGGCTGGACCGGCGCAGGCTTCGCCTCGGCGACGGGCCGCGCGCTGGGAACGGCGGAGCCGGTCTTGCGGGCATCGGCCTTGGCCTTGGCCTCGGCAGCAAAACGAGCACGTGATTCGCGCATCGCCTGGGCATCGGCGGCAGCCTTCGCCTTGGCTTCGGCCGCGGCAGCGACCTTCGCATCGGCAGCGGCCTTGGCCTGCGCCCTCGCATCGGCGACCGGAGCAGGCTGGCGGGCTGTCGGAGCCGGACCGGCGACGAAGCGCTGCGACGCGGCCGGAGCCTGCGCGACCTGCGGAGCCGAAGCGGCAGCGCCGCCGGCGTTGTAGACGGGAATGACGATGCGCGTACCCGGTGCGACATCGGCGTTGCTCAGCCCGTTCGCGGTCATCAGCGCCGAGCGCGGCACGCCGTAGCGCGACGAGATCATGTCGAGGCTCTCGCCCTGCGCGATCACGACCGGGGTGCCGCCCTGAGCGCTCCAGCCGGAGGCGCTGCCGGACACGGCCCGCGGCGGCGCCGAACCCAGCGCGACGGCCGATTGGGGCGGCGGCAGGGGCTGCGCACTCACGGGAGAAGACTGGATCGGCTGCAGCGGCACGCTCGCCGAGCGCCCGATCGAACCGGTGGTCGCCGGATCACGCACGGGCGCAGGCGCCTGCGCCGTCCGGAACGGATTGTCGAAGGGTGTCTCGGTGAAGCGCATCGTGTCCGAGGAGCAGGCGCTGACACCGACGGCAAGCAGGCAAACCGTCGAGAGGCGACGGAGAGCGCGATGATTGATCGATTCGGCTTGGCTACGCATGAACAGAGTACTCGCGAACGACGCAACTCGATGAAGGCCATTAAAGTCGTGTTGAGGTTACGAAAGTGTTTCTCTCGCGCGGCCTTCTTCACTTTTTTGCGTTCGTCGTCGCCGGCGCCCGGCGCAGCGCTCGCGAGCCCGTACCCACCTCGCCGGAGCCTCAGAGCGCCCGGGAAAGCCCCGGCGTCAGCGGCGGCAGGCGCAGGATCGGCCCAGTGGCGTGGTCGAACTGCCCGTCCTCATGGCGCGTGACCACGACGCGGCGCGCCGCGCCCTCGATGCGCAGCGCCCCGACCAGGCGCCCGCCCTCGGAAAGCCGCATCAGCAGCGCCTCGGGCACCGAATGGGTGACGCCGTTGACGAGGATGCGGTCGAACCGGCCGAGCGTGCGATCGGGCTGGAAGCCGTCGGCATGGCGCAGGTCGATCAGCTTGCCGAACCCGCTCCCGCTGACGCGCTCATGCGCCGCCAGCGCCAGCGAGCGATAGCGCTCGAGCGAAACCACCTCGCCGCCCAGCGCCGCGAGCAGCGCCGAGACATAGCCCGAGCCGGTCCCCACCTCGAGGACGCGCGCACCCGGCTGCATGTCGAGCGCGCCGAGCAGGTTGGCGACGGTATGGGGCGCCGTCATCGTCTGGCCGCAGGGCAGCGGCACCGAGACGTCCTCGCGCGCGAGATCGGCGAAGCGGGTCGGGGCGAAGCGGTCGCGCGGCACCCGTTCCATGGCGCGCAGCAACGCGAGGTCGCGCACGCCCCGCGCGCGCAGCGACAGCAGGAAGGCGACGGTGCGTTCGCCCTCGCTGGCCGGCACCTCCTCGCTCATGCCCCCTCCCCGCGGCCTCTCAGGCGAAGACCTGAGCGAAGCGCGTCAGCGTCGGCTCATGCGTCAGGTCGAGTTCGAGCGGGGTCACCGAGATGCGGTTCTCGGCCATGGCGCGCAGGTCGGTGCCGTTCGCCGGCTCCCTGCGGCTGCGCTGGAAGGCGATCCAGTAATAGGGATTGCCGCGCCCGTCCTTGCGGGGCTCGAGCTGGACCAGCTCCTGGTCGCGCCGGCCCTGGACCGTGACCGAGACGCCCTCGACCTCGCTCGGCCCGGCATTGGGGAAGTTGAGGTTGAACAGCACGCCCTCGGGAATCCCCTCCTCCAGCAGCCGGCGGATGATGCCCGGCGCATGGCTCTCGGCACAGTCCCAGCGGATGTTGTTGCGGTCGCCCGGCGTATAGGCCTGGCTGACGGCGATGGAGGGGATGCCGAGCAGCGTCCCCTCCATCGCCGCCGCGATGGTGCCGGAATAGGTCACGTCCTCGGCGACGTTCGAGCCGCGGTTGACGCCGGAGAGAACGAGATCGGGCTTCGCCTCGGCGAGGATCGAGCGCACCGCCATGATGACGCAGTCGGTCGGCGTGCCGGCGACGGCGAAGCGCTTCTCGCTGATCTGGCGCAGGCGCAGCGGGTTCGACAGCGACAGCGAATGCGCGACGCCGGACTGGTCGGTCTCGGGCGCCACGACCCAGACATCGTCGGAAAGCTGGCGCGCGATGCGCTCCAGCACGTCCAGGCCCTCGGCATGGATGCCGTCATCATTGGTGACAAGGATACGCATCTCAGGCCGCCTTCTCGATCTTGGTCACGCCGCGCATATAGGGCACTAGCACGTCGGGCACGCTGATCGAGCCGTCGGCGTTCTGGTAGTTCTCCATCACCGCGATCAGCGCCCGGCCGACCGCCGTGCCCGAACCGTTGAGGGTATGGACGAAGAACGGGCCCTTGCCGTCCTTCGTCTTGTAGCGGGCGTTCATCCGCCGCGCCTGGAAGTCGCCGCAGACCGAGCAGGACGAGATCTCGCGATAGGTCTTCTGCCCCGGCAGCCAGGCCTCGATGTCCCAGGTCTTCTGCGAGGCGAAGCCCATGTCGCCAGTGCACAAGGTCATCACGCGATAATGCAGGTCGAGCTTCTTCAGCACCGCCTCGGCGCAGGCGAGCATGCGCTCATGTTCCTCGCGCGACTTCTCCGGCGTCGTGATCGAGACGAGCTCGACCTTCTCGAACTGGTGCTGGCGCAGCATGCCGCGCGTATCGCGCCCGGCCGAGCCCGCCTCCGAGCGGAAGCAAGGCGTCAGCGCGGTGAATCGAAGCGGCAGCTCCTGCTCCGAAAGAATTGATTCCCTTGCCAGATTTGTCAGCGGAACTTCGGCGGTCGGGATCAGCCAGTGCTCCTCCCCGGCGCGGAACTGGTCCTCGCGGAATTTCGGCAGCTGCGCCGTGCCGAACATCGCGTCGTCACGCACCAGGAGCGGCGGATTCACTTCCGTATAGCCGTGCTCCTCGGTGTGGGTGTCGAGCATGAACTGCCCGATCGCCCGGCTCAGCCGCGCGATCTGGTTCTGGAGCACGACGAAGCGCGCGCCCGAAAGCTTGGCCGCCTTCTCGAAATCCATCTGGCCGAGGGCTTCGCCGAGCTCGAAATGCTGCTTCGGCTCGTTGACGCCCTTGAGCAGCCCGCGCTCCTCCGGCTTCACGCCATGGGCATGCAGCTGGACGTTGTCATGCTCGTCGACACCATCAGGCACGTCCTCGAAGGGCGTGTTCGGAATGGCGGCGAGCTTCTCGTCGAGCGCCTCCTTGGCGGCCCTCTCCTGCGCTTCCAGCCCCGGCTGCTCTTCCTTGAGCGCCGCGACCTCGGCCTTCAGCTTCTCGGCGAGCGCGACGTCCTTTGCGCCCATCGCCTTGCCGATCTCCTTGGAGAGCGCGTTGCGGCGTTCCTGCGTGGCCTGCGCCTTGGCGATGGCGGAGCGGCGGACATCGTCGAGTTCGAGCAGCGAGGGCGACAGCGGCGCGAGCCCCCGTCGCGTCAAGCCTCCATCGAACGCCGCGGCGTTCTCGCGAATCCATCTGATGTCGTACATCGTCGTCCGGCCATGCATCGCTGCGGAATGCAGCGCAGGATGCTCTAGACCGGGACGGCGCGGGAGGGAACCTCCGAGATCGGTATTCGACGCCGCGACCACATCATGCTCGGGCCAGTCCCGACCATCCACGCCTTCATCGGTGCAATGCGGCGCTCAAAACGTGGATGCCCGCCACAAGGGCGAGCATGACGATAGAGTCTTACTCCGCCGCGTCCTCTTCCGCCTTCGCGGCCTCGTGCTTCTTCTCAACGCGGCGCACCGAGAACACCGAGAGCTCGTAGAGCAGCATCATAGGGATCGCCAGCATCAGCTGCGAGATCACGTCCGGCGGGGTCAGCACCGCCGCGACGACGAAGACGAAGACGATGGCGTAGCGGCGCTTTTCCTTCAGGAACTTCGAATCGATGATTCCCGCCTGCCCGAGCAGCGTCAGGATCACCGGCAGCTGGAAGGCGATGCCGAAGGCGAAGATCAGCGTCATGATCAGCGAGAGATACTCGCTGACCTTCGGCAGGAGCGCGATGCCCGCCTGATTCTCGGTCGCGGCCTGCTGCATGCCGAGCGAGAACTTCATCAGCACCGGCATGGCGAAGAAGAACACCAGCAGCGCGCCGAGCGTGAAGAACACCGGCGTTGCCACGAGATAGGGCGCGAAGGCGGCCTTCTCGTTCTTGTAGAGGCCGGGCGCCACGAATTTGTAGATCTGGGTCGCGATCACCGGGAAGGCGAAGAAGCCGGCACCGAAGGCTGCGACCTTGATGTGCGTGAACAGCAGCTCGAGCGGGCCGGTATAGATCAGCTGCGCATTGGCGGCGCTGCCGGCGGCCCAGACATAGGGCAGCACCAGCAGGTTGTAGATCTGCGTCGAGAAGCCGAAGCAGACGAAGAACATGATCAGGAAGGCGATCAGCGACTTGATCAGCCGCGAGCGCAGCTCGATCAGATGCTCGATCAGCGGTGCGCGCGAGGCCTCGATCTCGTCCTCGCCCTCGCGAGGATTGGCGACGCTCATGCGGAAGTCTCCTCGCCCTTGGCGGTCGCGGCTTTCGGCTTGCGCTTGCGGGCGGGCTTGGGCGCCTCCTGGCTCTCCTCGGTCGAGGCAGCCTCCGGAAGCGAAGCATCGGGCTCAGCCGGCACCTCGGCCGCGGCCTTGCCGCGGCGTGCGCGCGCCGGCTTCGGGGTTTCAGCGGCCTCGCCCTGTCCGGCGACCGGCACAGCTTCGGCCACGGGAGCCGCTTCGGCCGCCGCCTCATCCTGCGCCTTCGCCTTGCGGGCGCGCTTCGGCTTGGCGGCGGGAACCGGCTCCGCCTCGGGTGTCGGCGTCTCGGCCGCAATGTCGGCGGGCGGCAGTTCCGGCACCGGCAGCGCGGCGAGCTTCGCCTCCGCTTCCTTCAACGCCGCCTCGTCGGGGGTGGCGGCGCCGGAAGCCGAAAAGTCCTTGGGCTGCTCGATCGGGTTGAAGTCGGTGTTGAGCGAGCTCGACACCGAGCCGCCGACATCTTCGACCTGCTTCTTGAGATCGGCGAGTTCGGCCTCGCGCATCGCCTCGTTGAACTGGCCCTGGAACTCGGCCGCCATGCGACGGACCTTGCCGATCGTCTGGCCGACCGTGCGCAGGGCTTTGGGCAGGTCCTTGGGGCCGATCACGACGAGCGCAACCGCGCCGATCAGCACCATCTCGCTCCAGGCGATGTCGAACATCGACGGCTCGTCCTCTCGGCGCGCCCTCCGCTCGGCCGCTTCAGGCGGACGGAGGATGCGCGCGCAACATCAGAAACCTGGGCCCGCCCCTGGCGCAGCGGCGTTTCGCCGCTGCAGACGGGCTCCGGGAGCTGCGCCGCTGCGGCGCAGCCGCATCAGGCCTTGTGCTCGGTCTTGGCCTGGGCCTGGGCGGCCGCGTTGCTGGCCTGCGTATGGTCGATCACCTTGGGATCGACATTGGTCGCGCTCGGCGTCGGCTCATCGTCCTCCGCCATACCCTTCTTGAACGATTTGATGCCCTTGGCGACATCGCCCATCAGCTCGGACACCTTGCCGCGCCCGAACAGCAGCATCACGATGACGCCGACGACGATCCAGTGCCAAATGCTCACGCCACCCATGGCGAAACTCCTCCGAAATTGCTTCGACCGGGGATAAGCCCCGACCAAATCCGTGCCCGGTCGATTGTTCGGCGGCGGAACCTATTGATCCGCGGCCGGAAACACAAGGACTTCGTCCGACGGAATCTCGACGCCGACCTCGTCCCCCACCGCGATCTCGTCCGACAGCGACGCCCGCACAGACAAGGCCCGGTCGAACCCTTCCACCGCGACCAGAAGGTGATCGAACTCGCCGAGAAAGCGCCGTGCCACCAGCCGCCCCGGCAGATAATAGCCCTTCGGCACGATCCGGACGCGATGGGGCCGGATGCAGACGATCGCGTCGCTTCCCTCCGGCATGTCCGGCGCCGCGAAACGGCCCAGCGGCGTGTCGACGGCGCCCCCGGCGACCCAGCCCTCGACCTCGGTAAAATCGCAGAAAAATCGGGCGGCAAAGAGGCTGGCGGGTGTCCGGTAGAGTTCCTCGCCGGTGCCGACCTGGATGATACGCCCGGCCCTCATCAGCACGATCCGGTCGGCGATGCGCATCGCATCCTCCGGGTCATGCGTCACGATGATCGAGGTCGCGCCGGTCTCTTCGAGCAGAGCCGCGGTCTCGTCGCGCACCACGTCGCGCAGCCGCCGGTCGAGATTCGAGAAGGGTTCGTCCATCAGCAGCACGCCGGGGCGCGGCGCAATGGCGCGGGCCAGCGCCACGCGCTGCTGCTCCCCCCCGGAGAGCATATGCGGATAGGCGCCGTAGAAATCGGCGAGCCCGACGCGGGCCAACGCCCGCAAGGCGGTGGCCTCCGCCGCTGCCGCACCCTGGCCGCGTAATCCGAAGCGGACATTCTCCCCCACCGTCAGGTGCGGGAACAGCGCATAATCCTGGAAGACGAAACCGACGCCGCGATGCTCCGGCTCGACGAAACGCGCCGGGTCGGACACGTCCCGCCCCTCCAGCAGGACGCGCCCGGCGCTGGGCCGTTCGACGCCAGCGGCGAGCCTGAGCAGCGTCGTCTTGCCGCAGCCCGATTGACCGAGCAGCGCGACGATCTCGCCCGGTCGCACCGTGAGCGAAACATCCGACAGCGCCGTCACGGCCCCGAAGCGCTGCGTCACGCCCTCGAAGCCGAGCGCCATCGGGATCGCCGCGCCGGCCGTTCCACGCCGGCCCCAGCCGAGCCATCCCGCTTTCGTTTCAGCCAAGGTCGACACAGCTCCGTTCAATCGGGCCCGGCCGATGCCGAGCGTCTTCACCCCTGTTGGGGCCCGCCCTCGCCGTCGTCAAGCGGGCTGAACAGGTCGCCGAGCGGGTCCTCGTCGTCGCGCAGGCCAGGATCGTCGTCCGGCACCGGCACGGTGAGGTCGCGCGTCAGGCGGCCTTCGACGATGCCCGCGCCCTTCAATTCCTCCAGCCCGGGCAGGTCGTCGATGCGGTCGAGCCCGAAATGGTCGAGGAAGCCCGGCGTCGTGCCATAGGTCACCGGACGACCGGGCGAGCGTCGCCGCCCGCGCAGGCGGACCCATCCGGCCTCGAGCAGGATGTCGAGCGTGCCCTTGGCGGTGGCGACGCCGCGGATCTCCTCGATCTCGGCCCGGGTCACAGGCTGGTGATAGGCGATGATCGAGAGCACCTCGAGCGCGGCGCGCGACAAGCGGCGCGGCGGCTCGGCCTCGGCCGCGAGCAGATAGCCGAGATCCGGCGCCGTCCGGAACGCCCAGCCGCCGGCGACCTGCCGCAGATTGACGCCGCGCGAGGCGTAGAGCTCGACGAGCCGCGCCAGCACCGGCTCCACTGCGATGCCGGCGGGTATGGCCCGGCTCAGCGCTTCCGCAGACAGCGGCACCGCCGAGGCGAAGAGCAGCGCCTCGCAGATGCGCAGCGCCTGGGCGAAGGCTTCCGCCCCGCCACCATCCCCGGCGTCCAGGGGTTCGGTCGCAGCGGCCTTCATGACGCATCCTTGCCGCTGAAGGGCAGAGCCGCCGGCCGCGCCGAACGGCGGCGCACATGGATCGGCGCGAAGGCCTCCTCCTGGCGCAGGTCGAGCACCCCTTCCCGCACCATTTCGAGCATCGCCGAGAGGGCGGAGGCCCGCACCGTCGCCCGCATCTCCCGGGCCGGCAGGCCATGCGAGGCCATGTACTGCGTCAGATAGCCGTCGAGCTCCGTCCAATCCCCCGCCGCGCCGACCAGCCGCTGCAGCGCCTCGCGCGCCTCCACCAGCGACCAGACCACGCGGTGGCCGACCGAGATATGGCCCTTCACCTGCTTCTGGCGTTGCTGCGCATAGGCTGCGAGCAGGTCGTAGAGCTCCGCCTCCCAGACCGGCCGCGCCCCGGCGGCGATCTCCTCGGGCGCGCCGCGCGCGAACACGTCCTGCCCCAGCCGCTCGCGCGCCGCGAGCCTGTGCGCCGCCGCGCGGATCGCCTCGAGCCGGCGCAGGCGCAGCGCCAGCGCCGTGGCGAGGTCGGCCGCACTCGGCTCCTCACCCTTCGGCGGCTCGGGCAGCAGCAGGCGGGACTTCAGATAGGCCAGCCAGGCCGCCATCACGAGATAATCGGCCGCGAGCTCGAGCCGCAGCGCCCGCGCCTCCTCGACGAAGGCGAGATACTGCTCGGCCAGCGCCAGGATCGAGATGCGGTGCAGGTCGACCTTCTGGCGGCGCGCGAGATCGAGCAGCAGGTCGAGCGGCCCCTCATAGCCGTCGACATCGACGACGAGCGACGGCTCGCCCGCGCGCCGTGCACGGTCTTCCTCGAATGGCAGTTCGGCCGTCATGCTGGCCGTCGTCCCCGTCATATCCCCGCATGGCCGTCCCGGACGCGGCGAAGCGAGGATCCGGGATCGCGGCAGCGGGGATTTGCAATCAACCCCGATGACAGATTCGGCTGTTCAGGCGCTCAGCGCAAGTGCGGCAGCCAGTTCCGCCCGGGCGGCCTTGAGATCGACCGGTTCCGGCTCGTGCCGGATCCGCCCCAGCGCGGCGGCGGCGCGGCGGGCGCGGGCGCCGGTCATCTCCGGCACCACGCCTGCGATCGCGATCATCTCCTCCATGATGCCATGGCAATGCAGGATCACGTCGACACCTGCGCGGATCGCGGCCCGCCCCTTCTCCTCGAAGGAGCCCGAGAGCGCCTTCATCGAGATGTCGTCCGTCATGATCAGCCCCTCGAAGCCGATCTCCCTGCGCATGATCTCGCGTACGATCTTGCGCGAGACGGTGGCAGGGTGCTTCCGGTCAAGCGCGGTGAACACGACATGCGCCGTCATCGCCAGCGGCATGTCGGCGAGATGGCGGAACGGCCGGAAATCATGCGCCCTGAGCTCGTCGAGCGAGGCCTCGACGACGGGCAGGTCGTAATGGCTGTCAGCCCGCGCCCGGCCATGCCCCGGCATGTGCTTGACGACCGGCAGCACGCCGCCGGCGATCAGCCCTTCCGCCGCCGCCCGGCCGAGCCGCGCCACCTGGTCCGGATCATGGGCATAGGCGCGTTCGCCGATCACGTCGTGGCTGCCGGCGACCGGCACATCGAGCACCGGCAGGCAATCGACATCGACGCCGACGCTCTTGAGATCATGCGCCATCAGGCGCGCCGAGAGGCGGACGATCTCGCGCTGGCGCACTGGGTCGTTGATGGCGAGGAAGGCCCTGGCCGCCGGGTATTTCGGCCAGAGTGGCGGCCCCATGCGCTGCACGCGCCCGCCTTCCTGGTCGATCAGGATCGGGGCGTGCCAGCCCACCGTCTCCCGCATTTCCGCGGTGAGCGCAGCGACCTGCTCGGGCGACTCGGTATTGCGCTTGAAGACGATGAAGCCCCAGGGCCGGGCATCGCGGAAGAAGGCCCGCTCGTCCGCAGTGAGGCTCGTGCCGAGGCAACCGGCGATGAAGGCGCGCGATGTCATGACACCGGGTTAGGAAGCGGCGCGGGCGCGGTCAAGCGCTGCTGATGCCACCATGCTCCGAAGCGCCCCCGAACAAGCCGCCCCGGCGGCGCCGATCCGAAATCCATGCCTCAGCCCATGCCGGAAATGCTCCGGCATGGATCCCGGGTCGACTCAGGGTCGCCCGGGATGACAAGCCGGCGAGGCGCTCCCGTCACTTCACCTGCGCGTAATGCTGCGCGTTGAATGCGTCGAAGGGCAGCTCGGCGATGCGGAACCAGAGCTGTTCCTTCTTCCAGTAGGGCAGGAAGGACTCGTAGAAGGTCTTGAAGTTGGGGTTGCTCGCAGCGAGCTCGCCATACATGGCGAAGGCCTCCTTGAACGCCGCCTGCATCACCTCCTGCGGGAAGGGCCGCAGCTCCGCGCCCGTGCCGGCCAGGCGAATCAGCGCGTCGGGGTTGTTGTGGTCGTATTTCGCCAGGCAGTGCGCGTTCGCCTCGGCGCAGGCCGCCTCGACGATCGCCCGGTAGGAGGCCGGCAGTTCGTTCCACTTGTCCTGGTTGGCGAGGAAGCTGACATTGGCGTTCCCCTCCCAGAAGCCGGGATAGTAGTAGTACTTGGCGACTTTCACGAAGCCGAGCTTCTCGTCGTCATAGGGGCCGGAGAACTCGACCGCGTCGAGGGTGCCGCGCTCCAGCGCCGGATAGATGTCGGCGCCGCCGATGGTCTGCGGCACGACGCCGAGGCGCGCCATGATGCGGCCGCCGAGGCCGGCGATCCGGAACTTCAGCCCCTTCAGATCCTCCAGCGACTTGATCTCCTTGCGGAACCAGCCGCCCATCTGCGCGCCGGTGTTGCCCGACGGGATGGTGTGGATGTTGTAGGTCTTCATGAAGCTGCGGCAGAGCTCGAGACCGCCGCCCTGATAGAGCCAGGCGTTCTGCTGCCGGGCGTTGAAGCCGAAGGGCAGCGAGGTCTCGAAGGCGAAGGCCGGGTCCTTGCCGATATAGAAGCTCGACAGCGTGTGGCTGCACTCGACGGTGCCGTTCTGCACGGCGTCCAGCGCCTGCAGCGCGGGCACGATCTCGCCCGGCGCGAAGACCTGGATCTGGAAGTTGTTGTCGGTGGCCTCGGCGACCCGCTTCGCGACATGGGTCGAGATGCCGTAGAGCGTGTCGAGGCTCTTCGGATAGCTCGAGGTCAGGCGCCACGTCACCTTGGGCTGCGACTGGGCGACGGCGGGAGCGGCGATGGCCGCGCTGCCGGCAGCCCCTGCCCCGGCGACCTTGACGAATTGACGGCGATCCATGCGCAACCTCCGGCTCTACGCGCTCGCTTCGCTGTCCGAAGCGGCCTTATGTCGTTGCGAGGCTAGTCGCACGGCCGGGCCGGCGAGACAAGCGCACCCCGGCGGTGCACCGGCTCCCCTCAAAACAGAGCGGCGGCGCCCTCCCGGGCGCCGCCGCTCTTGTCCGTCACCGAGGCCGAAGGCTCAGTTCTTGGCGATGAAGCACTGGCCGCCGGCAGCCTGGAGTTGCGAGCACATCGAGGCCGCATCCTCGCGGGAATAGGGGCCGACGCGCAGGCGATAGACGGTCTTGCCGCCGGCGAGCTCCGTCTTGCGGATGATCGGCGACTGGCCGCTGAGCACATTGCCGTATTTGCGCTGGAGCGCGGCGAAGGTGGCGCGTGCTTCCGCTTCGCTGCCGGGCGCGGCGAGCTGCACCACGAAATCGCCCGTCCCGGCACGAACCGCGGCGGTTGCCGGGGCAGCGGCGGGCGGCGGCGGAGCCGCGCTGGCGAGACGCATCGGGGCGGCCGGCGTCGTGGCGGCGGCGGGGGTGGTCGCACGCTCCTGCGTCTTGGGGACGGCCGGTGCGGGCGCCTGCGCCTGTGCTGGGCGCTGCGCCGCCGGCTGGCTGGCGCCGTTGCGCGCCGGCGCCGAGCCGGTGGCGATCTGGCTGGTGTCGACCGCAACAGGGTTCTGCGCCGGAGTGCCGTCCGGACGGATCGAGACCGTGCGGACGCGGCGCGGCTCGCCGAGGCCGGGGACCGGCGGCATCGGCGTCAGGCCAGGCTCGGCCGGCAGGATGCTGCGCTCGGGCGCCGCCGGCGCGGCGGCGAGAGCGGTGTCGGCATTGGTGGAGCTCGGCCCGGGCATCACGACCCGCGCCGGCATGGACCGCGCGGCCTGCTGGACGTCGACCGGCTGCTCCTCGTTGTTGACCAGCTTGGTCTGGCCCTGGGCCGCCTCGGCGCTGCGCTCGTAGATCTGCTTGTTCTGGTTCGGGATCTCGGCTCCGCCCGGATTGGCCGGCTCGACCTTCACCGGGCCGCTATCGGCCGTGATCAGCGGCGGCTGGCCGTCCTTGGGCGTCGTCCCGCCGCGCAGGACGAAGCTCGCCCCGACGCCGATCAGGCCGACGGCGATGACGGCAGCCGCGGCCCAGAGCCCCTTGCGCGAGCGGCGCGGCTCGAGATCCGGCAGGTCGTCCTCGGCATAGTCGTGAGCCGGCGTGCCACCCTGCCCCTGCTGATAGGCATAGGCGGGCGGCGGCGCCTCGTCATAGGCCTGCTGCTCTTCGGCATAGGCCTGCGGGGCTGGCGCGTAAGCTTGCGGAGCCGGGGCATAGGCCCGGGGCGCCTCGGCATAGCGGGGCTGCTCTACGGCGCGCTGATCCCGATCCTCGTCGAGGTCGCGCGCGGCGACCGCGCTGTGGGCCGGGCGGGCATAGGGCAAGGGCTCCGGCAGATCGTGGTCATGATCTTCGGGAGCGTGCTGCGGCTGAGCCGCTTCCGCCTGCGGGCGTCGCGGCTCGGTGCGGCGCAGCAGGGCCTCGAACTCGTCGAGCGCGCCGCGCAGCTCCGCCGGAGGCGCCGAAGGGACCGGCTCGGCCGGCGCGGGCCGGGGCGGCACGACCTCGAAATTCGGCTCCTGGCGCACAGCCGGACGCGCGGCCTGCGGCCGCGGCTCGGCGAAGATATCGCGAAGCGGGTCGTCCTGCCCGACGATGCGGGTCAGCTCCGCAAGCGGATCGGCCTGCTGGCCGGAGCGGGGCGCCTGCCCTGCCCCGCGGAGCTGGCGCTCGAGATCTTCGAGATCGAGCGCGAAACGGTTCCTAGCTGGCTCACTCATGGTACGATCCATTCCAGCACAAGCCACGCCTTCCTATGGAAGGACCGTTGGCCCGCGCGGTCAACCTGACCTTGTGCGCGCCGGCGGAAAATCGACCGTCAGCGCATCTCTTCCGGCGCCGCAACTCCGGCGACAGCCAGACCGGAAGCAAGGACGCTGCGCACCGCATGCACAAACGCCAATCTCGCCAAGGTCGACTTTCGATCAGTTTGATTAACGAACCGTAATTGCGGCGAGTCTTTGCCCTTGTTCCACAAAGAGTGGAACGCGCTGGCCAGTTCGTGGACGAAGAAGGCCACGCGATGCGGCTCGTGCGCTGCCGCTGCACCTTCGATGATGCGCGGATAGGCCGCAATCGTCTTGACGATGCCGACCTCCGCCTCGTCGGTCAAGATGGCGAGATCGGCCTCAGCCAGCGCCGCCGGCCTGACGTCGAGGTCCGGGAACACCTCCCGCGCCTGCCGGAAGATCGAGTGGCAGCGCGCATGGGCGTACTGGACGTAGAAGACCGGGTTGTCCTTCGACTGCTCGACCACCTTCGCGAGATCGAAGTCGAGCGTCGCGTCGTTCTTGCGGAAGATCATCATGAAGCGCACCGCATCGCGGCCGACCTCGTCGATGACCTCGCGCAGCGTGACGAAGTCGCCGGAGCGCTTCGACATCCTGACCTGCTCGCCGTTGCGCAGGAGGCGCACCAGCTGGCAGAGCTTGACGTCGAGCGAGCCCTGCCCGCCCGTCACCGCCTTCACCGCCGCCTGCATGCGCTTGACGTAGCCGCCATGGTCGGCGCCCCAGACGTCGATCATCTCGGGGAAGCCGCGCACGAACTTGGAGCGATGATAGGCGATGTCGTTGGCGAAATAGGTGTAGCTGCCATCCGACTTCAGCAGCGGCCGGTCGACGTCGTCGCCAAACTTGGTGGCCCGGAACAGGGTCTGCTCGCGATCCTCCCAGTCCTCGTCCTTCTGGCCCTTGGGCGGCGGGAGGCGCCCTTCATAGACGAGGTCGCGCGCCCGCAGATCCTCGATCGTCTGGTGCACGGCATTGGTGTTGCCGTCCCGTCCTTGCAGTGAACGTTCCGAAAAGAAGATCTCGTGGACGACGCCGAGCGCGGCGAGATCCTCGCGGATCATCGCCATCATGCCGTCGATCGCCGCCTGCCGGACGAGCGGGAGCCAGTCCCATTCGGCCTTGTCGCGGAGCGCCGGCCCGTACTGCTCGGCGAGCGTCTTGCCGACCGAGATCAGGTAGTCGCCGGGATAGAGCCCTTCGGGGATCGCCCCGATATCCTCGCCCAGCGCCTCGCGATAGCGCAGGAAGGCGGAACGGGCGAGCACGTCGACCTGCGCGCCGGCATCGTTGATGTAGTATTCGCGAGTGACATCGTGCCCGGCGAAGGCGAGCAGGCTCGCCAGCGCATCGCCGAACACCGCGCCGCGGCCATGGCCAACATGCATCGGCCCGGTCGGATTGGCCGAGACATATTCGACATTGACCTTGGGCTCGGGCTTCGGCGTGCCGCGCCCGTAATCCAGCCCCGCCTCGATCGCGGCCTTGAGGACCGCGGTGAACACCGCCGGCTGCAGCGTCAGGTTGATGAAGCCGGGCCCGGCGATCTCGGCCTTCGTGATCTCCGGATCCTTCGACAGCTCCTCGACCAGCAGCGTGGCCAGCGCGCGCGGATTGGTGCCGGCGTCCTTGGCCAGCACCATCGCCGCATTGGTGGCGAGGTCGCCATGAGCCGGATCCTTGGTCGGCTCGACCACGACGCGCGCAAGATTGAGGCCCGCCGGGAGCGCGCCTCGCTCGGCGAGCGCCGAAAGCGCGGCATGGAGACGGGCGGAATAGATCTCGAACAGGTTCATCGCGGTCACATCTTGTCCGTTGAAAGCCTCTGAGCCCTCATCCTGAGGAGCAAGCGAAGCTTGCGTCTCGAAGGATGCTCCAGTCATTCTGAAGCCTCCTGGGCCATCCTTCGAGACGCGCTTCGACGAAGCGCTCCTCAGGATGAGGGCTCATCCAGGCTCGAACATATTTGTACGGGCGACCGGCCCTATCGCAGCGAGGGAGTGGCGTCAAACAGGCGCCGGTGCTCGTCGAGCGCGTACCAGTCCGTCATCCCGGCGATGTAGTCGGCGATTCGCCGCGCGCGCCGGTGCTCGTCGAGGCCGTCGCAGCCCGCTGCCCATTCCTCCGGCATCGCAGCCGGATCGGCGCTGAAGCGGGCGAACAGCTCGCGCACCACCTGCGCCGCATCGGCCCGGATCGGCGCGATGCGCGGATGGCGGTACATGTTCGGATAGAGGAAGCCCTTGATGTCGCGGTCGGCCGTCTCGATCGCCGGCGAGAAGGCGATCACCGACCGGTCGGCGCGGCGGATCGCGTCGGCATCGGCTGGCGCCAGAGCGGCCAGGCGCCGCTGCGATTCCGCGATCACGTCCTCGACGAAGCGGGTGATGACCCGCCGCACCAGCTCGTTGGTCGCGCGCGGCCGCTCCAGCCCCGGATGCAGCCGCTCGATCTCGTCCAGCAGCCCGGCCAGGAAGGGCACGGCCCGAAGCTCGGCATGGCCGAACAGCCCGGCCCGTAGGCCATCGTCGATGTCATGGGCATTGTAGGCGATGTCGTCGGCCAGCGCCGCGGCCTGCGCCTCGGCCGAGGCGTAGCTGTCGAGCCAGAGATCCTGGCGATGCTGATATTCGACGATCGCCACCGGGATGCCCGTCTTGGCGTAGCGGGCCGTCGGCCTGCCCTGACGGTCGAGAAGCGGGCCGTTGTGCTTGACCAGCCCCTCGAGCGTCTCCCAGCTCAGGTTGAGCCCGTCGAAATCGGCATAGCGCCGCTCCAGCCGCGTCACGATCCTCAGCGTCTGGGCGTTGTGGTCGAAGCCGCCGAAGCCGGCCATGCATTCTTCCAGCGCGTCCTCGCCGGTATGGCCGAAGGGCGTGTGGCCGAGATCATGGGCCAGGGCCAGTGCCTCGGCCAGGTCCTCGTCGAGGCCGAGCGCGCGCGCCAGGGCACGGGCGATCTGCGCCACCTCGATCGTGTGGGTCAGACGCGTGCGGTAATGGTCGCCCTCATGCGAGACGAAGACCTGCGTCTTGTGCTTCAGGCGGCGAAAGGCGGTCGAATGGATGATGCGGTCGCGGTCGCGCTGGAATTCGCCGCGCGTCGCCGAGGCCGGCTCTCCGATCAGTCGCCCGCGGCTGGTGCTGGAGCGGCAGGCATAGGGCGCGCGCCAGCGCTCGCCCGGCTCGATGCCGTGCGGAGGAGAAAAGCCTTGAGGCGGGCTCTGTGGATCCGGCATGGCAGCCCCGTCGCGGCCTCGTCCTTGTGGAGGCGCTGCCGGGGCATTACCTTTCCGGGCGAGCAAGGTGCAAGGAGCATCTGAAACATGTCGACCGATCTTGCGGTCAATCCGCGCGGCATCGCGGTCACCGCGAATGCCGCGAAACAGATTCTGTCGGTGATGGCGAACGAGCCGCCCGGCTCGATGCTGCGCATCAGCGTGGCCGGCGGCGGCTGCTCGGGCTTCCAATATGTCTTCGACGTCGACCGCGAGAAGACGCAGGACGATCTCGTGATCGAACGCGACGGCGCGACCGTGCTGATCGACGAAACCTCGCTCGACCTGCTCGAAGGCTGCACCATCGATTTCGTCGACGACCTGATCGGCCAGTCCTTCCGCATCACCAACCCGAACGCGTCGAGCTCCTGCGGCTGCGGGACCTCCTTCGCGGTCTAGGCAAGCCCGCCCCTTCAGGCGACCTTCCCGACCCCTCGCCCCGGAGCTGAAGCGCGATACCGGCCAAGCCGGGCGATCGAGCCTGCCAGGACGACGTCGCCGAAGACCCGTACCAGGTCGCGGTCGAGCTTGCCCTGCATCTCGACGAGGACGGCATAAGCCTCCTCCGGCGGCATCGGCTGCTTGTAGGCGCGCCGCTCGATCAGGGCGGCGTAGATGTCGCAGATCGTGATCATCCGCACCGGGTCGGGAATCTGCGCGCCCCGCAGGCCATGCGGATAGCCGGAACCGTCGAGATGTTCGTGGTGCGACAGCGCCACGGCCAGAACCATCGGGTCGAAGCCCCCTTCCGCCACCAGCATGTCATGGCCGATCTGCGGATGCCGCTGCACGACCTCCCATTCGGCCGCCGTTAGCCGGCCCGGCTTGTGCAGGATGTCGAGCGGGATGCGCGCCTTGCCGACATCGTGCAGCACAGCGGCCCCGGTGATCAGCCGGCGATCGGCCTCGCGAAAGCCGAGGCGCTGCGCGAAGGCCGCAGCAATCCCGGAGACCAGCAGGCAATGCTGGTAGGTGGCATCGTCATGCCGCCAGACCATGTCGAGCCAGGCATTGAGGTCTCCGCCATCGGCCGCACGGTTGAGCGCCTCGATGCTGTCGTTGATCGCCGTGATTGGCAGCCTGCCGCCGCTTCCGGCCGCGTCGAGCAGATCGGCCAGCGCAGCCGAGGCGGCGACGAAGTGGCGCTCGATCCTTGCGCCTTCGCCGGCCTCTCCCATCAGGCCGAGCATCGCCCCGACCGTGTCGAGCAGCAGTGCCGGCGGAGCATCCGCCGGCAAGGTCTCGCGGGCGCCGAGCGCATTGGCTTGCATCAGGCAGTGCGCCGAGGAATCACGCAGCAGGAATAACGAAGGCGTTCCGGCCCGGCGATGTGGGGCGAGCGCGTGGCGCGCCGTCTCCACCGCGCCCCGCCCGGACAGGTCGAGGTCGACGACCAGCAACCGCCCGGCCTCGCGGCCGGTCGGCGCGGTTCCACCCTGCGCCTCGCACGGCCCCCATATCGAGAGCGCGCGTTGCAGCGCCTGGCGCCGGTCTTCGCGATCGCTGACGAGCAGAAGGATGGGATGAGGCCTCCAAGGAAGGCCTCATCATAGCCACAGCCATTGATGAAAGGTAAAAACCGGCGCTCGGATCGAGCCGGCCATCACGAAAGCGGCGTGAAAATGGGCAGATCGCCTGCCGGTTTCGCCGGCATGCTTACCCGTTGCTCAATGCGAGGCCGCGGGGCCACCCTGTTCGAGCCGCACCTCGGCCGCCATCAGCCCCTTCGGGCCGGGCCCGTAGCGCACCAGCACCGTCTGGCCGGGGATGAGCTCGACGAGCCCATAGCGGCGCAGCGTCTCCATATGGACGAAGACATCAGGCGCGCCCTCGCCCTTCGAGACGAAGCCGAAGCCGCGCAGGCGGTTGAACCACTTCACCACCATGCGCTCCAGCCCGCTCGTCGGCGTCACCGCGACATTGGTGCGCGCCATCGGCATCTCGGAAGGATGCCGGCCGGCGGAGGTGTCGATCGAGAGCACGCGCACCGCCTGGCGTCCGCGCGCCTTGTCGATCGCTTCGAGCACGATGCGAGCGCCTTCGGCTATCGTATTGAATCCATCGCGCTTCAGGATGGTGACGTGCAGGAGGATATCCGTCCCGCCGCTCTCCGGGACGACGAAGCCATAGCCCTTGGAGACGTCGAACCATTTGACGTAGCCGACGACCTCGGCCGGCACTTCGGAGGCATGGCCGACCGGCCCATCGAGCCGCACGACACGATTGAGTGACTGGATGGGACCCATCGGTGGCCGCCCGCTCTCACCGAATTCGTCGGACATGTGCCGCTCACCCCCACGCGCAACGCTTGATTCGCGCTGTCACGATACCACCCCAGCGGATTCGGAATACAGCCTCAAAAAAGTCGTCCACATCATCCGGCCGACCCGACGACTGGGCCGGCCGCCGGATCGTCGGAGGAGCTGGCGGCGCCGCCCCCGCCGTGGCAGCATGCCCCGGCCGGTCTCCTCGGGATCACCATGCTCGACCTGTCCACGCTCGCGCTCTTCACCGCTGCGGCGGCGGTCCTCACCGCCACGCCCGGGCCCGATATGCTGCTGATCGCTTCGCGCAGCCTCAGCCAGGGGCGCGCGGCCGGCCTGCTCACCTATGCCGGCATTGCGATCGGCAGCTATCTGCAGGCTTTCGCCGCGGCATTCGGCCTGTCCCAGCTCTTCATTCTCGTGCCGACGGCGTATGATGTGTTGCGCTGGCTGGGCGCGGCCTATCTCGCCTACCTCGCCTGGACGACCCTGCGCTCGCAGGCGCCGCTCTTCGCGCCGGGCCGCGTGCCGGCCATATCCCTGCGGCGCATCTTCCTGCAGGGGCTCTGGACCAATCTGCTGAACCCGAAGATGGCGCTCTTCATGCTCGCATTGCTGCCGCAGTTCCTGAAACCGGAACTGGGCTCGATCGCGCTTCAGGTCATCGTTCTCGCGACGATCCTGAATGCCATGGGCCTTCTGGCGAACGGCATCGTCATCCTCGCCGCAAGCCGCATCGGCCATGCCCTGTCGCGCCGGCCGGCCCTGGCGCGCCTGCCGCAAAGACTGATGGGCGCGGTGTTCGGCGGCCTGGCCCTCAGGCTGGCGCTCGCGTCACGCGATTGATGCCCGTCACCCCGGCAAGGAGCCCAGCACCACCCCGCTCTCGGCCCGGATCACCAGATCGGCGATCGGATCGAGCTCCGTCGGCTCCCGGTTGAGGATCACGAGCTTGGCGCCTTGCCGCTTGGCGATCACCGGCAGCGTCGCCGCCGGATAGACGACGAGGGACGAGCCGACCACCAGGAACAGGTCGCATTCCAGCGTCAGCGCCTGCGCCCGCATCATCGCCTCCTGCGGCATCGCCTGCCCGAAGGAGATCGTCGCCGACTTCACCGGGCCGGCGCAGATCATGCAGCTCGGCGGCTCGCCCGTCGCCTCGAAGGCCGGGCGGATCGCCGCGAGCTCATGGCGCCAGCCGCAGGTCAGGCAGGTCGCATAGGTGCCGTTGCCGTGCAGCTCGATCACCTTGTCCCCGGGCACGCCGGAGGCCTGGTGCAGCCCGTCGATGTTCTGCGTCACGATCGCGGGCGAACGCCCCTCCGCCACCAGCCGGGCCAGCGCCCGGTGGCCGACATTGGGCCGCGCGTCGCGATAATGGTCGTCCATCGCGAATTTGCGGCGCCAGGCCTCGATCCGCGCCTCGCGGCTCTGGACGAAGGCCTCGAACGGGATCGGCTTGTTGATCATCCAGGGCGAGCCCGGCGAGCGGAAATCTGGCACGCCCGACTCCGTCGAGATGCCGGCGCCCGTGAAGCTGACGATGCTGTCGGCCCGGTCGAGCAAGGCGTGGAGTTCGGCGATCGCGTCTTCGGTCTCGTCCTGCATCGGCCTTTCCGCTCGGCTGCACTGGAAGCTTTCCAGATATGGCGTGTGGCTGCGACGCTTCCAAGGCAATTGACGGAAGCGGGCGCGCACCGCAAAGCATTCGGACCATGCCGACGATCGCCCCCGCCTCGCTCAATCCCGACCTCGTCGACACCGGCACGCCGCCGATCCCGGAGGCGCAGGGCTGGGCACGACGCTATGACGGCCGTTCCGGCCCGCTGATCGACCTGTCGCAGGCCGTGCCCGGCGCGCCGCCGCCCCAGGCCCTGCTCGAGCGGCTGGGCGAAGCCGCCGCCGATCCCGCGGCGACGCGCTATGGCGGCATCACCGGCGATGCAGCGCTGCGCGAGGCTTACGCGGCGGAGCTCGCCCGCTGCTACGGCGCGCCCTTCGCCGCCGGCGAGGTCGCGATCACCTCAGGCTGCAACCAGGCCTATGTCGTGACGATGATGGCGCTCGCCCGCGCCGGCGACAATGTGCTGCTGCCGACGCCCTGGTATTTCAACCACGAGATGACGCTGACGATGCTCGGCGTCGAGGCCCGCCCGCTGCCCTGTGCGCCGGAGGCGGGCTTCGTGCCGGATGCGGCCGCGGCCGAGGCGCTGATCGACGCCCGCACACGCGCCATCGTCCTCGTCACCCCCAACAACCCGACCGGCGCGGTCTATCCGCCGCAGACGATCGCCGCCTTCGCGGCGCTCTGCGCCCGGCGCGGCATCTGGCTGGTGCTCGACGAGACCTATCGCGACTTCCTGCCCGCAGCGACTGCGAAACCGCATGAGGTCTTCGCCGCAAGCGGCTGGCAGGATTCCGTGATCGGCCTGTACAGCTTCTCCAAGGCCTATGCCGTGCCGGGCTGGCGGCTCGGCGCGATCACGGCCGGCGAGCCTGCGATCGCGCAGATCGGCAAGGTGCTCGACTGCGTCCAGATCAGTCCGGTGCGCGCCGGCCAGGCCGCCGTGACCTGGGGCATCGAGGGCATCCGCGACTGGCGCGAACGCAACCGCGCCGAGATCAACGCGCGCGCCACGCTGTTCCGCGAGACGATGGCGCCGTTGAACGATTGGCGCGTGCTTTCGGCCGGCGCCTATTTCGCCTATGTCGCCCATCCCTTCGAGGGCGTGCCTGCGGCCGAGGTCGCCCGCCGCCTCGTCGAGGAGCGCGGCGTACTCGCTCTGCCCGGTCCCTATTTCGGCCCCGGGCAGGAAAACCATCTGCGCATCGCCATAGCCAATGTCGCCGCCGACCGGATCGGCCTGCTCGGCGAGCGGCTGAAGGGCTTCTCGCTCTGACGGGCTGCCAGCCTCACGGTCATGCTCGCCCTCGTGGCGAGCATCCGCGTCTTGAGCACGGCCTTCGACCGGCGAAGGCGTGGATGGTCGGGACAAGCCCGACCATGACGCGAAAGCGGGCCGCGCCTCCCCTGGAAGCGAAACTCTACCGGAACAGCGCCGCGTAGCGATCGCGATAGGCGAAGGCCAGCATCGCCCCCAGCACGGCGACGATGATCGCGACGGGGATGCCCTGCGCGTTCAGCACGAAGTGGAAGAACACGATCACCGTCAGGATCGGGGCGATCAGCACGAGGCCGAAGGCCGGCGCCAGGTTGAACAGCAGGCTGGCACCGCCGATCAGGTTCACCGCCTTGATCAGCGGCCAGACGAAACCGGAGCCCTGCAAGGCAGCCTCGAAGGCGAGCCCCTGCTCGCTGGTGGGCGGATGGATCAGGTTGTTGCCCGTCGCCAGCCACCAGAAACCGTCGATGGCGCTGACGAGGAAAAGCAGCCCGAGCAGGACGCGCGGGATCGTGACGAGAAATACGGTCTTCATGATAGTCCCCAACCGACAATGGAAGGGCCGGTCCGCTTCGCAGCGGTCCGGCCCCGTGCATAGGTCGCGCCAGATCGCGATTGGGTTCAAAAGCGGCCGAAGCCCTTTTTACATCGTCGCGCCGATCTGCCAGGGCACGAATTCGGCGTCGCCATAGCCGAGCTGCTCGGATTTGGTCTTCTCGCCCGAGGCGACCTTGAGCATCGCCTCGAAGATCTCGCGGCCCTTCTGCTCCAGCGAGACGCCGTCGAGCACGTCGCCGCAGTTGATGTCCATGTCGTCGATCATCTTCTCGTAGATCGGCGTGTTGGTCGCGAGCTTCATCGAGGGCGTGGGCTTGCAGCCATAGGCCGAGCCGCGGCCGGTGGTGAAGGCGAGGATGTTGGCGCCGCCCGCCACCTGCCCCGTCGCCGCGACCGGGTCGTAGCCGGGCGTGTCCATGTAGACGAAGCCCTTCTCCGTCACCGGCTCGGCATAATGGTACACCGCCGAGAGCGTCTTGGTGCCGCCCTTGGCTGCCGCGCCCAGCGACTTCTCCAGGATGGTGGTGAGCCCGCCCGCCTTGTTCCCCGGGGAGGGGTTGTTGTTCATGCTCATCCGGGCGCGCTCGGTGTAGTCCTCCCACCACTTGATGATGCCGACGAGCTTCTCGCCGACCTCGCGCGTCGCAGCCCGGCGGGTGAGCAGGTGTTCGGCGCCGTAGATCTCGGGCGTCTCGGAGAGGATCGCCGTGCCGCCATGCTCGACGAGGATATCGACGGCCGCGCCCAGCGCCGGGTTGGCGGTGATGCCGGAATAGCCATCCGAGCCGCCGCATTGCAGGGCCAGCATCAGTTCGGAAGCCGGCACGGTCTCGCGCTTCGCCCGGTTGGCGATCGGCAGCATCGTCTTCAGCGCATCGATGCCGGCGGCGACCGCCTTCTTCGTGCCGCCGGTCTCCTGGATGGTCAGCGTGCGGAAGACGTCGCTCTCCGTGACGCCATAGGCTTCCTTCATGCGGCTGATCTGGAAGCCCTCGCAGCCGAGGCCGACGACGAGGACCGCCGCCATGTTCGGGTTGCAGGCATAGCCCCAGGTGGTGCGCTTCAGCACCTCGAAGCTCTCGCCGTTGTAGTCGATGCCGCAGCCGGTGCCGTGGGTCAGCGCGATGACGCCGTCGACATTGGGATAGTCGTCGAGCAGGCCGGAGCGCTTCACCTCCTCCGCCATGAAGCGCGCGGCCGAGGCCGAGCAGTTCACCGAGGTCAGGATGCCGACATAGTTGCGCGTGCCGGCCTTGCCGCTCGCCCGGCGGAAGCCTTCGAAGGTCGCCTGCCGCTCGACCGGCAGCACGAATTCCGGCTTCGCCTCGGCACTGAAGGCGTAATCGCGATCGAAGGCGTGGAAGCCGGTATTGTGCTCGTGCACCCATTCGCCCGGCGGGATGTTGACCGCGGCGAAGCCGATGATCTGCCCGAACTTGCGGATCGGCTGGTCCTTGGCGATCGGCGCGATCGCCATCTTGTGCCCGCGCGGGATGCGCTTCAGCGCCTCGACGCCGGCCGCCGTCACGCCGGCATCGACGGGATCGACCGCAACGACGACGTTGTCGGCGGCATTGAGCTTGAGCGTGCGGGGCGGCGCAGACTTGTCGAGCATGGCGGGAACCGAAACCTCCGGCGCCGCGGCGGCGGCGCGTCCGCCCTAGACATGCGCCGTTCCGGCCGCGTTTTCAATCGGTTCAAAAGTGAGGAGCGGCATGCGTAGGGGCAGGCGCCGATCACACAAGCCACCAACTCCCGAGGGGCGGCGAGACGCCTTGGCTCGATGCCCCCATCCGTTCGGGAGCCGACCCGGCCGCCATCGACCGAGAGCCCGCTCCCATCCCAGGCCCGGTCGCCTCAATTGGCGGCGAAGCAGTAGAACAGCCCGGCCCCGCCCGTACCCTTGAGCGCTTCCTGGCTGCAGCCGCCGCGCGAGAGATGCGACATGTTCCAGGATTTCGCGGGCGGGGAATCGTCGAGCCCCCTGCGGTCATGATGGCCGAGCATCACCGCGCCCTCGGCACCGCTCTTGGTGTAGTTGCCGCAGGTGCGATCCTCGCCCGGTCCGAATGCCGTCCCGTCCGCCTGCGAGCCCGTCAGCATGTCATGCTGGTTGGGGGTGTCGCCGGCGCCGTTGACCGGCTCGCCCTTTTCATTGAGCGCGGTCTGCTTCGTCAGGCTCGCGGCTGCACCGTGCAAGTCGGCGACGCTGCTGGCGATCACCGCTCCCTTGGCGTTGCGCCACGGGCCGGCGCCGATGCGGTCCCGCGCATTCACCGCCGCCGCACCGCCTGTGGCCTGCGTCGACAGATAGGCCCGCCACGTCTTGCCACCGGCGCCGACCGCCTGGGCGAGGCGTTGGCAGATCGCATCCGCGCCTTGCAGGCCTCCCAGATCGGCTCCCTTGCCGGAGCCGGCGCTGGTGACGAAGAAGGTCATCTCGGCGGCAGTCTGAGCTCCGCCGGGGCTCGTGGTGAGTGCCAGCAATCCGGCAGCAGCGGCACATTCGATCCATCTTGCGCGCATCGTTCGGCTCTCCCGTCCTGTTCGGTTTTTGGGGGCGTCGCGTCCGATCGTTCCTCCATCCCGGCAGCCGGAACCGAATTTAGCACAGCCCCCGCCCGGGGCTGGAATCGCCGCCCCGCGCTCACACGGCCGCAGCAGGCGTCAGCCGGAAGCCGGCGCGCAACACACAACAGAAAAAGCCCGATCTCGCGACCGGGCTTCAAACGCAACTGAACTCTTTCGAAGATCAGGCCGCCACTCGGCAGCCTGCCGACATCACGCCTTCGGGGCGGTCGGGACGGCCTTCGAGACGATGCCTTCGAACGGCTTGTAGGCATCCTTGGCGAGAGCGGTGTAGAGCTCGCCCATCTTGGTGAGCTGGGCGACGGCGCCCTCGAACGAAGCCTTGAGATAGTCGGCCTGGATCTCCAGGGCCTTGTCGAAGGTCTTCACGCCGGCGAGCTTCTCGAGCGTGGCGGTGCTGGCCTCGAAGGACTTCTTGGCATAGTCCGTCGCCTCGACGGCGATCGACTGCACGCCCTTGGAGGTGGCGCCGAACGCCTTCAGCGCGGCATCGACGTTCTCTTTGGAAGCCTTCTGGATGGTCTCGAACTGCTGGATCATGGGTCGTCTCCTGACACCTCGGGTGTCATCAAGTGAATGGGCCGAAGTGGCCGGACGTGCCGCCCCAAAGGTCGTATGAAGGAGATCACCACCGGGGACTGCCGACATATTGTGCAACGCAACATGAATGTCAAGAGAACGCTGCATTGCATCAAACGCAGATCGTTCCGGTCGCAACCGTTCAAGTTTTAACGGCTCCGTAACCGCATCCACCTAACCTCCCCTCACTGTGTCCTGCGCGCCACGAGGAGCCGGCCGTGGGACAGAACCGACAGTACGAGTTCGAGGCGGGTAAATGGTTCTGGGTTGCGTTGGGTTGCGGCGGCCGCGTCTGCGGGTCGTCATTGGGCTGATCGGCGTCGCCGCGGTCGCGGCCACGATCGCATCTTCGCCGGCCGAGGCGCGCAAGCGCCGGGCCCATTCCGGCGGTGGCTACACGCCGCCCTATGCCGCCATGGTGGTCGACGCCAAGACTGGCCGGACGCTGCATGCGGTCAACGAGGATGCGGCGCGCATCCCGGCCTCCCTCACCAAGGTCATGACGCTCTATATGCTGTTCGAGCAGATGGAGCGCGGCCGCTTCTCGATGGATTCCGAGCTCAGGGTCTCGTCCTACGCGGCCTCGCAGCCGCCGACAAAGCTCGGCCTGCGGGCGGGCTCGACCATCTCGGTCGAGGACGCCATCAAGAGCATGATCACCCTCTCGGCCAACGATTCCTCCGTGGTCGTCGCCGAGAACATCGCGGGCTCCGAGGAGGCCTTCGCCGAGCAGATGACGCGCAAGGCGCGTTCGCTCGGCATGGGCTCGACGCGGTTCTACAACCCGCACGGCCTGCCGCATTCCCCGCCGAACCTGACGACCGCGCGCGACCTCACCATCCTCGCCCGCGCCATCCAGGAACGCTTCCCGAAATACTACCCGCTGTTCTCGATGCGGGCCTTCCAGTACGGCAGCCGCACCATCCGCGGCCATAACCGCCTGCTCGGCAAGGTCGAGGGCGTCGATGGCATCAAGACCGGCTACACCCGCGCCTCCGGCTTCAACCTGATGACCTCGGCCAAGTCGGAAGGCCGGCATGTCGTCTCGGTCGTGCTCGGCGGCCGCTCCGGCGCCTCGCGCGACAAGATCATGACCGATCTGGTGCTCGCCAGCCTGCCGCGTGCCTCCACCAGCGGCCGTTCCTCGGTCATGGTCGCCGAAGCGCCCGAGCCCGAGCCGCGCCCGCGTCCGGAAGAGCGCCCGCGCGTCGCTGCGGCCGAGCCGGCGCCGATGCCGGTGCCGCGCCCGGAAGCCATGGCCGACGCGCCGCTGCCGGCCGCCGCCCGGGCCTATGCTCCGATGCCGACCACCACTCCGATCGCGCCGCCGCGCCCGGTCGCCGCCGGCGGCCAGCCGCTCCAGCTCTCCGGCATGCGGCCGGTCGCCGCCACCACCACCCCCTCGGCCATGCGCTGGTCGATCGGCGCCCAGCCGTCCGACGCCAAGGTGCTGCGCCCGCCGGCGAATGTCGACGTCACCTCCTCGATCGCCAAGGCGCCCGAGCCCGAGCCCGCCGCCGAGCCGGTGAAGGTCGCCGAAGCCCCCGCCGCGAGCGTCCAGCGCAAGGTCGAGGTCGTTCCGGCCAAGGTGCAGGCGCCCGAGCCGGCCCGCGCCGTGTCCCATCAGGCGGCCGTGGTCGCCTCCGGGAAATGGGTGATCCAGCTCGGCGCCACCGATGACGAGGGCAAGGCCAAGGAAATCCTCGCCCGCGCCCGTGCCAAGGCTTCCGGCTCGCTCGCCAGCGCCTCGCCCTTCACCGAGAAGGTCGAGAAGGGCGGCTCCACGCTCTTCCGCGCCCGCTTCGCCGGCTTCGACGACTCGAAGGACGCGCAGAACGCCTGCGCCCAGCTGAAGCGCGGCGGCTTCTCCTGCTTCGCCACCCGCAGCTGACCAGCCAGGGAAAGGAGTTCACGACATGTCGCAGACGCCCTACCCCAGCCCGTCGCTATCGCTGCTTCACCAGGACGTCCTTGGCCTGGTTGACGCGAGCGGCAAGGCCGCTGGTGCCCCCGGCATCCGGATGGATGCGCTTCATCAGAGCCCGGTGGGCTTCGCGGACCGCGTCCTCGCTCGCCCCCGGCTGAAGCCCCAGGATCTCGTAGGCCTCCTGCTCCGTCATCGCGCCCGCGCCCGGCGCGCCGCCCTTCCGCGCGTCGCCGTCACGCTGTGCGTCTTCACGCCAGCCGGGCGACCGGCGGTCGAGATATGCCTCTAGCAGCCGGGCTCCGTCAGGATCCCGCGCCAGACATTCGCGCATCAGCGCGGCAAGTTCGGCCATGCCCAGGCTGTCGAGGGCACGCCCGGCCAGCGCGCCGGCCTTGACCCGGCCGGTCATGGCGCCGCTGTCGTGGTCGAGCTCCATCTCCAGCAGCACCGACCCGACCTGGGAGGTCGCCCCCGCCGCCGGCCCGGCGCGATCGGCCCAGGGGAAGCGGATGCCGCCCGGCCCTGTCGCGCTCCAGCCCAGGAGCCAGGCGCCGATGCCGCCGAGGAAGATCGCCATGTCCATCCGGCCGCGCAGCATCAGCAGCCCCGCCACGCCGAGCGAGGCGACGCCGCCGACCGTCTTCGCCAGCCGCGCCAGCACCTTGGGGTTGGCGCCCGCGAACAGCTTCGCCAGCCACCAGACCAGGATCAGTACGGCAACGCCGTAAAGCAGGCTCACTTGCGCTCCCCATCCATCGCCGCGATCAGCCCCTTGACCGCCGGGCTCGCCCCGGCGAGCCGCAGCATCGCCTCGCGCCCGCCGGCGGCGTAGGCGGCAGCGCCGCGCAGGAGTTCCAGCAGCGAGGCGGGCGCGCCGACATCGAAGCGCGCATGCGCCCCGCCGGTCAGCCGCGCGATCGTCGCGAAGGCGGCACTCGCCGCGGGATCGAACCCTTCCTGGAAGACGAAGCCCCGAATGCCGCGCAGGCCGAGTTCGCCCGCCAGCGCCGCCAGCGCGTCGACGTCCTCCTCCATCGCATCGCCGACGAAGACGAAGGCGCGCAGCGGCACCGCCTTCGCCTCGTCGCGGACATGCCGCAGCACACGGGCGATCTGCGTCTGGCCGCCCTCGCAGGCGATCCGGCTCATCAGCCCCTTCAGCCGCTCGGGCTCGCCGATCCAACCCGAAGCGCGGCATTCGCCGAGCCCCCTGAAATAGACGAGTTGCACCGCAAGGCCGCCGCTCTGCCCCGCCACCTCGAACATCCGGCCCTGCAGCGAGCAGGCGAGATCCCAGCTCGGCTGCCGGCTCATCGTGGCGTCGAGCGCAAAGACGAGGCGGCCCGCCTGCCCGGAAGCGAAAGGCGCAAGGCGTTTCGCCGCTCCCAGGAAGCGGTCGATCTCGCCCGGCTGTGAATGCCCTGCCGGCGTGGTCGCGGCGGCCTTGCCGACAGCGCGATCGTTCTTGTCGCTCATCAACCCATCGATCCGGCTGAATCGTTCCCTTCGTCCTGATATTGGCCATCGCGACCGCATTTGCTACCCGTCGCCCAAACGGAGGACGGGACAGTGGCTGGGATCACGGTTTTCGAGACGGTCGCCGCGATGCGCGAAGCCGTCGCCGGCTGGCATGCCGCCGGCGAGGAGGTGGCGCTGGTGCCGACCATGGGCGCGCTGCACGAGGGCCATATCGCGCTGGTGACGGAGGGACGGCGCCAGGCGAAGCGCGTCATCGTCTCGATCTTCGTCAACCCGACGCAATTCGCCCCGCATGAGGATTTCAAGAAATACCCGCGCACCTTCGACGACGATTGCGCCAAGCTCGTCGCCGCCGGCGCCGACGCCGTCTTCTTCCCGCCGGTCGAGGCGATGTATCCGCCCGGCTTCGCCACGCGCGTGCTGCTGCTGGGTCCGGCCGCCGTCGGGCTGGAGGATCGCTTCCGGCCGACCCATTTCGAGGGCGTCGCGACGATCTGCTGCAAGCTCTTCACGCAGTCGCGCGCCGATTGCGCCATCTTCGGCGAGAAGGACTACCAGCAGCTCAAGGTCGTGACCCGCATGGCTGGCGATCTCGACCTCGGCATCCGCATCGTCCCGCTGGCGACGATTCGCGAGGCCGACGGTCTCGCCATGTCCTCGCGCAACCGCTACCTCTCGGCCGAGCACCGGGCGCTGGCGCCGACGCTCCACCGGGTCATGCAGGATCTGGCGGCCCGCATCCGCAACGAGGAGCCGCTTCTCGAAGCGGTCACGCAGGCTCAGAACGAGATCATCACGGCGGGCTTCGAGCTCGACTATCTCGAAGCCCGCCACGCCGAGACGCTCGCGCATGTCACCGCCCTGACGGACGGCCCGATGCGCCTGCTGATCGCCGCCCGCATCGGCGGCACCCGCCTGCTCGACAATATCGCGGTCTGATCGGCCGCTCCTCGGTACGGTCGTCGCGACACGGGCGATTGCCGCACCAGACAGACATCGTAAGCTGGCCGCGGCCAACCGGCCCGCCGGCAAAGCAACCCCTGGCGGCGACCTTCGTCGTCGAGCCGATAGAGAGCAGCGGATGATGCGAGCAGGATCTGGAACGCGCGGCCGAAAGTCGCTTTTGCACCGGGGCGCGGCCATCCTCCTTGCCGGCACCCTTCTGGCCAGCTCCGCCGCGCAGGCCTGCACCCGGTTCGTCTATTTCGGCGCGAACGGCAGCGTGATCACGGCGCGCTCGATGGATTGGAAGAGCGACATCGCCACCAATCTCTGGATCCTGCCGCGCGGCATCGAGCGCACCGGCGAAACCGGCGCCAACACCGTGCGCTGGACGGCGAAATACGGCAGCGTGATCGCCTCCGCCTACGACATCGCGACCAGCGACGGCGTCAACGATGCGGGGCTGTCGGCCAACCTGCTCTGGCTGGTCGAATCCCAGTATCCCCGCTTCGAGGCCGGCTCGAAACCGGGGCTGAGCATCTCGCTCTGGGCCCAGTATGTGCTCGACAACTTCGCCACGGTGGGCGAGGCCGTCGCCGCCTTGCGCGAGGAACCCTTCACCCTCGTCACAGACATGATGCCGGGCGAGGACCGTCTCGCCACCGTCCACCTCTCGCTCTCCGACGCGACCGGCGACAGCGCCATCATCGAATATGTCGGAGGCAGGCAGGTCATCCATCACGACCGCGCCTATCAGGTCATGACCAACTCGCCGACCTTCGACAAGCAGCTCGCGCTGGCCGAGTATTGGAAGCAGATCGGCGGCACCGTCATGCTGCCCGGCACCAACCGCGCTTCCGACCGTTTCGTGCGGGCCTCGTTCTATGCGAACGCCATCCCGAAGGATCCGGATCCGAACCGCGCCGTCGCCAGCGTCTTCAGCGTCATCCGCAACGTTTCGGTGCCCTATGGGCTGACGACGCCCGACCAGCCCAACATCTCCTCGACGCGCTGGCGCATCGTCTTCGACCACGCCCGCAAGCTCTACTTCTTCGAGTCGGCCCTGACGCCCAATACCTTTTGGGTCGACCTCAAGAAGATCGACTTCTCGCCTGCGGGCGGCGCGCGCAAGCTCGATCTCGGCAAGGATCAGGACCACACCTATTCGGGCGATGCGACCGGCAGCTTCGTCCCCGCCAAGCCCTTCGCCTTCCTGGGCCTGAAGGGGTAGAGCATTCTCGAGCGAAACGGGCGCCGGTTCACCGGAAGAAAATGCGGTAAAACAACGGCCTAAAGCAGTTCCATCATTCGAGGAAACACGGAATTGCTCTGGAGCGCGCCGCTTACAGCAGCCCGAGTCCCGCCAGCTCCCGCCGCAGCTGCTCCGGCATCTCGCCCAGATCGCCGCCATGCTCGGACAGGTCACGCGGCGCGTCCTTCGCCTGCAGGTAGCGCCAGCCCTGGAACGGCCGGAACGGGCGCGGTTCGACCGCGACCACCACCGGCTCCATCACGAGATGGCAGCGCCCGATCCCGTCCGCATCGGTGAAGGGGCGGATGTCGGTGAGCCGCTGGCGTGCCGCGATCTGCCCCTTGATCACCCAGTAGAGCGAACCGCCATCGAGGATCTCCCCGACCTTCTTCGGCACCATGCGGGTGGTGTGGAGCTGCTCGATCGGCTCTCCGCGCGCGAGGCGCTGCGCTATGCGTTGCGCGATCCATTCCTCCAGATCGGAGATCGATTCGGCGCCGACGCAGAGCTTGAGCAGATGGAGGGACATGGCGGCAAAATAGGCCTCGGCGGGCGCGCAGGCCAGCCATGGCCGCGCTTCTCCACAACCCGGCTCAGTGGCCATGCGACAGGATGTTTACCAGCCGCCCGAACGGATCGCGCAGGAAGAAGCGCCGCACGCCCCAGGGCTCCTCTGCCGGCCCGTATTCGATGGCGAGCCCGGCGGCGCGAACCCTGTCCAATACCGCGTCGAGATCGTCGACCTCGATCGAGAGATCGGGCACCGGCGTGCCTGCGCCGCCCTCGCTGGCGAAGCTGAGCTGCGGCCCGGCCGGATCGCCGCCGGCCGCATAGGTCTGGATCCAGCCATGATCCATGACGGGGTGCATGTCGAGAATGCTGCCGTAGAAGGCTTTTGCCAGCCCCGGTTCGGCAGTTAGCATGTTCGCCACGATACGCTTCACCGTCATGCTCACTTCCCAGGCGGATTACGGACGATCATCATGCGCGGACTCGCAGGCAAGGCCATCCTCGTCACCGGCTCCTCCACCGGCATCGGCTATGCGATGGCCGAAAGGCTGGTCGCCGAGGGAGCCAAAGTGCTGATCCACGGGCGCGACCGCGGCGAGGTCGACGCCGCCGTCGCCCGCCTCGGCCCGGCGACGGCCGGCGCGACCGGTGACCTCGCCGAACCCGAGACGGCGCAGGCCATCGTCGATGCCACCCTCGCCGCCTTCGGCCGCATCGACGGCCTCGTCAACAATGCCGGCATCTATCCGCGCGGCATCCTGGGCGAGACCACCGCCGCCTTCTTCGACCACATGTTCGCGATCAACACCCGCGCGCCACTGCTCTGCGCCGAAGCGGCGATCCGCGCCTTCCGCGCCTGGAAATCGCCCGGCGCCATCGTCACCGTCGGCTCGATCAACGCCTATTGCGGCCTCTCGAACCTCACGGTTTATTCGATGTCGAAGGGTGCGCTGATGACGATGACGCGCAACCTCGCCAACACGCTCGGCCCCGAGCGCATCCGCGCCAATCAGCTCAATGTCGGCTGGACCTGGACCGCCAACGAGGATGCGACCCAGCAGCGCGAGGGCCAGCCGCCCGGCTGGCAGAACCATGTGCCGCTCCGCCACGCCCCGACCGGCCGCATCATGCAGCCGGAGGAGATCGCCGCCCACACCGCCTTCTGGCTATCGGACGACAGCGCCCCGGTTTCTGGCCAGATCTACGAGGCCGAGCAGTTCCCGGTGATCGGCCGCGGATGAGCCAGATCTCCCTCGGGCCGTTCGAGCCCTGGCTGGCACGCTGGCACCTCGTGCCGGACGGCCCCCCGTTCAGGACCCATGCCAGCCGCCTGCTGCCCGTCCTGCAAGGCGGCGCACCTGCCATGCTGAAGCTGCCGGAAGCGGAGGATGAGCGCCTCGGCTACCGCCTGCTCGCCTGGTGGGGCGGCGACGGCGCCGCCCGCCTGATCGCGCAGGCCGGCGAAGGCAGCGCGATGCTGATCGAGCGCGCCACCGGCCCGGTCTCGCTTTCGGCCATGGCCCGCAGCGGCGCCAAGGGCGACGACGAAGCGACCGCTATCCTCTGTGATGCTATTGCAGGGCTAGAGAAGCCGCGTGGCCCGGCTCCCAACGGGCTGATCCCGCTCGAAACCTGGTTCAAGGACCTGTTTCCGACGGCGGCGAAGCATGGTGGCTTGCTCGCCCGCGCCGCGACGGAGGCAAACACGCTGTTGCCCGCGCAGCAGGACATCCTGCCACTCCATGCCGACCTGCATCACGACAACGTTCTCGATTTCGAGAGCCGCGGCTGGCTCGCCATCGACCCGAAATGCGTCCTGGGCGACCGTGCCTTCGAATACACGATCCTGTTCTGTGATCCCGACCTCGCCGACCCCGAACCAGCGGTCGCGGTCGCGCCCGGCGCCTTCGAGCGCCGGCTGGAGATCGTGCTGGCGAAATCCGGGCTGGAACGTCAGCGACTTCTGCGCTGGATCATCGCCTGGTGCGGGTTGTCGGCGAGTTGGTTTCTGGAAGACGACGACCCGCTGGCGGAGATCAATCTGACAATCCTGGGGAAGGCGGCAGCAGCTCTCGACGTATAGCGCGCCGTCATGCTCGCCCTTGTTGCGAGCATCCACGTCTTGAACACGGCCTTCGACCAGCGAAGACGTGGATGGTCGGGACAAGCCCGACCATGACGAAACCGGCTTGAATCAATCTCTCGACAATCGCCCGCAAGCGATTCCGCCGATTCGACTATTCCCCCAGCACGACGACCTTCGCGCCTTCCGCGACCTGCATGCCGGGCTCGCCTGCGACCTCGCTGACCGTGCCGTCGCGCGGAGCGGTCAGCACATGCTCCATCTTCATCGCCTCGACGATGGCAAGGCGCTGGCCCTTGGTCACGGCCTCGCCCGGCGCCACGAAGACCGCCACGAGCTTGCCGTGCATCGGCGCCTTGACCACACCACCGGAGCCTGAGGTGGCGTCCAAATCCACCGTGAAGGGGTCGAACAGGGCCACGGCCGTCTGCCGGCCGCGATGCAGCGCGAACCAGGTGCCGCCTTCCCCCTCGGCAAGGGCAACTTCGTGCTCGCCCTCCCCGATCTCATGACCCGGCAGGCTGACGCGCGCATCATCGCCATGCCATTCGATCTGCGCCTCAACGCGCTCGCCGTCGACCAGGAGCGGCAGGCCGAGCGGCTGGCGCGGCATCAACGAGAAGGCATCGGGATCGAGCCAGGGCGAGCGCGTCTCGCCTTCGGCCCGGCCCGCTGCCGCGATCATGCCGGCCTCCTGCCGCTCTTCCTCGAGCTGCAGGGCTGCGGCTGCGACGGCGGCAGCGTCGAGCGGCTGCGGCTCGGCCCCGAGCGCGCTGATGTTGCGATCGATGAAGCCGGTGTCGAACGGCCCCTTCCGGAAGCCTTCCGCCTCGGTCAGCTTCTTCAGGAAGGCGAGATTGGTGCGCGGGCCGGCGACGATGGCCTCGCCCAGCGCCACACCGAGCCGGTCGAGCGCCTCGTCGCGCGTGGCGCCATGGGCGATCACCTTGGCGATCATCGGGTCGTAGAACGGCGTCACCGTATCGCCGGCCTCGACGCCCGTATCGATGCGGATACCCTCGCCATGCGGAAAGCTCAGCGCCCAGAGCTTGCCGGTCGAGGGCAGGAAGCCCTTTTCGGGGTCCTCGGCGTAAAGCCTAGCCTCGACGGCATGGCCCGTCGCCGTGACGTCCTCCTGCGTGAAGCCGAGCGGCTCGCCTGCCGCGACCTTGAGCTGCAGTTCGACGAGGTCGAGCCCGGTGATCGCCTCCGTCACCGGATGCTCGACCTGGAGGCGCGTGTTCATCTCCATGAAATAGAAGCGGTCGGCGCGCAGGCCGTCGCGGCCATCGGCGATGAACTCGACGGTCCCGGCGCCGACATAGCCGACGGCCTTGGCGGCTTCCGTCGCAGCCCTGCCCATGGCGGAGCGGACATCCGCGCTCATGCCCGGTGCCGGCGCCTCTTCGATCACCTTCTGGTGGCGCCGTTGCAGCGAGCAATCGCGCTCGTAGAGGTGGACGACATTGCCGTGGCTGTCGCCGAAGATCTGGATTTCGACATGGCGCGGCGAGAGCACGTATTTCTCGACCAGCACGCGGGCATCGCCGAAGGCGTTCTGCGCCTCGCGCTGGGCGCTGGTCAGGGCGTCCCCGAAATCCGCCGCCTTGTCGACCTTCTTCATGCCCTTGCCGCCGCCGCCGGCGACCGCCTTGATCAGCACGGGATAGCCGATGCGCTCCGCTTCCGTGGCGAGGAAGTCGGCATCCTGCTCGGCGCCATGATAGCCCGGCACCACCGGCACGCTCGCCTTCTCGACGAGTGCCTTGGCCGCGTCCTTCAGGCCCATCGCGCGGATGGCGGAAGCCGGCGGCCCGACGAAGACGATGCCCGCCGCGGCGCAGGCATCGGCGAATTCGGCATTCTCGGAAAGGAAGCCGTAGCCGGGATGGATGCAGGCGGCTCCAGCCTCCTTCGCCACGGCGAGGATCTTGGCAGCGTCGAGATAGCTCTCACGAGCGGGCGCCGGGCCGATGCGATAGGCCTCGTCCGCCATCTGCACGAACAGCGCCTCGGCATCGGCGTCCGAATAGACGGCGATGGTGCGCAGGCCGAGCCGCTTCGCGGTGCGGATGACCCGGCAGGCGATCTCGCCGCGATTGGCGATCAGGATGGAGGGCAGCTTGGCGGCGATCGTCATGGAGGTCCCCAACGTCCGGCTGTCGTCCCCGCGAGCCCTCATCCTGAGGAGCAAGCGAAGCTTGCGTCTCGAAGGATGCTCCAGAGGTTCCGGAGCTTCCTGGAGCATCCTTCGAGACGCTCACGCGGCTCCTCAGGATGAGGGCTCAAGGGACATCGCCAGCGGGGCCGTCCCACGAGACCATCGCCTTTATAGCTCGCCCATTCGCCCTGTCTGCGCCTTGTTGCGCAAACCGGTTTGCGCTGGTTCCGAAACCGCGCGCCGTGCCGGCCCAGCGGACGATCTCGCCTGTCAGCCTGTCGCGACCTGCTCCGGCCCGGCGCGCAACGAGCGCCAGATCGCCCAGGTCGCTTGGAAGGCGAGCCCGGCAACGAAGAGGTCGAAGAGATATTCCGGCCAGCGCACCGGCGCGACGCGCGCGGCGAGCCCGACCAGCGCGAAGCCGGTCGTGGAGATCGCGTCGTTGCGGCTCGACAGCCAGGTCGCCTTGATCACCGGATTGGCCTCGCGCCGGAAGCGCCAGAGCGCGGCGATCACCAGGAGCGCGATGACGATCGCGCTGGCCGCCGCGAAGCCCAGCGTCCAGATCTCGATCGGTCGCGGCCGGACGATCTTGTCCCAGAGGTCATAGAGCGAGTGGAAGCCGGCGACCGCCATCACGGCACCGATCGCGACGGCCGCCAATCGCTCGGCCCGCGCATCGCGGCCGAAGACCAGCGCGGCGATGCCGTAGAGCGCGACATCGTAGACCCAGTCGACGCCGTCCTTGAACAGTTGCGTGTTGCCGATGGCGAGCGCCCAGGCGACGGTCGCCACCGCCTGGATCATGATGCCGAGCGCGATGCCCCAGATCGTCAGCGTATAGGCGCGGGCGACGGCGGGCTCTGTCTTGAGCGCTGCGGCAGCGTCAGGAGCATTCTCGATCGCCGCCATGCGGCCTCCCGTCATTCTCGGGCGCAGCGCAACGCAGACCCGAGAATCTCATCATCCATCTGGACGAGATGCCCGGGTCAAGCCCGGGCATGACGGAAGCGTCCTGCCCTCAGCCGCGCCCGACGAGCGGGGCCTTGGTCGCCATCACCGTGACGAACAGGATGTTGGCCTCGAGCGGCAGGCCCGCCATGTGCAGCACGGTGGTGGCGACGTTCTCGACATCCATCACCGCCTCGACCTTGATCGAGCCGTCGGCCTGCGGCACGCCGGTCGTCATCTTCCGCGCCATGTCGGTCAGGGCATTGCCGATATCGACCTGGCCGACGGCGATGTCGTATTTGCGCCCGTCGAGCGAGGCGGTCTTGGTCAGGCCGGAGATGGCGTGCTTGGTCGCCGTGTAGGCGGCGGAGTTCGGCCGCGGCACCTGCGCCGAAATCGAGCCGTTGTTGATGATGCGGCCGCCGCGCGGCTCCTGATCCTTCATCGCCTTGAAGGCGGCCTGCGTGCAGAGGAACGGGCCGGTCAGGTTGGTGTCGACCACCTTCTGCCAGTCCTCCAGCGAGAGGTCCTCCAGCAGCACGCCGCCCGGCGCGTTGACGCCGGCATTGTTGAACAGCACGTCGACCCGGCCGAAGGCCGCCTTGGTCTTCGCGAACAGGTTCTCGACCGAGGCCTTGTCGGTGACGTCGGTCGAGACTGCGAGCGCGCGGCCCTTGTCGACGCCGGAGAGCGCGATCGTCTCCTCCAGCGCATCCGCCCGGCGCCCGGCCAAAACGGTGCGGTATCCGTCCTTCAGGAAAGCGATGGCGACGGCGCGCCCCACGCCCGAGCCGGCACCGGTGATGATCGCGACCTTGTTATGCCCAGACATGCGCTTCCTCGTGTTTCCTGCGGCCTAAATCGTTTGAGATGGCGCTCGACCATAGCTGCATGCCCCCCTCGGGGGAACCATGGGGCAGCCGGCATTCCATGCGCTTGCCGCCCGCCATCCCTGCCTTATCGTTGTAGTCGGGAGGACGACGCGATGACCAGCCTGAACCGCCGCCACCTGATCGCGGCCGGCGCCGCCGTTCTGGCCGGGCCCGCCTTCGGCCAGCAGCCCGGCCACGAGCATCATGGCCCGCAATATGAGCGGCTGAACCAGCCCGGCCGGATCGAGAAGCCGGAGCTCGCCGCCACCCAGAACGTCTTCGATTCGCCGGCGCCCAAGGCCGCCGTGCCCGGCCGCTGGAGCACCAAGGCGCCGCTGCCGCTGCCCCGCTCCGAAATGGCCTGGGCGACGGCCTTCGAGGACAGGATGTATGTCGTCGGCGGCTATGGCGAGCAGCGCACCGACCGGGCCTATCATCACGTCTACGATGCCGAGGCCGACCAATGGAATGACGGAGCGCCTCTGCCCCAGGGCGCCAACCATGTCGGCGTCGCCTTCCTCGACGGCAAGCTCTACGCCATCGGCGGCTTCCTTGAGCAGAATCGCAAGCCGCATCCGCGCTGCTTCGTCTACGATCCCAAGGCCGATCGCTGGAGCGAGATCGCCTCGCTGCCGCGCCCGGCCGGCTCGACCGCCGTCGTCGGCCTCGGCGGCGTGCTGCATGTCATCGGCGGCGCCATCGGCGAGACCACCGAGACGAAGCGCTCGGTCGACTGGCACCTGGTCTATGACCCGAAGGCCGATCGCTGGTCCGAGCGCCGCCCCATGCCCACCGCCCGCGACCACACCGGCACGCTCGCCATCGGTCCGCTGATCCATGTCATCGGCGGACGGGTGGATTCCTTCCACACCAACTCCAACCTGCACCATGCCTACGATCCGGCGGCGGACAAATGGGCGATGCGCACGCCGCTGCCCACCGCCCGCTCGGGCCATGGCGCCGTGCTCTATCGCGGCAAGGTCTTCGTAATGGGCGGGGAAGGCACCAACCGCGTCTTCGGCCAGATGGAGGCCTATGACCCGGCCGCCGACAACTGGGAGCAGTTCGCGCCGATGCTGACGCCGCGCCACGGGCTCGGCGCCGCGCTGGTCGGCGACGCGATCCATGTCGCCGGCGGCGGCCCGATCATGGGCGGCGGCGTGCAGAGCGCCGTGCACGAGGCATTCTCGCTGGGCTGAGCCGGGGCGTTCAGTCCTCCGGGACCTTCAGGATGACCGCCTGATCCGGGCCGATCTCCCGGCCATCCTCCGTTCGGACGTCCAGCCGCACCGCCAGGCCGGTTTCGCGCTCGACCAGGCGCGAACGCTCCTCATCGGGCGCGAAGAGATGGCGCTCGCCGAACTGCCGCAGCGCGACCATCACGGGGAAGAGATCCTTCCCCACCTCCGTCAGGCGGTACTCCATGCGCGCCCGCCCCTCGCCGACGGGCACGGCCTCGAGAATGCCGCTCTGGACCAGCGTCTTCAACCGGTCGGTCAGGATGTTCTTGGCGATCCCGAGGCTCTTCTGGAACTCGCTGAAGCGGGTCATCCCGTCGAAGGCGTCGCGGACGATCAGCAGCGACCACCAGTCCCCGATCACGTCGAGTGAACGGGCGCTGGGGCAATAATCCCCGCTCAGGCTCTTGCGCGCGACCATCAGAGCCGCCTCGGCTCACTTGTCGTCAGCGGCAGAGTTTTTGGTTGCATGATAAAACCAATATCGTTACAGCTCAGCGCGGTTTCATTATAAAACCATTCCACCCGGAGTCTGCAATGAATCTGGATCAGGACGTGGCGCCACCCGGCGCCGCGAAGGCGGATGCTCGTCCTCGAAATCCAGCGGCCCTCGCCCCGCCGCCGCCTCTCCATGAACCCCTGCCGTCCCTGAACGGCCGCACCACCCTCTTGTTCGCCGTCGCCAGCGGGCTTGCGGTGGCGAACGCCTACTTTGCCCATCCGCTGCTCGACGTGATGGCCGACGATCTCGGCCTGTCCCGCACCATCGCCGGCTTGATCGTGGGCGCAACGCAGCTCGGCTATGGGCTCGGCCTGCTTCTCCTCGTGCCACTCGGCGACCTCCTGGACCGCCGCAAGCTCATCGTCGGGCAATCCATGCTCTCCGTGCTGGCGCTCGCCGTCGTCGGCGTCTCGCAATCGGCCGCGATGCTGCTCGGCGCGATGGCGGCGGTCGGGCTTCTGGCAGTGGTGACGCAGGCCCTCGTCGCCTATGCGGCCAGCCTGGCGCGCCCTTCCGAGCGCGGCCACGTCGTCGGCATCGTCACCGGCGGCATCGTGATCGGCATATTGCTGGCGCGCACGGTCGCCGGCGCCCTCACCGATCTCTCCGGTTGGCGAACGGTCTATTTCGCCTCCGCGATCCTGACGCTCCTGATCGCGCTGCTGCTTTGGGCGATGCTGCCACGGCAGGAGCGGCGGCCTGCGAGCCTGTCCTATGGGCGCCTGATCGCTTCGCTCGTCACCCTGGTCGTCGAAGAGCCGGTTCTGCGCATCCGCGGCGTCATCGCCATGCTGATCTTCGCGAACATCACGACGCTGCTCGCGCCGCTCGTCCTGCCGCTGAGCGCGCCGCCCTTCTCCCTCTCTCATACGCAGATCGGCCTGTTCGGCCTGGCCGGGGCAGCGGGTGCCCTCGGCGCGACCCGGGCGGGGCGCTGGACCGACCGCGGCCACGGCCAGCGCACGACCGGCATCGCGCTCGGGCTGATGCTGCTGGCCTGGCCGGTGATGGCCCTGCTCGACCGCTCGATCCTGTGGCTGATCGCCGGCGTACTGATCATCGATTTCGGCCTGCAGGCCGTCCATGTCACCAACCAGGCCATGATCTACCGGGTCCGGCCGGAGGCGCAGAACCGGCTGACGGCGGCCTATATGGTCTTCTACTCGATCGGCAGCGCCACCGGCTCGTCGATTTCCACCGTCGCCTACGCCCGTGCCGGCTGGACAGGCGTCTGCGCCCTGGGCGCCGCGATCAGCCTGCTCACGCTGCTCTTCTGGACCGCGACGCTGAAGGCAACGCCGGCCGCGGCCACGATGCGGCTCAAGGCGTGACGAGCGGAAGCAGCGGCGGCTGGCGGCTCGTCGCGCCGGGCGACAGGCGCGGAGCGCGGGCGGTCTACGAGGTGGTGAGGATCGAGCTGCGCTGAGGCGACCTCGGCGCCCCAGCGCAGCTTCGAGGGGTTAGCCGGCCTTGCGGGTGATGACGAGGAGCTCGCCCGATTCGCCCATCTGGGCGATCAGCACGTCGCGGGAGGAGAATCCCTTCGCTTCCACCGCCGTCTTCACCATCGGCGCATTCTCGATCGCCGCCTGAAGCTTCTGGTTTTCATCGCTGCTGCGCTTGGACACGATCTCGTTGACCTGTGTCCGCGTGGCTTCGGGAAGCTCGTTCACCTCGACCACATTGACCGACTTGATCGCCGGTGTGGCGGGTGCCTTCGGTGCCGTTGCGGGCGGCCGGGCCGGGCTGCGTTCAGGCGCCGGAGCCTGGGCCTGCGCGGCACCGGAGAGCATCAGGGCAGCGCCGGCTGCCGTGGCGAGCATGGTCATACGCATGGATTGTCCTTCCATCGATTGCGGATGAACGCCGCATTTGGCCGGCCGAATGGGTTCAGAGGCTGGAACCGATGAGGTGATTTCGTGATGATGTGGCGGCGGGAATGCGTCCACCGCCCCTGCCATCACATCCGGAACACGCCGAACTTCGTCTCGGGCACCTCGGCATTGAGCGTGGCGGAGAAGGCCAGTGCCAGCACGCGCCGCGTCTCCGAGGGCAGGATGATGCCGTCGTCCCAGAGCCGCGCGGTGGCAAAGTAAGGCGAACCCTCTTCCTCATACCTGCTGCGGATCGGCGCCTTGAAGGCCTCTTCCTCAGCTGCGGGCCAGCTCTTGCCCTCGGCCTCGATATTGTCGCGGCGCACGGTCGCAAGCACGCTCGCCGCCTGCTCGCCGCCCATCACCGAAATCCGCGAGTTCGGCCAGGTGAACAGGAAGCGCGGGCTGTAGGCCCGGCCGCACATGCCGTAATTGCCGGCGCCGAACGAGCCGCCGACCAGCACCGTGATCTTCGGCACCCGCGCCGAGGCGACCGCGGTGACGAGCTTGGCGCCGTCCTTGGCGATACCGCGCGTCTCGACGTCGCGGCCGACCATGAAGCCGGTGATGTTCTGCAGGAACAGCAGCGGGATCCGACGCTGGCAGCACAGCTCGATGAAATGCGCGCCCTTCAGCGCGCTCTCCGAGAACAGGATGCCGTTATTGGCGATGATGCCCACCGGAATGCCGTGGATGCGGGCGAAACCCGTCACCAGCGTCGTGCCGTAGAGCTTCTTGAACTCGTCGAACTCCGAGCCGTCGACCAGCCGCGCGATGACCTCGCGGATGTCGTACTGCTTCTTGAGGTCGGTCGGGACGACGGCTTCGAGCTCTGCCGGATCGTAGAGAGGCTCGACCGGCTCGGCGATGTCGATATCCGGGCGCTTCACGCTGTTGAGATTGCCGGCGATGCGCCGGGCGATGGCGAGCGCGTGGGTGTCGTCGCCGGCATAATGGTCGGCCACGCCTGAGAGCCGGGCATGGACGTCGGCGCCGCCGAGATCCTCGGCCGAGACGACCTCGCCGGTCGCGGCCTTCACCAGAGGCGGGCCGCCCAGGAAGATCGTGCCCTGCTTCCTGACGATGATGGTCTCGTCCGACATCGCCGGCACATAGGCGCCGCCGGCGGTGCAGGAGCCCATCACAACGGCGATCTGGGCGATGCCCTCGGCCGAGAGCGTGGCCTGGTTGTAGAAGATGCGGCCGAAATGCTCGCGATCGGGGAAGACCTCGGTCTGGTGCGGCAGGTTCGCGCCACCGGAATCGACCAGATAGATGCAGGGCAGACGGTTCTCGCGCGCGATCTCCTGGGCACGCAGATGCTTCTTCACCGTCATCGGATAGTAGGTGCCGCCTTTGATCGTCGCGTCGTTGCAGACGATCATGCATTCCCGGCCGGCGACGCGCCCGATGCCGGCGATCATGCCGGCGGCATGGACGTCGCCCTCATACATCCCGAAGGCGGCAAGCGAGCCGATCTCGAGGAAGGGCGAGCCCGGATCGGTCAGGCGCAGCACGCGCTCGCGGGGCAGGAGCTTGCCGCGGGAGGTGTGACGCTCGCGGGATTTCGCATTGCCGCCAAGGGCGGCGGTAGCGCGGCGCTGCTGCAGCTCGTCCCGCAAGCCGACCCAGGCCTCGGCATTGGCGCGCGTTTCGGCCGAATTCAGATCGACCTTGCTCTCGATGACCGGCACGGCCTGCGCTCCCACGACGACAATTCCAGGTCGAGGTTATGGCGCGGGCCGGCGAAAACGCCAACCGGCGCGGACGCCCGGACGCAGCCGGGAATTTCCGCGCCGACCCAGGCGACTTGAAAGAGCCCTCATCCTGAGGAGCCGTTCCGATCGGAACGGCGTCTCGAAGGATGCTATAGGAGGCTCCCGAACCCTTTGGATCATCCTTCGAGGCGCCGCTGGCGCGGCTCCTCTGGATGAGGGCTCGCGATCCAGGCGGTCGGCTCACTCGCTCATCTTGTTGATCGAGCCGGTCACGGAAGGCGCGGCCACGGCCCCGATGGCGCCGCCGGCGACGGCGCCGATCGGCCCTGCGACGAGCGCGCCCGCGCCGGCGCCCGCGGCAGCTCCGGCAATGCGCTGATCGGTGGTGTTGCACGCCGCGAGCAGCGTCGTGAGGCAGCCCGCGAGAAGAAGAGCCCGCATATATCGTCCCCTTGCCTGCCCCCGGCCCGGGCGAAGCATGGGTTCGTCATGGCTAACGAAGGGTAAATCAGGCCGCGACGGTGGGGCCGAACACCCGCTCGAAAGCCTCGCGCAGCACCGAATCGACCTCGGGCATCGTCACCGGCAATCCGAGATCCACGAGCGAGGTCACGCCATGCTGGCTGACGCCGCAGGGCACGATGCCGTCGAAATGCGACAGCTCCGGTTCGACGTTGAGCGAGATGCCGTGGAAGGAGACCCAGCGGCGCACGCGGATGCCGATCGCGGCGATCTTGTCCTCGGTCTGCGGCCCCTTCTCCGGCCGGCGCACCCAGACGCCGACGCGATCCTCGCGCCGTTCGCCGCGGATGTTGAAGTCGCCGAGCGCGCCGATCAGCCAGCTCTCCAGCGCGGCGACGAAGCGGCGCAGATCCGGCTGGCGGCGCTTCAGGTCGAGCATGACATAGGCCACGCGCTGGCCGGGGCCGTGATAGGTGAACTGCCCGCCCCGCCCCGAGCGGAACACCGGGAAACGCTCCGGCGCGATCAGGTCCTCGTCGCGCGCCGAGGTGCCGGCGGTATAGAGCGGCGGATGCTCGACCAGCCAGACGCGCTCGCGCGCCTTGCCGTCGGCGATCAGCGCCGCGCGCGCCTCCATCTCGGCGACCGCCTCGTCATAACCGGTCAGCCCTTCGGCCACGACCCACTCGACGGGCTCGCCCTCGCTCTCCGGCAGGAAGGAAACCGCCAGTGCCTCACGCAAATTCACCATGGCTTAACCATGTTCCATTCAAGCTTTCCGGGCCGGCGACATCCGCCGCGACCGTCGACACGCCTCTTGCGCCGAAAAGCCGCCGGCAGGCAAGTTTCGCTGGTCCAATTCTGAAGTAGGGTTCCGGAGGCAGGACTTGAAGGCCGATCTCGATCTCGTCCCGGTGGAACTCACGGTCGTGCTCGGCCAGACCCAGATGCCGATCTACAAGCTGCTGCGCCTCGGCCGCGGCGCCATCATCGAGCTGAACACCAGCGAGACGGACGAGGTCCAGATTCTCGCGAACAATCACCCCTTCGCCAAGGGAATCGTCGTGGTCAGCGGCGCCAAGATTTCCGTCGAAATCACCCAGATGCTGAAACGCCCGACGATCTACACATTGCAGAGCGTCGCCGAGGCCGCCTGACCCGGCCATTCTGGGGAAAAGTCGGCTTCGCCAATTTTTCCGCTCGGATGCTCTTGTGGCCTCGGATTCGATTTGCTAGATCGGCGCCGCTCACCGGATGCACCGCCCGCAACCGGAACCGAGCTGCGGTCGTGGCGGAACTGGTAGACGCACTACCTTGAGGTGGTAGCGGGGAGACCCGTGGAGGTTCGAGTCCTCTCGACCGCACCAAATTCGGACGAAGTCCAGCGAAAGGCGACCCTCGGGTCGCCTTTCCTGTTTCCGGCCTACTTCAAGAACTTGCCGTAAAAGCCTGCGCCGTTGCGACAACAGCGAATCGCCAGGGCCGGGAGAGTGAAGAAGCAATGCCGCCCCAGATTGGGCTGACAGGCGGCAGAACTTTGGTAACGTAAACCGGCCGTCAAGCATTCTCCGCAATTCTCCGCGAGATGAACGCCTCCCGCATGTCCTGCTCCCGCCTCCTGCCCGTTCTGGCTGCCGCCGCTTTCGCGGTGCTGGGCGGCTGCGTGGCGCTCGACAACTACCCGTCGAAGGGCGATGCCCGCCCGCATCCGGGCGTGGCGGCGGCTCACAAATACCCGATCCACGGCATCGACATCTCGCGCTGGCAGGGCGAGATCGACTGGGCGAAGGTCAAGGCGGCCGGCACCCGCTTCGTCTACATGAAGGCGACCGAAGGCGGAGACCATGTCGACCCGACCTTCCAGCGCAACTGGGAAGGCGCGCGCCGCGCCGGCATCCCGCGCGGCGCTTACCACTTCGTCTTCTGGTGCCGTCCGGCGCATGAGCAGGCGGTCTGGTTCAAGCAGCAGATCCCGAACGACCCCGACGCCCTGCCGCCGGTGCTCGACGTCGAGTGGAACGGCCATTCCCGCACCTGCCCGCAGAAGATCGACCGCGAGCTCGCCCGCGAGAAGATCCAGCTCATGCTGCGCGAACTGGAGCAGCTCACCGGCAAGAAGCCGGTGATCTACACCGACATCACCTTCCACCGCGAAGTGCTGGAAGGACAGTTCAACGACTATCCCTACTGGATCCGCTCGACCGCGGCCCTGCCGGAAACACGCTACAACAACCGGACCTGGTCGTTCTGGCAGTTCACCACCACCGGGCGCATTCCCGGCATCCGCGGCGATGTCGACCGCAACGCCTTCTTCGGCACCGAAAGCCAGTTCGCCGGCTGGGTGCGCGGCGAGTACGACATCGGCACCCGCCGCTGGGACAGGCGCGAGGCCACGCCCGCGGCCGCCCCGGCTCCCGCCGCCGCGCCGGCGCCGGAACAGGCTCCGTTCACCCCGCCCGCCACGGCCCCCGAGCCGCTGCCCGCCCCCGAGGAGCCGGGCGACGTGCCCGTCGCACGCATCCCCGGCAGCGTTCCCTCGGTCGGCTCCTCCCTCCGGCCGAATCGAATGGCCGCCCGCGAACCGGAGCCGGAAATCGTCGACTGAGCGAGGCTCCGCCCGCCGGTTAACCAAGGCTGAAGTTCATCCCGAGAATTCGCGGCAATTCTAACCGCCGTTTAACCATGCCCCCGCCATCTGGACCGGTGATGCGGGAGGAACACATGCCAGCGGGCAAGCTGACCAGCGGACGGACCGGCCTCGGAGCCCTTGCCCTCGCGGCGTTTCTGACCTGGCTGGTGGAGCCGGCGCTGGCTCTCTATCCGAAGAAGGGCGACAGCGCCCCGCATCACGGCGTCCGCGACGCCCGGCGCAAGACGATCCAGGGCATCGACGTCTCGCGCTGGCAGGGCGAGATCGACTGGGAGCGCGTCAAGGGCGCCGGCACGCGCTTCGCCTTCATCAAGGCGACGGAAGGCGGCGACCATCTCGACCCGAGTTTCCGGCGCAACTGGGCCGAGGCCAAGCGCCACGGCATCGCGCGCGGCGCCTATCACTTCGTCTGGTGGTGCCGCTCGGCCAAGGAGCAGGTGCGCTGGTTCAAGAAGCACATTCCGCGGGATCCCGACGCGCTGCCGCCGGTGCTCGACGTCGAATGGCAGAACGGCTCGCAATGCACGCGCAGGATCTCGCGCGAGCAGGCGCTCGAGAAGATCGAGGCGATGCTGAAGGGCCTGCGCGAGCACACCGGCAAGAAGCCGATCATCTACACCGACATCAACTTCCACGAGGATGTGCTGGAAGGCGCCTTCAACGACCACCCCTACTGGCTCCGCTCCACGGCCGCGCCGCTGGCCAAGCGCTATGCCCGGGATCGTTGGGAGTTCTGGCAGTTCACCACGACCGGCCGCGTGCCGGGCATCACCGGCGATGTCGATCGCAACGCCTTCTTCGGCAGCGAGCGCGAATTCGACGCCTGGCGCCAGGGCCGCTTCGACATCGGCTCGCGCAAATGGCATGGCGGCGAGCCCAAGGTCGCCGCGCGCAAGCCCCTGCCGACGCCAGCGGGCGCCCGCGCTCCGAAGGCGGCAGGCGGGACGCAGTTGCGCTTCGTGCCGCCGGCCCGCATCCCGGCCCGCACCGCCGACAGCCGCGACGTGGCGACCACGGGCTCCGTCCGGCGCAACTGAGCGGGTCCGGCAGCCGTCACGTCGTTGTCACATCCGCGGCGCCCTTAGCCGCGCATGCTGAACGATGTGCAATCCCGGTCCGGCATCGTCTGGGCCTATCGCTTCGATGCGGAAGGCCAGCCGAGCCGGGTTCCCCGCGACATGCTGCCTGACCTCGCCCCGCCCGAGGGTTTCGTCTGGCTGCATCTCGACCTCGTCCACACCCGCGCCCAGAGCTGGATTGTCGAGCAGGACCTGCCGGACGCGGCGCAGGAAGCCTTCCTCTCGCATGAGGTGCACCAGCGGCTCGATCATTCGGCCAGTCTCGCCTGGGGCGTCTCGCACGACCTGATCCGCGACATCGCCGACAAATCCGAGGATGTCGGCGCGCTGCGCTGGATCATCGGCGGCGATTTCCTGCTGACCGGCCGCCGCGAGGCCCTCCATGCGATCCGGATGACGGCGGAGGCTCTCGAGCGCGGCGAGCCGGCCGAGAGCCCGGCCGGGCTGTTCGAGCAGATCATCGAATACATCATCGACGACATCACCGACGCGGTCGTGCGCCTCGTCGACGAGACCGACAGCGTCGAGGACCATATCCTGCTCGACCGGTTGCATGACGGGCCGCAGCGCGTCGGGGCGATCCGCCGTACGGCGGTCCGGCTGCACCGCCAGCTCAGCGGCCTGCATGTCCTGTTCCGCCGTTTCGCCGAGACGCAATCCGGCCGCAGCGCGCCGGACGCGGTGAGGGCTGCGGCGTTGCGCCTGCTCCAGCGCATCGACGGGCTGCACCACGACGTCCAGTCGGTGCAGGACCGGGCGCGGCTGCTGCAGGACGAGATCGCCGCCCGCTCGGCCAGCCGCACCAACCGCCAGCTCTATGTGCTCTCGCTGCTGACGGCGCTCTTCCTGCCCGCCACCTTCATCACCGGCCTGTTCGGCATCAATGTGAAGGGGCTGCCCTGGATGGAGGCGGACTTCGGCGCAGTCTTCGTCGCCCTCTCCTGCATCGGCGCGGCTCTGTTCACGCTGGTCCTGCTCCGCCGCCGCGGCGTGATCGGCGACTGAGCAGGCGCCGGCTGCTCTGCCGCATCTGCGGGACAGGCAGACTTGCCTCCAGGAAACAGATGAGCCCCGATCGGCATGAACGGTGATTGCGAGCGCCGCGTAGCTGCCCTCACGCAGCCGCAGCGCTCTTGCGGGCTCGCGAGCGGCCCGCGCCGTCAGGCTTACGCGGCAGCCGGCCGCACATTTACCTCGACCGTGACATGCGAGAGCGTCGGCAGGTCTGCGAGCAGCGCCTTGTAGTCCGCCGGCGGCCTCGGCTGGCCGGTCACCACCGAAACGATGGCGCTGCGATGCCCCGGACCGACCTGCCAGAGATGCAGGTCCGTGATCTCGACCCCCTCGGCGGCGAGCCGCTCGCCGATGCGCTCGGCCAGCGCCTCGTCTGGCACGGTGTCGAGCAGCACGGCGCCCGAAGCGCGCAGCAACCCGATCGACCAATGGGCGATGACGCAGGCGCCGACGATGCCGATGACCGGGTCGAGCCAGACCCAGCCGTAGAAGCGGCCGCCGAGCAGGGCCGCGATCGCGAGGATCGACGTGAAGGCATCCGCGACGACATGCATATAGGCCGCACGCAGATTGGTGTCGGCGCCATGCCCCCCGCCATGCGCGTGATGATGGTGGCCGCCATGGTCGTGGTGATGGTGGCCGTGATGGCCGCCGCTGCCGCCATGGCTGTGGCCATGGTGATGGTCATGCCCGCCGCTCAGCAGCCAGGCGCTGGCCAGATTGACCAGGAGGCCGAGCACGGCGACCACGGTCGCCTGGGTGAAGTCGATCGCGATCGGCGAGTAGAGCCGCAGCGCCGACTCCCAGGCGACCGCCAGAGCGATGAACATCAGCAGCAAGGCGCTGGCGAAGGCCGCGAGATCGCCAAGCTTGCCCGTGCCGAAGCTGAAGCGGCGGTCATGCGCATGCTGCCTTGCGAAGCGATAGGCGAAGGCCGCGATGCCGAGCGCCGCAGCATGGGTCGACATGTGCCAGCCATCAGCGACCAGCGCCATCGAGCCGAAGACGGTGCCGGCGACGATCTCGACGACCATGGTCACCGCCGTCAGGCCGACGACGAACCAGGTTCGCCGCTCGTGGCGGTCATGGTCGCGGCCGAGGAAGACATGCTCGTGCTGGGCGGGGAAATGGCTCGAATGCGGCATCGTACGAGCTCCGCGACGGTCAGAGATATTTGGTGAGGGCCTTGAGCTCCTCGATCGACCTGCGCGCCTCGGGCGTCGCGGCTTGGGCGTGGTCGAACAGGTGATGCTCGATGTGGTCGAAGATCAGCAGCGACTTGACCTTCTCCAGCGCCTTCTCGACCGCCTGGAGCTGCTGCACCACCTCGGGAACCGCCCTGCCCGCCTCGACCATCCCGACGACGGTGCCGAGATGTCCCTGCGCGCGGCGCAGGCGGTTGATGATGTCGGGGTCCATCGCGTGACTCATGGCCCTATCCTATCCTCCTGGATAGGATAGGCAACACCTCGCTTCCGCAGCCGGACCGGTATGTCGGCGATATCGGCGGCAAGTCCGGCCCCGGCACCGACACCAAACCGCGCCGGGCGCGGCTGCACACTGACGCCGATCCCCGGAGGCGGCTATAACGGCGACAAAGGGAGCTGCGCTCCCAACGATCAGCCGGGAGGTTCAGCCATGCTCGCCAACGCACCGCGCCCGTTCAATTTCGATCTCGGCGAGACCGCCGACGCGATCCGCGACACCGTCCATGGCTTCGCGCAGGAGAAGATCGCCCCGCGCGCCGAGGAAGTCGACAAGACCAACCAGTTCCCGCGCGACCTCTGGCCGGAGATGGGCGCGCTCGGCCTGCACGGCATCACGGTCGAGGAGGAGTATGGCGGCACCGGCCTCGGCTATCTCGAGCACTGCATCGCGGTCGAGGAGGTCTCGCGCGCCTCGGCCTCGGTCGGCCTGTCCTACGGCGCCCATTCCAATCTCTGCGTCAACCAGATCCGCCGCAACGGCAGCGAGGCGCAGAAGCGCAAATACCTGCCGGGGCTGATCTCCGGGGAGCATGTCGGCGCGCTCGCCATGTCCGAGCCGGGCTCGGGCTCCGACGTCGTCTCGATGAAGACCAGGGCCGAGAAGAAGGGCGACCGCTACGTCCTCAACGGCAACAAGATGTGGATCACCAACGGCCCGATCGCCGAGACGCTGGTCGTCTACGCCAAGACAGATCCGGAGGCCGGCCCGCGCGGCATCACCGCCTTCCTCATCGAGAAGGGCATGAAGGGCTTCTCGACCCATCAGAAGCTCGACAAGCTCGGCATGCGCGGCTCGGATACCTGCGAGCTCGTCTTCCAGGATTGCGAGGTGTCGGAGGAGAACGTGCTCGGCCAGGTCGGGCGCGGCGTCAACGTGCTGATGTCCGGCCTCGACTACGAGCGCGTGGTGCTGGCGGCAGGCCCCCTAGGCATCATGCAGGCGGCGCTCGACGTAGTCATGCCCTATGTCCACGAGCGCAAGCAGTTCGGGCAGAGCATCGGCGAGTTCCAACTCGTCCAGGGCAAGGTCGCCGACATGTATGTCGCGATGAATTCCTGCCGCGCCTACGTCTATGCCGTCGCCAAGGCCTGCGACCGCGGCGAGACCACCCGCGAGGACGCCGCCGGCGCCATCCTGATCGCGGCCGAGAAGGCGACGCAGGTCGCGCTCGACGCGATCCAGCTGCTCGGCGGCAACGGCTACATCAACGATTATCCGACGGGCCGATTGCTGCGCGACGCCAAGCTCTACGAGATCGGCGCCGGCACCAGCGAGATCAGGCGGATGCTGATCGGGCGGGAGCTGTTCAACAAGACGAAGTGACGCCTTCTGGCGTCATGCCCAGGCCTGCCTCGGGTATCTCATGACGAGAGGCCACGTCATGTTCGCCCCTGTGGCGAGCACCCACGTCTTGACCATCGCCCTCGAAAGGCAAAGACGTGGATGGTCGGGACAAGCCCGACCATGACGGAAAGCGCGCGGCCGGAACCATGCCCCTCTATTTCGCCTATGGCCTCAACATGGACCCGGCCGGCATGGCCGAGCGCTGCCCCAAGGCGCGCCCGCTCGGCCCGGCTCGCCTGCCGCGGCATCGCTTCATCGTCACCCGCGACGGCTACGCCTCGGTGATCCGCGACCCGCGCGAGGAGGTCCATGGCGTGCTCTGGGACTGCTCGCTCAGCGACATGCGCGTCCTCGACAAGTTCGAGGAGCTCGCCAGCGGGCTCTATGTGAAGATCAGCCAGCCGGTGATCGTGCCGGGCGGCGCCAAGCGCGCGCTGATCTATATCGGCCGCTCGGGCGAGCCGGGAAGGCCGAAGCCGGGCTACATGGAAGCGGTCATCGCGGGAGCGAAACATTTCGGCCTGCCAGAGACTTACGTCGGCGGCCTGAATCGATTTCTGACCAAACCGACTCTCGATCTGAAGAGCCTGAATCAGGATGTGAGCGAGCCGCTGCCGCCCGGCCCGGTGAAGGGCGTGCGGCCAAGGGCGCTGGCGCCGAAATAGACCCGCGACGTCATGCTCGCCCTTGTGGCGAGCATCCACGTCTTGACCCCGCCACTCGAAACGCGAAGACGTGGATGGTCGGGACAAGCCCGACCATGACGTGGCGGGTCGGCTGGCGGCGGCTTACGCCGCCAGCCCCTTGGCCAGCTCGCTGACCTGCTTCTCGAACAGCGCGCGATAGGCGCCGTCCTCGCGGGTCAGCAAGGCCTCGTGCGGCCCCTCCTCGACCACCTGGCCGCGATCGAAGACCAGGATGCGGTCCATCGCCCTGATCGTCGAGAGACGATGCGCGATCACGATCGTCGTGCGGCCTTCCATCAGGCGCTCGATCGCCTGCTGGATCAGCGCCTCCGATTCCGAATCGAGGCTCGAGGTCGCCTCGTCCAGGATCAGGATCGGCGCATCGGCCAGGAAGGCGCGGGCCAGCGCGACACGCTGGCGCTCGCCGCCCGAGAGCTTGATGCCGCGCTCGCCGACGAGCGTGGCGTAGCCCTTGGGCAGGCGCATGATGAAGTCATGCGCGTTGGCGAGTTGCGCCGCCTGCTCGATCTGCGCCTGCGAGGCGCCGGGTCGGCCATAGGCGATGTTCTCGGCCAGGGACCGGTGGAACAGCACCGGCTCCTGCTGCACGATCGCGATCTGCCGGCGCAGGCTGTCCTGCGTGACATCGGCGATGTCCTGCCCGTCGATCGCGATACGGCCCGAAGTGACATCGTAGAGCCGCTGCACCAGCTTGACGAAGGTCGTCTTGCCGGAGCCCGAGCGGCCGACGAGGCCGACCTTCTCGCCGCCACGGATGGTCAGCGAGAAATCGCGGTAGAGCGGATCGTGATGGCCTCCATAGTGGAAGGTCACGTTCTCGAAGGCGATCTCGCCCGCGGTCACGCCCATCGCCACCGCGCCCTTCCGGTCCGGCACGCCATAGGGAAGATCGTGCATCCAGACGAGCTCCTCCATGTCGTTGACCGAGCGCTGCAGGTTGTGGACGTGCTGGCCGACATCGCGCAGATAGCCATGCACCACCGCATAGGCCGTCAGCACGAAGGCGACGTCGCCGGGCGAGGCTTGCCCGTTCGCCCACAGCCAGATCACGAGGCCGATCACCGCCGCGCGCAGCACCAGCAGCACGAGGTTCTGGCCGGTGCCCGACCAGGTGCCGCGCAACCAGGCGCGGCCCGTTCTCTGGCTCCACTTCGACACCACGGTCGCGAGGCGCAGATCCTCGCGCGTCTCGGCGCCATAGGCCTTCACCACCGGGTTGCAGGTGATGGAGTCCGCCAGCGCGCCGCCGAGACGGGTATCCCAGGCATTGCCCAGCCGTGCCGCCGGCGCGACGAAGCGCAGCGACAGCGCGAGCGTCAGCCCGATATAGACCAGCGCGCCCAGCGCCACGACGAGCCCCATCGCCGGCCAGTGCCAGGCCAGAACCGCCGTCATGCCGAGCAGGATGACGAGGGAAGGCAGCAGCGCGATCAGGATCGTGTCGGTCAGCAGGTCGAGCGCCCACATGCCGCGCGTGATCTTGCGCACCGTCGAGCCGGCGAAGTTGTTCGCGTGCCAGTCGGTCGAGAAGCGCTGCAGGCGCGCGAACGCCTCCAGTGCGACGTCACTCATCGTCCGCAGCGTCATGACGGTGAGGCCGACGAAGGCGAAATGCCGCCCCAGCACCATGATGGCAGCGAGCACCATCATGGCCCCGAGCGCCCACAGTGCCGCATCCATGCTGTCCACGCCGCTCGCCACCGCATCGACGAGGCGGCCGGCATAGACCGGCGTGAACAGCTCGGCGAGCGTCGCGGCGATGGTGACGCCGGCGACCCAGGCGACCTGGCCGGGCTGGCGCGTCCAGTGACGGAAAGTGAAGCCGAGAACGGCTCGGAACGGCTCCCGCCGCCCGGTTTGAATATCGAGAGACATAGCGTCATTCGGCACCGTGCAGGCACCGACTCCGAATCAGGCGGAGACGACGACGCGCGCCGGCCCCGGCAATGAATGAAAGCGTTTGGAAAAAGGCTCAGGAGACCGCTGGCAGGCGGGCCTCGTGCGAGACCGACCTAGTGCCGGCGTGGTCGCATGGGAGTGGCGACGGTGAATTTGAATTCCATTCAGCCCTCCCTTTCTTGAGTTGGAGCCAGGTCGCCAAACATGCCTGATTTATGGGCAGGACGCAACCCGTTCCGCCATGCGCTGGCCACACGGGCCGCCCTCGCCAGGATCAGGACGGGGCCGGGCCTGTGAATTGTTGGCGGAATCGCGCGCCGCCATGCCGGATCTACGCCACGGTCCGGCGTGGGTGTTTCACCAGAACAACGCGACCAGCCTCGCGGCGATCACCAGCAGGAAGGCCGCGATGATGGTGCCCAGCACCTGCTGGCGCTTGGCACGGTTGGGAAATTGCCGCGCCAGGATGCGGCCGAGCGGCTTGCGGAAAATGAAAGCCACGACCAGTAGAACGATGACGATATGGGACAAGGTGGGGAGTCTCAGCCCTTCCGCTCGGCGGGGGGCTCGACCGGCGCCCCCGCCTTCTTCCAGGCACCGAATCCGCCCGCCACATGCGCGACCGGCTTCAGCCCCATCTCCTGTGCGGCCTGGGCAGCGAGCGCCGAGCGCCAGCCGCCGCCGCAGAAGAAGACGAAGCGCTTGTCCTCCTGGAACACCGGCTTGGCATAGGGGCTTTCCGGATCGATCCAGAATTCGAGCATGCCGCGCGGACAATGGAAGGCGCCGGGCATGCGCCCTTCCCGCTCCAGCTCGCGCGGATCGCGCAGATCGACGAAGACGACGTCGTCGCTGCCATGGAGCGCCTGCGCCGCCTCGACCGTCAGCGTCTCGATCCGGCTCTCTGCCTCCGCGACCAGCGCCTTGTAGCCCTTGCTGATGGTTTGCGGCATGGCTCGTCCTTCCCCGATTCCGGCGCACCGTGGCGGCTCGCGGCGGAAGCGTCAATGCCACGACCTTGCCGTCCGCGCGGCGCCGGCACAAGCTGCTTGCCTCTCGGGCCGGCGGAGTGCAGAGCGGCGGCATGTTCGGCTTCAGCAATCTCGATCTGACCGCCCTGGCGTTCTTCACCCTGTCCTGGCTCGGCTATCACTATGTGGTCGAGATGGGCCCCTATGCCGCCCGGACGCTCAACATGCGGATGAACCTGCGCCGGGCCCGCTGGATCCGCCAGGCTGCGACCCGCGAGGTCCGCATCGTCGATACCCAGGTGATGAACGGCCTGCAGAACGGCACCGCCTTCTTCGCCTCAACCTCGCTGATCGCGATCGGCGGTACGCTCGCGCTGCTGAACTCGACCGACCGCGTCGTCGCGATCTTCTCCGACCTCCCCCTCGTGCCGCCGACGTCGCGCGCGGTCTGGGAGATGAAGGTGATCGGGCTCGCCGGCATCTTCGGCTACGCCTTCTTCAAATTCGCCTGGAGCTACCGGCTCTTCAACTACTGCGTCATCCTGCTCGGCGCCCTGCCCCCCTTCGACGGCGACGACGAGAAGGCGATGGCCGGGGCGGTGCACGAGACCACCGAGATGAACATTGCCGCCGGGCGGCATTTCAACCGCGGCCAGCGCGCCTTCTTCTTCGCGCTCGCCTATCTCGGCTGGTTCCTCGGCCCGATCACCTTCCTCGCCTTCACCGGCGCGGTGCTGGTCGCGATGTACCGGCGCCAGTTCGCCTCGGACGCGACGCGCGTCTTCAACCATCCGAGCCAGCCATGAGCCAAGAATCCGAAGGCCACGCGCCCGAGACTATCGAGCAGGCGATCCTCGACCTGCTGACGCGGCGGGAGCCCGGTCGCACGGTTTCGCCGATGGATGTCGCCCGCGCCCTCGGCAGCGACCACCCCGACGATTGGGGCCCGCTGATGCAGCCGGTCCGTCGCGCCGCGGTGAAGCTGATGAAGGAAGGCAGGCTCGTGATCACCCGCAAGGGCCGCCCGGTCGACCCGGATGATTTCCGCGGCGTCTACCGGCTCTCGCTGCCGTCCGACGCCTCCCCCGATGATCAGGGCGCCGGGAACAGCGCGTCGGTATAGCCCGCCAGCCTGTAAGCCAGCAGGCCGACCCATTCCTTGAAGCCGTTATCGGCGACCTCGAGCGCGCGCGGCGCCCTGCTGTAGGGCCGGATGAAATCGTCGACTTCGCCGCTCGACCAGTAGTCGACCGGGAAGGCCTCCACATCGAAGCCGGCCATGCGGAACACGCCGATCGAACGCGGCATGTGCCAGGCCGAGGTCACGAGAAGCCAGCGCTCGCCGGGCTTGGGATCGACGAGGCGGCGGCTGAAGACGGCGTTCTCGCGCGTATTGCGCGACTGGTCCTCCAGAATGAGCCGGGCGGGGTCGAGGCCGAGCGCCTCGAACAGCAGCTTCGCCCCGTCCGCCTCGGTTTCCTTCGCCTCGGTGATCAGGTTGGCGGCCCCGCCGGTGAAGACGATCTTCGCCTCCGGGTGCAGCCGCGCCAGCTCCACCGCCTTGGTCATGCGTACCGCCGAGGAGTTCAGGACGATATCGCCGCGCGCGATGCCGACCGCTCCTCCCAGGACGACGATACCCGTCACCGGGCCCTTGCGCGCATCCTGCTGCGGGAAGCGATCCTCCAGCGGCCGGATCACGGCGCGCGGCAGCGGGCTGAAGGCCATCAGCCCGAGCGCTGCGAGGGAGAACAGAGCGATCCATCGGGCCGGCCTGGCGAAGCGCGTAAAGGCCAGGAGCACGGAGAGCCCTGCGACGAGGATGACGAAATTGACCGGCGAGAAGACGAACCAGACGATCTTGGACAGGATGAAGAACATCAGGGGCTCGCGGCAGGCCGGCAGGCCGGCGGCCGCCATCGGCCCGCCGGTATAGCCGCAGCACCGCGGCAAGCTCCAGTAGTTTGATGCGGTCCGCGGCGCCCGGCCGGACAGCGCCGGCCTGATGTCACCATTCCCGCATCGGAGACCTCAGCGGATGATCTGCGGCGGCGAGGAGGGGCGCCGCTGCCCGCCTTGCGGTAGCGCCCTGGCGAGCTCGATCGCGCGTTCGGCGACCTCGCGCAGTTCGCACCCCGCCTGCCGGCCGGCCTGCACCGCCTCCCGCTGCGACGCGGCATAGAAGGCGCATTTCTGCGCGACATAACCTTCCCAGGCGAGCTGCAGTGCGGCGAGGCGGCTGCGCTGCCCGGCATCGAACCGGCGCGCCGAGATCTGCAGCGCAAGCGTCAGGCGCTCGCGCCAGACTGCCTCCTCGCGCCTGGCGCAGGGCGCCTCCGCGCGCTGCGGATCGCTGCTGGCCGCGCGGACGCAAGCCACCGCCACCGTGCCGATGCAGGCGGTCGGCGCCCTGCCGCTCTCGCGTAGGCAAGTCGTCAGGGCTGCCAAATCCGCCCTCAGAGCCGACGCGCCCTGCTGCGCCGCCGCCGGCGCGGCAGGGCTGAGACAAGACAGAAGCAGGACCGCGCGAAGAGCGTTCATTCCGGCATCATGCCAGCCGCAGCGCCCGGATCAAGCGCGGCGCTTTCTCAGGTGACCGGCAGCGGGAGAGCCGCCTGCGCCGCCGGCCTGGCGGAGAGCGCCGCGTACCAGCGCTGCACCGCCGGCCGCTCGATCCGCTCCACCGGCATGTTGAGCCAGCGATGGGCGCCGCAACCGACCGTGATGTCGGCGACGCCGAAACGCTCGCCGGCGAGGAAGGGCCGATCCGCCAGCTGTGCGTCGAGGATCGCCATCAGCGTCTCCGCCCGCTTCACGCCCTCGCCGATTACCTTCGGGTCGGCATAGGCCGGCACCTTGCGCACCACGCCCCAGAGCACCGGCGCCATCGCCGGCTGCAGCTCCGACAGCATCCAGTCCATCCAGCGCTCGGCCAGCGCACGCCGGGCGGGGTCCTCTTCCCAAAGCGTCGCGGCGCCGTGGCGCGCCGCCAGGTAGCGCACGATGCTGTTGGATTCCCACAGGCGGAGGAGCCGTCCTCCAGCACCGGGATCTGCCCGTTCGGGTTCATCGCGCGGAATTCCGGCGTGTCGAGCCCGCCGAACGGGCCGCCGACATCGATGCGCTCGAAGACCTGCCCGGCCTCGCCGGCCGCCCAGACGACCTTCTGGACGTTGATCGAGCTCAACCGGCCCCAGATCTTCAGCATGAAACCTCCAGACCGTCACGCTCGCCCCTGTGGCGAGCGTCCACGTCTTGAACACGAATGACGCGAGAGAAAGACGTGGATGGTCGGGACAAGCCCGACCATGACGGCAGAGCCATGGCCTGCGTCACCCGCTCAGGCGAATTCCATGATGACGGCGTCAACCGCAAGGGAATCACCCTCCTTCGCCAGGATCTTGGCGATGGTGACGTCCTTCTCGGCGCGCAGCACGTTCTCCATCTTCATCGCCTCGACCATGGCGAGCGGCTCGCCGGCCTTGACCTCCTGGCCGACCGTGACGGCGATCGATTTGACCAGCCCCGGCATCGGGCAGAGCAGGAACTTGCCGGTATCGGCAGCGACCTTCTCCGGCATCAGCGCCGCGAGCTCCGCCTCGCGCTGCGTATAGACATGGGCATCGGCGTAGGCGCCGGCATGTCCGAGCGCGACGCCGTTCAGGATCGGCCGGACCTGCGCAGCGACCTTCACCCCGTCGAGCGTGCCGTGCCAGACCGGCTCGCCCGGCACCCACTCGCTGACGACGCTGACGCTGCGGCCCGGAAAAGCGATGATCACCGCCCCGCCCTGCTCCGAGACCTCGCCCTCGAAGCGCTCCTCGCCGAGCCGGACGACGCGCAGCCGATCGAAGGAGACCTTTCGCCAGCCTTCCATCTGCGCCGAGACGTTTCGCTTGCGCTGGTTCATGCGGTGGTCGCAGGCGATGGCGATGGCGGCCATGCGCTGCGCGGTTTCGCCCTGCGGCACCGGCAGCGCGAAGCCCTCCGGGAACTCCTCGGCGATGAAGCCGGTGGAGAGGTTGCCCGAGATCCAGCGCGGATGCTGCATCACCGCCGCGACGAAGGGGATGTTGTGGCGGATGCCGTCGATGGCGAAGGCATCGAGCGCGCGCGCCTGCGTCTTGATCGCCGCCTCGCGGGTCGGCGCATGCGTCACGAGCTTCGCGATCATCGGGTCGTAATAGATCGAGATCTCGCCGCCCTCGTAGACGCCGGTATCGTTGCGGACGACCGCCTCGCCATCCGGGCCCTCGCTGGGAGGCCGATAGGTCACGAGCCGGCCCGTCGAGGGCAGGAAATTGCGGGTCGGGTCCTCGGCATAGACGCGGCTCTCGACGGCCCAGCCGTCGAGCTTCACATCGGCCTGCGCGATCGCTAGCTTCTCGCCGGCGGCGACCCGGATCATCTGCTCGACGAGATCGATGCCGGTGATCATCTCGGTGACCGGATGCTCGACCTGGAGCCGGGTGTTCATCTCGAGGAAGTAGAAGGACTTGTCCTGGCCGGCGACGAACTCGACCGTGCCGGCCGAGTCGTAGTTCACCGCCTTGGCCAGCGCGACGGCCTGCTCGCCCATCTTGCGGCGCGTCGCCTCGTCGAGCAGCGGCGACGGCGCCTCCTCCAGCACCTTCTGGTTGCGGCGCTGGATCGAGCATTCGCGCTCGCCGAGATAGATGACGTTGCCGTGCTTGTCGCCCAGCACCTGGATCTCGATATGGCGGGGGTCGACGATGAACTTCTCGACGAAGACGCGATCGTCGCCGAAGGAGGACGCGGCTTCCGACTTCGCGCGGGCAAAGCCTTCCGCCACCTCGCCGGCCGAATGGGCGATGCGCATGCCCTTGCCGCCGCCGCCGGCCGAGGCCTTGATCATCACGGGATAGCCGATCTCGTCGGCGATCGTCACCGCATGCTCGGGGCTTTCGATGATGCCGAGGAAGCCCGGCACGGTCGAAACCTTGGCGGCCGCCGCCGCCTTCTTCGATTCGATCTTGTCGCCCATCGCGGCGATCGCGCCCGGATTGGGACCGATGAAGACGATGCCGTTATCCTTCAGTGCCTGGGCGAAGGCCTCGCGCTCCGACAGGAAGCCGTAGCCCGGATGCACGGCCTCGGCGCCGGTCTGCTTGCAGGCGGCGATGATCTTGTCGATTTGCAGATAGGACTGGGCGGCCGGGGCCTCGCCGATATGCACGGCCTGGTCGGCCATCTCGACATGCAGCGCGTCACGGTCCGCATCCGAATAGACGGCCACCGTCTTGATGCCCATGCGCCGTGCGGTCTTGATGACACGGCAGGCGATCTCGCCGCGGTTCGCGATCAGGATCTTCGAGAACATGCGCGGAATCCCCCCGGCTTCGGACCAGACTGCAATAGCCGGGGTGTATGGGACGCCGCAACTGCCGTCCACCGATGCGAAAGTCGGCCGCTGCGTCGGACCAGGCAGCGCAAGCCGCCTCTCTGGATAATCTCGCGCTTTGACAGGCAATTAGCTCACCGCACGCCTTAGCGGACGCGCGGTGAGCCGGAAGCCAGACGATTGTGCGCAGATGCGCAGGTCAATTCGCGAGCAGGGTCCGTGGCATGCGACCGGCAGCGCCCCGCGCAATCTCTTTCGCCGCCCCCTTGGCGAAGGCGAAAGCAAGCAGCGCCTCATCGCAATGCTCCGCCTCGCGGGCGATCTCGAAGGCGATGCGCCGCGCCGTGGCGGTCGGCCCCTCGCCAGCCGAGAGCGTCGTCACCAGCCAATGCGCCTTGTCGCGGTCGATGACGCCGGTCGGCCGGTTTTCCCAGACGGCGAAGTCGACGACCAGCGCCACGAGATAATCGGCATAGGACTGGCAGCTTTGCAGCACGGCGCGATCGAGCGCGATGAGGATGTCGATCGTGTCTCGCGTCATGACGACATCGTTCAAGATGTTCCGCTGAAGCATCTTGACGTCTTCGTCATTGATCACACGGCGATCCATTACGTGATCGACGAATTCACGAAGCTCATGATCCATCATGTCTGAACTCCTGTTCGGCGTTGTTTTGTGCCGATACGTCCCTGTTGTGAAAACACCATGCACCCCGGCCAGGCATCAGGTGGTTAACACGCAAATCTGAACGGATATTCAGGTTAAACGGGGCTGAGTCGACGTGGTTGCGAGGTTATTACCCGCCGCTGTCGACGACGGAGCCGCCACAGGAAACGGGTGGATCGCAGGCCCGCTCGGGCGCTTGATCCGCGACCTGCGCCCCTTCCGAGGAACCGTCATGTCGACGCCCGCCCATAGCCCGCTCCCCTTTGCGTTCCGGCGCATCGGCTGGTCGAACCTGCTGGCCCAGTTCTCCGAGCAGATCGCCCTGGCCGCGGCGCCGCTGGCCGCCGTGCTTCTGCTCGCGGCCGGCCCGGCGGAGACCGGCTGGCTGCAGACCGCGCAGACGCTGCCCTTCCTGCTACTGTCGATTCCCGCCGGCCTTGCGGTCGACCGGGCCTCGCGGCGCGGTCTGATGGTCGGCGCCGAGATACTGCGGGCGTTGTCGCTGGTGGCGATCATGCTGTTGCTCGCCTACGGGCAGCTGAACCTGCCGCTCCTCGCCGCCCTCGGCTTCCTCGGCGCGATCGGCACCGTCGTCTACAGCGTCGCAGCCCCGGCGCTGATCCCCGGCATCGTGCCGCGGGCGCAGCTCGGCGCGGCCAATCGCTGGCTCGAGCTCGCCCGCAGCGCCGCCTATGCCGGCGGCCCCGCGCTTGGCGGCGCGCTCGTCGGCTGGACCGGCGCACCCACTGCCTATGCCCTGGCGACGGCGCTGTCGATCCTGGCCGTGCTGCTCCTCGCCGGCCTGCCGAAGGAGCCGATCGCCGGCCCCTCCGGCCGCAACCTGCTGCAGGATCTCGGCGAGGGCGCGCGCTTCGTCTCCCGCCACGAACTGCTGCGCCCGATCCTCGTCACCGCCGTGTTCTTCAACACCGCCTGGTTCGTCCTCCAGGCGATCTATGTCGCCTATGCCGTGCAGGATCTCGGCCTGAGCGCGACCGAGGTCGGGCTGACGCTCGGCATCTACGGGGCCGGCATGGTCGCCGGCGCCTGGATCGCCCCGGCCTTGTCCCGGCGCCTGCCCTTCGGCGCGATGATCGTGATCGGGCCGCTCGGCGGCTTCTGCGCCGCCCTGGTCATGCTCCTGACCCTGTGGTTCCCCACCGTCCTGCTGGCCGGGCTCAGCTTCTTCCTGTTCGGCGCCGGCCCGATCCTATGGTCGATCACCACCATGACGCTGCGCCAGGCGGTAACGCCACAGGCAATGCTGGGGCGGGTTTCGGCGCTGATCATGACGGCGACCTTCGGGGCGAGACCGATCGGTGCCGCGATCGGCGCCTTCGTCGCGGCCCGCTTCGGCGCGCCGGCCTGCCTCGCCGTCGCCGCCATCGGCTTCCTCGTCCAGCTCCTGGTGATTTCCGCTTCGACGGTCCCGCGCCTGCGCGAGCTGCCGGAAGCCGCCTGAGCCACCGCCCGGATCATGGCTGTGTCAGACGGCTGCGCCGTCGCCCCAAAGGGCCGGCGTCACGCCGCGGCGGGTTGGACCAGCCCGAGCGCGCCCGGCAGCTCGGCGAACTCGCCCAGCACATGGCGAGCGCCCAGTGCGACGAGGTTCGGCACCGGCTGGAAGCCCCAGGACACGGCGACGGGCACCACGCCGGCGGCTACCGCCATCTCGATGTCGAAGGAGCTGTCGCCGACCATCGCCGTCCGCTCGGCCGAGGCGCCGGTCTCTGCCATCGCCCGCATGATCATCCCGGGATGCGGCTTGGACGGGGCGTCGTCGGCCGACTGCACCGTGTCGAACAGATCCTGCCAGCCATGCCGCTCGACGATGAACTCGGCGCCCTTGCGCGACTTGCCGGTCGCGATGCCGAGCTTCAGCCCCGAATGGCGCTTCAGCGCGGCCAGCGTCTCGGCGACGCCCGGGAACAGCGGCTCATCCAGCGACGGGTCGGACAGCGCCCGCTGCCGCATCGTCCCGAAGACCTCGCGATAGGTCTCGGTCAAGAGGTCGTCGGGCTCGTCGAGCCCGGCGAGCCGCGCCATCGCGATGTCAAGCGTCAGCCCGACGATGCCGAGCCCGGCCTCGCGGCCCGGATGCTCGCGGCCGCAACGGCGGAAAGCCTCGTATTGCGCGCCGAGGATGATCGCCTCGGAATTGATCAGCGTGCCGTCGAGATCGAAGATGATGAGGTCCATGACGGCGCTTTAGCCCGGATCGCCGCCGCGATCCATTGCGCCGCCGTCATGGCATCGTCCCGCGCAGGCGATCGGCCGATCAGCCCCTGGCCTCGCGCGCGCAGCTCTCCACCGCCTTGCGCAGATCCGCTCCGTCCAGCCCCCTGGCTCGCGCCTCCTTGCGGCATTCGGCGCGCTGGGCCAGGTCGGGCCGCTTGGCGTTGAAGCAGGCGGTCAGCGCCGCGATCCGTTCCGAGCCCTGCAGGTCGCGCCCGTCGACCTCGCTTTTGCAGGCGGCCCGCGCCGCCACGGCGGTAGGCTTGCCGTCGCGCGTCAGCCCGTCCTGCGCATAGAGGCGCACGCCTGGGAACTTGGCCTGCATGCAGCCGCGCATGGCCGCGCGCAGATCCGTGCCGGACAAGGCGAGGTTCTCCGACAGGCAGTCCTGCCGCGCCTTGGCCCGTTCAGCCCGTGGAATGGGCTCCTCCGCAGCGGTCGCGACGACGGCAGGCCCGGCTCCCGCTGGCGCGACGGCTTTGGCCGACGTGGCGTCCTGTGCCTGAGCAGATGCGGACATGCCGAGAAGAAAGGCGGAAACGATCAACACCGAACGCATGGTCAGCCCCTCCGATGACGAGAACATAATTAGAACAGAATGCGATTTGTTCCGCAACTGTTCTCTTACGTTTCGTCATCCCGGAAAGTCCGGCCAGCGCCGCCTCACTCGTCCGGCGCCTCGACGATCGGGTCGTATGGCGCGTCGTCGAAGCCGAGCAGGTTCCAGCTCTGGCGCATATGCGGCGGCAGCGGCGCGCTGACGTCGATCGTGCCCTTCCCGCGCGGATGCGGCAGCACGATCCGCCGGGCGAGCAGATGCAGCTTGTTCTGGATGCCGCCGGGCAGCTCCCAGTTCAGGATGTTGAAATATTTCGGATCGCCGACGATGGGGTGGCCGATATGGGTGGTGTGGGCGCGCAGCTGGTGCGTGCGCCCCGTCACCGGCTTGAGAGACAGCCAGGCGAGCTTCTGCGCCGCGGTCTCGACCACGGCGTAGTAGGTCACGGCGTGCATCGCCCCGTCCTCGCCATGCTGGGCCACGGCCATGCGCTGGTCGCCGTCATAGGCCTCCTCGCGGGCGAGATAGGTCGAGATCCGGCCCTGCCGCACGCGCGGCACGCCGGCGACGAGCGCCCAGTAGACCTTGCGCGCCGCGCGCGAACGGAAGGTTTTGGCCAAGGTCGCCGCCGCGAAGCGCGACTTGGCGATCACCAGGCAGCCGGCCGTGTCCTTGTCGAGCCGGTGGACGAGGCGCGGCTTCTGCCCGTCCTTGCCGGTCAGCGCCTCCAGCATCTTGTCGACATGCTTCGTGGTGCCCGAGCCGCCCTGCACGGCCAGGCCCGCCGGCTTGTTGAGGACCATGACGTCGTCGTCCTCGTAGAGCGTGATCGAGCGCAGGAAGCCGATCGTGTCTGCGTCAGCCTTGGCCGAACGCGGACGCTCCGCCTGCTGCTCCAGCTTCAGCGGCGGGATGCGCACGGTCTGGCCTTCGCTGAGCCGGTCCTTGCTGTCGGCGCGCTTGCCGTCGACGCGCAGCTCGCCCTTCCGGACGATGCGCTGGATATGGCTGAAGGAGAGCTGCGGGAAGCGCGCCTCGAGGAAGCGGTCGATCCGCATCTCGTTCTCGTCGGGCGTCACCACGAGTTGCTGCACGCCGGTCGAGAGCACCTCGGCGGTCTCGGCCTTGACCTGGGCCCGCGTCGGCCGTGCCGGCTCTTCCGGGCGCGGCGCGCGGCGCTGCACCGCCCGCTCCTCCCCGGCAACCGGACGGGCCGCGGCCCGCCGTCGCTCGTCATGGCTCGGCCGTTTGCCGCGAGGCGCGCCGGCAGCCGGTCGCTTGGCGCCGCCGGTGCCCCCCGTTCCGCGGCCGCCCGGGCCCCGACTGCCAGCGCCCTTGCCGCCCATGCCTTTGCCGCCGTTCCCTTTGCCGCCCGTCCTCATGACAGCCCCCGCATCAGCGCCATTCCGCCGGTCAGCGCCGCCAGCGACAGCACGACCGATCCGACGACATAGGAAGCCGCCAGCATCGTCTCGCCGCGCTCCCACAGGAGCATGGCATCGAGCGAGAAGGCGGAAAATGTGGTGAATCCGCCGAGAACGCCGGTGGCGAGGAAGAGGCGCATGCCATGCGGCACGCCCTCCCCGGCCCGGAATGCGAACCAGCCGACGACCAGCCCCATCGCCCCGGAGCCGACGATGTTGATCGCCATGGTGCCAAGGGGGAAGGTCAGGCCGGGCCAGCGGAGCGAGGCGAGATTGACGCCGTGGCGCAGTGCGCCGCCGATGCCCGCGCCGATAAAGACGAGTGCAGTGGAGATCATCGCTGTGGAATAGAGCGCGCTGCGGCAGCGTACAAACGAATTCCGCCGCAATTGCCCGGATCACTGCGCCGACGGCGGCGGAAGGAGCCCGTTCCGGCCGGCCTGCGCCGCAGGCTGACCGGCTAGGCGCTCCATCGCCAGGCCGGAGCCGGGCTATACGGGCCGACGGAGCGTGACGGGATGACGGGTCGAAAGCGAAACGGCAGCGCCGGCCTGCTGACGGCGGCGGTGATTCTCCTCGCCGGGTCGAGCGTCCTGGCCCAGCAACGCCCCGCGCCGGACTGGCCGACAGAGAAATGCAACCGCTATAGGAAGGCCTATGAGCAGGCGCTGACCCGCCAGGGCAAGCAGGGTCTCGGCACCGAGTTCCTGGCGAGCCACGACGCCTTCCTGGCCTCGAACTGCCAGGCGCGGGCGGATGTCTGTGCCCGCAGCAAGGAAGAACTCGACCTCGCCAACCGGCTGGTGCTGATGGCCATGAATAGTGGCATGTCGAGCACCTTCCTGCCGTTCTATTGCCGAGGCTGACGGCGGGAATGCCGCTACGGCTTGCGACGCTGCCGAAGCCGGGGATGGACGTAGAGCTCGAAGGCGATGGTAAGCACGATGAAGACCAGCGCGATCACCATGGCGACGATCCAGTAGGAGACGTCGTTCGGCGATACGAACCATCCCGCGATGATGGAGGGAACGATCAGAAGCAGGCGCGCGATCAGTTGCATTCTCTAGGAGTCCGGCAGTGGGTCCGGCCCGCCGGCCGGAGGTCTCCGCCATGTGCCGCCGCCGCGGACGAAAACGCAAGGCGCATCCCCGAGCAACAGCTGATCAGACTGAATCAATCTGATCAGACACACCTACAAGACGCTGAGACAAAAGACGGTTTCCGAACAGATCGCTGAGCGACCTGATCGTCGCATGCTCAGCCTTCCCGCTCGCGCCGAAGCTTCTCCCAATAGTCCAGCCGCTTCCTGATCTCGCGCTCGAAGCCGCGTTCGGGCGGGTCGTAGAAGCGCTGCCGGCCGAGCGCGTCCGGCCAGTAGTTCTGTCCCGAGAAGGCATCGGGCTGGTCGTGGTCATAGGCGTAGTCGGCGCCGTAGCCCTCCTCGCGCATCAGCCGGGTCGGCGCGTTCAGGATGGTCTTCGGCGGCATCAGCGAGCCGCGCTCCTTCGCCACGCGCGCCGCCGTCTTGTAGGCGGTATAGGCGGCGTTCGATTTCGGCGCCGTCGCCAGGTAGATCACGCAATTGGCCAGTGCGAGCTCGCCCTCCGGCGTGCCGAGCTGCTCATAGGTCTCCGCTGCCGCCCGGGCATGGATAAGCGCCTGGGGATCGGCGAGCCCGATATCCTCCACCGCCATCCGGACCAGCCGTCGCGCCAGGAAGCGCGGATCCTCGCCGGCATCGAGCATGCGCGCGAAATAGTAGAGCGCCGCGTCGGGATCGGAACCGCGGATCGTCTTGTGCAGGGCCGAGATCAGGTTGTAGTGGCCGTCCTGCGCCTTGTCGTAGATCGGCGCCCGGCGCTGGATCACCTCCGAGAGGCCGTGCTCGTCGAGGATCTCGCCGGGCTTGGCGGCGCGCCAGATCTCTTCGGCCAGCGTCAGCACCGCGCGCCCGTCGCCATCGGCGAAGCGTGCGAGCGCGAGCCGCGCCTCGGGTGTCAGCGGCAGTTCCCGGCTTTCGAGCACCTCGGCGCGGCCGAGCAGGAACAGCAGCGAGCCCTCGTCGAGCGACCTGAAGGTCAGCACCCGCGCCCGCGACAGCAGCGCCGCGTTGAGGGCGAAGGAAGGGTTCTCCGTCGTCGCACCGATCAGCGTGATCGTGCCGTCCTCCATGACGGGGAGGAAGGCGTCGAGCTGCGCCCGGTTGAAGCGATGGATCTCGTCGACGAAGAGCAGCGTGCCACGCCCGCCGAGCCGGCGCCCGCGCGCCGCCTCGAAGACCTTCTTCAAATCGGCGACACCGGAGAAGATCGCGCTGATCTGCTCGAAGCCGAGATCGACCAGCCCCGCCAACAGCCGCGCCACCGTCGTCTTGCCGGTGCCGGGCGGTCCCCAGAAGATCAGGCTGCCCAGCGTGCCGGAAGCGACCAGCCGCGTCAGCGCGCCGTCCGGCCCGGTCAGGTGCTCCTGCCCGGCGACCTCGGCCAGCGTCGTCGGCCGCAACCTGTCGGCAAGCGGCCGCGGGCCGGACTTGTCCAGCCCGGAAGCGCTAAACAGATCGCTCACCCGGGGAAGACCGATGTGATCGTCTGGCCGTTGCGGGAGATCGTCACCTCCCAGGCCCGCCGGCGGTCCTTCAGGATCGCCTCGACCTCGCGCGAATTGGTCATCCGCTCGCCATTGAGCGCCATGATCAGGTCGCCCTTCTGGAAGCCGACATTGGCAGCGGTGCTGCCCTCCTCGATTTCGCTGACGACAACACCCTCATTCCCGGTATCGATCGAGAGCTCCTCGGCCAGCGCCGGGGACATGTTCGCCACCGTCAGGCCGGCCAGCGGAGAACGGCTGGTGAGCTTCACCGTGTCGCGCGGGCGGGTTTCGGGCGCTGCGACGAGCCTGACCGGCAGCTCGATCCGCTTGCCGCCGCGGAGGACGAGGAGCGCCGTCGTGCCGCCGATCGGCCGGGTGGCAAAGCGGTAGCCGAAGGATTCGGGATCGTCGACATTGACGCCGTCGACCGACAGGATGACATCGGAGCGGCGCAGCCCCGCCAGCTCCGCCGGGCCCTTCTCGACGACGCTGGCGACGACGGAGCCCGCCGGCCGGTCGAGGCCGAGCCCGTCTGCGACATCGGCGGTCAGGCTCTGCAGGCGCGCGCCGAACCAGGGACGGCGCACCGTCTTGGCCCCCGCCTTGGCGCTGTCGACGACGAGGCGCACCATCGCCGAGGGAATCGCGAAGCCGATGCCGACGCTGCCGCCGGAGCGCGAATAGATCGCGGTGTTGATGCCGACGACGCGGCCCTTCATATCGATCAGCGCGCCGCCGGAATTGCCGGGATTGATGGCTGCGTCGGTCTGGATGAAGGACTGGGCGTCGCCGACGCCGATCTGCGTGCGGGCGAGAGCGGAAACGATGCCCTGCGTCACCGTCTGGCCGACGCCGAAGGGGTTGCCCATGGCGAGCACGATGTCGCCGACCTGGAGCTCGTCGGTATCGGCGAGATCGATCGCGGTCAGGTTCTTCGCGTCGGCGAGCTTGAGGACGGCGAGATCGGTCCTTGGATCGCGCAGCAGGATCGTGGCCTCGACCTCGCGCTTGTCGGCGAAGGCGACTTTCACCTCGCTCATGTTCTCGATCACGTGGTTGTTGGTGACCACGAGGCCAGCTGCCGCATCGACCACCACACCGGAACCGAGCGAGCGCTGCACCCGCTCGCGCGGCACGCCGAAGCCGCCATCGCCGAAGAAGCGCCGGAAGAAGGGATCGTCCAGGAAGGGGTTCTGCGGGCGCTTCTCGACCCGCGCACCATAGACGTTCACGACCGCTGCCGCCGTCCGCTTCACCAGCGGCGCGAAGGAAAGCGTGACCTGCTCGCGCGTCTCGGGAACCTGCCGTGCCTGGCCGAGCGCCGGCCACGGCGCCACGCCGGCCATCAGGGCGCCGGCGAGGGCCGCCATGGCCAGGGTCTTCCGATGTGCTGCGGGGCGGTGGATCATGCTTGTCCTCGTTCAGAAACAAATGCGCCGTGCGGATATTCCCGCCCGGTCGCGACACCCGCTATACCTTCCCGATGCGCTTCGGTTCCCGAGGCGCATTTCCCGATCCAGATATGGCCTCGACGGCCGGACAGGAAGAGCAGGATGAGCCTGATTCGGCTTGTGTACGCCAGCGAGAGCCGGCTCGTCGACGCCAATCGCCGCGCGGAGCTGGATCGCATCCTGGCGAGCGCCCGCCGTCTCAACGAGCAGAACGGCATCACCGGTTTCCTGTTGGCGACGGATGCGGCCTTCGCGCAGGTTCTCGAAGGTCCGCCAGACAACGTAACGGCAACCTATGGCCGGATCGTGATGGACCAGCGCCATGCGGCGCTGCGCGTCCTGGCCGAGGAGCCTATCGCCGCCCGCTCCTTCTCCGGCTGGGCGATGGGCATCGCCGAGCGCAGCGAGACGACGAGTTTCATCTTCGGTCTTTACGGCGTCACCCCGGAGCAGGATCTGCAGGACCAGCCGGCGGATGTCCTTGTCGATCTCGCCCGCGAACTCGCGCAGGAGCCTGCCTGAGCGGTCCAAATGGAAAGGGCGGCCGTCGGGCCGCCCTTTCCATCCGTCTCGGCGCCGACCGGTCAGGTCGTGAAGAAGTTCTGGGTGCCGTGCGCCTCGATCGCCTCGGCGAGGCGGCTCAGTGCATGGACATAGGCCGCGGTGCGCATGGCGATGCCCTTCTCCTGGGCAACCGTCCAGATCGCGCGGCCTTCGCGCTCCATGATCTCGCGCAGGCGCTGATGGATCTCCGGCAGCAGCCAGTAGAAGCCCTGGCGGTTCTGCACCCATTCGAAATAGGAGACGGTGACGCCGCCGGCATTGGCCAGGATGTCCGGCAGCACCGTGACGCCGCGCGCCTCGAGCAGCGCATCCGCCTCGGGCGTGACCGGGCCGTTCGCCAGCTCGAGCACGACCCGCGCCTTGACGCTGCCGGCATTGCCTTCGTGGATCATGTTCTCCAGCGCCGCCGGCACCAGGAGCTCGCAATCGACGCCGACGAGTTCCTCCGCGTCGATCAGGCGATGGCCGCCCTCGCCCGCCGTGACGGTGATGGACTTCCCGCCCTCCTTGGCCGCGACGAGCCGGGCGAGGTCCAGCCCCTCGGCGCAGGCGACGGCGCCAGCCGAATCCGAGACGGCGACGATGCTGTGCCCGTCGGCCGCAAGCAGCTTGGCGATGAACTGGCCGGCATTGCCGAAGCCCTGGATCGCCACCCGCATCTTCTCGCCAAGGCCGAGGTCGTTGCGCAGGTGACGGACCAGATAATAGCCGCCGCGCGCCGTCGCGTCGTTGCGGCCGAGCGATCCGCCGAGCGCGATCGGCTTGCCGGTGATCACGGCCGGCACGGCCTGGCCGACGATCTGGGCGTATTCGTCGGCCATCCAGCCCATGATCATCGAATTGGTGTAGACGTCAGGCGCCGGGATGTCGCGATCGGGACCGATCGTGCGCGCGAAGGCCTGGATATAGGCGCGGGAGAGCCGCTCGAGCTCGGCCTTCGAAAGCTGGCGCGGATCGACCTGCACCGCGCCCTTGCCGCCGCCATAGGGCACGTTCATCACGGCGCATTTGAAGGTCATCCAGAAGGCGAGCGTCTCGACCTCGTCCGCGGTCGAGGACGGGTGGAAGCGGATGCCGCCCTTGGTCGGCCCCCGCGTGTCGTCATAGCGGCAGCGCCAGGCGAGGAAGGATTTCCGCGAGCCGTCATCCATGCGGATCATCAGGCGGACTTTCGTCGTCTCGCGGGCGAATTTCAGCTTCTCGATAACGTCCGAATCGACAGTGAGATGCTTCGCGGCGACGTCGAGCCGCACGAGCGCATGATCGAGAAGGGAATCGTCCGACATGATGCATTCCATCCTGAGAGCTTAAAATACAGGCACCCGCTTAAATTCCGCGGACGCAATGCACAAGCGGACGAGGGGCGTATCGCATCTGCGAAATACGGGCAGCGCCGCCGGAAACAAAAAAGGCGGCCTCGCGGCCGCCTTTTCCAAATATCCAATGAAGTTCGCCGATCAGGCGGCTTCGTCTTCCGCCGTGAAGACCGGGCCGGAATCCTTGCCCTTGGCCTCGACGTCGCGATCGACGAACTCGATGATCGCCATCGGGGCGTTGTCGCCGAAGCGGAAGCCCGCCTTCATGATGCGCAGATAGCCGCCATTGCGCTCCTTGTAGCGCGGGCCGAGGACCGCGAAGAGCTTGCCGACGAGCTCGACATCCTTGATCTGCGAGATCGCCTGACGGCGGGCGTGCAGGTCGCCGCGCTTGCCGAGCGTGACCAGCTTCTCGACGACCGGACGCAGGTCCTTGGCCTTCGGCAGGGTGGTGGTGATCTGCTCGTGCTTGATCAGGGCCTGGGCCATGTTGGCGAACATCGCCTGGCGATGCTCGGCCGAGCGGTTGAAGCGGCGACCGCGGAAACCGTGACGCATTGTTTGGCTCCTTCGTTGCTTACGGCCGCCGTGCCACGGAACGGCCGTTCGTTATGCTCCGGCTCGGATGAACCGGGCGGGGTTGGCGCGGGATGCCTCCCGCGCCGTTGGAACTCAGTAGTGCTCTTCGAAGCGCTTCGCGAGCTCTTCGATGTTCTCCGGCGGCCAGCCCTGGACGTCCATGCCCAGGTGCAGGCCCATGGTGGCGAGCACTTCCTTGATCTCGTTCAGCGACTTGCGGCCGAAGTTCGGGGTGCGCAGCATCTCGCCCTCCGACTTCTGGATGAGGTCGCCGATATAGACGATGTTGTCGTTCTTGAGGCAGTTGGCCGAGCGGACGGAAAGCTCGAGCTCGTCGACCTTCTTGAGCAGCGCCGGGTTGAAGGGCAGCTGCGGCGCGGTCGAGACGGCCTCTTCCTTGCGCGGCTCCTCGAAGGTGATGAACACCGCGAGCTGGTCCTGCAGGATGCGGGCGGCGAGCGCCAGCGCGTCCTCGGGGGTGACCGAGCCGTTGGTCTCGATCGCCAGCGTCAGCGAGTCCTTGTCGAGGTTCTGGCCCTCGCGGGTGTTCTCGACGCGGTAGGAGACCTTCTTGACCGGCGAGTACAGGCTGTCGACCGGGATCAGGCCGATCGGCGCGTCCTCGGGGCGGTTCTGCTCGGCCGGGACATAGCCCTTGCCGGTGTTGACCGTGAACTCCATGCGGATCTCGGCCCCGTCGTCGAGCGTGCAGAGCACGAGCTCGGGATTGAGGATCGAGACGTCGCCGATGGTGTTGATGTCGCCGGCGGTGACGACACCCGGGCCCGACTTGCGCAGCGTCATGCGCTTCGGCCCCTCGCCCTGCATCTTGACCGCGATGGCCTTGATGTTGAGGACGATGTCGGTCACGTCCTCGCGGACGCCCGGGATCGAGGAGAACTCGTGCAGCACGCCGTCGATCTGGACGGCGGTGACGGCCGCGCCCTGGAGCGACGACAGGAGCACGCGGCGCAGCGCATTGCCGAGCGTCATGCCGAAGCCGCGCTCGAGCGGACGCGCGATCACGGTGGCCAGACGCTTCGGGTCGTCGCCGACCTTGACTTCGAGCTTGTTCGGCTTGGAAAGATCCTGCCAGTTCTTGCTGATCACGACCGCACTCCTGGTGCTGAATTCATCTGGCGGCCACCGCCGCCCCGGACAGGCGCCCGCCCCTGCGGGCGCCTCTTGGCTTGGGCTCAGGCGTCAGACGCGACGGCGCTTGCGCGGGCGGCAGCCATTGTGCGGGATCGGCGTGACGTCGCGGATCGAGGTCACGGTGAAGCCCGCGGCCTGCAGCGCGCGCAGCGCCGACTCGCGACCCGAACCCGGACCCGTCACTTCGACCTCGAGGGTACGCATGCCGTGCTCGGCAGCCTTGCGGGCGGCATCCTCGGCGGCGACCTGCGCGGCATAGGGGGTCGACTTGCGCGAGCCCTTGAAGCCCATCGTGCCGGCCGAGGACCACGAGATCGTGTTGCCCTGCGCGTCGGTGATGGTGATCATGGTGTTGTTGAACGAGGCGTTCACATGCGCGACGCCGGAGACGATGTTCTTGCGTTCGCGACGGCGGACGCGGGTGGCTTCCTTGGCCATGATTCTCTTTCTTCCATCCTTCAGGCGCGCCCGTCATTCCAGGCGCTGGGGATGCCGGCCGCCTTTCAGGGGCGAGCCGGCGCATAGACAGCGGGCCGGATGACCGGCCCGCCGAAACTCACTTCTTCTTGCCGGCGATCGGCTTCGCCTTGCCCTTGCGGGTGCGGGCGTTGGTGTGCGTGCGCTGGCCGCGAACCGGCAGCGAGCGGCGATGACGCAGGCCGCGATAGCAGCCGAGGTCCATCAGGCGCTTGATGTTCATCGAGACTTCGCGACGCAGGTCGCCCTCGACGAGATAGTCGCGATCGATCGTCTCGCGGATCTGCAGGACCTCAGCGTCGGTCAGCTGGTTGACGCGGCGCTCGGCGGCGATGCCGACCTTCTCGCAGATCTCCTGGGCCTTGGCAGCGCCAATGCCGTGGATGTACTGCAGGCCGATGACGACGCGCTTGCCGGTGGGAATGTTGACGCCCGCGATACGAGCCATGGTCTCATCTCCATGTCGGCCGAAGCGCCCGATGGCACCCCGGCGGTGGGAAATGCCCTGCGTCCGGTGGAGGCCGGCCCATGCAGGACGTTGAACGGCCCCACGCGCTAACGCGACGTCGTCCCTTCTCGCGAAGGCAACGGCATCGCTCGCATGAAACCGGATGCCGGCTCGTTAACGGGTTGCCCGTCGCGAGTCAACCCTTGCAACCAAGAAGCATGCCAAGGCCGGCAAAGTGGCGGAGGACGGCGTCTTTCGCTCCAGCGTCTCAAGCCTGAGCACGAGGAATCCCCTCTCCTTGCAGGAGAGGGATAGGGATGAGGCGTAGGCCGTTCAACCAGTAAGGCACACCCTCACCGCCGCAGCGGTCAGGTTACCGCTGATACGTCCGGCAGCCTACCCCTCACCCTGCGGGAGAGGGTTCCCGCGGGCTCCAGAATGATGGGTCGCCTGGCGGCAGCCCCCCCTACTTCTTCACCAGGCTGCACTTGCTCTCCGACAGCGGGGCGATGATCTCGGCCGCCGGAATCTTGCGGACGACCTTGAAGTAGTCCCACGGCGCCTTCGAGTCCGCCGGTGCCTTCACCTCGACCAGCAGCATGTCGTTCATCAGCCGGCCGTCCTCGCGGATCTTCGCGCCCGGCGCGTAGAAGTCGTCGACCGGCGTCTCCTTCATCTTCGCCGCGACCGCCGGGCCGGCCGCCGTTCCGGCCGCCTTCACCGCCTTGAGGTAGTGCAGCACCGAGGAATAGACGCTGGCCTGGATCATGCCGGGCATCTTCTTCGTCCGCGCCATGTAGCGGTCTGCGAAGGCGCGGCTCGGCTTGTCGGCGTCATGGTAATAGGCCGTCGTCGTGATCAGGCCCTTGGCCTTGTCGAGGCCGAGACCGTGGACGTCGCTCAGCACGACGACCATGGCGGCGAGCTTCTGGCCGCCATCGACCAGGCCGAATTCGCCCGCCTGCTTGATCGAGTTGATCGTGTCCGTGCCGGCATTGGCGAAGGCGACGATCTTGGCCTTCGAGGCTTGCGCCTGCAGCAGGAAGGAGGAGAAGTCCGGCGTCGAGAGCGGCGCACGCACGGTGCCGAGCGTCTTGCCGCCATTGGCGGCGACGATCCTCTCGATATCGGCGGTGAGCTGATGGCCGAAAGCGTAGTCGGCGGCGATGATGTACCAGCTGTCACCGCCTTCGCGCAGGATCGAGAGCGCCGTGCCCTTGGCCGAGGTCGCCGTGTCGAAGGTCCACATGAAGCCGGTCGCGGTGCAGTCCTCGTTGAAGAGCCGCGTCGTCGCCGGGCCATTGTACAGCGCGACCTTCTGCTTCTCCTTCGCGATGCCTGCGACTGCCAGCGCGACCGCCGAATTGGTCAGGTCGGCGATCGCGGTGACGCCGTCGACATCGTACCAGCGCCGCGCCAGGCCTGCGGCGATGTCCGGCTTGTTCTGGTGGTCGGCCGCCACGATCTCGATCGGCTTGCCCAGCACCGAGCCGCCGAAATCCTCGATCGCCAGCTTTGCCGCCTCGACCGAGCCGAGGCCGCCGAATTCGGCATAGTTGCCCGACTGGTCGTTGAGGATGCCGATCTTGACGGCATCCTGCGCCCGCGCCGCCGCCGGCATCAACGCCAGCGTGCTGGCGAACAGCATTGCACCCCATCTGGTCATGCGCCTGCTCCCTGTCCCGCACCGGGCCGGAAGGTCGCGTCGCCTCCCGGTCGAAGGGTGCTCCACACCGCTTTTCGCGGCTTGGACCCAGCACATCCGGCGGACCCGCGCCTGTCAACGCACGGGTGACCCGAGAAAAGGCAAAGGCAGGCGCGCAAAACCGCACCGCCCGAATAGAAAAACCCGGACAGGCCACGCGGCCTGCCCGGGTTCACAATCTGCTACGCGGCTTGCGCGTCAGCCCTGGGCGGCCACCGAAAGCGCGCTGGCGATGGCGTCCGAGACGCCGTCGATCGGCTGCATGCCGTCGATCGCCGTCAGCTGGCCGCGCTTGGCGTAATAGGGCGCGACCACCGCCGTATCGCGGTTATAGGCCTCGAGCCGGGTCTTGAAGACCTCCGGGTCGTCATCCTTGCGGACTGGCTGACCGGCCGCCCTCGCCTCCTCGGCGCGGCGGACGATGCGGTCGACGAGCTTGTCCTGGTCGACCTTGAGCTCGAGCACCGCGTCGAGCTTCAGGCCCTTGCTCTCGAGCATCCGGTCGAGGGCCTCGGCCTGCGCGAGCGTCCGCGGGAAGCCGTCCAGGATGAAGCCCTTCTTCGCGTCCGGCTCCTCGATGCGGTCGGCGACGATGCCGATGACGATCTCATCCGAGACGAGCCCGCCCGCATCCATCACGGCCTTGGCCTTCTGGCCGATCGGCGTGCCGGCGGCGACGGCTGCGCGCAGCATGTCGCCGGTCGAGAGCTGCGGAATGCCGTGCTTCGCGACGATGCGCGCGGCTTGAGTGCCCTTCCCCGCCCCGGGCGGCCCCAAGAAGATCAGTCGCATCTTACCGTCGCGCTCCTCGCAGTTTGGCCTTCTTGACCAGCCCTTCGTATTGATGGGCCAGCAGGTGTCCGTGGATCTGCGCCACGGTGTCCATGGTCGTCGTCACCACGATGAGCAGCGAGGTGCCGCCCAGCAGGATGATCGGGATCTGAGCATAGGTGATCATGAACTCGGGGATAAGGCAGACGATCGTCAGATAGCCGGCGCCGAGCACGGTGATGCGGGTGAGGATGCGGTCGATATGCTCGGCGGTGCGCTCGCCGGGGCGGATGCCTGGCATGAAGCCGCCATGCTTCTTGAGATTGTCCGCCGTCTCGACCGGGTTGAACACGATCGCGGTGTAGAAGAAGCAGAAGAAGATGATCAGCGCCGCGTAGAGGAACATGAACGCCGGCCGGCCATGGGCCAGGTAGGTCGCGATCGTCGACAGGATGCCGGTGCCGCCCGAAGCCTGGGAGAAGCTCGCGATCGTCGTCGGCAGCAGGAGCAGCGAGGAGGCGAAGATCGGCGGGATCACGCCCGAGGTGTTGAGCTTCAGCGGCAGGAACGAGGTCTGGCCCTCATACATGCGGTTGCCGACCTGGCGCTTCGGGTAGTTGATCAGCAGGCGGCGCTGGGCGCGCTCCATGAACACGCAGAAGGCGATGACGCAGACGGCCATCACCAGCACGCCGAGCAGCAGCCCGGTCGAGATCGCACCCTGACGACCGAGCTCGAAGGTCTGGGCGAGCTGCGCCGGGAACTCGGCGATGATGCCCGAGAAGATGATCATCGAGGTGCCGTTGCCGATGCCGCGGCTGGTGATCTGCTCGCCCAGCCAGAGCAGGAACATCGTACCGCCGGTCAGCGTGATCGTGGTCGAGAGCAGGAAGAACGGCCCGGGTTCGAGCACGAGATTGCCCGAGCCCTGCAGGCCCACGCCGATCGCATAGGCCTGGAAGACGGCCAGCACGAGGGTCAGGTAGCGGGTGTACTGGTTCAGGGTCTTGCGGCCCTGCTCGCCTTCCTTCTTCAAGGCCTCGAAGCTCGGCACCACGCTCGACAGCAGCTGCACGATGATCGAGGCCGAGATGTAGGGCATGATCGCCAGCGCGAAGATCGCGAGGCGTCCAACCGCACCACCCGAGAACATGTTGAACATGCCGAGCATGCCGGACTGGGTCTGGCGGAACAGGTCGGCCACCGCATCCGGGTTCATGCCCGGCAGCGGGATGTAGGTGCCCAGCCGGTAGATGACGAGCGCGCCCAGCGTGAACCAGATACGCTTCTTGAGTTCGTCCGCCTTGGCGAAGGCCCCGAAATTGAGGTTTGCCGCAAGCTGTTCAGCCGCCGATGCCATGCGTCCGGTCCTTGGGTCTCAAACTGGTCGTTGAAGCACGTTTCCAAACGCACACATGGTGCTGTCTGCGGATTCGCGCCTTGCGTCAAACAGTCGAACGGCGGCCAAGGCGCAGGGCCCGGCCGCCGTTCGCAAAGGTCATGTAGGCGCTAGGGTCACGCCTGTGAAGCGGCAGCCAGAATCTTGACCGAACCGCCGGCCTTCTCGATCGCGGCGACGGCCGACTTGGACGCACCGGCAACCTCGAAAGCGAGCTTGGTCTTGAGCTCACCGACGCCGAGGATCTTCACGCCGTCCTTGGCCTGGCGGGTGATGACTCCGGCGGCGACGAGCGCCTCGACGGTCACGGCGCCCTTGGCGTCGAGCTTGCCGGCTTCCACGGCCTGCTGGATGCGACCGAGGTTCACCTCGTTCAGATCCTTGCCGAACAGGTTGTTGAAGCCGCGCTTCGGCAGGCGGCGATAGAGCGGCATCTGGCCGCCTTCGAAGCCCTTGATGGCGACGCCGGCGCGCGAGGTCTGACCCTTGACGCCACGGCCACCGGTCTTGCCCTTGCCCGAGCCGATGCCACGGCCCACGCGGATGCGCTGCTTGAGAGCGCCTTCGTTGTCACGAATCTCGTTGAGTTTCATGGTGTCGCCCTCCTCACTTCGCGTCGACGACGCGCACGAGGTGCTTGACCTTCTCGACCATGCCACGCACCGCGGGGGTGTCCTGGAGGGTCGAGCGGCGGCGGATCTTGTTCAGGCCGAGACCGATCAGGGTCTGGCGCTGGGTGGCGTCGCGGCGGATCGGGGAGCCGATCTGCTCGACGGTGAGGGTCTTCTCAGCCTTTGCCATCGAACCCTCCTCACGCTTCCGCGGCCGCATCCGTGCCGGCATCGCGGCGACGGGTCTGCAGGGCCGAAACCTTGAGCGAGCGACGGGCCGCGACCGAGCGCGGGCTGTCCTCGTTCTTCAGCGCGTCGAACGTGGCGCGCACGAGGTTGTAGGGGTTCGAGGAGCCGAGCGACTTCGACACGACGTCCTGCATGCCGACCGCCTCGAAGACGGCGCGCATCGGACCGCCGGCGATGATGCCGGTACCGGCCGGAGCCGCGCGCAGAACGACCTTGCCGGCGCCGTGGCGGCCCTGCACGTCGTGATGGAGGGTGCGGCCCTCGCGCAGCGGGATGCGGACGAGGCCGCGCTTGGCAGCTTCCGTCGCCTTGCGGATCGCCTCGGGAACTTCACGAGCCTTGCCGTGGCCGAAGCCGACGCGGCCCTTCTGGTCGCCGACGACGACGAGTGCGGCGAAGCCGAAGCGACGACCACCCTTCACCACCTTGGCGACGCGGTTGATGTGGACGAGCTTGTCCACGAATTCGGAATCGCGCTCTTCGCTATCCCGACGCTCACGCGGCTCTCTAGCCATGTGTCTGTCCTCTTACTTGCGCGGACGAGGATCGAAGCCCCGCCGCTCGCTCGAGCCTAACCCCGTGCCTCATTGCGCGGGGAAGCTTGTAAACGAGTACCGCCCGGCTGGCGCGCGAACGCCGGCCGGGCGAAACCCGATAACCTCAGAAGCTGAGGCCGCCCTCGCGGGCCGCATCGGCCAGCGCCTTGACGCGGCCATGGTACATGTACGGGCCGCGGTCGAAGACCACTTCCGTCACGCCGGCCTTGACCGCGCGCTCGGCGACGATCTTGCCGATCTGGCCGGCCGCCTCGACATTCGCGCCGGACTTGATCTGGTCGCGAACGTCCTTGTCGCGCGACGAGGCGGAAGCGAGGGTGACCCCCTTCACGTCGTCGATGACCTGGGCGTAGATCTGCTTGCCGGTGCGGTGCACGGACAGGCGCGGGCGACCATTGGCAACCGCCTTGACCGCGCGGCGGACGCGGGCCTTGCGGCGCGCAGTCACATCGTTCTGCTTGCTCATGGCTGGCGTCCTTACTTCTTCTTGCCTTCCTTGCGGAAGATGAATTCGCCGGCGTACTTGACGCCCTTGCCCTTGTAAGGCTCGGGGCCACGATAGTCGCGGATCTCCGCGGCGGTCTGGCCGACGACCTGCTTGTCGATGCCGGCGACGACGATCTCCGTCGGCTTCGGCGTCGTGATCGCGACACCGGCCGGGATTTCGTAGTCGATGTCGTGGCTAAAGCCGAGCGACAGCTTCAGCACCTTGCCAGCGACGGCGGCCTTGTAGCCGACGCCGTTGATCTCGAGGCGCTTCTCGAAGCCGGCGGTGGTGCCGATCACGAGGTTGTTGATGCGGGCGCGCGAGGTGCCCCAGAGCGCGCGGGCGCGCTTCGACTGCGAACGCGGCTGCACCGCGATCGCGCCGTCCTCCATGGCGACCGAGACGTCCTCGGGCACCTCGAAGGAGAGCTCGCCCTTCGAGCCCTTGACCTTGACGAGCTGGCCGGCAACCGTGGCGGTGACGCCCGCGGGAACCGAAACCGGCTTCTTTCCGATACGAGACATTGGATCTCTCCTGAATATGAGCGGCGCCTGAAAGGTCAGAAGACCTTGCAGAGCACTTCGCCGCCCACGTTCTGCTCGCGGGCCACATGATCGGCCATCACGCCACGCGGCGTCGAGACGATCGTCACGCCGAGGCCGTCGGCCACGCGCGGCATGGTCTCGACCGACGAGTAGACGCGGCGGCCGGGCTTCGAAACACGCGAGATCGACCGGATGACCGGCTGGCCCTCGTGATACTTCAGCTCGATGTCGAACTCGGTCCGGCCGTTGCCGAACTCGGTCTGCGAGTAGCCGCGGATGTAGCCCTCGGACTGCAGCACGTCGAGCACGCGGGCGCGCAGCTTCGAGCCGGGGGTGGAAACACGCGACTTGCGACGCATCTGCGCATTGCGGATGCGGGTCAGCATATCGCCGAGCGGATCAATGACTGCCATTGTTCCTGTCCTCCTTACCAGCTCGACTTCACGAGGCCGGGAACCAGCCCCTTGTTGCCGAGTTCACGCAGCGCGACACGCGACATCTTCAGCTTGCGATAGAACGCACGCGGACGGCCCGTCACCTCGCAGCGGTTGCGGATGCGGTTCTTGGCCGAGTTGCGCGGCAGTTCGGCCAGCTTGAGGCGGGCGAGGAAACGCTCGTCCATCGGCTGGTTGTCGTCATTGGCGATCGCGAGAAGGCGAGCACGGCGGCCGGCGAATTTCTTCACCAGCTTCCTGCGGCGCTCATTGTTCTCGACGGAGCTTTTCTTAGCCATCGATCTCTCCTGGTTTCCGCGTATGAACGCTTAGGTTCACTGCCGGAACGGGAAGTTGAAGTGCTTGAGCAGGGCGCGTGCCTCGTCGTCCGACTTCGCAGTCGTGCAGACGATCACGTCCATGCCCAGGACCTGGTCGACCTTGTCGTAGTTGATCTCGGGGAACACGATGTGCTCCTTGATCCCGAGCGCGAAATTGCCGCGCCCGTCGAACGACTTCGGGTTGAGACCACGGAAGTCGCGCACCCGCGGAAGCGCGATGGTGACGAGCCGGTCGACGAACTCGTACATCCGCGTCTTGCGCAGCGTGACCTTGCAGCCCACCGGCATGTTCTCGCGCAGCTTGAAGCCGGCGATGGCCAGGCGGGACTTGGTGATGACCGGCTTCTGGCCAGCGATGAGGGCGAGATCCCCCGCGGCGTTGTCGACCTTCTTGCGGTCGGCAGTCGCCTCGCCAACGCCCATGTTGATGACGATCTTCTCGATCGTCGGCACTTCCATGACGTTCTTGTAGCCGAATTCCTTGATCATCGCGGGACGAACGACGTCCTCGTAATGCTTCTTCATGCGCGGCGAGAGAGCCGCCTGCTGAGCCTCAGCCATCGATCAGATCCCCCGAACGCTTGGCGAAACGAACCTTGCGGCCGTCATCGAGCACCTTGAAACCGACGCGGGTCGCCTTGCCGTCCTTGGGATCGGCGATGGCGATGTTCGACAGGTCGATCGTCGCTTCCTTGCTGATGATGCCGCCCTCGGACTGCGGGGACTGCTTGGTGTGGCGCTTCACCAGGTTCACGCCACGCACGACGGCGCGGCCGTCCTTCGGCAGAACCTGGAGAACCTCGCCCGCCTTGCCCTTGTCGCGGCCGGCGAGCACGACGACCTTGTCGCCCTTCTTGATCTTCGCAGCCATCACAGCACCTCCGGCGCCAGCGAGATGATCTTCATGTGGTTCTTGGCGCGCAGCTCGCGCGGAACCGGTCCGAAGATACGCGTGCCGACCGGCTCCTTCTGGTTGTTGATCAGCACGGCCGCATTGCGGTCGAAGCGGATCACCGAACCGTCGGCGCGCTTGACGTCCTTGGCGGTGCGAACGACGACCGCCTTCATGACGTCGCCCTTCTTCACGCGACCGCGCGGAATGGCTTCCTTGATCGAAACGACGATGATGTCGCCGACACCGGCGTACTTGCGCTTCGACCCGCCGAGAACCTTGATGCACATCACGCGACGCGCGCCGGAATTGTCGGCGACGTCGAGATTCGTCTGCACCTGGATCATGGCCTTGATCCTTCCAATCTGTGTATCAGGCGGTTTCCCGGCCGGCCTCAGCGCTGGCAGGGACTACGACTGACGGGGGTCGATCGCCCCCTGGCCTCAAAACAAAACATGATCCGCAAAAGTGGAGCCCACCTTTGCGGAGAAACATGTCCGGCTTCCTACGGCTCGCCCTGCGTCCTTTGGACGCAAGGACAGGCGATCCGTTTTGGGTGGCATCGGGATCATCCGAAGAGTGGCGTCCACTTTTCGGTCCGAGGCCGTGCCCCGCCCGCCCCTGATTCGGGGCCGGGCGAAGCCGTCTCGCCTCACGCCTTGGGGGCGTCGTCGAGCACAACCCAGCTTTTCAGCTTGGAAATCGGCTTGGACTCCTCGATCCAGACCGTATCGCCAACCTTGAACGCACCCGCCTCGTCATGGGCGTGATAGTTCTTGGTACGGCGAACCGTCTTCTTGAGGAGCGGGTGCGTATAACGCCGCTCGACCTTCACGACAACAGTTTTGTTCTGCTTGTCGCTGACGACGACGCCCTGCAGTACGCGCTTCGGCATTGTGTTCTCCTCACGCGCTGGCCGCAACGGCCTTCGACCGCTGCAGCGTTCTGATGCGGGCGATGTCCTTGCGCACCTCGGTGACGCGCGCGGTGTTCTCGAGCTGGCCGGTCGCCCGCTGGAAGCGCAGGTTGAACTGCTCCTTCTTCAGCTTGAGCAGCTCGTCCTGGAGCTGGTCCGTGCTCATGGCCTTCAGATCGGAAAGACGCTGTGTGATCTTCATGTCGCCCTCCCTCACTCGGCGATGCGCTGGATGAATCGGGTCTTGATCGGCAGCTTGGCGGCGCCGAGACGGAGCGCCTCGCGGGCGATCTCCTCCGACACGCCGTCGAGCTCGAACATGATCCGGCCGGGCTTGACCTTGGCGGCCCAGAACTCGGGCGAACCCTTGCCCTTACCCATGCGGACTTCGGTCGGCTTCTTGGAAACCGGCACGTCCGGGAACACGCGGATCCAGACGCGACCGACGCGCTTCATCGCGCGGGTGATCGCGCGGCGGGCCGCCTCGATCTGCCGGGCCGTGATACGCTCGGGCTCCTGAGCCTTCAGGCCGAACTGGCCGAAGTTCAGGTCCGTGCCGCCCTTGGCGACGCCGGAGATGCGTCCCTTGAACTGCTTGCGGAACTTAGTGCGTTTTGGTTGCAGCATGGCTCTTCTCGATCAGCCTTACGCAGCCTGCTCGCGACGATCGCGATGGTCGCGATCACGACCGCCGGAGCGGCCGCCCTCGTCGGAGAGGCGCTTGTCCTGGGCCATCGGGTCGTGTTCCAGGATCTCGCCCTTGAAGATCCAGACCTTGATGCCGCACGTCCCGTAGGTCGTGAAGGCGGTGCCCACACCGTAATCGACATCGGCGCGCAGCGTATGCAGCGGCACGCGGCCCTCGCGGTACCATTCGAGGCGGGCGATCTCGGCGCCGCCGAGACGGCCCGAGCAGTTGATGCGGATGCCCTCGGCGCCGAGACGCATGGCCGACTGCACGGCGCGCTTCATGGCGCGACGGAAGGCGACACGGCGCTCGAGCTGCTGAGCGATCGAGTCGGCGACGAGCGTCGCGTCGATCTCGGGCTTGCGCACCTCGACGATGTTGATCGTGACGTCAGCCTTGGTGAGCTTCATCACCTCCTTGCGGAGCTTCTCGATGTCGGCACCCTTCTTGCCGATCACCACGCCCGGGCGAGCCGAGTGGATGGTGACGCGGCACTTCTTGTGCGGACGCTCGATGATGATCTTCGAGACGGCGGCCTGCTTCAGCAGCTTCATCAGGGCGGCGCGGATGGCCATGTCCTCATGCAGCAGCTTGCCGTACTCGCCCTTGTTGGCGAACCAACGCGAGTCCCAGGTACGGTTGATGCCGAGGCGCAGGCCGATCGGATTGATTTTCTGACCCATCGTTCTCTCCTCAGGCCTGCGCAGCCTGCTCGCGCACCACGATCGTGATGTTCGAGAACGGCTTCATGATACGGGCGCCACGGCCGCGGGCGCGGGCGTGGAAGCGCTTCATGACGAGCGCCTTGCCGACGAACGCCTGGGCGACGACGAGATCGTCGACGTCGAGATCATGATTGTTCTCGGCGTTGGCGATCGCGCTCTGCAGGCACTTGCGAACGTCGTTCGCGATGCGCTTGCGCGAGAACTCGAGATCGGCGAGCGCCGTCGAGACCTTCTTGCCGCGGATCAGCTGAGCGACGAGGTTCAGCTTCTGCGGCGAGACGCGCAGGTTGCGGGCGACCGCAACCGCTTCGTTCTCAGGCAGCGCACGGGGGGCGGATGCTTTACCCATGGCTTACTTCCTCTTCGCCTTCTTGTCGGCAGCGTGGCCGTGGAAGGTGCGCGTCGGCGAGAACTCGCCGAACTTGTGGCCCACCATCTCCTCGGACACGGACACCGGCACATGCTTCTGGCCGTTGTAGACGCCGAACGTCAGACCGACGAACTGCGGCAGGATCGTGGAGCGGCGGCTCCAGATCTTGATGACTTCATTGCGGCCCGAGGTCCTGGCGACCTCGGCCTTCTTCAGGAGGTATCCGTCGACGAACGGACCTTTCCAAAGCGAACGCGCCATGACGGACCTCAGTTCTTCTTCTTGCGGGCGTGACGGCTCGACACGATGAAGGTGTCGGTCCGCTTGTTGGAGCGGGTCTTCTTGCCCTTGGTCGGCAGACCCCAGGGCGTAACCGGGTGACGGCCGCCCGAGGTCCGGCCTTCACCACCGCCATGCGGGTGGTCGACCGGGTTCATCGAGACGCCGCGGTTGTGCGGACGGCGGCCGAGCCAGCGGGAGCGACCGGCCTTGCCGTCGTTCCGGTTCATGTGATCCGGGTTCGAGACGGCGCCGACGGTGGCGTAGCACTGGCCCGAGATCAGGCGCTGCTCGCCCGAGTTCAGGCGAACGATGACGTAGCCCTGGTCGCGACCGACGATCTGGGCGTAGTTGCCGGCCGAACGGGCCAGGGCGCCGCCCTTGCCGATCTTGAGCTCGACATTGTGGACGATCGTGCCGATCGGCAGCGAGCCCATCGGGGCCGCGTTGCCGGGCTTCACGTCGACCGAGTCACCCGCGAGGACCGTATCGCCGACAGCCAGGCGCTGCGGCGCCAGGATGTAGGACTGCTCGCCGTCCTGATACGTGATCAGGGCGATGAAGGCCGAGCGGTTGGGATCGTACTCGATCCGCTCGACGGTCGCCGGGATGCCGGCCTTGCCGCGACGCTTGAAGTCGACGAGACGCAGCGTGCGCTTGTGGCCACCGCCGCGGAAGCGGACGGTGATGCGGCCCATGTTGTTGCGGCCGCCCGAGGAGCTCTTGCCCTCGGTCAGAGCCTTGACCGGCTTGCCCTTGTAGAGCTCGCTCCGGTCGACGATCACGAGCTGGCGAAGGCTCGGCGTGATCGGCTTGAAGTGTTTCAAAGCCATGATGGCGATCCTTCCCTCAGAGGCCCGTGGTCACGTCGATCGAGTGGCCCTCTTCGAGGGTCACAACGGCCTTCTTGACGTCCGAGCGCTGACCGGGGCGGCCACGGAAAACCTTGACCTTGCCTTCGGTGACGATCGTGTTGACGCTCTTGACCTTGACGTCGAAGAGCTTCTCGATCGCCGCCTTGATCTGCGGCTTAGTCGCAGTGCGGGCGACCTTGAAGACGACCTTGTTGTGCTCCGAGAGCATCGTCGCCTTCTCGGTGATGACCGGCGCCACGATCACATCGTAGTGGCGCGGGTCCAGGTTCTTGGCGGACTGGCTCATTTGAAGCGCGCCTCCAGCGCATCGACAGCCGCGCGCGTCAGGACGAGCTTGTCGCGACGCAGGATGTCATAGACGTTGATGCCCTGGACCGGCAGCACGTCGACATTCGGGATCGAGCGAGCAGCCAGGCCGAAATTGGCGTCGATCTCGGCGCCGCCGATGATCAGCGCGCTCGACAGATCGAGCTTGCCGAAATGGCCGAGCAGCACCTTGGTCTTCGGCTCGGCGAGCTTGGCATCGTCGATGACGATGATGCCGGCGTCCTTCGCCTTGGCCGAGAGCGCGTGGCGCAGGGCCAGAGCGCGGACCTTCTTGGGAAGATCATGGGCATGATCGCGCAGGACCGGGCCGAAGGCCTTGCCGCCGCCGCGGAACTGCGGAGCCGAAGCCGCACCGTGGCGAGCGCCGCCGGTGCCCTTCTGCTTGTAGATCTTCTTGCGGGTGCGATCGATCTCCGAGCGGCCCTTGGACTTGTGCGTCCCGGCGCGGCGCTTGGCGAGCTGATAGCGAACCATGCGGGCGAGGAGGTCAGCGCGCGGCTCGAGGCCGAACACCGCATCCGACAGCTCGACCGAACCGGCCGACTTGCCCTCGAGAGTGGTGATATCGAATTTCATCACGCGTTCTCCTCAGCCTGGGCCGCAGGAGCCTCTTCCGCCTTGGCCTCGCCGGAAACCTTGAACTTGCCCGGCAGCGGCGCATCCTTCGGCAGAGCGCGCTTGACGGCGTCACGGACATGGATCCAGCCGCCGGCGACGCCCGGAACGGCGCCCTCGACGAGGATCAGGCCGCGCTCGACATCCGTCTGGACGACGCGCAGGTTCTGCGTGGTGACGCGCTCGGCGCCGAGATGGCCCGGCATCTTCTTGTTCTTGAAGGTCTTGCCCGGATCCTGACGGCCGCCGGTCGAACCGATCGAGCGATGCGAGATCGAGACACCGTGGGTGGCGCGCAGGCCGCCGAAGTTCCAGCGCTTCATGCCGCCGGCGAAGCCCTTGCCGGTGGTGGTGCCGGAAACGTCGACATACTGGCCGACGACGAAGTGGTCCGCGGTCAGCTCGGCGCCGACGGGGATCAGCGCGTCATCGGAGACGCGGAACTCCACCACCTTGCGCTTCGGCTCGACCTTGGCGACCGCGAAATGACCGCGCTCCGCCTTCGAGACGTTCTTCACCTTCGCCGTGCCGGAGCCCAGCTGCACGGCCACATAGCCGTTCTTCTCCTTCGTGCGATGCGCGACGACCTGGCAGTTGTCGAGCTTCAGCACGGTGACCGGGATGTGCTCGCCGGCATCCGTGAAGATGCGGGTCATCCCGACTTTCTGTGCAATCACACCGGAACGCATCGGTGCCTACCTTCTCTTGGGGTCATGTCCATCCGGGGAAGCCGGAAACAGAGGACCCGTTCAAATCGGATCCGAAGATGGTCAGACGAACTGGGTAGCGATTCGCCGTTCAGACCAGCTTCGACTTAGAGCTTGATTTCGACGTCGACGCCGGCGGCGAGATCGAGCTTCATGAGGGCGTCGACCGTCTGGGGAGTCGGATCGACAATATCGAGGACCCGCTTGTGGGTCCGCATCTCGAACTGCTCGCGCGACTTCTTGTCGATGTGGGGCGAGCGGTTGACGGTGAACTTCTCGATGAGCGTGGGCAGCGGAATCGGTCCGCGGACCTGGGCGCCCGTCCGCTTCGCGGTCGACACGATCTCGCGCGTCGAAGCGTCGAGGATGCGGTGGTCGAACGCCTTGAGGCGGATCCGAATGTTCTGACCGTTCATGGTCTTGTTCTCTCCGTGACGTGAAAAGGCGAAGGCCCGAAGGGCCCTCGCCCCTCACGAAAACGCGTTACGCGATGATCGAGGCGACGACGCCGGCGCCGACGGTGCGGCCGCCTTCGCGGATGGCGAAGCGCAGCTTCTCTTCCATCGCGATCGGGGCGATCAGCGTCACCTCCATCGAGATGTTGTCGCCCGGCATCACCATCTCCGTGCCCTCGGGCAGGGTCACCACGCCGGTCACATCCGTCGTGCGGAAGTAGAACTGCGGGCGGTAGTTGGTGAAGAACGGCGTGTGACGGCCACCCTCTTCCTTCGTCAGGATGTAGGCCTCGGCCTTGAACTTCGTGTGCGGCTTCACCGAGCCCGGCTTGCACAGCACCTGGCCGCGCTCGACGTCCTCGCGCTTCGTGCCGCGCAGCAGCGCGCCGATGTTGTCGCCAGCCTGGCCCTGGTCCAGCAGCTTGCGGAACATCTCGACGCCCGTCACCGTCGTCTTCACGGTGTC
>NZ_FUYX01000009.1 GCF_900168195.1 Allobosea thiooxidans | reverse complement strand
TTCCTGGTGGTGGCGCTCTCCGGGCTCATCGGCGTGCCGGCGGCCTATGCGCTGGCGCGGCGGGATTTCCCGGGCAAGAAGCTCGTGATGCTGCTCTTCCTGCTGCCGCTCCTGGTGCCGCCGATCACCTTCGGCATTCCGCTCGCGACCGTGCTCTACCAGACCGGCTTCGCCGGCTCGATGTCGGGCGTGGTGCTGGCGAACCTGGTGCCGACCGTACCCTTCGTCATCCTGGTGATGATCCCGTTCATCGAGCAGATCGACACCAAGATCGAGTCGGCGGCGCGCGTCTTCGGCGCCAACACCTTCAAGCTCTTCGTGCATGTGCTGCTGCCGCTGCTCATGCCGGGCATCCTGGCGGCGCTGCTCCTGGTGCTGGTCCGGACGCTCGCCATGTTCGAGCTGACCTTCCTCACCGCCGGCCCGACCAGCCAGACGCTCGTCGTCGCGCTCTACTACGCGGTCTTCGCCGCCGGCGTGCGCGCGGTGCAGTCGATCGACGCCATGGCCGTGATCTACATGGTCACCACCCTGATCTGGCTCGTCATCGCCCTGCGCTTCGTCAACCCCACACAGATCGTCGCTCGCGCCAAGAAGTGACGCTGGCCGGCGGCGCTCCGCGCGAGCGCCGCCGCGCGACAGGCCGGGTCACTCGGCCTCCGGGCGGTTGTCCTCATTGGCCGCGCTGCGGCTCCGGAACAGCCGCCAGAGCGATTTCCGCAGGCGCCTGGAAGTGACATGGGCGCCGGCGGGGCGGCGCTCGAGCGTGATCTTCTGGTCATGATAGTCCTCGAGGCCGGGCCTGTGGCCGACGCTGATCAGCGTGGCGTCGGCCAGCTCGTTGTCGAACAGGCTGAGCAGCGCGGCCTGGCTCTCCTCGTCGAGCGCCGAGGTCGCCTCGTCCATCACGATGATGTCGGGTTGCAGCAGCAGGAGGCGGGCGAAGGCGACGCGCTGGCGCTCGCCGCCCGACAGGACACGGTCCCAGTCTTCCTCCTCCTCGTCGAGCCGCCGCGCCAGATAGCCCAGGCCGCAGCGCTGCAAGGCTTCGACGATGGTCTCGTCGGCGACGGAACGGTCGGAGTCGGGGTAGAGCAGGATCGCACGCAGGGTGCCGCGGGGCAGATAGGGCTTCTGCGGGACGAAGGCGATCGACTGTCCAGGCGGCACGCGGATCGAGCCGGAGCCCCAGGGCCACAGCCCGGCGAGCGCGCGGATCAGCGTGCTCTTCCCGGAGCCGCTCTCGCCCGCGAGCAGCACTTTCGCACCTCGTTCGACGGTCACGGTGGCGTCCGCCACGACGATGCGGCCGTTGCTGTGGGCGATGGACAGGTTGTCGATATGGATCGCGCCGTCGTCGCTCCGCTCGAGCGCGATCCGGGTGTCTCCTTCCATGATGGTGCCGATGTCCAGCGCCTCGAGCTCCTCGACCAGCTCGTCCACCCGGGTGACGGAAGCGAACCATTCGGCCAGCCTGATGAAGTTGTCGACGAACCAGATCAGGGCGGCCTGGACGGCGCTGAAGGCGGCGACGACCTGCACGACCGCGCCGAGCGTGACCGTGCCGGCGAGGAATTTGGGCGCGATCAGCAGCAGCGGTACGATCGGGAACAGGGCTCCGTTCGTGTTGAGCACCAGCGCGATGATGCCCTGCTGGCGGACGATCCTGAGCCAGGCCGCCACCACGCGCCCATAGCTTTCGCCGACCGAGCTGCGCTCGTCCGCATCGCCCCGGATCAGCGCGATGCTCTCGGCGTTCTCGCGCAGCCGCGTCATCTCGGCCCGGAATTGCGCCTCCATCTCGTTCTTGCGCGCGACCCGCGCGACCAGCGGGCGGCCGGTGAAATAGGCCCCGAGTGAGGCGATCACCGCATAGATGACCGCCGCGACCGCCATGTAGCTGGGGATCACGATCGCGTTTCCGCCCAGGGTGAATTCGGCCGCACCGGCGACCTGCCAGAGGATCGCTGCAAAGGTCGCCGCGGTGACGAAGGCGGTGATCAGCCCGATTGCCAGCTCGACGAGTGGCTCGATGGCGAGGCGGGCATCCTCGGCGATCCGGTATTCCGGCGCGGTCATCTCCTTGGTCAGGAAACCCAGGCGATAATAGCGCTGGTCGGCGATCCACCAGCCGGCTAGGCGGCGCGTCAGGTTCTCGCGCCAGCGCACCTGCAACAGCATCCGGCTGACGACGAGGCCCGACATCGACAGCGCCGCGGCTCCCAGAAGAAAAGGCAGCCAGCCTGTCGTCGCCCAGACCGCGTCGACATCGCGCTTTTCAAGGGCGTCGAAGAACCAGCGGTTCCAGCGGTTGATGCCGACGGCGGCGGCGGTTTGCGCTGCGACGAACAGCAGGACAGCGGCAGTTAGCGCCCAGGCGTGCCAACGGGTTTCCCCGCCCCAGTAGCGCAGTGCGATGCGGAAGAACTGCCGCATGCGGGAGCGTCGCGAGACAAGCGGAGTCTGTGCCATGTCCTCTCCCGGCATGTCCCGGTGACCAGGCCGGCCTCGCCCCGTGCGTGGATGTCCCTCCGGCCACCTCCTCAAACGGCAGGCGGGCCGCGCAGTTCCATGACTGCGATCGCCTGCAGGGGGCCATCGGGACAGATTCGCGTGGCACGCCGGGAACGGAAGCCCTCGCGCTCGCGGGCGATTTGCGCCATATAGGCGGAAGTTCCGCCCTATCGGCAGGTTTGACGAACAGGCTCGCCCTTGCGGGCAAGCCCTCGCTGGCGCCGCCCGCGACGGCGGGCGTCGTCGCAAAGCAAGGCATCGGCAGGTCCAGCGAGTTGAGCAGAGAGATTCAGACCAACGCAGCTGACGGTGCGATCAGCCCCTGGCGCTTCTCGGTCGCCCCCATGATGGACTGGACCGATCGTCATTGCCGGCTCATCCATCGTCTTATGTCGCGCCATGCGCTGCTCTACACCGAGATGGTGACCGCGCAGGCGGTGATCCGCGGCGATCGCGAGCGGCTGATCGGCTTCGATGCGGTGGAGCATCCCGTCGCGCTCCAGCTCGGCGGCAATGACCCGAAGCTCCTCGCCGAGGCGGCACGGATCGGCGCCGATTTCGGCTATGACGAGATCAACCTGAATTGCGGCTGCCCCTCCGACCGGGTGCAGGGCGGCGCCTTCGGTGCCTGCCTGATGCGCGAGCCGGCGTTGGTCGGCGATTGCGTCGCGGCGATGAAGGCGGTGGTTTCAATCCCCCTCACGGTGAAATGCCGCATCGGCGTCGACGATCAGGACCCCGAGGCGGCGCTCGATGCGCTGGCGGCTTCGGTGCGCGCGGCCGGCGTCGATGCCTTGATCGTCCATGCGCGCAAGGCTTGGCTGCAGGGCCTCTCGCCCAAGGAGAACCGCGAGATCCCGCCGCTCGACTACGAGCGCGCCTATCGCCTCAAGGCGGCGAATCCCGATCTGCCCACCGCCGTCAACGGTGGTATCAAGGCGCCGTCCGAATGGCTGCCGCATCTGGAGAGGCTCGACGGCGTGATGATCGGCCGCGAGGCTTATCAGAACCCGGAGATCCTGCTTCAGGCCGATCCGCTGCTCTTCGGCGTCGCGGCGCCGGTGCCGGATGCCTTCGCCATGCTGGAGGCGCTGGAGCCGCATATCGCGGCGCATCTCGAGCGAGGCGGGCGGCTGCACGCCTTCACCCGCCATCTGGTCGGCCTTTTTCCCGGTCGGCCCGGCGCACGCCTCTTCCGGCGCCATCTCGCCGAGCGCTGCGTCGGCGCGGAGGCGACCTTGGCCGACCTGCGTGCCGCCGTGGCGCATGTCTCCCGCCACGAGGCCGCCGCCGCGGCCTGAGGCGGCGCCCTGCATCATGCTCCGCAGCGAGGAGCCGGGCCTGATCGCGCGGCCCCTGCGGCTGCCTCTTCGATGGGCAACCTTGCCGTAATCTTCGCTCGCAATCTGCGCCCTGCTGACCCGCTCCGATCCGCGGAGGCGGGATGCCGGCAGATGCGTCGGCGGCGATCAGAGCCGCCGCAAGGAGTCCTTGATGTTTCGCACCATTTCCCTGGCGGGCCTGGGCCTGCTGGCCCTGTTCTCGGTGCCCGTGGCGGCGGCGGACCGTTCCTTGCCGCGCGCTCAGGAGTGGCCGGTCTACACCGCTCCGCGCGCCTATAACTGGACCGGCGTCTATGCCGGTATCCATGCCGGCGGAGCGTTCGATCGCTTTACCGGCACGACCGCGAAGAAGAGCCGCAACGAGCTGCTGCTCGGCGGCCAGATCGGCTCCAACCTGCAGCTCGGCAACATGGTCTTCGGCTGGGAAGGCGACATGTCGATGAACGGCATGGGCAAGGGCACCAAGCACGGCGGCGTCGGCGCCGACATGCGCTATCTCGGAACCCTGAAGGCGCGCGCCGGTGTCGCTTTCGATCGCCTGTTGGTCTACGGCACCGGCGGTCTGGCCTATGGCAGCCTGAAGGCGACCGACGGTCTCGTGTCGAAGACGAAGAGCAAGCTGGGTTATGTCGTCGGCGCCGGCGCCGAATACGGCATCACCGACCACCTCTCCGCCAAGCTCGAATACAACTACGTCTCGCTCGGCAAGCAGAACTTCCAGCTCGGCAATACGCGCAGCCGCGTCGGCGTCACCGAGCATCTCGTCAAGGCGGGCCTCAACTACCGCTTCTGATCGATCATCGAGGCCGGCCTTCGAGGGCCGGCCTCCCGATCCACGGCCTTTCGGCCGTTTCCAGGTGGGGATGGGGTGGGATACTGGAATCCATCGCCCCGATCCGGCATCACGTTCCATCCCCGCACCCTCACAGGCCAGACATGCGCGCATTGATCGTCGAGGACGAGCCGGACCTGATGGGCTTCCTCTCCTCGCTTCTCACGAATGCGGGGCTGATCGTGGATCGCACCACGACGATCGATGCCGCGCTGGCCGCGTTGCGGACGGCGCCCTTCGACCTTGCCATCGTCGACCGGCGGTTGCCGGACGGCGACGGCCTGTCGATCGTGAAGGCGCTCAGCGCCGAGGAAAAGCGCCCGGCCTTCCTGATCCTGACGGCGCGGGACGCGAAGTCTGACGTCATCGAGGGGCTCAACGGCGGTGCGGACGACTATCTGGTCAAGCCCTTCGAGCCAGACGAGCTGCTCGCCCGCCTGCGGGTGATCCTGCGCCGCCGTCACCCGAGGCGCTCACTGGTCATCGCCGCCGGCAACCTCTCGCTCGACCTCGAGGGGCGCAGCGCCTGCGTCGGGAGCGAACCGCTCGATCTGCGCCGGCGCGAGGCGCTCATCCTGGAAGCTCTCGTGCAGCGCGCCGGGCGCGTCGTCACGCGCGACGTGCTGATCGAGGCGGTCTATGGCTTCGACGATCTGATCGAATCCAACACGCTCGAAGCGCAGATCTCGCGGCTGCGCCGCAAGCTCCGCGATGCCGGGGCGCAGGTCGAGATCACCTCGCTGCGCGGCATCGGTTACATGCTCAAGGCGACCGAGCCGGTGCTCTAGCGCCGCTTTCGATCGGGACGAGGCGCGAGAGCAATCCTAGCGACAAAGCGATGGGGGCTCCCGTATCAGTCGCGGCTGGTGCCGTCCGGCGGGAAGGCCAGGCGTACGATGGTGCCGCCGCCGTCATTGCCGAGAATGGCGATGGAGCCGCCATGGGCGGCCATGATGTCGCGCACGATCGTCAAGCCGAGGCCGGCGCCGGTCGAGCTCTGCGACATGCGGTTGAACGGCTCCAGCGCCTGGTTGCGCTTGCCGCTGGCGATCCCGACGCCGTCGTCGATGACCTCCAGCACGGCCCCGTCGAGCACGCGGACCAGGATGGTCGACCTTGTCCTGGCGTGTCGCAGGGCATTGTCGACGAGGTTGGCGAGCGCCGCCCGGACCGTCGGCTCGTTGGCCTCGATCGTCGCGTGCAGATCGCCTTCCTCTTCGAGCGCGACATCGACGCCATGGGTCAGGATCAGCGGCGCGAGGTCGGCCAGCACCGAGCGCGCGAGCGCATTGAGCTGGATCGGCTCGAACGGCAGCTCGGTCGCGTGGAGCCGGGCGAGCTGCAGCATCGAGGAGACGATGGTGGTCAGGCGGCTCAGATCGGTCGTCAGCTGGAGACGCGCCGGCTGGTCGGGCAGCGCGTCGACCCGGCTGCGCATCACGGCCAGCGGCGTGCGCAGCTCGTGCGCGACGTTGTTCATGAAGCGCCGCTGCACGTCCATATTGCCCGCGATCTGGTCGAGCGCCGAGTTGAGTACCGTGGTCAGCGGCATCAGCTCGACCGGGGTCTCCTCGGTCGGCAGCAATCCGCGTGGCGCGCGCGGATCGATACGGGCCGCCGCTTCGGCGGCGCTGCGCAGCCGCGCGCTGATATAGGATACCGACATCGCGATCGCGGCCGCGATGATGATGCCGAAGACCACGGAGACGATCAGCGCGGGGACGACGATGGCGCGCAGGAAGTAACCCAGGATCAGGTCCCAGCCGGGCGCGCCGCCGCCGGTCGCCACGATGACGCGGCTGCCATCCTTCTCGATGACGTCGAAGGCAAGCGCATTGTCGCCGCCGACGCGCATCTGCGCGGCGATGGTCGGGCCATCCAGCCGGATGTCGATCGGCAGGCCCGGACGCAACGCTGGCGCATACTCGACGACCGATCGTCCGTCGGAGACGAGGTACCAGAGGCGGGGGCTGGCGCGCTCGATCTGTGCGAGCCCGGCGGTCTTCTCGACCTGCAGCCCGCTCTCTGACGATTGGCGTATGCTTTGCTGGATGATCTGTGAGGTGACATCGTTGCGTAGGGCGCCGGGATCCTCGGTGATGAAGGTGAAGGCCAGAACGGCGGCGATGAGGGCCGCGAGCAGGACGATGCCCAGCAGGCCCAGCCGGATGGTGAGGGCGCGCGACAGCGAGGTCACCGTTTTGCTCCGTGCATGCGGGTGCCGGTCGAGCAGGGGGCGGCCGGCAGGGGCGCCGTCGGCCAGGCGCAAATCGGTTCAACGTCGTGGGTCGTCACGGAGCCTCTGTGCGGGTATGGCTTTGAGGACAGGGCGCGCCGCCCTGTCTTGCCCTGCATGGACCGTATTGCCGTTGCCGTTCAACTCTTCCATGAATCTGCCGGCCTGATGCCTGCCTTGCGCGCCGTGGGGAGAGTGGGGCGTCGAGCCTTGCTGCTGGCGGCGCTGCTGGCCGCCCCGCCGCTCTGCGTCCTGGCCCTGGCGCAGGGCACGCCTCCGGCGAAGGAGCAGATTCGGCCGGGCCAGCTGCCGACGACGTCCCGAAACGATATTCTGCGCTTTGTCGAGGGCGCGTTCGACGCGGCCTCTAAGACGGTCAGCATTCCCATCGAGCGTTCGCTCGCCCTGTTCGGAGAGCCCAACGCCTATATCGTCGGCGGCGAGCTGAGCGGCTCCTTCGTGATCGGCGGGCGGCATGGCAGCGGCGAGCTGCGCTTCTCGGAGGGGGCGCCGGAGCCGGTGATCTGGTCGGCCTTGTCGGTCGGCATCGGGCTCGGCGCCGATTATGGCCGGGTGATCATGCTGGTCTACGGCCTGGACCGCCGCGAGGACGTGTTCGGCACCTATGCCAGCCTCGGCGGCAGCGCCCATTTCCTGGCCGGCGCCAATGCCACGATCCTGGCCTCGTCGCGCGCCCGGATCGTGCTGATATCCTCGGGCCTCGGTCTGCGCTTCTCCGGTGATCTCAGCCGCATCCGCATCGAGCCTGCGGGCGAGCCCGAGATCCTGCGCCCGCCCGGCAAGATCTGCGGCAGCCCGGCCGATTGCCCGCCGCCCGCCCGCCCCTGACGGCGGCGCGCGCTCAGCGGGCGCGGCCGAGCGACTGATGGGCCGTGGCATGGAGCTCGTCGAGACGCGCCGAGATATCCATCGCGATCAGGCCGATCTCGCGATCATCGGCCGCCTTGCGGACATAGAGCGGCTCCGACCAGAGGATGCAGCCGCGGCCGAAGGGCAGGGGGATGCTGGCCCGGTCCCAGTTGTCGAGATCGAGGCGGGCGCTGGTGACGGCGGCGAAGAGATAGATCGGCCGGCCGGACGCCCGGGCGAGCTGCACCGCGCCCTTGCCGGCGACGCGCGGCACCTTCGGGACGTCGGCGGTCAGCAGGATGCTGGTGCCGTCGCGTAGCGCGTCGCGCATCTGGAAGAAGGCCGGAACCGCCCGCTTGGCCTGGATCTTCGGGCGGCTCTGCGTTCCCGACCCGCGTATGGTCCGGAAGCCGGCCCGCTCGACGATGGAGGTGACGACGGTGCCGTCGAAATGCAGCGAGGTCAGGATGGCCACCTGCGCCGCGCCTTCGAGCGCGGCCAGGCTCAGCATCTGCTGGCCGTGCCAGGTCAGGGCGATGAAGGGCTCGCGGCTGCGCTCCCAGGGGCGGCCGCCCGGAATGACCGGCTTGAAGCGCGTCGTTCGCTGCACGAACGCGATATAGGCATGCAGCGCGCGGCCGGCGAGCGCCGCCGATTGGGCTGATCTGGGACGCATCATCCGCCCTCCATGGAGAATCGCCAGGAGTGGTCGTTGCTGCGGCTTGCTGGAACATTGCGCGGCCCCTCGCCCCCGCGGGCTTGACGGGGCGCGGAAACGATGCCTACACTTAACTCGATGGTTAAGTTTCAGGAGGCGCAGCTCGACAGGACCTTCTCCGCGTTGGCGGATCCGACGCGGCGGGCCCTGCTCGCGCGGCTGGAGGGGGAGGACGGGCTTTCCGTCAGTGAGCTGGCGAAGCCCTTTCCGGTGTCGCTGCCGGCGATCATGAAGCATCTCGACGTCCTTTCGGATGCCGGGCTGGTCACGCGGACGAAGACGGGGCGCACTGTGTCCTGCCATCTGAACGCCGAGCCGATGGAGGAAGCGATGGGTTGGCTGGCGCGCTATCAACGCTTCTGGACCGAGCGGCTCGACGCGCTGGAGGCGTTGCTCGAGGCGCGGCGCAAGGGCGAAAGCTGAGGAGGGAAGGGCGCATGCACCAACAGGTGACACCGAGCCTCACGCTGAAGCGCCGCCTCAACGCGTCGCCAGCCGAGGTCTACAAGGCCTGGACCGATCCGGAACTGCTCGTGCGCTGGTTCGGGCCCGAGAACGTCGTGGCGCAGGAGGCCGAGCTCGACCCGCGCGTCGATGGCGCCTATCGCGTCGTGATGCGGGAGGACAATGGCGAGCGCCATGAGGTGTCCGGACGCTATATCGAGGTCGTCGAGAACGAGCGGCTCGTCTTCAGCTGGGCCTGGGTGACGACGCCGGAGCGTGTGTCGCGCGTCACCGTCACATTGAAGCCTGATGGCGAGGGCACGATCCTCACTCTGCTGCACGAGAAGCTGTTCGACGATGCGGCCGTGCGTGGCCACACCCATGGCTGGACCGGGAGCATGGAGAAGCTCGAGGCTTACTTCGCCTGAGACGGAGCGAAGCGCTGCCCTGTCCGGCAGCGCATGGAAGGGCCGCCGGCCCCGGCCGGCGGAAGCACAGGAGAGGAGACGATGGAACACAGGATCGTATCCCGTGAGGAGTGGCTTGCCGCCCGCAAGGCGCACCTCGCCAACGAGAAGGAACTGACCCGCCGGCGGGACGCGCTCTCGGCCGAGCGGCGCGCGCTGCCCTGGGTCAGGATCGAGAAGGACTACACGTTCGAGGGCTGGGACGGAGAGCTGTCGCTGGCCGACCTGTTCGCCGGCAAGAGCCAGCTGATCGTCTACCACTTCATGTTCGCGCCCGGCGCCAGCGAAGGCTGCCCGAGCTGCTCCTTCCTCGCCGATCACTTCGACGGCGCGAACCGGCATCTGAAGCATCACGATGTCAGCCTGGTCGCGGTCTCGCGGGCGCCCTATGTCGCCTTCCAGCCGTTCCGGCGTCGCATGGGCTGGGATTTCGCCTGGGTTTCCTCGGCCGGAAGCGACTTCAACTACGACTTCCACGTCTCGCCGAGCCCGGCCGAGAAAGCGGCCGGCCGCTACGAGTACAATTACGAGATGCATGACGGCGAGGGCGGCGAGATGCCGGGCTTCAGCGTCTTCTACCGCGACGAGGCGGGCGGGATCTTCCACACCTACTCGACCTATGCGCGCGGCGGCGACCTGCTGATCGGGACGCACAACTTCCTCGACATGACCCCGAAGGGTCGCAACGAGGGAACGATCATGGACTGGGTTCGCTACCATGATCGCTATGAGGACATGTCGAAGGGCGCGGCGAGCTTCCAGCCGGCGCTGGCCGTCAGCTCCTACTGCGGCTGAACGGGCGGTTTCCGGTTTTCGCAGAGGCCCATAAGGTTGATATCAACGTTTTATCGGAAGGGTTGCCCCGCAACCCTCGATCAGGGAGAGCATGATGGCTTATGTCGAAGGTTTCATCGTCGCAGTCCCGGCTGCGAACAAGGATGCGTATCGCAAGCAAGCGGCCGATGCGGCGCCGCTGTTCAAGGAGTTCGGCGTCAGGCGCCATGTCGAGGCCTGGGGCGACGATGTCCCGGACGGGAAGATCACGGATTTCAAGGGCGCCGTGAAGGCGACGCCCGACGAGGTCGTGGTCTTCTCCTGGTTCGAGTATCCCGACCGCGCGACGCGCGATGCCGCCAATGAGAAGATCATGAGCGACCCGCGCATGAAGCAGATGGGCGAGGCCATGCCCTTCGACGGCAAGCGCATGATCTATGGCGGCTTCGCCTCGATCCTGGACGAGGGGACGGGCGGCGCGATGGGCTATCTGGACGGCGTCCTGCTCGCGGTGCCCGACGACCGCAAGGCCGATTATCGCAGCTTCGCCGCCGGGCACGCGGCGCTGTTCAAGGAGCATGGCGCCCGCCGCGTGGTCGATGCCTGGGGCGACGACGTCCCCGACGGCAAGGTCACCGACTTCAAGGGCGCGGTGAAGGCTGAAGCCGGCGAGACCGTCGTCTTCAGCTGGGTCGAGTGGCCCTCCAGGCGGGAACGCGACGCCGCCTGGGCGAAGCTGATGGCGGACCCGCGGATGGGCGAAATGAAGATGCCCTTCGACGGCAAGCGCGTCGTCTATGGCGGCTTCGCGCCGCTGCTGGATGTGTAAGCACGCCTGACGAAAAGCCCCTCGTTCCGGCGCATGCCGGAATGAGGGGGATGATGAGGGGCGTCAGGCCGGCCCGGCTCCCTGCGTCGCCAGGTAGAGCGCATAGATCGACTGGCTTGCAGCCATGAACAGGCGGTTCCGCTTCGGGCCGCCGAAGCAGATATTGCCGCAGACCTCCGGCAGCCTGATGCGGCCGATCACCTTGCCAGCCGGGTTGAACACGGTGACGCCGTTATAGCCGACGTTCCGGCCGGCATTGCTCGAGGCCCAGAGATTGCCCTCGACATCGCAGCGCAACCCGTCCGGCCCGCAATTGATGCCGTCGATCATGCAGTCCGAGAACAGCTTGCCGTTGGTCGGCTTGTTGTCGGCGCCGACATCGAAGACATGGATGTCGCCCTTGCCGCCGGGGCCGGTATCGCCCGGTCCCTTGCCGGTCGAGGCGACGTAAAGCTTCTTGTGGTCCGGCGAGAAGCACAGCCCGTTGGGATCCGGCACCTGCTCCTCGCGGATGACGAGGTCGAGCCGGCCGCCCGGGTCGAGCCGGTAGACATTCGTCGGCAGCTCGCGCTTGGCGAGGCCGATGCCGGGCGGCTGGCCAAGGCGCGGATTGATCTTGCCGCTGGCATTGCTCGGGCCGCCCGCCGCATCGGGCGCGCCTTCGTAGAGCTGCCCGCCATAGGGCGGGTCGGTGAACCAGTAGCTGCCGTCGGGGTGCGCCACGATGTCGTTGGGCGAATTGAGCTTCTTGCCCTCGAAGGAATCCGCCAGCACGGTCGCCGAGCCGTCGAGCTCGTAGCGCACGACGCGGCGGTTCAGGTGCTCGCAGGAGAGTTGTCGGCCCTGGAAGTCGAAGCTGTTTCCGTTGCTGTAGCCGGACGGCATGCGGAAGACGCTGACATTCCCGTCATCCTCGATCCAGCGCATCTGGCGGTTGCGGGGAATATCGCTCCAGACGAGATAGCGGCCCTGCGCGTTCCAGGCCGGCCCTTCCAGCCAGAGACCGCCGGTCCAGAGCCGCTGGATCGCCGCATTGGGCTGGGCGAGGTTGTTGAAGGACGGGTCCACGGCGATGACGTCCGGATCCCAGAAATAGGTGGTTGGCGCGCCGCGGCGGCTGAAGTCGCGCGGTGGCGTCGTGATCGTCGTGGGCGGGCTGGGGCGATTGGCCGGAGCTTGCGCGAGAGCCGGCGCCGCTGCTGCGGCGAAGGCCGTGGCGCCTGCGGCCTGGATCAACCGGCGGCGCGAGAGCTGGGCGGGCGATGGGATAGCGTCGTCATGCGTCGAATGATGGCCCTCTGACATCGTGTCCTCCTTGGCATTTTGCTGGTTGAAACGATTTAAATTTGCAGAAAGGTCGAAGCGTTCGGTCGCTGAGGTCTCCTTTCCAGGAAGTGGCGGGTTCGCGAGGCGCGGCCGGTGCGGTCGAGCTCGTGGCTGCGGGACGATCCCGCGCGAGGCGCGGGGCGTCAAGCCGGCAATCCCCGCCCCGCGGCCGGAATCTCACGGCGGCCATGCCGGGGCGGCATCTTGCCCCGGCCGGGCAAATGGCCGAGAGATCGGGCGGCCTCATCGGATCCGGATCGAATCTTCATGCTCGCAGGCATTCCTCTCGGCGATCTCGCCTTTCTCGCCGTCTCCCTCGTGCTGGCGGGCGCGGTGACGGGGCTTCTCGCCGGCGTCTTCGGCGTCGGCGGCGGCGCGGTGATCGTGCCGGTGCTCTACGAGATCTTCCGCGTGATCGGCGTGGCGGAGGAGGTGCGCATGCCGCTCAGCGTCGGCACCTCGCTCGCGATCATCATCCCGACCTCGATCCGCTCCTTCAACGCGCACCGGGCCAAGGGGCTGGTCGATCTCTCGATCCTCAAGGTCTGGGCCATTCCGGTGGTCGCCGGCGTGTTGGCCGGCAGCTGGATCGCCCGCTACGCCCCCGCCGACCTGTTCAAGATCGTCTTCGTCGCGGTGGCGACGGTTTCGGCGCTGCGCTTGCTCTTCGCGGCCGATCGCTGGAAATTCGGCGAGGACATGCCCGGCAAGCCGCTGATGGTCGTCTATGGCGGCATCATCGGCGTGCTCTCGGCCCTGATGGGTATCGGCGGCGGTCAGCTCTCCAGCCTGTTCATGACCTTCTACGGCCGCCCGATCCACCAGGCGGTCGCGACCTCCTCCGGCCTCGGCGTCCTGATCTCGATCCCCGGCGCGATCGGCTTCATCTATGCCGGCTGGCCGCAGATGGCCTTGGGGACGCTGCCGCCGCTCTCGCTGGGCTATGTCTCGCTGATCGGGATGATCCTGTTCATCCCGACCTCGATCTGGACCGCCCCGATCGGTGCGCGGCTGGCGCATCGCCTGTCGAAGCGGCGCCTCGAGGTCGCCTTCGGCCTGTTCCTGCTCGTCGTCGCGAGCCGCTTCGTCTGGTCGCTGCTGCACTGATCGGTCAGTGCCGATGAGCGAAACCGTCATCCGGCTGCTGCAGCCCGCCGATCATCAGCCGCTCGCGGCGCTGATGGTCGAGATGCAGGGGCATTATGCGGTGCCGTGCCCGCCGGTCGCCGAGATTCTGGCCGGTCTCGCCGACCTGCCGGCGGGAGTCGACATCCTCGTCGCGGTCAAGGCCGAGGCGGTGCTGGGCTTTGCCTCGGCCTGCAATCTCTATCCGGGCCCGGGGCTGAAATCGGGCTTCTTCCTCAAGGAGATCTACGTCGCGGATGCGGCGCGCGGCGCGGGCCTCGGCCGGAAGCTCATGACGGCGCTGGCTGAGCTCGCTTTGGAGCGCGGCCATCGTCGCATCGACTGGACGGCCGACGCCGACGATGCCGCGCTGCTGCGTTTCTATGACGGTCTTGGCGCGGCCGCTTCTCCGAAGAAGGTGTTCTATCGCCTGACCGGCGACGCGCTGGCCGATCTGGCGGGCCGCTAACCGTCATTCCCGGGCGAAGCGCAGCTTCGAACCGGGAAACTCAGGATGGGAGCCCTCTGGTTTCGTCGTTGCGAGGAGCATAGCGACGAAGCAATCCAGAGGGATCGGGTGCAAGATTTCAACCGGTCCCTCTGGATTGCTTCGCTTCGCTCGCAATGACGGTTTGCGCGGCATTCGGCTCGGCCAATCGCTCGGGCAACGCGGCCATGATCGCGAGCCGTTCGGCCTCGCTCAAACGGCTCCATTGCGCGATTTCGGCAAGCGTCCGTCCACAGCCCTCGCAGCGCCCGCTCACCGGATTGATGACGCAGATCCTGATGCAGGGCGTGGAGACGCCGGTCATCGCATGCCCCAAACCAGCGCCAGCGCTAGGCCCAGATAGATCACGATCTCGGCGAGCTGCTGCGCCGCGCCGAGGATGTCGCCGGTCTGCCCGCCGATCAGCCGCCGCGCCAGCCGGGACAGCACGGCCGTTGCCCCATGCGCCAGCGCGAAGCCGATGAGCAGCCCCGCCACCGGCAGCTGCGCCGCCAGTGCGATCCCGGTCGCGAGGAACAGGCTCAGTGCCAGCGCGATCCGCGCCGTGACAACCGTCGGCTGGCCGACCGAAGCGGCCGCGCCGGTGCTGCGTGCGGCCGGCTGCGTCGCGAGCAGGAAGAGCCCCTCGGCGCGGGACCAGGGCGCCGCCGCGAGCACCGCCGCCGCCGCCGCGACCGCTCCCGAGCGATCGAGGATCATCGCGATCAGGCTCGCCCGCAGCAGCAGGGAGAGGCCGAGCGCCAGCGCGCCATAGGAGCCGATGCGGCTGTCCTTCATGATCTCGAGCCGGCGCTCGGGCGTGTGTCCGCCGAAGAGTCCGTCGGCGCTGTCGGCGAGCCCGTCCTCGTGGAAGGCGCCGGTGGTGAGCGCCAGCGCCGTCAGCGCCAGGACGGCGACGACGAGGCCGCCGAGGCCCGCCAGGCCTGCGCCCAGGGTCACGGCCGCCGCCGGCAAGGCGATGACCAGCGCGGCGAAGGGCAGGGCGCGCGGCACCGCGCGGAAATCGGGAAGCGCATGGCTGTCGGTCTCGCCCGGCAGCGACGGCACCGGCAGGCGCGACCAGAAGCGCAGGCAGATCGCGGTCGCGATCGTCCAGCCCGGCCAGTCCGGCGGGGTCGTTTCCGTCGTGGTTTCGGCGTCCGCCATGCTGGCTGCGTCGCTCCGCTCGATTGTCTTCATGCCTGTGAGGCTATAGCAGCAGCGCAGACCTCGCTGCCACGCCTCCTGCGTCGGCGAGAAGCCCTTGCCCGACGGAACAGCCATGGCCGCCTCCGGATTGCCCTTCGACGATATCCGCGAACTCATCGCCGCGATGCCCGGCCCCGACATGGCCGCGGCCAACACGGTGCGCGCCCGCGACGCCAACCTGACCAAGCCGGCCGGCAGCCTCGGCCGCATGGAGGAGATCGCCGAATGGCTCGCCGCCTGGCAGGGCAAGGCGCCGCCGCGTGTCGATCGCCCGCTGGTCTGCGTCTTCGCCGGCAATCACGGCGTGGTGGCACAGGGCGTCTCGGCCTATCCGCAGACGGTGACTCGCCAGATGCTGGAGAATTTTGCGGCTGGCGGCGCGGCGATCAACCAGATCTGCGCGGCCTACGACCTCGGCTTCAAGGTCTTCGACCTCGCGCTCGACTTGCCGACGGGAGATTTCACGCAAACTGACGCGCTCGACGAGCGCGCCTGCGTCGCCACCATGGCCTTCGGCATGGAAGCACTCGTCGGCGGGACCGACCTGCTCTGCCTCGGCGAGATGGGCATCGGCAACACCACCTCGGCGGCGGCGATCTACGCCGCGCTCTATGGCGGCGACGCTGCGCATTGGTGCGGGCGCGGCACCGGTCTCGACGATGCCGGGCTCGGCCGCAAGGTGGCGGCGGTGGAGGCGGGGCTCGCGCTGCATCGCGCCCATCTCAAGGACCCGCTCGAGGTGCTGCGCCGGCTCGGCGGGCGCGAGGTCGCGGCGATCTGCGGCGCCATCATCGCCGCCCGCTTGCAGCGCATCCCGGTGATCCTCGACGGCTATGTCGTGACGGCCGCTGCCGCGATCCTGCATGCGATCGAGCCTTCCACGATCGGCCACTGCATCGCCGGCCATCTCTCGGCCGAGGGCGCGCATGCCGACGTGCTGGCCCGCCTCGGCAAGGTGCCGCTGCTCGCCCTCGACATGCGCCTGGGCGAAGGCACGGGGGCGGCGCTCGCCGCCGGCCTCGTCAAGGCGGCGGCGGCGGTCCATTCCGGCATGGCGACCTTCGAGCAGGCCCAGGTGGCGCGCAAGGACGACGGGGCGATTCGGCACTGATCCGCCGCGCCCGGCGCGCGCTTCTGGAGGACTAACGTCCTGCGCCTGCGTGTCGCTCGATCGCTGCAAGGATGAGCTGGCGCAGCTCCATCTGTGCTTCGTCGCGCGATATGTCGCCGGTCACGGCCGCTCCCGACAAAGCTTCGGCCGCACCGAGCACGCCCCAGAATGCGGCGGGCGGGATAGGCTGTTCCGCAAAGGGCTGAAACACGGTGCGGCACTTCGCGATGAAGGCTGCGTTGTAGCCGCGCCTCAGCTGTTCCAGTTCCGGTGAGCCGGCAAGCGCGGCCGTCACCCCGGGGATCTCGCTTCCCTGGGTCAGCACGCAGTCGAGATAGCAGGCGGCAATCACGCCGGCGCGCGCGTCGAGTTCCGGCGCGGAGCTCGCGAGCATTTCGTCCATCAGCGCGGTCTGGCGCGCATCATACTCGCGATAGAGCGCCGCGAGCAGGCCGGCACGCGTGCCGAAATGGTCGTAGACCACCGGTTTGGTCACGCCGGCTTCCTCGGCCAGCCGGCCGAGACTCAGCGCGTCCGTGCCTTCGCGGCGGATCAGGCTCCACGCCGTTTCCAGCAGCTGCCGGTAACGCTCCTCGCGCGTCAGGCGGCGGCGTAGCGGCATGGTGCCCGTCGTCGCGGGGGCAGGGGAGGCAGCTCGGCTTGACATTCAATATACCATTAGTAACTTACTAAAAGTATATAGCGTTGCCGAATGCTGCGCAATCCACCGAGGATCATCAACCATGCACGGCCTCATCGTGGTTTCCCATCCGCTGCCCGGTTCGTTGACCGGTGCGGTCGCCAGACAGGTCGCCGCCGGCCTCGAGCAGGCCGGCCATAGCTTCGAGCTGGCCGATCTCGCGGCCGAGGGCTTCGATCCCCGCTTCAACCCCAACGATGTCGCGGTTCACCTCAGGCAAACTGTCGTCGACCCCGTCGTTGCCGCCGAGCAGGCGCGGGTCGAGCGAGCCGATGCGCTCGTCCTCGTGTATCCGGTCTATTGGTGGTCTTTCCCAGCCCTGCTGAAGGGCTGGATCGACCGGGTCTTCGTCAATGGTTGGGCCTATGAGGAAACACCGGACGGTACGGTCGTGCGGAAACTCGGCCACCTGCCGATTCATCTCGTCGCCATCGGCGGTGCCGATCTGCGAACCTATGCGCGCCACGGCTATTTCGGCGCGATGAGAACGCAGATCGAGCACGGCATCTTCGGCTATTGCGGCGCGCCTGTGCGCCGGTCCGAACTGCTGGTGCCGGGCGAGGCCCGCGATGCCGCGGAGATGGTGGCGGCGGCAGAGCGGGTCGGGCGCGCGATCTTCGAGCCGGCTTCCTCCGCCCGGGCGGCCTGATCCGCCAGCCCTTCCCGTGTGTGATCGCCGCTCAGGAGGCGTAATCCGTCTTCAGCCCGGCGCGTTCGGCGTGATGTTCCTGCGCCAGCTCGATCAGGCGGGTGATGAGCGCGGAGTAGGGCAGCCCGGAGGCCTCCATCATCTTCGGATACATGCTGATCGCGGTGAAGCCGGGCAGCGTGTTGATCTCGTTGAAGTAGAAGGCGCCGCTCTTGCGGTCGAGGAAGAAGTCGACGCGCGCGAGCCCGCTGCATTCCAGCGCGAGGAAGGCGTCGACCGCGAGCTTGCGCACGCGCTCCATCTGCGTGGCGTCGAGCTTTGCCGGCAGGTCGACGCTGGCGCCGTCCTGGTCGATGTATTTCGCTTCATAAGAGTAGAATTCGTGCTGGGGCCCGGCGTTGAGTTCGCTCGCGACGCTTGCCGCCGGCGGATCGCCGTCGAGCACCGCGACCTCGATCTCGCGCGCATCGATGCCCTGCTCGACCAGCACCTTGGTGTCGTACAGGAAGGCGTCCGTCAGCGCGGCGTCGAGCTCCTCCCAGCTTTTGACCTTATGGACGCCGACGCTGGAGCCCATGTTGCAGGGCTTGACGAAGACCGGCAACGTCAGCTGCGCGCGTGCCGCCTGGGCCGAGCCTTCCGGATCGCGGCGCCAGCCGCGCCGCGACAAGGCGAGATAGGGCGCGACCGGCAGGCCGGCGAGCGCGGCGAGGCGCTTGGCGATGTCCTTGTGCATGCCGACCGAAGAGGCGAGCACGCCGGAGCCGACATAGGCCGCGCCAGAGAGCTCCAGCAGGCCCTGCACCGCGCCGTCCTCGCAAAGCGGCCCGTGCATCACCGGAAACACGACGTCGACCGGCTCGATCGCCGGGGCCGCATTGTCGGCGGGCAGGACGGCGGTGCGGCTGCCCAGCGCCTCGAGCCGGACCGCGGGGGAATCCGACGGAATCGGCAGGCTCTCGCCATTGGTCGCGTCGATGCTGCGCAGGTCATGGCACTGCCAGCGTCCCTGCTTGTCGATGCTGATCGGCACGGGCTCGAACCGCTCGCGGTCGAGATGGCGCAGCACGGAGGCCGCGGATTTCAGCGAGACCTCATGCTCGCCCGACTTCCCGCCATAGAGCACGGCGACGCGCGTTTTCCGGTTCATGCTTCGAGATCCAGATGGGAGAGGCGGGAGCCGCCGGGAGGGAACGGCTACGATGTTTCGTAACTGTGGGGCGAGATTCGGGCGAGGGCGCTCAGGCTGCTCGGGTCTTCGGCTCGGGCAGCGCGGCAAGCGTGTCCATGACGCGCTCGGCCGGCAGCGTGATCGTGACTTCAGTGCCGGCCCGCGGCTTCGATTTCAGCTTGAAGCCGCCGCCATGCAGCTCGATCAGGCCCTTGACGATCGGCAGGCCGAGGCCGGAGCCCTGTTCGGCGGTCTTGATCGCCAGCGAGCCGCGCCCGAAGCTCTGCATCACGATCGGGATCTCGTTCTCGGGGATGCCGGGGCCGGTATCGGCGACCGACACATACTGGCCGCCCGCCGCCGTCCAGCCGACCTTGATGGTGATCTCGCCGCCCTGCGGCGTGAACTTGATCGCGTTCGAGAGCACGTTGAGGACGACCTGCCGGATCGCCCTTTCGTCGGCCCAGACGCGCGGCAGGTCGGGCTCGGCGAGCGCGCGGATGGACTGGCCCTTGGCCTTGGCGCGCAACGCCAGCATGTGCTGGCAGTCGTCGACGATGTCGGAGAGCGACAGGGCCTCCTCGTTCAGCTCGTATTTGCCGGCCTCGATGCGCGAGAGGTCGAGGATCTCGTTGATCAGGTTGAGCAGATGCTGGCCCGAGCCGTGGATATCCGCGGAATATTCCCTGTAGGCGGCGTTGGCGTGCTCGCCGAAGATCTCGTTCTTCATCACCTCGGAAAAGCCGAGGATGGCGTTCAGCGGGGTGCGCAGCTCGTGGCTCATCGTCGCCAGGAAGCGTGACTTGGCGAGGTTGGCCTCCTCCGCCTTGCGCCGGGCCTCGTCGGAATTGGCGTTGGCGGTCTCGAGCTCGGCGATCAGCGCGTCCTTTTCCGCCCTGAAGCCGATCGAGGCGACGGAGCTGGCATAGAGCCGGTTGGCGAGGAAGATGAAGAAGAGCTGCGCCGCCGCAGCCATCAGCGCCATGGTGACGCTGTCGATGTCCCGTCGTTCCCAGAAGAATGCGGAGATGCCGGCGATGATCGGGAGCAGCCCCGCATAGACGGCCATCGGGATCGTGGCCGAAAGCATGACCGTGAGCGCGCTGACGATCAGCAGCGCCGTCGTGACGAAGACCTTGGCGCCGGGCGCATCGACCGTGGCGAACAGCAGGAGCAGGGCCGACCAGGACAGCCCATGGAAGCCCTCCGCCGCCGCGAACAGCCGCCGCCAGAGCGCGAGCCGGACCGTTTCCGCCGGGGCGCTGAGATAGCGTCGCGCCAGCGCCACGATGACGAGCGCGCTGAGCAGGACGGTGCTGCTCCACAATGCGACCAGGCGCGTCGGCAGCCAGAGGCAGGCGCCGGCGGCGACGCCGACCACCAGCACCAGCGTGCCGACCGAGCCGGCCAGCCGGTATTGCGCGAAGACGCGCAGCAACTCGTTGTCGAAGGCACGTTCGAGACCGGTCGAGGAGGTCAGCCGCTCGCGCACGGATTTGACCTCGCGGGTGACCAGCTTGCGCCGCGCCACGGCCGAAGGGTCGGGTCCGCGCCCGCGCTGCAGCTGTTCGGCCGTCACTTCCGCCATGGTCGGGAGCGTGTATCCTCGTTCGGCCGTGCGGCATGCACGGCCGGCTCGCCATCATGGACACCAAATCGTTAAGCTCTTCCTGATGGCACCTTTCGGATTTGGTCGCTCCCGCTCTGGACCCTTCGGCTGGCGCCGGGTCGGTCGCATGACCGACCTGGTCGTGGCGCTCGGCCTGCTCGGCTTTCTGGCACTGGCGGGCGCGATCCTGCAGCATCGCCTCGGCCCGGCCCGGGAGCTGGTCGGGCCGGCGCAGGCGATCGACGGCGATTCGCTCCGGCTGCTCGGCGAGGAGCTTCGGCTGGAGGGGATCGATGCGCCGGAATACCGCCAGAGCTGCACAGCGCCCGACGGCCGGCAGCTCGCCTGCGGCCGCGAAGCGCGCCGCGCGCTGCAGGCCATGCTGGCGAGGGCAAACGTCTCCTGCGAGATCGGCAAGGCCGACCGCTACGGCCGCGGTCTCGCCCGCTGCCGGCAGGGCGAGACCGATATCAACGCCTGGCTCGTGCGCGAGGGGCACGCTGTGTCCTATGGCGCCTATCAGGCGGAAGAGGCGGCGGCCCGGGCCGCCGGGCGCGGCCTCTGGGCGCTGCGCTTCGAACGGCCGGAAGCCTGGCGGCGCGCTCATCCGCGCTGAAGCCTGCATGCGGGCGGAGGAGAGCCGAGAACGTCCATATGCTCCGGCGGCGCCATGCTCGCGTCACGAAGCGGCAGCATGTGGTTGACCTGCCGGCGCGGGCCGTGATCCGGTGCGCCGGAGACGGAGAGGGATCGATGAAGCTCTATGACGGCGGGCGGGCGCCGAATCCGCGGCGGGTCCGCATCTTCTTCGCGGAGAAGGGCATTCCGTTGCCGGAGCTGGTCCCGGTCGACATCGCAAAGAAGGAGCACAGGACGGAGGCCTTCACCCGGCTGAACCCGCTGCAGCGCCTGCCGGTGCTCGAGCTCGACGACGGCACGGCGCTGGCAGAGACCATGGCGATCTGCCGTTATCTCGAGGCCCTGCACCCGCAGCCCGCGCTCTTCGGGAGCGATGCGAAGGAGCAGGCGACGATCGAGATGTGGAACCGGCGCGTGGAACTCGGCCTGTTCGCGAGCGTGGCCGCCGTCTTCCGCCACAGCCACCCTGCGATGGCGGAACTCGAGACGCAGATCCCGGAATGGGCCGAGGCCAGTCGCGACCAGGTCGACGACCATCTCTGGCTGCTCGAACTGCAACTGGCCGGAAGCCCCTTCCTGTGCGGGGAAGTCCTGACGGTGGCCGACATCACCGCCGGCATCGCGATCGACTTCATGAAGCCCTCACGCATTCCGCTGCCGGAGGAGTTCGCTCAGATCCGCCGCTGGCATGGCGAGCTCTCGGCGCGGCCGAGCTGGAAGGCATGATGCGGCTGCCCGTTCTGGCCTTGCTGGCGCTGCTGGCATCGACGCTCGCGTCGCAGGCGGCCGAGCGGCTGAGCGGAGAGGCGATCGAACGCGCCTTCCGCGGCAATACCGTATCGGGCCGATACACCAATGGCGGCTTCTTCACCGAATATCACGATCCGGACGGGCGGGCGCTCGGCCATAATGGCTGGCAGCCCAATACCGATGCCTGCTGGATCACCAAGCCGGATCGCATCTGCTACTATTACGGTCCGCCGAGCGACCGCACCGTGCATTGCTTCACGGTCGAGATGAGCGGCGATCTCTACGTGCTGCGCAATGTCGGCAACGGCATGATCAACGCGCTCGCCAGGGTCGAGCTCGGCAATCCGCGCAATCACGGCGACAACGGCACGCCCTGGTATTGCGACGGCTTGATCTCGCGCGCGCCGCAAGCGCCGATGAGCCGCAGGCTGGCGCAACGCTGATGCGACGAAGAACCTGTATCGCGGTCGGCGTCATCGGCCTTTTGGCGGCGACCGCCGCAACCGCTGCCGAGCGGCTGAACGGCGAGCAGATCCGGCGCATCTTCGAGGGCAATACCGTCACCGGCCTCTATACCGGCAGCAACCTGCCGTTCAGCGAGTATCATCACCCCGATAGCCGGGCGAGCGGCCATAACCGCGGCGTGCCGAACAATGACGCCTGCTGGATCACGACCGCCGATGCGGTCTGCTATTACTACGGTCCGCAGGAGAAGCGCCGCACCTATTGCTTCACCATCGAGACCAGCGGCGATCTCTATGTCATCCGCAGCCGTCCGAGCGGGCGCATCAACGGCCTTGCCCGCATCGAGAAGGGCGACCCGCACGGCTATGCCGCCAAGCGGTCCGATTGGGCCTGCGACGGGCTGATCTCGCAAGCGCCGGGGCGCTCCAGGTTGGCGCGGCGATGAGCGAGGCGGAAACGCTGGACGAAGTGCTGGCCGAGCTGCGCGCCTGCCGGATCTGCCGCGACGCCCCGCTCTACCTGCCGCCGCTGCCGCATCAGCCCCGGCCGGTCATCCAGGCCTCGGCCACGGCCCGGCTGTGCATCGCCGGCCAGGCGCCCGGGACACGGGTCCATGCCAGCGGCCGTCCGTTCACCGACCCGTCTGGCGTGCGGCTGCGCAGTTGGCTCGGCATCGACGAGGCCGCCTTCTACGATGCCGCGAAGGTCGCCATCGTGCCGATGGGCCATTGCTTCCCCGGTCTCGACGCCAAGGGCGGCGACAAGCCGCCGCGACGGGAATGCGCGCCGACCTGGCGGGCGCGCGTCTTCGCGGCTATGCCGCGGATCGAGCTCGTGCTGGCGGTCGGGCGCTATGCCCAGAACTGGCATCTCGGGGCCGGCGAGGCCGCCAATCTGTCCGCGACCGTGGCGCGCTGGCGCGAAATCCTGGACCGGCCGGTCCGGCCGCGAATCCTGCCGCTGCCGCACCCGTCCTGGCGCAACAATGCCTGGCTCAGGCGCAATCCCTGGTTCGAAGCGGAGCTGGTGCCGGCTCTTCGCGCCGAGGTGGCGCAGCTGCTCGCCCTGCCGGACGAGCCTCAGTAGCGGAAGGGGCCGGAATCGAGCCCGCGATTCACCTGGCCGCGGACGCTCACCACCGAGCGCACGGGGCCGAGGTTCGTCTGGCCGCGGCTCTCGAGATAGACCATCCCGTCCGTCCGGCTGCCATAGCCGTTGCGCGAACTCTTGCCGAATTCGGCGCGGACCCCGCCGCCGGCCCGCACGCAGAAGCTCGAACCCTCCATCCTGACGAAGCCGGCACCGTATTCGGGGCAGGGGCGGATGCCCTTTGCCGGGGCGGGCGTGGGCTTGCTGTAGGCGGCGCGCGGCTCGGCCCGGCCGGGCAGGGGCTGGCCGATCGACTGCGCGCCGGCGGCTGTCGCGAGCGAGGTCAGAAACAGGGCGAGGGCGATGCGGCGCATGGCAGGTTCCGAAGCGATGGCTTGGCATACTGAGCCAGCAAGGCGCGGTTGTGGCAACCGCAGAGGCTGCACGATCCCGTGTCCGGCCATGAAAAACCCCCGGCTTGCGCCGGGGGAGTGGGTCTCGCGCTCAAGCTCCGTTGAATCAGAGCTGATTTGAAACGCGCGAGCGGATCAGGAAATTGTCGAAGGTGTATTCGGCGATCTGGAACCAGAGATATTCGTCGCTCCGGAAGGCCGACATCGAATCGTAGATCTTCTTGAAGTCCGGATTCTTGGCGGAGGTTTCGGCATAGACCTCCTTCGACGCTTTCAGGCAGGCTTCGAGAATCTCCTGCGAGAACGGGCGCAGCTGCGCGCCGCTCGCGACGAGGCGCTTCAGCGCGGTCGGGTTGCGCGCGTCGTATTTCGCCTGCATGTCGATATTGGCCTGGGCGGCCGCCGTCGTCAGCAGCGACTTGTAGGTCTTCGGCAGCTCTTCCCATTTCTTCGTATTGATGAAGAAATGCAGCGAGGCGCCGCCTTCCCACCAGCCGGGGTAATAGTAGAACGGCGCGACCTTGTTGAAGCCGAGCTTCTCGTCGTCGGCCGGACCGACCCATTCGGCCGCGTCGATCGTGCCCTTTTCCAGCGCCGGGTAGATGTCGCCGCCGCCGATCTGCTGCGGCACGACGCCGAGCTTGCTCATCACCTGCCCGGCGAAGCCGCCGACCCGCATCTTGATGCCTTGCAGGTCGGCCGCGGTCTTGATCTCCTTGCGGAACCAGCCGCCCATCTGGCAGCCGGTATTGCCGCCGGGCAGGGCGTAGATGTTCGACTTCTTGTAGAACTCGTTCAGCAGCTCGTTGCCGCCGCCATGGTAGAACCATGCGTTCTGCTGGCGCGAGTTGAGCCCGAACGGCACGGCGGTGCCGAAGGCGAAGGTCGGGTCCTTGCCGACATAGTAGTAGGAGGCGGTGTGGCACATCTCGACGGTGCCGTTCGTGACCGCGTCCGCCGCTTGCAGCGCCGGCACGATTTCACCGGCGGCGAAGACCTGGATCTGGAAGTTGCCATCGGTCGCTTCGGAGACGGCCTTCGCCAGCACTTCCGAGGCGCCGTAGATCGTGTCGAGCGATTTCGGGAAGGACGAGGTGATCCGCCATTTTATCTCCGGCATCGGCTGCGCAATGGCCGGACTTGCGATCGCCCCCGCGGCTGCTCCAACCCCCGCTGCCCTCAAAAACTGACGTCGCTTCATCAAATGCCCTCCCTCAAAGGCAATGCGCGCCGGTGTTCCGGTCGTCGCTGACGGGAGAAAGCAAAGCAGGTTTGTCGGTTGATACAAGAGGTATTTGCATGGCGATCATGCATTTAATTCATGTGTTGCGGCAATGTGTCGCCTGCCCCGGAGCCGGTCGGCGGTGCGTCGAGCAAATGGCGCTGCCGGCATGAAAAAGGCCCGGCTTGCGCCGGGCCTCTGAAATGGAAGCCGAAGCCGCTGCGGGCAGCGATCAGCGCGCGCGGGTGCGCACCTGGAAGACGTCGAAGCTGAGCTCCGCGACCTGCCACCAGAGGTACTGGTCCGAACGGAAGGCGGCCATGGCCTCGATCGCCTTCTTGAAGTCGGGGTTCTTCGCAGAGATCTCGGCATAGACCTCGTTGGAGGCCTTGAGGCAGGCCTCCATCACGTCCTGCGGGAACGGGCGCAGCTGCGTGCCGGCCGCGACCAGGCGCTTGAGGGCGGGCGGGTTCTGCACGTCGTACTTCGCCGTCATCGAGTTGGTGGCGACGGCGCCGGCAGCGGCGAGCGCGGCCTGATAGGCCTTCGGCAGCGCGTTCCACTTCTCGATGTTGATGAAGGCGTGGACGGCCGGGCCGCCTTCCCAGAAGCCGGGATAGTAGTAGTAGGGCGCGACCTTGGAGAAGCCGAGCTTCTCGTCGTCATAGGGGCCGACCCATTCGGCGCCGTCGATCGTGCCCTTCTCCAGCGCCGGGTAGATGTCGCCGCCGGCCAGCTGCTGCGGCACCACGCCGAGCTTCTGCAGCACCGCGCCTGCGATGCCGGCGATGCGCATCTTCATGCCCTGCAGATCGGCAACGGACTTGATCTCCTTGCGGAACCAGCCGCCCATCTGGGCGCCGGTGCAGCCCGCCTGGATCGCGTGGACATTGTACTTCTTGAAGAAGTCGGCGAAGAGCTCGCCGCCGCCGCCATTGCTGAGCCAGGCGTTCTGCTGGCGCGTGTTCAGGCCGAACGGCACGCAGGACGGGATCGCGAAGGTCGGATCCTTGCCGACATAGTAGTAGGCGACGGTGTGGCACATCTCGACGGTGTTGTTCGAGACGGCGTCGAGCGCCTGCAGGCCGGGGACGATCTCGCCCGCCGCGAAGACCTGGATCTGGAACTTGCCGTCGGTCAGGTCGGAAACGGTCTTGGCCAGCGTCTCGCCGCCGCCATAGATGGTGTCGAGCGACTTCGGGAAGCTCGACGTCATGCGCCACTTCACCTCGGGATTCGACTGCGCGATCGCCGGCATGGCGATAGCGGTGCTCGCGGCCGCCCCAGCCGCAGCAGTCTGCATAAACTGACGACGCTTCATTCGGAACTCTCCTCGGAGGTTTGGCGGGTGCGAGCGTTGCGAAACCGGTTCTGTCGCTCGGCGTTCAGACGCGCGTTGTAGCGAATGGATTTTCGAATCGCGAGCGATTTCATCGCCGTTTCTTGCGACTTTCGGCTAGTTTTCGCCGGTGACTTGGCCGGTCTCCGCTGCGGTGCTTTAAGCAACCATGATCGAGACCGAGAACCTGCATCTGCGCCGCCCGCTAGAGTGCGATCTGGACGCCATCCACGCCATGCGCAGCGACCTGGATATCATGCGCCACCTCGGCGGCCGGGCGCTCACCCGCGAGGAAGCCTGGCACCGGCTGACGCGCCTCGTCGGGCACTGGACCCTGCGCGGCTACGGCATGTTCGTCATCGTCGAGAAGGGCAGCGGTGCGGTCGTCGGCGAGGTCGGCTTGTTCGACGGCTGCCGGGGGCTGTCCCCGGCTTTCGACAGAGCTCCGGAGGCCGGTTGGATCCTCGCCGCGCAGGCGCATGGCAAGGGCTATGCGAGCGAGGCGGCGGCCGCTGCCCATCGCTGGTTCGCGCAGACCCATGGCGAACAGCGCAGCGTCTGCATCATCGCTCCCGACAATCTCGCCTCCCTACGCGTCGCGCAGAAGCTCGGCTACAAGAGCTTCGGACAGGTCGACTATCAGGGCGGGCCGGTGACGATGCTCGAACGCATCCCCGACTGACGGCTCGCAAGGCCAGGGAGACAGGCATGGACCAGGAAAAGCTCGCCAGGTTGCGACAGCGCTATGTCGGCGCCGGGGGCGGCGACATTCACGACCCGCGCTTCGCCAAGGTCGCGGCCGCCCAGTTCACCGGCGACAAGCGCAAATGGCCCTTCGCCGACGTCGCGACCTTCGTCGGTGCGCCCTATCGGCCGGATGCCCTGGCCAAGCCCGATCTCGGCGGGCTCGACGTCGCCATCATCGGCGTGCCGATGGATCTCGGCGTCACCAACCGGGCGGGCGCCCGCCTCGGGCCGCGCGCGGTGCGCGCCATCGAGCGCATGGGGCCGATGGACCATGCGCTGGGCACCGCGCCCTTCACCATGCTCAAGGCGGCCGATATCGGCGACGTGCCGTTCCGCTCGCGCTATTCGCTCGAAAGCTGCCACGAGGACATCGAGGCGACCTTCAGGACGATCGTCGAGGCCGGTGTTTCGCCGCTGGCTGTCGGTGGCGATCATTCCATCACCTACTCGATCCTGAAGGCGGTCGGTGCCAAACGCCCCGTCGGCATGGTCCATATCGACGCCCATTGCGACACGTCGGGCCCCTATGAGGGTTCGAAGTTCCACCATGGCGGGCCCTTCCGGCAGGCGGTACTCGACGGCGTGCTGGACCCTGAGCGCGTCATCCAGATCGGCATCCGCGGCGGGGCGGAGTATCTGTGGGAGTTCTCCTACGACTCCGGCATGACCGTGATCCATGCGAACGAGGTCGACGATCTCGGCCTCGAGGCGGTGATCGCAAAGGCGCTGGCGGTGATCGGCGACGGCCCGACCTATGTCTCCTTCGACGTCGATTCCCTCGATCCCGGCTTCGCGCCGGGCACCGGCACGCCCGAAGTCGGCGGCCTCAGTCCGCGCGAGGCGCTGGCGATCCTGCGCGCGCTCAAGGGACGAGACATCGTCGCGGCGGATGTCGTAGAGGTGGCGCCGCAATACGACGCGACCAGCAACACGGCGCAATGCGCAGCGCAGGTGCTCTTCACCGAGCTCTGCCTGCTCGCGGAAGCCCGCGCCGCAGGAAAAGGACGGCCATGACCATCAATCGATCGATCGCACGGATCGCGACGACGGCGGGACTCTGCCTTTTCGTCTGGGGCGCGCGGGCCGAGGTGCCTGCCAACGGCCAAGCCTATATGGACGCCGCCTTCACCTCGGTCGAATCGCTGATCAAGGCCTCCCAGACCCTCAAGCCGGTCCTGCCGCGCCTTGCCGATCCCGTCGACGGCAAGGTGCTGGCCGATCTCTGGAACGCGCCGGCGATCCTCGGGAAGGGGCCCTATGCGGCGCCCGACATCACGGCCCTGCTCGACATCATCCAGAAGCAGACGCGTGTCCTGCAGATCTACGCCCTGTTCACGCCGGAGCCCGGCCGGAAGGAGCCCGACCAGGCGGCCAACGCGGTGGAGTTCCAGGACGAGCTGACCCGCAGCCGCTCCTTCCTCCTCAAGGCGGTCGGCGCGGCGCTGCCCGCGATCAACGATTTCGCGACCAATCTGAAGCCGGAGGAGAAGACGGACGCCCGCATCCGCGGATTGCGGGAAATGCGCGTCGGCCTCCAGGAGATCGTGGTCGGCTCCGCCCTGGCGCTGCGCAGCCCCGGGCTGCGCGATGGCAACCGGCTGCTGCTCGCGCGCGGCTTCGCCGAGAATGCGGCCGGCATCGCCGCGGGGCTGGAGCAGCCGGACCGGCAGGCGCTGGTCGGGGCGTTGCAGGCGGCCAAGCCGAACCTCAAGCCGGACGCACAGAAGGCGATCGCCGAGTTCGTCACCGCCTTCTCGGCCGCGCCTTGCGAGGGGCTCTGCAAGCTCGATTGAGGCGCTCGGGTCGCGCCGCCGTCAGGGCGCCCGCGCCAGCCAGATCACATGCCGTGCGCCGCCGCCTGTGCGGCGCGCCCGCACCGTGACCTCCTCCACGGCGAAGCCGGCGCCGCGCAGGCGCCTCGTGAAGCCGTGATCCGGTCCCGATGACCAGACCGCCATGATGCCACCCGGCCGCAGGGCTGCCTTGGCCTCGTGCAGGCCGCGGGCGGCATAGAGCTGGTCGTTGCCGGCCACCGTCAGCCCTTCCGGGCCGTTGTCGACATCGAGCAGGATGGCGTCGTAGCGCTGCTTCCCGGCCCCGATCACGGCGGCGACATCGGCGACGTTCAGCACGACGCGGGGATCGTCGAGGCTGCCGGCGAAGAGGGCCTCCATGGGGCCGCGCGCCCATGTCACGACGGCCGGGATCAGCTCCGCCACTTCCGCCGTGGCATCGGTCGGCAGGCAGGCGAGGGCGGCCCGCAGCGTGAAGCCCATCCCGAGCCCGCCGATCAGCATCTTCAGGCCCGGCCGCGGTCCCAGGCGGTCGCAGACGAGCTTGGCCAGCGCCTCCTCGGAGCCGCTCAGCCGGCTGTTCATCAGCTCGTTGCTGCCGAGCATGATCGAGAACTCGCTGCCGCGCTGCTTCAGGCGCAGGGTGCCACTGCCGTCGGGCAGGGGGGCGGTATCGAGGACAGTCCAAGGAATCACGTTGCGCTCGTCTGTATCCGGAACGGCCGCTTGTAGCCGAAAGCGAGGCCGCCGTCCGGGGAAGCACTGCGATATGCACCGAGCGCATGAATTCCGGTAATGATTGCGGGTGTTGCGGCGTCGGGTGAATGGCTATGTCGTGCTGCGGTGCAGCATCGCGCCGCCACCCTTCCGAAAGCCCAGCATGACCCTCGCCGCGAATGACCGCAGCCTGAACCCGGCCGAATCCGCCCTTCGTCCGACGCCCGTCGGGCTCGTGCTGTTCGCGCTCGCCATGGGTGGCTTCGCGATCGGCACGACCGAATTCGCGGCGATGAGCCTGCTGCCCTATTTCTCGGCCGGTCTCGACATCGACGAGCCGACGGCCGGGCATGTCATCAGCATCTATGCGCTCGGCGTCGTCGTCGGCGCGCCGCTGATCGCCGTGCTGGCGGCCCGCGTGCCGCGCCGCACGCTGCTGATCGGCCTGATGAGCGTCTTCGCGCTCGGCAACGGTCTCAGCGCGCTGGCTCCGGACTATCACTGGATGCTGGCCTTCCGCTTCCTGAGCGGCCTGCCGCACGGCGCCTATTTCGGCGTGGCGGCGCTGGTCGCGGCCTCGCTCTCGCCGCCGAACCGGCGGGCACAGTCGGTGGCGCGGGTCATGCTGGGCCTGACGATCGCGACGATTCTCGGTGTCCCGGCGGCCAGTTGGATGGGACAGGTGCTCGGCTGGCGCTCCGGCTTCGCCATCGTCGCCGCGCTGGCGCTGCTGACGGTGCTGCTGATCACGCTCTTCGCGCCGCGCGACACGGTCCGGCCTGGCGCGAGCCCGCTGCGGGAACTCGGCGCGCTCAAGCGTCGCCAAGTCTGGCTGACGCTGGGGACGGGCGCGATCGGCTTCGGCGGTCTTTTCGCGGTCTATGCCTATCTGGCCTCGACGCTGATGGCGGTGACCGGCGCCTCGCCGGCGCTGGTCCCGGTCGTGCTCGCCGTGTTCGGGCTCGGGCTGACGCTCGGCACGCTCTTCGCCGGCTGGGCCGCCGATCGGGCGCTGGTTCCTGCCACGGCCGGGCTGCTGCTCTGGAGCGCCTTCTGGCTCGCGGCGTTCCCCTTCGCGGCGGGGAACATCTGGACGGTGTCGCTGGTGGTCTTCATGATCGGCAGCGGCGGCGGCCTCGGCGCCATGCTGCAGACCCGCCTGATGGACGTCGCCGAGGATGCGCAGACTCTCGCCGCCGCGCTCAATCACAGCGCTTTCAACATGGCCAACGCGCTTGGCCCCTGGCTCGGCGGGATGGCGATCGCCGCGGGCTTCGGCTGGACCTCGACCGGCTGGGTTGGCGCGGCGCTGGCGCTGGGCGGCCTGGCGATCTGGATCGTCGCGGTGCTCGATTCGCGCCGCTGAGGCCCCGGCGCGGACAGGGCGCGGGCAGGGCCTGTCTTCTCCTTTGGCAGTATTGACCGCTGCTGCCGGCCCTTTGGGCGGGGCAGCCGTGAAAAGCTGCGTCGGTCCCTCTTGCGGGTGGCGCGAAACTGCGCCCAATCTGTCGCAACGGTGCCGGACCGGAACAAGAGCAAGGCCGGCGGCTCCGAAACTGCGGGAGGTCCCATGAAAGGTTTCGTTCGTTTCGCCGCTGCTGCGGCGCTGACGCTGGCCGGCGCGACAGGCGCACTCGCCCAGGCCAAGGAGTGGAAGGAGATCCGGATCGGCACGGAAGGTGCCTATCCGCCCTACAACAACCTGAACGCCAAGAAGGAGCTCGAGGGCTTCGAGATCGATTACGGCAACCTTCTCTGCGAGAAGATGAAGGTGAAGTGCACCTGGGTGGTGCAGGACTGGGACGGCATCATCCCGGCGCTGCAGGCGAACAAGTACGACATCATCCTCGCCGGCATGAACGCCACCGAGGAGCGCCGCAAGCAGGTCGACTTCACCACGCCCTACAGCAAGACGCCGATCTGGATGATCGGCCCCAAGAGCACGAAGTCGGACGACATCTCGCCGGCGGCCCTGAAGGGCAAGTCGATCGGCGCGCAGGGCTCGACGATCCACGCGAACTATGTCGAGAAGTTCTACAAGGATTCGACGGCGCGCCTCTATCCGACGCAGGAGGAGGCCAATCTCGACCTGCTCAACGGCCGCCTCGACTACATCGTCGCCGACGCGCTCGCGCTCGCCGACTTCCTCAAGGGGCAGGGCAAGGACTGCTGCAAGCGGATCGCCGAGGTGAAGCGCGACGACGCGATCCATGGCGCGGGCGTCGCCGGCGCCGTCCGCAAGTCCGACACCGCGCTGAAGGCGCTGGTCGACAAGGCGATCGCCGAGACCGTCGCCGACGGCTCGCTGAAGAAGCTCGAGGACAAGTGGTTCAAGTTCGAGTGATCTGACGCTCCCCCGCCGGCCGCTTCAGGCCGGCGGGTTTCGGTCCCTCGCGCGCCGGCCCTCCCATGTTCGACAAAATCGCACTGCTCGGCTTCGGCCCCGGTGGCTGGGGCTGGGCCCTGCTGCAAGGCGCCGCCAACACCATCTCGGTCGCGCTCGCGACACTGCCCTTCGGCCTGGCGCTCGGCCTCGTCATCGCCCTGTGGAAGCGCTCCGACAGCGTGATGCTGCGGGCGCTGGCGACGATCTACACCACCGTGTTCCGCGGCGTGCCCGAGCTGCTGACGCTCTACATCATCTATTTCGGCATCCAGGTCCTGGTTCAGCAGGTCTGGAGCGGCTTCTCGATTCCGCCCTTCGGAGCCGGCATGGTCGCGCTCGGCCTGGTGCTAGCGGCCTTCTCCAGCGAGGTCTGGGTCGGCGCCCTGAACTCGATCCAGAAGGGTCAGCGCGAGGCTGCCGCTGCGCTCGGCCTGTCGAAGGCGCAGGCCTTCCGGCTCGTCGTCTTCCCGCAGTTGATCCGCGTGGCGCTGCCCGGCCTCGGCAACAACTGGATGGTGCTGCTGAAGGAGACCTCGCTGATCTCGGTGATCACGCTTCAGGACATCATGTTCATCGCGACGCGGGCCAATGTCGTGACCAAGGAGCCGTTCCTCTTCTTCGGCACAGCGATGCTGCTCTACTTCTTCTTCTCGCTGGTCTCCGCCTGGGGCATCGGCAAGCTCGAGGAGCGCACCAATCGCGGCTTCGCCGCCTTCGGCGGAGCGACGCGATGAACTGGTGCGAATATCCCGGCTACTGGATCGGCAGCGAGGTCCTGCAGAACTATGGCTGCCGAATGGCGAGCGGCCTTTGGATCACCTTCGAGCTGGTGGTGATCTCGGTCGCACTCGGCTTCCTGCTGGCGCTGGGCCTCGCCGTCGCCAGACTCTACGGACCGCGCTGGGCGAAGCTCGCGATCCAGGGCTACACCACTTTCTTCCGCGGCACGCCGCTGCTCTGCCAGCTCTTCCTGGTCTATTACGGCTTCGGCCAGTTCCGCGGCTTCTGGCAGGACATCGGCCTGTGGTGGTTCTTCCGCGAGCCGTTCTACTGCGCGCTCTTCACCTTCACCATCAACACTGCTGCCTACCAGGCCGAGATCCTGCGCGGCGCGATCCAATCGATCCCGCGCGGGCAGTTCGAGGGGGCCTCCTCGCTCGGCCTGCATCGCTGGGCGACGCTTCGCCTCGTCGTCATGCCGCAGGCGATGATCCTGGCGCTGCGCCCGCTCGGCAACGAGCTGATCGTGATGATCAAGTCGAGCGCCATCACCTCGCTGGTGACCCTGTTCGACCTGATGGGCGCGACGCGGCTCGCCTTCGCGCGTTCCTTCGACCTGTCGATCTATCTCTATGCCGCGCTGATCTATCTCGTGCTCGTCGAGATCATCCGTCGCGTCTGGGACAGGCTCGAACTCAGGCTCAGCCGCCATATGGCGCTGCGCTGAGCCGGACGGAGCGGTTTTCGATTGGGCTGAAGCGGGGGCCCGTCATCACGAGGAGCGAAGCGAAGCAATCTACGGGGCGTAAGGTTGGGCGTTTCTCCCAGCCCTCCTGGATTGCTTCGCTTGCTCGCAATGACGGTTCAGCTTGACCGCAGGTCGCTTCGCTCGACCCCTATGGCAGGGTCAGGACGACGGCGCCGCGCGGGGTCGCGACGACGGTGTGCTCGTACTGGACGGTGGGCGCGCGCGGCTCGCTGTAGAGCGTCCAGCGATCGCGGTCGCCATTCTCGGCCCAGTCCGCCCCCAGCGACAGAAACGGCTCGACGGTGAAGACGAGCCCGTTCGTCATGGTCCGGCGCTCGCCTCGGTCGGGCCAGGTCGCGATCTCGGTCGGCTCCTCATGGAGCGAACGGCCGACGCCGTGGCTCGCCAGATTTCGCACGAGCGTATAGCGGTTCTTCTCGGCGAAGCGCCCCACGGCCTGGCCGATGCCGGCCAGCGGCTTGCCTGCGCCGACCTGCCCGATGCCGGCCCAGAGCGCCCGCCGCCCGTCGCGGCACAGGCGCTCGATCCGGGGCTGGACCGGCGGCACGGCGAAGGAGGCGCCGGTGTCGGCGAAGAAGCCGTCCTTCTCCGCCGAGACGTCGATATTGACGAGGTCGCCCGCCAGGATGCGCCGCTCGCCGGGGATGCCGTGGGCGATCTCCTCGTTGACGCTGATGCAGGTCGCGCCCGGGAAATCATAGGCGAGTTCAGGCGCCGGGCGTGCGCCGTGCCGTTCGAGGAAATCGCGCCCGATCGCATCGAGTTCCGCCGTGGTCATGCCGGGCTCCAGCGCCTTGCCCATGGCGGCCAGCGCGCGGGCCACGATGCCGCCGATGTCCTTGAGCGCCTGCAGGTCGTCGTCGTTCGATATGGTCATGGATCTTGAGCTAAGCCGCCCGCCGCCCGGCCGCAACGGGAAAAGCCGCATGGGCGGCTGGCGCGCATCCGCCTTTCCGGCCCGGTCGCCGCACGCTAAAGCGGGAACAGTCTTCGGAGAGAAAGCGGGAGCTCAACATGGCCAAAGTCGCGTTCATCGGTCTCGGCGTGATGGGGTATCCCATGGCCGGCCATCTCAAGGCCAAGGGCCATGACGTCACCGTCTACAACCGCAACCCGACGAAGGCGCAAGGATGGGTCGCCCAGCATGGCGGCGTCTCGGCCGCCACCCCGGCCGATGCGGCGAGGGGCCAGGAGATCGTCTTCGCCTGCGTCGGCAATGACGACGACCTGCGCTCGGTGACCACGGGCGAGACTGGCGCCTTCGCCGGCATGGAGAAGGGCGCGGTCTTCGTCGACCACACCACGGCTTCCGCCAATGTCGCGCGCGAGCTCGCCGAGGCGGCGAAGCGGGGCGGCTTCGGCTTCGTCGACGCGCCCGTCTCGGGTGGCCAGGCCGGTGCCGAGAACGGCGTGCTCACCGTGATGTGCGGTGGCGAGCCCGAGACCTATGCCCGCGTCGAGCCGGTGATCGCGAGCTTCGCGCGCATGTGCAAGCTGATGGGCCCGGCCGGCTCCGGCCAGCTCACCAAGATGGTCAACCAAATCTGCATCGCCGGCCTCGTTCAGGGGCTCTCGGAAGGCGTCCATTTCGCCAAGCGCGCCGGGCTCGATGTCGAGACCATGCTGGAGGTGATCTCCAAGGGGGCCGCCGGCTCCTGGCAGATGGAGAACCGCGGCAAGACGATGAACCAGAACAAGTTCGACTTCGGCTTCGCCGTCGACTGGATGCGCAAGGACCTCGGCATCGTGCTCGACGAGGCCCGCCGCAACGGCGCGCAGCTGCCGGTCACGGCACTGGTCGACCAGTTCTATGCCGAGGTGCAGAAGATGGGCGGCAATCGCTGGGATACCTCCAGCCTGATCGCCCGCCTCGAAGACTGAGGCCGGATCCGGCCCGGCTCAGGCAGCCGGGCTACGTCCCCGGCGGGCGAGCTGGACTGCCACCAGCCCGCTCGCGATCAGCAGCCAGACCAGCAGGTTCATCGCCTGCGGCCACAGCGTCACCAGCCAGCTGATCAGCACGGTCAGGGCGGCGCTGATGCCGAGCTGGGTGGCGCCGAGCAGTCCGGCGGCGGAACCCGCGAGATCAGGCCGCGCCGAGAGCGCCTCGGCCGTGGCGCCCGGTATCGTCAGGCCATTGCCCATGGCGTTCACGGCCAGCGGCAGGAACAGGGTGAGCGGCGACCACCAGGGCGAGAAGGACAGGGCCAGCGCCGCCCCGGTCCCTATGAACGAGATCACCAGGCCGCGCCGCACCATCCGGCGCGTGCCGACACGCACCGCCAGCCGCGACATGGTGAAGTTGCCGACCATGTAGCCGAGCGCGTTGAGGATGAAATAGCTGCCATAGACGTCGGAGCCGCGCCCCATCGTCTCGACGACGATGAAGGGCGTCGCGGCGATGAAGACGAAGAAGGCCGCGGACGCGCTCGTCCCCGCCGCGACGTTGAGCACGAACCCCCGGTCGCGCACGAGGTCGGGAAAGGCGCGGAAGACACCGAGCAGCGAGCTTTGCTTGCCGACATGGGGCGCCGTCTCGGGCAGGCGCGCGACCGTGAGGGCGAGCACGCCGACGCCGAACAGCGTCATGAACCAGAAGATGGCGCGCCAGCCGAAGGCGGTTTCGATCTGGCCGCCGAGCCAGGGGGCGAGCATCGGCGCCACCACCATCACCATCGTGACGCTGGCGATCTGGCTCGCCGCCTGGTCGCGGCTGGCGCTGTCCCGGATGATCGCCCGCGACAGGGCGAAGACAGAGCCAGCCCCGGCGCCTTCCAGCACACGGGCGACCAGCAGAACATGGGTCGACGGCGCGAAGGCGCCCAGGATCGAGCCCGCCACGAACAGCGCCACGCCGGCGTTGACGCAGGGACGACGGCCGAGGCGGTCCGACAGCGGCCCGATGACGAGCTGCGTGAGCGCGACCGCGACCAGGAACAGCGTCAGCGTCAGCTGGATCGTGGCGTAGTTGGAGGCGAAATGCCGGGTCAGTGCCGGCGTCGCCGGAGCCAGCAGGTTGAGCGCGATCGGCTGCAGCGCCGAGATCGCGACCAGGATCGTCAGCGTCGGCTTGGCCCGGAGCGCCGTCACGCGGCGGGCTTCCGGGCGAGCTTGAGATTCGAATCGGGCCGCACGCGCTGCCGGTGCATGGTGTAGAGCCCGCTGCCGACGATGAGCGCGACGCCGAGGGCGGCGAACAGGTCCGGGACGTCGCCCCAGACCAGATAGCCGAGCAGCGTGGCGAAGACGATGATCGCGTAGCGATATTGCGAGATCACGCCGACATCTGTGCGGCGGAAGGCGCTGATGATGAAGAAGGTGCCGACCGTGACCAGCACGGCGGCGAGCGCCACATAGACGGTCTCCAGCCGCCAGATCGGCAGCCATTCCTCGGTCAGGCCGTAGCTCACCGCGACGATGCCGACGAGGATGGTCGTGGTCAGCGAGACCACCGTCGAGGGAACGTCGTCGCCGATGGTGCGGGTCGCGAGGTCGCGGCAGGCGACGAGGAAGGTGCTGAGCACGGCGACGATCGCGGCGGCGTTGAAGGAATCGGCGCCCGGCCGCACCACGAACAGCACCCCGACGAAGCCGACGGTCAGCGCCACCGTGCGCCGCCAGCCGACGCGCTCCATCCCGAGCACGACCGCGAGCGCCACGATGAGCAGGGGCGAGGCCATGTTGATCGCGGTGATGTTGGCGAGCGGCATCAGGCCGAGCGACCAGATGAAGGTCAGCGCGCCGAAGGCTTCCAGCGAGCCGCGCAGGAGCACGCGCGGCCGGAAGGCCATCACGAGCCGGCCGCTCTCGCGGGCGGCGAAGACGAGCGCGAAGCCGACCACGACGGCGAAGGCTGTCCGCAGCGCGATGGCCTGCCCGGCAGGGTAGGTTTCGCGCGCCAGCTTCATGAACACGTCGTTGATGACGAAGAGAGACATGGCCGCGAGCATGAAGACGATGCCGCGGCGATTTTCGGCTGCGCTGGCCAAGATGGAGATCCTGTCGGGAGAGGTTAGGCCGCGAAGCGGGAAAGCGAGAACGGCGTCAGGTCGAAGGGCGATTGGCCGGAGGTCGAGAGATCGGCCAGGATTTCGCCGATCGCGCTGGCGAATTTGAAGCCGTGCCCCGAGCAGGCCGAGGCGAAGACCGCCTGCGGTACGCCCGGCACCGTGTCGATGATGAAGTCCTCGTCCGGCGAGACGGTGTAGACGCAGCCCTTGATCGTCAGCGGCTCGCCCGCTGCGTCGGGGATGTAGCGCGCCAGACACTCGCGGATACGGGCAACCTGGTTCTCGCTCGGCGTCCGGTCCGGCTCGCGCGGATCCATCGGCTCGCGTCCGAAATGCGGCCCGCCCAGCTTGAAGCCGGGGTGCTCGTAGAGCGGGAAGCCGTAGAAATTGCCTTCCTCGACGCTGAGGATGAACACCGGGAAGGCGCCTTCCCGGAAGAGCTCCGGCCGGCGCGTCGTGAACCAGCCGATCGCCTGCTTCACGGTGTTGACCCGCTGCGCCAGTGCCGGCACCGCGTCAGCGATCCAGCCGCCCGAAGTGATGACCAGGCGGCCGGCGGAATAGGTTCCGCGCTCGGTCCGCACGACCACGCCGCCCTGTGCCGTCGGTGTCCAGTCCAGCAGGGGCTCGTTGGTGCGGATATCGGCGCCGCGCGACTGGGCCAGGCCGACATGGGCGTAGATCGCCTTCTCCGAGGCGACGAAGCCGCCATCCGGCTGCCACAGGCCGATATGCCCGGCCGGCAGCTGGAAGCCGGGGAAGCGGCGCATCACCTCGGCGCCCTCCAGCATCTCATGCGTGAGCCCATGGTCGAGGCAGGATTGCAGCGAGGATTCGACCGGTCCGCCGCCCTTGGGAGCGAGATCGAGCGAGCCGGTGACGTGGAGCAGCTTCAGCCCCGCCTGCCTGCCGGTCTCGGCCCAGAGCTCATGCGCCCGGCGCACGATCGGGACGTAGTGTGAGCCTTCGAAATAGGCGAGGCGGATGATCCGGGTGAGGCCGTGGGACGAGCCCATCGCATGGCCGAGATCGAAGCGCTCGAGGCCCAGGACCTTCAGTCCGCGTTGGGCCAGGTGCCAGCAGGCGGCCGACCCCATGGCGCCGACCCCGGCAACGATGACGTCATAGCTGTGCTGGCTCATGCTCGTGCCCACGCGACGCGGAAAGCCAAGCCATACAGGCCCCGGTCGGGCGGGTCCAATGCGTCAGGGGCAGGAGCGCCGTGCGATGGCGGGGAAGCATTTGTTAACGGCCCCCGACCATAACCGGGGGCGGGGCTGACCTATGGTGAGACTGGGCTGGGGATGCAGGGCAGGATTCGACGCTGGTTGAGCGGCCGCGATCCCGCGGAGGACGAGGCCGGCAAGCTGCCGCCGCCGCCCGCCGTGCCGGCGATCCCGCCCGAGCCCGGTATCGACATCGCGGTCCGCGACGCAGTCGACGACATCGAGCGCGACATCCTCTCCGCCATGAACCGCCTGACGCGGGAACTCGGCGATGTCGAGCAAGTCTCGGCCGAGTTCGAAAACGGCTCCCGCACCATCATGGAAAGTGCCGGCAGCATGCGCGTGGCGGTCGGTGCCGCCAGCGAGAACGCCACGGCGCTGGCGGCTGCGACGCAACAGGTCTCGCAGGCGGCCGAGCAGGTCGACGAGGCGATGGCGAGCGTGCGCGACAGGCTCGATGCCGCCACCGCCCGCGCCGGCGAGGCGACCGTCATGCTCGACGGCCTGGCCGCCGCGACCGGGGAGATCCGCGGCATCGTCGATTCGATCGCCGAGATCGCGCGCCAGACCAATCTGCTGGCGCTCAATGCGGCGATCGAGGCGGCGCGGGCCGGCGAGGCCGGCCGCGGTTTCGGCGTGGTCGCCCATGAAGTCAAATCCCTGTCGGTCGAGGTCAGCGAGGCCGTCGGCCATATCCGCGAGCGGGTCGACCGGTTGACGCAGGCGGCCCAGGGCTCGACCAACATCGTCAATGACGCGCTGCGGATCGTGCAGGACGTCAATCCGATCATGGCGACGATCGGTGACGCATCCCGCGAGCAGGCGGCCTCGACGGCCGAGCTTTCGCGCAATGCGCGCGAGACCGCGCTGTTCGTCGAGGGTGTGGCGCGCCGCGCCGACGAGATCGACCGTATCGCCCATGCGACCGTCGCGGAGAGCGCCCGGGCGCGCCGGGCTTCCGAGAAGGGCGGGCGGCTGGTCGGGCGCATGCTGAGGCGCTTCAAGCCGGTGCTGCGCCATTCGGCCTTCGCCGACCGGCGGCGCTTCGACCGTTTTCCGACGACCCGGCGGGCGCAGCTCAGCCTCGGCGGCGTCGACCTGTCGGGCCGCGTCCTCGATCTCGGGCGCGGCGGAGTGCTGCTGGCGGACGCGCCGCAGCAGCGCCTCTCCGGCGCCGGCACGATCATGATCGACGGCCTGCCTCCTCTGGCCTGCCGGATGGCGGCGGTCAGCGAGTTGGGCCTCCATCTCGCCTTCTCTGCGGACGCCGTCGCCGGCAGCGGCGATCTCGCTTCGCTGGTCGAGGAGATCGAGCGCTCCTATCGCCCGCTGATCGAGCGCGCGCAGGATTTCGCGCGCGAGATCGCGGCCGCGATGGAGGCTGCGCTCGACCGCGGGCTGGTGACCGAGACGGAGCTGTTCGAGGCGAACTACACGCCGGTTCCGGAGAGCGAGCCGCCGCAATATCTCAGCGCGAGCCTGCCGGCGCTGGAGGCGGTGCTGCCGCCGCTGCTCGCGCAGACGCTCGCCGCCGATCCGCGCCTCGTCTTCGCCGTGCCGAGCGACCGCAACGGCTATGTGCCGGTCCATCATGCCGAGACGTCGCAGCCGCAGCGCAGCGGCGATCCGGTCTGGAACGTCACGCGCTCCCGCAACCGGCGCATCCTCGACAGCCGCGCCGAGATCAGCGCCGGCCGCTCGGTGCGCCCCTTCCTGGTCCAGCTCTGCCACCACGATCTCGGCGACGGACGGATCGAGACGCTGAACGAGATCAATGCGCCCCTCAGGGTGCGCGGCCGCCACTGGGGCGGAGTGCGGATGGCCTACCGGCTCTGACGCCTAGAGCCTGTCCCAACTCGCGGTGATGTTGAGTTTCTGGAGCGCCTGCTTCCACAGCGTCGCGGCCTGCTCCAGCCGGGCCGGCTCATAGACGCCCTGGACCTGGTGCACGCTGAGCACCCAGCTCTTCGCGCCCGAATCCTGCCAGACCTTGTCGAGCAGCCGCCGCAGCCGTTCCGGATCGCGCGCGCCGGCGCCATTGCCGAAGACGGTGAACTGGCCGGAATTCTGGAGCATGTCGGAGACGAGGACGAGCGAGCGGTCGCCGCTCGGCACGCGGTTCTCGCGGCGCGAGACGACATCGCCGATGGCCTCGACGATCGGCGACTGGTTGCCCTTCGCCGGCTGGGTCAGCACGGTCAGCGCCTCGTCGAGCGGGCGGCCGAACTTCTCGACCCATTTCACGTATTCGCGGCGCGGGTTGCCGATCAGCTCGCTCGCGGTCTTGCCCGGGTTGCACAGCGAGATCAGCGCGGGGAAGCCGGGCTCGAACACGTCGTTGAAGACGTAGATCGAGAGCATGCGCTCGGCCGGCAGCTCGTCGCCGATCTGCTTGACGAGCTTCTTCAGCCGCCCGGCCTGCACCTCGCTCCACGGGTCGCTCTTGTCGACGAGGATCAGCGTATGCCCGACCGGTCCGGTCTTCGCGCAGAGCGTCTCCTGGTCGCGCGGCGGGCCGCGCAGCAGGGAAGGGGCGGCGAAGAAGCCGACGAGCGAGATGCCGGCAAGCACGGAGGCGACGATGGCCCAGTTCTCGGTCTTCATGCCGGTGAACCTAACCTGCCTTGCGCGGGCAAGGAACCGCGCCCGTCATTCCGGGGCGGCCGCAGGGCCGATCCCGGACCCGATGAACGGGACATTTGCCGTCATGGTCGGGCTTGTCCCGACCATCCACGTCTTCGCTCGTCGATCGCCTGCGGTGTTCAAGATGTGGATGCTTGCCACAAGGGCGAGCATGACGAAGGGGGGCGACGATCACAGTCTCTAGCGCGGCGTGGCGGCGAACTCCTCCGCCGCCTGCTTCTGGGCGGCCTCGTCGCGTTCGAAGGCCTCGCGCCCGGCCTGCGCCGCGCGCAGCTTCACCTGCTCGATCTCCCCGGCGAGATCGACGCCGCGCAGCAGCATCAGCCGGTCCTTGAGCTTGGCCTCGATCAGCGCCGGCATGCCGGCGAGCTGCTGCTCGAAATCCTCGATCTGCCGCCGCGCCGCGACATATTCCGGCAGCTCTCCCGGCTGGTCGATCTCGGCCAGGTTGAGCGACTGGGTGAAATAGGCCGGGGCTGAGTCGGTCCGGACCCGGAGATTGGCCTCGCGATACTGCATCATCGCCGCGTCCTTGGCCGCGCGCAGCTGCCCGAGGCGCGAGAGATAGAGGTCGCGCGCCTCGTCGGCGGCGGCCTTCGTGCCCTGCAACTTGCCGAGCTCGTCGCGGCAATCGGCGCGGAAGCCGTCGATCTGGGTGCGGATCGCCTCCAGCTCCGGCAGGAGCTCGACATCGAGCCGGCGCCGCTCTTCTTCCACCGCGCTCCAGCGCTGGCGCCAGCGCTTGTAGGCGGCGGCGTGACCGGGATAGGTGCCGAAGGCGGTGTAGCCCTTCGTCGCCGCGACGGCCGCCACGAGGCAGCCGATGATGACGAGCGCGACCGATTTGATGTCATAGATCGCGAAGGGGCTCTCCATCATGCGCGGCATCACCTGGAAGGAGCGCGCATCCGGATTGGCGATCAGCATCTCCCGGTAATGCCCGACCGCGAGGTTGAACAGCACGATCAGCGCGATCATCCCGGCATAGGCCGGCAGGGCCCAGAACAGATGCGAGCTCTTCGCATGCTGGCAATAGCGCGCCGGGCCGATGCCCATGCTGAAGCCGAGCGCGATGTTGAGCGCCGAGATGATGACGGCGGTCGCGGCGCCGCCCACCAGGCCGAAATCGCTCGCCTCGGCGAAGAAATTGCCGTTGAGCAGGCTTTCCAGCACCAGCGGCACGACCAGGAAGAACAGGATGAACTGCCATTTGTCGAGCTTGGGGTCGGCACGGCGCCTGTTTTCGTAATTGAAGAAGGCATATTCGCGCTTGGCCCTGAGCGCGTCGTAGACGCGCTGCTCCAGCTCGCTGCCATGCTTGTTGAGCAGCGCCCGCATCGTCGCCTCGACGCTGCGCACGCGGCCCTCGAAGCGCTGCTGCGTGAAGAGCTCGCGCCGGCTCGTGATTTCGGCCTGGATCGCGTTGAGGCTCGCCGCCGCTTCCTGGCGCAGCGTGGCGAAATGCTCGCGGGCCCGGGCGATCAGCGTCTGCTCGGTCTGTGACAGCATGGATGCATCGGCCGGCGGCAGGTTGTCGACCGCATCGCTCGCGCCGTTATGGCCGGCCCTGACCGATTCCGCCAGGTGATGCGCCGTCATCGCGGGGATGGCGCCGCGTCGACTGGCCGCACTGCCGATCTCATTCGCCATGGGCGGCTCGCGTCAGGAAGCGGCGGGCATCGACGACATCGACCCAGAAGTCGCGGAAGCCGGGATAGGCCGGGCGCAGATAGGCGCGCTCGAACCAGATCGTCAGCGCGAGGAGACTGCCGCCACCCAGTATCGGCAGAATGGTGGCGAATGAGAGCGATGCGGGGTCGAGTTCCGAAAGCCGCCAGGCCAGCCCGGCCAGCACGATGGCGCAGGCGATGACCAGCAGCGCGCGAACGCGGTGGCGGCCGGTGTCATAGGCGAGTTGCAGCGCCCCTGTGATCAGCGTGACGGCGAAGGCGGCGCAGAGCTCGAGGACGGCGAGCCCGGCGAGGACGCCCGCGATCCCGGCGCCGATGCCGGTCGGCGATGCCGGCGAGAGCAGGTCGAAGACGCTGCGCCCGGTCGACCAGCCGAGGAACAGGCAGAAGAGCAGGGTGGCTGCGGTCAGGATGGCGAGGAGGGGCAGGGGGCGCCGGAGCCGCGCCGCCATGATGGCGAGCCGTGCCGCATGGGTCTGCCTCACGGCGTCGTCGATTGCGCTTGCCGCCGCTCTCACGCGGCTTGCGATCGCCTTGAACATCACCCGAAGCAACTCCACCCGTCGCCTGACGGTGCCGGTATTCGCCCGGCCGGTCAAGCGAGGGGCTGCATCGGTTTGGTGCGCTCAGCCGCCGGTGACGCTCATATGCCGGCCGACGGCCGGACGCGAATGGCGCCGGTCGATGATGAAGTCGTGGCCCTTCGGCTTGCGGGCGATCGCCTCGTCCATGGCGCGGTAGAGCAGGGCGTCGTCCTGGGAGGAACGGACGGCGGCGCGCAAATCGGCGGCGTCCTCCTGGCCGAGGCACATGTAGAGCGTGCCCGTGCAGGTCAGCCGAACGCGGTTGCAGCTCTCGCAGAAATTATGGGTGAGCGGCGTGATGAAGCCGACGAGCCCGCCCGTCTCCTTGACGCGGACATAGCGCGCCGGCCCGCCGGTGCGGTAGGGGTCGTCGACCAGCGTGTACTTGTCCATCAGCCGCCCGCGCACCACGGAGAGCGGCAGATACTGATCGATGCGGCCGACCTCGATCTCGCCCATCGGCATGACCTCGATCAGGGTGAGGTCCATGCCGAGGCCGTGCGACCAGAGCATCAGCTCCTCGATCTCGTCGTCGTTGACGCCTTTCAGCGCGACGGCGTTGATCTTGACACGCATGCCGGCCTTGCGGGCCGCCTCGATGCCGGCGAGCACGACCTTGAGGTCGCCCCGGCGCGTGATCTCGCGGAACTTGTCGGCGTCGAGCGTGTCGAGCGAGACGTTGATGCGGCGCACGCCATAGCCGGCGAGCTCGTCGGCATAGCGCGAGAGCAGCGAGCCGTTGGTCGTCAGGGTCAGCTCGTCCAGCGCGCCCGAGGTGAGATGGCGCGACAGCGAGCGGAACAGGCTCATGATGTCGCGGCGCACCAGCGGCTCGCCGCCGGTGAGTCGCAGCTTGCGCGTGCCGCGCGCGACGAAGGCGGTCGCGATCCGGTCGAGTTCCTCGAGCGTCAGCAGCTCCTTGCGCGGCAGGAACTGCATGTTCTCGGCCATGCAATAGACGCAGCGGAAATCGCAGCGATCCGTCACCGAGATGCGCAGATAGGAGATCTTGCGGCCGAACGGGTCGACCAGCGGGGGCCGCGTCAGCGGCTTCATGTCGTCGAGCAGCACGTCTGCCTCAACTCCGAACGCCCTGTCCGTTCCGCCCAGGATGCGGACAGGTTTTCACATTGCTATAGGAAGACATTGGCACCGATGCGGCCAAGGTCAAGCGCGCAAGATCAAACGCCGGCCTGCCCGCTGCGAAGGACGCACACGATCATGTCATCCTGGCCGACCGAGATCCGCCTGTCGAAGGACCGCCGCACCCTGCACGTCGCCTTCGAGGATGGGGCGAGCTTCGCCCTGCCGGCCGAGCTCCTGCGCGTCGAAAGCCCCTCGGCCGAGGTCCAGGGCCACCACCCCAGCCAGAAGACCATCGTCGCCGGCAAGGCCGCGGTCGAGATTCTCAGGGTCGAGCCCGTCGGCAACTATGCCGTCAGGCTCGGTTTCGACGACATGCATGAGACCGGCATCTACGCCTGGGACTATCTGCGCGAGCTCGGAGAGCAGGCGCAGGAGAAGATGAAGGCCTATGAGATGGCGCTGGCGGAGAAGGGGCTCTCCCGCGAGCGGAAGCGCTAGGTCCTGCCAGGCGCGACGGTGGGTCGCAGCCGCGGGCATGGGCCGCCGCCCGCGCCGATGCGCGGCCGGCGCGCCGGCTTTTTGTCGCGGCTCGGTTGCTTGCCTGTCGATGCGATGTCTTCGCGCCGCCTTCCTCTTGGCGGCTTGACCGTCCCCGCATTGCGGGCGCCCCTGCGGCGTGTGACGAACGGTCGCTTCGTCAGTGCATAGATCAGGTCACAAAGCTGCCGAAGTCTCTCTCCATAGCGCAGGTCGAGCGATACGTAGTTCGGTTAATATGGAGATAAGGGGCCGTTGAAGGGAAGTAACTCCGGCACAGTGCTCTGTGCAGAAGATAGGATTATGTTCATGTTCTGGCGAGTCGTGCGCTCGTGCAGGTAGACATTTCTTTCATGGAGCTTTCGCGCCGTGCTGCTCTGCGCGCGATCATGGCTCCCCGCGCCGCGATGATGTTGAAAGATGCCGACGGGGCAGAGCGTGTCCCCGGTGTTCCCCTGCCGTGGCAAATGGCCTGTGAACCGCCGCAGCCCCGCGGCTATCCCGAGAATTAGCCGAGAGAAGCCTTCGGCTAGCGTCACAATCCAGCCCCGCCCGATTCCCCCAGCGGCGGAACGCTAGCTCGCCTCTGCCCAGTCCCCCAGCAAGTCCACGTCAAACGAGCTGCTGACCCCGCCGCCGATCGATCGGTGCTGCGCCGGCTCGGCTTGACCCTATACCTCCGGAGCAATCTCCATGAAGCGCATCGTTCCGCCGGCGCTGCTCGCGCTCGCGGCTCTCGTCGTGCTGCCTACCAAGACCCTGCCGACGACCTCGCCCGCCTCGTCGCGCATTCCCGTCGGCGTCGCCCCCGACGTGCTCGGCCTCGCCCCGAAGCCGCTTCGCTCCAGCCGCCTCGATAGCGAGGAAAGCCCGTCGATCCTGCAGGCTCCCGTGACCGCGCGCACGCCGCAGGATGACCAGCGCGACGCTCCCGCGCTCCCGTCGCGCGGCGACGAGGAAGCCGCCCGGCCCGACGATGCGCCGCGCCCCGGCGAAACCCGCGGCAAAGACGATGGAACGACACCGCGCGTCGCCGCCAGCGTTGCCCAAAGCCTGGTGACGCCGACGAGCGAGAGCACGACGATCGCCTGGGTGACGCCGACCGGCTTCATCGTCCCGCCCGGACTGGGGGCAGAGGCCCGACAGATCTATGCCGGGTTGATCGAGCCGGCGCATCTGGAGCGCGAGGAACGCTGCCTGGCCCAGGCCGTCTATTTCGAGGCCCGTTCCGAGGGGGAGGAGGGACGGGCAGCCGTCGCCCAGGTCGTGCTCAACCGGGTCAAGAGCGGTGTCTATCCGACCACGGTCTGCGGGGTGGTCTTCCAGAACCGCCACCGCAAGCTCGCCTGCCAATTCACCTTCGCCTGCGAAGGCAAGGCCCTGCGCGTCACCGAGCCCGAGGCCTGGAAGGCCGCCATGCGCATCGCGCGCGACGTCTATGAGGGCAAGATCTACCTCGTGGAGGTCGGCGACGCCACGCATTACCACGCCGACTACGTCCAGCCCACCTGGGCGAAGAAGCTGAAGAAGATGGACGTGATCGGCAGGCACATCTTCTACAGCTAGGAAGCGCGACACGCTTCCTCTGCGTCTCGCGGGGCCGTTCCCGGGATCGGCGCTGGACGCCCGGCTCCGGGTGGAGTTCCCGAACCCAGCTGTCGCCACATTGCTTTGTGAGCCTGCCTTCAGCCGGGGAAGGGAGGAGCCGATGCGCCGGATGCGACTTGCTGCTTCTGTATTCGTTGCTGTGATGGGGTTCGCCTGCCAGGCCGCTGCGGCCGAAAGGCTCTTTCCCGATGCGACGGAGACCGACGACCAGCTCAAGCAGCTCTATGACGGCGAGGGCGATCTGTGCCTGCGGAATCCGAGCCGCGATGTGCGTGTCGCGGTCGCCTGCAAGGCGATGACGATCTACGGCATCGCCCTCAATGAACGAGGCTGGTGCTATGGCCGGGAGAACGAAGCCAACGCCGAGAAGGACTGGCATCGCTGCGGCGCCGATTCCGACCGGTTCGAGCTCGACCGGCTGACGGATTTCGGGCGCTAGCGATGCTCAAGGCTGTCGTCGTCTTCGTCGCCACCCTCGCCGTGCTCGCCCCGATCTGCGTCCTGGGCGGCTATGCCGTCGGGCAGGGGATCGCGGCCTATGTCTATTCCGGGCTGCCGGCGGAACCCTACAAGCAGGACCGCGAGCTCTTCGCCGGTGTCTACGGCATCCTCTTCATCGGCGGCTTTGCCTATGCCGTTGCCGCGGCCTTCGCGCTCTACCGGCTGGTCAGGGCGATCCTGGCGAGCCGCGCGGCAAAGAAAAAAGCCGGCGTTTCCGCCGGCCTTCCCGATCGATGAAGCTGCGGGCCGCTCAGCGCGCGACGACGACGCGGGTGCCGACCCTGGTGCGCTCGTAGAGGTCGATCACGTCCTCGTTCAGCATGCGGATGCAGCCCGAGGAGACCGCCTGGCCGATCGTCTCCGGCTCGTTCGAGCCGTGGATGCGATAGAGCGTCGAGCCGAGATAGAGGGCGCGCGCGCCCATCGGGTTGTCGGGGCCGCCCGGCATGAAGCGCGGCAGGTCGGGGCGGCGCTTCAGCATCTGCGCCGGCGGGGTCCAGGTCGGCCATTCCTGCTTGCGGGTGATGGTCTGGCTGCCGGCCCAGTCGAAGCCGGGGCGGCCGACGCCGACGCCGTAGCGCATCGCCTTGCCGTTCGGCATCACGAAATAGAGGCGCCGTTCGGTCGAATCGATCACGATCGTGCCCGGTGCGTACCTGGTCGGATAGTCGACGACCTCGCGCGGAATCGCGGTGGCCTGCGCCTTGGCAGGGTCGACATACTGGACCAGCGGCTGGCGGGTCAGCGGATCGATCTCGGCCCGGGCGGTGGAGCCGAGGGCAAGCAGGCCAAGGCCGGCGAGCGCGGCCAGACGGGTGGAGCGAATCATCGGATAACCTCGGACGGACAGGGCGGCATCGGGGACACGAAGTTGACACGGAAAAGTCAACGTCTCCTCAACGTCCTGTCAGCTTCCCCGGCGCCCCGCAATCGCGCTTCCATCACATCCAGGAGAGCGTTCGAGCTTTGCCGTTCTGCGTTGCGGGCGTGCAACATCGGCGCGGGTTTCAGCTGCGCAGCACGACGCAGGCGCCGCGATCCGCCTGAATGCGCCGGCACAGGGCGGCAGCCTCCGCCCGTGTCGCGGCAGGCAGCCTGACGCGGTAGAAGGCGCGCGTGCCGCGGCTGCGCAGGCGGGTGCCGATGATCATTGGCTGCAGCTCGCCGATGATGGCGCGATGGCGGGCGCCGGCGCGCTGGAAGGACGCCAGCGCGCGCGCCTTGGAGAAGTTCCCGGCGAGCTGCACGCCCCAGGGAGCGAAAGGCGCCTCTGCAATGGCGGGTAAGGCGGGCTGCGAACGCCGGATCGCGACGAGGGTCGGTGCGCAGGCGGCCTGGGGATCCCGCGTCGCCGGGCGCGCCGGAGGAGAGCGGCCGTCGCCATTCGCGGCACCGGCGGCGTCCTGGGCCCAATCCTCGACGGCGGCGCCGGTGATCAGCAGGACGTAGTTCTCGGTTTCCATCGGCAGGAAGCGCGACTGTCCCGCGGCGCGGGCGGCGAGCCAGCCGGCGAGGCGGTTCGGTCCGCCATTATAGGCGGCGGCCGCGAGCCCCCAATTGCCGAAGCGCTCGCGCAGTTCGGCCAGGAAATGCGCGGCCTTGGGTACGGCCTGTTCCGGATCGAAGGGGTTGGCGAGGCCGCGCTCGCGCGCCGTGCCCGGCATGAACTGCGCCACGCCCTGGGCGCCGGCCGGGCTGGTGACATGCGGGCGGAAGCTCGATTCCTGGAAGATCAGCCGGGTCAGGAAGGCGGGCGGGACGTCGTGTTGCCGCGCCGCATCGTCGATCAGCCGGCAGAGAGCGTCCTGGATGCCTGAGGAGGGGGGCGAGGTCTCCTCGGCCCAGGCCGCGCAGGCCAGCAGCGCGAGCAAGGCCGGTACCGCGGCGAGCCGTCGCAGACTACCTGGCGAATGGCGGAAGGCGCGCGCGATCATCGGCTTTTCTCTCGCATGTCCGCCCGGGCATAGCCATATGGGGCGGTGTTTCGCGTTGTGGCGTTGCCGGCGCCTGTGCGAAGAGAGCCGCGCGGTCGGACCCCGGTCTCGGGGCGGTCCCGCGTGACGAAACTGTCCGGCGGCGGAGCGGAAACCCGGAATGGCGAAGGCCTGGATCGCATGGTCGCGATGGTTCGTGCTGGCGGCTGCCAGCTGCGCCGGGCTGCTCTTCGCCTTCATCGCCGGGCTCGATCCGTTCGGCTTGCGCGTCGGGGCCGGGCAGCCGGCGCGGCCGATCATGGATATCAACCAGCGCTACATGTATCCGCAGCTGGTGCGTTCCGGCCGCTTCGATGCGGCGATCCTCGGAACCTCGACCATGCGGCTCCTCGATCCGCAACTGCTGTCACAGGGGCTCGACGCCCGCTTCGTCAACCTTGCGATGAACGCCGCGACCCCCTGGGAACAGCTTCAGATGGCCGGGCTGTTCCGCAGCCATGTCGCCGCGCCGAAGCGGATCGTCTGGGGGTTCGATACCACCTGGTGCGAGCCGGACGCCACGGATCCGGCCAAGCGCCTGACGCCGCGGCCGGTGCCGGACTGGCTGTCGCGCGAGGTGCGCTGGAGCGACTGGCCGAAGCTGCTGAACCTGACCAATCTCGAGATCGCGGGCCGGCTGATGGCCTATCGTCTCGGCTGGGCGCGCGAACGCATCCGCGGCGACGGCTACGAGGTCTTCACGCCGCCGGAGGCGAGCTACGATCTCGCCCGTGCGCGCAGCCACATCTATGCCGGCAGCGGCGGCAGGCCGCTCGATGCGTCGCCGGTCACGCCGCCGGAGGCCGTGTCCGCCGCCGAGCGCGCCGGCTGGCGCTTCCCGGCCCTGGCCTGGCTCGAGGAGGCGATCGGCGCCTTCCCGAACCAGACCGAGGTGATGCTCGTGCTGCCGCCGGCCCATCTGATGGCCTACCCCCGCGAGGGCTCGGCCGCCTGGCAGCGCTATGCCGCCTGCAAGGCCGAGATCGCCGCCCTGGCCAGCCGCCGCGGCGCGATTACGGTCGATTACGCGCATGCTTCGCCGATCACCACGCAGGATGCGAATTACTGGGACCCGCTGCATTTCCGCCTGCCGATCGCAGCCCGGTTCGGCGAGGAACTGGCGGCGATCGCGAAAGGCGGCGAACCCTTCGCGGATGGCGCGGCGCGGGTGATCCGCTGACGGTGTGAAGGGGGGCGGCGCGCTCAGGCCGCGTTGAGCAGCACGACGGTCAAGGCTCCGAGAAGGTTGATCGCCGTCAGCATCCAATGCGGTGTTGCCTCGGCAACGATGCCAACGATTTGCTCGTCCTGAACCATGACGCCACCCCCGGCGCCCATTCAGCAACATCCCGTCAAGTCAGCGCATCCCCCATTTGAGGGGCGTGGTCTGCCGGCGTCGAGGCCGGGCAACACCGGCTTAGTGGAGGAGGGGAGATTCGCGGGGCGCGGGGGAAACAGGCTCCCCGGATATCCCCCAGCATGGGGCGCAGGTTCGCGCGCTGGTGCGCCGGCGTGCTTTGAGAAGTAGGGGAAATGGTGGTGCATGCGTTTTCGATCGAACCAGTCTCATGGCTGAATTCCCTGTTCTACCCGGAAAAACAGCGAATCTTCGCGCGAAAACAGCGTTCGGCATTGGATCGAGTTGAATTTCGTTCGCCTTATCAGCGGTTTGCGGTCAAATTCCCTAGGCTCGATAACAGGGAATGATCTGGCAGGAACAGGGAGCGCTTTCAGCGCAAACAGCGAAGCTCGCCTTGACTTCAGCCTATTGACATTGAGCAGTGCGACCCATAGCTGCGGGGTCGAAGCAGAGCCGGGGCATCCTCGGTTTTGGGCTTCAGCGTCAGCAGCACCCAATATCCTCCCCACGTGCGAGGGGTAGCACAACCGGAGCAGCAGACGACATCACCGGATCTCCTTGATGGAGATCGGGGAGTGTCGATTTTTGCCCGGTTCCCGCGCGTCGTCGCCTCCTCGATTCCAATAGTGAGATCCTCACCCGACCAGTTCCGGTGCGTCCGGGCTGCATGAGAGGATCACATCATGTCTTCGAGGATTCGGGCCGCGGCGGCCCGCCCCACCGGTCGCCGGGCCAGCGGGCGCCAGGGTGATAGGCCTAGCGGCAACGGCAACACCTTGCTCGCCAACGTGATCGAGCACCTGCCCATCGGTACGGTAAGGGCCTATGAGCGCAATCCGCGCGATCACGATGAGCATCAGATCATCAAGCTTGCCGGGATAATCCGGCAGGTCGGCTTCCTGGTGCCGATCATCATCGACCACGCGGATACCATCATTGCCGGCCATGGCCGGCTGGCTGCAGCAAAGGAGCTCGGGCTGCGCACCGTGCCGGTGATCCGCGCCGGGCATCTCAGCGCCCAGCAGGTGCAGGCCTTCCGGATTGCCGACAACCGCCTAGGCGAACTGTCGAGCTGGAACAAGACCGCACTCGCGCTCGAGCTCAAGGACCTCGTCGCGATCGAGATCGATCCCGATATTCCCGAGCTGACGGGCTTTGAGACCGCCGAGGTCGACCTGATCATCGAGAGCCTCGACGACGCCGATACCAGTCCCGACAAGGCCGATCTCCTGCCGGAGCCCCGTTCCGGTCCGACGGTGACACAGCCAGGTGATCTCTGGCTGCTCGGCAAGCATCGGTTGCTGTGCGGCTCCGCCCTCGAGCCCGGGAGCTACGCCCGCCTGCTCGGTGCCGAGCGTGCCCGAACGGTCTGGTCGGATCCGCCATACAACGTGCCCGTCTCGGGCCATGTCTGCGGGCTCGGCAAAGTGCAGCACCGCGAGTTCGCCATGGCCTCCGGCGAGATGAGCGAGGGCGAGTTCACGACCTTCCTGACCACATACCTCTCGCTGGCACGACAGTACTCGGTGCCCGGGGCGCTGCACTATGTCTGCATGGATGGGGCACATGCCTTCGAATTGCTGGGCGCGGCGCGCAACGCCGATCTCCGCTTCAAGGTGACCTGCACCTGGGCGAAGACCAATGCGGGGATGGGCAGCCTCTACCGACAGCAGACTGAGTTCGTGCATGTCTTCAAGCATGGCGGCGACGAGGACCGGCATGTCAACAACGTCCAGCTCGGCAAATATGGCCGCTCGCGCACCACGCTCTGGACCTATGCCGGGGTCAACACCTTCCGGAAAGGGCGCATGGAGGATCTCGGTGCCCATCCGACAGTGAAGCCCTGGGCGCTCGTCGCCGATGCGATCAAGGACTGCACCCATGCCGGCGACAGCGTCCTCGACTGCTTCTGCGGCTCCGGCACGACCCTGATCGCGGCCGAAAAGATCCGCCGGATCGGGTACGGCATCGAGATCGACCCGGTCTATGTCGATGTCGCGATCCGGCGCTGGCAGACACTGACCGGCAAGGACGCCGTGAATGCCGCGACCGGCGAGACCTTCGCGGCGCGGCAGGCTTTGCGCCTGCCGATGCCTCCGGCCTCGCTCGATACCGCTGCACCGACGGAGGAGACAAGCCATGCCTAGGCAGCTCTCCAGCGTCGATCGCAGCGCTCTCGCACCGGATCAGCCGCTCGAAGGCAATCCGCCGGCGGGGCCCGAATGCGCCTCGCCTGCCGCTGCCAGTTCGGCGGACGGTGACGACGCTCCCGCATACGAGGTCGGCTATGGCCGCCCTCCTCTCGCGTCGCGCTTCCGGGCCGGCCAGTCCGGCAATCCGAAGGGGCGGCCCAAAAGCGCGAAGAACCTGAGCACCCTGACCCGCGAGAAGCTGCTGGCCAAGGTGGTGGTTCGCGAAGGCGGACGTGAACGACGGATGTCCAAAGGTGAGATCGGGGTCACCAAGCTCGTCAACCGCTTTGCCGAGTCCGGCGACGCCAAGCTCTACACCGCTCTGGTCAGGTTGCTCGAGGGCGACAATGTGGGAAGCCAGGCAGCTGCGCTCCCCGGAGCATCGCCATCGCCGGAGGAGCACGCATCGGACGCAGAGGCCCTGCAATGGTTCCTGGAGCAGCACATCCCGGGTCGAGGAGAAGAGCCATGAGACGGCCAGACGCCATCCGCGCGCTGCGACGCAAGCATCTCTTCCCCTTTGTCTGGCGCGCCTTCGAACAGCTGCATCCCGCGCAGCGGTTCCTGCCCTCTTGGCATGTCAATGCGATCTGCCATGCTCTCGAAAAGGTCGCATCCGGAGAAACCAGGCGCCTGATCATCACGGTCCCGCCACGGCATGGCAAGTCGATCTGTGCTGCAGTAGCCTTGCCCGCATGGATGCTCGGACGCCACCCTGCCCTCAAGGTCATGGTTGCCAGCTATGGCAACGATCTGGCGGTCAAGCACGCCCGTGACTTTCGGTCGGTCATCGCATCGAGCTGGTATGCCAGCCTGTTCCCGCACACCCGCCTCGAGGTTGGTGGCAACCGCTTGGACGAGCAGATCACGCAGGCGCAGGGCGGGCGCAAGGCGGTATCGCTTGGCGGCGCCGTCACCGGCTTCGGCGCCGATCTGATCATCGTCGATGACCTGATGAAGGCTGCTGATGCCAGCTCGGCTGCCGAACGGCAGAGGGTGCGCGACTATTACGAGCAGACCCTTCTCTCGCGCCTCAACAACAAGGTCGACGGACGCATCATCGTGATCCAGCAGCGGCTGCACGAGGACGATCTGCCAGGATACCTCATGCAGACAGGCCAGTTCGAACATCTCAACCTGCCGGCTATTGCACGCGAGCACGAAGTCATCCCGCTGGCGTTCAGCAAGGTCAAACACCGTCAGCCCGGCACAGCCCTGTGTCCCGAGCGCGAGCCGCTGGAGACGCTCGAGCAACTGCGCATCGAAATGGGCGCCCATGTCTTCTCGGCGCAGTACCAGCAGGACCCGACGCCCCCCGGCGGCAACCGTGTCCGGCTGGAATGGTTCGGAAGCTACTCTGGCCCGGTCCGCCGCGAGGAATTCCAGTGGATCGTCCAGAGCTGGGACACTGCGCTCACAGCCGAACCGACCAGCGACTTCTCGGTCGGGACAACCTGGGGGTTTCGCGACAAGCGCTGGCATCTGCTGGATGTGAGCCGAGAACGGCTCGACTTCCCCGACCTGAAGCGGCGCGTTGCGGCCATGGCCCATCGGTGGAATGCCGATCACGTCCTGATCGAATATGCCGGTTCAGGGATCTCGCTGCTGCAGCAGCTTCGGCAGGAGGAAAACCGGCCCTGGCGTTATCATGGGGCCAAGCCTCGCCTCGACAAGGCGACACGCCTCGAAGCGCAAACGGCACGGCTGGAAACCGGACATTACCTCCTTCCGACCGAAGCCCCCTGGCTGCCCGAGTTCCGCCGTGAGCTGATGGCTTTCCCGATGGGCAAATATGACGATCAGGTCGACAGCCTGGTTCAGTTTGTCGAATGGTCTGCTTCACCTCGGACGACCGGCAGCCTCATCGAGCGGCATCCTGTGACCGGCCGTCCTCTGCGGATCAATCGACCGCAACGGCGCGCGTGACGATGGGAGATTCGACGAAAAGACGGGACGATCACTTTGGTCCAGATCAGCACGCTGGTAAATCTGCATGGGGATTGGTGCCGATCCACATCATGACCAACTACCCACAATGCCGAGCTTTCTTGATCCGCACATTCCTCACGCTCGATGAGGACAGCCCGGAAGATGACCGCCTGCGCCGAGCTCTTGAGCTTCTGCTTGAGGCGGTGGCTCGTACCGAGAGGGATGCGCCGCGATCGAATGTCGTCTCAATCCGCTGGCCGCCGGCGCGCCGCCACGGGGCGGAACAAAACTAGGACACCACCAACGAAGTCGATCCCGATACCGGCCAGATCACGCCCTTATCAACATCGGCAGCGCGATATGGCAGGGCCCCCGATCGGGAGCCCTGCCATATCCGCCGCTCCACGATGCAAGTGGCCTAATTTTACTCCAGTTGTGGCTCGGCGGTGCAAGGATTTTTGGCGGCTGACGCGGGTCGGGTGCAGTCATGGTAAGCGCCGAAATCCCTGCACCTGTTGATCGCTGCGGGGTTGATGGAGTCTGTGTCCACAATGGGGACTGTGGACACGATGACGTTGAATGGAGCGGGCGGTTCTGGGCTTCGAGTGACGAAGGTCCTCGGGAACGGGAAGCGTTATTATGACCCGGCCGAGAAGGATCGCTTGATCGATGCGGCGCTTGAGCCCGGGGTTTCGATTGCCGGTCTGGCGCTGGCGCACGGGATCAATGCCAATCAGTTGCGTAACTGGATCAGGCTTCGCTGGGACCGGCAGGCGAAGAGCGCGTTGATGGTTATGCCGAAGATGGCGCCATCGGGTTTCGTTCCGGTGGTCGAGGCCGGGCCGGTCGCGCGGTCACCGTCTCCGTCGGCTCGGCCGCGATCCCCACGGGTGCGGTTGAAGGCGTCGCTGCCGAACGGGGTACAGCTTGAGCTTGAAGGCGCGGATGCGCAGATTCTGTCGGCGATGATCGAAGCGCTGGGGCGTTGCAATGTTCCGGTTGGCTGATGGCCTGCGTGTCTACACCCGGGTCGCCACGCCGGTCATCGCCGCCACCGCCAGCCCTCTCGACCGATTGCCATTGACGGTGATGCCGCCCGGTTGAGGTTGGGCTTCAGTTCGTCGGGGCGCTCACGGCCCCGCCGACGCCGATTGTGGGGCGGCGCCACGTGGCTGTGGCGCGAGCGCGGTGACGAGCCCCTGGAACAGATCGGCCTCGGGATGACAGGCCGCATAGGAGAGCCGAATGCGGCTGATGGTTTCCTGGACCCGGACGGCGATCTTCACGAGGCGCAGTCGTAGGGTCGAGAACTCAGCCTTCGCAGGCGAGCTTGAAGGCCGGATCAGCCCGCAGCGGCCCGAAGTCGTTGCAGTCCTTATACCCTCAGGCGATCGCGAAAATGCGGGCGCGGATCATGTCGGCCATCGCGTGCGTCACCCGTGCCGAGGCTCGCCGGTCGGGCATCAGTGCGGCGAGCCGGCTGGCAATGCCGAGCCGGCGTTCAGCCTGGGCCAGCAGCATCACGCCGCCATCCGACGACAGGCGTCCGCCGTCGAAGGCAGCTGTGATCTTCTTGCGCCCCACGGCTGGAAACGAGAACGGCGGAACTGTATCGTCGGTCATGGCGGATGTGGCAGCCGAGGAGGGGCGGGAAGAATTGGCTTCAGCAACCGAATCCTACGTCACATCAAAAGCTTACGCTGCATCCGCCAGCTCAATGAGCCGCCCCGGTGAATGATCCGGGCTAACAATCAAACTGGACCTCTCGGCGGGGGCGGATCACGCGCAGCTGGACATCTCGAATTACCTCGCATTTTCGGGCGGGATTTGATTCCATCACCTCTGTGATTTGGGCGGAAGCTGTGGATGCGGGGACAGGCCGGGTTCTGGGACGTTGACGAGTGCTATGCCCGGCTGAGCGAGGCCGGCGATCCTCTGGAAAAGTTGAACGCGGTGGTGCCATGGGAGGTTTTCCGCAAGCCGCTCGTCAAGGCGCTGAAGCGCTCGGACGGCGCCAAGGGCGGCCGGCCGCCCTACGATCCGGTGCTGATGTTCAAAATCCTGGTGCTGCAGGCGCTGTACAGCCTTTCGGACGATCAGGCCGAATTCCAGATAATGGATCGGCGCACCTTTGGCCGGTTCCTTGGTCTTTTGGATGCCGGCGACAGGGTGCCGGACGCCAAGACGATCTGGCTGTTCCGCGAGCACCTCACCCAGGCCGGCGCGGTGGAGAACCTGTTCGCCCGCTTCGACAAGCACCTCGCCAGGGCGGGCTATCTCGCCATGGGCGGTCAGATTGTCGACGCCACCATCGTGCCGGCGCCGAAGCAGCCCAATACCGATGCCGAAAAGGCCGACATCAAGGCGGGTAAGATACCCGACGAGTGGAAGGACAAGCCGGCCAAGCTGCGCCAGAAGGATCGTGACGCGCGTTGGACGGTGAAGTTCTCAAAGGCCAGGGCGGCGGAGGATGGAAAGCCGCAGCAGCACGATATCGCCATTCCCACTTTCGGCTACAAGAACCATGCCGCGATCGATCGCCGGCACGGCTTCATCCGCGGCTGGAACGTCACCAGCGCGGCGGCTTATGATGGTGCTCAACTGCGCAATGCGCTCGACAAGAACAACACCAGTTCGACGGTCTGGGCCGACACGGCCTATCGCTCGAAGAAGAACGAGGGGTGGCTGGAGAACAACGGTTACGTCTCCGACATCCACCAGAAGAAGCCAAAGGGTCGGCCGATGAGTGAAGCGACGTCGCGGGCCAATGGTCGGCGCTCAAAGATCCGCGCCTTCGTCGAGCATGTCTTCGCGCAGCAGAAATCCAGGATGGGTCTGTTCATCCGCTCGATCGGCATCGCCCGCGCCATGACGAAGATCGGCATGGCCAATCTTGCCTACAACCTCACTCGCTTCGTCTGGCACGAGCGGCGAACTGCGTCCGCATGACGGCGAGAGCGGCGAAAACCGCCGCCGCAGCGCCGAAATAGGCACCCAGCATCAACCCAATGACCGAAACCGAAGCCACCGCCGCAAAGCACGGCGGGCGGTGCTGGCGGCTTGTAGCCGAGCGAGGAGTGCGGGCGGCGGGTATTGTAGTGCTGACGCCAGCCCTCGATGACGATCCGAGCCTCGGCGAGGCTGTAGAACAGCTCGCCGTTCAGGAGTTCGTCGCGCAGCTTGGAGTTGAAGCTCTCGCAGTAGCCGTTCTCCCAAGGGCTGCCAGGCTCGATAAACGCCGTTTTCGCGCCGACCGCCACGATCCACTCCCGCACGGCCTTGGCGACGAACTCGGGACCGTTGTCCGAACGAACATGCCCGGGCACGCCGCGTAGGATGAAGAGATCGGATAGCACGTCGATGACGTCGGTGGATCTGAGCTTCCGGTCGATCCGGATCGCAATGCATTCCCGGGTGAACTCATCAATGACGTTCAGCATGCGGAACTTCCGGCCATTATGGGTGCGCCCCTCGACGAAGTCGTAGGACCAGACATGATTGGGATATTCCGGCCGAAGCCGGATGCATGATCCGTCATTGAGCCAGAGACGGCCTTTCTTCGGTTGCCTGGCCGGCACCTTCAGCCCCTCCTGACGCCAGATCCGCTCAACGCGTTTGACGTTCACCGCCCAGCCAGCGATCTCCAGCATGGCCGCGATCCGGCGGTAGCCGTAACGGCCATACTGCGTGGCGAGCGCGACAATGTCGGCGGTCAGCGCCGCATCATCGGCACGCCCCTTCGGCACCTTCCTCTGCGTCGAACGGTGTTGCCCCAGAACCCGGCACGCCAACCGCTCCGACACGTCGAACTTCGCGATGACGTGGCCGATGCAGCGACGGCGACGGGCGGGGCTCAGTAGTTTCCCGAGGCGGCCTCTTTGAGGATCAGCTTCTCCAACGTCAGATCCGAGACGGCTTTGCGCAGCCGCTCGTTCTCTTTCTCCAGATCCTTCAGGCGCTTCACCTGGTCGGACTTCAGCCCGCCAAACTCCTTGCGCCAGCGATAATACGTGAACGCTGTCACGCTGATGGCCCGGATCGCCTCCGCGACCGAGCGCCCCTGGGACAACAGCACGTCGACCTGCCGCAGCTTCGCGACGATCTCTTCAGGCTTGTGCTTCTTCTGCGGCATCGCGGCATCCTCCAAAGGCTCAAAAAGCCTACTTCAGGGAGGGCCACTTTTCAGGGGGCAGGCCAGACGCGCGCCGGCAGGGCCGAGACGACGGCGCTCGATATGTGGTGGAAGCGCGGACGCGAGGGCTCAGCCATGGGCGGCCTCCAGCGGTCGTGTGCTTGCGCTGACGGCCCCAGCCGGACAGACCGCGATGCAGGCGCCGCAGCCATTGCAGCGATCCGCCGCCAGTTCCGGCACGGCCGGCCCGCCGAGCCGCGGACGAAAGCGGATCGCGCTCTCCGGACAGGCATCGCCACAGCTCTGGCAGACGATGCCGCGAGCGGCGAAGCACGACGAGCCGATCACGGCCACATGCTCAAAGGCGGTAATGGCGCGGTCGAACACCGGCTCGGGGCATGTATCGGCACAAGCGCCGCAGAAGCTGCATTCCCCGGCCGTGAAATCCAGCGCAGGCCGGCCGGACTCGTCGAGCGCGATGATGTGCTGCGGGCAGGCCGGGACGCAGGCGCCGCAACCGCTGCAGGCCGCGTCGACAGATGCGGCACGCGTCCACGGTGGACGAACCCTGTCAGGCGACGAGAGGCGACGACCGGTCAGGAAATTGCGGCGCCCGGGATTGATGGCGGTGGGTTTCATGGCCCGGCCTCAATGTGGAGGCCCGGGCGGACCGAGGATGATCTGGAACATCCAGACCAGGAAGCCGTAGCCACCGACGATCCCGACCGCGACGATCGGCCAGATCAGGACCGCCAGCGTCAGGAAAGCCAGGAGCTCGGCTCGCCTCGACGGCTTTTCGGGAGCGGCTTCCGGTCCGCTCGCCCCTGCGGTCTCGGTCGTCATCTCTCGTCCTTTCGCGTGCGGGCGGTCACAAATCGCGCCGTCGCCAGATTAGAGATCGAGAAAGGAGGATATGGAGTTGGTTGGGCTTGTCCATGCCTTGAGCGAAAAAGAGCCAACCACGCGCTCTGCATCAGCAGTGCGCCAGCTTAATCGGCCGTCAGGGTATCAGCCCACTGAGCTCCGGCCCCACAATGGCGCAGGCAAAGCCCAAATAGAATCTGCAAGCCGATTTCAAGGGCGTAGGCCGTTGCCAAAGAAATCTGTTTGCTGAGGCGATTTTCCGACATTCGGTTGCATATAGCGGGGCCCATCGGGGGTTGATCCTGTGCTGGTAGCTGTGCATCCCGATAGGGGAAGAGCGGAAAACAAGATGATTAACCGCCTCGACTTCACAACGTGGTGCGAGATCCGCCCGGAGAGGTACGTCGAGTGTGATCGCCGTTTGTCCAAATCATTCCCCATTTTATCTGCGGCGTGTCTGCCAGGTCGTCTATTCCGTAACGCTATCCGGCCATCAGCGCCACCAGGATCGGCCCCCAGGCGGTGAGGAGAATGTTCCCGATCGCATAGGGCACCGTGTAGCCCAAAGCCGGAATGCTGCTCTGCGCCTCATCCTGGATGGCCCTGAGGGCGGCGGTGATCGTGCCCGCGCCGGCGCAGGCACCAAGCACGATCAGGGGATCCATCTTCAGGATATAGCGGCCGAAGAGGATGCCCAGCGTGTGCGGCAGCAGCGCCGCGACGAGGCCGACGCCGATCAGACTGAGGCCGGTTTCCTTCAGCCCGGAGATGAAGCTCGGCCCTGCGCCCAGGCCGACGATGCCGATGAACACGCACAGGCCGAGCGTATCGAAGATCCAGATCGCCGGCTCCGGTATGCGGCCGAAATAGGGATAGGCCGACCGCAGCCAGCCGAAGACCAGCCCCATGATGAGTGCGCCGCCGCTGGCGGTGAGCGTCAGCGGGATGCCCGCGACGACGACGGAGAGAAGCCCGACCAGACCGCCCAGGAAGATGCCGAGGCCGACGAAGACCATGTCCGTCGCCGATGTCCGCCGGTCGGGGTAACCGAGTTCCGCCGCCGCCCGCTCCACGGCCGATACCCGCCCGATGAGGGAGAGGACGTCACCGCGATTCACCCGGCTTTCCGGTTGAATCGGCATGGCGAGGCCGGATCGCATCAATCGGGACAGGAAGACGCCGCGGGCAAACTCCTCACCGGCAAGCGCGGTCAAGGTCCGCCCGTCGAGCGCACGATTGGTCAGGACCACATCGAGCGACTCGATGGGGATGTCGAGAAGGCCGGGGTCGCTGACCTCTGGCCCGATCAGGTCACCGCGCTGGGCATGAACCTCCTGCCGGGCCATGACGGCAACGATATCGCCGGCGCGGATCACGAGACCGGCCTCGGGCTCCCGCACGACACCGCCCGACCGAACGCGCAGCAGATAGGCGCGGGCCTCGCGGGGAAGCGCCTCGATTTCGGCGACCGTCCTGCCGACGAATGGCTCATTGGCGACGCGGTAGGTTCGCACGTCGAACAGGCGCGCGGCCGAGACCACGCCTTCGACCTCGCTGACCGACCCCGTCGATTGCGCGGCTGCGCGGGCAGCAGTCTCCTTCAGATCGATGCCCATCAGCCTGGGACCGATCTTCGGCAGGAACCAGACCAGCGAAGCGGTGCCGATGAGGTAGGTGACCGCATAGGCGACGGGGATGTTGTTGATCAGCGCCGTGCGTTCGGACTGAGGGAGATCGAGGCGCTGGATCGCTTCGCCCGCGGTCCCGATCACGGTCGATTCCGAGAAGGCCCCCGCGAGCAGGCCGGCGGCGGTGCCGATGTCGTAGTTGAGTATTTTTGCGAAGCCCAGGGCCGTGAGCAGGCAGGCGACGCAGAGCACCACGGTCAGGGCGACCTGTGGGATCGCATCGCGTTTCAGGGCGCGAAAGAACTGGGGCCCGACCTTGTAGCCGGTCGTGAACAGGAACAGGTCGAAGAACACCGCCTTCACGGCGGCGGGCACCTTGATGTCGAGCTGGCCGATCAGGACACCGGCCAGCAGGCAACCAACGACGATCCCGAGGCTGAAGCTGCCGAACTTCAGCCGGCCGATCAGGAAGCCGAGGGCGATCGTCAGGAAGACCGCGAGCTCGGGATTGCCGCGCAATGCGTCGACGACGAAACCCATCCCCCCGCCTCGCAAATCTAGTCAGGCATTAGGCGGCGACGGGCCAATGATGCCGGCTCGGTCGCCAGACCTTCGCAACAGCGCCGCTGGCGCCTTCAGGGCTTCTGTTTGAGCGCAAGCGTGTAGGCGTCGAAGGCCTGCCGGTAGCCACGCGCGACCGCGCGCGTCGCCCGGCCGATCTGGCTGTAGACCTCGTCATCGAGATTGGCGAAGGAGACGCGCACCGACCAGTCCGGCGCGTGGAAGCCCCCGCCGTTCAGCAGCACGATGCCATGGTCCTCGGCCAGCCGGAACACGATGTCGAGCGGGTGGATGTGCTGCTTCATATAGGCCACGACCTCTGGGCCGACATATTTGTTGGCCCAGAACTCGAAATCGACCAGGCCGTAGTAGCGGTCGTGAAGCGGATTGTCGGGCACGTCGATCCCCAGCCCCTCGATCATCCTTTGGGCGCGGGAATGCACGATTTCCATGCAGGTCTTCTGATAGAGCTTGGCCTCGTCCATCATCTCGGACAGCGAGAACAGCGACATCATCACCTGCTGCGGCAGTGACAGGCCGGCAGTGTGGTTGAGCGCGATATCGCGGCTGTCTGCGACGATGCGATCGATCAACCTCATCTCGCGCGGCTTCAGCGTGAGCGGCCCGTAGCGCGTATCGAGCACCGTCAGGATCTTCTCCGGATGGCTCGCGATCGCCTTGTCGAAGATGTTGTCGCGGTGGATGGCGATGACACCGAGCCGCCAGCCGGTGCAGCCGAAATACTTGGAATAGGAGTAGACGCCGATCGTATTGCGCGGGAGGGCCCCGAGCAGGCCGCGGAAGCCCTTCACGAAGGTTCCGTAGACGTCATCGGTCAGCAGCAGCAGGTCCGGGCGCTTGGTCTCGACCAGCTTGACGATCTTGCCGATCGTCTCCTCGCTCAGGGCGACGGCATAGGGATTGCCGGGATTGACCACGAAGAAGGCCTTGACCTTCGGGTCCTCCAGTTTCTTCAACTCCTCGTCGGTGAACTGGAAGCGGTTCTCCTGCGGCGCCGCGACGGTGACGACGTTGAGGCCGTAATCCTCGAGATGCGGCATTTCGAGATAGGGCGTGAAGATCGGCGTCGCCAGGGCGATCGTGTCGCCGGGGTTCAGCAGCCGGTTGGCCTTCAGCGACTTGAAGATGTAGCACATCGCCGCCGTGCCGCCCTCGACGGCATAGAGGTCGAACTGCCCGGAGGGCCGCGGCTCGCCGCACATCGCCCACATCAGGTATTCATGCACGATGCGCTCGTTATGGACGAGCATGCGGTCCGGCACCGGGTAGTTGTCGCCGATGATCGAGTCGACCAGCTCATGCACGAAGGCATCGGGCTTGAAATCGAACTTCTTGACCGCGAAGGCGACCATGTCGCGCAGGAAGGTGGCGCCGGGTGCATCCTTGTGCGTGGCCAGCCATTCCTCCAGCCGCCCCGCGATGCCGTCGGCCTTGGGCATGCCGCCGATGCCGGCGGGCTTGTTCATCACGCGCCGGCTTTCGGTGATCGCGAACTGCCCGAGCAGGAAGAAGCCTTCGCGCGGCGTCATCGCCACCCAGTTCGGGTTGCCGCGGCCGGCATTGAGCATCGCGATCGAGGAGTTCTGCGCCGTCAGCTTGGCGAGACGGATGAGCTCGTCCTTGATCTCGAAGGGGCTGAGTTTCTCGAAGCTCCGCAGGGTGACAGGATCCATGACACTCTCCCAATCAGAATGAGAACCAATGAAATTGCGGCACCGCGCTAGGTCATCAGCATGATGATCACCATGCCCCAGATGGTCAGAAGCGTGTTCCCGACCGCATAGGTCACGGTATAGCCGAGCGCTGGAACCTGGCTCTTGGCGGTCTCGCAGACCATACCGAGCGCGGCCGTCGTGGTGCGCGCGCCGGCGCAGGCCCCCAGCAGGATCGCGGGATCGAAGCGGAAGATGTATTTGCCGGCGAACATGGCGAGGATCAGCGGGATCGTGGTGGCGAGTGCGCCCCAGAGGAAGAGGCCGATGCCCTGCGTCTGTAGCCCTTTTACGAAGCCGGGCCCGGCCGAGATGCCGACCACCGCGATGAACATGTTGAGGCCGACCGAATTCATGAACCAGACGGTCGAGCTCGGAATGCGGCCAAAGGTCGGGTGCACCGAACGCAGCCAGCCGAAGACGAGGCCGGAGATCAGCGCGCCGCCCGCTGTCGACAGCGTCAGCGGGGCGCCGCCGACCTTGAACACCAGCGCGCCGATGAGCGCTCCAAGCACAATCGCACCACACATAAAGGCGACGTCGGCGACATCGCTCGGCCGATCGGCGTGGCCGAGCGTCTTGGCGACGGCGGCAATATCCTGGGTCCGGCCGACGACAGTCAGGATGTCGCCGCGATGAATGATCGTCTCCGGCAGGATCGGGATGCTCACCGCAGTGGCGCCGCGTACGATCTTGCGCAGGAAGACGCCGCGAGCCGTCGGCATCTTCGACAGTTCGGTCAGCGTCTTGCCGTCGGCGGCTTTGCTCGTGACGTAAACATCGACGCCCTCAGCCTTGAGGTCGAGCAGTTCGGGGTCCTCGACCTCCTCGGCATTCTGGCCGATCAGACTGACCAGTGTCTCGCGCGGACCGGCAAGAGCGATCACGTCGCCCTCCCGCAGAACCGTATCGGCCGTCGCATCCTCGATGACGCCGTTGCGGCGGATGCGTTCGACGAAGACACGGGCATCGGGAACGAGGGCCTCGGCTTCCGCCGCGCGCATGCCCGCGACCTTGGCGCCTTCGCGCAACCGGAAGGCGCGCAGCTCGAAGCGCCGCCAGACCGAGCCGGGGCCGCCGATCTCCTTGCCGCCGCCGAGCCTGGCCTCGTAGTCCGCGCAGGCCTTGGCGAGGTCGATGCCGAGGAGCTTCGGTCCCCACAGGGCCAGAACCATGGCGGAACCGACCGTGCCGAAGATATAGGTCACCGCATAGGCGACCGGCATGGCATCGAGATATTCCTTGGTCTGTTCGGCCGAGAGCCCGAGGCGGTTGATCGCGTCCGTCGCGAGACCCATTGAGGCCGAGATCGTCTGCGATCCGGCGTAGAGGCCGGCGGCGTAGCCCGGATGATAGCCGGCGATCTTGGCGATGATGACCGGGACCGCGAGGCAGAACACGGTGACGACGACCGCAAAGATCGCCTGCGGCGCGCCGTCCTTGGCGATGCCGCGGACGAATTGCGGCCCGACGCCGTAGCCCACGGCGAACAGGAACATCAGGAAGAAGGTCGACTTCACATTCGGCGAGATCGTGATGCCGAGCTGCCCGATCATCACGGCAGCAATCAGGGTCGAGGTCACCGCGCCGAGGCTGAAACCCTTATAGGAAAAGCCACCGACATAGTATCCGATCGCCAGCGAGAGAAAGAGCGCGATCTCGGGATAGGTGCGCAGCGTTGTCGCGAACCAGTCAAACATTCCGATCCCCTGTTTCTGTCCACCTGACGTCGAACGCCCGCATGGACGAGTTTATCTGTTGCCTGGCTTCACTTCTTCTTGGTGGTCAAGGCGTCGGGTCTCAGCAATTTGAGCCCTTTGGCTTTCTCGTAGCCGTGGATTTCCTTCACATCGAGCTTGCGCATGAAGGTGATCGTTTCATGCGTCACGACCTGGCCGGGCACCAGGATCGGGAAGCCGGGCGGGTAGGGGATGACGAAATTCGCCGAGATGAGCGCCGGCCCCTTGTCGATGCGGCGATCGCATTCGGGACTGTCGATCGGCAGGTATTCACACTTGTCCTCCGCATAGGCGGAGAAGAACGCCGTGCGGATATCGCCTTCCGGCGTGTTTTTGCCGGCATCGCCCCGAAACGCTTCATGGAAATGGCTGAAGTCGGGAAGCTCGGGCACATCGGTCATGAGGCTGCGCACTCGCGCTTCGAAAGTCCGGCGCACGCCGTCGCCGCCCTGGCGCAGGCGATCCTCGATCTCATTGCTGATCTTGAACAGGACGCTGATCAGCAGAGCCACGTCGCTTCGCGTGTTGTTGATGTTGGACTGGAGGAGAACCGAGTTGCGCGAGGTCTTGTTGACCTGGATGCCGTATTGCGAGGCCAGAAGGCCCTTGAACGAGGTGCCGTCGAAGCCAGCCGTGCCGCAGACCAGCGTCATGCGGGTCGGGTCGAGGCAGAACTCGTCCTCGCGCATGCTGCGCAGCTGGTCGTCCCAGCGCGTCTCGGGTGCGAGGAAATCGACGAAGCCGCTGGTGCGGTATTGAGCGGGCACCATCCCGTCGGCGCCGACGACCTTGAAGTATTTCGAGATCAGCGGGTGGATGGCGATCTCCCGCCGGATGTCGAGCGCCACTTCGATGGCGTTCATCACCAGCCCGTAGCCTTCGATCTCCATCTGCCGGCGCGCGACATCCAGGCTGGCGATGAGCTGCTGGTTCGGGCTGGTCGAGGCATGGGTGAAGACCGCTTCGTGGAACTGCGCCTCGACCTTGTGGAAGTCGACATCCCTGACCAGCACCATCGATCCCTGCCGGATCGCGGACATCGATTTGTGGGTCGAGTTGGTCTGGTAGACGCGCAGCCGGACGGCGCGCGGGTCGGGGATCAGCCGCGTATCCAGCAGGGTTTGAGCGGACGGGCTCGCGCCGAGCTCCTTGCGCTGCCGTTCGTAAGCGGCGAGAGCGTCCGGGCTCTCCATCCAGGCTTCGATGTCGGTCGCCGCGCCCATCGCAGTTCGCGGCCGCAGGAAGGGCGACCAGCGCGCGAAGCCGAACCAGGCCTCGTCCCAGAGAAAGATCAGGTCCGGCTTGATCGCGAGGCATTCCTCCATCACGCGCCGGGTGTTGTAGATGTGACCGTCGAAGGTGCAGTTGGTCAGGTCGACCATCTTGACGCGATCGAGGCGGTCCTCGGCCTTCAGGTCGAGCAGGGCCTTCTTGATGGTGCGCAGCGGCACCGCCCCGTACATCGAGTATTCCGTCATCGGGAAGGCCTCGACATAGACGGGCTGCGCGCCGCTCAGCACCAGGCCGTAATGGTGCGACTTGTGGCAGTTGCGATCGAGGATGACGATGTCGCCGGGCGCGATCAGCGCCTGCAGCACCATCTTGTTCGAGGTGCTGGTGCCATTGGTCACGAAGAAGACGTGATCGGCGCCGAAAGCGCGCGCCGCCATCTCCTGGGCGCGCTTGATGTTGCCGGTCGGCTCCAGCAGGCTGTCCAGGCCGCCGGTGGTGGCGCTGCTCTCCGCCAGGAAGAGATTGATGCCGTAGAACTGGCCCATGTCGCGGATCCAGGGCGAGCGGAACACCGATTTGCCGCGCGCGATCGGAAGCGCGTGGAAGGTGGCGACCGGCCTTTGCGCATAGAGCTTGAGATTGTCGAAGAACGGCGTGTCGTAGCGCGCCTTGATGCCCTCCAGCACCGAAAGATGCAGTTCGAGCGGCTCCTCGACCTGGTACATCACCCGGCGGATCATCGCCGCGCGCGGGTCGCCCGCCAGCTTCTCGACGCGCCGGTCGGAGAGCAGATAGATGTCGAGCTCGGGCCGGATCGCCTTCAACCCCGCGGAGAGCCGCAAGGCCATGTCCGCCTCGTCCGCCTTGTCGAGGAGCGGTTGCTGGGCGGCGAGCACGCTGCGCAGGATCGAGGCATCGTGCCGTGACCTCAGCGCAAAGCCTTCATAGATCGCGACGGCTGCGATGTTCGGGTTGAGAACGGCGGCGCAGATCGCGTCCTCCAGGCTGCCGACCGGCACGACTTCGTAGATGAACGCGTCCTCGGGGCGGCGCAGCCGGCGAAACTCGGCTGCGATATGCGGCCAGCGCCCGGCGGGTGCGGGCGTAACCAGCAGCATCTCGAAATAGGGACGGTGCGTCGCGTTGTCCCCCAGCGCTGATGGAACGACATCGACCGGCTCCGCCAGCGACAGGTCGGCTGACTGCCACTCCTTCGGATCGTGCTTGTAATTGCCTGTGATGATTGCGAGCGAGATGCGCTTGGCGAGCGACAGGAAGCCGTTTGCGTCGTCGTTCTGCAGGAAGCCCCGCAGCGTCGCGAGGAGCTCCACCCCCGGGAAGGCGTGAAATTCCTCGATGACGCCGAGTTCATTGAGCGCGACTTCGACGACCCGTCGGCTTTTGTCTCCCGTCGACCAGGACCGCGCTGCGGCGTGAAGATCGCGCCAGCGATCGGTTCGGCCGGAGGGAGCCGAGAAGAAATGATCGATGCTGCGCGGTTCCTGAGCTGGAGAAGCCATCGCGAATCCTTATTCTCGGGCTGCTAGATCTGTGTGGCGCCAACCGGCATCCAAACTCAGCACAGCGCGAGGAAGCGACGTATTGTCCTTGGGTACAGGTGTCGGCTTCCCAGTAAGGTAGTAATCGCTTGTTCAGCCGCACCTCATCGCAGGAGGCAGCCAAATCCATTGCCTAACCGGCGGTGGATTTGGGAAATACACCTTTACTTGGGTCGCATTTGACGTTGTTCGGCTCTTCGGCGCGGGGTGCATCGCATGAATAGAAGCGTAATCATTCGTGCTGGAGGGGCCCTGGTTGGCGCGGCCATTTGCCTCTCTGTCGCCTCCCAGCCAGCGGCGTCCTGCAACCGAATCGATGGTTGTGTGCCGCAGGTTCAGCGGGAAAGCTATAATATGAAACAGGACGGACGCATGGACCAGGGCATGCGTGAAGGCCGCGAGAACATTGAGGCTTTCCGGAAGCTGCAGGCGGCCGAGCAAGCGGCGAAGCGGCCTGTCGCAGGACGTTAGTGAATTCCACTTAACGCGATGCGGGAAACTCCGCGCCGCCTCGTTGCGAGGTCATGCCATGCATTTGCGGATTGTGCTTGCCAGCGTCGTCGTCAGTGGGCTCGCCTCCCAGGCGCTGGCCCAGACGACGGCCCCCTCGCCGCAACCGCCCGCGCCACCCGCCACCCAGACAGCGCAGGCCGAAGCAATTCTCTCCAGCGCCCAGCTCGATGCGCTCGTTGCGCCGATCGCACTCTATCCCGACACCCTGCTGGCGCAGGTCCTGATGGCTTCGACCTATCCGCTGGAAGTGGTGCAGGCGGATCGATGGGTCACTGCCAACAAGGCGCTCAAGGGCGACCAGCTGAAGGCCGCTGCCGACAAGCAGCCCTGGGATGCGAGCGTGAAATCGCTGGTCGCGACGCCTTCCGTGCTGGAGATGATGAGCAAGAACCTCGACTGGACGCAGAAGCTTGGCGATGCGGTCCTCGCTCAGCAGCCCGACATTATGGACGGTATCCAGCGGATGCGGGCCCGGGCCTATGACACCAAAAAGCTGTCATCCAGCCCGCAGCAGAAGGTCACCGTCCAGCCGGCCAGCGGCAGCAGCAAGCAGACCATCCTGATCGAGCCGACCAGCCCGGACACGGTGTACGTGCCCTATTACGATCCGGCTGTGGTCTATGGCACCTGGCCCGATCCCGCCTATCCGCCCTATTACTTTCCTGCGCCGGGCTATATCGCCACCGGCGTCCTCGCGACGGGGCTCGCATTCGGCACGGCCTATGCGCTCGGGCGCTGGACCTCGGGCGGGTATTGGGGCGGCAACGTCAACTGGAACAACAACAACATCAATATCGACCGCAATCGTGTGGCGCATTGGGAGCACAACCCCCAGCATCGCCAAGGCGTACAATATCGCAACGATGCGGTCAGGCAGAAATTCTCCAACAACAATATCCGGGCCGGCAGCGAAGGCAGGATGGATTTCCGCGGACGCAGCGGCGATCAGGTCCTGCGCCCCGAAGGCGGCCGCGACGGGCCGGGAGCAGGCGCGGCGGCTCGACCGGAACAAAGACCGGGAGATCGTCCTGGAGCTGGAGCCAGAACCGACCGTCCGGGCGACGGCGATCGCGCAGTGGCTGGAACCCGGCCGGATCGGCCGGGTGGGGATCGTGCCCGTCCTGGCGGTGGTGCGGGAGCTGATCGCGCCCGCGGTTCCGCCCCGCCGCGTGCCACTCCCCAGCCGAAGCGCCCCAACCCGGGCGCGGGTCGTGCCGGCCCTGCGCGTGATAATGCCTTCAACACGCAGCCGGGCCGCGCCGCGAGCCTTCAGTCGCAGCGCGGCCATGCCAGCATGGCTCGCATGCCGGCCGGCGGCGGCCGGATGGGCGGCGGCGGATATGGCGGTGGCGCACGCATGGGCGGAGGGGGCGGGCGCGGTGGCGGTGGCGGTGGCGGACGACGCTCTGACATCGCCCTCAAGCATGACGTTATGCTGCTTGGGCGCATGGAGAACGGCCTGGGCTTCTATCGCTTCGCCTATACCGGCTCGGCGACCACCTATGTCGGCCTGATCGCCCAGGAAGTGCAGGGCATGGCGCCCTGGGCTGTACATCGTGGTGCGGACGGTTATCTGCGGGTCGACTACCGCCAGATTGGCGTCCCGTTCGAGACCTTCGAGCGGTGGAAGGCATCGGGCTCGCAGATCCCGAAAGGGATCATCTCGCATTAAAAAAAGACGCCGCTCCTTCGCGGCACGTTCAGCTACGGGGATGCAGTTCCATGACCATGACATGGCCGACCGTGCATCTGCTCATTCGCCTGCTTTGCGGGGTCGCGGCGGGAATGTGTGCGGCTTCGACGGTGGCGCGCGCACAGGAGATATTCGGGTCACCGCAGGCGGCGGCGGCTGCACTACTGGCCGCCGTGCGCGAGAACCAGTCCACGCGGCTCTATTCGATCTTTGGCATGGCTGGGCGGGACATCCTGTTCTCGGGGGACGAGAAGCGCGACGAAGAAAATCGTCAGCGTTTCGTTGCGGCCTATGAGGCCCGCCATTCGATCGTCGAAACCGGTCGAACGGCGACGCTGCTGTTGGGGGAGGAGGCATTCCCGTTCCCGATCCCGATCTTCCATTCGCGCGGCGGCTGGAAGTTCATGGTGGAGGCGGGGCGTCGGGAGCTTCTCGCCCGCCGGATCGGGCGGAACGAACTCGACGCCATCCAGACGAGCCTTGCGATCCTCGACGCGCAGTTCGAATACGCCGCGAAAGGTCATAACGGCCGCAGCTCCGGTATTTACGCCCAGAGAATCGTCAGCCAGCCAGACAAGCACGACGGCCTGTACTGGCCGACCGCTCCCGGCGAAGAACCGAGCCCGCTGGGTGAGTTCGCCGCACGGGCGGCAGGGCAAGGCTATGTGCCAGGCCAAACGCGACAGCCCTATCACGGCTACTATTTCAAGATCCTTCGGAAGCAGGGGGCGGCAGCTTCAGGCGGGGCGCTCGACTACGTCGCTGGTGGCAACATGATCGGCGGCTTCGGTGTGCTCGCCTATCCTGCGACCTATGCCAGGTCGGGGATCACGAGCTTCCTCGTCAACCATGCAGGCACCGTCTACCAGAAGGATCTGGGCCCTAACACCCGTCTCATCGCGTCGCGCATGAACAGCTTCGACCCGGGAAGCGGATGGGAGAAAGTCAACCCCAAGACATCTCCTTAGGGGCACCCGCTCTGATTCTGCCTCTCAACAGGCGGCGTAGGAAAACAAACTGTGTTCTTCGACGAGGAGCGCGCTTTCGATGGATTCCAGCGTTCTGGCGGTAAAAAAGCTTTTCCCCCGGCACAAGAAGGAGATCGCCGAACTGGCTTTGGCCAGTGAGGAGTTTCGCGGCCTGTGTAAAGATTTGGCCGATGTTGAGAATGTCATCTTGTATCATGTCGGGCTCAAATCTCCGAACTCAAATAAGATAATAGAAGAATATCGTGGTCTGTTAAAAAACTTGGAGGATGAAATTCAAAAATTCATTCACGATAAGCGAATTGCATCTAATTTAGGCAGCAACTGAAGCGGTGTGTCCCTGCCACCAAGATAGGAAAACTCAATGTCTAGATTAATCATACTTGCTTCTGCTCTGATGCTGGGCATCGGCGGCGCTGGCTGTGCGCCTACGATAGCAAGCCAAACAGTGATCGTGTCCGGCGTCGGTCCTGTCGCAGTAGAGCAGATCGAGGTCGAGGTCGTTGCCGTCGCGCCAGCATTTCGCTTGGCGACGGTTCGGCAGGGCCGCTTCGTATGGGATGTCTTTGTTCCAGAACCCTTCGGTGATCTGCGGCGCGTGCAGGCGGGTGACAGACTTCGGGTCAGCCGTGTCGAGGGGGTCGCGCTCGGCGCGAGGCGCACGAAGAAAGGGGCTCGTCCCGGCATTGCATACACAGAAGCGGTCAGCGAGACCCTCTTCCAAAACCTGCCGGAAAAGTTTGTCGCTCGCTCTCTTAGAATCACAGCACGCTTCCAAGCCTTCGACCCAGTTACCGGCGTCGTCAGCTATGTGGGTCCGGCTGGCCCGAACAGCCTCAAGGTCGTTACCCCAGCGGTCAAGGAAGATCTGTCGCACATCCGTTCCGGAGACATGGTCGATCTCACCCTGGCCGAGGCCGTCTATATCCAGAAGCTCTGATTTTTCGCAGGGCTGCTGCGGGCGGAAGGATCGGAATCCGACCGTGCGCAGAGAAGTTTCTTGAAGGGGATTGAACCGATGCCGAGCACTCCAAACCCCCACGCCGGAACGCTTGCCGATGAGAGTTTCATGTCGGCCGACGACCTTCGGTCCTACATGACCGACCTCGAAATGGCCCGGGCCTCCAAGCTGGCCGGCGCAATGGACAAAGCCGAGGAAGCGCAGCGCAAGCTTACCGCCACGCTGAGCGAGGAAATTGCGGTAACGCCGGAGAAGATCGAGGAAATCAAGCAAAGCCTCGCGACGAAGACCCGCGCCGCGGCAGGCCGGGGCGAGACCGAGGTCCTCGTCATGCGCTTCCCGAGCCAGCTCTGCATGGACCGGGGCCGGGCCATCAACAATGCCGAAGCGGACTGGCCGACGACGCTCACCGGCCGGCCGAAGCAGGCCTATCAGTTCTGGAAGGAGCATCTCCAGCCGGCCAAGTACAAGCTTCGCGCCATGATCATCGACTGGCCGGGGGGCTTGCCGGGCGACGTCGCCTTCTTCCTGAGCTGGTCCTGACGGGACGGAGCGGGCGATGAAGAACCACAGCAACGAGCCCCTGAAACGAAAGGCCTACGAGCGAAAGCTGCGCGGCCTCCATGAGGAGTTGGTCAAGCTCCAGGAGTGGGCGAAGCATGCGGGCGGAAAGGTCTGCATCGTTTTCGAGGGGCGGGACGGCGCCGGCAAGGGCGGCGTCATCAAGGCGATCACGGAGCGCGTCAGCCCCCGGGTCTTTCGGGTCGTCGCCCTGCCGCCACCGACGGAGCGCGAACGTTCGCAGATGTACGTCCAGCGCTACCTGCCGCACCTGCCGGCGGCGGGCGAGATCGTGATCTTCGATCGCAGCTGGTACAACCGGGCCGGCGTCGAACGGGTCATGGGTTTCTGTACCGAGGATCAGGCCAAGGGCTTTTTGCAGGTCGTGCCGGGCGTCGAAAAAGCGATCGTCGATTCCGGCACCATCCTGCTGAAGTACTGGCTGGAGGTCGGCCAGGAAGAGCAGACCCGCCGAATGCAGGAGCGTATCAGCGATCTGCGCAAGATCTGGAAGCTGTCGCCGATGGACCTGAAGTCATATTCGCGCTGGCACGACTACTCGCGCGCCCGCGACGAGATGTTCCGCGCCAGCGATACCGCCTGGGCGCCGTGGTAAGCTGTCCACTCCGACGACAAGCGCCAGGCGCGGCTCAACATCATCACCCACATCCTCAGTTCCGTCCCCTATGAGGCGCCGCCACGGGAGAAGATCAAGTTGCCGAAACGGCAGAAGTCGAATGGCTACGAGGAGGCCGATTTCGCGCGGAACTGGATCGGATGACGAGCCGCTTGCCGGGCGCGCCCGATCGTATAATGCCTACCGTCGTTTGCTGAGACTGGAGTGCGTTCATGGCAGCCGGCGCCCACCCATTGGCCCCAGATCATCTACCAGCATTTATCACGGCACCGGGCGAGACGGACGTGCTCATGGTCGTCACGGCCGCTATCCTGCTTATGGCGGTGCTCGGCGTCGGCCTGTTGTATCTGCGGCTGCACGCGATGCCCGAGCGCATGGCGCACAAATCCCAGAAGATCCAGTTCGAGATCGTCGCCGTGCTCGGCCTGCTCGCCCTGTTCACCCATGTGCATCTGTTCTGGGTCGCGGGGCTGCTTCTGGCGCTGATCGACGTCCCCGATTTCTCGGGGCAGTTCGGCCGGATGGCGCATGCGCTCGAGCGCATCGCCGGCATCACGCCGCGGCGAACTGCCGAAGGGGAGGCCACGGTAACGGAAGCCCGCGGAGCCGACGCGGCCGATCTCCCTGCCTCGAAGCCGGAAGGGGGCAGCCATGCTTGAGCTTCTGATCTGCTCGCTGCTGACGATCGTTCCGGACTACCTCTACCGGCGGTACCAGCAAGGAAAGCGTCTCGGCAAGGAAATCACCTTCTACTCGGTCTGGTTTGAGCTGAGATGGGGCATCATCTCCTGCCTGATGCTGACGGTCGGCCTGATCACGGTGATCTTCTACAATCACCCCTCGACGACGAACGCGACCGTGATGTTCCGCACCGTCCCCATCGTTCCCGAGACGAATGGGCGCGTGGCGCAAGTCTATCTCGGCGTGAGCGGCACCGTCGCCAGGGGCGATCCGATCTTCCGGCTCGACAGCTCAAAGCAGGAAGCCGCGGTCGAGACGGCCCGGCGCAAGGTCGCCGAGGTCGAGGCCTCCCTCGTCGTCGCCAAGGCCGAGATCCTAGCTGACGAGAGCAAGATCGACGAAACGCGCAGCGCTCACAAGCAGGCTCTCGACGAACTGGAGACGAAAGTGGAGCTCAGGCGGCGGAATGACGACATCGTCGCCCGGCGCGAAATCGAGCGGCTCGAGAACCTAGTTGCCGGGCGTGAAGCAGCTGTCGCTGCAGCCGTGGCGGGAAAGGCCACGGCGGAAACGCGGATCTCGACCTTGCTGCCGGCCGAGAGGGCGAGCGCCGAGGCTGCACTGGCGCAGGCGCAGGCCGATCTCGACAAGACCGTGATACGGGCCGGCGTCAGTGGCCGCGTTGAGCAGTTCACGCTGCGCGTCGGCGACATCGTTAATCCCTTCATGCGACCCGCGGGCGTTCTGATCCCGGAAGAGGCGGGGCGGAACATTCTTCAAGCGGGCTTCTCGCAGATCGAGGGACAGGTGATGAAGGTGGGCATGGTCGCCGAGGCCGCCTGCCTGTCAAAGCCGTGGGTTGTGATCCCGATGGTGGTGACCGGCGTTCAGGATTTCATCGCCGCAGGACAAGTCCGCGGCGGGGAACAACTGCTCGACGTCCAGCAGACCTCCAAGCCCGGGACCTTGCTGGTCTTCCTCGAGCCTCTTTACAAGGGAGGCTTTGAGGGGGTGGTTCCAGGGAGCACTTGCATCGCCAACGCTTATTCGAGCAACCATGAGCTGATCGCGTCCGGCAAGCTCTCGACTGGGCGGAAGATTATGCTGCACGCTGTGGATACCGTGGGCTTGGTCCATGCCCTGCTACTGAGGATCCAGGCGATCGTGCTGCCGATCCAGACGCTGGTCTTCAGCGGTCACTGAACCTTCCACGCAGGGAGCGTGCCCGCTGGTGGGCCGCCCCTTCTTCCGCTGTGACTGACGCAGTTCGAAACGGTGGACGTAGATGACGCGAATGCTCCCAATCGCGGAGGGGCTTCTTCCCTACAAGTGGGAATGGCTGCGCTTCGACGTTACGGCTGGGCTCGCCATAGCCGCCGTCGCCATTCCGAGCGCCGTTGCCTACCCTGCCATCGCGGGGCTTCCGGTCGAAGTCGGGTTCTACGCCAGCATCCTGTCTCTTGTCGGCTATGCGCTTCTTGGCCCGTCGCGCAAGCTGATCGTCGGACCCGACGCCGCGACGATGACGGTCCTGGCGGCCACGCTCGCTACCTTGCCGCTCGACGATCCGGCGGGGCGCGTCGCTGCGGCCAGCGCGCTTGCTGTGATGGTCGGAGTATTCTGCATCCTCGCGAGCGCCCTGAAGCTTGGCGTCGTCGCTTCCTTTCTGTCCCGACCGATCCTGGTCGGGTTCATCAGCGGCATCTCGATCTCGATCCTCGTCGGGCAGATCGGGCGGCTGACCGGCGTGCGCATCGAGTCCGACGGGCTGGTGATGCCGCTGCTCGAGATCATCCGGAAGGCTCCGCAGATCCATTGGCTCACGGTCTGGTTCGGTGCAGCCATGTTCGGGCTGCTCGTTCTGCTGGCGCGCCTGCGCTCCCCGATCCCCGGGCCACTGGTCGTGGTCGTCGTGGCCGTGCTGGCATCGGCGATCTTCGACTTCGAAGGCAAGGGCATGAAGGTCATCGGGAGCTTGCCGGGCGGCCTGCCGACACTGGCTCTTCCGGATGTCGCCCATCTGCCGATCACGGACCTTGTGCTGGGGGGCGCGGCGATCTGGCTGGTCAGTGTCAGTTCCGGCCTCGTCGGGGCGCGCAGCTTCGGCGCGAAGGACGGCTTCAAGGTCGATGCCGACCGGGAGCTGACCGGACTGGGAGGCGCCAACATCTGCTCCGGCCTGTTCAGCGGATTCCCCGTGACGGTCTCGGATTCGCGGACCGCGATCAATCTGGCCGCAAGCGGTCGCTCGCAACTGTCGGGGCTGATCTCCGCCGCCGCGCTGGCGGTTCTGCTCATCTATCTGAACCATGTCCTGCGCGTCCTGCCTCATGCCGCGCTCGGGGCGATCCTCGCCTTTGCCGCGCTGAGCCTGATCGACCTCAAGGGGTTGCGGGAGACCTGGCGGATCAGCCCGATGGAGTTCGGCTTTGCCCTCATCGCCATGTGGGGAGCCATCAGCCTTGGCGTGCTCAGCGGTGTGGTGATCGCCATCGCCGGCACGCTGCTCTACGTGCTGCTGAAGGAAATGCGGCCGCGCGACGCCCTGCTCGGGCTCGTCCCCGGCCGACCGGGCTTCTACAAGCTGCACCGGATGGAGCGCGCGGAGCCACCGCCGGGGATGGTGCTGTTCATGCTTCAGGGCAGCATTCTGTTCTTCAATGCCGACTATGTCCGCTCCCGGTTCGAGAGTGTTGCGAAGGAGGCCGCGCCCGGCACGTCGTAGTTCGTGCTCGATGCGAGCGCCGTCGCACAGATCGACATGACGGCGGCCGCCATGCTGCTGCAATGGCGCACAGACCTGGCTGCCATGGGGCTGACCTTCGCCATCGCGGAACTGCACAAGGAACCGCGGGAGATTCTGGAGCGGGCAGGGCTCTTCGAAGGGGCCGCTGCAACGACGGTCTTCGAGGACCTCGAGGACGCAGTCCGTATTCTCGGGGAGAGGTCATCCCGGTAACCCGGTTCGCTGCGCTATTCTGGCGGTTCGGTGTGACGGTACTCGCGGGCGAGGATGTCGCAGCTGACGATGAGGACCCAGACCGGGAAGACCAGGAACGTCCAGTCCACCATATGGCTGCCGAACAGGATGACCGCTGCGGCCGCATAGCCGATGAACGCCGTCCAGCGCGCGGTGATCCCGGTACGGAGCACGATGGTCGAGGCGGTGATCAGGAAAACACTCGACACTTTCATCGCGTAGATGCTGGCTACGTTGTAGGCGAAGGAACGGGCCAGGGTGAAAGTCAGCGAGCCTGCGAGCTCGCCAGGTCGGGCTGTGTGCGTGAGCAGGATGGCCCCGATCGCCGAGGCCGCGACGAACAGCATGCCGATGAAAAGAATGCCGCTGCCGAGGAAGACGGTCGCGAACAGCCTGTTTTCCTGAGCGCCCAGTCGGTCGCGCAGCACACCCATGAACCAGAGAAAGGCGATGCCGGCGAAGGGAATCAGGTTGAGCGCCAGCGCAACCTTCCAGGATTGCGCCCCCACCCAGTCGCCCGGATCCTGGGGATGGAGGCGCAACGTCTGCAGCACCAGCACCAGGGCGGACAGGAGCAGGACCGAAAACAGGATGCCGGCGACGGCGGCTGCCCTGGGTGTCTTCAGCTCATCCGACGCATGTTGAGGAGGCGGCACGGTGCGATCCTCGGTTCGGAGACCTGCGCGGATTCGGCGAGCAGAGCGCTTGGCGCTCTGCCGATCACAGCTTCTTACGGAGCGCTGGGCCGGAGCAGGCCGAGTCGCTCGGCGCAGGTCACGAGCTCGACGACCGAGCAGACCTGCATCTTCTCCATGACTTTGTGACGATGCGCCTTGATCGTCCGCTCGGTCGTTCCGAGCGTGAAGGCGACCTGTTTGTTCATCTTGCCGCGGACTACGAGCTCGAAGACCTCTCGTTCCCGCCTTGTCAGTCGCTGGAGGCGCGCAAGGCGGGTGCGAACCCAGCTTTCCTGCTCGCTGGCCAGACGGTGGCGCGAGATCGCGCGGTCGATCGCTCCGATGAATTCGTCGCGTTCGATTGGCTTGGTGAAGAAATCCTCGGCGCCGGCCTTGATCGCCCTCACGCCGACCCGTGCGTCGCCTCGATCTGTCAGGAAGATCACCGGAAGATTCAGGCCGGCTTTGCTGAACAGGCTCACGACATCAGGGATCGATTCATCTGGTGCCGATGTGTCGATGACGACGCAGCTCGCGCTTTCGCCGTCCGGCCGGTGCTTCAGGATGTCGTCGGCGCGGACATAGGCCCTGGTTTCATAGCCGCAGGCGCGAAGCATGCGATCGATTCCGGCCTGCGATGCCGCATCACCATCGACGATGTGCACGAGAGCTGACATGGCCAATCCCTTGGTCTTGCCGCCAATGCTGCGCCCTTCGGCAGGGAGGCGGGCGGCTATGAGGATTCAATGCGTCTTCAGCGCATCCGCTGTGCAGCGCCGATATCGGGTTGCAGTGCCTCCTTCGGCAGTGCTGTAGCGATAAAGGCCGCCATCCTGCGCCGGCGCGAACACGGCCCGCGCAGTGTCGGTCGCGATGGTGGTCGTGCAGCTGAGATGCATGACCTGTCGCTCGCCCTGCGGGCTGATGCGGCCGATCCGGCAGGTTGCCAGAGGAGTGGACAGTTGCTGGCCCCTTATGATGAAGGCTGCGGCAAAGGCGTTCGCCGGTCGCTTGAAGCCGAGTGCCTTCCCCGCCACGACGAAGACATTGGCGCAGACCTGTCCCTCTTCGAGCCAGGCTCCCTGAAAACTTGCCGTCCGCGCCCACGCGCCCGGTGCTGCGAGCACTGCAATGGCGAAGACGAGAAATAGAGATCGTGCAGCCTCGGCGATCATCGAGCCTCCTAAGCGGCAACCGAGGCGACCATGCCGCCAAGTGTCGGACGCAGCAGTGCTTTCTTCTGAGGACATTCAAAGCAGCGGACGCGGTCGGGAATAGTAAGTTACAGTTGGCTACGCACGCGGAAGCTCGGTTCACCCGCAGGGGAGAGCGGCTTGGCGACGACTTCCTTGAGCGCGTCAGGTCGCGATTGCTGAGATAGAGATACGCGATCTGATCCTCGTGTCATCTCGTCGCTGCGCTTGGCAGGTCTGCTCCCCACCGGCAGCGTTCATCTGACGACCTCCACAGGGCGAACGAGAATTTGCGGGGCGATGCGGTCCGACAGCGCATTCGGCGATGCAAGTTGTCCCTAAGGGCAATACGCCAACGCCGCCCAATATGGTGGTGTGGGTGCCGTACGCGGTGGAGATGCCTGACAGAGGCAGCACCACACGTCGGAGGAAATGCGCGCTGGGCTACGCATGAACAGCGACACGGTGTTGGGCCATGCTCCAGCGTCGTGTTTGATGGATCGCAGGATCCCTCGCGGCGACGTCGAAAGCCCGCTCAAACCTGAACTCCGGAGTGCCGTTATGGCCAAAAACCCCTCGGACGCCTTCGCCGACGCGCTCTCCTACGCGACCGACGCCGGGCAGCGCATGGTGTTGTTCCTGGACGCCTTGCGCCAGCGCGGCCTCCAGTATGAAGAGCACCTGTCTCAGCTCGCTCCAAATGTCCTGGACTACGACGCGGAGCTGGTTTGCGACGGGCGCCAGTTTCTCCGGCCGGTGAACTACGTCCTGGTGCGAATTGTGCCGCCTCAGGGCACGGTCATCGACAAGACCAAGCGCCCCTTCGTCATCGTCGATCCGCGCGCGGGCCACGGACCTGGCATCGGCGGCTTCAAGGCCGATAGCGAGATCGGCGTGGCGATGAAGGCCGGACATCCCTGCTACTTCATCGGCTTCCTGCCCGAAGCTGTGCCCGGGCAGACCATCGAGGATATCGCGCTCGCCGAGGCGGTTTTTCTCGAGACCGTCATCGCGCGCCATCCGGAGGCGGACGGCAAGCCATGCGTGGTCGGGAACTGCCAGGCCGGCTGGGCGGTCATGATCCTGGCGGCTCTCAGGCCCGAGCTGTTCGGGCCGATCATCCTGGCTGGCTCGCCCCTGTCCTACTGGGCGGGCGTGAAGGGCCAGAACCCGATGCGCTACGCCGGCGGCCTGCTGGGCGGGAGCTGGCTGACGGCCCTCACCAGCGACCTCGGTGCGGGCACCTTCGACGGCGCCTGGCTGGTCCAGAACTTTGAGAACCAGAACCCGGCCAACACGCTCTGGAGCAAGCAGTACAACCTCTATGCGAAGATCGACACGGAGGTGGAGCGCTATCTCGGCTTCGAGAAATGGTGGGGCGGTCATGTCACGCTGAACGCAGAGGAAATCCAGTTCATCGTCGATGAGCTCTTCATCGGCAACCGGCTGGCCTGCGGCGAGATCCGGGCCTCCGACGGCACGGCCATCGATCTGCGCAACATCCGCTCGCCGATCGTCGTCTTCTGCTCCAAGGGCGACAATATCACTCCGCCCCAGCAGGCGCTGGACTGGATCCTCGACCTCTACGGCAGCGTCGACGAGATCCGCTCCTATGGGCAGACGATCGTCTACGCCATCCACGACAAGATCGGGCATCTCGGCATCTTCGTATCGGCGGGGGTGGCGCGGAAGGAGCATGACGAGTTCGCCTCCAATATCGACTTCATCGATGTCCTGCCGCCCGGCCTTTACGAGGCGGTCTTCGAACCGAAAGCCGGGGCCGAGGCAAACCCGGATCTGGTCGGCGGCGAATGGGTGATGCGCTGCGAAGCGCGAACTCTCGACGACATCCGCGCACTCGGCGGGAACAACCTCGACGACGAGCGCCGCTTTGCGACCGCCGCCCGCGTGTCGGAGGTCAATCTGTCGCTCTACCGGGCGCTGGTTCAGCCGTGGATCCAGGCAACCGCCAATCCCGTCATGGCGCAGGCGATGCGGGCCCTGCATCCGCTGCGCTTGCAATACGAGGTGTTCGGCGCGCGGAATCCGTTCCTGTCCTGGCTCGACCTGGTGGCACCGCAGGCGCGCCTGGAGCGGCAGCCGGTTGCCGACGACAACGTCTTCCTCAAGATGCAGGAAGCCGCTTCTGAGCAGATCGTCGGCGCGCTCGACAGCTGGCGCCAGATGGTCGAGCAGCTGTCCGAGCAGGTGTTCCGCGGCGTCTATGGATCGCCCTTGCTGCAATCGGCCGTCGGGATCGACACGCGTTCGCAACACCGTCCGCGAAGCGCGCCCAAGAGCAAATTACACGCCGAACTCCTGGCGAAGCGCATCGAGGAGCTGCGCGCCGGCATGGCATCCGGTGACATGCTCCACGCCTGCGTGCGGGCGCTGCTCTATGTCGGCATGGCGCGGGAGAGCGCCGACGAACGCAGTTTCGAGGCGATCCGGCGGTTGCGAAGGCAGGGCGAGGATGCCCGGCGCCTGACGTTGAGCGAATTCAAAGCGCTGACGCGCGAACAGTTTTTCATGTTGCTGATCGATCAGGCCGAGGCCTTGCGGACGCTGCCCGGCCTGTTGCCGTCCGACCATGGGAGCCGGGCGGACGCGCTCAAGCTCGTCGAGCAAGTGGCGACGGCGCGCGGCCCGCTCTCGGGCGAGGCGGCGGAGCAGCTCGAAGAAATCCGGAGCCTGTTCGATGTGGCCGCGCCGGTGGGGTCCAACCCGCCCGGCAAGCTGCACATCGCCACGCGACAGAGGGCTTGAGGATGCACTCCGCCGACGACAGCAGATCGGATGCAGGCTCCATGCAACCGGGCTCCAAATACGACAGGCTGATCGCGGCGGCGCGCAGCAATCCTCCGGCTCTGACGGTCATCGCCCACCCTTGCGACGCCACCTCGCTTCGCGGCGCGCTCGAAGCGCGTGACGAGAGGCTGATAGCGCCAGTTCTGGTGGGGCCGCGGCACAGGATCATCGAAGTCGCCAAGGCCGAAGGGCTGGATCTCGGAGGCATCGAGATCGTCGACACGCCGCACAGCCACGCCTCGGCGGCTGAAGCCGTGAAGCTCGTCCGGGAAGGGCGCGGCGAACTCTTGATGAAGGGAAGCCTGCACACCGACGAGCTGATGCGGGAGGTTGCCGCCTCCGCCACCGGGCTGCGCACGGAAAGGCGCATCAGCCACGTCTTCATCATGGACGTGCCCGGCCATGCCGAGACGCTCTTCATCACCGATGCGGCGATCAACATCTTCCCCGACGTCGACGCAAAGCGGGATATCGTCCAGAACGCCGTCGATCTCTGGGCCGGGATCGGCCTCGGCGTCCCGCGCGTCGCAATACTGTCCGCCGTCGAGACCGTGACGACCAAGATTCCATCGACGATGGAGGCAGCGGCGCTGTGCAAGATGGCCGATCGCGGCCAGATCACCGGCGCCCTGGTCGATGGCCCGCTCGCCTTCGACAACGCCATTTCCCCGGAGGCCGCCGAAATCAAAGGCATCAAATCGCCCGTGGCCGGGCGGGCGCAGATCCTCGTCGTCCCCGACCTCGAGGCCGGCAACATGCTCGCCAAGAACCTGACCTTCCTCTCACATGCCGACGCAGCCGGCATCGTCCTGGGCGCGCGCGTGCCGATCGTCCTGACCTCGCGGGCCGATACGGTCCGGACGCGCCTGGCATCATGCGCCGTGGCAGCGCTCTATGCGGCCGCCCGGCGAAGGGCCTCTTCCGTGGCGGCGGTCTGAGTCGATGGATGCGATCCTTGTGGTGAATGCAGGCTCATCGAGCCTCAAGTTCCAGATCTTCACCGTCTCCCAAGGGAAACTGACGCGCCAGATTCGGGGGCAGCTCGACGGCATCGGGCAGCGGCCGCGTCTGCGCGCTTTCGACGCCAAGGGTACGTCCCTTTTCGACCTGACCTTCCAGCGCGAGGAGGTACCCGACCTCCCGGCGGCGATCGACAGGACACGAACCTGGCTGCGCAGCCTGGAGGGCTTCAACCTCTTGGCTATCGGTCATCGCGTCGTGCATGGCGGCCCCGACTACGCCGCGCCGACCATCATCGACCACGCTCTTCTCGACAAGCTCGCGACCTATGCCGAGCTGGCGCCTCTGCACCAGCCCAACAATCTGCTGCCGATCCGGCTCGCGATGGAGATCAACCCGGATGTGCCGCAGGTCGCCTGCTTCGACACGGCCTTCCATCGCGATCACCCGGATCTGGCCGATTTCTACGCTCTCCCTCTCGCGTTTCACCGCGAGGGCATACGGCGCTACGGCTTCCATGGGCTGTCATATGAGTATGTCGCCGGTCGCCTCCGTCAGATCGCGCCGCAGCATGCCGCCGGGCGGGTGATCATCGCCCATCTCGGCAGCGGCGCCTCGATGTGCGCCTTGCTCGACGGACACAGCGTCGAAAGCACGATGGGGTTCACGGCGCTCGATGGCTTGCCGATGGGGACCCGCCCCGGGCAGCTCGACCCCGGTGTCGTGCTGCACCTGATCATGCAGAAGGGGATGCCAGCGGAGGCCGTCTCAAAGCTGCTCTATCACGAGGCCGGCCTGAAGGGGCTGTCGGGCATCTCCAACGACATGCGCGATCTGCTCGCGAGCAAGGATCCGCGCGCGGCCTTCGCGATCGATCACTTCGTCTATCGCTGCGCCCTCAACATCGGCTCTCTGACCGCGGCGCTTGGCGGGCTCGACGCTTTCGTCTTCACGGCAGGTATCGGCGAAAATGCGCCCGAGCTGCGGGAGCGCATCGTTCACCGCATGGAATGGCTGGGAGCGGCGCTCGATCCGGAAGCCAACAGAGCCGGTTCGTCGCTGATCTCGACGCCCACAAGTCGCGTGGCTCTCTACGTCGTTCCGACCGACGAGGAGCTGATGATCGCCGGGCATACCCTGAGACTGATCACCGCCACTCATTGAGCCGAGGCCGTCATGACCATTCCGACCGTGAAGGCGAAACTGCTGGAGGGCAAAAGGGGCCTGATCGTTGGTATCGCCAACGAGAATTCCATCGCCTGGGGCTGCGCCCGGGCGTTCCGCGCTTTCGGCGCCGAGCTGGCCGTGACCTATCTCAACGAGAAGGCGCGCCCCTATGTCGAGCCGCTGGCCCGGCAGCTCGAAGCCCCGATCGTGCTGCCGCTGGACGTTGCCGTTCCCGGGCAGCTGGAGCACGTCTTCGAGCAGATCGCTGAGACCTGGGGCGAACTCGACTTCGTCGTCCATTCCATCGCCTTCGCGCCGCGCGACACGCTGGCCGGGCGCGTCACCGATGCGCCGCTCGAAGGTTTCCTGAAGACGATGGAGGTCTCGTGCTGGTCCTTCATCCGCATGGCGCAGCTGGCGGAGCCGCTGATGAAGAACGGCGGGACGCTCTTCACCATGACCTATTACGGCTCGCAGATGGTCGTGGAGAACTACAACATCATGGGGGTGGCAAAGGCGGCGCTTGAATCCGCCGTCCGCTACATGGCCGCCGAGCTGGGGCCGAAGGGAATCCGCGTGCACGCGATTTCACCTGGGCCGCTGGCGACGCGCGCCGCTTCGGGCATCCCCGAATTCGACGCCCTGCTGGAGAAGGCCAAGCGCAAGGCGCCAGCCCGCGAGCTCGTCGCCATCGACGATGTCGGCGCCGCAACCGCCTTTCTCGCGCATGATGCGGCCCGGCTCATCACAGGCCAGGTGCTCTATATCGACGGCGGATATCACATCGTCGATTGAGCTCACGATGCCGCGCCGCAAACACTCCGGGTACCGATAATCCGTTGAAGTCGCGCTGGGCGAGGCGGGCAGTCGCTCCGCCTGCCCGCCTCGATATCTCTCAGGCGTCGATGTCGGCCAGGGATTTGGCATTCGTCGCGATGGCGCGGATCTCGTGGGCAACCCTGTCGGCGATGGCCTTGGGGTGGTCTTCCTGCAGGTAGTGCCGGCCTTCGCCGAGCAGGACGAAGTCGCAGTTCGTCAGCCCGGCGGCGAAGGCGGCGCCGAATGCCGGCGAAACCAGTGCGCCGGGATCGCCTGCGAAGAGCATCTTGCGATAGGTGGAGGCTGCGAGCGCTTGATGGGCCCGGGTCAGCCGGTCCCAGACATCGGCGGGTTGCCGCTCGATAGGCAACTCGTTCGGCAGGCGCCACATCGGCACGCGACTCTCGCGGGTCGGAAATGGCGCGCGATAGGTCGCCATTTCTTCGGGAGCGAGCGGGCGGACAATCGAGCCCGGCAGGATACGCTCCACGAAGACATTGCCGTCGAGGATGAGTTCCTCGCCGATGCCGGGCGTCCGGAACTTACGGAAAGTGTCACGGGCTGCTTCGCTCTGGTGAAAGTCGGCCCAGCGTTCCATCGGCCGGATGAATTCCATGAAGGCAAGCCCGGTCACCAGATTGGGACGGCGAGCCGCCAGATCGAAGGCAAGGGCCGTACCCCAGTCCTGCGCCACCAGATAGGCCTGCTCGATTTCCATCGCGTCGATGAAAGCGTCGAGATAGCGGGCCTGATCGGCGAAGCGGTAAGAGATCGGCGGCTTGCCTGACTGGCCGAAGCCGATGAGGTCGGGGGCAATACAGTGGGCGGTGGAGGCGACGCCGGGGATAATGTCGCGCCAGATGTAGGACGAGGTCGGATTGCCGTGGAGGAACAGGGCGACGGGACCGCCCGACTCTCCGGCGCTGCGGTAGGCCATGCTGGAACCCAGCACTTCGACAGTCGGCAAACGTGTATCTTCAGTCATGCGGCGTCTCCCGGAAGGTTGTTTCGAAGGCGATGCGGCGGAAGCGGTCGAGCGGAGCGCGGCTGCGCTCTACCTTCATGCGAAGAATCGCGCCCTGCCACGAAGCGAGCAGGAATTCGGCGAGGTCATCCGGGGCAAAGCGGGCCGGAATGGTGCCGGCCTGCTGGGCCGCGGCGATGCAGGCGGCAAAAGGTTTGAGCCAGTCGGCGAAGATCTCGGCCAGGCGCTGGCGCAACAACTCGCTCGCCTGGGCGGTTTCGAGGCTGAAGTCGCCGATCAGGCAGCCGCGGGTGAAATCGTCCGCCGCGAGCCGCGCGGTGATGATTTCCAGATAGCGCAGCAGGCGCTCGCGCGGGGCAAGGCTCGCATCGCCGAGGGCCTGCTCGACCAGCTTCGTCGTGTGGGCGAAGTAGTCGTCCAACACCTCCGCCGCAAAGGTCTCCTTCGAGCGGAAGTGGTTGGTGAATGAGCCCTGAGGCACCCCGGCCTCGGCCACCACGTCGCGGACGCCGGAGCCGTGATACCCCTGCCGGAACATCACTCGGAGGCCGGCCGCCTTGATGGCATCTCTGTTCGATAGCTTTGGCATGGCGCTAAATAAGTACGTACGTATTGTTGTGTCAAGGCGGTCTCCACATTGTTGAAGTCGATGGCGAACGAGATCCAGTGGTCAGGCCCTTCCCACCGCATATTCTTGCCCCCCGCCAGAGGGCGTAGGCCATCCCGGCCCGGGCTGGTCAGGTTGCCATGGTCGTCAGCCTGACTGACCAAGCGGCCATCGCCGATTGCGGCCAGGGCTTCCACTGTGTTGTGGGGCGCCGGACAATGCTGCGGCGCCGGCGACGCACATCAGCGTTACTGGCGCGCGCTACTTGCCCGCCGTGTCGGCCGCTTCGGCTTTCGCCGCTTCGACCTTGGCCGCGGTTATGATCTGCTGCGCGGCAGCGGCGTCCTCTCCGCGGCCTTCGACATGCACTGTCGGATGGGCGAACTTGATACCGGCATCGTCGAACGCCGTCTTGAGGCGCAACATCGCCTTCCGACGGACGCCCGCCTGCTGGCCGGGCCGAGTCGTCATCTTGAAGCGAAGCTGTATGGCATAATCGCCGAACTGCTCGACGCCCTGCATCTTCATCGGCTCGATGATGTCAGGCGCCAATTCGGGATCCGCCAGAAGCTCTTGACCGACTTTCTTGGAGATCTTCCGCGCCTTTTCCAAGTCGCTGTCGTAGGTGACATTGATCATGAATTTATCGATGACCCAGTCGCGACTCATGTTTTGAATGGCGCCGAGTTGCCCGAAGGGCACGGTGAAGACTGGGCCTCGATGATGGCGTAGGCGAACGGACCGGAGCGAGAACGACTCGACTGTCCCCTTGAAGCTACCGCTCTGGATGTATTCGCCGACACGAAATGCATCATCCAGGAGGTAAAACATGCCGCTGATAATGTCCCTGACCAGGGATTGAGCGCCAAAGCCGATGGCGACTCCTAGGACACCGGCCCCGGCGATGAGCGGGCCGATCTCGAAACCGAGCGCAGCGAGTGCCGTCAGGCCTGCGATCACCGCGATGGCCACGAAAAGAACGTTTCGGAAGATCGGCAGCAGGGTGCGAAGCCGCGCCCGGCGGATAGCTTCGTTGGAACCGGGAGCGGTGTTCTCCACTGGGTCCGCCAGGGTACCGTCGACGGCGGCCGTGATGATCTGCCACACGAAGTCGGCCAGCAGGAGGATGACGACGCTGGCCAGGGCACCGCGCAACAGCCGCATCAGCAGGTTGTCCCGGTTCGTCAGCCCGACCAGGTCGACATGCCAAATATGGGCCAACCAGAAAGTCGCGGCGATAAGGATGACCAGCCGCACCCCGCGCTCGAGGCAAACCTCCGCGATGTTGTGCCTAATCGGCGCCGACGCGGCACCCTCGATCGGTCTCAGGAGATGGCCGACAGCTGCCTTTCCGATCGAGATAGCCTTGGGCAGTGAGGTCACGAAAACGGCAATCCAGAACATGCCGAGCAGCCCGGCTGCCCAAAGGAACCACAAGGCGACCCCATAGGCGGACAAGCCGATGCTCTTCACAATCCTGGAGAAACCCGGAGTGATGTCAGCACTGTCGTTCGGTCTGCTCCAGATTGCTTCCAAACCAATGACCAGAAGGCCGAGACCTAGAAGATAGGCCGCGGCGAATCGAAAATTGCTGGGAAAGCCCAGATCAACCAGGATGCCGACGATCGACCACCCGAATGCGAAGTAGCCAACGAACAGCCCGATACGCCGCCGCCAATAGGTGGCGTGGTCAGGCTTGACCGGAACGATCTGTTGATCAGACCAATCGCTTGCCACGGGCTTCGGCGGAAACATCGCGAAATCCAGCAGGGCCAGCGCGCCCCGCGTGATGAGAACGGCGACGAGAAGCGCGAGCATGATCTGCTTCAGCAGCGGTGGCCAGGCGAACAGCAGGAAGGCGCCCAGGCTGCCCGCGGCAAAGATCGCGATGCCGGCAATGAGTGTCGCCAGCCGCAGCCCCGCGGTGCGGAAACGCTCCTTGACCGAAAGGACTGGCCTGTTCCCGAGTGAGGCCCGATAGTGGGCGCTCAAGGCCCAGCACAGTCGCTCGGCACCGAGACCGAGGATCAGAAAGGTCGAAAGCAAAAGCGTCAGCCGAGCCGTGCTGGTTGTCCCCAGCTCATCACCCAGCAAGCGGGCGGCCCGCGCGAGCTGCGTCGGCAACTGCGGAACTGCTGTAGCGGTTGAAGCGATGTGGTCGCGTACGCTGGTGAGCCGGGCCGCAAGTCGATTGGAAAGCGGAGGCTCCAGAGTTGCGGCCTCTGTGGAAGCCGGGGCTGGCTCGGTCTTGCCGGCCTGCTGGATCCAGCGTCGCACGCTCGGATCTTCGAGCAGTCGTAACAGCTCCTTGGCTTGGGCAGGGAGGCTTGCATCCTGTTCCTGCGCATGGGCACCGGCTGTTCCCCAGGCGGCGAAAGCGCACCAAACCAAAATCAGCAAGCTGCGCATCTAGCCCTCAAGGCCGTATCATCGAAGAGCTGTAGTCCGTCGGGTCGATGCACCGTTTTTGAGCATGCCCTCACCAGTATCGCTGATAGCTTATCGGTGCGCTAGCCCATCGTATTCATGAAGGCTTGTCTGCATGAGCATCTGGGGCGACGGCGCGGCAAGCCGTTGCGTGTTTTTCACCGCATCGGCGGAGTGAACTTGAAGAATGCGTTGGAGGATTGGGCTTCAGTTCGTCGGGGCGCTCACGGCCCCGCCGACGCCGATTATGGGGCGGCGCCACGTGGCCGTGGCGCGAGCGCGGTGACGAGCCCCTGGAACAGATCGGCCTCGGGATGACAGGTCGCATAGGAGAGCCGAATGCGACTGATGGTTTCCTGGGCCCGGACGGCGATCTTCACGAGGCGCAGTCGTAGGGTCGAGAACTCAGCCTTCGCCAGATCGCGGGCGGCCGGGACGGCGTCGTGGACGGCGAGCAGGAGCCAGTAGGCGGCGGTGTGAAGGACGAGCCGAACCTGGTTGGCGACCGCCCTTCGGCACGACGTGCGATCCGAGGCGAGATGGGCCTTGTGCGCCTTGATCAGGTTCTCGGCTTGGCCGCGGGCGCTGTAGAGGGTCTCATAGACGATCCGCGGGCTGGTGGCCGCGAGGTTGGTGACGACGAAGCGGATGTCGAGCCCGCGTCCGGTCGCTTCGATGCGCGCGACGGCCCGGCGCTCGCGGCGCCAGCTTTTGGCCTTGTGACGGGCCTCGGCGAAGTCTCTCACCCGATCGGCGTTCTCGACCACGCGTCGGGTGCGCACGGCATCGGCGGTCGCCTCGATCTTGGCGGTGAGGAGTCGCGTGCCGGTGAGCCCGAAGAGGTAGGTAACGCCGTTGTCTTCGCACCAGTCCATGGCTTCGGATCGGGCATAGTGTCCGTCGCAGCGGAAGGTGACGCGGGTCGTCGGCCACCGTCCGCGGATGTGCCGCACCAAGCGGCGGATGTGGGCGCGGACCTCGACGCCCGACGGCGTCTTGCCGGCTCTGAGCACGATGGCGACAGGACGGCCCGTCGCGGTGTCGTAGACGTGGATCGGCAGGAAGCAGCGCTCGTCGTAATGGGCGTTGAACAGCGACAACTGCTGATGACCATGGACGACGTCGCAGGTGTCGTCGATGTCGAGGGTGACGCCGGCCGGCGTCCGATCGTAGCTGGCCATCCACTGATCGACGAGGGCATAGGTCAGCCGGATGGCGTCGCGCACCGTGGGCGCGTTCTCCAGGCGCTATAGGGTTGGCTGCGACGCCAGGTCCGGGTCACTCTCGGGTAGCTGACCGTAGGCGAGCTTGAAGGCCGGATCAGCCCGCAGCGGCCCGAAGTCGTTGCAGTCCTCATACCCGCAGGCGATCGCGAAAATGCGGGCGCGGATCATGTCGGCCATCGCGTGCGTCACCCGTGCCGGGGCTCGCCGGTCGGGCATCAGCGCGGCGAGCCGGCTGGCAATGCCGAGCCGGCGTTCAGCCTGGGCCAGCAGCATCACGCCGCCATCCGACGACAGGCGTCCGCCGTCGAAGGCAGCTGTGATCTTCTTGCGCCCCACGACTGGAAACGAGAACGGCGAAACTGTATCGTCGGTCATGGCGGATGTGGCAGCCGAGGAGGGACGGGAAGGATTGGCTTCAACAACCGAATCCTACGTTACATCAAAAGCTTACGCTGCATCCGCCAGCTCAATGAGCCGCCCCGGTGAATGATCCGGGCTAGGACGCAAAGCCCGCTGGATCGCCTCGACCTGACTGTGACGCCGCCTGCTTGATCGGTGCTGGCGGTAGCAACATCGTCCAGCCGATGGCGGCGCGCGCCAATGGGGTTGGCTATGACCAGCTTCATCATTCATCGCAAGCGGTGTTTGGGACGCCGCCCCGCGCGAGAAGATCTTGCTCACCGAGGCCGGCAGGATGATCGGCGGGGAAGACGCCTGGCTCATCGTCGATGACACGGCGCTCCCGAAGAAGGGAACGCACTCGGTCGGCGTGGCGCCGCGCAGCAATGCGCTTCAGCGCTCGGTAAGCGGGCGTTTCAGGTTCCGCTCAGTCGACTGGACTTAGCTGTGGAACGGAGCAAACCTGCTGTCGGCCGGGCGCTGGATACGCGCCTGAGCCTCTCCAGCAGCCCTGCCGGGTGATCCCGGCCAGGGCTTGCGCTGGTGACGGCGATGGGCCGTCGCGAGCGCGATGGAGAGCGATGATGATTGATCTGACCGAGATGCAGGCTGCTGCGTTGAGTGCCGCCTGCGAGCGTTCCGATGGGGCGATCGTCCTGCCGGCGAGCTGGCGTGGCGCTGCCGTTCGGGCCTTCAACGCCAGGCTGCTCGTGAAGGGCTGGGCCCAGGAGGTCGTGGTCGATGGCGCCAGCGTCAGGCCCTGGCGCAAGGGTGCGGATGGAACCTGCTATGGGCTGGTGCTGACGCCGGCCGGCCGGAACGTCGTCGCTATCGAGCGCGAGGCGGATCGCACAGCGGCTGAGCCCGCGGCCCAGGCGGCGCGTCCTGCAACCAAGCTGGCGCTGCTGCTTGAGCAGATGTCCTGCATGCAGGGCGCCACGCTCGCGACATTGACGGCAGCGACGGGCTGGCAACCGCATACGGTGCGGGCCGCAGTGGTGCGCCTGCGCCAGAAGGGACATGCGATCGAGCGCGATCGTGGGGCCGATGGCGTGAGCCGCTACCGTCTCAACAGCTCCGGGGCTGCCGAGACCACGACCACTGCGCCGGCGGCGTGAGGCCGCGCGCCATGGTAAAGACCGTACAATCCGAAGGTGCCATCGCGTCGGGGGGCATCGATGCCGAACTGGCCGCTCTCGGCCCCGACGGGCTGCGGGCGGCCTGGCGGCGGACAGTCGGCAAGCCGATCCCAGGGCATATGCCGAACAGCCTGCTGCTGCGCATTCTGGCTTATCAGCAGCAGGCGAAGCGGCAGGGCGATCTCAGCCGCCGGAGCCAAAGACTGCTCGACCAGCAGGCGAAGGCAGGGAAGGGCGAGGATCGGAGCGGGGCTGGCGCAACGGCAGCGGCGTCTGTGGCTGCACAGCGTGTGCTGAAGCCCGGCACACTGCTGGTGCGCGAGCATGACGGGGTGATGCACCAGGTCACGGTCATGGCCGATGGCTTTGCCTGGCGCGGCGAGAGCTATGCCAGCCTGTCACGGGTCGCTCTGGCGATCACCGGCACCCGTTGGAACGGGCCACGCTTTTTCGGGCTCGACCGCGCAGGGCGCTCATGACCCGGTCTGCTCCCACTCCCCTGCGCTGCGCGATCTACACCCGCGTCTCTACCGATCATGGCCTGGAACAGGATTTCAACTCGCTCGACGCTCAGCGCGAGGCGGCCGAAGCCTTCATCAGGAGCCAGGCTCACGAGGGCTGGCGATTGTTGCCCCAGTCCTATGACGATGGCGGCTTCTCGGGCGGTTCGCTGGAGCGGCCGGCTCTGCAGCGCCTGCTCGGTGAGGTCGAGGCGGGACGCATCGACATCATCGTCGTCTACAAGGTTGACCGGCTGACCCGCTCGCTCACCGACTTCGCCAGGCTGGTCGAGCGCTTCGATGCGCGGGGGGCCTCATTCGTCTCGGTAACCCAGGCCTTCAACACCACCAGCAGCATGGGTCGGCTGACGCTGAACGTGCTGCTCTCCTTCGCCCAGTTCGAGCGCGAGGTCACCGGTGAACGCATCCGCGACAAGATCGCCGCCTCCAAGCGCAAGGGCCTGTGGATGGGCGGGCCGGTGCCGCACGGTTACCGGGTTGAGGCGCGCAAGCTGGTGATCGATCCACAGGAGGCGCAGACCGTCCGGTCCATCTTCACGCAGTATCAGGAACTGCGCTCGATCCCTGCTCTGCAGCAGGCGCTGCGGCTTCAGGGCATCCGCTCGCGAGTGCGGATGCGGACTGCTGGAACGAGCATCGGCGGGGTGCCGCTGACCAACGGGCCACTCGGCCATATCCTCAGGAACCGGATCTATCTCGGCGAGATCAACCATCGCGGCAACAGCTACCCGGGCGAACACGAGGCGATCGTCACAACCGAGCAGTTCGCTGCGGTGCAGGCGATCATGGCGGCAAACACGGTCAAGCGCCGCAGCCTGCGCGTCACCTCGCAGGCCCTGCTGACGGGCCTCCTGAAGGACGATCGCGGCCATGCCATGAGCCCGAGCCATGCGCTCAAGAAGGGGGCACGCTATCGCTATTATGTCTCGCAGGCCCTTCTGCAGGGGCGCAAGGCCGAAGCCGGCTCGCGTCCGCGCATCGCCGCCGAGCCGATCGAGAGCATCGTGCTCCAGCACCTCAGGCCACTGGCGACGATGCGGCCGCCGGCGGATCAGCAACCGCCGCGCTCCGATGCCGGGCTCATCGAGGAGCTCGTCGAGCAGGTCGTCCTTGGCAGTAGCGAGATCAGCATCCGTCTCCGAGCCGAAGCCGGTCCCGCTGGCCAGCCCCGGGCTCTGAGCATCCCCTGGACGCCGCCATCGGCGACGCGCCGCCGCGAGGTCATCGCCGTCGCGGGGCTGGGCGAAGGCCGGGCGGCAGCACCGATGAAGGCGGAGAACCGGCAGAAGCTGATCCGGGCGCTCGCGCAGGCCCGTGCCTGGCTGGCCGAGCTGACCCGGGGGGAAGCGATCGACACGGCGGGCATCGCTCGTCGCGAGGGCTGCAGCGAGCGGGCGGTGCGGATGCGGCTCTCGCTCGCCTTCCTTGCTCCCGACATCGTCGAGGCCGCCATCGCCGGGCTCCTGCCGCGGGCGCTCGGCCTCACCCGCCTCAGCGACCTCCCCATGGACTGGGCCGCGCAGCGACGCGCCCTCGGTATCCGGGATACGATAGCCGCAAACTGACACTCCTCCCGAACGACAACTCACGAAACGGCACCGGAGCCATCCGGTGCCGTTCTCGCTGTGCAGCGAGCCGGCGATATCCGGCGTAGCCGCGAGGCCGGGCAAGGCGGAAGCGAACGGCGTCTCTGCTGCCGATCGAACCGGTCTCAGCCGGGCGATACAGACAAACGCGCGGAAAAAGAAATCAGCGTCACGGAGACGGGCTGGAGAACGAGGCCGAAACGGCCGGCACGAATCGGGCGGAGACGGGGCTCCACAAGCTTGTGGTCGGCAACCCTTTGAGATCAGGCCGCTATCGCAAACGAAGGCAAACACTCGTAAATTGCATGAGTGTTTGGTGGGCGGCACAGGGATCGAACCTGTGACCCCTCCCGTGTGAAGGGAGTGCTCTACCGCTGAGCTAGCCGCCCGGACCGGCCCTCTCCTAGTCGGCGCGCTTCATGCCGTCAAGGACGTGCTGGCACCGGATCGAGCGCGCGGGCGACCGCCGCCGGCAATTCGCCGAAATGCTGGATGACGAAATTCGGCTCCAGCGTCTCGATCGGCACGTCGGTATAGCCGAAGGGCACGCAGATCGAGGGGATTCCGGCGGCGCGGGCCGTGGCGATGTCGGTGCGCGAATCGCCGATCATCACGGCGCGCTGCGGATCGGCCTGTGCGGCTTCGATCGTCAGGGTGAGGTGGCGCGGGTCCGGCTTGAACCACGGGAAGCTGTCGCGCCCGGCCACCGCGGCGAAGCGCCCGGCGATACCGAAATGGTCGAGGATCAGGCGGGTGTGCAGGATCGGCTTGTTGGTGCAGACCGCGAGCGCGTAGCCCTCCTCGGCAAGGCTGTCGAGCGCATCCGTCACGCCGTCGAACAGATGGCTCTGCGAGGCGACGTCCTCGGCGTAGATCGTGAGGAAATCCTCGAACAGCCGTTCCAGCGTCGCCGCATTGAGCGGCCGGCCGGAAACCTTGAAGCCGCGCTCGATCAGCGCCCGCGCCCCGGCCCCGACGAGCTCGCGCGCCCGCTCCAATGGCAGGGCCGCGAGGCCCTCGCGGACCAGGATGACGTTGAGCACGCGCATGATGTCCGGTGCCGTCTCGGCGAGCGTTCCGTCGAGATCGAAGACGACGATGGGAAGCAGGCTCATGGCGGGGCATCCGGAGAGGAACAGGAGTCTTGGTTACAGGAGTCTTGGTTAAAGGTGTTCCTGCGCGGGCGGCAAGCCTTCCGCCGTCATGGCCGCAAATTCGCCGCGCATGATGGTATCGTCTGCACGATTCGCCGTACGCGGGGCGACAGGGAAGACAATCATGGTGAAGATCCTGGGAAGACGGGGCCGCGTGCTGGGCGCTGCGATGGGGGCGGGCTTCGGGCTGCTGGCTGCGGCTCCGGTCCTGGCGGGACCCTTCGAGTTCGCGCCGTCGCCGCAGACCGACCTCAACCGCGTCTATCGCGTCGACCGGGCGACCGGCGAGGTCGGGGCCTGCCAGTTCCAGCTCAAGGAGGGCGGCGTCGGCCTGACGGTCTGCTTCCCATCCGGCGAGGGGGCGGGCCCGCAGACGCCCTCCGACTATTCGCTGATGCCGTCGCGGCACGAGCGCGAAGGCGGCATCTTCCGCGTCAACCTGCGTACCGGCGAAATGAGCATCTGCTACGTCTTCGACGACAAGACTGTGTGCACGCCGCAGGTGAAATGACGCCTGGCGGCGGCGCGGCGCTGGACTCCGAAGCCCGGTCGCGGCAGGACTGCGCCGCTATCCGCGGTGGATAGCGGCCTAATCTCCGCGACCGAACCGGGCAGGACCATGAACGCCGACGATCTGAAGAAGCAGGCTGCCGCCCGCGCCCTCGAGCTCGTGCGCCCGGGCATGCGGCTCGGCCTCGGCACGGGCTCGACGGCGAAGCATTTCGTCGACCTGCTCGGCGCCAAGGTCGCGGCCGGGCTCTCGGTGATCTGCGTCGCCACCTCGGAGGCGACCCAGGCCCAGGCCCTGTCCCTCGGCATCCCCATGTCGACCCTCGACGAAACCCCGGAGCTCGATCTCACCGTCGACGGCGCCGACGAGGTCGATCCGCAGCTGCGCCTGATCAAGGGCGGCGGCGCGGCGCTGCTGCGCGAGAAGATCGTCGCCGCCGCCTCGGCGCGCATGATCGTGATCGCCGACGACGGCAAGCTGGTGCAGAAGCTCGGTCGCTTTCCGCTGCCCATCGAGGTGGTTCCGTTCGGCCTCGAGGCCACGCGCCGCGCGGTGGCGCAGGCGGTGGAGGCGGCGGGGGCGGCGGGCGAATTGGTGCTGCGCCGGCGCCCGGACGGCGCCATTCTCGTCACCGACGGCGGCCATCACATCCTCGACGCCCATCTCGGCGCGATCGAGCGGCCGGAACTGCTGGCCCAGGCGCTCAACGTGGTGCCGGGGGTCGTCGAGCACGGCCTGTTCATCGGGCTCGCGGCCGGAGCCATCCTGGCCGGGGAGGGCGGGCTGACCATCCTCGGCGGGATCGAGTGATTCCATTTCGGCCGGATCCACGCTAAGGAACGCGCCATGAAAGCCGGCCCGGCGCGGCCGGCGGCGTAGCCGGGTCCCTCCGGCCGGTTCGTTCAACGATGAAGGGGTTTCAACGTATGATCCGTCGTTCTCTCGCCGGCGCTATCCTCGGTCTGGCGCTCCTCTGCGCCGCGCCGGCTCTCGCTCAGGGACAGGCGCCGACGCCGGCCCATCTGCAGGCTGCGCGCGAGGTCGTGGAGCTGACCGGCGTGTCGCAGAGCATCGACAACATCTACAAGGAATTCAAGGACAACGCGAAGGAGCTCATCGGGCCGACGCGGCCTGAGCTGCTCAAGGACATGGAGGAGGTCGTCGCCGCGCTCAAGCCGGAGTCCGACAAGCGCGCCGAAGAGATGACCGCGACGGCGGCGACGGTCTTCGCCAGCAAGATGACCGAGGCCGACCTCAAGGAGGTTGCGGCCTTCTTCAAGTCGCCTGTCGGCCAGCGCTACAACGCTCTGCGCCGCGACGCCATGGACGACCTTCTCACCGTGCTGCAGCCCTGGAGCGTGCAGACCAGCAACTATCTCTTCGATCGCTTCTCGCAGGAAATGCGCAAGCGCGGCCACGCGCTCTGACGCCGCGCTGCGCCAGGTCGGGTACTGCATCGAAGACGCCTCCCCGCCGCAAGCGGGGAGGCGTCTTCGTTTGCGCGGGTCAGTTCACCGGGCCCGTGCCGCCGATGTCCTCCATCAGCGGGTCGCTGACCCGGGTCCCGGTCCTGCGATTGATCAGGACCGTGACGACCCAGAGCACGATGCCGACGCCGATCAGCACACCGGCGATCGAGTACTGGACCGAGGCACGGCCGGTCCACGGGCCGGCCAGGAAGGCGCAGGAGAGCCCGCCGATCACCGGCAGGAAGGTCGGCGTGCGGAAATGCTCGTGCTCGACCTTGTCCTTGCGCAGGACGAGCACGGCCACGTTGACGACCGTGAACACGCAGAGAAGCAGCAGCGCCGTCGTGCCGCCGAGAGCCGGCACCTCGCCGACGAAGGTGATCAGCGCGAAGGCGAGCAGGCTGGTGAAGCCGATCGCGACATAGGGCGTGCGCCGGGTCTCGTGCACTTTGCCGAGAAACGGCGGCAGCACGTGCTCCCGGCTCATGCCGTAGACGAGCCGGCTTGCCATCAGCATGTTGATCAGCGCGCTGTTGGCCACCGCGAACATGGTGATGAAGCCGAAGATCCAGAGCGGGAAATTCGGCGCTCCGGCCTGGACGACCTTGAGCAGCGGCGTCTCGCCTTCGCCGAGCTGCTCGGGCGGGACCAGCGTGATCGACGAGATCGAGACCAGCACGTAGATGACGCCGGTGATGGCGAGGCCGGCGAGCAGGATCCTGGGGAAGATGCGGGTCGGGTCCTTGGTCTCCTCGGCCATGTTGACCGAGTCCTCGAAGCCGACCATCGCGAAGAAGGCGAGCGTCGTCGCCGCGATCACCGGCCAGAACATCCCGCCATCGGCCGTGGTCTTGAACTGCATGACGCGCGAGACGTCCCCCTGGCCGGCGGCGATCGCCATCATGCCGATGGTGATGATGATCAGCAGGCCGGTGAGCTCGACGCAGGTCAGCACCACATTGGCCTTCACGCTCTCGCCGACGCCGCGCAAGTTGACGATCGCGACTAGCGCCATGAAGGCGAGGCCGATCGCCGTGATGCCGACACCTGAGAGCCCGAGCTCGAAGGCGTTCGACAGGTTGGCGGCGAAGGCGCGCGAGGCCGTCGAGGCCGAGGTGATGCCGGAGCACATCACCGCGAAGGCGACGATGAAGGTGACGAAATGGATGCCGAAGGCCTTATGCGTGTAGAGCGCGGCGCCGGCGGCCCTGGGGTATTTCGTGACGAGTTCGAGATAGCTGAAGGCTGTCATCATCGCGACCGCGAAGGCCACGAGGAAGGGCAGCCAGACCACGCCGCCGACCTGGTTGGCCACCTGGCCGGTCAGGGCGTAGATGCCGGTGCCGAGAATGTCGCCGACGATGAAGAGCAGCAGCAGCCACGGCCCCATGACGCGGTGCAGGCTGGGCTCGGTGGCGGGCTGGCCGGTCGTCCCGGCCTGCTCGCCAAGCGTGGTATCGCTCATCGATAGTCTCCCTCTGCCGCGGCATCGAAGGCGATGCCGGCTCTGGGACAACAGGTTTCCGCCGTATTTGTTCAGCCCTTGCCGGGTGCGCGGTGGGTTTGGCGGCGCTGGCATCCGCAGAAAACTCGCCCTATGTGCGGGCGTCCAAGCCGCAGCTCCGGAGCCCGGATCATGACCAGCGAACCCGTTCTCGTGACCGGAGGCTCCGGCTTCCTTGCCGGGCACTGCATCCTGCAGCTGCTGCGGGCCGGCCACGATGTCCGCGTCACGCTGCGTGCGCCGGCGCGCGAGGCCGCTTTGAGGGCCGCCCTGGCGAAGGCGGGCGTCGATGCCGGCTCGCGCCTCGAGGTCGCCATCGCCGATCTGATGCGGGACGATGGCTGGGACGAGGCGGCCAAGGGCTGTTCGCATGTCCTCCACGTCGCCTCGCCGCTGGCCGCGGCCGCGCCGAAGGACGAGGACGAGCTGATCCGCCCGGCGCGCGAGGGCACGCTGCGCGTGCTGCGGGCGGCGCAGCGGGCCGGCGCGAAGCGCGTGGTCCTGACCTCGTCCTTCGCGGCGATCGGCTATGGGCGCGTGCTGAAGCGCCCCTATGACGAGCGGGACTGGACCAAGGCGGACGCGCCCGGCCTTGCCGCCTACCCGAAATCGAAGACGCTGGCCGAGCGCGCCGCCTGGGATTTCGTCGACGGCGAGGGCCAGGGGCTGGAGCTTGCCGTCGTCAATCCGGTCGGCATCTTCGGCCCGCTGCTGGGGCCGGACCTCTCGGCCTCGATCCTGCTGCTGAAGACCATGCTGGAGGGCAGGCTCTGGGCCGTGCCGCGGCTGATGTTCGGCGTCGTCGATGTCCGGGACGTCGCCGATCTGCATCTGCGCGCCATGGTGGACCCGGCGGCGGCGGGCGAGCGCTTCCTCGCCACGGCCGGCGATTTCATGACGATGCAGGCCATTGCCCAGGTGCTGAAGGACGGCCTCGGCGCGCGCGCCGCCGGTGTTTCGACGCGCGTTCTGCCGGATTGGCTGGTGCGCTTCGCCGCCCGCTTCAGCGCGACGGCGCGGCAGGCGGCGACGCCGGAGCTCGGCCGCCTGAAGAATGCGACCAGCGCCAAGGCGATCGCCATGCTGGGCTGGCAGCCGCGCCCGGCGGCGCAGGCCCTCGTCGCGACCGGCGAGAGCCTGTTTGCGCTTGGCCTCGTCAGTCCTCCGAGGCCTTGAAGCGGTTCAACCCCTTCATCACGAAGGGCGCCACCAGCGCCAGGAAGGCGATGCCGAGCAGCGTTGCCGAGCCGGGATTCTCCAGCAGGATCATCGGGTCGCCGAGGCTGATCTGCAGCGCGCGGCGCAGCTGTTGCTCCGCCATCGGCCCGAGGATGAGGCCGACCACCATCGGCGCCACGGGATAGTCGTAGCGGCGCATCAGATAGCCGACGAAGCCGAACAGGAAGAGCATGGCGAGCTCGACCGGCGAGCTGTTGACCGCGAGCGTCCCCATCGTCGCGAAGACGAGGATGCCGGCATAGAGCCAGGGCTGCGGGATTGCGAGCAGCCGGACCCAGAGCCCGATCAGCGGCAGGTTCAGGATCACCAGCATGACGTTGGCGATGAAGAGCGAGGCGATCAGGCCCCAGACCAGGTCCGGCTTCTCGGCGAAGAGCAGCGGGCCGGGGTTGAGCCCGTATTGCTGGAAGCCGGCGAGCATGATCGCCGCCGTCGCCGAAGTCGGCAGGCCGAGTGTCAGCAGCGGCACCAGCGTGCCGGCGGCCGAGGCGTTGTTGGCGGCCTCCGGCCCGGCGACGCCCTCGATCGCGCCCTTGCCGAACTCGTCAGGGTACTTGCAGAGCTTCTTCTCGGTCGAGTAGCTCAGAAAGGTCGGGACCTCGGCGCCGCCGGCCGGCAGGGCGCCGATCGGGAAGCCGAAGGCGGTGCCGCGCAGCCAGGGCGCCCAGGAGCGCTTCCAGTCCTGCTTGGTCATCCACAGCGAGCCCTTGATCGGGATGATCTCCTCTGGGTCGCGGAAGCGCTTCGAGGCGACGTAGAAGGCCTCGCCCACCGCGAAGAGGCCGACGGCGAGTGTGGTGACCTCGACGCCGTTGAGCAGCTCCGGCACGCCGAAGGTCAGCCGCGCCTGGCCCGTCAGCTTGTCGATGCCGACGAGCCCGAGCGTGATGCCGATGAACAGGCTGGTGAGGCCGCGCAGCGGCGAGTCGCCGAAGGTCGCAGATACCGTGACGAAGGCGACGATCATCAGCGCGAAATAGTCCCAGGGGCCGAACTTGACGGCGAGCTCGACCAGCCAGGGCGCCAGGAAGGCGAGCCCGATCGTGGCGATCAGGCCGGCGACGAAGGAGCCGATCGCCGAGGTCGCCAGCGCCGGGCCGCCGCGGCCGGCCTTGGCCATCTTGGAGCCTTCGAGCGCGGTGGCGAGCGAGGCGCTTTCGCCCGGCGCGTTGAGCAGGATGGCGGTGGTCGAGCCGCCATACATGCCGCCATAGTAGATGCCGGCGAACATGATCAGCGAGCCGGCCGGGTCGAGCTTGAAGGTGACCGGCAGCAGCAGCGCGACCGTCAGAGCCGGGCCGATGCCGGGCAGCACGCCGACGGCGGTGCCGAGGAAGACGCCGACCAGGCAGAACAGCAGCTTGGAGGGCTCGATCGCGACGGAGAAGCCGTGCAGCAGGGAGAGCAGGGTGTCCATGGTTTCAGCCCTCGCTCACAGGAAGAGGCGTTCGAGCGGGCCGGACGGCAGGATCAGCGTCAGGACCTTGGCGAAGACGAGGAAGATGGCGAGGCCGAGCACGAAGCCGATCGCGGCGTCGACCAGCAGCGCCTGCCGGCCCATGCCGCGCGCCGTGCAGGCGAAGACGACAGCGATGGCGATGATGAAGCCGCCGCCCAGGCCGATGCAGGCGATCAGGAAGATCAGGCCGCCGGCGATCCACAGCAGGGCCTTGCTGTCCGCCTCTTCCGGCTCCGGCAACCCCTCACGGAAGGCGACGACGAAATGAGCGAGGCCGAGGACGACGAGCCCGGTCGCCACCACATAGGGCATGGCCGTCGGGCCGACGCCGTAGGTGGAGGTGATGGTCTGCTGCGAGGCGTCGTAGCCGACCAGAGCGGCCACGATCAGCAGCAGCACGCCCACGATCAGGGCAGGCTTGTTGGCTCCGTGCCTGTGAGACTCGTTCGTCATGGCGTTCCTGCGGTGAGGCTGGCGCCTTCGAGGCGCTTCTTGAGGTGAGAAAAGGGGGCCGGTCTCCCGGCCCCCGTCGCTTCTGGCAGTGGCGTCTGGCTTACTTCACCAGGCCGACTTCGGTCATGACCTTGGAGACGCGCTCGATCTCGTTCTTCAGGAACGTCTCGAAGGCGGCGCCGGCAAGGAAGGAGTCATCCCAGCCGCGGGCCTGGAGGATCTCCTGCCACTCCTTGGACTTGACCATCTTCTCGACGGTGTCGGTCAGGGCCTTGGTCTGCTCGGCCGAGAGGCCGGGAGGGGCGACGACCGAGCGCCAGTTCAGCAGCTCGAGATCGATGCCCTGCTCCTTCAGCGTCGGAGCGTCCGGGGCGTTCGGCAGGCGCTTGGGCGAGGAGACGGCGAGCACGCGCAGCTTGCCGGCCTTGATCTGGCCCTCGAACTCGCCATAGCCCGAGACGCCGGCCGTGACGCGGCCGCCGAGCATCGCCGCGAGGGCCTCGCCGCCGCCCGAGAACGGGATGTAGTTGATCTTCTTGGCGTCGGCGCCGACGGCCTGGGCGAAGAGCGCGGCGAGGATGTGATCGGTGCCGCCGGCCGAGCCGCCGGCCCAGGTCACCTTGGCCGGATCGGCCTTCAGGCGCTCGGCCAGGTCCTTGGCGGTCTTGAGCGGGGAATCCGCCGGCACGACGATGACCTCGGCCTCGGCGGTGAGGCGTGCGATCGGCGTCACCTGGGTCAGGTTGACCGGCGACTTGTTGAGCAGGATCGCGCCGACCATGACGAAGCCGTTGACCATCAGCTGGTGGCCGTCGCCCTTGGCGCCGATGAGCTGGGCGAGACCGATGGTGCCGCCCGCGCCGGTGACGTTGGTGACCTGCACGCTCTTGACGATGCCGGCGGCCGTCAGCGCCTGCTGCATCGAGCGTGCCGTGCCGTCCCAGCCGCCGCCGGGCGCCGCGGGGGCCATGATCTTCAATTCGTTCAGCTGCGCGAAGGCCGCGGTGGAGAGGGCGGCGAGCGCCACGGCGGTCACGGCTGCGCGCTTCAGGATGGATGTGAGCATGAATTCCTCCGCTTGCGGGCATTGCCGCGGGTTTTTTCAAGGCGGCTCCGCCTGTGGCACCTCGCCGCGCCGGTCGTCAATTGCGCCTGATTGCATAATCGGAAGTCAAGAATTTTCGGTCGCCGGCGCCTTCCGCGACATCTTCTGCATCTTTTGGTCTACGACCACCCGGGCGGGTTGCGAGAAGGCTCTGGCGGGCATCGGCTTGATCGCGTAAGCGCAGGCCATGAGCCAATCGATCGCTTCCAGCCAAGCGATGCCGGCCGCCTCGGCCCTTTCGCTGCGCCTCGCCCGGGCGGGAAATCTCCTGCTCGTGCTGCTGCCACTGGCGATGTGGCTCGCCAATCGCTCGGCGCCGCTCATGCTGGGGCTGGCGGCGCTCTGCTTCCTGGGCGCGGCCCTTGCGGACCAGGGCGCGCCGGCCTTCCTGCGGCGTCTGCGCGATCTGGCGCTGACTCCGATAGGCCTGGCGCTCGGCGCCTTCCTGCTCTGGTCGCTGGTCTCCATCCTGTGGAGCCACCGACCCATCGCCAGCCTCGTCATGTGGGGCGAACTGGCGATCCCGCTTGCATGCGGTCTCCTCATCGCCGCCTCCGGCTGGTTCCGGCCGCGGCCGGCCTGGCTGAGGGCGCTGGCGCTGGCGATCATCCTTGCGTGCGTCCTGGTGATCATCGAGCTCGTCTCCGGCATGTCGCAACGCGCCACGCTCGGCATCGGCAAGCTGATGAGCTTCGTCTTCAACCGCCCGGCGATCACCGCGCTCGTGCTGGCCATGCCGACGATCCATGGCCTCTGGAACCTCCCGGCGGGGCGCCGGTCCGACCGGATCCTGGCCGTGATCCTCGCGCTGGCAGTCGCCACCTGTGCACTGCGCTCGGAGAGCGCGTCGGCACGGCTGGGCGTCGCCGTCTGCGCGATTGGCTGGCTGTTGGCGGTCTATTGGCCGCGCCTGACGCTGGCGGCCGTCGGCTGCGCCTTCGTCCTGACTTTCACGATGGCGCCGGTGCTCGGCGTTGCCGCCCAGAACTGGCTGCCTTCGCTTATCCTGAATCGTTTCTCCGCCATGACGGGCCAGGCCCGCATCGATATCTGGCGGAGCTTCGGCGAGGTGGTGTGGGTGCGGCCGGTCGCCGGTGCCGGCTTCGGGGCCTCGGCCTCCATGGAGCGGCATCCCGTGGCGGCGGCGGTTGCGCCGGAGCACAGGACGTTGCTCGGCGTCGGCCATCCGCACGACATGCCGCTGCAGGCCTGGGCCGAGACCGGGATGATCGGGGCGGGCATCCTCGTCCTGGCGGGCCTGCTTCTGCTGAGGCGGCTGCGCCATTTGCCGGCACGTGAGATGGCGCCGCGCCTTGCATTGTTCGCCGGGGCCTTCGCGATCTCCGTCGTCGGGCACGGCGCCTGGCAAGGCTGGTGGATTGCCGTTCTGGGGGCCGCGATCCTCTGGTTCGGTCCCGGCGCGGCGGCGCCACAAGGAGAAGACCATGGCTGAGTTCGACGTCGATCTTTTCGTCATCGGGGCAGGCTCGGGCGGCACGCGCGCGGCGCGGATCGCGGCCGGCCACGGCGCTCGCGTGATGATCGCGGAAGAGGACCGGATCGGCGGCACCTGCGTGATCCGCGGCTGCGTGCCGAAGAAGCTCTTCGTCTATGCCAGCCGCTTCGCCGAGGATTTCGAGGATGCGGCGGGCTTCGGCTGGACGCTGGGCGCCAAGCCCAGCTTCGACTGGCCGACGCTGCGCGACGCCGTGGCGAACGAGGTCACGCGCCTCTCGGGCCTCTATCGCAAGGGGCTCGAAGGCGTGAAGGCGCAGATCCGCGAGGAGCGGGCCGTCGTCGAAGGCCCGCATGAGGTTCGCTTGCAGAAGAGCGGGCATCTCGTCCGCGCCCGGCACATCCTGGTCGCGACCGGCGGCTGGCCGTCCTTCGATCCGCCCATCCCCGGCGGCGATCTCGCAATCTCCTCCAACGAGATCTTCCATCTGCCAGCTTTGCCGAAGCGGATGCTGGTGGTCGGCGGCGGCTATATCGCGCTGGAGTTCGCGAGCCTGTTCGCGCGCCTCGGCGTCGCGGTCACGGTGCTGCACCGCGGCGACAACATCCTGCGCGGCTTCGATGAGGACCTTCGCACCCGCCTGCGCGATGCGCTGGCCCATGCCGGCATCACCTTCCGGCTCGGCTGCACGGTCGAGCGCATCGAGCAGCTTGAGGACGGCTCGCGCCGCGCCCATTGCGCCAGCGGCGATCCGATCGAGGCCGATGTCGTCCTCGTCGCCACCGGCCGCCGGCCGAACACGAAGGGCCTTGGTCTCGACAGGGCCGGCGTCGAACTCGGCCCGCTCGGCGAGGTCATTGTCGATGCGGCGTCGACCAGCAGCGTGCCCTCGATCCATGCCGTCGGCGACGTCACCAACCGCGTCAACCTGACCCCCGTCGCGATCCGCGAGGGCCAAGCCTTCGCCGACAGCACCTTCGGCAGCAGGAACTGGACGGTGGATCACGCCACGATTGCCTCGGCCGTCTTCACCACCCCCGAGATCGGCACGGTCGGCTTCTCGGAAGCGCAGGCGGTGGCCGCAGGCCATGCCGTCAAGATCTTCGAGTCCGGCTTCCGCCCGATGAAGGCGACGATCTCCGGCCGCCATGAGCGTACCTATATGAAGCTCGTCGTCCACGCGGAGACGGACAAGGTGCTCGGCGTCCATATCCTCGGACACGATGCCGGCGAGATCGTGCAGGCGGTCGCCATCGCGGTGACGATGGGGGCGACCAAGGCGGATTTCGACCGCACCGTCGCCCTGCATCCGAGCGCCGCCGAGGAACTCGTGACGATGCGCACGCCCCGCGCCGGCTGAGCGGGGCGGCAATCCCAGCCATGCGCTGAGGCGGAGGCGGTCCGCCCGGCCCCGCCGTGACGGACGGTCAGCCAGATGGTGGCCATTCCGCGAGCATGGGTGTATAGCCGCCCCTTCGCGCTACCAAGAGGTTAACGACGCGCGATCTCACAGTCAGGAGCAAGAAGTCCCATGTCCGAGCGGTGGACGCCAGAGAGCTGGAGGGCCAAGCCCGTCCAGCAGATTCCGGAATATCCGGACCAGGCAGCCTTGAAGGCGGTCGAGCAGCAGCTCGCCGGCTTTCCGCCGCTCGTTTTTGCAGGCGAGGCGCGCAAGCTCAAACGGGCGTTGAGCAAGGTCGCCGCCGGTGAGGCCTTCCTGCTGCAGGGAGGCGATTGCGCCGAGAGCTTCGCCGAGCATTCGGCCGACAACATCCGCGACTTCTTCCGGCTGTTCCTGCAGATGGCGGTCGTCCTGACCTTCGCCGGCGGCTCGCCGGTGGTGAAGGTCGGCCGCATCGCCGGCCAGTTCGCCAAGCCGCGCTCGGCCCCGACCGAGACGATCGGCGGCGTCGAGCTGCCGAGCTACAAGGGCGACATCGTCAACGACAACGAGTTCACGGCCGAGGCGCGCATTCCCGATCCGCGCCGCCAGCTCGAGGGCTATCGTCAGTCGGCGGCGACGCTGAACCTGATCCGCGCCTTCGCGACCGGCGGCTATGCCAATCTCGACAACGCGCATCGCTGGATGCTCGGCTTCGTCAAGGATAGCCCGCAGTCGCATCGCTACCAGGAGGTGGCCGAGCGCATCACCGAGGCGCTGGAGTTTATGCGCGCCATCGGCATCGACCCGGAGACTCATCCGGAGATGCGCACGACCGACTTCTACACCAGCCACGAGGCGCTGCTGCTCGGTTACGAGCAGGCGATGACGCGCACGGATTCGACGACCGGCGAGTGGTACGACACCTCCGGGCACATGCTCTGGATCGGCGATCGCACGCGCCAGATCGACCATGCCCATGTCGAGTTCTTCCGCGGCATCAAGAACCCGATCGGCTTGAAATGCGGCCCCTCGACCACGGTCGACGGCCTGCTCAAGCTGATCGATGTGCTCGATCCGCAGAATCAGGCCGGGCGCCTGACGCTGATCGCGCGCTTCGGCGCCGACAAGGTCTTCGACCATCTGCCGGCGCTGGTGCGGGCGACGAAGCGCGAAGGCCGCAATGTCGTCTGGTCCTGCGACCCGATGCACGGCAACACGGTCAAGGCCGCCAGCGGCTACAAGACCCGGCCCTTCGACCTGATCCTGGGCGAGGTGAAGAACTTCTTCGCCGTCCATGAGGCCGAGGGCACCCATGCCGGCGGCCTGCATCTGGAGATGACCGGCAAGAACGTCACCGAATGCACCGGTGGCGCGCGCGGCATGACGGATGCGGACCTCAACGACCGCTACCACACCTTCTGTGACCCCCGCCTCAACGCGGAGCAGGCGCTGGAGCTCGCCTTCATCGTCGCCGAGCTGGTCAAGCGCCAGCGCTCTGGCCGGGCGCGGCCCGAGGTCGAGGCGGCCGAGTAAGGGCTCGCCAGATCGATCGATCAAACAGAAAGGCCGGGGCAATGCCCCGGCCTTTTCGTTTCTGCGCGTGCAGCCGTGGTCAGAATTTCAGCGCGGCGCCGACGCGCGCCGTGTTCAGGCTGGCGGTCACGCCTTCGACATCGTTGAAGCGGGTGAAGAGGTATTCGGCGCGCAGGATGAGGTTGTCCGCGAGCGCGGCTTCCAGGCCGCCGCCGATCACGGCGCCATAGCCCCAGACATCCTTCTTCGCCCCGCCGACCATGCGCGGCCAGCCGACATAGCTGCCGAGGGCGACACCATTGGCATCGGTCGGGCCCCAATCGGTATAGACGGAGACGTTGGTGTCGAAGCGGCCGGCGGCGGCACCGATGGTGAAATAGGGCATCAGGCGGCCATAGGCGTAGCCGAAGCGGGCACGCAGTGAGAGATAGTCGTTGATCCGCGCGCCCTGGGTCGAGCCGATGGTGATGAACTCGTTGCCGATGCGGCGGCTTTCCACCCGGGAGGAGGGGGCTTCTTGGTCGATCCGGGTATAGTCCGCCTCGAGGCCCATCACGACGTCGCCGAAGGCCCAGTTGTAGCCGGCATAACCGCCGAAGACGGTGCCGCTGTCGCGGCGTGGCCGAGTCGCCGTCATGTCCCGAATGTTGACCCGGGTGGCGATCGTCGTGTTGAGCATCGCGAAATCGGCGAGCTCCCGGACACCGTTGTCGCTCTCGAAGCGCGTCTGTGTTCCGCCGGCGAAGGCGCCGAAATAGAAGCCCGACCAGTTGATGTTGATATCCGGAGGCGGCGGCGCGTCCTCGATCTGTGAGCCGCGCAGAACGGGATAGTCCGCCGCCGAGGCAGGGACGGCCATGAGGCTTGTCGCGAGGGCCGCGGCTCCGAGCGCTGGCACGATGGAACGGATGCGCATCCTGATCTCCCCGAGCAGCGCTGCGGTCCCACCCGTATCGTCCTGCTCCGGGAATATTCATGCCTCGGTAACCCTAATACGCGGTTAACGTTTCCATCGCTGTCAGGCCCTATTCTGTCGGTGTTTTCGCGGTCTGGTTTGCAGATTGATTAGAGAAAGTTTGCAGGGGTGTTCCGTTTCTAGTCCATCCCAGAGCGGGCTTTGCGGGCTAGAGTCTCCTGGTCGATGTGCCTCGTGTAGCGCTCGACCATCTGGATCGACATGCCGAAGAGGGCGGCGATCTCCTGATGCGTCCTGCCTGCAAGGCGAGCATCGCAGCAGGCGAGGGCGCGTAAGCCATGGGGGCTCACGTCGGCCCCGCGGATACTCTCCGGGGCGCTCTCCCCAAGCCAAGTGCGGAGCCGGTATCGGATAGAAGCCTCGGTGTGACGCTTGCCGTCTGGCTTCGTCAGGTAGGGCGTCATTTCGCCGACATTCCAGCCATCGATCTCTTTGAGGTGGGCCGGAGAGAGCGGCAGGAAGTGCTTCTTGCCGCGGAGCTTGCTGATCTTGATGTCGAGGCCGTCGCCGCGCCGCATCGCCGGCCAGAACTTGACCAGATCGCCGACACGCTGGCCGGTGGCGCGGCCGAGATAGGCCAGGCGCGAGAGATCAGCGGGCCCGTGCCTGACGACGGCTGCCCATACGGCCTCAGGCCACGGTTCAGTCGTCTCGACTTGGGTCTCGACCTGCGGCACATCCCGCGCCGGGTTGCGCGTCATATGCCCATCGCCAATCGCCCAGGCGCACATCGCGCGAAGCACACGCACCAGCAGATTGGCAGAGACGGGAGCAGTAGCGGCCAGCGCGTCACGCGCGGCGGAAATGGCCGCCTGCGTCAGATCGTCAGCGATCTGGTTGCCCCACGCCTTTTCGATCAGGCCGAGATAGTAGTCGTAGACGTCCTGTGTCTTCGGGCTGAACCCCGCCCATTTGGAGGACGCCTTGTAGAGCTCGATGATCGCTTTGAACGTGCCCTTCTTCGGGGCAGCGCTCTTCCCGTTCAGGGACGCGCAAAAGCTCCAGAATTCCGCCTCACGCGGCTCATAGGGGATGCGCGTCAGCGTACCGCGAAGGGCCTTCTCCAAGTGCCTCCCAGTCTGGTGATAGAAATACACCTTCCCGGACGGCTTCTTGATGCGGAACACCCCTTCAGGCAGCGGCACGATTGCGGCCCTTCGCTTTTTTCCCGAAGACATCGGCGATGTTTTCCATGAACGGGTCTGAGTGCGCCGGCTCTCCGTCGAGGTGAGCCAACATTGCCTCGAGCGATGGCCAATGCCACCGCATGATCTGTCCGCGGTCAATGTGGGCCTGCGGCAGGAAGCCGGCGCGAACCCACACATCAAAGGTCTCGACGCTGATCATCAGCAGCTCGGCCGCGGTCTTGCGGTCGACGAAGACGGGATGAATCTGCGCGCGCGCCATCACCTCCTCCTGTCGATGTGCGGCCAGTCGCCGTGCGGCTTTGCCTGCGGGTCGGGCCCGTAGATCCGGCGATCGAGAGCTCGCCAGATCAGCGAGACGATTCCGATGAGGACGATGAGCGCCGCGGCGATGTGGTCGTAGTCGGTCATGACAGCCGCCCCAGCCACTGGTTGCCCAGCGCGCGCTCAATGCAGTGCAGAGCCTCGCCCTTCCGGCCGCGGATGATCTCGTTCCAAGCGTCTTCGACATAGTCGGGCTGGACGCCGATGACTGATGGCTTGTCGAGCTCTCGCACGCCGCCCCGCGCCTTGATCGCTGACGCCTCGCCCTCAGTTATGGAGCCATCGTCGATCAGAGCCTGCAGCAACTGTTCCGTGTCGAAGTCGGAAAGGTCGACGTCGACGCAGGCCGTCCGGCTGGTGCGCTGCCGCTTCCATGCTGTGGTTGCGCTCATCGTCTCACCCATTCGCCAGAGAGCTTCTGTTTCCAGCCGGAGGCGCGGGAGCCGGGCAGGGGGCGGGACGAGGGAGCTTTGAGGCCACGATGGGCAGCCTCCCGCCGCTTGGCCCGCGCAATGTCCTTCACGTCTCCCTTCGTCTTCAGGCGATGGCACGGCCGGCAGAGCGGGCGCAGATTGGACTCGGTGTCATCGCCGCCGATTTCGAGCGGGATGTGATGATCGAAGTCGACGCCGGTGATGTCGGTCGGCTGGAAGCACATCTGGCAGGTCCTGTTGAACCGCTCCCAGATGCGCGTACGCTCGGTCGTGGGGATGTGGCGTCGGATCATGCCGCCACCGCCGCGTAGCCGCGCTTCCGATCACGAATAGCGACCTTCTCCGACACTGACATGTGTCCGACGAGCCCGTTACAGCCCTTGCAGGCGATCACGAGATTCGAGAGGTGATCTGGGCCGCCGTGGGATTTCGCGACTAAGTGCTCGATGGTCACCTCGCCGCTGTCTGGCCCAAGAAATCCGGCTTCGCAGAACCAGCACCACAGGCCGTCTCGCGCAGCGATCTCTTCGACCAGATGCCGCAGTTTTTTCCGCGCCCGCATGTCGGGCGAAAGGCTCATGCGGTTGCCGCGCTCGAACGCCTCGCGAGCCACGACCAGCGGTTCCGGCCAAGTCTGAACGTCCTTGGCGTTGCGATAGACGACCTGAACCCCGTCGCATGTCTGGACGCGGAGGATTTCCCACTGGCTGGTCGGGGCAATGAGAACAGCGCCGCAGTCCGTCAGCCATGCTTTGAAGGCATCGAGATTAAAGGCCGACTTCTTCACGCCGCGGCCCTCCCGAGCTCGACCGGGTCCGTCCCGATCATCGCGGCGAGCAAGCTTAGGACCGCGTCCTTCGATTCCTGGAAGCGCTGCTTGCCCATCGCCTTCATCGACTGGCTCTCGGCCGTGTAGACGGTGACGACGCTGTCGCGGACGGTGACGACCGCATAGCTGTCCATGGGCTTGACGAAGGCTGCCAGACGCTGAGCCTCTGCCTTGCTGGCCGCGACGATGTTCCGATGCTCGGCATAGCCGGCGCGGATCAGGCTCCACTTGCGGAGGTGCTCGCTCGTGGGAAACTGCTCGACGAGGTTCTCCGGCAGGGTCTGCCACGCCTCGTTGACCGAGGCGAAGAAGTGGGCGTGCGACTTCGCCGAGCGCTGCTCGATGGCCTCAAGATTGTAGACCTCGCCACAGACGAACTCGGCATCGCAGCGCCGCTGGAAGCCTGGTAGGGGGACCATCGTGTCGCCGTTCCAGCGGAAGGGGATGACGGCTTTCACGCCGCCTCCTTCCGCGAATAGATCGCGTTCAGCGCCTCAACCTTCGCGTCGATCTCGGCGAGGAAGGCGCGGGCGTCCGATTCTAGGGCGGCAATCGCTTCTTCGTCGCGCTCGCGCCGGCAGACGAACATCGCCATGTGCGGCGGCAGGCGCGGGTCGTAGCTGACGAAGTCGCACCAGCGCCGGCCGGTGCAGGCCATCTGCCAGTCGATCTGCTTGACGTACTCCTCGGGGATCGCCTGGGCGAGCAGGGTATCGACGTGGGTGCTGGTGCTCGGGCACTTGATCTCGATCAGCCCGTCGGCGCCGACCAGTCCATCAGGGCTCGCACCAGCCATGGCAATCGACGGGTGGTCGATCAGCCCGACGGCCTGCACCTCGACGCCGTTGAAGAACTCGTACATGGCGCGCGCCTCGGGCTCCTGCAGAGTGCCCCAACGCATCAGGTCGTTCAGGTACTTGTCGACCGCGAGGCCGGTGAGGCGCTCGGCGATCAGTTCGCCGAGATAGGACGTGCGCTTGGCGCCCGGCTTGCCGCTCTTGAGCAGGTCCGTTGCGTCAGCGATGCGCGAGGCGGTCAGCTTGCCGCGGCGCGCAGCCTTCCATTCTGCGGTGCCTTGCTCCATCACTGGCGCCCTCCCTTGGACTTGATCAGGGCGACGGCGTCCTTGAACTTGGTCGCGTAGATCGCGCCGAGGCTCTCGACCTTCATGATCTTGAGGAAGAACGCCTCCTGCCCATCCACGCTCGCGATGAGGTCGCGCAGCTCCAGGACCTGATCTTCGGTGATGAACTCCGCCGGCTCCGCGCCCGCCGAGCGGCCGTCGTCGTCAGCCGCTGCGGCGAGCCCCAGCGCGGCCTTGAGCGTGTAGCGCTACAGGTAGGTGATGGTGCTGCCGATCTGCTGGATCAGGTTCTTCTGCCCGCTTTCATCCCGGCCGGCCGTCAGCGTGTTCGTCTCGCTGTGCCCGTCACGGTGCGCGACGATGCAGGTGACCTGAACAGGCTGGTTCAGTTCCGAGATGGTACGGAACCGATAGGACAGGCCATGCTTGGCGAGGATCGGGTCGACCGTGCGAGCGATCTCACCCAGATCCTCATGCTGATAGCTGGTCTTGCCGCCGCTCTTCGTCTCGTAGCCGACCTGGCGGTTCTTAGTGATGACCGGGATCTCCGCCTTGGCGGCAGCGAGCGCAGCGTCGAACGCCTTGCGCGCCTGGTTCGCCTCCCAGCGCTCCTGGAGGGCCATCAGCTTCTCAAGCATTTCCATGCTGGCGCCGCGCTCGACGGCTTGGCTGAGCATCGCCATGGGGGTGAGGGCGTTTGAGGACCCGGCGTTCTGGGGTGCCGGGGTGTGCTCCTCGTCGCGGATGATGAGAGCGGCTTCGCTCATGACGAGATCCTTTCGGGGAGGGAACGGCCCTGCTCCTTGGCGAGCTGGGCGTTGACGAGGTTCTGGAGCTGGGCGCGCAGGGGCTCGACCTTCCGGTGACGGCGGGATTCCTGGGCGAGCTTCTCGCGGAGGATCACGATCTCCGGGTTGGCGACGCGGAGACGGCGATCGATGCGGGCGGCGGCCTTCGCTTCTCGCCGCTTGGCGAGGACCGACATGAAGGCAGCGATGGCGCGGCTGGCGAGGAAACGGGTCACAGCAGCGTCCCCCAGCCCACCAGCCAGCAGCCGCCGAAAACGATCAGCAGTGCAGCGGCGACATCGCCGACCGGCCAGACGTTGAAGATCCGGCCGTCGTCAACCGTGCGCTGCTCGATCGCCCAGAGGCGCAGCCCATGCTTGAACCCGCGCGGGTAGCTGTCGAAGTTCGCCGCAGCCAGTTCGGCGTCGGTGTATTCCGGCAGGCAGGGAATGCGCTTCGACACGATCCCGGCGACCACAGCCCGGGCGGCGTCCTCGGAGGCGGTCGGGATGTAATAGATCGTCATCAGGCAGCCCTCCGGAGAGCGATGCGGTTGCGGACGCGGATCCGCTGGGAGAACCGGGCGCGCCGGACCATCTCGGACGCGAGCTCGTCCATCTGCTCGTCGGTGAAGAATGAGAGGCCGCGCTCGGCGAGCAGGCGATCAAGGGCAGCGGACCAGTCGAGGCCCTGGACGCCATTGAAGGACTTGGCGAAGCGCTCCTGGCGCAAGCGGGTGGCGGATCGCTTCATCACGCGGCCTCCCGGCGCATCTCGTCGCGCTCGTCAGCCCATGCGGCCTCGTCCTCGCCGGCTTCCAACAGAAGGTCGTTGTGAATGCCCTCGTCGGCGCTCAGCAGATCCGACAGCCACTTGGGGCAGTCGTGCTTCTGGCCTTTGACGACGATCTCGACGGACTGGATCTCAGCCGAAGGCGGGCAGGGCGGATCGATCCGATCGCCGGCATAGCCCTTGTCGACAGTAAAGCTGATGCGGGCCTCGACCTCTTCGCGGCCGATTTCGATGAAGTGGCTGTGGGTGTGGCGGGACATGGCGTCTCTCCGTTGTTGGAGAGAATATGAGTTGGAGATTTCCAACTGTCAATGAGAAAGTTGGAAATCTCCTACTGACATACCGCGGCAGTGGATGCGGACATCCCCGACTCGACAGGCCACCCGTTCTCTGGAATCGATAGGAACGTAACGAGAACAATAGCTGGGTGGCGTTGAAATGAGCTTAGCCTTCACCGAGGGAATCTGGCGGCCGGAATTGTCGCTGTTTCGAGCGATCGACATCAGGTGTGATGACTGCGGCCGTGGTAAGCGGATGCAACCCGCGGAGATCCGGGCGCAGGTTGCGAAGGGCGTCTACAGCCTCGTCGGGCTGCACGACAAACTGCACTGCGCCGTCTGCCGTGACCGTGGCGGCCTCGGCAAGAACGTCAGCGTCTATCCAATTAAGCGAGGTGAGTGATGAAGCCCTGGCACCATGGCCTGCCGGAGACGAAGCAGTTCGTCGTGTTCCCGCCGCTTGGCCAGGAACTCGCCTTCAAGGCCTCAAAAGAGCGGATCGGCGCCCATCTGCGGCAGGTGTTCCCCGGGCTCGAGTTCGAGCTGGCGGATACGGGGCTCTACGAGGGGGCGAGCGTCATGCCCATGTGTGGGACGGTCGGTGGCCCGACCAGTCGGATGTTCGCGCCACCGTCAGAGTTCAAGATCCGCGAGATCGAGACCGTCTTGGAAGACTTCGACTTCGGCAGAACGGGGCTGTCGTAGCAGGCAACTGAAACTCCCTGGGTGGATCGAGGGTTGCCGCCTGGAAGGCCAACCGGAGTTTGACCCAGATCATTGCTGCTATTCGGTTCTCACGTACCGATTGGTCATGATCAGATCTGCTCAAGCCATTTTCGTAGCCGCGTCAATCGTGGCCATCACTGCGGGAGCCCGCGTGAGCTTCGCGATGCCGGCCGATGCTCAGCGCCCCGATAACGTTGAAAGTGCCGAGGTGGGGCGTGGAGTGGCGCAGCGCTACTGCAGCGGTTGCCATGCCATCGGGGCGACTGGTCACAGTCCAAATCCGAAGTCCCCCCGCTTCCCATTAATCGCCGAGCGCTATCCAGGCGGGAACCCCGCTCCTGTCTTGATCGATGGAACTGTCGTTCGACATCCGGGCATGCCAGAATTCCAGTTGCTCTCGTACGAGACTGATGGGCTCGTGGCCTATATCCGGCGCATTTCGCGAAAGTGGAAGCCGGGCCGCTGAGTGACAGCAAACGAAAACCCCGCCTGGTGGGGCGGGGTCTTCGACTGTCAGCTTTGCCGATCCGGCCTAGGAAGATACAATCTCAATTGGACGGGTTCGGACCCGTAGAGCGCGTTCACCTTGTCGCGCAGATCCCGCATCGTCTCGCATGTCCGGGCCATGCCAATGACCATCCAGATGTGCTCGGTGAGCTTCTTCAAGCCATATTGGCCGCTCAGCCACTGATGATAGTTCTGACCATACCGTGGCGTTGGAGCGTGTTCCTTAAGCCATTTCGCGACATCGGGGTCGAGCTTCTCGTAAATGAGATCCATTACGAGCTTCCCCCAGTATTTCGGGCGCTTCGAAAGTTGGCCCTTCCAACCTGTCAGCCTGCCGAACTCCTGCCATAGCTCATCTGGGAACGTCTTTTCCCATTTACGCATTTCGCCATCCAGGAATGCAGCGAGTTTGACCTGCAGGGCATCGGCCTCGCGCTCATACTGATAGCCGGTCGCCTCATCGATAAGTGCTTCCAAGCCGATCTTGGCGCAAGCTGAGAGAAACAGACTGGCTTGCATCGCCATCTGTTGCTGCCGAGCAGTAAGCTTCGGGTGAGGCGAATCCCTTCGAAAATGGTGCTCGAGCGCGCTGACGAAGCCTTGGCAGACATCGATAAAGAGGTCTGCCGGCAAGCCCTTAACTGCCTTCTCGAGGCCATCGACCTCAGGGAGGCGGAACGGGACCATTCTCTCGAGAACTAAGTCTTTGGGAATAAAGGGCTCAAGCGCTCTCACCGCGATGTATTTCTCGAGCGCCCCGCCGCCCTTAATCCCAGTTAGAACTTCAGTGGCGGAGGTCCTCCCGATAACGCGGACTCCGTTGTTGAGCACGTAGCACGGGACGGCCATCCCGATGATGTCGAGTTCGCCTCGGTGAACAGCGACCGGGAGCCCCCCGGCCTCCGAAATCACTTCGATATCGACTTCAGCGGCCTCTTCGGCCGTCAAGGTGGATTCCTCTGGTCGGTCCTCGGCTCGTTTGGCCCAACGCGCCTCTGCGGCTTTCCGGGCTTTTTCAGAGGCCGGGCTGACTTCGTCTTCCATCGTGGGGACTCCCTAGCATATGCTCGATGCTGAATCGAGCATATGCTAGGAAAGAAAATGGCGCAATGCTAATAAAAAAGGGCGCCCCTGCGCCCCGTGATTTGCCTTTGCAGCATTCCGCCGCTGCATCCAGACTACGGCGGAACCAGCATTCTAACGGGCGCCACCCACTCGATATCAACATCCTCCTCGACGACCTCGCGGGTAGCCTTCAGGATGGGCTGCATCTCAGGTGGCGCGATCGCGGACTGCTCTTCCAACAGCAGCAGCGCGTGCTCATAAGGCTCGCGTTCGTCCTCCGCGGAGAGGACGCCGATCCGCCGCAGCCTTGCGACCAGCGCAGCGAGCATCGAAGCTGAAACCATTTCCGATGCGGCGACGTGGTCGATCTTGTCCATCATCGAGCGCCTTGCGGCCTAACGGCATGTGACGATTTTGGTCGTCTCATTCATATCGCATATGGACACTAGGCGCTCGGGGCGCGGCAGCGGTCGATAGTACCGCATGCTTTCGCGGTAGCTTAGCCTCGGCACCGTGGCTTCCTCCGGCGGGACATAGCCGGCGCATCCCGACAGAAACACGCAACAAGTGGCTACAAGCAACTTTCTCATGCTGTGTCTCCTGCTGCTGCCGGCCTCTTCTGCTCGGCGCGTTGGCTCGACTACACCGCCAGTCCCATGGCCTCGGGGTAGGGGATGACGCGGTAGAGGTTCTTCACACGCGCAGAGTCGAAGCGAAGCTCCTCGGGTGGTGGATTATATTGGCTCAGGACGTGCTGGCCGCCTCGGCGCGCGACCAGGGTTTTGATGAAGGCGGGACCGTTCTCGCCGCCCTCGCCAAGTAGCTCAATCAGAACGTCCTCACCTTCGACGGGCTTTCGGCCCTTCGGATCCACGAAGATCGGCCAGCCATGCTTGTAGACCGGCTCCATGCTGGTGTTGCGAATGATGACAGCGAAAGCTTCGGGCCGTCCGATCAGTCCGGCCGGGCGAGGGATGTAATCAAGGGCATCGCCGTTGAGTTGAAAATCGCCGTCGCCTTCCTTCCCGCCCAGCGCAATGCCGCGAACTGCCAAGTCGGGCCTGCCTCCCTTTTGAGGGTGAGCAGTTAGGGGAATGCGTGCGCCCACCTCTGAAGGCAATTCGTTCCTTGCCGTTCCGGAAGAGTTCGATGGGTGTCTGACCATCGCAACAATTACTGCCTCGACAGAGGTGTCCAACGCCTCCGCGAGTTGGGTGATCTTTGCACCCCTGACGGACTGCTTTTTCCCGATCAGAATGTCGTTCACGAATGATCGTTCGAGGCCGCCGATCTTGGCGGCTTCGAAGGGGTTGCGGCCGGTGACGCGCAGCCGTTCCTGAGTGAATTCCTTGAGGCCGGACATGTTGGAAATATCCCACATGTCGCCACGTCGCTGCGAGTTGGAAATTTCCTCTTGTGAAGTTGGATTTCTCCAACTATCCTCACAGACATGGAAGCGGAACTCAAGCGACACCTACTGTCCCTCGTCGAGGCTTATGCTGGTGCGCTTGGCATCGGCGTAACGACCGTCTGGCGACAGGCGATCAACGATCCAGCCTTCCAGGAACGTCTTCGTTCCGAGAGCACCATCACCTTGCGGACTTACGACCGAGCTGTCGGTTGGTTCGATGACAACTGGCCCGAGGCGTTGGCTTGGCCGGGCGAAATCCCACGGCAAGCAGTGAGGGCCGCCTGATGGCCTCAACCCTTCGATCTCGCTCGACGCTTCCGCCGATTGGGCCGGCGCTTTCCGGCGATCTCACGAAGCTCATCCTCGGCTCGGCTGAACATGTCGAGCTGAACCTCGACGTTGTCGTTAGCTGCGGCTCTCGGCCCGACGCGGGTCGCCAGCCTCTCCATCAGCCGGCGACCCGCTACTCCGATCAACTCCCACTCCACCGAACGCCACTCCTGCAACGCCACTGTGCCTGAGCAGTCGCGCGTTCGCCGCCTTCCCGCGACGGGACAGTTCCAGGCCCGATCCCCTGATTTCGAGGCTCCGATGGCAAAAGACGAATGGTTCTTCCGGATCAAGACAGCGACCAGAGCGCTGGTGAAAATGATCGGCACGCATGAGGCGGCCGGTCTGATTGCCGGCGTCGCCAAATCGCAGATGCATCGCTGGGCTGATCCCTCGCATGCAGATCTGATCACGCTCTCAGCGGCGATGAAGCTCGAGGCGGAATGCGGGCTGCCCTGCATCACTGAGGTCATGGCCGCGCAATGCGGGAACCATCTCGTCCGCTCGGACGGCTCGACGCCGCCGAAATGCATGGTCACAGCTTTCGGCAAGCTCAGCGATGAATTCGCGGATGTCGCCTCCCGTGTAGGTGAGGCAATCGAGGACGGCAGCATCTCGCCGAACGATCATGCCGCGATCTGCGACGAACTCTCCCAGCTCATTCAGCGCGCCAACCAAATGCAGGGCACCAGTGCCCGCCTTCGCTCTGTCGATGAATTGCGGAGGGCGTCATGAGCGACGACGGCCAGGTCAAGTCGATCATCGACCGCGTCCAGCGCCTCCAGGAGGAGAAGCGCACGATCGAAGACGACATCAAGGAGGTCTACGCGGAGGCTCGTGGCAATGGCTACGACGTCAAGGTTCTGCGCGCCGTCGTTAAGCACCTCGGCAAGGATCAGAACGAGGCCGCCGAGTTCGACGCGATCTTTGATCTGTACCTCCAGTCGTACCTCTCTGCTGATCGGCCCTCACGTGCGCACGTGGCGCGGGACGCGGGTGCGCGTACGCGAGAGGCCGCCCAAGATTCCAAGGATGCCACCCCCGAGTTTCAAACCGCAGCGCAGAGCGAAGCGGCGGCCGGTTCGATTCCGGAACAAGGGGCGGATGAACGCGCGTCGGGGAATGGTGAAGTCATTGCCGCGCAATCCGCTCAATTCGTCACGTCGTCCGGTGAGGGGGAGGGCGCCGCAACGCCTGCCGATCCCTCGCCGGCGGCGGATGCACCGATCAAGGGCCTCGCGGCTGCCAACGCCATCGCCGCCCGCGCCGCTCAGCCGTCCGCGCCCAAGGCCGATCGCGCCGAGATCGACATCGAGATCCCCGCATTCCTCCGCCGGACCAACGGCGGCAACCATCCTTCCTTCGGAGAGCAGGCATGAGCGACTGGCGAGACACCGCCCGCGAGCTGATCGCATCCGGCATGTCCGTGAACAGCGTCTCCCGCGAGATCGGTAAAAGCGAGCACGCCATCAGGATCAACCTGAACATCAACGGCGCGCTGGACCGCCACAATGCGAAGCGCATTGCGATGGGCAAGCGGGTAATTCCCCCTCGCTCCGCTCCGCGCGCTGTGGTTGAGGAGCCGGAAGCCCCCGCGCTTCTCAAGACGATCACGCTGCCACTGCTGAACCTCCCGCCGGCTCCGGCCGACGAGCCGGCCCCGCTGCGGCGCATCAGTGCCCGCATTCGCTACCGGGCCGAAGCCCCAGGCGTCGCCCGCATCCGTGAAATCCATCAGCGCATGATCCGCCAGGGCAAGATCCCCGGCCGCGATCTCATTTCGGAGTGGCGCGCATGAAGGCCGGGTTCGACTGGTCGAAGGTGAGCGACCATAGCCTCGCGCAGATGGCGGCCGAGTTCACCGCCGCGCAGATCGCCAGCAAGCTCGGTTGCTCCCGCAACGCTGTCATCGGCCGCTGCGCCCGGCGCGGCATCAGCCTGAGCTCCTACATCGTCCCGCGTGTCGAGCCGATCCAGCGAGCCGCCAACCGGCGCGCCGCCGCCCGCCAGAGCTATGCCGCCAAGCGCGGGAAGCTGGCGGCCGCCGAGCCGATCGAGATCGTCGATACCCGGCCGCCGCTGCCCTACGACCCGCACAACGTTACCATCATGGACCTGCGCGACGGTCTGTGCCGTTGGCCGCTCTGGTCCAAGGCCACGCCCTATTCGGAAAAGCGCTACTGCGGCTCCGAAACCGCTCCCGGCAAGGTCTTCTGCGACCACTGCTCGACGCTCGCTTATGAACCCCGTCGGACCGATAGCCTCGACCGCAAGACCCGCTCCTTCATCTTCAAGAGGGCTGCATGAGCGTCGCCGCCGTCAACCTCAGCCTGCGCCCGCTGCCCGTGCGCACGCACGGCCGGCCGGTGCTGATCATCGGCACGGGGACGCCGCTCCGAGACGACGAGCTCGACGAGCTTGGCGTGGCCGCAGCGCTCCGCCTGTTCCGTTCCGGCCTCGACAATGTCGCCATCGCCTGGGAACTCGGCTGCACTCCCGCCGCAGCGGCGAATGGCATCGCTCGCGCTCGCAATGCAGAGCGGAGGGCGGCAGCGTGAGCCAGAACACTTCGCACGCGGTCATGGCGCAGCGGATCGAGGCCGCCGATTCCCTCGACTTCTTCCCGACCCCACTCTGGGCAACTCGAGCGCTGTGCGAGTTCATCCTACAGGCCGACCCGAAGCTCTCGACCAAGCGCGTTTGGGAGCCGGCCTGCGGGCAGGGCCATATGGCGCGCGCGCTGTCGGAGTATTTCGGGCTGGTCTACTCCTCCGATGCCCACGACTACGGGGCGGGCGCGGTCCGCGACTTCCTGTTCCCGGGCGACGAGCCGTCCTTCGACTGGCTGATCACAAACCCGCCGTTCCGCCTCGCTGAGCGATTCGCGCATACGATGATCGACCGCGCCGTCGAGGGCTGCGCGATCCTTGTTCGCACGAGCTTCCTGGAAGGCGTTGGCCGCTACAAGAGCCTATTCTCTCAGCGCAAGCCCGCCGCCATCCTGCAGTTCACCGAGCGTGTCCCGATGCACAAGGGCCGAGTCGAGGAGCACGGCAGCACGGCCACATCCTACTGCTGGATCATCTGGCGCTGCCGACCGCACAAGCCCGACGCCAACGACGTGCCGGCGATGGTCTGGATCCCGCCCTGCCGCCGCAAGCTGGAGCGGCCGGGGGACTATGCCTTGCAGGTGGCAGCATGAGCCGCCCCACCGCCAAGCCAGTCGAATCCCGCGACCCCATCGTCGGACGTCGCGTCCGCGTCCTCCGTGGCCCCATGGCCGGTCGCGAGGGCAGGGCGGTCAACTCCTTCCGTCAGCGCATCGCCACGGCTGATCGGGTGATGATCGAGCTCGACGGCTGCCTCCCCGGCTGGAGCGTCGCGAGCCTCAAGCCTGAGGATGTCGAGGTGCTGACATGACGGCGGTCCGCTCAGTCATAAGCCAGCTTGGCGAGATCGCGGGCTCTCCTCCAGCTCTCTCGAATTTCGGCGTCGTGCTTGATAACGAACGAGCTAATTATGTCCTCGAGGCCTTCGAAACTCGCCACCGCTTCGTCGCGAGCCGCATCCATTTGCGGGCCGGTAAAGTCCTCGAAATATTCGGGGTCGAGGCCAGTCGTGCCGGATATGAATGCAAGGGTGAGTTGCCCAATTGCTGCCCTGAGCCGGTTGAGGCCATCAGCCATTTTCGATCGCAGTTCTCCCACCTGGCCATCGGAGCCGAACTTCGCCTCGTTCTCCAACAGCGCGAGGAGAACTCTGTCTATGCCGCTACGGAACCGCTCCTCCGGATCGTCCCACGATCGATAGCTTTGGGCCCAATCTGTCTCTCGATAAATGTAGAGCAAGGATTTCGCCTCACGCATCAGGTCGCGAATGTCTCGGATCATCGGCCGCTCGCCTTCAAGAGATCGAGCCGACTGCTCGACGATCTCTTTCATTCGCGCGGCCGATTCCCGTTTGAGAAACTGAATCTGCAGAAACGCTGGTCTGAGAACAGCCAAGGCGACCCCAGCGCCGATAATCGCCGCGATGCTTGCTTGGTATCGCTCGAACCAAAATTCGAGGCACCCAAGGTAAGGCTTGTCAGCCTTCTGAGAGGCGAGCTTGAAGGCCGAGCAAATCGGCGCTGCTACGTCGCTCGCGATTGCCCACGCCACGGTGCCGCCCATGACGAGGGCAAAGAAAGCTACCGCAAGGGAATTGTCTTGCTTCATGGTGGGACGCTGCCGATACGTCGGTCGCACGGCAAGCCAGCCGCGTCGCGCCTCCACAGTTTTGCGAGGGCGGCATGAGCGCGCCCTACATGCCATTATTCGTTGCGGACTATCTCGCGGACACCGCGCACCTCAGCGCGGCCGAGCATGGCGCCTATCTATTGCTCATCATGAACTACTGGCAGCGGGAGAAGCCTCTGCCGGCGGACGACCGCAAGCTCGCCCGGATCGCGCGCATGACCGATGTCGAGTGGTCGGACGCCAAACTGAACCTCTCGGAGTTCTTCGAGGAGCAGGACGGTGAGTGGCGCCATGCCCGCATCGACCAGGAGCTATCGGTCGCTCAGCAGAAATCCGCCAAGGCGAAAGCGTCCGCTCGCGCATCGGTCGCAGCCCGGCAAGCGAACGCTGAACGAACGCTCAACGATCGCTCAGCGGACGTCGAGCTATTAGGAGAGGATAGGGAAGGGAAGAAGGATAGTCCTGAATCCAAGAGCTCTACGACCAACGTTCGGTCGGTCGGCAAGCCGACGCGACCAGCGGCGGATGAGAAGTTCGAGGAATTTTGGAAGGCCTATCCCCACCGTGGCGAGGCCTCGGATCCGAAGAAGCCGGCGCGGGAGAAATTCGACCGAGCCGTGAAGCGTGGCGCCGATCCGGAAGCCATCATTGCCGGCGCCAAGCGCTTCGCCGAGATAGAGCTCAGGGCAGGGCGAGCCGGCACCGAGAAGTGCGCCCAGGCCGTGACCTGGCTCAACCAGGACCGCTGGCATGACTACCAGCCGGCGCCCTCTGATCAGCAGCCGGCCTCGGTCTTCGTCGCCCGAGGCAGCGAGGAATGGGACGCCTGGGCCCGTCACCGCGGTAAGGAGCCCCTGTCCAAGTTCTATCCGGAGCACCGTGCGGAGGGCTGGTACTTCCCGACGCTCCTCCCGCCATCGATCGAGAAAGCCGCATGAGCAAGCGAAACCGTCGACAGGACAAGGCCAAGAAGGCGACGGTGAAAGCCGCGGCCAAGCCGCCGGGCCCGAAGGAGCGGCGCGAGGTCATCACGCTCAATCCGGCGCCAGCGGATCTCGATCTCAGCCCGAAGCGGAAGTGGTTTCTGATCTACACGTCGCCGCGAGGGGAAGCCCGCGCCTCTGCAGGCCTCGAGGAAGCGGGTTGCCAGACCTTCTGGCCGAGCAGCCACAAGGTCGTCACCGTCGGCAAGCGGACGACCTTCGATGGCGATATCGCGACCTTCACGCGCTACCTGTTCGCAAGCGGTCCGCTCCTGACCGGCGAAGGCGAGCCGCAGGAATTCGTCGTGAAGGGGAAGCCCATCAGCAGCGTGTTCGACATCGACGGCATCCAGGACGTCTTCAGCAACAGCCGCGGCTGGGTGAGGGTGCCGAACGCCGCGATCAAGGCAATTGCCGACTTTCAGAACCAAGTCGCGCCCGAAAGGCCGAAGGTGCCGAAGCCCAAGTTCGCGCCCGGCGACGAAGCGACCATCATCGACGGACCGTTTATGGCATTCCAGGCGACGGTCGTCGAAGCGATCGGCCTGCACAGTGCCAAGGTGCTGATCCGGTCGTTTGGAAACGAGATCCCGGCGACGATGAGCGTCGCTGCCCTCCAGGCGGCATAGGAAAATCCCCCCGAAGCAGGAACTAACTCCCCGCGCTGCCGTTTGCATGGGCACTCACATCCTGCAAATCGGGAGACGCTCCATGAAACGCTTGATGCTCGCCGCAGCCATCGTTTGCGCCACCACCCTCAGTGCGGGGGCTCAGACTTCTACGACCTCCCCGATGCCGGCCCCGAAGGCCGATGCCGACAAGAACGCCCCGCTTCCCGGCGCCAACAGCTTCACTGAGGGGCAAGCCAAGAGCCGCCTCGAGAGCAATGGTTATTCCAACGTCGGCAAGCTGACCAAGGACGATAACGGCGTCTGGAAGGGCAAGGCAACCCATTCTGGGAAGCAGGTGAACGTGTCGGTCGATTATCGAGGAAACATCACCCGCAACTGACCGGTGCATCACGAAATCGCATTCAGGAGAGGGCACATGACCATCACCATCACCCGCAGCTACGAGAATTATGACACCGCTCGTGCCGTCGTCGAACGTCTCGAGGACGCTGGCGTGTCCGATTCTGCCATCAGCATCATCGGGCGGGATCCCCGCGCCACAGAGGAGAGCAATGCGGCCGAGGGGGCTGGTATCGGAGCCGGCCTTGGTGGTGCCGCGGGGCTTCTCGCTGGCCTTGGCATCATGGCAATTCCAGGCATCGGCCCTGTCGTCGCCGCGGGCTGGCTCGCAACGACTGCCGCAGGCGCTGTCGCCGGTGCAGCGGCAGGCGGCCTGATCGGCTCGTTTACGAGCGCGGGCGTCAGCGAAGAGGACGCGCACTACTATGCCGAAACGGTGCGCCGCGGCGGGACAGTCGTCTCGGTGCGAGCCGAGGACGTCCATGCCGGAGAGGTTGAAGCGATTATGGACGGCGGGACGCCGATCGATCGCGACGCCCGCCTGGCCCAGTATCGCGAGGAAGGCTGGACACGTTTCGATGAAACGGCATCAGCCTATCGCGGCGTCGCGTGAGTTATTCAGGTGGGCTTGCACTGCTCAACGATCCGTGCAATACGATATTCATGGTTTGTTCGGCGTGTGTGCTCGCCTTGTGCTGATGCTCCCCGACCCCCGTGCCGCTTAACAAGCGGCCTCAAGCGAAGCTTTGCCCGGCGACTGCGGATGTACCAGCGCCAAGGGTAACAGGAGCCCGGCCGAGAGGTCGGGCTTTCTCGCACACTGGCGCAGGCACAGGGTCGATTAGTTGGCGCGCCGATGCGCGGACATGAATACGTCAACGGCGTCTTGCGCTAGGTTGGCGCTTTCGTTCTGCCCGTCTCGCATCAGCTTTATCACAATTCCCGCGAGTTCTTCCCGCTGTGATGTATAATTTTCAGGCATGGCGGCCCCAGTCGTCTGGAGCATTTCCCAAGCTTGATCAAAGACCGATTGCATCTCATTCAGAGAAGCAGGCTCGTCGCGCTCGCCCGATCGACTTTGCAAATCAAATCCCCCGCGGCCGGCAAGCTTCAGCGAAGCCGCCAATCGCTGGAAAAACGATATCACTGTTGGATCGGCGAACGAGGCGGGCATGCCGTCACGCCATCACCTCATCGAGGATGGCGCGCAGCTCTTCCCGCGAGTGCCCGCAAGATTGCGGCTTCCAGTTCGGATCCGCCTTGGGGAGATTAATATCAAATTGGGGGGCCGCCGTCGAAAGGGCGGACTCGTCCAACAGTGTCTGATCGTTCATTGGTTTCCATTCTTCCGCGACGAAGCCGCGGTAGTAAGGGGAGAGGCGAGGCTGCGCCTGGCGCTGTCGCGCGGCGTTTCAGCATTCGATACGGTTCGAAAGACGTGCGAGGCGCTTCACTGCGCCTGAAGCGGGCTACTGAGCCCGACCGATGCGCCTGTATAAGCGCCGATTGTGTTCGAATTGCAAGGGTTAGTTATGCTGTGACAGCGGCCACGCTGATCTCAAGCGCGATCTTTGGAGCCATCATTTCCGCGGTGTCGGCAGAACAGCTGCCAGCGCTGCCATGTAGGCGTCGGACGCAGTAAGCGCCGCTTCAACTATCGGTCTGACAAACGCCCTGACGTCTCGGCGCCATTCCTCGCTGGACTGCTCCCATCGAAACTGCCGCTTCTCACGGCTGGTTTCATGAAAGGCCTTAGCCGCAGCCTCGACTGCAATTTCGGTTCGCTCGTCGCTCATCACCGCCCCCTCATTCCTTGTCGCGAGTAGAGTTGGTGCCTGTCCTCTCGAATCCAAAACATGAGCGGTTCGCTCAGGAACTGGCTAAGGGGTCCAGCGCGTCTGCCGCATATGTCGCAGCAGGATACGCCAAGAGCGACAGCAACGCATCGCGCCTGAGCGGGAATGAGAAGGTTCGTTCGCGCGTTGAGGAGTTGCTCGGGGAGGGCGCTGAGAAGGCCGGTGTGACGATCGAGCGCATCGTCGCCGAGCTGGCCAAGGTCGGCTTTGCCAACATGGGCGACTTCCTCAAGGCCACGACCTCCGGCGATCCGTTCTTCGTCTATGCCGAGCTGACCGACGAGCAGAAGGCTGCTCTCGCTGAGGTGACGGTCGAAGATTTCAAGGAAGGCCGCGGCGAAGATGCCCGTGACGTCCGGCGCATCAAATTCAAGCTCCACGACAAGCTCGGTGCCCTGGAGAAGCTCGGAAAGCATCTCGGCATGTTCAAGGACAAGGTCGAATTGACCGGCAAGGATGGAAAGGACCTGCCGGTCACGCCGGTTACGATCTTCCAGCTTCCCGACAATGGCAGAGGCTGAGAAGGGGCAGGGCGCCCCGAAGATCATTCGGCCTCAGCCGGGACCGCAGACGCAGTTCCTCGCCAGCCCGGCGGATATCGCGATCTACGGCGGCGCGGCTGGTGGCGGTAAGACCTGGGCGCTGCTCATGGAACCGCTGCGCCATGTCGCGAATCCAGAGTTTGGCGCGGTGTTCTTTCGCCGCACGTTGGTCCAGGTCCGCAACGAGGGTGGCCTCTGGGACGAAAGCGAGAAGCTTTATCCCGACCTCAGGGCCTCGCCTCGCAGCGCGCCGGACCTGCAGTGGAAATTTCCGAGTGGGTGCACGGTCAGCTTCGCTCACCTCGAGCACGACAAGACCGTCCTGAACTGGCAGGGCTCGCAGATCCCGCTGCTCTGCTTCGATGAGCTGACGCATTTCAGCGCGAAACAGTTCTGGTACATGGTCAGCCGCAACCGCTCGATGAGCGGCGTTCGGCCGTATATTCGGGCTACCTGCAACCCTGATGCGGATAGCTGGGTCGCCGAGTTCATCGCGTGGTGGATCAATCCCGATACGGGGTTCGCCATCCCCGAGCGAGCCGGCGTCCTTCGTTGGTTCGTCCGCATCGGCGACAAGATCATCTGGGCTGATCGCCCTGAGGAACTCGCTGGCTACACGGCGCCGGATGAGAACGGCGACGAGAAGCCGATCCCGCCGAAGTCGGTCACGTTCATCCCGGCCAAGCTGAGCGACAATCGCGCTCTGATGGCTGCCGACCCCGGCTACGTCGCCAACCTGATGGCGCTGCCAACGGTCGAGCGCGAGCGCCTTCTCGGCGGCAACTGGAAGATTCGGCCGGCAGCTGGACTTCTATTCAAGCGGGGATGGTGCGAGGTCGTCGACGCGGTCCCGGCCAAGATCGTCCGCTGGATGCGCGGATGGGATTTGGCGGGAACCCCGAAGACCGAGGGGAACGACCCCGACGCGACCGCCGGAACGAAGATCGGGCTGCTAGCGGATGGCCGCTACATCGTCGCGGACCATGTCTCGAATTTCCTCTCGCCATCCGGCGTCGAGACACTGATCAAGAACACCGCTTCGGCGGACGGCCGCGAGGTTCATATCTCGCTGCCGCAGGACCCAGGCCAGGCCGGCAAGTCGCAGGTTCAGAACCTGGTCAAGCTGCTCGCTGGCTACACGGCGCGCGCCACGCCGGAATCGGGCGACAAGGAAATGCGGTTCCGGCCGTTTTCCGCACAGGCAGAAGCCGGAAACGTCCTGGTCCTGCGCGGGCAATGGAATGAGCGTTGGTTCTCAGCGCTGGAGGGCTTCCCAGAGGCCGCCCATGACGACGACGCGGACAGCACCAGCAGGGCGTTCAACGCGCTGCTCGACCGCTCGCGCTTCACGCTGGCGAATGTGAGTTGATGCATGGCCCTGACGTCAGACACGCTAATGAATCTGACGTCCGGCCTTGGCACCATCCGCGACAAGGTTACCGGCAGCATGTTCACGCTGCCGTTGCTCGACAAGGGCCAGGTCGACAACGCCTACCGTGGCGACTGGATCGCTCGGAAGATCGTCGACGTCCCGGCCTTTGACGAGACGCGGGAGTGGCGCGACTGGCAGGCGAAGAAGCCGCAGATCGAGAAGCTCGAGGCGGAGGAAGCGCGGCTCGGCGTGCAGTCCAAGGTTGCTCGGGCCCGCAAGTTGGCGCGGCTCTACGGCGGCGCGGTTCTGTTCATTGGAACCGGCGATGCCGACCCGATGCAGCCGCTCGTTCCGGAACGGGTGAAGGCTGGTGGGCTGAAATACCTGCATGTCTTCAGCCGGCACGAGATGATCGCCGGCGAGCTCGATCAGGATCCGCTCTCCCCCTTCTACGGAGAGCCGATCAAGTACACGCTGGCGGGCAAGACCAGCATGGTCGATGTCCATCCCTCGCGGGTGGTCCGCTTTGTCGGGGCTGAGCTGCCCGATCGCGTCATGGCCTATGACGGCTGGGGCGATACGGTCCTGCAAGCTGTCTATGACGCCGTGATGCAGGCCGGCAGCGCGGCCGCCGCCATCGCAGCCATGCTGCAAGAGGCCAAGGTCGATATCGTCAAGGTTCCCGGCTTCATGGAGAGCCTGGCGACCGAGGAATACCGGAGCCGCATCCTCCAGCGCTATCAGCTGGCGAACACCGGCAAGTCGATCACCAACACGCTGATGCTCGATGGCGACGAAGAATGGTCGTCCAAGCAGATCAGCTTTGCGACGCTGCCGGAGGTGCTGAACACCTATCTGCAGATCGCTTCTGGCGCCGCCGACATCCCGGCTACGCGGTTGCTTGGCCAGACGCCTGGCGGGCTTCAGTCGACCGGGCAGAGCGATATCCGGAATTACTATGACCGGATCAGCGCGGGGCAGAACCTCGAGTTGCGGCCGGCGCTGTCCCGCCTCGACGAGGTCCTGATCCGATCAGCCCTCGGCAGCCGGCCAGCGGACGTCCACTACACATGGGCGCCGCTCTGGCAGATGACGGAACCCGAGAAGGCCGACGTCTTCGCCAAGAAGGCGAAGGGTGTGAAGGACGTCGCCGATACCGGCCTGATCCCGGATCCGGCCTTCGCCCGCGGCGTGCAGAACATGTTCGTCGAGGATGGGACATTTCCAGGCCTTGACGCGGCGCTCGACGAGTTCGGCGACGAGCCGGACGACAAAGACGCCGACGAGGAAGCTGAGCGCCTCAATGCCGAGCAGCAGGGCGCGAGCGAATGAACGTCCAGAACTGGATCCGCGAGGCGACGACGACGAAGCGCAAGCGGGTCGTCCTCCGCCCGATCTCGGCCACCTACGCGTTCGAGGCTGCCTTGCTGGCGCCGACGAACAAAATCCTGAAGCGGATGGCCGCCCAGGTCGCCCAGGATGTCCTGCCGGCGACGATCTCGGCCAAGCGCCAGATGATGCGTGATGACCTGAACTGGTTCGAGCGCGCCATGCGGGCGCTGCGGGATTTCGCAGACGGCTTCGTCGATGGGCTCCGCTCCGAATGGCGCGACGCCTTCGACACGGAGGAAGGGCGCAACCGCAGGAAGTGGAACGAGGCTGTCCGGTCTGCGATCGGCATCGACCTCGGCGCCGTGCTTCAAGCTGAAGGCATCGGCGGCACGATCGACGCGGCGGTGCTCCGCAACGTCTCCCTGGTGCGCGGTCTGTCTCAGGACGTTGCCAAGCGGCTCTCGGCCAAGCTGCTCGACGGTCTGACCCGCGGCCTCAACAACCGCGAGATCGAGAAGATCATCACGACCGAGTTCGGCATCGCCCGCCGGCGCGCCAAGCTTATCGCCCGAGATCAGGCTGGCAGCTTCAACGGCGATCTGAACCGGATTCGGCAGACCGCCATGGGCGTCACGGAATACGTCTGGTCGACATCCCTTGACGAGCGCGTCCGCGGCAATCCTGAGGGCAAATATCCGAACGCTCGCCCGTCCCACTGGGCGCGCGAGGGCAAGACGTTCCGCTGGGATAAGCCGCCGTCTGACGGCCATCCCGGGCAGCCGATCAACTGCCGCTGCACCGCGCGGGCGGTCATCGAGTTCTGAGACGCGCAGGGGCGCTGAGCGAACCTCCCGTTCGACAACCGGGGAAGGTCGCAAGGCAGGGCCCTGCCGACGAGGGACAACGGGCGGCCTTGTCCTCGTCGGCCCCTCCGAGTTTCGCCCGAGAGGCATCCATGCTCTTCACCGACAAGATCGCCCTATCCGGCACGCGCCGGACCGGGGACGGCTACCTTGTGGCCGATGCCCGCGTCGCCCGCACAGGCATCCAGATCTATCTCGGCCGCGAGGTCGGGAAGCCTGAGATGGAGCAGGTCCGAGTGTTCCGGCCCGAGGCCGAGGTGTTCAGCGACAAGGCGCTCGCCTCGTTCGCACATCGGCCCGTCACGAATGACCACCCCGCCGAAGCTGTCGGCGCCCGCAATTGGAAGCAGCACAGCGTCGGCATGACGGGCGGCGATATCGCCCGCGACGGCGAGTTCGTCCGCGTGCCGATGACCGTCATGGACCAGGCGGCGATCGACGCCGTCGAGGCCGGCAAGCGCGAGCTCTCCATGGGCTACGCCTGCGACCTCGATTTCACAGCCGGCACCACCCCGGCCGGCGAAGCCTACGACGCCATTCAGAAGAACATTCGCGGGAACCATCTCGCGATTGTCGATGCCGGCCGCGCCGGTCCTCAATGCCGCATCGGCGACAGCTGGGCGGACCTCTCACCAACCAAGGAGCCCTTGAGCATGAAGACGCTCATGGTCGACGGGATCACCGTCGAGATGTCCGATACGGCTGTTCAGGTCGTGTCGAAGGTCCTGCAGCAGCTGTCCGACGCCAAGGCGACGGTCGATGCGCAGGACAAGAAGATCGGCGAGCTCAACACCGCCGTTTCGACCAAGGACGGCGAGATCGCCGTGCTCAAGAAGCAGGTCGAGGACGGCAAGATGACGCCGGCCCAGATCGACGCGGCCGTCCAGGCGCGCCAGGCGGTCATCGCCGACGCCAAGGCCATCACCGGCGCCGACATCACCGCCGACGGCAAGACCGACGTCGACATCCGCCGTGCCACCGTCGAGGCCAAGCTCGGCGATGCTGCGAAGGGCATGGATGACGCCGCCATCGACGGCGCCTTCAAGGCCCTGCGCGCGTCTCTCGGCGATGCCGATCCGGTTCGCGGCGTCATCAAGGACGGCATCAAGGTCAACGCCAACGACGCCTGGGGCGACAACGCTTTCGCCGCGGCCGGCGTCACCATGAAGAAGGGGGCGTGAACGATGGCACAGCTCAACGAGAACCGGGGCACCGCCAACTTCCTCGTTTCCGAGGCGAACGGCATGTATCGCTCCCGCGACGTCGGGACCGTGGCCGCGGGCGCAGCGCCTGGTCTTCAGCCGGGCACCATCCTCGGCAAGCTCGACAGCGGCGGCAACTACGTCGCCTACGACCCGGCCGTAACGACGGGCGCGGAAGATATCGCCGGCATCCTCTTCGAGGCGGCGGTCGGCACCGTCAAACGCACCATCATCACCCGCGATTGCGAGGTCAACGGCGCTCACCTGGTCTATCAGGCCGGCGCCAACGACGCTGCGAAAGCGACCGCCAATGCGGCCCTGAAGGCCCTTGGCATCATCGTTCGCTGAAGGAGCCGACGACATGGCATCCATGGACATCTTCAATTCGTCGGCCTTCTCCATGACCTCGCTGACCGGCGCGGTCGAGAAGATCGGCTACAAGCCGCAGCTGCTCGGTCAGCTCGGCATCTTCGAACCCATGCCGGTTCGCACTCGGTCGGTGTTCGTCGACCGGCGCGAGAACAAGCTGGTTCTGATCCCCTCCAGCCCGGTCGGCGCTCCGCCGAAGGAGCTGGTCGTCGATCCCCGCAATGCCGTGCCCCTGAAGACGGTGCGCCTCGCCGAAGGTTTCACGCTCTACGCCGAGGAGATCCAGGGCATTCGCGCCTTCGGCTCCGAGTCGGAGTTCGCTCAGGTCCAGGCCGAGTACCTCCGTCGAATGGCGAAGGTGCGCGACGACATGGACCTCACCCACGAGTACCACCGCCTCGGTGCGCTCCAGGGTCTGCTTCTCGACGCTGACGGCACGACGGTGATCTACAACTACTTCACCGAATTCGGCGTCAGCGCCCCGGCCGCGATCGATTTCGATCTCGACAACGCGAACCCCGCGCCTGGGGCAGTTCGGCTGAAGTGTGCGTCGGTCATCCGCTCGATGGCTCGTTCGGCGGGCGGTGCCTTCACGCCGTCCACCACCGTGCACGCGCTGGCGGGTGACGGCTTCTATGATGGGCTGATTTCGCACCCCGAGGTCGAGAAGACCTACCTGAACTGGGCGGCGGCTGCCGACCTCCGCCAGGATCGGTCGTGGCAGACCTTCGTCTATGGCGGGATCGCCTGGCACAACTACCGCGGGACTGACGACAACTCGACGGTCGCCATCCCGACCGACGAGGCGAAGTTCTTCCCGGTCGGAGCTCGAGACGTCTTCAAGAAGGCGCAGGCGCCGGCAGAGTTCGGCCCCTACATCAACACGCTCGGTCTCGACACCTACGCGATCAACATTCCCGATCGCGACCGTCAGGCCTGGACCCGCGGCGAGCTCTATTCCTATCCGCTGTATTTCTGCCAGCGGCCGGATGTGCTCCGCAAGGCGACGAGGACCTGATCATGCCGGTCTATCTCATCAAGAACGGCTCGCACGTCGACAAGGCCTTCAAGGTCTACGGCGGGCACGAGATCGTGCGTGCCGGAGACCAGGGCACTGTCGAGACGCTCGATCCGCTCAGCGACGAAATGCTGGCGGCGCTTGAGCGGGATGGCGTCGAAGTCTCCGAAGGCGACGCCAAGCCCGCGGCGCCCAGCGGCCCGGTGGCTCAGCACCGCGGCGGCGGCCGCTACTTCGTGATGGATGGCGACGTTCCCCTCGGCGAAGCCATGTCGAAGGACGACGCCGAAGCCTTCAATGCCCTGTCCGACGAGGACAAGGCCGCCTTCCTCAAGAAGGACTGAGCCATGCCCAAGGCTCCGCTCTACACCGTGACCAACCCGGCCAAGGAGCCCCGGTTCGCGATGATCGGCGTCCGCAAGGAGCCGATCGACGCCGGGCTGTCCAAGGAACTCGCGATCAGCGCCGAGACCGCGCTGGCGCTGGTTGGGCAGGGCTTCAAGGTCACCGATCCCGACGGCAAGGCCGTCGCCGGCAAGAAGGCCAAGGCCGACTGATGTCCTACGCGCTCCCGACGCTCGATCAGTTCCGGACGAAGTTCCCGACCTTCGCGGGCGTCGCGGATGACACCATCACTGCGGCGATCCAGGAGGCGTCGGCTTCGGTCGATCAATCCTGGATCGAGGCCGACTATCGGCCGGCGATCCTCTATCTCGCCGCGCATATCCTGACGGTCGACGGCGCGCTGTATGGCGATCTCGGGTCGATTGGCGGCGTCATCGGCGCCGGGCTCGTCTCCGAAGCCAAGGTTGGCGATGCACAGGTGAAGCTGGCCGGATCAGCGTCCGGCGGCTCCGGAGCTGGCAGCGGTTCGGGGCTGGCGAGCACGCCCTACGGCCTCCGCTACCGGGATCTCCTCCGCCGCAACCAGCCTGCCGTCGCACTTGTGTGAGTCATGGTTCAGATCAGGACGAAGGTGACACTGCGCCGGCGCGGCAACCTGGCGAACCACATCGCCAAGATCGAGAAGGGCGTCGAGGGGCCGAAGGCGGTCAAGGTCGGCTTCCCGAAGGGTAAGGCCGACGCCGACGTCGTCTCGATAGCGATCTGGAACCACTTCGGAACCTCGCGCGGAATCCCGCCGCGGCCCTTCATCACGATCGCCATGTTCAAGAACCGACGCGAGATCCGCGCCGCTCTGCGCAAGATCGCGAAGGGCGCCGTCGAGAACCGCACGCCGCTTGCGGTCCAGATGCCCAAGCTGGGGGCGCTCGGTGCCGGCAAGATCCAAGACCAGATCGCCGCGAACACGCCGCCCCCGAACGCGCCTTCGACGATCCGGCAAAAGGGTTCGACCGCCACGCTGATCGATACCGGCCGGATGCGCCAGAGCGTGACCTGGGAGATCGACAAGTGAGCCTGTTCGCGCTTGCGGGCCTGGCGGTCGATCTCGCGGCAACGCCCCACACGCTTCGGACCAACCCGCCGGGCACCTACGTCGAGGGCGAGTGGACGCAGGGCGCGGTCGTCGAGACGCCGATCCGCGCCGCGATGCAGGCTCCGTCCGCCCGGGATCTCGAAAGCCTGCCGGAAGGCGAGCGGACCGAGGGCCTCGTGACGGTCTGGTCCCGATCGCCGCTGAACACGGCCGATGAGGACGACGCCACCCGGACAGACGAGATCATCAACACTGCAGGCGAGGCCTTTCGCATCGTCCGCGTCCTGCACCGTACCGAGGCCGGCTTCTACAGAGCGATCGCGAGGCTGACCAAATATGATCGAGGACGAAGCGTACCGGAGCCTCCGCACCTACCTTAAGCGGGTCGACGACAACGCCTCGCTGATCACTCCGACCCGCGAGAAGCTCGTCGACATCATCCGAGACAACCAGAACGCGCCGCGGCCGAAGGGCCCGTATGCGATGATCCAGTTCCTGACGGATCGCGACACCGGCGAGATCGACGGCGAGTGTTACGAGAACCGGCAGATCGGCGGCGAAGATCGCGTCGTTTTGTCCAAGCACCGCGGCGTTGAGCTTCTCTTCCGGGTGCACGTCTACGCCCCGCGCCCGGTTGACTATGCCGGCCTGCTCTTGGCGGGCCTGCGCAGCGGCGAGGCGGCCGTCTGGATGGCTCCGTTCCTGGTGCGCGAGGTCGGCGAGGCCACCCGCGCACCTGAAATGGTCCAGCAGACACCAGAGGGGCGCGCCCAGTTCGACGTCACCGTCGGCACCATCGCCACCGATCAACTGCTCGTCGACGTCATCGAGACCGGCGAGGTCACCTTCGAAGGGCAGGGCGGGGCAACCGTCACTCGCTCGCTCACCTTCACCAAGCCGTAGGAGCCGCACATGGCGCGCTTGCCGTATTCCCGCGTCGTCGATGTCACGCTGACGCGGCAGGACCGCTTTGCCGTTGCGACCGGCTTCTCGGTCTCGCTGATCGTGCAGACCGATGAGGTTGCGGGCATCCTGGATGCGACGCACCGGACCAAGCTCTATTCGACCTTGCTTGAGGTGGCGGCCGACTTCGCGGACAGCGACGACGCCTACAAGGCGGCTGCGGCCATGTTCGCGCAGAATCCGCGGCCTCGGCAGATCAAGATCGGCTATCGCAACCCGGCCAACTCGATCACCTCCGAGCTCAATGCGATCTATGCGGCCGATCCGGACTTCTACTGGATGGGCTTCACCGCGGAGATCCGCGACACGATCGACCAGCAACTCGCCGCCGACTGGGCCGAAGGCAAGCCGGTTTTGATGGGGCTGGAATCGAACGACGTCAGCACCGAGACGCCTGCGGCGGAGCCCGACAAGACGGCGACGGTCACGATCACCATCGCAACGCCGGGCGTCGTCTCCTGGGCGGCGCACACACTGCAGGATGGCGACCAGGTCATCCTCACCACGACCGGCGCGTTGCCGAGCGGGCTCACGGCTGGAACGAGCTACTACGTCGTCAACGCGTTGCCGGGCACCTTCCAGCTTTCCGCCACGCCCGGCGGCTCGGCGATCAACACGACCGGCAGCCAGAGCGGCGTTCACACCGCGACCTCGCCCCAGTACGGCGGCTCGATCGCCGAATACATCAAGTCGAAGGGGTACGACCGCTCGCACGTCTTCTACCATACCGACGCGACGCTCTATCCGGCCCTGGCGCTCACCGCCTTCTGCTCGACCCGCGACCTCGATCGCGGCAACCTGCAGGCCGCCCAGCGCGGCGACATCAACAGCGGCAACGCCTACACCGCCAAGTTCAAGAAGCTCGCCGGCATCACGCCGCTGAACAAGAGCTCGGCGGTCGCGCAAGCGATCACTGGCTTCGTGCCCGGCCTCGGCCTAAACCCGGCGCAGGGACATTTCGCCAACACCTATGTCGACATCGGCGGCCTGCCGATGGTCGTCGAGGGCTCGGTTGGTTCCGGTGCCTTCATCGACGAGATCCATGCTTCCGACTGGATCGTGGCCCGCATGCAGGAAGCGCTGCTCTCCACGCTCGCGAACAACCCCCGCGTTCCGTACACGAATCCCGGTGTCGGCATCCTGACGAACACGGTCGACGGCGTCATGCGCCGGGCGGTCGCCGCCGGGGTCGTCGCATCGGACTTCGGTGAGGACGCGACCGAGATCGTTCCTGAGTACACGATCAGCGTCGATCGGGTCGAGAACATCCCGGCCTCGCAGCGGCGCAACCGCATCGCCCCCGACATCAAGGTTGATTTCCGCTACGCCGGCGCGATCCATTACGCCTCGGCCTCGATCACGCTTCGGTTCTGAAGGGAGCCTGACCCATGGCCGTGAACTGCGCGCCCCTGACGCTCTATGATTTCCGCAACGTGGTCGTCACGATCGACGGTCGCCAGGTCATCGGCCTGTGGGAGGGGGACGACGCCGTCGTCGTCGAGCGCCCGACGGACCTGGGCTCAGCCCTGACCGGGGCCGACGGCGCCTCAGTGGTCTCGATCACTGCGGACCAGTCCGCCACCGTCACGCTGAAGCTGCAGCCGAACTCGGCGATGAACGCCTATCTCGAGCAGGCTGTGAAGCTGGTCCGCATGGGCTCGCAGCGCCTGCTGAACATCGCCATCCGCGATACTTCGACGGGCGAGGGCGGCGGCTGCTCGGCGGCAGTCGTCATCCGCGAACCGTCGAAGTCGTGGGGCGCTGCCGCGACCGAACGCGAGTGGCAGATCTTCTGCAACTGCTGGCAGGAGAATGACATCTCCTACAACCCGGCGGCCTAATCCTTCGGCTTCAGGCTTGCCATCAGGTCGAACGGCGTCGGTATCGGGATCGGGCTGAGGCCGCTCATCTGCTGGGGCGCGATCCCCAGCTTGACGGCGATGCATTGAATGATCGCCGTCTGCATGATGGCGAATTCGCGGAGCTGCGAGACCTCCTGCTGGAGGCGGTCGAGCCGTTCGGTCGTGTCGTCAGTCATCGGATTTGATGCATTACCTCGTTGACGCCTGAGATGAATTTATCGGCCGCTGCGCGGTCCATGCGTGGGTTCAAGCAGGTTTTCACAAGAGCCTTCGACCTCCTCAGGATCTCGTTCCGTCCGACTCCGAGCTGCCCGGTCTTATCCAACTCGTGTAGCAATGCGGCGAGTATCGATTGGACCGCCAGCCAGCGGACATCGTCGTCTTTCCCCATCCTGTGCCCCAGAACCCATTATTGAAATTCCCCTAGGTCATCGAAGCGGATCTCTCGGGATTTCGCAACGGGACATTCGGAGAAGTCGTCCCGTGGCCTGTTCCCGCTGCCTAGCTGCGCGCCAAGCGCTGAAAGACGCTGCCGTCAAGGCCGCTCGCGGCCAGATCCGGACCGCGGCTTCATCCGTCCGCGAAGCCATCGACCACGCGCGCGAGAGCGATCGCATCCGCGCCATAACCCGCAGGGAGCCTCATGGCCGAGAAGAAGTTCGGCAGCGACACCTATCGCTGTGACAAGGTCGACGCGGAAACCGGCATCCGTCTCCTGATCAGGACGTCGAAGATGTTCGGCCCGGCTTCGGCGGTGATGATCGCGCTGACGGAGAAGGACAAGGCGAAAGCCGAAAGCATGTCGATGAGCGCCATCGCGGAGTTCATCGGCAAGCTCGACGAGGACGACGCGATCGCCTACGTCAAAGACCTGATCGGTATGTGCCGCTGCAATGGGGAGCCGGCCGTGTTCGGTGTGACCCCGCAGGACATCGGCGAGATCTTCCAGGTGGCCTACTGGGTTCTGGAGGTCCAGTTTCGCGATTTTTTGGGCGCGAGCTTGGCCAAGTCGGGCGGCCGGCCGTCCCTGGTCAAGGTCTGACGCCGAGCCAGTTCAAGCGCGTCGCTCCCAACCTGGTCGAGCGGTCCTGGCTCCTCCGTCCGGTCATGGCCGACCCGCCGCTCTGCTCCCTGGCAGAGATCAAGACCATCCTGACGATTGACGACATCGCCGACCTGCATGAGGTGCTCGACCTGAAAGAGCACCTGGCGGCGAAGGCGGCGGAGAGGACGGGACGACCGACGGGCTGATCCCCTTCCCGAATCCGCCCCGTCGCCGCATCCTGCCGCAAACGGGAGGTGAGCATGCGCGCGATCGTGGTTGCGGGGATGATGGTGGTCGCTGGGGTGGCCTGCGGGCAGGAAAAATGGGCTCGCGACGCCGTAATCGGCTCCGTCGCTGACATTACCGCGGGCGCCAGCTTTTGCGGCTTCACCGTCGATCGCTCTCAGATCGATGCTCATCTGGCAGCCAGCGGCTTCAAAAGGGACGATCCAACGCATTCTGGCGCGCTTGATCGAGACTTCGCGCTGCATAGCATGGTCTGGCAAGGCGCCAACGCCGCAGCGCAGACAACGTCGGAAGGAAAAGCGGCCCTACAGGGCCGCTGCGGTCAGCTCTGGGATGCATTCGGCCCGGACGGGATAGTCCGCAAAGGCCTTCTCTCAAAGAAATAGCCACCCAAAAGGGGTTCGAATGATCGTTGAGGAACTTGTCGCGCGCCTCGGCTTTTCGGTCGAGGGGCTCGAAAAGCTGCGCCGTGCTGCGCAGATGTTCCAGAGGCTTCAAAGAGCCATTGCCGCATTCGCGATGGCGATCGCCAAGCGGCTCGGTCGCGTGGCCGTCATCTTGGCGCGCGTCACCGGCAGGTTGGCGAAGTTCGGTGCGTCGTTCATCGCACGGTCGGCGCTGATCACTGGCGCTGCGACGGCTGCCCAGGCTGCACTGATGAAGCTGGCGGCCGGCTTCGCGAAAGCGCGGCAGGCGAGCATCGACCAAGCGTTCGTCAACGGAATCGATCCGCGGCAGCTTGCCCTGATCGAGAACCTGATGGTGCGGGTCGGCGCCGGCGCTAAGGATGCACAGAAGTGGATCGGGGAGTTTGCTCAGAAGGTCCGCGATGGCGTTCGCGAGGGCGGAGACTGGTCGGATGCTCTCGCAAAACAGGGCGTTCGCCTGAAGGATGCCAAGGGCCGGGCGAAGTCGTATTCCCAGGTGATCGATGACGTTCTGAAGGCCGCAGACAAGATCAAGGACAGCGACAAGCGGCGTGAGTTTCTGACCGAAGCTCTTGAGGGGGCGCCCGATGAGCTGATCGCCAAGCTCCTCCAGGCCACGAGCGCTTTCAAGACCTGGCAGAAGCTCGTCGCCGACACCCGCAAGAGTGGCGGCAACCTGTCGCCCGGCGATATCCTCAATGCCGGCGATATCACCGATGCGTTGGGGCGTCTCGGGGTGGCTCTGAAGGGCTTCACCGACGCAATCGGCTCCGGCTTGATGGCGGCGTTCGCCTCCGAGTTCCGCAAGCTCGGTGACGCCGTCGCGAGCGTGGCGACCGACGAGAACCGAGATCGGCTGCGCTCATTTGCCGGCACTATCGCGAACTTCCTGGTTCGAGTTCGCGAAGGCGGGTTCATTGTGCTCAGCAAGGTCGGCGATGCGATTTCGGCTATCGTTTCCGCGGCTGCTCAGATCGATGAGGCTACTGGTGGCCGGCTGAAGACTCTGGCGATCGGACTCGCAGCAATCATGGCAGCGGTTGGCACGGCTGTGCTCGCCTCAAGCCACCCCCTCGTCGTCATCTCGGCCGCGATCACCGGGCTGTTGGCGCTCCTCGCGGAGCTCCAGCGCTGGAATAGCGGCGAGGAGAGCCCTCTCGGCGGCTTCTTCAGCTCCATCGCCTCCGCGGCCAACACCGCGAAGGAGGCCGTTGTCGGCCTCGCCGAAGCGCTCAAGTCGATCCCCGGATTCAACTTCCTGGGCCAGCAGCAGGTCCCGGTTTCCGCCAAGGAAGGCGGCCGCAAGGCCGGCGAGATGATCCAGGGCTTGATCAAGAAGCAGGCCGAGATTTCGATCAACTCCGTTGCGCCGAAGGTGGCGGCGGATCGCGCTGCGTCGACGGTCAACAACCAGAGCTATGAGCAGAACAACAACTTCGGCGGCGTGACGGTCAACGCCTCGGGCCTTGAAGGGGTCGCTGCGGCTGCCGAGCGCGGCGTGAAGGCCGCGGCTGGCAATATCCGGATGAATACCGCCACTGCGGGGGCAGGGACGCCATGAAGGTGGCCGTTAGCTTTGATGCGTCGGAGTTCGAGCGCGATCTAGCGCTTCTTGCCGAAGCTGCCGAGCGATTTCCGGAGATCGGCGATGGTCTTGTCGAGCTTTTCGAGGCCGGCGAGCAAATGATCGTGGTCGAGATGGATCCGCTCACCGCACCGCTCGCAGGTGAACTGATCGTGCGTCTGAATCCATCCGATCGTCTTCGTGTGCTTTTGGCCGCAGTCTGGGCACGGAACGGTGAGCTCGGCCTTATTGAACATTCACAGTCTCCCGAGGTCGCCGGCTGACGCTGGCATTCCGCTGCGGAAGAGTCGAATCTCATGAGCTGCGTCCTTGTCAGCCGCGCGATTGGCGGTGTCTTTGTCGACGTCGTCATTTCTGAAGAGCACGAGTCGTCATTGACGATCGCAGAGCACCCTGTGGAGCGCGGCGCGAAGATCAGCGACCATGCCTGGCGAGAGCGCCGACGAGTGATCCTCGAGGGCGTCGTAGATCAATCCCGATCGGTGTCGGCCTATGAGCAGTTGCTCGCCGTCCAGGAAGAGGCCGAGCCATTCAGCCTCGTAACCGGGCTGAAGGTCTACGAGAACATGCTGATCGAGCGGATTACGGTCAGCCGCGACAAGGAATATTCGCGCGTCCTCAAATTTGAGGCCGAGTGCAGCGAAGTCAAAATCGTCAATACCGAGGCCAGCGCCGGCGGCGGTTCCAGCTCGGACGATAAGGCCCAGGGGACGACACGCCGCGGTCAGGTCGCGGCCCGGAGCTCGAGCCCGCCGCCTAAGACCATGTCCACGATCGAGGCGGCGGTTGCGCAGTGATCACCAGAGAATTGACCATCCTCGACGCTCCGTCCCAGGCGTTCACGACGACGCTTGCCAGCAAGCGCTGCGACTTCGTCGTGAACTTCAGCGCCTGGGCGAACCGTTGGAGCTTCGACCTCGACGTCGACGGTGTCCGCGTTCTCTCTGGGCGGAAGATCGTGCTTGGTGTCGACCTGATCGCTCCGTTCAATCTCGGCATCGGCAGCTTAGTCGCAGCCTCTTGGGGTGACGACGAGGCCGAGCCCGGCCGCACGGAGCTCCCCTCCGGCCGCGTCCGTCTTTTCCACATCGAGGTGGCATGAGCGTTCGTCAGTGGCTTCGAGACGTTGAGTTGACCGTATCGGGAAAGGCCGGAACGCTCACGATCCGCGACCTCAAGATCGACTTCAGCATCACCAAGACGATCGGCTCGAAGAACAACTCCGCGACGATCTCGATCTGGAACCTGACCAAGAGCCATCGCCGGCAACTCGGCGAGGAGTTCGACAAGATCGAGCTGAAGGCCGGCTACAAGGGTGGTCCCGTGTCCACCATCTTCAAAGGCACCATCGAAGACGTCGAGCATTCCAAGGAAGGCGCCGACGTCAAGTCCGAGATGACCTGCGGAGACGGAAACGAGGCGACCCAGAAAGGCGCGGTTAGCCGCACGTTTCCGGCCGGCACGAAGCCGAAGGAGATCATGGAATATGTCATCGGCGAAATGCCGGGCGTAACCAAGGGCGAGTTCAAGGGCGTCGACGACCTCCCGGCCTACAAGCGGCCTGTGACGGTCTACGGGTGGGCAGCATCGGAGCTCGACAAGATCGGCCGAGAGCACAAGCTCTATTGGAGCATCCAGAGCGGTGAAGTTCAGGCCGTCCGCAACGACGAGGTTCTACCGGGAACGACGGTTATTTCGAGCGAGACCGGCATGATCGGCATTCCGACCGTCACCGACAAGGGCGTCCGTGTGAAGGCTCTGCTCAATCCGAATATCGCGCCGGGCCGGCAGATCGACGTCCGCTCGGACTTCCTCGACGAGGAAAGCGCCCGAGACAAGCGGGCGACGGACGACGGCGGCGGGCTTTTCCGCGTTTCCGAGGTCACGTTCAGCGGCAGCAACCTGGGCGAAGAATTCTATGTCGAAGCCGAGGCGAGCCGTGTCGAAGGCGGCAAGGCGGTGAAGTGATGGCCGGCTATCAAGGCAACGCGACCCGCAAGGACTTCATGGAGTTCATTGCTGGCTCCGTCGAAGCGGGCATTCGCGAGGTCAACACGACCTATGACGCGACGATCGTCAGCTATGATCGCACGACGCAGCTCGCGACGATCCAGCCGAAACTGAAACGCAAGTTCGGCGACAAGGAGTTGACTGCTCCCCCGTTGGAGAAGGTCCGCATCTCGATGCCGGCCGGCGGCGGCTTTGGCGTGCATTACGATATGCAGCCCGGCGACCCCGTCGTGGGCCATGCGCGCATGCGCAGTACCGACACCAGCCAGGGTGACGGTTCCGACTCCAACGCCGCGCCGGGCCGAATGCACGACCTTTCCGATAGCATCGCCTTCCCGGGCGGCGGCGCTGATACGGTCAAGATGGACAACATGCCGGCCGGCGGGGCTCACTTCGGCTCCAAGGACGGCAAGAGCGGGTTGCAGACGCGGGCAGGGGGCTCTTCGGCGATCGTCGGCGGGCCGAGTGGCTCCGACAAGCTGACCGTCTCTGCCGCTGGCAAGATCGACTTGAAAGGCGAGAACGGCGACAGCCTCTTCCAGATCATCCGCGATTTGGCCGAAGTGTTCCGCAACCACACCAATGCCGGCGACCCGCTCGACAGCCCCTACGTCGCTGCGGCCGACGCCATCATCGCCAGATTGGATGCCATCCATGGCTGAGTTCGTCGGGCTGTCGATCCAGCCTCACAACGATCTTCGCCTCGATGAGACCGGCTCACCGCTTCTCGTCTTCGACGCGGAGGCGATCGGCGAGCACATCCGGCAGCGTGTCATGTTTTGGCGCCGGGAATGGTTCCTGAACGAGGACGCTGGCGTCGAATGGACGAAGTACGTCCTCGGCCGGCCACCCTCAGAGCTCCCGCTTGCCGAGAGCATCATCAAAGCCGAGATCGCGGCGACGCCCGGCGTGACCGAGATCCTCGAATTCAGCGCGGTCTATGACCGTGCATCGCGCGGCCTGCGCATTGAGCGCTGTCAGGTCGCAACCGTCTTCGACGATATCGTCGACATCCAGTTCTGAGGTTCCGATGGCCTATGGCGTCGTTCCAAGCGGCTTCGATCTGAAGCGGCTGCCGGAGATCCTTGCCGATATCCAGGCGGCGAACATCGCTACCTTTGGGCCCGGCGTGATCCAGACGGATCAGTCTCCTCTGGGCCAGCTCAACGGCTTGCATGCCGACCTCGCGGCTTCGCTTTGGGAGCTCGCGCTTTCTGTCTATCAGAGCCTCGACCCCGATCAGGCTGAGGGCGCTCGCCTCGATCAGGTCGCGAAGCTGCGGTTGCTGACGCGCGCGCCTGGCGAGAGCGACATCGATTTCCGGCAGGCGATCACGAACGCCGGCCGTGCCCGCATCGATATGAGCGATCTGTCGCAGGCCCTCTCTGCGCTGCCGGGCGTGACCTGGGTCCAGACCTACGTGAACGATGGCGATGCAGCGGACGCCGACGGGATCAATGCCCATAGCGTTGCGGTCGCCATCCTCGGCGGGGATGACGACGAGATTGCCAAGACAGTGCGCGCCTATGTGGTGCCCGGGATCGGCACCTATGGGAACACGACGCTCGAGACGACGATCGAGGGGTTCTGTCGATCGATCAAGATCATCCGCCCTGCCGTCGTTAACGTCACGATCGAGGTCGACGTCGAGGCTCAGCCGGATCGGAACGGCTGCCCGCCTCCTTCGGCCCTGGCGATTGCCTCAGGCCTGGCGCAGTCGCTCACTGGGACCAGCCGGCCGCGCAACGGGCAGGATGTTACCGAGTTCCTGGCCCGTCAGGCGATTGAGAGCCGATACCCGAACATCCGCGTCGTGGCCGTCCGCGCGAGCAGGACGCCGGCGGCGGTCGGAGCGGTCCCGGTCGCCATCGACTTCTTCGAGATCATGGCCGTTTCGGCTGATCGCATCACGGTAATCCCGCAGTGACCGAGCGCGCTTGCCCAACCGGTGGAGAGCTTGTCGAGGAGGAGATCGATAAGGTCGCGACCGAGTATCGCGAAGCGGCCAAATTCCTCGGCATGGTTCGCGCCTACCTCGCGCAAACCGAGGATGCGGCGATCAAGCTCTGCGCCTTGCCGGATTTTTTCGACATCGACAGCGCCGTCGGCGACCAGCTGACCATCATCGGGAAATGGCTCGGCCTCCAGCGCTGCCATTGCGTCTGCGAAGCGCCGATGGTCTTCGGCTTCCGATGCGGTGATTTCGCTTCATCCGATCGTATCGCCGGCTTCTGCGAGCACGGAACGACCTGGTCTTCCTGCCCATCGCTCGGCAATGGCGAAATCTGCATCTCGGATGACGAGATCTTCCGCGGCTTCGTCAAGGCGCGCCGGTATCAGGCGCTCGGCCTCTACGACATCGCATCGCTGCAGGCGGCGGCGCGACATATCTGGGGGAACGCGGCGTCCGTCGTTTCGAGCAAAGTCGGCAGTGTCACGCTCGCGCCGGGCCGTGCACTGAGCGATTTCGAGACCATGCTCGTCCCGGTGGCCTTCCGTGTCCTGCCAATTGCTCCGGGCATCAAAGGCCTGATTCACTACGGGACCGGCCCGATCTTCGGCTTCGGAGCGGGGTGGGGAGGATTCTGCGAAAGCGCGGAATTCATCTGCCCTACCGATCCCAACACCTACACCTGCGCCTGATCTGAGGAGCCTCCATGGCCGCCATCAACTTGCCCTTCGCGGCGAGCGCGACGAAGCGCGCGCCCAATGCGGACGAGCTCGCGAACGGATTTCCCTGCGGCGACGCCGACAAGCAGCTTTTCGATTGGCTTGAATGGTGGCTGACGGGTCAGATCGCGACGGCCATCACCGAGGGCGGTCTGACCGTCGACAGCGCGCTCCTACCGCGGCTCGCGCAGGCCATCCAGTCCGGCAAATCGACCTATGCTGTCGCAACCGGCACCGCGAATGCCTGGGTGGTTGCGCCAAGTCTCGCCGTGCCGGCCTACGCCGCCGGCCGCGTGCTCAACGTCATCGCGCCTGCGACCAACACGTCGACAACCGTGAATGCGGACATCAGCGGCCTCGGGAACCGACGGGTCAAGAAGTCGGATGGCAGTGATCCTGCTGTTGGCGATCTCGTTGCGGGCCGCGTGTACGCTACCATCGACGATGGCACGAACATCCGCATCCTGACGCCGCTGCCGAGCGATGCGGTTGCCGCGGTTGCCGCTGCCGCGCCGGTCGGCGGCAACTGGATCTGGTCGCAAAACCTCGCCAACAACGTCATCACGACGTTGACCGGCAGCGCCTACGGGGGCGAAGGCGCGGCCAATCTGGGAGACTCGACCTTCAGTGGCGGTATTCTCACGTTCGGCGCGCAGACGGCCGGGCTCTGGCTCATCTCGTTCTCGGGCGTTTCCGTGAGCGCGACGACCGACCTCTTTCTCTCCAATATTTTCAACAACTCCGGATCGCTCGGCGCCGCCACGGCGCAGACCTCGCAATCGGCCCCGTCCGGCACGGCTATTACGGTCAAGCGCTTCGTCGCCGGCGACAACATGCGCTTCACCGCCAGGCAGATCGTCGGTGCGAGCCAGGTGATCTCCGGCCGCCTCAATGCTGTTCGCCTCGGAGCCTGAGCATGATCGAGATTCCCTTCACCTCGGCGGATGACGCCATCCTCGTCATGCAGGCTCTGACCGAGCCAGCGCGCATGTCCGCGTTCTACCAGCCTCCAGATGGCGCGGCACGCGCGCTGATCCATGTCGCGGAAGAGTTTGCTCCCGAAGTGCAAGCGCTCGCGGCTGACCTGCCTTCGGCCCGCAAGTCGGTGTTGCTGGCCTATGCGGCCGATTTGCGGTGGCGAAAGGAGGTCGGTGGCATCACCGTCGCGGGCGTTCCCGTGGCGACCGATGACCGCGCCAAGGTGATGATCACCGGGGCCCGCGTCGCCGCCACAGTCGATCCTCAGTGGTCGACCGTCTGGCACGGCGCCGATGGAAATACATACCCGGTCGATGCCGCTGCCATGATCGCGATCAGCGACGAAGTGCAGGCACATGTGAATATCGGCTTTGCGACTTTCGCAGCGGTCAAGGCCGATATCGAGGCGGGAACGATCACCACGACAGCGGAAATCAATGCGGCCTTTGCGGTCTGATTGCCGCGGCGCGGCATGAGCCAGTCTGCCGGCCGCTAACCGGGGGGCCTGGCAAGCGGCCGGCAGTGCCTCGATCGCTGCTTCGGGACCACGGGGCCCCCGACGCGACGTCAACAATCTGAGCTTTCGCAACCCGCCCTGACCGGCGGGTTTTTCATGCCCGGAGAAAACATGACGAGCTCGTTCAAGGGGGCCGCGAGGCGCCTGACCGATACCGACTTGCCTCGCATCGGCGCGATCATCGGCGTCGGTGAGGACGTGCTTCACGCCGTCATGGATGTTGAAGCGCCGAAGAGCGGCTTTGATGCTCAGGGCCGGCCGCGCATCCTGTTCGAGCCGCACATCTTCTACCGCGAACTCGGGCCGGGGCCGAAGCGTGATCGCGCCGTGCGCGAAGGGCTGGCCTATCGGAACTGGAAATCTGGCGCCTACGGCTCCGAGGGTGGCCAATACGATAAGCTTGCGCGGGCCATCGAAATCGACTGCGCGGCGGCGCTGCGATCCTGCTCCTGGGGGCGCGGACAGATCATGGGCTTCAACCACAAGATGGTTGGGTTCGACAGTGTAGACGCCATGGTCTCGGCGTTCATGGCGAGCGAAGCGGCGCAGATTGAAGCGATCGTGCGCTTCGCCGCGGCGAACAAACTGGACGGCACGCTACGCGCGGTCGACCGGATGACGCGCTCGATGCCGAACGATTGGCGGTCCTTTGCCAAGGGCTACAACGGCGGCGGCTACGAGAAGAACGGATACCACACGAAGCTGTCCGAGCGCTTCAACTGGTGGCGAAACATCCCCGACACGCCGTGGACCTTTGAGCCGCTACCGGCCGCCCCCGTAGCGCCGTCCAAGCCGGAACCCACGCTTACCGAAGAACATCCGACCACCGGCGAGCCCGGGTTCTTCGCCCGCTTCCTCTCCGCTCTCTTCCGCCGTCTGAAAGGTGCCGCATGAACGATCTGATCAAAGCCGTCATCAAGGCGGGCGGCCCGTTGCTGGGGACCGTCATTGGTGGCCCTGTTGGTACGCTGGCCGGCGCCGCAATCGGTGCTCTGGCGGAAGCGCTGGGCACGCCCGCCACCCCGGAAGCCGTCAAGCAGGCCATCGAGACGAAGCCGGGCGCGATCGAGATTGTCAAGCAGGTCGAGGCGGTCAAGGGGCCGGAGCTCTATTCGCTCCTCGCGAAAGAGGCTGAGAACTACGCGGCCATCATCTCGCAGGATGCCGTGCGCGGATGGTTCTACACGGCCTGGCGCCCGGCCGGGATGTGGCTCGTTCTGGCGATGTGGCCGTTTGCCGTGATCCTGGCCCCGTTCTTCCGCATCACGGTGCCTATGGCCGATCTGGTCGCCTTCACCGGCCTTTACCTTACCCTCTACATGGGCGGCCACACCGCTAAAGAATGGTTCAGCGCGCACTACGCGGGGCGACGTCCATGAGCGGCGGCGATCAGGTCACGATCTCCATGACGCGAGACGAGCTTTCTCAGATCATCCGCACTGCTGTTCGCGCGGAGCTCGACCATATCGGCCTGATGGTCGAAGAGGCCGATCACGTCAGCGAGGCGAGGGAGGACTTCCGGTTCGTGCGGCGCCTGCGCCTCGCCATCGACAAGACCTCGGGCATTGTCGGCAAGGTCATCGTGACCGCCATCGTCGCCGCTGTGCTGGCCGCCATCGCGAAAGGCTTCAGCATCGCCCGTTGACAGAAATGCCGACGGGCAACGGCTGCCGGCGTCCAACATGGACGGAGGTGAACCACTCCTGATCATCTCGAACTCGGAATCTAGGGAAGACTCGGCCCGCTCAGCCCTTCTGGGCTGTGCGGCTTTTTGCGTTCCAGCCCATACGAAATTACTGTCCCGAAGCGGCTGCTTGGGGGGCGTTGGGTTTGGCTGCTCTGCATTTGGGCTTTGCCGCGACGCTAGGCGTCGTCGCGTGGATCATATTCGACCTGTTCACCGGAGCTCTGACTGCTTGTCTTTTGGCTGGCGCGCTCGCATTCCTGAGGCTGGCGTTCAAAGACCGCTAGCTCTTTCGCCTTGACCGGCAGTGACGTCGGCAGTGTCAATGAACACCTTGACCGCGTGATCGAGGCCCGGCAGCTTCAGCCGCGTCTGCAGGGCGACCTCAAGCCGCCTTAGCGGACCGAGGCACCGGAGCAGTCCTCCGCGTCTGTTCCTTTACCCACATGACTTGCCCCGCTGGCTCCTGCTCGCGGGGCTTTTTCGTTGGACGGCGATCGAATGTCTTGCCCGCGGCCGAGCTTCGATCCTCACTGCAGGTCCGGACGAGGATGTGCCTGCCGAGCAATTTGAGGAACCGCGTTGGTTGCCGGGGGTTGTCTCGACGCTACGGTCCCGCATAGGTCAGCCCAATACCAAGGGGACCGTGGCGGCGATCGTCCCAAGGACGTCGCCGGAAGGGAGCCGCTCTCGCGACGGCGGCTCCTTTCCTATGTGGGACTTCGAAACGGTGTCTCAGTGCGTTAGCTGGTGCTTCGCAATCTCTACATTCGCCTGGGCGATGAACGCTTTCAGCTTGGTCAGACCTTCCGCGAAAAGCCGATCAACGGCTCCCTTCTGTCGCGATTCGATGCCGATCGTCAGTGCGCGATGCCGGTCGTATTGGCCCGGCTCCGGGAAAACGGGCCGGGCCGTTCTTGCCGCTGCGTCGCTCGCTTCGGAAGCTGCGGGGTGTCATCCCGCTCATGCGGCGAAAAGCACGAGAAAAATGCGCCGGATCCGTGTAACCCGCCGCAAAAGCCACCTCGATCAGTTTCATATCGCTGTTGCTCAGGAGAGCGGAGGCATTCTCGTATCGAGCGAGCTCGAGCAACTTTGAGTATGTCATTCCGACGATCAAAAGCTTCCGTTGGAGGCTTCGCGCGCTAGTTCCCGTCATGTTGGCAATGTCGAGTAGCGTTGGGGCGCCACAAATAAGGCAGTCGGGAAGCATGAGTTTGAGTGAGGTTAATATTTTGTTGGCGTAAGAATCATCAACTTCTAACTGCATGACTCCCCCCGGAACACATACACCACAGCTATTGAAGCTGAATTCGCCTTTGCGCGATAGATTGTTCCTTGGTCTTTGATTTCACGCAAAAGCCAAGGCAAGGCGCCGCGATCCGCTTGCACGGCTGCGATCGAGGAACGGTCGGCTACCCATGAAGATCGTTTTGATGAAGCGCGATACGCGTCTCTCGCGCGAGATCAATCAGCGCTGCACAAAATAAAATAAGCGCCGCCACAAACAGAATCGCGGCGCCATACTCATGCGCAAAATGAAACAGAGCGCTAACGAAAGCTATAATGATTATCAAGGACGTCATAATTGCAGCCATAACAGCACTAAACAATGCTCTGTTTAAAAGGGACGCGCGATGCCGCAATCGCGGAAGATCGCCTCTGAGGTAAGCTCTGGTGTCGTGCTCAGAGATGCCATGTATGTAATGCGATCGATCGATAACTCGATTTATCCTGACCATGATCACGGAAATAAACGCTGCGACCGCCCCGAGCAGAAAGGCCGGAGCAGCAACGGTCGCAATGATACGTCCAATTTGATCGATAGAGGGAGCTAGCGGGAGAATCGCCGCAATTGTCATATGCTTCTCGTGTCCATGGCCGAGTTGGAAGCTTGGATTGAGCGCAAAGAAGACTCAATATGAAATCCAAACCCTCATTCTGAGATATCAGCTCAGGCCCGCCGCCGAACTAGCGACAGCAGGGCAGAAATGCGCTCACCTCGCCTCGGAATCCTGGATTGCTGTGACCTCAGCGATGATCTGCTGCAGGCGAAGCGTTGCCTCGACTAAGGCTTGGTCATCGACCGCGATCAAGTCGCTTTCTTCCGGACCAAGCGCGTGCTGCGCGGCGGCCACCGCCGTGCTTGCCTCACTGAATAGCTCACGCAGCTTCTGATGCAGAACGGGGTGCATGTCTCACCGCTTGCCAAAGACGTCCCTCCGCTGGGACAACCGGCTTGCTGCATTGCCTGTTCCGGATCGACACAAGCGAGCGAAGAAGGGGCGCGGCTTTGTTCAGCGTTACGCCAGCCGCTTCACGCGCAATTCGGTAATCCTCAAGGCTTCCTCTTCGAGCGCTGTGATCAGCCGCCGAAAATCGGCAGCGATTTCGGCGGCATCCCACCCCGGAACACCGGCCCAGTAGAGAGCGGCCTGCCAGGCCTGCTCGTAGGATTCGCAGAGCTTGGCCATTTCTGGCATTGAGGCGGCCTGCAGCAACTCGTTACGCCGATCGGGGCAACGGAGAAGAAGGCGCTGCAATCCGGCTTTCTGATAGTGTCGCAAGGCGAAGTCTACGGGCCTCCGAGCCGTCCAATCACCGCCAAATACCGGTCGCTGGAATGCATCACGGCGATGATGACGCTAGTTCCATCGTCGCAGATGACGGTGAGACGATCGAGCAAAACGCCTGGATCGATCTCCGAGACGTCGCAATCAAGAAAGCCCTCCCGTGTATCACCGTGGTTGCTGCCAAAGCGATAGATCACAGGGATCCTGCGCCCACCGCGAAGGATCAGGGACCCTTTTCCGGTATGCATGACCGCCTCCTCAAAGCCATTGAGAAGCCGAAATTGATGATCGCGGGAAGGGGCGTAGCTCCCCCTTTCGCCATTAAAGCGCCACGATCCAGCTTCGGCAAGGGGGAACGAATCGCGCTGCGGCCCGTTTGCAACTCGGTGCCGTCCGGGAGTTGCGTCTATGGTGCGTCGGGTTCTGAGGGCCGGGCTGGGCGGCGATACGGTCAAGGGGGCGCTCACCCGGCCGAATGACGCGCTCCCGGATCTCTTCCACGATCCTATGCCTGATCGCGTCGAGCCGTGCCTGGCTCTGCTGGCGAGCAAGGTCCCGGCGGGACCGGATTGGGCCTATGAGGTCAAGTGGGATGGCTACCGGCTGGCTGTCCACGTCGAGCTCGGCGCGAACGTCCGCGTCGTAACCCGCGGCGGCCATGATTGGACGCATCGCTTCCCATCGATCGTGGCCGGCGCCAAGCGCCTGGGCGTCGACACCGCAATCCTCGACGGTGAAGCAGTCGTCCTCGACGAAATGGGCCGCGCTGACTTTGGCGCTTTGCAACGTGCTCTGGGCGGCCGAGGCGGTAAGCGCAACGCGGGTGAGGCAATGCTTTATGCATTCGACCTCCTCTATCTCGACGGCCATGACCTTCGCCGCATGGAGCAGGTCGAGCGCCGCGCGCTGCTGAGCCATCTCCTTTCTGGTTTGGGTGGTCCGATCCGCTTCAGCGAGGACATCGCGGCCACTGGCGCCGAGTTGCTCGATACGGCCTGCGAGATGGGCCTGGAAGGCATCATCGCCAAGAGCCGCAGGGCGCCTTACCGGTCTGGCCGGGGCGGTGAATGGCTCAAGATCAAATGCGTTCAGTCCGAGAGCTTCGTCATCATTGGCTATGAGCCTTCGACCGTGGCCCTTGGCGGCATTGGGCGATTGGCGCTTGCCGCGCGCAAGGGCGACGGGCTGGTCTATGTCGGCGGCGTAGGCACGGGCTTCACCCAGGCCAGCGCCACCGCGCTCCGCAATCAGATGGACAGTCTCGCCACTCCAAAGCCTGCCGTTTCGATGCAAGGCCGGCGCCAAACCTATCGCTGGATCGCGCCGGCCCTGGTCGCCGAGATCGCATTTCGCGCCTGGACCGACGATGGCAAGCTCCGGCACGCCTCTTTCAAAGGCCTGCGTGAGGAGGCCGATGAGGCAGCAGTCTATGAGATCCCGGCTTAGCCGATCCGGTGCTTCGTTTCCCAGATCTCGACAGCCAGGACGAGCTTCAAGAGTTCCTTCTCTTCGGGACTACCTTCCGGCGCTCCGGTCAGGGCCTGGATCCGGTCGATGGCTGCGTCGTATTCTGCCTGCGTAGCGATCTGCATTCGAGACCTCCACCTGCGCTGGTCAGAGCCGGCCCAACAGGCCCGCCTGATCGCGCGCTACGATCTCAGCACAACTCACGCCGGACCACAGGTTTTTTCCGCCGCAGTCGCTGCAGCGGTAGCGCTTCCAGACCTTGGCGATTGCCATGCCGGGCGGCAGGTCGTGGACCATGATCTCGCCCATGGACATGCATTCGAGGCACCAGATTTCGACGAGGCAGAACCCCCTCGAAAGATGCTGCCCGATGGTCCTTGCGCCCCCAGCCACATCCCCCGGGCGAATCCAGGGCATTGACTCGAAGCTCTGTTTTGTTCTCATATTGTTCTCATATCCGAGGACGAGAACCATGTCAGCCGAGCCGCTACAGAAGCCGCCGGAAGCCGACGAATTCGAATGGGAAATCGTTGAGCTTGTCGACGAATTTGGAACCGACAGAGCCGCGCTGCGCGCGACCTACCGCGCCTTGAAGGAGGCCAATGCCGCTTACACGGCGGCCTTGAGCGATGCTGATCGCTCGGTATCGTTCGGCTTCGTGCGTGGCCTGTTTTCGCGGGGCGCCAGGCCGATACGGGAGCCTGAGCGATGAAGCACCATGGGACAGGAAAATCGAACATTCAGGCCGACAGAAGCGACCGAGCTGCGGGACTTCCCGTGGACCGTCCTGCACCTGAGTTGCCACTACTGCCGGCGGGGCGGGAGCTATCGGGTCGCGGACATCGCGGCGAAACACGGCAGCCGGATTTCGGTTGGCGGGATAGTGATCGCCTTCATCGGGACCTGCGCCTATTCACCGTGGAACCCGGCCCGGAAGCCCCAGAAATACGGCGCCAAATGCGGGGCCTATTGCCCGGATCTGCGGCGGACCGATCCGCCTGATCTGCCGCCATCGCTGTCGGAACTCACCCTGATCGAAGGAGGGAAGGATGACCAACTCCCAGCCGCGCCTTCACAAGAGCCGCGCCGGCGCCGTGTCGGAGGGGATTGAACTGGTCGCCGCCTTGGCGGCCGAAGCGATCAAAACCGGACAGCCCTGCGTCATCGCCGAGAGCGCGATGCTCGAGCTCAATCTGCCATTCGATCTGTTGAGGGAGACCGCCGGAAGCTATGGCTGTGAGGTCTCGGGACCGTTCAACGGAGCGAGCGACGATGGCAACTACTATCTGATCGAGGAGGCGCTGATCCTGCCGGAATGGCCTTACGGCGTTGTGGTTTCGCTGGCTCCTTCGGAGGTGAGGACGGCGGCGCGCGAGTTCTCGTCCTGGCTCGACGAGACGGGGACGGGCTTTCGCGTCGAGGAGTACCTTGATCTCGGTGCGATCCACATCCGGACCACGGATTTCGGCCTTGCCGTGGCGTTCGTCGACGAGCACGGCGGCATGATCCTGACAGCCGATGAGACGGCCCGACTGTTCATTGGCGCGCGTTTGCCGCAGAACATCATCGATCAGAGCCAGAGGCGAACACCATGTGCAACCTCTACAGCCATACCCGCAACGTCGAGGCGATCAGAAAGCTCTTCGCGAAGTTCGACGCAGCGGGTGTGAACATGCCGCCGCAGCCGGGCATCTTCCCGGACTACGCTGCGCCCATCGTCCGGAATGATGCCGGTGGCCCCCGCCTCGCTATGACACGCTGGGGCATGCCTTCGTCTAAGAAGGCGCTTCTCGACGCGGCGACCAAGCGGGCCGACAAGCTGCGGGCGAAGGGCCAAGAGGTCGACTTCGATCAGCTTCTGCGCATGGAACCCGATGGCGGGACGACGAACGTGCGCAACACCTCGAGCTCGCATTGGAAGCGCTGGCTCGGTGTCGAGAGCCGGTGTCTGGTGCCGTTCAATTCATTCGCTGAACCGGGCCCGGGTGGGAACCACTGGTTTGCGTTCGGTGAGGAGCGGCCGACGGCGTTCTTCGCCGGGATCTGGGCTCCTCAGTGGACCAGCGTGCGCAAGATCAAGACAGGCGAAGAGACGATCGACCTCTACGCCTTCCTGACGACGGAACCGAATGCCGAAGTTGGTGCAATCCACCCCAAGGCGATGCCGGTGATACTGACGACGCCCGAAGAATGCGAGACCTGGATGACGGCGCCATGGGAGCAGGCGAGGGCGTTACAACGACCTCTGCCCGACGGCTCTCTCGATATCGTTGCTCGCGGCGGCAAGAAGGATGGGGACAACGGCGAAGACGAGCTCCCGGCACAGGCTGCCTTACTCTAACCGCCAAGGAACAAACCGCGAGCTACATGGCTTACTCCAATGAAGGAGAGCGCCATGCCAAAGCAGCGAGAAAATCCAGCACTGCTTGAAGATGAGAGGCAGGTCGTCACACCAACGGAGAGCCCGCTTGCTTCGGATCCAGTGCAAACCGGCCGGCGAAAAAGCGAGCGCACCAATGTTCACGACGAAGGGAGCGATGCAAACGATACTCCCGATGGTCTGACCGAATCCGAAGAAGCCGTGCGTAAGGCCGCAGAGGATATTCCAGTAGGCAGTCGTCCCGGAGTGCCCACGGAATCTGTCCCGGTCTTTGACCGTGGGAGCCTGCCCCCGAAGGTCTAACAGCCGTCATGCTTTGAAACGGAGCTTGGACCTAGCGCCAAGCCCCTGTCAGCCACCCGTAGATCAGCACGAATCCTAGCGCCATCATGGCGGCTGTCAGGATGAGGGTCGGGTGTACGCGCATCCTACCGCCATTCCCCGCTCCACCATCCCCATGCAGCCATAGCGAGAAGCGCGAGGAAGGTGGTCGCTATGGTGAAGCCGGTGGGGCGGGTCATGGGGAGGGCCTCCACATGATAGGCGGGTCTGAGGGCATTTCGTCCTCATTGGATTCCCAGCAGGCACCTTCGGACCAGCATGGCGGGTGCTTGCCCTCCTCACTGGCGACCCAGGCCCCGCAATCCTCGCCAGCTTCGTTGATGAAGCCGCGGCTTTCCCAACGGGCTTTCATCTCAAAGCCGCCTGATGTCAGGACCTCGATATCTCGCCCGTCTTTCGGAGCGCTTCTGATCTGAGCCCAGTCACTCATCGCGCCCTCCCGCCGCAGCGAGCATGGCGCGGTAGCCGGCCGCCTGACGTTGATCGCGCGGCAGGCCGTCGGATAGTGCTACCCTCATTGCAGCCATGCCGGATTCGAGCATCTTCATCGTCGGCTCCTTCGGCACAAGCACCCACCCCTCCGTCTCTCCGGTAGAGCCGGGGCGGAGGGCTTGGAGGTAGGCGGTTATGGTAGCGCGTGTAGCCGCCCTGCAAACGCGCTCCTCGCCGTTCCACTCCTGAGCTGGCCAGAGGATATCGAAAGCCGCCGCCAGCGCCCTCTCATCAATCGCGGTCATGTCGGGGCTCCTGTTGAAGGGCGGCGCGGCTTTCGGGCAACGCGATCACGACATCTTCTCGGATGGCGGTCAGCACCGAATTCTCTTCAATGACCATCTTCTGGCCTGTCCGCTTGTGCAGAACAACGGTGCCAACCGGGTAGGCGAGGATTTCCATTCCCGCGTATCGAAATGCGGCTTCCTCAGACTTGCTGACCAGAATCGGTTCTGCAGCGGCCTGCAGCTTTCCGCGCATCGCGTCGGTCATCAGCAGGCTATCCGGCTGACGAAGAAATGTGAGCCCGCCGTACAGCATTCGGTCAAAGTCCGGGAGTTTCATCTTCTCAGCCATGGCCGCTCTCCTGGCGGGGGTGGGTCGGACGCCAGCACTTCATGACGGCATAGGCAGTTGGGGATTCCTCGATCAGCCCGCGTTTTTGGAGGCGGCGACAGGCACGGAGGACCGCGGACGTTTCGAGCGCCGGCCAAAAGCCGACCTTCCAGTGATCGTTTGGCCAAGTCATCATGTTGCGCAGGACGTAGGTGGCCCGGCCCGGTGCCTTGCTGATGGCAGCAAGCACGGCCTCGTCGAACTTCGCGAGGTCAGACATCGCCCCCCTCCTTATCGGTGGCGAGACAGGCGCGGATGCGGCCAGCGGGGTCCATCTCGTCTTCTGCGTCCAGCGGAGCCTTCACCCTCTGCCCGTCCACCGCAGCGGGAGCGGGTGGGGTGGCGTCGGGTTCAACGACGGCATCCCAGCATTCCGGCGAGCAGGTCCAGCGCCCATCGGTCAGCTCGCAGCCGAACTTGTCGCCGCCTTCCTTCTCCTCGCGGGTATCGACGATCCGCCCGCAATGGCAGCAGTTCGCGATCCACGCCACCGGCTCAGCGGCAGAGGTGGGCGGAGACAGGGCACAAATGCGATCGATGCATTTCGAGACCCGTTGGACGTGGGCCTCAGAGACCGGCTTGCAGTAGCTGATGAGTTGGTCGAGCGACCTGCGCAGATCGTCCACATCCCCGCCCGCAGGCGAGGAGGCGGGCTTGGCGAGGGCTGCCATCCGCTTGGCGTCCTCAATCATCAGATCGCCCAGACGAACTCGCAGGCGCTTAACCTCCTCCGATGGCGGCTGGTTGATCGCCAGTTCGATGACGCGGGCGATCTCCTCCGCCGTTTCGCGATAAGGCTTGTTCGGGTCGGGAATGGAGATGCTGAGCTGCGCCAGCGCCGCGCCAGTCTCATCGGTCAGCAAGACAGACTGCCCCACGACGCTTGAGAATGGCGTGATCTGCGCTCGCATCTCGCCCCCAGCCTCCGACCCGCTCGTCGCGGCCGGGGAGAGGGAAACAGCTGCAATTGCTTCGTCGATGTCGCGGACGGTCGCCTTGTAGGAGATGTTTTCACTTCGGGCGCGGAGCCAAGCGATGGCCTTCACCGCCACCGCATCCACCCCGCTCGCAGGGGGCTTGGCGGCGGGAGCAGCGGCGAGCATTTTTGCATAGGCCAGACGGTGGTTGCTGTATCGGCCAAACGTAGCGTCAGTCTCGACGCGCTTCATGTTGCGGTCGATCTCGTCGAAATAGGCGTGCTGCATGTCAAGCGTCGCCTCGACGGGCACCAGCTTCCAGCCATCGCGCGCCGGGTTGGGAGACGTCATGGGCGGAACCTCAGGTGCGTGACCGCCGCCAGGATCATCTCCAGCGCGATCTCCTTGTTGCGGAACTGCGAACCGGCGCACTCGACGGTCGCGGTGGTGTTGGTCGGAATGTGCGTGACCCTCACGCCAGGATGCGTGCCGCACCGCTGGCCGCCGGGGCTCTTCCCGTAAGGCCACGCCTCGACTTTGAGGTCTTCGGCTGGGATGTCAGCCATCCTCACCCCTCCTCGTTCCCGCGCTGTTCACGCGAGCCGGAAACAGGTGGGACGGAGATGGCGCGGCCGAACCGCTCGACTAAGCGGTCAGCGATAGCTTGCGCGGCGCGGACGTAGGTCGTTCCCTCCGGGCAATCGAACAGGTCGTGCGCTTCAATCTCGCGAGCGATGTCCGACGCGAGCCCTGACAGATGCGCCTCCTCCTTCTCCCGCAGCGCGGCCATGGCTTCGTCGCGCTCGCGTTCGGCCTTTTCGAGACGGCGCATCGCTTCATTGAAGCGCGGCTTGCCGTTCGCATTCAGAAGACCCTTCAGCCTCTCGATTTCTTCCCGCGCCTCCGCCAGTTCGGTTTCAAGGACGGTTGGCCGGATCGGATAGGCGGCATTGACGCGAGCGTATTTCTCGGGCGTCGAGTGGCCGTCCCATTCGCCCTGATACGGTGCCAGGAAGTCGAAGAGGTGCGCGTCGCTATCGTGATAGTGCCATGACACCTGCCCGGTCGGCAGGTCGATGTAGACGCAGCCGTGCCAAGCCTCGTCCCATCCTTCGATGGCCGTCTTCGCGATACCGACGCGGCAACCGTGCGCCCAAGCGAACTTGGCGATCAGCGCAACACACTGGTTTCGCTCGGCGTAGGCGCCGTCCTTGGTCGCCCGCGCCTCCGCCAGCTCGCGGTCCTTGGCCGAGAGGGCGTCGAGGACGGCCTGCTTGGCGATGGTCTGAGGGTCGCTTTCGCGGGCCGTCCTCTCGACCAATGAGGCACGATCAAACATGTCCAACCTCCTGATGGGGGTAGGTTGTCGCCCTGCGCCAAGTTGAAGATTCTGAAAGGCTTGCTAGAATCGGCGAGTGATCAATCGTGGCCTCCGCTACAAGCTGTCTCCCAGCTCCGAACAGGAGGCTCTGTTCCGCCAGTTCGCTGGCGTCTGCCGATTGGTCTACAATCTCGCCCTTGAGCAGCGTCGCGACTGGTGGCGGCAATACAACAGCGAGACTGGGCGGCATTTCAATTATGCATCCCAATGCCGAGAGCTGACACGGCTCCGCGCTGAATACGACTGGATCGCCGCCGTCACACAAACCTGCCAGCAGCAGGCCTTGCGTGACCTCGACAAGGCCTTCAGCAATTTCCTTAGGGGCCGTTCTCGCTATCCGACCCCGCGGAAGAAGGGCATCAATGACGCGTTCCGTTTTCAGGGGCGGGAAGTCGAGGTCGAGAAGGTCAGTGCCAAATGGTCGGCTGTTCGGTTGCCCAAGATCGGCTGGGTGAAATTCCGCGACACGCGCCCGCTGCGCGGCGCGGTCAAAAACGTTACCGTCTCGCTCGACGCACTCGGCTGGCACGCCAGCTTCGCCTGCGAAATTGAGCACTTTGCCCCGGCCAATACTTGCCCGCCCGTCGGCATCGACCGCGGCGTAGCGAACACGCTCGCGCTCTCGACCGGTGAACGGATGTCCGTCCCGGCAAGCCTCCAAGCTATCGAGCGGCGACAGCGTGTTGCTCAGCGCACACTGGCGCGTCGAAAGAAAGGATCGGCGCGCAGACTTCGGCAGCTTCAACGTTGCGCGAGACTGGCCGCCCGCCGCGCCCGCATCCGTCGCGACTGGCAGCACAAGGCCGCACTCGACATCAGCAGGAGCTTCGGCTGCGTAGTTCTCGAAGACCTGAACATCCGCAATATGACCGCCTCGGCACGAGGAACGATCGAGGAGCCGGGCCGCATGGTTCGGCAGAAAAGCGGGCTCAACCGCTCCATCCTTAACCAGGGTTGGTTCGGTTTCGAAACCATCCTCGCCTACAAGCTCGACGAACGCGGGGGACGCCTTCTGAAGGTCTCCCCCGCCTTCACCTCGCAGACATGTTCGGAATGCGGAGCCGTGGAGAGTCAGAGCCGCGAAAGCCAAGCGGCCTTTGTCTGTCAGCATTGCGGATTCCGCGCCCATGCCGACCATAACGCTGCGATCAATATTCTGCGCCGGAACACGGCGTCTATGCGCATGGAGGAAGGGCATAAGCCCCCCGGCGAAGTGCGAACTGGAAGGGAGTTTCCTCTCCCCGAAAATCCCCAGGCTGAAGCCGGGGGAGGATGTTAACCCAGTCTCAGGCACGGTCCGTTTGGTCCGTCTCTCCCCCATCATTCGCCTCCAGTCTTGGCGGCGGTAGCGGGGGCGTCGATGTTCCGGCGCTCGACGGTGAAGCTGTAGGCCGCGACCCAAGGGTTTGCTTCCCATGAGCCGACGCCGTTGATCTGCTCCCAAAGCCACGAGTACCAAGCGATCGGATAGGCATCGCGGATCTCGGCAACACCGCTGGTCGCGCGCTGCTCTTTCGACGGATAGCCCTCGGCTTCGGCATCCTCCTCGCTGATATCCTGAAGCCGCTGCACGCGGGCATCGGTGACGGTCAGCGTCAGGCGGGAGGCCCAGCGGGGCATGAACATCGAGGGCCTGAGCTTGCCGACTAGTTCACCAGCCGGGGCGGTGCCGTTAGCCTCGTACCAAGCCGGGTGAGGCTGAAGATCGCGCGGAGGCAGATAGTCCGATCGGCCATCGCAACCGGTTGTGCGCCAAGCCTCGCGCACCCACAGGCGGTCGCCGACCTTGATCTTCGGCGCAATGCTGCCGACAGCGACCCCGACGCTGATGTCATCGGTCGGCGCATAAGGCGCAGGCGGAACGAAAACCCGCCGCGTCTGCGTCTTCGTGCCGGCCAGCAGAGCGCGCACCATCGGCGCGCTGAACAGGATGGGCCGCCCCCGCCCCGGAGTGTGCGCCCGCTCACCCATGGGAGGAGGTCCGGTTGGGGAAGGAGAGGGGTTGAGTCTGGTTTTCAGCGTTCTTGCCGGTTCTCGCTTCGTACGCGCCCGTTCTGGTTGACGCTGCAAACGCGAGTGAAACAGCGCCAATTGCTTGGCGGCTTCTACGCTGATACGCGGTTAACGATGGGGAAACGCGGTCAAGGACGCGATTGTCGGCCGGCCGCAAACGCGCGATAAGCCGCGCCATGACATCGCCCCTGGTTCGCTTCGCGCCGTCGCCCACCGGCTACCTCCATATCGGCAATGCCCGGCCGGCGTTGTTCAACTGGCTGTTTGCCCGCCGCCATGGCGGGCGGTTCCTGCTGCGCTACGACGACACGGATCTCGCGCGCTCGAAGGCCGAATATGCCGAGGCGATCGCCGAGGATCTCGGCTGGCTCGGCATCGCGCCCGATCTGGTCATCAAGCAGTCCGAGCGGCTCGCGATCTACGATGCGGCGGCGGAGCGCCTGCGCGGGGCGGGGCGCCTCTATGCCTGCTACGAGACGGCCGACGAACTCGACCGGCGCCGCAAGCGCCAGCTCGCCCGCGGCCTGCCGCCGATCTACGACCGGGCCGCGCTCAAGCTCACGGCCGAGCAGAAGGCGGCCTTCGAGGCGGAGGGGCGCAAGCCCCATTGGCGCTTCCTCCTCGAGCCCGGCCAGATCACCTGGGACGATCTGGTTCGCGGCCCCTCCCATGTCGATTGCGCCTCGCTCTCGGACCCGGTGCTGGTGCGCGAGGACGGCAGCTATCTCTACACGCTGCCCTCGGTGGTCGACGACATCGAGACGGGCGTGACCCATGTCATCCGGGGCGAGGATCACGTCACCAACACGGCCGTGCAGGCGCAGATCTTCGTGGCGCTGGGCGCGAGCCTGCCGGCCTTCGGCCACCACAATTTGCTGACCACGGCGAGCGGTGAGGGACTCTCCAAGCGCCTCGGGCATCTCTCGCTGCGCGGCCTGCGCGAGAGCGGCGTCGAGCCGCTCGCGGTCGCGGCGCTGGCGACGCTCGTCGGCACCTCCGATGCCGTGCGCCCCGTCTCGAGCCTCGACGAGCTCGCCGGGCTGGTCGAGCTTGCCCATGTCTCGCGGGCGCCGGCCAAATTCGACGAGCATGAGCTGGAGACGCTGAGCGCCCGCACCCTCCATCATTTCCCGTTCGAGGCGGTCGCCGACCGGCTGGCGGCGCTGGGCGTGGGCGGTGGCGAGGCGTTCTGGCTGGCGGTGCGCGGCAACCTTGCGAGGCTGGATGAGGCGGCGCTGTGGTGGCAGGTCGTTCAGGGACCGGCCGCGCCGGTGATCGCGGACGTATCCTTCGCCGCTACGGCGGCCGACCTGCTGCCTCCGGAGCCTTTCGACGCCACGACCTGGAAGAACTGGACGCAGGCCGTCGCGGCGGCGACCGGAACCAAGGGCAAGGCGCTGTTCATGCCGCTGCGCCAGGCCCTGACGGGGCTGGATCACGGCCCGGAGCTGGCGGCGCTGCTGCCGCTCATCGGGCGCGACAAGGCGCTGAAGCGGCTGGCCGGCGAGAGCGCCTGAAGATGCGCACACCGTCATGCTCGCCCTTGTGGCGAGCATCCACGTCCTGAACACGGGTCTCGATGAAGGCAGACGTGGATGGCCGGGACAAGCCCGGCCATGACGAGAGGAAGCCGTGCCCTCACTCGTGCCGGTTCATCGCCGAGGCGTGCTTGGTGTCGCGCATGAGCGCATAGACCAGGAACGAGATGAAGATCATGCCGGCGAGGTAGTAGAAGAACCACTGCTCGTGGCCCTGCTGCTTGAAGAACAGCGCGATCGCCGGCGCCGTGCCGCCGAAGATCGAGACCGTCACGGCATAGGGTACGGCGACGCCGGTCGCCCGGACCGCGGTCGGGAACAGCTCGGCCTTCACGACCGCGTTGATCGAGGTGTAGCCGGCGGTGAAGATCCAGGCGCCGCAGATCAGCAGGAACGCCATCCAGGCCGATTTCGTCCCGGCGAGCGTGGTCAGGATCGGCACGGTGAGCAGCGTGCCGGCGATGCCGAAGAACATCAGGACGGGCTTGCGGCCGATCTTGTCGGAGATCAGCCCGTAGATCGGCTGCAGGATCGAGGCGAAGATCAGCGAGCCGGCGATGACATAGGTCGTGACGATGTCGGAAAGCCCGACTGTCTGCTTCACGAAGGTCTGCATATAGGTGGTGAAGGTGTAGAAGGCCGCGGTGCCGCCGGCGGTGAGGCCGACCACGATCGCGACCTCGCGCGGATAGCGCAGCAGGCCCTTCAGCGAGCTCTCGCGCTTCATCGTGCCCTTTGCCGCCTCGAAGGCCTCGGTCTCCTGCATATGCCGCCGCATGAACATGGCGGTGATGGCGAGCAGGGCCCCGATGACGAAGGGAATGCGCCAGCCCCAGGCGACGAGCTGCTCATGCGTCAGGAAGACGTTCTGGAGCAGCAGCAGGACCAGGATGGCGGTGAGCTGGCCGCCGATCAGCGTCACGTACTGGAAGCTCGAATAGAAGCCGCGATGCTCCGGATCGGCGATTTCGGTGAGGTAGGTCGCGCTCGCCCCGTATTCGCCGCCGAGGCTCAGGCCCTCGATGATCCGCGCCAGTGCCAGCAGCGCCGGGGCGGCGAAGCCGATCGTCTCATAGGTCGGCGTGAAGGCGATGATCAGCGAGCCGAAGCACATCATCAGCACCGACACCATCAGCGACAGGCGCCGGCCATACCGGTCTGCCAATTGGCCGAAGAGCCAGCCGCCGACCGGACGCACGATGAAGCCGGCCGCGAACAGCGTCGCGGCATTGAGCTGCTGCACGACGGGATCGTGCGAGGGAAAGAAGTGGGGGGCGAAATAGAGGGCGAAGGCGGTGTAGGCGTAGAAATCGTACCACTCCACCAGATTGCCGACGGAGCCGATGAAGATCGCCTTGATGCGGCGCTTCGCGTCGGAAAGCTCGATCGGATGCGGAGTATGGGCGGCGGCGGTGTCGGACATGGCGGCCTGCTGAGACTGGGGAGCGTCAGAGGCGAGCGCGGCACGTAGCGTCGCGAGGGCGGGTCTGGCGGCCTCCCGGAGGGCGGCTAGATCACTTCTTATGCGTCAGATCAGGCCATGCGTCCATGGCCTGTCTCAGTCATCGCGTCCCGTCCTCCATGCCGATGTCGCATGGAACTTTTCCGCATCAGGGCCTGACGAGCTGGGGGCTCAGGTTCGGGGCGAGATTGGGGGCGACGATCCTGACTGAGCGGCGCTCGCCGGTGACGCTGCGCGACTCGCTCTTCAGGCCGTCCTGCTTGTCGAGCACCTTCTCGCCGACCGTGTCGGGGCCGACGCCTGCGGATTCAGTTCCCGACGTTGGCGAATTCTCCGAGGGCATCGGCTTTTCTTCGGCGATGTCGGGGGTGGAGGGGGCGGCCGGCGTCGGCTGCGGCGCCGTGGCCTTGCGCTTCGGGTCGGGTTTCGGGCGCGAGAGCTCGGCCGCGCGCTGCTCGGTCAGGATGACGTCGCCCTTGCGCTTGTCGAGCAGGTACTCGGCATTGCGCAGGGCCGCCGACCAGCTTTCGCCCTGGCCGCGACAGGTGCAGGCCGCGTCGAAGCTGCGCGTGTATTTCAGGGCGTTCGGCAGCGAGGCATAGGGCTGGCCGGTCGAGCGGGAGGCGGCGTTCTGGATGTCGCCGCCGCTGCTCATGCCATAGGCGAGGGTCTCGGTGCCCGGGCAGAGCGCCTGGCACATCTCGTCCGCATTGCCGCTGTTGTTGGAGAGCGGGAAGAAATAGCCGTCGCAGGTCCTGACGCAGACGGTCTGCGGGCCGCCGAGCCGCGGCTTCGCCGGCTCGGTCGGCTCCTCCGGGTCGAGCTCGGGCAGGGTGGAGTCGATCTCGCCGCGGCGCGGATCGAGGCCGAAGATCGTCTCGAAGAAGCCGCGCGGCTGGGCCCTGCAGTTGTTGTTGATCGCCGCGGCGAGCTGGGCGCGGCGCTGCTCGACGCCGCCGCCCTGGGCCTGGCGCTGCAGGTTGTCGTACTGCGCCTGGAGCTGGCCGAGCTGCCCGCGGATGGCGCCGCATTGCGGCGGCGCCGAGTCGAAGAAGCCGAAGCCGCGATCACAGCCCATGGCACGGTACTGGTTGCTGAGCTGGGCGAGTTGTCCACCGACGCGTTGCGCGGCCTGCGCGGCGCGGGGATCGCCGCCGCTGCGCCCTTGCAGACTTTCGAGCTCGGCCCGCCAGGCGTTGCAGGCCGGCGATTGCGCGGCGGCCGCGCCACTCAGGGCCGCCAGCACAAGCAGGGCCATGCCGAACCGTCGGGAAATTCGCAGGATCATCGCAGGTCGGGTCACGTCATCCGGTGTCGAAAGGCGGGTCGGCCAGCGGCCCTGCCTTTAAGAACATCTGCCAAGAACACCCGCCAAACACGACGGAACTATGGAGCGGCCTGCGTTCCCACGGGTGGGGCTCCGCTCCAAGCACGCGCTTCCGCATGCCATATTCGGGCAATCGCAGCAATCCGGGGGAAGACTCGGTTGCGGCCGTGGTGGAAAACTCCCCCTCCGGCAGAACATGTTCTAGAAGCCTGGGACGGCGCAGCATCGCCGGTCGTCGCGATCACCAGAGAGGCAAGCCCCGCCATGTCCGATTTCCTGCCTCTTCACGAAGCCGTTATCCCCGAGCTGCCGAACTATTATCGGGGCAAGGTACGCGAGAATTACGATCTGCCGGACGGTCGGCGCATCCTGATCTCGACCGACCGGCTCTCCGCCTTCGACCGGGCGATCGCCTCGATCCCGCTCAAGGGCCAGGTGCTGACCCAGACCGCGCGCTACTGGTTCGAGCAGACGGCCGACATCTGCCCCAACCACGTCCTCGAATATCCCGATCCGAACGTCGTCGTCGGCAGGCGGCTCGAGATCCTGCCGGTCGAGATCGTGGTGCGCGGCTATCTCGCCGGCACGACCGGCACCTCGGCCCTGACGCTTTACAAGCAGGGCCGGCGCGAGATGTACGGCATCACCCTGCCTGACGGCTTGCGCGACAACCAGGAGCTGCCGCGGGCGATCATCACGCCGACCAGCAAGGCCTTCGACGGCGGCCATGACGAGCCGCTGTCCGAGCGCGAGATCGTCAAAGGCGGGCTGCTGACGCAGGCGCAGTGGGACACGGTCTCCGGTTATGCGCTCGCGCTCTTCGCGCGGGGCCAGAAGCTCGCCCGCGAACGCGGCCTCATCCTCGCCGACACCAAATACGAGTTCGGCACCGACGCCGAGGGCCGCATCCTGCTGGCCGACGAGATCCATACGCCGGATTCGAGCCGCTACTGGTTTGCCGAGAGCTATCCGGCCCGCTTCGCGGCCGGCGGCAAGCCGGAATCCTTCGACAAGGATTTCGTGCGCAACTGGGTGGTGGCGCGCTGCGACCCCTACAAGGAGGCGCTGCCGCCGATCCCGCAGGAGCTGGTCGACCAGACCTCGGCGGTCTATGTCCGCGCCTTCGAGGCCATCACCGGCACGGCTTTCGCCTATCCTCCGAAGGGCGAGGACCCGCTGCAGCGCATCCGGCGCAATCTCGCGCGGTATTTCTGACGAGGACTCAGCCTCCGCGTCATTGCGAGGAGCGAAGCGACGAAGCAATCCAGGAAGGACCGGGCGAAGCGTTCGCCCCGGTTCGCTCCGTATTGCTTGGCTATGCTCGCAATGACGGGCGCGCCAGGCGCTCCCGCCTCAGGCGCCGTCTTCGCCGCGATAGCCGCCGGCAAGGTGGCGGCCGCGCTCGGTCAGGATCGAGAGCACGCGCTCGAACAGCTTGAGCTCGTCGGGGGAGATGCCCTCGACCCAGCGCGCCTCGAAGCCGAGCGCGAGCGGCACGATCTGCTCATAGACCCGGCGCCCGGCCGCCGTCAGCGTCACGAAGGCCTCGCGCCGGTCCTGCCGGTTCTCGGCGCGCGAGACGAAGCCGCGCTTCTCGAGCTCGGAGACGGCGCGCGAGACCTTGGTCTTGTGCATCTGGGCGAGCTCGCCGATGTCGCGCGAGGTGAGCTTGCCGAATTCGCCCAGCTGCGCGACCACGCGCCATTCCGGAATGCCGATCCCGAATTGCTCGCTGTAAATGCGCCCGAGCGCGCGGCTTGCGAGGGTGCCGACGACGTTGAGCCGATAGGGCAGGAAGCGCTCGAGCTGGAGCGTCTCGTTCTGGTTTTGAGGCAGGGGTTTCGTTGACATTGGTTGCGCTTGTAACTAATTCTCGGCCCGGGGCAACGTCTGGATCGCAGTCGCCTACCTCCGACGCGATCGGCGGCCATCTGCGGGAGAGAGCGATGACCATACAGCCGAAAACCGATGCTGTCGCGCGCCAGGGCGTCGGCGTGACACCGGGCTACATGTCAGGATTCGGCAATTCCTTCGAGACGGAAGCTTTGCCGGGCGCGTTGCCCGTCGGCCGCAACTCGCCGCAGCGGCCAGCCTATGGGCTCTATGCCGAACAACTCTCGGGCTCGCCCTTCACCGCGCCGCGGTCCTCCAACGAGCGCTCCTGGCTCTATCGCATCCGCCCGAGCGTCAAGCATGGCGGCCGTTGGAGCAAGGTCGACCGGGGGCTGATCCGCACCGCCCCGTGCCGCGACGAGGCCGATCTGCCGATCGGCCAGCTGCGCTGGAGCCCGGTCCCGATCCCGCATGAGGTGCTGACCTTCGTCACCGGCCTGCACACCGTCACCACCGCCGGCGACGCCGACAGCCAGGCCGGCATGGCGGCGCATCTGCTCTTCGTCACGGCCTCGATGCAGCGCGAATACATGTTCAACGCCGATGGCGAGTATCTGGTCGTGATGCAGGAGGGGAGGCTGCGCTTCTTCACGGAGTTCGGCATCATCGAGATCGAGCCGGGCGAGATCTGCGTCATCCCGCGCGGCGTCGTCTTCCGCGTCGAACTCCTCGGTGGGCCGGCCCGGGCCTATGTCTGCGAGAACTATGGCGGCTCCTTCACCTTGCCGGACCGCGGGCCGATCGGCGCCAATTGCCTGGCCAATCCACGCGACTTCCTGACGCCGGTGGCGGCCTATGAGGACCGCGAGGAGCCCTCGACCCTCCATGCCAAATGGGGCGGCGAACTGTACGCCACGCCGATCGACCAGTCTCCGCTCGACGTGGTCGCCTGGCATGGCAACTACGCACCCTACAAATACGATCTGCGGCACTATTCGCCGGTGGGGGCGATCTCCTTCGATCATCCCGACCCGTCGATCTTCACGGTGCTGACGGCGCCCTCGGAGACGGCCGGTACGGCCAATGTCGACTTCGTCATCTTCCCGGAGCGCTGGGCCGTGGCCGAGAACACCTTCCGGCCGCCCTGGTATCACCGCAACATCATGTCGGAGTTCATGGGGCTGATCTACGGCGTCTACGACGCCAAGCCGGAGGGCTTCACGCCGGGCGGCTTCAGCCTGCACAACATGATGCTGCCGCACGGCCCGGATGCCTCGGCCTATGAGCATGCCTCCACGAGCGAGCAGAAGCCGGTCAAGCTGACCGGCACCATGGCCTTCATGTTCGAGACGCGTTTCGCGCAGAGGTTGACCGGCTATGCGGCACGCTCTCCCCATCGCCAGCCCGATTATGTCGCCTGCTGGGACGGACTCAGGAAGCGCTTCGATCCGACGAAGCCGGACGCGTGGTAGAATGCCGATCGAGTGCCGATGCGAAGCGGAGCCCAGCATGGCCAAGGCAGATGCGAGCGAACCGGCCGCCGAAGCGGCGATGATGCGGCGTTGGGCGCGGCACTGGCTGCGCTCCTGCCGCCAGATGCCGGTTCGCGCCTTGGCGGTGCTCGACCGCGGTGCGCCGTCGCTCGAGAAGCGTGTCCACGAGTTCCGCCGCCTGATGAAGGCGTGGCGAGCCTTGTTGCGGCTGGCTCCGGCGAGGCTCGCGGAGGGGGCGGGGGAGGTCCGGGCCGATATCGGACGCCTGCGTCGCGCCTTTGGCGCGGCCCGTGACGCCACGGTCATTGCCGCGGCGCTGAAGCGCGTCGGATTCGAGCGCATCCCGCCCGCGGAGGAGGCGGCGGTCGAGGCCGGCAAGCTGCTGCGCGAGCAGGGCGACGCCGTTCGTGCCGAACTGCGACGGCTATCGGCGGCGATGGAGCAATGGTCGGTCGCGGGCGAGACCGGCGATTTCCTGGTGCTTGCCTACCGGCGCAGCTACCGGCGCGCGCGGCGAGGCGCCCGCCGCGATCCACGCCGGATGGGCCTGAAGCGGCTACATCGCTGGCGCAGTGCGGTCGTCGATCTGGGGTATCAGTGCGGCTTCTTCCAGTCGTCCGGCTCCGCGCGGCTGCGGAAGCAGGCGGAGGCGGCGGAGCGATTGCGCACTCATCTCGGTCACGTTTTCGATCTCGACCTCGCCCGCAATTATCTGGCCGGCGCGCCGGCGGGCGAGGACGATGCACGGGTGCTGCACAGGATCGAGCGCGAGATCGGCAAGCGGCGGCAGAAGGCGGCCCGCCTGGCCGACCGCCTCCTCGATCGCCGCCCCAGGAGCGCCGGCGCCCACCTGCGCACCGCAATGGAGTGCAATCCGCCCCCGCGGACCAGGCTGGCCTGATCCGGATCCGGTGGCGATGGCGGGCGAAAAGCGCCCGCGGCGGCCGCCTCAGCGCGCCTTCAGCCGGTTCATGAAGGTATCGTAGGAGAGCTCCGCGATCTGCCACCAGAGCAGGTTCTCGCCGCGGAACGCCACCATCGAATCGTAGCCCTTCTTGAAGTCCGGGCTCTTCGCCGCGGTCTCGGCGTAGTACTCCTCGGCCGCCTTGAGCGCCGCCTCCATCACCGGCAGCGGGAAGCCGCGCAACTGCGCGCCCTGCGCCACCAGCCGGCGCAGGCCGCCCGGATTCACGAAGTCGTACTTCGCCAGCATCCAGTTGTTGGCCGCCTCGCAGGCGTTCTGGACGATCGCCTGATAGTGCTTCGGTAGCTTGTTCCAGGCGTCCTTGCCGATGATGAGATGCAGCATCGCGCCGCCCTCCCACCAGCCGGGATAGTAGTAGTATTTCGCGACGCGGATGAAGCCGAGCTTCTCGTCGTCATAGGGGCCGACGAATTCGGCCGCGTCGATGGTGCCGCGCTCCAGCGCGGGATAGACGTCGCCCGGCGCGATCTGCGTCGGCACGACGCCGAGCTTGGCGAGCACGGCGCCGCCCATGCCGCCGATGCGGAACTTCAGCCCCTTCAGGTCGTCGATGCTCTTCAGCTCGTTGCGGAAGAAGCCGCCCATCTGGCAGCCGGAATTGCCGCAGGGGATCGAATAGGCGTTGAAGCGGTCGAGCACCCCGTTCACGACCTGCTCGCCGCCGCCGAAATACCACCAGCTATGCTGCTGGCGGGCGTTCAGGCCGAAGGGGATGCCGGTGCCGAGCCCGAGCGTCGGGTCCTTGCCGATGTAGAAATAGGTCGGCGAATGCGCGCATTCGACCGTGCCGGAGGACACCGCGTCGAGCGCCTGCAGGCCGGGGACGATCTCGCCCGGCGCGAAGACCTGGATCTCGAACTTGCCGTCGGTCGCCTCGGAGACGTATTTCGAGAACTGTTGCGCCGTGCCGAAGATCGTGTCGAGGGACTTCGGGAAGCTCGAGGTCAGGCGCCATTTCACCTCGGGCTGCGTCTGCGCGACGGCCGGCATCGCGATGCCGGTCGCGGCCGCGGCGAGAGCGCCCGATTTCAAAAAGCTGCGACGTTCCATATGGTCTCCTCCCGAAGGCTCGTTGCGTCCTTATTGGCGCTTCCAGGGAGGAATGAAAAGAGATGAAGCTTGCCTCTCTCGCGCATGGCCGTGATGGCCGGCTCGTCGTCGTCTCGCGCGACCTGACGCGGGCCACCGACGCCTTCCCCGTGGTCGCGACCCTGCAGGCCGCGCTCGACGACTGGCCGCGTCATGGGCCGCGCCTCGCCGACCTCGCCGAGGGGCTGGAGCACGGCGCGGTGCCTTCCTTCCGCTTCCACGAGCATGATTGCGCCGCGCCGCTGCCGCGCGCCTGTCAGTGGCTCGACGGCTCGGCTTACGTGAACCATGTCGATCTCGTTCGGAAGGCGCGCGGCGCCCCCATGCCGGAGAGCTTCTGGACCGATCCGCTGATGTACCAGGGCGGCAGCGACGCCCCGCTCGGCCCGCGCCAGCCGGTCCTCGCCCGCAGCGAGGAGGACGGCATCGATTTCGAGGCCGAGATCGCGGTGGTGATCGACGACGTACCGATGGGGGCAAGCCGGGAGGAGGCGCTCGCCGCGATCCGCTTCGTCATGCTCGCAAACGACGTGAGCCTGCGGAATCGGATTGCGAGCGAATTGGCGAAAGGCTTTGGATTCGTTCAGTCGAAGCCCTCTTCCGCCTTTTCGCCGGTCGCCGTCACGCCCGAGGAGCTCGGCCCCGCCTGGCGGGACGGAAAGCTCCATCTGCCGCTGCTGGTGCAGGTCAACGGCAACCTGTTCGGCAAGCCCGATGCCGGCACCGACATGACCTTCGATTTCGGCACGCTGATCGCCCATGCCGCGGCGACCCGTCGGCTCTCGGCCGGGACGATCGTCGGTTCCGGCACGGTCTCGAATCGGGATGCCGGCGGCGGGCCCGGCCGGCCGGTCGCGGAGGGCGGCCTGGGCTATGGCTGCATCGCCGAGCAGCGCGTGGTCGAGACCATTCAGCGGCGCGAACCGAAGACGCCCTTCCTGCGTTTCGGCGACACCGTCCGCATCGAGATGAAGGATGCGACGGGGCATTCCATCTTCGGCGCGATCGAACAGGAGATCCTGCCCCATGTCTGAAATCTCTTATGCCTGACGGAGCCGGCCACCGCGGGCCGCTGAGCGCCCATTTCCGCAAGATGGCGCATAACAACGCCTGGGCGAACTGGCGGCTGCTCTCGGCCTGCAGGCAGCTGGACGAAGAGGCTTTTCGCGCTGCGCGCACGAGCTTCTTCCCCTCGCTGCACGAGACGCTGAACCATAATCTAATGGTCGATCTCTATTATATCGACGCGCTCGAGCGCGGCGGGCTCGGCCGGCAGGTGTTCGCGCGCTTCCGGCCCTTCGGCATGGCGGAGCTGTTCCAGGCCCAGGCTGCGGCCGACCGCCGGCTGATCGCGGTTTGCGACGGGCTGTCGGACGCCGCCCTCGAAGCCACCGTCACCACCGATCGCGGCGAGCATGGCGCCGTCGAGGAACGGATCGACGATCTGCTGGCGCATCTCTTCCAGCACCAGATCCATCACCGCGGCCAGGCGCATGCGATGCTCGCCGGCACCGCGGTCGCTCCGCCGCAGCTCGACGAGTATTTCCTGCTGCACGATTCGCAGCAGACGCGCGTCGAGCTGCGCCGGCTCGACCTGCTGCCGCCGGAGGAACTGCTGTGAGTGATCGTTTGAACGTGCACTGAGCCCTCATCCTGAGGAGCCATTCCGTCGGGAATGGCGTCTCGAAGGATGTTCTAGGAGGCTCCGGAGAGATCTGGGTCACCCTTCGAGACGCGCCTCAAGGCGCTCCTCAGGATGAGGGCTGGAGGTTCCTGACGGTCTGTGCCATCGAAGCCGGGTTTCCCGTGCTTGGCGGCGGCCCGCACGCCGGATAACCTCACTATGCAGCGCCGATGCCTGCCCTGAGAGTCGAGCCGCCATGACCGAGACCGTGCCGTTCTATTCGACGACCATCCCGCTCGCCTTCTTCATCTGGGGGCCGGTGCTGGTCGTGGTGTTGTTCTGGGCGGTCGGCTTCTGGTCGAGCCGGCAGGGCGTGCCGCGCATGCTGGAGAGCGACTGGGACGGCTACAACGTCGCCGATGTCGAGAAGCTGTTCACGCTCTATGGCGACGAGCGGCGGGCACGTTATCGTAACCGCGTCCTTCCGGCCGACGTCGCCTGCGCCTTCACCTATGCCATCGTCGGCGCGCTGCTGATCGCGGGCCTCGCCATGCGCGGCCAGCCCTGGTGGGTCGCGGCGCTCTGCGGCGGCGGCTGGCTGCTGGGCGGGCTCTGCGACGTCGCCGAGAATTTCGCGGTGGCCCGGCTGCTCGATCGCTATCCGCAGGTCGATGGCGGCAATGTCGCCTTCGCCAGCACGATGACCCGGCTGAAGCTCGTCCTGTTCGCCCTGGGCGTCGCCGGCGCGCTCGTCGCGGCCTATCTCGTCTTCAGGCCTCTGGCAGCGTGAGCCGCAGCCACGCGTCGCGCGTCAGCTGGAGGCGCGAGGCCGGCACAGGCGGATCGCCGATCAGGATGTCCGGATCGGTCGGCGCGGCCTCGAAGCCGAGCCGTTCGGCGAGACGCAGCGAGGCTGCGTTGAGCGGGTGGGTGGTGACGCCGATCTTCGCGAAGCGGAGCGTGCCGAAGCCGTGGCGCAGCAGGCAGGCGGCAGCCTCCCCGGCATAGCCCTTGCCCCAATGGCGCGCCTCGAAGCGGTAGCTGAGCTGGATCTCGTCCACCGCGTCGCCATCGGGGATCAGGCCGACATAGCCGGTGAAATCCGCCGGCGCCTCCCTGGCGAAGACCGACCAATAGCCGAGCCCGCGTGCGATATGGCTGAAGCTGCGCGAGGCGACGGCCTCCCGCCCCATCGCAGGATCTCCGACGGCCGCGATGTGGAGCATCACCTGCGGGTCGGCGTTCATCCGGACGATGGCGTCGAGATCGACGGGGCGGCGCGGCCGCAGCAGCAATCTTGCGCTTTCCAGTTCAGGCAGGGCCATCCGATCTCTCCGGTTCGCGGCTGTTGCACTGCAAAACTCTGGTGCAACGGCTGCCTGTTTCCCATATCGTGCCGGGCGCCGAGCTGGAATGCGCCGGGGAGAATGGGAATGCCGCTTCGTCGTTGGGTCCTGGCCGCGCTGGCCCTCACCCTGTCAGGAGGCCTGCTGTCGCCGGCGGCGGCGCAGGAGGACCTGATCTTCCGGAAGTCGACGGTCTGGAAGATGCTGACCCCGAACGACAAGCTCGCCGTCTACGGCGTCGACGATCCGATCGTCGAGGGCGTCGCCTGCCACTACACCGTGCCCGAGAAGGGCGGCGTCTCCGGCATGTTCGGCGTGGCCGAGGAGGTCTCGGAGGTCTCGCTGGCCTGCCGCCAGATCGGGCCGATCAAGTTCAAGGAGAAGGCGGGGCAGGGCGACGTGGTCTTCCGCGAGCGCCGTTCGCTGATCTGGAAGAAGATGCAGATCGTCCGCGGCTGCGACGCCAAGCGCAACGTGCTGGTCTATCTCGTCTATACCGACAAGCTGATCGACGGTTCGCCGCAGAATTCGACCTCGACCGTGCCGATCATGCCCTGGGGCGCTTCGGGCGAGACGCCGAAATGTTCGGAGTGGATTCGCTGATCGGGGTGGCGATCACTCGCCGCAGGTGATGCTGAGCGGCTGCTCCGCGAGCTGGGCGGGTGTCGGCCGCGCGACGGTGCCGGTGAAATCCTCGCGGTTCGCGACGCCGAAGGCGACGGCCTTGCCGAAGCCCTGCGATTCGCACCAGGCATTCGCGACGATCTGGCCGCATTCGGCCCTGGAGGAGATGCAGTCGGCGACGCCGTAGCCGTCGCTCGCCGGGATCAGGAAGGTGCGCGCTTCACTGGCAGCCGCGGCCGAGCGGCTGGTCGGCATGATCGAAAGCGAGATACCTGCAGCGGCGATCCCGAGCAGTCCGACGAAGGCCACGGCGCGGCGCATGGGGAAGGTTCCTGAGGGGGGGCGGGCGGAGAACCCGTGAATCGGGAGGATGGTTCCGGCCGGTTAAATTTGAGTGAATTGCGGCCGAAATGTTGCGGTGCAGCAAACGGAGCGCCCTCTTGACGCAGGCGCTGTGGACAGGCAATCACTTTCTGTCATGACGCGAGCCGCCATCAACAACCGGATTTGCATTATTTGCCGCTAGCTTTCGCTGGCCGGCTGCTCACGTCCTCGTCCTGAAAACGAACCGACAAAAGCGCCCCGGCCAGCGGCCAGGTCGTTGTTGCACGTCTCTCCGTTTCGTTCGTTCCAGGATTTAGCCCCTATGTCGCCGACCCTGAGGCTCTACAATACGCTGACGCGGACGAAGCAGGACTTCGCGCCGATCGACCCGTCGAATGTGCGCATGTATGTCTGCGGGCCGACGGTCTACGACTACGCCCATATCGGCAATGCCCGCCCGGTCATCGTCTTCGACGTGCTCTACCGGCTGCTGCGACACATCTACGGTGCGGAGCACGTCACCTATGCGCGCAACCTCACCGACGTCGACGATAAGATCAACGCCCGCGCGGCGCGCGACTTTCCCGGCCTGCCGCTGAACGAGGCGATCGCCAAGGTCACTGAGACGACGACGGCGCAATTCCACCACGATGTCGATGCGCTCGGCTGCTTGAGGCCCACGACCGAGCCGCGCGCCACCGAGCATATCGAGGAGATGAAGGCGATCATCGAGCGCCTGATCGCGCGCGGCGTCGCCTATGTCGCCGAAGAGCATGTGCTCTTCCACGTTCCGGCCGTCGCCCATCTCGTGAAGGCGCCGAAATACGGCACGCTCGCGCGCCGTTCGCTCGACGAGATGCTGGCCGGCGCCCGTGTCGACGTGGCGCCCTACAAGCGCGACGCGATGGATTTCGTGCTCTGGAAGCCGAGCCGCGAGGGTATCGATCCGGGCTGGCCGTCTCCGGCCGGCATCGCCACGCCCGGCCGTCCCGGCTGGCATATCGAATGCTCGGCCATGTCGATGGCGAAGCTGCTCTCGCCCTTCGGCGGCGGTCTCTCCTGCGACGATCCCATGAAGAACGTCTTCGACATCCATGGCGGCGGCATCGATCTCGTCTTCCCGCACCACGAGAACGAGATCACCCAGTCCTGCTGCGCCTTCGGCGGGGCGGAAGGGCAGCCGCTCATGGCCAATATCTGGATGCATAACGGCTTCCTGCAGGTCGAAGGCGAGAAGATGTCGAAGTCGCTCGGCAACTTCGTCACCATCAACGAGCTCTTGGCGACCGATGCCTTCGGCGGCCGGATATGGCCGGGCGAGGTGTTGCGCCTCGCGATGCTGAAGACGCATTACCGCCAGCCGATCGACTGGACGGTGAAGGCGCTGGAGGAGGCGGAGAAGACGCTGCAGGACTGGGCCGATGCTGCCCAGGGTGCGACGGCTTCGCGGCCTTCCGACGAACTGCTCGATGCGCTGGCTGACGATCTCAACACCGCCCGCGTGCTGGCCGAGCTCCATGCGCTGCGCAAGTCCGGCGACTTGCCGGCGCTTCTGGCAGGCCTCGACCTGCTCGGGATCGGGTTGCCGGAAGTCGCTGCGCCCGTCGCCGTCGATCCGGCGGTCGAGCGCCTGATCGCCGCGCGCCTGGACGCTCGTCGCGCCAGGAACTTCGCCGAATCCGACCGCATCCGCGACGAACTCGCCGCCATGGGCATCGCCCTCAAGGACGGCAAGGACCCCGCCACCGGCGAGCCGACGACCAGCTGGGAGATGAAGCGATGAGCCCGAAGATCCGCCCGGCGGGCTCGCTCTCCTTCGCCATCAAGCTGGTCATGCTGGCGATGGTCGTGCCGCGCGTCGTCCGCTTCAAGCTCCGGCGCGAGCCATGACCGCGGCCCGCATCCATCTCTTCGACACGACGCTGCGCGACGGCGCCCAGACGACCGGCGTCGATTTCTCGCTCGACGACAAGCGCGCCGTGGCGGCGCTGCTCGACCGGCTCGGCGTCGACTATGTCGAGGGCGGCTATCCTGGCGCCAACCCGCTCGACACCGCCTTCTTCGAGCAGAAGGCGACGCGGCAGGCGAAGTTCGCCGCCTTCGGCATGACCAAGCGGGCAGGGCGCTCGGCCGCCAACGACCCCGGCATCGCGGCACTGCTGGAGGCGAAGGCCGACACCATCGTCTTCGTCGCCAAGAGCTGGGACTACCATGTCCATGTCGCGCTCGAGACCTCGCTCGAGGAGAATCTCGCCGGCATCGCCGAGAGCGTGGCGGCGGCGAAGGTCGCCGGCCGCGAGGTGATGCTCGATTGCGAGCACTTCTTCGACGGCTACAAGGCCAATCCGGACTATGCGCTCGCCTGCGCCCGCACCGCCTATGAGGCCGGCGCCCGCTGGATTGTGCTCTGCGACACCAATGGCGGCACGCTGCCGGACGAGATCGGCGCCATCGTGCGCGAGGTCGCGAAGGTGGTGCCCGGTGAGCATCTCGGCATCCATGCCCATGATGATTGCGGCTGCGCCGTTGCCAATTCGCTGGCGGCGGTGGAGGCCGGCGCGCGCCAGATCCAGGGGACGCTGAACGGGCTGGGTGAGCGCTGCGGCAACGCCAATCTCGTGACGCTGATCGGCGCGCTGAAGCTGAAGGAGCGCTATCGCGACCGCTTCGAGCTCGGCGTCAGCGAGGACCAGCTCGGCGAGCTGACCCATGTCTCGCGTGCGCTCGACGAGGTGTTGAACCGCGCACCGGACCGTCATGCGCCCTTCGTCGGCGCTTCCGCCTTCGCGACCAAGGCCGGCATCCACGCCTCGGCCGTGCTCAAGGACCCGCGCACCTACGAGCATGTCGCGCCGGAGGCGACCGGCAACACCCGCAAGGTGCTGATTTCCGACCAGGGCGGCAAGTCGAACCTCGTCGCCGAGCTGGAGCGCATCGGCGTCACGCTCGGGCGCGACGATCCGCGCCTCAACCGGGTGCTGCAGGAGGTCAAGGACAAGGAAGCGCAGGGCTATGCCTTCGAGGGCGCCGACGCCTCCTTCTTCTTGCTGGTCAAGCGCATCCTCGGCGAGGTGCCGGAGTACTTCTCGGTCGAGCGCTTCGCCGTGAATGTCGAGCGCCGCTACAACGCGCTGGGCGAGCTCGTCACCTTTTCGGAGGCGATCGTGAAGGTGAAGGTCGGCGAGGAACTGCTGATCTCGGCGGCCGAGGGAGACAGCGGCCCGGTCAACGCGCTCGATATCGCCTTGCGCAAGGATCTCGGCCGCTACCAGTCGCTGATCGGGGGCTTGCGCCTCGTCGACTACAAGGTCCGCATCTTCCAGGGTGGCACCGATGCGGTGACGCGCGTGCTGATCGAGTCGGGCGACGAGACCGGTGACCGCTGGACCACGGTCGGCGTCAGCGCCAACATCATCGACGCCTCGTTCCAGGCGCTGGTCGACTCGATCACCTACAAGCTGGTGAAGGCCGGCGCGACAGCGTGAGGCCCCGCGCCGTCATGCTCGGGCTTGACCCGAGCATCTTGTGAAGGGGGAGGCGCAGGAGCCTCTATCGTCCTGAGATTCTCGGGTCTGCGCTTCGCTCCGCCCGAGAATGACGGAGCTCACTCCGTCAGGCGGATGACGCGGTCCCGGCACAGATCCATATCGGCGTCGCTCGCGGCCTCGTCCTCGAACATTCCCTGCACCGTATAGGAGCAGCCCTGCGGCTTGTTGAGCTTGAGCGCGACGCTCTTGCCCGGCGCCAGCGGCTTGGCGAGCTTGGCGACGAGGCGGGGTTGTTCGCCGGCGGTCGCGATCTCGAAGCTGTTCAGCGGGACGCTGCGCTGGTTGCTGATGGTGATCTGCGCGTGCGGCTTGCCCTGCGCTGCCGCGGGCAAGGCCGCGAGCACGAGCGAGGCGCCGACACCCATCGCGACAAGGTACTGAGCTCTCATGATGGTCTCTTTCCCCGATGACGAGCGTCTCGCGCTCCGCCACGGATGAGATACTCGGCTTGGGACGAGAGCAAGGCAGCTTTCGGGCAGCCCGGTCACATGCCCTCCATGCAACGACACTCCCATGCAATGGCGCGCGATTCGGCCTATATGAGCGCACCAACTGGAATCGTTCGAAACATGTCCGTGCCGTCAGCGCCGCCCGCGGCGCCGAGCTTCTCCCGCTCCACCGTGATCCAGCCGGGCTCCGGCTTCTTCGCCACCTTCCGCGCGCTCTGGCCCTATCTCTGGCCGACGGCGCGTGCGGATCTGCGCGGGCGCGTCGTCGCCGCCTTCGCGCTGATGGTGGCGGGGCGGCTCGTGCTGATGGGGGTTCCGTTCACCTTCAAATGGGTGACCGACGCTCTCGCCGGGACCTATTCGAACCTCGAGAACTGGCTGCCCTGGCTGGTCGGGGCACCGCTGGCGCTGACGGTGCTCTATGGTTTCGCCCGCGTCGGCTCGGCCGCCTTCGTGCAGATGCGCGATGCCATCTTCGCGCCGGTCTTCATGCATGCGGTGCGCACGCTCGCCCTGCAGACCTTCGGCCACCTGCACCATCTCTCGCTGCGCTTCCACCTGGAGCGCAAGACCGGCGGCCTCACCCGCGTGCTGGAGCGCGGCCGCAACGGCATCGAGGAGATGGTCCGCCTCGGTCTCAACCAGCTTGTGCCGGTGATCATCGAGGTCGTGCTGATCATCGCGGTGCTGCTCTACCTGTTCGACTGGCGCTACGTCGTCGTCCTGGTCGCGATGGTCACGACCTACATGACCTACACCATCAAGGCGACGGAGTGGCGCATCGCCATCCGCTCGGCGATGAACGAGTCCGATACCGACGCCAATGCCAAGGCGATCGACTCGCTGCTCAACTACGAGACGGTGAAGTATTTTGGCGCCGAGGCGCGCGAGACCGCCCGCTACGACCGCTCGATGGCGCTCTACGAGCGCAATTCGGTCAAGTCCTACACCTCGCTCGCCTGGCTCAACTTCGGGCAGGCCGCGATCTTCGCCGTTGGGCTGACGCTGTCGATGGTGATGGCGGTGCGGGGCTTCCAGGCCGGCACCAACACGGTCGGCGATCTCATCCTGATCAACGCGATGCTGATCCAGCTCTATCTGCCGCTGAACTTCATGGGCACGGTCTATCGCGAGATCAAGCAGGCGACGCTCGACATCGCCCAGATGTTCTCGCTGATCGGCCGCGACCCCGAGATCCAGGACAAGCCCGGCGCCAGGCCACTGCAGGTCCCCGCCGGCGAGGTCGCCTTCGAGGACGTCCAGTTCGCCTATGTCCCGGAGCGGCCGATCCTGCGCGGCGTCTCGTTCAAGGTGGGGCCGGGCAAGACAGTCGCCATCGTCGGCCCCTCGGGCGCGGGCAAGTCGACGATCTCGCGCCTGCTCTTCCGCTTCTACGAGCCTCAGGGCGGCCGCATCCTCATCGACGGCCAGCCGATCGCCGATGTCCAGCAGGTCTCCCTGCGTGCCGCCATCGGCATGGTCCCGCAGGACACGGTGCTGTTCAACGACACCATCGAATACAACATCCTCTACGGCCGCCCCGAGGCGACGATGGAGGAGGTCGAGGAGGCGGCGCGGCTCGCCCAGATCGACCGCTTCATCCGTACGCTGCCGGAAGGCTACGACACCTCTGTCGGCGAGCGTGGCTTGAAGCTTTCCGGCGGCGAGAAGCAGCGCGTCGCCATCGCCCGCACCATCCTGAAGGGCCCGCCGATCCTCGTGCTCGACGAGGCGACTTCGGCGCTCGATTCCTTCACCGAGAAGGAGATCCAGGACGCGCTCGACCGGGTGAGCGAAGGCCGCACCACGCTGGTCATCGCGCACCGGCTTTCCACCGTCGTCAACGCCGACGAGATTATCGTGCTCGACAAGGGCATCATCGTCGAGCGCGGTCATCATCTCGATCTGCTCGCGGCGGGCGGCACCTACGCCGCCATGTGGAACCGCCAGCGCGAGGTCGACGAGGCCAAGGCCACGCTCCAGCGCGCGACCGAGGCGGAGGGCGAGAGCGTCAGGGTGACGTTGTCATAAGGCGGGATTAGCCTCGCCCGTCATGCTCGCCGCTGTGGCAAGCATCCACGTCTCGAACACGACCGCTGACGAAGACGTGGATGGTCGGGACAAGCCCGACCATGACGACAAGGGCAGTCGTCGCCTGGCCTTCCAGCCAGTTTGAAATCCCTCGCAACTTCGGTGCGTTTCCTGCATGCTCTTCAGGCAGGGCCACGCCATGGGGGGCTGCCATGTTCGATCCGACGACATTCGTAGGCTTTCACACCTGGCTCAGCCTGATCGCCATCGTCGCCGGGTTTCCGGTGGCAGCGGGGCTGCTGCACGGGCATACGCGGCCGCGCTGGACCGGGGTGTTCCTGTCCACAGCTTTCGCCACCAGCGCCACGGGCTTCGGCTTCCCCTTCAACGGCGTCCTGCCGTCCCATATCATCGGGGGGATCCACATCGTGCTGGTCGCGATCGCGGCGTTTGCGCTCTATGGCCGGCGGCTGGAGGGTGGCTGGCGCCGCACCTACGCGATCACCGCGATGCTGTCTTTCTACCTGCTGATGTTCGTGCTGGTGGCGCAAATGTTCGGCAAGATTCCCGCCCTGCGGGCGCTGGCGCCGACCCAGTCGGAGCCGCCCTTCGCCATCGCCGAAACCTTCGTGCTCTTCGTCTTCGGTTTCCTAACCTGGAAGGCGGCCGTGCGCTTCGTCCAGATGCCGAGGCTCACCGCCTAAACAGGAGGCGGCTGGCCTCTCCGCTCAGTACCCGCCGATGATGGGCAGCACCTCTCCGGTGATGTAGCTGGAGCATTGGCGCGAGGCGAGGAAGACGAAGGCCGGCGCGATCTCCTCCGGCTGCGCGGGCCGCTTCATCGGCACCTTCGCGCCGAACTGCGAGACATCCTCGGCCGTCTTGTCCGACGGGTTGAGCGGGGTCCAGACCGGCCCGGGCGCCACCGCGTTCACCCGGATGCCGCGCGGTACCAGATGTGCCGCCAGCGAGCGCGTGAACGCATGGATGCCGCCCTTGGTCGTAGCGTAGTCGATCAGGTCCTTGCTGCCGTCGAGCCCGGTGACGGAGCCGGTGTTCACGATGGCGCCGCCATGCGGCAGATGCTCCACCGCAGCCTTCGCCATGTTGAAATAGCCGTAGAGATTGGTCTTCAGCGTCGTGTCGAAATGCTCCTCGGTCAGCTCCTCGAAATCCGTGGCATGGACCTGGAAGGCGGCGTTGTTGACGAGGATGTCGAGCCTGCCCAGCCGCTCGACCACCTCGGCCACCGCCTTCCGGCAGAAGGCCGCATTGCGGACATCGCCCTTCATGGCGATCGCGTTGCGGCCTTCTGCGACGACGGCTTCCACCGTCTCGGCGGCATCCTGCGTTTCGTCGAGATGCAGGATCGCGACATCGGCGCCCTCGCGCGCGAACAGCACCGCGACGGCCCGGCCGATTCCGGAATCCCCGCCGGTGATCAGCGCGACCTGACCTTCCAGCTTGCCCGACCCCTTGTAGAAGGGGGCGTCATACATCGGCGCCGGGTCGAGCCTGGCCTCGCTGCCCGGCTTGGCCTGGTGCTGTTTCGGAAATGGCGGGCTGGGATAGGCGCGGGCGCCGGCCTGCATGGCGCCGGTCTTAGCCCTCGGGCGTGCGCGCTCGGCCTGTGCCACCTGCTTCTGGATGCGCCGCTGCTGCCTGACGGCGGCGGCCACCCGCCCCGTCGTTCCGCTCTTCGCTGTCGCTTTGGCCATGGTCGTCTCCGTTCGGTTGCCGTTGCTGGCTGGTGAACGGGCGCGGGGAGGGCGGGTTCCGTCTCGCATGCAGAGAGCGGTGCATCGGCCGCAATGTCGCACTTTCCGGGCTTTTCCTGCAGCACGGAACCCCTTAAATCAGCGCGACGTCCGCGATCGGCATCGAAGCCGCGGCAAAGCCATTCACGCGCGCCCGGCGCGCCGAGCCTAACGGATCCCGCCCATGTCTCTCGTCGACTCCGTCCGCAAGGTGATCGTACCGATCCACAAGGAAGGCTATGTCTTCATCGCGATCGGTCTGGTGGCGACCATCGTGCTCGCCAATCTCTGGTCGCCCTTCGGCTGGATCGGCGCGATCATCACCATCTGGATCTGCTATTTCTTCCGCGACCCGGTTCGCATCACGCCGCAGCGGGAGGGGCTGGTGATCTCGCCGGCCGATGGCCGCGTCAGCCAGATCGCCCAGGCTCTTCCGCCGCCGGAACTCGAGCTGCCGGCCGAGCCGATGACGCGCATCTCGATCTTCATGAACGTCTTCGACTGCCACGTGAATCGTGCGCCGGTTCCCGGGCGCATCTCCAAGATCGCCTATACGCCGGGCCTGTTCCTCAATGCCGAGCTCGACAAGGCGAGCGACGACAACGAGCGCAACGCGCTGGCGATCGAGACCGCTTCCGGCACCGTCGGCGTCGTCCAGATCGCCGGGCTGATCGCCCGCCGCATCGTCCCCTTCGTCAAGCAGGGCGACACGCTGGAGACCGGCGAGCGCTTCGGACTGATCCGCTTCGGCTCGCGCGTCGACGTCTATCTGCCGGCCCATGTCGTGCCGCTGATCGGCGAGGGGCAGACCGCGATCGCTGGCGAGACCGTGCTGGCCGACCTGACGGGCAACGAGGCTGTGGCGCGCAGCTTCCGCGGCATCTGAGAGCAGGGCGCCTCGTTCCCGGGTACCCGCGAGGTGGCCCGGGGGTGCTCCCGTCGGAGCCTTCGCGGGGGAGAATGCTCCGCAGGAGATGCACGGCTCGGGCCCGTGCATCACTCTCCCCAGGCGCCGCTAGCGCCCGCCCGCGAAACCGCGTATTTCGGCTCGCATGAGCGACCTGTTTCCCCCCTTCGAGCCTGAGCGCGTCGAGTCCAAGCGCGCCCGCTTCAAGCCGATCCCCTTCCGGCTGCTGGCGCCGAACGTCATCACGCTGCTGGCGCTCTGCCTCGGCCTGACGGCGATGCGCCTCGTCGTCGAGGGCAAGCTCGAGACGGCGACGATCTGCATCCTCGTTGCCGCGGGCCTCGACGGCGTCGACGGGCGCCTGGCACGCCTGCTCAAGGGCACCTCGCGCTTCGGCGCCGAGCTTGATTCGCTCTCGGACTTCGTCAATTTCGGCGTCGCCACCGGCTATGTGCTGTGGATCTTCGTGCTGCACGACCTCAAGTCGTTCGGCTGGATTATCGTGCTGACGCTGGCCTGCGCCATGGCGCTGCGTCTGGCCCGCTTCAACGTCATGATCGACGATCCGGACCGGCCGGACTGGCAGAAGGACTTCTTCGTCGGCATGCCGGCGCCGGCGGGCGCGATCACCGCCATGCTGCCGGTCTATCTGCACATCATCGGCGTGCCGGTGCAGGAATATGGCGCGCTCTTCGTCGGCCTCTACATCCTGTTCATCGCCTTCCTGACGATCTCGCGCATCCCCTGCTACGCCGGCAAGACGCTCGGCACGCGTGTGCCGCGCGATCGGGTGCTGCCGATCTTCGTCGCCGTGGTGGTCGTGGCGGGACTGCTCTTCGCCTACCCCTTCGAGGTGCTGACCTTCGTGGTCGTGGCCTATCTCGCGCTCATCCCGGTCAGCGTCGCGCGCTATCGGAAACTCGAGCGCGCCCACAGCCTGCCCGCGCCGGCGGGGGACGTTCCGCCGAACGCCGTCTGAGCCCGCCTGGCCGGGCGGTAGGCTTCAGCGCCGCGAACCGCCCAGCCTGGCGGCATTCGCCCGGGTACGCCGGGCGAAGGGCTCGAGCGAGCTGTCCGCGACCTTGACCGCGGCGGCCGCGAAATCGAAGTGACAGGCGGGGTTCAGCGCCAGGCTCCACCAGAGGGTCGTGGCCGCCTGCGTCGCCGCCATGCTGCTCTCCACCACCGCAGAGACCTTTTCCAGCACGGCCTTGGCCGCCTCGCGCTGACCGCGGCTGTCGCCGAAGGCGCCCTTGACCAGCATCGGCATGCGCATCGCGATGGTGAAGCCGGCTTCGGCCTGCATGGTCAGGACGCGCGCAGCGAGCTGCTGAGCATCCGCTTCCGCCGTGACGGAAGCGCGCGATGACCTGCGCGGATTCGGCATGGACAAGCTCCAGGAATATGAATGATGCGGCAATATGCCGTGGGGGGACGAAGTCTGCCGTCGTCGGCCGGTCTTTTCAATTGGTGGTATACCAGTTCTCCCGCCCAAGTTTCATGCATCAAACGCAGAACTGGAGCCGTCGGAGATGGTTGACGTGCGCTCTGCGCGTTGCGGTTGCGGATTTATCGGGCTGCCGAAATGCTCTAAGGCTGAACGCGCGCCGGCCTTCTCGGCGTTCGAAAACGACGTCGGGCAGTCCAGTTGAGTCTCTTCTCCTCCCCCAAGCATCCCGGTTGGCGGCCGATGCTGGTTCTGGCCTCGGCCTCGCCGCGCCGTCTCGCTCTGCTCGAGCAGGCGGGTCTGAAGCCGGATGCCCTGCTGCCGGCGGATCTCGATGAAACCCCGCGCAAGAGCGAGCGCCCGCGCGATCTCGCCCGCCGTCTGGCGCGGGAGAAGGCCGAGGCTGCGCGCGAAGGGGCCCAGGCGCGCACCGATCTGGAGGGCTGCTACGTCGTCGCGGCGGACACGGTCGTCGCGGTCGGGCGGCGCATCCTGCCCAAGGCCGAGATCGTCGATGAAGCCGCCGCCTGCCTGCGTCTGCTCTCGGGCCGGGCCCATCGGGTCTATACCGGTGTCGCGGTGGTGACGCCGTCCGGCACGATTCGCGACCGCATCGTCGAGACGCGCCTGCGCTTCAAGCGCCTCTCCACTGAGGACATCGAGCACTACCTCGCCTCCGGCGAATGGCGCGGCAAGGCCGGCGGCTACGCCGTCCAGGGCATCGCCGGCTCCTTCGTCATCAAGCTGGTCGGCTCCTATACCGGCGTCGTCGGCCTACCGCTCTACGAGACGGTCAGCCTGCTCGGCGGCGAAGGCTTCCCGATCCGCTTCGGCTGGATGAACGCCGTCTGAGCGGCAGGGCTTGCCTGTTCGTTGCGGGCGCCCGATCCTCCCGCCGCGCCGGGCTGCGGCGCTGACGGAGGAGGCAGGCATGACGGGACGGCTGAGCGGCAAGGTCGCGATCGTGGCTGGCGCCGGGTCGATCGGCCCGGGTTGGGGCAATGGCAAGGCGACGGCGACGATCTTCGCGCGCGAGGGCGCCCGGGTTGTCTGCGCCGACATCAACCGCGACGCGGCCGAGGAGACGGCGGGCATCATCCGCAACGAGGGCGGCGAAGCCTTCGCGATACGCACCGACGTCACCAAGGCGGATCAGATCGCCGAGCTCGTCGCGCATGCGCTCGGCCGCTACGGCCGGATCGACATCCTCGACAACAATGTCGGCATCGCCGAGGTCGGCAGCGTGGTGGATCTGCCGGAGGAGGTCTGGGACCGGGTGTTCCGGGTCAACCTCACCGGCGCCTTCCTGGCGATGAAGCACGTCGTCCCGGTGATGCAGCGCCAGTTCGAGGAGACGGGCGAGGGCGGCTCGATCATCAACATCTCCTCGATCGCCTCGATCCGCCACACCGGCGTACCCTATGCCAGCTATTCCGCGACCAAGGCCGCGCTGAACCAGCTCACCCGCACGACCGCCGTGCAGTACGCCCCCCAGAAGATTCGGGTGAACGCGATCCTCCCCGGGCTGATGAAGACGCCGATGGTCGAGCACTCGGCCGGGCTCGCCCAGGCCTATGGCGAAGGCGATATCGAGGCGATGTGGGCGGCGCGCGCGGCGCAGGTGCCGATGGGGCATATGGGCGAGGCCTGGGACGTCGCCAACGCGGCCCTCTTTCTCGCCAGCGACGAGGCGCGCTATGTCACCGGCATCGAACTCGTCGTCGATGGAGGCATCACGCTCAAATATGACTGAGACCGACAAGCCCGCAGCCAGTGCCAGGCCCTGCCCGATCTGCGGCAAGCCCGCGGTGGCGCGCTTCAAGCCGTTCTGTTCCTCACGCTGCGCCGATATCGACCTCGGCCGCTGGCTGAAGGGCGGCTACGTGATTCCGGGCGAGCCGGTCGACGAGGCGGAGGAGGCACCGCCGCCGCGCGATCGCGAGGACTGAGGCGAATCGGGCGTCGCGCTATTCCTGCGCGGCGCCGTAGCCATAGGCTTGGCGATCTCCGTCGCGATCCACGCGGCGTTCATGGCGCCGCTCGCGGTCGCGATCCGCGGTCATGACGCAGTTGGCGAAAGCATCCGTCCCGCGCTGGAAGCCATAGGCATCGCAGCGCGACCGGTCCTCGACGATGGGGTTCTGGGAGCTCGCGCAGGCGCTGAGAACCAGGCTGATGGCTGATGCGAAGACGATCCTCATGCCGTCAGGATGAAGCACCGCATGGCCGTTTTGGGGCGAGAGCCTGGCAAAGGCGAGGACGGCTGGTTCTCCGCGATCCCCTGCTGCATGCGGGGCCACAGCCTGCTAGGGTAGGGCATGACCGACTTTCCCGACATCATTCGCTCGCCCCTGTCGCAGAACGTCACGCAGGATGGCATCACCGTCCGAGTCGAGATCTATCGTGTCGACGGCACGGAAGGCTGGACGCTCGAGGTCGTCGATGCCGAGGGCGGCTCGACCGTCTGGCAGGATTCCTTCGCCACCGACGCCGAGGCCTTCGCGGAATTCACCGAGGGCGTCGAGCAGCTCGGCCTGGCGAAGCTGATCGACCCGGACGATGACGATCTGGCGACGGTGCATTGAAGCCTCGGCGATGCGTCATACCGACGAACTCGACGCGGTAATCGCCTGCGAGCAGACGCTGCGCCGCAGGATCGCCGAGCGGCTCGCCGAGGAGGCGGGCACGCCGGTGAGCGGCGGGTTGTCGGAGGCGCAAGTCGCAGCCGCCGACGCGGCGATCGAGGCCTGGTGGCAGGCGGGCGAGGAAGAGCACGACCTGCGTGCGTTCCGGCCGATCGGCCCGCTGGAAGAGCTTCTGGCGGAGCACCGCGGCATCCTCGAACGCATCGCGGACATGCGGGACCGTAGGCTTTCCTGATTGCCGGCCAGGAGGCGCCGTCGCTCTGTCGGCGCCTTCTTGCACGCTGCGCGCTTCGAGAGGGCCGGCAGGCATTGCCTCACGGGGTGAGCCGGCCTGTGCTGTAGCCCCAAGGGCCGCCCGTAGCCGCTCGCTCGACAGATATCGGTGTCTGCGCGTCCGAGCTTCCACCGGCTCGGTAACGCCAGGCTCGCGGCCTGGAGGTCGCTCCGACGGGGACATCCCTCCGCTTTCAAAGTTGAGCTGGCGCAATGAAGGCCGCGGCCGATGAGCCGATAATCCCGCCGGGATGCGGAGGTGGCCATGCATTTTGCTGAATCCGTTCGTCAATGGTGGCGCGTGCGGTCCTCCCGGAGAGAGTTCGAGGCGCTCGACCGGGCGACGATCGCCGAACTGGCCCGGGACAACGCCATCGCGGAGGCAGACTTCCACAGCCTCGCCTTCCGTGGCGACACCAACCCCGCATTGCTGGGCCGGCGGCTCCGACGCGAGGGAATCGCCCCCGAGCAACTGGCCCATGAGGAAGCCGCCGTCATGCGAGACATGGCGGTGATCTGCTCCGGATGCTTGATGACGCGGCGCTGCCGACGCGACCTCGACCATCAGGGGGGCGCCCTGCCTGACGACGGCTATTGCCCGAACGCGGAGACCATCGACGCGCTGAGCCGGCGTTGCAAGCCGATGTCGTGAGACTGACGTCGGCCGCGCCGCGAGATAGCCGGCTCGCCGTCGCGCCCCGGTCTCGCGACGTAAGCCCGACGACTTGTTGCCGGGCTGCCCCGGCCGCAGGCGAATGCCGCCCTGCTTGACCTGGCGCAAAGAAGGTCCCTGCCGGCCGGCTAAATGCTGTCCGCCGAAAGGGAACAGCTCATGTTGACTGAAAGCGCGCGCACCAGGGCCTTTTTGACGATCATCTCTCTGGCGTTGGTGGCGGCGCTTGCCGCCGGCGCCTTCAGCACGGGGTTTTTCCAGGCACTGCTGTTCGGTGCCATGGCCGCGTCTGCCGCGATCCTGGCGACATTCTTCATCGTTGCCGTGAACTAGCCGGCAATCGGTTGGAGCAAGGCCCGCGAGCGCAGCGGCGAAGAGTGGGTGCCGCAACGAGCCCTTGTGGCGCCCGCTCGACGGGTTGAGGGTGTCCGGCGATCCCGTCGCCTCCGGTGCGGCGGGACGCCTGCTTGCTGCGGAGTTGGCAACGCGCCAATACGGGGCTCCGTGCACAAGACGTGTTTCGGTGCAGGCCCCCATCACGTTGGGAGACATCCCGATGAGCTTCACCAGAATCAATGACCGACTGACGATCGCGGGCCAGCCGGGCGCGCAGGCCTTGGCCGGCCTCGCCGATCAGGGCTTTGTCGCGATCGTCAACAACCGGCCCGATGGTGAGGAGCCGGGCCAGGTCACCGGCGCGGCTGAAAAGGAGGCCGCCCGGGATTCCGGCCTTGCCTACAGCTTCATCCCCGTGACGATGGCTACGATCACGGAGGCCGATATCCGCGCCTTCCAGAAGGCGGTGTCCGGGACGAAGGGACCGGTCTACGCCCATTGCCGCAGCGGCACGCGGTCGCTGACGCTGCATGTCCTGGGCGAGGTGCTGGACGGACGGATGAAGGCCGAGGCGGTCGAGGCCTATGGCCGCTCCCTCGGCTTCGATCTCTCGGGGGCGGCGCGCTGGCTCTCCCGGCGTGCCATGCAGGCACCGCTGGTGAAAGGCTTCTACGAGCCGCGCAGCGGCAGCATCCAGTATGTCGTGTCCGACCCGGCGACGAAGCGCTGCGCGATCATCGACCCCGTCCACGACTTCGACGAGAAGTCCGGCGCGACCGCCACGACGCAGGCCGATGCGATCCTCGCCTACATCGCGAAGGAAGGGCTGGTCGTCGAGTGGATCCTCGACACGCATCCCCATGCCGACCATTTCTCCGCTGCGCATTATCTCAAGCAGAAGACCGGCGCGCCGATGGCGATCGGTGCGCGCGTCACCTCGGTCCAGGAGCTTTGGCAGCCGATCTACAACTGGCCGGCGTTGAAGACGGACGGTTCGCAATGGGACCGCCTCTTCGCCGATGGCGACAGCTTCAAGATCGGAAACCTCGAGGCGCGCGTGATGCTGTCGCCGGGCCATACGCTGGCATCGGTGACCTATGTCATCGGTGATGCCGCCTTCGTCCACGACACGCTCTTCATGCCGGATTCAGGCACTGCGCGTGCCGATTTCCCGGGCGGTAGCGCGACGGCGCTGTGGGCCTCGATCCAGGCGATCCTCGCCTTGCCTGACGAGACCCGTCTCTTCACCGGCCATGACTACGAGCCGGGCGGCCGCGCCGCGAAATGGGAAAGCACGGTCGCCGAGCAGAAGCGCAGCAACCCGCATGTCGTCGGCATGACCGAGGAGCGTTTCGTGGAACTGCGCAACGTGCGCGACCGGACGCTGCCGATGCCGAAGCTGATCCTGCACGCGCTCCAGGTGAACATCCGCGGCGGACGGCTGCCTGAGCCGGAGGCGAATGGCCGCCGCTACCTCAAGATACCGCTGGACGCGCTGGAAGGTGCTGCCTGGTAGGGGCTTTGCCCGTTCTCGCGAGGCGCGGGCATCCTCTGGGCCCGGGCGGACGCCTTCGTGATTTGCGGCGCGCCGGCGTTGGCGTGGGGACATAGGCTGCCCCGCGTGACCGGCGCGCGCCGCGTCGGGAAAGCGCAGGCCGGGAAGTCGGTTGGCAAGAGACCGTGATTTGACAGAGCCGGTGCCGGGCGAGGGGCCTACACTGGTGCCATGAACCAGGCTCTGCACGAAAAGCTGCGCGAACTCTTCGGGGAGGCGCGGTCGGTCGCGATCGCTGCGATCGATGCCCTGGAACTACCAAAGAAGGGTTCGCTCGGGGGCGATGATGCGGCGCTCAGCGAAGCTACGCTTCGCCTGCAACAGATCACAGCCGAGATCACGGCGGTTCAGGATTCCGAGGCCCGATGAGCGCCGAAAGGGCTTCATTTGATGTTGGAATTCGTCTCTAGCTTGACGCAACGTCGTGCGAATCAAAATCGTTGCAAATTGCCTCAAAAACTGTCTTAATCTGGGACACCAAGCCTAAGTTCACCCAAAAAGACAACAATAATTTTAGAGGCTGCCATGTCTAGGTAGGCAAAAGCCCTGCGTCTTTCTCTGTTGCTTAAGCGTTTCAAAGAAAAACGAAGGCAACTGAAAGCCGAGATTGCCGATTTGGACAACCAGATCTCTTACTGGGCGGATAACGACAACGGCCGAACCATCATGCCGCGGTCCTCCCATCGAGCCGCGGCCCATGACAGCCGGAGTCAGCCATCGGCGAGGTCCCGCTGATCAAACAGCGCGGGTGGCGGCAGGTCGCGTCCATCGCCCATGGGCGTGGCCTGCCGCCCAAAAACTTGCGGAGGAGCGGATATGAGCGCGCCGCCGGCCGTCGGGCTGTCGGCGCAATCGCCGTTGGCTGCTTTGCAAAGCGCTGACGGAACCCGTGATGCCGTTGCGAGCAGAGCGGTTCAGGAAGCGAGGCATCCAGACTTCGAACTCGCGGAGCGGCGGGGCAAGTTGGTGAGTGAAGAAGCCTGAGCGGATGTTTCCCACTTTCCCAGGACGGTTGTGTCCGGTGGGAAAATCAAAAGCCAAGCATCTCGACGACAGGGAGATGGAATGGTGCCCAGGGGCGGAACTCAAATTCTTTATAATTCAATATCTTATGTGTTGATAACTTTTTAATCCCATGAATTATCCCATTTTTGCGCGGCGCTGCAATTTTTCGAGCTTTTTGAGATGGTCAGAGATCTGACCGCGGGCCAGGGCTTTAAGATCTGGATCAGCCCATGCCGCGGCAAGGATGTCGTGTGCGAGCGCCATCCCTGTTTTTAAACTCTCACGGTCGCGATCATATTGGCGCTGGCGCTCGGCCTGGGCCACCTGCGCCACTCCGAATTTGATGAACTGAGCGATGGCACGGACACGCTCGCTCGGTTTCTTATCAAGTCGCTGACCAGCATTGAGAGCCGACGCGAGCTTGAGTTCATTGTACGACAGCTCGTCTGGCGTGGGGTGCCGAGGTAGCACCTCAGGGCGAGGCGGCTTCTCGAGCTCGGCATACGGCCATCTCGTTTGGAAATACGTCCCGGGATTACCCTCAAGTATGGGCAAAAGCTCGGCCCATTGGAGGAGATCATGCGCGAGAGGCTGGATGACGATTTCCATCGTGAGCAATCTTGATCAATCGAAATAGGTCACCTAGATTGACTATGTTTCGCTTTCGTTCAAGGGCGAAACGGTCAGCTCCACCCAGTGCAGCACCCGGCGTTCAGGGCGCAAACGCGCGAGGCGTCAAATTCGACGGTCACCGTGAAGGGTGACCGCACGAGTTGGTGCGCCAAATGTCTGTTTTTTCAACACAACGAGAAATCCTCAGCGAAAACGAAGCTGCGGAACTACTAGGCTGCTCGCCGACCGCGCTCAGGCTTCGCCGCGCCAGGCAGAGCGGCGCTTGCCCACCGTACGCACGGCGGGGCCGGCGAATCTACTACATGCGCACAGCGCTCATTGATTGGGTGTCCGCCGGGATGGAAGATCCGGCCGACACGCAGCGCAAGAATTGACGGTGCGGCATGATCATTCGCCGCCGCGTCACGCGGAATTTCACGATCATCAGCAACGAACTGTTTGATGACGAACGGCTTTCGCTCGAGGCCATGGGCCTGTTGGCTTGGCTGCGCTCGCGACCGGACAACTGGGCGCTCTCAGTCGAGCATCTGCGCCGACGCTTCCAGATCGGACGCAATAAGATCCACAACCTGGTCCGCGAGTTGGTCGGGACCGGCTGGGTAACGCGGGAGCGCCAGCGCAACCCGGTCACCAAGGCGTTCATTGGAATCGAGTATGTCGTGCTCGACGAGGCGTCCTCCACGACCACGCAAGGCCAAACGCCAGGTCATGAAAACGGGGACGTGGCTTGCGACGAGTTGAAAGAGCCACGTCCTGATTTGCCAGACGCGGCTTTGCCAGAGGTGGCAAATCAGGACGACATAATAAGAACTGAGTCAGAACAAGAACTACACACCCCCTTCCCCTCTGATCCGCCGTCTGCACGCTCGTTAGCCGAAGGCGATCGCTGGCGGGCTCTGGCCAACGAGTGGAACTGGGAGCCCGGCGAGAGTCGGACCCAGGCTGAGACCGCGTTCAAGCGGCTTAGCCCGGTCGACCAGCGCCACGCGCTGGCCGTCGCAGGCGAGTACATCGCGAGCCGGGCACGCGCGGGCCGAAAGCGCAACTATCTCAAATCGTTCCTTCGCGAGCGGCTTTTTGTCGACTTCACGATCTCGCACGACGGCGCAGCGGGACTGCGAACTGGTGGCAACAATGTTTTTGTCGCCGTCGGAACCGACGAATTCGACGCCTGGGATCGAGCCTATCGCACCGCCGGAAAGCCGGGAATGCCCCAGCACTCGCGCCATGCCGGACGCGACGGCTGGTGGCGCCCCTCCCGCTTCCCCGCTGCCGATTGGCGGCCAGAGTGAAAGCCACATGACGGAATACGGATCCAATGAGCAGCCAGCGCTGACGGACGCGCTGGCGGTCGAGGTCACCGCGATTGCGGATGGCGTTGGCAATCTTCTGGCACAGACGTGCCAGATCCAAACAGCCCTATCGCGGATCGAGGCGGGGGCAAGACCGAACGAGCCGGAGCGTGTAGAGCGCGAGCTGAGAGAAATTCGATCGATACTAGCGGACGTAATTTCACATTCCGCCATCCCTCAACAGCGTCGGACCCTGACGAACCGCAATCTAGTCGCCGGCTCGATCTTCGCCGTGCTTTTGCCGCTGATCGGCTTCTTCGGCGGGACGACATATGCCGCCGTCAATGAATACGGCTTTGGGCTGCACGGCCAGGAGCGAAACATGGCCGTCTACCTTTGGCTGAACCACAATGTTCGGCTGAAGGACTGCATGCAGCGAGCATTTCAATCGCGAGCACCCGTTCCGTGCCCGCTGACCATTGACTATTCAAAGTGAGTTCTGTCGATGAAAGCGTTTTCTATTCTAACAATTGCCGCCTCGCTGAGCGTGATCTCGGCGAAAGCGCAGGAGCCGCAAGCGCCCTGGCCACCGGCTGGCTACGCGGCACTCCGGTTCGAGCAGATCGGATATGGCCAGCAAAAATCTGAGTTCGCTGCGCAGCTGCTCGATATCGCCGGGCTCGGCTATGCCGCGCCGTTCACGGTCGAAGGCGTCGCCGGAAGCAAACCGGCTCGGCCAGGAAATGGAGTCTGGCTTGCGACATTGGGGGCGCGCAGTGCTCCGACCTATGTTTTCATGGTCAATTCGCATGCGACGTGTTCGCAAAACCAATGTAGCTGGGCGATCATCCGCAAGGACCGGAATATCATTACGGTTGATGCCTGCGATCTGATCGATAGAGCGGCCATTTCATCCGATGGCGGCAAGCTCCGTATTTGCGATCAGGATATTGAACTGAACTGATATTTCGTGGGATTTCATCATGACATTGCAATTACGAGGATGTGTGGTCGTCGCGATCGCGCTGGCAGCAGCTTCCATCCCAGCCGTTGCACAATCGCGCGGCGGCTGGGCTGACTTCAAACAGGCCGTGGCACAGCGAGAAAGCGCCAATAATGCGACGGTCGTGAACCAGTATGGATATGCCGGTCTGTATCAGATGGGTACGGCAGCGCTTATCGACGCCGGGTATATCAAGCAGGGTACGCCCAGCAAAGATAACTCTGCCATGAACAATCCATATAACTGGACCGGAAAGGATGGCGTTTACACGCTAAATCATTATCTGAATAACACTTCCGCACAGAACAATGCTTGGGAGTCATACCAGGCGCAAAACTGGAAGACGATGCAAGGATTAAACCTGACGTCATTTTCCGGAAAGACAATGTCCGACGGCACCGTCGTCACGGATTCTGGCCTTATCTTTGCGTCGCAATTCGGTGTCGGAAAGGTCAAAGCTTATCTTGAGAACGGCGGAAACTGCATGCCGGGCAAAGGAACGGCGACCAATGACGGCAACGGCATCTGTGTTGCCGAATACATGAAGAAGGGTGCGGGATACGACGTCTCCCAGTTCACGAAGCAGGCCGAGAGCCTGCAGGGCTTCAAGCCGCAGGACAGCGCCGACCGCGGAAATGCGAACGGATTGAACACAGCTCAATCCGGCGGGTCTGCCAATCAGGGCTCGGTCGAGGAAATCGGCTGCTGGCCGTGCAAGATACTCCAGCCGATCGCAGTACCGCTCGATGCATTCCTGGCCCGCGGGAACGAGATCGGCAAAACTCACGGCGTCTGGATCGCCTCGATGCTCGCCGGCTTCGGCACCCTGGTCCTGGCCGGCGGCGCCATGCTTGGCGTGCTTTCGAACTGGCGTGAGCTCGGCAAGCTGCTGCTCGGGCTGGCCGTCATATCGGCGCTGTTGAGTAGCCCTGGCTGGCTATGGGGCAACGTCGGTGCCCCGATTTTCAATGCGGCGATCGCAATCGGAAGCGAGTTCGTCGCAAGCCCCGGCGGGTCAGCCGGCGGCTATGCCTGCACCAACGTAAATCCAGCCGGCAATGGCCAGCCGGAGTTTCGGTTTCCGGACGAAGCATCATACGACATCGCGCGCCGGCTCCAAGCCTCGGATCAGCTCGGCGGCTCAGAAGGCTCGGTGGCACCAGGCCGCGCGACTGAGGACGTCGGCGCCGGCGGCAGCGGCGCTATTTCACAAATCGTGACCGCGGCCGATTGCAGCATCCGTGCAGCAATTGCGCAGCCGAACAACCTGCTCTCCAATGCGTGGTGGGGCGTCAAGAAGAACATGAAAAGCAGCCTGTGGAGCGGATTTTCGAACATACCGCTCATCCTGCAGACGATCGTGATCTTCCTCGCCTACATCGCCTACACGCTAGTGCTGGGCATCCTGTTTGTCGTCGCGATGTTCCAGGTGGCGATCGGCGCTGCGACGCTGCCACTGACCTTGCCTGCCGCGCTGTTTCGCAAGTCGCGTCCCATGTCCTGGTGGTCGGTGAAGATGATTGCACAACCGGCCGTGCATCTGGTCCTGATCACGATGGTGGCGACCATCCTGAATGCGGCGATCAAGCAGGTCATGGACGCCTACGGATTTGCTACCGGCGCGGATGTTTTTGGCAAGATGTTCAACGACGGCGCGATTCCGCTGGAGATGTTCATCACTGTGGTCGGAGCGATGTGCCTAGCGCTGTTCATCATGAAGCGCTGCGAGGCATGGTCGGAGGCGGCAACGCATTGGCTCGGATACGGCGGGAACGGCTTGGGCGGCGCCGCGCTTGCGGCGCTGCAGAATCTTGCCGCCAGAGTTCGGTAGGAGCGCCTCGGTCAGAGCTTCTGCTTCGGACCAGCCTTTTCATGCTCAGTCGCGGCGACCTTCTCCGCTGCGACCGGGGCCTGCACTGCCCTCGCTGCTTGAATCTGGTGCAAGATAGCGCGCAGCGAGGTGCGAAGCTCCGGCGTCCTGGCGTCACTCAGAAACAGCCCGGCGGCGGTCTGGTGGGTCGCGAGGCCGACCTCGGCCGCGCGCTTGATGTTGCCGCCGACGGCCCGGAGCTTTTCGGCGATGATTGGCGCCAGGTGCCTGTCCAGCGACGCTTGCATCTTGCTCAGCGGCTGCGGGCGCTCCTGCTGGTCTTTTGCCGTCTGGCGCAGGATCATCTCAATCTCGCGCTCGGCCGCCGCTGCCTGGCTTCGAGCCGCCTTCCAATCGCCCCTTCGGCCCAGGTGGCGGAGGGAGTCTCGCGCGACAGCGGCCTGGGCGTTCAGCGCCAGAGCGAGCTTGTTTCGGCTGTCTCGCTCCTGGCTGTAGGCGGGATAATCGGGGTGCTGGCGCTCCCGGCCGGGTGCATCGCCCCGGATGCGATGCCAGAGCTCGCGTGCGCGATCGTGAAGTTTCAGCCACTCGCGGGCGACAGCATCAACGATCATCTGGGCGGGTGAGCGGACAGGCTCGCGGACGCCGGCGATTTCCTCGAGGCGCGCCCAGGAGAGGCCGGCATGGCGCGCTGTCTTGATGACATCCGCACGATCTGCCGCCGTGACCAGTCGTTGAGCTGCCGCCGAACGGTCGGCCCGCAGGCGGCCGAGTTCGTCGCGCTCTGCGTCGCCCAAGTCCCTGTCCCTGGCGTCGGCCGCATGCAAGAGGTCAGCCATGCGCCGGCCGGCGAGCACAACATTACGCACGGAATCCGCCACCTCGCCGCTAGCGCGGGTGATGTCCCGGGCCGCAAAGGTCTCGGGCGCGCGCGACAACGACTTGGCGAGCTCGTTGTAGTTCGCGAACTCCTCGCGCGAATAATAGACGAACGTGTCTTGCTTCGACCGGGTCAGCGCGACATAGGCGCCATCGCTCCGCAGATAGCGATCAGCCAGGACGTGCACGGTGCCGTCGACGGTTTGGCCTTGGGCCTTGTAGTGTGTCGTCGCGTAGGCGTGATTGATATCGGTCCACGCCTTGGGATCGAATGCGACAACCCTCTTATCGTCGAGCGAAATGGTGACGCGCTCCGGAGAGGCCATCACAACGATTCCGCCGTCGCCGTTGACCACGCCGCCAGCGACGATCTGCCCAGTCACATCGCCCGCCGTGAACGAGATCCGGTCGCCCGCGACGAACGACTTTCCGCCGATCCGAATGCCGACGGTGTCGTCGACCAGTTCGCCGCGCTCCTGAAGGCCAGCCCGGATTCCCCGGTTGAGCTGGTCGACGTCGCGATTGGTGGAGGCGTAAATGGCCTGCGCTGCCTCGCCCTGGTCGCGAAGCTCGAAATAGCGAGTGACGACCTGTCGGATCGTCGCGTCGTGATTCTCCGAGGCGGTGACAAAACCGCGCCTTTGCCACTCGCCTACGCCGTCTGCAGTGTTGCCGGCCGCAAGTAATTGCGCGGCCTCGCGTCGCCAGATCGATCCCGCACCCCGGTTGATGTCGGCCACCAGCTCCAGATTCCGTTTGACGACGGCGCGCCGTTCGACGAGCGAGACGCCGGCAAGGCTCGATATCGCGTCGTGCCTCGCCTGCCCCTTGGCGACGAAAATGTCCTCGGCGTCGGCAGTCTGGCGCATGATGGTGTTGATCTGGGCCGCGCCAACCGTGTCCTGCAAGATCGAAAAGGCGGGACCTGCGCTGATGGCTGAGAACTGCGCACTATCGCCAATGGCGACAATCTTAGCGCCCGCCCTGTCCGCTGCCGTTGCCAGTATCTCCATGGATCGGACATCGGCCATGCCGGCCTCGTCGATCACCAGCACCTGGCCGCGCTTCAACAACAGTTCCGGGCGCGCGCATGTGCCATGGTCACGCTGCTGGCGCTCGGCATTGACGATAGCGGCGATCGAGGCCGATGGAATTTTTGCCTCTGCCTCCAGCAGCCGCGCGGCTTTCCAAGCAATGGCTGCGCCGCGCACCTGATAACCGGACGCTTCCCAAATCTCGCGGGAGGCCTGCATTATTGTGGTCTTTCCGACACCAGCCCGGCCCTGGACCAGTGCAATATCAGCTGCTCCCGTCATATGCCTGACGGCGGCCTTCTGCTCGGCATTCAGCCAGGCAAACTTTTGGGCGATGACGCCGTCGCACAGCTCGCCGCGAACAGAAAATGAGGACCGGCGGTCGAGCGATTTTGCAGCTTCGACCAGCCGGGCCTCGCGATCCAGATACTCGCGCGTCGTGTAGCGTTCATTGCCTCGGAGATCCTGCCCGAGTGCGACGAGCCGCCTATCGTGTAAAAGCCGGTCAAAGGCGATGTCCGCGATGTCGTCGCGTCCACCCGTCAGCTTGACGATTTTCGATTTGATGTCGCGCGCCGTGAGCGTGGCATTGTCGCGGCACAATTGGCCTTCGCTCCTGCCCCATTCATCCCGATGGCCTACGAAAAGGAGTTCAACGACATCGCGCGGGTTCGACAGGATCACCTCGGCATTTTCTGCCTGGACGCGGGCATTATGGCCTGAAATCCCGATGTCGGGATCGGGGGATTTGGTTGATGTGGCCGCGGTCGCGTGATCGACATGGACGGTGGCCCGCAGGGAAATTCCAAGGCTCGCATTGGAACGGTGCTCGACATGGCTCGCCAGGTTGAGGGCCGCTAGCCGCCGGTTCTGCTCGTCGGCCGCAATCGAACGGAATCCTTGGGTCCAAGATTTGATCTGCTGGGGCTGTCGGAATATCCGCGATCCAAAGGCGCCATCGACCGACACCTTGCGGCCGGCGATCATGAAATGGACGTGGTAGTTGCCGGCGTCGGCGTGGATCGAATAATGCACCACGCCGCGCAGCTCATCGACAATCGCACGCCGCAAAATGCTCTCCGCGACCTCGGGCAGCATCTCGCGCGGCAGGGCGTTGGATAACGTAAAGCGCCCCTTCAACGCTGTCTGCGCATTCTCGACCGCCTCGATGGCGCGAACCGGGTCACGTCTGTAGCGGTGCAGCAGGGCGGCGGTTTCGTGGCCCTCCACCGCATTCCAGAACGCAGCCGGATCACTCTTGAGCCTGGGTAGCGAAAATTCGTCCGGTGCGAGGATGGCAGCCGCGAGCGGCGGCACGTCCGAGGCGTAGTCGAAAATGCGACCCGTCGCCTGCTCCTGGTACACCGTGCGATCGTTATACGCCGCGGTTGCGACGGTTCCGGCGCCGCCTGAACGCGACACGAAATCCGTGCGCATGTGCAATCTGTGAACGTCATTCGCCATGGAAATTCGCGCTAGTCGCGCGCCTGAAATAGCCGCCGGCAGGGCCGAACGATGCAAAATATCATTTTGCTATATGTGAGCACTACTGAAACCGCAAATATCACTGTCGATATGGCGCAATAATTCGTTTGAGAGAAGCGACATAAACGCGTAAAATGTACCTCTATTCTAAATATAGAGGCCACAATGACTGTAACAATACGAACGCTCATGAACGGTGAGGCGGAATTAGCCAGGATCGACGCTGAGGCGCAGGCCAAGAAGGATGCCCTTCGGAGCGAGCTCGAAAGCGCGACCGCGGCGAGGCGCGCGGAGATCGCCGAAATCGCAGAGCGCGTCGGTGCATTGACAATTCCCGACGATATTCTCGGCGGCGTCCTGCTCGGCGCAGTCGATCGCTACACCCGCGATCGAGATGAACTGAAGCCACTCGCCGCCGACTACCTGGTCCGATTTCCCGGGGCTGCCGGGAGGTCGCGCCGGCGCGGCCGGCCGTCGAGGCCGCAGCCTCAAGCGCCTGGTCCGAGCGCGACGGGAGGTGAGCAGGCTGGCGCGATCGTCGCGGATTAAGCGACGCAAGGATGCGCCTCGGATCGGCAAGCACCGGGAACTTCGCCGGAAAATCGAAGCTGCTGGCGTGGCGATTGTTGCCGGCGTCGATCTGTCCGACGTCCTGTTTGTCGAGCGCATCGCGTCCAAGGCCTTCGACATCATCCTGCTTCCGGCGACGGAACGGCAGGCAAGGCGCGTCGGGTTTTCGCTTCTGAATGCAGGGCCGGCCCGGCCGAAATCAAACTACCAGACCAACCAGCTCGCAGCCGCCGGCTATCACATCCTGAGAGCCGGAATTGATCCGAGCATCTTGGAGCCCGCGATTGCAATCGGCGCGCTTTCGATGGCGCTGCGTTATATTGACGGAGATATTGGACAATGAGTTTTCAAAGCATGGGCTGGAGCGCGGCACTTATTCCGCTCCTGCCTGCGGTGCTCTGCCAAGCTCTCAGCCTCCTCATGGCATGGCGGCACTGGCCGAAGCTTGGACTGCTCGGCCTCGCCGCAAGCCTGGCAGCGGCGTTCTACTATGTCGTCCCATGGGCGCCGACCAGCGGTTTCTGGCGCGCGGTCCTGATCTATCGTTTGCCCGATCCGAAAGCCGAAACTCTGATTCTTGCGCTGCTAGCTGGCGGCATGATTGCGCTGATTTGGCTGGCAATCTTGCATTTGACGACCACGCTACGGCGCCGCCCCAGCGTCGATCGGTCATCGCGCGATCACCTCGGTGGCGCCCGGTTCGCGCGCTGGCGCGAGGTCACGCATATGATCGGTGGTGATCAGCCCGGCTTCATTCTCGGCCGCTGGACGAAAAAATCGGCGAGGCTCGCGGCTCAGCTTGGCGCCGAGCCGAGTGTCGCGACAGGGAAAAATGGATCGATCATCCGCTGGCGCGGCGCAGGTTCGCTGCTGACCTTCGCCCCGCCGGGCGGAGGCAAAACCTCTTCGATCGTCATTCCGACCCTGATCGACTATCCGGGACCGATCATCATCCACGACCCGAAGGGCGAGAACGCAGCGGTCGCGGCCAAGGCGCGACGGTTGCTCGGGCACAGCGTCAAGATCATCAATCCGTTTGGGATCGTGCAGCTCGGGGAGGATACCGATGCGCTGAATCCGCTCGATTATGTTAGGCATGGCAGCGACAAGTTCGCAGCGGATTGCAGGCGCGTCGCGGGGGCGGTGGTCGAAAAATCGAGTTCGGGCCAGTCGAACCCGCATTTCGAGGAGTCGGCGATCTCGATCATCGCGGGCGTGATTTCGTTCGTGGTCGATGCAAACAAGCGCGGCATCTGGCCCGATGCCGTGCAGAAGGTCGCTCCCTCCCTGCCGGGGGTCTTCGATTTCTTCACAGGTGGCACCGATCAGTTGGAGCAGAATTTCAAAGCGATCGAGACCGATCCACGCGAGCCCGGCGATCGCTTGGCCCGGGCGGCGACAACGACCTGGGCCAAAATCGGCAGCGACGAAAAAGGCAGCCAGTTCTCGACGATCATGCGATTCCTGGGCTGCTTTGGCGACGCCAGCGTGCGCCGGGCCTGCGAGAAATCAACCTTCTCGCTGGACGATCTACGCGATGATCGCTCGCCCATCGATGTCTTTCTATGCGTACCCCAGCAGTTCATGTCGATGAACAAGGCGCTTATCCGCGTCTTCGTCACCGCGATCTCGGCACACATCATCGATGGCGGAAGGCCGCCTCGCGACGTTGTGCTGTTGCTCGACGAGATGGCGGCCCTCGGCCAGCTCGACGCCATTGCGGACAGCGACGGCGTCGGGGCATTGACGCTCGGCCGTTCCGCGGGGATCCGGATCTGGGCGATCGTCCAATCTCTCAGCCAGCTCGAGAGCGCCTATGGTCGCGACGGGTTGAAGCTCTGGGTGGCTAATGCAGCGGTGACCACCTTCATGAATGTTGGCAGCTTCGACCGCGAGACGGCGGAGTACGTCTCCGCCATCCTGGGCGAGTTCACCGTGACCGTCGACGATGAATCAGAGAGCCGGTCGAGCCGAGGCCTGGAAACCGGATCGCGGAACAAGGGATTGTCGACCCGGGACCAGGCGCGCCGGCTCTTGCGCGTGGAAGAGGTGGCGCGGCTGCCCGACGACGTCGTTGTGGCCGTCGTAACCGGGGAGAGCGGGGCCACCAGCAAGCGGCCAATCCTCTTGTCCAAGGCGAGTTATTTCGACGTCGATGAATGGGCTGGCCGATATTCGGCCAACCCCTGGCAGAGGTGATCTCAACCGGCCTTGGCCATCGCCGCGCGGACCCGAACAAGAGCAGCCTCGATCTGCTCTTGGGTCGCGCGGTGGCCGTCGAACGTGACTTGCCAGTGGCCATACTTCTGTGAGCCAACGCGAGTGACGCGGAATCCGATCTTCCTGAGCTCGGCAGCGCCCGCACGCCAATAATCCCAGAATCCGGGGGTAGCGGTGCCATACCAAGAGCCGGTGCCTAAGCCAAATGTCATCCCGCCAATCGCAGGTGGCCTGGAGCCATAAGCTCTGTACGCGTCATTCGCAGAGATGTTCATTGGCGATGTCTCGGACTTGAACCGATTCCAGCAACGAGGGAGACACGCAATTATCACCGGGTCACAAGCTGAAAATCAGCCGAAGAGCCAGCCATGACAAGCATGAAATCACGAATAACCTCAGAATGAAGCGAGACACAATCGACGCCGATACAATCATAAGCGCTAACTTCTCGATCTTTGAAGGAGCAGGCATTTGATTTTCTCATTGAATTCGGCGGATAGCGTCGACATGTTCTCGATGGTCAATTGTATGATCGTTCGTAATTTGGCTATGACAATCGAAGATTGGTGAAAGATGGCCGCGCGCTCGCAAGGACTGAGTTGCGCAGGGTCGCCAACTAGGATGTGAAACCGGACGAGACTTGAGGCGATCTGCGGCATGATAGCCGCAAGCGCATCGATATCCCGGTTCGACGCGGCGCGCCCAGCCCGATCAATCAGCGCTTCTGAAACAGAAAATGCATCTTCGGTCATACTACTGCGCCCCAATACGAGAAAAATACGTCACGAGCCGGGATTCCCGCGCAAATCTAACCAAAAGAGGCACTTCACGTTGAAATACACGTGAAAAGGGCCTGACCTGCGTAAAGGACATGCGATAGCGGGTTGAACCGGCTATCGCCGCGGCGATAGCCGCGGTCGGCCCGGAGGCGAACGCGCGCTCCCATCGCGCCGTACCGAGCCGGAGGGCCACCCAGAACAAGTTCCCGTCGCGCCAGCGGCGGGCCCGGCTTTTGCGCCCACAAGCGCGGGCTCAACCACAAGCGAGTGGCTCCAACGCCTTCATCGCAGGGCGATAATCGTCAAGGTGCAGGTTATCGGACATGGCTTCGGGACGGCCTTGGCCAAATTTGTCCGACCGCGCGTCGGTCCAGGGATCGGCATAGATGCAGCCATCGGCTCGGCACATTTCCTCCAAGGCTTCGGAATAGGGAGCAACCGCGCTCTGTTCGAAAACACGATCCAGTTCGCGACCGATCGGCGGCAGGGCCAGGACAATCACCCGGGCTCCGAGGCCGCGAAATGGGGCGACCGCTTTCTGCAAGCTCGACACCCAATCCCTGCGGCTCTGGAGCGGCCTGTGCTTGCGCAACATATCGTTTGTCCCCACGGCCAGCAGAACCGCAGCCGGCGGCTTTCGGATGTCGAGACGGCGGACCTGCTCGGCAACATCAGCAGCCTTCAAACCTCCAACCGCTGCGCTCACGCGCTGGCAGGGCATATGGGCTGCGAGACCGACTGCATGGGAATCCCCTAGTACAAGCGCAAACCGTTCGGTCTGCCCCCTCAGATCCTGGTTCACGCGTCGGAGATCGCCTTCGGCGAGAGAGCGTGCAGACGGCGGATCGTTAGCGGCGGCAAGGATCATGACGGTACATGGGAGTGCAATTAGTATCGCTATGGTGTATTTTGTTGCACGTCGACGGCATATTTCTTGAAACGCTTTTGCCGATATTGTTAAGTTGCTTGAATTTAAAGGCGAAAAGTGCTTTTTAAGCCTTGTGTTTGCGGTTGCTCCTTGGCCGCTTCACCTCCAACCCGCTGGCCTGACGATGCTTTTCGAGCGTGAAACAATATCGGCAATACCGTTGCGCATGGCCTCAAGCCCGCTCCACGCGGCAGAGGGTGGCCGCAAGTACCTCAACGGGGCGGAGCGGAAACGCTATCTCGCCACGCTGGATGCGCGCGCGACCGAAATCAGCTTATTTTGCCGGTTCCTGGCACTCAGCGGCGCGCGCATTTCCGAGGCTCTTGCGGTAACGCCTGTGGCTTTGGATCTCGATCGGTGTTTGGTTTCGCTCGTCACTCTCAAGAGGCGAAGGCCAGTTGTCCGGGAAGTTCCTCTTCCTACGGATCTGATCGTCGCTCTCGACACGTTCTTCGGCTTGGCGTCCTGCCAGAGGGCAGAGAATTCAGCTTCGCCTTTGTGGGAGTTCAGCCGCACGACCGCGTGGCGGCAGGTCCACGAAAGCCTGATTGCCTGCGGTCTGGTGGGAGCGAGAGCTATGCCAAAGGCGCTGCGGCACGGGTTCGCGGTCGCTGCATTCCAAGCCGGCGTTCCGCCGCATCTGGTGCAGAAGTGGATGGGGCACGCCTCGATGCGGACCACCGCGATCTATGGCGATGTCAGCGGGCCGGACGAAAGAATGTTCGCAGAGAAGATGTGGAGCTAGCGCGGCTTCAGCCGAGCGATGGCGATCGGCCCATCTTCACGCCATGTGCGTTCCGGCGCATGGCGATGGCAGGGGTGCCGACAAGGCGTTGGCGAGGCAGATCGCATGACGGCCATGTCGATGGCCCATTGGCTCGGTTAAAGGCACGGCGATCTCGGGACAAGCTGTGCAAGGAAGCGAAAAAAACAGAACATATGATGAACATTCATTGTCTGTAAGGATCAATAATGTCAATCTGACAAAAATCGACCCAGACGATGATTCGAGCCGTATCATGCGAAGCAGAAAACGCACTGATTTCAACAGATTGAGGGAGCAGGCTGGCCTGACGCTCGATGAGGCCGCCGCGCTTCTGGAGGTTTCACCTCGCACTGCCTATCGATACGAGGATGGAACGTCGCGGGTCCCCCGCCTGGCCCTGAAGACACTCAAGGATGTAGCCGATCGTCGCCTCAAGGTACGTGACGTAGGTAAGGCAGATTTTCGCTTCATCGACCTCTTCGCCGGGATAGGTGGGCTACGGTTGGGCTTTGAAAGTATCGGAGGTCGCTGCGTCTTCACCTCTGAATGGGATCCACACAGTCAGCAGACCTATTCGCTGAACTTCCCTGATAACCATCGGGTCAACGGCGATGTGCGGGAATTCTCGAAAAGTCCGGGCCTGATCCCGAAACACGACGTCCTGCTCGCCGGCTTTCCATGCCAGCCGTTTTCTCTGGCGGGGGTCTCCAAGAAAAACTCACTCGGGCGACCACATGGTTTCCTCTGCGACACGCAGGGGACCCTGTTCTTCGATACGGCCCAGATCATTGCCCATCACAAGCCAGCCGCATTCGTTCTGGAGAACGTCAAAAATCTCGAAAGCCATGATCAGGGGCGCACGTTTGCGACCATCATGAACGTTTTGCAGAACGAGCTAGGCTATCATGTCCAGCACCGCGTTATCAGCTCTGAACCATGGGTCCCGCAGAAGCGGGAACGAGTGTTTATTGTGGGGTTCCGCGAGCCGTCGCAGTTCGATTTCAAGGGGCTGAAGTTGCCGTCTGCGAAAAGCGGCCCGAAGCTCGGGAGCATTCTCCAGCCACATGACGAGGTTGACCCGAAATATACACTCACTCCGCGCCTCTGGGAGTATCTGCAAGCCTACAAGGAAAAGCATCAGGCGAAAGGCAATGGGTTCGGATACAGCCTGTTCGGTCCTGATGATGTAGCCCGTACCCTTTCGGCCCGTTACTACAAGGACGGGTCGGAAGTGTTGATCGACCAGCCGGGTAAGCGGCCGCGACGGCTGACGCCACTTGAGTGCGCCAGGCTGATGGGATTCGACCGGGGCGAAAGACGCTTTCGGATCGAGGTTTCCGATACCCAGGCCTATCGTCAGTTCGGCAATGCCGTTGTGGTTCCGGTCGTCGAGTTTGTTGCGGAGGCCATGAAAAGCCACATCGAGACCGCGCTTTCGAAAGGCAGGCAGTATCCCGTGCTGTCAGGTCCGGTTCCTGCGGTCACACGTCCAGATATGCCTGCGGCAGCAGTCCATGCCTGACATCGTTACCCCGGAAGTGCGCAGCCGGATGATGGCCGGCATTCGGGGTAAGAACACCAAACCGGAGCTTATGCTGAGACGTGGTTTGCATGCAGCCGGGTTCCGGTTCCGGCTGCATGATCGCGCCCTGCCGGGCAAGCCTGATATCGTCTTTCCGAGATACAGGGCTGCTCTCTTCGCTCACGGATGCTTCTGGCACGGGCACGATTGCCATCTGTTCAAATGGCCCTCCAGTAGACCAGACTTCTGGCTAGCCAAGATTCAGCGGAACCGTGAGGTCGATGCGCTTGCCTTGGCCGCCTTGCAGGAAGCAGGCTGGCGGCAGGGAATCGTCTGGGAGTGCGCACTGAAAGGTAAGGCTAGGTTGCCGATTGAGACCGTGATTGCCGAATGCGCGTCCTGGCTTCAATCTGATGTTCCTTTTTTCGAAATCAGGGGAAGCGCATAGGTTATGCGGCGGGGGCTGCTTTCAGATTATTTCGACGGCGTGGCGGTCAAACGCTTGAGCGCTGTGGAGGCTAACATCCTTCGTTCGAACCAGCACGAATTCAACAGTTCGAAGCAGCTCAAGAGCCTGCTCGGGACGCCCGCCCGGGTGCAATACCAGACAATGTTCATCTGGATCGGCGGCGAGCAGGAGGCGCTTTCCGAAGAAGGATTTCTGACCTGGTACCAGTCCCGGAAGCCTCCGAGAAGCGAGCACAGGCTTTATTTTCCGACAAATGCGGTGTGCGAGGCTGCAGCCGAAGGCGATGTCCTGTTTATCGCCAGACGCACCGATAACACGCTCATGGCCATCATCGTCCCCGGGGACAGCACTATCCAGAACCAGTTGCTGTGGCTGTTCGGGCTTGAAGAGCAACCGGCCTTACAGTTTGAAGCGCTGGAGATCAGCAAGGACAATGCCGCCGAGCTGGATTTTACCGCGCGATATATCCTCGACGAGCTGGGGATCGAGGTTGAGGAGCCGGAAGCTGACCGCCTCGATACGCTGATCGAAAAATTCGGGCTGGTATTCCCGCCAACCCGCGTCCTGTCAGAGCTCGCGCGGACTTCACTTCCTGACGTTTCGGCCGCGGATGATCCGGATACCGCCTTGGTGGCTTGGGTTGACAGGGAAGAACAGTTGTTTCGTCGCTTGGAAAGGCATGTGGTGGCGGACCGTATCAAGAGCGGTTTTCATTCCGACGAAGGCACGGATGTCGACGGTTTTATGGGCTTCTCGAAAAGCGTCCAGAACCGCCGCAAGAAGCGTGCGGGCCTGGCGCTTGAACATCACCTTGAGGCGGTCTTTTCTGCCCACGCGGTGCGTTTCGACCGTGAGGTCGAGACGGAGAATCGCAACAAGCCGGACTTTCTTTTTCCCAGCCAGGAGGAGTACCGGAATCCGGCATTCCCGTCTGCGCGCCTCACCATGCTCGGGTCGAAATCGACGCTGAAGGATCGCTGGCGTCAGGTACTTTCCGAAGCCCACAGGATCCGCGAAAAGCACTTGCTGACGCTGGAGCCCGGTATCTCGGAAAACCAGACAAGTGAAATGCGGGCAAAGCAGCTTCGGCTGGTTCTTCCGAAATCGCTTCACTCGACATATTGTCAAACGGCCCGCAAAGTTGCCCCCCGATCGGCGTCCAATGTTGCCCCCTTGAGTATGCTTCACGGCGAGGAGGCGGCGCGGCGGAGCTGGTCTGGATTGCGCAGCCGCGCCGGCTCCGGATCGGTGGTGTGCGGGGAACTCAGAGCCTGTTCTTGAAGCGCCAGCTTTCGTTGCCGGTCTCGACGATGTCGCAGTGATGGGTCAGCCGGTCGAGGAGCGCGGTGGTCATCTTGGCGTCGCCGAAGACGGACGGCCATTCGCCGAAGGCGAGGTTCGTGGTGACGATGACGGAGCTCTGCTCGTAGAGCCTGCTGACCAGGTGGAAGAGCAGTTGCCCGCCGGACTGGGCGAAGGGCAGATAGCCGAGTTCGTCGAGGATGATGAAGTCCATGCGGGCGAGATAGTCGGCCATGCGGCCCTGGCGGCCGGCGCGGGCTTCGGCCTCGAGCTTGTTGACGAGATCGACGACGTTGAAGAAGCGGCCGCGAGCGCCGGCACGTATGCAGGCCCGGGCGATCGCGATGGCAAGATGGGTCTTGCCGGTCCCGGTGCCTCCGACCAGGACGACATTGCGCTGATGAGCCAGGAAGTTGCCGCCGGCGAGATCATGGACGAG
>NZ_FUYX01000001.1 GCF_900168195.1 Allobosea thiooxidans | reverse complement strand
GGCGCAGCGGGGCCCAGCTCAGAACTCTTCCCATCCGGCGTCCTGGGCGCGGCCATTGGCGACCTTGCGCGGGGCGGGGGCGGATTTGGACTGGGCGAAGGCGGCTTGGGCGAGCTGGCGCAGCCGCTCCGGCTCGGAGCCGTCGGCCGCGGCCGCCGTGGCGCTGGCCGGCGCTGCCGCCGGGCGAGTCAGCGAGCGCAGGGCAGGCTTGGCCGGGCGCGGGGAGGCCGAGCCCGCAGCCGCGACCGGCGCGGCCTGGGCCGCCTCGCGGCCGGTGCGGAAGGCCGCGACCAGTTCGTTGAGCTGGCCGATCCGGCCGGTCAGCGCATTGGCCGAGGCCGCGCTCTCCTCCGCCAGCGCCGCGTTCTGCTGCGTCATCTCGTCGAGATGCGCCACCGCCTGGCTCATCTCGTCGATGCCGTTGGCCTGCTCGCCCGAGGCGGCCGAGATGTCGGCGATCGTCGCCGCCACCTTCTGCGAGGCCGCCAGGATCCGGCTGAGCTGGTCGCCGGCCTGGCGCACCAGCTTCACGCCCTCGCCGACCTCGGCATTCGACGAGGAGATCAGCCCCGAAATGTCCTTGGCCGCCTCGCCCGAGCGCTGCGCCAGCGTGCGCACCTCGGAGGCGACCACGGCGAAGCCCTTGCCGGCCTCGCCGGCGCGCGCCGCTTCGACCGCCGCGTTCAGCGCCAGCAGGTTGGTCTGGAAGGCGATGTCGTCGATCACCCGGATGATGTCGGAGATCTTCTGCGAGGCGCTCTCGATCCGGGCCATGGCCTCGACCGCCTGGCCGGCGATGGCGCCGCCGTTCTCGGCCGCCTGCATCGCCTCGTCGGCGATCCGGGCGGCATCCTTCGAGGCCTGGGCCGAGGCCTTGACCGAAGCCGCCAGTTCCTCGGTCGTCGCCGCCGTCTCCTCCAGCGAGGAGGCCTGCTCCTCGGTGCGCTTCGACAGGTCGTCGGCGCCCATATGGATCTCGCGCGCCGCCAGCCCGACATCGGCCGAGGTCGTCTGGATCGTCGCCACCGTCGCCGAGAGCCGGTCGACCGTCTCGTTGATCGCGCCCTTGAGATCGGCGAAGCGGCCGCGATAGCCGGTCTCCACCCGCCGCGTCAGGTCACCGCCCGCAATCGCCGACAGCGCCCCGGCAAACTCCGTCGTCGCCGTGTCCACAACAACGTTGATCTCGTTGATGCCCTCGACGAGTTCCTTGAGCGGCCCTTCCATGTCGCCGACCTGAGCCTGGCCGGAGAAATTGCCGTCGCGGGCCGCCGCGACGATGCCGGCCACTTCGCCCAGCAGCTTCTGGACATGGGCGGCCTGCTCGGCATCGGCCAGCATGGCGAGCTCGCGATCGCGACGGTTCTGCTCGAGAGCCAGCGCGTTCTCGCGATAGGTCTCGAGAGCGCGGCTGAGCGCGCCGATCTCGTCAGGCGAGGGCGCCGGCGGGATCGCCTGCGCGAAATCTCCGTTCTGCATGCCGTCCAGCGCGGATTTCAGCGAGACGAGCGGGCGGGCGATGCGCCGCTGCACGCCGCGCCAGCTCAGGACGCAGATCACGAGCAGGGCGGCGAGGAGGGAGCCGACGATGCCGAGCTTGATCCAGGCATGGGTGAGCTTCTCGCCCGTGCGCGTGATCATGTCGTCGAGCGACTGGGTCACGGCCGACACGATCGCCTCGAACGGGGCGTTGCACTGCTTCGTCCAGTCCTCGGCCGCGATGACGGGCTCGGCGTTCTGGCCGAGCTTGCCGATCAGATCGTCCATCCTGCGGTTCGAGGCCTCGACCTCGGCCGACATGACGCCGATCTTACGGACGAGATCGCTGCCGACGCCCGGCCGCGAGGCGAGCTGCTTGAGGGTATCCCTGGCGGCATTGGACGTGCCGCGCAGCTCGCCGAGCCGGCGCAGCTGCGCCGCATCGAGCGCCTTGCCCGAGCCGAAGGCCGGGCGCAGCACCGAGCATTGCGTGCCGTAATGCGAGCGCACGTCCCAGCCCGCGGATTTGAAGGCCTGCAGGTCGGCGAGCACAGGGTCGGCGAGCCGGGCCGCGTTCGAGGTTTCGTCCGAGGCCTTGACGATGGCGGCCTCGATGGCGCCGATGCCGTTGTACCAGGGCATGGTCGCGGCGAGGCTGCGCTGGGGCTTGGGCTTGGCGGCCTCGGCATGGAGATCGGCCATCCGGGCGTCGGTGAGCTTCTGCTCCTGCTGGATGCCGGCGATCAGCTCCTCGCGGTTCGGCAGGTCGGTGTCCCGCAGCTGGGCGATCGCCTCGGCGATCTGGGTGCGGCTGGCCTCTTCGATCCGCTTCAGCAGCGGGGCAGGGTCATCGACCGCCTGGATGCTGGTCTGGGCCTGGCCGCGGGCGGTGCGGATCATGTTGCCGGTCAGGAGCAGCGCCTTGTCGGCTTCCACCAGCTCGGCCAGGCGCATATTGGTCCGCACTTCCATGAAGGATTGCTCCGCCATGTAGGCAAGGGCGCCGATGCCGGGCACGCAGAGGCAGGCCATGGTGGCCACGAGGTAGTTCTGGATCGAGGAGGGGAAGAATTTCACGGCGGGGCTCGGAGAAGAGACGTACGGCTGGAAGGCGATTACGCAGGCCGAAGAGGCGGACCGGCGCAGCCGGTGCCCTTCCCGCCCAGCTATCGCCGACTTGATTAAGATTGCGCTTCGCTGCGTCCGCGCTTGCCTTCGGCCGGCTGGAACGGCACCTAAGAGCGATGCATCGCCGTCTCGTCTTCGAGGAACCGGTTTCGCGCGCCGCCATCTGGAGCCGGCGGCTGGCCTGGTTCTCGCTGGCCGTGCTGGCGCTGTCGCTGCTTCTCGTTCGCCTGCGGGAACCGAGCATCGAGGGGCTGGCGCCGGTCGCCGGCGCCTATGTGATCGTGCTGGCGGCGCTGGCGCTGGCCTTTCTCGCCTTCATCCGCATCTGGCAATCCGGCCATCGCGGCGTGGGCATGGCCGCGGGCGCAATGCTGCTGTCGCTGATCATGCTGGTTCCGGCTGGCTATGTCGCCGTGCGGCTCGTGACGAAGCCAGCGCTTTCGGACGTCTCGACCGATATCGAGGATCCGCCGGCCTTCAGCCGCTCGCAGGCCGCGCTCGCCGCACGCAGCGGCCGGGTGCCGTCCGACATCCCCTCCGAGCGCCGACGCCTGCAACGGCAGGCCTATCCCAAAGTCGTGCCGATCCTGCTCGAGGTGCCGGCCGACGCGGCCTTCAACCTCGCGCGGCGAGCGGCGACGGGCCTCGGCTGGCAGGTGCTGGAGACGACGCGCCCGGGCGGACGCAGCGGGGCAGGGCGCGTCGAGGCGGTGGCGCGCGGGCGCATCCTGCGCTTCTCGGAGGACATTACCATCCGGATCAGGCCGCGGGTCGACGGCAGCCGGATCGACATCCGCTCGGCCTCGCGCCTGGGGAGCCACGACCTGGGCGCCAATGCGGCCCGCATCATGGCCTTCGCCGATGAGGTCGAGCTGCTGATGGAGGCACGCTGACCGGTCGGCTCAGGCGAGGCGATAGCGGCTCGTCAGGGCGGGGACGGGGTCGCTGGCCTGGACGGCGCCGCGCGCCACCAGGTCCTCGAGCTGGGCCAGCACCGAGAGCGAGGCCGCTCCGTGCAGCGCCGGGGCCAGGCCCTGATAGATCACGGGAACCATCGCGGCGATGGTCTCGTCGCCCTGCCCGAGGCGATTGAGGACGGCGGCTTCGCGCTGGCGGCGATGCTGGACGAGGCCGCGCAGGAAGCGCTGCGGCTCGGTGACCGGCCCGCCATGGCCCGGCCAGTAGCGCGCATGGGCGAGCCCGCGCAGCTTCTCGATCGAGGCCATATAGGCGGCCATCGAGCCGTCGGGCGGCGCGACCACCGATGTCGACCAGGCCATGACATGATCGCCCGAGAACAGCGTGTCCTCCTCCGCCAGGGTGAAGGCGAGGTGGTTGGCGGTGTGGCCGGGGGTCTCGACGGCCGCGAGGCTCCATCCCGGCCCGGTGACGGCATCGCCGTCGTGCATCAGCTCTTCCGGCGAATAGCCGGTGTCGGCGGCAGCATCGAGGACGCGCTCCTCGCCCGGGCCGAGCAGCCGCGAGGGGCGGTGCGGCCCGCAGCCGACGATCCGGGCGCCGGTCGCCGCCTTGAGCAGCGGCACCGCCGGGGAATGGTCGCGATGTGTGTGGGTGACGACGATATGGCTCACCGTCTCACCGCTGATGGCGGCGAGCAGTCGCTCGACATGGGCGGGATCGTCCGGGCCAGGATCGATGATCGCCACGGTGCCGCGCCCGACGATATAAGTGCAGGTGCCGGTGAAGGTCATCGGACCGCCATTGCCGGCGATGACGCGGCGGACCAGCGGAGAGAGCGTCGCGACCTCGCCGGCCGGTGTCGTCGCGGTCCTGTCGAATTCGATCTCGTCGGCCATCTGCGCCTCGTCACAAGCCTGCGCCGATTCCGCGAAACCGGCTGCCCATTCGTGCAAGGCCCTTCCGCTTGTGAGGGCTTGCGGCATTCCCTATAGACGCAAAAGCGGCCGCGTCGCGCGGCCTTTTCGGGAAAGGACGACAAGCCCATGGCCGACATGATCCCCATGCAAGCCCCGACGCTCGCGAGCACGCTCCTTCCCGCCTCGGGCAGCCGCTCCGCCACGCTGCGCAATGTCGCCCTGGCCGTTGCCGGCAGCCTGCTGATGGTGCTGGCCGCCAAGATCAAGGTGCCGTTCTGGCCGGTGCCGATGACGCTCCAGACGCTGGCCGTCCTCGGGATCGGCGCGGCCTATGGCCCGCGCCTCGGCGCCGCGACGATGGCGCTCTACATCGCCTATGGCCTCGCCGGGCTGCCGGTGTTCACCAATACCCCGCCCGTCGCTGCCGGCCCGCTCTATCTCGTCGGCCCGACCGGCGGCTTCCTCGTCGGCTTCGTGCTCGCGGCGGCAATCGCCGGCTGGGCGGCCGAGCGCGGCGCCTCGCTGGTGCGCCTCGTCGGCGGGCTGGTGCTGGCCGATCTCGTCTTGCTGGCGATCGGCTGCCTGTGGCTCGCCTTCGGCGCGCAGATGGCCGGCGGCGTCAGCGGCGTCGGGCTCGGCAAGGCCTTCGCCTTCGGCGTGCAGCCCTTCCTGCTCGGCGAAGCGCTGAAGGTCGCGCTCGTCGCCTGCTTCGCCGGCGCGGGCTGGTCGCTGATCCGCCGGCGCGGCTGAGCGAAGCCCTCTCTCGAAATGAAAAGGCCTGGGTGGAAGCCCCGGCCTTTTTCGTCTGGGCCTGCGTTCAGGTGCGCGGCGCCTCGCCGCCGCAGCTCTTGGGAAAGAGCGGGCCGAAATTGCCGCATTTGTCGCAGCCCGAGAGCGACAGGGCGAGCCCAAGGATACCGGCGAGGAGGATGACGCGCTTCATGGTCCAACCGTTCGATTCAGTGTCGCGGACACCGTAGAGCGGATCGCGCCCGCGCGACAGGGGCGCGCTTCAGAAGCCGCCTGCCAGCCAGCTCAGGATGCCGGCGGCCGAAAGGGCGACCAGGGCGATCGTCGCCTTCGCATCGTTGGGCCAATGGCGGGGCATGCTGCGTCTCCTTGCGGGTGGCGACGCAATAGTCATGCCGTTTGACAGCGCGGTGACGGTTTCCCCGGCGCTTTCGCTCCGGGGAAACCGCCCTCGTGACCGGCAGGGGCGAGCAAGCCGGCCGATCGTGTGATCTCAGGTTTCGCGGAAGGCCCGCGCCATGCTGTCGCGCAGCGGCTGCAGCAGGTATTCGAAGAAGGTGCGTTCCACCGTCTGGATGTAGACGTCGGCGGGCATGCCGGCCGTCGGCTGAAAGTCCGGGACGTTGGCGAGGCTCTTCGGGTCGAGGCGGGCGCGCACGACATAGAGGTCAGGAACGCCGGGATAGGCGCGCTGCTTCTCGTCGGGCAGCGCGTCGGCCGAGATGTAGATGACCCGCCCGGTGACCATCGGCGTGGTGCGCTGGTTGAGCGCCGTCAGCCGCACCGTGGCGAGCTGACTGTGCTTGATCTTGTCGATGTCCTGCGGGCGCACGCGCGCCTCGATGATGAGCTCGTCCTGGAGCGAGACGATCTCCATGATGTTCTTGCCGGGTTCGATGACGCCGCCGGCGGTGTGATAGCGCAGCTTGACCACCGTGCCCTTGACGGGGGCATTGATGCTGGCGCGATCGAGGATGCCCTTGACCGTGTGGATGCGCTCGCGCACGTCGTTGAGATCGGCATTGATCTCCTGGAGCTGGTCCGAGGCGATCTTCTGCGCATTCTTGCGGACGCCGTCGATCTGCTCCATCGAGCGCGCGATCCGCTCACGCGAATCGCCGATGTCGCCGCCGATGCGGCCGGCCTCGCCGGAGAGGTTCGCCGCCAGGCGCTGCAGCGAGAGCACCTCCGGCTTGCGGATATAGCCGCGCTGCAGCAGCGCCTGCTTGCCTTCCAGCTCCTCCTTCAGCAACTGCGACTGCCGCTCGACGCCGGCGAGCTGGACGCGGCTGCCGGCGATCTTCTCCTCCAGCGCATCGATCGTCTTCTGGTGCGCGGCGATCTCGCTCGCGGTGTTGTTCTGACGGGCGCGGAAGGCGATGCGCTGCGAGGTGAGCAGGGCGGCGATGTCGGGATCGGCGCGCATCTCGAGCAGATGGGCGGGGAAGGTGAAGTCGCTCCGGCCGACGATCTCGGCGCGCAGTCGCGCCTCGATCGCCTCGAGCCGATAGAGCTTGAGCTCGTGGCGGCGCAATTCGGCCCGCGCGGAGGTGTCATCCAGCTTGATGAGGGACTGCCCGGGCGCGACCACGTCGCCCTCGCGCACGAGGATCTCGCGGATCACCCCGCCTTCGAGATGCTGGATCGTCTTGTTCTGGCCGGTCGTGACGAAAACGCCGGTCGCGATGACCGCGCCGGCGATCGGGGCGGTGTTGCCCCAGACGCCGAAGCCCATCACCGTCGCGGCGACGACGACCACCCCGCCGAGCGTCGCCGTGCGCGTGCTGCGCGGCACATCGGCATACCAGGGCTGTCCCACCGGTGCTCCCGTCATGACCCGTTCCCTTCTCCTCACGCCCGGGTAGGCTCCGGGTCTTGATCACTGCAGTCTCGGGCTGCCGCCATCGGTGCTGCGCTGGCCGACGATCAGGGGCAGGATCTCGTCGCGCCCGCCGATGGCCTGCACGGCGCCGTCCCGGATCATCATGATCTTGTCGACGCTGCGGAGCAGGGCCGGGCGCTGCGTGACCGCGACCACGGTCATGCCGCGGTTCTTCGCCCGTTCGAAGGCGCGGGCGAGCGCGGCCTCGCCCAGCGCGTCGAGATTGGAGTTCGGCTCGTCGAGCACGACCAGCCGCGGATTGCCGAAGAAGGCGCGCGCCAGGCCGATCCGTTGCTTCTGACCGCCGGAAAGCGGCGCGCCGTCGATGCCGATCTGGGTCTCGTAGCCATGGGCGAACTGGGCGATCATCTCGTGGATGTCGGCGATCTCGGCCGCCTCGAAGACATCCGCGTCCGAGGCATCCTCGCGCATGCGGGCGATGTTGGCCTTGATCGAGGCGGGGAAGAGCTGGACGTCCTGCGGCAGGTAGCCGACATTCTCGCCGAACTGCCGCGGATCCCAGTTGCGCTGCTCCATCTTGTCGAGGCGCACCGTGCCGGCGGTCGGGTTGATCGAGCCGACCAGCATGCGCGCCAGGGTCGACTTGCCGCAGCCCGAGGCGCCGACGATGGCCAGCGAATCCCCCGGCTCCAGGCTGAAGCTGATGCCGTTGAGGATGACCTTCTTGGTCGGAGGCGGCACGTAGAGAATGCGCTCGACATCGAGGCGCCCGGTCGGGCTCGGCAGCTTCAGCCGGTCGAGATTGAGCGGCGAAGCCTGCAGCAGCGCCTTGACTCGTTGATAGGCGGCGCGGGCATGGATGAAGTTGCGCCAGCCCTCGATCGTGCCTTCGAGCGGTGCCAGCGCGCGGCCAGCGACCACCGACGACGCCACGACCATGCCGCCGGTCAGCTGGCCCTCGAGCGAGAGCATCGCGCCCCAGCCGAGCATCGCGACCTGGGTGCCGAGCCTGAAGAACTTGGAAGCGCCGGTCATCAGGATGTTGCGATCCTGCGCGCTGACCTGCGACTTCAGCGATTCAGCCGTCTCGCGCCCCCACATCAGCACGCCTTCGGGGATCATCCCCATGGCGTTGATGACCTGCGCGTTGCGGGACATCGCTTCCGATTGCAGATTGGCCCGGGTCGAGAAGGCGCTGGAACGCGCGAAGGGCACCGCCGTGAACTGCTGGTTGAGATAGGCGATCGCAAACAGGACGACTGCCGCGACGGTGACGATGTAGCCGAGATGCGGATGGATCAGGAAGACCGCGAGCAGATAGATCGGCGCGGTCGGCGCATCGAGCATCGTCAGGATCACGGGACCGGTGAGGAAGCTGCGGATCTGCTGCAGATCGGCGAGCGTCTGGAATTCGCGGTTGGAGCCGGTCTGGGCCGCCTTGGCGGCGGCGGCGAGGACCGGGCCGCCGAGCCGGCTTTCGACATCGACGGCCACCCGCATCAGGATGAAGCGGCGGACCATGTCGAGCAGGACATGGGCACCGATCGCCAGCATGACGATGACCGAAAGCATCATCAGCGTGTCGATGCTACGGCTGGTCAGCACGCGGTCCGACATCTGGAAGAGATAGATCGGGACGGCCAGCACGAGCGTGTTCACCACGATCGAGAACAACGCCACGATCACCAGGTTATGCCGAGCACCGGCCAGCCCCGCACCGAGCACCTGCTTGAAGTCGCGGTCACCCAGGCGCTGCTCGATCGGTGTACCACGCCCGGACCCGCCACCGCCGCCGCCGCCGCTGCCACCTCGTCTGCCCCGGCCACCATTATCGCCGTCGAGACCGGGCTTGGAGCCGGCCTCGTCGGATTTGGGGCGCAGGACGACGTTGTCCGGGGCGGGTTGGCCGTCGCCGCGGGCATCCGCCCGCGGTGCAGCCGAGGTCACGGATTCGGCTGCGGGAAGCTCGACACGGCTGTTGGTGTTGGCAATTCCGGTGATCGTGACGTTCGCCAGGCCGACCGCGGTCGGCATGACGAGTTTCCGCATCGGTGCAGTTTCAGCCGATGCGGGCGGGGCCGGCAGCGCTTCGTTCTTCTTGTTCATGCCCATCCCCGTGTTCTTCTTATGGTCTCAGGCCAGGATGTTCGAGGTCAGATGGTCGTGCTGTGCCGGGTCCTGCAGGGGCGCCGGCCGGCAGTCGGGCTCAGGCTCATGCTGCGTGGCGTTCTCCGCGAAGGCGACGAGCTCCGGCACCAGCGTGGTGGTGTCGTGGATGGTCACGGTGTCGCTGTCGGTCACGATGTTGACCTGGATCAGCATGGCTTCCTCATAGGCGGCGCCGCCGAGGTAATTGGAGGTCGAGAGCAGCCCGGGGTCGCCGATATAGGCGTCGTTGACGGCGCTGTTGCCGCCCGCCGCGACGCCTTGCCGGGTCCCGGCCTCGGCGCTGGCCTGGATGCTCTGGTCGCCATCGACCATCACGTTCACCTGCGTGATGGTGTTGATGTCGTAATAGTCGCCGGAGATGTAGAGCATCTTCAGCGTGCCCGAGGCGCCGCCATAAAGCTGCCAGTCGCTACTGGGCTGGAGCACCGTCGCACCGCCGGCCAAGAGGCCCATCAGATCGTGGTGAGCGTCCTGCATGGGCTTGAAACCCGGCGCGTCGACGGTTTCGATCGTCGCCCGGTTGACCAGGTTGTTGAAGCCGGTGGTGACGGTGGTGTCGTCGCCGGCGTCACCGGTGCTGTAGAGCGTCGCATAATCCGGATCGACCATGACGTTGTACTGGTAGATCCAGTTGGCGCGATGATAGTCGCCGCCGATGATGATGACGTCGTACCGGTCGAGGCCGGAGACTTCAGCCAGGTTGAGCTGCTGGTTCGCGCCGGTTCCCAGATTGTAATAGGTCCCCGATTCCGCCTGCACAGTCCTGTCGTTGTCGTCGAGGCCGTTGAACTGGACGATCGACTTCACGTCGTAGAAGTCGCCCTGGACGACGTCGATGTTCCAGTGCGGCGTGGCGGCCGCACCGCGAACCTCGATCGTCGACTGATGCGTGATGAACTCGGCGATGTTGTGGACCTCGTTGCCACTGGTCTGCACCGTCGGCGACAGCTGGCCGGAAACCGCGACGTCGACATGGTCGTTGTCGACCAGGACGTTGGCCTGGACGATGCCGCGACTGTAGAAATAGTTGCCGCCGACCATCATCGAGCCCGCGGCCTCGTTGTAGTCGAGGATCGCGGCGGCGTTGATCTGAACGTTGAGGCCGGTTTCCGCGAGCGTGGCGACGCCGCCCGTCGGCTTCGTCAGGTCGAGCTCGGCCTCCACGGTCTGCCCGGCTTCCACGGTCTTTACCGAGGCCTCCGAGCGCCAGGGGGCGGAATCGGTGAGCACCGGGACATTCGGTTCCGGCGCGCCGACGACGCCGTCGACGATGCGCCCTTCCGGCACCGGGGCGGGCAGGCTGCCGTTGGCATAGGGGCTTCCGGTCTCGGCCCACAAAGCGTCCCGGGCGGCAATCTGCTCGATGATCTCGGTCGTTCCGGAGCCGAGTGCGGTGTTCATGTCGGGAACGCCGTCCGGCGCGACGGCATTGGCCTGCGCGAGCGCAGTCGCCAACACCCCATCGAGATGCAGTTCCGGGGGAATGACGAGGCTGCCATCGGCGTGGCGGATATCGTCGGAGGTGACGAGATCGCGGTCGGTCTGGAGATTGATCTGCCGGATCTGCACCAGGCTCTCGCTGCCGCCCTCGCCATATTCGACCGTGATGACGTGCGTCGTCCCGGGAAGTCCGATCCCGGCCTCGTGGGGCAGGGGAACCGGCTTGGAAATCGGTGGGAGGGCCGGCACGATCTTGTTCGGCACGCTCAGCGCGGCAGGCGCCAGCACATGCGCCGTGGGGGCATGGGGCTCGGCCGCGGCGGTTTCCCTGATCTGCGTCGGCACCGAAGCCAGTTCGTCGAAGGCGAGTCCGCGAAGCGGTTCGTGCCCCGGTTCATGGGTCTCCGACAGGAGGGGGGGGGCCGGGTCGCCCTCGTAATAGACCGATGCCCGGGCGACCGAATCCGACAGGTGGAAATAGCCGATGAAATGCCAGATGGTCTCGGTGAAGCCGCCTGTCTGCATGGCACAATCCTCCGCTGCCGCCGGCTCGCGCCGGACGTGAAGGTTTCATGCGCGGTCGCGCATGGGAGGGACGACGCGCTCGGAGCGGAAACCGCGCGGGGGCTTGCCCCGCGCGGTCGCTAGGCTCCGGTTCGGATCAGAGCGCGTCGTCGGTGCTGCCAATCGACAGGTCGATCGAGTTGAACTGGATGTTGGCACCCATCACGATCGACTGGGTGAAGGCTTCCTGCGTGAGGCTGGCCGCCGCGGAGGCCGCGGTGCCGCCGAAGTCGCCATCGTCGCCGCCCACCGTGCCGATGGAGGCGCTCGCCGCGCCGCCGGCCGCGCTGGCCGTCATGGTGAAGTCGCCGACCGAGTTGGCGTCGTGCCCACACAGATCCCAGCAGGAGGCGTCGGACAGGCCGCCGGCGGTGTAGCTCACCGACGGGCTGGAGAGCGTGTCGTTGTCGGTCAGGTTGTTGACCTGGTCGATGTTGAAGTTGTTGCCGTTGTGGAGCTCCTGCGAGACCACGTCCGGCATGATGATCGATTCTTCGATCCCGTAGATCTGGTCGATATCGATGGCGTCCGGATCGGCGGGCTTGTTGAGCGAGCCCTCGAGCGAGAGATCGACCGTCACATCGACGTTCACGCTGTTGTTGACGACGTTGTCGACCGTGTTGTCGATGTGGTTGACGTTGTCGTTGATGTTGCCGTTGGCGTTGAGATTGCCGTTGCCGTTCAGGTTGCCATTGCCGTTCAGGTTGCCGTTGGCGTTCCAGACATCGGTGTCGACGGACTGCGCCGCCAGCTGGCCGGCATACTGACCCTGGCCCTGACTCTGGCCCTGGTTGGAGGACTGACCCTGTCCCTGGCCTTGTCCCTGAGCCTGACCCTGGAGTTCGGCCTGACCCTGCAACTGAGCTTGCAGTTCAGCCTGGCCCTGAAGCTGGGCCTGAGTAGGAAGTGGCATGATTAACTCCTGCTTCTTTCAGGAGACATCGTGCTACCCAGGACGCGCCTCTCTTCTGCGCTGCGCCGTCCGGTCACAAGCGATGTCGGTTGCGTTGAGCGTCTCGTCTGCCTTGCGGGGCCGTCCATCGTTCCGGTGGACCATCCGCCTCATGCGGGGCACTGCCCCGCAATCCATGATCGTTAGCCCATTGGCGTCGCTCCTCTGCTGGGTTTTGTCCTGCCGCGCTCTGTTCTGTTCTTGTTGTTGTCGAGCGTGCGGACATATTCCGTGCGTCAGGCAATAGTCATCGTGTGCGTTTAATCACACTTCGTATTATTGGCTGTTTTCCAGCGTTGTTTGGCGGAGTAGCGTCTCCGCTAGGCATATTTTCTTGTTTTTGGATCAATTTTAAAGGTGATCCGAGGCGAGAGTTGTATTTTTTCTTCCCTTTATGTCGCTTCGTGCCTATAAACAGCCATGGAGGGTAAAAACGGTCAATGTGTTGAATTCTTACCCTACGTTAAGGATGCATTGAATTTTAACGACCCAGGAGTAGTGTTCCCGCTGTGTCGGAGGTGGGTTGATGACTCATGCCGTCCGTATGCATGACGAGCGAGTCGCGTTCCTCTCGCTGGAGAAGCTGATCTGGCGGGCGGGGCCGGTCTGCCCGCATTGTGGCGAGGCGCATCGGCTCGGACGTCTGAGCGGGTTGAGCACGCCGATCGGGTCGTGGAAATGCTATGCCTGCCGCAAGCCTTTCAGCGTCCGGCACGGAACGATCTTCCAGAACAGCCATGTGCCGCTTCATGTCTGGCTCCAGGGCCTCTACCTGCTGACGGTGAGCGGGCATCGCCTGAGTTCGCAGAAGCTGGGGCAGATCCTCGGTGTCTCGGTCCGCACCGCCTGGCATCTCAAGACCAAGATCGCCGCGGGGCTGGCGGCGGGAACGCCTTTCGATGGCGGGCCCGACGAGCGCATGCTGACGCAGGTCGTGCGCACGCCGATGCCGGACGAGCCGCAACCGCCGGAACCCGGGCAGGCCATCTTCAAGGCCCGTTACGAGCGCTTTCTCAAGGCGATCGGCCCGCTGGCCGATGCCGATGGCGATGCCGCGTTCCTGGACGCGCTCCATCGGCTGGTGCTGTCGGCACCGCCCGAACAGTCCGCCGCGGCCGGCGAAGCCGCGATCGAGGAGCAGCTCGAACTGGGCCTGTTCGAAGACGAGCCGGAATGCCAGATGACCAGCGACGGAGGCGACGATGAGCTGCGCTAGAGCGATTTTCGCGCAGCTCGCACCGTCATCGCGAGGACTGCGGTGACGAAGCAATCCAGGGGGACGACGCTGGACACCTCAACCGATCCCCCTGGATTGCTTCGCTGCTCTCGCGATGGCGACATCTGCGTTTCAACCCGATCGAAATCCACCTGGCCCCCGGGCGGAGCGTGCGCGGGGTCCTGCCTTCCGGATGCGGTTGGTTGCGGCAGGCGCAACGCTTCCCGCCGGCCGGGCCTCCGCGGGCCGGCGCCTGTCCTAGCGGGCCGCCGCCCGCTGCTGGAGGCAGTGATCGACATGTTCCTCCCAGAGCCTGACGAGCGTCGGATCGCCAGCCAATGGCGGCTCGCCGAGGTCGTCGACGGCGCTGCGCGGCCGCATCGCTTCCAGGAAGGCGGCGGCGCCGCGCGCGCCCGCCGCGAAGTCCGGGTCCTCGCGGCTGCTGAGCAGGCAGATATCCTCGCCGATCAACTCGGGGCCGATCCCGGTGACGCCATGCAGGACATCGGCCTGCACCGCGGCCAGCGCATGGCTGCGCATGTGGCCGCAATGGCGCTGCGCCATCAGGGTGACAAGCGTCGCGAGGAAGCCGATGATTTGTGGCTGTCGCCAGTCGCCGGCCTGGTACGGCAGGTTGCCCACCGGGGCGCGCTGGAGGAACGGCTCGATCGCGGCACGGGACAGGCGGCGGGCCTTGCGGATCTTCAGAAGCTCGAACATGGCGGCCTCGCCGAAACCGAAACCTCGCCGTGAGGGGACACCGATGCGCAAGCCCGCTCCGGGACGACCGGCCCTGCCCATCCACCCGGATTTCGATGCGCTCGCCGCCGTCGCCGCCCGGGGCTCCTCCGAGCGCAGGCTAGCCTTCATGAACCTGATAGGCGATCTGAATCTTGTCTGGAGCAACAACGAAAGCCTGTTCATCTACGTGCTGATGCTGCTGCTGCGGACCGACGAGAAGGCGGCCGCGATCGTGTTCTCGACGCTGAACACGACGCGCGCGCGGCTCGACCTGGTTCAGCGCCTGGCCAAGGTCGCGGTCGCGGACAAGCGCGTCCGCGGCGAGCTTTCCGAGATCGTCGACAGGTTCTCGGCCGCGACCCGGCTGCGCAACGACCTCAGCCACGCGACCTTCGTCCTCGACGGCAATGGCGAGATCACTCATACGCAGCACATGAAGGTCGAGGAGAGCCGGGGCAATCTGCGCTTCGGCGTCCGGCGGGCGGTCGACGATGCCCGGCTGGAAGAGATCGCCCAGACGATCCGCGATCTCTATGTGCTCAATCGCCGGATCTGGGATCTGATGCCGCGATTGGAGGAGGCGGCGAGCATATCGGGGAAATAGGCAGGGAACCGCGCGTCCGAGCCGCGTGGGATCGGAACGCGCCATAGGCGTTGCCGCACTATGCCCCAGTACTCATGCGAGCTTCGCCCCGCTGGCTTCGGCCGGTGGGGCACTGTTCGCTTCAAGCGGTGCCGTGAGAGCCGTGCCGCCTGCCGCTGGCGAACGCCGCGACATCCGGAGCGAGGATGTCATGCTTCTCAGCCCATGAAGCAAACAACCCTCTCGCCGTCTCAGGTTCAATCTCGCCACCGACCGCAGCCAAGCAGGCCTTAGCTGCGAATGAGAAAGCGGTGTCTCGCCGACTCTTGGGCCAGTCGGCCAGGAACATGTAAGCCTCCATCGCCGATGAAATCGCTGTCGGGATCCCGGCTCCAGCCAGAATGACCACCGGGCGTTCAAACTCATCGGAAGGCATCAGTGCCATTGCCATATCCTCCTAGAAGCAACATGGGTCTGGAACTGCGCCCGCCGGGCGGACGCAGAGCGGTAATTTATGGTTGCTCGTTTTCGTTCTTCAAGGCCCGGCTTCGCTTCGGCGGTTTGGACTTCAAACATCGGCTGCCATTGCGGCCGCGGGGGGCATTCCTAAATTGTCGCGTCGTGTCCACGTAAGAGGAAGGAGAGCATGCCTTTTTCATCGCTGAATGATCCAGTCGACCTCGCAAGGGCGCGGGCGGCTTTGGAAGCCGCTTGGAACGAAGTCAGATCGACCATTCCCGATGCGCTTCGAGATGGAGAGCGAACCAGGCTGGCCTACATCGTTGCAGGTCTGGTCGCCCTCGCCGAGGATGAAGACGAATTGGCGAGGCGCGCGCTGGATCGATACCGCAGGAGTGAAGTTTCGTTGACGCCCTCCGCTTCGTAGGAACATCGAACGAACTGCCCGGTTACGCGCCGGCGCGATCCCGTTTCAAAGACATCGGGCGTTGAAGGGGCCGGCATCACCCACACCGTGCTGGCTCCTTTCTTCTTCATTCCCGGTACCGTCCGCCCGCTTATGCAGACTTTTTTGCTTTGGGCCTTCCAAAGGGAACAGCATGGAACAGGTGCGGATCGCGCGACGTTCCTCGTCCATTGCGCCGCTCGGCGCACAACTGGAGGACGAGCCATGAAGCGTTCAATTCTTGGATTGGTCGTCGTATCGGCCCTTGGGGTCAGCCCGGCGGCTTTTGCGCAGGTGGGCGCCCAGATTACCATCGGTCAGCCCGAGCAGACCCATATCAAGGAATATGTCGTCAAGGAGAAGGTCAAGCCCACTATGATCAAGGAAAAGGTCACGGTCGGGGCGACTTTGCCTGCCGACGTCGAGCTGCATGCTGCTCCGACCGACTGGGGCCCGACCGTCAGCAAGTATCGCTATGTCTACACCGACAACCACGTTGTGCTGGTGGAGCCGTCCAGCCGGCGAGTCGTCCACATCGTCGAGTGACACCCAATCTGGATGTCAGCGCGTCTCTGGCATTCATGGCAAGGCCGTCATCTGGCCCGGTCTCGCTTCGGCGGGGCCGGGCCGTTCTATGTCGCGTCGTCTAGCGGCAGGACTCGAGCTGCGCTCCCGCGTTGTCTCAGCAGGCGACGGCAGTGGACGATGCCATTGTGACCGCGCTTAGCAAGTGGAAGCCGAGCCAGGCCGGTTTTTCACGCGTCCGGTACCACAGAATTCAAGGGCCTCCGAGCCGCCCGATGACTGCCAGATACCTGTCGCTGGAATGCGTGACGGCGATAACGACGCTGGTGCCATCGTCGCAAATGACCGTCAGGCGATCGAGCAGGACGCCGGCGTCGACTTCGGAGGTGTCGCAGTCCAGGAAGCCCTCCCGCGTATCGCCCCAATTGCTGCCGAAGCGGTAAACCACGGGAATCCTGCGCCCGCCGCGCAGGACCAAGACGCCCTTTCCGGTATGCATGACAGGTCTCCGCCTTGGCGGCATCAACACGCGCCGCAAGCGGTCATTTCCAAACGAGGCATGGAGACAACTGCGCTGGCGATCATGCTCCTTTGCTGTGGCGCGTCCATGTCATTTGACAGCCCAGAGCGGCCCATTGCTTGGTTTGGCGGCGACTGAGACACCGGCTTCACTGACGCCGGCACTACCGCGCTTCGAAAGCATATGGACGAGTAGCTCGTCGACAAGCCGACTGCCGCGATGAGTGGTAAGCGCAAGATTGCGCGTTCGATTGTGCCGGCGCGGGTCGCCGAGATCGCCTACCGCGCCTGGGCAGACGACAGAAAGTCGCGGCATGCTGCATTCAAGGGCCGGCGCGAGGAGGCTGACGAGGCGAGCGTTTTCCGGATCGCCTAGCTCAGACTCTTCGCAGCACCGCATGGCGATTGATCGCGGCCCGTTGCCGAGAGTCGAAGACGTCATCCCCCTATCTGGCGGTTGCCTCTGCTGCCGGGTTCGTAGAACCTCTAATTAGCCAACCTGATACCACCGCGAGCCGTTCGATGAACGGAAGCTCATGAGCCGCCTGGACGGCTTCATTCGCCGCCTCGAGGCGCAGCGAGCAGTTTTGAACTGGGCTGTGGCTATGATCCGGGACCGGGAAGGACACGCTCTGGAACTAGGCCTCGGCAATGGGCGGACCTACGACCATCTGCGGGAGTTGCTTTCCGGCCGAGATATCCATGTGTTTGACTTGGAGCCGAAGCCAAATCCGTTTTCCATGCCGCCCGCAGAATTCCTCGTCGTCGGCGATATGGCAAAGACGCTTCCGGCGTTTGCGGAGCGGCATGGGGCGGCGGCGGTGCTTATCCATGTCGGCGTCACGGTTGGCGTAACCGAGCAAGACGCGGCCGCCTTTGCCTGGTTGCCCGCCCATGTCGCAGCATTGGCAACGACCGGGGCGATCATCGTGAGCGGTTGGGCGCTCGAGCATGACAAGCTCGAGCCGTTGGCATTGCCTGATGAAGTTCCGGAAGGTCGGTACTTTGCGTATAGGCGCGCCGCGTGAGGAAGCCGACGAACTCAGCTGTCCGAAGCCGCCGAAAGGCTGACCAAACGCGACGAGCCCGCATCGGGGCGTTGGAGGGCCTTCCGGTCGGCGCAATTGCGCTGATCACCCCCTGCAATGTTTCTCGGCCGACTCAAATTTGGGACGGTCGTTCTTTTGAGCCATCTCCCGCACGTGATCGTCCCGAGCTGCTTGCCGGGCGAGTGACTGCACCAATCGAAGCAGCGTCGGATCGGGCTGGGTCACGCGGAATTTCTGTCTGGGAACGAAAAAGGCCCCGAAGGGCCATGTTCTAAATGCTTGAAATAACTCGGGAAATTTTGGTCGGAGTGGCAGGATTTGAACCTGCGACCCCCTCGTCCCGAACGAGGTGCTCTACCAGGCTGAGCCACACTCCGATCAACTGGTGGCCGGCTTATAGCCAGAGCGCGGCTCGGGCGCAACAGGCTGTTTGCGGGTTGTGGAGGATTTCTTTCGGGGACGTCCCAGGAGCATCGCGCGCAGTTGCGCGTCGCGCCGCCGCAGTCTAGAAGGCGCGCCACGTTGGGGCGTCGCCAAGTGGTAAGGCAGCGGTTTTTGGTACCGCCATTCGGAGGTTCGAATCCTCCCGCCCCAGCCAAAATTTTCCGAAAAATGCAATAAAGTCGATGTAGTGCGCCGCGATCTTTGGCAGAAGCGCGCTGAACAGCCGCGTTGTTGGACAGTCGGCTTGAGCCCAAGGAGACCTTATGTCACTTGGCCGGTTCTGATGCCTGCAATGTCGTTCGCCGTACCTGTTTGTCGGCATACATCAGCCAATCCGCTTCCTTCAACGCGGTTTGCAGCGAGCTGACGGAAGGATCGACGCTGACAATGCCGAAGCTTGCGCCCGGATAGTCGAAACTGCATCCGGCCAAGGTATAGGTGCCGATCAGCAGTGGCGCCAGCCGACTGCGCGTCCCGTTCACGGCCTCATCGGGGGCGTCGGGGCCGGGCGGCGCCACCAAACCTATCACGACAAATTCGTCGCCCCCGAACCGCCCCAGCATATCGCTCGCACGTAGGCCGACCGACAGGCGCTGTCCCACCTCGATCAGGAATTTGTCACCGACCGCGTGTCCGTAGGTGTCGTTAATCGTCTTAAACCCATCCAGATCGATAAACGCTACCAGAACCCATTGCTGCGTCCGTTTCGCCAGCGCGAACAACCGATCAAGCTCCGCCAACATCGCGCGCCGGTTCGGCAGGCCGGTCAACGCGTCATAGTTCGCCGCATATTGTTCATCCAGGCGGCGCATCATCATCTGCCCGGCAGCCTGGCCGATGAGCACGATGAGAATGAGGCCGAACACCGCCACCAGCCCTGCCGTCAAAAAATGCTGCCTGCGCATGGGCGCCAGTTCCTCCAGCGAGGCCAGCGCGAACAATTGGTACTGTGTGCCAGCCAGCGGCTGGCGCCGCAGCAGATAGGGCCTGCCGTCGATGAGCCATTGGTCGGCGTGAGTTGCGTCGGCCATGGTGCGCACGTCCATGGGATCGCCCGGGTCTTCTTCGCCGTCCGGCGGCAGCACCGTGCCTGGCGGCAGAAGGGCTGCCACATTGCGCAGCATGAAGGGCGCCGACGACGTGGTGATCACGCGACCCTGGCGGTTCACGATTAGCGCGATGTGCCGCCCTGTCAGATAGAATGCTACGTCGGGTGCGTCGAACTTCACCGTGACCGAGCCCTGCGGCACGTCGTTCGAGTCGTCGATGCGGCTGGCCACGAAATAGGACGGGGTTTTGTTCAGGCGGGCGATGCCGAACGAAGAACCCGTACCGTTGCGCAACGCGTCGGTGAGATAGCGCCGACCCGAGTAGAGCATGCCGACGATGCTGTCATGCTCGGCCCAGTTGCTGGCCGTCACCGTGTCGTCCGACATGTTGTTCATGTAAATGCGGGCATAGCGTAGATCGGTGGCCAGCGCGTTCATGAAGTCGCCGACCTTGCGCACCAAGGGGTCGCGTGTGAATTGCGCGGCGCGCTGCTGACGCGTCAGCTCGGCAGCGCCGGGTGGATCCGTGCGATAGCGGGTGGCGAGTTGGATCACCTGGGCCTGGCTCGCGACCATATTGGCCATGCTGACCATCTCGGTGAACAACCTGTCCATCACGCGCGCGGTGGTTTTGGCCTCGTATTCGGCGCTGGCTGCCAAGCTGTCCAGCTGCCCTGTCACGGTCTGCTGCGACATCCACCAAGCCAGGCTGGCCACCAACACCAACCAGGCCACAATCAGGCCTAGTGTCACCGAGCGTACAATGGACAGATTCTGTCGGCCGCGCGGGCTCTTCTGCGGCAGCACGTCGTTCACACTGCCCCACGAAAAAGACGATCGTCCAAAACAACCTCTTTTAGCACCTGGTCTGCCGCCTGTTCTTTCCGGCAGTTCTTTCCATGTCGCTAATATCCCGAGTTTTGTTTTAATTTCGTGCTGGATTCGTAACGTTGCAGGATCGGGCAGGGGGCAAGGCAGGCATCCCGCCGCAGTGGCACGGCCGAACTGACCGATTGCGCGCAAAAGTGCGATGTTCAGCTGTGATGCGTGCCGGGCGAGAAGACACCGGCCTTGCGCGGCGTCGCGGTGGGCCGCTCGATCGCGAGCGTCATTTCCGGCGCCTCATGCCCCATATGCAGATCGACGAGCCTGGCATCCAGCGCCCTGTCGGCGGCGGTCTGGCGGTAGTTGAAGCGCAGATAGTCGTTCCAGGTCGGCGTGCGGAACGTCTCGGTCCAGATGGCCGTATCGTGCAGATTGCGCGTCAGGATCCATCGGCGTGCGCCGTTACGCCCCTGGGCGCGCCGGCGCTGCAGCATCAGGGCGAGGAACGGCTCGACCTGATCGGCTGCGATCCGGTATTCGATCTTCACCGCGATCGGTCCGCTTCTCGGCTTCAGGTCGAGGCTGATCGCCGGCGCCTCGAAGTGATCTGGTGTCGACACATCGGCGTCCTTGCGTTGATGGATGGGCAGGACCAGACCCAGAATGGCGACGCCGAGAGACGCCGCGGTCGACGCCTGCAAGGCGAAACCCAGCGAATGGCTCTCGGTGACCATGCCCCAGAGCCAGCTCCCGACGGCGAGCCCGCATGAGGTGAGAGCGTAGTAGAGCGAGATCGTCCGGCCGACGACCCAGCGGGGGCTCGCCCATTGCACGCTGATGCTCAGGCCCGACCATCCCAGGACCCATCCGGCACCGCCGAGCATCAGCGCAGGCACGGCAACGGCGGCAGTTTGCGTTAGCGAGAGGCTGAGCGTGCAGGCCGCGCAGGCGACGCAAGCCAGCTTCAACAGCTGCTCATCCGACAGTCTTCGCCGGAGTGCGGTCGAGGTCAGGCCCGCCAGCAGCGCCCCTGCGCCGAAGCCGGCCATGAGGACGCCATAGGCGACAGCGCCTTGTTTCAGCTGATCGCGAACCACCAGCGGCAGAAGAGCGAGGATGGCGATGCCCGCAAGGCCGAACAGGAAGCCGCGCGCGAGCGCGGTCTTGATCTCCGCCGACAGCGAGGTGAAGCGCAAGCCATCGGAGATCGCCGTCAGCATCGCTTCGGGCGGCAGCCGCGATACCGGCACTTTCCATTTCGACCGCCAGACCACGATCAGCGGCGCGAAATGGCCGAGGGTGTACAGGCAAAAAGCGGTCAAGGGGCCGAAGGTCGCGAGAATGATGCCGCCGAGCGCCGGCCCCACGCTGCGCACGGTGTTGAACCCGACGGAGGTCAGCGTCACCGCCGCGGCGAGGTCCTTTCGATCGACGATATCGCCCACCGATGCCTGCCAGGCAGGGTCGTTGAAGGCGATGCAGCATCCCGCGAGAAAGCTGAAGAACAGAATGATCCAGGGGTTGATCAGCCCGACCGCGACCAGGGCCGTCAGCGTGGCGGCGGTCAGGGCCATCAGGGACCGTGCGATCAGCATCACCTTGCGGCGATTGAAATTATCGACGATGGCGCCGGCGAAAATCGACAAAATGAAGGCTGGCAGGTTCGTCGCGGCCTGAACCAGCGCGACCATCATGCTGGACGGCGTGATCGTGGCCATCAGCCAGCTCATGGCGATGGTCTGGATCAGCCATCCCAATCCGGAGATCAGCCCGGCAAGCCAGATCGCTCGGAAAGTGACATTCTTGAGCGGCGCAAACGGTCCCGTGCCTGCTGCGGGCTTTCGCACATCCATAACCGGCTTATGTCCGACGTCTGTTCATTGGGGCGCCGGTCGATTCCGCGCGTGACGCCGAATTCTTATGTCACGACCTCTGTTTGGAAAGCGTCATTTCCGTCCCCGGCTCATGACCGGGAAGCGGAGGTCGAGAAGGCTCGAGGATGCACCGCCGCGGACGTCGCGGCTGGGCGCAGGTTGGAACTCCAGTGCCGAGCCGGCGTTGTTATTTGGCTTTCTTCGCAGACACGACCGACCACGTATCCTCGCAAGGAGGATGCCGATGCCTGTACCCATAGACATTCCGACACTCCCGGCAGCGACACCCATCGAGACGACTGAACAATTCCGCGACGCCCTCGAACGCCTGCGTCGCATCGAGATCACTGCCGACGGTTCTCCCAGACAGCGCGAGAAAGCTGAACTCGAGATGAGCATCTGTCGCTATCTCGTAAGCCGCGAGCATCGGGTTCGCTAGCACTATGCGCTAGCGCAGATCACGCCGGCCGTCCGGTGACGATGTGAAATCGGTCGCCAGATTGGACCATGCCGATGACCAAATCGGTGCCATCGTCGCACAGCACATGCATCCCGCTGCCGAGTATCGCGGGGTCGACCTTGGACGTGTCGCACAGGAGGTACCCGGTGCGCGTATCGCCTTGGTCGGCGCCGAATTTATAGAGGAGCGGGAGCCTTCGCCCGTTCGGTAGGACGAGCGTACCCTTGCCAGTGTCCATAGCACTTCCCTCCGCCTGGCGGCGTTAGTCTGCGCTTGCGCGGGTTCCCAGGTCGACCGTGCGACCGGGCCGCCGCACTACGCGCCCGTTTCCGGGGGAACGCAAGTCACGTTTGTCGGCCCCGTGAGCGCCGCCGAACGGAACAGCGTCGGCACCTCTCCTTCGCTCGGGGCGCAACATCCCGCAGCGGCGACGCGATCTTTTGTCAAAGAACGGGGAAGCGGCTGCGCCTGTGTCGGAGCCGTTGCCGCCGTCAAACAGGCGGGCGAATTCGGCGGCGCGATCGCGTTGCCATCGAGACTGCCCTATGCCGGCCATCGGAGGCGTCCAGTTCACGGCGCGAGGAGCCGGCCGTGCCCCCGGGTCAGAACGGCGCGGTCTCTCGCATGCTCGGCAGGAGGCGCCCGCGACACGGGCGAGATGGGCCCTTCCTCCCTTAACGCAAGGCGTTCCCGAACATGTCCGTCTGACGTGCAGGCGCGCCAACGCCTGGCTGCATGTAGGCCGGCCCATCCGCCCTTTTGGCGGGGACAGTATCTTGCGTGACACAACCGACCGGTCCGAGAAGGACGAACACCACGGTGACGCATCGTTTCAGCACAGCGAACTCCCTCATTGCATTCCTGAATCAGCGCTAGACGTCTTCCTCGGCTGCCCCGCTTTGCTCAGCCGCGCGGAATGCAGCGCCGCTCGCGCTCCGTGGACTGGCCATGCCGGGCCCTGAGGCCTGGGTTCGTGCCGCCGGTCAGCTCGAGAATTTGCCCTGGGGGGCACCTGCCATTGTCGACGAGGACCTTTTGGCCGGCGGGGATCAAGCCTTTCGCGGGTTCCCGTCTGTAGATTTGCTGAGCAATCGCGGCATCGGCCAGCAGAATCAACGAAACCGAAAATCCCAGGATTCCGAGGCGCATCAAGGCCGGACCTCCAACTTCGAGCAACGCTAGCATCGGCGACAGCGCGGCGACAGTCGACAGAAAGTAGAACCGCCTTTTCCCGCTCAGGATGACCGGCCCCATTCTCGCTAGAAGCTCCGCTCGATAAACAGCTGGGCGGACATCTGCCGCCCGTTGAGGTTCGCGGCGAGGGAGCGCGCAGCGAGGTCGATACGCTGCCAGGCGAGCGAGGCTTCGAGCCCGAGACGCAGGCCATCGACCGGAGCCCAGACGAGATTCGCCGCGAGCCTGTCGATTCGGATCTCGCCCCTGGAGCCGGTGGATTGCGCGACCGAAAGCCGGTAGCGGCTGACATAGGCGTTGCTCGACCATTCATCCGTCCACTCTCGGCCGATCGAGACGACGCCGGACCAGCCGCGCGTCGTGATATCGCTGGCGATCAGCGGGAGCGCCGTGCGCTGGTCGAGCCGAGAGCCGATATAGGCCGCAGCATTGGTCGCCTCAGCGATCTGGCCGGTGAGCGTCAGCGGCCGCTCCAGCAGCGTTCCGTCCCAGGTCAGGCCGAGGATTGCCGCCCGGCCGAGGAGGCTGGAACCGCCGAAGCTCGGCACGTCGCGCAGGGCGACGGCCCCGTGCAAGGTCAGCGGACCGCTCTCGTAGAGCAGGCGTGCGACGCCGTCCGGCACGCGCTTTCCGGCCGTCGGCAGCGTCGTGCTCTGATCGACGGAAGCGCCTTCCGCGGAGAGCGACAGGCTGACGGCTTCGGTCAATTGCCGTTCATAGCCGATCAGGGAGACGGTTCGGCTCGGGATGCGCGCGATGAAGGCGAATTCGTCCCCTGCCCAGAAATCGAAACGCGATCCCGCCACGCCGAAGGTGAAGGCCCCGAGCGTGACGCTGATCTCGCCGATGCTGAGGTCGTTGCCGCCCTCGCTGTTCGTATCGACCGAGAATTCGAAGGCGCTCGCCAGGTAGAGGCCGTTCGACAGCGACTGGCCGGTCTCGATCCGAAAGGTCGTGCTCAGCGGGAAACTGGTGACGCTCTGCGGCACGAGCCCTGTTGCGCGCGCCAACGCGTTGGCGCGGAAATCGTCGCGTTGAATCCCCGCATTGACCGTGCCGGACACGGCGATGCAGGTGCTCGAGCCCGGAGAGATGAAACCGCGCGGCGCGTCGTCGTCGTCATCGTCATCGTCGTCGTCGTCCCCGTCATCGTCCGTCTCGTCGCCTGCCGCGGCGCGCGCGGAGGTCGGGGCGGAGAAGAGAGGCGTCTGCTCGGGCGGCTCGATGGTGCAACTGCGCAGGAACAGGGGCGGCTTGCTTGCCGCGCCGGCCTCGGCGCCGGCGAGCAAACTCAGCACGGCCGCGAGCGCGGCCGTCGAGACCCACCGGCCTGCGGCGCTGGCGACTAGGGCAGGGCTTCGCATTCGCTTCCGGCCGCTCCCGCGGCGCCGGCGTCCGCCTCTGTTCCTTGCGATCTCATCGAAGCGGATGCTCTCCACAGCCCGTCGCCGCCGAATGGATCGGCGACTCGCGGGCCCCGTAGTATTCGTGGATGTCCGCCGGGGCGTCGAGCCCCTGGCGCGGTCCGGGCCGCGTCATCCCGGGAGATTGCCGGCCCGGCCTCCCGGCATGGCCGCTCACGGGTCGCGCGCGACGCGGAAACCGTTGGTGTAGAAGCGGACATCGGGCTCGTATTTGAAGCGGGCGGCCGAGCGCAGATAGCGCGGATCGTTGTTGAAGGAGCCGCCGCGCAGCACCCGCTCCCGGCAGTTCGGCGCGTTATAGGCGCTGCCGTCGCGCGGCGCGTTGCGGTAGTTCTCGCTCCAGCAATCGGCGACCCATTCAGCGGCATTGCCCGCCATGTCGTAGAGACCGAAGGCATTGGGCGGGAACTGCCCTGCGGGCACCGCTCCGCGCTGGGGCTGGTCGTTGCAGCCGAGGCAGTTCGCCCGATCCCTGGTCATGGTCTGGCCCCAGGGATAGGCCGTGGCCGTGCCGGCGCGCGCGGCGTATTCCCACTCGCTTTCCGTCGGCAGGCGGTAGCGCTTGCCGGTCCGGGCCGAGAGCCAGGCGGCATAGGCGCTGGCGTCGTTCCAGTGGATGTCCGTGACCGGGCGCTTGCCGCGGCCGAGGCCACGGTCGTCCGGTCGATAGCTGCAGCCGCCCTGGTCGACGCAGAGATCCCATTCCTCGAAGGTGATCTCCCGCGTACCGAGAAGGAAGGCCCGGATGGTGACCGGGTGGACCGGCTTCTCGAATTCGTAGAGGTCGTTGGAACCCATCTGGAAGGTGCCGGCCGGGATCGCGGTCAGCTCCGGGCAGCCGGCGCAGTCACGCTGCGGCGCCGCGGGAGCTGGAGCCGGAGCGGGTGGGACGGCGGTCGATGCGGTCGCCGTGGGCGGGGCGGCCTTGCCGCGATAGAGCTGCTCGCGGGCGCGGGCGAGGGCGGCGAAGCGCCCGCCCGGATAGGCTTCAAGATAGGCCCGGTACTCGGCCGCGTTCTCGCTGCTGCGGATCGATTCCCAGAAGGCGAGCTCATAGGCGTCCGTGGCGATGCCCGGCGTGTCGGAGGGCGGGATCACGGCCCGGTCGGTCTGCGCCGCAGCTGCGGCGGGCCGGGCAAGCGGCGTGACGACGAGCCCCTTCGGCGGATCGGCGGAAAGCCAGGCCTGCTGGCTGCGCCGGCTGTCCCGCGAGACGGCGTCGCGCATCTGCTTCAGGGCGGCCACCATGTCGAGGCCCGGCGTGCGGACCGCCTTCAGCCAGGCCTCGACGGCACGGTTGGGGCGCGGGCCGGAATCGGCCACGGTCCTGCCCGGCGCGGCCGGAAGCAGCACGGCGATGCCTTCCATCGGCTCAAGCGGCAGCAGGCCCTTGCCGCGCGCCTGCCAGGGATTGTCGCGGCTGGCGTCGATGAAGACCAGCGCGCTCGCCGGCCTGGCCACGATCAGGGGATCGACGATCTCGTCGAGATCGACCGTGTCGCGCTCGGCATTCTGCGGCTGAAGCGGCACCAGGAAATTGCGGCTGCGCTGCTGGACGGCATGGCCGCTGTAGAAGACCACCGCCTGCGCGCGCGGCCCCAGCTTCCCGGCAAAGGCGGCGATCGCATCGCGCATCTGTGCCCGGCTCGCATTCTCCACGGCTACCACGTCGAAGCCGCCGGCGCGCAGGGTCTCGGCGACGGCGCGACCCTGCGGCACCGCATTGGCGATCTGCGCCTCGGGATAGGATCCGTTGGCGATGACGAGCGCGACGCGCGCGCCTTCTCCCGCCTGCTGGGCGAGGGCGGGCAGGGACGACAGCGCCTGCAGGGCGAGGGCGACGACGATGGAGCGCAACCAGCCCATCCGCGGCAACTCCTTCGGTCGGCCCGTCACGGACGGGCTATGGCCTCCCCGGAACCGGCCCGGCTGGCTGCCGGCGGGTCCGTCTCGCAACAACCGCCGGAGGAGACTCGCCTCTAGCGGACATAGACCGTGATCTTCTGCGACATCACGGGCGGATCATGCGGCGTATGGGTATGGTCGCCCAGCAGGAGCTGCAGCGTGTGCCGCCCCTTGGGCAGGGTGACGACGACCTCGGTCTGGCCATTGCCGAGATGGATGTTGTTGTAGTCGGACGGGATCGGCTGGTCCGGAGGCCCGGGATCGGTGTCGATCAGCAGATGATGATGGCCGGTGCGGGCATGGGCGACGCCGGCCGGCGCCACGCCCATGCCGCGCAGGCCGATGCGCACGGTGAAGCGCTCGGGCACGCGCAGCCCGTCGAGCGGATAATGGAAATAGACCTGGGCGCCCTCCGGGGCCTTCTGGCGCGGCGCCGTCGTCTGGGCCGCCGCCAGGCCGGGCCAGGCGGCCAGCACGGCAAGAAGGGCGGCAATGGCGGCCGGGCGGGTCATCGGCGCCTCGCTGCTCTGGGCCCGCCCGGCATCACCGTCACGGTGATGCGTTCCGAAGCGACGGGTGGATCGTGCGGCACATGGTTCTCGTCGCCGAGCAGGAGCTGCAGCGTATGCCGCCCGGGCGGCAGCGTCAGCCGGTACTCGGTCTGGCCGCCGCCGAGATGGATATGGTTCAGGTCGGCTGGGATCGGCCGGTCGAAGGCCGGCGGCTCGGCGTCGACCAACAGATGGTGGTGGCCGGTGTTGGGCTTGGCGACGCCGGCGGGCGCGACACCCATGTTGCGCAGGCCGAAGCGGATCGTCGAAGTCGGGAAGATCGTCTCGCCATCCTTCGGATAGATGAAGTAGAGCGCCGCGTCGTTGGGTGAGGTTGTGCGGGCGCGGCCGCCGCCCGTCGTCGCCTGAGGCGGCGTCGCGGATGCGACGGACCCGTCCGCGACGACGCGCACCCGGATGCGGTCGGACATCACCGGAGGATCGTGCGGCACATGCTCGTGATCGCCCATCAGGAGCTGCAGCGTGTGCTCGCCGGGCGCCAGGGAGAGCTCAACCTCGGTCTGGCCTCGCCCGAAATGCAGATGGTTGAAATCGCTGGGGATCTCGCGGTCGAGGGCGGGCAGTTCGGTGTCGACCAGCAGGTGGTGGTGGCCGCCGTTCGGGCTGGCGGTGCCGGCGGGCGTGAGTGTGATGCCTTCGGAGCCGAAGCGGATCCGGGAGCGGGCCGGAATGGTCGCGCCGTCCGCGAGGTCGACGAAGAAGACCCGCGCGCCGGGCGCGGCCGTGCTGCGCGGCTTCTCGGGCGCTTCGGTTGCGACCTCCACGGTGATCCGTTCCGACATCACCGGCGGGTCATGCGGCACATGGTCGTGGTCGGCGAAGAGCAGCTGCAGCGTGTGCCGGCCCGGGCTCAGCGCGATCTCGGCCTCGGTCTGCCCGCCGCCGAAATGGATGTGGTTGAAATCGCTGGGGATCGGCCGGTCGAGCGGCGGCAGTTCGGTATCGATCAGCAGATGGTGATGACCGGCATTGCGCTTCGCCTGCCCGGCCGGCGCGACATCCATGCCGGTGATCGCGAAGCGCACGGTGAGCTTGCCCGGCACCTGGGCCTTGTCGGCGAGGCCGACGAAGGAGAGCTTGGCGGCTTGCGGAGCCGGGCTCCGCTGGCGCGCGCGCTCCTGTGCCGGAGCGGTCGCGAGCGGGAGCGCGACGACTGCCGCCAGGCCGAACCACAGAAGCGCCGGCGCAAGGCGAAGCATCGGCGTGTCCCCTTCGCGAGACGAGACATGAAGGCTACCAGCGGAACCTGAAGCCTTCAAGCAAAACGCCGAGGCGTATCGTTGGGGAAATGGCTTTGTTCTGGAGATGCGGAAGTCCATGCGATAGCATGACGCAAGGAAGGGTCCCATGATCAAGGTCGCCAGACTCTGCGGGCTGATCCTGCTCCTGCTGTCGGGCCTGGCCATGGCCGCGCCGCAGCCGGAGCGCCGTGTCGCCCTGGTGATCGGCAATTCGAGCTATCGCAACGCGCCCGCGCTGCCCAACACGGTGAACGATGCCCGCGACATGGCGGCGGCGCTCGTCAAGGTCGGCTTCGAAGTGGTCGACGGCATCGATCTGGACAAGCGCGGCATGGATGCGGCGCTGACGCGCTTCGCCCGGCTGGCGCAGGATGCCGATGCCGCGATGTTCTACTTCGCCGGGCATGGCTTCCAGTTCAACGGCGAGAACTACCTCGTGCCGGTCGAGGCGCGGGTCGAGGATGAGATCGGCGTCCAGTACGAGACGATGCGGCTCGCGGATGTCGTCACCGCCCTGAATTTCGCCAAGGGCGTCAAGATCATGGTGCTCGATGCCTGCCGCAACAACCCGTTCGTCGGGCTTTTGGCCAAGCGGCAGGCGACGCGCGGCTTCTCCGTCGGCTCGGGGCTTGCCCCGGTGCAGCGGGCGCAGGGCATGGTCATCGCCTATGCCACGCAGGCCAACGATGTCGCCGCCGACGGCGCCGGCCGCAACAGCCCCTTCACCGCGGCGCTGGTGCGGGAGATCGACCAGCCTGGCCTCGAGGTGGCGACGCTGTTCCGGCGCGTGCAGAAGAGTGTCTATGACGCCACCGGCGGCCGGCAGACGCCAGAGCTGTCACTTTCGCTCCTCGGCGATTTCTACCTCAACCGCGAGGAGACCGACGCCGATGTCTGGCGGCGGATCCGGGCCAGCAACGAAGCTGGGGTGCTGAAGGCATTCATCCAGCGCTATCCGACGAGCTTCTTCGCCATCGATGCGCGCACGCGGCTCGACCTGATCGAACGCCGGTTCCTGGAGACGGCCGAGCGCGACAAGCTGGCCCGTGAATTCGCCGAGCGCGAGCGCGTCCTGCTCGAGCGCCTGGAGCGGGCGGAACAGGGGCGCCGGCAGGCTGCGGAGGATCTCGCCCGCAAGGACCAGGGCGATGCGGTCGCCGTCGCGCCGTCGGCGCCGCCGGTCGGGCCTGCACCTCCCGCCGCCAGCGTGCCGATTGCCCCCGCGCCGCGCGCGCAGGACAAGGCCGAACGGGCCCGCCTCGCCGACGAACTCGCCCGCCGCGAAACCGAGCTTGCGGCGATCGCGACCGAGAAGCAGCGCCTGGCCGAGGAGCGGCAGGCGGTCGAGCAGGCCCTGGCGGCAAGGCTGGGCGCGATGGCGATGCCTTCACCCGACCGGTCGGCGCAGCCGGCAGGGGCGTTGCCGGCTTCCGAAGGGCCAGCCCCCGCGGCGAAGGGGCGGATTTCCGCCGGCTGCGCGGAGCTGCTGCTCAGGGCCCAGCTCGGCGACCTGACGCCGGCGACGCGGGAGCAGTTGCGGCTCTGCCGCTGACCATTGCGCGGAACACTCCCGCGCCGACAAGAGGAGAAGCGAGGCAATGACCGGCTCCTTCCGCTTCACCGGCGTTCTCGCCGGCGTGGTCCTGCTGGCCTCCGCCGTCGCGGCAGGGGCTCAGCCGGCGCCGCCCGTGCCGGTTCCGTTCCCGGATGCGCTGCGGAAGGCGGCGGACGATCTCTTCGGCAAGGCGGCGCTCGCTGGGCCGCTCGAACTCGTCATCGATCCGCTGATCGACGCCGCCTCGGGCTCGCAATCGGCGGCGACCCGCGGGATGCAGCAGACGCTGATCGAGATCGTCCGCTCCTCCTATCCGCGCTTCACCGTCCTGCCCTTCGACAGCCAGGCGCTGGCGCGCAAGCCGGTGGTGCTGGTCGGCACCTTCACCGCCGTCAACAACCAGGGCGTCCCAGACGGGCCGCGCGACGCCTATCGCATCTGCCTGACACTCGCCGACCTGAAATCGAACAGCGTCGTCTCGAAGGGCGTCTCGCGCGCGCGGCCGGAGGGCGTCGATGCGACGCCGACATCGTATTACCGCGACGCCCCGCTCTGGACGAAGGACCAGGCCACCGATTCCTACGTCAAGATCTGCCAGGGCACGAAGCTGGGAGACCCGATCGACCCGGGCTATGTCGAGACGCTCACCGCCAACGCGCTGATCAACGACGGCACGCTCGCCTATGAGGGGCAGCATTTCCGCGAGGCGCTGGCGTTCTACCGGGCCGCAGGGAAGCTGCCGGGCGGCGAACAGCTCCGGGTCCGGATCGGGACCTATCTCGCGGCCAGCAAGCTCGTCCGGCGCGAGGACATGGTCGACACGTTCGGCGATCTCGTCGATTACGGCCTGCAGGCGAAGCAGCTGATGGTGAAGCTGCTGTTCAAGCCGGGAACGACGCAGTTCATCGACGATGCGCAGGTCACCGAACCCTATCCGATGTGGCTGAGCCAGATCGCGACGCGGGCGCGGCAGAAGGGGGCGTGCCTGGAGATCGTCGGCCACACCTCGCGTACCGGCCTGCCGCAGGTGAACGAGCGGCTCTCGGTGCTGCGGGCGCAATTCGTCATGGATCTGCTGCTCACCGGCGCGCCCGACAGCCGTGGCCGGATGATCGCGACCGGCCGCGGCTTCAAGGAGAACCTGGTCGGCACAGGCAAGGACGACGCGAGCGACGCGCTCGACCGCCGGGTGGAATTCAAGGTGATCGGCTGCTGAGGCGGCAGGATCGCTCGCCTTTCGGGGGGACCCGCGAGCTTCAGGCCGCGCCCGCCTCGGCCTCGGCGGGCGGCAGGATGCCGCGGCCGACATCGGTATACTGGAAGCCCTTGGCGCGGACCTGCTCGGCCCGGTAGACGTTGCGCAGATCGACCAGGACAGCGCTCTTCATCAGCTGCTTCACGCGGTCGAGGTCAAGCGCGCGGAAGATGTTCCATTCCGTCACGATCACGGCGGCGTCGGCCTCCGTCACGCAGTCATAGGCGTCGGTGCAATAGACCACCTCGCCCGGCAGGGCCGCCTTCGCCTGCTGCATCCCCTCCGGGTCGAAGGCCCGGATGCGCGCGCCGCCGTCGAGCAGCGCCGTCACGATCGCCAGCGAAGGGGCGTCGCGCATGTCGTCGGTGTTCGGCTTGAAGGTCAGGCCGAGCACGGCGATCGTCTTGCCGCGCACCGAGCCGCCACAGGCGGCCACGACCTTGCGCCCCATCGCGCGCTTGCGCTGCTCGTTCACAGCGGCGACGGTCTCGACGATCCGCGCCGGCGTGCCGTGGTCCTGCGCCGTCTTGATCAGCGCGAGCGTGTCCTTCGGGAAGCAGGAACCGCCATAGCCGGGGCCCGCATGCAGGAACTTCCCGCCGATGCGGTTGTCGAGCCCCATGCCGCGGGCGACGTCCTGCACATTCGCGCCGACCTGCTCGCAGAGATCGGCCATCTCGTTGATGAAGGTGATCTTGGTCGCCAGGAAGGCATTGGCCGCATATTTCGTCAGCTCGGCGGTGCGCCGGCTGGTGTTCAGGATCGGCGCGCTGTTGAGATAGAGCGGCCGGTAGATGTCGGCCATCACCTCGCGGGCCCGCTCGTCCTCCGCGCCGATGACGATGCGGTCCGGGCGCTTGAAGTCCTCGATCGCCGCGCCCTCGCGCAGGAATTCCGGATTGGAGGCGACGGAAAAGGCCGCATCGGGGCGCAGCTCGCGCACGATGCGCTCGACCTCGTCGCCGGTCCCGACCGGAACCGTCGATTTGGTGACGATCACCGTATAGCCGTCGAGCGACTGGGCGATCTCGCGCGCCGCCGCATAGACATAGGTCAGGTCGGCAAAGCCGTCGCCGCGGCGGGAGGGGGTGCCGACCGCGATGAACACCGCGTCCGCCTGGGCGACCGGGCCGGCGAGATCGGTGGTGAAGGACAGGCGCCCCGCCGCCGCATTGCTGCGGACGAGCTCGGAAAGCCCGGGTTCAAAGATCGGGATCTCGCCGCGGTTCAGTGCCTCGATCTTGCTCTCCTGCTTGTCGACGCAGACGACGTCGTGGCCGAAATCGGCAAAGCAGGCCCCGGACACGAGTCCGACATAGCCTGATCCAACCATCACGATCTTCATCGTCAGCTCCTGGGAAAGACGGTTCCGCTCGCCTCTCGCGACTGCGAAGTAGCATAGGCGGCCCCGCCGGCCAATGCGCGGCGCGGTCCGCGCAGAGCCGGACGGCCGCCCTCGCGCATCCGTGTCGTTTCAGCCTGGGTGACGCATTCCCTTTGGAGAAGGAGCAGGTTATTCCTGAGGGGGTTCTCGGGGGGCTGCGACCATCGTTACCATCACGCCTCTGATCATGGCCGGCGGGGCCGGCACCAGGCTCTGGCCGGTTTCCCGCGATTCCATGCCGAAGCAGTTCATCACGCTGCTCGATGACGGCCTGTCGACCTTCCAGGCGACGCTGCTGCGCGTGGCCGGCGCCCCGTTCGGCAAGCCGATCGTCATCACCAACCACGAGTTCCGTTTCGTGGCGGCGGAGCAGATGCAGGCGGTCGGCGTGGCCGGCGAGATCGTGCTCGAGCCCGAGCGCCGGGATTCCGCCGCGGCGGTCGCCGTGGGCGCGCTCCTGGCCAGGGGGCAGTCGCGCGATGCCGTTGCGGTCGCGCTCGCGGCCGACCACGTCATCATGGATGCGGCGCGGTTCCGGGCCGATTGCCTGACGGCGGCCGAACTCGCCGCCGGCGGGCTGATCATGACGCTCGGCATCGTTCCGACGGCGCCGTCCACGGCCTATGGCTATATCGAGGCCGGCGAAAGCCTGGACCGGCCGGGTGCCAGCCGCCTGGCGCGCTTCGTCGAGAAGCCGGATGTCGAGACGGCGCAAGGCTATCTCGACCGCGGCTTCCTCTGGAACAGCGGCAATTTCGTCTTCTCGGCCGCGACGATGATCGAGGAACTGACCCAGTTCTCGCCGGAGGTGCTGGCGGGGGCGGGCGCGGCGCTCGACGCCGCCAAGGCCGATCTCGACTTCCTCAGGCTGGACCCGACCGCCTTCGCCGCGGTGACGCGGATCTCGATCGACTATGCGGTGATGGAGAAGACCCGCAAGGCCGGCGTCCTGGCCGCCGGCTTCGACTGGTCCGACATCGGCTCCTGGGATTCGATCCATGAGGTGATCGACAAGGACAACCGGGGCAACGTGATCCATGGCTCGGTCGTCGCGATGGATTCCGCGAACTCCCTGCTGCGCAGCGACGACATGCTCGTCACCGCGATCGGCCTGCGCGACATGGTGGTGGTGGCGACGCGCGACGCGGTGCTGGTCGCGGCCCGCTCCGAGGCGGCGAAGGTGAAGACCCTCGTCGAGCAGATGAAGAAGGAGGGGCGGCCCGAAGCGACGGAGCATCTGCGGATGTACCGGCCCTGGGGCTGGTATCAGCGCATCGATCTCGGCGCGCGCTTCCAGGTGAAGCACATCATGGTCAAGCCGGGCGGCAAGCTCAGCCTGCAGAAGCATTTCCACCGTTCCGAGCACTGGATCGTGGTCAGGGGCACGGCCGAGGTCACGCTCGACGGGACGGTCAGCCATATCCACGAGAACGAGTCGATCTACCTGCCGATCGGCTGCACCCACCGCCTCGCCAATCCCGGCCGGATCGAGCTCGAGCTGATCGAGGTCCAGGTCGGCAGCTATACGGGCGAGGACGACATCGTCCGGCTGGAGGATGTCTACGCCCGCGCCTGAGGAGGCCGACGGCGCGGCCGGCGCCAGACGGCGTCCGGCGCTTGCCGCGATGGGGCCGTGTTTGGTTGCGACCCTGCGATTCCCTCCGTTTCCAACCGGTGCGCCCTCGCGCGCCTGCAGCAGAGACTGTCCATGACCGATACAGTGAGCCCTCTTGCCGGAAAGCGGCTCGAGCCCGGGATGCTCGTCGATGTGGCGGCCCTGACCAAGGCCTATTTCGACCCGCCGGACCCGTCGCTGCGTGCGCAGCAGGTCGCGTTCGGGACATCCGGGCATCGCGGCACCTCGCTGAGCCGCTCCTTCAACGAGGCCCATATCCTCGCCATCGCCCAGGCGATCTGCCTCTACCGGCGCGAGCAGGGCATCGACGGCCCTCTCTTCCTAGGCATCGACAGCCATGCGCTCTCGCGCAACGCCTTCGAGACGGCGCTGGAGGTCTTCGCGGCCAATGGCGTCGTCACCGTGATCGACGAGGCGCTCGGCTTCACGCCGACGCCGGTGATCTCGCATGCGATCATCACCCATAACCGCGGCCGTTCGGCCGGGCTCGCGGACGGGGTGGTGATCTCGCCCTCGCATAACCCCCCGGCGGACGGCGGATTCAAGTACAACCCGCCGCATGGCGGCCCGGCCGATACCGACGCGACCGGGTGGATCGAGAAGCGGGCCAACGGCTTCATTGCCGAAAAGCTCGCCGGCATCGTCCGCATGCCCTATGAGCGGGCGCTGAAGAGCGAATATGTCCGCCGCCACGATTATGTCAGCGGCTATGTCGCGGATCTCGCCGATGTCGTCGACATGGAGGCGATCCGGCAGGCCGATGTCGCGATCGGCATCGATCCGCTCGGCGGCGCGGGCATGGCCTATTACCAGCCGATCATCGACCGCTACCGGCTGAAGGCGACGATCGTCAGCAAGGATATCGACCCGACCTTCGGCTTCATGACGGCGGATTGGGACGGCAAGATCAGGATGGACTGCTCCTCGCCCTATGCGATGTCCAGCCTGATCGGCATGCGCGATCGCTTCGACGTCGCCTTCGCCAACGACACCGATGCCGACCGGCACGGCATCGTGACGCGCAGCGGCGGGCTGATGAACCCGAACCACTATCTCGCGACCGCGAGCGCCTATCTCTTCGCCAACCGACCCGGCTGGCGCGCCGATGCCGCGATCGGCAAGACCGCCGTGTCGAGCGCGATCATCGACCGCGTGGCCGCCAAGCTCGGCCGTGGCCTCGTCGAGGTGCCCGTCGGCTTCAAGTGGTTCGTCGACGGGCTGATCTCCGGGGCCTTCGGCTTCGCCGGCGAGGAGAGCGCCGGCGCCTCCTTCCTGCGCCGGGACGGAACCGCCTGGACCACGGACAAGGACGGCATCATCCTTGGCCTGCTCGCGGCCGAGATCACGGCGAAGACCGGCAGCGATCCCGCCGTGCTCTACCGCAAGCTGACGGCCGAGCTCGGCGAGCCTCTCTATGCGCGCGTCGATGCGCCGGCGAGCGCCAGCCAGAAGGCTGTCCTCAAGAGCCTTTCGGCCGAGAAGATCGCGACCAAGGAGCTGGCCGGGCAGCCGATCACGGCGATCCTCAGCCATGCGCCCGGCAACGGTGCCGCGCTCGGCGGAGTCAAGGTCACGGCGGCGGATGGCTGGTTCGCGGCGCGACCTTCGGGCACCGAGGAGGTCTACAAGATCTACGCCGAGAGCTTCCGCGACGAAGCGCATCTGCGGCGCATCCAGGATGATGCACGGCAGATCGTGGGCGCGGCCTTTGCGGCGGCCGGCGCTGGCTGAACGCCGGCTTCGCCGCTCAGATCGTCTGGTTGTAGGCGCCGACCTCCGGGTTGGCCCTCAGCGCGCCGTCGATAGCGGCGAACATCGCGCGCATGCGCGCCTCGGAGACCGGACTCTCGCAGACGACGACGAGCTCGGGCTTGTTGGACGAGGCGCGCACCAGCCCCCAGGTTCCGTCGGCGACGGTGACGCGGACGCCGTTGACGGTGACGACATCGCGGATCGGCTGATCGGCGAAGCTCCCGCCCGCGGCATGCAGCGCCTCGATCGCCCGGGTGACGCGGGCAGCGACGTCGTATTTGATCTCGTCCGCGCAATGGGCGGCCATGGTCGGCGTGCCCCAGGTCCGCGGCAGTTCGGCATAGAGCTCGGCCATCGAGCGATCGGGGTTGCGGTCGAGCATGTCGAGCACCGCGATGGCGGTGACGAGCCCGTCGTCATAGCCGCGGCCGACCGGTGCGTTGAAGAAGAAATGCCCCGATTTCTCGAAGCCGGCCAGCGCCTGCAGGTCGCGCACCCGGCGCTTGATGTAGGAATGCCCCGTCTTCCAGTAGTCGGTCCGGACGCCGAGCTCGCGCAGCGCGGGATCGCTGGCGAACAGGCCGGTCGATTTCACGTCCACGACGAATTGCGCGCCGGGGTGGAGCCGGCCTAGGTCGCGCGCCAGCATGACGCCGATCTTGTCGGCGAAGATCTCCTCGCCAAGGTTGTCGACGACGCCGCAGCGGTCGCCGTCGCCGTCGAAGCCGAGCGCGACGTCAGCGCCGTGCTGCTTCACGGCCTCCGCCATCGCATGGAGCATCTTCATGTCCTCGGGATTGGGGTTGTAGCGCGGGAAGCTGTGGTCGAGCTCGGCGTCGAGCGGGATGACCTCGCAGCCCAGCGCCTCGAGGATGCGCGGGGCGAAGGCGCCGGCCGTGCCGTTGCCGCAGGCGGCGATGACCTTGAGCTTGCGCGCGATCTTCGGCCGCTCGGTCAGGTCCTTGATGTAGATCTCGGGGAAATCGGGCACGAAACGATAGGAGCCGCCGCCGACGAGGTCGAAATCGGCATTGAGGACGATCTCCTTGAGCGCGTTCATCTCCTCGGGCCCGAAGGTAACGGGGCGCGCCGCGCCCATCTTCACGCCGGTCCAGCCATTGTCGTTATGCGAGGCGGTGACCATGGCGACGCAGGGCACATCCAGCGCGAACTGGGCGAAGTAGGCCATCGGCGACATGGCGAGCCCGATATCGTGGACCTTGCAGCCTGCCGCCATCAGCCCGGTGACGAGCGCCATCTTGATCGCGGCCGAATAGCCGCGAAAATCATGGCCGGTGACGATCTCCCGGGCGATGCCGAGGCGCCCGATCAACGTGCCGAGCCCCATCCCGACGGCCTGCACGCCCATCAGGTTGAGCTCCTCACCGAAGAACCAGCGCGCGTCGTATTCGCGGAAGCCGGTCGGCTTCACCATCGGCAGCGATTCATAGGCGTGGGTGTTCGGCTTGAGCGCGGGCAGGGGCCTGGGAAACATCGTCGACATCCACTCTGAGCCTCGGATCAACCGACATAGCCGAAAGCCCTTGCCAAAATCACCCATGTTCCGCTGCGGTCGCGATGCGAAAAGCCGGCGCGGCCGGCTAGGCCTCGGCGACCTGCTCCAGTACCGTCTCGAAGAAGCTGCGCACCAGCGGCAGCCTGCGACGCTCGGTCCGGCAGACGGCGTATTCGCCGACGGCGAGGTCGGCCCCGGTCACCTTGAGGCGTGTCAGCTGCGGATCGGCGCGGAACTCCGAGTCGAAGGTGATGCCGATGCCGAAGCCGGCGGCGACGGCCTCGCGCACCGCCTCGCGCGACTGGACCTCGAGCAGGTTGGCGGGCCGGATGCCGGCGCTGGAAAGCCGCGTCTCGAACACCTCGCGCGTGATCGAGCCGCGCTCGCGCAGCACCACGTCCTCGCCGGAGAAGGCCTCGATCGGGATGGAGCGGTGGGCGGCCAGGCGGTGGTCGGAGGCGACGAAGGCGACCAGCACGTCGGAGCGGAGCTTCAGGACATGGATCTGCGGGTCCGAGATCGGCCGGGCGGTGATCGCGACATCGGCGGCGAAGTCCATGATCTGGCTGACGACCTCGGAGGAGTTGCCGATCGTGAGCGAGAAGGTCAGCCCGGGATATTTGGAGCGCATGCGGGCGAGCGCGGCCATGACATGGGTCGCGCTGTCGGCGGCGATGCGAAGATGGCCCCGCTGCAGGGTCCGGGTTCCGGCGAGGAGGGCTTGCGCCTCGTCCTGGGCCGCGAACAGGCGCGAGGTGATCACGAACAGGTTCTGGCCGAGCGGCGTCAGCCGGGTCTGCCGGCCGATCCGGTCGAACAGCCTGACGCCATAGCTTTCCTCGAGGCTGCGCACCTGGGCCGAGAGGGTCGGCTGGCTGACATGGCGGGCCCGCGCCGCGCCGGTGAAGCTCTCGGCTTCGGCAACCGCATGGAAGGCCGCAAGGCCGGAATAGCTGATCGCCAATGTATAGATCCTCTCTATGAGTTATATGGAGAGGATGTATTGGAACTATGTCAACCCGCGATCTAGCGTCTGGCAACTGCCCCAGCGCAAAGCGAGACCGACATGGCCCAAGCCCGCCGCCCCGCCACCTCCGAGACCGGCGATCCGCTCCTGCTGACGCCCGGGCCGCTGACCACGAGCAAGGCGATCAAGGAGGCCATGGTCCATGACTGGGGATCTCGCGACGCCACCTTCGTCGGCATCAACAAGGCGGTAATGGACGAACTGCCCAAGGTCATCCACGGCGAGGACGCCTTCGTGACCGTGCCGATGCAGGGCTCCGGCACTTTCGCGGTCGAGGCCATGCTGACGAGCTTCGTCCCGCGCGACGGCAAGGTGCTGGTGCTGATCAACGGCGCCTATGGCCAGCGCGCGCGTCGCATCCTCGAGATCGCCGGGCGCGGCATCGCCGTGCACGAGACGGCCGAGGACATGGTGCCCGATCTGGCCGAGGTCGATGCGATGCTCGCCGCCGACCCCAAGATCTCGCATGTCTTCGCGGTGCATTGCGAGACGACGAGCGGCATCCTCAATCCGGTCGAGGCGATCGCGGCGCTGGTGAAGCGGCATGGAAGGCGCCTGCTGATCGATGCCATGAGCGCTTTCGGCGCCCTGCCGCTCGACAGCCGCGAGGTCTATTTCGACGCCGTCGCGGCGTCCTCGAACAAGTGCATCCAGGGCGTGCCGGGGCTGGGCTTCGTGATCGCCCGCAAGAGCGCGCTCGCCGAAACCAAGGGCAACGCCACGACGCTGGTGCTCGACCTGCACGACCAGAACGCCGGCTTCGAGCGCACCGGGCAGTATCGCTTCACGCCGCCGATCCACGTCATCGTCGCCTTCCATGCGGCGCTCCAGGAATTCTGGGCCGAGGGCGGGGTGGCCGGGCGCGGCGAGCGCTATGCCGAAAACGCCCGTATCCTGATCGAGGGCATGCAGGAGCTCGGCTTCAAGACGCTGCTGCCGGCGACGAAGCAGGCGCCGATCATCGTCACCTTCCACATGCCGCAGGACAAGGCGTTCGTGTTCCAGCGCTTCTACGACGCGCTCAAGGAAGCCGGCTACGTCATCTATCCCGGCAAGCTCACCGTCGCGGACAGCTTCCGCATCGGCTGCATCGGTGCGCTCGGCGCGCAGGACATGCGCAGCTTCCTCGCCACCGTTTCCGACGTGCTCGCCGAGATGGGCGTCGGCCTGAAATCCGCTGCGTGAGAGGTTGAGATGACCCTGCATTCGAAGATCGGCGCGGATGTCTTCGCCAATGGCCGTGGCTATGCGCGTCCGCGGCGTGCGACGGTGGTGATCTGCATGGACGGTTCGGAACCGGCCTATATCGAGGCGGCGAGCGCCAAGGGCCTGACGCCGAACCTCGACCGGATCATGCGGACCGGCGCCAGCACCCACGCCTATTCGGTGATCCCGAGCTTCACCAACCCCAACAACCTGTCGATCATCACCGGCCGGCCGCCGGCCTGGCACGGCATCGCCGGCAACTTCTTCTACGACCGCGAGGCCAAGGAAGAGGTGATGATGAACGACGCCCGCTTCCTGCGGGCGCCGACCATCCTGGCCGAGTTCCAGAAAGCCGGCCACAAGGTCGCGATGGTCACCGCCAAGGACAAGCTGCGCACCTTGCTCGGCAAGGGGCTCGATTTCGCCTCCGGCAGCGCGATCGCCTTCTCCTCGGAGAAGGCCGACAAAGCCAACAAGGCGGAGAACGGCATCGAGAACGTGCTTGATTTCGTCGGCATGCCGGTTCCGTCGGTCTATTCGGCCGATCTCTCGGAGTTCGTCTTCGCTGCCGGCGTCAAGCTGCTGGAGAGCTTCAAGCCGGACCTGATGTATCTCTCGACCACCGATTATGTGCAGCACAAGGCGGGGCCGGGCTCGGAGATGGCCGACTCGTTCTACGCGATGTTCGATGGGTATGTCGGCAAGCTCGACGCGCTCGGCTGCACGCTGGTGATCACCGCCGATCACGGTATGAACGACAAGCATCTCGCCAATGGCGAGCCGGACGTCATCTATCTCCAGAGCCTGATGGACGAGTGGTACGGCAAGGGCACGATGCGCGTGATCCTGCCGATCACCGATCCCTATGTCGTCCATCACGGCGCGCTCGGCTCCTTCGCCACGGTCTACCTGTCCGACGGCGCCAGCCAGGAAGAGGTCGCCGCCCGCATCTCCGGCCTCGACGGCATCGCGCTGGCGGTGACCTCCGCCGAAGCCTGCGAGCGCTTCGAGCTGCCGGCCGACCGGATCGGCGACGTCGTCGCGATCTCGACGCGGCAGAAGGTGATCGGCACCTCGCCGGACAAGCACGACCTCTCCGGGCTGACCGAGCCGCTGCGCTCCCATGGCGGCATCACCGAGCAGCGTGTGCCGATGATCGCCAACCGGCCGATCGCGGTGCCGCAGGGCCGCACGCTCCGCAATTTCGACGTCTTCGACGTCGCCCTGAACCTGGTGAACTGAGATGAACGCGACGGTGAAGCCGCCGGTGCGGCGCGAGGCGATGCGCATCGCCGGCAAGCTGGTCACGACCGACGAGATGGTCGAGGTCCGCAACCCCTATGACAACAGCGTGGTCGGGCTGATCCCGGCGGCTCGGCCTGAACATGTCCGCGAGGCCTTCGCCCAGGCCAAGGCGTTCAAGCCGAAGCTGACGCGCTATGAGCGCCAGCAGATCCTGCAGAAGACGGCCGAGCTGCTGCGCGACCGCAAGGAGCTGTTCGCCAAGCTGATCACGGCCGAAGCCGGGCTGTGCTGGAAGGATTCGCTCTACGAGGCCAGCCGCGCCTATGACGTCTGGTCCTTCGCGGCGCAGCTCACCATCAAGGACGATGGCGAGATGTTCTCCTGCGACATCTCGCCGAACGGCAAGGCGCGCAAGATCTTCACGACGCGCCAGCCGCTGCTCGGCGTGATCTCGGCGATCACGCCCTTCAACCACCCGCTCAACATGGTCAGCCACAAGCTGGCCCCGGCGATCGCGACCAATAATCGGCTCGTGCTGAAGCCGACGGAGCTGACGCCGCTGACGGCGCTGGCGTTGGCCGACGTTCTCTACGAGGCCGGCCTGCCGCCGGAGATGCTCTCGGTCGTCACCGGCAATCCCTCGACCATGGGCGATGCGATGATCACCGATCCCGATGCGGATCTGGTGACCTTCACTGGCTCGGTCCGCGTCGGCAAGCACATCGCCAACACCGCCGGCTACAAGCGCATCGTGCTCGAACTCGGCGGCAACGATCCGCTGATCGTCATGGAGGATGCCGATCTCGACAAGGCGGCCGAGCTCGCCGTCACCGGCGCGACCAAGAATTCGGGCCAGCGCTGCACCGCGGTGAAGCGCATCCTGGTGGTCGAGAGCGTCGCCGACGCTTTCTCCAAGCTCGTCGTCGAGAAGGCGAAGAAGCTGAAATGCGGCGATCCGATGGATCCGGAGACCGATGTCGGCACGGTCATCAACGCCCGCTCGGCTTCGCTCTTCCAGGCCCGCGTCGACGACGCGGTGAGCAAGGGCGCCGAGGTGCTTTACGGCAAGCGGGCGGAAGGGGCGCTGTTCCATCCGACGGTGGTCGACAAGATCCCCTATAGCTGCGAGCTCGTGCATGAGGAGACCTTCGGCCCGGTGATCCCGATCATCCGCGTGCCGAACGACATCGCCGAGGTCATCCGCATCTCGAACTCCACCGCCTATGGTCTCTCTTCCGGCATCTGCACCAACCGCTACGATTACATCCAGCGTTTCGTCGCGGAGCTGGAGGTCGGAACCGTGAACCTCTGGGAGGTGCCGGGCTATCGGATCGAGATGTCCCCCTTCGGCGGCATCAAGGATTCCGGCCTCGGCTACAAGGAGGGTGTCGTCGAGGCCATGAAATCCTTCACCAACGTCAAGACCTGGTCGATGCCCTGGACGGCATAGCCGGAGCAGAACGAAGACAACGGCCGGGGAGCAATCCACCCGGCCGTTCTGGTTTGGGAGACAAATCAAGAAGACGGGTCGAAACCGCAAGAACGATGGGCGTACAACAATAGGGGAAGAGAACATGAAGAGCTGGTTTGCATCCTGCCTCGTCGCGATTTCTCTCGCGACACCCGGCATCGCCTACGCGCAGAAGACCAAGGTCACCATCTATACCGCGCTCGAGAACGACCAGCTCGGGCCGTTCAAGGCCTCGATCGAAAAGGCGGTGCCCGAGGCCGAGGTGGTCTGGGTCCGCGACTCGACCGGCGTCATCACCGCCCGTTTCCTGGCCGAGAAGGACAATCCGCGAGCCGACATGGTGATCGGCCTGGCGGCGTCGAGCCTGCTGGCTTTCGAGAAGGCGGGCCTGCTGGAGACCTACAAGCCGGCCGGCGTCGACAAGCTCAAGGAACCGTTCCGGGACCCGAAGGAGCCCTATACCTGGACCGGCATGGACGCCTATCTCGGCGTGGTCTGCTTCAACACCGCCGAGGCCAAGGGCGTCCCGGTGCCGTCCTCCTGGAAGGACCTGCTCGTGCCCGGCCTGAAGGGCAAGATCGTGATGCCGCACCCGGCTTCCTCCGGCACCGGCTATCTGATGGTCGCGGGCTGGTTGCAGACCATGGGCGAGGCCGAGGGCTGGAAGTTCATGGACGGGCTGCACGAGAACATCGCGGCCTATCTCCATTCCGGCTCGGCGCCCTGCGTGCAGGCCGCTCGCGGCGAGCGCGTCGTCGGGCTGGCGCTCGACATGCGCGGCGCCTCGGAGAAGACCAAGGGCGCCCCGATCGAGGTGATCATCCCCAAGGAGGGCGTCGGCTGGGAAATGGAGGCCAGCGCCATCGTCAAGGGCACGAAGAACCTCGCCATCGCCAAGAAGGTCGCTGACTGGGGCGCGACCAAGGAGGCGAGCGAGCTCTACTCCAAGACCTACGCCATCGTCGCCGCGCCAGATGTCAAGAACACCCCGCCGAACTACCCAGCCGGCGCCGAGGCGGGCATGATCAAGAACGACCTGTCCTGGATGGCCGAGAACCGCGACCGCGTGCTGGCGGAGTGGTCGAAGCGCTACGAGTCGAAGGCGGCTCCCAAGAACTGAGATCGTCGCACCGGCCGGGCAAATCGCGCCGGCCGGTGGCACGCCTCATGCTACAATGTGCTGTCGATCCCAAGACGCGTTTCCGCGCCGTCGCGGCAACGCCGTCCCTTTCGCGCAGCGATGAAAGGCCGGTTCGCCCATGACTTCGTCCAGCCCCTGGTTCCTCTCCATTCGCGACCTCGACAAGAGCTATGGCGAGTTCCGCGCCCTGCGCTCGATCGATCTCGACATCAGGCGCGGCGAGTTCGTCTGCTTCCTCGGCCCTTCCGGCTGCGGCAAGACGACCCTGCTGCGCGCCATCGCCGGGCTCGAGCCGCAGGATAGCGGCCGGATCGAGATGGAGGGGCGGGACGTTTCGCACGCGGCGCCGTCGGACCGCGATTTCGGCATCGTCTTCCAGTCCTACGCGCTGTTTCCCAACCTGACGGTCGCCGAGAATGTCGGCTACGGGCTGGTCAACCGGCGCCAGCCGGCGCGCGCCATTGCCGAGCGCGTGGAAGAGCTGCTCGCGCTCGTCGGCCTGCCGGACCAGGGCCGGAAATATCCGGTCCAGCTCTCCGGCGGGCAGCAGCAGCGCGTGGCGCTGGCCCGGGCGCTGGCGACCGCGCCGGGGCTGCTCCTGCTCGACGAGCCGCTCTCGGCGCTCGATGCCAAGGTGCGCCTGCGCCTGCGCGACGAGATCCGCTCCCTGCAGCAGCGCCTGGGCGTGACCACCGTGATGGTGACCCATGACCAGGAGGAGGCGCTGGCGATGGCCGACCGCATCGTCGTCATGAACAATGGCGCGGTGGAGCAGGTCGGCACGCCGGAGGAGATCTACAGGCGGCCGGCGACGCCGTTCGTCGCCGATTTCGTCGGCCACATGACCTTCCTCGACGCCGTGGTGACCGGGCCCGGCACGGTCCGCGTCGACGATCTCGACCTGCAGGTCGCCAATGCGGGTTCGTTCCCGAGCGGCACGGCGGTGCGGCTGGCGATGCGCCCGGAGGAGGTGCGCACCCGCTCGATCACCGAGGAGACGCCGAACTGCTTCGAGGCGACGATCGGCGATGTCACCTTCCTCGGTTCCTTCTGCCGCGCCCATCTGCAGCCGACGCGCTCGCGCACCACCAGGATCGCGGCGGATTTCTCCGCCAATGCGATGCGTGACCTGGCGATCGCACCGGGCGAGATCCGCAGGATCGCCTTCCCGCCGGAGGCGCTCCACGTCTTCGCGGGAGCTGCCCGATGAGCGATGCCGTGCAGGAGGTTCCGCTGACGGGCTCGCTCGTCGCCCCCCGCCCGCTGCGCATCGGCGAGCGCCAGGTCGGCGCCACGCTCGTTCTCGCGCTCTGCGCCATCCTGGTCCTCATCATCGGCCTGCCGCTCTGGGCGCTGCTGTCGAAGAGCGTCGAGAATACCGAGGGGCACTTCGTCGGCCTCGCCAATTTCGTCACCTATGCGACGACGCCGACGCTGGTCGCCTCGCTGGTCAACAGCCTGTTCGTCGCGGCGACGACGACGGCGCTGGTGATACCGCTCGCCTTTGCCTACGCCTATGCGCTCTGCCGCAGCCGCATCCCGGGTAAGGGGCTGTTCTACGCCGCCGCGATGGTGCCGGTCTTCGCGCCTTCGCTGCTCTCTGGCCTCGCGCTGATCTATGTCTTCGGCAATCAGGGGTTGCTGAAATCCTGGCTGATGGGCGCCTCGCTCTATGGGCCGGTCGGCGTCATCGCCGCGGAGTCGCTCTACTGCTTTCCGCACGCCATGCTGATCATGGTCACGGCGCTGGCCTTGTCCGACGGACGTTTGAGGGAGGCGGCCGAGGCGCTCGGCACCAGCCGTTGGCGCATCTTCAGGACGATCACGCTGCCGGCCGCGCGCTACGGCGTGATCAGCGCCAGCTTCGTCGTGTTCACGCTCGTCATCACCGATTTCGGCATCCCGAAGGTCATCGGCGGGCAGTTCAGCGTGCTCGCCACGGATGCCTACCGGCAGGTCGTCGGCCAGCAGAACTTCCCGATGGGCGCCGTGGTCGGCATCATCCTGCTGGTGCCGGCGGTCATCGCCTTCTTCATCGACCGCGCCGCCCAGAAGCGCCAGAGCGCCATGCTGTCCGCCCGCGCCGTTCCCTATTCGCCGAAGCCGGAGCGCCGGCGCGATACGGTCCTGCTCATTCTGGTGAGCCTCGTCGCCTTCACCATCGTTGCGCCCTACGCCATCGCCGTCTGGGGCTCGTTCGTCCGCTACTGGCCCTACAACCTGTCGCTGACGCTGAACAATTACGACTTCTCGACGGTCGAGCCGAGCGGCTGGGAGCCCTATCGCAACTCGCTGATGCTGGCGGGTCTGACCGCAATTATCGGCACCACGCTGATCTTCTGCGGAGCCTATCTGGTCGAGAAGCTCAAGGCCGTGCCGCACCTGCGGGCCTTCGCCCATTTCCTCGCCATGCTGCCCATGGCCGTGCCCGGCCTCGTCCTCGGTCTCGGCTATGTCTTCTTCTACAACGCGATCTGGAACCCGCTCGGCTTTCTCTACGGCACGCTCGCCATCCTGGTGATCAACACGATCGCGCATTTCTATACGGTCGGGCACATCACGGCGCTGACCAGCCTGAAGCAGATCGACAGCGAGTTCGAGGCGGTCTCGGCCTCGCTCAAGGTGCCGTTCTGGACGACTTTCCGGCGGGTCACGGCGCCGATCTGCATGCCGGCGATCCTCGACATCGCGGTCTATGTCTTCGTCAACGCGATGACGACGGTCTCGGCGGTCATCTTCCTCTACGGCGCCGACACCAAGCTCGCCTCGATCGCGATCGTCCATATGGACGAGGCCGGGGCCGTGGCTTCGGCGGCCGGCATGGCGACGGTGATCATGCTGACCGCGATCGCGGTGAAGCTCCTGCACATCGCGCTGGACCGGCTCGTCTTCGGCCGCTTGCAGCGCTGGCGCCAGCGCTAGCCGTGCTCTCCGAAAGGGCCGATCCGGCGGGAACGGCCGGTCGCCCGGTTGCCCCGGTCCATGCCCTTGCCGTATCCGACGGTCAGGCCCTCCGGAGAACCGCGCATGACCCGCCTTCTCGCCGCAACGCGCCATGAAGCCATCCTGCGGCGGCTCGACGAGGCGCGCAGCGCCACCGTCGAGGAACTGGGAGCCTGGCTCGACGTGTCGCGGGAGACGATCCGCCGCGACCTGAAGCTCCTCGCCGGCCAGGGCCTGCTCGAGGTCGTCCATGGCGGAGCATTGCGCCGCGAGCGCAGGGAAGCGCCGTTCGCCGAACGAAGAATGGCGAACCGCGAGGCCAAGGCCGCGATCGCCACGCTGGCGGCCGGCCTCGTCGCCGACGGCATGTCGGTGCTGCTCGATTCCGGCACGACCACCGAATATGTGGCGCGGGCGCTGGTCCAGGCCGGCCGCCGGCGTCTCACCATCCACACCATCTCCGTCGAGGCGGCGCGCATCTGCACGGCGCTGCCGGAGGGCCGCGTCCGCCTGATCGGCGGCGATTTCGATGGCGACGACGATGCCACGGCCGGCCCCGAAATGCAGCGCGTGCTGGCACGCCTTTCGGTCGACATCGCCTTCGTCGGCGTGGGCGCGATCGACGAGCAGGGCGAACTGACGGACTATACCCGCCTCGCTGCCACGACCCGGGGGCTGATGCTGAGGGCGGCGGAGCATCCCTATCTGGTCGGGGACGGCAGCAAGCTCGGCCGGCGGCTGGCGAGCACGGTGCCCGAGGAGGGGAGGGCGGCAGGCCTCCTGACCGACCGCGCGCCGCCCGCTGCGGTCGCTGCAGGTCTCGCGGCGAAAGGGGTTGCAGTCAGAGTCGGAGCTATTTGACCGATTTTGTGGTTTTAGTTGTTTTTGTGACCGATCGTGATATGCATTGCTTCACCGAAAGCGGAGCAGCGCAGCGGAGCGGTTCATGAGCGACAAGGTCCTTCCCACGCAGTCCCGCGTCGTCATCATCGGCGGCGGCATCATCGGCTGTTCCGTCGCCTATCATCTGACCAAGCTCGGCTGGCGCGACGTGCTGCTGCTCGAGCAGGGGCGCCTTTCCTCCGGTACGACCTGGCATGCGGCAGGGCTCGTCGGGCAGCTGCGCAGCCAGTCGAGCATGACGCGGCTGATCCGCTATTCGACCGAGCTCTACGCCTCGCTCGAAGCCGAGACCGGCCTCGCCACCGGCTGGAAGCGCTGCGGTTCGGTCTCGGTCGCGCGCACGCAGGACCGGATGGTCCAGCTGCGCCGGACGATCTCGGCCGCGCGGGCGCAGGGCGTCGAGATCGAGGAGCTGAGCCCGGCGCAGGCCGGCGAGAAATGGCCGGTGATGCGCACCGACGACCTCGTCGGTGGCGTCTGGCTGCCGGGAGACGGCAAGGCCAATCCGGCCGACATCACCCAGGCGCTGGCGCGCGGCGCGCGTTCGGGCGGCGCCACGATCCGGGAGCAGATTCGCGTCACCGCGATCGAGACCGAGCGAGGGCGGGTGCAGGCCGTCGTCACCGACCAGGGTCGCATCGCCTGCGAAGCAGTGGTGATCTGCGCCGGCCAATGGTCGCGCGAGGTCGGCAGGATGTGCGGCGTCTCAGTGCCGCTGCATGCGGCCGAGCACATGTACATCGTCACCGGCAAGATCGAGGGGGTGGCGCCCGACCTGCCCGTGATGCGGGATCCGGACGGCTACATCTACTGCAAGGAGGAGGTCGGCGGCCTCGTGATGGGCGGTTTCGAGCCGCATGCGAAGCCCTGGGGCATGGACGGCATCCCCTATCCCTTCGAGTTCCAGCTGCTGCCCGATGACTGGGACCAGTTCTCCATTCTGATGGAGAACGCCCTGCAGCGGATACCGGCGCTCGAAACCGCCGAGATCAAGACCTTCCTCAACGGGCCGGAGAGCTTCACGCCGGACAACAACTTCCTGCTCGGCGAGGCGCCTGAGGTTCGTGGCATCTTCGTCGGTGCCGGCTTCAACTCGATGGGCATCGCCTCCGCCGGCGGCGCCGGGCGGGCCCTGGCTGAGTGGGTCGTCGCCGGCGAGCCGACCAGCGATCTCTGGCCGGTCGATATCCGCCGCTTCGCCGGGTTCAACAACAATCCGGCCTGGCTGCACGACCGCGTCAAGGAGACGCTGGGTCTCCACTACGCGATGCCCTGGCCCAATCGCGAGCTCGACAGCGCCCGGCCCTTCCGGCGCTCGCCGCTCTATGAGCGCCTCGCCGCGAAAGGCGCCGTGTTCGGCTCCAAGATGGGCTGGGAGCGCGCCAACTACTTCGCCAGGACGCCGGAGGAGCGCAGGATCCAATACAGCTTCGGCCCGCAGAACTGGTTCGAGACGGTGGCGGCGGAACATCGCGCCTGCCGCGAGACGGCCGGCATCGTCGACATGAGCTCCTTCGCCAAACTGCTCCTGCAGGGCGAGGGCGCCGAGGCCGCCCTGCAGCGCCTCGCCGCCAACGACGTGGCCGTCCCTCCCGGGACCTCGGTCTACACCGCGCTGCTCAACGCGCGCGGCACCTTCGAGAGCGACCTGACCGCCGCCCGGCTCGGGCCGGACCGCTATCTGCTGCTCACCGGCACGGCGCAGGCGACGCGCGACGCCGACTGGCTGGGGCGCCACCTGCCGCCCGGCGTCACGCTGACGGATGTGACCTCCGGCTATTCCGTGCTGGCGCTCGCCGGCCCCAATGCGGCGGCGATCCTCGGGCGCGTCACGCCGACGCCGCTCGATCCGCTCTCCTTCCCGGCCAATGCCGTGCGCGAGGTCACGATCGGCTACGCCACCGCCTGGCTGTGCCGCCGCAGCTATCTCGGCGAAGGCTTCGAACTCTACGTCCCCGTCGAATTCGCCATCGCGGTTTATGACGCCCTGCAGGAGGCGGGAGCCGATCTCGGCCTGATGGATGTCGGCTACTATGCGGTGGATTCGCTGCGCATCGAGATGGGCTTCCGGGCCTGGGGGCGGGAGCTGACCCCGGACGTCAACCCCTATGAGGCGGGGCTGGGCTTTGCCGCCAAGCCGGGCAAGGGCGACTTCCTCGGACGTGACGCCCTGCTGGCCGCCAAGGCGGCGCCGCGGCGCAAGCGGCTGGTCGCCCTCGTCGGGCCTGCGCCCGAGGAGCAGATGGCCTGGGGCGGCGAGGCGATCCTCGCCGACGGCCGGCCGGTCGGTGACGTCACCTCTGCCGCCTTCGGCGCAAGCGTCGGCGGGATCGTCGCGCTGGGCTGGGTGCAGAGCGAGGGCGAGGCGATCGACCAGGCCTGGCTCGACCGGCGGTCATGGTCGATCGAGCTCGCGGGGCGCCCCCTGCCGGTCAGTGCCAGCCTCGCAGCGCCGCTCGAGCAGATGAAGCGCCTCGCCGAGGCAAGCCAAGCGCAGGCCCGGCTGGCCTGAGGACGCAGGGCGCCCGGAACAGCTCTGGAGCCGCAGTATCCTTGACGGGCCGGCCGTCACTCCGGTGCGGCCCCCTGAGCCCGGCCCGGAACCAGGGCCTGTCGACGGGCGACTCTCTGCCTTGTTCGCCTTTCCGGTCGGCGGCGCGGGTTCTGGATTCCGGGCTCTTCGCTGTGCGAAGCCCCGGAATGACGCAGGTGGTTGCGCGGAAGATCAGCTGGTTCTAGCCGTTGCCGCCGGCCTGCGCGTCGACGACCGTGGCGGACTGGCTCTCGGCCGCGCGGTCCAGGCAGGCCGCCATCTGCGCCGTGCCCCATTGGAATTTCGAGCATTGCTCGGTGCCGACCGTCAGGTCGCGGGCGACGTGGTTCTGCTGCGAAGCGTTGCTGCAACCCATCAACGCCAGAGCCAGGGCCACGGATATCCATCTCATCTTGAGCCTCCTCGAAGGTGAAGGCTCGCGATTGGGCCGCATAACGGCCGGTGGATCAAGCCTGTTCGTCCGGCGCGGTTTGTCGCGGCAGGCCATGCTCGATCACGAGGGCCATCACCTTCCCGGCGGCGGCTTCCGGCAGCGTTGCCTCGATGCGCAGCCGGACCGTGCCCGGAGCGGCCCGCTTCGCCAGCAGCTCGAAAGGCTGGCCGGAACCGCGCGGCGCCTTGGGATTCCAGCCGCGGGCGATCAGCCGCGAGTCGAGCCGCTTGCCGAATTCGCTGAGCTCGAGATCGAGCCCCGCTTCAGAAACGTCGTCCATGGGCTGGCTGTCTCCGATCCTGTTGACAACCCTTGAGAGGATGATTCGCCCCAAGAAATTCGTTTACAAAACGTTAAAATTTTAGCAAACGACGCGGCGGGGTTATGGGGTCAGTTGCGTCATGTTTCAGGCGATTTGCATCGCGGCTCTGATGATCGGGACCGCCGGCCTGTCGTGGGTCGTCGCGGAATACTTTCAGTTCTAGCATAGGCCGCGGGGCTCCACCTCCGTTCTTCCCTTCCTTTGCGGGCAGGCGGCGCGGTCCAGCGCCCGCCGCGGAAAGCGTCGCTTCGTGCGAGATCGGGCGAGGACGTCCGATCTCGCACCAAGGACGAAAATTGGCGCCAGCTTCGCTAGGAAGCCGTGACCTTCCGCGCTCCGCGCCCCGCCGCTTGCGCGGCAGCGCCGGCCTTGCGGCCGAGGCCCATCGACCTGGCGAGATTCGAGCGGGCCTCCGCATAGCTCGGAGCCACCATCGGATAGTCGGATGGCAAGCCCCATTTCGCCCGGTACTGATCGGGCGTCATGCCGAGCGTGCTCAGATATCGCTTGAGGGTCTTGAACTTGCGCCCATCCTCGAGGCTGATGATCCAGTCCGGGGTAATGGACTTCTTGATAGGCACGGCCGGAACGGGTTTTTCCGCGGGCGGCAGCTCGGGCGGGTTGCCGAGATTGGCCAATGCGCCGTGCGTCCGTTCGATCAATCCGACCAACTCGGCCTGCGGCACGCTGTTGTGCTGCACATAGGCGGCGACAACCATCGCAGAAAGTCCAAGCAAAGCCTTGCTATCTTCAGCCATTCAAGCCCCCATTTCGAAAGTTCAGGGGCTTAGCAGATTAGGACGCTCAGGCAAACTCCGGAGAGAGAGAATGATGAGGCGCGGATGCTTCAATCCTTCTCCGACGAGGCGTTCTCAAGGGTTGTTACGACCTCATCGAGGCTTTCCTTCACGCCGAGCATGAAATCCTTCCGAAAACCTATGATCGTGTCCGGCGGTTCTCCCTTGAAGGTGTAGACAACGCTCACCTGATCGGGATTGACGTAGACGGGGGCGCCGTCCCGCGGCGATGTGAACTTGCAGAGCTTTGGCATGCCTGGTCGCTTGATTCCGTCGCTTCAGGATGGAGACGATGCGCAAAGCTCTACGCGTGTTGCCGGGCATTGACCAGAACGAGAGGCCGCACCCGCCGGGCAGCGCGCCCTATCCGCCACATTCGGTCAGCTCGCCGTTCGACACCGCGTGCGTATGGCAGACGGGCTGGTCGCGCGTGCATCCTGAGATGATCAAAGCAATGAGGAGCAGCAGCGCGGAGTGGAAGCTTCTCATCGCCGTTCCCCTCCGCCACGCACAAGGATCAGCAGCCAATTCATCTGATCGTGGCCAAAGGCCGAGATCAATGAATTTAACGATCAAGGCCAATCGAACTGGCCATGATCAGGACCTCTGCTCTATCGTTCGCTTCTTTGCTGAATTGGAGAGGATCATGCGGGCCATTTTGCTCGTGCTTGTCGGGCTGACCGTTTCAACGGCGTCGCTGGCCGCGGATACGCTCGCGCGGGTGCGTGAAACCGGGGTGCTGCGCCTCGGCTTCCGGGCCGATGCCCCTCCCTATTCGTATCGGGCCGCCGATGGGGGGCCGCTCGGCTACATCGTCGATCTCTGCCGCGAAGTCGCCCGCGGTATCGGAAAGTCGCTCGACAAGCCGGATATGAAGATCGTCTTTACCGAGGTGCCCTCGGCAGCGCGCCTGGAGAGCCTTCGCGACGGAAAGATCGACATTCTCTGCGACCCGACCTCGATGACGATGTCGCGGCGCGCCCTGGTCGACTTCTCCCTGCCGACCTTCATCGACGGGGCTGGCGTGCTCTATCGCACCGGCGGCGTGCACCGGCTCGAAGATCTCAGCGGCAAGAAGATCGGCGTCCTTCGGGGGACGACGACCGAAGACACGTTGAAGACGACGCTGGCCCAGCTTGGCATCGAAGTCGGGATCTTTCCGATGCAGAGCCACCCGGATGGAATCCGAAGCCTGTCCGAGGGGAAGATCGACGCCTATTTCGGCGATCGCGGCATACTCAGCTACTATCTGCGAAACAGCCAGAACCTCGCCGGCATCAAGCTGGCCGAACAGTATTATACCTTCGAGACCTACGCGCTGGCCCTTCCGCGCGACGACAGCAAGCTGCGGCTGCTGGTCGATGCGACGCTGGCCGATCTTTATCGCACCGACGCGGTCAAGGGGCTCTACGCTCGAAATTTCGGGAACTACCCGCCGGACCAGTTCATTCGCGCACTCTTCGTCATCAACGGCGTGCCGAACTGAGCTGTCGAGGGGGCGGCAGCCTCCTGTGCCCCGAAGACTGCGGCGGCTATCCGGGAGGGCGTTTTCCTGGCGGGCGCCTCAGCGGGAAACCCTTTGGGAACAAAAAAGGCGGCGTCCAGGACGCCGCCGAAGCCCGCGAGAAAGCCGAACGGCTCCTCGAAATGGGCGAGAGGCTCACCACCGCGGCGGGGGCGGGCGATAGCCCGGGCGCGGGCCATAATGGCCAGGCCGGCCGTAATAGCCCGGCCGGGGGCCGTATCCGGGGCGCGGGCCGTAGCCGGGCCGCGGACCATAATGGCCGGGGCGGCCGTAGCGCGGCTGCGCGCTCTGCATCATCATCAGGCGGCGCTGCTTCGCGGCCGTCATGGTGAATGCGGCGGGCGTCTCGTCGATCTGCCGGGCAAGGCTCTGCGGGACGGCTTCGGAGGCCATCGCCGGCGTGCCGATGGCGGCTCCGATGGCAATGGCGGCGGACAGGATGATCAGGCGCATGCGGTACTCCTTTGCCGCGGCATAGGACGCGCAAAGGCTCAAGGCTTCATGAACGCTGCCGATGCTCCGGCGCATCCGCGCCATGCGGTCGAAGCAGCTCCGGATCAGCGCATCCCTGACAGGTCGTAGCCAACCGCCGCACCGAAGGCCGCCGCGACCAGGGCACCGAAGATCAGGATCAGCAGATCGGCGCCATGGAAACTGACCCTGCCGCCGTTGACGGCCGCGCTCCGCTGCATGCCTCCCCAGAGGCCGATCAGAGCGCCGACCAGGGCGCCCCACAGCATGCCGCTCATCCTGTCCTCCTTCCGGCCCCGGATGCCAGAGCAACTCCGTGTTCCTTCGAAACGCGGAGTTACGCCAGGCTTTTGTTTTATCGCATTTTCTTCACGCGAACCCGTGCCCGCTTCGCTGGAAAATGCTCTAGCGCTTCATCTCGATCTCGATGAAGCTCAGCTTGGTCGTCCCGGCATTCTTCACGTCGTGCTTCACGCCCTTGGGGCGGATGTAGCTGTCGCCCGTCCGGACTTCCTTCTCGGTGACGACGCCATCGACCTCATAGGCCATGACGGCGTCGGACATGATCACGACGGCATAGTCCATGCCATGCTCATGCCAGCCCGTCGTCGCGCCCGGCTCGAAATCCCAGCGGGTGATCTTCGCCTTCTCGTCCTCGGCCAGGACGGTCGCGACGGCGGGGATGTTGCATTCGAACGGCATGATTCTCGGTGCCTCTGATCTGAGCGGATCGTGGGGCCACGCTAGCCGATCGAAACGGGTTTCGCGACCGATCGATCCGGACGGGAAAGGCAAAGGGGCGCGGCCGTTGATCGCGGCCAGTGCGGCGAGGAAGCCCCTGATGCGTCACGACAGGTGTCGCATTCTCGGGAAACGCGCGTGTTTTGCCGGAATGGCGAGGGATGGCGGGCAGATCGCCACTGCTGCATGGCGGGGCGATCACCCGGGCCGATGGCACGGGCGCATGGCGGGTCTTCGGCAGGAGCGGGCCAGAGCCTGAAGCGCTGCGGCTCGGACGGTCCGGAAGCCGACCATAGGCCCATGCCCAAGGCAGGCGCGTCGAGGCAGCCGCCTATCCCGGTTGTGCTTGGAGTCTGCGTCGTCGCACACCGATGATGCGCAATGAGGCCCCCGGGGGATGTCTCGCGCAACCTTCAAATCATGGACCTATGCGCCGCCGCGTTGGCTTCGGTTCCAGGAGAGCAGGAGTGCGATCGTCAGCCCGCCGTGCAGCGCTGCGATTGGCCAGAGAAGCGGGCCCGCCGACGCTGACGAAAAACCGGTATAGGCGAGATAGAGCGTTATGAGCGCGCTATAGACCGTCATGCCGAGCCTGGGAGGGCCCGGCCAGCAGGCAATCCCAAGCGCGAGCAGAGCCACGCCGAGGATGCTGGCCACCATCGTGGCTGGCTCAGTCAGCGGAACGCCAAGCAGGAGTCTGCCGATCAGCGAAGGCATGGCAATCAGCGCAAGGCCAGTTGCCATCTCGGCAATCGCCGTAAGAGGCAGGATGTATTTCATGTCACTCCGTGGCCTGCGATTTTACCAGCGTCGGACCTGGCTGCCGATCACGGGTGTCCTCACCGGCTTCGCCAGCCCGAAGAAGACGGCGAAGCCGTCGCCCCCGCAGCGCATCGAGACGGTTTCGTCGGGGATCTTTGCCAGGCAAACCTCATCCATGAGATCGATACCGTCGGCAGCCACCCGTTCCCGGCCGGATCGACGACCACGTCGGTCAGGAATTGCATGCCCTTGCCCGCATAGCCGGTCTTCGGCGGAGAGATCGGGGCGCCCGTCTTGAAGCTGGGAGGGCATGTCTCGGTCCTCACACCGCAAGCTGCGTCAGCGTTTTGCCGAAACCGTTCGCGACCCAGACGTGGTGCCGTCGATGGTGATGCCCCAAGGTCCGCTGATGCTCCCTCCGCCGTCAAGCGAATTCAATCGCTTGCAGGAAAGCAGTGGCGGGAGAGGGATTTGGTTCGAGTGTGGGGCCGTTGATAGCGGGAGACCCACTTGGTCGTTACGCACACCCACGAGTGGGGGGAACGATGGTAGCGGGAGAGGGACTTGAACCCCCGACACGCGGATTATGATTCCGCTGCTCTAACCAGCTGAGCTACCCCGCCACGAAACGGGGGCCGGCAAAGCCGGCCCGTCGTCGAGGCGCGATATAGGCGCCACGATATGGCTGCGTCAAGCCTTCGATCGCGAGTTATCGGCAGCGGCGAGTTTGCGCAGGCGGACGACCTTGAAATAGCCGCGCCCGACATGGACGGTTTCATAACGGCCGGTCGCCTTCGCCCAGTCGGTCAGGCGGCTGACCTTGAAGTCCGAACTCCAGCCGATCGCCTTCGACAGCGGGGCGACGGCGCGCCAGAACGGCGCGAGCAGCCCGCCATCGTCGACGAGGCGGCTCGACACGATGATCTCGCCGCCGGGCTTCAGGACGCGGTCCATCTCGGTGAGCGCCTGCTCGGGGTCGGGCACGAGGGTGATGACGAACTGGGCCGTCACCGCATCGAAGCGCTCGTCGCCGAAGCCGAGCCGGCAGGCATCCATCACCATCAGCCCGCGCACATGCCGCAGATTCTGGCTGGCGACCTTGCGATGCGCCACCTTGAGCATGTCGAGCGAGAGGTCGGCGCCGAGGACGCGCGATTCCGGCGTGAAATAGGGCAAGGTGAGGCCGGTGCCGACGCCGATCTCGAGGATGTCCGGCCCGCAGGCGCAGGCCGCGGCGACGGCTTCCTGCTGCGGGCGCGCCAGCATGCGCTGGTAGATGCGGTCGTAGAATTTGGCCCAGGTCGCGTAGACGCGCTTCTGGCCGTCGAGGTCGTAAGTCACCGGCATGGATCGGTCCGAGCGGAAGGGGGGAGCGGCCTGAACGGTCAGGACAGGGCGAGCGTCGCGGGCGCGGCGGCGGCCGGCAGGGCGAACGGCCGGCGCAGGATGGTGCCGCCGCCGAGCACCCGCGAGCCGGGGCCGGCATCGGCATAGATCACGCAGGCCTGGCCGGGCGACACGCCTTCCTCGTCGGTGGCGAGTTCGATGCGCAGGCCCTCGGCGTCGCGGAAGAGCCGGGCCTCGCGCGGGGCGCGGGTCGAGCGGACGCGCACCGCTACGTCGAGCCCTTCCGGCGGCAGGTCGTCGGGCGCGGTTTCGCCGAGCCAGTTGAGGTCGCGCAGGCGGATCTCGCGCACGCTCAGCGCCTCGCGCGGGCCGACGATGACGCGCGCGTCGTCGGCGTCGAGACGCAGCACATAGAGCGGCTCGGCCGCGCTGATGCCGAGGCCCTTGCGCTGGCCTACGGTGTAGTGGAGCACGCCCTCATGATGGCCGAGGACGCGCCCGTCGAGATGGACGATGTCGCCGGGCCGGGCGGCACCGGGCTTCAGCCGCTCGATGACGTCGGCATAGCGGCCGTTGGGGACGAAACAGATGTCCTGGCTGTCGGGCTTGTCGGCGATGGCGAGGCCGAGCTCGGCCGCGAGCGCGCGGGTCTGCGCCTTGTCGACATGGCCGAGCGGGAAGCGCAGCAGGTCGAGCTGCTCCTGCGTCGTGGCGTAGAGGAAATAGCTCTGGTCGCGGTTCATGTCGGCGGCGCGGAACAGGCCGCGATGGCCGTTGCCTAGGTCGCGGCTGACGACGTAGTGCCCGGTCGCCAGCGCGTCGGCGCCGAGCTCCTTCGCCAGATCGAGCAGGTCGCGGAACTTGACGGTGCGATTGCACTCGACGCAGGGGATCGGCGTCTCGCCGGCGAGATAGCTCTCGGCGAAGCGCTCGATCACGGCATCGCGGAAGCGGCTTTCGTAGTCGAGAACGTAATGGGGGATGCCGATCGCCTCGGCGACGCGGCGCGCGTCATGGATGTCCTGGCCGGCGCAGCACGCCCCGGCGCGATGGACGGCGGCGCCGTGATCGTAGAGCTGCAGCGTCACGCCGATGACGTCGTAGCCCTCGCGCTTCAGCAGGGCGGCGACCACGGAGGAGTCGACGCCGCCCGACATCGCCGCGACGACGCGCGTCGCCGCGGGCGGCTTGGCGATGTCGAGCGAATTGCGGGGCGTGGTCATCGGCTGGCGGGCTGTCCGTGGTTCGGGGGCTCGAAGGCGCGGCTCCGGCACATCTGCCGGCTCTATACCGGGTTTGGGCGGTGGCTGCCAGCCGGATCGGCAAATCCTGCCGGCTTCCATCTTTCAGCGGGCGCTTCTTGCCGCCGCTTGGGGAATGCTGTGTGCTAAGTCCTTGATTTTCGGAGCTTCCGCTCTGGCTCGCAATTTGCTGGAGGGCGGCGGGGCGCGTCGTTGCCCGCGCACGGAACCGTTCATGTCGATCCAGCCTGTCTCCACTCCTCAGCGAGCTTCCGAAGCCCCGGCTTCGCGCCGTCGCGCGGAAGGCGGCGCGGGAGAGGCTTTTGCCTTGCCCGGGCAGCAGGAGGGCGCCGCCGCCGGTGCGGAGAAGGGCTCCGAGGCCAAAACCGCCGACAAGGCGGCCGCGATCGAAGAGGCGGTTGCGGCCAAGACGGGCGGCGGCGGCGAAAAGATTGCAGTGGCAGCCAAAGGGGATGCGACCGCCGTGAAGACGGCCGATGTCGCGGTGAAGTCCGTTGCGCCTGGGCAGGAGGGAGCACAGGCAGAAGCCGCTTCCCAGGGCGCCGGAATCGATTTTTTGATCGCGATGGCCGCGGCCCAGATGGAAGCCGCTGCCGCTCGGGGCGAGGAAACGTCGCAGGCAGACGGCAAGGCGAAACCGGCTGAAGGCGATCAGAAGGCGGCAGAGGCCGAGTCGGAGGAAGCCTCCGCCGCTGACAGCCAGATTGCGCCTGCCGGCCAGATCGCGATCGCCGTTCCGGAGACGCATCCGGTCGCCGTGCCCGCGCTTCCGTTGCCGGTGGCGTCTGCGGAAAGCGAGCAGGTCGCGGCGCAGCCCGGCAGCGGCTCGACGAGCGCCATGGGCGATGCCGCCAAGCAACAGGCAGCGGTGCCTGTGGCCATCGCCTTGGCCGCATCCGGCAGCAACCCCACAAAATCGGCCGACCCGATTGGTGCTGGCGATGCCGTCGAGACGGTCGACGGCAAGGGCGGCACGGATGCTGGCCATGCCGCCGAGAGCAAGGGTGCCGAGGAGAGGCCTGTCGTCGGTGCGGGCCCGAAGATCGACGCAGTCGCCGCTGCAGCGGCGCCGGCAGCTTCCGATCCGAAGCCGTTCGACAGCCTGCAGCAGGCGCTCGGCCCGCTCGATCTTTCGGCCATGCTGCAGCACGCCTCGGCCAGGCCGGGCCATGATCGCATGGTCCAGCCGCTCGATCCGAATCCGATGCCGAACGGGGGCGCGGCGGTGCCCGGGCAAGGCGCCGCGGGCGGCCAGCCGACGCCGATCCATGTGGTGCCGATCGAGATCGGGCTGCGCGCGATGTCGGGCTCCCGGCAGTTCGACATCCGCCTCGACCCCGACGAGCTCGGGCGCGTCGACGTCAATCTCTCGATCTCGGACAATGGCGAGGTCAGCGCCCGGCTGGTCGTCGACCGCGTGGAGACGCTGCACCTGCTGCAGCGCGATGCCCGCACGCTGGAGCGCGCCTTCGAGCAGGCGGGGCTGAAGCCCTCGGATGGCGGGGTGGACATCAGCCTGCGCGATCCCTCCGATCAGTCGGCCTTCCGCCAGAACCGCCAACAGGACGAGGCGCCGCAGCGTCCGCGCCCGCCGCGCGACGAGTCGGCGGAGAATGCTCCCCTTTCCATCGATCCCGCCCCGCAGCGTCGCCTCGTGCGGCTCGGCGGCGTCGATCTCAGCATCTGAACGAGGACAAGCGCCATGGCGGTTTCCGGGACAAGCGGCACGTCCGGTACCTCGAACACCAACAACACGGTCTCCGGCGCCACCACCGGGATCGCGAACAACTTCGACCAGTTCCTGCTGCTGCTGACGACGCAGCTCAAGAACCAGTCGCCGCTCGACCCGCTCGACACCAACCAGTTCACGGCGCAGCTCGTGCAGTTCGCCGGTGTCGAGCAGCAGCTCAAGACCAACGAGACGCTGGGCTCGCTGCTCAGCCTGAGCGCTGCCGGCACGGCGACGAACGCGGTCGGCTTCATCGGCGCCAAGATCACCGCCGACGGCACGACGACGCGGTTGATCGACGGCAAGGCCGAGTGGAAGGTCAACATGTCCTCCGCGGGCACGGCGAACATCACGATCAAGGATTCGAAGGGCAACGTCGTCCAGACGGCGACCAAGACGCTGGTCGCCGGCGACCTGACCTATAGCTGGGACGGCACGACCTCGATCGGCAGCAAGGCGCCGGACGGCGAATACACGATCACGATCGACGCGAAGAACGTGGCCGGCGAGGCCGTCACCGCGAAGACCCAGATCAGCGGCATCGTCGACGGCGTCGACTTCACCTCCTCGATCCCGATGCTGAAGATCGGCTCGATCAGCGTGCCGATCGACAAGGTGAAGAGCGTGGTGCGCAGCGAGTGAGCGCAGGCGAATCAATCATGGACATACGAGGCGATCGCTTTAGCCAATTTTTAAAGCCGCCCTCCTATGCTGCCCTCAGTAGCTCTGTTGAGTTGTGTGAGAGTACCATGACCGAGCCATTGCGACCGCGGGTGAAGTACGTGATCGGGCCGGACGGAAGTCCGCTGACGATCGCGGACCTCCCGCCGATGAATACGAGGCGCTGGGTCATCCGGCGGAAGGCCGAGGTGGTGGCCGCCGTGCGCGGCGGGCTGCTCAGCCTCGAGGAAGCCTGCCAGCGCTATACGCTGACCGTCGACGAGTTCCTGAGCTGGCAGATGTCGATCGACCAGCACGGCCTCGCCGGCCTGCGGACGACGCGGATCCAGCACTACCGCCAGTAAGCGGCGGCCGTTTTCCGTTTCCTTTCAAAGGCGTCGGTCCGAGCAGGGCCGGCGCCTTCGGCGTTTGCGCGCGGCCCCGCAGCGCGAAGTTAACAGCCTCCGGCAAAAAATTAACCGACCGCTAACCATGCGCTGGGAAAAACTTGCCTAGTGGGTCGGGCAAGAGCGCCGCCCCTTCGATTCTGTGGGACGGATGGCGGCGTGAACGGCCTGATCGAGCAATTCGCCAAATTCGGCGCGGCGCGGCTGGCGGCCATGCTGGCGGTGACGCTGGCACTCGTCGGCTTCTTCGGCTTCGTGATGCTGAAGATGTCCCAGCCGGCGATGAGCGTCCTGTTCACCGACCTCTCCAGCCAGGACGTCAGCGCGATCCTGAAGGATCTCGACACGCGCGGCATCAAGTACGAGCTGCGCGGCGACGGCCAGACGGTGCTCGTGCCGAAGGCCGACGTGCCGCGCCTGCGCCTCGACCTCGCCGGCAAGGGCATCCCGGCCGGTGGCGGCGTCGGCTACGAGATCTTCGACAAGGGCGACGCCTTCTCCTCGACCAGCTTCGTCCAGAACATCAACCATCTGCGGGCGCTCGAGGGCGAGCTGTCGCGCTCGATCCGCTCGATCAGCCGGGTGCAGGCCGCGCGCGTCCACCTCGTCATTCCGGAACGGCGCCTGTTCGAGCGCGACCGCGAGCCGCCGCGCGCCTCGATCGCGCTCAAGCTCGCCGGCGATCTCGACGCCGCCCAGGTGCGCGCCGTGCGCCATCTCGTCGCCTCGGCCGTCGACGGGCTGAAGCCCGAGCGGGTCTCGATTGTCGACGAGCGCGGCCGGCTGCTGGCGGACGGCGCCCAGAGCGACCAGAGCCTGATCGGCCTCGGGATCGAGGAACGCCAGACCGCGATCGAGAAGCGGCTCAAGTCGCAGGTCGAGGACATCGTCGCCAGCGTCGTCGGCCATGGCCGGGCACGGGTGCAGGTCTCGGCGGCGCTCGACACCAACCGGATCGAGAGCCGCTCCGAGAGCTACGACCCGGAAAGCCGGGTGCTGCGCTCCAGCCAGAACCGCACCGAGGCGTCGACCACGACCGAAGGCGGCAACGGCGCCGTCACGGTCGGCAACGAGCTGCCGGGCGCGCAGCAGGCGCAGGGCGCCCAGCAGAACCAGCGCGAGAACTCCTCGAAGAACGAGGAGGTGGCCAATTACGAGATCTCGCGCACCACGCGCACCGAGGTGCTCGAAGGCGGGCGGGTCAAGAAGCTCTCGGTCGCCGTGCTGGTCGACGGCACCTACAACCGCAGCCCGGCGGGCGAGGTCGCCTATCAGCCGCGCAATGCCGAGGAGCTGGAGCGGATCGGCGAGCTGGTGCGCACCGCCGTCGGCTTCGATCAGGGCCGTGGCGACAAGGTCGAGATCGTCAATCTGCGCTTCGCCGAGGCGCCGCCGGCGCCGGGCGACCTGACCGAGCAGACGCTGATGCAGCAGCTCACCTCCTTCACCCGGGAGGATCTGGTCCGCTTCGCCGAGCTCGGCGTGATCTCGCTGCTGACGCTGATGGTGCTGATGACGGTGGTGCGGCCGCTGCTGAAGCAGGTGCTGGCTTCCGACAACAGCAATGTCCGCGCCATCCCCTCCTTCATGCGCAATGCCACGCTGACCGGCACCGAAATCACGACGGGCGATCCGGCCGGCACGGGGCGGGCGGTCACCACGGTCGGTCCCGACGGCGAGATCCTGACGGCGGAAGTCGAGGCGCCGTCCGAGCGGATGCTCGCGATCGCCCAGGTCAAGGGCCAGCTCAAGGCGCAGTCGGTGGAAAAGATCGGGGCGCTGGTCGCGCAGAACCCGGCCGACTCGGTCGCGGTGCTGCGCAGCTGGATCCACGAAAAAGCTCCGGCGTGACGGGGCGCTGAACCATGGCCGAGACACGTTCCATCGCAACGCGCAGCACCGCCCTCCAGGACGGCATCGAGGGCGGCGGCTTCGGCACCATGTCGGTGTCGGAGATGACCGGCCCGCAGCGCGCGGCCGTCATCCTGCTCGTGCTCGGCGAGGACCATGGCAAGACGATCTGGCAGGAATTCGACGACGACGAGATCCGGATCATCACCCGCGCCATGGCGGAGCTCGGCACGGTCGATGCCGACGATGTCGAGCGGCTGATGCTGGACTTCGTCGGCAAGCTCTCCAGCGCCGGCGCCGTGACCGGCTCCTTCGACCGCACCATCTCGCTGCTCGAGAAGATCCTGCCGACCGAGCAGGTTGCGCTGATCATGGAGGAGATCCGCGGGCCGGCCGGCCGCAACATGTGGCAGAAGCTCGGCAATATCGACGCCGTGGTGCTCGCCAACTTCCTCAAGAACGAATATCCGCAGACCATCGCCGTGATCCTGTCGAAGATCCGGCCGGACCATTCCGCGAATGTGCTGCGCAATCTGCCGAACGATCTCTCGATCGAGGTGGTCGGGCGGATGCTGCGGCTGGAATCGGTGCAGAAGGAAGCGCTCGACCATATCGAGAACACCCTGCGCACCGAGTTCGTCTCGACCCTGACCCAGACGCGCCGGCGCGACCCGCACGAGATGATGGCGGAGATCTTCAACGGCTTCGATCGCCAGACCGAGATCCGCTTCCTCTCGGCGCTCGATGCCTCGAACCAGGAATCGGCGGAGCGGATCCGCGCGCTGATGTTCACCTTCGAGGATCTCAACAAGCTCGATCCGGCCGGGCTGCAGACGCTGATGCGCCAGGTCGACAAGGACATCCTGGCGCGCGCGCTGAAGGGGGCGAGCCAGTCGATGCGCGATTTCTTCTTCAGCGCGATGTCCCAGCGCGCCGCCAAGAACATGCAGGACGACATGGAAGGGCTCGGCCCCCTGCGCCTCAAGGAGGTCGACGAGGCCCAGACCAGTCTCGTCCAGATGACCAAGGACCTGGCCGACAAGGGCGAGATCGTCCTGTCCAAGGGCAATGCCGACGACGAGCTGGTGTACTGAGATGGCCTCCGCGACGAAATTCATGTTCGGCACGGATTTCCGCGAAGGCAGCCGCAAGGCAGCCAGCGAGGCGGATCTCGCCGCCGCGCGCGCGGAGGGTTTCCGTGCCGGCCAGGAGCAGGCGCATCGGGAGGCGCAGAGCCAGCTCAGCGGCCTGACCGGGCAGCTCGCGCGCTCGGCCGAGCGGCTCTTCGCCCAGGAGGCGGCGCGCGCCGCGGCGCTCGAGGAGCACGCCGCCCATGTCGCGCTCGCCATGGCCAAGGCGCTGGCGGGGGCCGCCCTGGCGGAGAAGCCGATGGCGGCGCTGACGGCGGCGGTGCGCGAAGCCTTGAGCCATGCCAGGACGGCGCCGCATCTGGCGCTGCGGGTCAACGAGGGAATGGTCGAGGCGGCCGAGGGCCTCGCCCGCAAGCTCGCCGCTGAGCACGGTTTCGCCGGAAAGCTGATCGTGCTCGGACAAGCCGACATCGCGCCCGGGGACGGGCGCATCGAATGGGCCGAGGGCGGCTTCGTCCTCGACAGCCAGCAGCTTGAAGTGCTGATCGAGCAGGCGGTCGCCCGCGTGTTCGGCCATGCCCAAGCGGAACCATGAAAGACTGAGCCATGAGCCCGGAGAACGATCTCAACCTGCCGCCGCTGAACCAAGCCGACCTGTCTTTCGACCAGAACCAGACCTCGGTCGCGCATTCGGGGCCGGTCCCGGTCAAGACCGCCGAGGATCTGGAGCAGGTCTTCGACGTGCCGGTCACGGTCTCGGCCGTACTCGGCTCCTCGAAGGTCGCGGTGGGAGACCTGCTGCAGATCGTGCCGGGCGCCGTGCTTGAGCTCGACCGGCGCGTCGGCGAGGCGATCGACATCTTCGTCAACGAGCGGCTGGTGGCGCGCGGCGAGGTTGTCGTCGTCGAGGACCGCCTCGGCGTGACCATGACCGAAATCATCAAGGCGGACCGGTGAGAACCGGCGCCGCCCGCAGAACGACAAGCAAGAGGACCTGAGCCATGCGCCTCATCATCGCCGGCGGTCTCAAGGGACAGATCATCGCCGCGGCCAAGATCGCGATGTCGCACGGCGCCGCCGTGACGCACACCGACGGCCTCGACCAGACGCTCGCGGTGCTGCGGGCCAGGGGCGCCGATCTCCTGATGATCGATGTCGCGCAGCCGATCGCGGCCTATGTCGCGGCGCTGGAAGCCGAGCGCATCCGCACGCCGATCGTCGCCTGCGGCACCTCGACGGATGCGCGCGCCGCCGTCGCCGCGATCCAGGCCGGCGCCAAGGAATATGTGCCGCTGCCGCCCGATCCGGATCTGATCGCGGCGGTGCTCGAAGCCGTCGCCGCCGACCAGTCGAGCCTGATCTGGCGCGATCCGGCGATGGAGCGCGTCGTGCAGCTCGCCTCGCAGATCGCCCGCTCGGAGGCGCCGGTGCTGGTCACCGGCGAGAGCGGCACCGGCAAGGAGGTGATCGCCCGCCACCTGCACCAGAAATCGGGACGCAAGGACAAGGCGTTCGTCGCGGTGAACTGCGCGGCGATTCCCGACAACCTGCTCGAATCCGAGCTGTTCGGCCATGAGAAAGGCGCTTTCACCGGCGCCATCGCCCGGCGCATCGGCAAGTTCGAGGAGGCGAATGGCGGCACGCTGCTGCTCGACGAGATCTCGGAGATGGATGTGCGCCTGCAGGCCAAGCTGCTGCGCGCGCTGCAGGAGCGCATGATCGACCGCGTCGGCGGCACGCAGCCGGTCAAGGTCGATATCCGGATCATCGCGACCTCGAACCGCAACCTTGCGGAAGCCGTACGTGAGGGCTCGTTCCGCGAGGATCTGCTCTATCGCCTCAACGTGGTGCATCTGCGCCTGCCGGCGCTGCGCGAACGGCCGGGCGACATCCTGGCGCTCGCCGAGCATTTCGCCAGGAAATATGCCGAGCTGAACGGGTTGCCGGCGCGGCCCATCGCGGCGGATGCGCGCAAGCTCCTGGTCGCCAACGCCTGGCGCGGCAATGTGCGCGAGCTCGAGAACACGATGCACCGGGCGGTGCTGCTGGCGAGCGGATCCGAGATCGCGGCCGATGCGATGCTGACGCCGGAAGGCGAGATCTTGTCCGCCGCGCCTGCGCGCGATCCGGCGGCACGGGCTGCCCAGACGGCGGAAGCGATGACGCGTTCGCTGGTGGGGCACACCGTCGCCGATGTCGAGCGCGAGCTGATCCTCGACACGCTCGACCATTGCCTCGGCAACCGCACGCATGCGGCCAAGATCCTGGGGATCTCGATCCGCACGCTGCGCAACAAGCTGAGCGAGTACACCGCCGCCGGCATCACCGTGGCGGAGCCGGGTCAGGCGCGCATCAGCGCTGCCTGACCCGGGCAGGCCTTACCAATAGCGCCGGCGATAATAGTAGCGCGGGCGATAATAATACCGGGGGCGATAGTAATAGCGCGGCCGGTAATAGGGCCGGTAATAGGGGCGCCGATAATAGCCGTAGCGCGGCCTGCGATAGTAGTAATACTGGGCAAACTCGGCGTCTGTCTTGTCCAGCGCCTCCTTCATCTCGGCCGGCACGGCCTCGTCGCCCTTGGCGGGCCCGGTGTCGGGCTGCGGGGCGGGCTTGGGCTGTGCCGCGTCCGCGGCGGCGATGCCGCCAAAGCCGGCGGCGGCGACGCCTCCGATCAGCGTCATCAGGAACGAGCGTCTGTCCACGACAACCTCCAGACTGTTGTCACCACATCTCCCATTGCATTCCTAAAGAGAGAATGCAGGCCGAGAATAATGCATTCGAAGGATGCTTTGTTCCTTCCGGCGAGCTTTTCGGCGCCATGGTTGCCGATGCCTCAATCGACCGCGTTGAGCGGGCGGGCGACGCTTTCGAGCGGCTTGCGCTCGGCCCGGATCGCGAAGCGCGCCGCGATCGCGGCGGCCGCCAGCATCAGCGCCGCGCCCAGCAGGTAGCCGCCGAAGACGCTGCCGCGCGAGCCGGTGTCGATCAGGATGCCGAAGAGCCAGGGGCCGGCGATGCCGCCCGCGCCGGTGCCGATCGCGTAGAACACGGCGATGGCGAGCGCGCGCATCTCGACCGGGAAGGTCTCCGAAACCGTGAGATAGGCCGAGCTCGCAGCCGCCGAGGCGAAGAAGAAGACGACGCTCCAGCACAATGTCAGCTGCGAAGCCGTGACCCAGTCCTTCCAGAACAGGTAGCCGGTCACGGTCAGCAGCACGCCGGACAGGGCATAGGTCGTCGCGATCATCACGCGCCGGCCCAGCGTGTCGAACAGCCGGCCGATCAGCAGCGGGCCGAGGAAGTTGCCGGCGGCGAAGGGCAGGATGAACCAGCCGATATTCTGCGAGGGCACGTTGTAGAAGTCCGTCAGGATCAGCGCGTAGGTGAAGAAGATCGCGTTGTAGAAGAAGGCCTGCGACAGCATCAGCGCCAGCCCGACCAGGGCACGCTCGCGATGGACGACGAAGAGCGCCCGGAACACCTCGGCCAGCGGCGTGGCGCGGCGCGGACGCAGCCGGGTCAGGGCCAGGGTCTCGCCGGGCGGCGGCACGAAGCCGGCCCGGCGCTCGATGTCGGCGATGATGGCGGCGGCGCGCTCGGGGTGGCCATGGCTGATCAGCCAGCGTGGGCTCTCCGGAATCCATTGCCGCAGGATGAGGATGACGAGGCCGAGCGCGGCGCCGATGAAGAAGGCGAGACGCCAGCCCTTCTCGGGGTCGATCACGGCGGGATCGAGCAGCACGATGGCGCCGAGCGCCCCGAGCGCGGCGCCGACCCAGAAGGAGCCGTTGATGACGAGATCGGTCCAGCCGCGCACGCGCGCCGGCACGAGCTCCTGGATGGTCGAGTTGATCGCCGCGTATTCGCCGCCGATGCCCATGCCGGTCAGGAAGCGGAAGAGGATGAAGCTCCAGACGTTCCAGGAGAAGGCGGTGGCCGCCGTGGCGGAAAGATAGACCAGCACCGTGATCGTGAAGAGCTTCTTGCGGCCGAGCCGGTCGGTGAGCCAGCCGAAGAAGACCGCGCCCAGCACCGCGCCGGCGATGTAGGCCGCGCCGGCCAGGCCGATCTCGGTGTTGGTGAAGCGCAGGACCGGGCTGTCCTTCAACGCTCCGGAGACGGAGCCGGCGAGGGTGACCTCAAGGCCGTCGAGGATCCAGGTGATGCCGAGCGCGACGACGACCAGCGTGTGAAAGCGGGACCAGGGCAGGCGGTCGAGGCGGGCGGGAATGTCGGTCTCGACGATGAGCTGGTCGGCTTCCCGGGAGGCGGCATGCTGCACGGGTTTTCTCCGATGAGACAGGCGCTCTTGCGGCGCTTTGGGACAGGCGTGCACCGGCACAGAAAGGCGGCTGGCGCGCGGACGACGCGGCGCGATGCCGGCTCGCCGGCGCAAACTGCGTCGTGACGCAAACGAGGCGGGCCGCAGAAAGTTCCGCTGCCGCATCGCGGCACGGGTTTCGAAGCGGCAGCTTAACCAATCATTCACCATGCACCCGGCAAGAATTGCCGGGTCGTGCCCTGCTTCGGGGCGCGCGCGCCGCCGTGCGGCGCAGGGGACGGGCGGGGCGGTCGATGACCGATATGACGGCAGGTCAGGGAAGCGGGTTCAGCATTCCCGATCGCGGCGCGATGGGGAAACTCCTCAATCGGCCGGACCTGTTCCTCGCCATCGGCGTCATGGGCATCCTCGTGGTGCTCATCTTCCCGATGCCGGCGATCCTGCTCGACATCCTGCTGGCGCTCTCGATCATCCTGTCCGTGCTGGTGCTCATGACGGCGCTCTTCATCGAGGAGCCGCTCGAATTCTCCGCCTTCCCGACGGCGCTGCTGATCGTCACCATGTTCCGGCTGGCGCTGAACCTCGCCTCGACGCGCCTCATCCTCGCCCATGGCCATGAGGGCACCGCCGCAGCCGGCCATGTCATCGAGGCCTTCGCCGGCTTCGTCATGAGCGGCAATTTCGTGATCGGGGTGATCGTCTTCACCATCCTGATCATCGTGAACTTCGTCGTCATCACCAAGGGCTCGGGGCGCATCGCCGAAGTCGCGGCCCGCTTCACCCTCGACGCCATGCCCGGCAAGCAGATGGCGATCGACGCCGACCTCTCGGCCGGGCTGATCGACCAGGAGACCGCCAAGACCCGCCGCAAGGCGCTGGAGGACGAATCCTCCTTCTTCGGCTCGATGGACGGCGCCTCGAAATTCGTGCGCGGCGATGCGATCGCCGGCCTGCTGATCACCTTCATCAACGTGCTCGGCGGCATCATCATCGGCGTGGCGCAGCAGGGGCTCTCTTTCGGCGATGCGGCGCACAACTATACGCAGCTCACCGTCGGCGACGGCCTCGTCAGCCAGATCCCGGCGCTGATCGTCTCGACCGCCGCGGGCCTGCTCGTCTCGAAGGCGGGCGTGCGCGGCGCCGCCGACAAGGCGCTCGGCAAGCAGCTCTCCGGCTATCCCAAGGCGCTCGGCATGTCGGCGGCGGTGATGCTGCTGATCGCGCTGCTGCCCGGCATCCCGATGCTGCCCTTCCTGCTGCTGGCAGGCGGCGCCGCCTTCCTCGCCCGCCGCTTCGGCCGGGCCGCCAAGGCACGCGAGGCCGAGCAGACGCTCGCCGGCCAGGCGCAGCCGGGCGGTGCGGCGACCGCCGCCGACGGCTCGCCCCGCGAGGAGACGCTCAACGACCTGCTCAGGATGGACGAGCTCAAGATCGAGATCGGCTACGGGCTGCTGCCGCTCGTCAATGCCGCGGCCGGGCAGGACCGGCTGACCGATCAGGTGCGGGCGCTCCGGCGCCAGCTCGCGGCCGAGCTCGGCTTCGTCATGCCGGCGGTGCGCATCGTCGACAACGTCCAGCTTGAGGCGAACCACTACTTCATCAAGATCAAGGAGATCGATGCGGGGCAGGGCATCGTCTATGCCGGCCAGTACATGGCGATGGATCCGATGGGCGGCGCGGTCAACCTGCCTGGCCACAACGTGCTGGAGCCGACCTTCGGCCTGCCGGCGACCTGGATCGACGGGGCGCTGCAGGACGAGGCGCAGCTGCGCGGCTACACCGTGGTCGACGCCGCGACCGTGATCTCGACGCATCTGACCGAGGTGCTCAAGTCGAACATGCCGGAGCTGCTCTCGCATGGCGAGGTTCAGAAGCTCCTGCGCGAGCTGCCGAAGGACCATGCCGATCTCGTCAAGGAGATCGTGCCCGGCCAGATCTCGACCACCGGCATCCAGCGCGTCCTGCAACTGCTGCTGTCCGAGCGCATCTCGATCCGCGATCTGCCGACCATCATCGAGGGCATCGCCGAGGTTTCCGCCAGCGTCCGGAACCCGCGCGAGATCGCCGAGCATGTCCGTGCCCGCCTCGCGCGCCAGATCTGCGCTCAATTCTCCGACGGTAACGGCGTCCTGCCGATCATCACGCTCTCGCCGGCCTGGGAGAGCGTCTTCGCCGAGTCGATCATCGGCCAGGGCGAAGAGCGCCACCTCGCCATGCAACCCTCGCGCCTGCAGGAGTTCGTCCGGCATGTCCGCGACAAGTTCGAGGATGCGGCGCGCATCGGCGAGATGCCGGCGCTCGTCACCTCGGCCATGGCGCGCCCCTTCGCCCGCCAGATCATCGAGCGCTTCCGCCGCGAGACGCCGGTGCTGTCGCAGGCCGAGATTCACCCGCGGGTGCGGCTGAAGACCGTGGGCAGCGTCTGACGGGCCGGGAGAGAGCCGGCCCGACGGTGAGCCTTCATCCTGAGGAGCCATTCCCTTGGGAATGGCGTCTCGAAGAATGCTTCGGGAAGCTCCGGAACCAGCTGGACCATCCTTCGAGACGCGAACCTTCGGCCCGCTCCTCAGGACGAGGGCTCAAGGGGAGCAAGCGGTCTCTCGCGCCTCCGGTTTCCACGGCCCCCCGATGCCCGCCGCGCAATGGTCAGCGCCGGGGGCTGCGGCTAAGCGGAGGCATGTCGCGCAACGCCGCTCTCTTCGCCGTCATGTGCCTCGTCTGGGGGCTGACCTGGCTTCCGGTCAAGGTCGGGGCCACGCATGTGCCGCCGGTCTTCCTGGCGGCGGCGCGCTTCACGGTGGCCGGCCTCCTGATGCTGCTCTGGGCCGGGCGCGACCTGCCCAAGGTGCCGCGCGGCGCCTGGCCCCGGCTGATCGGCACGGCGCTGCTGCTCAACACCGGCAACTACACCCTGCTGTTCTGGGGCACGGCGCAGGCGCCGAGCGGGCTCGCCGCCATCGTCAACTTCGCGACGATCCCGATCTACACCCTGCTGGCCAGCCGGGTGTTCGAGGGCGAGCGCATCGACGGGCGCAAGCTCGCGGCGATCGCGCTCGGCACGGTCGGCCTCGGCTTCCTGTTCGCGACGCGGGCGCTGGGCGGGCTCTCGGCCGCGCAGGGCAACCCGCTCGAGGCTCTGGGGCTCGCGGCGGTGGCGGCCGGGACGCTGCTCTATTGCGTCGGCGCCGTGCTGGCTCGCCCGATCGCGGGGGCGATGCCGACGTTGACGCTCGCCGGCTGGCAGACGCTGATCGGCGGCCTCGGCCTGACCGCGGTCTCGCTCGCCATCGAGCCGGTGGGTTACGACGATCTGGCGAAGCTGGTGCAGTGGCCGGTGCTGCCCGCCGTCGCCTTCCTCGTCATCGGCGGTTCGCTGATGGGCTTCACCATCTATATGCGGCTGCTGCGCGACTGGGGCGCCTTCCGGGCCGGGCTCTACGCCTTCGTCAGCCCGGCGATCGCGGTCGCGGTCGGCGTCATGGCGCTGGACGAGCCGTTCGGCTGGTCGGAGGCGACCGGCGCGCTGCTGATGTTCGGCGCGGCGGCCATCGCGCTCAGGAAACCGTCGGCCAAGCCGGCGATGGCCTGAAAGCCTCGCTTCAGGGCGGTGGCGCGATGCGGGTGCTGCGCTTGAGCTGCGCCCTTTCGAAGGCGAGGACGATCGGCAGCGAGAACACCAGCGGCAGGATGAGATAGAACAGCCGCCAGATCAGCAGCGCGGCGAAGACGGCGGGCGCCGGCACGCCCGGCATCACCGCCAGGAAGACGGCCTCCATCACGCCGACGCCGCCTGGAACCTGGCTGAGGAGCCCGGCCGAGAAGGAGAGCAGGAAGGCGCCGAGCACGATCAGGAAGCCCGGATTGCCCTGCTCGGGCAGCGCGAAATAGATGATGCCGGCCGCGCCCGCCAGCTCGAGCGGAGCGGCGAGATATTGCCGGGCGACGATGCGCAGCCGCGGGTAGATGATCTCGAGCTTGCCGATCCTCAGCGGCTTGAAGCGCAGCCAGGAGCCGATCGTGTAGAGCGCGACGAAGGCGAGCATGCCGATGCCGATCATGCGGGCCGTGCTGTCGCCGATGGCGAACCAGCGCGACATCCGTTCCAGCGGTCGCAGGATCTGTGGTTCGTAGAGCAGCACGAGCGCCATCAGGAAGATCGTGCCGAAGGCGAAGGTGAAGGAGCAGAGCGCGACCAGCACCGCGACCTCGGCTGCCGTCAGCCCCTTGGCCGTATAGGCCCGGTAGCGCACCATGCCGCCGGAAAAGACCGAGGCGCCGATATTGTGCGAGAGCGCATAGGTCACGAACGAGCAGAGCGAGATGTAGAACCAGGAGATGCCCTTCTCCTTGCCGAGATGGATCAGGGCGATGCGGTCGTACCAGGCGAGGGCGGCATAGGCGACGAGCGTCGCCAGCGCGGCGTGGAAAAAGGCCTCCGGCGGGATAACCGCGATCTTGTGGCCGATCCTGTGGGCGATGATCTTGATGCTCTGCCAGAGGCTCGCATTCTCGAGCAGCGCTTCGATGGCCGCGTCGGTGCCGGCCTCCGCCTTCAACTTGCTCCAGAGCAGCTCGACCGACCAGACGACCGCAACGAGACCGATGATCGGCCAAAGGTAGTCGAGATAACGCTTCATGCGGGCCGCGGGGCTGGGATTGGTGACGCTGGGTGAGGCGGGCCCACGTCGTCACCGCTGCGGCGCGAACCTTCCCTCTCTCTGTGCCAGCGAGCGGGGACGAGGGCAAGCGCCCGAAGGCGCCTGCCCCCGCCGGTCGCGGGGAGGGTTACTTGCCGTTCTTCTTCAGCCAGTCCTGCATCATCGCGATCTCCTTCTCCTGCTCGCGGATGACGCCTTCGGCGAGCTTGCGGATCTCCGGGTCCTTGCCATGGGCGAGCACCACTTTCGCCATGTCGATCGCGCCCTGGTGGTGCGGGATCATGCCGCGCACGAAATCAGCGTCGGCATCGCCGGTGAAGGCGAGGTCCATGTTCTTGTGCATCTTGGTGTTGGCTTCCCGGTAGGCCTTGGTCGCGGCGCTGTCGGAGCTTGTCGACGCGGCCGGGGAGCCGTGGCCGTGATGCTGCTGGGCCTGGGCGGCACCGGCCGACAGGCCGATGGCGAGGAGGGCGGCCAGCGCGAAGGAAGTACGAGTCATCTGTCTTGTCCTTGATAGGGTCGACGAGGCGGATCGCGCCGGCAGGCGGCGCCGTGATCCGCCGATAGGATTCGTTTCAGAGGAGGCGGCGGCCGGATCGCGGCGGGCGCTCCGCCGGTTCGGTCGTCAGGCCGTATTCGAGCCGAATCGACGGCGGGACGGCTTTCGACCATGCGATGGCCGTCGGCAGGGCCGGGGCCGCGGGCGCTTCCGCGATCAGGCCGCAGCCGGCGATGCAGCACGGCGGCGTCGCCGGGGTGGCGTGGTCGGAGGAGGCCGGCTTGCGGCAATGGCTGGCCGACTGTGCCGGCTGCATGGCGGCCATCGCCGCTACGGCCGGGCCGTGGCCGCCATGGCCGGAGCCATCCCCACGCATCATCGAGGCTGCTCGGGTGAGGTGCGGCAGGACGGCGAGGGCCATCACCAGCAGGGCGAACAGCAACGCGCCCTGCCGCCCGCGATGGGGCGGGCGCCGATGTCTGTCTGCACTGTCACGCCGGGCATGCATCATTGCGCGATGATCTTTCGAACCGGATCATGTCATGATCGCGGCGAACATCGTCCTTTCGAGCCAGCGCTGCACCCGACCCCCATGCCCCAGAGCCTGACCATCACCCTGACGGGAACCACTGACCTGCCGCCGGGCAAGATCGCGACGATCGTGACCTCGCTGGAGATGTTCGAGCGACCGCCGGAGCGCCCCGACGCCGCCGGGACGGAGGGGTTCTCTCTCGATCCGATCGATCGCGGCGACGTCGAGCGCTATCTGCGCATCTATCGCCTGCTGGGCGAGCGCTGGATGTGGTTCAGCCGGCTGACCAAGCCGCGGGCGGAGCTCGAGGCGATCTTCGCGGATCCGGCGGTGGAGTTCTATGCCGCCCGCTTCGAGGGGCGGGATGTCGGGCTGCTCGAACTCGACTTTCGCGTAGCCGGGGAGGGGGAGCTCGCCTTCTTCGGCCTCGACGAGCCCGTGCTCGGCAAGGGCGCCGGCCGTTGGCTGATGAACCGCGCGCTCGCGCTGGCCTGGGCCAAGTCGATTTCGCGCTTCTGGGTGCATACCTGCACGCTCGACCATCCAGGAGCGCTCGCCTTCTACCAGCGCTCGGGTTTCACCGTGTTCAAGCGTGGGGTCGAGGTCGACGACGATCCGCGGCTGACGGGCAAGCTGCGCAGCGACGCCGTCGCGCACCATCCCGTCATCGCATGAAGAAAGGCGGCGTCCGGGGGACGCCGCCTTTTCACTGAAACCGTCGGGTGGATCAGGCGCGCGAGCGCAGCCCGATCGCGTCCATCGTGGCCTGGTCGCGGGCCGCCTCGGCGGCGCGCTCGGAGGCGCGCTCGCGGTCGTCGAGGATCTCGACCTTCTTCATGTCCTCGAAGGCTTCCTGCAGCTCGGCCTTGGCCTCCTCGAGCTGGCCCTGCAGGTTGTCCGCCGACTGCCGCAGGTTGTCGCGGCGGCCGAGCGCGGCCTTGGCATAGGTCGGATAGGCGAAATGGGCCGGATCGGCGATGCCGGCGCGGGCTTCCTCGGCCTGGATCTCGCGATCGAGATCGTTCGCCATCCTGTGGAAGTCGGCGATCATCATCTCGATCTGGCTGACCCGGCGACGCTTCTCGTCCACCTGGAAGCGCTTCAGCCGCAGAAGCGTCTCTCGCGACTTCATGTCGTTTTCAACTCCTGATTACGCATCTTGGGCACCGCCGACCCCTCGGCAGGCGCCCCAACTCCAACCGCGAGACGTGGCGCAGCATGGCGCAAGGAGGTTGACCTTTTCTTACCGGAACGAGCTGCTTTTTCTGCATGCTCAAGCCGCGTTGCAGCTCCTGCCGCGCCCTGTCCCGTTGATCTAGTGATCAATCGGGTGGCCGTCCGGCCCATGCCCGCGGATATCCTGTCTTGGCTGCTTCTCCACGTTTCGGCGGGCACGGCCCGCTGCTCTGCGGTCTTGCCCTCACGCGCATCATCGGCTGGGGCTCGACCTTCTATTCCCCTTCCGTGCTGGTCTCGGCGCTGGATCGCGACATCGGCCTCAACACCGAAATCGTCTTCGGCGGCATCACCATCCTGCTCATCACCGGCGCGCTGGTCGCGCCGGCGATCGGGCGCCGGCTCGACCGGGAGGGGACGCGCCGCTCGATGTGCGTGGGCGCGGTCGCCTGCGCGCTCGGGCTCGCGATCCTCTCCCTGGCGCAGGGGCCGGTGAGCTATCTCGCGAGCTGGTTCGTCATCGGGATCGGGCATGCGCTGTCGCTCGCCAATGTCGGCAACGTCACCATCGCGCAGCTGATGGGCGACCGGACGCGGCGCGTCATCGGGCTGATGATGCTGGTGACGGGGCTTGCCTCCAGCGTGTTCTGGCCGCTGACCGCCGCGCTGATGGACGCCTTCGGCTGGCGCACGACGCTCCTCGTCTTCGCGGCGATGCAGATCGTCATCGTCCTGCCGATCTATGCCGCGGTGCCGCGCTTCCACCATTTGCCGCCGTCCGCACCGGCGGGCGCAGTCGCCGCGTCCTTGGCCGCCGAGAACGGGCGCGTGGCGCCGGAGGCCCGCAGGGCCGCGTTCTGGCTGGTCGCGCTCGCCTTCTCGGCGAGCGGGCTGGTGTCCTGGGGGCTGCCGCTGCATCTCATCACGCTCTTCCAGGAAGCTGGGCTGACCCAGGCCGAAGCCGTGTGGATCGCGTCGCTCAGCGGGCCGGCGACGATCGCGGCGCGCGCCGTCGACGCCATGGCCGGCGAGCGGCTGCCGGCGGAGAAGGTGGCGCTGTTCGGCCTCCTGCTCGGCCCGGTCATGTGCCTGGCCCTGCCGCTGGTGCCGATGACGACCATGGCGGCGGCGGCCTTCGTCCTCCTGTTCAGCGCGGCCCTCGGCGTCATCTCGGTGGCGCGGGCGACGCTGCCGCTCGCGCTTTTCGGCCGCAACGGCTTCGCCGCCATGCTCGGCAGGTTGACCGTGCCGCAGAACATCACCTTCGCGGCGGCGCCGCTGCTCTTCGCGGTCCTGGTCGAGCGGTTCGGGGCGGATGCGACGCTGATCGTTTCCGCCGCGATCCAGGCGATCGGCTTCGCGGCGATGCTGGCGCTGGTGCGGATGCTGGCCCGGGCCTGACCGTCCACCCTGCGGCGGGCGGTGCGCTCAGACGCTTTCGTTCATGATCGCGGCCAGGCGCTGATAGCATTCCGGCAGCGGGGTCGCGTCGTCCTTGGCCTGCTTGAGAAAGGCTTCCAGCGCCGGATGCAGGCGGATCGCCTCGTCCACCTCCGCCGAGGCGCCCTGGCGATAGGCGCCGAGGCGGATCAGTTCCTCCATGTCGGCATAGGTCGCGAGCGTGGACCGTGCCTTCTGCACGACCGGGTAATAGGCGGGGTCGCAGGAGCGCGGCATCGTGCGCGAGACCGATTTCAGGATGTTGACCGCCGGATAGCGTCCGCGCTCGGCGATGGAGCGCTCCATGACGATATGGCCGTCGAGGATGCCGCGCACGGCGTCCGCGACCGGCTCGTCATGGTCGCCGCCATCGACCAGCACGGTGAACAGCCCGGTGATGGCGCCGTCGCTCGTGCCGGGGCCGGCACGCTCCAGCAGGCGCGGCAGCTCGGCGAAGACGGTCGGCGTATAGCCCTTGGTGGTCGGCGGCTCGCCCGCGGCCAGGCCGATCTCACGCATCGCCATGGCGAAGCGCGTCACCGAATCCATCAGGCACATCACCTGCAGGCCACGATCGCGGAAGAACTCGGCCAGCGCCAGCGTGGTCAAGGCCGCCTGCTTGCGCATCAGGGCTGGCTCGTCCGAGGTGGCGACGACGACGATCGAGCGGGCGAGGCCCTGCGGCCCGAGATCCTCCTGGAGGAACTCCTGCACCTCGCGGCCGCGCTCGCCGACGAGGCCGATGATGTTGACGTCGGCCTGCGCATAGCGGGCGAGCATCGAGAGCAGCACCGACTTGCCGACGCCCGAGCCGGCGAAGATGCCCATGCGCTGGCCGACGCAGCAGGTCAGGAACGTATTGAGCGCGCGCACGCCGAGGTCCAGCGGCTTGCCGACGCGGCGGCGGGCATGGGCGGGCGGGGGATCGTTGCGAAAGGCGTAGAGCGTGTCGCCCTGCGGCAGCGGCGGCCCGCCATCGACGGGCCGGCCGAGGGCATCGACGACGCGGCCGAGCCACGCCGCCGTGGGCTTGAGGCCCGGCTGGGCGCGATCGACATGGACCGGGCAGCCCCGGCGCACGCCGTCGAGCCCGCCGAAGGGCATGACCAGGGCCTTCTCGCCGGAAAAGCCGACGACCTCGCAGGGCACGCGCGTGTCGGGGGCGATCTCGATGCCGACACGCCCGCCCAGGCTCATCGCGCCGATCGGGCCGGCCACCTCGACGAGCAGGCCGCGCACGCCGATGACGCGGCCATAGACGCTCAGTCCGTCCAGCTGCTCGATGGCCGAAGCGAGGGCGGAGAGGCGGTCGGAACCATGGGAGGGAGCGGTCATGAAGCGTGTTCTATCTCCGGCGTCGGCAAGGCCCGGATAAGCCGGCGGCCGCGCCTGTGGAAGACTGGTAAGGATTCCTAACAAGTTGCGCGCATTTACCTTCCATTAAGCTCTGTGATTAACACTGCGGGTCGAGGCGCGTCGTGTGTTTCAGGGTTTTTCGGCCCTGTTTCGCGAGGCAACCCTCCGCGAAAGGGCGTTTTCGCGGTTGAGAGTTCACAGATCCGTGTCAAATTCGACTCACATCGACAAGGATCGTTCACTTTCTCCGAGGAAGCGCTTGCGCTCGGGAATCACGGTTTGTTAACCAGTTTCCTCGTAGCGTGTCGCGTGGCGTTTCATTGGGCAAGTGCGTCGTCGTCAGGGGCCGGGAAGGCTCGGGCGGAAACAACGGTCAAACCTGCCCTGCGGGCGAAATTGGGGACGTGGACATGCGGGTTCTGCTGATCGAGGACGATAGCGCGACCGCTCAAAGCATCGAGCTCATGCTCAAATCCGAGAGCTTCAACGTCTACACTACGGATCTCGGCGAAGAGGGCGTCGATCTCGGCAAGCTCTACGACTACGACATCATCCTGCTCGACCTGAACCTGCCGGACATGTCGGGCTACGAGGTGCTCCGGTCGCTGCGCGTCGCCAAGGTCAAGACACCGATCCTGATCCTCTCCGGCCTCGCCGGCATCGAGGACAAGGTGAAGGGCCTCGGCTTCGGCGCCGACGACTACCTCACCAAGCCGTTCCACAAGGACGAGCTGGTCGCCCGCATCCATGCGATCGTGCGCCGCTCGAAGGGCCATGCCCAGTCGGTCATCACCACCGGCGACCTGGTCGTGAACCTCGACACCAAGACCGTGGAAGTCGACGCCGCCCGCGTCCACCTCACCGGCAAGGAATACCAGATGCTGGAGCTGCTCTCGCTCCGCAAGGGCACGACGCTGACCAAGGAGATGTTCCTCAATCATCTCTATGGCGGCATGGACGAGCCCGAGCTCAAGATCATCGACGTCTTCATCTGCAAGCTGCGCAAGAAGCTGGCGAACGCGTCCGACGGCAAGAACTACATCGAGACCGTCTGGGGCCGCGGTTACGTGCTGCGCGAGCCGTCCGACGCCGAGGAGCGCATCCCGGCTTGACGTATTCCCGTCGCCCGCCCGTCATCGGGCGGTCATGAAGCGACGGCATAAAGCTTTTGATCTGATCGTCGGATGTACACGACAGGTCGACGGGACCCCGCCGCGAGGCGGGGTTTTTGTTTTGGGGCCGGCGCTGCGGGCGTTCAGGCGCTCCAGCCGGCGAGGCGTTCCTTGCGCGCGAGCCCGTCCGGCGGCGAGGCGGCCGGACGGGCGCGCAGGGCAGGGCCCGGCAGCCGATACAGGCCGCGATGCTCGGGGTCGCAGGCGAAGCTGGTCGCCAGCCCGAGGACGGTTTCGGCGGCGCCGAGCAGCAGCGCTCCGTCCGGCGCGAGGCGCGGCGCCAGCAGCTCCAGCGCCTTCACCTTGGTCGGCACGTCGAAATAGATCAGCACGTTGCGGCAGAAGATCACGTCGAAGCGGCCGAGATGGTCGTTCCGCTCGAGCAGATTGTGCCGGCGGAACTCGACCATGCGTCGCAGCCGCTCCGACACCTGCCATTTGTCGCCGCGCTGCTCGAAATGCTTCAACAGCATCTGGATCGGCAGGCCGCGCTGGATCTCGAACTGGCTGTAGCTGCCCGAGCGCGCCTTCTCCAGGATCTCCGACGAGATGTCGGTCCCGACGATGTCGATCTTCCAGCCCTGCAGGCGGGCGGCGGCCTCGTCGATCAGCATCGCCAGCGAGTAGGCCTCCTGGCCGCTCGACACCGCCGCGCACCAGATCCGCAGCGAGCGGGTGGCGGCGTTGGCGGCCAGGCGCTCCGGCAGGATGACGTCGCGGAACAGGTCGAACGGCGTCCGGTCGCGGAAGAACAGCGTCTCGTTCGTCGTCATGGCGTCAACGACGGCGTTCTCGAGCGCCGGCTCGCGCGCCGACCGCAAGCGTGCGATCAGTGTCGTGATGTCGGCGATGCCGCGCCGGCGGCAGAGGATGCCGAGGCGGCTTTCGGCGAGGTACTGCTTGTCGGCCGTCAGCGACAGGCCGGAGCGCTGCTGCAGAAGCAGGCGCAGGAAGGTGAAGTCCGCCTCGGTCATGCCGGCTGCACCCCGCGGACGAGGCAGCGGATCGAGGCCCCGATCTCGTCGAGGGCGATGACCCTGCTGGCATGCTGCGCCCGGACCACGGAGCCCGGCATGCCCCAGATCGTGCTGCTCGGCTCGTCCTGGGCAATGACGGCGGCACCGGCCTGGCGAAGGGCGCCGGCGCCTTCGGTGCCGTCGCTGCCCATGCCGGTGAGCACGAGGCCGAGCGCGGCCGCGCCGAGATGGCGGGCGGCATCGCCGAACAGCACGTCGACGGCGGGCCGGCAGAAATTCACCGGCGCCTCGTCGCCGATGCGCGCGACGATGTGCCCGAGGCGGCGGTCGATGCCGAGATGGCGGCCCCCCGGCGCGATATAGACCGTGCCACGCATCAGGCGCTCGCCGTCGAAGGGCTCGCGCGCCGGCACGCCGATATGGGCTGCGACCTGCTCGGCGAAGGAGGCGGTGAAGAGCGGCGGCATGTGCTGGACGACCAGCGTCGCCAGGTCATGCAGGCCCTCGCCGATGTCGAACAGCACCTTGGCGACGGCGCGCGGCCCACCGGTAGAGGCGCCGATCACGAGATAGCGCGGCATCACCGAGACCAGCGGGCGCAGATTGACCGGGCCGGCCGGCGGCAGATCCACCAGGTCGACCTCCGGCGGCAGGGACCCAGGCTTTACCGCAGCCTGGGCGATGTTGCCGAGCTTGAGCAGGAACTCGCTGCGGAAGTCGAGCGACAGTGTCATGCCGCTGCGGCTGTCCGGCTTCGAGACGACGTCCATGGCGCCCTTGGTCATGCATTCGAGCGCGATGCGGGTGTTGCGCTCGTTCAGCGTGGCGGCGAGCAGCACGCCGGTTCTCGGGCTTTCCCGCAGGATCTGGGGCAGGGCGGCGGCGCCGTCGACGCCCGGCATGTCGAGGTCCAGCACCATGACGTCGGGCTTGTAGCGTGTGGCATGCGCGACCGCGGTCTCGCCGTCGCCGGCGACCGCGACGACGTGGAAATGCCCCGCTTCCCCCAGCCAGCGCGCGAAAAGGCCGCGCACGACGACGGAGTCGTCGGCGATGACGACCGTCTTGTGCCGCAACGGGCCGGGAACGAGGACGCGGGAGGCCATCATGCCGCTATCGCCAGTCGGGGCCGATCCCGCTCAGAGCAGGCCGACCTGATGGAATTTCGAGGCCACGATCTCCTTGTCGAACGGCTTCATGATGTATTCGTCGGCGCCGGCGTGCATGGCACGCGCGATATGGGCGATGTCGTTCTCGGTGGTGCAGAAGACCACCTTCGGCCGCTTCCCGCCGGGCATCTGACGCAGCGTGCGCAGGAACTCGTAGCCGTCCATGATCGGCATGTTCCAGTCCAGCAGCACGGCATCCGGCATCTCGCCCTTGCAGGCGTCGATGGCGCGCGCGCCGTCCTCGGCCTCGGCGATGCGGAACTGCAGCCCCTCGAGAATGCGCCGCGCGACCTTCCGGATCACGGCTGAGTCATCGACGACGAGACAGTATTTCATGGTCGGTCTCCAAAGTTTCGCCGCCGCCGGTCAGGCGGCCGTGTCGAGATCGAGGTCGAGGACGGCATCGAGATCCAGCACGACGAGAAGCTCGTCGGCGAGGCGATGAACGCCGGTTGCCAGTGCTGCCCAGACCCGGTCGAGATGGACGGGCAGGGGCTCGAGGGTGGAGCGGTCGAGCCGGACCACCTCGCCGACGGCGTCCACGATCAGCGCGTAGGATTCGCCGCCGTGATCGATGCCGATCGCCGTCAGCTCGATGAGCCCCTGGGCGTCCGGCGCGAGCGTGACCGACCTGCCGAGACGCCGCCGCAGGCAGATCGCGGTGACGATGCGGCCGCGCAGATTGAGCAGGCCGACGATCTCGTCCGGCGCGCGCGGCACCACGGTGATGCGATTGGCGATGAAGACATCCTGGACGCGCCCGATCGGCAGGCCGAGCAGCTGGTCGCCAACGCGGATGGTCACGTAGTCCAGCGAATTCCCGAAGCCGGGCGCGGTCGCGGAAGCGGCGTCTTGGGGAGAGAGGGCGCTCATGCCGCGTGCCTCGCCTCGGCGCCGCCGGCATTGAGCTCGGTCAGCAGGGCGCGGCGGTCGAACTTTCCGACGATGTCGTCGAGCCCGGCCTGGGCCGCGCGCAGGTGGAGATCGGGCGTGGCGCAGGCGGTCAGGCCGAGCAGGCGCGGGCGTTCGCCACGCGGCTTCTCCTGGCATGCGGCGGCGAAGGCGAAGGCGGCTTCCGCGTCGCGGTCCAGGTCGAGCAGCACGGTTGCGAAGCTCTCCTCGGCGATCGCGGCAGCCGCGGCGGCGAAGTCGGCGATCATGGTGAGGTTTTGGCCCGAGGCCTTCAGCACCGGGCTGAGCATCTCGCGCAGGAAATCGGAGGGCTCGACGAGAAGCACCCGCTTGGCGGCGACGGCGCCGCGCGCCGCGCCCAGCCAGCCGGCTCCGCCAGTCGGGAGGTAGTGGGCCAGATCGACGATGTCGGTGGTGCGGCCGCGGATCACGGCCGAGCCGATGACGCCGCGCTCGTCGGGATCGGCCATTTCGAGGTCGAAGGTCTCCTCGACGATGTCGACGATCGCCTCGACCGCGAGGGCCAGCGTCAGGTCGCCATCCGAGACGATGACGAGGGGCTGGATGCCCTGGTTGCGGAGCTGCGTGTCGGCGATCGCGGTCACCGGCACGAGGCGGTTGCGATAGTGCAGCAGGGTGCGGCCGCCGCCGCGCTCGAACGCCTGGGCCTCGACCTCCTCGAGCCGGGTGACCAGCGAGAGCGGCAGGGCCTGCAAGCCGCCGGCACCGGTCCGGAAGACGAGCATCGTGGTGCGCTCGCCGTTCTGGACATGGTCGTGGCTGGCCTGCGGCTCCGCCTCCGCCTCGTTCGACAGGGCCGCGCCGACAAGGCTGGCGACGCCGTTCGGGTCCACGATCAGGACGACCGCGCCGTCGCCGAGGATGGTGTTGCCGGAAAAGAGCGGGATGTGGCGAAGCTTGCTCGACATCGGCTTCACCACGATTTCCTCGGTGTGGAAGACGCTGTCCACGAGGATGCCGAATTGCCGCTCGCCGATCTGGGTGACGACGATGAAACCTTCGCCGGCCGCTGCTCTCGGCGTGCCCATCAGCTCGGACAGCGAGATGATCGGCAGCAGGCGCCCGCGCAGCCGAAGCACGGGCGCGCCGTTGATCTGCTCGATGCGGTTGTCATCCCCCGCCTTGACGCGCACCAGCTCGCGCACCGCCGTCTGCGGGATCGCATAGCGGTCTGCTCCGGCGACGACGATCAGGGCCGAGATGATCGCCAGCGTGAGCGGGATCTTGATCGTGATCGCGGTGCCGAGGCCGGGGCGGCTGGAGATGTCGACCGTGCCGCCGATGGAATCCACATTGGCCTTGACGACGTCCATCCCGACGCCGCGGCCGGACACTGCGGTGACGTTCTCGGCGGTCGAGAAGCCGGGCTGGAAGATGAAGCGGCCGATCTGCGCGTCGCTCAGCTTCTCGAGCTCGGCCTCCGTGGTGAGCCCCCGGGCGATGGCCTTTCCGCGAATGCGCTCGATGTCGAGCCCGCGACCGTCATCGGTGACGGAGATGGTGACCGATCCGCCCTCGTGATAGGCGGCGAGCCGGATCGTGCCCTGTTCCGGCTTGCCGGCGGCGCGCCGGTCGGCCGGGAGCTCGATCGCATGGTCGGCGCAGTTGCGCACCATGTGGATGAGCGGATCCTTGATCAGGTCGAGGATCTGGCGGTCGAGTTCGGTCTCGGCGCCCTCGGTGACGAGCTCGATGCGCTTGCCGAGCTCGCCGCTGAGATCGCGGACGATGCGCGGGAGCTTCGACCAGGCGTTGCCGATCGGCTGCATGCGCGTCTTCATGACGCCGTCCTGCAGCTCTGCGGTGATCAGGGAGAGGCGCTGGAGCGGCGCCTTCAGGCCGGGATCCTCCTGGCGGCGCGAGACCTCGAGCAGCTGGTTGCGGGTGAGCACGAGCTCCGAGACCATGGTCATCAGATGCTCGATCGTGTCGACATTGACGCGCAGCGTGGCCGGGCCGCTGGCGCGGGCGGCGCCGTGGCTCTCCTCGGCATGGACCGGCTGCTCGCCAGGTTCGATGCGGCCGTCGCGCCCGCGCTGAGGGCTCGGCGCGCTGCGGAAGACGATGTCCTCGGCGGCGGACTGCGCCGTCGCCTGGCCATGGCGGGCGAGATAGGCCGCGACGGGGTCCATGGGGGCCGGCGGAGGCGGGGCGGGGGCGATCTCGCCTCGGGCCTGATCGGCCAGGGCCAGAAGCTCTCCGATCAGGGTCTCGTCGTTGCCTTCCGGCTCCTGCCCTTTCTCTGCGAGCTCGGCCAGGATGTCCTTGATGCGATCGATGGTCTCGAGGATCGCGGTGACGGCGATGGGCTTCACCGTCGCCCCGTCGCGGAACTGCCCCATCACGGATTCCGCGGCGTGGGTCAGCGCCTCGAGGCGCGGCAGGCCGATGAAGCCGCAAGTGCCCTTGACGGTGTGGACCAGCCTAAAAATGTTGCGCAGGATGTCGCGGTCGTTCGGGTCCTGCTCGAAGCGGACGAGTTCCCGATCGACCGTGTCGAGATTCTCGCCGGTCTCCGTCAGGAACTCTTGCAGCAGCTCGTCCATGCAGGAACATCACTCAACGCGATACGCTGCCGGAACTAAAGCAGGAGAAGGGTTTATGATCGGTTGAGATCGCCCTTCGAGAGGTCTGGATCAGGCCGGACGAGCGGCCTTGATGGTCACTGTTTCGCCCTCGATCGAGACCGAAATCTCCATGCCGGCGGCACGGGCGACCATGCCGGTATAGACCGGCTGGACGGCATGGGCGTCGATCGCGCCACCGGGCGCGTTGCCGGCGAGCAGCTCTTCGACATGGGCCGGAATCCGGGCATGCGAGCCGGAGGCGGTGATCTCGAAGCTGCCCTGCTCGCCTTCCACGGTGGCGCGCGAGACCAGCTTGCCGCCGCGCGGCACGGCCTGCGCGGCGATGACCAGCAGGTTCAGCAGCAGCTTGACCTGGTTCTTCGGCAGCAGGGCGCGGGGGGCGTCCCAGTCGAGCGAGAGTTTCTCGTCGTTGAGGAAGCCGTTGGCGACGTTGCCGGCGTCGCCGAGATCGATCATCGCGCCGGCCGAGCCGGCGGCGCCGAAGGCCAGGCGCGCGAACTGCAGGCGGGCCGAGGCGTTGCGGGCGCTCTTCTTGATCAGCTCGAGCGCGAAGTCGCGCATCGAGGGATCGTCTTCCTCGAGCACCTCCAGCGCGTTGACAATCGCACCGACGGGGCTGATCACGTCGTGGCAGACGCGGCTGCACAGAAGTGCGGCCAGATCGAGCGAGTCGAGCGAGATGGCGTTCATGGAGGCGGATTCCTGGAAGCAGCGATGCGCCGGAAGAAGGGCGCCATTGCCGCCAGATATGCTGTCATCTTGGTTTTCATGTGGTTAATCGCCATGTCCGGGACGAAGATTCAAAGGAAGGGCCGCAGATGATCGGCCATGACGATCCGCGCCTCAGCGATCGCGACGGGCTGGCGCGGAAGCTTGCGGAAGCCGCCCGCATCAGCGCCGCCGTCCTGCTGGCGAAGCGCGCGGAGCCCGACGTCAAGCTCAAGCGCGACGGCTCGCCGGTCTGTGCGGCCGACCTCGCCGCGGACCACGCGGCCAAGGGAGCGCTGGCGCGGCTGCTGCCCGGCTTCCCGGTGATCAGCGAGGAGACGGCCGATGACGGCGCGAGCTCCGGTGCCATCTTCATCCTGCTCGATCCGCTGGACGGCACCCGCGAATTCCTCGCCGGCGGCGACAGCTATTGCGTCGCGATCGCCGTCGTGCGCGACGGCCGGCCGATCGCAGGAGCCATCGCGGCACCGGCCATGCGGCGGCTCTGGTTCGCCGGGACCCATGCCTTCACCCAGGATTTCGGCAGCGACGGTGCGGCGACCGGCGAGCCGCGCCCGGCCAGCGTCCGCGATCTTCCCGCGGCAGGCCCCGTGGCGCTGGTCAGCCGCTTCCACGGCGATACCCGCAGCGACGGCATCGCCGCGACGATGTGCTGCAGCGAGGGCATTCCGGTCTCGTCGGCGGTGAAGTTCGGCCTGATCGCCTCGGGCGAAGCCGATCTGCATGTGCGCTGCGGCCAGACCATGGAATGGGACATTGCTGCCGGCGACGCCATCCTCTCGGCGGCCGGAGGAATCGTCCTGACCCTCGACGGAGCCCGGCCGCGCTACGGAGTGTCCGAGCGCCAGTTCCGCAACCCGCCCTTCGTGGCGGCTTCCAGCGAGGCGCTGGCCCGGCGGGCGATCGCGGGCGATCCCGGCTGCTGAGCCCGCTTCAGCGGGCGACGGAGCGCAGCACCGCGGGCCAGTGCTCCTCGGCGAGGGCGAGCATCTGCGCGTCCCGCAGGAACCGGCGGCGGTTCTCGGCCGAGCGGAACAGGAAGAGCCGGGAGCCGACGACGGCGAAGAAGGCGGGGTCGCTGTCGACGGCGACGCCGCCGGCCACGCCGGTCGGATCGAAGCCGCCGAAGGCGGGCGCGTAGATCTCCGGCGCGTCCCGGAAAGCTTCCAGATTGGCTCGCGAAGCGAAGCGCCAGACGACGCCGTCATGGATCAGCTCATGCTCGGGGTGGCCGGCCGCAGGCCTGCCCGCGAGCCGATAGGAGACCGGATCGAAGCCGTTGATCGCGAGCCCCGTGCGCAGGTCGCGCTGCATGATCTCGCCCAGCGCCGGCAGGTCCGGAAGGCCCGCAGGCAGGGCCGGTGCGGCGGGCCCGGTCGCTGCCGGTGCGGAGGCGGGCGCGCCCGCGCCGGCGCCGGGCGCAAGGACCATCAGGGCCAGCCCGGCGGCGAGCGAGCGCGAGCGTCGCCTTGTTGCGGCCTTCATCGCATCAAATCCTTGATGTCCCGCCCCGGGCCGTTCGGCTCTCCGGAATCTTCACGCCTTGGATAGATTTACGGCGTATCAAATCCGTTACCGAATTGATTCGAATTCGCCGGATGTCGCCTTGCGACGACCGTGCGAACGGCGGACAGCCCAGGATCGGCCCGCCTTCCGGCCCGCATCGCATCCGTCCGGCGCAGGTTGCACCGCAACCCGGACCGGCGCTCAGCGGCCGGGCGATCAAACCGCCCTGGCGTCCGGCCTGCCCGGACCCATTGCCCGGAGAGCTTGCTCATGAACCAGACCCGCCGCAGTCTCATCAAAGGCGGCCTCGCCGTTGCCGGCACGGGCCTCACCGGCCTATCCGTCCCGGCCCTCGCGCAGCAGCAGAACTATGGCGATCAGCGCTCGTTCTCCCAGAACGAACTCGTCTCGTCCGGCCACAAGTTCTTCGGCAACGTCTCGCGGGGGCTCGCGCTCGCCATCGAAGAGGCGGTCCGGCGCTGGGGCGAGCCCAATGGCTACGTGCTCGGCCAGGAGGCGTCGGGCGCCTTCGTCGGCGGGCTGCGCTATGGCGAGGGGCAGCTCTACACCCGCAATGCCGGCGACCGCCGCGTGTTCTGGCAGGGCCCGTCGATCGGCTTCGACTTCGGCGGCGAGGGCGCCCGCACGATGATGCTGGTCTACAACCTGCCGGCGGTCGATGCGCTCTACCAGCGCTTCGCCGGCGTCGACGGCTCGGCCTATTTCATCGGCGGCTTCGGCTTCACCGCGTTGACCGCCGAGGGAATCACCGTGGTTCCGATCCGGACCGGCGTCGGCTGGCGGCTCGGCGTCAATCTCGGCTATCTCAAGTTCACCCCCCAGGCGACGTGGAATCCATTCTAGGGTTGTCCTTGCCGGGAAGGGCGTGGCAGGTTCGCGGCAAGACAGTTCGGAGCAGGAGCCGTAAGTCTTGATCGAAGCCGCCATGCTGTTCGCGCTCGGCTTCCTCTGCGCGGGGCTGCTCGCGCTGGCCGCCGTGCCTGCCCTGTCGCGGCGCGCCGACCGCCTGGCGCGCAAGCGAGCCGAGGCCGCCTTTCCCTTGTCCCTGGCCGAGATCGCCGCCGATCGCGACCATCTGCGCGCCGAGCTCGCGCTGCGGATGCGGGCGACGGAGCAGGAGGCCGAACGCGGCTTCGCGGCCAAGGCCGGCGCGATGCAGGAGCTCGGCCGGCGCGATATGACGATCGGCCGGCTGGAGCGCGAGAGCGCCGAGCGCAGCGCCCGGATCGCGACGCTGGAGGATGAGCTCGCTGCCACCCGGCGCGACCGCGACGAAACGAGGACCTCGCTCGAACAGGAGCGGGCGGGGCATGGCGAGACCGCCGCGACGCTCGACAAGCGGCTCGCCGATCTCGCGAGCCTGGAACAGAACCTCGCCGAGACCCGGCAGGCGCTCAGTGGCACCGGGGCCGATCTCAGCGCGCGCAATGACGAGCTGGGGCGCGAGCGCGAGACGGTCGGGCGCATCGAGGCCCTGCTCGTCGAGCGCGAGCAGGAGCTGGCGACGCTGCGCAGCGAGCACGAGAGGCTGCGGGTGGCGCAGGTCGAGGACCGGACGCAGATCATGATATTGCAGGCCAAGCGCGACGAGCTCGCCGGCCGGCTCGCCGCGAGCGAGGAGCGGCTTGCCGAGCTCGACGCGGGGCTGAAGAAGATGACGGCCGAACGCGACGGCGAACGGGTCCGGGCCGGCGCCTTCGATGCACGGGCCGCGCAGGCGGAGGCCGGGCTGGCCGCGGCCGATGCGCGCGCTGGCACTGCCGCCGTCGCGGCCGGGCAGCTGGAGGCGCGGCTGTTGCAGGCGCAGGCCGATCACGCGGCCGTGCAGGACAAGGCGCAGTCGCTCGAACAGGCCCTCGCCGCGGCGCAGGCCGAGCTGGCCGAGCTCCGTCGCGCCAACAAGGAAGAGATCGTCGTCTTGCAGAATGCCCAGCGCGAGCGCGAGAGCCAGGTCGAGATGCTGCGTGCCGAACTTCGGACGCTCGAAGGCGCGCTGAGCCAGGCGCGGGAGGACCGCGACCAGCTCCTCGACGAGATGTCGGGCCTGCGCCGCGCCGCCGCGGGAGCGGGGGGATCCAACGCCGCCCTGCGCCAGGAAATCACCCGGCTGGCCGACCGGCTAATGTCACTGGCGCCGAGCCGCGAAGCCGCCGAATAGCGCCGGCCGCACCGCCTTGCCGCCGCCTCGCGCTGCCGGGGCTGGCCAAAACCGGTTTCCCCTTTTCGATTCGATGCTCTAGGAAGGCGGAGCTTTCCGGCGCGCCCGCGCCTCCTGCATGGTTCCAGACGTGACCGACAGCCATATCGACCTCCTTTGCCTGGGCGAGCCGCTCGGGGAGTTCAACGCGACCCGGGGCGAGGCCGGGGCCTTCCTCTTCGGACATGGCGGCGACACGTCGAACTGCGCCGTGGCGGCGGCGCGGCAGGGCATGTCGGTCGGCTATATCGGCGCGCTCGGCGACGACAGCGCCGGTCACTCGATCCGTGCGCTGTGGAAGCGCGAGGGCGTGAACGACAGCCAGGTGTCGACGCATCCGAGCGCTCCGACGGGACTCTACTTCGTCGACCACGGCCCCTCGGGCCATGTCTTCTCCTATCTGCGCGCCGGCTCGGCCGCGAGCCTCTACGGCCCGCGAGACCTGCCGCGCGATCTCATCCGTTCGGCCCGTATCGTCCAGGCTTCGGGCATCAGCCAGGCGATCTCGGCCGGTGCCTGCGACGCGGTGTTCGAGGCCTTCGAGACGGCGCGCAAGGCCGGCGTGATGACCGCCTACGACACCAATCTGCGGCTCAAGCTCTGGCCGCTGACGCGCGCGAGGGCGATCATCCATGCCGCCTGCGCCATGGCCGACATCGTGCTGCCCGGCCTCGACGATGCGACGCAGCTCACCGGGCTCAACGATCCGGACGCCATCGCCGATTTCTACCTCAGGCTCGGTGCGCGCGTCGTGGCGCTGACGCTCGGCCATGAGGGCTCGCTGGTGGCGACGCCGGTCCGGCGCGACCGCTTCCGGCCGATCAAGGTGAATGCAATCGACGCGACCGGCGCGGGCGATTGCTACGACGGCGCCTTCCTCGCCGAATATCTGCGCACCGGCGACGCCTTCGCCGCTGGCGCCTATGCCAATGTCGCGGCGGCGCTCTCGACGCAGGGCTACGGCGCGGTCGCGCCGCTGCCGCGCCGGGCCGAGGTCGAGGCGCGCATCGCCGCCGAGGCAAAACTCTGATGTCCGTTCCCGTTCTGAAGCATGCCGGCGACCTGCTCGCCCGCTACGACGTGCTGATCAGCGACGTCTGGGGCGTCGTCCATGACGGGCTCTGGGCACTGGAGCCGGCCTGCGAGGCGCTGATGGCCTTCCGTGCGCGCGGCGGCACGGTCGCGCTGCTGTCGAACGCGCCGGGACCGTCGCAGCAGGTCGCGGGGCTGCTCGACGCCAAGCGCGTGCCACGCGAAGCCTGGGACCGGCTCGTCACCTCCGGCGACGTGACGCGCGCATTGGTCGCGCAGAGCCATCATCGGCTCGTCTATCATATCGGCTGGCAGAGCGACCGGGCGGTCTTCGACGGGCTCGATGTCGAGCTCACCGACGAGGCGCGGGCCGACATCGTCGTCGCGACCGAGCTCAACGACTACCGCACCGAGACGCCGGAGCAGTACCGGCCGCTGCTCGAGCGCTTCGCCGGGCGCGGCCTGCCCTTCATCTGCGGCAATCCCGACCTCGTCGTGCATGTCGGCGAGGATCTGCTGCCCTGTGCCGGCTCGCTCGCCACGATCTACGAGGAGCTGGGCGGTACGGTCGCCTGGGCCGGCAAGCCCTATCGCCCGGCCTATGACCTAGCGCTCGCGGCCGCGGCCGAGGCGCGCGGCGGCCGCCCGGTCGAGCCGGGCAAGGTGCTGGTGATCGGCGATGCGGTCAGGACCGATCTGGCCGGGGCCCGCCTGATGGGCTTCGACAGCCTGTTCATCGCCGGCGGCATCCACCGCGACGAGACCATGCGCGGCGGCGAGGTCGATCCGGCCGGGCTCGCCAGGGTGCTGGACGGGTTGCCGGTCCGGCCGATCGCGGCGATGGGCGCCCTGGCCTGACGTTCCGCTGCCGTGGCGCGGCTCAGTGCGCTTCGCCCGTCCGGGCGTCGCGCAGCGTCGTCAGCGTGACGGCGATACAGAACAGCATGCCGACGATCGACAGGATCGCGGCGGCGCGGAAGCCGAGCATGAAGGCTTCGCTCGCCCGTGCCAGCATCGGCCCGGCCTGATCGGGCGCGAGCTCCGTCGCGAAGGCCAGCGCGCCGCCGAGCGTGGAACGGGCCGGGGCGAGCGCCTCGGCGCTGATTCCGGGCACCGCGACATCCGCCATGCGACTGCGATAGAGCGCGGCGCCCAGGCTGCCGAGCACGGCGACGCCGAGCGCGCCGCCGAGTTCGGCTGACGTTTCCGACATGGCCGAGGCCGCGCCGGTGCGCTCGGGCGGGGCGGAGCCGACGACGATGCCGGTCGTCAGCGTGATCACCGGCGTGAAGCCGATGGAGAAGAACACCGAGGCGGCGACGACCTGCACGAGGCTTGGCGCGAAGACGAGCCAGGCGAAGCCGAGCGCCGATATCACCATGCCGCCCGCCATCAGCGTCGCGGGCCTGTAGCGGCCGACGAGGGCCGGCGTCACGAAGGAGGCGAGCGTGAAGGCGATCGCCGAGGGCAGAGACCAGAGCCCGGCCTGCAACGGCGTGAGCCCGGCGACCAGCTGGAAGTACTGCGCCAGGAAGATGAAGCTGCCGAACATGAAGAGGATGCCGGCGAGGTTGATCGCGAGCGCCGCGCGGAAGGCCGGGATGCGGAACATGGCGAGGTCGACCATCGGGTCGGCGAGCCGCGCCTGACGCCGCAGGAAGACGAGGACGAAGCCGAGCCCGACCAGGATCGCGGCGGCGGCCTGCCAGTCGAAGCCATCGGCGGCCCAGTGCTTGATGCCGTAGATCAGCGCGAGCACCGAGGCGAGGGAGAGCAGCGCGCTCAGGAGATCGATGCGGCCGGCCTCGGGCGCGCGGTATTCCGGCAGCAGGATCGGGCCGATGACGAGCAGCAGCAGCATCGGCGGCACGGCGATAAGGAAGGCAGAACCCCACCAGAAATACTCGATCAGGAAACCGCCGACGACCGGGCCGAAGATGGCGCCGACCGAGAAGCTGGCGATCCACATCGAGATCGCGAAGGTGCGCTCCTTCTCGTCGGTGAACATCACCGTGATCAGCGACAAGGTGGAGGGGGCGAGCGTCGCCCCGGCGATGCCGAGCACGGCGCGCATGGCGATCAGCATCTCGGCGCTGTCGGAGAAGGTCGCGACGGTCGAGGCGACGCCGAAGAAGGCGGCGCCGATCATCAGCAGCCGGCGACGGCCGATGCGATCGCCGAGCGTGCCCATGGTCATCAGGAAGCCCGCGACCATGAAACCGTAGATGTCGATGATCCAGAGCAGCTGGCTCGCGCTCGGCTTGAGGTCGCGCGTCAGCGTCGGCACCGCGAGGTTCAGCACGGTGAGATCCATCGAGTAGATCATGCAGGGCAGGGCGATCGCGAGCAGGCCGAGCCACTCGCGGCGCGTCGCCTTCCTCACGCCCTGTGCGGGTACCGCCGTCATGATTTGCTCGCAGTCCTTGGTGTCCGGGCCGGGCCTTTGCCATGGCAGTGCGGCCGAATCTGGCAGGAGCGGGCAATCCGGCCCTCCGCCCTGCCGGCCCGACCGTTATCCCTGCGGCGCTGCCATTCAGCCGCGCAGCCGCGCGACGATGTCCGCGTACAGCCCTTCGAGCGGGCGGAAGACGAAGCGCACGGTCGACTTGCCCGGTGGGACGACGACAGCGCGGAATAGGACATTGGCGCGCAGCAGTTCGGCCGGCCTGTCGTCGATCTCGACCTGCCACCAATGGTGCCAGACATCGTTGAGGACGAGATAGCCGCCGCGCGGTGCGTCGACAGCGAGCGTCACCGTCGTCGTGCCGTAGTCGCGGATCGTCGCCATCCCCTGGCCGATCGCGCCGGTGGGGAGCGGTGGCGGTTCGCGGTCGAGCAGCACCGTCCGGCGCGGATCGAAGCCGGGTGGCCATTGGCCGCTCGACAGGATGGCGCCGAAATCGGCCTTTTGCGCCTCGGTGACGAGCAGGAGGCGCGGCAGGGCACGCGGATTCTCGTAGACATAGGCATCGCGGGTCCGGGCGATCTGCTTGAGGTCGCCGGGCTTCAGCCCTTTGTCGATCTGCTCGACCGGCACGCCGGTCGCGATGAAGCGCAGGCCGAGCATGTCGGCGAGCAGGGAGCGGTAGCCCGGCATCAGGGCTGAGAAACTCCGCTGGTCGGGCAGGGCGACGTGGTCTCCGGCGCCGGTCGCCTTGCTGTAGAGGCCGAGCCGGAGCGGATTGTAGCCCAGGGTGTTGTCGAGCTCGTGGACGAGGCTGGCGTTCGGCCAGTGGAAGTCGATCGCCGCCAGCTCGATGCGGTCGCGCCGGTCGGGAGCCGCCGTGCGGGCGGTCTCGCGCTTGAGCAGCGCGATGGTTTCGTTGCCGCTGTCCTTGCGCAGCACCTCGTACATCTGCGGCGGCAGGGCGGTGGATTCGCTCGGGCCGTTGTTAACCGAGAGGTCCATGACGAGCGTCGCCGCAACGACGAAAGTGGCTGCGAGCGCGGCATCGCGCCGGGCCAGGCCGCGGGCGGCGACCAGGCCGCCCAGCGAGACGATGGCGCAGAGCACCGCGACGACGAGCGGCGTGGTGGCGACGGGGATGCGCCCGACCGTCCAGGCGAGCCACAGGGCGAGCGCGAGCGCGCCCGCGAAGATCAGCCCTTCCAGGGCGAGCTGCCAAGGCCGCGCGCGCGGCGCCGCACCGGTCATGACCAGATGGGTCAGGTAGCCGCCGAGCAGGGCCAGAAGGGCGCCGAGGATGAAGAGCGCATCGGCCGGGCGGCGATAGAAGCTGACGCCGGGAAGCTCGAACAGCAGCCGGAAGGCCGGGGTGTAGCGGCCGAGCGCATAGAGCAGCACGATGAGCGCCGCGACGCTGAGCGCGACGATCTCGCGCCGCCAGAGCGCGCCGCGGATGATGCCGATGGTGAGGATCAGTCCCATCGGCACCAGGCCGAGATAAAGCTGGCTCATATTGCGGGCGAGATAGAGCCCGAGCGGACCGAAGCGGGCTTCCCAGGCCGGGCTCGGCGCGCCCCAGAAATCCGCGAGCGGCCCGGCGGCGCCATAGAGATTGGCGATCAGACCGGTCAGCAGGGCGGCCGGGTGCAGGGAGCCCTTGCCGGCCTCGACGAAGTCGATCGCGGGGCGGTTCGATTCCTGCGCGATGAAGGCCGTCAGCAGAATCGGAACGGTGGCGACGAGAATGGCGCCGAGCGTGCCCGCCAGCAGCGGCGGCAGGCTGGTGCGGAAGGCGCGCCACGGGCTGCTGGCCATCAGGATGGCCGCGATCACCAGCCCGGCGAGGACATAGACGCCGATCAGCGCGACCTGGTCGCGCCCCAGCACCATGAAGCCGGAGGCGAGCCCGGCGGCGAAGCCGTAGCCGAGCGAGCCCCGCTCAAGCGCGCGGGAGAGCAGGAAGAGGGTGACCGCGAAATAGCCGAGGCTCAGCACCTGCCCGACATGCTGGATGCGCCAGGCGGCGGCCGCGCCGAAGGCGAAGGCGAGGGCCGCGACGACCGCGCCGGCCGGATGCCAGCCGCGGTCCCGGAAGATCAGGACGAACGACAGCGCGCCGAGGAGAAGCGTGCCGAGCACGGCGCCGTCGCTCCAGCGGAAGTCGGGCGCGGGGTTCAGTGCCGCGATCAGCGCGAAGGAGGGCGAGAAGATCAGCGATTGCGGATCGGCCACCTGCGGCGAGCCGGAGAAGACGTAAGGCGTCCAGAAGGGCGAGAGGCCGCGATGCCAGCTATCGGCGAGGAACTGCAGCTGGGGATGGAAATGGGCCTTCGCGTCCCAGGGGATGGTGACGGCGCCCGAGAGCCAGGGCCAGGACAAGGCGAGCCAGGACAGGCAGACGATGCCGACCACGCTGGCGAGCGGCCAGCGTGGCTGTCGAGCGTCGGAGGTGGTGTTCCCGGGCACGGGCATCAGCCTGGCCTGATCGTGGTCGCCGGGGCGCTCAATCCGTCGGAGCCGCGCGCGCCATCAGCGCGTCCATGTCGATGAAATGGCCGGCACGGTCGCGCTTGGAGGCGAGATAACGGACATTGTGCGCGTTGGGGCGGCCGAGCACGCGCTGGCTCGCGGCGACCTCGAGCCCCGCGGCCTCGATCGCGCCGATCTTCTGAGGGTTGTTGGTCAGGGCGACCACGCTGGAAACGCCGAGCTGCTTCAGCATCGTCGCGGCGAAGTCGAAATGGCGCTGGTCGAGGTCGAAGCCGAGCACCTCGTCGGCGTCATAGGTGTCCCAGCCCTGGCTCTGCAGCTTGTAGGCGCGCATCTTGTTGGAGATGCCGTTGCCGCGGCCCTCCTGGTCCAGATAGAGCAGGACCCCGCCGCCATTCTCGGCCATCCATTGCACCGTCTCGCGCAGCTGGTCGCCGCAATCACATTTCAGCGAGCCGAAGAGATCGCCGGTGAGGCAGGCGGAATGCAGCCGCACGGGCACTGCCGAATCCAGATTCGGCTTGCCGACCACGATCGCGACCTGGTCGCGCAGGCCTTCGCCGCCGCGGAAGACGACGAATTCGGTCTCCGGCGCCCCTTCGAGCGGTACCGGCGCACGACCGACGATCCTGAGCGAGGCCGCCTGCTCGGCGCGATAGCCGTTGATAGCTTCGATCGCGACCTCGACCAGCGGCTCGCCGGCGATGTCCGCTTCGGCGACCGGGATGACAATGACGGCCGGCAGGACGAGCGACAGGCGGGCGAGCTCCAGCGCGGCCTCGTCGACGGCGGAGGCCGGTGCGGTCGGCGCGTCCATCCGCGCGTCGATCTTCAGCGCGAGCGTCTCGATACGGCCGAGATCGATCGCGGGCAGGGCGAAGATGCCGCTTTCGGCGCGGCCCTTGGCACCCAGGCGGCGCAGGCGCGCCGCGCTGAGGACGAGGTGGCCGCCGCCGCGCGCGAGCGCGTCCAGGCCGCGCACCAGCGCCTCGTCGGCTAGCTCGGCCGAGAGCGTGAGCGCGAGCCGGTCCGCGTCCCGCAGCAGCACCGGACGGCCGGCGCGGAACTCGGCGATCGCGCGGTCCACCTTCACGAGAGAAGTTTCGAGGGAGCGGCCGAAGAGCGTACGCGACTCAGGCATCGGGAAGTCCGTCAGATTGGGCCGGCGAGCGGCCGAGGAGCATCAGAGGCACCATCGAGGATCGATATAGGGCGTCTTGGCCCGCCCTTCCAGCAACGTTCCCGACGCGGCACGGTTCCGCGCCGCAAGGGACATGCGGAAGCGGGGCGTCGGGAACCCGGCCGGGGCTGCACCGTATAGGCTGTAGCGCTTGAACGTGAGATGAATGCCTTCCCCAGCGGCAGGATGAGGAGGCCGGCCATGCCGAAGGAGATGCCGCCAGCCGCGGTCTACAGCCCGGTCGCCCGCACGCTGCACTGGATCACGGTCGTCGCGGTCTTCGTCATGATCCCCGTCGGCCTCACCATGAGCTATCGCGGCAATGTCCTGAACCTGTGGGACGGGCTGACCAACGGCCTCTACAGCGCGCACAAGCTCACCGGTTTCCTGTTGCTGTGGCTGACGGCAGGGCGGCTGATCTACCGCCTGCTGCACGGCGCCCCGCCGGACGAGCCGACGCTGGAGCGATGGCAGAAGGTCGTCTCGCATCTCGTTCACTGGCTGCTCTACGGGCTTCTGCTCGTCGTGCCGTTCCTGGGCTGGACCGGCGTCTCGCTGTTCCCGGCCCTGACGATCTTCGACCTGTTCGATCTGCCGGCCTTGGCCAAGCCCGACGAGGAGGCGGCGAAGCGCGTGCTCGGCATCCACGGCAAGCTTGCGCTGACCTTCGGCGCGCTCGTCGCCCTGCACATCGCGGCGGCGCTGTATCACCGGTTCGTCCGCAAGGATGGGGTCCTGCGCCGGATGTGGCCGGGGGCCGGCTAGGCGGCTTCAGACGGGGCGCGCCCAGAGATCCTGATGGCCGATCCGGGCCGATCGTGCGCTCCGGCGGGCCGAGAGCCAGTCGCTCAATTCCGCCGGGTCGAGGCGCCCGGTCTCGCGCACCGCATCGGCGATGCCCTCCGCCAGCGCCGCACGCAGTGCGGCCCGGTCATCGTCGATCAGCCAGCTGCTGTCGCCGGTCGAGACTGCGAACCCGGTCTTGCGGAACGCCTCGGCCATGACCTCGCAGGCATCGGGACCGGCGGCTGGGCCGAAACCCTTGTCGCCGCGCTGATGGTCGGCAAAGGCCGCCTGCGTGCCGGCATCGGCTGGGTGCGGCGGCTGCCAGTCCTCGCGGCCGTCATAGGTCAGGACCGCGTAGAGCGGCAGGCGCTGGCTCGCGAGCGCCGCGACGAAACGTTCGATCCAGCGCCGCGACGTCAGGTCGAAGAGCGCGGCGGCCGTGACGAGATCGGGCTGCCAGCCCAGCACCCATTCGAGGTCCCGGTCGAGATCGACCCGGCGCGCATCGACGGTGATCAGCTTCTCGTCCTTGGTGAGGACGAGCTCCTCGCCCTGCTCGCGCGCCTCGTCCGCCCATTCGGCGAGGCGGGCGCGGGCATGGTCGAGCAGCGCGGGATCGTGATCGATCAGGGTCCAATGCTGGCGGTCGGGCAGTGCAGCGTAGGAACCGCGCAGATTGGAGCCGCCACCGCAGCCGAGATCCACCACGGACAGCGACGGCCTGCCGGAAAAATGCGCGCCGACCGCGGCGAGCACCTGCGGATTGCGCGCCGCGTGATCCGCGGGCTCGCGCAAGGCGAGCCATTCGGGAGAGAAACCAGCCATTACCCCACCTCTCGGCTGCCGTCGCCCAGGCAGGCCCGCGCGACGATGCGCGCGGTGTCCTGCCAGCGCGGCAGGGCGCCGGCTGCCGCCCATGCGGCGTCGGCCCGCTGCCGGCGGTCGGCCGGCGCATCAATCAGCCTGGCGAGGGCCTTGGCAAGTGCCATGGTGTCGCCGGGCGGCACCTTGAGGGCGGCGGCATCGGGCAGGGCCGCGGCCCCGGCCCCGCTCAGCGTCGTGACGATGGGCAGGCCGCGCGCCAGCGCTTCCGTCAGCACCATGCCGTAGCCTTCGTAGAGCGATGGCATGACGAAGATATCGGCCCCGTCATAGAGCCGCCATAGCGCGCCCGAGTCCACGCTGCCCACAGGCGAGATCCGATCCGCCAACCCGGCCCTGGCGATCCGGTCGTGCAGGAGTGCGACGGTGCGGGGGGCATAATCGGGCGAACCGGCGATCGTCATGGTCCATGGCCGATCCCGGATGGCCGCGAGTGCCTCGACGAGGACGTCGTAGCCCTTCCGGGGGATGATCGAGCCGACGGCAAGCAGGCGCACCGTGGCGCCGATGCTTGCCCGCGTCGCGCGGATCGCCGGTTCGGTGCCCGGAACGGCAACGGTGATGGCGTCGCGCCGAACGGCATAGTTTTCCGCGAGCAGGTCGCGCGTGGCCGGGCCGGTCACGACGACGGCCCGTGCATGGCCGAGGGCCGCTCTTTCGTTGTGGCGCAGGAAGGCAGCCTCGTCCGGGGCGAGGCCGGTCTCCAGCGCCAGCGGATGATGGACGAGCGCGACGAGGCGGTCGGCGAAGCGTGCGGCGAGCGCTTCGGGGAAGGCGCCGAAGGCGAGGCCGTCGATCAGCAGCACCTCGTCGGAAGCGGTTTCTGCCAGGAGGCGTTCGGTCGTCGCCAGGTCCTCCGCCGTCGGAAAGGGGAAGGACCCGGGCAGCGCGAGATGGCGTGCCTCGGTGCCCGTCTCGCGCCATTCCCGCAGCAGCTGGCGGTCATAGCCATAGCCGCCGGTCGGGGCATCGATATCGCCGGGAATGGCGAAGACGATACCGCTCACGCCAGCGCGCCCTCATAGCTGGCGCGGGCGAGGTCGGTCTCGTGCAATGTCACGCGGATCTTCGCGAGCCCGGTGCCATCGGCACCCAGCGCGCCGGATTTCGCGGCGGCGGCCATCGCGTCGAAGATGTGCTTGCACAGGAATTCGGTGGTGGTCAGCACGCCGGCGAATTGCGGCAGGGCATCGAGATTCTGGTAGTTCAGCGGCTTCAGGGTCCGCGACAGCACGTCGAGCGCGGCGCCGATGTCGACGACGACGTTCTGGCGGTTCAGCGTTTCGCGGAAGAAGGCGACATCGACGACGAAGGTCGCGCCGTGCATGGCCTGCGCCGGGCCGAAGAAGGGATCGGGCAGGGAATGGCCGATCATGATGCGGTCACGGACTTCGACGGAAAACATGCGATCTCCCGGTTGGCGCGAGGGGCGGCGCCGTCATGGCCGCGTTTCATAGCAAATCGCTGCAGTCAGGCCAGCAGCGCCGGCGGCGAGCAGCTCGGGGACGCGCCGGTCAGCGTCGCGGAAGGCGATCTCGTCGGTGATCAGGGCGTCGAGACGGTCGTCGGCGAGAAGCGCCATGGCGGCCAGCGCGCGGCGCGCATGGTCCCAGCGCACCCGGCGCGAGCCGGCGATCATGCCGACCTGCGAGGAGATGAGCTGGAGGCGACGTGCGTGGAAGGCGCCGCCAAGCGGGGCCGGGACCGCACCCTCGCCATACCAGCTCAATTCGACGATCCGGGCCTCGGTGCCGGCCGCGGCGACGGCCGTCGCGAGGCCGGCGGCGGTGGCGCTCGCATGGAAGACGAGATCGGCATCCCGCGGTGCCGCGTCAGGCGTGGCGAAGGCGAAGCCGAGCGCCGTCGCCAGGGCGGCGCGGCCGGGCTCGATATCGACGAGCGTCACCTCGCTGCCCGGCAGGCGCGCGGCGAGCCAGGCGACGAGCAGCCCGAGGACGCCGCCTCCGACCACGACGATCCGGTCGGCCGGGCCGGAACCGGCGTCCCAATGCGCGTTCAGGGCGGTTTCCATGTTGGCGGCCAGGATCGCCCGCCGGGCCGGCACGGCGTCCGGCACCGGCGTCAGGCTGCGAAGCGGCACGATGAAACGGTCCTGATGCGGGTGGAGGCAGAAGACGATGCGTCCCAGCATCTCCGGCGGGCCGGCGTCGACGCGGCCGACGGCGCAGTAGCCGTATTTCACCGGGAACGGAAACTGGCCTTCCTGGAACGGCGCGCGCATGCGCTCATGTTCGGAAGCCGGTACGCGCCCTTCGAAGACCAGCCGCTCCGTGCCGCGGCTGAGGCCGCTCCACAGTGTCGTGACCAGGCAGTCGTCCCCGGCCGGCACCGGCAGCGGAACCTCATTCAGGCTGCATTCACGGGGAGCGGCATACCAAAGAGCAAGAGCCTTTGCCCTTGCGTCAACGGTCGTTGCAGGCTTTAGCTCCCGCGCCATCGTGTCCGATCCCGTTCGTCCGAGCCTGTCTGCCTCCATGACAGAAACCGCCATGAACCAGCGCCCCGCTCCGACCACGTTCCGGCCGGCGGCGCAAGAGGGAGCACCGATCGGCTTCACTCCGGCCGGGCTGCAGAACGAAGCCGGCCTGCGGCGTCGGCGTCTCTTCGTTCTCGCGCTCAACCTCGCGACGCTCGCCCTGCTGCTGGGCGGGCTCGCCCATGTGCTCGGGGCCGGGGGCTGGAGCGCGGCGGATGTGGCGATCTTCGTCGCCTTTCTCTTCGGCGCGCCCTGGACCGTGCTGGGTTTCTGGAACGCCGTGATCGGGCTCTGGTTGCTGCATGGTCGCCGGGAGGGGCTGAAGCAGGTCGCGCCCTTCGCCCTGGCCGGCGAGCGGGCGACGCCGCTCGTCCTGCGCACCGCCGTGCTGATGACGCTCCGGAACGAGGATCCGGAGCGTGCCTTCCGCCGGCTCAGGGTGGTGAAGGATAGCCTCGACGTAACCGGGGAGGGCGTCTGGTTCGACTATTTCGTCCTGTCCGACACCAGCGATCCCGTCGTGGCGGCGGCGGAAGAGGCCCTGGCCGAGCGCTGGGCTCGCGAAATCGGCGAGCCGGCGCGCCTGACCTATCGACGCCGCAGCGACAATGCCGGCTTCAAGGCCGGCAATCTCCGCGATTTCTGCGAGCGCTGGGGCGAGCGCTACGAGTTGATGCTGCCGCTCGACGCCGACAGCGTGATGGCGGGCGAGACGATCCTGGGCATGGCCCGGATGATGCAGGCGCATCCGCGGCTCGGCATCCTGCAAAGCCTCGTCGTCGGCATGCCCAGCCGCTCGGCCTTCGCCCGCATCTTCCAGTTCGGCATGCGCCACGGCATGCGCCCCTACACGATGGGCTCGGCCTGGTGGGGCGGCGATTGCGGCCCGTTCTGGGGCCACAATGCGCTGGTGCGGATCGCGCCGTTCCGCGACTGCTGTCACCTTCCTGTCCTGCCTGGCAAACCCCCGCTGGGCGGGGCGGTGATGAGCCATGACCAGGTCGAGGCGACGCTGATGCGCCGCGCCGGCTACGAGGTGCGCGTGCTGCCGGTCGAGGGTGGGAGCTGGGAGGAAAATCCGCCGACCATGCTCGATTTCGCCAAGCGCGACCTGCGCTGGTGCCTCGGCAACCTGCAATATCTCAAGTTGCTCGACCTGCCCGATCTCAAGCCGATGAGCCGCTTCCAGCTCGTCTGGGCGATCCTGATGTTCCTCGGCCTGCCGGCCTGGACACTGATGATCGCGCTGCTGCCGCTCGAGGTTGTCGAGGCCCGGGCGATCGCGGACTATCCGACGGTGGCTGCAGCGTGCCTCTATTTGCTGTTCCTGGCGATGTATCTCTCGCCCAAGCTCGCCGGCTTCGCCGACATCCTCCTGACGCGCGGCGGCGTCAGGCGCTATGGCGGGGCGGGGCGTTTCCTGCTCTCGGCCGCGATCGAGGTGCTGTTCGCCTTCCTGCAAGGCGCAGTCTCGAGTTTCCGCACCACCTTGTTCATGGTCGGCCTGCTGTTCGGGAAGGCGCGGATCGGCTGGAACGGCCAGGCGCGCGACGCCCATGCCCTGTCCTTCGCCACTGCCTTTGCGGGTTTGTGGCCGCATTTCCTGTTCGGGAGCTATCTGTTCACCGCGCTCGGCATGCTGGCGCCGGCGGTGCTGCTCTGGTCGCTGCCCTTGACGGCGGGCTACGTGCTGGCGATTCCTTTCGCGATGCTGACGGCCTGGCCGGCCGCGGGCGCCTGGCTCGTCCGTCACGGGCTGTGCGGCATTCCAGAGGATTTCGACATGCCGCCGGTGCTGGCCGCCATCCGCGACGGGGAGAGGGCATGAACGCCATCGCCTATCCGAAGGGAACGGTGAAGGCGCTTTCGCGCTCCTTGCGCATCTATCACGGCGACAAGCAGCGCAACGCGGCGATGGACCGGCTCTACGGCGCCTTCCTCGCACCGGGCGATCTCGCCTTCGACATCGGAGCCCATGTCGGCGACCGGGTCACGTCCTTCCGGCGCCTCGGCGCGCGCGTTGTCGCGCTGGAGCCGCAGCCGGGGCCGGCCCGCATCATCCGCCTGATCCACCGGCGCGATCCGCTGGTGACGCTGATCGAGGCGGCCTGCGGCGACCATGAGGGATCGATCGCACTCAGGATCAACAGCGCCAACCCCACGGTCTCGACGGCGTCGGCCGCCTTCATCGGGGCGGCGGCCGGGGCCGCCGGCTGGGAGGGGCAGGTCTGGGACCATGAGATCATCGTGCCCTGCACCACGCTCGACCGGCTGATCATGCGCCATGGCTTGCCCAAGCTGCTGAAGATCGACGTCGAAGGCTTCGAGGCGCATGTGCTGGCCGGGCTGACCCGGGCGGTGCCGGTGATCTCCTTCGAGTTCACCACGATCCAGCGCGAGGTTGCGGAAGCCTGCCTCGCCGTGCTGGAGACGCTCGGCCCCTACCGCTTCAACGTCGCGATCGGAGAGAGCCAGAGGCTCGAGCTCGCCGCGCCGGCGAGCGCCGAGGCGATGGGCGATTATCTGCGCGGGTTGCCTCACGACGCCAACTCGGGCGATGTCTACGCCATCCTCCAGAGCTGAACGAGACCGAAGCCTCATGATGTTTCCGCGCCTGCGCGCCGCCGCCTTCGTCGCCTTCCTCTCCTGCCTCGCCGGTCCGGCGCTGGCCGCCGGCGACCTTGCCGTCGAGGTGAAGAACGAGTCCGAGCCCGTGCTCTGCGCCGAGAAGGACAACGTCACGATCAAGGCGATCTCGCCGGAGGTGCGGCGCTTCCAGATCGAGGCGGCGCACCCGGCCTATATCGCCGGGCTCGTGCGCGACAACTGGGACGCGGACTGGGCCAATTGCGACATGAAGGGCGACCCGTCCTTCGCGGCGCCGACGCCGCCGCGCCGCATCACCTTCTGGGAAACGACCGAATACTGGCTGGTCGGCTACACCTTCCCGACCTTCTGGCGCCCGGCCGACACGACCTTCCGCGTCGGCGACCGGGTCGAGAAGGGCCTGCATCTCGTCCAGCTCTGGAAGCTCGGCAAGGACAAGTCCTACGAGGTGCTCGTCGTCTATCCGCAGGACGGCTACTGGCGCGCCCGGCCGATGCCGCCGCAGCATCTCGGCTTCTCCTCCTATGGTTCCTCCTTCCTGTTCGGGCCGATCGAACAGGACGGCCGCCCGGTGGTGAATATCAAGGAGATCGACTTCGATCCGAAGACGCTGACCTTCAAGCTGAACTTCAAGGACGGCTCGGCGGGCAGCCTGAGGCTCGACAGCGTCGACGAGAACCGGATGGTGCTCGATGCGGTGCTCGACAAGCCGGTCACGGGCGGCAAGGCCTTCGTCGCGCTGCGCTCGATGTACGTCACCGAATTCAACAACGACGTCGCCCGCATCGCCGTGCGCGAGCCTGGCGCCAAGGGCTGGCGCGAGGAGAAGCTGATGCCGTTCCAGGGCGGCAATGCGACCGACATCTGGATGGGCCGCACCACCCATTCGCGCCACAACACCTCTTCGCCCGACATGGTGTTCCGGCATTTCTCGGCCGACCCGAATCCGCCGCCGAAGCCGGAGAAGAAGTAGCGCTAGGCGTCGTTGCGGGCGCGGCGAGGCAGCCCAGCCCCTCTGGATCGCCTCGTCGCTTTGCTCCTCGCCATGGTCGGGAGGGCTCCGCCCGGGAACGCATCCCCTCCGTGTCGCGTTTGGCCATGACGCGGCCAGACTGGCGCGCTAGCTTGCCGCGACCGCTACCGCTTAGCCTGCAGAGATCTTCATGCCGCGTTTTGCCGCCAATCTTTCGATGATGTTCACCGAATGGGATTTCCTCGACCGCTTCAAGGCGGCTGCGGAGGCCGGTTTCGAGGCGGTCGAGTTCCTGTTCCCCTATGAACACCACCCCGAGCAGATCGGGCTCGCGCTGACCGGCGGGGAGCTGACGCAGGCGCTGTTCAACCTGCCGCCGGGCGATTTCGCCAAGGGCGAGCGCGGCATCGCCGCCCTCGCCGGGCGCGAGGACGAGTTCAAGGCCTCGGTCGACAAGGCGCTCGCCTATGTCCACGAGACCGGCGTCAAGCGCCTGCACATGATGGCCGGGCTCGCCGATCCGAACGATCCGGCCGCGCAGAAGACCTATCGCGCCTCGCTGGCCTATGCCGCCGATCGGCTGGGCGAGCAGGGCATCGACCTCCTGCTCGAGCCGATCAACGGCAAGGACATGCCGGGCTATTTCCTCAACGATTTCGACCAGGCCGCTGCCTATGTCCGCGAATCCGGCCGGCCGAATGTCCGGCTGCAATTCGACATGTATCATTGCGAGCTGATCCATGGCGACGTCTCGGCACGGCTCGAGGTGCTCTATCCGCTCGTCGGCCATGTCCAGATCGCGCGTGCCGCCGGCCGCCATGAACCGGACGCCTCGGGGCCGGACTATCCGAAGCTCTTCGCCGAGCTCGACGCACTGGGCTATGACGGCTTCGTCGGCTGCGAGTACCGGCCGGAGCGCGGCACGCTCGAAGGCCTCGGCTGGTTCGCGCCCTGGCGGAAGCCGCTCTGATGCGCCCGCCGTCGATATCCTATCCGGTGCTGGTCGCCGATATCGGCGGCACGAATTGCCGCCTCTCGCTGGTGCCCGAGCCGGACAGCCCGCACCGGCCGCTGGCACGGATCGGCACGGGCAGCTACCCGACGGCGGAAGCCGCGTTCTCCGAGGTGCTGGCCGGGGTGGAGGAGAAACCGCGCTCGGCCGTGCTCGCCGTGGCCGGTCCGCTCGACGGCCGGCAGGCGCAGCTGACAAATGCCGTCTGGAATCTCGACGGGCCGCGGATCGCGGGCGCGCTCGGCCTGGGGCAGGGCCTGCTGGTCAATGATTTCGAGGCCCTGGCGGCTTCGCTCGCCGTGCTGGGTCCGGCGGATCTCGTCACGCTGGTGGAAGGTCAGCCGGAACCGGAGGGCGTGCGCCTGGTGCTCGGTCCCGGCACCGGCTTCGGCGCGGCGGCGCTGTTGACGCGCGGCGAACGCGGCATGCTGATCCCGACCGAGGCAGGCCATATCGGCATCGGCCCCGAGCACCAGACCGAGGAGCGGATCTGGCCGCTGCTGGCCGAGGGCATTCCGCGGCTGACCGTCGAGCACCTTCTCAGTGGCGACGGCCTGGTGCGCCTGCACAAGGCGGTGGCGCGGGCTTCCGGCATGCTCGAGGCGGAGGTCAGCGCGGCCGATGTCTCCCGGCTCGCCCATGACGGCGATCCGGCGGCGCTGATGGCGGTGGTCTGCTTCTGGCGCCTGCTGGCCCGGGTTGCTGGCGATCTCGCCCTCACCTTCAAGGCGACGGGCGGCGTCTTCATCGCCGGCGGCATCGCGCCGCATCTTCTGCCGCTCGCGGACAGGGCCGCGGTTCGCACGGCCTTTGCCGGCAAGCCGCCGATGGAAGCACTGGCCGGGCGCTTCGCGCTGCATGTGATCAAGAGCACCGACGCGGCCGAGCAGGGGCTGACCGCGATCGCCGCCAATCTCCACCGTTTCGGGCTCGACGACCCGAAGCGGCTATGGTTTGGCTGAGCGACGTCCCGCTCACTGCTTCCCACAGGTACGCGTGCAGCCCATCCATTCGATCCAGGTCCTGCGCGCGCTCGCAGCCTTCATGGTCGCGGTCCACCACGTCCAGCCGGACGCTGCGGTGCTGGCCGAGCGGGCGGGCATCGCCTTCGTCCGTAGCGACGTGCTGCCCTGGATGGCCGGCGTCGACATCTTCTTCGTCGTCTCCGGCTTCATCATGGTCCACGCCTCGCAGGACCTGTTCGGCCGGCAAGGCGCTCCGGCGATCTTCCTGAAGCGCCGGCTCGCCCGCATCGTGCCGCTCTACTGGGCGACGACGACGCTGTTCCTGCTGGTCGGCCTCGCCGTTCCGGCGACGCTCAATTCCAGCGCGCCGAATCCGGCGCAGATTCTCGGCTCCTACCTGTTCTGGCCGGTGGTCTCGACGCAGGGCTTCGTCCAACCGGTCTATTCGCTGGGCTGGACGCTGAACTACGAGATGCTGTTCTACCTGCTCTTCGCCGCCGGACTGCTGCTGCCGAAACGCTGGACGCTGCCCGCCGTCGCGCTGCTGCTGGCCGTGCTGGTCGGGGCGGAGAGCCTGAACGGCCCGCTCGCACTGCCCTTCGGATTCTGGGGGCAGCCGATCGTGCTCGAATTCGCCGCCGGCATGGGCATCGCCGTCCTCAGGCAGAAGGGCCTTCGCCTGCATGGCCTGTTGCGCATCGCGGTCGCGGCGGCCGGCGTCGCGGTGCTGCTTGCGGCGGCGGATCAGCCTGGCACCGAAGGCTCATGGAATAGCGTGCTCTGGCGGGGCGGGGCGGCGGTGCTGCTGATGCTCGCCGCCGGCTGCGGCCGCGAGGGCATTGTGCCGGCCGCTCCGGTCAAGGCGCTCGCGGCGGTTGGTGACGCCTCCTACGCGCTCTACCTCGTCCACCCCTTCGTGATCCGGGGGATGCGCGAGGCCGCGCTGCGGATCGGACTCTATGCCCCGCTGCCCTACATGGTGCTGGCGCTGGCCGGCTCCGTCGTCGCGGCGCTGCTGCTCTACCGATTCTTCGAGAAGCCGGCGACGCGGCTCGTGCGCCGCTGGCTTAGAGGTTGACCCTGCGTCGTGCTCGCCCCTGTGGCGAGCATCCACGTCTCGAACACGACCTTGGACCAGTGAAGACGTGGATGGTCGGGGCAAGCCCGACCATGACGGAAAGGGCAGCGCGCGACGTCGGCAGCACCGCGACCTCAGCTCAGCTTCATGCCCTTCAGCGACTGGCCGACCACGCCGCCGTCCTTGCGGCGCTGCGCCCGCTTGGACTTGATCGTCGCGACATGCTCGGGCTGCGGGTAATAGCCGCGCTCCATGATCTCGAGGGAATATTCCTCATAGGTCAGGCCAAGCGCCGAAGCCTTCTCCTCGCGCCGCAGCGCGATCTCGCGCGGCTTCTTCCAGGCCTTGCGATGGGCGAAGCGCCAGTCAAAATAGCGGCCGATATTGCCGGATCCCGTGGCCGCGCGGCGCTTGCGCTCCTTCAGCGGCGGGCCGCCATTATGGCCGATTCCGATGGGGCGCTCGCCGGGCATTGCTCTGGGACTCATCAGGCCGTCTCGCCGATCACGATAAGGGGCGAAATCCCTCTGGCAAGCGCCGTGCCACCGCCTGCAGACGTGACAGGGCGGCTGCGGCGGTCTATCCCGCAGGCCGACCAACAGGATGGACCATGGCCCCCTTGCTGCATCTGCGCGATGTCGCGCTCACCTTCGGCGGACAGCCCTTGCTCGAAGCTGCCGAGATCGCGGTCTCGGCCGGCGAGCGCGTCTGTCTCGTCGGGCGCAACGGCTCGGGCAAGTCGACCCTGCTCAAGATCGCGGCCGGCCTCGTCGAGCCCGATCATGCCGAGCGCTTCGTCCAGCCGGGTTCCACGATCCGCTACCTGCCGCAAGAGCCGGACTTCACCGGTTTCGCCACGTCGCTCGCCTATGTCGAGGCGGGGCTGGGGCCAGGCGACGACGCCTATCGTGCGCAGTATCTTCTGACCGAGCTCGGCCTGACAGGGCAGGAGAACCCGGCCTCGATGTCGGGCGGGGAGGGGCGCCGCGCCGCGCTGGCGCGGGTTCTGGCGCCGGAGCCCGACATCCTGCTGCTCGACGAGCCGACCAACCATCTCGATCTGCCGGTCATCGAGTGGCTGGAACAGGAGCTGAAGTCGCTGCGCTCGGCTATGGTGCTGATCAGCCACGACAGGCGCTTCCTGACGTCGCTGTCGCGCGCGACGATCTGGCTCGATCGCGGCGTGACGCGCCGGATGGAGAAGGGTTTTGGCGACTTCGAGGCCTGGCGCGACGAGGTGCTGGCGCAGGAAGAGCTGGAGCGCCACAAGCTGGACCGCAAGATCGCGCGCGAGGAGGACTGGCTGCGCTACGGCGTCAGCGCCCGGCGCACCCGCAACCAGCGCCGGCTCGGCGAGCTTCACGCTTTGCGCGACCAGCGCCGCAACGCCCGCGCCGCGCAGGGCAATGTCCGGCTCGAGGTTTCCGAAGCGCAGACCTCCGGCAAGCTCGTCATCGAGGCCATCGACGTCGCCAAGGCCTATGGCGACAACGTCATCGTCAAGAACCTGTCGCTGCGGGTGGCGCGTGGCGACCGGATCGGCATCGTCGGGCCGAACGGCGCCGGCAAGACCACGCTGATCAACCTGCTGACCGGGGCGCTTGCGCCTGACAGCGGCAAGGTGAAGCTCGGCACCGCGCTGGAGATGGTGACGCTCGACCAGCGCCGCGAAAGCCTCGATCCGGAAACGCCGCTCGGCGACGTCCTGACCGGGGGCGGCTCCGACCAGGTGATGGTCGGCGGGCAGCCGCGCCATGTCGTCTCCTACATGAAGGACTTCCTGTTCCAGCCGATCCAGCGCGGCACGCCGGTCGGCGCCCTCTCGGGCGGTGAGCGCGGGCGCCTGATGCTGGCCCGCGCCCTGGCGAAGCCCTCGAACCTGCTCGTGCTGGACGAGCCGACCAACGATCTCGACCTCGAGACGCTCGACCTGCTGCAGGAACTGCTGGCCGACTATCAGGGCACGGTTCTGCTGGTCAGCCATGACCGCGACTTCATCGACCGGGTCGTCTCCTCCGTCTTGATCTCGGATGGCGACGGGGTCTGGACCGAGTTCGCCGGCGGCTATTCCGACATGCTGGCGCAGCGCGGCCGCGGTGTCGGCGCCAAGGCGCGGCCGGTCGAGAAGGCGCCCGTGGCGGCGCCGAAGCCCGCGAGCGCCCCGGCGGCATCCGCATCGAAGCGCAAGCTCTCCTTCAACGAGAAGCATGCGCTCGAAACCCTGCCCAAGAAGATCGAGGCTCTGCAGGTCGAGGCTGCCAAGCTCAATGCCGCGGTGGCCGGCGATCTCTATACGCGCGATCCAAAACTCTTCGCCAAGGCGACGACGCGGCTCGATGAGGTGACGCGCGAGATCGGCGAGGCCGAGGAGCGCTGGCTGGAGCTGGAGATGCTGCGCGAGGAGATCGGGGCGTGAACCGCCGGCGTCATGCTCGGGCTTGACCCGAGCATCTCGGAAGTCCGCGCCCTTGTTTCGGCAAGAGATTCTCGGGTCTGCGCTTCGCGCTGCCCGAGAATGACGTCGAGCCATCCAATTTTCATATCCGCCTGCGCGCAAAAGCGCATTTACGGCCGCGCGCGATCGCTCCAAACATCGCGCAACCGCAAAGCATGAGGACAAGCATGAGACTGAAGGGCAAGACGGCGCTGGTGACTGGCGCGGCGCAGGGATTCGGCTTCGGCATTGCCGAGACCTTCGTGCGCGAAGGCGCTCGCGTCGCGGTGCTGGACATCAATGGCGACAAGGCCAAGGAGGCCGCCAAGGCGATCGGCCGCAAGGCCTTCGCGGTGACCTGCGACGTCGGCAAGGCGAAGAGCGTCGACAAGGCGGTCGAGAAGATCATCGCCAAGTTCGGGCGGCTCGACATCGTCGTGAACAATGCCGGCACCACCCATCGCAACAAGCCGATGACCGAGGTGACCGAGGAGGAGTTCGACCGGATCTTCGCGGTCAACGTGAAGTCGATCTACTTGATGGCGCGGGCGACCGTGCCGCATTTCCGCGAGCATGGCGGCGGCGTGATCCTGAACATCGGCTCGACGGCGGGCCTGCGGCCGCGCCCGGGCCTGACCTGGTACAACGGTTCCAAAGGCGCTGCGAACCTGATCTCGCAGTCGATGGCGGTGGAGCTCGCGCCCGACAAGATCCGCGTCAACGCGATCGCGCCGGTCGCCGGCGAGACGCCGCTGCTCGCGACCTTCATGGGCGAGGATACGCCCGAGCGGCGCAAGGCCTTCACCTCGACGATTCCGTGGGGCCGCTTCTCGACACCGCAGGACATCGCCAATGCGGCGCTGTTCCTCTGCTCCGACGAGGCCGACATGGTGACGGGCTCGGTGCTGGCCGTCGACGGCGGTCGCTGCGTCTAAGCCAGCGCATACGGCCTGGGCTTGCCCCAGGCCGTTCAGACGCGCTCGCCCAGGAGCGCGATTTCCTGGCGGCGGATCACCGTGCCGTCAGGCTCGAAGCCGCGCTGCTCCAGCGTGATCCGCGGGGTGGCCGCATCGCCTTCGATGCGGAACAGGTGCCAGGTGCCGAGCTCGCCATGCCCGAGCGGGCCGAGCGAGGCCGAGGGCACGCCGACGATCGGCACGTCATGGCCGGGGCCGGGGCGCCAGGCCAGCGAGAAGCTGTGATTATGGCCGTGGAGGACGAGGTCGGCGCCCTTGCGCTTCAGCATGGCCTCGAAGGCGGCGGCGTCGACCAGCTCGCGGCCGCGCTTGGCGCCGCCGACATAGGGCGGGTGGTGGATCAGCACGATGCGGATGAGGCCTTCGTCGCGGGCGCGGTCGAGCAGCGTCTCGATCCGGCCCATCTGCTCGCTGCCGACGCGGCCCGTGGCCATCAGCGGCAGGGTCGGCACGCCGCTGTTGACGCCGATCAGCGCCACCGGCCCGCGGCGGCGATACCAGGGATAGCCGGCGCGGCCCTCGTCCCCGGCGATCCAGGGGGCGAGCAATCCGGCCAGGGGTTTCAGCGAGGAGCGGGCATAGGCATCGTGATTGCCCGGCACGAAGCTGACCGTGTCGCGCGACCCGAGCGTGTCCAGGAAGGCGATGGCGGTCTTGAACTCGTCCGGCAGGCCGATATGGGCGACATCGCCGGTGCAGGCGATATGGTCCGGCCGCTGCGCATGGATATCGGCGACGATGCGCGCCAGGATCTCCATGTCATGGGCGTGCCGGCGCTTGCGGCGCCAGTTGACATAGCCGGTCGCACGCTTGCCGAAGAGCTGATGCAGCGAGAACCCGGCGAGCGGGCCGAGATGCGGGTCGGACAGATGCGCGAGCTTGAACACGCTCCAGCGCTTGCCCTCGCGAGAGGGCAGCCGTCAAGCGCGCCGATGGCGCGCCTGGGTAGCGGATGTGTTCAGGAGCTCAGTTGGCAGCGCCGGTCAGCTCGGACACGATACGCGAATCGGTCAGCGTGACGGCGGGCTTCCAGACATAGGCCGGCTTGGCCCTCAGGCGGGCGATGATGAAAGAGAGCAGCATGTTGATCGGTCCCAGCGGGTACGGCTGTTGTATGCGCTCTATTTGGGGTGCGTTTGTGATGGAGCAAGCGACTTGGTTGACGGTCCGTCATGCGCTTTTTGCATAGACAATTAACCTGGCCTTGAGAGTCCTTCAGATGCAATCCCAGAGCCGACCCGAGACTCCCGGCCATGAGGAAGGCCGCCCCTTCGGCCAGCGATTGCTCGGTGGGCTGCTGCATCTCTATTTCCGGCTGGTGCGCGGCCTGACCTTCGGCGTTCGCGCCGCGGTGCTAAACGAGCGCAACGAGGTCTTCCTCGTCCGCCACGGCTATATTCCCGGCTGGTACCTGCCGGGCGGCGGCGTCGAGGTCGGCGAGACGATGTGGGACGCCCTGGAACGCGAGCTGGCGGAGGAGGGCAATATCGCGATCAAGGGCCCTGCGATCCTGCACGGCATCTTCTTCAACGGCCGGATCTCGCGTCGCGACCATGTCGCGGTCTTCGTCATCCGCTCCTTCGTCGTGGAGGGCGTGAGGCAGCCGGATCGCGAGATCGCCGAAACCGGCTTCTTCCCCTTGGACCGCCTGCCCGAGGGAACGACGCCGGCGACGCGGCGCAGGCTCGACGAGATCATCGCCGGGAAGCCCGCCGCCGCGGAGTGGTGACGTCCGCGACGGCCTTGCGCCTCAGTTGGCGCCCTTCGCCAACTTGCCGAAATCGGCGTCGAGCTTCGCCAACGCTGCCGCGATCGCCCCGCGCCTGTCCTTGATCCAGCCATCCTGCTGGGCAAGGCGCTGGCGGGCCTCGGCGAGCATCCGGTCCATCTCGGCGGGCTGGGGGCCTCCGGCGGTGGCCCGGTTCCTGACGATCGCCACCGGATCCAGCGTCGCGCGGAACTCGGCCTCGCTCATCGGCAGCTCTGCCGCGGAGAGGCGCATCTCCGCAGCCGTCTTGCGATAGATCGCCTGCGCCTGCGCATAGGGGAAATCGGTCGGCCTGATGTCGTTGAGCTTGGCGTGGTCGACGATTTCCGATGCGAAATGGTGGCCGGCGCGGAAGGGAAGCCCATATTTGCGCATCAATACGTCGGCGAGCTCCTGCGATGCTGTCCAGTCGCTGTTGAGCTCCGCCAGGGCCCGCTCGGGGTCGATGACCAGCGCCTTCAGGATGCGGTCGAGCCCGTGCAGAGCCTTGCCCGCGCCCTCGATCATGGCGCCGTTGGCCTTGGCATCCTTGGCGTCGGGCATGCCAGGCGGGATGTTGTGCGCCCTGAAGACCGGCCCCATCGCCAGCGACAGCGCCGTCGAGGCATCCTCGCGCGTGCCGTTCAGCAGGCCGGGATTGCGCTTCTGTGGCATGGCGCTCGAGACATAGGTGTTGCCGCCGCCCTCGCGCAGCAGGATCCAGGGCCGCGACTGAGCGTATTGCGTCATCACGTCCTCGACAAAGCCGCCGACATGGAGCGCGATGCCGGTGACGATCCCGCCGGCTTCGACCGGCAGGTCGGCCGCGGCGATCTGCGAGGCGTCATAGGCATTGTCGACGAGGGCGGCGAAGCCGAGATAATCCGCCATGCGCCGGCGATCGAGGGGCGAGCTCGTGCCGTTGAGCACGGTCGTGCCCATGGGTGAGCGGTCGAGGCGGGCATAGATCTCGCGGATGCGCTGGGCGTCCCGGTCCAGGCCCGCGGCGAAGCCGAGGAGGTAGTGCCCGTAGCTGTTGGGCTGGGCGGCCACGCCGTTGGTGTAGTTGGGGACGACGGTCTCCTTATGCGTGGCGGCAAGCTCCACCAGTGTCCGCGTCGTCCGGTTGAGCTGGTCGGCGAGCGCCAGCAGGCGGTCGCGCATGATCGTGGCGCGGTAGGTCGCGTGCATGTCCTGGCTGGAACGGCCGGCATGGATCAGCGTGACCTCGACCCCGGCCTGCTCGATCATCAGCGGCTCGAAGGTGATCACGGTCGAGGGCCGCTTCGCGCCGGGCTGGTTGCCGGCCTCGATGACCTTGGCGATACCCTGCGCCAGCTTCGGCGCCAGCGCGCGGTCGAGCAGGCCCTGCTCGGCATTGATCACCGTGCTCGCCTTGTTGATCTCGCCGAGCCAGAAGAACTCGTCCCGGACCGGTTCCTTCGGCGGCGTCGGCTGCTGGGCATGGGCGGGCAGGGCGCCGATCGCCAAAGCGAGGGCGGCGGCCCGCAACGGGAGCTTGGACATCGGTTCCCTCCGTTTCGAAAGGCAGCGCCGCGTCCGGCGCCTCGGCGTCGCCCCGAGCGCGGGTTCTCCGGCGCTCCGGAACCGCGGAGTTGAGACCAATACACCGCCGGCGACAAGCATCGGTCGGCGCGACGGAAGACGGATGGACGGCGATCGGAAGCTCTGCTAGAGGCGCTGACATGACGATTGGGCACGACCTGCGAGACCTGCGACGACCGGCGCGCTGAATGCGCCTGCCCGGCATTGCGCCCGAACGCGCCTGCCCTCGCTCCGCCGATCTGCTTCCTGCCTCGCGTTATCGTCATGACATCCCTGCCGCTGACCATCCGCCACGAATTGCCCGTGGACGCCGCCGCCATCGAACGCCTGCACGAGCGCGCCTTCGGCCCCGGCCGCTTCGCCCGCACTGCCTTCCGCCTGCGTGAGGGCGTGCCACCCGATCCGGCGCTGTCCTTCGCCGCCCATGTCGGCACCTTCCTGGTCGGGTCGATCAAGGTGACGCCGGTCCTCGCCGGTGGCCATCGGGCGCTGATGCTCGGGCCGCTGACGGTCGATCCTGCCTTCGACGGCCGCGGCATCGGGTCCGCTCTGATGAACCGTTCGATCGAGGCGGCGCGGGACGCCGGGCATGACCTGATCATGCTGGTCGGGGACGAGCCCTACTATGCGCGTTTCGGCTTCAGGATGCTGCCGCCGGGCCAGTTGGTGCTGCCCGGGCCGGCCGATCCGGCGCGCTTCCTCGCGCTGGAGCTGGTCGAAGGCGTGCTGCAGCAGCGGCGCGGTGCCGTGACGTCGGCGCGGGCGGCGGGCTGAATAAGGCCGCCCTGCCGTCATGCTCGGGCTTGACCCGAGCATCGCGGAAACCAGCTTTCTCTGGTCTTGAGATTCTCGGGTCTGCGCTTCGCTTCGCCCGAGAATGACGCCGGTATCTGCGGGGCCGGATCACGCCTGACGCCTGAAGCGGCGGCCGCTTTCGCCCAGCCAGCCGGCGACGAGGGCGCCGAACAGGATCGCGAGCCCGAGCAGCCCGACGAAGAGCGGCGAGATCTGCACCCCGCGCACGATGCCGGAATCGCTGATCCTGAGGCCGATCCAGTCATTGCCGGCGAACTGGCTGCCGGACCGCACGGGCACGATGCGCGGCACGCTGACGGCCGAGCCGCTCTCATGGCCGATGCGCCGGGACGAGCCGCCGGTAGCCTGCGCCAGAGACTGGAGCGCGGCCGGATCGCTCACCACCTCCATCAGCTCGCGCGGGTTCTCGGGGCCGACATTGGCGAAGGCGGTGAGATTGTCGGCCGTCAGCCTGTAGAGCCCCTGCTCGCCGGCGGGGATCCGGGCGGTGAACAGGCCAGGGCGGCCCGGCTCGAACGGCACCGTCCGGGACTGGCCGTCAGGGCCGGTGATGGTGACGGGGGCGGGATTGTCGCCCAGCGTCTGGCGTTCGACCTCGACGGTGCCGCCGCGAGCAGTGGCGCGCAGGGCCTCCTCCTCGAGCTCCGGCTCCTTCATCAGCCAGTGGCTCAGGCGCCGCAGCAGGTCGAGATAGGGGCCGCCGTCGCGGAAGCCGCGGGCCCAGAGCCAGGCATGGTCGGAGAGGAAGAGGGCGACGCGCCCCTTCTGCTCGCGGGCGAGCATCAGCAGCGGACGTTCGCCGGGGCCGGTCATGACGGGGGAGGCGCCGGCACGTGCCTGCGCGCCGACCATGCGCAGCCATTCGCCCCAGCGCGGCGGCGAGACTTCCGAGCCTGGCAGGTCGCGGGTCACGGGATGGCGCTTGCCGGGCTCGCTGACCTGGGCGCGATAGGCCTCGTCGACGACGCTGCCGTCCGGCACGGCCGGCAGGATCTGGCCGAGGGGCGTGCGCGCCAGCGTTTGCGATCCCGCATATTCGGGCCCGGCCGCGACCAGCAGCGCGCCACCGTCGCGGACATAGCGGACGATGTTCTCGAAATAGAGCAGCGGCAGGATCGACTGGTTGGCGTAGCGGTCGAAGATGATCAGGTCGAATTCCTTGATCTTGACCTGGAACAGCTCGCGCGTCGGGAAGGCGATCAGCGAGAGCTCGTTGATCGGCGTGCCGTCCTGCTTCTCCGGTGGCCTGAGGATGGTGAAATGGACGAGATCGACATTGGCGTCGGCCTTGAGCAGGTTGCGCCAGGTCCGCTCGCCCGGATGCGGCTCGCCCGAGACCAGCAGCACGCGCAGCTTGTCCCTGACTCCTTCAATTGTAATGACCGCGCGGTTGTTGGCGAGCGTCAGCTCGCGGTCGAGCGGCGCGGCCTCGATCTCGACGACGTTCGGGCCGCCGCGGTCGATGCGCACCGGCACCTGCACGATCTGGCCGGTCGCGACGTCGCGGCGGGCGACGATCTCGCCGTCGCGGCGGATGGTGAGGCCGGCACGGCTGGAACCGTTCTTGTCGATGACGCGCAGGCGGATGACCTGATCCTTGCCGACGATGCCGAAGCGCGGCGAATCGACCAGCATGATGCGGCGGTCGATCTCGGCATTGCGGCCGGTGGTCAGCACATGGAGCGGCGCGCGCAGGCCGAGCGCCTCGGCATTGGCGGGCGTGTCATGGGCGAGGCCGTCGGTGATGGCGATGGCGCCGGCGACGCGCTCGGAGGGAACGTCGGCGAGGCTCGACGACAGCGTCTCGAACAGGCGGGTGCCGTCGCTTGCGCCCTGGGCGTCGCGCAGCTCGACTATCCGCGGTTCGACATTGGGGATGCCGTTCAATTGCCGCTCGACCTCGGCCACGGCGGCGTCGGTCTGGGCGGAGCGGTCGGCGAGGCGGTTCGAGGCCGAACGGTCGACCACCACGGGAACGACGTCCTTGACCGGCTCGCGCTCCTCGAAGACCAGCGAGGGGTCGGCGAGCGCGACGGTCAGGACGACCAGCGCCAGCGCCCGCAGGATGGCGCCGCGGCCAGCGAGAACCAGGGCGGCGCCGGCGGCGAGCGCCGCGAGCACGGCGAGCCCGATCAGCAGCGGCAGCGGCACCAGCGGGGCGAAGGAGAGGCTCCACATGGTCATTGCCCCAGGCGTTCGAGCAGGGCCGGGACATGGACCTGGTCGGCCTTGTAGTTGCCGGTCAGGGCATACATCACGAGGTTGATGCCGCCGCGCAGGGCCATCTCGCGCTGGCGCGGGTCGGAGCCCGAGAGCGGCACCCGGCCTTCGCCGCGCCGGTCGATGGCCCAGGCGGCGGCGAGGTCATTGGCGGTGATGATGATCGGCGAGACATTGTCGCCGGCGCGGGCCGGGCGGCGGCCGTCGCTGTCGGCGGGCGGCAGTGTCTCGACCCAGGTCGTGCCGGTGTCGTAGCGGCCGACGAGCTCGTCGAGGATATAGAAGGTCTTGGTCAGGACGTGGTCGCGCGGCAGCGGCTCGAGCTCGGGGATGTCGAGCGTCTGCAGCATGCGCTTGAGCTGGTCGCCCTCCGGCGTCGTGCCGCCGCCGGGGCGCACGCTCATCGCGTCGCGCGTGTCGAAGATCACCAGCCCGCCGCCCTTCATATAGGCTTCGAGCTTTCGCAGGGTCTCTGCCGTCGGAAGCGGCCGGCCGGCGACCACGGGCCAGTAGAGCACCGGGAAGAAGGCGAGCTCGTCACGCTCGACATTGACGCCGACGGCATCGCCCGGCTCCAGCGCCGTGCGTGCGCCGAGGACGGTGTTGAGGCCGGCGAGGCCTTCCTTCGACATGTCGTCGACGGCCTTGTCGCCGGTCACGACATAGGCGAGCCGCGTCACTGCGCCATTGGCGAGGAGCGCGCGCGGAATCGGCGGGCGCGGCGCCTCCGCCTCTGGCGGCTTCGGCACCGGCTGGGCACGGGCCGAATCCGGCTGGAGGATTCCGGCCAGGGCGAGGGCGATCAGGATGGCGGCCGGCGCCGCCGCCTTGCGGGCGCGGCCGAAGCCGAGGCGGCCGCCGAGCCACAGCGTCGCCAGGGTGTCGGCGATCAGCAGCAGCAAGGCCAATACCAGCAGGGGCGGCCGGGCATCGCGCGCGACCGGCTCGTCGATCGGCAGTATCGGCGCGCCGAGACCTGCGAGATCCAGCGCCGCGAGCCTGTCGTTCGGGGTCAAGGCATTAACCGCGAGCGAGCCGTCGGCCGGTCCGTAGAGGCCCGGCGGGTGGGCGAGCGTGGCGCGCCCGGCATGGTTGCGCGCGACGGGCTGGCTCGTCGCCGGCGGCGTGCGGAAGCGGCCATTGCCATCCAGCACCCGCGTCGGCGGCAGTGTTTCGACGCGGGCCTCGTCGCTTTGCGTGTCAGCCGCGGGGCCCGTGCCGGCCAGATTGACGACCTTGCGCAGCATCTCGACGAAGAGGCCGGAGAGCGGCAGGTTCGACCAGGTGGTGTCGGCGGTGACATGGACCATGGCGATCAGGCCGTCGCCGCGGCGCTCCCCGGTGACGACCGGGGTGCCGTCTTCCAGTGCCGCCCAGGTCTTGCGCGAGAGCTCGGCTTCCGGCTCGGCGAGGATCTGGCGGTTGACGCGGATATCGTCGCTGATCGTCAGCCCGTAGAAGGGGCTCTCGCGGGTGAACGGCGCCAGCCTGCGCGGCGTCTCCCAGGAGAGGCCGCCGCCGAGCGTCCGGCCGCCGCGGCGCAGGCGGACCGGCGTCAGATCGTCGGAGGAGGCGGCGAGGCGCGCCCCGGCGAAGCGCAGCAGCACGCCGCCGCGGGCGACGAAATCCGAAACCTTGGCGCTGGTCTCGCGGTCGAGTGCGCCGATATCGGCCAGGACGAGCACGGAGAGGTTCTGCGCGAGCAGCTCGCCGACCGGGTCGGTCGAGCCCTGGCGCGGCTCGCGCACCTCGGCGAAAGGCTGGAGCGCGCGGGAGATGTAGTAGGTCGGCGACAGCAGCGGCTGCGCGGTGTCGGCGGTAGACCCCGAGACGATGCCGATTCGGCGCCGCTTGGCCCGGTCGTCGAGCAGGGCGACGGCGCCGGCGCTGTCGGCCCCGACGATCTCCAGCCGCGAGACGGCGTTGCGGACCTCGATCGGCAGGGTCAGGCGCGCCGTCGTCTCCAGGCCGGAGCCCTCGAAGATGAAGGGCGCGTCCCCGAGCGGCAGGCCCTTCAGGTCGAGGGCGCGGACCTGCCCGGTCGCCGGTGCGCTTGCGGTCGGACGCAGGATCTTCACGCTGAGCGCTCCGGCGAGGTTCTCGGGCGCGGCGAGCGCGAGCTGGTTCGGCGGACCGGCATGGATCGAGAGGCGCCGCGCATCGGCGAGCTGTTTCAGCCGCGCCTGGAAGCTGCCGTCGTCGGAAACGCCGAGGCCGTCCGCAATCCAGACGATCTCGGCCTCGGGCGCGGTCTGCAGGAAGCTCTCGATCCGCGGCAGATGCGCAGCGCGATCCGGCGCATGAGGCTGCAGGGCGAGCGCGCGCAGCCGGTCGAGCGCCGCGCGCGGCTCCGCCAGCGCGATGGCCGCGGGCGCCTCCGCGAGGCCGACGACCGCGACGGGGCGGCCCTCGCGCGTCGCGGCGGCGATGCGCGATTCGGCGACGGCGACGCGGTCCGGCCAGTCGGAGGCGGCGCCGAAGCCGTTGTCGACGAGAAGGAGAACCGGGCCGCGCAGCGGGGCGCCTTCGCGCGCCGGGTTCCAGATCGGGCCGGCGACCGCCAGGATGGCGAGGGCGGCGGTGGCCATCCGCATGGCCAGCAGCCACCAGGGCGTGTGCGCCGGCATTTCCCGCTTGGCGACGAGGTCGGCCATGATCTTGAGCGGCGGGAAGTCGACCCGGCGCGGGCGCGGCGGCGTCACCCGCAGGATCAGCCAGAGCGCCGGCAGCAGAGCGAGCGCCGCCAGTGCGAGCGGGGCGGTGAAGCTCAAGGGGAGGGCGCTGAACATGGCAGGCCCCTCAGAAAGGCGCCGCGCCGCGCGAGGCGGCGACGAGGCTGGCGATGCGCAGGACCGCCTCGCTGGCCGGCCGGTCGGTCCGGTGCAGCGTCAGGGTCCAGCCTGCCTTGCGACAGGATTCGGCGATCGCGTCGCGATGCGCGGCCAGGCGCTGGCGATAGGCTTCGCCCCAGGCGCCGGCGTCGCCGACGCGCAGGCTGAGGCCGTCCTCGAGGTCGAAGAGCTCGGCCTGGCCGGTGAAGGGGAAGGTCTCCTCGATCGGGTCGGCGATCAGCAGGAGATGCCCGCGCGCGCCCGACGACGCCATGGTCGCGATGCGCTGCGCCAGAGCGCTGGCGGGCGAGAGCCCGTCGGTGATGAGGATGGCGTCGGCCAGCCGCGGCAGCGGCTCGCCCGGCGGGAGGTCGGCCTCGCTGCGGCTGTCGGCGATGAGGGCCTGGGCGAGCACCTCGACGATCCGGCGTGAGGCCAGCGCCCGCGTCAGGCCGAGATGGCCGACGCGTTCGCCGCCATCGACCATCGTCTCGGCCAGGGCGAAGCCGGCCACCAGCGCACGGTCGACCTTGGGCGCCATCGCCAGCGAGGATGCGAAGCCCATCGAGGGCGACCGGTCGATCCAGAGCCAGATCGAATGCGAGGCTTCCCATTCGCGCTCGCGCACGAAGAGATGGCCGTCCCGGGCCGAGCGGCGCCAGTCGATGCGCGAGGCGGATTCGCCGGCGACCAGCGGGCGATACTGCCAGAAGGTCTCGCCCGGGCCGGAGCGGCGCCGGCCATGGATACCGTGGATGCTGGCCGAGACGCGGCGGGCCTCGAGGATGAGGCGCGGCAGGCGCGCGGCAAGGTCGAGCGATTCGGTGAGAATCGGCTTGGCGGGTTTCCGCTCGCTCGGACTCAGGACGCGCATGCGCAGCATCGGCCTATCCCAGCCGTTCCACGAGCTTGCCGACCACGGCTTCGACGGTCTCGCCATCGGCGCGGGCGGCGAAGGTCAGCGCGACGCGGTGTTTCAGGACGGGCAGGGCAAGCGCGGCGACATCGTCCACGGAGGGGGCGAGCCGGCCCTCGACGAGGGCGCGAGCGCGCACGGCGAGCGTCAGCGACTGGCTGGCGCGCGGGCCGGGGCCCCAGGCGAGCTTGCTGGTGACGGAGGCATCGCCCTCGCCGGGGCGCGCCGAACGGACGAGGTCGAGAATCGCATCCACCACCGCTTCGCCCACCGGCAGGCGGCGGACGAGGCGCTGGATCGACATCAGCGTCTCGGCGGCCATCGCCTGTGCCGGCCTGTATTCCTTGGCGCCGGTGGTCTCGAGCAGGATGCGCCGCTCCGCCTCGCGGTCGGGATAGTCGACGTCGATCTCGAGCAGGAAGCGGTCGAGCTGGGCCTCGGGAAGGGGATAGGTGCCTTCCTGCTCGATCGGGTTCTGCGTAGCCAGCACGTGGAAGGGCGCCGGCAGGTCGTAGCGCTCGCCGGCCACGGTGACGTGGTGCTCCTGCATCGCCTGCAGCAGCGCGGACTGGGTGCGGGGCGAGGCGCGGTTGATCTCGTCCGCCATCAGGAGCTGGGCGAAGACCGGGCCCTTGATGAAGCGGAAATGACGTTTGCCGTCGGCGCTCTCGTCGAGCACCTCGGAGCCGAGGATGTCGGACGGCATCAGGTCCGGCGTGAACTGGACGCGCCGGGCGGCGAGGCCGAGCACGGTGCCCATGGCCTCGACGAGCTTGGTCTTGGCGAGGCCGGGCACGCCGACGAGCAGCCCATGGCCGCCGGCAAGCAGGGTGACGAGCGAGAGGTCGACGACCTTCTGCTGGCCGAAGATGACCTGGCCGATTTCCTTGCGCGCCGAGCCGATGGCGCCGAGCGCGGCTTCGGCCGCCTCGACGACGCTGCTGTCGAGATCGATCGGGGAATTGCTCTCGCCTGACCGGGCTTGCTCCGCCATATCGGTCTCCTTCACTCTCATGCCGCGCGCCGCCTCCCGGTCCAGCCGGGAGACTCCACCCTTCAATGTGGACGGGCCTCTCCCCTGGCTCAAGCACCGAGTGGGACGCTACACACATCTCGGCTTCACGATTATGTGGAGTTCAAGGCGGAAACGCGATGCAACCAATGCCGCAGCGGGCGGCGACAGGTCTTCCGATGACGGCTCCGGGCAATGCGATGGATCGGCTGATGGCGGCGCTGGGCGGCGCCAAAGGGCGCGGATTGCCGCCGGTCGAGCGCTGGAATCCGCCATTCTGCGGCGATCTCGACATGCGCATCGCCGCCGACGGCACCTGGTTCTATCTGGGGACGCCGATCGGCCGGCCGGCCCTGGTGAAGCTCTTCTCCTCGGTGCTGAAGCGCGAGGGCGACGATTACTTTCTCGTGACCCCGGTCGAAAAGGTCGGCCTCAAGGTCGAGGATGCGCCCTTCCAGGCGGTCGAGATGCAGGTCGACGGGGAGGACGGCGGCCGCAGCATCGCTTTCCGGACCCATGTCGACAACCTGCTCTGCGTCGGCCCGGAGCATCCCTTGCGTTTCGAGCGGGCTGCGCAGGATGGGCTGAAGCCCTATGTGCATGTGAGGCGCGGCCTTTGGGCGCGGCTGACGCGGGCGCTGACCTACGACCTGCTGGCGCTCGGCGAGGTGCGCGAGGTCGATGGGCAGGCGATGTTCGGCATCGCCGCGGCGGGGCAGTTCTACCCGGCGCTGCCGGCAAGCGAGATCGAAGGCATCGAGACGTGACCATCATTGGCCAGGCCCTGAATCTCAGCACCGAGACCTTCGCGGAACTGGCGCGTGCCCGGCTGCGCCCCGAGCCGCCGGCGCTGGGCGACCTCATCGCCCGCCCGCGCGGCGACCATGAGAACCAGCCCCAGTCCGTGCCGATCCCCGACGAGAAGCGGGCAGTGCCGGCCGCGGTGCTGATCGGCATCGTGCCGCGCGCCTCGGGGCCGACCATGCTGCTGACGCAGCGGGCGGCGGCGCTGCGCAGTCACTCGGCCCAGGTCGCCTTTCCCGGCGGGAGGGTCGACGCCACCGATGGCTCGCCGGTCGTCACGGCGCTGCGCGAGACCGAGGAGGAGATCGGCCTGTCGCGCCGGCATATCCGGACGCTCGGCTTCCTCGACGCCTATCTGACGGGGACCGGCTACCGCATCGTGCCGGTGGTGGCGCTGATCGAGCCGCCCTTCTCGCTGACGATCAACCATCACGAGGTCGACGAGACTTTCGAGACCCCGCTCTCCTTCCTGCTCGATCCGACCAACCACAAGCGCGAGGGACGGGAGTGGCAGGGACATTTCCGCACATACTATGCGATGCCGTTCGAGGGTCGCTATATCTGGGGGGCGACCGCCGGCATGATCCGTAACCTCTACGAACGTCTGGCCGGTTGAGCTTGTCTTTGCGCGAAGTGCGCGCCGGGGAACGACGAGACCGATGCTGCGCGCGATCATCGAAGAGATTCTGCTCTTCGTCCTGCCCTTCTGCCTCTTCGCGGCCTATCTCGTCGTGCGGCGGCGCAATCCCTTCGACGTCGAGCACTGGAGCCGCCACGCCTTCTGGCTGGCCGTCGCCGGGCTGCTTCTGGCGATCGGCGTGCTCACCTACACCGGTTTCATCGCCCCGCGCAGCCAGGGCGCCTACGAGCCGCCGCATATGGAGAACGGGGTGCTCGTGCCCGGCCGGTTCAAATGAGCCGGGAGCGTGCGGAGGCGGTCGCGCGTTTCCTCGCGGAGCCCCTCCTGGCGCGCCTGCTCGAGGCGCTGAACGGCGAGGGCGAGGAAACCCGCATCGTTGGCGGCGCGGTGCGCAATCTCCTGCTCGGCGAGGCGGCGAACGATGTCGACCTCGCCACCACGGCCTTGCCCGCTGAGACGATCCGCCGCGGCCGGAAAGCCGGGTTCAAGGCCGTCCCGACGGGGATCGAGCACGGCACGGTGACGCTGGTCTCGGGGCGCGCGAGCTTCGAGGTGACGACGCTCAGGCGCGACGTCGAAACCGACGGGCGCCGGGCCAAGGTCGTCTTCGGCCGCGATTTCGCCGCCGATGCGCTGCGGCGCGACTTCACGATCAACGCGCTGGGGCTCGATCGGAGCGGCGCGCTCCACGACTACAGCGACGGCCTCGCCGATCTCGCGCAGCGGCGCGTGCGCTTCATCGGCCAGGCCGAGGCGCGCATCCGCGAGGATTACCTGCGCATCCTCCGCTTCTTCCGCTTCCATGCCCGCTACGGCGTGGGCGCTCCCGATGGCGAGGGGCTGCGCGCCTGCATCGCCGGGCGGGCCGGGCTCGCCGGTCTTTCGCGGGAGCGCGTCCGGGCGGAGCTGATGAAGCTCCTGGCCGCGCCGGGCGCGGCCGCCACGCTCGACGCGATGGCGGGGGCGGGGCTGTTGATGCCGGTGATCGGCGCCGTGCCGCATCTTTCCCGCTTCGCCGCGGTGGCGGGCGCGGGCGGTGACGGCGTCTATCCGGCCTTCCGGCTGGCGGCCCTGGCGGTGTCGGTGCGGGAGGACGCGCCGCGGCTGCGCCAGCGGCTGCGGCTGTCCAACGAGGAGTTCGACCGGATCGACCGGATCGCGCAGGCGCTGGAAGGCCTCGGCGGGCGGGCCGAGCCGCCGTCGCTGGTCCTGCTGCGCATCGTCGCCGACCGCGCCGGGAGCGATGCGGCGGCGGCTGCCCTCGTGCTGCTGACAGGCTCGACCGACGCCGAGACCGGAAGGCAGGTCCAGAAGCTCATCGGCCAGCTCGGCGCGACGCCCGCCTTCCTGCCGCGCGGGCAGGACGTGCTGGCGCGCGGCGTGCCGAAAGGCGAGCGGGTGGGGCAGGTCCTCGCGGAGGCGCGCCGGCTCTGGATCGAGGCCGGCTGCCCGGCCGATCGGGAGGCGCAGCTCGCGCTGCTCGATGCCGCGAGCCGGCTCTAGGGCCAGCGCACCGTCGGCGGCATCGAGGACAGGATCGAATCGACGTTGCCGCCGGTCTTCAGCCCGAAGATCGTGCCGCGATCATAGAGCAGGTTGAACTCGACATAGCGGCCGCGGCGCACCTGCTGCTCGTGCCGTTCGGCCTCGCTCCAGGGCTTGCCGATATTGCGGCAGAGGATGCTGGGATAGATGTCGAGGAAGGCTTCGCCCACCGCCCGGGTGAAGGCGAAATCGGCCTCGACATCGCCGGTCCAGACATAGTCGTAGAAGATGCCGCCAATGCCGCGCGGCTCGTTGCGGTGCTTCAGGAAGAAGTAGTCGTCACACCAGCGCTTGAAGCGCGGATAGTCGGCCACGGCCGGGAAGTGCTCGCAGGGGCGGCGCATCGCGCCGTGGAAATCCCGCGAATCCGGGTCGTCCTGGCTGCGCCGCGCCATCAGCACCGGCGTCAGGTCGGCGCCGCCGCCGAACCAGGGCTTCGTCGTGACCACGAGGCGGGTGTTCATGTGCACGGTCGGCGCGTGCGGGTTCCAGGGATGGGCGATCAGCGAGATGCCCGTGGCGTGGAAGCGCGGATCCTCGGCGGCGCCGGGAATCTGGCCGGCGAAATCGGGATGGAAGCTGCCATGCACGGTCGAGACATGGACGCCGACCTTCTCGAAGACCCGGCCCTTCATGATCGACATCACGCCGCCGCCGCCGGGCGTGCCGTCATGGTTGGTCCGTTGCCAGGGCGTGCGGGCGAAACGGCCGGGCTCGTCCGTCTCGGCCGGGAAGGGGCCGGCCGCCTCGTCCTCGATCGCCTCGAAGGCGGCGCAGATGCGGTCGCGCAGATTCTCGAACCAGGCGCTGGCGCGTGGTTTCAGCGCCTCGACGAGGGCGGGATCGGCCGGGGGAGCATCAGCTGGCTTCGGGGTGTCCATGGTCGTTTCCGTCGCGGCCCGGAAAGCCGCCTGTCTGTCGCAACGCCTCGCCCATTACCATCGCCGCGGCCAATGCGACATTGAGCGAACGCAATCCCGCCCGCATCGGAATGTGGAGGCTGGCCTCGGCCGCGGCCTGCACTGCGGGCGTGACGCCGGCCGACTCGCGTCCCACCAGTACGATGTCGTCGGGCCGGAAGACGAAATCAGATAATGGGGTCGTGCCATCGGTCTCCGCAAGGACGAGGCGGTGCCCATGGTCGTGGCGCCAGCGCTCGAAAGCCGCGAAGGAATCGTGGCGCATCACGGCGGCGCGCTCGAGATAGTCCATGCCCGAGCGGCGGAAATGCCGGTCCGACACGTCGAAGGCCGCGGGCTCGACGATGTCGACGGCAATGCCGAGGCAGGCCGCCATCCGGATCATCGTGCCGGCGTTCTGCGGGATGTCCGGCTGGAACAGGGCGAGGCGCAGCATGACCCTGTCATGCGGTGACGCCCGGATATGCGTCAAGCAGGGTGGCCATTCGCCGGGGCGAGGGCCATATCCTGCCTCGAATCCGTCGTCATGCCGATCCAGAGGAGGGCAGACATGTTCGCTCCGCTCTTCCGCTGGCTCGAAAGCCGAATCGACGTCTTCGCCCCCTTCGACGAGCGCGAGACGCCGCCGCGCGGCGTGTGGCCCTTCATGTGGCACCACATCAAGGGCGTGAAGGGCTGGATGGCGGCGATCATGATCACCGGCCTCGGCTTCAGCGGCATCGAGGCGGCGATGTATCTGATGGTCGGCTGGTTCGTCGACCTGCTGGCGACGCAGTCGCCCGAGACGATCTTCCGCGACCATGGCTGGCTGCTCGCCGGAGCCGCATTCCTGCTCGTCGTAGTCCGGCCGCTAATCTATTTCGCCAACCACGCCATCGTCGACCAGGTGGTGGTGCCGCAGATCACCAACCAGATCCGCTGGCGCAACCATGTCTACACGCTCGGCCATGCGCTCGGCTATTTCCAGAACGATTTCGCCGGGCGGCTCTCGGCGCGCGTCATCCAGGCGGGGCAGTCGATCCGCGGGGCGACGATCGAGGTCATCGACGACCTCTGGTACGCGCTCGTCTTCGCCTCGGTCGCGATCGGCTTCTTCGGCAGGACCAGCCTGTGGCTGGCGCTGCCGGTCGTGGTCTGGCTCGGCGCCTATGTCGCGCTGCTGATCTATTTCGTGCCGCGCGCCAAGAAGCGCTCCGAGGCGAACTCGCTCGGCCGCTCGACGACCACGGGGCGCATCGTCGATTCCTACACCAACATCCTGACGGTGAAGCTGTTCGCGCGCGCCGACGCAGAACGCTCGGCGGTGCGCGACTCGTTGACGCGGTGGAACGCTTCCTTCCTCAACCTGTCGCGGCTGATCACCGGCGTCAGCGTCATCCTGCAGACGATGAACAGCCTGCTGGTGGTCGCCACCGCCTGGCTCGCGCTGCTGTTGTGGAGCCAGGGCGAGATGACGCCGGGCGCGGTCGCCGCCGCGATCGGCCTGGTGCTGAGGCTGGTCCAGATGTCGAGCTGGCTGATCCATCTCGTGCGCGGCATCTTCGAGAATATCGGTTCCGTGCAGGAGAGCATGGAGACGATCGCCAAGCCGCACGATCTGCCCGACGCGCCGGATGCCGTGCCGCTCGCCATCGGCAAGGGCGCGATCAGCTTCGAGAACATCCGATTCAACTATGGAAAGGGGGGAGGGCTCTTCGACGGGCTCGACCTCGCCATCAAGCCGGGCGAACGCGTCGGGCTGGTCGGTCCGTCCGGGGCCGGCAAGTCGACGCTGGTGAACCTGCTGCTCAGGCTCTACCCGCTCGAAGGCGGACGCATCCTGATCGACGGGCAGGACATCGCCCATGTCACGCAGGACTCGCTGCGCGCGCAGATCGGCATGGTGACGCAGGACAATTCGCTGCTGCACCGCTCGATCGGCGACAACATCGCCTATGGCCGGATAGGCGCAAGCGACGCCGAGATCGCGACCGCGGCGCGCCAGGCGGAGGCCCATGACTTCATCCTCGGCCTCGGCGATCAGGACGGGCGCGAGGGCTTCGATTCGCGGGTCGGCGAGCGCGGCGTGAAGCTTTCCGGCGGCCAGCGCCAGCGCATCGCCATCGCGCGCGTGCTGCTCAAGGACGCGCCGATCCTGATCCTCGACGAGGCGACCTCGGCGCTCGATTCGGAGGTGGAGGCCGCCATCCAGCAGCAGCTCGCCGCGCTGATGCAGGGCAAGACGGTGATCGCGATCGCGCATCGGCTTTCGACGATCGCGGCGCTCGACCGGCTGATCGTGCTCGATCGCGGGCGGATCGTCGACAGCGGGAGCCATGGCGAGCTGATCGCCCGCGGCGGCCTCTATGCAAGGCTATGGGCACGGCAATCGGGCGGCTTCCTCGCCGCTGCGGATCCGGAAAAGCTCGCCGTCTGACGCCCTCGTCGGCGGACTGTGCGCCATGCATGGCTGGGGCGTTCGCGACAGTAGACTTCGTCCAATCTGCATGTCAAAGAGCCCACGGTGACGCACCGCCGCATTGCGGCGGAAGCGGCGCGCCCCTATGAGGGCGACAGACGACAATTTCGAGCTGTTCCAGCTCGCGAGAAGTGTGAGAGGGATTGGATCGTGGCGCACGCGACCGATACATCGACCGGAACAACCCGCCGCGATTTCCTGATGCTCGCGACCGGCGCCGCCGGCGCCGTCGGCATCGGTGCCGTCGTCGTCCCGCTGATCAGCCAGCTTGCTCCCGACGCGCAGACCGTCGCCGCCGGCGCCCCGATCGATCTCGACCTCTCGCCCGTCGCCGAAGGCCAGGCCATCAAGCTGTTCTGGCGCGGCAAGCTGATCTTCGTGCGCCACCGCACCAAGAAGGAGGTCGACGAGGCTCTCGCGGTCGATATCGCCACGCTGCGCGACCCGCAGACCGACCAGCAGCGCACCAAGGCCGGCCATGAGCGCTTCCTCATCGTCTACGGCAACTGCACCCATCTTGGCTGCGTGCCGCTCGGCAACGCTCCCGGCGAGCCGAAGGGCGACTATGATGGCTGGTTCTGCCCCTGCCACGGCTCGCACTACGATTCCTCCGGCCGCATCCGCAAGGGCCCGGCACCGCTCAACCTGCCGGTTCCGCCCTATGCCTTCACCGCGGACACCAAGATCAAGATCGGCTGAGCAATGCGCTCGACGCTTTCCCGCCAAGATGAGACAGCCTTGAGGCATTCTTCATGAGTGGTCACAGTTCCTACGTTCCGAAGACCGGCATCGAACGCTGGCTTGATGCCCGTCTGCCGATCGTCCGGCTCGCGCATGATTCGGCGGTGTCCTACCCGGTGCCGCGCAACCTCAACTATCTCTGGACCTTCGGCGGCATCCTCGTGTTCATGCTGGTGGCGCAGATCGTCACCGGCATCATCCTGGTGATGCACTACACCCCGCATGCGACGATGGCGTTCAACTCCGTCGAGCACATCATGCGCGACGTGAACTACGGCTGGCTGCTGCGCTACCTGCACTCCAACGGCGCCTCGATGTTCTTCGTCGCCGTCTACGTCCACATCTTCCGCGGGCTCTACTACGGGTCGTACAAGGCGCCGCGCGAGGTGCTCTGGATCCTCGGCGTGGTGATCTTCCTGCTGATGATGGCGACCGCCTTCATGGGCTACGTCCTGCCCTGGGGCCAGATGTCCTTCTGGGGCGCGACCGTCATCACCAACCTGTTCTCGGCGCTGCCCGTGATCGGCGAGACGATCGTGACCTTCCTGTGGGGCGGCTACTCGGTCGACAACCCGACGCTGAACCGCTTCTTCTCGCTGCACTACCTGCTGCCGTTCATGATCTTCGGCGTCGTCGTGCTGCACGTCTGGGCGCTGCACCATGTCGGCCAGAACAACCCGACCGGCGTCGAGGTGAAGAACGTCGAGAAGGACACCGTGCCCTTCACGCCCTATGCGACGGTGAAGGACATCTTCGGCATGGTCGTGTTCATGATCGTGTTCGCCTGGTTCGTGTTCTACCAGCCGAACTACATGGGGCATGCGGACAACTACATCGTTGCGAACCCGGCTGCGACGCCGGCGCACATCGTCCCGGAATGGTACTTCCTGCCATTCTACGCGATCCTGCGCGCCATCCCCGACAAGCTCGGCGGCGTGCTGGCCATGGGCTCGGCGATCGTCGTGCTCGCCTTCCTGCCCTGGATCGACACCTCCAAGGTCAAGTCGATGAGCTACCGGCCGATCGCGCGCCAGCTCTTCTGGGCCTTCCTCGCGGTCTGCATCGGCCTGGGCTATCTCGGCGCCATGCCGGCCGAGGGTGGCTACGTCATCGCCTCGCAGATCTTCACCGTGCTGTATTTCGGCTTCTTCGTGGCGCTGTTCGTCGTCGGCCTGTTCGAGCGGCCGAAGGCGCTGCCGACCTCGATCGCCGATGCGGTACTGGCCGCTTCCGCCAAGAACGGCTCGGCGGCCCGCATGGCGGCCGCCACCGCTGCCGAACCGAACGTCAAGGGCTGACGGAACCATGAGCAGAACCTCGTTTCGTCTCGCCCTGACCGGGCTCGCCGCCGGCCTGTCGCTGGCGCTCTTCCAGCCGGCAGCCCAGGCCGCCGAGGGTGCCCCGAAGCCGCCGGCGCTTAGCTGGTCCTTCGCCGGTCCGTTCGGCACCTTCGATCGGGCCCAGCTGCAGCGCGGCTTCAAGGTCTACAAGGAAGTCTGCGCGGCCTGCCACGGCGCCAGCCTGGTGCGTTTCCGCAACCTGTCGCAGCCCGGCGGCCCGGAATTCTCGGCCGGTCAGGTCGCCGCGCTCGCCGCGACCTACCAGATCAAGGACGGCCCGAACGACCAGGGCGAGATGTTCGAGCGGCCGGGCCGGCCGGCCGACGCCTTCCCGTCGCCGTTCCCGAACGAGCAGGCGGCGCGCGCGGCCCAGGGCGGCGCCTACCCGCCGGACTTCTCGGTCCTGGCGAAGGCCCGCACCTACACCCGCGGCTTCCCGACCTTCATCTTCGACATCTTCACCCAGTATCAGGAGCAGGGGCCGGACTATATCCACGCCCTGCTGACCGGCTACAAGGAGCCGCCCGCGGGCGTCACCCTGCTGCCGGGGCAGAACTACAACGAGTTCATGCCCGGCCATCTGATCGCGATGCCGAACCCGCTGTCCGACGGGCAGGTCGAGTATCCGAAGGGCGCGGACGGCAAGTCGCCGGTCCCGGAGACGGCGGATCAGTACGCTCGCGACGTCGCCGCCTTCATGGTCTGGATGGCGGAGCCGCATCTGGAAGCGCGCAAGCGCCTGGGCATGCAGGTCATGCTGTTCCTGGTGATCTTCGCGGGGCTGCTCTACTACACCAAGAAGAAGGTGTGGTCGCGCATGCCGGACGGTTCGCCGGCTCACTGAGCAGCAACGATATCCCAGAAAAGGCCCCGGAAACGGGGCCTTTTTCATGCGCGCTGTCGCGCTGCGCCGCGAGGCGCGCCGATCGCCATTGCGGCCGACCGTATTGCGACCGTCATCGAAAGATGGTCCCTTCCGCGCCCGCACCAGATCGCCGCGCGTCCTGCCGGACGCGGTCACGGCGGTCTGCATATTCGTTATCGCATCGGATCATCCCGAAATGTGACTGCCACTTTTCGGGATGATCCGATGTTTGAGGAATCGATCATGAGCGAAGCCGTTCTCGGAATCATCGGCGGATCGGGCATCTACGATCTGCCGGGCCTCAGCGACCTTCGGGAGGAGCGGATCGAAAGTCCCTGGGGCGAACCGTCGGATACGCTGCGGATCGGCCGGGTCGGCACGACGAAGATCGTCTTCCTGCCCCGGCATGGGCGTGGCCACGCCATTCCTCCGTCCGAGATCAACTACCGCGCCAATATCGACGTGCTCAAGCGCGCCGGCGTGACCGACCTCGTCTCGCTCTCGGCCTGCGGTTCCTACAAAGCGGAGCTCTATCCCGGCCTCTTCGTCCTGGTCGACCAGTTCGTCGACCGCACCAGCCGGCGCGAGAGCTCCTTCTTCGGCCGGGGTTGCGTTGCGCATGTCTCGGTCGCCCATCCGGTCGGGCCGGCGCTGCAGGGCAGGATCGCGGCGGCGGCCGAGGCCGAGGAACTGCCTTTCGTGCGGGGTGGGACGCTGGTCACGATGGAGGGGCCGCAATTCTCGACCTATGCGGAATCGATGACCTATCGCGGGCTCGGCTACGACCTGATCGGCATGACCGCGATGCCCGAGGCCAAGCTCGCGCGCGAAGCCGAGATCACCTATGCCACGGTCGCGATGGTGACCGACTACGACTGCTGGCATGAGCTGCATGGCGCGGTCGATGTCGCCTCGGTGGTCGCGGTCCTGCACGAGAATGCGGACAAGGCGCGCCGGCTCGTCGCGCGGCTCGCGGCCGATTTTCCGGCGGAGCGCGAGCCTTGCCCGGCCGGCTCGCACAACGCGCTCGACAACGCGCTGATCACGGCGCCCGCCTTCCGCGACCCGGCCCTGCTGGCGAAGCTCGACGCGGTGGCCGGGCGCGTGCTCAGGGGCTGAATGATGGCTGCGCCCTTGACGAAGCCGGCCCGGCGTCCGACCAAGGCGTCCGCCGCCACGCCCGAGAAGACGCTCATGAACCTTGCCGACAGCATCCGTGCGATCCCGGACTATCCCCGGCCGGGCATCGTCTTCCGCGACATCACAACGCTGCTCGGCGATGCGCGGGCCTTCCGCCGCGCCGTCGACGAGCTGGTCCAGCCCTTCGCCGGGCTGAAGATCGCCAAGATCGCCGGGATCGAGGCGCGCGGCTTCATCCTCGGCGGCGCGGTGGCGCATCAGCTTTCGGCCGGCTTCATCCCGGTGCGCAAGAAGGGCAAGCTGCCGCTTGAGACGCTGCGGGCGACCTTTGCGCTCGAATACGGCACGGACGAGATCGAGATCCACCGCGACGCGGTGCTGCCGGGCGAGAGGGTTCTGCTGGTCGACGATCTCATCGCGACCGGCGGCACGGCCGAAGCGGCGGTCAATCTGCTCAGCGGGCTCGGCGCCGAGGTGGTGGCGGCCTGTTTCATCGTCGACCTGCCCGATCTCGGCGGAGCCGACAAGATCAGAAGGCTCGGCGTGCCCGTGCGGACCCTGGTGTCCTTCCGAGACGCGTGAACCCATGAAGATCAACGGCCAGCACTATCGGACGATCTGGCTTGCGCAGGATGGCTGGCGGGTCGTCGTGATCGACCAGACGCGGCTGCCCTTCCGCTTCGAGACGGTGGCGCTGGGATCGGCCGAGCAGGCCGCCGACGCCATCCGCTCCATGGTGGTGCGCGGAGCGCCGCTGATCGGCGCGACGGCAGCCTATGGCGTGGCGCTGGCGATGCGCGCCGACGCATCGGGCGCCGCGCTCGAGGCGGCGCTGGCGCTGCTCGGCGGGACGCGGCCGACGGCGGTCAATCTGCGCTGGGCGCTGGAGCGGATGCGGCGGGTGCTGGCGGCGCTGCCCGCCGAGCGCCGGAGCGAGGCGGCCTATGCCGAAGCGGCGGCGATCTGCGACGAGGACGTGGCGCTGTGCCGGGCCATCGGCGAGCATGGCCTGCCTCTGATCCGCGAGATCGCGACACGCAAGCCGGCCGGGCAGCCGGTCAACATCCTCACCCATTGCAATGCCGGCTGGATCGCGACGGTGGATTGGGGCACGGCGCTGGCGCCGATCTACCTGGCGCATGACGCCGGCATTCCCGTCCATGTCTGGGTAGACGAAACGCGGCCGCGCAACCAGGGTGCGGCGCTGACGGCCTATGAGCTCGGCGCCCATGGCGTGCCGCATACCGTGATCACCGACAATGCCGGCGGCCACCTGATGCAGCGCGGCGCGGTCGACATGGTGATCGTCGGCACCGACCGGACGACGGCCAATGGCGATGTCGCCAACAAGATCGGCACCTATCTCAAGGCGCTGGCGGCGCATGACAACGGCGTGCCGTTCTATGTCGCGCTGCCCTCGCCGACGATCGACTGGAGCATCCGCGACGGTCTCGCGGAGATCCCGATCGAGGAGCGTGCGGCGCGCGAGGTGACGCATCTCTCCGGGCTGGCGGAAGATGGCGAGGTCAGGCCCTTTCGGGTGGTCGCGCCCGGCAGCGGCGCAGCCAATCCGGCCTTCGACGTGACGCCGGCGCGGCTCGTCACCGGCCTCGTCACCGAGCGCGGTGTCTGCGCGGCGAGCGCCGCGGGGCTGGCGCATCTCTTTCCGGATCTGGCGAACAGGGCGACGGCATGAACGAGATGGAGCTGCGGCGGGAGATCGTCGCGGTCGCGCAGACGATCGACCAGGCGGGCTTCTGTCCGTCGAAATCGGGCAATGTCTCGGCCCGCTTCGGCGAGGGGCTGCTGATCACGCCGTCAGGGCTTCCCTACGCGCAGACCAAGCCGGAAGACCTGATCCATTTGGCGCTCGACGGCACGGTGCTGAGCGGCGTCCGCAAGCCCTCCTCGGAATGGCCGTTCCATGTCGAGATCTACAAGGCGCGGCCGGATGCGCAGGCGATCGTGCATACCCATTCGCCGCGGGCGACGGCGCTGTCCTGCACCCGGCGCGGCATCCCGGCCTTCCACTACATGATCGCGCTCTGCGGCGGCGCCGATGTGCGCTGCGCCGACTACGCCACCTTCGGCACGCCCGAGCTCGCTGCCAATGCGGTGAAGGGGCTGGAGGGGCGCAAGGCGGTGCTGCTCGCCAATCACGGCGTGATCGCGCTGGGCCAGACGCTGGCGGGCGCGCACACCATCGTCGCCGAGGTGGAGAACCTTGCCGGCCAGTATCTCGACATCCTGGCGGCCGGGCTCGAGCCGGTCATCCTCGACGGTCCCGAGATGGAGCGCGTCGGCGCCAAATTCGCCGGCTACGGCAAGGTCGGCTGAAGGTCAGCCGGGCTTCCGCTCGACGAAGACGCAGCCTTCGAAGCTGAACACCTCCTCGCCCTTCTGGTTGAGGCCGGTGTTGCGGTGGAAGTAGAGGCCCCATTGCGGGCGCGAGGCGCTCTCGCGCTTGGCCGTCACCTCCGAGAAATAGGTGATGCGATCGCCGGCGAAGACCGGCTTCGTCCAGCGCAGGTTCTTGAAGCCGGGGGAGGGGCCGAGGCGGGCAGGGCGGCCCGACGCGACCGCGAACTGGCGCCTGCGGTGCGAGACCATCGTCGCCATCCAGACGGCCGCCGTGTGCCAGCCGGAGGCGGCGAGCCGGCCGAAGGATGACGCCGCGGCCGCAGCTTCGTCCATGTGGAAGGGCTGTGGATCGAAGCTGCGGGCGAAGGCGACGATCTCCTCGGCCGTGAAGATGAAGCTGCCGAGTTCGTGGCGGCTGCCGGCGTCCAGCTCCTCGAAGAAGCGGGGCGGTTCCGGCAGGGCGGCCGGCGCTTCCAGCGGGCTCTCGGCGGCGGGCCGTTGGTAGTGCGGCGCATGGGCGAGCCAGTCCCCGCCGGGCAGGGGTCCGATGCCGGAGCCCTTGCGGCCGAACATGATCCAGTTGGTCTGTTCCAGCACCGGCTCGTCGCGCTGGTTGAGCAGTTCCAGCCGGAAGCGCACGAGGCCCATCTCGGGGCGCGAGCGCGACGGCTTGCTCTCCAGCACGGTGCGGCGCGCGCTGACGCTGTCGCCGGGCAGCAGCGGCCGCAGCCATTTCACCTCGTCGATGCCGGGCGCGCCCATGCTGGTGGCATCGAGCAGGAAGCTTTCCGCCATCAGCCGCATCAGCAGCGAGCAGCTGTGCCAGCCGGAGCCGATCAGCCGGCCGACGAAGCTCGCCTTGGCCGCCTCCGGGTCGACATGGAAGTCCTGCGCGTCATAGCGTGAGGCGAAGGCGACGATATCGTCCTGCGAGACGGCGATGCTGTGCGACCGGGCGCTCTCGCCGGGGACGAAATCCTCGAAGTGCAGCATCGGCGCGGGCTTTCTCAGGTCGCGAAGCGGAAGTGCAGGACGTCGCCGTCGGCGACGACGTATTCCTTGCCTTCGAGCCGGAACTTGCCGGCTTCGCGTGCGCCCGACTCGCCCTTGTGGGTGACGTAATCGTCAAAGGCGATGGTTTCGGCCCGGATATAGCCCTTCTCGAAATCGGTATGGATCACGCCGGCGGCCTGCGGCCCCTTGGTGCCCTTCTCGATGGTCCAGGCGCGGGCCTCCTTGGGGCCGACGGTGAAGTAGGTGACGAGGTTGAGCAGGCTGTAGCCGGCGCGGATGACGCGGTTGAGACCCGGCTCCGCCAGCCCGACGGCTTCGAGATACTCGGTCTGCTCCTCGGCCGGCAGCACCGCGATCTCGCTCTCGATCTTGGCGGAGACCACGACCGCGACGGCGCCTTCCTCGGCGGCGCGCTTCTTCACCAGCTCGGAGAAGGCGTTGCCCTTGTCGGCGCTCGCCTCCTCGACATTGCAGACATAGAGCACCGGCTTCGAGGAGAGCAGGCCGAGCAGCTCGAAGGGGCGACGTTCCTCGGGCGAAAGCTGGACCAGGCGTGCCGGCTTGCCGTCGCGCAGCAGCGCCAGGCAGCGGTTCATCAGATCGGCCGCTTCCTTGGCTTCCTTGTCGCCGGCCTTGGCCTTCTTCTCCAGCGGCTGAACGCGCTTCTCGAGGCTTTCCAGGTCGGAGAGCATGAGCTCGGTCTCGATCGTCTCGATGTCGTCGACCGGCGAGACCTTGCCTTCGACATGGGTGATGTCGCCATCCTCGAAGCAGCGCACGACATGGGCGATGGCGTCGCATTCGCGGATGTTGGCGAGGAACTGGTTGCCGAGACCCTCACCCTTCGAGGCGCCGCGCACCAGGCCGGCGATGTCGACGAAGGTCAGCCGCGTCGGGATGATATCCTTGGAGCCGGCGATGGCGGCAAGCTTGTCCAGGCGCTCATCCGGCACGGCGACGTCGCCGACATTCGGCTCGATCGTGCAGAAGGGATAGTTCGCGGCCTGTGCCGCCGCCGTCTGCGTCAGCGCGTTGAAGAGGGTCGACTTGCCGACATTCGGCAGGCCGACGATTCCGCATTTGAAACCCATGATCGCCTGTTCCGTTGCCCGCGGCGGGGGGCCGCTGCCGGGCGTGAAGCTTCTGAAAGTTGCGGCCTTATTGGGGGGCGCGCGCGATAAAGACAAGTGCCGCGCGCCTTATGGCCGCCGTGCCGCTCACGCGAACGTGCATGGCGGCAGGGCTTCCGCGGGTGCTGGATCGCCCGGCGCTGGTTGCCCGCGCCCTTCGGAGCCTCGCCATGAACCGGTCCCGCCTCGTGTTCGCCCTGTCGATGCTCGCCTTCGCCGGCGGCGCGGCGCTGGCGCAGACGCCGGGGACACGGCTGCGCGGCACGGTCGAGCGCAGGGAGGGCGCCACGCTCGCGCTCAAGGCGGCGGATGGGCGGGAGGTCAAGATCGCGCTCGCGCCTGGCTTCTCGGTGGGTGGGGTCGTGCCGGCGAAGGCGGCGGATATCGCCAAGGGCAGCTTCATCGGCGTCGGTGCCCGGCCGCAGCCGGACGGGACGCTGCTCGCCGTGCAGATCTTCATCTTCCCGGAAGCGATGCGCGGCACGGGGGAGGGGCACCGCCCCTGGGGCGTATTGCCGGACGCGACCATGACGAACGCGACGGTGGCCGAGACGGTCTCGCGCGTCGACGGGGCGAATCTCGTGCTGAGCTATCCCGGCGGCGAGCAGAAGGTCGTCATCACCCCCGAGGCGGCCATCCTGATGGCGGCGCCGGCTGTGGCGAGCGATCTCGAGCCCGGCGCGCAGGTCGCGATGACGGCGAGCCGGCAGGCCGACGGCAGCTACAGCACGAGCCGCGTCACCGTGGCCAAGGCGGGCGCGAAGCTGCCGTTCTAGCTCCGGAACCATCGAGGTCTCCCCGGGCCTTCGCTTCGCTGCGTCCGGGATGCCACGCGTTTCCGCGTCAGGCGGAAATCAGCCTTCGCTCTTCTCGCCGAGGCGCTTCACGGCGCCGTGGCCGCGCGCCTCCATGAAGAGATGCACCTTGTTCTGGAAGGCGGCATCGTCATGGGCTGCGAGCAGGGCCGCATGATCGGCGCAGGCGATGCAGAGATCCTCGACCCAGGGCAGCTCGACCTTGCCGAAATCGTTGAGCACGTAAGGGTGCACCAGCGCCTTGTCGCCGGGATGGCCGATGCCCATCCGCACGCGGCGGTAGTCGTTGCCGATCGCCGCGGTGGTCGAGCGCAGGCCGTTATGCCCGGCATTGCCGCCGCCGAGCTTGACCCTGAGCTTGGCCGGCGGCAGGTCGAGCTCGTCATGGAAGACGATGACGTCGGCCGGAGCGACCTTGAAGAAGCGCGCGGCCTCGCCGATCGAGCGGCCGGACTCGTTCATATAGGTCTGCGGCTTGAGCAGGAGCACCTTCTCGGCCCCGATCGTCGCCTCGCAGGATTCGGCCTGGAAGCGCGCGCGCCAGGGCGAGGCGCGGTGCAGGCGCGCGATCTCCTCGACGGCCATGAAACCGATATTGTGCCGGTTGCGGGCATAGCGTGCGCCCGGATTGCCGAGGCCGGCAAAGATCAGCATGGCGGAACTCCGGCAGGCTCAGGGATCGGCATCGGATCCATCCGAAAGTGGATTCCACTTCTGGGTCCGACGCCAAAGCAAGACGGCCGGGATGAACCCGGCCGTCTCGGTAGACTGGATAGGCGGAAGCGGCGCCGGGTAGCGCCGTTTCATCAGGCCTTGGCTTCGGCCGGAGCCTCGGCGGCGGCCTCTTCCACCGTCTCGACCTCGACGGTCGGCGGGGCGATCGTGACGATCGTGGCGTCGGAGCCGACAGTCAGCTTGGCGCCGGCCGGCAGCTTGATGGCCTTGGCTTCGATCTGGTCACCGATGTTCAGGCCGGCGACGGAGACCTCGAAGGCTTCCGGGATGTTGTCGGGCTCGACCGAGATTTCGAGCGAGTGCTCGATGATCTGGACGAGGCCGCCGCTCTTGACGCCCGGGCTGGCCTCCTGGCCGACGACGTGGACCGGAACCTGGACCGTGACGGTCTGGCCCTTGGCGACGCGCAGGAAGTCGACGTGGATCGGGAAATCCTTGACCGGGTCGAGCTGGTAGTCGCGCGGGATGACCCGCTGCTTCTTGCCGGCGACGCTGATCTCGAAGATCGTGGTCAGGAAGTGGCCGCCGAAAATCAGCTGGCGGGTCTTGTTGGCGTCGAGCGCGATGGCTTCGGGAGCGGCGCCCCCACCATAGATCACGGCAGGCGTCTGGCCCTGGCGGCGAACTGCACGGGCGGCCCCCTTGCCGACCTGTGCGCGCGCCGAAGCCTCGATTTGCTTCACGGCGGTCATGATGTTGTCCTTGACGTTCAAATGACAAGGCCGCCTGGTGGCGGCCATCGGGTTTCGCGTCCAGAGCCTCCAAGGGTGTCAGCGGGACGCTGGGGCAGCTCATAGGCGAAAATCGCCGCAATCTCAAGCCCGTCGGATCAGGCGGCGTTCGCGACCAGGCGGCGGTCGTCGACGGATGCCGGCGCGGCCGGGCCGAAGCGCTTGAGCAGTTCCCGCACGACCGGGGCAGGGACCGGCGGGGAATAGAGAAAGCCCTGGCCGAGGCGGCAGCCCATCTCCTCGAGGCGCCGGGCCTGGGCGGGAGTCTCGATGCCCTCGGCGATGGTCATCATGCCGAGACGGCGCGTCATCGTCAGAAGCGACTCGACGATCGCGCCGCTGCGCGCGCCGCTGTCGATGGCACCGACGAAGGACCGGTCGATCTTGATGATGTCGATCGGGAAGTCGAGCAGATGGGTCAACGAGGCGAAGCCGGTGCCGAAATCGTCGAGGGCGACCGGCATGCCGCAGGCCCGCAACGCCTCCATGGTCCGCGCTACGCCATCCCGCCGCCCGCCCATGAATACCTGTTCGGTGATCTCGATGACGAGTTGCTGCGCCGGCAGGCCCGCTCTCTCGAGCGCCTTCGCGGCTCGCTGGACGAGGTCGCCCTTCTCGAAATCGGCTGAGGTGACGTTGAGACCGACATGCTGGAAATGCAGTCCCTCCGCCTGCCAGCCCGCCATGTCGGCGGTGGTTGCGGCCAGCATCAGGGAGGTGATGCGATGGGCGATCTTGGGGTCGTGAAGGGCGTCCTGGAAGTCCCCGGCCGCGACGAGGCGGCCGTCGGCGAGCCGCATCCGGGCCAGCGCCTCGACGCCGACGATCTCGGCCGTGTCGAGGCGGATGATCGGCTGGTAGTGAGGGACGATCCGCTCGTCGCCGAGCGCGCCATCGACCTCCTTCCTGACGCGGATGCGGCGCATCATCGCGCTGCGCAGCCGGCTGCGGAAACGGACATAGCGGCCGCGGCGGGTTTCCTTGGCGTGGTACAGCGCGAGATCCGCGTTCTGGCGCAGGGTCACGCTGTCTCCGCCATCCTCGCCGGCGATGGCGGCGCCGATCGTGGCGCTGGGCTGGATGCTGTGGCCGTCATGCTCGATCGGGGCCGCGATCGCGCCGAGCGCAGCGGAGGCCAGGCGGCGCAGGCGGGCCGGCTCCGTGCAGTCCGGTACCAGCACGGCGAATTCGTCGCCGCCGATACGGCAGGCGAGGCAGCCGGCGAGCGCCGCGCCCAGCCGGCCGCCGATCTCGGCGATCAGCGCATCCCCGGCGGCATGGCCCAGCGTGTCGTTGACCGTCTTGAGATAATCGATGTCGATCAGCATCAGGCCGTAGCGGCGCGTGGCCGCGCTCATCGTGGCGATCGCGGCGTTGAACTGCGCCCGGTTCGGCAGCCCGGTCAGCGTGTCGAAATAGGCGAGGCGGTGATTGCGCGCGCGCACCTCGTCCTGCTCGATCGCGATGGCGCAGAGATGGACGCAGGTCGCGACGATCCGGCGTTCGAGTTCGCGCGGCGGCCGTGCCTTGCGGAAATAGAAGGCGAAGGCGCCGACGACGCGGCCGTCGCGCGCCTTGATCGGGACGGACCAGCAGGCTCGCAGTCCGAGCGGCAGCGCCAGTTCCGTGAAATCCTGCCAGAGCGGATCGGCCGCGATATCGGTCACCTCCACGGCCTCGGCCCTGTGGATCGCCGTGCCGCAGGAGCCGATGGACGGGCCGACGGGAGCGCCGGCTATCGCTTCGATGTAATGCTGCGGCAGGCTGGGACAGGCGAGGGGTCGCAGGCAGCCCTGATCGTCGACCGTCACGACGGAACAGATCGCGCCCGGCGAGATCGCCTCGGCGCGGTGGCAGAGCCGTTCCATGCAGGCGGCGAGCGGCTCCCCGCGTGCGATATCTTCGAGAATATCGTTCTGCAGGGCCTGCAGTCGGCCCGAGGGTCTGATCACGCGGAGCCCCGACCGGAATGCCGAAGAGCGTGAATCCTAGCGTCGACGCCTTAAGGGCCGATTAGAACCCTGATTCAAACTTTATCCGCCTCAGGCCGCGACGAGGCCGAGCCGCTCGTCGCGGCGGCGCAGGAGGATCATCAGCGGCAGCGCGAACAGCACCATCCAGGCCTTGCCGATGATCTGGCCGGCGAGGAAGTCGAGATTGCCGAAGGCGAGGTGCAGGAAGACGACGCTGTCGACCACGAGCCCGACGACGCCCGAGGCGAAGACCGCCGTCAGGAAACGGCGGCGCTGCAAGGGCGTGTAGACGGCGAAATCCGCAAGCTCGGACAGCAGGAAGGCCGCGGCCGAGGCGGTCACGATGGCGGCCGGGGCAAGCAGGGCGGAAATCAGCGTACCGACCGCGATCGCGCCCAGGCCCGCCAGGGCGCCGAGGCGACGCTGGACGATGTCGCGCAGCACCAGCGCGAGGCCGACCATCAGGACGCCGCTTGGCGCGACGATGCCCGGCCAGACCGGGACGATGCAGGGCCCGTTCGGCACGCAGGCGGTGCCGACATTGCCGATCATCCAGTTGGCGACCGGAATGGTGAGGCCGAACAGTGCGAGCGCGATGGCGCCCTCGGTCAGGCGCTGCCGGTCAGGTGTCATAGGAAGGTCCGCTGTCGTCGGGTGTCGCCAGATAGGCCGCATAGCCTTTTGCGCGCAAATCGCAGGCCGGGCAACGGCCGCAGCCGAACCCCCAGCCATGCCGCGTCGTCCTGTCGCCGAGATAGCAGCTATGGCTCTCTTCGAGGACGAGGTCGAGCAGGGCCTGCCCGCCGAGCCGGCGCGCCAGCGCGAAGGTCTGGGCCTTGTCGCGCCACATCAGCGGCGTGTGGAGGACGAGGCGGCGGTCGAGGCCGAGACCGAGCGCCACCTGCATCGCCTTGATCGTGTCGTCGCGGCAGTCGGGGTAGCCGGAGTAATCGGTCTCGCAGACGCCGAGCACGATGTGTCGGAGGTCGCGGCGATAGGCCAGGGCGGCGGCGAAGGTCAGGAAGATCAGGTTCCGGCCGGGGACGAAGCTGGTCGGCAGACCGGTCTCGGCGAAGACGATCTCCGTCTCGCGCGTCAGCGCCGTCTCCGAGATCGCGCCCAGGGCCGCCAGGTCGACGACATGGTCGGGGCCGAGCCGCTCCGCATAGCGCGCGGAGAGGGCGGGCAGCTTGTCGCGGATGGCGAGGCGGCAATCCATCTCGACGCGGTGGCGCTGGCCATAGTCGAAGCCGACCGTCTCGACCGCGTCGAAGCGGTCGAGCGCCCAGGCGAGCGCGGTGGTCGAGTCCTGCCCGCCGGAAAAGAGGACGAGGGCGCGGGAGGCGCTCATGGCCGCCCCCGACGTCTCAGCCCTCATCCTGAGGAGCGGGCGTGAGCCCGCGTCTCGAAGGATGTTCCAGAGAGCGCTGGAGCATCCTTCGAGACGCCGCTTCGCGGCTCCTCAGGATGAGGGCTGGGAGGGACAAGGCTGGCTTCTCAGTCGAACAGGCTGGAGACGCTGGTCTCGCTCGCGGTGCGCTCGATCGCCTCGCCCATCAGCCCGGCGATGGAGATGACGCGGATGTTGCGCGCGACCTTCACCGCCTCGGTCGGCATGATCGAGTCGGTGATGACGAGTTCCTTGAGCTTCGAGGAGGCGATGCGCGCCACGGCGCCGCCCGAAAGCACGCCATGGGTGATGTAGGCATAGACCTCCTTGGCGCCCTGCTCGAGCAGCGCCTCGGCCGCGTTGCAGAGGGTGCCGCCGGAATCGACGATGTCGTCGAGCAGGATGCAGGAGCGGCCCTCGACCGAGCCGATGATGTTCATCACCTCGGATTCGCCCGGCCGGTCCCGGCGCTTGTCGACGATGGCGAGCGGGGCGTCGATGCGCTTGGCCAGCGCCCGCGCCCGGACCACGCCGCCGACGTCCGGCGAGACGACCATGGCGTTCTTCCAGTCGAGCCGGTCCTTGATGTCGCGCGCCATCAGCGGGGCGCCGAACAGGTTGTCGGTCGGGATGTCGAAGAAGCCCTGGATCTGGCCGGCATGCAGGTCGAGCGTCAGCACGCGGTCGACGCCGGCATTGGTGATCAGATTGGCGACCAGTTTGGCCGAGATCGGCGTGCGGCCGGAGGCGCGCCGGTCCTGCCTGGCGTAGCCGAAATAGGGGATCACCGCCGTGATGCGGCGCGCCGAGGAGCGGCGCAGCGCGTCGACGATGATGAGCAGCTCCATCAGGTGGTCGTTGGTCGGGAAGGAGGTGGACTGGATGATGAAGACATCCTGTCCGCGCACATTCTCCTGGATCTCGACGAAGACTTCCATGTCGGCGAAGCGCCGGACCGAAGCCTTGGCGAGAGGAATGCTCAGATGATTGCAGATCGCTTCGGCGAGCGGCCGGTTGGAATTGCCGGCGACGACTTTGAAATGAGAGGCCATGCCGTGGCGTACCGTTGCAGAAGGCGGGGCAGGAGCCGGCGGGGCCGGCTCAATTCGAACGGCTCTTAACAGCGTGATGACATGGAGTCGACCGCTGCGCTGCAATATAACTGGTCAGAACGGTGTCGGATGCCCGGCGTGGCACGGAATCCACTGACGCAGCGTCGCTTGCGCTGCGTCCGGAGCCCAAATCAGCTCTTCTTTTCGGCGGTGGCGGCCACCTTGGTGCGCGTCTTCGTGGGCTTGCCGGCCTTGCCGCCCTTGTCGTCCCCGCCCGGCGTCTCGACGGCGGGGGTGGTGACGAGGAAGCTCGCGATCGCGTCCATCGAGTCGGACGCCGCCTTGGCGACGATGGTCTGGTCGATGCCGACCCAGGGATCCGAGCCGCCGCTGCGCTTGCCGATGCTCTCGCCCTGGACACGCTGCGCCCGCTGCTTGGTCGAATCATAGACGTCCCAGACGAAGGCGAGCGCGGTCTGGCCGTCCTCGGTCGGCTGGGCGGTGAGATAGCCTTTGACGCGGAAGCGCGCCGGCTTGTTGCCGGGCACGATCTCCATCTTGCGCTCGGCCGCGGCCTCGCCGAGCAGGCCGGCGAAGCTGGCGGTGACGTCCTCGGGGGCGCCGGAGATGCTCTGGACCGAGACCGGCACACCGGGGGCATCGACGCGCGGCCGCGCGGTCTGGGCGGTTTCCTGGCAGCCGGCGAGCGCCAGCGCGAAAAACGGCCCCAGTGCGAGGCCGCTCAAACGGTTGATCATGACGCCTCCCGCCCTTTGGGCTGTGGACTGCTTCGAGATTCCCTGTGCCCCTTTTCTAGGCTCAACGAATGGCGAGGTCCAGATCGGGCAGGTTGAGCGCCTCGGCGCCGCCGGTTCCGACGAGGTAGGTCCGGCCCAGGCACATCGCGGTTTCGCTGTCCGAATCCATCAGGATCATATGGGCGAACATCACCATGCCGGGCACGATCTCCCAGTCATTGGCCTCATAGAACATCGGCCAGTCCATCCAGGACGGGGTGAACTTGGCACCGAGCGAGTAGCCGCAGGCATTGAGCCGGTGCTGCGAGAGCCCGTGCTCGTCGAGGATGCGGGCATGGGCCGCGAAGACATCGCCGGCGGTGCGGCCGGGCCGCAGTTCCGCCTCGCAGGCGAGCAGCGCGTCGCGGGCGGCGGCGTGGTAGGGGCGGTGCAGCGGGCGCGGCTCCCCGACTATGACGGTGCGCATCGCGGCGACATGATAGTGCCGGTCGACCCCGGCGAATTCGAGCGTGATCTGGTCGTTCGGATCGAGCTTTCGGCGGCCTGCCTTGTAGCGGCAGAGCAGGGCGTCGCGGCCCGAGCCGATGATGAATTCGTTGGCCGGATAGTCGCCGCCGCCGGAAAAGATCGCATCGTGCTGGGCGGCGAGGATCTCGCCCTCGTCGGCGCCGGCCCGGATCGCGTCGAGCGCCGCGCGGTCGGCAGCGTCGGCCAGCACGGCGGCGCGGCGCACATAGGCGATCTCCTCCGTCGATTTCACGGCGCGCAGGCGCGTGACGATCGTGGAGGCGTCGACGAGATCGGCCTCATCGGCGAAGGCGGCCTCCAGCCGGCGATAGTTGGAGGCGACGAGGCCATAGGATTCGAACTCGACGCCGATGCGCCGCCGCGACAGGCCGAGCTCCCGCGCCAGCCCGCGCAGATCGGCGGCCGGATTCGCGTCCCGGCCGTCCTTCCAGATGCGGATATCCGCCAGATTCGAGGTGTGCTGTGCCTGCCGCAGGTCGGCGGAGCGGGTCAGCAGCGCCATGGTGCCGTCGGCCCGGAGGACGAGGCACTGGAAGAAGCAGAAGCCGAAGCTGTCGTAGCCGGTCAGCCAGAACATCGATTCCTGCTGGAACAGGAAGAGCGCGTCGAGCCTGTCGGCCTGCATCGCCGCGAGGAGCGCATCGCGGCGGCGGGCAAACTCGGCGGATGTGAAATGCAGGGCCATGGCATGTCTCCTCCGGGCAGATGGCCATGTGATCGCGCCGCCGGCCTGCGGGCAAGCCGGACCTCCGGACGCAATTGCGGCGGCCGTCCGCGCTGCCTATAGGCTGTCGGCAGAGTGTTTCGCCCCGATGGGAGAGAGCCATGGTGAACCCCGGCAACCGCATCCTCGACGACATCGCCCGCCTCGCCACCGATGCGGCCGGAGCCGCGCAGGGGGTGCGCCGCGAGGTCGAGACCGTCGTGAAGACGCAGATCGAACGCCTGCTGCGCGATCTCGACGTGGTCACCCGCGAGGAGTTCGAGGCGGTGCGCGAGATGGCGCTGATCGCCCGCGAGGAGAACGACAAGCTCGCGGCGCGCCTGGCCGCGCTCGAGCAGAAGCTGGGCAAGTCCTGACCGCCCTGACCTGACGCGATGGCGCCCATGCCGCCGCGTCATGTCCACAGCCATGTGCTGTGGACAGCCCCCGGGAGGGATTGAGCCCACCGGGCGAATCCGCGGAGCTTCGCGCTGTGTTGGGAGCGTCACAGCGCCTGCGCTATCGTCGGTGGAAAGAATTGATTCGTCGGGGATTCCGTGCCCCCGGCGGACGGGAACGAGCCTCTCCCGAGGTCGTTCCGGAGGTGGGTTGCGTTCCTTCGGCTTTCCAGTCGCCGTGTTCCTCTTCTCGAACGCGCCGGGGCGCCCGCCCCGGAAGGTGGACCCTTGGGCATGATGGACCTCGATTTGGATGCCGAGCTGGATCGGCCTTCCAACCCCCTAGACCTGTTCGAGCGCCTCGCCGCCCTCAATGACTGGACCTTCGACCGCGACAGCGAAGACGAGCTGTCGGTCTCCGTGACGGGCGGCTGGTCGGAATATCACATCGCGATCACCTGGCTCACCGAGGTCGAGGCGCTGCACATCGCCTGCGCCTTCGATCTCAAGGTGCCCGAGCGGCGGCGCAGCGAGGTGCTGCAGCTCGTCGGTCTGGTCAACGAGCAGCTCTGGCTCGGCCATTTCGATCTGTGGAGCAGCGAAGGCGTGGTGATGTACCGACACGCGCTCCTGCTCTCGGGCGGGGCGGAGCCGACGGAGGAGCAGGCGGCGGCGCTGGTGAAGAGCGCCGTCGAGGCCTGCGAGCGCTACTATCAGGCCTTCCAGTTCGTCGTCTGGGCCGGCAAGACGGCGAAAGAGGGAATGGAGGGCGCGATCCTGGAGACCGCAGGGGAGGCCTGAGGCGTCACACCGCCGCCACGGCCGGGCTTGACCCGGCCGTCCCTTGCAGGCTCTGGTCCTGAGATGCCTGGCGCAAACCGGGCATGACGCTCCGTTCCCAAGCGATGAGAACCGCCATGTCCGACTCCCTTCCTCAATCGCTCGTCCTGATCGGCGCCGGCAAGATGGGCGGGGCGATGCTGGAGGGCTGGCTGCGCATTGGCATCGACCCGAAGGGCGTCAGCCTGATCGACCCCAAGCTGTCGGACGAGATGGTCGAGCTCGCCAACCAAAAGGGCATGCGGCTCAACCCTTCCGCCAAGGAGATTCCCGCCGCCGACGTCGTCGTGCTGGCGACAAAGCCGCAGATGCTGGACACGGCCGCGCCGGCGGTGCAGGCCTTCATCCACCCCCGCACGCTGCTGATCTCGATTCTCGCCGGCAAGACGCTGGGCGATCTCGCCGCGCGCCTGCCCAATGCCGGCGCGATCATCCGGGCGATGCCGAATCTGCCGGCCTCGGTGCAGCGCGGCGTGACCGCCGCGGCGCCGGGCAAGGGCGTGAGCGCGGCGCAGCGCGCCACGGCCGACGCGCTGCTCGGCAGCATCGGCAGGGTCGAGTGGCTTGACGATGAGGGGCTGATCGATGCCGTCACGGCGGTCTCCGGCTCGGGGCCGGCCTATGTCTTCCATCTGGTCGAGTGCCTTGCCGCCGCCGGTGCCGCGGCGGGCCTGCCCGCCGATGTCGCGGAGCGGCTGGCACGGGCGACGGTGGAGGGGGCCGGCGAACTGCTGTTCCAGTCGCCGCTGCCGCCCGGAACGCTGCGCCAGAACGTGACCTCGCCCGGCGGCACCACGGCGGCGGCGCTCGAAGTCCTGATGGCGGAAGACGGCCTGAAGCCGCTGATGGTCAAGGCCGTCGCTGCTGCGAAACGTCGCGCCGGCGAGCTTTCCGGCTGAACGGCCTTCCACCCGCCATCATGGCGGCCTAACCTGCTCTCGTCGCGAAGCGAGAGGAGCTGCCCCATGGCCCGCAAACCCGTTTCCACCCCGCAGGCGGGCGCAGAGCCCGCCGCCAAGCCGGCCGATCTGCGCAAGCGCGCCGTCGATGCGCTGATGAAGCTCGCCGCGGAGCGGCCCTGGGACCAGATCGAGCTGCCGGACATCGCGACGGAAGCGGGGCTGACCCTGACGCAGCTGCGCGGCCTCTTTCCCTCCAAGCTCGCCATGCTGGGCGGGCTGACGCGGATCGTCGACGACGCGGTGCTGGCCGGCGGCGCCGACGATCTGATGGGCGAGCCCGTCAAGGAGCGCATGTTCGACCTCGTCATGCGGCGGCTCGACACGATGGCGCCCTACAAGAGCGCCCTGCGCAAGATCGCGCCGGTGATCCGGCGCGACCCGCTGGCGCTGACGGCGCTCAATCGCGGCGCCGTCAATTCCTGGCGCTACATGCTGGCCTCCGTCGGCATCCCGACCGAGGATTCGCTCGGCCATTTGCGGGTCCAGGGCGCGGTGCTGCTGATGGCGCGGGTGTCCGAAACCTGGCTGCACGACGACGAGCCGGAGCTGTCGAAGACGATGGCGCGGCTCGACCGGGAGCTGAAGACTGCCGGCTGCGTGATGGCCCGGATCGAGGATTTCCACCGGCTGACATCGCCGTTGCGCGGGCTCGCGCGGGCGATCTGCTCCGGCCGGCCGCTGAGAGCGCGCCGTCGCGAACGCGCCTCCGACCGGGGCGAAGATAACGAGGACTACGCGCCGGCGATCTGAGTGCCGGCGGCGATTTTTCCGCCGGTTCGGCACAATGTGGCCGAAATGCGTCAATGTTAAGCGCGCTTTAGTCAATTTGCGCGAGTGAGGGCGATCCTCACTCGCGCAGGACACGCGTATGTCGTTGACCAAGAAGCTTGCGACCCTGTCGATCAGCCGCTCCTTCGCCCTGATCGCGGCTCTTGCCGTTCTGATCGCCGTCGGCGCGGTCGGCTATTCCCTGAATGCCGCCCGCAACGAGATGCTCGGGCTCAAGCGCGACGAAATGAAGAACCTGGTCGAGGCCGCTGCGACGACGGTCAAGAGCTATGTCGCGCGGGTCGAATCCGGCGAGCTCAAGGAGGAGGACGCGAAGAAGATGGCGATGGATGCCATCGGCGCGGCCCGCTTCGACGACGGCAACTACTACTTCCTCGTCAATTTCGACGGCATCAGCGTCCTGCACGCCAACAAGCAGATCCAGTCGACGGACATGAAGCCGCTCAAGGATGCGGACGGCAAGTTCTTCGTCCAGGAGATGATCGCGCTGGTCAAGCAGAAGGGCGAGGGCTTCCTCGACTATGGCTGGCTCAAGGCCGGCGACCAGCAGCCCTCCCTCAAGATCGCCTATGTCGTCGGCATTCCGAAGTGGCAGTGGCTGGTCGGCTCCGGCCTGCACGTCAACGATGTCGACGCCGCCTTCTCGGGCATGCTGTCCGGCGTCGCCAAGGTGCTGGTGCCGCTCGGCCTCCTGATGCTCGGCCTCGTTATCATCCTCGGCCGCCGCGCTTCGCGCATGCTGCACGAGCTGCAGGATTCGATGGACGGCCTTGCCTCGGGGCATCTCGATACCGCCATCCCGCATCAGGAGCGCTCCGACGAGGTCGGCTCGATGGCGCGCGCCCTCGTCGTCTTCCGCGATGCCGCCCTCGCCAAGGAAGCGATGGAGGCCGACAAGCTGCGCGTCGAGGAAGAGGCGGTCGGGCACCGCAACGCGGCGGATGGCGAGCGCCGCCGCAACGAGGCGGAGCGCGCCGAGCATGCGCGCGTCCAGGCTGGCGTGGTCCAGGCCCTCGCCACCGGTCTGGAGCGGCTTTCCGACGGTGATCTGACCTACCGGATCGAGGCCGCCTTCACCGCCGAATACGTCAAGCTTCGCGACGATTTCAACGGCGCCATCGCCAAGCTGCAGGATGCGATGCGCCAGATCGCGACCAATACCGAAAGCATGAAGGCCGGCTCCACCGAGATCAGCCAGGCGGCCGACGATCTCGCCAGCCGCACCGAGCAGCAGGCCTCCTCGGTCGAGGAGACCGCGACCGCGCTCGACCAGCTCACCGCCACCGTGCGCCAGACCGCCGAGAGCGCGCGCCTCGCCAACCAGGCGACGGAGCAGGTCAAGGGCGAGGCGGAGCAGTCCACCAGCATCGTGCGCGATGCGGTCTCGGCGATGGGGGGCATCGAGAAGTCGGCGCAGGAGATCTCGCAGATCGTCGGCGTGATCGACGAGATCGCCTTCCAGACCAACCTGCTCGCGCTCAACGCCTCGGTCGAGGCGGCCCGCGCCGGCGATGCCGGCAAGGGCTTCGCGGTCGTTGCCTCCGAGGTGCGGGCGCTGGCGCAGCGCTCGGCCTCCGCCGCCAAGGAGATCAAGACGCTGATCGACGCCTCGACCATCGAGGTCGAGAAGGGCGTGACCCTCGTCGGCCAGACGGGTGGGGCGCTGCAGCGCATGGCGACAGAAATCACCCGCGTCACCGGCCTCGTCGCCGAGATCGCCGGAGCGGCGCAGGAGCAGGCTTCGGGCCTGCAGGAGGTCAATTCCGCCGTCGGCGAGATGGACCAGGCGACGCAGCAGAACGCCGCCATGGCCGAGCAGTCGACCGCGGCCGCCCATTCGCTGTCGCAGGAGGCCGATCGCCTCTCTGCGCTGGTCGCGCGCTTCCAGCTCGGCAGCGATGTCGCCGGGCTCAAGGCGATGGCGCGGACGATGCAGGCGGCGATCGCGCCGGCGCCGGTTGCGCCACCCCGTGCAGCCGCGCCCCGCGCCAGCAAGGCCAATGGCAGCGCCGTGACGGCATCCAGGCAGGATGCCGAGGTTCGCGACAAGGGATGGGAAGAATTTTGAGCGCCTCGGCTGAACCCTCCGCACCGATCGGCTTCGACGATTTCCTCAAGGTCGACATCCGCGTCGGCACGATCGTCGAGGCCGAGCCCTATCCCGAGGCCCGCAAGCCGTCGATCAAGCTCGTCATCGACTTCGGCGGCACGATCGGTCGCAAGAAGTCCTCGGCGCAGATCACCAGGCACTACCGGCCCGAGGATCTTCCGGGCCGGCAGGTGCTCGCGGTGGTCAATTTCCCACCGCGCCAGATCGGCAAGTTCATGTCCGAGGTGCTGACGCTCGGCATTCCCGATGCCGAGGGCGAGGTCGTGCTGATCGGGCCGGGCCACACCGTGCCGGATGGCGGCAGGCTCTATTAGGCGGCGCCGCTTTCTGCACGGCATTGCGCGTCATTCCGGGGCAGGCCGCGGCCCCGAGCCCGGAAGCCCTGAACGCGAGCATTATCCAGCCAGCGTCATGCTCGCCCCTGTGGCGAGCATCCACGTCTTGAATACCGCATGCGATCGATGAGGTGAAGACGTGGATGGTCGGCGCCGTGACCATGGGACCCGCTCGCTGCCGGCGCGAAACCCGGGATGATCAGGCTGCCGCCATCCACAGGCCGGTCTGCAAGGTCGTCGGCGCGAATTCGGGCGCCGTCCAGCGCAGCGGCAGGGCGTGGGCGCGCCGCCAGCCGCGGGTGACGTGGAAACGCCAGAGGCGCTGCGACCCGGCGAGCCCGGCAAGCTCAGGCCCGTCCCAGACGATCTCGGCCCGCCCCTGCAACTGCAGCTGCGTACCCGTGTCGAAATCGACGAATAGTAGTGCCGCGCGCGGTTCCAGCACCAGATTCCCCAGCGTGTTGAAATAGTTGTTGCCGACGAAATCCGGGATGGTCAGCGTGTCGCGGTCGATATGGACGAAACCTGGCCGGCCGCCGCGATGCGAGATATCGCTGCCTCCGGCGGCCGTTCCAGGCTGCGCGCTGCTGGCGATGAACAGGGTGTCGGCGCCGGCGATGAGCGTACGCGCCGCCTGGTCGAGGCCGGCAAGCTCCGTCGGGGCCTCCGGTCGCTCGCGGCCGTCCGCGCGCCGTCCGCGCGCCTGGATGTATTTGGCGCAATTGCCGAAGCTCTGGGCCACGGCAACGCTGAAGCCGTCATGCCGCACCGCTTCGATCCGCCCATTGGCGCGGTTGCGGCGCCGCGTCTCGAATTCGAGCCCGAGCAGCCCGACCTCGGCGCCCGGCTGAAACCCTTCGAAGGCCGGGTCGTCGGCTCTCGGCAGGGCCGCGATCGAGAGGCTGGCCGGATCCGGGCTCGTCACGAAGCCGGGCGGGCCGGCGAGCGTCGTCGCCAGAGGCCAGCCGTCGCGATCGAGCACGCCGGCGAAGAGCCAGGGCAACTGGCCGAAGAAGATGCGGTGCTGGTCCGGCATGAAGTCGCGGATGCCGGCGCCGCGCGCGGAGACGCCCGCCCGCGCCTGGGCGGCGCGCTCGCCAGCATGGAAGGGACCGTCAGGCAGCATCGTCGTCGCGCTCGTCGGGCAGGGGTGAAGGCGGCATCGGCTTGAAGAAGGGCAGGGCCTCGATACGGGCGAGCCAGTCGCGCACGGCCGGGTAGGGCAGCAGCGAGATGCCGCCCTCGGGGGCATGGGCGACGTAGGAATAGCAGGCGAGATCGGCAACGGTCGGGTGGCTGGCGGCGAGATAGTCGTGCGCCGCCAGATGCTGCTCCATGAAGGCGAGAAGCTGGGCGGCGATGCGCTTGGCGCGGGCCTTGTCGTCGTTGAGGCCGAACTGCGTGACCAGCCGCGCGGTGCAGGGGCCGTGCATCACCTCGCCCGCGGCGATGGAGAGCCAGCGCTGGACCTGCGCGGCATCGACGGGGTCGCCCGGCAGCCAGGCGCTGTCCGGGGCATAGCGCCTGACCAGATAGACCATGATCGCGTTGCTGTCGGAGAGCACGAGGTCGCCGTCCTGCAGCACGGGAATCTGGCCGAGAGGGTTGAGTTTGCGGAAGGCCGCGCTCTGCCGGATCTCCTTCGGAGCCGGCTCGCAGCGATAAGGCAGGCCGAGCGCGAGCAGCAGCAGCTCGACCCGGTGGGCGTGGCCGGAGAGGACGGTGCCGTGGAGGACGATCTCTGACGATGGCATGGCGATGCTCCTGCTGGTCGGCAGGATCATGATCGTTTCGGCGGATGGCAAAATCTGCTATCGGTTGAACTCAGAATTCCAATTCGCGGAACGATGGGATGGATCGGATCGAGGAGCTTGCGATCTTCGTCGCGATCGTCGACGACGGCAGCCTCGCCGGTGCGGCACGGCGGCTGCGCAAGTCGCGCCCGGCGGTGACGCGTGCGCTCGCGGCGCTGGAGGAGCGCGTCGGGGCGCAGCTGATCGCGCGGACGACGCGGCGGCTGACGCCGAACGAACCGGGCCGGGAGCTTGCCGCCACGGCCCGGCGCCTGCTCGCCGAATACGAGGCGGCGCTCGGCGTCGCGGCGGCCGAGCCGGTCAGCGGCTTGCTGCGGATCACGGCGCCGCTCGCCTTCGGGCGGCGGCACGTCACGCCGCTGGTGAACGAATTCCTCGATCGCTATCCGCAGGTCCGGGTCGAGCTCGTGCTGGCGGATCGGAACCTCGACCTGATCGAGGAGGATCTGCAGCTCGCCGTGCGGATCGGGCCGCTGCCGCATTCGGGCCTGCTGATGCGGAAGGTCGGGGAGGTCAGGCGCATCCTCGTCGCGGCGCCGTCCTATCTGGCGCGCTGCCCGTCGCTGCAGCGCCCGGCCGACATCGCGGCGCATGAGACGATCGCCAGCGTCGCGGCCAACCAGACATTGCATTGGCGCTTCGGCGGCCCGCGCCGCGGCAGCGGCGTCGTGCTCACGCCGCGGCTGATCGTCAACGAGGTCGAATCGGTGCTGATCGCGGCGCGTGCCGGGCGCGGGCTGGCGCGGGTGCTGTCCTATCAGGCGGCCGACGATCTGGCGGCGGGGACGCTGCTGCGCCTGCTTCCCGAATTCGAGCCGCCGCCGCTGCCGGTTCAGCTCGTGCTGCCGGGCGGGCGCCAGCCGGCTCCGCGCGTGCGCGCCTTCATCGACCATGCCGTGGCTCGCCTGCCGCAGCTCGCGCCGATCGGGCCGGGCTGAGGCTCGAGGCTCAGACCGGCAGGCGCACCGTCGCCCGCAGGCCGCCGAGCGGCGAGTCGCCCAGGATGATGTCGCCGCCATGGGCGCGGGCGATGTCGCGGGCGATGGCGAGGCCGAGGCCCGTGCCGCCGCCATCGACGTTGCGTGCCTCGTCGAGGCGGAAGAAGGGCCGGAAGACCTCCTCGCGCTGGTCCGGCGGGATGCCCGGCCCATCATCGTCGATCATCACGATGAGGTAGCGCGCGTCATGCGTGGCGCGGATCGCGATGCGGTCGCCATAGCGGGCGGCGTTGGAGACGAGATTGGTCAGGAGGCGCCGGAACGCGTCGGGCCGGATGACCACGAGCGGGTCGCCGACGACCTCCAGCCCGGTCTGGTGGCCCTGGCGCTCGGCGTCCGATTTCAGCTCCTCGAGCAAGGCCCGGATGTCGGTCTCGACGGCGACCTCGCCGGCATCGCCGCGGGCGAAGGCGAGATAGTCCTCGAGCATGCGGCTCATCTCGTCGACGTCCTTCTCGAGCGCCTCGATCTCGGAGGTGCGCTCCATCAGGGCGAGCGACAGCTTGAACCGGGTGAGAATGGTGCGCAGGTCGTGGCTGACACCGTTCAGCATCGTCGTGCGCTCGCCGATCGAGCGCTCGACGCGCCGCTTCATCTCGATGAAGGCGTTGCCGGCACGGCGGACCTCGCGTGCGCCGCGCGGCCGGAAATCGGCGTCGCGGCCCTTGCCGAAGGCCTCGGCCGCATCGGCGAGCTTGAGGATCGGGCGGATCTGGTTGCGCAGGAACAGCACCGCGATGGTGAGCAGGATCAGCGAGGTGCCGATCATCCAGAGCAGGAAGATGTGGCTGTTGGAGGCATAGGCCGCGTTGCGCCGCGTCAGGATGCGCATCACGTCCTTGCCGAGCTTGATCCGGATCTCGATCAGGCTGGAGCGGCCGACGGTGTCGAGCCAGAAGGGGCGGGCCACCTGCTGGCTGAGCTCGGTCGAGAGCGCGTTGTCGAGCAGTGAGAAGAAGGGGCGCGGCCCCGGTGCCGGCAGGTCGGAATCGGGGATGATATCGAGGTCCATCCCGAGCCGCTCGGCGGCGATGCGCGAGAGCGTCGTGGTGTCGGCATCCTGCGGATAGCTCTCATAGACGTCGATTAGCATGGCGATGTCGGCCGAGACCGCCGAGGAGAGCCTCTGCGTCACCGTCTGCCAGTGGCGTTCCATGAAGACATAGGCGATGACCGATTGCAGCAGCACCACGGGCGCGATGACTATGACGAGCGCGCGCGGATAGAGCCCCTTGGGCATGTAGCGCGCGACGATCTGCAGCGGCCGGCCGATGCGCTTCAGCGCCGGCCTGACGGTACTGTGCAACTGGCGCGCGAGGCGCTGGACGGGCGCGCGGGCGCGCCTGAACCACATCGCCGCCGCGTGCAGCGCGCTCCTGCCCTTCCTGCCGTGCTGGAGCGGGGTCACGTCCTGTCCGTCACCAGCCTGTAGCCGACACCGCGCACCGTCTGGAGATAGAGCGGGTCGGCCGGGTCGCGTTCGATCTTGCGGCGCAGGCGGTTCATCTGCACGTCGACCGTGCGGTCATTGGCGGCCGAGCCCTGCGCCGCCAGTTCCTCGCGACGCACGACCTCGCCGGCGCGCTCGGCGAGCGCGGTGAGGATCTCGCGCTCGCGCTCGGTGAGGCGAATGGCTTCGTCGCCCTTGTGCAGCTCGCCGCGATTGAGCCCGTAGAGAAAGGGGCCGAAGCGGACGAAGTCCGGCCGCGGCCCGGACTGCGCGGCCTCGACGACGAGCGTGCGCTTCAGGATGTTGCCGAGGCGCAGCAGCAATTCGCGCGGCTCGAAGGGCTTGGCGAGATAATCGTCGACGCCGATCTCGAGCCCGTTGATCCGGTCCTTGCCGTCGGCGCGGGCGGTCAGCATCAGAATCGGTACGGCGGAGCCGCTGCGGAAGCGGCGGGCGAATTCGAAGCCGTTCTCGCCGGGCATCATCACATCGAGCACGATCGCGTCGAAGACGAGGTGGCCGAGCCTTGTATCGGCCTCCGCCGCACTGGCCGCCGTGGTCACGCGATAGCCGTTGTCGCCGAGGAAACGCCCGAGCAGGTCGCGCAGGCGCCGGTCATCGTCGACGACGAGGACATGCGGCGCCTCGTCGGGCAGGGGCTTGCGCGCCGGCTTCGCCGCGGTCTCGGTGACGATCATCCCTCCGCCTTTCTCCTGCTCCCGCCGGGAGCGATCGCGATGCTCGGCTCCCCTTAGCACAATGCGCGGAGCGGGTCGCCGTCAGGGCTTGCCGAGGAGGCGGTTGACCTTCGGCTGCTCGGACGGGTCGATTAGCGCCGACAGATACTGCGCCGCCGTTGCGGCCGCTTCGGGGCCGACGCTGGCGAGGGCGCGGTTGATCCGCTTGGCCTGGAGGCGGACGAGCCGAAGGGCGAGATCCTGGCCGGTGGCGGTGGTATGGAGATGGCGCTGGCGCTTGTCCTGCCGGCCGGTGCGCTGTTCGATATAGCCCTTCTCGACCAGCTCCTTGAGCACGCGGTTCAGGCTCTGCTTGGTGATCTGGAGAATGTCCAGCAGCTCGGCGATGGTCAGCCCTGGCCGTCGCTGGACGAAATGCAGCACCCGGTGATGGGCGCGGCCGAAGCCGTAATCGGCGAGGATGCGGTCGGGGTCGCCGACGAAATCGCGATAGGCGAAGAAGAGCAGCTCGATCAGGTCATGCGGGACGGCCTCGGACGAAGACCGAAGGGGCGCAGCGTCGGGGTCGGGGCGGGGCAGGGTCAAAATGCGCTCCCGAAAATTTGGGTCAGCCTTATTGACATATCTCAGACGGAAGATTACCGGTCAAGGGCGCTGAGCGAACGATTATTTCAAAGCGGATCGGCGAGGCGCAGCTTTAGACCCATGCTTGCGTTCCTGAATCGGCTGTGTCCGAGTTCGTGGCGTCAAGCACCCAGGAGAAGGTCCCATGTCAGTCATTCCTTTCGACCAGCGCGACGGTGTCATCTGGTTCGACGGCAAGCTCGTGCCGTGGAAGGACGCCAAGATTCACGTACTGACCCATGGGCTGCACTATGGCTCCTGCGTGTTCGAGGGCGAGCGCTCCTATGACGGCGTCATCTACAAATGCACCGAGCACAGCAAGCGCTTCCACAAGTCGGCCGAGATCATGGATTTCACGGTCCCCTATTCGGTCGCCGAGCTGGATGAGGCCAAGTATCTCTGCCTGAAGGAGAACGGGCTCAAGGACGCCTATATCCGCCCGGTCGCCTGGCGCGGCTCGGAGATGATGGCGGTCTCGGGCATGAACAACACGATCCATACCGCGATCGCGGTTTGGGAGTGGCCGAGCATGTTCGACATGGCCCAGAAGCTGAAGGGTGTGCGCCTCGACCTCGCGACCTATCGCCGGCCCGACCCGGCCTGCGCGCCGGTCCATGCCAAGGCGGCGGGCCTGTACATGATCTGCTCGCTGTCGAAGCACAAGGCCGAGCGCGCCGGCTATGCCGATGCGATGATGCTCGACTGGGAAGGCAATGTCGCCGAATGCACCGGCGCCAACATCTTCTTCATCAAGGACGGCGTGGTGCATACTCCGCTGGCCGACCGCTTCCTCAACGGCATCACCCGCCAGTCGGTGATGGAGCTGTGCAAGCAGCGCGGCTTCGAGGTGGTGGAGCGGCGTATCCGTCCGGAGGAGCTCGAAGGCTTCAGCGAGTGCTTCATCACCGGCTCGGCTGCCGAGGTGACGCTCGTCTCCGAGATCGGCCCCTACAGCTTCGTCACCGGCAATATGGGCAAGGTGATCATGGAGGATTATTCGGCCGCGGTGCGCCCGCAGCCGAAGGCGGCCTGAGCCAGCGCCGTCATGCCCGGGGCCTGACCAGGGCATCTCCCGCCGAATGGTCCGGGCCGGCGTTCGCGACGGCCCGGAAAGCTTCAACGGTTCGCGCTGCGATAGAGCGTGATCCAGTCCTCGGGCGAGATGCCGCGACACTCGCCCATCAGGCTGAATTCGGACTGGACGAAGCCGCTGCCGGTCCAGGCATAGCCGCCGGTTGCGCCGCAATCGCCCATGCCGCGGCCCTTGTCGGAAAAGGCGATATGCCCGGTGCGCGGATCGAAGCTCGCATTGGTCAGTTCGTTGCGGCCATCGGCGAAGCTCAGCGGCACCGCCTTGGCGGGCTCGTTCTCCGGCATGATGTAGAACGAGGACGACAGGTTGTAAGCGCCGCGCGAGCAGGAAAGCGCGACCAGCACGCGCTTGTTTCCGAGCGCCCAGGCCTCATCGTGTCCTGCGAGAGCGGTATCGTCCTCGCAGGAATCGGGGTCCTTCTTCTTCAATTCGGCACGCAGGCTGGCGGCCTGCCGCTTGCCCGTCTTCATATCGAGCATGGGCGGGGCCGGGACCGCTGCGACCACCGGCAGGGCCGGAGCCGGTGGCACGGCCGTATTCGTGCCCTTGCGGATGAGCGCCGTGGTCGTGCCGAGGCGCCCTTGTTGTTCGTCGATCCAGAGCATCGCCGCGATCGAACCGGCGAGCGAGACGCTGCCGGTCAGGCCGGATGTCGTCACGGTCAGTTTCGCCGCCTTGCGTGCGGCCTCGATCAGCGCGGCCGTATCCTCGGCCGAGAAGGTCAGCGTCGCCAGATCGGCTTCCGTGGTGACGGCGAGTGGCTTGCCGCCGGCGGGGAAGGCGGCGCCGTCGAGCTTGAGCTGGGCCGTCCGCGGCGGCGTCTTCCAGTCGCCGCGCAGCTTGAGCCGGAGGCTGGCCGCTCCGTCCGATCCGGCGGGGCGTTCGAGGCGCAGATAGGCGATCGGATCGGCTGCTTCGGCCGGCAGTGAGACGGCTGTACAGGTCTTGACGTTGTCGCAGCCGGCCATCCAGTCGCGAAAGACCTTCGGCTCCGGCACGGCGGCTGAGGCGAGTGTCGGGAGCATGGCGAAGCCGGCAGCGAATATCGCGCCCTTCAGGCTGTCAGGGTGCCGGTTCCCAGCGTTTCGCTGCATCGTCGTCATCCGTCTTGGCTTCGACCCAGCCACCGAGCGTGCCGTCGGAGCGATGCTCGCGTTTCCAGAACGGGGCGCGGGTCTTGAGGTAGTCCATCATGAAGTCGGCCGCCTCGAAGGCGGCGCGACGATGGGCGGAAGCCGCCAGCACGAGCACGATCTGCTCGCCCGGCCGGATCGGCCCGTAACGGTGGACGGCGACGAGGCCCATCAGCGGCCAGCGCGCGGCGGCTTCCGCGGCGACGCGGCCGATCTCGGCCTCGGCCATGCCGGGGTAATGCTCCAGCTCGAGCGCGCTCAGCCTGCCCTGCTCGTCCCGGCAAAGCCCGATGAAGGACACCACCGCGCCGATATCGGCGCGCCCGGCACTGAGCGCGGCGATCTCGGCCGAGAGATCGAAATCCTCGCGCTGGATGCGGATGACGGGGATCATGACGGCCTCAGCCGCCGGTCATCGGCGGGAAGAAGGCGATCTCGCGGGCGTTGCCGAGCGGGCTCTGCGGCTTGGCATGGTGCTGGTCGAGCGCGACTCGCACCAGCGTCTCCCGGGCGAAGGCCGCCTCGTAATTCTCGCCGCGCGCCTTCAGCCAGCGCACGAGGTCGACCACCGTGGCGAGATCCGCGGGGATGTCGAGTGTTTCCTCGGGCAGCCCGACGCGCTCCCGCACCCAGGCGAAATAGACCAGCCTGACGGTGCGGGTGGCGGAGGTTGCCATGGGCGAAACGGCGTTCATGGCATGCGCTCGTCTTCTTCAACCAGATGACGGATGCCGGCGTTGAAATAATCCCAGCCGGTATAGATCGTCAGCCCGGCCGCGGCCCAGAGCAGGATGATGCCGAGCTGGGTGTTGCCGGGCAGGACCTTGTCCCCGGCCGGGCCGGCGATGAGGAAGCCGAGCGCGAAGAGCTGCGCCGTCGTCTTCCATTTCGCGACCTTGCTGACGGGGACGCTGACCTTGAGCTCGGCCAGGAATTCGCGCAGGCCCGAGACCAGGATCTCGCGGCAGAGGATGACGATCGCGGCCCAGAGCGTCCAGCCATAGATCGTGCCGTCCGCCACCAGCATCAGCAGCAGCGCGGCGACGAGCAGCTTGTCGGCGATCGGGTCGAGCATGCGGCCGATCGCCGATTGCTGGCTCCATGCCCGGGCGATCCAGCCGTCGAGATAGTCGGTGATGGCGGCGAGCGTATAGATCGCCAGCGCCATCCAGCGCATCCAGTCGTCGCGCGGCCAGAACAGGATAGCCACCAGGGCTGGGATCGCCAGGATCCGCCCGTAGGTGAGGAGGTTGGGCAGCGACCACGGGCCGCGCCGCCTGATGGCGTCAGGAAGAATCGTCACGTCGAGCACCAAAGCAATCCGGCCGTCGCAGCGTCAACACGCAAGACCGTGAATGTGGCAGAACTATCAGGCATCGTGAAAGAAATCATGGACGGCCTTGGCGGTCGCCGCATTTACGCCGGGCGTGCGCATCAGATCGTCGAGCTTGGCGCGCTGGATCGCCTTTACTGTGCCGAAATGCAACAGCAGCGCCCGCTTGCGCGAGGGCCCGATGCCGGGGATCTCGTCGAGCGGGTTCTTCATCGTCTCGCGCTTGCGCTTGGCGCGGTGGGTGCCGATGGCGAAACGGTGCGCCTCGTCGCGCAGGCGTTGGATGAAATAGAGCGCCGGGTCGCGCGGCTGCAGCTTGAAGGGCTCGCGGCCGGCCATGTGGAAGGTCTCGCGCATGGCGTTGCGATCCTCCCCCTTGGCGATGGCGACGAGCGGGATGTCGGCTGCACCAAGCTCCTTCATAATCTTGAGCGCGGCGGTGAACTGGCCCTTGCCGCCGTCGACGATGACGAGGTCGGGGCGGGAGGGGAAGCCGTCCTCGTCCCGGCGCGGCTTCGGCGCCTTGCGGGGCTTCTTCTGCGCGCCCTCATCCTGGGGAACACCGTCAGGCGCGCCTTGAAGGATGATCGTCGAGGCTCCGTCGCTCTCTGGAGCATCCTTCGAGACGGCCGCATCCGCGGCCTCCTCAGGATGAGAGCCGAGGGCAATGCCGCTCTCCTTCGCCAACCGCGCGAACCTGCGCGTCAGCACCTCTCGCATCATGCCGAAATCGTCGCCGGCGATGGTGTCGGTCGAGATGTTGAAGGTGCGGTACTGGTTCTTCACGAAGCCGTCCGGCCCGGCGACGATCATGCCGCCGACGGCGTTCGTGCCCATGATGTGGGAGTTGTCATAGACCTCGACGCGGCGCGGCGCGGTCTCCATGCCGAAGGCGGCGCCGAGCGCGGCGAGCAGAGCGCTCTGCCCGGCATTGTCGGCGAGCTTGCGGGAGAGCGCCTCGCGGGCGTTCTTGACCGCATGGGCCATCAGGTCGGCGCGCTCGCCGCGCTTGGGATGGGCGACCTCGACCTTGCGGCCGGCTCGCGCCGACAGCGCCTGGCCGATCAGCTCGATCTCCTCGACCGGGTGCGAGAGCAGCACGAGCCGCGGCGGGGGCTTGTCGTCGTAGAACTGGGCGACGACGGAGGCCAGCACTTCGGCCGGGGTCAGCGAGCGGTCGGCGCGCGGGAAGAGGGCGCGGTTGCCCCAGTTCTGGTGATTGCGGAAGAAGAAGATCTCGACGCAGAACTGCCCGGCCTGTTCGTCGATGGCGAAGACGTCGGCCTCCTCCACCCCTTGCGTGTTGATGTCCTGCCCGGCCTGCACCGCGGAGAGTGCGGCGAGGCGGTCGCGGTAGCGGGCGGCCTTCTCGAATTCGAGCTCTTCGGCGGCGGCCTGCATGCGCGCCGAAAGCAGCTGCTTCACCGCAGAGGAGCGGCCGGAGAGGAAGTCCCGCGCCTGGCCGGCCAGCGCCTGGTAGTCCGGGATGGAGATCTCGCCGGTGCAGGGGCCGGCGCAGCGCTTGATCTGGAAGAGCAGGCAGGGGCGCGTGCGGTTCTCGTAGAAGGAATCCGAGCAGGTGCGGATCAGGAAGGCCTTCTGCAGCGCGTCGATGGTGCGCTTCACCGCCCAGACCGAGGCGAAGGGGCCGAAATAGTCGCCCTTGCGATGGCGCGAGCCGCGATGCTTGAGGATCGCTGGGGCGTCATGGTCGCCGGTCAGCAGGATATAGGGGAACGACTTGTCGTCGCGCAGCAGCACGTTGTAGCGCGGCCGGAGCTGCTTGATCAGGTTCGACTCGAGCAGCAGCGCCTCGGTCTCGGTGCCGGTGGTGACGAACTCCATATTCGCCGTCTCGGCGATCATGCGGGCGACGGCGTTGGTGTGCGCCATGCCGCGGGCATAGGCGGTGACGCGGTTCTTCAGGCTCTTGGCCTTGCCGACATAGAGCACCTCGCCGGCACGGTCGAACATCCGGTAGACGCCGGGCTTGTTCGGCAGGTGCCTGGCGAATTGCTGGATGACCTCGATGCCGGCCTTGAGCGCGCCGGGCGCAGCCTCGCCGAGGTCGAGCGCCGGCTCGGCGGGGAGGGTGTCCTCCTCGTCCTCGAACTCGTCCTGAGGCAGATCGTCCTGACGTTCGCGATTCATGGGCTTCATGTAGGATGCCGGAACGGCTTCGTCATGTCAGGAGCGCGCAGCCATTGCGCAGCGCCCGACGGCGCCTTTCGATGACGCCGATGCCGGGCAAAATTGACGATCGTTCTTCAGCGTTGTTTCTCGTATTTGGCGCAGCGCGTTCTCGTTTTCCTGCCGCCGTCTCTCTGATGTCGATTTGACATCGCGGCGATCATCCCCTATTTATTAACTTCGATTTAGGCCTGATGACTTGGCCATTCGCGCCATGAGAGCGCGACATGCTGACGATTTCTCCCTTTGATCGAAGTCGCTGTCGCGTGTTTTCATGCGGCCTGAATATGCATGTCTGCGGGAGGAGTCGATGGCTTCTGGTTCTGTCAAATGGTTCAACGCCACCAAGGGGTTTGGCTTCATTCAGCCTGACGATGGCGGGCAGGACGTGTTCGTCCACATCAGCGCAGTCGAGCGCGCCGGCCTGCGCGATCTGCGCGAAGGCCAGAAGATTTCGTACGAGATCGTGCAGGACAAGCGGTCCGGCAAGAGCTCGGCCGACAATCTGCGGGCGGAATAACCGCTGTAGGAGCGGACAACCGCGATTTGCGGCGACCACGGATGTACTGGCGCTGCGGCGCAGGGTTCGCACCAGCGGTGAGAAGGGTCGGGACCAGAAAGCCCGACCCTTTATGTTTTCTGGAAAGGATAACCATGCAAGTTCTCGTTCGGGACAATAATGTCGAGCAGGCGCTCCGCGTTCTGAAGAAGAAGCTGCAGCGCGAAGGCGTGTTTCGCGAGATGAAGCAGCGACGCGCCTACGAGAAGCCGTCCGAACGACGTGCGCGGGAGAAGGGCGAGGCCGTCCGCCGCGCCAGGAAAGCCGCGCGCAAGCAGGCGCAGCGCGAGGGCTTGCTGCCGGCGCCGAAGCGCAAGGTTCCTGCCGGCAAGGCCCGGAGCGCCGCGCCCCGCCCGGCTTCTGTCTGAGGCCGCGGCGACCCGCTTTACCCGTCGAGGAGGAGTTTCAAAGGAGTTTTGCCATGTCGAGCCGCAACATGAAGCTGGACGAGATCGAGGCGCGGGTACAGGCGGCTTTCGAGACCACCGAGCAACGCAAGAGGGATGCTCTCCTCGCGTGGCAGGCGCTCGACGACCAAGCCAACCAGACGCGCCTCAAGACCGAGCGGCTGAGAGCCTTGCGGCTCGCGAGGGAAGCCGAGGAAGCTGCCGCCAAGGCGAGCGCTGCCCGCAGCGCCGCAGCGGCAAAGCGCCCGCGCCGGGTCGCAGCCAAGGCGCCCTGATCCTTCTCACTTGACGCATTCAGCGACGGGCGGCCATCGACGATGGCCGCCCGTCGTCATTTCCTTCCGGCATCGTCATGCCGCGCTCAGGCCGCGACGCCGTCCTCGACCCAGTCCTGTACAATCGCGCCATTGGCGTGGATGCAGATCAGTTCCAGCCGCCCGGGACCGATATTGACGAATTTGTGCGGGATTCCCGCCGGGCCGACCACGATCGCGCCGGCGCCCGCCCGCAGCTTCTCGCCGCCCACCGTGAACTCCGCTTCGCCGGAACGGACGACCCAGGTCTCCGAATAGGGATGGACGTGCAGGCCCGGCCCCTGTCCCGGCTCGTTGTCGACCAGGAAGAACGAGACCTGCGAGCCATAACCGCCGCCCTCGAACCTAGCCGTCCGGCTCGCGCCGCTGCGCAGGATGCTGCTGTCGATCATCGCCGGCATCGTCATTTTCGGCCCCTTGGATTTATCTTCTCGTCGAGATAGTTTCGCCAAGAGATATCTTTGTGTCAAGATATCTCTTGGCGGCGAGCCGCGGCCGGGGCAGAGACGGGCGCGGAAGGCTTCGAGACCCGATGAGCAGAACGGACCATGTCGAGCGCCTGCGGGCGCAATGGGCGCGCGAGCTGCCCGATCTCGATACGACGCCGATGGCGATCCTCGGCCGTGCCTATCGCCTGTCAAATCTGGTCAGGCCGAGCATCGAGGCGAATTTCGCCAGCTTCGGGTTGGATCGCGGCGAGTTCGACGTGATCAGCACCCTGCGCCGTAGCGGCCCGCCCTATCGCCTGACGCCGACGGATCTCTATCGCTCGCTGATGATCAGCTCCGGCGGCCTGACCCATCGGCTGGTTCGGCTGGAGAAGGCCGGGCTGGTGCGGCGGGAAAAGTCGGCCGAGGACGGCCGCAGCCTCCTCGTCGTGCTGACAGAGGAAGGCGTGCGGCGCACCGAAGCGGCCTTCCGGGCCGACATGGCGAGCGAGAGCCGCTTCCTTGCCGCGCTCGATCCCAGGAAGAGCGCGGCGCTCGCCGGGCTGCTGAGGGAGCTGCTGTCCGAGCTCGAAAGCGAAGCCTCCATCGCGGCCGAGGGCGGGCAGCAGCCATGACGTCCGTCACGGCGGGCCGGATCATCCTGCTGAACGGCGCGTCGAGCAGCGGAAAGTCCTCGCTGGCGCGTGCCCTGCAGGGCCGGATCGAGACGCCCTTCTGGCACATCTCGATCGACCATCTCAGGGATTCCGGGGTGCTGCCGACGGCGCGGATCCGCAGCGGCGAGTTCGACTGGCGCAGCATGCGGGAGGCGTTCTTCCTCGGCTTCGAGCGTTCGCTGCTCGCCTATGTCGAGGCTGGTAACGACCTGATCGTCGAGCACATCATGGAGAGCGAGGACTGGCTGCTTCGGCTCGCCGACACGCTCTCGGGACAGGACGTGTTCTTCGTCGGCGTGCATTGCGCGCTCGACGAGCTGGAGCGCCGCGAGCTGGCGCGGGGCGACCGGCCGGTCGGCGATGCGAGGCGCGACTTCCATCGCATCCACGCCTACTGCCTCTACGATCTCGATGTGGACGGAATGCTCGACGCGCAGGCCAATGCCGATTTGGTGATCGGCGCCTGGCGGAGTCGTTCGTGGCCCCTGGCCTTCGAGCGCTTGCGTGCGCGCCGGGATCTCGGCTGACCAACACTCGAACGCAGGCGTTCCGCTATGCCGGAGCTGCCTTCCGCCTCCCTACCGGAACGCAGATCGAAGCGGCTACACAACAGGCAGGGGCGAGCCAATATGGGAAAGACACGCCCATACCGCACCATTCACCGAGGATCGAAACCCATGTCCCAGTCCGACAGCGTTCGCATCGTTCTCGCCTCCCGTCCGGAAGGGCGACCCAGCCCGCAGAATTTCCGGCAGGAACGCGCCGCCCTCCCGGCGATCGCCGAAGGGCAGGTGCTGCTCAAGATCCTCTATCTTTCGCTCGATCCCTATATGCGCGGGCGGATGAGCGCGGCGAAATCCTATGCCGCCCCGACCGAGATCGGCCAGGTGATGGAGGGCGGCACGGTCGCCGAGGTGCTCGAAAGCCGCGATCCCGCCTTCAAGCCGGGCGACCTGGTGCTGTCCTATTCCGGCTGGCAGTCGCATGCGGTGGCGGAGGGCGCGCAGCTGCGCAAGCTCGATCCGAAGAGCGCGCCGGTGACGACGGCGCTCGGCGTGCTCGGCATGCCCGGCTTCACCGCCTATGCCGGACTGCTCACCATCGGCCAGCCGAAGCCGGGCGAGACGGTGGTGGTCGCGGCGGCGAGCGGGCCGGTCGGCTCGGCGGTCGGGCAGATCGCGCGGATCAAGGGTGCGCGGGCGGTCGGCATTGCCGGCGGGCCCGAGAAATGCGCCTTCGTACGTGACACCTTCGGCTTCGATGCGGTGATCGACCATCGCGACCCCGACATGGCCGGAAAGCTCGCCGCCGCCTGCCCGAGCGGCATCGACGTCTATTTCGAGAATGTCGGCGGCCATGTCTGGGACGCCGTCTTCCCGCTGCTCAACACCTTCGCGCGTATCCCGGTCTGCGGCCTCGTCGCCCAATACAACGCGACCGGGGATTTCCCGGGGCCGGACCGGCTGCCGGTGCTGATGCGCCAGGTCCTGTCCAAGAGCCTGACCATCCGCGGCTTCATCCAGCGCGAATTCGTCGCAGCCCAGGGACCGTCCTTCCGCGAGGAGATGGCGCGCTGGATCGCGGACGGCGCCGTCAAATACAAGGAAGACGTCGTCGCGGGGCTGGAGAACGCGCCGGAGGCCTTCATCGGCCTGCTCGAAGGCAAGAATTTCGGCAAGCTGATCGTCAAGCTCTGAGCGCCCGATCCAAACCTGAGCCCTCATCCTGAGGAGGCATTCCTTCGGGAATGGCGTCTCGAAGGATATTTCAGGAGGCTCAGCAGCGATCTGGAGCATCCTTCGAGACGCCGCTGCGCGGCGCCTCAGGATGAGGGCTTGGAGTTTGCTCTCTGAGACAGGCTGCCACGGGCCAGCCTTTTTCCTTGACCATGCAGCGGGCGCACGGCCATCACCATGCGCCCGCCGCCGGATATCACTCATGCCCGTCTTCGCCATTCCCTTCCCGATGATCGACCCCGTCGCGGTCCAGATCGGGCCGCTCGCGATCAAATGGTACGGGCTGGCCTATGTCGTCGGCCTCCTCGGCGGCTGGTGGTATGCGCGGCGCCTCGTCGCTTCCGACGGACTCTGGGGCGGGCGGGCGCGGCCGCAGCCGGTCGAGCTCGACGACATGCTGCTCTTCGTGGCGTTCGGCGTGGTGCTCGGCGGGCGGATCGGCTTCGTGCTGTTCTACGACCTGCCGCGCTATCTCGAGCGGCCGCAGGACATCTTCGCGATCTGGCAGGGCGGCATGTCCTTCCATGGCGGGCTGATCGGTGCGACGCTGGGCTTGTGGCTCTTCGCCAGGCGGCGCGGCTATCCGGCGCTGTCGGTGTTCGATCTGGCGGCGGCGGTCGTGCCGATCGGCCTCCTCCTCGGCCGCATCGCGAATTTCATCAATGGCGAGCTCTGGGGCCGCCCGGCGCCGGACTTTCCCTATGCGATGGTCTTCCCGAATGGCGGGCCGGTGCCGCGCCATCCGAGCCAGCTCTACGAAGCGCTGAGCGAAGGCCTGCTGCTCTTCATCGTGGTGAACCTCGTCGTGCGCTTGGGCGGCTTCCGGCGACCCGGCCTCGTCGCCGGCATCTTCGGCATGGGCTATGCGATCGCCCGCATCGTCAGCGAGTTCTTCCGCGAGCCCGATCCGCAGCTCGGCTTCCTGTTCGGCACCTCCGTGGATGCGCTTTCGGGTGGCATCACCATGGGCATGCTGCTGTCGCTGCCCGTGTTCTTCGCCGGGCTCTGGCTCGTGCTGCGCAGCAGGAAGGCGGAGCCGGGCGAGGTGCGTGCGTGAGCAGCCTCAAGGCCGAGATCGTCGAGCTGATCCGGCAGGAGGGGCCGATCGGCATCGGCCGGTACATGGCGCTGGCGCTCGGCCATCCGCGCCAGGGCTACTACATGAAGCGTGACCCCTTCGGGCGCGACGGCGATTTCACCACGGCGCCCGAGATCAGCCAGATGTTCGGCGAGCTGATCGGGCTGTGGGCCGCGCATCTCTGGCAGGCGATGGGTGCGCCGGCGCGGCTGCGCCTCGTCGAGCTCGGGCCGGGCCGCGGCACGCTGATGGCGGACATGCTGCGGGCGGCGCGGATCGTGCCCGGCTTCCGCGAAGCGGTCTCGGTCCATCTCGTCGAAACCAGTCCGACCCTGCGCGAGCGCCAGGCCGCGACGCTGGCCGGGAACGCCCCCGCTTGGCATGACAGCGTCGGACAGGCGCTGTCCGGGCCGGTGATCCTGGTCGCCAACGAATTTCTCGATGCGCTGCCGCTAGACCAGTTCGTGATGACTCCGGATGGCTGGCGCGAGAGGCTGGTAGGGCTGGATGCGGCGAGCGAGCTCGCCTTCGGGCTCGCTGCCGGGACGGAGGCGTCCCTCGACGTCGCCGCGCCGGCCGGGGCCACCTTCGAGCAGCCGACCATCGCGCTCGACATCGTCGGGCAGGTCGCCGGGCATGTCGCGGCCGCGGGCGGTGCGGCGCTCTTCATAGATTACGGCTCGACGCGCTCCGGCTTCGGCGACACCCTGCAGGCGATGAAGCGACACGCCTTCGTCGATCCGCTGGCCGAGCCGGGCGAGGCCGACCTCACCGTGCATGTCGATTTCGAGCGGATGGGGCAGGGGGCGCTCGAGGCTGGCGCGGCACTGCATGGCCCCGCGAGCCAACGCGATTTCCTGCTGGCCCTGGGCCTGGCGCAGCGTGCGCAGGCGCTGTCGCTCAAGGCCGATGCGGCCCAGCGCGGAGCCATCTCCGCGGCCTTCGACCGGCTGACGCAGACGGGTGAAACGGGCATGGGCGATTTGTTCAAGGTTTTGGCGCTATCCCATCCCGGCCTGCCGCCCTTGCCCGGATTTGCCCTTCATCGGCTGCCAGAATAGGGCTGATTTCAGCGAGCCGCCGCGGCTTGCGCAAACCGGACCGCGCCCATGTTCATCACCGCCCGCGAACTCGCCGGAGAGCCCGGCATCCGCCACGCCTTCTTCACGCGCGAGGGCGGCGCCTCGCGCGGCATCTACGCCTCGCTGAACGGGGGGCTGGGCTCGTCCGACGATCCGGCCGCGATCGTCGAGAACCGGGCGCGGATGGCGCGGCATCTCGAAGTCGAGCCGGCCAAGCTGGTCAGCCTCTACCAGGTGCATTCGGCCGATGTCGAAGTCGTCACCGGCCCGTGGACCGGCGAGCGGCCGAAGGCCGACGCCATGGTGACGACGGCGCCGCATGTGGCGCTCGGCATCTCCACCGCCGATTGCGGCCCCATCCTCTTCGCCGACAGCGAGGCGCGCGTGATCGGCGGTGCTCATGCCGGCTGGAAGGGCGCCTTCACCGGCATCGTCGGCGCGACCGTGACCGCGATGGAGAAGCTCGGCGCCCGGCGCGAGCGGATCACCGCCGTGCTCGGGCCCACCATCAGCGCCAGGGCCTACGAGGTCGGGCCGGAGTTCATCGAGCGCTTCAAGGCGGAGAACCGGACCTATTCGCGCTTCTTCACACCATCCGAGCGGGCGGCGCATGCGATGTTCGACCTGCCGGCCTTCATCGGGCTCAAGGCGCAGGAGGCGGGGATCGGCCGATTCGTCGATCTGGGGCTGTGCACCTATGGCGACGAGCAGCGCTTCTTCAGCTATCGGCGCGCGACGCATCGCAGCGAGCCCGATTATGGGCGTTTGATCTCGGCGATCGCGCTCGTTTGAGCCGATTGCGGTTGATAGAGCCAAATCCCCGCTTGCCGCCCCGGTAGAGCCGCAGCATCGTCGCTGTGCGGCTTGGGGACGCATCGCCCTCGAGCCACGCATGTTCTTCGGGCGATGCATCCAGATGCGGGGGCCGAGATGGAACAGATCCTGATGAATCTGATCGCGGGTGCGATCGGTGGCAACGCGGCCGGCAAGGCCAGTCCCAGCTTCGATCTCGGGACATTAGGCAACACGATTTCCGGTTTGGTCGGTGGTGGCGTTCTCGGCCAGCTCATCCCGCTTCTGCTGCCGGCGATCAGCGCGGCGGCGCAGGGCGGCAATCTCAGCATCGGCGGCATCCTGACCAACCTGATCGCAGGCGGCGCGGGCGGCGCCGTCCTGACCGCGATCATCGGCGCGCTGAAGAACAAGGCTGCCTGAGCGGCGGCGACATCTTGCGGTAGCCCGGCCAAGGCGGCCGGGCTACGTTCGATCTTCGGCCGGCGCCTCGTGCAGATGGTTCGCGCGGCGGCGATGTCGTGCGGTCGAAGAAGTTTGAGAGGCCGCCTTGTCCCGTTCGATCACCTATTATTTCTCGTTGCATTCGCCGTGGACCTATCTCGGCAACGCCGTCTTCCATGATATCGCGCGCCGGCATGGCTGCGCGATCGACTACCGGCCGATGCCTTTGCGCTCGGTGTTCGACGAGACAGGCGGATTGCCTTTGCCCAAACGGCATCCGGTGCGGCAGCGCTACAGGCTCGTCGATCTGCAGCGCTGGCGCGAGCGGCGCGGCCTGCCGCTCGTGCTCCAGCCGAAGCATTTTCCCTTCGACGCGTCCCAGGCCGACCGGATGGCGATCGCGATTCTGGAAGCCGGTCACGATCCTTCGGCTTTCATCGGCGACGTCATGGCCGGGGTCTGGGCGCGCAACGAAGACATGACCCGGCCCGAGGCGCTCCTGGCCTGCGCCGATCGCGCCGGGCTCGATGGGCCGATGCTGCTCGCCGCTACCGAAAGCCCGGTGGTGAGGCTGCGCTATGAGGATGCGCTGGGCCAGGCCGTCGAGGCCGGCGTCTTCGGCGCGCCGAGCTATGTGCTCGATGGCGAGGTGTTCTGGGGGCAGGACCGGCTCGAGTTGCTCGATTCGGCGCTGGCGAGCGGGCGTTCTCCCTATCGGCCGGAGGATGCCCTCTGAAAATCAGCCGATGATGTCCGGCGTGCGCCAGCCGAGGTGCTGGCCGGCATCGACGGCGATCATCTGGCCGGTGACCGAGCGCGCCTGTGCCAGGTAGAGCACCGCTTCGGCGATTTCCGCAGGGTCGATCCTGTGGCCGAGCAGGGTGCCGGCGGCTTCGCGCTCCACCCCGCCGATACCGTCATGGGGGTTGGGGAAAGTCGGGCCGGGGCCTACCGCGTTGACGCGGATCCGCGGCGCGAGCGCCTGCGCCAGCGTCCGGGTCGCGGTGAGAAGCGCGGCCTTGGTCAGGGTGTAGGAGTAATATTGCGGAGTCAGCTTCCAGACGCGCTGGTCGACGATGTTGACGACCGCGCCGGCGGCGCCGTCCGGCAGGCGCTCGGCAAAGGCTCCGATCAGCAACGAGGGCGCGCGCAGGTTGATCGCGAACTGGCGGTCCCAATTCGCGATGTCGAGCGAGCGCACGTCATCCGGGACGAAGCTCGCAGCGTTGTTGATCAGCAGCGTGACCGGGCCGAGGGCCTTCTCGGCGGCTGGAATCAGGGCGGTCGTCGCCTGTGCGTCGGCGAGATCGGCCTCGAGCGTACAGCAGGCGGTGCCCGCTTCGCGGAGCGTCGTGGCCAGCGCCTTCGCTTCGTCATGGCTGTCGCCATGATGGATGGCGACGGCATAGCCCGCCAGTGCCAGGCGCTCGACGATCGCGCGGCCGATTCGCCGGGCGCCGCCCGTGACGAGCGCGACCTCAGCCATCGGAGGCCCCGGGTCGTGCCGCCGTCGCGTCGTCCGGCTGGGCGGCCCGCCGCTGCAGGCGGCGCTCCCAATGCTTGGCGACCCGCAGATAGCGGTAGAAGGCGTAGTTCATCGCCGTCATGAAGCCGTAGGCGCCGCGCAGCGCATGACGGCGGCCGATATAGGCCTTGAAGAAATTGGCCGGGAACTCGGCGACGAGCCGGAAGGCGGAGAGCGTCTCGCCACGGGCGTCGAGATCGTCGGCCTGCGCATCGCTATAGGCGTTGAGCTTTTCCATCTGCTCGCCGAGCGAGCGGACGGAGAAGTGGTGGATCGTCCCCTTGAGTCGCCCGACCTTGGCGCCGGGCAGGAGCTCGACGCGATCATGCACCGGGGAGGGCGAGTAGCGCCCCCAGCTCTTGCGGTAGAGCCGCACGGGCGCGAGCGCATAGGCGAAGCGGTGTGGGGCGCGCTCGCCGGGGAAGATCTCGGCGATTCGGATCCGGTAGGCATCGGCAGAGGGCTGGCCGCCGGTGAAGAGCCCGGCGATCTCGTCGGCGAGATCGGGGGGCAGCACCTCGTCGGCATCGAGGTTGAGAAGCCAATCATGGCGGCATTGTTCTTCGGCGAAGCGCTTCTGCAGGCCGTAGCCGGGCCAGGGATGATGAATCACGCGGGCGCCGAGCGCCTCGGCCACGGCCTGCGTGCCGTCGGAGGAGCCGGAATCGACGACGACGATATCGTCGCTGAGTGCGCGGGCGGCCTCGATCGTCCGGCCGATGCGGTCTGCTTCATTCTGCGCGATGATGAAGATCGAGAGAGGCGGCACGGTTTCGTTCAATCCTTGTGAATTCAAGGCTTAAGCATGCCTGCACCGGAGCGGCAAGGCGGAGCGGGACGTAGCTGCGCGCCGGCGGAACCTTCGGAATTATGCTGCGTTTGTAGCCCGGGCCCGGCGCGAGAGTACAGCGCGAGGCTTGCCTCTATTAGTATTCGATTTACCATCATCATCGGACGCGATACGGTTAACTCGGTTTTACCTCTTTGCGTGCAGTTATCGCATTCGCGCCGCATTTCTGCCGCGGTCTGCAAGGCAGATGTGTTTCCGGTGCAACAGACAAAGTCATCGCCCCGTCTTATAAGGGGATATCGAAATCAACTGCCGGGTCGACCGGCGCCCGCGACGACTAAGGAGTTTGTCATGAAGAAGTATCTGCTTGCGAGCGTTGCCGCGCTCGGGATTGTCGCCGCTGGCGCTGCCTCGGCTGCCGACCTGCCGTCCCGCAAGGGCCCGATCGCCGCTCCGGTCTACATGCCGCCGGCGTTCACCTGGACCGGCTTCTACATCGGTGCCAACGCCGGCTACGGCTGGGGTAACGTCAATGCCAACGGCTGGGCCAATGTCGGCGATCTCGACGGCTTCGTCGGCGGTGGCCAGATCGGCTACAACTACCAGATCGGCCAGTTCGTCCTCGGTCTCGAGGCTGACCTCCAGGCTGCCGACCTGAGCAGCGGCGACAACCTCGGCCTCATCGGCGTCAAGACCGACTACTTCGGTACGGTCCGTGCTCGCCTCGGCTTCGCCGTTGACCGCTTCATGCCCTACATCACCGGTGGTTGGGCCTACGGCAACGTGAAGACCTCGATCCCGTCCGTCGCCTTCTCGTCGGATCGTTCGCACACCGGCGGCTACGCTGTCGGCGCGGGCCTCGAGTACGCCTTCACCAACAACATCATCGCTGGCGTCGAGTACCTCTACGTCGACCTCGGCGAGAAGAACATCCTCGGTGCGAACACCAAGGTCGGCACCGACTTCTCGGTCGTCCGCGCTCGCCTGAGCTACAAGTTCTGATCATCTCCTCACGGAGACAGAGCGACCCGGTGGCCTCGGCCACCGGGTTTTTTCATGCTGCCATGCCATTGCCGGCCGGTCGCTCCCTCGATCGCTGCGGAAGCCGGTGGCCGCGACGGGAGCCATGCTTGAATTCGGGCAGGAGCGTTACCGGGGACCCCGGTGCAAGCCCGGGTTTCAAAGCGGGCGCTGCGACGCGCCCTAGATCGCCGCGTCCCTTCGGATGCGATAACGCGACCTATGCATTTGTTATCGCATCGGATTCTTCCGAAAAGTGGATTCCACTGTTCGGTCCGACGCTATCGCCAAATCGGGCTGTCAAAAAAAACAGGGCGCCACAGGGGCGCCCTTCTTGAAATGAGTCGGCATTTGCCGGCTCCGGAGGCGAGGTTGTCGATTACCGGCGAAGCGGCTTCAGCCTTTGAAGCGCGTCGCCTCGAAGGCGGGGACGCGAGCCGCGAAATCATCGAGCCAGGCGACGAGCTTGGGATGCGTGGCGCGCCATGCGCCTCCGAAGCGCAAATCGAGATAGCCTAGCGTGCAGGCGAGCGCGATCTCGCCGATTCGTGGGTGGCTCGGGAAGAGGGGTGGGGCGGCTTCCAGCGCCGCGAGCCCGCGCGAGACCTTGCCGCCCTGATGTGTCAGCCAGTCGGCATTGCGCCCGTCCTCCGGGCGGAAACGCGCCTCGTAGACCTGCAGCAGCGCGGCATCGCAAACGCCGTCGGCCAGCGCCTGCAGGCGCAGCTGGGCGAAGCGGGGCTGTCCCGGCAGGAGCAGCTTTCCGCCGGCGAGATGGTCGAGATACTCGACGATGACGCGCGAATCGAACAGCGTCGTCCCGTCCTCGAGCACCAGGGTCGGGATCTTGCCGAGCGGGTTCTGCTGACGCAGCACCTCGGAGGGGTCGCTGGTGTCGGCCGCGACCACCTCGATGCGATCCATCAGGCCCAGCTCGATGGCCGCGATCTTGACCTTCCGGCCGAAGGGAGAAGCGGGAGAGGAACGCAGGACGAGCATCGGGCGAAATCCCTGTGAAGGAGAGGCGGTGCGCCGATCAGCCGTCGGCGCGGATCGACTCGCATAGATAGCGCGGTCTCGGGCCCTGCGCGAGCCGCTCGACCAGGGCCGGAAGTAGAGTCCGGGCCTCCTCCGCCAGGCGCCATGGCGGATTCACGACGAGCAGGCCGGTCGCACCCAGCCCGCCGGCGGCTTCGGGACGGTCGACATCGATCTCCAGCCGAAGCAGGCGGCCGATGCCGGCATCGTCGACGGCATTCATTAGCGATTCGACGCCCCGGCGTTCCTTAACCGGATACCAGAGCGCATAGATCCCGGTCGGCCATTTGCGATGGGCGGCGATGAACTGGGCGGCGAGCACCTCGAATTCGTCCTTCGCCTCGAAGGGTGGGTCGATCAGGACGAGCCCGCGGCGTTCCTTGGGCGGGACATTGGCCCGGAGTGCGGTCCAGCCGTCGATGGCGAGCGCCTTGCAGCGGCGATCGCGGCCGAGCGAATCGACGAGCTTCCGATAGGTCGGGGGGTGCAGCTCGGCGGCGATCAGCCGGTCGTCAGGCCGCATCACATGGCGGCACAGCCAGGGCGAGCCGGGATAGGCGTCGGGGCCGTAGAGGGCGCGCGCCCCGGCGAGCGCATGGCGATAGGGCGCGAGCAGCGCTTCGACCGCCGGCGCGAGCGGCGAACGGTCGATCCGGGCGACGCCGTCCTTCCATTCATGGGTCCGCAGCGCTTCCTCGGAGCCGAGATCGTAGCGTCCGCTGCCGGCATGGGTGTCGATGACGCGGAACGGCGTTTCCTTGGCCGTGAGGTGCAGCAGGATGCGCGTCAGGACGACATGCTTGAGCACATCGGCGAAATTTCCGGCGTGGAAGCCGTGGCGGTAGTTCATGCCCCGTCGATAGAGCAGGCGGCTGCGCTCCGGAAGCGGGAAAGCGCGGGATGCCGGCCTCAGCGCGGGGCGGGGAGGGTGAATTCGCGCGCGCGGCAGCCGGAGCGGTCGACCTGCTGGCAGCTCCGAAACGACCGCAGGTCCTTGGTGAAGCAGATACGGACCTCCTGCAGCACGCCGCGCCTGCAGGCGACCGACATCATGTCGCTGCGCAGGCCCGGATTGGCCGCGGCGAAAGCCCGTTCGAGATCGATCGCGGTCCAGCTCTGGTCGCGGTCGGCCTTGGCGAGCGCCGGCGGAATCGCCACCTTGTCGCGGGCCTGCCGGACATCGCGGAAATAGTCGGCGGGGCTCGAGCCGGTGCAGCTGCCGTGCTTGCGCCACTGATAGCGGGCGAGACTTTCTGTCGGAAAAACGCCTTCGGCCTGCTGCAGCGCGATGCGGGAAGGCGAGCGCCCGGCCGGGCCGCAATCGCTAGGGTAGCCGCGCTCGTTCTGCGGCCAGAGACCGTGCACGACGAAACGCAGATTCGCGCCCTCGCCGCATTGCTCGCGATTGCGCGCGCGGTCGCCGTCGAGCTCGCAGAAGCCCGGCGACCATGACAGAGCGAGGACATAGAAGTCGAAATCGCCCGGCACGCCGCCGCGCTGGCCGAAGCCCTGCGCGTGGGCCAGCCCGCCGAGGCAAAGCCAGGTCAGGGCCGCGAGGGCCAGCCGCTTCATCGCAGGTCTATCCGGCAGCGGTCAGGGGCGCGCCATCTGGCAGTCGGGAGCATAGGAGCGGAGCCGGTCGAGGCCGCTGACGCACCAGTTGACGTTCCAGGTCAGCCCGAACAGGCCCAGATTCTCGCGCACCGAATAGTCGACGCGGTGGTAGACGCCATTGTTCAGCAGTATGCGGCCGCTGCAGAAGCGGCGCGGGATGAAGTCGTCGCCCCAGGGGCGGAAGCCGGTCTCCGCGACGCGGTCATAGGAGAGCGCACGCAGCGGCCCCCAGAAGCGCGACTCGCGGGAGTTGAACCAGCTCGTCATCTCGCCGAGCACCGCCGGGTCGTCGCAGGCGGGGATGTTGCCGTACATCGGGTGGAAGCGCGCCTCGGCCCGGTCGGCGGGATGCACGCCACGGCGCCCCCCGGCCTCGGCCGCGAGGCCTGTCAGGCAGACAAGGGAGACAAGGGCGGTTCGCAGCAGGGCGCGGCGCATGGAATCAGGCCTCTTGCAGGAGGGCAAAGCAGGTTGGCACGATGCCGATGCTCGCGGCGGGGGTCAAGGCGCTAGAGCCGTTCCCGAGGTTCTGCGGTCGTACCGGAAACATGGTGCGGCGTCATGCGAGGAGAAGAGGCCGCTCTTCTGGTCGCGTGCTGGCGCGGGCTGCGGCGATCGGACAGACTGCGCGCCGCAATCTCGGGGAGACGCCATGACGACTTGTTTCGACGATCCGGACGCACGCATCCCCGATGGCGAGGCCTTGCGCGAGCATATCGGCCCCGTCCACCCGCTGGCGACCGGCAAGGTGCTCAACCGACTCGACCAGTTCTGCCGTGACTTCATCGCGCTGTCGCCCTTCCTCGTGCTGGCGAGCTGTGACAGCGAGGGCAATGCCGATGCGAGCCCGCGCGGCGACGCGCCGGGCTTCGTGCGCGTGCTCGACGACCGGACCCTGCTGATCCCGGACCGGCGCGGCAACAACCGCGTCGACAGCTTCGGCAACATCCTGTCGTCGCCCGGCGTCGGCCTCGTCTTCATGGTGCCGGGCATCCCGGAGACGCTCCGGGTCAACGGCCGGGGCCGGGCGACGCGCGACGCCGCGCTGCTGGCGCCCTCGACGATGCAGGAGCGCCCGCCGGTCACCGGCCTCATGGTCGATGTCGCGGAAGCCTATTTCCATTGCGGCAAGGCGCTGATCCGCTCGAAGCTGTGGGACCCGGCCTCGCAGGTGCCGCGCCACAGCTTCCCGACGCTCGGCCGGATCATCGCCGACCAGACCAAGGCGGTCGACGCCGCCGAAGCCGACCGCAACCTCGAGGAAGGCTATCGCACGCGCCTCTATTGAGGCTGACGCGCGATCAGAAGGAGGCCTCGAGCATGGCGGCATAGTCGGCCGCCGTGGCCGGGCGCGGGTTGGTGGCGCTCGAGTGATCGAGCGTCGCGGCCTCCGCGACATGCGGGATGACTTCGCGCGGCAGGCCCATGGCCGAGAGGCGCCCGGGCATGCCGAGCCGCGCGACCAGTGCGGCGATCCATTCGGCCAGGTCGGTCTCGGGCGCTAGGCCGAGCGTGCGCCGGATCTCGGCATATTTCGCTGCCGCCACCGGGGCGTTGAAGCGCAGCACGGCCGGCAGCAGCACCGCATTGAGCGTGCCGTGATGCAGCGAGACCTCCTTCAGGCCGCCGAGCGGGTGGGAGAGCGCATGCACCGCGCCCAGCCCCTTCTGGAAGGTCATGCCGCCCTGCAGAGCGGCCATCATCATCTCCTTGCGCGCCTCGCGGTCGGCGCCGTCCCGCACGGCCCGCTCGATATGGCCGACGGCGCGCTTCAGCCCGTCGAGGGCGATCGCCTCGGCGGGCGGGTTCTCGCGCGGGCTGAGATAGGTCTCGATGCAATGGGTGACGGCGTCCATGCCGGTCGCGGCGGTCAGCCAGGCCGGCATGCCCAGCGTCAGCTCGGGGTCGCAGATCGCGAGGCGCGGGATCAGATGCGGGGCGATGAAGCCGAGCTTGCGGCCGTCCCGGAGCGTGATCAGCGCGGCGCGGCCGACCTCGCTGCCGGTGCCCGAAGTGGTCGGCACGGCGATGACGGGCGCAACCGCGGCAGTAATCTTCGGGATACCGCCGAGGATCGCCGCATAGGTCGCGAGCGGCCCTTCATGGGAGGCGAGCAGGGCGACGCCCTTGGCGAGGTCGATCGGCGAGCCGCCGCCGATGGCGACGAGGCCGTCGCAGCCATGCTGGCGGTAGAGCGCGAGCGCGGCTTCGACCGCATCCTCGGTCGGGTTGGTCGGCGTGTCCGCGAAGACCGGCGCGCCGCGCAGGCCGGCGGCATGCTGCTGCACCGCCTGTACCAGCCCGGCCGCGACGACGCCCCTGTCGGCCACGATCATCGGCTTGCGGATGCCGAGGCCGGCGAGATCGGCCTCTATGCCGGCGATCTCGCCGAAGCCGAACTTGATCGTGGTGAGATAGGTGATCAGTGCCACGGCGTGCCCCTCGTCCGTCCTGCGTCAGTGCGCCGTCATCATGGGGCGCTGGCCTTGCTCGCTTCAAGCACCACCGGCGCCGGGGCGGCCCGGCGTTCGAGGACGAGCAAGGCGAGGCCGGCAGCGACGATCAGCGCCGCGCCGCAGAGCATGGCCGGGGTCGGCCAGTCGCCGAAGATGAACCAGCCGAAGACCAGCGCCCAGACGATCAGCGTGTACTGATAGGGCACCACGACGGAGGCTTCGGCGAGCTTGAGCGAGCGTGTGACGCACAGATGCGCCGCCATCGCGATGATGCCGAGCAGGCCGAGCAGGGCTGCATCCTGCAGGCTGGGCGTCACCCAGCCGAGGGGCAGCAGCAGGAGGCCCATCAGCAGGGCACCCAGCGTCTGCCAGGCGACGAGGGTGACGTCCGGCGTGCCGCGCAATTGCCGCCCGGCGATCATCATCGCCGCGAAGAAGAAGCTGCCGACGACCGCGATCAGCGCCGGCATCGACAGGCTCGCGCCGCTCGGGTTGAGCGCCACCGCGACGCCGGCGAAGCCCAGCGCCACAGCGAGCCAGCGCTTGCCGTCGACGCGCTCGCCGAGCAACAGGGAGGCGAGCACGACCACCCAGACCGGTGCGGCAAGCCAGATCGTCATGGCGTCGGCCAGCGGCAGGTAGCTCACCGTGAGGTAGAAGAGCGCGACTTCGCCCGAGCCGAAGAGAACGCGCAGCACCTGCAGGCGGGGGCGCTCGGGGCGCAATGTCCGGCGCAAACCCTGCCGGAAGACGAAGGGCAGGATGACCACGAGCGCCGCGACGCTGCGCAGCACGAGGACCTGCCCGACCGTATAGGTGGCCATCAGCCATTTCCCCATCACGTCGTTCAGGGAAAACAGCAGCATGCCGATCAGCATCATGGCGATGCCGGCGAGCGAGGCGTTGCGGAAGTTCATGGTACGGCAGGCTTTTTCTCTAAGGCGCGCCACCTCTGGCGCAGTCGGTCGCGGGTGGCAATCCCGCCGCGCGGCATGGCAGGGTTGCCTTTTAAATTAAGTATTGACTTAATTAAGTGACGAGAGAATTATTTCCCCATGGACCGCTTTGCCGCTCTCGCCGACCCGACCCGCCGCAGCATCGTCGAGATGCTCGGGGCGCGTGCGCTTTCGGCGGGAGAGATCGGGGCCAGCTTCAGCGCGAGCGCACCCGCGATCTCGCAGCATCTCAAGGTGCTGCGCGAGGCCGGGCTGGTGACGGTCGAGGTGCGCGGGCAGCAGCGGATCTACCGGCTCGACCCGGCGGGGCTCGATGCCTTCGATGCCTGGCTCCGGCGGGTGCGGCGCTTCTGGAGCGGCCATCTCGACCTGCTGGAACAGGAACTCGCAAAGCCCGATCCGGGCGAGGGAGATACAAGATGAGCGATTTTGGCGTTGTGCTGGAAAGCGGCACCGTGCGCTTCGAGCGCCTGCTGCCCGGGCCGGTCGAGCGTGTCTGGTCCTATCTCACCGATTCCGAGAAACGCGGCCAATGGCTGGCGTCGGGGCCGTTCGAGCTCAGGGTCGGCGGGCGGACCGAGATGCTGTTCAAGCACTCGCAGATCACGGACGAGGCGCCGCCGGATGCCTATCGCGACATGCATCAGAATGGCTGGCGTTCGACCGGCACGATCACGCGCTACGAACCGCAGCGGCTGATCGCCTTCACCTGGGGTGGCGGCGACGAGGCGGAATCGGAGGTGGCGTTCGAGCTTGCGCCGAAGGATGGCAAGGTCCTCTTGGTGGTGACGCATCGCAAGCTCGGCAGCAAGGCCGAGATGACCAGTGTTTCCGGCGGCTGGCACGTGCATCTCGGCCTGCTGGAGGACCTGCTCACCGGCAGCCCCCGTCGCGGGTTCTGGTCGCGGCTTCAGGGGCTGGAGGCCGAGTACGCGGCGCGCTACGCCGACCTGCCGGAGCCCGGCGCCCGCGCCTGACTTCGGCATCGGACCGAAGAGCGGAGGCCGCTTTTCGGGCAAACCGATGCGATAACAAAAGCATGGCGCGCTGCGCGTCCGATCTGACGCGCGGCGCGCTACAGGCTCGCCGCGGCCCGGGCCGCCTGGTCGTACTGGCCGGAGAGGGAGCGCATCGCGGCGGCGATCTCGGAGAGCCGGGCCGGATCGGTGCCGGTGGCGCGGACGGAGCGGACCAGGAGCTGCTCGCGGATCTGGGCATAGCGCCGGCAGGCCTCCTCGCCGGCCGGCGTGACCTCGACGGTCTTCTCCTTGCCCTTGCGGCCGCCCTTGAGCAGCTTCAGCCGCTCCAGCTTCTTCAGCGCATAGTTCACCAGATGGGTGTCCTCGATGTTGAGGACGAGGCAGATATCGGCGAGCCGCTTCGGCTTGCCGCGGTGATTGACGTTGTGCAGCACCAGCACGTCGAGCGGCGAAAGATCGGGGACCCCCGCCGCCGCCATGCAGCGGATCATCCAGCGCTGGAAGGCGTGCACCGTCATGTTCATCGCGAACTCGAACTCCGACAGGGCCGGCAGGGCCCCGGAGGCGAGATGGCCGGATGAAACGATCGGGCCGAGCGTGTCGGGAGGCGGGGAGGTCATCGCACTCGATCATCCAAAAAAAAGCGTTGCATCATCCCGGACAAGCCGCGTTGGCGGCGCTGATCCGGGACCCATGCCTGAACCGTTCCGGCATGGGTCCCGGGGGCTTCATTTCGTTACGCCCGGGATGACCGCCATCTTGATTTGACGTGTGGCGAGGTCGCCCGCCTTACATCTTCTTGTAGGCGTCGATGATCGCCTGGCCTTCCGCGCCCGCCTTCTTCAGCCAGTCGGCGGTCAGGGTCTCGCCGGCCTTCTTGAAGCCGGCGGCAAGCTCGGGCGAGGGGGCCTGCACCTTCATGCCCTTGGCCTTGAGCTGGTCGAGATACCAGCCGGCCTTCTCCTGCCACATCTTCCAGCCGCGTTCCTCGGCGGTGGCGGCAGCCTTCAGGATCGCGTCCTGCGTCGCCTTGTCGAGGCCGTTGAAGGCGGCCTTGTTGACGAAGGTCGCGTCCTTCGGAATCCAGGCCTGGGTGTCGTAGAAGTGCGTCAGGGATTCCCAGGCCTTGGAATCGTAGCCGGTGCCGCCCGACGACATGAAGGAGTTGACCACGCCGGTGGCCAGCGCCTGCGGCAGCTCGGCCGCCTGGATGGTGACGGACTGCATGCCGAGCAGCTCGCCGAGGCGCGCCGTGCCGACATTGTAGGAGCGCCATTTCAGCCCCTTCATGTCCTCGACCGTATTGATGTCCTTCTTGGCGTAGACGCCCTGCGGCGCCCAGGGAACCATGAAGAGGAGCTTGATGCCCTGGCTGTCGAGCTTCTTCTCGATCGCGGCCTTGGAGGCCGTATAGAGTTTGCGCGAATCCGCGAAGGAGGTGGCCAGGAAGGGCACGACGTCGATGCCGTAGACCGGATCCTCGTTCTCGTGCAGCGACATCAGCACTTCGCCCATCTGGGCCTGGCCCGAGGCGACCGCGCGCTTGATCTCCGGCGCCTTGAACAGCGAGGCGTTCGGATGGACCGTGATCTGCAGCTTGCCGGCGGTGGCCGCCTCGACGTCCTTGGCGAAGAGCACGAGGTTTTCGCTGTGCGGGTTGTCGGATGGGTAGGCCGCCGGCAGGTTCCACTTGGTCTGCGCCGAAGCCGGCATGGCGAAGGCGAGTGCGCTGACGCCGAAGGCGAAGGAGGCGGCGGCGAGATGTCTGCGGTTGATCATGTCATTCCCTCTCTTTTGCTTGTGGTGATTGGGCCGAGGATCAGTCCGGAAAGGCGAGCTTCGGCAGGTAGAGCACGATCTGCGGGAAGGTCGTGATGATGATGACGGCGACGTTCAGCAGAATGAAGAACGGAAACGCGGCCTTCGCAATCGTCCAGGTATCCTTGCCGCTCATGTTCTGCAGCACGAACAGGTTGAAGCCGACCGGGGGTGTGATCTGCGCCATCTCGACGTGGATGACGAGATAGACGCCGAACCAGACCAGATCGAAGCCGGCTTCCTTGACCATCGGCAGAACGATGACGGCGGTCAGGACGATCATCGAAATGCCGTCGATCAGGCAGCCGAGGATGATGTACATGACGGTCAGTGCCAGCACGAGCATGTGCGGCGAGAGCGACTGGCCCTTGACCCATTCGGCGAGCGCGGCCGGGATGCCGGTATAACCCATCGCCGCGGTGCAGAAGGCCGCCCCCGCCAGGATCAGCATGATCATGCAGGTCAGGCGCGTTGCGCTCATCACGCTGTCGAAGAAGGTCTGCCAGGTGAGGGTGCCGCTCCACCAGGCCAGGAACAGTGCGCCGGTGACGCCCCATGCCGCACATTCGGTGGCCGTGGCAAAGCCGAGGATCAGCGCGAGGAAGACCGCCGCGATCAGCAGCAGGCAAGGAGCGAGCTTCGCCGACTGCCTGACCTTCTCCATGAAAGCCATGCTCGGGTCGCGCGGCGGCGTCTTGTTCGGGTTGAGCAGCGACCAGACGATGACGTAGCCCATATAGAGGGCCATCACGAGCAGGCCGGGCAGGAAGCCGCCGAGAAACACCTGCAGCACCGAGACGTTGGCCGTGACCGCGTAGACCACCATCGGGATCGAGGGCGGGATCAGCAGCCCGAGCGTGCCGGAGCCGGCAAGGGTGCCGAGGCTCAGGCGCTCGTCATAGCCGCGCTTCCTGAGCTCCGGCAACGAGATCTTGCCGATGGTCGCGACCGTCGCGGCGGAAGATCCGGAAACGGCGGCGAAGATGCCGCAGCCGACGATGTTGGTGTGGATCAGCCGGCCGGGCAGCCATTGCAGCCAGGGCGAAAGGCCCTGAAACATCTGCGCCGAGAGCCGGGTCCGGAACAGGATCTCACCCATCCAGATGAAGAGCGGCAGGGCGGCCAGCGTCCAGGATGCCGACGCGCTCCATACCGTCGTCGCCAGCACCTGGCCGATGGGGACGTCGGTGACGAGCAGCATCGCGAGCAGGCCGACGAGGCCGAGGCCAACGGCGATCCAGACGCCGCTGGCGAGAACGATGACGAGAAAGCCGAGCAGGACGATCGACAGAAGGGGAAGGCTCATCGCTCAGACGCCCCCGCCCTGCGCCACGCGCTCGATCAGCTCTTCGGTGGTCTGTGGCGGTACGGATTCGTAGGTCGGCTTGCCGCCGCGCGCGACGATCAGCCATTCCTCGGCGATCGCCAGGAGCAGGACCGCAAGGCCGATGACCATGCCGAGCTGCGGAATCCAGAGCGGGACCGAGATGACGCCCGTGGACATGTCGAAGAAGCGCCAGGAATCATAGGCGAGGCGCCCGGCCTGCCAGGTGAAATAGGCGATGAACGCGGCTGCGATGGTCAGCGCGACCAGCTCGGCGATGCGGCGGGAAGGGCCGTGCAACCGCTCGAGCAGCAAGCCGACCCGGATCATCTCGCCCCTCTTGAAGGTATGGGCGAGGCCGAGAAAGGCCATCGCGACGAGAGACCAGCCGGCGAAATCGTCGCCGGACGGCACGTTCAGGTTGATCTGGCGGCCGATGGACAGCAGCATCATCAGGGCGAAGATCGCGATGAGAAACAATCCGGCGAGATAGCCCGCCAGCAGATAGAGCGCGTCGAGCGTCCGGCGGATCATGGGATGCGCCGCTCGATCGGGAAGGCGGCGCGCACGCCCCCGGTTGCCAGGACAGCTTGCATCATCGCATCCTCCACTTGCCGGCCCGGCCTCTCAGCCATGTTCCAGCCACATTTGCGATCGTAGCCGGCGAAATCGGCTTGTCAATAACTCATCGACGATTTATCGATGAAACGTCATTGTTGGTCGCTCCTTCCGGGGAGCGGAGGGAGGGCTTCATGGCGCCGTCGCATTGGGACTTCTGGATCGATCGCGGCGGCACCTTCACCGACGTGATCGGGCGCGATCCGTCTGGCAATCTCCATGCCAGGAAGCTGCTCTCGGAGAATCCCGGCGCCTATCGCGACGCGGCCGTGCAGGGCATCCGCGACCTGCTCGGGCTGAAGGCCGGCGAGCCGATCCCCGCCGGCGCGGTCGGCGAGGTGCGCATGGGCACGACGGTCGCGACCAATGCGCTGCTCGAGCGCAAGGGCGACCGCACCCTGCTCGTCACCACCAGGGGTTTTCGCGATGCGCTGCGCATCGGTTACCAGGCCCGGCCCGACATCTTCGCCAAGCAGATCGTCAAGCCCGAACAGCTCTATGAGGACGTGCTGGAAGTCGAAGAGCGCGTGCTTGCCGATGGCACGGTCGAAGGTGCGCTCGATGAGGCGGCGCTGCGTGCGGTCCTGCAGGCGCAATACGATGCCGGTTTCCGCGCCGTCGCGATCGTCTTCATGCACGGCTATCGCTACACCGCCCATGAGCAGGCGGCCGCCCGGATCGCCCGTGCGATCGGGTTCCCGCAGGTTTCCGTCAGCCACGAGGTCTCGCCGCTGGTGAAGCTGGTCGGACGTGGCGACACCGCCGTGGTCGACGCCTATCTCTCGCCCATTCTCGGCCGCTATGTGCAGCAGGTTTCGGAGGAGCTCGACGTCGCCCGCACCGGCGCGCGGCTGATGTTCATGATGTCGTCCGGCGGCCTCACCGCCGCCGAGCTGTTCCAGGGCAAGGACGCGATCCTCTCCGGCCCGGCCGGCGGCGTGGTCGGCCTCGCCGAGACCGGCCGCTCGGCCGGCTTCGACAAGGTGATCGGCTTCGACATGGGCGGCACCTCCACCGACGTCGCCCATTTCGACGGCGAATACGAGCGTGCCTTCGAGACGGAAGTCGCAGGCGTGCGCATGCGCGCGCCGATGATGCTGATCCATACCGTCGCGGCCGGCGGCGGTTCGATCCTCCACTACGATGGCGCGCGCTTCCGCGTCGGCCCGGATTCGGCTGGCGCCAATCCCGGCCCGGCCGCCTATCGCCGCGGCGGCCCGCTCGCCGTGACCGACGCCAACGTCATGGTCGGCAAGCTGATCCCGTCCTATTTCCCGGCGATCTTCGGGCCGCAACAGGACCAGCCGCTCGATGTCGGGACGGTCAGGGCTAAGTTCGCCGCGCTGGCGGCCGAGGTCGGCGACGGACGCTCGCCGGAGGAGGTCGCTGACGGCTTCATCCAGATCGCCGTCGCCAACATGGCCGAGGCGATCAAGAAGATCTCGGTGCAGCGCGGCTACGACATCACCCGCTATGCGCTGAATTCCTTCGGCGGCGCCGGCGGCCAGCATGCGTGCCTCGTGGCGGACGCGCTCGGCATCAAGACGGTGCTGTTGCACCCGTTCTCCGGCCTGCTCTCGGCCTATGGCATGGGGCTCGCCGAGATCCGCTCGACGCGGACGGCGGCGCTCGACGTCGCGCTCGACGGCGAGGCCAAGGGGGCGATCGAGGCCGTGGCGGCCAAGCTTGCGGCCGATACGAAGGCGGAGGTCGCCGGCCAGGGCGTGGCGGAAGGCGACATCGCCATCCATGTCCGCGCCCATATCCGCTACGCCGGCACCGACACCGCCATCGCGGTGCCCGCCGGAACCCGCGCTGCGATGCAGGAGGCCTTCCAGGCCGCGCACAAGGCGCGCTTCGGCTTCATGGACGAGACCAAGGCGCTGGTCGTCGAGGCGGTCGAGGTCGAGGCCGTCGGCGGTGGCGCGAAGTTCGAGGAAGCTGCTGCGGCCGAGCAGGCCGGCGAGCCGGTTGCCGCCGAGCGCACGCGCTTCTTCGCCAAGGGGCAGTGGCACGATGCCGCGATCGTCCGCCGCGAGGCGTTGCAGCCCGGCCAGAGTGTCGTGGGACCTGCGATCATCATCGAGCCGAACCAGACCGTCGTGGTCGAGGAAGGCTGGAGCGCGAAGCTGACGGCCAAGGACCATCTCGTCCTCGTCCGCGTGAAGACGCTCGTCCAGCAGGCGGCGATCGGCACCAAGGCCGATCCGGTGATGCTCGAGATCTTCAACAACCTGTTCATGTCGATCGCCGAGCAGATGGGCGTGACGCTGCAGAACACCGCCTATTCGGTGAACATCAAGGAGCGGCTCGACTTCTCCTGCGCCGTCTTCGATCAGACCGGCGCGCTCGTTGCCAACGCGCCGCACATGCCGGTGCATCTCGGCTCGATGGACCGCTCGGTCGAGACGGTGATCTCGAACAACCCGGTGATCCGGCCGGGCGACGTCTACTGCCTCAACGCGCCCTATAACGGCGGCACGCATCTGCCGGACATCACGGTCTGCACCCCGGTCTTCGATGCTGAGGACAGGAACATCCTGTTCTGGGTGGCGAGCCGCGGCCACCACGCCGATGTCGGCGGCACGGCGCCGGGCTCGATGTCGCCGCTGGCGACGAATATCGAGGAAGAGGGCGTCTATATCGACAATTTCAAGATCGTCGATCAGGGCCGCTTCTGCGAGGAGGAGCTGGTCAAGCTGCTGACCGGCGCGCGCTACCCGGTGCGCAACGTCGTGCAGAACGTCAACGATCTGAAGGCGCAGATCGCCGCCAACGAGAAGGGCGTGGCGGAGCTGCGCAAGATGATCCGCTCCTTCGGGCTCGACGTGGTCCAGGCCTATATGGGCCATGTCCAGGACAACGCGGCCGAGAGCGTGGCGCGGCTCCTCACCAAGCTGCACGACGCCGAGTTCACCTATCCGATGGACCAGGGCTGCGCGATCAAGGTGAAGATCACCATCGACCGCGAGAAGCGCGAGGCGACGGTCGACTTCACCGGCACCTCCGAGCAGCGGCCGGACAATTTCAACGCGCCGGCGCCGGTGACGCGGGCCGCCGTGCTCTATGTCTTCCGGGTCATGGTCGACGATGCGATCCCGATGAATGCCGGCTGCCTCAGGCCGATCCGGATCGTCGTGCCGGAAGGCTCGATGCTGGCGCCGCGCTATCCGGCTGCGGTGGTGGCGGGCAATGTCGAGGTATCGCAGGCGGTGACGAACACGTTGTTCGGTGCGCTGCAGGCGATGTCCTGCTCGCAGGGCACGATGAACAACCTGACCTTCGGCAACGACCAGTACCAGTATTACGAGACGATCTGCTCCGGCTCGCCGGCAGGGCCGGGCTTCAACGGGACCTCGGGCGTGCATGTCCATATGACCAATTCGCGCCTGACCGATCCGGAAATCCTGGAGACGCGCTTCCCCGTCGTGCTGGAGGATTTCCACATCCGCCTCGGTTCCGGCGGCAAGGGCGAATGGACGGCGGGCGACGGCACCAGCCGCACCATCCGCTTCCTCAAGACGATGGACTGCGCGATCCTCGCCTCCCACCGCAAGGTGCGGCCCTTCGGCGTGAAGGGCGGCGAGGCCGGGCAGCTCGGCCGGACGACGGTGCGCCGCCTCTCCGGCGTCGTCGAGGAGCTGAAGCCGTCGGACCAGACGCTGCTCCAGGCCGGCGAGGCCGTGACGGTGATCACGCCGACGGCGGGAGGATACGGGAAGGCGAAGGACTGACTCGCGACAGGCTGAGACGCGGAGCGTCTCAGCTTCGCAGCGCCACCCGGCCCTTCACGGCGTTGGCTCGCGCGACATAGGACGCGCTGCCATCGCCGGCGATGGTGATACGCGCACGCACCTTGTCCTTGAGCGCGGTCACCGTTTCGAGGGGTAGGGCGGTGATGGCGGGGGCGATGGTCGCGCCGAGCGTGCTTGCATGCCAGAACGCATCGAAATCTGCGAAATGGCGGCGCACGCTGATCTCGCGCGTCTCGACATCGCGCAATCCGGCCTGCGTCCAGAGCTCAGCCAGGCTCTCGATCCGTGAAATGTCGGCGCTTGGCGGGCGAGGCGGCGTGGTCCCGAGTGCCCGGAGTTCGGCCAGCAGGGGTTCGAGGGGGAAGCCGCCGCCCGGCATGTCCCAGGCATAGGCGCCGATGAGGCCGCCGGGCCGCGTGATGCGCACCATCTCCGCCACGCCCCTGGCCGGATCGGGTACGAAGAAGATCACGAGCGCCATGACTGCGGCGTCGAAGCTCCGGTCCGGGAAGGGCAGGTCCATCGCGTCGCCCAGCGTGAACGTCGCGAGGCTGGCGACGGGGCGCTTGCGGGCATAGTCGAGCTGCCCTTGCGACGGGTCGATGCCGCTCAAGGCGGCCGGCGCGCAGCGATCGAAGATCAATTGCGTCGAGGCGCCGTTGCCGCATCCGATATCCGCCCAGCTCAGGCATTCGGGCGCTGCGAGCCAGTCAAGGAAGACGTCTCCGGCGAGACGGCTCCACTTGCCCATCATCTCCTCATAGGCGGCGCCGTCGTTGAAGCGGATCTGTTGTTCGGCCATGTCGCAGCCTTTGCCAACGGTACGGGGGCGGGACTATCGGTCTGGAAATGGGGGCGGGCAAGCCTTACCTCCGGTCCCCGCTACGGAGAAAGCTGATGCCTCAGACCTGGATGATCACCGGCGCCAATCGCGGCATCGGCCTCGCGCTCACCATCGAATTGCTGCGCCGTGGCGACCATGTCGTCGCCGCGGCCCGCAACCCTTGGGGCGGGGCGCTTGGCGAGCTCGCAGCCGCGCATCCCGGCGCGCTGACGCCGATCGAACTCGACGTCACCTCCGATGCCAGTGTCGCCGCCGCCAAAGAGGCGTTGGCCGGCCGCGCGATCGACGTCCTGCTCAACAATGCCGGCCTCTACGGCCCGCGCGACCGTCAGAGCGGGCTCGATGTCGATTTCGAGGCCTGGCGCGAGGTCTTCGAGGTCAATGTCTATGCGCCGGTGCGGGTGGCGCAGGCCTTCCTGCCGAACATCGAGGCGGGGCAGGGGCGCAAGATCGCGACGATCTCGAGCCGCATGGGCTCGATCGGCGCCAATCCCGGCAATGCGTTGATCTATCGCTCGTCCAAGGCGGCGGTGAACATGGCGATGGTCGTGTTCGGCAATGCGGTGCGCGCGCGCAATGTCAGCGTGCTGCTGTTCCACCCGGGCTGGGTCCAGACCGATATGGGCGGTGGTGGCGCCGATATCACACCGGCCGAGAGCGCCGGTGGGCTGATCCGCACCATCGACGGCTCCGGCATGGCGGAGAGCAACAGCTTCCGCGATTACACCGGCGAACCGATCGCCTGGTGAGGCTCCCGGCGGCTCAGCTCGTCCGCGCCGAGGCGAGCCAGAGGCCGCCGCCGACCAGGAGCCCGCCGCTGAACCTCGACAGCAGCCGGACGCGCCGCTGCGAGAGCAGATGGCCGGCGCGGCCGGAGAGCAGGGCATAGGCGCCGTCGCTGAGCGCGGCGAAGGCCAGTGCCGTCGCGCCCATGATGGCGATCTGCGTGGCGTGGTCGCGCGACGGATCGAGGAACTGCGGGAAGAAGGCGCCGAAGAACAGCAGCGTCTTCGGGTTGCTGAGGGCGACGAGCGCGCCCTGCAGCAAGAAGCCGCCGCGCGGCGGCCTCGCCGGCGCGTGCCCATCGAGGTCGGCGCCGGCCGAACGGAACATCTTCCAGCCCAGCCAGATCAGATAGGCGGCGCCGGCCAGCCGCAGCCACTCGAACCAATGGCCGAGCGCGGCGATTACCGAGCTCAGCCCGATGCCGGCGACGAGGACCATGACGCCGAGACCGAGCTGGGTTCCTGCCACATTGAGGAGACCGGCGCGGGTACCGTGCTTCAGGCTGTTGGCTACGATCAGCGTGACGGTCGGGCCCGGAACGATGATGATGACCATGCAGGCGATGAGATAGGCGGCGTAGACGTCGAGCGACATGGCGCGGTCTCCGGCTGTGGCGCGTCAGTGATCTGCCGATCCCGGCTGCGTGTCCAGCCTTCTCGCGTGGCGGCCGAAGGGGAGGTTGCGATGGACCGGACGGATTTCTCCGTGGTGCCGCTCACGCCGGAGCGCTGGGGCGACCTGGAGGATCTCTTCGGCCCGCAGGGACCCTGCTATGGCTGCTGGTGCAATCATTTCCGGATGCCGCCGCAGCTGCGCAAGCCGCTGCTCGGCGAGGGCGCGCGGCAACTGTTCGAGGAGCGGGTGAGGAAGGGGCCGCCGCCGGGCGTGCTCGCCTATGCCGAGGGCAAGGCCGTCGGCTGGTTGCAGGTCGGCCCGCGGGCGCATGTGCCCGAGTGGAACAATCCGCGCCGCGCCTCGACGCCGCTGCCGGACGCGCCGGCCGAGGACATCAGCAACTGGGCTGCGTCCTGCTTCTTCGTGCGCAAGGGCTTTCGCGGGAAGGGCGTCACCGGCGCATTGCTGGACGGCGCCGTCGGCTTCGCCCGCGAGAGCGGTGCGCGGCTGATCGAGGCGGCGGCGATGGACAATCGCGACAAGCGCAGCGCCGACGGGCTCTATGTCGGGCCGGAGAGCGTGTTCCTGCGCGCCGGCTTCACCGAAGTGGCCCGGCAGAAGCCGGGGCGGCCGCTGCTGCGGCTGGTGCTGTGAGCGCGCTCATCGGAGCGGACTCCTGAAGGTCAGGGCGCCGAGCGCCGCGGTGCCACGGCCTGGATGAAGGCCGCCAGCCGGTCGAGCGCCTGCTTCCCCTCCGGCCGGTCGAGGTCGAACTGGTATTCGTGCGGCAGCTTCGGCTCGGTCTCGGGCGGGAAGAACAGCGTGTCGACCTTGACGCCGCGGTCTCGCAGCGCCTGGGCCATCATCACCGATTGCGGCGCCAACGGGTCGCCATTGCCGGCGGAAATGAAGCTCGGCGGGAAGGCTTCCGTCACATAGCGCGGTACCGCAGCCTCGGTGATCTGCTCGCTTTCCAGCGGGCTCGACGTGTCGAAATAGGCGAAGAGGACCGCGCGGAGAAAGTTCCCGAACGGGCCGGAGAAGTCGAACGCCGTCGGGTCGAAGGCGCCGGAGAACAGGGCGACCGCCCGCAAGGTCGCCGGGTCCACGGCCGGTTTCAGGCCGAGCAGCTCGGCATAGTCCTTTCCGGTCAGCCCGGCGGCGAGCTGTGCTGCGATATGCGCGCCGGCCGAATCGCCCGCGAGCACGATCCGGCGCGGATCGAGGCCGAGGCGCCGGCCTTCGCGGGCGAGGAAGCCGAGGGCCTCGTTCGCCTGCAGCACCGGGCCCGGATAACGGGCGGTCGGTGCGAGGGTGTAGCCCAGGGCGACGGCGGGGTAGCCTCGCCCGGCCAGGATCTTCAGATAGGGCGCTACATCCTTGCGGTCGCCGCCGACGAAGCCGCCGCCATGGACCCAGACGACAATCGGCCGCCCCTGCGTGTCCCCCGGCGGCAGATAGATGTCGAGAAGCGCTTCCGCCGCCGTGCCGTAGCGAATGTCGCGCTGCTCGCGGATGTCGGCCGGGACATGCCGGGCGAGGGCTTCGCCGGTCTTGGAGGCGCCGTAGCCGAAGGCGAGCCGGATCAGCAGGGCGGATGGCCAGGGCGACAGGGCGAAGGCGGCGTAGCCGACGAAGGCCAGGCTCAGGCAGAGCAGGAGAATCCGGGTGGCGCGAGGTCTCATTCCGCGAAGCTAGGCTGCCTCGCGATTCCGGGCAACGCGGCCGGGGCTGGCAAAGCCGCGCTCCGGGACTTAATTCTCATGGCGGATTCCAACCGGGAGATCTCCATGATCCGCATCACGCTTGCCGGCTGCACCGGCTGGGTCGGAAAGGCGCTCGTCGCCGCCATCGCCGCGGCGCCCGATCTCGCGCTCGTCGCCGGCGTATCGCGCAAGGCGGCAGGCCGGGATCTCGGCGAGGCGGCCGGACTGCCGGCCAACGGGCTTCCGGTCTTCGCCTCGGTCGAGGAGGCGCTTGCGATCCCCTCCGACGTGCTGATCGACTACACCAAGCCCGACAGCGTGAAGGGCAATGTGCTCGCGGCGGTCGCGGCCGGCCGCCATGTCGTGGTCGGCGCCTCCGGCATGACCGGCGAGGACTATGCCGAGATCGACGCGGCGGCGAAGGCCGCGGGAGTGGGCGTTCTCGCCGCCGGCAATTTCTCGGTGACCGCGACGCTGCTGCGCCGCTTCGCCCGCGAGGCGGCGAAATACGTCCCGGATGTCGAGATCATCGACTACGCTTCGGCCGCCAAGCCGGACACGCCCTCCGGCACCGGCCGGGAACTGGCCGAGACGCTGGGGGCCGAGCGCATGGCCGGAACCGCCAAGCCGGTCGCGGAACTCGGCGGCGTGCGCGAGACGCGCGGCGGAGCGATCGGCGCGCCGAACCCGGTCCAGGTGCATTCGGTGCGCATGCCGGGCTTCGTGCTCTCCTGCGAGGCGCTGTTCGGCCTGCCCGACGAACGGCTGGTGATCCGCCATGATGCCGGTAGTTCGGCCGCTCCCTATGTCGGCGGCACGCTGCTCGCCGCCCGGCGGGTCGCCGAGCAGGCGGGGCTGCGGCGCGGCCTCGACAGCCTGATGGGATGAGCGCTCCGGCATTTGCGTAACCGGCTAAGCTGTTGAATTCCTTGCGACATATTGCCGTTCGTTAACCTCGTGTTCGTTCGCATCTGCGAAAGGACGGCCGAAGACGAGGCGATGGCGGCGATGCGGCGACTGGGATTGACGGCGAAGATCATGATCTTCTTCGCGCTTCTGAGTCTTGCAGGGGCGCTCGGCCTCGCCGGCGCGTTGCGGGGCTTCGACGAGGCGCGCCGCGTCGATGCGGCCGCCTTCTCCGATATCCGCCTGGCGAGCAGCGCCTCGCTCCTGTCCAGCCGCGTCGCCTCGGCGGCGCTGCTCAGCCGGGTCAAGGCAGATGCGCCCGTGCGCGAGGTCGAGACGATGCTGGAACGGCTGGATGGCGCGATCGACGGCGTCGATGCCGCCCGCGCCCATCTGATATCCGCGTTGCCTGCGAGCCTGATCGAGGCCCATCCGACGCTCGACGCCCGGATCCGCACCTTCATCGCCTTCCAGCGCGGCATCGTCGAGATCGGCCAACGCGTTTCGGCGAGGGCGGCGCTGCTCGAGGCCGGGGCCGAGGAGGCGCGGCTCAATGTCGAGGAGATCGTCGCGACCACCTCGGGGCTTCGGGACGAGCTGGCGCGGCGGGCCGGCGAGACCGCGGCACGGGCCGGGGAGCGTGCCGAAGCCGTCCGGCTGCGGACGGTCCTGTTCGCGCTGCTGCTGCCGTTCGGCGGCGGCTTGGTGGCGTTGCTGCTCCTGCGCAGCCAGCTGACGCGGCCGCTGCGGCAGCTCATGACGGCGATCAGCCAGGCGAGTTCGGCGGACCGCGTCGTCGAGGTTCCGCATTGCGGGCGTGCCGACGAGATCGGCGAGCTCGCCCGGGTAGTGCGCCAGCTCAGCGAGGTTCGCGCGACGCTGAACACGCGCGAGGCCGAGGCGGACGATGCCCGCCGGTTGCAGAACATGCGCAGCGCCGAGCTCGCGCGCATCGCCGACGAGTTCGAAATGCGGCTGGGCGCACTGCTCGGCGAGATCGGCCGGGCCAGCGAGGTGCTTCGCCTGGCGCTCCAGGATGCCGCCGTGCGGGTGCACCAGATCTCGAAGAGCACCAAGACCGCCGCGGCCTCGGTCGACGGCGCCGGGGCGGAAGCGCGGCGCACCAGCGAGGCGGCGCTGCGGATGGAGGACGTCATCCGCCAGATCAATGCCGAGGTCCGGCGGGTTTCGGTGATGGCGACGGCGGCGACCCGCGAAGCGGCGGGCACGCACGCCCTCGTCACGCGGCTGGCGGAGAATGCGGCGCAGATCCGCGAGGTCGTCGCGATCATCGAGGCGGTGGCGCGCCAGACCAACCTGCTCGCGCTCAACGCGACGATCGAGGCCGCCCGCGCCGGTGCACAGGGCCGCGGCTTCGCGGTCGTCGCCGCCGAGGTGAAGACGCTCGCGAACCAGGCCTCGGAAGCGGCGTCACGGATTGTGAACCGGATCGCGCAGGTCGACGAGGCCCTGTCCCATGCGGCGGAGGCGGTGGCTACGATCGGGGCCGGCGTCGCGGCGGTCGAGCAGACCGGCACCGAGATCGCGACGATGGTGAGCTCGCATGTCGAGCTGCTCGGCTCGCTCGGCGAGACGGTGGCGCGCATCTCGGACGTGACCGGCACCGCGGCGATGGCGATGGGCGAGATCGCCGCCGCCAATCTCCAGACCGTCGGCCGGGCCGATACAGGCGCGGCGAGCGCGCGCGAGCTCGACGGCCGGATCACGGCCCTGCGGGCGGAGGCCGCAGCCTTCGTGCGGCGCCTGCGCGCGGCATAGGGGGCCGGCAATGTCGGGCTTGCCTTCGTCGCCCGACTCGGCCCCATCTGCGCGATGCCCGTTTTCAGGATCTTTCGGCGATGAGCTGGTCGCCCCAGCAGGATGCCGCCTTGACCGCCGTGGCGCGCTGGCTTCAGGCCGGCGAGCCGCAGCTCTTCCGCATGTTCGGCTATGCCGGCACAGGCAAGACCACGCTCGCCCGCCATATCGCCGAGGCGGTCGACGGCGAGGTCGTCTTCGCCGCCTATACCGGCAAGGCCGCGCTCGTGCTGCGTAACAAGGGCTGCCATGGCGCGCAGACCATCCATTCGCTGATCTACCGCTCGCGCGGGGTCGAGGAGGAGAGCCCGACCTTCGTGCTCAACCGCGAGAGCGCCGCCGCCAAGGCGAAGCTGATCATCATCGACGAATGCTCGATGGTGGACGAGGAGCTCGGGCGCGACCTGCTTTCCTTCGGCACGCCGGTTCTGGTGCTCGGTGACCCGGCGCAGCTGCCGCCGGTCAAGGGCGGCGGCTTCTTCACCGAGCAGGAGCCCGACGTCATGCTGACCGAGGTACACCGCCAGGCGGCCGACAATCCGATCGTGCGGATGTCGATGATCGTGCGCGAGGGCGGCCGGCTCGACTATGGCGAATACGGTCCGAGCCGCGTGATCCGGCGCGGCGACGTCAATCCGGAAATCGTCATGACGGCCGATCAGGTTCTGGTCGGAATGAACAAGACGCGGCGCAACTACAATGCCCGTATCCGCCAGCTGATGGGCCGCACCGACAACAGCCCGGTCGCGGGCGAGAAGCTGGTCTGCCTGCGCAACGACAAGAGCAAGGGGCTGCTCAATGGCGGCTCCTGGATCGTGCAGGAGATCGCGACCTCGAAGAAGGGGCTCGTCACCATGCGGGTGACGCCGGAGGACGACACCGGCGCCAAGGCGGTCAAGGTCTCGGTGCTGCCGAACTTCTTCGACGGTACCGAGGAGGAGGTGCCGTGGGAGCTGCGCAAGCACACCGACGAGTTCACCTTCGGCTACGCGCTGACGGTGCACAAATCGCAGGGCTCGCAATGGGACGACGTGGTGCTCTTCGATGAGAGCTACGCCTTCCGCGAGCACCGGGCGCGCTGGCTCTATACCGGGCTGACGCGGGCGGCCGAGACGATCACGGTAGTGATGTAGCGGCGCAGGCGCTACCTGACCACCAGAACCGGAACCGGGCTGTTGGTGACGACCTCGGAGGTCTGGCTGCCGAGCAGGAGGCGGCGAAGGCCGCGACGGCCGTGCGAGGCCATGACGATCAGGTCGCAATGGCGTCTGCCGGCGGTTTCGACGATCGCCTCGGCAGGGTGGGCCTCCGGGATGTAGACCGTCTCGGCCGCGACGCCGAGCCGGTCAGCGGCGGCCTTGGCGTCCACCAGCGTCCTCGTCGCCGCTTCCTTCTGGCTCGCCTCGTACTCGACGGTCGCGGTCGGTGGAGGCAGCCAGCCCGGGCCCGCTGCAGCGCCTGCATAGATCGGAAACGGCTCCGTCACGGTGACGATGGTGACCTTGGCGCCGACGCTCTTCGCCAGGGCCAGCCCATGGTCCACACCCTTCTGGCCGACCTCTGACCCGTCCGTCGATATGAGAATGTGCTTGTACATGGCTGATCCCGCTATCCGTGCCGCGAAAACGCCGCCCGAGAGATCCAGCGCCCGGCACGAGCCTGATCCTCGGCGCCCTTTGGGTCATTGACAAGCAACCCTGAAGCTAGGGGCTCATGCCGATTCCGCTTGGTTTCCGGGCCGGAAGCGGGATTGATTTGACGCAAGAGCGATCTCCCGCCTTTGCCGTATAATCTTCTGCAGCTTCATTGTCCGGGGAGGTCGTCCATGAAAACGACAATCAGGCACGGGCCGGATTCCTGCCGGTCGGACCCGCCCCTGTTCAAGATCGAGACGGTCGAAGACTACGCCCTCGCCAAGCGCCGCATCGATGCCCTCGCGGTGCAGGACGGGAGCAGCTATCGCGAGCTCATGGCGCTCAAGGAGGCGGTCTGCCTCTGGGAAGCGGAGCATCGGAGCGCTGAGCAGCGCCCGTAGGCGCATGCGGAGAAACGGCCGCGAGACCCTGTCTGCTTCGGATTGTCGAGATGTCCTTCTGGTTTTCGCCATAGTCGGTCGGGATGCTGCATGCCTGAACAGCGGAGGCCGGCGGCATGGCGGAACCGGACGATCTGAAGGCGGGGGCCGCTGCCCTCCAGCGTTTCGGTCTCGGGCCGAAGCCGGGGCAGGGCGAAGCGATGCGCCGGCAGGCGCGGGACAGGCTGCTGGCCGAAATCGATTTCGGGATCGTCGCCCAGCCGCAAGGCGTGCCGTTCTCGGGCGCGGCGGAAATCGGCAAGGCGCTCTACGCCTTCGAGGATGACGAGAAGCGCGAACGCGAGGCGAAGCGCGCCTCCGCGCAGCAACCGGCTCAGGGCATGCAGGTCGCCAATGCGGCGCAGCCGGCCGATGCGCAGCCGGCCGCCCCGCAGAACCAGATGACGCCGCCGCGGAAGGCGGCGAACGAGCCTGCGCTGCCCTACCGGACCTATCGCGAGGAGGTGAAGGCGCGCGTCGATCTGGCGCTCGCGGCCGAGACCGGCTTCGCCGAGCGGCTGGTGATGTTCTGGTCGAACCATTTCTGCGTCGGTGCGACCAAGAGCAACATGTCGCGCATCATGGCCGGGACCTATGAGCGCGAGGCCATCCGCCCGCATGTCTTCGGCCGCTTCGAGGAAATGCTGGTCGCGGCCGAGAGCCACCCGGCGATGCTCGACTTCCTCGACAACCGCCAGTCCATCGGCCCCAATTCGCCCGCGGGCCGGCGGCGCGGGCGCGGGCTGAACGAGAACCTCGCCCGCGAGATCATGGAGCTGCACACGCTCGGCGTCTCCGGCGGCTACAGCCAGGCGGACGTCACCAATCTCGCCCGCATCATCACGGGCTGGACCGTGGTGGGGCGCGAGGGCGTGCTCGGCTTTCCCGGATCCTTCGCCTTCAACGCCGGGCTGCACGAGCCCGGCGCGACGCCGCTGCTCGGCCGCTCCTACGACCAGCCGGGCCGGGCGCAGGGCGTCGCGGCGCTGACCGATCTCGCGCGCCACCCGGCGACCTCGCGGTTCATCGCGACCAAGCTTGCAAGGCATTTCGTGGCCGACGATCCACCGACCGAGCTCGTCGAGCTGTTGGCCAGGACGTTCCGCGAAAGCGGGGGCGACCTGCCCGCAGTCTATCGGGCGCTGATCGGCAGCGATGCGGCCTGGACGGCGCCGGCGAGCAAGATCCGCACGCCACAGGAATTCCTCCTCGCGTCCTATCGCGCGCTGGGCCGCCAGCCCGATTTCGGCCAGATCGCCGGGCCTCTGGCGACGATGGGCCAGCCCTTCTGGCAGCCTTCCGGGCCGAACGGCTACGCCGACAGCAACGCCGCCTGGGCTTCGGCCGAAGGCATCAAGACGCGCATCGATGTCGCTGCCGGCTGGGGCCGGCAGGCGGCGAATGCGGTGCCCGATCCGCGCGGGCTGAGCGAGGACGTTCTCGGTCCGCTTCTCTCCTCTGAGACGAGGCAGGCGGTGGCGCGGGCGGAGAGCAGGTCGCAGGCGCTGGCCCTGCTGCTGATGTCGCCCGAATTCCAGCGGAGATGAGGCCGATGGAGCATCACGACGACGATGACGATTGCGAACGGATGACGCCGTCGCGGCGCGCCGTGCTCGGTGCGGCGGGCGCGCTCTTCGGCTGGTCCTTCGTACCGAAATTCGCCCATGCGGCGGCGGGCAGCCGCGATCCGCGCTTCCTGCTGGTGGTGCTGCGCGGGGCGCTCGACGGGCTTTCGGCGGTGCCTCCGATCGGCGATCCCGACTATGCCGGCCTGCGCGAGGGCATTGCGCTCGCCAAGGACGGGCCCGAGGCGGCCTTGCCGCTCGACGGCTTCTTCTACCTGCATCCGGCGATGCCGAACCTCGCCCGGCTCTATCGCGAAGGGCGGGCGGCGATCGTCCATGCCACAGCGACGGGCTATCGCGAGCGCTCGCATTTCGACGGTCAGGACGTGCTGGAGAGCGGCCAGTCGGGGCCGGGCAGCACCGAGGATGGCTGGCTCAACCGGCTGATCGCGAGCCTGCCGGCCGGGGAGGGCATCTCGCGCAAGGGTGTGCTCGGCGTCGGCGTCGTGCCGCCTCTGGTGGTGCGGGGCCGGGCGCCGGTGCTGGGCTGGGCGCCGCCGCGCATGGCGCGGGCCGGCATCGACCTGACCACGCGGCTGGCCGATCTCTACGGCCAGCGCGATCCCGGCCTCGCCATGGCCCTGCAGCAGGCGATCGAAACCGAGGGGCTGGCGCGGCGCAGCGGCATGGCCGAGCCGAGGGGCGGCGGCGGGCCGGACACGGCCGACGGCATGCGGCGGATCGCCGAAGGCGTCGCCGGGCTCGTCGGCGCCGATGACGGGCCGCGCATCGCCGCGCTGGCCTTCGAGGGCTGGGATACGCATGCCAATGAGGGCGGGGCCAAGGGACGGCTGGCCAATCTGCTCGGCGGCCTGGACGGGGCCTTCGCCGCGCTGGAGCAGGGGCTGGCCCCGGTCTGGAAGGACACGGTGGTGATGGTCGCGACCGAGTTCGGGCGCACGGCCGCCGTCAATGGCACGGTCGGCACCGACCATGGCACCGGCACTGTCGCCTTTCTCGTCGGCGGCGCGGTGAAGGGCGGCCGGATGATCACGGACTGGCCGGGGCTGAAGCCCGGACAGCTCTACCAAAGCCGCGACCTTGCGCCGACGACCGACATCCGCACGGTCGCCAAGGGCGTGGTCGCCGATCTCTTCGGGCTGTCGGGCCCGGTCCTGGCCGAGAAGGTGTTCCCGGGGACGGGCGAGCTCAGGCCGATGCAGGGGCTGGTGGTTTAGCGCCCTTCTCCCCTCGGGGGAGAAGGTGCCGGCGGGCGGATGAGGGTGGCGCGATCAGGTGAACGAAAAAGGGCCGCTTGCGCGGCCCTTCCCTCATCCGTCGGCGCTACGCACTGCCACCTTCTCCCCCGAGGGGAGAAGGGAAGGTCAAGCCCAGGCGCGCTGCTTCAGCTTGTCCTCGAAGGCCTCGATCTTGGAGGACTTCTCCATGGTCAGGCCGATATCGTCGAGCCCGTTGAGCAGGCAGTGCTTGCGGAAGGGGTCGATCTCGAACGAGATCTCGCCGCCGTCCGGCCCCTTGATCGTCTGCTTCTCCAAGTCGATCGTCAGCGTCGCGTTGGAGCCGCGCTCGGCGTCGTCGAACAGCATCTCGAGCTGCTCGGGCGTGACCTTGATCGGCAGGATGCCGTTCTTGAAGCAGTTATTGTAGAAGATGTCGGCGAAGCTCGTGGAGATCACGCAGCGGATGCCGAAGTCGAGCAGCGCCCAGGGAGCATGCTCGCGCGAGGAGCCGCAGCCGAAATTGTCGCCGGCGACGAGGATCTCGGCCTTGCGATAGGCCGGCTGGTTCAGCACGAAATCCGGGTTCTCGGAGCCGTCCTCCTTGTAGCGCATCTCGGAGAACAGCGCGGTGCCCAGCCCGGTGCGCTTGATCGTCTTCAGATACTGCTTGGGGATGATCATGTCGGTGTCGACATTGACCACCTTCATCGGGGCGGGCGTCGAGGTCAGGGTGGTGAAGGGCTGCATGGTTCTTGTCCTTGCTTCGAGGCCGGCTCAGCCGGCCGCCTGTTCGATGGCTTCCATGTCCTCGTCGGAGAAGCCGAAATGGTGGCCGATCTCGTGGACCATGACGTGGGTGACGATGGCCCCCAGGCTCTCGTCATTCTCCGCCCAGTAGTCGAGGATCGGCCTGCGATAGAGATGGATGGTGTTGGGCATCTGACCGGTCTGGGGGCTGAAACCCTGCTGCGGCAGGCCGACGCCGCTGAACAGTCCGAGCAGGTCGAAGGGGCTCTCCGCCTCCAGCTCCTTGAGCACGTCGTCCTCGGGAAATTCGGTGACGTTGAAGACGACGTCGGCGCAGAGCGCGCGGAACTCCTCCGGCAGGCGGTCGAAGGCGGCCTGCGCCATGATCTCGAAGGCTTCGAGCGACGGGGCCTTGGCCCCGTCCCAGTCGATGTCCCTGCTCTTGGTCGCCACGGCGTCCATATCCGTCACCAGAACTTCAGCTGATGGCCGAGCCACCAGGCCAGCACGACGACGCCCAGCAGCGAGAGGGAACGGCCGATGCGCCGTCCCCAGAGCTCGATCCTGTCGCCCTCGGGCGCGTCGGCGCCCGAGAAGTGCTGGGCCGCCCGGTTCATCGACGAACCGAGCACGGTCTCGCTGTCGCGCTTGACACGCTCCAGCGCGGCCTTGGCCTCGGCTTCGCGTGCGGTTTCGCGGGGGTCGTTCGACATGGCTAGCCTCCCCGCGCTTGCCGCTCAGCCCAGCTGGCGCACGTCGACGAAGTGGCCGGTCAGGGCCGCCGCCGCCGCCATCGCCGGCGAGACCAGGTGGGTGCGGCCGCGATAGCCCTGGCGACCCTCGAAATTGCGGTTCGAGGTCGAGGCGGCGCGCTGGCCCGGCTTCAGCTGGTCCGGGTTCATGCCGAGGCACATCGAGCAGCCCGGCTCACGCCATTCGAAGCCGGCGGCGAGGAAGATCTTGTCGAGGCCTTCCAGCTCCGCCTGCTGCTTCACCAGACCCGAGCCCGGCACGATCATGGCGTAGTCCAGGCTGTCATGGATCTTCTTGCCCTCGACGATCTTGGCGACGGTGCGCAGATCCTCGATGCGGCCATTGGTGCAGGAGCCGATCCAGATCACGTCGAGCGGGATCTCGGTCATCCTGGTGCCCGCGGTCAGGCCCATGTACTCAAGCGCGCGCTTCTTCGAGGCGCGCTTGACCTCGTCGGCGATCAGCTCGGGATCGGGCACGGCGCCGAGCACCGAGATGACGTCCTCCGGGCTCGTGCCCCAGGAGACGATCGGCGGCAGGTTGGCGGCGTCGAGCTTCACGACGCGGTCGAAATGCGCGCCCTCGTCGGAGCGCAGCGTCTCCCAGTAGCGGACGGCCGCGTCCCAGGCCTCGCCCTTCGGCGCCTTGGGGCGGCCCTGCAGGTAGTCGAAGGCCTTCTGGTCAGGGGCGACCATGCCGGCGCGGGCGCCGCCCTCGATCGACATGTTGCAGACCGTCATGCGGCCTTCCATGGTGAGGCCGCGGATGGCCTCGCCGGCATATTCGATCACCGAGCCGGTGCCGCCGGCGGTGCCGATCTCGCCGATGATGGCGAGCGTGATGTCCTTGGCGCCGACGCCGGGAGCAGGCGTGCCGTCCACCTGGACGAGCATGTTCTTCGCCTTCTTCTGGATCAGCGTCTGCGTGGCGAGCACATGCTCGACCTCGGAGGTGCCGATGCCATGGGCGAGCGCGCCGAAGGCGCCATGGGTCGAGGTGTGCGAGTCACCGCAGACGATCGTGGTGCCCGGCAGGGTGAAGCCCTGCTCGGGGCCGACGATGTGGACGATGCCCTGGCGCTTGTCGAGCTCGTTGAAATACTCGACGCCGAAGTCCTTGGCGTTCTTGGCGAGCGCCTCGACCTGGATGCGGCTTTCCTCTTCCTGGATGCCCTTGGAGCGGTCGGTCGTCTGGATGTTGTGGTCGACGACGGCGAGCGTCTTCTCCGGCGAGCGGACCTTGCGGCCGGTCATGCGCAGACCTTCGAAGGCCTGCGGGCTCGTCACCTCATGGACGAGGTGGCGGTCGATATAGAGCAGGCAGGTGCCGTCTTCCTGCCGGTCGATGACGTGATCGTCGAAGATCTTGTCGTAGAGAGTGCGGGGGCCTGTGGACGCAGTCATGGCTTGATCTCGGTCTGCGGAATGGTGGTCTGGAAAATCGGTTCATCGCTGCGCCGGTTCTCCGGCGCAAAGGATCGGGCGCCTGTCGCCGGCCGCGCGGAAGCGGCCGGTCTCAGGCGCCGGTAAGGCCCGCGGCGATGGAAGAGGTGAAGCGGCCGAAGAAGCGCCACGGCAGGCGGGCATGGTCATGCAGCGCGGCGAAATCCTGCGTCGTCGGCAGGGGCGGCAGATGGCCTTCTCCCTGCACGGCGCTGAAGCGCTGCAAATGATGCTCACACGGCGACATGGCCACTATGTAGCAGTTCCAATGAAGCCGGACAATCGACGCCGTCGCAGCCGCGTCATCGCGGCGACGCAGAGGTGTCGACGCTGACGACGACCGACATGCCGGGCGCCAGCCGCTCCGCCAGAGCCTGGCCCGGGTCGATGGCGATGCGCACCGGCACGCGCTGGGCGATCTTGATGAAGTTGCCGGTGGCGTTGTCGGCCCGGATGATGCTGAACTCGGAGCCGGCGGCCGGCGAGAAGCGCTCGATCCTGCCGGTCAGCCGGGCGTGGCGCAGCGCATCGACCGTGAAGCTCACCGGCTGGCCGATGCGCATGCCGGCGAGTTGCGTTTCCTTGAAGTTGGCGATCACCCAGGTCTGGGCGGGGACGAGCGCCATCAACTGTGTGCCGGCCGAGACATACTGGCCGAGCCGGGCCGAGACCTCGCCGAGGCGCCCGTCCTGCGGGGCGGTGATGCGGGTGTTCTGCAGGTCGATCTCGGCGAGATGGACCGCGGCCTCGGCGCCTTCGACCGCCGCTTCCAGAGACTGGCGGTTGACGATCGCGGTCTGCACGTCCTGCTGGGCGACGTCGACGGCGGCTTGTGTCGCGGTGAGCGAGGCGCGGGCCTGGTCGAGCGCCTGTTGGCTCTGGTCGGTGCTGGTCTGGCTGACGACGCCGCGCTCGCGCAGCGGCTCGATGCGGCCCCAATTGGCCTCGGCGGTGCGCAGCGCCGCCTCGGCGCTGGCGACATTGGCCTGGCTGGCGCGCAGCCGCGCCTCGGCGGCGGCGCGGGCCTGCTCGGAATTGGCGAGCGCGGCGCGCTGGGCGGCGAGCGAGGCACGGGCCTGTTCGAGCTTCTGCGCATAGATGCGGCCATCGATGCGCAGCAGCAGGTCTCCCTGCTTCACGGCAGCGAAGTCCTGCACCGGCACCTCGGCGACATAGCCGGCGAGCTGCGGCGCGATGACCGTGACCTGGCCGCGGACATAGGCATTCTCGGTCGTCTCGATGGCGCTGGCGAAGGGCGGCAGCCGCCAGGCGTAGAGGATCACGACGAGACCGGCGAGGCCGATGGCAAGGGCGATATAGGTCGAGAAGGAGCGGAAGAGGCGGGTCATGGCGGTGTGTCGATCAGCCGGCTGCCGGGGCAGGGGCGGTGGCGGAGCGCGCCCTGAGGCGCAGGACGGCGAGATGGAGGAGGAGGCCGGCCAGGGCCAGGGCGGCGATCAGCGCGATCAGCATGAAGGCGTCGTTGTAGGCGAGCACCCCGGCTTCCCGCACCGCCTGCTGGGCGAGCAGGGTCACGCCCTCGGCCCGCGTCAGCGCCAGGTCGGTCAGGACGTGGCCGTAGGAGCCGCCGAGCTCGCTGATGCGCTGGGCGACGAGCGGGTCGGACATGGCGAAATGGTCGGCCAGCACATGGTAGTGGAAGCTGGTGCGCAGGGTGATGAAGCTGCCGAAGATGGCCGAGCCGAGCAGGCCGCCGATGCTCTGCGTGAACAGGAAGACGGTGATGAAGCTCAGGATGTAGACCGGGCCGCGCGCGATCGCGCCGCCCATGCCCTGCGCCATCGCCGCCGGCAGGAACAGCCCCGAGCCGTAGGCGACGAGCGCCTGGCTGAGCCGGATGTCGTGCGGCCGGGTCAGGCTGGTGGCGCCGCTGTCGAGCCAGGCGCCCAGCGCGACGCAGGCCAGCGCCGTACCGTAGAACCAGTTCTCGCGGCCGGGACGCAGCAGGGCCGCGCAGGTCAGGCCGCCCGCGATGATGGCGCAGAGGATGATGGTGTAGAGCGGCGCGGTCTGCTCGTTCTGGATGCCGAGCGCCTGGAAGAAGTTGGAGGCGCCGACCGTCTGCTCCGCCAGGACGATGCGCATCAGCAGCAGCACTCCGGCGAAGTGCAGCGTCGTCGGGCTAGTCAGCCAGCGGATGTCGATGAGCGGGCTGTCGCGGTGCAGCTCGATGATCGCGGCCAGCATCAGGCAGAGGACGGCGCCGGCGAGGAGCCAGCCGAGCCAGGGCGCCTCGAACCACCAGTAGATCCGGCCGAGGGCGAGCACGACGGCGATCGAGCCGAAGCCGATGGCGATCAGCAGATAGCTGACCGCGTCGAGCGGGCCGATCACCTTCACGCGCGGCGGCGTGGTCAGCGGCAAGGCGTAGACGAAGCCGAAGGCGAGCATGGCCAGGCCCGTCTCGAACAGGGTGAGGCTGCGGAAGCCGCCCATGTCGAGCAGCCAGGGGGAGAGGAGCCGCGTCACCGGGATGCCGAGCGTGGTGTTGGTGAGCGCCAGGGACAGGCCGACGGTGAGGCGCTTCTGCGGCGGCAACGGCTCGATCATGTAGAAGAAGGCGAGCGAGGACATCGGCGCCGCCGCCATGCCGCTCATGAAGCGGATCATCACGGCGGATTGCAGGTCGTGGACGAAGAAGAAGTTGAGCAGCGTCGCGAAGACGAAGCCGGCGAGGCTGATCTCCGCGAAATTGCGCAGCCCGTACTGCATCCGGATCTTGATCAGCGCGATCGAGAGCGAAACGTTCGGCGCCATATAGGCGGCGATCAGCCAGTTGGTCTCGGCGACGGTGGCGCCGAGCTCGCCCTGGATCTGGTAGATGTTGGTGTTGACGATGTTCTGGCCGATCTGCTGCGTCATCGCCAACGTCACCGAGGCGAGCATATAGGCGAGTGCACGGGCGGGCGGCATGGTCAGCCCGAAGGGCAGCGGCGCTGCGGCAGGCGCGGTCGTGGCTTCCGGCGCGCTCATGGCGCGGCGCTCCGCCCGGCGGCGATGTTGCGCGAGGTGCGGCGCAGGACGTCGAGCGCGGCTTCCAGCTCGTCCTGCTCGATGCCCTGCAGGATGCCGGCGCGCAGCTCTGTCAGGAAGCCGAGGATGTCCTCGGCCTGGGCGCGGGCGGTTTCGGTGAGGAAGACGCGGCGTGCGCGCCTGTCGCCATCGACGGCGCGGCGCTCGATCATGCCATTGCGTTCCAGCCCGTCGAGAAGCCGCACCAGCGTCGGCTGCTCGATATCGAGCAGGCCGGCGAGGTCGGACTGGATCGGACCGTCCTGCCTGGCGAGCTCCATCAGCAGGCGGGCGCGGGAGAGCGTCAGCCCCATGTCGCGGGCACGTTCGTCGACAAGCGTCCGCAGCTTGCGGTTGACGGCGGCGAGCTCGGCAGTGAAGGCGGCCTGGAGTTGGGTGAGGTCCATAGCACCAACATAAGTAGTATGCTAATGATTGTCTTACTTATAGATGCTTTATGGGCATGACAAGGCGGCTTGTTTGATTTTGCTATGCGTTGTCGGAATGATCGTCGCGTGTGGCGGATAACAAAAAACGCGGCCCCGGGGGACCGCGTTCCAATCTCTTTGCGCTGAGGCTGCGGCTTACTTGCCGGCGGCCTTGCCACCCTTGGCCGGCCTGGCCTCGACGCGCTCGGCGATGCGGGCCGACTTGCCGCGGCGATCGCGCAGGTAATACAGCTTGGCGCGGCGCACCTTGCCCTTGCGGACGACCTTGATCGAGTCGAGGTTCGGCGAGAACAGCGGGAAGACGCGCTCGACGCCTTCGCCATAGGAAATCTTGCGGACGGTGAAGCTCTGGTTGAGGCCGCCGCCGTTGCGGGCGATCACGACGCCCTCATAGGCCTGGACGCGGGTGCGCTCGCCTTCCTTGACCTTGACGTTGACCTGGACGGTGTCGCCGGGCTGGAAAGCGGGGATGGCCTTGCCTTCGCTGAGCTTGGCAACCTGCTCCTGGTCGATCTGTTCGATGATGTTCATGGGTCTCTCCATGGCCGTGTTCGCGTGTTGGCACGCGGGCGTTACGGCGCGCTGTTTTCAGTTGAGAGCGCGGCCATACAGGAGCGCAGCGCGTTTGTCGAGCGCCAATGCCGGCAAAGCGCGCCGGGGCGGAGCCGCTTGTTGGCGTGCGCGGCGGCATGCATAGCCTTGGCCTGAACCGAGACGCATCCGGACGATAGACCATGACCGATCAAGCCACCAAGACCGCTCTCGTCACCGGCGCCGCGCGCGGCATCGGCCTCGCCACGGCCAAGCGCTTCCTCGCCGAGGGCTGGCAGGTCGGGCTGCTCGATATCGACGGGGCGGGGCTGGAAAAGGCGGCGGGCGAGATCGCCCAGCCGGAGCGGACGCTGGTGCTGACCTGCGACGTGGCCGACCCGGCGCAGCTCGAAGCCGCCTTCGCCGGCCTCGCCAAGCGCTTCGGGCGGCTGGACGCGCTCGTCAACAATGCCGGCACGGCCGTGTTCAAGCCGCTGCTGGAGACGAGCTATGAGGAGTGGCAGCGCGTGCTCGCCGTCAACCTCACCGGCCCGTTCCTGGCGACGCAGCTCGCCGCGCCGCTGATGGCCGAGAATGGCGGCGGCGCCATCGTCAACATCACCTCGATCTCCGGGCTGCGCGCTTCGACGCTGCGCGTGGCCTACGGCACTTCGAAGGCCGGGCTGGCTCATCTGACCAAGCAGCAGGCGGCCGAGCTCGCGGGCTTGGGCATCCGCGTCAATGCGGTCGCGCCGGGGCCGGTCGAGACCGCCATGGCCAAGGCGGTGCACAGCGCCGAGATCCGCGCCGACTACCGCGACGCCATCCCGCTCGCCCGCTACGGGCTGGAGGAGGAGCTGGCGGAGTCGATCTTCTTCCTCTGCTCCGACCGTGCGAGCTACATCACCGGCCAGGTTCTCGCCGTCGATGGCGGCTTCGACGCGGTCGGCATCGGGCTCGCCACGCTGCGCGGGGAACGGCGCAACCGCTGAAGGGGCGGCCCGTCTCGGTCACTTCCCAGGCTGCCGGGCCGTCGGCCGAGCAGGCCGTTGCGATCCTGCCGGAGCGGAACTGCGGCCGAAGCGCAGACGTTCCCCGATGGTGGTCCTCCGTGTGAGGCAAGTCCATCGGAGGCATTCCATGAGAGCATTTGCGCTGGGTATCGCAGTCGCAGCCTTCGCCTCGCTGGCGCAGGCGCAGCCGGCCTCGCCGCCCTCGACCGCAACGGAAGGCACCGGCAGCGGCTCGGGCGCGACGGGCATGGCGCCGCAGCAGGGGACGGGTTCGGGCGCTACCCAACACGCGCCGAACGCCAACCGGCCGGAGACGGGCCACGGCCCCGGCACGGAAACCCAGCAGAACCAGACCTATGGCCGCGACACGGCGCCCTCCGGCCAGCCGATCGATCAGAGCAACCCGAAACGCCAGCCTTAGGACGCAGCACGCCCTAGGACGAAGTATGGCTTGCAGGCGCTGTCGCGTCTCCGTGCTCGAGGAGGTTGACGGCGCGTCGTGACAGGCGAGGACAAATCGCTTGCGTCGGCCGTCGTTCGGCGCGAACCTTCCCCATCTGCCTCTTCGACGGCCGCCCGACCCCTGTCGGGCCCGAGCGACCGCCGCCTCCCGGCGTGTGCGCATTCGCCGTTCCCGCCGGCCCACTGCCGTGCGGAGCGGAGGCCGTCCCGCCTTTCCTCCGCCCCGGCCAGATCCGAAGGAGGAAGCCATGCCCGCAGCGGCACAGAATGGAGTTTCCGCAGCCGGTACCAGACGCGCGGGGCCGCGATGCATCGCCATCGTCGGTCCCTTCCAGAGCGGCAAGACGACCCTGCTCGAGAGCATCCTGATGCGGTGCGGCGCCCTGACGCGAACAGGCTCGGTGAAGGGCGGCAACACGGTCGGCGATGCCGCGCCGGAAGCGCGCGCGCATCAGATGAGCACGGAGCCGAGCGTCGCGACGGTCGAGTTCCTCGGCGATACCTTCCATTTCATCGACTGCCCCGGCTCGGTCGAGTTCCTGCACGAGATGCGCCATGTGCTGCCGGTGGTCGACGCCGCCGTCGTGGTCTGCGAGGCGGATGACCGCAAGGCGCCGGCGCTGGAGCTCGTGCTGCGCGAGCTCGAGGAGGCGGATATCCCGCGCTTCCTCTTCCTCAACAAGATCGACACGGCCTCGCGCCGGGTGCGCGAGACGCTCGGCATCCTGCAGCGCGCCTCGCGCACGCCGCTGCTGCTGCGCCAGATCCCGATCTGGAAGAACGGCATCGCCGTCGGCTTCATCGACCTCGCCCTGGAACGGGCCTTCATCTATCGCGAGCATGCGCCGAGCGAGATCGTGCCGCTGGCGGTCGACGAGACGGGCCGCGAGAAGGAGGCGCGATTCTCGATGCTCGAGCGGCTTGCCGATTACGACGACGAGCTGATGGAGGAGCTTCTGGGCGACATGGAGCCGCCGCGGGACCGCATCTTCGACGACCTCGCCCGCGAATTGCAGCATCGCCACGTCGTGCCGGTCCTGATCGGGGCGGCCGAGCGCGGCAACGGCGTGACCCGGCTGCTCAAGGCGCTCCGGCACGAGGCGCCCGGCCTCGCCGAGACGCGCGGGCGCACGGGCATCCTCGCGGAGGGACCGCCGCTGGCACAGGTGATGAAGAGCTGGCATTCCAGCCAGGGCGGCAAGCTCTCGCTGGCCCGCGTGATGCGCGGCCGGCTGGCGGAAGGGGACACGGTGACCTCGTCCGGAGGCGTCGAGACCCGGATCGCCGGCGTCCTCGCGCTGAAGGGCGGCGAGCAGAGCCGCAAGCCGGCGGCGGAGGAGGGCGAGGTCGCCGCCTTCGCCAAGCTCGACGGCATCGGCACCGGCGAGGCCTTCATGCTGGGCAAGGCCCGGGCCGGCGTCGTCAGCGCCATCGCGCCACCCGAGGCCGTCCACGCCGTGGCGATCATGGTGAAGGACCGCAAGGACGATGTGCGCCTCGCCGCGGCGCTGCAGAAGCTGACGGAGGAAGATACCGCGCTTGCCATGACGCAGATTCCGGAACTCGGCGAAACCCGCCTGTCCGGCCAGGGCGAGATGCATCTGCGGGTCGCGCTGGAGAAGCTCGCCGGGCGTTACGGCGTCACGGTGACGAGCCGGGCGCCGCAGATCGGCTACCGGGAGAGCATTCGCGGCCATGCGGGCGCGCGCGGGCGGCACCGCAAGCAGAGCGGCGGGCATGGCCAGTATGGCGACGTGGTCATCGAGGTCGCGCCGCTGCCGCGCGGGGAGGGGATCCGCTTCGTCGACCGGATCAGCGGCGGCGTGGTGCCGCGTCAGTATATCGGCTCGGTCGAGGCGGGCATGCGCGACTTTTGCGAGAAGGGGCCGCTCGGCTTCCCGGTCGTCGACATCGAGGTCACCTTGACCGACGGCTCCTATCACACCGTCGATTCCTCGGACATGGCCTTCCGCCAGGCGGCGCGGCTGGCGATGGGCGAGGCGATGCCGCAGGCGAAGCCGGTGCTGCTCGAGCCGATCCTGTCCGTCGACGTGGTGATCCCGTCCGAGGCGATGTCGCGCGCATCGGCCCTGGTCTCCGCCCGGCGCGGCCAGATCCTCGGCTACGATACCCGGCCGGGCTGGCGCGGCTGGGACCAGATCAAGGCGCTGGTGCCGGAATCGGAGATGCCGGGGCTGATCGTGGAGCTGCGCTCGGCGACATCGGGCGTCGGCTCCTTCAGCGCCCGCTTCGACCATCTGGCCGAGCTCGCCGGCAAGCAGGCCGAGACCGTGGTCTCGGCGCAGGCGCTCGCGCTGGCCCAGGGACGCTGACGCCCCGCCCTGCCAGCCGCACCGGACCGGAAGCCACCTGGCTTCCGGTTTCGCTTGCTTTCGCTCCTGCACGACAGTTTATATATAAACATTGTGCGAAGATGATGAGCCGGCGCTTGCGCCTTTGCCCACCCTTCCGCACTCTATGACGACGACAATGCCCGGAGCCTGTCGATGACGGGCAACCGGGCGAGCGGGAGGGGATGATGAACGCGATCGGTGGCGCGCAAGCCATGCATGACTCGCGCCCATGGCTGGCGCATTACCCGCCGGCGGTGCCGCGGGAGCTGGACGAGGCCAGGATCGGGACGCTGGCAGACCTGATCCGCTCTGCCTGCACGCGCTATGCCGGCCGGCCGGCCTTCGAGAGTTTCGGCAAGGCGATCACCTTCGCCGAGACCCTGCGCGCGGCGGAGGCCTTCGCCGGCTGGCTGCAGGCGCAGGGGCTGAAGAAGGGGGACCGCGTCGCGCTGATGATGCCGAACATCCTCGCCTATCCGGCGGCGATCTTCGGGACGCTCCTCGGCGGATTCACCGTCGTCAACGTCAATCCGCTCTATACGGCGCGCGAACTGACTCACCAGCTCAACGATGCTGGCGCGCGCGTGCTCGTGGTGATCGAGAACTTCGCCCATGTCGTCGAGGAGGCCCGCGCGAACCTCAAGCTCGATTCCATCGTCATCGCCACCGCCGGCGATCTGATGGGGTTCAAGGGCAAGATCGTCAATTTCGTCGCGCGGCGGATCAAGAAGGTGGTCAGGCCCTACGACCTGCCGGGCGCGGTGCCCCTGCTCCCGATCCTGCAGGGGGGAACCGCGATGGCGCCGGTGACGGTCGGGCCGGACGACGTGGCCTTCCTGCAATACACCGGCGGCACGACGGGCGTGGCCAAGGGAGCGACGCTGACGCACCGCAACGTCGCGGCGAATGTCCAGCAGGCCGGGCTGTGGCTGGAATGGGTGCTTGAGCCGCCGCTCGGGCGCAGCGACTACCAGCACGTCATGGTCACGGCGCTGCCGCTCTACCACATCTTCGCCCTGACCTGCTGCTGCCTGTTCATGCTCCGGATCGGCGCGAAAAGCCTCCTGATCGCCAATCCGCGCGACATTCCGGGATTCATCAAGACGCTGAAGGCGAACCGCTTCACGCTCTTCTCGGGCGTCAACACGCTCTACAACGCGCTCGCCAACCACCCGGAGATCAGGCAGGTCGACTTCTCCGAGATGCGCTTCGCCGTGGCCGGCGGCATGGCGACGCAGGCTGCCGTCGCCAAGCAGTGGAAGGCGGTCACGGGCCGCCCGATCATCGAAGGCTACGGGTTGTCGGAGACCTCGCCGGTCGCCACGATCAACCGGCCCGACATCCAGGAGTTCACCGGAACGATCGGCTATCCGATTCCATCGACCGATATCGCGATCCGCGACGGCGAGGGCAACGACATGCCGCTCGGCGAGGCGGGCGAGATCTGCATTCGCGGGCCGCAGGTGATGGCGGGCTACTGGAACCGCCCGGACGAGACCGCCAAGGCGATGACGGCGGACGGCTATTTCCGCAGCGGCGATGTCGGCGTGATGCTGCCGGACGGGCAGATCAAGGTCGTCGACCGGATGAAGGACATGGTGCTGGTCTCCGGCTTCAACGTCTATCCGAACGAGGTGGAAGACGTGCTCGCCTCGCATCCGGGGGTGCTCGAATCGGCGGTGATCGGGTTGCCCGACGAGCATTCCGGCGAGGCCGTCACGGCCTTCGTGGTGCGCAAGGACCAGACGCTGACAGCCGACGAGCTGCGCGCCTTCTGCAAGGAGAACCTGACCGGCTACAAGGTTCCCAAGCAGATCTTCTTCCGGGAAACCCTGCCGAAGACCAATGTCGGCAAGGTGCTGCGGCGGGCGCTGCGCGAGGAGGTCGTCGCCAAGCGCTGAGCGGCTGCGGCGCAGGCGGCAGTCGACAGACCGGTGGGCAATGTGTCTTCTGGGCGGCCCGCGCGATGCCGGCCAGCCGCCACCGCGCCCCTCGGAGAAGATCGTCGCTTGCCTCATCGTCTCGTCGAACTGCCGCTGCTGCGCCGGCTGAAGCCCGGCCTCCATGTCTATGAGGAGGCTGCGCTCAATGCCGAGCCGGGCCTTGCCTTGCTCGACGAGCCGATCACGCCGGTCGACGCCTTCTTCATCCGCAACAATGGCGAACTGCCCGAGATCGGCGAAGAGCGCGACTGGACGCTGACCATCGACGGCGAGGTCGAGCGCCCGGCCGTCTGGACCGTCGCCGGCCTGCGCCAGCGCTTCGAGACCGTCACGGTCACCGCCGTCCTCGAATGCGCCGGCAACGGGCGCTCGCAGTTCTCGCCGGCGACGGACGGGCTGCAATGGCGGCTCGGCGCCGTGGGCTGCGCGCGCTGGACCGGGGTGCGGCTGGCGGATGTGATCGAGCATGCCGGGCCGAAGCCGAGCGCCGTCTATACCGGCCATCACGCGCCTGATCGGCAGGTCGGCAAGCCTGACAAGCCGGCGCTGTCGCGCGGCCTGCCGATGGTCAAGGCGCTCGCGCCCGAGACCCTGATTGCCTTCGCGATGAATGACGAGCCGCTGCCGCGCCTGCATGGCGGGCCGCTGCGCATCGTCGCGCCGGGCTATCCCGGCTCGGCCTGGCAGAAATGGCTCGACCGGATCAGCCTGCGCCCCTTCGAGCATGACGGCGAGAAGATGCGCGGCACCGACTACCGGCTGCCGGTCGAGCCGCTGCGGCCGGGCGACAAGCTCGATACTGCCGATTTCGCCGTGATCACCGACATGCCGGTGAAGTCGCTCGTCACCACGCCGGTCGATGGCTTCGTGGCCAGGACAGGCGATCGGCTCAAGGTCGGCGGCTTTGCCTGGAGCGGCGCGGTCCGACTCGCTGCGGTCGAACTCTCCTGCGACGGTGGCGAGAGCTGGCAGGAGGTCCCGTTGCAGCCGGGCGAGGGAGATTTCGCCTGGCAGCGTTTCGAGACGGAGGTTTCGGCCGATCGGGCCGGGCCGTTCACGATCATGACGCGAGCCCGGGATGTAGCCGGCAACAGCCAGCCGATGGAGATCGCCTGGAACCCGCGTGGCTACTGCAACAATCAGGTGCAGCGCGTGCGCGGCGCGGTCACCGATTGAGGCATTGAACCTTTTCCCGCTGCGGCGCGTCTAATATCCGGGTCTGCCGTCCCGGCATGGCTCTGCCGCCTCGGTCTCTCCTCCTCCTCCCATCGGCGACCGAGGCGGCGCTTCCCTTCGCTGCTACGCAGCCAGCAGGGCGCGCCCGTCGGCGGCATGGCCCGTCGCCGTGAGGATCTGTCCCGCCGCGACGTCGCGGCCGAAGCGCACCAGCGTGAAGTCCTCCGCCCGGCCGGTGTTGCCACGCTCGGTCAGGATGCTGAGCTGTCGGCCGACGCGCTCGGCAAGATGCCGCTCCTGCGCGGCGGCCGCGGCCGCCCGCAGGCGTGCAGCGCGCTCGGCGACGACGACGCCGGGCAACTGGGGCATGCGCGCGGCTGGCGTGCCGGGGCGGGCGGAATAGGGGAAGACATGGACGAAGCTCAGCCCGCATTCCGCGACGAGTTCGAGCGAACGGGCGAACATCGCCTCGTCCTCGGTCGGGAAGCCGGCGATGAGATCGGCGCCGTAGACGATGTCGGGGCGCAGGGCCCGGATCTCGGCGCAGAAGCGGATGGCGTCGGTACGGCTGTGGCGGCGCTTCATGCGCTTCAGGACGAGGTCGTCGCCGGCCTGCAGCGACAGGTGCAGATGCGGCATCAGCCGCGCCTCGGTCGCGAGCAGCTCGCGCAGGGTGTCGTCGACCTCGACCGCGTCGATCGAGGAGAGGCGCAGGCGCGGCAGCTCGGGCAGATCCCGCAGGATCGCGCGCGCCAGCGTGCCGAGCGAGGGCGTCTCCGGCAGGTCGCGGCCATAGCTGGTGAGGTCGACTCCGGTCAGCACGATCTCGCGGGCGCCGGCCTCGACCAGCCGGCGGCACTGCGCGACCACGTCGCCGATCGCGAGCGAGCGCGAGTTGCCGCGCCCGAAGGGGATGACGCAGAAGGTGCAGCGATGGTCGCAGCCGTTCTGGACCTGGACGAAGCCGCGCGTATGGCCGGAGAAGCGGCCGGTGACCGGTGCGCGCAGGACGGTGCGGGCCATGATGTCGCCGACATCGAGCTTGTCGGCAGCGGCCGTGTCGGGCTGGCCGAGGCTGTTGGAGCGGGCGAGCGCCGCCCAGCTCTCCGGATCGAGCTTCTCGTCATTGCCGAGGACCCGGTCGGCCTCCGGCATCCCGGCGAAGCGCTCAGGCTCGATCTGGGCCGCGCAACCGGTGACGATGACGGGGCGCGCGGGCTGCTCGCGCTTGAGGCGGCGTATGGCCTGGCGCGCCTGGCGCGTCGCCTCGGCGGTGACGGCGCAGGAGTTGACGATGGCGGCGTCCTTCAGCCCGGCGGCCTCAGCCTGGAGCCGCAGCGCCTCGCTCTCGACGATGTTGAGGCGGCAGCCGAAGGTGACGACCTCCAGCGCCATCAGGCCGCGCGCTCGATCAGGGCCGGGTCGATCCAGCCTTCCCACTCGAATTCGACAGGGCCGGTCATCAGCACATGGGCGTCGCTCTCGCGCCATTCGATGGCGAGGTCGCCGCCCGGCAGGCTGACGGTCGCCTTGCGCGCGGAGAGCTCGCGCCTGACCGCCGCGACCAGCGCCGCGCAGGCGCCCGAGCCGCAGGCCTGGGTGATGCCGGCGCCGCGCTCCCAGACGCGCAGCACGATATGGTCCGGCGCCTTCACCGCGGCGAGCTCGATATTGGCGCGGTCGGGGAAGATCGGGTGGTTCTCCAGCAGCGGGCCGATCTGCTCGAGATTGTAGGCATAGGGGTCCTCGACGAAGAAGACCGCATGGGGATTGCCCATGTTGACGGCGCAGGGCGTGTGCAGGACGGGAGAGTCGATCGGCCCGATCTGCAGTTCGAAGCGGCTGGTGTCCTCGAAGGGCTCGGCCAGCGGGATCTGGTCCCAGGCGAGGCGCGGCACCCCCATGTCGACGGTGAAGAGGGTCTCGCCCTCGCGCACCGCCGGCAGCAGCCCCGCCTTGGTCTGCAAGGCGAGGCGGGTCTTGGCCGCATCGCCCATCTGCGGATCGGCGACCATCGCCCAGGCGACGCAGCGCGTGCCGTTGCCGCAGGCGCCGGCCTCGGAGCCGTCGGTGTTGTAGATGCGCACGAAGGCGTCGGTGCCGGGCGTCACGGCATCGTGCAGGACCATCAGCTGGTCGAAGCGGGCGCGCGGCTCGGAGGCGATGGCGCGGGCCTCGGCCTCGCTGACGACATGCTTGGTGCCGCGCAGGTCGAGCACCGTGATCTGGTTGCCGAGCCCGTTCATCTTCAGGAACCGGCGATTGGCCAGAGCGTTCATTTGGTCACACGTCCCATGAATGCGGGGTCTATGACCGAGGCGACGTGAAAAAGCCACCCTCATCCCCGTTCCTGCAAGAAGGTGGACATTCTATGCTGCGCTGCAAGGGCGCGAATCGCGTGAAACTCAGGGCCGTGACGATGCGGTATTCCCGGATTTGTGTTCTGGCGCTCGCCGGCTTGGTGAGTGCCTCCAGCGGAATGGCCGTCGCGCAGGGGCGCGTCGCTCCGCCGACGGCGGTCGAGTCGGCGCCACTGGCGCCGCCGCCCGGCGCGGCGCCGGCCGCCCCGGCACAGACGCCGCCGGTCCCGGTGCCGGAGCAGCCAGGGAACCCGCAGCCGGTGCAACCGGCTCCGCCCGCGCCGAATCCGGTGACGCCGCAGCCGGTGCAGCCCGCCCCGAGCCTGCCGGCCCCGCTCGAGCCGCAGCCGGTGCAGCCGCCGCCGACGCTACCGGTGCCTCAGCCCGGGCAGCCGTCCGCGCCGTTGCAGCAGCAGACCGGCCTGCCGGATCCCAATGCGACGCTGGCCGGCAAGGGCACCGATTCCAGCGATGTCGGGGAGGTGACGCTCGCGCCGAAGCCCGTGATGGTCCTGTCCGGCCAGGCGAGCTGGGACCAGGGCTTTCAGAAACTCGCCGACAGCTTCAAATCCCTGCGCGCCGAGGCCCAGAGAACGGGGCTGGCGGTGGCCGGACGACCGCTCACGCTCTTTGTCGAGACGAGCGACGACGGCTTCCGCTTCGAGGCGATGCTGCCGGTCGCGATCCCGCCCGGGGGGCAGGCGCCGGCGCTCGGCACCGATTTCCGGATGGGAACCTCGCCGGCCGGGCCGGCGCTGCGCTTCCTGCACCAGGCGCCCTATGACGACATCGACTCCACCTATGAGACGATCACCGCCTATCTCGAGGCGAAGAGCATCGTCGTGAAGGACACCTTCCTGGAGGAGTATGTCAGCGATCTCACCGATCCGGGCGATCCGAATCTCGAGATCAACGTCTACGTCCAGCCGAAGTGAAATAGGCATTCCCCGTCATGCTCGCCCTTGTGGCGAGCATCCATGTCTTGAACGCCGGTTCCGACCCATGAAGACGTGGATGGTCGGGACAAGCCCGACCATGACGGGCGCGTATTCGGGACGACGGTCGCCCTCTACACGCTCCAGCTCAGGCCCGGCCGCATCGGCCGGAAGCGCTCCTCCGGCAGGCCGGCCTGGGCGAGGGCCGTCTTCAGGGCTTCGAGCGGGCGCTCCACACCCTCGTCGGTGAGCTGGAAGGTGCCCCAGTGGTGGCCGACGGCCTGCTCGGCGCGCAGCGCCAGCATGACCTTCACCGCCTCGTCCGGGTTCATGTGGTTGTCCGACATGAACCAGCGCGGCTCATAGGCGCCGATCGGCAGCACGGCGAGGCGGAACGGCCCGTGCTCGCGGCCGAGCCGCTCATAGAGCGAGCCGTCGTGATAGCCGGTGTCGCCGATATGGAAGACCTTCGTGCCGCCCGCCTCGAAGAGGTAGGAGCACCATAGCGCCATCCGCCGGTCGAAGGCGCCGCGGGCCGACCAGTGATAGCTCGGCATCAGCGTGATCGTGACCGCGTCGGATAGTTCGAGCCGGTCGTTCCAGTCATGCGCCTCGGCGCGGGCATCGGGGATGCGGGCCTTGACGATCGTGTCGTTGCCGAGCGGCATGATCATGCGCGGCTGGTCGCGGCGATGCAGGCGCGCCAGCGTCTCGATGTCGAGATGGTCGTAGTGGTTGTGGGTGATCAGAACCGCGTCGACCCGCGGCAGGTCGTCGAAGGCGACGCCGGGCTCGTTCACCCGCCTCGGACCGATGAAGGAGAAGGGGCTGGCGCGCTCCGAATAGACCGGGTCGACCAGCAGGTTGAGGCCGCCGATCTGATAGAGGAACGAGGCGTGGCCGAGATGGACGATGCGGACGCCGTCGACCTGCGCCGGGGGCTTGTCCTGCGGCGGCGCGGCGTATTGCGGCGGGAAGCTTTCGCGCTCGCGCTTGCCGGTCTGCCAGCGCAGCACGTCGAGCAGGCCCTTGCTGACCGGGCGGCCGTCGCTGAAGACAAGGCCGTTGAAATGGTCGCTGACCGGCCCCTGGTAATAGGGATTGCGTGAGCGGGAGATCGCGGCCCAGGCGCCGCCGGTCGAGGCCAGCAGGGCGCCGAGGCCGACGAAGGAGAGGAGCTTGCGGCGGGTCATGGCCCAGAAGAGGTAGGCCGCCGCGCCCTCGCGTCAAGGTTACGGTGCCTTGATCGCCAGGGCGTGAAGCCAGCGCGTCGGCTGGCGATCGTAGCCGGAGCCCATTTCCTCCTCGATCTCCAGGGACTGCCAGCGCGTCTCCGCCCCATAGACCGCGCGCAGTTCCGTCGCCGAGAGATAGTTGAAGTAGCGGCCGAGGCTGTCGCGCCCTTCCGTCTCGCCCGCCTTGAAGCTGGCATAGAAGACGCCGCCCGGCCGCAGCGCGGCGTGGATACGGTCCATTATGCCCGGCAGTGCCGGGCGCGGGGCATGCAGGAGGCAGGCATGCGCCCAGACGCCGTCATAGGCGGCGCCTTCCTGCAGATCCTCGAAGAGCAGGACGCGGACGCGGCGGCCGAGGCGCCGCTCCGCCTGCCGGGCGAGCTCCGGCGAGCCGTCGGTCGGCACGACGTCGAAGCCGCGCCGCAGCATCTCCTCGCTGTCCTGGCCGCCGCCGCAGCCGAGCTCGAGAATCCGGGCGCCGGGGGCGAGCCTTGCCGTGAAGAGGCCGATGCGGTGGTGCTCGGCCTGCCGGTTCCGTCCGGCATAGGCGCCGGCTTCCTCGGCATAGAAGCCGAGGGTCTGATCGTCCTTGCCCGGCATGGCGGCTTCAGTTGCTCCCGGAGCGGATCGCGACCGTGGCGACGCCGGCGCCGATCAAGAGCGTGCCGCCGGCCTTGTTGAACAGGCCGATCGCGCGGGGATTGCTGACCACGGCGCGGGCACGCGAAGCGATCAGCGCGTAGCCCATGGCATTGGCGAAGGCGAGGCCGATGAAGGTCGCCTCGAAGATCAGCATCTGCATCCAGAAATCGCCCTTCGGGTCGAGGAACTGCGGCAGGAAGGCGACGAAGAACGTGATGCTCTTCGGGTTGAGCGCGGTCACCAGCCAGGCATGGCCGAGCATCTTCCAGGCGGGGGCGGCGTCCTCGCGCGGCTTGGCGTCGAGCGTGCCGCCGGCGCGGAAGAGCTTGATCCCGAGCCAGACGAGATAGGCCGCGCCGATCCATTTCAGCGCGGTGAAGACCATGGCGGAGGTCGCGAGCAGCGCGCCGACGCCGAGCATCGAGAGCGTCATCGCTGTGAAGTCGCCGAGCGCGACGCCGACGGCGATCGGGAAGGCGGTGCGCCAGCCCTGGCCGAGCGCATAGGAAATCACGAGCAGGATCGTCGGTCCGGGAATGACCAGGAGGACGGCGGTGGCGGCGGCGAAGGCGGCCCAGGCTTCGAAGGTCATGGGTGATGGCTCCGATAAAAACCAGAGCCATCACCAGAAGCGGTGGTTTGTAAAGAGCCGGCCTCCCCAAATCCGGGAGGCGGATCCCCGACGGCTCAGCGCGCGCCGCGCAGGAAGTCGCAGAGGCCCTTCCGGACGGCCGCCTCGGGAGCGATCTGGCCGGGCTGGACGGTGAAGGCGATGTCGATGCGCGTGCCGGTGGCCTGCTTGCGCGCGTTCACCTTCAGGATCTGCGGACGGCCCGAGCCGGTCACTTCCTGAACGGCGGAGATGGTGCCGCTCGCCTTGTCGACCCGGATGTCCATGAAGTCGCCGTCGGCCTGGATCGCCCTGACGATCGCCGGCAGTACGGTGGCCGGCGCCTTCTTGGACAGGTCCCAGGTCCTGTAGGTGATCTGCGAGACCATCGGCACGCCGGAGGAGGAGAAATTGGTGGCGCAGGGCTGCGCCTGGGCGCCGGTCAGGCCGGCAAAGGAGGCGGAGGCGGCAATGACAAAAGGAACAAGAAAACGAATGGACATCGTAGCGCTCGCAATCGAGTAGCAGGATGTCGTCGGTTAGCGGGGCTGCGACGGCCTGTCACCGTAACCCATGGTCACCCGCGGCTCCGGGTCGGCCGCCACCACCAGCACCCACCAGGCGCGATAGCTGGTGCGCGGGTCCTTGGAGAGCGCGATGCCGTAGCGGGTGGCTTCCCTCATCCGCAGATTGGCGTCATGGCCGGGCGATTTGCGCCAGCCGTCGAAGGCTTCCTCGACCGAGAAATAGCCGCCGCCGAGATTTTCCGCCGCCCGGGTGCTGTCGACGCCGGCGGCATGGATGCGGGTGGTGAAGTTGCCGCCGGCATCGTGCGAGAGCGCGTTGGCCGCGACCATGGCGTCGGCCTGGCGCTGCGCCATCGCCATCAGGCGCGGATCCGGCCTGACGGGACCGAGGCCGTTGCTGGCGCGATAGGCGTTGAGGATGCGCCCCGCCTGGGCCGGATCCAGCGAGACGGCCGCGAGCTTCTCGACCATGCGGGGGTCGAGCGGGCCTTCGCGCCGGGGATCGCCGGCACAGGCAGCAAGGAAGAGGGAGAGGGCCAGCAGAGGGAGGGCAGTCGCAAGCTTCATGAGAATCGCTGTCGAATCAGGAGCGCGAAGCGATGGCGCGAGATCAGGGCCGTTCTGCGGCCGCGCTTCACAATCTCGTGTATAGGCGGAATGTGCGGGATGGAAGGCGGGACGCTCTCTCGTCGTTGCCCCCGCGCCGGAGGAGGGCGCCGCCGACCGGAAAACCGCCGCCAAACTTGACTTTCGCCATAGTCTTCCGCTTTAAGACCGCATCCGTTTCGCCGACATCGCCGAAACCACATCCGCCGACCGGGCCGCGCAAGCCGCTTCCATGAGCCCGGAGGTCAACGCCCGACAGCGCGTCTGCGCCCTCGGGCGCGAAACCGCTTGGCGATGAGGTTCCGGTGGTGACGGCTTCCTGAGGCAAGCAGGCAGGTCCGCATGTTCGGCACGCTGAGCGATAGACTCTCCGGCATCCTCTCGGGGCTGACCCGCCGGGGTTCGCTGACCGAGGAGGACGTCAACGCGGCTCTCCGCGAGGTGCGGCGCGCGCTGCTCGAGGCGGACGTCGCGCTCGAGGTCGTCCGGTCCTTCACCGACAAGGTGCGCGAGCGTGCCGTCGGCGCCGAGGTGCTGAAGTCGGTCACGCCCGGCCAGCAGGTCATCAAGATCGTCAACGACGTCCTGATCGAGACGCTGGGCGGCGAAGGCGAGGGCATCAATTTCGATGCCGTGCCGCCGGTCCCGGTCCTGATGGTCGGCCTTCAGGGCTCCGGTAAGACGACGTCGACGGCGAAGATCGCCAAGCGCCTGACCGAGCGCCACAAGAAGAAGGTGCTGATGGCGTCGCTCGATACGCGACGCCCCGCCGCCATGGAACAGCTCGCCATTCTCGGCAGCCAGGTCGGCGTGCAGACGCTGCCGATTGTCGCCGGCCAGTCGGCCGTGCAGATCGCCAGGCGCGCGGTCGAGGCCGCCCGCCTCGGCGGCTTCGACGTCGTGATGCTCGACACCGCCGGCCGCGTGACGCTCGACGACACGCTGATGGCCGAGGTCGCCGAGGTGAAGGCCGCGACCAGTCCGCATGAAGTTCTGCTCGTCGCCGACGCGCTGACGGGTCAGGACGCGGTCAACACGGCGCGCGCCTTCGATGCCCGCGTCGGCCTTACCGGTATCGTACTGACCCGCATGGACGGCGATTCGCGCGGTGGCGCGGCGCTCTCGATGCGCGCCGTCACCGGCAAGCCGATCAAGCTCGTCGGTATCGGCGAGAAGGTCGACGAGCTCGACGAATTCCATCCCTCGCGCGTCGCCAACCGCATCCTCGGCATGGGCGATATCGTCTCGCTCGTCGAGAAGGCGGCGCAGACCATCGACGCCGAGCAGGCGCAGGCCACCGCGCAGCGCATGGCCAAGGGGCAGTTCGACCTCTCCGACATGCGCGCCCAGCTCCAGCAGATGGAGAAGATGGGCGGCATCGGCGGCGTGATGGGCATGCTGCCCGGCATGAAGCAGGCCCAGTCGCAGCTCGCCAATGCGGGCGTCGGCGACAAGATGTTCAAGAGCATGATCGCCGCGATCGACTCGATGACGCCGGCCGAGCGCAAGAATCCCGACCTGCTCAAGAACAGCCGCAAGAAGCGCATCGCGGCAGGCTCCGGCACCACGGCCGAGCAGATCAACAAGCTGCTGAAGATGCATCGCGGCATGGCCGACGCCATGAAGATGATGAGCAAGCAGAAGGGCGGCATGCTCGGCAAGCTCGGCTCGATGTTCGGGCTCGGCGGCGGCCTGCCTGCCGGCATGCCCGATCCCTCGAAGATGGACCCGGCCCAGCTCGCCGAACTGCAGAAGCAGCTCGGCGCTGGTGGTGGTTTGCCGTCGATGCCGCCGGGCGGCTTCCCCGGTCTGCCGAAGGGTGTGACGCCTCCCGCCGGCATGATGCCGAAGCTGCCGGGCCTCGGCGGCAGCGGCCTGCCCGGGCTGGGCGGACCGTTCGGGGGCAAGAAGAAGTGATTCCCGTTCTGGAAACAGAACGACTGCGGCTGCGCGGCTGGACGGCTGCCGATTTCGACGTGCTCGCGCGTTTCTTCGGCGATGAAGAGCTGACCCGCTATGTCGGCGGCGCCAGCAGCCGCGAGGATTCGTGGCGCCGGCTTTCCAGCATGGCTGGACATTGGGTGCTGCGCGGCCACGGTCTCTGGGCCGTGGAAGCGAAGGAGGACGCCCGTCTCGTCGGCTGGTGCGGCCTGCTTTCGCCGGAAGGCTGGCCCGAGCCCGAGGTCGGGTGGAGCCTGTTCGCAGGCGAGCATGGCCGCGGCTACGCGACCGAAGCCGCCCTGCGCGTCCGCGACTATGCCTATCGTGACTTGGGTTGGACCACGCTGATGAGCCTGATCCACCCCGATAATCGACCCTCGATCCGTGTCGCCGAGCGTCTCGGCGCCACCTTCGAGAAACCGTTCGTGATCCGTGGCACGGAGGTCGGGATCTACCGGCACCCGGCCGCCGAGCCTGCGAAACAAAAGCCTGCAAACCTGAACTGACTGGAGAAGACCATGTCCCTCAAGATCCGCCTGACCCGCGGCGGCGCCAAGAAGCGCCCCTATTACCGCATCGTCGTCGCCGACGCCCGCTCGCCGCGCGATGGCCGCTTCATCGAGAAGATCGGCTCCTATGACCCGATGAAGCCGAAGGACGCTGCCGACCGCGTCGTGCTCGACCTCGAGAAGGTCCAGGCCTGGCTCGCCAAGGGCGCCCAGCCGACCGACCGCGTGCTGCGCTTCCTCGATGCCGCCGGCCTCGCCAAGCGCCCGGCCCGCAACAACCCGAAGAAGGCCGTCCCGGGCGAGAAGGCCAAGGAGCGCGCCGAGAAGAAGGCCGAGAAGGCCGCTGCTCCGGCTGCCGAAGAAGCCGCTGCCGAGGCGTGATTTCGTCTTGAAGACGGGACTTCGTCATTCCGGGAGACCGAAGGGAAACCCGGAATCCATCGTAGAGCGGTGTCGCCCTTCGATGGATTCCGGCTTTGTGCCGCATCGCGGCCTCGCCGGAACGACGAGCCATGTCTGACGAAAATCTCATCCTGCTCGGAATCGTCGGCGCGCCGCATGGCGTGCGCGGCGAGGTCCGGATCAAGACCTTCACCGGCGATCCGCTCGCGATCGCCGGTTACGGCCCGCTTGCCGATGGCAGGGGCCGCAGCTTCGAGATCACCGATATCCGCCCGGCCAAGGAGGTCGTCGTCGCCCGGCTCAAGGGCGTGACGACGCGCGAGGCTGCCGAGGCGCTGAACGGCACCGAGCTGTTTGTCGCCCGCGACAAGCTGTCGGCGGATGCGGACGAGGACGAGTTCCTCCAGGCCGACCTCATCGGCTGCAGCGTGATCGGCCCGGACGGCGCCGTGCTCGGCACCGTGACCGCCGTCGAGAACTACGGCGCGGGCGACCTGCTCGATATCGAGACGCCGGACGGGCGCTCCGTCCTGATGCCCTTCACCAAGGCCTTCACGCCGCGCATCGACATTGCCGCGAAGCGCATCGAGGCGGAGCCGCCGCTGGGATTGTTCGAGCCCGACGATGACAAGCGATAAGCCCGCCCGCGCGCTGATCTTCGACATGGACGGCACCATCGTCGACAACATGCGCTTCCATGACGACGCTTGGGAAAGCTGGCACGTCAGTAACCAGCTGCCGTTCGACCGCAACACCTTCGCCGCCCGGACGGCCGGCATGGCCGGCAACGAGATCATCTCCTCCTATTTCCCGCAGGCCGCCGTCGCCGAGCTCGATGCGATGAGCGACGCCAAGGAAGCGCTCTATCGCGAGGCCTATCTGCCGCATGTGGCCGCGAATGCCGGCTTCGTCGAGCTGATCGCGCGCGCCGAAGCGGCGGGCGTGCCGATGGCCGTGGCGACGGCCGCGCCGCCGGCCAATATCGAGGTGGTGCTGGACACGCTCGGCCTGCGCCAGCGCTTCGCCACCATCGTCTCGCCGAGCCAGGGCTTTCGCGGCAAGCCGCATCCGGACATGTTCCTGGCCGCGGCCGAGCGCATGAAGGTCGATCCGGCCGACTGCATCGTCTTCGAGGACGCGCCGCTCGGCGTCGAGGCGGCCCGGCGGGCCGGCATGCGGGCCGTGGCGCTGCTCACCATGCTCGATGCGAACGGCTTCGCGGCCTATGACAACCTGATCGCCTCGGCTCGCGATTTCACGGCGCTGGACGGCCTGCCGGCGCTGCGCTTTGCTTGAAGGCATGCCCTTTCGCGCCTCGATCCTGACGCTCTATCCGGAGATGTTTCCGGGGCCGCTCGGCGTCTCGCTGGCGGGCGAGGGGTTGCGCAAGGAATTGTGGTCGCTCGACACCCACCAGATCCGCGACCATGGCATCGGCCGGCATCGCAATGTCGACGACAATCCCGCAGGCGGCGGCGCCGGCATGGTGCTGCGTTGCGACGTGCTGGCGGCGGCGATCGACGCGGCGGTGCGGGCGGACGATGCGCGTCCGCGCCTGCTGATGTCGCCGCGCGGGCGCCCGCTCCAGCAGCGCCAGGTGCGCGAATGGGCTGAAGGGCCCGGCCTCGTCATCGTCTGCGGGCGCTTCGAGGGCGTCGACGAGCGCGTGATCGAAGGGCGCAACCTGCTCGAGGTCTCGATCGGCGACTACATCCTCTCCGGCGGCGAGATGGCGGCGCTGACGCTGCTCGATGCCTGCGTGCGCCTGATCCCCGGCGTGATGGGCAAGGTCGCATCGGGCGAGGACGAGAGCTTCGAGAACGGGCTGCTGGAATATCCGCATTACACGCGGCCGCGCGAATGGGAGGGCAGGGGCCTGCCCGAGGCGCTGCTCTCCGGCGACCATGCCCGCATCGCGAAATGGCGGCGCGAGCAGGCGGAGCAGATCACGCGGGAGCGGCGGCCGGACCTTCTTTCCCTTCTCCCCTCGGGGGAGAAGGTGTCTGCGAAGCAGACGGATGAGGGCCGTTAACGCTACTCTTCCCTCATCCGTCAGCGCTCCGCGCTGCGACCTTCTCCCCCGAGGGGAGAAGGACGCTAACGATACTCCGCCACCGGCAGCCTCTCGGCGAGCCAGCCGCCCGGCCCGAGAACCCCGCCCCGCACGCCTGCGAGATCGCGCCAGCCGCGGCCGGCGAGCTTCTGCGCCACTGCCACGGCCTGTGCGCCCGTCCGATCGATCAGGACGATGCGCTTGCCGGGATTGTCGAGGCGCAGCCCCGCGATCCTGACCTCGAAGGCCGGCGCGTCGGCGGAGAGCGCCACGGCGCCCTGCGGCAGGCCGGTATCGGCCCATTCCGCCGCGTCGCGGATATCGACGAGCACGACCCGCTTCGCCTGGGCCGCCTCATAGGCTTCGCGGGGCGAGAGCATCGTCACCGACTGCCCGAAAACGAAAGAGGCCGGGAGCAGCAAGCTCCCGGCCAGCAGGGTTCGGCGCGTTGCGGCGCCCTTGAGCATTCGCTCAGCGTAGCTCGGCGCAGAAGCGCTGGATGCGGCGGCAGGCCTCTTCCAGCTTCTCGTCCGAGGTGGCGTAGGAGATGCGGAAGTTCGGGCCGAGGCCGAAGGACGAGCCGTGGACGGCCGCGACGGCTTCCGCTTCGAGCAGGCCCATGACGAGGTCCTCGTCGGTCTCGACCTTCTTGCCGTTCGGCATGGTCTTGCCGATCAGGGCGGAGCAGTCGGGATAGACGTAGAACGCGCCTTCCGGCACCGGGCACTTCAGGCCGCGGGTCTGGTTCAGCATGGAGACGACGAGGTCGCGGCGACGCTCGAAGGCCTTCTTGAAGACCGGGATATGCTCCTGCGTGCCGTCGAGCGCCTCGACCGCGGCCCATTGCGAGATCGCCGAGGTGCCCGAGGTCTGTTGGCCCTGGACGAGGTCCATCGCCTTGATCAGCTGATCGGGGCCGGCGGCGTAGCCGATGCGCCAGCCGGTCATGGCGTAGGACTTCGAGACGCCGTTCATGGTCAGCGTGCGCTCGTAGAGGGCGGGCTCGACCTGCGCCGGGGTGACGAACTGGAAGTCGCCATAGACGAGGTGCTCGTACATGTCGTCGGTGAGGATCCAGACATGCGGATGGCGCATCAGCACATCCGTGAGCTTCTTCATCTCGGCATGGCTGTAGGCGGCGCCCGAGGGGTTCGACGGCGAGTTCAGGATCACCCACTTGGTCTTCGGGGTGATCGCCTTCTCGAGGTCTTCCGGCTGCAGCTTGAAGTCGTTCTTGAGATAGGTCTCGGCGAAGGTCGCCGTGCCGCCGCAGAGCGCCACCATCTCCGGATAGGAAACCCAGTAGGGCGAGACGCAGATCACTTCGTCGCCCGGGTTCAGCGTGGCGAGGAGCGCGTTGTAGATGACGTGCTTGCCGCCGGTCGAGACGATGGTCTGGCTCGCCTTGTAGTCGAGGCCGTTCTCGCGCTTGAACTTGCGGGCGATCGCCTCGCGCAGTTGCGGAATGCCGGGGACCGGGGTGTACTTGGTCTCGCCGCGGCGGATCGCGGCGATGGCCGCTTCCTTGATATTGTCCGGCGTGTCGAAATCGGGCTCGCCGACGGAGAGCGAGATCACGTCCTTGCCCTGGGCTTTCAGGTCGCGGGCCTTCTGCGTGATCGTGATGGTCGCGGACGGCTTCACGCGCTTCAGGGCATCGGCAAGAAAGGCCATGGGACTGGTCTCCGGAGGAGGCGGAAGGGTGAGCGCCCGGTGAGGCGCGCGCGTGGTTTATGACTCGCGGGCAGTGATCGCAAGCGCAACTGCTTGATGTTTTGCAGAAGCGTCATGAATTCGAAGCGGTTTGCCCTTGCGGCCGGAGCATGCGAAGGCCGGCGGATGACGAATGCCATACCCATCGCGATCTATGTCGATGCCGACGCCTGCCCGGTGAAGGACGAGGTCTATCGTGTCGCCGGCCGCCACGGCCTGCATGTCTTCGTCGTCGCCAACAGCTTCCTCAACCTGCCCCGCGAGCCCTGGATCGAACGCGTGACCGTGCCCGGCAGCTTCGATGCCGCCGATGACTGGATCGCGGAGCGCGTCGGGCGCGGCGCGATCGTGGTCACGGCCGACATTCCGCTCGCCGACCGCTGCATCAAGGCCGGCGCCGAGGTGATCGGGCCGACGGGCAAGCCCTTCACCGAAGCCTCGATCGGCATGGCGCTGGCGACGCGCGACATGATGGAGGATCTGCGCGCGATGGGAACGGTGCAGGGCGGGCCGAAGCCGTTCTCGCAGAAGGACCGCTCGGTCTTTCTGCAGGCACTCGATCTCGCGATCCAGCGACTGAAGCGCGCGGGCTTCGGCGCCTAGAGATCTGCAGGCCGTCATTGCGAGGAGCGAAGCGACGAAGCAATCCAGGAGGGCCGGGTGAGACGCTCAACCCAGTCCTCCTGGATTGCTTCGCTGCGCTCGCAATGACGGGAGTGGCGGGCGTTGCCGCGCTGGTGGCTATGACTTTGGCATCGCTGGACGCCCGTGTCCTTTGCCCCTAAAGCTCCGGCCAAAGCAGGCCCGCCATCCAGGCGGGTGCCCGGGAGGAAGCTCATGTCGTTGACCCGCCGTTCCACGCTCGGCCTGATGGCCGGCGCCGTCTTCGCTCCGTCGATCGTCCGGGCTCAGAGTTTCCCCAGCAAGGTCATCACGCTCGTCGTGCCCTATCCGGCGGGTGGCCCGACCGACGCGATCGCGCGCTTCGTCGCGCAGGACATGGCGGTGGCGTTCGGGCACAACGTCGTCGTCGACAACCGGGCCGGCGCCTCGGGCGCGGTCGGCACGCGCGCCGTCGCCCATGCCGAGCCCGACGGCTACACCATCGTCTTCGGCAACAACCAGACGCATGGCAACAACATGTTCCTGCTCAAGGAGCCGGGCTACGACGCGGTGAAGGACTTCGCGCCGCTCGCCGGCGTCGGCGCCTTCGAGCATGCCTTCGTCGTGCGCAAGGATCTGCCGGCCAAGAACATCCAGGAGCTGATCGCGCTCGCCAAGGCCGATCCGGGCAAGCTGAACTACGGCTCGACCGGCGTGGGATCCGGCTCGCACCTCGCCATGGAGCTGTTCATGCAGCGCACCGGCATCAAGATGACGCATGTGCCGTTCCGCGGCGCGGCGCCGCTGGTGCAGGAGATCGTCGCCGGCCGCATCGACATCGCCAACTCGACGCTGCCGAGCGTGCTCGAGCAGATCAATGCCGGCACGCTGCGGGCGCTCGCCATCGCCAGCCCCGAGCGCAACCCGCGCGCCAAGGACATCCCGACGCTGCGCGAGCAGGGCGTGAACAATGCCGACGCCGATTCCTGGGCCGCCTTCTTCGCCCCGGTGAAGACGCCGGACGCCGTGCTCGACACCCTTTCCAAGGCGATCATCGCCTCGCTGAACAAGCCGGAGACGCGGGAGGCGATCCTGAAGCTCGGCTTCACGCTCAAGGTGCGCGATCCGGCGGCGTTCAAGCCCTACCACGCCCAGGAGATCGCGACCTGGAAGCAGATCATCACTGAAGCCGGCGTGAAGCCGGAATAAGGCGACCTTCTCTCAGCCCTCATCCGGGAGCGGCCGCGTCGGCGGCCGTCTCCATGGATGATCCAGTGGTCTCCGCAGTTTCCTGAAGCAGGCTTCGAGACGCGCTCCGGTCGAGTGCTGCTCGGGATCGGGCTGCGGAGCGTGATGCGCAGGAGAGTGCTCCATGAATCTGATGCCCAAGCTCGCCGCCCGCCGGGAGGCGGGCAAGCCCGTGCGCGCCGCGCTGATCGGCGCCGGCAAATTCGGCTCGATGTTCCTGTCCCAGGTGCCGCATATCGAAGGGCTCGAGGTCGCGGTCATCGCCGATCTCGACCCCGAGCGCGCCAGGGCCGCCTGCCGCAATGTCGGCTGGGACGAGGCCCGCATCGCGCGGACGCGCTTCGTCGATGACGGCATCCAGGCTGCCCGCACCGACGGCGTCGAGGTGGTGCTGGAGGCGACCGGGCACCCGGCCGCGGGCGCGCGCCATGCGCTCGCCGCGATCGAGGCCGGGCGCCATGTCGTCATGGTCAATGTCGAGGCCGACGTGCTTGTCGGGCCGGTGCTGGCGCGCCGCGCACAGGCTGCCGGCGTGGTCTATTCGATGGCCTATGGCGACCAGCCGGCTCTGGTCTGCGAGATGGTCGACTGGGCGCGTGCCACCGGCTTCACCGTCGCTGCCGCGGGCAAGGGCACGAAATACCTGCCGGCCTATCACAACGTCACCCCCGACGACGTCTGGGCCCATTACGGGCTGACGCCGGAAGCGGCGAAGGCCGGCGGCATGAACCCGCAGATGTTCAACTCCTTCCTCGACGGCACGAAATCGGCCATCGAGATGGCGGCGATCGCCAATGCCTGCGAGCTCGACGTGCCGGAGGCTGGGCTCGGCTTCCCGGCCTGCGGCGTCGACGACCTCGCCAATGTGCTGCGGCCGCGCACTGTGGGCGGGCAGCTCGAACGCGACGGCATGGTCGAGGTCGTCTCCTCGCTGGAGCGCGACGGCCGCCCGGTCTTCCGCGACCTGCGCTGGGGCGTCTATGTCGTGCTGAAGGCGCCGAACGACTACGCTGCCGCCTGCTTCAAGCAATACGGCCTGCCGACCGATGCGACCGGACGCTACGCGGCGATGTACAAGCCCTTCCATCTGATCGGCCTCGAACTGCCGATCTCGGTGCTGAACGCGGCGCTGCGGCAGGAGCCGACCGGAACGACGCGCAGCTGGCGCGGCGATGCCGTGGCCGTCGCCAAGCGGGCGCTCAAGGCCGGCGAGACGCTCGACGGCGAGGGCGGCTACACCGTCTATGGCCGGCTGATGCCGGCGACGGCGAGCCGGGCCTGCGGCGCGCTGCCGGTCGGGCTTGCCCATGGCGTCAAGCTCCGGCGCGACGTGGCGGCGGGCCAGCCGGTCACCGAGGCGGATGTGACGCTCGACGAGAGCCAGCCGATCGTCTCACTTCGTCGTGAGCTTCTCGCAACGGCTTGATGCGCCGCGTCGTTGACCTCAGTCTCTGGCAGTGCCGGGCGAGCGAGGGAGATGACGATGCGATTTGGGTCCGTGGGACGGGCGTTCGCGGCCGGGATATTCGTGGCCGCGATCGCGGCGGGCGCGGCCGCTGCCCAGCAGCGCTTTCCGTCGAGCGCGGGTGAGCTCATCGTCGAGACCGTGGCCAGCGGCCTGGAGAACCCCTGGGGCCTCGCCTTCCTGCCTGACGGGCGGATGCTCGTCACCGAGCGGCCCGGGCGCCTCAGGATCGTCGGCACCGACGGCACGCTCTCGCGGCCGATTACCGGCGTGCCCAGCGTGATGGCGCGCGGGCAGGGCGGGCTTCTCGACGTCGCGCTCGACCCCGCCTTCGCCGAGAACCGGCTGGTCTATTTCTCCTTCGCCGAGCCGCGCTCCGGCGGCAACGGCACCAGCGTCGGCCGCGGACGGCTCAACGAGCAGGGCACCGCGCTGGCGAATGTCGAGGTGATCTTCCGGCAGATGCCGTCGATCGCTTCCAACATGCATTTCGGCTCGCGCCTCGTCTTCGACCGCACGGGCGCGCTGTTCGTCACCGTGGGCGACCGCTACAGCCAGCGCGAGCAGGCGCAGAACCCCGCCAACCATATCGGCAAGGTCATCCGCATCCGGCCCGAGGGCGGCGCGCCCGCCGACAATCCGAAGAAGCAGGGCTGGGCGCCCGAGGTCTGGTCGATCGGCCATCGCAACGTGCAGGGCGCCGCGCTGCATCCGCAGAGCGGCCAGCTCTGGACCGCCGAACATGGCGCGCGCGGCGGCGACGAGATCAACACGCCGAAGGCCGGGCTGAACTATGGCTGGCCGGTCATCACCTACGGCATCGACTATTCCGGCGCCAAGATCGGGGAGGGGACGGCGAAGCCCGGCATGGAGCAGCCGCTGTTCTACTGGGATCCGTCGATCGCGCCCTCCGGCGCCGCCTTCTACACCGGTCCGGTCTGGCCGGCCTGGAGGAACTCGCTCTTCGTCGGCGCGCTCGCCGGGCAGATGCTGGTCCGGCTCTCGACGCAGGGCGAGGCGGTGACCGGCGAGGAGCGGCTGCTCACCAATATCGGCGAGCGCATCCGCGATGTCGTCCAGGGGCCGGACGGCTTCCTCTATCTGCTCAGCGACGATGCGAACGGAAAGGTTCTGCGGGTCAGGCCGGCTCGCTGAGATTTTGAGCTTCTCACCGAGCCGCCACCGTCATTGCGAGCGCAGCGAAGCAATCCAGGAGATGGGGTGAGGCGTCCGACCCTTGCGGCCCCTGGGCTGCTTCGTCGCTGACGCTCCTCGCAATGACGGGAAGAACCGAGCCGCCTCAGGGCCCGCAATCCCACTCGCTCTCGACGGCGAAGATCTTGCGCGTGGCGAGCTGGCCGTTCGGGTCGTAGAGGTCGCCGACATAGTATTCGGTGCCGGCGGCGTCGCGGGTGCTGCGCTCGACCTGCAGCGACCAGCCATAGCCGAGCTGCTTGCCGCCCTGCCAGCTGCGATGGATCGCGCTCGGCGAGGCGGCGGAGAGGATGCGGGCATTGTCGCGGCCGGGGCTGCAGGTCGGGCCGGCCAGTGCCGCCGCGGGGGCGAGCAGGAGGCCGCAGAAGATCAGTGCCGTCTTTTTCAAGGCGCGTGTTCCTGGTTGGTCGATTGTGGGGGCCCGGAAGAAGCCTGGCTTCAGACCTTGGCGTGGAAGATGAAGAAGGCGCCGGCGGCGATCAGCGCGAAGCCGATGGCGTGGTTCCAGGTCAGGGATTCCTTGAGCCAGAGCACCGAGAAGCCGGCGAAGACGGTCAGCGTGATCACTTCCTGCATCGTCTTGAGCTCGGCGGCGGAATAGACGGCGGAGCCGATGCGGTTGGCCGGTACGGCCAGCATGTATTCCGGCAAGGCGATCATCCAGCTCGCGAGGATGGCGAGCCAGATCGCGGTGCTCTTGTAGCTGAGATGGCCGTACCAGGCGAAGGTCATGAAGATGTTCGAGCCGAACAGCATCGCAATCGGCAGGACATGGGCAAGGGTCAGGGAGGGCATGCCGGGAGAGCTTTCTTGACGGCGGCCGGGCCGAGCGCGGCGATCAGCCGAACCGCAGCTTCATCGTGATGATGACGAGGACGAGCAGGAGGGTGAGGCTATTGGCCGCGATCACCGGCCAGGACAGGATCTGGATGCCGTAGCTGAGCCAGAGCGCGGTGCCTGCGGCAAAGAGACCCTGGGTCCAGAGCGAGATCGCGCGGGTGTCGCGGGTGCGGATGGTCCGCCAGGCCTGCGGCAGCCAGCACAGGCTGGTCAGCGTGGCGGCGGTGAAGCCGAGGAGCTCGATGGCGGCTGGCGACATGGTGGCGAATCGCGGAGGGAAGGCTCGCTTCCCATAGCGGAATTCGCTTCTTCGTGCCGCCATTCTCGATGGTTAACCTCCGTTAACCACAGCGCCCTAGCTTGGCGGCGACCTGTCCCGAATCGGTGGAGACCATGCGCGCTTTCCGACTGGCCTTTCACTTGGCCCTGCCACTCTTCCTCTTCGCTTCGCCGGCCTCGGCCCAGAGCGGTTTCCAGTCCTGCCTTGCCGGCCTGCGCTCGGCCGCAGCCGCCAAGGGCGTCTCGGGCGCGACCTTCGATCGCGCCATGGCCGGCGTCGAGCCGGACATGAAGGTGATCGAGGCGATGAACAACCAGCCGGAGTTCAAGACGCCGATCTGGGACTATCTCGGCACGCTGGTCGACGACGAGAAGGTCGCGGAGGGCCGCAACATGCTGCGCCAATACGCCTCCGTCTTCGCGGCGGCCGAACGGCGTTTCGGCGTCGACCGCCACACCATCGCGGCGGTCTGGGGTGTCGAGAGCGATTTCGGCAAGGCCCGGGGCAAATGGCCCCTGGTCCAGTCGCTCGCCACCGGCGCCTGCCTCGCGCCGCGCCGCAACGCCTTCTTCAAGGGTGAGCTGATCGCGACGCTGCAGATCATCGAGCGCGGCGATGTGCGGCCGGACCGGCTGTTCGGCTCCTGGGCCGGCGCCTTCGGCCACACCCAGTTCATCCCCTCGACCTATATGCGGCTCGGCGTCGACGGCGACGGCGACGGCCGGCGCGACCTCGTCGACTCGATTCCCGACGCGCTGCATTCCACCGCGAACTTCATGAACAAGGCGGGCTGGGTCACCGGCGCGACCTGGGGCTACGAGGTCAGGGTACCCGATGGCTATCGCGGCCCGACCGGCCGCAATCCCAAGCGCCCGCTGTCGCATTGGGCGGCGCAGGGCATCGTGAAGTATGACGGCTCTTCGCTGAACGGTACGGGCAATGCCGGCCTGCTGATGCCGGCCGGCCGCAACGGCCCGGCCTTCCTCGTCTTCAAGAACTATGACGCGGCCTACAGCTACAATGGCGCGGATTCCTATGCGCTCGCCATCTCCCTCCTGTCCGATCGCTTGCGCGGCCGGCCCGGTGTGCAGGGGCAGTGGCCGACCGACGACCTGCCGCTCTCGCGCGAGCAGCGGCGCGAGCTGCAGCGCCTGCTGATCGCCCGCGGCTACAATGTCGGTGAGCCCGACGGCGCCGTCGGCTCGCTGACGCGCGCGGCGATCAAGGAGATCGAGGCCAAAATCGGCATGCCGCAAACCGGGCGGCCGGGCGAAAAGGTGTTGCGCGCGCTGAAGAGCGGGCGGGTCTGATCGCGCAGAAAACGGGTGGCGTCGCGGGAGCGCTTCGGAAAAGCGTTCCTGCCGCACCCAAGCTTCCGGAGACGCCATGACCCGCCGCCTGATTTCCACCGGCTCGCCCTTCGAGCGCAGCTTCGGCTATTCGCGCGCCGTGATCGACGGCGATCTCGTCTTCGTCTCCGGCACGACCGGCTACGACTATGCCACGATGACGCTGCCGGAGGATGCCGCCGAGCAGGCCCGCAACATCTTCCGCACGATCGGCTCCGTGCTGGAGGAGGCCGGCTCGTCGCTGTCGCAGGCGGTGCGGGCGCAGTATTTCGTCACCGACCGCAACTATTGCGAGCCGGTGCTGGCCGTTTGCGGCGAGTTCTTCCGCGAGATCAGGCCCGCGGCCGGCATCTACGTCATCGCCGGGCTGCTCAAGCCCGAGATGAAGGTCGAGATCGAGGTGACGGCGCGGTTGCCCAGGAGCTGACCGGCACGGCCCGCACAGGACAGGGCTGCATTCCCGCGCTTGCGCGCGGGCCTGCGCGCCCGTAATCACCCCCCTACGCAAACATGCGACAAGGCGAGGCGACGATCATGGCGACCCACAAGCTCCTGCTGCTCCCCGGCGACGGCATCGGCCCCGAGGTGATGGGCCAGGTCGAGCAGATCGTCTCCTGGTTCGGCAAGCATGGGCTCGGCTCCTTCGAGATCGAGAAGGGCCTGGTCGGCGGCGCGGCCTATGACGTCCACAAGGCGGCGATCTCCGAAGGCGACATGAAGCTCGCCCAGGAGGCCGACGCCGTGCTGTTCGGCGCGGTCGGCGGGCCGAAATGGGCCGATGTCCCCTATCAGCACCGTCCGGAAGCCGGCCTGCTGCGCCTGCGCAAGGATCTCGGCCTGTTCGCCAATCTCAGGCCCGCGATCTGCTATCCGGCGCTGGCCTCGGCCTCCTCGCTCAAGCCGGAGGTCGTCGAGGGCTTGGACATCCTGATCGTGCGCGAGCTCACCGGCGGCGTCTATTTCGGCGAGCCGAAGGAGATCGTCACGCTCGAGGACGGCTCCAAGCGCGGCGTCGACACCCAGCTCTACACCACCCCGGAAATCGAGCGCATCTGCCGCGTCGCCTTCGAGCTGGCGCGCACGCGCCGCAACAAGGTCTCCTCGGCCGAGAAGCATAACGTCATGAAGACCGGCGTGCTCTGGAAGCAGACGGTCACCGCGCTGCACGCCGCCGAGTACAAGGATGTCGAGCTCGAGCATGTGCTCGCCGACAACTGCGCCATGCAGCTCGTGCGCTGGCCGAAGCAGTACGACGTCATCGTCTGCGACAACCTGTTCGGCGACATCCTCTCCGACGTCGCGGCGATGCTGACCGGCTCGCTCGGCATGCTGCCCTCCGCCTCGCTCGGCGCCGAGGATCCGGCCACCGGCAAGCGCAAGGCGCTCTACGAGCCCGTCCACGGCTCGGCGCCGGACATCGCCGGCAAGGGCCTCGCCAACCCGATCGCGATGATCGGCTCCTTCGCCATGGCCCTGCGCTACTCCTTCGGCGCGGGCGATGCGGCGGACAAGCTCGAAGGCGCGATCGCCGACGTGCTCGGCTCAGGCACCCGCACCAAGGACATCGCCGGCCCCGGCGCCAACGCCGTCTCGACCAGCGAGATGGGCGCGGCGATCATCAAGGCGCTCGAAGCGCGCAGCTGAGACCGGTCCGAGACGTCTTGGTCGGGCTCGTCCCGACCATGACGCCTCCGTTTGGTCGTTCAAGACGTGGATGCTCGCCACAAGGGCGAGCATGACGGAAGGCAGGCGCCAACCTCTCCCCCTCGTGAATTGCCGTGACTCCGCTTTCGTGTCCTAACGGGCGCCAACGAAAACGGAGTATGTCCGTCATGCTGATCAAGCGCCGGGCCGGCTGGGAGATGCCGGAAAGCGAAGCCACGCCGGAGGGCGCGTTCCTCGACCGGCGCCGGCTCATGGCCGCAGGTGCAGGGCTGATCGCCGGCGCCGTCTGGCCTGGTCTCGCCGCGGCGGAGGCGCCCGATCCGACGCTCGACCTCTACCCCGCCAAGCGCAACGAGGCCTACAAGCTCGACGTGCCGCTGACCAAGGCGGAAGACGCGGCGAACTACAATAATTTCTACGAATTCGGCATGTCGAAGGACATCGTCGCCGCCTCGCAGCGGCTGGCGACGCGGCCCTGGTCGATCCAGGTCGACGGCATGGTCGAGAAGCCCTTCGAGATCGGCTTCGACGACCTCGTGCGCAAGCTGCCGCTGGAGGAGCGGCTCTACCGCTTCCGCTGCGTCGAGGCCTGGGCGATGGCGGTGCCCTGGACCGGCATCCCGCTCAAATCCTTCGTGGCGCTGGCCAAGCCGCTTTCCGGCGCGAAATACATCCGCTTCGAGACCTTCCTGAACCCACGCGTGGCGCCGGGGCAGAACCAGCGCTGGTATCCCTGGCCCTATGTCGAGGGGCTGACGATCGCGGAGGCGGCGAACGAGCTGCCGCTGCTGGTCACGGGAATCTACGGCAAGCCGCTGCCGACGCAGCACGGCGCGCCGATCCGCCTGATCACGCCGTGGAAATACGGCTTCAAATCGGTGAAATCGATCCGCAAGATCAGCTTCGTCGCCGAGCGCCCGAAGACCTTCTGGGAGGCGCTGCAGGCGAGCGAATACGGCTTCTGGGCCAATGTGAACCCGGCGGTGCCGCATCCGCGCTGGAGCCAGGCGAGCGAGCAGGTGCTGGGCTCGCGCGACCGACGCCCGACGCTGATCTACAACGGCTATGGCGAACAGGTCGCGGGCCTCTACAAGGGGCTGGAGGGCGAGCAGCTCTTCATGTGATCTATGCTGCCAGCTTTCGGGTGCTCCGCACGCCACGCTGCGTGCTAGAGTTCTTTTCGATGGATCGGGCGGTCATTGCGAGCCAGCGAAGCAATCCAAGGGACTGGGTTGAGCCGCTAGCCCTGCGACGCCTGGATTGCTTCGTCGCTTGCGCTCCTCGCAATGACGGTTCCGGCGATCCTGCCCGATCGGAAATCTCCTGAACCGTTCCGTTCGTGCGGCAGCACGGGAGGGCAAGCATGGTCACCCAGCATTTCCATCTCTTCGACACGGCGATCGGCACCTGTGCGCTGATCTGGGAAGGGGCGTGCTTCATCGGCGCGCAATTGCCCGAGCGCGATGAGGAAACGGCCCGCCGGCGGCTGGCCCGGCGCTTTCCGGAAGCCGTGGAGGCGCCGGCCGAAGGCATCGTCGCCGAGGCGGTCGCCGGCATCCGGGCGCTGTTCACGGGCGAGAAGCGCGATCTCTCGCATCTGCCGATGGCGCTGGAGAGCGTCTCCGAGTTCAACCGCAAGGTCTACGAGGTCGCGCTCTCGATTCCGCCCGGCGAGACGCTGACCTATGGCGAGGTGGCGCAGCGGATCGGCGACCCAGGCGCGGCGCGGGCCGTCGGCGTCGCGCTCGGCCAGAATCCCTGGCCGATCATCGTGCCCTGCCATCGCGTGCTGGCGGCCGGCGGCAAGACCGGCGGTTTCTCAGCCGATGGCGGCGTCGAGACCAAGCTCAGGATCCTGACGATCGAGAAGGCGCGCACCAGCGCCGAGCCCGGCCTGTTCGAGGCACTGCCCCTCGCGGCCCGGCCGCCGCGGCACTGACGCCGCCCCGGCCGGCGTTCCCGACCCGCGCGCTTGAAAGCTTGCAATGACCTGCTTGCAGGGCGCCGGCTTGCCCCGGTTTCGCCGCGGGGACTACTGTCGCTGCCATTCCCCCAACAACGAGGAATTCAATGGCTAGGCTGAAGCTCGCTGTCGTCGTCGGCAGCAATCGTCGCGAATCGATCAATCGTAAACTGGCCGAGGCGCTGGCAAAGCTGGGCGGCGACGATTTCGAGCCCTCCTTCGTGCGGATCGATGATCTGCCGCTGTTCAACCAGGATCTCGAGGCCGACCGGCCCGAGCCGACGCTGCGGCTGAAGCGCGAGATCGAGGCGGCGGACGCCATCCTGATCGTCACGCCGGAACACAACCGCTCGATTCCGGCTGCCCTCAAGAACGCGATCGACTGGGCTTCCCGGCCCTATGGCAAGAATTCCTGGGCCGGCAAGACCGTGGCCGTGACCGGCACGAGCGGCGGCGCCGTCGGCACGGCGGTCTCGCAGAACGAGCTGCGGATGATCATGACGAATCTCGCCGGCGTCGTGGTCGGCGGCCAGGTGTTCATCACCTACAAGGAAGGCCTGATCGACGATCAGCGCGAGATCACCAACGACGCGACCCGCGCCTTCCTGAAGGGCTTCCTCGACCAGTTCGCCGGGATCGCGCGCAAGCTCGCGGCCTGAACCGCGAAAAGAGACCCGGAAACCTGCAAGGCATCGCCCCCCGGCGATGCCTTTTTTCATGGGCTGGATCGGGCAGGGGCCTGGTAGCGCTGCGTGTTCCGGCAGGGGGCAAGCGTGAAGCAAAAAAAGGGCCGGCGTCCCCGAGGGGAGCCGGCCTTGAAAGTTTGAAACATCTGGCGAAGTGCCAAACATCTCAGAGGGGAACGGCTGAAACGAACTCAACGCCGGGAGGAGATTGCGGAGCCCGTTCCGAACAACCGTGGTTGTAATATCGGGCAGACCCTGCCGTTTTGCAATGCAACATATCTTGGGTCCGCCATGCGTGGGTTGCATGAACCTGCGGCATATGGCGCCAATTTGAGCCTAAATGATTGAGAAATATGCATTCATTGCAGGAGTGACCCTGCGCGGAGAAGTTGCGGAAGGCATCCGAAGGCGGTTTTGGACGGCCTTTCGGGAGGTTCTCAGCCGAACTGTTCGATTTTGATGCATGGCGCGCCGCGGTCGGTCACAAAACAGCCAGAATCGCAAATCGGGCGCCCGGTGGGGCGCCCGATTCCATGCGAGCCTTGCAGTCTCGGTCAGTAGGTCCAGCGCTGGGCCTTCTGGATCAGGAAATCGCGGAAGACCTGGACGCGGGCGACCGACTTCATCTCTTCCGGATAGACCAGATAGCTCTCGAGCTGCGGCATCTCAGTCTCGCGCATCAGCTGTACGAGGGGCGAGCCGGTCTCGATCAGATAGTCGGGCAGCACGGCGATGCCGGCGCCCGAATCCACCGCCCGCTTCATCGCCGTGATGTTGTTCACGGTGAGATGGATCGGCCGCGGGTTGCGCTGGTCGCGTCCCATGGTGCCGAGCCAGTGGACCGCCGTCAGATAGGACGGCGAGGTGCCGCCGAAAGACAGGATGCGGTGGTTGTCGAGATCGTCATAGCTCTTCGGCTCGCCGAAGCGTTTCACGTAGGCCGGCGAGGCGTAGACGTGGAAGTGGACCGTGAAGAGCTTGCGCTGGATCAGGTCCGGCTGCTGCGGCTGGCGCAGGCGGATGGCGATGTCGGCCTCGCGCATCGACAGGTCGAGTTCCTCATCGGTGAGGATGAGCTCGACCCGGATGTCGGGGTAGAGATCCATGAATTCGGACAGGCGAGGGGTCAGCCAGTGCCCGCCGAGACCGCGCGTCGCCGTGACCTTGAGCTCGCCCGAGGGGTGCTCGCGGGTCTCGGAGAGCTGCGAACGGGTGCGCTCCAGCCGCTGCGTCATCTCGCGCGCGGCGCGCCAGAGCAGCTCGCCCTGCTCAGTCAGGATGAGGCCGCGCGTATGCCGGTGGAAGAGCGGTGCGCGCAGCTCCCGCTCGAGCGCCCCGATCTGCCGGCTGACCGCCGATTGACTCAAGCCCAGAACATCGCCAGCCTTGGTGAAGCTGCCTGACTCCGCGACCGTATAAAAGATTCTGATGCGGTCCCAATCCACCGCGCTTCCCCCGATATGCGTTTTTTGCATGATGGGGGACAAAGCGCTTGTGCGTCAATGTCTGTGTGGCAGGTAAGCCCGGTTATTCGCACTGAATCTGGTGACGGAATCTATCAGAATTAGTGATGGGTCACGCCGGCTCGTTCATTCCGCTGCTTCGCGTCGGTCCAGGGCGCCGGCGGCGAGCCAGCGTTCGGCGTCGAGCGCCGCCATGCAGCCCATGCCGGCAGCCGTGACCGCCTGCCGATAATGCTCGTCGGTGACGTCGCCGGCCGCGAAGACGCCGGGGACGTTGGTGCGCGCCGTGCCGGGCTCGACGTCGAGATAGCCGGATTCGTTCATGTCGAGCTGTCCGGCGAAGAGCTCGGTCGCCGGCTTGTGGCCGATGGCGATGAACACGCCGTCGGTCTTCAGCGTGCTCTCGGCGCCGGTCTTGGTGTTGGTCAGGCGCAGATGCGTCACGTTCGGCGGCTGCGTCCCGCCGCAGATCTCGGCCACGGCGGTGTCCCAGATCACCTCGATCTTCGGATGCTTGAACAGGCGCTCCTGCATGACGCGCTCGGCGCGCAGCGAGTCGCGGCGATGGATCAGCGTGACCTTGCTCGCGAGATTGGCGAGATAGAGCGCTTCCTCGACCGCGGTGTTGCCGCCGCCGATCACCGCGACCTCCTTGTTGCGGAAGAAGAAGCCGTCGCAGGTCGCGCAGGCGGAGACGCCGAAGCCCTGGAAGCTCTGCTCGGAGGGCAGGCCGAGCCATTTCGCCTGGGCGCCGGTGGCGATGATCAGCGCATCGCAGGAATAGGTCTCGCCGCCGTCGCCCCAGAGGCGGAAGGGGCGCTGCGAGAGATCGACGCGGGCGATGTGGTCGGAGACCATCTTCGTGCCCATGTGCTCGGCCTGGGCGCGCATCTGCTCCATCAGCCAGGGGCCCTGGATCACGTCGGCGAAGCCGGGATAGTTCTCGACGTCGGTGGTGATCATCAGCTGGCCGCCGGCCTGCATGCCGGAGATCAGCACCGGCTCGAGCATGGCGCGGGCGGCGTAGATGGCGGCGGTGTAGCCGGCGGGGCCGGAGCCGACGATCATGACGCGGGCGTGGGTGTGGGCCATCGTCTCCATTCCTTCCCTGCGGGCGGGGGCCGCAGCTTCGTTCCGTCAGATACGGCGGCGCGGCGCCGAAACAAGAGCCGGGGCTCAGCTGCCGCCGAGCCCGAGCGCGGCCCGGTGGCGCAGCCAGCCCTGCCGTATCGCATCGGCTATGATCGGCGTTGAGTCTATCGGCTGGTAGCGTTCGCCTTCAAGGCGTCCACAGAAGCGATGCACAACGCCCTGCCGCTCCAGCGCCGCGATCAGCGCTGCGATCTTGGCGTGGCCGCCCTGCGGCTCGAAGACGAGGATGGGAACGCCGGCTGCGGCGGCCTCGCCGATCATGTTGGTCGAGTCGGCGGTGACGATGACGGCGTCGGCATTGGCGAGCAAGGCGAGATAGGGGTTCTCGCCCGTGCCGTCCCACCACCAGCCGCCATGACGGGCGAAGACGGCGGCGACGGCGGCGGCGAGCGCCGGAGAGGTGCGCCGGGAGGGCGAGCCCATCAGCGCCGCGCCGGTGCCGGCGAGCGCGTCGAGCCCGACGGAGAAGCGTTCGATGTCGGCCGGCGTGAAGCGATGATGCCGGCTGTCGCCGCCGACGAGCACCGCGACGCGCGGGCGCGGCAGGCCGGCGATGGCGGCGGGCGGGGCCGCGCGCGCGGCGGCGAGCTTCTGCGGCGTCAGGCGATGGGGCGAGGTGGTGGTGACGAGCACGTTCTCTCCGCGCAGGCGATCATGCTCGGAGACCCAGATCAGGTCGGCGGCGCCGGGGCCGGTGCGCGGGTCCTTGAGGAAGGCGGTGTAGGTCGTGCCGTTCGAGGCCTTTCTGAGCGCGCGCAGATAGGCGACCGCCCTGCGGCCGGAGGCGATGGCGATGTCGGGGAAGGGCGGCCTGAGCGGGCTTCCCGGCCGGTCCGGGCCCTCGCCCGGGTCGATCGGCCCGCGCGGCATCAGCCAGGCCCAGGGTCTGCGCGGCTTGACCCGGCGGATCTCCGGGACGACGCCCAGCCGCTCGGCGACGCCGAGGCACTGGCCCTCGTCGCCGGCCTTGCCGTCGGTCAGGACCCAGACGGTCGGTTCCGGAATCTGGTGCATCGCTGTCTGGGCCTGCGGCATGCGCCTTGTATCGCTCGCCGCCGCCGTCTACACCAGCCCGACCTTCCTTTGGGGATCTTCGTGCGTCCAAAACTCGACGATATCGACCTGCGCATCCTGCGCGAGCTCCAGGCCGATGGGCGCATGACCAATGTCGAGCTCGCCAGCCGCGTCGGCATCTCGCCGCCGCCCTGCCTGCGTCGCGTCCGCGCGCTGGAGGAGGCGGGGCTGATCCGCGGCTATCACGCGGATCTCGACGAGCGGAAGCTGGGCTACGAGGTGGTCTGCTTCGCCTTCGTGCATCTGGCGAGCCAGGCCGAGGCCGATCTCGCCGCCTTCCAGAGCCGGATCCGCGAGTGGGCGACCGTGCGCGAATGCTGGACGCTGTCGGGCGACATCGATTTCGCGCTGAAATGCGTCGCGCCGGACCTCAAGGCGTTCCAGGATTTCGTCGCCGAGCTCACGGCGATGCCGAATGTCCGCAACGTCCGCACCGCGCTCGCCCTCGACCGTGTCAAGGACGAGCCGATCGTGCCGTTCGGCTGAGGCGCCGCCTCAGCCGGCGAGATAGCGCTTGATCCACCAGGCGTTGTTGCGCGCCAGCGCCTTCAGGCGGCGCTGGTCGACATCCTGCAGATACCAGGCGCCGGCCCCGCCGGAGGATTCCGTCGAGCGGATCGGGTAGCTCGCGATCGGGCGGCCGCTGCGGTCGTACAAGGTCGCCGTGCTCTCCAGATAGTCGTTGCTGCCGCCGGTGCCGCTCCATATGCCGCCGCCGGCGAAGCCGTTCAGCCAGATGCTGCTGATGGTGACGACGAGCCGCGTGCCTGAGCGCGGCTGCAACGCCGGCCCCAGGATCTCTGCGAGCGTGCCCTGCAACTCCGCCGCTACCATCGGAAGATGCGGGCCCCAGGCGCTGATGACCGAGGGGGTGGCCTCGATCCGGACCGAGCCGACGGGCGCGCTCTGCGCCGCCGCCGGTGTCGCGGCAAGGGGCACGAGGCTCAGCGCGGCCGCGCCGAGCGGCAAAGCCAGGAAACGTCTGCGCGTGGTCATGGTCGGGTCTCCCGCAAGCCTGTCGCCTCAATCTAGGAGCGGATCGTCAAAATTCCATGGACGGCCGGCGCCGATTTAGCGGCGAATAGTGTATCGCTTCGCGTGAAACGGCTTCGAAGCCGAGGGGGAAGCGCATGGAACGTTGGATCACCGAATTCGTGAAGCTTTGGGTGGTGATCGACCCTATCGGTACATTACCGGTCTTCCTCGCCGTCACCGCGGGCATGGGCGCCGCGGCCGCGCGCCGGATCGCCCTGCAGGGCGCGCTCGTCGCCTTCCTTGTGCTGCTGTTCTTCGTCCTTCTCGGCCAGGTCCTGCTGACGGCGATGGATATCGAACTGAGCTCCTTCCAGATCGCCGGGAACATCGTGCTGTTCCTCTTCGCGCTGAGCATGATCTTCGGCGAGTCGAAGCTGGAGGAGGACCAGAAGCTGCTGCGCTCGTCGGATCTCGAGAAGGCGGTCTACCCTCTGGCGATCCCGAGCATCGCCAGCCCCGGCGCCATGCTGACGGTGATGACGGTCACCGACAATTCGAAGTTCAGCATCGCCGAGCAGACCGAGACCGTGATCCAGATCGCGATCATCTTCGCGATCCTGCTCGGGCTGCTGCTCTGCGCATCGCGCATCATTGCGATCATCGGCAATGCCGGGGCGAGCATCATCAGCCGGGTGATGGGCCTCATCCTGGCGAGCGTCGCCGTCGACGGGATCGTCAGGGCGATGCGGGTGGTGCTGGCCGGCTGATGCGGTTGCCGGCCGTCATGGTCGGGCTTGTCCCGACCATCCACGCCTTCGCCGGTCGAAGGCCGTGTTCAAGACGTGGATGCTCGCCACGAGGGCGAGCATGACGGGTGCGGGAAAGGCGATGCCTCAGCGGAAGGCGACGCTGACGACCTCGTAGGACTTGCCGCCGCCGGGCGTGTTGACCTGCACGGAATCGCCGACCTTCTTGCCGATCAGCGCGCGCGCGATCGGCGAGCCGATCGAGACCTTGCCGGACTTCACGTCCGATTCCGGCTCGCCGACAATCTGGTAGCTCTTCTCTTCCTCGGTATCGTCGTCGATCAGCTTGACGGTGGCGCCGAACTTGATCGTGTCGCCGCCGAGCTTGGTGACGTCGATGACGTCGGCGCGCCCGATCAGCGATTCGAGCTCCTGGATCCGGCCCTCGTTCAGCGATTGCGCTTCCTTCGCCGCATGATACTCGGCGTTCTCCGACAGGTCGCCGAGGGCACGCGCCTCGGAGATCGCGGTGATGATGCGCTGACGCTCGACCTGCTGGCGGTGCTTCAACTCCGCCTCCAAGGCGGCGAAGCCGCCCACGGTCATCGGAACCTTTTCCATTCTATCCGTCCCATAAGCTCCGAAAGCGCGGCCCGCCGGTGGCCTCTCCGCCGCCGGCGCTTCCGCGCTTCCGCTCTATCTTCAAACTTCGCCGCGACGGGCCGCTCAGGCCGCGCGTTCGAAGTAGGATTGCAACGATCGTACTTCGAGATCGCCGCTGCAATAGGCCTTGATGCCTTCCGCCGCCGCGATCGCTCCGGCCAAGGTGGTATAATAGGGCACCTTGTGCAAGAGGGCCGTTCGTCTCAGCGAACGGGAATCGGCCAGCGCCTGCGGCCCTTCGGTGGTGTTGAAGATCAGCTGGATCTCGCCGTTCTTGATCGCGTCGACGACATGCGGCCGGCCTTCCAGGACCTTGTTGATGCGCGTGGCATCGATGCCCTGCTCCTGCAGCAGCCGCAGCGTGCCGCCGGTGGCGACGATGCGGAAGCCGAGATCGGAGAGGATGCGCACCGCCGGCACGATGCGCTGCTTGTCGTCGTCGCGGACCGAGACGAAGACCGTGCCCTTGACCGGCACCTTGGAGCCGGCGCCGAGCTGGCTCTTGGCGAAGGCGGTGTCGAAGGAGCGGTCGAGGCCGATGACCTCGCCGGTCGAGCGCATCTCGGGCCCGAGCAGCACGTCGACGCCGGGGAAGCGCGCGAAGGGGAAGACCGCCTCCTTGACGCCGACATGGCCGAGGCTCGCGGGCTTCAGGCCGAAGCTCGCGAGCGGCTCGCCGGCCATGACGCGCGCGGCGATCTTGGCGATCGGCTGGCCGATGACCTTGGCGACGAAGGGCACGGTGCGCGAGGCGCGCGGATTGACCTCGAGCACGTAGATCTCGCCGTCCTTGATGGCGTACTGCACGTTCATCAGCCCGCCGACATCGAGCGCGAGCGCCATCGCCCTGGTCTGGCGCTCCAGCTCGGCGATGATCGCCAGCGAGAGCGAGCGCGGCGGCAGCGAGCAGGCCGAATCGCCGGAATGGATGCCGGCCTCCTCGATATGCTCCATGATGCCGGCGACGAAGACGTCCTTGCCGTCGCAGAGGCAGTCGACGTCGACCTCGATGGCGTCCGAGAGATAGCGGTCGAACAGCAGCGGGTTCTTGCCGAGCACCGTGTTGATCTGGCCGGTCTTGTCGTTCGGGTACTTGGCCTTGACCTCGGAGGGGATCAGCGAGGGCAGGGTGCCGAGCAGATAGTCCTCGAACTGGACCTCGTCGCGGATGATCGCCATGGCACGCCCGCCCAGCACGTAGGAGGGCCGCACGACGAAGGGCAGGCCGAGCTCGCCGGCGATGATGCGGGCCTGCTCCACCGAATAGGCGATGCCGTTCTTCGGCTGCTTGAGCTGGAGCTTGTCGAGCAGGCGCTTGAAGCGGTCGCGGTCCTCGGCGAGGTCGATCATGTCGGGCGAGGTGCCGAGGATCGGGATGCCCGCCGCTTCCAGCGCATTGGCGAGCTTCAGCGGGGTCTGGCCGCCGAACTGGACGATGACGCCCATCAGCGTGCCGTTCTGCTTCTCGGTCTCGAGGATCTCGAGCACGTCTTCCGCCGTCAGCGGCTCGAAATAGAGCCGGTCGGAGGTGTCGTAGTCGGTCGAGACCGTCTCCGGATTGCAGTTGACCATGATGGTCTCGTAGCCGGCGTCGCGCAGCGCGTAGCAGGCATGGCAGCAGCAATAGTCGAACTCGATGCCCTGGCCGATGCGGTTCGGCCCGCCGCCGAGGATGACGACCTTCTTGCGATCCGAGGGATTAGCCTCGTCCGCAGCCTTGCCGGCGAAGGGCATGGCGTAGCTCGAATACATATAGGCCGTCGGCGAGGCGAACTCGGCGGCGCAGGTGTCGATGCGCTTGTAGACCGGGCGCACGTCGAGCGACTTGCGCAGCGTCCGGACCTCGGCCTCGGTCTTGCCGGAGACGGCGGCGAGGCGCTTGTCGGAGAAGCCCATCGCCTTGATCTGGCGGAAGGCGCCGGGCGTCTGCGGCAGGCCGAATTTGCGGATCTTCTCCTCGGTCTCGACCAGCTCGCGCATCTGGGCGAGGAACCAGGGGTCGATCTTGCAGCTCTCGTGGATCTCCTCGTCGCTGAAGCCGGCGCGCATCGCCTGGGCGACGTGGAGGATGCGGTCCGGCGTCGGCGTCGAGATCGCCGCCTTGATGGCGTTGCGGTCGTCGCCATGGCCGAGGCCTTCGATCTCGATCTCGTCGAGGCCGTCGAGCCCGGTCTCCAGCGAGCGCAGCGCCTTCTGCAGCGATTCCTGGAAGGTGCGGCCGATCGCCATGGCTTCGCCGACCGACTTCATCGCGGTGGTCAGCGTCGGCTCGGAACCGGGGAACTTCTCGAAGGCGAAGCGCGGGATCTTGGTGACGACGTAGTCGATCGTTGGCTCGAAGGAGGCCGGGGTCGCGCCGCCGGTGATGTCGTTCTCGATCTCGTCGAGCGTGTAGCCGACGGCCAGGCGCGCGGCGACCTTGGCGATCGGGAAGCCGGTCGCCTTCGAGGCGAGCGCGGAAGAGCGCGAGACGCGCGGGTTCATCTCGATGACGATCATCCGCCCGGTCTGGGGATCGATCGCGAACTGGACGTTCGAGCCGCCGGTCTCGACGCCGATCTCGCGCAGCACCGCCAGCGAGGCGTCGCGCATGATCTGGTACTCTTTGTCGGTCAGCGTCAGGGCCGGGGCGACGGTGATCGAATCGCCGGTGTGGACGCCCATCGGATCGAAATTTTCGATCGAGCAGACGATGATGCAGTTGTCCTTCTTATCGCGGACGACCTCCATCTCGTATTCCTTCCAGCCGAGCACGCTTTCCTCGATGAGGACCTCGCTGGTCGGGGAGGCGTCGATGCCGCGCTCGACGATGTCGATGAACTCGCCCTTGTTGTAGGCGATGCCGCCGCCGGTGCCGCCCATGGTGAAGGACGGGCGGATGATCGCGGGCAGGCCGATGTCCTCGAGCGCGTCGAGCGCCTGGCCGAGCGTCTTGATGTGGTGCGAGCGCGGGGTCGAGAGGCCGATCTTGGTCATCGCCTCGCGGAAGCGCTCGCGGTCCTCGGCCTTGTCGATCGCGTCGGCGGTGGCGCCGATCATCTCGACGCCGAACTTCTCGAGCACGCCGAGCTTCTTGAGCGAGAGCGCGCAGTTCAGCGCGGTCTGGCCGCCCATGGTCGGCAGCAGCGCGTCGGGGCGCTCCTTCTCGATGATCTTGGCGACGATCTCGGGCGTGATCGGCTCGACATAGGTCGCGTCGGCCAGGTCGGGATCGGTCATGATCGTCGCCGGGTTCGAGTTGACCAGGATGATGCGATAGCCCTCGGCCTTCAGCGTCTTGCAGGCCTGGGTGCCGGAATAGTCGAACTCGCAGGCCTGTCCGATGATGATGGGGCCGGCGCCGATGATCAGGATGGACTTGATGTCTGTGCGCTTGGGCATGATCTCGACCGGTCTTGTGCAGGCGCGCGCAAGGCCGGTCCGATCGGGCGAGCGGAGGCGAGGCGAGCGTCTGATTGAATGCTAGGCGCTCGCTATAGACGGCGAAGGCGGCGGGGGGAAGCTAAAAGGAGCGGCACGGCCAGATGTGCACGGCTTCGTCACGGGACTTGCCAGGTGCGGGCGCCTTATGAAAGTTATGTTATAACATTTCATATGAAGGTGCTTCCTCATGCGTCGTCTGCCTGTCACCGTCCTGTCCGGCTTTCTCGGAGCCGGCAAGACGACCCTGCTCAACCACATTCTGAACAACCGCGAGGGCCGCAAGGTCGCGGTGATCGTCAACGACATGAGCGAGGTGAATATCGACGCCGATCTCGTGCGGGAGGGCGGCGGCAAGCTCTCGCGAACCGACGAGAAATTGGTCGAGATGAGCAATGGCTGCATCTGCTGCACATTGCGCGACGATCTGCTGGCCGAGGTGCGCCGCCTCGCGGAAGAGGGGCGGTTCGACTATCTGCTGATCGAGGGAACGGGCATCGCCGAGCCGCTGCCTGTCGCCGCGACCTTCGAATTCCGCGACGAGGACGGGCTTTCGTTGTCCGATGTCGCTCGGCTCGACACGATGGTGACGGTGGTCGATGCCGCGAGCCTGCTGCGGAACTACGGCTCGCGCGACTTCCTGCGCGAGCGCGGCGAGACGGCGGGGGAGGGCGACGAGCGCACGCTGGTCGACCTCCTGGTCGAGCAGATCGAGTTCGCCGATGTGGTCGTGCTGAACAAGATTTCGGAGGCCACGTCCGAGCAGCGCGAGGCCGTCAGCAAGATTGTGCGTGCGCTCAACCCCGATGCGCGACAGATCGAAGCCGATTTCGGCAAGGTGCCGCTCGATGCCGTGCTCGATACCGGGCTGTTCGACCACGAGAAGGCGCAGGAACATCCGCTCTGGCACAAGGAACTCTACGGCTTCAGGGACCATGTGCCGGAGACGGAGGAATACGGCATCGCCTCCTTCGTCTACCGGGCGCGTCGGCCGTTCCATCCCGAAAAGTTCAACGCCTTCCTTGGCCGGACCTGGCCGGGGCTGATCCGCGCCAAGGGGCATTTCTGGCTGGCGACCCGGTCGGACTGGGTCGGCGAGATGTCGCTCGCCGGCAGCATTTGTCGCACCGAGGCGATGGGCTTCTGGTGGGCGGCTGTGCCACGCTCGCGCTGGCCGGATCATCCCGAATGGCAAGCGATCCTGAACCGCAATTGGCATTCGGTTTGGGGCGACCGTCGGCAGGAGTTGGTCTTCATCGGCACCGAACTCGACGAGGCGGCGATTCGCGCGCCGCTCGATCTCTGCCTCGTCGGCGATGCCTTGCCGCTGCGCTTCAATGCGGAGCGCTATCGCGACCTGCCGGACCCGTTCCCGGCATGGCGGCGGGCGGACGCGGCCTGAAGCGCGCCGGCTCAGCTCCGCGCCGGCGCTGCCGTCTCACACAGGGCTGGCACGCGCTTGGCGGCGCGCTTGCGATAGAGAGTGAATGCCAGCACCGCGAGCGCCGCGACCTCGCAGGCGGCGCCGACGAAGCCGAGCGGCCAGGTGCCGGCATGGCGCATCACCTGCTGGCCGAGCGCGGCGCCGGCCGCGATGCCGAAATAGAGCGCGGAGGCGTTGAGCGAGAGCGCGACCACGGTGGCATCCGGCGCCATCGCGGCCAGTCGCGACATCTGCGAGGGATGGCCGGCCCAGCCCGCCGCGCTCCAGATGAAGAGCACGAAAGGGATCGGCCAGATCGCCAGGGAAGGCGGCAGGCTGACCGCGATCAGCGAGGCGGTGAAGAGCGCCGCGGCCAGGATCGACAGCACGACGGTCAGCGAGCGCTCGGGGCCAAAGCGGTCGCTGGCGACGCCGCCGAGCTGGTTGCCCAAGGCCGAGCCGATGCCGGAAACGACCAGCGTCGCGGCGAGCCAGGGGCCGGTGATGCCGGCCTGATTGGTCAGGAAGGGCGCGATATAGGTGTAGAGAACGAAGGCGCCGGTGGTCCACAGCATGGTCGTGGCGAGTGCCAGCAGCACGTCGCCGCGGCCCGCGACCTGGAGCCGCTCACGCAGGGTATTGGTGCCGCGGGGCAGGCCGCGCGGTAGCTTGGCCAGCAGGCCGACGAGCGAGAACGCGCTGAGCAGAGCCACGAGCAGGAAGGCGAGATGCCAGCCGCCGAAGCCGACCACGGCGGTGCCGATCGGGACGCCCAGGATCAGCGAGACGGTCATGCCGCCGGTGACGAGCGCGATGGCGCGGCCGCGGCGTTCAGGGGTGGATACGGCGACGGCGACCGCATTGGCGGCGGGCATGAAGACGCCGGCCGAGAACGCCATGACGATGCGGGCTGCCATTACCACCCAGAAATCGGTGGCGAAGGCGGCGCCGAGATTGGCGAGGCCGAAGACGGTGATCGCCCCGGCCAGCACCGTCTTGCGGTCGGCATCGCCGAGCACGGTGGAGAGGATCGGTGAGCCGATCGCATAGGCCAGCGCGAAGATCGAGATGAGCAGGCCGGCGGTGTCGACAGAGACGGCGAGGCCATTGGCGAGATGGGGCAGGATGCCGGTGACGATCAGGCTGCCTGTGCCGATGGCGAAGGCGCCGCCGGCGAGGGAAAGAAGGCGCGTATCCATGGGAGTGATCCTTGCGGATGATCGCTGTGCCGAAGTCAGGCTTCGAAATTCAAGGATCGTTGAATTAAACCTGCCTGGCGATGACCACAAGGGTAATTTCAATGAATGTTGAATATTGTCAGGAGCGACGCCGTCGCCTATCTCGGAAGCCATGAAGCCGGTCTTCCATCCCGATATTGAGGATGTCGCCCCCGCCGACGTGTTCGCGGCCCTGGCCGACCCGATCCGGCTCGGCATCCTGGTGGCGCTCGCCGATGTCAGCGAGGTCGACAAGGCGCGCTGCAGCCATTTCACCGCCTTCGCCTCGCCCTCGCTCCTGTCCTACCACTTCGCCAAGCTGCGCGAGGCCGGCATCACCCGCATGCGGGTGGAGGGCACCTCGCGCTATCTCAGCATTCGGCGCGAGGAGTTGGATCAGCGCTTCCCGGGACTGATCGACAGCGTCATCGCGACGGCGCGGCGCGACCCGAATCTGCCACGCCTCGGGCCGGAATGGCTTTCCGGCTGCCGCGAGCCCACGGGTCAGACTTCGTCCGGTTGACAGGCCCCCGCGCAGGGCTAGCGTCTTCGCTTCCGCGATGGCGTCGAGCCGGATCGCGACGAGGCACCGGCCACGCCCCGAACCCGAGGAGCATGGCCATGCGTGCTGCCGATCCTCAGAAACTCGATGCGCTGGTGGGACGTCTCGTCGGCGATGTCGGAGCTTCCGTCACCGGTGCCCTGATCGTGCTGGGCGACCAGCTCGGCCTCTACAAGGCGATGGCCGACGGCAAGCCCGTCACCTCCCGCCAGCTGGCGGAGAAGACGGGCCTCAAGGAGCGCTATCTGCGCGAATGGCTCGCCGGCCAGGCCTCGGCCGGCTATGTCGAATACGACGAAGCCAGCGACAGCTTCAGCCTCTCGCCGGAGCAGGCCATGGCCTTCGCCGAGGAGGACAGCCCGGCCTTCTTCGCCGGCGCCTTCGAGATCGTCCAGTCGATGTGGGTCGACGAGCCGAAGGTCGAGGAGGCTTTCCGGAGCGGCTCCGGCCTCGGCTGGCACGAGCACAGCAAATGCCTGTTCCGTGGCACCGAGCGCTTCTTCCGGCCGGGCTACAACGCGCATCTGACGGCCGAGTGGATTCCGGCGCTGGACGGCGTCCAGGCCAAGCTCGAGCGCGGAGCCGTCGTCGCCGATGTCGGCTGCGGACACGGCTCCTCCACCATCCTGATGGCGAAGGCCTATCCGCAATCGCGCTTCTACGGCTTCGACTATCACGGGCCCTCGATCGAGCGGGCGCGCGAGGAGGCGCAGAAGGCCGGCGTGGGCGACCGCATCGTCTTCGAGCGCGCCTCCGCCAAGGACTTCCCGGAGCAGAAATACGACCTCGTGACCATGTTCGACTGCCTGCACGATATGGGCGACCCGGTCGGCGCCGGAAAGCATGTGCGCGAATCGCTGGCGCGGGACGGCAGCTGGATGATCGTCGAGCCCTTCGCGCATGATCACCTCAAGGACAATCTGAACCCGGTCGGGCGCATCTTCTACGGGGCATCGACGATGATCTGCACGCCGGCCTCGCTCTCGCAGGAGGTCGGGCTCGGCCTCGGCGCGCAAGCCGGCGAGATGCGGCTGCGCAAGGTCGCGATGGATGCCGGCTTCTCGCAGTTCCGCCGCGCGACCGAGACGCCGTTCAACATGGTGTTCGAGGTCCGGGGCTGAGGCGGCGTGCGGCCGAGGCTGGCCGGGTGCGATCGGAACGCCCGGACGCCCTGGCCCGCGCTGTCCACCGCCGGAAGGCGAAGAGGGTTGAGCGACACGAGTGATAAATGCAATGATATAACATTGCATTTATCTGGAGTCCTTCCGTGCCTTCCTCCCAACTCCGCTTCGCAGGCCTCGGCCTCGCCGGCTGCCTGCTCGCTTCCGCCGCCCTCGCGCATGACCATGCGCCGCTGCGCGGACGGCTCGTCTTCGCCGATCATGAGAAGCCGGTCATCCGCATCCTCGATCTCGACCGTGGCGAGGTCACGCACAGCTTCGACGTGCCGAAGCCCAATCCCGGTTTCGCCGGAGTATCGGGCGGGCGCTATGTCGTGGTGAAGACCGGGGACGAGGCCGGCACGCTGCGCATCCTCGATACCGGGCTGATCGCCGAATCGCATGGCGACCATGTCGATCTCGACAAGGCCGAGCCGAAGCTGCTCGACTTCATGACGAAGGGCGACCGGCCTGCCCATGTCATCTCGGGGCAGGGGCAGCTCGCGCTGTTCTATGACGGCCTGCGCCCCTGGGAGGGCAAGAGCGAACCCAAGGTGGTGATGGTCGCCATCGATAGCCTCGCCAAGCCGAACCCCGCGACGACGATCTGGCCGAGCCCGGCGCCGCAGCACGGCATCGCCGTGCCGCTCGGCGCGCGGCAATGGCTGATCTCGATGCCCAACCCGGCCTATGCCAAGGGCGATGACCGCAGCGCCTCGCCCCGGCCGAACGGCTTCGAGGTGCTGGAGCAGGCCAAGCCGCAAAAGGCGGGCGGCTGGAAGCGGGTCGCCGGCTTCAACGACCCGGCGCGGGCCGATGCCTCCTGCCGGCTCTATCACGGCTACGCGCCGGCCCGCGGCGGGCGCCACCTCTTCGGCTGCGCCGAGGGCGAGGGAGGCGGGCTGCTGGTGCTCTCCAAGGCGGGGAAGGGAACAGCAGGCTGGAGCGCGCGCAAGCTCGCCTATCCCGACGAGCGCCGCGTCAGCGCGCTGAGGTCGCGCGCGGGCGGCCGGTACCTCGTCGGCAATTACGGGCTGAAGGCGCCCTATGACGCGCTGCTGCGCATCGATCCCGACGCCAAGGCGCTCGCGGCGGAGGACGTGCTGCCCGTGCCCGGCGGGCAGGCGGTGTGCCAGTTCGAGCTCAGCGGCAATGGCAGCCGGCTCGCCAATCTGACGCCGGACGGCAAGCTCAGGGTCTATGCGCTCGCGCCGGCCTGGCAGCAGCTGGCCTCCTTCGATGTGGTGCCGGCTTTCGACTGCGCCTATGGCGCGAAGACGCCGACGCCGAGCCTCGCGGTGACCGGCAACAGTGCCTTCGTCAGCGATCCGGCGAGCGGGCGCATCCGTGAATACCATCTCGACACGCTGAAGCAGGGGCTCGACATGCCCGTCGGCGGCATGCCGGCCAATCTCGCCGGCAGCGACGCGGGCTGACGCGGCCGGATTTCGTCGTCATCCCGGGCCTCTCCGGATGACGGCGTCTTTCCGGAAGCCCCGTGCATGGTCTAGGAAGCGCGGATGCCGCTTCGCCGCTATCCGCGTCAGTTCCGCCAGCTCATCGCCTATGTCGTCGCCGGCGGGCTGACGGCGGTGGCGCATTATGGTGTGCTGATCGGGCTCGTCGAACTCGGCCGGATCGACCCGGTTCCGGCAACGCTCGCCGGCTTTATCGTCGGCGCGCTGGTTTCCTATGCGCTGAACCGCTGGATGACCTTCGACGCGACGCGCACGCATGCGCAGGCCGGCTGGCGCTTCGCCCTGATCGCGGCCGGCGGCTTCATGCTCACCGGTATCCTGATGCATCTCTTCGTCACCCGGGCGGGGCTGCCCTATCTGCCGATGCAGATCGTCACCACCGGCGTGGTGATGGTGTTCTCGTTCCTGGGCCACAAATTCTTCAGCTTCGCCGACCGGGCGGCGTGAGAGCACGCCGCCCGGCCGTTTGGTTCACTGCGGCGGAGCGACCGTCAGCTTGAGCTGCCTGCGGCCGATGCGGCCCTCCTTGTCGGTCGCCTCGATCTCGAGAACATGGCTTCCGGACGGGACGACGACGGAGGGCGCGTCGATCCCGGTGGGGGTGATGAAGGGCTTGATGCGGTCGGTGATGTCGACCGGCGGCTGGCGGCGATAGAAGACGCGCACGGTCGCCGGATCGATCGGCACGCCATTGCTCGGCATGAAGCGCACGGCCAGGCGGAAGGGCTTGCCGTCGACGCCCTTGTCCGGTGTCGGCAGGGTGTCGATGCCCGGCCCGCGCGTCAGGTTTCGGGTGCTGGTCGCCGCGGTTGCGGCCCCCGGCAGGCCGGCCTCCTCGCGGGTGATGAGAAGGATCGGCTCGGCCGCACGCGCGACGGTCAGCGTGGCGGTGGCGGCGAGAACGGCAGGCAAAATGTGCCGGAAGAGCACAGTCTTGATCATCGTTCCTATTTCACTCCCAAGATACCGGCGACGAGGCCGGCGATGGCTGAAATGACGGTGCTGGCCATCAGGATGGCGGTTTCGATGGTCTTGAGTGTCTCCATCGGAACCTTGCCGTTGACGGACAGCAGCCCCTTCCGCAGTTCCGGCAGCGAGACGAGGCCACGCGCGGCGAGCGCAGCCTGCGTCACGCGCAGCAACATCCCCGAGAACATGGAGGCGCCGATGCTCAGCGCGTAGAACGAAGTCTCGCGCCAAGCTGCCCGGCCCTGCGGAAGGAGCGGTATATTGTCGTGCCAGCTCAGCAACGCGTTCATGGTCGCGACGGAAAAAATCGCGAAGATGATCGCGACGCCGATATCGAAGGCGATCAGGCGGGGCCGGACGCCGAAATAGATCAGGCCGGTGAGGAAGGGGATGGCGATCGAGGCGAGGCGCAGGGCCCAGAGCGGCAGGTCGAGCCAGAGCACCACCGCGCAATAGGCGAGGAGCAGCAGCACCAGGCCGAAGGGCAGCACCCAGAAGCGCCGGCGCGCGTGCGGCTGGGCCGCCGCCGCGAAGGCCTGCGGCGTCTCAGCCGGCTCCGGATCATCGGCGCTTCGTGCCGGCCGGGCGGCATAGGCGGCACGCTCTTCCGCCGCGCGCGTCTCGACGGCGGCGAGGCGCTCCTCGAGCACATCGAGCCGGCGCAGCAAGGGCAGGACCGGCGTGAGGTCGCGGCCGCAGCAGCGGCAGGACAGCACGCCCCGGTTGAGCGTGGCATCGCAATAGGGGCAGTTGAACTGATCCTGCACGGGCTCTCACGCCTTCAAGGTCTGCCCTCCCGAGGGTGGACCCTAGGGCAAGCCGCGCTCAGAGCCATGTCCGCTGCGTCAAATCAAGGCATTTGGCGAACTATACCTAAGAAACTTTGGTATATGTCAGCATTGCTGCCGTAACGGTATGGACGCCTCTCCGGATCAGGACGGTTTCGTCGTCTTGAAGGTCATGCGGTGCGGGTTGTGGCCAAAATTGGCAGGCCTCTGCGGTTCGGCGAAGCCGGCCTCCCGGATCAGATCCGAGATGGCTTCCGGCGTGTAGGTCGAGAGGCCGTATTGCGCGCGTAGCTTGCGGTAGTCCGAAAAGGCCGTGCGGACGAGGCCGGCCAGCGCCGCCGTCAGGAAGCCGCCGCGCCAGGCGAAGGCGAGGAGCTGCGAGGCGTCGGTCAGCGGGCTGACATCGGGCGGGATGACGTCGGCGAGGACGAGCGCGCCGCCCGGCCGGAGCTTGCCGCGCCAGGTTTCCAGCAGCGCCTTGAGCTCGTCGCGGGAGAGATACTGGACCAGCGAATTCGCGACGACGAGATCGAGCGAGGCCTCGGGCAGCGCCTCGACCTCCTCGGGCGAGACGACGGTGATGTTGTCGGTGCGGCCGAACTGGCCGCGCAGCTTCTCGCGCACATTGGGCGCCGCCTCGCAGAGAAGAAGCCTGCCGCAGGCCGCGGCGACGCGGCCGGCATCGAGCGCCTCGCCGCAGCCATGGTCGAGCACGACCGCGTCGGGGGCGGGGATATGGCCGATCAGGTCGGTCGCGATGGCGCGGTAATGCAGGGTCTTGTGGCGCGGCGAGACGTAGATCGAGTGCTCGCCGTTCCAGAAATCGCGCCAGGACATGGGTCGGGTCGATCCTCCGGCCGCACGGGGCCAATGAGCGATGACTAAACGCAAGCGGCCGGGCTCTGCAACAGGCCAGGGGGTTCCGGCGCGACGCTGTTTCCGCTTAAGTCGCGAGACGACGCCCCGAATCGGGTGCGAGACTGGGGGAGTCGATGCTGCTGCTGCCGCGATTGCTCAAAGGGTTCGTCCGGCAGGGGCGCCTGACCGTGATCACGCCGGATGGCAAGCGCCATGTCTTCGGCCCAGGGCCGGCCGAGATGCCCTTCGCCGGCGTCGTCAAGACAGCGCCCGCCGTCACCGTCCGTTTCCATGACGACCGCATCGAGCGCGAGCTCTTCCTCAATCCGGAGCTCGCTCTGGCCGAAGGCTACATGGATGGCCGGATCGACTTCGAGGAAGGCTCGATCCACGACCTGCTGACGCTGTTCTGGCTGCAGCGCAAGGAGCTGCGCAAGCACCCGCTGCAGAAGGCGATCCGGCAGGTGCGCTTCAAGATCCGGCGCTGGCGGATGCACAACCCGCTCGGGCTCGCCGGCAAGAAGGTCAAGCACCACTACGACATCCCGACCGATTTCTACCGTCTCTGGCTCGACGAGACGATGACCTATTCCTGCGCGTACTGGCATTCGCCGGATGTCGGGCTGGAAGCGGCGCAGAAGGCCAAGCTGAGGCACCTCGCCGCTAAGCTCAGGATCGAGCCTGGCATGCGCGTCCTCGACATCGGCTCGGGCTGGGGCGAGCTTGCGATCTATCTCGCCAAGGCCTGCGGCGCGCAGGTGACGGGGCTCAACGTCTCGCCCGACCAGATGGCGGCGGCGCAAAAGCGAGCCGAGGCCGCCGGCGTCGGCGAGGCCGTCACCTTCGTCAACAAGGATTATCGCGAGCTCACCGGTAGCTTCGACCGCATCGTCTCGGTCGGCATGATGGAACATGTCGGCGTCGCGCATTACGGCGAGTATTTCGAGAAGATCCGCGACCTGCTGGCGCCGGACGGCATTGCGCTCGTCCACTGCATCGGCCGTGTCGGCCCACCGGGCTTCACCGGCCCGTTCTTCGACAAGTACATCTTCCCGGGCGGCTATGCGCCGGCGCTGTCGGAAGTGTTCGCGGCGGTGGAGCAGACCGGGCTGTGGTCGTCGGACTGCGAATTCTGGCGCCGGCACTATCACTGGACGCTCGCGGCATGGCGCGAGCGCTTCATGGCCCATCGCGAGGAGGTCGTCGCGATGCTGGGCGAGCGCTTCGCGCGGATGTGGGAGTTCTATCTCTCGGCCTGCGAGATCTCCTTCGACATCGGCGGCGACATGGTGTTCCAGCTGCTGCTCGGCCAGCACAAGAGCGCCGTCCCGGTCATCCGCGACTACATCACCGACGAGGAGAAGGTGCTCGCGGCGAAGGGGTTTTGAGGCCCTTCTCCCTGCCGGGCACCGATCGTCATTGCGAGTGCAGCGAAGCAATCCAGGGAGACCGGGCTGAACCGTCCAGCCCTGCCGCTCCTGGATTGCTTCGTCGCTTCGCTCCTCGCAATGACGGGGCGGCGCGCGAGAAGCCGCATCAGCGCTTCAGGTTGACGACCACGACGCCGGCCAGCGCCATGGCGCCTCCGATCAGGCCGAACAGCGTCGGCACCTCGCCGAGCCAGAGGAAGCCGATCAGCATCGCCATCGGCGGCACGGCGTACTGGAAGTTCGCGGCGCGGGCGGCCGGCAGGCGCGAGAGGGTGATCGCCCAGGTGCCGTAGGCGATCAGGCTCGGCACGGCGGCGAGATAGACCACCGACCAGAACGAGATGCTGGGCGCGACGCCGGCCTGCGCGATGGCCGACGGCAGGAAGGGCAGCAGCACGAAGCCGCCGATCGCTTGGTTCCAGGCCGCGACATGAAGCGGCTTGTAGCGGGCGAAGAGCGGCTTCTGCACCACCGTGGTGATGGCGTTGCAGAAGGCCGCGCCGAGGATCAGCAGCACGCTCAGCCCGATCTCGACATCGAGCCCCTTGCCGAGTGCGATCACGCCGATGCCGGCGAAGGAGAGCGCCGTGCCGAGCCAGGCGGTCAGGCTGAAGCGCTCGCCCAGGATCATCATGGCGAGGACGGCGGTCATGATCGGGTTGGTGTTGATGATGAAGGCGGCAGGGCCTGCCGGCACGACGCGCTGGCCGAAATTGAGCAGCAGCGCATAGGCCGCGATGAAGATCACGCCGCCGGTGAGGAAGCGCCAGATATCGGCGCGCTCGGGCAGCTTCGCCCGCGTCGCGAGAAGGAAGAGCGCCGCCGGTCCGCCGGCGAGCGCGAAGCGCAGCGCCGCCATCTCCGCCGGGCCGAAGCCGGCGAGCCCGGCGCGGATCGCCGGGAAGGAGGAGGCCCAGGCCATGACGGTGAAGGTGACGGTGAAGACCAGCGTCGGGTCGAGGCGCTGAGGGCCGGATGCAGTGAGGGCAGGCGAGGCGCAGCTTGGGGAGGACATGGCGTCGATCCGTCGGTGACGAGAGGCTGGTTCCGATAAGCGCCCGCATGAGCTGATTGACAAACGAACAATTCGCGCATGAGCTGTGAGGATGGATCACAGCTCGAACCTGCCGCCGCTCGATACGCTGCGCGCCTTCGAGGCCGCTGCCCGCACCGGCAGCTTCTCCTCGGCGGCCGAGGCCCTGAACCTGACCCATGGCGCCGTCAGCCGGCAGGTCGCCAAGCTCGAGAACTGGCTCGGCCTGCGGGTCTTCCTGCGGCAGGCACGGGGCGTCTCGCTGACGCCGGAAGGGCAGCGCCTGCTCCTGCGCACGCAGGAAGCCTTCGCGCTGATCGCGGACAACTCGGAGCGCTGGCGCGAGGCGCGCGGCGCCTCGGTCGTCAGGGTCAGCGCGCCGCCTTCGGTCTGCGCACTCTGGCTGATGCCGCGGCTCGCGGTGCTGGAGGCGGGCACGCCCGCGCTGCGGATCGTGCTGCAGGTCGAGCATCGCAAGGTCGATTTCGAGGAGGAGGGCGTCGATCTCGGCATCCGCTGCGGGCGAGGCGCGGCGCCGGACCGGCTCTCGCTCAAGCTGTTCGAGGAATGGTGCTTCCCGGTCGCCTCGCCGCAGCTTGCGGCCGCGATCGGGGAGGGCGCGCCGGAGCGGCTGCTTGCGCAGTCCTTGATCCACGATTCCGACGCGGCCGGCTGGAAGGCCTGGTTCGCGGCGCAGGGGCTGGACTACCGGCCGCGCCCGCAGGACCGCCGCTTCGAGGATTACAATCTCGTGCTGGACGCCGCCGCCCATGGGCTCGGCATCGCGCTCGCCCGCCCGCCTCTGGCGCGCGAGCAACTGGCGGCGCGACGCATCGTCCGCGTGGATGAGCGCGAGGCGCTGAACCCGGTATCCTACTGGCTCGACCGGCCCTTCGGCGCGCTCCGCCCCTCGGCCGCGGCCCTTGCCGAACGCATCGCGCGGGAAGCGGGGCTGGCGCGGGCCGAGGTGGAGGCGTTCCTGAACCGGGAGGCGAGGGCGGCGTGAACCCCGTCATGCTCGCCCTTGTGGCGAGCATCCACGTCCTGAACACAGTGTTTGCTGGAAGAAGACGTGGATGGTCGGGACAAGCCCGACCATGACGGCGAGGGTTGCTTCTACCGCAAACTGTGTCGCGGCCCCGCGATCTCGCCGCGCTGGCTGGCGCGGGCCATCTCGAAGCTGTCGGCGATGCGCCGGGCCCGGACGATGAAGGCCTCGGCGATGTCCGGGGGGCAGATCTCGCGCGCGGTCGCCTCGAACAGGTCGAGCCAGCGGTCGAAATGCTCAGCCGTCAGCGGCAGGATCAGATGCGGGCGCATCGGCCGGCCATTGTAGCGGCCGGTGCGCAGCATGACGCCGCTCCAGAAATCGGTGATCCTGGCGATGTGCTCGTCCCAATCCTCCACCGCGGCGGCGAAGACCGGGCCGATCACGTCGTCCTTCTGCGCCCGGGCATAGAAGGTCCGGACGAGATCCGCGATCATCGGCTCGCGCAGGTCGGGATGGGCGGCGCCGGGATGGGTGAGGGGATTGTCGGTCATGGATGCCGGATCGGAGGTCGCTTCCTCCGATATGGCGAATTCGGGGCCGGCTGTGTAGGCCCGTCAGCGTCGCAGGCCTGGCCAAGGCTCGTGTCCCCACCCGCGGGTGTCATCCCGGAGCCGCGCGTCGGCCGCCCGGGATGACATGCGGGTCGATCAGATGGCGAGGCGTCGGTCGTCGGCCGCCGCCGTGGCCGCCCTCTCGGCCTGCTGGCCATGGCCCTGCTCCAGAAACAGCCGCATCTCCTCGGCGAGCGCGAAGAAGCGGTCGCGCACCGCCTTGGCATGCGGGTTGGCGCGCTCGATCGCCATGAAGACGTTGGGGGCGTCGTAGCGGACCATCTCCGTCGCCTGCATCAGCAGGTCGAAGCTCGCCGTTGTCATGGTCCGGGGCAGGGGCTCCATCCGGACCAGGATCTTGGCGATGAGATGGGTGAGGCCCTGCACCATCGCGACCTCGCGGTCATGGGCGTCGGCCGTGGTGACGATCACCTTGAGCTTCAGCACATGGCGCAGGAAGGCGGCGATGCGCGGGGTGCTGCCGCCCCTGACCGGGCAGAGCGCGATCTTGAGGCCGCCGAGCCCGTTGCGGGCGCTCTGCGGGCCGAAGAGCGGATGCGTGCCGATGATCTCGACATCCTCCGGCAGCTCCGCCTGCATCGCCCGTGCCGGCCCGATCTTGACCGAGCCGACATCGAGCACGATGGCGCCGGCCCTGAGATGCGGGCGCAGCGCCGCGACCGCCTCGGGGATCGCCGGGACGGGCACGGCAAGGATGACGATATCGCAGGTGGCGACTTCGGCAGTGGTCGCCGGCTGCAAGCCCTTGCCTGCCGCATCGGCGGCGGGGGCGTTGGCGGGATCGCAGACGCGCAGCGCGAAATGCGGCTGGAGATGGCGGGCCATCAGCCGCCCGAAGGCGCCGAAGCCCATGATGCCGATGGAGGTGACGGTTCTGATCGTGGAAGACATCGCTCTGGTCCGGTGGGAGCCGCGATGTCGGATGAGAGCCTGATGTCAACCGCCAGCGCGGCGGTTGAACATGGGAATGCCACCGCCTCTATGAGGACGGGGCGTAATAGCTGCGGAACGAGGCCATCAGGCTGGTCATGCGCCGCATAAACCCTGCGGCGCGGGCGCTGTCAATCGAGCACCGGCGAATAGTCGGTCGGCGTCATCGTGCGATCCTCGATCGCGCCGACCATGTCGCCGTGCTCGATCGCGGTTGTGCGCTTGATCTCGGCCCATTCCGCATCCGCCCTGAAGCTCGCCCAGGCCTTGGCCTTCGTCTCGGCGTCGGGCCAGGCGAGGATATAGGCGAATTCGGTGCGGCCGGTGCTGGCCGTCTCCCACAGCGCCACGATCCGGAAGCCGTGGCGGGCCATGATCCGGGCCGCATGGTCGCGGAAGCGGGCGTGGAAGGCCGCCTTGTTGCGATCGAAGATCTCGTAAATGCGAAGCTGGTGGATCATCGCAGATCTCCTATCATTCCGTCCCGGCCGTCATTGCGAGGAGCGAAGCGGCGAAGCAGTCCAGGGGCGCAGGGCTGAAAAGGTTCCACCCAGTCCCGCTCGATTGCTTCGCTTCGCTCGCAATGACGTGTCAGGCCGCTTTCTTGCTCTTCTCCGCTGCCATCAGTTCGACGAAGCGGTTGAAGAGATAATGGCTGTCCTGCGGACCGGGCGAGGCTTCCGGATGGTGCTGGACGCTGAAGGCCGGACGGTCGGTCAGCGCGATGCCGCTGTTCGAGCCGTCGAAGAGCGAGACATGGGTCTCGACCGCGTTGGCCGGCAGGCTCGCCGGGTCGACGGCGAAGCCGTGGTTCATCGAGACGATCTCGACCTTGCCGGTGGTCTTGTCCTGCACCGGATGGTTGGCGCCGTGATGGCCCTGCTTCATCTTCATGGTCTGGCCGCCGATGGCGAGCGCCATCATCTGGTGGCCGAGGCAGATGCCGAAGGTCGGCACCTTGCGATCCAGAAGCTCCTTGATGACGGGCACGGCATATGCGCCGGTGGCGGCCGGGTCGCCCGGGCCGTTGGAGAGGAAGATGCCATCCGGGTTGAGTGCGAGGATGTCCTCGGCGGTCGCGGTCGAGGGCACGACGGTGACGTCGCAGCCCGCCTTGGCGAGCAGGCGCAGGATGTTGCGCTTCACGCCGTAATCGATGGCGACGACCTTGAAGTCGCTGGTTTCGCGCTTGCCGTAGCCCGCCGGCCAGATCCAGGGCGTCTCGTCCCAGTCATAGCGCTGGGCGGCGGTGACGAGCGGGACGAGGTCGAGCCCGGCCATGTCAGGCAGTTCGGCCGCCTGCTTCTTGAGGCGGGGGATGTCGAAGACGCCGTCCGGGCTATGGGCGAGGATGGCGTTGGGCATGCCCTTGTCGCGGATCAGCGCGGTCAGCGCCCGGGTGTCGACGCCGCAGATGCCGACGATGTTGCGGGCCTTCAGCCAGGCGTCGAAATGCTTGGCCGAGCGCCAGTTCGAGGGCTCGGTGATGGCGGCATGGAGCACGCAGCCGCGCACGCCCGAGGAGGCGGCGGCGTTCACGGTCTCGGTGTCCTCCTCGTTCACGCCGACATTGCCGACATGCGGGAAGGTGAAGGTGACGATCTGCCCGGCATAGGACGGGTCGGTCAGGATTTCCTGATAGCCGGTCATCGCCGTGTTGAAGCAGACCTCACCGGGCGCTTCGCCGACGGCGCCGAGGCCGAAGCCTTCGAGCACGGTGCCGTCCGCCAGCACGAGGAGCGCGGTCGCGCGCGGTTCGGTCCAGCCGCTGTCGGCGGGGTTTCCTTCGGGAGCGGTCATGTCTATGTCTCGGTCCAGGCCGCGCCTGCGGCATTTATGCGGGGGCGGGGCATCAGCATCCGCTCCGCCGGTCTGGAACGCGAGCCTTAAAGAGCCGGGCGCTGCCCGTCAATGAAGGTTGGCGCAGCCCGCACAGGACAAAGAAGCAAGAGAAAAGGGACAACAGCGATGACGAGCCTGCGCGAACGCTTCATGGCCGACATGAAGGAAGCGATGAAGGCCGGCGAGAAGGCCAAGGTCGCGGCGATCCGCCTGATCAGCGCGGCGCTCAAGGAAAAGGACATCGAGGCGCGCGGCGCCGGCAAGGGCGAGGCCTCGGCGGACGAGATCCTCGCCATGCTGCAGAAGATGATCAAGCAGCGCCAGGAATCGATCGCGATCTACGACGCCAACAACCGTCCCGAGCTCGCCGAGGGCGAGCGCGTCGAGGTGGCCGTGATCTCCGCCTACCTGCCGAAGCAGATGTCGGAGGAGGAGGTGAAGGCCGCGATCGACAAGGCCGTGGCCGAGACCGGCGCCACCGCCGTCAAGGACATGGGCAAGGTCATCGCCGCCCTGCGGGCGGCCTATGCCGGCCAGATGGATTTCGGCAAGGTCAGCCCGATGGTGAAGGCCGCGCTCGGCGGCTGAGCGATTGCTTCGCTTGGAATGCAACGAGCGTCATGCTCGGGCTCGACCCGAGCATCTCGGAAACCAGCGCCTTTGCGTCCTGAGATTCTCGGGTCGAAGCTTTGCTTCGCCCGAGAATGACGTGGAGGAGAATCGGCTTGGTGCTGCCTGATCGCTGCGCTGTGGATATTGCCGACAAGCCCTGTCGCGGCCGTATTCGAGGTTGGCTTTCCGCCAAGCAGGGCCCAGATAGAACCCCATGAAATTCCCGCCCTCCGTCCTTGAGGAAATCAAGGCGCGGCTGCCGGTCTCGGCGGTCGTGGGCAAACGCGTGCGCCTGCAGAAGGCGGGGCGGGAATGGAAGGGGCTTTCCCCCTTCAACGCCGAGAAGACGCCCTCCTTCTTCGTCAACGACCAGAAGGCCTCCTTCTTCGATTTCTCGTCGGGCAAGAACGGCGACATCTTCAAATTCGTGATGGAGACCGAGGGGCTCTCCTTCCCCGAGGCGGTCGAGAAGCTCGCGGCCGAGGCCGGCGTGACGCTGCCGACGTTCACGGCCGAGGCGCAGATCCGCGAGGAGAAGCGCAAGGGGCTGCACGAGGTCGTCGAGCTCGCGGCCCAGTTCTTCGAGGCCGAACTGATGGGCGAGCGCGGCGGCGCAGCCCGGCGCTATCTTGCGACGCGCGGCCTCGACGGCGAGGCGCGCACGCGCTTCCGTCTCGGCTACGGCCCGGTCGACCGTTTCGCGCTGCGCGACCATCTCGCCGGCAAGGGCGTCCCGGCCGAGCTGATGATGGAGGCGGGGCTGCTCGTGCATGGCGACGAGATCGCGGTGCCCTATGACCGCTTCCGCGACCGCGTGATGTTCCCGATCCACGATGCGCGCGGGCGCGTCGTCGCCTTCGGCGGGCGGGCGATGAGCGCCGAGGTCGCGGCGAAATACCTGAACTCGCCGGAGACGCCGCTCTTCCACAAGGGCCATCTGCTGTTCAACCACCACAATGCCCGCAAGGCGTCGCATGACACCGGGCAGGTCGTGGTGGTCGAGGGCTATGTCGACGTCATCGCCATGTCGCTCTCGGGCTTTCCGCAGACGGTGGCGCCGCTCGGCACGGCGCTGACCGAGGACCAGCTCGGCCTGCTCTGGCGCATGGCGGACGAGCCGGTGATCTGTCTCGACGGCGACAAGGCCGGCCGCAAGGCCGCGAGCCGGGCGATCGACCTGGCGCTGCCGCTGCTGGAGCCCGGCAAGTCGCTGTCCTTCGCCCTGCTGCCGGACGGGCAGGACCCCGACGATCTCGCTCGTTCGGGCGGGCGACAGGCCATCGCAGAGGTGGTCGCGGCGGCGCGCCCGCTGGTCGACATGCTCTGGCAGCGCGAGGTCGAGGCCGGACCGCTCGATACGCCGGAGCGGCGTGCCGCCTTCGAGCGGCGCCTGAAGGAACCGCTGGGGCAGATCCGCGACGAGACCACCCGCAAGCACTACCGGCGCGAGATGGACGAGCGGCTGGCGCAGCTCTTCGCCAGTGCCGCGCCGGCGCGGCCGGAGCGTAGCGGCGGGCAAGGCAATTTCCAGCGTGGGCGGGGTGGGGCGCCCCAGCGCGGCGGGTTCGGCCGGCAGGTTCCGCCTTGGCTTGCCGGGCCGCTCAAGGCTTCGAGCGCGCTGACGCAATCGCGCCTCGTCGCGAAGCTGCGCGGCGAGGATCAGCGCGAGGCCTTCATCCTGCTCGCGCTGGCGAGCCATCCCGACCTGATCCTGCGCTGCGCCGACGAGATCGCCGAACTCTCGCTCGACGGCCCGGCGGCCGAACGCTTCCGGCAGGCGCTGCTGGACGCGGTGGAGGACAAGCTCGACCGGGAGACGCTGGCGAATCGGCTGGCGCAGCCGCGGGTGCGCGAGGCCCATAACCAGCTGATGGCGGTGACCGGCCCGGCCGAGCGGCGCAAATTGGCGCAAGACGCTGATCCGGAATCGGTTTTCGACTCGATTCATCAGGCTCTCGTCTTGCATCATCGCGCGCGAACGCTAAATAGCGAGTTGAGAGCAGCCGAGCGCGCATTGGCTGACGATGCGACCGAAGCCAATTTCGCCTGGATCAAGGACGTGAAGGCCCGCCTCGAGACGATCGAAGGCACCGAGGCCATGTCCGAGGAATGATGCCCAGCGAATGGCGGTCGCCGTGCGGTGCGCGCAAGCTGTCGGGTGGTTCACGATTCGTCAACGACGTTCGGTGCCATCTGCGAACAGTGATTTGGGTGGGTGAGCGCGCCGGGCCTGCGGTCGCGCCGCCCTTTTATGCGTCGGTACATGGCTTTCTCGGCCATGGCCCTGCGCGAGTGCGGAGCGCTGATTGATGGCGACAAAAGCGAGCGAACGGGAAAAGACCGATCAGGTCGCGCCGGATGCCCCCCCGACTACCGACGGCCCGTTGCTCGACCTGACCGATCAGGCCGTAAGGCGGATGATCAAGCTCGCGAAGAAGCGCGGCTATGTCACCTATGACGAACTGAACGAAGTGCTGCCCTCGGAGGAATTCACCTCCGAGCAGATCGAGGACGTGCTCGGCCAGCTCAGCGAGCAGGGCATCAACGTCGTCGACAACGAGGATCCGGAAGCTGCCGGCGAGGATCGCGCCAACCGCAAGGAAGCGGCCGGCGGCGACGACGACGAGGTCGAGGGCGGCGATCTGGTCGACGCTTCGCGCCAGACCCTGCCGACCGAGACCAAGCGCAATCTCGAGCCGACCGAGCGCACCGACGATCCCGTCCGCATGTATCTGCGCGAGATGGGCTCGGTCGAGCTGCTCTCGCGCGAGGGTGAGATCGCGATCGCCAAGCGCATCGAGGCCGGCCGCGAGGCGATGATCGCCGGGCTCTGCGAGAGCCCGCTGACCTTCCAGGCCATCATCATCTGGCGCGACGAGCTGGTCGAGGCCAAGGTGCTGCTGCGCGACATCATCGACCTCGAAGCGACCTATGCCGGCCCCGACGGCAAGAATCCCGCCGTTGCCGGCGAGGAAGAGGGCGAGGAAGGCGAGCAGGCCGAGACTGCGGAGGGGGAGACCCCGCCGGAGATGGACGACGACGACATCGAGAACAATGTCTCGCTCTCGGCCATGGAAACCGAGCTCAAGCCGCGCGTGCTCGAGACCTTCAATGCCATCGCAGATGACTACAAGAAGCTGCGCCGCCTGCAGGACCAGGACATCGCCAACCGGCTGGAGAACACCAAGCTCTCGCCGTCGCAGGACCGCAAGTACAAGAAGCTCAAGGACGACATCATCACCGCGGTGAAGTCGCTCTCGCTCAACAACAACCGTATCGAGGCGCTGGTCGAGCAGCTCTACGACATCAACAAGCGCCTGATCGGCCATGAGACGCGCCTGCTGCGCCTCGCCGAGAGCTACGGCGTGGCGCGTGACGACTTCCTCAAGCAGCATGTCGGCGGCGAGCTCGATCCGAAATGGGTCCTGCGCGTCTCGAAGCTCGGCTCGCGCGGCTGGAAGGAATTCGTCGCGGCGGAGAAGGACCGGATCAAGGACCTGCGCGAGGAGGTGCACACGCTCGCCTCCGAGACCGGCCTGGAGATTCAGGAATTCCGCAAGATCGTGCTGATGGTCCAGAAGGGCGAGCGCGAAGCCCGGCAGGCGAAGAAGGAGATGATCGAGGCCAACCTGCGTCTCGTGATCTCGATCGCCAAGAAGTACACGAACCGCGGCCTGCAGTTCCTCGACCTGATCCAGGAAGGCAATATCGGCCTGATGAAGGCGGTCGACAAGTTCGAGTACCGCCGGGGTTATAAGTTCTCCACTTATGCGACATGGTGGATCCGGCAGGCGATCACCCGCTCGATCGCCGACCAGGCCCGCACCATCCGCATCCCGGTCCACATGATCGAGACGATCAACAAGATCGTGCGGACGTCGCGCCAGATGCTGCATGAGATCGGCCGCGAGCCGACCCCGGAGGAGTTGGCCGAGAAGCTGGCCATGCCGCTGGAGAAGGTCCGCAAGGTCCTGAAGATCGCCAAGGAGCCGATCTCGCTCGAAACGCCGATCGGCGACGAGGAGGATTCGCATCTCGGCGACTTCATCGAGGACAAGAACGCGATCCTGCCGATCGACGCCGCGATCCAGTCGAACCTGCGCGAGACGACGACCCGCGTGCTGGCCTCGCTGACGCCGCGCGAGGAGCGCGTGCTGCGCATGCGCTTCGGCATCGGCATGAACACCGACCACACCCTCGAGGAGGTCGGCCAGCAGTTCAGCGTCACCCGCGAGCGCATCCGCCAGATCGAGGCGAAGGCGCTGCGCAAGCTGAAGCATCCGAGCCGCTCGCGGAAGCTCCGGAGCTTCCTCGACAACTGAGGCGCCACGCCTCCGATCGATCGAAAACCAGGCCCGCTTCCGCGCAGCGCGGAGGCGGGCTTTTTCTTTGCCGCTCCCGAAAGCGCCGCCGGATCAGGCTTCCTGTGAACGAAGGATGCCGCCGTCGCGGCGGCTGGCCAGTCTGCCGCCGCTCGACGATCGGGCAGGCGGCCGGCCTTCGACGTCGCCAGCTTGCGCTTCAGGAGGTTGGTCCATGCTCCCGTTTGCCTATGACGCGCTGCAGGAACGGTTCGCGACCATCCGCCCCTGGGCGAAGAACGCGATCGGCGAGGCCACCAATCGCTGCGCCATCTGCATGGGCTATACGCTGCGCCTGACGCCGTCGCAGGACGACGCGACGATCCAGACCATCCTGAACGGGGAGGTCAGGACCTCCTTCGAGGGGGCACCGCCGCTGGCGGGCGGGCCGCGCCCCGGCGTGCTGCCCGGTTCGGGGCAGTCGCTGCGCGGGCTGAGCCAGCTGCTCTTCATCCGCGCTTCGGAACTGCTGCCGCGCGTCCGGCGTGCTTATGGCCCGCCCGATGTCGAAGGCGTCTGCAGGGACGTCTCCGCCAGGGTGCTCGGCCGCCGGGGCGTGCTCTATCTGGAGAACTGCTACCAGACGAGCGGCGACAAGCGGTATTCCTTCCTGTTCATGCAGTGGACGACCGGCGACCACTGGGACCTGTTCGACGGCTCCAGCGTCGTCGCCCAGGAACTGCCGCTGGCCGGCAACAACCATGCCGGCCAGCTCCATTTCTGGCAGGCGCGATAAGGCGGCCTGCCTGGAGGGAGGCGCCGCCTCAGAGCGTCCGGGCCAGAGCCACCAACTGCTCCCAGGCCGTTCCCCAGCCTTCGTGGAAGCCCATCTCCTCGTGCTGCTTCTTGCCGGCGGCGTCCTTGTGGAAGGCGCGGGCGATATAGAGCGTGCCGGTGGCCGTCGGCGAGATCGTGACCGAGGCGGTCATGAAGCCGCCCTCGACCGGCCGGTAGCCGGCGCCGAGCGCGTCGGTGAACAGCAGATAGGTTTCCGGCACCACCGCCAGCACGCAGCCGTTGTTGTCGTGCTTCTCGCCGTCCGGCCCTTCCATCACCGTGCGGAACTTGCCGCCGGGGCGCAGGTCGAGCTCGCAGGCCGTGGTCTTCCACGGGGCGGGCGTGAACCACTGCATCAGCAGCTCGGGCTCCGTCCAGGCGCGCCAGATCAGGCGGGGCGACACATCGACCTCGCGCCTCAGTTCGAGGTCGAGGGTGGGGTCGAAGACGGTCGCATGCGTATCGGTCATCCGTTTTCCTCCTGATTCTTCAGTTGCAATGCCAGGCGATCGAGCTGGTCGAGGCGCCGGGTCCAGAGCGAACGCTGTGCCTCCAGCCAATGTTCGGCTGCGGCCAGAGGTTCGCTCCGCAGGGTGCAGGTCCGCACCCGGCCGGCCTTCCGGGTCGCGACGAGGCCGCATTCCTCCAGCACCTTGAGATGCTGCAGGAAGCTCGGCAGCGCCATCTCGAACGGCTTCGCCAGCTCGCTGACCGAAGCCGGCCCGCGGCCGAGCGCCTGCACGACGGCACGGCGCGTCGGATCGGCGAGGGCACGAAAGGTGTCGTCGAGGGCGGGCAGGGCGGCGACCATGGCTTTCGATTAGCGCGCCGGAAATAGTTAGGCCAATACCTAAGTTTCTAGGCCGCCGATGCGGCCTTGATCTTCGCCGCGGGAGAAGGCTTGCTGCGCATCCCCGCTGCCGGAGGCACCATGTCCCCAGAATTCCTGCTGACGTCGCTGATCATCGTCGCTTCGCCGGGAACGGGCGCGATCTACACCATCGCCGCCGGGCTGACGCGCGGCTCGCGGGCCAGCGTGCTCGCCGCCTTCGCCTGCACGCTCGGCATCGTGCCGCATCTGATCGCGGCGATCATGGGCATCGCCGCGCTGCTGCATGCCAGCGCGCTCGCCTTCGCCATCGTGAAATATGCCGGCGTCGCCTATCTGCTCTACATGGCCTGGCAGACGCTGAAGGAGCATGGTGCGCTCAAGGTCGAGACGAAGGCCGATCCGCGCTCGGCCTGGCGCGTGCTCCGCGACGGGCTGGCGATCAACCTGCTCAATCCCAAGCTCTCGATCTTCTTCGTCGCCTTCCTGCCGCAGTTCATCGCAGCCGATGAGGCGAGCCCGATGGCGCGGATGCTGGAGCTTTCCGGCGTGTTCATGGCGATGACCTTCATCGTCTTCGCGCTCTACGGGCTCTTCGCCGCCGCGATGCGCGACAAGGTCATCGGCCGCCCGGCCGTGATGGCCTGGCTGCGGCGCAGCTTCGCCGCCGCCTTCGTCGCGCTCGGCGCCAAGCTCGCGCTGACCGAGCGCTGATGGCGCGACAGGCGATCCTGACGGTCGAGACGCGGGGACCGGGGCTCTATGAGTTCACCGACCGTGCCGCCGCCTTCGTGCAGTCCGGCGGCGAGACGAGCGGGTTGCTGACGCTGTTCGTGCGCCATACCTCGTGCTCGCTGCTGATCCAGGAGAATGCCGATCCCGATGTGCGGCGGGATCTCGATGCGTTCTTCCGCAGGCTGGTGCCGTCGGCGGACGATCCGGCGATGGATTATCTCGTCCATCGCGCGGAAGGGCCCGACGACATGCCCGCCCATATCAAGGCGGCGCTGACGCCGGTTTCCCTTTCGGTTCCGGTGATGGGCGGACGGCTCGCGCTCGGCACCTGGCAGGGCATCTATCTGTTCGAGCACCGGGCCAGGCCGCACAGGCGCGAGGTCGCGCTGCATCTGAACTGAAGGCGTCAGGCCGGCGGGGCGACGACCAGCCCGACGAGACGGCGGACCACGGGCAGGACCAGCAGCAGCGTCGGGAAGGCGACGACCCAGGACAGGGCCCAGGAGACGGGCCAGGTCTGGATGAACGCGGCGGTGGGGCCGAGTGCCTTCAGGGTGGAGATGCCGGAGACGACGAAGGTCATCAGCACCGACAGGAAGAAGGGCATCACCACCGTGGCGTAGCGGGCGGGGAGGCGGCGGAAGGAGAGGCCAGGCATCGTCAGGCTTTCGCAAGGAGCAGGCCGTTCGGTGCATCCGATACGGCCATGCCGAGGGGATGCGTTGCCTGACGTGAGACGCTTACGAACGGGACGAGGCCCGATGGCGGCTCCATAGTCGATGGCGGCCGGGTTGCCAAGCGGCCTGTCGCCTGCGCCCGCTATCGCGCCGCGTAGGCGTCAGGCTCCGGCAAGGGGTCCCAGGCTTCACCTGCTCCGACGAGACAGCTCGTGCCGACAGGCGTGGTGGCGAGCAGGGTCCAGGTGCCGGACGGGCTGACATAGATTTCGAAGAGGACGCCGCTTTCTGCCAGGCCGCTGCCGATCATGCGTTCGCCGAAGGCTTCCCGCAGCTGGGCGGCGACATGGGAGCGTTCGGCGCAGGGCGGCCCGCGCGACTCCGGCTCCTGGGCGAGGGCAGGCGCGATGTGGGCCGTGCCGACCAGTGCCGCGCTCATGAGGAATTTGGCAAACGCCATGGCCCCCTCCCTGTCTCGAGGCAGCCGCCGGGCGATTATGGTGGGGGAAGCCTTGCGCCCGCCCTGAACGATTCTGATGTGGGAAGCTGCCTGCCGCCGTTCAAGCGGCCGGGCCGCCGGTGCCGCGACCGCCTGCGAGGCGAGGCCGAAACAGCGCTCCCCTTGGCCGTTGTCCTGGCCTATATCAGGCGGCAAGGAAATGCGGAGGTTCCATGTCTTTCTTCAAGTCGCTGTTCGGTGGCCGCAAGGCCGAGGAGGAGAAGCCGGCCGGCCCGGTCAAGAGCATCGAGCACAATGGCTTCACCATCCACGCCACGCCCTATCAGGATGGCGGCCAGTACCAGCTCTGCGGGGTCATCGAGAAGGTGATCGACGGCGAGACGAAGAGCCATCGCTTCATCCGGGCCGATCGCTTTCCCGGCCAGGCCGAGGCCGCCGACTTCACCCTGGTGAAGGGCCAGCAGATCGTCGACATGGAAGGCGAGCGCATCTTCCGCTGATCGTCCTTCCACCTGCGCTATCTTCCGGGAACGGTTTCCCGGCGCGGCGATTTCCGCTCCGGCGGCCGGGCGAAGATCAGGGTTGCGGGCTGTGTGGCGTGCGGACGGCGAAGCGGCGTCGGGCCTGCATTCCTGCCGCCCCGCCCTGCCTTCCATGCGCTTGCCCGGCCGGCTGCAGGCGCTAAACCTGCCGGCAGAAGCCACCTCCGCGAACGAGTGGCCGCCGAGGAAACATGTCTCACCCCGCCGCCGACCGCTACCAGCCCGATTCCCCCTATGCCTGGCTGCGCCTGGCCGTCGCCCTGGTGATCGGCTCGGTCGCCTGCGTCGGCTCCTGGTCGGTGGTCGTGGTGCTGCCGGCGATGCAGGGCGAATTCGACACGCTGCGCGCCGGGGCCTCGCTGCCCTATACCTGCGCCATGCTCGGCTTCGGCGTCGGACAGATCGTGATGGGCCGGGTCGCGGATCGCTACGGCATCACGGTGCCGATCGTGGTCGGGGCGCTGCTGCTCGGCGCCGGCTACGCCGCCGCCGGCCTGTCGCAGTCGCTCTGGCAGTTCGCGGCGGCGCATGGGCTGCTGATCGGGATGGGCAGCGCGGCCGGATTCTCGCCGCTGATCTCGGATCTCTCGCACTGGTTCCGCCGCCATCGCGGCCTTGCCGTGGTCTGCGGCGCCTCGGGCAGCTATCTCGCCGGCGTGATCTGGCCGCAGGTCATCACCTGGGGTCTCGCCAATCACGGCTGGCGCGCCACCCATTTCGGCATCGCCGTCGCGGTGCTCGTGATCATGCTGCCGCTGGCACCCTTCTTCCGGCGCCAGCCGAGTGCGGCGACGTTTGCCGCAGCCGAGGCGAAGAGCGCCGGCGCGCGCGGCGATCTCGGCCTCAGCGCCGGCCAGCTCCAGCTGCTGCTCTGCATCGCCGGCTTCGCCTGCTGCGTGGCGATGGCGATGCCGCAGGTCCATATCGTCGCCTATTGCGGCGATCTCGGCTACGGCGTCGCCCGCGGCGCCGAGATGCTCTCGCTGATGATGCTGCTCGGGATCATCAGCCGCATCGGCTCGGGCTTCATCGCGGACCGGATCGGTGGTGCGGCGACGCTGGCCCTCGGCTCGCTTATGCAGGGCGTGGCGCTGTTCCTCTATCTCTGGTTCGACGGCCTGCAGTCGCTCTACGTCGTCAGCGGCATCTTCGGCCTGTTCCAGGGCGGCATCGTGCCGATGTATGCCGTCGTGATCCGCGAGTACCTGCCGGCCAAGCAGGCCGGCGTGCGGATCGGCCTGGTGATGTCGGTGACGGTGCTCGGCATGGCCGTCGGCGGCTACCTCTCCGGCGTGATCTTCGACTATTTCAGCTCCTACCGCATGGCCTTCCTCAACGGGCTCGCCTGGAACCTCGTCAATCTGAGCGTGGTCTGCTGGCTGATGCTGCGGGCGCGGCGCGCCGCGCCGCCGGCTCAGCTGGCTGCCGAGGCGGGGCGGTAGGTGCCGAAGCACCAGACATGGCCCTCGGGGTCCTTGCAGATGAAGTCCCGGCTGCCATAGGGCTGGTCGTGCGGTTCCATGCAGATCTCGGCGCCGGCCTTGCGGGCGCGCTCGCAGCGCGCGTCGATGTCGTCGGTGGCGATATAGGGCGAGGCGGTGGTGCCGCCGAGCTCGGCCGGACGCGAGACCAGCTTGCCGAACGCGTTGTCCTCCGACGAGCCGAGCATGACGAAGCTCGAGCCCATCCGCAGCTCGCCATGGAGCAGCGTCCTGCCATCCTCGGAGTAATGGGCGGCGTGCTTCTCGAAGCCGAAGGCCTCGATCAGCCAGTCATACATCCGCGGGGCATCGGCATAGCGCAGCGCGATGCAGATGATCGGTTCCGAGCCTGACATTGCGTGATCCCTTCTGACGAAATCTCGGCCAATGTCGCCGGTAACGCTGCGCAAGGCAAAGGGTTCGGACCGGCTTGCCTGCGGCCGGCCGCCCCGCCATCATCGCCGGGCGGATCCTCCGCATGCCCAACAGGACGCCCATGACCAAAGCCCATCGCCATGAAGACGAGCCGCGCGGCACGCTGACGGTGCGGACCATCGCCATGCCGGGCGACACCAACGCCAATGGCGACATCTTCGGCGGCTGGGTGATGTCGCGCATGGACCAGGCGGGCGGCATCGCCGGCGTCGACCGGGCGCAGGGCCGCGTGGTCACGGTCGCGGTCGATGCGATGACCTTCATCCACCCGGTCAAGGTGGGCGACGTGCTCAGCGTCTATACCGAGATCGAGTCGATCGGCCGGACCTCGATGAAGATCCATGTCGAGGCCTGGGCCAAGCGCTTCCGCACCAGCATGCACGAGAAGGTGACCGACGCGACCTTCACCTTCGTCGCAATCGACGAGGAGGGGCGGCCGCGGCCCGTGCCGAAGCCGGCCGAGGACTGAACCAGGCAGAATTTCCTAACGACGCATGAATCCCGCCGAAGGCGATCTGATTCAAAAGAATCCACTTTTAAGCGTTCTTTAAGCGCATCCGGACGATGCTGCGCCCCGACAGACCGGGGAAACACCCCGGCCGGGGGATTTTCATGGCTCTTCGATGCGGCACGGCAACCCAGCCGCCTGGCCTGACGGCCGGGGCGGGGAAGGGATTCCCATGCCTGTGGCGATCGGGCCGGCCAGGACCGGCAGCGACCGGGCAGCCCCGTTTTCCTTGAATTCCTTCTCCAGCGTTGCGTGGATATCCGGAGTACGATTTCATGACGAAAGCCAAGCCCGCGCGTAAGGGCAAGCCGCTGCGGATCGGCATCGCGCCCCGGATCTATGCCGCGCTCGGCATGATGACGGCCATGACCATCGTCTCCTCCTCGGTCGCCTGGTTCTCCTATGGCCGTGTCGACCAGACGGTCGAAGACATGATCAAGCAGAAGATGCCGGTGGTCGAGCTCGCGCTCGAACTCTCGCAGGCGGCGACGCAGTCGACCGCGCTGGCGGCCCGTTTCAGCGAGATCGAGACGGTCCAGCAGCGTTCGGCGCTGACCGGCGACCTCGACAGGGTCGAGGGACGCCAGATGGATCTGCTGCGCCGGATCGCCGAGCAGGGCCAGGTCGACAAGGCGAAGGCACAGGCCGCGATCGATGCGCTCTCGCGCCAGATCAACGACATCAACGACCTCACCGGCGACCGGCTGCGCAACGCCACGGAGCAGAGCGAGGCGCTGGCCAGGCTGTCCAAGGCGCGCGAGGGCTTCACCGCGCTCGCCGATTTCGAGACCGGCGACGCCCAGTTCAACGTCAAGATGAACATCGCCAGCGCGACGCAGCTCACCGGCAAGGAGATCGAGGACGCGCTCGCCAGCATCATCGACAAGGATCTCGCCGCCCTGCAGACCGCCCAGGCGCTGCAGCTCCAGGTCAGCGAGATGGTCGGTCTGCTGCGCGAGATCTCGCAGATCGAGAATCGCGAGAAGCTCGACACCGCCAAGGCCCGCTTCACCGCTACCCTGAGCCAGGTCCGCGGCTTCCTCGCCGCGGCCGAGAAGATCCAGCCCAACCAGGCGCGCGGCCAGGCGGTCGAGGCGGTGATCGATCTCGGCGAGGGGCAGGGCAGCCTGATCGCGATCCGCGAGCGCGACCTCGCGACGCGCGCCGCGATCGAGACCGGCCTCAAGGAGACCCATGCGGCGGCCGAGGCGGTGCGCAGCCAGGTGAGCCAGCTGGTGAGCACCGCGCGCAGCGAGGCGGTCTCCTCCGGCGAGGCGACGGGCGCGCTGATCGACCAGAGCAAGCTCTGGCTCGGCGGCATCGGCCTCGCTTCGCTGCTGATCGCGCTGGCGCTGTCGCTGTTCTATGTCCGGCCGATGATCGTCGGGCGCCTCAACAAGCTCTGGGCCGCCACGAAGGCGATCGCCGACGGCGCGCTGGAAACCGTGGTCGACACCAAGGGCAATGACGAGATCTCGGACATCTCGAAGAGCGTGCTGCTGTTCCGCGACAACGCGGTGGCCCTGCGCGCCGCCGAGGCCGCCAAGATCGAGGACCAGGCCCGGGCGCAGGAGCAGCGCCGGCAGATGATGCAGGAGCTGGGCGAGGCCTTCGGCGTGGTGGTCGCGGCCGCTGCCGCCGGCGACTTCAGCCAGCGCGTCGCCGCCCAGTTCGCCGATCCCGAGCTCAACGCGCTCGCCGGCTCGGTCAACACGCTGCTGGAGACGGTCCAGACCGGTCTCTCGGAGACCTGCGAGGTTCTGGCCGAGCTCTCGGCCGGCCATCTCTCGGCCCGCATCGAGGGGCTCTATCAGGGCGCCTTCGCCGAGCTGAAGGATGGCACCAATGCGCTCGCCGACGAGTTCGAGAGCACGCTCGCCCGCCTTGCCGAGACGGTTTCGGCCGTCCGCAGCGCGACGAGCGAGATCCTCGACGGCGTCACCGACCTCGCCGAGCGCACCAGCGAGGAGAGCAACGCCGTCTCGATGGCGACGAACCAGCTCGGCGCCTTCGCCGGCACGGTGAAGAAGACCGCGAGCGAGGCCGCCCAGGCGACCGGCATGGCCCAGAGCGCCGAGGAGCGCGCCCAGCAGGGCGAGAAGGTCGTCGCCTCCGCGCTCGAAGCGATGCAGCGCATCCGCCAGTCCTCGAGCAAGATCTCCGAGGTCATCGCGATGATCGACGAGATCGCCTTCCAGACCAACCTGCTGGCGCTCAATGCAGCCGTCGAGGCGGCGCGCGCCGGCGATGCCGGCAAGGGCTTCGCCGTGGTCGCGACCGAGGTGCGCAGCCTCGCCAAGCGCTCGGCCGATGCCTCGAACGACGTCAAGAAGCTGGTCGAGGCCGCGCATGGCGACGTCAAGGTCGGCGTCGGCCTGGTCGAGGAGACCTCCGCCATGTTCGGCGCGATCGTCTCGGCGGTGAACGAGCTGACCGGGCTGATGAACGGCATCTCGCAGACCGCGCGCAGCCAGGCGACCGACGTCTCGGCGATCAACACCGAGATCGACGGCATCGGCACGATGGCGCACCAGAACGCGGCGCTGGTCGAGGAGACCAATGCGGCGCTGGCGCTGACCGACGAACAGACCCGCGCGCTGACCGAGCACATCGCCCGCTTCTCCTTCCGCGAAGGCCATGCGGCCGGGCATCGCGACGGCGCGGAGATGGCCACGGCGGCCTGAGTGCCGCCGCAGCCTGGGACATTCCATCGGAAGGGCCCCGCGTCGCGGGGCCCTTTTCATTTCCGTTGGGAGAGGCGTTCCGGCCTTGCTTGCGGGGCGCTCGCGATGCTAGGCGGATTTTGGGCCGGTAGCTCAATGGTTAGAGCTCGCTGCTCATAACAGCGCCGGTGCCGGTTCGAGTCCGGCCCGGCCCACCAATATCTCAGCCTGTCATTGAAAAGATTGCGCTTTTTGCCTGATCTTTCCCACTGTCTGCAACCCGGCTGAAAAGCGGGAAAGTTCTGTTCTAGTTTTCTTCCTCGGATGAGGGCCCGATCGTTGGCGGCTACCGGCCGATCGAGCTTGCGATCGCGGAGCACATAGAGCCCCTGCAGCGACATCTGGTCGAGCGGCACATCAGCGAAGGTGCCGGACGCGGAACGGACTGCAGGATGGGGTCCGGAAGTGTCATGACACTCACCCCGTTCGTTCGAAGACCATGATGCGCATCGTTTCGCCGGCCGCGAACGCGCCAGCGCGAAGACCTGCAAGCTGCTATAGTTGCAACCGTTTGGGCTTCGCATGCAACGTGGGACCGGTCATGTCGCGTGATGGACCTGTGGCCGGTCCGGGCCGCCCTTTGGAAAGCCTCCCGCTTCCTGCAAGCCTGGGGCGCAATCTGCTTGCCGGCCTGACGCTGGCGGCGATCACCATCCCCGAGCAGATGGCGACGGCGCGCCTCGGCGGCTTCCCGGTCCAGATCGGCTTGTTCGCCTTCGTCGCGGGGACGCTCGGTTTCCTGCTGCTGGGCGTCAGCCGGGTTCTCACCGTCGGCGCCGATTCGACGATCACGCCGATCTTCGCCGGCGCGCTGGCCACGCTGGCAGTCGGCGGTGCCGTCGCTCCCGCCGCAGCGCCGACCCTCGCGATCCTGGTCGGCGCTCTGCTGCTGCTCGCTGGAATCCTGCGTTTCGGCTGGATCGCCGATTTCCTGTCCACGCCGGTCGTGGCGGGTTTCCTGGCCGGTATCGCCGCCCATATCGTCGTGTCGCAATTGCCCGGCCTGCTCGGGCTCCACGTGCAGGCGAGCAGCCTGGTTCCCCGGCTTGCGGAAATCTGGACGGAGCGCGCATCGAGCCATCCCATCTCGGCTCTGCTCGGGCTCGGCGTGCTCGGCGTCATCGTGTTCTGCGAAAAACGGGCAGCGGCGCTGCCGGGAGCGTTGATCGCCTTCGCGCTGGCGACGGCTGCCGTCATGGCTTTCGACTTGCGGAGTCATGGCGTCGCAGTGCTCGGCTCATTGCCGAAGGGCCTGCCGCCCTGGCCCGGCTTCGCCTTGTCCTGGGCCGATTTCCGGGCACTCCTGCCGCTCGCCCTGATCATCGCGCTCGTCGTGATGATGCAGACGGCGACCGTCAGCCGCTCCTTCCGCGAGCCTGATGGCCGCGCGAGCGATGTCGGGCGCGACTATCTCGGGCTGGCGGGTGCCAACCTGCTCGCCGGTCTCGCCGGCGCGTTCCCGGTCAATGCCAGCCCGCCGCGCACGGCCATGGTCGTGGAAAGCGGCGGCCGCAACCCCGTCGTCGGGCTTGTCGCCGCCGCGCTGGTCCTGGGGCTCGCGCTGTTCGGCACCGATATCCTGGCCGATGTCCCGGAGGCGGCCTTGGCCGGGGTCCTGTTCTTCGTCGCCGGGCGCATCCTGAGGATCGGCCCGATCGTGCAGATCGCGCGCCAGAGCCGGCCGGAATTCGCGCTCGTCCTGCTGACCGCGCTGGCCGTCGCCCTGCTGCCGATCGAGAGCGGCGTCGCCATCGGCATCGGTCTTTCCCTGCTGCACGGCATCTGGATGACGACCCGCAGCCATCCGGTCGAGTTCGGCCGTATCCCCGGGACGACGGTGTGGTGGCCGCCGGAACAGGGCAAGCCCCCGGCGACGCTCCCGGGTATTCTCGTCGCCGGCTTTCCCGCTCCCCTGCTGTTCGCGAATGCGCTGGGCTTCCAGCAGGAACTGCTCGACCGGCTCGTGCGGCAAAAACCGAAGCTGCTCGTCCTGGAGGCCAGCGGCATTGCTGCCATCGACTATACGGCAGCCCAGGCGCTCCTGGCTGTTGCCCAGGCCTGCGAGGCGCAAGGAACGGTTTTCGCGATCGCGCGGGTTGAATCGGTGCGGGCCCGCGTCGCGCTCGATCGTTTCGGCGTCGTCAGCGCCATCGGGGAGGACCGAATCTTCCATAGCGTCGACCAGGCCGTGACCCGATGGGGAAGCGATGCCGTCGCCGGGGCGACGACCACCGATGGTGCGGCCGGATCGTCGCTGCCATCCGCGTAGCCGATGTTCCCGGCCTCGGGATTGCCATGCACCGCACGCGGGCTCACGGCAGGTGAGGGGCGCCGGCCGTGCCTCCCCGTGCATCACTCGCGGTTGGATCGCCAGTCGAGCTCGACCGCGCTGCGGCCCTGGGTGGCATTGTAGCGCACCGCCGATGTGATCGAGGCTTCCACCGCCGCCCGATCAGGCCCCATCGGACAACCGATCGTCTCGTACCGCACGGCCTGCTGGCCGAGCCAGGCGATCCATTGCCGCTCGACGGTGTCCAGGGGGCCGGAGGCCGCGAATGGCTGGGAAATGTAGAAGCGACGGGTCTGGTCGGAACCCGCATAGCAGTAGCGCCAGTCCGCCACGGGACCCGCAAATGCTGCGCGCGCGCCCATGCAGAGCAGAAGGAGCGCGGCGATCGCGAGCCCTTGCCTGCCGATCCCGCAGAGGCGCTTCACATGAGCGGCGATGTCGACCGAGACGTTTCTGGGCATGGGCATCAAGAAGGCCAGCGAGCGGCGACGGCCCATAACAGGAAGACACCCATCCCCGCCCGGTAGATCACGAAGATCCAGCTCGACATCCGTTCAAGATAGCGCATCAGCCCCGAGATCGCGACGAAGGAGGCCAGCGAGCCGGCGACCAGGCCGACGGCCAGGAGCGCCACGGCATGCGCATCGATCCCGGCGCGCGCGATCTCCCATGCCTCCTTCAGCCCGGCGAGAGTGATGGCCGGCAAGCCGAGAAGGAAAGACAGTCGCGCCGCTTCGGCGCGCTTGAAGCCGAGCGCCATCGCGGCCGTCAGGGTCGAGCCGGAGCGCGACACGCCTGGAATTAGCGCGCCGATCTGGGCCAGGCCGATCAGCAGGAAATCCCGGACGTCCGCCTGGGTGGCTGTCCGTCGGTGGCTGGCAAACCACTCCGTCGCGGCCAACAGCAGCGCCATCGCCAGCGACGCGGCGCCGATCACGCCGAGCGAGCGCAAGGGCGAGCCGCAGCGATTGAGCATCGGCGCCAGCGCCACGCCGGCGATGACGATCGGGATCGTCGCGAGCACGACACCTAGCGCCAGCCGGGCGGGCTCCGCCGTGAATTGGCGGGTCCTGAGGCCATCGAGAGCCCCGCCAGCCATGCTGCGGATATCGCGCCTGAAATAGCTCACCACGGCCGCCAGTGCCGCGAGCTGCATCAATGCCGAGAAGGCCGAACCCGGGTCAGGCCAGCCCAGCAAAGCCGGGACTACCCGCATATGGGCGGTGGAGGAAATCGGCAGCAGCTCGGTGACACCCTGAACAAGCCCGAGCACGATGATCTGACCGAAGTCGAGCGTGGCGAACCCGATATCGAGTCCGGTAGAGCAAGCGGTGGCCATAACGAGGGGTCTCGTGAAAAACTGCTTTGCGCCAAGCACAAAGCGTTCCGACAAGAGACCGCCGGATCGATGCTCAGTCCTTGTGATCAACGAGGCAGTTTATCGCTTCAAAACAACAGCTTAATTGGCGCGCCCATTTCGGGGCCTCCGCCATGGAGCTTGGGCCTCCGTTCCAAATTTTGTTGCTTTCACCAATTTTGCGAGACGCGCCGACATGAGCCCGCATCGCTCGCGACTAGCGTCGCCTCTTGCGGGTTGACCGTGGCTGGCCTGCCAGAGTGGAAGAGGCGCTTCGTCCCGCCACGGGAGCAAGTTCGAAACGACGGGGTGTCCTCGTGTGCCCACCGGGCTGCGATCGAGGCTTCTGTGAGGTCGGCGGCCCGCTACAACCCAGGGGCTCGGCAGGCGAACGGTCGATCCGGACCGGGCGCCGGAGTCTTGAGCGAAATCAGGTGTTCTTTCCGCCGGATGGTTGCGTAGCTGCGGTGATGGCCGCGATCAGCCGCTGGCGATTGTCGAGCATGAAGGACGTGAACGTGTCCTGTCCGACGATCGATTTCAGCATGGCCGGCAGAAGGTCGTAGAGCTTGAGCGAGAGACTGCTCATCGCAGCATCGTCATTGACGAGGCTGGAGGCCTTCTCGCCGAGGAAATCCGTGAGGAGATGCTGGTTCTGGGTTGCCAGCGCGACGATCTCGGCTTCGACTTTGTCTTTGACGGCTTCGAACATGAGGCACCTCGGTCGATCTCATTCGGAAACTAGCGCATTCTTCAACGTGCTGGCCATGAGAACGAGCGAGCGGCTTGGCGTCCGATTGCTGCCGCTATTCGTTCAGCAACCATTCAATCGGCCGGGCGCGAACTCCGATCATCCGACAGCCGGCCCGGCGACTGCCTGGAACCGATCCCCCGGGTTAACGGTGGACGATGACATGAACCTCTCGCGCTATCTGCTGCCGATGGCCGCACTCGCCATGATGACGGGCTACGCCGCCGCGCAAATGCCAGCCCCCTCTGCTCCGGCCGCCAAGCCGGCGGCGACGGCTCCCGCACCGACGGCTCCTTCCGGGAAGAAGGCCATGACGTCTTCGCCTGACAGGACTGCCAAGTCGAAAGCCTGCTCCGATCAGGCGGATCAGAAGGGGCTTCACGGCAAGGCCCGCAAGAAGTTCCGCGACGCGTGCAAGAAGGCCTGATCGGGGCCGCGCGGCTGGGTCGGAGCGGGGGCGGTCCGACCCAGGCCGAAGGCGGAGGAGCGGTGGTGGCGCTGCCGGCTCAGGCGGCTTCGGCGACGACCAGCCCCTGCTCGACCAGGATCGTGCGCGGACACAGGCAGCCAGCCTCGTTCGGGGCCGGCCCCCAAGCGCCCTGCCACTCGAGATGACCCTGCTTCCAGGCTTCGACAATGGCGCGCCATTGCTTCCGTAGGTCCGAGGATTTGCGGCGGCGAACCGATCCGCTGTTCCGCTTCGCCATGGTAGTCTCTCAACTATGCTGCGATGCACCAAAGATTGTGCGACGCAGCATGATATGGGGTGATCGGGCGCCCAGCTACCCTCGTTTCGACAGGGTCAGCATGTGCGCGGATGCATGGCGAGGGTTGGCTCTCGCGTCACGCCTTGCTTATCCGCGGGCGCTCGTCGCCTGCCGTCCAAGGCGCTGGAACACAAAAACGTCGGTCTCCGGACCGAAAGGTTGGCGAAAGGTTGACGGGCTACTGGCCGATAAGCCGGCGACAAGCCTCCTCACCAAGCGAGGCGAACCGGGTAGGAAACCAAACAGGGAGCCTTGCCATGCGCATGCGCGCAGCCATCCGTTCTTTCGCCTTCATTTCGCTTTTTGCCGCCACCTCGGCTTTTGCTGCGGACAAGGTGACCATCATGGTCGGCGGCTACGAGAAGCAGATCTATCTGCCGGCCAAGCTGGCCGAGAGCCTCGGCTACTTCAAGGATGAGGGGCTCGATGTCGAGTTGCTCAACGAGGCGGCCGGCGTCGATGCCGAGAACGAGATGCTCGCCGGCGTGGTCCAGGGCGTCGTCGGCTTCTACGACCACTGCGTCGATCTGCAGGCGAAGGGCAAATTCGTCGAGTCGGTCGTCCAGTTCAGCCAGGCACCGGGCGAGGTCGAGCTCGTCTCGAACAAATACCCCGACGTGAAGTCGATGGCCGATCTCAAGGGCAAGAATCTCGGCGTGACCGGGCTCGGCTCCTCCACCAACTTTCTGACCCAGTATCTGATGGTGAAGTCGGGCGTGCAGCTCGCCGATTTCACCTCGGTGCCCGTCGGTGCCGGCGCCACCTTCATCGCCGCCATGCAGCAGGACAAGATTCAGGCCGGCATGACCACCGAGCCGACGATCTCGCGGCTGCTGAAGACCGGCGAGGCACGCGTCCTCGTCGACATGCGCACGGTCGAACAGACCAAGGCGGCACTCGGAGGCACCTATCCGGCGGCTTCGCTCTACATGACCACGGCCTGGGTCGAGAAGAACCGGCCGACCGTGCAGAAGCTCGCCAACGCCTTCGTCAAGACGCTGAAATACATCAACACGCACAGCGCCGAAGATATCGCCGACAAGATGCCGAAGGACTACTATGTCGGCGACAAGGACGGCTATGTGAAGGCGCTGGCCGACGGCAAGGCGATGTTCACCGCCGATGGCGTGATGCCGCAGGGCGGCCCCGAGACGGTTCTCGCCGTGCTCTCCGGCTTCTCGAAGAACATCAAGGGCAAGCAGATCGACCTGTCGAAGACCTACACGACCGAGTTCGTGAAGGCTGCGAAATAGGCCGCACGCCCCCGGGGGGACGGCCGGCGCGATCCGGTCGCTCCTCCTTTGTCGCCTTTCATCGAGCGCCCGTCCGTGACGCCGCCATTGCGGCGAAGGAGGTCCCATGCCTGCAACCGACGCGGCCGGCAGCCCGGTCGTCGAGCTGGTCAACGTCTCGCGCCGCTTCATCACGCCGGACGGCAAGTCGATGACGGCGATCCGGGACTTCAACATGAGCGTGGCGCGCGGCGAGTTCGTCGCCGTCGTCGGCCCGACCGGCTGCGGCAAGTCGACGACGCTCAACCTCGTCACCGGCCTCGCGCGGCCGTCGAGCGGCGAGGTCCGGCTCTTCGGCCAAGCTCTCCTCAAGCGTGCGCCGGCATGAGGCGCGTCGCAATCACCGGCCTTGGCGCGGTTTCGCCGGCCGGATTGACCGCCGCGACGACCTGGCAGCGTGTCGTGGCTGGGGAGACGGCCATCGGGCCGTTGCGGCTCCCGCGCATGGAGGATGTCGGCTGCCCGGTTGCGGCGCAGGCTCACGCTTTCGATCCCGATGCGCATTTCAGTGCGAAGCGTCAGACATCTCTCGATCGCGTCTCGCAATTCGCCGTCGTCGCGGCGCGGGAAGCGGTCGCCGATGCGGGCTTCCTGCCCGAGGATCCCGGACTGGCGAAGGCGGATGTCGTGATCGGTATCGGCGTCGGCGGCATGAACACGCTGGATGACAGCTTCCATCGGATTTATGGCGAGCGTGGGCGCGGGGTCCATCCGCTCACCATCCCGAAGCTGATGACCAATGCTCCGGCAAGCCAGATCTCGATGGATCTCGGCCTGCGCGGCAATACCTTCGCGGTGGCGAGCGCCTGTGCTTCCGGATCCCATGCGATCGGTCTGGCCTTCCGGGCGATCCTCCATGGCGATTGCGATATCGCGCTGGCGGGCGGTTCCGAAGCCTGCATCACGAACGGCACATTGGTCGGCTGGAGCGCCCTGCGGATCCTGTCGCGGGACACCTGCCGTCCTTTCGCGCGCAACCGGAATGGCCTGGTGCTCGGCGAGGGCAGCGCCATCCTTGTTCTCGAGGAATGGGAACGAGCGGTCGCCCGCAATGCCCGCATCTATGCCGAGCTCGTGGGGTTCGGTGCCAATGCCGACGCCGGCGACCTGACCTCTCCCGATCAATCGGGAGCTGAAGCGGCGATGCAGCGTGCCATGGCGAGCGCGGGCCTCGCTCCCAGCGCGATCGACTACGTCAATGCGCATGGCACCGGGACGTTGATGAACGACATCGTCGAGAGCAGGGCCATTCGCGCGGTCTTCCCGGCCGACGACCTGCCGCTGGTGTCCTCGATCAAGGGCGTCCTTGGCCATTGCCTGGGCGCTGCCGGCGCGCTCGAAGCGCTGGCGACCACGTTGACGCTGTATCATCAGCTGGTTCCCCCCACGGCCAACTGCGCGGAACCGGACGAGGAGTGCGGCCTGGATGTCGTGGCTGAAGGCGCGCGGCCTGCGAGCGTGCGGCACGCGCTATCGAATTCGTTTGCCTTCGGCGGTCTCAACGCCGTTCTGGCCTTCAGCGCGTGGAAGCCGATCCCATCCGCCGCGAGCCCGGCGATGTGATCGCTCCGGGAAGGCCCGGAGACCTCGACGGCGCTCCGCTGGATCGCTCGGGCCCCGGTCCGGTGAACCGGCCATGCTGACCGTCCCGGCCGAGAATGCTCTGCAGTTCGAGGCGCGGATCAACCCGTCGGATATCCGTCAGATCGTGTTCGGCCGGCCGACAGTGATCCAAGCGGATATCGCGGCCGCCGCCGAACCTCTCCGTTCGGCGCCTGCGATTGGTCCCACGCTTCCATCTGCTTTCGAGTTCTGGAGGAGAGCTCTGCGACACGTCGCCAACGGCGAGGTTTACCCGCAGATCGACCCCGCATTCGCGGGATTAAGGGTCGGTTCAAGGGTTTCGATCTAACAGGGCAGCGGGCCCCGCGCGCATGGATGGCGAACAGCTCCAGGATGACCGCAGATCTCGCCCGCTTCTCCAGGGCTGCCTCGCTGCTCTCATCGCGCGGCCTCGCCTGGGTCGCGACGCTGGCCGTCGCGCTGCTCTTCATGGGCGGCGCGCTGCTGCGCCCGGAGAACAATTTCGACGCGATCACCTATGCCGCGCTCGCCAAGCAGTTCAGGGGCGAGGCGGGGCATGCGGCCGCCTATGAGGAGATGCGGGTGGCGGCCGGGCCCGAGGCCTTCGGCAAGCTGGTCGGCGGGCCCTATGGCGCGCGCATGGCGAGCGACGAGGCCTATTTCCAGGCCAATCTGCCGTTCTATGCGAGCAAGCCGCTCTATATCGCCGCCGTCTCGCTGCTCGGCCGGCTGACCGGCAGCGACCTGCTGGCGATGTCGCTCGTCAGCGCTGCCGCGACCGCCATCGCGATCGTGCTGTCGTTCTTCCTCGGCACGCGGCTGCTGCCACCGCAGGCGCTGCTGGCAGTGCCGCTGGCCTGGTTCGTCGCGGCGGGGCTGAAGACGGCGACGCTCAGGACGCCCGATGCCCTGGCGATCATGTTCCAGATCGCCTTCGTCCTGGCCTGGCTCAACGACCGCAGCGACTGGCGCCGGACGCTCGTCCTGACGCTTCTCGCGGTGGCCTGGGTCGCGACGCGGAGCAACGCGATCCTGCTGCTGGTGTTCCTGCTCGCCGCCGAATGGCTTTATGCCGGCGGGCGGCGGCAGCTCCTGCCAGCCCTGTTCGTCGCTGCCGCAGCGGTCGCGACCTATCTCCTGGTCGGCCGGCTGAGCGGCAATCTCGGCCATGTCGTGCTGTTCAACTTCGCCTTCGTCGACCAGCCCGACGCGATGAAGTTCCCCAATTTCGCGATCTCCGCCGTCGGCTACGCCAAGGCGGTGATCTATGGGCTGTTCGAGGCGGCCACGAACCATCCGGAATTCCTGCTGACGATCGTCGTGCTGGCCTGCCTGGGCGCGGCGGATCTGGGCCGCCCCAAGGCGGTATCGGCTTTGGAAGCGCGCATCCGGGCGCTGGCGCCGGCCATGCTCGTCACCATGATCGTGCATTTCCTGCTGTATCCGGCGGCGTGGGAGCGCCTTTTCGTCGGCTTCTACGTGGTGACGGTGCTGCTCGTCGCCCGCTGGGCCGCGACGGTGTCCGGCCGCGCGCCATGACCGCGCTCACCGCGCAGAGTTCGACGCGGGAGGGGGCCGATTTCGGCTTTCGCAGCTTCGTCTTCATCGCCTCGCTGCTGCTCGCCTGGATCTCGACGGCGCCGTTCAAGGGCGACGGGGCGGAGAACTACGCCTCCTCGAACGTGCTGAACCAGCTGTTCTTCACCGGGCTCGCCATCGCCGGGATGGCGGCGCTCTGCCGGATCGACGGCAAGCTGGTCCGGAGCTACTGGCGGGCCTCCTGGGCGCTGATGTTCGTCTGGATCCTGTTCAGCGTCTTCCGGTCCGACGATTTCGCGGTCTCGCTGCGGGCCTTCCTGTTTCTGGTGACGGTGACGATCATCGCCGGCGCGAGCGTGCTGATGCCCACCGGACGGGCGCATTTCGCCTGGATGATCGCGCTGGTCGCGCTCGTGCTGCTCGGCCTGAACTATCTCGGGCTCCTGGTCTGGCCGGATCTTGCCATGCACACCGCCGCGGATCGCAACGAGGCGCAGCACGCCGGCTCCTGGCGCGGCTCCTTCGACCATAAGAGCATCGCGGGCAGCATGATGGGGGTGCTGTTCTTCGTCGGGATCTTCGTCTTCCGCGCCGGGCTCAGGCTGCGGGGCATCGCGATCACGGCGCTCGCTTTGGTCTTCCTGCTCAGCACGCGCTCGAAGACCGGCATCGGGCTGGCTCCGGCGGTGCTGGGGCTGAGCCTGGCCTGCAGCTGGGTCGAGAGCAGCCGGCTGCGCACGATGCTCGCGCTCGGGCCCTTCGCACTGATGGTGACGTTCACGCTGGGATCGGTGCTGCTGCCGCCGGTCGACCACATCCTCCAGGCGCTGAGTCCGGGACAGACCTATACCGGCCGCACCGAGATCTGGGGTTTTGCGCTCGACCGGCTCGCCCAGCGCCCCATCGTCGGCTTCGGCCTCGAGACCTTCTGGGCGAGCGATGCGGTGAAATACGCCGAGATCGGCGAGAACGAGACCGGCATCTCGAGCGGCATGCCGCATGGCCACAACAGCTTCCTCGACGCCGCCGTCCATTTCGGCATCGTCGGCCTGCTGCTCGTGGCGGTCGTCCTCGTGATCGCGCCGATCCGCGACTACAACCGCGCCCGGCAGTTCCCGGAGAACAGGCTCATCGCCGATCTCATGCTGCAGATCTGGCTGTTCACCATCTACTCCGCCAATCTGGAGAGCTTCTTCTTCCGGCGGGCCGATCCCGTCTGGTTCGCGCTGCTCTTCGCCGTCATCTATCTGCGCTTCCTGTCGCGATACCGGACCGCGCCCTGAGCGCGGCTCAGGATCGGTGCGGGCGGGGGAAGGCCGGCGCGTCACAGCGCACGGGGACGGTGGCGAGAACGGGCTGGGGCGACGGCTCGAACCGAGGCTCGCCCAGGCGCGCCGCGAGGCGCCTCGACAGGCGCTGGCAGGGGCGCTCGATCGCGACATGGGCGAGCAGGGCGACCGCGACGACCGCGACGACCATCGCGCCGAGGGCGAGCGTTCCGACCAGCGGCCCCTGCACGCCGAAGCCGTAGAAGCGTTCGCCGCTCATCGTGAAATCGCCGACCAGATCGAGGTCGGTCAGCTTCTCGACCAGCGTGGCGGCGTTGATCATCCGGCTCTGGACGAAGATGTGGACCATGTAGATCGCGTAGGACAGCGCCCCAAGCCAGAGGAAGGCGCGCCGGCGCAGCATGTGGCTCACCAGCCCGGCCTCGCGGGCAAAGACAAGCAGGGCGGCGGCGAAGACGAAAGGCGCGGCGATGCCGGCGGCGTTTCCGCCCGCCAGGGCGACGAAGGCCGCGACGGCGGCGAGCGCGGCGCATTCTACCGCGGTCCAGAGCAGGCGCCGGCTGGGCCCCCGCCGATGGGCTGCGACCAGTCCCGGACCCGCCACGACATAGACCAGCGCACCGAGCGAGAAGCCGTAGAGGCAGCGCAGGAAGCCGTAATCCCAGGTCGCGTTCATGTAGTCCGGCGAGCGCAGATAGAGGATCGCGGGGCCGGCGAGGATGGCGGGCAGCAGCGCGAGCCAGTAGCGCCGGCCGAGCGCGACGACCGCCAGGCCGAACAGCAGATAGGTCCAGAACTCGGCGGCGATGCTCCAGCTCGGGCCGTTCCAGCTGAGCCCGCCGGCCAGGCCGAGCCCGTCGAGCAGGGCGAAGCTCGAAAGGAGCTCGGGGACGGTGTGGCCCGCACCGAACGGCGCCGGTCCCGCGCCCCGGAGCGCCGGAACCAGCAGGCGGGCGACCTCCCAGGCGGCGAAGGCGAGGAGAACGGCGGCGTGGAGCGGATAGATCCGCCCGAAGCGCGTCACCACGAAGCGCGCATAGTCGAGCCCTCCCGACAGGCGCGGGGCGAAGCCATGGGCGATCACGAAGCCGGAGAGCACGAAGAAGTAATCGACGAAGAGGAAGGCATTGCGCAGGAGCGCGCTCTCGCTGAGCGGGCCCGAGGCTGGGAAATGCATCATCGCCACCATCAGCGCGCAGATGCCGCGCCAGGAATCGAGCGCCTCGAAGCGGACCGGCGCGGGTCTGGCTGGATCGAAGCGGGGCATCTCTTCGTCGCCTTTCTCAATTCGGCACGGCGACACGACATCGCCCCATGCAAGCTGGCGGGGCAGGGCAAGGGGCATGCCGGCCGGCCCGATCGAGGCTCCGAACTCCCAAGCTCCCGGGATTGACGGTTCTATAACTGGTCGGTTATGAATCCGTTCAATAACCGATGAGTTATGGGTCAGGATGTCGAATGCTCATGACAGGCTCTTTCGCGCGCTTGCGGATCCGACGCGCCGTGCGATCTTCGAGCGGCTTTGCCGCGAGGGCGAGCAGACGGTCGGGGCCCTGACGGCCCAGGCCGGCGTCTCGCAGCCGGCCGTATCGAAGCATGTCGCGGCACTCAAGCAGGCGGGGCTGGTGCGGGATCGCCAGGACGGCCGCCAGACGCATTACAGCGTCCTGCCCGGCGCCCTGACCCCGCTGATCGACTGGACCAGCCGGATGGCCGGGTTCTGGGAAAACCGGTTCGACGATCTCGAAGATCTGCTCAAGAGGATGGATCAATGAACGACATGGCGAGCGCAACGCAATCCGTTTTGGTCGAGCGCGAGATCGCGCATCCGCCGGAGAAGATCTGGCGCGCGCTCACCCAGCCGCATCTCATCGCCGAATGGCTGATGAAGAACGATTTCCAGCCGGTGGTCGGCCATCGCTTCGATTTCAGTGCGGAGTGGGGCTCCGTCTCCTGCGAGGTGCTCGAGATCGAGGCGCCCAGGAGCCTGTCCTACAGCTGGGGCGACCATGAGCTGAAGACGGTGGTCACATGGACGCTGGCGCCGGCCGGCGCCGGGACGCTGCTGCGAATGGAGCAGACCGGATTCCGCCCCGACCAGCCGCGCTACTTCCATGGCGCCCGGAGCGGCTGGCCCCGCTTCCTGGCGGCGCTGGAAGAGTTGCTCGCACGCATGGGCTGATGGCTGCCGCCGCGATCCGGTCCTTGTTCCAGGATAGGCTCCCGAGCGGGGCGTATCCTGGAGGGGCGGGGCCGGCCCGCCAACGGATGGGAGTGTGACATTGGCCGAAAAGCCGGCGAAGAAGCCTGCCACCACGAGAAAGGCAGCCGCTGCGCGGAAGCCTGCCGGCGCCAAGGCCGACGGCAAGCCCGTCCTGCTCTCGGGCGGGAACCCGCAGATCGCGAAGGCGGATGGGGACGAGGCCGTGCAGGCCTATATCGCGGCGATGCCGGACTGGAAGAGCGATGTCGGGAAGCGCCTCGACGCGCTCATCGTGCGGACCATCCCCGATGTCCGCAAGGCGGTGAAATGGAACTCGCCGCTCTATGGGGTCGAGGGGCAAGGCTGGTTCGTCGGGCTCCATTGCTTCACGAAATACATCAAGATCGCCTTTTTCCAGGGCGCGTCGCTGCAGCTTCCGCCGCCGGTGACCTCGCGGCACCAGGATACGCGCTATTTCCATATCCATGCCGATGATCCGTTCGAGGACGAGCTTCTCGCGCGCTGGATCGCACAGGCGGCGCAGCTGCCGGGCTGGGTTCCCTGAGGGCGATCCGGCGCCCGGCATACGGACGCAGAACGAAGGAGATGAGCGTGACGAGCAAGAGCGGCACGGAGAACGGCCAGTCGCCGTCACGGCTGATCGACGAGCGGATCGAGAGCCTGGGCGATTGGCGCGGCGCGCTGCTCTCACGGCTGCGGGGGCTGATCCGGCAGGCCGATCCAGAGGTGGTCGAGGAGTGGAAGTGGCGCGGCGTGCCCGTATGGTCGCATGGCGGCATCATCTGCACCGGCGAGACCTATAAGAGCGTGGTCAAGATGACCTTCGCCAGGGGCGCGGCGCTCGCCGATCCGGCCGGCCTGTTCAATGCGAGCCTCGACGGCAATGTCCGCCGCGCCATCGATTTCCGCGAGGGCGATCCGGTCGACGAGGCGGCGCTGAAGGCGCTCGTGCAGGCGGCAGTGGCGCTGAACACCGCCCGCTGATCCGAACATGCGGGGCGGCGGGGGCGCATCGGCCCCCGCATTGGATCCGGCAGCCGTTCAGGCGCCGACCTTGCCCTGCCGGGCGTAGATGTCCTTGTACTGCTCGCGCAGCAGGTTCTTCTGGACCTTGCCCATGGTGTTGCGCGGCAGTTCGGCGACGACGAAGACCTGCTTGGGCTGCTTGAACTTGGCCAGCCGCTGCTCCAACGCCGTGGCAATGCCCTTCGCGGTGATCTCGGCGCCGGGCTTGGCGACGACGACGGCGGTGACGCCTTCACCGAAATCGGGATGCGCCACGCCGAAGACGGCGCTTTCGATCACGCCCGGCATCTCGTCGATCTCGGTCTCGACTTCCTTCGGATAGACGTTGTAGCCGCCGGTGATGATCAGGTCCTTGCCGCGCCCGACGATGTGGACGTAGCCGGCAGGGTCGATCTTGCCGAGGTCGCCGGTGATGAAGAAGCCGTCCGGCCGGAACTCGGCCTTGGTCTTCTCGGGGTTGCGCCAATAGCCCTTGAAGACGTTCGCGCCCTTGACCTCGATCATGCCGATCTCGTCGGCCGCGAGCTCCTTGCCGGTCTCCGGGTCGACGACACGCGCCGAGACGCCCGGCAGCGGGAAGCCGACCGTGCCGGCGACGCGCTCCCCGTCATAGGGGTTCGAGGTGTTCATGTTGGTCTCGGTCATGCCGTAGCGCTCGAGGATGGCGTGGCCGGTACGCTCGCGCCATTCGCGATGCGTCTCCGCCAGGAGCGGCGCCGAGCCGGAGACGAAGAGGCGCATATGGCCGGTCGAGGCCGGCGTCAGCCTGTTGTCCTGCAGGAGGCGGACATAGAAGGTCGGCACGCCCATCATGCTGGTCGCCTGGGCCAGGTATTTGAAGACCTGGTCCGGGTCGAATTTCGGCAGCAGGATCATCGAGGCGCCGGCGAGCAGGATCGTGTTGGTCGCGACGAAGAGACCGTGGGTGTGGAAGATCGGCAGGGCGTGCAGCAGCACGTCGTCCTTGCCGAAGCGCCAGTAGTCGACCAGCGCCAGCGCGTTCGAGGCCAGGTTGTCGTGGCTGAGCATCGCCCCCTTCGACCGGCCGGTCGTGCCCGAGGTGTAGAGGATGGCGGCGAGATCGTCCGGGCCGCGCGCCACATCGGCGAAGCCCGTCGAGGCGGCCTTGGCCTTGTCGAGCAGGCTGCCGGTGCCGACGCCGAGCGTCTCCAGCTGCGCGCCGGCCTGCGCGGCCACGGGCTGCAGCGCCTGCGCCTTTGCGGGGTCGCAGACGAAGACGGCGGGCTCGGCATCGCCGAGGAAATAGGCGATCTCGGCCGGGGTATAGGCGGTGTTGAGCGGCAGGAAGATCGCCCCGGCGCGCACCGTGCCGAGATAGAGCATCAGCGCATCGAAGCTCTTCTCGACCTGTACCGCGACGCGATCGCCCGGCTTCACGCCGAGCGCGGCGAGCGCATTGGCGAAGCGGGCAGAGGCCTCGAGCATGTCGCCATAGCTGTAGCGGCGCCCGTCATCGAGCAGCGCGAAGGGCGCTTCCGGCGCCGGCATGCGCGACCGGATCAGGTCGAAGAGATGGTTGCTCATGGCTCTGGTCCTCGATGCAGCGACGTCGGCTCCGCGATGTCCGCGAGATTGCATACAGGGATCGATCGCTGCATGGAATGCGTTGCCGGCATGAGGGCCGGTGCGGGAAGCCGGCGCCCGACGCGATTGCGGAATGCCCAAAGGCCGAGCCGAGGCGGCCGCGACGGAGGCCGAGATGACGAACGCCGATGCACCCTTCATGCGGCCCGTGCGTCTGCCCGCCGGGATCGCCGGCAGGCTTTGGCTCGGACCGATGCCGGGGCGATGGCGTCCGCTGGCCGAGGATCTGGCTGAGCTGGTCGAGCAGCGGGTCGAGCGCATCATCTGCCTCACGCCCCGCGACGAGATCGCGCTGAAATCGCCGGACTATGCCGCGGGGCAGGCCGGGCTCGGCATATCCGTGACCAGCTTTCCGATCGGCGATTTCGGCGTCCCGACCAACGAGGCCGGGCTCATGGCGCTCGCAGCCGAGGCGGCACGCGACCTGCGCGCCGGCAGAGCGCTGTACATGCATTGCGCGGCCGGCATCGGCCGATCCGGCACCGTCGGCATCTGCATCCTGCTCGCGCTCGGCCTTCACCGCGAGGAGGCGACAGCGGTGATCGCCGCCGCCGGGTCCGGCCCCGAGACCGACGACCAGAAGCAACTGGTCGCGCGCCTTGCCGCGGCTGTTTCCAGCCCGCCCGCCGGCCGGGCATGATCCGGCCATGACGGATCGACAGGACCAGCCGATGAATGCTTCATCTTCCGTCGCGCCCTTGATCGTAGCCGCGAAGGCGGGGGATCTCGCCGCGGTGGACCGCCTGCTCGGGGAGGGCGCCGATCTGGAGGCGCGTGACGCGGCCGGCCGCACCGCCCTAATGGCGGCGACCCAGAACGACGATCTCGCGATGGCGCGCCGCCTGATCGAGGCCGGCAGCGACGTCAATGCGCGCGATGCGACGCTGCTCACGCCCTATCTCTGCGCCGGCGCCAACGGCTTCGACGCGATCCTGAAGCTGACCATCGCGGCCGGTGCCGATCCCAACAGCGTCAACCGCTTCGGCGGCACGCCGTTGCTGCCATCGAGCGAGAAAGGCTTCCTGCGCACGGTCCGCACCTGCCTCGCCGCCGGCATTCCGGTGAACCATGCCAACGATCTCGGCTGGTCCGCCCTGCAGGAGGCGGTGATCTTCGGCGATGGCGGGCGCCTCTATGCCGATGTGGTCGAGGCGCTGGTCGAGGCAGGCGCCGATCCGCATCTGGTCGACCGGGACGGCCTGTCCGCGCTCCAGCATGCCGAGGCGCGGGGCCAGCCGCGCGTGCTGGCGATCTTCCGGGGCGAAACCGGACCGTCCGGTCCCGGCGCCGCCGCGATCGGGCAGGCGAAAGCGCTGGAGAAGCGAGAGCGCTATGCGGAGGCGCTGGCCGTTATCGAGGCCGCGCTCGCCGATGATGGGCACAATCCGGACCTGCTCTATTACGAGGGCTACTATCTCCATGAGCTCGGGCGCGGCGAGGCGGCGATCCGTTCCTTCGAAGCGGGGCTTGCCCTGCGCCCGGACGAGGGCGAGTTCCGCATGTCGATCGCCTATGCCTATCGCAAGATGCGGCAGCCGGAGGCGGCGCTCGCGGCCTTCGACGCGGCGATCGCGCGCGCGCCGGAGAAGCCGTTCCACCGCTATCACAAGTCGAATTACCTGCGCGAGCTCGGGCGGCACGAGGCGGCGGTCGCGGTGATGGACGGGCTGCTCGCACAGCAGCCGGGGCGGTACGATTTCGCGTTCCACAAGGGCAACAGCCTGCGTTCGCTCGGCCGCCATCGGGAGGCCATCGCGGCGATCGAGCTCGCCATTGCGGCCGATCCGGGCAATCCGCTGTACCGGCGCCACAAGGCGCAGTCGCTGCGCCTGCTCGGGCAGGAGGCGGAGGCCCGGCGCGAGCTCGCGCTGATCGGGGATACCGCACCGTCACGTCATTAAGCGGATGCGACGACGCGCGCCTCTCCCCGCCGGGAAATCTGCGAAAGCGCTGCGATTCCGGCGCAGTGCGGCCATGTTCATGGCGCCGGCTCATGAAATTGTGCCGGCGAGGGGGATCGTCTAGAGCGTTCCGCGGCGCTTCGGAGGGAATCGGTCCGGCCGAACCGCCCCCGGAACCTGCCGTCATGACCGTCAGCGCGCCGACCGCCTCCCTGCCGCAACGAGCCATGATGCCGGTGCTGATCGCGCTCAGCCTGACGCATCTGCTCAACGACATGATCCAGTCGCTGATCCCGGCGATCTACCCGATCATCAAGGAAAGCTACCGGCTCGACTTCGGCCAGATCGGCCTGATCACGCTGACCTTCCAGGTCTCGGCCTCGCTGCTGCAGCCGGCCGTCGGGCTCTACACGGACAAGCATCCGATGCCTTATTCGATGGTGGTCGGCATGGGCTTCACCCTCGCCGGCCTCATCGGGCTGTCCTATGCCGGCAGCTACGGGCTGCTGCTCGTCTCGGCGGCTTGCGTCGGCATCGGCTCCTCGATCTTCCACCCCGAGGCGACGCGGATGGCGCGCAACGCCTCCGGCGGGCAGCACGGGCTGGCGCAGGGCATCTTCCAGGTCGGCGGGCAGACCGGCGGGGCGCTCGGGCCGCTGCTGGCGGCCTTCATCATCGTGCCGCGCGGGCAGGGCAGTCTCGCCTGGTTCTCGGTCGCGGCACTCGTCGCGATGATGCTGATGGTCTGGACCGCGGCGAGCTATGCCCGGCTGGACAGGGCGCGTCCGCCCAAGCCGGCTGCGGCAGCCGGCGCGGCACCCGCCCGGCCCGGCCGGCGCTCGGTCGCCTTCGCGATCACGATCCTGATCGTCCTGCTGTTCTCGAAGAACGCCTACACGGCGAGCTTCACCTCGTTCTACACCTTCTACCTGATCGGCAAGTTCGGCATCTCCGTGCAGAATTCGCAGGTGATGCTGTTCCTGTTCCTCGCCTCCTCGGCGGCGGGGGCGCTGGGCGGCGGCATGCTGGGAGACCGCATCGGCCGCAACAAGATCATCTGGTTCTCGATCCTCGGCGCGCTGCCCTTCACGCTGATCCTGCCCTATGCCGATTTGTTCTGGACCGGCGTGCTGACGATCCTGATCAACCTGATCATGTCGAGCGCCTTTGCCGCGATCCTGATCTACGCGCTCGAATTGCTGCCCGGCCGGGTCGGCCTCGTCGGCGGCTTCTTCTACGGGCTGTCCTTCGGTCTCGGCGGGCTGGCGGCGGCGATGCTCGGCGCGTTCGCCGACATCCTTGGCATCGAGGCGGTCTACAAGATCTGTTCGTTCATCCCGCTGGTCGGGCTCCTCGCCTGGTTCCTGCCGCGGCTGAGCGAAGGAACGCGCGGCGCCAAGGTTGGGCATTAGGCCCATTCCACCGTCATGCTCGGATAGCGCGGGGAACCCTCTCCCGTAGGGAGAGGGCAGGGTGAGGGGTAGGTCCCTCACCGAATTTGCTGTGGGGTGGTCGTAGCGGCGGTGAGGCGGCGCTTCGCTGGTCGAACGGCCTACACCTCACCCCTACCCCTCTCCTTATAGGAGAGGGGATCCCGCGCCCCTGCGGTCTTGGTCGGGTGTCGATGGTCAGATCGCGAGCTTGCCGGCCTTGGCGGCGGCGTAGCGCTCGTTGACCTTCGCCCAGTTCACCACGTTCCACCAGCTCTTGAGGTAGTCGGCGCGGCGGTTCTGGTACTTCAGGTAATAGGCGTGCTCCCAGACGTCGTTGCCGAGCAGCACCATCCGCTTCTCCATGATCGGGCTGTCCTGGTTCGGCTTGGCCAGCAGGGCGAGCTTGCCGTCCTTGTCGACCGTGACGAAAACCCAGCCGGAGCCGAAGACGCGCAGGCCCGCCGCTTCGAAATCGGCCTTGAACTTGTCGAAGCCGCCGAGGTCGCGGGTGATCGCGGCGGCGACGTCGCCGGTGGGAGCGCCGCCGGCAGCGGGCCCCATCACCTCCCAGAACATCGTGTGGTTGGCGTGGCCACCGCCATTGTTGCGCACGACCATGCGCAGATTCTCCGGCAGCTGGTTGAGGTCGGCCAGCAATTCGCCGACCGAGGCCTTGGCGATGACGCCATTGTCCTTGGCGGCGTTGTTGAGGGCGGCGACGTAAGCCGCGTGGTGGCGGTTGTAGTGGATGTCCATCGTCGCAGCGTCGATATGCGGCTCGAGAGCGTTGGGCTCATAGGCCCGCTTCGGCAGCGAGAAGGGGCCGGCGGGCGCGGCCGGGGCCGTTGCCTGGGCCCAGGCGCGAGGAGAGGCTGCGGCTGCGAGGGCCGCGGTGCCCAGCCTCAGGGCGCCGCGACGAGAAAGGGCTGCGAATGCGGTCATGACGTTCTCCTGCAGGGAGTGATGGCCGGCAGCCGGTCCGGCCGCCGCCGGTTGTTGTCGTTCGTCTACGTCGAAAGGTTCACGGTGGTTCCCGCGCTTTTCCGCCCGAGCGGGAGGATCGACGGCAGGCCGCGCTGCCCGGAATGCTGCTTAACGCCCCAAAACGCCTCTTAACGACCGGTTTACCGCGTTTTACTAGGTTCCGGAAGGTCATCCGCCGGTTCAGGGGAACGCCTCGCATGCACGCACTGGCTCTCAAGGCCGACCCGGCGTTTCCGGACGAGTCTTTTGGCAATGCGGCTCAGCCTGCCGAGGCGCCCCTCCGCGCCGTCGCCAATGCGGAGACCGGGGCCGAGCGCGCCGTGCGCGAGATCGCCGAGCGCTTCGGCAAGCTCAGCGCCGAGATCACCGATGTCGCGGGCCGGATCGGCGACGTGACCCAGCAGTTCGAGACGCAGACTGCCGGCCTGAGGCGGGTCGTCGGCGTGGTCGAGCAGGTCGCGGGCGCGAACCATGCGATCAGGCAGGCGGCGGAGGGTGCGCAGGCAGCGGCCTCCGTCGTCCGCAGCGGCCTCGAGCGCGTCACCGGCTCGGTCAAGCTCGGCCTCAGCGCCGCGCAGACGGATATCGAGACGCTGTCGGAGGAGGCGCAGTCGATGTCGCAGGCGCTGGCTCAGGCCGTCGCCGACGCGCACAAGGCGCGCGCCTCGAGCGACGCGATCCATGCGATCACGCGCGAGATCCAGCTCCTGTCGATCAATGCCGGCGTCGAGGCGGCGCGCAGCGGCGAGGCCGGCCGAGGTTTCGCCGTCATCGCCGCCGCGGTGAAGACGCTCGCCGAGCAGACGCGCGAGGCGACGGCCGCGAGCGCCACCCAGCTCGACCTCCTGGTCAAGGCGGTCGACGCGCTCTCGCGCCGCAGCCAGGAGAATGCGCAGACCGCGCAGCGCGCCCGCGAGGGCAGCCAGACGATCTCGCAGCAGGTCAGCGAATTCGACTCCTTCGGCCGTTCGGTCGTCGAGCTGATCGGCGAGATCGAGGCCGTGTCGCGGCCGACGCGGGAGAATGCCGAGGCCTGCGCCAAGGCAGGGCAGGACCTCGCCGGTCTCGTCGCCGGTGTCGATGCCTCGACCCATATCCTCGAGCAGGCGGTCGAGCGCACCGACGCGCTGGTCGCGATCAGCGAGGGGATCCTCGGCTCGATCGCCGCCTCGGGCGTCCGCACCGCGCAGTCGGAGCTGATCGCGACGGCGATGGAGACGGCGGCGACGATCGCGGAGATGTTCGAGACGGCGCTGGCCCGCGGCGAAGTCACGCTCGCCGATCTGTTCGACGAGGCTTATCGGCCGATCGCCGGCTCCGACCCGGTGCAGCACATGACGCGCTTCGTGCCGCTGACCGACCGGCTGCTGCCACCGCTCCAGGAAAAGCTGCTCGCCGCGAACGGGCGGATCGTGTTCTGCGCCGCGGTCGACCGCAACGGCTTCCTGCCGACGCATAACCGCAAATATGCGCAGCCGCAGGGCCATGATCCGGTCTGGAACAACGCCAATTGCCGCAACCGCCGCATCTTCGACGACCGGACGGGGCTGGCCGCCGCGCGCAACCGCAAGCCTTTCCTGCTGCAGAGCTACCGGCGCGACATGGGGGGCGGGCAGTTCCTGGTGATGGAGGACCTGTCGGCGCCGATCATGGTGAAGGGCCGGCACTGGGGCGGCTTCCGGATCGGGCTGAAAGTGTAGCGGGGAGCCATCCCGCCTGTCGAGTTGAGTGAGAGAGTACCCGAGCGAGCGCCATGCATATCGCGCCATCCTTCCCCAACCTGTCGGTGCTGCTCATCGATTCGAGCCCGCATTACCGGCGTCTCATCCGCACCATGCTGTATCAGGCGCAGCTCAACCGCATCTTCGAGGCGGCTGACCTCTCCTCGGCGGCGACCACCTTCATCCAGAAGCAGCCGAACATCGTCATCCTGGACTGGGACCTGGCCGATGGCGGCAGCGTCAAATGCCTTGCCGCGATCCGCTCCTTCAAGACCTCGCCCTTCGCCAAGGCGCCGGTGCTGGTGATGATGGAGCGGCCGGACCGACGCTCGGTCGTGCAGGCGGCGAAGCTCGGCGCGCACGAGATCATTACCAAGCCGATCTCGCCCAACAATCTCTGGTTGCATCTCTCGGGCATCATCAACATGCCCAGGAAATACCGGGAGGCGAACGGCAAGATCTCGCTGGTGCCGCGCGCCATCAGCAACAGCATGTTCTGAGCCCGACAGGCGCCTCGCAAATGTCGCGAAATTGACATGAATCTTGACGCCGCCCGCGCCATTTAGCGAAGTTTTTACCAGTTCGTTGTGATGCTCCACCGGCGCAATCCTGGGTCGCCCTGCATGGTCATCACCGTTTCGCTTCCTCCCTTCCTCGGCCGTTCCGAGGCCGCGACGTTCCGCAACCAGCTGCTCGTCGCGCTGGAGCAGAAGGAAAGCGTCGCCGTCGAATGTGCCGAGGCCGGGCCGCTGCCGAGCCTGTGGATCCAGCTCCTTCATTCCGCAGCCGCCAGCGCCAGCGCGCGGGGGCTTTCGGTCACGCTCAAGGCGGCCTCGTCCGAGTGCCGCGAATCGCTGCGGGCGATCGGCTTCGATCCGGCCCATAGCGCTCTCGTTCTGGAGTGACGGGCATGAAAATCCTGGCCATCGACGACACCAAGACTCTGCTCAGCCTGCTCAGCCTGACGCTGCGGAATGCCGGGCATGAGGTGGCGGAGGCCGAGAACGGCGAGGACGGGCTGACCAAGTTCGAGCAGTTCAAGCCCGATCTCGTCATCACCGACCTCAACATGCCGATCATGGACGGGATCGAGTTCACCCGCGCCTGCCGCGCGCGTCCGGCCGGGCAGAACACGCCGATCATCGTGCTGACCACCGAGAACGGCGCCGAGATCAAGGCCGAGGGCCGCCGCGCCGGCGCCAGCGCCTGGATGGTCAAGCCGTTCGAGCCCAACACGCTGCTCGGCCTCGTCGCGCGCTACCAGAACTGAAGGCTGGCCGATGGATCCGTTGGCAGAACTCAAGCAGACCTTCTTCCAGGAATGCGACGAGCTCCTCGGAGCGCTGGAGCAGAAGCTCCAGGCCCTCGACGAGGGCTCGAACGATTCCGAGGACGTCAATGCCGCCTTCCGCGCCATCCACTCGATCAAGGGTGGGGCGGGGGCTTTCGGCTGCACCGAGCTCGTCGGTTTCGCCCATGTCTTCGAGGCTTCGCTCGACCATCTGAGGTCTGGCCGCGTCGCGATCGAGGATGCGCCCTTCACGCTGTTCCTGCGCTGCTCCGACGCCGTGGCCGATCTGGTGGCGGCGGCGCGCAACGACGAGCCGGCGACCGAGCGGCCCGACCTGCTGGCTGCCCTCGAGCAGGTCGGCAAGGAGCCGCAGGCGCCTGTCGCCGCGCCTGCTCCCGCGCCCGTCGTCGCGGCGCCCGAGCCGGTCGCGCCCGCAGCCGACAACGATGCGCCTCCCGGCATCGCCGCGCTCGGCAATCTGCTCGCCATGGTCGAGGCCAAGACCGCCGCTCCGCCCGCCGATGACGGCTGGGACGACGAACCCGTCGCCGCGCCAGCCGCCGAGAAGTCCGGCCGCGACCTGCGCCTGCGCATCACGCCGGACGCCGATCTGTTCCGGCGCGTGATCGAGCCGCGCGTCGTGCTCGGTTCGCTGCCGGCCGAGGACGTCCTGGCGATCCGCTGCGACCTGAGCCAGGTGCCGCCGCTGGAGACGCTCGACGTCAGCGATTGCTGGATGCGCTTCGATGTCGATCTGCGCACGGAGCTTTCCATCGAGGAATTGCACGGGCGCTTCGATTTCAGCCTGGCGAACGAGGAGTTCGAGATCGAGCTGCTCGATGCCGCCGCGGCCGAGGATGCGCCGGCGGCGGAGCCTGCCGCCGAGGCGCCGGAGGTGCCGAGCTCGGTGGCTGCCGATCTTTCCGCCATCCTGGCAAAGCTCGGCCCGGCAGCCGAGCCCGTTGCCGCGCCGGCGCCGCCGCCGGTCGCTGCGCCGATCGCGCCGGCGCCCGTCGCCGAGGCGCCTGCTGCCGTCCGCGCCGCGCCGCGCGCGCCCGCCAACGACCAGTCGGCGCGCCAGCGTCAGGCGGTCAGCGTCCGCGTCGACCTCGACCGCATCGACAAGCTGATGAACCTCGTCGGCGAGATCGTCATCACCCAGTCGATGCTGGTCGAATGCGTGCGTTCGCTGCCCTACGACGTCTATGCCAAGACCGCCGAAGGCATCCTGACCCTGTCGCGCCAGACGCGCGAGCTGCAGGACCATGTCATGGCGGTGCGCGCCCAGCCGGTGAAGGCGGTGTTCCAGCGCATGCCGCGCCTGGTGCGCGAGCTCGCGCAGACGCTCGGCAAGGAAGTGCGCCTCGTGCTCGAGGGCGAGAACACCGAGGTCGACAAGACGATCATCGAGGAGCTCGCCGATCCGCTGACCCACATGATCCGCAATTCGATGGATCACGGGCTGGAGACGCCGGACGAGCGCGCCGAGGCTGGCAAGCCGCGCGAGGGCACGATCCGGCTGATCGCCGAGCACCGCGCCGGCCGCATCGTCATCTCCGTCACCGATGACGGGCGCGGCATCAACCGCGACCGGCTGCTCGCCAAGGCCCGCTCGCGCGGCCTCGTCGGCGCCGACGAGCGGCTCGCGCCCGAGGAGATCGACCAGCTCATCTTCGCGGCTGGCCTGTCCACGGCGGAAGCGGTCAGCGACATCTCAGGGCGCGGCGTCGGCATGGATGTGGTGCGTCGCAACGTCGAGTCGCTCGGCGGGCGCATCAGCGTCGATTCCGAGCCGGGGCGGGGCTGCAAGTTCACGCTGGCGCTGCCGCTGACGCTGGCCGTGCTCGAAGGGATGGTGATCCGCTGCGGCGACGATCGCTACGTCATCCCGATCGCCTCGGTGATCGAGACGCAGCATCTGGCCTCGACGCCGATCGAGCGGCTGCCCTTCGGCCAGGAGGTGCTGCGCTGGCGCGGCGAGGTGACCCCGCTCTATCGCCTCGGCGACGTGATGGGTTCGTCCGGCACGACCAACGAGAACATCGTGATCATCGCCGAGACCGAGCGCGGCAACAATGTCGGCATCGCGGTCGACGAGATCGTCGGCCAGCAGCAGGTGGTCGTGAAGAGCCTCGAGGCGAATTACGGCACCGTCAACGGTGCCTCGGCGGCGACGATCCTCGGCGACGGCCTCGTCGCCCTGATCCTGGATATCGATTCCATGCTGCGGCTCGCCGCTTCCGGCGACCGGAGCCCTCAATCTGACCTCAAGATGGCTGGATGACCATGACCCTCCAACTCGGCGAAAAGCACTTCTCGTCGGCGCAGCCGGAAGCGGCGGCGCGTCGGATCGTGACCTTCAAGGTCGGCGACCGCACCTTCGGCATCGATGTCGGCATGGTCCGCGAGATCAAGGGCTGGCAGGCGACCACGCCGCTGCCGCATGCGGCCCCGCATGTCCGCGGCGTGCTCAACCTGCGCGGCGTCATCCTGGCGGTCTACGACCTGCGCACCGCGATCGGGATCGGCGTCACCGACGCTACCGCGACGCATGTGATCGTCGTCGTCGACGTTGAGGACAAGACCGCCGGCCTGCTGGTCGACTCGGTTTCGGACATCGTCGACGTGCCGGTCTCGGCCGTGCGCCCGGCGCCGGACCTGGAGCGCGACGAGCATGGCCTGATCGAAGGCCTCGTCCTGCTCGACAGCGACATCGTGGCGCTGCTCGACCTGGCGGCGGTGATCCGGGACGGCGGTGGCGAGGCTCAGGTCAAGGCCAGCCGCGCCGCCTGAACAGCTTTGAAGACATAGCCCGAGCGTAGCGTCCAAGCGGGCCAGAACAAGAAACGACAGGACAGATGGGCAGCGCGCTCGGCCCCTTTTCACGACTCTCGGTCAGCCAGCCGCTGACCGCGGCCGGCTCGGCGGCATTGGCCGGCGGGCTCGCCTACTACACGGCCACGGCCGGAAGCCCGGCCATGGGCGCTCTCGCCGTCTCGGCGGTGGCGCTGCTCGGCGGGCTCGCCGCCTGGGGCGCGAACCGGTCCGTCGCCCATCTCTCCCATGCCGCGTCGCGCCTGGCGGAGGGCGCCGATCTGGTTCTGCCGGAGGCCGGCGGAAGCCATGAAGCCGCCGCGCTGTCGCGCGCGCTGGCCGCCCTGCAGGATCAGGCGGGGGAGGCGGTGCGGCTGCGCTCCGCGCTCGATCACGGCCGCGCCAATGTGATGATCTGCGATCCGCAGGGCCGAGTCATCTATGCCAGCAAGGGGCTGCTGCGCTTCTTCGCCGAGGCGCAGGAGGATTTCCGTACCGCCTTTCCGGGCTGCTCGGCCAAGGACATGCTCGGGCGCGTGATGGAGCGCGTGCGCGCCGAGCCGCGCCTCGAGACCGGGCCGTCCGTGCGTCTGACGCTGGGGCGCCGGATCGTCTGCCTGACGCTGACGGCGATCGAGGCCGCGGATGGCCGCAGCCTCGGCACCGCGGTCGACTGGCACGAGCTGACCGACGAGCTCGCCGTCGCCAAGGAGGCCTCGCAGCTGATCGAGGCCGCGATCGAAGGCGATTTCTCGGGACGCATCGCCCCCCGGGGCAAGTCGGAGACCGTCGCCCGGATCGCCGAGGGCGTGAACCGGATCAGCAGCCAGCTTGACGAGGCCTTCGCCGAGATCGACGCGGTGGTGGAGGCCCTGGCGGAGGGCGATCTGACCTGCCGCATGGAAGGGCGTCATCCCGGCCGGCTGGGGCGGCTGCAGCAGGAGCTCAACCAGGCGCTCGCGCTGCTGGCGGAGCGGATCGAGCTGATCCGCGCCACCGCCGGCTCGGTCTGCCATGCCGCCATCGACGTGAACACGGTCGCGAACGATCTCGCGGCGCGCACGGGGAAGGTCGCGAGCGAGCTCGGCGAGGCATCGGGCACCGCCGAGGCGATCGCCGCCTCGGTCGGGCGCAGCCATGAGCGCTCGCGCGAGGCAAGCGAGCTCGCCGGCTCGACGATGGGCGTGGCGCAGGAAGGCCAGAACGTGGTCTTGAAGGCGGTCGGTGCGATCGAGCGGATCGAGAGCTCGTCGCTGCGCATTTCCGAGATCGTCGGCGTGATCGACGAGATCGCCTTCCAGACCAACCTGCTGGCGCTGAATGCGGCGGTCGAGGCGGCGCGTGCCGGCGATGCCGGCAAGGGCTTTGCCGTGGTCGCCTCGGAGGTGCGCTCGCTGGCGCAACGCTCGGCCCAGGCCGCCAAGGACATCAAGGGCCTGATCGCGACCTCGAACGGGCAGGTCGCCGAAGGCGTCGGCCTCGTGCGCGAGACCGGCGAGACGCTCGGCCGCATCGTCGCGGCCGTGAGCAGGGTTTCCGCGACCGTCGCGGAGATTTCAGCCGTGAGCGCCGAGCAGGCCAACGGCATGGGTGGGATGAGCCGCAGCGTGGCGCAGGTGGACAAGGGTATCCGGCAGAATGCCGAGCTGGCCGGGCGCGGCGTCGCGGCGGCGGGCGAGCTCGCCGGCCAGGTCGCGGCCCTGAGCGAGATCGTCGAAACCTTCCGGCCCGCGGCTGCGCCGCTGCGGGCGGAGCCGCCGCGTGCGAGCCGGGCGATGCCCGCCCCGGCTCCGGCTCCGGCCCAGCCGCGCGCCTCCTTCCAGGCGCAGGCCCGCCGCGTCGCGGCCGGCGCGCGGATGGGGGGCTGAGGCATGTCGCGGCCGACAACGCTGCCCAGCATGGCGTCCTTCCAGCCCGCCATGGCCGATATCACCCTGACGCGCGACGACATGAAGTTCATCGCGGCGCTGGTCTACGAGCAGGCCGGCATCGTCATCCGCGAGCACAAGGAGGCGATGACGCGCGGCCGCCTGGCGCGGCGCGTCAAGGCGCTCGGCATGAGCTCGGTCGCCGAATACTGCGCCTTCCTGAAGACGCCGCAGGCGGCGGGCGAGCTGCCCGAGCTGATCAATGCGGTGACGACCAACCACACCGCCTTCTTCCGCGAGCGCCACCATTTCGACCATCTCCGCCGGGAGGTGATGCCGCGCCTGCTGCAGGAGCGCAGCCAGCGGCGGGGCCGCATCCGCATCTGGTCCTCGGCCTGCTCCTCGGGCGAGGAGGCCTATTCGATTGCGGCCTCCTGCCGCGAGGCGATCGGCGCGCGCGGCGACCTCGACTTCCGGATCCTGGCGACCGATATCGACACCGACATCCTGGCGCGGGCCGAGGCCGGCATCTATCCGGCCGAGCTGTTCGAGCGGCTGCCGCCGGACGTGAAGCCGCTGCTCAAGCTGGAACCCGGGGCTGGGCGCGGCGAAGCACGCATCGCCGAGGAGCTGCGCCGGATGATCGCCTTCAAGCGGTTGAATCTCATCGAGAGGTGGCCGATGAGCGGGCCCTTCGACGTGATCTTCTGCCGCAACGTCTTCATCTATTTCGACACGCAGACCAAGGCCTCGATCCTCGACCGCTTCGTGGCGCTGCTGTCGCCCGGCGGCTTCCTCTATCTCGGCCATTCGGAATCGCTGCCGCAACCGCATCCGCATCTGCGCCTGATCGGCCGGACCATCTACGAGAGGACTGCATGAGCGTTTCCCGGTCCTCCCGGCGCTATTTCGACCCGCGCTTCGAGGCGACGATCATCACCGTCGCTCCCGGCGAGCACGAGATCACCGCGGCCAAGGACGAGATCGTCGCTACCGTGCTGGGCTCCTGCGTCTCGGTCTGCCTGCGCGACCCGCAGATCGGGGTTGGCGGGCTGAACCATTTCCTGCTGCCGAAGAACAATGGCAGCACCGACCCCAGCGCCGGCGAGCGCTATGGCGACACCGCCATGGAGGTGCTGATCAACGACCTGCTGAAGCGCGGGGCCAGGCGCCAGAATTTCGAGGCCAAGGTGTTCGGCGGGGCGCGCGTGCTCTCCGGCGCCACCATGCTGGCGATCGGCGACAACAACATCGCCTTCGTCAACGAGTTCCTGAAGGTCGAGGGCATTCCGGTGGTCTCGCGCGATGTCGGCGGCACGCGCTCGCGGCGCATCCATTACCAGCCTTCGACGGGCCGGGCCTGGGTGCAGCATGTCCAGCCCACCGCGCGCGACAGCGGCCACGAGCAGGAAATCGCCTATCTCAACCGGCTCAAGAGCCAGCCCGTCGCTGGTGAAGTGGAGGTCTGGTAATGAGCATGCCGACGGCCTCCGCAGCCCCGGTCAAGGTTCTCGTCGTCGACGATTCCATCCTGATGCAGAAGCTGATGACGCAGATCATCGACTCTGCGCCGGGCTTCAAGGTGATCGGTGTCGCCGGCAGCGCCGAGGAGGGCTGGGACGCCATCCAGGAGCTCCGGCCCGACGTCGTGACGCTCGATCTCGAGCTGCCCGGGCGGCACGGGCTCAAGCTGCTCGCGCGCGTCCTGAAGCAGGATCCGCTGCCGGTGCTGATCGTCTCGGCCTTCGGTGGGCCGGGCGCCGACAATACGATCCAGGCGCTGGAGCTCGGTGCCATCGACTTCATCGAGAAGCCGGACGGCACCACCCATACGCTCGAAGGCTTCATGAAGCATCTCGTCGCGGCGCTGCAGCGCGCCGCGGCCAGCCGCAAGATGATCGCCGCCGCCCGCCAGATGGCGCAGGTGGCCGCGCCCGCACGCCCGGCGCCGCCGAAGGAGCCGGCGCGCGGCGGCAAGACCTCGCTGATCGCGATCGGCGCCTCGACCGGCGGCGTGCCGGCCGTGCAGACGGTGATGCGCGACCTCGCCCATCTGCGCCTGCCCATCGCCGTCGTTCAGCACATGCCGCCGGGCTACACCGCGAAGTTCGCCGCCAGGCTGGCCGCGGCGACCGGGCTCGACGTCCACGAGGCGGTCGATGGCGACCGGCTGCGGCCCGGCACGGCCGTGGTCGCGCCGGGGGGGCTGCGCCATCTCGAGATCGAGGAGCGGCGCGGAGAGCTCGTCTGCGCCCTGAAGGAGGGCCCGCTCGTCTGCGGCCACGCGCCTTCCGTCGACGTGATGTTCCATTCGGTGGCGAAGAGCCTCGGCGCCCATGCGGTCGGAATCCTGCTCACCGGCATGGGCCGCGACGGCGCTGACGGTTTGTTAGCCATGCGCAAAGCAGGCGCCGAAACATTAATCCAAAGCGGTGAGACCTGCGTGGTAAACGGGATGCCGAAAGCAGCCTTCGAGATAGGAGCCGCCGACAGGGTCGTACCGCTCAGCCAGATCGGCGCGGCGGTCGGACAGCTGATCGGCGAACGCCCGAATCTGCGGAGCGCGTAAGGAGAGTACGATGTCAAAGGCCAGAAGCGAGTTCCGCATCCTGGTGGTCGACGACCAGAAGAGCATGCGCGGCCTGGCGACCTATTTCCTGAAGCAGATCGAGTTCCAGGACATCGACGAGGCGGAGAACGCCCGCGAAGCCCTGATGAAGATGCAGACCAAGCGCTACGATCTGCTGCTGCTCGACTGGAACATGGACGGCATGAGCGGCATCGACCTGCTGCGCGCCATCCGTTCGGTGCCGGAGCTCAACCAGATCAAGATCATCATGGCGACCTCCGAGCGCTCGGTCGACAAGATGGACGAGGCGACCAGCAACGGCGCCGACCACTATGTGGTGAAGCCCTACGAGCTGCGCGACCTCGAGGTGCGCGTGAAGAAGGTCCTCGCCTGCTGAGGTTCTACCAGGGATTTCAGCCCCCATCCTGAGGAGACATTCCGAAGGGAATGTCGTCTCGAAGGATGGTTCAGGAGGCTCTGGAGACCGCTGGACCATCCTTCGAGACGCCGCTGGCGCGGCTCCTCAGGATGAGGGCTGCTCAAGCCAGATCCCGAAATTCCAGTCTCGCCATCGTGAAGCAAGGCCCCGCAGCCGCCGGCTGCGGGGCCTTTCGCTTTGCGGCATGATCCCGGCACGGAATCCCAGGGAGGAGAGCCATGAACCTGTCGCGGCGGGACGTCATCGCAGGGGCGGCCGGTCTGGTCGCGGCTTCGCCGCAAGCCCTGGCGCAAGCGCCTGCGGGAGCGCATGCCTTCGGCTTCGACCGGCCGGGCGGCGGGCAGCTCTCGCTGGCGGATTATCGCGGCCGGCCGATCCTCGTCGTCAACACGGCGACGCGTTGCGGCTATGCCGGGCAGATGGCGACGCTGGAGCAGCTCTGGCAGCGCTACCAGTCGCGCGGGATGATGCTCGTCGCCGTGCCCAGCAATGATTTCGGCGGGCAGGAGCCGCTGGAGGGCGCGGCGATCGCCGAGGCGGCGCGGCAGAGCCACGGCGCGACCTATGCCTTCGTCGAGAAGACGGTGGTGAAAGGCCCGCAGGCGCACCCCTTCTATCGCTGGGCTGCGGCGGAGCGCCCGGCCGATACGCCGCGCTGGAACTTCCACAAATACCTGATCGGCCGCGACGGCGCGCTGATCGGCGGCTTCCCGGCGGCGACCGACCCGCTCTCGCCGCAGCTCGTCCAGGCGATCGGGCGGGAGCTGCAGGTGGGGTAGACCCGCCGATCTGCGGCTTCGGATGAGGGCGTGAGGGCGTCATTCTCGGGCGAAGCGAAGCGCAGACCCGAGAATCTCAGGCTGAAAGAGGCTCCCGCGATCACGCGTCATGAGATGCTCGGGTGAAGCCCGAGCATGACGTGCCCTTACTTCTTCGGCCGAAACGCTGCGATCACGGCCGGATCGGTCTCGAGATAAGGCCCCTCGATCAGGTCGATGCAGTAGGGGATCGCCGGCATCACGGCGTCGAGGCATTCGGCGATGGCGCGGGGGCGGCCCGGCAAGTTGACGATCAGGGTCTTGCCGCGGATGCCGGCCGTCTGGCGCGAGAGGATGGCGGTCGGCACCTTGGCGAGGCTGACCTGGCGCATCAGCTCGCCGAAGCCGGGCATCGGCTTCTCGACCACGTCCTCGGTCGCCTCCGGGGTGACGTCGCGCGGGGCGGGGCCGGTGCCGCCGGTGGTGACGACGAGGCAGCAGCCCTCGCGGTCGGCGAGTTCGATCAGGGTTTCGGCGATGCGCGCGCGGTCGTCGGGGATCACGCGCTCAACCGCTTCCCAGGGCGAGGTCAGGACCTTCGCCAGATAGGCGCGGATGGCCGGGCCGCCCTCGTCGGCATAGATGCCGGCCGAAGCGCGATCCGAGACCGTGACGATTCCAATCCGGGCGGCTGCGGGCATCGATATCTCCTGCGGAACGCCTCCGGCTCTATCGGCGCGCGGGAAGGCCGGTCAAGCCCGCTCGCCAGCACGGAGGCGATCTGCTAGCGCAGCGCCATGCGCTCCGTCGCCTCTTCCAGTCCCCGAGCCGCTAGCGGCTTTGCCGTCACCTTCGCGGCGACGGTGGCACTGGCGGTCGGCGTGCTCGCCGCAGCGGCCCTTTGGCGCGATCCCTATTGGGTGTTCCGCGACAACCCGCCCTGGACGCGCGACGGGGCCGGGGTAAGCCGCCTGCTCGACGTCGACATGCGCCTGGTCAAGCCGCTGCAGATCGCGCGGCTGAAGCCGCAGACGCTGCTGCTCGGCTCCTCGGTGGCCTATCGCGGCATCGATCCGCGCGACCTGCCGCCGGAAGCCGGGCGGGCCTACAATGCCGGGCTCGCATCCCTGATGGCGGCTGAACTCCCGGCGCTCGCCGCGCTGGCCGTCGATATCGGCAGCGTCCGGCGGGTCGTGATCGAGCTCGACTACTACATGTTCACGGCCTGGCCGCCGCCACCGCCGCTGGACCCGAAGCTCGCGACCGTATCCGGGCGCGCCGAGGCGCTGGTCTCGACCGTCCTGAACCCGAAGGCGCTCGACAATCTGCGCGGCCGGCAGTTCCGGCGCACGGAACCCGGTATCTGGCATGGCGACGGCTACAAGGCGACGCCGGATTTCGATGCCGCCCTGACGCGCAAGGTCACGCAGGCGCAGAACGTCGCCGCGATGGCGTACCGGCCGGGCGATCTCGGCCATCTGGAACGCGCCCTCGACCTGCTGCGGGGGCGCGATGTCGCCATCGTGCTGTCGCCGATGAGCGGGGCGCAGCGGAAGCTGCTCGCCGATGGCGGGCGCGGGCTGGAGCTGGCGGCGTGGCGCCGGGATGTCGCGGCGATTGCTGCGCAGCGCGGGGTGGTGCTCCATGACCTCGTTTCGGAGCATCCCTTCGACGATTTCGATCCGGAGCGCGGCTCGTCGCGCTACTGGATCGACACGCTGCACTTCAAGCCCGTGGTCGGCCGCTGGGTGCTCGGGCGGATCGGCTTCGGACGAACTCCCGCAGGCGCCTGAGCCACATCCGGCTGAGCGCCGCCGCCTGGGCGAGGCCCGGCCGGCCCGGCCCGACGCGGATGATCGCGCTCGCCATCTCGCGGCGCTCGCCCCAGACATAGGTACCGGCATCGACACCCTCGCCGGCGCCGCTGTCGAAGAGGGCGGGCGGCGTGCCGGCGAGATCGGCCTGCAGCATCGCCATGGTCAGGGTGCGGCCGGGGGAGTGGCGTCCCTGAGCCTCGTCATAGGCGATCTTGAGGAAATGGCGGCGGTCGCCGCTCTCGACCAGGAGCCCCATGGCGAGCACCTGTCCGTCGAGCAGCAGGGTGTCGATCTGCAGGGCGTCGTCGGCGGCGAAGAGCTCGGCCATCCGGCGGATATAGGCGGCATCGGCCGGCAGGCAGGCGATCGCCGTCCCGGCCTCGCCCTTCCAACCCGAGGCTTCCAAGGCGAGGAAGGCGTCGAGCGCCTCGACCGCCGCCCGGCCGCGGCTGCGCCGGAAGGTGAGGGCGCCGTGCCGGGCGACCGCGCGGAATTGCTGCATCCGCTTCTTGTAGCCGGAGCCGAGCGCGCGCCGCAGATAGCGCTCCATGTCGTCGCCGGGCTGCGGGACCATGACCGGGCGGACCCAGCGCTCATAGGTCGAGATCTGGCTTCCCGTCTGGCGGCAGGCCTCCGCGAGGGCGGCGTGGCAAGGCCCGTCGAGGGGCATGAGCGGCAGCCGCAGCGTATGCGGCAGGTCGCGCGAGGCGAGCAGATAGCGCATCAGCGCGCGGGCCGCCTCCGCCGCGTGGTCACGGTCGAGCACCGGCAGCGAGGAGACCTCGTAGAGCGGCACGAGCGGCGAGACGAGGGTGCCGGCGAAGCCGCTGCGCCAGCCGCTCTCGCGGCGCAGCGCCCAGACGCCTACGAGCCGCTCGAAATCGAGCGCCTCGCTGAACCAGGCGCAGAGCACGACGATGTCCTCTTCCGGCACGAGCAGCGCCGCCGCCGTGACGGCGGCCGGAGCCATGTGCGGGTTGGGTTCGAGGGCGTGGCGGGCAAGCTCGATGAAAGCCGGTCCCAGCTCCGCATAGGGGGCCGGGCCGATGCGCCTGACGACGATTCCGGTGCTCAAGGTCGATCGACGTCCCGCTTCAGACGGTGCAACTCGCCGCGCAGCGACAGGACGAAGGCGATCACCTGGGCGGTTGCCCGGTAGAGCTCCTCCGGAATCTCGTCGTCGAGTTCGACGGCCGAGAGGGCCTGGGCGAGGATGGCATTCTGTTCGATGGCGACATCGTGCTCGCGCGCGGTGTCGACGATGCGCTCGGCCAGCTCGCCGCGCCCCTTGGCGGTGACGCGCGGCGCGCCGTGCCCATCATATTCGAGTGCGACGGCGATGCGGGGTGGCTGCCCGCTCATGATAGGCGATCCAGGAACTGGCCGGCGGTCGGCTGCATCACCCGCGGGTGGCCGAGATGGACGTCGACAGCGCCGCTGGCGAAATCGGCCCGGAGCAGGGCGGTTTCGAGGCCGGGCGCGGCGCCGCGCAGGAGCTGGCTGGTCCGCTCGCGCTCGGCCCAGAGCGTGACGCCGACATCGCGGCCCTGCAGGGTGACGACGCCCTGCAGCGGCCCCATCGGCTCGACGTCGAGGGCGAAGCGGATGCGCCAGAGCGGCAGGCTCACGCCCTGCGCGTCGCGGCGCGGAGCGTCGCGCTCGACCTGCAGCGGCAGGATCGCGGTGCCGTGCTGGAAGGCGAGCGGGATCTCGGCGAGCCAGCGCTGCGCCGGCTGGGTGCCGTCCTGGCGGCCGGACTCGGGCGGCAGCGAGGCATATTGGGCGAGCTTGATGCGGTCGAGCGCCGCCTCGGTCTGGTCGAGCAGCGTCTCGGCGATGACGAGAGGCTTCTCGCCCGGCGCCAATGTCGGCTCGGTGGCAGCCTGCGGCAGGAGCGGGCCGTCGCGGCGGGGCGGCGGGACGTGGGCGGCCTGCTCCGTCCCGATATCGGCGGCGCCCTCGGGCATCCGTCCGGCCGGCATCGCCGCGCTTTTCCGGTGGCCGGCCTTTGGATCCGGCGACAGCGCGTCGACGATCGGCAGCAAGGCTTCGCGCAGCGCCTGCAACCCGGCCTTGAGGTCGCCCTGCCGTGGCGCCGGGGCGCCGCTCGCCTGGCGGGCCTCCAGGAACAGCCCCGAACCCTGGAATGCCTGCTTCAGGCTCTGCGCGGTGACCGGCCGCTCGGCCGGCACGGATTGGGCGAGGACCTGGTCGATCGCGGCCAACAGCGGCTTCGGCAGGGTCAGTGCGATGGTGCCCTGCGCCAGCCCGCGCAGATTGGCGAGGAGCGGGGCGAGGCTGTCCTGACGCTGCAGCACGGGGCCGAGCAGCGGGCCGGCGAGGGCGCGTGCGGCTGCCGGCGCAAGCGGCGCCGGGCCAGTGAGCGCGGCGGGAGGCGATCCGGCCTGGGCCAGTGCGGCGGCCGGCGCCGTCGCCGGCGGGCCGGAGGCGATCGTTCCCGCCGAGGGCAGGGCAGGCCGGGCGGCAGGCGATGCAGCGAGTGCCGGCGACGCGGTCGTTGCTGGAGGGGGCGACGATGCCGGTGCGGTCGGCGGCGCTTTTGAGACCGGATTTCCGGGGGGCGCGGCCGCGACGGGCATGGCGGCCGGCGTGGTGGCCGGCGCCTGTGGAGGCGTCGGGGCAGGGGCGGGGCTGCCCGCCGGCGGACGCGTCTCGACCAGTGTCGCGCGCAGCTCGCCGCCGGGCTGCTCGGGCGGGTCGAGCCTGAGCAGCAGCGTCGCGCCGGGCTGCAGCGCCGCGGCCTGCCTGGCCTGCGGGCCGGCGAGGACGAGAGCGACCTTGGCGTCTCCGATCGCGGCGGTGGCCGTGCCGTCCGCTTCCAGCGAGAGCAGCCTGGCTTCCACCGTCCGGCCAGCCGTCAGCTCGCCCGCCGCGTCGAGGGCTTGCAGCAGGGTGGCGAAATTCTGGCTCTGGACGAGCTGGGCGAGGTTCATCGGGCTGCCATGTGAAGACAACCCATCCTGTCAGGAAAGATTAAGCATTTCCTTGCCGCCGGCCGCGTCGTGCAGGGTGCGGCTGCGTCCTCGGCTCTGGCCTCGCGCCGCGCCTTGCGGCAGGCTCCGCCCTCTGCCATCCGAAGGATGATCGCCATGGATTACCGTCGCCTCGGCCGCTCCGGCCTCAAGGTCTCGCCGCTGTGCCTGGGCACGATGATGTTCGGCGGCCCGACCGACGAGGCGACCTCGCGCCGGATCATCGACAATGCGCGCGAAGCCGGCATCAACTTCATCGACACGGCCGACGTCTACAACGAAGGCCGCTCCGAGGAGGTCACCGGCCGGGCCATCGCCGCCAACCGCTATGACTGGGTGCTGGCGACCAAGGTCGCCAATGCGATGGGGCCGGGACCGATGAGCGGCGGGCTCTCGCGCCGCTGGATGATGCGCGCCTGCGAGGACAGCCTGCGCCGGCTCGGCACCGAGACGATCGACATCTACTACCTGCACAAGGAAGACCATGCGACGCCGCTGGAGGAGACGGTGCATGCGCTCGCGGATCTCCTCCGGCAGGGCAAGATCCGGCATTTCGGCATCTCGAACTACCGGGCCTGGCGGCTCGCCGAGATCTGCCGGCTCTGCGACGAGCTCGGCATCGACCGGCCCGTGGTCAGCCAGCCCTACTACAACGCGATGAACCGCATGCCGGAGGTCGAGCATCTGCCGGCCTGCGGCTATTTCGGGCTCGGCGTTGCCTCCTACTCGCCACTGGCACGCGGCGTGCTGACGGCGAAATACGCGCCGGGCGAGGCGCCGGCCGAGGGCACGCGAGCCGGCCGCGGCGACCGGCGGATGATGCAGGCCGAATGGCGCGAGGAGAGCCTGATCATCGCCCAGACAATCAAGGACCATGCCGCGCGGAAGGGGCTGACGCCGATCCAGTTCGCCGTGCGCTGGGTGCTGAACAACGGCTTCGTCACCGCCGCGATCGCCGGCCCGCGTACCTTCGAGCAGTGGCAGGCCTATCTCGCCGCCCTCGATGCCGGCTTCGACGCCGAGGACGAGGCGCTCATCGACCGGCTGGTGCCGGCGGGCCACCCCTCGACGCCGGGCTATTCCGACCCCGCCTATCCGCTCGAAGGGCGCGTCAGCCGGGCAGGCTAGCGCCGGCTCAGTTCAGGATGCAGAAACCGCCGACCACCACTTCGCTGCGGCACCACGGCTTCGGCGCGCCGTCACTGGCGCTGAGACGCAAGACGACCGGCTCCTCGCGCTGCGTCGCGTCAGCGGGCGGGAAGGGGACGCGCTCCGGCATGTTGGCTTCTGCCGCCTTGGCGCGGCTGACGCCGGCGGCGCCGGGAAGGATGACGAGGCTGCGGCTCGTCTTGCTCGCAGGCGCCGCGCTGCTGCGCCCGCCGAAGCGGAGTTTTGCGGCTTCCGCCTGCACCGGCATCAGGGCGGCGGCAGCGAGCAGGCAGGCGAGGGCGGCAATGCGGCGCATGGGGCGGTCTCCCGATCGCCGGCAGAATGCCGTGATCTGCCGCAACGGCAAGCGAAGCCTTGGATCAGCCTCAGCGAGGCGTTAACGCGCCGGTCAGGCCGCGGCGCGCGGCTGCGTCAGCCCTTCCCACGCCGCCATGGCGCCCTGCGCGATCGTTTCGAGCATCGTGCGCGGGGCGCCGTCGCGGGCCTGGATCGACATGCCCTGCTGCACGGTGACGTAGTAGCTCGCGACCGCGTGCCGCTCGAGCGAGGCGGGCAGTTCCCCCTCGTCGACGGCCCGCTGCAGCCGTTCCTCGATCATGGTGACGCTGCCGGCGCGCATCTCGCGCAGGATGCGGCCGGTCTCCTCGCCGACGCCGACCGCGTTGACCGCCGAGAGCACGACCATGCAGCCCGGCGGTCGGCCGGGCCGGGTGAAGGTCCTGGCGCTGGCGACGAGATAGCCTTCGATCGCCTCGCGCGCCGTCGGCGCGTTCCGCAAGGGCGCGAGGATATCGTCGCTCTCGGTCTCGGCGAAATGCTCGACCGCCTCGCGATAGAGCGCTTCCTTGCTGCCGAAGGCAGCGTAGAGGCTCGGCGAATTGATGCCCATGGCTTCGGTGAGGTCAGTCATCGAAGCGGCCTGGTAGCCGCGCTCCCAGAACACCTCCATGGCGCGTTCCAGCGCCGCCTGCCGGTCGAAGCTGCGCGGGCGTCCTCGCTCCGCCATGGCTCTCTCACCTTTCGAAAAATTCTGTGACGATCACTATATATTTCCCTTGACGGCTCCAGGCAAGCGCGTCACCTATTTGTGTATCGATCATCACATAAATGGAGAATCCCATGTCCCGCCTTGCTGGAAAACGTGCTCTCGTCACCGGCGGCAGCCGCGGAATCGGCGCCGCCATCGCCCGGCGGCTCGCCGCGGAAGGAGCCGATGTCGCGCTTACCTATGAGCGCTCCGCCGAGAAGGCGGCCGAGATCGTGAAGGCGATCGAGGCGCTCGGGCGCAAGGGCGTCGCCATCGCCGCCGACAGCGCCGATCCCGCAGCCGTGAAGCGCTCGGTCGACGCGGCGGCGCAGGCGCTCGGCGGTCTCGACATCCTCGTCAACAATGCGGGCATCTATCGCGGCGGGCCGGTCGAGGACTGGAGCCTCGCCGATATCGACGCGACGATCGCGGTCAATATCCGCGCGGTGGTGCTGGCCTCGCAGGCGGCGGCCGCGCATCTCGGCCGGGGCGGGCGGATCATCTCGATCGGTTCCTGCCTTGCTGACCGGGTGGTGGAGCCGAACATCACGCTCTATGCGATGAGCAAGGCGGCGCTGGTCGGCTTCACCAAGGGGCTGGCGCGCGATCTCGGCCCGCGCGGCATCACCGTCAACATCGTCCATCCGGGCTCGACCGACACCGACATGAATCCGGCGAGCGGCCCGGGCGCCGAGGCGCAGCTCGCGCGCATGGCGATCCCCGCCTATGGCAAGCCGGAGGACATCGCCGGGGCCGTCGCCTACCTCGCCAGCGAGGAAGGCCGCTTCATCACCGGCGCGGGCTTCGCGGTCGATGGCGGCGTGAATACCTGAGGGGGCGCCGTTCGAGCCTACGCACCGTCATGGTCGGGCTCGTCCCGACCGTCCCTGTCTTTGCCGGTCGAGGATCAGGTTCAAGACGTGGATGCTCGCCACAAGGGCGAGCATGACGGGGTGGAAGCCTGGTGCTTTGTGCTGCGTGACGCTAATGCCCGGGCAGGACGATCATGGTGGGCTTGGCCGGCAATGTGGCCTTGCTCAGCGTGATCACCGGCTGCTCGCGGAGCTCGACCGGCCAGAGCTCCTGCGTCCGGGCGAGGAAGCGGTTCAGCGTCCCGCCGCCGAAGAAGTGCATCGGGATCATCACCCGTGCCTGGACCGCCTTCAGCACTTCGAGCATGCCTTCCTGGTCGAGCGTGTAGCTGCCGTCGACCGGGAAGAGCAGGATGTCGACCCGGCCGAGCGCGCGCAGATGGCCGGGCTCGAGCGGATGATGCAGATGGCCGAGATGGGCGATGCAGAGATCGCCGATCTCGAAGACGAAGATCGAGTTGCCGTCGTAGTCGGTACCGCCATCATAGGTGCGGATATTGGTCGGCACGTTGCGGACGCGGACGTCGCCGAGCGTGACGTCGTGCTTCGCCGCGCCCTGTCCGCTCGTGCTCCAGCCCGGCAGGACCTGCTTGATGGCGGGGTCGGGGCTGCGGGAATTGTGGGTCGAGTGCGCCTTGTTCATCGTGGCGATGTCGGGCGTCACCGGCGGGCGGACATAGTCGTTGTAATCGGTCGCGGCCTTCACCCCGCCCGGCGTCTCGATCAGGAAGGTGGCATGGCCGACGAAGGTGAGCCGGACCTCGTCCTTGGCGAGCTGCACGCGCTGGATCGGCAGGCGATAGCTCGCCATTTCCGGGCGGCACCCGGGCTCTCCTGACTCGGCGCGGGCGGGCGCGGGGACGAAACCGGCGATGGCGGCAATGAAAGCCAGTACTGCGAAGGGGCGCGACAGATTCATCGACCGGCTCCTGCTTTCCCGTGGCCTCCGACGATCAGGCAAATGGCGGGCCGTTGGAAGCGTTCTGGCGGATTTGTGAACCGAGCTGCCGGGAGGCGGTCCCGGACGGGCAGCGTCACGCCTGGGGCGGCCTGACCTCGACATTCGCCGCGGCGAGGCGGCGATAGAGCTTCCGGCGGCGCAGGATCGGCACCCAGTCGTAAAGGAACATCTCGGCCGGGCGCCAGATCACGACCCAGCCGATGATGATCAGGCTCTCCTGGAAGACGCGCGCGAACGGCCCGTCCTGGCCCCGGGTCAGCAGCCAGCTGAGAAACAGGCAGCCGGCGAGCCCGACGAAGCCGATCATGAAGGCCAGGCGGCCGTCATGGAAGAGCTCGTGCAGCGCCCGCGTCTCGGCGCTCGCTCGGCCGGCGAACCAGCGCGTGATCGCGGTGGCGAGATCCGGCAGAGGCTTGTGGGGCGCATCGGGCCTTTCGAGATGGATCACGATCGCGATCGGCTTGTCCTTGGGCAGGTCGCGCGCCCAGTCGAGGATGTATTCCTCGGCCTCCGCGGCGAGGTCGCCCTCGCGAAAGGGGAAGGGGTCGAGGCTGTTGAAGAGCTGTGCGGCGTCGCGCAGCCTCAGCTCGATCGTCGTCTTGCCGTTCTGCTCGGGCATCTCGGGTGGCCTCGGCCGGGGAAACCCCGTATTGTCCGGGACGGACTGGCCGCCGGCAATCCGCCCCGAGCGGTTGCGGCAGGCGCTGCCGCTCGCTACATAGCGGCCAGATTTCCCGACATCCTTGTCGCCAAGCCCCGAACGCGGAGCCGCTCGCCTCATGTCACGTCAGTTCATCTACCATATGCGCGGCCTGTCCAAGACCTATCCGGGCGGCAAGCAGGTCCTGAACAACATCCATCTCTCCTTCTACCCGGATGCCAAGATCGGCGTGCTCGGCGTCAACGGCGCCGGCAAGTCGACCCTGCTCAAGATCATGGCGGGCATGGACAAGGAATGGACCGGCGAGGCCTGGGTCGCGGAAGGCGCGCGCGTCGGCTACCTGCCGCAGGAGCCCAAGCTCGACGAGAGCCTGACCGTCCGCGAGAACGTCATGCTCGGCGTCGCGCCGCAGAAGGCGGTGCTCGACCGCTACAACGAGCTCGCCATGAACTATTCGGACGAGACCGCCGACGAGATGACCAATCTCCAGGACGAGATCGAGGCCAAGGGCCTGTGGGATCTCGATTCCAAGGTCGACCAGGCGATGGACGCGCTGCGCTGCCCGCCGGACGACTGGGCCGTCGACAAGCTCTCGGGCGGCGAGCGCCGCCGCGTCGCCATGTGCAAGCTCCTGCTGGAGCAGCCGGAGCTGCTGCTGCTCGACGAGCCGACCAACCATTTGGACGCCGAGACCACGGCCTGGCTGGAAGGGCACCTGCGGACCTATCCGGGCGCGATCCTGATCGTCACCCACGACCGCTACTTCCTCGACAACGTCACGAGCTGGATCCTCGAGCTCGATCGCGGCCAGGGCATCCCCTATGAGGGCAACTACTCGTCCTGGTCGGTCCAGAAGCAGAAGCGCCTCGCGCAGGAAGGCCGCGAGGACGCCTCGCGCCAGAAGACCCTGGAGCGCGAAGCGGAGTGGATGGCGCAGTCGCCCAAGGCCCGCCAGGCCAAGAGCAAGGCCCGCATCCAGCGCTATGACGAGCTCGTCCAGAAGGCCAACAGCAAGGGGCCGGACACCGCGCAGATCATCATCCCGATCGCCGAGCGGCTGGGCAACAACGTCGTCGATTTCGAGGGCCTGTCGAAGGGTTTCCAGGACAAGCTCCTGATCGACGATCTCTCGTTCAAGCTGCCGCCGGGCGGCATCGTCGGCGTGATCGGCCCCAACGGCGCCGGCAAGACCACGCTGTTCAAGATGATCACCGGCGCCGAGAAGCCGGATGCCGGCACGATCAAGGTCGGCGAGAGCGTCCAGCTCGGCTATGTCGACCAGAGCCGCGACTCGCTCGACGACAAGAAGAACGTCTGGGAGGAAATCTCCGGCGGCAACGACGTGCTCTATCTCGGTAAGCGCGAGATCAACTCTCGCGCCTATTGCTCGGCCTTCAACTTCAAGGGCGGCGACCAGCAGAAGAAGGTCGGCTCGCTCTCCGGCGGTGAGCGCAACCGCGTCCATCTCGCCAAGATGCTGAAGTCCGGCGCCAATCTGCTGCTGCTCGACGAGCCGACCAACGACCTCGACGTCGACACGCTGCGCGCGCTCGAAGAGGCGCTCGAGGATTACGCCGGCTGCGCCGTGATCATCAGCCACGATCGCTGGTTCCTCGACCGCATCGCGACCCATATCCTCGCCTTCGAGGGCGACAGCCATGTCGAGTGGTTCGAGGGCAACTTCGCCGATTACGAGGAGGACAAGAAGCGCCGCCTCGGCATCGACTCCACGATCCCGAAGCGGATTCAGTACAAGAAGTTCTCGCGCTGAGGCGCTGGACTCCGGCTCAAAAAGCCCCGCGGCGCAAAGCGCGCCGCGGGGCTTTTTCGTTGGCTGCTACCGTGCGGCTTCGGCCAGAAGCTGCGCCGCCCTCTCGGCGCCGTCGGTGCGGATAGACCCGGCCATTTCCGCAGCGCGGCGCCCGGTTCGCGTCGACAGGGCGATTTCGAGCGCAGAGGGGAAGGATGCGGAGGTCGGCGTCGGCCCGTCATGGGCGGCGCCGATGCCGAGCGCGGCGACGCGCGCGGCCCAATAGGGCTGGTCCACGACCTGCGGGACGATCAATTGTGGAGCACCGGCCAGGGCTGCCGTCGCGGTGGTGCCGGCGCCGCCATGATGGACCACGGCCGCGACGCGGCGAAACAGGGCCAGCTGGTTGACCTCGCCGACGGCGAAGCAGTCCTCCCGCCCGTCGATCAGCCCGAGCCCGGCCCAGCCGCCGAACAGGATGGTCCGGTGGCCTCTCGTCCTGATCGCCTCGATGGCAACCTGTGCCGCATCGCGGCTGGCCTCCATCGCCATGCTGCCGAAGCCGACATAGACGGGCGGCGTGCCGGCTTCCAGAAAGGCGACGAGGCTGTCCGGCAGCGGCCGGTCATCCGGCAAGAACCAGGCGCCGGTCTGGACGGCGTCGCACTGGTCCGAGCTCCAAGGGCCGAGCACGGGGTCGGAGGCCAGCCAGGGCCGGTCGGTGAAGATGTGGTCGCGCACATTATCGAGGCCGGGCAGTCCGAGCTTCCGGCGATGTCGATTGACGGCCTCGCCGAACAGCGCGTTCATCACCTCGATGTTGCGCCTCCAGAGCGCGCCGATGTCGGTCATTTCCGGCGGGTGCGGCCAGCCCGGATATTCGAAGGGGCGGTGGGCATCTGAGGGAAGCAGCAGCGGGCAGAAGCTTACATGCCGGTAGGGCAGGCCGAGGCTCTCGCCGACGGCGCGTGCAGCTGCGGTCGAGGGAAACAGGCCGGTCGCGGCGATGATGTCGCAATCCTGTGCCGCAGCCGACAAGGCATCGTATTGCGCGCCGACCATCTCGCCGGCGAGCAGCGGCAGTTTCGAGCCCGCCTGCCGCGCATTCGCGACCCATTCGCGCACCGGCATGAAGGCCGGGGCGAAGGGGATGCCGAAGGCGGCTGCCAGGTCGCTGAATTCCCGGTCGGGCGGAGCGCTGAGCGTGACCCCGATGCCGAGCGCCCGAAGCTGGAGCGCCAGACCCACCATGGGCTGGACATCGCCACGCGAACCATAAGTCGAAAGCAAAACGCGCATTTCCCTGCTCCTTCCTGTGTCGAAGGGCAGGGCTCATACATCGGGGCCGGCGGCTTGCCGCAAGCCCCCCTGGATGGTACAGGCTTCTTATGGGATGGAGCGGTGGCTCTCCCGGACCTTTCTCATCGACCTAAGCCGTGGAAGCGATTGCCTTGCCGGGCCAGCATTCGGCGCTGCAGTGCCTCGCCCTCAATGCGATGCCCGACAGGCTGCCCGGTCAGGCTCCGTGCCGCGCGTCCTCGTCGCGAATGAGAAAGCTCAGCAGGTTCGCATAGCCTCGGGCGTCGTCTATCGCCCGATGCGTATGCTCGACCGCACCGAGCCATTCGCTCGGATAGCGATCGACATCGCATTCCCACTGTCCCCGCCCGGAGCGCCCGGCGACCATCGACATGAGGCAGAGCGGGGCGTGCCGGAAGAGCCGGTCGGAGATCCACGGCCCTTCCAGCAGCGGCCGGCCGGTGAACCTCCTCAGGTAGAAATCGATCCATGGGCCGTCCAGCGCGACGGGGTGTGCCGCGAAAATCGGCTTGCCGCCCAGCGACCTGATCCAGCCGGAAAACCGCTCGACCACCATGGCGGCGGGCTGCGGATCTGCGGTCGCTGCCGCCCAGGCTTCCGGGTGCGCTCGCCAGAACGCCATCGTATCCGGGTCGCGTTCGGCGCCCTCGAGCGGTTCCAGAACCGCCTCGAACGCGCCGAGGATCCGGCCGGCGGCCGATACCGCCACGGAGCCGAACGACAGCATCGAGTTTACTCCCGGCGTCGGCCCGTCAAACTCGCAGTCGGTCACGATGTAGAGGTATGGCATCGCCGCTCCCGGTCTCTCGCGAAGCGAGCTTACCCGAGCTTGTCCGGAGGCAAACTGAGATTTCGAGACGATCCGGCTATTCCTCGGAACGGCCCGTGGTCTCCCGGTCGTGTTCGTAGCGCTTCCTGACCGGAAACGGCGGCAGCCAGGATTCGCGACGGACGGTCCAGAGCTCGTAGGTCGGCACGAACTGGTCGGGGGCGTCGAGCGAGCCGAGATTGATTTCGGTTTCGTCCCCGCTTCGCCCGAAGATGGTCGAGCCGCAGCGCGGGCAGAAATGCCGCCCGGCATAGTCGCGCGTTTCGCCTTCGATCGTCACCGCCTCCTCGGGGAAGATCGCGGAGGCATGGAACAGGGCGCCGTGATGCTTGCGGCAGTCGAGGCAGTGGCAGAGGCCGACCCGATAGGGGCGCCCCGACGCCACGAAGCGGACGCTTCCGCACAGGCAGCCGCCGGTGAACCGCTCCATGCTGCTCTCCTTCACGTCAAGCGGGCGGCAGCGGCGCCGCGCCTGGACGGCCCCGCATCGTCGATGAATGCGTGCAGGAGCCCGGGCATGCCTCGCGTCGGCTTCACCCCCGGATCGTCGGCCCGCAGGTCGAGATAGGAATCGATCGCTGCCGCGATGGCGTCCCTGACCGAGCCGGGATCGTGGCGGGCGACCGTGGCCGCCATCTTGCCCTCCTCGTCCAGGCCGAGCGCTTCCACGCGCCTGACGCCGCGCTGGTTCCTGCCGGCGCGGCGGCAGAGCAGCGGGCCGAGCACCTGCTCGCGGAAGAAGCCGAGCATGCCGATGGCTTCGTAGAGTTCGCCGCGGGCAAGCTTGGTGGCCGCGTAATGCAGCCAGATCCAGGCGCGGGCCTCGAACCATTCGGAGGGCAGGTTCGGCCATTCGACACGGCCGGCCTGGACCCGCCTTTCGATCGCCGCCGGATCCCGGGCGAACAGAACGGCGCGCTGCTCGATCTGGTGGTCGAGATCGGATGCGAGCACGAATTTCAGGTCGACGTGCAGAAGAGGCGGGCCATAGAGGCAGATCAGCAGGCGCGGCTCGCCGACATGCTCGCCGGTGAAGGCGCTGACCAGATCAGCCAGCGCACCGGCGAAATCCATGCGGGACGCCATCACCTCCGCATAGCTGTCGTCCTCGACGATGATGACGAAGTCGAGGTCCGAATGCGGGTCGAGGCCGCCGTGGATATATGACCCGCCGATCAGGAGGGCGTTGAATCGCTCGTCGGACGCGACCGCGTTTCGCACGCGTTCCAGAAATTCCGCATGAACTCGGGGAAGGGCGCTGGGCATCTGTTTCTCCTGGCCAGCACGCCAGAATGCAACAGATGGAGGTGCCGGCGCAATCGGCCTCCGGCGAGCTTTCCGTTCTCGCGCATGGGCGATGCGGTTTCCATGGATCGGCTTCGGGGCGGAAGCGGATCTCCGCCGCACGCTTATCGACCGATGAAGTGCTCCATCCAGCCCTCGTCCGCCTGCCGGTGCCGAGCGATCGCGCGCTTTGGCGGTCATGGCGAAGAATTGCGGCTTGGAGTAAAATGGCTGGTGAGGGACGCGGCCGGCGCAGCGAGTTGCTGAGGCCCAAAAAAAGGCCTTGCCGATCGTCGCTCGCTCGTTGGGTGGAGGTTCGGATGAGGAAACTCGCGACCGTAGCCACCGTAGCTCTCCTCATGACCGGCGGTGTCAGCGCGGCCAATGCGCAGTATTGGCGCGGCGGCGGATGGGGCTACCATGGCGGATATTATCGCTACGGCTGTTGTGGCGGCGGCGCCGTAGCGGCTGGACTCGTCGGTGGTGCGCTCCTGGGCGGCCTGCTCACCGCAGCAGCCACGGCACCTGCCTACGGATACGGGTACGGATACGCTTATCCCTACGGCTATGGATACGGATATCCCGTCTATCGCTCAGCTTATTATTATCGGCCCCGCGTATATTATGCGCGGCCGGTCTACGTTGCGCCGCGCTATGGATGGTATCGTGGATACTACGGCCCGCGTTACTACGGGGCCCGCTGGGCACATCCGCGATATTATTGAATGGATCGTCGCCGATTCTGACGGGGCCTGACGATTGAGCGTTGCGGCTCCGTGCCGCCGCGAGGTCTGCGGCCTTGGCGCGAGCGCGATCAAGACCTGCCCGGCTGCGACAATGGGGGCGCTTTCGCAAGAGACGCAGCGAGCGGGGCTACGCCTTCAGCGCCTGCGAGCGACGAAGAAAGGCCGTGCGTCCCGGCCGCGGGAGGCGTGCTGGCCGCGCTCGACGATCTCGAAGCCCGCCGCGACGATCGCGCGCTCCAGCTCCGCCGCGGAGAAGGACGCCACATGGGGCGCCTTGCCGAGGAACTGCATGACGGGCACCGCGAGGCGCATCGCCAGATTCATCTCCTTGAGGCAAGGCGTCTTGGAGATGAACAGGCCGCCGGGCTTCAGCAGCCGGTGAACGCCGCCGAGCGCCGCTTCCCGGGCGGCCACCAGATGCAGGACGTTGAAGCCGAGCGCGACGTCGAAGCTCTCGTCCGGCCAGGGCGCCGCATCCGGAGTGCCGATCTCGAAGACCGCGTTGGCGTGGTTTCCCTCCGCGGCCCTTTCCCGCGCGATGGCGATCATGCTGCCGGATATGTCGGTCGCCACGATGCGCGCGACGAAGGGCGCGAGCCTGAGCGCCGTCGTCCCGGTGCCGCAGCCGAATTCGAATGCCGTCGCGCTGCCGTCGAGATAGGCCCGGGTCCGCTCGAGGGTGCGCTCATAGCCCGCCATGTCGGCGACGGGGCCGGCGGCGTATTTGCGCGCGGCGCGGTCCCAGAAGCGTGCGTCGTTCACGGCGCGGACCATGTGACCTCCCGTGCAGCGTCTTCCGCCCGCGCGGCGTCTTCCGCGCGATGCCGGGGTCGGCATCGCGGCGTGGTCGAGCGAAGGCGGCCGGCGGCTGTGGTCAGCCGGCCAGCCGCTTGATCGCTCCGGCGCGCCCGCCGACGAGGACGCGCTCGTCGACCTGCTTGATGTCGCGCAGGCCGCAGAGCGCCATGGTGACATCCATCTCCTTGCGGATGATGTCGAGCGCGGCGGTGACGCCCTCCTCGCCCATCGCGCCGAGCCCGTAGAGGAAGGCGCGGCCGATGAAGGTGCCCTTGGCACCGAGCGCGACCGCCTTGAGCACGTCCTGGCCCGAGCGGATGCCGCCGTCGAACAGCACCTCGATGCGGTTGCCGACCTGCTCGACGATGCCGGGCAGGGCCTCGATCGAGGAGAGCGCGCCGTCGAGCTGGCGGCCGCCATGGTTGGAGACGATCAGCGCGTCGGCGCCGCTCTTGGCCGCCATCTCGGCGTCCTCGGGATCAAGGATGCCCTTGAGGATCAGCTTGCCGCCCCACTGGTCCTTGATCCACTTGATGTCGTCCCAGTTCAGCTGGGGATCGAACTGGCTGGCCGTCCAGTTGGAGAGCGAGGACATGTCGGCGACGCCGGTGACATGGCCGACGATGTTGCCGAACTGCCGGCGCGGCGTGTCCAGCATCTTCAGGCACCAGCGCGGCTTGAAGGCGAGGTTGATCAGGTTGGCGATGGTCGGCTTCGGCGGGGCGGAGAGGCCGTTGCGGATGTCCTTGTGGCGCTGGCCGAGGATCTGCAGGTCGAGCGTCAGCACCAGCGCCGAGCAGCCGGCCGCCTTGGCGCGCTGGATCAGGCGGGCGATGAAGTCGCGATCCTTCATCACATAGAGCTGGAACCAGAAGGGTGCGCTGGTGTGCTTCGCCACGTCCTCGATCGAGCAGATGCTCATGGTCGAGAGGGTGAAGGGCACGCCGGCCTTGGCGGCGGCCCGCGCCGCGAGGATCTCGCCATCGGCGTGCTGCATGCCGGTGAGGCCGGTCGGCGCGAGCGCGACGGGCATCGCGACGGGCTGACCGATCATCTCGGTGGCCAGCGAGCGGTTCGTCATGTCGACGGCGACGCGCTGGCGCAGCTTGATCTTGGCGAAGTCGGTCTCGTTCGCGCGATAGGTGCCCTCGGTCCAGGCGCCGGAATCGGCATAGTCGTAGAACATGCGCGGCACGCGGCGCTTGGCCAGCAGGCGCAGGTCTTCGATGGTCAGGGGCTGGGCCATGTCTCGTCTCGCCGTTCGCTACCCGTCGTTTACCCCGGCTGACTCGCATGACGAAGGGCGAGGCGCAACCTCCTGAGCGGCGGATGGGCCTGCGTCAGGAGACCGCCATGTAGCGGCCGGGCTTGTGGTTCATCCCCAGGATGGCGTTGAGGACGAGCGTGCCGACCAGCGACAGCGCGACCTTGTCCAGCGGCAGCACGAACAGGGCGGCGACGAAGATCGCCGCGTCGATGCCGAGCTGGACCCAGCCGGCGCGCAGCCCGTGGCGCTCCTGCAAATAGAGCGCGAGGATGTTGACGCCGCCGATCGCGGTGCGGTGGCGCGCCAGCGCCAGCAGGCCGAGCCCCATCGCGACGCCGCCGGCGACCGCGGCATAGAGCGGCGCCACCGCCTCGATGCGGAACCAGCCCGGCGTCGCCCAGACGAAGAACGAGACCAGCGCGACGGCCGCGCCCGTGCGCAGCGTGAAGGCGAGCCCCATCCGCTGGAAGGCGAGCCAGTAGAACGGCAGGTTGAGGGCGAAGAACAGCAGGCTGAAATCGGCGCCCGTGGCGAATTGCAGCAGCAAGGCGAGCCCGGCCGCGCCGCCGGTGAGCAGCGTCGCCTTGGCGAAGAGGACGATGCCGATGCTGACCATCAGCGTGCCCAGGGGCAAGGCGAGCAGGTCTTCGTAGAGGCGGTGCTGCTGGGGCATGGCTGCGCTGGCGGTCTGCGACATGGCGAGCCCTGTATCGGCTGACGGCTTCATGCGCCAGAGGGCATGCAACGGTTGAGCCAGACGGAACGATCCTGTAGGGCGCAGGCTCTTGCCTCTGCCTTCCCGGAGAGATTCCCGAGATGCTTCTGCGGCTCGTCGCTGCCTTCCTGCTGCTGATCCCGGCCTCGTTCGCCTTTTCCCAGCAGCCCCCCGTCGCCTGGAAAACCGGAAGCGAGGCGCGCGAGATCGAGCGCAAGGTCGACGCGCTGATCCGGCGCATGACGCTGGAGGAGAAGGTCGGCCAGCTCCATCTCTCCGGCCGCGGCGAGGGCTTCGACATCAACCAGGTCCGCAGCGGCGACATGGGCGCGGTGATGAACTTCGTCGTGCCGGCCGAGGTCCTGGCCGTGCAGAAGGCGGTGCGCGAGAGCCGCCTGAAGATCCCGCTGATCATCGGGCTCGACGCCGTCCACGGCTTCTCGACCTATTTCCCGCTGCCGCTCGGCCAGGCGTCGAGCTGGAACCCCGCGCTGATCGAGCAGGCCGCCTACTGGACCGGCCGCGAGGCCGCCGCCGCAGGCATCAACTGGACCTTCGCGCCGATGGTCGACATCTCGCGCGATCCGCGCTGGGGGCGCGTTCTGGAAGGGGCGGGCGAGGACGCCTTTCTCGGCGCGGTGGTCGCGCGGGCGCGCACTCTCGGCTACCAGCGCGGCGGCGTCGCGACCACGCCGAAGCACTTCGTCAGCTATGGCGCGGCCGAGGCTGGCCGCGACTACAACTCGACCTGGATCCCGACGAGCCAGCTCTTCGACCTGCACCTGCCGCCGTTCAAGGCTTCCTTCGATGCCGGGGCGATGACCGCGATGGCGGCCTTCAACGCGCTCAACGGCGTGCCGGCGACGGCGCATAAGGGCATGCTGACCGATCTCTTGCGCGGCCAATGGGGCTTCCGCGGCTTCGTCACCTCCGATTTCGGCTCGATCACCGAGCTCAGGCTGCACGGCATCGCCCGCGACGACGCCGAAGCCGCGCGCAAGGCGCTGCTGGCCGGCATCGACATGGACATGATGGGCGACGTCTACCACAAGCATCTCGCCGCCGAGGTGCGCGCCGGCCGCGTGCCGGTGAAGGCGCTGGACGAGGCGGTGCGCCGGGTGCTGCGCGTCAAGTTCCATCTCGGCCTGTTCGGGAAGCCGGATGTCGACCCCGCCGCCGCGCCCAAGCTGATGCAGACGGAGGCCGCCCGCGAGGTCGCGCTGCAGGCGGCGCGCGAGGGCGCGATCCTGCTCAAGAACGCGGACGAGACCCTGCCGATCCGCGACACGGTGAAGTCGGTCGCGGTGATCGGCGCCATGGCGGTGCCGGAGGACGAGCGGGTCTGGACCGATCCGGCCGGCCTCGGCCGGCGCCGCATCACCCCGCTGCCCGAGGCGCTGCGCGAGCGGCTGCCGAAGGAGGTCGCGGTCAACTACCAGCCGGCCTTCACCAAGAATTGCGGCACGGAATTCGCCGACAAGCAGGCCGCCATCCGCGCCGCCGCCGAAGCCGACCTCGTCGTCGCCATGCTGGGCGAGGATTGCGAGTTCATGGGCGAGGCGGCCTCGCGCACCAAGCTCGACCTGCCCGGAGTCCAGCAGGAGCTGCTCGAGGCGCTGGTCGCCACCGGCAAGCCCGTGGTCCTGGTGTTGGCGACCGGCCGGCCGCTCGTCCTGAGCTGGGCCAGCGAGCATGTCGCGGCGATCCTGCAGACCTTCCATGGCGGCACGGAGGGGCGCACCGCGATCGCCGACATCCTGACCGGGCGCTACAACCCCTCGGGCCGGGTGCCGATGAGCTTCCCGCGCTCGGTCGGGCAGATCCCCGTCTACTACAGCCAGCTGCCGACGGGGCGGCCGGAGAAGATCCGCCAGCGCTACGAGTCCATCTTCATGGACGAGCGCAACGAGCCGCTCTACCCCTTCGGCTACGGGCTCTCCTACAGCCGCTTCACCTATGCCGATCCGCGTGTCTCGGCCTCGTCGATGCCGCTCGACGGGCAGGTCGAGGTCTCGGTCGACGTCAGCAACACCGGCTCGCGCGACGGGCAGGAGGTGGTGCAGCTCTATATCCGCCAGCCGGTGGCCAGCCTGTCGCGGCCGCTGCGCGAACTGAAGGGCTTCGAGAAGGTGACGCTCAAGGCCGGCGAGACGCGGACCGTGCGGTTCAGGCTGGAGGCGGCGAAGCTCGGCGCCCATGATGAACGGGGACGCTACGTCGTCGACCCCGGAGAGGTGGAGATCTACCTCGGCGGCTCCTCCCGCGCGGCGGCGAAGACCCAGGTCATCCTGACCAAATCTTGATCGATCTGATGATTCGTCTGCGCGGCGTTTGATCTCGACAAGATCGGGTTTTCGGTCAATCCTTCCCTTGCCGGCTTGCACGCCTCGGCGCGCGGGCCGGCAGGCGCGGCTTCGAGGGATTGGCGATGGCGACCGGAACCGTCAAATGGTTCAATACTGAGAAGGGATACGGCTTCATCCAACCGGCGGAAGGCGGCAAGGACGTGTTCGTCCATATCACGGCCGTCAAGGAAGCCGGGATGATGACGTTGACGGAAGGGCAGAAGGTTTCGTTCGAGCTGAAGACCGAGCGCGGCAAGACGGCGGCGGGCGATCTGAAAGTGCTTTGAACCTTTTCCTGCTGCGAAGGAGAACCGCCTGCCGCGTGCGGCCAAGGCCGTGGCAGGCGTGTGCCGACAGCTAAAGACCGGACCGGCGTCATGCAGCCGCCTCTCCGGACAATTTGCTTTTACCGACATTGATGACGGCGCACCGAAAACCCCGTCCAGGCCTGGCCTGCGGGGTTTTCGGGCTTGGCATCCGAGGGATGCGCGGAGCCTGGCGGCGTTCGCAGTCGACGGCTGCGTGCCGATGTCGAGTCGATGTCGATGATGTCGAACAGCGACGACCTCGCGCCGTTCGGCTCCGCGCACGGGTATCTGGGGGTCCGCTTCGCGTCTGAAGTCCGGCAAAGGACGGGGCCTGCCTGTTCGGCCCGGGCGAAGACGGCACCTCCGCATCTTGCGAACCCGCAACGGTTCGGGATGCGAAGCCCGCAATCCCCTCCGGCCCACGATGCCTCGCGAAGCCCCTCGGTCGGATGGGACGCGCGCATCATAGGCATGGTTTCGGGTACCGGGGATAAGTTTGGGTGAGGGGGAAGCGGATCGTTTCGGTCGCGGCCAGAAGCAACTGCTCTGCGTCATGGTCGGGCTTGTCCCGACCACCCACGTCTTTGCTGGTGGAGGGCTGTGTTCAAGACGTGGATGCTCGCCACAAGAGCGAGCATGACGGCGAGGTGCCAGGCGGCTCGTCCGCTCGATGCGCTTCGACCTCGCGCTCGCTCATCGTCCTATCTTCCGCACGACAATCCGCTTGCACGAACGGCGCGTTTGACATAAAGATATCTTTATATCTTTTTTCTTTGCGACGAGGGAGCGTGACAGCGTGCGGCAGCCGACGGCATTGTCCTCCGATGTGCTTCTCGCCGGCCTGCGGGCCGCGGGCGAGGAGACGCGGCTGCGCATCCTGGCGCTGCTCTCGGAGGGCGAGCTCTCCGTCTCCGACCTGACCGACATCCTGGGCCAGTCGCAGCCGCGCATCTCGCGCCATCTCAAGCTGCTCGCCGAGGCCGGGCTGGTCCGGCGCTCGCGCGAGGGGGCCTGGGCCTTCTTCCGGCTCGACGAGACCGGGCCGGGCGGCGCCTTCGCCGCCTCGCTCGCCGCCTGGCTCGACCTCAACGACCCGGTGCTCGCGGCCGATCGCGAGCGGCTCGCCGCCGTCCGGGCGAACCGCGCCGAGGCGGCGCAGAGCTATTTCGCCAGTGTCGCACGCGACTGGGACCGGCTGCGCAGCCTGCAGGTGCCGGACCATGTCGTCGAGGCGGCGGTCGAGGGCGCCGTGGGGGAGGGCACGCCCGGCGCCATGCTCGACCTCGGCACCGGCACGGGGCGGATGCTGGAGCGGATCGCGCCGAAGTTCGGCCGCGCCGTCGGCGTCGACGCCAACCATGCGATGCTGGCGGTGGCGCGCGCCAATCTGGAGCAGGCGGGCCTTTCGCGCGTCGAGCTTCGGCAGGGCGACATCTACGCGCTGCCCTTCGCGCGCGGCTCCTTCGATCTCGTCATCATCCATCAGGTGCTGCACTTCCTCGACGATCCCGGCCGGGCCGTGCGCGAGGCGGCCGCGATGCTGGCGCCCGGCGGGCGGCTGATCGTCGTCGATTTCGCGCCGCATGAGATGGAGTTCCTGCGGACCGAGCATGCGCATCGCCGGCTCGGCTTCTCGCGGCAGCAGATCGCCGGCTGGTTCGCCGAGGCGGGGCTCGCCTGCGACCTGTCGCAGGAGGTGACGCTCGCCGATGGCGGCTCCGGCCAGCTCCCGGTGATGCTCTGGCGCGGCCGTGACCGGCGCGTCCAGGCCGATCCGCCGGCCCGCAAAATCAATCTCGAGGTCGCGTGATGAATGCCTTCCGCCCCAGCCGCCACGGCTCGCGCCGTCCCCGCGTCTCCTTCGAATTCTTCCCGCCGAAGACGGCCGAGATGGAGGTCGCGCTGTGGGAGTCCGTGCGCCGGCTCGAGCCGCTCGGCCCCAGCTTCGTCTCGGTGACCTACGGCGCCGGCGGCTCGACCCGCGAGCGCACCCACGCCACCGTCAAGCGCATGGTCGACGAGACTGCGCTCAAGCCCGCCGCCCATCTCACCTGCGTTTCGGCGTCGAAGGCCGAGGTCGACGACGTCATCCGCTCCTATTGGGATGCCGGCGTGCGCCATGTCGTGGCACTGCGCGGCGATCCGGCCGGTGGACTCGGCACGGTCTATGAGGCGCATCCGGAAGGCTACCAACAGACCTGCGACCTCGTCGCCGGCCTGAAGCGCATCGGCGATTTCGAGGTGACGGTTTCGGCCTATCCGGAGAAGCACCCGGAAGCGGCCTCGCTCGACGCCGATATCGATGCGCTCAAGAAGAAGGTCGATGCCGGCGCGACGCGGGCGATCACCCAGTTCTTCTTCGATAACGACGTCTATTTCCGCTATCTCGACAAGGTCCGCGCGCGCGGCATCGAGATCCCGATCCTGCCCGGCATCGTGCCGGTGCAGAACTTCAAGCAGACCGCCGGCTTCGCCCGCAAGACGGGCGCGAGCGTGCCGGAATGGCTGGCCGACCGCTTCGAGGGGCTCGAGGACGACGCGGCGACGCGCCGCCTCGTCGCGGCGGCCGTCTGCGCCGAGCAGGTCCTCGATCTGATCGACCGCGGCGCAACCGACCTGCATTTCTACACGATGAACAAGGCCGATCTCGTCTACGCCATCTGCCATCTCGTCGGCCTCAAGCCCGAGAAGCAGGCGGCGCAGGCCGTGGCGGCGGAATGAATTGACGAGCCCTCATCCTGAGGAGCCGCGTCAGCGGCGTCTCGAAGGATGCTTCAGGAGGCTCCGGAACCATCTGGAGCATCCTTCGAGACGCGCTTCTGGCGAAGCGCTCCTCAGGATGAGGGCCGAGTTTTCGAGCAGACCCGTTTCCGGTTGGAAAGCGTAACGATGTCCGACTTCATTCCCGCTCCCGTCGACGGCGCCGAAATCGAGCGCTCGCTGCGCCAGGCGGCTGCCAAGCGCATCCTCGTGCTCGACGGCGCGATGGGCACGCAGATCCAGAACCTCAAGCTCTCGGAAGCGGATTTTCGCGGCGAGCGCTTCAAGGGCTTCAATCACGATCTCAAGGGCAATAACGACATCATCGCGCTGACGCAGCCCGACGCGCTGCGCGACATCCATCTCGCCTATTTCCGGGCGGGCGCCGACATCGTCGAGACCAACACCTTCTCGGGCACCTCGATCGCCCAGGCCGATTACGGCATGGAGGCCTATGTCTACGAGCTGAACGTCGCCTGCTCGCGCATCGCCCGCGAGGCGGCCGCGATCGCGCAGAAGGAGGACGGGCGGCGGCGCTTCGTCGCCGGCGCGATCGGCCCGACCAACCGCACGCTCTCGATCTCGCCCGACGTCAACAATCCGGGCTTCCGCGCCGTGACCTTCGACCAGGTGCGCGACGCCTATGCCGAGCAGGTGAGGGGGCTGATCGATGGCGGTTCCGAGCTGCTGCTGATCGAGACGATCTTCGACACGCTCAACGCCAAGGCCGCGATCGTCGCGATCGAGGAGGTGTTCCGCGCCAAGGGCCTGCGCCTGCCGGTGATGATCTCCGGCACGATCACCGACCTCTCGGGCCGCACGCTCTCGGGCCAGACGGTCGAGGCCTTCTGGAACGCGGTGCGCCATGCCGCACCGCTGACCATCGGTCTCAACTGCGCGCTCGGCGCGCGCGAGATGCGGGCGCATATCAAGGACATGTCGCGCATCGCCGATACGCTGGTCTGCGCTTATCCGAATGCCGGCCTGCCCAACGAATTCGGCCTCTATGACGAACGGCCGGAAGCGACGGCCAAGATGCTGGCCGAGTTCAGCGACGCCGGCTTCGTCAATGTCGTCGGCGGCTGCTGCGGCACCACGCCGGAGCATATCGCGGCGATCGCGCAAGCCGTCGCCGGCAAGGCGCCGCGCCAGATCCCCGAGGCGAAGCCCTATCTCCGGCTTGCCGGTCTCGAGCCCTTCACGCTCGACGAGACCATTCCCTTCGTGAATGTCGGCGAGCGCACCAACGTCACCGGCTCGGCCAGGTTCCGCAAGCTCATCACCAATGGCGACTATGCCGCCGCGCTCGACGTGGCACGCGACCAGGTCGCCAACGGCGCGCAGGTCATCGACATCAACATGGATGAGGGCCTGCTCGATTCCGAGAAGGCGATGACCGAGTTCTGCAATCTCATTGCCTCGGAGCCGGATATCAGCCGCGTTCCGATCATGGTGGACTCGTCGAAGTTCCCGGTGATCGAGGCCGGCCTCAAGACCATCCAGGGCAAGCCGATCGTCAACTCGATCTCGATGAAGGAGGGCGAGGAGGCCTTCCTCGATCATGCCCGGATCTGCCGGCAATACGGCGCGGCGGTGGTCGTGATGGCCTTCGACGAGGTCGGCCAGGCCGATACCTTCCAGCGCAAGATCGAGATCTGCACCCGGGCCTACAAGCTCCTGACCGAGAAGGCCGGCTTCCCGCCACAGGACATCATCTTCGACCCGAACATCTTCGCGGTGGCGACGGGCATCGAGGAGCACGACAACTACGGCAACGACTTCATCGAGGCGACGAAGGCGATCCGCGAGAGCCTGCCGCACGCCCATATCTCGGGCGGCGTCTCGAACCTCTCCTTCTCCTTCCGCGGCAACGAGAAGGTCCGCGAGGCGATGCACTCGGTGTTCCTCTACCACGCCATCAAGGCGGGGATGGACATGGGCATCGTCAATGCCGGCCAGCTCGGCTCCTATGACGATCTCGATCCGGAGCTGCGCGAGCTCTGCGAGGACGTCGTCCTCAACCGCCGCAAGGACTCGACCGAGCGGCTGCTGGAGGCCGCGCCGCGCTTCAAGGGCGACGGCTCGGCGGCAGCCTCGGGCAAGGACCTCGCCTGGCGTGAACTGCCGGTCGAGAAGCGGCTGGAGCATGCGCTGGTCGCAGGCATCACCGAGTTCATCGAGGCCGATACGGAAGAGGCCCGGCAGAACGCCGAGAAGCCGCTGCACGTCATCGAAGGCCCGCTGATGGCCGGGATGAACGTGGTCGGCGACCTGTTCGGCTCGGGCAAGATGTTCCTGCCCCAGGTGGTGAAGTCCGCCCGCGTGATGAAGCAGGCAGTCGCCTATCTCATGCCCTTCATGGAGGAGGAGAAGCGCCTGAACGGCGGTTCCGAGCGCGCCGCCGCCGGCAAGGTGCTGATGGCGACGGTGAAGGGCGATGTCCACGACATCGGCAAGAACATCGTCGGCGTCGTGCTCCAGTGCAACAATTACGAGGTGATCGACCTCGGCGTGATGGTGCCGACCCAGAAGATCCTGGAGACGGCGCGCAGGGAGAAGGTCGACATCATCGGCCTCTCCGGACTGATCACGCCCTCGCTCGACGAGATGGTGACGGTCGCCTCCGAAATGGAGCGCGAGGGCTTCGACATCCCGCTGCTGATCGGCGGAGCGACGACCAGCCGCGTCCACACCGCGGTGAAGATCCACCCGGCCTATAGCGCCGGGCAGACGGTGCACGTCAACGACGCCTCGCGCGCCGTCGGCGTGGTGTCGAGCCTGCTCTCGCAGGAGCAGAAGCCTGCTTACGTCGCCGGCGTGCAAGCGGAATACGCCAAGGTCGCCGAGGCGCATCGCCGCTCGGAAGCCGACAAGCAGCGCCTGCCGCTGGCCAGGGCCCGCGCGAATGCGTTCAAGCCGGATTGGGCGAGTTATGTCCCGCCGAAGCCGAGCTTCCTGGGCACGCGGACCTTCCGCACCTATGACATCGCCGATCTCGTGCCGGTGATCGACTGGACGCCGTTCTTCCAGACCTGGGAGCTGAAGGGCCGCTTCCCGGCCATCCTGGAGGACGAGAAGCAGGGCGAGGCCGCCCGCCAGCTCTGGGACGATGCGCAGTCGATGCTGAAGCGCGTGGTCGAGGAGCGCTGGTTCAATCCGAAGGGCGTGATCGGATTCTGGCCGGCGAATGCCGTCGGCGACGATATCCGCCTCTATACCGGTGAGAGCCGGCAGGAGACGCTCGCGACCTTCCACGGCCTGCGCCAGCAGCTGCTGCGGCGGGACGGCAAGCCCAATCTCTGCCTCTCGGATTTCGTCGCGCCGGAAGGCGGCGCGCCCGACTATATCGGCGCCTTCGCCGTCACCTCCGGAGCGGAAGAGGAGCGCATCTCCGAGAAGTTCGCACGCGACAATGACGACTACCGCTCGATCATGGTCAAGGCGCTGGCGGACCGCTTCGCCGAGGCCTTCGCCGAGCGGATGCACCAGCTCGTGCGCAAGGAGTTCTGGGGCTATGCGCCGGACGAGACCTTCACCAATGACGAGCTGATCCGCGAGGAATACCAGGGCATCCGCCCGGCGCCGGGCTATCCGGCCCAGCCCGACCACACCGAGAAGGAAACCCTGTTCCGGCTGCTGGAGGCCGAGCGCCGCGTCGGCGTCAAGCTCACCGAGAGCTATGCGATGTGGCCGGGCTCCTCGGTCTCGGGCCTCTATTTCTCGCATCCGGAGGCGTATTATTTCGGCGTCGCCAAGGTCGAGCGCGACCAGGTCGAGGATTATGCCGCGCGCAAGGGCATGACGATCGAGGAGGTCGAGCGCTGGCTCGCGCCGATCCTCAATTACGATACGGCTGCCTATCGTCTGCAGGCGGCGGAGTAGGTCCGGCACCCGGGCGGCGCGCCCCGGCGCGCTGCCCGAGACGCCTGCCGTGACAAGATTATACAGACGCGGCTTGTTGAATTATCCGGGCGGCTCGGTTAACCCGGGTCCAGGCCGGGGTCGCCCGGCGATGACAGGATGAGCAGAGCGGTCATGGCCGACGACAACGACGATTACGTTTACGACGAGGCGACGGGCGAGTGGCGCCCGGCATCGGAGGTCGCGGCCGCCGCCGCCGCCGCGGAGCGCGTCGAAGTGCGCGACGCTGCCGGGAACATCCTTGCTGACGGCGATTCCGTCGTCCTGATCAAGGACCTCAAGGTCAAGGGCGCCGGGCAGACGCTGAAGCAGGGCACGGTGATCCGTACGATCCGCCTGACCGATAATCCCGAAGAGATCGATTGTCGCCACGACGCGATCAAGGGGCTGGTGCTGCGCACCGAATTCGTCCGCAAGCGCTGAGCCGGACGTGGCGATGATCCGTCAAGCCGTCCCAGCCGACCATCCCCGCATCCATGCCATCCGCATGGGCGTGCGCGAGAACATCCTCACCGATCCTTCGCTGGTGACGGAGGAGGAGGTCGACTGGTACCGCGAGCACGCGATCTTCCTGGTCGCCGAGGAGGCGGGCGAGATCGTCGCCTTCACCTGCGCCAATCACCAGAACGGGCTGGTCTGGGCCCTGTTCGTCGATCCGGAGCGGGAAGGGCGCGGCCATGGCCGGGCGCTGCTCGACGCCGCGCTCACGAAGCTGAAGGCGGCGGGCAACGCCCAGGCCTGGCTGACGACGGGGGCGAACACCCGGGCCGAGCGCTTCTATCGCCGCCATGGCTGGCGCGACATGGGCCATTCGCTGGACGGGCAGATCGTCTTCATCAAGACGCTGGCCTGAGGCGCGGCGGCCGGGCCCGAGGGCTGCGCCCGCTCAGCCGCCTTGTGGTGCGAAACCATGCGCGGCGGCCGCGCGGATGGTGCTGACCGGCCCGTCGAAGACGCGCATGCAATTTCCGCCTGCCATGCCGGCGAGCTGGAGCGCGGCCTCGGCCTCGGCGAAGATGCCATCCTGCTCGCGATGGCCGCCCGGCTGCAGCAGGGCGCCGCCGATCGAGAGCGTGAAATCCAGCACGACGGCGCCGTGCGAGACGGGGCGGCACAGCAGGCGGCGCGTGCCGTCCAGCACCGTGCCCAGATAGAGCCGGTCCCCCGGCATCCGCAGCAGGAGGCCGAAGGCGCCGTTGCCGACCCGTTCGACGGCAAGGGCATCGGGAAAGAGGCGCTGCAGCCGCCCGCCGACGCAGCGCAGGAGCTCCTCGCAGGCCGCCTTGCCGAAGCGCTCGACGAGCGAGCCGAAACCGTCGACCTGGAAGATCGCGAAAGCGCAGCGCTCGACCTCCCGGTTGCGCTCGTAGCGGAGCGCGCGCAGCGGTTCGAGGAAGCAGCGATGCGCGAAGGCGCCGGTGACGGGCTCGGCTCGGGCGAGGCTGGCGAGCTCCGTCCACAGGCCCTTTTCCGCCGTCACGTCCTGCTTCGAGCCGAAGATGCGGATCGGCCGGCCGTGCTGATGGCCGACGCCGACGATGAGGCGCATCCAGCGCTTCTCGCCGGTTGCGGCGATGATCCGGCAATCCAGCGCAAAGCCCTGGCCGGTGCCGATCGCCTTGCTGCGCAATTGGTTCATCTCGCGGCGCGAACGCTCCTCGTAGAGATCGAGGATCGAACTGCGATAGATGCCGGAGCCGCGCTTCAGGCCGAAGAGATCGTAGACGCCGTCGGTCCAGCTCAGCGTTTCATTGGCGAGGTTGCATTCCCAGGCGCCGAGGGAAGCCGGCGCGGCGGCGCGCTCATGGAGGGGCTGGGGCGCCGCGATGAAGCCATGGCTGGTCAAGGCATGCCCCCTTCGATGTCGAGCTCGGAAGAGCAGTCTAGGGCCGGTCGGTTAAGCGACGCTTTCCCGGAATGACAGTGATGGTTCCGCGTAAAGCCGGGAGACCCTATTCCCGCCGCAGCGCCTCGATCGGATCGAGCCGGGCGGCGCGCCTTGCCGGGTAGAAGCCGAAGAAGACGCCGATCAACCCGGAGACGCCGACCGCGATCAGGATCGTGCGGATCGAGATCACCGAGGGCCAGCCGGCGACATGGGCGATGGTCAGCGCCGCCGCGATTCCGAGCGCGGCCCCGGCCGCGCCGCCGATCGTCGCCAGCGTCGTCGCCTCGATCAGGAACTGGGTCAGCACCGCGCTCTGGCGGGCGCCGACGGCGAGCCTGAGGCCGATCTCGCGTGTGCGCTCGGTCACCGAGACCAGCATGATGTTCATGATGCCGATGCCGCCGACGAGCAGCGAGACGGCGGCCACCGCCGCGAGCAGCCAGGACAGGGTGGTCGCGGCAGCGGTCGCGGTGTTGGCGATCTCGGTGAGGTTGCGGACGATGAAATCGTCTTCCTGGTCCTCGGTCAGCCGGTGGCGCTGGCGCAGCAGCGCGGTGACCTCGGCGATGCCGGGATTGATCGCCTCCTCGCTGGCGAACTTGACCATGATGCTCTGCACCGAGCGGTCGCGGGCATAGTTGCGGCCGACGATGCGGCGCCGGCCGGTGTCGAGCGGCACGAAGATGACGTCGTCCTGGTCCTGGCCCAGCGCCGACTGGCCCTTGGACGCCATCACGCCGATGACCTTGAAGGGCACGTTGCGGATGCGGAACTGCTGGTCGAGCGGGCTGTCCTCGCCGAAGAGGTTGCGCGCCACGGTCTGGCCGATCACGGCGACGATCTCGCCCTTGCGCAACTCCTCGGGCTCGAACAGCCGGCCTTCGGCAACCTCCCATTCGCGCGCGTTGAAGAAATCGAGATCGGTCGCGGTGATCTGGGTCGACCAGTTGGTGCCGGCATAGACGGCCTGGGCGCGGGTGACGATGACCGGGGCGGCGGCGGTGGCGTCCTCGACCTCCTTGAGGATCGCGGCCGCGTCCTCGTCAGTCAGCGTCGAGGAGGCGCCGGCACCCAGCCGCACGCCGCCCTGCGTGACGTTGCCGGACTGGATGATGGCGAGGTTGGCGCCGAGCGACTTGATCTGGCCGGTGACGCGTTCGCGCGCGCCTGCGCCGATCGCGACCATGGCGATGACCGCGGCGACGCCGATGATGATGCCGAGCATCGTCAGGGCCGAGCGCAGCGCATTGGCGCCGATGGCGGAAAGGGCGGAGCGGAGGGCTTCGGTGAGGCTCATGCGGCGGCCTCCGGCAAATCTGTATCGGGCAGGCTGGCGCCGGCATCGAGGGCGGCCAGCGCGGCGCGCGCATCGGCCGGCTCCTGCCTGACGTCGTTGAGCAGGTGGCCGTCGCGGAAGCGGATCAGCCGGCGCGCATGGCGGGCGACCTCGGCGTCATGGGTGACCAGGACGACGGTGACGCCCTCGCGGTTCAGGTCCTGGAAGAGTGCGAGGATCTCGAGCGCGGTGCGGCTGTCGAGTGCGCCGGTCGGCTCATCCGCCAGCAGGAGGCGCGGCTCGTTGACCAGCGCGCGGGCGATGGCGACGCGCTGCTGCTGGCCGCCGGAAAGCTGCATCGGGCGATGATGGGCGCGCTCGGCGAGGCCGACCCGCGACAGCGCCGCCAGCGCGCGCCGCTTCCGCTCGGCCTTTGCCACGCCGGCATAGACCATCGGCAGTTCGACATTGGAGCAGGCGTCGATGCGCGGCAGCAGGTTGAACTGCTGGAAGACGAAGCCGAGCTTGCGGTTGCGCAGCGCGGCGAGCCCGTCGCCCGACAGCGTCTCGACCGCGACGCCGTCCAGCATGTAGTGCCCGCCGGTCGGCCGGTCGAGGCAGCCGATCAGGTTCATGAAGGTGGATTTTCCCGAGCCGGAGGGACCCATCACCGCGACGAGGTCCCCGGCCTCGATCGCGAGCGAGACCCGGTCCAGCGCGGTGACGCGGCCGGAATCGAGGTCGTAGACGCGGGAGAGGTCTCGGGTCTCGATCAGGGGCATCTCGGCCTCCCTCGCGCCCGGCGGTGTGCTGCGCCGTCATGCTCGCCCTTGTGGCGAGCATCCACGCCTTGAACACCGCACGCGTCAAACGAAGACATGGATGGTCGGGGCAAGCCCGACCATGACGCCGGAGGCGCGGCCCGAGATATGCGCGCCCTCATCAGAACAGCCGCGGCCCGCGCGGGCGGTAGGCGGGCTGCTCGGGCGGCGCCGTCGCGCGCGGGCCGCCGCCGACCACCACCTGCGTGCCGTCCCCGACCTCGCCGCCGAGGAGCTCGGTGAAGGCGCCGTCGGTCGGGCCGAGAACGATCGGCACGGCCTTGGGCTGGCCGGCCTCGTCGAGCACATAGACCCGGCCCGGCACGCCCCGGCGCGGCGCCGCGCGGCTTTCCTGCATGATCGCCTCGAACTTGCTGCGGCGCTCCGGATCGAGGGCCGCGGCGATCCGGGAGACGAGCTCCTTGCGCGCGGCGCCGAAGGCGGCGCGCCGCTCCTCCGGGGAGAGGCCGGCCATCGCCTCGCGCGTGCCGCGGCGCTCCTTCAGGATCTCGGCGATCGCCTGCTTCTGCTCGGCCGTCGGCTGCAGCTCGGTCTCGATCCGTTCGCGCAGGGCGCCGGCGCTGCGGCCGCGCCCGCCCGCCGGGCCTTCGGCCGCGGGGCCCGCCATGGCGGGCGCGGCTTGTGGCGCTGCGCCGACGGGGCGGAAGCGCAGCGCCGCGTTGGGCACGCGCAGCGCGTCGGGCCGGTCCTCCGTCACGACCTGGAGATTGGCGGTCATGCCCGGCAGCAGCGCCATGTCGCCGTTCTGGACACGCACGATGCCGGTATAGGTGACGACGTTCTGGATGGTCTGCGCGCCGAGCCTGACCATCTCGACCCGGCCCTGGAAATTGCGGTTCGGATAGGCGTTGACGGTGAAGGAGACCGCCTGGCCCGGCTTCAGCCGGCCGACATCGGCCTCGTCGACATTGGCGTAGATGTCGATGGTGCGCAGGTCCTGCGCGATCTGGAAGAGGGTCGGCGCCGAGAGCGAGGCCGCGACGGTCTGGCCGAGATCGACCTGGCGCTGGACCACGACGCCGTCGACCGGGGAGCGGATCTCGGTGCGCTCGAGGTCGATCAGGATGTCGCGAAGCTTGGCCTCGCGGCTGCCGATCAGGGCCTGGCCGGACTGGACCTGGCCCTCGGCCAGCTGGATGTCGGCATCGAGCCCCTTGAGCTCGGCGCGGGCGGAGGCGAGCTGGGCCTCGTTCGAGGCGAGGCTCGCCGTCTGGATCTCGACCTGGGTGCGCGCCGTGTCGAGGTTCTGCTGCGAGCCGGTGCTGCGGTTGAAGAGCTCGTTCTGGCGCTCGAAGGTGCGCTTGGCGTCGGCGAGCTGCGCCTGCGTGCGGTCGCGCTGGGCCTCGAGGTCGCGGATGATCGAGTCGGCCTTGGTGCGGGCGGTGCGGGCACGCTCGAGCTGGGCGCGCTTGACCACGAGATCGGCCCTGGCCTGGTCGAGATCGGCCTGCGCCGCGTCGCGGCGCGTCTTGATCTGGTCGCTGTTGAGGCGGGCCACGATCTGGCCGGCCTTCACCTGCGAATTATAGTCGGCGAGGATCTCGACGATCTGGCCCGACAACTGCGAGCCGACGAGGACGGTGGTGACCGGCGTCAGCGTGCCGGTGGCGCGCACTGCCGCGGTGATGCGGCCGCGATCGAGCGTCGCGGTGCGATAGGGCGGCTCGTTGGCGGCGCCCCCGGCCGGGCGCAACGCCCAGTAACCGCCGGCGGCCGCGAGGACGATCAGCCCGGTTCCGATCAGCCATCTGCGCAAGGTCGTTCCCCGTTCCGAATGCGCACCTGCGCAGCCGAAGCGGGAGCTTGCCAGAAAGCGCGGCGCGCCGCGAGTTAACTTCCTGCAATGTTATGGAAACTTCGGCCTGTCGCGGCGTGCGCGCCGTCATTGCGCGGAGCGAAGCGAAGAGGCACTCCAGGGAGACCGGGTCGAAGCGCTCAGCCCGGTCTTGCTGGATTGCTTCGCTGCGCTCGCAATGACGGGGCTCCGGTCACGCGGTGCGGCTTTCCTGCGTTGCCGCCAGCAGGTCGCGCAGGGTCGTGATCGTCGAGGAATCGGCGACCCCGTCGACCTTCTCCGGGCGCCAATGGCGCTGGAAGGCGGCGACGACCGCTTCGAGCTTCTCGTCGAAGACGCCGTCGACCGAGACGCCGTAGCCGAGCATGGCGAACATCGCCTGCAGCGCCTCGACAGGCTGGCCGGCCTCGCCGCGGGCGAAGAAGCGCCCGCCCCGGATCGGCGCCGGCTCGGTCCAGAGGCCGACGCCGCCCTCGGCGAAACGACGCCAGGGGAATTTCTCGCCCGGATCGATCTTGCGGCCGGGCGCGATATCGGAATGGGCGAGGACGCGCTCAGGGTGAATCGACCAGCGCTGGCAGATGTCGCGGCAGAGGTTCAGCGTCGCGGCGATCTGTTCTTCCGGAAAATCGGGCAGGCCGCCGGGATGGCCGGGATTGGCGATCTCGATGCCGATCGAGCAGGAATTGATGTCGGTCTCGCCGGCCCAGTGCGAAGCGCCGGCATGCCAGGCGCGCCGCCCCTCAGGCACGAGCTGCAGCGTATGGCCGTTCTCGAAGACGAAGTAATGCGAGGAAACCTGCGAGACCGGATTGCACAGCCATTGCAACGCTTCGCCCGCGACCGGCATGCCGGTGTAGTGCAGGATCAGCATGTCCGGCCGGCGGCCGGCTGTCCCATCCGCATGCTTGCGTTCGCCGTGGTTCGGCGAGGGGAAGACCTTGGCGGCGAAGCGGCTGTCGGGGGTGGCTGTGTCGGTCATGCGATGGCTTTAGCGCATTGTGCGATGGGGATGGAAACGCGGCGTCATCCGGGGCGACCGAAGGGAGATCCGGGATCGGTTCCGGAGCGCCTCCGAGAGAGGTTCGGGAATGGATCCCGGATCGGCGCCGCCTCGCGGCTTGTCCGGGATGAGCGGCGCATCTTGTGAGAAGCCCGTGCTCAGGCGGGTTCGGGCGTGAGGCTGCGGCTCATGCCGCGCTCCTTGCGGATCGCGTCCCAGGCGGCGTTGATGGCCGAGAGGCGCCGCGTCGCGATGGCGATCGCCTCCTCGGGCAGGCCGCGCGCGATCTCGCGATCGGGATGGGTCTCGGCGACCAGGCGGCGATAGTGCCGACGCAGCTCGGCATCGTCCATCTCGCGGCTGGCGCCGAGGACGAGATAGGGATCGTCCGGGCGGCGGGCATGGCGAGCCTCGATCCGGGAGAAATCCCTGTCGGCGATGCCGAAGATGCCGGCGACCGAGCGCAGATAGGCGTGCTCCGCCTCGTGGATCGCGCCATCGGCCGCGGCGATCAGGAAGAGGCCGTCGAGAACGTCCTCCAGCAGGGCCGGCTCGTCCTTGAAGGCGCCCGCGATCTGCGCGGCATAGGCCTCGAAGCCGGCGCTGGTCTGCTTGGCGAGGTCGAAGAGCTGCTCGATGCGCTGCTGCTGCTCGGGCGGGACCTCGATGATGCGGCGGAAGGCGGTGACTTCGTCGCAGGTCACGACGCCGTCGGAGCGCGCCATCTTGGCGGCAAGCGCCACCAGGCCCGTGGTGAAGACGAGCTCGCGCGGCGCCGGGCCGAACGGAGCGCCCTCGCGATCGACCAGCACATGGCCCGCAACTGCGCCGACCAGGGCGCCGAGGGGGCCGCCGAGAACGAGCCCTAGCCCGCCGCCGCCGAGCGCACCCCAGAAGGAGGAAGCCATGAACCGAGTAACCCTAGAGAATCCGAAGGGCGAATGATGTGGGAAGCGTCGCCGCCGATGCAAGGGGGCGAGCTGCGGCGGCCTGACGCGCCGAAAAATGCGGACAAGCCGCGAATCAGGCCGAATTGCGGCAGGGCGAGCGGCTGTTTGATTCGTGCTTTTCGCCCGCCGGCCGGCAAAGTTTTTCTGCCGGACGAATACATGACAATACTTCACAGTTAAATATAGAATAAATTCCTGTTTACGTATTGATTCGTGCGTTTTTCTTGTCGTGACGACAGATTATCGACACATTCGACTATCAATTGAGCGCCCCCATCGGCCAGTCATGGCGCAGTATGGGTTCCTTTCAACATGCGATATATCTCTGGTTGTCTCGTGGCTGCGTGCCTGATTAGCCTCTCCGGCGTCGCTTCGGCGGAGGACTTCGTCAACGCGGAAACGGACCCCAGAGCCTTGCTCGTTCGTGACGCCGAGATCGCCCGCCTGAAGGCCGCCGGCGCGACCAGTGACGCCGACGCCGGCAAGGTCGGCACGAAGGCGAGCGCCAAGGCGGCCGTCAGGAATGCCCGGACCGCCAAGGCGGAGGCCGCGACGGCCGAAGTCGCCGCGACGGTCGAGCCCCGGGCGAGCCGTGCGCTCGCCGCGCCCGCCGGCGCCGAGGGCATCAAGGCGATCGTCGCCCGCCATGCCGCGGCCAATGGCGTGCCGTTCTCGCTGGCCGATGCGGTGGTGCGCGTCGAAAGCCGCTACAATCCGCGCGCCGCGCATGCCGGCAATCTCGGCCTGATGCAGATCCGCCATCAGACCGCACGCGGCATGGGCTATTCGGGCAGCGCCGCCGGCCTGCTCGATGCGGAGACCAATGCGCGCTACGCGATGAAGTATCTCGCCCAGGCCTACAGGCTCGCCGGCGGCGACACCTGCCGGACCATCATGAAATATCAGAGCGGCCACATGGCGACCCGGATGAGCGGCGCCAACCGCACCTATTGCGCCAAGGTGCGCACGATCACGGCCAGCAACTGAGGCGACAACGCGGCACAGGCTTGACGCCGGCCGCGCCAGCGCGCATCTCCCCCTCGCCAGTCGGCCGGACGGCCGCTCTCGCTCGCGAGGGAGGAAAGTCCGGGCTCCACGGAAACACGGTGCCGGATAACGTCCGGCGGGGGTGACCCCAGGGAAAGCGCCACAGAGATCGAACCGCCTCGCGCCGGGAGCTTCGGCTCTCTTTCGCGAGGTAAGGGTGAAAAGGTGCGGTAAGAGCGCACCGCGGACCCGGCAACGGGGACGGCATGGCAAGCCCCACCGGGAGCAAAACCGAATAGGGACGACGCTTTCCGCGCAAGCGGGGAGGGGCTGGTTTCTGAGCCCCGTCGTCCGGGTTGGTTGCTCGAGGCGCGCAGCGATGCGCGTCCCAGAGGAATGGCCGTCACGTCGGGGGAGCGATCCTCCGGCCATCCAGAACCCGGCTTACAGGCCGACTGGCACCTCGACCGTCGTGAATTCTACTCCGGCGGGCACCCGATGCGGCTTTCTGCGCTTCCGGTGCTCACGGACCGATGTCCGCTGCGCTCCGGTTCTCGAATGCCGCGCCGGCTGCCTCGCCGGAGCGAATTCCCGATCGGTCTCGGGGCTCGTCTCATCGGGCCGGAATTTGCGCCCTCAGGCCACCGTCGTCTGGACTTCGATATTGCCCTTCGTCGCATGCGAGTAGGGGCAGACGACATGGGCCTTCTTCACGAGGTCCTCGACCACGGCCTTGTCGACGCCCGGCACCGAGACGGTCAGCTTGGCGGCGATGCCGAAGCCCTGGCCGTCGTCACGCGGGCCGATGCCGACCTCGGCCGAAACCTTCGCATCGTCCGGGATCTTCACCTTCTCCTTGCTGGCGACGAATTTCAGCGCGCCGAGGAAGCAGGCGGAATAGCCCATCGAGAAGAGCTGCTCGGGATTGGTGCCGTCGCCGCCGCCGCCGCCGAGTTCCTTCGGCGTGTTCAGCACGAGCTTGACGTTGCCGGTATCGGTCGCGGCCTGGCCCTCGCGGCCGCCGGTGGCGGAACCATGGGCGGTGTAGAGGATTTTCATGGGAGGCTCCTGTGTGGGTGAGCTGACGCTTGTGATTTAGATTGTGCGCAATTAGATTGTCAACAATTAAATTTGGCGATCGCGGCGGTTGATTGCCGCGCCGCTTTCGGGTTTGCGTGGAGGCCGAGGGGCCGGCGAGGGTGCGATGGCGAACAGCGACAGGGCCGATGACGGAACGCCGCGGCTGGGGCAGCAGCTCTGTTTTGCGGTCTATCAGGCGAGCCATGCCTTCAACCGGGCCTATCGTCCGATCCTGGCGGCGCTCGGCCTGACCTATCCGCAATATCTCGTCATGCTCGGATTGTGGGAGGATGACGGCCCGACGGTGAAGGCGCTCGGCGAGCGGTTGATGCTGGATTCCGGCACGCTGACGCCGCTGCTGAAGCGGCTGGAGGGTACCGGCCTCATCCGCCGCGAGCGCGATGCGCAGGATGAGCGGCAGCTCCGCATCCGCCTGACCGAAAAGGGCGAGGCGATGCGCGCCGAGGGGCGGGGCGTGCAGGCCGCGATCGGCTGCGCGCTGGGGCCGACGGCCCAGGGGGCGGAGCAGCTGCGCGAGCAGCTTGCCCGCGTGCGCGACGCGCTGCTGGCGGCCTCGCGGGACGCGTAGGGCAGGGCGTCGTTCCCGGGCGGCGTGAGGCGCGGTCTCCGGGCAGGTCGATAAAGGCCGCTTCATCCTTCGCGAGGCGCCGCCATCCCGGTCGGATGGGCGCGGCCGACGCCGCTTTCGCGGGAGGCCGGTGTTTTCCCCGGGAGGCCCGGGGACTCTGAGGTCTCGGCATCGTCCGTCCGGGACGCTTGGGGTGGGCCTCGACGCAGCGCGCATAGTCCGTGCGAAATTTTTATTCGGCCGCTTTCCGGCGCTCGCGGCGGTTGTTCCCCTCCGAAGCAAGCCGGATTCCGCATGGTTTACGGATACTTAACCTTAACGGTCTGTGATGATCGCAAGCCCCCGCGGGCGCTGCTTCGTGCTTGCGATTCCATTGACGCCCATCATTGCCCATGCTATCCCAAATCATCCCGTCGAAGCCGGCAGGCAATCTTCAGGTCAAGCTCCGTGTGCCGCGCGGAATTTGGCTCGAGGGCACGTCTTGCCCGCTTCGACGGGGGGTCTTTCCGCCGCCTGCCCGCGGGCGCGGCGATGCGATGAAGAGCAGGCCGGGAGGCGGCGTTGACGGACCGCTTCGTCTCGAACTTCACCAACCGGCTCGACGCCAAGGGGCGCGTTTCCATTCCTTCGAGCTTCCGTTCCGTCCTGGCGAAGGACGGCTACGAGGGGCTCTACGTCCATCAGGCCCTCGACCTGCCGGCGCTGGATGCCGGCGGCAACGCGCTCAGGGCCACGATCGACGACATCCTGGCGCGCTTCTCGCCATTTTCGGACGAGTGGGAGCTGCTCTCGACGGCGCTCAACGGCACCTCGGAGGTGCTGAAGGTCGATCCGGAGGGGCGCATGGTGCTGAGCGAGGCGCTGAAGGTGCATGCCGGCATCGGCGACAGCGTGACCTTCGTCGGGCATGGGCACAAATTCCAGATCTGGGAACCGGAGCGTTTTCGTGCCCATCTCGATGCGGCGCGGACACGGCTGCGCGACGTGAAGCGCGCGCTTGGCGGATTGGGGGCGGCAACGGGAGGGGCGGGCGCATGACGGACCATGGCGACCGTTCCGGCGGGGCCGTCGACGGACCGGCGCGTCACGTGCCCGTGCTTCTGCCCGAGGTGCTGGCGGCGCTCGCGCCGCAGGCCGGCGGACGCTATCTCGACGGCACCTTCGGGGCGGGCGGCTATGCCCGCGCGATCCTGGACGCGGCGCCGGGGGCGACGCTGCTCGGGCTCGACCGCGATCCGAGCGCGATCGCCGGCGGGGCCGATCTCGTCGCCGCGATGGGCGGGCGGCTGACGCTGTCGCAGGCCCGGTTCGGCGAGCTCGCCGAAGAGGCCGAGCGCTTCCGGATGGCGCCGCTCGACGGCGTCGTGCTCGATATCGGCGTCTCGTCGATGCAGATCGACCAGGCCGAGCGTGGCTTTTCGTTCCGCTTCGACGGGCCGCTCGACATGCGGATGAGCGGCGATGGCCAGAGTGCCGCCGACATCGTCAACGAGGCCGAGGAAGGGCTCCTCGCCAACATCTTCTACCATTATGGCGAGGAGCGCCGCTCCCGCGCCGTCGCCCGCGCCGTGATCGAGGCCCGCCGCAAGGCGCCGCTGACCACCACCAAGCAGCTCGCGGACCTCGTCGCCGGGATCGTGCGGGGCGAGCCGGGCGGGGCGCATCCGGCCACCCGCGTCTTCCAGGCACTGCGCATCGCGGTCAATGACGAGCTCGGCGAGCTGGTGCGCGCGCTGCATGCGGCCGAGACGGTGCTGAAGCCCGGCGGGCGGCTCGTCGTCGTCACCTTCCATTCGCTCGAGGACCGCATCGTCAAGCAGTTCTTCACCGAGCGCTCGGGCCGCGTCCCGACGGGCTCGCGTCATGCGCCGGCCATCGCCGCGGCCGAGCCGACCTTCCGCCCGGTCGGCAAGGGCGCGGTGGCGCCGTCGGAGGCCGAGATGCGGGCCAATCCGCGGGCGCGTTCGGCCAAGCTGCGTGCCGCCGAGCGCAATGCCGCGCCGGCTAGGCGGGCCGAGGCCGGCCTCGTCGCGCTCTCGACCGTACCCGCCCCGCAGCCGCGCCGGAGATCCTGAGCGTGATCAAGCTCCTGCATGTCATCGCCATCGGCGCGCTGGTCTCCTCGGCGGTCTACGCCTATTCGATCAAGTACGAGACGACGCTGGCGGCCGAGCATCTCCAGAAGCTCAAGGCCAAGACCCAGCGCGAGCGCGACGCGATCCAGGTGCTCAAGGCCGAATGGCAGTTCCTGAACCGGCCGGACCGGATCCAGGCGCTGGCCGAGCGCCATCTCGACCTGCAGGCCTTCGTGGCGACGCAGGTGGTGAAGCCCTCCGACATCCCCAACCGCGGCCCGAAGGTCGACACCATCGGCCGCAAGCTGGCCGATCTCGGCCTCGGCGTGCCGACCGAGACGCCGAAGGACCGCAAGACGGGCGCGACGACGCCGGGACCGATGCAATGACCGAGCCGACGCACAACGAAGCCCCGCAGGACCAGCAGGACGAGGCCGCCGAGGCCATGGCGAAGCCCGGGCGGCTGGCCTGGCTGCGCGATGTCTTCCGCATGAGCGGGGAGAAGAGCCAGCCGCGCGTCGGCCTGGTCATCCTCTGCTTCTCGGCGCTGTTCGTCGCCATCACCGGCCGGCTGGTCATGCTGGCGGCGCTGCCGAACGAGCAGGTCGGCCTGCGCCGTGCGACCTCGAACGCCATTTCCGCCGCGCGGCCCGACATCGTCGACCGCAACGGCGAGGTGATGGCGACCGATATCCGCACGGTCTCGGTCTTCGCCGAGCCGCGCAAGATCCTCGACAAGGACGAGGCGACGGAGCTGCTGACGGCCGTGCTGCCGGACCTCGACGCCAAGGATTTGCGCGACAAGCTCGGCACCAAGAAGGGCTTCGTCTGGGTCAAGCGCGAGATCACGCCGCGGCAGCAGGCCGAGGTGCACCGGCTCGGCATCCCCGGCGTCGGCTTCGTGCCGGAAAACAAGCGCGTCTATCCCAACGGCACGGCGGCGGCGCATGTGCTCGGCTTTGCGAACGTCGACAATGTCGGCATCGCCGGCATCGAGAAATACATCGACTCGCAGGGGCTGCAGGACCTCAACGGCGCCGGCCTCGCGACCGAGGCCACCGACCTCAAGCCCGTGCAGCTCTCGATCGACCTGCGCGTCCAGCATCTGCTGCGCGACGAGCTCTTCAAGGGCATGGAGCGCTTCAAGGCCATCGCTGCGGCCGGTGCGATCATGGACGTGAACACCGGCGAGGTGATCGCGCTCGCCTCGCTGCCGGATTTCGATCCGAACAACCCGGTCGATGCTCTGGAGAAGGACCGGATCAACCGGATGAATGTCGGCGTCTACGAGATGGGCTCGACCTTCAAGGCGCTGACCATCGCGATGGCGCTCGACTCGGGCAAGGTCAACATCAATTCGAGCTTCTCGACCGCCGGCGGCATGATGCGGTTCGGCCGCCAGGTCATCAAGGAATATCACGGCACCGGCCGCACGCTGACCGTGCCGGAGGTCTTCCTGCACTCGTCCAATATGGGCTCGATCAAGATGGCGCTCGCCGTCGGCGTCGAGGGCCACAAGGCCTTCCTGAAGAAGATGTGGCAGCTCGACCGGATGACCACGGAGCTGCCGGAAAGCGCGTCCCCGATCGTTCCGCAGCGCTGGGGCGAGATCAACACCGCGACCATCGCCTTCGGCCACGGCCTCGCCGTCGCGCCGCTGCAGGCGCTCAACGCCGTCGCCGCGCTGGTCAATGGCGGCTACCTGATGAAGCCGACCTTCCTGAAGCGCACCGAGGAGGATGCGCGCAAGGTGGCGACGCGCGTGATCAAGCCGGAGACCTCCGAGGCGATGCGCTACATCATGCGGCTCAACGGCGAGCGCGGCTCGGCCCGCAAGGCCAATGTCGAGGGCTATTTCGTCGGCGGCAAGACCGGCACGGCCGAAAAGGTCATCAACGGCCGCTATGCCAAGAACAAGAACTTCACGACCTTCACGGCGATCGCGCCCTCGGACAAGCCGAAATATCTCTTCCTCGCGATCTACGACGAGCCTAAGGGCTATGCCGAGAGCGGCGGCTATTCGACCGCGGCCTGGAATGCCGGCGTCACGACGGGCAAGCTGATCGAGCGCGCGGCGCCTATCCTCGGGCTTGCGCCCCGCTTCGAGCCGCCGCCGTCGCCGTTCCCGCTGATGGCCCGGCTCGGCGCCTGGGGCTCCCGCTGACGGCGACGCCCGCCGCGATCGAGGCAAGGTGACGATGACGAGTTCGGGATACAGCCTCGGAGACCTCTTCCCCGAGATTTTCGATGACGACGCCGCCAGCCAGCAGGTGCATGGCGTCGCCTTCGACAGCCGCAAGATCACGGGGGACGACGTCTTCGTCGCGCTCGCAGGGGCGAAGGCCGACGGGGCTCGCTTCATCATGGACGCCGTGGGGCATGGCGCGGTCGCGGTGGTGTCCGGGGGCGCGCGCCCTGCGGAGCTGCCGGCCGGCGTCGCTTTCGCCCAGGTCGACGATCCGCGCCTCGCGCTGGCGCTGGCCGCCGCGAAGGTCCATCCGCGCCAGCCCGGGACCATCGTGGCGGTGACGGGGACGAGCGGCAAATCCTCGGTGGCGGATTTCACCCGCCAGATCTTCCAGGCGCTCGGCCATGAGGCGGCGAGCCTCGGCACGATCGGCGTCGTGACGAAGAACGGCGCCGATTACGGCTCGCTGACGACGCCCGATCCGCTCTCGCTGCACGCCTCGCTCGATGCGCTGGCGGGCGCTGGCGTCACGCATCTCGCCATGGAGGCCTCCTCGCACGGGCTCGACCAGCGCCGCCTCGACGGCGTCAGGCTGAAGGCCGGCGCTTTCCTCAATCTCGGGCGCGATCATCTCGACTACCATCCGAGCGTCGAGGACTATCTCGCCGCCAAGCTCCGGCTCTGGGAGCTGCTGCCGGGCGGCGCGCCGGTCGTGATCAATCGCGACGAGCCCTTTGCCGAGGAGGCGGCGCAGGCTGCGGCCGCTGCCGGCCATCCGATCATCGGCATCGGCCGCAAGGGCGAGACGCTGACGCTGCTCGGCAATGAGCGGGACGGCTTCTCGCAGCGCCTGACGGTCGGCTTCGACGGGCGGAAGCTTTCCGTCGCGCTGCCGCTGGTCGGCGATTTCATGGCCGGCAACGCGCTCGTCGCCGCCGGCCTCGCCATCGCGACCGGCGCGGACAAGGCCGCGGCGCTGGAGGCGATCTCCGGGCTGAAGGGCGTGGCCGGGCGGCTCGAGCGCATCGGCGAGGCCAATGGCGGGCTCGTCGTGGTCGACTATGCCCACAAGCCGGACGCGCTGGCCGCGGTGCTGGCGACGCTGCGCCCCTATGCGACCGGCCGGCTGATCTGCGTCTTCGGCTGCGGCGGCGACCGCGACAAGGGCAAGCGCCCGCTGATGGGCGCGATCGCGGCCGCGAAGGCCGACATCGCCATCGTCACCGACGACAACCCGCGCAGCGAGGACCCGGCCACGGTCCGGGCCGAGATCATGGCCGCTTCGCCGAAGCTGCTGGAGATCGGCGACCGCGAGGAGGCGATCCGGAGCGCGGTGTGCATGCTGACGCCTGGGGATTTGCTGGTCGTCGCCGGAAAAGGCCATGAAACCGGCCAGATCGTGGGCGACCGGACGCTGCCCTTCTCCGATCACGACGTGGTCCGGAAAGCGCTATCGGAGATCGCAGGATGAGCGCCCCGCTCTGGACCGGAGACAAGCTGATCGCGGCGCTCGGCGCGCGGCCGGAAGGAGCCGTGCCGCCCGCCGTCACCGGCGCCTCGATCGACACCCGCACGCTGGAGCCGGGCGACGTCTTCTTCGCCATCCAGGGCGAGGCGCGCGACGGGCACGAATTCGTCAAGGGCGCGCTGGAGAAGGGCGCGGCGCTGGCGGTGATCGACGAGGTGCATGCGGCCGAATTCGAGGGCGCCGGTGCGCTCGCCATCGTGCCGGACGTGCTGAAGGCGATGGAGCGGGCCGGCACGACGCGCCGCGCCGCGCTCAAGGGGCGGGTCATCGCGGTCACCGGTTCGGTCGGCAAGACCGGCACCAAGGAGGCGCTGCGCCTCGTGCTGTCGCGGCAGGGCAAGACCCATGCCCCCGTCGCCTCCTACAACAACCATTGGGGCGTGCCGCTCACTTTGTGTCGGACTCCCAGCGACATCGCCTATGGCGTCTACGAGATCGGCATGAACAGCCCGGGCGAGATCGTGCCGCTGGCGCGGATGGTGCGCCCGCAGGTCTCGATCATCACCACGGTCCAGCCGGTGCACCTGGCGGCCTTCGCCTCGGTGGAGGGGATCGCCGAGGAGAAGGCCGGCGTCTTCTGGGAGCTGGAGAAGGGCGGCACGGCGATCGTCAACGCCGATATCCCGCAATCCGAATTGCTGCGCGACATCGCCAGATCCGGCCCGGCCGGCCGGATCATCACCTTCGGCGAAAGCCCGGATGCCGACGTGAAACTCGTCTCCTGCGCGCTCAAGCCCGACATGTCGACGGTGGAGGCCCGGGTCTTCGGCGAGCCCGTCACCTATCGCCTCGGCAGCCCGGGCAAGCATATCGTGCTGAACTCGCTCGGCGTGCTGGCCGTCGTCCATGCGCTCGGCGCCGACCTCGCGCTCGCGGCGCTGGCGCTCGGCGACCTCAAGCCGCCGGCAGGGCGCGGCGCGCGGCAGATCCTGCAGGCGCCGGGAGGCCGGATCACGCTGCTCGACGAGAGCTACAACGGCAACCCCGCCTCGATGCGTGCCGCGATCGAGAATCTCGGCCGCCTGCCGGTCGAGGGGCGGGGGCGCCGCATCGCCGTGCTCGGCGACATGCGCGAGCTCGGCCCGACCGGCCCGGAGCTGCACCGGGCCCTGGCCGAACCGCTCGTCGCCAACCGGATCGACAAGGTCTTCACCTGTGGCCCGCTGATGAAAGGGCTGCATGAAAGCTTGCCTTCGCCCATGCGGGGAGCTTATGCCCCCGGGGCGGGCGAACTGGAGCCGCTCGTGCTCGATGCGATCCGCGCCGGCGATGTCATCACGGTCAAGGGGTCGCTCGGCTCGCGCATGGGGCCGATCGTCAAGGCGATCCTCGCGCGCTTTCCTGCCGTGCCTGCCGAAGACTGACCCCGCAAGAATTCGCTGCAAGAATTCGTCGCAAGAGATCGCTCAAAGAGATCGCCCAAGCAATGCTCGTCTGGCTCGCCGAACTGTCAGGCACCTTCCCGGTCCTGAACGTCTTCCGCTACATCACCTTCCGGGCCGGGGGCGCGACAGCGACGGCGCTGCTCTTCGTCTTCTTCTTCGGGCCGGCGGCGATCTCCTGGCTCCGGATCAAGCAGGGCAAGGGCCAGCCGATCCGCACCGACGGCCCCGAGTCGCATCTCGCCAAGCGCGGTACGCCGACCATGGGCGGGCTGATGATCATGTCCGGGCTGTTCGCGGCGGTGCTGCTCTGGGGCAATCTGCGCAACCCTTACGTCTGGATCGTGCTGGGCGTGACCGCGGCCTATGGCGCGATCGGCTTCTATGACGACTACCTCAAGGTGACCAAGCAGTCCCACAAGGGCTTCTCGGGCAAGGCGCGCATCGCGATCGAGGTCGTGGTCGCGCTGATCGCCTGCTACTTCGTGATGCAGACGCAGCCGCCGGCGATCTCGTCGGGCTTCGCGATGCCGTTCCTCAAGGAAGCGATCATCCCGCTGGGCATCCTGTTCCCGCTGGTGACTGCCTTCGTCGTGGTCGGCTCCGGCAATGCCGTCAACCTGACCGACGGGCTCGACGGGCTCGCCATCGTGCCGGTGATGATCGCGGCCGGCACCTTCGGCTTCATCTCCTATCTCGTCGGCAACGCGATCTTCGCCAACTACCTGCAGATCCACCATATCCCGGGAGCGGGTGAGCTCGCGGTCGTCTGCGGCGCGGTGATCGGCGCCGGCCTCGGCTTCCTCTGGTTCAACGCGCCGCCGGCCCAGATCTTCATGGGCGACACCGGCTCGCTTGGCTTGGGCGGTCTGCTCGGCACCGTCGCGGTCGCGACCAAGCACGAGATCGTGCTCGCCATCGTCGGCGGCCTCTTCGTCGTCGAGGCGCTTTCGGTGATCATCCAGGTCTTCGTGTTCAAGCGCACCGGCAAGCGCGTCTTCCTGATGGCGCCGATCCACCACCATTTCGAGAAGCTGGGCTGGACCGAGCCGCAGGTTGTGATCCGCTTCTGGATCATCTCCGTGGTGCTGGCGCTGGTCGGCCTCGCGACGCTGAAGCTGCGCTGAGAGTGCACGCATGACGCCCGTCACCGTTTTCGCCGGGCGCAAGGTCGCCCTGTTTGGCCTCGGCGGCTCGGGGCTCGCGACGGCGCGCGCGCTCAAGGCGGGCGGGGCGGATGTCGCCGCCTGGGACGACAGCCAGGGCAGCCGCGACAAGGCGGCGGCGGAAGGCATCGCCGTCGTCGACCTCAACGCGGCCGACTGGTCGGGCTTCGCCGCCTTCGTGCTCTCGCCCGGCGTGCCGCTGACGCATCCCGAACCGCACTGGACCGTCGGCAAGGCCAAGGCCGCCGGCGTCGCGATCATCGGCGATGTCGAATTGTTCTTCCGCGAGCGGGCGAAGATCGCGCCGGGCTCGCCTGTCGTCTGCATCACCGGCACCAACGGCAAGTCGACGACGACGGCGCTGATCGCGCATGTGCTGGGCCAGGCCGGGCGCGACGTGCAGATGGGCGGCAATATCGGCACCGCCGTGCTGGCGCTGGAGCCGCCGGCCGCGAACCGCATCCACGTTATCGAGTGCTCGAGCTACCAGATCGACCTCGCACCGACGCTCGAGCCCACCGTCGGCATCCAGATGAACCTGACACCGGACCATCTCGACCGGCATGGCTCGCTGGAGAACTATGCCGCCATCAAGGAGCGGCTGGTCGCCGCTGCCGAGATCGCCGTGGTCGGCGTCGATGACGAGGCCTCGAAGCAGATGGCGCGGCGCCGCGCCGCCGGCGGCCGCCCGCTGGTGAAGATCAGCGGCGAGCAGCCGCTCGACGAGGGCGTCTTCGCCGGCGTCACCGCCAATCAGGGCCGGCTCGACACCCGCATCGTCGAAGTGAAGGATGGCAGGCCGCGCGTCGTCGCCAACCTCGCCGGCATCGGCTCGCTGCGCGGTTCGCATAATGCGCAGAATGCGGCAGCTGCGTTCGCGGCGTGCTCGGCGCTGGGCCTGAGCGCCGAGGAGATCGCGGCGGGCTTCAAGACCTATCCGGGCCTGGCGCATCGCATGGAGGAGCTCGGCCGGATCGGCCGGGTCGTCTTCATCAACGATTCCAAGGCGACCAATGCCGATTCGACCGAGAAGGCGCTGACCTCCTTCCACGACATCTTCTGGATCCTGGGCGGCAAGGCCAAGGAGGGCGGCATCGAATCCCTGCGCCGCTACTTCCCGAACATCGCCAGGGCCTATCTGATCGGCGCGGCGAGCGACCTTTTCGCTGCGACCTTCGACGATGACGGGCGCGTCGCCTATGAGCGCAGCGTCACGCTCGACAAGGCGGTGGCGGATGCGACGCGCGACGCGCTGGCGCGGCCGGGCGAGGGCGAGATCGCCGTGCTGCTCTCGCCGGCCTGCGCCTCCTTCGACCAGTTCCCCAATTTCGAGGTCAGGGGCGACGCCTTCCGCAAGCTGGTCGCGGCGCTGCCGGGTTTCGTGCCCTTCGCCGCGAAGGGCTGACGATCGGCTGCCTCACGGCGCCGCCGGCCTGCCCGGCTTCAGCCAGGATGCGACGGCCTCGATCTCGTTGGTGAATACGCCGCCCGCATAGCCGGCGGGCAGGCGTGCGACATCCTCACGGCTGTCGATCCCGGTCGAGTGGTCGCCGCCATGATAGGCGCCGATCACGAAGACGGGGCTGCCGACGGCCTCCATGCGGGCGAGGAAGCGATTGGGCCAGCCCCAGAGCCAGGGCGCGACATTGATCGGCACGAAGACCACCATGGCGCGGCAGGCTTCCGGCGCGGTGCCCGTCCAGCCGGTGCCGAGGTAGCGCAGCAGGCAGCTCTTCAGGGAAGCGCGGGACATCGCCTTGATGTCTGGCGCCTGCGCGCGCAGCGCCGCGACGGGATTGTCGCCGCCATAGACCAGAAGCCGCCCGCGGCGTTCCGGCGTCAGCCGGTTGAGCACGGCGGCGAGCTTCGCGCCCTCCGCAGGATCGTTGCTCTTCACGTTGATGAGGAAGGTCCGTTCCGGAAAACGCTGGAGCACTTCGTCGAGCGAGGGCATGAGCCCGACGCCCTTGCCGCGGAAGGGGAAGGTCCTGCCGCCATCGGCGGTGTAGCCGTAGCCGAGGTCGAGCCGCCTGAGATCGGCCATCGCATGCTCGCGGGTGACGCCGCGGCCATCGGTGCGGCAGTCGAGCGTCCAGTCGTGGAAGACCGCGAACTGGCCGTCGGTGGTGGGATGGACGTCGAGCTCGACGATGTCGGCGCCGGCCGCGAAGCTCGCCTGCATCGAGTCGATGGTGTTCTCGAGATAGCCATGGGTCGGCGGCAGCATCCGCGTCGCCGTGCAGCTGTCGCGGGTGAGGCCGGCCGTGTCGAACTGCTGGGCGATGCCGCGATGGGCGAGCAGCACGGGGGCGCCGCTGCGCGCCGGCGCCAGCAAGTCGGTGTTGCCGAGATAGAGCAGGGCGGCGAGCAGAAGCAGGCCGAAGGCAACACAGCGCCGGATCGTCCGCACGTCATCCTCCCCGATCTCGAATCAGCAGCACCGGCGCTGTGCCGTCCTGCGATCGATGACGGGCCGGATGACCGAATTGCGGCGGGAGGCCGGAGCGGCCGGGTATCGGCCGGTCTGGATCAGGATGCCGACCTGCCTTACCTTGGCCGTGGCTGCCGGGAAGCGGGACAGCGGACATGACCGACGACGAGAAGGCGATCCGCCAGGTGGTGGCGAGCTGGATGGCGGCGAGCCGCGCGGGCGATCTCGCGACCGTGCTCGGCCTGATGAGCGACGACGTGGTCTTCATGACGCCGGGGCAGGAGCCCTTCGGGAAGGAGACCTTCGCTGCCGCGATGAAGGCGATGGGCGATACGGAAATCGAGGGCAAAAGCGAGATCGTCGAGCTGCAGGTCCTCGGCGACTGGGCCTTCATCCGCAACCGGATCGACATCACCGCCAGGCCGACCGGAAGCGCGCCCGTTCGGCGGGCAGGCTACACGCTCACGCTGCTGCGCAAGGAGGCCGACGGAGCCTGGCGGCTGGCGCGCGACGCCAATCTGCTGACGCTGCGGAGCTGAGCCGGAGGCGCCTTCGCCGGCCGGACCGCCTGGGGATGCCAGGCGCTATCCGCCGCATCGGAATCAATCGGTTAACCATTCATTGACAGAGTGATTCGTCACGCAAGGCGCGGTTTCGGCCGCGCAGAATTTGTCGATGGGATGCCGTCATGGTCTCGCGCGCGGAACCTTCTCTCAGCGGCCGCTGGTGGTGGTCGATCGACCGCCTGATCCTCACCGCGCTCGTCGCCCTGATGGTCTCGGGCGTGGTGCTGCTGATGGCGGGCGGGCCGCCGGTGGCCGAGCGGCTCGGCCTCTCGACCTTCCATTTCGTCAACCGCCAGGCGGCCTATCTCGCGGTTGCGATGGTGATCTTCCTCGGGGCCTCGCTGATGACGCCCCGGCAGGTGCGGCGCGCGGCGCTGCTCCTCTATGTCGTCTCGCTCGCCATGGTGGTGGCGACGCTCTATTTCGGCGTCGAGGTGAAAGGCGCCAAGCGCTGGCTGACGCTCGGCCCGCTGGGCTCGGTGCAGCCCTCGGAATTCCTCAAGCCCGCCTTCGTCGTGCTCGCCGCCTGGGCCTTCGCCGAGGGCACGCGCCGGCCGGACCTGCCGGGCACGCTGCTCGCGCTGCTGCTCTTGCCGATCACGATCGTGCCGCTGGTCCTGCAGCCGGATTTCGGCCAGACCATGCTGGTCAGCCTGGTCTGGTGCGGCCTGTTCTTCGTCGCGGGCCTGCACTGGTTCTGGGTGATCGGCCTCGGTGGGGCCGGCGCGGTCGGCATCCTGGTGGCCTATGAGCTGGTGCCCCACGTCCGCGCCCGCATCGAGCGCTTCATGGACAAGGGCTCGGGCGACACCTTCCAGATCGACACGGCACTGGAGAGCTTCGCCCAGGGCGGCTGGCTCGGAAAGGGCCCGGGCGAGGGCACGGTGAAGCGCATCCTGCCCGACGCCCATACCGACTTCATCTTCGCCGTCACGGCGGAGGAGTTCGGCGTGGTCGTCTGCATGCTGCTGGTCACGCTCTTCGCGGTGATCGTGCTGCGCTCGCTCTTCGTGGCGCAGAAGGCCGAGGACCCGTTCATCCGCCTCGCGGTGACCGGTCTCGCGTTGCTCTTCGGCATCCAGGCGGCGATCAACATGATGGTCAACCTGCACATGATGCCGGCCAAGGGCATGACGCTGCCCTTCATCTCCTATGGCGGCTCCTCGCTGCTCTCGCTGGCCGTCGGCACCGGCTTCCTGCTGGCGCTGACGCGGCGGCGGCCACGCTCCGCCGATTTCGGCAGCTACGGGCGCTGAAGCCGTGGCGACGGGCAAGCTCATCATGCTGGCGGCCGGGGGCACCGGCGGCCATCTCTTCCCGGCCGAGGCGCTGAGCCACGCTCTCCGCGCCCGGGGCATGCGCGTCGTGCTGATGACCGACACGCGGGCGGCCGAGTTCGCCGGCAGCTTCCCGGCCGAGGCGATGCATGCCGTGCCGGCGGCGACGCCGTCCGGCCGTTCGCCGCTGCAGAAGGCGAAGGCGCTCTTCAACATCGCGCGCGGCACGCTGGCCGCACGGCGGATCATCGGCCAGGTGAAGCCCGCCGTGGTCGTCGGCTTCGGCGGCTACCCGACCGTGCCGCCGGTGCTCGGCGCCTCGCTCGCCGGCGTGCGCACGCTGATCCACGAGCAGAACGCCGTGATCGGCCGGGCCAACCGCTTCCTCGCCGGCCGCGCCGACGTGATCGCGACCGGCTTCGCCCAGGTCGGCGGCCTGTCGCCGGCCCAGCAGGCCAAATGCCGCCATGTAGGCAACCCGGTGCGCCCGGCCGTGGTCGAGGCCGCGGGCAGGGAGTACGAAGAGCCGGGCGAGGGCAAGATCCAGATCCTCGTCTTCGGCGGCAGCCAGGGCGCGCGCATCATGGCCGACATCGTGCCGCCGGCGGTGCAACTGCTCGACGAGGCCGAACGCACCCGGCTGACCATCGTCCAGCAGGCGCGGGCCGAGGATGACGAGCGCGTCCGCGGCATCTACGAGAAGCTCGGCGTCAGGGCGATGATCGCGCCCTTCTTCAAGGATCTGCCGGCGCAGATGGCGGCGGCGCATCTCGTCGTCGCGCGCTCCGGCGCCTCGACCGTCGCGGAGCTCACGGTGATCGGCCGGCCGGCCATATTGGTGCCGCTGCCGGGCTCGCTCGACCAGGACCAGGCGGCCAATGCGGCCTTCCTGGAGGGGGCAGGGGGCGCGATCCGCATCCTCCAGCCCGAGTTCACGCCGCGGCGCCTCGCCAGCGAACTCTCGCGGCTGATCGCCGAGCCGAAGCACTTGACGACCATGGCCGCAAACGCGAAGACCGCCGGCATCCCCGACGCTGCCGACCGCCTGGCCGATCTCGTGATCGCCACGGCCAATCATTCGAACTGACAGGATTCCAGGACCATGAAGCTGCCGCCGAAGCTCGGCTCCATCCATTTCGTCGGCATCGGCGGCATCGGCATGTCCGGCATCGCCGAGGTGCTGCACAATCTCGGCTACAAGGTGCAGGGCTCGGACGCCTCCGACGGCGCCAACGTCAAGCGCCTCGCCGACAAGGGCATCACCACCTTCGTCGGCCACAAGGCCGAGAATCTCGGCGAGGCCGAGGTCGTCGTGGTCTCGACCGCGATCAAGCGCGACAATCCCGAGCTGCTCGCGGCCCGCGAGAAGCGCCTGCCGGTGGTGCGCCGGGCCGAGATGCTGGCCGAGCTGATGCGCCTGAAGAGCTGCGTCGCCATCGCCGGCACCCATGGCAAGACGACCACGACCTCGCTGGTCGCGACGCTGCTCGAGAAGGGCGGGCTCGATCCGACGGTGATCAATGGCGGCATCATCAACGCCTATGGCACCAATGCCCGCATGGGCGAGAGCGACTGGATGGTGGTCGAGGCCGACGAGTCCGACGGCACCTTCCTGAAGCTGCCGGCCGACGTCGCGATCGTCACCAATATCGACCCCGAGCATCTCGATCATTTCGGCACCTTCGACGCGATCAAGGCGGCGTTCCGGACCTTCGTCGAGAACCTGCCCTTCTACGGTTTCGCGGTGATGTGCATCGACCACCCCACCGTGCAGGGCCTGGTCGGGCAGATCACCGACCGGCGCGTCGTCACCTATGGCGAGAACCCGCAGGCCGATTTCCGGCTGATCGACATCGATCTCTCGGGCGGGCAGGCGCAGTTCACGCTGCTGATCCGCGACCGCAAGACTGGCCGCGACGAGGTGATCCGCGATCTCGTCATGCCGATGCCGGGCCATCACAACGCGCTCAACGCCACCGCCGCGATCGCGGTCGCCTATGATCTCGGCATCCCGGTGCCTGTTATCCGCGAGGCGCTCGCCGGCTTCGGCGGCGTCAAGCGCCGCTTCACCAGGACCGGCGAGTGGAACGGCGCGCTGATCTTCGACGATTACGGCCACCACCCCGTCGAGATCGCCGCCGTGCTGAAGGCGGCCCGCGCCTCGACCAAGAACAAGGTCATCGCGGTGGTGCAGCCGCATCGCTACACGCGCCTGTCGAGCCTGTTCGACGATTTCGCCGCCTGCTTCAACGATGCCGACACGGTGATCGTGGCCGATACCTATGCCGCCGGCGAGGCGCCGATCCCCGGCGCCGACCGCGATTCGCTGGTCGCCGGGATCAAGGCACGCGGCCATCGCCATGCGCTGCCGCTGGAGAGCTCCGACAAGCTCGCCGGCATGGTGGCGGAGCTGGCGGGACCGGGCGACTACGTCGTCTGCCTCGGCGCCGGCAACATCACGCAATGGGCCTATGCGCTGCCGGGCGAGCTCAAGGCGTTGAAGGGATAGGGACGAAATCCTTCTCCCCTCGGGGGAGAAGGTGGCCCGGCGAAGCCGGGTCGGATGAGGGAAGACGAGGTGAGACGCAGCGAAGATGCCCTCATCCGTCTGCTTCGCAGCCACCTTCTCCCCCGAGGGGAGAAGGATCGCGCCTGCTTGATGAAAGGCACGGCCTTGCATCGGAGGAATTCATCTCGGACCCGCGATCTCGCCCGCGACCAGCGCGGCGAGCCGACGCGTGCTGAGGCTCTGTTCTGGCAGGCTGTTCGCAACCGCCGTTTCGCCGGCCTGAAGTTCAAACGTCAGATGGCGATCGGCCCTTATGTTGCGGATTTCTGCTGCTTCGAGCAGAAACTCATCGTCGAACTCGATGGCGAGCCGCACGAAACCCTCGAAGCGCGTACCAGGGATGCGATCCGCACGGCCTTCCTGAAGGGGGAAGGCTATCGGGTCTTGCGCTTTCCCAATGAACGCGTGCTAGGAAACCTCGAATTCGTCCTGCGCGAGATCGCGAGCGCTCTCTGTCTCGCCAGGCATCCCTCATCCGACCCGGCTTCGCCGGGCCACCTTCTCCCCCGAGGGGAGAAGGGTTCGTGCGGTTAGCCCCATGTCCTTCCAAGACCTTTCCTCCGATATCCGCGCCTCGGCCCCCGACCTGCGGGGGCGGCTTCTCGCCAATCAGGACCTGTCGGGCCTGACCTGGTTTCGCGTCGGCGGCCCCGCGCAGATCCTGTTCACGCCGGCCGATGACGAGGACCTCGCCTATCTGCTCTCGAAGCTGCCCGAGGAGATCCCGGTCACGGTGATCGGTCTCGGTTCGAATCTGATCGTGCGCGATGGCGGCATTCCCGGCGTCGTCGTCCGGCTCGGCGGCAAGGCCTTCGGCGAAATCAAGCTGGAGACCGGCGACCGGCTGCGGGCCGGCACGGCGGTGCCGGACGTCAAGGTGGCGCGCGCGGCGGCCGATGCCTCGCTCGAAGGGCTCGCCTTCTATCGCGGCATTCCCGGCTCGATCGGCGGGGCGCTGCGCATGAATGCCGGCGCTCATGGCGGCGAGACCACCGACGTGCTGGTCGAGGCGCGCGGCGTCACCCGCAAGGGCGAGATCGTCACGCTGAGCCATGCGCAGATGGGCTTCACCTATCGCAACAGCGCGGCCTCGACCCGCGACATCATCTTCACCTCGGCCCTGTTCCAGGGAAGGCCGGGCGACCAGACGCTGATCCAGGCCGAGATGGACCGGGTGACGCAGGCGCGCGAGGCGGCCCAGCCGATCAAGGAGCGCACCGGTGGCTCGACCTTCAAGAACCCGGAGGGCGGCAAGGCCTGGAAGCTGATCGATGCCGCCGGCTGCCGTGGCCTGCGCGTCGGCGGGGCGCAGGTCTCGGAGATGCACTGCAACTTCCTGATCAACACCGGCGGCGCGACGGCCGCCGATGTCGAAGGGCTCGGCGAGGAGGTTCGCCGCCGGGTCAAGGAGAACTCCGGCTTCGAGCTGCAGTGGGAGATCAAGCGGCTCGGGGTCGCGGCGTAGCCGCGGCCGCTCCAGCCGCGCGGCGGGAGAGCAGCATTCCCGCGATCGTCGAACCCAGGATGATCGCGATGCCCAGCAACTGCATCCCGCCGAGCCACTGGCCGAGCAGGACGGCGCCGAGGATGGTCGCGACCGTCGGGCTGAGCAGCCCAAGAAACGCGACGCTGCTACCCAGCGCGGTGATGCCCCTGACCCAGAGCCAATAGGCGAGGGCGGTGCCGATCAGAACGAGATAGCCGAGCCCGAGCCCGTTCAATGCGGTCGGCAGCGGCGGCGGGCCTTCGACCAGCAGCGCCACCGGCAGCAGGACGAGCCCGCCCAGCGTCAGCTGCCAGGCCGCCAGCGCCAGCGGCGAACCCATCCTGCCCCAGCGTTCGATCAGCACGGTCCCGGTCGCCATGGAGGCGGCGCTGGCGAGGCCGGCGGCGATGCCGACTGCATCGAGCTTCGCATGCGGGTCGAGCACCAGCAGGGCGACGCCGACGAGGCCGGCGAGCGCGGCGATGATCTGCCCGCGGCCCGGGCGCCGGCCGAGCAGCGGCCAGGCCAGCAGACCGACGATCAGCGGCTGGGTCGAGCCGACCGTGGCGGCGAGCCCGCCCGGCAGCCGCGCGGCGCTGACAAAGAGCAGCGCGAAGAACACGCCGATATTGGCGAGACCGAGCACGGCCAGCGGCAAGAGCCTGTCGCGCGGCGGCAGGCCGGGACCGAGCGCCATCAGCAGCAGGCCGGCGGGCAGGGCTCTCAACGCTCCGACGAGAAGCGGATGATCCACCGGCAGCGTCTGGGTGAAGACGATGTAGGTCGAACCCCAGAGGCAGGGCACGAGGATCGTGGTCAGCAGGGTTCGGTTCAGGCCGAGCGGCATGGCAGGCTCCCGGAGCGGGCGACGCGGTGGCGATCAGGCGGGGAAGCGCCCGGCGAAGGCGGTCTCCGCCAGCGGGCGGCGCTGGCTCGGCTGCTCGCGCTCGCGCAAGGCCGGCGGCAGGGTATCGGGCGCGCCGCGGCGGCCGATCGCGACGGCGACCTCGATGCGGAAGCGGCCCGGCACGGCGAGTTTCTTGCGAGCGACGGCGTAGTCGAGACCGGCCATGGCGTGGGCATGATAGCCCAGCCGGGTCGCCTGCAGGGCGAGCTGGGACCAGGCCGCGCCGGTGTCGAAGCTGCGCAGCGCGGATGGCTGGGCCTGCGCATCGGCGATATTGGCGCCGGCATCCGACAGGACGAAGACGAGGGCCGCGGCATTGTGCGCCCAGCCCTGGTTGAAGCTGTCGAGCGAAGCCAGGAAATCCGGCCAGTGCGCGTCGTCCCGCAGGGCGTAGAGAAAGCGCCAGGGCTGCTCGTTATAGGCGGAGGGCGCCCAGCGTGCGGCCTCGAGCATCGTCAGCAGGGTCCGCTGATCGACGGGCTCGGGCCGGAAGGCGCGGGGGGACCAGCGGTCGAGGAAGACCGGGTCGATCGGGAAGGCGGCTGTCCTCGATTCCATGGCGATGTCCCACGCGGCTTGCTCCCTCGGGAGCGAGTGTTATTATAATTCGACATTAGATATTTTGATATCGAATTATTCGATGTCGCATAATTAAGCGGAGCATGAAAATGAGTCAAGGCGTGCCGGCTGGTCAGGGTGGGCCGATGGATTCGATCCTGGCGCAGTGGCGGCGCGAGCGGCCCGATCTCGATTCGAGCGTCATGGCCGTCTGCGGCGATCTCTGGCGCGCGGCCGACCGGGTTCGCGACGGGGTTGCCGCCAATCTCGCCGGCGATGAACTCGATCTCGCCGGCTTCGACGTGCTGCTCACCCTGCGACGGCAGGGGAAGGGGCGGGCCTTGTCCCCCTCCGAGCTCGCGCAGGACATGATGATCTCGACCTCGGCGATGACGAACCGGCTCGACCGCCTGCAGAAACGCGGGCTGATCGAGCGGCGGGCCGATCCGGAGGATCGCCGGGCATTGCGCATCGTGCTGACCGAGGGAGGCTTCGCGCTGGCGGACCGAATCGTCGCCTCGCATGTTGCGACCGAGGAGCGTCTGGTGAGCGCGCTGACGCCGGAAGAGCGTGCGCAACTGCGACGGCTGCTCGCCAAAATCGGTTGAACCCGAGGTCGTTAACGACCGCGGGCTTATGGTTAACGGGCTGTTAACCATCTCCGGCTGAGGTACGACCATCGCGTCGAACGAGGGCCGGCATGACCAAACACGTCGCAGTGCTGATGGGGGGATGGTCCGTTGAACGGGAGGTCAGCCTCAACAGCGGTGCGGCCTGCGCGCGAGCCCTGGAAGGGCAGGGCTTCCGCGTCACCCGCATCGACGTGCAGCGCGACATCGCCGAGGTCCTGGCCAAGCTGAAGCCGGACGTCGCCTTCAACGCCCTGCACGGGCGCTTCGGCGAGGACGGCACGATCCAGGGCGTGCTCGAGATCCTGCGCATTCCCTACACCCATTCCGGCGTGCTCGCCTCGGCGCTCGCGATCCGCAAGGACCGGGCGAAGACGGTGGTGCAGGCGGCCGGCGTCCCGGTCGCGGCCGGCGTCAACGTTTCGCGTTTCGCGGCGGCGAAGGCCCATGTCCTGCCGCCGCCCTATGTGCTCAAGCCGATCGACGAGGGCTCTTCCGTCGGCGTCGTGATCGTCAAGAAGGGCCGGGAGCATCCGCCCCAGGAAATCGCCCGGCCGGACTGGCCTTGCGGCGAGATGCTGCTGGCCGAAACCTTCATCGCCGGACGCGAACTGACCTGCGCCGTGATGGGCGAGCGGGCGCTCGGCGTGACCGAGATCAAGGCCGCCACGGGCGAGTTCTACGACTACGATGCGAAGTACGCGAAAGGCGGCTCGATCCACATCTGCCCGGCTCAAATTTTACCGAAAATTTACCAGCAGATCGAAGAGTGTGCGTTAACGGCGCATCAAGCAATCGGATGCCGGGGCGTCAGCCGATCTGACTTCCGCTACGACGACGAGACCGACACGCTCGTCTGGTTGGAGGTCAATACGCAGCCCGGGATGACCGAAACCAGCCTGGTGCCCGAACTGGCTGCCCATGCGGGTCTGAATTTCGGTGAGCTCGTCAAATGGATGGTGGCGGACGCCTCCCTCGATCGGTGAAAGCGATGACGGCGAAACCCGTTTCAGCACAGCGACGTAGCCCGGCGATGGTGCCGGCTGCACGCCTGCCGGTCCGGCACGCCGGGCCGCAGCTGCTCGTCGGCGAGCGGCAGGGCCGCTGGATGCGCCGCACGCGCCGCAGCGCCATCGCCGTCCCGCTGTCGCAGCGGTTGCCGCAGAGCCTCGGCACCTGGCTCGCGCTGGGCTTCCTGACGCTCAGCCTCGGCACCGGATTCGTCACGGGCGGCCACTGGCAGACCCTGCAGGACAATTACGGCGAGCCGCGCCACATGCTGGCCCGCGTGCTCGGCTTCGGCATCGACCGCGTCACCATCTCCGGCCTGTCGGGTCTCTCGGAGCAGGAGGTGCTGGTCGCGGCCGGTATCGATTCCAAGACCTCGCTCGTGTTCTTCGACGCCGACGAGGCCCGCAAGCAGCTCGAGGCGACGCCGCTGATTCGCGAGGCGACGGTGCGCAAGCTCTATCCGGGCGAGGTCTCGATCGCGCTGACCGAGCGCGAGCCCTACGCGTTGTGGCAGGTCAAGGGGGAGCTTTTCGTGATCGCGGCCGACGGCACGGTGATCGACAAGATGGATGACGGCCGCTTCGCCTATCTGCCGCTGGTCGTCGGCAAGGACGCCAACAACCGCGCCGGCGAATATCTCGCCCTGCGCAACCAGGCCGGCCCCTTCGCCCAGCATATCCGCGCCGCGACCCTGATCTCGGGTCGCCGCTGGAACCTCAAGCTCGACAACGGCATGGATGTGCGCCTGCCGGAGGTCAAACCGGAAGCGGCGATGCAGCGCCTCGTCTCGCTGGAAGGCGACTTCCGCGTCCTGGAGAAGGACGTGCTCGCCATCGACCTGCGCCAGCCGGACCGGGTGGTGATGCGGCTCTCCGAGGAGGCGGCCGCCGCCCGCGCCGACCAGCTGAAGAGCAAGGGCAAGAAGAAGGGAGGCGAGGCGTGAACCACGTCACCTCCCAGGGCCTGACCCCCCGCATGCGTCCGCTGTCGTCGCGCAAGAGCGCGACCTTGTCGATTCTCGACATCGGCACGAGCAAGGTCGTCTGCCTGATCGCCGAGCTGAACCCGGCCGAGGCCAACGAGCGGCTGCGCGGACGCACCCATGTCGCCCGCATCATCGGCATCGGCCATCAGCGCTCGCTCGGCCTGAAGGGCGGCGCGATCATCGACCTGGAAAGCGCCGAGCGCGCCATCCGCGCCGCAGTCGACGCGGCCGAGCGGATGGCGAAGGTCGAGGTGCAGTCTGTCATCGTCAACCTGACCGGCGGGCGCATCGGCTCGCAGCACTACGCCGCCAGCGTCGATCTGCGCTCCGGCTCGGTCGGCGACAGCGACGTCAAGCGCGTGCTCGCCACCGCCGCGACCCATGCGATCCGCCCCGGCAAGGCCGTGCTCCATGCGCTGCCGACCGGCTATGCGCTGGACGGCGTGCCGGGCGTGCTCGATCCGCGCGGGCTGATCGGCGGCAAGCTCTCGGTCGACATGCATGTCGTCGCCAGCGAGGCGGCGGCGGCGCGCAACGTGATGCTCGCGGTCGAGCGCTGCCATCTCGAGGTCGAGGCCGTAGTGGCGACGCCCTACGCTTCGGGCCTTTCGGTCCTGGTCGACGACGAGGCCGAGATGGGCGTCGTCGTGGTCGATCTCGGCGGCGGCACCACCAGCCTCGGCGTCTTCTCCGGCGGGCATCTCGTCCATGCGGACGCGATCGCGGTCGGCGGCAACCACATCACCATGGACGTGGCGCGCGGCCTCTCCACCCGCGTCTCGGCGGCCGAGCGGCTCAAGACCCTGCACGGCTCCTGCATCTCCAGCGCTTCCGACGAGCGCGACATGATCGCGGTGCCGCAGGTCGACGACGACGAGCGCGACATGCCGAACCATCTCGCCAAGTCGCATCTCGTGCGGATCATCAAGCCGCGCGTCGAAGAGATCCTCGAGCTGGTCCGCGACCGGCTGACCAATGCCGGCTTCTCGGCCCAGGCCGGGCGGCGCGTCGTCCTCACCGGCGGCGCCTGCCAGCTCACCGGCCTGCCGGAAGTGGCGCGGCGCGTGCTGGGCGGACAGGTCCGCACCGGCCGGCCGCTCGGGATCAAGGGCCTGCCGGAAGCGGGCAAGGGCCCGGCCTTCTCGGCGGCGGTCGGCCTGCTGGTCTACCCGCAGGTCGCCCATGTCGAGCATTTCGAGCCGCGTGCGGCCGGTGCGCGCTACTTCGCGACCGGAACGGATGGCTACTTCTCGCGTGTCGGGCGGTGGCTGAAGGACAGTTTCTGATCATGGCGCGGAAAAGTGGGTACCGGTTTTCCGCACCAGCCATGATCGAGAATTGAGTGAGTACCGGCCCGACCTTCGCCGGCGGGCCACGGCGTCAAACGTAGCAATCGGGACGGCTCCCGCCAGGCGCCGGACAAAGGGATCAAAAGAGGCAACCATGGCGATGAATCTGCAAGCCCCGGACATCCGGGAACTGAAGCCCCGGATCACGGTCTTCGGCGTCGGTGGCGCCGGCGGCAATGCGGTCAACAACATGATCGAGGCCGGCCTCGACGGGGTCGATTTCGTCTGCGCCAACACCGATGCCCAGGCGCTGGCGCTCTCGCGCGCCCCGCGCATAATCCAGATGGGCCTGCAGGTCACCGAGGGCCTCGGCGCCGGCTCGCAGCCGGAAGTCGGCCGCGCCGCGGCCGAGGAGGTCATCGACGAGATCCGTGACCATCTCGCCGGCGCCCACATGGTCTTCATCACCGCCGGCATGGGCGGCGGCACCGGCACGGGTGCGGCTCCCGCCATCGCCCGCGTCGCCCGCGACATGGGCATCCTGACCGTCGGCGTCGTCACCAAGCCGTTCCAGTTCGAGGGCCAGCGCCGCATGCGCATGGCGGAGGCCGGCATCGGCGAGCTGAACGAGGCGGTCGACACCCTGATCGTGATCCCGAACCAGAACCTGTTCCGCGTCGCCAACGAGACCACCGGCTTCGCCGACGCCTTCGGCATGGCCGACCAGGTGCTCTATTCCGGCGTTGCCTGCATCACCGACCTGATGGTCCGCCCCGGCCTGATCAACCTCGACTTCGCCGACGTGCGCGCCGTCATGCGCGGCATGGGCAAGGCGATGATGGGCACCGGCGAATCGCAGGGCGAGAAGCGCGCGCTGACCGCCGCCCAGGCGGCGATCAACAACCCGCTGCTCGACGACGTCTCGATGAAGGGCGCGCGCGGCCTGCTGATCTCGATCACCGGCGGGCGCGACATGAAGCTCTATGAGGTCGACGAGGCCGCCACCCGCATCCGCGAGGAGGTCGATTCCGAGGCCAACATCATCGTCGGCGCTACCTTCGACGAATCGCTCGAGGGCACGGTCCGCGTCTCGGTCGTCGCCACCGGCATCGACAAGCCCGTCTCGACGCAGGCCGAGGTCGACGAGACCGAAGCCCGCATCGCCCAGGTCGCCGAGCGCCTGAAGCAGGAAGCCCGCCTGCGCAGCACCGCCGCCGCTCCCCGCCCGGTCGCCCAGGCGGCTCCGCCGGCGATCGAGACGGTCCGCGCCGCCCCGGTCGCGGAGCCCGCCCCGGTCGCGCCGATGGCCCAGGACATCCGGATCGAGCCGGTGCAGCCGCGCCCGGTGATGGCCGCCGCCCCGGCGCCCGAGCCCGTCCACCATGCCGAGCCGAGCCTGCATTTCGACGAGAGCTTCATCCCGCCGATGCCTGAGCGCGCGGTCGTCCGCCCGACCCGCATGCCGCGCGTCGAGGACCTGCCGGCCCCCGGCCAGGCCCAGCTCGCCGCCCATCGCGGCGCCCAGCCGGCGCCGCAGCCGCCGAGCGCCATCGAGCAGAAGCGGATGTCGCTGATGCAGCGCCTCGCCTCGGTCGGCTTCGGCCGCAAGGACGAGGAGCACGTCGAGCCGCAGCAGGCCCCGGTCCGGCAGGCTCCGCAGGCGCCGATGCCGCAGGCCGCGCCGCCGAGCGCTGCCCATGCCGAGTATATGCGCCGCCCGGCGCAGCCGGTTTCGCGCCCGGCGCAGGGGCAGCTCGACCCGCATGGCCGAGTCGCTCCCGCCCGCAACAGCGAGGAGGATCAGCTCGAGATTCCGGCCTTCCTGCGCCGCCAGGCGAACTGAGTCGCCACCCTCTCGGGACGGTTCTGTAACAGATCCCGCCGCGGTCTTTCCGCGGCGGGATTTTGCGTGTTAGAAAATCGTTATCTTTCAGCGTGTTACATTTTCCGCTCACGGATGTTTCCGCTGTAACACAGCGAAAGAAAGCGTGATTTTGAGGGGCTGTCGCAAACGCTTATGTTGCAGCCGCATCAAGAGGATAGCACCGCCGGGCTGACCCGACGTCACCCTCGGAAGACATCGCCGGCGGCAGTCCCTGCGCAGAGCGGGTTCGGAACGGCTCAGGCGATCAGGATTGGATAGCGGAATGAACTTCGATCGGCAGACGACCTTGCGGGCAGCCGTGACCCTGACCGGCATCGGCGTTCACTCCGGCGCCCCCGCCAGCATCTGCCTGAAGCCGTCCAGCGCCAATTCGGGCGTCGTCTTCCTGCGCACCGGCATCGAGGGCATGCCGCCCCAGCTCATCCACGCCAAGCACACCAAGGTCAGCGCCACCGAACTCTGCACCGTGATCGGCGACCGCGGCCCGGCCTCGGTCTCGACCATCGAGCATCTGATGTCGGCCTGCTCCGGCCTCGGCCTCGACAACGTGCTCGTCGAGATCGACGGACCCGAAATGCCGATCATGGACGGCAGCGCCACCGAGTTCGTCGCCGCGATCGAGGCGACCGGCATGGTCACGCTCGCTGCGCCGCGCCGCTATCTCAAGGTGCTGCAGCCCGTTCGTATCGAGAATGGCCGCGCCTTCGCCGAGCTGATGCCGGCCGAGCAGGGCTTCCGCCTCGATGTCGAGATCGATTTCGACACCGTCGTGATCGGCCGTCAACGGAAGATCTTCGACCTCGACGCCAAGGCCTATGCCAGCGAGATCTCGAAGGCGCGCACCTTCGGCTTCATGCGCGACGTCGAGCAGCTCTGGAAGGCCGGCTTCGCGCTCGGCGCCTCGCTCGACAACACGGTCGCGATCGGCGAGGACAAGGTCATCAACCCCGAGGGCCTGCGCTATGGCGACGAGTTCGTGCGCCACAAGGTCCTCGACGCGATCGGCGATCTCGCGCTCGCCGGCTACCCGATCATCGGTGAGTTCCGCTCCTATTGCGGCGGTCATCGCATGAATGTCCGCATCCTGGAGGCGCTGTTCGCCGACCGCGCGAATTTCGCGATCGTCGAAACCCAGCCGGTCTTCGCCGCGCCGCGCGCCGTGCAGATGGCTGCGGTCGCTCCGGCCGCCTTCGCCCCCGATCTCCACTGAAAGATCGCCGCAGGGCGCTTTTCGCCTTTCCTTCGCCGGGTTTTTGTCCCAGATGCCGCAACGCTGCGGAATCGTGCCACAACCGGCTTTCGGCAGTGGCGCCCGCAAAGCGTCTGAGGTAAGGCATGCATCCCGCCAGCAGGGACGATCGAATGAGGACGGACGACGTGAGCGTGACGCGGCAAGGGCTTCCGGCAAACCATCGCGGTCTCTCCCCGCGCAGGGGCATCGCCCTGGCGCTGGGCACCGCCTTGCTGCTCGGCGGGTGCGACACGCTCTCCTCGCTGAACCCCTTCGACAAGCCTGAGGTCTATAAGCCGGACATGACGCCGCCGACGCCGGCGGACAAGCTCTACAACGAGGGTCTCGCGCGCCTGCAGAGCGGCGACAGCGAAGGCGCCTCGAAGAAGTTCGAGGACATCGACAAGTCCGCGCCGTTCTCGCCCTATGCCCGCAAGGGCCTGCTGATGACGGCCTACACCAATTTCCAGGCGTCGAAATGGGAGGAGGCGATCACTGCCTCCAAGCGCTTCATCGCCCAGAACCCGGCGAGCCCGGACGCGGCCTATGCGCAGTACATCCTGGCGATGTCCTACTACAACCAGATCCCGGACGCGACGCGCGACCAGGAGCGCACCGCCCAGGCGATCCAGGCCTTCGAGGAGCTGCTCGCCCGCTATCCGAAGTCGGAATACGCGCTCGACGCCAAGGAAAAGCTCCTGGTGGCGCGCGACCAGCTGGCCGGCAAGGAGATGAATGTCGGGCGCTACTATCTCGAGAAGCGCAACTACACCGGCGCGGTGAACCGCTTCCGCGAGGTCATCATCAAGTACCAGACCACGCGCCATGTCGAGGAGGCGCTGATGCGCCTGACCGAGGCCTATATGGCCATGGGCATCACCAACGAGGCGCAGACGGCGGCGGCGGTGCTCGGCCACAACTTCCCTGACAGCTCGTGGTACAAGGACGCCTACAAGCTGCTGCAGAGCGGCGGCCTTGAGCCGCGCGAGGATCGCGGCTCCTATATCAGCCGCGCCTTCCAGGGCTTCTCGCGCACGGTCGGCGGCATCATCGGGATCAACCGTTTCTGACGAGGCGAGGGCCTGTCCTCACCATGGGCGTTGTTCTGATCGGGCCGGAGCGGCCGAGAGCCAGGAGGCGCCCGCCGCCCGATGCCGCAGGCATCCGGCCCGGCAGCGACGCAGCGATCGTCCGTCCCCGCCCGGCCATCGCCGGGCGCGAGCGATCCGGCCGGCTGCCTAGGTCGAGCTGAGCGCCCATGCTGGCGCAGCTCTCCATCCGTGACATCGTCCTGATCGACAGGCTCGAGCTGAGCTTTCGCGAAGGTCTCAGCGTGCTCACCGGCGAGACCGGCGCGGGCAAGTCGATCCTGCTCGACGGTTTCGCGCTGGCGCTCGGCGGGCGCGGCGACGGCTCGCTCGTGCGCCATGGCGAGGCGCAGGGGCAGGTCAGCGCCGTGTTCGACCTGCCGCTCGACCACGCCGCGCGCCGCCTGGCCCAGGCCCAGGAAATCGACACCGACGGCGATCTCATCCTGCGCCGCGTGCAGTATGCCGACGGGCGCACCCGCGCCTTCATCAACGATCAGCCGGTCTCGGTGCAGATCCTGCGGATGGTCGGCGCGGCGATCGTCGAGATTCACGGCCAGCATGACGACCGCGCCCTGACCGACCCGGCCCAGCACCGCGCCATCCTCGACGGCTTCGGCGGGCTCGAGGCGCAGGCCCTGGCCGTCGCCGAGGCGAGCGAGATCCTGAAGCGGGCGCGCCAGGCCCTGCAGGCGCAGCGCCTGCGGGTGGAAGCGGCGCGCAAGGAGGCCGATTTCCTGCGCCATGCCGTCGAGGAGCTCGGCAAGCTCGCGCCGCAGCCGGGCGAGGAGGACGCGCTCGCCGCGACCCGCCAGTCGATGATGCAGGCGGAGAAGGTCGCGCGCGACCTGATCGACGCCCATGAGGCCGTCGGCGGCCAGGCCTCGCCGGTTGCGGCGCTGGCCGCCGTGCTGCGCCGGCTGGAGCGCCGGGCCGGGCAGGCGCCGGAGCTGGTCGAGCCCGCGATCGCCGCCCTCAACAGCGCCATCGTCGCGCTGGAGGAGGCGGGCGAGACGCTGGCGGCCGCGACGCGTGCTGCCGAATACGACCCGCGCGAGCAGGAGCGGATCGAGGAACGGCTCTTCGCACTGCGCGCGGCGGGCCGGAAATACGACGTTCCGGTCGAAGGGCTGCCGGCGCTGGCCGCGACGATGGCGGGCGACCTTGCCGCGCTCGACGAGAGCGAATCCTCGCTCGCCCGGCTGGAGGCGGAGCTGAAGGAGGCCGAGGCCGGCTATCTCGTGCTGGCGCAGGCGCTGTCGGAGGCCCGCGAGGCGGCCGCGGCGCGCCTCGACGCGGCGGTGAAGGCGGAATTGCCGCCGCTGAAGCTGGAGCGCGCGCGCTTCATCACCCGGATCGAAAGCGACGCGGGCGCGCGCGGGCCGGAAGGCTTCGACCGCGTCGAGTTCTGGGTCGAGACCAATCCGGGCACGCGACCGGGGCCGATGATGAAGGTTGCCTCGGGAGGCGAGCTCTCGCGCTTCATGCTGGCGCTCAAGGTCGTGCTGGCCGAGCGTGGCTCGGCCCCGACCCTGGTCTTCGACGAGATCGACACCGGCGTCGGCGGCGCCGTCGCCGATGCGATCGGCGAGCGGCTGGCGCGGCTGGCCGGGCGCGTGCAGGTGATTTCGGTGACGCATGCTCCCCAGGTCGCGGCCAAGGCCGGCCAGCATTTCCTGATCGCCAAATCGGCGACGGAGGCGGCGGGCGAGGACAAGGCGGCCGGCACGGTGACGCGCGTCACAGCGCTGGCCGACCAGGCCCGGCGCGAGGAGATCGCCCGCATGCTCGCCGGCGCCTCGATCACCGAGGAAGCGCGCGCCGCGGCCGGACGCCTGCTGCAGGCGGCGGGCCTGCGCGGCTGAGGTCGCTTGCCAAGCCTCAGGCGAATTCCCCGATCTCGTCATTCCGGAGCGCCGGGAGGCGATCGGTCCAGAACCATGACCACCACACTCCCGTCATGGTCGGGCTGGTCCCAACCATCCACGTCTTTCCCCGTGCAATGCGGTGTTCAAGACGTGGATGCTCGCCACAAGGGCGAGCATGACGACAGCTGGAAGCGGGTCGTGTTCACGGGTTCCGGGCTCGGGCCTGCGGCCTGCTCCGGAGTGACGGCGCGGTTTCGGTGGCGGATGCCCTGACTACGCAGCAACCAATCCGTAGCCCGCGCCCTTCCTGACCACGCGCTTGAACCCCTCGACATGCCCGCCCGAGACGAGCCAGCCTTCGCCCGCGGCGCGCTCGAGGATGGCGCGGCGTGAGGCGACCGCGGTCGCGGCGTCGAAATCATAGACGAAGCCGATCTCCGGATCCGAGGCTTGCAGGTCGGAGAGATGCAGCGCGTCGCCCCAGAGCAGCAGGCTCTCGTCCCCACCATCGATCAGATAGCCGGCATGGCCGAAGGTGTGGCCGGGCAGCGGAACGAGCGTGATGCCGGGATGCGCGGCGCCCGTCACGCTGCGGATCCGGCCGCCATAGTGCCTCCTGAGCGTGGCCGCGATGGCGAAGCCGCCCTGCTTCTTCTCCGGCGTCCGCGCGCGGTTGGCATCGTCGCCGAAGAAGCCGAGATCGGCTTCGGGGACGATGATCTCGGCATTGGGGAAGCGGGCGCGGTCGCCGTCGAAGAGGCCGAGCGCATGGTCGCCATGGAGATGGGTGATCAGCACCCGCCGGACCGCTTCGGGCGCGATCCCCGTTGCGGCCATCACCGCCGGCGCGTGGCCCATCGCCGCGCCCCATGACGGGCCGGTGCCCGCATCCACCAAGGTGACGCCGTCGGCGCCTCTCAGGGCGAAGCAGTTGACGACGATGCTGACCTTCGGCTTGCCCCAGCGCGCGATGGCCTCGTCGCGGGCGGCCTCGCCGTCGGCATGGATCAGCACGTCGAGCGGGGCCTCGAAGACGCCGTCATGCAGGATCGAGACCTCATAGCCGCCAATGCGACGGGATTTCTGATCCATGGGCGTCCTCCGCTTGGGCATCGCGCTTCGTCGACGAGGCGGAAGCTAGTGGGGCCGGCGCCTCGCCGGCAAGGCGCATCCGGCCCGGTTCGGCCCTGCACGCGACGCGGGCATGCCGCATTTCCTTTTGCGCCGCTTTGCTTTATGAGCCGTTTCCATCCGATGGTGCAGCCTGCCCGTCAGTGCCGCTTGAACCCATCGCCCACGCTTCGCGTCGTTCCGCCGACTACGCCGCAACCCTAGGCCCGTATCGCATGTCCTTCTCCCTCACGAGCCCGCCGCTCGCGCGCGCGCTCGCCGATCGCAATTACTCCGACCCCACGCCGGTGCAGAGCGCCGTCCTCGAAGACGCTGCACGCGGGCGCGACCTGCTGGTCTCCTCGCAGACCGGCTCCGGCAAGACCATCGCCTACGGCCTCGCCATCGGCGAGACCCTGATGGGCATGGCCGAGAGACTCGGCCCCGCCGGCGAGCCGCTGGCGCTGATCATCGCGCCGACGCGCGAACTCGCCTTGCAGGTGCAGCGCGAACTCGCCTGGCTCTATGCCCAGACCGGGGCGCGGGTGATCTCCTGCGTCGGCGGCATGGACCCGCGACGCGAGGCGATGCTGCTCGACGAAGGCGCGCATATCGTCGTCGGCACCCCCGGCCGCCTGCGCGACCATATCGAGCGCCGCCGTCTCGACGTCTCCGGGCTGAAGGCGGTCGTGCTCGACGAGGCCGACGAGATGCTCGATCTCGGCTTCCGCGACGACCTCGAATTCATCCTGAAGACCGCTCCCGAGAGCCGTCGCAGCCTGCTGTTCTCGGCCACCTTCCCGAAGGCGATCGTCCAGCTCGCCCAGAACTACCAGCGCGATGCGCTGCGCATCGAGGTGGCGGCGACGACGCGTGGCCATGCCGACATCGCCTGCAAGGCGGTGCGCGTCTTCCCGAAGGAGGCCGAGCTCGCGGTCGTCAACCTGCTGCGCTTCCACGATGCGCCGGTGGCGCTCGTCTTCTGCAACACCCGCAACGCCGTGCGCCATCTCGAGGCGATCCTGCTGGAGCGCGGCTTCACCACCGTCGCCCTCTCGGGCGAGCTCGGCCAGAACGAGCGCAACGCGGCGCTGCAGGCGCTGCGCGACGGCCGGGCCCGGGTCTGCGTCGCGACCGACGTCGCGGCGCGCGGCATCGACCTGCCGGGGCTCGACCTCGTCATCCATGCCGAGCTGCCGCATGACGCCGAAGTGATGCAGCATCGCTCGGGCCGCACCGGGCGCGCCGGCAAGAAGGGCACGAGCGTGCTGCTCGTGCCGCCCTCGCGCCGGCGCAAGGCCGAGCGCCTGCTGATGGAAGGCAAGGTCGAGGCCGAATGGATCGCGCCGCCGACGCCGGAGGAGATCCGCGCGCTCGATCAGGAGCGCCTGCTCGCCGATCCGCTGCTGAGCGGGGAGGGCGGCGAGGACGACGCCGGCATGATCGAGGCGCTGATGGCCGGCCGCGAGGCCCGCGACATCGCCGCGGCGCTGGTCAGGCTCTATCGGGCCCGGCTGCCGGCGGCGGAAGAGGTCGGCGATCCCGGCTATGGCCGCGACGAGCGCCGGCCGGTGCGTACCAACGAGGATTATGCCGCCAAGCGCCGGCCCTTCGGGGCAGGGCGCGACGAGGGCGAGGATGGCGAGCGGCCGCGCAAGCCGGCCGGTCCGCGCGGCGACACCGTCTGGTTCCGGCTGGATATCGGCCGCAAGCAGGGCGCCGATCCGCGCCAGCTCCTGCCGATGCTGTGCCGCCGCGGCCGGATTACGCGCGACGAGGTCGGCGCGATCCGCATCTTCGACCGCGAGACCAAGGTCGAGATCGATGCCGATGTCGCCGACCGCTTCTATGATTCCGTGCGCATCCCGGATCGCGACAAGATCGTGATCGAGCCGACGAGCGAGGCCGAGCGCCGCCCGGCGAAGTCCTTCGCGGACAAGGCCGAGCGCCCGGCCGCGCCGCGCCGGAGCTGGGGCGATGAGCAGGCTTCCGAGGACAGGCCGCAGCGCAAGCCCTTCCCGCCCAAGGACGGTGATCATCGCGAGCCGCGTGGCGAGGACCGCAAGCCCTATCGCGCGGAAGGCAGGCCCCAGCGGGACGATGCCCGGCCGCGCCGCGATGACGGCAGGCCCGCCGGCGGCAAGAAGCCGTTCGCTCCGAAGGGAAAGCCCTTCGCCGGCAAGCCGGAGCGGCCCGAAGGCGGGCGCCCGGCCGGCAAGCCCTTCGGCAAGGGCAAGCCGCGCCGCGGCTGATCGTCGGGCCTGGACCCGTCCTCGCGCGGCGCGACAGCGACGGAGCAATCCGGGAGCCGTGAGGCCGAGCGTCTCGCGCAACCCCTGGATTGCTTCGCGAAGCCTCTTCTCCGGCTTGCCGAAGGCAGGATCCGGGGGCTCGCAATGGCGACGCCGGCGCGGGCCCCTCCGTTCTCAGCGCAGGCCGAGGAAGGAGAGGATCGCGAGCACCACGACGATGAGACCGACGATATAGATGATGTTGTTCACGGGAAGCCCCCTGTCCTGGTTGAGCCGCATGGCCCGTTCGGTGCGCAGTGAACCGCGTCCGGGGGATAAAGGTTCCGTGAGGGCGAAGGCGAGCGCCGGCTGGTCCGGCGCCCGCGAAGCGGACAAAGTTCAGGCCACGACCTTGCGGTAGAGGTGCCAGGTCGCATGGCCGAGCACCGGCATCACCACGACCAGCCCGACCAGCACCAGCGCGCAGCCCAGCACCAGGAGCCCGGTCACGATCAGGCCCCAATACATCATCACGCGCGGATTGGCCTCAACGGCGGCGATCGAGGTGCGGATCGCTGTCGGGGCATCGACATGCCGGTCGATGATGAGCGGGAAGGACACCACCGAGATCGAGAAGGCGAGGATCGCGAAGAGCAGCCCGATCGAATTGCCGACGACGATCATCACCCAGCCGTCGAAGGTGGTGAAGACGGCGCGCAGGAAATCGCCGGTCGAGACGTCGGCCGGCAGGCCGAGCAGCCCGCGATAGATCACCCAGGCACTGAGCAGCCAGGCGAGGAAGAGCCCGGTGAGCATGGCGCCGAGCAGCGCGATCTGCCCGATCGAGCGCGATTGCAGCACGCCGAGGGCATGCGTCCAGGACGAATCCAGCCCCTTCTCGCGCCGGCGGCTGACCTCGTAGAGCCCGATCGCGGCGAAGGGGCCGAGCAGGGCGAAGCCCGAGAGCAGCGGGAAGAGCAGGGGGAAGATGTTGTAGCTGACCGTGAGCTGCGCCAGCACGATGCCGGCGATCGGGTAGATCAGCGCGATGAAGACGAGGTGGCTCGGCTGAGCCTCGAAGTCCTTCCAGCCACGCCACAGCGCGTCGCGCAGATCCATCGGGGTGATGGTCCGGATGCGCGGCTGCGAGAGCGTGGCGATGTCATGTACGGTGCCGTCGAGATTGGCCATGGCAGGTCTCCCCGGTTCCGGCCCGGTTCGCCATGGCTGTCGACATGATCCTTGGCGTCAACGGCCTTAGGCGTCGAGCTTCCAATTCCCAGCCCGCGAACTATACGCGCGAAAGCCGGATTTGTCGCAAGGCTTCTCGCGGATGTGCGCAGGCGAGCCTGCAAGCCCTCGTCCTGAGCAGCGGGCCGATGGCTGCTCTTTCGGGGTGAGGGCTCAAGGATCGGCGCGGCGCTGAGCGTCGGCTCCTGCCCTTTCTCGTCAGCGCCATCTCGCCTAATGCTTCCCGCATGAGCGACGCCAAAGACACCACCCTTTCCGAGACGCCCGTTGCCGAGCTGACGGCGCGGCGGGCGAAGGTCGAGCACAAGCAGCTCGCCGCCCAGGTGCAGGCGGCGAACGACGCCTATTTCCAGGAAGACCAGCCGATCATGGACGATGCCGCCTATGACGCGAAGCGTCAGCGGCTGGTCGCGCTCGAGGAGGCCTTCCCGGAGCTGAAGGAGACCGGTGGCGTCAGCGACAAGGTCGGCGCCAGGCCATCGGGCAAATTCGCCAAGATCCGTCACCGGGTGCCGATGCTTTCGCTCGACAACGCCTTCTCCGACGAGGCGGTGGCCGAGTTCGTGGCCCGCGTCTACCGCTTCCTCGGCCGCAAGGAGGAAGAGGGCATCGCCTTCACCGCCGAGCCGAAGATCGACGGGCTCTCCCTCTCGCTGCGCTACGAGAAGGGCGAACTGGTCGCGGCGGCAACGCGCGGCGATGGCGAGGAGGGAGAGGACGTCACCGTCAATGCCCGCACCATCGCCGAGATTCCGCAGACCCTGGCCGGGCCGGATGTGCCCGATATCGCCGAGGTGCGCGGCGAGGTCTATCTCGGCCATGCCGATTTTGCAGGGATCAACGAGCGCCAGCGCGAGAAGGGGCTGCCTGAATTCGCCAATCCGCGCAACGCCGCGGCGGGCTCGCTGCGCCAGCTCGACGCGACGATCACGGCCTCCCGGCCGCTGCGCTATTTCGCCTATGCCTGGGGCGAGATGCCGGTGCTGCCGGCGCCGACCCAGATGGGCGTGGTCGAGACCTTCCGGCGCTGGGGCTTCCGCACCAACCCGCTGATGAAGCGCTGCGAGAGCGTGGAGGAGCTGATCGCCCAGTACCGGCTGATCGAGAGCCAGCGCGCCACGCTCGGCTACGACATCGACGGCGTCGTCTACAAGGTCGACGATCTCGCGCTGCAGGCGCGGCTCGGCTTCGTCTCGCGGGCGCCGCGCTGGGCGATCGCGCACAAGTTTCCGGCCGAGCTCGCGACGACGGTCCTCGAGGCGATCGACATCCAGGTCGGCCGCACCGGCGCGCTCTCGCCGGTGGCCAGGCTGAAGCCGGTCACGGTCGGCGGCGTCGTCGTGACCAATGCGACGCTGCACAACGAGGATTATATCCGCGGCTTCGATTCCAAGGGGCTGCCGATCCGTGACGGCGCCGATATCCGCATCGGCGATACGGTGACGGTGAAGCGGGCGGGCGACGTCATCCCGCGCGTCGAGGCGGTCGATCTCGCGAAGCGGCCTGCGGATTCCAAGCCCTATGAATTCCCGACGCTCTGCCCGGCCTGTGGCAGCCATGCGACGCGGGAGCTCAACCCGCGCACGGGCAAGGAGGATGCGGTGCGCCGCTGCACCGGCGGCCTGATCTGCCCGGCGCAGTCGGTCGAGCGTCTCAAGCACTTCGTCTCGCGCGACGCGATGGATATCGACGGGCTCGGCGACAAGCAGATCGAGTTCTTCCATGGCGATCCCGACCTGCCCGTGAAGGAGCCGGCCGACATCTTCACGCTGGCCGCGCGCGATGCGGGTAATCTGAGGAAGCTCAAGGACAAGGAGGGCTTCGGCGCCGTCAGCGCCAGGAAGCTCTTCGACGCGATCGAGGATAGGCGCCGGCCGCCGCTCAACCGCTTCATCTTCGGGCTCGGCATCCGCCATATCGGCGAGACCACGGCGCGGCTGCTCGCGCGCCATTACGGCTCGTTCGAGGCGCTGCGGGCGGCGGGCATTGCTGCGGCGGACGAGGCCTCGCCCGAACGGCAGGAGCTTGGCGCCATCGACAGCGTCGGCCCCACCGTGGTCGAGGCGCTGATCGAGTTCTTCGGCGAGCCGCATAACGAGGAGCTGCTCGACCGGCTGCTCGCACAGGTCTCGCCGCAGCCGCTGGAGGCGGTGGCCTCGGCCAGCCCCGTCGCCGGGAAGATCGTGGTCTTCACCGGCGCTCTGGAACGGATGACCCGCGACGAGGCCAAGGCGATGGCCGAGCGGCTCGGTGCCAAGGTGGCGGGTTCGGTGTCGTCGAAGACGGACCTGCTCGTCGCCGGGCCGGGGGCGGGCTCCAAGCTCAAGGACGCCGCCAAGCACGGCGTCGAGGTGATCGACGAGGCCGGCTGGTTCGATCTGGTGGGCGGTTGAACGCGCTCGTCATTCTCGGGCGGACCGAAGCGCAGACCCGAGAATCTTGTGACCAAAGCGCGCCTTCACGTCGTGAGATGGTCGGGTCAAGCCCGACCATGACGCGAGACGTTACCTACTCCGCCGCCGCCGGCGTGAACATCGCGACGGGCGGCACTTCGCCCGCCGCACGGACCTGGCTCGGCGCCAGGCCGGTGATGCGCTTGAAGGCGCGGCTGAACGAGGCTTCCGATTCATAGCCGAGGCGCTGGGCCACCACCGCGATCCGGAGCTTGTCGCGGGCGAGCCATTGCCGGGCCTGGTGCATGCGGACCTGCGCGACATAGCGCGCCGGGGTCTCGCCGACGACCTCGGCGAAGCGCTCGGCGAAACCGGAGCGCGAGGCGCCCATCAGCTCCGCTAGGCTCTCGACCGTCCAGTCGGTCTCGGGATGGGCATGGACCGCCGCCAGTACCCTGCCGATCTGCGGGCAGCGCGCCGCCGCGACCCAGCCCTTGGCGGCGCCGCAGCCGCGTTCGACCCAGGCGCGGATGATCGCGGCCGCCAGCACGTCGGCAAGGCGCGCCAGGATGCCGCCCGCGCCGACGCGGTCCATCGCGACCTCCTGGCCCATCGCCTCCAGCAGATGCGGGATGCCGGGCTCGTTGGCGATGAACTCGCACATGCGCATCACATCCGGCATCAGCCGCAGCAGCGGGTGGTCGGGATCGACATTGAAGGTCATGCGGCCGGTGAAGAGGAGCATGTGCTCGCCGTTGCCGCCGCCCTCGACGTCGAAGATGTTGCCATAGGCCTCGCGCACGCGGCAGTTGCAGGGAGGCGATGCGACAGCCTCGGGCGAGCTCGCCAGCACATGGCCGCCGCCGCGCGGCAGCAGCAGGGCGTCGCCGTCGCGCAGCTCCAGCCATTCGCCATCGGGCGTCTTCAGCCAGCAGCCGCCGCGCGAGATGAAATGGAAGCAGGCCTCGCGGCTCTGCGGATAGGCGACGCCCCAGGGCGCTGCCATCTGGCAGCGGCTGTAGTCGACGCCGTCGAGCCTCAGGCCTCGGAGCATCTCGGTCAGGTGATCGGCGGGAGCGGTCATGGCAATCCTGGACGAACGGTCATGAGATGCGGATTATATAGCATGGAAAGTCCATGGGGCCACGCCCATCTTCCGGCGACCTCATGGAGACCCCCATGTCAGATTCCCTGTCTGCCACCACCCTCGCATTCGACGATGCCGCCGAGGAGGCCCGCGAAAAGCCGGCCTGGGCCGCCGTCACATCCCTGACCTTCGGCGTGTTCGGCCTCGTCACCGCCGAATTCCTGCCCGCCAGCCTGCTGACCCCGATGGCCGCCGATGTCGGCGTTTCGGTCGGCGCGGCCGGCCAGGCCGTGACCGCCACCGCGGTCGTCGGCGCGATCGCCGGCCTCGCCGCGGCCATCGTGACGCGCGGCATCGACCGGCGCATCGTGATCTGGTCGCTGACCAGCCTGTTGATCGTTTCCAGCGCGCTCGCCGCCGTCGCGACGAACCTGCCGACCCTGCTCTTCGCCCGCGTTCTGCTCGGCATCGGGCTCGGCGCCTTCTGGTCGATGGTGGCGGCGACCGCGATGCGGCTGGTTCCGCCGAGCGCGCTGCCCAAGGCGATGTCGCTGATCTTCACCGGCGTCTCGGTCGCGACCGTCAGCGCGGCGCCGATCGGCGCCTATCTCGGCAACCTGATGGGCTGGCGCTTCGTGTTCTGGCTCTCGGCGCTGATCGGTGTGGCGACGCTCGTCATCCAGATGGCGGTGCTGCCGCGGCTGCCGGCGCGCGGCTCGCCCGATATCGGCACGCTGTTCCGGCTGCTCGGCCGGCCGAGCATCGCGCTCGTGCTCGGCAGCATCGTCGTGGTGATCTCCGGGCATTTCGCAGGCTTCACCTATGTCCGCCCCTTCCTTGAACAGATTCCGCAGCTCTCGGTCGAGGCGATCTCGCTCGTCCTGCTCGCCTATGGCGTCGGCGGCTTCTTCGGCAACTTCCTCGGCGGGGCGATCACGGCGCGCAGCGCCAAGGCCTCGGTGATCTTCGGCGCCTTCGCGATCGCGTTGATGGGGGCCAGCCTGCTGTTCGCCGGTGCCTCGCCGGTCGCTTCGGCCGTCGCCGTCGGGCTCTGGGGCTTCGCCTTTGGTGCGCTGCCGGTCGGCTTCCAGACCTGGCTGGTGCGCGTCGCGCCGGAGGAGGAGGCCGAATCCGCCGGCGGGCTGCTCGTCGCCGCCTTCCAGGTCGCGATCGCGAGCGGCGCCATCTTCGGCGGGCTCCTGGTCGACGGCTTCGGCACGCTCGGCGTCATCGCCTACGCCACCGTCGCGACGCTGGTCGGCGGCCTCGGCGTGCTGCTCCTCGGCGCCAAGAGCCCCGAGCGCGTGGGCGCCGGTGCGGCCGCGCATGCTCTCTGATACGACCTCCCGGATATGAGCCCTCATCCTGAGGAGCCGCGAAGCGGCGTCTCGAAGGATGTCCAGGAGGCTCCGGAGGCATCTGGATCGCCCTTCGAGACGGCCCTTCGGGCCTCCTCAGGGCGAGGGCTATTGAAAACCGGGTTGCCCCCGGAATGACCAAACTGATCGGGCGCGTGATGCGCCCGATCACTTTTCTTCAAGACAGCGATGCGGCGAGAGGGTTTATGCTCGCGCCATGGAAGCAGTCACACAGGGCGAGACATTCTGCCTCGAACCGCTCGTCGCCGGCGAGCGGGCGAAGCTGTTTCCGGCCGCCCGGTTCGACGGGCTGGACTGCCTCGCCGCAACCTTCCGCCGCCATGCCTACGCACCGCACCAGCACGAAAGCTATGTGATGGGCGTCATCGAGGCCGGCTGCGAGACCTTCCGGGTCCGGGGCGAGCGGCACTATGCGCGGCCGGGCCAAATCACCTTCGTCAACCCGCTCGAGACCCATGACGGCGAGCCCTATGGGCCGGGCTACAGCTATCGGATGACCTATCCCGAAGTCGGGCTGATCCGCGAGGTGGCGGCCTCGCTCAGCGGTCGGGCGATGATCGGGACGCCGTTCTTTCCGCAGCCGCTGGTGGAGGATGCCGAGGGCGCTGCGCTCTTCGCCGCCGCGCATCGCGCGATCGAGGATGGCGACGACCTCATGGCCGGCGAGGAGATGCTGCTGCGCTTCTATGCCCGCTGCCTCGCGCACCATGCCGATCTCGCCGTGCGGTCCGTGGGAGCGGAGGGCGGGCCCGTCGCCCGGGCCCGGGAAGTCTTCGAGGCCCGCTATGACGAGGACCTGTCGCTCGCCGACCTGGCGCGGCTCACCGGCCTGCCGCGCCACCACCTGATCCGCGCCTTCCGCCGGGAGACGGGGCTGACGCCCCATGCCTATCTCGTCGATGTCCGCGTCCGGCGCGCCCGCGAGCGGCTGCGGCGCGGCGAAATGCCCGGCGACGTCGCGGCGGCGACCGGCTTCTGCGACCAGCCGCATCTGACCCGTGCCTTCAAGGCCCGCTTCGGCGTTACGCCAGGGGCCTTCCGCGCGGCGCATGCCGCCTGAGGCGGCCTTTCGAGAGAACCGAACCATGCCCACGATGCGCGACGACATCAGGCGCGGCCTGAACGACATCTGGCCGGCCGCGGTGGCCGCGGCGCCGATCGGCCTGCTCTTCGGCGCGGTCGCCGCCAGCAAGGGGCTCTCGCCGGTCGAAGTCTTCCTGATGAGCGTGATGGTCTTCGCCGGTGGCGCCCAGTTCGCCGCGATCGAGCTCTGGGCGAGCCCGGCGCCGGTGGCGGCGCTGGTCTTCTCGACGCTGCTGATCAATGCGCGCCATGTGCTGATGGGCGCCTCGCTGGCGCCCAAGCTGCAGGGCTTCAGCCGCTGGCAGAAATTCCTCGGGCTCTACTATATGGCGGACGAGAACTGGGCGCTGGCCGAGAAGCGCGCCCGCACGCACCGGCTGACGCCGGCCTACTGGTTCGCGATGGTCGTTCCTTTCGTGCTCGGCTGGCTGATCAATTCGACGCTCGGCGCGGTGATCGGCGCGGTGCTGGGCGACCCGAAGCGGCTCGGCGCCGATTTCGCCTTCACGGCGCTGTTCATCGCACTGGTCGCCGCCTTCTGGAAGGGCAGGGTGACGTTCTGGACCGTCGCGGCCGCTGGCATCGCCTCGGCGGTGACCTATCGCCTCGCCGGGCCGCCCTGGCATGTCGCGGCCGGGGCGCTCTGCGGGCTGTTGGCCGCCTGGCTCGCGGCGGGCTCCGAGGCGCAGCCGGCGACGAAGGAGGCCGAGGCGTGAGCGTCGACCCGATCAACCTCCTCGCCTTCCTCGGCATGGCGATCGTGACCTATGCGACGCGCGTGGCGGGGCTTGCGCTGGCGGGGCGGCTCAACCTGTCGCCGCGCGCGCAGGCGGCCTTCGACGCGATCCCGCCCGCAGTGCTGGTCGCGGTGATCGCGCCGAGCGCGCTCGCCACCGGCTGGGCCGAGACGGCCGCTGCAGCCATCGCCGCGCTGGCGGCGACACGGCTTCCGCTGCTGGGCGTCGTGGCGGTCGGCGTCGTGGCCGTGGTGGCGTTCCGGCTGGTGATGTGAGTCGAGTCGCGCCTAGTTCTGACGCGCATCTTCCCTCGCAGGTCTGAGCAACCTCTGCGCGCCACCGAAGCGCTGCGAGGAGTCGTGCTCGCGTTGTCAGCCTGTCTTTGCTTTCTGGCGGCAATTTTTGGCGTATTCGCGGCGCAATTCTCTCCTCTGTTCCATGTCCAGCCTGCTTGTTCTGTCCTTCTTGATCACCTGGTTGGCTTCTTCCTGGCATGCGTCGCGAACGCTATCGCTGCCGCCTTTCTGTTGAGCCTCTGCCGGCAGAGGCAAAAAAGCCAGGGTGGCAACGGCCAGTACAAGCTTCAGGGGCATGGCATATCCCTCTTTGTTTCGCTTCGACATGGCGGCAGATCGAGCCGGAAAATACGTTATCGCATCGGGGATTTGCGTCCATTACTTTTCGTCGCCTGCCGTAGCGTTATCGTATGAGATCTGGCATATTCCGCCTTTGGCCGCCGGAAAATACTTCCGGCGGCCAGGAATTAGCCTAGCGGAAAGGCGTCGATCACAGCGGCCGGCAGGCCTTCTCCAGCCAGGCCTTCGCCTCGCCCGAGACCTGCGGCGAAAGCTTCTCCCAGACCTCGGCGTGGTAGGCATCGATCCAGGCGATCTCGCCGGCATCGAGCATGCCCTTCTCGATCAGTGCCCGCTCATAGGGGCACCAGGTGATCGTTTCGAAGCCGTAGATCACGCGCTCGGCGCCGGGGATCTGGCGCTCCTCGACCACGATCAGGTTCTCGATGCGGATGCCGTATTCGCCCTGCTTGTAGTAGCCGGGCTCGTTGGAGAGGATCATGCCCGGCTCCAGCGGCGTGGTGCCCAGCTTGGACAGGCGCTGCGGCCCCTCATGCACCGAGAGATAGCTGCCGACGCCGTGGCCGGTGCCGTGGTCGAAGTCGAAGCCGCCCTGCCAGAGCGGCAGGCGGGCGAAGGCATCGAGCTGCGCCCCCGAGGTGCCCTTGACGAAGACCAGCCGCGAGATCGCGACATGGCCCTTGAGCACGCGGGTATAGCGATCCCGCATCTCGGCGCTGGGCTCGCCGATGACGATGGTGCGGGTGATGTCGGTGGTGCCGTCCTCGTACTGGCCGCCTGAATCGACCAGGAAGATGCCGGGCTCCAGCTTGCGGTTGGTCGCTTCGCTGACGCGGTAATGCGGCAGGGCGGCGTTGGGGCCGGCGCCGGCGATCGTCGTGAAGGAGACGTCCTTGAGCAGCCCGGTCCGGAGCCGCTCGGCTTCGAGCGCCGCGACGGCGTCGATCTCGGTCAAGCGGCCCTTCGGCGCCTCGCGCGCCAGCCAGGAGAGGTAGTTCGTCATCGCCGCGCCGTCGCGCAGATGGGCGGCGCGGGCGCCGTTCAGCTCGGCCGTGTTCTTGCGCGCCTTCATCAGCGCGATCGGGTCGGTGCCGGCATCGGGCGTGCCGCCGGCGTCGCGGATCAGCGTCGCCAGGGCCGAGGCGGCGGTCGTCGCATCGAGGCGGACCTTCGCCTTGGCCGCGCCGAGCTTCTTCAATTGCTCCTCGAGGGCTGCCGGGGCGGCGATCTCGCCGACCGCGCCGATGGCATCGCCGGCTTCGTTGGTGATCTTCTCCGGCGCGAGGAAGACGGTCGGGCGGCCTTCGCGCGGGACGATGGCGTAGCCGAGCGGCAGCGGCGTGTGCTCGACATCGCCGCCGCGGATGTTGAACACCCAGGCCAGCGCGTGCGGATCCGACACCACGAGGGCATCGACCTTCGCCTCGGCCAACGCTTTGCGGATGCGGTCGAGCTTGGCGGCCGGGGTCTCGCCGGCATAGGCGGCCGGGTGCGCCTTGACCGGCGCGGAGGGCGCTGCCGGGCGGTCCGACCAGAGTGCGTCGACCGGATTGGCGGAGAGGGCAACGAGGCTGCCGCCCGCCGCCGCGGCGGCCTTCTCCAGCCTGGCGACGCCATCGACGGTGTGCAGCCAGGGATCGTAGCCGAGCTTGCCGCCGGCCGGCAGATTCTGCTCGATCCAGCGCTCCAGCGGCGTGTCCTCCATGCGCACCGGCGTGACGACCGCGGTGTCCGTCTGCTCGGCGGACTGGATGGTGTAGCGGCCGTCGACGATCAGCGCCGCCTTGTCTGCCAGCACCACGGCATTGCCGGCCGAGCCGGTGAAGCCGGTCAACCAGGCGAGCCGGGCCATATGGGCCGGGACATATTCGCCCTGATGCTCGTCGGCGCGCGGGATCACGAAGCCGTCGAGGCCCTGCGCCGCCAGTGCCTGGCGCAGGGCGGTGACCCGGCCCGCGACCTGCCTGGGGTCGCTCGGCTCGGAAAAGGACTGGAAGCGGCAGGTCGGCAAGGTCGAATCGGTCATGGCAGGGTCCGGAATGGCGTGCGGCATCGTCGCGCCCCGCCGGTGAAAGCGCCAGCGCAAATGCGTCGGCGCGGCGATGCCCGTCCGGTGGGGCCGCGCTGCCTGTCCGAGCTGCATTGTGCCATTTGGTTATGCAATCAACGCAAATATTAACGCCAATGGGCCAATTGCATGCGTTTTCTGCATATCTCGCATATGCGAACATATCTTCTCGCAGGTGCGAAATGATCCCACCTTAGTCGCATAAGAGAACGAGGAAGCGACCGGGACTGTCCTTCGTTTTTCGGAGATGGACCCATGACCTATGTGTTGAACAACGCCGATGTGCTGCCCGTAGCGGTGGCGGCCGAGACCACGGCCCGCAAGGCCGACAAGCCGGGTGTGATGCAGCGCCTCTATGCCGCGCTGATCGAGAGCCGCAAACGCTCCGCCGCCCGCGAGCTGCGCGCCCGCAACCTCCTCGTCAACGAGGCTGAGATCGTCCTGGGCGGTTACCCGTCCGCGACGTTGTCGAGCGACGTCTCGCTGCCTTTCAACCGCTGAATTCCCGGCCGTCGCGGCCAAGCCGCGCGCCGGCAACATCCAGGATCACAACCATGATCGCCATCATCAAGCATGTCGTCGAGCAGATCGTCGATGCGGCGAAGTTCGCCGCCGCCGTCTGGCACGATGCTCGCAGCCTCCAGGCCGAGGCCGAGCGCAAGTACGGCCATATCGACTTCTGACGTCGAAGAGTAACGACCTCGCGCTTCCGACAGCGCCGGAGGTCAGGCAGGGCGGCGGAGCCTCGGGGCTGCGCCGCCTTTTTTCATGACCAGCGTCGCCCAGCCCTCGCGCAGCGATTGACTGACGAGATAGATGCCGTGGTGGCGGTAGGCCGAGGCCACGCCGGCGACGTCCATGGCGAGCAGCCCGGACAGGATCAGCGTGCCGTCCCGCGAGAGCACGCGCGCGATCGAGGGCGCGAGCTGCCGCAGCGGCCCGGCCAGGATATTGGCGAAGACGAGGTCGAAGCGGCCCGGGCGATTGGCCTTGGCATGGCGCAGCCCCGGCGCGACATAGAGATCGAGCGCGTTGGGCGCGTGGTTGAGCCGCGCGTTATGGGCGGAGACTTCGACTGCGACCGCATCGATGTCGCCGGCGACGACCTTGCGCTTGATCTGCTTGGCGAGCGCCAGTGCCAGGATGCCCGTGCCGGTGCCGACATCGAGCGCGTGGCGTGGCCGGCGCTTCTTCAGCGCGGCGTCGAGCGCCATCAGGCAGCCCGAGGTGGTGCCGTGATGGCCGGTGCCGAAGGCGAGCGCCGCCTCGATCTCGATGGCGACGTCGTTGACCCGCACGACATCGCGGTCATGCGCGCCATGGACGATGACGCGGCCGGCGCGCACCGGCTTCAAGCCCTCGAGACTGGTCGCGACCCAGTCCCGCGTGTTCACCGTGGTGAAGGGGGTGGTGTCGACGGCATCGCCGACGATCGGCCGCAGCAGGTCGCGCACCGCCTCTTCGTCGGGATGGTTGGCGAAATAGATCTCGACCTTCCAGGGCGCGTTCAGCGAGAGCGTGGTGACGCCTTCCTCGAGCTCGAAGGCCGAGATCGCGGTCTCGGTCGGATCGAAGATCTCGCCGAGCAGTTCGGTCAGGGCCCGGGCCTTCTCGCCCGAGGTGGAGAGTTCGAGGACGGTCGCGACCGTCGCCGGCAGGAGGCCTTCGCGCATGGCGCGGGCTTAGCAGGCGCGCCCGCCGCTGTCATCGGAAATGGCCGGCGTTGCCGCTGCGAAACCCAACGTTCAGCAATCCCCGCTACGGGGGCTGGACCATGACCTCCTCGACGTGCCGCATCATCCTCAAGGCCAGCCTTGCGACATTGCTGTCGATCGCGGCTTCGCTCGGCATCGCGGTGACGATCGTGCCGATGCTCGGCGGCGTGGTCGACGGCAATGCCTGGCTGATGTGCATCCTGTGCCCGCTCCTGATCGCCTGGCCTGTGAGCGCCTGGCAGTTCTGGCAGGGGCAGCGGCTGCGCGACGCCTTTGCCGAGATCGCGCGGCTGCATGGCGAACTCGAGGAGACGCATCGAGAGCTCTCCGCCGCGCATGATGCCCTTCTGGAAAAGGCGCGCCGCGATGGCCTGACCGGGATGCTCAATCGCGAGAGCTTCCTCGCGGCGCTCGATGAAGCGATAAGCGGGGGCGGGCAGGGCACGCTGCTCTTCATCGATGCCGACCATTTCAAGCAGATCAACGACCGCTTCGGCCATCCGGTCGGGGACGATGTGCTGCGCCGGCTGGCGAAGGCGATCGCCGGGGCCGTCGGCAGGGGCGGACTGTCGGGGCGCTTCGGCGGCGAGGAATTCGCCGTCTATCTCCCCGGCATCGCGCTGCCCGATGCGCGCCCCGCCGCGCTGCGGATTCTCGATGCGGTCCGGAGGCTGAAGATCGAGGCTCCCGGCGGCAGGGCGATCGGCCTGACGGTGAGCATCGGCGCCGCCGGCCAGGCCGGCGGCGCGGCGCTCGACGAACTGGTCATCGAGGCCGACGAGCAGCTCTACCGGGCGAAGGCGCAGGGCCGGAACCGCGCCGTCTTCGCGCTCGACATCGCCGCCGTCGCCTGAGGTGCGTCGTTCAGGCGTGCTGGGCGTTCAGCGCGGCGAAGACCTGCGCGAACTGGCTGTTCGCCTCGGCATGGCGCAGCGGCTTGCAGCGCTCGACGATGACCTCGTTGGCCTCGGGTTGGGTTTCGAGGATCGTCATCACCTCGGAGATGAATTCGGCCAGCGGCATCGCGGCCGGGTCGACCGCCTGGTGCGGGCCGAGCAGCTCGGTCTGCACATAGGGCGGCGCGATCTCGACGACCTCGACAGACGTGCTCTTGAGCTGCTCGCGCAGGCCGATCGACCAGGAATGGATCGCGGCCTTGGTCGCGGAGTAGGTCGGCGTCGCCGCCAGCGGCACGAAGGCCAGGCCCGAGGAGACGGTGAGCACCGTGGCGCGGGGCTGCTTCAGGAGGTGCGGCAGCAGCGCCGTCGTTAGCCGGATGGGACCGAGCAGGTTGGTCGCGATCGTCTCCTCGGCGATGGCGAGGTTGTCGGCGGCCGGGACGTTTTCCGGCTTCATGATGCCGGCATTGTTCAACACGGCATCGAGCTTCGGGAAGCGCTCGACCACCTGCCGGGCGAAGGCCTCGATATCGGCCTTGTCCTGGATGTCGAGCAGCATCGATTCCATGCCGGGATTGGCCGTGGTGACCGCGCCGAGCACCGCTTCGCGGCGGCCGGCGACGATGACCTTGTTGCCCCTGGCGTGCAACGCCTCGGCGAGCGCGCGGCCGATGCCGGAGCCGCCGCCGGTGATCAGGATGGTGTTGCCGGAGATGTTCATGACGGGCCCTCTTGTGGTTGCGCTTCGGGAGGTGGCAACGTCGGTCTTCAAAGGAAAGAAGGCGCCCGAAGGTGCCATACGCACCAAAAGGAGAGTGTCGGATGCAGGCGATCCGGATGGCGATGGCGGCGATGCATCGACGCAGCGAGGCGATCCCGCCGGTCAGCCCGGCGGTCGAGTCGCTGGTGCGGCAGGTGATCGCGCAGGTGGCCGACAAATGGACGATGCTGGTGCTGGAGGCGCTCGAGGAGCACGGCACCCTGCGCTTCACCGAGGTCGGCCGCATCGTCGGCGGCATCAGCCAGAAGATGCTGACCAAGACGCTGCGCGAGATGGAGCGCGACGGGCTGGTGGTCCGGACCGTCCATCCGGTGATCCCGCCGCATGTCGACTACACGCTGACCGAGCTGGGGCGCGAGCTCAGCGCCGCCTTCTGCGGTGTCTGGACCTGGGCCGAGACCTATTACGCCGAGGTCTCGGCGGCACGGAAGGCTTTTCGGGAGCGGGAAGGCGGAGCGTGAGCAACCCTTCTACCGCATCTCAGCCCTCATCCTGAGGAGCAAGCCGAAGGCTTGCGTCTCGAAGGATGTTCCAGGAGACTCCGGAGATATCTGAAGCATCGTTCGAGACGCCGCTTCGCGGCTCCTCAGGATGAGGGCTCGAATTTGCGGCTGGCCTCCGGGCGCTCAGAGGTCCTTGGTCAGGTAGATCCGGGTCGCGCCGGGCGGTTTCGGCGCAATCTCGCCGAAGACCTGCCAGCCGAGCTTCTTGTAGAATTCCGGCGCCTGGAAGCTGATGGTGAAGAGCACGGCCTTGCTGCAGCCGCGCTTGCGCCCTTCCTCCTCGGCCATGGCGAGGATGCGGCTGCCGACGCCGGTGCCGCGCAGGCTCTTCGGCAGATAGACGGTGTCGATGAAGAGCACGCCGAGCGAGGTGCGCCCGGCCAGCCCGCCGATGGGTTCGCCGGTCTCCGGATCGCAGACGCGGATCGCGAGCGGCTGGCGGTCATGCCGGCCGATCTTCTCGTCGTTGTAGCCTTTCAGGCCGTTGGAAAGGACCTCGCGAAAAGCAGCGTCTTCGGCGTCGGTGAGCACGATCTGGGGAGTCATGGTCGGTCTTTTCGAGGATGGTGTCGGATAAGTTCAGCCGGCCTTCTGCACGAAAGAATCCAGCACCATCTTCCGGCCGGCCTTGTCGAAATCCACCGTCAGCTTGTTGCCGTCGACGCTGGCGACCGAGCCGGGGCCGAACTTGACGTGGAAGACGCGGGCCCCAGCGCCATAGGCCGACTCGCCCGTGGATTTGGCGGTGAGCTCGCCCTCGATCAGCAGCGGGCCGCGCTGGCGCGAGCCGCCTCCGAAACCGCCCTGGCCGAAGCCGCGGCCGCTCTCCGAAAAACCGCTGCCGCCGCCGTTGCGAGCACGGTTCTCCTGGGCGCGCTGCCAGCCCGGCGTGTTGTAGCTTGAGCCGAAGCTCTCCATCCGGTCGAAGCGCGAGGCGCCGTAGCCGCCCTGCGAATAGCTGGTCGGCGCCTGCTCGACCTCGACATGCTCCTCCGGCAATTCGTCGATGAAGCGGGAGGGCAGGCTGGTCTGCCAGAGCCCGTGGATGCGCCGGTTCGAGGCGAAATAGAGCTTCAGCTTCTTGCGGGCGCGGGTGAGGCCGACATGGGCGAGGCGACGCTCCTCCTCGAGGCCGGCGCGGCCGTTCTCGTCGAGGGCGCGCTGGTTCGGGAACAGCCCTTCCTCCCAGCCGGGCAGGAAGACCGTGTCGAACTCCAGGCCCTTGGCCGCGTGCAGCGTCATGATCGAGACGCGCGCCTCGGCCTCGCCATCGGCGACGTCCATCACCAGCGAGACGTGTTCGAGAAAGGCCGGCAGGTCGGGGAATTCGTCGAGCGAGCGGACGAGTTCCTTGAGGTTTTCGAGGCGCCCGGCGGCATCGGCCGAACGGTCCTTCTTCCACATCTCGGTGTAGCCGGATTCCTCCAGCACCAGCTCGGCGAGTTCGCCCTGCGGCATGTGCTCGGCGCGCGCCGACCAGCGGCCGAAGGCATCGACCAGCTCGCGCAGCGCCGTGCGGGCCTTGGGCTTCAATTCGTCGCTCTCGACCGCGGCGCGGGCGGACTGCATCAGCGAGAAACCGGCGGCGCGGGCGTGGTTGTGCAGGAGCTGGACCGTCGCGTCGCCGAGGCCGCGCTTGGGCACGTTGACGATGCGCTCGAAGGCGAGATCGTCGGTGGGCGAGACGACGCAGCGCAGATAGGCGAGCGCATCGCGGATCTCGGCGCGCTCATAGAAGCGCGGGCCGCCGATGACGCGATAAGGCACGCCGGCCTGGACGAAGCGCTCCTCGATCTCGCGCATCTGGGCGGAGATGCGGACGAGCACCGCGACCTCGGCGAGATTGTAGCTCTTGGCCTGCATCGCCTCGATCTCGTCGGAGATCAGGCGGGCCTCTTCCTGGCTGTCCCAGGCGCCGGTGATGGTGACCTTCTCGCCGGGCTCGTCCTCGGTGCGCAAGGTCTTGCCGAGGCGGCCCTCGTTGCGGGCGATCAGCTTCGAGGCGGTGGCGAGGATATGGCCGGTGGAGCGGTAGTTGCGCTCCAGCCGGATCACGGTCGCGCCCGGAAAATCGTGCTCGAAGCGCAGGATGTTGTCGACCTCGGCGCCGCGCCAGCCATAGATCGACTGGTCGTCGTCGCCGACGCAGCAGATGTTGCGCCGGCCCTGCGCCAACAGTCGCAGCCAGAGATACTGCGCCGTGTTGGTGTCCTGGTACTCGTCGACCAGGATGTAGCGGAAGCGGTCGTGATAGGTCTGGAGCACGTCCGGGCAGTCGCGGAAGAGCGTCAGGCAGTGCAGCAGCAGGTCGCCGAAATCGACGGCGTTCAGCGCCTTCAGCCGCTCCTGATAGGCGGCGTAGAGCTTGCCGCCCTTGCCGTTGGCGAAGACGGCGGCCTCGCCATGGGGCACGTCCTTGGGCGCGAGGCCTCGGTTCTTCCACGAGTCGATGAAGCCTGCCAGCATGCGGCCGGGCCAGCGCTTCTCGTCGATGCCCTCGGCCTGGATCACCTGCTTCATCAGGCGGATCTGGTCGTCGGTGTCGAGGATGGTGAAGTCGCTGCGCAGGTCGAGGAGCTCGGCGTGGCGGCGCAGCAGCTTGGCCGAGATCGAGTGGAAGGTGCCGAGCCAGGGCATGCCTTCGGCGACCGGGCCGACGAGATGGGCGACGCGCTCCTTCATCTCGCGCGCCGCCTTGTTGGTGAAGGTGACGGCGAGGATCTGCGAAGGGTAGGCGCGGCCGGTCGAGATCAGGTGGCCGATGCGGGTGGTGAGCACTCGGGTCTTGCCGGTGCCGGCACCGGCCAGCACCAGAACCGGGCCCTCCGTCGCCTCGACCGCCTGGCGCTGCTCCGGGTTCAGCCCCGCGAGATAGCCGGCCGCCGGCTGCGCCGCGGCGCGCGCGGCGAGGCCGCCGGGGCGGGGCGGGGGGGCGGAAAAGGGGTCGGTATCGGACAAGGGTGTGCAGTGCTCGTGCGTGATTCGTTCTCCGGCGAATATAGGGCGCCCGTGTCAGGATTGCGCCCTCGTTCGTGCATTTTCCATTGGATCAAGCGGGGCTCGATCGTCATGCTCGGGCTTGTCCCGAGCATCCACGTCTTGAACGCTGCCTTGGATGCGCGAAGGCGTGGATGGTCGGGACAAGCCCGACCATGACGGCAAGGCAGGATGCGGCAATGACAAGCAGTGTCTGGCAGGTCAGCAACCAAGTGCCGGTGCTGGCGGAGTACGACGCCTTCGCCGCCGATCCGGTTCTGCCGAGCATCGTCGCGGCCTTCGGAGCCGACTGGGCAAAGGAGCGCCTGCACGAGGCAGGGCGGACGGTCGGTTCGGCACGGGTGCAGGAACTGGCCTATCTCGCCAATCGCTACACGCCCGAACTTCGCGCCTTCGACCGCTTCGGCAACCGCATCGACGAGATCGCGTTCCATCCGGCCTGGCACGAATTGATGGGTCTCGCCATCGGGCAGGAGACGCATGCGCTGGCCTGGAACCGGCCCGAGCCCGGGGCCCAGGTGGCGCGGGCCATGCTGCAATATCTCTGGTACGGCACCGAGCCCGGCATCTGCTGCCCGATCAACATGACCTATGCCGCCGTTCCGGTGCTGAAGCAGGACCCTCTGCTTTGGGAGCAGTGGGGTTCCCTCGTCACCTCGAACCGTTACGATCCGCGGCAGGGGCCCGCCCATCTCAAGACCGGCGCGACCGTCGGTACGGCGATGACGGAGACGCAAGGCGGTTCGGATCTGCGCCAGACCCAGACCTATGCCGAGCACAATGGCGACGGCACCTGGTCGCTGCACGGGCGAAAATGGTTCTTCTCAGTGCCGCATTCCGACGTCTTCCTGACGCTGGCGCGGACGGGCGAGGCCATATCCTGCTTCGTCGTGCCGGGCTGGCTGCCGGATGGGGCGCGCAACGGCGTCGCGATACAGCGGCTCAAGGAAAAAGTCGGCAACTGCTCGAGCGCCTCCTCCGAGGTCGAGTTCCGTGGCGCCATCGGCCATCTCATCGGCGAGCAGGGACGGGGCATCCGCACCGGGCTCTCGATGAACCACAATTCGCGGCTGGACATCGCCGCCGCCTCGGCGGGGCTGATGCGGATGGCCGTCTCGCTCGCGGCGCATCACGCGCGACATCGCCGCGCCTTCCAGAAGGCGCTGATCGACCAGCCGATCATGCAGAACGTGCTGGCCGATCTTGCGCTCGAGGCGGAAGCAGCCGCCTGGCTCGCCTTCCGGCTGTTCGCGGCGCTCGACCGGCAGGAGGAATCGGCGAGCGAGCGGCTGCTGGCCCGGGTCGGGGCGCCGATCGCGAAATACTGGATCACACGGCGGGCGCCTGCCCTCGTCGCCGAGGCGCTGGAATGCCATGGCGGCAACGGCTTCATCGAGGAAAACCCGATGGCGCGGCTCTATCGGGAGGCGCCGCTCAATGCGATCTGGGAGGGTTCTGGCAATGTCATCTGCCTCGACGTGCTGCGCTCGCTGGCGCGCGAGGCGGGAGCCGTCGACGTGCTGCGGGCGGAGTTGATGGCGGCCGCGGGGGGGGACCGGCGCTACGACGCGGCGCTGAAGCGGCTGGAGGACGAACTGCCCGAGATGATGCGGAACGAGGGGCAGGCGCGGCGATTGACCGAATGGTTGGCGCTGATGCTGCAGGCGTCGCTGCTGCTGCGCTTTGCGCCACCTGCGGTCGCCGACGCCTTCATCGTGACACGGCTGGGCGATGGCTGGTCGGGGCAGTTCGGGGATTTGCCGCCGGCTGTCGATGCGGCGGCGCTGGCGCGGCGGGCGGTGCCGGCGGTTTCATAGGCTCGACCGTCATGCTCGCCCTCGTGGCGAGCATCCACGTCTTGAACGCGGCACAGGCCAGAAAAGACGTGGATGGTCGGGACAAGCCCGACCATGACGACGGTGCGGCTTCAGCTTGCTTCCGGCTCGAAATTCATCGCCACGCCGTTGATGCAGTAGCGCAGGCCGGTCGGAGGCGGGCCGTCCGGGAAGACGTGGCCGAGATGGCCGCCGCAATTGGCGCAATGCACCTCAATGCGGTGCATGCCGAACTTGAAGTCCTCGGAGGTGCCGACCGCACCCTCCAGCGGCTGGTCGAAGCTCGGCCAGCCGGTGCCGCTCTCGAACTTCTTGCCCGATCTGAACAGCTTCTGGCCGCAGCCGGCGCAGGAGAAGGTGCCGGCGCGCTTCTCGTAGTTGAGCGCGCAGGAGCCGGCCCGCTCCGTGCCGTGGCCGCGCAGCACCTGGTACTGCTCCGGCGTCAGCCGCTCGCGCCACTCGGCGTCGGTGAGCTGGAAGGGGAAGGTCTCGTCCTGCTGCTTCGGCTCGCCGAACATGCTCATCAGGCCCATTGCGATCTCCCTGTTTGCGGGCGGTGAGCCGCCTTGCCGGCTCTCGTGCCCGCCAATATGGCGCTCCACGTTCCGGATTTCAGCCCCGTCGTTCGAAATGGCTCTCGAGACGCCGCGGCGAGAGGCAAGGCTCCGTCACCTGACCGTCACGCGACTCCTCTAGATCGCCGCGCGTCCATTCGGACGCGGCGTGGCGATCCATCCCTTTGCCGAAGCATCGGATTTATCCGGAAAGTGGTTTCCACGTTCCGGTCCGATGCGAGCAGGCCCGCCACCCGCAAAGGGAGGAAAAACGGTGACGCAACAGGCGACGCAGACAGCGCGCGCGGCCCGCCGCATGACGAGCTCGGATCTGGGACTGGCCGTCCGGCGCAGCAAGAAGCTGTCGAAGGCGGGGATGCTGGAATGGCTGTTCGCGCGGGCCTTCTCCGGCCTGGTCTATCCGCAGATCTGGGAGGACCCGATCGTCGACATGGCGGCGCTGCAGCTCAAGGCCGACGACCATGTCGTCGCGATCGCGTCGGGCTCCTGCAACATCCTCTCCTATCTGACGGCCGCGCCGATCCGCGTCAGCGCGGTCGATCTCAACGCCGCGCATATCGCGCTCGGCCGGCTGAAGCTGGCCGCCCTGGCGCGGATGGGGGAACACGAAAGCTTGCTGCGCTTCTTCGGCCGGGCCGACCGGCGCGACAACGTCGCCTTCTACGACCGGGAGATCGCGCCGCATCTCGACGCCGTCTCGCGGGGCTATTGGGAGGGGCGGGGCCTCAACGGGCGGCGGCGGATCCACCTCTTCGCCAACGGCTTCCACCGCTACGGGCTGCTCGGCCGCTTCATCGGCACGGGGCATGTGCTGGCGCGGCTGCTCGGCGGCAATCCCAAGGCGATGCTCGCGGCGCGCGACATGGCCGAGCAGCGGGCGCTCTACGACAGGCATCTCGCGCCGGTCTTCGAGCGCAGGCTGGTGCGCTGGCTGGTGCGCCAGCCGGCCTCGCTTTACGGGCTCGGCATCCCGCCGGCGCAGTACAAGGCGCTGGCGGCCGATGGCGAGGACGGCATCCTCGGCGCGCTGAGGCTCAGGCTGGAACGGCTCGCCTGCGGGTTCGACCTGAAGGAGAACTACTTCGCCCAGCAGGCCTTCGGCCGGCGCTATGGCGAGGGGCCGGGCGCGGCGCTGCCGCCCTATCTCCAGCCGCAGAATTTCGCCGCGGTGAAAGCGCGCGCAAGCGGCGTCTCCTATCACCAGAACGCCGTCACGGCCTTCCTGGCAGACCAGCCGGCCGAGAGCTGCGATGCCTATGTGCTGCTCGACGCGCAGGACTGGATGAACGACGCCGATCTCGCTGCGCTGTGGTCGCAGATCACCCGGACGGCTCGGCCGGGGGCGCGGGTGATCTTCCGCACCGCGGCCGACGAGCGGCTGCTGCCCGGCCGGGTGCCGGCCGCGATCCTCGACCAGTGGCATTATGACGAGGCGCGCAGCCGCGAACTCTGCCGACAGGACCGCTCGGCGATCTATGGCGGCTTCCACCTCTATGTGCTGGCGGGGCAGGGCCGGTGAGCGCGCCGGCGCCGGCAGGCTCGACCGCAGGCCTGATGGACCGGATCTACCGGCACCAGCGCCATATCTACGACGCCAGCCGGAAGTTCTACCTGCTCGGGAGGGACCAGCTGATCGACGGGCTGCAGCCGCCCCCCGGCGGCACGGTGCTGGAGATCGGCTGCGGCACCGGGCGCAACCTGATCCGGATCGCGAGGCGCTACCCGTCCTGCGCCTGCTACGGGCTCGACGTCTCCAGCGAGATGCTGGCGACGGCCCAGGGAGCGGTCGCGAAGGCCGGCATGGAGAAGCGGATCAGGCTCGCCCGGGCCGACGCCACCGATTTCGATCCGCAGGCGCTGTTCGGCCTGCCGGGCTTCGACCGGATCGTGATCTCCTACGCGCTGTCGATGATCCCGCCCTGGCAGGGCGTCGTCGCCGAGGCGCTGCACCGCCTCGAGCCGGGCGGGGCGCTGCACATCGTCGATTTCGGCGATCAGGGCGGGCTGCCGGCGCCGTTCAAGGCGGTGCTGCTGCGCTGGCTCGGGCTGTTCCACGTCACGCCGCGCGAGGATCTGCCGGCGGTGACGCGCTTGCTGGCTGGGGCAGCCGGGGCCGATTGCCGGGTGGCGGCGCCCTATCGCGGCTATGCCGTCCACGCGGTCGCGGCGAGGCCGCGCGGCTAGGATAGCGACCGCCCGGCGTCGAAACTCGTTTCCGCTGGCGAGCGAAAGCCGGTCCTTGGCGGCCCGCTTCGCCGGGCGCTATCCTGCCGGCGATGGACAGCCCCGATTCCAGCCCGCCCAAGAGCCGCTTCGAGACGTTTCGGGACCGGCTGCGCCAGCTCTATCACGGCCGTTCCCCGGCGGCGCTGCGCTTCCAGGCGGTGACGACGGTCGTCGATCTGCTGATCATCGCCTTCTTCATCGTGACGCCGCTGCTCAGGGAGAAGTCGGCCTTCCTCTGGATCGACTATTCCGTCGCGATCATCATGATCGCCGAGATCGGGGCACGGCTGCTCGCCTCCACCAACATGCTCAGGCTGCTGCGCCAGCCGACCATGCTGCTCGACCTGTTCATCCTGTCGACGCTGCTCATGCCGCAATGGCTGGAGAATTTCGGCTTCCTGCGCATCCTCAGGCTCTGGTCGCTCTCCCACAAGGGCATCGTCTGGGCGCAGTTCCGCACCACGCGCTTCCGCGAATGGGAGAATGTCGTGCGTGCGCTGAGCAACATCGCGACGTTCCTCTTCGTCGTCACGGGCTTCGTCTACACCTTCTTCTTCCAGCAGGAGGGCGGGCTGGAGAGCTATGTCCAGGCGCTCTATTTCACGGTCGCGACCGTGACCACGACCGGGTTCGGCGACGTGACCTTGCCCGGCATCGCCGGCAAGCTGACCTCGATCGTGGTGATGATCGTCGGGATCACGCTGTTCGTGCGGCTGGCGCAGGCGCTGTTCCGGCCGAACAAGGTGCTGTTTCCCTGCCCGGAATGCGCCCTGCAGCGCCACGAGCCGGACGCCGTCTACTGCAAGGCCTGCGGGCACAAGCTCAAGATCCCCGACGACGAGGCCTGAGGCGGCCCGATCGCCCGGCGAGAGATCGCGCTCCCCGCAATATCGGACCACGCTTCCGCGAGATCGGGAGCGCCCTAGTGGCGCGTCTCGGTCGTTTCCGGCTCGCGCTCTTCCGCCACGTCGTCCACCCGGATCGCCGACTTCTTCGGCATGCCGATGATCCGGCCGATCGTGGCCGGCAGCGGCATCATGCTGTGGGCGGCCTTCATCAGGGCGATGTTCGCCAGGATGTCGGGCGGGAAGGGCGTGACCTTGCGATGGACCATGTCGACATGCAGCGACAGGTTCTCGCTCGTCGCCGCCAGCCAGCCTTCGTTGGCGTGCCGCATCTCGAGATAGTAGTGCAGGCGCTTGTCGTCGAAGGCGATGAGCTGCGCCGTCACGCGCACGAGGTCGCCCTCGGTCAGCTCGCGCTTGTAGAGGATGTGGCACTCCGCCGCGAAAGTGGAGGCGTGGCGCGTCTCGGCATAGTCCCGTGTCAGCCCGACGAGCGAGAAGACCTCGTCCACCGCCCGGTCGAACAGCACATGGTAATAGGCCATGTTGAGATGGCCGTTGAAGTCGATCCATTGCGGCTCGACGCGCATGGCCGACGAGACGAATGGTGCGAAGAACAGCGCCGGGGCGCGTGTGTCTTGCTTCATGATCGCCCTCCCTGTTCGGCGCCTCGTTCAAGGGGCGGCCGCAAGATTGCGGCTGCCCATTTCCGCCGTCGCGTGATCTACTATGCACCGATCATGGTCGGCGTCAGCATCGCGATCCGGCTGCGGAGCCCGGTTGATATCGGACCGTAACCAATTGCGAAACCGATCTGTTCCAAGTCTAAGCGCCAACACCGGACCTTGACAATGAGCCTGCCCGCCGCCGCCCTTCATGACAGCCCTGTCTCCGCCGCAGCGCTGCCGCCCTCTCCGGATGCGGTCGCGGCGGTGACGCAGGCCCTCGCGGCGCGCTTCGGCAACCGGCTCGTGACCAGCCTCGCGGTGCGCCAGCAGCACGGCCACACCCTGACCTGGATCCCGAATCTGCCGCCGGATGCGGTGGTTTTCCCGCAGAGCACCGAGGAAGTCTCCGAGATCGTGAAGCTCTGCGCCGCCCATGGCGTGCCGGTCATCGCCTTCGGCACGGGCACCTCTCTGGAGGGCCACGTCAATGCGGTGTTCGGCGGAGTCTGCATCGACATGTCGCAGATGAAACGGATCATCGCCGTCCATGCCGAGGATCTCGACGTGGTGGTCGAGGCCGGCGTGACGCGCAAGGAACTCAACGAGCATCTGCGCGACCAGGGCCTGATGTTCCCGATCGATCCGGGCGCCGACGCCTCGATCGGGGGCATGGCGGCGACGCGCGCCTCCGGCACCAATGCGGTGCGCTACGGCACGATGAAGGACAATGTGCTGGCGCTGACCGCGGTGATGGCCGACGGCTCGGTCGTCAAGACCTCGACCCGGGCCCGCAAGACCTCGGCCGGCTACGACCTCACCCGCCTGCTCGTCGGCTCGGAGGGCACGCTCGGCATCATCACCGAGGTGACGCTGAAGCTGCACGGCATTCCGGAGGCGATCGCCGCCGGCGTCTGTCCCTTCCCGTCGGTCAAGGCGGCCTGCGACGCCACGATCCTGACCATCCAGACCGGCCTGCCGGTCGCGCGCATCGAATTGCTCGACGACGTGATGATCCGCGGCGTCAACCTGCATGCCAAGCTCGGCCTGCCGGAGACGACGATGCTCTTCGTCGAGTTCCACGGCACGGAGGCCGGCGTCGCCGAGCAGTCCGAGCGCTTCGGCGAGATCGCGGCCGAGTTCGGCGGCGGCCCTTTCGAATGGGCGACCAAGGCGGAGGATCGCTCCAAGCTCTGGCAGGCGCGCCATGACGCCTATTGGGCGGCCAAGGCGCTGCGCCCCGGCTTCGATTCGGTCGCGACCGATGTCTGCGTGCCGATCTCGCGGCTGGCCGAATGCGTCGAGGAGACCAAGCGCGACATCGAGGAGACCGGGCTCATCGCGCCGATCGCCGGCCATGTCGGCGACGGCAATTTCCACACCCAGCCGCTGGTCGACCTCAGCGATACGGCCGAGGTCGAGCGGGCGCAGGCCTTCATCGACCGGCTGGTCAAGCGCGCTCTCGCCATGGGCGGCACCTGCACCGGCGAGCACGGCGTCGGCCAGAAGAAGATGAAGTATCTCGAGCAGGAGCACGGCGCGGAGGCGCTGGCGGTGATGCGGACCCTGAAGCGGGCGCTCGATCCGCAGAACATCCTCAACCCCGGAAAAATCATCGCCTTGTGACATCGCAGCGGCTTGCGCCCCCCGCCTGCTTCGCCGAAATGTCGTGATCCTGCCGCGACTTGCAGGCATGGTGAGGACAGCTTCCGGTGCAGGCCGTCATTGCGAGGAGCAAAGCGACGAAGCAATCCAGGGCGGCAGCGCTCTACGCTCGCTGGATTGCTTCGTTGCGCTCGCGATGACGTCCGAGATCGGCATCGCTCGACAATGACGACAGGGACAGAAAGCGGACGTTGCGTGAAAGCCTGACAGTTCTGGCCGGCCTGCTGGTCCTGGCTCTGCTCGCGGCCCTCATCGGCCCCGGCTTCGTCGACTGGCGCGCCTATCGTCCGCAGTTCGAGGCCCGGCTGAGCGAGGCGCTCGGCGTCGAGACGCAGATCGGCGGCGACATCAGCCTGCGGCTCCTGCCGTCGCCGCGCATCGCCCTGCAGGATGTCCGGATCGGGGTCGGCAGCGCCGGAACCAGCGCCGCGACGGCCGAACAGGCGACCGTCGAGCTCGCGCTGACGGCCCTGGCGCGCGGCGAGTTCCGGTTCTCCGAGGCGCGCCTGGACGGTGCGACGCTCCAGCTCGTCGCGGACGAGACCGGCGCGGTCCGCCTGCCGGAGCGGACGGGCAAGGCCATCCCCGCCGAGGCAAGGCTCGACCGGCTGACGATCAGCCGCTCGGCCCTGGTCTGGCGCGAGGCCGGGCGCCCTGCGCTCACGATCGCGCCGATCGCGGCCGAGGTTTCGGCGGTCAGCCTGGCCGGGCCGTGGCGCTTCGAGGGAGAGGTCGACGGCGCCTCGCTGCGCATCACCACGGGCGAGCTGGAAGAGGGGGGGCGGCTGCGGGCCAAGGCCAATCTGACGGGCGAGGATTTGCAGCTCGCCTTCGACGGCTCCTTCGCCTTCCCGCCGCGGCAGGGCGGCGTCGCCGCCGAGCTCGACGGCGCCTTCAATCTCTCGCCGGGCGGCTCCGTCGCGCTTTCCGGGCGGGTGCGCGGCGGCAGCCGGCAGCTCGAGCTCGCGGGCCTCGCGCTCGACCTCGCCGGCGGCGCGGCGCGGCTCGAGGGCGAGGGCCATTATCTGCCGGGCAACGGGACAGGGGCGCTGGCGCTCAGGGCGCGCCGGCTCGACGCCGACGCCCTTGCGGCGGCGCTGGCGGAGCGGCAGGGCTTCGCGCGGGCGCTGCACGGCCTGCCGGGCAGCCTGGACGTCAGCCTCGACCTCGACCAGCTGATCTGGCACGGCGAGGATTTCTCGGGTTTCGCCCTGCGCGGGCGCCTGCACGATGCCGGGCTGAGCGAGACTTCCGCCTCGGTCCGGGTGGGCGGTGCCCTGATCGGCGCAAGCGGCAGCCTCGGGCCGGACGGAGCCGAGGGACGGCTCAACCTCAAGGCCGAGGATGCGCGGCGGCTTGCGCTGCTGCTCGGGCGGGCCGGCCTCGATCCGGCGCTCGCCGATTTCATCGCCCGGCTCGGGCGGGTCGACGCGGACGCCACCGGCTCGTGGTCGGCCGGGCAAATGTCCTTCCAGCATCTCATCGTCGCCGGATCGTCCGGCCTTCGCCTGGAGGCCTCGGGCGAGCTCGGCCCGACGCGGCTGGCGGCCAAGGCGGCCGTGAACGGATTGGTGCTCGACGCGCTTCCGCCCGGGACGAGCCTGGCCGGGCTCTTCGACCAGCCGGAGATCGCGCTGGAGCTCAGCCTGAACAATGCGCGCTTCCGGAGCGCGCCGCCCGGCTCTGCGAATCTCGATATCCGCCGGGAAGGCGAGAGCTGGCGCCTGCGACGCCTGTCGGTCGAGGGCTTCGGTGGCGTCAGCGTCACCGGTGCCGGGGCCTTGCTCGCCGAGGGAGGCGAGATTTCCGGCCGGGTGCGCGCGCCGCGCCTCGAAGCCCTGACCGCCCTGGCCGGGCCGTTGCTGCCGGAGGCCGCGGCCGAGATCCTGGCCCGCACCAGCGACGGGTTGGCACGGCTCGATGCCGGCTTCCGGCTGACCCGCGCGGCTTCGGGCGAGACTGGCGTCTCGGCCGAAGGCATGGCGGCGGCCGGCAAGCTGACGCTGGACGGGCTGCTCGACCGTGGCGGCTCCTGGCGGCGCGCGGCGCTGAATTTCGAGCTGAACGACCGGCGCCAGGTGTTCACCGCCTTCGGGCTGCCGGCCCCGGCGCAGGGCGGCCCGGCGCGGCTCGCGCTTTCGCTCGGCAGTGGGCGCGCCACGGGCTCTCTCGCCGGGCCGGGGCTGTCGCTGGTGGTCGACGAGGGCGCGGATGGACGGCAGGTCACCGTGCAGGCCGACGGGCCGGGCCAGATCCTGGCCGAAGGCCCGGCGCGGCTCCTGCCCGACGGAGTCCTCGACGCGCATGCCCGCCTCCTGGTCACCGCCGAGGCGACGCGCCTCGACGCGATCACGGCCCATTTGGGGGGCGCCACGGCCAGCGGCTCGCTGCTGCTGCCGCGCGAGGGGCCCTATACCGGCCGGCTGGCGCTGCCCGCCGCCGATCTGCGCCGGATCATGGCCGCGTCGATCGGCAGCGCGGCGCCGTCTCCCGGCTCGACCTGGCCGACCGGCCGGTTCGGGCAGGTGCCTGGCCTGCCGGCCTTCGACATCGCGATCGAGGTTGGCTCCTTCGCACTGCTCGACGGCGTCGTGCTCGACAAGGCCAGCTTCACGCTGCGATCGGATGAGGACGGGCTACGCCTCGAGGAGATCGGCGGAAGCCTTGGCGACGGTCGGCTCGCGGGGCGGCTCGGCCTGCGGCGCGACGGCGGGCTGGCGCAGCTGAATGGCCGGCTCGAGCTCAAGGCGATCGATCTCGGCCGCGTCAGCCGCGGCGCGATCGGCGGCCGGGCCTCCGGGCAGATCGAACTCGGCGGCTCCGGAGAGACGCCGGCGCGGCTGATCGCCGGCTTGAGCGGCGCCGGCAGTCTCGCCCTCAGCGAGCTGCGTCTCGCCCGTTTCGATCCGGGCGCCTATGCCCGCGTGATCGCCAATACCGGCGAGGACGCTTCCGAAAGCGATGCCGGGCGCCTGCAGGAACGGCTGGCGCAGGCGCTCGACAAGGATGCCTGGGCGCTCGGCCAGGTGGCGGTGCCGTTCACGCTGGCGGGCGGGTTGATCCGCATCCAGCCCTTCGCCTTCGAGCGCAACGGCCTCAAGGCCGAGGCGAGCGGCGTCGTCGACCTGCGGGCGCTGACCGGCGATCTCCGGCTTGGGCTGAAGCCGCTCGGCCCGCTGCCGAAGGGCTGGCCGGGCGATGCGCCGCAGATCGGGATCGCCTGGCGCGGGCCGCTGACCGAGCTGCGCCGCGAGAGCGATGTCAGCGCCCTGTCGAACACGGTGGCGGCGCGGGCGCTGGCGCGCGAGATCGAGCGTGTCGAGGCCTTCGAGGCGGATGCGCGCGAGCGGGCGATGCATTCACGGCGGCTGCGGGCCGAGCGCGAGATGCGCGAGAATGAGCGTCGTCTCAACGAGTTCCTGAAGGCGGAGGAGGAACGCCGACTCGCCGAGCAGAAGCGGGCAGAGGAGGCGCGCCAGCGCGAGCTCGAACGCCAGCAGGCCGAGGAAAAGCGCGCCGAGGAGGCGAGGCGGGCCGAGCAGGCGAAAGCGGAGCAGGAGATCCGGCGCCGCGTCGAGGCGGAGGATCGCGGCCGTGCCGCCGAGCGCGCGCCGGCCCAACGGCCGGGGCCGCTGGTCCTGCCCGGCGCGCCGCTCCAGTCGACGGCGCCGGGCACGGCAAGCCAGCCTCTGCCGCCGCCGCTCGAGCTGCAGCGGCCGACACCGCGCGTGCCGTAGCCGAATTCGACGAGCGGTTGAGAAACTGATTCAACGACCTGGCGGATTGATTCCGCCGATCGTTGCAGGATTCTGATTTGTTTGGGTTTTCTTGTTCCTGTGGTCGCGCCTTTCGGCGGCCGGCTCAGCCGGCGCGCTGCGCGCGCTCCCGGTAATGGGCCAGGATGTGCAGCCGCAGCGCGGCCGAGAGATTGAGCGCGCCGCGCCCGGAATCGACCTCGGCGATCAGCACGGAAATCGGGCGGGCCTCTCCGGCGGCGATCTCGCCGAGCGCTTCCCAGAACGGATCTTCCAACGAGATGCTGGTGCGGTGGCCGGCGATGCTGAGCGAGCGCTTGCGCCCTGTCGTCATGCCGGCTCCGGCTCGTCGTCGTCGCGTTCGAGCCTGTGGCCGTCGAGCTGCCGGCCGGCCTTGTCGCGCTCGGCATCGGTGAGCCGGCGCTCGGCCTTGCTGCGGCCGAAGCTCAGGCGGTTCTGCTCGGCCGCCTTCTCCGCTTCGGCGCGGGCCTTCTGCTTGCGGAAACTGCGAAGGTTGATGATCTCGGCCATGTCGCGCGCCGTCAGTGCGGGCCGAGCATCTGCTCGGGCTTCACGGTGGCGTCGAACAGCGCCGCATCGACGCCGGCCTTGAGCGCTTCCTCGCGCAGCGTCGTGCCGTTGTGATGTGCCGCCTTGGCGATATTGGCGGCCTTGTCGTAGCCGATCGCCGGGGCGAGCGCCGTGACCAGCATCAGCGAGCGCGACAGCAGATCCTTGAGCTGCGCTTCATTGGCCTCGATGCCCTCGACGCAATTGGTGCGGAAGCTCTCGGCGGCGTCGGCCAGCAGCCGCACGGATTGAAGAAACGCGGCGCCGATCACCGGCTTGAAGACGTTGAGCTCGAAATGGCCCTGCGAGGCGGCGAAGCCGATCGTCGCCTGGTTGCCGTGGACCTGGGTCGCGACCATGGTCAGCGCCTCGGCCTGGGTCGGGTTGACCTTGCCCGGCATGATCGAGGAGCCCGGCTCGTTCTCGGGCAGGCTGATCTCGCCGAGGCCCGAGCGCGGGCCGGAACCCATCAGGCGGATGTCGTTGGCGATCTTGAACAGGTCGGCGGCGAGCGCGGCGAGCGTGCCATGCGCCGCGGCGAGCGCGCCATGGCTCGCCAGCGCCTCGAACTTGTTCTCGGCCGTGCGGAAGGGCAGGCCGGTCAGCGTCGCGACCTCCTTGGCGAAGGCCAGCGCGAAGTCGGGATGGGTGTTGAGCCCGGTGCCGACGGCGGTGCCGCCCTGGGCCAGCGCATAGAGCCCGCCGAGCGCGGCCTCGATCCGGCCGATGCCGAGATGAAGCTGCATCGCATAGCCGGAGAATTCCTGGCCGAGCGTGACCGGAGTCGCATCCTGCAGATGGGTGCGGCCGATCTTGACCAGATGCCGGAAGGCCTCGGCCTTGGCGTTCAGCGCCTTCTCGAGCTGGCGCAGGGCCGGCAGCAGCCGCCGGGTGATCTCGAGGGCGGCCGCGACATGCATCGCGGTCGGGAAGGAGTCGTTCGAGGACTGGCCGCGATTGACCTGGTCGTTGGGATGGACCGGGCTCTTGGCGCCGAGGCCGGCGCCGAGCAGCTCGTTGGCGCGATTCGCCAGCACCTCGTTGACGTTCATGTTGGACTGCGTGCCGGAGCCGGTCTGCCAGATCACCAGCGGGAAATGGCCGTCGAACTTGCCGGCGAGCGCTTCGTCCGCCGCCTGGCCGATGGCGCCGGCCGCGCGCTGGTCGAGCAGACCGAGCCGGGCATTGACGTGCGCGGCCGCCTTCTTGACCAGGACGAGGGCGTGGACGAGCGGCAGGGGCATGCGCTCGCGCTCGCCGCCGATGCGGAAATTCTCGAGCGAGCGCTGCGTCTGCGCGCCCCAGTAGCGATCCGCCGGCACCGCGATCGGGCCGAAGGAATCGGTTTCGGTGCGCGTCTCGGTCATGGGAAAGGTCCGTCAGGTCTTCTTGCGGAAGGAGTCGAGGCTGACGACTTCGGCGCCGCCCTTGTCGTCGCTGTCATCCGCCTCGGAAGCCGCAGCATCGCCGTCCTGCCCGGCATCGGCGGCGGGGGCGCGCGTCTTCGGCGCCGGCACGCCGGCCGGCACCACCTTGGCCGGCACGGCCGTCGGGGCGGGCGCGGCTTCGGGCAGCGCCATGTCCGGCGCGTCCTCGGGTTCGTCCTGGGTCTCGAACTTCAGCCCGAACTGGACGGAGGGGTCGAAGAAGGTGGTGACGGCGTCGAAGGGGATCAGCAACCGCTCCGGCACGCCCGAGAAGGACAGCCCGACCTCGAAGGCGTGGTCGCTGACGTTGAGGTCCCAGAACTGGTGCTGCAGGACGATCGTCATCTCGTCGGGATGCTTCTCGCGCAAGCGCTGCGACAGGCGCACGCCCGGGGCACCCGTGCGGAAGGTGATGTAGAAATGATGCTCGCCCGGCAATCCGTCGCGTGCCGCTTCGGCCAGGATCTTGCGGACGACGCCCTTGAGCGCCTCCTGGACCATCAGATCGTAACGCAGCACATCTTTGGACATCGGGTAGACGATTCCGCTTGTTGCTCCGGCGGGAACGGCCGGCAGGCTGAAAATGAAAGTGGAGGCTTCTGTTGCCAGGCGCCTCCGAGCCCCGCCTTACGCGGCTAAGCGCAAGGGCTTTGGTTTGGGAACCAGCACCGCTTACGCGGCGACGGCGACCCGAGCATTGTTGTCGTTGGCAACTATGCTTTTGGCCCGATAACGGCGGAACCATGCCGAGCAAAAGAACAACCTTTACACCCTCGTCGATCCTATTTCGCCCCCGCCAAAACCCTGTGCTTTCGCCGCAGGATGCAGCCCGTCAGGGCTTTGGTGGAGGCGCCGGGTACCGAACTTTACATTAGGGTTCCCATAGTTCGCCGACAGTGAAAACGCCGATTCCTCCTAGCTCCACCGCGTCGCCAAGCCAACTACTCAGGTAGCCGACATAACGCGAGCATTCTAGTCGCATAGACGGGAGGGTCAAAAGAAAGTTCGTTGTCTCTGCCGTCTCGCTCACAGGCTTGATCCCGCGACCGCGCTCATGAGCGTGCACCAATCACAGCCACCATCCAAAAAGAGAGTGGAGGTTTCTGTTGCCAGGTACCTCCGAACCCCGCCTTACACGGCTAAGCGCAAGGACTTTGATTTGGGAACCAGCACCGCTTACGCGGCGACAGCAACCCGAGCATTGTTGTCGTTGGCAACTATGCAATGGCCCGATAACGGCGGAACCATGCCGAACAGCAAGCTGAACTCTTCAGCGCCCGTCGAACCTAATTCGCCCCCGCCAAAACCCTGAGTGCCCGCAGGGCTTAGGTGGAGGCGATGGGAATCGCACCCATGTCCGAACGCCTATCATGTTCAACCGTCTACTGTCGTAGCCGTTGAAGCGGCAACCCGAATATAGGTGACCAAGACATTGGCTTCAAGCTGCAAAGGGGCGGATGTCCTCGATCCGGAGCTATTGGCGGGTGCACCCTCCACAAAGCGCGGTCACTTCAACTGTCAGGCAAGGATTGAATAAGGGGTTCTCGCGTTTCCCTCCTCCCTGGGGGTATCCGGCCTGATTTGATACGATCTGTGTCGTCCCGACGAGGTAGTTATGCGAGCCATGATCGTGACCGTGAATCCAGAGCTCCGGCCGAAAGCGTTCAATGATCTCTCCGAGGTCGGACGCGAATGCGGGAGAAAGCGGATCACCCCGATATCGCGGTTGGACAGATTTTGGATGCGGCGCGTGATGCGTCACCACCACCGTTGGCCCAGCAAACGGCTTCCCGAGAACGCCGGTGATGTGGGCCAGGTCCCGCCGATGCATCGATAGTGCGTGAGCTGGCCGAAACGGCATGCGCCTCCTGCCTTCGGTGATCTTGATCCGTCGATGGTCGTTCATCCCGTCCTGGGCGGCGTGACAGGCTAGCCTCGGATCTCCAAGGAGCTTGTAGTCCGTCCATAAGGTAGCGCCGACGAACCGCGTGCCTGCTATCACGGTCATTCCGGGGGCCAACAGATGGATGCCCGCCGTTTTCGCTCGGCTTCTGGCATCCTCCAAAGAGGAAATAATCTCAGTTCCATAGAACTCGTGGTTTCCGGGGACAAAGACGACGGGCCGCTCTCTCAGAGGGCCTCGCCTTTGAAGGTCGATCCAATCGATCGAGCTCGCGATCGGGCGGTCAATATCGCCCGCGAACACCGCGACATCGAACTCTCCGATGTCATGCGGAAGCTCAAACGGGCCGAACTCGCGATGGATATCAGACAGCACCAAGAGCCGCATGCATACTCCAATGTCCCGGAGAAAATGAAAATCGAGCTGCTGTTGCTGTTCGGGCAGGAGAGCTATCTCGTCGGATTCCGTCGATTTCCCCGTGGCGTCTTCGGTTGAGGTCTCAAAGCCGTTTCGAACGCTATTGCGGTCATTGCTTCTCCGAATGAGAGCGGTTTCGCGACGGCTTCGAGCAATTCAGCCAGCTCCTCCAGGGAGATCACGACCACCGGCTGCCCGTCATGGTCGGCAGCTCTCGATAGGCCTCGACTGCCTACCTCGCCTTCTAGAGCGTGCGGTGCACGTTCAAATTCTGCCCTCACGGAGGGCTGGGTGACCTCGGCGAGCACATCGATCAATGCCGCTTTCGGCTGTCCGGCAGCCCAGGCGGTTGCGCGAATGCGTTGAATATCCTGCTCTCGCATGGTGACCTCACATGGGTTGGACGATTTCCCAGGCAGCCGATTCATGGTCGGCCGTGAGCTCGAGGGGCTCTGAATTCGAGATCAAGGCGACAATGGGCGCGAACCCGATCTTCCTCTCTTTGAGGAGCTCGTTCGCGACCTGCTTCGTCCCGATCCTGTGATGTTGAATGATTGAACGCGCCCGGGTCATTTGCTCGGCCAGGATGCCCTCGATCCGCTCGCGAACGGTTGGCGACATGTGCAGTGTTCGCCAGAGATCGGCCTCCCCGTCCGCTGCCAAGAAGGCGAGGCCTTGACCAAGGCCGTAGGATGTTTCGAGCCGGAGCGCGGTCAGGGTAGCGAGGTGAAGGTCGCTGCCGCGCGTCCCCCCACCTCCAATCGACCTGCTGCCCAGGAAGACATCCTCCGCGGCCGTGCCACCGAGCAAAAAGCAGATCTCGTCGAGAAGGCTCTGGGCCGTCGTGTCGACAACGGCCCTCGGACCGACCAAGACGCCACCCAAGGGCTGGACAGACAAGGCTGGTTCGACGACGTCGCGAATCTCCACGGACTCAAACCGCCTCCCGAGCGCGATTGCCACGGTGGCATGTCCAGCCTCGTGGACGGCCGTGCGGCGCATCAACTGCTCCGGGATCGCAATCGTCGGCGGAAGCGAGGCCGTGAGATCCTCGATCGCGATGGCCCTGCGCGCGCGGCGAGCCAGTCGGCGGGCGTCACGGACAAGTCGCTCCAGTGCAGCGCCGCTCCAGCCTTCTGTCCGCGCAGCGATAAACGATAAATTCTCGCCGACGAGTGCGTTATCGAGATGCCAGCGAACGATGCCTTCACGGGCGCCTGCATCCGGGAGTGGAATCTGGACGTGACGGTCAAACCGGCCGGGCCGTACGAGAGCAGCATCGAGCCGTTCCGGATAGTTGCAAGCGCCTACGACGACGACACCTTCCCGCTGCTCGATGCCATCCAAACATTCGAGCAGGCCAGCGACCACCTCGATGTTGTACTGCGCATTCTCGCCCCTGAACGTCTCCCGGTCGCCGAGGGCGTCGACTTCGTCGATGAACAGAATGCAAGGCGATCGGCGGCGTGCTTCGTCGAACGTCGCCCGCATGGCCTTGAGCAAGTCCCCGAGGTGGCCGCGCGCCTGCCAGCGCGCAAGCGATCCCACAACCAAATTGACTGCGCAGGTGGTTGCCAACGCCTTTGCGAAGGTAGTTTTGCCTGTTCCGGGTGCCCCGCTCACGAGGACACCCTGATCCACGTCATCCCAGCCGATCTTTCCGTCACGCCAATCCTTCAAGTCGATGGCGAGCTCTCGCGCCCAGCTTCCCGCCTCGCCGAGTCCGTGAAGATGCTCGATCCGGAGTTGGCGCACCTCGACCGGTGGCGGCTTCTCCATCGCCTTCCGCATGCGCTCGAGCGACTGCGAAACAGGGCGCCCGCGTCGAAGTATGGTGCTGATCACCGCGAGCGGCATCGATGCAAGCTCGTGGGCCTGTTCCTCGCTCACGCTTTGGCCAAGGCAGATCTTGCCCGCAGCGATGAAATGGCGAGGCTCCGGTGCTGCGAGATGGATGATGCCATCGACCGCCGCGAGAACCATCGCCGGCAACTGGGCCGTGTCCGCAGCCAAGACAACCCAGCGGTCCTCTTTCAAAAGCCCGACGCCGGCCGGATCCTTTGAGCCTTTGCTCCAGTTCTCCTCGGCTACGACGATCTTCGCAGCCGTGTTCGAGCCCAACCGAATGGTCCGACGGGATCGCAACGATGCAAGATGAACCGCCTGCCTGTAGTCGTCGACATCGACGTCTTCCGGCATGATCAGGACGAGCGACACCGGCTCACCACAACGCAGTTGCGGATAGCGTCGGCAGTCGCGGATGACGGTGCAGTAGGCTAGGAATCGACCCAACTTCCTGGTTACCGGAAACCGCTCCCGGAGCGCAGTGGACCTCCGATCCATTGGGAACTCCTCTTCGAGCCAGTCGGTATCGGGCCCCTCGTGACGACGAGATATCCTGGGAGGGCTCGCGGCCGATCTTGGAAATTGCTCAGCCGAATCCACCGCACCGCGCCTCGCGACATTTGGGATGGAATTCGCAGCCGTCACCGGACCTCGAATCCGCATGGATTCGAGCCACTTGATGATCTCGCTCGCAACGGCGATGAACGATCTTAGGGCTGGTACGTTTCGGCCGGCAATCACTAGTTTGGATCGCTTGCCCGGGGGCGGCGTGACCGACCGGGTTCGGCTAGAACGCATCGTTCGGAACGGGCAGCAACGAGCTGCCCGTCGCCTTCAGCATCGCATAGGCAATCCCCTCCGTCGCAGTGGCCAGCCTCGGCGACAAGGATATTCGGCCGTCCACGACGGGTGGCGCTGACCTGATTTCAAACGTCGAGATCCCACCCGGCTGGATCACACGATCGCTCGACGGCGCGAGAAGCCCAGATCGGCTCATGGCGCGATTGAGTACCGGTTCGAAATCCGAGGGCTCCATGGCCGGCGGCCAGCCCACCGGCAGTATCCACGGAAGGACCAAATCGGGTGACACGAGTGAGGCTGCGATTGCGTGGAAGTCGCGAGCGGTTCGTTCAGCTTCGGCAGCGCCGGTGGCCATCGGCAAGAGGATTCGAAATGCGGGGTCGGCGATCCAGCCATGGTCAAACGCGGATACCGGGAGGTCGACGACGACCGCCTCCGCCGTTGCGGATTGTCTGATCCAGTCCCAGATCGCCGCCGAGCTTGGCGGACGTTCGGTTGCCGGGAACCAAGCGGTCGCGAACGGCGCAGGCATCTCGCCCGTTAGGACTGGCCGCTCATCCCTGCCCGTAAGCTGGATATGAACCGTCTCCAGGCCGAGCAATTTCAATCCGAAAGCCATCAGAAGGCTCGTGTTGGTTCTGATGGAATTCGCGTTCGAGCCGCTGATCAGGAAAACCTCCATCTCGCTTCCTTTCGAATCCTTAACGCTTCCGATTCGGAAGGAAGCTATCAGTGGTCAAATCCGAGATCCAGCTAAAAAGACAAATTTTCGTCATTTAAGAGCAAATTTTGTCCTTATAGACAAATTGTTGACAAGGTGGATTCCGGGCTCTTCCTGTGCTTTTTCAACGAAATGTTTCCTTCCGGACGGATTTTGAAGGCAGCCCGCGTTGGCATGGGATTGAATCCCGACGAGGTCGCTGAGGAAGCGGGAATCAGTCGCGCTTCCCTGAGCCGACTGGAGGCGGGGTCATTGTCCGTCAGCGTGAAAGTGGCCGATTCCGTCCGGAAAGTTTTGGAAAATTACGGAGTGAGGTTTCTCACTGGCGACGGGGCTGTCGGGCCAAGCATTCGTTTTCCCGTGGACTACCAGGGATAGAGGCGTCTCCCACGTAGACTGGGCATAGGAGCCATATCAGGTCTGGAAACTCTCGACTGAGGTGGGCAACTTTCCTTTGCAGCCGAGATCAGCCATTGAGGCTGGCATGTGCGGTTCCGGCGGCACTGCGTAAACCCGAGTGCCGCTATACTTGGGTATTGTCCTTGTGGCTGAGGGGACTGTTATTGACAGTGCTTTGCGGGCGGCTCCTTATGACAACGGGGGGGGCAAACATTTGACTGCGAACCGCGACACTGCCGTCCCACTGAAGGACGGCGTGGCAGATTATTTTGCCGAGATTGCGTCGCCGCCATCGAGCTCTACCATGCTCTCGCCTGCGCACGTCCAGAGCGGGCCGCCGATCGAACCTCTGGTCCGCATCGTCACATACGATCCGTCTCAATGGGAGGCATTCGTCGACGAATGGGTGTCATCTCTCAAAACGAAATATGAAAAGGTCCTGCGTTACACCGGTGCCAATGACCACGGCATCGACGTGGCGGGCTTCGCCGACAAGAATTACCTGCAAGGCATCTGGGACAATTACCAGTGCAAGCACTACCGCGACGCCATCACGCCGGGCACCGCCTGGCCCGAAGTTGGCAAGATGCTGTGGTATTCGTTTTGCGGCGTTTTTACGCCGCCGCGCGCCTACTATTTCGTCGCCCCGCGCGGGACGGGCACGACGCTCACCCAGTATCTGACGAATGCTTCCGCGTTGAAGGCGGCTTTGATCGAAGCCTGGCCGAAAGCCGTCGCAAATAAGATCACGGCAACGCAGCTCGTAACCCTCGACGGCAAGTTCGCCGAGTATGTTGACGCCTTCGACTTCTCGATCTTCCAGCCCATGTCGCCGCGCGAAGTCATCGAGCAACATCGCGCTACGCCCTATTTCATTACGCGCTTCGGCGGCGGTCTGCCGCCGCGCCCCGTCGTCGGCGCGCCGCCAACCGATCTGGGAACTCACGAGAGCGTCTATGTCGCTCGTCTGCTGGCGGCCTATTCCGAACACATCAAGGCAGAAGTTCCCGATGTCGCCGGGCTGAAGGCGTGGAAACCGCTCGAAGATCATTTCAAGCGGCAGCGCGAGTGCTACTTCCACGCAGAAGCTCTACGCATTTTTGTTCGGGACAAAGTGGAGCCCGGCGCGTTCGAGGGCTTGCAGGATGAGATCTACCATGGTGTAGCGGACACCGCCGATGGCGATCACGCTGACGGGTTTGAGCGCGTCAAGGCTGTAACTCAGGCGGCGCAGAACGTGCCACTCGACGCCCATCCGCTGGGTGCGAGTGCGCTGGTGAAAGACAAGCGCGGCATCTGCCATCAGCTTGCCAATGAAGACCGTCTAAGATGGACGAAGTAGCGCGCGACCAGTTTTCGTTGACGTTCAACGGCCCTCTCGAGGCCGGTGTCCGTGCAGTCGCTGTTCTGGGCTCCGCGTTTCCGCGCGCCTATGACATTCAGCGGCTGACGGCGTTCGACTATCTGCTCGTTCGAACGCATCAATTGGGCGGACCCGATGACCTTCATCCGGCGACACCAATTCAGACGCCCGCCACAGAAGTCCGCCGACGCGTGGTCCAGGATGCGCTGCATCTGATGATGACGCGCGAATTGGTCGCACGAATCGTCGACGAGAACGGTATCTCCTACCGCGCCGGCGAGGGCGCGGCGATGTTTCTCGATTCATTGCGCACGCCCTATCTCGCGGCGCTGAAGGACCGCGCCGACTGGCTTGTCTACCATCTTGCTGACTACACCGATTCCGCGCTCGAGGGGGTGATGCGCAAATTCTTCGATAGGTGGGTCGTGGAGTTTCAGAACGTCGAACGCAGCCTCGGTGCGTACGCATGAGGAAAGGCTTACGGCTGCGCAGTCTCAGCTTTCACGGGCCGGCGCGCAAATTCGCTACGATACCCTTCGGACCTGGCCTCAACGTCATCCACGGCGCATCGAACACCGGCAAGTCTTTCATCGCCGACGCAATAGATTTCATGCTCGGCGGCAAGGGACCTCTGCGCGACATCCCGGAGCGGGTCGGTTATGATAAGATCCTCCTCGCGATGGAAACGCTGGACGGCCATCAGTTCACGTTGCTTAGAAGCACGGAGGGTAACGCTTTTCGTCTTTTCGAAGGTCTCTATTCTGACACCCTCCCCGAGGGTGAAGGCACGCCGCTCGCCGACACCCATAGCGACCGCAACGAGGAAAACCTCTCGGCCTATCTGCTAGCAAAGCTCGATCTCGCTCATAAACGGGTAAGACGGAACAAGCGCGGCGACACCAACAGCCTTAGCTTCCGCAATCTTGCCCGCCTCGTTATCATCAACGAGGAAGAGATTATCCAGCAGCGCTCGCCACTATCCGATGGCAATTATACGGCCGACACGACCAATACCTCAGTCTTCAAACTGCTGCTGACCGGCGTCGACGATTCTGCACTTGCGACCGCACAGCCGCGCAGCCCGGAAGAACAAAGCCGCAGCGCCCAACTCGACTTGCTCGATCAATTGATCGAAAGCCACCGCCGCCAGGTCAAAGAGTTGGCTGGACCACCGGACGAACTGGAAGCCCAGCGAGAACGCCTCGGCGAGTCCATGCGATCTCAAGGAGAACTTCTCGCCGTCTCGGAAACCGCATTCAGAGACGCCGCCACGCGCCGCAGGGACATCGCACGCCGGGTCGAAGAAGGAAGGGATCGGCTAACTGAGATCACGGCGCTTCTAGAACGTTTCACATTGCTCGACGCGCACTACAGTTCCGACAAGGAAAGGTTACGCGGTATCGAGGAAGCGGGCAGCCTTTTCGGCGCGCTCGGCACCGGCACCTGCCCATTCTGCGGTTCGGCACCTGAACATCATCGCAAAGCCGAATGCGATTTCGATGTCGAGAAGGCAGTCGCAGCCGCACAGTCCGAAATCCGCAAAATCGAAATACGCCAAACGGAGCTGACACAGACGATTGCGACATTGCGGAAGGAAGCTGTGAGCTTCGAGCGGCGCCTTCCGATGCTCGAAGAGCAGCTTGATACCGTATCCGGCGAGATCGACCGAGTCGTTGCGCCCAATTTGCGCCAGCTTAGAACAGCCTACAGGCAGTTGGCCGACAAGGATGGCGAGGTGCGCGAAGCGCTCGCGATACACCGCGGTCTATCGGACCTTGAGCAGCGCAAGGCCGCGCTGGAACGCGAGGGCGAAGTATCCGGCAACGGTGGCAACAGCCTCAGCGATGTCGACTTGCCGAGCTCGACCGCTGACAAGTTCGCCGGCATCGTCCTGTCCACCCTGAAAGCTTGGCATTTCCCTGAAATCGATCGCGTCCATTTCGATTCCAAGACGCGGGACCTTGTCATCAACGGCAAGAATAGGACCTCGTTCGGTAAGGGGCTTCGCGCCATCACCCAGGCAGCATTCACGGTCAGCCTTCTCCAGTACTGTCGACAGTTTGAAACCCCGCATCCGGGATTCATCGTTCTCGACTCTCCCTTGCTGTCCTACAGGGAGCCAGAGGGAGACGGCGACGATCTAAGAGGCTCCGATCTGAATTCGCATTTCTTCGAATTCCTAGCGAAGCTACAGGCCGACAGGCAGGTGCTCGTCGTTGAAAATACTGATCCTCCCGCGGAGATTCAGGCCTCTTTGCAATCGGTAAAATTCACCAAGATCGAAGGCGTGGGTCGCTATGGATTCTTTCCTATCGAGCCCGCGCCGCCAACCTAGGATGCAGGCTCGCAGCCGCCAGCGCAGCAACCCGAGCAAGGGCGTCGCCAGGGATCAGGCGCGGTTGACGCCGCGGTAGCGCGCGAAGCTTGTCCGGCCCGACGATCCGGCATTAGGTAGCAAAGACCACTGAGGGTTCGGTAAGTACCTGAATCCGAGAGGTTTCAGGCTCCTCGGTTCAAGAATTTCGATGACGCGTGGACGCCCCCGGCAGCCTCCCGAGGCCTTCGCATAGTGCGTGAGAGCCACTAGCGTTAGCTCGGCTCAGGCGAGAGAATGTCGAGCACTGGGCATTCGGGCGCGGTGCCGCCTTCGCAGCGGTCGATGGTCTGCCCAAGCAATCGTTCGAGTTTGCTGAGGTCGGCGATCTTTGCCCGGATATCGTCCAGGTGCTTCGTGGCGATCTCGCGAACCTCGCCGCACGGGGCGCGCTCCGGGCCGCCGAGCGCCAGAAGCGCCTTGATCTCGTCCGGGGTGAATCCGAGCTCGCGGCCGCGCCGGATAAAGGCCAGCACGCGCAGATGGTGCCGGTCGTAGACCCTGCGACCCCCCTCGGTGCGGGGCGGCGCGGGCAGCATCCCGACCTTCTCGTAGTAGCGGATGGTCTCGATGTTCACCCCGGTGAGCCGTGACAGCTCGCCGATGGGGAGCGTCCCGCCTCGCGAATGCGTGATCGCGTCCATCGAAAATGCCCTTGCTCCTGTAGCCACTACAGGATGCACGGTCGCTCCATCGACGTAAAGGAGATTGTTCGATGGGTGAATTGACCCGTGCTGAGCCAAGCGGGCTGGCAAGCCGGCAGGAGGGCGCGACCTCCGCAAGAGCCAGCCAAGGCCTGCTGGCGGCCGGAGGCATTCTTGCCGCACTCGGGGCCTCGTCCTGCTGCATCCTGCCCCTCGTGCTCTTCGGCCTTGGAGCGAGCGGGGCATGGATCGGCAACCTGACCGCAATGGCGCCCTACCAGCCGGTCTTCGTGGCCGTGGCGGTGGCCTTCCTGACCTTTGGCTTCTGGCGGGTCTATCGCCAACCCAAGGCCGCCTGTGCGCCCGGAGGCTCCTGCGCGCGGCCGGGATCGAGCCGCATCGCCAAGATCGGCCTCTGGGCGGCCGCCGCGCTCGTCCTGGCGGCCGTCACCTTCCCCTATACCGCCCCGCTGCTGATCACCCTCTGAGGAGACCTGAGATGAAGACCCTGTTTCGTATTGCCCTGACCGCCTCGGCCCTGATGCTCGCGGGTGGGGCCATGGCCGCACCGCGCACCGTCACGCTCAACGTCGAGAACGTGAGCTGCGCCACCTGCGCCCCGATCGTGAAGAGGGTGCTCTCCCGCATCCCGGGCGTCAGCCAGGTCACGGTGGTCGAGGACAGCGGCATGGCGACGGCGACCGTCACCTTTGACGATGGGAAGGTCACGCCCGAGGCGCTGACCCAGGCGACGACCAACGCTGGCTATCCGTCGACCGTGAAGGACGGGAAGAGTTCCTCTTGAACCACCACGCCCTCACCAAAACCGGCAAGAGGTCTTCCTCCCCGACCGCCCGCTGCTGCGAGCCGGACGGGAACACATGAAAGTTGAGACCATGAGTGACTGCTGCGGCACGGGCGCGAAGAACGGCAAGGACCGCTACGATCTGGTGGTCATCGGGGCTGGGTCGGCCGGGTTTTCCGCCGCCATCACGGCCGCCGAACAGGGGGCACAGGTTGCCCTTGTCGGCCACGGCACAATGGGCGGCACCTGCGTCAACGTCGGCTGCGTGCCCTCCAAGGCCCTGATCCGGGCCACCGAGGCGGTGCACCACGCCAACGCGGCCTCCCGCTTTGCCGGGATCGACGGCAACGCGCGGGTGGCCGACTGGCAGGCGCTGGTTGCCCAAAAGGACGACCTTGTCGCGAGCCTGCGCCAGGCCAAGTACGTCGACCTCCTGCCGGCCTACAACAACGTGGCCTATCACGAAGGCCAGGCGCGCCTCGTTGACGGGGGCGTGCAGGCCGGCGGCAAGCGCCTCGTCTCGGACCGCATCATCATCGCGACCGGGACGCGGCCGGCCCTGCCGGCCATCCCGGGCATCGCGGACGTGTCCGCGCTTGACAGCACGACGGCGCTGGCCCTGACCGAGTTGCCCCGCTCCATGATCGTGGTCGGCGGCGGCTACGTCGGGGCCGAGCTCGCGCAGACCTTCGCCCGTGCCGGAGTGGACGTGACACTGGTCTTCCGCAGCCGCCTCCTGCCGGAGGCCGAGCCCGAGATCGGAGCGGCGCTCGCCGGCTATCTCACCGACGAGGGCATCACGGTCATGGGCGACCTGACCTATGATTCCGTTCGCAGGACGGAGGAGGGGATCGCCCTCACCGTCCTCAGGGACGGGCAACCGCAAACCATCGGCGCCGAGCGCATCCTGGTCGCGACCGGCCGCGCCCCCAACACCGAAGGCCTTGGCCTGGCGGAGACGGGCATCGCCCAGACCCCCATGGGCGCCATCCTTGTCGACGACCGCATGCGCACCACCAGGGCCGGCGTCTACGCGGCGGGTGACGTCACGGGCAAGGACCAGTTCGTCTACATGGCCGCCTACGGCGCGAAGCTCGCGGCGAGGAACGCGCTCAACGGCGACAGCCTCCGCTATGACAATTCGGCCATGCCGGCGGTGGTCTTCACCGATCCGCAGGTCGGCAGCGTCGGGCTGACCGAAGCGCAGGCCCGCGCCGCCGGACATGACGTGCGGACCTCGGTGCTCGCCCTCGACAACGTCCCGCGCGCCCTCGCCGCCCGCGACACGCGGGGCCTGATCAAACTCGTGGCGGACCGTGGAACCCGCAAGCTGCTCGGGGCGCACATCCTGGCCCCCGAAGGCGCGGACAGCATCCAGACGGCGGCCATGGCGATCCGGGGCGGGCTCACAATCGACGCCCTGGCTGAGACGATCTTCCCGTATCTGACCACCGTCGAGGGGCTCAAGCTCGCCGCCCAGACCTTCGACAAGGACGTCAAGATGCTGTCCTGCTGCGCAGGATAGCGCCTGACCACCCCATGGAGGATCGAGCCATGAACAGCACCGTGAACCCCACACGAGAGGTTGCCGCGGAGATCCGGCCGGGCGTGCGGCGCCCGGACTGGTCGGCCGTGACCACGCCGGCCGCCCGACAGGCCCTCGCCGGACGCTCGGCGGCCCGTTCGGGCCTGCTCGACATGTGGTCACACGCGCTTGAGGTCAGCGAGGACATCGTCTGGCGGACCGTCCTGCGGCTCTACGCGGCCCAGGGGCGGCCTCCAAACGTCGACGAAATCGCCGCCGCGGCGGGGATCGACGGAAGCCGCGTCTCCGCGCTGCTCCGCAAGCTGCAACTGCGGGACCTCGTTGGCCTCAAGGCGGGATCGGACGCCATCTGGCTGGCCTATCCGTTCACCGAGCATGCGACCGGACACCGGGTCGAACTCAATGGGCATGTGCTGAATGCCCTGTGCGCCATCGACGCCCTCGGCGTCGCCGCGATGTACCGCACCGACGTCACGGTCGAGTCGCCGTGCCGCTCCTGTGGCGAGACGATCCGCGTCACGACAGCGGATACGGGCAGAGCACTGCGGAGCCTGTCCCATCCCGGGGCGGTCGTCTGGTACGACCTTGCCTACACCGACAGCGCGGCAGTCTCATGCTGCCCGGCGATCGCATTCTTCTGCTCCGACGGGCACCTGAAACGCTGGCTCGACAGCCAGGCGGTCCAGCGCACCGGAGCCCGTCTGGACATGAGCGAGGCTCTGGAGCTCGGCCGCGCGATCTTCGGGCCGGTCCTCAGCGAACCCGTGCCGGCGGTCGTGTGAGGGGGAGCGGCATCATGCGGGCCACGAGGTGCCCGCGCCGGCGGCCGTGAGGAAACCGATCCGGGCGCGCCACACGGGCGAGATGCCAGTTCACATCCGACAGACTCGCATCGTGCTAAGTCCGCTGGAAGCCGCCGTCGGCAGCAAGTAGCGGTCGGTTAACCTCTCACCAGCGTCGCGATCGACTCCGAGCGCTCGTCCTGCCATGAGCTCCGATCATGCATCGGCTCATATGACAGCACTGACCTGAACCGCGAGGCCTTCCCGGGCTGTCGACCGTTCCCGCTGTTTCGACCATGACAATCCCAATACCGGACCGGACTCCGAGCATGACCATGCCGCTCATCACCATTGGTTTCAGCTTCCCTGCCTTCGCCGGGGGCTGGGAAATACCGCTCTCCCTCGCATCGAGGGGAGCGCTGAGCCATGGAGAGGTCCGGCCAGCACTTCCTGCTTTCGCCCAAGGTCCGCGACCTGACGGTCACCGAACTCTCCCGCATCCAGGAGAGGACAGCCTACAAGTGGTTCCGGCAGGCCCGCTGGCCTGAGACGGACGGCGAGGCCTACTGCCCGCATTGCGGCAACCTGCGCTGCTACGAGATGACCCGGAGTCGTTTCAAGTGCTCCGCCAAGGAATGCGGCTCCGTCTTCACGGTGACGTCCGGAACGGCGTTCGCCTGGCGCAAGCTGCCGTTCAAGAAGATGCTCTTCGCGATCTGGTTCGTCGCCAACTCCGTCAAGGGCAAGGCTGCCCTCCAGCTCTCCCGCGAGCTCGGCGTGCAGTACAAGACGGCCTGGGTGCTCCTGATGAAGCTCCGCGAGACCGTGGCGTCGCGCCGCGACGAGATGGTGCTCGACGGCGAGGTCGAGATCGACGGCAAATATGCGGGCGGGCATGTGAGACCGGAAAATCGAGCGGAGGATCGTGTCGACCGACGCCTGAAGGAGAACCGGAGCCCCGACCGCCTCTGCATCCTCGCGATCCGGCAGCGGGGCGTGTCCGGCCGAACCTTCACCCGGGTCATTCGCGAGGAGGACGGTGATGCGGCATGGGCCGCGGTTCGGGATCACGTCTCCCGGAACGCGAAGGTCTTCGCCGACGAGCACGGGAGCTACAACGATGTCGTGGGTCTGAACCGCATGGGCCGGGTGAACCACTCCGAGGCGTATTCCTCGGAGGACGGCACGAACACCAACGTCGTCGAGAGCTTCTTCAGCCGCATCCAGCGGGCCTATGTCGGCATCCACCACCGCTTCTCGACGCGATATCTCGACTGGTACGCGGCCGACATCGCCTGGCGCGAGGATATGAGGCGCACGAGCAATGGCGGGCTAACGCGTTCCCTGCTCGGGCAGGCGCTGAAGCGGCCGACGTCGCGGTCCCTGTGCGGCTACTGGCAGGGCAACAAGCCGCCTGACCTGATCTGGGAAGGCAGTGCCGCGGCCTAGGCCGCGATCTCCCAGAGATGCTTTCGGCCATCGACGGTGCCCGCTTGGCGCACGCGGCCGCGCTTGGTGAGGGCGATCAGAGCAGCGGACACCTGCGTCAGGAAACGCGGCATGGACGGATCGTCCGCGTCTGCACCGTTGCGCTCTGCGATCCGGGAGGTGCAGTCCGCTGTTGAAAGCGGTTGCTCCGCCTCGCGGAGTACCTCGAGGATGGCCTCGTTCTTGTTGATCCGTGCGAATTCGGGAGGGAGCTGTTGGGCTGCCCTCGGCCGCTGCGGCTTCGTTGCCGCGGACCCCCGCGGTACGTGGGCCGGATCGTAGATCGCGATCACCTGGTCGATCGCCGAGACCTGTCCATCGATCGCCTGAATCCTGGCCTTCAATTCCTCGACCTCGCCGAGCAGCTCGGCGCGCTTCCGCTTCAGTTCCTCGTCAACTCTCACCTGCTCCCGCTCCGTCAAAAGGAGCCGGAAGCTACCAAAGAACCGGGATCAGATCTGGTGGTTTTTGCTACCTAATGCCGCGACGATCCGAACAGGACGACCTCGTAGCTCTCCGGCGCCTTGCCGGCGACCTCCATGCCGGGAGAACCCATCGGCATTCCCGGAACGGCGAGGCCCCGAGCCTGTGGCTTCTCGGCCAGGAGGCGCTTGACGGCGTCAGCCGGCACATGACCCTCGACCACGTAACCGGACACCTCCGCCGTGTGGCAGGAGGCAAGGTCGTCCGGCACGCCGAGGCGGAGCTTCACCTGGTCGACATCCGAGGATGTGATGACCTCGACGGGGAAGCCGGCGGCCTTCATGTGCTCCACCCAGCCACCGCAGCAGCCGCAGTTCGGATCCTTGGTCACGATCATCTTCGGCAGGGTGGCCTGCGCAAAGGCTCGTTCGGCCATCATCGCGGCGCCAGAGGTTCCGAGAACGGCGAGGAAGCTGCGGCGGTTGAGCATGAGCATCTCCTTCAGGCTGCGACCGGGGTATAACCGGCCTTGGCGACCAGAGCCTTGATGGATGCCAGGTCGCTGCTCCCGCGGACGGACACCAACTTGGAAGCCGGATCGGCTTCGACCTGCGTGCCGGGCAGGCCCGTCTCGATCGCGTTCTTGATCGTGCCAGCGCAGTGACCGCAGGTCATGTCCTCGACCCGCAAGGTCAGGGCATTCGGATCACGTTCGGCCGCCTGGTCCGGCCGGGAGGAGTGGTTGTTGCATCCGCACATGGAATGATCTCCGTTTCTCATCGACGATGAGAGCAGTCTGCACCTTCCCATGATGGTAAGGTCAAGTGGCGTTTCATCACGACGCGCCGATGTCGCGACGGCACGTACCTTTCGAGGGCGCTCTTGCGAAGGCGGACAACCCCGTGTCCGCCCGTTTTCATTGGTTCGGAGCAGGACTGACCTCGTTGCGAGCCAGGCTCCATCCGGGCTGGCGCATCAGTGCTTGTTCGGGGTGTCGTCGTCAGCACCATCGGATCCGCCGGGCATCATGGCACCGCCGGGTCCCATCATTCCCCGCCCCATCATGCCTTGCCCCATCATGCCTCGGCTGCCCATCCGGACGAGGACCGGCAGCCGCCGCTTCTGGGCCTCGTCGAGGGTCGCGTGGAGCGGCGCGGCAGCGTCCGCGAGTTTGCGCATGGCGTCGGATCCCTGGCTCATATGATCGGCCATGGTGCGCAGCATGCTCACCGGATCGTTTGCCGTCGTCCCTCCTGTCTGGCGCATGGCCTGCATATGGCTGAGGTGAAGGGTCGCCAGATTCCGGAGCGCGGTTTCGACAGGGGGCCATAGCTTTTCCTGGTCGGCGGTCAGCCTCAGCCCGGCATGGATGGACGCGATATGGGCTTCGGCGAAGGCACTCATATCCTCGGTCGAGAATTGGCCCATCATCCCTTGGCTGCCGCCGGGCATGCCTTGACCCTGCATCATCTGGCCCATGGGCATCGGCATTCCGGATTGGCCGGGCATCGCCTGAGGTTTTCCCGGCGCTGTGGATTGGGCCTGCGCCTTGGGGGCATTACCTGGATGGTGCGGGTCACTGGAAGTCGGCGCCTGGGCCAGCGTGGGCCCGGCAAGGGTAACCAGGACGGTCGCGAGAACGGACATCTTCATGGCAGTGTCTCCTTTGAGCGGTCAAAAAGGGCAAGAACGGCGTCGGCGCAGCTTTCGCGGAATGGCCGCAGGCAGCGCCGATCAGGTTGCGTCGGGCGCAGCCATTGGTCCCGGGGCCGCAAGGGCCCCAATGTTCTCGGCCGGGCCGCAGACGGCCCGGCCTTGGGCGGTCACTCCCGCTTGTCGTGGTGGCCGTGGCCGCCGTGCATGAACAGATGCATCAGGGGGCAGGCCAGCAGCAGGAGGTAGGGCAGTGCGGTCACGATATGACCGCCGTGGTTCGCGAGGAGGTAGATGCCGAGAGCGGCCAACGCGAGCGAGCAGACCCAACCCAGGGGCGTGTTGATCAGCAGGGTCCGCCAGGTTCGTGGCGACTCGGGGGCAGGAGTCGGTGTGGTGGGCATGTCGATCTCTCCCGGTGCGGAGCGTGCCGATCTTGGACGTTGCTTGCGAACGGCGCCTTGAGCGAAATCAAGCGGGGTACCGGAAAGGCTCGTTCCGCCCACCCGGTCTGCTCCCGCTTCCTGACACCTAGCGGGCGGCGATGCCGTTCGGCCCCTTTCCGACCGGATAGGACTTCCCGGCCGAGAGGCTGCCGAGATCGATCGCGGAGATGGTGTTCGCGTAGGTGTTCGTGACGTAGGCCGTGCGACCGTCGCGAGCGATGACGATGCCGTGCGCTCCCTTGCCGACCGTCACGTTCCGGATCAGCTTGCCGTCCTCGATCGCGACGACCGACACCCGGTTGTCCGGTTTCGCCGCCGAGCCCTGGTTCGCGACCAGGGCGGCCTTGCCGTCCGGCGTAACGTAGACCTGCACGGGTCCGTTTCCGACGGAGGCCTTCCGCAGCACCTTGCGAGTGTCGACGTCGATGATGGCGACCTTGTCCTCGCCGTTGAGCGAGACCACGAGGATGCGGCCGCTCCGGTCGAACGCGACCTGGACCGGCCGCTTTCCGACGGAGATATGCATGGCCTTCTCCGGATTGCGCGTATCCACCAACGAGACCGTGTCGCTCTTCATGTTGGCGACCGCGAGCAGGTTTCCGTCCGGCGATAGGCGCAGTCCATGCGGGTAGTTCTGCACGGGGATGCGACCGGTTACCCTACGCCCCGGGATGTCGACCACCACCACCGAGTTGGTTTCGGCGTCGGTCAGATAGGCGAAATGCCCCTGTGCGTCGGGAACGACATGCGCCGGATGCCCTCCCACGGTCACGACCTGCGGCGCGCCGGGCGCGTCGCCAGCGACGTCCATGAGAACGAGTTGCCCGCCTGCGGAGCCGTGAGCCGCGTGGCTGCCGGACTGTGCCGCAGGCATGCCGGTCGCCAGGATGAGGCGGCCATCGGCGGTGACGTCGACGTTGTGCGGCGAGATCGGAATCGCCGCGGTGGTGGTTTTCGAGGTCTGCGAGTCGATGATTGAGAGGCTCTGCCCGTTCTCATTGGCAACGACGATCGTGTCGGCCCGGGCGCTGGCGGCACCAAGGGATGTGACGAGGGCGAGTGCAATCTGGGTTCCGCGTGCGAACATCGCATTGTCCTTCCGAATTCGAATTGAACAGGGTCCCGGTGCCCACGCAGGCCGCGACATCACGGAAGCGGCGGGGTCGGGATTCGGTTGGGTTACGCGATGGATTTTGGCGGTTTGAATCGCACCTCCGGGATTGCCCCGGCCAGCATCAGGTCATTCCCGGGCTGGAGGCAGATGGCTTCGGGCCATCCCGGGAAAGGGGCACCGGCACGGATCATCGCCGGGGGAACGACGAGGCAGCTCGAGGAAGCGCCGAGACAATCCTGGTCACAGGAAGGGCCGCCCGCCGTTCCCTCGGCGCTGTCTTGATCCGCGTTACGGCCGTGATGGATGGAGGCCGCCGCCGGGTCGACGTGCCCATGCTCCATGACCAACGACAGGTGCGTGGCAGGACCGGGCGCCGAAAAGGCAGGCGTCGCCATGCGACCGACCACGAGAACCATCGCGGCGACCGCGAGGAGCATGGCCATCAGCGGAGACAGAGCTTTTTTGCGACGCCTCTTCATTGCAGGAAGTCTACCCGGTTGGCGGACCGAAACCTTGCGCTGCATCAAACAGTCGGACGGACCGGGCGGCTCCCAATGGAACTGCCCGGCCCGGCAACTACAGTCGTACCGCGCGCAGGCGGATCGCGTTGCCGATCACGCTGACCGACGACAGTGCCATCGCGGCCGCCGCGATGATCGGCGACAGCAGGATGCCGAAGAACGGAAACAGCACTCCCGCCGCCACGGGCACGCCGAGCGCATTGTAGATGAAGGCGAAGAACAGGTTCTGGCGGATGTTTCGCATCACGGCCTGCGACAGCCGTCGCGCCCGCACGATTCCGGTGAGGTCGCCTTTCAGCAGGGTCACGCCCGCACTTTCCATCGCCACGTCGGTGCCCGTGCCCATGGCGATGCCGACATCCGCCGCCGCCAGCGCCGGCGCGTCGTTGACGCCGTCGCCCGCCATGGCGACCACCCTGCCGTCTGCCTTGTAACGCTGGACCACGGCACTCTTCTGGTCGGGCAGGACCTCGGCCTCGACCTCGTCGATTCCGAGCCGCCTGGCGACCGCCTTCGCGGTGGTCCAGTTGTCGCCGGTGAGCATCACGACCCGGATGCCTTCCGCCCTGAGCCCGGCGAGCGCCTCCGGCGTCGAACTCTTGACCGGATCCGCAATTGCGATGGCACCCGCCACCTTCCCGCCGATTCCGGCGAAGATCACCGTGGCGCCGTCCTCGCGCAACTTGTCCGCCTGCTCCGCCAGGCGAGCTGGATCGATGCCATGCTCGGTCAGGAAGGCCGCGTTGCCGAGCACGACGCGCCGTCCCTCGACGGTACCCAGCGCTCCCTTGCCGGTGGGCGAGTCGAAATCGGCGACCGGCGCGGTGGCGATACCCTGCTTGTCGGCGGCCGCGACGATGGCCAGCGCCAACGGATGCTCGCTTGCCCGTTCCACGCTGGCTGACAGGCGCAGGATTTCGGCTTCGTCAAAACCCGGAGCCGGAACCACGGCAGTCACGGATGGCTTGCCCTCCGTGAGGGTTCCGGTCTTGTCGACCACGAGGGTGTCGACCTTCTCCATGTGTTCCAAGGCCTCGGCATTCTTGATCAGAACGCCCGCCTGGGCGCCGCGGCCGACCCCGACCATGATCGACATTGGCGTGGCGAGACCAAGCGCGCACGGACAGGCGATGATGAGGACCGCGACGGCCGCAACGAGGCCGTAGGAGAACCGCGGCTCCGGACCCCAGAACGCCCACGCGATGAAGGCGAGTGCCGCAATGCCGATGACCGCGGGCACGAAGTAGCCCGAGACGTGATCGGCCAATCGCTGGATCGGGGCGCGGCTGCGCTGGGCCTCCGCCACCAGTTGGACGATCCGCGACAACATCGTGTCGTGCCCAACCTTCTGCGCCTCGATCACGAGTCCGCCGGACTGGTTCATCGTGCCCCCGATGGCCGCGGCCCCCGCTTCCTTGGTGACCGGCATCGACTCGCCCGTGACCATCGACTCGTCGACCGCGCTGCGTCCCTCGACGACGACGCCGTCGACCGGGACCTTCTCGCCCGGCCGCACCCGCAGACGGTCGCCGACCTGCACGGTGTCGAGCTGGACCTCCTGCTCGGTGCCGTCGGGCATGATCCTGCGGGCCGTCTTGGGCGCGAGGTCGAGCAGGGCGCGAATGGCCCCGCTGGTGCTCTCCCGTGCCCGCAACTCGAGGACCTGCCCGAGCAAGACGAGAACCGTGATGACGGAGGCCGCTTCGAAGTACACGGCCACCGAGCCGTCATGACCTCGGAACGCAGCCGGGAAGATCCCGGGCGCCAGCGTCGCCACCATGCTGTAGACCCAGGCCACGCCCGTGCCCATGGCGATGAGGGTGAACATGTTGAGGTTGCGCGAGACCAGGGACTGCCAGCCGCGCTCGAAGAACGGCCAGCCGGCCCACAGCACGACCGGTGTCGCGAGCAGCATCTGGATCCAGTTCGAGGTCTGCTGGCCGACATAGTGGCCCAGACCTGTCAGGTGACCGCCCATTTCCAACACGACCACGGGCAGGGAGAGCGCGAGTCCGATCCAGAACCGGCGCGTCATGTCGATCAGTTCGTGGCTGGGGCCGGTCTCCGCCGTCGCGAGCACCGGTTCGAGCGCCATTCCGCAGATCGGACAAGAGCCTGGTCCCACCTGTCTGATCTGGGGATGCATCGGGCAGGTGTAGATCGTGCCTTCCGGCACGGGTTCCGCCGTCCGGGCCGCCGCTGGCTCGACGTATTTGGCGGGCTCCGCCATGAATTTCGACTGGCAGCCGGAGGAGCAGAAGTAATAGGGCTTGCCCCCGTACTGCGCCCGGTGCGTCGTCGCGTGCGGGTCGACCGTCATCCCGCAGACCGGGTCCTTTACCTTCCCGGCTTCTCCCTCGTGCTCATGATGATGTCCCCCATGGGCGCCATGGTCATGATGATGGCCATGGCCCTTGCTGGTTGGGGTGTCGGTCATGACGGTTCTCCGCATATGCATCGATGAGCTGACGCAAGGTTGAGGATTCCCATGATGGGAAGGTCAAGTACTTGCCTCCGGGGCCTCTACATCGACGCGATCGAGGCGGATCTCGACCTCGGTGAACCACCCCAAGGCTTGCTCCACCCAGGTGTCCCGAATGGCCGATCCGGCGCAAGCAAACCGGGAAATGCCTGCGCCCCGGATCGGCCGTTTAGGTTACTTCGCCTTTTGAAGCTTGGTGACCGTGATCTGGCCGTTGACGCGGTCGGCGTCGAACTTGATCTTGTCCCCGGCCTTCAGCCCTTTGAGCATGGCGGGATCGCCAGCCCGGAACACCATGGTCATGGCGTCCATGTCGAGGTTCTTGATGGCGCCGTGGTTGATGGTGAGCTTGCCCTGAGCCTCGTCGACCTTGGTGACGGTGCCGCTGACCGACTGGGCGGCAGCCGGTAGCGCGACCATCAGGAATGCGAGGGTGGCGGTGGTCTTCAGCATGGGATGATCCTTTCCTCTGACGCTTACTTGACGATGATCTTGCCGGTCATGCCGGCTTCCCGATGGCCGGGGATCAGGCAGGAGAAGTCGAACTCGCCCGCCTTGGTGAAGGCCCAGACGATCTCGCCGGTCTTCTTCGGCGCGAGCCGCTTGGCGTTCGGATCGTCATGTTCCATGTCGGGGTTCTTCTGCATCTCGATGGCATGCTTGAGGTTCTCCTCCAGCGTGGCCAGCACGAGTTCATGGTCGAGTTCGCCGTTGTTGCGAAGCTGGAAGCGAATCTGCTCGCCGCGACGCACCTCGATCCGGTCGGGGATGAAGGCCATCTTGCCGTCCTTCTCGCTCATCACGACCTGGACGATCCGGGCCGGTTTCTTGGGATCGCCCGCCTTGCCGTAAGCCGCCTCGTCGCCATGGCTGTGGCCGGCCGCGCCGGGCCCGGCAAACGCGGCGCCAGCCGACATCAAAAGTCCGATCGCGGCAAATTTGAACGGTGCTGTCTTCATCTCTATCTCCGGAAGTGAATGTTCTGCGTCAGTGGTTGGAATGCGGGCTCTTGGCGGCGGGGCGCGGCTTGCCGTCGGGTCCGAGGCTCGGCTTACGCGGATCCTTCACGCGCCATTCGGTCGCATCGAGGCCGCTATCGGGCGATTTTGCGCGCGGCGCCTCGCTCAGCTTCTCGCCCTTGAGTTCGTAGGCGACGGTTCCTTCGGGGTGCTTGAACCAGCCGGGGTCCTTGTAGTCGTTCTTCGCCAGCCCCTCGCGGACCTTCACGACCGAGAACATGCCGCCCATCTCGACGGCGCCGAACTGGGCGAAGCCGGTCATCATCGGCAGGGTATTGTCCGGCAGCGGCATCTCCATCGAACCCATCTCGCCCATGCCGTTCGACCCCATCGGCATGTAGCCCGGCGCGATCTTCGCGATGCGCTTCGCCAGGTCCTTCTTGTTCACGCCGATATAGGTCTTCACCGAGTGGCCCATGGCGTTCATCGTGTGGTGCGACTTGTGGCAATGGATCGCCCAGTCGCCCGGCTCGTCGGCGACGAAGTCGAAGGCGCGCATCTGGCCGACGGCGCAGTCGATCGATACCTCGGGCCAGGCGGCAGCGGGATCGACCCAGCCGCCATCCGTGCCCGAGACCTTGAACTCGTAGCCGTGCATGTGGATCGGGTGGTTGGTCATGGTCAGGTTGCCGAAGCGGATGCGGACCTTGTCGTCCTTGCCGACGACGAAGGGATCGATGCCGGGGAAGACCCGGCTGTTCCAGCACCACATGTTGAAGTCGGTCATGGTGTTGACCTTCGGCACGTAGGACCCGGCCTCGATGTCGAAGGCGTTGAGCAGGAAGACGAAGTCGCGGTCGACGCGGCGGAACGCCGGATCCTTCGGATGGACCACGAAGAAGCCCATCATGCCCATCGCCATCTGGACCATCTCGTCCGAATGCGGGTGGTACATGAAGGTGCCGGAGCGCCGGAGCTGGAATTCGTAGACGAAGGTCTTGCCCGGCGGGATATGCGGCTGGGTCAGCCCGCCGACGCCGTCCATGCCGTTGGGCAGGCGCTGGCCGTGCCAGTGAACGGCCGTGTTCTCCGGCAGCTTGTTGGTGACGTAGATGCGGACCTTGTCGCCTTCGACCGCCTCGATGGTTGGCCCCGGCGACTGGCCGTTGTAGCCCCACAGATGGGCCTTCATGCCCGGGGCGAGCTCTCGCACCACCGGCTCGGCGACGAGATGAAACTCCTTCCAGTCGCCGTTCATCCGCCAGGGCAGGGACCAGCCGTTCAGGGTAACGACCGGCTGGTAGTCCGGCCCCGTGGTCGGCACGAGCGGCGACTGCGTCGTCGCGTCCTTCATGGTCGGGGCCTCGGGCACCGCCGCGAAGGCGGTGCGCCCCGAAACGGCGGTCGCACCGGCCAACACGAGCCCGGACGAACCGATGAAGCCTCTGCGGGATAGGGATGTCATCTCGGAAAGCTCCTTCAGTGCCCGCCAGCGGCGTCACCGCCGGCAGCCGCCGCGGTGACCGTGGCGCCGCCGCCCCCGCTGCCGCCACCGATCAGCGCGTGCTTGAAGTCGGTATGGGCGATCCAGAAGTCACGCCGGGCGTTGATCGCCGCGACGTTCGACAGGATGCGGTTCCGAGCGTCGGTAATCAGATCGGTCACGTCGTTCAGCATGCCGCTGTATTGCAGCAACGACTCGTCCTGGATGATCTTCCGAAGCGGCAGCACGTTGTTCTGGTACTGGCGCGTGATGTCGTAGTTCGCCCGATAGGCGGTATAGGCCTCGCGCGCCTCGGAGCGGATATTGACCGCCTTTTCCGCCAACTTGTTGGCAGCCTGCATGTAGGTCTGCTCGGCGAGGGCGACCTTCGACTGGCCGAAATCATAGATCGGAATCTCGATCTCGAGTTCCAGTGTCTTGCTGCGGCTCGACTCGCGCTCGACATGGCCATGGTCGTTGATGACGCGTCCACGATCATAGGTGCGGCGGCCGAGCAGGTCGACATCGTTGACGAAGCGCGTCGCCTGGGTGAGCCCCAAGGACTTCGCCAGAACGTCGAGTTCGGCGCGCGCGACGCGCAGATCGATCCGCTTGCGCAGAGCTTCCGCTTCGACCGCCTTCACCGATTGCAGCTTCGGAAGGGGAGGCAGGCTGCCAAGCTGGAATTTGAGATCGTCGCCCCAGAGCCCAAGCTGGCGGACGAGGCGCTCGCGTTCCTGTCGCTGCTGCTGGCGCGCCTGTGCGAGCTGCACCGTCAACTCGGCTTCGAAGGCGTATTCCCGCGCCTGGTCGAGCTTGTTGACGCCGCCGGTTTCGCCGAGCCGCTTGAAAAGCTCGGAGGCAGCGTCGGCGGAAGCCTTGGCCTCCTGATAGAACGTGACCTGGGCGTTGGCGGCGACCGCCCGATAATATTGGCGGCGGGTATCCGCCGCCAACCTGAGCACCGCTTCGGCGGCACGCAGTTGTGCCGCCTGGAAGCGATCCTGAGCGATCTCCGCTCGGGCAGGCAGTGTCGCAAGCGCCAACAAACTCCCCGCGATCTGTCGTTCGATCTCGATCTCGAAGCGGCCGGAGAGCTTGGAGATGCCGAAGCTCGGATTGGGGGGCAGGCTGGCCGCAACCATCTGGGCCTCGGCCATGCCGAGCTCATTGAAGGCGGCCTGAAGGCCCCGGTTGTTGAGCAAGGCTATCTGCACGGCTGCATCCGCCGTCAGCGGCTTGCGCAGGAGTTGATCGACCCGGGCCTTCGTCGTGAGCTCCGCTTGATCGTCGCCGATCTTGACCACCTGCTTGCCGATATCGGCATAGGTTGCGGACTGGATTGCCCCCATGCCGCCGTCGGCCGAGAAGCTGGCGCAGCCTCCGAGAAGCGCGGCCGCCCCGATGAGCAGGGTCCAGCGCAACGAGCGGCGGCCGATCGGTAAGGTCGAAGGAAGCAAGGTCGGCCTTTCGGGGTCGGCTGGAAATCGTGGAATGAACGAAGCGGTCGGCTGGTCAGGCAAGGTCATGACTTCGGTCCGACCTGGCGGTTGAGTTCCTTCCAATCCTTGGGCTCGGCCGGGCGGAAGGTGGAAGCACCGGCCGTCACGCTGCGATAGGCGACGGCGGGAACGCGGACGTTCGGATCGGCAGGTCGCGCCAGATGGTCTGGAACCGTGGCGGAGCAGGCACCGAGTGCCAGACCTACCGCCATCAGCAACGGCACCTTCATCAAGCTCACGATTCGGCTCCCTGTCATGATGCAACAGGGGTAACAGCGGCCGTCCGTCGGTGTCCGTTACAAATTGTTTCAATCCGGCAGGCGGCACTCCCTTCCGGGCGCGCTATACAAGTCCGGCTCGGCAGAAGCCGAGGCGCATTGCGGACTGGAATCGACGCGCGTGACGAACACGGCTTCCGAAGACCACGGGCATATCCTGGTTGTGGATGACGATCCGCAGATCAGGCTGCTGGTCGCCCGTTTTCTCCAGCGCTACGGCTACCAGGTCACCGGGGCTCCGGACGGGCGCGTCATGATGGATGTCATGGCCCACTCCGCCATCGACCTGATCGTGCTCGACCTGATGCTGCCCGGTCGCTCCGGCATCGAGCTTTGCCGGGACATCCGGGCGACCTCGCAGCTTCCGATCGTAATGCTGACGGCTCGCAGCGAAGAGAGCGACCGGATCATGGGATTCGAAGGCGGGGCGGACGACTACGTCACCAAGCCCTTCAGTCCGGGCGAGCTGCTCGCCCGGATACGCGCCGTGCTGCGTCGGTCACGCGCCGCGCGCGGTCCGGCCGAAGCGAGTCCGAGCGAGGCGGTCAGCTTCGACGGTTGGCGCGTGGATCTGCGTCGGCGTGAACTGGTTTCGCCGAGCGGCACGCTGATCGATCTCTCTACGGGCGAGTTCGACCTGCTCGTTGCCTTCGTCGAGCACGCCAATCGCGTCCTGTCGCGGGAGGCGTTGATGCAATTCGCCAAGGCGCGGACGAGCGGCGATCCGTTCGATCGCACGATCGACGTGCAGATCAGCCGCCTGCGCCGCAAGCTCGAGGCCGATGCCCGCGGGGGGCAGTTGATCAAGACGGTGCGCGGCGCCGGCTACATCTTCACGTCCCAGGTCGATCATCGGGAAGGACGATCCTCTTGAGACGCCCGGCGAAATTGCTTTGGCCGGATACGGTCGCCAGCCGCGCCATCCTGATCCTGGTGGCGGCGCTGCTCGCCTTTCATCTGCTGGGCTATTGGGCCTATCGCGTCAGCGTGGAGAATCTCGCGACCCTCGGGCAGGATCGCGGCCTGGCCGAGCGCATCGTCTCGATCAAACGGGTGATCGCAGGCCTTCCGGAGGCGCCGGACCGCGACCGCGTCGCCCACGATCTGTCGAGCGCAAGCCTGGAAGTGCATTGGAGCAAGGTCAGCCTGGTCCTCGGCAGCGCTCCGGGAACGGAGAGGACGCGAACGATGGAGGCGCGGCTCGAGACGCTCGCGCCCGAACTCGCCGCGGAATCCTTCAGGGTCGGTTTCGCCGACGACGGAGCGCTGGCAGCAGGCGAGGCGGACGCCTATCGGCACATGATGCTGGTTTCGGTGCGGCTCGATGACGGTTCCTGGGTGAATTTCTCCTCTTCCGCCCTCGGAGTGAACCAACATGCCGACTGGAGCGTCATCGCGGCGACGATCTGCTTCGGGGTCGGCATCGTCGTCGTCGCGCTGCTTCTGTTGCGCTGGGCGACGCGTCCTCTGAAGGATCTCGCCCTCGCGGCCGAGCGCTTCAGCCTGGATCAGGCGCCGCAACCCCTCTCCGAGGGTGGCCCGGCCGAAGTGCGCCGTGCCGCCCGCGCCTTCAACACCATGCGGGAGCGGATCCAGCGCCTCGTTGCCGAGCGCATGCAGGCCATGGCCGCGGTGTCGCACGACCTGCGCACCCCGATCACCAGGCTTCGGCTTCGTTCGGAACTGCTTGACGATGAAGCCACGCGAGGCCTCATCGACGCGGATCTCGGCGAGATGGAAGCGATGATCGACTCGACGCTGGAATACCTTCGCGGTGGCGTTTCCAGCGAAGCCATCCGGTTGATCGACCTCGCGTCGGTCATCGAGACGATCGTCGACGAGCATGTCGACCTGGGGCACGACGTCTCACTGGCGGGCATCACATCCGCCCCCGTCTCGGGGCGCTTTCTGTCCCTGAAACGGGCATTCTCGAACATCATCGGCAACGCGATCAAATACGGCGCGAAAGCCCAGGTCATGATCGCGGACATCGGCGATAGCCTCGTCATCACCGTGGAGGATGAGGGCCCCGGAATCCCGGAGACCGATATGGAGCGGGTGTTCCATCCTTTCGTCAGGCTTGAGGAATCCCGGGGGCGCGAGACCGGCGGGACCGGCTTGGGGCTCACCATCGCGGCATCCGTGATCCGCACTCACGACGGGAAGATCGATCTGGCCAATCGAGCCTCCGGCGGCTTGCGCGTCATGATCACCTTGCCGAAGGCCAAGCCCCAGGGGGCGATCACGGCGAGATCGCCGAACTCCGTCGAGCTTGCGAAGCTCGGGGTCTCGGATCGAGCAGAGCGATCGCTGGCGGCCAAGAACTAGGCAGCCTGATCGGGAAGGCCCCGCTGCCGCGATATCGCGGCGGGTCTTGACCTTGCCGTCGTGGGAGGGCGCACGGTTCCGGATCTTCAGCGAAAGAGGTCGCCATGACCATCAAGAAGCGGAAGCTCGAAACAGTCGCCCTTGCCGCCCTGAAGCAGGCCATCACGGAAAACAGGCCAGATGTCGCAGAGTTGTTCTTGCAGGCTCTGGAGGTCCTGGCTTCGGCACCCGAGGCGTTCAGGGGACGGTCATCGTCACGGTCGAACGGACGGCACCGTTGATCCATCCGGCATCCTCCCACGCAGGGATCGACGCCGTCGTAATCCTCCTGCGGTGGAATGTCCGGAACGGCGTCGGTCCCTTGCCGAAGGTTGACCCGGGAGGGCTTGGAGGAGAGAGGTTCGCGATGATCGATTTCGAGATCGAAGCCGATGATATGGGGTCGCTTGGCGGCCTGGATGAACGAGATTCCGCGCGCGACTCCCTGCCTCATGCGTGACCGCGAGCGCCAGGAAGTCGAAGCAGCACTGCCGGAATCTGGTTTACATCAAGGCGGTTTCGTCACGGGGCGTCCTACAGCCGACCTCTTATCGCCTCCATCTGCTGGATCTCCTCGCGTTGTGCCTTCGTGATCGCCTCGCACAACCTCTTCAGATCCAGATTGGCGAGCTTCGCCTCACGGCACATGAGGATCGCGCCGGAGTGATGCGGGATCATCGAGTCGACGAACTGGCGATCATCGATCAGGGTCTGGCTTCGCGTTGCGTAGAGCGATGCGACCGTGAGCAACGCAAGGGCGACGTAGTGAACGACGTTGGCGCTCTTGTTCGGGAACATGCCCGGCATCGTCGCCAGCATGAGGATGCCCATCGGCGCCCACATCGTGATCGCCATGTAGAACATGTTCAGATTGTTCCGGAAGTCGCGCCAGCCGTCGATCATCGAGAACATCACGACGTACATGACGATCAGGCCGAGGATCATGTTCAGCCAGAACATCAGATAGGGTCTGCCATGCGAGCCGTGACCGCCTTGCGAAGGGCTGCCGTGGGCCCGGTGGTGGTTCTGCATATCCGTCTCCACTCGGCGTGAAAGCGGACGGTTGCCACACCCGTCGCGATGAGAACGAAGGTGGCCAGCGCCCGCAGAAGGCAAGGGCTACTTGCCCTTGGCTTTCAGCCACTGCTCGATCGTTTCGACCTCGCGCTGTTGACTGCTGACGATTTCACCCGCCAGCTTTTTGACCGATGGGTCCGTGCCGTTCGCGAGTACGATCTTGGCCATCTCGATCGCACCTTGGTGGTGAGCCTTCATCTGCGTCATGAAATCGACGTCGGCATCGCCCGTGAAGGTCGTCGGCATGGACTGCATCATATGCATCATCGCCGCCTTGTATTCTTTGGTCGACGCGGAGTCCGATGCATCCGGCATCATCATCTTCATGGGCATGCCGTGGCCCGTATCGGGCTTGGGAGCTGGCTGGGCGAAAGCGACGGTCACGATCGATGCCGCAAGGCAAGCAATCACTGTGAGGTGTTTCATGTGAGTACTCCCGGGATAAGGAGGGGAGCGGCTATGCCGCCATCTTCCGGCAACTTTCGGCACACCGCCGACAAGCCCGGACGCAGTCGTCCATATCTCCGATCCGTTCGCATTCGTTGGCGCAGTCTTCGCAGATATCGGCGCACTCGGCGCAGAGATGCTTGTGATGCCGCGAGCCGATGATCATGACCTGGGCGCTGGCACGACAGGTCTCGGCACAGGCGAGCATCAATTGGATGTGATCCGGGCTGGCATGGTCGCCACCGAGCTTGAGGCAATGGTTGGTGCTCATGCCCAGGCAGGCCTGGTAGCAGCGCAGACACTCGTCAATGCATGCCTGCATCTCGGGGGACGGTTGGTGCACGATCGTTCTCCTTGAGCCTGTCGCCATTGCGTTGAAGGGCTACTGGGGGAAGACGCGTGCGACCATGAGGAGTTCCTGTCTGCAACAATCTGTAACAATGCGCCGCCGGACACGCGCGAGGGTTATTGACGGGGCGCAACGACGATGGTCGAAGGCCCGGCGATGACGAACTGTTGAAAGTTCCATCCTTCCTCTGTTTTGGCCGCTGTGCCATTTTCGGTGTCATGACGCTTCGGCTCGTTGCGCATTGTCTGATTCTGGCCCTGTTCGTCGCGGCCACCACGTTGGCTGCCTTCGTCAGCCCGGCGAGCGCCGGATTCGAGCGGGCCGATACCGTTGAAATGGCGATGCCGATGGACGGCGGCGCCATGCCGTGCTGTCCGACGGATCACGACAAGGCCAAGGACTGCACGACCAACTGTCCCGCGTTGAGTTTCTGCCTGGCGAAGTGCTTTGCCAGCGAGCCGGCGTCGTTCGTCACGCTCGCCAGGGCGTTCGTCGCCGAGCTCAGCCTGTCGGGAGACGAGGCCACGCGTCAGTCTCGTCCGTTCGAGCCACCCGCGCGACCTCCACGAAGCTGAGCATCGTCAGCGCGAATTGCGCTGGATTCGTCCGCACGGAACTTCCGGGCGGACGGTGAGCCGTGGCCAGGGCCACGTCTGAGGCTGTGCGCCCATGCGGCAGCCTGATGCACTCAGGACTACGAACATGACCCTCATCAACACGTTGCGCGTGCTTGCCGCAGCGCTTCCGCTCGCCGCCGTTTCGCTCCCGGCGCTCGCGGACATCAAGGATTACGAGTTCCGGCTCGTCCAGAACGAGATCAAGCAGGGCAACGGCGTCGTCGTCGCCGTGACGCTCATCGACAAGCGTTCGGGCAAGCCCGTCCCGGACGCGGTGATCTTCGCCCAGCGCATCGACATGGCACCCGACGGGATGGAGATGATGGCCTCGCTGATCGAGACGATGCCGTCGACCGAGCCGGGCACCTACCGCTTCAAGACGAACCTGACGATGGCCGGCGGTTGGCGGCTCTCGCTCGGCGCCAAGGTACAGGGCGAAACCGGCGCGCTCGAAAACAAGCTGATCCTCAAGGCCGTGCCATGAAACCCATCGCCCTCACGGGCCTCGCTCTTGCCGCCATTCTGGCGGCGGGAGGTGCGGGCTACTGGGCCGGACATCGCGGCCTTGCCGTCGGCTGGCGTGGTTGGCTCGGCATCGAAGGTTCGCTCGCGGCAAACGAGCCCGTCGGAACCGGTCCGGTCATCTACTATCAGGACCCGGACCGGAAGCCTGTCTATTCGGCACAGCCGCGCCAGACCGTGGACGGCAGGCCCTTCACGGCCGTCCACGCCAGCCAGGACGTCAGCTTCGAGGTGAAGCCTCCGAGCGAGGAGCGGACGGCGCAGGCCGACCCGAAGCGCGTCCTCTACTACCGCAATCCCATGGGGCTTCCGGATACGTCCCCGGTGCCGAAGAAGGACTCGATGGGGATGGATTATCTCCCCGTCTACGAAGGCGAGGGAAACGAGGACGGCGTCATCAAGCTCTCGCCCGGGCGCATCCAGCGCAGCGGCGTGCGCTCCGAACCTGTCCGGCGTCAGAGCATCGTCCAGACGATTCACGTGCCCGGCGTGGTCCAGCTCGACGAGCGACGGGTTTCGGTCGTGACGATCCGAGCTGATGCCTTCGTGCAGGAGGTGGCGCCGATCACGACGGGCGACCGGGTCACGAGAGGCACGCGACTGGCGCGGATTTATTCGCCGGAGATCAGCACCGCGGGCGCGCAGTTCATCACCGAGCTCAATGCCGCCGCGCGCGGCGTGCCCGAAGGCGGCGCAAGGCAGCGCTTGGAAAACCTCGGCGTCCCGCCGGAGGTCATCGCCGAGATCGAGCGCAGCCGGAAGGTGCCGCTGACGATCAACTGGTCGGCGCCGCGCGACGGCATCGTGCTGGAGCGTTCGGTCAGCGACGGCATGAAGATGACGGCCGGCGGCAGTCTGTTCCGGCTCGCCGACATCTCGACGATCTGGGTTCTGGCCGATGTTCCGGAACGCCAGTTGGCCGCCGTCGGCATCGGCGCGCCAGCCACGGTGCGGCTGCGCGGCCGTCCGGGGAGTTCCTTCGAGGGACGCGTCGGCGTGATCTACCCGGAGATTGCCGAGGCAACGCGCACGGCGAAGGTCCGGATCGAGCTTGCCAACCGCGACAGCATCCTGCTGCCGAACATGTATGCCGACGTCGATATCGGCTCCGATGACGCAGCTCCGCAACTCGCGGTTCCCGACAGCGCCGTGATCGACAGCGGCTCGCGCCGGGTCGTCATTCTTGATCTGGGCGAGGGTCGGTTCGAGCCGCGCGAGGTCAAGCTCGGCCGTCGCGGCGACGGCATGGTCGCGATTACCGAAGGCGTCTCCGAAGGCGACCGCGTCGTCGTCTCCGCCAACTTCCTGATCGACGCCGAGAGCAATCTCAAGGCCGCCCTGAGCGGCTTCGCGCAGCCGGAGGCCAAGCCATGATCGCCCGCCTGATCGCCTGGTCGGCGCGCAACCTGATCCTCGTCTTCGTGGCCGCTGCCTTCGCCGTGGCGGCGGGTGTCTATGCGCTGAAGACCCTGCCGCTCGACGCCATCCCGGACCTCTCCGACGTCCAGGTCATCGTCTACACCGAATATCCCGGCCAGGCGCCTCAGGTGATCGAGGACCAGGTCACCTATCCGCTGACCACCTCGATGCTGACCGTGCCGAAGGCGCGCGTCGTGCGAGGCTTCTCGTTCTTCGGAGTCTCCTTCGTCTACGTCATCTTCGAGGACGGCACCGATCCCTATTGGGCGCGTTCGCGCGTGCTCGAATATCTCAACGCGGCCGCGCGGCGCCTGCCGCCTGGCGTCTCGCCGACGCTCGGGCCGGACGCGACCGGGGTCGGCTGGGTCTACCAGTATGCGGTCATCGCGAAGAACATGACCCTCGCGGAATTGCGCTCCCTACAGGACTGGGTCGTGCGCTTCGCGGCTTCTCGTGCCGAGGGGGTGGCCGAGGTTGCCAGCGTCGGCGGCTTCGTCAAGCAATACGCGATCGTCGTCGATCCCGTGCGGCTGCGCGCCCAGGGCGTCTCGCTCTCGACGCTGCGCGAGGCGGTCCGCAACAGCAACATGGACGTCGGCGGACGCACCGTCGAGCTCAGCGAGTTCGAGTTCATGGTTCGCGGCCGCGGCTACCTGAAGTCGATCGCGGATATCGAAAACATCGTCCTAAAGAGTGACCGCGGCGTACCGCTTCGTTTATCCGACGTCGCCCGCATCGAACTCGGTCCCGACGAGCGGCGCGGCATCACCGAGCTCAACGGCGAGGGGGAGGTCGCGAGCGGCATCATCCTGCAACGCTTCGGTGCCAACGCGCTCTCCGTGATCGAACACGCCAAGGCGCGCCTTTCCGAGGTCGCGGCGAGCCTGCCGGGCGGGGCCGAGATCGTGCCGGTCTATGACCGCTCCGGGTTGATCGAGCGGGCGATCGAGACGCTAAAGGGCACGCTGATCGAGGAGAGCATCATCGTCGCGCTGGTCTGCATCGTGTTCCTTCTGCATCTGCGCAGCGCCCTGGTGGCGATCATCATGCTGCCGGTCGGCATCCTGATGGCCTTCGCGGCGATGAAGGCGCTGGGGCTTGGCTCCAACATCATGAGCCTCGGCGGCATCGCCATCGCCGTCGGCGCGATGATCGACGCCGCCATCGTCATGATCGAGAACGCCCACAAGCACCTGGAACGGGCTCAGTCGAACAAGCCACGCGTCGAGATCCTGATCGAGGCGGCTAGCGAGGTCGGCCCGGCGTTGTTCTTCAGCCTGCTCGTCATCACCGTCTCGTTCCTGCCGATCTTCACCTTGGAAGCGGAGGAGGGTCGCCTGTTCGGGCCGCTCGCCTTCACCAAGACCTTCGCCATGGCAGCCGCGGCGCTCCTGTCGGTGACGCTCGTCCCAGCCCTGATGGTCATCTTCGTCAAGGGAAGGATCATTCCGGAGAGCCGCAACCCGATCAATCGGGGCCTGATCGCGCTCTACCGTCCGATGATCCGCGGCGTTCTCGGCGCCAAGACCCTGACGATCCTGGCTGCGGTGGCCGTCCTCGGGCTCAGCCTCTGGCCGGCGCGGCAGCTCGGCTCGGAGTTCATGCCGTCCCTCGACGAGGGCACGCTGATGTACATGCCGACGACCTTGCCAGGGATTTCGGTGACCAAGGCGGCCGAGCTGCTCCAGACTCAGAATCGCATCATCCGCTCCTTCCCGGAGGTTGCCTCGGTCTACGGCAAGGCCGGACGCGCCCAGACGGCAACCGACCCGGCGCCGACCGAGATGTTCGAGACCATCATCAACCTGAAGCCCAAGACGGAATGGCGCGAAGGCGTCACGCTCGACAGCCTCAAGGCCGAGATGGACAAGGCTCTCCAGTTCCCCGGCGTCTCCAACGCCTGGACCCAGCCGATCCGGGCTCGCATCGACATGCTGGCGACCGGCATCCGCACGCCCATCGGGGTCAAGGTCTTCGGCACCGATCTCGCCCAGATGGAGGCAGTCTCCCGACAGATCGAGACGGTGCTGAAGGCCGTCCCGGGCACGAGCAGTGCCTATGCCGAGCGCGTTATCGGCGGCTACTTCCTCGACATCGTGCCGGACCGGATCGCACTCGGCCGCTACGGGCTCTCCGTCGGCGACGTCCAGAATGCGGTCGTGATGGCGATGGGCGGCGAGACTGTGACGACGACGGTCGAAGGGCGCGAGCGCTACGGGGTGGCGATCCGCTATCCCCGCGACCTGCGCTCCGATCCGCAGGCGATCGCGCGCGAGGTCCAGGTCTCGACCTCGTCCGGCGCCAGCGTGCCGCTCGGCGAGGTTGCGAGCATCGAGCGCAAGCGCGGCGCCACCTCGATCCGCACCGAGAATGGCGAACTCGCGGTCTACATCTTCGTGGATACAGTCGGGCGCGATCTCGGCGGTTATGTCCGCGATGCCCAGAACGCGATCGCGCAGAGCATCAAGCTGCCCGCGGGCTATCGCATCGCCTGGAGCGGTCAGTTCGAATACCTCGAACGAGCCGAGGCCCGCCTCAAGCTGGTCGTGCCGGTGACGCTCGCGATCATCTTCCTGCTGCTCTACCTGAATTTCCGCAGGTTGACCGAGACCTTCATCGTCATGCTCTCGCTGCCCTTCGCGCTGGTCGGCGGTGTCTGGCTGCTCTGGTGGCTCGGCTTCAATATGTCGGTCGCCGTGGCGGTTGGCTTCATCGCTCTGGCAGGCGTCGCCGCCGAGACTGGGGTGATCATGCTGATCTACCTCGATCACGCGCTCGGCGAGGTGCGGGCACGCTGCGAAGCGAAGGGGCGAGCGTTCACACGCGCGGACCTGCATGAGGCGATCATGCTCGGTGCCGTCGAACGCGTGCGGCCGAAGATCATGACCGTGGTCGCGATCATGGCGGGACTGCTGCCGATCCTCTGGAACACCGGCACCGGCTCGGAGGTGATGCAGCGGATCGCCGTGCCGATGATCGGCGGAATGGTCTCCTCGACCGTGCTGACGCTGCTGGTGATCCCGGCGATCTACGGACTGATCAAGGGCTGGCGGCTGCCGTCGACCGTGGCGCCTGAGAAGGCAGCATCGGAAGCCGCCTCAGCGCCCCTTGTTGCCGCTGTCGAATGATGGAGGGACCGGGCATGCACGACATGATGGGTGAAATGGGCTGGGGCATGGGTCTCGCGGGCCTGCTCGGAATCGCGGTTCTGCTGCTCGTGATCGCCGCGCTCGTAAAATACGTCTTCTTCCGGTGAGGGTGCTGGACGCCCAACTGGAGAAGGACCTAACCAAGGCAAAGGAGACAATCGTGCCGATCGAGCTTTCCCTATCCCGCCGCGCGCTGTTGATCGGCGCCGCACAGGCGGTTTCAGCGTTCGCGCTGCGGCGCCCTGTTTCGGCCGCCGAGACGCCTCCGAAGATGGTCGTGACCCGGGATCCCAATTGCGGCTGTTGCCGCGGCTGGGTCACGCATATGCGGAAAGCAGGCTTTCCGGTTGAGATGGTTGAGGTTGCCGACGTCACGCCGCTTAAGACCCGGCTGGGTGTGCCCGATAGTCTGATGTCCTGCCACACCGCCGAAATCGGTGGCTATGTCGTCGAAGGCCACGTTCCGGCCGAGGCGATCAAGCGGCTTCTGATCGAGCGCCCGAAGGTGACGGGCCTCGCGGTTGCAGGGATGCCGGTCGGTTCACCCGGAATGCAGGTGCCCGGGCAGGCGCCCGAGGATTATGACGTCGTCATCTTTTCCGCCAGCAGGCAGCATGTCTTCGCGCGCTATCGGGGGCTGCAACAGATCTGATGGCAATGGCGTCCATCCTCGCCGGATTGAAGCCGGTCATTCGGGAACTCGCGGCGGGCGAGACTCTATTCGCGAGCGGGGATGCGACGCGGGGCTTCTTCCTGGTCCGCAGAGGGCAGATTCGCCTTGCGCGCTTCAGCGCCAGTGGGCGCGAGACCCTCCTCTTCGTCGCCGGACCGGGAGAGCGTTTCGCCGAGGCCTCGCTGTTCGTCGAGACATATCATTGCGATGCGCGGGCCGTGGCGGAGAGCTCGGTCGCCTGCTTTCCCAAGTCAGCGGCGCTCGCCCTGTTGGAGGGCGATGCGATCGCACGGTTGGAGCTAACGGCGGACCTTGCTCGGCAGGTGATGGAACTCCGGTCCGCCTTGACCCTGCGCGATGTTCGCTCGGCGCGAGAGCGGGTGCTCGGCTACCTCGTGGCGCGAACCGGCGTCGACGGCCGCACCATTGCCATCGGCGGGCCGCTGAAGGACATCGCGGCGATGATCGGTCTGGCGCCTGAGGTTCTGTACCGGACGCTCGCGCAGTTGGAATCCGAACGGATCATACGGAGAGGAAACGGCATTATCGAGCTGACATGATTTCAATCATGTTGCGGCGCTTCCGACACCCTTATCGGAATGATCGAGGAGACCGTTCCATGATCATAGCAATCACGTTCAGCCTGCTCATCCTGGCGATCTCCGGATGGGTCGCTCCCGTCTCGGCTCAATCCGTGAGTCCTTACGCTGGCCAGGAGGCGCGCGAGATCAAGGCTCTCTCACGAAAGGAGATCGATGACCTGTCTTTGGGGCGCGGCATGGGTTTGGCCAAGCCCGCGGAACTCAACCGATATCCCGGTCCACTTCACGCGTTCGAACTGGCGTCCGAACTCCAGCTTTCGGCCGAACAGCGCAGCGGCTTGAAGGAATCCGAGGCGCGCATGAGAGCGGGCGCGATGGCGTTGGGTGCCGAAATCCTGGACTTGGAGCACAAGCTCGACGTGGCCTTCGCACGGCGCACGATCGAGCCATTGCGCCTGCGTGAACTGACGGTCCAAATCGGCACCAGGCAGGGCTCATTGCGGGCGGTACATTTGCAGGCCCATATCGAGACGGCTGGCCTGCTCACCTCGGATCAGATCGCGCGATATGATGTTCTGCGTGGCTACCGCAATCCATCGCCGGCGGCGCCGAGCGGCCACCATCTGAAGCAGCACCGTTGAAGTCGTTGTCCGCGACGGCATCGCCCCTTTGCCGCAGTGGGCGCAGAACCGGCTATCATCCACCGTTGGCGCACGATACGCGTGTCTGTTCCATGTAGAGTACGCCATCCCTGACGGAGATCGCGAAAGCTCGACGAAGGCCGCTGTCGAACGTGACTACGATCGAATTGTCGGCGACCACATAGCTGCCAGTGGTCTGCCATAGCCCGTCATACGCGAAGTGTCCGTCGGCTCCGAACGCGAACCTCGCGCCTCCCGGCGTAGTGCATAGCTTGCCGTGAACCGCTTGCGTGATCTCTTGGGCGCCCAATCGCAATCCCGAGGGATGAGCTTGAGCGATCTCAGTGGAAGCGGCGAGGAAGGGCAGCAGTCCCGCCGCTGCGAAAAGGACACCCTGGAGACCCATTCTCGCCTCCTTGGATCAAGGAACCGTGCCTCGTACATTATACCACAAGATTGGATTTCTGAGGGACCGCGGCATGGAAACTTTCGTCCACCGGACGCCGGAGCCAGGGTAGTCGAGATCGACGAGAACGCCCCATGAATGGACGCTTCAGTTCAGGCGAGCGCCCGGACAGGCCATGTGCACGGGTCCGGGCGCCGAAAGCTGAGTCCAGATGCGGGGACGCGCCGGCCGAGGCTAGCCGATCCCTTCATAGGCAAGCTGGGCCATCATGCCCGTCGCCATGTGGTAGAGGTGGTGACAATGCAACGGCCAGCGGCCGGGATTGTCGGCATCGAACGTGATCGTCACGGCTGCGTCCGGCGGTACGAGGACCGTATCGCGCACGGCTCCCGGGAGCGATACCCCGTCGATGGCGGTGACCTGGAAATGATGACCGTGCAGGTGCATCGGATGCGACATCATCGATGCGTTTCGCATCGTGACCTCGATCCTCTCGCCCTTCCGGATCCGGAGATCGTCCGCGCCGCCGATCCCCCACGTGTAGTCCTGCATCCGGCCGGTGAGGGTCAGCGCGAAGCGGCGATCGGGAGCCCGGACGGGAAGCGAATGTAGGGCCCGCAGCTTCCGCTCGAGTCCGAGTTCGACGATCGGACCGGCGTGCTCGGCGCTTCCGGCGACGCGTTGCACCGAGGCTCCCTGCGTGGCGAGGATCACCCCGGTGCGCTCGCTGGCCCCTTCACGCAGCGCGAGAACGGGATAGGCGCCCGGACCTTCGGGCAAGGACAGCCGGATGTCGAGCCGCTGGCCCATGCTGAGCGGGAAGGCCGTGCCGACGATCGGCTCGACGTCCCTGCCATCCACCGCAAAGAGCGTGCCGGGAACCGATCCAGTCTCGATGGTGAAGGCCGTCGCGGTGGCGCCGTTGATGATGCGTAGGCGGACGCGGCCGCCACGCTCCACCCGGATCACGTCGGGATCATCGAGAGTGCGATCATTGGCGAGATAGGCATCGTAGTCGATGTCGTTGAGGTCGCTGGCCGTCGCTTGGCTTGTCGTCGCAGGCTGGTGCGTGTTGCCCCCGTGGCCCATCGCGGAATGGTCCATCGGCGCGGCGTGACCTCCGCCGCCCTTCAGCTTCGCGAGCAATTCCTCGGCGGGCTTGAAGGAGAAGTCGTGCAGCAGGACGACCACCTCCTGCTCGTCGCGCGCGAGATCGGCGGCCGTCCTGACGATGAGGGGGGCCGCCAGCAGGTTCTGTTCCTGAAGCGTATGAGCGTGCATCCAATGTGTGCCGCCAGCGCCTACGGGGAAGGTGTAGCGGGCGACATCGCCCGGCTTGAGCAGTGGCTTCGGATTGTCCGGCACGCCGTCCTGGTGCCAAGGAGGGGTCAGGCCATGCCAGTGGATCATCGTGGCCTCGCCGATTTCGTTGGCAAGGCGGACGTCGAAGTTCGATCCCGCTTCCAGGATGAGCCCATGGCGGCCATCGGGTTGCAGAAGGCCGAACACGCGGGCGCTCCTCCCGTGGACTTCGATGGTCCGGCTGACGACCCGGAGGTCGATCGGTGATGGGCTGCTCGCTCCCTGGGCGAGACTGGCGGCGGGGCGCATCAAGGCGTTCGCGCCGAGCGCCGCGGCCCCGGTCATTGCGGCAGTGAGGAATCTGCGACGGTTCATGATGAATGTCCTGTTTCGGCCTGCGACGGCAGGGTCGTTGATCAGGTGTGTTGGCAGACATGCGTTGAGCTGGACGACCTGGATGTCAGACGGACCGCTCTGATCGGTATCGAGGAGGGCCATGGGGTGGACGGGCCACGAGGCCACCGGGTTGCTCCTCCTGTCGGCGATACGCGACCGCCTCGACGGTGGTGCTTGAGGATCTCGGGGCTGCTGCAATGGCAATGCCGCAGGCGTTGCACGCCGCCGCGCAGCATGGACCTGACGGCGTTCCGGCCTCCGGGTTGCCGTGCCCATGTTGGTGTTGGCTCGCTGTGGTCTTCGATGCGTCGACCTGGGAGAACCCAGCCGTCGGCTCCTCCAGGCAACGGACGGGATGGGCGCTGATCGTCGGTACCGCGATCAGCACGAACGCGAGCGCCGCGATCAGCGCTCTTCTCTGTCCGGCAATGGTCTTCGCCAAAGTCCGCATCCGCTCAACGGTGGATCCTCGGACCCAAAGCTAGCGCAATGCCCGACGTCGCGAATTAACCTCGATCAAGGATTCGGAGTGCCCAGGAGGCCCGCCCATTCGAAATGCGGCAAGGTGACGAATGCCGCGTAACCCGACGCAGCCGCGACGATCGTGGCGCCGATGTATGGCAACCAGAAGCGGACAGGTCCGGTTGCGATCGCGACCGAGATGCGCCCGACAGCATTGCTCGCTAGCGCTAGCAGGACAGCGTGGCCGACGGCCTCGGGCGATGCCGACTGCCCGAGAAGCCGCAAGGCGCTGAGCACGGCGACGTCCACGTCGAAGAGCCCCGAGATCGCGGAGGTCGCGATCATTCCGCGGCTGCTTCCGATCGACAGCACGGCGCTGATCGTCGAGACGACGCCGAAGAGCACGGCGAAGGCCAGGAGCGGTCCGAGCTCGAAGGGATTTCGGGGCGGTTCCGTACCGTCTCCGTCCACCCGTCCCCGCGACAGAAAGAGGGCGCCGGATGCCCCGAAGCCGACAATCGCGGCAAGCATCGCGGTGCCGGAAACGCCGAGCAGCGATGGCGCGACGATGGTTACGATCCCCGCCACGCGCAGCACGGAAACGCCCGCGGCGAGCGCAGCCGCTCCGGCGAGCGGCCAGGGACTTCCTCCCGCTGCCGCCGTTCGCGCCAGCGCGACGGTGACGGCGGTCGAGGAGACGATCGCGCCTGCCAGGCCGCCTACCAGGACGCCGCGAGCGGTACCGAGGGCCCGGACGGCGATATAGCCGAGATAGGAAATCGCGGCCGTCAGCACCGTGAACAGCCACACTTGCCGGGGGTTGAAGCCTCCCCATGGATCGATCGTACGCGCAGGCAGGAGGGGCAGGACGATCGCGGTCATCACGGCGAGCACGAGTGCCGAGCGCAGTTCGATCCAGGAAATCCTCCTGAGCAGCCCGTGCAGGAGATCGCGACTGGCAAGAACGGCCGCGAGCGCGGCTCCGCCCGCCGCCGCGACGCGTTGATCGCCCGTGACCGCGAGGGCGCCGAGCGCGAACACGCCGAGAGCGGCGATGACACCGGTCACGCTGAAGCTCTCGTCGTGCATGGATTCGCGCGCCTGGTACCACGCAAAGACGGCGGTGAAGGCCAGGAACGTGGCGATGAGGACCGAGGGCGTGTTCAGGCTGAGGCTGAGGGCCGCGGCGACGCCGCCCAGCAGTCCAGAGATCCCATAGGTGCGTATACCCGCCGTCCGGCCGCCATCGGGCGTGTCGCGTTCTCGCCACCCACGCTCCAGTCCGACGAGCAAGCCGATGGCCAGAGCAAGGCCGAGCTGCGGGATCAACGAGTCCATTGTGCGTCCGCTCCGGAGCCGATCTCCGACGCCCGGTTCCTGGCGACGGCACGCCTCATCAGCCCTTGATCATCCTGCGCAAGACGTCGTCCCGGCGATAGAGGTGATGCCAGAGCGCAGCGACGATGTGGATGAGGACCAATGCCAGGAGCAACCAGCTCAGGTATCTATGGAGAGGCGCGACCCGGAAGGTGAGATACATCGCGATCGTTCCGGTCACCGGCAGCGCGATCAAGAGGCCGTACAGCGCTATGTGTGTGACTGAAGCTACCCGAGCTTCCAATCGCGAGGTGCCATCGGTAGGAAGGGGCTTGCCGCGGACGAGCCGTATCGCAAGCTGTAGCAGCGCCATCAGCAGGATCAGCCATCCGCTCCAGGCGTGAACCTGATGCAGGAACAAGTCGATGGGAGCAGGCTTGAGGAAGCCGTGCGCCAGGTGCGTGCGCTGGATCGCCCAGGCCGTCGGCACCTGGATGATGCAAAGGAGCGGCACGATCCAATGCATGGCTCGTTGGTAGACGTTGAACGCCTGCGTCCCGGGACAAGCCAGCGTGGAAGGCCATAGCTCGAGCCTCACGGCTCGACCTTGACGATGTCTCCGGCACGCGAGGCGTAGTCGAGCGCGTAGGATAATTCCGAAGCCGTTTCGGCGTGGACATGCAGGAGGGGCTGACCCCTGTCGATCGTCGCGCCCAGCCGGACCTCCATATGGACGCCCGCGGCCTTGGCCTCCGGCGCTCCCGCCAGCTTGGCAAGCCTGGCGACCTTGCGGTTGTCGATATGAACCACGCGACCAGCGCTTGGGGCGACGAGCGCGTGGACGCTCGAGGCCTTTGGCGGTGCGCGCAACCCGCCCTGCGCCCGGCAGATTGCCTCGAACTTCGTCCAGGCCTTGCCGCTGCTCAACGTTTCAAGGGCCATCACGGTGCCGCGTCCTTGTTCGGCCTTGCCACCGATCTCAAGGGCCGCGCCCGCGAGCAGGGCGGCACGGTGGCGCAGATCGTCGGGGGCAGCGGGTGCGTTCTGAAGCACGGCGAGGACATCGAATGCCTCGAGGGCCGGGCCGATGCCGCGCCCCACGGGCTGTGCCCCGTCGGTCTGGATACATGTCGCGCTGAGACCAAAACGTGCCGCGACCGCGCGCATGCGATCTGCGAGCTGATCGGCAGCTTCACCACTGCGGACCTTGGCGGTAGGCCCGACGGGGATGTCGATGACGACATGGGTTGAGCCGGCGGCGATCTTCTTCGAGAGGACCGATGCGATGAGCTGACCCTCGGTGTCCACGTCGAGCTCACGCTCGACGCGCACGAAGATGTCGTCCGCGGGGCTCAGATGCACGGCTCCGCCCCATGCCACGCATCCGCCCTCGGCCTCGACCACTCGCCGCAGCGTCGCCATGTCGAGATCGACCGGCGCGAGCGTCTCCATGGTATCGGCCGTTCCCGCCGGAGAGGTGATGGCGCGGGAGGAGGTCTTGGGCATGACCAGGCCGTTCGCGGCAACGATCGCGACGACGATCGGGGTCGTTCGGTTGCCGGGAAGGCCGCCGACGCAGTGCTTGTCGACCACGATCGGCGCATCCCATCGCAGATGGCCGCCGACCTTGACCATCGCATCCGTCAGCTCGGCCGTCTCGTCCTCGTTCAGTGGCAAGGCGGCACTGGCCGTCAGGAAGGCTGCCAGATGGACGTCGGTGTAGCGTCCGGCCACAACGTCCCCGACGATATCGGAGAACGCCTGCGCGTCGAGCCGATTGCCGTAGATGCGACGGCGCACGCTTGCCAGTGAGGAGATGGCGGGCGGATGGCTTACGCTGATCGCCTCACCCTCCGTGACGCCGAGGAGGTCCCAGGCCGTCTCGGAAAGCCCGGCCTCATCTGGCGCGAGGAGCGAATCCCCCTCGACCTGGAACAGCGTCGCCTGGACATGCCGCTCACCATAGGAAAGCAAGACCTGGGACCGAGCGGCCAATCCCTCGGAGCGACAGACGTGGCAGTCGGTCCGCATGACGACAACCGCCTGGTGCTGCGAGTGCAGGTGTAGCCGCTTGACGCGCAATGTCGGCTGGATGATGGGGGGATCGCTGGGCATCGTCATAGGTCGAAGGACTGGTTCATGCGGGGGACGGTGGCGTTCCAGCCGAGCTCGCGGTCGATCCGTACGCGCAGGGCCTCCGAGGCGTCATCTTCGCCGTGAACGATGAAGGCGCGGCTGGGCGCGCGCCGAAAGCCGGACAACCAGCGCATCAGTTCGTTCGCGTCAGCGTGGGCCGAAAGCATCGACAACTCGGCGACTTCCGCCTGGACGGGAATCCACTCGCCATGGATCTTGGTCTCGCGTGCGCCTTGCAGCATGGCGCGGCCTCGGGTGCCCGCAGACTGGAAGCCGGAGAACAGGATCGTATTCTTCGAGTCGGGGGCAAATGCCTTGAGATGGTGGAGGACGCGTCCGCCGGTCGCCATTCCACTCGCCGAGATCACCACCTTGGGATAGGGGCTGGCCGTGATCGCCTTGGAACCCTCTACGTCCCGTGTATAGGTCGCGACCCCACAGATTGCGGCGCACATCTCGGCAGGGAGCCGATGGTCCGCGCGATGGTTGTGCAGCAGATTGGTTGCATCGATCGCCATGGGACTGTCCAGGTAGACCGGGATGTTGGCAAGCTGCCCGTTCGTCTTGAGCTTCCACAAATGGTAGAGCAGCGATTGCGCGCGCCCGACCGCGAAGGCCGGGATCACTAGCGTGCCGCCCCGCTCGACCGTTCTCTTGACGATGGCGCCGAGCGCCTCGGTGGGATCAGCCGGGTCGTGGAGGCGGTTACCGTAGGTCGATTCCACGAGAACATAGTCCGCATCGGGCACGACCTCTGGATCGGGAAGTACCGGGTCGTCGTAGCGCCCGATGTCGCCGGAGAAGGCGATGCGGCGTCCGCCCCATTCGATATCGGCGGTGGCGGCACCCAGGATGTGCCCGGCGTGCCGGAACCTCAGCGTGGCCCCGCCAGGGAGCCGAACGACGTCGCCGAACGGAATCGATGTGAAGCATTCGAGAGCGCGCTCGGCATCATGACTTCCGTAGAGCGGCAGGGCTGGCTTGTGCTTCGAGAAGCCCTTCCTGTTGGCGTATTCGGCGTCCTTCTCGTTGAGATGGGCAGCGTCCATCAGGATCAACTGGGCGATGTCGCTTGTGGCCGCAGTTGCGAAAATCTTGCCGCGAAAGCCCTCCCGAACCAGCCGCGGTAGATAGCCGGAATGATCGAGGTGGGCGTGCGTCAGCACCACCGCATCGATGCTCGACGGGTCGATGGGCAGCGGTTCCCAGTTCAGATCGCGCAGGTTCTTGAGACCCTGGAACAGGCCGCAATCGATCAGGATGCGGGTGTCGTTGTGGGCAAGAAGATGCTTGGAGCCGGTAACCGTACCGGCGCCGCCGAGGGAGGTGAGCGTGAGCATGAGCGTGACGGCCCTTCAGGTCGTTGAGATTAGGAGGTGGGCCGGGTCGCCGCGTCCATTAATGGCGTCGCGCTCGTCGGGAGTGAGCAAGTCGTCTCGGGACCAACCAGCGAGCGGCGCCGCCGCATCCACCAGATGCGCCCACGAACAACGATTGGCGAAGAGCATCCCGGGCACGTCGAACGTGCCGCCGCGGCTGATATAGCCGAGCGCCGTGGTCCGCCGTGGTCCGCCGTCCAGCCGCCGCAACAGGCCAAGCATGGGTTCAGGCCTCGTATGGGTCACGATCACGCGCGGCAGATCCGGCGGGAACAACGCCGCGACTGCATCGTCGCCTGCCGTAAAGGCCGCCTCGATAGGATCGCGCGGTTGACGAAAGCGTCCGGGTTCGCAGATTCCTGTGACTAGGACTCGATGACCGTGCCGTCCAAGTCGGCTGGCGGCCTTCAGCGCCTCTTCCAACTGATAGGCGCCGATCGCGACGATCTGTAGGTCGGCTGCGTCCGGCACGCCCTCGAAATGGGCCGCGCCGTCCTCCACGAACCGGGTGGCCGTCTCGGCTTCGAGCCGATGCGGCATGTCGCGCTTGGAGACGATCAGGCAGGCCACCTGTCCGCGGCCGCCATAGACCGAGCGCAAGGCGGCCATGGCGGTGTTGGCGTCGACCGGGAACAGGACGCGTGCGGTGTCCGACATCTCGCCGAGTAGTGCCTCGCCGATCGTGGGATCCTGATGCGACTGCTCGTTCTTGGAATTCTCCCAGGTGTGGGAGGTGACGACGAGCGGCACGGATATCCAGCCTGGCTGCCGTCCGATCTCGCGCTGTCGCCGGGCGAAGACGATTTCCTGTCGCAGGCCGCCGAGCATCTTCATGGCGAAGGCCTCGTAACTGACGATCAGGTTGAGGCCGCCTTTGTTGGCAAGCGCCGCGCCCGCCACCGCTTCCTCGTTTAGGGCGGTGATGACCGCTCCGTCCACGGCCTCCGAGGTCCCGGGTTCGCAGACGTTCACGCGATGGCGCAGGCGATCGAGCGTAGCGCCCATGTGATTGGATCGCAGTTCGTCGGGGTTTCCGACGCGCGACCTCAGTTCCGGGTTGTGGTCGACCAGGCGCACGAACCACCGGTCGAGCGCATGCATAGCGCAATCTGCCGGGCTGCCGGCCCTCGTCCAATCGGGCTCAGGAAGTCGAGGGGAGGGCGGGTGCCGGAACGCCAGCGGGTGCCGACTCTCGGGCGGGCGGTTCTGTTTCCCGTGAACCGCCAGCGCGCCGATGGCACGATCGAGCTCGTCCGACGGCACGAAGAGGGACCGCGCGGCATCGTTGAACGCTTGGCGCGCGACCTCGTCGTTCGACGGGTTGCCGCCGAGCGGCAGGTTATGCGCGGCGTTGGTGCCCGCTCCAGGGAACCCGAAGCCCTTGACCGTCTCGGCGATGACGTAGGGGATCGGCGCGGGATAGCGGCGGTCCGGGCGGGCCGCGAAGCGTTCGAGCCGCTCCTCCGCCGTGAGGATCGCCCAGGCAAAGGCTGCTGGATCCCGCCCGTCGATCGAGAAAGGGTCGAACCCATTATGGCGCAGATGGGAGGCGAGCCAGTCTGAGCCACCCTGCTGTGCGATTTGGGCTCGCTCCTCGATCCTGCGACCGTTGAGGATCATCACCGGGACCGCGATGCCGGAATCCTCGGCGCGCCACCAGCGCGGCGTCCAATCGGAACCTCGTTGTTCCTCGAAGGCGCCGTCGCTCAGGAACGCGACCAGCCGCTCGCCGGGGAGCGGCATGTGAACGTATTGGACCTCGGCAAAGCCGAGGTACCCTCCCTCCGAGATCGCACCGGCCGTGTTGGGGCCGGCGTGGCTTCCGAGGGGAACCGAGGCGTGTCCGCTTGCGTCGATCGCATAGGAATAGAAGTCGGCGGCAAGCCTCGAAAGCCCGGCTTCGCTACGATCGTAGCGGCCCTTTTGGACGGCGGACACGTCTCCGGTAAGGGCGTTGATCGCCTCGATGGAGGCGACGCAATGCCCCTGTCCCATGAGCCAGGAGCGCGTCGTCGCGGTGATCGCGTTGGCGACGAGATAGCCGACGAATGCGGGAACCATGTTGAGCGAGCCGCCGGTATGTCCCTCCGGTGTGGCCTTGAAGGCCTCCGGCGGCAAAGGCGCGCCGGAGAGGTCCATCCTTCGGGCATAGGTCATGTGGACGACGGCCCACATGGCGGCCGACGCGAGGCGGTCCGCTGCCGCGAGCAAGCGGTAATACGCATCCACTTCGGTCGTTCTGCCGGCCGCGATCAGCCGCGCCCCCAGGGCCCGGACGCGATCCCTGGTTTCGGACGAGTGCTCGATGACGCCGTAGCCATTGGCCCAACGCAGAAATTCGGGAGATGGGTCGTGGTTCACTCGCTGGACCTTTCTGCGCGGATTGCTCTCAGGAGAGAAGAGCGCCTGCTGCTGCGCTGGCGGATACCTGGACCGAAGCCGCATAGAGGAGCGCTCTCAGAATGATCGTGGCAGCCACGCCCGCCAGAACCAGCCAGCACAGCCAGTACAACGCCCTCATCCACGGAGCCTCGGGCCGCCCCAGGTCCCGCTCGATTGCGTGCTTGTCGTACATTCCCCAGGCATGGACGAGCGCTCCCGCCAGCAGTAAGGGACCCGTAAGGTCGGCAACGTAGCGGGCGACCAGCAATCCGAGGCCGCCGCCGAACAGAGCGGCGCCTAAAGTAGAGGCCAATTCGGATCGCTTGAGCCTCGCGCTCGTCACCGCATTCGGCCTGCCCGGGACCTCGATTTGCGTGGGAGGTTTCATCGGCCGGACGTCCAGGATGGCGGGTCACTGGCCGGAAAGGAGTCATATCCGGCTTGCTCAACCTCGTCGCGCGGCTCGGGCGGCCTGCGCCGCCGCACGAGTTGTTCCGCTGTATTTTCCGCGACCGACAACTCGCCTGCGATCAGCGAGGCAAGACCGATGGCATTGCTCTCGTGCTCGACTGCGTCCGCGGAGACGATCCTTTCGGATAGAGCACGCAGGCGGGCGTAGGAGTTCTCGGCGAAGATGGGATGGACGACCGCAATGACGGGCTTGGGAAATCCTTGCGGCGGGAGCTTGCGCGCCGCCTCGATCAGGGTGTGGCCGGACGAGGCGATATCGTCGACGAGGACGGGTTGACGCCCCTGCCATGCGGACAGGTCGGGCACATCGACATCGACGCTGCGATCCCCATGCCTCACCTTGCGAAGAACCGTCCAGGGAGCGCGTGCTCGCTCGGCAATCGCCGAGACCCATTGCTCGCTTTCCTCGTCCGGGCCGATGACGAGGGGCGAGCGGACTTCCTCCGCGATCCAGTCGGCGAGAAGCGGGGCCGCGTGCAGCGTATTCGTGGGAATGGCGTAGAGGGAGGAAAGCGCCGGATAGCGATGCAGGTGCGGGTCGACGGTTACCAGCCTGTCGAAGCTCGACGAGATGAGCCGCGCAAAGCTTCTCGAGGTCACGGCCTCTCCGGCCCGGAAGCGGCGATCCTGCCGCATGTAGGAGAGGTAAGGCGCGATCAACGACACCGTCCGTGCTCCGAGCGAGCGGGCCGCATCGGCAGCGAAGACCAGGCGCAGGAAGCCCTCGTCCGGCCTGGCCAGCGTGCAGACGAGATAGACCGACTTGCCCACAACGTCCGACAACAGGCGCACATAGCTCTCGCCATCGGGAAAACGTCGTACTTCGAGCACGCCGAGCTCCCATCCGCCAGCGTTTGCCAGCCGTTGCGCGAAGGTCTCGTTTCCGGGCAGGGGAAGGATCAGCCGCATCGCGGATTCCTGTGAGGCCGTGGAGGTCATGCCTGGCGCCTGTAGAAGCGCAGGAACTGTGCGTTGATCGCGACGATCACAGTACTGGCGGACATGAATACGGCGGCCACGGCCGGGGTCATCAGGAAGCCCGTGCCGAAGGAGATTCCGGCGGCCATCGGGATAGCGATGGTGTTGTAGCCGGTCGCCCAGATCAGGTTCTGAACCATCTTGCGATAGGTCGCGCGCGACAGGCCAAGGATCGCCGCGACGTCACGCGGGTCGCTTCTGACGAGCACTACGTCGGCCGATTCCACGGCGACGTCGGTGCCTGCGCCGATAGCGACTCCCAGATCGGCCTGGACGAGGGCTGGCGCGTCGTTGACGCCGTCGCCGACCATGGCGACGGAGAGCCCGCGCGCCTGAAGCTCCTTAATCTTCTCGGACTTCTGGTCGGGGAGTACCTCGGCGAAGAACTCGGCGATGCCGAGTTCCTTGGAGACGGTCTCTGCAACACCTTTGGCATCGCCCGTCAGCATCACAGACCTGATGCCGAGGCGAGTGAGTTCGGCGATCGCCTCCCTCGATTCCGACCTGACAATATCAGCGAGCGCGAACAGGGCCGTGGGCTCCCCTCCGCGGACGAGGACGACGACGGTCTTGCCCTCGGTCTCGAGCCGCTTAAGCTCCGGATGCCTAACGGGCTTGCCCTGCCGGGCGAGATTGCCAGGACTGACGATGCGCACTTCCTGATTTGCGACCTTGGCGACGAGGCCTTCGCCGGTAATGTTGCTGACCTCGGTTGCCTTGGGCAGCGCGATGTTTCGTGCCTTTGCCTCGGCGACGATGCCATGGGCTATGGGGTGCTCGGACTGGCTTTCGGCCGCGGCCGCGAAGGCCAGCTCCTCCTCGACCTTGCCTTTTCCGAGCAGCACGATGTCGCTGACGCCGAAGCGGCCTTCAGTCAGCGTGCCCGTCTTGTCGAAGACGGCGGCATCGAGATTGCGCGCCCGCTCGAAGGCGGCGCGATCCCGGATCAGCAGGCCATTGCTGGCGCTGAGCGAGGTGCTGACCGCAACGACGAGCGGGACCGCTAGGCCGAGCGCATGCGGGCACGCTACGACCATCACCGTGACCATCCGCTCCAGCGCGAATTCGAGGGGAGCGGACAGAACTAGCCACCAGACGAAGAGCGTTCCAAAGCCGACAATGAGGGCGATGTATGTTAGCCAAGCGGCCGCCCGGTTGGCGATGTCTTGCGTACGCGAGCGCGTCGCCTGGGCCTTCTTCACGAGGTCGATGACCTGGGCGAGGTAGGTCGAGTCGCCCGTCGCGGTCACCTCGATCGTCACGGCGTTGGCGCCGTTGATGGCGCCGCCGATCGCCGTCGCGCCGACCGTCTTGGTGACGGGCCTGGATTCGCCCGTGAGCATGGCCTCGTTGAAGCCCGACGAACCTTCCAGGATCTTGCCATCAACGGGGACCTTGGCACCCGGCCGGACGATCACACGGTCGCCTGGCTTGAGCGCCGAGATCGGGACTTCGCGCGTGCTGCCGTCGGCTTCGATCCTGGTTGCGCTGTCGGGCAGCAGCCGTACCAGCTCCTCGAGGGCGCGCGAGGCGCCCATGACGGAGCGCATCTCCACCCAGTGCCCGAGCAGCATGATCAGAATGAGCGTCACGAGCTCCCAGTAGAAGGCCTCCCCGGGAAAGCCGAAGGTGACGGCGGCGGAGAAGAAATAGGCCGCCGAGATCGCCAGCGCGATCAGGGTCATCATTCCGGGCTGACCCTTGCGCAGCTCGGATACGAAGCCCGTCAGGAACGGCCAGCCGCCGTAGAGATAGGCGGCCGTGGACAGTGCAAAGAGAACATAGCCGTCACCCGGGAAGGCGAGGGCGCTGGCAATGCCGAGCCAGTGCTGGATCATCGGCGACAGCAGCAGAACCGGCGGTGTCAGGATTAGCGTTACCCAGAAGCGTCGGCGAAAATCGGCGACCATGGCGCCATGGTCGTGTCCGCCATGCCCAGCATGCTCGGCATGGCTCGATCCGGCGGCCATGACGACCTTCGGGTTGTCGTGACGGTCGTGGCCCGAGTGCCCGCTCGCCTGGTGTCCCTCATGGCCGGGATGCCCATGATGGCCATGGTCAGAATGGGGCGAACTCATAGTCTGTTCCTTGGCACGGCCGCGGAGGATATCGCGGGACAGCACATCGGCGGCGAGCATTTCGGTGGCCGCGAGGGTCGTCATTTCGCGACCGGGAATCTTTGATCGAGATTAAGGTCCAGTGCCGGGCGGGCTTTCTCGCACTGTCGCTGCCGCCGCAGGGATTGGTGAGGAGCAACCGCCGGCGTCGGGTGGTCCTCCTTCCGTCATGCTGCGATGGGAAGCGTTGCGGATGCACGATATCGTTTTCTCGCAACCTTGCTCCCTTTGTACGTGGAGGTCGCGGGGCGCCTACCTGCGCTTGGACCGCAAATCCGGGGCCACCGACCACAATGCAACTCTCCGAACCCGTCCTGTGCGGAGACGCTCCTCGAAAGCGGTCCCTCTACCGCTCGAGCGGAGTCCGCAGTTCGTTGTGTCCGCCGACCGAGTATCGGTTGGCGTTCCGTTGCTCACTTAGACTTGGATACAGACAGCTCGAAATTCTTAGGCAGCGGCGGAATTCCGAGGTTCGATAACGGGACCGGAGGGCCGCTCGCCTAGCTCTTCACGCTCGACTTCCGCGCGATCAGCGATCTTTTCCGTTGCACCTGCGATCCGCTTAATCGGCGTGATCACATCGGGGATATCGATCAGTGCAAGAAGCAAACCTGCGATCCAGAATATGTGCATGTGGGTGAACATGGCCAGCAGACCCAACACGCAAGTGACTTCTAACTGCACTTTATTGTGCGCGAGGCGATCGGGCAGCGCATGCAGTCGAAGATAGAGGATGCCAACCGCGAGGACGAAAAGAAGCAGAAACATGCCCATTGCAATCATGAGCCAGTCTGTCTCGCCGGGGGCCGTAATGAATGCCGGCAAGTGCGTGGAGGCTGCGGCTGGATGAACGGATTGGCCCACAAGCTCTCCTGTGCTGGAACCGATCAGCCCCCTAGGCAGATTCAGTGTGAATGCTAACGCATGCACGGTGATGCCGCCAGCGCTGACGAACGGCTGCATCCCGTGAAATCCGCGTCGGGCAACTCCGGGTGCGGCGGCGTGCCGGGCTATCAAGGTCGAAGCATTGCTCGCCGTTAGACCCTCAGATCAAACCACGCCGGGAACTCGATTTGGCTAGCGGCTCGTCGTTTCGGTCGGATGGGACGAAAGTCGCGGAAAGTAGCCGGGCACGTCCTGCATGTATCGCGCATAGGCCTCGCCGTGCTCGGCTAGTGCTTCCTGCTCCTCGTGCCGCGCGAGCCGCCAGTACATGAAGGCCAGGACGGGGAACATCGCGACCGTCAGCAGCGTCGGCCATTGCAGCAGGAAGCCGAACATCACGAGGACGAAGCCGACGTATTGCGGATGCCTGATCCGGGCGTAGATGCCAGTGGTGGCGAGCGTGCCGCGTCGCTGAGCCTCGTAGAGCACCCTCCAACCGGCCGCGATCAGCATGAAGCCGCCGCCGATGAACAGGAAGCTCAGCAGGTGAAAGGGGCCGAAATGCGGGTTCGCTCGCCAGCCGAAGAGTTCCTCAAGAAGATGTCCTGCGTCGTGGGAGAGCCAGTTGACGTCCGGATATCTGGACTGCAACCAACCGGATAGGAGGTAGATCGTCAGCGGGAAGCCGTACATTTCCGTAAAGAGGGCCAGGATGAAGGCGCTGAAGGCCCCGAATGAGCGCCAGTCGCGCGGCGATTTCGGCTTGAAGAAGCTGAACGCAAAAAAGATGAAGACTACGGAGTTCAGAAGAACAAGGGACCAAAGCCCGTAGGCGGGAACGTTGTCGTGCATGGGAGCGCTCCGGGAGCCTGATCAGTGTTCGTGCGGAGGCTGCCGCCAACCTGAGGACGGCTGGATTGATTGGTTGCCGTGGCCTCCATGTCTTCCATGCATGAACACATGAAGCAGCGGGCACGCGAGGAATATTAGCAACGGGAGCCAGCCGAGGAGATGGGCGCGGTGCTCCGCAATCAGATAGAAGGCAGCGACTGCAAGAAACCCGACGAGAGCGATCTTGAACGACGTGGATCGGCGCTTCTGATCCTGGGCGTTGGGGTGGTCTGCACTGTGTTCCATGAGGTCGCGTCCGCGCTGGAGACCATCGAGGGTAGGAGCTGCCTCTGCGGATCATCGTAGGGTCCCGGATCTGGCGGGCCACGGGAGCCTTCGACGTGCGGTGGCGTGATCCTGGCTCAACAGATGAGGCGAACCGGGACGCAAATCCTTGATCTCGGTTAAGCTGATGCGGCGAAGTGACTCAGCTTTCTGGAAGCCCGGACATGGCGTGCTCGGGCGGGATGTTCGAGTCGATCCTGCGCCCGGCGAAGCCTCAAGCCTTCGGCAGGACGTCAAATTCGCGTGCCAGCAGGGTCACAGGCCGTGAACAGGAGCCGAGCCGGATATCCACCCCGAACGCTGAAAGGCGGTTGCGATCGGCTTCATCGATGAAGCCGCATATGAGCTTGGTGATGCCGGTTGCGAGCACGAGGTCACAGGTGGCTTCGCCGGTTCGTTCGCAGTTCGCGCGGAACTCATGTTTCTGCGCTTCGTCAGGGTCGATCAGTAGCACCCCATCGCATTTGGCGAAGAACGGACTGAGCATCGCCTTGCGTCGCCCCCGCGCGACGAGCACTGCTATCCGGTGCCTTCGATCAATTCGGGGCAGGGCTATTGGTGCCATCCTTGGCCCGCGGGAGAAATCTTCTACACCGCAAGAGATCAGCACAGCCTTCTGCGCGACACCTTAATTTCGATCAATCGCGCATCCGGGCAGCGATTTCGACGTGGCCACGTGCAAGCAGCGCTTTTGACCTCGATCAAAGCAAACGGCATCCTGCCGTAGTGGAATGGATCGCATCGCGTATCTGGATCACTCGCCCCCCGGATCCGCGGCTGATGTTCGGCGCAAACGAACTTTCGACGGCTGTGGTGCGGATGTTCAGGTTCATTGCATTGGTTGTCGTCTGCATGGTCTCCCTACTGTGGCTGGGGGAAGCATCGTGGGCGCACGAGAACCGTGCGGCGCGAGAGCAGGTCAGTCCGGCGATGCATTCGACCGTCATCATGACGTCCGCGGGCGAAGATGGTTGTCTGCCCCGGCACGCTTGCTGCCAGACAGTCTGCGCGCAATGTCAGGTATCTCAGCATCCATATCGCTGTGACATCATTCGAGCGTCGCTTACGTCTGCGGTAATCGTGGTTTCTCTCGAAGATCACGTACACTCGGTTATTGTCGGTCGCGATCCGCCCGTCCCCAAAGGCCGCCTCCTTTAGGCCGCTGCGCTCGCATTCGGTGCGCCACCTGCCGACACAGGTCGGCCAGCGCACAATCGTGAGCCTTGTCGTGCCGACCGAGGGTGTCCGACGCGCTGAGCCGAGGAGCTCGGGATTTCATCCGGAGTGCTGATGGGCTGCCGAGGCAGCCACCGCAACGGGCCAGGTGCGCCCGGGAGGTGCAATATGAATTTGGATCGAGCGTCTTTTCCTGAGGAGATCGCCCGGTCGTTCCCTCGCCACGATTGGGAGAATATCGGGCGCGAGCGGAATGGACCGACCTTTTGCGAGTTGCCGTTGCGTGAACTTGATCGTAGCGCCGGTGCAGCGGTTAACGACTTGACCAAATGTCCCCGCCATAACTCGACGGGCGTCGATGGCGCATCGTGGTCCGCAGCCGCCGCACCTTCGTTAACAGAGGGGTATCGGTTGTTGCCGCGCCACCGGTCGGGCGATCGAAAGATCGAAGCAGGCCGCGACCTCTTCAGCGTTGGGTCGACGGGCAACGCCATCTTCAATCTGATCGATGGCTGGGTGGCCCTCTATACCCAGCTTGAGGATGGCAGGCGCCAGATCGTCCAGTTCGCGCTACCCGGTGCCATACTGGGGGTCCTGCCATCAAATCGGTCGCAGGCAACGTTTGGGGCGTTAGCGCTAACCAGCGTCGTGGTGTCCGTGATCCCTAACTCAATGCTAGCGACACTGTCCCGCGATGAGCCGGAGCTGACCATGCGTCTGGCGCGCTCGCTGGCCCGCGATTGCAGCCTGGCGTTTGATCACCTGACGAGCATCGGGCGCCGGTCCGCGCGAGAGCGGGTCGCCCACCTCATATTGGAGCTGTTTACCCGCTACCGTGCTCAATGGCCGGGCAATCGCATCGAGGAAATGCCGCTCCCGCTCACGCAGGAGCAGATCGGTGACGCGACGGGGTTGACGTCAGTCCACGTCAATCGGGTCCTCAGCACGCTGCGGAAGGAACGCATCGTCGAGTTCCACTATCGGCGGCTTCGGATCCTTGATCCCGATAGGCTGATTGAGGTGGCGGGAGTCGAACCGGAAATGGCCACGGCCTGGCTCGAGCAAGGGCTGTAGCCAATGAATGATCATTGACCGCCATCTTGCGAACGCCGATGTCGATACTGCCGCGGGCGGGCGTTTCAAAAGCGCAACCGCGTTTCTGCCCGCTCGGCAGCGCGCTGGCGGTTCTGTTCGTCTCTTCCGCCCGGGCGAGCGGCGCGTCGTCGTTGCCCAGGCACGGACGCAAGGGCGGGACGGTCATCACCCTGAGGTCGAGCGAAATCGTTGAATACATGCTGACGATGATGGCGAGCTCCAAGGTTAACGTTTCATGGGCTGCGGAGGGTAGCGTCGTGAATTAGGATATGCGTGGACGTGACGATCACACCGAAAACCAACGACGCCTATGCCTAGATCAAACGCATGATCTAAACGGGTGCGTGCTCAGTCGGTCACTTTCTGATCCGGTTGAGTACGGCCCTGATACCTTGGGCAGCCACCATTGCGCTACCGCTTATGATTAAAATTGCGGATATTCCCAAATTCAGCTTGTTTTGCACGAATCACTCTGGATTGGTCGCGCATGCGATGAAACCAGATATTGAAATGCCTCGCAAGTTTTCGGTACCTATCCTCCCAGTATTTTGCTTCAAGTTTGGCTTTATCCAGTTCTGATTGCTCGATATTCTCACCTGGTTCTGGTTCTAGTTTTTCCCATTTTTCATTTATCTTTTCAATCCTGCGTTGGATTGTAGGTTTAGTAGTGTCTTTGTGTTTGGGGCCATAGAGGAATTTTTCGCCTACGCCCGCTCGGGTTTGAACATGTTTCAGGTCGAGTGGTTCAGCGAGGCGGCGGATGTCGCGCTCGACGTCCTCAAGAACGGCGTAGATTGCGTTGAGCTTGTCGTTTGTCCGCGCTTGAGCCGATTGTCTCAGGCCATCGTTCAGTTTGCGATTGTTGGACATGCATCAATCCCCAAAATCATCCGCTTCAGCGTGGTCGGCATCCCAGGAAAATCATCCAGTCGGACGGCCAATTCTGGCCAAGCACGAATCTGATCACGGCACTGCGCTCCCCAATATGTTTGCTGAAGCAACGACCAAGACGTCCACTTCTGAGCGATCCTCCGCGTCATGAAGAAGACGACCTCGCGTCGATGAGCTTCCTGCACTTGCCAGGTGCAAGCGGCTGAGCATCGAGCGGGATCTGCCAGGCGATCTCCTGATGTTGTCGCGCAGGCGCCTCTGGCATTCGCGGGCTTCATGCAGAGGACGCCTGGCATAACAGGGATAGGCAACATGTTCTGTCGGAGCATCTCTTCAACGAACTCATCGATCGTTTTGCCTACGTCAATTTCGGTAATGTCGGTGGCAAAGAGTTCGCTGAAACGCCGCTCCATTTCCTTTCCGTGTCTTCCTCCGAGCCTAGGCCCGCCAAAAACAGAGAGACTTTCAAGCAAGGTTTTTCCCGTTTTTCTTACTTCATCGAGTGTTAAGTCGCGTATTTCTTCTCGTATGAATGGGGACGCCAGAATGTATCGGGCGGTCATTGAGAGGCTTGCGTGACCGAATAGTTCCTTTAGGTGAATTGATGCGTTAGTAAAAACGCGAACGGCAAGGGCTGCGACAGTTTTTCGCCACCTGTGCCCTGTCAATTCGATGTCCAAATTGTGAAGCTCGCAGAATCTTCTGAGGACGGTTTTGTTCCAGCGCTTCGTGATATATGGTCTCGACTCTCCAGGTGGCGTGAATAAATACTCTCCCGGAATCCCTAGCGCATGACGAACTTCCTCTAAGGCGGCTGAAATAGCAATGAGCTTTGGATGAGCTTTTACTGCTCTCTGGCGCCCTTGTAGACTGAGCACCGTCTTATACGTTGTAAAATTCAGCAGCAATTTCCTCGTGTCGAATATCGCCTCCGATTGATCTGTGCTTATGAATCCGGTCTTTATTGAAAGTAGTTCTGATACTCTCAATCCTGCGTGAAACGAGATAAAATTGCTGCACGAGGAGTAAACAAGCCCGCACAGATTATGCAAAAGTTGTCTTCCGCCGAGCATTTTTGAAAGCTTTAAGCCGCATGGTAAGTTAGATCTTGCCCAAATCAGTACCTCATGCCTTCGAGATTCAGGGTCTCTCCGGAGGTAATCGATCCATTTGGCGATGTCGTGAACGTGGTCCACGTAGAATTCGGATACTCGGATAATCTCCGAGACATTCAAGTCACTAATGGGTTGCCATCCGCGAGGACCTGACAAGTCGGGAAAGGTCTCGGTGGGTGGCGAAATCTCAAAATCTAGGTCGAGAAGACCCTCACTAATAAGACCATGGCGGCAAGCGCATAGAAGGTCTGTGAAGGTGGTCGCGAGGTTGTCAAAGGCGTTTGCAGATGGCTCGATCATTGCCAGCGTCTCCGCCAGCACTGCCGGATTCACTTCCCTTAAAGACCGGCATCCGCATCGTTTGAAGGCAACGAATAAACGGCGCAGCGGTTGCAGTAGGCTATAGACGCCTGTTGGTCGCAGGTGGCGTACGCGCGTACGCTCGGAAGTCAATATCCCGCGACGGTATGTAAGGGCAATGAGCGCCTCCTTGAGCTGCCGAATCAAAATGGCGTCGGTGACTGGGGATAAAGAAAGTCGAGTCCCATCCGGAAAGGTGCCATGCCCCAGGAAATCTAAGAAAAGACAATTGCGGTTGTTTTCAGAAGCCCACGTCGTGGGGTACTCCCAAGTGTCATCCCTAAATTGAGATAGAGGAGTTGTATGAAGTTCATCTTGGTATGGTGGTTTAGATGGCATAGAATTTCGGGCATGCACCACCCACATTCGAGAATCTTCGAACTCAGTAAACCACGGGGTCGTTTCATTCATCAGATGGATCCAAAAAAAAGATCGGGCTCTCTTTCCATTTCTGACTTTGCTGCCTCAAGAGCTTTGTTAACGGTTGCGGTAGGCCATCGAGTAAGAAGTTCTCGACAACGATTTATGCGGCTCTCCAACGAGCTGCCTTCGGTTGACTGAAGGCTTAATCTTTCATGCAGTCGTTCTGCATTTATCAATTCGCGACAGACGTATTCGACGCTGTCTGCGAACCAACGTGCGTGAGGGCACCCGTCAATGCAGTCTTGCAATTGGCAAACTCCCGCAGCATCTCTGGCGAAATTTTGGGGCGGATTCTCTGGGTCGGCGCACCGATTGCCCCATCGTGCTCGATTTTCCTGATTTGTCAGGTTGTCAATCTGATGCGAGGTGAGGCCCTGTTGCTTCAGGATCGCCCGCACCCTGTCGGTGTTAAAGTCGCCTGATTGGATCAAGCTGAGCGAGGCATCGAATACCCGGACGGCGTCGTCCCAAACCCTCTCTTGTGTCAGTCTTCGACGAACATAGAGGGCGGTCGTTTCTCGATCTGTGTGATTTGCGACAATCTGTGCAACAAATAAATTCTGCCCGGATGTTTCATAACTGAAGAGTATTGTTGCATCGCGTAGATCCCTCACGCCCGCGCCTGAGCCGCATCGTTGCAAAAATGCCTGAATTCCTCGGTGTTGACCGTTTCTAATTTCCCAGTATAAGGAAGTTATTCCTCTCTCGTTTTTATATATAAAAATGTCGTCCTTGATCTGCGATAGCTTATTCAATTCATCTTCATCGGATTTATCAAGCTTACCTTTCTGAAGAATGGCGTTCAATTTTCTATGTATTTCCTTTCGTAATGCGAGCGTTAAATAGTCCAAATATTTGAGTAGGCGATATGGATGCGACCAAGGTCGTTTTGATGACGGGACTTTGACAACAGCGCTGGATTGGAGGCGGTTGCTGCGGCCACGCGTCTTGTATGAGACAACGTAGACATGGTCCTCCCCGGTTCGTCCGCTCAACCGAAATGGAAACGGCTCGACCCAGGCGCGGGTGCGCAATGCTGCGACAGTGGATAGATTCCAACCGGTACGAAGCATAAGAAGTACGATGAACGGAGCCATGTCATCCGCCCACGGGAAGAACCACCGTAGGTGGCCCATCCAACCCACCATTCTCTGGATTGTCCCGTCGGGTGCGACGTATTCTGCTGCTGGCCGTCCCTCAAGACCGCGGAGCAATGTGTTTCGGCCGAGATTGCGGCGTAGGTCTTCGAAAGAATGGATCTCTCTCTTCAGCAGGCGCTTTATGACCCACGCTCGGTTTTCCACTTGTTGCCAATCGCCATGTCGTCCGCCTGCGTTGCGGTGGGGGTCGTGGCCAGATCCTGCAAGACGATGTGCCTCTTGGGTCCGGCGCTTGACGATTCCGATCTCGAATTTCGCTTGATTGACGATCTTTCTCGCCTCCGCCTTTGACAAGGTGTCGCCAGGCGTGGGGAGATCGTTGTCGTGAAAGGGGTTACTCGGAATCAGGCTAGGGGAGGCGCCTACAGCGCGCAAAACTCGTATGAAGAATCGCATCGCGGTTGCAAGCGAGCTTTGCGGCTGCCCCGGGAGAACCAACCATGCGGCGAAAGTGTTGCAGAAATGATCATCGATTTCTGCTGCCGTCTTGGGTGGAATGGCCTGAAATGTATCGGAGTACCATAGAATATATCGCTCGATATGCCTCAGCTTTGCCTTGTATGAATCAACGGTCTCTGGGGATGCATTCATAAAAATATTTCTGATCCCGCGAGAGTTATTCCCAAACAAATGCACGCGATCAAGAATATCGAGTTGAATGCTCGATGTTCTTGACACCCCATGTCCGATGCTGGCAGAAATAACGAGCGGATGCCTCCCCTGTCCTGGGTCGGGCGGCGAGGCAATATTCGCGATATTGGATTGAGATTCCGAGAAATCTCCTTTTCTGTATCTCCTAGACATCAAGCTGAACTTCATCCAGGAATTGGTTCCACGTTTGATGGGCTGACATTCGGATCCAACCTTTGGCGACCTGTTCGAGGTACTTTTTGGTCGATTTGGCTTCCGAATGCCCAAGATCAGATTGTATAGTAAGAAGAATCGTGCTCCCGTGCTCCAATATAAGCTCGGGTGGAATAGAATTCCTGTCGTATCCTCGATCTTGACCTTCTTTAATTATTGCTGCTTCCAAAAAATAGCAGGCATATGCATGCCGCATAACGTGGGGCGTAAGACGTAATGGTGACTTGATCGCGTGATTGGCCGCGTCGAAGGCTTCCCAGATTGCATGGTACGACATTTTTTGCTGAAATCTATTTAGGTAAACGTGCGCGGAATCTTCGTTACTGCGACGCGCTCCGTTGATGTAGGCCCACATGGCTAGGAGGAGCTTGGGCGGAAGATGTGCCAGGCGAACCTTGGGGCCCTTTCCAATAATCCGATAGTTGCACTGGTAACCGTAGTCCAATCTGCTGCCGGGAGTTGATTGGCGATCCCAGCCCGAGCCTGGCTTCAGTTTCCATTCCACCATCTCCAGTGGCGGTATTACGCCGATCATTCGATCGTCACCCAAAGACCATTCGAGTGTTAGCGGTTGATCTGACCAGCTCGGATGTACGTGCCACTTCGACCGATCCATACAGCGTTGGTGAACGCGCCCTGGGATCAGTGTGTTCTCGATGACCTCCGTTGCACGCATGCCGGTTTCGAACATTTGCAGCGCGATCAGCCTGTGCGGCCCGGGTGCCAAAGCCGAAAAGAACGCGTGGAGATGGGGCAAAGTCGGTAAAGGCTGATTGCCTGGCGACTTTCGAAACGCTCGAGCGGCGACTGGGACCGAATTTGTAACCGCCTGTTGCAGCTCCCTGCGATACGAGAGCAGGCAGGCGTCCTTCGAAAGAGTAATCGTTTGAAGAGCGGGCTCGTAATCGAAATTCGTGACAAAGCCGTTGTCCGCCATCCACTTGAAGCAGCCTAAGGCATGGCTGATTTTTGTCCGGACTGTCTCAGGGGCAATGGGCGACGGCGACTTCGTTCTGAAGAAGTTTTCTGACCAGTATCCGCGAATAAGCGCATCCTGGTACATCTCAAGGATGTGCCAGCTTTTTAGTTGATCCCATCTGATGGTGCCCTGCGTTGGATGAGCTCTTTCTGTTTCACCCCAGGTCAACAGGTCCGCGAGATTATAAGCGATCTTGCGACGTGCCTCCCGGTCGAGAGGGCGCAGGCGAACACGCGGAGCGGCGCCGTGAAGAGCGGAGACTTTTCCGCGCGCTCTTTCGAAGATGAAGGCGTTGATGCCATCGGGAAATTCCTCGTCGCCAGTCATGATGAAGGGAACGCCGATGAGGTGCGCGCGTTTTGGTACGCGAGCGACCTCGTTCCCCGGCCAATGGACCGTGGCCATGGTGAAGTCTCCATACTTGCAGATCGGCAAGCTTGCTTCCGGGACGATTGAGGTCCCTGGCTCGCTACCCTGTCACCGGTCGAGCGAGTTCGAGGGAACGCTAACTGAGACTGGTCGCACTGGGCTCGTCGCTAAGGAGTGTGCCGCAAGCGAGTGGCGGTCTGTTGGTCTTGGCGGCTTCGTCACTTGGTTTTCCCCTGGTCGAACAATCTGTGATTGTACATACGTTGGGCAAGGGGTAGCAGAGAATGAGTGACAAGGCAAGCGTTGTGATTTCTAACCAATTGATATTGCAATCGAATCCTTGAATTCAAAAGTCGGTCTTTGCAAATGAATCCTACAACTAATGGGCGAATCCTGGGCGCGCCGGTTGGGATTCAGGGAGGAGCTTTCGGGGACGAATCCCCAGAATGCGGGATTGAATCCCAACTCGCCGAGATAGCGGTCTGGTGAGCGCCATACCCGCTCCTACAGACTTTTCTCGATGGATCTCGCGCGGAGCCCGATCGCCGTCCGCGCGCCTCTAGCTCGCACCTGTCTTTGACGCAGGTGCCTCTTGTGGTGAGTGCCGCGGCGACCATCCCAAGCCGCAGCAGGCGTACGCTTCCGGAAATCTTGACTTGGCAATCTCGCGCCGTGAACGGAGAAAGGAGCGTAAGCGGCGTCCCGGCCCCACCTTTCGGGATGGGGCATGAGCGTTGATGTTCCGAGCCTGGAGGGCTTGGACATATGACGATTTCAGAGCTTACGCTTAAATCGAGCGTCGAGATCGACGAGCCGGTTAGGCGGTTTGAGGTGCGGGGCGCCGTCGGGACTGGTCTGCCGAGGACAAGGCGCGATCGTGGCGGAGAGCTTCGAGCCTGGCGCGAGGGTGAGCGTTGTCGCCCTCCAGCGCATCGCCGAGTTCTATCGCATCGAAGCCGCGATCCGTGGCCATGATGCCGATGCACGTCGGGTAGCGCGCCCGGAAAAGAGCACGCCGATCCTCGAGGCCATGGAGCCATGGCTGCGCGAGAAGCTCAGCCTGATCAGCCAGAAGACGAAGCTCGCCGAGGCCATCCGCTATGCGCTCTCGCGTTGACAGGGCTTGAGCCTCTTCCTCGCTGACGGCTGCGTCGAAATCGACTCCAACACCGTCGAGCGCTCGATCCGGCCGCTCGCCCTGACCAGGAAGAATGCGCTCTTCGCCGGCTCCGACGGCGGCGCGGAGCATTGGGCCGTCATCGCCTCGCTCCTCGAAACCGCAAAGCTCAACGGTGTCGAGCCGCCCGCCTATCTCGCCGACGTCATCGCCAGGATCGTCAGCGGCCATCCCAACAGCCGCATCGATGAACTGCTGCCTTGGGCCTATCCGGCTCAGGCCGCCCTCAGGGACGTGGCCTGACGACGACGCTTACAAAGGAGCTAGGGGGGCGAAGCGAGTACTGACGGAGGCAAGCGACTTCCCTGGTCGAGAAACGACCAGCCCAGACATGACTTGAAGCTCGTCACCGGTCGAATTCGGAATGTGGTCAACTTGCAAAAGCTCGGCTGAACCGAGGGAGGCGTGCATGGGCCCAAGCGTCTCAAAAGGCAGCGCCAAACTCAACCTGCGCATCCCGATCGAAGGCGCAAGAGCTCAAATGGCGAACCTAACGGTCCAAGCCGAAACCGTACGGATACTGCTGCGCGGTGAGCTCTTCACTTCGCTGACGTTTCTCGAGGGCTCTACAATCAGTGGCTGGATAACAATGCCGATTGGGCTCGATCACCAACTCCCAGCTCCGATGTCGCGCTATGGCCGGCTGCGCAACCCCGACCAGCTTCGCCGGCCACTCGACGGTCGCGCCAGAAAGCAGCACCAAGCAAGCCCAGTGAAGATTGCAAACGGATTGTGTCGACTACACAATTTCTGAACCTAAGGTACCGCCCCCGGGTCCGAAAGGCTTATTACGAAGTCCGTTTATCGCCATAGCCGCTCTTGCGAGCGGCACCTGCGAATATAGGCGCAGCCTTTGCGCGGCGAAAGAGTGCACCGCCGATTTCGACAGCTTGTGCGGCTTTCCGGCCTCAATCGAGAATCCGACCATTTCTGATGTCGATGTCGATGATGATCACCTCGTCGTCGACAGTCCGGCCCGCGACCTCCCAGCGGTCGCCGGAGCGCGTGATCTGCTCGACATGGACGAGCCCGGCCCGCCAGGCGATGTCGCGCGCCCGCTGCTCGGAAACCAGATCGTTCTGGCCGTGGGCCGCCCGCGCGATCCCGCCGCTCAGCGCCAGCGCGATCAACAACCCGATGATGGCACCGTTCCTGCGCATCGTCATATCCCCTGCGAATCGGGGAGCGATGTGCTGCGTCGAATGCGGCGGGTTTGGGGACGCGCGCCCTCACGGCGCGTCGCAATGCCGTGAGGGCGCCCAAGTCACTTGCGCTCAAGTCACTTGCGGCCAGCTCACTTGCGGTCGGCACGCGCCGAGGCCGGGCGCTCGCGCTCCATCCGGATGATGACGCCGTCGCTGGCGCGCAGCTTGATCTCGATCTCGGCGCCGGTGCTGTCCCGGCCCTCGACCTTCCATTCGTCGCGCTCGAGGCTGATCTCCTCGACCCTGACGACGCCGTTCTCGGCGGCGATGCGGCGCGCCTGCTCCATCGAGACGGCCGGCTGCTGCGATGGGGCGGAGGGGCCGGGTGCCTGCGCCTGTCCGGGATGGGGCAGCACCCAGAGCGGACAGGCGACGGCCAGGGCCAGGAACGGTGTGCGCGACAGCATGGAAGGGCCCTCCTGCGGGATCTCGGGAAGGCAACAGGAGGGGCTGGAATATTGTTCCGGCCAAGGCGCCGCCCGGCAAAGCCTGGGGACGGGGACATGGCGGAGGAGGCCAAGCGGGCGCCGAGCCGCTATGCTCGCGCGCCTCGCAGAGATTCGCCATGCGCCAGTACCACGACCTGCTTCAACGCGTCCTGACAGAAGGCGTCCGCAAGGACGACCGGACCGGGACCGGAACCCTCGCCGTCTTCGGCCACCAGATGCGCTTCGACCTGTCGGAGGGGTTTCCGCTCGTCACGACCAAGAAGCTGCATCTGAAGTCGATCATCCATGAGCTGATCTGGTTCCTGCGCGGCGACACCAATGTGCGCTACCTGCGCGAGAACGGCGTCACCATCTGGGACGAGTGGGCCGATGAAAACGGCGATCTCGGCCCGGTCTACGGCCGGCAGTGGCGCAGCTGGGCGGCCCCGGACGGGCAGGTGATCGACCAGATCGCCTGGGTGGTGGACGAGATCCGCCGCAATCCCGATTCGCGCCGCCTGATCGTCTCGGCCTGGAACCCGGCCGATATCCCGAAGATGGCGCTGGCGCCCTGCCATTGCCTGTTCCAGTTCTTCGTCGCCGACGGGAAGCTGTCCTGCCAGCTCTACCAGCGTTCGGCCGACGTCTTCCTCGGCGTGCCCTTCAACATCGCGAGCTATGCGCTGCTGACCCATATGATGGCGCAGGTCACGGGGCTGGGCGTCGGCGACTTCGTCCATTCCTTCGGCGATACGCACCTTTATGTGAACCATCTCGATCAGACGCGGCTGCAGCTTTCGCGCGCGCCGCGCGCGCTGCCGAAGCTTGCGCTCAACCCGGCCGTGACGCGGCTCGAGGATTTCCGCTTCGAGGATGTGACGATCACGGATTACGACCCGCATCCCACCATCAAGGCTCCGATCGCCGTATGACGCTCAACATCCGTTCCGCCCGCCCCGGCGAGGCCGGGCTCGTGCTCGCCTTCATCAAGGAACTCGCCGAGTACGAGAAACTGCTGCACGAGGTCGTCGCGACCGAGGCCGAACTCGATGCGGCGCTGTTCGGGCCGAATCCGAAGACGTTCTGCGACATCGCCGAATGGAACGGCGAGCCGGTCGGCTTCGCCGTGTGGTTCTACACCTACTCGACCTTCAGCGGGCGGCACGGCATCTGGCTGGAGGATCTCTACGTCCGGCCGGGCCAGCGCGGGCGCGGCATCGGCAAGGGGCTGATCGCCGGGCTGGCGCGGCGCTGCGTCGAGGAGGGCCTGCCGCGGCTGGCCTGGTGGGTGCTGAACTGGAACGAGCCCTCGCGCGTTTTCTACCGCGCGCTCGGCGCCACGGCACAGGACGAGTGGACGGTGAAGCGGCTGGAGGGAGAGGCGCTGAGACGGCTGGGAACGGAGGGCTGAAGCGATGGAGAAGCGCCCGGTCGTGCTGATCGCAGCCGTGGCCGACAACAATGTGATCGGCGACGACAACCGGCTGATCTGGCGGCTCAAGAGCGACCTCAGGCATTTCCGCGAGCTTACGCTCGGCCGCCCGGTGCTGATGGGGCGCCGGACCTTCCTCTCGATCGGCAAGCCGCTGCCGGGGCGTGAGATCATCGTGCTGACCCGCGACCCCGATTTTTCCGCCGACGGCGTCAGGATCGCGCATTCGCTCGACGACGCACTGGAGCTGGGCCAGCGGCTCGCCGCGGCGAGCGGGGCCGATTCCGTCGTGGTGGCGGGGGGCGCGGAAATCTACCGCCAGGCGCTGCCGCTGGCCGACCGGCTGGAGCTGACGCAGGTCCATGCCAAGCCATCAGGCGATGCGCTTTTCCCCGACTGGGAACGCGACGCCTTCGTCGCCGGCGCGAGCGAGCACCACCCGGCCGATGCCGAGAACGAGCACGCTTTCACCTTCGCCACCTACCGCAGGCGCGGCTGATCGCCGCTTTCCATTCACGATGAATGGCTTGCGCCGTTGACGAATCCGTGTCCCATGACCAACTCAGCCCAGCGTCTTCAGCCGAAGACGCTGACAAGCGGCCGTCATTCGCCTATGGCTCGGCCTCGATAGAACGGAAGGGAACGGCTCGGGTATGCCTTGGAGCAATCAGAGCGGCGGTGGCAGCGGCGGGGGAGGTCCCTGGGGTCAGCGCGGTGGCAGTGGTGGCGGCGGCCCGTGGGGCGGTGGCTCCGGCGGCGGCAACGGCAATCCGCCCGATCTCGAGGAGATCCTGCGGCGCAGCCAGGACCGGCTGAAGAATCTGGTTCCGGGCGGCAATATCGGCGGGCGCGGGCTCGCCCTCGGCATCCTGGTGCTGATCCTGATCTGGCTCGGCTCCGGCATCTATTTCGTCCGACCCAACGAGGTCGGCCTCAACGTCGTGTTCGGCCGCTTCGCCGGCAAGACCGGCGAGGGCGCCAACTGGAACTGGCCCTATCCGATCGGCCGCGTGATCAAGCCGCAGGTGACGAACGTCATCACCACGGAAGTCGGCTTCCGCACCGTCGAATCGGTCCGCACCTCGCGCCAGACCGACGTCACCGAGGAAAGCCTGATGCTGACGGGCGACGAGAACATCGTCGACATCGACTTCATCGTGCAGTGGCAGATCGATCCGGCCGTGCCGGAGAACTACGTCTTCAACATCCAGGATCCGTCGGGCACGGTGAAGGCCGTGGCCGAGAGCGCGATGCGCGAGATCATCGGCCGGCGCAACATCCAGCCCGTGCTCACCACCGACCGCGGCGCGATCGAGACCGAGGTGCGCCAGCTGATGCAGGAGACGCTCAACGGCTACAATGCCGGCGTGCAGATCCGCCTCGTCCAGCTGCAGAAGGTCGATCCGCCGCAGCAGGTCATCGACGCCTTCCGCGACGTCCAGGCGGCGCGCGCCGACCAGGAACGCCTGCGCAACGAGGCGCAGACCTATGCCAACCGCGTCGTGCCGGAATCGCGCGGCCGGGCGGCCCAGCTCGTCCAATCGGCTGAAGCCTTCAAGGAGCAGACCGTCGCCGAGGCGCGCGGTCAGGCGAGCCGTTTCAATGCGGTCTACGAGCAGTACAGGAACGCTCCGGACGTGACGCGCGAGCGTCTCTTCCTGGAGACGATGGAACGTGTGATGGGCGGGACCGACAAGATCATCCTCGACAACCCCGTCGGCGGGCAGGGCGTGGTGCCCTATCTGCCGCTCGACCAGCTCAATGCCGGCCGCCAGGTTCCGGCCGTGCGCCAGCAGGGAGGGGCTACGCGATGAACGGCTCCGTGTTTCGCGCGGCCCTGCTCGTCCTGGTCGTGGCCGCCGCGGCGGTGCTCTACGCCTGCACCTTCGTGGTCTCGCAGACCCAGTCGGCCATCGTGCTGCGCCTCGGCGCGGTGCGCGCGGTCAAGACCGCGCCGGGCCTCTACTTCAAGTGGTTCGCGCCGATCGAGACGGTGACGCTGCTCGACAACCGCATCCTCGATCTCGACCTGCCGGCGCAGGAAATCATCGCCTCGGACCAGAAGCGTCTCGTCGTCGATGCCTTCACGCGCTACCGCATCTCGGATCCGCTGCGCTTCTACCAGGCGGTCAACAACATTCCGCGCGCGAACTCGCAGCTCGCCTCGATCGTGAACGGCAACGTTCGCTCGGTGCTGGCGGAAGCGACCTTCATCGCGATGGTGCGCACCGAGCGCTCGCGGCTGATGAACCGCATCCGCGACGACGTGAACCGCGAGGCCGCGCGCTTCGGCATGACGGTCGTCGACGTCCGGCTGCGGCGCGTCGACCTGCCGACGGCGAACTCGGCCGCGGTGTTCCAGCGGATGCAGACCGAGCGCCAGCGCGAGGCGGCGGAAGCGCGCGCTCTCGGCGGCCAGCAGGCGCAGGAGATCCGCGCAAGGGCGGACAGGGACGCGACCGTGATCGTCGCCGAGGCGCAGCAGCGCTCCGACGTGATCCGCGGCGAGGGCGAGGCGGAGCGGAACAAGGTCTTCGCCGAAGCCTTCGGCAAGGATCCCGAGTTCTTCTCGTTCTACCGCTCGATGCAGGCCTATGAGGCGAGCATCAAGGCGGGAGACACGCGGATGGTGCTGACGCCGGATTCGCCGTTCTTCCGCTTCTTCAACGGCCCGAACGCGCAGCGCCAGGGCGGGCCGCAGCAGGGCAGCGGAGCGACGGCACCCGCCGCGCCCGCGCCGGCACGGCCCTGATCGGAGCGAGCGACGCCGATGTTCGATTTCATCGCGGCGCTCGGCCTGGTCTTTGCTATCGAGGGCATCCTTTTCGCCGCGATCCCGCATCTGGCGAAGGATGCCCTGCGCAGCGCCGCGGAGACGCCGGCGGACCGGATGCGGCTCATCGGCCTCGGCTCGGCCGTGCTGGGCGTGCTATTGGTCTGGCTCGCGCGCGGAAGCTGGTAGATTGTCGGAAGCGGGCACGCGATCGTGTTCGATGACATGATCGTGCGTCGCCCTTCCGCCGCATTTCGGAGTTCAATCATCGGATGCGCGCTGCCTGCATCGACCGGCCGCATCCTTCCGACATGAGGACCCATATGGCATCTAAAACCGTTTCCGCAGTCCGGCCCGCCCGTATCGCCCTCGCGGCCGGCATCGCCGGCCTGGCGCTGCTGGCCTCGCCGGTACTGGTGCCGGGACAGGCGCAGGCCAACACGCCGCTGCTGCAAGGACAGACCTCGCTCGCCGACCTCGTCGAGAAGGTCATGCCGGCGGTGGTCAACATTTCGGCGGTCACCACAAACGACCAGAAGGGGCGCAACCTGCCGCAGCTGCCGCAGCTCGGCCCGGACACGCCCTTCGGCGACCTGTTCGAGGAATTCTTCAACCGCCGCAACCAGCAGGGCGAGCGCCAGGCGCCGCAGCAGCGCCGCTCGCAATCGGCCGGCTCCGGCTTCGTGGTCGATCCGTCCGGCATCGTCGTGACCAACAACCACGTCATCGGCGACGCCAACGAGATCACGGTGGTGTTCGGCGACGGGCTCAGGCTCAAGGCCGAGGTCATCGGCAAGGACACCAAGGTCGACCTCGCCGTGCTGCGGGTGAAGCACGACAAGCCGCTGCCCTTCGTCAAGTTCGGCGATTCCGACAAGATGCGGATCGGCGACCCGGTGATGGCGATCGGCAACCCGTTCGGCCTCGGCGGCTCGGTCTCGTCCGGCATCGTCTCGGCGCGCAACCGCGACATCAGCCAGGGTCCCTACGACACCTATATCCAGACCGACGCAGCCATCAACAAGGGCAACTCCGGCGGCCCGCTGTTCAACATGGCGGGCGAGGTGATCGGCATCAACACCGCGATCCTGTCGCCGACCGGCGGCTCGGTCGGCATCGGCTTCGCGGTGCCGTCGTCGCTGGCCGTGAATATCGTCGATCAGCTCAAGGAGTTCGGCGAGACGCGGCGCGGCTGGCTGGGCGTGCGCATCCAGAGCGTCGACGACGCCACCGCCGAGGCGCTCGGCCTCGGCACGGCGCGCGGTGCCCTCGTGGCCGGCATCGACGAGAAGGGCCCGGCCAAGCCGGCTGGCCTCGAGACCGGCGACGTCATCGTCAAGTTCGACGGCAAGGAAGTGAAGGATTCGCGCGACCTGCCGCGCATCGTCGCCGCCACGCCGGTCGGCAAGGACGTGCCGATCGCGGTGATCCGCAAGGGCAAGGAAGAGGTCAAGACGGTCAAGCTCGGCCGCCTCGAGGATGGCGAGAAGGTGCAGTCGGCTTCGGCCAACAAGCCCGCCGCCGAACCGGCCAAGCCCGCCGTGACGAGCGCGCTCGGCCTCGAATTCTCGCCGCAGACGGATGAGCTCCGGAAGCGTTACTCGATCAAGGACGGGCTCAAGGGCGTCGTCATCACCAAGGTCGACGGCAATTCGAATGCCGCCGACAAGCGCATCCTCGTCGGCGAGCTGATCGTCGAGGTCGGCCAGGAGCCGGTGAACTCGCCGCAGGACGTGACCAAGCGGCTCGAGGCGCTGAAGAAGGAAGGCAAGAAGTCGGCTTTGCTGCTCGTCTCGAACGGGCAGGGCGAGGTCCGCTTCGTCGCCGTCGCGATGAACTGAGATCGGCGACAGCTGCAGAATGCGAGAGGGCGGCCCGGCAGGGCCGCCCTTTTTCATGCCGTGAATGCGGACCAGAGGTCCGGGGATCGCGCTGGCGCAGCGTGCCGGAACACGGCTAGAGCTTCTCCATGCCGCTCGGGACATCCGCCCGCGCCGGGAGAGGCCAGATGAAGATCAGCGAAATTCCCTTCGTCACCACCGACTGGTCGACGATTCCGCCCGAGCGCCATGCCGGCGACAGCGGCGAGGCGATCTGGCGCGTGCAGTATTTCGGCCCGGCGGAGAACCGCATCCGCGTCCGCATGGTCGAGTACTCGCCCGGCTACGTCGCCGACCACTGGTGCTCGAAGGGGCACATCATCCTGTGCCTGGAGGGGGAGATGGAGACCACGCTCGCCGACGGGCGGGTGATGCCGCTCAGGGCCGGGATGAGCTATCAGGTTGCGGACAATGCCGAGGCGCACCGCTCCACGACGAAGACCGGCGCGAAGCTCTTCATCGTCGACTGATCAGCGCTTTCCAGAAATACGCGTTATCCCGGGCGACCGCAGGGAGGCCCGGGGCCCATTCCGGAACCTTCATCGGAAGCGCTCAGGAATGGATCCCGGATCTTCGCTTCGCTTCGTCCGGGATGACCCGCGTTCTATGTGGGGCGGTCAGCTCCGGACGATCTGGTCGCCCGTATAGCCCTGGGCGTAGAGCAGGGCGGTGAGGTCGGCGTGGTCCAGCCGCGCATCCGCTGCCGCCGCGACGGCGGGCTTGGCCCGGAAGGCGACGCCCAGCCCAGCCTCTCCGAGCATGGCGAGGTCGTTGGCGCCGTCGCCGACGGCGAGCGTCGTCTCAGGGGCCAGGCCGAAACGGGCGCGCAGCCCGACGAGGGCGTCGAGCTTGGCCTGCTTGCCGAGGATCGGATCGGCGACCTTGCCGGTGAGGATGCCGGCATCGGCCAGCAGCGTGTTGGAGCGATGCTCGTCGAAGCCGATCGTCGCGCTGATCGGCCCGGTGAAGACGGTGAAGCCGCCGGAGACCAGCGCGGTATAGGCGCCGTTGGCACGCATCGTACGGACGAGCTCGCGCCCGCCGGGCGTCAGCGTGATGCGGTCCCGGATAATCTCGTCGACTACGGAGAGCGACACGCCCTTGAGCAACGCGACGCGCTCGCGCAGCGCCGGCTCGAACTCGATCTCGCCACGCATCGCCCGCTCGGTGATGGCGGCGACGTGCTCCTTGAGGCCGACGACGGCGGCGAGCTCGTCGATGCACTCCTGCCCGATCATGGTCGAATCCATGTCGGCGAGGAACAGCGCCTTGCGGCGCGTGGCCGCCGGCTGGACGATGACGTCGATCGCCGCGCCCTCCAGCGCCGCGCGGATCTCGGCTTCGAGCTTGCGCGCGTCGGCGGCATCCGCGAAGAGGTCGGCAGCGACCGCACCGTCGAGCACCGCGGTGCGGGCGGTGCCGGGAACGGCGCGGGCGAGGCGGGCCAGCAGGGCTTCGCCGACCAGCGCCTGGCCGTGGGCGGATACGAGTGTGGCGACGAGCATGCGAGGACCGGTGGGGCAGGCTGAAGGACAGGTCAGGGCGGTGCTCATCGCAGGTCCGACCGCCAGCGGCAAGTCCGCGCTGGCGATCGAGATCGCGCGCCGCACCGGCGGCACCGTCGTCAATGCCGATTCCATGCAGGTCTATGCCGATCTGCGCGTTCTGAGCGCACGGCCGAGCGAGGCGGAGGAGGCGATGGTGCCCCACCGTCTCTACGGCCATGTCGACGGCGCCGTGAACTATTCGGCGATGCGCTACGCCGGGGACCTGGCTGACCTGCTCGACGAATTGCGGGCGAAGGGCTCGCTGCCGATCCTGGTGGGCGGCACGGGGCTCTATTTCAAGGCGGTGACCGAGGGCTTCTCGGCGATGCCGGCCGTTCCGGAGAGCGTCCGGGCGGAGTTCCGCGCCCATGCGGAAGGGCTCGACACGGGCGCGCTCCATGCCGAACTCGCCGCCTGCGACCCGCAGATGGCGGAGCGGCTGAAGCCGAGCGACCGGATGCGGATCATGCGGGCGCTCGAAATCTTCCGCGCGACGGGGCGCTCGCTGGCGAGCTTCCAGGGCGAGCGCGAGCCGGGGCCGCTCGGCGAAAATGGGCAGCTGCGCCTGTTCATCCATCCCGAGCGCGAGGCGGTGCGGCGGCAGATCGACCAGCGTTTCGAGGCGATGATCGCGGCCGGGGCCTTGGACGAAGTCGCGCGCCTCAAGGCGCGCGGGCTCGACCCGCTGCTGCCGATCATGCGTGCCCATGGCGTGCCGGGGCTGATCGCCCATCTCGACGGCGAGATCAGCCTTGCGGAGGCGATCCGGCGCGGACAGGCCGATACGCGCGCCTATGCCAAGCGGCAGGTGACGTGGTTCCGCCACCAGATGGCGGGCTGGCGCGCGGTGGCGCCGACGGAGGCCCTGGACGCGGCGCGGGCCGCGCTCGCCATCTGATCAGGCGGCGGCCGCGACGGTTGCGGGCGGGGCGAGGCCGAGCCGGTTGCGGCCCTCGTTCTTGGCCCGGTAAAGCGCCTGGTCGGCGCGCGCGGTCAACGAGGCCAGGCTTTCGCCCGGCTGACGCGCCGCGACGCCCAGGCTCGCCGTCACCCGCAGCGCCAGGGTTTCGGAGACCGGCATCGCGCGGGCGAGCAGCGCGTCCTGGATTTGCCGGGCACTGGCCGCCGCCGCCGCCAGGTCGGCGCCCTGAAGCAGGATGCCGAATTCCTCGCCGCCGAAGCGGCCGATGAGGTTGCGCTCGTTGCGAAGCTGCCCGAGCAACAGATCGGCGAAGGCGCGGATCACCGCATCGCCGGCCGGATGTCCGTAGGTGTCGTTGACCTGCTTGAAGTGGTCGAGGTCGACGATGACGAGCGCCATCTCGGTCTCGCTCGCCTCGCAGGCGGCGATGGCGGCATTGGCCTTCTCGGTGAAGGAGCGGCGGTTGAGCAGCGCCGTCAGCGGGTCGGTCTCGGCGAGCCGGCGCAGCTCCCGCTCGCGCTCCTCGCGCAGGTCGATCTCCTCGGAGAGGGCGCGCCTCGTCGCGCGCTCGCGGCCGATCTCGAGCGCAAGCGTCGCCGCGCGCATCTGCAGGGTGTGGTTGGCGACGGTCAGGTCGGTGATGTCGGTCAGGGTCAGCAGCAGGCCGTCGCCGAGCGGCGCGATCGCGACCCGCAGCCAGATCGCTCGGCCGTCCCGGGTGAAGGAGGTCTCGAGCAGGTCGGAGCGTTGCAGGTCGATGGCGCGGCGGCAGCGCTGCCAGACCAGAGGGTCGGACAGGAAGGGCAGGCTCTCGCGGCCGTCGGTGTCGAGCAGCGTCATGCCGGGATTGCCGCTGAGCGCGGCGGCGCGGCTGTTGGCGGTGACGATGACGGCCTGCTCGATCGCACCGGCTGCGTCGCGGATCGCACGCAGGGCGACGATGCCACAAGGAGAGGTTTCCAGCACGGCGTTGAGCAGGTCCTCGCGGAACTGCAGCGGGCGGCTGAAGGCGATGACCAAGCGGCGCCCGTCCGCGGCCAGCGTCGGCAGCAGCAGCCGTTCCCAGAGCGCGACCCGCACCGTGCCGTTCGAGCGATGCACCGTGTAGAGCGCCTCGCCCTCGGCCAGCGCCTGGTCCAGGCAGTCGATGGTGAAGCGGGCGACCTGCGGCCGCATGCCCGAGACGCACTCGCCCAGCCGGTTGGCGCCGGAATAGCGGATGATCTCGCGCCCGAAATGGACCCAGCGATAGTCGCCGTCGACTGCGGGCTCGAGGACCATCAGATCCTCGCCGAATGTCGGCAGGAGCTCGGCGGCGAGCGCTTCATAGGCGACCGGCGATCCGCCGCGCCGATGCAGCACGAACCGATCGAGGATTTCGGCAACCTCCGGCGCGTGGCTTCGCGCGGCGATGTTCTCGCTGTGGACCTCGTAATACATATCCGTCCCGTTTCGAGCGCGGCGGACCGTAAGCGGCGCGGATTGAGAAAGTCTTCCGCGGGGAGGCGACATTCCGGGCCCCGCCAGCGACCGAATGGTAACCATGTTAGCGCTTGACCGGCTGGACGCGCTCCGCTAGCGTTCGGCAACTTTCGTCAAGGATCGATCGCGCAATGCGCAAGTTCATTCTCGTAGAGGTGCGCTGGTAGGGGCCGGTTTCAAGACCGGGCGTCCCCGACGCCAGCGCACGCCCAGGCCCCTCCGAGGGCCTTTTTTATTGCCCGCATTCCAGACAGATCAGAAGACCAGCCGCAGGAGAGCGTAATGAGCGAGATGATGACCGGCGCCGAGATGGTCGTCCGCGCGCTTCAGGATCAGGGTGTCGAGCACCTGTTCGGTTATCCGGGCGGCGCCGTACTCCCGATTTACGACGCCATTTTCCAGCAGGACAAGGTCAAGCACGTGCTCGTCCGCCACGAGCAGGGTGCGGTCCACGCCGCCGAGGGCTATGCCCGCTCCGGCGCGGGCAAGGTCGGCTGCGTGCTTGTCACCTCCGGCCCGGGCGCGACCAACGCCGTCACCGGCCTGACCGACGCGCTGCTCGACTCGATCCCCCTCGTCGTCATCACCGGCCAGGTGCCGACGCATCTGATCGGTTCGGACGCCTTCCAGGAATGCGACACGGTCGGCATCACCCGCTCCTGCACCAAGCACAACTACCTGGTGAAGAGCATCCACGACCTGCCGCGCGTGCTGCACGAGGCCTTCTATGTCGCGGCCAACGGCCGGCCCGGCCCCGTCGTGATCGACATCCCGAAGGACATCCAGTTCGCGACCGGCACCTATAGCCGCCCGCGCGACAACCAGCACAAGACCTACCGCCCGGTGGTCAAGGGCGACCTCGCCAAGATCAAGGCGGCGGTCGAGCTGATCGCCGGCGCCAAGAAGCCGATCTTCTACACCGGCGGCGGCGTCATCAATTCCGGCCCGCAGGCCTCGGCGCTGCTGCGCGAGCTGGCGCGGCTGACGGGCTATCCGGTCACCTCGACTCTGATGGGGCTGGGTGCCTTCCCGGCGGCCGACAAGCAGTGGCTCGGGATGCTCGGCATGCACGGCACCTACGAGGCCAACCTGGCGATGCATGACTGCGACGTCATGATCAATATCGGCGCGCGCTTCGACGACCGCATCACCGGGCGGATCGACGGTTTCTCGCCGCGCTCGAAGAAGATCCACATCGACATCGACCCGTCCTCGATCAACAAGACGGTCAAGGTCGACATCGGCATCGTCGGCGACTGCGCCCATGTGCTCGAGGACATGGTCCGGATCTGGCGCGAGACCGGCGCGCAGACCGACAAGACCGCGCTCGCCGCCTGGTGGACGCAGATCGAGGGCTGGCGTGGCCGCAAGAGCCTCGCCTACAAGCAGTCGGACACGATCATCAAGCCGCAATACGCCATCGAGCGGCTCTACCAGCTGACCAAGGATCGCGATCCCTTCATCACGACCGAGGTCGGCCAGCACCAGATGTGGGCGGCGCAGCACTTCCACTTCCAGGAGCCGAACCGCTGGATGACCTCGGGCGGGCTCGGCACCATGGGCTACGGGCTGCCGGCAGCGATCGGCGTGCAGATGAAGAATCCGAAGGCGCTGGTCATCGACATCGCGGGCGAGGCCTCGATCCTGATGAACATGCAGGAGATGTCGACGGCGGTGCAGTATCGGCTGCCGGTCAAGATCTTCATCCTCAACAACGAGTACATGGGCATGGTGCGCCAGTGGCAGGAGCTGCTGCATGGCGGGCGCTACTCGGAAAGCTATTCGGAGTCCCTGCCGGACTTCGTGAAGCTCGCCGAGGCCTATGGCGGCCACGGCATCCGCTGCGACGACCCGGCCAAGCTCGACGCCGCGATCATGGAGATGATCGAGACGCCGAAGCCGGTGATTTTCGACTGCATCGTCGCCAAGGAGGAGAACTGCTTCCCGATGATCCCGTCGGGCAAGGCCCATAACGAGATGATCCTGCCCGATTTCGAAGGCGATACCGGCCAGATCATCGACGCCAAGGGCAAGCAGCTCGTCTGACGAAGCATCGTCATGCTCGGGCTTGACCCGAGCATCTCAGGCAGAATGAGGCGCCAGATGGCGCCTCCTCGTCAGGAGATTCTCGGGTCGAAGCCTGCTTCGATCCGAGAATGACGGCAGCGGTCCGGGAAGGAAACACCATGGCCACAATCGGTCTGATCGGCGGGATGAGCTGGGAGTCGACCGCGGTCTACTACCGGCTGCTCAACGAAGGCGTGCGGGCGCGCGGAGGCGGGCTGCACTCGGCCGACGTGTTGCTGCACTCGCTCGACTTCGCGCCGATCGCCGAGATGCAGGCGCGCGGCGACTGGGCCGCGGCCGGGGCGGCGCTGGCCGAGAGCGCCCGCCGGCTCGAGCGCGCCGGCGCTTCCTGCCTGCTGCTCTGCACCAACACCATGCACAAGGTCGCCGACCAGATCACCGCGGCGACCAGGCTGCCCTTCCTGCACCTGGCCGATGTGACGGCGCGGGCGGTCCTTGCTTCCGGGGCGCGCCGGCCGCTGCTGCTGGCGACCCGCTTCACCATGGAGCAGAACTTCTATCGCGGCCGGCTGCAGGCCTTCGGCGTCGAGGCGCTGGTGCCGCAGCCGCAGGAGCGGGACGAGGTGCACCGCATCATCTATGAAGAGCTGTGCCGGGGCCGCATCGAGCCGGCCTCGCGCGAGCGCTACCGCGCCGTCGTCGAGCGGGCGGTGCGGGAGGAGGGGGCCGACGGCGTCATCCTCGGCTGCACCGAGATCGGGCTTCTGGTCTCGCAGGACGATTTCGCGGTGCCGGTCTTCGACACCACCGCCCTGCATGTCGCGGCGGCGCTGGACTATGCCTCCGAAGTGGAGACCGTGGCCGCATGAAACTGCTGATCGGCAACAAATGCTATTCGTCCTGGTCGCTCAGGGCCTGGCTCATCATGCGCGCCAAGGGGATCGGCTTCACCGAGAAGCTCGTCCCGCTCGACGAGCCCGGCTTCAAAGCGACGATCTTCGCTGATGCTCCGGGCAGCGGCGGCACTGTGCCGACGCTGGTCGACGGCGATGTCGCCGTCTGGGAAACCCTGGCGATCGTCGAGTATCTGCACGAGACGCATCCTCAGGCGGGGATCTGGCCCGGAGACAAGGCTGCGCGCGCCCATGCCCGTGCGGCGTCCAGCGAGATGCATGCGGGCTTCACGGCGCTGCGCAGCGCCTGCCCGATGAATCTCGGCAAGCGCTTTTCCGCGCGCGACCGTGGCCCGGCCGTCGCCAGCGATGTCGAGCGCCTCACCGCGCTGTGGCGGCAGGCGCGCGAGCGCTTCGGCGCGGCGGGTCCGTTCCTCTACGGCGAATTCTCGGCGGCGGATGCGATGTATGCGCCGGTCGTCACCCGGCTCGACACCTACGGCATCGCCGTCGATGCGGTGGCGCAGGCCTATATGAAGGCCGTCCTCGCGCTGCCGGCCTATCGCGAATGGCTCGCCGCCGCGCTGGCCGAGCCCTGGATCGTCGCGCAGGACGAGGTGGACGAGCCCGCCCTCGTCGATCTGCGCCGGTCCTGAATCCTTCCCATCCATCTTCTGCTCCAACCCGCCTGCAGGTTTGCCATGTCGAAGCCCGCCACCCATTATCCGAATGCCCCCAAGTCGCAGCCGAGCAAGCGCCACACCCTGGCGGTGATCGTCGACAACGAACCAGGGGTTCTTGCCCGCATCGCCGGGCTGTTCTCGGGCCGCGGCTACAACATCGAGAGCCTCACCGTCTCCGAGACCGAGCATGAGAAGCACCTCTCGCGCATCACCGTCGTGACCTCGGGCACCGCCAGCGTGATCGACCAGATCAAGGCGCATCTCGACCGGCTCGTCCCGGTGCATCGCGTCGTCGACCTGACCGAGCAGGGCGAGGCGATCGAGCGCGAGCTCGCGCTGATCAAGGTGGTCGGCAAGGGCGAGCACCGTGTCGAGGCGATGCGGCTCGCTTCCGCCTTCGGCGCGCGCACTCTCGATGCCTCGCTGACCTCCTTCGTCTTCGAGCTGACCGGCTCGACCGAGGAGATCGAGCGCTTCATCAAGATGATGACGGTGGTGGGCCTGACCGAGGTGTCGCGCACCGGCATCGCGGCGATGAGCCGCGGGCCGGAGGCGATGTGAGCGCACCGTCCGATCGGTGAGCCGACGCTACGACATCGCCGTGGCCGGCTGCGGGCCGGCCGGGCTGGCGGCTGCCCTGTTGTTCGAACGCGCGGGCCATCGCGTCACGCTGGTCGAGCGCTTCGCTGCGCCGCAGCCGCTCGGCTCGGGCCTGATCCTGCAGCCGACGGGGCTCGCCGTGCTGCGCGAGCTCGGACTTGCCGCAACGATCAGCGCGCGCGGCAGCCGGATCGAGCGGCTCTACGGGCTCGGCGCCGCCAGTGGCTCTGTGGTGCTCGATGTGCGCTATGCCGCGCTCGGCCCGGCGGCCTCGGGGCTCGGCGTGCATCGCGGCAGCCTGTTCGAGACCCTGTTCGACGCCGTCACGGCGCGTGGCATCGCGATCGAGACAGGTTGCGAAGTCGTCGATGCCGAGCCGGGCAGCGGTGGGCAGACGCTGCTGCACCTGCAGGGCGGGCGCCGGCTCGGGCCGTTCGACCTCGTGGTCGATGCACTCGGTGCCCGCTCGCCCTTGCTCGGCCGGGCGTTGCGTCCGGCCCGGCAGCGTTCGCTGGGCTATGGGGCGATCTGGGCCAATGTGCCGCTCGCGGAGGGCTTCGATCCGCATGCGCTGGAGCAGCGCTACCGCCGTGCCAGCGTCATGGTCGGCGTGCTGCCGATCGGCAGGGCTCCGGGAGCGGATGCGACGCTCGCCTCCTTCTTCTGGAGCCTGAAGCCGGACAGCCATGCCGGCTGGAAGGCGCGCGGCCTCGCGGCCTGGAAGGACGAGGTGCTGGGCCACTGGCCGCAGACGGCGCCGCTGCTCGCCCATCTGGATGATGCCGACCAGCTGCTGCTCGCCACCTATCGCCACCATACGCTGCCTGTTCCGGCGGGGCGGGGGATCGCCTTCGTCGGCGATTGCGCCCATTCGACCAGCCCGCAGCTCGGGCAGGGTGCGAACATGGCCCTGCTCGATGCCTTTGCGCTGGCGTCGGCCGTGGCCGAGGAACGCGATATCGCCGCGGCACTGCAGCGCTATGCCAGGCTCAGGCGCGGGCATGTCCGGCTCTATCAGGCGGCGAGCCGGCTGTTCACGCCCTTCTACCAGTCCGACAGCCGGCTGCTGCCGCTGATCCGCGACCGGCTGGTGCCGCCGCTGGCGCGAGTCCCGGGCGTCGACAGGCAACTGGCCCTGCTGGTCGCGGGGCTGTATGGCGATCCCTTGCGGACCCTCAAGCTGGGGCCGGCCTTTCCGATGGAACCCGCCCGAGCGAGCGTGCAGGCATGACGCATTTCGGCCTCGAACAGATCGCGCTGCTGCTCGGCATCGTCGGATTCGCCTGCTTCGCCGGGCCGATCGTGATGCGCCTGACCGGCCGGGCGCAGGCCGAGCCGTTCGGCAGCAGCAAGAGCCTGCGTTCGCCGCTGTGGTGGGCCGGGTTCCTGCTGACGATCGCCGCCATCTTCCTGCAGCGAATGGCGAGCCAGCAGGGCGGCTGAGGAAGGCTGCATGATTCCAGGACGATGTCTTCGGCGTGCCCTGGAAGGATGTGGGCGGCGCCAAGCCTCAACCCGCGAAGCCACCGCCGGCCAGAAAGCTTTCTTCCGCAGGGGTGGTGTCGCGCCCCAGCACCGGGTTTCGATGCGGGAAGCGGCCGAAGTCGCGGATGATGTCGCGGTGGATCTCGGCATATTTCACGCCCTCGGGGTCCGCGGCAGCGGCGCAGAGCGCGATGCAGCGTTCCTGGTCGTGCAGCTCTTCCGAATGCATGAAGGGCATGTAGAAGAAGCGCTTTTCGGGCGCGCCATAGGCGTCGTCGAAGCCGCGCGCGATCGCGCGCTCCGCAATCGCGAGGGCCTGCGCATCGGTGGCGAAGGCGCGCGGGCTGTCCCGGAACATGTTGCGCGGAAACTGGTCGAGCAGGATCAGCAGCGCATAGGCGCCCTCCGGGGTCTTCTCCCAATCACCGAGCTTCCCCGCCGCCGCGCCCTCATGAGCGGGCAGGAAACGGCGCGTGATCTCGGCGTCGAAAGCCGTGTCCTTGGCGAACCATTTTTCGGGACCGGCCTCGCGCCAGAAGGCGACGATATCCGCGGCGCTGGGCAGGGGCATGGAGAACTCCGTTGGTCAGGCGAGCGAGCCCAAGAGATAATTCTTCCGCCGCCCGTCGCCAGCCCCGAATAACGCTTGCCGGCCGGCGGCGGCTGCGCTAGATCCCTGAACCGTAACGTACGGTACTGGATCGCAGCCGGCATGACCATGGCTCAGGCAGAGACGCAAGGCGAGGCGCTGACCGCGCGCCAGCAGGCCGTGCTCGACGCCGTGCTCAGCCTGATGGTCGAGAAGGGCAGCGGGCTGACCATGACCGCGGTGGCGCGGCGGGCAAGCTGCTCCAAGGAAACCCTCTACAAATGGTTCGGCGACCGCGACGGGCTGCTCACCGCGACCGTGCAGTGGCAGGCCTCGAAGGTGAGGGCGGGCAATTACGAGCGCCAGAAGCTCGACTCCGGGGCGCTGCGCGAAAGCCTGAAGCGCTTCGCCGCGAACTGGCTGGAGGTGATATCCTCGCCGACCTCGATCGCGCTGAACCGCATCGGTATCAGTCAGGCGGCGTCGCGCGAGGGCAATCTCGGCTCGATCGTGCTGGCCAATGGCCGCTTCGCCATCGGGGAACGCCTGAAGCCCGTGCTCGATGCCGGGCGGGAGGCGGGGCTTCTCGCCTTCGACGATACCGAGACCGCCTTCCGCACCCTCTTCGGGCTGGCCGGCCGCGACGTCCAGATCCGGCTGCTGCTCGGTGATACGCTGACGCTCAGCAAGGCCGAGATCGCCCGCGATGCGGAGCGCGCGACCGAGCAGTTCCTCACCCTCTACGGCACGGCGCAGAACGATCCGGGCCGGAAGACGAACAACGCGTGACAAAGGAGACACCCATGCGCGTCTATTACGATCGTGATGCCGACATCAACCTGATCAAGGGCAAGAAGGTCTGCATCGTCGGCTACGGCTCGCAGGGCCATGCCCATGCGCTCAACCTGCGCGATTCCGGCGTCAAGGAGATCATCATCGCGCTCAAGGCCGGCTCGGCCACGCGCAAGAAGGCCGAAGAGGCCGGCTTCAAGGTGATGACCCCGTCGGAGGCCGCCAAGGTCTCGGACATCATGATGATGCTGACCCCGGACGAACTGCAGGGCGACATCTATCGCGACGAGCTGCACGCCAACATGAAGGAAGGCGCCGCTCTCCTGTTCGCGCACGGCCTCAACGTCCATTTCAACCTGATCGAGCCGCGCAAGGACCTCGACGTGCTGATGGTCGCCCCGAAGGGCCCCGGCCACACCGTCCGCTCCGAGTATCAGCGCGGCGGCGGCGTGCCGACCCTGATCGCGATCCACCAGGACGCGACCGGCAACGCCCATGACCTCGGCCTCTCCTACGCCTCGGCCAATGGCGGCGGCCGCGCCGGCATCATCGAGACCACCTTCAAGGAAGAGTGCGAGACGGACCTCTTCGGCGAGCAGGTCGTGCTCTGCGGCGGCCTGGTCGAGCTGATCAAGGCCGGCTACGAGACGCTGACCGAGGCCGGCTACGCTCCGGAGATGGCCTATTTCGAGTGCCTCCACGAGGTGAAGCTGATCGTCGACCTCATCTATGAGGGCGGCATCGCCAACATGAACTACTCGATCTCGAACACCGCCGAGTACGGCGAGTACGTCACCGGCCCGCGGATCATCACCGCCGAGACCAAGGCCGAGATGAAGCGCGTCCTCAACGACATCCAGTCGGGCAAGTTCACCCGCGACTGGATGCTCGAGAACAAGGTCAACCAGACCTCGTTCAAGGCGACCCGCGCCCGCTACGCCGCCCATCCGATCGAGGAAGTCGGTGCCAAGCTGCGCGACATGATGCCCTGGATCAAGGCCAAGGCCCTGGTCGACAAGACCAAGAACTGAGCCGTGGTTCCCGCGTCGGCCTCCGCCGGCGCGGGCTTCCCAGCCTGGTTCGAGCGGTTGCGACGGAGATTTTCCGTTCTCGTCGCAACCTGCTGATATCAGGTGGTTATGCCGATCTGAACGGGCGGTGGCGGCAGCTGCCGCCCGTTCCTTTTCAGGGCGGCGGGAACCAGCCGGACCGACAGGCGTTTCCATTGCGGTGCATGGCCCGATCGGCCAGCGGAACACCAAAGGGAGACGGACATGACGGTCGATACCCGACCCAAAGTGCCCGAGCAGGATCTGGAACAGCTGCGGGGCGGCGATCCGCTGCCGCCGCTGAGGGCGGACCACCACAGCGACGATGATCCGGCTGTGGAGACCCCCGTCGAGGCGCGGCAAGGCTTCCTCGGCCGTCCGGTCCTCGTGGTGCTGGTCGCCGGGCTCGTGCTGGCGATCGTGGCGTGGCTTGCGGTCGAGATGCTCGTCTACTGAACACCCGCGTAAGACGATCGTGTTTGCCTGCTGACAGGGAGGCTGCGATGGCTCTCTTGCGAATGCTCGAAACGCCTGTGGCGATCCGCGTCGTGCTGGCGCTCTCGCTGGCGATGATGCTGGCCGTGATCCTCGGCCTCGCCTGACGGGACGTTCCCGATCGGAGCGCCTGCTCCGATCCGGATTTCAACGGTGGAAGCCTCCGACGCCCGGGCGCCGGAGGTTTCTTCATGCACAGGCCGGGTCAGAAGGAGACCTTGTCCTTGATCTCGGCCTCGACATTCGCGGGCAGGGCGGCGCGCTTCACCAGATCGGCAAGATCCTTGAACTTCGCCTTGCCGCGCTCCTCGACGATCTTCTTGGCGCGGACCTCGCCGATGCCCTTGAGCGTGTCGAGCTCGGCGGCAGTGGCGGTGTTGACGTTGATCTTCTTGGTCTGCGTCGCGGCGGCAGCCGGTGCCGCGGGCTTGGCTGCCGGCGCTGTCTGCGTCGGGGCGGGGGCGGTCGCCGGCGCCGCAGGCTTGGCGGGGGCGGGCTGCGTCGCGGTCTGGGCGAAAGCCTGGCCGCCCAGGGCGGCGAGCGCGACGAGGGGGATCAGGAAACGAGACATCGTCATGGCTGGGACCTCGCAGGGTCGGCCCGGATCATCGCATCCGACGGGGGCCGGGTCCCGCCGCCGGACGACGCTGGCGGCACGAGACCGTCCAGCGTGCCGCGCCGCGCTCGCCGAGATGGTGGCGTGCCGCGATGCGACGCCGCCAATTGACGCTCTTCGGATTGAACCGGTGCGGAACGCCGCGTTCATCTGGCGCTCAGCTTGCGGGCGCCGTCAGCGTGCGAAGAACTCGCTGACGCGCCCGACACCGTAGAGCAGCCCGAAGCCCCAGGCGAAGGAGGCGGCCCAGTTCGCGAGCTGGAAGGCCCAGAACGGCATGACGACGATGCCGGCGACGATCGCGATCACCGCCCGCAGCGGGCCGAAGAAATGGCCGATCAGGATGCTGGCGATGCCCCATTTCTCGAAGAAGGCATGGCCGCGGTCGAGCAGCTCCGGGTTCTTGGTGAAGGGCCAGTAGTCATGGACGCGCGGGCCGAGGAAGAGCCCCGCCCAGTAGGACACCCAGAAGCCGCTGCCGGCGCCGAGCGAGGCGGCGAGCGCCAGCGGCACGAGGTTGAGCCCCGAAGCTCCGGCGACTGCGCCGAAGGTGGTGAAAAATACCGTGGCCGGCACCAGCCAGGAGAGGATCGCGACGCATTCGGCGAAGGCGACGGCGAAGACGATCGGGATCGCCCATTGCTGGTGCGTCTGCATGAACTCGACGAGCGTCTTCATGGCGTGTTCGAGATCGGCCATGCGTTCGTCTTGCTCCGGCATATCGAGGGTGGCTCTGGCATATGGCCGTGTCGGCGGAACGATGCAAGCGACGCACGGCCGCGGGAGCGGGCCACGTTGCCTTCCCGGAGCGATCGCCTATTAATTCCGGCATGCAGAAGAGCTGACGGCGCCAGACAAGGCGGCGCTCGACGGGGAAACGGATTTCATGGAGTTGCAGGATCGCCCGCACCCGGTTGCGGGAGCAGGGCCGGATTCGCCAGGCGTGGCCGCTGTCGCGCTCGGCGGCATCGACATCACCTTCCATCTCGCCGATGGCGGCCGCTATCAGGCGGTCAAAGGCATCGATCTCAAGGTCTTCCCCGGAGAGTTCGTCTCGATCGTCGGGCCGACCGGCTGCGGCAAGTCCACGCTGCTCAACGCGGCGGCCGGGCTGCTGACGCCCTCGTCCGGCTCGGTCGGCATCTTCGGCAAGCCGCTCGCGGGCCTGAACCGCCGCGCCGGCTACCTCTTCCAGCAGGATGCGCTGATGCCGTGGAAGACGGCGCTGGAGAACGTCAAGGTCGCGCTGGAGCCGATGGGCGTGCCCGAGCGCGAGGCCGACCAGCGCGCGCGGGAGTGGCTGGGGCGCGTGGGCCTGCGGACCTTCGTCGACCGCTATCCGCATATGCTCTCGGGCGGGCAGCGCAAGCGCGTCAGCCTCGCGCAGATGCTGATCCGAGACCCCGAGATCCTGCTGATGGACGAGCCTTTCGGGCCGCTCGACGCGCAGACCCGGCAGATCATGGGCAACCTGCTGCTCGACCTCTGGTCGCGCGACCGTAAGGCGCTGATGTTCGTCACCCATGACCTCGAGGAGGCGATCGCCCTCTCCGACCGGGTCGTGGTGATGTCGGCCGGGCCGGCGGCGGGAATCGTCGCCGATTACAAGGTCGATCTGCCGCGCCCGCGCGACATTGCCGATATCCGGCTGGAGAAGGCCTTCCACGAGATCCATCGCGACATCTGGGCCTCGCTGCGCGTCGAGGTGCAGAAGGCCTATGCGATGGGCGAGGGCCGCGAGCTGGTCGGGGGAGACGCATCATGAAGCGGGCGAGGCTCATCGCGCTCCAGATCCTGGTGATGCTGGCTTTCCTGCTGGTCTGGCATGTCGTCACCACCACCAGCCTGTTCGGCGACGTCAAGACGATGCAGTTCTTCTTCTCGACGCCATCGGCGGTGTTGGCGCGCACCTTCAAGCAGCTGACCAGCGCCGACATCTACTGGCATCTCGGCATCACGCTGACCGAGACGGTGCTCGCCTTCGTCATCGGCTCGCTGGCGGGAATCCTGTTCGGCTTCGCCTTTGCGCGGCGCGAGCTGCTCTCGGCGGTGTTCGACCCCTATATCAAGGCGGCGAACGCCCTGCCGCGCGTGGTGCTGGCGCCGATCTTCGCGCTCTGGTTCGGCCTGGGCATCTGGTCGAAGGTGGCGCTCGGCTTCACGCTCGTCTTCTTCATCGTGTTCTTCAACGTCTATCAGGGCGTGCGCGAGGTCTCGCCGACGATTCTGGCCAATGCGCGCATGCTCGGCATGAACGAGCGCCAGCTCTTCAAGCATGTCTATTGGCCCTCGGCGCTGACCTGGATGTTCTCCTCGCTGCACACCTCGGTCGGCTTCGCGCTGGTGGGCGCGGTGGTGGGCGAGTATCTCGGCTCCTCGGCGGGGCTCGGCTACAAGATCCATGAAGCCGAGAGCGTCTTCGACGTCACCGGCGTCTTCTCGGGCATGCTGATCCTGGCGATCTTCGTGATCGCCATCGACGCGCTGGTGACGCTGGTCGAGAAGCGGCTCCTGGTCTGGCGGCCGGGGCAGAGCGCGACGACAACGACCTAGCGGCGTGCGCCGTCGTCACCGGCGCATTTCGGTGAGGGCCCGCTGCAGGGGCGCGGACGAGACCTGGATCGGCCCGTCGAAGGGCAGATCCATGTCCACGATCAGGTAGATCGCGCCGCCGATCAGCGCCGAGGCCGCGATGAAGCCGGTCACGACCACGGCGTTGCGCGGGGCCCGGAAGCCGTAGGTGGCGAAGATCAGCACCAGCCAGGCCACGAGCATCAGCATCAGCGGCCGCGGCAGCGAGCCCTCGGCCTGCTCGACCAGGCTCCAGCGCAGTTCCAGGGCCTTGCGGTATTGCTCGCGGATGTCGTTCCAGATCGAGAGCTGCGGGTCGCCGCGCGGTTCGAAGCTCCGCAGGCGCGTCCCGACATCCTCGAGCAGCCCTTCGGAGGTCTTGTCCGACAGCCCGCCTTCCGCGGTCCAGTGGCCGTTGGCGGCGCGCTCGGCATAGGCGAGCAGCTTCTGGCGGGTCTCGTCGGCCTCCGGGCCATAGAGCAGCAGCATCCGGTCGAGCAGGATGAGCTCCGTGGCGTAGCTGTGCACATCCTGGTTGACGATGTCGAACCGGCTCTTGGCCGAGGTGATCATCAGGCCGAGCACGAGCGAGGTCATCACGACGAAGATGTTGGCGATGAGATGGACGACCTGCCGGGTGTCGTCCTGCCGCTGATGCTCCGGCAGGCGCTCATAGGAGAACAGGGCGCCGAGCGAGGCGGCGGTCAAGCAGAGAAACACGAAAACGGCGATGCGCACTTCGTTCATGGCCAGCCCTCGACTTGCTGTTCCAGCAGGTGGACACGCCTGAAGCACCGGCCTCGCCGCCGGCTCGGGATTTGTTGCTCCCGTTCTTCAATCTATCCTATGTTCGCGACGAATGCGCCCCAGAAGCGCCAGCAGGAATCAACCGGAGGAACCTCTATGTCCCTGTCACGCCGCGGCGCGCTGGCCGCGCTCGCCCTTTCGACCGCGCTCGGCTTTTCGTCGCAGGCTGCGTTCGCCCAGAATGCCGAGAAGCCGAAGCTGACGCTCGGCGTCGGCGGCAAGCAGCTGCTGTACTATCTGCCGCTCACCGTCGCGGAGAAGAAGGGCTTCTTCAAGGACCAGGGCCTCGACGTCGAGATCAACGATTTCGGCGGCGGCGCGAAATCGCTGCAGGCGCTGGTCGGCGGTTCGGTCGACGTCGTGACCGGCGCCTATGAGCACACCATCCGCATGCAGGCGAAGGGCCAGGACATCCGGGCGGTGATCGAGCTCGGCCGCTTCCCGGCGATCACCATCGCGGTGCGCAAGGACCTGGCCGACAAGGTCAAGTCGGCGGCCGACTTCAAGGGCCTCAAGATCGGCGTGACGGCGCCGGGATCCTCGACGGCGCTGACGGCGCAATACGCCATGGTCAAAGCCGGGCTGAAGGCGACCGACGCCCCGATCATCGGCGTCGGCGCCGGCGCCAGCGCGGTGGCGGCGATCAAGCAGAAGCAGGTCGACCTGATCTCGCATCTCGACCCGGTGACCTCGAAGCTCGAGGCCGATGGCGATGTGGTGGCGCTGATCGACACGCGTACCGAAGCCGGCACCAAGGCGCTGTTCGGCGGCGCGAACCCGGCGGCGGTGCTCTATCTCAAGAACGAGTTCGCCGAGAAGAACCCGGTCACGACGCAGAAGCTGGTCAACGCGCTGATGAAGTCGCTGAAATGGCTGGAGACGGCGAAGCCGGAGGAGGTCGCCGACCTCGTGCCGGAAGAGTACCTGCTCGGCGACAAGCCGCTCTATCTGCGCGCGGTCAAGAATTCGCAGGAGAGCTATTCGCGCACCGGCATCTCGACGCCCGACGCGATGAAAAGCATGTACGACTCGCTCAAGCTGCTCGACCCGGAGCTGAGCAACTCCAATGTCGACCTGTCGAAGACCTTCATCGACAGCTTCGCCAAGAAGGCGGCTTCCGGTTCCTGACGCCAAGCGTTGTGTGCAGGGCTGTCATTTGACGTCGCACTTGGCACGCATCCGGTGCATGCTATGCGGATTCGCGCTGGGGGAAACAGGTGAGCGGCGAGACGGCCTTTCTGGATGGCGGCGGCGAGATGGCCGCCGCCATCCGCAATCATGACTGGCGCGCGACTCCGCTGGGGCCGATCGAGGGCTGGCCCTCCGCGCTGAAGACGGCTGTCAGCATGATGGTCAATTCCCGCTTCCCGAAATGCATCGCCTGGGGCCCGGAGCTGGTCACCATCCACAACGACGCGTTCCGCCCGATCCTCGGCGACAAGCCTCCGGCGCTCGGCCGCTCCTTCCGCGACGTCTGGTCCGAGGTCTGGGACGAGATCAGCCCGCTCGTCGCCAAGGCGCTCGCGGGGGAGGCGACCTTCATCGAAGACTTCCCGCTCACCGTCGAGCGCTACGGCCACCCCGAGGAGGTCTGGTTCACCTTCTGCTACAGCCCGATCCGTGACGAGGCGGGCCGTGTCCTCGGCATGATGGACACGGTGATGGAAACGACCGGCAAGATGCTGGCGGAGCGCAACGGCCGCCTGCTCAATGCCGAACTTGCCCATCGCATGAAGAACACACTGGCGATGATCGCGGCGATCGCCAGCCAGACCTTCCGCTCGGCGGAGACACTGGAGGAGGCGCAATCGATCCTCAGCGAGCGGATCGCGACGCTGGGAGAGGCGCATTCCATCCTGACCCGGTCGAGCTGGAGCGGGGCTCCGATCCGCGCCGTGGTCGAGGGCGCGCTCGCGCCGCATCGCTCGGATATCGGGACGATCCGGATCGAGGGCCCGCCGCTGCAGCTCGCGGCCGACCAGGCGATGACGCTGGCGCTCGCCGTCAACGAGCTCGCGACCAATGCGGTGAAGTACGGCGCGCTCTCGGTCGAGGCCGGCGAGGTCTTCATCGCCTGGCGCGCGGGCCGGCCCCAGAGCGACGATGCCTTCCGGCTCGAATGGACCGAGAGCGGCGGGCCGCCGGTCGTCAAGCCGCGGCGGCAGGGGTTCGGCTCGCGGCTGGTCGAGCGGGTGATGGCGCAGAAGTTCCACGGCGAGGTCGAGCTCGACTACCGGCCGGAAGGGCTGCGCTACCGGCTCATCACGACGATGGCACAGATCGCGCCACGCGAGTGATCGTCGGCACGGCCGGACACTCGCCACACGGCGACGCTTTTCGCTTTTCGGACCGCCGACAGGGCGCTGGACTCACCGCTGCGGCGGCGCGACAGTGAGGGGCTGACGTAAGGAGAGGCGAGATGACCGAACGCGCCGCCGTCGAAGCCCTGATCCGCGATGCCTATGCCGCTCGCCACCGCGGCGACCTCGATGCGCTCATGGACTATCTCCATCCCGATTGCAGCTACCGGCTCGCCGGCGGGCCGGAGGCGGCCGAGGTCTTCGCGCGGCCGGACGGCCACGCCGCCGTGCGCGAGCAGATGGCCGGGCTGATCGCGACCTATGCCTTCAGCAACATCGAGGAGCTGGCGCTGACGGTGGACGGCGACCGGGCGACGCTGCACTGGCGCGCCGATGTCGAATGCAAGCCGACCGGCCGCCATGGCTCCTTCGAGGTCATGGACATCTTCACCATCGCCGACGGCAAGGTGAAAAGCCTGACCCAGTTCACCGACACGGCGGGCGTGGCGCGGTTGTCGACGCCCTAGCACCGGTCCTGATCGCGGCCATCACCGCTTTCGATTTGCGCCTCGCGCGAGAGCCGCTAGGTTCGCGGGCTCACCGCGAACGGGGTATCGCTTCGGACCATGAATATTCTCTCGATCCAGTCCCATGTCGCTTACGGGCATGTGGGCAACGCCTCGGCCGTGTTCCCGATGCAGAGGCTCGGCGTCGACGTCTGGCCGATCCATACGGTGCAGTTCTCGAATCACACCGGCTACGGCAGCTGGAAGGGGCGCGTCTTCGACGGCGGCATGATCGACGAGGTGATGGAGGGCATTGCCGAGCGCGGCGTGCTCGCCAGCTGCGACGGCGTGCTCTCGGGCTATATGGGCTCGGCCGATATCGGCCATGCGATCCTCTCGGCGGTCGAGCGGGTGCGGGCGGCGAATCCGAAGGCGCTCTATTGCTGTGACCCGGTGATCGGCGATGTCGGGCGCGGCGTCTTCGTGCGGCCGGGCATCCCGGAATTCATGCGCGAGCAGGCCGTTCCGGCCGCCGACATCGTGACGCCCAACCAGTTCGAGCTCGAGCTTCTGACCGACATCGAGATCAAGACCATCGCGGATGCCCACCGCGCCTTGGAGACGCTGCGGGATGCCGGGCCGAAGGTGGTGATGGTGACCTCGCTCGACACCGAGGAGACGCCGGCCGACTCGATCGACCTGATGGCGGCCGACGCCAAGGGCAGCTGGCGCGTGCGCACGCCCAAGCTCGACGTCAGCGTCAACGGCGCCGGCGACGCGATCGGGGCGCTGTTCTTCACCCATTACCTGCGCGAGGAATCGGCGGCTGCCGCGCTGTCGAAGGCCGCTTCCTCGGTCTACGGGCTGCTGAAGCGGACCAAGGAAGCCGGCTCGCGCGAGATCCTCACCGTGGCGGCGCAGGACGAGTTCGTCGCGCCCTCGCAGATCTTCGCGCCGGAAGCGATCTGAGCGTATCGCGATGAAGCTGCGCATCGGCACCTTCAACGTCGAGAACCTGCTGACGCGCCACCGCTTCGAGCCCGGCGGGCGCACCGAGACGGCGGCGGCGATGTCGCTGTTCCATTTCCCGCGCGCCGATGAACGCGACGCGGTGGAGCGCTCGCTGGCGGTCGCGCTGGAGGACGACAAGCGCCAGATGACGGCGCTCGCCATCGCCGAGGCGCAGGCGGATCTGTGGATGCTCCAGGAGGTCGACTCGCTCGCCAGCCTGCAGGCCTTCTTCGCCAACTACGTCCATCGCATCGCGGACCATCGCTACGGCCATTTCACGCTGATCGACGGCAATGACCGCCGCAACATCGATATCGGCTTCGCGGCGCGGCGGGACCTGTTCGGACAGGGGCAGGTCACGGTGCGTTCGCACAAGGACCTGACCTTCGCCGAGGCGGGGGTGCATGACCGCGAGCTCGCCATGCTCGGCATCGGGCCGCATGGCAAGGTCTTCGCGCGTGACTGCCTGGAGATCGAGCTCGCCTTCGACGGGCGACGGCTCAGCCTGTTCGGCTGCCATTTCAAGTCGATGAACAATGGCCGCGACGACGGGCGGGAGATGACGCTGCCCGTGCGCCGGGCCGAGGCGCGCGCGGTGCGCTGGCTGATCCAGCAGCGCTTCGGCGGCGGCTGGCGCGAGACCAACTGGATCGTGCTCGGCGATCTCAACGGCTATCGCTACGGCCTCGGGCCGCGGGCGGAGCCGGTCGACGAGGGCGCAAGCGGCATCGAGCCGCTGCTGAACGATTTCGCCATCGACCCGATGGGCAGTTTGCCCGCGCATGAGCGCTGGACGCATTTCCGACGCTACTGGTCGGAGGCGCAGGAGAAGCTCGTCGACAGCCACATGCCGCTCGACCATATCCTGCTGTCGCCGTCGCTGGCGGCGGCCAATCCGAAGCCGGCCATGCAGATGATCCGGCGCGGCCTGCCCTATCGCGTGCCGCTCGACCCGCGCGAGCCGGACCGCTCGATGGCGAAGCTCGCGACCTGCGCGAACCGCTATCCGCGCGTCGGCTGGGACCGGCCCAAGGCCTCCGACCATTGCCCGCTCACCATCGACCTCGACATCCCGGAAGGGTGATCCGAAGGACCCTCAGATGAAACGCCGCTTCGTCACGCTCGACGTCTTCACCACGCGTCGCCATGCCGGCAACCCGCTGGCGGTCGTGCTCCAGTCGGAAGGACTCGATACCGAGGCGATGCAGGCGATCGCCCGCGAGTTCAACCTGTCGGAGACGGTCTTCGTCTTCCCGCCCGAGAACCCGGGCCATCGCGCCGCGATCCGCATCTTCACTCCGGGCGCCGAACTGCCCTTCGCTGGCCATCCGACGGTCGGCTCGGCCGTCTGGCTCGCGCTCAGCGACGAAGCCGAGGGGGCCCCAACCGACCTGCTGGTGCTGGAGGAGAAGGTCGGGCCGGTCTCCTGCGCCGTCGAGGTCAAGGGCAGCCATGCCGGTCACGCCGTCTTCACCCTGCCGCGCCTGCCGGAACAGATGGGCGAGACAGCTGCGGCCGAGGCGTTGGCAGCGACGCTTGGCGTCGATCGCGAGGATATCGGCTTCGGTACGCACCTGCCTGCGGTCTTTACCGCCGGCGTGCCCTATATCTGCATTCCGGTCGGCTCGCGGGAGGCCGTTGCCAAAGCGCGGCCCGATCTCGGCCGCTGGGACGCCGCGATGCAGGGTGGGGCGGCCTTCGTCTACAGCCGCGAGACGGCCGAGACCGGCCATCACTTCCATGCGCGCATGTTCGCGCCGAACATCGGGGTCCTCGAGGACCCGGCGACCGGCTCGGCGGCGGCGGCTTTTGCCGGCGTGGTCATGGCCTTCGACAAGCCCGAGGATGGCGACCATCGCTTCGTCATCGAGCAGGGCTACGAGATGGGCCGGCCCTCGCAGATCACGCTGGAGATGAGCGTGCGGGACGGTGCGCTCGTCTCGGCGCGGATCGGCGGCTCGGCCGTCGTGGTCAGCGAGGGCGTGCTGCTGTGAGCGAGGGCGTCGAGAACGGCACGATCGTCCGGCTGTCGCGGGTCGAGGCGAGGGTCGAGCCCTATGACTGGGGGTTCGCGCGCGACAATGCCGAAAGGATCGAGGCGCATTGGGCGCGGATCAGCGCGGGCAAGCCGGCGATGTTCAACGGCCGCATCATGCTGCAGCACCGCGCCGCGATCCGCGATGGCGTATTCGAGGCCGGCTATTTCGAGGCCGACTATGCCGCCTTCATGACCTGGCGCGACGCCGGCCATCCCGGCCCGGTCATCCGCAACGGCTTCGCCATGGCGGCGCTGAGAGCCAATGACGGTGCCTTCCTCTGCGGGAAGATGGGCGACCACACCGCCAATGCGGGCAAGGTCTATTTCGCCGCCGGCACGCCCGACCGCGAGGACGCCCGTCCCGACGGCACGCTCGACCTCGCCGGCAGCGTCACCCGCGAGCTCGGCGAGGAGACGGGCCTGCGCGTCGAGGAACTCGGCGTGGGCGAGGGCTGGACGGCGGTGATCGAGCAGGGCCGCATCGCCTTCATGCGCGAGGTCGGCATCGACCTGCCGGCGGAGGAGGCGCGCGCGCTGATGCTCGAGCGGATGCAGCATCTCGACGAGGAGGAGCTGTCCGACATCGTCATCGTGCGCGATCTCGCCGAGACCGAAAAGCACGACATGCCGCCCTTCATGCGCCGCTATCTCGCACATATCTTCCAGGCGGGCTGAAAGCCGATTTGGAGGTTGGTGAAGCCCTCATCCTGAGGAGCCATTCCCAAGGGAATGGTGTCTCGAAGGATGCTCCAGGAGACTCCGGAACCTTCTGGAGCATCCTTCGAGACGCCGCTTTCGCGGCTCCTCAGGATGAGGGCTGACAATTCCAAATCGGGTTCCAGGCCCGCCCGATCCCGTCCGCTCCGTGAAAGTGCCCCGATGACATCTCCCGAGACCGCCTATCCCGAAGCCCTTGCATTGCCGGCCGAAAACCCCTTCGCCGCGCGCTGGGAGACGCCTTTCCGCCTGCCGCCCTTCGCGGCGATCAAGCCCGAGCATATCCGCCCCGCCTTCGATGCGGCGCTGGCCAAGCACAAGGCCGAGATCGCGGCGATCGTCGCCGACAAGGCGGCGCCCGACTTCGCCAATACGATCGAGGCGCTGGAGCGGGCGGGCCGCGCGCTCTCCCGCGTAGGCGGCGTGTTCTACAACCTGACCGGCGCCGACACGAACGAGGCGCTGCAGGCGATCGAGCGCGAGATGTCGCCGATCACCTCGCGGCACTGGTCGGCGATCATGATGGATGAGGGCCTCTTCGCCCGGGTCGACGCGGTCAATACGAAGCGCGATGCGCTTGGCCTCGACGCCGAGCAGGCGCGGCTGCTGGAGCGCAGCTACAAGGGCTTCATCCGCTCGGGCGCCAAGCTCGGACCCGAGGACAAGAAGCGGCTGGCGGCGATCAATGAGCGGCTGGCGGGCCTCGGCACCCAGTTCAGCCAGAACGTGCTCAAGGACGAATCCTCCTATGCGCTGTTCATCGCGGACCAAGCCGGGCTTGCCGGCCTGCCGGAATTCCTGAAGGCGGCGATGGCGCGCGCCGCGGCCGATCGTGGCAAGCCGGGCCAGCATGCGGTGACGCTGTCGCGCTCGATCATCGAGCCCTTCCTGACCTTCTCGACCCGTCGCGACCTGCGCGAGGAGGCCTTCATCGCCTGGAGCAAGCGCGGCGAGAACGGTGGGGAGAGCGACAACCGCGCCATCGTCGCCGAGATGGTGAAGCTCAGGGCCGAGAAGGCGAGGCTGCTGGGCTATCCGACCTTCGCGCATTTCAAGCTCGACGACGCCATGGCGAAGACGCCGGAGCATGTGCGCGACCTGCTCGAGCTGGTCTGGAAGCCGGCCAAGGCGCGCGCGGCGCGCGAGGCGGCCGATCTCGCGGCGCTCGCCCAGGACGAGGGCGAGAACGGGCCGATCCGTCCCTGGGACTGGCGCCACTATGCGGAGAAGGTCAGGCAGAAGACCTATGCGCTCGATGAGGCCGTGCTGAAGCAGTATCTCCAGCTCGATCGCGTCCGGCAGGCGGCCTTCGACGTCGCCGGCAAGCTGTTCGGGCTCTCCTTCGCCGAGCGGCCGGAACTCGCCGGCTACCATCCCGACGTCCGCATCTTCGAGGTCACGGAGGCCACCACCAGGCGCCATATCGGCCTGTTCATCGGCGATTATTTCGCCCGTTCGTCGAAGCGCTCGGGCGCCTGGATGAGCGCCTTCCGCGGTCAGCGCAAGCTCGACGGCGAGACCCGGCCGATCATCGTCAATGTCTGCAATTTCGCGAAGCCGGCCGAGGGCAAGCCGGCCCTGCTCTCGCTCGACGATGCGCGCACGCTCTTCCACGAGTTCGGCCATGCGCTGCACGGCCTGCTCTCGGACGTGACCTACGGCTCGCTCGCCGGCACGGCGGTGGCGCGCGATTTCGTAGAGCTGCCTTCCCAGCTCTACGAGCACTGGTTCCTGACGCGCGAGGTGATGCGGGAATACTGCCACCATGCCGAGACGGCTGAGCCGATCCCCGAGGCGCTGATCGAGAAGATCGAGAAGGCGCAGACCTTCAACCAGGGCTTCGCCACGGTGGAGTACACCTCCTCGGCGCTGGTCGATCTCGCCTTCCATTCGCTGGAGGAACCTGCGCAGATCGATCCGCTCGCCTTCGAGGCGGCGGAACTCGCGCGCCTCGGCATGCCGGCCGAGATCATCATGCGCCACCGCACGCCGCATTTCACGCATGTCTTCTCCGGCGACGGCTATTCGGCCGGCTACTACAGCTATCTCTGGTCCGAGGTGATGGATGCCGACGCCTTCAACGCCTTCACCGAGGCGGGCGACGTGTTCTCGGCCGCCGTGGCGGAAAAGCTGAAGCGCTACATCTATGCGGCCGGCGACACCCGCGATGCGGCGGAAGCCTACACGCTCTTCCGCGGGCGCCTGCCGACGCCGGATGCGCTGCTGGAGAAGCGGGGGCTGGCCGGGTAACCCTCCTGGCAGGACCGACGATCGGTCATTCCGGGCAGCGCGGAGGCCCGAATCCAAGGCCGCGACGCTTGCCGTCATGGTCGGGCTTGTCCCGACCATCCACGTCTTCATCACTGCCATGTGGTGTTCAAGACGTGGATGCTCGCCACAAGGGCGAGCATGACGAGGTTGAGCGCGGCGCTGTTCATGTGCTCCGGGCGCTAGACAGCGCGAAGCCACAGAGGTCGCGGCCTGCGCCAAAACGTTCACCTCTCACCTCCTAAAGCTGATGTCGTGGACGTCAGTACGGATGGCCGGTATATTCATGTCGACGTCCCAGCGATGCGAGCCGGCTCATGATGACCGCTGCGCAGATGCGAGCTGCCCGGGCGATGCTCGGGATCGACCAGCGCCAGCTTGCCGAGATGGCGGGCGTCTCCCTGCCGACGATCCAGCGCATGGAGCGCAGCAACGGCACGGTGCGCGGCATGATCGAATCGCTGACGCGCGTCGTCGAGGCGCTCGACCGCGCCGGTGTCGTGCTGATCGGGGAGAATGCGGCCAGCGGCGGCGGGGGGCGCGGCGTCCGCCTCAAGGCGCCTCCGTGATCGCCCGCCGGAACCCGTTGCGACAGAGCGGCGCCGACCGCGATCCGGCCGACGAACCCGCTCCGAGGTGGCAGAGGAAAGGGTCGTCATGGCCGCCACGAGCATCAAGCCCAGCTTCGTCGAGCTCTACACCCCCAAGCTGCTGACCGTCCTGCGCGAAGGCTACGGCCTGGGCCATCTCAGAGCCGACGCGATCTCCGGGCTGACGGTCGCCATCGTGGCGCTGCCGCTCTCCATGGCGATCGCCATCGCCTCGGGCGTCACGCCCGACCGGGGGCTCTACACCTCGATCATCGGCGGCTTCATCGTCTCGGCGCTGGGCGGCAGCCGCTTCCAGATCGGCGGGCCGGCCGGCGCTTTCATCGTGCTGGTCGCGGCCTGCGTGGCGCAGCATGGGCTCGATGGCCTGCTGCTCGCCACCTTCCTCTCCGGCCTGATGCTGGCGGCGGTCGGCCTGCTCGGGCTCGGCACCTTCATCAAGTACATCCCCTATCCGGTCACGGTCGGGTTCACGGCCGGCATCGCGGTCATCATCTTCGCCAGCCAGATCAAGGACCTGCTCGGGCTCACGCTCGCGGCCGAGCCGGGGCCGCTCCTGCCGAAGCTCGCGGCGCTCGCCGGGGCGCTGCCGACGGCGAGCCCTGCGGCGATCGTGATCACCGCCGTCACCGTCGGCCATATCCTGCTGCTGCGCCGCCTGCGGCCGCATTGGCCGGCCTTCATCATCGCCGTTTCGGTCGCGGCGGCGGGGGCGGCGCTCGTCGGCGCGCCGGTCGAGACCATCGGCACGCGCTTCGGCGGCATCCCGCAGACGCTGCCTCTGCCGCAACTGCCGGCGATGTCCTGGGAGAAGATCGTGGCGGTGCTGCCGAACGCGCTCTCCTTCACATTGCTTGGCTGCATCGAGAGCCTGCTTTCGGCGGTGGTGGCGGATTCGATGACCGGACGGCGGCACCGTTCCAATTGCGAGCTGGTGGCGCAAGGCCTTGCCAACATCGCCTCGCCGCTGTTCGGCGGCATCTGCGTCACCGGCAATATCGCGCGTACCGCCACCAATGTCCGTTCCGGTGCGCGCGGGCCGGTTTCAGGCATGCTGCATTCGGTCTTCCTGCTGCTGTTCATGCTCGTGGCGGCACCGCTCGCCTCCTACATCCCGCTGGCGGCGCTCGCCGGCGTGCTCGCGATCGTCGCCTGGAACATGGCCGAGAAGCATGAGTTCGCGACGCTGATCCGCGCTTCGCGCGGCGATGCGGTGGTGTTGCTCGTGACCTTCCTGCTGGTGATCTTCGTCGACCTGAGCACGGGCATCGTCGCCGGCTTCGTCGTCAGCGCGCTGCTCTTCCTGCACCGCATGGCCCAGACGGTCGCCGTCGAGAACGGCAAGCCGATGACGGATGAGGACCGGGCCGACACGGCCAATGGCGACCGGCGCAAGCCCTACGATGCCGCGCCCGCGACGGACCCAGACGTGGTGGTGGTGCGGATATCGGGCGCCTTCTTCTTCGGCGCGGCGGCGGCGGTGGGCGCGGCGCTCGACCGGATCGGCGAGGCGCCCAGGGCCTATGTCGTCGATCTCTCGGCGGTTTCGCTGCTCGATTCGACCGGCGCCGCGACGCTCGAGGGCTTCGTGCGCAAGGCGAACCGGCAGAGCGTGGTCGTCTATGTCGCCGGGGCGACCCGGGCCGTGCGCCGCACGCTGCTGATCCACGGCATCAGGCGGCCGCGGGTGCGCTTCGTCGCCTCGGTGACCGAGGCCGTGGCCGCGGTCCATGCGCGGATCGACCGCGCCGGAGCGGAGGGCGAGGCCGAGCCTCAGCCCGGATAGCCGAACCTCGCCTTGGTCGCGCGGATCTGGCCGATGGCGCCGGCATCGTTGCCGGCCGAGCAGGTCGAGCGGGCCCGCGAAATCTCGCCGCTGACGCGCGTATGCACGCCCTTGGTCGTGTGTCCGGTGGCGAGATCGTTGTCGATCACCGCCTGGAAGCGCTCGACCTCGCCGGAGCAGCCGGTGCCCGTCGGCATGCGGAAGGTGTTCGGCGTCACGCCGGGTGCAGCCTGCTCCGGCGGCGGGGCAGGGGGCGTGCTGGCCGTCGGCGTCTGGCAGGCCGAAAGCAGGATCGCGGCGAGTGCGAGGACGGGCAGGTGGCGCATCGAAAGCTCCGCTGATGCAAGACGGAGCGACGATGTCTGATTCTCGCTGCGAGCGAAATCGCGCGCCCGGCTCGCGCTGCCGCTATTGCGGCATGACCACGGAAAGATGGGGGGCGGTCGCCTTCTCACCGGGGCCGACGATCGCCGGGACGCGGTTCGCGACCGGCTTGAGACTCTTGAGATAGGCCACCAGCGCCGAGGCATCGGCATCGGTCAGCCTGCCGTAGCTCTTGTAGGGCATGATGGGTGCGAGGACGCGGCCGTCGGGCCGCGCCCCCTGACGCACCGCCTTCACGATGTCGGCCTCGGACCAGGAACCCAGCCCCGTCTCCCGGTCGGGCGTGAGGTTGGGCGGGAAGAACACGCCCAGGCCCGGGATGTGGAAGCCGACCTCGGATCCCGCGAGCGGCCGCTGCATGTCCGGCTTCCCCAGAAAGACGCCGGGCGTATGGCAGCCGGCGCAATCCATGATCGTCGCGAGATACTCGCCGCGCCGCAGCTTCTCCTGCGACGGCCCGGTCTGCGCAGCGAGCGCGGTTGGCGCCGAAAGGCCGATGACGATGAGCGTGCGGAAGATCGCCTGCCGCATGATTGCCTCCCTGGCGTCCTGTCCTGCCGTTTCCGCTGCGCCGACCTGCGCGAACGTTCGTCATTGCGATGGGTGACGTAAGGGAAGCTTAGCATTGCTCCAATGTCAGGGAAAGGACCGGGCGCGGTTCAGCCGTCGCGCAGGAAGAAGGTGGCGGCGATCGTCATCGCGGCGGCTGCCGCGGCGGCGAGCCAGATGGCCGCCAGGCCGATCCAGCCATGCACGGCCGCGCCCAGGAAGGCGCCGCCCATCAGCCCGAGCCAGAGCAGGAAATGGCGCAGGAAGGCGCGCTTCGGCCCGCCGAGCATGGCGGCGGCGATGCGCTGCCCCATCTTGACCAGCGTGCCTGTCATGTAGGTCAGCCCGATCGTGACCTCGCCATCGCGCTGGAAGACGGCGTTCTCCGTGCCCATGGCCACGGCGAGCAGGCCGACGGCCGGGAGCGCCGCGCCGCTCGTTTCCAGCAGTGCCGCCAGGGCGAGCAGCACCGTGACCACGCCGAGCACGGCCGGCGCGCGCTGCCGCCCGGTGGCGTGGCCGACGAGGGAGCCGAGCACGACGCCGCTGACGAAAAGGGCGATGATGCCGCCCGCGAGCGCGGCCCCGCCAGCCCTGCCGCCCGCGAGCTCGATGCCGAGCCGCGTCGTGTTGCCGGTCATGAAGGAGACGAAGAAGCCGCCGAGCGTGATGAAGCCGAGTGCGTCGACATAGCCGGCAAGCGCCGAAAAACAGGCGGCGAGCGCGATCTCGCGCCTCTGGTAGCGCATCATGACGAATACGAATCCTGGATCATCGATCCGGCGCGGGAGCCGGCCGAATCGGCGTTGCCTATCATAGGCCGCGGCAGCGTCTCGTCATGATCCGGCAACCGCATGCGACATATGCTTGCGCTGGACCCCCGCCTTCGGTTACATCCTGTCCCGTCGATTAGAGGAACGCCCGTGGTTTCGACCGCCCGCCATGACCTGACGAAAGACTGCGCCACCGCGCAGACCGTCGGCATGTGCGCCCGCGCTCCCCTCGCACGCGCTCCGTTCTCGCTTCTTGGCCTTCTTCTCCTTAGCTGCCCCTGAGGGCCGGCCGGGCATGCTGCCTGGGCGCTCAGGGGAGTGACGAGAACCGCCGACAGCAAACCAAGCGTCCGCCTCTTCAAACCGTGCGGCGCGCCGACACCGGAAGCAGACCATGACCAATCCGACCCAGACCAGCTCCTCCAAAGAGCGCGTGCTGATTTTCGACACCACCCTGCGCGATGGCGAGCAGTGCCCCGGCGCCACCATGACCTTCGAGGAGAAGCTGGAGGTCGCCGAGGCGCTCGACGCGATGGGCGTCGACATCATCGAGGCCGGCTTCCCGATCGCCTCCGAAGGTGACTTCGAGGCCGTCTCCGAGATCGCCCGCCGGCTGAAGCGCGCCACTGTCGCCGGCCTCGCCCGCGCCATCAGCGCCGATATCGCCCGGGCCGGCGAGGCGGTGCGCCATGCGGTGAAGCCACGCATCCACACCTTCGTCTCGACTTCGCCGATCCATCTGGAGCACCAGATGCGCAAGAGCCAGGAGGACGTGCTGCAGATCATCACCGCGACGGTGACGCAGGCGCGCAACCTGGTCGAGGATGTCGAATGGTCCGGCATGGACGCGACCCGCACACCGATCGACTATCTCTGCCGCGCGGTCGAGACCGCGATCAAGGCGGGCGCCACGACGATCAACCTGCCCGACACGGTGGGCTACGCCACGCCGGACGAGTACCGCGCCATGTTCAAGGCGGTGCGAGAGCGCGTGCCGAACGCCGACAAGGCGATCTTCTCGGCGCATTGCCACAATGACCTGGGCCTGGCCGTCGCCAATTCGCTGGCGGCGATCGAGGGCGGCGTCCGCCAGGTCGAATGCACGATCAACGGCATCGGCGAGCGCGCCGGCAATGCCGCGCTGGAAGAGATCGTGATGGCGCTGCGCGTGCGCGGCGACGTGATGCCCTACGACACCGGCATCGATGCGACGCAGCTGATGCGCGTCTCGAAGGCGGTATCGAGCGCCTGCTCCTTCCCGGTGCAGTACAACAAGGCGATCGTCGGCCGGAACGCCTTCGCTCATGAGAGCGGCATCCATCAGGACGGCATGCTGAAGAACAACACCACCTACGAGATCATGACGCCGGCCTCGGTCGGCGTGACCAAGACCTCGCTGGTGATGGGCAAGCACTCCGGCCGCGCCGCCTTCCGCTCGAAGCTGAAGGAGATGGGCTATGAGCTGGGCGACAACCAGCTGGAAGACGCCTTCACCCGCTTCAAGGCGCTGGCGGACCGCAAGAAGCACGTCTACGACGAGGACATCGAGGCGCTGGTCGATGAGAACATCGCCACCGCCAACGACCGGATCAAGCTGGAATCGCTGACCGTGATCGCCGGCACCCGGGGGCCGCAGCGGGCGACGATGAAGCTCGACGTGGAAGGCCGCTCCGTCACCGAGGAGGTCGAGGGCAACGGGCCGATCGACGCCATCTTCAATGCGATCAAGGCGATCGTGCCGCATGAGGCGGGGCTGGAGCTCTACGACGTCCATGCCGTGACCGAGGGCACCGACGCCCAGGCCGAGGTGACGGTGCGCCTGTCCCATGACGGCTCCTCCGTCACCGGCCGTGGCGCCGATCCGGACACGCTGGTCGCCTCGGCCAAGGCCTATCTGGTGGCGCTCAACAAGCTGATCGCCCGCGGCGGGCGCCTGCACGCCCAGGCGGCCGAGTAGGCACCGCATTCCTCGTCATGGTCGGGCTTGTCCCGGCCATCCACGTCTTCACCCAGCTAAGGCCGTGTCCGAGACGTGGATGCTCGCCACAAGGGCGAGCATGACGGGCCTATGGCGGAATAGCGCGAGGATCATCGATTCCGGTGGATGAGGCCGCGGCGATCTGGCGCGGCCCGTCTTCTTGCCTTCATCTGCTCTTCCGGTGCGGTCGCCCCCCGGCGACCCTGGGGAGCGATGCCGATGGGCTATTTTCCGAACTGGACCCTGAAGACTTCCGGCGCGGTGATGCCGGACGAGCGGCTGCCGACCGGGCAGACGGTGATCGCCGGCCTGCAGCATGTCGTGGCGATGTTCGGCTCGACCGTGCTGGCGCCGGTGCTGATGGGCTTCGACCCGAATGTCGCGATCTTCTTCTCGGGCATCGCGACGCTGCTGTTCTTCGTCATCACCCGCGGGCAGCTGCCGAGCTATCTCGGCTCCTCCTTCGCCTTCATCGGCGTCGTCATCGCGGCGACGGGCTATGCCGGCTCCGGTCCCAACCCGAATATCGGCGTGGCGCTCGGCGGCATCATCGCTTGCGGCGCGGTCTATGCGCTGATCGGGGTGATCGTGCAGGGCGTCGGCACGCGCTGGATCGAGACGCTGCTGCCGCCGGTGGTGACCGGCGCGGTCGTGGCAGCGATCGGCCTCAACCTCACCTCGGTCGCGATCAGCATGATCTCGGCCAGCCCCTACACCAAGTGGATCGCGTTGTTCACGGTCGTCGCCGTGGCGCTGGTCGCCGTCTATGGGCGCGGGCTGCCGCAGCGCCTGCCGGTGCTGATCGGTGGGCTCGCCGCCTACATCCTCTATGCGCTGACGGCGTCGAGCTTCGGCGCGCCGACGATCGATTTCGGCAAGATCGGCGCGGCCGCCTGGTTCGGCCTGCCGCAATTCGTGGCGCCGGTCTTCGAGATGAAGGCGATCACGCTGATCGTGCCGGTCGCGATCATCCTGGTCGCGGAGAATCTCGGGCATATCAAGGGCATCTCGGTGATGACCGGGCGCAATTTCGACCATCTGATCGGCCGCGGCTTCTTCGCCGACGGCCTCGGCACGATGATCGCCGGCTCGGGCGGCGGCACGGGTGTGACCACCTATGCCGAGAACATGGGCGTGATGGCGGTGACGCGGGTCTATTCGACGCTGGTCTTCGTCGCGGCCGGCATCATCGCGCTCCTGCTCGGCTTCTCGCCCAAGTTCGGCGCGGTGATCGGCACGATCCCCGTCGCGGTGCTCGGCGGCCTCGCGGTCGTGGTCTTCGGCCTCATCGCCGCCACGGCGGGCCGGATCTGGGTCGAGAACAAGGTCGACTTCTCCGAGCCGAAGAATCTGATCACGGTCGCGACCGCGCTGATTCTTGGCGCCGGCGACCTGAAGCTGCCGATCTTCGGCTACGAGCTCGGTGGAATCGGCACCGCGACCTTCGGCGCGATCGTGCTCTACCACCTGCTGAACCGCCGCACGGCGTGACGATCCACAGGCCCGCGCGGCTTTTTTTGCGGGCCTTGAAAAAACTGTCGCATATGGGTGGACAGGGGGCGGGGCCTTTGCTACACGCCCCCTGCCTGACGCGGCCGACGCCGCTGACCGGCGACGCTTCGTGGCGTATGGGTGATTAGCTCAGTTGGTAGAGCAGCTGACTCTTAATCAGCGGGTCGTAGGTTCGAGCCCTACATCACCCACCACGACCTTCCCGAACATCTCCGGAACCATCCCTCGCTGAAGCGAGCGGCCAGCGCCTGAGCGCCGCCGCCCGATCATGTGTCGCGGGACAGGCCGCTCCGGCTCAGCGGGCCGCGGCGAGGGCCGCGATCACGCCCGAGATCGAATTGATCAGGATGAACTGGTTGTCGACCCGGACCCAGCGCTGGCCAGGGCCCGGCGCGCGCAGGTGATGGCGGTGATAGTCCCGCACATAGCTGTGCCGGTACTGCCGGGGCAGGGCGTGGCCGCGGGCCCAGCGATCCTTGCGGACGATGACCTTCTTGGTCACATGCTTCTCGACTTGGACAGGGCCATGACGAGCCGGGCCGTGATACGGCGCCCGGTAAGACTGCGCGAAGCTGGGAGCGGTGGCGGCGAGTAGAACGGCACCGGCGATGGCAGAAGCAAGAATTCTTTTCATGACAATATCTCCTGATTTCGATGGTGTTATTGTGGAGTTCTTTCGCTAAACGGGAGATGAATGGCCGGATTAATTCTTGGTAATGTCGAAGTCATCTAGAATCGGCATTTCGACTATCTGAAAATACCTTCTTGCGGCTGCGCGCCGTTCCAGCTGCCCGCCTGCTTCGTCGCCGCGAGGCTGTGCTATCGTCGGCTTCGGGCTGAAGGCGGAGCGGGCTGCATCGTGGACGAACTCGAACTGATGCTTCGGCTGCTCGCAGGCCTCGTGGCAGGGGTCGCCGTCGGATGGCAGCGGACACTGCAGCACAAGAGCGCAGGGTTGCGGACCTTCGGGCTGGTCGGGATCGGCACGGCCGCCGCCGCGAGCCTGTTCAGCGAGACGCTGCACCCGGATGCGGCGAGCCGCGTCGTCCAGGGCGTTCTGACCGGAATCGGCTTTCTCGGGGCGGGGCTGATCATCCACCGCAACGGCGAGATGGCGCCGCACGGCCTGACCACCGCAGCGGCGATCTGGGTGACGGCGGCGCTAGGCTGTTCCGCCGGGCTCGGGAAATGGCTGGTGACGCTGACGGCGACGGGGCTCGCCCTCTTCCTGCTCGCCCTCGACCATTCGCTGGAACGTCGGCTCCAGAGGCGCCATGCGCCGCCGGGGGAGGATGGGGCGGGAGGTCCGTCGCCCGATTGAGCGGCGCCCGGTCCGCATGGCACCTGAGGGAGCTTTTGGCCGGCTCGGGCGTTCCTGCCCTAAAGGGCAGTTTCCGCATGATGCAGTTCAATCGCAGTTTCGCCGCCGGCCCGGCCAACACGCCGGCCGTACCCGATACGCCGCCCGAGGCGCCACCGCTGACTCCGGGCAATGTGCCGCCGGCGCCGCCGGTCGAGTCGCCCCCGGAGGACGAGCCGCAGGGCATCCCGACCGAGCCGCCGCCGGAATTGCCACCGAATGCGCCGCCGGAGGCACCCCCGGCGACGCCGATCGACCTGCCGCCGGGGCGTGATCCGCGCCGGCCGCAGGAATGAGCCTCAGACGGCGGGCGCGTTGCCCGAGCCGACATCCCAGTAGAGGCCGGCCATGGCGGTGAGCGCCTCGCGCGCGATGGCGACGGGCAGATGCTCGTCCGGCGCGTGCTGCGAGCAGCCGGGATAGGAATGCGGCACCCAGATCGTGCGCAGGCCCAGGATGTCGGCGAAGATGTCGTTCGGCAGCGAGCCGCCGAGATTGGGCAGCAGCGCCGGCTGCTTGCCGGTGCTCTGGGCGATCGAAGCCAGTGCGAAGTCCACCCAGGGATCTTCGGGGTCCAGCCGGGTCGCGCCGAAGATCTCGGAGCGGCTGAGCGAGACCTCGACCATCGGGAAGTTGTGGCGCTGGAGATGGCGCTTCAGGGCCGGGACGACGTCGTTCTGGTCGATGCCGACGACGAAGCGCAGCTGGCAGCGGGCCCAGGCGCTCGGCGGCACGGCGTTCACCGGCGTCTCGGGCACGCCCGACTTCATCGCCAGAACATCGAAGGAGCACCAGCCGAAGACCTGCTCGGCCGGGGTGAGGCCGGGCTCGCCCCAATCGGGATCGATGGTCGGACCGTCCGGGCCGCCGTCGATCTCGCAACCGACCAGCGCCTTGCGCACGGCCGGCGGCAGCTCCTTCGGCACCCATTCATGGATGCGGATCTGGCCGGTCGGCGAGGCGATCGAGGCGATGGCATGGGCGAGCTGGATCGCCGGATCAGAGAGGATGCCGCCCCAGTTGCCGGAGTGGTGGCCGCCCTCGCGCGCATTGATCGAGAGGTCGAAGGTGACGCCGCCGCGCGCGCCGAGGAAGACCGTCGGGCGGTCGGCGTTGAGGCGCGGCCCGTCCGAGGCGATCAGGATGTCGGCCTTGAACAGCTCCTTCTGCTCGGTGCAGAGCTCGCGCAGGCCCGGCGAGCCGGATTCCTCGCCCATCTCGATCAGGTACTTGGCGTTGAAGCCGAGCTTGCCGCGCGTCTCCAGCACGGCGCGCAGCGCGCTGAGGTTGATCAGGTGCTGCCCCTTGTTGTCGACGACGCCGCGGCCGTACCAGCGGCCCTCGCGCTCGGTGAGCTTCCAGGGCGAGAGACCCTCGCTCCATTGCGCGTCGAGGCCGCGGATCACGTCGCCATGGCCGTAACCCAGAATGGTCGGCAGCGAGGGATCCTCGATGCGCTCGGCATAGAGGAAGGGGCCGCGGGCCTTGGGATGGGTGAGGACGCGGCAGGCGAAGCCGAGCGATTCGAGCAGCGGCCGCATCTCCTGCTCGAGATAATCGCCGAGGACGGGGGCGCGGTCCGGGTTCTGGCTTTCGGTGGGTATGGCGACGAGGCGGGCGAGATCGCTCTTCAGCCTGCCGGAATCGAAACAGTCCTGTGCTTTCGCGATCGCCTGCGCGCGGGTCATGGTCTTGTGGTCTCCCGAAGTGATGGCCGGCACAGTGCCGGTGGACGTAAGCGAACGCCAGTGCCAAGAGAGCCGGGCGCGCCATGCCCTCCAGGCGGGGCGCGGCCAGAGGCCGTCATGGCGAGGAGCGAAGCGACGAAGCAATCCAGGAGGACTTGGCTGAACGTCCTGATCGAGTCCCCCTGGATTGCTTCGCTGCGCTCGCAATGACGGATAACGTCCAAGCCAACCCCCGCCGTCCGATGACCTTCGTTCCCCATCCCCACCAACTCGTCGCCCGCGATGCGATCCTGGCCGCTCGCGCGAAGGGAGCATCCGGCTTCCTGCTCGGCGACCTCACCGGCCTCGGCAAGACGCTGTCGGCCTGGCTCGCGCTCTCGGCGATGCCGGAGCAGGAGGTGCTGGTGATCTGCCCGAAGGGCGCGATCCCGCAATGGCGGCGGACGATGGCGCTGTCCGGCCTGCCGGAGAAGCGCGTGACGCTGATGAATTTCGAGAAGACGAAGTCGCTGCTCGCTCCCGTCGCCGACAGCCGGAAGCGCTCGACGCGGGCGAAGAACAACGAGCTCGCCAAGCATGGCCGGCCGAAGCGGACCTGGCCGCTCGTCGTGATCGACGAGGCGCACCGCATCCGCAATCCGAACTCGCAACAGGGCCTGGTCTGCCGGCAGATGGCGGAAGCGGCCGATTTCACCATCTATATGAGCGCCACGGCCGGGCAGTCCCCGCACGAGCTCTCCTATCTCGGGCCGTTGCTGGCGAAGGCTGCGGGCATGCCATCAGCCGATCTCGACGGCTTCCGTACGCTGATGAAGCGTTTGAAGATCGGCCGAGCCAAGGGGCGCTGGAAGAACTGGAGCTGGGAGCCCAACGAGGCCGACCGCAAGGTCATGGCCGATCTGCTCTATCGCGGCGCCAACGCCATCGGCCTGCGCCGCCGGCCGGAGGAGATCGCGGGCTGGCCGGAGGTGCAGCGCGAGCTCGCGCCGGTCGCTCTCGATCATGCCGCCCGCAAGCTCTACGAGGCGACCTGGCGCGAATTCCGCAAGGAGCTGGGCCTCGCCGGCGGCTCGACGCGCAAGCCCCAGGGCTGGGCCGCCGATCTGCGTTTCCGGCAGAAGGCCAGCCTGCTGCGCATCCCCGGCACCGCCGATTTCTGCGAGGACCTGCTCGGCAATGACGAGCAGGTGGCGATCTCGGTCGCCTTCCTCGAGACCAGCGCGATGCTGGCCGAGACGCTCAAGGGGCGTGGCTGGCGCATCGGCGAGATCAATGGCGAGCGTTCCGGCCTGCAGAACGAGGAGACGCGCATCGCCTTCCAGACCGGCGCGCTCGATGCGGTGATCTTCACGGTGACCGAGTCGATCTCGCTGCACCGCGGCGAGATGGCAGGCGGCGAGCGCGAGCGGGCGCTCGTCATCCACGACATGCGCCACAGCGCGATCCAGCTGCAGCAGATCGAGGGCCGCTGCCACCGCGACGGCCAGCACGCGACGATCTTCTACACCTATGCCGAGGACACGGTGGAGGAGGCGATCGCGGGCACGGTGATTCAGCGCATGGCGGCGATGGAAGGGCTCGCCGGCGACGACACGCGCATGCTGGAGGCGATCGCGGAGATCGTCGAAGGGCGGGTGGCGGCGTAAGCCGTCATTGCGAGGAGCGAAGCGACGAAGCAATCCAGGAGGACTGGGTGAGCCGTTGAACCCAGCCCTCCTGGATTGCTTCGCTGCGCTCGCAATGACGGGTGGGTCCCGAAACCGTCAGTTGCGCGCGCGCTCGCCGAGGTCCTTGGCGCCTTCGACCGATGATTGGGTCAGCCGCACGATGCTGTTCCAGGCATCGCGCGTATAGGCGCCCTGATGGACGATGGCGTCGTAGCCGACGACGAGCACGATGATCACGAGAAGCAGGCGGAACACGTAAGGAACTCCCTCGCTGGCGTGCATCAACGCCGCGATTGAGGGTGGGTTCCCGAATCGCGCCGCGGTAGGCCGTCGCAGGCCCGGTTCAGCCGGCCGGCAGCAATTCCTTCAGCCGCAGCAGCGCGATTGTCTCGACCTGGGCCAGTGCCGTCGCGACTTCCTGCTCCGGCGTGTTCTTGAGGCGCGCGTCGAAGGCGGCGAGGATCTCGGCCTTGGTGGCGCCCTTCACCGCCATGATGAAGGGGATGCCGAAACGGGTCTTGTAGGCCTCGTTCAGCGCGGTGAAGCGGACGCGCTCGTCGCTGGTGAGACGATCGAGCCCGGCGGAAGCCTGTTCCTGCGTCGATTCCGGCGTGAGCGCGCCGGCCGCCGCGAGCTTGCCGGCAAGATCGGGATGGGCGGTGAGCAGGTCCTTCTTGCGCTCGGGCGTGCCCTTGCGCATGGCGGCAACCATCGCCGCATGCAGCCCGTCGGCGGTGTCCTGCGCGGGCCCGATGCCGGCATCATAGGCCGTCTCGGCGATCCAGGGCGAATGCTCCCAGACCCGGCCATAGACCTCGGTGAAGAGCGCTTTCGGCAGCTTCGACGGGACATAGCCGCCGGCCGGGGGGTGGGTCCGGACCCAGTGGCGGGCGATGTCGAGCCGGGTCGCGATCCAGACCCGGTCATGGCTCTTCACATAGTCGAGGAAGCGGGCGAGGGCGGCGGCGCGGCCCGGCCGGCCGACGAGGCGGCAATGCAGGCCGATCGACATCATCTTCGGCGCGGTCTCGCCCTCGGCATAGAGCGTGTCGAACGAGTCCTTGAGATAGGTGAAGAACTGGTCGCCGGTGTTGAAGCCCTGCGGCGTGGCGAAGCGCATGTCGTTGGCGTCGAGCGTGTAGGGCACGGCGAGCTGCGGCCCTTTCGGCCCGGCGAGCCAATAGGGCAATTCGTCGGCATAGACGTCGGCCGTGTAGAGGAAGCCGCCTTCCTCCATCGTCAGCGGAATCGTGTTCTCGGAGGTGCGGCCCTGATAGCAGCCGAGCGGACGCTCGCCGGCGAGCTCGGTCTGGATGCGGATCGCCTCGAGGATGTCGGCGCGCTCGCGCTCCTTCGGCGTGTCGCGATAGTCGATCCATTTCAGGCCGTGGGTCGCGATCTCCCAGCCGGCCTCCTGCATCGAGCCGACGATCTCGGGATAGCGCGCCAGCGCGCTGGCGACGGCGAAGACGGTCACCGGCAGCTTGCGCTCGGTGAACATCCGCCACAGCCGCCAATAGCCGGCGCGGGAGCCGTATTCGTAGATCGACTCCATGTTCATGTGGCGCTGGCCGGGCCAGGGCGCAGCACCGACGATCTCGGAGAGGAAGGCTTCCGAGGCGGCATCGCCATGGAGGATGCAGTTCTCGCCGCCTTCCTCGTAATTGATCACGAACTGGACGGCGATGCGGGCCTCGCCCGGCCAATGCGGATGCGGAGCCGCGCGGCCGTAGCCCTTCATGTCGCGGGGATAGGTGGTCTGGGTCATGCTCTAGCTGCCGCGATAGGTGGAATAGCTCCAGGGCGAGGCGAGGAGCGGGACGTGGTAATGCCCCTCCGGCTCGGCGATGCCGAAGCGGATCGGGACGAGATCGAGGAAGGCGGGCTCGGGCAGGGCGCTGCCGAGCCCGCGGAAATAGGCGCCGACGGAAAAGCCGAGTTCATAGGTGCCGGGCAGGAGCGCGCCGGAGAGCAGGGGCGCATCGGTGCGGCCGTCGGCATTGGTCACGGCCTCGGCCAGCCGTTCCCGCGAGCCGTCGGGGTTCAGGCGCTCGAGCGTGATCGCGACGCCGGCGGCGGGCCGGCCGTTGACCGTGTCGAGCACATGCGTCGAGAGGCGTCCCATTCGCAGCCGTTCTCCTGAAAGCACCGGTGACCGGCGGTGCCGATTCCGGGACCGCCTCGCATCGACTGTAGAGCGCCGCCGACGAAAATCGATATCGGCATTTAAGCCAAGATCATGTTCCCGGATGTCAATTCTGCCGGCGTCTCGACGATTTCGGGCGGAGCGAAAGCAGGCTAGCTTCATCGCGCCGGAGCCGCGGCTGCGGATTCGGGACGACCACCAGCCCTCGCGGAGCGCAGCCATGCTCGAAGCCTATCTGATGGAATGGGGCGGGATGATGCTGCGCTGGCTCCATGTCATCACGGCGATCGCCTGGATCGGGGCTTCCTTCTTCTTCATCCATCTCGACGCCTCGCTGAAGCCGGCCGAGGACATTCCGCCGGGCACCGGCGGGCGCGCCTGGCAGGTGCATGGCGGCGGCTTCTACGAGATGCGGAAATACATGGTCGCGCCCGCGGTGATGCCGGCGGAGCTGACCTGGCACAAATGGCAGAGCTACTGGACCTGGATCTCCGGCTTCTTCCTGCTGGTCTGGGTCTATTACGCCCAGTCCGAGCTCTACCTGATCGACCCTGCGGTGATGCAGCTTTCGCCCTTCGCCGCAGGCGCCATCGGGATCGCCGCGCTGGTCGTGGGCTGGCTGATCTACGACCTGATGTGCAAGTCGCCGCTCGGCAAGCATGACGTGCTGCTCGGCCTCGTCGGCTTCGGCTATGTCGTGGCGGCGAGCTGGGCCTTCGCCAACGTCTTCTCCGGGCGGGGCGCGCTGATCCATACCGGCGCGCTGATGGCGACGATCATGACCGCCAACGTCTTCTTCAACATCATGCCCGGGCAGCGGAAGGTGATCGCGGCGCTCACCGCGGGCGAGAAGCCCGATCCGAAATACGGCAAGGCCGCCAAGCAGCGCTCGACGCACAACAACTACATCACCCTGCCGGTGCTGTTCCTGATGCTGTCGAACCACTATCCGGTGACCTACGCCAACTCGGCCGTGATCCCGCAGCTGGTGGCGCTGGTGATCGTAGCCGGCGCGCTGATCCGGCACTTCTTCAACGTCCGCCACGCCGACCATGCGAAATCGCCCTGGTGGTGCTGGGTGGTGGCGATCCTGGCATTGTGGTTCGCCTTCTGGGTGGCGATGTCGTCCTCGCCGGGCGGGCGCGAGCAGCTCGGCCTCAAGCCGCGCGAGATGCCGAAGCCGATGCTGCTGGCGGGGATGAGCCTGCCGCCGGCCGAGGTCGCCAACATCGTGACCGGGCGCTGCGCCATGTGCCATGCGCCGGAGCCGTCCTGGCCGGGCATCCAGATCGCGCCGAAGGGCGTGCTGCTGCACGAGCCAGAGCAGATCGCCATCCATGCCCGCGCCATTCGCAGCCAGGCCGTGATGACCCATGCGATGCCGCCGAACAACCTCTCGGGCATGACGCCGGCGGAGCGCCGGGCGCTGGCCGGCTGGCTCGCGGCCGCGGCGCGCTGAGGTTCTGCGCCGTCATGCCGGCCCTTGTGGCGAGCATCCACGTCTTGAACGCCGCACTCGATGAAGGAAGACGTGGATGGTCGGGGCAAGCCGGCCATGACGGGAGGCGTGCCTCGAGGACGCCGGCAACCGCGTCCTTCGCGCCCCCGGTTTCCACTTTCTTCAGCTTGTCCGCAGCCCCGCTCACGGATGCGTGATCGCGTTCAGATTCGGTTCAGGTGACGGTCACCAAGGTGCCGCCCCACTGACAGGGCTGGAGGCAGGTTCCCAGAACGGGACCGTCCGTGCCGAGGACCGTGGGGGTCCGCTTGAGACGCGTGAATGCAAGGGGCGCCGGCTACCTGCTGGCGGCCATCGGTTTCGTCTTGGCATGGGGCATCCTGTGCTGGCCCTGGCTGTCGGGGGCGGTGACGATTCCGTTCGACGCCAAGGCGCATTTCCAGGCGCAGATCCAGTTCCTGGCGCAGGCGCTCCATTCCGGGCAGTCGCCGTTCTGGAACCACAATATCTTCGGCGGCTCGCCGCAGATCGCCGATCCGCAATCGCTGATCTTCTCGCCCGCGATCCTGCTCGCGCTGATCTCGCCGGCGCCGAGCTTCCGCGAGGTCGACGCCTATGTGCTGGCGCATCTGCTGGCGGGCGGCATCGCGCTCATCCTGTTCTTCCGCGACCGCGGCTGGCACCCCGCCGGCGGCCTGCTGGCGGCGTTGGTCTTCGCCTTCGGCGCTTCCGCCGCCTGGCGCGTCCAGCATGTCGGGCAGATCGCCAGCCTCGCCTTCTTCGCCATCGCGTTCTGGCTGACGGCGCGGATGCTGCAGCGCTCCTCGGTCGTCGCCGGCATCTGCGCCGGCCTTGCCGCCGGCCTGATGGTGCTGGAGCCGGACCAGGTCGCTCTGCTCGGCGGCTATGTGCTGTTCGCCATGGTGGTGGCCCATTGGCTTTCGGGCGGCTGGCCGGGCTTCCGTGCCAGCCTGCTGCCGATCGCTGCCGCCAGCGTCGCGGGGCTCGCGGTCATCGCGTTGCCGCTGATCTGGACCTGGCTCTTCGCCGAGGCGACGACCCGGCCCGCGATCGACCTGACCGAGGCCGGGCGCGGCTCGCTGCACCCGGTCTCGCTGCTCACCGCCTTCATCGGCGACCTGTTCGGTGCCAAGGATCCGAATGTCGAGTTCTGGGGCCCCTACAACAACCCGCAATGGGCCAAGGAGCTGTTCCTGTCGCAGAACATGGGTCAGGTCTATTTCGGGGCGTTGCCGCTGCTGCTGATGCTGGCGCCGGGGCTGACCCGCGGCTGGCTCTGGGACAGGGCGGTGCGCCCGCTGACGCTGATGTTCGGCTTCATGGTGCTGTTCGCGCTGGGGCGCTACACGCCGCTGTTCCAGCTCGCCTATGACTATCTGCCCGGCGTGAAGCTGTTCCGCCGCCCGGCCGACGCGACCTTCCTGATCGGGGCGCTGGCGGCGGTGCTCTCGGGCTATGTGCTGCATCGCATCGTCACGGCGGAGGCCGGGACCTCCTTCCGACGCGATCTCGCGCTGGGAGCGGGGCTGGTTCTCGCGAGCTTCGCCGTCGCGCTCGCCGTCTCGCGCGGCGAGGGGCATCTCGGCGATGCCTGGAAGCCGGTCGCGCTCGCGCTCGGCTGGTTCGTCGTTGCAGGCGGCGCCGTCTTCCTGCTGCAGCGCTGGCGCGGCGCTCTCGGCACGGCCGCGGCCGCGGCGCTCGTCACCGGCGTGGTGGCGGCGGATCTCGGCGTCAACAACGGCCCCAACGAGTCGACCGCGCTGGCACCGCAGCTCTACGACGTGCTGCAGCCGGGCACGCGGAACGAGACGATCGCCCTGCTCAAGCGCCTGACCGCCCAGCCGGCAGGCTCGCCGCGCCGCGACCGGGTCGAGCTGCTCGGCATGGGCTTCGAGTGGCCGAATGCCGGCATGGTGCACGGCTTCGACCACACGCTCGGCTACAACCCGCTGCGGCTCGAGGAGTTTTCGGAGGCTGTCGGCACGCGAGACGGCATCGCCTCGCCATCCGAGCGCAAGTTCACGCCGCTCTTCCCGTCCTATCGCTGCCGGCTCGCGAACCTGCTCGGCCTGCGCTACATCGCCTCGCCGGTCCCGATCGAGCGGATCGACCAGGCGCTGGGCGGCGGCGACCTCAATCTCGTCGCCCGGACCAAGGAAGGCTATGTCTACGAGAACCCGCGGGCGCTGCCGCGCGTGCAGTTCGTCGGCGGCTGGCAGTTCGCCGATTTCGAGAGCATGAAGCTCTCGGGTCGCTGGCCGGAGACCGATCCGCAGCAGGCGGTTCTGCTCGATGTCGAGCCGCCGGTCGCGACGCCGGAGGGGCCGGTCGCGGTGCAGGCCGAGGTCAAGCTCATCCAGTATCGCAATGCGCAGGTCGACATCGAGGTGACGACGCCGGCCGCCGGCTTCGTCGTGCTCAACGACATCTGGCACCCCTGGTGGAAGGCCGAGGTCGACGGCGTCGAAACCGAGATCCTGAAGGCGAACGTGCTGTTCCGCGCCGTGCAGGTGCCGGCCGGAACGCACAAGGTCCGTTTCAGCTTCCAGCCGCTTGCGGGCGCGATCGCCGAACTCAGGGCGAGGATCGACCCGCAGGAGCCGGAGGATATGCTGCCGCCGCCGCCGATGCAGGAGCGGGACGCGCCGCAGATCGTCGCGGCTCCGCCCAGCAGCGGGCCGATTCTTGCGGGCCCCTCGGAGAGCGTGCGCCATTCGCTCGGCCTCGTCCCGACGCAGGGCTCGGCGGCGCGCAACGGCACGGCGTCGGCCCAGGCTCCGGGCGAAGCCAGCGCGCATTGAAGGACGCCGGGCTTTCGTGAAGTGCGGAGCCGCCCGGGTGACCGGAAGGTGCCCCGGCGTGACGGCGCGGCTCTACGGAAAACCGGACAGCGAAAAAGCCGCGGCCTTCACCGCGGCTTTTCGCATTCGGATGTCCTGAGACCGCCGATCAGGCGACGCCGAGCTTCTTCTGCAGGCTCGAAGAGGAGGTGGTGTACTGGAAGGTCAGCCGCTTCTCCGGATAGACGTAGCGATGGACCTTCTGGGCGCAGAGCGCCGCCTCGTGGAAGCCCGAGAGGATGAGCTTGAGCTTGCCCGGATAGGTGTTGATGTCGCCGACGGCGAAGATGCCGGGCACGTTGGTCTCGAACTTCTCGGTATCGACCGGGACGAGGTTCTCGTTGAGGTTCAGGCCCCAGTCGGCGATCGGGCCGAGCTTCATCGTCAGCCCGAAGAAGGGCAGCAGCGTATCGCAGGCGATCTCGAAGGGCTCGTTGTCGGTGCCGCGGCAGACGACGGCCGCGAGCTTGCCGTTCTCGCCCTTGAGACCGGTGACCTGGCCGAGCTTCATGTCCATCTTGCCCTCGGCGACGAGGGCGCGCATCTGCTCGACCGAATGCGGCGCGGCGCGGAAATCGTCGCGGCGATGCATCAGCGTGACGCGGTTGGCGATGGGCTGGAGGTTGAGCGTCCAGTCGAGGGCTGAATCGCCGCCGCCGACGATCAGGATGTTGCGGCCGCGGAAGGCCTCCATCTTGCGCACGGCGTAGAAGATCGAGCCGTTCTCATAGGCCTCGATGCCGGGGATCGGCGGCTTCTTCGGCTGGAAGGAGCCGCCGCCGGCCGCGATGATCACGGTCTTGGTGTCGAAGACGGTGCCGGCATCGGTGGTGACGCGGAAGCGCGGTGCCGTGGCCGTGCCGGTCGGCTCGACCGCCTCGATCATCTGGTTGAGATGGAAGGTCGGCCCGAAGGGCTTGATCTGCTCCAGCAGATTGTCGACCAGCGCCTGGCCGGTCACCATCGGGAAGCCGGGGATGTCGTAGATCGGCTTCTCCGGATAGAGCTCCGCGCACTGCCCGCCGACCTTCGGCAGGATGTCGACGAGATGCGCGCGGATGTCGAGCAGGCCGAGCTCGAAGACCGTGAACAGGCCGCAGGGGCCGGCGCCGATGATGACGACGTCGGTGGTGATGACTTCGTTTTCGTTGGCGGCAGCCGCTTCGCTCATGATCCTACCTTCGATCCGGTCCAAACTGTACGGTTTAACGAACCCGGGCAGGGAGGAGATGAGGCTTCACAGGCCGAATGGCAAGAGAAAAAGCGCGGATCAGGCCCCGGTTTCGGCGCTCAGACCCGCGGCCGCCACACCGGCGCAGGCGGCGATCTCGTCATTGTCGGAGGTGTCGCCGGAGATGCCGATGGCGCCGAGCAGTTCGCCGCCGGCCGAGCGGATCAGGACCGCGCCGGGCACCGGGATCAGCCCGCCATCGACCGCGTGCGTCGCAGCCTGGATGAAATAGGGCCGGTCCAGGGCGAGCTTCTGCAGCGCGCGCGAGCCGACGCCGAGGGCGACGCTGCCCTGGGCCTTGCCGAGGGCGATCTCGCCCCGCTTGAGGCTGGTGCCGTCCTGGGCGGCGAAGGCCTTGAGGGCGCCGCGCGCATCGAGGACAGCGATGGCGAGCGGCTTGAAGCCATTGGCCTGGCCATGGGCGAGCGCGGCCTGGAGGATGGTCTGGGCCTGGGCGAGAGTGAGCATGGGGAACTCCGGGTTGAACATCGCGTTCTTGCCAGCCGCGTCGCGTGCTGGAAAGGACCTTTCGGGGCTTGCAGGCGCAATCACCGGTAGGCCGGAGGGAAAACACCTTTTCCGCTTTGGCTTGCGTGCGACGCTCCGACAGGGCTTGATAGCCGCCCCAGGCTAGGAGGACATCCAATGGGTTTGTTCAGTTTCATCAAGGAAGCGGGTGCGAAGATCTTCGGCTCGAGCCCGGCCAAGGCCGCGACCCCCGATGATCTGCAGAAGGAACTCGCGGGGCACGGGCTGCCCTCCGACGTCAACATCCAGATCGACGGCGACAAGGTGAAGGTCTCCGGCAAGGCGGTTTCGACCGAGGAGGCCGAGAAGATCATCCTCGCGCTCGGCAACACCACCGGCGTTGCGCAGGTCGAATCGGACCTGATCGTCAACAAGGAGGCGCCGGCGGCCGTGTTCTACACGGTGAAGAAGGGCGACACGCTCTGGAAGATCGCCGAGGAGCACTACGGCAAGGGCCAGGGCGCCAAGTACACCGAGATCGTCAAGGCCAACACGCCGCCGGTGAAGAACCCCGACCTGATCCTGCCGGGCTGGGTGCTGCGCATTCCCGCGCAGGGCTGAGACGTTTCACCGACCAGGCAGCCGCGCGCCCGGTGCTCGCGGCTGTTTTCGTTTCCGGCACCCGGAGCGCCGCCCGGTGGTGGCGTTTCCCGAGGTCCAGCCCTATCTGATCGGCTCGCCTGACCGAGCTGGAGTGACCTGCCCATGATCGTGAACGACCTCGATATCGACGACATCAAGGCGGGCTTGGGCGACGGCTCGATCCTGCTCGTCGATGTGCGCGAGCCGCATGAATTCGCGGCGGGGCATATCCCGGGCGCGGTCTCGCGGCCGCTCTCGCAATTCGATCCGGCCGACCTGCCGAACGAGCCGGGCAAGCGCATCGTGCTCTCCTGCGCCGCCGGGGTCCGCTCGCGCCGGGCGCTGGAATACGCACAATCGGCCGGGCTCGATATCGACAGCCACTATGCCGGCGGCTTCAAGGACTGGCTGATGCATGGCGGGCCGGTCGCGCAGGACTGAGCGCCCGAGCCTCATTGGTAAGACGTGTCATTCGTAAGACATATTGCAGAAGACGGAATTGGATTGATGACGACCCGAAGCATTCTCCGCGGTGCCACCTGCGCCGCCGCCCTCGTCCTCGCTGCGCCGGCCCCCGTCTGGGCGCAGGGCGCGGCGACCGTGCCCACCAACAGCGCGAGCAAGGCACAGGACGAGGATCTCCAGGCCGCGATCAGCAAGTCGAACGCCTATACGGCGCTGATGAACCGCACGCTGCGCGCCATCCAGTCCTGGGAGCGCTATGGCAGCTGGGTCGACATGAAGAAGGGCCCGACCGGCAGGGAGCGCTACATCACCTACGGGCTCTACAGCGTCTATGACGTCACCAGCGAGACCAAGAAGGCCGAGGAGGCGATGGCGCGCGAGCCGAAGCTGCCGGCGATCGACGAGACCATGGGCCGCTACATCAAGGCCTATCAGGAGCTGGCGCCGCTGATCACCAAGGCCGAGCGCTACTACGACCGCAAGGACTATCGCGACGACAATCTCGCCGAGGGCCAGAGGCTGCATGCGCTGATGGTGCCGGCCGCGAAGACCTTCCTCGAGGAGCGCGCCAAGCTCGACGCGCTGATGCGGGTCTACAAGAAGGGGCTGGACCAGCGCGAGCTTGCCGCGACCGAACAGCGGGAAGGGCGCTCCGCCCGCTGGCAGGTGCGCAACATCATGATCAATGCGCGCGCCGTGATGGACCTGATGCCGAGCAACGAGAGCCCGGTCGTCGATCTCAAGGCCTTCAATGCCGCCGTGGCGGACTATGCGGCGGCGATCCGCGAGATGGACGCCTTCAAGGACAAGGAGCCCAAGGGCATCCCCTTCATCGAGAGCCAGGCGAGCTCCTGGCTCGGCAAGCTGCGCGATTTCAGCGAGAAGCTGGCCAAGAGCAAGGGCGATGTCCGCCGCGGCGCCGCGAACGACGCCAACTGGATCGTCAACAACTACAACACCATGGTCTCGCTTTCGGAGACGGCGGTCCGCATGTCGCGGTGAGGCGTAATGCTCCGAGCGCACCCCGGTGCATCCTGTACCGGGGGGCTGACGTGGCGCGATTTCTGTTTCAGTCTTTCATCAGACCTAACTGAGGATATGCCTCATGCGTCCCATGAAATTCGGTTTCGGCCAGCCGGTGCGGCGGGTCGAGGATCAGCGCCTGACGACCGGCACCGGCCGCTATACCGACGACATTGCCGCTGAAGGGGCGCTGCATGCCTTCGTGCTGCGGTCGCCCTATGCCCATGCCCGCTTCACCATCGGCGATACCGAGGCGGCCCGGAAGCTGAAGGGCGTCAAGCTGATCCTGACCGGAAAGGACGTCGCCGGATATGGCGACCTGCCCTGCAAGGGGCATATCGAGACCGTCTCGGGCGGGATGTCGCAATCGCTGCCGGTCCCGGTCCTTCCGGCCGACACGGTGCGCCATGTCGGCGAGGCCGTGGCCTTCATCGTCGCCGAGACCCTGGCGCAGGCGCGCGACGCGGCCGAGGCCATCGAGATCGACTGGGACCCGCTGCCGGCCGTGACCGGCATCGCCGAGGCGCTGGCGAAGGGCGCGCCGCAGGTTTGGGCCGACCGGCCGGGCAACGTCGCCTTCGAGGCCGAACAGGGCGACCGCGAGAAGACCGAGAAGGCCTTCGCCAAGGCGGCGCGCACGGTCTCGCTGACCATCGTCAACAACCGCCTCGCCTCCAACTACATGGAGACGCGCGCCTGCATCGCCGAATACGACAAGGCGGATAAGCGCTGGACGCTGACGCTGGGCAGCCAGGGCAGCCACGGCATGCGCGACCTGATCGCCAGCTACGTGCTGAAGGTCGACCCGAAGCGTATCCGGGTGGTGACGCCGGATGTCGGCGGCGGCTTCGGGACCAAGATCTTCCTCTATCGCGAATATCCGCTGGCGATGATCGCGGCCGAGAAGCTCAAGCGGCCGGTGCGCTGGGTTTCCGACCGCAACGAGCATTTCCTCGCCGACACGCATGGCCGCGCCAATCTTTCGACGGCCACGATGGCGCTCGACGCCAAGGGCCGGTTCATCGGCCTCAAGGTCGATCTTTCGGCCGAGATGGGTGCCTATCTCTCGCAATATGGGCCCTTCATCCCCTGGGTCGGCACGACGATGACGCCGGGCTGCTACAATATCCCGGCCGTGCATGTGCTGTTCCGCGGCGTGCTGACCAACACGACGCCGGTCGATGCCTATCGCGGCGCCGGCCGGCCCGAGGCCGCCTATCTGATCGAGCGGCTGGTCGACGCCATTGCCCGCGAGACCGGCAGGACGCCGGATGCGGTGCGGGCGCAGAATTTCGTCAAGCCCACGGAGATGCCGCACCGGACGCAGACCGGCCCGGTCTACGATTCCGGCGAGTTCGAGGGCCATATGCGCCGCGCCATGGAGGTGGCCGGCTGGAAGGACTTCAAGACCCGCCACAAGGCCTCGGCGAAGGCCGGCCGGATCCGCGGCATCGGCATGGCGAGCTATATCGAGGCCTGCGGCGGCGGCGGGCCGGAGAGCTCGACCGTGATCCTGGAGAAGGACGGTACCGTCACCGTGCTGATCGGCACCCAGTCGAATGGGCAGGGGCACGAGACCGCCTATTCGCAGCTCGTCTCGCAGCATCTCGATATCCCGATGGACCGCATCCGCGTGGTGCAGGGCGATACCGACCGGGTCGAGACCGGTTCCGGCACCGGCGGTTCCCGCTCGATCCCCGTCGGCGGCGCGGCGCTGAACAAGGCGACCGAGATCCTGACGGACAATCTCAAGCAGCTTGCCTCCGAAAAGCTCGAGGCGGCAGTCGGCGATCTCGAAGTCGTCAATGGCGCGGTCCGGATCGTCGGCACCGACAAGGCGCTGGACCTCGCCGCGATCGCGGCCTTGCCGGGTGCGACGCCCGCCATGCTGAAGGTGCATCAGAGCTGGACGCCGCCGGAGGCGACCTATCCGAACGGCACTCATATCTGCGAGCTGGAGATCGACCCCGGCACCGGCGGTACCGAGATACTGAACTATGTCGTGGTCGACGATTTCGGCGTGACGCTGAACCCGCTGATGCTGCAGGGCCAGGTCCATGGCGGATCGGCGCAGGGTATCGGCCAGGCGCTGATGGAGGAGATCCGCTTCGATCCGGACGGCCAGATGCTGACCGCGACCTTCATGGACTATGCCCTGCCGCGGGCGGTCGACGTCCCGAATTTCCATTTCGAGACGCGCAATGTCCGCTGCCTCACCAACGCCATCGGCGTGAAGGGCGCGGGCGAGGCGGGCGCGATCGGCGCCTGCCCGGCGGTGATGAACGCGGTCGTCGACGCGCTCGACCGCGCCGCCGGCATCAAGGCGATGGACATGCCGGCAACGCCGCTCAAGGTCTTCACCGCGCTGAAGGAGGCGGGGTATCGGCTCTGATGCAAGGGTGCATTTGCGCTCTTGCAAATGCACTCACGGAAAAGCGACTTGGCGAGGTCATGGTCATTCGTTGATCTAGAGGCCTTCTAAACGGCGCCGCCCGGCGCCGCTGCCTCGAAGGGGATATGAATGATCCGTACCGCTCTCGTGCTTGCCGGCCTCGGGCTCGGCCTTACCGCCGTCATGGCGCAGTCGAACCCGATCACGGAACGCCAGCAGGCGATGAAGGCGGTGGGCGCCGCGACCCGCGAGGGCGCCGCGATGGCCAAGGGTGAGGCCGCCTTCGATAGCGCCAAGGCGCAGGCGATCTTCAAGACCTACGCCGATGCCGCCAAGAAGATGCCCGCGCTCTTCCCCGACAGCTCCAAGACCGGCGGCGAGACCACGGCGGCGCCCAAGGTCTGGGACGATCAGGCCGGCTTCAAGGCGGCCTTCGCCAAGTTCGAGACGGATGCGGCGGCGGGCGCCACTGTTGCCAGCCTCGATGGATTCCGCACGGCGTTCGGCGCGGCAACCAAAAATTGCGGCGCTTGTCACGAGGTCTACCGCGTCAAGAAATGAGACCCGGCGCCCTGTCGGAAAAACTGGAAGCGGGCGGTCGATTCTGGCCGCCCGTTTTTTCATGACCTGTTTTTCCCGGCTTGCGGGAGCCATCCCGGCTGCGCCACCTTAGAACTGTCGCGGTTCGCGACTGGCTGCCGCCGGAAGCCACCGATTGCGCCTAGTGGAGATGCCGATGCTGTTGCTGCGCCGCCTGTTCGTGACCCTCGTCGTGCTGGCGGCCCTCGCTTTCGCCGGCTTCTACGTCCTCACCGATCCCCGCGTCGTCTCGCCCTCGCCCGAGATCGGCGCGCTGCCGGCGGCGGATATCGAGAACGGCAAGCTGCTGTTCGCGGCCGGGGGGTGCGCCTCCTGCCACGCCACGCCCGGCCAGGACGACAAGCTGAAGCTCGGTGGCGGGCTCGCGCTCGCCTCGCCCTTCGGCACCTTCCACGCGCCGAACATCTCGCCACATACGCGCGACGGCATCGGCAACTGGGGCGTGCAGGACTTCGTCGATGCGATGGCGGCCGGCGTCTCGCCGAACGGCCAGCATCTCTACCCGGCCTTTCCCTATACCTCCTACCGGCTGATGCCGCCCAAGGCGCTGGCCGACCTCTTCGCCTATATCCGGACGCTGGCGCCGGTCGAGGGCAGGGCGCCGCCGCACGAGCTGCCGTTTCCGTTCAACATTCGCCGCATGGTCGGTGGCTGGAAGCTACTGTTCTTCGAGGGGGCGGCCTTCCGGCCCGACCCGACCAAGAGCGAGAGCTGGAATCGCGGCGCCTATCTCGTCAACGGCCCGGGCCACTGCGCCGAATGCCACTCCGCCCGCAACGGGCTCGGCGCGATCATCCCCGCGACCCGCCTCGCCGGCGGGCCGGATCCGGAGGGCAAGGGCTGGGTGCCGAACATCACCCAGTCCGAGAACGGCCTGGCGAAATGGTCGAAGGAGGAGATCGCCGAATTGCTCAAGACCGGCTTCACGCCCGATTTCGACAATGTCGGCGGGACGATGGCGGCGGTGGTGCGCAACATGGCGCAACTCCCCGATACCGACCGGATGGCGATGGCGGAATATCTGAAGTCGCTCCCGGCGGTGGAGGGGCCGCCGCGTCCGCAGGCGAAATAGCAGCGGAGGCGCGCGCAGATCCGCGCAGGCCTATCGGAGGCGAGCTCATCGGCCCTATTCTCGGCCCATGCGTTTCAAGGCCCTGATGGTCGACGTCGATGGCGTCGTGATCGTGCACCCCGATCCGGAGGGCTGGTCGGTGCATCTCGAGCGCGATCTCGACCTGCCGAAGGCGCTGCTGCAATCGGCGTTCTTCGCGCCGCACTGGCAGGACATCATCCTGGGGCGGGCGGGATTGCGGGAGCGCCTTGTGCCGGTGCTTGCGGAGATCGCCCCCGGACTCAGCGCCGACAGGCTGGTGCGGTACTGGTTCGAGAACGACGCCCATCTCGACCATGGCTTGCTGGCGCAGCTTGCGGCCCTCCGGGCGGGCGGCATCGCGCTGCACCTCGCCACGGTGCAGGAGCATGAGCGCGCGCGCCACATCTGGGACGAGCTCGCGCTGAAGCAGCATTTCGACGGCATGCACTATGCGGCGGCGCTGGGCTGGGCCAAGCCGGAGGCGCAGTTCTTCCGCGCGGTCGAAGCCCGGACCAGCTTCTCTCCCGGCGAGATCTTCTTCATCGACGACAAGGCGGCGAATGTCGAAGCGGCGCGCGCGGCAGGCTGGAGCGCCGCGCTGTGGGATGGAAGCCGGCCGCTGGCCAGCCTCATGGCGGAAGCGGCGGAGCGCCCGCAGGGCCTGGCGTAAGGGGACGATCCTAGGCCGCCCTGACGACCTGTCCGGGCTTTGCGACCTCGATACGGTTGCGGCCGAGCATCTTGGCCCGGTAGAGCGCGTGATCGGCGGCGGCCAGAAGCGCGATCAGGTCGGTCTCCTGGCTGCTGGCCTCGGCGAGGCCGATGCTGACCGTGGCGGGAATCGCGAGTCCGTCGCTTCGCGCCGCTGCCTCGGCGAAGCGCCGCGCGATGCTCTGTCCGATCAGGCGCGCTTCCTCGCCCCTCATATTGGGCAGCAGGATCGCGAACTCCTCGCCGCCGAGCCGCGCGCTCATGGCGGAGGGCCCCGCGATCTCGCGGGCGATATCGGCGAAAAGCTTCAGGACACGATCGCCCGCATCATGGCCGTACCGGTCGTTGATCGCCTTGAAGTGATCGAGGTCGATGGCGAGGAGGGAATGCGATGCGCCCCTCGCTTCGCTACCCAGATGCCTGGGAGCGAGCTCGAAGAAGCCCTGGCGGTTGTTGAGGTCGGTCAGGAAATCGGTGCGGGCCGTTGCCAGCAGCCGGGCCCGATCCTCCTCCCGCACCAGTGAGAGCAGGGACATCGACATCGCCACGGTGAACAGCACGGCCTCGTACATCGTGCTCTTGGCGACGATGACCAGCACTGCCTCGCCCTGGACCGCCGCGAGGATCGGCACGGCGAAGGCGCGCAGGGCGTAGAACAGGCTGTGGCAGGCGAGGACGGCGATCGCGATCGGGCGGGAGCGCAGCCCCTGCGCGACCCGGCTGCGATGCAGCGCGAGCGCGGCCAGTGCACAGACCAGCGCGATCGGGAAGGCGCCGACATGGTTCCAGAACAGGCTGACCGAAGCCTGGCCGGCCAGAAGCCAGGCAGCGCCGAGCGCAGCGAGCAGCGTCGCGGTGAGGATGAGAGGCAGCCTCCGCCCGTCCAGCGCCAGAATCCCCTGCAGCACCAGGAGATAGCCGAGGATCATGACCAGATTGGTCAGCGCCGGTCCGAAGGCTCCGGCAAGAAGCTCCCGGTTCATCGCCAGCACGCATCCGAGGGCGAACACAGCATAGGCGCATGCCCAGAGGCCGAGCTCGCGCGACCGCTGGGCATGCGCCTTGCGCTCCCAGAGGGTCATGGCGGCTGCCACGAGCAGCGTTCCGGTCGTCAGATACCAGAGGGTCGGAAGATCCATCGGTATCGCCGTCAGCGGTGCCTGCGCTCGGCTTCAGGCATGATCAAGCTCCCAGCTCCCCGGCGCGGGAAACGTTCTAGTCCAAACAGGTTAATGTCAGCTTGTGGGGGGAGCTCTCCGGCGGATTCGCGTCGAGACCGAGAGGAAACTTGAAATCAGGGATGGCGATGTCGTTCGCGGCGGACGAAAATAATATCCGAGGTCGCGGTCTATATTTGCTTCTCTAAGCTATCGTCTTGTTGATCTGATCCTGCATCCATTTTGGTAAGATCGAGCATTTGGCCAGTCGACGGCAAGTAGCGGTGTCGAACGCCGAGCGTTTGCCTTGTGGTCGATCGTTCCATGCCGCCGGTGCCTGCCGGCGGCCCGCTGTCATGGGGGCTCCCGAGCGGGCGCCTACTCCATCACCGCGGCCTTGAGGATGCAGACCATGAGCGCATGGCCCGGCTCGTTGCCGACGCAGCGGACGACGTGGCGGCGGTCGCAACGGTAACGCAGCGTCTCGCCGGCCTTGGCGCGCTGGACGATGTCGCCGACCTCGACCTCGAACTCGCCCGAAGTCACCGACAGCGACTCGATCGAGCCGCGCTGATGGCCCTCGGAATCGAGTTCGCCGCCGGGCTCGGAGCTGACATCGTACCATTGCAGCCATTCGACGGTCTTGATCCAGCCGATGATGGCGAGCTTGAGCTTGCCGTCCTCGGAGACGAGGATCGGTGTGTCGGCGCGGGTCGTCTTGTCGATGAAGGGCTCTTCCTCGCCGCTGGAGAGGACGCGCTCGATCGAGATGTCGAGCGCCTGCGACAGCCGCCAGATCGTCGCCAGCGTCGGGTTTGTCTCGTTGCGCTCGATCTGGCTGATGATCGACTTGGCGACGCCGGACTGCTCGGCGAGGTCGGAGAGCGAGAAATTATAGGCCTTGCGCAGGCGCTGGATGGTCTTGCCGAGCTGGCCCGAGATGACCTGAGCCCCGGATTCAAGCTCCCGCCCGCCGCGCTCTTTCGTCTCGATTCCCATGAATTCGGCCCCTTTCGACTGTGAGGCCGTTTGTAACGGCGGACGATCGTTTGAACAAGCGAACAATGCCAGATCGTCGACGACAGGTCGGGTCGGGAAGGCCGCGTCAGGCGCTCAGGTCATCCGGCTGGGGCCGACCTCGCGCTGCTCGCGCCGCGCCAGGCCGAGCTGGCGTTCGCGCAGGATCACGTAGATGCCGGAGGTGACGACGATGAAGGCGCCGACAAGGATCGCCGCCGCCGGCCATTCGCCGAACCAGAACCAACCGATCGCGACCGCCCAGAGCATGGTCGAATATTCGAAGGGTGCGATCAGCGAGGCGTCGCCATAGCGATAGGCCTGCACGATCAGGATCTGGCCGAGGCCGCCGAGGATGCCGATGACGAGCATCAGCAGCGCGTCCTTGAGATCCGGCATGTTCCAGCCGAGCAGGATGGTGGAGAGGCCGAGCAGGCTGGTCAGCAGCATGAAGTAGAAGACGATGGCGCCGGTGCGCTCGGTCTGGGTGAGAAGGCGGACCTCGACAGAGGCGAAGGCCGAGCAGAAGGCGCCGGCGAGACCGAGCGCCGCGCCGAGCGCGGCATTGCCGCCGACGGGATGGCTGCCGGCGCCGAGATGCGGCGAGAGCATGATCAGCACGCCGACGAAGCCGATCGTCACCGCGCTCCAGCGATAGATGCGGACGCGCTCCTTGAGCACCAGCGCGGCGAGCACGACGACGGCGAGCGGCGCGGCATAGCCGATGGCGACGGCCTCGGAGAGCGGCAGGAACTGCAGCGCCGCGAAGCCGCAGAACATGCCGGTCGAGCCCATGATGCCGCGCTTGAGATGGCCGCGCAGATTGCTCGTCTTCAGCGCCGCCGGCAGCTCGGAGCGCCAGGCGAGCCAGAGGAGCAGGGGGATCATCGCGAAGAAGGAGCGGATGAAGACGATCTCGCCGGTCGGATAGCGCGTGGAGATCGACTTGATGGCTGCCGACATCAGCGTGAAGGCCAGCGCCGAGACCAGCTTGAGGGTGATGCCGAGAAGAGGGGACAAAGCGCGCGGCCGAGAGCTCGAACGGTTTCGAGCGAAACCGTTGCTCCTTAGAGCATGTCGAAGCCGGGAAGCGAAGCGAGAACTCTGCAACCCGGCTAGGCGGTGGGCGAGGGAAACCAAGCCGTCATTGCAAGGAGCGAAGCGACGAAGCAATCCAGGGGACGTCGAGCGCAGCCGCCCCTGGATTGCTTCGCTGCGCTCGCAATGACGGTGACGTTCGTCAGAACGTTCCGCGGAAGGCGCCGCCGTCGATCAGGAAGTTCTGGCCGGTGAGATAGCCGGCATGGGCGCTGGCGATGAAGGCGCAGAGCTTGCCGAACTCGTCGGGCGTGCCGAGGCGGCCGGCGGGGACCGCCGCGAGCCGGCGCTTCACGGCTTCGTCCATGCTGATGCCCTGCATCTCGGCCGCCTTGACGGTTGCGACCTTGATCCGGTCGGTGTCGAAGACGCCGGGCAGGATGTTGTTGATGGTGACGTTGGCATGCGCGACCTCGCGGGCGACGCCCGAGAGGAAGGCCGTGAGGCCGGCGCGAGCGGCCGAGGAGACGTCGAGCCCGGTCAGCGGGGTCACGACGCTGGCCGAGGTGATGTTGACGATCCGGCCGAAGCCACGCTCGACCATGCCGTCGATGACGCGCTGCACCAGCTCCAGCGGGGTCGCCATGTTCTGGACGACGCCTTCGAGCAGCCCTTCGCGCGTCACCTGGCGGAAGGGCTTGGGCGGCGGGCCGCCATTGTTGTTGACGAGGATGTCCGGATTGGGCGCAGCCGCCAGCAGGGCGTCCTGGCCGGCCTTGGTCGAGACGTCGGCGACGACGGCGATGACGGTCGCGCCCGTCGCGGCGCGGATCGCGGCGGCGGTGGCCTCGAGCGTGGTGGCGTCGCGGCCGTTGATCACCACGGTGCAGCCCGCCTGGGCCAGCGCTTCGGCGCAACCGCGGCCAAGCCCCTTGCTGGAGGCGCAGACGATGGCCGTGCGGCCGGCAATTCCGAGATCCATGACGTGCTCCGATCAGTCGGGGAAGCGTGTGATGCCCCTACCCAGACCATGGATTGGCCGCGCCGTCATCAAAGCGCAACGCAAATCAGACACACGCCGCGAGCAACGCAGCAGCGGGAGCTTTCCGGCATGGCCGACGAGGACGACGCGAAGCAGGTTCGCAGCATCTTCATCTCGGATCTGCATCTGGGGACACGTGGGGCACAGGCCGATCTCGTGCTGGAGTTCCTGCGCGCCTACGACGCGCCGACCATCTATCTCGTCGGCGACATCATCGATGGCTGGCGCCTGAAGAGCGGCTGGTACTTCCCCCAGGCACATAACGACGTGATCCAGAAGCTGCTGCGCAAGGTACGCAAGGGCGCGAAGCTGATCTACGTCACCGGCAATCACGACGATTTCCTGCGCGATTTCACGGGGCTGCAATTCGGCGGCATCACGCTGGTCGACGAGATCGTCCATGAGACGGCCGACGGCCGGCGCCTGCTCGTGATCCATGGCGACCTGTTCGACCTCGTGGTGCGCAACGCCAAATGGCTCGCGCTGCTCGGCGACTGGGCCTACACGGTCGCGCTCGGGCTCAACATGGCCCTCAACAAGGTGCGCCGCTGGCTGCAGCTGCCGCACTGGTCGCTCTCGGCCTGGGCCAAGCACAAGGTCAAGAATGCCGTGAACTATATCGGCGAGTTCGAGACCTGCCTCGCCGCCGAGGCCCGCCGGCACGATGCCGACGGCGTGATCTGCGGCCATATCCACCACGCGGCCTATCGCGAGATCGACGGGCTGACCTACATCAACACCGGCGACTGGGTCGAAAGCTGCACCGCCTTCGTCGAGCATTACGACGGGCGCTTCGAGCTGATCCGCTGGCCGCAGGGCCGGCTGAAGGGCGAGACGGCGATGCCGGTCGTCGTGCCGGCACGCCCTGTCTCCGTGCCGGATCTGATCGAGGCGGCGTGATGCGCGTCCTCGTCGCCACCGACGCCTGGCGCCCGCAGATCAACGGCGTCGTGCGTTCGCTGGAGCGGATGATCCAGGCGGCGCCGGATTTCGGCGTGACGGCGCAGGCGCTGACGCCGGAGGGCTTCCACCAGATCGGCCTGCCGAGCTACCCGGACATCCGGCTGGCGCTGGCGACGCGCCGGGCGCTCGCGGCCCGGATCGCCGAATTCGGGCCGGACCATATCCATATCGCGACGGAAGGGCCGATCGGCTGGCTGGCGCGCGCCGTCTGTCTCGCCCAGAAGCGACCCTTCACCACGAGCTACCATACGCGCTTCCCGCAATATATCGCGGCGCGCTGGCCCATTCCCGAAAGCTGGAGCTACGGGCTGCTGCGGCGCTTCCATGCGCCCGCCGCCGCCGTCATGGTCTCGACTGCGACGGTGGAGGAGGAGCTGCGCGCCAACGGCTTCGAGAAGCTGGTGCGCTGGGGCCGGGGCGTTGATCTCGGACAGTTCCATCCGCGCCCGCAGAGCGTGCTCGACCTGCCGCGGCCGATCTTCCTCAGCGTCGGGCGCGTGGCGGTGGAGAAGAATCTCGAGGCGTTCCTGTCGCTCAGGCTGCCGGGCAGCAAGGTGGTGGTCGGGGACGGCCCGGCGCGCGCAGATCTCCAGCGCGCCTATCCGGAGGCGCATTTTCTCGGTGTCAGGCAGGGCGAGGAGCTAGCGGCGATCTATGCCTCGTCGGATGTCTTCGTCTTCCCGAGCCTGACCGACACCTTCGGCATCGTGCTGCTGGAGGCGGCGGCGAGCGGCCTTCCGGTGGCGGCGTTCCCGGTCCAGGGACCGCGCGATGTCTTCGCCGGCAGCGGCGCGGCGGTGCTCGACGCGGATCTGCGCGGGGCTGCGATGCAGGCGCTCAGGGTTCCGCGCGAGGCCTGCCTCGAGCTCGCGACCCGCCATAGCTGGGCGAGCAGTGCGGCGCAGTTCTACGGCCATATCAGGCGGGTGGCGCAGCAGGCCGGCTATCTGCCGCGCGAGGCCGAGGCCGCCTCGACCGCGGGCTTCACAGCCTTCGCGAGCGCGCGTGGCGCGGAAGCGCGGGGGCTGCCGCGGCGCCTGACGGCTTGAGCTGGGCGCGGAAGCCGTCGCGCCGTTCATGCACCGAGGCGATAACCAGGCCCATCGGCACGCCGAGGCCGACCAGCGCCGCCTCCGACAATTGCAGGCTCGCCTCGATGGTTTCGGGCACGGCGTCGTTCACGCCGATCTCGTAGAGATGGCGGGCATGGGCCGCGTCGCGGGCGCGGGCGACGATGACGATGTCGGGCCGCAGCGTGCGGGCGGCCTGGACGATGGCGTCGACGGCGCGGGTATTGTCGATCGTGACGATCAGCGCGGTGGCTTCCTCAAGGCCGCAAAGGCGCAGGAATTCCGGCCTGGTCGCGTCGCCGTAGAAGGCCGGGCGGCCGGCCCGGCGCTGGGCCGTGATCAGCGACGCGTCCGAGTCGATGACGATGTGCGACTTGCCGTGCTCGTCCAGCATCGAGGCGACGAGCCGGCCGACGCGCCCGCCGCCGACCACGATCGCGCGCGGCGCATGATCGGCGGGCGGCAGGACGGCCGCCTCGTCGGGCAGGACGACGGCCGGCGCGAGCTTCTGGGCGAGATTGCGCGCGATGCGGGCGAGCAGCGGCAGCGTCACCATGGTGAGCGAGACGGCCGCGAGCGCGACGCTGGTCGCGCTGTGGTCGATCAGCTCGGCCCCGGTGGCGGCGTTGAGTAGGACGAAGGCGAACTCACCGCCCGGCGCGAGCAGGATCGCGGTCTCGAGGGAGGTCGCGCTGGACAGCCGGAACTGGCGCGCCAGCACGAAGATGATCGCCGCCTTGGCCAGCAGCAGCCCGGCTGCGACGGCGAGGATGGCCAGCGGGCTGGCGGCGATCTCGGCCGGGTTCACGCCCATGCCCACGGTGAGGAAGAAGACGCCGATCAGCAGCGATTTGAACGGGTCGATCGTGACCTCGATGGCGCGGCGGAACTCGGTCTCGGCCAGCAGCAGCCCGGCGATGAAGGCGCCCAGCCCCATGGAGAGGCCGGCGGCGGCGGCGATCAGCCCGGTGCCAAGCGCCGTCAGCAGGGTCGCCGCCATGAAGCTCTCGGTCGACTCGGTCGAGGCGACCAGGCGGAAGAGCGGCCGCAGCGCCAGCCGGCCGATGACGATGATGGTGGCGATGGCGGCGATCGCCTGGATGAAGGCCTGGGCCAGGCCCGCGAGCAGCGAACCGGCGCCGTTCTGCGCGTCGAGGACGTTGATCAGGAAGAGCAGGGGGATGACCGCGAGATCCTGGCAGAGCAGGATCGCGAAGCTGGAGCGGCCGGCCGAAGTCGTCATCCGCCGCTTGGCGGCGAGGAGCTCCACGACCATCGCGGTCGAGGAGAGGGCGAGGCCGAAGCCGATGATCAGGGCCGCCGTCGTTGGCTGGCCGACCGCATAGGCGACGAGCCCGATTGCCGCCGCGCTCAGGCCGACCTGGCCGAGGCCGAGGCCGAAGACCAGGCGCTTCATCGTCATCAGGCGCTCGAAGGAGAGCTCCAGCCCGATGACGAAGAGCAGGAAGGCGACGCCGAGCTCGGCCGGGCCGGCCAGCGCCTCCGGGTTCGAGACGGTGATGCTGCGCAGCAGCGGAATCGAGGATGCCAGGCCGCCGAGCCCATAGGGGCCGAGCAGCGCGCCGCAGGCGACGAAGGCGATGATCGAGTTGACCTTGAGGCTCTTGGCCAGCGGCACGATCACCCCGGCCGTCGCGAGCACGACGACGGCGTCCTTGAAGACGGAAGGATCGACGGTGGAGGCCACGGGGCGACCTTGCGATTCGAAGAGGCTGGGCGGTGCCGCAATTCTTGCGGTTTGCGGCGGCGCAACACAACCTTCGAATCGCCCTGGCGGGAAGAAATTCGCCTTGCCTGCCGAGCGCTTAGGCAAGAGGGCTCAGATGGCGGCAGCGAGGGCTTTTCGCGCCCGCCCGGGATGGGTTAGCGTCCGCTCGCTCAGAAGGAACGATCATGCGCTTTGCCGGTACCGAGAACTACGTCGCGACAGAAGACCTCACGGTGGCCGTGAATGCCGCGATCCGGCTGGAGCGCCCGCTGCTGGTGAAGGGCGAGCCCGGCACCGGCAAGACCGTGCTGGCGGAGGAGGTCGCAGCCGCGCTCGGCGCGCCGCTGATCACCTGGCACATCAAGTCGACGACCAAGGCGCAGCAGGGCCTCTACGAATATGACGCGGTGAGCCGCCTGCGCGACAGCCAGCTCGGCGATCCCCGCGTCTCGGACATCGCCAACTACATCAAGCGCGGCAAGCTCTGGGAGGCCTTCGCCGCGCCGGCGAGGCCGGTGCTGCTGATCGACGAGATCGACAAGGCCGATATCGAGTTCCCCAACGACCTGCTGCTCGAGCTCGACCGGATGGAATTCCACGTCTACGAGACCGGCGAGACCATCAAGGCGGCGCAGCGGCCGGTGATGATCATCACCTCCAACAACGAGAAGGAGCTGCCGGACGCCTTCCTGCGCCGCTGCTTCTTCCACTACATCCGCTTCCCCGACGCCGAGACGATGCAGCAGATCGTCGAGGTGCATTTCCCGGGCATCAAGAAGCGGCTGATGGAGGAGGCGCTGCGCCTGTTCTTCGAGGTGCGCGAGGTCCCCGGCATCAAGAAGAAGCCCTCGACCTCCGAGCTGCTCGACTGGCTGAAGCTGCTCGTCGCCGAGGATATCGGGCCGGAGGTGCTGCGCGAGCGCGACCCGCGCAAGCTGATCCCGCCGCTCCATGGCGCGCTGCTGAAGAACGAGCAGGACGTCTCGCTGTTCGAGAAGCTCGCCTTCATGGCGCGGCGCGAGAGCCGCTGAGGCCAGGGACCGCCTCGCAGGGCGGGATCGCGGTGGCCAGATCGACCTTCGGATCGGCCTCCCCGACGGCCTCGCGCAGATCGACGTCGCGCGTCAGCAGGACATAGTCCTGCGTCTCCGACGTCTTCAGATAGCTCGTCATCGGGATCGGCTTGCCGGAGAGGTCGCCGAGCCGGCAGGCCTTATCGGCCATCAGTGCCAGGCTGCCGCGATTGCCGCTGTTCTGCGGCCCGACGAACATTTCGTCCCGGAAAGCGCTGACGCGGGCAGCGTCGCCGTCGCTCAATCTGAACACGGCGAAGCGCCGTCCGGGCGTCGCCACCACCGGCAGTTTCGCCAGCTCGCTCGCATCGCGCACCTCCTCCAGCACCACCTTGCGTTCGTGGCGGCCGCCGTCCTGCGGCAGGGCCACGATCGTCATGGCGATGCCGCCCGGAAGCGGGCGGATGTTGGCCGGCAGGCTGACGCCGGCCCTCAGCTCGGCGAGCCGGGTCGTGCGGATGTCGACCTTCGACAGTTTCGGCAGGGAGGTCAGCGGGACATGCCCGCAGCCGGCGAGCAGGCCGGCAAGAAGGAGGCAGGCAGGCGTGGCGGTACGCATGGGAACCTTTGAATCAGCTTTTGACATTCAAAAATTCATCTATTAGTTTAATTTTGTCAATCGAGGGAAGAATCATGCCCGTCTCATCCCTGCCGGCTTCCGCATTCTCCCGGGAGACGAGCGATCGCCTGCGCAGCGTCAGCCGATGGGCACGCGCCTTCAGCTATGCCGCAGGATTGCTCATGCTCTTCGGCCTGATCTGGCTGTGGACCGATCCGGAAGCGCTTGCCCGCCATGCCCGCAGCGCGATCGGCATCGTCTCCGGCCCGGTGATGCCGTCGGCACGGGGCTACTGGGCGGCGTTCGCGCTCGCCTGGCTCCCGGCCGGGCTCTTCGTCCTGGCGATGCTGCGGCTGGGGCGGCTGTTTCGGGCCTTCGGCGAGGGGCGGGTTCTGGTCGAGGAGAACGCCGCCGGCCTGCTGCGCGTGGGCTGGCTTCTGGCGGGTTTCGGCGCGGCGACGCCAATTGTCCGCGCCGCGCAGAGCGTGGCGCTGACCTTCGACAATCCGGAGGGCCAAAGGCAGATCGCGCTGATGCTCGACCCCGGTATTTTCGCCGCCCTGGCCGCGGGAGCGACCCTCATCGCCTTCGGGCTCGTCCTGCGGGAGGCGATCCGGCTCTCGGACGAGAACCAGAGTTTCGTGTAAGCCGACATCATGCCGATCGTCGTCGAACTCGATGTCATGCTGGCGCGTCGCAAGATGCGCTCGAAGGAACTCGCCCAGCGGATCGGCCTGACCGAGCAGCAGGTCTCGCAGCTCAAGTCGGGAAAGGTGCGCGGCATGCGCTTCGACACGCTGTCGCGCATCTGCGACGTGCTGCAATGCCAGCCGGGCGATCTGCTGCGTTACGAGCCAGGTCCCGAAGCCGCCGAGGATTGACCCACGCACATCGCCGGCGTCGTCGCCGGGCGGCGTCACATGCTTCAGCCGATCCCGAGCAGGGGGCGGGCGTTGAGCGCCGCGACCAGGGCCGCAGCCGTCGCACAGCCATAGACGAGGGCGAAGGCATCGACCGCCAGCGGCGCCGCCGCCCTGCCAAGCGCCGAGGCGACCAACGCGAAGACGGGCAGGATCTGCATCGCGTGCAGGGCCAGGAAATGGGCGACGCGCAAATCGCCCGCGCTCAGCGACCAGCCGAAGAAGGGGACGACGGCCGCCGAAGGCGCGGGCGTGCCGACCGTGTGCGCGCCGGCCGCGCTCAGGACGGCGCCGGAGAGGATGCCGAGAACGCATGTCAAGGCGAGGCCGAGAATGAGCGCGCGGCGCAGTGCCGGCGGCAGCGGCACCGCATCCTTGCGGGCGAGGCCATAAGCGAGGAGCCCGCTCGCCGCGGTGAAGAGCACGGCGGCGACCCCCATCGCGGCGTAGAGGACAATGGCGGCGAGGCTGTCGCGGTTGTAGTGCGAGGCTTCCCCGCGCGAGGCGCGCCAGGCGATGTAGACGAGCTCGAAGAACAGCAGGGCGATCACCGGCCAGACCAGGAAGCGGCCGGGCCGGGAGCGCTGGAAGCGCTCGCTGGTCAGCGGCAGCAGGACCGCGAAGGAGAGCAGGTAGATCGCGATCGAGATCTCGAATTTCAGTGGCTTCAGCCAGACATTGTCGCCGGTGAAGAGGCGCGGATCGGCGGCGTAGGCGAGCGCGGTCGGGATGGCGAGCAGCAGCATCGCAATCCCCGCCGCCGTCAGCCGCGGCTCCCATTCGAGCACGCGGAACGGGGCGGGCAGGCGGGCGAGGAAGCGCGGGATGCGGTCCTCGCTCGCGATCCGCCGGCAGGCCTGGATGAGTTGGTAGAGCAGATAGCCGGCCGGCCCGAAGAGGAAGGTCAGGGCAAGCACGGGGATCATCGCCGCATGCGGCACGCCCTCGCGCTGCGCGCTGCGGAGCAGCCAGGCCCCGATCAGCAGGTCGAAGGCGAGGTAGTGAACCCAGCCCGCCAGCAGCAGCGGCCGTGCGGCGAAAAGGCTGGCGACGTCATCGAGCGATGAGAAGCCGCCCTGCGCATCGTGCCAATTCACCGCGATCAGGACGAGATAGCCGATCGAGAGCAGCACCGGCACGACAATGCCGGCGATGGTGAGCCCGATGCGCCAGCGCGGCGCCACGATCAGGAGCAGCCAGCCGCTCATGGCCAGCTGGCCGGCGCTGGAGAAAGCAGCATCGAGAGTCAGGACCGGCATGACACCCTCCGAACTTAACAGTGTTTAGTTGCAGGATGTTTCTGGCGCTATATCTTAACAGCGTCAAGATAATTTTGACGCTGTTAAGATCCGCAGAGAGCGCAATGGCCGAAGCGACGTCCCGCCCCGCGCGTGGGCACTACCACCACGGCGCCCTGCGCCAGGCGATGATCGCGGCTGCGGAGGACGTGCTGGCCGAGCGCGGCCTCGGCGGCTTCACCCTGCGCGAATGCGCCAGGCGGGCGGGGGTTTCGCCGGCGGCGCCTTCCCATCATTTCGGCAATCTGACCGGGCTGCTGACCGCGATCGCGACGCTGGGCTTCGACGATCTCGCGACGGCGATGGAAGCGGCGATCACGGCTGCGGAGGAGCAGGGAGGCAATCGTCTGGCTGCGATCGCACGGGCCTATGTCGAGACGGCGCTCGGCAATCCCGGGCGGTTTCGGGTCGTCTTCGGCCAGCGCGACATGGACCGGCTGGATCCGGCCTTCAGGGCGGCTGCGACACGCGCCTTCGGCATCCTCGTGCGCGAGGTGCGGCTGAGCCGTGGCCTGCCGCCCCTTGCGCCGCCCGGCGAGAAGCCTGCGATCCATGTCCTCGAGCCCGATTTGCCGGAGGTGCTGCTGGCCTGGTCCGTCGTCCACGGCTTCTCGACGCTGCTGATCGACGGTGCCCTCGATTTCCTGGGAGGCGAGGGGGGCAGGCAAGCCCTTCTCGACAGGAATGCGGGCCGGTTGTTCGCAATGCTGGCAGCCGCGCTTCCCACCGCGGAAGGGCTCGCAAAACCGAGCGGTCGCGATTAGGTTCTTGCCATGCGACGCCTCATGCTTCTGCGCCACGCCAAATCCCACTGGCCTACCGGTGTGGCCGACCGCGACCGACCGCTCGCCACGCGCGGCCGGGAAGCCGCCCCCGTGATGGGGCGCTATCTCGCCGAGGAACTGCTCCTGCCCGATCTCGTGCTGATCTCGCCGGCGAAGCGCACGGTCGAGACCTGGGAACTGGTCGCCCCCATGCTGGCGGAGAAGCCGGCGACGCAATACGAGCCGCGCATCTACGAAGCCAAGGTCGAGCGCCTGCTCGATGTCGTGCAGGAGATCGAGGGCGATGTCCGCACCCTGCTGATGATCGGCCACAATCCGGGCTTCGTCGAACTGGCGACGCTGCTGACCGGCCATGGCGACCGCTATGCGGCGGCACGGATGAGCCAGAAATACCCGACCTGCGGGCTCGCCGTGCTCGACTTCGCCGTCGATGACTGGCGCGATGTCGCCGAGCGCGGCGGAAGGCTCGACCGCTTCGTCACCCCGGCTTCGCTCGGCGAGGGGCCGGACGAATGAGAAGGCGCCCGCGACGTCGGCCGCCCGGCACGGCCGCCAGCGCTTCCTCTGCATGAGCGACGCTTCCTATCTCGACAATGCCCGCAATGCGGCGCTGGCTTTCGGCGACAGCCTGCTCGGGCTGGCGCGGCCGCGCCTGCGCATCGGCGTCACCGGCCTGTCGCGCTCGGGCAAGACCGTCTTCACCACGGCGCTGATCCAGAACCTGATGGAAGGCGCGAAGCTGCCCGTGCTGAAGGCGGCGTCCGAAGGGCGCATCGCCCGGGTGCGGCTGGTGCCGCAGCCCGATCCGGACGTGCCGCGTTTTCCCTACGAGGCCCATCGCGCCGCGATGAACGGCGCGGACCGACGCTGGCCGGATTCGACGCGCCGCATCTCGGAATTGCGCGTCGAGATCGACTATGAACGCGCCGCCGGCTGGTTCAAGGGCCCGGCAACCCTGACGCTGGACATCGTCGACTATCCCGGCGAATGGCTGCTCGACCTCGCCTTGATCGGGCAGGACTACAAGACCTGGTCGGCGCAGGCCGTGGCCGATGCCCGCAAGGCCCATCGCCGCGCCGCCGCCGAGGCCTGGCTCGCAGACCTGCCGTCGCGCGATCCCGACGGGCCGCCGGACGAGCTTGCGGCCGAGGCGGCGAGCGACCTGTTCAAGAGCTATCTGGCGCGGCTCCGGGCCGACCCGGAAGCGGTGGCGGTGACGCCGCCGGGCCGCTTCCTGATGCCGGGGGATCTCGACGGCTCGCCGGCGCTGACCTTCGCCCCGCTCGATCTCGGCCATGACCGCGAGCCGAGGCCCGGCACGCTGGCCGGGCTGATGGCGGAGCGCTTCGAGGCCTATAAGCGCGTCGTCGTCACCCCCTTCTTCCGCGATCATTTCGCCCGGCTCGACCGGCAGATCGTGCTCGTCGACGTGCTGGCGGCGCTCGATGCCGGCGCACCCGCGCTGGCCGATCTCGAAACCGCGCTGGGGCAGGCGCTCGCAGCCTTTTCCGTCGGCCGCAATTCCTGGCTGTCGAGCCTGTTCGCGCCGCGCATCGAGCGGGTGCTCTTCGCTGCGACCAAGGCCGACCATATCCATCACAGCAGCCATGACCGGCTGGCGGCGGTGATGTCGCATCTGGTCGGGCGGGCGCTTTCGCGGGCGCAGGGAGCGGGCGCGCGTGTCGAGGCGATGGCGCTCGCGGCGGTGCGGGCGACCCATGAGGTCCGGATCAGGCAAGGCCGCGAGGAATTGCCGGCCATCGCCGGGGTGCCGGAAGCGGGCGAGGAGATCGACGGGCAGGTCTTCGACGGCCTGGCCGAGGCGGCGATCTTTCCGGGCGAACTGCCGGAGCGGCCCGAGGCGATCTTCGATCCGAAAGCGCATTGGCAGGTGCGGGCGCCGCGCTTCCGGCCGCCGCTGGTTGCGCCGGATGCCGGCGGGCGCTCGAAGCCGCCGCCGCAGATCCGCCTCGACCGTGCGCTCGAATTCCTGATCGGCGACAGGCTGGCATGAGGAGGCTGCGGTGAGCGGATTCCGACCATGAGCAAGGCACCGCGCGCGATCCGCCTCGACCATCCGGGGCAGGAGGAGATCGTCGGCGACGGCGCGATCCGCCGGGGCGCTGTCGCGATCCTGCCGGAGAGCGAGCCGATCGACGCGGCAGAGCTCGTTGTCGCGCCTGCGGCGAAGCGCGGCTTCTCCTGGGGCACGCTGTTCGTCGCCGGGCTTTCGGGTTTTCTGGCGCTGGCGGCCGGCGTCTGGATCGAGAACACCATCGCCGCGCTGATGAGCCAGAATCCGGCGCTCGGCTATGCCGCCCTGGTCTGTGCGGCCGTCGCGGCGCTGGCCCTCCTCGTGATGCTGGCGCGCGTGCTGCGCGACATCCTGCGCGAGCGGAAGGTCGAGGCGCTGCGCGAACGCGCGACACAGGCACTCGCGGGCGGCACGCCGGACGAGGGCCGCGCGATCGCGGAGGAACTCGTCGGACTCTACAAGGGCCGGGCACAGACGGCGCAAGGCCGGGCCGCGCTGCAGGAGGCGCTGCCGCAGCTCTTTGCGGCACGCGACATGCTGACGGTGGCGGAGCGCAGCCTGCTCGTGCCGCTCGACGAGGCGGCTCAGGCGCAGATCGCGATCGCCGCGCGCCGCGTCTCGCTGGTCACGGCGGTCAGCCCGCGCGCGTTGATCGACGTCGCCTTCGTGCTCGTGGCCTGCGCCCGGCTGCTGCGCTCGATCGCCGGCATCTATGCCGGGCGGCCCGGCACGCTCGGCCTGCTCAGGCTGGCGCGGCAGGTGATGAACCATCTCGTCCTGACCGGCGGCATCGCGGCGGGCGATGCCGTGATCCAGCAGGTCGTCGGCCAGGGGCTCGCAGCCCGGCTTTCGGCGAAGCTCGGCGAGGGCGTGATCAACGGCATGCTGACGGCCCGCATCGGGCTCGCGGCGCTCGCGGTCTGCCGGCCTCTGCCCTTCGTGGAGGCGCGCCCGCCCTCCCTGGCGGAGGTGGCCGGCGATCTCGCCTCCTGGCGTGGCAGCAAGGACGGCGAAGCCTGACCGGACCGGGCAGATTCTGCCGGGTCGGGCGAATCTGCCCGGTCGTTACCGCCGGACAATCTTTCGTAAACGATGTAACCCGCTGAAATCACAGGAATGCCGGCATGGCACGCGCCATGCAGTTCCCGCCGCGAAGTTGTGGGCAGCCCTTGGGGGGCCGCCGGTCGAGGTGAGGGTTCCATGGGTGTTTTCAGTGCGCTGACGACGGCGGTTTCGGGGATGACGGCGCAGTCCTATGCGCTCGAGAACATCTCCGGAAACATCGCCAATTCGCGGACGGCCGGCTACAAGCGCGTCGACACGACCTTTGCCGATCTCGTGCCGGATGCGGCGCTCAACCGACAGATCGCCGGCTCGGTCGCCGCCTTCAGCCAGGCGACCAATTCGATCCAGGGCGATCTCAACGCCACCCGCATCGACACCAACGTCGCGATCAACGGCGACGGCTTCTTCGTGGTCGACCAGCGGGCGAGCGGCGTCGGCGCCAACACCCAGTTCGCCAACCAGAACCTCTACACCCGCCGCGGCGATTTCGACTTCGACGCCAACGGCTATCTGGTCAACGGCGCCGGCTACTACCTGAAGGGCCTCAAGATCGATCAGGTGACGGGCCAGCTCATCGGCACCCAGCCGGAGGTGCTGCGCATCACCAAGGAGCAGTTCCCGGCCAAGGCGACGACGTCGATCGAGTATCGCGCCAATATCCCGGCCTATCCGAAGACCAACCGCGCCGACAGCACCGCGCCCGGGTCCGAGCTTCTGGACGGCACCTCCGTTTCGGCGGGCGGCGCAGCTCCCTATGACGCGGTCCTGGGGCAGAACATCACCAACTTCCTGTCCAGCTCGATCCCGGGCGGGTCGGTGACCGTTTATGACGAGCTCGGGCGCGCCACCAGCGTCGAGCTGCGTTGGGCCAAGACCGCCAATGCCACGCCGGGGGACCCGGCGGCGGTGCCGCCCGTTCCCGCCGTCGAGGATACGTGGAGCCTGTTCGTCGCGCAGAACACCGGCGCGGGCACCGGCCAGGTGGCTTATGTCAAAGCCACCGACAACATCACCTTCGGCCCCACCGGCCAGATGACGTCGCCCGCCGACGGCAATATCGCGTTGCCCGACATCACCATCGGCGGGACGAGGGTCCAGGGCATCAACCTCACCACTGGCGGCAACGGCCTGACCCAGAACGGCGACGTCAGCGGCCAGATCGACGCCCGCAGCATCCGCCAGGACGGCTATACCGCCGGCACGCTCGACCGCGTCTCGGTCTCGGCCGAAGGCCAAGTGATCGGCACCTTCAGCAACGGCCAGGTCGTGGCCCTGGCGCAGCTCTCGGTGGCGCGCTTCAACGCCGACAACGCGCTCAAGCGGCTCGACGGCGGCGCCTTCGAGGAGACGATCGAATCCGGCCCGCCGATCATCGGCCTCGGCACCTCGCAGCTGGTCGGCGGCTCGGTCGAGCAGTCGAACACCGACATCGCCGACGAGTTCTCGAAGATGATCGTCACGCAGCAGGCCTATTCGGCGAACACCAAGGTCATCACCACCGCGCAGGAGATGTTGAGCTCGGTGTTCAACATCATCCGCTGAGCGGCGCGTCTGCCTAGGTTGCGGCCCAGAAGGGCCGCTTCTCGCAACAGGAGTTGGCGATGGGGCTGAGTACTTCCCTCAACACGGCGATCGGCGGGCTCAACGCCACGCAAGTCGGCATCGGCGTCGTCTCGCAGAACGTCGCCAATGCCGGCACGACCGGTTATGTCCGGCGGTCCGTCTCGACCGCCGACAGCCTGTCGGGGCTCACCATCGGCGTGCAGAGCACGCAGGTCCAGCGACTGCTCGACAAGATCGTCCAGCACCAGCTCTGGCAGGAGGCCTCGGGCGCCGCCTACACCTCGACGCGGGCGAGCGCTCTCTCCAACCTCGACAAGCTCTATGGCGCGCCGGGCAGCGCGACCGCGCTCGACACCATCTTCAACAAGTTCACCAGCGCATTGCAGTCGCTGCAGAACGATCCGTCCTCCTACAGCCTGCGCTCGCAGGTGATCGATTCCGCGACGCAGCTGGCACGCCAGCTCAACACGCTCTCGAACGGCGTGCAGGCGCTGCGCAGCCAGGCCGAGAACGGCATCGCCACCGGGGTGGCCAAGGTCAACGACCTGCTCGGCGCGCTGACCAAGGTCAACGCCCGGATCGTGGCGAGCCCGAACGACAGCGCGACGGCGAGCCTGCGCGACCAGCGCGACCTGATCCTCTCCGAGCTTTCGCAATACGTCGACATCAAGACGACCGAGGATGCGCGCGGCTCGGTCAGCATCGTGACGGGCTCGGGGACGCAGCTCTTCGACGGGCAGGCGGCCGTCACCTTCAGCTTCGACGAGCATACCGGGCTCGGGCCGGACGATCAGTGGAGCACCGATCCGGCGCTACGCGGCGTCGGCACGATCAAGATGAAGGACGCGTCCGGCAACGTCTCGGACGCGATCGCCAACCGGATCTTCCGGTCGGGCGAGATCGCAGCGAACATCGAACTGCGCGACAAGACGCTGGTCCAGGCCCAGGCGCAGCTCGACGAGATCGCCGCGCAGATGGCGAAGGCGCTCTCGGAGAACTCGATTCAGAGCGCGGCGTATCCGCCGGCGCCCGCGGCCCGGACCGGCCTCGATCTCGACCTCGGCTTCGACGTCACCAAGCAGCAGCTCAACACGCTGACATTCGACTACGTGCCGACGCCGGCAGGTCCCGCGCAGCGCTTCACCTTCGTCAACGCGCCCGCCGGGACGACCCTGCCGATCGGCACCGATCCGAACAACAAGGTCATCGCGATCGATTTCTCGGCCGGCCCGGCGGCGGTCGCCACGCAGATCCAGGCGGCGCTCGACGCGAACGGCGCGACCGGTTTCACCGTCGCGAACCCGAGCGGCTCGCTGCTGCGCATCACCGAGCCGGGCGGCCGCGTCTCAGGGCTCGGCGCCCAGACCACGGTCACTGCCGCCGATGCCGGGACACCCGGGTTGCCCCTCTTCGTGGATGCGGGGAACAAGCCCTATGTCGCGTCCTATGACGAGGCCGCACGCAAGGTCGGCCTGGCCGGGCGCATCTCGGTCAACAGCGACATCATCAGCGACAGGTCGCTGCTGGTCGGCCCCGCCGGCACGCCGGCCGGCGATACGACGCGCCCGAGCGCGCTCTACGACCGGCTGACGGGCAGCGTCCGCAGCTTCGACAACCGCTCCTCGCCGGACGGGGCGACCGCGCCGTTCTCCGGCACGATCACCAATTTCGTCCAGCGCGTGGTCTCAGCGCAGGGACAGGCCGTGGAGGCCGCCAAGCGGCTCGACGAGGGGCAGCAGGTCGCGCTCGCCTCAATCCAGAGCCGCTTCCAGGAGACCGCCCAGGTCAATGTCGACCAGGAAATGTCGATGCTGATCGAGCTGCAGACCGCCTACGCCGCGAATGCCCGCATCATCTCCACCGTCAAGGAGATGATGGACGTGCTGCTGAGAGTGTGAGCCCGCCATGACCATCACCTCCTATGGAACCGGTGCCTATCGCGCGGCCAAGCCCAACGAATTCGCCTCGACCCGCGCGCAGTTCGATGATCTCACGCGCCAGCTGGACACCAAGCAGCGCAGCACGAGCTATGGCGACCTCGGCATCGATCGCCGCCTCAGCCTGGACATCAACGGCAAGATCTCGGCGCTGGACTCCTGGCTGAGCGGCATCCAGCTGAGCGACGTCAATCTGAAGCTCTCCTCGCAGGCGGTCGAGAATTTCGCCAAGCTCACCAGTGAGACGCGCAACGACATGCGCTCCAACAGCTATGTGCCGAGCGCCAGCGGCCGCTCCGCGCCGCAGGTGCTGGCCGAGGAAAAATTCAAGCAGACGCTCGACCTGCTCAATATGGCGGTCAACGGCCGCTACCTGTTCTCCGGCCGGACCTCCGACACCCAGCCGACGGCGAACTTCGACGAGATCATGAACGGCGACGGGGCCGGCAAGGACGGGCTGAAGCAACTCATCGAGGAGCGCAGGCTGGCCGATCTCGGCACCGGCAAGATGGGTCGGCTGACGACGGGGATGAATGGAACCACGACGGTCCTGCTGTCGGATGCGGACCACGACTATGGCTTCAAGATTGGAACTATCGCTTCGATCGGGGCCGGGATTTCGGTTCAGCCGGAGACGCCGACGCCGGCCGGTTCCAAGGCAGCCTTCTCGATTGCGGTCACGGACCAGCCCAAGCCCGGCGACAAGGTCAACATCACGCTGAAGCTGCCCGATGGTTCCGAGGAGCAGATCACGCTGACCGCGCGCGCGCCCGGGACGACGGGTTCGAATACCGATTCCTTCGAGATCGGCGCCGACCTCGATACGACGGCGGCGAATCTGAAGACGTCGATCGATGCGGCCCTCCAGAACGAGGCCAAGACGACGCTTTCGGCCGCGTCCTCACAGGTGGCGGCCCAGAACTTCTTTGCCGGCAGCCTCAACAACCCGCCGGCACGCGTCCCGGGGCCGGACTTCGAGAACGCGATCGCTCCCCCGACGAAGGTCGGCGCGATCGACAACACGGTGATCTGGTATCGGGGCGAAGACGGCATCCTTCCGCTCGACAAGAACGATCCTGCTCTCGACACGCGGACGATCGTGGTGAGCCCGTCCTCCCGCGGCACTGCCTCGGTGCAGATCGACCAGGGTCAGACGGTCGGCACCGGCGCGCGGGCGAATGAGGAGGCGTTCCGCGTCGGCCTCGCCCAGTTCGCGATCATGACGCTCGAGAACTTCCCGGCGGATGAGCCGAGCTCCCAGGCACGCTACGAGGCGATGACCACGCGCGTCAGCGACAAGCTCGGCTTTGGCGGCAAGACGCAGAAGCCGGCCGAGATCATCACCGAGTTCGGCTCGGCCCAGACGGCGCTCGCCAATGCGAAGGAGCGCCACGAGAGCACGAAGAACTATCTGACGACGACTCTCGCCGGTGTCGAGAACGTCACGACCGAGGAGGTCGCGACGCAGATCCTGGCGCTGCAGACGCGGCTGCAGGCGAGCTACCAGGTGACCTCGATGCTCTCGCGGATGTCGCTCACGAACTATCTCTGAACACGCGCCAGGACGCCAAAACGAAAACGCCGCCCGGGTCGGGGCGGCGTTTTCATTTTGAGCGAAGCTTCCGGCGGACCGGAGCGGGGCGTCAGCGCCCGCGCAGGCCGGCGGCGATGTCGCGGTTGATGCTGACGAGCACGCCGAGGCTCTGCGGCTTCGGGTCGGCGGCGATCTTGAAGGTCTGGTTGAAGATGAAGTTCGCAAGACCGAGAATATTGGTCTTGATTCCGACCGGGAGCGGGTTGTCCTCGGCGATCACGGCGGAGACCAGCAGGGTCCAGAGCCGGCGGTTGTAGGTGAGCGCCTCGTCGAGTTCCCGCTCGCGCGCGCTCCAGTCGTCGGCGACGGCCTGGAGGCGGGTGGCGGCCTTGATCAGCAGGGAGGCTTCGAGCTCGCGGGGCGAAACGACGGATTGGGCTGCCTTGGCAGCGGCGGCGTAGGCGTTAAACCCGTTTTGCATGCTCGATCAGTTCCGCTTCGTACGCGATCAGCTTTTTGGCAGCCTTGAGAGCCTTGTAGAGTTCGCCGCTTAAAATGCGGTTATTGATCTCGTGAACATAGGGCAGAGCGCTGGGCGCAGCGGCGAGGAAGTCGCGGACGAGACCGAAGAAGATCTCGTGCTGATGCGTGGGGTCCTGCACCAGATACATGAGCTGGATGGCGAAATAGATCTTCTTGGCCGGGCTGTCCGCGGTGGCGGCCGTAAGGATGTCCTTCTCGCGCAGGATCGGTGCGTCGCCCTCGATGAAGAAGCGCGTGCGCTGCTCGTCGTTGCGGATCACCACCTGGCCGATGATGATCCGCTCGCGCGGCTTGAGCTCGACCTTGAGAGCCATGTCTGCCTGGGCTTTCTGGCTGGAGGAGGGGCCGGCGTCGGCCGGATCAGCCGAAGAGCCGCAGCACGCTCTGGTCCGCCTGCGAAGCGAGCGAGAGCGCGGTCTGCGAGAGCTGCTGGCGGGTGTTGAGGGCGAGCAGCTTGGCGCCTTCCTCATTCGAGTCGGCGAGGACGAGGTTGTCGGCGCCGATCGTCAGGGTATTCGCCATCTCCTTGGTGAAGTCCTGGCGGGTCTGCGCGACCGAGAGCTGCGAGCCGAAGGTCGAGGCCAGCGACTTCAGCGAGGTCAGGGCGCCGGTGAGGGCGCTCGTCGCCTTGTCGAGATCGAGGTCGTTCTGGAAGTTGAAGTAGCCGTCCAGCTGGGTATTCACCGCCTGGGAGATGCCGAGATTGTCGGCGGTCAGGTTGGTGCCCTGGATGTCGAGCTTGGTGCGGTTGGCGCCGGTCTTCTCGTTGAAGGCGATGGTGAGCTGGTCGCCGGCGAGGAGGTTGATGCCGTTGAAGCTCGAATCCTTGGCGAGTTCGTCGACCTGCTTGCGGAGGTCGTTGAACTGCTGGATCAGGTTCGAACGGGTGGCGGACGTGATGTTGGAGGAATCGACACCGTTGGTGCGATTGCCGATGGTGAGGCCGAACAGCGCGTTGCTGGTGCCGCCGGCGGCGGCGGTGCGGGCGGCGGCGAGGGCAGCCTCGGCATCGGTCTGAGCCGGCGGGCCGGCGACGGCAGCCGACGCACCCAGGCCGATTCCGACCGTCAAGGTCTCCGAGCCGGTGCCCTTGACATTGAGCTGGCCCTTCTCGTCGACGAAGGCGGTGGCGACGCCGGAATTGTTGATCGCGTTGACGACGTCGCGGACGGTGGTGTTCGCATCCAGGCTGACCTGGATTTCGGTCAACTGGCCATTCGCGACGGTCGGCACCGGGGTCTCGCCGCGGCCGATCTGGATGAGCATCGTCCGCGCGGTCGCGGCGCCGGTGGTGCCGGTCAGGTCGAAACCGAGGTCGCCGGCCGAGCTGGCAGTCGCGGCGGTGGCGGTGTTGGGAGCATAGGGAGGGCCGACTTCGCCGGCGGCACCGATGCGCTTGTCGAGCGCGATGTCCTTCAGGCTCTTGCTGGTCGCGGCCGCCTCGGTCGCGGAAGCCAGCGTCGTGCCGGTGCCGGTGATGGTCGGGCGGTTCTGGGCGGCGTCGGCCTGGGCCTGCTTGATCGTTGACTGCATCGAGCCGACGAGCTTGGTGATGCTGTCGATGCCCTTCGACGCGGCCTGGATGGTCTGGATGCCGTTCGAGATGCCGTCGAGTAGGCCGGTGAGCTGGCTGGAGCGATCGTTGAGCGACAGGGCAGTGAAGTAGTTCACCGGATTGTCGATGGCTGAATTGACCTTGCGCCCCGTGGCGAGACGGTTCTGGAGCACGGACTGCTCGGCTGCGGTCTTTTGCAGCGTCAGCAGGTTGTTGCGGACACCGCTCGAAAGAATCGTATTGGCCATCGTCGGGTTCCTGAAGCGCCTTCTGCGCCAGTCGGGTGATGGCCGATCATGACTCCTTAGGTATAACAAACGGTTAATCGGGCGGTTTGCTCGGTAAGGTTACCGTGGCGGAAGTCGTGGCGCGGGCAAAGAAAAAGGCGGCGGAGCCGAAGCTCCGCCGCCTTTTCATCTTCGGCCCGCCTTCTGCGGGCTGCCCGCTTCTGCGGACGAAGGATCAGAACAGACGCAGGACCGCCTGGTCGGACTGCGAGGCCAGCGAGAGCGCGGTCTGCGAGAGCTGCTGGCGGGTCTGCAGGGTGAGCAGAGCGGCAGCTTCCTCGTTGGCGTCGGCGTTGACGAGGTTGTCGGCACCGACCTTCAGGGTGTTCGCCATTTCCTTGGTGAAGTCCTGGCGGGTCTGCGCGACCGAGAGCTGCGAGCCGAAGGTCGAGGAGAGGGACTTCAGCGAGGTGAGGGCGCCGGTGAGGGCTTCGGTGGCCTTCTCCAGGTCGAGGTCGTTCTGGAAGTTGAACTGCGTCGCGAGCTGGGTGTTGCCGGCCTGCGAGATGCCGAGGTTGTCGGCCGTCAGCGCAGAGCCCTGGATCGTCATCTTGCTCTGGTTGGAACCGGTCTTCTCGTTGAAGACGAGGGAGACCTGATCGCCGGCGAGCAGGTTGACGCCGTTGAAGCCGGAGTCCTTGGCCAGTTCGTCGATCTGCGTACGCAGGTCGTTGAACTGCTGGATCAGGTTCGAGCGGGTCGCCGAGGTGACGCCCGACGAGGCCTTGCCGGCGGAGCGGTCGTTGGGGTCCAGGCCGAACAGCGCGTTGTTGGCGCCGGTCCCGGCGGCGGTGCGGGCAGCTGCGAGGGCGCCTTCGGCCGCGGGGACCGCCGGCGGGCCGGCAGCGTCAGCGGCCGAGCCGAGGCCCAGACCGACGCTCAGCTTCTCCGAGCCGGTTCCCTTGACGTTGAGCTGGCCCTTCTCGTCGACGAAGGCGGTGGCGACGCCGGAATTGTTGATCGCGTTGACGACGTCGCGGACGGTGGTGTTCGCGTCGACCGTCAGCTCGATTTCCGTGAGCTGGCCATTCGCGACCGTCGGCGTATCGCCGCGGCCGATCTGGATCACCATCGCCGCGGCGGTATCGGTGCCGGCGGCGCCGGTCAGGTCGAAGCCGAGGTCACCGGCCGAGCTGGCAGTCGCGGCGGTGGCGGTGTTGGGGACATAGGGAGGGCCGACTTCGCCGGCGGCGCCAAGGCGCTTGTCGAGCGCGATGTCCTTCAGGCTCTTGCTGGTCACGGCCGCTTCGGAGGCAGAAGCCAGCTTCGTGCCCGTTCCGGTGATCGTCGGGCGGTTCTGCGCCGCGTCGGCCTGGGCCTGCTTGATCGTCGACTGCATCGAGTTGACGAGCTTGGTGATGCCATCGATGCCCTTGGAAGCGGCCTGGATGGTCTGGATGCCGTTCGAGATGCCGTCGAGCAGACCCGTGAGCTGGTCGGCGCGATTGTTCAGCGACTGGCTGGTGAAGTAGTTCACCGGATTGTCGACCGCGGAGTTGACCTTCTTGCCGGTGGCGAGACGGTTCTGGATGCCGGCGGCCTGAGCGGCGGTGTTCTGCAGCGTCAGCAGGTTGTTGCGAACGCCGGCGGAGAGAGAGACAGCCATTTCTGTTACCTTCTGGTAGGTGCCTTCTGGCGTCATGGCCATTCTGGCCAGGACCGGGTGAACCTGGGGCTTATCCCGTAACAAGCGGTAAATTTCAGCCTGCAAATTGCAGTTGGGTCGCCGCTTGTGGGGCCATGGTTAACCGCCTGCCAATCCGTGGCCTGGCCTTGCACCCGCCAGATGCGAAACCGCCCGCGCAGGGCGCGGGCGGTTCGGGAAGACGATGGGAAAGGGCGCTGGCTGAGGTCAGGCTTCGCGCTCGACCTGCCGCCGCGTCTCCTGGTCTTCGCGGGCGCGCTCGCTCAGCTCGCGGGAGTAGGCGCGCAGCTTCAGCAGCGTCTCGTCAGGCAGCTGGGAGACGGTCTCGCCGGTCTCGCGATCCTTCTTCTGCATGACGATCGTGCGGGTCTGCGGATCGATGACGAGCTTGCGCTCGACCGTCTCGTCGACCGTCCGGTTCGCGGCGCGGCCGTTCTGGTCGTTGACGAAGGCGCGGCGCTCGCCATTGGCGCGGCTGCGCGCATCGCGATCCTCGGCCCTGACCTCGACATTGACGGCCGACCCGGCGGAGGCGGATTGCACGGTCTTCTCGGGCGGGAGATCGACGGCGACGCTGCCGGGCTGGGCCGTGACGTCGGAACGGGCGACGGGCGGTGCGCCGGGCGCGGCCACGATCCGGGGTGCGTTGCCAAACTCCATGACCACTCCTTCTGGAGCCGTTCACGGCGCCGTCGCGCCGGTTTCGTCCATTGCCGCAAGCAGGACAGACCTACCCGACATTGGCAACAATGGTAGAAAAGATTGAATCTGCCGTTAGGGAATTAGGTAAATTTTGAGGATTGCCGGACGCCGCCGCCAAAGGTGCGCGGCGCTCAGAGGCGCCGCGAGACCATCAGCGGGCCGGAATTCGGCCGGGCGAAGGCGCCGGCGCCGACCGAAGCGGCGGGGCCGTAGCCATTGGCGCGCATCGGCCTGTTGGCGTCGGCGGCGAGATCGCGGATCACCGATTCCGAGACGGCGCGGGCGGTCGCCAGCACGATCTGGTTGGTCTCGATCAAACCCTGGAAGGCGAGGTGGGCCTCCTTCAGGCGCTTGACCTGGTCCGGAACGAAGCGGGCGAGCGCAACGGCATTCAGCTTCACCTGCTCGACGCCGCGCATATAGACGCCGGCGAGCTCGGTCTTGCGCGGCTCGCGGCTCATCGCCTCGGGCAGGCGCCCGGCACGGACGAGCTCGGTCTCCTCGCCGACGAGATGCGAGAGTGCGCCGAGCGCCTCCAGCACCGCCTCGATCAGCGCCCGCGCGCCGATCGCGTCGGCGATGCGCGGCCTTTCGTCCAGGAGCTTAGCGGCCGACATTCTGGGCTCCGGAGGCGGCCTGCTCCTGCAGGCTGATCAGATCGCGCAGGATCTGGTCGGACAGGCCGATGCCGCCCGCCTTCTGGATCTGCTGCGCATATTGCTGGCTGAGCTGCGAGCGCCAGATGCCGCCGCCGGTGCCGTTCTCGCCGAGCGGCCCCTCGGTGCCCTCGCTGGCGAAAAGCCGCTCGGTCATCTGCTCGAGGAACATCGTCTCGAAATCGTCGGCCTGCTTCTTCGCCTTGGCCTTGGCGGGGTCGAGCGCGTCGGCGATGCCGCCGACGACCTTGCCGGCGATGCCGAGGGCGAGGTTCGCCGCGGGAAGCGCGAGAGTGGGGGACATCACATCACCTCGATTTCGGCCTGCAGGGCGCCTGCCGACTTGATGGCCTGGAGAATGGAGATCAGGTCGCGCGGGCCGATGCCCAGCGCGTTGAGCCCGTCGACGAGCTCCGCCAGCGTGACGCTCTCCTTGACGAGCGCGAGCTTGTTGCCGCCCTCGGTGTCGACCTTGATGCTGGTCTGCGGCGTCACCACGGTGCGGCCGCGGGCGAATTCGTTGGGCTGGCTGACCTGCGGGGTTTCGCTGATCGTGACGGTCAGATTGCCCTGCGCCACGGCGACGGTGGAGACGCGCACGTCCTTGCCCATGACGATGATGCCGGAGCGCTCGTCGATGACGATGCGGGCGAGCTGGTCGGGCTCGACGCGCAGCTGCTCGATATCGGTGAGCAGCTTGATCATGTTGCCCTTGAAGCGGGGCGGGATCTGCAGGACGACGGTCGAGGGATCGGTCGGCTCGGCCGAGTCGCCGCCGATGAAGTCGTTGATCGCGGCGGCCATGCGGCGGGCCGTGGTCAGGTCCGGATTGCGCAGCGACAGGCGCAGCGTCGAGAGCTTGTTCAGCGCGAAGTCGATCTCGCGCTCGACGACGCCGCCATTGGCGATGCGGCCGACAGTGGGCACGCCGCGGGTGATCTTGCTGGCGTCACCCTCGGCCGAGAAGCCGGAGATCGCGACCGGCCCCTGCGAGACGGCGTAGACCTCGCCATCGGCGCCGAGCAGCGGCGTGACCAGCAGCGTGCCGCCCTGCAGCGACTTGGCGTCGCCCATCGCCGAGACGGTGACGTCGACGCGGGTGCCCTGGGTGGAGAAGGGCGGCAGGTTCGCCGTCACCATGACGGCGGCAACGTTGGCGGTGCGCATGTTGGCGCCGCGAGTGTTGACGCCGAGGCGCTCCAGCATCGCCTGAAGCGACTGCTTGGTGAAGGGCGTGTTGTTCAGCGTGTCGCCGGTGCCGTTGAGGCCGACGACGATGCCGTAGCCGAGCAGCTGGTTGGTGCGCACGCCCTCGACGGCGGCGAGGTCCTTGATGCGCGAGAGCGCGAACACCGGCTGAGCCGACAGGCCGATCGCCACGGCCAGCAGGGCGGCCAGCGGCTTCAGCAGAGTCGTCAGGGCGGAGTTGCGGAACATGCTGCGGCACCGAGGGACAGTTCGAGTCGCCCGAGCCTTGCGAGCGGCGTGCCAGCTCGGTCAAACTTGAAAAGCGTTGTTTGTCAGTCGCTTGGAGTTCTGTTCCGGGCTTCGCGCCAACCTTGTCGGGCTGTCGTTCCTGCCGGGGCGGCAGTTTTTGCCGGGTGTTTTACCGGCTGTTAACCATGCCGGGCGAGGTTGGGACGGTCTGGATCGCCGGGCGCCTGGATCGGCGCATGATCGCGATCCATCAGTTTGTCGTATCGGACCTCTCCGAAAAGCGGTTCCCCCTTTTCGGCCCGATGCCAGCGAGGCCGCCGATGATCAGGATCGACCAGCGCGCGCCCGTCTCGAACGCCGGCCCAACCGGTTCCGCGAGGCGCTCGAGCGGCGCGTCCTTCTCGCTGCCGACGCAGGACTCCGCCACGGCGAGCCGCAGCAGCGGGGTCGGCGCGGCGGGGCCGCTCGACACGCTGCTCGCCGTCCAGGCGCAGGAGGATTCGCAGGATCGCAAGCGCCGGCAGGCCCGGCGCGGTCACGACCTGCTCGACGGGCTCGATCGGCTGAAGGCGGCATTGCTGGCCGGCCGGGTGTTGCCCTCCGAGCTGGAGCGGTTGCGCACGACGCTGGCGCTCCGGCGCGAGACGACCGACGATCCGCGCCTCGACGAGGTGCTGGCCCATATCGAGCTGCGCGCGGCGGTCGAGCTGGCGAAGCTCGGGCGGTAGGCACCGTCATGCTCGGGCTTGACCCGAGCATCTCGGAAACCAGAGCCTTCTCGTCATGAGATTCTCCGGTCTGCGCTTCGCTTCGCCCGAGAATGACGTCAGGTCGACCTAGCGGATGAACTGATCAACGTACTCCGCGCCCAGCCCGTTCTGGGCGTAGTGCGCGCGGCATTTGTCGATGCGGGTGAAGACGTCGTCATAGCCGAGGCACTTGCCGTCCGGGTCGACATAGATCATCGCGCCGTTCACCTGGAACATGGTGATCATTTCCTCGACATCGGGATCGACCACCAGCGTATGCGTCTCGCCGGGCGCCTCATAGACATAGGCGCCCTCGGTCGCGACCCAGTCATGCTCCAGGTAGCGCCACTTGCCCTTCAGCACATAGCCATGGACCGGCAGCGGGTGGCGGTGGCGCGAGAGCACGCCGGCACGGCGGACCTTGAGCAGGTTCATCCAGTAGCCGCGCGACACGCAGAAGAGCAGGGGGCGGAACCAGACATTGTCGTCGACCGGCACCCAGACGCGTTCGTCAGTCGGGATCACATTGGGGACGATCAGCTCCGGCGGCGATTCCTTCGGTTGAGGGTGGCGATAGGGCGTCCAGCGCTCCTCCTGCGTGGCCGCGACGGGCATCGGGCTCGTCGTGTTCATGGCGTCTCTCCCATGCTGATGATCTGATTCAACGGGTGTCCAGTCCGATTCAATATTTCCGTACAAGCGTTTGAAGTAACGTCATTTTCCGAAGTATCGCCGCTTCCGTCATTGCGAGGGGCGTCAGCGACGAAGCGATCCAGGGGGACTTGGCGAGGCACTCCACCCGGTCCCCCTGGATTGCTTCGCCGCGCTCGCAATGACGGCCTCTTTCGTTCGGGGAAAATATCCTAAACCGCGAGATAGCCGCCATCGACCGGCAGGATGGCGCCGGTGACGAACTCGGCCGCGTCCGAGAGCAGGAAGGCGATGGCGCCGCCGACATCGCCCGGCTTGCCCCAGCGGCCCATCGGCGTGCGGGCCAGGATCGGCGCGGAGCGCTCCGCATCCTCGACGAGCGGGCGGGTCAGCTCGGTCTCGATCCAGCCCGGCGCCACGGCGTTGACGCGGATGCCCTCCGGGGCCCAGGCAGCGGCGAGCGATTTGGTGAGCTGGCCGATACCGCCCTTGGACGCGGCATAGCCGGGCGCGAAGGCCGAGCCGTGGAAGGTCAGCATCGAGGCGATGTTGACGACGGCGCCGCCGGCCTTGTCCGCGGCCTTGGCGGCGAGCTTGTCCTTCGCGGCGAGGCACATCCGCATCGTGCCGTTGAGGTTGACCTCGATGGTCAGGCGGAAGGCGTCGATCTCGAATTCCTTGCCGCCGCGCTGGATCATGCCGGCGCAGTTCACCAGCGCGTCGATGCGCGGGCAGGTCGCGACGATTGCCGCGACCTGATCGTCGCTGGTCACGTCGAGCCGGGCGTGGCGGATGGCCGGGTGGGCCGGGGCGGCGACGACTTCCTCCTCGGTCAGGCCGGTGGCGAGGACCTCGTAGCCGGATTGGGCCAAAGCGAGGGCGGCGCCGGCGCCGATGCCGCGCGTGCCGCCGGTGACGAGAGCGAATTTGGTCGAAGTCGATGCTGTCATGAGCGGCAAGCTAGTGCGGCGGGCCGCGGCGGGAAAGGGCGCTGCCTGCAGGCCGGCATGCCGTGACGGCCGGGCGAGTCAGCGCAGCTTGTACTTGAAAGACAGCATGGCGCGTCCTTGCGTCTCGAAATCGCTGGCGACGAGCGGCAGCTTGCGCGCCAGCGCCAGGTCGAAGGAGGTCTGCCAGGGCAGGTCCGCGAGCTTGGCGAGATCGACGGAGAGCTTCATCTCCGGCGTCAGGGCGGAATGCAGCCCGTCGCCCGGCGCGAAGACGTAGTTGCCGGCCATGGCGAGCTGGGACGTCAGCGTCAGATGCGGAATCAGCTCGTGGCGGTAGCCGATCAGTGCCTCGCCGGTATGCTCGGGATTGCCGTAGAGCGAGCTGCCGCCCCCGGTGGCCAAGCCCCAGATGAAGCCCCGGCCGGAGGAGATCGGCTGGGCCAGGCGCCAGCTGATCTGCGCATCGCGCGTCGCGCCGGCGCTGGCGGGCGCGGAGAGCGTGGTCGAGAGCGAGAAGACATCCTTGCCGAGCTTGAAGCCGACAGACCGGTCTTGGGCAGCGCTCATCGTATCCTGGCGCGCGGCGAAGCCGTTGCGGATGATGTCGACGGGGATCGGCGCCCGGGCGCGCAGATGCGCACCGGAGGCGGCGCTGGCGCGGCCGATCGCCGCGAGAGCCGGGTTGAAGATCACCGCATCGGCGCCGGAGACCGTCGCTTCCGCAGCAGCCGCCTCGTCGGCATCGGGATCCAGCAGGGCCGCTCGCGGGATCGGCAGCTGGATCGCGAAGGGCTCCAGCGTGTCGTCCTGGGCGGAAACCGGGTCGGCGCCCGCGATGCAGGCGAGGATCAACGCAGCCGCTGCTGCGGCGGAAAGGGGCCAAATCGGGCGGAGCACGTCGTTCGTCCTGTCGCTGTGACGAGCGGTAGGTCAGGCTAGGCCGGGAAGGTGCCGATTTTGCGGCAGTGCAGCATAATCGGCATGCATCAGATTGCCCGAAAGCCGCGCTTCCCCCGCTGCCTCTAACCCGCTAGGAAGCGACCCAGCCGCGGGCCGCGGCCGCAAGCCGGGCCCGGGACCGTTCTATCTGGAGAGCACAGGGGTCATCGCATGAGCAAGATCAAGGTCGCCAACCCGGTCGTCGACATGGACGGCGACGAGATGACCCGGATCATCTGGCAGAAGATCAAGGACACGCTGATCTTCCCGTATCTGGACCTCGAGCTCGACTATTACGACCTCTCGGTCGAGAACCGCGACGCGACCAACGACCAGGTCACGATCGATGCCGCCAACGCCACCAAGAAGCACGGCGTCGCCGTGAAGTGCGCGACCATCACGCCGGACGAGGCCCGCGTGAAGGAATTCAACCTGAAGCAGATGTGGAAGTCGCCGAACGGCACGATCCGCAACATCCTCGGCGGCGTGATCTTCCGCGAGCCGATCATCTGCAAGAACGTCCCGCGCCTGGTGCCCGGCTGGACCCAGCCGATCGTCATCGGCCGCCATGCCTATGGCGACCAGTATCGCGCCACCGATTTCAAGTTCCCGGGCAAGGGCACGCTGTCGATCAAGTTCGTCGGGGAAGACGGCAACGTCATCGAGAAGGAGGTCTTCAAGGCCCCGGACGCCGGCGTCGCCATGGCGATGTACAATCTCGACGACTCGATCCGCGACTTCGCCCGCGCCTCGCTGAACTACGGCCTGATCCGCAAGTACCCGGTCTATCTCTCGACCAAGAACACCATCCTCAAGACCTATGACGGGCGCTTCAAGGACATCTTCCAGGAGATCTACGAGAAGGAGTTCAAGGCGGAGTTCGACAAGCTCGGCATCACCTACGAGCACCGCCTGATCGACGACATGGTCGCCTCGGCGATGAAGTGGTCGGGTGGCTATGTCTGGGCCTGCAAGAACTACGACGGCGACGTGCAGTCGGACACGGTGGCGCAGGGCTTCGGCTCGCTCGGCCTGATGACCTCGGTGCTGATGACGCCGGACGGCAAGACCGTCGAGGCGGAAGCGGCGCACGGCACCGTCACTCGCCACTATCGCGAGCACCAGAAGGGCCGCGAGACCTCGACGAACTCGATCGCCTCGATCTTCGCCTGGACGCGTGGCCTGGCCCACCGCGCCAAGCTCGACAACAACGCCGAGCTCGCCAAGTTCGCTTCGCTGCTCGAGAAGGTCACGGTCGACACGGTCGAGGCCGGCGACATGACCAAGGACCTCGCACTGCTGGTCGGCGCCGACCAGAAGTGGCTCTCGACGACCGGCTTCCTCGAGAAGGTCAGCGAGAACATGAAGAAGGCGATGGCGGCCTGAGGCACGCCCTCACGCGAAACTGACGAAGCCCGGCCGAAAGGCCGGGCTTTTTCATTGGCGCACAGCCAGGACAGGGAACGACGGCGCTTGGGTGCGCGTTGTCGGTCGCTGCTGGACGACGTGACCACCCGCTCCCATATCGATATGATGGGAGCCAATGCGGGTGGGCGCTTCGTGCATGAGGACGGTGCGCCCTTTCCTGCTGGCGAGGGCGCTGACTGTCGCTGTAGTCGAAAGAAGACTGGCCGATACGGAGAGCTGGGATGCCTGAGAACGCTTCGCAGATGGAACTCGACGAGCGGATCGCCATTGCCCGGAGGAATATCGCCGAGCTGATGGAACAGGCCACGGGCGTCTCGGGCGCCGCCGCCGAGGAGCGGCTGGCGACGCGGCTCAACGAGCAGCAGGACCTGCTCAACGAGCTGCTCAAGAAGCGCGAAGCGATGGGCTGAAGTACTCGCCGCGCGAGGTTGCAGGCGGCCCCGGCGAGCGTCCGGATCACTCCACGACGACGGCGCGGCGGGCGAGGATGCGCAGCCCGCTGACCGGGGCGTTCATCACATAGCGCAGCTCGTAGCTGCCCGGCTGATCCGGCGCTTCCAGCACCGACTCGACATTCTCCGCCGGGAAGAAGCGCGGGCCTTCCGCCTCGATGGGAGCGTCGGCGGCAACCAGCACGACGCGATCCTGCTCGCCGTTCGGCCCGATGCCACGCACGGGCAGCGCCTGGCTGCGGCCGACGCGGCCGGGTGCGGCGAGCGTGGCGCTGGGCTCGGTGGTGACGAGCGGCTGGCGCAGCAGGATGACGGGTGTGCCATCCTTCTCGGCGGTCAGGCGTAGCTCATAGGTGCCGGCGACGCCGGGCGTGGGCAGGGCGGGCACCGTGTTCTGCGGCTCGACCACGACGATCGCGCTGCTGGCGGGGTGCTCGGGGCGGGCTATGGCAAGGCGAGCGCCCTGCGGTGGTTGGCTCAGGAAGACGCCGAGCGGCGCGCCGGCCACGATGGTCCGTGCCGCCGACATGGCGGGGCCGGTTGCCGGCGCAGGCTTCTTCTTCTGCGCAAGGGCAGCCGCCGGCCAGAGGCCGGCAGCCAGCAACAGGGCGCGGCGGGAAAGCCTCAGGCCTGCCCCGCCGGTTCGCATCAGCCCATCGCGGCGGCGACGGCGTCGAGCGCGGCCTGCGCCTTGCTGCCGTCCGGCCCGCCGGCCTGGGCCATGTCGCGCCGGCCGCCGCCGCCCTTGCCGCCGAGCTGCTCGGAGGCCGCGCGCACCAGCGCGACCGCGTCGAAGCGCTCGGTCAGGTCGGGCGTGACGCCGACGACGACGCCGGCCTTGCCGTCATCGGCGACGCCGACGATGGCGACGACGCCGGAGCCGACGCGGGCCTTGGCCTCGTCGGCAAGGCTCTTCAGGTCCTTCATCTCGATGCCGGTGACGGCACGCGCCAGCAGCTTGGCGCCGGCGATCTCCTTGATCGGGTCCTCGGTCGCGCCGCCGCCGCCCATGGCGAGCTTCTTGCGGGCCTCGGTCAGCTCGCGGTCGAGCTTGCGGCGCTCCTCGATCAGGGCGGCGAGGCGGTTGCCGGCTTCGGCCGCGGGGACCTTGAGCAGGCTCGCCAGCCCGTCGAGCAGGCGCGATTCCTCATTGAGGCGCAGGCGCGCGCCATTGCCGGTCATGGCCTCGAGACGACGCACGCCCGCCGCGACCGCGCCTTCGCCGACGATGCTGACGAGGCCGATATCGCCGGTGCGCGCGGCATGGGTGCCGCCGCAGAGCTCGACCGAATAGGAGCGGCCGGCGGGGTTGGTCCCCATGGCGACGACGCGGACCTCGTCTCCGTATTTCTCGCCGAAGAGGGCGCGCGCGCCGGAGGCGATCGCCTCGTCGACGCTCATCAGGCGGGTCGTCACCGGCTCGTTCTTCAGCACGATCGCGTTGGCGATCTCCTCGACCTCGCGCAGTTCCTCCTCGCTGATCGGCTTGGGGTGCGAGAAGTCGAAGCGCAGGCGGTCGGGCGAGACCAGCGAGCCCTTCTGCGCGACATGGTCGCCGAGGACGAGGCGCAGCGCCTCGTGCAGCAGATGCGTCGCCGAGTGGTTGGCGCGAATCGCGGTGCGGCGCTCATGGTCGACGAGGAGTTCGACCGCCGCGCCGAGCTTGAGCTCGCCTTCCTTGACCGTGACGCTATGCGCGAAGACGTCGCCGAGCTTCTTCTGGACATCGCTGACCTCGACCAGCGTGCCGGGGGCCTTGACCAGACCGGCGTCGCCGACCTGGCCGCCGGACTCGCCGTAGAACGGCGTCTGGTTGACCAGCATGAAGCCGCTCTCGCCGGCCTTCAGCGACTGGACCTCGGCATTGTCGCGGATCAGCGCGGTGACCACGCCCTCGGCGGTCTCGGTGTCGTAGCCGAGGAACTCGGTGGCGCCGTGCTTGTCGCGCAGCGGGAACCAGAGCGTCTCGGTCGCGGCCTCGCCGGAGCCGGCCCAAGCGGCGCGCGCCTTGGCCTTCTGCTGCTGCATGGCGGCATCGAAGCCCTCGACATCGACCGTGATCTCGCGGGCGCGCAGCGCGTCCTGCGTCAGGTCGAGCGGGAAGCCATAGGTGTCGTAGAGCGTGAAGGCGACGTCGCCCTTGAGGCTCTGGCCGGCGGTCAGGTCCTTGGAGGCGTCGTCGAGCAGGGTGAGGCCGCGTGCCAGCGTGGTGCGGAAGCGGGTTTCCTCCAGCTTCAGCGTCTCGGTGATCAGCGCCTCGGCGCGCAGCAGCTCGGGATAGGCGCGGCCCATCTCGCGGGTCAGGGCCGGCACGAGCTTGTAGAGCAGAGGCTCCTTGGCGCCGAGCAGCTGCGCATGGCGCATGCCGCGGCGCATGATCCGGCGCAGCACATAGCCGCGGCCTTCGTTGGAAGGCAGGACGCCGTCGGCTATCAGGAAGGAGGAGCAGCGCAGATGGTCGGCGATGACGCGATGGCTCGCCTTCATCGGGCCGTCCGGATCGACCGAGGTGAGATCGGCGATGGCGCCGATCAGGGCGCGGAACAGGTCGATGTTGTAGTTGTCATGCGTGCCCTGGAGCACGGCCGCGATGCGCTCCAGCCCCATGCCGGTATCGATCGAGGGGCGGGGCAGGTCGGTGCGGATGCCGCCCGCGGCCTCCTCGTACTGCATGAAGACGAGGTTCCAGATCTCGATGAAGCGATCGCCGTCCTCCTCGGGGGAGCCGGGGGGGCCGCCCCAGATATGGTCGCCATGGTCGAAGAAGATCTCGGAGCAGGGGCCGCAGGGGCCGGTGTCGCCCATGCGCCAGAAATTGGCCGAGGTCGGGATGCGGATGATCTTGTCGTCGGTCAGGCCGGCGATCTTCTTCCAGAGGGCATGCGCCTCGTCATCCTCGGAATAGACCGTGACGAGGAGCTTGTCCTTGGGCAGGCCGAATTCGCGGGTGACCAGCGTCCAGGCGTGGTTGATCGCCTGTTCCTTGAAATAGTCGCCGAAGGAGAAGTTCCCCAGCATTTCGAAGAAGGTGTGGTGGCGCGCGGTGTAGCCGACATTGTCGAGGTCGTTGTGCTTGCCGCCGGCGCGCACGCATTTCTGGGCGGTGGTGGCGCGCGAATAGGGGCGCTTCTCCTGGCCGGTGAAGACGTTCTTGAACTGCACCATGCCCGAATTGGCGAACATCAGCGTCGGGTCGTTGCGCGGGACGAGCGGGCTCGACGGCACGACCTCGTGGCCCTGGGACTTGAAGTAGTCGAGGAAGGTCGACCGGATATCGTTGACGCCGCTCATCGCTCGTTGCGCTTCTCAAAACGGGCAGGGGCCGGGCTCGCGCCCGGCGGGAAGGACCGGTTCTAGTCAGGCGGCTCGCCCCTGTCCAGAAAGCTCGTTGCAGCGCACCACCTGCAAGGCCTTATCGGCAAACGAAAAGGGCGGCCCGAAGGCCGCCCGCTTGGGCTGGAACGTCATTCTCGGGCGGAGCGAAGCGTAGACCCGAGAATCTCTCTCAGGATAGGCCGCCTCATTCGGCCTGAGATGCTCGGGTCAAGCCCGAGCATGACGGCATTGGTTGTCTCAGGCTTCGCCTTCGTCGAGATCGTCCGCCGTCGGGGCCGCTTCGTCGAGGATGCGGTCGGCGACGAGGCCGGAATTCTGGCGGATCGTGGCCTCGATCTTGGCGGCGAGGTCCGGATTGGCCTTGAGGAAGCTCTTGGCGTTCTCGCGGCCCTGGCCGAGGCGCTGGCTGTCGAAGGAGAACCAGGCGCCCGCCTTCTCGACCATGCCGGCCTTGACGCCGAGATCGATCAGCTCGCCGACCTTGGAAATGCCCTCGCCGAACATGATGTCGAACTCGACCTGCTTGAAGGGCGGCGCGACCTTGTTCTTGACGACCTTGACGCGGACCTGGTTGCCGGTCGCCTCGTCGCGCTCCTTCAGCGTCGAGACGCGGCGGATGTCGAGGCGCACCGAGGCGTAGAACTTGAGCGCGTTGCCGCCGGTGGTGGTCTCGGGCGAGCCGTACATCACGCCGATCTTCATGCGGATCTGGTTGATGAAGATCACCATGCAGTTCGAGCGCGAGATCGAGGCGGTGAGCTTGCGCAGCGCCTGGCTCATCAGGCGGGCCTGGAGGCCGGGCTGGACATCGCCCATCTCGCCCTCGATCTCGGCGCGGGGCGTCAGCGCGGCGACGGAGTCGACCACGAGCACGTCGATCGCGCCGGAGCGGACGAGGGTGTCGGTGATCTCCAGCGCCTGCTCGCCGGTGTCGGGCTGCGAGATCAGCAGGTCGTCGAGGTTGACGCCGAGCTTGCGGGCATAGACCGGGTCGAGCGCATGCTCGGCATCGACGAAGGCGCAGACGCCGCCCTTCTTCTGGGCTTCGGCGATGGTGTGCAGCGCCAGCGTGGTCTTGCCGGAGGATTCCGGCCCGTAGATCTCGACGATGCGGCCCTTGGGCAGGCCGCCGACGCCGAGCGCGATGTCGAGGCCGAGCGAGCCGGTCGAGATCGTCTCGATCTCGATCGCCTGCGGGTTCTTGCCGAGCCGCATGATCGAACCCTTGCCGAAGGCACGTTCGATCTGGGAGAGCGCCGCATCGAGCGCCTTGGCCTTGTCCATCGAGGAGCCTTCCACGAGTCTGAGGTTTGCCTGATTCACGGTTCGGGCTCCTTATGGCAGGGCCAAGGGGACATCTCAATCAATCTTGACAGGAGAATGATCACTCTTTGTTCTTAGGGGCAAGTTCTTTTTTTGTTCTCGATGTCAGTTTCTGTCAGGAGAACGCGGGGGTGATGATTTCGGCATGGCGATGCCGTCATTCCGGGGCAGGCTGAAGGCCTGAGCCCGGAGCCCATGAACACGACATTTCCGTGGGGCGGGCTTGTCCCGACCATCCACGGCCGCCTTCGTGCAATGTGGCGTTCAGGAGGTGGATGCCCGCCACAAGGGCGAGCATGACGATAGCTGGAATGGCGTCGTGGCCATGGGTTCCAGGCTCTTCGCCGATGCGAAGCCCCGGAACGACGGTGCGGAAGACCTTCCGGGCTCAGCCCATCGCCGCCTTCACGGTCTCGACGAGCTGCTTCATGGTGAAGGGCTTCGGCAGGAAGTGGAAGCCTTCGCCCTCGGGCAGGTTCTTGCGGAAGGCCTCCTCGGCATAGCCGGAAACGAAGACGACCTTGGTGTTCGGGTTGCGCTGGCGCAGCTCGCCGAGCAGGGTCGGGCCGTCCATCTCGGGCATGACGACGTCGGAGACGACGAGGTCGATCTGGCCGTCGTTCTTCAGGAAGATGTCGAGCGCCTCGACGCCCGACGCTGCCTCGTGGACGGTATAGCCCCGCGAGACCAGCATGCGGGCGTTGAGCGCGCGCACCGCGTCCTCGTCCTCGACCAGCAGGATGACGCCGGCGCCGGTATGGTCGGCGGCGAGCTTCTTCGGCGCTTCCTTGGCGGCGGCCTCGGCGGCGATCTCCTCCTGGCTCGGGACGTGGCGCGGCAGGAAGATCTGGAAGGCCGTGCCCTTGCCGATGGTGGAATCGACGAAGACGTAGCCGCCGGTCTGCTTGACGATGCCGTAGACCATGGAGAGGCCGAGGCCGGTGCCCTTGCCGACCTCCTTGGTGGTGAAGAAGGGCTCGAAGATCTTGTCGATATGCTCCTGCGGGATACCGGTGCCGGTGTCCTCGACCTCGAGCAGCACGTAGTCGTCGGCGGGCAGGGCGGCGTGGTGGACGCTCGCGCAGTCCTCGCGGGCGAGGTTGCGGGTGCGCACCGTCAGCTTGCCGCCATCCGGCATGGCGTCGCGGGCGTTGACGGCGAGGTTGACGATGACCTGCTCGAGCTGGCCGAGATCGGCCTTGACCGGCCAGAGGTCGCGGCCCTGGCGGACGTCGAGCGTGACCTTGTCGGCGACGACGCGCTTCAGCATCAGCGAGAGATCGGAGAGCACCTCGCCGAGCTCCAGCACCTGCGGGCGCAGGGTCTGGCGGCGCGAGAAGGCGAGCAGCTGCCGGACCAGCGCCGCGGCGCGGTAGGCATTCTGCTTGATCTGCATGATGTCCGGGAAGGACGGGTCGGTCGGCCGGTGGCTCGCGAGCAGGAACTCGGAGGCGTTGATGATGACCTGCAGCACGTTGTTGAAGTCGTGCGCGATGCCGCCGGCGAGCTGGCCGACCGCCTGCATCTTGCCGGCCTGGTCCATATTGTCGCGCAGCTTGCGCTCGGCCGTGGTCTCCAGCGCGTAGACGATGGCGCGCTCGCCGTCGCCGTCCTCGGAGGCCGCGACGGGGGTGAGGTAGAGCTTGGCCGAACGCCCGTCCTCGCCGGCAAGCGCGAGATCGAGCGGGCTGACCCCGGCGCTGCCCTCGACCACCTCGGCGATTGCGCGCTCCAGCCCGGCATCCGGCGCGACCAGGTCATGGATGGTGTGCAGCTGCTTGTCGGCCGGCGCGAGGCGGGCAAAGGCGGCGTTGGAGCGTAGGATCGCCCCGGTCCTGTCGATGGTGGCGATCGCCATCGGCGTGGAATGGAAGAAGCGGGCGAAGCGGACTTCGGCATCGCTGCCGCCATCGGCGCCGGCCTCGCCGGGCGCGCGATTGAGGACGAGGGTGCGGGAGGAACCGGCGCGGCCGTCCTGTCCGAAGGCGACCTGGTGATGCAGGCGCACCGGCAGCGGGTTGCCGTTGCGGCGCTTCAGGTCGACGTCGAGCACCTCGACGCGGACATCGCCCGGCTGGCCCCTGATCGCCTGGATCAGCGCGGCGGCGGCCGGGGTGCAGATGTCGTCGAGATGCAGCCCGCCCGAGCCGAAGCGGGCGAGGTCGAAGTCGAGCCAGCTCGACAGGGTGGCGTTGAGATAGGAGACCTCGCCATCGGCATCGATCGAGATGAAGCCGGCGGGGGCGTGGTCGAGATAGTCGATGGCGTGCTGGAGTTCCTGGAAGGCGTTCTCCTGGCGCTCGCGCTCGGGGGTGATGTCGGACACCGACCAGAGCGTGGCGTTGCCGGTCTCGCGGCGAACCGGGGCGACGCGGACGCGATACCAGCCGACCTCGCTGCGCCCGTTGAGCGACGGCTCCAGCCGCACCTCCTCGACGAGGCGGCGATTCTCGCGGGCGGCCGCCGCCAGCCGGTAGATCGCCTCCGAGACATCCGCCCGGCCGGTCAGCAGGCGCCCGACCGGCTTGAGGTCGTTGGCGCCTGTCGCGCCGGCGAGCGCCAGATAGGCCTCGTTGGCATAGACGATCTCGTTCTCGCCCTCGGTGACGACGATGCCCTCGTCCGCGCTGTCCACAACGGTCTTGGTCAGATCGTTGCGGGCGGCCCGGCCGGAGAACTGGATCAGGCCGATGGCGAAGGCGAAGAGGCCGAAGACACCGACCACCGAGAGAATGGCGAGGAGCCCGAGGATGAGCGGCTGCGCCCATTCATTGGCGATGAAGCCGAGCGCGATCGCGGCGCCGACGAGCAGGCCCGCCACCAGCAGGATGACGCCGATATGGCCTGGCTTGTCGGAGCGATCGATCGTTGTGGTCGCCGTGGTGCCGCTCATGCGGTGGAGTCCGTTCGCTTGGGGCCGCACCGATAACATGGCGGCCGTCCTTCCTTCGCATTTCCTGCCGAGTTAGGCGCGCCGACCCTTCAGGCGCAAGACGTAACCGATGACTTCGGCCACGGCCTGGTAATGTTCGACAGGAATTTCGTCGTCGATGTCGACCGTGGCGTAGAGCGCGCGCGCCAGCGGCGGGTTCTCCACGATCGGCACGCGATGCTCGCCGGCGACCTCGCGGATCTTGAGGGCCATGCTGTCGACGCCCTTCGCCAGGCAGAGCGGCGCCGCCATGCCGGGCTCGTATTGCAGGGCGACGGCGAAGTGCGTCGGGTTGGTGATGATCACCGTCGCCTTCGGCACTGCCGCCATCATGCGCTTGCGCACGCGCTGGGCACGGATCTGGCGCAGCTTCGCCTTGATCTCGGGATTGCCTTCGGAGTTCTTGAACTCGTCCTTGATCTCCTGCTTCGTCATCTTCTGGCGCTGGTACCAGGAGAAGCGCTGCCAGGCGAAGTCGCCGATCGCGATGATGGCGAAGAGGGCGAGCACCGCGCCCATCAGCTTGATGGCGAGCGAGAGCGTCGCCGGCATCAGGGCGGCGACGTTCATCTGCACGAAGGCTTCGAGCCGATCGTGCTGGTTCCAGAGCGTGTACCAGACCACGGTTCCGATCAGGGCGGTCTTGGCGAGGCCCTTGGCGAAATTGACCCAGGCCTCCTTGCCGAACATCCGCTTGGCGCCGGCCATCGGCGAGATCCGGTTGAACTTCGGCATCAGCGGCTCGAAGGTCCAGAGCGGCTTGTGCTGAAGCATGGCGCCGGCAAGGCCGGCGCAGAGGATGAAGGCGAAGGGCAGGCCGAGCGCCATGAAGCCGGTGAATATTCCCTGACGCGTGACCTGCATGAAGGCGGCGCCGTCGGAGGGGACCTGATGCGCGTTCATCAGGAAGCCGCGCAGCGACAGCATCGCGTCGCGGGCCGACCAGCCGGCGGCGACCAGCAGCGCCAGCGTGAAGCCGCAGAGCACGAAGAAGGTGCCGATCTCCTGCGATTTGGGGACGTCGCCTTTCTCGGTGGCCTCGTCCAGCTTTCGCTGGGTCGGGTCCTCTGTCCTGTCCTCATTTTCGGTATCTTCGGCCATCGCGACCTCAGTTGCCGGTGAACTGGCGCAGGAAGGCGCCGAGATCGTTCATGAAGACGCTCATCATCACGCCGATGACGACGAGCAGGACGAGCATGCCGCCGAAGATCGAGGCCGGTACGGCGAGGAAGAAGACCTGGAGCTGCGGCATCATCCGGGCCAGCACGCCGAGGCCGAGATTGAACAGCAGGCCGAAGATCAGGAAGGGCGCGGCGATCTGGACCGCGAGCGCAAAGCCGCGCGCCGCCGACTGCACGGCGAGCGTGAGGATGTCCGGCAGATCGGGCACGCCGCCGGGCGGCAGCAGGCGATAGCTTTCATGGATCGCGGCGATGGCGATGTGGTGCAGGTCCGTGGTCAGGATCAGCGTGATGCCGAGCATCGTCAGGAAATTGCCGATCGAGGGGTTCTGCAGGCCGCCGGTCGGATCGACGGTCATGGCGAAGCCGAGCCCCATGGTCTGGGCGACGAGGGTGCCGGCCGTCTGCAGGCAGGCCATCACCAGCCGGGCGCAGAGCCCGATGACGAGGCCGATCAGCAATTCGCCGATCAGCAGCGCGACGACGCCGGAGATATCGGGGGGGATGCGCAGGGAGGGGCGGGCGACGGGCAGGATCATCAGCGCGATGAAGAAGGCGAGCGACAGCCGCCCGCGCGAGAAGATGAAGCGCTCGCCGATGCCGGGCATCAGCATGACGAGCGTGCCGACCCGCGCGAAGACGAGCACGAAAAGGGCGCTGATCTCGGGCAGGATCGCGATCTGCATCGTGCCGCGGGCACCTTCACACCAGGGCTGGCGCCGCGGGCCCGGCCCGGCAAGGGCCGGCAGCATTCGCGGCGAAATCATCCGCCCGTGGCGATTCGGGCGGCGACTCGCCCCATATAACCCGCCAGCGCGTCCCCCATGAACGGCAGAAACAGCAGGAGCGCGGCGAAGACGGCGATGATCTTCGGCACGAAGACCAGCGTCTGCTCCTGGATCTGGGTCAGCGCCTGCACCAGGGAGACGGCGAGGCCGACGACGAGCGCGATCGCCATCAGCGGCCCGCCGACCTTGAGGAAGACGACGATGCCGTCGCGGGCGACGTCGAGAATAGCTCCGGAAGTCATGATTCCCGTCCGATCCTGCCGCCGTCAGACCGGCATCCGCATGATTTCCTCATAGGCTGCGATGACGCGATCGCGCACCGCGACCAAGGTCTCGATCGCCGCCTCGCTCTCGGCCACGGCGGTGACGACATTGACGATGTCGGCTCGCCCGCCGGCGACGCTCGCGGTCTGGGTATCGGCCTTGCGACCGGCTTCGGCCGTGGCGTCGAGCGCCTTGCCGAGCAGGGCCGAAAAATCCGGGCCGCCCGCTTCCGCCCCGCCCGTGGCGATGGGCTTGCGCATCAGATTGCCGGCGCCAACCCCCTGGATGGAGGCATAGGCGCCCGCGGCGAAACCCGGAGTGGCCATGGCGGTTTAAGTCCCCTTCTGGAGCGGTGCGCGTCAGGCGCGCAGGATGTCGATCGTGCGCTGGATCATCCGGCGCGTCGAAGAGATCAGGTTGAGGTTGGCCTCGTAGCTGCGCTGGGCCTCGCGCATGTCGACCATCTCGACCAGCGAATTGACGTTGGGCATCTGGACGTTGCCGTTGGCGTCGGCGGCCGGGTTGCCGGGCTCGTGCTTGACCTTGAAGGCGCTCTGATCGCGCTGGACCTTGCCGAGTGCCACGAGCTGGGCGTCGAGCTCGCGGTCGAAATGGCGCTGGAAGGTCGGGACCTTGCGGCGATAGGGATCGGCGCCGGCGCGCTCGGGGCCGGAATCGGCGTTGGCGATGTTCTCGGCGATGACCCGCATCCGGCCGGACTGGCTGCGCAGGCCGGAAGCGGCGACGGCGATGCTCTTGATCAGGTCCATGATCCGGCTCCCCGTCAGCGGCCCTTGCCGATGGCGATCTTCATCAGCCCGAGGCCCTTGCTGTAGAGCGAGGCGGCGAGCTGATAGTCGGACTGGTTCTGCGCGACCTTGAGCATCTCGTCCTCAAGGTTGACCGCATTGCCGTTCGGCGTGGTCTCGAAGCGCGGGGCTCCGGTGCCGTCGAAGCCGCCATTGCCGGTGGAGAGGCTCATATGGCCGGCGCTGGTGCGGGCAAGGGCGATCCCGGCACGGGCCGGATCGAGGGGCGGCGGCTTGAGGTCGAGCGGGCGGAAGCCCGGGCTGTCGGCGTTGGCGACGTTCTCGGCGAGGACCTTCTGGCGCGACTGCTGGTAGTGCATGCGCTGTTTCAGCGCCTGCATCAGGCCGCCGCCGATGCTCAAGCCGTCATTCGCCATGCCCCCAGCCTTCCGTCGCGTTGCCCGTCACTGGGCAAATCCTGCCGGGTGCATGGTTAACGCCCGGTTAAGTCTCCGGCATTTCGTTGGTTGCATTAACCACGCGTTCACCATGTTTCCCGATAGTGAAAGCGTTGTGCTATAGCCAAGGTGTTGAACCTCGGGCGGAACTTCGGCCGTCGGGGGCCGCCGTCGCAGATGAGGCAGACCTTGCAGAGCTTGTTCGGATTGGAACTCTCGACCGCGCAGAAGGTGATCGTCGCCTCTGTCGTCATCCTGGTGCTTCTCGCGCTGCTCGGATTGTTCGTGCGACAGATACAGGGGGGGCGGTTGCGCCTGCGCGGACAGGCGGGCGGACGCCAGCGCCAGCCGCGACTCGGTGTCGTCGACACCTATGATCTCGACCGGCAGCGCCAGCTCGTCCTGATCCGGCGCGACAATATCGAACACCTCGTCATGATCGGCGGCGCTTCCGACGTCGTCGTCGAGACCAACATCCTGCGCAGCGGCGGCCGGGCCGTGGCCCCGAGCTATGCCGAGGCGGCGCTTCCGGATCGTCCGCTGCCGCCGTTCGACACGCTGGTGCCGCCGAGCGAGCAGCCGGTCCGGGGAGGCGAGGAGCCCCGCAGGAGCGGTCCTCTGGCCGATCTGCCGGACATGCTGCCGCCGCTGCCGCACCGGACCGCGCCGGCCCTTGCCGATAACGCCGCGGCGGCTGCCGCGGGGGCTGGCGTCGCCGCCGCGCTCGGTGTCGGCGGAAGCGAGCCGCCGGCCAAGCCCGCGGCGCCACCGCAGCCCGCCGCCCCGCCGCTGACGACCGGCCCAGCGCCGAGCTTTGCGCGCGAGCATGCGCCGCCTCCGGCGGTCAGCGCCGGCGAACTCGACGACATGACGCGGCAGCTGGAAGAGGCGCTGAAGCGGCCCTTCTCGGCAGTTCGTCCCGCCAACCTGCCGGGCGAAGCGCCGCAGCAGGAGCCGCCGGTTCCGTCGGCGAAGCCTCTTGCCGGGACCGCGAAGCCTGCCGCGGAGCCGCCGAAGCCCTTCGTGGAGCCGCCGGCCCCGGTGCCGCCGGCGCCGGTGCCCGAGCCCCGGATCGAACCCCGTTTCGAGCCCAAGCTCGAAACCAGGCCGGAGCCCACCCCGCCGCCCGCGCCGCCGCGCCCGGCCGCTCTTCCGAGCGATGTCGAGGCAGAGCTTGCGGCTGCGCTCGGCCTGACGCCGGAGCGTGCTCCCGCCAAGGTGCAGGAGCCCAAACCCGTCGAGCCCAAGCCCGTCGAAGCCAAGGCGCCCGAAGCCAGGGCAGCGGAGCCGAAACCCGCCACGCCGGAGCCGCTCCCGGCCAGCGAACCGGAGCCCAAAGCCGAGGCGAAGCCCGCCGTCCCGGCCGATGAGCCGATCATGGATATGGAGGAGCTCGACGCGGCCTTCGAGCAGACCGAGAAGCCGAAGGAGCCCGCCGCGGAGGCGAAGCCGAAGGCCGACAAGCCCAAGGAGGACAAGCCGGCCGAGTCCGACCCGAAGGAGATCGACCCGTTCTCCGTCGATGCCATCGAGGCCGAATTCGCCCGGCTGCTCGGCCGCGACCCCAAGGCGAAGTCCTGAGCCGGGATCGCCTGGATGCCTCCGCCGGTCGATGAGCCGGCGGCCATCAACAGGAATGTCGGGACCTTGCGTCTCCTGCGCCGCGCATCGGTTGCGCGGCGTTTTGCTGTGGCTAGCCTCGTGCCGCCTGATCGCGTTGAGTCGGGCGTAGCGGCGGCCATTTGTGACATTGAGTTCCAGACCAGCGAGACGCTATCGTTGCGGGCGCGCCGCGCTGGCAGCCATGCTGCTGCTCGCCCTGCAGGCGACGCCGGCGCTGCCGCAGACGCTCTCGCTCGATCTCGGGCAGGGCGGGGGCGTCGCCGAACGGGCGCTGCAGCTGATCGCCGTCATCACGGTACTGTCGCTGGCGCCGTCGATCCTGATCATGGTGACCTCGTTCACCCGGATCGTCGTGGTGCTGTCGCTGCTGCGCTCGGCGCTGGGCACGCAGACCGCGCCGCCCAACGCCGTGATCATCGGGCTGTCGCTGTTCCTGACCGGCTTCGTCATGGCGCCGACGTTGCGCGAGGCCTACACCGGCGCGGTGCAGCCGCTGGTCGCCGGGCAGATCCAGCCGCAGGAGGCCTATAACCGCGGCGTCGTACCCTTCAAGACCTTCATGCTGAAGCATGTCCGCGAGAAGGATCTCGCGCTCTTCCTCGACATGTCGCAGGGGCCGCGCCCGCAGCAGCCCCAGGATATCGGCGTCGAGGTGCTGGTGCCGGCCTTCATGATCTCGGAGCTCAGGCGGGCCTTCGAGATCGGCTTCCTGCTGTTCGTGCCCTTCCTGATCATCGACCTCGTCGTGGCCTCGATCCTGATGTCGGTGGGCATGATGATGCTGCCGCCGGTGACGGTGGCGCTGCCCTTCAAGCTGATCTTCTTCGTGCTGGTCGACGGCTGGGGGCTGGTCACCGGCTCGCTGGTGAAGAGCTACGGGGTCGGGGGGTGAAGCGAGTAGCCGTCATGCTCGGGCTTGACGCGAGCATCTCGTGACGTGCGGCTGCGGGAACCTCCACCTGCCAGCGATTCTCGGGTCTGCGCTTCGCTTCGCCCGAGAATGACGGCGTGGCGATCGGGTTTCAGCTCACCACGACCCGGCCGCGCTGGATGCGCAGGCTGAGCGTGCCGTTCTTCAGCGCGAGCGCCTTTTCGCCGAAGACGCCGCGGCGCCAGCCCTGCAGGGCAGGGACATCGGACAGCTCGTCGGAGGCGATGGCCTCGAGGTCGTCGCTGGAGGCGATGATCTTCGGCGCGACGCGCTCGGCATCGGCGACGGCCTTGAGCAGGACCTTGAGCAGGTCGAGCACGGCGCCGTTGGTCGGCCGGCCGCGCTCGCGCTCCAGCCTGGGCAGGGTCTTCGGATCGATGGCGCCGGCGCGCTCGATCGCCGCCAGCACCTCGCCGCCGCTGCGGGAGCGCTCGAAGCCGTTGGGGACGGAGCGCAGCTCGGCCAGCGCCTCGACCGTGCGCGGGCCGCGCTGGACGATGTCCATCAGCGCGTCGTCCTTGAGCACGCGCTGGCGCGGCACGTCGCGGCTCTGCGCCTCGCGCTCGCGCCAGGCGGCGACCTCCATCAGCAGCGGCAATTCGCGCGGCTTGCGGACGCGACCCTTCAGCCGCAGCCAAGCGTTCTCCGGCTTGACCTCGTATGTCGCAGGCGAGGACAGCACCGCCATCTCCTCCGCCACCCAGCTCTCCCGGCCGCTCGCATCGAGATCGGCCTTCAGCGCCAGGTAGATCTGGCGCAGATGGGTGACGTCGGACTCGGCATAGGCGAGCTGCGCCTCGGTGAGCGGGCGGCGCGACCAGTCGGTGAAGCGCGAGGACTTGTCGATGCGCGCCTTGGCGAGGTCGTTGGCGAGCTGCTCGTAGCCGACCGAGTCGCCATAGCCGCAGACCATGGCGGCGACCTGCGTGTCGAAGAGCGGAGTGGGCAGCACGCGTCCGAGCAGCCAGACGATTTCGAGGTCCTGCCGGGCGGCGTGGAAGACCTTCACCACCGCCTCGTTGATCATCAGCCCGAAGAAGGGGGCGAGATCGAGATCAGGCGCCAGCGGGTCGACCAGCACCGCCTCTTCCGGCGAGGCGAGCTGGATCAGGCACAGCTTCGGATAATAGGTCGTCTCGCGCAGGAACTCGGTGTCGACCGTCACGAAGGGATGGGCGGCGATGCAATCGCAGGCGGCGGCGAGTTCGGCGGTATCGGTGATCAGATGCATGGTCTTCGGCTCTTAGAACATGTTTCGCCAAAGTGGAAACCACTTTTGCGACGAATACATGCTCAACCTATTGATCTCACGCGAATTCTTGGGGTTCCTCCGAATGGAGGATGCGCTGCGGGCGCTGGCGGGCCGACGAAGTGGCCGTTCTTGACATTTCGGGCGCGCGCGTGTGCTTAGCCCCAAGCTGCTGCCGGCCCGATTTGGCCGGCTTTCGTTGCCTTTCCGAAAGACCGATCCCGTGACCCTGCATCGCTACCGTTCCCATACCTGCGGCGCGCTCCGCGAGAGCGACATCGGCAACACCGTGCGCCTTTCCGGCTGGTGCCACCGCATCCGCGACCATGGCGGCGTGCTCTTCATCGACCTGCGCGACCATTATGGCATGACGCAGGTGGTAGTGGATCCGGATTCGCCGGCCTTCGCCGATGCCGAAACGCTCCGTTCGGAATGGGTCGTGCGCATCGACGGCAAGGTGAAGGCGCGCCTCGCGGGCACCGAGAACCCCAACCTGCCGACCGGCGCCGTCGAGGTCTTCGCGACGGGCATCGAGGTTCTGGGTCCCTCGGCCGAGTTGCCGCTGCCCGTGTTCGGTGACCTCGAATACCCCGAGGACACCCGCCTGAAGTACCGCTTCCTCGATCTGCGCCGCGAGAAGCTGCACAACAACATCATGCTGCGCACCAAGGTCATCGACTCCATGCGCCAGCGCATGAAGGCGGCCGGCTTCTCGGAATTCCAGACACCGATCCTGACCGCCTCCTCACCGGAGGGCGCGCGCGACTTCCTGGTGCCGAGCCGCCTGCATCCGGGCAAGTTCTACGCGCTGCCGCAGGCGCCGCAGCAGTACAAGCAGCTGATGATGATGGCGGGCTTCGACCGCTACTTCCAGATCGCGCCCTGCTTCCGCGACGAGGACCCGCGCGCCGACCGCCTGCCGGGCGAGTTCTACCAGCTCGACGTCGAGATGAGCTTCGTCGAGCAGGAGGACGTCTTCGCGACGATGGAGCCGGTGATCACCGGCGTGTTCGAAGAGTTCGGCGACGGCAAGACGGTCACCCGCAACTGGCCGCGCATTCCCTATGCCGAGGCGATGGCGAAGTACGGCTCCGACAAGCCGGACCTGCGCAACCCGATCGAGATGCAGGACGTTTCCGAGCATTTCCGCGGCTCGGGCTTCAAGGTCTTCGCGCGCATCCTCGAGGGCGAGAAGAACCGCGTCTGGGCCATTCCCGGGCCGGGCGGCGGCTCGCGCGCCTTCTGCGACCGGATGAACTCCTGGGCGCAGGGCGAAGGCCAGCCCGGCCTCGGCTATCTGATGGTTAAGGAGGATGGCGAGGGGCAGGGCCCGATCGCCAACAACATCGGCCCAGAGCGCGTAGCCGCCATCATCAAGCAGATGGGGCTGAAGGGCGGCGATGCCTGCTTCTTCGTCGCGGGTGATCCGGACAAGTTCGTCAAGTTCGCGGGCTCGGCCCGCAACAAGGTCGGCCAGGAGCTCAACCTGATCGACGAGAACGCCTATGCCTTCGCCTGGATCGTCGACTTCCCGATGTTCGAGTACAACGAGGACGAGAAGAAGGTCGATTTCTCGCACAACCCCTTCTCGATGCCGCAGGGCGGCCTGAAGGCGCTGACCGAGGAGGATCCGCTCTCGCTCAAGGCGTTCCAGTACGACATCGCCTGCAACGGCTACGAGCTCGCCTCCGGCGGCATCCGGAACCACAAGCCGGAAGCGATGGTGAAGGCCTTCGAGATCGCCGGCTATGGCGAGGAGACGGTGATCGAGCGCTTCGGCGGCATGTATCGCGCCTTCCAGTATGGCGCGCCGCCGCATGGCGGCATGGCGGCCGGCATCGACCGCATCATCATGCTGCTGGCGGGCGCGACTAACCTTCGCGAGGTCGCGCTGTTCCCGATGAACCAGCAGGCCGTCGACCTGCTGATGGGGGCGCCGGCCGAGGCGACGCCGAAGCAGCTGCGCGAGGCGCATCTGCGGGTCAACCTGCCCGAGAAGAACGGCTGAGCGACCATGGCCTGCCTGCCTGCCGGGCGAGCGCTGTCGCTCGCCTGTATCCTCGCCTTGCCGCTCGGCGCCTGCGTCGCCGGCCAGGACACCAGCGCCGGGCGCGCCTCGGCGCTGGCGACGACGGTCTCGCGAGCCAGCGCCTGCAAGGCCGGCACGCCGCAGCGCACGACGCTCGACCGCTTCCTCGCGGCCGAGAAGGCGCGCGGCGCCAGCGACGAGCAGATCGCGGCCGCGCGTGCCGCCTATGTCGGCGTTTCCGAAGCCGAGATGATCAACCAGGGCGTGCGTCCGCAGCCCTGCACGGCCGAGGAACGGGCGCAGCTCCGGCAGCGGATGGGCCGCATCCGCGCCGGAAATTTCGACGCCTCCTGACCGCCGGCCGAGCCCATGACGATCCTCAAGCCGCTGGCCGCGGGGGCGATGCTGCTCGCCCTCGCCGGATGCACGAGCGTGGCCAATCCCCGGCCGGGCACGGTCGAATACGCTGCGGCGACCGTCTCGCGCGCCTATGATTGCGGCCTGCGCGTCGACCGCGGCGGCATCATCGCCCGACTCGACAGGCAGGACAGGCAACGCTTCGTCGAGGCCAATGCCCGCTTTGCGGTAAAATCCTACAAGGCACCGCATCGCTGCGACACGGCCGAGCGCGAGCGCGTCCAGGGCGAGATCGGCGTATTGGCGCGACGCTAGAGCCGCTTTGGGGCCAACAAGCGTTGCCCTGGAGACGCTGGGCTCTGAATTCGCTTGCGTCCGGCGCGCGGTCGAGGCCACAAGGCCGCGATGCCCGCCGCCTCCGTTACCGCCATCGTCGTCAGCTACGACAGCGCCGAGGTCCTGCCCGCCTGCCTCGATGCGCTGGCGGCCGAGGGCGTGCCGGCGATCGTCGTCGACAATGCCAGCGGCGATGCGAGCCGCGAGGTCGCTTCGGCGAAGGGCGCGCGGGTGATCGCCAATGCCCGCAACGAGGGCTATGGCCGGGCGAACAATGCCGGCGTGGCGGCGGCGACGACACCCTATGTGCTGATCGTCAATCCCGACCTGGAGCTGGGACGGGGGGCCGCGGCCGCTCTGGTCGCGGCAGCCGGGCGCTACCCCGATGCCGGCATGCTGGCGCCGCGGATCGTGGAGCCCTCGGGGCGCATCTTCGTGCAGCCGCGCTCGCTGCTCTCGCCTGATCACCTCAACCGCAGCGGCGCCATGATCGTGCCGGAGGGCGACGCCTGTCTGCCCTTCCTCTCCGGCGCCTGCCTGCTGATCCGGCGCGAGCTGTTCCTCGCGCTCGGCGGCTTCGACCCGGCGATCTTCCTGTTCTACGAGGATGACGACCTGTGCCGGCGGATGCGCGATGCCGGCCATGCGCTGATCCATGTCCATGGCGGCGAGGCGCGGCATGGGCGCGGGCGCTCGACGGCGCCGTCGCCGCAACGGCGCTTCAAGGCGCGCTGGCACCTCGCCTGGTCGGAACGCTACATCGCCCGCAAATACGGGCTGCCGGAGCCGGGGCCGATCCGCACGCTGGAGAATTTCGCGAAGGCGATCGGCTACGGCCTGCTGCTCAGGCGCGAGAAGATGAGCGCCCATGCCGGCTCGGTCGCAGGCGCGCGCGCCTGGGGGCGCGGCGAGACGGCGCTGGCACGGGAAGGGCTGGAGGTTTTGCCATGATCGGGCGTGCGCCACGCGTCTCAGAAGCGCTCGCCAATCCGCACAATAATTTCGGCCTGCTGCGGCTGGTGATGGCGGTCGCCGTGGTGATCTCTCATGCCTTCAGCGTCACCGACGGGCGGATCGAGCAGGAGCCCTGGTTCGCGACGACGGGCTTCACCCTCGGCGAGCATGCGGTCAACGGCTTCTTCGCCATCTCCGGCTTCCTCGTCACGATGAGCTTCCTGCGGCGCGGCTGGCGCGACTATGTGCTGGCGCGGGTGCTCAGGATCGCGCCCGGCCTGATCGCGGCGGTGCTGGTCGTCGCGCTCGTCCTCGGCGGGCTGATGACCAGCCTCGACAGGTCCGCCTATTTCAGCGATCCGCGGCTGTGGCGCTTCATCACCGCGACGCTGACCACGTTCAAGAGCGCGGCGGCCCTGCCGGGCGTGTTCGAGAACAACCCGCTGCAGTTCCCGATGGGGACGGTGTGGACGCTGAAATACGAGACGCTCTGCTATATCGGCGTGCTCGTCGCCGGCGTCCTTGGCCTGCTCGCCAGGCCGCGCCTCGCCCTCGCTGCGCTGGTGGCGCTCGCCTTGGGCGTGGTCATGCGGGAGGAGCTGACGCCGCTCGGGCCGAAGAGCACGGAGACGGCGCTGCGCCTGCCGCTGATCTTCCTCGCCGGCGGCGTGATCTACCTCTATCGCGAGCGGGTGACGCTCTCGCTGCCGTTGCTGGCGCTGGCGCTGCTGGCTCTCGTGCCGCTCTCCTTCACGCCGCTCTACAAGGCGGCGCTCTATCTCGTCACCTCCTGGGGCCTGCTTGTGCTCGCGCTCGCCCCGGCGCTGACGCGGCGCTCGCGCGAACCGCCGGCCGACCTGTCCTACGGGGTCTATCTCTATGGCTGGCCGGCGCAGCAAGCCCTGCATGCGCTGTTCCCGAGCCTGGGGGCGGTCACGCTGCTGTGGCCGTCGCTCGCGGTGACCTTCATCGTCGCGGCGCTGTCCTGGTTCCTGGTCGAGAAGCCGGCGCTCGACCTCAAGCGGCGCCTGCTGCAGGGCTCCTGGCCGCAGCGGCGAATTCCGCGACCCGGTCGCTCATGATGAGCGGCAGGAGCGGCACGAGCTGCTCGCGCGGCAGCTCCCACCAGCGGCTATCGAGCAGCGCCGCGACCGTTGCCTCGTCGAAGCGCAGCCGGACGATGCGGGCCGGGTTGCCAGCGACGATCGCATAGGGCGGCACGTCGCGCGTCACGACCGCCCGGGCTGCGACCACGGCCCCGTGGCCGATCCGCAGTCCCGACATGACCATGCATTGCGAGCCGAGCCAGACGTCGTGGCCGATGACGACGTCGCCGCGCGTGGTGTCGTATCCGGTCACGCCCGCGGCCTCGGGCCAGAGGCGCGGCATTGCCGGAAACGGGTAGGTCGTCGCCCAGTCGAGCCGATGGTTGCCGCCGAGCAGGATCTCGACGCCGTCGGCGATCGAGCCGTAGCGCCCGATGGCGAGCCGCGCCCCGCTTTCCGGAAAGCGGATCTTCGGCCGGCCATAGGTGTGGGGACCGAGGACGAACTGGCCCGGCCGCCGGGCGACGAGATGCGCCAGATGCAGCCGGGTCTGGTTGTCGGGGTTCAGCCGCCTGCGCAGCCAGCCGCGCGGGACCGCGGAGAGCCCCGCCCACCACGCCTGCAGCGGGGAGGGGCGCCAGTCGCGGTCCTCGGCGGCGGCGAGGCCCTCCAGATCAGAGGGCATCGGCCTTGAGGTCGATCTTGTCGAAGATCTCGGTCGGTTCCGTCATAGTGATGACGTCGGCGAGGCCGAGGCCGGTCTGCGACTTGGCGCTCGCCGCGACGTTGAGCGTGCCGGGCTTGGCGACGAAGCGCGAGACGGCTGCGGTCAGCGCCTTGGCGGCGTCGGAGGGGCCGAGGATCGCAGCGAGGCCGAGGCTCGCGATCATCGCATATTGCTGGCGGACCTCCTCGGCCTTGCGCTTCGACTTGCGCGCCTCGTTCTCGATCAGCTTCTCGATCAGGCCGAAATTCTGTAGCTTGACCTGCAGGCCGCGTGCCGTGGCGCCGAGCATCGCGACCTGGGCCAAAGCGAGATCGTTGGAGAACAGGTCCTTGGTGACATTGCCCAGCGTCCCGGAGGCATCGAGCTGGACAAGGCCGGCGCTGCCCAGCGACAGGCTGCGGATGGCGATCTCGTTCTTCGCGGCCTCCCAGGCGAGATCGAGCTTCGCCGAGAGGTCGAGCGAGCGGATGCCCATGGCGATCATGTCCTTCGCCGCGGGGTTGCCGCTGCCCTCGACGATCGGCGTCACCAGCCGGTCGATGGTCAGCGCCAAGCTGGTCGGGATGCCGTTGAGCTGCTCGCCGGCCTTGAGCTCGAAGGTGCCGAGCGCGATCTTGATCGGGTCCTTGCCGGCGATGATCGGCGGCGCGTCGATCGAGATCCCGGTCAGGCGCATGGTGCCGAGCGTCGGGATGAAGCGGCGGAAGTCGCTCTCGTCGAGCGGCTTCTCCGGCTCCATCAGCACGGCGCGCAGCTCGCGCAGCACCGGTGCGAGGGAGAAGCCGGAATAGCTGATCGAATCGACGCCGCCCTTCGCCGGCCCGGAACTGAAGCGCAGGCCCTCGACGGCGAAGCCGGATTTGGCGGGGGCGTTCTCGCCAAAGGCCATGCGCGCGATCTTCATGTCGACCGTCTCGGGCTTGTCGCCGGCCTTGGGCGGCGGCGAAACCGTCATGACGAAGTCGCGGGCCTCGCCGCTGCCGTATTCGAACATGTCGAAGAGCGCGAGGACGGAGAGGCCGAGGCGCCTCTCGGCTTCGCTCTTCCCGGCCGGCTTGCCGGCGTCTGCGTCCTTGCCGTCCTTGCCGGCGCTCTCCGCCTTCTCGGTCTCCTCGGCCGCCGCAGCGAGCTGGTTCATGACGTCGAGCAGCGGCTCGGGCCCGACCTTGGCGGAAAAGCCGCGGGCGGTGGTCTTGCCGAGCGACATCCGGCCGGCCTTGCCCATGTCGAGGCTGTAGCCATCCTGCTCGAAATTGCCGATCACCGGCAGCATCTTCTCCTCGACGCCGGGCGCGGCCTTCTCGGTGAGCACCCTGGCGGTCTGGCGCAGGTCGAGCGCGTCGAAGGCGGTGCGCTTGAGCTCGCCCTTCATCGGCCCGGTGGTGCCGGTGGCGGCGATCGACCCTTTCGCCGATTCGCCATGACCTATCTTGCCGTCGCGGATGTCGGTCAGGCGGATGTCGCGATAGGTCGTGGTCTGCTTCTGGTCGCCGATCGTCTGCACCAGATTGAGCTCGGGCGCGCTGATCTCCGCGGCGGTGAGGCGGGCGGCGCGCGTCGCCGCCGATTCGCTGCCCGCGCCGCTGAACAGCGCCAGGAACGCGTCCTTCTCCAGATTCGAGCCCTTGATCGCGATCTTCGGCGCGTTGATGACCAGCTTGCCGAGATCGATCTTGACGTTGTCGAGCTGGAAATCGGCCGCCCAGGCGGGGGCGGCAAAGGTCAGCAGGACGGCTGCCAGAGCCGTGCCGGCGAGGTGCGTCGGCCGACGAAGGCGCGCAACGGTCATATTGATCTCCTGCTTCGATTGCCGGGCGAAACTGCCGCAAGCGGATGGCGAAAGAAAGCCGCCTCGTGCCTATGGCTGGCGTCCCGCGTTCATATGATGACGAAAGGCTTGACCGGAAGCCGGGCGAGGGCTCCATCTGCCGAAGATTTGCCATCGATCTTGCCCAAAGCGGTGCATCGGCGATGGCCGCCATGGAGTCGAGACGTGATGCACGCCGTCAGAATCGTTCTTGCCGCGATCGCCGCGGCCTGGCTTGCGCTCGTCCCGGCCGGTGCGGGCGCGCAGGGGCAGCCCGCCGCCGGCGCCTCCGGGCTCGAGGCGCTCGTCATCGTCAGCGGCGGCACGCGCCACGCCTTCCAGGTCGAGGTGATGCGCACGCCCGAGCAGAGGGCGAAGGGGCTGATGTATCGCAACTACATGCCGGCCGATCGCGGCATGCTGTTCGACTTCGCTGCCAGCGAGCCGGTGGCGATGTGGATGCAGAACACCTATATTTCGTTGGATATGCTGTTTATCCGGGCCGACGGCACCATCGCCCGGATCGCGGAACGGACGGAGCCGCTCTCGACGCGCACGATTCCTTCCGGGGAGCCGGTGCTCTCCGTGCTCGAGATCAATGGCGGCGTCAGCCGGCAGCTCGGCATCAAGCCGGGCGACAAGGTCGAGCACGCGCTGTTCAAGCGCTGAAGGCGGGCGTTTCGACGCCGGCTTTCGGATCGCGGGCGGGTTCTCCCGTCCGTCGCTTCGGTGCGGGCGGCTTTCGCTTGCGGGCGCGGCCTGTGGCATGATAGCGAACCGCAACGTTTGGAATGCCTCGTCGGGGTATAGCGCAGCCCGGTAGCGCATCTGCTTTGGGAGCAGAGGGTCCCAGGTTCGAATCCTGGTGCCCCGACCATCATTCCAGGCTTCATGAAGCGGCTCGCGTCGCGAGCTGCAAAGGTTTGGTGACGGCAGAGCGCTTTCATGACCGCACGCATCTATCGCCCGGCCCGCACGGCCATGCAGTCCGGCACGGCCAAGACCGAGCGCTGGTTGCTCGAATACGAGCCGGAGCGGCCGCGCGAGATCGAGCCGCTGATGGGCTGGACCTCGTCCTCCGACATGAAGAGCCAGCTCAAGCTCTGGTTCGACAGCGAGGCCGACGCCGTCGCCTACGCCACGCGCAACGGCATTCCCTACCGCGTCGAGCAGCCGAACGAGGCGAAGCGCCGCGCGATCTCCTATTCGGACAATTTCAAGTTCACCCGCCTCGGCCAGTGGACGCATTGATCTGACGACGACAGGCGAGGGCACCACCCTCGCTTCCGGGCCCGTAGCTCAGTTGGATAGAGCAGCAGCCTTCTAAGCTGCTGGTCGCAGGTTCGAATCCTGCCGGGCTCGCCACTATTGTTTTTATTGAGGAATTTCCGGTTTTAGGACCGTTTCGGGGTTGGCTTTAGGACTGGTTTTTAGGACCGTTTTCGAACGCTCCGAATCCGGCCGGGAAGGACGGTCTTGGGGACCGTGCTGTTCAAGGTCTGGGCGACGATGATGTTGACGTTGTCGAGGACCTGATCATCGCCATGATCGACGAGGGGTGAGCGCGGGGCGCGCACACCCGCTCGCGTCGGATGACCGGGCCGGGCAACTTCGGCCGCTACGCGACCTCGGCCCGCCCGCTCCCCCGCCGATGACTCTCGCCCGGAGATGCGCGCGGAATACCCCTTTCACAGATCGTATTCCCTATAAGGATATGTAAGGAATACGACTACTGAAGGGGTTTTTCCCGAGAGAACTCCCCCTCAGGCCGCGCGGGATTTTGCGCGGCCGGTTGCCTCGTAGCGCCGATCCGAATCCATGTGCAGGCACAGCCCATACCGGGCGCGACCCAGAACACCTGCATGATGTTCGACGAGAACCTTGAGCAGGCGGAGGTTCACCAGCAACGTGTGGCGAGCGTCTCCCCGATGGCGAAAGCCGAGATTCCGGCCGCGGGTCTGGTTGAACTCGTCGATGTGACGAAGGCCGACGAGATCGTTGCGGCCCGTCCAGGCATTCAACGCCTGAAGCTGCTCGTACTCGAATGGCGTCATCCAGGGCATGGTCTGGAGAATGTCGCGCCCGATCAGCGCATTCGATCCCCGAGCCCCGACATGGGTCATGGTGTCGGTCAGCGTCTTGACCCGGTTGGAAACGATGAACCAGGAGTCCTTCGCCATGAGACCGCTCCCGCCTCGTAACTGATCTCAGAGGGCCTGCTCGCAGCAACCAACTACGAGTGGTCCCCCGTGTGGTTTCGACGCATAAATGAAGCTGGGGCTCAAGCCTCAGGGCGAATTTGTGGAGATTGCAATGGCCGATACCGCAACCCACGTGAAAGACGCTGTCTCACTACAGGAAGCAATCCGTCAAAAGGCCACCCGCATCGAGGTCGAGGGCCAGATCACTGATCTCTCCAGCCTGACGCTACCCACCAGAACCCACTTGTACGGCGCAAGCAACGGCGCAGAATTGTGCTTCAAGGAAGGACAGCCTGGATTGATGCTCAGCGCCGACAACCGGATCGCCGATTTGCGCTTGCTAACCGATGAGACACAGGTTGCGCTCGGTCTCGCGGACGACCAGGACGATCTCGGCGTCCTGATAATCAGCAATGTAAAGACCGTAGGTCGCGTCCATCTGGAGGGCAGCCGGGCGACGCGCGGCACTTTGAAACTTGACAATATCCACGTTGAGCGGGCCGACGCGCGGATGGCGGCTCACCGTCCGGCAGGCTTCGGTGTGGAGGTACTGCTTGGAGGGCTCACGGTCTATAATTCTTCGAAGTCCAGGGCGAGCCGCTGGACGTTGACGGCTCGAAACCTGTCCGGCGGGAGTAAGGAAAACCCGCTGGGTGGAAGTGGCGTATTTGTCTTTGGCGGATGGTCCGTCCCAATCGATGCCGACCCAAGCCAAGGCCCTGCGCCGACTCAGGAGGGGGGCAATATTGACTTGGAGATGCTGACCACTGGCGAAGTCCATTCGGACGGTGGCATCCCGAAAGGCACGTCGAACTTGATAACCGGGGGTGTTTTCGTCGGCTCGGGTGTTCATGCCCGGAGCGTCGTCAACGAGGGTTCTGTAACGACCTACGGCCCCAACGACATGGTGCTCGACAATTGGGGCAAAGTCGATGCCTGGAGGGGGCACGCAACTGTCGTGTCTTATGGCGACAGCGGCATCGGTTTCGTGAATTTCGGAGACATCGACCTTCTGAAGCTCGAAGGCCCCATCGAGACCCACGGCATCGGTGCACGCGGCTTCAACCTTTACGACGGCTCGCTGAAGGTAGCCGAGTTCCAGGCTATCACGACCTATGGCGACGGAGCCATCGGGGTGCAACTCTCCAAGCCATTCGGAACGATTGCCGTGGAACGGGATATCCGCACCAAAGGCGGCGAGGGTGAGAGCTTGGTCCGGGGCAAACTCGTTCACCTCAAAGCGCACGCCTTGAGCCTCAAGCCGGGAACTAAGGGAGACGAGTTCAAGGTCAAGGGTCACGTGATCGCTGAGAACAGCGACGTTCCCGACTACGACTTTGTAGCTCCGCCGAGCGTGATCGACCACCTGGAGGTTGGAGGAAAGGCGATTTCCTCTCCGCAATGACCTTCGGTTGGGCCTGGGTCGATGACACTTCGTCAGCTTCCCCAAAATGGGGCCACCGACCGATCATTTGAATTTCGACTTTCCGGCCCTGCCTGCCGTAGGATGATAAATATTGAAGCGCGGCCCGGCAGGCCAAGACGGAACATCCTCACCCGAACGATCAACCTCCGTTGGAGGGAGAAGAAATCGTTGGAGAGAATGGCCACCATCCAGTGGCGAGAACCCTGCACGACTGCCGGACGTGCAGGGTTTTTCATTACTGGATTTGAGCATGATCTATTCGAACACCGACACCGAGAACTTCAACACGTTGTGGCACGAACACATCGGCCCGAAGCTTGGCAAAGCGCCGCTGAGGCAGTTCCTCAAAGCCACGCAAAAGCAGGAAAAGTGGTTCGCCGACATCGTCCGTCCGAGGCTGTTCCTGCCGGATCAGTTCGGCGGCATCTATTACCCGGTGGACGTGACGACGTTCTCGGTTGGTCGCAACCACCACGTGGCGGAAACGATCGCTTCCGAAGCCGATCCGCTGACAAACTTCGGGCGTGATCCGTGGTCGGCTTTGACCTACTTCGCCAATCCACTTCGCGTCTGGCACCGTAGTCCAGTCGGCGAAGACCCGTCGATCAACGAGGCTTTCGCCGCCGACGCCCCGAAACACCGCGTGGTCCTCGGCGACTACCACATCCTGACCTACGAGTTCGATCAGAACGATGTCGAGTTTCTGAAGGAGCAGCTTTCGTGGTTGCGCTCCTCGGGGAACAAGCTCGATTCTCGTATTGGCGGCCTCTTCAAACATTGCTCGGGCTATGCCGACTTCGCCGGAATCACTGTGAACTACAGCGGCAGCAAGAGCCTGCACATCCACGTCGTGTTCTCGACCGCTCTCGCCCGCCAGAAGCTCGGGCTAGACGGCTGCGGGGCGACTGATCTGCGCGATGGCTTCGCCGCCCATTGGGAACGGCTCCACGAGACGCTGCTCCCGATCCTGGGCGTCGAAGGTATTCGCGCTGACTCGGCGCTTCGGTTCGCCGAAGCTTTCCGCCGCGTGGCGTTCTTCTGTCTGACGGGACAAGCCGCGGATGACGCGCGGATGCGGCGGGCGATTGAAGCGGTCTTGATCCGCTAGTCAGGGGAGAGACCGCCGCTGCCCCTTCGAATATCGTCAAATTCAGCACGACAGAAATGTGCGCGGACCACCAGCCTCGCGCACGCTTCCGAAGCCGGCCCCAACCTTGCGCCGCCGAGTTTCGAACAGGGCATGTCAGCCCAGTTTGAAACGAGAGCGGGCGAGATGGCGTCAAAGCGGGACGATCTTGGTTTCAATTCGAGCCCCAACGAGCAGACGGGGCCAGCCAGCCTATGAACCTTACCGAGTACATCGTCTCGTCGAAATACGGTCAGTGCCGGGCTCATCTGAAGAGCGCATATCTTTGCCTCACTGGTCTGAAGCCGGAAGACGAACGCCTGCGTGAGGCGATCGAATTGGTTCTAGGCGCCGTTGGTCGTGCCGAAAGTGCCGGCGCATCCTCAAATGTGATCCCGTTCCCCAGGAAAGAGAAAGCATCGGGCTGAGCTCTCACGCGCGCTGTGCGCGCATGGCAAAATCTGTAATTGCGTGTGTGGTCGATTACCTGGCCGTTGCGGCGGGAGGCGCGGGGAGAAGATCGGAGGCCCACTCCGGGGGCTCGCGCGACGCGCTTGGGGGGTGAACGCCGAACCGCGGCCCTTACCATGCGTTTCTGTTGGATCAGACCTGGCCACAGCCAAAAGGAGATCCACGATGCGCCGGTTCATTATTCTAGCGGCGCTTTTCGCCGGAGCGGCGGGTCTTTCGCCGGCCAGCGCCAGCGAAGCGCTCCCCTCGGCTTTTGAGAAGCAACTCGACAGACTGCCTGTCGAATTTGCGCGTCACACGCGCGAACACCGAATGGCAGAGATCGAGTGGAACATGAGGCGTCAGGACCGCTGGCGCCATCGCTACCGCGATGATGGCTATGGCTATGGCTACGGCCGGCGCTACGGCGGTCCGCCGCCTTGGGCGCCTGCCTATGGCTACCGTCGCCAGTATCGCGATTGGGTCGACGATTGACGGTATCGGAAGCTGGCCAGTCGGGCACGGCGTCGTTTACTTCGCCAGCTTTGCGATGATCCAAGCCGCGAGCCTTGGGCGAGGGGGCGGAGGATCCTCGGCAATGAATGGGCCGTGGACTTCGTAGACATACTCCTCGCGCAGGATCTGGCTGATCGACAAGCGATCCAGCAAGCGCATCTTCCTGGCCGGTGACTCGGAAGGCGTCGCGACCGAAAGAAGCGCGCGTTGGCTCAAGGTGTTCATTCCGCTCTCCCATGGTGGCCTTCACCGGCCATTGGTCCATGGGAGCGGATTCAGTGCTGATCGGTCTGTGATGCTGATCACGCAAGCCGGACGCGCCAACCGGTTCCAACCGGTGCCGGGCGCCTCCAACCGGTTGGTGCACCCATCGTCAGAGTGGAGAACACCGACCTGACGTTATTGCAGGCGTGTCCTCGCCCTCAGCATCCACCGGCCTTTGCAAGATATATTTTGAGACTCCACTTCGAACCAAATGCTCTAGACTTGCTCAGCTTCTTTCCCGGCACATCGGCACACCCTAAAGGGTGTGCGCCAGGGCGAAACGCATTCAGCCGAGCTGCGACTGCTCGCGAAACCGACGTGGCGTGATGCCTGTCATCCGGCGGAAGGCGCGACTGAAATGCGCCGGATCGGTGTAGCCGGAGGAAAAGGCGACATCGATGATCCTGCTGTCGGTGTCCCGCAGAAGCCTGCTCGCATGCTCGTACCTGACCGTGTCGAGCACATCCGAATAGGTAAGGCCCGCACGGGCGAGCCTGCGTTGTAGTGTCCGCGCGGTGACGCCTGCGATCTCGGCGACGTCGGCAAGAGCGGTCGTTCGCTGCTCCAGATAGGCCGGCAACATCATCTTGAGCAGTCCGACAATGTCATAGGCAAAAGCGTTTCCGTCGTGATCCTGCGGGGGGAGGACCGAAGCGGTCGATCGATTGGGGAGACCAAGCAGCGTGATCGGCAGGCTGATCGAGGCGGCGTTCTGCCCCGACAGAAACTGAACATTCGGCCACGAGGATCGCGTGGCCGGGGTTGGTGTATAGGACGATTCAAAGGCGATCGCCGTCGGCATCCACTCAGGACCGGCGAATTGGCGGACGATGTAGATCGAGAAAATATTCTGGATCCATTGCGCGTACTTCAGGTGCAGCAGACCCCTTGTGCCGGCGAGCCTGCTGCAAACCCGCACGTGATCCACATCATGCTCGATCCACATGCTCAGAATGGTGTCTTCCCGCGACGCCCAGTAGCAGGCATGCCGGAGGGCGACGAGCAGCGTGGGTGAATGCGCAATCAAGGCGCGCGTCTTTTGCCTCAGATGCGAGAAATGCAGGCGCTGCGCGGCGAGGAAGCCGAAATCCTCGATGCCCTGCGTTCTCTGGGCGTTGTCGACGAAACGCAGCGCCGGCAGGAGCGGAAGGTAGAGATCGCTCTTCTCGGCGAGAGACGTTGGCAGCCGGGACCGCTCCAGAAGCGTCTCCGTCGGAGCGCCAACGTCCTCGAGGATGCTGACGAAGGGCAGGAGGAACTGGCCGCGCGTCAAAGGGATATCAGCCATCGGACCTCGCCGCGATCATCCGGTCAGCGCCCCTCGAGGGATCGAATCTGGGCGCGCTTGCGACCGGCGCAGCGGGAACCGTACCCAGAGGTGATTGTCGCGAAAAGGCAAGACGAGCAGGTGCCCCATGCACGAAATGCTCGCAACGACATTCGCTGGCCGATGGGGCCGCGATCGCGTGCTGCCAGGCCCGAGGGCTCGCGGAGGGCGGGCAGGGCAGGGGGCAAGCAGCAATGTCCGGCGCAACGGTGCGCGATCTCGTCATCGGGTTTTCGCAGGACGTGACGCAGCACTGGCCTGCCGCAGCAACGGGCCGGTTCCGACTGGGGCACTCATGAGTTTGGCAATGTCGAAGGGAATGCGAATGTCGAAGACCGAGACTGTCGTGCGGGCCGGGCATATTTCCCTGCTCGCACTGCTCGCCTTCTGCGGACAGGCGCAGGCGGGCGATGCCCAGCCCAAGGTCTCCGACCCGCATTTCAAGATCGCGCCGGGATATCTGGAGCAGTCCGACCTGCCGAACAGCCTGGTCTTGCTCGGCCCGCCCCCCGAGGCGGACACGGCCGCGCTGGCTCGGGACGAGGAAATGCGCAAGGCGACGATCCCGCTCCGAGACACCGGGCGCTGGAAGCTCGCCTCGGCCGACGCCGATCTCGCCTTTCCGCAGGCGGCCGACAATTTCTCCTGCGCGATGGGTGTGAAGATCGACAGCCAGCAGACTCCGCGCCTCTACGCGATGATGCAGAAGATGCTGTCGGATTTCGGCCTCTCCACCTATGGCGTGAAGAACAAGTACAACCGGATCCGCCCGTTCGTGGTTCACAACGAGGCGACCTGCCGGGCGGATCAGGAGGCCATTCTGCGCCATGATGGCTCCTATCCGTCTGGCCACACCGCAGCAGGCTGGGGCTGGGCGCTCGTGTTCGCGCAGATCAACCCCGAGCGCGCGGATGCTCTGCTCAAGCGCGGTATCGAGTTCGGGCAAAGCCGCGTGATCTGCAACGCGCACTGGCAGAGCGATGTCGATGCCGGGCGGATCATGGGCGCGGCGACCGTTGCGCGGCTGCAAACCGACCCGACCTTCCTTGCCGATCTCAAGGCCGCGGAAGCAGAGATGAAGGCAGCAAAGGCCAAGCGGACAAGCCAGATGCCAGATTGCGCCGCCGAGGCGGCAGCGTTGTCCGGGCAGTGATGGTTCCGGCCGGCTCCGAAAATCGAAAATGCCCGGCCTCTCCGACAGAAATCCGTTGGATTGAGATTTCAATTATCTCACGAGATGGCAGATCAAATTTGGCTGACTGCAACTAGATTTTCTATTTTATGGAGGGTCTATGGAGCGAGATATTTCTGAGATTGCGGTTGTTACAGCGACATCAATTATATATACGCTGGTATGCTGGGTATTTATCGCGATTTTTGATATCAATAACTAAAATTACCTGTACAGAATATTATTCTGACCCTAGTTAAAGTCGCGCGTGAACTCATTCGATCTTGCCCTTGAATAATGGATCAAAGATACAAATGAGGTACTGTTCAATGCGAATGACCTTGGTCTATGGCCTGGGCTTTCTGATTCTCGCACCCTGCGTGGCGTCCGCACAGCCCGTTCCGGTCAATGTCGACAACTTCAAGCGGGCCGAGTCCGATTTCTATATGGCCAAAACGGCCGAGGCAGGTGGTCTCGGCAAGTTCGTCCATAACCGGACGCCGACGCCGATCGACAAGCAGCCCGTGGTCCGGATGAACCGGGATACCCTCTATTCCCAGGCGCTCTTCGACCTCGACGCCGGCCCGGTGACCATCACACTTCCCGATGCCGGCAAGCGCTTCATCTCGATGCAGGTCATCAGCGAAGACCATTACACCCCGATGGTGGTCTACAAGCCCGGCCGCACCACGCTCACCAGGAAGAAGGTCGGCACCCGCTACGTGTTCGTCGCGGTCCGTATCCTTGTCGACCCCAACGACACCAAGGATCTCGCGCAGGTTCACACCCTGCAGGATGCACTGAAGGTGGAGCAGAAGTCGGTCGGCAAGTTCGAGGTCCCGAACTGGGATCTGGCTCAGCAGAAGAAGATCCGCGAGGCGCTCGAAACGCTCTCCGCCACATCAGGCAACTTCAGCAATGCTTTCGGCCCGAAGGGGAAAGTCGATCCGGTCAAGCACCTGCTCGGCACCGCGGCCGGCTGGGGCGGCAACCCCGACAAGGATGCAGCCTACCCTTCCGTGACCCCTGCCAAAAACGACGGCAAGACGGTCTACAAGCTCCGGCTCAAGGATGTCCCCGTCGACGCGTTCTGGTCGATCAGCGTCTATAACGACAAGGGCTTCTTCCAGAAGAACGAATACGACGCCTATTCGGTCAACAGCATCACCGGCAAGAAGAGCGCCGATGGCGCGATCGACATCCAGTTCGGCGGCTGCGACGGCAAGATCGCGAATTGTCTGCCGATCACGCAGGGTTGGAACTACACTTTGCGGCTCTACCGTCCGCGCGCCGTGTTCCTGAACGGCACCTGGAAGATGCCGGAGGCGCAGCCTGCATCGTAGAAGGCGGCTCGATCGAGCGGCCGAGGCTGCGGGTCTGCCCGGGCAATAACGAGCCGCCGCTCCCAAGCGGGGGCTCGCCATTCCTTCCCATCCTCTCTCCGGGTCAGTCCTCGCGGCCCCAGTTGCGCAGGCGGCGGATCGCTCCGGCCGGGTCGCGCGGGCGCACTCGCCAGAGGCTTCGCGCCAAGCTGACCGCAGCGAAGAGCACGAAACTCGGAGCGATCAAGACGGCCGGCACCGTCAGCAGGCCCATGGCGCAGCCGCCGGAATCGCCCGGGCCGCTGCATTTCAGGTCGAAGATCATCAGCCCGGTAACCCAGATCAGCCCGAAGAGCGGGCCGAGCATCAGGCCGATGAGGCCGGCCCGCAGCGCTTTCAGCACGATATCCGTCATGCCCGTCCCTTCCCTGGCGCGCAGCTTAGCGGAGCCCGGCGCGGCCCTCGCCGCGCTCAAGCTTGCCCGGATCGGCCCGGCGGCGTAAATCCCGCGCGGCTTCGCCTTGATCGTGCCCGAAAGGCCCGGCATCCGGGCGGCGCTCCAGCGCGACCCGGCTTTTCAGCACAGGCGCGGCCCCGCGGTCGCGAGGATGGATGATGTTTTCGCTCACCCCGGCGATCGACCGGCTCAGGGATGCAGTCAGCGCCAGCCATGCGCGGGCCTGCGCCTTCCTGATCCTGCTCTCGCTCGCCGCCTTCCTGCCCGGCTTCAGCACGCTGCAGCCGCTCGACCGCGACGAGCCGCGCTTCGCCCAGGCGAGCAAGCAGATGCTCGAGAGCGGCGATTTCGTCGACATCCGCTTCCAGGATGAGGCGCGCCACAAGAAGCCGGTCGGCATCTACTGGCTGCAGAGCGTCGCGGTGAAGGCCGGGGAACTCGCCGGCGTGCCGCAGGCCCGCACGCAGATCTGGCTCTACCGCATACCCTCGCTGATCGGCGCCATCGCGACGGTGCTGCTGACCTATTGGGCGCTGCTTGCCTTTCTGGCGCGGCGCTATGCGCTGCTTGGTGCGTCGCTGATGGCGGCGGCGGTGCTGCTCGGCGTCGAGGCGCGCATCGCCAAGACAGATGCCGTGCTCACCGCCTGCGCCGTCGCCAGCATGGGCGCGCTCGCCCGGGCCTGGCTCGACTGGACGCGCTCGCTCGCCTTCGTGCCCGACCGGCGCAACTGGCTGATCTTCTGGGGCGCGACGGCGCTCGGGCTCCTGGTCAAGGGGCCGATCGTGCCGATGGTCTGGGGGCTGGCGATCCTGGTGCTGAGCGCCAGCCAGCGCTCCTTCCGCTGGCTGAAGCCGCTGCGCTTCGGGCCGGGCCTGCTGCTCTGCCTGATCGTGGTGCTGCCCTGGTTCGCCGCGATCATGCTCAAGACCGGCGGCAGCTTCTTCGCCGACAGCGTCGGGCAGGACATGCTCGGCAAGGTGGCCGAAGGGCAGGAAAAGCATTGGGGGCCGCCCGGACTCTATCTGCTTTTCTTCTTCGCGACCTACTGGCCGGCCGCCGCCTTCGCCGCCATGGCGGTGCCCTTCGCCTGGGCACGGCGCAAGGAACCGCAGGTCCTGTTCCTGCTCGCCTGGATCGTGCCGTCCTGGCTGGTCTTCGAGGCCGTGCCGACCAAGCTGCCCCACTATGTCCTGCCGCTGTATCCGGCGATCACGGCGCTGCTGCTGCTGGCGGTGATCAATGGCGGCATCGACCGCTTCCGCCGCGGGGCGGTGGCGACGGCCTGCCTCGTCGTCCTCGTGCCGCTGGCGCTGATGGGCGTCATCGTCTACGGCAACTGGACGCTCGACCATCTCCTGCCGCGACTTGCGCTGCCGGGCTTCGCGCTGGTGCTGCTCGTCACGGTTCTCGTCGTCGCGGCCTTCCGGCGGCAGGATTTCGAGGGCGCGCTCTGGCGCTGCGTGCTCGCCAGCCTGATCCTGACGGCCTCGGTCTATCCCTTCGCCATCGAGAGCCTGCGCTCGCTCAAGCTGTCGCCGCGCCTCGCCCAGGCGGCGCAGGCGATCTGCGCCGACCCCGCCGTGGTGACGCTCGGCTATCGCGAGCCGAGCCTCGTCTTCCTGACTGGCACCAACCTCGCCATGGCCGCGAGCGGGGCGCAGGCCGCCGCCTTCCTGGGCCAGCCGGGATGCCGCGTCGCCTTCGTCGAGAGCCGCCATGCCGAGGAGTTCGCGGCGGCGCGTGCGGCCCTGTCGGAGCAGCCGCGGCTCGTCACCACGATCCACGGCTTCAACCTCAATGGCGGCCGCCGGCTGAAGATCGACGTCTTCGCCAGGGGGACGAATTGAGAAATGCTTGCCCTCCCGCCTGTGCTGACGCAGTTTGCGCGCCGTTTCCCCGGGTGATGTCCTCTTGACCGAAACCACTTCCCATCCGCTGCTCAGCGTCGTCGTGCCGGTGCGCAACGAGGTCGGCAACATCGCGCCGCTCGTCGCGGATATCGAGAAGGCCTGCGCCGCGATCGGCCCGTTCGAGATCGTCTACGTCAATGACGGCTCGACCGACGGCACCGCCGCGGCGCTGACGGAGCTTGCCGCGACGCGGCCCTGGCTGCGCGTCGTGACCCACGCCCAGTCCTGCGGCCAGAGCGCGGCGGTGCGCACCGGCGTGCGCCATGCCCGCTCGGCCATCGTCGCGACGCTCGACGGCGACGGGCAGAACGACCCGTCCTTCCTGCCGGCGATGGTCGAGGCCTTGCAGGCTGGAGGCCTCCATGCCGGGCTCGTGCAGGGGCAGCGCGTCGGGCGCAAGGACACCGGGTTCAAGCGCTGGCAGTCGAAGATTGCCAATGGCGTGCGCGGGCGCGTGTTGAAGGACGATACGCGCGATACCGGCTGCGGGCTGAAGTGCTTCCGCCGCGAGGCCTATCTGGCCTTGCCCTATTTCGATGCGCTGCACCGCTTCATGCCGGCGCTGATGGCGCGGGAGGGCTACAAGGTGCTGCATGCCGATGTGCACGACCGGCCGCGCCTGACCGGCGTCTCGAACTACGGCTTCTTCGACCGGCTCTGGGTCGGGATCCTCGATCTCGCCGGCGTGTGGTGGCTGATCCGGCGGCGCAAGCGCGTGCCGCAGATCGTTTCGGAGACGATGTGATGCTGATCGATCTGCAGCAGACCATCGGCAACTATTTCCACGACGTGTTCGTGAACAATGTCGATTGGTGGGTCCTGCTCGGCGTCGTGGCGCAGGGGCTCTTCACCATGCGCTTCGTGGTGCAGTGGTGGGCAAGCGAGAAGGCCCAGCGTTCTGTCGTGCCGATGACCTTCTGGTGGTTCTCGATCGGGGGCGGCGCGCTGCTGCTGATGTATGCACTCTACCGGCGCGACCCGGTCTTCATCCTTGGCCAGGGCTTCGGCGTCTTCGTCTATGTCCGCAATCTGCAGTTCGTTCTCCGCGCCAAGGCGCGCGGCGAGGATACGAATTCCGGGCCGGGCTGAGCGGCAGCCACTCAGCTGCGCCGGGAGGCTGTCTCGGCCGTCGCGCCCTGTGTCGGCGAGGGCAGGGGAGCCGCCGGCGGCTGCGGCTTGCGCATGGCGGCCGAGAGGCCGGGATAGCGCTCGCGATAGGCCTTGAGGAATTCCGAGACCGTATCGGCGCTGGCGGTGGCGCGGGCCATCTCGCGGATGTCGGCGGCGCGCGCCCGGTTCGCCCCGGTGACGAAGGCGAAGGTGCGCGCATCGATGCTGCGCGCCATCTTGGGCGCGAACTTGCTGCGCAGCCGGTCGAGCGACAGTGCCTCGCTGGCCATGATGTAGGAAACGCCGGCGCGCATCGCGTCGGCACGCTCGGAATCGGTCAGGGCGGCGTCGCCGCGCCAGCTCTCGTCGAGGATGCGCTCATAGGCCTCGCCCGCCTCGCGCCAGCGCCGGCCGGTCCAGTAGATGTCGGCGCGCAGGCGGTCGACCTCGGCGCCGCGCTCGCCCTCCAGCATCTCCAGCGCCTGGTCGGTGCGGGACAGGTCCGACAGGGCCTTGGCTTCCAGCAGGAGCCGGGCCCGCTTGACGTCGGCCGGCAGCTCGACGAGCCGGGTCGCGTTGAGCGCGCGCACCGCATCGGCCGGCTTGCCGTTCATCAGTTCGATCATCGCCAGGCGCGCGGCGACCGTCGAGCGCGCCGCGCCGGTCAGGCGGCGGTCCATCTGGTAGCGCAGGATCTCGGCCGCCTGGTCGAGCAGATCGAGCTCCACCAGCCGGTCGGCGAGCAGGCGGGTGATCTCGTCGCCGCGCCGGCCGATCGGCAGGAACTCCTTGAAATCGTAGAACAGCGCCAGCGCCTCGATGCGCGGCAGGTCGCCGAGCCCCGCGCCGCTGAACAGCTCGGCGAAGCGCTGGGCCGTCTCGTCATGCATGCGCCGGGTGAGCGGATCGTCGGGGAAGTTCTCGTTGGCGCGGCGGGCGACCATGAAGGCGTCGCGCCAGCGCTGCTGGTCGCCATAGAGGCGGCCGAGCTCGGCCAATGCCTCGATCTCCAGCCGGCCGCCGCGCCAGATGACGGAGACCGTCTCCAGCCGGGCGATCGCCTCCTCCGCCTTGAGATCGCTCCGCTTCTCGGCATCGGCCAGCCTGACGGCGCGCAGCTGCGCTTCGGCCGCGACCGGGCGACTCCTGGCCTCGAAGAGCGGCTTGTAGGCGTTCATCGCTGCTTCCGGCCGTCCGCTGGCATCGTCCAGCATGGCCTGGAGGAGCGCCAGGCGCTCCTGGTCGAAGCTGCCGCGCGGCATGTCGGCGAGGGCCTGGACCTGCCGTTCGGCGACGCCCATGTCCTGCATCGAGAGCGCCGCGCGCGCCATCGCCTCGCGGAATTCGCCCTGCAGATCGGCCGGATAGTGCTCGAGCAACGCCTCGCCCCGGCGGAAGCCGACGAGGGCCTGTCCGGCGCGGCCGAGACGCTGCTGCACCAGGGCGCGCCAGAGCCCGGCCTCGACATCCTCCCTGATCGGCTCGGCCTCGAAGGCGGCGAGCGCGTCCTGGTCGCGGTGCATCCCGGCCGCCACGACGCCTTTCAGGAACAGGACCTCGCGGTTGCTCCGCATGGCGGCGTCGTCGGCCTGCAATGCGGCGAGGGGGCCAGCCGCCTCGGGCATCAGGCCGTTGGCCGCATAGAAGCGCGCCAGAGCCAGTCTCGCCTCGGTCTTGCGGCCGCGCGAGGTGTCGGTGACGTCGAGCAGGAGGGCGCGGGCACGGTCGCGCAGATTGCCGAGCCGCAGCTTCGCCCAGGCCTCGGTGTCGATGAGAGGTGGCGTCTCGTTCTTTTCGGCCGCGGCTTCGGCCTGCTGCCGGTTCGGCTCGGCGACATCGAGCGAAACCGTGAGGCCGCCGGCCCGGCCGATCCGGACCTGCTCGGCGCCGGAACGGACGACGATGTCGTCCGAGCGCGGCTGCACGGCGAGGCCCTGCGCGGTCTGGAGCAGGCCGAACTCGACGAACTGATAGGGCTTCGGCGTGAGGTGGACGGGGCCGGTCGCGGTCGCGACGGCGACGGGCAGCCCGGCGGGACCTGCGTCGAGCCAGTGGATGCCGGTGAGGCCGGCGAGCGGCACGGTGACGATGGTCTGGCCGCGCTCGTCCATGCTCCGCTGCGGCTCGACCGGCGTCGCGATCCGGCCGGCATCCTCGCCGAGATCGAGCGTCCAGCTGTTACCGTCGTCGAAGAAGCGGGCGAGCGGCTCGCCCGCCAGACGCAACCTGACCAGCGTGACCCTGCCTTCGCGGGACACCGAGCTCTCCTCGACCAGCTTGGGCAGGAGGCCGGCGAGATGGGCCGGATCGATCGTGTCGCGCGTGTCGAAGACCAGGGTCATCACCCCGGCATCGAGGAAGGCAGCGGCGCCGGTGGCGCGCGGAAAGCGGAAGTCGAGCCGCTTCTCGCCGGCGCTGATGGCGACCGGGCCGGGAGGAGGCTCTGGCGCCGGCGTAGGTACGGCCACGACCGGCTGGACGGACGGGGTAGCCACCGCAGGCTGAGGGACGGCGGGCACGGCGACCGTGGCTGCGGCTGGCGCGGCCGGCGGCACCGGCAACGGCTCGGGAGCAGTCAGCGACAGGATTGTCGGCTTCACCGGGCGGAGCAGATCGACCACCAGCCCGGTCTCGTCATTGAAGGTCCGGGCCTGCCAGTCCTTGGGGATGACCAGCGTCAGGCTGAGCGCCTCCTTGCCGGCATCGAGCCCGGCGAGGGCGACATCGGCCGGCAGGGCGTTGCGGATGGCCGGTGCCTCGGCATTCATCGCCTTGTCGAAGACGAGCCTGAGCGTGCCGTCCGAGAGCTCGCTGCTCAGCCGGGTTTCCGCCGGTGCCTTGAAGATCAGGCGCTCCAGCGTCGGCAGGCTGGCAGAGCGCAGGGTCAGGACGGGGGGCTGGGCGGGCGGCTGGCGGGCGGCTTCCTTCGCCCTGGCTTCGGCCAGGCGCAGCCGCTCGGTCAGCTCGGCGATGACCTCGGGCGGCGGGCCGGGCATCACGCCGGCCCAGCTCTGCGGAAGCAGATCGATGAAGGCCTTGTCGCCGGCCTCGATGAGATTGGCCTTGTAGGGCTGCGTCAGAGCGAAGCGCATGCCGCGCCCGTCCGGGTCGATGCGCGCGATCGAGACGTAGTTCGGCAGCTCGCGGGCGATGCGCGCGACATCGACGCGGACCGGGCTGCCGAAGGCGACGATCAGCACGCCGTTGGCGACGCGGATGCGGGTCTGGGTGGGTTCGTCGAAGGCGAGCGAGACGCGGCCGAAGCCCGCCGGCATCGCCTCGCCGCGCAGGGTGGCGCTGGCGGCGAGCGCAGGCGCGTTCAGCCCGGCGGCGTGCGCGAGGGCGGCCAGTCCGATACCGAAGGCGAGGGAACGCGACAGACGCAAACCGGAATACTCGACCCAACGCGACAGCGGGCCCCGCCGCATCAGCTGGACGCAGCGACCCTCGGGCACGCTAGCGCGTCAACCATAACGCCGCCTTAACGCGGCGCTCCCGCGGCTCGGTGTTCTCCGGTTCAAGGAAAGGCGGTTCTGGCCCTGCCGATGCTCAGCGCTGCGGCGGCGCGATCGCCGGCAGCTCGTTGCCGGGCAGGGGGGCTTCGGCCGTCGTGCGCTCGAAGCTCGGCGCGCGCCCGCTGGTCGCCAGCGCGACGGTCAGTTTCTCCGCACGCTCCGGCGACATGGCGGCGAGCACCTCCGACATCTTGCGCGGGTTCATCTGCTGCACGACCGGCACCAGCACGTCGAGACCAAGCCGGTCGAACACCCGGGCGGCATCCTTCGGCTTCATCGCCTCGTACATGATGACGAGGTTCTTGATCGCCTTCGCCTCGTCCGCGGAAGCCTTGGCAGCCGGGCTGACCTTCTCCTCGAGGGTCTTCAGGTCGCCGACGCGGCCATCGAGCTTCTTCTCGGCCGAATCGAGCAGGCGCTCGCGCATCTCGAGCTCGCGCATCCGGCTTTCCAGCTCCTCGCGCCGCTCGCCGAGCCGCTCCAGGAGCGCCTTCTCGGCCGGGGAGACGGGCTGGGCCGCGCCGTTCATGATGGCGGCCTTGTTATTGGGGTTGGCCGCACGCGCGGCCTCGGCGTCCTTGCGCTCCTGCTCCTTCTTCGGATCGGGCGCGGGGACGGAGCCGGTGGTCTCCGGATCGAAGACGTCGGGCGCATGGGCCCGGGCGATCACCTTGGCGAGGCCCCAGACCTCCTTCTCCGCCTTGGGCTTGGCTTCGGCGGGGCTGGCGAAGACCGGCGGGGCCGCCGGAATTTTGCCGGGGCCGGGCTCCGCCGTCCAGGCGAGCAGCTTCAGCGCCAGGAGACCCATGGCGCCGAGAATGACTGCCGGCAGGAGGCGGGGCTTCTCGATCACGCAGCCTGTTCCTCGAGGCGGCGGGCGGCGCGGGCGCGGATCGCGGCGGCGGACTGGGCCGCGCTTTCGAGGCGGGAAACGGGGGCGGGCTGCGGCACGGCGGGAGGTGCGGGTTCAGCTGTGGGCCTGGCACCGACGAGGCTGGCGGCGCTGACGATCTGGCCGATGCGCTCCATCACGGTCTGGCCGGCCTCGACCTGCGCGGCGAGATCGGCGGCGTAGCGCTCGGCGGTACGCAGGCGCTCCTCCAGCGTGCGGTCGCAGTCGCCCAGCGTCGATTTGAGGCCGGCGATGGCGCGCTCGGCATTGTCGGTCGCGGTGATCAGGGCGCCGACGGTCTGGCGCATCCCGGCCTCGTCGGCCTTCAGGCGCTCGATGCGCTTGGCCAGGATGAAGCAGGTGATGATCGTGGCGACCAGCAGGGCGGCGACGAGCACATCGGCGATAAGGGTGAGCGTCATGGCATCCTGCTTCAGGTCGTGGCGCCGAGATGGCTGGCGAGGCTGTCGAAAGCGGCAAGCGTGGTCTTGGAGCGCCGGAGCGGGCTCACGACCTGCACCGCGATCTTGTCGTCGACGCGCCCGATGCGACCCTCGCTGACGATGAAGTCGCCGCAGCGCAGCGAGACGATCGAATCGGGGCGGGCGTCGAACATCAGCGTGTCGCCGATCTCCAGCTTCATGACGCGCTTCAGCGGCATGCGGGTCTCGTGCAGCACGCAGGTGACGTCGACATCGGCCTGCCAGACCTCGGTCGCGAGATGGTTTTCCCAGATCGGGTCGCGGCCCAGCTTCTCGCCCATGAAGCTTTCGAGCAGCAGCTCGCGGATCGGCTCGATGGTGGCGTAGGGCAGCAGCAGGTGAAGCGCGCCGCCGCGCCCTTCCATGTCGAATTTCAGCTCGACGCGGATCGCGGCATTGGCGGGGCGGGAGATCGAGACGAAGCGCGGATTGGATTCGACCCGGTCGACGGTGAACCGCACCGGCGAGAGCGGCCTGAAGGCGGCCTCGGCATCGCCGAGCACCAGCTCGATGACGCGGCGGACCATGCGGATTTCGATGGAGGTGAAGGGGCGGCCATCGATGCGCGGCGCCGGCTGGCCGCGCTTGCCGCCGAACATCGCATCGAGGACGGAGTAGATCAGCGCCGATTCGATGGTGATGAGGCCGAAATTGTCCCACTCCTCGGCCTTGAAGACCGAGAGCAGCGCCGGCTGCGAGATCGAGTTGACGTAGTCGCCGAAGCGCACCGAGCGGATGCTCTCCAGCGTGACCTCGACATTGTCGGTGAAGAAGTTGCGCAGGCTGGTCGAGAGCAGGCGCACGAGACGCTCGAAGATGATCTCGAGCATCGGCAGGCGTTCATAGGCGACCGAGCCGGAATCGACGATGGCCTGGATGCCGTTGCGGGACGAGCCGTCGTCGCCGCTGGAGAAACCGAGCATCGTGTCGATTTCGTCCTGCGACATCAGGCGGTCGGTACCGCCTTCCTGTTCGCCATCTTCCTCGACGATGTCGGGCATCGCTGCCCAGCCGGCCGCCATGCTCTCCGGCGTCAGCGGCTCGTCGCTCGGTACGGTGTTGTCGCGCTCGGTGCTCATCGTTCCGCCGTCATCTCGGTGCGGTTTCCAGGGCCGGCAGGCCGGCTCACTGCACCAGCAGTTCCTTGAACAGCACGGCGTCGACCTTGGCCGGATAGACGGTCAGGTTGACGCGGCGCAGCAGCTCCTCCTTCAGCCGGTACATGCCGGCCGAGCCCTCGAGGTCGGAGGGGCGCAATTCGCGCATGAAGACCTGAAAGGCGTCCTCGACGCGCGGCAGCAGCGGCTTGACCTCCTCGGACGCCTTCGCATCGGCGATCTCGAGCACGACCTTGATCTTCATCACCGGCTGGCGGTCCTGCTGGCCGCCATTGGACATGCCGATCATCATGTCCTTCATCTCGAGGAAGGTGGCGGGCTTCTTGGCCTTGGCGGCTTCGGCCGCGGCGATCTGCTCGGGCGAGGGCTTCTTCAGGAAGAACCAGCCGCCGGCGCCGGCGGCCGCCAGCAGCACGACGCCGCCGATGACGAAGAGCTTCTTCCTGCTCTTCGGCGCCTCCTCGGCCGGGGCGCCTTCCTCTTCCGACTTGGCTTTCTTCGCCATCTCTTCTGCGCCCTGGCCCTGAGGCGGCATCCTGCCGCCCGTGAAAGCCACCTTCGTCAATCACGGTTAACGCGTCGTTAAGGACGGCAGAATTTGCCGGGTCGTTCCTGCCGGTTCTGCAGCTCCTGCCGAGGGCGGTGGGTCGATGGGTTGAGGAGGATAATCAGAGATATCAATGACTTGTGAGAATTAACCATGCTGGCACGGCCCTTGCGGAGTATGGGCCGTGGCGACTGCGCTGGGGAGCGTCGAGGTCGCCGCGGGACATGATCGGGAGTTGAGCCGTGGAGAACGCGCTTCTCATCGGCCTGTCGCGCCAGGTAGCTCTGGCGCGCGAGCTGGACGTCATCGCCAACAACATGGCGAATGTCGGCACCAATGGATTCAAGGCGCGCAGCGCGCGCTTCAACGAATTCATCATGCCGGTCGCGAAGGCCGACGCCTTCAAGCCGCTCGACCGGCCGCTGTCCTATGTCGTCGACAAGGGCACCCCCCTCGACCTCTCCCAGGGCATGATCGAGCGCACGGGCAACCCGCTCGACGTCGCGCTGAAGGGCGACAACTACCTCGTCGTGCAGACGCCGAATGGCGAGCGCTATACCCGCGCGGGCTCCCTGACCGTCGACCGCCAGGGCCGGCTCGTCACCCAGACGGGGCTGCCGGTCATGGGCGATTCCGGCCCGATCACCTTCGGCACCAGCGAATATGCGATGAACATCGCCGCCGACGGCACGGTGAGCAGCGACCAGGGCACGCGCGGCAAGCTGCGCATGGTCCGCTTCGCCGATCCGAGCGTGCTCGCCAGCGAAGGCAGCAACCTGTTCTCCGCGACCGCCGCCGCCCAGCCTGCCGGCCCGCAGGCGCGGCTGGAGCCGGGCGCGATCGAGCGTTCGAACGTCAAGGCCGTGGTGGAGCTCACCCGGCTGATGGAAGTGCAGCGCAGCTACCAGAGCGTCGCCAGCATGATCGGGAAATCCGACGATCTGCGCAGCAAGGCGATCTCGCGCCTCGCTGACCAACAGGCCTGATAGCGGAAAGGAGCGACCCCATGCGCGCCATGCAGACAGCCGCGACCGGCATGATGGCCCAGGAGATGAACGTCCAGGTCATCTCCAACAACATCGCCAACGTCCGGACCACCGGCTACAAGCGCCAGCAGATCCATTTCCAGGACCTGCTCTACGAACATTTCCGGCGCGCCGGCTCGGCGACCTCCGACCAGAACACGCAGGCGCCGGCCGGCACCTTCATCGGCTCGGGCGTCAAGACGGTGTCGACCGGCCGCGTGATGACGCAGGGCAACCTGACGCCGACCGAGAAGCCCTACGACCTCGCCATCCGCGGCGAGGGCTTCTTCCGGATTCGCATGCCGGACGGGCGCACCACCTATAGCCGTGACGGTTCCTTCGATCTCGATGCCCAGGGCCAGATCGTCACGCGCGACGGTTATCAGGTCGAGCCGGGCATCACGGTGCCGAACAACGCGACCAGCATCAGCATCAACGCGCAGGGCACCGTCGAAGCGATGCTCCCGGGCCAGACCGCGCCGCAGCAGCTCGGCCAGATCCAGCTGGTGCGCTTCGTCAACAAGGTCGGCCTCGAGTCGATCGGCGACAACCTCTACATCGAGACGGCGGCATCGGGGCAGCCGATCGACGGCTTCGGCGGCGGCGAGGGCTTCGGCACCCTGCAGCAGAACTATCTCGAAGAAGGAAATGTCCAAGCGGTGACGGAGCTCTCCTCCCTCATCGCGGCGCAGCGCGCCTATGAGATGAATTCCAAGGTCATCACCGCCGCCGACCAGATGATGTCGGCGACGACCCAGATGTTCCGCGGCTAGGGCGGGGTGGCATGATAATCCGTCTTTCCCTCGCCGCCCTGCTGCTCTCCGGCACCGCCGCCCTGGCGGCCCCGCAGCAGGCCCTGCCCACGCAGGTCGCGGTCGCTTCGCCGACCACGGCCCCGGTCGCCACGCAGGCGCGCAGGCTCCAGCTGCGCCCCGAGATCAGCCTGGCGCGCGATCTCGTCACCTTCGGCGATCTCATTCCCGCCCTGACGGGCGACGCGGCCGCGACCGCCGCCTTCCGGGCGCCGGGCCTCGGCGAGACCGGCACGATCCAGGTCGCCCGCGTCGTCGATGCGGCGCGCGCCGCCGGCATCATCCGCGACGCGGCCGAGCTCGAGGGCCGGGGCTTCGCCCAGGTCGTGGTGACGCGCACGGCCCGCCGGGTCACGGCCTCCGATCTGGAGGCGGCGGTGAAGGCCGGACTGCAGGAGCGCTTCGGCGTCGATGCCCGCATCTTCGCGCTGGCGATCGACGGCGGGGCGCCTGCCGTCGCGGTCGAGCCGGAGCTGACGGGCGAGGTCGCGATCGTCGACCTGTCCTTCGATGCCCGCTCGCGCCGGCTGCAGGCCAGGCTCACCGTGCCCGGCAGCACCGCGCTCAGGCTGAAGCCGCTGCGCATCTCCGGCCAGCTCGTCGAGACGGTCGAGGTCGTGGTGCCGAAGCGGCAGATCGCCCGCGGCGAGACGCTCGGCAAGGACGATGTGGTGGTCGAGCGTCGGCCGCGCGACGGGCAGGGCAGCGAGATCATCAGCGACGTCCGCGCGGCGATCGACAAGGTCGCACGTCGGGCCCTTCTCGCCGGCGTGCCGCTGCGCGGCAGCGACGTCCAGCGCGAGGAGATCGTCGGCAAGGGCGATCTCGTCACCATCGTCTACGAGGCGAAGGGTCTGCTGATCACGCTCCGCGGCCGGTCCAACGAGGCCGGCGCGATGGGCGATGTCGTCTCCGTCACCAATCCCCAATCCAAGCGCGTGCTGCAGGGCACGGTCAGCGGGCCGGGACGGGTCTCCGTCCAGCCTTCGTTGAACGGCCGCATCGCCAGCGCCCAGTGAACACGTGGAACCCATCATGTCCGTGAACCGCCTCGCCAAGCTCTCCGGCCTGCTGCTGCTCACCGCCTCGCTCGGTGCCTGCGGCATCGGCGACCGCCTCGCCAATGTCGGCCAGGCCCCGACGCTCTCGCCGATCGAGGACCCGACCGCGGTCAAGGGCTACAAGCCGGTGCAGATGCCGATGCCGGCGATGGAGCACGCCTCCTTCGCTCCCAATTCGCTGTGGCGCACCGGCTCGCGCGCCTTCTTCAAGGACCAGCGCGCCCGTAACATCGGCGACCTCGTCACCGTCAAGGTGAAGTTCACCGACCGGGCCCAGCTCGAGAACACGACCAAGCGCAGCCGCAAGAACGGCGAGGATTTCGGCGCGGCCCGGCTGATGGGCTTCGAGAACAAGCTCGACAAGTTCCTGCCCGACGGCTCGAGCGCCGGCGAATTGCTGAAGCTCGATTCCGAGGGCTCGAGCGAGGGCAGCGGGTCGGTGCGTCGCGCCGAGCAGCTCGCCACCAATGTCGCGGCGGTGGTCACCCAGAAGCTGCCGAACGGCAACCTCGTGATCGAGGGCAAGCAGGAGATCCGCGTCAATTTCGAGGTGCGCGAGCTGATCGTCGCCGGCGTGATCCGGCCGGAGGACATCGAATCGGACAACACCGTCGATTCGACCAAGATCGCCCAGGCCCGCATCGCCTATGGCGGCCGCGGCCAGATCACCGATGTCCAGCAGCCGCGCTACGGCCAGCAGGTGATGGATATCCTGCTGCCCTTCTGAGCCCCCTTCCCGATCCGGACGGCGCGGAACGCTCCCCCTTGTCTCCGCGCCGGTTCGGCCGGCGGTCTCTCCCGAGCCGCCGACAGCCCCGGCCGCTCGCCACGCTCCCCAAGCTATCAAGGCAGGCGGCCAGAAGCCCCGCGTTCTCCCGACGCGGGGCTTTCCCCATCAGCGGCGAGGTTGCAGCCGCGGCTCAGCCGCCGGAGCGCCGGGCGGCTTCACGCTGCGACACCGCCAGGAAGGCCTTGCCCATCAGCGAGCCTTCGCCATCGATCGCCTTCTGGAGGATGGCCGCGCGATCGGCCTGGATCCGGCGATCATCGGGCGCACTCGCTCCGGCGAGCTCGATGAGCGCTACGGCGAGGCGCATCCGGCCGGATTCCGACAAGGCGCGCGCCCGTTCGGCCAGCCGGTCGGCGCCGCCGGCGAGAGTGGCGATCTCGGCCGCGAGCTCGGCCGTCCTGGCTGGCTTGAGATGCGCCGCATCGCCGTCGAACCAGCCGCCATAGAGATGATAGATGCCGCGGACGAGGAACTCCGGGTCGTCGTATTTCGCCAGCAGATAGGGCTTCGCCAGATAGGCATCGGGCAGCCTGACCGCGTGGAGGACCTCGTCGAGGGAGGCGCCGCGATTCATCAGGCCGAGTGTTTCGCGGACGAGATGTTCCAGCGCGGCGGCACCGTCCCCGACCATCTGGGCGATGCGCGCCTCGCCGAACACCACGGGGCCGTGGCCGGGAATCAGCACCGCGGGCTTCAGGCTCTCGATACGGCGCAGCGCAAGCGCCCATTCGGCGGCGTAGCGCTGGACCTTGCGCGGATTGCCGGCATTCGGGAACACCCAGATGACGAAGTCGCCGCTGGCGAGGACGCGCCGCTCGGGCAGCCAGACGATCGTCGCGTCGTCGGTCTCGCCGCGCCCATGGAAGAGCTCGATGCGCTCGCCGCCGATCTCCAGCGTCAGCGCCTCGTCATAGACCTCGTCCGGCCGCCTCTGGCCGATCGGGTAGACATAGCCGGGCATGTCGAATTGCTGGCCCTGGACATGGCTGTTGAAGCCTTGCGTATCCGCGTAGCGCTGCATCCGGCGGGCGACGTTGCGATGCGCGACGATTCGCGGCCGCGGCCAGCCGCGGGCATCGGCCTCCGCATCGATGACGGTGATGCCGCTGGTATGGTCGATATGGCCATGGGTGAAGATGACCGTGTGGATCGGCCCGTCATCCCAGGAGCGGACGACCTCCAGGGTCCGCCTGGCCGTGTCGGGCTTGGCGGTGTCGATCAGCACCAGCCCTTCCGTCGTCCGGATGGCGGTGACGCTGCCGCAGAAATAGGTCGTGTGGACGGTGACGATGTCGTCAGCGACGGCGGTAAGCGCGCCCTGCGAGACTGCCTCGGTCCATTCCTCCATCCGGGCGGAGCCGTTCCAGAGCCGTTCGAACAATGCGTCCTGTGACATGGGGCCCTCCGGCACGCTGGCGATCCCGCCAGTCTGCGGCAGGGAAGGCGGCATGAGTAGGCGCCTTGCTGACAAGGCGGGTCAGCAACGGGCGATGGTCGCCGCACCAGCGCTCGCCACCATGCAAAAGGCCCCGCTCCTGGGGAACGGGGCCTCGGAAACGGCGTGGCGAGCGGCTCAGTCTCAATCGTCGCGGAAGACGCGCTCGTTGCGCTCGTGGCGTTCCTGCGCCTCGAGCGAAAGGGTCGCGATCGGGCGGGCTTCGAGGCGCTTCAGCGAGATCGGCTCGCCGGTTTCCTCGCAAAAGCCGTAGGAGCCGTCGTCGATGCGGGCGATGGCGGCGTCGATCTTGGCGATCAGCTTGCGCTGGCGGTCGCGGGCGCGCAGCTCGATGGCGCGGTCGGTTTCGGAGGATGCCCTGTCGGCGATATCAGGGTGATTCTCGCTCTCGCTCTGCAGCGTGACGAGGGTCTCCTTCGCCTCCTTCAGGATCTCGTCCTTCCAGGCGAGGAGCTTGCCCCGGAAATATTCGCGCTGACGATCGTTCATGAACGGCTCGTCATCGCTCGGCTTGTAGTCCGCATCGAGAAGGATCTGCTTCGACATGGGCGCGCTCTCTGCTGGTCCTGTCACACGCCCACCGGCTGTGCCGCGGGAGGGTGAGCCGATTTGGCGCCCTTATAGCGATCCGTTTCAAGCGGAACAATCGCTTCCGACAGGCCTTCAACCGCTTCCTGCAAGATTCGTCCCAGCGGGGCAAAAAGCGGCCATTTTCGCTGATTTTCGGTCAGTCCACGGCCTGAATCGCCCGCGCGATGTCGGCTTCGATCAGCCGTGCGATCGGTTGGCGATAGTGACTATGGTCGAAGAAGAGCTTCGGATCGTGCAGTTCGGGCCGGTCCACGCGCCAATCGACCAGTGCCGTGCGCGGCCGGCGGGCGGCCAGATCGCCGAAGGCCTTGCGGCAGGCCGCATCGGCGGCGGCGTCCGCTGTGCCGGGCTTCGGCAGGGCCGTGGCATAGACCGGTGGGCGCACGAGAATCAGCTTGGTCTGCGCCGGCGCGGAGGCGATCAGCGCCTCTAGGCCGGTCGCTGCCGGGAACGGGCCGTCGATGTTGCCGCCGCCGGTCTCAAGCGGCTTGTCGAGCCGGCCGCGCAGCTCGGGAACGGCGTCATAACCCTGGACGCTGTAGCCCGATTCGTAGTCCCAGTAGCCGTCGGGCCGGGCGCGGTCGGCCTTGCCGGATGCGAGGTAGCCGATGCGGCGCGGCAGCTCCTCGATCAGGTCGAAGCGCAGGAGCCCGCCGAGATATTCGGGCAGGCTGCGGCTCATGAGCCAGAACGGGAAGGGCTTCTCGTTGGGCAGGGCGGGGTTGGCGGTGCACCAGTAATTGTCGATGCCGATCACCATCGCCTTCGGCGGTGTCTGGCGGTGATGGCGCAGGAACCAGTCGATCGTCGCGAAGGTCTCCTTCGGCATGGTCGCCGGCGCGATCAGCGAGACGAAGGGAATGCCTGTCTGGCGGCGTAATTCCTCCGGCGAGATCAGCTGGATATGGGAATTGCCGAAGATCGCGCCGGTGAAGGCCGGGTCGCGGCCGCGGCTCGCCAAAGCGGTGCGCGGCCCTTGCGGGCGCACGCCCTCCTTCAGCTGCAGCGGGGAACGCCCTGAATCGTAGGGATCGAGCAGGAAGGCGAAAGCCAGGAAGCTGGCGACGGCCACCGCCGCCGCCGTCAGGAAGGTCGCGGTGAAGCCCGTCCACCTCGCCGCCTGAGCGGGCTTGCCGGCCGGCTCAGAACTGGAAGTAGATGAACTCATAATTGGCGTCTTCGCCGATCTTCAGCAGGATGATGACGAACAGCAGGCCCAGCACGACGGCGAGCCAGCGGGCCGGCGGCAGCTTGTGGACGAGGTTCCAGGCGGTCGGCCCGATGATGGCGAAGGCTGCGGCCGGCAGCAGCGCCCGCCATTTGAAACCCGTGCCGACCGGGGCGAGGCCGAAGAGGCCCTTGTAGATGGTGAGCGCCGCCTCGAAGTTCGCGGCGCGGAACAACACCCAGCAGAACATCACGAACAGGAAGGTCAGCAACCAGCCGAGCGCGGCCGGCATCGGCAGCCCGGCGCGGCGCCAGAACAGCGCGACGATCAGCGCGAGGCCATGCGCCACGCCCCAGGCGACGAAGGTCAGGCCGGCGCCATGCCAGAGGCCGCCCAGCGCCATGGTGGCGAACAGCGCCCAGACCTGGGTGGGCAGGCCGCTGCGCGAACCGCCGAGGGGGATGTAGAGATAGTCGCGCAGGAAGCGCGACAGCGTCATGTGCCAGCGCCGCCAGAAATCCTGGATCGAGAACGAGCGATAGGGCGCATCGAAGTTTTGCGGCAGGACGACGCCGAAGAGCAAAGCCAGACCCAGCGCCATATCAGTGTAGCCGGAGAAGTCGAAATAGATCTGGAAGGTGAAGGCGAGCGTCGCCTGCCAGGCTTCCGCCATGCTGACGACCTTGCCGGCCGCGGCGGCGGCGAAGACGGGGTTGGCGTATTCCGCGAGCGGATCGCCGATCAGGACTTTCTTGGCGAGGCCGAAGGTCAGCAGCATCAGGCCGCGTGCGATCCGCTCGGCCGCGTCGGAGCGCTGATAGGGCCGTTCGTCGAGCTGGTGCATGATCTCGCGCCAGCGCACGAGCGGGCCGGCGAGCACCTGCGGGAAGAAGGCGATGTAGAGCGCGTAGCGGACGAGATCGTAGCGCGGCGCCTGTCCGCGCCTGAGATCCGTCAGGTACATGATGTGGTGGAAGGTGAAGAAGGAGATGCCGAGCGGCAGCGCGATATCGAATTTCGGCGCCGGCAATCCCGGAATCATTCCAGCGAGATCGGCGAAGAAGTTGAAGTACTTGAACACCGCCAGAACGGCGAGGTTCAGCACGATCGCCAGCGTGATCAGCCCGCTCGCCTTGGTCCTCTGGAAGCCTTCCGCGATCAGCCAGTTCAGCCCGATCGAGAGCGCGAGCAGCGGCAGGAAGCGCCAGTCCCAGTAGCCGTAGAAGGCGAAGGACAGCGCCACCAGCACCGGCAGGCGCCAGCTCGGAGCGAAACGCTCCGCCAGCCAGTGCAGCGCGAGCGCCAGCGGCAGGAAGGCGAGCAGGAATGCGAAGGAGTTGAAGAGCATCGGGCGGGGAAGGGAACAGGGGTCGGCAGCCCTTAGACCATTCTCCCGCGTGAGTCATGTCACGGCGTCCCCGCGAGTCGCGGAAATCCGTCCGCCGCCGGGCAGCCGGCTGCCTCATAAATTCAATCAATCGATTGATTGAATTCTGGATCGGGCGTATCATCGAAGGCATGAAAGCCAATTCCGAGAAGGACGCGGGAACGCGCGAGGCCCTGATCCGCGCCGGGCTCGATCTGTTCGGCCGCCACGGTTACGAAGCGAGCTCGATCCGCGACATCGCCAGGGCGGCCGGGGTCAACAGCGCCGGTATCGCCTATCATTTCGGCGGCAAGGACGGGCTGCGCCAGGCCTGTGCGGAGACCATCGTCGCGACGATGCAGAGGCAGGTGCTGGGGCCGGAGCCGCTGCCGCCGCTACCGCCCGACCTCGACCCGGACGCGGCGCTGGAGGCCATCCTCGCCGCCGTCGGCCGGGTAACGGCCTTCGCCGCGCGCGCGCCCGAGAGCGAAACGATCGCCCGCTTCGTCGTGCGCGAAATGATGGAGCCGACACCGGCTTTCGAGTTGCTCTACGAGGGCCTGGTCGGGCCGGTCCATGGCCGGCTCTGCGCCCTGTGGGCGGCGGCGGCAGGCACGGAAGCGGAGGCGCCCGCGACCAGGCTCTCGGTCTTCGCGATGATCGGGCAGGTCCTCTATTTCCGGCTCGCGCGCCCGGCGGTGATGCGGCGCATGGGCTGGCAGGCGATCGGCGTGGAGGAGGGGGAGGCCATCGCGGGCATCATCCGCGCCGCCGTGGCCGCCTCCGTCCTCGCCGCGCGGGGAGACACGCCATGATCCTCGGTTTCCTCTGCTCGTTCGGGCTGATCGCGGCGAGCTTTTCCGCCTGCGGGGCGGATGCGCTGCGGATCGCCGGCTATGTCGAAGGCGAATATGTGCGGCTCGGCCCGATCGACACCGCGCGGATCGAGCATATCGAGGTGCGCCGCGATGACCGGGTCGAGGCCGGCAAGGTCGTCGCCGTCCTCGAAAAGGCCGATGCCGAGAACGCCGTCGCCGAAAGCGAGGCGCGGCTGGTGCAGGCGCAGGCGCAGCTCGACAATCTGCGCATCGGCAAGCGCCCGGAAGAGATCGCGGTGATCGAGGCAAGCCTGGCCTCCGGCAGAGCGCAGGAGCGCGAGAGCGAACGGGCGCTGGAGCGCCGTCAGGATCTTTTCCGGCGCGGGGTCTCGTCCCAGGCCGATCTCGACCAGGCGCTGACCGCACGGGACGTCGCCAGCGCGCGCGTGCGGGAGTTCGTCGCCAATCTGGCGGTCGCGCGGCTGGCGGCCCGCCCGGAGGAGATCAAGGCGAGCGAGAACGCGGTCGAGCAGGCAAAGGCGGCGCTGGCGCAGGCTCGCTGGCGGCTGTCGCAGCGCGAACTCGTCGTGCCCTCGGACGGCCGGATCAGCGACGTGCTGCGCCGCGTCGGCGAACTTGCCGGGCCGAGCGCGCCGGTGCTCCTGATGCTGCCGGACGGCGCGGCCAAACTGATGCTCTATGTGCCGGAGGTGTGGATCTCCAGCGTGAAGCCCGGGATGCAGCTGCAGGTCCGCTGCGACGGCTGCGCTCCGGGGCTGAGCGCAACCGTGACCTATGTCTCGCCGCAGCCCGAGTTCACGCCGCCCGTGATCTATTCGGCGCAGACGCGCCAGAAGCTGGTCTATCTCGTCGAGGCACGGCCGGATGGCGGGGCGCTGTCCCCGCTTCAGCCGGGGCAGATCGTCGACGCGATGCTGCGGAGGCCGCGGTGAGCACGAGCCTTGCCATCGACGTGCGCGGCATGACCAAGCGCTTCGGCAAGCGCACGGTGGTCGACGATGTCGATCTCGCGGTGGCGACGGGCGAGATCGTCGGCTTCCTCGGCCCGAACGGCTCGGGCAAGACGACGACGATCCGGATGATCTGCGGGCTGCTCAAGCCCGATGCCGGGGAGGGCACGGTGCTCGGCCTCGATGTCCGCACGCAGAGCGCCGCGATCAAGCGCCAGGTCGGCTACATGACGCAGCGCTTCTCCTTCTACGAAGACCTGACCATCGCCGAGAACCTGATCTTCGTCGCCCGGCTCTATGGACTCAAGCCCGCGGAGCAGGCGGTGGCGAAGACGCTGGAAGGGCTCGGGCTTGCCTCGCGCCAGGACCAGCTCGCCGGCACGCTTTCCGGCGGCTGGAAGCAGCGTCTGGCTCTGGCCGCCTGCATCATGCACCAGCCGAAGCTCCTGCTGCTCGACGAGCCGACCGCCGGCGTCGACCCGAAGGCGCGGCGCGAATTCTGGGACGAGATCCATCGCCTCGCCGGCGACGGCATGACGGTCCTCGTCTCGACCCATTACATGGACGAGGCCGAGCGCTGCCACCGCATCGGCTACATCGCCTATGGCCGGATGCTGGCGACCGGGACGGTGGAGGAGGTGGTGCATGGCTCGGGCCTCGTCACCTTCGTCGTCCATGGCGCCGTGAAACCCGCGCAAATGAGGGTGCTGGCGGCCGCCGACGGCGTCGAGCAGGTCGCCCCATTCGGGGCGACGCTGCATGTCGTCGGCACCGACCGGGCGAAGCTCGAGGCGGCGCTCGAACCGCTTTCGCGCGAGACCGGCCTCCGCGTCGAACCGGGCGAGACAAGCCTCGAGGACGTCTTCATCAAGTTCATGAGTGGTGCGCAGGAGCGGGCGGCATGACCGGCCTGTTCTCGTCCCGCCGGCTCGGCGCGATGCTGGCCAAGGAGTTCGTGCAGATGCGGCGCGACCGCATCACCTTCGCCATGATGTTGGCGGTTCCGGTCATCCAGCTCCTGCTCTTCGGCTATGCCATCAACAACGACCCGCGCGGCCTGCCGGCGGCGATCCTGGCCCTCGGACAGGATCGCTACACCCGGGCGGTGGTCTCGGCGCTGGAGGTCTCGAACTATTATCGCTTCGGCCAGCGGCCGCAGAGCGCCGCCGAGGCCGAGAGCCTGATGGCGAAGGGCGAGATCTCCTTCCTCATCACCATTCCCAGCGATTTCGGCACCCGCGTCGAGCGGGCCGACCGGCCGCGCATCCTGGTCGAGGCCGATGCCACCGATCCGGCGGCGGCGAGCGGCGCGGTCTCGGCGCTCGGCACCATCGCCGGCCGCGCCCTGGTCCGGGCGCAGGGGCGCGAGCCGGTGACCGACCCGGCCGGAGGCGAAGGCGACAGCCTCTCCTTCGTCGTCCACCGCCGCTACAATCCGGAGAACATCACCCAGTACAACATCGTGCCGGGGCTGCTCGGCGTCATCCTGCAGATGACCATGGTGATGATGACGTCGATGGCGCTGACCCGCGAGATCGAGCGCGGCACCATGGAGAACCTGCTCGCGATGCCGGCGACGGCCGGCGAGATCATGCTCGGCAAGGTGCTGCCCTATCTCGCGGTCGGGGCTGTGCAGGTGGTGATCGTGCTGGGCGCGGCCAAGCTGCTCTTCGCGGTGCCGTTTCTCGGCGGGCTCGGCCTGCTGCTCTCCTGCGTGCTGGTCTTCGTGCTGGCGCTGGTGCTGCTCGGCTACACCATCTCGACGATGGCACGCACGCAGCTCCAGGCGATGCAGCTGACCTTCTTCTTCTTCCTGCCCTCGCTGATGCTGTCCGGCTTCATGTTCCCCTTCGCCGGCATGCCGGGCTGGGCGCAGGCGCTGGGCGAGCTGTTCCCGCTGACGCATTTCCTGCGCATCATCCGCGCGATCATGCTGAAAGGCGCCGATCTCGGGGATATCGGCGACGAGGTGGTCTATCTCAGCCTGTTCGTGCCGGTCTTCGCGGGCGTCGCGCTGATGCGGTTCAGGAGCACGCTGGATTGAGGTGCAGCTGATTGCTGCCGATCCCTTCGCCGCCGCCAGTTTCCGTCATTGCAAGGAGCAGCGCGACGAAGCAATCCAGGGGTCCGGGCGAGCGTTCAGCCAAGTCCCCCTGGATTGCTTCGCTACGCTCGCAATGACGGCGACAATGCTGGATCGACAGGCTCCGGAGGCGCCAGCCTTTGCCAAAGCCGGAGCCTCATCCTGCATGAGATGCTCGGGTCGAGCCCGAACATGACGCGCCCTGGGGCCTCAGAGCGGAATGTTGTCGTGCTTGCGCCAGGGCCGCTCGACGCTCTTGGTGCGCAGCATCGCGAGCGCCCGCGCGATGCGGCGGCGAGTCGAGTGCGGCATGATCACCTCGTCGATATAGCCGCGCTCGGCCGCGACGAAGGGGGACATGAAGCGGTCCTCGTATTCCTTGGTCTGGCGCGCGATGGTCTCGGCGTCGCCACCGCGGAAGATGATCTCGACCGCGCCCTTGGCGCCCATCACCGCGATCTGCGCCGTCGGCCAGGCATAGTTGACGTCGGCGCCGATATGCTTGGAGGCCATCACGTCATAGGCGCCGCCGAAGGCCTTGCGCGTGATGATCGTGACCAGCGGCACGGTGCATTCCGAATAGGCGAAGAGCAGCTTGGCGCCGTGCTTGATCAGGCCGCCATATTCCTGTGCCGTGCCCGGCAGGAAGCCGGGAACGTCGACGAAGGTGACGATCGGGATCTCGAAGGCGTCGCAATAGCGCACGAAGCGCGCCGCCTTGCGCGAGGCGTCGGAGTCGAGCACGCCGGCCAGCACCATCGGCTGGTTGGCGACGATGCCGACGGTGCGGCCCTCGATCCGCGCGAAGCCGGTGACGATGTTCCGGGCGTAGGCTTCCTGGATCTCGAAGAAGTCGCCCTCGTCGACCGTCTTCAGGATCAGCTCCTTGATGTCGTAGGGCTTGTTCGGGTTGTCCGGGACGAGCGTGTCGAGGCTGGTATCGACCCGGTCGGGCACGTCGAATGACGGCCATTCCGGCACGCCGACCGTGTTGTTGGCCGGCAGGAAATCGAGCAGCCGGCGCACCTGCAGCAGCGCTTCGACGTCGTTCTCGAAGGAGCCGTCGGCGACCGAGGACTTGCTCGTATGGACCTTGGCGCCGCCGAGCTCCTCGGAGGTCACGGTCTCGTTGGTGACGGTCTTCACCACCTCCGGGCCGGTGACGAACATGTAGGAGGTGTCGCGGACCATGAAGATGAAGTCGGTCATCGCCGGGGAGTAGACGTCGCCACCGGCGCAGGGGCCCATGATCACCGAGATCTGGGGAATGACGCCCGAAGCCTGCACATTCCGCTTGAAGACCTCGCCATAGCCGCCGAGCGCCGCGACGCCCTCCTGGATGCGGGCGCCGCCGGCATCGAACAGGCCGACGATCGGCGCGCGCATCTTCAGCGCCATGTCCTGGATCTTGATGATCTTCTGGGCGTGGGTCTCGGAGAGCGAGCCGCCGAAGACGGTGAAGTCCTTGGAGAAGACGAAGACGGTGCGGCCGTTGACCGTGCCCCAGCCGGTGACGACGCCGTCGCCGGGGATCTTCTCGGCCTTGTCCATGCCGAAATCGACGGCGCGATGCTGCACGAACATATCGAACTCCTCGAAGGAGTCCTTGTCGAGCAGCAGTTCGATGCGTTCGCGGGCCGTCAGCTTGCCGCGCTTGTGCTGCGCCTCGATGCGTCGCTCGCCGCCGCCCTTGCGGGCGCCTTCGCGGCGGGATTCGAGCTGTTCGAGGATGTCCTTCATGGCGGCAGGCTCCCGGCCGGAAATCGCGTCTCGAAAGCCGGCTTAAGCGGCGCGCCGGGCGAAGTCCATTACGACGTTTGCGGAAGTGCGGAACCGCATCATGCCGATCGTTCGGCCGGGTTGCCCAGTTCGGCGTTCAGCCGGACCGCCTCCCTGACCAGCGCCGCCACCAGATCGGCGTCGACGGAGTCGCCTTCGCGGAGCTCCCAGGTCGCCAGCTCGAACTTGCCGCCGGGCTTCAGCCGCGGCGCGATCTCGCGCAGGCGCTTGCCGCGCCAGAAGCCGAACAGCACCCGCTTCGCCTCGGCGCGGATCAGCAGCACCGGCCCGTTCGAGAAATAGATCAGATGGGTCCATTTGATGCGCTCGTCGAGCGGGGCGGCCGCCAGGACATCCTTGCGTAGCCGCTCGACGAGCATGCGCTGCCAGCCGGCGAGCGCCGCGACATAGCCATCGGGAGATGCCTGCGCCGCGCCCATCGCCATCGGAGCTATCCTTTCATCAGAAGCAGTACGGCGGCATCGTATTCGAGGCGGCGGGCGGCGCGCCGTTCGGCCGCCTCCTCATCCTGCCCCCAGACCGAGATCTGGTAATCCTCGTCGAGATGGGCGGCCTCCCAAGCCGCTTCCGCATCGATCCGCCCATTCGCCAGGGCGAGCATGAGGATGGCCGAGCCCGTCAGTGTCATGACGTTGTGTGCGCCCGCGAGCGCGAGGGGAGCGGGGATGGCGGCGACCTGCCTGGCGACCGCGGCGAGGGTCTCGGCCGACTGTTCCGCGAAGACGATGCCCTCGGCCAGCACGAAGCGGGCGCCGATCAGCGCCTCGACGGCGGTCAGGATCGGCTGCCAGGTCTCGTCCTGGCGCGCGACGAGCGCCTCGGGCTCGCCGGCGCGGTAGCAGAGCGCATCCGAGCCGGCATAGCGGACGATCTCGGCACGCACGGCCTCCTGCTGGTCCTCGACGCCGTCGAGTGCGGAGTTGACCAGGCGGGTGAGCGGCATGCGGGCGGGATCGATGCGTTCGAGCTGCCGGTCCCATTCGGCGGCGAGCGCCTCCGCAACGGTGCGCGAGCCGATCGCCAGCGGCTTGCGCGCCGGGGTGCGGGCCGTCCTGCCGTCGAGCGCGACATGGAACAGCCCGTTCTGCTCGAGCACGCCGGCCTGCTTGTAGAAGCGGGCGGGCAGGGCGTTGCGCATCGCCTGCTGGGCGGCGGCGACCGGGTCGGGCTGGCGCTCGCCGGGCGAGCCGAAGCGGGCGAGGAAATCATCGGTGGACATGGCCTCGCCATAGCGCATTCGCGCCTGGCAAGGAACCGGCGGGTTCAGGCCGCCCTGATGCGGTCGAGGAACTGGGCGACCTCGGCGTCGAGATGGGTCGACTGGCGCGAGAGCCGGTCGGCGGATTCCGCGATGTGGCTGGCGACCTCGTCGGTCTCGGTCGCGACGCGGCTGACGATGTCGATATGGCTCGCCGCCGCGATGGTCTCGTCGGCGGCCTGGCGGATGTTCTCGGCGATGCCGGCGGTCGCGGCGTTCTGCTGCTCGATCACCACCGCGACCATGCCGGAGATATGGTTGAGCGAGCCGATGGTCGCGTTCATTGCGTCGAGCGCGGCGGTCGCTTCGGCGCCGGAGCTGTGGATCGCCTCGATCTGGCCCTGGATCTCCTCGGTGGCGCGCCAGGTCTGGTTGGCGAGCGCCTTGATCTCCTGGGCGACGATGGTGAAGCCGCCGCCCGAGCGGCCGAGGCGGGCGGCCTCGATCGAGGCGTTCAGCGCCAGCAGGTTGGTATGCTTGGCGATCGAGGAGATCACGCCGGCGATGTTGCCGATCGCGTCGGCCTTGCGCGAGAGCTCGCCGACCGTCTCCAGCACGGCGCCGGCCTGGCGCGTGGTCTCGCCGACGATGCGGCTGGTCTCCGCGACCTGCCGGTCGACCTCCGCGAAGGATTGCGCCAGCTCGGAGGTCACCTGCGTCACCGCGACGACATTGGACGATGTCTGCCGCGAGGATTGCGAGGCGGCGCTCGAACGCTGCGAGACCTCGACCGCACCGCTCTTCATCTGCTGCGAGGCCACTCGCAGCGACTGGATGGATTCGACGACGTCGCGGGCGATGCCGGCGACCGCCCGCTCGAAATCATGGGCGACGCCGTGCAGCACCCTTTGCTTTTCGGTCGCGGCCCTGGCCGTGGTTTCCGCAACGTCGCGCCTCGCCTCGTCCGCGACCTGCCGTGCGGAATCGGCCTGCTCGCGCTCGTTCTCCGAAATCTCGAGGGAACGGCGCAAGGATGTGACCAGCCAGCTCAACGCCGCCGCCTGGACCATCACGATGGCGCCGTGCAGTAGGACGCGGCCGCCGTCGTTGCCGTTCGGAAACACGCCGGCCGGCTGGGCCAGGCTGAGGATGAAATGGTGGCAGACGATCGCGACGGTGGTGGGAATGAAGATCCGCCAGTCGAGCCAGCCGGCCAGCACGGCCAGCATGGCGAAGAAGTACATGTGCATGTCGGATTGGTAGGGGTGGCCGGCGAAACCGTAGACCAGCAGCATGACCTGGCCCATCGTCGCGATGCTGGTCACCTGCCGCGTCGGCCAATCCGTGCCGCAGATGCGCCAGACCAGCAGGCTGAGCGCGGCCAGCCCGGCGCCGGCCACGATGAGGTTCGTCCGGTCCAGCAGCGGATCGGCGAGGGGCGCGAGGGCTAGCAGGCCGACATTGATCCAGAGGACGAGGAGCAGGAGGCGGGCAAAACCTTGGCGAAACCGCTCCACGTCGCTCATCGGCTGCTCCATCTGGCATTGCTCGAACAGAGTTGCGCGACGGCCGCGTCGATCACGAGCCAGGCGCCGGCGCGGTAGAGCGCGGTGGAAAAGCCGCCCTTCTCGCCGAGCGTGATCACCACCGGGGATTCGCTGTCGAGCTGGAGGAGGCGGCCGCCGGCTTCGGCCACGGCGATCGAGATGTCCCGCGAGGAACTGCCGGCCGGGAAGTAGGCGGCGACGGGCCGGCCTTGCACCGGCCAGGCCGCAACCAGGAGGGCCCCGACCGCCGTCGCGAAGGCACAGGCGAGGCCAAAGCCGATCTCACGCATCCTGCACCCCCCGGCCGATCGGCCTGCAGGCTGAAACCTATCGCTGAGGTTGCGGGGAGTCGGGTTGCGTTTCGGTAAATGTGTTGCCGCCGTTGCGTCGGAGTTTGTGCGGCGGTTCAGCCGCCGAAGCGGTCGCGCCAGGCCGGCTTGCCGCCGGGAAAGGGCAGGGCCGTCGCGGCATGGACGCCGCGCGCGACCGCGCGGGCCAGGACGTCGGCGGCCGTCGCGCAGAGCTCGGTGAGCGCGAAGGCGTCGGACGGGGCGCCGCTATGGCCTGTGGCGGCGGCGAAAACGACGTCGCCGTCGAGCGGGGCGTGGGCCGGGCGCAGGGCGCGGGCGAGCCCGTCATGGGCGGCAAGGGCGAGGCGCCTGGCCTGGGCCTTGGTCAGGGCCGCGTCGGTCGCAACGAGGGCGATGGTGGTATTCTGGCCGGTGCCGCCCTTGAAGCGCAGCGCCGTGTCGGCCGGCCCGATCGTGGCGGGCCAGCCGCGGCCGCCGAACTCGCCGTCGCGCTCGAAGGGCGCAGCCCAGAAATGCGGGCCATCGCCGATCGTCGCCGTGCCGACCGCATTGACCGCAACGAGGGCGCCGACGATCTGGCCGGTCGCGGCGCGGGCGCTGGCGGAGCCCAGACCGCCCTTCAGATTCGCCGTCGTCGCGCCATAGCCGGCACCGGCCGTGCCAAGGCTGAAGCTGCTGGCGGCGGCCGCCGCCGCCCTGGCGCCCAGCTCGCGATAGGGCGTTTCGCCCTCGCCGCGCGCCCAGGGCTTCTCGCCGCCATTGGCGAGATCGAACAGGATCGCCTGCGGCACGATCGGCACGCGGAAATTGCCGATCGAGAAGCCGCGCCCCTGGCCGGCGAGCGAGCTCATCACTCCTTCCGCCGCCCCGAGCCCCCAGATCGAACCGCCCGAGAGCACGATGGCGTCGATATGCTCGACCGTCATCTCCGGCTGGAGCAGGGCGGTGTCGCGCGTGCCCGGCGCGCCGCCGAGCACGGCCGCCGAGGCGATGGTCGGGCGCTCGAAGACGGCGACGGTGACACCTGTCGCGGCCACTGGATCTTCCGCCTGGCCGACGAGAAGGCCGCGGACATCGGTGATGAGGTTCTGCATGATCGGCCCGATGGCGAACAGAATCGCGCCTTGCGCGTTGTCGCCACATTACGATCTTTTCATGCACTGGCCATTGCCGGGTCAGAGGCGGACGGCCAGGCTGCAGCCATCGCCCCATCGGCTTCGAGACCCGCTGAGCGAACTTGCCACCGGACTGCCCCAAGGAGCACGCCCATGAAACCCCTCGCCCTCATCGCTGCCTCTTCGATCGCGATGCTCGCCGGTAGCTTCGCCCTGGCCCAACCGCAGCCGGTTCCGCCCGCCGGGGGCGAGCAGAGGCAGGAGCGCAGCGAGAGCCGCGAGCAGCGCCGCGAGGACATGCGCGAGCGTCGAGCGGAGCGGGCCAAGGCGCGGCTCGAGGAGCGCCTGTCGAAGGTGCGTGCCGATCTCAAGCTCAAGCCGGAGCAGGCGCCGCTGTTCGACAGGGTCGAGAGCCTGATCAAGCAGCGCGCCGCGCAGCGCGGCGACCGTTGGGCGGAGATGCGGGAGCAGCGCGAGAAGCTGCGCCACGCCGATCTGATGGAGCGCCTGGACGCCACCGCCAACCGGCAGGGCGAACGCGCTGCGCGTGCGAAGGAACTCGCCGACGCCGTGCGCCCGCTCTGGAGCACGCTGAGCGACGAGCAGAAGACGGTGCTGCGCCGTTCCGTTCGCGAGGCGATGGCGGAAGGGCGCGAGCGCATGCGCGAGATGCGGGCCTGGCGTGGCGGCTGGGACCATGACGGCGACGACGACCGCCGTGGGCGCCGCTGGCGCGACCGGGATGATCGCTATGATCGGGGCGATCGGGACGACTGACCGCGCCCGTTTCCGCGCCGAAGACAGATCAGCCGCGCCCGGCCCCCGGACGCGGCTTTCCATTGGCCGGCTCGTGTCAGCCGCCGACGGCGTCCGTCACGCATTTCTTGGTGAAGCTCGCCTTGGCCGCGCCGGCGAGCTTCCTGTCCGCCGCCTGCTTGTCGCAGGCCGCCGTGGCGTCCTTCTCGCATTTCGTCAGGAAGCTGGTCTTGGCAGCGCCGGCGAGCTTCTTGTCCGAGGCTTGAAGATTGCAGCTCTGCGCCTGGGCCGCGCCGGCGGCGCAGCAGAGGGCCAATGCGATCAGCCAGGTCCGGTTCATGCGAATCACCTCCATGTGGAAGCGCGACGCTAGGGCATTCCACTGTCTGGAGAAACGGGAGGCATGGTATCGCCTTGCTTTCGCCGAACTTGCTAACGTGCGGATCTCAAACGGGTTTCCGATGTTCACCATATCCGTTCAGTTTGGATTCACGGCTCGCTGTTTACGGTTTGTCAGGAACTGCGATGCGAGAGGTCGGCCATGAAGCAGACATGGTTAGCATGGGCGATGCGGGCCTTTATCGGCTCCGTCTTTGTCATCTGCCTGTTCGGCCCCTATGCGCTGTCGATCCTGATCGGCTGCGTCGGCCTGGGCTGCTACTACTTCCGCAACGAGGTCGGCTCGCATCTGTGAAGCGTCACGGCTGCGCCGTGCGCATCGACCACGCTTCTCTGCGCTTGCCGCGATGTGCCATGGGTCGGTCATCGTTCGGCTGACGGACCTTGCGGCAGATGCTATATGATGCCTTGAATCTCAAGCTGATGCTTGGAGATTTGCCGCGTCGACTTTCGCGATGCTGCCCTGAACTGATCACCCCATAGAATTCGTTGTGCCTACGCCTTGGATTGCTTGACTTGTAGGCGGGGGATGCGTCGATGCGGCGTGCTGCAGTGCTGGCCTGTGTTTGTGCCCTGTATGCGGCCCATGAGGCGACGGCGGGGCCGCAGCCGGTGACCCGGCAGGCGCGCGCCTGTCTCGCCTGGGACAAGGAAATCCACCGCATGCTCGGCTGGAGCGAGCTCTACGATCTGCACAGCGCGGGTCTGCGCGACGGCATCCGTGCGGAAACGGACAGGCTACGGGACAAATGCGTCCGCGACATCAGCATGGCCTCGCTCAATCGCTATGTCATGCTCATGAAGATGCTCTACGACGACGAGGCGGACGAGTTCGAGAGCTTCGATTGAAGGGGCGGCGGCCGGCTTCCACGGCTCGGGCTCGCGATGCGGGCCTTTGCGTGAGGGCAGGATCCGGCCTTGCCGCTTCCATCCCCGATAGCTCCGTGGAACCTTGGGGCTATCTCTTCCAACGCGAGAGGTATCGCATGGCTTCCGTTGCCGTCGAGCTGAGGAATGTCGCGGGTACCCAGGCCGCGATCGGCTGGGCCGGCGGGCACACGATCGTCGTGGACCGTCCGGAGGGGAAAGCCGGGGGGATGGGGCTCGGCTTCAACGGCGCGCAATTGCTGGCGCTCGCGATCGGCGGCTGCTTCTGCAACGACCTGAGATATGTCGCTCAGGAGATGGGGGTGGGGCTGGGCGCCATCGAGGTGTCGGTCGTGCTGACCCTTGCGGGCGAACCATTGCTGGCGATGGCTGCGGCGATGTCGGTGAAGTGCGAGACGCTCGACGGCTCCGATGCCCGGCTCGTGATCGCGCGGGCCAGGCAGAGCTGCATGGTCAGCAATTCGCTGCGCCAAGGGGTGCCGGTGACCATCGAAGCGGCCGGGTCAGGCCGGTCATCGGCGCGATGGGATGAAGGCGGCGGACTGAGCGGGAGCGGCGGAAGCCATTGGGGGAGAGCAAGCAGGGCCGGAGCGAAGGCGCGACGGGCTGATCCCAGAGATGTCTGCGAGAACGGCCCGGAAAAACAAAAAAGGGGACGGCGAAGTCTCGCCATCCCCCAAATCGTTGAACCTGAACGGGTATCGCTCCCGTTCCAGGCCACTCAGCGCGAGTAGAACTCGATGACCAGGTTCGGCTCCATCTGCACCGCGTAGGGCACGTCCGACAGGGTCGGGGTGCGGGTGTAGGTGGCCGTGGACTTGGAGTGGTCGGCGTCGATGTAGTCCGGCACGTCACGCTCGGCGAGGGTGGCCGACTCGATGACGATGGCGAGCTGGCGGGAGCTCTCCTTGACCGCGATCACGTCGCCCGGCTTGACCTGGTAGGAAGCGATGTTGACGCGCTTGCCGTTCACCGTGATGTGGCCGTGGTTGACGAACTGGCGGGCCGCGAAGACGGTCGGCACGAACTTGGCGCGGTAGATCACCGCGTCGAGACGGCGCTCGAGCAGGCCGATCAGGTTCTCGCCCGAGTCGCCCTTGAGGCGGATCGCCTCGGCGTAGTAGCGGCGGAACTGCTTCTCGGAGATCGAGCCGTAATAGCCCTTCAGCTTCTGCTTGGCGCGGAGCTGCGTGCCGAAGTCGGACGGCTTGCCCTTGCGGCGCTGGCCGTGCTGGCCGGGGCCGTACTCACGGCGGTTGACCGGGGACTTCGGGCGGCCCCAGATGTTCTGACCGAGACGGCGGTCAATCTTGTACTTCGCCTCGTGGCGCTTCGACATGTCGCGTGTCCTCTCAGGTTCGCGAGTTGAGGACCGCGCCCTCCTGCTCCCTGGCAGCCTGCCGCGCATCCTGCGGATGCACCTTTGGCGAGCTACCATTTTCCTTGCATCGGTTTTGCCCGAAAAGCGGAAGCCACTGTTCGGACCGATGCACCGGGGCGACAGATCCGGCTTCCGAAGGAAAGCGGATCACGGGTGCGGAAAAAGCCACGCGGCCCCGTAGGGAGCCGCGCGACGGATGGCGATATGGCGTAAAGCCGGCTTCGAGTCAATTCCGCGGGGGCGGAAAACGATCTCAGTCCCAGTAGCCGTAGGGCCGATAGCCATAATAATAGTGGCGCGGGCGGTGCTTGTACCAGCCATAGTGGTTGCCTCGATACCAGCCATAGTGCCGCTTCGGGCCATGACGGTAGAAGCCGTGATGTCCGTGCCCCTTGTGCCAGCCATGGGGCTTCGCCTGGGCTTCGGAGCCGCCCCCGATTCCGACAAGCGCGAAGCCGACGGCCAGCGCTGACAGCAGCAACCATTTTCTCATGCGTGTTCGTTCCTCGCGATGTGCGCCATCGCAAGAAACGCGCAGGGCGTGCCGGGGTTCCGTCAGTTCGCCAGCGGCATCGGCTCGATGGCGACCTGCGCCAGGCCGTGGCCGGCGAGCGCGATCCGCAGCGGCCCGCTCAGGCTGGTGCCGGACGTGAAGACGGCGGTGGCATCGGGGCAGGAGGCGTCGCCCATGGGGCCGAGCAGGGCGGCGACGCGGCGCGCGATCGCGGGGGCCGGGTCGATCCATTCCACGGGCCAGGGGGCGAGCCGCTTCATCCGCTCCAGCAGCAGCGGATAATGGGTGCAGGAGAGCGTCACCACGTCGGTGCGGCGCCCGCCGGCCTCGACGAAGCAGGGCGCGATCTCGGCGAAGAGGGCGCCATCGTCGACCGCCTCGCCCTTCAGCGCCTGCTCGGCGAGGCCGGCCAGGCGGGTCGCGCCGACCAGGTTCACGTCGCATGCGCCGGCATAGGTCTCGATCAGCTCGCGGGTATAGACCCGCGCGACCGTGCCGGGCGTGGCGAGGACGGAGATCATCCCGCTCCTCGTCGCGGCCGCCGCCGGCTTGATCGCCGGCACGGTGCCGACGAAGGGGATGGCGAAGCGGGCCCGCAGCGCCGGCAGCACCAGGGTCGAGGCCGTGTTGCAGGCGATGATCGCAAGGTCGGGGTGGAAGCGCGCGATCAGGCGTTCCATCACCGCGAGCACACGGACGACGAGCGCCTCCTCGCTCAGCCGGCCATAGGGGAAGCCGGCATCGTCGGCGGCATAGACGATGTGGGCGCCGGGGCAGGCCTGAGTCGTCCGCGACAGGACGGTCAATCCGCCGAGCCCGGAATCGAAGACGAGGATGGTGGGTTGGGGGCGCGGGATCGCGAGGGGGCGATATCCCGTGCCGGCAAGAAGATCGACCTGCATGTCAGTGCCGCGAGACGTCAAAGCCCGATACCGCCAGAGACCCGTTAAGGGAGCGTCAATGCGGGGTTGCCGGGCCGCTCCAAATTTAGTTGACTCCGTCCATTAAATGGCATCCTCTCGATGCGGAGGTGAGCCATGCATGCCATCGCGCCAGATGCCGTCGCCGCGATTCGTCGCTTCAATCGCTTCCATACCCGCTGGGTCGGGGCGCTCGGCGGCAGCCTCCACGGATCCGGCCTGTCGCTGACGGAGGCGCGCGTGCTCTACGAGCTGGCGCAGGATGATGGCTGGCGCGCGGCCGAGATGGCCAAGGCGCTTGCGCTCGACCCCGCCTATCTCTCGCGCATCCTGCAGCGCTTCGCGACGCGGGGCTGGCTCGGGCGCAGCCGGTCGGCGGCCGACGGGCGGGCCTGGCGCCTGCGTCTCACGGCACAGGGCAGGGCCGTCTTTGCCGCGCTCGACCAGGCCTCCGATGCGGAGGCGCGGTCGATCCTGGCGCGGCTTGCTCCCGTGGAGCAGGCTGCGCTGGTCGGTGCGCTGGATACGGCGCAGCAACTGCTGTCGGGCGAGGCCAAAGCCTCTCCGAAACCGCTCATCCGCGCGCATCGGGCCGGCGATATCGGCTGGGTGGTCGCGGCCCATGGTCGGCTCTATGCGGAAGAATATGGCTGGGACGAGAGCTTCGAGGCACTGGTCGCCGAGATCGCCGCCAAGTTCCTGCGGGATTTCAAGCCGGGGCGCGAGCGCTGCTTCATCGCCGAGCTGGACGGCACGCCGGCGGGCTCGGCCTTCGTCGTCGCGGCGGACGAGGAGACGGCACAGCTCCGGCTCGTGCTGGTCGAGGCGCGCGCGCGGGGGCTGGGGCTCGGCAAGGCGCTGGTGCGCGAGGCGATCGGCTTCGCCCGCGCCGCCGGCTATCGGCGCATGGTGCTCTGGACCAACGACATCCTGCATGCGGCGCGGGCGATCTATATCGCGGAGGGCTTCCGGCTGGTGGGTGAGGAACGGCACCGCTCCTTCGGCCGGGATCTCGTCGGACAGAACTGGGAACTGGTGCTGTAGCCGGCGCCTGGCGCCGTCCGGTCAGGCCTTCAGTCGCGCCAGGGCCGCGGCTGCCGCGCGGCCGGCCAGCGTCGCGCCGCCGACCGTCATCGCGCCTCCGCCGGCCGTGGCCTCGCCGGCGATCAGCAGGCGCCCGCCGATCGGCTGGGCGAGAGCCTCGCGCGCTCGGTCATGCCCGGGGTCGCAGACGGAGTAGGAGCCGCGGGCGCAGGGGTCGGTCCACCAGGCCGGGAAGGCTACGGCCCCGACCTTTCGGCGGAAGTCCGAGCCGACCATCTTCACCAGCAGGTCGACGACATGGGCGCGGGTCTCCTCGGTGCCGGCCTCTGATAGCTTGCGCGCATAGTCGCCGCCGCAATAGCCGATGACGATGTCCTTGCCGTCCGGGAACATGTCGAAATTCATCATGCGTTCCGGCGCGCCCGCCTCGAGGAGGCTCGTCCCCGGCACGATGCCGGCGCGGTCGCCCTCAACCTTGAGTGCGATCTTGGTCAGCGCGCCCATATGGAGGCCGCCCAGCGCGTCACGGGTGGCGGCAGGAAGTTCCGGGGTGAAGCGGATCGTACCGGCCTTGAGGACGCCGACCGGGACGGTGACGATGCAGGCGCCCGCGCGCAATTCGCCGGAGCGGGCGGTGACGGTGACGCCGGCCCCGTCCCAGCGGATGGCGGTGACCGGCTCGCCCAGGCGGATGTCGAGGCCCTGCGCCGCGCGGGCGACCAGATTGCCGTAGCCGGAGGGGATGACGAGGTCCTCACCGGCCCAGAGGCGCTGGTAGTCGCGCGCCGAGATCCGGCTCGATTCCTCGCCGATCGAGAGCAGCAGGCCCGAGGCGGCGACCGGTGCGCTGGCCGGGCCGAGATCGCCGAGCAACTCGGCGATCGACATGTCGCGGGCGCCGAGATCGATCGTCTCCAGCTTGCGGTCGATCTGACGGAAGGCGTCCCGTCGGCGGCGGCGCTCGGCGTCGGCCATGGGGCGGCCATCGGCGAAGACCTGGAAGCCGCTGCCTCCGGGTTCTGCCGCCGTCTCGACGCCGAGGTCGCGGGCGATCTGGGTCCAGGGGTTGCGCTCGGCCCAATGGATGAACATCGCGCCGGCGTCATAGGCCGGGCCGAGGGACGTGTCGGTGAAGGCCCGGCCGCCGATGCGGCTTCGGGCCTCGAGGATGATCGGACGGCGTCCGGCCGCGCGCAGCGCGTGGGCGGCGGCGATCCCGGCCGCCCCGGCGCCGATCACGACGACATCGGTATCAGCCGCGGCGGCCCCGCGGCCGCCGATCGCAAAGGCGGCCAGGGCGCTGCCGGCGGTCAGCAGCGTGCGCCTGCTTGGCCTGGCGGGGTGCGTCGTCATGACCGGACAATGCGCGCGGCATTGGCGGTTGCAATGGTGCGGGCGGCGACAAAGCGGTCGCGGGCGATCACGACCTCGGGAGCACCGCTCGCGGCGAAATCGCTCCCGATCAGAAATCTACATTAGAATAGTTATTCATTAGAGAGAGTCTATTGTTGTTCTTGAGTCTTCATCGGTAATTGACAGTGTATGTTACGATCAGTATCGCTCCGGTCGTCTTGTATGAAAGTATAAGATCTTCTTTTTACTCATTTTAAATTACTGAGGCAGGCTGCTGGGCCGCCCGGTGAGAACGGGACTTGGGCGATGGGGTATCTTTCCGGTCAGCTTCGCGGCGGTGTCGCGCTCGGGAGCCTGGTATTGGTGCTGCTGGCATCTGCCGCGCAGGCGCAGCAGCAGAACCGGGGCGCTTCGGCAGCGCCGTCTCCTGCCGGCGAAGCGCCGGTGGTGCTGGACCAGATCAATGTGCAGGGCGGCGGCGTGCCCGGCGGAGCGCTGCTGAGCGGCCCGACGACGACGCGCACGACCCGTGAGGAACTCGACCGCGAGCAGATCCAGAGCCTGACCGATCTCTCCAACCGGGTCGAGGCGGGCATTACCTTCAACCGCCAGAACAATACCTTGAACATCCGCGGTCTCGACGGCGCGCGCGTGCTGACGACCATCGACGGCATCCGCCAGCCCTTCCTGGTGGACACCCGCGTCAATCGCGGCGGCAGCAACGCCTTCGACTTCGATTCGCTGTCGACCCTCGACCTACTGCGCGGCGGCAGCGGCGCCAGCACGCTCGGCAGTGGCGCGCTCGGCGGCGCGCTGGCGGTCCGCACGCTCGATCCGGAGGATCTGATCAAGAGCGGCCGCTCCTACGGCGCCCTCGCCAAGACCGGCTATGACAGCACGGACCGCGCCTGGTTCGGCAGCGCCGCGGCGGCGGCGCGCCTGAACAACACCTGGTTCCTGCTGCAGGGCGGCTTCCGCGACGGCCACGAGATCGACAGCAAGGGCAACGTCAAGACGATCGGCCCGACCCGCACCGCGCCCAATCCGGCCGATTTCAACCAGTACAACATCCTCGCCAAGGTCCATCACTATGTCGACGAGGTGCACCGCTTCGGCCTGACCGGCGAGCTCTTCAAGCGCTCCGACCGGGTCCAGACCCGCACCAACGCGGTCTCTCTCTCCGGCAATTTCCGCCCGGGCTCCTACGAGACCGGCGAGGATATCGAGCGCAACCGCGTCTCGCTCTCCTATGACTACAAGCTGCCCGGCAGCTTCCTCGACGAGGCGCATGCGACGCTCTACTGGCAGCGCCTGAAGCGCAACGACCTCGTCAGCGCCTGGCGCTACACGAGCATCGTCGGCCCCTATGGCCGCGACAACCAGAACGAGGAGAACGCCTACGGCTTCAATGGCTATGTATTGAAGAACTTCCAGACCGGGGTGTTGTCGCACCGGGTGACGCTCGGCACCGAGCTGCGCATGTCGTCGCTCGAGCAATATTCGGCCGGCATCGACAACTGCCCGCCGAAGCCGGCCTCCGGCCGCTACACCGGCGCCTTCACGACCTGCAACAACCTGCACACCAACCAGGCCGACCAGCCCAAGGTGGATGGCAAGCTGATCGGCCTCTACGCCCACGACGAGATCGGGTTGCTCGACAACCGCCTGCGCATCACGCCTGGCGTGCGCTTCGACTGGTACGAGGAGAAGCCGCAGGCGACCGCCGCCTATACGCTCGGCGGCTCCCAGCCGGTCGGCCTGCCGCCATCCTCCAGCGATTCCGCTTGGTCGCCGCGGCTGCGGCTCGAATACGACATCCTGAAGAACGCTCCCGGCGTGAAGGACCTCACCGTCTTCGCGCAATGGTCCAAGACCTTCCGCGCGCCGACGGCGAATGAGCTCTATGGCCGTTTCGGCGGGCCGGGCACCTATCTGCGTACGGGCGATCCGACCCTGCGGCCCGAGATCGGCAACGGCATCGATGTCGGCCTGCGCTTCGGCGACAGGCAGCTCGGCGGCTCGGTGACCTATTTCCACTCGAATTACCGCAACTTCATCGAGCAGGTGCAGATCGCGCCTCCGGGCGGGCTCTATCCGCAGGGCGGCATCGTCAGCTTCCAGAACATCAACCGTGCCGAGATCCAGGGCATCGAGCTCAACGGTCGGTACGCCTTCGCGCCGAACTGGCTGGTGCGCGGCTCCTTCGCCTATACTCGCGGCGTCAACAAGGACACCGACACCTTCCTGAACTCGATCCCGCCGATGCAGGGCATCGTCGCCGTCGCCTATGGCACGGACCGCTGGGGCGCCGAGGTCTCGGCCAAGCTCGCCGGCAAGCGCGACGACGTCGCCGCGACGACGGGGACCACCCAGGGCTTCCGGGCGCCGGGCTATGCGATCTTCAACGCCACGGCCTGGTGGCGACCGGTGCCGCAGATCGCGGACCTTGAATTGCAGGTCGGCGTCTACAATATCTTCGACAGGAAATACTGGGATGCCGTCAACGTGCCGACCGGCGTGCTGGCCCAGGCCCGCGATTACTACAGCGAGCCCGGCCGCACCGTGAAGGCGACGCTGAAATACCAGTTCTGACCGGGACGTTTCGAGACCCCCCGACCAGACGAGCCGGCCCTTCGGGGCCGGCTCTTTTTTGTGAGCTACCCCGAGCCTTGCCGTCATGGTCATGGTCGGGCTCGTCCCGATCCTCCACGTCTTCCTCTGTCGAAATGTATGGTCCGCTCCGTCATTGCAAGGCGATTTGGAGGGCTGCTGACGATTGACAGTTTGCGTAAATGTATCCGGCCTCTCGCGAGTGGGCTGCTGTTGCAGCCAGGCCATGATGAGATGCGCGCATGCCGTTCCCACTAAGCTGGTTCGGGCGCGGAGCCCGCTTTCGACCGAAGGGCTTACGGCATGCCGATCGACTGTCTCGTCATCATTCTCCCGAGCCTCGCAATCTGCTTCCCGGGCGCTTCTACGGCATGAACGCAGGATCGCGTCGTTCGTAGAGCGCCCCCGGCTTCTGGATGATCACCCACGCAATGCGAGCGATCTTGTTGGCCAAGGCGACAGTCACCTTGTTGATGTGCATGCGCTGCTCCAGCGCATCGAGCCAGGCCCCGAGGGCGTGGCGTGTCCGATCCAGATGCATCAGACAGGATCGTGCGCCGTGGATCAGCAGGCGTCGGACATAGCCGTTGCCGCGCTTGCTGATCCCCAACAGGGTCTGCTTGCCGCCGGTTGAGTGTTCCCGCGGCACGAGTCCGAGCCAGGCTGCGAGGTCGCGCGCCCTCCTGAACTGGACGCCGCGGCCGACGGCCGCCAGGAGCGCGGAGGCGCCGAGGGGGCCGATGCCGGGAACCGTCATCAACCGCCGGGCGACGTCATCGCGCTGAACCAGCGCTTCGATCTCACGTGTGATCTGGGCGATCCGACCTTCGAGGCGCTCCAGGTCTTCGAACAAGCCTGTCACCAATCGGCGTATCGCCGGCGATAGATCATTCTCCTCATCGGCCACGACTCGCGGCAGATCCAGCTTGAAAACACCGGCGCCTTGCCTGATGGCGACACCATATTCGAGACAGAAGCCACGCATCTGGGTGATCAGGCGCGTGCGCTGCATCACCATCTGGTCCCGCACGCGATGCAAAGACTGGACGTCGATCTGCTCGATTGCCTTGACCTCGACGAACCGCATGGATGGGCGCGTCACCGCCTCCGCAATCGCTTCGGCATCCAGCGTGTCCGACTTGTTCGACTTCAGATATGGCTTCACGAATTGCGCAGGCATGATGCGCACGCGATGGCCGAGACCTTGGAGCTTGCGCGCGAGCCACTGCGAGCCAGGGCAGGCCTCCATGCCGACGAGAGCCGGCGCCGCGCGATCGAAGAACGCCAGCAAGGTCTCGCGCCGGAACTTCATCCGCCGCAGGAGCTGACCGCTCTGATCCACGCCGACGACGTGGAAGATGTTCTTGCCGAGATCCACACCGTAGACGGCGGCATCACAAGACTGATGCTGGCTCATGACTCTTCTCCTCCTGGATCGTCACAGCATGACGGTGGGAGACGGAGCGGACCATCCCATTAGC
>NZ_FUYX01000006.1 GCF_900168195.1 Allobosea thiooxidans | reverse complement strand
GTCGAGGCTCGGGAGATCGTTGCCGACTTCCACGCCATGATCAGAACCAAACGGGCCGAGCTGCTGTCGTCCTGGATAGAGCGCGCTTCAAGCAGCCTGATCGCTTCGCTGGCGAATGGCGTCAGGCGAGACGAAGCGGCCGTACACGCGGCGATCATCTCAACCTGGTCAAATGGTCAGACGGAAGGCCAGATCACCCGGCTCAAACTCGTCAAACGACAGATGTATGGCCGAGGCAAGATCGACCTCCTCCAGGCGCGCCTGATCGGTGCCCAATTATGAAAAACGTCAGCGAGATTGCGTCAGAGCCAAACTTGCACGCCGAAACACATACAATAGGAGAGTCGGTCACTAGGGCGGTGACTGTGCACTTCTCCGGGACGCCTTCTCAGGGGAAATGCTCGTGCCTCAGTTCTCAGTCCAGGAAGCGAAAATCCAACTGTCCCAACTGATCGCGAAAGCGCTGGCTGGAGAGGACGTGGTCATCACTCTCCGAAAAACGCCCGTGGTGCGTCTGGAGCCTATCGCGGCACAGGGCAAGCGACGCTTTGGCTCGCTCAAGGGGAAGATCGCCATCGACGAGCGCTTCCAAGACCCGCTGCCGGAGAGTGAGCGCGGCAGTTGGGACCTCGCATCAAATTTGCCGCGATCGAACCAAGGATGACTACACCGAGCCTTTCACAGCGCCTTCTTGACGCGCTTCTGTTCGCGCATCAGCGCTCGTAGTTCGCGCACTCTCTGTTTGCTGGCGTCGGCGAGTTCAGCCTGGCTGCGTTCACCTTCCTGCGTTAGCGCAACAGAAGCCGACCCTCTCAAGTTCGGTTTGGTCTCTTCCGGCGATTTTGGCGACCGATCAGCCAATTCTAATTCCACCAATCAGCTTGCTTCGAGCCGGCACTACCGGGGTTATATGTCAGTCACAGCACGTCGCCGATCGTGCTGACAGTGAGATCTGGGCGTTATGTCGGCGCTACCGCGTCGATTGTTTGGTTGACGCTGCCGGTAGTGCCGGCAGCACTACTCTCGTGAGCCCCATGCCACAAGTCGGCGCTCGGGCATCGAAGTGCCGGACGAGGCGATACCCAGACCAGCCAAAGCTTGTCGCGCATTCGCCCGCCCGCACGCTCGCATCCAACGCAGCATCGAGTCGAAGTTCTACGTCATTTGAGTCTGACTACCCGGCCAGAGAGTCAGGCTTTAGGGTGCCCCTACACGCCGCGACGGTCAGATATCGACCGTCGCGTTGAGCGCGTTGGTCTGGATGAACTCGCGCCGCGGTTCGACGACGTCGCCCATCAGCTTCACGAACAGGTCGTCGGCCTCGTCGTTCTGGTCGTTCTTGACCCGCAGCAGCGAGCGCACGTCGCGGTCGAGCGTCGTCTCCCAGAGCTGGTCAGGGTTCATCTCGCCCAGGCCTTTGTAGCGCTGCAGCGCGACGCCCTTGCGGCCGATGGTCGAGACCGCGTCGAACAGGTCGCTCGGGCCGTTGATCGTGAAGGAATCGCCCTTGCGGCTGAGCGTACCGGGCTTGGCGTAGGCCTCCTGCAGCGAGGTGGCGGCGGCATCGAGCTTGCGGGCCTCGGCGCTGGCGAGCAGCCCGGCATCGATGGTCGCCGCCTGCTTCACGCCGCGGATCATGCGCGAGAAGACGAAGCCGCCCTCGCTGACCTTGCCTTCCCAGCCGCGCTCCAGCTCGTCCGAGATCGCATCGAGCCGGCGCGCGACATAGGCCGCGGCCTCGTTCGCCTGCGCCTCGTTCTCCTCGTCGACCGGGTGCAGCACGCCGGCGATCGCCATCTGCTCGACGACGCGCCGATCATAGCGCGAATGCAGCTGCGAAAGTGCGTTGCGGACGTTGCGCGCCTCCTCGATCAGGGTCCGCAGGTCGGCGCCGGCGCGCTCCACGCCCTCGCTGGTGCGGAAGGTGGCGCCGTCGAGGGTGGAGTCGATCAGGTACTCCTCCAGCGCCCGCTCGTCCTTGAGGTAGACATGGCTCTTGCCGCGGGTCGCCTTGTAGAGCGGCGGCTGCGCGATGAAGAGATGGCCGGCATCGATCAGCTCCGGCATCTGCCGATAGAAGAAGGTCAGCAGCAGCGTGCGGATATGGGCGCCGTCGACGTCGGCGTCGGTCATGATGATGATCTTGTGGTAGCGCAGCTTGCCGAGATTGAAGCCGCCCTGTTCCGCATCGGCGCGGCCGATGCCGGCGCCGAGCGCCGTGATCAGCGTGCCGACCTGGTCCGAGGAGAGCATCTTGTCGAAGCGCGCCCGCTCGACATTGAGGATCTTGCCGCGCAGCGGCAGCACGGCCTGATACTCGCGGGCGCGGCCCTGCTTGGCGGAGCCGCCGGCCGAGTCACCCTCGACGATGAAGAGTTCGGACTTGGCCGGATCTCTCTCTTGGCAATCAGCCAACTTGCCTGGGAGTGACGCGATGTCGAGCGCGCCCTTGCGGCGGGTGAGGTCGCGGGCCTTGCGGGCGGCCTCGCGCGCGGCGGCGGCTTCCGCCACCTTGCCGACGATCGTCTTGGCCTCGTTCGGATGCTCCTCCAGCCATTCGGACAGCGCCTGGTTGACGACGTTCTCGACGACCGGGCGGACTTCCGAGGAGACCAGCTTGTCCTTGGTCTGCGAGGAGAATTTCGGATCGGGAACCTTGACCGAGACGATCGCGGTCAGGCCCTCGCGGCAGTCGTCGCCGGTGAGCGAGACCTTCTCCTTCTTGGAGATGCCCGAGCTCTCGGCATAGCCGGTGATCTGGCGCGTCAGCGCGGCGCGGAAGCCGGCAAGATGGGTGCCGCCGTCGCGCTGCGGGATGTTGTTGGTGAAGCAGAGCACGTTCTCGTGGTAGCTGTCGTTCCACCACAGCGCGACATCGACGGTGATGCCGTCCTTTTCCGAGGTCAGCATGATCGGCTGCTCGATCACCGCCGTCTTGGCGCGGTCGAGATAGCGCACGAAGGCCTCGACGCCACCCTCGTACATCAGTTCCTCGCGCACCACCTCGGCATGGCGCGCATCGGTCAGGATGATGCGCACGCCCGAATTCAGGAAGGCGAGCTCGCGCAGCCGGTGCTCCAGCGTCTTGTAGTCGAACTCCACCATGGTGAAGGTTTCCTGCGAGGGCAGGAAGGTCACCTCCGTGCCGCGCTTGTCGCCCTGCGGGCCGACGACGGCGAGCGGGGCGACCGCGTCGCCATGGCGGAATTCGATGAAGTGTTCGTGGCCGCCGCGCCAGATGCGCAGCTTGAGCGAGACCGAGAGCGCGTTGACGACGGAGACGCCAACGCCGTGCAGGCCGCCCGAGACCTTGTAGGAGTTCTGGTCGAACTTACCGCCGGCATGGAGCTGGGTCATGATGACCTCGGCCGCCGAGATGCCTTCCTCGCTGTGGATATCGGTCGGGATGCCGCGGCCATTGTCGCTGACCGTGACCGAGCCATCGGCGTTCAGCGTCACCGTGACGAGGTCGGCATGGCCGGCCAGCGCCTCGTCGATGGCGTTGTCGACGACCTCGTAGACCATGTGATGCAGGCCGGAACCGTCATCCGTGTCGCCGATATACATGCCGGGGCGCTTGCGGACGGCATCCAGGCCCTTGAGAACCTTGATGGAATCGGCGCCGTAGTCTTCGGGCTGGGCGCTGAGCGCGGCATCGGTCATGAAGTCGTCCTTGAACGGGCGAGCGAGCGCCCGCGATGATCCTGATTCGTAACGACAATATAGGGATAGACCATGGCTTTTTCACGCGCCTACGCGTGCGCGTGCGTGGGTTGCCGGCCATCTCGTCGTCGTCGCGTCACGACTCTCCGGGCACCGGCAGCGCTTCGGCGCTGAGATGGGCCCTGTCGCGGCCCTCGGTCTTGGCGCGGTAGAGGGCACGGTCGGCGCGGCCGTAGAGGCTCGCGGCCGTGTCGCCGGGCTGGTAGGTGGCGACGCCGGCCGAGCAGGTATAGGTCACGGCCGGCCGCTCGGGAAGCGGATGCGCTGCCCGCGCCTCCGCCAGCAGATGCTCGGCGAAGGCCAGGCAGTTCTCGGCCGGCGCCCCGGGCATCACCAGCATGAACTCCTCGCCGCCGATCCGCCCGAAGCAGTCGGTGCGCCGGATGAAGCGGTGCACGAGATGAGTGAAGTGGCGCAGCACCATGTCGCCGCCCTGATGGCCGAAGCGGTCGTTGATGCTCTTGAACAGGTCAATGTCGAGCACGCAGACGCTGAGTGCGTTGCCGGGCACCAGCATGGTGGCGTTGATCAGCGCTTCCAGGCGGCCGAAGACGAATCGACGATTGGCGGTGCTGGTGAGCTCGTCGGTCTGGGCCGCGCGCATCGCCAGGTCGCGGTCCTGCCTGAGCAGCCTTTCCTCGCGGCGCAGATCGGTGATCTCGCTCGCGATGCAGAGCATCCAGCCATTGGGGCGCACGGTCTCGGTCATCCACAGCCAGCGGCCGTCGGTGAGGTCGGTCTCATAGGCCCTGAACGGCGTCTTGCCGCGGCGCGACTGGGTCGAGGTCAGCCAGGCCTCGAGATCGGCGGCCTTGATCGCGGTGCCCCTGAAGGCCGCGTGGTTGCGGCGCATGATCTCGGTCCAGGTCGGGGTTTCGCCGGGCGCGAGATGGAAGCTGCGCCGGAACGCGTCATTGGCGAGGCGCAGGCGGTCCGTCTCGTCGTAGACCGCGAGCAGGACGTCCGAGTGTTCAACCAGATCGGTGAACGCGTCGTAGATGCTGTCCATGGGCCGTTCGGCTTGGCTGGGACGCCGCCGCAGCGCCCTGCCGCGGCAGGATGCCTCATTCCGGCGCGCGATCCAACCCTGCCCCGGCCCGGCCTCGGCGAGCACCGGGCCGCATCCTCAGCCGGGGAAGCTCGCGATCGCCTCGATGAACGCTTCGCCATACTGGGTGAGCTTGCGCTCGCCGACGCCCTCGATGGCCCGCATCTCCTCGAGGCCGAGCGGGCGCTCGCGCGCCATCGCGATGAGCGTCCGGTCGGTGAAGATGATATAGGCCGCCACGCCCTCTTCGCGGGCGAGCTGGAGCCTGAGCTTGCGCAGATGCTCGAACAGGCCCGCAGTGCCCTCGTCGAGCCCGTCGGCGCGCGCCGCGTCGCGCTCGGAGCGGCGGGAGCGGCGCTCGGCGAAGGGATCGGCCCTCAGCGCGATGCTCTCGCGTCCGAACAGGATGTCCTCGCCCTTCGGCGTCAGCCTGAAGCCGCCATGCTCGACGCTGGCTTCGGCAAGCGCCCCGGCCGCGAAGAGCTTGCGCGTCAGCCCCATCCAGGCGGCCTTTGGCTTGTCGGCGCCGACGCCGAAGGTCTTCAGGCCATCATGGTTCTGGCGGCGGATGACCTCGGTCGTGGTCCCGGTCAGGATGTCTGCGAGATGGCCGGCGCCGAAGCGCTCGCCGGAGCGGATCACGGCGGAGAGCAGCTTGCGCGCATCGAGCGTCGCGTCCTGGAGCGCAGGCGCTTCCGCTCCGCAGAGGTCGCAGCGGAACGGCGCCTGCCCGTGCCGGCAGGGCGGGGTCTCCTCGCCGAAATAGGCGAGCAGCGCGCTGCGCCGGCACAGCGCGTTCTCGCAGAGATCGATCATCGCGTTCAGCCGCTTGTGCTCGATGCGCTTGCGCTCCTCGTCGACCGGCTTCTCGTCGATCTGGCGGCGGCGCAGCGCCATGTCGTCGACGCCGTAGAGGGTCAGCGTGTCGGCCGGTAGCCCGTCGCGGCCGGCACGGCCGATCTCCTGGTAGTAGCCCTCGATCGAGCCCGGCATGTCGGCATGCACGACGAAGCGGACATCCGGCTTGTTGATGCCCATGCCGAAGGCGATGGTGGCGCAGACGACGACCCCGTCCTCCTGCAGGAAGATGTCCTGGTTGCGGTTGCGCTCCGCCTGCTCCAGCCCGGCATGGTAGGCGAGCGCGTTCCAGCCCTTCTCGCTCAAGGCCGCGGCGAGCCGTTCCGTCTTGTTGCGCGAGGAGCAATAGACGATGCCGGAGCCGTTGCGGTGCCGGCGCAGGAAATCGTCGATCTGCCGGCGCGGCTGCTCCTTCGGCGCGAAGGCGAGCTTCAGGTTCGGCCGATCGAAGGAATGCACCACCATCTGCGGCGGCTGCGGGAAGAGCTGCTGGGCGATATCGGCTTGCGTCTGCCGGTCGGCGGTCGCGGTCAGCGCCGTCACCGGCACGCCGCCCAGCGCCTCGCGCGTCTTGGCGAGCAAACGATATTCCGGGCGGAAGTCGTGGCCCCATTGCGAGACGCAATGCGCTTCGTCGATGGCGAGCCGGGTCACGCCGAGGCGCTTCAGCCGTGCGACCAGCCCCTCGCCGGCCAAGCGCTCCGGCGAGACGAAGAGCAGGCGCAGATCGCCGGAATTGAGCCGGTCCCAGGCCTGCGCCGCCTCTTCCTCGCTGTTCATCGAGTTGAGCGAGGCCGCCGGCACGCCGGCCCTGACGAGCTGCCCGACCTGGTCGCGCATCAGCGCGATCAGCGGCGAGACGACCAGCGTCAGCCCGCCCGCGACCAGCGCCGGCAGCTGGTAGCACATCGACTTGCCGGAGCCGGTCGGCATCACCGCGAAGACGTCGCGCCCGGCGAGCGCGGCCTCGATCACCTCCCACTGGCCGGGGCGGAAATCGTCATAGCCCCAGACGGATTTGAGGATGGCGCGGGCGTCTGATTCGCGGGATTGCGACATGGGAAGGGGTTTGCCGCAGCCGGGCGCGCTTGGCCAGCCTTTCGCCGGATATCCTGTGCCTAGCCCCGTATCGCCAGCAGGTGGACCACCGTGGTCACCGCGAAAACCGCCGTGATCAGCTTCGAGGACCAGGGCTTCAGATCGAACCAGATGAATTGCAGCGCGAGCCGCAGGCCCCAGAAGGCGCTGCCCAGGAGCGGCAGCAGCGGATGGATGCTTCCCTGCCCGGCTTGCCAGATCAAGGTCGCGCCATAGGCGAGGAAGACGAAGGTCAGCATCGCGTTGAGCGTCTGGGTGATCGCGGTGTTCAGGCTGCCGGAGGGCGCGAGCCGCTCGGGCCAGCCGAACAGCCGCCCGAAAGCGGCATGGAACAGCGCGAAGCCGAGATCGAGCAGGCCGGCGATCAGGAGCAAGGTCGGTCAGCTCCGCGTCGCAATCGCGGCGGCGGCGCCGACCATCACGCCGCCGGTCGCGCGGTTGATCCAGCGCATGGCGCGCGGGCTCGCGACGAGGCGCCGGGCCCGGTCGGCCGCATAGGCATAGGCCATCAACGTTCCGGTGATGATCGGGGCGATCAGCGCGGCAACCTCGACGAAGGCGAGCGCGCTCATCGCGTCGAGGTCGATGACCAGCGGCAGGATCGACAGGAAGAAGACCATGACCTTGGGATTGCCGAGCGTCAGCGCGATGCCTCCGAGGAACAGGCGCATGCCCTCGCCGCGTGCGGCAGTAGACGGCTTCGGCGCCTCGGCAGGCGCCGTCCAGGCCTTGTAGCCGAGATAGAGGAGATAGGCGAAGCCGGCATATTTGATCGCCAGGAAGACGCCGTGGAAGCTCTGCATCAGCACGCTGAGCCCCAGCGCCGAGAGCGTGAACCAGACAAGATCGCCCATGACGATGCCGGCGAGGAAGGGCAGCGAGCGCCGGAAGCCCGAGGACAGGGAACGCGCGACCAGCGCGGCGATCGCCGGGCCGGGAGAGGCTACGGCCAGGAAATACACGCCGGCGAACAGGGCAAGGCTGGAGATGTCCATGGAAAGCCTCCGGCGCGACGATGCAAATGCGCTGTTCGATCCGGAATCGTCATTGCGAGCGCAGCGAAGCAATCCAGGGGGACTGGGTGGGGCGTTCAACCGGGTCCCCCTGGATTGCTTCGTCGCTTCGCTCCTCGCAATGACGGCCCCGTTCGATCGAGGAATATCCTACCAGCAACGCCGGCAGGCGTCCCATCGCAAGCGGTGGCCTGACCGATCAATCGAGCGGATCGATCCGCCCCGGCGTCACCGCGAAACGTTGTGCGCCCGCCGGCAGGTCGCCGAACAGGGCCGCATCGGCGCCGGTCATCCAGACCTGGCAGCCGAGACCGGTGAGCCCTTCATAGAGCGCCGCGCGCCGGCGCGGGTCGAGATGGGCGGCGATCTCGTCGAGCAGGACGAGCGGCGCGATCCCGCTCATCGCCGCGACCAGCCGGGCATGGGCGAGCACGAGCCCGATCAGCAGCGCCTTCTGCTCGCCGGTCGAGCCCTGTCCGGCCGGGATGTCCTTCGGTCCGTGCCGGACTTCGAGATCGGAGGCCTGTGGCCCCGTGAGCGTGCGCCCGGCGGCGCGGTCGCGTTGGCGGCCCTGGCGCAGCACGTCGCGATAGGCGTCCTCGGCATCGACCGCCGGCAGGCGGGCGACGAGGGCGTCGATCTCGCCTGAGAGCGTGATATCGGCGAAGGGGAAGGGCGAGGTTTCGTCGCGCGTCTCGGCGATGATCGCGGAGAGCCGCGCCACCGTCTCGGCACGCGCGGCGGCGACCGCGACGCCGAGTTCGGCGATCTCACGCTCGACGGCGTCGAGCCACTGGCCCTGGCCGGGACTCTCCTCGAGGATGCGGTTGCGCGAGCGCAGCGCCCGCTCCAGCGCGTTGGAGCGGGTGGCATGGCTCGGATCGATCGCCAGCACCAGCCGGTCGAGGAAGCGGCGGCGGTCGCCGGCCGCGCCCCGGAACAGCCCGTCGAGATCGGGCGTCAGCCAGACCACGCGCAGATAGTCGCTGAAGGCCAGCGCCGAGCCGACGGAGGCGCCGTCGATGCGGGCAAGCCGCGGGCGCCTGCCTTCCGCATCGAGCGGGCCGAGCCCGATCCCGAGCCGGCCGGCTTCGTCCGCGAGCGTGACCGAGGCGGCGAAGGAGCCGTCGCCACCCTGCCGGGCCATGGTCGACAGCTCCGCACGGCGCAGGCCCCGTCCCGGCGTGAACAGCGAGAGGGCTTCGAGGATATTGGTCTTGCCGGCTCCGTTCTCGCCTGCGAGTGCAACGATTTGGCCCTCGACCGGGAGATCGAGGGCCTCGTAGGAACGGAAATCCTGCAGGATCAGGCGCGCGACGGCGGCCATGGCCGCGGGATCACACGCGCATCGGCATCAGCACATAGAGCGCGGAGGCCCCTTCGCGATCCTGGATGACGGTCGGCGAGCCGGGATCGGCGAGCTTGAGCAGCGCCGTGTCGCCGTCGAGCTGGGCGGCGATGTCCATCAGATAGCGGGCATTGAAGCCGATATCGAGCGGGCTCGCCTCGTAGTCGACCTCGATCTCCTCGGTCGCGGAGCCGGAATCCGGATTGGTGACGGAGAGCGTCATGCGCCCATCCGCCATCGAGAGCTTCACGGCGCGGCCGCGCTCCGACGAGATCGTCGAGACGCGGTCGACGGAAGCGGCGAAATCGCCCTTGTCGACGGTCAGGCGCTTGTCGTTGCCGCTCGGGATGACGCGCTGATAATCGGGGAAGGTGCCGTCGATCAGCTTCGAGGTCAGCACGACGCTGGCCGTGGCGATGCGGATCTTGGAGCCGGAAAGCTCGACCGCGACCTCGCTCTCGCCATCCTCCAGCAGCTTCTGGATCTCGGCGACGGCCTTGCGCGGGACGATCACGCCGGGCATCCCGACCGAGCCCTGCGGGGCAGCGGTGTCGACGCGGGCGAGGCGGTGGCCGTCGGTCGCGACCGCGCGCAGCACCGGGCGCCCGTCGACGTCGATGGTGTGGAGATAGATGCCGTTCAGGTAGTAGCGCGTCTCCTCGGTCGAGATCGCGAACTGGGTCTTGTCGATCAGGCGCTTCAGCTCGCCGGCCGGCAGCACGAAGCGATGCGCCATCTCGCCGGCAGTGATGTCGGGGAAGTCGCTCTCCGGCAGGGTCTGGAGCTGGAAGCGCGAACGGCCGGAGCGCAGCACGAGGCCGCTGTCGCCGGTGGTCTCCAGCGAAACCTGCGCGCCGTCGGGCAGCTTGCGGACGATGTCGTAGAGGGTGTGGGCGGGAACGGTCGTGGCGCCGGGCTCGGCCGCCTCGGCGGGAATCGTCTCCACCACCTCGATGTCGAGATCGGTCGCCTTGAGCCGCAGGCCGTTCTCGGAGGCGCTGAGCAGCAGGTTGGACAGGATCGGGATCGTGTTGCGGCGCTCGACCACGCGATGCACGTGACCGAGCGACTTGAGCAGCGTGGAACGTTCGACCGTGACCTTCATGATTGTCTAGTCTTCTGGCGCTGGCCGCCCGGGCATCGCTGCCCGGGCCGAATGAATGGCCAGCGACATTGCCGGACGGCGCGCGGGCGCGCAAGGCCTGCGCGCCCGGGCAACCACAACCATTTGACGCAGCGGGCGCGCGGTTCGCGCGATCTCACTCCTGAAGCATGCGCTTCAGCAGGTCGACCTCCTCATGCAGCGAGCGGTCCTCGCTGATCGCCTTCTCGATCTTGCGCACCGCGTGCAGCACCGTGGTGTGGTCCCGTCCGCCGAAGCGGCGGCCGATCTCCGGCAGCGAGCGTGGCGTCAGCGCCTTCGACAGATACATCGCGATCTGGCGCGGCTTCACCACCGCCGCGGTGCGGCGCTCCGAGAGGATGTCGGCCCGGCTGACATTGTAGCGCGTGGCGACGAGCTTCTGGATGTCCTCGATCTTGACCCGGCGCGGCTCGCGCGTCCGCACCAGGTCGCGGATCGCGGCCTCCGCCGTCTCGAGCGTCACGAGCTGGCCCGAGAGCGTCGCATGGGCGAGCAGCCGGTTGGCGGCGCCGTCGAGGTCGCGGCCATTGGTCGTGACGACGCGGGCGACATAGGCGACGACGTCCGGGCTGACCTGGAAGTTCGGATGGGCGCCCTGCAGCGCTTCCATGCGGCTCGCCAGGATCTTGACGCGCAGCGCCTCGTCGAGCTCGCCGACCTCGACGACGAGGCCGCCGCCGAGCCGCGAGCGGATGCGCTCGTCGAGCGCTTCCAGCTCGCCGGCAAGGCGATCGCCGGCGACGACGATCTGCTTGCCGGCATCGAGCAGCGCGTTGATCGTGTGGCCGAACTCCTGCTGGATCGACTTGCCCTGGATGAACTGCACGTCGTCGACGATGAGCAGGTCGATGCCGCGCAGCTTCTCCTTGAAGGCCAGCGCCGTCTGCGACTTCAGCGCCGCGACGAAGCCGTACATGAAGCGGTCGGCGGTGAAATAGGCGACGCGCTTGCCCTGGCGGCGCGCTTCCTGGGCGATCGCCTGCAGCAGATGCGTCTTGCCGAGGCCGACGCCGGCATGGAGATAGAGCGGGTTGTAGGGGCTCTGGCCCGCCGGCGCGCCGGCGATGCGCTCGGCCGCGGCGAAGGCGAGCTGGTTCGACTTGCCGACGACGAAGCTCTGGAAGCTCATGCGCTTGTCTAGCGCCGTGCCGCAGGCGTCGACCGGGTCGTTCTCGCAGGGCTGGGCCGGGTTGGCGCCAGCGGGCTTGCCGGGCTCGGCGATCGTGCTGGCGGCGGCGACGGGGCGGGCGCGGAGAGCGGCCTCGACGCGCGGTGCGGCCGCCTCGCGCGACACCGGGCGCACGGAGAGTAGCACGCCGTTCGGCGCCGGCAGCTCGGCGATGCAGTTCACCCGCAGCCGCTCGGCGTAATGCGCTTCGAGCCAGCTCTTCAGGAACCGGGTCGGGACGGTGAGGTAGGCCACGCCCTCGACGATGCCGGCGAGCTCGAGCCGGCCGAACCAGCTCGAGAACACATCCTCGCCGAGCTCGGCCCGCAGGCGCCTGCGGACGCGCTCCCAGGCTTCCTGGATGGTCGCCTCTTCCACCTTGATCCCCGCGGCTTCCTCCGCCGCGATCGTCACCACCACCGACGCTGTCTCGACCGTGTCCCCGAAATCTTGCCGCTCGAACATCAATGGCCCCATTCTTTGAAATGCACGCGCCTTGGGAGCGGCGTCCGCAGGGCGGACACCTTCCCGGCGCTGTTGTCCGGTCAAAAAGGTTCCCGGCCGGCCGGGTGCATGGCACCGGCAGGTTCGGGTTCCCGCTCTGTCGATTACGCTTGGCTGGCTCGCCTCTGGACGATGCCGCCCTTCATCTCAACATCGAAAGACAAAGGGTCACATCCTCCAACCTCCATGGTCGCGAGCCAAAACGCTGATCATCTCTGGAAATCCCGGGGCGGTCATTGCTGTCCGCCCGGCGACGAGAGGACCTTACAGGGCGCTCTCGACGGGCTGCAACATCCCTTTCAGCCGGCTTCGGAGAGACGGCCGTCGCAGCAGGGCCGGCAGCTCTCGGCCGGACGCCGCAATTGGTTGGGGAACTTAAGATTTTCTTGACGGCCCCTGTCTTGCCGATCCGCGAATCTTTTTTTTCGAGGCGCCTGGGAGGCTGCCGCAGAGTCGCCGCGATTCCGCCGCCCAAAATCCTTTGCCCGCTAAGGTGATGATAAATCACATCTTTTTGTGAGCGATGGACTCTCGCGGGAAGGCTCGTTCCGCATCCTGAAACGCCGCGAAGAGTCAAGCCTGCAAAGGCCCGGAAAGCCCGCGGAAACAGCGTGCGGCCGCAATTTTTCCGCTCCGTTGCACGGCGGCGGCACTTGTCTCGAGCCAATAAAAAAGCCCGGCCGTGAGGCCGGGCTTTCGGTCATGAAAATGCCAAAAACTTGATCAGGACGCCAGGGCGCCGATCCGGTGCGCGAGGCGCGAAACCTTGCGGGAAGCGGTGTTCTTGTGAACCACGCCCTTCTGGGCGGCGCGCATGATTTCCGGCTGGGCGGCCTTGAGGGCCTCGGCGGCGCCGGTCTTGTCGCCGGAGGCGATGGCCTCTTCGACCTTGCGCAGGAAGGTGCGCATCCGCGAGCGGCGCGCCTTGTTGACCTCGGTGCGCCGCACGATCTTGCGTGCAGCCTTCTTGGCCGACGTCGTATTGGCCATCGAAACGTCCTCGTCTTCATCGCGGTCGGGCGCCTGGCGTTATTGCCGGCGGGCCTGGCCGCACTCTTGCTGGAAAAACGTGAGCGGCGGCCGAGCTTGCGCGGGCCGCCGCGAGTGGCGTGGCTATAGTCGCTCCCGGGCCGGCCGTCAACGCCGGAATCGGTTTTGGCCTGCCTGCCTCATGCCGAAGGCGCGATAAGCCGGGCGAAGCTCGCCAGATCGACATTGCCGCCGCTGATGATCACGCCGACGCGCTTGCCCTCGACCGGCACCTTGGCGGTCAGCGCCGCGGCCGCGGCGAGGCAGCCGGTCGGCTCGACCACGAGCTTCATCCGCTCGGCGAAGAAGCGCATGGCGTCGACGAGCTCGGCGTCGCTGACGGTGACGATGTCCTCGACCAGCGCCTGGATGATCGGGAAGGTGAGGTCGCCGAGGAAGGCGGTCTGCGCACCGTCGGCGATGGTCTTCGGCACGCCGATCTTGACGATCTTGCCGGAGCGCAGCGATTGCTGCCCGTCATTGCCGGCCTCGGGCTCGACGCCGAAGACGCGGCAATCGGGATTGAGCGCCTTGGCCGCGAGCGCCGCGCCGGCGAGCAGGCCGCCGCCGCCGAGGCAGACGAAGAGCATGTCGAAGGGGCCGGCATCCTCGATCAGCTCCTTAGTCGCGGTGCCCTGGCCGGCGATGACGTCGGCATGGTCATAGGGCGGGATCAGCGTCAGCCCCCGCTCCGCGGCGATGCGGTTGCCGATCTCGAGCCGGTCCTGAGTATAGCGGTCGTAGCGGACGACCTCGCCGCCATAGCCCTGCGTCGCCTCGACCTTCGCCTGGGGAGCGTCTTCCGGCATGATGATCGTGGTCGGCACGCCGAGCAGCTTGCCGGCATAGGCGATCGCCTGGGCATGGTTGCCGGAGGAGAAGGTCAGCACGCCGGCCTTCTTCTGCTCGGGCGACAGCGCCGAGATGGCATTGTAGCCGCCGCGGAACTTGAAGGCCCCCATCCGCTGCAGGTTCTCGGCCTTGAAGACGAGGCTCGCGCCCGTGCGCCGGTTGGCGGTGGCCGAGCTCAGCGCCGGCGTATGATGCGCGACGCCCTTCAGGCGCTCGGCGGCGCGCTCGACATCGGCATAGGTGGGAAGCGTCAGGCCCTCGGGGGCGGCGATGCGGACTGCGGCGGTCATGGGTCTTCGTCCTGCTGCTGGTGGGGCATCGTGTCAGCAGGGCGGGGCCGGGTTCAAGTCAAAGATCGAGACCCCGGCCATGCATGGGAGTGATTGGTCCGCGCGGGACGACCTGGCGCGTCCCGCGCGAACGGCCGTCAGGCGTTCTTGAAGTCGGGCTTCCGCTTCTCGGCGAAGGCGGCCATGCCTTCCTTCTGGTCGGCGGTGGCGAAGAGCGAGGAGAAGATGCGGCGTTCGAAGCGCAAGCCCTCGTTCAGCGTCACCTCGAAGGCGCGGTTCACCGCCTCCTTGGCCATCAGCACCGAGGGCAGCGACTTCGACGCGATCGCCTCGGCCGCCTTCAGCGTCTCCGACATCAGATCCGCGAGCGGCACGATGCGGGCGACGAGGCCGGAATGCTCGGCCTCCTGCGCGCTCATCAGCCGGCCGGTCAGGCACAGATCCATGGCCTTGGCCTTGCCGACCGCCTTGGTCAGGCGCTGCGTGCCGCCGGCGCCGGGGATGACGCCGAGATTGATCTCGGGCTGGCCGAACTTGGCGTTGTCCGCGGCGATGATGAAGTCGCACATCATGGCGAGCTCGCAGCCGCCGCCGAGCGCGAAGCCGGCGACCGCGGCGATGATCGGCTTGCGCCGCTGCCCGATCCGGTCCCAGGGTTCGAACTTGTCGTCGAGATAGGTCTCGGGGAAGGTCCGGCTCTGCATCTCCTTGATGTCGGCGCCCGCGGCGAAGGCCTTCTCCGAGCCGGTGATGACGATGCAGCCGATGCCGGCATCCTTCTCGAAGCCGTCCAGCGCCGTGTTGACCTCGCCGATGAGCTGGCCGTTCAGCGCGTTCAGCGCCTGCGGGCGGTTGAGCGTGATCAGCCCGACCTTGCCCTTCGTCTCGACGAGAATGGTCTCATAAGCCATGGCGGCCTCCCGGATGATGCTGTCGTCGCAGCTTTACCGGGCGGGCAAGGCCCAAGTCCATGCGTGTTGCGCGCATCTGCGCATTCGTGCTGCCTCCCGGCCGCCACCTGCCGTCATGGTCGGGCTTGTCCCGACCATCCAGGTCTTCGCTGATCGAGCGCGGTGTCCAAGACGTGGATGCTCGCCACAAGGGCGAGCATGACGGCGGGGTTCCCGCGCATGCATCTTCATCCGCCCGCGTCGCCGCGTTCGGTGGGAATGAGGGGCAGCGGAGCGCCGCGAGGCGCGGTGGATATAAAGCCGCATCCGTTGAGCCAGGATGCGGCGCGGAAGGATTGAGCCACCTTCCGCGCGCCCCGTGGCGCTCCGCTCATCGGCGATTTTGGACTCCGGGCCGCGCTTATTCGGATCTTCGCGGTCTGGTCCCGTTCGCCCCGATGCCCGTCCGGCTCCGCGCCGCGTAACGTCAGGGCTCGCAGGGCCTTCCCCCGTCGAGCCGTCCAGCGAGCTCCTCGCGCAGGGGCCATAGTACCCCCAGGGCGGTTCCCGAAGCCTCCCGGGAGTGGGTCGTAACCCCACCCGCAGGCGCCGAACCTCCTCCCGCAACCGGCATACCTCCGGATGGCTGCCCCTCGGGGATGAGGTGCGAAGAGGATAAGCGCGGTGCGTGAGGGCGGGGATAAGTCCACGTGGCAATCCCCGGTGCTGTTCACGCGGAGGCTTCGTTGCGGAGCGGAGAACCGCCACGCTTCTTCCCTTCTCCCCTCGGGGGAGAAGGGAAGGTTCTCGCGCGTCATCCGCCGGCGTTGCGCTCTCCTCCGAGGGGAGAGGGAAAGCTGTGGCCCGAGATGCTTGAGGCGACCCCGGACAGGACAGCGAGGCACGGGACCCGCAGCGCGCGCCGGGGTTCGCCCTAGCGCCGCCTCTGGCAGCTCTCGCAATAGAAGGTCGAGCGGCCGGACTGCACCAGCCGCTTCACCGGCTTGCCGCAACCCGGCGTGACGCAGGGCTCGCCCTCGCGGTCATAGACCTTGAAGCGATGCTGGAAATAGCCGAGCGAGCCGTCGGCATGGGCGAAGTCGCGCAGCGTCGAGCCGCCGGCGGCGACGGCCTCCTCCAGCACCTCGCGGATGATGCGGGCGAGCTCATGCGCCTTGTCGCGCGGTCGTCCGGTCGGGGTCGCGATCGTTCCTGCCTCGGCCTCGGGATGTAGCCCGGCCCGGAACAGCGCCTCGCAGACATAGATGTTGCCGAGCCCCGCCACGAGCCGCTGGTCGAGCAGCGCGGCCTTCAAGGGCGCGATCTTGCCCGCGAAGAGCGCGGCAAGCGTCTCGCCGGAGAGTTCGTTGCCGAGCGGCTCGATGCCCATCCCGGCGAAATGCCTGGAGGTCGCGAGATCGGCGCGGGGGACGAGGTCCATGAAGCCGAAGCGGCGCACGTCATTATAGGTGACGCGGGCGCCGGACCCCATCTCGAACACGACATGGTCGTGGATCAGGTGCCGGCCGATCTCATTATAGTAGGCCCCGGGCTCGCTCGGAGGCGTGCCGGGGGCCTCGACGATGAAGCGGCCGCTCATGCCCAGATGCATGACCAGCGCCTGGCCGTCGTCGAGATCCGCGATCAGGTATTTGGCGCGCCGCGACAGCGCCTCGACGCGCCGCCCCGTCAGCCGCTCGGCGAACCGTTCCGGCAGCGGAAAGCGCAGATCGGGCCGACGCTGCTCGACGCGGGCGAAGCGCTCGCCCGCCATGGCGGGCTCCAGCCCGCGCCGGACGGTCTCGACCTCGGGTAGCTCGGGCATTCCTGCTCTCTCTTTTGTAAAGGCTGCGTCGAGAGGGCCCGCGACAAGCCCGCCGCCTTTGGCTATTCATCGGCACAGCCAAACACAAGGTTCGCCCCAACGTGACAGCAGCTTCCGACACCACCCATTTCGGCTTCGAGACGGTGAGGCTCGCCGAAAAGCAGGCGAAGGTCGACGACGTCTTCCACAAGGTCGCCAACCGCTACGACCTGATGAACGACCTGATGTCGGGCGGGCTGCACCGGGCCTGGAAGAGCGCGCTGCTCACCGCGATCAACCCGCCGAAGGACCGGGCCTTCCACCATCTCGACGTGGCCGGCGGCACGGGCGACGTCGCCTTTTCGGTGCTGGAGGCCGGCGGCCCGCAGACCGATGTGACGGTCCTCGACATCAACGCCGACATGCTGCGCGTCGGGCGCGAGCGCGCCGACAAGCGGTTTCCGGGGGATGACCGCATCCGCTTCGTCCAGGGCAATGCCGAGGAACTCGGCCTGCCGGACAATCGTTTCGACTGCTATACGATCGCCTTCGGCATCCGCAACGTGCCCCGTATCGACAAGGCCCTGGCCGAGGCCTATCGCGTGCTCAAGCGCGGCGGGCGCTTCCTCTGCCTCGAATTCAGCCATGTCGACGTGCCGCTGCTCGACAAGATCTACGAGACCTATTCCTTCAAGGTCATTCCGCCGATGGGCCGCGTCGTCACCGGCGAGGCCGAGCCCTATCAGTACCTCGTCGAATCGATCCGCAAATTCCCGAAGCCGCAGGCCTTCGCCGGCATGATCGAGGATGCCGGCTTCCGCCGCGCGAAGTTCACGCCGATGACGGGCGGAGTCGTGGCGCTGCATTCCGGCTGGAAGCTGTGATGGGCTTTCCTGCGTCATGCCCGGGCTCGACCCGGGCATCTCATGCCGGAAAGGGCTCCCTTCCTGAGATACTCGGGTCAAGCCCGGGCATGACGGCTTGCCGATGATCTCTTCCTTCTTCCACCTGCTGCGCGGCGCGCGCGTCGGCTTCGTGCTGGCGCGCGAAGGGGCGCTCGCCCTGGTCGACCCCTCCGTGCTGCCGCCGCTGGCGCGCGGGCTGATCCGCGTCGGGCGGCTGATCGAGCGGCGCGGCGCCGGTTCCTCGGCGACCCGGCTCGCGGCGGCGTTGACGCGGCTCGGGCCGTCCTATGTCAAGTTCGGCCAGTTCCTGGCGACGCGGCCCGATGTCGTCGGCATGAAGATCGCCGAGGACCTGTCCGCCCTGCAGGACCGGATGCCGGCCTTCTCGATGGCGGAGGCGCGCGCCATCGTCGAGGCAGCGCATGACGAGAAGCTCGAGGCGATCTTCGTCGAGTTCAGCGAGCCGGTGGCCGCGGCCTCGATCGCCCAGGTCCATCGCGCCCGGCTGAAGGACGGGCGCGAGGTCGCGGTCAAGATCCTGCGCCCCGGCATCCGCGACCGCTTCAATCGCGATCTGGCGGCGATGCGTTTCGGCGCCGAAACGGCCGAGGCCCGCTCGGCCGAGGCGCGTCGCCTGCGCTTCACTGGGGTGGTCGAGACCCTGGCGCGTTCGGTCGCGATGGAGATGGATCTCCGGCTCGAAGCCGCCGCCCTCTCGGAATTCGCGGAGAACACGAAGGACGACGCCGATTTCCGCGTGCCCGAGCCCGACTGGCAGCTGACGGCGCGCGAGATGCTGGTCGACGAATGGATCGACGGCGTGCGCCTCTCCGATGTCGAGGGCCTGCGTGCGGCCGGCCACGACCTGCCGGAGCTCGCGCGCAAGATCATCCAGTCCTTCCTGAAGCACGCGATCCGCGACGGCTTCTTCCACGCCGACATGCATCCCGGAAATCTGTTCGTCGATGCCGAGGGCCGGCTCGTCGCGGTCGATGGCGGCATCATGGGGCGGCTCGGCCTGAAGGAGCGGCGCTTCCTCGCCGAGATCCTGCTCGGCTTCATCACCCGCGACTATCGCCGCGTGGCGCAGGTGCATTTCGAGGCGGGCTATGTCCCGGCCCACCACGATGTCGAGGATTTCGCCCAGGCGATCCGCGCCGTCGGCGAGCCGATCCACGACAAGCGCGCCGACCAGATCTCGATGGCCAAGGTGTTGACCCTGCTCTTCGAGATCACCGGCATGTTCGACATGGCGACGCGCACCGAGCTCGTCATGCTGCAGAAGACGATGGTGGTGGTCGAGGGCGTCGCCCGCTCGCTCGATCCGCATCTCGACATGTGGGGCACGGCCGATCCGGTGGTGCGCGGCTGGATCACGCATAATCTCGGCCCGCTCGGCCGGTTGGAGGAGGCGGGGCGCGGCGCCCGTTCCCTGCTCGGCTCGCTGGCGACGCTGCCCGACACGGTCGTCCGGGCCGAGCGCGTGCTCGGTCAGCTGGAGGACGCCTCGCGTAACGGCTTCGCGCTGGACGAGCGCAGCGTCGAGGCGATCGGGCGGGCGGAAGCCCGGCGCAACCGCTGGGGCACCGCCGCGCTCTGGGTGATCGCGGCGCTACTGGCCTACGGCGTGTTCGGCTGAGGCTTCGATTGTCCGGGACCACGTCGTCATTCCGGGAGCCGCGTAGCGGCAAGCCTGGGATCAATGAACACGAGGCTCGTCGCGTCATGGTCGGGCTTGTCCCGACCATCCACGTCTTCCTTCCTGCAATGCGGTGCTTAAGGCGTGGATGCTCGCCACAAGGGCGAGCATGACGATCTGGAAGGGGTCGTGCGCATAGGTTCCGGGCTCATTGCTTCGCAATGCCCCGGAATGACGGCGCGGTGTCCGCGCTCTACCGGAACGGCGGCTCGTCGAAGCTCCTGAGCTTGCGCGAATGGATGGCGGAACCCGCCTCCTTCAGTTTCTCCAGCGCGGAGAGCCCGATCCGCAGATGCTCGCCGACGGCGCGCTCGTAGAAGGCATTGGCCGCGCCCGGCAGCTTGATCTCGCCATGGAGCGGCTTGTCGGAGACGCAGAGCAGCGTGCCATAGGGCACGCGCAGCCTGTAGCCCTGCGCCGCGATGGTGCCGGATTCCATGTCGACCGCGATGGCGCGCGACAGGTTGATGCGCCGCCGCTCCTTGGTCCATTGCAGCTCCCAGTTGCGATCGTCCTGTGTCACGACCGTGCCGGTGCGCAGGCGCTGCTTCAGCCGGTCGCCCTTCTCGCCGGTGACCTCGGCGGCGGCCTGCTGCAAGGCGACCTGGACCTCGGCCAGCGCCGGGATCGGGATGTCCGGCGGCACGAGGTCGTCGAGGATGCGGTCCTGCCGCAGATAGGCGTGGGCCAGCACGTAGTCGCCGATGATCTGGGTCTGCCGCAGGCCGCCGCAATGGCCGACCATCAGCCAGCAATTCGGGCGCAGCACGGCGAGGTGGTCGGTGATGTTCTTCGCGTTGGAGGGGCCGACGCCGATATTGACCAGCGTCACCCCCTCACCGCTCTTCCGGATCAGATGGTAGGCCGGCATCTGGAAGCGATGCCAGGGCGCCGACATCACGCGCTCCGCCGCCGAGACGTCGATGCCTTCGCGGTCGATGCGGATGCCGCCCGGCGCGATCAGCGCCTCGGCCGTCCCGGCCTCGATCTCGGCCAGCCCCAGCCGCACGAACTGGTCGACATAGCGGTGATAGTTGGTCAGCAGCACCCAGGGCTGCACCGCGCGCCAGTCCGTGCCGGTGTAGTGGACCAGCCGGCGCAGCGAATAATCGACCCTGACCGCGTCGAACAGGGAGAGTGGGCGCGGCTCGCCCTCGATCAGCTCATAGGTGCCGTCGGCGATCTCGTCGCCGACCAGCGCGAGCAGCGGCGTCGGGAAATAGCGCGCGAGTTCGGCGGCGGTGATCTTGCCGCGTCCGAGTTCGTCGCCGCCTTCGAGCGCGTAGGGATAGGGGATTTCCTGGCTGCTGACGCCGGTCTCGATCGTCGCGCCATATTCCGCGACGAGCGGCCTGAGCTGGTCGAGCAGATAGGTGCGGAATTCGCCGGGCTGCGTCACCGTGGTCGAGTAGATCCCCGGGGCGGCGAATTTGGCGTAGCCGCGCCGCGTCGCCGCCGGCAGCTTCGAGGGCTCGTAGGTCACGCGCAGCATCGGATAGCGATAGCGCTCGCGATCTTCCAGGGTCGGCGCCTCGCCGGTGTCGAAGAAGCGCTGCAGGTCGCCGCGGAGCGCCGAGCGCGCTTCGTCATAGAGCCGCTCGAGCCGATCGATGGCGGCTTCGGGGGTCGCTGCGGTCTCGAAGCTCATGGGGCGCGCATCCTCCTCGTCCGGTTCTAGCCGCCTGTCCTCGCTCCTGACAACAACCGGTGGTGGCCGACGGCATTCTGTTCGCAACACGGTTGACAGTGGGAGCAAGCGGCGATACGAAACCGATCAGTTAATTAACTGATCGGTTTCATACGATGTCGACGGACCCGCTCAGCCTGACCTTCGCCGCCCTGGCGGACCCGACCCGCCGCGCCATCCTGGCCCGGCTGTCGCAAGGCGAGAGTTCGGTGAAGGAACTGGCCGAGCCCTTCGCGATGAGCCTGCCGGCCGTTTCCAAGCATCTCAAGGTGCTGGAGCGGGCCGGGCTGATCACGCGGGGGCGGGAGGCGCAGTGGCGTCCCTGCCGGCTCGATCCGGGCCCGCTTCAGGACGTCTCGCAATGGCTGGAGCATTACAGCCGTTTCTGGGACCAGAGCCTGGGCCGGCTGGATGCGGTGCTGCGCGAGATCGGGACGAGACCGCCCGATGAACCGGGCGCTTGACGCTCAATTCTCCCAGATTTGGCTCGAAAGGTTTCCCATCATGCTCAAGACCGTTCTGCTCAGCCTGCTCGGTATCGTCGTGCTCGGCGTCGCCGTCGTGCTGGTCCTCGCCGCCCGCAAGCCCGATACGTTCCAGGTCACCCGGACCGCCACGATCAAGGCGCCGCCGGAGCGGGTCTATGCGCTGATCACCGATTTCAAGGCCTGGGGTGCCTGGTCGCCCTGGGAAAAGAAGGATCCGGCCATGAAACGGACCTATGGCGGTCCCGAAACCGGCGTCGGCGCGACCTATGCCTGGGACGGCGACAAGAATGTCGGCGAGGGCAGCATGCGTATCACCGAGGCCCAGGCGCCGAGCAAGCTCGCGCTCAAGCTCGATTTTCTGAAGCCGTTCGAGGCCCATAACGACGTGGTCTTCTCGCTGACGCCGCAGGGCCCGGCGACGGTCGTGACCTGGACCATGACCGGCCCGACGCCGTTCATCGGCAAGATCATGCATGTCTTCATGGACATGGACCGGATGGTCGGCGGCGATTTCGAGGCCGGCCTCACGGCGATGAAGGCTGCGGCCGAGCGCCCGGCCTGAGCGACCGCGCCCACGACAACCATCGAGGAAACGGAGGGAACACGCCCATGCAGGTCGAGATTGGCAAGGAACATGAATGGCTGCAGCAGCTCGTCGGCGACTGGACGGCCGACATGACCTGCTCGATGGGGCCGGACCAGCCGCCCTCCGAGACGAAGGGCACGGAAGCCGTGCGCTCGCTCGGCGGGGTCTGGACGCTCGGCGACGGGCAGGGGGAGTGCCCGGACGGCACGCCCGTCACCAGTCTGATGACGCTGGGTTTCGACCCGGCCAAGGGCCGGTTCGTCGGCAGCTTCATCGCCTCGATGATGACGATGATCTGGCACTATGACGGGGCGCTCTCGGCCGACGGCAAGTCCCTGGTGCTCGACACGGAGGGGCCGAGCATGGCCGGCGACGGATCGATGGCGAAGTATCAGGACACCATCACCTTCCTGTCGCCCGATCATCGCACGCTGACCTCGCGAGCCCTGGGGCCCGACGGGCAGTGGAACGAATTCATGACGGCGCATTACCGCCGCAGGGCCTGAGTTTTCCAGCGCAACCAGGAGGGACCACGATGAAACTGTCGACCTATCTGATGTTCGAGGGCAATTGCCGCGAGGCCTTCACCCATTACGAGAAGGTGCTGGGCGGCAAGATGCTCGCGATGATGGACCACAAGGGCACGCCGGCCGAGGAGCATGTCGCGCCCGAATGGCGCGACAAGATCCTGCATGCCTGCCTGGAGATCGATGGCCAGATGCTGATGGCCTCCGACGCGCCGCCGGATCGCTCGGACGGTCCGATGCGCTCGGTTTCGGTCAGTGTTGGCGTGAAGACGCCTGAAGAGGCCGATCGCATCTTCGCCGGCCTGGCCGAGGGCGCGAAGATCACCATGCCGATGGCCGAGACCTTCTGGTCGCCCCGCTTCGGCATGCTGATCGACCGGTTCGGCACGAACTGGATGATCGGCGCCGAGATGCCGGCGGATCAGGCGAATTGCGGCTGAGGCTACGGTCGCGTCATTCTCGGGCTTGACCCGGGAATCTCATGCAGAACAAGGCGCTGGAGCCTCCTTCGGGACGAGATGCTCGGGTCAAGCCCGAGCATGACGGCGCGCTCCAGCCGTCTCTACGACCGCCCGCCATCCACCGAGAGCACCTGGCCGGTGATCCAGCTGGCCTGCTCGCTCAGGAAGAACAGCGTCGCGTGGGCGATGTCCTGCGGCGTGCCGAGGCGGCGGGTGTGGATGCTCTCGACGAGCCGCTTCTGGCCTTCCGGCCCGTAGCTCTGCCATTGCCGCTCGGTCGCGGGGTTGGAGCGGACGAAGCCCGGCGCCACCGAATTGACGGTGATGCCGTGCGGGCCGAACTCCCAGGCGAGCTGCCTCGTCAGCCCGACCAGCGCGTGCTTGGCGCTGGCATAGGCCTGGATGCCGGTGAGGCTCGGCCGCAGGCCCGCTCCTGACGAGATGGTGACGATCCGGCCATAGCCGCCCCGCTTCATCGCCGGCGCTGCCGCCTGTGCGAGGAAGAAGGCCGCATCGACATTGGCGGCGAAGATCGCCCGCCACTCCTCCTCGGAAATCTCCTCGATCGGCCGGCCGACCTGGCCGCGAACGCCGCCGGCGGCATGGACGAGCAGGTCGAGCCGCCCCTCGGCCGCGACGATGCCGCGTATCAGGGCCTGGGCCGCCTCGGGCGAGCCGAGATCGGCCGCATGGCCGGTGGCGCCGATCTCCCGTGCCGTCGCCGTCACGCCGTCGGCATCGATGTCGGCGAGGTGGACGCGCGCGCCCGCTTCCGCGAGTGCAGCGGCGATGGCGCGCCCGATTCCCTGCGCTGCGCCGGTGACCAGGGCTACGCGATCGTCGAAACGGATCTGCATCGGTCGATCAGCACCTTCAGCGTCTCGAAGGCCATCGGGCGGCGGCCTTCCTCGATATCGTGGATCAGCGCGACCAGCGTCTCCAGCGCCGGCGTCGCGACGCCGACCTCGCGGCCGAGCGTCGCGATGATGCCGATCTGCGGATCGACCTCGGTCTTGCGCTTGCGCACGGCGAGATCGCGCCAGATGCCCGAATGCGTCTTGGCCGTCTGCGAGGTATAGTGCGCGAGCCAGTTGATCGTCTCGACCTGTGGCCCTTCCGGCCGACCGGGGGCGAACACCATGGGATCGAAATCGCCGAAGCCGAGCGAGGTGACGCCGCGCTTCGCGGCAACCGCGCCGACCTCGCGCCCGAGCGCGAGCCAGGCCGGAAGGCGCTCCGGATCGGCGAAATTCGCCGACATCGAGTCGTCGGTCAGCGCGGTGGCGAACAGCATCGCGCCATAGGCGAGCTTGCCCCAGAGATAGCCGAAGATGTTGTCGGTCAGGATCGCGTCCGGCTCGAACAGCTGCATCAGCCGATGCATCTCGGTCGCGCGTTCGCTGATCGATCCGTCGAGTTCGCCGACGACCGTCGCGCCGCGATTGCCGTAGAGGATTTCGCCGGGGCCCAGCCAGTCGGCGCCGAAATTGACGAAGCAGCCCATCGTGCGCGCTTCGCCGACGGCCTTGGCGATGGCGAGCTCGTTCAGCCCGTTCTGGGCGGAGAGCACGAAGCCATCCTCGGCCAGATGCGGCTTCAGCGCGGCAAGGGCTTCCTCGGTCGCGCCGGCCTTCACGGCGAGGACGATGCGGCTGTAGCGCCCGGTCAATTCAGTCGGCGTCGCAGCCGGTACCACCTGCGTGAATTCCTCGACCGGCCCGGTGATGGCGAGCCCCCGCGTCCTGCAGGCCTCGACATGCTCGGCGACGATGTCGACGAGCAGCACCGGCGCGCCCGCCCGCGCCCAATAGGCCCCGAGCGTGCCGCCGATGGCGCCTGCGCCCCAGATCAGGATCGGTTCAGCGGTCACGACAGAAGCCTTTCCACCACGCAGCCCTCATCCTGAGGAGCAAGCCGGAGGCTTGCGTCTCGAAGGATGTTCCAGATATCTCCCGCGCCTTCTCGAACATCCTTCGAGACGCCGTGGAGTTTATCCTTGGGCCGGCCAAAGGCCGGACCCGAGGGCGGCTCCTCAGGATGAGGGCTGCGGGAGACGAAGCGCGCATTACGCCTGGCCGGCCATCTCGACATCGCCATGGGTGGCGACATGCATCAGGCCATCCTCCGTCACCCAGCCGCGATACATGCCGTCGGTGTTGAACGGTGCGACGACCGTGCCGTCCGCGCCGACCGCCACCAGCCCGGCGCCGATCTCGTGCTCGGAAAGCTCGGCCATGACGGCCTGCGTCGCTGCCTCCAACGAAAGGCCCTTATAGGCGATCAGGGACGCGATCTCGTGGCCGACGCAGTAGCGGATGAAATACTCGCCCTTGCCGGTGCCGGAGACGGCGCAGCGCCCGTCGCGGGCATAGGTTCCGGCGCCGATGATCGGCGAATCGCCGACGCGGCCGACGGGCTTGTTGGTGTAGCCGCCGGTCGAGGTCGCGGCGGCGAGATGGCCTTGGCGGTCGCAGGCGACGGCGCCGACCGTGCCGTGCTTCTCGGCCTCGCTCGCCTCGGCGGCGGTGCCGACGATCTCGCGGATCTTCATCGAGGCCAGGTTCTTGCGCCGACGCTCGGTCGAGAAATACTCGTTCTCCACCGTGTCGACGCCTTCATGCTCGGCGAAGTCGTCGGCGGCCCGGCCGGCGAGCAGCAGCAGGTCGCCGCGCAGCATCAGCGCCTTGGCGGCGCTGACCGGGTTGCGGATGCGCTTGGCGCCGCAGATCGCGCCGGCGGCCAGCGTCGCCCCGTCCATGATCGAGGCGTCGAGCTCATGCTCGCCATCGGTATTGAAGGCCGCGCCGTGACCGGCGTTGAAATGCGGCGAATCCTCCATCGCCCGCACCGCAGCCTCGACGGCATCGACCGCGGAGCCGCCCTTGGTCAGGATCGCCCAGCCGGCCCGCAGCGCCGCGGCGAGGTCGGCGCGGGCCTGGGCCCATTCGGCCTCGGTCATTTCGGCCTTGGGCAGCGTGCCGCAGCCGCCATGGATGGCAAGCGCGAGGGTCATGTTCGTCTTCCGATCAGTCGTTATGTGCGGGGCGGGCCGTCATGCTCGCCCCTATGGCGAACATCCACGTCTTGAACACCGAGCCGGGGCGTCAAGCGAAGGCGTGGGTGGTCGGGCAAGCCCGACCATGACGCGAAGGCGGTCCCGTTACTTCTTGGCGGGCTTGATGTCCATCGCCAGCGTGTCCTCGTCGACGCGCGGGCTGATCGTCACCTTGTCCTTCTGCATCGCCCAGGCCGAGCCGACGGCGGTGATCGGCAGGCGCGGCCGGTCCTTGGCGACGATGGCGGCGACGTCGGCCAGCATCTGGTTGCGCTTGGCTTCCTCCATCTCGACGGCGGCATCCTCGATCAGCTTGTCGACCTGGGGATTGGCGTAGTTCTGGACGTTGAAGGCGCCGAGCTTCTTGGCCGGGTCGTTCGAATGCACCAGCGAGGACAGCGTGTAGTTCGCCTCGCCCGTCAGCGTGCCCCAGCCCGACATCGACATCGAGAAGTCGCCGCGCAGGCGCGCCGGGAAGAACACCGCGCCTGGCTGGGCGTTGGCGTTCACCTCGACGCCGATGCGCGCCAGCATCTGCGCGATCGAGGTGCCGACCTGCCGGTCGCCGGGCAGGCGGTCATTGGTGAAGGAGAAGGTGATCTTGAAGCCGTTCGGGTAGCCGGCTTCCTCCATCAGCTTCTTGGCCTTGGCGATGTCGGGCTTGAGCGCCGGCAGGCTCTTGTTGAAGCCTGCGATGGTCGGGGTGACGAGCTGGTTCGCCGGCGAGCCGAGACCTTCCATGGCGATCTCGGCGAGCGCCGGCCGGTCGATGGCGAGGTCGATCGCCTCGCGCACCTTCACGTCCTGCAGCGGGTTCTTGGGCAGGGGCGAGCCGTCCTTGGCGCTGACCTGCGGGGACTTGTCCCGCATGTCGAGCTCCATGTTGAACAGATAGACGCTCTCCACCGTGGTGACGGCGAGCTTCGAATCGCGCTTCAGCGTCGGGACGTCGGAGGCCGGCGCGCGCACGATGATGTCGACCTGGCCGGCCTTGAGCTGCGCGACGCGGGCGGCGTCGTTCGGCAATTCCTTGCGCACCACCTTGGCCCAGGGCTCCTTCGGGCCCCAATAGCCGTCGAAGCGCTCGAGCACCATCTGGTCCTTCGGCGTCCAGGAGACGAATTTGTAGGGGCCGGTGCCGATCGCCGCCTTCCCGGAATTGAAGGCCTCGTTGGCGTTGTCCTTGTTCAGGCCGGCGGCCGCCTTGTGCGAAACGATGAACAGCCGGATGAAGTCGTTGGGCAGGTTCGGCGCCGGTCCGTCGGTAACGATATGGACCGTCAGCGGGTCGACGATCTTCACCTCCTTGACGCGCCGGACATAGATCGTCGTCGGGTTCGGGCCGGCGACGACGGGGATGCGCTCGATCGAGAACTTCACGTCCTCGGCGGTGAAGTCCGAGCCATCATGGAATTTGACGCCGGGGCGCAGCTTGAACTCCCAGACGGTCGGCTCGATCGTCTTCCAGCTCAGGGCGAGGCGCGGCTCGATCTGCAGCTTGTCGCCCGACCAGGTCAGCGTGTCGAAGACATGCTTCAGCGCCTCGGCATGGGTGCCGGTGGCCGTGAAATGCGGGTCGATCGATTCAGGGCCGGCGCGGACGCCGATCGTCAGCGTCTGGGCGAGCGCCCCGGTGGAGACGGCGGCGCCGAGCAGGGCGGCGAAGGCCGCGAGGCGGAACGTCCGGGCGAGCTGCATGATCAAATCCCCTCTTGTTCGGTTTCGTTGGGCCAAAGCTCCTGCGGCCAGCCTGGCGAGGCGATGACCAGCTTGTCCATCAGCGTGCAGAGCTGCTGCTGCTCGTCGTCGCTGAGGCAGGCCAGCATCGCGCTCTGGTGCTTCACCATCAGCGGCATGGTCTCGTCGAAGATCCGGCGTCCGGCGGCTGTCAGGTGCAGCACGTAGCTGCGCAGGTCGGCCGGATCCGTCTCGCGCTTGAGCAGCCGGCGCTGCAGCAACTTCTGCACCGCGCGCGACAGGGTGTTCTTCGGCAGCCCCGAGGAAGCGACGATGTTCTTGGCCGCGACGCCTTCCTTCAGCCCGACGGCGTAGAGTGCGACGAATTCCGGCCGGACCAGGCCATAGCGGGTCTCGATCCAGCGATAGACCGGGTCGTTGAAGCGGAAGGCGACGAAATTCAGCCGGAAGGACAGCCAGCAGGGGTTGTCCCAGAGCTTGGTCACGGTCAGCGGATCGAGCGCGGCGAGTGCCGTCTCGCGTTCCGGGTCCACGCGCGAAAGAGACGTCGGCGAGCGCCGCATGGAGATATCTCTCGGCCGATTTAGTTCCAGATGGAACTTGACGCTCCCTGAGGCCGGAGTCAAGGATGGCTTTCGGGCCGAGACTTGCCGTGGCGTCAGGAACCGGCCGATCGGCGGCGCGGCTGCCGAACTCTCTACCGGTTGAAGCAGCGAAGCAAGGATCGCGCCGTGCGGGTCGCCGAGATGAACTGGATGCAGATCGAGGCGCAGGCGAAGCGGGACGACCGCTGCGTCCTGCCGCTCGGCAGCGTCGAGCAGCATGCCTATCTGAGCCTCGCCACCGACGTCATCCTGTCCGAGCGGGTGGCGCAGGAGGCGGCCGAGCCGCTCGGCATCCCCGTCTTCCCTGTCCTGGCCTATGGCCTGACCCCGGGTTTCCTGAATTTCCCGGGCAGCATCTCGCTGAAGATGAGCACCTATGCGGCCCTGCTCGGCGATATTTTCGACGGCTTCTATCGCTCGGGCTTCCGCCGCATCGTGCTGGTGAACGGCCATGGCGGCAATTCGCCGGCCCTGAACTTCGCGACGGAGTGGCTCGACCGCCACCCGGATGCCAGCATCCGCCTGCACAACTGGTGGGCGGCGCCGCAATTCCAGGCGGCGGTGAAGGCGGTCGATCCGGCCGCCTCCCATGCTTCCTGGATGGAGAACTTCCCCTGGACCCGGCTCGCCGGCGTCGCCATGCCCGACACGCTGAAGCCGCCCTTCAATGCGGCCGAATACCAGGCCGCGAGCCCGGCGAAGCGCCGCGAGATTCTCGGTGACGGCAATTTCCATGGCCTCTACCGGCGGCCCGACGCGGAGATGCTGAAGCTCTGGCAGGTCGGCGTCGAGGAGACGCGCGCGGCAATGGTGGAGAACTGGCCGTGATGACGGCCGACCATCACAGCCCTCATCCTGAGGAGCCGCGTAGCGGCGTCTCGAAGGATGCTCCAGTTCGCATTGACAGCGTTTCCTGGAGCATCCTTCGAGACGCGCCTGCGGCGCTCCTCAGGATGAGGGCTGTGCCCTGTATCTTGCCCGGGCTTGCGGCATGCTAGGCCACATCGCCGTCCGGCTGGTGCAGGCCCTCGTCGTCATGCTCGTCATGTCGGTGCTGGTCTTCGTCGGCGTCTATGCCATCGGCAATCCGATCGACGTGCTGATCGGCCCTGACGTCAGCCAGGAACTGCGCCTCCAGACCATCGCCCATTACGGGCTCGACCGGCCGCTCTGGGAGCAGTACCTCACCTTCCTCGGCCGCGTGCTGCATGGCGATTTCGGCCGCTCCTTCGTCTTCGGCATGCCGGTGATGGACCTGATCCTGTCGCGCCTGCCTGCGACGCTGGAGCTGACGCTGGCCGCGGTCTGCGGGGCGGCGCTGATCGGCATCCCGGCCGGGATCTATGCCGGCTACAGGCCGGATGGCTTTGCCTCCAGGCTGATCATGACGGTCTCGATCCTCGGCTTCTCCGTGCCGACCTTCTGGATCGGCCTCGTGCTGATCATGGCCTTCGCCGTCGAGCTGCAATGGCTGCCGGCCGGCGGGCGTGGCGAGACGGTCTCGGTCTTCGGCGTCGAATGGAGCTTCCTGACCCTGAACGGCCTGACCCATCTGTTCCTGCCGGCGCTCAACCTCGCCTTCTTCAAGCTCGCCTTGATGACGCGCCTCGCCCGCGCCGGCACCCGCGAGGCCATGCTCTCCGACACGGTGAAGTTCGCCCGCGCCGCCGGGCTCTCCGAATGGACGGTGCTGCGCCGGCATGTGCTCAGGCTGATCGCGATCCCGCTCGTCACCGTCTTCGGCCTCGAATTCGGCTCGACGCTCGCCTTCGCCGTCGTCACCGAGACGATCTTCTCCTGGCCCGGCATCGGCAAGCTGATCATCGACTCCATCCAGTCGCTCGACCGGCCGGTGATGGTCGCCTATCTGATGCTCGTCGCCTTCGTCTTCATCACCATCAACTTCCTCGTCGACCTCGCCTATGTCGGGCTCGATCCACGTTTGCGGAAGGGCGGCGCGCGATGAAGGACGCTTCCCCCGCGGCCCGCTTCTGGGCCGAGTTCCGCGAGAGCAAGGTCGCGGTCATCGCGCTCGCCGTGGTCGTCATGATGATCGGCATCGCGCTGCTGGCGCCGCTGGTCGCGCCGCAGGACCCCTACGATCTCGCCAATCTCTCGCTCTCCGATGCGCGCCGTCCGCCGGGCTATGTCGGCGAGGGCGGCTATACGCATTGGCTCGGCACCGATGCGCAGGGGCGCGACCTGTTCTCGGCCATCCTCTACGGCCTGCGCATCTCCCTGCAGATGGGGCTGGTGGCCGGCGCGCTCGCTTTCGCGCTCGGCGTGGCGCTCGGCATCGGCGCGGCTTACGCCGGCGGGCGCTGGGAAGCCTTCATCATGCGGGTCGTCGACCTGCAGCTCGCCTTCCCGGCGATCCTGCTGGCGCTCGTGCTCTCGGCATTGCTGGGGCAGGGCAAGATGCAGCTCATCGCCGCGCTCGCCGCCGCGCAATACGCCTATTTCGCCCGCACCGCCCATGGCGCCGCTTCGGCCGAGCGCGGCAAGGACTATGTCGAGGCGGTACTCTCGACGCCGCTGCCGGGCTGGCGCGTGGTCTGGCGCCACATCTTCCCGAATTGCCTGCCGCCGCTGATCGTGGTCGCGACCGTGCAGGTGGCGAACGCCATCGCGCTGGAAGCGACCCTCTCCTTCCTCGGCGTCGGCCTGCCGGTGACCGAGCCCTCGCTCGGCATGCTGATCGCCAACGGCTTCCAGTACATGCTGTCGGGGCGTTACTGGATCTCGATCTATCCGGGCATCGCGCTCATCGTGCTGATCGTCGCGATCAACCTCGTCGGCGACCGCATCCGCGACCAGGTCAATCCGAGGCTGAAGCGATGACGGCTTGGGACGCGCCATATCCGTCATGGTCGGGCTTGTCCCGACCATCCACGTCTTCGCTGGTCGAGGGTCGTGTTCAGGACGTGGATGCTCGCCACAAGGGCGAGCATGACGGCGGAGGCGAACGCGGATGACCGAAATCCCGCTCCTCCAGGTCACCGACCTCGCCACGTACTTCCACGCTCGCGCCGACGTCGTGAAGGCCGTCGACGGCGTCTCCTTCGCGCTGAAGCGCGGCGAGGTGATGGGCCTCGTCGGCGAATCCGGCTCGGGCAAGAGCATCACCGGCTTCTCGATCATCGGGCTGATCGATCCGCCCGGCCGCATCGAGCCCGGTTCTTCGGTGAAGCTGGAGGGCCGCGAGCTCACCGGCCTGTCGCCCGCAGAGCTGCGCAGGATTCGCGGCAAGCAGATCTCGATGGTCTTCCAGGACCCGATGATGACGCTGAACCCGATGCTGACCATCGGGACGCAGATCAGGCTCGCTCTGGAAGCGCATGAGAGGGTTTCGGGCGCCGAGGCGCGTCGCCGTGCCGTCGCGGCGCTGGCGCAGGTCCGCATTCCCGATCCCGAGGCCAAGGTCGATTTCTATCCGCACCAGTTCTCCGGCGGCATGCGCCAGCGCGTCGCCATCGCGATCGCCCTGCTGCACCGGCCGAAGCTGATCATCTGCGACGAGCCGACCACCGCGCTCGACGTTTCCGTGCAGGCCGAGATCCTCGCGGAGATGAAGGAACTCGTTGCCGAGCTCGGCACCGCGCTGATCTGGATCAGCCACGACCTCGCCGTGGTCGCGGAGCTCGCCGACCATGTCTGCGTCATGCGCCATGGCAAGATCGTCGAGGCCGGTCCGACACTCGCGGTCCTGACACATCCGCAGCATCCCTACACGCAGGCGCTGCTCGACGCGCTGCCCTCGCGCTCCGAGCCCGGCACGCTGCTCGCCGGTGGTGTCGGCTCCGATGTCGCGCCACCGCCGCGGGCCGTGAAGCAGGCGCCGCCTGCGGTCACCGATGCCGTGCACTATGTCCGCATCGAGCATGTCGCCAAGCGCTTCGCCGGAACGCCCGGCCTCTTCCGCAAGCTCGCCCAGAAGGCCGGCCTGTCGAAGGCGCCGGCTGCGGTGCAGGCGGTCGACGACGTCACGCTGGTGCTGAAGCGTGGCGAGGCGCTCGGCCTGGTCGGCGAATCCGGCTCGGGCAAGTCGACGCTCGGACGCGTGGCCGCCGGCATCTATGCGCCGGACAGCGGCCTCGTCCGCATCGACGGCGCGCCGGTGATGAGCGCGGGCGCGCAACCGCACAAGGTCACGACGCGCGTTCAGACCATCTTCCAGGACCCCTTCGCCTCGCTCAATCCACGCATGACGGTCGGCGACAGCATCGCCGAAGGACCGCTGGCGCATGGGTTGGTCGAGCGTGCGCAGGCGAAGGCCTATGTCCGGCAATGGCTGGCGGCAGTTGGGCTGAACCCCGATTTCGCCGACCGCTACCCGCACCAGTTCTCCGGCGGCCAGCGCCAGCGCGTCGCGATTGCCCGCGCGCTCGCAATGCAGCCGGACGTGGTCGTCTGCGACGAGCCGGTCGCCTCGCTCGACGTCTCGATCCAGGCGCAGATCATCAACCTGCTGATCCGCCTGCGGCAGGAGCTGGATCTCACGCTGATCTTCATCTCGCACGACCTCTCGGTCGTCCGCCATCTCTGTGACCGCGTCGCCATCATGTATCGCGGCAGGATCGTCGAGAGCGGCCCGGCGGGCACGGTCTATGATCATCCGCAGCACGACTACACCAAGCGCCTGCTCGCCGCCGTGCCGGTGCTGCCGGGCGCTTGACGTTGCCTACCCGTCGTCACTGCGAGGAGCGAAGCGACGAAGCGATCCAGGGCAACGGTGCTGAGCCGCTCAACCCGGTCCTCCTGGATTGCTTCGCTGCGCTCGCAATGACGGGAAGCGTTTCGACAGAGAGGACAAGGCCATGACCCAATCCGACGAACTCCTGCCCTGGCAATGGCCCGAGGAGGTCTGGCGCGGCAAGGTCGAGCAGGTGCGTGCCGGCCGCAACCTGAAACCCGCCAGGTGGAAGAACGGCGCCCGCTGCGCCGTGGCTCTCTCCTTCGACGTCGATCACGAGACCAACGAGTTGCGCGACGGCGGCAAGTCGGTCGGGCGCCTCTCCTGGGGTCAATACGGCAACCGCGTCGGCGTGCCGCGCATCCTGAACCTGCTGAAGCAGCAGGACATCAAGGCGAGCTTCTTCGTCCCCGCCGTGACCGCGCTGCTTTACCCCGACGAGCAGCGCCGCATCGTCGGCGCCGGCCACGAGATCGGCCTCCATGGCTGGATCCACGAGGTCAATACGGCGGTGCCGCCCGCGAACGAGCGCGAGTTGCACCTGCGCTCGGCCGACACGCTGGAGAAGGTCACCGGCGTCCGCCCGGTCGGCATGCGCACCCCATCTTGGGACTTTTCCGACGTGACGCTCTCGATCGAACGCGAGCTCGGCCTGCTCTACGATTCCTCGCTCTTCGCCGACGACGACCCCTATGAGATCGTCGAGAAGGGCGAGGCGACCGGCATCGTCGAATTGCCGGTCGAGTGGATTCGCGACGACGCGCCCTATCTCAGCATGAACCGCTTCCAGGCGCTCCGGCCCTATACGCCGCCGGAAGCGGTCTTCGACATCTTCCGCCGCGAATTCGAAGGCGCCTATGCCGAGGGCGGGCTCTTCCTGCTGACCATGCACCCGCATGTCATCACCTATCGCTCGCGCTTCTGGATCCTCGAGGAGCTGGTCCGGCTGGCCAAGGCGAAGGGCGATTGCTGGTTCGCGACCCATGCCGAGATCGCGGCCTATGTGAAGGAGCAGGCAGGTATTTGACGAACCCGGGCGGAACCGCTGCCCGATTCTCGCCGTTTTCGCTTCATCGGGGGTTCAGGCCTTCGCCGGCCTGATGTCCTCAGTCTGAAACGAATACGGGTATTGCGATGCGCACGAAACGCTGGCTGCTGGTGGGAACCGTCCTGCCGGCCCTCGTCCTCTCCCAGGTCGGACAGGCCTTCGCCCAGAGCGGCTACCGGCTTGCCCAGGCGCCGAGCGGGGACGATGAGCCGCGGCGCGGACCACGCGAACGGCCCGACGAACCACGGCGTCCGCCGGGCGCCCAGCCGGGGCAGCGTGGCCCGGAGCGCCCCGCCGCTCCGGGCGCGCCCCAGGCTCCGCGCCCGCCGCAACCCGAGCCCGGCCCAGGCGCGGCGCGGCCGCAGCCGCCGGCCATGCCGCGCGAGGCCCCGGCCGCGCCGCGTCCCGCGCCGAACCAGGCGCCCGCTCCGGAGCAGCCGCCAGCCGCCCGGCCGACGCCGCCGCGCCCGCCGGCAGCGCCTCCCGCGCCGACGGCACCACGCGCCGCTCCTTCCGAGGCGCCGCGAGCGCCCGCTCCGGCGGAGCGCCCGGCTGCACCGCCCCGGCCGGCCGCGCCGCAGCCCGGCACGGCGCCGTCCGCCCCCGCTCCGGCTCGCCCCGCGCAGCCGGTTCCGGGAACGGCTCCTGCGCCGTCCCGTCCCGATTCGGCGTCGCCGCCGTCGGCCGTCCCGCGCGGAGGCCCGGCCGTGCCGCCTTCCGCCGCCCCGCCGCCCGGTCGCGCGCCTTCCGCAGTGCCGCAGCCCGGCACGGCGCCGACCGCTCCTGCTCCGGGCCAGCCCGCGCGGCCGGCGCCGGGAACGGCCCCTGCCGCACCAACCCGGCCCGACTCGGCGTCGCCGCCCTCGGCCGTCCCGCGCGGAGGCCCGGCCGTGCCGCCTTCCGCGGCCCCGCCGACCGGTCGCGCGCCTTCCGCCGTGCCGCAGCCCGGCGCGGCGCCGACCGCGCCCGCTCCGGGCCAGCCCGCGCGACCGGCACCGGGAACGCCTCCTGCCGCGGCCCCGGCTCCGGCCCAGCCCGGCGCCACCGCGCCGACGCCGCCGGCTGGCGCCGCACCAACCCAGCCTGCCCGCCCGATGCCCGGTTCGCCTCCTGCGACGGCTCCCGTCGCCCCGTCCCAGCCCGCCGCCCCGACTCAGCCTGGCGCCACGGCACCGGCTCCTTCGGGCGTCGCTCCGGCGCAGCCGCTGGGCGGCATCCAGGGACAGCCGCCCCAGCGCGAGGGACGTCGCGGCGGTATCTCGCCCGGTGTTGCCGGCGCGATCGGCCTCGGGGCCGGCGTGATCGGCGGCATCATGGCGACGCAGGGCGCCCAGCGCTTCGAGGATATCCGCGGCCGCCGCGAGGAGCGGCGCGAGGGTGACGTCACCATCATCCGCGAGCCCGGCCGCACGATCATCCGCGACGATGACGGCCGCGCGATCATCCGTCGCGACGAGGACCAGCGCTTCCGCGATCTCGGCTGGCAGGGCCGGTCCGAACGTCGCGATGGCGAGATGCGCACTGTCTTCGAACGCCCGGACGGCACGCGCATCGTCACCGTCACGGACGAGGAGGGTCGGCTGGTCCGCCGCACCCGCATCGGCCGCGACGACCGCGAGGTGGTCATCATCGACAACACGCTGCGCGACCGTCCCGGCCGCTTCGCCGACGATGTCGTTGTGCTGCCGCCGCCGCCGCTGCCGATCCCGCGCGAGCGCTATATCGTCGACGCGGACCAGGCCGATGAGGAGCTGATCTACGAGACGATCACGGCGCCGCCGATCGCCGCGATTCCGCGTCGGTACACGCTGGACGAGGTACGTTACTCGCCGGATCTGCGCGCCCGCATGCGTAGCGTCGACATCGATACGATCAATTTCGACACCGGCTCCTGGGATGTCGGATCGGACCAGGCCCGGCGGCTTGCCGTGATCGCGGATTCGGTCAAGCGGGTCCTCCAGCGCTCGCCCAACGAGGTCTTCCTCGTCGAGGGGCATACCGATGCCGTCGGCGCCGACGTCGACAATCTCTCGCTTTCCGACCGCCGGGCGCAGTCGGTGGCCGAGATCCTGACGCGGGACTTCCAGATCCCGCCGGAGAACCTGACGACGCAGGGCTATGGCGAGCAGTATCTGAAGGTGAACACGCAGGAGGCCTCGCGCGAGAACCGGCGCGTGACGCTGCGGCGAATCACGCCGCTGCTCACCGGCCAGAACCAGTGACGGCTGGCGGGGCTGCTCTCCGAGCAGCCCCGTTCTTCAGGGGGCGCAGGGAACGACTGGCCGATGCGTCGGTTCCATTCCCGGAGGAACAGCCGATGGAGGTGCCGTCATGAGGAAGCTTGCACTGATCCTGGCCGGGTTGCTGCTGCCAACCCTATCCGTTTCGCTTCCGTTGCAGGCGCAGACAGCGGCTCCCACGACCAAGCAGCGCGCGCCGGGCGTGCCGGCCGCGCCCCAGCCGGGAGAGGCTGCCCGCCCGCCGGCAGGCGAGCGTGCCGCACCGCAGAGGGATGCCCGTCGCTCGCCGAACGACAGGGCACAGGCGGCGCCGGAGCCCAGCCGCGATCCGCCGATGCCGCGGGGCGTGCCATCGATCATCGCGCCCTGAACCGGCGCGATTCAGGATTTGGCAAGCACGACGCTCTAGCCTTGCCGGCATGAGCGACGCCGTTTCCCTTGCCCAGAGCATGGTCACGATGCAGGCCGCCGCGACGCAGCAGGCGTTGCAGGCGGAGATGCTGCGCCAGAATGCGCAGGCCGAGCAGGGCCTCGCCGACATGCTCCAGCAGAGCGTCGAGCAGGCCAAGGCGATGCTGCCGGCCGGCCAGGGCGGCCTCGTCGACCGCTCCGCCTGAGCCTTTCTCCTTAGAACCCATTCGGAAATATGCAGCCCTCATCCTGAGGAGCCGCGTCAGCGGCGTCTCGAAGGATGTTTCGGGAGGTTCTGGAGATATCTGGAACCTCCTTCGAGACGCGCCTGCGGCGCTCCTCAGGATGAGGGCTCCGGGACATGTCAGGAGACGGTCTGACCGGTATGCCCGCAGCCCGTTGCAAAGCGGCGGCGGCGCGCCTAACCTCGCAGCCGTTCCGAGGGGTGCCCGCAAGGGCTGAGATGGCTTTCGAAGCCGAACCCGTCGAACCTGATCCGGGTCATACCGGCGGAGGGACTGGAACGCGATCGCAAGGCGTGAAGCCTTGCCCGCAGACAGCGACTGAACCGCTTCCGAGCCCGGATCTCCTGACCTGTACCAAGGAGGAGATCCTCATGAATGCCCATACCAAGCCCCAGAAGACCAGCGCCAAGGCCGCGCCCAAATTCTCGGCCCCGACCGGCGTGACCACCGGGCCGATCATCGGCTCGCGCAAGATCTATGTCGCCGCGCCAGAGCATCCCGAGATGCGCGTGCCCTTTCGCGAGGTCGTGCTGACCACGGATGCCGAGCCGCCGGTGCGCATCTACGATCCTTCCGGCCCCTATACCGAGACCGACGCCAGGATCGACCTCAATGCCGGCCTCGTGCAGCCGCGCCGGGCCTGGCTCGATCAGCGCGGTTTCGAACAGGTGGCGGGACGCGCCGTCACCGCCGCCGACAACGGCAACATCTCGGCCGACCAGCTCGTGCCGGCATGCCCGGCGCAGCGCCCGATCCTGCAGGCCAGGCCCGGCCAGCTGACGACGCAGTACGAATTCGCCAGGGCCGGCATCGTCACCCCCGAGATGATCTATGTCGCCCATCGCGAGAATCTCGGCCGCGCCGCCATGCTGGAAGGTGCCAGGGAGCGCCATGCCGACGGCGAGAGCTTCGGCGCCAGCGTGCCGGAATTCGTGACGCCGGAATTCGTCCGTGACGAGATCGCGCGCGGTCGCGCCATCATCCCGGCCAACATCAACCACCCGGAACTGGAGCCGATGGCGATCGGCCGCAACTTCCTGGTCAAGATCAACGCCAATATCGGCAATTCCGCCGTCACCTCCGGCGCGGCCGAGGAGGTCGAGAAGCTGGTCTGGGCGATCCGCTGGGGCGCGGACACGGTGATGGACCTCTCCACCGGCCGCAACATCCACAACATCCGTTCCTGGATCCTGCGCAACTCGCCGGTGCCGATCGGCACGGTGCCGATCTACCAGGCGCTGGAGAAGGTCGGCGGCGATCCGATCAAGCTCGACTGGGAGGTGTTCAAGGACACGCTGATCGAGCAGGCCGAGCAGGGCGTCGACTACTTCACCATCCATGCCGGCGTGCGCCTGCCCTACGTCCCGCTGACGGCCAACCGCGTCACCGGCATCGTCTCGCGCGGCGGCTCGATCATGGCGCGCTGGTGCCTGGCGCATCACAGGGAGAGCTTCCTCTACGAGCGCTTCGACGAGATCTGCGAGATCATGCGCCGCTACGACGTCTCCTTCTCGCTGGGAGACGGCCTGCGCCCCGGCTCGATCGCCGATGCCAATGACCGCGCCCAGTTCGCCGAGCTGGAGACCTTGGGCGAACTCACAAAGATCGCCTGGGACAAGGGCTGTCAGGTCATGATCGAGGGCCCCGGCCATGTGCCGATGCACAAGATCAAGGAGAACATGGACAAGCAGCTGCGCGAATGCGGCGAGGCGCCCTTCTACACGCTCGGCCCGCTGACCACCGACATCGCGCCTGGTTACGACCACATCACCTCCGGCATCGGAGCGGCGATGATCGGCTGGTATGGCTGCGCCATGCTCTGCTACGTCACGCCGAAGGAGCATCTCGGCCTGCCGAACCGCGACGACGTCAAGACCGGCGTCATCACCTACCGCATCGCGGCCCATGCCGCCGATCTCGCCAAGGGCCATCCGGCCGCCAAGGTCAGGGACGACGCGCTCTCCCGCGCCCGCTTCGACTTCCGTTGGGAGGACCAGTTCAACCTGGCGCTCGATCCCGATACGGCGCGGGAGTTCCATGACGAGACGCTGCCGAAGGACGCCCACAAGGTCGCGCATTTCTGTTCGATGTGCGGGCCGAAATTCTGCTCGATGAAGATCACGCAGGATTTGCGCGCCGAGGTGCTGGCGATGGGCGAGAACGAGCGCAGCGCGCTGGAAGCCATGGCGGCGGAGGGAATGGCCGCCAAGTCGAAGGAATTCCTCGACAAGGGCGGCAGCATCTATCTACCTGCGGCCGAATGAGCGGGATGAACGACAGCTTCGACGCGGCCCGGGTCGCGTCGATCCTCGCGCGGGTGGCGAAACGCCGCCCGCGCATCCATTGCCTGACCAATACCGTGGCGCAGAACGTCACGGCCAACATGCTGCTCGCCTTCGGGGCGGTGCCCTCTATGGCGAGCCACCCCGAGGAGGTGGCGGCGGTCGCAGCCGGAGCCGGCGCGATCCTGGTCAATCTCGGGACGCTCAGCCCGGAAGGCGAGCGCGCCATCCCGAAGCTCCTCGCCATCGCGCGGGAGCGGGACATCCCGCTGGTGCTCGATCCCGTTTTCGTCGAGCTGTCGCCGCTGCGGTTGCGCCTGGCCGAGGAGGTGTTGAAACAGCCCGGCGTCATCGTCCGCGGGAATGCCGCGGAAATGGCCGCGCTCGATGCCGTCATGCAATCGGCCGGCGGTGTTCTGCGCGTCACGACCGGCAGGATCGACCGGATCGAAGGTGGCGAGCGGGTTCTCTCCGTCGCGCATGGCCATGAATGGATGGCCAGGGTCACGGGCCTCGGCTGCGCCTCCAGCGCGCTGGTCGCCGCCTGCCGCGCGGTCGAGCCGGATGCGGCGATCGCGGCGGCGGCTGCGCTGACCGCCTATGGCATCGCAGGCGAGATCGCAGCTGAACGTGCTGCCGGCCCCGGCAGTTTCGCGATGCATCTGATCGATGCGCTCGCCGGTCTCGACGAGGCCGCGCTGCGTGCACGGATGGGTTCCGCAGCCTGAACCGTCATTGCGAGCGAAGCGAAGCAATCCAGGGGGCCGGGCGGACCGTCTCATCCAAGTCCCCCTGGATTGCTTCGTCGCTATCGCTCCTCGCAATGACGGCAGGCGCTGACGGGAGAGGCCTACTGCGTCGGGGTGAGCGAGAGCGGTGCCGGCTTCGGTGCGGCACGCGGCTTCGGTTTCGCCGCGGGCTTGGGCTCGGTGTTGAGGCCGAGCCGGGCGCGCAGCGAGGCGGCGCGGGCTTCGGTGATCCGGGCGGCACAGAAGCCCATCTGGCCCTCGCGCTGGAAATCGCGGCAGGTCATTTCGCGCTCGGCCGAGAATCCGGCCTGCTCGCGGGCGATCGAGCGCTGCTCGACCGGGTCGGACTTGGCGGTCAGCGTGCGATAGCCTTCGCGCACGGCCCGTTCGGCCGCGCCGCGCGCGCGCTCGGTCTCCTTCGCCTGCCCGGCGACGATGCGCGCATCCGGCCCCCACAGCCCGCGCGGGTCGATGCGGCACTGCGCGGCCTGGACGACGCAGGGTTCGGCGGGTTCGACGACGAGAAAGGCGCCGTCCAGCACGTCGAAGACGATCGGGCAGATCGATGCTTCCAGCCGGTAGCGCGGCACGCCGGCCGGCCGGCCGAGAGCCGTGACCGGAACGGGCGCATCGCCGAAGGAGACGGCGCAGGGCTCGACCAGATTATCGGGCTGGAAGCCGTCGAGATTGAGCTTCATGCCGTAGCCGTCGGCGGTCTTGCTGAAGGTCGCCTCGCCGTGATTGCCGTTGCGGTGCAAGGCCTTGCCGAGGATCGCCTCCTCGCCGGCGATCTTGATGGCGGGCATGCTCGGCTGTCGCGGCGGGGCCGGCGCTCCGGGGGCCGACGGGGCGAGCTGGTGCGTGCCTGGCGCGTTGAACGGCTGGGCGCCGGGCAATTGCAGCGGCTGTGCCTGCGCACAGGCGACCGATGCGGCTGCGGCGGCCGCCAGGACGAGGGCGAAACGCGTCGATCGGCTCATGGCTGTCCATGCGCGAATGGATCGGCCTTCCTGCATGACGGCAGGGCCGCGGCGGCACAAGGGCGGCAAGGACACAGTGGCCGCGAAAACGCCGGTTCGGCTCCGCAGTCCGCCATCCCCGCTCCTTAATCGGCTCGCCTGTCTTGCAAGGGCGGGAACACCCTCACTATATACGCCGCCAAGGGGCGGTTTAACCACCGTCAAACGTGGAATGCCGGTTCGTTCGCCGCTGAAGCGGGGGCGGTCCGGTCCATGGGCCGGCCGGCGGCGGGAATGCGTCGTGGGTCGGCGATCTGCTCAATCGAAAGGGATCCCATCCATGGGTAAAGTCATTGGTATCGACCTCGGCACGACCAACAGCTGCGTTGCAGTGATGGAAGGCTCGACGCCGAAGGTCATCGAAAACTCCGAGGGTGCACGCACCACGCCGTCGATCGTCGCGATCACGGATGATGGCGAGCGCCTCGTCGGCCAGCCGGCCAAGCGCCAGGCCGTCACCAACCCCGAGCGCACCTTCTTCGCGATCAAGCGCCTCATCGGTCGTACCTTCGACGATCCGATGACGCAGAAGGACGTCAAGCTCGTTCCCTACAAGATCAAGAAGGCCTCATCGGGCGATGCCTGGGTCGAAGCCGACGGCAAGGACTATTCGCCGTCGCAGATCTCGGCCTTCACGCTGACGAAGATGAAGGAGACGGCGGAGGCTTATCTCGGCCAGCCCGTCACCCAGGCCGTCATCACGGTCCCTGCCTATTTCAACGACGCCCAGCGCCAGGCGACGAAGGATGCCGGCCGCATCGCCGGCCTCGAGGTGCTGCGCATCATCAACGAGCCGACGGCAGCCGCGCTCGCCTACGGCCTCGACAAGAAGCAGGCCGGCACCATCGCGGTCTATGACCTCGGCGGCGGCACCTTCGACGTCTCGATCCTCGAGATCGGCGACGGCGTCTTCGAGGTGAAGTCGACCAACGGCGACACCTTCCTCGGCGGCGAGGACTTCGACATGCGCCTGGTCGAGTACCTGGCGGACGAGTTCAAGCGCGAGCAGGGCATCGACCTGAAGAAGGACAAGCTCGCTCTCCAGCGCCTGAAGGAAGCGGCCGAGAAGGCCAAGATCGAGCTCTCGACCACGGCCCAGACCGAGATCAACCTGCCCTATATCACGGCGGATGCGACCGGTCCGAAGCACCTCGCCATCAAGCTCTCGCGCGCCAAGTTCGAGAGCCTGGTCGACGATCTCGTCCAGCGCACCATCGAGCCCTGCAAGAAGGCGCTCAAGGATGCCGGCCTTTCGGCGGGCCAGATCGACGAGGTCGTCCTCGTCGGCGGCATGACCCGTATGCCGAAGGTGCAGGAGGTCGTGAAGCAGTTCTTCGGCAAGGAGCCGCACAAGGGCGTCAACCCTGACGAGGTCGTCGCCATCGGCGCCGCGATCCAGGCCGGCGTTCTCCAGGGCGACGTCAAGGACGTGCTGCTGCTCGACGTGACCCCGCTTTCGCTCGGCATCGAGACGCTGGGCGGCGTGTTCACGCGCCTGATCGACCGCAACACCACGATCCCGACCAAGAAGAGCCAGGTCTTCTCCACCGCAGAGGACAACCAGAACGCGGTGACGATCCGGGTCTTCCAGGGCGAGCGCGAGATGGCGGCCGACAACAAGCTGCTCGGCCAGTTCGACCTGATGGGCATCCCGCCGGCCCCGCGCGGCATGCCGCAGATCGAGGTGACCTTCGACATCGACGCCAACGGCATCGTCTCGGTGACGGCGAAGGACAAGGCCACCAACAAGGAGCAGCAGATCAAGATCCAGGCTTCCGGCGGCCTCAGCGAGGCCGATATCCAGAAGATGGTGAAGGATGCCGAGGCGAACGCCGCCGAGGACAAGAAGCGCCGTGAGCTGGTCGAGGCCAAGAACCAGGGCGAGAGCCTCGTGCACTCGACCGAGAAGTCGCTGAAGGACTATGGCGACAAGGTTTCCGAGGCCGACAAGGGCGCGATCGAGACCGCTGTCGAGGCGCTCAAGACCGCGCTCACCGGCGAGGACGCCGAGGCCATCCAGGCCCGCACCAACGAGCTGATGCAGGCTTCGATGAAGCTCGGCGAGGCGATGTATGCGGCGAGCCAGGCCGAGGCCGGCGCGGCCGAGGGCGAGCCGGCCGAGGAAGCCAAGAAGGACGACGTCATCGACGCCGACTTCAAGGACGTCTCGGACGACAAGAAGAAGAGCGCGTAATCCGCGTTCGTCGCGGAACGCGACAGATGGCCGGGCTCGAGACCCGGCCATCTCGTTCCGGGGCGGTGTGAAGACAGGATGGACAACGCCTGTCGCGCATGGCCGGGCTGACACGCCCGGCCATGGCGCGTCAAAGGCAAGGGGCAGACGTTTCGATGTCGAAGCGCGATTACTACGAGATCCTCGGCGTCAGCCGGACCGTGACGGAGGTCGAGCTCAAGAGCTCCTTCCGCAAGCTCGCGATGCAGCATCATCCGGACAAGAATCCCGGCGACAAGGAAGCCGAGATCAAGTTCAAGGAAATCAACGAGGCCTATCAGGTCCTCTCCGACGGCCAGAAGCGCGCCGCCTATGATCGCTTCGGCCATCAGGCCTTCGAGAATGGCGGCGGTGCCGGCGGAAACGCCGATTTCTCCGATTTCATGTCGGACATCTTCGATTCCTTCTTCGGCGACGCCCGGCGCGGCGGGCCGCGCAGCGCCAATGGCCGCGAGCGCGGTGCCGACCTGCGCTACAATCTCGAGATCGGGCTGGAGGAGGCCTTCATCGGCAAGAACGCCTCGATCCGGGTGCCGACCTCGGTCTCCTGCGAATCCTGCTCCGGCACCGGGGCCAAGCCGGGCTCGAAGTCGCGCCAGTGCCCCACCTGCGGCGGCCATGGCCGCGTCCGCGCCAACCAGGGCTTCTTCTCGGTCGAGCGCACCTGCCCGACCTGCTCGGGCCGCGGCGAGATCATCGACGACCCCTGCAAGAACTGCCAGGGCGCCGGCCGCGTCACCCGCGAGCGCACCCTTTCGGTCAACATTCCGGCCGGCGTCGAGGACGGCACCCGCATCCGGCTCGCCGGCGAGGGCGAGGCCGGCCTGCGCGGCGGGCCTGCGGGCGATCTCTACATCTTCCTCTCGATCAAGCCGCACGCGATCTTCCAGCGCGATGGCGCCGATCTGTTCTGCCGCGTGCCGATCGGGCTGGTCTCGGCCGCGCTCGGCGGCGAGATCGAGGTGCCGACGCTTTCGGGCGAGCAGGCGCGGGTGAAGATCCCGGAGGGAACCCAGACCGGCAAGCAGTTCCGCCTGAAGGGCAAGGGCATGAGCGTGCTGCGCTCGCGCGATGTCGGCGACCTCTACATCCAGGTCGTGGTCGAGACGCCGCAGAAACTCACGATGCGCCAGCGCGAGCTGCTCGAGGAGTTCGAGCGCGAGAGCTCGCACAACAATCATCCGGAGACGGCCGGCTTCTTCGGCCGGGTCAAGGATTTCCTCGGCGGGCTCGGCGGCACGGCCTGAGCCATTGTGGCGCCGGAATTGCCGAAGGGACGCCGAGAGGCGGCCCTTTCGCGTTTTCGCATGCGATCCCGTCTGTGGCGTCGCCTAGGCCGTGCCGCTGCCGTTTGCGGCGAGGGCGTGCAGCGCCTCGGCCGTGGCCGCGTCCGCCGGGAAGAAGGTCTCCAGCGCGAGCTCGGACAGCGTGATGTCGACCGGTGTGCCGAACACCGTCGTCGTCGAGATCAGCGACAGCACCGTCTCGCCCAGCCTGAGCTGCATCGGCACGACGATGCCGGCTTCCACCTCGCTGTCGTGGTGGCCCTTCCCGGTGCCGCCGGGCTGCGGATAGTCGGATAGCTCGGTCAGGAGCGCGCCCAGCGTCGCATCTGCCGTCGCCCGCACCTGCTGGCGCAGCCGGGCCAGCAGATGGGCTCGCCATTCGGCGGAATTGACGATGAAGGGTGCGAACCCGTCCGGATGCAGCGACAGGCGCAGGACATTGACGGGTGGGCGCAGCAGCTCGGCATCGGCGACGAGGCCGAGCAGCCGGGTGACGGCGGTGTTGGCGGCGAGCAGCGTCCAGTGCCGGTCGACCGCGAGCGCCGGATAGGGCTCGTGACCCTTGAGGATCAGGTCGATCGCGCTGCGGGCGGCTTTCAGCGACGGGTCCTCCAGCGAGCGCTCCAGATAGATCGGCGCATAACCCGCCGCGAGCAGCAGCGCGTTGCGTTCGCGCAGCGGCACGGCGAGATGCTCGGCAAGCAGCAGCACCATCTCGCGGCTCGGGCGCGAGCGGCCGCTCTCGATGAAGCTCAGATGCTTCTGCGAGATCTCGGCCTCGAGGGCGAGATCGAGCTGGCTGAAGCGGCGCAGCTGCCGCCAGTCGCGGAGCAGGGCGCCGAGGGAGGGGGGGTGATGCGTGGTCATGGCAGGCAAGCTAGTGATCCCGGCGAGCCGTTCCAATTACCTCCCGCTTAATCGACGCGCTTTCCCGGAGCCGTCAGCATCCACGGCATCGACACCGGGCCGCCATGCCCAAGCCGGAAGGAAAATGCCATGTCGTTCATCCAGTCCTCGCCCCTCCTGCGCAACGCGCTCGCTCTCGATGCCGCCGCCTGCGCCGGCATGGGCCTGCTGCTCGCCACGGCCGCCGGACCGCTCGCCGCGCCGCTTGGCCTGCCGGAGGCGCTTCTGCGCGGTGCGGGCCTCCTGCTGCTGCCCTGCGCGGCGCTGCTCGGCTTCCTCGCGAGCCGCAAGGCGCTGCCGCGCCTCGCCGTCTACGCCGTCATCGGCATCAACCTCGTCTGGATCGTCGACAGCCTGGCGATTCTCCTGCTCGGCTGGTTCGCGCCGACCGGGCTCGGCATCGCCTTCGTGCTGGCGCAGGCCGCCGCCGTCGCCATCGTCACCGAGCTGGAGGTGCTCGGCCTCCGGCGCTCCGGCGTCGCCCTCCTTTCGCACGCGGATGGCGAGAGCCCGGCGCTGCGGTGACGGATCGTCATGCGGCTGTCGCATGGGCTGATTAGCCGACGGGCCTCTGTTTCCGTCAGCGGTGAGAATCCATGCGCCAGCCCTTCGTCCTCGCGGCTCTCGCCGCTGTCCTGCTCAGCGGCACGGCCGTGGCCGAGCCGCTGTTCAACCGGATCGCCACCTTCTCCGTGCCGCAGAATCTGCCGGCCGATCGCGATCCGGCGAAGAAGACCGTTTCCGAGATCATCGCCGCCAATGGCGACGGCACGCTGCTCGCCTATACCGACGCCGAGCAGAAGGCGCTCGGGCTCATCGACATCGCCGATCCCGCCAATCCCAAGCCTGCCGGTTTCGTTCCGCTCGAGGGCGAATCCACCTCGGTCACGATCCTCGGCGACAAGGCCTTCGTCGCCGTCGTCACCTCCGGCGACAATTTCAAGGAGCCGGCCGGCCATCTCGCCACCGTCGACCTCAAGACCAAGCAGGTCGTCGCCAAATGCGACCTCGGCGGCCAGCCCGACTCGGTCACGCTGACCAAGGACAAGGGCAAGATCGTCATCGCCATCGAGAACGAGCGCGACGAGAAGCTGAACAAGGGCGCCCTGCCGCAGCTTCCCGCCGGCAACCTCACCCTGATCGGCATCAAGGACGGCGCCATCGACTGCGCCACCCGCCAGCTCGTCGACCTGACCGGCCTCGCCGCCGTCGAGCCGACCGATCCGGAGCCGGAATTCGTCGACGCCAATCATGACGGCCTCGTCGTGGTGACGCTGCAGGAGAACAACCACATCGCCGTCGTGGACTCGAAGACCGGCAAGGTGGTGGCGCATTTCCCGGCCGGCACGGTCGACCTCAAGAACATCGACAAGACCCGCGACGGCCAGATCAAGCCGGTCGAGGAGCTGAAGGGCGTCGCGCGCGAGCCCGATGCCGTGCGCTGGCTCGACAGTGACCGCTTCGTCACCGCCAATGAAGGCGACTGGAAGGGCGGCTCGCGCGGCTTCTCGATCTTCCGCAAGGACGGCACGGTCGAGTTCGATTCCGGTTCGGATGTCGACCACATCGCCATGCGGCTGGGCCATTATCCCGAGAAGCGCTCGGGCGCGAAGGGCAGCGAGCCCGAGGGCATCGAGGTCGCGACCTATGGCAACGATCGCCTGATCTTCGTCGGCCTGGAGCGCGCCTCGCTGGTGCTGGTCTACAGGGACGAGGGCGCCGGCAAGGCGCCGCGCTTCCTGCAGGCCCTGCCGACCGGCATCGGCCCGGAGGGCCTGCTCGCCATCCCGCAGCGCGACCTCTTCGTCTCGGCTTCGGAGACCGATGTCGGCGCGAAGGGCGGCGCCCGTTCGGCGGTGATGATCTATCGCCGCGCCGAGCAGGCCGCTGCCTATCCCACCATCCAGTCCGAGAACGAGAACGGCCTGCCGATCGGCTGGGGCGCGCTGTCGGGCCTCGCCGCCGATCGCGCCGCGCCGGGCAAGCTCTTCTCGATCACCGACAGCGCCTATGCGCCGTCCCGCATCCTGCAGATCGACGCGACGCAGAAGCCCGCGAAGATCACCGCCGCCATCACCGTGACCAAGGACGGCCAGCCGGCCGCCTACGACCTCGAGGGCATCGCGACCCGCGAGGGCGGCGGCTTCTGGCTGGCTTCGGAGGGCAATCCCGAGAAGAAGGACGCGCCGCTCGCGGACATCCTGCTGCGCGTCTCGGCCAAGGGCGAGGTCGAGGAGGAGATCCGTCTGCCGGAAGCCCTGGCGAAGCACGCGGTCCGCTTCGGCCTCGAAGGCGTGGCGGTCACCGGCAGCGGCGCCGAGGAGACCGTCTGGCTCGCCGTGCAGCGCGAGTGGAAGGACGATCCGAAGGGCAAGGCCAAGCTCCTGTCCTACAAGCCGGCGACCAGGGAATGGGGCGTGCTGCATTACCCGCTGTCGCAGCCGGCCGCGGGCTTCTGGATGGGCCTCTCCGAGCTCGTCGTCCTCGGCGATGACCGCTTCGCCGTGATCGAGCGCGATAACGGCTTCGGCGCCAAGGCGGTGAAGACGCTCCAGACCTTCTCGGTGAAGGGGCTGAAGCCCGCGGCCATCGGCGCTGGCGAAATCCCGACCGTGACGAAGACCCTGCTGCGCGACCTGACGCCGGACCTGATGAAGGCCGGCGGCTATGGCCTCGACAAGGTCGAGGGCATGACGGTCGACAAGGCCGGCAACCTCTTCGTCGTCACCGACAATGACGGCGTCGACGATTCCTCCGGCGAGACCCAGTTCTTCGCTTTCGGCAAGATCGGGAACTGAGTGAGCCGACCGCGTCATTCTCGGGCGAAGCGAAGCGCAGACCCGAGAATCTCATGACCAGAGCATGCTGGTTTCCGAGATGGTCGGGTCAAGCCCGACCATGACGAGCACAACAAAAAGCCCGGATGCGCGAGCATCCGGGCAGGTGCCTGGCCGATGATCGAAAGCCAGGTGGGAGGAGAGGGTTACCAGCCGGCCAGCACGGCGCCCTTGTAGCGCTCGGCGATGAAGCTCTTGATTTCCGGGCTGTGGTAGACGTCGACCAGCGTCTTGACCCAGGGCTTGTCCTTGTCGGTGGCGCGAACCGCGATCAGGTTGACATAGGGGCCCTTGGCGTCCTCGCGCAGGATGGCGGAGGTCGGCTCGATCTTGGCGTCGACCGCGTAGTTGGTATTGATCGCGGCGGCGGCGACGTCGGCCAGCGAACGCGGCGTCTGGGCGGCCTCGAGCTCGATGATCTTGAACTTCTTCGGATTGGCGGTGATGTCGGCGACGGTCGGCTTGAAGCCGACGCCGTCCTTCAGCTTGATCGCGCCCTTGTCCTGCAGCAGCAGCAGCACGCGCCCGCCATTGGTCGGGTCGTTCGGGATGGCGATGGTGGCGCCGTCCGGGATCTCGGCCCAGCTCTTGTACTTCGACGAGTAGATGCCGATCGGGAAGTTCACGGTCAGGCCGACCTTGACGATCTTGTAGCCGCGATCCTTCACCTGGTTGTCGAGATAGGGCTCGTGCTGGAAGGAGTTGGCCTCCAGCTCGCCGGCGTCGAGCGCCTGGTTCGGCACGACATAGTCGGAGAACTCGGTGATCTTGAGGTCGAGGCCCTTCTGCGCCGCGAGCGGCTTCACCTTCTCCAGGATTTCGGCATGCGGGCCGGGCGTGACGCCGATGCGGAGCACCTGATTCTGCTGGGCGAGGGCGGGGCCGGCGGCGAAGGCCAAGGAGAGGCCGGCGGCGAGCGCGGCGCGGCGGCTGAACGAGATGGTCATGATGCGGTTTCCTTCGATTGAACGGATGGGATGACGGGTCAGGCGTGGCGCAGGCGCTTGTTGAGGCGGCGCGCCAGGCGGTCTCCGATGCTCTGGACGAGCTGGACGAGGACGATGAGCACGGCGACGACGACCGCCATCACATCGGGCATGAAGCGCTGGTAGCCGTAGCGGATGCCGAGATCGCCGAGCCCGCCGCCGCCGACCGCGCCGACCATGGCGGAGAAGCCGATCAGGCTGACCAAAGCGAGCGTCAGGCCGAGCACGATCGCCGGCAGCGCCTCGGGTACCAGCACCTTGCGCACGATCTGGACGGGCGTGGCACCCATGGCGCGCGCGGCCTCGACCAGCCCCTGGTCGACCTCGCGCACCGCGCCTTCGATCAGCCTCGCGATGAAGGGCGTCGCGGCGACGGTCAGCGGCACGATCGCGGCCGCGGTACCGATCGAGGTGCCGGCGACGAGCCGGGTGAACGGGATGATCGCGACGACCAGGATGATGAAGGGCGTCGAGCGGGTGGCGTTGACCAGCACGCCCAGAACGGCGTTGGCGGCGGGCGCGGCAAAGAGCTCGCCGCGCTTGCTGGTGGCAAGGAAGACGCCGAGCGGCAGGCCCAGCAGCGTCGCGATGCCGCCGGCGACCGCGACCATGACCAGAGTGTCGAGCGTCGACTGCCAGATCAGGCGGATGAGTTCAGGAGACATGGCCGATCACCTCCGCCTTGAGCCCGAGGCTCTTCAGGGCGCCGAGCACCGCTTCGCTTTCCGGAGCGCGCGAGGGCACCGAGACCAGCAGGCTGCCGAAGGGCTGGCCGGCGATCGCGTCGATCCGCCCGGCCAGGATGTTGACGTCGATCCCGACGATCGCGCTCAGCCGGCTGATCACAGGGGCCGTGGCGTTCTCGCCGATGAAGGTGATGCGCAGGACCAGGCTGTCGCCGGGTCGTGCTTCCGTGCGCAGGCGGCTGGCGAGGTGCTCGGGCACCTCGACGCCGGTCACGGTCTCGACGAAGCGCGCGGTCGTCGGATGCTGCGGGGCGGTGAAGACGGCGAAGGTCTCGCCTTCCTCGACGATCCGCCCGCCCTCGATCACCGCGACACGGTCGCAGATCTCCTTGATCACCGGGATCTCGTGGGTGATCAGCAGGATGGTGATGCCGAGCTCACGGTTGACCTGGCGCAGCAGCGCCAGGATCGAGCGCGTCGTCTCGGGGTCGAGCGCCGAGGTGGCCTCGTCGCAGAGCAGCACCTTGGGGTCCGTGGCGAGCGCCCGGGCGATGCCGACGCGCTGCTTCTGCCCGCCCGAGAGTTCTGCCGGATAGCGTTCGCTCTTGTCGGCCAGGCCGACGAGCGCGAGCAGCCGCTCGACCTTGGCGGCGATTTCGGCGCGCGGCGTGCCGGCGATCTCCAGCGGCAGCGCGACATTGTCGAAGACGGTGCGCGAGGAGAGCAGGTTGAAGTGCTGGAAGATCATGCCGATCCGGCGCCGCTGCGAACGCCAGCCGGATTCGGTCAGCTTCGTGACGTCCTCGCCATGGATCAGGATGCGGCCGTCGGTGGCGCGCTCCAGGCCGTTGACGAGGCGGATCAACGTCGACTTGCCGGCGCCGGAGCGGCCGATCACGCCGAGGATGCTGCCGGTGGGCACGGAGAGATCGATGCCGGCGAGCGCGCTCACGGCTTGCTGGCCGCTGCGCGCCGCATAGGTCTTGCCCACCTTCTCGAAGCGGATCGCGGGTTCGGCAAGGGCAATGGGCAGGGCGCCGGCGCTCAAGGCGCCGGGTCTGACGGGGGCGTTCATCATGTCCTCAGAAATGCGTGTGGGACGACCAATGCGGGACAGGCTGCTCATGCAGGCTGTCGCGGACCGGAACGGGCCGGGCTTCGCCGCCCGCGCCGTAGTAGGATTCGAGCGTCACCGGCACGGCCCGGGCGAACCAGGCCGTCAGATCCTGCCAGATGGCGTGGAGGAACCGCATCGCCGCCTCACGAAGCCAGGGGCAGCGGCCCGTGCCGCCCTGGGCGGACGAGCCGGCGTGCCGCGACCTCGGCGGCGCCGGGCGTGGCGAAGCGCTGGCCGTCGAGAGCCCGGAAGGCGGCGGAGGCCGAGACGAAGGTGAAGTCGCGCTCGTCGGCGCGCCGGCTCACGAGCCCGATCTGGGCCTCGCCGAGCTCGATGACATAGGCCTGCTGCGCCGGGCGGGCCCGGCTGGGAACGGAATGAAACTGGGACATGGCTCTGCCTTTGGCCGCTCAGGCGGCGTTCGTCGAAACGATCGGATGGGGACGGCCTTTCGGCCTTGCGATCTCAGCGTCGACAGCAGCAGGGCATTCGGCGGAAGCGGACTTGGCTTCGGCTCGGTTTCACAACGGTCATGTCAGTCTCCTCGTTCTGGAGCCCACGACCCAGTCGTGGCGCTTTAGCGTTTGGTGACGCGGCGCAAGCTGCTCGCTCAAATCTCCGCGGCTCCCCGATTGCTCCGGGAACGATCTGCAATCTGGCGAAAAGCGTCCTCTTTGTCAACCGGTTCGTTCTTTTAAAGAAACCAATGCCGGGAGAAGAATATTCTCCGGAACGCTCTTTGCGCTCCGGCAAGGATGCGGCAATGCGCGGCTTGACGAAGCTGCGGAAGCGGCGCCATCTGCGGCCATGCTGGCTCGTGGCGCCTTTCTCGACCGCCTTCGCCGCTCCGATCTCGGAGTCTGGCTGGCGACGGCCTATGCGCTGTGCGTGCTGGCCCTGGCGCTTGCGCCGGCTCCGGCGCTGGCGACCCTGAGCGGTCATGACGGCTTCGTGCTCTGCTCGGGCGCGCCCGTTCCGGATGACGGTCAGTCCGTTCCTCTCGGCGATCTCGCCCATTGCAAGGGCTGCCCGCTCAATCCGGTCTTCGCCGGCCCTCCGGTCGAGGCCGCGCCCGAGCCGGGGCGGCTCGCCATCCGCCTGCCCTCGTCTTTCGCGCTGGCCGAGGGGCTGCCGCATCGGTTCGCCGCCGGGCTTGCGCAATCGCGCGCGCCGCCTGCCGGCTGAACCTCCGGCCTTTCAATCCCCTCGAATTCCGGCCTGTGCGCTCCAGCATGGAGCGGTGGCATTCCCTCACGAGGCTGCGTCAGCGGCCCGTCCGTTCAGGATATCAACCATGAAGCTTTCGTACTCGCTCGCGGCTGCCGTGCTCGCGCTCTCGGCCGGTTTCGCCTCCGCCCATGAGTTCAAGGCGGGCCCGCTGAAGATCGGCCATCCCTGGTCGCGTGCCACGCCGGCGGGCGCCAAGGTCGGCGGCGGCTATCTCAGCATCGAGAACACCGGCGCGGTCGCCGACCGGCTCGTCTCCGTGTCCGTCCCCTTCGCGGCGCGCTCCGAGATCCACGAGATGGCGGTGAAGGATGGCGTCATGACCATGCGGCCGATGGAGCAGGGCGTTGAGGTCCCGGCCGGCGCCAAGGTCGAGTTCAAGCCCGGCGGCTACCACATCATGTTCATGGAGCTGAAGCAGCAGCTGAACCAGGGCGAGATGATGAAGGGCACGCTGACCTTCGAGAAGGCCGGCAGCGTCGATGTCGAGTTCAAGGTGGATTCGATCGCCGCCAAGGGCGGCGGCGAGGGCCAGCACAAGGGGCACTAAGCCCCAGGCCGTCTGCCGTCATGGTCGGGCTTGTCCCGACCATCCACCTCTTCGCTGGTCGAAGGCCGTGCTCAAGACGTGGATGCTCGCCACGAGGGCGAGCATGACGGTGGCGTCGCTTCAGATCTTCGCGCGGCGATCGTGCTTGGCGATCCGGGCGAGCAGGTAGTCGACCTCGGCCTTGGCCGCGGCGCTGAGAGCCGAGCCCGGCTTGCGCTGGGCGTCATGGCTGAGGATGCCGCGCTTCGCCAGCGTGTATTTGCGCACGGCGAGGCCCACGCCCTGCTGCTGCTCGTAGCGCATCAGCGGCAGATGCACGTCGAAGATGTCGTGCGCCGCGTCGCGCTGGCCGGCCTTCTGCAGGCGGACGACGTCGATCAGCAGCTCCGGGAAGGCATAGCCGGTATTGGCGCCATCCGCGCCGCGCTCCATCTCGAAATCGAGGAAGAGGCCGCCATTGCCGGTCACGATCGAGATCGGCCTGAGCGAGCCCTCGGCCTGGAACTTGCGCAGCGCCGAGATCTTCTCCAGCCCCGGCCAGTCCTCATGCTTCAGCATCACGCAGGATGGGTTGTCCATGACGATCTTGCGGATCACCGCCGGTGTCATCACCACCGAAAGCGTCAGCGGGTAGTCCTGGATGACGAAGGGGATGTCGGTCCCGATCGCTTCGACCGCCTGGGCGTAATAGCCGGTGATCTGGTCGTCGGTGCGCAGCGAGGGCGGCGGCGCGATCATCACGCCGCCGGCGCCGAGATCCATTGCCTGCCGGGCGAGCGAGCGCATCGCTGCGAAGCCGGGCGCCGAGACGCCGACGATGATCGGCTTCCCGCCCATCTTCGCCACCGCGCGCTTGACGAGCCCGACCGATTCCTCCGGCTCGAGCTTGGGCGCTTCGCCCATGATGCCGAGCACGGTGATGCCGTCGGAGCCGATGTCGTGATAGAATTCGAACAGCCGGTCGGCCGAGGTCCAGTCGACGCTGCCATCCGGATTGAACGGCGTCGGCGCGATCGGGAAGACGCCCGAGGCGTCGGGGGTGAGGCGCATGATGCGGTCCTTGTCTTGCGGTCGGATCAGACGATGCGGGTGCGGACGGTGCCGACGCCGGCGATCTCGCCCTCGAGCACGTCGCCCTGGCCCACGGCGGCCACGCCTTCCGGCGTGCCGGTGAAGATCAGGTCGCCGGGCTTCAGCTCGACCAGGCCGGAGAGATAGGCGATCGTCTCCTCGACGTTCCAGATCTGCTTGGCGAGGTCGGAGCTCTGGCGCACCACGCCGTTGACGGTGAGTTCGATCTTGCCGGCGCTGGGATGGCCGGCATGGCTCGCCGGCACGATCTCGCCGATCGGCCCGGAGAGGTCGAAGCCCTTCGCCATGTCCCAGGGCCGCCCCGCCTTCTTGGCCACGGCCTGCAGGTCGCGCCGTGTCATGTCGAGGCCGGCGGCATAGCCATAGACATGGGCGAGCGCCTCGGATTCGGGGATGTCCTTGCCGCCGGTGCCGATCGCCACGACCAGCTCCATCTCGTGGTGGAGGTCCTTGGTCTTGGCCGGGTAGGGCATGTCGGCGCCGTTGATCAGCAGCGCATCGGCCGGCTTGGTGAAGAAGAACGGTTCCTCGCGGTCGGGGTCGTGCCCCATCTCGCGGGCGTGCTCGGCATAGTTGCGGCCAACGCAGAAGATGCGCCGGACCGGGAAGGAGCCGCCTCCCGCGACCGGAACGGCGGTGATGGCCGGCGGATCGATCACGTAGTTGCTCATGGCGCAGCTCCCTCGGTTCTCAAAGTTCGGAGCGCTGCGCAAAAAGCCGGTACCGCATTCTGGCGCAGCGCTCGATCGCTTGCTTTCGCCGTTCATGCGGGAGCGGCGCGCCGACCGCAAGCGGATTGCGTCGGCACTGGCCTGCGCGGGCGGCATTGCCGGCCGGCATTTCGCATGCGCGGCAGGGTTTGTGCGGCGCGTCGTTGCAACCGGCGCGATTTGGCACCTACAGTGCTGCGCCGGACAGCTCCGGCAAGCCTTACGGAAGGAACGGCATGTGAGTACTGGAACCGTGAAATGGTTCAACGAGACCAAGGGCTACGGCTTCATCACGCCGGATCAGGGCGGCGGTGACGTCTTCGTCCATATCAGCGCGGTGACGCGTGCGGGTCTGCACGGCCTGAACGAAGGCCAGAAGGTCAGCTACGACCTCGAGCCCGATCGCAAGACCGGCAAGAACGCCGCGGTGAACCTCAAGGTCGCGTAGGACGCGCGCGACAGCGGGAAGGCGGATGGCGGCGCTTTCCCGGGCCAAGGCGAAGCTCTTTCGCCCCGACCGGACTGAAGAGCATTCCAGGCATGCCCGTCGCCGCAGGCGGCGGATCCGAGGGGCGGATGCGGCTCAGGCGCGGCCCGGGGCGGGGTGGAACAGCCGGCCCCCTTCGACGACCAGCACGGTCACCAGCGCGGCGAGGCCGCAGAGCGCGAAGCCGAGCGTCAGCGGAATGATCGTGCCGTCGAAGTGCTGGCCGATATAGAAGCCGAGCAGCGCCCCGATCACGGTCGTCACGAAGCCCTGCACCGAGGAAGCCGTCCCCGCGACATGGCCCAGCGGCTCCATCGCCATGGCGCCGAAATTCGGCCCGATCAGGCCGAAGCAGAACATCGCTCCGCCCTGCAGGATCGCGAAGCTCCACAGCGACTCGTGGCCGGCCAGCGCGATGGCTGCGTGCAGGCCGGTCAGCGCGATGTAGCCGATGAGCGCGCCATGCGAGACGCGGCGCATGCCGAGCCGGCCCACGATGCGCGAGTTGAGCAGCGAGGCCGCCGCCATGAACAGGGCGATCAGCGCGAAGATGGTGGTGAACAGCTCCGGCGTCCGGAAGACGTCGACGAAGACCTGCTGCGCCGAATTGATGAAGCCGAACAGCCCGCCGAGCACGAAGGCCATGGCCAGCATGTAGCCGACGCCGATGCGGCTCGTCAGCGTGGTGCGGAAGGCGGCGGCGACGCTTTTCGGTTCGATCGGCTTGCGATCCTCCGGATGCTGCGTTTCCGGCAGCTTCAGCATCGCCCAGATCATGACGGCGGCGCCGAAGGCGGTCAGCACGCCGAAGATCCAGCGCCAGGGTGCGACCCAGAGGATCGCCTGGCCGATCGAGGGGGCGAGGATCGGCACGGCCAGGAAGACGATCATGGCCAGCGACATGACGCGCGCCATCTCGCGGCCGGAATAGCAGTCGCGCACGATCGAGACGACGAGCACGCGCGTCGCCGCCGCGCCGATGCCCTGCAGGACGCGCGCCGCCATCATCGCCTGGAACGAGCCGGCGAAGGCGGCGACGACGCTGGCGAAAACGTAGATCGCGAGCCCGACGAGCAGGACCGGGCGGCGTCCATAGCGATCCGAGATCGTGCCGTAGAAGATCTGCGAGACGCCGAAGCCGAGCAGATAGGCGGTGATGATCCACTGGCGCTGGTTGGCCTCGGCGATGCCGAGCGCCTCGGCCATCTGCGGCAGGGCCGGCAGCATGGAGTCGATGGCGAGCGCATTCGTCGCCATCAGAGCGGCGGTCAGGCCCACGAAGGGATAGAAGCCCATGCCGTGGCGCGGCCGGGCGATTGCGGACATGTCGTTCATGGCGATCGCGAAAGCTGGCCGGCGGCTGCGCTCGGGCGGCAGCGGCGGACGGGGATCGGGCGGCAGCATTAGACCTGCCGGCAGGGCGCGGCAACCCGCCCTGCCGGCGATGCGCCATGCGTCGGGCGCGTCTCCCGGCTCAGCCGGCCTTCTGCATCTCGGCGATCAGCGCGTTGTCGATCTCGTTCGCCCGCTTCGCCGCCGGCCTGGCGGCAAGCCGCGCGCCATAGGCCTCGAAGACCGGCCGTTTCTCGATCGAGCCGAACTGCAGGCCCCAGAGGATCTGCGAGCCGACATAGACATCGGCGGCGCTGAAGCGATCGCCGACGAGATACTCGTTCCGGCCGACCGCATATTCCAGCGTGTCCATCGCATCGGCGAAGTTCCCGTAGCCGATGGCGCGCTCCCGGTCCGGCGGAACTTCGAGACCGAAGGCCTTGTTGCTGACGGCCGCCTCGAGCGGCCCGGCGCTGAAGAACAGCCAGCGGTAATAAGGACCGCGCAGGCGGCTGCTCCGATCGGGCGCCAGCCCGGCCTCGGGGAAGGCGTCGGCCAGATAGGCGCAGATCGCCGCGCATTCGGTCACGACCATATCGCCATGGACGAGCGTCGGCACCTTGCCCATCGGGTTGAGCGCCTTGTACGCGGCGCTCTTCATCGGCGCGCCGAAGCCGAGGATCTCGGCGCGATAGGGGCGGCCGACCTCTTCCAGCATCCAGCGGGCGATGCGCCCGCGCGACATCGGGTTGGTGTAGACGACGAGCTCGTCCGTCATGAGCATTGTCTCCTTCGAATTCGACGTTGCGATCGCTGCGACGGCGTCGCGGTGCAGCCAGTACCCTTTGCCTGACGAGGCCGGGTCGAACTGCTATCCTCGCCGCGAAACAGGACGGGAGCATGAACGAATCACCGGCAATGCGCAGCATGTCCCTCGGCGACGGGCGGATGGCAATCGAGGGCTCGTCGGCCCGCTATGTCCAGGGGTCGGCCCGGCGCTTCCGGCTCAAGGCCGCGGGGCTGCGCTTCGTCGGCGGCTTCGAGAGCCGTGACGGGCGCCTCGAGGATGGCCAGCGCATCCTTGCCGAGGCGCGGGTGGCGGATGGCGTGCTGCGGCGCGCCGGCTTCGACGACGAGGTGGGCGCGGTCGGCCTCACCCTGCGCCCGCTGCCGGCCTCGAGCGAGCAGCCGCGCCTCCTGCTGATGCTCGGCTATCGCGAGGAGAACGGCGCCGAGACCCCGTTCGCCGAGGCGTTCCTGGCGCCTGCCGTCTTCGAGGCGCTCAAGGCGGACATGCTCAACGGCCTCGCCGATGAGGTCTCGCTCGGCGCGACGACGAATCTCTGGATGCGGGAGGAGGACCGGGACGCGCCACAGGCCGGCCCCCTCGGCTGGTATCTGGCACCGGGGGCGGATGGGCGCGCCATCGTGCCGGCACGCGGCTTCATCGACGGCATCGCCTGGCAGCCGCTGGCGAAACCGGAGCCTTCGGCAACCGTCGAAGCCGCCGCGGCCCCCGCGCCGGCGGCGGCGCATGAGGCCGGGGCCGAGGAGGATTGGCGGGAGGACGGGCTCGAACAACTGCGCAAGCTCAACTGGAGTTTCAGGCTGCTCCTGCTGCTGCTCGCCTTCCTGCTGCTCATCATCGCCGTGAAGTAGCGGCCTCAAGGCTCGTGTCGGCGGATCCGGCGGATGATCTCGTTCAGCGCGAGCATAGCCAGCGCCAGGATGAACGGCAGGACGTAGTAGATCACCCGGAAGATCAGCAGCGCCCCGAGGACCTGCTCGTAGGGGAAGCGGTTGAGCGCGACCAGCATCGTCGCCTCGAAGACGCCGAGCCCGCCCGGCGCGTGGCTGGCGATGCCGATCAGGCAGGCGAAGATATAGGCCGCGAGGAAGGTCGGGTATTCGAGGTTGTAGCCGCCGGGCAGCAGCACGAAGAGCACCGCCGCCGCGGCGCAGACCTCGCAGGCTCCCAGCGCCATCTGGCCGAGCGTGGTGCCCAGCCCCGGCAGGTGCAGGTTCCAGCCCCGCACGCGCAGGCTGCGCTCGTCGGTCGCGATCCAAATGAGATAGCCGACGATGCCCAGTCCCACGAGGCCGCCGACGATCTGGACGATGAGCGGCGAGGTCCGCGCCAGCAGCGCCACGGAATCGGCCGAATAGATCAGGCTTGCGCAGAGGATGGCGCCCAGGCCGAGCCAGAAGGTCAGGCCGGCGATCACCGTCAGGCTCGCGACCTCGGAGGCGCGCACGCCCTTGGGGGAATAGATCCAGTAGCGCACGGTGCCGCCGGTCACGATCGGGAAGCCCAGCGTGAACGAGACCGAATAGCTGGTGAAGGAAGCGAGGGCCGTTGTCCGATAGGGGATCGACAGGCCGAGCCGGCGCAGCGCCAGCGCGTCGTAGCCGGTGAGCAGCAGGTAGCTCAGTGCCGTGAAGGCGGCTGCGAGGCCGAGCTGGCGCAGGCTAGCATTGGCGAAGGCACCGGCGAGCTCGCCCGGCTCCATCTGGCTGATGATGTGCCAGAGCACGACCAGCGAGGCGCCGAAGATGGCGAAGCTCGCCAGCGGGCCGAGCCACCACCAGCGGCTGCGCCTGCGCAGGGGCACTCCTGGCTCGTGCGGGAACGACATGCGCTCTCTGGGTTGTGCGCCCCGGTTGCGGCGGCGGGATACGGGCAAGAGAGCGCGAACGCGCCCCGGCCGAGAGATAGCGCGTCGGTGGCGATGCACAAGCCGCTGCGGCGAATGAGCCCCATGAGGGAACCGGCGGGAGGTGCGCCCGATGAAGGGACGAGGCGCCGGCAGGTCGCGGCCGGCGCCTCGTCTCGGAGCCGCCTCAGGCCAGCTTGCGGAAGATCCGCAGCGTCTTGAAGCCGGCGATCTCCTCGACCGGCATCTGCTCGGCCCATTCCGCGATGATCGGTTCGGCCGTGCCGTAGGCGAAGGAGCCCTTGTAGAACAGGATGTAGCCGCCCTTGTCCGTCTGTTCGGTGAACAGGTCCATCACCTGCCGGTCGGTCAGCGCGCCATAGGCGTCGTTCGCCTCGCTGCGGAACTCGCAGGAGTGGAACAGCGTCACGATGTCGAAGCGCGGCAGCAGCCGGGGATTGCTGGTGTAGATGTCGCCGAAATAGGCGCTGTAGCTGTGCGTCACGCGCGGATTGTCGGTCGCGAGCGCGATGAAGGACTCATACTCCTTCGGTGCGGCGGTGATGCCGAGCACGGTGTTGTCGAGATGAGGCTCGGCGCAGCGCAGGCCGACATAGTGATGCCCGCCCGTACCGAAATGGTAGATTCGCCGCCGGCTGAGGCCTTCCTGCTCGAGCCATTCGACGAAATGCACGTCGCAGGGGCACTGCTCGACTTCGAGGCCCCAGAAGGCGTCCCAGATATTCATCTTCACGGCGTCTCTCCTCATTATGGCTGGTGTTCGTGGGCGAAGCTGGTCCAGAGCGCTTCGGCGGGTGCGCCGGTGCGGGACTCGACGAAGCCATCGCGTTCGACGATGCGGGCGACGCCGGCGATGCGGCGCAGCACGATCTGGTGGCTGGCGACCTCGGCGAAGCCCGGCGATTGTCCGAAGGCGATGATCACCGCCTGCGGCAGCGCCGCGCGGAGCTCGGCCAGGAGATCGCTCGCCGTCTCGGCTTCGAGCGCATTCGTCGCCTCGTCGAGCAGCACCACCTCGGCCCCGCCGAGCTCCACCCTGGTCAAAGCGAGCCGTTGCCGCTCGGCCCGCGTCAGCGCCTTGTTCCAGTCGTCCTCGCTCTCGAGCTGGGCGGTCAGGGTCGCCAGCCCGTAGCGGCGCAGGGCCGCGGCGATATCCGGCGCCGGTCGCGGCCGGTCGCCCTGGAGGAGCTGGCGCAAGCTCGTTCGTGGCAGCTGCAGATGTTGCGGCACCACGGCGATGCGCGCCTCGCGCGGCAAGGCGATCGTTCCTTCTCCCAGCTGCCAGAGCCCGGCGATGGCCTGCAGCAGCGTGTTCTTGGCGAAGCCGGCATCGCCGACGACATGGAGCGTCGCGCCGGCCGGCAGGACGAGGTCGAGCCCCGCGGCAAGGGGCAGCCCGGCGCCGTCATGCAGGGTCACGGCTTCCAGGCCGAGCGACCCGTCCGATGTGAAGCCGATGCCGAGCGCCGGTTGCGGCGGTAGCGTTTCGATGCCGGCCAGCGCATCGGCCAGCTCGTTGACGCGCCGGGCGGCGGCGAGCCATTCGGCGATGCGCATGAAATTGTCGAGCAGCCAGTTGCAGGCGTTCTGCACGGCGACGAAGGCGGCGGCGACCTGGACGACCCCGCCGAGCGTCATTTCGCCGGCCAGATATTTCGGCGCCGCCAGCAGCAGCGGCACGACCGGCACCAGCGCGCCGCTGCCATTGGTGATCCAGGTCAGCCGCGCCCGCTGCCGGATCATCGCCAGCCAGCGCCGCACCAGCACGTCATGGCTGCGGGCGACGGCCTGGCGCTCCCCGGTCTCCGTCCGGGCAAGCGCGATCGATTCGCCATGGTCGCGGATGCGCATCAGCGCGAAGCGCAGGCCCGCCTCGCTCTCGTTGCGCGCTGCGATCAGCCCGGGTAGTCGCCGCCCGACGGTCGTGACCAGGATCGAGACCAGAACGGCGTAGAGGATGGCCGCGAGCACCAGATAGGCGGGGATGGCGATGGTCTTGCCGCCCCAGGACAGGTTCAGGCTGCCGCCGATCTCCCAGAGGATCTCGATGAAGATCGCGATGGTGATGACCGAGGAGAGCAGGCCGATCGCGAAATCGACCACCGGCTCCGTCGCCCAGCGGACGTCGTCGGCGATGCGGTATTCGGGATTGGCGGGCTCATGCGGGGTGAGACCGAGGCGGAAGAAGCGCCGCTCGCCGATCCAGCCATCGGCCAGCCTGGCGGTCAGCCATTGCCGCCAATGCACCTGAAAGGTCTCGCGCGCCCGCAGGATGACGACGCCCAGCCCCGCCACGACGAGAACGAGCACCGGGAATACAGCCATGGCGACGAGCGCGCTATGGCCGTCCTTGCGCTCGAGCGCATCGAAAAACCAGCCGTTCCAGCGGTTCACCGTGACATTCGCGAAGACGGAAAGAATGATCCCGGCGGCCAGCAGCAGCGTCCAGAACCAGGCGCGGCCGGCGCTCTCGCCGCGCCAGAAGCCCGCGGTCAGGCGCGCGAAATGCACCGCCACCTGCCGGTCTCCCGGCACGGCCGATCTCACGCCTGGCATGTCGTCGGGCGTCGGCACGGTTACGATTGTCCCCCTGGGGCCGGTTTTCCGGTCTCCCACGGCGAAGCTGACCGCGCCAAAATGAACTCAGGCTGAACGAGGCGAACCTGCCGGGAGCAGCCGCTGCGGGCAGGTGTCCTCCAGCCAAGGCGAGAGGGAGAACCCATGCCGCCTGGCGACGAATCCGCCTACACCGACAGGCAGAAGCGCAAGGCCGGGCATATCGAGGAGGGCGACGAGGCCCGCGGCGTCGCGCATGACGAAGCCGGGCGCCGCGCCTGGGCGACCGTCAACGGGGACAGCGGCGGCGGCAACAAGTCCGGTTCCGGCGGCGGCAAGCCGGGCACCAACGCCTCGGCACGGCGCGGTGGCAAGCTCGGCGGCGCCGCTTCTGTCGCCCGGCCGAAAGCGGAACGATCCGCTTCGGCGAAGAAGACGGCCGAGACGCGTCGGAAGGATGCGTCCTGACGCCTCCGTTATGGTCGGGCCTGTCCCGACCATCCACGTCTTCGCTTCGCCGGTCGAATGCCGCGGTCAAGCCGTCATGCTCGCCACGAGGGCTAGCATGACGGCGGGATCGGCGACATCCGTGGTTTGGGGCTCAGCCGCCGATGTTGAAGGCGGCGAGCGCGGCCATGTTGACGATGTCGGAATCCTTGGCGCCGAGCGGCACGATCTGGACCGGCTTGTCGAGGCCCACGATCAGCGGCCCGATGACGGTGGCGCCGCCGAGTTCCTGCAGCAGCTTGGTCGAGATCGAGGCCGAGTGGAAGGCGGGCATCACCAGGACATTGGCGGGGCCCGACAGGCGGCAGAACGGATACTGGCTCATCACCTCGCGGTTGAGCGCCACATCGGCCGCCATCTCGCCGTCATATTCGAAGTCGACGCGCTGGTTGTCGAGCAGCGCGACGGCCTCGCGGACCTTGTCGGAGCGCTCTCCCGCCGGGTGGCCGAAGGTCGAGAAGGCGAGCATCGCGACCTTGGGCTCGTAGCCGAGCCGCCGGCCGACGCCCGCGGCTTCGATCGCGATCTCGGAGAGTTGCTTGGCGGTCGGCATCTCGGTGATGGCGGTGTCGGCGACCAGCACGGTGCGGTCGCGCGAGATCACGATCGAGACGCCGATCAGCCGGTGCCCCGGCTTCTCGTCGATGACACGGCGGACTTCCTCCAGCGCGATCGAATAGTTGCGGGTGACGCCCGTCACCATCGCGTCGGCGTCGCCGAGCGCGACCATCGCCGCGGCGAAATGGTTGCGGTCCTGGTTGATCAGGCGCTGGCAGTCGCGGAACAGGTAGCCCTGCCGCTGCAGGCGCTCGTAGAGATACTGCGCATAGACGCTGTTGCGGTGCGAGAGGCGGGCGTTCTGGATCGAGATGCCCTTGGCCTCGAGGTCGACGCCGAGGAAGGTCGCAACCTCGGTGATGCGGTCCTCGCGTCCGACCAGGATCGCCTGGCCCAGACCCTGCCCCACGAAGGAGGCGGCGGCGCGGATGACCTGCTCCTCCTCGCCCTCGGCGAAGACGACGCGCTTGGGATAGCGCCGCACGCGCTCGAAGATCCGGTTGAGCGTGCCGGCGATCGGGTCGCGCCTGGCCGAGAGCTGCGCCTTGTAGGCGGTGGTGTCGACGATCGGCTTGCCGGCGACGCCGGAATCCATCGCGGCCTTGGCGACGGCCATCGGCACGACATGGATCAGGCGCGGATCGAAGGGCACCGGGATGATGTAGTCCTTGCCATAGCGCGGGCGCGCGCCCTGATAGGCGGCGGCGACCTCGTCCGGCACGTCCTCGCGGGCGAGCATCGCCAGCGATTCCGCAGCGGCGATCTTCATCTCCATGTTGATCGTCGTCGCCCGCACGTCGAGCGCGCCGCGGAAGATGAAGGGAAAACCGAGGACGTTGTTGACCTGGTTGGGGTAGTCCGAGCGGCCTGTCGCCATGATGGCGTCGTCGCGGATGGCGTGGACTTCCTCCGGCGTGATCTCCGGATCGGGATTGGCCATGGCGAAGATGATCGGGTTCGGAGCCATCGCGGCGACCATCTCGGGCGTCACCGCCCCCTTTTGCGACAGGCCGAAGAAGGCGTCTGCCCCTTCGAGCGCCTGGGCCAGGGTGCGCCGGTCGGTGACGGCCGCATGGGCCGATTTCCACTGGTTCATGCCCTCGGTCCGGCCCTGGTAGATCACGCCCTTGGTGTCGCAGAGGATGACGTTGTCGGGCTTGAAGCCCATCGCCTTCAGCAGCTCGATGCAGGCGATGGCAGCGGCACCGGCGCCGTTGATCACCAGCCGGGTCGACTTGATGTCGCGGCCGGTCAGGTCCAGCGCGTTGATCAGGCCGGCGGCGGCGATGATGGCGGTGCCGTGCTGGTCGTCATGGAAGACGGGGATATCCATCAGCTCGCGCAGGCGCTGCTCGATGATGAAGCACTCCGGCGCCTTGATGTCCTCGAGGTTGATGCCGCCGAAGGACGGGCCGAGATAGCGCACGGCGTCGATGAACTTCTCCGGATCCTCGGTGTCGACCTCGAGGTCGATCGAGTCGACATCGGCGAAGCGCTTGAACAGGACGGACTTGCCTTCCATCACCGGCTTCGAGGCGAGCGCGCCGAGATTGCCAAGCCCGAGGATCGCGGTGCCGTTCGAGATCACCGCGACGAGGTTCGAGCGGGTCGTGTAGTCATAGGCGCGCGACGGGTCCTCGGCGATCGCCAGCACCGGCACGGCCACGCCCGGCGAATAGGCGAGGGAGAGGTCGCGCTGCGTCGCCATCGGCTTGGTCGGCACCACCTCCAGCTTGCCGGGGCGCCCCTGCGAGTGGAACAGCAGCGCCTCCTGGTCCGTGAAGGTCGGGCGGGCTCTCTTGGTCGTCGGACGGTCGTTCATCGCTGCGGCTTTTCTTGTGCGTTTCCTCACGGGGGAACTGACCATACGGCGCCGCGCCGAGATCACAAGCGGCGACTGCTTCACAGAACTCTTGCCGGAACGCGGGAGATCGGGCGCCTTCGGGACTAGAAGCGGTTGCGGACGCTATGGACGAACTCGCCGACATAGCGGTCGAGCGCCTCGGTCTGCTCGTCCACCTTGCGGGCGGCTTCCGCCACGAGGATCGCGGCATCGCCGGTAATCCGCGCCTCCGTGCCGACGGCGCCGACATTGGCGGTGACCGCGTCGGCGTTGAGCGCCACCGCCTGCGCGTCGGCGGCGATGGTCGAGGCGATGTCGGCCTGCCGGCTGACGACGGCGGCGATGACGCCGGACGTCTGCTCGATCGTCGTCATCGTGCCTTCGATATGCGCGACCGCCTCGAAGGCGGTCGCGGCGGCGCCGCGGATCTCGGCCAGGGTCTCGGCGATGTCGCGCGTCGCCTTCTGGGTCTGCTCGGCAAGCGTCTTGACCTCGCCCGCGACCACGGCGAAGCCGCGCCCGGCTGCGCCGGCGCGCGCCGCTTCGATCGTGGCATTGAGCGCCAGCAGATTGGTGCGCGCCGCGATCTCCTCGATGAAGTCGAGCACGGCCCGGACCTTGTCGGCCGCTTCCGTCAGCCCGGCCACGTCCCGGCGGGTGCTGCGCACATAGCTTGCCGCGGCGCGCACGGTCTCGTCGGCATGGCTGGTCTGGCGCGTCAGCTCCCGGATCGAGGCGTCGATCTCCTCCGCCGCCACCGCCACGGAGCCGACGCGTTGTGAGGCGCTGCCGGCTTCCTGGGTCACGCCCTCGGCGCGCAGGGTCGTCTTGTTGGCGCTGTCGACCATCTGGCTTGCGGCCTCGTGCATGCCGCGCATCGAGGTGCCGACATCGGCCAGCGCCTTGCCGACGGTGCGTTCGAGATCGCTGGCGAGCTCGTTCAGCGCGGCCTTGCGCAGGGTCTCGATCTCCGCCCGGCGCGTTTCCAGCGTCTTCTCGGGCGTGATGTCGAGCAGGATGCCGTCCCAGACCAGCGTGCCGTCGGCGAGCCGGCGCTTGGTCGATTCGCTGCGCAGCCAGACGATGTCGCCGCCGGGGGCGAGATAGCGCCCTTCGAAGCGCCAGAGCGTCTGAGTTTCCTGCTGCTCGCGCCGCAATTGCTCGAAGCGGGCCCTGTCCTGGGGCAGCAGCTTGCCAAGCCAGGCTTCCGGGTCCCGCTCGACCTGTTCCTTGGTGATGCCGAGCAGCTTGTCGATGGCGAAGGAGGCGAACCGATAGGTCATGGTGCCGTCCGGCCGCACGATCCGCTGGTAGAGCGTGCCGGGGGCGCGGTCGATCAGCGTGCGCAGCCGATAGGCGGTCTCCCGCTTCTCATTGTCGTTGATGATCACCATGCCGGTCAGGAAGATGCCGACCGTGCCGACCAGGATCATCACCGGCACGGCCTCGCGCAGGAAGCGTGCACCGGCCTCTCCGGGGATCAGGCTGACCGAGACGAGCAGGCAGAGCGCGTCGAGCGCGCTCAGGGCTGCGAGATCGCCGATGCCGAGGGGGCGCCGCCGGCGGCTCAGCCAGAAGGCATAGGCGATGCCGATCGCGGCGCGCACGACGATTCCGGTGATGCCGGTGACCATGCCGACGCCGCCGTCGAGATAGCGCATCACGACGAGCGGGGCGGCCGTCAGGAGCGAAGCGACCGGGCCGCCGATCGGGCCGGCCAGGATGGCGAAGCTGTTGCGCGAATCGACGACGAGCCCAGGGACGATCTGGAAGGGGTTGCCCATGCTGACCAGCGCGCCGGTCGCGAACAGCACGCCGACGACGATCTGCCGCAGCCACGGCCGCTCGCCGATCCGCGACATGGCGACTGTCAGCAGCAATCCGGCCAGGAGCAGGAAGAACAGGCTTTCGGCCAGATTTATCAGGAGCAATGTCGGAACCTTCTGCCGATTCGGCCGGGCGACCATGCTTTCAATTGTTGAAAGCCCTCCTAACGGATGGCCTCGGCGGCGCTTTTTGCTAGCGTGCGGCCCGATGCGTCACTCTTCTCCCACCGAAGTCGCCCGTTCCGCCGCGCCGGCCGCCGCCGAGCGCGTCACGCCGATGATGGCGCAGTACATCGAGATCAAGGCCGCCAATCCGGACAGCCTGCTGTTCTACCGGATGGGCGATTTCTACGAGCTGTTCTTCGCCGATGCCGAGATCGCCTCGCGCACGCTCGGCATCGTTCTGACCAAGCGCGGCAAGCATCAGGGCGACGATATCCCGATGTGCGGCGTGCCCGTCGATCGCGCCGACGACTATCTCCAGCGGCTGATCGCCGCCGGTCATCGCGTCGCCGTCTGCGAGCAGACCGAGGACCCGGCCGAGGCCAAGAAGCGCGGCGCCAAATCCGTGGTCAAGCGCGATGTCGTGCGCCTCGTCACGCCCGGCACGATCACCGAGGAACGGCTGCTCGAACCCGGCCGCGCGAGCCTTCTGGTCGCGGTCGCCCGGCGGAAGACGGGTGAGACGGCGTCGCTCTACGGTCTCGCCGCCATCGACATCTCGACCGGCCGCTTCACCGTGATGGAGACCGCGCAGGAGCGGCTCGCCATCGAGTTCTCGCGGCTGGAGCCGCGCGAGATCGTCTGCCCGGACGCGATCCATGACGATCCGGAGCTCAAGGAGTTCTGGCGCGAGATCGCCGTGCCGGTCACCCCGCTCGCCCGCGAGGGCCTCGATGCCGCTTCGGCCGAACGGCGCCTGAAGGAGTTCTTCGGCGTCGCCACGCTCGACGCCTTCGGTGCCTTCAGCCGGGCCGAGATCGCGGCGGCGGGGGCCGCGCTGGCCTATGTCGAGCGCACCCAGCTCGGTGCGCGGCCACCCTTGTCGCCGCCGGTGCGGGATGCGGGCTCGGCGACGATGCTGATCGACGCCGCCACGCGCGCCAATCTCGAATTGACCCGCACGCTGGGCGGCGAGCGCCAGGGCAGCCTGCTCGCGACCATAGACCGCACCGTGACGCCGGGCGGGGCTCGCCTGCTGGCGGAACGCCTCGCCGGACCGCTGACCGATCCCGTGGCGATCGCGGCGCGGCACGACGCCGTCGCTTTCCTGGTGGCGGACGGCGCCCTGCGCGAGGATCTGCGCCGAGCCCTCGAACGGGTGCCGGATGTCGCCCGCGCCCTGGCGCGGCTTTCGCTCGACCGCGGCGGCCCGCGCGACCTCGCCGCGCTGGGGGCCGGACTCGACGCCGCCCGCGCCATCGCCGCCCTGCTGGTGCGGCGCGGCGACCTGCCGGAGGAGCTGGCCCGCGCCATGCGGGCGCTGGGCGAAAGCGACCCGGACCTGCCGGTTCGCCTCGATGCGGCGCTGGCGGAGGAACTGCCGCTCAATCGCCGCGACGGCCGCTTCGTGCGCGAGGGGCATGAACCGGCGCTCGACGAATTGCGGCTGCTGCAGGTCGATTCGCGCAAGGTGATCGCCCAGCTCCAGGCGCGCTATGCCGCCGAGACCGGCTGCCGCACGCTGCGGATCAAGCACAACGCCATGCTCGGCTATTTCGTCGAGGTGCCGCAGGCGATCGGCGAGGAATTCCTGAAGGAGCCCTGGCGCGCCACCTTCGTCCATCGCCAGACCATGTCCGACGCGATGCGCTTCTCCTCGCTCGAACTCGGCGAGCTCGAAGCCAAGATCGCCTCTGCGGCCGACCGGGCATTGAAGCTCGAACTCGCCATCTTCGCCGCGCTGAGCGACGCGGTGCTGGCCGAGGCTGAGCCGATCAAGGCCGTCGCGCTGGCGCTGGCCGAGCTCGACGTCGCCGCAGCCCTCGCCGATCTCGCCGCCCGCGAGGGCTGGAGCCGCCCGCAGGTCGATGGCGGCGCAGCCTTCGCGATCGAGCGCGGCCGCCATCCCGTGGTCGAGGCGGCGCTGAAGCGCGACGGCAAGCCCTTCGTCGCCAACGACACCGAATTGTCGCCGCCCGGCAGCGAGGCGAAGGGCGGGCGCATCTGCCTGATCACCGGCCCGAACATGGCCGGTAAGTCGACCTTCCTGCGCCAGAACGCGCTGATCGCCGTATTGGCCCAGATGGGTTCCTTCGTGCCGGCGGCGAGCGCCCATATCGGCGTGGTCGACCGGTTGTTCTCGCGCGTCGGCGCCGCCGACGATCTCGCGCGCGGCCGCTCGACCTTCATGGTCGAGATGGTCGAGACCGCCGCGATCCTGAACCAGGCCGGCCCGCGCGCGCTCGTCATCCTCGACGAGATCGGGCGGGGCACCGCCACCTTCGACGGCCTCTCCATCGCCTGGGCCGCGATCGAGCACCTGCACGAGGTCAATCGCTGCCGCAGCCTGTTCGCCACGCATTATCACGAGCTGACGGCGCTGGGAGACCGACTCGATCGCGTCGCCAACGCCACCGTCCGCGTCACCGAATGGAAGGGCGAGGTCGTCTTCCTGCACGAGGTCGTGGCCGGCGCGGCCGACCGCTCCTACGGCATCCAGGTCGCCAAGCTCGCCGGCCTGCCGCCGGCGGTGGTAGAGCGGGCGCGGGCGATCCTCGGCGAGCTGGAGAAGACCGAGCGCGAGAAGCCGGTCGCCTCGCTGGTCGACGATCTGCCGCTCTTCGCCGCGCCGCTGCGCCGTCCTGTGGCGGCCGCCGCCGACGACGAGCCGGATGACCTGCGCGAGGCGCTGGCCGGGATCGACCCGGACGAAATGTCCCCGCGCGAGGCGCTGGAAGCGCTCTACCGGCTGAAGGGAATGGCTTGAGGGTCTGCGCTATCCCAGCCGCCTGATACTGGTGATCGCGCCGAAGCTCTTGTCGCGGATGCGGTCTCGCGCTTCCCGCAGCGGCTCGCGCAAGACCGTCATCGAGTAGCCATTGGCGTGCAGCAGCGTTGCCGGGTCGGTCAGGATGCCGACATGGCCCTTCCAGAATACCAGATCGCCGCGCTGAAGCCCCGACAGATCCTCGCGGATCTCGATGGGGCGGCCGAGTGCCGCCTCCAGCATGTCGGAGTCGCGCGGCGAGGCGATGCCGGCCGCGGCGAGTGCGAGCTGCGTCAGCCCCGAGCAGTCCAGCCCGAGGCTGGTCTTGCCGCCCCAGAGATAGGGCACGCCGATGAAGCGCTCGGCGACGGCGACGAAATCGGGCTCGTGCTGGTCGAGGGGCACCAGGTGTTTGAGGAAGACGTGGCCGCCATCGGCGAGGACGGCGAAATCGCCCTTCTCCTCCGCCACGGCGACGGCTGCGGTCAGCGAGAGCGCAGCCAGAGGCGGCAGTTTGATCGAGGGGCCGGGATAGACGAAGGTTCTGAGAGCGCCGATCCGGTGCGTCGGCTCGGGCCGGCCGGGGCGTAACGCGTCATCGGGTAGGTAGCCGACATAGCCGTCCGTCTGGAGCTGGACCCAGGCCCAGCCTTCCTCGCGCTCATAGACCTGCACCAGCTCTCCGGCGAGCGCCTCGGTGTCGAGCGCCGCGTCCGGCCGCGGCTCGCGGCGCAGCGGCGCGGAGGGCGCCACGACGCGCATCGGCTGCGGGTCGGCGAAGCGGGGTGCCTCGACCTGTCCCGCCAGATGGCGCGCGGCGAGATCCGGACGGAACGGCGTGATGCGGCGGTCGAGAATCGTCATGGGTGCAATCTAGCGCGGCGCGCTGCGGGCCGGGAGGGCCGTCAGCTACCGCCGATCTCCTTGGCATGCTCCGTCACCAGATCGGCGAGCCGCTCGACCGCGAGCGCCCCGGCGACGGTGCGCTGGATGACGACATTGCGCCGGTCGGCCTCGTCGCGCTTGCGGGTCAGGAGCCCGAGCTTGCCGAGCGTGTCGAGGGCGCGGGTGATCACCGGCTTGGTCACGCCGAGCTGCTGGGCGAGGCCCCGCACCGTATGCGGCGGCAATTCGAGATAGACCGTGAGCAGGATCGCCGTCTGGCGCGCCGAGAGGTCGGCCTCGTCGTCCCGCACCAGATCGAGATGCACCTGCCGCCACAGTCTGAGTGCCTGCGAAGGCCTGATCTCGAGGGGCATGAATGCGCGGTTCCCGATCGTTACGGACCCGTATCATTATCCTCCGGCAGCCGCGCTGCAATCGCCTTCGCCGATCAGCCTTAACCGCGCGGATAGAGCTGCTTCACCAGCGCATGGATCAGCCGCGCGCCCTGGCACTCCCCGCCCTCCGGCCGCCCCGGCTTGGCGGCCGGGTTCCAGGCATAGATGTCGAAATGGGCGTAGGATTGCGTCTTCTCGACGAAGCGGTTGAGGAAGAGCGCCGCCGTGACCGAGCCCGCCATGCCGCCGCTCGAGATATGGTTCACATCGGCGATCTTGGATTCGAGCAGCCCGTCATAGGCCGGCCAGAGCGGCAGCCGCCAGACCGGGTCGTTCACCGCCAGGCCGATCCGCGCGATCTCGTCGGCGAGCCCCTCGTCATGGGTGTAGAACGGAGGCAGGTCCGGCCCCAGCGCGGTGCGCGCCGCGCCGGTCAGCGTGGCGAAATCGACCAGCAGCTCCGGCGCCTCCTCGTCGGCGAGTGCCAGCGCATCGGCCAGGATCAGCCGGCCCTCGGCGTCGGTGTTGCCGATCTCGACGGAAAGGCCCTTGCGGCTCGCCAGCACGTCGCCGGGGCGGAAGGCATTGCCCGCGACGGCGTTCTCCACCGCGGGCACCAGGAGCCGCAGCCGCACCGGCAGCTGTGCCAGCATGATCATGCGCGCCGCCGCGATCGCGGCCGCCGCCCCGCCCATGTCCTTCTTCATCAGCAGCATCGCGGCGTCGGGCTTGAGGTTCAGGCCGCCGGTGTCGAAGGCGACGCCCTTGCCGACGAGCGTGACCTTGGGGTGGGCCGGGTCGCCCCAGACCAGGTCGACGAGCCGCGGCGCCCGCGGCGAGGCGCGGCCGACGGCATGGATCATCGGGAAGTTCCGGGCGATGAGCTCGTCCCCGACGATGCTGGCGACCGTCGCGCCGCATTCGGCGGCGAGCCCGCGGATCGCCGCCTCGATTTCGCCGGGTCCAAGCTCGTTGGCCGGGGTGTTGACGAGATCGCGGGCGAGCATCGCCGATTCCGCGATCAGGCTGGTCTCGGCGCCGTCGACATCGTCGGGCAGCGACAGGCGCGCGCGGGGCGGAGGCGGCTTGCGATAGCGGTCGAAGCGGTAGCCCTGCAGCAGCCAGCCGAGCGCGGCCGCGGCCGGATCGTCGATCTCGCCTTCCAGCCGGTAGTCGCCGGCCGGCAGCAGGGCGGCCAGTCGCGCCGGGGCGAAGGGATCGCGCCGCCGGCGCGCGGGCTCGAGGCCGATGAGCACGCAGGCGAGCGCGCCATCCGCGTCCGGCAGCAGGCAGTGCTGGCCGGCGCGAGCGGCAAAGCCTTGCGCGAGGGCGAAGTTGCGATGGGGTGGGGACAGGCGTTCCTGCAGGGCCGGCCAGGTCTCGCCGGAGACGACATGAACCGGAACGGCGGCATCGGAGGCGGAGGTCAGGAGGCTGTTCACGGGGGCGGCCGATCGGTTCCGGGGCGGCTTCGGATTGCCGGATTAAGGATGCATTAGGGTTAACGCTTTATCACCGGGCGACCAGTCGAACCCAGTCAGACGTTGTCGCGAGGCGACCCGGCCCATGATTCCAGCGCAGCCTGCTTCCTATCCGCAGCTTCCCGCAGCCCGTCGTTTTGGATTCGCCGTGGCGGTCTGCCTCGGCGCGCTTGCCTTGGCGGGGTGCCAGAGCCGCGGCGGGCCGGGCGACATCACCGGCTCGATCGGCCGCAGCCAGACGGCGCAGCCCCGCACCCCTGCCGACTGGCAGGGCGAGCGCGAGCGCTGGGCCAAGCGCTACGACGCCAACCCCAAGGATCGCGAAGCCGCCTTCAATTATGCGCGGGCGCTGCGGGCGCTCGAGCAGAACGCGCAGGCGCTGGCCGTGCTCCAGCGAGCGGTTCTGACCTTCCAGGACGACCGCGAATTGCTGGGGGCCTATGGCCGATCGCTTGCCGACAACGGCCGCCTGAGGGAGGCCGACGACGTGCTCTCCCGCGCCCATTCGCCGGAGCGGCCCGACTGGCGCATCCTCTCGGCGCAGGGCACCGTCGCCGACCAGCTCGGCGAGCATCAGCGCGCCCAGCAGATCTACCAAGCGGCCCTCAGGCTGGCGCCCGGAGAGCCGACGATCATGTCCAATTATGGCCTGTCGCTTGCGCTGTCGCGCCAGCTGCCGGAAGCCGAACGCGTGCTGGCCGAGGCGGCTGCCTCGGATCGTGCCGACGCCCGCGTGCGCCAGAACCTCGTGCTGGTGCTCGGGCTCCAGGGCCGCTTCGGCGAGGCGGAGACCCTGGCAAGGCGCGACCAGAGCCCGGCCGAAGCTGCGGCCACGATCGCCTATCTCAAGCGCAGCGTCAGCCAGCAGAACAGCTGGGACCTGCTCAAGGGGAAGGGTGGGGCGCCCACCGGCGGCAAGCCCCCGGCGGCGCAGCGGGCGGGCGGGTCGGCCGCGGCCGAACCCCGCGCTTAACGCAAGTCCGCAGATTCTGCAGGGCAACCCGCCGCCGTTCCGGGCGGACCAAAGGTCCAAGCCCGGAGCCCATGAACACGCCGGCCCATCGAGCGCCCCCGATCCGGCAGACCTCCGGAAGGCTATGCCGGTGGTCCGGACGACGCGGGAAGAGTGCGAGGCATGGATGGCGACGCGGAGATGTTCCCGGCAGTGAAGCCCCGCAGCACGGCGACTTGTTCTGATGGGCCATTGATGCCCTGTTGCCTTTGATCGCGGTGCGCTCCGGCCGGTGCCGACGCATCGGCACCGTGCGCCGGTTGCGGAAAGGCCACTGCGCTAACGCTCACCACCATCCGTAGGAGCGTGAACGCTCCTCGCGCCATTCCCGCCACGCGTTGCGCTCGCGCCAGCGATCAGCCCGCCAAGCGTCCCGCTCGCGCAAACGTTCGGCGCGCCAGGCATCACGGTTGCGCAGGCGGTCCTCGCGCCAGGCATCGCGATTCCGCAGACGCTCCTCACGCCAGGAATAGGAATCGTACTGGACATGAACTGGGCCATCGGCCTGGCTTACGACCAGGCCAGCGGTGATCGGTGCAGCTGTTGCCGCCCCGCCGAAACCAGCGGTACCCAATGCCACCAGCGCCGCAATGCTGAGGTGATATTGCTTCATTTGGATCGCCTCCTTTCGTTCCTCGAGGAGGCACCGAGGTGCTTGAACGCCCTGTGAACGAGCCATTCATCGGCTCCGCCCGCGCCACGCATAAAGCCCGCCGACCGTCTCGTGGCGCATGTTGATGCAGACATGCCGGGCAATATCCTGCGGATGTTCAGGCACGCGATGGGCGGCGAGAGGGTCATCCGGTCTATTGCGGCGCCTGGTAAAGCTCCGCAGCGAGCTCCCTCAACGCCCGGCGGCCATCGGGCCGCAGATACATCATGTGACCGCCTTCGAGCACGGCTGACCGAACGGGCTTCGCCCCGGCGATCGAGCTGATCTGGTTCAGGAGATACCGGGAGGCCATGTAGGGCGTCACGAGATCGGTCTCGCCGTTGACGATCAGGACGCCCATCGCCGGATTCAGGCTTCGCGCGCGTTGGAGATCATTCATCACGCCGGCGTAGCCCTGGCGCGATGGGCTGGTCCCATAGTCCCAGTTGCGACCGACCTCACCGTTCAAGAGGCGATAGGACATGTCGGTCCGGAAGCCCAGCTCGTCGCGGACATAGGCGGTGAAGGCGGAGGTCAGAGCCGAGACGCTGCGATCAAGGATCGGGTCGGGACCTCGATCTCGCGGACTTTGCGGGGCGATGTCGCCGGTCTCGATCAAACCGTCATACGGGCTCAGGACGTTCCCTCGGGCCCGGGCGAACTCCTTGGTGAAGAGGCTGGAGGAAATGCGCGCAAAGCTGCGCTGCACCACATCGAGGGGCAGGCCCGTAATCTCGGCCACGCGTTGGCTTGCGGCCCGCCCGCCCGACTCCAGCCCGCCTGCGAGCGCGACGAGATAATCGCCGAGCGCGAAATGTTCGACCTCGGCGAGCTTGTCCCGGAAGTCCTGACCGACGATGCCGTCGCGTCGGAGACGCACGGCTGCAAGTGATGGCAGCTCCAGCGCAAAATGGAGAATGTCGAATTCGTCGGGCCGCAGCAGGGCGAATTCCAGTGCAGGAGAGACGAGCGCAATGCCGCTCGGGCTGATGCCGATATCCTGCTGAAGCGTTCGGGAAAGCAGCGTCGCCCGGAACCCACCATAGCTCTCGCCCGCCAGGAAGACCGGCGAGCGCGTTCTGCCCATCTGCGCCAGATAGAGACGGACGAACGCTCCCATCGAGGCGGCATCTTGGTTGACGCCCCAGAAGTTCCGCGTCTGTTGGCCTGGGGCCTCGCGGCTGTAGCCCGTACCGACCGGATCAACGAATACGAGATCGGTCATGTCGAGCCAGGTGTCCGGATTGTCGATGAGCTTCTGAGGCGACGGCAGCAGGCTTCCGTCCGTTCCGGTCATCAGCACCCGCGGCCCCATGGCGCCGAGATGGAGATAGGCTGCGGCAGCTCCCGGACCACCGTTGAAGACGAACGTCACCGGCCTTTGCGAGGTCTCGTTCTGGCCCTGCTCCGCCTGGAGCGTGTAGGCGACGTAGAAGATCTCGGCCGTCGCTTCGGCATTGCCGCCGAGCAGCGATAACGTGCCTGCACGAGCCTGGTACTGCAACGTGCGGCCGCCGAGGTCGATCGCATGTTCCGTCGTCTGGGCCTCGGGCAGGAGGGAAAGCAGCCCGGTTTTGGGCGTCCCCCGCTCCGGACTTTGCCCGCGGCTCGAAGAAGGCGCGCAAATGAACAGCGCCAAGACGATCGCGATAGCCAGCGGCAACCTGGGCATCATCAAACCTTCCGACGGTGCGGCTGCTCCTGGCCTCACGGTCCAACGATCCGGTCGTGCAATCCGAAATTGAGCATGGTCACGAAACGATCGAACAACGGAAGCGAATTATCCCGAGTTCCCGACGATGTGTTCGGCTCGTTGTCGCCTTGGCGTCCGATGGGCCGGCATCGCGTCGGCAAGGACCGGATGATCGCCTTACCGCATCCACACCGGTGAGACATTCGCATCGAGCGGAGCGATCGGACGGCGAATGCGGCGGTAAGGAATTGCGGCGGCATCGGGCGGATAGGGACCGCCGCAATTCACGAAGATCACATCGGCGGCGATCGGCGCGAAGGCGGTGTGGAAATGGCTCGCGGATTTGACCACGACGATCTTTTTCTTCGAAAGTTCGATCCCGAGCAGTTCGAAGACAGCGGGGTGGAACGTCTGAGCGCGTTTGCTCGCCAGCACCACATCCAGCTTGCCGAGCCGTAACGAGACGGCAGCTCCCAGGGAAACACGGCTCTCCTGAAACGGGATGACGAGATCGCGCGTGGTGGCGACGATCTCGACCTCGGCATCGACGGGCACGCCCGAACTCGGCGCCACCTTGCCACCGAAGCGCAGTTGCAAGCGTGCACCGGGGCCCGCCGCCAGGCAGAACGACACGGCGATCGGGTCCCACAGAGCTCCGACCGCGGCATCGATGCCCGGGCGTTCGCACAGCGCGTGAATGAGGAACGTGCTGTCGCCCGCCACGCCGCCGCCGGGATTGTCCCAACGGTCGGCTAGCACCACCGGTTGACCGGCCACGGCCAGAGCCATGTCGATCGCCTTGTCCGGATCGGGCATATCCGGCATGCGGTTGGCGCCGAAGGCAATGATACGGGCACCGAATTCGGCCGCTACGGATCGCCCCCTTTCCGGCGCATCGTCGCTGATGACGACGACCTTGGTGCCGACGTCGGGTATGTCGGCCGCCGGAAACCCATGCACGATGGAGATGCTCAACACGCCGTCCCTGCCTTCGCGGGCGATCATGTCGTCGACTAGGGCTCTGCCCGGATCGCGGCTGGTCAGGAAGTTGGCGATGGCGCGGCAGTCTAGGACGCTCGTCACCGGCGTGATTTCCTTGCGGGCGGCGCGCAAGGAGAGATCCACCATATCCTCCGCGCGCTCGTAGAAATCGCTGTGCGGCACTTCCTTGAAGGTCACCAGGATCGTGGCGGCGTCGATCATGGCCTGGGTGAGATGGCAATGGGGGTCGAGTTCGACCCCGATGACCGCATCCTGCCCAGCGATGGCACGGGCCTCGGTGAGCAGGTCGCCTTCGCAATCGTCGTAGCCCTCGGCGATCATGGCGCCATGTAGGCCGAAGAGCACTACGTCGACAGGCATCGCAGCGCGGAGCTGACCGAGGATTTCGTCCCGCAACCCCTCATAAGCTTCCCGGGAAACCAGGCCGGCAGGCTCGGCCCAGGCGGCCGTCCCCTCGATCAGGGTGAACCCCTGCTCGCGGGCGCGTTTGCGGGCCGCGATGAAGGGCGCGGAACAGAGAGTGGGGGTCTCGGGATGCTCGCCCGGTGGGGCGTAAAATGCGTCTTCGAAAGCGCCGCGGTCGATGCGGATCGGCGAAAACGTGTTCGTTTCCGTGGCCAGCGAAGCGACAAAGACCCTCATGATCTGCTTTTTCCGCGGCGCGCCGGCGTCGTCATCGCCGGCGGAATGCGCAAATCGGCGAGGCTGTTCTTCGCCTCGCGCAGGCGCTCAAAAAGCGCTGGTCCGCCACGGAGAGCCATCGCCGTTGCGATGATGTCGATCAGTACGGCGTGAGCCACACGCGATGTCATCGGCGTGTAAATTTCGGTGTTCTCATGCGCGTCGATCTCGAGGACAATGTCGGCCGCTGCCGACAGCGCCGTGTTCGGCCGGGTGATGGCGATGACGGTGGCGCCACATTCACGCGCCTTCAGCGCCATCGCCTCGATGTCGCGCACCATGCCGGTATGCGAAAAGCAGAGCGCCACGTTGCCCTTCCGCAGCGTGGCAGCGGCAAGGCGCTGCAAATGCGTGTCGTCATAGGCCACGACCGGGATGCCGAAGCGCATCAGCTTGTGCTGGGCCTCCATGGCCAGGATGCGCGCCGCGCCGGTGCCGTAACAGTCGATGCGCGGCGCGTTGGCCAGTATGTCGACGACCCGCGCAAGCACCTGTTGGTCGATGGACCGCCGCAGCATCGTCAATGTGTAGATCGAGGAATCGACGAGCTTGTCGATGATCTGGTCGAGCGGGTCGCTGGACGCGACCTCGCTGTGCACATAGGGCGTCCCGGCGACGATGCTCTGCCCGGTGCGCAGCTTGAGTTCCGGATAGCTGGCCAGCCCCATCGTACGCACGAAGCGCAGCACGGTGGGCTGGCTGACGCCCACCTCTTCGGCCAATGTCGCGATCGACATATGGATCACCTTGTCCGGTGCATCGAGCACGAACTCTGCCACCCGGCGCTCGGATGGCGAAAGCTCCGCCTTGCGGGCGGTCAAGACGTCGAGGAAGCGGTCGTCACCTCCTGCTTGGCCCGACGCTCCACCTGTCGTCATGCCATTCTCCTATTCGAAGGCGAACAAGCCTTCCACCTCGATGCAGGCTCCAAGCGGGAGCGTTGCGACACCGATGGTGGTGCGGCTATGTCGGCCAGACTCGCCCATGATTTCCACTATCATATCGGATGCGCCATTCATCGCGGCCCCGGGCGCGACGAAATCCGGCTCGGCATTGACGAAGCCGCCCAGCCGAACGCATTTCGTGATCCGGTCGAGCGACCCCAGCGCCAGCCTGGCGTGGGAGAGTACCTGCAGCAGGCAAAGACGCGCAGCGGCATAACCATCCGCTTCCGTAATTTTACTCCCTAGCTTGCCCCGATAGGCTTCGGGTATCTTTCCGTCTGGTCCCACGCAGAGCTGCCCAGAGATGTACAGCAGGTTTCCGGTGATGCTATAAGATATATATTTGCCTTTAGATTCAGATACGTCGGGCAATTTCACATTCAGCTCGGCCAAGCGGGCTTCGATCGAAGTAGCGGTGGTCAAAGCGCCCGTCTCCGTGCAATGATGGTCATCGTCTCCGCCCGCCAGCTGGCGACCGTGGCCCTTCCTAACCGGTTTCAGGTGCGTTGACGAGAGTATTTTCGTAATTTATCTACATTGCACTTGGCGATTGCCGAGGACCAGCAGGACGCCGCGATGCTCGTATCTTGCCCGCCCGCCGTTTCGATCGATCCGATGTCCGGCCGCCCGCGTCTCGACCTGGCCCGCCTGCCGACGCCTTTCGAGCCGGCGCCGCGGCTGGCCGAGCACCTCGACGTCGCGTCTGTCTACGTCAAACGCGAAGACATGGCCGGCTATGCGCTCGGCGGCAACAAGCTTCGCCAGCTCGACTTCATCCTTGCCGAAGCGATCGCGGCGGGAGCTGACATGCTGATTGCGACGGCCGGCAGCCAGTCCAATTTCTGCCGGTCGCTGGCGGGCGCGGCAGCCAAGCTCGGTCTCGGCTGCCACCTGCATCTGCGCGCCAGGATGGGCACGGAGCATGTCGGAAATCTGCTTCTGGACGACATCTTTGGAGCGGAGGTCACCTTCACCCAGAATACCGACCCCTGGCACCCGGCGATAAAGGATGAAATCGAGGCGATCGCCGACGACTACCGCAGGCAGGGGCGGTCCCCCTTTGTCGTGCAGCTTACGGGCGTGAGCGCCAATGTCGGCGTCGCAGGCTGGATGTCGGGCGCTGCTGAACTGGTCGAGGATTTCAAGGCGATCGGTCGGATGCCCGACATCGTCGTCGTGGTTTGCGGCTCCGGGCTGACGGCTGCCGGATTGGCGCTCGGCTTCAAGCATCTCGAGGTTCCGACCAGGGTCATGGGCGTCAGCGCCCAGCAGCCGGAGGCACGGCTGCGCAAATGGATCATCGAAACCGCCAACGCAGCGGCCGCGTGGATGGGCATCGAGACACGTCTGTCGGGGCAGGATCTCGACATCGTCGACGACGAGATCGGTCCGGGCTACGGCATTCCCTCCGCCGCGAGCCTCGCCGCCGTCAAGACCGCTGGTCGGCTCGAAGGGCTGGTGCTCGATCCCGTCTATACGGGCAAGGGCATGGCCGCCCTCATCGGCGCAGCCGAGAAAGGCCTGTTCGGCAAGGCGTCTTCCATCGTCTTCCTGCACTCCGGCGGCACGCCGGGGTTGTTCACGCACGCCTCCGCCTTCGAACGCTCCGCACCTCAATGAAACACGGCATCTCAGCAGCAGGCGGCCCCGCTCGGCTGGACGTCGAACTCGATCGGCCAGGGCGTCACGTCGGCGCCCTTTTCGTCCCGCATTCGCACGACCGTTCCGCCTATGGCCGCATCACGCTGCCGGTGATCGTGGTCAAAGGCGGTGACGGGCCGACATTGCTGTGCACCGCCGGATTGCATGGCGACGAGTACGAGGGACAGTTTGCGCTGTCGCATCTGGCCCGGACACTCGATCCTGACCGGCTGCGCGGGCGCGTGATCCTGCTGCCAGTCGCCAATCCCGCCGCATCGGCGGCCGCCACGCGCACATCCCCCATCGACGGTGTCAATCTCGCCCGCTGCTTTCCGGGCCGGCCGGACGGCCAGCCCACGGAACAGATCGCGGATGGCATCTTCCGGCTGCTGCTGCCTCTGGTGGACTGCGTGGTCGACCTGCACAGCGGTGGCGGGACGCTCGACTATCTGCCATGCGCTTTCGGGCGCCTGCCCATGGACGGCGCCCTGGCAGGGCGCACGCTGGATCTCATGCTGGCCTTCGCGGCGCCTTATGCGATGGTGATGCGCCGTCCCGAGGCCAGCGCGACGCTGGTCTCTGCAGCGTTGGAGCAGGGGATTCCGGCGATGGCGACGGAGCTCGGTGGCGGCGGATGCGTAACGCCACGGACAATCGAGATCGCGCGCGTGGGCATCGAGAACGTTCTCGCTCATCTCGGCATGATCGATGCCGTCGCAACACCGCGCGGGAAGACATGTCTGCTGGCCATCGAGCCGCAAGGCTTCCTGCGCGCGCCGGGACGCGGGGCTTTCGAGCCTGCCCATGCTTTGGGTGAAACGGTGCGGATTGGCGAAGCGGCTGGGTGGCTGTGGGATTTGGAGCGCGCGGACCACGCTCCAGAGCAGTTGCTGATACCGGACGATGGAATGGTCGTGTGCCGCCGCGTGCCGCCCATATGTTCCGCCGCCGACGTGCTTCTCCATCTTGGCCGGGATACGACGCGCGCCGACCTGCTCGGCGTCGCCTAGGCGGGAGGGGAGGCCAACGCCTCCCCTGCTGGCTCACTTCAGAAGCGCCTGCACACGAACGGTAAGGTCGTCCATGGCCTGCTGGGGCGTCTTCATGCCCAGCACCGCGGCTTCGGCTTCTTCCTTGAAGAAGTCGGCGGCGCGCGCGGCTTCGTTGAAGGCAGGCAGCGGTACGCGCGAAACCGCGAGGACCCGCCGCTCGTCCTGCGCATAGGGCAGTGCCTCGATGATGCGCGGATCGTCATAGGTCGAGTTGCGGACCGGCCCGTTGCCGTTGAGGGCTGCCCCCAGCGTCGCCTGTGGAGAGGACATCCACTTGATGAACTTCCAGGCCAGATCCTTGTTCTGGGCATTCTTCGGGATTGCCATGCTCCAGAACTCGACCTTGGCGGGCGCGACGTCGTATTTGCCCCGCAATGCCTCGGCGATCGGGAAGAAGGTCGTCTTGATCTTGCCGGCGGCCTGCGACTTCTTCGGATCGTTGTAGAGTCCGTGGCGGCTCATCGAGCTCATGGCCATCGCCGCGCGCCCGGTCTGCATCCAGGTGTTGGCGTCTTCGGCCTTCATGCCGGCGAGATTGCGCGGCACGGCGCCCGCTTCGTAGAGCTGGCGAATGGCGGTCAGCGCCTTCACCATCGGCTCGGAATTGGCGACGACCTTCATGTCGGGCGTGATGAAATCGGCGTCCCAAGCGCGGGCGAAGGCGATCACCTCGGGATAGGCGACGCCGGGAAGAATGAAGCCCACGGCAGGCGTGCCGTTGGGCCGCTTCTTCGTGCACCTCTTGGCTATGTCGATGAATTCCTCGATCGTTTTAGGCGGGCCGGAGATGCCGCATTCGGCAAAGATCTCCTGGTTGTAGTGCAGCCCGGTCGAAGCATGGCGGAACGGCACGGCGAAAAGCCGTCCGTCGAAGGTCACCGCCTTCACAAGACCTGGAAATATGTCGTCGAAATTCTCCAGCGGGGCGCTTTTCATGTAGGCGTCGAGCGGCTCGAACAAGGCTGTGACGCGTGGCGTCGCATAGGTGTTGAGCAGGAAGGCGACATCGACAGTCGACTGGTCGAGCGAAGCTTCGCGAAACACACGATCGTGCAGCGGTCCGGTCTCGAACGTCGCCCAGTTGATGCTGGCACCGTTAGCTTCAGTAAAGCCCGCCGTGACGTCGCCGCCCGCTGTGCCGTTGGACACATTCTGCAGGACGCGATGCGCAAACACGTTCAGTTGCTTGCCCTGCGCGAACGCTCGCCCCGCCACATAAGGCATGGCGCAAGCCGCTGCCGCCCCAGCGAGGAAATGCCGTTTCGTCAAGCGCATTTGTCCCCTCCCTTGATCGTTCAAATTTCGCCGTCCCCAGAGCCTTGGCGTCAAGCCGGGCCTGCGCGAACTCGGTTTTTTGGGCTCTCAGATTTCTGTAGAATAATTACGAAATTTGACAATATGCAAGCGGAAGATCGCGTTGATAGCTAGCCTCTTTTATATTTACTACATGCATTGCTTTCGAGCTCCCCGAACGGGATGCGGCGTTGCCCCGCACCGGCTGAGCCGCGAGGAGATCCAGGAAGGCGTCATGGCCAACACGCGCTCCGCCCCGCCCGCGCGCAATACGCTCCGTCAAACTCTGCGCCAGCTGAACCGGGCGGAGGAGGGCCCGAAAACTCGCGCGACGCGGTTCATAGACCTGCAGAACCTTGCCCACATGGCAGAGCTATGCTGTGTGGCGCGCGGTCGATCAGGCGGGCTATATTCTCGATGAGATCGCCCGGTAGGTTGCCGCCGTCTCTTCAGGATACCCGGGTTCCCCGCGTTCAACATACGCTCGCCACGCATTGCGCCAGGACATCATGCTAAAAAATGCTCTTCTGAATCAACGCTATGCGGCATTTGTCCTTGCCATGCTCGCTTTTGTCGCCTCGCTTGTCGGGGGGCTCGTCTATAGCGGGTGGCTGCTTGTCCCCGCGGCGGTTGCGGGCGCACTGGTCCTTCTGGGCGTTCATGATATGCGCCAGCACAGGCATTCGATTCTGCGCAACTATCCAGTGATCGGGCATCTGCGCTTCCTGATGGAAAGCATCCGGCCGGAAATCAGGCAATACATCATCGAAAGCGACCATGACGAAGTCCCGTTCAGCCGGCAGGACCGCGCACTGGTCTACCGGCGCGCCAAGGGCGACGAGGACAAGCTGCCTTTTGGCACCTCCGAGAACGTCTACGGCTCCGGCTATGTGTGGTTGACCCATTCGGCCGCGCCGACGGCCATTGTCGACACCAATTTTCGCGTCCGGATCGGCGGACCTGCCTGCAGGCAGCCCTACGAGGCCAGCATCTACAACATCTCGGCCATGAGTTTCGGCGCGCTCTCCGGCAATGCCATTCTGGCGCTCAACACTGGCGCGAGGAAGGGTGGCTTTGCCCATGACACCGGCGAAGGCAGCATCAGTCGCTATCACCGGCAAGGCGGCGGGGACCTGATTTTCCAAGTGGCTTCGGGCTATTTCGGCTGCCGCAACGAAGATGGCAGCTTCTCGCCCGAACGCTTTGCGGAACTGGCTGCCGATCCGCAGATCAAGATGATCGAAATCAAGCTCAGCCAAGGCGCCAAGCCGGGCCATGGCGGCATGCTGCCGGCTTCCAAGATCTCCCCCGAGATCGCCGAGGCGCGAGGCATCGCGATGGGCGTAGACTGCATATCGCCTGTGGCCCACAGCACCTTTTCCACTCCGACGGGGCTGATGCAATTCGTCGGTGAACTGCGCGAGCTTTCCGGCGGCAAGCCGGTCGGCTTCAAGCTTTGCATCGGCCATCGCCGCGAATTCATGAGTATGGTCAAGGCCATGCTCAACACCGGCATCGTACCCGATTTCATTGTCGTGGACGGCGCGGAGGGCGGAACTGGCGCTGCTCCCATGGAATTCGCCAACCGCGTGGGCATGCCGATGCTGGAAGGGCTGACCTTCGTCCACAACACGCTGCGGGGCGCCGGCATCCGGGATCAGGTCAAGATCGGGGCGGCCGGCAAGATCGTGTCAGCCTTCGACATTGCCCGCACGCTCGCGCTCGGGGCGGACTGGTGCAACGCGGCGCGCGGCTTCATGTTCGCGATCGGCTGTATCCAGGCCCAGTCTTGCCACACCAATCGCTGCCCGGTCGGTATCGCGACACAGGACAAGCGCCGCCAGAGCGCCATAGATGTCGGCGACAAGAGCGACCGCGTCGCGCGCTTTCATCGCAACACCATGCACGCGCTCGGAGAAATCGCAGGTGCGGCTGGCCTCAACCATCCCAGCGACTTCATGCCCTATCACTTCATGTTCCGACGGAAGGACAATGAATTCCTCGATGGCAACGAGGCCTTCCCCTATCTGCCGGAGGGTTTCCTGTTGGGCGGAAACGAGTTTCCGGAGCTCGCCGATTGGTACAGCCGCTGGGATCGCGCCAGTTCCGACAGTTTTGCTCCGCCGGAGATTCCTCATGGTCCGTTCCAAACGCGCCGGACCGCGAAGGTGATGGAGTCCGTCGCGTAATCGCCACGAGGCGCGGCTTGTGCGACCACCGCATCCAGCGCGCCGGTTGCATCTGCCAGCCGCAGATGACTGACCGGCTCCGTCCCGAGGTCCAGAACGCTCCATCGCGCTCCTTCCCGCCGCGTCAATAACGCGGCGCCGAAGGACGCGATAAGTAGGGTGCGCAGGCGAGCCTGCGAGGCATCGGAAGCGCCAATTCCGGGCGTTGCCTGTCAGGCTGAAAGCGGACACTCATATCGACGACTGCTATCCGAGATCGTGGACGTAGCATCAGCATGATGGACCGATGCCGAACGTATTCGGCTCGGAGGGAATTCTGCCCGCATCGGATCGCCGGCGCCTATTGCTGCGCAAGCTTCCCTAGTCAGGCCGCGAGCTGCGTCCCGGCCATCTCCTCGGCGCGATGGCAGCGCACTTCGCGGCCGGCGACCTGGCGCAGAGACGGCATTTCCGTCGTGCAGCGCTCCTGCGCGAAGGGGCAGCGGGTATGGAAGCGGCACCCGGAGGGCGGATCAAGCGGGCTTGGCACGTCGCCTTCGAGCGGCTTGGCGCGCGCGAGGGCGCGGTCGCGGCCGATTTCGGGAGAGGCGCTGAAGAGGGCCCGGCTATAGGGGTGGACAAGGGTCTGCCCGAGAGCGGCCGCGTCGCCGATCTCGACGATCTGGCCGAGATACATCACCGCGATGCGGTCGGAGATATGCCGCACGAGCGCGAGATTGTGCGAGATGAAGACATAGGCGACCCCGGACTGCTCCTGAAGGTCGTTCAGCAGGTTGATGATCTGGGCCTGGACTGAGACGTCGAGGGCGGAGACGGGCTCGTCGCAGACGATCAGCCGCGGCGAGACGGCGAGCGCACGGGCGATGGCGACACGCTGGCGCTGGCCGCCAGACAACTCGTGCGGGTAGCGGTCGATATGGTCGTCCGACAGCCCGACGCGGCTCAGGAGTTCCCCAACACGGGCGCGACGTTCGCTGCGTGCGCACAACTTGTGCAGTCGCAGGCCGTCGCCGATCGACTGGCCGATCGTGCGGCGCGGGTTGAGGCTGGCATAGGGGTCCTGGAAGACGATCTGCACCGCGCGCCGGAACCGCCCGGCATCGCTGCTCAACAGCGCCTGGGCGTCCGCTCCATCCAGCAGGACATGACCCGAGGTCGGTTCATGCAGGCCTGTCAGACAGCGGGCAAGGGTCGACTTGCCGCAGCCGGATTCGCCGACCACGGCCAGCGTCTCGCCCGGCTTGACGGCGAGGTCGACGCCGCTCAGTGCGAAAACCGTCCGTCCGCCGCCGAAGGCCGATCCAACCCGGTATTCCTTGACGAGATTGCGCGCTTCGAGGACTGCGCCGCGGCTGTTGCCCTGCTCGTTCATGCGGCCACGAACTCCGGATGATGGCAGGCGACCTGGCGCGTGCCGCCGGTCAGGCCGGGAGGCTCCAGGGTGCAATCGGCCATGGCGCGGTGGCAGCGCGGCGCGAAACTGCACCCTTTCGGCATCCTCAAAGGTGAAGGAACGGTGCCGCCGATCTCCGGAAGGCGCCCGGACACATCGTCCTGCCAGCGGGCTGCCCTGAGAAGACCCTGCGAATAGGGATGTGCCGGAGCCCGGAACAGATCGGTGACGGGCGCCTCCTCGACCTTCCGGCCGGCATACATGACGGCGACGCGATCCGCGACCTCCCAGACGACGCCGAGATCGTGGGTGATCAGCAGTACGGCCATGCCGAGCTCGGTCTTGAGCCGTTCGATCAGTCCCAGGACCTGCGCCTGGATCGTGACGTCCAGCGCGGTCGTCGGCTCGTCCGCGATCAGGACCTTCGGCTCGCAGGCCAGGGCGATAGCGATCATGACGCGCTGCCGCATGCCGCCCGAGAGGTTGTGCGGGTACTGGTCATAGCGCTCGGCCGGAGACGGTATGCCGACCAGATCCAGCAATTCGATCGCCCGCCGGCGCGCGGCGCCGGCCGGAAGACCGCGATGCAGCCGCAGCGACTCGGCGATCTGCCAGCCGATCGTGAAGACCGGGTTGAGCGCCATCATCGGGTCCTGGAAGATCATGCCGATGCCGCCGCCGCGCACCTCCCGCATCGCCTGCTGCGACAGGGACATGAGGTCCCGCCCATCGAGCAGGACGCGGCCGCTGACATGGCAGCGGCTGCGCATCGCGAGGAGGCCGAGGATGGACATCGCGGCCGTGCTCTTGCCGCAGCCCGATTCTCCCACGATCGCCAAGGTCTCGCCAGCGGACAGGGTGAAGGACAGGCCGGCGACCGCCTTCACCGCGCCATGGCTCGTCGGAAACGTGACGCTGAGGTCCTCGACCGCGAGGACGGGGCGGGCGGCAGGGTATGTCATCGTTGCCGGAGCCTCGGGTTGAGCGCGTCGTTCAGGCCTTCCCCGACGAGGTTGATGCACAGCACGGTGATCAGGATCGCGAGGCCGGGGATCGCCGGCATCCACCAGGCCGTGCGCAGCACGGTGCGGCCGACGCCGATCATGTAACCCCAGGAGATCAGGTCGGGATCGGCCAGGCCGAGGAAGGAAAGCCCTGATTCCGTCAGGATCGCCGTCGCGACGAGGAGGCTGGAGACGACGATGACGGGCGGAAGCGCGTTCGGCATGATCTGGCGCGTCGCGATTTCGAGGCCGGACATGCCCAGGGCCCGGCAGGCCTGAACATATTCGCGGTCGCGCTGGGACATGAACTCCGCGCGCGCGAGGCGGGCGACCGGCGGCCATGAGACGACGGCGATCGCCGCCGTGACGGTCACGATCGACGGGCCGAAGATGGCGATGATGACGACCGCGAGCACGAAGGAAGGAATGGTCAGGAAGAAATCCGTCAACCGCATCAGCACCGCATCGATCCAGCCGCCGCGATAGCCCGCGAGCGCGCCGACGGCGACGCCGAGCACCGTCGCCCCCAGACTCGCGACGAGGCCGATCAGCAGCGAGACGCGGGCTCCTCCGATCAGCCCGGCCAGAATGTCCCGCCCCGAAACGTCGGTGCCGAGCGGGAAGCGGGCCGAGGGCGGCTGAGAGGGCCGGCCGATCATGTCGTAGGGATCGACCGGGTAGAGCGCCGGGCCGAAGATCGCCGCGGCCACGATCAGCAGGAGGAAGACGAGGCCGACCACGGCCGCCGCGTTGAGGCTGAAGCGCCGCCAGAACTCCGCGAGAGCGCTCATTTCGCCATCCTCGGGTCGAGCACGCCGTAGAGAAGGTCCACGACGAGATTCGCGACGACGACCAGGATCGACGAGATGAACAGGATGCCCAGCAGCAGGTTCAGGTCGCGTTGCTGGAGCGCATCGAAGAGGAGGCGCCCCAGACCCGGCCAGCCGAACACCGTTTCGACCAGGATCGAGCCGCCGAGCATATGCCCGATCTGCACGCCCGCCATGGTGACGACGGGCAGAAGCGCGTTGGCGGCCGCGTGGACGAAGCCCACCCGCGTTTCCGACACACCCTTCGCGCGAGCGGTGGTGACGAAGTCGTAGGTGTAGACCTCGAGCATCGAGGCCCGCATCAGGCGGGTGTAAAGCGCGACGTAGAACAGCCCGAGCGTCACCGCCGGCAGGACGAGGTGGCTGGCGATATCGAGCACGCGCAGCGGCCAGGAGATATCCTGCCCGATCGTCATCATCCCGCCCGAGGGAAGGATGCCCAGCGTCACCGAGAAGAACACGATCAGCATGAGGCCGAGCCAGAATTGCGGTGTCGCATAGGCCAGCAGCGCCAGCACCGAAATGATGCTGTCCAGCCATTTCCGGTGCCGCATCGCCGCGATCGTTCCGAAGAGCATGCCGAGCAGCGTCGCGACGAGGATGGCGGTCAGCATCAGCAGCACGGTCGCCGGGGCGCGCTCTGCGATCAGGGAAAGGACCGGCCGCTGCTGCACATGCGACACGCCGAGGTCGAAGGTGAGGAGCTTGCCGAGATAGATGAAGAACTGCTGCCAGAGCGGGCGGTCGAGCCCGAAGGAGCGGCGCAGTTCCTCGACGAATTCCGTCGTCGCCCCGCCCGATTGCGCGGCGATGATGTCCGCCGCGTCGCCGGGCGCCATGTGCAACAGGGTGAAGTTCAGAACGGCGATGCCCAGCACGCTCGGGACGACGACGGCAGCGCGTTTGCCGACGAACAACAACGATTTCATCGCGCTCTCCCGCCCTGCTCTAGCGTCAATCTTTCCAGACCGCGTCCCAGGGCGAATACATCGAAATGCCGTTGGTGATCAGGCCGTGGACCTTCCTGTTCCAGACATGGGTGTAGGCCGGTTCCATCAGGAAGATCACGGGCAGTTCCTCGTGAAGGATCTTCTGGAGCTCGTCGAACTGCTTGCGTCGGGCGGCCGGGTCGGTCTCATGCGCCGATTTCGCGAAAAGCTCGTCGACCTTCGGATTGCTGTAGCCCATCGAGTTGGTGAAGGTCGCGCCCTTCTTGATGAAGCCCGACCCGAAGGTGCGTTCCACGCCGATCGAGGGGTCCGAGTAGTTGTGCGAGAAGGTGCTGGTCAGGTTGAAGTTCCAGTCCGTGTAGATCGTCTTCAGCCAGCCGCCGAGATCGGCGCTGCGTGTCTCGACCTGGATGCCGATCTTGCCGAGCTCCTGGCGGATATATTCGGCGAGCCGGACATAGTTCTCGCCATAAGGCAGAAAGTTCTGGCTCAGCTTGAAGCGGACATTGCCGGCGCCCTTCGGATAGCCCGCCTCGTCCAGCAGCTTGCCGGCCTTGGCCGGGTTGTATTCGTATTGCGGCAGCGACTTGTCGAAGAAGGCGCTGGCACTGACGATGGGGCCGCGGGCCGGCTTGCCCTGGCCGTACCAGATCACGTCGGCGATGCGCTCGCGATTGAGCGCCATGCTGATCGCCTGGCGGACCTTGAGGTCCTGGAGCGGCTTCTCGCGCAGGTTCAGCTCAAGCCAGAGATTGGGGCCGAGCGCCTCGCTGCCCGCCTGCGAGGCTTCGAGCTTCGGCGAGGCCGAGAGGCGCTGCACCTCCGCCTCGGGCAGGCCGCTCATCGGCGCGAGATCGACCTCGCCGGTCTCGACGGCGATGGCGCGGGCGGCGCCATCCGGGATCATGCGCACGATGATGCCGTCGAGGCAGGGGAAGCCGGCGCGCCAGTAATCCTTGTTGCGTTCGAGCGCGATATGGCTGCCCTTCTGCCACTCCTTGAAGCGGAAGGGGCCCGTGCCGACCGGCTTCTGCATCACCTCCGCGCCGCGGACAGCCGCCGCCGTGCCCATGTCGATGCCGGCGAAGGCATGGGCCGGCAGGATCGGGGTCTCACCGGCCTGGAATACGTTCATGAAGAAGGGGACCGGCCGCTTCAGCGTGAAGACGACGGTGAGCGGGTCCGGCGTGGCGACACCCTCCAGATCGCCGAAATAGACATGGCCGCGCGAATGGTAGGGTTTGACGATCTTCTCGATCGAGAACTTCACGTCCTCGGACGTGAAGGGCTTGCCGTCATGCCACTTCACGTTCGGGCGGAGCTTGAAGGTATAGGTCTTCTTGTCCTCGGAGATGGTCCAGGACTCGGCGAGACCGGGCTTGGGTTCGAGAGACGGCCCCTCATAGTTGAGCAATCCCTCGAACATCTTCGTCGCCACCAGCGCGACGGGAACCGCGGAGGTCGCGATGGTGGACAGCGCGCTCGGCTCCAGGCTGTAGGCGTAGGTCAACGTGCCGCCGGTCTTGGGGCAGGTCTGCGCCTGGGCCGCGCCGGCGAACGGGGCCATGGCCGGAGCCGCCAGAAGCATGGCCCTGAGGGTCTTGAGGATCTTGGAGTTCATGCTCTGAGCCTCTCGTCTGGCGGTGCTGGACGGTCGCTTGCGTCTCAGGCGATGCCACACCATTCTGCAATGAAAACAATGAGGTGCTCGATAGCGGCTTCGTAGTCCGCAATCGGAATATACTCGTCGGGCTTGTGTGCCTGGGCGATGCTGCCCGGCCCGAAGACGATGCTGGGAATGCCGCCCTGGTTCACCAGATGGCGCATGTCGCAGCAGAAATGCCCCTGATAGGGATTGCCGTCGCCGCCGCGGCCGGCGAGGACCGCGCCCATCACCCGGGCGATCTCGAGGTCCTCCGACTGGGCCGTGGCATCGTCATGATGCAGGAATTCGAGCCTGGCGGGATGGCGCCGGAGGCGCGGATCGGTGCGATTGGCCTGGGCGATCGCTTCGCGGAACGCGGCCATCACCTCCGTCACGCTGCCGAGCGAGGGGGCGAAATAGGCGCCGCCCTTGAGCTGGGCCTCCGCGGCGGTCGCGGTCTCGTAGTGACCGCCCGAGACCCGCCCGATCGTCAGGGCGAAGGGAGCTTTCTGGCCCTGCGGCGTGCCGGCATTGTAACGCGCCTCCAGCGCGAGCAGCGCCTCGATGACGGGAGGGAGCGCATCGATGGCGCCGAGGCCTTCGAGCTCCGTGCCGTTCCAGCGCGCGCCCGGAGAGCGCGGTACGCCGGTCAGCGAGACCTGCCAGTAGAGCCCGCCCGGATGCGAGATCGCGATCGTGTTGCTGGTGGGCTCCAGGATCACGGCCGCATCGGCCCTGAAACCACGCCGGACGAGGTCGAGTGTGCCGTTGCCCGCATGCTCCTCGTTGACGACGCATTGCAGGCTGACGTCGCCGCGCAGACGGATTCCGGCCTCGCGCAGATAGGTGATGGCCATCAGCGCCGCCATCACGCCGCCCTTCATGTCCGAGGCGCCGCGGCCATACATCAGGCCATCCGCGATCTCGGCGCCGAACGGGTCGCGCGTCCAGCCGGCGCGCGGCTCGATCGTCACCGTATCGACATGCCCGTTCAGGATCAGCGAACGGCCGCCGCCCTCGCCGCGCCAGCTGCCGACGAGATTGGGCCGCCCATCGTAATTCAGGACCGTTTCGAGGCCGCTCGCCTGGAGAGCCTCGAATGTCGGCAGATCGGCATAGGGCAGGATGAGGTCGTGCTGCCAATGGGTCGGATATTGCGCGACGTCCGGATGCGCGGCGAACATCGCCTCCACGTCGGGCTCCGCGTCGTGGATGTCGGCGCCCGCCTTCCGCAGCAATTCGCGCATGTAGTCCTGGCCCGCCCCCTCCTCTCCCGTCAGCGACGGGGTCGAGACGAAATCCGCCAGGTGCCGGACGCTGCGGTCGCGTTGCGCCCGCGCTGCGGCAAGCGCTTTGTCGAGCTGGGAATGAAGCTGGGCGAGATCTGAAGCGAGCATGTCGAAATGATGTTGACATTGCCGCTATAAGCCAAATTAGAAATGCTGAGAGCCATTCAAGAAAATCTAATATCCGGGCCGGGCACATGATCTACACGCAGATCCGGGCATTCGATGCGGTGGCGCGCGAGGGCAGCTTCTCGCGGGCCGCGGATGTCCTGAACCTGACGCAACCCGCCCTGACGCTGCAGGTGAAGGCGCTCGAAGCCCGCCACGGCCTGAAGTTGCTGCATCGCGACGGGCGTGGCGTGAAGCTGACGGAGGCCGGCGAACGGCTGTTCACCCTGTCCCGGCAACTCGCCAGCCTCGAGGAAATGATCGACGATACGCTGGCGACATCGAGCGAGGTCCAGCGGGGCGAGCTCCGGCTGGCCGTCGACGGCCCCCATATCGTGATGGGGCTCTTTGCGCAGTTCCTGGCGCGGCACCCTCAGGTGCGGCTCTCCGTCTCGATGGGAAACACGCAAGTCGTGCGGCAGCGCCTGCTCGACCGCCATGTCGATGTCGGCATCCTGCCGCGGATTGCCGACCATCCCCGCGTGCATGCGGTTCCGCTCTGGACACACCGCGGCCTTCTGATCACGTCGCATGACCACAGGCTGGCCGGCCGGAAGGTTGTCTCGCTGACGGAGCTGGAGGGCGAGGCGATGATCGGCCGCGAGGACGGCTCGACCACGCAGGCGCTCGTCGATGCCGCTCTCGCCCGGCACGGCGTCAAGGCCCGCAAGGTGTTGGAGCTGGGCAGCCGCGAGGCGCTCGTCGAGGCTGTGGCGGTCGGGCTCGGCTGCGGGATCGTCTGGGAGCTGGAGGCCCTGGCCTCCAGCCGCGTCCGCGCCATCCCGATCGAGAACGACGAGCTCACGACAACCGACTATATCGCCTGCCTGAAGAGCGAGCGCGAGCGCGCCATCGTCAAAGCCATCTTTGCCGAGGCCGCGCGAATGCCGGGCGACAGGCACGACATCACCGCCCTGGGACGAGGTTGACGTCGCGGCCGTGTCTCGCATTAGAAAATCGAGTTTGACGTAAAGTTCGAAGACTCTCGCTGATCGGAAAGCGCGCCAGCCCCCGGTTCGCTAGCGGTCTTAACTTCTCCTCCCCGGCAATGTTGCGGCAAGCATCGGGGTCGATAGCGGGCGAAGTTCAGCCCGACGCGAAGCTCCCCAATGCCGCAGACGTCAGCGCCGTCCACCACCGTCGGCCCGGATGCAGGTTCCTGCCTCATGCGCAGCCACTAGGCCCCGGCATGCGCATCCTTCTGGTCGAGGACGAGCCGGAAATGGCCAGCGCCTTGCGCACCGCGCTGGGGCAACGCGGCATGGTCGTCGACCATGTCGCGTCTCTGGCGGAAGGCGAGGAAGCGATCGCGGCCGGCGTTCATCGCGCTGTGCTGCTCGATCGCAATCTGCCGGATGGCGACGGGCTCGATCTCCTGCCCCGCATGCGTGCCCGGAAGCTCGCAGCTCCCGTCATCGTCCTGACGGCGCGCGGCGACATCGAAGAGAGGATCGCGGGTCTCGATACCGGTGCCGACGACTACCTGGCGAAACCTTTCGTGATCGACGAGCTTCTGGCACGGCTGCGCGCCGTGCTTCGCCGATCGGCAGAAATGGCGCCGGACCCCCTGCGCATAGGTCGTTTCGAATTCGATTGGCACAATCGCAGTGCGAGCGTCGATGGTCAGCCCTTCGACCTGCCGCGGCGCGAGCTCCTGGTGCTGGAGAGCCTGCTGCGCCGTCATGGCCGCGCCGTCCAGCGCGCGACCTTGGAGGAGGCTGTCTACGGCTTCGATGACGAAATCCAGTCGAACGCGCTGGACATGCATGTTTCTCGCCTGCGCCGACGGTTGAGCAACGCCGGAGCGGAGCTCGAAATTCACGGGATCCGGGGCATCGGCTATCTGCTGAAACGGGCGGCATGACCGTCGCGGCGCCGCGTGCCCATTCGCTGAAATGGCGGCTGATCCGCCGGCTCCTCACGCTGCAGGCGGCGCTGCTGTCCCTGCTGATCGTCCTGATCATCGCCGCGCTCTATTTCGGCGGCCATCTCCTCAACTTCGAATCCGAAGACGTCACGATCGACGCGCTGAAGACTGCGGTGTCGCGCGAGGCCGACGGCAGTCTCGCGGTCCGCGAGACGCCTGAATTGATCGCATTGCGCGCGACAGTGCCGGACCTCTGGTACATCCTGCGCGACCGGCAGGGGCATCGGCTGACCGAAGGTTCTCCGCCGCCGCATTTCGCCCGCATCGGCGATGCGCTGGATGACATCGGCAATGCGCGCATGGGCTGGAATCTGGGGGATCCACCCCGGGCGAACGCCCATATGCGCTGGGTCCGGAGCGCGGCTGGGGACATCCAGGTCGTGACCGGCCCCGGCGGCGAGGCGCCGATCGGCTGGCTGCTTCAGGGCGTGCTCGTCGTCTTCGCCGGTTTCGTGTTGCCGGTGCTCGCCGTCATGGCTCTGGCGACCCTGATCGCAACGCCCATGGTGGTCAGCCGGGCATTGGACGGGCTCGGAACCGTTGCTGCGGAGGCGGAGCGGATCGATATCGACCGCGAGGGCACCCGCCTCCCGACAGCGCTGATGCCGGCGGAGGTCACGCCGCTCGTCGATGCGGTCAATCGCGCCTTGCAGCGGCTGGATGAGGGGCATGGTCGGCGCAAGCGCTTCCTCGCCGATGCAGCCCATGAGCTGCGAACGCCGATCGCCATCCTGCAGACCCGGCTCGAGACGCTGCCGGGCTCCGCGGAGCGCACCCGCCTGCTCGAGGATATCGCCCGGCTCGCCGTGATGGCCGAGCAATTGCTCGACCTGCAGCGATTGGAGCGCGCTCCCGGCGCTTTCATCGGGCTCGATCTCGTCGCGATCGGACGACGCGTCGCCATCGATCTCGCGCCGCTTGCCATCAATGCCGGCTATGCGCTCGCCTTCGAGACGGAAGAGGAGCAGGTCGGCGTCATCGGCGACCCCGCAGGGCTCGAACGGGCGTTGGTCAATCTGGTGCAGAATGCCATCCAGCATGGCGGCCGCCGCGGCACGATCACCATCTCGGTCGGGAGCGAAGGGATCATCGACGTGACCGATGAGGGCCCCGGGATCGCGGCCGAGCAGCGTGAGCGCGTCTTCGAGCCGTTCTCGCGCCTTGCCCATCAGGATCGGGGCGCCGGCCTGGGGCTTCATCTCGTGCGGGAAATCGTCCGGCTGCACGGCGGCACGATCGCAATCCTGGATCGAGCATGCGGAACCTGTTTCCGCCTGAGCCTGCCGACCCCGCCGCGAATGCCCGAGGCTCAGGGCAGCATAATGCTGGGATAATCGAGCAGAGCGAAACCTCCAGCTGCCCGGTCTTCGCGATACGAGAAGACGGCGGGCGTTGGAGATGGCGCCCGCATGGTTCTCAAACGGTCCGGCAGGTCGGCCGCTCGCTGCTGGAGAGAAGTATTCAAGGTTTTTGGGATGCTGGCGCTGTCCATCGGTCTGGCGGCTTGCGCCGGCCCCTCCAATCCCCCGTCGAACCTGCCCCTGACGGATATCACGGCGTCGATCCGGCCGCGTCCGTCTGCCCCGCGGCCCGGGGCCACGGCAGTCGTCCTGGCTCTGTCGGGCGGTGGGGCGCGGTCGGCCGCCTTCGGGTACGGGGTTCTGTCGGCGCTTTCCGAACAACAGGCGCCCGAGGGAAACGGCCGGACGCTCGCCGACGAAATCGCGGTGGTCGCCGGTGTTTCAGGCGGCGGCATGCTGGCGGCCTATCTCGCCTTGCATGGTCCGTCCGGGATCGCGGCATTCCGGCGCGATTATCTCGATCGAGATCCCGAGGCTTCTCTGCGGACCGCCTTCACGCCGGACAATCTGCTGCGCGGCTATCGCGGCGGCGTCAACGACCTGACCGGCCTTGCAACCTGGCTCGATGCCCATCTCTATCACGGTGCCACGCTCGGCGACGTCGAGCGTGGGCGCGGGCCGCGCCTCCTGCTGCATGCGACGGACCTCTACAACCGCGCGCCCTTCGCCTTCGATCGCGCGAATTTCCGCACGATCTGCAGCGACTACAACAGCTTCCCGCTGTCGCATGCCGTCGCTGCATCGGCTGCCGTGCCGCTGCTCTTCGCCCCGGTCGTCCTTGAGAATTTCAGCCCGGCCTGTCCGCTCGCTCCCGATGTCCCGACCACGCAACCAGCGGGCTCCGCGGTCATGGCCCATCTTGTGGAAACGCAGGCCCGCTACGCCATGGCGCCCGACCTGCGCTACCTCAAGTTGCTCGATGGCGGCCTGGTCGACAACCTGGCCGCCCAGAACCTCATGAGATCGATGCGCAGGGCGGCACCGTCGCCACTGCCTGAGGCGACTGCGCGGGAGGTCAGGCGCATCGTCGTGATCGTGGCCGACGCCTCGCTTCGTGTCGGCGGCGACATCTCGGCGACGATGGAAGGCCCCGGAGCACTGGACGCCGTCACGGCTTCGATCGATGCGATGGTTGACAGTTCGAGCCGGGCCAGCCTCGACAGGCTCGAGGAGGAGACCGGACGCTGGCGGAAGCGCCTGATCCGCTGGCGTTGCGACGCCACGGGAGCACGGGATTGCGACAAGCTGGAGATCGCGTTCGTGCGACTATCCCTGGCCGACATCCGCGCGCCCGACGAGAGCGCCCGCATTCTCCAACTTCACAACAAGCTGTCGCTCAAGGCCGACGAGGTCGATTTCCTCGCCGGGCTCGGGCGTCGCCTTCTCGTCGCCAATCTCCAACAGCGCCGCCTCATCGGTCTGTAGGTCTGCTCACGGCCCGTTGCCGACTGGATAGGGCACGTTAAGAGCGTTGAGCCTCGCAAAGGATGGGGGCCTTGAGAGATATCCCGCAGGCGCATGCGAGCTTCTTGCCGAGATCGGGCTAATTCATGTGCTGGGTGGCTGGCTTGCCGTAGGCCTGGCCTTCTTGATTTTTCAGCCGGGTGTTCGACCCGCTGAAGATCGTAGCCGCAATCTCACTGAGGTGAGACTGAAAACACATTGTCGCTTGCGCCCAAAAACCGACCGCTCCAGATGGCTCTTTCGGCCTATGATTCTACCTGTGGCATTCGGCGTTAATTTAAAATATTGAAATCATTATATTTTTTATATTCGCTCAGGCGCATATCGATCTCATTCGAATAAGATCGACACTCACTGCCACTTGAAGACCTGGATCAGCGCCGGTGTCATGATGATCACGAACAGCACCGGCAGGAAGAACAGGATCATCGGCACGGTCAGCTTCGGCGGCAAGGCCGCCGCCTTCTTCTCGGCGGCGTTCATCCGCTGGTCGCGGCTTTCCTGTGCGAGCGTTCTCAGCGCGGTGCCGAGCGGGGTGCCGTAGCGCTCGGCCTGGATCAGGGCGGTGGAGACCGACTTGACGCTTTCGAGGCCCGTCCGCATCGCCAGGTTCTCATAGGCGATCTTGCGGTCAGCGAGATAGGACAGCTCCGCTGTGCACAGCGCGAATTCCTCGGCCAGCGGAACCGACTGGCTGCCGATTTCGGTCGAGACCTTGCGGAAGGCCTGCTCGATCGACATGCCGGATTCGACGCAGATCAGCAGCAGATCGAGCGCGTCCGGGAAGGCGAGCCGCATCGATGCCTGCCGCTTGGAAATCTGGTTGGACAGGAAAATCTCGGGCGCCTTGATGCCGAGATAGGCACCGCCGATCGCCATCGCGATCCGGACCGTGACGCTCTGTCCGAAGCCGTTGATGACGAAGACGTAGAAGAGGGTGAACAGGAACAGCCCGACCGGCACGGCCAGGCGGAAGAACAGGAAGGCGATCTCCGCCTGCTGGCCGCGATAGCCGGCCATGGTGAGCTGGGTCTTGGCCGTCTCCGTGCCGAGCCAGTCGCCGAGTTTGAACTGCTCGACGATGCGGCGCATATACGCCTTCGGCTCCTGGCGCAGCGAGACCTTGTCGTTCTGGCGGTTCAGCCGTTCGCGTTCGCGCGCCCGGATCTTCTCGCGCTCCGTCGCGACGTTCTTCATCCGCTTCTGGAGGCTGTTGCCCTCGGTCAGCGGGATTGCGACGGTCAGCACCGTCGCCGCCGCAGCGACGGCGGCCAGCAGCGCCAGCAGGAACTGGGGATCGGTGGCCTTGTCGACGATCTGGGAGATCATGCTGCGGCCTCAGATCTCGAAATTGATCATCTTGCGCATGACCAGGACGCCGATCAGCATCCAGACGGCGCCGGCGACCAGCGCGAATTTCCCGGCCTGGGTGAGCCAGAGCAGCTCGATGTATTTCGGGGTCGTGAGCCAGACCAGGACCGCGACGGTCGGAGGCAGCGCGCCGATGATGGCGGCGGAGGCCTTGGCCTCCATCGAGACGGCCTGGATCTTGTCGCGCATCTTGCGGCGCTCGCGCAGGACGCGCGACAGGTTCGCCAGCGTTTCCGAGAGATTGCCGCCGGTCTTCTGCTGGATGGCGATGACGATGCCGAAGAAGTTCGCTTCGGCGCAGGGCATGCGCTCGTAGAGCTTCACCGCAGCCTCCGCGAGCGGAAGCCCCAGCGCCTGAGCCTCGATGATCTGACGGAACTCGCCCCTCACCGGCTCGGTCGCTTCGCTGGCGATGATGCGCAGGCAGTCATTGACCGGCAGGCCGGCCTTGATGCCGCGCACGATCACGTCCAGCGCATTGGGAAACTCGATGCCGAACTTCTTGAGCCGCTTGGCCTTGGCGCGCTTCAGGAACCAGGCCGGCAGGCCGAACCCGCCGATGAAGAGGCCGACCGCGCCGAGAATCGCGCTGGCGCTCGCGGCCCACAGCAGCAGGCCGGTCAGGAGCGCGGTGATCGCGCTGATCACGTAGTATTTCTGGCGCGTCCAGCTCAGCCCCGCCTGGGCGATGCGGGTCTCGAGTGTGATCTTGTTGCGAGCGTTCTCCCGGTTTTCGATGTCCTTGAGGCTCTGCGCCACCTGCCCGCGCTTGGCCCGGATCTGCGCCTCGCGATCGACGGCGCGCATCGCCGTGGGGCCGGCGAATTCCTTGCGCCGCTTCTCGGCGCGCTTCTCCCCGCTCAGCGTCGGATAGAGCAGGGCATAGACCACCCCGCCCACGGCGAGCATGACGAGGAAGGCGACGGCGAGCGTGCTCGTGTTCATCGGCTGGGCACCCGTGAAGCCTCCCGGTCAGGCGACATGGCCTTCATTCGTCTGCTCGAGCTGATCGAGCGCCGCCGCCAGGCGCTGTTCCTCGCCGAAATAGCGGGCACGCTCCCAGAAGCGCGGCCGGCCGATGCCGGTCGAGCGATGGCGGCCGAGGAGCTTGCCCGCCGCATCCTCGCCCAGCACGTCGTAGACCATGAGGTCCTGGGTCGTGATCACTTCGCCTTCCATGCCCATCACCTCGGTGATGTGGGTGATGCGGCGCGAGCCGTCGCGCATGCGCTGAGCCTGGATGATCACGTCGACCGAGGAGCAGATCATCTCGCGCAGCGTCTTCGAGGGCAGCGAGAAGCCGCCCATGGTGATCATCGATTCGATACGGCTGAGGCATTCGCGCGGCGTGTTGGCGTGCAGCGTGCCCATCGAGCCGTCATGGCCGGTGTTCATCGCCTGCAGCAGGTCGAAGGCCTCCGGCCCGCGCACCTCGCCGACGATGATGCGCTCGGGGCGCATGCGCAGGCAGTTCTTGACGAGATCGCGCATGGTGACGGCGCCTGTGCCCTCGAGATTGGGCGGGCGGGTTTCAAGGCGCACCACATGCGGCTGCTGGAGCTGCAATTCGGCGGCGTCCTCGCAGGTGATCACGCGCTCGTCATGGTCGATATAGTTCGTCAGGCAGTTGAGCAGCGTCGTCTTGCCCGAGCCCGTGCCGCCCGAGATCACGACGTTGCAGCGCACCCGGCCGATGATCTTCAGGATCTCGGCGCCCGGCGGCGAGATCGCGCCGAACCGGGTGATCTGGTCGAGGGTGAGTTTGTCCTTCCTGAACTTGCGGATCGTGAGCGCGGGGCCGTCGATCGCCAGCGGCGGTGCAATCACGTTGACGCGCGAGCCGTCGGCGAGGCGGGCGTCGCAGATCGGCGAGCTCTCGTCGACGCGTCGGCCGACCTGGCTGACGATGCGCTGGCAGATGTTCATCAGCTGCGCGTTGTCGCGGAAGCGGATATTCGTAAGCTGGATCTTGCCGCCGGTCTCGATGAAGGTGCGCCCGGCGCCGTTGACCATGATGTCCGCGATGTCGTCGCGTGCCAGCAGCGGCTCGAGCGGGCCATAGCCGAGGACGTCGTTGCAGATGTCGTCGAGCAGCTCCTCCTGCTCCGCGATCGAGAGCACGACGTTCTTCAGCGAGATGATCTCGTTGATGATGTCGCGGATTTCCTCGCGCGCCGATTCGGAGTCGAGCTTCGCGAGCTGCGACAGATCGATCGCCTCGATCAGCGCCCCGAAGATCATGCTCTTCATCTGATAGTATTCTTCGGAACGCGCTGCCGTTTCGGCAGGCACGCTCCGGCGATCCTCCACGGCCGGCTGGATCGGCTCGGGCTTGTTGCGCGGGGCCGGCTGCAGGGCGGCAGGGCCTCTCGGGCTCAGGCTCGGCGCGGCGGTCGCGCCGGCGGATCGCTTGCCGAACATCTCAGCTCACTCCCAAGCAGAACGCCCCGCGGCGCGCGCCCGCCATCACGAGGCCTTGCGCCGCTTCAGCTTCGCGACGATGGGCTCGAGCAGGCTGCGCCGGCTCCGCTTGGCCTCGCCGCGTCCCGTCAGGGCGCTCGCGATCTGGGTGAAGGCCTCGCTCGCCTTGCCGCCGGCCTGGACCTCGGCGATCATCTGGCCGTTGTTCGCGGCGGTGCCGAAGAGCTGGGCATCGAAGGGGATGGCGCAGAGCACCTCGACGCCCAGCGCCTTGGCGAACTCGCCGGCCGCGATCTCCGGGCGCTTCGGCATGCCGACCTGGTTGAGCACGAGCCGAGCCACAGCGTCGTTGGGGCGCGTGGCACGCGACAGGTCGACGAGGTTCTTGGCATTGCGCAGCGAGGCGAGCTCCGGCTCGGCCACGACGACGATCTCGTCGGCGCTGAGCAGCGTGCGCCTGACCCAGCTGCTCCACTGGTGCGGCACGTCGAGCACGATGCACGGGACGCTGGCGCGCAGCAGATCGAGGAGCTGCTCGAGCGCATCTTCATCGAGGTCCACGGTGCGGTCGAGGACCGCCGGGGCGGCGAGCAGCGCCAGGTTGTCGGAGCAGCGCGACAGCAGCCGGTCGAGCAGGTTGGAATCGAGGCGTTCCGGCGCGAAGACTGCCTCGGCGATGCCCTGCGGCGGGTCCTGGTTGAAGTTGAGGCCGGCGGTGCCGTAGGCGATGTCGAGATCGACGATCACGGTCGAGGCATCGAGATGGCGCGCGATCGCCCAGGAGACGTTGTGCGCCACCGTCGAGGCGCCGACGCCGCCCTTGGCGCCCATCACCGCGATGACGCGACCGAGGTTGCGGGCGTCCGGCGCGACATAGAGTTCGGAGAGGCTGCGCAGCAGATCCAGCGTCCCCAGCGGCGCGATCAGATACTCGCTGACGCCACGCCGGATCAGGTCCCGGTAGAGCTGCACGTCGTTGACATGGCCGACGACGATGACCTTGGTGCCGGCGTCGCAGCTTTCCGACAGCGCTTCGAGATGGCTGACCAGCGTCGCCGGATCGGACACGGTCTCCAGCACGATGATGTTGGGTGTCGGCGCGGTGCGGTAGGCCTCGACGGCGGCGGCCGGCCCGCCCATCTGGATGCGGGCATGCGCCTTGTCCATGCGCCGGTCGGCCACCGCGGCCTGCATCGTCGCGGCCACGGCGGGCGTCTCGCAGAAGGCCTGCAGGGTGATGCGCGGCAGCGGCGCGATGATCTCTTCGCCAGGCAGATCCATCGCCGGGGTTTCGTTGACCTCGGGCTGCATCAGTTACTGCCTCCGACCGTGGAGTTGATCTGCGGCGTCGCCTGCCGATACTCGGTCGAGGGATCCTGGCCCTGGCGGATCTTGGTGATGGCGCCCATGCGCTTGACGATGTCGGGGCGCCCCTCGTTGCGCGCCCGCACGAGATCGAGCGGATCGGCGACCTGCGCCGCCAGCGTCGCCTGCGAGGCGCAGCCGAGGTTCCAGTAGGGTTCGTTCGAGGCGCTGAACTTGAACTCCGAGACGCCGAGATCGGTCGGCCATTGCCCGCATTGATGCGGCAGGCCCGCCTGCAGCGAGGCGAAGGTCAGGCGGATCGGCGAGGCGAGGCCGGGATCCTCGACGGGGTAGCTGCGGACGCTCAAGGCTCCCGGCGCGACGCCGTTGCGGGCGAGTTCCGCCCGGATGCCGGCGAGGGTGTCGCGCGTCGCATGCTCGCGGCGGCTGCCGGTCGGCACCTGCGCGACCAGCCCGCCCTTGCCGGTGCGGCGATATTCGCGGGCGAATTCGGCGACGTCCTCCGCCTGGCGGATGTCGAGCCGCCCGGCGGAGCGGCCGACGAAGACGTCGAGCGAGCGCGGCGCGTCGCGCAGCACGATCGGGTGCCGTTCGCGCACATCCGGCGGGGCCATGTTCGGCGGGTCGCTCTGGGCGCTCTTGCTGGCGCAGCCGCCGAGCAGCGCGGCCAGGCTCAGCGCCGCGGCGGCGAGTCGCGTCCGGCTGGTTCTGCTGTGTGAGGGAGCCGTCATGGTCGGACCGTCCATCATCTGGCGATTGCGTTCGATCAGTCGGCGATGAAGCCGACGCGGCCCTTGTAGGCCTGCGGGATCGGGCCGCCGCCGCTGCCATAGAGCTTGTTCAGGCGGCCGAGCAGGATCGCCTGCGCGTCATGCGAATCGACGAAGCCGTCATCCGGCCGCTGGACCTCGGTAGGCTGCATCGGCTTGGCGATGTAGGGGGTGGCCGTGATCATCAGCTCGGTCTCCTCGCGCTGATAGTCGCGCGAGCGAAACAGCGCGCCGATGATCGGCAGGTTCATAAGGCCGGGCAGCCCGTTGATCGAGGTTTTCGAGACGCGCTGGATCAGGCCGGCGGTCGCCAACGTGCCGCCCGAGGGCAGTTCGACGGTGGTGTCGGACTTGCGCACGCGGAAGGCCGGCACCGTGACGGAGGGCTGGCCGGGCGCGCCCTGGAGCACGATCTGGTTCTCGAAGTCGAGTTCGGTGACCTCGGTGGCGATCCGCATGCTGATCTTGTTGGCCGAGAGCACGATCGGCGTGAAGTTGAGCGCGACGCCGATCGGCTTGTAGTTGACGCCGATCGTGCAGATGCCCTTGGTCGGGTCGCAGCTGTAGCCGCTCGGCACCGGGACCTCGCCGCCGGCGGTGAACTTGGCGCTCTCACCCGAGACCGCCGTGACGGTCGGCTCGGCCAATACGCGCGCCAGGCCGGCGCGTTCCAGCGCCCTCAGGGTGAAGTTCTGCGAGTTGCCGATGCCGGCGCCGATCGCGGTCGCCGACAGCGCCTGCGGCGAGAGCGAGAACGGGTTGTCGATCCTGGGCGCGATCGAGAAATTGCCGAGCTTCCATTCGCCGCTCGAATTGATGCCGAGCTGCTTGATCGCCTTGCGGGAGACTTCCGACACCGTGACCTTGACCATGATCTGGTCGCGGTCGCGGATCGTCAGCGAGTTGATTACCGCGCCCTTGGCGTTCGACTTGTCGGAGACGCCGACGAAGGCATTGGCGATGTCGACGGCCTGCGTCGCCTCGGAGGCATTGGGCACGGTCCCGATGAGCAGGATCGAATCGCCGGCCGGCTTGATCTCGATCTGCGAGTTCGGCAGCGCGGTGCGCAGCGTCTGGCGCAGCACGTTGAGGTCGCGCCCGACATTGATCTCCAGCGCGGTGATCTGCCGGCCCTCGGCGTCCATGACGAACATCGAGGTCGCGCCATCGGCGATGCCGATGACGAAGAGCTTGCGGGCTGTCCGGACGACGGCGTTGGCGACCTTCGGATTGGCGACGAACACCTCCTTCGCGTCCCGCGGCAACTCGACGATCAGCGACCGGCCGATCGAGAGGTCGAGCTTGCGCGAGATCGCATGCTCGCTCGTGCCGACATTGAGCAGCGGGGTCGGGCTGCTGTTCGACTGGGCGATGGCGGTGCTGGCGGAGAGGACGAGGGCGAGTGCGGTCGCGAGGCGCAGGAGGGGGCCGGTCATGGTTTGGCGCTCTTCGAGGTGATACCGTAGCGCACGAGCGTCATGGCTGTGTCCGCCTGGGTGGACTGTGCCGTTTCGCCGGCATCCTTGAGGCTGCGGAGGGCGAGCGAGAGGCTGCCGGTCTTCTGGGCCTGGGTCAGGATTTCGACCTGGCCGGGCTCGACTTCCAGCGTCGCGGTCTCGCCGATCACGACCTTCTCGCCGTTGCGCTCCTGGATGTTCTGGCCGATCGCGAGCACCCGGATGTTGCGCAGGATCGTCTGGCTGAAATAGTCCTGATTTCCGCGGCCACCCTCTTCGCGGCTGGTGCCGATCACGTCGACGCGGTCGTTGGGCAGGATGAAGCCGCCGGCCGTATTGGCGCCGCGGCTGTCGGTGCTGATCGCCACGGCGCGCATGCCGGAGGGCAGTACGGCGGAGAGGAAGCCGGTTCCGTCCGTCCTGATCAGCTTCTCGCGGCGGATCGGTTCGGCGCCGAGCAGCGCGTAGCGGGCGACCTGGCCGGCGATCTCCTTTTCGGCCTCGGGAGCCTCGTCCTTGCGGATGACGCCGCCGGGGACGCTGGCGAGCGGCCAGTCGAGCCAGCGCAGATCTGCGGCGGTTACCGTGTTGCCGACGGGGATATCGCTCGCCGCGACCAGCACGGGCACGGTCGGGGCCGGCTCGATCTTGGCCACCGGCGCCGGCGCCTTCGAAGGACCCGAGGCCAGCAGGGCCGCGCCGAGGCCTGCAGCCAGCGCGACCACGAGAATGATGATGCGTGCGGGACTCATCGACGTTCGATCCTCGGCCAAGCGGGGTTGGCCCTCTTGCCGGATCGTCGTCGCGAAACGTCAACTTATGGTTAATCGGACGTATATTTTTGCGTCGTCTGACGCAGCGGCACGGGGCCTCTTTCAGGCGCCGATCGCTGCGTGCCAGATCGCGGTGTCCGGTAGCACCAGCAGCGCGGCGAAAGCGAGGGCGATGCCGTAGGGCACGCCTTCATTGGCGGCGTGCAGCCGCCGCGCCCAGCTCCAGTTTTCCGCCAGCGCGGGCAATGGGTGCGACCGCAACCGCAGGATGAGCAGCGTGAGCAGGCCGCCGAGGACGGCTGCGATCAGCAGATAGGGCATCAGCTGGTCGAAGCCGAACCAGAGCGCCGTCGCGGCGGCGAGCTTGGCGTCGCCGCCACCGATCCAGCCGGCGGCGAAGAGACTGAAGGTCACGACCAGGACCAGCGCTCCGGCGGCGAGGTGCCAGCCGATCGCAACCGGGCTCAGACCGAGCAGGACAGAGCAGACCGCGAAGCTCCCGACAAGGAACAGGCAGAGCCGGTTCGAGATCGTCATCGAGACCAGGTCGCTCGCAGCGGCATAGGCCATGGCGAAAGGAAAGACGCCGAGCATGACGATCTGGGCCAGGGACATGACAGTCACTCCGCTGCGATACATCGGGGTACTTATCAAGTAGCCATCACCAAACCCTTACGGCGACTTGATTCAAATGAGTTCAATAGCAAGAAACGCCCAGAAAATCCGGGCGTTTCTCAGAAGTCGCAGATTACTGCGGGCGATTAGCTGCCGCTGGCAGGGGCGGCGACGGTCAGCTTCTTGCCGACCTCGTCGAACACCTTCACGAGGTTACCGCCGACCGTCGTCCAGGCACCGATGCAGACGACGGCGATCAGGGCGGCGATCAGGCCGTATTCGATGGCGGTCGCGCCGGACTCGTCCTTGACGAAGCGAGCGAAAACATTGGTCATGCTGAAACTCCTTTACCCCACGGTTTGACGGCTGCCTGTGCTCTCAGGTGGCTTCGGTCAGCGACGGGATCGACATTAGGCCGCTCCTCTTGCTGATCGGTTAAGCCGATCGAAGAATTAGCTCTCGTCGCAAGGCTTTTTTGCTGTGGTTAATTTGTTGTTGATGCAATTAGATCTAATATTTCTGGTGTGACATTTGAATTCACTTGAGACAAATCAGGTAAACGAATGGTTTATTGATTCTTGTAATTGGGCGTAAGCCTGGTTGGCGTCCTCGGTGCACGGCGAGGGCGCATGCTCTTCCGTTGCGGCAGATGTCGAAGTTCTGTGTAAGAACGCCGCCTGCTCGGGATTTAGGGATTGGTTCATCATTTTCCGCTTTCCTTGCGGCAGCGGATATCTTGAAGGCGTGGTCATGTTCTCTATCCAGACCTCGACAGGGCGGCAGGCGCTGCGGCGCGGGCTCGCCGCGAGCGCGTTGTCCGCGATGCTTCTCGGAGGAGGCGCGGTGGCAGCGCCGCAGGCCGGCGCGCTCGACAGCGTCACCGTCACGGTCGATCATGCGAAGGTCGTCCGTTTGCCCGAGAACGCCCAGACCGTGATCGTCGGAAACCCCGCCATCGCCGACGTATCCGTTCAGCGCAACGGAGTCATGGTCGTTACCGGCAAGAGCTTCGGGGTCACCAACCTGATCGCGCTCGATGCCGGCGGCGCCCTGCTGGCGGAATCGCTCGTGCGCGTGGGCGCGGCTTCCGATTCCATCCTGATCGTTCAGCGGGGCCTCGACCGGGAGAGCTACTCCTGCACGCCGGCTTGCCAGCCGGCCGCGCAGCTCGGCGATGCCCAGAAATATTTCGGCGAGGTCGGCGCGCAGGCGACCAGCCACAATACGCGGGCGATGGCGGCGGGTGGCGCCGCGCCGCGCTGAGCAGGACGAGCCTGCGCTAGCGAAGACGCGTCTCGTGCTGTCGGGTTCCGGAGGGTAAACGGAATCTTCCCGCGGCCTCGTGTTGCGCCGCGAGCCTTCTAACCGATCGGAAATTCTTTTGCCGTAGAGCCTTTCAGCATGTTGAGGGCCGAGGGCTCACGGAGCACGGGGATGGCTGTTCGGACCGTCGCATTTCAGCTGGCTTCGGCTCGGCCGCGTCGCGGTCGAGGCGGAATCTTCCGGCGCTTCGGGCGCTCGCAGGATGGTGCGACCGCGGTCGAGTTCGGCTTCGTCGCGATCCCATTCTTCGCGTTGCTGATGGCGATCTTCGAGACGGCCCTGATGTTCTGGACGACGCAGGTGCTGGAGGAATCGCTATCGCAGGCTTCGCGCAGCATCCTCACCGGCGAATCGCGCTCCCTCTACAAGGGTACGGCCGCCGCCAACGCCGCTGCGTTCCGCGACGCGATCTGCGCCCAAGCCCCGCTGGGTCTGGTCGACTGCTCCAAGCTGACCATCGATGTCCGGTCCTATGCGAGCTTCAACGAGGCCGGCAGCCAAACCGCGGCGAGCAACCCGATTTCCTCCGGGACCCTGGATGTCAGCCGCTTCGGCTACACACAGCCGGCCGGAGACCAGATCGTCGTGATCCGCGCGGTGCTGGACTATTCGCTGTTCCTGACGGGCTGGGCTTCGCAGGGGCTTGCCAATCTCAGCACAGGGCATCGCGCCATCGTCGCCAGCATGGCCTTCCGAACCGAGCCCTTCCTGTGAAGGCGGCCGGCATGATCACGCGGGCGAACCGGGCCCGGCGCCGCTCCGGGCGGGCATTCGGCCGCAATGCCGACGGCGTGGCGGCGGTCGAATTCGCCTTCATCTTCCCGGTGATGCTGGTCGCCTATTGCGGTCTCGTCGACGTCGCGCAGATGGTCATGGTCAATCGCAAGGTCACGCAGCTGACCTCGACCCTCTCGGATCTGACCGCCCGTTCGAAGCAGGCTGTCTCGACCAACGAGATCGCGGCGATCTTCGAAGCCGCCAATACGGTCCTGATGCCCTATGACACCACCAAGGTGAAGATGGCGGTCGCGAGCGTCGTCATCGATTCCAACAAGATCGCGCGCGTCTGCTGGGTCCAGCAGCCGGCCGTCGATCCTCTGAAGCCCAATGACGGTCCGCCGCTCTTCGCCGTGCCGAAAGCCGGCGACGTGGTGACCGTGCCCGATAGCGTGCGCGTGCCCAACACCTCCGTCATCATGGCTCGCGCCGCCTATCGCTTCGTTCCGCTTGCCGGCTATCTCGACAAGCTCGAGGTCACCCTCGGCGACCATCCGGTCTATACGCGCCCGCGCGCCGGCCAGGCTGGCGGCACGGCCAATATCGAGCAGATTGTCCGGATCGATACGCCCGCCTGTCCAAAGGCCTGACCTGCGCGGTCAGCCGCGCAGCTCCATCCGGCCGGTCTGGACCTCGTAGCCTTGCAGCTTGCTGAGGAAGGAGTTGCCGAGCAGGCTGATCGCCAGCGCTCGCTCCGGCAGCACCACCGCATCGACATTGCGGACGACGATGTCGCCGAGGCGGATCTCGCGCAGGACCGTGCGGAAACCCGTGACGGTGCCGTTGGCCGTGCCGAGCACGGCCTTGCGCGCCCTGGCGTCGGCCTTGATGCCCAGGGCGCGGGCATCCGCGGCCGTCAGCGCCACGATGCTCGCACCGGTGTCGACCATCATCTTGATCCGGTAGTTGTCGACGCTGGGATGGACGATGTAGTGGCCGCGATAGTCGGCGGCCACCGCGAGCGTGGAGGGCACCCGCGGCCCCGGTCTCGAGGCGGTCGCGGCTGCGAGCGTCGGGGGATCGTCCCCGATCCGGGGGGCGATCCACTGGGTATAGGACAGCGCGCCGGCCATCGCCGCGCCGGCAATACCGAGCGCCCAGATCACCGGATGTGTCGTCATGCCTCTGCCCGGTTTCGTCACGAACGCCCGACGATGGCCGGGATAGGCCTGACGAAGGGTAAAGGCATTGCGCGCGATTGCATGCGGTTGCGAGGCTGCGGGCCGTTCTTGGCGAAGAGCCTTAATCCGCGCTTACCTGCCGGCTGCGCCTGCGTCGCGGATCAGGCCTGCAGCCCGGCGGCGAGGCGCTTCACACCGGCGACGAAGGCATCCTCTGGTGTGACCAGCCTGACCTCGCGACCCGCGGCCGCGAGCTCGCCGCCATAGCTCTCCGCCAGCGCCCCGTCGGCGACGAGATGGACTTGCGAATGGCCGCCGAACAGTGCCTCGGCGCCGAGGATCTCCTGCCCGACCAGCAGGGCCGAGAGATAGGGGCCGACCGCGCCGCCCGGCATCCGTCCCGCCAGCACCTCGGTGCGGGCGGCGAAGGCGCTGTTGAGCAGGCCTCCGGCGCGCCGGGCGCCGGCCCGGCCCCGCGCCGCGCCCTCGTCTGCATCGCCGGCCTGCGGTTCCTGCGCCAGGCGGCCGAGAATCGAGTTGTTGCGCAGGAGCCCGTAAACCTCGCCGGTCATGAAGCTGGCGAAGCGGACGATGCGTCCATCCTTGACCTCGGCCCATTTCGAATGGGTGCCGGGCAGGCAGGCGATGCCGTCGGCCAGGCCGAGGCCGACGATCAGGGTCTCCTCGCCGCGCATCACGTCGAAGGCGCCGTCGTCACAGCTCAGCCCCGGCAGGATCGTGGCCGTGGTCCGGGCGTCGAGCTCGGCGGTGATGGCGGCTGCCGCGAGGTCTTGCGGAGCGGCCGGGCAGGCGACATAGGGCGCCTCGATCCAGCCATTGCGGCTGCCGACCATGCCGGCGAGCACGATCGCGGCGTCGGGGGCAGCGCGCCGGAAATCGCCCGCGAGCGCCTCGAAGGCGGCGGGGTAGCCGCCGGCGGAAATGGACTGGATGCCCTGGTCGGCGACGCGGCGCTGCAGCACCTCCCCCTTGTCCGAGATCAGGAAGGCGCGCGCGCGGGTGGTGCCCCAGTCGAGCGCGATCAGAGGTTTGGGCATGGCAGGCTCCGGAAATGGCGCGCGACTGTTCCCGCCGCGCCTTGCCGGGTCAAGAGCCGGATGCTTGTGCCCGCCCTGCAGTCGCGGCAAGGCTGCAAGGCCAGGGCAATGGACGAATCGGACGAACGCGATGCTGATACTGCAAGCCGGCGGACTTGAGGCCGCGATCATCCCCGAGAGCGGTGGCATCCTCTCGCGGCTCACCTGGTCGGACTCAGCCGGCCGCCGGCACGAGGTCCTGCGACCGTCGCCGGACGGTAAGGCTTCGACGGCTTCCCCGAATTTCTTCGGCAGCTGGGCGATGCTGCCTTTCGCCAACCGGACCTTCGGCAGCGTGGTCGACGATGGCGAGGCTCGCTTTCAGGTCCCGGCCAACGATCCGGTCGGGACGATTCACGGCTTCGGCTGGCAGTCCGCCTGGGATGTCCTGGAGCATGACCGCGGTCATACCGTGCTCGAGCATCGGCGTATCGACGGGCCCGACCCCTATCGCTACCGCGCCCGGCAGGAGATCCGTCTTGACGCGGCGGGCCTGACGATCGGGATTTCGATCCGGAACGAGGCCGAAACGGTGCTGCCCTTCGGCATCGGCCATCATCCCTGGTTCCCCTGCGCGGCCGATACGCGTCTCGTCATGCAGGCCGCCGGTGCGCTGGTCTTCGGCGAGGCCTTTCGCGCCACCGGGCAGGAAAGCTTCGCCGATGGTGGTCCCTATGCCGCGCCACGGGCTTTTCGTTCCGGATCCGTTACGGCCTGGAGCTTCCTCGGCTGGGATGGTCGAGCCCGGATCGAGACGCCTTCGACCGGGCTCGCGATCACGCTGACCGCGAGCGAGAGCCTGCGCTGCCCGGTCGTCTGGGCGCCGGCGGGTGCCGATTTCCTCTGCGTCGAGCCGCAGAGCCATGCGATCGGCGCGCCCAGCGAGCCGGCGGCCCGAGCCGCCGCGCCGCTCAGGCGCCTGGCGCCCGGCGAGGTTCTGGAAGGCTGGCTCAGGATCGCGCCGGAAGCGCTCTGACGGCGGTTTCGGGCCTCAGCGCCAGCCATACCCGCTCGGATAATAGGGCTGGTAGCCATAGGCGTTGGCCGGCAGGGCGGGACGCAGCAGGATCTGGCCGCGTGCCGTCTCCCAGCCGCCGCCGCGCCTCTGCTGGGCGAGCGTCGCCTGGCCGCGCTGCGACTTCGCCTTGGCGATCTGCTGCTTCGTGCCGGAATGCTTGGCGAGTTTGTGCTTCGCCGGTGCCGTGGCCCTGGCGAGCTTGGCCTTCGACGTCGAAGACGCCTTGGCGAAGCGCGAGAGATTGTCCGTCGCCGCGCCGTTCAGCGCGATGCGCGTCTGGCCGGCGCCGTACTTCTTCACCAGAGCGAACAGTTTGGCGGCATTGGCAGGGTGCAGCCGGATGCAGCCATGCGAAGCCGGGCGCCCGAGCGCGCCGACGGCGGTCGTGCCATGGATCGCGTAGCCGCCGCGGAAGAACACCGCATGGGGCATCGCGCCGCCATATTTGCGCGAATACCAGTTCTTTTCGAGCCGGGTCGGCCGATAGACGCCGTTGGGCGAACGGAAGCCCTGGCGACCGGACGAGATCTTCCAGTCGTAGACCTCGCCCTCCGTCGTCGTCACCGTCATGCGCTGGGCGGCGATGTCGACCCGGACATTGACGCCGGCCTGGGCGGCGCTGCCGAGCACGGCAAGGAGGAATATCGTCAGGATGCCGAGAACGCGACGCATCACACTCACTCCGGAAGACGCTGCTGCTGGATGAGGCGTTGTCGAGCTCTGACGGCTCCCCGCCCTTGACTCTAAGGAAAGCGCCGAGGGAGGCGCCTTGTAAAGCGGGAAGGGGGAACTTGGTTTCCGCTGCCTCAGATCATCGGCAGCGAAGACGGTTTGCGGCCGCGCGGGAAGGCGGCGTCGATCCGGGCGATTTCGGACTCGGACAGGGAGAGGTTCAGCGCACCCGCATTGTCCTCGACATGGGCTGTACTGCCGGCCTTGGGGATGGCGAAGACGCTTGCGCGCGCCGTCAGGAAGGCCAGCGCGACCTGTCGCGGCGTCGCGCCATGCGCCGCCGCGATCTCGGCCAGCAGTTTGCCCTGTGCGCTGCCCTTCGCCGGGAAATCGTCATGGCCGAAGGGGCTGTAGGCCGTGACGGCGACGCCGTGGCGTTCGCACCAGGGAATGACGGCATGCTCGATCGCGCGCTCGCGCAGATGGTAGAGCACCTGGTTGCAGGCGATCCTGCCCTCGCCCGCCGCGGCGAGCGCCTCGTCGAGATCGTCCTCGTCGAAATTGCTGACGCCCCAGGACAGGATCTTGCCTTCCCGTCGCAGCGCCTCGAAGGCGGCGAAGGTTTCCGACAGCGGATACGGTCCGCGCCAGTGCAGCAGGTAGCAGTCGAGCCGGTCGGTCTTCAGATGCCTGAGCGAACGCTCGCAGGCGGCCCGGACGCCCTGTCGCGAGGCATTGTGGGGCAGCACCTTCGAGACCAGGAAGGTCTCGTCGCGGCGGCCGGCGATGGCCTCGCCGATCAGTGCCTCGGAGCGCCCGTCGCCATACATCTCGGCCGTGTCGATATGGCTGAGGCCGAGATCGAGGCCGCGCCGGAGCGCTGCGATGGCCTCACGCCGGTCGCCCTGCTCGATATACCAGCTCCCCTGGCCGATGGCGGGAACGGCCGGCCCGCCGGCTCCGAACGCGCGCTGCATGGGGTTCTTCTCCCGCTGTTCAGTAGACCTCGACCGTGAACCGGGCATGGCGGATCTCGCCGTCATTGTAGCGCACACGCACGCCGAAGCCGTCGGGGCCCCGATAACCGTCGCGCGAGGTGTATTCGAAGGCGAGCGAGGGACCGGTCCTGCCGTCGCAATGCTCATGGTCGCCGGGGCCGTACTCGGCCGCAGCACTGCGCGTCGCCATCCGGACCTTGCCGTGACGCGGCGGGTCCGTGAGCACGCCGGTCGGCCGCTTCACCGGCCGGCAGCGCGCATCCATCGTCATGAAGGTCCGCTCCAGGAAGGTTGGAGAGCCCGCGGCCACGCGCTCGGCGCCGCCCGCAGGAGCGGTGCCCCCCGAGGTGACGCAGCCTGCGAGCAAGCCGCAGATCGGCAGGGCCCCGAGGATGGCCGGGCGGGGCAGGAGCATGGCTCTTCTCCGCAGGCTGCCTGGAAAGCGTTCTGCTCGGCCGCTGGTCACGTCGGCGGCGTGCCATTGGCCGAGAGCACCTCGCCGGCCAGATAGAGCGAACCGCAGATCAGGATGCGCGGCGGCGCCGGCCAGTCGCGGGCGGCGATCGTCCGCAGGGCCTGCTCGACCGAGCTGGAGACCTCGGCGACGAGCCCGGCGCTGCGGGCGGCCTCCGCGACCTCCTCTGCCGGGCGCGCGGCGAGCGAGTTCTGGATCGGCACGGCGTAGAGCGCCTGCGCCAAGCCCTTGAAATGGCCCAACGTCGCAGCGGCGTCCTTGGTCGAGAGCAGGCCGGCCACCATCACCAGCGGTGCCGGGTTCCGGTCGGCGAGATCGGCCATGGCCTGGGCCAGCACGCGCCCGCCATCGGGATTGTGGCCGCCGTCCAGCCAGAGCTCCGCCCCTTCCGGGACGATCTCGGCCAGGTGCCCGCGCGCCAGGCGCTGCAGGCGGGCCGGCCAATCGGCCTGGCGCATGCCGTCCTCGAAGGCGCGCGCCGGCAGGCCGCCATAGCCGGCGGCACGCAGCGCCGCGATCGCGGTGCCGGCATTGATGTGCTGATGGCGCCCGGTGAGGCGCGGCAGCGGCAGGTCGAGCAGCCCGTCGCCATCCTCATAGACCAGCCGTCCGCCCGCTTCATGGACGTTGAAATCCTGCGCGCCGATCAGGATCCTGGAGGCGCCGGCGCGTTCGGCGGCGGCTTCCAGCACGGCTGTCGGCTCCGGCTCCTGCGGCGCGATCACAGCCGGCGCGCCACGCTTGAAGATCCCGGCCTTCTCGCCCGCGATCTTGGTGACGGTGTTGCCGAGATATTCGGAATGGTCGAGCGAGACCGGCGTCACCACCGTGCAGGCCGGGTGCGCGATCACGTTCGTCGCGTCGAAGCGCCCGCCCAGTCCGACCTCCAGCAGCAGCACGTCGGCGGGGTTCTCGGCGAAGAGCAGGAGCCCGGCAGCGGTGGTCATTTCGAAGAAGGTGATCGGGTCGCCGGCATTGACGGCCTCGCAGCGCTCCAGCGCCTCGACGAGCTTGTCCTCGTCGACGAAGCGGCCGCCGCCCGGTGCCCCCAGTCGGATGCGTTCATGGAAGCGCACCAGATGCGGCGAGATGTAGACATGCACCGAAAGCCCCGCCGCTTCGAGGATGGCGCGCATGAAGGCGATGGTCGAGCCCTTGCCGTTGGTGCCGGCGACATGGATCACCGGTGGCAGGCGCTTCTGCGGATCGCCGAGCCGCTCCAGCAGGGTCAGGATGCGGCCGAGCGACAGGTCGATCAGCTTGGGGTGCAGCGCCATGAAGCGCGCGAGCAGCGTATCGGAAGAGCCCATGGGAACGCCCCCCGGCCTGGAGCATTTTCAAGCGAAGTGGACACCGGTTCGCGTGAAGAAAATGCGGGAAACTAAAAGCTAGGGCAGATCCGCGCTTCGGAGAAACCCGGATCGGCTCTGGAACCGTCAGACCGCTTCGGCGACCGGGCGAACCGGCGCGGCGGCGGTTTCGTCCTTCACCGCCGGCTGCTTGGTCAGCAGCCGGCCGAGCCGGGCCAGGGTCTCCGGCAGCTCGTGGCGGTGCACCACCATGTCGACCATGCCGTGTTCCTTGAGGTATTCCGCCCGCTGGAAGCCGTCCGGCAGCTTCTCGCGCACTGTCTGCTCGATCACGCGCGGCCCGGCGAAGCCGATCAGTGCGCCGGGCTCGGCGATATGGATGTCGCCCAGCATGGCGTAGGAGGCGGTGACGCCACCAGTGGTCGGGTCCGTCAGCACCACGAAATAGGGCAGGCCGGCTGCGCGCAGGCGCCGGACGGCGATGGTGGTCCGCGGCATCTGCATCAGCGAGAGGATACCCTCCTGCATGCGCATTCCACCCGAGGCGGCAAAGACGGTGTAGGGCGTGTTCTTCTCGATCGCGGTCTCGGCGCCCTTGATGAAGGCCTCGCCCGCCGCCGTGCCGATCGTGCCGCCGATGAAGTGGAAGTCCTGCACGGCGATGGTCATTGGCAGGCCCTTGACCCGGCCATAGCCGATCTTGAAGGCGTCCTGCGCGCCGGTCTTGGCGCGGGCGTCCTTGAGCCGATCGGCATAGCGCTTCTCGTCGCGGAACTTCAGCGGGTCGGCCGCGACCTCGGGCAGGGCGACGTCGAGCCATTTGCCTTCGTCGAAGGTCAGCCGCAGCCGCTCCGGCGCGGTGACGCGCATATGGTGCTCGGAGCCGGGGATGACGTAGCCATTGGCCTCGACATCCTTGTGGAAGACCATCTGCCCGGAATCCGGGCACTTGATCCAGAGGTTCTCCGGGGTCTCGCGCTTGAACAGGGTCTTGATGCGCGGCCGGACGACTTCGGAAATCCAGTTCATCGGACGATTCCCTGATGGGCTTTCGGCGCTGTCCGCGCCGTCATGCCGAAAATAGGTCGCGCCTGCCGGCGGGCAAGCGGCGCGACCGTCGAATGAGGCCGGTCTCAGGCCGCTTTGGCGACCGAGCGCACGCCCTTGGCGAGCTCGCTGACCAGCGAGGTGACAGCCGAAACCGTCTTTTCCGTGGCCTTGCCCTCGCTGTCCAGCGAAAGCCGGACGCGCTCGACCAGGGCCGAGCCGACGACGACGCCGTCGGCGCCCTTGGCGATGGCGGCGGCATCCGCGGCCGTCTTCACGCCGAAGCCGACGGCGACGGGCAGGTCGGTGTGGCGCTTGATGCGGGCGACCGCATCGCCGACAGCGCCGTAATCGGCGATGGCGCCGCCGGTCACGCCCGTCATCGAGACGTAGTAGACGAAGCCCGAGGTGTTCTGCAGCACCTTGGGCAGCCGCTTGTCGTCGGTCGTCGGCGTGGCCAAACGGATGAAGGAGACGCCCGCCTTCAGCGCCGGCAGGCAGAGTTCCTCGTCCTCTTCCGGCGGCAGGTCGACGACGATCAGCCCGTCGATGCCGACCCGGCGGGCGTCGGCGAGGAAGGCTTCGACGCCATAGGCGTAGATCGGATTGTAATAGCCCATCAGCACGATTGGCGTGTCGTGGCCGGCCTTGCGGAAGCTCTCGACCATGGCGAGGGTCTTGCGCAGCGTCTGCCCGGCCTTGAGTGCGCGCTGGCCGGCGAGCTGGACCGGCACGCCATCCGCCATCGGGTCGGTGAAGGGCACGCCGAGCTCGATCACGTCGGCGCCCGCGCCGGGCAGGGACGCGAGGATCGCGCTGGAGGTCTCGAAATCGGGGTCGCCTGCGGTGACGAAGGTCACGAGCGCCGCCCGGCCCTCGCGGGCGCAGGCCTGGAAGCGGTTCTGGATACGGGTCTGGCCGGTCTCTGTCATGCGCCAGCGGTTAGCATGACGCGCGCGGGCTGGCGAGTGGCTTGCGCGCGGAGCGAGCCTGCGCCACATCGGCCGGACATGCGCGCCTTCGACACTGCCCTGCCCATCGACGCCGTGCTCGGCGATCTCGCCACCTCCCTGGAGGCGCGGCCGAACGCCGTGCTGGTGGCTCCGCCCGGCGCCGGCAAGACCACGCGCGTGCCGCTCGCCTTGCTCGACGAGCCCTGGACGAAGGGCGGCAAGCTCATCCTGCTCGAGCCGCGTCGGCTTGCGGCGCGCGGTGCTGCGAACCGGATGGCGCAGACACTGGGCGAGCGCGTCGGCGAGACCGTTGGCCTGCGCGTGCGCCTCGGGTCCAAGATCGGGCCGAAGACGCGCATCGAGGTCGTGACCGAGGGCGTCTTTGCCCGGATGATCCTCGACGATCCGGCGCTGGACGGCGTTGCGGCCGTGCTCTTCGACGAGTTTCACGAGCGTTCGCTCGATGCCGATTTCGGCCTGGCGCTGGCGCTCGATGCCCAGGGCGGCCTGCGTGAGGACCTGCGCATCCTCGTCATGTCCGCGACTCTCGACGGCGCCCGCGTCGCAAGACTGCTCGGCGATGCGCCGGTGATCCAGAGCGAAGGCCGTGCTTACCCCATCGAGACGCGCTATCGCGGCCGCGACCCGCTGAAGCGCATCGAGGATCAGGTCACCGAGACGATCCTGCTCGCCCTCAACGAGCAGCCGGGTTCGCAGCTCGTCTTCCTACCGGGGCAGGGCGAGATCCGCCGCGTCGAGGAGCGCCTACGCGAGAAATTACGCGATCCCGCCGTCGAGATCGCCCCGCTCTATGGCGCGCTCGACCAGCGCGACCAGGATCGCGCCGTGCTTCCGGCGCCGGCCGGCAGGCGTAAGATCGTGCTGGCGACGGCGATCGCCGAGACCTCGCTGACCATCGAAGGCGTGCGCGTCGTCATCGATTCCGGCCTCGCCCGTGTCCCGGTCTACGAGCCCGATATCGGCGTCACCCGGCTGGAGACCCGTCGCGTCAGCCGCGCCGCCGCCGATCAGCGCCGGGGCCGCGCCGGCCGCACCGAGCCGGGCGTCTGCTACCGGCTCTGGGAGGAGGCCGCGACGGGCGCGCTCGAGGCCTTCGCCCGGCCCGAGATCCTGTCCGCCGATCTGAGCCCGCTGCTCCTCGATTGCGCCGCCTGGGGCGTCGGCGACCCGACGACGCTTGCCTTCCTCGATCCGCCGCCGGCGCCCGCCCTCAAGGAGGCCCGCGCCCTGCTGAGCAATATCGGCGCGCTCGATGCCGATGGCCGCATCACACCGGACGGCCGTGCCCTGCAGGCGCTGCCGCTGCCGCCGCGGCTCGCCCGCATGGTCGTGGCGGCCGCCCGCTTCGGGCGGGCGGACATCGCCGCCGACCTCGCCGCCGTGCTGGTCGAGCGGGGCCTCGGCGGCGACGCCATCGATCTCGCCGAGCGGCTGGAGCGTTTCGGGCGCGAGCGTGGCGGCCGTGCCGGCGACATGCGCCGCCTCGCCGAGGGCTGGGCGCGGACGGCCGAGCGAAGCCCTGGCGCAGCGCGCGTCACGGCGGGCGACACCCTGTCACCCGGCCTGCTGCTCGCCTTGGCCTATCCGGACCGTGCCGCCAAGGCCCGTTCGCCGGGCTCCGGCCAATATCTCCTTGCCAATGGCCGAGGCGGTGGGCTGGAGCCGTCGCAGCGCCTGGCGCGCGAGCCCTATATCGTCGTCGCGGAGATGACCGGCTCGGCCCAGCAGGCCCGCATCATGGCCGCCGCCGCGATCACAGAGCCCGAGATCGCGGCGCTCGTCGGCCACGGCCTTGCGCCTTTCGCCATCGAGGAGCGCGAGGAAGCGAGCTTCGACCGGGCCGCCCGCGCCCTGCGCGTCCGGGCGGTGCGGCGCTATGGCGCCCTCTCCCTGTCCGAGCGGCCGCTCTCCGTCGCGGATTCGCCGGATAATGCGGCGGCCCTGGCAAAGGGCGTCGCCGCGCTCGGCATCGGCCTCCTGCCCTGGAGCAAGGGACAGAACCAGCTGCGCGAGCGCGTCGCCTTCCTCCGCAAGGCCGAGCCGGAGGAAGCCTGGCCCGATCTCTCGGATGAGGGGCTGGCGCTGGAGCCGGAGCTCTGGCTGGCGCCTCATCTCGCCGGCCGCACCTCGCTCGCCTCGATACGGCCTTCCGATCTCGATTCGGCGCTGATGACCCTCCTGCCTTGGGAGTTGAAACGCCGGCTCGACCAGGAAGCGCCGACCCATTTCACCGCGCCGACCGGCTCCTCGCTCGCCGTCGACTACGCCGCCGAGGCCGGCCCGATGATCTCGGTCCGGGTTCAGGAGCTCTACGGTCTCGCGACCCATCCGGCGCTGGCCGGCGGGCGGGTGCCGCTGGTGCTGGAGCTGCTCTCGCCGGCGCACCGGCCGATCCAGGTCACGCGGGACCTGCCGGGCTTCTGGCGCGGCTCCTGGGCTGCGGTCCGATCGGAGATGAAGGGCCGCTATCCACGCCATCCCTGGCCGGACGATCCCGCCGGCGCGCTGCCGACGACGCGGGCCAAGCCGCGCGGGACCTGAGCCAAAGTCGTTGTTCTCGGGCACCGCGAAGCACGGGCATTGCCGTCATTGCGAGGGGCGCAGCGACGAAGCAACCCCGGGGGCTGGGTCGAAGCGTTCAACCCGGTCCCCCTGGATTGCTTCGCTGCGCTCGCAATGACGGGAACGCCGCTCAATTCCCCATCCGGTCGCGCCATTGCTGCTCGCCGGCGAGGCAAGCCGCGGGGTTGTTCGCCTGCGCCCGGTGGAAGGTCGCATCGGCCGGAGCCTCGGCGATCTCGCGCAGGAGCTTCGTCTTCGTCGCCTCGACGAATTGGCTCTTCTCCCGGATCGGGATGACGAAGGCGCCGAGGCCGGTGATGACGCAGGCCGTGTAGTAGGCGTCGAGATTGTCGATGTCGAAATAGCCGGCCTGCTTGAGCATGACCGGCAGGCCGTTGATGGCGATGCCCTTGGCGCCGGCCTCGTCGCGCGCGGCGGTGACCGGGCGCCCGTCATTGTTGGCGCCGTCGCCGGAGATGTCGATGACGCGCCGCATCGCGGTCACGTTCGACTGCTCCAGGAGCTGCACGCCGAGATCGATCGCGCCGGAGATCGAGGTGCGCCGGCCGCGCCGGGTCGGCGCTTCGCCGAGCTCCTCGGCGAAGGCGATGGCCGAGGCCGCGCCGTCGATGACCTTCCAGGGCCGCACGACATGCTGGAACTGTCCGCCGGCCCATTCGAAATAGGTCACGGCGATCTTGCCGAGCGCTCCGTTGTTGATCGCGTCATGCAGCTGCTTCGAGCGGAAGGCCTCGATATAGCCGTTGCGCTGCAGGGCGAGCTCGTCGAGATCCATCGAATAGGAGACGTCGACCGCGAGCACGAGCGCGACGTCGACCTCCTCGGGCGGAGCACCCGTGGTCTGGGCCCGGGGCAGGGCCGGCTGCCAGAGCGCCGCCGCTGCCAGACATGAAAGACCGAACAGCCAGCGCCGCATCGCCACCTCCGTCGTCCTGTCGCGGAGGCGAGTGTGCGCCCCGTTAGGATGATCGCCAAGATAGAAAATCCGGCGGGATGCGCCTGTTTCGATAGCAAATGCGCGAGGACGGGGTGCTCAGGCGGCGCGGCGCTGCTCGATGATGCCGATCGCGGCCGCGAACGCCTCCTCGACGGTGAGCGCCGAGGTGTCGAGGGTGACGGCATCGTCGGCGGCCTTGAGCGGTGCGTCGTTGCGGCCGGAATCGCGGGCATCGCGTCGGCGGATATCGGCCAGGATGCCGTCGAAGGGCACGGCTTCGCCGCGCCCGAGCAGCTCCTTGTGCCGGCGCGCCGCGCGCACCTCCGGCGTCGCGGTGACGAAGAGCTTGGCCGGGGCGTCGGGGCAGATCACCGTGCCGATGTCGCGCCCGTCGAGCACCGCGCCGCCGGCCTGCGCCGCGAAGCGTCGCTGCCGCGCCAGAAGCCCGGCCCGCACCGCCGGCATCGCGGCGACGACCGAGGCGGCCTCCCCGATCTCGCGCCCGCGCAGGCGCTCCTCGGGGAAGGCGGTCTCGTCGAAGCTGTTGACGATCAGCGCCGCAGCTTCCGCGTCGCGGATCTCGTGGCCGGCATCGAGCATGGCCCGCGCCACCATCCGATAGAGCAGGCCGGTGTCCAGATAGGGCAGCCCGTAATGGGCTGCGAGCCGGCGCGCCAGCGTGCCCTTGCCCGAGGCGGCCGGGCCGTCGACGGCGATGACGAGCCGCTTGCGCGCCGCCGCGGCGCTCATCCGATCCGGCCTCCGAGCTGGTTCATCAGCGGCACGAAGCTGGGGAAGCTGGTGGTGATCATCTCCCCGTCGTCGACCTGGACCGGCTGCTGCGTCGCGAGCCCCATGACGAGGAAGCTCATCGCGATGCGGTGGTCGAGATGGGTCGCGATCGGCCCGCCGCCGCGCACCGGCCCGCCGCCGGAACCCTCGACGATCAGGTCGTCGCCCTCGATCGCGCAGCGGACGCCGGCCGCCTTCAGCCCGGCCTCCACCGCGGCGAGGCGGTCCGATTCCTTGACGCGCAGCTCCTGCAGCCCGCACATCCGCGTCGTGCCGCTGGCGAAGGCGGCCGCGACCGCCAGCACCGGATATTCGTCGATCATCGCCGGTGCCCGCTCGGGCGGCACCGTCACGCCCTTCAGGCTCGAGGCGCGCACCCGCAGGTCCGCGACGGTCTCGCCGCCCTCATTGGCCTCGCGCTCGATGGTGATGTCGGCGCCCATCTCGCGCAGCGTGGTCAGGAGACCCGAGCGCAGCGGGTTCGTCATCACGCTCTCGATCAGGATGTCGGAACCCGGTACGATCAGCCCGGCCACCAGCGGAAAGGCGGCGGAGGAGGGGTCGGCCGGCACCACGATCGGTGCCGCCCTGAGTTCGGGCTGGCCCTTCAGCACGATGCGGCGGCCATGTGCGCCTTCCGGCGTCACGCTGATCTCGGCGCCGAAATGGGCGAGCATCTTCTCGGTATGGTCGCGCGTCGCCTCGGCCTCGATCACGGTCGTCTCGCCGGGCGCGGCGAGGGCGGCGAGCAGCACGGCCGACTTGATTTGCGCCGAGGCCACCGGCGGGCGATAGGTGATCGGGATCGCCTCCTTCGGCCCGCGCAGGGTCAGGGGCACGCGCCCGCCCTCCTGCTGCGACACCACGACGGTGCCCATCTGCTCGAGCGGGTCGAGGATGCGCCGCATCGGCCGCTTGCGCAGCGAGGCGTCGCCGTCGAAGGTCGTGGTGATCGGATGCGAGCCGCAAACGCCCATCATCAGGCGCGAGCCGGTGCCGGCATTGCCGAAATCGAGCACGCCGGCCGGCTCGTGCAGGCCGCCGACGCCGACGCCCTGCACGCGCCAGGAGCCCGGCCCGTCATGATGGACGATCGCGCCGAGCGCCCGGGCTGCGGCGGCGGTGCGCATCACGTCCTCGCCCTCGAGCAGGCCGGTGACCTTGGTCTCCCCGATCGCCAGCAGGCCGAAGATCATCGCACGGTGCGAGATCGATTTGTCGCCCGGCACCCGCACGCGGCCCTTTAGCGGGCCGCCGGAGCTGGCGGAGAGCGGGACGGGATCATGATCGTGGGACACGGGCTTATGAACTCTGCGATCAAGGGAATAGGGATGCCCGTTCGCCCTAGCATGCCCATGTCCGCGCGCCAATCTGGCGGCCGTCCGGGGTGGCCGGACCCTCCGCGAATCCGCTTGGCTCTTGCGCGCGGCCGGCGCAGAAGGCAAATCAGCATTTGACAGCGCCGCCCGCCCCGACTAACGGACGCGCCTGCTTTTCAGAACATGATGGTTGAAGGGTCCGACGCAGTGGCGAAACCGGAACTCGGAACGAAGCGCGTTTGCCCGGTCACGGGTCGCAAGTTCTACGATTTGAACAAGGATCCCATCGTCTCGCCTTACACGGGCCAGGCCTATCCGCGCTCGATGTTCGAGCCGCAGGCCAAGGCACCGAGCAAGCCGGAGGCCGATGAGGAGGAAGAGACCGAGGCTGCCGATGGCGCGGTCGAGCTCGTCTCGCTCGAGGATGCGGATGCCGAGACGTCCGAGAAGGACGCCGTCGTCACCACCGAGGACGACATCGAGGTCGAAGACGACATCGGCGGCGAGGACGACGACACCTTCCTCGAGGAGGATGAGGAAGGCGACGATGACGTTTCCGACCTGATCGACGGGGACATCGAGGGCGACGAGGACAACTGAGTCCGGCCTTCGAAAAAAGATGACGACAAAGCGACATTAGGCGCTTGTGTCTTCCGCCCGGCCCGCCTATAGAGCGCTTCGTCGCCGGCAGGCGGCCCGGGCAGAGCCACCGGAAACCGGTGGTCAAAAGCTTTGGATTGAACGGCTGATCCCCAAGTCGGCCGTTGCGAGTGGGGCCATAGCTCAGTTGGGAGAGCGCTTGAATGGCATTCAAGAGGTCGGCGGTTCGATTCCGCCTGGCTCCACCAAAATCAAACTCTCCCAGACATTGACGGTCGGAAGACGAAAGAGACCGTGAGGTCGGGACGGGGCTTGCCTGTCCAAGTCCAGCCGCCTGTACCAGGCGAGTGATTCGCCGAGCGACCCTGCCATGCGGGGCGGGCGAGCTCCGCCATCGATTCTGGCTCCACAGACTCCCTTGCGACCGTTGCGATTGCCCAGGTGCGGCCCGTAGTCGAGAACGGCAGGCCGCGTTCGGCGGCGCGCGGGCGAATCGATCGCATTCGGCGGATCCGATTTGCGGTATGTCAAAGACAGTATCCGGAGGGCATGAGACCTGCCGGAACGGCATGGACAAGCCCAAGCAAATCCATATACTTTTTCTCGATCTCTAATCGGGCTCCGCCGCGATATGTGACCGCGCCGGCTGCCGAAAGGAAAAGAGATGGCGACGGAGACCGCGAAGACGGACGGCCCGGAGGTCGTACCCGACAAGCCGACGAAGCGAGCCGAGCTTCTGGCCTTCTTCACGCTGGCGGTTCTGATCTGGCCGATCGTCGCGGTCGGCGTCGTCGGCGGATACGGCTTCCTGGTCTGGATGTCCCAGCTCATCCTCGGCCCACCGGGCCCGCCGCGGTGAGGCCGGGCCATGAACAGCAACGCCATTGATCTCGGGCGGCGCGGTTTCCTGACCGGGTGTCGTCATGCGCACGCCGACCGGGTTCTGCCGCCATGGTCCCGGGCGGCATCGATCGCCGCGGCCTGCACCGGCTGCGGCGCCTGTGTCCCGGCCTGCCCGCCGAAAATCATCGCGCTCGACGCCGATGGCCGCCCGAGCCTGGACTTCGCGAATGGCGAATGCAGTTTCTGCGGCGCCTGCGCCGAAGCCTGCCCCGAGCCGGTCTTCGACCGTTCCCTAGCCGCCTTCGACCATGTCGCGACGATCGGACAGGATTGCTTTGCCGGGCGGGGCATCGTCTGCCAGAGCTGCGGCGACGCCTGTCCGGAAAGCGCGATCCGCTTCCGGCCGCGCCTCGGCGGGCCGGCCCTGCCGGAGCTCGCGACCGAGCTCTGCACTGGCTGCGGCGCCTGCATCGCCTCCTGCCCGGCGCGCGCCGTCAGCGTGAGCGTGCCTGCCATGGAGGTCACCCATGGCTGAGCGCCCCGCCCCGCGCTTCCATCACATTTCGAGCGCCGTCGTCTCAGCCCTGCCGGCGCAGGTCGAGGCCGTGCTCGCCCGCATCGGCGAGATGCCGGACACCGAGGTGCATCGGGTCGAGAACGGCAAGATCGTGATCGTGCTGGAAGGCTCCAGCACGGGCGTGATCGGCGACCGCCTCGCCGCCATCGGGCTTATCGACGGCGTGCTCTCGGCCAACATGGTGTTCGAGCAGATCGAAGACCTCGAAACCCTCGACGACCCCGGAGTGATCCCATGACCCTGTCCCGTCGCGAGATGCTGAAGGCACAGGCGGCCAGCGTCGCCGCGCTCGCTGCCAATATGAGCGTCCCGGCCGAAGCGCAGCCGGTCTCGGGCGGCGTCGACACCTTGCAGATCAAATGGTCGAAGGCGCCGTGCCGCTTCTGTGGCACTGGTTGCGGCGTCATGGTCGGCGTCAAGGAGGGGCGCGTCATCGCCACCCATGGCGACATGAAGGCCGACGTCAACCGCGGCCTCAACTGCATCAAGGGCTATTTCCTTTCCAAGATCATGTATGGCAGCGACCGGCTGACCCAGCCGCTGCTGCGCAAGAAGAACGGCGTCTATGCCAAGGACGGCGAGTTCACGCCGGTCTCCTGGGCCGAGGCTTTCGACACCATGGCCGCCAAGGCCAAGGAGACCCTCAAGGCGAAGGGGCCGACCGCACTCGGCATGTTCGGCTCCGGCCAGTGGACGATCTTCGAGGGCTATGCCGCGACCAAGCTGATGCGGGCCGGCTTCCGCTCCAACAATCTCGACCCCAATGCCCGCCACTGCATGGCGTCCGCGGCCTACGCCTTCATGCGGACCTTCGGCATGGACGAGCCGATGGGCTGCTACGACGATTTCGAGCATGCCGACGCCTTCGTGCTCTGGGGCTCGAACATGGCGGAGATGCACCCGATCCTGTGGACGCGGGTGACGGACCGCCGGCTCGGCCAGCCGCATGTGAAGGTCGCGGTGCTCTCGACCTTCACGCATCGCAGCTCGGACCTCGCCGACATCCCGATCGTGTTCAAGCCGGGCACGGACCTGGCGATCCTGAACTACATCGCCAACCACATCATCTCGACCGGCCGGGTGAACAAGGACTTCGTCGAGAAGCACACGACTTTCGTGAAGGGCGCGACCGATATCGGCTATGGCCTGCGTCCGGACGATCCGCGCGAGGTCAAGGCGAGGAAGGCGGCCGACCCGGCCGCGACGACGCCGAGCGATTTCGAGGCCTATGCCGCCTTCGTCAAGGATTACACGCTGGAGAAGGTTTCGGCCCTGACCGGCGTCGAGCCCGGCTTCCTGCAGCAGCTTGCCGAGCTCTATGCCGACCCCAAGCGCAAGGTCGTCTCGTTCTGGACCATGGGCTTCAACCAGCATGTGCGCGGCGTCTGGGCGAACCAGCTCGTCTACAACCTGCACCTGCTGACGGGTAAGATTTCCGAGCCGGGTAACAGCCCGTTCTCGCTCACCGGCCAGCCCTCCGCCTGCGGCACGGCACGCGAGGTCGGCACCTTCGCCCATCGCCTGCCGGCCGACATGACGGTGACCAATCCCGAGCACCGCAAGCACACCGAGGAGATCTGGCGCGTCCCCAACGGCATCATCCCGGAGAAGCCGGGCTACCACGCGGTCGAGCAGGACCGGATGCTCAAGGACGGGAAGCTGAATTTCTACTGGATCCAGGTCAACAACAACCTGCAGGCCGCGCCGAACAGCAGCAACGAGACCTATCCGGGCTATCGCAATCCGGAGAATTTCGTCGTCGTCTCCGACGCCTATCCGACGGTGACCGCCATGGCGGCCGACCTGATCCTGCCGGCGGCGATGTGGGTCGAAAAGGAGGGCGCCTACGGCAATGCCGAGCGGCGCACCCATGTCTGGCATCAGCTCGTCAATGCGCCGGGAGAGGCGCGTTCCGATCTCTGGCAGCTGATGGAGTTCTCCAAGCGCTTCACCACCGACGAGGTCTGGCCGGCCGAGATTCTCGACGCCAATCCGAATTATCGCGGCAAGACCTTGTTCGACGTGCTCTACCGCAACGGCAACGTCGACAAATTCGCCCTCTCCGAGATCAGCCCCGACTACGAGAACCAGGAATCGAAGGATTTCGGCTTCTACGTCCACAAGGGCCTGTTCGAGGAATATGCCACCTTCGGCCGCGGCCATGGCCACGATCTCGGGCCCTATGAGCTCTATCACGAGGTCCGCGGCCTGCGTTGGCCTGTGGTCGACGGCAAGGAGACGCTCTGGCGCTATCGCGAGGGGCTCGACCCCTATGTGCAGCCCGGCAAGGGCGTCGAGTTCTACGGCAACAAGGACGGCAAGGCCCGCATCATCGCGGTGCCCTATGAGCCGCCGGCCGAATCGCCGGATGCGGAATACGATCTCTGGCTCGTCACCGGCCGCGTGCTCGAGCACTGGCATTCCGGCTCGATGACCATGCGCGTGCCGGAGCTCTACAAGGCCTTCCCGGGTGCGCGCTGCTTCATGCATCCCGAGGATGCGCGCAAGCGCGGGCTCAACCAGGGCGCCGAGATCACGGTGATCTCGCGCCGGGGCGAGATGCGCACGCGCGTCGAGACGCGCGGGCGCAACCGCATGCCGCCCGGCGTGGTCTTCGTGCCCTGGTTCGATGCGAGCCAGCTCATCAACAAGACGACGCTCGACGCCACCGATCCCATCTCCAAGCAGACGGATTTCAAGAAATGCGCGGTCAAGATCGTTCCGGTCTCGGGCTGATGCGCTCGCTGACTCTTCTCGGGGCCGTCCTGGCGGCGGGCCTCGTCCTCGCCTTCGGCGCAGCCTTCTCGCAGGAGGGGGCGCCGGTGAAGATCGTGCCGCGCCTGACCGGCACCGCCGATCCGATGGCGCTCGAGCGCGTGCCCGCGCTGGGCCGCGCGGTCGTCGATGACGTCCGGCGCATGCGGAACTATCCGGAGCAGCCACCGGTGATCCCGCATTCGATCGACGGCTACCAGCTCACGCTCAACACCAATCGCTGCATGGACTGCCACAAGCGCGAGTTCACCGAGGGCTCGGGCGCACCGATGATCAGCGTCACCCATTTCCAGGATCGGGACGGGCAGGTGCTCTCGGATGTGACGCCGCGGCGCTATTTCTGCACGGCCTGCCACGTCCAGCAGACCGACGTCCCGCCCTTGGTCCAGAACCGGTTCCAGGACGCCAAAGACATCGGCCGGAAGCCGTGAGCGGGACGCAGACATGGCCAGGCTCAAATCCTTCATTCTCTGGTGCTGGAGCGTCGTCGTCGGCTTCTGGCGCATCATCAGCCGGCCGAGCGCCTATCTGCCGCTCGGCCTCCTGACGCTCGGCGGCTTTGTCGGCGGCGTGCTCTTCTGGGGTGGTTTCAACACCGCGCTGGAGGTCACCAACACCGAGAAGTTCTGCACCTCCTGTCACGAGATGCGCGACAACGTCTATCAGGAGCTGCAGTCGACGGTGCACTTCTCCAATCGCTCGGGCGTGCGCGCCACCTGCCCGGATTGCCACGTCCCGCATAACTGGACGGACAAGATCGCCCGCAAGATGCAGGCTTCGAAGGAGGTCTGGGGCAAGATCTTCGGCACGATCTCGACGCGTGAGAAGTTCCTCAACATGCGTCTCGAACTCGCCAAGCACGAATGGGCGCGGCTGAAGGCGAACGACTCGCTCGAATGCCGGAACTGCCATTCCTCGGTCGCGATGGACTTCACCAAGCAGACGCGCCGGGCGGCGGAAATCCACGGCCGCTACCTGACCACCGGCGAGAAGACCTGCATCGACTGCCACAAGGGCATCGCCCATCTGTTGCCGGACATGACCGGTATCGAGCCGGGCTGGAAGGACGCGCCGGAGCTTCAGGGCAAGGGCAGCGCCTCCTGGCACGGGCCGGAGCGGGCCATGCGCACCTATCTCGCCGAGATCGGGCAATAAGGAAAAGCGCGCCGCATCTGCCGGCTTGCTTGCGCCCGCCACCTTGATCAGGTGACGGGCGCAGTCGTTTTGCGCTTACAGCCGCCGCGACAGGCGAGGATCCAGCCGGTCGCGCAGCCCGTCGCCGAGCAGGTTGACCGCGAGGACGACGAGCGCCAGCGCGATCGCCGGGCAGAAGATCGTCCACGGCGCGCGCGCCAGATAGAGCCGGCTCGACGCGATCATGTTGCCCCAGCTCGGCACCTCCGGCGGGACGCCGGCGCCGAGGAAGGACAGTGAGGCTTCGACCAGGATCGCCGAGGCGCAGATATAGGTGGCCTGGACGACCAGGGGGGCGATCGTGCTCGGCGTGATGTGCCGCAGCAGGATGCGCGGGGTCCGCGCCCCGCAGGCGATCGCGGCCTCGACGAAGGGCAGTTCGCGGACGCTCAGCACGATCGAGCGCACGAGCCGCACGACGCGCGGCAGCTCGGGGATCGCGATCGCCGCGACGACGATGGCGATGCTGCCCTGGTTCAGCGCGACCATGGCGATCGCCAGCAGAATGGCGGGGATCGCCATCAGCCCGTCCATCAGGCGCATCACGATATTGTCGAACCAGCGATAATAGCCGGCGAACAATCCGATCACGAGCCCGACCAGGATCGAGATCGCGGCGACGCTGAAGCCGACGATCAGCGAGACCCGCGCGCCGTAGACCGTGCGGGCGAAGACGTCCTGGCCGAGATGGTCGGTGCCGAACCACAGTTCCGGCGAGGGCGGCTGCAGCCGCCGGGTCGGCAGCTTCAGCATCGGGTCGCCAGCGATCAGCGGCGCGGCGATGGCGACGCCGAGGAAGAAGATCAGGATGGCGGCGCCGAGCAGCACGGTCGGGTTGCGGCGGGCGAAGCGGCCGAAGCGGGCGAGCGGGCGCGCGGACGTTGCGGCGGCGGTCGGGGCGGGGATTGCGGTCATCGTCGCGCCTCCTCAGTGCCGGATCCGCGGATCGATCAGCGAATAGGACAGATCGACGGCCAAGTTGATGAGGACATAGACGCCCGAGAAGATCAGTATGACGCCCTGGATGATCGGGTAGTCGCGCTTCGAGATCGCGTCGACCACGAGCCGGCCGACGCCGGGGATGTTGAAGACGGTTTCAGTAATCACGACGCCGCCGATCAGCAGGGCGACGCCGATGCCGATCACCGTGATGATCGGCACGCCGGCATTCTTGAGCGCGTGTTTCATCAGCATGGTGCGGGCCGGCACGCCCTTGGCGTTGGCGGTGCGGATATAGTCCTCTTCCAGAACCTCCTGCATCGAGGCCCGCGTCATCCGCGCGATCAGGGCGACATAGGCCAGGCCGAGCGTCACCGTCGGCAGCACGAGATGGAGGAACCAGGGGCCGATTCCGTCCGCGAGCGCGCGATAGCCCTGCACCGGCAGCCAGCGCAGCTCGATGGCGAAGATGTAGATCAGCCCGTAGCCGACGACGAAAGTCGGCATCGAGAAGCCGAGCACAGAGAAGCCCATGAGCAGGCGGTCGATCGGCCGGCCGGCCTTCCAGGCGGCGAGTACGCCGAAGGTCACCGCGATCGTGACCGCGAACAGCATCGTCAGCAGGGCCAGCGACAGCGTTGGCTCGAGGCGCTGCAGGATCAGCGCCGAGACCGGCGTGCTGGAGAAGATCGAGACGCCGAGATCACCCTGGATGACGCGCAGCGCCCAGCGCCCGAACTGGACGAGCAGCGGGTCGTCGAGACCGAGCCGCTGGCGGATGGCGACGATCTGCTGCGGGGTCGCGTAGTCGCCGGCGATGATCGCGGCCGGGTCCCCCGCCGAAAGATGCAGCAGCAGGAAGACGAAGATGCCGACCAGCGTCATGACGAGAATCGTCGATACCAGGCGTTGTGCGAGATAGCTCAGCATGGGTCCGGTCGTCCTCCTTGGAGTCGTGGCGGCCGGGCGGTCCGCCCCGCCTGCCGCCATGTTCGAACGCTACAGGGGCGGCGCTTCCCGCCACCGCGGCGTGCGCGCCGCGAAGGCGCGCAAGAAGCCTCCCGGAGGCGGTGCTTCGGCCGGTCCGGGGGCAAGGTCGAGAAACCGGCCCCGCTCACGGCGGGGCCGGGGTGGCCCGGCGGGCTCTCAGCCCTTCTTGACGTTCCAGAACGGGATCAGCTCCGGCATGCCGATCAGCCCGGTCAGCTTGCGCAGGGCGGCCGGCTGGAACCATTGGCCGTAATAGAGGTGCGGCACGAAATCCCAGGCGTTCTGCTGGATCTCGCGGGCGATCTGCTTGCGCTCGGCGTCGGTCTGGGCCCCGGCCCATTTGTCGCGCAGCTGCTCGTGCAGTTCGTTGCTCGGCCAGCCGAACCAGCCTTTCTCGCCATTGGCGGCATGGCCGCTGAGCGAGACCGGGTTGCCGAAGGCGTTGACCGAGCCCGAGGTGAAGAAGACGTTCCAGCCACCCTGGTCGGGCGCGGCCTTGACGGCACGGCGGGTGACGACGGCGCCCCAGTCGGAGGCCTGCAGCGAGACGTTGAAGCCGGCCTGGCGCATCCATTGGGCGATCAGGTTGGCGGCGTTGTTCATATAGGCGATGTTGGTCGCCTGCAGCACCACCACGGGCCGGCCGTCATAGCCGGATTCCTTGAGCAGCTGCTTGGCCTTCTCGATGTTCGGCGCCGTCTTGAACCAGTCGATATTGGCGTCGTTCTCCATCGGCGTGCCCATGCCGAACAGCGAGGAGCAGCCGCGGAAATACTTCTCGTCGCCGAAGGTCGCCTTCATCACCTCGGTCGGGTGGATCAGGTGCAGCATGGCCTGGCGGGCCTTGACGTTGTTGAACGGCGGATGGAGCCAGTTGACGCGCGCCCAGCCGAGCTGGCCCTGCTTGTTCAGGACTTCGAGCTTGATGTCCTTCTCGCCGGCCAGCGTGTCGAGCAGGTCGACGTTGGGATACTCGATCATGTCGATCTCGCCGGCGCGGATCGCGGCGATGGCCGTCGCCTCGTCGGCGATGTTCTCGAAGACGACCCGGTCGACATTCACGACCTTGCCGCCGGAGGTCATCACCGCCGGCTCCGAGCGCGGCACGTAGTTCGGGTTCTTGTCGTAGACGTAGCGCTGGCCCTGGACGACGGCGCCCTCGTTGAAGACGAAGGGGCCCGAGCCGATGATCGTGCTGATCTGCTGGTTCGGGTCGGTCTGCGCTTCCTTCTCGCGCATGATGTAGCAGACATTGGTGGCCGCCTTGGCGAGCCATTCCACGACGAGCCCGTAGGGCTCCTTCATCACGATCTGGAAGGTCTTGTCGTCCTTGACGGGCGTGTCGGCGAGGCGGGCCATCATGTGCTGGCCGCCGCCGTCGCGGGCGCCCCAGCGCCGGATCGAGGCGACGCAGTCCTTCGCGGTGACGGGCGTTCCGTCGCTGAAGCGCAGCCCGTCGCGCAGTTCGAACGTGTAGGTCTTGCGGTCGTCCGAGAGCGACCATTTCGAGACCATCTGCGGCTGCGGCTCGTATTTGTCGTTCACGCCGAACAGCATGTCGTAGACCATGCCGGCGTGGTAGGAGGTCATGTTCGCGGTGGTCCAGATCGGATCGAAGACGCGAAGGTCGCCATGCAGCACGGCGCGGATGGTGCGCTCGACCGGGGGCGTGGTTTGGGCGCGGATCGTTGCCGGAGCGGCGACGAGCGCGCCGGTTGCCAGCCCGCCCTGAACGAAGCGGCGTCGTGTCGTGGTCATCTCGTTCTCCTCCTCGCAATGGGCGGGCCGCGGGCATTCGCCCCGTCAGGCCCTCGTCAGGTCATGGCTTCGGAATCTCCTGTCCCTTCCGGCAGATGCGGCCTCAGACCACGAGCTGTCCCGGCGGGAGCGGGTCGTGCGGCCACAGCGGCCGGTTGATCTTGCGGTAGGGATATTTGCGCACGTCGAGATGCGAAGGGCCACCGCCATCGGTGTAGATCACGGCGCTGGCGATCGGCCCGTAGGCGGCGTGGAAATGGTTAGTCGACTTGACGCTGACGATGCGCTTCTGCGTCGGGTCGATGCCGACGCTGGTGAAGATCTCGAGCCCGAGCGCCTGCGTCCGGTGCGAGAGCAGCGCCACGTCGATGCCGTCGATGCGGATGCCCACCGCATTGCCGATCGGCACCTTCGCGCTGCCGAAGCTCTGCGTGCCGTTGCGGACGGCGCCGAGCACCGTGACCTCGCCGTCGATCGGGTCGCCTGAAGTGGCGGCGGCCTTGCCGCCGAAGCGCAGCGGGATGGTCGCTCCCACGCCCGCGGTCAGGCAGAACTCGACCGCAACCGGGTCCCAGATCGGGCCGACCGCGGCGTCGCCGATGCCGCGCTCGCGCAGCCGGCGGATGACGTTGGTATTGTCCGATGCGGCTCCGCCGCCGGCATTGTCGGTCGAATCCGCGATCACGCTGGGGCCGTTGGCGGCGCTGCCGAGCGCCCGGTCGAACGCTTCATCGAGCGGCACCACGGGCGGCGCGAACTGCCCCTTGAGCGCGCGGAATTCCTCGCCTAGCTCGGCGGCGAGCGCATCGCCCTTCGCTTTGTCGTTGTTCGTGACGACGAGGACGCGGGTGCCGATCTCGGGGACGTCGCCCTGCTGGAAGCCATGCGCCAGCGAGATCGAGAGCACGCCGTCCTTGCCTTCGCGGGCGCTCATGCGGTCGACGAAGGAGCGGCCCGGCTCGCGCGTCGTCGGCACCAGCTCGATCATGCGGCAGTCATAGAGCGACATCACCGGCCTGATCTCGCCGCGGACCGTGGCGACGATGATGTCGACCAGCTCCTGCGCACGCTCGACGAAGTCGGTATGCGGGTATTCCTTGTAGAGGATGATCGCGTCGGCGAGCCGCACGCGCTTCTCGGTGAGATGGCAATGCGGGTCGAGCTCGACCCCGATCGGCACCGAGGGGCCGACGATGGCGCGCACATGCTCGAGGATGTCGCCCTCGCAATCGTCGTAACCATGCGCGACCATGGCGCCGTGCAGGCCGAGCAGCACGCCGTCGACCGGTAGCGCCGCCTTGAGCTGGCCGAGGATCTCGTCGCGCATCTCCTCGTAGTCGGCCTTCGCGCAGGTGCCGGACGGTTCGGCCCAGAAGCAGGAGCCTTCGATCAGTTCGAAGCCGTCGCGCTTGGCGCGCTGGCGGGCGACGTAGAGCGGCGCGGTGGTGTGGGTGGCGCGGTCCGGATGCTGGCCGGCCGGGAAATAGGCCGAGGCCTCGAAATTGGCCCGTGAGGTGGGGATCGGCGAGAAGGTGTTGGTCTCGGTCGCGAGCGACGCAGCGAACAGGCGCATGGTTCCCCTTTCCCAACGGCCGGGGCATGTTCGATTGCGCTTGAAGCGACTGTCAAGCCGCAACGCAGCAAGTTTTGCCCCGGGCCGGGCATGCCGGGAGACGGGCCGTTCACTTTTGGCTGCGATCGGCCTAGCTCTTCGGGAAAAAAAACCGCACAGTGGCGCCGAGTGGCCGTCATCTGCGATCCAGCCTGGCGAGGACGGCAAGGCTAATGCGCGGAGGGGGTCTGATGCCCGAGGCTTTTTCGCTGGCGGACACGCAATCGCGTCCGACCGGTCGGCGCCGTTTCATGGCGGCCCTGGCCGTCGGGTGCCTCGCGCTCACGGCTGGCGCGCCGGCTTTCGCGCAGCAGGCGGCGCCCGGTCCGGTTCCGGTCGGGACCGTCGCGGCGCAGAAGCGCTCCATCGAGCAGACGGCGGATTTCGTTGGACGCGTCGAGGCGGTCGACCGCGTCGACGTCCGTGCCCGCGTCACCGGCTATCTCGAGGAGGTGCTGTTCAAGGACGGCGCGACCGTCAAGGTCGGCACACCGCTCTTCCGCATCGAGCGCCCGCCTTTCGAAGCGGCTGTCGAGCAGGCGCAGGGCGCGCTCGAGCGTGCCCAGGGCACCCTCAAGAACGCGACCGTCCAGCGGCAGCGCGCCGAGGACCTGCTGCGCACCAGCGCCGGCTCCGAAGCGGTCCGCGACCAGCGTGTCGCCGAGGAGCAGGGCGCGCTGGGCGACAAGACCACCGCGGAAGCCAATCTGAAGACGGCCCAGATCAACCTCGGCTATACCGAGATCACCTCTCCGATCGCAGGCCGGATCGGCCGGACCAAGCTCACCAAGGGCAACGTCGTCGGCCCCGACAGCGGCGTTCTCGTGCAGATCGTCAGCAGCGATCCGATGTATGTGAACTTCCCGGTCAGCCAGCGTGAATTCCTGGGGCTGAAGGCGAACACGGTCAAGGACGAAGCGCATGCTCCCCTCATCAGCATCCGATTCGCCGATGGCTCGACCTATGACCACAAAGGCCGCATCGATTTCGTCGACGTGTCGGTCGATCGCGCCACGGACACCGTCCTGGTGCGCGCCAAGATCCCGAATCCCGATGGCCGGCTGATCGACGGCACGCTCGTTCGCGTCACCGTCCAGTCCGACAAGGCCGAAGAGAAGGTCTTGATCCCGCAATCGGCGCTGATCGCCGATCAGCAGGGCGCCTATGTCTTCGCCGTCGAGGACGGCAAGGCCGTGGTCAAGCGCGTCAAGATCGGCGCCGAGACCGGCGCCTATGTCGTCGTCGATGACGGTCTCGCCGGGAACGAGCAGATCGTCGTCGAGGGCTTGCAGAACCTGCGGCCTGGAACCCCGGTTCTGGCTTCGCCCGTGACCCCGCCGCCGGCCGGCCGGAGCTGAGCCGATGTTCACCTCCGTCTTCGTCGATCGGCCGCGCCTGGCCATCGTCATCGCGCTCGTCACCACGATCGCGGGCCTGCTCTCGCTCTTCGCGATCCCGGTGGCGCAGTATCCCGACATCGTGCCGCCGCAGGTTTCGGTGACGGCCTCCTATCCCGGCGCCTCGGCGGCGGTGATCGAGCAGACCGTGGCGCAGCCGCTCGAGGCCCAGATCGTCGGCACCGACAAGATGCTCTACATGAAGAGCGTCAGCGGCAATGACGGCAGCTACTCGCTGCTGGTCTCGTTCGAGCTCGGCACCAATCCCGACATCAACAGCGTCAACGTCAACAACCGCGTGCAGGTCGCCCTGTCGAAGCTGCCGCAGGAAGTGCAGCGCAACGGCGTGACGGTGAAGAAGAAGTCCTCGGCACTGCTCGGCGTGATCGCTGTCTATGCGCCGAAGAACACCTACGACACGCTGTTCGTCTCGAACTACGTCACCATCAACCTGCTCGATTCGATCCGCTCGACGCCCGGCGTCGGCGATGCAGCGCTGTTCGGCGCGCAGGACTACTCGATGCGGGCCTGGGTCAAGACCGACGCGCTGACCGGTCTCAACCTGACGACCGGCGACATCATCAACGCGATCCAGTCCCAGAACACCCAGGCTGCTGTCGGCCGCATCGGCGCGCGCCCGATCTCGGACGACCAGCAGCTGCAGCTCAACATCCAGACCAAAGGTCGCCTGACCTCGCCGGAGGAGTTCGGCAAGATCGTGCTGCGCACCAATCCGGACGGCTCGATCCTGCGCCTCTCCGACGTGGCGCGGCTTGAGCTCGGCGCCGCCAATCTCGACCGCGACACAAGGCTGAACGGCGGCCCCGCCGTGCTGATCGGCGTCTACCAATCGCCCGGCGCCAATGCGATCGCCGCGCTCGATGCCGTCAAGAAGACGGTGGGCGACCTGTCGAAATCCTTCCCCGAAGGCCTGGAATGGAAGGTCACCTACGACCCGACCGCCTTCGTCACCGCGACGATCCATGAGGTGCAGAAGACGCTGCTCGAGGCCTTCGTTCTCGTCGTCCTCGTCGTCTATCTCTTCCTCGGCAATCTGCGCGCCACGCTGATCCCGACCGTCGCCGTGCCGGTCAGCCTCATCGGCGCCTTCATCGTCCTCAATGCCATCGGCTATTCCGCCAACACGGTCTCGCTGCTGGCGGTGGTCCTCGCGATCGGCATCGTCGTCGACGACGCGATCGTCGTGATCGAGAACGTCGAGCGCGTGATGGAGGAGCATCCGGAGCTGACGCCGGCCGAGGCGACCAAGAAGGCGATGAGCGAGATCGTGGCGCCGATCATCGCGATCACGCTGGTCCTGCTCTCGGTCTTCGTCCCGGTCGCCTTTATCCCCGGCATCTCCGGCGAGCTGTTCCGGCAGTTCGCCGTCACCGTGGCGGTGGCGATGGTGCTGTCGGCCATCAATGCGCTGACGCTTTCGCCGGCGCTCTGCGCCGTGCTGCTCAGGCGTCACGAAGGGCCGCGGCGCGGCCCGATCGCCCGTCTCATGAGCGGCATCGACTGGGTGCGCGACCGTTACGGCAACGCCGTCGCGCGCCTCGTGCGCGTCTCCTTCATCTCTCTCGCGCTGACCGCCGCCTTCGGCGCCGGCATCTATGCCATGGGCCGGATCACGCCGACCGGCTTCCTGCCGGATGACGACCAGGGCGCCTTCTTCATCGTCGCCCAGCTGCCGGACGGCGCCTCGATCGGGCGCACATCGGCGGTGATGGCCGAGGTGGAGGGGGTTCTCAAGGCCGAAAGCGCGATCGCGGACTATTCCACCGTCATCGGACTGAACTTCCTCGACAACTACTCGCAGCCCAATGCCGGCTTCGTCATGGTTTCGCTGAAGCCCTTCGAGGAGCGGACCGGCCGCGAGGATTCGGCCGCGGCAGTCATTGCCCGGCTTTCGCAGAAGCTGCGGGCCGTGCGCGGCGGCAGCGTCGTGCCGATCGCTCCGCCTCCGATCATCGGTCTCGGCAGCGGCGGCGGCTTCAGCTACGTCGTCATGGATATGGGGACCTCCGATCCCAAGGCCCTCGGCCGCGCGCTGCGGGGCCTCACCATCGCGGCCAACCAGGATCCGCAGCTACGGCGGGTCTTCTCGACCTTCTCGGATTCGGCGCCCTCGATCTATCTCGATATCGACCGGGACAAGGTCCAGATCCTCGGGGTCGAGCTCAGCAACGTCTTCCAGGCGCTGCAGGCTTCGCTCGGCGGCTACTATGTCAACGACATGAACCTGTTCGGCCGGACCTGGCAGGTGCAGGTCCAGGCCGAGGGCGTCGACCGTGCCTCGATCGATGACATCTACCGCATCAATGTCCGCAATCGCGGCGGCGAGATGGTCCCGCTGCGCAGCTTCGTCGAGGCCAGGCTGGTGCTCGGGCCACAGGCGCTGATCCGCTACAACAACCGTCTCGCAGTCACCCTGCAGGGTTCGCCCGCACCCGGCGTCTCCTCCGGTCAGGCCCTGGCTGCGATGGAGGCGGTCGCAGCCAAGACGCTGCCGGCGAGCTATCGTGGCGCCTGGACCGACGTGTCGTTCCAGGAGAAGCGGGCCGAGGGGCAGACCTCGATCATCCTCGCCTTCGCCCTGCTCTTCGCCTACCTCTTCCTCGTCGCACTCTATGAGAGCTGGACGATCCCGGTGCCAGTCCTGCTCTCGGTCGCGGTCGGCGTGCTCGGCGCCTTCGTCGCGATCGTGGTCGCGGGGCTGACGCTGGATCTCTATGCCCAGATCGGCATCGTCGTGCTGATCGGCCTCGCGGCCAAGAACGGCATCCTGATCGTCGAGTTCGCCAAGGAGCTGCGCGAGAAGGGCCATCCGCTGCTGCATGCGGCGACCGAGGGCGCGCGCCTGCGCTTCCGCCCGGTGATGATGACCTCCTTCGCCTTCATCCTCGGCCTGCTGCCGCTCGTCATCGCCGAGGGGCCGGCGATGCTCGCCCGGCGCAATGTCAGCACGCCCGTCTTCGGCGGCATGCTGGCATCGGCCTTCATCGGGATCTTCCTGATCCCGGCGCTCTACGTGGTCTTCCAGTCGCTGCGAGAGCGCGTGCGGCCCTCGACCCGCCCGAGCAAGGCCGAAGCCGGAGCCGGAGCCGACGGAATCGGGTGATCGGCCGATCCTTACCCGACGATCGGCGGCGGGCGCGCCAGCGTCGCGCCGGTCGTCGCCGACCGCTTGCCTGCCGGCGGGATCAAGGCCTCGCTGCGCCAGCGAGACTTCCCACATGCGCAGCTTGGGCTGCCTGGGCCGGAGGCCGGAGGGCGCTCGACCAGGGCAACCGGGCGGGCGCAGTTCGCCACCTCGCCGGCCATCTCGCCAGCGCCGCCCGCGATTGGGAGGAGATGCAGGCGGCCGGGGATGCCGAGGCCGCGGAATAGGCCTCTCGCTTCCCGTTTGCGCGCAAGACCTGCGCCGCGTTGTCCTTGGAGGCGCGCCCGCCGGGTCGTCGCGACGCTCCGGATTGGAGTGGGGCGGCGATGAGCGTATGATGGGCGTTCTATGGCTCGGACGTTGGTCTGGCTAAGACCGCCTCCGGGATTTCGGGAGGCGTCCGATGGCTCCTTGGACCGTGATGGCCCTGCTGGCCCTGTTCGTGTGGCCCCGTCCGGCCGAAGCGGCGGGCGACGCTGCCGCCGGCGAGAAGGTTTTCCTGAAATGTCGGGCCTGCCACCAGGTCGGCGAGACCGCGAAGAACGCCGTCGGACCGCGCCTGAACGGCCTCTTTGGCCGCCCGGCGGGTTCGATCGAGGGCTACAGCTATTCGCCCGCCAACAAGAATTCCGGCATCGTTTGGGACGAGGCCACCTTCCGCGATTACATCAAGGGGCCTCAGGCCAAGGTCCCGGGAACCAAGATGGTGTTTCCGGGCCTGAAGACCGATCAGGAGATCGACGACATCGTCGCTTTTCTCAAGCAGTTCGATTCAGACGGAAAGAAGAAATAGAGTTTGCGGCCTTCGATGGCATCGAGGGTGGTATCCGCTTTCAGCGCAGGGTCGATTTGACAACTCCCGAGCGCAGGACGACAACATGAAGGTGACTTTGGGTTGAGCGCTTGAATGCTGCCTGGCCCGGCCGAGAGTTTATGCGTCGGATGGTGACGCGTGTCGTCCGGGCGAACCGAAGGTTCGGCGATGGCGAACAGGGCTCAGAGCTTCAAACTGCGCAGGGCACCCGGCAGCGCCGGCGCCGAGCGGCCGGCCTGCGCCGCTGTTGGCCTCGTCGATCATGTCCCCGGCGAGCAGAAGACCCGCTTGGCAGCGGGCGTCGACATCGTCCTCATGCTGGAGTTGCGTTTGTTGACTTAGCGTCGCGGCGCGCCTGCGCTGCGGCGTGGCTTGGCTTCCGTTCATCGCCGCCCTCGGCAAGGATGAAGCGGGATGGGTATCGCGGTCATACTGGCTCTGGTCGTGATCGGCTCGGTGGTCTTCCACTTCCTGAGCCCGTGGTGGTGGACGCCGATCGCGTCCAATTGGCACTATATCGACAACACCATCATCGTGACGTTCTGGATCACCGGCACGGTCTTCGCGGCCGTCGTTCTGTTCATGGCCTATTGCGTCTTCCGGTTCCGCCATCGCGAGGGCAACCGTGCCGCCTATGAGCCCGAGAACAAGCGGCTCGAATGGTGGCTGGCGATCGGCACGGCCGTCGGCGTTGCCGCCATGCTCGCTCCAGGGCTGGTGGTCTGGCACCAGTTTGTGACGGTGCCCAAGGATGCGACGACGGTCGAGGTCATCGGCCAGCAATGGCAATGGGCCTACCGGCTGCCGGGCGCGGACGGCAGGCTCGGCGCCTCCGATGTTGCCCTCATCTCCCCCGAGAACCCGCTCGGCATCGATCCGAAGGACCCGCACGGGCAGGACGACGTCGTCATCCAGGGCGACAACCTCCATCTGCAGCTCGGCAAGCCCGTGAAGATGCTGCTGCGCGCGGTCGATGTCGTGCACGACTTCTACGTGCCGGAATTCCGCGCCAAGATGGACATGATCCCCGGCAGCGTCACCTATTACTGGTTCACGCCGACGCTGGCCGGCACCTTCGACGTGCTTTGCGCCGAGCTCTGCGGCACCGGACATACCTTCATGCGCGGCAATGTCGTGGTCGAGCCGGAGGGCCAGTACCAGGCCTGGCTGCAGCAGCAGAAGACCTTTGCCCAGCTACGGGAGCCCGCCAGGGCGCAGGCGAAGAACTAGGGCGCGCCCGGGGTCGGGTCTTGCCCCCGCGAGGAGTGGGAGATCGGCTGATGGTCGACGTGATGCACGGCACCCCGGAACCGCTATCGGCGGCCGAGACCGACGATGTCGAGCTCTACCATCCGAAGAGCTGGGTCACGAAATACGTCTTCTCGCAGGACGCCAAGATCATCGCCATCCAGTATGCGACGGTGGCGCTGGCGATAGGGCTGGTCGCGCTGGTGCTGTCCTGGCTGATGCGGCTGCAGCTCGGCTTTCCCGGCGTGTTCTCCTTCATCGACCCGGATCGCTACTACCAACTCATCACCATGCACGGCATGATCATGGTGGTCTATCTGCTGACCGCCCTGTTCCTCGGCGGCTTCGGCAACTACCTGATCCCGCTGATGCTCGGCGCGCGGGACATGGTGTTCCCCTATGTCAACATGCTGAGCTTCTGGATCTATTTCCTCGCGGTGCTGGTGCTCGTGACCGGCTTTTTCCTGCCGGGCGGGCCGACGGGAGCGGGCTGGACGCTCTATCCGCCGCAGGCGATCCTCTCCAACACGCCCGGCCAGCAATGGGGCATCATCGTGATGCTCGTCTCGCTGATCCTCTTCATCATCGGCTTCACCATGGGCGGGCTGAACTATGTCGTGACGGTGCTGCAGGGGCGCGCCAGGGGGATGACGCTGATGCGCATGCCCTTGACGATCTGGGGCATCTTCACCGCCACCGTCATGGCGCTGCTCGCCTTCCCCGCCCTGTTCGTCGGGGCCGTGATGATGCTGCTCGACCGGTTGATCGGCACCAGCTTCTTCATGCCGGCGATCGTGGCGATGGGCGAGAGGCTGGCCTATAAGGGCGGCAGCCCCATCCTGTTCCAGCACCTGTTCTGGTTCTTCGGGCATCCGGAGGTCTACATCGTCGCGTTGCCGGCCTTCGGCATCGTCTCGGACCTGATCAGCACCCACGCCCGCAAGAACATCTTCGGCTACCGCATGATGGTCTGGGCGCTGGTCGCGATCGGCGCGCTCAGCTTCGTCGTCTGGGCGCACCACATGTATGTCAGCGGCATGCATCCGTCCTTCGGCTTCTTCTTCGCCACGACGACGCTGATCATCGCCATCCCCACCGCGATCAAGGTCTATAACTGGGTGCTGACGCTCTGGCGGGGCGACATCCATTTCACCGTGCCGATGCTGTTCGCGCTCGGCTTCATCGTCACCTTCGTAAATGGCGGGCTCACCGGGCTGTTCCTCGGCAATGTCGTCGTCGACGTGCCCCTCTCCGACACGATGTTCGTCGTCGCCCATTTCCACATGGTGATGGGCGTCGCGCCGATCCTGGTGATCTTCGGCGCGATCTATCACTGGTACCCGAAGGTCACCGGGCACATGCTCGACGACCGGCTCGGCAAGCTCCATTTCTGGGTCACCTTCCTTGGGGCCTATCTGATCTTCTTCCCGATGCACTACATCGGGCTGATGGGCGTGCCGCGCCGCTATCACGAGATCGGCGAGATGGCCTTCGTCCCGCCCTCGGCCGCGACGCTGAACGAATTCATCACGGTCGTCGCCCTGATCGTCGGCGCCGCCCAGCTCGTCTTCCTGTTCAATCTGATCTGGAGCATCCGCCGCGGCCGTCCGGCCGGCGGCAATCCCTGGCGTGCGACCACGCTGGAATGGCAGACGCCGCAGACGCCGCCGGCCCATGGCAACTGGGGCAAGACCCTGCCGGTCGTCTATCGCTGGGCCTATGACTACAGCGTGCCCGGCGCCGCGGAGGATTTCCTGCCGCAGAACCAGCCGCCAACGCCGCGGACCGGGTGAGGAGATGCCGTCATGGGCGTGGTCCTCGGGTTCATGGTCGTCGTGGCAGCCGTCGCCGGCTGGTGGCTCTCGCGCCAGCGCCTGACGGCCAAGCCCTGGCTCGAGGTGGGGGTTATCGGCGACACCGCGCCGCCCTCGGCGCCGGCGACGGCCAAGCTCGGCCTCGGCACCTTCCTCGTCGTTGCCAGCTCGCTCTTCGCCCTGCTGATCAGCGCCTATTCGATGCGCATGGCCATGGCCGATTGGCGCGCGCTGCCGATGCCGGCCGTGCTTTGGTTCAGCACCGGGCTCCTGATGCTCGCGAGCCTCGCCCTGCACATCGCGGTCGTCGCGGCCCGTTGCGATGAACTCGGCCATCTCCGCTCCAGCCTCCTCGCCGCCGGGCTATGCTCGCTCGCCTTCCTCGCCGCCCAGCTGCAGGCCTGGCGCGAGCTTGCCGCCGCCGGCTATTTCTCCGCGGCCAACCCTGCCAGCGCCTTCTTCTATCTGGTCACGGCGATTCACGGCGCGCATATGCTCGGCGGGCTCGTGGCGCTCGGCCGGACATCGGCGCGGGCCTTCGCCCTGCCGAGGGAGCCGGGCGCGAAGGCGCTGGGCGGGATCACGCTGAGCGTCGAGCTCTGCGCCATCTACTGGCATTTCCTGCTGCTCGTTTGGCTGGTCCTGTTCAGCCTGCTGATGCGCTGGACGGATGAGCTCATCGAGATTTGCCGTGGCCTGCTGACCTAGTTTCTGGATCTTCCACCGAGGAGGGGCCGATGAACGAGATTGTGCCGACCGTCGCGAGTGCCGAGATCGCCCGCCCCGCCGGCTGGCGCGGCTTCGTGGCGGACTGGTCGTCCGATCAGAAGGCCTTCAGGAACGTCTCCTGGGGGAAGGCCATGATGTGGGTCTTCCTGCTCAGCGACACCTTCATCTTCGGCTCGTTCCTCATCGGCTACATGACGGTCAGGATGTCGACGGTGGTGCCGTGGCCCAATCCCAGCGAGGTCTTCGCGCTCGAGATCGCCGGCCACCATTTGCCGCTGATCCTGATCGCCATCATGACCTTCGTCCTGATCAGCAGCAGCGGCACGATGGCGATGGCGGTCAATTTCGGCTATCGCCGCGACCGCCGGAAGACGGCGATCTTGATGCTGGCGACGGCCCTGCTTGGTGCGACCTTCGTCGGCATGCAGGCCTTCGAATGGTCCAAGCTGATCGCCGAGGGTGTCCGCCCATGGGGGAACCCCTGGGGGGCGGAGCAGTTCGGCGCCAGCTTCTTCATGATCACCGGCTTCCACGGCACGCATGTCACGATCGGCGTGATCTTCCTGCTTATCATCGCCCGCAAGGTCTGGCGCGGCGATTTCGACCGGGAACGGCGCGGCTTCTTCACGAGCCGCAAGGGGAATTACGAGATCGTCGAGATCACCGGGCTCTACTGGCACTTCGTCGATCTCGTCTGGGTCTTCATCTTCGCTCTGTTCTATCTCTGGTGAGGGAGGTCGCGATGTCCGGGACGACGAGCACCGCCGTGGCGCAGACGGCCCCCCAGGGCGAGACGCAGCATCACCCGATCAGGCTCTACCTCGTGGTCTGGGGCTGGCTGTTCATCCTCAGCACCTGCTCCTATCTGGTCGATTATTTCGGCCTCGTCGGCTATCTGCGCTGGTCGCTGATCCTGATCTTCATGATGGCCAAGGCCGGGCTGATCGTGGCGGTCTTCATGCATATGGCCTGGGAGCGCCTGGCGCTGGCCTACGCGATCCTGCTCCCGCCACTGGCGCTGCTGGTCTTCGTCGGCATCATGGTCTTCGAATCGCACTACACGCTGTTCAGCCGCCTGGCCTTCTTCGCGCCCGGCTCGTGAGGCGGTGGCCTCGGGGCGCCTCCGCGTCCTGCATTCCCGGCATGGACGAGGCGAGCCGGCTTTGAGTGCTGGCCGCTTGAGCGCGTCGCTGGACTCTGCTCGATAACCGGTATGCCGGTATTCTGGTTATTGGGAGGTGGCGATGCCGAGACCTGTGCGAAATGCACCCATGCCGGCGCTTCGGCCGCTCAGTATCGACCGCACATCGCCTGCCCCGGAGCAGATTCATCGCGCCTTGCGGGCGGCGATAATCTCGCTCGAGCTCGCGCCCGGAAGCCCGCTTTCCGAAGGCGAGGTTGCGCAGGCCTATTCGGTCAGCCGGACTCTGGTGCGCGAGGCCTTCGCGAGGCTCGTCGAGGAGCAGTTGCTCGATGTCTTTCCCAATCTCGGCACGTTCGTCTCGCTGATCGACCCGTCGCTTGTCGCGGAAGCGAGCCTGATCCGCCGATTGCTGGAAGGCGAGGCTGCGGCCATGGCGGCGCGTGAGCGCCCGGCCGGCCTGCTTGCCGAGATGCGGGCGGCGCTCGCAGACCATGGAGAGGCCGTCGCGAACGGCAATGCCGTGGCGGCCTATGCCTGTGACGAGCGCTTCCACCGCGCGCTCTTTCTGGAGCAGAGGCTGGGCCAGATGTGGGCCGGTGTCACGCGCGCCCGCGCCCAGCTTGAACGCGTCCATCATCTGATGACCTCGCAGAGCGGCGCGCTCGGAGATGCGCTGGCGAAGCATCGGGCGATCCTGGCCGCGATCGAGAGCGGCGACGCCGAGGCGGCGCGCCGGGCGATGAACCTGCACATCGACGCGAACGCGCTGCGTCCTATATTCAATGTTTCTCCAAATTAGAACAATTCAATACTTGATCGCAGTGCTTGCTATTCTGGCCGATGAGGTTACAGGCCAGCCACCTTCTGTAATCTGGTTCTTCGATGCCGCGACTTTCAACGCTGGCTGTCTTCCTCGCGGCCTTGGCGGCGTGGCATGTGGCGAGCACCTCGGGCTGGGTCACGCCTTTCCTGTTGCCTTCGCCGCAAGCCGTGTTCGAGACGCTGGTCGAGCTCGCCGGCTCGGGCGTTCTCGCCAAGCACACGCTGGTCAGCCTGCGGCGCGTGGCCTCGGGTTACCTGCTCGCGATCGCTTTTGCGGTTCCGGTCGCATTGCTGTTCAGCCTCAGCGGCGCGCTGCGCCGCATGATCGAGCCCTTGCTCGAATTCCTCCGACAGATCCCGCCGCTCGCGATGATGCCGTTGCTGATCCTGTGGCTCGGCATCGGCGAGGCGCAGAAGATCGGGATCATCGTCCTCTCCTGCTTCTTTCCGATTTTCCTCGGCGTCCGCGGCGGCATCACCGCCGTCGACCGCAAGCTCATCGATGTCGGGACGGTCTACGGCTTCAGCCGCACCGAGATCATGCTGCGCATCGTCCTGCCCTCGGCCCTGCCGTCGATCGTGGTCGGGCTGCGCATCGGCCTCGGCTATAGCTGGCGGGCCCTCGTCGGCGCCGAGCTCATCGCCTCGTCGGCGGGCCTCGGCTACATGATCGTCGACGCCGAAAACCTGGCGCGCACCGACATCGTGCTGGCGGGCATCCTGGTGATCGGGGTGCTCGGCCTCATCAGCGATCACCTCCTGCGATATCTCATCAGCCGCAAGGCGAGCTGGCTGTCCGGCGATCTGGAGATGGCCCGTGCTTGAGGCGCACCAGCTCGGCAAGGCCTATCGGCTGGGCGAGACGGAGGTCGTTGCGCTCGCCGGGGTCGACCTGACATTCCCGCGCGGCTCGATCACGACGGTGGTCGGTCGCAGCGGCTGCGGGAAGACCACTCTGCTGCGTCTCCTCGCCGGCCTCGAACAGCCGACCAGCGGCGCGCTGCGGCGCCAGGGCGGCCCGGTGCGGACGGGTGTGGTGTTTCAGGAGGCGCGGCTGATGCCCTGGCTCGACACGCTCGGCAACGTCTCCTTCGGCCTGCGCCGGCGCTTCCCCGCCTCCGTCGCCGAGGAGCGCAGCCGCGTCGCGCTCGAGACTGTCGGGCTGTCCGCCTTCGCCGACGCCATGCCGAGCCAGCTTTCGGGCGGCATGGCGCAGCGCGTTGCCATCGCCAGGGCCCTGGTGACGGAGCCGGACCTGCTCCTGCTCGACGAGCCCTTCGCCGCGCTCGACGCCTTTACCCGCCGCGCGATGCAGAATGAGCTCATCGCGATCTGGCAGAAGAAGCGCCCGACCATCGTCTTCGTCACCCATGACGTCGAGGAGGCGGTCCTGCTCGGCCAGCATGTGCTCGAACTCGAGCGCGGCCGCGTCGTCGGTCACGAGCCGGTCGACCTGCCTTTTCCGCGCGACCCGACGGCCACGGCCGTCAACGACCATCGCCGGCGCATCCTCGCGAATCTGACCGCACCGGCGCGGGAGCCGGAAACCGCCGTGCTTCCCGCCCCTGACAAGGAGCCATCCCGATGAAACGTCTCGCTTCCCTGGGCCTCGCGCTCACCCTGCTGATCGGCCCCGCCGCAGCGGCGGACAAGCCGAAGACGGTCCGCGTCACCTATGTGACCGCGCCCTTCAACGTGCCCTCCATCGTCATGCGCGAGATGGGCTATCTCGACGAGGCCTTCGCCAAATTCGGCATCAAGGTCGAGAATCCGGTGATCACCTCGGGCGCCCAGCAGACGCAGGCCCTTGCCGCCGGCGAGATCGACCTCGCCAGCGTGCTCGGCGGCACCTCGGCGATCCTCGCCCGTGCCAATGGCGTCGACCTCAAGGTGGTCGCTGCCTATGCCCGCTCGCCCAAGGCCTATTTCCTGATGACCCGCGCCGATGGTCCGGCGAAGATCGCCGATCTCAAGGGCAAGAAGATCGCGGGCCCGAAGGGCACGGTGCTGAACCAGCTTCTCGTAGCGGCGCTCGCTTCGCAGAAGCTGACGCTGAACGACGTCGAATACATCAACATGGATCTGCCGGCTGCCCGGGCTGCGCTCCTCGCCGGCCAGGTCGATGTCGCAACCCTCGCCGGCGCCAACGTCACCCTGGTCGAGAAGGCGGGCGGCAAGGCCCTGACCAGCGGCGAAGGGCTGATCAAGCCGACGACGGTGATCGGCGCCCGCACCGCCTTCGCCGAGCAGCATCCCGATCTGCTCGCCGCCTATTTCGAGGCGCATCGCAAGGCCCTCGACTTCGTGGCGAAGAACCCCGAGGAGGCGCTGGCGATCGCCGCCAGGGAGCAGAAGATCTCGATCGAGGACGCCCGGGCGCAGCTGCCGCTCTACGACTTCACGCCGGCGATGACCGAGGCCGATATCGCCAATCTCTCGGAAGATCAGGATTTCATGGTCCAGGCGGGCATGTTGCCCAAGGCCAAGGCGATCGACATCAAGGCGAGCCTCGTCGCCCCCTCCGCCTTCACCCTGAAATAGCCCCGCATGGCGCCGGTCGTTCTCCGGCCGGCGCCATCGTTTCCGGTTCAAGCATCATGCGTCTGTCGCTTCTCGATCCGATCGTCCTGCCGAAGGGCGGCTCTTCCGGCGATGCCCTGCGGACGGCCATCGGCATGGCACGGGCGGCCGAGCGGCTCGGCTTTACGCGCTACTGGATCGTCGAGCATCACGACGTCGCCTTCGAGGCCAATCCAGCGCCGGAGGTCTTCGCCGCGGCACTGGCCGGCGCGACCTCGCGGATCAGGATCGGGGTTGGGGGCGTGCTGCTGAACCACTACAGCCCCTACAAGGTCGCCGAGGCGATGCGCACGTTGAACGCGTTGTTTCCGGGGCGCATCGATGTCGGCATCGGCCGCGCCACGGCGGGCCCGGTCGCCGATCGCGCGCTGCAGCGCCTCCGGGATGCCACGCTCCCGGACGATCATGCCGCGCAGGTCGAGGAGCTGATCGGCTGGCTCGGCAACGACCTGCCCGCCACCTCGCCGTTCCATGGCATCCGGATCATGCCGGACGAGCCTGCCGGACCTCTGCCATGGGTTCTCGCGGTCAGTGAGGAAAGTGCCGAAAGGGCAGCGAGGCTCGGCCTCGGCCTCGCCTGCAGCGCCTTTCACAAGCCGGAACAGGCGCCGCATGCCGCGGCGGCCTATGCCAGGAACTTCGCCCCGTCCCGTCACGCCGCCGGCATTGCCGCGCCGCAGGCCTTCATCGCCGTGCGCGTCATCGTCGGAGAGACCCAGGAAGAGGCGGAGCGGCTCGCCATGCCGGTGCGTGCGGTGTTCAAGCTCCGGCGCTCGCCGGAGCGGATCATGGTGCGGCATCTGCCGGAGCTCGGTGAGGCGATCGCCGTGATGGGCGGGATGGTCCCCGCGGAGACCGCGGACTGGCCCGCCTATGTCGTCGGCACGCCCGAGCGCGTGAAGGCGACCCTTTCGCGCATGGCGGACAGAACCGGGATCGAAGAGTTCATGATTCAGGATTTCCTGGACGATCCGCGACTGCGCCTGCGCAATTACGAGCTTCTGGCCCGTGCTTTTGAGCTGGGCGCTTGAGCGCCTCGCTCGCCGATCCGTCAACGCGGCATTCCGGGTGTTTCCGGCGCGCCGCGCGGTGAAGGCGACGCAAATCGAGGTCATCCGCCTCGTCCTGCGGTTCAGTTGAGGGGCTGAATGAGGGCGGGGGCGACGCGGGCATGCGCCCGACACGATTCGAACGCGTGACCTTTGTCTTGAGAGAACCGCGCAGCATCCAAATCCCGCATGGCCGAAGCGACGGGGATCGGGCCGCTGCCCGTCAGCAGAAGGTCTACATGCAAGCCGGGGGCATCGACGACGGTAACCGCGAGCGATGACCTGCAGTCAGACGCCGCCGAGAAGCCGGAATGGAGCGCCGATGATGGTGATTGGCAGCTTGACGATGGCCTCGAGCGACCCGCTCGCGATCTCTTGGGCGCTCGCCGACGGGTGCTGCCGAGCGACACCACTCTCCAGCACCGCCGTGAGCTTCGGAGCGACGGCAGCCAGTTGCGCGAATTTGCCGTGATTGCTGGAGTCGAGCCCCTTCACCTCGGTCATATCGATCACGACGGCGCCCAGCGCGGCCAGCTCCTCCGGGTCGGAATCGGCTCCGAGCCTGCCCCGCCCTCCTGCCAGGAAATTGGAAGCTCCCAGCGCCTTGTCGTCCTTCGACAGCACGATGAAAAACGGCTTCACCGGCTTGCCGAAGCGGCGCATCTGCGATTTGAAGACGTCGATGTCGATATCAGGCGCGGCCAGCACCACGTGGCCGAGCTTGGACGCCTGCGGCAGGCCTCCGGAGATGCGAACCTGTCGCAGCGCCTCGACAGTCACCCAATTGCCCATGGAATGGGCCAGAATGTTGATCTGATCCGCATTGCTGGCGAAGAGAAGTCGAATGGTGCGTTCGAGATCATCGCGCGCAGCCGTGGCGCTGTTGGTGTCATAGACATACTGCGTCAGCTGGCCGCGCGACGCCCAGGTAAACAGGACCGGCACGCCCTCCGCACGCGAATCGTGCACGAGTTGGGCGAAACGGTAGAGACCCTCCGCGAACATCGTGTTGTAGCCGTGGATGAAGAGGAAGATGTTGCGCTTCCCCTTCGGCTTTGCGGCTAGCTGTGCGTTCAATGTGCTGACGAAGGCCTTCTCGCTCTCGAGGTAGCCGGCCTGGCGGACGACAAAATCGGTCTTCGGATTACCCGGCGGGCTCGACGCCCATTCGACTTCGCCCTCGGTGTGCTTGTCTGGGACAGAAACGACGATCTTGGCAAAATCGAGCGGCGTGCTGCGCTCGCCGTTGAACAAGGTGCCCGGCCGATCGTCACGTTTTCGCGTCGTGGCCACGAGCAGTGTGTGCGGCGTCGCACCGGAGTCGATCTCGGCGACGGGAGCCAGAAAGCCCTCTTCAGGTCTCGATCCGCAGCCCGCCGTCAGCACCGCAGCCGCAAGCGCCACCCCCAGACAGGCGCGCCTACCGGCATCGGGCCTCGCTGCGGCGCGTAGCCAATTTATCGACGCGGTCAACAGAGGTCGCATGGAACTCGTCTCATCGAAGTATGCCTGGTTGCCTTATGCATACCCGCACTTCGATGCGCTGACGATATCGTCTCCGCCACACCCGCGGCACGCCCGACACGATTCGAACGGATGACCTTTGCCCGTTCGGGCTGTGCCCAATCCCAAAATCCTTCATTGCCGAAGCGACGGGGATCGGCTATCCAGCCTGCACGGTTAGCGCCCGTAGCTCAGCTGGATAGAGCGTTGCCCTCCGAAGGCAAAGGTCACACGTTCGAATCGTGTCGGGCGCGCCATTTAACCCCCTAAAACTATTGACATTTCGTCAGCGCGTGGCGTTTTATCGGTACTCGACGGCTGCTTGAATAGCCACCGAGTCGCCACGAATGCCATCTAGAGCACTCCGTCTCAAAAACGTTTCTTGGAATGCCTCACTCACATCCAGGCACAACCTTGACGCGCGCCCCGCCGCAGCTTCTGATGAAAAAAGAATCAAAGGTGCTGGGCTGGTGGGGAATGCCTGCGGAAGAACTGCTAGCAAATGCGGCAGATCGGATTAACGCATCTGCATTCGACGCAAATGCGTTAGCCATCATCGATGCCGAGCTCGCCGCGAGATCAGAGCCGAAAGCTCGCGCCCTCCGCATCAAGATTGCCAGCCTGCAGCGCGCTCTTAGACTCACCGTCGCAGGTGCATCACCGGCAGTATGCATTGACTCGGGGACTATTGCGCCTCGCGCCGCAATGTCTCGCCCCGCGCCGGGGCTGTGGACCGATTTGCTCAAACGGAATGGCTTGCCGCGACCAGATTGTCGACCGCTCCATGGCTACCGCTTGTCAGATGAAGAGCAGGACGATTTGCGGCGTGTTCTGCAGACTCGAAGCGCCAGCACGAGCCCCAGCGCGTCGTCGGCGACCCGCTCGCCGCCGAGATCGCCGAGAAGCAGGCTCGTTCGATCAAGTATCAGATCACCATCACCAAGCTGCCGCTCGCCAAGGACATCGCCGACTTCGCCTTCGACGACACGCCGATCAACGAAGCACTCGTCCACGATCTCGCCGGCGGCAACTTCCTGGCCCATCAGCGCAATGTCGTCCTCGCCGGCGGCACCGGGACCGGCAAGACCCATCTCGCCATCGCGATCGCCCGGGCCTGCATCCGTGCCGGCGCTCGCGGCCGCTTCTTCAACGTCGTCGATCTCGTCAACAAGCTCGAGGCCGAAGCCCGCGCCGGCCGCCAGGGCCGCATGGCCGACTATCTCGCCCTCATGGACTTCATCATCCTCGACGAACTCGGCTATCTGCCCTTCGCCCAGTCCGGCGGGCAACTGCTCTTCCACCTGGTCAGCCGGCTCTACGAAGAGGCCGGATTACCGGCGCCGAGCGTGATCCGTCCCGTCAAGATCGCGACAATTGAGGCGGCACATGCCGAGAAGCTGGGGCGCATCAAGCCCACGCTGATGGCCGAGGTTGGCGCCCAGCTTAAGAAGCAAATGGGCCTTTAGGTTTGCCCGGTCCCGAAGACGGCAATCAGGTCATCTACGATGCCATTGCCGCCAGTGACGTGAGCGAAGCTTCGGCAGCAATGCGCCGCCACCTGGAATCGGCTCGGAAGCGGGTCTTCGAGGACTGACCTCAGCGATCCATAGTTGGCCGCCTGCCACCGCCCGAAGCCATTTTGGAGCTGCGGGCTTTCGAGGACCGGCACCGGCCGAATCCAAAACCATTTCATCGAGTCGCTCAATGCCGGGTTGCGCGACGAACTCCTCGACGGAGAGATCTTCTATGCCCTCGCGGAGGCGAAGATCGTTGTCGAAAGCTGGCGGCACCACCTCAACACGCTGCGTCCGCACGGCTAGCCTCCCCGACGACCATATCGCGACGGGCGAAGACGCCGCGCACCGGTCCGGCGAAATCGCGGCGCGGACAGGTTTCCTGTCCGCGTTCCGCGATCTGCGCAGCGGCAAGGCCCACGACAAAGCCGGTATTGATCGGGTAGAGTTCCGCGTCCAGGTCGCCACGCTCGATGAGCACAGAACAGCTTAGAAGCCTTCCCTCATAGGGTCGGTGTCGTCGCTCGCCAGATCAGGTCGGGTTCGATGACGATGCCCTGCTGGGCGTTGCGGCCGGCGATCCGGTCGAGCAGCATCCGCATCGCCATCTCGCCGAGGTCCTGCTTGGCGATTCTGAGCGTGGTCAGGGCCGGCGACACCAGCGAAGCCGCCGGAATGTCGTCGCAGCCGATGATGGCGATATCCTCGGGAACTCTAACGCCCGCGCGCTCAAGCGGCTTCATCAGCCCTAGCGCGATCAGGTCGTTATAGCAGACGACGGTGTCCAGCCGTGCTGCCTCGGGCAGGAGCCGGGCGGCGATCTCGGCGCCACCCTTTATGTCGGGCGTGCAGGGCGCGTCGAAGACCAATGCAAGCCCGTGACGGGCCAGGACTGCCTCGATCCCCTCCCGCCGCTTGCGCCCGCCATGCGAGGAGGCCAGGCCCGCGGCGAAGCCGAAGCGCCGCCGTCCCTGGGCGACGAGCTGCGTGACGGCGGCTTCCACGCCGGAGCGATAATCGACCTCGATCGTGCCGGCATGGCGCTTCGCGGCGGAGCGATTGATCAGCACCACGGCCCGGTGCGGGGCGATGGCGTGCAGGAGCCGCTCGTCGTCGAGGCGGGCGCTGCAGATGATGACGCCGTCGACGCGCTTGTCGAGCAGCGTCCCCAGTACCTCCTCCTCGCGCTCCGGGTCCTCGATCACGTTGCAGGACAGCAGCGTGTAGCCGGCCGGGCGCGCCACCAACTCCGCGCCGCGGATGATCTCCGGGAAGAACGGATTGACGATGTCGGGCACCACGATGCCGACCGTGTTCGAGCGGTCGTTCTTCAGGCTCTGGGCGAAGGCGTTGGGCCGGTAGTTCAGGGCCTGCGCAACCTCGAGCACGCGCTGGCGGGTTTCCTCGCCGGCGCCGCCGCGGCCGTTGAGCACGCGCGAAACCGTCATCGGCGAGACGCCGGCGGCGGTGGCGACATCGGTGATCGTGGGCGGGCGCAAGGCCGGCTTCATGTCCATGTCGCCTTATGGCAAACCGATAATCGTAATACTAAAGTCGTATTTTTCTTGGTAATTCATCCGCTGACGATATTGAATGCTTGAGAACAACGTCGGCGATCTCGAAGCGGCGACCGCACTCGTGCTTCGAGGATCGCGGCCCCAGGCGCAGCGTCTCCGGCGAGCCGCCGGGAGAGGCCGCGCCACCATTGATCACAGCCGTTGGAACGACCGCTGAGCGTCGCTCCGGCCGCAATCGTCACGCCCGTGGACGCTGCGATCGAGCCGTTGGACGATCGGAGAGCCACCATCGACCGTCGTCGCACCCGGGTAGCGGTGTTTCGTTCAGCCTGAAGCTGTCGATTCTGGTCGGGGCACCTTGGCGGCTAAACCAAGCTTGCCGCTGAAGGCGGTGCTCGCGTCGTCGGCTCCCGTCGTCTGCGCGCTCCCGGGACCGCACCACAGTTTCGTTCCCGCCTCGGCGCGAGCGAACGGATCTGCCGGCTCGTTATCGCTGCAAACATGGGGCCGGCGCCGGTCGTGCGGCCGTCACGTCGCGGCGTTGCAGACAGCTTCGATATGGTGCCCGTCGGGGTCGACGACGAAGGCGGCGAAATAGTGCGGGCCGTAATGCGGCCGCAGGCCGGGGGCGCCATTGTCCTTGCCGCCATGCGCGAGCGCAGCTTCGTAAAAATCCGACACGGCCTGCCGGCTGGGCGCGGCAAAGGCGACATGGAAGCCGGGACCCGGCGGTCGCTGCCCATCCGGCCGGTGCTTCAAGGCCAGCTTGTCGCCGCCGTCGCTGACGCCGTAGCCGACGGCCTGCCCCACTTCTCCGGGCCGGATGTCTTCCCAGACCCGGACATAGCCCAGCGTTGCGAGCACGGCGTCGTAAAACGCGGCCGCCCGTTCGAGATCGGCCACTCCGAGCGATATGTGATGCAGCATGGTTCACCCCGTCCTGAGCGATGGCGGTTTCCGCAACAGGATGTCAGCTTAGAGGCGATGGACCGGGAAGCCCTCCTCGCCATTCGATGGGCCGGCTCAGGCCTTCAGATGGAACGTCACCAGGACGGTGATCTCGGAACCGTCCTGCAACGACGCCGCGACGCGAAGGAAATTGCCGAAATGCGCGATGCGCTGGAAGACGACGGCATCCTTCTTGGCCGGCAGTTCGAACACCGAGCCCTCGGCGCACCAATGCATGCCGTCCGCCGAGATTTCGATCCTCGCCTTCGGCAGGGAGCCGGCCGGGTCCTTGAGCGCCCGGACGAAGACGATCGCTTCCTTCGCCCAGCCGGCTTCGTAGGGTTCGGTGGCGCTCTCGCCGGTCCAGGTCTCGTTGCGGGCGACGACGGCGGTCAGGTTCTCGGGCAGCATCAGAAATCCCCCGACAGGCAGACGGAATCGAGATAGGCGAAGGCGCGCTTGTCGGTGTCCGTCTCGGCGAAGAAGGCGAGGTTCAGCATGCACCACAAATTCTTCATCGCCGGGATGCGGATGCAGTCGAAGCCATCCATCGCAAAGACGCGGTCATTGACCTGGAAGCGCGTCGCCTGCATCGCCGCGAGGTCGAAGTCGAAGCGCAGATAGTGCCAGTTCACCTTGGTCGGGATCTCGTTGTAGCAGAGCCGCTGCTCGCCGCCGGGCAGGTCCTCCCAATCGCTGGGAGCGAGATGATAATGCGTGATCGTCTTGCCGGCGCTGCCGATCGGCTTAATCGGCGTCGTCCGGCGCTTGAACTGCCATTTCTGGATGTGCTGCCCGTCCTGCGCATTGAGGAAGCGCAGATGCGGCATCACCCGGTCGCCCGGCCCTGACATGTCGCCGATCTGGAGATCGTAGAGGAAGCCGAAGGAGCGGATATCGGTCTCCGACAGCGCGAGCTCCGTCGCCTCCGGCTTGAAGGTGAAATAGGCCTCCAGCCGGATCGGCCCGGCCTTGCGGAAGGTCAGGCGCTTGATCGCGACATTCTGCGCGCCCTTCCTGGCCCTCGTCGCGATCTTCAGCGCGTAGGAGCCGTCGACACCGCCATGCGAGCCGAAATCCCAGTTCGGCAAAGTCGAGAGCATGGCGTGGCTGTGCTGGGCATAGCCCGGCAGCATCGCGTCGAGCGTGTCTTCGTAATTGCCGACGAGTTGGGTCCAGCCGCACATGCCGCGGTCGAAATCGTCGAGGCAGATGATCCGCGGCAGCGGGTCGAAGCGGCTGAGCTGCGGATCGCTCTCGCGGATCGCGCGCCTGAGATCGTCAAGCTGGGTCATGGCTTATCCCTTCACCGCGCCGGCGGTGAGCCCGGCGACGAGGTGCTTCTGCATGAGGATGACGAAGGCGAGCACCGGCACGAGCTGCACGGTGGAGGCGGCGAAGAGCACGCCCCATTCGACGCCCTCGACGGCGCCGATCATCTCGGAGATCACGAGCGGCGCGGTCTTGGCCTTGGTGGTGGTGAAGATGAAGGCGAAGAGGAATTCGTTCCAGGCATAGACGATGACGAAGACCGAGACCGCGAGCATGCCCTGAGCGGCCATCGGCAGGATGACGCGGGCGATGATCTGCATCTGCGTGGCGCCGTCCATCATCGCCGCTTCGTCGAGCTCGCGCGGGATCTGGTCGATGAAGGTGCGCATCACCACGGTCCCGAGCGAGACGAAGAAGGTGGCGTAGAGCAGGATCAGGATGAAGTGGGTGTCGTTGAGGCCAAGCCAGTTCACCACCGGGAAGAGCGGCAAGGTGATCACGATCGGCGGGATCAGGCGGATGAAGATCAGGAAGAAGGCCGAGGCCTGCAGGCCGCGCGAGGCGAAGCGCGAATAGGCGAAGCCGGCGAGCAAGGAGACACCGACCGCGAGCACGGTTGCACCGACGGTGACGAGGAAGCTGTTCCACAGGCCGAAGAAGAAATCGCCCCAGCGGCTCCACAGCGCCTGGTAGTTCGCCAGTGTCGGCGCGAAGGAGAAGGTGCCGGTGGTCGAGAAGATGTCGCGGTCGGCCTTGAAGGACGACATTGCGATCAAGCCGATCGGCACGAGCGACCAGGCGACGACCGCTAGGACGCCGACGAGCTTCAGGAGATAGCGGACGGGGTTAGGCACGCGCGAACATCTCCCGGTAGAGCCGGCGCAGGTAGAACAGCGCGAGCAGGAGCGAGGCGAGCACGAGCAGCCAGCCGGTGGCGGCGGCCGAGCCGAAGGCGTTGTAGCGGAAGGCCTCGAGATAGAGATAGACCGCCATCACCTCGGTCGAGCGCGCCGGGCCGCCCCCCGTCATCAGCCAGACCTCCGAGAACAGGCGGAAGGCGAAGATGTAGCGGAACAGCGCGGCGATCAGCAGCGCCGGCATCAGCAGCGGCAGCGTCACGCGGCGAAAGCTGGTCCAGGCCGAGGCGCCGTCGATCGAAGCGGCCTCGTAGAGATCGCTCGGGATCGAGAGCCGCGCGGCATAGAGGATGATGAACGAGAAGGGCAGGTGGAGCCAGATCGAGAGAAGGCTGACCATGGCGAGCCCGTGGCTCGGATTGACCGCCCATTCGATGGGCGGAAGCCCGACGGTGGAAAGAAGCCGGCTCATCATCCCGACATCGGGCTCGAACAGGTAGCGCCACATCACCACGGCCGAGACCTCGCTCACGGCATAGGGCGCGAGCACGATGGCGAGGAGGAGAGGCCGGAACGGCACGCCGGAAGCGAAGAACAGCGCCATGCCGAGCCCGATCAGCAGCTCGGCATGCACGACGACGGCGACGACGATGACGGTGTTGACGAGCGCCTTCCAGAAATACGGATCGGCCAGCACCTTGGCATAGTTGGCGAGGCCGACGAAGCTCGTCTGTTGGCCGAAGGAGGATTGGTTGAGGCTGAGCCAGAAGACATAGATCGCCGGCAGGAAGATGATGCCGCCGATCATCAGCTGGACCGGCGAGACCAGCGCGATCGCTGAAAAGGGTGTGCGGGTGCTCATCCCTCACATCCCCAACGGGTCATTCCGGACAAGCCGCTTAGCGGCGCCGATCCGGGATCCATGCCGGAACAGTTCAGGAATGGATCCCGGGTCTGCGCTTCGCTTCGCCCGGGGTGATGGTGGAGGGGGGAACAGAGAGAAGCGCTGGATCTCATCTCGACCTCACACGATCCTGAAGCGCGCCAGCGCCTCGCGGTCGATCTCGACGCCGAGGCCTGGCCCCTGCGGGATCGCGAGCTTGCCGTCGACGAGTTGCGAGCCCTCGCCGACGATCGGATGGGTGAAGGAATCGCGCAACGGGTTCTCGTAGACCATGCATTCGAAGGTGCGGAAGCTCTCCGCCGCCGCGGCAAGCTGCAGGCTCGCGGCGGCGCAAATCGCGCCGGACCAGCCGACATGCGGCGCGTAGGCCGTGTTGAAGGTCGCGGCGAGCTCGGCGATGCGCCAGGTCTCGGTGATGCCGCCGGAGCGCGTCACGTCGGGTTGAATCAGCCCGAGCGTCCGGTCGGCGAGCATGGCCAGGGCCTCGCTTGCGACGAAGTCGCTCTCGCCGGCCGCGAGCCGGATCGGCAGGTGCTGCGCAAGGCGTCGATAGCCCTCGCGATCATGCGGCGCGATCGGCTCCTCGAAGAAGCCATAGCCGAGATCGGCAAGGGCGCGGCCGACGATCAGGGCGTCGTCGACGTCATAGGCCCAGTTCGCGTCGACGTAGAGGGCGATGTCGTCGCCGGCGAGCCGGCGGATCAGCTTGGCGCGCGCCACTGCATCGCGCAGCGGATGACCGAGCTTGACCTTGATCTCGCGGAAGCCAGCCTTCAGCGCCGCCGCGACCTCGGCCTCGACCGTGGCGTCGTCGAGCCAGTTGATCGAGGAGGCATAGGCTGCGACCGCCTTGCGTCCCATGCCGCCGAGCAGCCGGTGGATCGGCTCGCCCGCCTGCTTGCCGGCGATGTCCCAGAGCGCGATGTCGACCGCCGCGATCGCCTCGACCACCTGGCCGCCGGGCCGGCCGGAAAGTGCGGCGCGCATCGCCTTCCACAGGGCGCGCCGGTCGGCTGCGTCGCGCCCGATCAGGCGCGGCGCCAGCGCCTCCTCGATGAAGCGCGCATAGCCGGCGGCCCCACGTCGGCAGAGCCCCTCGCCGAAGCCGATCGTGCCGTCCTCGGTCTCGACTTCGACCACGACGATCTCGATCGCCGGATAGTCGCCCTGCGAGGTGCGCTGGACCTTGGGCAAGGTCGCCCGCAGCGGATGGACATGAACTTTGGCGATGCGGCTGGCCGGCATCCGGCATGGCCCTCCCGAAACGTGTCGCTGAACGACATCTGCTTATCTGATAGGTTGAACAGTTGCCAAGGAACACGGCATCTGTCAATGATCGCCGCCGGAGGAATTTGATGAGCGACCCCGCCCGTTCGATGCTGGATGAGGACGACCTTTTCGCCGGGGGCGATGTCGTGCCGATGCGCCTCGGCGATGCCGTGATCCAGCGCATCACCCAGGCGATTCACGACGGGCGGCTGAAGCCGGGCGATTCCCTGCCGTCGGAAGCGCGCATCGCCGCCTCCTTCGGGGTCAGCAAGCCGATCGCGCGCGAGGCGATCCGCCAGCTCGCGGCGATGGGCGTTGTCCATATCCAGCAGGGCAAGCCGACGCGGGTGCAGGCGCTCGACGCCGCCCCGCTCGACCGCTTCTACCGCTTCGCCGTGCGCGGCCGTGCCAACGGGCTGACCGAGGCGGTGGAGCTGCGTCGCATCCTCGAACCGCCGATCGCGGCCCACAGCGCCGAGCGGCGCACGATCGAGGACGTCGAGAAGCTCGATCTCATCCTCGCCCGGATGGAGGATTCGCTCGGCAACGTGCCGCGCTGGATCGAGGCCGATCTCGATTTCCACGAGGCGGTCGCCGCCTCTTCCGGCAATCGTCTGCTCGATTTCCAGATCCGCGGCCTGCGGCCGGTCATCCGCGAGGTGATGGAGATCTTCAACTCGCGCGAGGCGCGCGGTCCCGAGGACTGGCAGCGCACCTTCGAGCGCCATGTCCGCGTCGTCGAGGCGATCCGCGTCGGCGACCCCGCCGCGGCGTCCGCCGCCATGAACACGCATTTCGAAGCGGCCGAAGCCGCCATCGCGGAACTCGCGAACCACAGGGAGGATCACCATGAACCAGAGGACGACGCTCGACCGTAGGCAGTTCGGGGCGGGCATCCTCGGGCTGAGCTTCGCCGGGCTCGGCGGCGTGGCGCAGGCCCAGAGTGGGCCGTTCAACGTCTTCACCCATCGCGTCATGCAGACGGTCTCGACCGGTGCGCAGGGCGGCGACATCACCAGGGACTGGGCGCAGAAGAACGGCGTCACCGTCCAGTGGACCACCTTCGACACCGGCCCCCTGCAGGAGCGGCTTTTCCGTGAGGCGAGCCTCGGCGAGACCTCGGTGGATGTCGGCTTCGTCGTCAACACGCAGGTCGTGCCGCGCGCCGCGACGCTGTTCGAGCCGCTCGACGACTACCTCAAGAAGGACCCGGTCGAGGATCCCGCCGACATCTTCCCCGGCCTGATGCAGGGCATGAAGGTCGGCGGCAAGCAACTCGCCATCCCCTTTCGCCACGCCTCCTCCGGCCTGCACTACAATGAGGAGATCCTGGCCGAGAAGGGCTTCTCCAAGCCGCCCGCGACGATCGAGGAGATGATCGAGATCGCCAGGGCTTGCAGCTATCGCCGCGCCGACGGCACGCAGGTCGTCGGCCTCTGCACGCCGGGCGTGACCTATCCCAACGTGATCGACCTCGCCCGCGCCTGGGATGGCGACTTCATCACGCCCGACTTCAAATGCGCCGCCGACCAGCCGCCGATGCTGAACGCGATCCGCACTTTGCGCGAGCTCTTCCAGGCCAATGCCTTCCCGCGCAATTTCGCGACGCTCTCGCCCGAGGACGTCAATGTCTGGATGCAGCAGGGCCGCGCCGCGATGAGCCTGCAGAGCATGGGTCGCAACCGCATCTACAACGACCCGCAGAAGTCGAAATTCCCCGGCAAGATCAAGACGATCGCCGTGCCGGCCTCGAAGAGCCTCGCCGGCAAATACGATGCCGCCCCGGCAAAGGTCGAGTTCTGGGGCATGGTCATTCCCAAGAATGCCAGGCGCAAGGACCTCGCCTGGAGCTTCATCAAGGCGATGACCTCCAAGGAGGCGACGCTGAAGGCCGCGCTCAACGGCAATGGCCCGGTGCGCGCCTCGACCTATGCCGATCAGAGCTTTGCCGGGACCGTGCCCTATGCGGCCGAGGAGCTGAAGGTGCTGAAGGTCGCGCGCGTGCCGCTGCCGGCCTTTGACGAGGCGGCGCGCGCCGGCGACCTCTTCAAGGAGGAGGCGGAAGCTGCCGTCCTCGGCATGAAGACGCCGGAGGAGGCGATGGCCTCGCTGGTCAAGCGCGTGCAGCCGCTGCTGCCCGCCTGAACGATCCAGAAAAAAACGGCGCGGAACAGCGCCGGAACAATATCCGGAGGACAATCGATGACATCCAGCATCTCGCGCCGCCGGTTCGGCGTCCTTGCGGGCGCGGCGACCGCCTCGGCATTGCTCCCGGGCGGCGCTTTCGCCCAGGCGAAGACGCTGACCGCGCTCGGCCATCGCGTCCATCAGACTGCTGCGACGACCGGCCCGGGCGGTGATGCGACCGAAGGTTTCCGCAAGGCGAACGACGCCAATGTGAACTGGGTGACCTTCGGCGACGTCAACGCCGTGCATGAGCGGCTGTTGCGCGAGGCCTCGCTGTCGGAGACCTCGATCGACGTCGCCTATCTCGTCAACGGCCGAGCCGTGCCGCGAAACCTTCAGCTCTTCGAACCGCTGGACGCGTTGATGAAGCAGGCGCCGATCGAGGCCTTCGACGATTTCGCGCCGGGCCTGCTCGCCCCGCTCAAGGTCGGCGATGCCTTGCATGGCATCCCCGTCCGCCACGCTACCAACGCCCTGATCTACAACGAGGCCCTGCTGGAGGAGCGCGGCGTCACCAAGGTGCCGACGACATTCGAGGAGCTGACGGAGCTCGCCCGCAAGCTCACCTTCAAGCGCGACGACGGCACGCAGGTCTATGGCCTCGCCTTCACCGCCGTCTTCGCCTCGAACTTCCTGACGCTCGCGCGCTGCCTCGGGGGCGACTACATGACGAGCGACGGCAAGATCGTCGCCGCCGAGCCGCCGATGGTGAAGACGCTCACCTTGCTCGCCGGCTTCTACAAGGCCGGCGTGCTGCCGCGGAACTTCGCCACGGTGAACAACGAAGAGATCACGACCTGGATGCAGCAGGGCAGGGCGGCGATGACGATCAACCCCTTCGCCCGGCTCGTCACTTATAACGACGCGTCCAAGGGCAAGTATGGCGGGCGCTTCAAGTCGCTGCTGCCGCCGATGGCGACCGATCTCGCGGGCAAGGTCGCCTTCGCGCCGACGGTCGAGTTCTGGTCGCTGATGATCCCGAAGAACGCCAGGCAGAAGCCGCTGAGCTGGGAGTTCATCCGCGCGCTCTCCTCCAAGGCCGGGACGACTGCCATGGCGCTGAACGGCAATGGCCCGGTGCGGATCTCGACCTATGCGGACGAGAAGCTGAAGGCGGCGATGCCCTATGCCGCCGACGAGGCCGCCGCGCTCAAGGCCTCGCGCATCCACCTGCCCGCCTTTGACGAACAGGCCCGCGCCCACGACATCTTCATCGAGGAAACCCAGGCCGCCGTGCTCGGCCGCAAGCCGGCGCAGCAGGCGATGGACGATGCGACGGCGCGCGTGAAGCCGCTGCTCGGCTGATGGCGCGGTCGCTCTCGGGGCGTGTCGCGCTCATTACCGGCGCGGCGCGCGGCATCGGACTGGCGATCGCGACGCGCCTCGCCGAGGCCGGCGCGCATGCGATCATCCATGATCGGGACGCTGCGGCCGCGACCGCGGCATCCGCCGATCTGCGGGCGCGAGGCCTCGCTGCGTCGAGCTTGATCGCCGATCTCGCCGAGGCCTCGGCTCCGTCCGCCATGGCAGCCGAGCTGAAAGGGAGCGGTGCGGAGCCCGACATCCTCGTGCTCTGCGCTTCCGTCGAAACGCTCGAGACCTGGGATGCGGTCTCCGAGTCCGCGATGGCCGCTCAGACCGAGATCAATCTCCACGCCACGCTGCGGCTGCTGCAGGCCTTCCTGCCGGGCATGCTGGCGCGCGGCTTCGGCCGGGTGATCGCGATCGGCAGTGTGCAGGAGACCCGCCCCAATCCGACGCATTTCTACTACGCGGCCACCAAGATCGCGCAGACCAACATGATCCTGAACCTCGCGCGCACCACCCAGGCGCCGGACGTCACCTTCAACATCCTCAAGCCGGGCGCCGTCCTGACCGATCGCAACCGCGCAGTGCTGGCCCAGCCGGAGCGGGAGGAGCAGGTACGCGCCCGCATCCCGCTCGGCAGGCTCGGCAAGCCCGAGGATTGTGCGGGGCTGGCCTTGCTGATCTGCTTGCCGGAGGGGAGCTACATCAACGGCGCCGAGATCGCCGTCGATGGCGGCATGCGGCTCTGAGCGCGCCTGCCTGCGCCGTTCGATGTGCGAGGCGTGCATCGCCTTGGTCGGCCGATAGGCAGGGCCGAGGGAAATTCTTCCAACAGCTCGGGATCAACGCCCTGTTCGACCTCCTAAGCCGAACGCATTTGAAAAGCGCTTTCATTGACGCCGGGCGCTTCCATTGAAAGGATTGCGGCATCGGCGCCGCTGCACGCCTGACCGCTTCCTTCCGGATTCATTTTCCCCGCAACAGCGCCATCGGCGAAGGAGGACGCATGTTTCGCGCCGATACTGCCGGCGGTAACCGCATCATCCCCCTGCCGGCCCGTCGCGATCATCCGATGGCAGCTCCGGCGCCTGCGGTCGGGGTGTCCGATCCGCAGCCCCGTTCAGAGGTTTCCATGGCGACCGTCTCGCCCGCTTCCTCGGCCGCTCAATCGACCCTCCGGTCGCCTGCGAGCGCCGCATCGGCTGGCACGGACGGCGCGGGCGCGTTCAAGTCGGCGCTGCGTCATCTCGCCGGCGGCGTCTGCGTCATCACGACCGGGCGTGGCGACGACCGCACCGGTCTGACCGTGACCTCGCTGTCCTCGCTTTCGGCCGAGCCGCCGGCCGTGATGTTCGGGCTCAATCTGGCCTCCTCCGTCTTTCCGGTGCTCAGGCGCCACCGCAGCTTCGGCGTGAACTTCCTCTCCGCCGCGCAGAAGGAGATCGCCGATCGCTTCGCCGGCCGCGGTGGCGCGAAGGGCCCGGCTCGCTATGTCGAGGCGCGGTGGAGCGAAGGCCGCTCCGGTGTCCCCCTGCTCGAAGGCGCGCTCGCCGCCCTGGATTGCGAGCTGGAAGAGCTCATCGAGCGCCATTCGCACGCCATCGTCATCGGCCGGGTGCGCGAGATCAGGCTCGGCCCCAACGACGCGGCCCTCCTCTACTGGCGCGGCGACTACGAGCGGCTGGGCTGGATGGCCGAGGAAGCCCGCATCGCGCTCGGCCTGCGCTCCGTCTGATTCCCTCGAACGAGCTCTCTGCAACGCCTGCGGCCACGGTCCGCGCTCGCTGCGCCGCACGCACGGAGGGCATGCGTTCTCGCCGGTGTCGCCTCCGCGCCGGTTCGGTGTCAGATGGCCGCAATGTCCGCGGGAGGAGCCGCCTAGAATGATTCGACGTGACAAGAGCCGGCTGGCACAGCTGCCGACGCCGTTCGAGCGGCTGCCCCGGTTCTCCGCACATTTCGGACGGGGCGACGAGGCCTCCTCGATCTGGATCAAGCGCGATGACTGCACCGGTTTCGCCGGCGGCGGCAACAAGGTGCGCAAGCTCGAATATCTCGTCGCCGACGCGGTGGCGCAGGGCGCCGATGTCCTCGTCACCATGGGCGCCATCCAGTCCAACCATGCGCGGCAGACGGCGGCTGCGGCGGCGCGCAGCGGCCTCGCCTGCGTGCTGGTGCTGGCCGACACGGTCAGGGGACGCGAGGAACCCTATCGCAGCAACGGCAACGTGCTGCTCGACCGGATCTTCGGGGCCGAACTGCAGGTGCTCGCGCCGGATGAGGACGCCGCCGCAGCAGCGGAGCGGACCCTGGAGCGGCTGAAGGCGCAGGGGCGCCGGCCCTATTTCATTCCGGTCGGCGGCTCGAACGCGCTCGGGAGCCTCGCCTATCGCGACGCCGTCCTCGAGCTGGCGGAGCAGGCGCGGGCCGTTGGTCGCCGGATCGACCACATCGTCCTGCCGACGGGAAGCGGCGGCACCCACGCCGGCATCGCAGCCGGCGTGGCGGAGGCCGGCCTGTCCTGCCAGGTGCACGGCATCAGCGTCTCTCGGGCGCAGGAATCGGCGCATGCGCTGGTCTCGGGCCTGGTCGCGGAGGTCGCGGTGCTGACCGGCCGCACCGACGCGGCCCTACCCAAGATCGATATCGACGATTCCCAGATCGGTCCCGGCTATGGCCAGCCGACCGCGGCGATGCAGGAGGCGGTGGAGACCCTGGCTCGGACCGAAGGCATCCTGCTCGACCCGGTCTATACCGGCAAGGCGATGGCCGGTCTCATCGCTCTGCTCTGCGCCGGCCGGATTCCGCACGGCGAGACGGTCGTCTTCTGGCACACCGGCGGGCTGCCCGGCCTGTTCGCCTATCCCGAACTGTTCCGGTGAGCGCGCCGCGCTGACCGGAAAACGGGCAGGTCCTGCCGCCTCCTTGTTCAGGAGGCGCGCCGCCGCTCAGTAGCGGATCACGCCGAAGCGCCGGAAGGCGTCGTGGATGCGGTCGGCATAGTGGTTGAAGCTCGGATAATCGCCGAGATGGGCCGGGCGCGGGCGCGGCAGTTCGATCGCGATCTCGTCGACGATCCGGCCGGGCGTCGGCGACATAACCAGCACGCGGTCGGAAAGCCCGATCGCCTCCTCGATCGAATGGGTGATGAAGACGACGGTCTTGGCCTGCTCCATCCAGAGCAGTTCGAGATCGTGCCGGATCTGGGTGCGGGTGATGGCGTCGAGTGCGCCGAAGGGCTCGTCCATCATCAGCACGGCCGGGTTGTGGATCAGCGCGCGGGCGATCGAGACGCGCTGGCGCATGCCGCCGGAGAGTTGCTTCGGGTAGCGGTCGGCGGCATGCGAGATGCCGAGCTTGGCGAAGAGCTCGAGCGCCCGCTCGCGCGCCGGCTCGAGCGGCAGGCCGCGGATTTCCGCCTGCAGCAGCACGTTCTCCATCGCCGTCCGGAACTCGAGCAGCAGATGGTCCTGGAAGACGATGCCGATATCGGTGAGCGGGGAGGTCAGCTGCTTGCCGTTGACCAGCAGTTCGCCCTGGCTGATCGGGATCAGCCCCGCCGCCATCAGCATGAACGTGCTCTTGCCGCAGCCGGACGGGCCGATCAGGCTGACGAATTCGCCGCTGCGGATGTTCAGCGTCAGCCCGTCGACGGCGGTGAAGCTGCCGAAGGTCTTGATGAGGCGGCGCCCCTCGATCGAGGCTGCGGCGTGGGCGGCTGCGGCTGTCACGGCATTCAGTCCAGTCTCGGATCATCCCGGATCGACCTGCGGTCGCCCGGGATGACCGCGGTTGTCGGGGTCAGGGACAGGCCGGCGCCGAGGCGGGCAGCAGCTCCACCGTGTAGTAGTCGCTGATCGGCTTGTCCTTGGGCAGGCCGAGATACTGGGTCAGGAGCTCGAAGCTCTTGCTCCAGTTCGCTTCCGGCACCTTGCCGAGCGACGTCGCCCCCGGCGCGCAGAGCAGCTTGTTGACCACCTCGAACTGGGCCAGCACCTGCGCCTTCTTCACCGAGGGAAACTGCGCGACCACGGCATCGGCGGCGGCGTCCGGGTTCTTGCGGGCTGCATCCCAGCCCTGCAGGCTCGCCTCGACGAACTTCTTGTAGAGGTCGGCATCGGCCTTGATCCGGTCGTCGCGGGCGATGATCGACAGGCCCACCGTCGGCACGCCGACATCGCGATAGAGCAGGTCGCGCACCTTGAAGCCGCGTTCGCGGATCTGGATCGAATGGAAGTCGGCGCCGCCGAGGATGGCATCGACCTTCTTTTCCAGCAGCGCCCCGACGAAGGCGCCGGGGTCGATGTTGATGATGTCGACCTTGCCCTTGTCGATCTGGTTGCTGGCGAGGATGGCGTCGAGCAGCGTGGTCTGCGCCGTGCCGGGCTGGACCGCGACCTTCTTGCCGACGAGGTCCTTGGGCGAGGCGATGCCGGATTCCTCCAGCGCGATGATGGCGAAGCCGTTGGTCTGCAGCACCGGCGCGATGATCTTCACCGGCGCGCCCTTGGTGCGCAGCTGCATCGCGGCCGGGGCGTCGGCGAAGCCGATATCGGTCTGGCCGGTGGCCACCATCTGCGCGGTGGTGCCGGAGCCCTTGCCTTCCTCGATCGTCAGGTTGATCCCGGCCTTCTCGTAGAGTCCCATCTGCTTGGCCAGCATGAAGCCGGCATTGGGCGCGGCGGCGAGGAAGTTGAGCGTGATCTTCATCGGCGTGCCGGCACCTTGCGCCAGGGCGCCGGAGGCGCTGAGGGCGAGGGCCGCGACGGCGGTAATCAGCATGCGTCTGTTCATCTGAATTCCTCCCTTGATCCGGTTCGTCCGGCTTTTGGCTGTGGTGGTCGGGTCAACCCTTGCGCTGCCAGGGCATCAGCAGGACTTCGAGGCCGTCGACGATGTAGCTGAACAGGATGCCGACGATGCTCAGCGCCACGAGGCAGGCGAAGATCAGCGGCATGTCGAGGAAGCTCGTGCCGCGTAGCAGGAGATAGCCGAGCCCCGCATTGGCGCCGACGAACTCGCCGACGATGGCACCGGTCGCCGCGAAGACCGCGGAGACCTTGAGGCCGGAAAAGATGTAGGTCAGCGCCGCCGGCACCCGCACATAGCGGAAGGTCTGCCAAGCGGAGGCGCCCATCGAGCGGGTGAGGTAGAGCACGCGCTCGTCCAGCGCGCGGAAGCCGGTCATGCTGGCGACCAGCGTCGGGAAGAAGCAGAGCAGGAAGGTCAGCAGCACCTTCGGGAACAGGCCGAAGCCGAACCAGACGACGAAGAGCGGCGCGATCGCGATCTTCGGCACTAGCTGGAAGAAGACGATGACCGGATAGATCGCCTTCTCCAGCAGCCTCACCGAGACGATGACGTAGCCGAGCGGGATCGAGATCACCGCAGCCATCAGGAAGCCGAGCACGATCTCGTTCGCCGTCACCAGCGTGTGGCGGAAGATGTCGACCCGGTCGGTCCAGAGCCGTTCGAAAAAGGCGCTCGGAACGGGCAGGATGTATTCGGGGATGCGCGCCAAAGGGATCAGCCACTCCCAAGCCGCGAGCAGCACGGCGAAGCTCATCAGCGGCCAGCCGATGGCCGAGCTCCAGTCGCGCAACCGGTTCCGCTCGGCCGCGGTCGCCGGGAGAGCGGGTGTGGCGGCGCCGTCGCTCATGCCGTGGCTCCTGTCTGCTGGACTTCGCCCGCCAAGCCCTGCGGGGCGGCCTTCGAAGGCTGGATCTGCCGGCGCCGCAGCGGCCAGATCTCGGCCATTTCCGTAGCGGCGCGGCTCAGCGCTTCCGCCACGGCGGGGCGCCGCTCCGCTTGCAGGCGCGGCAGCGGGCCTGCGACGCTCAGGGTTCCGGCCACCGGCGCGGCCGGGTCGGGCCCGGCACGGAAGGTCGTCGCCATCGCGACGATGCCGATCTCGCCTTCCTCGACCGCCTCGGCGAACCCGCGCCGCCTCGTCTCGTCGAGATGGGCGCGCAACGCATCGACATCTTTGAGCGCATTGGGGCCGACGCGGCCGTCGAAACCGTGTGCGAAGACGATGCGCAGCGCTTCGGCCTCCGGCAGCGAGGCGAGCCAGGCCTTGCCGGTGGCGGTCGCGTGCAGGACGGGGCCGGCGCCCATCGGCGGCTCGTAGCGCAGCCCGGCGGTGGCGCCCTGCGAGCGCGCGATCCAGACGAGCTCACTGCCCTCGACGACGGCGAGCCGGCAATATTCCCGCGTCGCTCCCGCCAGCCTGTCGAGCACGATCTGGCCCGCGTCCGGCAGGCCACGGCTGTCGAGATCCCGGAAGGCGAGCTGCGAGAGCTTCAGGGTCAGGCCGTAGGCGCCCGAATGCGGGTCCTGCGCGACGAAGCCACGCTCGGCCAATGTCGCCAGCAGCCGGTGCGTCGCGCTGAAGGGCAGTTCGAGCCGCTCGGCGAGCAGGCTGAGATCGACGCCGTCCGGCTCGCCGGCCAGCGCCTCCACCAGTTTCAACGCCCGCTCGACCGCTGCGATCGTCAACCGTTCCGTCCCTCGTTCTATTTCTGGAAATGATTTCCAATTCGGAATTGATTTCCGTATAAGAGCGCCACGGGGCCGAGTCAACGCGCCTCGCGGGCGAGGGCCGGGAGGGCGCATGAGTCTGGCGGGAGAAGGCGCGGTCGCGATCTGGCATGACATCGCGCCGGAAGGGCGGCAGGATTTCTATGCCTGGCACGGCGAGGAGCACATGCCGGAGCGGGTCGGCATTCCCGGCTTCCTGCGCGGGCGGCGCTATGTCGCGATCGAGGCCGATCTCGAGTTCTTCAACCTCTACGAGGCGCTGAGCGTCGAGACGCTGAAGAGCCAGGACTACACGGCTCGCGTCAACACGCCGACGCCCTGGACGCTGGGTGCGGTGAAGCATTTTCGCTCGGTCGCTCGCTCGATCTGCCGTGTCGTCCACAGCACGGGGCCGGCCCAGGGCGGGCTGATCGCGACGCTGCGCTACGATGTGCCGGAAGGGCAGGTGCGGGCCCACCGCGATGCGCTGCTGCGCCAGTTCATTCCGGACCTGCTGGCGAAGCCCGGCGTCGCCGGCGTGCATCTGCTCATGGCCGATGCCGAGGCCAGCGGCGTCGCCACCGCCGAGCAGAAGGCGCGCGGCGTTGCCAATGCCGTGCCGCGCTGGGTGCTGCTGCTCGAAGGCTGGGGCGACGAGGCGGATTTCGTCGCGCTGGCGCGCAAGGAACTGGCGCCGGCAGCGCTCGACGCCATCGGCGGCGAGGGTCCGTATTCGCTCGGTCTCTACCGCCATCAGATCACGCGCACAAAGACCGCCTGGAGCGCCGGCTGATGGACGCGCGCTACGATCTGGCCGGGCGCACGGCCATCGTCACCGGCGGGGCCGGCGGCCTCGGCCGGGGCATCGCCCGGGCGCTGCGCGATGCCGGCGCGGCGGTGGAGTTGTGGGATGCCGATCCGGATGGCCTCGCCGAGGCTGTGGCCGAGCTCGGTGTCGCATGGCGGCGGGTCGACATCACCGAGCCGGGCCTCGTCGAGGCGGCCGCCGCGGCCGCCTTCGCGGAGCATGGCCGGATCGACATCCTGGTCAACAATGCCGGCATCCTCGGTGAGGTGAAGCCGATCTGGGAGACCGACCCCCGGAATTTCGAAGCGGTGCTGCGCGTCAACCTGTTCGGCACCTATCTCGTCAGCCGCGCCGTCATCGGCCGGATGCGGGAGCTGCGGTCGCGCGCTGGCATCGGCGGCCATCCGCTGCGCGGGCATGTCGTCAACATCGCCTCGATCCAGGGCAAGGAAGGAATGGCCCGTGCCGGCGCCTATTCCGCCTCCAAGGCCGGGGTGATCGCGCTGACCAAGAGCATGGCCAAGGAAACGGCGCGGGATGGCATCGTCGTCACGGCCGTGACCCCGGCTGCCGCCGAGACCGCGATGGCCAAGCAGATCACCGCGGAGCGCCGGGCCTACATTCTCTCGCGCATCCCGATGGGCCGCTTCGTCGAGATCGAGGAGGTTGCGCGGATGGTGCTCTGGCTCGCCTCCGGCGAATGCTCCTTCTCGACCGGCGGCATCTTCGATCTCTCGGGAGGTCGCGCCACCTACTGAACCCGGCGGGCGCCGGGTGGCATGTCGTTTGCTTCTTTTTTCGGCAGCGAAGAAGGAGCGGCAGTCGTGTCCGGGACGGTGGTCGAGTGCGGTGAGGTGATCGAGGCGGCTGGTGTCGCCCTGCGCCGGCCGGCCGTGGGACCGGCGCGCCCGCAGCGTGCGGAAGGGCGCGCGCGGGTAAGCTTCCGGGTCGGCCTCGGCGCGACCCGATTGGAGCGGCTCTTTCAGGAGGGCTGCGCCAAGATCCGTCTGCCGATACCGATCGACCACGCCGATCCGCAGGCGATCCTGATCAACACCGCCGGCGGCCTGACGGGCGGCGACCGGCTGGCAGCTGAGGTCGATCTCGGTCCGCAGGCGTCGGCTTGCGTGACCACCCAGGCCTGCGAGCGCGTCTACCGCTCGACCGGCACCGATGCCGTCGTCGAGAATCGCCTGCGTCTCTCCGCCGGAGCGCGGCTCGCCTGGCTGCCGCAGGAAACCATCCTGTTCGACGGCGGGCGCTTGTTCCGCCGTCTCGAGGCCGATCTCGTTGGGGATGCCGAGCTGGTCGCGGTCGAGGCGATCCTCTTCGGCCGGCAAGCGATGGGCGAGACGCTGCACAGCGGCCATCTGTACGATCGCTGGCGGGTGAGAAGGGATGGGCACCTGATCTTCGCCGACGATCTGCGCGTCGCGGGCGATATCGCCGCACTTCTCGCTCCGCAGCCCGCCATGGCCGGCCGCCGCGCCATGGCGACGGTGCTGTTCGCCGGGGCCGCGCCCGAGCGCTTTCTGGAGCCGGCCCGGTCGATCATCGGGCCGGGCGGCGGCGCCAGCGCCTGGAACGGCAAGTTTCTCGCGCGGCTGGTCGAGGAGACCGGGCTTGCGCTCAGGCGGCGGCTGGAGCCGCTGCTGACGCTTCTCATGGGCGGCCGCGCGCTGCCCAAGGTCTGGCAACTCTAGGAACTGACGGCATGAACCTGACACCGCGCGAGAAGGACAAGCTGCTGATCGCCATGGCGGCCATGGTGGCCCGGCGCCGGCTCGAACGCGGCGTCAGGCTGAACCATCCCGAGGCGATCGCCCTGATCAGCGATTTCGTCGTCGAGGGCGCGCGCGACGGCCGCAGCGTCGCCGAGCTGATGGAGGCCGGCGCCCATGTCGTGACCCGCGCGCAGGTGATGGAAGGCGTCGCCGAGATGATCCACGACGTGCAGGTCGAGGCCACCTTTCCGGACGGCACCAAGCTCGTCACCGTCCATGAACCGATCCGCTGATGTCCCGAGCACGGAGGCTGCCATGAAGAGACTGTCGATCGCCCTGATCCTGAGCGTCGGTGCCGCGAGCCCGGCCTTCGCCCATCTGAACCCGGCCGAGCACGGCTCCTTTGCCGCCGGCTTCTCGCATCCGCTCTTCGGCGCGGACCATATCCTGGCGATGGTCGGCGTTGGCCTCTGGGCCTTCCTCGTCGGCGGCCGCGCCGTCTGGATGATTCCAACAGCCTTCGTCGCCACGATGATGCTCGGCTTCGCCGCGGCGCTCCTCGGCATCGGCCTGCCCTTCGTCGAGCCGGTAATCGCGGCCTCGGTCGTCGTGCTCGGGCTGCTGGCACTGGTGGCGTTGCAGGTGCCGGTGCCGGTCGGCATGGCGGTGGTCGGCTTCTTCGCCCTGTTCCACGGCTATGCCCATGGCGGTGAGTTGGGGGAGGCGACCAGCCTGCCCTTCATGGTCGGCTTTGCGTTGGCCACAGTGCTGCTGCACGCGCTCGGTGTCGGCATCGGCTTTGCCGGCAATGCGCTCTCGCATCGCGGCCGGATCGCTGCGCGCATCGCCGGCGGCCTGACCGCGCTCGCCGGCCTCTGGCTCGTCGCGGGAGCCTGAGGCGATGATCCCCGGAGAGCTCTTTCCCGCCGAAGGCGACATCGTCCTCAATGCGGGTGCGGCGCAGATCACGCTGCTCGTCGCCAATACCGGCGACCGGCCGATCCAGGTCGGCTCCCACTACCATTTCTTCGAGACCAACGCGGCGCTCGATTTCGACCGCGCCGCGACGCGCGGCATGCGGCTCGACATCGCCGCCGGCACGGCCGTGCGCTTCGAGCCGGGCCAGCAGCGCGAGGTTCGCCTCGTGCCGCTCGGCGGCGCGCGCGCCGTCTACGGCTTCCAGCAGAAGGTGATGGGGAAACTCTGATGCCGGCCAAGCTCTCCCATGCGGCTTACGCGCAGATGTACGGGCCGACGGTCGGCGACCGGGTCCGGCTCGCCGATACCGACTTGATCATCGAGGTCGAGAAGGATTTCACCGTCTATGGCGAGGAGGTGAAGTTCGGCGGCGGCAAGGTCATCCGCGACGGCATGGGCCAGAGCCAGGCGAGCCGGGCCGAGGGCGCGGTCGACACCGTCATCACCAATGCGCTGATCGTCGACCATTGGGGTATCGTGAAGGCGGATGTCGGCCTGAGGGACGGGCTGATCGTCGCCATCGGCAAGGCTGGCAACCCGGATACGCAACCCGGCGTCACCATCGTCATTGGCCCGGGCACGGAAGCGATCGCGGGCGAGGGCAAGATCCTGACCGCCGGCGGCGTCGACGCGCATATCCATTTCATCTGCCCGCAGCAGATCGAGGAGGCGCTGATGGCCGGCGTCACTACCATGCTCGGCGGCGGCACCGGCCCGGCCCATGGCACGCTGGCGACGACCTGCACGCCCGGCCCCTGGCATCTCGGCCGGATGATCCAGTCCTTCGATGCCGTGCCGATCAATCTCGGCCTTTCCGGCAAGGGCAATGCCTCGAAGCCGGCCGCGCTCGTCGAAATGATCGAGGGCGGAGCCTGTGCACTCAAGCTCCATGAGGACTGGGGCACGACACCGGCCGCGATCGACAACTGCCTCGCGGTGGCGGACGATTACGATGTGCAGGTGATGATCCATACGGACACGCTGAACGAGAGCGGCTTCGTCGAGGACACGGTCGCCGCCTTCAAGGGGCGCACCATCCACGCCTTCCACACCGAGGGGGCGGGCGGCGGCCACGCACCCGATATCATCAAGGTCTGCGGGCTGAAGAACGTCATCCCGTCCTCGACCAACCCGACGCGGCCCTACACGCAGAACACCATCGCCGAGCATTTGGACATGCTGATGGTCTGCCATCACCTGTCGCCGTCGATCCCGGAGGACATCGCCTTCGCCGAGAGCCGCATCCGCAAGGAGACGATCGCGGCCGAGGACATCCTGCACGATATCGGCGCCTTCTCGATCATCTCCTCCGACAGCCAGGCCATGGGCCGCGTCGGCGAGGTCGCCATCCGCACCTGGCAGACCGCGCATAAGATGAAGCTGCAGCGCGGGCGGCTTCCCGGCGAGACCGGCGACAACGACAATCTGCGCGTGCGCCGCTACCTCGCGAAATACACGATCAACCCCGCTATCGCGCAGGGTCTGTCGAAGCATGTCGGCTCGGTCGAGGTCGGCAAGCGCGCCGATCTCGTGCTCTGGAACCCCGCCTTCTTCGGCGTGAAGCCGGAGATGGTGCTGGTCGGCGGCATGATCGCGGCCGCGCCCATGGGCGATCCCAACGCCTCGATCCCGACGCCGCAGCCGATGCATTACCGGCCGATGTTCGGAGCCATGGGTCGCGCGCCGGCCGTGTCCTCCGTGACCTTCGTCAGCGGGGCCGCGATCGCGAACGGGCTGCAAGAGAAGCTTGGCGTCGCCAAGGGCATGCTCGCCGTCGAGAATACGCGCGGCGGCATCTCCAAGGCTTCGATGATCCTCAACGACGCCACGCCGCATATGGAGGTCGACCCCGAGACCTACGAGGTCCGCGCCGATGGCGAACTCCTGACCTGTGAACCCGCGACCGTGCTGCCGATGGCGCAGCGCTATTTCCTGTTCTGAGGCCGACGATGCTGCGCGCTGTTTCCCATAGCCATGGCGGCGGCCATCCCCCGGCCGGCACGATCAGCCTCGACCATGCCGCGCGGCATCTGCGCCGCAAGCTGGTGACGACCGACCAGGGTGAGAAGGTCATGATCGACCTGCCCGAGCCGGTCCTTTTCACCGATGGCGACAGGCTCGTGCTGGAGGATGGCCGCGCCGTCGCCATCGTCGCCGCGGAGGAAGAGCTCTACGAGGTGAAGCCCGGGCCGGCCTGTCCGCTGCGCCATCTCGCCTGGCATCTCGGCAATCGCCATTTGCCGGCGCAGATCGACGAGGATCGTATCCTGATCCAGCGCGACCACGTCATCCGCGCCATGCTCGAAGGCCTCGGCGCCTCCGTCAGCGAGACCGTGTCGCGCTTCCAACCGGTCCATGGCGCCTATCATGCCCATGGGCATGATCACGGTCATGGTCATGGTCACAGCCATCATCATGGGCACGCGCATGGCCATGATCACCACCATCACCATGACTGATACGGTCGTGCTCGCCCGGCTGATGACATGGCTGTCCCCAGCCTTTCCTGTCGGGGCCTTCGCCTATAGCCACGGGCTGGAGCGGGCGATCCATGACGGGCTGATCCGGGACCGCACGAGCCTGAGCGAATGGTTGGAGGCGCTATTGGAGCGCGGTTCGGCCTGGAACGATGCGGTACTGCTGGCTGAGGCGTGGCGCAGCACAGTTGCCGGAACCGACATCGTTGACGTCGCGGAGCTCGCGGAGGCGATATCGGGTTCCCGCGAGCGCCATATGGAGACGAGGCTGCAGGGCGGCGCTTTTGTCGATGCGATGGCGGCCTGGAGCGGCGAGCGGGCGATGGATGGGGACGGGCCGGTCGCCTATCCGGTGGCTGTTGGCGGGGCGGCCGCACGCCATAGCATCGCGCTGGAGGATACGCTTACCGCCTATCTCCACGCCTTCGCCTCCAATCTCGTCCAGGCCAGCGTCCGGCTGGTCCCGCTCGGCCAGCGCGACGGGGTGGCGACGCTTGCGGCGCTGGAATCGGTTGCCCTGCGCACCGCCCGGCGCGCGGCGGTCTCGACGCTCGACGATCTCGGCTCCTGCACCATCCGCGCCGACATCATGTCGATGAACCACGAAACGCAGTATTCCAGGGTGTTCCGCTCGTGAAATCCTCAAACGGTCCCCTTCGGGTCGGCATCGGCGGCCCGGTCGGCGTCGGCAAGACGACGCTCACCGAGAAGCTCTGCAAGGCGATGCGTGACCGTTACTCCGTCGCCGTCGTCACCAACGACATCTTCACCAAGGAGGACGAGCTGATCCTCAACCGGCTGCAGGCGCTGCCGGAAGAGCGCATCATCGGCGTCGAGACCGGCGGCTGCCCGCATACCGCGATCCGCGAGGACGCCTCGATCAATCTCGCGGCCATCGCCGAGATGCGCCGGCGCTTTCCCGATCTCGACGTCATCTTCATCGAATCCGGCGGCGACAACCTCGCTGCGACCTTCTCGCCCGATCTCGCCGACATCACCCTCTACGTCATCGACGTCGCCGGCGGCGAGAAGATCCCGCGCAAGGGCGGGCCGGGCATCACCCGCTCGGACCTGCTGATCATCAACAAGATCGACCTCGCCCCCCATGTCGGCGCGAATCTCGACGTGATGCGCTCGGACACGCAAAAGCAGCGCGGCGAGCGCCCCTTTGTCTTCACCGACATGAACCGCCGCATCGGCCTCGACGAGATCGTCGGATTCATCGAGGAGAATGGCGGGCTGGCAGCCGCCTAGATCGATATTCGCTACCGCCCGCGGAAGCCGCCTCAAAGCGACAATTGCGAGCCTGCCTCCCTGCAGGAGGCCTTGAGCGCGAGCAGGATCGCTTCCTCGTCGGTGGCGATGCCGTGGCGCTGTAGGCAGGGCACGAGGATTGCAGCCTCGGCATGGCCGCCTGGGCCGATCACCGGGCAGGCGATGTCGGTCACGGCCATGATGTCCCGGCTCGGCGCGACGCGGTGCCCGTTCGTGCGGATGTCGGCCAGGATACGCCGCGTCTCGTCGCTTTCCAGCCTCTCATGGTCGGCCGGCGAGGCTTCCTTCATCAGCAGATGGCGGCGGGATTCGCTCTGGAAGGCGAGGATGAGCAGGCCGGAATTGGCGTCGAGCGCGGGTCTGCCATAGCCGGGCCTGACGATCACGCTGGCATCGAGATGGCCGGAGGTGGTGGCGAGCACCACGGTCTGGGCCCGGCTCAGCACCACGAGATGCGCGACCTGGCCGCTCTCCTCGCTGAAGCGCTCCATCAGCGGCAGCACGATCGAGGTGAGCTGGCGCCCGCCCGGCGTGCGGATGCCGAGGTCGAAGAGGCGGCGCGACAGGCCGAGCCGGTCGGTCCCTGCCTCGCGGGCGAGGTAGCCGCGCTGCTGCAGCACGAAGACCATGCGGAAGATCTCGCTCTTCGAGCGGGCGAGCCGCTCGGCGATCTCCCGCGTCGATAGCGGTTCGCCCACTTCGGCGAGGAGCTCGAGGATATCGAGCCCCTTTTCCAGCGCAGGCGCCGCATAGGTGCTTTTGTCTCCGGTCTCGGAGTCCGCCGGGTCGCTCATGCCATTTCGTTTCATATATGAAGCTTGACATCAAATAAGAAACGAACCTAGCCTTCCCGTAAAGGGGAGGCGGATAGTGCGATGGTCTGATCGGATCGCGCGTTGCAACGGTGCCGCAGCATGGCGGCAGGGCGGCCGCGCATGAAGTACGGCCTGCAGTTCCGCGATGTCTTCGCCGCCTGGGAATCGATCCTCGACGGCGTCTGGATCACGCTGATGCTCTCGGCGGCGGCGATGATCGGCGGCCTCGTCATCGGCATCGCCTGCGCCGCGGCCCGCGTCTACGGGCCGTCATGGCTGCGCCGGATCGTCGGAACCTATGTCGAGGTCATCCGCAACACGCCGCTGCTGGTGCAGCTCTTCCTGATCTTCTTCGGCCTGCCGAGCCTGGGCCTGAGGCTCGACGGCTTCACGGCCGCGATCATCGCGCTGGTCATCAATCTCGGCGCCTATACCACCGAGATCGTTCGCGCCGGGCTGGAGGCCGTGCCGAAGGCGCAGGTCGAGGCCGGCCATTCGCTCGGGCTCTCCGGCCTGCAGGTCTTCCGCTATGTCGTGATGTTCCCGGCGCTGAAGGCGATGTTCCCGGCGCTCGCCAGCCAGTTCGTCCTGCTGATGCTGGCGACCAGCGTCGTCTCGCAGATCTCGGTCGAGGACCTGTTCCATGCGGCCTCGATCGTCCAGTCGCGCACCTTCCGCGATTTCGAGGTCTACACCGTCATCGGCGTGCTCTATCTCGGGCTCGCTTTCGCCTTCCGTGGCCTGTTCGCGGGCATCTACTACTGGGCGTTCGTCAGGCGATGATCCGCGAATTCGGCCTCATCGACGTGATGTATCTGGTGGCAGCGGCTCGCTGGACGCTGGCGCTCACCGTCACCGCCTTCATCGGCGCATCGCTGATCGGAATCGTGATCGCGATCGCCCGCATCCTGCCCTTTGCGCCGCTGCGCTGGCTTTCCGCGGCCTATATCCACGTCGTCCAGGGCACGCCGCTGCTGGTCTGGCTCTTCGTCATCTTCTTCGGCCTTCCGCTCGCCGGCATCTCGGTCAATCCGTGGCTTGCGGCGGCGACGGCCTTCTCGGTCTATGGCAGCGCCTTCCTCGGCGAGATCTGGCGTGGCGCGCTGGTCTCGATCGCCAAGACGCAGTGGGAGGCCGGCGCCTCGCTCGGTCTGTCGCTCTGGGAGCAGCTGCGCCACATCATCGTGCCGCAATCGATCCGGGTCGCGATCCCGCCGACCGTCGGCTTCCTGGTGCAACTGATCAAGAACACCTCGCTCGCCGCCGTCATCGGCTTCGTCGAGCTCACCCGCGAAGGCCAGCTCACCGCCGCCGGCACCTACAAGCCCTTCGCGGTCTACATCACCGTCGCCGCAATCTATTTCGCGATGTGCTTCCCCCTCACGCAATGGAGCCGCTCGATCGAGCGGAAGCTCGATGTCGCTCGTTGAAATCCATGGGATCAGCAAGAGTTACGGCGCCGTCCAGGTGCTGAAGGACGTCACGCTGGACGTCGCCAAGGGCGAGATCATCGCCGTGATCGGCCGTTCTGGCTCCGGCAAGAGCACGATGCTCCGCTGCATCAACGGGCTGGAGCCGGTCCAGGCGGGCGTGATCCGCGTCGACGGCACGCAGGTCAACGACCCGAAGACGGATCTGCGCAAGCTGCGCCAGGAGGTCGGCATCGTCTTCCAGAGCTTCAACCTGTTCCCGCATCTCTCGGTCTGCGACAACATCACGCTCGCGCCGCGCGTCGTGAAGAAGCAGGCGCCGCAGGCCGCGCGCGAGGTGGCCCGCGAGGTCCTCGCCCGCGTCGGCCTCGAAGACAAGCTCGACGCCTATCCCTCGCAGCTCTCGGGCGGCCAGCAGCAGCGCGTCGCCATCGCCCGTTCGCTCGCCATGCGTCCCAAACTGATGCTGTTCGACGAGGTCACCTCCGCGCTCGATCCGGAACTGACCGGGGAGGTGCTCAAGGTCCTCGAATCCGTCGCGCAGGAGGGCATGACCATGATCCTGGTGACGCATGAGATGGGCTTCGCCCGCCGCTTCGGCTCGCGCGTCGTCTTCATGCATGAAGGCCGGGTCCACGAGCAGGGGCCGGCCGCCGCCGTGCTGGCCGAGCCGAAGACGCCGGAACTCCAGACCTTCCTCAGTGCGGTGCTGCACTGAGGCGGAAAGCCAGACAACATCAACGAGGGGAGAGAAGACGATGCGTTCACTGTTCGCAGGTTTGGCCGCCCTGGCCGTCGCCGCCTTCGGCGCCGCCGAGGCCAAGGCCGACAAGCTTCAGGATATCCTGTCCAAGGGCGTGGTCCGCATCGGCGTGCCGCTCGATGCCCCGCCCTTCGGCTCGCAGGACGCGGACCGCAAGGCGATCGGCTTCGACATCGAAATGGCCGAGATGGTCGCCAAGGGTCTCGGCGTGAAGCTGGAGATGCAGCAGATCACTGGCGCCAACCGCATCCCCTTCCTGATGACCGACAAGGTCGACATCGTCATCTCGGTGATGGGTCTGACCCCGGAGCGCGCCAAGCAGATCCAGTTCACGGCGCCCTATGCCAACACGTTCCTCGCGGTCTACGGTGCGAAAAGCTCGACGGTGTCGAGCCCGGAGACGATCGGCTCCGCCCGCGTCGCCGCCGCCAAGGGCACGACGCAGGAACTCGCGATCTCGGCCGCCGCGCCGAAGGCCAGCCTGATGCGCACCGAGGACGACGCGACGGCCGCCGCCGCCTACATCACCGGCCAGGCCGATCTCCTCGCCACGAATTCGATCGTGGCGCAGGCGCTGGCCAAGCAGAACCCGAACAAGGAGTTCGAGCGCAAGTTCGTCATCCGCCGCAGCCCGGCGCATATGGGCGTGCAGATGGACCAGCATAACCTCGTGCGCTGGCTCGACGGCTTCATCTTCTTCAATTCGATGAATGGCGAGCTCGACCGGCTGCACCGCAAGTACCTGGACATGCCGATGGACCCGCTGCCGACTCTTTGAGACTGCAACGGTTCCGGCCGGGCGTACCGCCGCGCCCGGCCACTTTCGAAGAATCCTTCGGCCCGCCCGCAGCGCCGATCCCCTTCTTGCATCCTGCGTGATCCCATGAGCATAGCCAGCGCCGCGCGCCCGAAACCGACCCCGCGCCCGTCCAGCGCCTTCCTCACCGTCGATCTCGATCGCGAGGGCAAGCAGACCGGCTTCCTCATGATTCCGCATTCGCCGCATGACGACGCCTGGGGTGCGACGCGCGTGCCGATCGCGGTGATCAAGAACGGTTCGGGCCCGACCGTCATCATGGAGGGCGGCAATCATGGCGACGAATATGAGGGGCCGATCACGATCTGCGACCTGATCCGCGATCTCGACCCCGGCCGCGTCCAGGGCCGCCTCATCCTGATGCCGGCGAACAACGTCCATGCCGTCATGGCCGGCCAGCGTACCTCCCCGGTCGACGGGCTGAACTTCAACCGCACCTTCCCGGGCGATCCGCGCGGCACCATCACCCAGCAGATCTCGGCCTTCGTCAGCGACCATATCCTGCCGGTTGGCGATGCCTTCCTCGACCTGCATTCCGGCGGCTCCTCGCTCGACATCATCCCCAGCGCCATCGTCGAGCCGACCGACGATCCCGCCCTGCACAAGCGCAATGTCGCGGCCGTCCAGGCCTTCGACGCGCCGATGATGGTCGTGATCAGCAATCTCGGAGAACCGCGCACCGCGACCGCCGCCGCCTGCCGGGCCGGGCTGGTCACGGTCGGCACCGAGATGGCCGGCGCCGGCACGGTCTCGCTCGAGGCGCTCAGGGTCTGCCGCCGTGGCGTCGCCAATGTGCTCGACCATCTCGGTGTCGTCGCCCGGGAGAAGCCCGAGCCGAAGCGCGGCGACGGCCAGATCCTGGAGCTGCCCGGCATCTCGGCCTATGTCTACGCGACGGTGGACGGCATCTTCGAGCCGTTCCATGCCAACGGCACCAAGGTCAGCGCCGGCGAGCCGGCAGGCCGCATCCATTGCACCTGGGATCCGACGCGTCCGCCCGAGACGCTGTACTACGCCGCCGACGGCATCCTCTATGGCCGACGCCAGCCGGGCCGGGTGAAGCCGGGCAATTGCTGCCTGATCGTGGCAGCGCCCTATCACGGACCCCTGTGATGATCGCGCTCGACGATATCCGCGCCGCCCGCCAGCGCATCGCGCCCTATATCCGGAAAACCCCGACCCTGCCCTATGCGAAGACGCGCGGCAGCGATTTTGGCGGCGACGTCACGCTGAAGCTGGAACTGCTGCAGGCGGCCGGCTCCTTCAAGGCGCGCGGCGCGATGAACCGGCTGCTGACGCTGTCGAAGGACGAGCTGGCGCGCGGCGTCGTCACGGCGTCTGGCGGCAATCACGGCCTCGCCATCGCCCGTTCGGCCCATGTGCTCGGCGTGCCCGCCACGATCTTCCTGCCGTCCAACGCGGCGCCGGACAAGATCGCCAAGCTGCGCGACTGGGGCGCGGATGTGCACATCGTCGGCGCGATCTGGGACGATGCCAACGCTGCCGCACTCGCCCATTCCACCAAGACAGGCGCGACCTATGCCCACCCCTTCAGCGATCCGGTGGTTGTGGCGGGGCAGGGCACGCTCGGCCTCGATATCCTCGACGACATGCCGGATGTCGACGTCATCCTGGTCGCCATCGGCGGTGGTGGATTGATCACCGGCCTCTCGACAGCGGTGAAGGCGCTGCGCCCGCAGACGCGGATCATCGGTATCGAGCCGGTGGGCTCGCCGACGCTGCACGCCTGCCTCGCGGCCGGGCGCCTCGTCGCGCTCGACCGGTTGGAGACGCGCGTCGCCACCATGTCCTGCCGCCAGACCGACCAGGCGATTTACGAGGCGACAGCCCGCAATGTCGATGAGATCGTGCTGATCACCGATGCCGAGATGGAGCAGGCGGCGAAGTCGCTCTGGTTCGAGTTCGGCATCGCCGCCGATCTTTCAGGTGCCGCCGCGCTAGCGGCGCTCCAGTCGGGGCGTTTGCCGTTGGCCGGCGGCGAGAAAATCTGCGCGCTGGTCTGCGGCGCCGGCACGGATGGCTGCCTGCCGGGTTAGGTGCGTGCCGCGTCGTTGAAGAAGCCGGGCGGTCCCATCTGCCCGCCCTTCAGCACGATCTCGAGCCCGTCGAGACGTGGATCGTCTGAATGGGCGCGGCAGAGCGGCGCGCCGGGCACGCAAGGGCCGCGATAGGACAGGCCCCAGAGCGGCAGCGACCGGATTGCCATAGTCGAGGTGTCGCCGCCGGCGACGACAAGCCGCCCGAGATGGGCCTCGGCGATGACCGAGGCGAGCAATCGCCCTGTCGCTTCGGCAACCGCACCGGCCGCGGTCGGAGCGCCTTGCGGCTGTTCCGTCATCAGCATCACGTCACCCTGAGCCAGCTCGGACAGGGCGGCCGCGCGCAACCTGGCGGCATAGCCGTTGTCCGAAAGCAGCCGTTCGGCATCGACGGACAGCGCGGCATAGCCCCGTGCGGCATCGACCTGCGCGCGCGTGACCGGTGATAGGCTGCCGACGAGGGCGAGGACGGGCCCGTCATGGTGGCGCTCGGCCCCGGTGGCGGGTGCTCCTGGCAGTCGTTCTGAATGCCCCGCCGCAAAGGCGCGTGCGACCGAGCTCGCTCCGACGGCCAGCATCGGTCCGTCGGTTAGTGCCGTCCTGAGCAGCCTGCCGATCACCGCAAGGTCGGCCTCGGTCGCGACATCGAACAGCTTGGGCGCTGCCCCGTTGGGCTCGGAGCCAGCCAGCGCGGCAGCAACGGTGCCCTCGCCATAGGCGCGGTAATCGACAAGACCGATGTCTTGGAGTCCTTGCGCCGCCAGGTGCCGGCGCAGATCGGCTTCCGCCATCGGGGTCACCGGATGGCGGCTCATGGTCGGGTGCCGGTCGATGCGATGGACCGTTCCGTCGCCGCCTGCCGCGAACAGGTTCCCGAACAGGCAGAAACGCCCGAGATTGGGCTGCCCACCGAGGATCGGGACGAGCGGGTTCGGAAAGAACGGCTTCAGCGCCGCGACCGCCGCTCCGATGCTGCCGATATGAGGGGCGCTGTCGAAGGTCGAGCAGCATTTGTAATGCATCAGCCCAACGCCCTGGCTCGCGAAGAAGGCGCCGATCTCCGTCAGCTCCGTCGCGATTGCCTCCGGCGTCATGGCCCGGCTCGCGCCGGCGATGCCGATCGCGTCGAGTGTCCCAGCGGCGGCGAACTGCTCCTCGTTCGGCTGGCGCAGGAAGAGCAGGGCGCGAAAGCCTCGTTCGGCCAGCGTCGCGAGCGTATCGGTCGATCCGGTAAAATCGTCACCGTACCAGCCATAGAGTGGGATGCGCTTCGCGGTCACGGCGCGCTAGCCCGCCTTGCCGCTGAAGGTGTCGAGCGCCTGCTGCAATTCCGGATGCGCGCGTGCCGCCTCGGCAATGGGCGTACCCTTCGCCACCGCCGCCCAGGCCTGCCGGATACTGGCGACGCCGGCTTTCGGCCCGCCTGGATGGGCGAGGATGCCGCCGCCGGCCATGAAGAGCAGGTCGTCATGGCCGATCGCGTCCCAGGTGGCCTGCGCCGTGCCGGCCCATTGCCCGGAGGAGAAGGCCGGCATCACCCGGTCGTCGGCACCATCGGTCAGCGGCGTGACGCAGTCCCTGGCGGAAGTCACGACCTCCTCGTCCTCCTGCGCGAATTTCCCCTGCAGCCCATGGACATGCATATGATCGACGCCGGCGAGCCGCCACAGCACCTGATAGGCCTGGAAACCGATGCCGAGCAGCGGATGGCGCGAGAAGGCGCCGTAGCCGTTGCGATGGCCGTGCAAGGCGAGATCGGTCGAGCGGCGCAGGCTCTCGATCGCGGAGAAGCCGCACCAGTTCAAGCTCGCCATCACGCAGGACCCGCCCTCGCGCTGGACGAGATCGGCATGGCGGCGCATGGCGTCGGTTTCATCGGTGATGTTGAAGGCGATCATGACATGCTTGCCGGTCTTGTCCTGGTGCCGGCGCACCGCCGCCATCACGGCTGGAATGCGCTCGGCCAGCGGCGCATGCACCGGATCGGCCGAGATCTCGTCATCCTTGATGAAATCGAGCCCGGCCTCGCAGAGGCTGGCGACGAGATCGGCCGTCTGCGCGGCGCTCAGGCCCACATTCGGCTTGATGATCGAGCCGACGAGCGGCCCCTTTGCCGCGCCGGTCAGGCGCCGCGTGCCGGCGATGCCTTGAGCCGGCAGCGGGAAACGCTGGCGATAGGACCAGGGCAGGGCGATGCTTTCCAGCCTGAGCCCGGTGACCTCGCCGAGATCGTAGAGATTGCCGGCGACGACGGCGGCGAGCGTCGCGAGATTGGCGCCGAGATTGCATACCGGGAAGGAGATCGCGACCCGCGCCCGCCGCCAAGGCGCGCCGACGCCTTTCCGGGTAAGCCAGGCATTCGGCAGACTGGGCTCGGATACGGATTCCAGCTCCTCGATCCGCGTGACGATGGCGCGTGCCCGCTCGCGCAATTCGTCGGTCTCGCCGGCGACACGGGCGAAGGTGCCGCAGGATTGCTCGCCCGCCATCACCTCCGCGACCCTGGCCGGGTCGAGCGGGGTTTCGATCAGGTAGGTCGCTTCGAAGCGGTTGTCGGTCATCGGGCGCATCCTGGCCGTTCACAGGGCGTCATTCTCGGGCTTGACCCGAGAATCTCAGGACCAGAGGGCTCTGGTTTCCGAGATGGCCGGGTCAAAGCCCGGCCATGACGCGAGGCAGTTGCAGGCTCAGGCCGCCGCGGCGGCGAGCTTGCTCAAATCCGGGAAGGGCCGCACCGGGTTCTTGCCGTCCCAGGTCTCGGAGGCCTCGCGGATCAAGCGGAACATCTCGCCCTTGGGGCCGGCGACCTCCGAGAGCTCGATCACCGTGCCCGGATGGTAATGCGTGTCGAAATAGACAAAGCGGCCGCGCTCACCGACCTCGCCTGACATCACCGGCTTGAAGCCCTCGGCGACGAGCCGCTCGAGATCGGCGTCGTAGTCCGAGGTCCAGTAGGCGACATGCTGCAGGCCGGTCAGCCCCGCATCGGTGAAGTCCTTGTACATGGACGGCACGGTGTTGCGGCACTGGATCAATTCGATCTGGAGCGGGCCTGAATTGGCCAGCGCCACCGAATTGTGCGGCTCGTAGGCCTCGCCCTTGTAGCGGTAGTTCCTGATCGGAACCTTCGGGTTGTAGAAGAACGGTCCGACGCCCAGCACGCGGCTCCAGTAGTCCATTGCCGCCTCGATATCCGGGACGACATAGCCGGCCTGACGGATCTGGCCAAAGAAGCGGCTCATGGGCGTTGCTCTCTATGAAATCAGGATCTGAGGAAGCCGATGGAGATCCACGGCACGGCAGCGACGACGAGAAGGCCGATGAGCAGGGCGAGGATGTAGCCCCAGATGTATTTCAGGCCTTCGTCGGGATTGATCTTGCTGATCGCGCAGGCGCCGTAATAGCCGACGCCGAAGGGCGGGGCGAAAAGCCCGATGCCCATCGCGAAGATCACGACCATCGAATAATGCACTTCGTGCACGCCGACCTGATGGGCGATCGGGAACACCAGCGGCCCGAACAGCACGATGGCAGGGATGCCCTCGAGCACGCTGCCGAGGATGGTGAAGGCGACGATCGAGACGCCGAGGAAGCCCCAGCTTCCGCCCGGCACGGCAGCCATCGCCTGGGCGAGGTCGCGCGAGAAGCCGGATTGCGTCAGCCCCCAGGCCATGGCGGTGGCGCAGCCGATGATGAAGATGATCGCGCCGGTCAGCGAGGCCGTCTCGACCAGCATCTTCGGCAGGCGGCGCCAGTCGAACTGGCGATAGAGCAGGATCCCGGCCAGGATCGCATAGGCGATGCCGATGGTGGAAACCTCGGTCGCGGTCGCGACGCCTTCGACCACCGCGGCGCGGATGACGAAGGGAAGGGCGATGGCCGGCGCCGCGATCAGGGTGAGCTTGGCGATCTCGCGCTTGGGATAGCGTTTGACGTTGCTGAGGTCCTCGCCCCGGCAGCGCCACCAGACAACGAAGCAGAGCGCGACGCCGAGCACCACGGCCGGCAGCATGCCGCCGGTGAACAGGGCCGCGATCGAGACGCCGGTCACCGAGCCGATGGTGATCAGCACGATCGAGGGCGGGATCGTCTCGGTCTGGGCGCCGGTGGCCGAAAGCAGGGCGACGAGGTCGCCGGGCTTGGCGCCGCGCTTCTGCATCTCGGGGAAGAGCACCGGCGCGATCGCAGCCATGTCGGCGATCTTCGAACCGGAAATGCCCGAGACCAGGTACATCGCGCCGACCAGCACATAGGATAGGCCGCCGCGGACATGGCCGAGCAGGCTCGCCAGGAACTGGATCATGGCGCGCGCCATGCCGGTCATCTCGATCAGCGCGCCCAGGAAGATGAAGAGCGGCACAGCGAGCAGGATGAGATGGCTCATGCCCTCGTCGAGGCGGCCGACCATGACCAGCATCGGCGTCGAGGTGGTGCAGGCGAGATAGCCGAAGGTGGCGAGCGCGAAGGAGAAGGCGATCGGCACGCCGGAGAAGACGTTGAGCGCGACGACACCGACGAAGAAGACGAGGAGGTTGAGCTTGCCGAGCGGCTTCAGCGCCGGACCCGCGAGCCAGAACAGCAGCACCAGCAGCGCGGTCAGCCCGATCGCGAGCAGGACCGGCTTGAGCGAGCCGAAGCGCAGCAGCCGGCAGCCGGCCGCAATCAGCATCAGCCCGACGCCGATCGGGATCGCGGCGGCGCGCCAGGCATTGCTGATCTCCAGCGCAGGCGTGACGATGAAGTTCTCTTCCTCGGCATACTCGACCGCATGCGGGATGATCAGCAGCAGGAAGGCGATCGAGGCGGTGATCGCGATCGCCTCGAGCAACGCCCGCGTCTGCGGTGAGACGCGGGTGACGAGGCCGGTCATCCGCATGTGCTCGCCCCGTCGCAGCGCGACGACCGCGCCGAGCATGGAGAGCCACAGGAACAGGATCGAGGCGAGTTCGTCCGACCAGACGAGCGGGGCGTGGAAGACATAGCGGGCAGTCACGCCCGCCCCGAGGATGATGATCTCGACCAGCACCAGCACCGCCGCCACCGTCTCGACCAGCCTGCCGAGGCCGCTGTCGATATGGCCGGCGAAGCGGCCGAGCCCGGTCGCGGGCATGGCGGCCGCGGGAAGGGGCGCGCTGTGAGCATCCATCGGGGCGTTTCCTGTCTTATGCGTTGGGGCGCCTTATAGGCCCGCCCGCATGCCTCAGGCCAGCTTGCCGACGGCGTCTTCGAGCAGGCTCCAGGCGTCCTTGCCGAAGCGCTCCTGCCACTCCTTGTAGAAGCCGGCCTCGCGCAGCTTGGCGCGGAAGGAATCGGGATCCGTCTTGTTGAAGGCGAGGCCCTTCGACTGCAGGTCGGCCTGCACGGTCTCGTTGAGCTTCTTGATGTCGCCGCGCTGGGCGACGCCGGCATCGTTGATGGCGCCGGCGACGATCTTCTGGATATCGGCCGGCAGGCCGCGCCAGGCGCGGCCATTGGCGATGAACCAGAAGCCGTCCCAGATATGGTTGGAGACGGCGCAGCTCTTCTGCACCTCGTAGAGCTTGGCGACCTGGATGATCGGCAGCGGGTTCTCCTGCGCGTCGACGACCTTGGTCTGCAGCGCCGAATAGACTTCCGAGAACTGCAGGCTCGCCGGCGCAGCGTCGAGCGCCTTGAACATCGCGATCGAGAGCGGGCTCACCGGCACGCGGATCTTCAGGCCGGCCATCTCCTTGGCGCTTTCGATCGCCTTGCCCGAAGTGGTCATCTGGCGGAAGCCGTTGTCCCACATCTTCTCGAACGCGTAGAGATTCACCTTCGAGATTGCCTCGCGGACATGGGCGCCGAGCTTGCCGTCCATCGCCTTCCAGACCTGATCGTAGTCGGCGAAGGCGAAGCCGACGGCATTGATCGCCGCGACCGGCACCAGCGTCGCGATGACGAGGGCGGAGGGCGTGAAGAAGGTGATGCCGCCATTGCGGACCTGGCTCAGCATGTCGGTATCGCCGCCGAGCTGGTTGTTCGGGAAGATCTTGATCTCGACCCGTCCGTTGGTCTCCTTCGCCACGCGCTCGGCCGCCTCCTGGGCGCGGATGTTGAGCGGATGGCTGAGCGGCAGGTTGTTGCCATATTTCAGCTCGATCTCGGCGGCTCGCGCGATATGCGGCATGCCGATGAGCGAGGCGGCAGGTGCGGCGGCCAGCGTGCGCAGCACCGTGCGGCGCGTGAAATTCGTCATGGTGTCCTCCCTGACATCGCTTGATGCGATTTGATTGGTCGAGGTCTTCTTGCCTCAAGAGTAGGAAGCTGGAATGATGGTGGTCAAACTCAAATTCTGATGGCTTTTGATGTGATTTCATGAGCGAGACGGTAGAACGAAACGGCAAGGGCGACGGCCTGCAGCGCCGCCGGATGGCCCGCATCACCGATATCGCTGCTCTGTCCGGCGCCTCGACCGCGACGGTCGACAGGGTGCTGAACCAGCGCCCGGGCGTGCGCGCCGCCACCGTTCAGCGCGTGCTCAAGGCGGCGAGCGAGCTCGGCTATGTGCTCGATCCGGCCTTGCCGGCGCAGGCCTTCACGCCGATGCGGCTCGCCTTCCTGCTGCCGGCCGGCAGCAACCGCTTCCTCGCAATGCTCGGGCGCCACATCGTCGCGGCGCAGGACCAGCTCGCCTCCTTCAACATGCGCGCCCGTGTCGAGTTCATCGAAAGCTTCAAGCCGGAACTGTTGGCCCAGCAGCTTCGCCAGGTCGGGCGCGATGTCGACGGCATCGCCTTCATGGCGCTGGAGCACCCTGCCGTGCGCGAGGCGGTCAGCGTGCTCGCCGAGCGCGGCGTGCCGACCGTGACGCTGATCTCCGATCTCGCCAGTTCGCGCCGCGCCGCCTATGTCGGGCTCGACAATCGCTCGACCGGGCGCACCGCCGGCTATCTCGTCGCCCGCTTCATCGGCAGGCGCCCGGCCAAGGTCGCGATGATCGCCGGCAGCCTGAGCTACCGCGCCCATGAGGAGCGCGAGATGGGCTTCCTGCATCTCTTCGAGGAGCTGTTCCCGCAGATCGAGGTGGTCGGCCTGCGCGAAGGGCTCGACGACGAGGGGCGCAACTACCGCCAGGCCAAGGCGCTGCTCGCCCAGCATCCGGACCTCGCCGGCATCTACAATATCGGCGGCGGGCCGGAAGGCATCGCCCGTGCCTTGAAGGAGGTTGGGCGCCAGCAGGAGGTCGTCTTCGTCGGCCATGGGCTGACGCCTGAGACGCGCGCGCTTCTGCTCGACGGCACGATGGACGCCGTCATCACCCAGCATCCCCATGCGGCGCTGATGAGCTGCATCGCGATCTTCGCCAATCTGCGCGCCGGCCGCCCCGCTACGGAGGGGACGGCCGCGCCGAGCATCGAGATTATCCTGCGCGAGAATTTGCCCTGAGCCGGTCGCCCGGACTTGCAAATCCGGAAACAAAGAGGGAACATAAGCATATGTCCCTTCCGGATTCCGTCCTCAATCCGCCGCCGACGCGGCCCGATATCACGCGCATGGTCTGCCGAGGCGCCGCCCGGCACCTGCGCGAGCGCGGCTACGCCATCGTCAAGGAGATGACCTTCGCCAATGGCCGGCGCGGCGACATCGTCGCGCTCTCGCCTTCGGGAGAGCTCTGGGTCGTCGAGGTCAAGTCCGGCATCGCCGACTATCGCGTCGACGGCAAATGGCCGGACTACCGCGATTATTGCGACGGTTTCCTCTTCGCCGTCGCGCCGGAATTCCCGCGCGAGATCCTGCCCGAGGATGTCGGACTGATCGTCGCCGACGCCTATGGCGGCGAAATGCTGCGCGAGCCGCCGCGCCATCCCTTGAGCCCGGCGCGCCGCAAGATGCTGACGATCGCGTTGGCGCGGCTGGCCTCAGGCCGGCTCGCCCTGATCGAGGATCCTGAAGGCTCGGCCTGATGCTGATCTTCCACCCGCCCCTGCCGTCGCTCCCGGCAACATGGCGAAGCGGTTGAGGTCGATTTCGGCGACGAGGAAGTCGATGAAGGCGCGGACGCGTGCCGGTAACCGGCCGCCATGGCCGACATAGACGGCGTGGATCTCCTCGACATCGCCGGGATTGAAGGCTTCCAGAACCGGGACGAGCCGGCCGGCGGCGATGTCGTCGGCGATATGGAAGAGCGATAACCGCGTCAGGCCCTGGCCGGCCAAGGCGAGGCGCCGCGCGCTTTCGCCGTCGCCGACGGTGACGCGGCCATGGGCCGGCAGGAAGGTGCGCTGGCCGTCGATGACGAACGGCCAGGTGTCGCGATGCCGCGCGAAGTTGAAGGTGATGAGGTCCTGGCCGGCGAGCTTGTCGGGATGGTCTGGCGCGGCCTGCTTTGCCAGATAGTCCGGCGACGCGACGATCGCCGAGACGCTCTCACCGAGCTTGCGGGCGACGAGCTGGGACGATTTGAGCGGGCCGACCCGGATCGCGACATCGGCGCGCTCGTCGACGAGGTCGATCACCGCATCGGTGATCGAGATGTCCAGCTGGACGCCGGGATGCGCCGCCATGAAGCGCGGTGCGACCGGTAGCAGGAAATGCCAGCCGAAGGCGACATTCGCATTGACCCTGAGCCTGCCGCGCGGGATCTGGCAGGCGGCGACCGCGCGCTCCGCCTCGTCGAGATCGGCGAGCACGCGCAGCGTCCGCTCATGGAAGGTCGTTCCCTCCTCGGTCAGCATGAACTTGCGGGTCGAGCGGACGATCAGGCGGACGCCGAGCCGCGCTTCCAGCCGGGCGACGAGCTTGCTGACCGCCGAAGGCGTCATTCGCAATGCGCGCGCCGCCGGCGAGAAGCCGCCGAGTTCGACGACGCGGGCGAAGACCTCCATCTCGCCGGAGCGGTTGATCTCGGGGCGCGGCATCGTGAATTCACCTCACAATTGCTGATCTTTCATGCAGTCTAATTCACAGCCGGCAGCGGCGCTATCTCCGGGCCCGACCCTATTCCCGGAGGCATTCCATGCCCATTGCCCTTTATGCCCTGACCGTCGGTGCCTTCGGCATCGGCGTCACCGAATTCGTGATCATGGGCCTGCTGCTGCAGGTTTCCGCCGATCTCGGCGTCAGCGTGCCGCTCGCCGGCCTGCTGATGACCGGTTATGCGCTCGGCGTCTTCGTCGGTGCCCCGGTGCTGACGATCGCCACCCGCTCGCTGCCGCGCAAGACGACGCTCCTGGTGCTGATGGCGATCTTCACCCTCGGCAATCTTGCCGCCGCCTTGGCGCCGAGCTTCGGCTGGCTGATGTCGGCCCGCATCGTCACCGCACTCGCGCACGGCACCTTCTTCGGCGTCGGCTCGCTGGTCGCGACCAGCCTCGTCGCGCCAGAACGCAAGGCCTCGGCCATCGCCCTGATGTTCACCGGGCTGACGCTGGCGACCCTGCTCGGCGTGCCCTTCGGCTCCTGGCTCGGCCTCGCCTTCGGCTGGCGCTCGACCTTCTGGGCCGTGACCGGCATCGGCCTCGTCGCCCTGGTCGTCCTCGCCGCGCTCGTGCCGGCCGACCGCGAGCGGGTCGTCCCGGGCTCGCTCGCCGAGGAGTTCAGGGTGCTGGCGCGGCCGCAGGTCCAGCTCGGCCTGGTCATGACCGTGCTCGGCTTCGGCGGCATCTTCGCGGTCTTCACCTTCATCCAGCCGATCCTGGTCGAGCTCGCGGGCTTCAGCGAGGCGGCGGTCTCGCCGATCCTGCTCGTCTTCGGCGGCGGCCTCGTCATCGGCAATCTGCTCGGCGGGCGCTGGGCCGATCGCAGCCTCGCCCCGGCCCTGATCGGCAGCATCGCGCTGCTGACGCTGGCGATGGTCGCCGCGGGCTTCGCCTTCCACAGCCAGGTCGGCGCCGTCATCGCCGCCTTGGCGCTGGGGGCTGCCGCCTTCGCCACGGTCGCGCCGTTGCAGATGTGGGTGCTGCAGCAGGCTGGCGGAGCCGGGCAGGGGCTGGCATCGAGCCTCAACATCGCCGCCTTCAATCTCGGCAATGCCCTCGGTGCCTGGCTCGGCGGCGCGGTCATCACACAGGGGTTCGGCTATGGCGCGATCGCGCCGGTCGCGGCTGTGGTGCCGCTGGCGGCCCTCGGACTCGCCGTCCTCGCGGTGTCGCTCGAACGGCGCGCGGCCCGGATCGTGCCGGCCTGCGCGACCTGAGCCGCGCCCGCGAAAGAACAACAGAAAGCCCGCCGGACAGGTCATCCGGCGGGCTTTCTGCATTCAGGGTCGGATCAGCGCGGCGCGCGCTTGGCGAGGATGCGTTGCAGCGTGCGTCGATGCATGCCGAGGCGGCGCGCCGTCTCCGAGACATTGCGGCTGCACAGCTCGTAGACGCGCTGGATATGCTCCCAGCGGACGCGATCGGCCGACATCGGGTTCTCGGGCGGCTGGGGCCGGGCGTCCCGCTGCGCGGCGAGCGCGGCGTGGATCTCGTCGGCATCGGCCGGCTTGGCGAGGAAGTCGAAGGCGCCGAGCTTCACCGCGCTGACGGCGGTGGCGATGTTGCCGTAGCCGGTCAGCACGACGCCGCGCGCATCCGGCCGGCGCTCCTTGAGACGCGCGATCACGTCGAGCCCGTTGCCGTCGCCGAGCCTCAGGTCGATCACGGCGAAGGCCGGGGCGGCCTCCTCGACTGCGGCCAGCCCGGCCGCGACGCTGTCTGCGGTCCGCACCGCATAGCCGCGCCCTTCCATGGCGCGGGCGAGGCGGGTGAGGAAAGGCTTGTCGTCATCGACCAGCAACAGCGACATGTCCGTGGCGTCGGCTCTGTCGTTCTCGTTCGGCGCATCCTGCATCATCGTCTCCTGACCGCTTGTCCATGCGCGCTGCGGTGGCGCGAAGTGTCATGTCGAAAGGCAGGCCGGGCTCGTGGGAGCCCGTCCTCAGCCAAGCTCATGTAATGCCGATGCTTCCGGCTTGGTACCCCCGCTGGCGGGCAGGTCGGCTTCGAAAACCTCACGCGGCCAGGTGATTCGGATCGATGCGCCGCTCGCCGGAGCCGGCCGGTTCGAGAATTCCAGCGTCGCGCCGCCGCGTTCGAGCAGGGTCTTGGCGATGAAGAGCCCGAGCCCGAGGCCGCCGCCGGCGCGGCTCTCGCGGCCGCCGCGCGAGAGATAGGGCTCGCCCGCCCGCATCAGCACGTCGGGCGGGAAGCCCGGGCCGTCATCGGCGATGGTCAGCACGACGCGGCCCTGGCTCCATTCGGCCGCGATCGCCACGGTCGAGCGGGCGAAGTCGACGGCATTGTCGACGATGTTGCCGAGGCCGTAGATCATGCCCGGATTGCGCCGGCAGACCGGTTCCGGCTTGTCGCCGTTCATGCTGATCTCGAAGGGCACGCCGAAGGGCCGCTGCGGCCCCGCCGCCTCCTCGATCAGCAATCTGAGCGTCAGCTGGTCGAGCGGGCCGGCATCGTCGTCCTGCAGGCTCGAGAGCTTGCCGAGGATGCCGCGGCAGCGCTCGACCTGCTCCCGCAGCAGCGCGATGTCCTCGGCCATTTCGCCTTCCGGCGGGGCGAGGCGGGTAAGCTCGCGGGCGACCAGCGCGATGGTGCCGAGTGGCGTGCCGAGCTCATGGGCGGCGGCCGCCGCGAGCCCGTCGAGCTGCGAGAGATGCTGCTCGCGCGCCAGCACCAGCTCGGTCGCAGCGAGCGCATCCGAGAGGTCGCGCGCCTCCTTGGCGACGCGCCAGGCATAGATGCCGGTGAAGGCGAGGCCGAGCACCAGCGCGACCCAGTTGCCGAGCTGATAGAAGGGCGGCAGCACCGGCCGGTCCGCGCCTGTCCAGGGCAGGGGAAGGTGGTAGCGGCTCAGAAGGGTTGCCAACGCCACCGCCAGCACGCCGAGCAGCAGGGTGCGTTGCGGCGGCAGGGCCGTGGCCGAGATCATCACCGGCGCCAGGAACAGGATCGCGAACGGGTTCTGCAACCCCCCGGTCAGGTAGAGCAGCGCGGCGAGCTGGACGATGTCGAAGCCGAGCAGCGCCGTCGCCGGCCTGTCCTTCAGCCGGTGGCTGAGCGGAAAGCGGATGCGCAGGGCGATGTTGAGCCAGGCCGAGACGGCGATGACGATGAAGCACCAGCCGAAGGGCAGGGAGAAGCCGAGACCGAAATGCACGCCGGCGACCGCGGCGCTCTGCCCGGCTATGGCGAGCCAGCGCAGCCTGACCAGCGTATCGAGCCGCAGATGCCGGCCCGAGCGGGCCAGGAGGGGGGCGGAAAGGTCGGACGCGTTCACGGGCGATGCGTCCTTTTCGAGGCTGCCGCCGGCGGCGGGCATGAGGGTTTCATCCACATGGCAGGAAAATCTTAGCCTTTAGCCGGGTTGAATGAGAACAAAATCAACGTAAGGTGCGTTGTTGCGACGCATCATTGCTTGTTGCGCCGCCGGAAGGACGTTCGATCGCATGTACGGGGCCACCATGTCGTTTGCCTACCATGCCTACGAAGCGGTTCACATGATGGTGAGCCCGGCGCGCGGGGTATCCGATGCGATGCACCTGGCTTTCAAGAACCCGGCGAACCCGCTGACCTATACGCCGCTGGGGCGCACGGTCGCGGCCTCCTGCGAATTGTTCGAGCGCGCGACGCGCCGCTACGGCAAGCCGGCCTTCGGCCTCGGCGAGACCACGATCAACGGCGTCAAGGTCGCCGTCGAGGAGCGGGTCGTCTGGGAGCGCCCCTTCTGCAAGCTCGTCTATTTCGATCGCAAGATCGCGGGCCGCCGCAAGCCGCAGCCCAAGGTGCTGCTCGTGGCGCCGATGTCGGGCCACTACGCCACGCTGCTGCGCGGCACGGTCGAGGCCTTCCTGCCGGGCCATGAGGTCTACATCACCGACTGGACCGATGCGCGCCTCGTGCCGCTCGCCGAAGGCCGTTTCGACCTCGACGACTACATCGACTACGTCATCGCGATGCTGCAGACGCTCGGGCCGGACACCCATGTCATGGCCGTCTGCCAGCCCGCCGTTCCGGTCATCGCCGCGGTGGCGCGGATGGAGGCCGAGGCCGACCCTTGCGCGCCCCGCTCGATGACGCTGATGGGCGGGCCTATCGACACCCGCCGCTCGCCCACCGCGGTCAACCAGCTCGCCATGGAGCGCGGCACCGACTGGTTCCGCCGCAACTGCATCACCGTGGTGCCCTTCCCGCATATGGGTGCCTTCCGGCAGGTCTATCCCGGCTTCATGCAGCTTTCGGGCTTCATGGCGATGAATATCGACCGCCATGTCACCGCCCATTACGAGATGTTCAAGCATCTCGTCACCGGAGACGGCGATTCGGCCGAGAAGCACCGCGACTTCTACGACGAGTACCTCGCCGTGATGGACCTGACCGCGGAGTTCTACCTGCAGACGGTCGATACGGTCTTCGTCCGGCATGCCCTGCCCAGGGGCGAGATGATGCATCGCGACAAGCCCGTCGATCTCACTGCTGTCCGCCGGGTCGCGCTGATGACGGTCGAGGGCGAGAACGACGATATCTCGGGCGTCGGCCAGACCAAGGCGGCGCATGACCTCTGCGTCAATATCCCGGCCGGGAAGCGGGTGCATTATCTCCAGCCCAAGGTCGGTCATTACGGCGTCTTCAACGGCTCGCGCTTCCGCGCCGAGATCGCGCCGCGAATCTCCGACTTCATGGTCAGCCTCGACATGGAGGCGGCCAAGGGGCGTCGCAGCGACAGCGCGGCCGAGCAGCGCAAGGGTCTCAAGGTCGTCGGCTGACGGCTCTTTCGCGGCGCCCGCGAATCCCGCACAATCGCAGGCGATGCGCATCTCCCTGTTCAGGCGCCAGCCGGACCCCGACCGGATCGAGGTCGTGCATGCCGGCACGCGCTATCCGGTCCTCGTCAAGCGCCGCGCCAATGCGCGGCGTATGACGCTGCGCGTCTCGCAGGCGACGGGCGAGATCACCCTGACGCTGCCCGAGCGCGCCGATTTCGCCGCCGGCCGGGTTTTCGCCGAGAATCATGGCGGCTGGATCGCGGCGCGCATCGCCAGGCGACCGCTCGCCGTGCCCTTCGAGCCCGGCCGGGTCGTGCCGCTGCGCGGCACCCCCCATCGCATCGTCCACTGGTCGAAGGCGCGCGGGCTCACACAGGCGGCTTTGGACCAGGACGGGGCGCCCATCATCGCTGTCGCAGGCGAGGCGGCTCATGTCCCGCGCCGGATCAAGGATTTCCTGCGGCGGCTCGCGCTCGAGGACCTCGAGAAGGCGGTGCGCCGCCACACCGCGACGCTCGGCATCCCGGCGCGCAAGATCACCATCCGCGACACCACGAGCCGCTGGGGCTCCTGCTCCTCGCAGGGCCATCTCAACTTCTCCTGGCGCCTGATCCTGGCACCGCCCTCGGTGCTCGACTATCTCGCGGCGCATGAGGTGGCGCATCTCAAGGAGATGAACCACTCGCACCGCTTCTGGGCGCTGACCTACAAGCTCTGCCCGCATACGCAGGAGGCGGAAGCCTGGCTGAAGCGCCATGGCGCCGGCCTGCACGGCTATGGTTGAGCCGGAAGCCGCAGTTTGCCGTCATTGCGAGCGCAGCGAAGCAATCCAGGGGGCGTAAAGCTCTGCCGCTCCTGGATTGCTTCGTCGCTTCGCTTCTCGCAATGTCGGCGGGGCTTGAGCGGCCCCGCAATTCCGCCGTTAACCACTTTCTGAAGCCTGCCCCCGCACACTGATCGCCGATTCGCTTTCAGCGTGAGTATGCCTATGGGTCAGGTCATCGCGTTCCGTCTTCCGCAACAATCGGCTGCCGCCGCCGAGCCGGTGCTCGGCCTGATGTCGGCCGTCGATTTCGCCCTGCGCGATCTCGCCGAGATTCTTCCGCATATCGCGCTGGATTCGGCGCGCCAGCAGGCCGAAGCCTGCCGGGCGATGCTGGCCCAGGCCTTCGACGCCGAGGTCGAGGCCGAGCTCGGCAACTGATCCGGCGCCCGCGCATGCCGCCCCCGGCGATGACGCGGGTTGCCGAAGCGGCTGAATTGTCGAACCTCTCAGGGTAAGAGCCGGTGGTCCGCCGGTCAGCATAGTGCCCCGGGAGGCTCATCCGTGTTCCTGACCAACAGCGATATGGTCGATCTCGTCGATCTCCGGCATCGGCTGCATCGCCGCCCCGAAATCTCGGGCGAGGAGCGCGAGACGGCTGCCACGATCGTCGCTTTCCTGAAGCCGACCGGACCGAACCGCATCGTCACCGAGCTCGGCGGCCATGGCGTCGCCGCTATCTACGAGGGCGCCGAGCCCGGCCCGACCGTGCTGATCCGCGCCGAGCTCGACGCGCTGCCGATCGAGGAGCTCTCCGACAGCGACCATCGCTCGGAAATTCCCGGCAAGGGCCATCTCTGCGGCCATGACGGCCACATGACCATCCTCGCCGGCCTGGCGCGCGGGCTGCAGCGCAACCCGCCGAAGAAGGGGCGCGCCATCCTGCTATTCCAGCCAGCCGAGGAGACCGGCGCCGGCGCCGCCGCCGTCATGGCCGATCCAAAATTCGAGGAGATCGTGCCGGATTACGCCTTCTCCCTGCACAATCGCCCCGGCGTTCCGGTCGGACATGCCCGGATTTCGGAAGGCGCCGCCAATTGCGCCTCGCGCGGCATCAAGATCGTCCTGACCGGCGAGACCTCGCATGCCTCGACGCCGGAGCATGGCCGCTCGCCGGCCCCGGCCATCGCGACTTTGATCCCCGCTCTGACCGCGCTGGGACCGGGCGGCGCGCTCGACGCCAATTTCCGGCTGGTCACCGTGACCCATGTCGAGATCGGCGAGCAGGCCTTCGGCATCGCGCCGGGCCATGGCGAGCTTTGGGCGACGCTGCGCACCGTCAACGACGCGCAGATGGGTGCGCTCTGCGAGGCCGCCGAGAGGCTGGCGCGCGAGGCAGCCGAGGCCGGCCGGCTCACCGTCGAGATCAGCTATCACGACATCTTCCATCACTGCGAGAACGAGCCGGAGGCCGTCGCGATGTTGCGCCGGGCGATGGACGAGGAGAAGGTGCCGCATGGTCCGACGCCGCCCTCGCGCGGCTCGGAGGATTTCGGCCTGTTCGGCCGCCGCTCCAAATCGGCGATGTTCCTGCTCGGCTCGGGCGACACGGCGCATCTGCACAATCCGGATTTCGATTTTCCGGATGACGCGATCGGCCCTGGCGCGCGCGTCTTCATGCGGGCCTTGCGCAATCTGCTCGGCGAAGCCCGGCCACAGGGTTGAGGGAGGGGCGCATGGCACTGGATTGGAACGGCGCAGCGACCTGCGCGCAGGAGATCGCCGCGAACTGGCAGCGCGCAGCGGGGCCGGGCGGTGCCGTCGTGCTCTTCGATCGCGATGGGGTGCGCGAGGCCTTTGCTGGCGGCCTCGCCAGCATCGAATACGGCGTGCCCTTCACGCCGCAGACGCCGAACCGCTTCGCCTCGATCAGCAAGCATATCCTCGCGGTGGCCTTACTGCGGGCCGGCATCCCGCTCGATGCGCCGCTCGGCCGTTGGCTCGGCGAATTGCCGGCGCCGCTCGCCGAGGTCGAGCTCGGCCGCGCCCTCGATATGACTGGCGCCCTGCCGGACATGATGGAGGCCTTCTGGCACCAGGGCGTGCCCTTCACCGCGACACTGAGCGCGGAGGAAGTCTACGCAATGGCCTGTCGCTTCCCCGCGCTGAATGCCGAACCCGGCACCGAGATGGCCTATTCCAACACCGGCTGGAGGCTCGGCCAGCGCATCCTCGAGCAGGTCACGGGCAAGCCCTACAAGGAGACCGTCGCAGAGCTCTCGGGCGAGCTCGGTGCCGCCTTCCGCTTGCCCTATGACGGCTCGGAGATCGTGCCCGGCCTCGCCACCGGCTACTGGAACGACGGCTCGGCCTGGCGGCGTGGCCATAATGGCCCGCATTTTTCCGCCTCGGGTGGAATCGTGGGCTCTGCCGCCGATCTCGCCGGCTGGGCCTCTGCCCTGCTGGCCGGCCGCGGCCCGCTCGCCGGCATGCTGGAACGCCTGACGGCGCCGCGCCATTTCGCTGACGGCAGCGAGAGCGTCTACCGGCTGGGCCTCGTCTGCAGCCGGCTCGGCGAGACCCGGATCGTCGGCCATGGCGGCTCGCTCGCCGGTTATCGCAACCATTTCTGGATGTCGCCGGCCCATGGCGTCGGTGTCGTCGTGCTGTCCAATCGCGAGGAGGAGGCGCTCTGGCCCGCTCTGACGGTGCTGGCTGCCCTGCTCGCGCAGGAGCTCCCCGCGATCGCGCAGGCGCCTGTCGGTCTCTTCGCCAGCGACGAAGGGCCCTTCTGGGCGGAACTTGCATCGGATTCGATCAGCTTCATGGGCGGTTTCGAGCGTCTGATCACCGATGGCGATGGTGGCTTGCGCAGCCTGCCAGCCTATCTCGACATCCGCCTCAGGCGCGACGGCGAGGATCGTCTCTCCGGCTTGATCGGCGGCGTGCAGCGCTCGCTCGCCCGCGTGCCGGCCGACACCCCGCTCGATGCGCGGCTGGTCGGGCGCTGGCGCGATCCGCGCTTCGGGACCGAGATCGAGATCCGGGCCGACGGCACGGCGCTGATGCCCTGGCCCTCCGGCGGGACGGTGTCGCGCCTGACGGCTCTGCCGAACGGTCGCGCGCTCGCCAGCCACCAGCACGGCCCCTGGCTTGCACGACCCTGCCTCTGGCTCGATGCGGAAGGAAGCTTGCGGGTCGCCGGCCATCGGGCAAGGATCTTGCAAATGCAACGCGCCGGCTGAGGCGTCCTCGCAGAGGGGCGGTGCCGCAGGGCTGGTGACGAAGGAGGAGAACGCCTGATGCAACTGTCCCGTTTCACCGCCGCGCTGCTGCTGTCGGCGGCCGCCTTCCTGCCGCTTGCGGCATCGGCGCAGTCGCAGCCGGCTTCGAACCGCGTGCTGCGCGTCGCGCCGCATGCGGACCTGAAGACGCTCGACCCCGTCGCGGCCTCCATTGTCATCACCCGGATGCATGGGCTGATGATCTATGAGACGCTCTTCGCCTGGGATTCGAACCTCCAGCCGAAGCCGCAGATGGTCGAGAGCTTCGAGACCTCGCCTGACAAGCTGACCTGGACCTTCAAGCTCCGTCCCGGCCTGAAATTCCATGATGGCCAGCCGGTGACGACCAAGGACGTCATCGCCTCGCTCGCCCGCTGGATGAAGCGCGACACGATCGGCGGCAAGCTCGCGGAATATACGGATGGGATGGAGGCGGTCGACGATGCCACCTTCCGCCTCAAGCTGAAGCGGCCGATGGCCCTGGTGCCCTTCGCGCTCGGCTCCGCCGTCGGCCAGATCCCGGTCATCATGCGCGAGTCCGACGCCAAGTCCGATCCGATGAAGCCGATCACCGAGACGATCGGCTCCGGCCCGTTCAAGTTCAACCGCGAGGACTGGCGGAGCGGTTCGAAGGTCGTCTACGACCGCAACCCCGACTACGTGCCGCGCTCCGAGCCGGCGGACGGGCTCGCCGGCGGGCGCGTCGTCAAGGTCGATCGCGTCGAATGGCTGATCATGCCCGATGCCGCGACGGCCGCGGCGGCACTGCAGACTGGCGAGATCGACATCTGGGAACAGCCGAGCCAGGACCTGATCCCGGTCATCTCGACCAATGAGCAGGTCAAGGTCGACCGCTATGCCAACCTCGCCAATCAGGCGATGCTGCGGCCGAACCATCTCCACCCGCCCTTCGACAATCCGAAGGCCCGGCTCGCTCTGGCCTATGCCACCGACCAAGCCGATTTCCTCTCGGCCGGCTTCGGTGACGAGGAGTGGTGGAAGCGCTGCGCCTCCTATTTTATCTGCGGCGGTCCGAACGGTACGGAAGCTGGTGCCGAAAGTTATGCCAAGCCTAATCTCGACAAGGCGCGCGAGCTGCTGAAGGAGAGCGGTTACAAGGGCGAGAAGCTGGTGTTGAGCACCAGCAACGACATCGCTCCGATCGGCCGCATGGCGGAGGTCGCGGCCGCATCGCTCAGGAAGGTCGGCTTCAATATCGATCTGCAAGTCGCCGATTGGGGCACCGTCACCACACGCCAGCAGAACAAAGGCACGTCCGAGCAGGGCGGCTGGAACCTCTTCGTCACGACCGCGTCCGGCGCGACCATGCAGTCGCCGCTGACCAATATCGGCACCAACATGGCCTGCGAGCGCGCCTGGTCAGGCTGGCCCTGCGATGCGGAGGCCGAGAAGCTGCGCGGCGCCTTCATCGATGCGCCCGACGAAGCCGGCCGCAAGCTTGCGCTTGACGCCTTGCACAAGCGTCTCGCCGAGGTGCAGCCCTATCGCGTGCTCGGTCAGTACGACCAGCCCTATGCCCGGCGTACCAACGTCGCTGGTGTTTTGGCGGCGCCGGTCATGCTGTTCTGGAACATCGAGAAGAAGTGACGCTGCCGTCGTTCAGACCGATGCGGCCGTCGGGATGAAATGCGGCGCGGCACGCCAGACGAAATCGCGGCTCTCGCCCGGCGCCAGCTTCAGGATGCCGGGCTTGTCCGCGAATTCGCCCTGCCAGCCGATCGGGCTCGCCATGCTGAACCAGGGTTCGATGCAGAGGAAGGGCGCCCCGGTCGGCTTCGACCAGATGCCGAGGTCCCTGTAGCCCTCCCAGCTCACGGTCAGCGCGCGGATTTCCCGCCCGGCCGCGTCGAGGGCAGCAAATCGCACCGAGCGGTTGGCCGCGTCCGGGATCACGATCGCGTCGTCGACGAACAGCGCATCCCTGAGCGGCAGCTCGGTGCCCGAGAAGGGCAGCGGAATCGCCGGGCCGAGCAGCCCGCCGGTGACGCCGAGCCCGAGCCCGGACTCGGCGCGGAGGAAGCCGAGGCGATGGGCCTCCTTCGCGACGCCTTGCGCGAGGGGCCAGAGGAAGGCCGGATGGGCACCGACGCCGCAGATCAGTGTCGTCTCGGCCGGATTGGTGACGCGCGTCGTCACCGACAGCGTGTCATCCGCAAGCTCGTAGATCATCTGCAGCACGAAGCGGAACGGGTAGCGCTCCAGGGTCTCCGCGCTCTCGCGCAGTTCCAACACGGCGCGATCCGGCGTCCGCTCGACCCATTGGAACAGGCTGTCGCGGGCGAAACCGTGTTGCGTGAGGTGGTAAGCCCGGCCTTCATGGATCAGCGTGTCGTCGGTGAGTCGCCCGACGATGGGGAAGAGCACCGGCGTATGACGCGGCCATTCCGGCCCGCCATGCCAGAGCAAGGGCCCATCCGCATCGGACAGCGCGATTATCTCGCCGCCCTGCGCCCGGATCGTCGCCTTCAGCCGGCCGGAGCAGATATCGTGGGTCTCGGTCATCATTCGCCTCCGCCGGCACCGATAGAGGAAATTCGCGCCCGCGTGAATCGGCGGGCGGCCTTGTTTCCAGCCACTGGCAAGAGGCTTGCCGTGCCGGCGGGTTTCGGGCGATCTGGCGCAAAGGACATTCGAGACCGACCATGCCCATCACGCGCCGCCGTTTCGCCGCCGGATTGATCGCAGCGCCCGCGCTCCTGCGTGCCGGCTCGGCAGGGGCGGCGAGCCGCCCGGTCACCGTCGCCTCGCTGCTCGGCGAGGACAAGCCGGAGACGAGGATCTGGCGGCGCATCGCCGAGATCCTGGCGCGCACCGCCCCGGGGCGATTCGATCTGCGCATCGTGTCCAATGCCGCGCTAGGCGGCGAGAAGGAGGTGGCCGAGGGCCTGCGGCTCGGCTCGATCCAGGCGGCGCTCTCGACCGTCTCCTCCCTGTCGGCCTGGGTGCCGGACGGCCAGATCCTCGACCTGCCCTTCCTCTTTCGCGATCGCGAGCATCTCGGGCGGGTCCTGGCCGGGCCGCTCGGGGCTGAGCTCAAAGCGCGCTATGCGGCGCAGGGCTTCGTCGTGCCGGGCTTCATCAATTACGGCGCCCGCCACCTGCTGGCCAAAGAGCCGCTGACGACGCCTGCTTCCGTCAAGGGCAAGCGCATCCGCGTCATCCAGAGCCCGCTCCACACCGCGCTCTGGTCGGGCTTCGGGGCCTATCCGACGCCGATCCCGATCCCCGAGACCTACAACGCGCTGAAGACCGGCGTGGTCGACTGCATGGACCTGACGAAATCCGCCTATGTCGGCTTCCGCCTGCACGAGGTCGTGCCGGTGCTGATCGAGACCGGTCATATCTGGGCGACCGGCGTCGTGATGTTCGCCGCGCCGTTCTGGAAGGCGCTGACGCCGGCCGACCGGGAGGCGCTGGCCGCGGCCGCAGTCGAGGGGGCTGCCTATTTCGACGCGCTGATGCTGGCGGACGAGGCCGCCTCGATGGCCAAGGCCGCTTCCGAAGGTGGCCGCACCGTGCCGGCCGAGGATCGCGCCGGCTGGCAGGACGGCGCCCGCAAGGTCTGGGCGAGCTTCGCCCCCCAGCTCGGCGGCATCGACCGGATTGAAGCCATCGCCCGGAGCGCTTGAGCGCCGCAGGACAGGAACCCGCCATGCCGCTTTCGATCGACCATATCGTCATCGCCGTCGCCGATCTCGAGGCCGCGGTCCGGGACTATGCCGCGCTCGGCTTCACCGTTCTCCCCGGCGGCGAGCATCCGCGCGGCTCGCGCAATGCGCTCGTCGTGTTCGAGGACGGCGCCTATCTCGAGATCATCGCCTTCCCGCGTCCGGTGCCGGATTTCCGCTGGTGGCAGGTGCTCGATCGCGCTGGCCCCGGCCTCGTCGACTATGCCGTGCTCCCGGATGATTTCGAGGCCGATCTCGCCCGTGCCCGCGCCGCCGGCATCGTCATGGACGGGCCGATCGAGGGTGGCCGCCTCCAGCCCGACGGTGCGCGCCTCGCCTGGCGCTCGGCCCGCCCGCCGGAGCCCGACATCCCCTTCCTCGTCACCGACGTCACCCCGCGCGACCTGCGCGTTCCGGCCGGTGCGGCACGCCGTCACCCGAACGGGGTCACCGGGGTGGCGGGCGTCACCGTCGCCGTTCAGGATCTCGTGAGTTCGACGGCGCGCTATCGCGCCTTGCTCGGCCGCGAGCCGGTGGCCAGGGGCGGCGTCCCCGGGCTCGGTTTCGGCCTCGTCCAGTTCCGCATCGGGCGGCAGACCCTCTCGCTGGTCGAGCCGCGCGAGCCCGCTGCAGCCGCCTCGTCGGCGCATCTCGTCGCCCGCGGCCAGGGCGCCTACGCCATCTCCTTCTACGGGCCGGAGGATGCGCCGCTCGACATCGGCCTTACCCATGGCGCGCCTCTGGAAATCGTCCGCGAGCTCTGAGCCGGCGACGTCATTTTCCGGTCACGCTTGGGGGCGAGAGTGGCCCGTTACCTTCGAATCGTTCTATTTCTGTATTAATAACAAGGGCTTGCAACGAATCTCGGTCCTGCCTATCTCTGCGGGCGATCAGTGAATCAGCCGACGGAGAAACCGAATGGGTGGAGTCACCGAGGTCGATGTCGCGGCCGCGATCGGCCGGATCGACGAGATCATCATTCATGAAATTGTCCGGACCGGCGCGAGCCGGCCGGAGCTTCGCCGCGCGCTCGCGCTTGCCAAGGGGCCGGGTGATCTCGGCGCCGATGCGGCGCTGCCGCCGCGCATGCAGCGCCTCGTCGACCTGCTCGGTGTCGCCCTGCCCGAACAGGGACCCAGGCCCGAGCAAGGGCCACCGACCCGCCTCCATGCCGCCATCAAGGGCATCGATCGTGCCGCCTGATCAGGGGAGCGCCGAATCGCTGGAGACCGCCCGGGCCGAGATCCGGCACGCGGTGCTGACGGCTTTTTGCGCTGCGCTCCGCGATACTCGGTTGCCACCGCTCACCCTGCTCGAACTGGCGGCAGGGGCGGTCGGCTCGATCTATGGAGAAGTGGCGGATGCTCATCGCGGTGATCGGCCATGCCCTTGCGGCTGGCGCCCGCACTTCGCGGCGGATCTGGAGGCGCGTCAGGCGGCACTGGCGCTGAGCACGGTGCCGGTTCCAGCGGGCGATCTCGCCCGCATGCCCGTGCTCGGCCGGGCCTGACCTCGCATCCGGGGCGCAGGCCGTGCTAAGGCGCCGTGGATCGGCGGAGCGGCATGCGCAACATCCTCATCATCGGCATCGGGGCCGGCAATCCCGACCACATGACGGTCGAGGCGATCGAGGCGCTGAACCGCGCCGACACCCTGTTCATCCCCGACAAGGGCGAGGAGAAGGCAGCGCTGCGGGCCCTGCGTGAAGCCATCTGTGCCCGCTTCATCCGCAGGCCGGACTACCGCACCGTTCCCGTCGATATTCCGCGCCGCGCCGAGGCCGGGAGCGACTATCACGGTGCGGTCGACGACTGGCATGAGCGCATCGCGGCGCGCTACCGCGCCCTCTTCGAAACGGAGCTGGCCGAAGGCGAGACCGGTGCGCTCCTCGTCTGGGGCGATCCGGCGCTCTACGACTCGACGCTGCGCATCATGGAACGGGTCGCCGCCTCCGGCCTCGCCCTCGACTGGCAGGTCTATCCCGGCATCAGCAGCGTCCAGGTGCTGGCCGCGCGCCACCGCATCCCGCTCAATACGATCGGCGCGCCGATCCTGATCACCACGGGCCGCCGGCTGGCGGAGGGGGTCCCGGCCGATCAGGACAGCGTCGTCGTCATGCTCGACGGCGAGCAGGCCTTCACGAAGCTCGATCCGGCGGAACTCGACATCTATTGGGGCGCCTATCTCGGCACGCCGGACGAGATCCTGATCGCCGGTCCGCTCGCCGAGCGCTCCGCCGAGATCGCGAGCGTGAGGGCCGAGGCGCGCGCCCGGCATGGCTGGATCATGGACACCTACCTGCTGCGCCGTCGCCCAGCTTGACGCAGGCGCCCGCATCCGCCATCGCTCCCGCGACCTTCTAAGCGCTGGAGCCGCCCGATGTCCCTCGCCGATCTTAGCCAGACCATCGACGCCGCCTGGGAGAACCGGGCCGAGATCGGCGTCTCCACCAAGGGCGCCGTCCGCGAGGCGGTCGAGCAGGCGATCGAAATGCTCGATGCCGGCCAGGCCCGTGTCGCCGAAAAGCTAGGCGCCGATTGGATCGTCCATCAATGGCTGAAGAAGGCGGTGCTGCTTTCCTTCCGCCTGACCGACAACATGATCATCGCCAACGGCCCCGGCGAGGGCGTGTTCTGGGACAAGGTGCCGTCGAAGTTCGAGGGCTGGGGCGAGAACCGCTTCCGCGCCGCCGGCTTCCGCGTCGTGCCGCCGGCCGCTGCGCGCAAGGGCTCGTTCCTGGCGCCGAACGTCGTGCTGATGCCGTCCTTCGTCAATATCGGCGCCTATGTCGACTCAGGCACCATGGTCGATACCTGGGCCACGGTCGGCTCCTGCGCCCAGATCGGCAAGAACGTGCATCTCTCGGGCGGCGTCGGCATCGGCGGCGTGCTCGAGCCGCTGCAGGCCAACCCGACCATCATCGAGGACAATTGCTTCATCGGCGCCCGCTCCGAGGTGGTCGAGGGCGTGATCGTCGGCGAGGGCTCGGTGCTTTCGATGGGCGTCTTCATCTCGGCCTCGACCAAGATCGTCGACCGTGCCACGGGCCAGGTCCATATCGGCAAGGTGCCGCCCTATTCGGTGGTGGTGCCGGGCTCGCTTCCGGGCAAGCCCTTCCCGGACGGCACGCCGGGCCCGGCGCTCGCCTGCGCCGTCATCGTCAAGACGGTCGATGCGCAGACCCGCTCGAAGACCGGCATCAACGAACTGCTCAGGGATTGATCGCCTCGGTCATGAAGCGTCAGGCTCGGGCCTGACCCGAGCATCTCATGCCGAAAAGCGCCTCTCCCGGGAGGAGATTCCCGGGTCGAAGCTTCGCTTCGCCCGAGAATGACGCTCCGCGGATGCCTCAACCCACCGGCGAGGGCGCGCCCGTGCCCTGTGCCGCAGACGGCGCATCTGCCGCCGGGGCCGGCGCCGCGCCATGGACGTCGGCCAGCGCGTCGCGCAGCTTCTGTTCCTGCGTGTGGTCGAGCGAGGTCTTGAGCACGGTGCCGCCGCTGCCGCGGATCGCCTCCAGCACCTTGTCGCCGGTCACCTTCTTGACCAGCACGAACAGCGCGGCATTGCCGGGCTGCAGGCTGCCCGACAGCTCCTTCATGAACTTGTCGTCGACGCCGTAATCGGTCAGCGCGCCGCCGAGCGCGCCCGACGCCGCACCCAGCGCCGCCCCGAAGACGGGCATCAGGAAGATCGCGCCGATCAGCAGGCCCCAGAACGAGCCCGAGACCGCGCCCATCGCCGTGGTGTTGAGCAGCTGGTTCAGCTTGACCTTGCCGCCCTCCTGCATCACCGCGATGGCGGCATCGCCGATCTCGATCAGATATTCCTTCTGCAGGCCGATGAGCTTCTGGCGCATCTCCTCGGCGCGAGCCTCGGTCGAATACACGATGACGACGAGATCGGACATGGCGGGAACTCCTGCTGCGGATGCTTGCATGCTGGCCCGTACGGATGACAGGCTCAAGGCAACGCACGGTCGCAGCCACCGGTTCCGCTGCGGGAGCCGCGGCTGATCGGATCGTTCCGGCCCGCTCGGAACCGGCTTATTCGCCGCCGATGGCCTTGGCCGCCTCGACCGCCCGGCCGCGTAGCGGCAATTCTTCCATGCGGGCCAGCGAGATGAGGGCGAGGGCGAAGCCGAGGCTTGCCGCCGCGAAGACGTAGCGGAACAAGGTCACCATGGTTTCGCGATCGACCGTGCCGAGCTTCAGCGCCTCCGGCGAAAGCTGCTCCGCCGCCCCGCCCACGCCGCCGAGCACGATCGCGCCGAAGATCGCGACGATCAGGGCCCCGCCGATCTGGCGGAAGAAGTTCGCCACCGCCGTCGCGGTGCCGAGCTGATGCGTCTTCACGGCGTTCTGGATCGCGACGGTCGCGACCGGAAGTAGCGTGCCGAAGCCGATGCTGACCACGGCAAGGATCGCGCAGAACGGCAGCAGCGGGATCCGTCCCGAAAAGGCGGCCAGCACGGCGGCGCCGCAGAGCGCCACGGCGAGCCCGGCGAGCGGCACGCGCTTGTAATGGGTCAGATGCGACATCGCTCGGCCGGAGCTGGTGGCACCGACGACGGTGCCGCAGGTCAGCGGCAGCAGGCCGAGCCCGGAATGGGTGGCGCTCAATCCCATCACCGTCTCGAAATAGAGCGGCAGATAGATGGTCAGGCCGATGAAGGTGCCCATGCCGAAGCCGGCGGCGACGGTGCCGCGGCGCACGACGCGGTTGGCCAGGATGTCGAGCGGGATCAGCGGCTCCTGCGCCCGGCGCAGCCGCCAGGCGAAGAGTGCGCCGAGCAGGAGCGCCGCGCCGATCAGCCCGGCGATCGGCAGGGAGCGCCAGGGATAGGCGGTCCCACCCCAGGACAGGGCCAGCAGCAGCGACATCGTCGCCAGCGTCATCAGCATGGCGCCGAGCACGTCGAGCTGGTGGGGGCGCTCGTGCCGCGGCAGCCGCTTCAGCGCCGCGCTCGTCATCCAGTAGGCGCCGAGCCCGAGCGGCAGGTTGATCCAGAAGATCACGGACCAGTGCAGCTTCTCCGCCAGGAAACCGCCGAGCACGGGGCCGAGCAGCGAGGAGGACATGAAGACGCTGGCGAAGTAGACTTGGTAGCGGCCGCGCTCCTTGGGCGGCACCATATCGGCGACGATCGTCTGGGCGAGCGCGATCAGCCCGCCGCCGCCCAGGCCCTGGATGAAGCGCGCCACGACGAGCAGCCACAGCGATGGCGCCAGCGCGCAGGCGATCGAGCCGATCACGAAGATGACGATGCCGGAGAGCAGCACGACCCGCCGGCCATGGATGTCGGCGAGCTTGCCGTAGAGCGGCGTGACCGTGGTCGAGGCCAGCAGGTAGATCGTGACGATCCAGGACAGATGCGCCACGTCGGCGAACTCGCGCCCGATCGTCGGCAACGCGGTCGCGACAATGGTCTGGTCGAGCGCGGCCAGGAACATCGCGAGCATCACGCCGATCAGGATCGCGCGGATATCCGCGGGCGTCAGCGGCGCGGCCTGGTTTGGGGTCTCGAGCCGCTTGTCCATGGAACCGTATTCGTCTCTGCGTTTTTGGAATGGCGGACGTTAGTGATGCCTTGCGTCATGCGCCATGGGCGCAGTGTCGGGACGGCTCTGCGATGGCAACGGGGCTGTCGCCGTTCCACGCCTTCAGCGCAGCCCGCGCAACGTCGTGCGCAGCGTCTGGGCGGCTTCTCCGGGCAGGCCAGCTTCGATCGCTTCATGCGTCCTCTGCCAGATCGGCACCGCCGCGGCCAGTACGGCCCGCCCCGCTGCGGTCAGGACGAGCAGGCGGCTACGGCGGTCCGCTGCGTCCGGGACGATCTGCACGAAGCCGCGCCGTTCGAGCGGCTTCAGCGCCGCCGTCAGCGTGGTGCGGTCCATGGCGAGGAGCTCGGCCACCGGCTTGAGCGAGGGCGGCTGCGGGCGGTTGAGCGCCATCAGCAGGGAGAACTGCCCGCTGGTCAGCCCGACCGGGCGCAGCGCCGCGTCGAAGCGGCGCGCCAGCGCGCGCGCCGCGCGCTGCGCGTGCAGGCACAGGCAATGATCGCGCACATGCAGCGTCGTCGTGAAGGGAACGACTGCTTCGTCCATCCTGTTTGCATGTTGAGTGGCGTCGGCCGAGTCAAGCCGAGAAGTCGAGCGCCGGCTGCAGGGTACGGATAGGAAACGGGCCGGCGCCGGTTATGGTGGTTCGTCGGAACCCCGGGAGAGGAAAGTCTCACCATGCCCTTGCTCATCGCCAGGAACGCCATGCTGGTCGTCATCGACTTTCAGGCAAGGCTGATGCCGGCGATCCATGCCGGGGACAAGGTCCTGCTCAATGCCGGGCGTCTCGCCGAGGCGGCGCGCCTGCTCGAGATCCCGGCGGTGCTGACCGAGCAGAATCCGCGCGGCCTCGGGCCGACAGTGCCAGAGCTCGCCGGGACGGCCGGCCCGCTCATCAGCAAGATGAGCTTCGACGCCTGTGCCGAAGCGGCATTCCTCGATGCGATCGCCGGCGATCGCGAACTGGTGATCTGCGGCTGCGAGGCGCATGTCTGCGTCGGCCAGACGGTACTGAGCCTGCTCGAACACCGCCGGCGGGTGATCGTTGTGGCGGATGCGATCGGTTCACGCGCTCCGGAATCGCGCGAGATCGCGATCAGCCGCATGGCCGCGCATGGCGCCGAGATCGTCACCACCGAGATGGTCCTGTTCGAATGGCTGCGAACGGCGACCCATACGCAGTTCAGGGCGGTCTCGAAGCTGATCCGCTAGAGCCGCTGGTGGAGCAGGTGCGGGCGCGGAGAGCCGCCCGCTCAGAGCGGCTTCTTGATCGCCTTGGCGATGACGCCGACGATGCCTTCGCGGAAGAGCAGGACGCAGACCACGAAGACCACGCCCTGGACGACGGTGACCCAGGCGCCGAGGGTGGCGAGATAGTTCTGCATCGCGACGATGACGATGGCGCCCACGATCGGGCCGAAGACGGTGCCGAGGCCGCCGACCAACGTCATCAGCACGACCTCGCCCGACATCGTCCAGTAGACGTCGGTCAGCGACGCCAGCTGGAACACGATCGCCTTGGTCGCGCCGGCGAGGCCCGCAAGCGTCGCCGAGAGCACGAAGACCATCAGCTTGTACTGGTTGGCGCGGTAGCCCAGCGAGATGGCGCGGGGCTCGTTGTCGCGGATCGCCTTGCAGACCTGGCCGAAGGGCGAGTGGATGATGCGGTAGATCAGCAGCAGCCCGCCCATGAAGATGGCGGCGACGAGCCAGTAGAGCACGCGGTCGTCGGCGAGGCTGACGAGGCCGAAGAGCTTGCCGCGCGGCACCGCCTGGATGCCGTCCTCGCCGCCGGTGAAGCGCGGCGTCTGCAGCGAGAAGAAGAACACCATCTGGGCTAGCGCCAGCGTGATCATGGCGAAATAGATGCCCTGGCGGCGGATGGCGAGCGCGCCGAAGACGGTGCCGAGCACGGCGGCGACGGCCGTGCCGAGCAGGATGGCGAGCTCCGGCGTCAGGCCCCAATTCTTGGCGGTATAGGCCGAGACATAGCTCGCCATGCCGAAATAAGCGGCGTGGCCGAAGGAGAGCAGGCCGCCATAGCCAAGGAGAAGATTGAAGGCGAGCGCGAACAGCGCGAAGCACAGCACCTTCATCACGAAGACCGGATAGGCGACGAAGGGCGCGACCACGAGCACCGCGGCGATGGCGATGAACAGGTTGCGGTGCAGGCGCGCTGCGCCGTCGTCGGTCTCGGTGAGAACGGCGGCGGCGGGTGTGTCGGTCGTCGAGGCAAGGTTGGTCATGTCGTCGTTCCCTCCTTGCGCGTCAGGCCGGGCGCCCGAACAGGCCGGCGGGCTTCACCAGCAGCACCAGCACCATGATGATGAAGATCACGGTTGCCGCCGCCTCCGGATAGAACACCTTGGTCAGGCCCTCGATCAGCCCGAGCGAGAAGCCCGTGACGATGGCGCCCATGATCGAGCCCATGCCGCCGATCACGACCACGGCGAAGACGACGATGATCAGGTCGCCGCCCATATTCGGGTTGACCGAGTAGATCGGCGCGGCGAGCACGCCGGCGAAGGCGGCGAGCGCGACGCCGAAGCCGTAGGTCAGCGTCACCAGCAGCGGCACGTTGATCCCGAAGGCCTGGGTCAGGGTCGGGTTCTCGGTCGCGGCCCGCAGATAGGCGCCGAGCTTGGTCTTCTCGATCAGGAACCAGGTGCCGAGGCAGACCACCAGCGAGGCGACGATCACCCAGGCGCGATAGTTCGGCAGGAACATGAAGCCGAGATTCTGGCCGCCCGCGAGCTGCGGCGGGATGGCGTAGGGCAGGCCGGAGGAGCCGTACTGGTTGCGGAACAGGCCCTGGATGATCAGAGCCAGGCCGAAGGTCAGCAGCAGGCCGTAGAGATGGTCGAGATGCGCGATGCGCTTCAGCAGCAGCCGCTCGATCGCGATGCCTGTCGCGCCGACGATGATCGGCGCCAGCACCAGCGCGACCCAGTAGTTGATACCGAGATAGTTCAGGCACATCCAGGCGACGAAGGCGCCCATCATGTACTGGGCGCCATGGGTGAAGTTGATGATGTTGAGCAGCCCGAAGATCACCGCCAGCCCGAGGCTGAGGATGGCGTAGAACGAGCCGTTGATCAGGCCGAGAAGAACCTGGCCGAACAGCGCCTGGGGCGGAATTCCGAGAAGCTCGAACATGGTCTTGGCTGCTTCGTGGCTTGGGGTTCGCCCCGCCGCGCGAGCAGGCAGGCTCGTGCGGCGAGGGGGAGCAGGGGCTTTGAACCGTCAGGCGGACGATCCCGGGCACACTGGAGGGTACCCGGCATGTCCGCCCCGGCGTAGGCTCATTTCTTGACGAGCGGGCACTCGCTCTCGGAGAGCGGCTGGAAGGCCTGCTCGCCCGACAGCACGGCGATCTGCTTGTAGTAGTCCCACGGGCCCTTGGACTCAGACGGCTTCTTGACCTCGTAGAGATACATGTCGTGCAGCTTGCGGCCGTTGATGCGGATCGAGCCCTTGCCGAAGATCGGATCTTCGGTCGGCATTTCCTTCATCTTGGCCATGACCGTGGCGGCGTCCTTGCCCTTCGTCGCCTCGACCGCCTTGAGATAGTGCAGCAGCCCGGAATAGACGCCGGCCTGCACCATGCTCGGCTTCTTGCCGCCGTTGAGCTTGGCGAAGCGCTCCGACCAGGCGCGGGTCTGGTCGTCGCGGTCCCAGTAGAAGGATTCGGTCAGGACCAGGCCCTGCGCCGCCTGCAGGCCGAGCGCATGGACGTCGCTGATGAAGGTCAGCAGACCGGCGAGCTTCTGGCCGCCCTGGGTGATGCCGAACTCGCTCGCCTGCTTGACCGAGTTGATCAGGTCGCCGCCGGCATTGGCGAGGCCGATGACCTTGGCCTTGGAAGCCTGCGCCTGCAGCAGGAAGGAGGAGAAGTCGGTGCCCGGGAACGGGGTGCGGACGGTGCCGAGCACCTTGCCGCCCGCCTTGGTGACAACGGCGGAGGTGTCGCGCTCCAGCGCGTGGCCGAAGGCGTAGTCTGCGGTCATGAAGAACCAGGTATCGCCGCCGGCCTTCACCATGGCGCCGCCGGTACCCTGGGCGAGGGCATAGGTGTCGTAGGTCCAGTGGATCGTGTTGGGGCTGCAGGCTTTGCCGGTGAGGTCCGAGGTGCCGGCGCCCGAATTGATCAGGATCTTGTTCTTTTCCTTGGTGATCTGGCTCACCGCCAGCGCGACTGAGGAGGTCGGCACGTCGAGGATGAGGTCGACGCCGTCCTGGTCGTACCACTGCCGGGCGATGGTCGAGCCGACATCGGGCTTGTTCTGGTGGTCGGCCGAGACGATCTCGACCTTGATGCCCTTCTCGGCAGCCTTGAAGTCCTCGACTGCCATGCGCGCGGCGATGACCGAGCCTTCGCCGGAAAGGTCGGCATAGAGGCCGGAGCGGTCGTTCAGCACGCCCGCCTTGACCGAGATCTGCTGGGCCAGTGCCGGGCTCGCCATCAGCGCCGCGAGCGCCGTCGTCGCCAGAATCGCCTTGAGCTTCATCGTCGTTCTCCCTGCTGAGGTTGGCGGCGTTTTCGCCGCGTTCTTGGCCGGTGCCGGGGTCTGCGCGGGGCGCGTCAGACCCCGAGATAGCGGTGCAGCTTGTCGATGTTGGCGTCGAGTTCGGCATTGGGGATCATGTCGATCACCTTGCCCTGCTCGACGACATAGTGCCGGTCCGCGACCGTCTGGGCAAAGCGGAAGTTCTGCTCGACCAGGATGATGGTGAAGCCTTCCTGCTTCAGCTTGGCGATGGTGCGGCCGATCTGCTCGATGATGACGGGCGCCAGCCCTTCGGTCGGCTCGTCGAGCAGGAGCAGATGCGCGCCCGTGCGCAGGATGCGCCCGATGGCGAGCATCTGCTGCTCGCCGCCCGAGAGCTTGGTGCCCTGGCTCCGCAGCCGCTCCTTGATGTTCGGGAAGAGCGTGAAGATCTCGTCGAGCGAAAGCCCGCCGGGCCTGACCTGCGGCGGCAGCATCAGATTCTCCTCGACGCTGAGCGAGGAATAGATGCCGCGTTCCTCCGGCACGAAGCCGATGCCGAGCTTGGCGATGGCGCGCGAGGGCAGGGCGATGGTCTCCTTGCCCTCCATCTCGACCGAGCCCTTGCGCTTGCCGATCACGCCCATGATCGATTTCAGCGTCGTGGTCTTGCCGGCGCCGTTGCGGCCGAGCAGCGTCACGACCTCGCCCGGCGCGACGTCGAAGTCGATGCCGTGCAGCACATGGGATTCGCCGTACCAGGCCTCGAGCCCGCGCACCTTGAGCAGCGGCGCGGCGGCCTGGCCGGCGGCGGAAGACTTCAGGGCTTCAGTGGTGGCCATGGCCGCCTCCCGAGCCGATATAGGCCTCGACCACGCGCGGATCCTTCGAGACGGCGGCATAGTCGCCCTCGGCCAGCACCTGCCCGCGCGCCAGCACGGTGATGCGGTCCGACAGCGAGGCCACGACCGAGAGATTGTGCTCGACCATCAGGATGGTCCGGTCCTTCGAGACCTTGCGGATCAGCGCCTCGATGCGCTCCACATCCTCGCGGCCCATGCCGGCCATCGGCTCGTCGAGCAGCAGCATCTCTGGATCGAGCGCCAGCGTCGTCGCGATCTCCAGCGCTCGCTTGCGGCCATAGCTGAGTTCGCCGGCTGTGAGTGCCTGGAAGGATGACAGGCCGACCGCTTCGACGAGACGCCTGGCATCTTCGTCGAGGCTCTTCAGGGTCCGCTCGGAGCGCCAGAAATCGAAGTTGTCGCCGCGCTTGCGCTGCAGCGCGATGCGGACATTGGTCAGCACCGAGAGCTGCGGGAACACCGCCGAGATCTGGAACGAGCGCACGAGCCCGAGCCGGGCGATCTCCGCCGGCTTCTCGCGCGTGATGTCGCGGCCGTTATAGAGAATCGTCCCGCGCGTCGGCGCGAGAAATTTGGTCAGAAGATTGAAGCAGGTCGTTTTGCCGGCTCCGTTCGGGCCGATCAAAGCATGAATCGACCCGCGGCGAACCTTCAGATCCACCCCGTTCACAGCTGTAAAGCCGGCAAATTCTTTGGTAAGACCTGATGTCGATAGAATAGTGTCCTCAGGCATTCCCAACGGCAGCCCTCATCAGCTTTGTCTTTCTTTGTTTGTGCGGTTCCCCTTGTAAGTCATGCTGCACCGCGCTCGCGGCATAAGTCAACGCGCGCTAGCGCGGAAATGGCCTTGGGACGCGCGATCTCATCCTTTTGTCGTATGCCTCCTGTCATCGGAACGAAGGATGCCGCGTCGCCGCGATGGCGCCGATGCTGCCGGTCGCGCGACTGTCCGACCGTGGCTTTGAACCTGTGACTGGTCTCGTGCGACCAAAGGGAAGCCCGGTTTACCATTGGAAAGCGATGCGCTAAACATGCCTGTTGGCTTTCGTATATTGTTGTCGGTTTTTGATCGTGCGGTGCCCTGTGCATGGACCTTCGCGGGCGCTGGGGCTGTGCCGCTGAATTGGGGGAGATTGTCGTGAGCTTCGCGTCTCGGATTTCGGTGCTTCAGGCGCGGATGGCCGCGGCTCTTGCGCTTGCATTCTGTGTCGTTGTCCTGGCTGCGCCCGGCGCCGCCGCCGTGCCGGAGCGCCGCGTCGCGCTCGTGATCGGCAACAGCGCCTATACGGCGGTGCCGCCTCTGGCCAATCCGCAGCGCGATGCGAAGGGCGTTTCCGCCGCCCTGAAGCGCCTGGGCTTCGACGTGGTCGAGGGCTACGACCTCAAGATGGCGGAGATGACCGGTGTGGTGCGCGAATTCGCGCAGAAGCTCGACGGCGCCAAGGCCGGTCTCGTCTACTATGCCGGCCACGGCATCGCGGTGGGCGACGAGAACTATCTCATCCCGGTCGACGCCTCGCTGCGTTCGGAAGCCGATCTCGACTTCAAGGCGGTCAACGTCCAGCTCGTGCTGCGCCAGATGCAGCGCGACGAGCGCGTCAACATCCTGATTCTCGACGCCTGCCGCGACAATCCCTTCGCCGCCCAGCTCGCGGCGAAGTCGCGCGCCGTCACCCGCGGCCTGACCGCGATCGAGACGCAGACGGCCTCGGGCATCCTGATCGCCTTCGCCACCGATCCGCGCGCCACCGCGCTCGACGGCGAGAAGGACGGCAACAGCCCCTTCACCGCGGCCCTGCTCAAGCATATCGAGACGCCCGAGGTGTCGATCACGACCGTGATGGATCGCGTGCGGGCCGATGTCTGGGAGGCGACAGGCAAGAAGCAGAAGCCCTGGACCAACTCCTCGATCATCGGCGAATTCAGGCTCAATCCGTCGCTGAAGCTCGCCTCGGTCGATCCTTCCGTGGCCGCGACCAAGACGATCGATGCCGCGGTGCCGGTCCCCGCCATGCCGGCGGCGCCCTCGTTCGACCGCGCCCAGATCGACGTCAAGACCTGGGAGGTCGCCGAGCGCGGCAACTCCGCCGCCGATTACCGCGCCTATCTGGACGCGTTCCCGACCGGCCAGTTCGCCAGCTTCGCGCGCAATCGCTTGGCGAGCCTGGAGGCGGCGAAGCCGGCCGCCGGCTTCCTCGAGACGCCACCCGGCGTCACCGACGAGGCGCTGAAGAAGGAGATCGGCACGGTGCAGACCGAGGCGGCGATGAAGCTCGCGGTCAAGGACAGGCGCGAGTTGCAGACCCGCCTGCGCGTCAGCGGTTTCCAGCCGGGCAAGGCCGCGGCCAATTTCGGGCCGAGCCAGCGCAAGGCGATCCAGGAATGGCAGAAGTCGCGCGGCATTCAGGAGACGGGTTTCCTGACGGCGATGCAGGCGAGCGCCCTGCGCGCCCAGAGCGAGACGGCCTATCAGGCCGCGCTCGCCGAGGAGAAGGCGGCTGCCGAGAAGAAGCGCAAGGTGGCGGGCGAGGGCCAGCCGGCCGGCAAGGCCACGCGCAACGTCACCTATGAAGGCGACGAGATGTACCAGCGCGATCTCGCTCGCGAGCGCGGCGTCGCCTATCAGGGCTCCGGCACTGCGCGTCCCGCGCGTCCCGGCACGACCAGCACCGGCTATCAGGGGCGGGTCCGCAATCGCACCGAGGATGCCGGCAACAATGCGGGCGCCGCGGCGATCGGCTCGATCATCGGCGGGGCGATCATGGGCGGCATCCTCGGGCGCTGACCCGACCAGCCTGCCACCATTCACCGAGAGCCGGCCCTGGGGGCCGGCTCTTCTCTTTGGGCGCCGGCGCGACCGTCATCCCCGCCCCGTCTCCCAGCCCGCCCTGACCAGCTCCGGCTCGGCGCAGTCCGCTTCCGGCCAGCCGATGCAGAGATAGGCGATCAGCTTCCAGTCGGATGGCGCGCCGAGTGCCGCCGCGATCTCCGCCGGCTCGAGAATCGAGACCCAGCCGACGCCCAGCCCGTGGATGCGCGCCGACAGCCAGAACTGGGTGATCGCCGCCACGACCGAGTAGTCGAGCATCTCCGGCATGGTCCGCCGGCCAAGGCCATGGCCGCGCTCGGTCCCATGGTCGCAGAACACGGCGAACTGGACCGGCGCCTCGCGCAGGCCTTCGAGCTTGAGGCGGGCGTAGAGCGCGGCGCGCTCGCCCTCATAGGAGGCCAGCGCGTCGGCGTTGCAGCGCTGGAAGCTCGCCTGCACCGCTTCGCGCCGGGCCGGCTCGTCGATGGCAAGCCAGCGCCAGGGCTGCGAATGCCCGACCGAGGGCGAAAGCCGGGTCTGGGCGAGAAGTTCCTCGACCAGCGCGGCCGGGACGGGGTCGCGCCGGAACCGCCGGACGTCGCGCCGCCAGCGCAGCAACTCCTCGAATTGCCGGGCGAAGGCTTCGTCGAAGACCGGCCCCTGGCTCACGCCGGGCCTGCCGTGGCGATGGCATGGAAGAACGAGCCCGTCACCAGCCCGCGCCGGCTTCCGGCGGGGGCGGGCGGCGAGCCGTGCGGGTCGCGCACCGTGGCGAAAGGCGGATCCTCGCCCTGCGCGACGATGCTGGCATAGTGGAATTCGTGCCCGGTCAATGTCGCGCCGGCGCGGCCGAGCGGACCGTCGGCTTCCAGCACGGCGCGTCGATAGCCGAGATTCATCTTCCGCCTGGCGAAGGAGGTTTCGACCGAGAGCAGCCCCGCCATGACGTGGACCGCGCCGTCGGCGTCGGTCAGGCTGCGCCCGAGGACCATGTAGCCGCCGCACTCGCCATGGACGGGGCGGGTTTCGGCGAAGGCGCGCAGGCCCTTGAGGAAACGGCTGGCGGCCGCGATCCTGCCGGCATGCAGTTCGGGATAGCCCCCCGGCAGCCAGCAGGCGTCGCAATGCTCGGGCGGTGCCTCGTCCTTCAGCGGCGAGAACGCGAGCAGCTCGGCCCCCGCCGCACGCCACCCTGTCTCGACATGCGGATAGACGAAGGAGAAGGCGGCATCGCGGGCGATGGCGATCCGCCGTCCCGGGGCGGGCAGGGGCGGAGCATCGCCACCCATGGCAGCCGGAAGCGCCGTGGCCCCGGCTGCCGCGATGACCGCATCGAGATCGACCGCAGCCGAAACGGCTTCCGCCAGCGCATCGAGCCTGGCGTGCAGATCGGCCGTTTCGCCGGCCTGGACCAGTCCGAGATGGCGCTCGGGCAGGATCAGGCTCGCCTCTCGCGGCAGCGCGCCGAGAACCGGCAGCCCGATGCGCTCCATGCCCTGCCGTACCAGCCGCTCATGGCGAGCGCTTGCGACCTTGTTGAGGATGATGCCGGCGACACGGATGCGCGGATCATAGGCCTTGCAGCCGAGCGCGACCGCCGCCACCGATTGCGCCGCTCCGGAGACGTCGATGACGAGGATGACGGGCCAGCCGGTCAGCGCCGCGATATCGGCGCTGGCTCCGGTATGGCCTTCCGGACCCGGCACGGCGTCGAACAGCCCCATCGAACCTTCGGCGATGACGATGTCGGCGGCCTCGGCCGCCTCGCCGGCGATCCGCCCGAGCAGGCCGTCCGGCATGGCGTAGGAATCGAGATTGGCGCTGGGTGCGCCCGTCGCGGCGGCGTGGAAGGCGGGGTCGATATAATCGGGCCCGCATTTCAGCCCGCGCACGGTGAGGCCGCGCCGCGTCAATGCGCGTTGCAGCCCGAGCGTGATCGTGGTCTTGCCCGAGCCGGAACGCGGCGCGGCGATGAGCAGGCCGTGCGCATTCATTCTCCGCCCCGGGGCCGGAAGCGGCGGTCATAGTCGATCGAATAGAGCGCGCTCTCGCCGAAATCATCGGCTGCCAGCGCGGGCCCGACCAGGATCAGCGCCGTGCGCTCGAGCGCGCTCGCCCGTACCTTTGCGGCGATGTCCGCGAGCCTGCCCTGCAGCACCGTCTCATCCGGCCAGGTCGCGCGGAACACCACCGCGACCGGGCAGTCTTGGCCATAGAACGGGGTCAGCTCCGCCACGACCTGCTCGATCACATGGATCGAGAGATGGATGGCGAGCGTGGCGCCGGAGGCGGCGAAGGTCGCGAGCTTTTCCCTCGAAGGCATGGCCGAGGCGCGGCCGGAGGTGCGGGTCAGCACCAGCGACTGCGCCACGCCGGGCAGGGTGAGCTCGCGCTTCAGCACGGCGGCGGCGGCTGCGAAAGCCGGCACGCCGGGCGTCACCGTATAGGGGATGCCGAGCCGGTCGAGCCGGCGCATCTGTTCGCCGCAGGCGCTCCAGATCGAGAGATCGCCGGAATGCAGCCGCGCCACGTCCTGCCCCGCCAGATCCGCGGCCTCCATTTCGGCGATGATGGCGTCGAGCGCGAGCGGGGCAGTGTCGACGACGCGTGCTCCCGGCGGGCACCAGTCGAGCATCATCTTGGGGATCAGCGATCCCGCATAGAGGCAGACCGGGCTGGCGGCAATCAGGTCGCGCCCGCGCAGCGTGATGAGATCGGGCGCGCCAGGGCCGGCGCCGATGAAATGGATAGTCATGCGTGAAGCGATTTCATGATGTCGTCCTGGCCAGAGCGCAGGTGACGCGGGCGGTCGCGATCCGCGGCTGCACCAGCTCGCCGCCCGGCCCCGCCGCAGCAAGCGCGGCCGCCTCCGCCACCGAGCCGACGCCATAGAGCGAGGCGATCCGGGTCGAGCGCGTCGCGCAGGCGGCCTCGAAGCCCTTCAGCGCCTCGTCGGGGATGGCCACGAGCTCGGCCGCGCGATCGGTTGCGGCCGCGATCATGCCGGCTTCGGCGACGCGGCTTGCGAGCGTCGCGAAACGCGGCGTGGCACTGCCGGAAAGCCCGGCGATCGCCAGGGCCTGGTCGAGGCAGGCGAGGATGTCGGCGGCATCCGTGCCGGGCCTGATCCCGATGCCGGCGACGAGGTGGCCGGCGCTCAAGGCTTTTCGACCCGCCATTGCGTCACCGGCATGGCCGGGCGCCAGCCATGCTTGCCGCCAACGGGGGCGAGCCGGTCGATCGAGATGCGGCGCAGCGAGCCGCCATGTTCGGCATGAAGTGCGGCGAGCTTGGCCTCGCCCTCGATGGTCACGACATTGGCGACGAGCCGCCCGCCCGGCTTCAGCGCCGCCCAAGCCGCGTCGAACAGGCCCTCCTCGGTCAGCCCGCCGCCGATGAAGACCGCATCCGGCGCCTCGCGCCCGACGAAGCCCGCCGGTGCCTCGCCCACCACCTCGACGGAAAGTCCGCCGAGCTCGAGCTTGTTGCGCTTGATCCGCTCCGCCCGCTCCGGCTTCGCCTCGAAGGCGACGGCACGATTACGGACGTGACGCTGGCACCATTCGACTGCGACCGAGCCGGAGCCGGCGCCGACATCCCAGAGCAGCTCGCCGCCGCGCGGCGCCAGCGCGGAAAGCGTGATCGCGCGGATCTCGGATTTGGTGATCTGCCCGTCATGGGCGAACCATTCCTCGTCGAGCCCGGGCGCGAGCGGCAGGATGCGCGAGTCGTGGGTAGCGGCAACCTCGATCGCAATCAGGTTGAGCGGCACGACATTGTCGAGGGCGAAGGCGTCGGCGCGCGTCTCGCGGATGCGCTCCTGTGGCCCGCCGAGCGATTCCATCACGACGATGCGGCTCGCGCCCATGCCGCGCGCGGTCATGAGTTCGGCGACGGCGCGCGGTGTCGTCTCGTCCCAGGACAGGGCGAGGATGCGCGCCTCGGGCTGGAGATGCGGCACGATCCGGTAGAGCGTGCGGCCGTGGAGCGAGACCAGCGCGCATTCCTCCTGCGGCCAGCGCATCCGCGCGCAGGCCATCGAGAAGGAGGAGAGCTGCGGGATGATCCGCATCTCTTCCGCCGGGATCGCGCGGCTCAGGCTGTTGCCGATGCCGTAATGGAACGGGTCGCTCGTCGCGAGCACGCAGACCTTGCGGCCGCGCTCCTTGAGGATCTGCGGCAGGGCATTGCGGAAGGGCTGCGGCCAGGGCCTGAGCTCACCCGGCACCTTCCCGACCAGCGCGATATGGCGATCGCCGCCGAAGACGATCTCTGCCTCGTTCAGCACGGTGAGCGCTTCGCGGCTGAGGCCTGCCGACCCGTCCTCGCCGAGGCCGACCAGCGAGAGCCAGGGCTCCGCCGGCCGGCTCGACAGAACATCCGATTCACGTAACACTGCTGCCATGACCGTCCTCATCCTTGGCGGAACGAGTGAAGCTGCGGCGCTCGACCAGCTTCTCGCTGATCAGGCTCCGGACATTCGTGCCATTATCTCGCTGGCCGGGCACACCGTCGATCCCCGACCGACGAACCTGCCTGTCCGCGTCGGCGGCTTCGGCGGCGTCGAGGGGTTGAGGCAATATCTCGTCGAGGAGGGGATCGTCGCCGTCGTCGACGCCACCCATCCCTTCGCGGCCATCATGCCTTTCAATGCCGAGCATGCCTGCAAGGCCGAGGGTGTGCCGCTGCTCGCCATCAGGCGCGATTCCTGGAAGCCGCGCCCCGGCGACCGCTGGAAATCGGTGCCGGATATCGACGCGGCGGTGCAGGCGCTCGGCGGCGAGGCGCGCCGCGTCTTTCTCACCGTGGGCCGGCTCGAATTGCCCGCCTTTGCCGATGCGCCGCAGCACCGCTATCTGGTGCGCGCCATCGAGCCGATCGGCGATCGGCTGCCGGTGCCGCATGTCGACGTCATCCAGCAGCGAGGCCCCTTCGACGCCGATGACGAGGAGGATCTGATGCGCCGCGAGGGCGTCGAGATCCTGGTCAGCAAGAATTCCGGCGGTCCGGCCACGGTCGGCAAGCTCGTGGCCGCGCGCCGGCTGTCGCTGCCGGTGGTGATGGTCGAGCGGCCGCTGAAGCCCGATGTCGAGACCGTCGACCATATCGATCAGGTCCTGCCCTGGCTGGTGGCGCAGGGGCTCTTCGTCACCGAGCGCGGCGTATAGACGTAAGGCCGCCCGCCTTCGCGAGCGACCAGCCGCGTGTTTGAAGCCCCGATCATCACCAGTGTCGCCATATCGGCCGTGCCGGCGGCCGCCACGGCCTCCGCCAGCGTCAGCACGCGCAGATTCTCGTCTGGCCTGCCGATGGCGCGGGCGAACAGCACGGGCGTCGCGGCTTCGCGCTGCTTCACCGCCAGCTCCAGCGCCGCGCCGAGTTGCCAGGGCCGCGCCTTCGAGATCGGGTTGTAGAGGCAGATCACGAAATCGGCGGCGAGCGCCGCTTCGAGCCGCCTGGTCACCACCTCCCAGGGCTTGAGGTTGTCGGAGAGCGAGATCGCGCAGAAATCGCCGCCGAGCGGGGCGCCGGCTCGTGCCGCCGCAGCCAGCATCGCGGTGATGCCGGGCTCGACCGCAATCGGGATCGCCAGCCATTCCGTCGGGCCCGCTTCGAGAGCCTCGAACACCGCCGCCGCCATGGCGAAGACGCCGGGATCGCCGCCCGAGACGACCGCCACCTTGCGGCCTTGCGCCGCCAGCCGCAGTGCATGGGAGGCGCGCTCGACCTCGACACGGTTGTCGGAGGCGTGCTTGGTCCGCCCATCCCGTTCCGGCACCCGATCGACATAGGGGCCGTAGCCGACGATATCCGTGGCGACATCGACTGCGGCCTGCGCGGCCGGGGTGATCCATTCCGGCGTGCCAGGGCCGAGGCCGACGATGGTAAGCGTGCCGGTCACAGCCTGCGCCCCTCGCCGGGCACCAGCACCATCGCGAAATAGGGCGCCTCGTCGTCGGTCTTATCGGCGAGCCGCGCCACCACCTGCCGTGCCATGGTCGCGCGCTCGACATAGATGGCGCGGCCGGCAAGTCCTGCGGCGGTCAGGGCACGGCGCACCTTGGGCAGATTGCGGCCGAGCTTCATGATCACGGCGGCGTCGGTGTCGGCGAGGCGCCGCGCCAGTTCCGCCTCCGGCAGCGTGCCGGGCAGCACCGTCATCACATCGTCGCCCCAGGTGATCGGCGCGCCCGCCTCGCCCCAGGCGCCCGTCATGCCGGTGACGCCGGGCACGACCTCGGTCGGGAAGCGTGGCGAGAGTCGCCGCCACAGATGCATGAAGGAACCGTAGAAGAACGGGTCGCCGTCGCAGAGCACGGCGAGCGTCCGCCCGGCCTGCATCTCCGCGGCCAGCTGTTCGGCGGCCGCCTCGTAGAAGGTCGCGATCGGCCCGTCATAATCGGGCTCGCCGACGCTGGCCTCGGTCGTGACCGGGAAGGCGAGCTCGATCTCGCGTGCCGGATCGGGCGCGACGATGGTATCGGCGGTGGTGCGGGCATTGCCGCGCCGGCCGCGCTTGCAGAAATGCACCAGCCGGTCGGCGCAGAGGATGATCTCGCGAGCCCGCACCGTCATCAAATCCGGCGCGCCCGGTCCGAGGCCGACTCCGTAGAGCAGGGTTCTTGCTGTCCCGCTCATCGGTTATTCCTTGTCCTGTGCCAGCGCGTTGACGGCTGCCGCCGCCATGGCCGAGCCGCCGCGGCGCCCATGCACCACGAGGAAGGGCACGCGTCCGTCCTTCGCCAGCGCCGCCTTCGATTCCGCCGCGCCGACGAAGCCGACGGGGATGCCGATCACGGCGGCAGGTTTCGGCGCGCCGGCATCGAGCATTTCCAGCAGCCGGAACAGCGAGGTCGGCGCATTGCCGATCACGACGACGGAGCCCGCGAGCCGGGGCTTCCACAGCTCCATCGCGGCGGCGGAGCGGGTCGTGCCCATCTGCGCCGCGAGCGCCGGAACCTGCGGGTCGTCCAGCGTGCAGAGGACTTCGTTGCCGGCCGGCAGGCGCGCGCGCGTCACGCCATTGGCGACCATCTTCGCATCGCACAGGATCGGCGCGCCGCCCTTGAGCGCCGCCTGCGACGCTTCCGCAAAATCGGCGGACATCGCGACGTCGCGGGGCAGGTCGGTCATGCCGCAGGCATGGATCATCCGCACCACGACGCGCTCGGCCGTGCCGCTGAAGCGCGCGAGATCGGCTTCCGCCCGGATGATGGCGAAGGAGCGCTCATAGATCGCCGCGCCGTCCTGGATGTAATCGTATGCCCTGCTCAACCGCGCGGTCCTGTTCGGCGCACGGCCTTGGCCAGTTGCGCGTGGATGTCCTGTCCCGGCTGCAATCGCGCCTCGAGCGTCGAAAGGTCAAGCGTCGCGGCCGGCTTGTCCCGCGTCGTGCCGCCGAACACGACGTCATAGCGCCCCTGCCGTCCGACCAGCGTGAGATCGGCGGCGGCGGGGTGGGCGCACGCCTTAATGCAGCCGGAGACATGCAGCGTCAGGCCCTGCGCGAGCAGATCGGCCGAGGCCTCGGCCAGCGCCCCCGCATCCGCCATGGTCGGCGCTTCGGCGCGCGAGCAGGCGGGGCTGCCGGCGCAGGCCTGCACCGAGAGACGAGGATCGTCGTCGTGCGCGATCAGCCCCAGATCGCCGGCCAGCGTTAGCAGGCGTTCGGCTTCCGCACGGGCGAGATGGCAGAAAGCCAGCCCTCGCCAGGGCGAAAGCCGAATCTCGGCCTGGCCCGGTTCAATATTGGCGCCCAGCCTGTCGAGCGTGGCCGCATCGCAGCGGCCGAAAGGCAGGCCGATGAGCGCTGCAAAGCGATCCTCTCCCAGGGCGAACAGACCCACCCGCCGGGGCGAGGGGCGTCGTGCAGGAGCGATTGTCTCGGGCAGAGCGCTCAGGCCGGCCAGCATCTCGGGCGGCAGGTCGCGCAGGCGACGGATGCGATCGGGCGCGGCGTCGCGGAGCCTGGCGAAGCGACGAAGGATGGTTTCGACCTCTGCCGCGGCTTCCGCTTCGGTGACGGGTCCGCGCCAGGATCGATCCGCGAGGCAAAGCACCATGCGCCCGGGACCAATGCCGATGAGCCTGACGTCGCCGGAAAACCCATCCAGGGCCTGCGGACCACCATCATCGATGACGATACCGAGCTTGGGCGGCAGCCCGGAAATCCTGCGGGCACGCGCCTCGATCTGCCCGGCCAGCGCGCCCGTGTCGATCAGCCCGCCCGGGTCGCTGCGCGCCAGTGGCGAGATCAGCGTCAGCCGCTGTGGTCCGTCGCCTCCATGCTCGTCGATGAGCTGCTCCGCCAGCAGGCGCTCGACCAGTACCGGATGGCTTTCCGGCGTCACGCCGCGGATCTGCAGATTGGCGCGAGCCGAGATCTCGATCAGCCCGTTGCTATGCTCGGCAGCCAGGGCTGCGATCCGCCGCAGCTGCGCCGGTGCCAGCCTTGCGCCCGGCGGGTGCAGACGCACCAGCCAGCCATCGCCGGTTTCCATCGGCCGTAGCGTGCTCGGGCACCAGCCGCGCCGCAGCACTTCCTTGGGAAGGGCGTTCATTCAGCCGCCTCCCGCGCCAGGAAGGCCCCGACCGAGTTGCGTCGGCTCGTCCAGAGCCCGCGTCGCGCCGCTTCGGCCAATCGGGCACGGATCGAGGCGGCAGCTGGCGCATTGGCGGTTTCGAGCGCAGCCCAGATCTGCGGATCGGCGCAATAGGCCTGGAAGACGGCATCGAACAGCCCGTCGGTGACGGCGTCGGTGCTCGCGGCGAAGACGAAGAGCGTGTCGACGGCCTCGGCGAGTTCCGCCGCGCCACGCCAGCCATGGGCGAGCTGGGCGGCGATCCAGCGCGGATGCGTCAGCCGGCCATGGACAATGCGGGCGATGTCCTCGGCCAGGGTGCGCGCCTTCGGGGCTTCCGGGTTCGAGCTGTCGAGGCTGTAGAGCGCCGGATGGGCGCCGAGCGCCTTGGCCGCTGCCGCGAGACCGCCGATCACGTCGGCGGCACTGGTCGCTTCGAGGATGTCGCGCCCGGCCGTGTCGCTGACATGGATGAAGGCGTCGGAGCTTCGTACTCGCTGGGCGAAGCCGGTATCGACCACGCTCATGCCTTCCGGTCCGCCATAGGCATGGTCGGAGGCGGCGAGATAGGCGGCACCGAGCTCGACCCGCTCGGTCCAGTCGCCATCAAGCGCGCGGTCGGCCATCGCTGCGCCATAGCGGCCTGGCGCAGCGCCGAAGATGCGTGCGCCAGACTCGCCGCGGCGGCGGGCGGCGGCAGGCTCGTTCCACTCGTCCGGCTCGTCGAGCGCCGCGACTGCCCGCGCAGCCTGGTCGATCAGTGCGATCTGGCCGGGGAAGGTGTCGCGGAAGGTGCCGGAGATGCGCGTGGTGACGTCGAGCCGTGGAAAACTGAGCTTCGGCTGCGGGACGATGCTGAAGCCGGTGACGCGGGTCGAGGCATTGTCCCACAGCGGCTCGACGCCCATCAGCGCCAGTGCATGGGCGATGTCCTCGCCGCCTGAGCGGAGCGTCGGCGAGGCCCAGAGGTCCATGACGATCCGGCGCGGATAGTCGCCATGCTCCTGCAGATGGCGCGACACCACGGCCTGCGCCGCCAGTTTGCCGAGACGGGTGGCGGCGCGCGTCGGGATGGCGCGCGGATCGAGCGTCGAGAGATTGCGTCCGGTCGGCAGTACGTCGGGTCGGCCGCGATGTGGCGATCCGGCAGGTCCAGGCGGAACGAAGCGGCCATCCAATGCGGCGAGGAGGTTCGCGCGCTCGTTGCGGGCGGAGGCCGGATCGATCTCGGACTGGCCGAAGACATGCAGTCCGTCTCGGAAGGGCAGCTCGGCGATGTCGCAGAGATGGGCGTCGAGCCGCGTCAGCGCCTCGTTCATCTCCATGCCGGGCGCGACACCGCAGGAGGCGGCGAGCCCGCTCGCCTGGGCACGCGCCCGAATTTCGGCGGCGACGATGTCGGCGCGGCGCGGGTCGAGCACCTGCGCCTGCGAGAATTCCTCGACGAGATCGCGCAGGAGCGCGGTCTCACCGGCGGCCTCCGTTTCGGCCAGAGGTGGTGGCAGATGGCCGAGCGTGACGGCCGAGAGCCGCCGCTTGGCCGGCGCCGCCTCGCCGGGATCGTCGACGACATAGGGGTAGATCACCGGCAGCCCGTCGACCGCGAGCCGCGGCCAGCAGCCGGCCGAGAGGGCCACGGCCTTGCCCGGCAGCCACTCCGTCGTGCCGTGCGTGCCGAGATGGATCAGCGCGTCGATCGCCTCGGCTCGGCGCAGGGCGAGATAGAAGGCGAGGTAGCCGTGCCCCGGCGGGGCGTCGGGGTCGTGATACCGCGCCTTTCGGTCGGGCGTCGCGTCGCGCGGCGGCTGCAGGGCCACGGTGAGGTTGCCGAAACGCGCGGCGCGGAAATGGAAGGAGCCATCACGCCAGGCCGGATCGGATTCGGGCGCGCCATGCGCGGCCAATAGGGTTTCGCGGGCGGCCGCGGGAATGGTCGCCAGCCAGTCGCTATAGGCGGATAGCGAGACGGTCAGGACGGCAGGGCCGGTTGTGAGGGCTGCCATCAACCCCCGGCCTTCATCCATCCGTCCGCCGTCATCCCGGGTCTCCCTTCGGTCGCCCGGGATGACAGACGAGGATGAGGAAACGGAGTATCCAGCCTGTGCCAGCAAATCCCGGATCGCGGTCACGCTCGCCGGTGTGTCGAGCCCGACGGCGAAGCCGGCGCGGCCGCCGCGCGCAGGGTAGTCAGACATCACCAGCGCAAGCCTTCGCTCGGCTGCGGGCTTCCGCGCCAGCGCGATCCAGCCGGCCGCGAGATCGGCGAGCGCGGCGATACCGTCCGCATCCGGCACGAGCCGGCGGATGCCGAGCCCGGTCGCCGGGTCGGTCTGCTCCGCCTTGAAGGCCACCGGGATCGCGCCGATGCGCCCGTCGAACTCTGGCAGGGCGACCTGCATGGCGAGATCGGCGGCGGAAAGCCCCCGTGCGGAGGTTTCCCAGGCTTCGCGCAGGCTGCCGACGGGCATGGCCTGCAGGATGGGGCAATCGGCTCCGTCGAGCACGAAATCGGTGCCTTCGCGGGCGGAGAAGGCGGTGGCGGTGACGATCAGCGCCGGTTTGCGGATTGCGACCAGGGCCGCGAGATCGGCCGTGACGGCGGGGTCCTTCAGGCTGGTCAGCGCCAGCGGAAGGGCCGCGAGACCACGTGCTGCGAGTGCGGTGGCGATCGCCTCGCCCATCGAGATGTCGCCCGCAACGACGCCGGAGCGGTAAAGCAGGATTGGAACGATTGGCCGGTCGGCGGGCAAGGCAGCAAGCGCCTCGCGCCAGGGCAGGGAGGCACCGTTGCGGCCGAGCGCGAAGATCGGCGGGACGGGCAGGGGCGCGAGATCGGAAACCTCGCGCCGGCCTTCATCCGTCAGGTATTGCGTGATCCGCCCCAGCAGCCGCCGCATGTTCTCGGTGCCGCCGCCCGCCTGGAAATAGGCCAGCAGCTCGGCCGCAAACTCCGCCGGAACGGTCGCGTGTTCACCCAGCCGCGGATCGTCGCGTTCGTCGCCGGGCAGGATCGCGAGCGGAATGCCGCGCTCGCGGCAGGCTGTGCCGAGCTGCTCGATGCCGTAGCGCCAGTAGTCGAGCCCGCCGAGGCAGCGCAGCAGGACGAAGCGGGACTGCACCGCCGTCTTCTCGATCAGGAAATCCACCGAGAGCGGGTGCTTGAGTTTCCTGAGCGGAGCGAGCCGCACGGACAGCCTCTCTCCGTCATGCTCGCCCTTGTGGTGAGCATCCACGTCTTGAACGCCACCCTCGATAGAGGAAGACGTGGATGGTCGGGGCAAGCCCGACCATGACGGGAACGGTTCTTCATGCGTGCGAGCCGCCACCGCCAGCGCCGAGAGGTCGCTGTCGGTGAAGGACAGGACGAGCACATCTCCCGGCGGCAGGGCGAGATCGACGGCGTCCTCGCCGTCGTCGAGCCTGATCTCGCTGGTCGGGAGCAGGTGCATCGGAGGAGGCTACGCCCCGGCGAGGGCCGCTTCCACGGCCTTCAGGTCGAAGCCCTTGAGGCCGATCACGGTGAGGCGGCCGTCGCGCGGCTCGCTCGTCCCCCAGGGCCGGTCGAAATGATGCCCGACGCGCCGGCCGACGCCCTGCACGACCAGCCGCATCGGCTTGCCCGGAACGGCGGTGAAGCCCTTGAGCCGCAGCACGCCCTCGGCTTCGGCCGCCTTGGCGACGCGCGCCGTGAGCTCTTCCGGCGTGAGCCCGGCCGGCAGCGGCAGGGCGACGGAGTCGAAATCGTCATGGTCGTGATCATGCTCGCCCTCGCCATGATGCGAGGGGCGGGCGGCGAGGTCGCTCTCGGCCGCGGCGCCAAGGCCGACGATCAGCGCCGGCTCGACCTTGCCATGGGCGGTCTCGACGATCTTGATCGCTTTCGGCAGATGCTCGGCGATCTCGGCCTTGACCCGCGCACGGCCGGCCTCGTCGACGAGGTCGCTCTTGTTGAGCAGGATCAGGTCGGCGCAGAGGATCTGGTCCTCGAACACCTCCTCCAGTGGATTGTCGTGCTCGACGTTAGGATCGGCGGCCTTCTGCGCCGCGAGCGCCTCCGGATCATCGGCGAACTGGCCCTCGGCCACCGCCGGCCCGTCGACCACGGCGATGACGCCGTCGACCGTGACGCGCGCGCGGATCGCCGGCCAGTTGAAGGCCGTGACGAGCGGCTTCGGCAAGGCGAGGCCTGAGGTCTCGATCAGGATGTGCTCGGGCGGGTTCGGCCGGTTCAGCAGCTTCTCCAGCGCCGGCACGAAATCGTCGGCGACGGTGCAGCAGATGCAGCCATTCGGCAATTCGACGACATCCTCGTCGCTGCAGCCGGCGATGCCGCAGCTCTTCAGGAATTCGCCGTCGAAGCCGAGATCGCCGAACTCGTTGACAAGTACGGCCAGCTTCTTGCCCTGCGCGTTCTCCAGGAGGTGGCGCACCAGCGTCGTCTTTCCGGCGCCGAGGAAGCCGGTGATGATCGTGCAGGGCGTCTTGCCAAGGTTTGCGGTCTGCGGAGCGTTCATGATGTCATCCTTGCTGGCGCGCCGGCAAAGGCGGCACGCGCGCGACCACGCCCTTGCGGAAGGACTGCGGCCGCTCTTTCCAGGGAACGATGCCGTTGGCGCTGGTGGCATAGGCCTCCGCTGCGCCGACGATCTCGTCGAGATGGGTGTCGGTGTCGAGATCGCCGATCAGATAGGTCCATTTGCCATCGGCGCTGAGCGCGATGGTGCAGGGCCGCTTGCAGACGGCGAGGCATTCGACGGGTACCACCGGGATGGTGCTGCCCTTGGCGAGGAGGCGCTCGGCCAGCGCCTCGGCGAGCGCCAGTCCCGGCTGGTCGTAGCCCTCCGGGAGATCGGCGCGTGCGCGTCTGCAGGCCGTGCAGACATGGATGATGAGGTCGCCCTCGGACATGGCTTGCCTTTCGCGGAGCCCTGAGGCTCCGCCCTCCTCAAGCCATGGCCGCGCGGCGGCTCGCCCAGGGCCAGAGCACGCCGACCATGAAGGCCGTCGCCAGCCAGAGCGCGGCCTGGATGCCAAGCGAGAGCGCCGCGAAATGCGCCGCGACCTCGGCCGGCACCTTGCTCTCCGGCGCGGCCGGATGCGGGGCGCCGACGATATGGGGCAGCAGGATCACGACGACGGCGGCGAGCTTGAGCCAGGGCTGCTCGAAGCGCAGGAACAGGAACAGCCCGAGCGCCGTGGCGATGGCGGTGGCGAGCCACCAGAGCTGGCGCTGTTCCAGAGCCGCGGAGGCCGCGCCCGGCAGTTCCGGAGCGAGCCCCATCGCAGGTGCGAGCCCGAGCGCCAGGAAGCCGCAGGCGCCCCAGACCAGGGCGCTGCGCTGGTCGATCGTCTGGCCGGCCGCGATCATGCCCGCGAGCAGCAGCGCCGCGAAGCCGATTGCGGTCGCGATCGTCACGGCGCTGGTGAAGAGCGTGCGCTGGAGGCCGTCCTGCGGCTTCCATTCGGCATGGTCGTGGCCGGGGGTGTCGCCGGCTGGGCCATGAGCGAGGATGATCTTTGCCTCGCCGTCGAAAGCGGCCAGCGTCGGCGCTTTCAGCGCCAGCGCCGCCTCGTAGGTCTCGGCCTTGAGGATCAGCGGGGTGGTGGTGACATGCTGCAGGGCGGCGACGATCAAGCCAGCCAGAAGCCCGGCCAGGATGCTGACCGTGAGAACACGCGTGACCATGGATGCTTTCCCTCAGTGGCAGGGAAAGGCGAGGCCGTGACGGGTGTCGTGCGCGGCGTTGTGGACATTGGTCGAGGCCGCGAAGCCGGTCGTGTAGATCAGCGCGACGCCGATCACGAGCGCAGCAGTGACCGCCTTGACGCGTTCCGAAACGCTGAGTGTGGGGGTGGAAACCGAAACGGTGTTCATATGCGTTCTCCGTGGCCGCCCCGCCGGCAGCCGGTTGGATCTCTGCGGGTCGACGGCAGGTCTCCTGGCTCGCGGATTTGGCGCCCCTTGCCGCCTTCCCGGAGCGAGCGCTCCAGTGGCCGATGGCGAAGGACATCCGCTTACAGTTGCGGGGGCAGCCGCGGTCTCGCACCGCGTTCCCTTTTCACCTCCTCGCGGAGGCACCGTCGGCGATCATCATTAGCCATCGCAGGGCGGCTGTGCAATGCAGGCTGCGTCGCAAGGGCGTCGTTCTCGGGCTTGACCCGAGAATCTCTCGTCGGAGGAGGCTCCGGTGCCTCCTTCGGATAGAGATGCTCGGGTCAAGCCCGAGCATGACGGCAGAGGATTTTTGGAATGGAGCTGCCCCATCTCACCCTCGTCCTCGGCGGCGCCCGCTCCGGCAAGAGCCGTCATGCCGAGGCGCTGATCGAGGCGTTGCCCTCGCCCTGGACTTATGTCGCGACCGCCCAGGCCTATGACGACGAGATGCGCGAGCGCATCGCCGAGCATCGGGCACGCCGGCCGGCGGGCTGGGAGACCGTCGACGCCCCGCTCGATCTGGCTGAGGCGATCGCCGCCCAGCCGGTGGGCCGGCCGATCCTGGTCGATTGCCTGACGCTCTGGCTGACCAACCTGATTCTCGCCGAGCGTGACGTTGCGGCTGCGCGCGCGGCTCTCGTCGCCGCCTGCGAGCGCGTCTCTGCCCCCATCGTGCTCGTCGGCAACGAGGTCGGCCTCGGCATCGTGCCGGAGAATGCGCTGGCCCGCCGCTTCCGCGACGAGGCCGGACGATTGCATCAGGCGCTTGCGGCGCGGGCGGCCAGCGTGGTCTTCATGGTCGCCGGATTGCCGATGCGAGTGAAGTGATGACCGAGATCGAAGACGCTGCCCGCCACAAGGCGAAGATGGAGAAGCGCAAGGCGGTGCAGGACGCCGAAGTCGCCTCCAAGACGCTCGAAAAGGGCCTGCTCATAGTCAATACCGGCCCCGGCAAGGGCAAGTCGACGGCAGCTTTCGGCCTGATGCTGCGCGCGCTCGGCCATGGCTGGCGCATCGGCGTGGTGCAGTTCATCAAGGGCGCCTGGTCGACCGGCGAGCGCAGGGCGCTGGCGGCTTTCGGCGATCAGGTCAGCTGGCACAGCATGGGCGAGGGCTTCACCTGGGAGACGCAGGACAAGGCCCGCGACATCGCCGCCGCCGAGCGCGCCTTCGCCAAGGCGAAGGAGCTGATGGCCGATCCCGAGATCAGGCTGCTGGTGCTCGACGAGCTCAACATCGCCCTGCGCTACGACTATCTGCCGCTCGCTGAGGTTGTCGCGACGCTGGCCGCCCGCCGGCCTGACCTGCACATCGTCGTCACCGGCCGCAACGCCAAGCCGGAACTGATCGAGGCGGCCGATCTCGTCACCGAGATGACGCTGGTGAAGCATCATTTCGCCGCCGGGGTGAAGGCGCAGGAAGGCATCGAGTTCTAGGGCGCGAGATCGCCGCCTATTGCCCGGCGGGCGGCAGAAGATAGAGCGTCATCGCGAAGATCAGATAGACCATCAGCAGGAGCACGCCGACGAACCAGGCCGAGCGTCCGCCGCTGGTCATCAGGAAGGCTGTCAGCGTTGAAATCAGCATCATGACGACCGCGCCCGGCCAGAATAGGAGGTTCATCGGCGTCGGGCCGAGGACATAGCTGAGCAGGACGAGAACCGGAGCGACGAACAGCGCGATCTGCGATGCGCTTCCCAGGGCGATGCCCACGCTCAGATCGAGCCGGTTCTTGCGCGCGCCGGCGAAGGCGGCGGCCATTTCGGCAGCGCCGCCGACCAGCGCCACGACGATGAAGCCGACGAAGGCGGAGGTCAGCCCCAGCGTGACGGCGGCCTCCTGGACGGATTCGATGAAGACTTCGCTGACCAATGCCACCAGGACCGTGACGCCAGCCAGGGTCGCCAGGGCCATGCCGAGCGGCAGCGCCGCTTCGCCATGCTCCGCCGGGTCGGAGCTGCCGAAGAATTCGCGATGGGATTTGAGCGAGAAAACCAGGCCGAGCGCATAGGTCCCGATGAGCAGCACCGACAGGCCGACGCTCAATTGCTGCGTGAAGGTCGATGACGCCGCGAAATCGGCATCGGGGACGATCGAGGGGACCAGCATGGCGATGGTTGCAAGAAACAGCAGGCTCGTCTGGAGGCGGGCGCTGACCCGGTTGTATTCCTGCACATGATGCCTGAGGCCGCCGATCAGGAACGACGCCCCCAGCATGAACAGGGTATTGGTCACGATCGCTCCGGCGATCGACGCCTTCACCAGCATGTATTGTCCGGCGCGCAATGCAGCCAGCGCGATGATCAGCTCGGTCAGGTTGCCGAGCGTGGCATTGATCAGGCCGCCCACCGCGTCGCCAGTCCTGGCCGCGACGGACTCCGTCGCGTGGCTTAGCAGCGTGGCCAGAGGCACGAGCGCCAGTACCGAAAGCACGAAGAGCAGCGTGTAGGCTTCGGGATGCCGCAGCTTGACGGCGAATACGACAGGCACGACGGCCAGGAGCCACAGCACGACGTTGCCGCGGATTTCCCGGAACAGTGTGGAAAGACCTGCCGTCATGGCGGGATGCCCTTGGTTACTTCTTTTCGGTCCTATCAGTCTCCGTCGCGCGCAGCGCCTGAACGCTGATCGCCGCAACCAGGCCGGTCAGCACGATGCCGTTGAAGCCGATGATCAGGGCCAGCATGCGCGAACTGAGATGTCGCGGCGCGAAGTCCCCGTAGCCGATCGTGAGGCCGGTCACGAAGGTGAAGTAGAGCGCTTCGCCGACCCGCCAATCCTCTATGCGGCCGATCAGCAATCCAAGCCCGACCATGACGACGAGGACCCCGGACAGAATCGGCCATATCACCTGGATTTGCCGCACAAGAGCGAAGAAAAAGGTCCGTCTCTTCTCTTTGTGGTCCATCCCGGTCCGTCTCCGTGGGTGAGGCCAATCAGCTACGATGCTGCGCCGATCGCGCCAGCCCTCCGCGATTCAAGACAAGCCTCGTGTCTCCCGGTGGTCGCAACGGCAAGAGGAGAGGCTTCATGCAGTTCGGATCGGGCCGCCTCCCGGGATAGCCCCTTTATCTGGCGGGATCTGGCCGACGCGTTCCGGCTCTCCGGTTGTGTTGCCAGTAGCGTATGCAGGCGTGCCCGATGCCTATTGTCCTTGGGGACAATCATTGCCGTGTCATGTGCTGGCATGGCACGGCGTTGCGTCCGTCCGACATGGTCAGGTGTTGGTTTGATCGCGCTGTTGCACTCTTCACCCGTTCGATCGGACTGATCGGTTTGGTCTGGACGTGGCGGGCCTGTTGCGACGGGGAATGCGCGTCGGCTCGCGATGGGAGGTGCGGTTCCGAACCATCCCGTCGCGGTACTTCCCGACCACGCTCGGAACGCTTGACGACGGTCAGTTTTACTCCCAGATTGAATTTGAATTCAGATTCAATTTTGAGGCCGCCGATGCCCGAAACGACTCCGAAGCAACCGCGCAAGGCCGGGAAACGGGAGGCGATCCTGTCCGCCGCGCGCGGGATCGTCTCGGAGGTCGGCTTCCAGGAGACCTCCATCGCCGCCGTTGCCGCGGCCAGCGGCGTCTCGACCGGCAGCGTCTATTCCTATTTCGCCTCCAAGGCCGAGCTGATGGCCGAGATCGTCGCCGCCGTCTCGGCGCGCGAGCTCGCCGTGCTGCGAGAGATCGCATCGAGCGATGCGCCGGTTGCCGAGCGTCTGACTGCCGCCGTCGAGGCCTTCGCCCGGCGCGCCTTCGCCAATCGCCGGTTGGCTTGGTCGATGATCGCCGAGCCCGCCGACCCTGCGGTCGACGCGACGCGGCTCGACTATCGCCGCGAGATCGCCGGCATCTTCCGCGCCCTCGTCGTCGAGGGTGGCGAGCAGGGTGCCTTCCGCTCCGTCGATCCCGACGCCGCTGCCGCAATGATCGTCGGCGGCTTCATGGAAGCGCTGATCGGACCGCTCTCGCCCGAGCGGCCGATCACGCCGGAGCGCGGCCGCGAGATCGCCGCAGCGCTCGCCGATCTCTCCCTCGCCGCTTTGATCTCCCGTGAAGGACAGGCCGCATGACCGCGCTCGACGCTTACGGCTACGATACCCATGAGGTGCTGAACCAGGCCCCGGCGCTTTCGGACTACGACGCCTTTGCGGCCGATCCCGCGCTCGGACGCATCCTCGATGCCTTCGATGCCGGCTGGTTCCGTGAGCAGGCGAGCGTCGTCGGCGGCCATGTCGGTTCGCAACGGGTGCAGGACCTGGCACGGCAGGCCAATCGCAGCTTGCCGGAACTGCGCACCCATGATCGCTGGGGCCGGCGTGTCGACCAGATCGAGTTCCACCCGGCCTGGCACGAATTGATGGGGCTCGCCATGCGCGACGAGTTCCATTCGCTGTGCTGGACCAGGCCGCGCTCCGGCGCACAGGTGGCGCGTGCGGCGGTCTCCTATCTCTGGAACCAGGGCGAGAACGGTATCTGCTGCCCGCTTGGCATGACCTACTCGGCGATCCCCGTACTGCAGCGCGACCCTGCGCGCTGGGCCGAGTTCGGCCAGCTGATCACCTCTTCCGAATACGACGGGCGTCCGCTGCCGGCCGCGCAGAAGCGCGGCGGCACGGTCGGCATGGCGATGACGGAGAAGCAGGGCGGCTCGGACCTGCGCCAGACACAGACGGTCGCGACGCGCAATGCCGATGGCACCTATTCGCTGACCGGCCACAAATGGTTCTTCTCCGTCCCGCATTCGGACGTGTTCCTGACGCTGGCGCGGACGGAGGAGGGCGTCTCCTGCTTCGTCGTGCCGGGCTGGCTGCCGGACGGCTCGCGCAACCGGCTGCAGATCCAGCGGCTCAAGGACAAGTGCGGCAACAAGTCGAATGCCTCCTCCGAGGTCGAATTCCGCGGCGTGATCGCGCATCTGATCGGCGAGCCGGGCCACGGCATCCGCGCCGGGCTGGAGATGAACCACTATACGCGGCTCGATTTCGCCGTCGGCTCGGCCGGGCTGATGCGCCATGCGCTAGCGCAGGCGGCGCATCACACCGCCCATCGCCGCGCCTTCCAGAAGGCGCTGATCGACCAGCCGATCATGACGAATGTGATCGCCGACCTCGCGCTGGAAGTTGAGGCCTCGGCCTGGCTTGCCTTCCGCTTCGTCCATGCGCTCGACCGGGAGGGCGAGAGCGAGACTGAGAAGCTGATCGGCCGCATCGGCGCGCCGATCGCCAAATACTGGAACTGCAAGCGTGCCACGCCGGTCGTGGTCGAGGCGCTTGAATGCCATGGCGGCAATGGCTTCATCGAGGACCATCTGATGGCCCGGCTCTACCGCGAAGCGCCGCTCAACGGCATCTGGGAGGGCACTGGCAACGTCGTCTGTCTCGACGTGCTGCGCTCGATCCGCCGCTATCCGGACTGCGTGCCGGCCCTGCTCGACGAACTGCGCGCTGCGCGCGGCAGCGACCCGCGCTATGACGCCTTCCTCGCGGAGCTGGAGACCGATCTCGTCGACGTGCTCAGGCATGAGCATCTGGCGCGGCGCTTCGTCGAGCGCATGGCGTTGGGGCTCTCGGCCTCGCTGCTGATCCGTAACGCGCCGCACGCGGTCGCCGACGCCTTCGTCGCCTCGCGGCTGGCTGGCGGCTGGTCGGGCCATTTCGGCTCGGTGCCTGTGGGCGCCGATCTCCAGGCGATTGCGCGGCGCGCCGTGCCGGTTCCGAATTGAGGCCGGATCCGAGACATTGTCCGTCATGGTCGGGCTTGTCCCGGCCATCCACGTCTTCGTCGATGAAGGGGAGCGTCCAAGACGTGGATGCTCGCCACAAGGGCGAGCATGACGTGCAGTGTGTTCGTCGGTCGCCGATCGGCCATGCCGTCCCGGAACGACGGCATGGGGCCCCGTTCGATGCTCAGAGCAGCACTACGGCCGCCAGCAGGGCAGCCAGCGTCCAGAGCAGGCGGCAGGAACGCCTGTAGAGCGTCAGAGCGCGGCGGATGTCGGCGGCGCTGGCCTCGGCCCGGCCGTCGCCCATCCAGTGATCCTCGACGCGGGTCTCGCCATAGACGCGCGGCCCGGCGAGCCTGAGGCCGAGCGCCCCCGCCATCGCGGCTTCGGGCCAGCCGGCATTGGGCGAGCGGTGCTTGCCGGCATCGCGCCGCACGGCCCGCCAGGCGCCGGCGGCATCCGCCTCCCGATCGAGTGCCGCGGAGGCGACCAGCAGCAGCGCCGTCAGCCGCGAGGCCGGCAGGTTGACGAGATCGTCCAGCCGGGCGGCAGCCCAGCCGAAGGCGAGATGGCGCGGGGTGCGGTGGCCGATCATCGAATCGGCGGTGTTGATCGCCTTGTAGGCGGCGATGCCGGGAAGGCCGCCGACGCCGAGCCAGAAAGCCGGCGCGACGATGCCGTCGGAAAAGTTCTCCGCGAGGCTCTCGATGGCCGCGCGCGCGACGCCGGCCGCGTCCAGCGTCTGCGGATTGCGCCCGACGATCATCGCGACGGCCTTTCGCCCACCCGCCAGCCCCTCCTGCTCCAGCCCTTCGGCGACGCGTGCGACGTGCTCGTAGAGGCTGCGCTGGGCGATCAGCGTCGAGGTGACGAAGGCGAGCGGGATGAGGCCGAGCGGTCCGAAGGACAGGCACAGGCGCTGGGCCAGTCCGGCGGCTGCGATGGTGATGGCAAACAGCAACGCCAGCGCCACCACGCCCATCGCCTTGCGGGTGACGAAGGAGGACGCTTCGCGATTGAGCACCCGATCGAGCATGCCGATCAGCTGGCCGATCCAGGTGACGGGATGGCCGATTGCAGCATAGAAGCGCTGCGGATAGCCGAAGGCCGCCTCGATCGTAAGCGCGAGCACGAGCAGCGGCAGGCTGGCGGAGAGATTCATGCGGGCAGGCGCAATCGTGGCTGAGGACGGTATCTGGCACGGCGGCGATCTCGCCACGGCCCGCGCACTCTTTCCGGAGGCACCGCAGCCCTGGGTCGATCTCTCCACCGGGATCAACCCGATCCCCTATCCGCTTCCAGCGCTGCCGTTAAGCCTCTGGACGCGCCTGCCCGGTGCCGATGACGAGGCGGCGCTGATCGCCGCCGCCCGGAGCGCCTATCGCGTGCCGCAGCAGGCGGATATCGTCGCGGCCCCCGGCACGCAGATCCTGATCGAGCTGCTGCCACGCTTGGCGCCGGCTGGCCCCGTCGCCATTCTCGGCCCGACGTATGCCGAGCACGGCCATGCCTGGCGCAAGGCGGGTTTCACGGTCACCGAGGCGCCGACACCCGCGGAGGCCGCAACCGTGATCGTGGTCAATCCGAACAATCCCGATGGGCGAGTGCTCTCGCGGGTGGAGCTCGCGGACCTCGCGGCGCACTGTACAGAGCGCGGCGGCCTGCTCGTGGTCGACGAGGCCTTCGCCGATTTCACGCCCGAAACCAGCATCGTGCCGGATCTCCCGGCCGGCACGATCGTGCTGCGTTCCTTCGGCAAGACCTATGGACTCGCGGGCCTGCGCCTCGGCTTCGCCATCGGCGCCGTCGATCCGATCGCAAGGCTCAGGGCGGCGCTCGGCCCCTGGTCGGTCGCCGGGCCCGCCCTCCATGTCGGCGCGCAGGCCCTGGCGGATGCCGATTGGCTCGCCGTGACAGGTGCTGAACGCGCCCGCGACGCCGCCCGCCTCGATGCGCTGCTCGCCCCGCATGGCCGCATCGCCGGCGGCACCAGCCTGTTCCGCCTGCTCGAGACGCCGGCGGCCCCGGCGCTCTTCGACCGTCTCGGCCGCCACGGAATCTATGTCCGCCGCTTCCAGAATGCGCCGCAACGGCTGCGCTTCGGCCTGCCGGGCGACGAGGCCGGCTGGTCGCGTCTGCGGACGGCGCTGGCCGACGATGCGCCGGAAGCAACGCCGCCAGCGTGAAGCTTGCATGCGGCAGCTGCGGGGACAGGAGCCGGCACGCCAGCTAACGTCCACCGAAAAGGATTCGGGGAGAGAAGACGCATGGCATTCCTGCCGCCGGAAGGCGAACTGACGATCGGTTTCGCTCACGCCGCCTATCAGCTGGGCGACGAATTCGCGTTGCGCGGCCGCTCGGCGCGCTCCTTCGAGGTCCGCAACCTCGACGATCTCCGCGAAAGGGCTCCGGAAGCCGACGTGCTCGTCGTCTCCGGCCTGTGGCGCAACGATCTGCTGCCAAAGCTGCCCAGGCTGCGCTTCATCCAGTCGATCAGTGCCGGCACCGACCAGTTCGACAAGGTCGCGATCGCCCAGGCCGGCATCCGCCTCGCCAGTGCCCAGGGCGGCAACGAACGGGCCGTGGCCGAGCACGCCATGTCGCTGATCCTCGGGCTCACCCGTCAGATCCATCTCGCCCGCGACAACCAGGCCAGGCAGCACTGGCGCCCAATGATCGGCGATCGCGCCCGTCGCGAGGACGAACTCGGCGGCAAGACGCTGGTCGTGGTCGGGCTCGGCCGCATCGGCCTGAGGCTGGCGAAGCTCGCGGCCGCCTTCGACATGCGTGTCATCGGCGTGCGCCGCAGCCCCGAGCCCCAGCCGCATGTCGAGGCCGTCATCCATCCCGACAGGCTGGCCGAGGCAGTGGCCGAAGCCGATTTCGTCGCGCTGACCTGCCCGCTGACCCCCGAGACGGAAGGGCTGATCGACGCCCGCATCCTCGGCGCGATGAAGCCGACTGCCTTCCTGATCAATGTCGCGCGCGGCCGCGTCGTCGACGAGGTGGCACTGCTCGACGCGCTCGGCAACGGCCGGATCGCGGGCGCCGGGCTGGATTGCTTCCATGAGGAGCCTCTGCCCGCCGCCTCGCCCTTCTGGCGCCTGCCGCAGGTGATCGTGACGCCGCACAGCGCCGGGGAGACCCGCGCCTATGAAGGCAACGTGGTCGATATCCTCCTCGACAATCTGGATCGCCTCGGACGCGGCGAAGCGGGTTTGCGCAACCAGATCGTCTGATCGGGCAGGGCGGCCATGGCTTCGCCAAGACTCTTGCGGCCCGGCGGGCCGTCCGTGATCGTGGCGCTCGGCGTCACGCAGATCTTCGGCTACGGCGCGCTCTACTACGCCTTCACAGTGCTGGCGCCGCGCATCACCGAGAGCTTCGGCTGGGCGCCGGAATGGACCTATGGCGGGCTGGCGGCGGGACTTTTCCTCGGCGGCGCGGTCGCCCCGGTGACCGGCAGCCTGATCGACCGCTACGGCACGCGGCTGGTGATGACGGTCGGCTCCGGCCTCGCCGGGCTTTCGCTGCTGGCGCTGGCCGAGGCGCGCGGGATCGTCAGCTATGTCCTCGCCATGGTCGCCCTGCAGGCGGTCACCACCGCGGTCTTCTACGATGCCGCCTTCGCGGCGCTGACGCAGGCGCGTGGCAGCCAGGCGCGGCGCGCCATCAGCCAGCTCACCCTGATCGGCGGCTTCGCCTCGACGCTGTTCTGGCCGCTGACCAGCAGCCTGCTCGCCGTGCTCGACTGGCGCGGCGTCTACCGGCTCTATGGCCTCTCGCAGATCCTGGTCTGCCTGCCTCTGCACCTCGTCTTCCTGCCGGGGCGGGTCAAGCGGCCGATCGTGGCGTCCGCCGCCCATGTCGCATCGCCGCCGCAGCCGGAGCCCGAGACGGCCTATCTCACGGGCGATGCCCGCCGCCGCGCCTTCCTGCTGCTGGCCCTGGCTTTCTCGCTGCAGGGCTTCGTCGTTTCGGCCATGGCCGTCCACATGCTGGCGCTGCTGCAGGGCTTTGGACTCAGCGCCGCCGTGGCGGTCGGCATCGGTGCCATGCTGGGCCCTTCGCAGGTCGCTGGACGCCTTGCCGAGATGCTGTTCGGCCGCTCGGTCTCGCCGGTCACGACGGCCTGGGTTTCCGCCTGGCTCATGCCGCTGGGCCTCGCCTTGCTGTTGGTCGGCGGGGCGCTGCCGGTGGTCGCGGGGCTCTTCGCCATCGCCTTCGGCATCAGCATGGGGCTGAGCTCGATCGTGCGTGGCACCGTCCCGCTGCAGCTTTTCGGGCCGGTCGGCTTCGGCGCGACCATGGGCAAGCTCTCGGCGCCCGGCCTCGTCATCAAGGCGGCGGCGCCGCTCGTCTTCGCGGTCGCGCTGGAGCGGGGCGGGGTGGCGGTCTCGACGCTGCTGCTGATCGCCTTCTCGGCCCTCGCTGCCCTGGCGCTTGTTCTGCTGGCGCGCAGCCGCTCGGCCTGAGCCCCCGAGTCTCAGGCGAACATCATGCGCCACCAATGGCGCACGGCGTCGCGCGTCCGCATGGCCAGGTGATAGGCGGCTGTGGCTCTGACCCAGCCGAGCACATGATCGCGCACGCGCACCACCTGCCCCATGATCCAGGCGAACCAGCGATAACTCAGCAGTTTCTCGCGACCGGCGTGATAGATGCGCTCGACGAAGACGAAGCTCATCAGATGGGCGAAGGCGGTGACGACGAGCCCGGCCCAGAACTGCCCGCGCGCGAACAGCAGCAGGCCGAACAGCTTCAGCGGCTCGGCGATGGCGAAGGGGATCGCCAGCGCCAGCAGGACGAGCGGGCGCGGCAGGGCGGCGACGGCCTCCTCGAGCCTGCGCATGACGCGCAATCGCGCGAGCCGGCGGAGCAGCGGCCGATAGAGCGGCCGCAGCAGTTCGTCGAGGACGATGAAGACGGTGAGCACGGCACGCAACGCCGCGAGCAGCCCCCGCTTAAGCAGGCTGCGCTCCGATATGGGCGGAGGAAGATCGTCGGGCATCGCAGCCGGATTCATAAGCCCGGATTTACGGCAATTCCATGCCGCTCGGCGCCCGTCATTGCGAGGAGCGAAGCGAGGAAGCAATCCAGGGGGGACTGGGCGGAACGCGTCGAGCCGGCCCCCTGGATTGCTTCGCTTCTCTCGCAATGACGCTGCGCGGCCGCTCTACCGGCGCGCATCTTCCTTCAGCATCGCAACGCCCTTCTCGGCGATCATCATCGTCGGGTTGGCGGTGTTGCCCGAGGTGATCGTCGGCATCACCGAGGCGTCGATGACGCGGAGCCCCGAGACGCCGCGCACTCGCAGCCGCGCATCCAGCACGGCGCCCGGATCGTCATCGCTCCCCATCCGGGCCGTGCCGACCGGGTGGAAGATCGTGGTGCCGAGCTTGGCGGCGGCTTCGAGCAGGGCCTCGTCCGTCTGGGCTGCTTCGCCCGGCAGGTATTCCTCCGGCCGGAAGCGCGCCAGCGGCGCCTGCGCTACGATCCGGCGCGTCAGCTTCAGCGCATCGACCGCGACCTGCCGGTCTTCTTCCGTGTCGAAATAGTTCGGTGAGATCACGGGTGCGTCCTGCGGAGCGGCCGAACGCAGATGGATGCTGCCGCGGCTGGTCGGCCGGAGATTGCAGACGCTCGCGGTGAAGGCATCGAACGGATGCAGCCCCGAGCCCCAGCTGTCGAGCGAGAGCGGTTGGAAATGATATTGCAGGTTCGCGGTCGCGTAATGCGGAGCGGATTTGGCGAAGGCCCCGACCTGCGAGGGCGCCATGGTCAGCGGCCCGGTGCGCAGGGCCGCCCATTGCAGCGCCATCAGCGGCCGGCGCCACAATCTGGCGTAGTCGCTGTTGAGCGTCCTGACGCCCTGGACCTTGTAGACCGGCCGGATCTGCAGATGATCCTGCAGGTTCTCCCCGACGCCGGGTGCATCGACCAGCGTCTCGATGCCGAGGCTCTGCAACCGCGTTCCGCTACCGATGCCGGAGCGTTCGAGCAGGAGCGGCGAGGCGACGGCGCCGGCCGAGAGCACGACCTCGCCACGGATCTCGACCCTCAGTTTCTCCTCGCTGGGCGTGCCGAGTCCATGCGTGAACTCGACCGCCTTCGCGCGACCGTCTTCGAAGAGGATGCGCTCGACATGGACACGCGTCTCGAGCCGGAGATTGCTGCGCTCCTTCTGCTCGAGCAGGGGCTTCAGGAAGGCGCGATAGGCGCTGAGGCGCCGCCCGCGCCGCTGGTTCACCTGGAAATAGGAGGAGCCTTCATTGTCGCCGGTGTTGAAATCCGGGATCTTGGCGATGCCGGCCGCCTCGGCCGCGTCGCGGATGGCGTCGAGGATCGCCCAGCGCACGCGCGGATGCTCGACGCGCCACTCGCCGCCCGCCTTGTGCAGGCCGCCCGGCGGCGGCGCGATATGGTCCTCGTGCCTGAGAAAATAGGGCAGCACGTCGTCCCAGCCCCAGCCGGGCAGCCCGCGCTGGCGCCAGCCGTCATAATCGGCCGCCTGACCGCGCATATAGACCATGGCGTTGATGGCGGAGGAGCCGCCGACGACCTTGCCGCGCGGATAGGCCAGGGCCCGCCCGCCGAGCCCGGCCTGCGGTTCGGTCTGGAACAGCCAGTCCGCACGGGGATTGCCGATGGCGAAGAGGTAACCGACCGGGATGTGGAACCAGATCCAGTCATCCATGCCGCCGGCTTCGAGGACCAGGACCTTGGTGTCCGGATCGGACGCCAGCCGATTGGCGACGACGCAGCCCGCCGATCCCGCCCCGATCACGACGTAATCGAAAGCGCCGATCAGGCGGCGGTCGGATGAGGTGTGGTCGGGCATGGTTTATCCGGTAGGGCGATCAGGAGGCCCCTATATTCGGTGGCCGATCAGCAATCTGGCATAGCTGGGGGACGGGCGACAGCGCGCGGAAATGCACCATTCGTTGGTGTCCACGCCGCTTCCAATTCCCTGGTATCAGGGAATTTTCAGGGATTTTCGAGCTAAGACGACGATCAGGGACAGGCTCATTTCGGTTTAGGTGCTTGTTTGCGTGGCGATATTCGCTGTTGAGGCGTATTCGGAAGCAGGGAATTTTCCACTGGCGATCAGGGAATTCTCGCCAAACGAGCAGGGATTGCGTACAGCTTGAGAAAAGACGCTGGGAGCAGCGTTTAAGCGTTGAACCTTGCCCTATGTCTGTCTCGTAAGCTCGGACCATAGGGGTCAGCGTACAAAGACACCCTACCTTCCTTAGGAATATAGTCTTGACGCCGGATCGGCGGCCGGCTAATCGATTCGTTGCGCGCGAATCGTCGCGCGCATTTCGAGGTCATCGTTTCGCACTCTAACCAAGGTTGAAAGAGCTCGTCGGGGGATTGGCGCTTTCAACTGCTCTCAGGGGCCTGGCGTGCGTATTTGCGCCATGAGCGGGTTGTGTTTGGTTCGGTTGTCCTCCTTCGCGAGAAGGACGTCAGATTATGGAATCCCCCGATTATCCCCGTACGGGACCGGTGCGTGTTCGCCGGCGCATCAATTCTTCCACCAAAGATCCCGAACTCGCGCGTGCTGCGGCGGCTTTCGCGCCGCAGGTGAGCGAGCGACGCCTGTCTGATCTGAAAGCGTCGGTTCGCAATGCGCGCACGCACTCGCAGAAGCAGATCCACCTGATCGCCGAGAGCATCAAGGAGTTCAGCTTCACTACGCCGATCCTGGTGACCATCGATGGCGAGATCGTCGCGGGGCACGGTCGCTATCAGGCGGCAATGCTTCTCGGCATGGAGACGGTTCCGGTGATCTTGATCGATCACCTCGGCCCTCAGCAGATCCGGGCGTTGCGGATCGCTGATAACCGTCTCGCCGAGTTGTCGGGCTGGGACGACGAGATCCTGAAGCTGGAGTTGGGCGAGCTGATCGAGCTCGACTTCGAGGTCGAGATCACCGGCTTCGAAACCGCGCAGATCGATGTGCTCCTCGATCCTGGCCCGACGGTCGCGGCGAAGGTTGATCCGGCGGACGCGTTGCCGGCGCTGCAGGATGTCGCGGTGACGCAGCGCGGTGACCTCTGGCTGCTGGGCGAGCATCGCATCTTGTGCGGTGATGCGCGCGAGCGCGCGGATTATCGGAAGCTGTTGGGCGGTGAACTCGCCCAGATGGTGTTCACGGACCCGCCGTACAATGTGAAGATCGACGGCCATGTCGGCGGTCTCGGCCGGACCAAGCACCGCGAGTTTGCGATGGCGTCGGGCGAGATGAATAAGCTCGAGTTCACCGGCTTCCTGCACGCAGTCTTCGCTGAGATGGCGGAGGCGTCGCAGGACGGCGCGCTGATTTATAGCTGCATCGACGGTCAGCATCTGCACGAGATGTTGAATGCTGGCTATGGCGTCTTCGACGAGCTCAAGTCCGTGATCACCTGGGCCAAGCCCAATGCCGGGATGGGTTCGCTCTATCGCAGCCAGACTGAGTTGATCACGCTCTGGAAGACGGGCAAGGCGCCGCACGTCAACAATATCGAGCTCGGCAAGCACGGCCGCTACCGCACCACGCTGTGGAGCTACGCGGGCGTGAACGGCTTCCGCAAGGGCCGGATGGCTGAGCTGGCGAGCCATCCCACCGTGAAGCCCTGCGCCATGGTGATGGACGCGATCAAGGATTGCTCGAAGCCGAAAGGCATCATCCTCGACAGCTTCAGCGGTTCCGGCACCACCCTGATCGCCGCGGCCAAGACCAAGCGCCGCGGCTACGTGATGGAGCTCGATCCGCTCTATGTCGATAGCGCGATCCGCCGCTGGGAGACGCTGTTCAAGGCCGAGGCGCGCCACGCCGAGACTGGGCTGACCTTCGCGGAGATGGCGGCACAGCGCGGTCGCGACGACAGCACCAGCACGGTGTCGGACGAGAACGTTGGAGGGGGCCATGTCGCGTGAGGATGATCCCCAGGCCGTAGGCTATAAAAAACCGCCCGAGAAAACCCGCTTCCAGAAGGGCCAGAGTGGCAACCCGTCCGGGCGCCGCAAGAGCACGTCGAACATCACCCGAAAGGAAGATGAGGAGCCGTTCTTGTCGCAGAAGGTCAGGGCGAAACGCGCTGGCAAAGAGATCTGGATGACCAAGCGCGACGTCGCACGTGAGCGCCTCTTCGCGATCGCTATGGAAGGCAACGTCCCTGCGTTCGCGTTGCTGTTCAAGTTGGACATGGCCAACGACAACAAGACCGAGGCGGAACGCTCCATGAGCGAAGCAGCGGAGGAGGCGCTGATCCAGCGCTTCCTCGCACGGCGTTCGGCGGTGATGGGGGCTGGCAATGATTGACCAGGCCCTCTTCACAGCCATCCTGCGTCGCGATTTAGCGAGCTTCATCGAGCAGAGCTTTGTGGCGCTGGAGCCGGGCACGGCCTATCAGCACAACTGGCATATCGAAGCGATTGCCTATCAGCTGATGCGGGTCTGGAGCGGCGAGTGCAAGCGGCTGATCATCAATGTGCCGCCGCGCTCGGCCAAGTCGATCTGCGTCACGATCGCCTTCACTGCCTGGCTGATGGGCCATGATCCTCGCAAGCGGATCATGGCGATTAGTTATGCCCAGGAGCTCTCGCTGACCCACGCTGCGGCCTTCCGCAGCGTGGTGACCTCCGATTGGTATCGTCGCGCCTTTCCGGACTTCGCCATAAAAGCCAATCGGGGCCAGGAGATCCGCACCACGGAACACGGCTATCGTTATGCCTCGTCGATTGGCGGTTCGGTGTTGGGGCGCGGCGCCGATCTGATTGTGATCGACGATCCGATCAACGGGCTTGAAGCCGCCTTGTCGGCGGCTGCCCGACGTCGTGTCCAAGCCTTTTTTGATGGCACCCTCTACTCCCGGCTGAACGACCGTAAGAACGGCGCCATTGTCATCGTCATGCAGCGACTGCACGAGGATGATCTGGTCGGGCATGTCCTGGAGAAGGAGGACTGGGAGGTGCTCTCGATCCCCGCCATTGCGCCGAACGATTGCTGCTACCGCATCGGCCAGGGGCGGGAGGCGATCTATCGGCGTCGCCAGGGTGAGATCATGCACGTTGGCCGCGATAGCTTTGCAGATTTCGAGGCGATCAAGCGCAATCTCGGTGCGTTGAACTTCTCTGCACAGTACCAGCAGAACCCGCTGCCAGCCGAAGGGCAGATCATCAAGCGCGATTGGCTGCACTATTACGACGAGCGGCCGGCTGAGTTCGATCTGAAGGTTGCGTCCTGGGACACGGCTTCGACCCAGGCCGAGCACTCCGATTGGTCGGTCGGGATGGTCTGGGGGGCTATCGGGCAGACCTATTATCTGATCGACCTCGTCCGAGGTCGCTGGGAAGCACCGGAGCTTCGCCGCAAGATAATCGACCTCTCTCGGACCCACTCGGTTGACGCGACGCTGGTCGAGGATACCGAGCTCGGGCGGGCGCTGTCGCAGGACCTGCGGCGTACTGGAACTCTGCATCCGCTGCTTCAGCAGTCGCGGATCGATAAGCGGGCCAGGCTGATGGCGCAGGCCGCTCGCTTCGAGGCGGGGCAGGTGTTCCTGCCGCGTGAGGCCAGCTGGCTTGCCGACTATCTCGGTGAGCTCCTGGCCTTCCCGCTGGCGCGCAACGATGACCAGGTCGATGCGACCAGTCAGGCTCTCAAGTACCTGATCGCGAGAACGCCCATCATCAGGGAGCGTCCGCAGCGGATCGTGCGCCCGCAGCGTCGTGTTCGGCCGCAAGGCTGACACGACGCGTTTGGTGCTAGGGCTGCAGCGTCACGACGGTCATGCTGTAACCTCGGCCGGCCATGCAGCCGACCATGATCTGGCGCAGCGCCTGGTTGCGCTGACCTTCCAGCATGCCGGCCTCCATCGCATCGGCGAGACTATGGCCCATGTAGATCGGAGCCGCCATGGCCTGGGCCTTGGCGGCTTCGCCCTTGCAGATGGCATCATCCTGCTGGAACTGGGCGACTGCTCCGGCATCGCTGCGCCCGTCGTAGCGGTCGAAGCGCATGGCGGTACGCGGGGCGCATGCGCTAACGGCATTGGCTAGAATGATGGCGGCGGCGAGCACCGGCCACCGGTTGCGCCGGGGTTGTGGACAACAGGTCGTCGAAGACACGGATGCGAACTCCATCGAACAATCAGGATCAATGATCATCGCGGCGCCAGGCGGCTGGCTTGGCGAGAGGGCGGGAGGCCTTCATTTGAGGCGATGGTCTTTGGAAACCGCGCGAAAGAAGCGGGCGGATGCCGAGATGGCGGGCTTCACGCCGTTTGGCTTCGGCGATCGCGGCCAGGTCCCGGGCGGTCTTGGTCCCGGGTGCGCGGTGACAGCAGTCACGGCCGAGCACTCGGCCGTCCTCGATGGAAAGCTCTCGGTTCTTGTCGAGGATCAGCGCTTCCGGGATGACATGGTCGAACTCGACGACCTTGCCGGAGACATTAAGGCCGCAGCCTTCACAGCGGATGCAGCCACGCACATCCATGGCTCGTTTGAGCATGGCTACCTTCTGGTTGCGGGTGAACTCACGGCGGCCATTCATCACGCTGCCTCCAGCCGACCGTAGGCGGCGACCTGCGCGACGATCCGATCGAGCTCTTCGTTGAATTGTGTGACGGCCGCGCTGAGTTCGTTGATGAAAGCCTCGTCGCGATATGCTCTGGTGATCACGATCGGCAGACCCGGCCAATAGATCGCCAAGTCGATCCAGTCGCGTTCTGCGATCCAGAGTTGGCCCTGACACTGCGCCTTGTGCTCGAGCGGAAACTCGCCCTTGAGAAGCGCTTCGATCAGGAGATGCGGGAGCTTGGTCTTGATCTCGAGCAGGCCGTCCTTGCCGATCAGCGCATCCGGCGAGGCGCCGGCCCGCCCACGACGCAGGAATCCGATGGTCTGGCAATCCAGGCCGGTGATGAAGCTGTAGGCGCTGCGGGCCTCCTCTTCCATCAGCTTGCCGCGTTCCATATGCGGAGAAGTGAAGCTCTCCATTACCTCTCCGGTCACGCGTTCACCTGCGAGCTTGTAGAGATATGTCTGCCTGGTTCGGCTCTCGGCGCCGCCGCGTCCCTTGGTCAGGATCGAGGAGAATTCGGAAGCGGTCGGGATGCCGAGGCGAGCCTGCGCCCATTCCGGCGAACCTTGAACGCAGTTGATGATCTCGATCATGATCAGACCCGTCCCTTCCTGGCATTGAGCATCACCAGCGCCTGCCGGAAGCGGCGCGCCGGCAGTTCGGTGAAGGCGTTTATCTTGAAGAAGCGCAGCAGGGCCTCGCGCTCGCCACCGACGTCGTCGATCAGCGCCAAGAGCTCCCGGGTTTGCTGGCGGGTGATGGTTTCGCCGGCCCCTGCAGCCTTGCCGTCATCGTCATCGGCGGCGGCCAGACCGAGCGCTGCCTTCAGTGTCATCCGCTGCAGATAGGTCAGCGTCGATCCGATCGCCTGGATGGCATTCTTTTCGCCGGTGTGATCGGCAGCGGCTGAGAGGCTGTTCTCTTCGCTATGACCATCGCGATGCGAGATCACGCAAACGATTGTAACCTTCTCGTCCTCGCTGTTCGAGCGGAAGCGATAGGCCAACCCGTGTCGTGCCAGCCCCGGTCCAATCGTACGGGCGATCTCGGCCAGATCCTCGTGGCGATAGTGTTTGCTTCCGATACTGGCAATCTGCGTCTTGGCGATAACCGGAAGCTCGGCTTTGGCTGCGGCGAGAGCTGCCTCAAAGGACCGGCGCGCTTCCTCTCCGCGACTGCGTTCATGCAGGCCGATCAGCTGAGACAACACATGCTCGTCCGCGCCGCGGTCGAGCGCGGAACTCAACAGGCTCAACGGGGTGATCGTAGGAGCTCGACGCAGCTCGGTGAGCCGAGATCCTGCGGAGGAGCGCCGATGGCGCAGGGCGCTGGTCATCGCTTGGTCCTCCCGTTGAGAGACCCGGCGCGATTTGTTCCGAACCACCAGGCTCGGTAGGCTTGGGCGAGCTCCGCCGGGCTGAGCCGGGGTGTCGAGGGCAGGGGATCAAGGGATATCTCGCCGAACGGTGACTGTGGGGACACAATCAGCGGACGGGGCAAAGTGCGATGCATGGCGAACCCTCAATGCAGCTGGCGATAGCCGAGGGTGAGCCGGGAGGCCGCCTGTGACGAAGCGGCCGCGATATTCGTGCGATTGTGAAACGGTCCGGCGCAGTCTTCCGATGCGACGGACTGTAGCCGTTGAAGCGCTGCTAGCTCGGCCCTGGCTTCAGCCCATCCGCGCTTCAGCGATAGCGACAATAGCTGACGCCGCTCGGCCACGTTTTGAGACATGCAAAGCCGAGGGCTCGCCTGCCGCATGGCGTAGCGGAGAATGCCAGGCTTGTAGAAAATGAGCTTGCGCTCGAACTCCAGGATAAGGGTCATAACCGTCCTCCAGCGACGAAAATCGTCGGTAGAGGACGGTTCCCTTCCTATGGCGCCACCAGTCAACTCGAAAAGTCGATGCTCGACGAAAAAGGTTGACTAAGCTATGTCGGCAGCATGATTACACCCGCACAATGCCGCGCTGCTCGAGCCCTCCTCGATTGGAGCCAGCAAGACCTCGCCAAGGTTGCCCATCTCGGCCTCTCAACCATCCGAGACTTCGAGAAAGCCAGGCGCGTGCCGACCCATAACAACCTGCGGGGCATCAAGCTCGCCCTGGAGGAAGGCGGAGTGGTCATTGGCGCGGAGGATTCATGCGTAGCGTTGAAGGGTGAGCGCTGAAGGCTTTGATCAACCGGGCTTCGAGCTGGCCTGACTGTGAAAGGGCAGCGGCAACGAAAAATCGTTGGGCTCGACCGATTGGGGTGTCGCCAATATAAGGCAGCGCAAGATTGTTTGTGCTGGCGGACGAGATCGCTCGAGTCCGCAGCAACGAGGCTGGCGCATGTGTGGCATATTCGGGTCGATCGGCTTCGAGCCAGATCCGCAACGGATCGATATCGTCGCGCACCGTGGGCCGGATGGTCGCGGCTGGGAAACCTATGCGAGCCCCAAGGGGCCGGTGGCTCTCGGTCATCGCCGCCTCGCCATCATCGACGTCTCCGATGCCGGCCTGCAGCCGATGTGCGATGCGTCGCGGCGCTATTGGCTCGTCTTCAACGGCGAGATCTACAATTACATCGAGCTGCGCGAGGAGATGCGGGCGAAGGGTGAGGTCTTCGTCTCGGAATCCGATTCGGAGGTGCTTCTGCGTGCCTACACGCTGTGGGGCGAGGATGCGCTGCCGCGGCTGCGCGGCATGTTCGCCTTCCTGATCTGGGACGATCGCGACAAGAAACTCTTCGGCGCCCGCGACCGCTATGGCATTAAGCCGCTCTATATGGTGACGACGCCCCGCGGCGCCGCCTTCGGCTCCGAGATCAAGCAGCTTCTGGGGCTTCCGAGCGTGTCGGGTAGCATGAATGTCGCCCGGGTCCATGACTTCCTCGCCTCCGGCATCTCCGATCATACCTCGGAGACGATGTTCGAGGGCGTGTTTCAGCTCCGCGGCGGCGAATGCGTCACGATCGATGCAAGCCGCGATGCGGCCATCGAAGCGCGGCCGCGCCGCTGGTATCCGGCGGCCGCCGGCGACATTTCCCTGTCCGAGGATGAGGCGGCGGCTCGCTTCCGCGACCTCCTGACCGAATCGGTCCGGCTGCATCTTCGCTCGGACGTTCCGGTCGGCTCCTGTCTGTCGGGAGGGCTCGATTCCTCCTCGATCGTCTGCCTGATGGCGCAAATGATGGGCTCCGAAGCTGGCGGGGCCAAGGTCAACACCGTCTCCGCCTGCTACGCCGAGAAGAGTGTCGACGAGAAGCCGTTCATGGATGCCGTCGTTGCGCATGCGCACACCGAGCCGCATTACATCTTCCCGAAGGCCGACGACGTGTTCCAGCGCGCCTCGGACATCACCTGGCATCAGGACGAGCCTTTCGGCTCGACTTCAATCTTCGCGCAATGGTGCGTATTCGAGGAGGCGAAGCGCGTCGGCATCAAAGTCATGCTGGACGGCCAAGGGGCCGATGAGCAACTCGGCGGCTACCATCATAGCTTTTCCTTCCATTTGGCGGTGTTGATTAAGCAGTTCAGATTGGCCGGCGTTCTGCGGGCGATGCAGGAGCGTCGGGCTTGGCATGGCGTGCCGATCTCCCGGCAGATCCAACAGGCGTTGATCGCGCTGCTACCGCCTGGTCTCGCGGGCCTGTTGCGGGACGGGCACAGAGCGCTGACCCAACATGATTGGCTCGGCGGCGAGCTGCTGCGCGAGCGGGGAGCGAGCGAGACAGCCTTCGAGCGCGCACGCTCGGAACTCGGGCTGCCAGCAGTCACGGACCTACGGAGCCTCTGCCTGAACCTGACCTATGGCTCGAATCTGTCGATGCTGCTGCATTGGGAGGATCGAAATTCGATGGCACATGCGATCGAGGCGCGGGTGCCGTTTCTCGACTGTCCGTTGGTCGAGTTCAATCTGGCGCTTGGTAACGACCACAAGATCGTCGGTGGCGACACCAAGCGGGTGCTGCGTCGCGCGATGGAAACCATCCTACCGCCGACGGTGTTGCGGCGGCGCGACAAGCTCGGATTCGCCACGCCGGAACAGGTATGGTTTCGCGGGCCTCTGAAGGGCGTGATGACCGAAGGCGTCGAGGCGGCGGTTGCACGCTATCCCGGCTTGTTCAATGCCGATGGCCTGCGCGCGCTCGCCTCGGATATGCTCGAGGGCCGCAAGCCGGTCAACTTCCTGCTCTGGCGGGTCGTCAATCTGGGCCTCTGGGGCGAACGCTTCCGGGTCGGAGCCTGAACCGTCCCACCGACAGGCCGCGAAGTCTCAGCGCAGGATTCGCAAGCCGACCTTCACGCCGTTGGCCGCAGTGTCGACGACGAGCTGGCGTGACCAGGCCCACAGTCTGTCTGACCATCGCTCCGGGTGGACGCTGAGCTGAACCAAGGGGGGACAGTATGTCTGCAGGTGCTCGCCGACGGCAGCGGAACTGGCGACGCCTGGCACACGCTTGCCGCCGATAGTGTCTCGCAAATTAGTCAGTCGCGCGTCGAAGCTGCGGCCGGTGTCGGTGAAGAACAGGAATTGCGACCAATCCCCCGAGAGAATGCAGTCCTTGACGCCGCTCTCGCTGAAGGAGCGGTGGTTCCAGAGCTCCATATTGCTGTACTTCGCCAGCGGGCTGCCGTGCATAGCGATGCTTCGTATCGGAGCGATCTCGCGCAACGCGCCGAGGTTCTTCAGATACAGCGCATGGGCCTTGGCGGGATCATACTTCGCGAGGTGAAAGTCTTCGTAGTGATAGCCAATCTCGTGGCCCAGCGTCGCGATCTCGCGAATGATTGCCGGGTTGAACGCGCTGCCGACTGTCCGAAAATAATAGGTCGCTAGAATGCCTCGCGAGGCCTCGAGATGCGCCATCGCCAGTGCATGCTCGGGCCGCCGGTCGACGTCATGACGCAACACGATAACAGGCTCGCACGGCCTAAACCCGTCGAGCCAGTCGCCGACCCCCACAGGGTGATAACCGGCCGCCAAAGCGGCATCGACAATACCTGCATAGGCCTTCAAGGTGAAATCGCGCGCCATAACCACTCCTACGACGCCCTTGTGGCTGCTCTGGGCCTGCCATGCAAGGGGGCGCAGAGCTGAGATCTATTCCGAGGATCGATGAAGGCCTGCTGTGATTGCTAGAAGAGGATTGGGGCTGTATGCCGCAGGACTAGCGCGGTGGTTGGCAGGCGGATTTGGAAATGCGATTAACTGCACTCGTAATGACGTGTCTGCTTGCAACTGCAGCAGTGGCCCAGCCTTGGGCCGATGCGCCGCTGACCCAAACTCCAGACAACTCCACCCTCCTCGTTTCGATCGATGGGCGGCAATTTGCTTACCGGGCGCAGGGTGAGCAGCCCAGATCGTTGCCGCGAGATTTTATACCGCAAGCGCTATTGCAGCGTTCGTCCGGCGGCAATCTCGTGATTGGCCGCTGGGCGCTTCGGGACGGCATTGCCGCCGCTGTCGAGCAAGGAGGCGGGTATCGAGCGCTCGGCATCGACGAGAGCCTGGCCGCCAAGCTCTATTTCCTGCACGCTTTCAACATAGGCAAGAACGCCTATCTCGTCGTCTACGATGTGGACGAGACGATGCCTTCAGGGCGTTCGGGACGTGTCGTGCGCGAGGGAGTAGATATCTACCGGGCGATGCCGGCAGGTGACACGCTCCGCCTGGAGAAGGTCGCCGACAAACTGACTTTGTCGGGAATGGATGCTCGGTTTCAGGATCTTGCGCTGCCGGATGGACATCTGCTCTGTGCGCAGTCGGCGTGCGTGCGGCTTACCGAAGATGCCAGTGGGCAGATCGCTTTCACGGAGATCAAGGGCGAGGGCTGGACTGGACGTGTCTTGATCGAGGCTGTTGCAGTCGGCCGCGCGGCGCGCGGCCTGTTCCGTCTCGACTATGACGACCGTTTCCGTTCGCCTCCGGCGGCCGGTGAGGTGATATACCAGGATTGTGCGATCTGGCCGCTTGGCGACTGCCGGGATGTATCGGCGGATTGGCTACCTAAGGGCTATGCGCCGACAGGACAGCCTTTGGCGCTGGAAACGTGTGCCGAGATTGCGCCCCTTCTCCGCCGCGACATCGCGCGCATGCCGGGGCACGGCTTGACCTATCTCGGCATGAACAACCACGAAGGCCGATTGCCTTGGGGCCAGGTTTATGTTCTCGATGGTATGCTCGACGTGATTGAACGTCTGGCGTTGCCGCAGCCGCGATTCGACCTCTTGCGCGAGGATATGCGGCGCCGCGTTGTGCTGGAGCTTGGCTGGTGGTCGCGCCTCGCCGAAACTGACAAGCCCTGGTTCTGGTCGCGCCGATATTCGCTCGAACGGGTTGATATTCTTTCCATGGTTCATCTCGGTCGCATGGCCAGGGTGGTTGGGCGGGCCATGAGGATGGGGTTGCTCGCAGACGATCACCTGGCGGCCAACTTACGAGAGGAAATGACGAATTTCGACCGTTCGGTCGAGCGCCTCGATGGCGTGCAGCTTTTCATTAAGCGCGGCGCGCCTTTCTGGCTCGATGGCGCCAATACGCCCTGGAACTATCAGAGCGGCTGGATTGAGGGATTGGCCGAACTGCACAGTCTGAGGCCGATTTCTTCTAATCTTCAGGACACTGTCCGCAGGATGACCGCCTCCTTTCTTGCCGCCGAGGTCTCAGAGAACCGCCCGCGTGTGTGGCAATATTGCGCGGGCCCCTGCCAGGAAGGTTGGAGCGCGGCTTCAGGGACTTCCGTGAATACGCCGACCTGGGAGGGCAACAAGACTAGGACCAGTACTGCACATATCAGCTACCGCACCATGGATGTTCGGGCAGTCCTCGACACCATGCGAACCTTCAGAGATGCAGCACCAATCTGGTTCCCAGCTTACGTTTCGGAACTCGTCTCGCAAGGCTGGATCTACCCGATGGCGGCGGCACCACTGCGCCAGTTCGGGCTGTCGCCAGCGCTGTCGCCGACGTTGGTTGCGGCTTATGGGAGGGCAGCGACGCCGGCCGAAAATCACAATCAGATTTGGGCGATCGATGCGGTCGCTAAACGCCTTGACTGCCAATAATACAACGGTCCCGAGCCCAGGCTTAAGGGAATGACTAGGAAAGGCTTGTCGTGGTTCTGTTGGCGCGAGTAGGATTATCGTCATGCCTGCTGCCGCTTCGCTCTGAACCGATTTCACCGTTTTAGTTCTTCAACGCCTTGCAGCTACGCGGCACGCCAACTAGAGCCGGCGCTGTTCTGGCTGGCCATCTGGACGGAGTGAGCTACGAGGCGGCCTCCGGATCGGCGGTGTTGAGCGGTAGACGTTGCGTGACTGGGTTTTGCAGCTTCAATGCGCACGGTCCCTGTGGGCCGAAGGATATCTGCAGCATAGGCTGATCCGAGACTATTCCCTGGATCGCCGGAAGCTGGAGTTTCCGGCCTTCGATCACGGCGGTAGGCTAGGTGTTCCGCCGGGATTCTGCCGCAGGATCGGGGGCTTGTTGCCAATGGCCCCCTGCGGCCGATCCTCGTTATACAACGAGGCTTGAGAACGCCCACCGGACCGCGTTCCGAGGGGTTCTCTATCGGTATCATCCGTGGTTTGGTCGTCAGCTCGGCGTTCATGGTGATCCGAGACCATTTGCTGGGACCTGATCCGAGACCATTTGCTGGAGCGCCGGAGGCTGGAGTTTCCGGCCTTCGATCACGGCGGCGGGCTGGGTATGCCGCCGGGATTTTGCAGCAGGATCGGAGGCTTGTTGCCGATGGCCCCGTGCGGCCGATCCTCGTTGTAGTATTTGACCCAAGCCTCCATCTTTTCGGCCGCATCCGCAAGGGTGAGGAACCAGTGCGTGTTCAGGCACTCGCTGCGAAAGCGGCCGTTGAACGCCTCGATGAAGGCATTGTCCGTCGGCTTCCCCGGCCGTGAGAAGTCCAAGGTGACACCCTTGGCATAGGCCCAGAGGTCGAGATCGCGGCTGACGAACTCGGAGCCCTGGTCGACCCGGATCGTCTTCGGATAGCCCAGCTTCGCGCAGACCCTTTCCAGCGTGGCGACGACATCCTCGGCCCGGTAGCTGAAGCGGGGATCGGCCGCCGGTGAGAAGCGCGAGAAGGTGTCGACCACCGTCAGAACCCGGATCTTGCGACCCGTGGCGAGCTGGTCGTGGACAAAGTCCATCGCCCAGACATCGTTCGGCCGTGTCGCCGGCGCACGATCCTCGCGCAGCTTCGCCTTGACCCGACGCTTGGGCGTCTTGTTCCGGAGTTGCAAGCCTAACTCATTGTAGATCCTTCGAATCCGCTTCTGATTGACATGCCAACCCTCGCGCCGCAGCAGCACGTCGACACGACGATAGCCATAGCGAACGCGGGTCTCGCAGATCGCCTTGATCCGGGCTGCCAGGGGGGCCTGGTCGGGCCGGCACGATTTGTAGTGATAGCTTGAGGTGTCGAATTCCAGGACCGCACAGGCCCGCCGGATCGACACCTGCCACTCGCCACATATCGCGCCGACAAGCTCGCGCTTACGACCAGGCCTCAGAGCTAATGGGATGGTCCGCTCCGTCTCCCACCGTCATGCTGTGACGATCCAGGAGGAGAAGAGTCATGAGCCAGCATCAGTCTTGTGATGCCGCCGTCTACGGTGTGGATCTCGGCAAGAACATCTTCCACGTCGTCGGCGTGGATCAGAGCGGTCAGCTCCTGCGGCGGATGAAGTTCCGGCGCGAGACCTTGCTGGCGTTCTTCGATCGCGCGGCGCCGGCTCTCGTCGGCATGGAGGCCTGCCCTGGCTCGCAGTGGCTCGCGCGCAAGCTCCAAGGTCTCGGCCATCGCGTGCGCATCATGCCTGCGCAATTCGTGAAGCCATATCTGAAGTCGAACAAGTCGGACACGCTGGATGCCGAAGCGATTGCGGAGGCGGTGACGCGCCCATCCATGCGGTTCGTCGAGGTCAAGGCAATCGAGCAGATCGACGTCCAGTCTTTGCATCGCGTGCGGGACCAGATGGTGATGCAGCGCACGCGCCTGATCACCCAGATGCGTGGCTTCTGTCTCGAATATGGTGTCGCCATCAGGCAAGGCGCCGGTGTTTTCAAGCTGGATCTGCCGCGAGTCGTGGCCGATGAGGAGAATGATCTATCGCCGGCGATACGCCGATTGGTGACAGGCTTGTTCGAAGACCTGGAGCGCCTCGAAGGTCGGATCGCCCAGATCACACGTGAGATCGAAGCGCTGGTTCAGCGCGATGACGTCGCCCGGCGGTTGATGACGGTTCCCGGCATCGGCCCCCTCGGCGCCTCCGCGCTCCTGGCGGCCGTCGGCCGCGGCGTCCAGTTCAGGAGGGCGCGCGACCTCGCAGCCTGGCTCGGACTCGTGCCGCGGGAACACTCAACCGGCGGCAAGCAGACCCTGTTGGGGATCAGCAAGCGCGGCAACGGCTATGTCCGACGCCTGCTGATCCACGGCGCACGATCCTGTCTGATGCATCTGGATCGGACACGCCACGCCCTCGGGGCCTGGCTCGATGCGCTGGAGCAGCGCATGCACATCAACAAGGTGACTGTCGCCTTGGCCAACAAGATCGCTCGCATTGCGTGGGTGATCATCCAGAAGCCGGGGGCGCTCTACGAACGACGCGATCCTGCGTTCATGCCGTAGAAGCGCCCGGGAAGCAGATTGCGAGGCTCGGGAGAATGATGACGAGACAGTCGATCGGCATGCCGTAAGCCCTTCGGTCGAAAGCGGGCTCCGCGCCCGAACCAGCTTAGTGGGAACGGCATGCGCGCATCTCATCATGGCCTGGCTGCAACAGCAGCCCACTCGCGAGAGGCCGGATACATTTACGCAAACTGTCAATCGTCAGCAGCCCTCCAAATCGCCTTGCAATGACGGAGCGGACCATACATTTCG
>NZ_FUYX01000031.1 GCF_900168195.1 Allobosea thiooxidans | reverse complement strand
CCTGAGCCGTGACTTCGGCACCCACAACGCGCTCAAGGACGTCTCGCTGACGATCGGCAAGGGCGAGTTCATCGCGCTGCTCGGGCCTTCGGGCTGCGGCAAGTCGACGACGCTCAACCTGATCGCCGGCCTGCTGCCGGCGACCGGCGGCGGCATCTGGCTCGACGACAAGCGCATCGACCCTTTGAGGCCGGAAGAGCGCGGCTTCGGCATGGTCTTCCAGAACTACGCGCTGTTCCCGCACATGACGGTGAACAAGAACATCGGCTTCGGCCTGAAGATGCGCGGCGTGCCCAAGGCCGAGATCGACAAGCGCGTGGCCGAGGCCGCGGCGCTGGTGCGCCTGCAGGGCCAGACCGAGAAGCTGCCCGGCCAGCTTTCGGGCGGCCAGCAGCAGCGCGTCGCGATCGCCCGGGCCATCGTCGTCGAGCCGCCGCTCGTGCTGATGGACGAGCCGCTCTCGAACCTCGACGCCAAGCTGCGCCTCGAGATGCGCGCCGAGATCCGCCGCATCCACAACACGCTCGGCGCCACCACGATCTACGTCACCCACGACCAGGAGGAGGCGCTTTCGCTCGCCGACCGCATCGTCGTGCTGCGTGACGGCCAGGTCCGCCAGGTCGGCACGCCGGAAGACCTGTTCCTGCGGCCCGATCATCTCGACGTCGCCGAGTTCATGGGCTTCCGCAACAAGGTGAGGGGCAAGGTCGTCTCCACGGCTGAGGGCAGGGCGGCGGTCGCTGTCGGCACGGCCCAGATCAGCGGCCGCGCGCGCGCGGCCGTCTCCGCCGGCGCGGGTGGCTATCTGGCGATCCGGCCGGAGGACCTGCATCCGGTCGCCGCCGGCCAGCCCGGTCTCGAGGCGCAGGTCGTCTCGACCGAGTTCCGCGGCCGCGAGTTCGTCGGCTTCGCCCGCATGGCGGATGGCACCGACCTGTCCTTCCTCGCCCATGACAAGCTGTCGCCGGGCGAGACGGTCACGCTCGCCGCCGATCCCGACCGCGTCCTCGTCTATGGAGGCGCGGCGTGAGCGCGGAAGCTACCTCCATCCCGCTGAAGCAGCGGCTGGCGGCGCGCGGCTTCGACGGGCTGACCCTGCTGGTCGTGCCGGCGATCCTGTTCCTGCTGGCGCTGTTCATCTATCCGTTCCTTTACGGGCTCGTCCTCTCCTTCGAGCCGAAGCAGGGCGGCATGTTCGCCAACTACCAGCGCTTCTTCTCCGACCGTTTCCTCTATGGAACGATCGCGACGACGCTCTGGCTCGCCCTGCCCGTGACGGTCGCCACGCTGCTGCTGGCGATCCCGATCGCCTTCCGCGTCCGGCTGATGCGGAACCAGCGCCTGCTGACCACGATCCTGGTGATCCCGATCACGCTCGGCACCGTTCTCGTCGCCCAGGGCCTGCTGAACTATCTCGGCCCGCAGGGCTGGTTCAATCGCGTGCTGATGACGGCGGGCATCATCTCGACGCCGGTGAAGCTGCTGCACAATTACTGGGGCGTGATGCTCTCGCTGGTCATCACCGGCTTCCCCTTCACCTTCCTGCTGACGCTGTCCTATCTCTCCGGCATCGACCCGGCGCTGGAGAATGCGGGCGCGACGCTGGGCGCCGGGCCGTGGGAGCGCTTCAAGCACATCCTGTTCCCGCTGCTGCTGCCGGGCCTGGCCATCACCTTCTGCCTCAGCTTCGTGCAGGCCTTCTCGGTCTTTCCCTCGGCGGTTCTGCTCGGCGCGCCCTCGGGGCCGACCCGCGTCATATCGATCGCGGCCTATCAGGCGGCCTTCGAGGAATACGACTACTCCATGGCTTCGGCCGTCGCGATGATCATGGGCATGGTTCAGCTTGCCATCGTCGTCGTGGTGCTCGCGGCCCGCGGCCTGCTCTATCGCGGCCCTGCCGGCGGCGGAAAGGGCTGAGCCGATGGTCAAGGATACCCGTCTCTCGACGAAGCTCTGGGCGGCCGCCAACTGGACGCTGATCGGCTTCTTCATCCTCAACCTGTTCGCGATGATCGCGACGGTGGTGACCTCGTCCTTCTCGACGCGCTGGCTCGGCACCTGGCTGCCGGCCGGCTGGACGACGCGCTGGTATTCCGCCGCCTGGTCGGAGTTCCAGCTCCACGACGTGCTGCTCGTCACCTTCCAGATCGTCTTCCTGGTGGTGGCGCTCTCCGGGCTCATCGGCGTGCCGGCGGCCTATGCGCTGGCGCGGCGGGATTTCCCGGGCAAGAAGCTCGTGATGCTGCTCTTCCTGCTGCCGCTCCTGGTGCCGCCGATCACCTTCGGCATTCCGCTCGCGACCGTGCTCTACCAGACCGGCTTCGCCGGCTCGATGTCGGGCGTGGTGCTGGCGAACCTGGTGCCGACCGT
>NZ_FUYX01000022.1 GCF_900168195.1 Allobosea thiooxidans | reverse complement strand
CGCCGGCCATGTAGAGCATGTCGCCCTGGCCGAGCAGCTGCTCGGCACCCATCTCGCCGAGGATGGTGCGGCTATCGATCTTCGAGGTGACCTGGAAGGAGATCCGGGTCGGGAAGTTCGCCTTGATCGTGCCGGTGATGACGTCGACCGAGGGACGCTGCGTCGCCAGCACGACATGGATGCCCGCCGCGCGGGCCATCTGGGCCAGGCGCTGGATGGTGCCCTCGATCTCCTTGCCGGCGACCATCATCAGGTCGGCCATCTCGTCGACGATGACGACGATATAGGGCAGAGGCTCGAGGTCCATGACCTCCTCCTCGTAGATCGCCTCGCCCGAGTGCTTGTCGAAGCCGGTCTGGACCGTGCGGGTGATGACCTCTCCCGCCGCCTTGGCCTCGCCGACCCTGGCGTTGAAGCCGTCGATGTTGCGCACCGAGAGCTTCGACATCTTCTTGTAGCGCTCCTCCATCTCGCGCACCGCCCATTTGAGGGCGACGACCGCCTTCTTGGGATCGGTGACGACCGGGGTGAGCAGATGCGGGATGCCGTCATAGACGGAGAGTTCCAGCATCTTGGGATCGACCATGATCAGGCGGCACTCTTCCGGCTTCAGCCGGTAGAGGATCGACAGGATCATGGTGTTGATGGCGACCGACTTGCCCGAGCCGGTGGTGCCCGCCACGAGCAGATGCGGCATGCGCGCCAGATCCGCGATGACCGGCTCGCCGCCGATGGTCTTGCCGAGGCAGAGCGCGAGCTTGTGCTTGGTCGCCTCGAAATCCTGGCTGGCCAGCAATTCGCGCAGGAAGACGGTCTCGCGGCGGGTGTTGGGCAGCTCGATGCCCATCGCGTTCTTGCCCTGCACCACCGCCACACGCGCCGACACCGCGCTCATCGAACGCGCAATGTCGTCCGCGAGAGAGATCACGCGCGACGACTTCGTGCCCGGAGCGGGCTCGAGCTCGTAGAGCGTCACGACCGGGCCGGGCCGGACCTGCGTGATTTCGCCGCGCACGCCGAAATCCTCGAGCACGCCCTCGAGCAGGGTGGCGTTCTGTTCGAGCGCATCGGCGGAAACCGTGTTGGCCGCGGTCTTCTTCGGCTCGGCCAGATAAGTCAGCGGCGGCAGCTCGAATGAGTCGCGGTCGAGCAGCGAGGGCTGGGCCTCGCGCTGCATGCGCTTGCCAGGCTTGGGCGCGGCACGCGGCATCGCCACCCGGGGTGCGTTGAGGTCGCGCAGGTCCTGCGGCTCGTCGTCGAGGTCGAAGGGCGCGTCGAAATCGTCGGCTGGGCGGCCCGCCGATGCCGTCGGACGCGTGCCCGGCAGCGGTTCCGGATCGAATTCGGGGGGGCCGCGCCGGTTGACAGGCGCCTCGCCGAATTGCGGCTCGCGCCTGCCGCGGCCGGCGCTGTCGTGCGGCAGAAGCCCGGAATCGACCGCGGGCTGTGGCGGATGCGGCAGGCGGCGCAGAATGGCTGCCCGCAGCGCCATGGCGCCATGGGCGAGCCAGCCGATCAGGATCACGGCGATGCCGGGTTCGTCGTCGCGACGTTCCTCGCCATCGACCCAGCCCTCGTCTGCATCATCCGCGTCGGGCAACGGGTCCTCGTCGGTGACGAAGCCGAAGCCGGCCGCCGCGGTGACCGCGAGGATGGCGATGCCGGCATAGATGAAGCCGACCAGGCTGCCGACCGCATTGCCGGCGATGCCGGCGACGTTGCGCGAGCCGAAGAGCAGCCCGTCACCGATGACGCCGCCCATGCCGGTGGGCAGCGGCCAGCGCGGCGTCGCCGGCAGCGCGCTGGCGACGGCGGCGGTCGCGGCGATGCCGACGACCCAGAGGCCGAGCTTGAGCGCGCCACGGTCGAACAGGTGGAACCGGATCAGGCGCAGGGCCCAGATCACCGGCGGGAACAGCAGGGCGATGACGCCGAGGCCGATGAGCTGCATCAGCAGGTCGGCGATCATCGCACCGGGCCGGCCGAGCCAGTTGCGGACGGCGCCGCTGGTGGCGTTGTTGAGGCTGGGATCGTCGACCGACCAGGTCGCCAGCGCGACGGAGACGGCGATCATCAGCGCGAGCAGGCCGAGCCCCGTCAGCTCGGACGCGCGGCGCGACAGGAACTCCCGCACCGGATCGGGCAGGCGGTCCATGAGCGATTGGGAACGGCGGATGGTGCGCATGCGGCTTCGGGTCGGGTCCGGACTGTCGAGGCCGCATCATTCCGGCCATCCTCCAGAGGTTAGGAAGCCGTGGTTAAGACCCGCTTAACCTTGAGACGACGCATGCGGCTGCTGCCGCATCCTGTCGGGAGGCCCGGGAACCGTGGGGTGGCGCGGCACGTCTTTCGCGGAGACCAGAGGAGAGGCTCATGGCGACGAAACCAACCGAGGCCCAAGCCCGCATCGCCCGGATCTGGCGCGGCCGCACGACGCGGGCGAAGGCCGACGACTATGCCAAGTATCTGCGCCGCGAAGGGGTGGCGCCCCTGCAGCAGAAGGCACTCGGCGTCCAGATGTTCCGGGAGGATCGGGCCACGGACAGCGAATTCGTCACGATCTCCTATTGGGAGAGCATCGAGGCGATGTCGCGCTTCGCCGGGCCGGATCCGCGCCGTATCCACCATCTGCCGCGCGATGCCGAATATCTGATCGCGCTGCCGGACGGCGTGCAGGTGCTCGAGATCGTGGTCAACACGCCCGGCTGATCCACTGTCGTCGGCAGAATGAAAAAGCCCCGGCGGATTTCCGCCGGGGCCGTGACGTTATGTCGGGCGATGGCGCTCAGATGTTGTAGGCGCGCTCGCCGTGCTCGGCGATGTCGAGGCCCTCGCGCTCCTGGTCGGAGGTGACGCGCAGGCCGACCACGGCGTCGATGATCTTGAACAGGACGAAGGAGCCGATGCCGCACCAGACCACCGCGACGACGACCGCGACGAACTGCTTCCAGACCTGCGCGCCCATGGCGTAGTCGGCGACGCCGACGCCGCCGAGAGCGGGGGCGACGAAGATGCCGGTGCCGATCGAGCCGATGATGCCGCCGACGCCGTGGACGCCGAAGACATCGAGCGAATCATCATAGCCGAGGGCGTTCTTCACCGTGGTGCAGAAGAAGAAGCAGACCACGCCGGCAATGGCGCCGAGCACGATCGCGCCCATCGGTCCGATCAGGCCCGCCGCCGGCGTGACGGCGACGAGCCCGGCGACGATGCCGGAGAGCATGCCGAGCAGCGAGGGCTTGCCCTTGACGATCCACTCGATGAAGAGCCAGCCCAGCGCCGCGCCGGCGGTGGCGGTGAAGGTGTTGATCATGGCGAGGGCGGCGCCGGCCGTGGCTTCCAGGTTCGAGCCGGCATTGAAGCCGAACCAGCCGACCCAGAGCACGGCGGTGCCGATGAACGTCATCGTCAGCGAGTGCGGCGACATCAGCTCCTTGCCGTAGCCGATGCGCTTGCCGATCACGAGCGCGCCGACCAGGGCGGCGATGCCGGCATTGATGTGGACGACCGTGCCGCCGGCGAAGTCGAGCGCGCCGAGGGTGAAGAGATAGCCCTCCGAGAACCAGACCATGTGCGCCATCGGGAAATAGACGCAGGTGGCCCAGAGCGCGACGAAGAGCAGCAGCGCCGAAAACTTCATACGCTCGACGAAGCCGCCGACGATCAGCGCCGGCGTGATCATCGCGAAGGTCATCTGGAAGCAGACGAAGACATATTCGGGAATCACGACGCCCTTGGTGAAGGTGTCGGAGGTCGATTCATTGCTGACGCCGGCGAGGAAGGCCTTGGAGAAGGAGCCGATGAAGCTCGTCAGCGAGCCGCCGCTGGTGAAGGCGAGGCTATAGCCGTAGACGACCCAGATGATGCACATCACGGCGGCCGTGGCCGTGATCTGGCTCATCACCGAAAGCATGTTCTTCGAGCGCGCCAGACCGCCATAGAACAGCGCCAGGCCCGGCAGGGTCATGAACAGGACGAGCAGGGTGGACACCAGCATCCAGGCGGTGTCGCCCTTGTTCGGCACGGCTGCCGCCGGTGCCTCGGCCGCTGCCTGCGCGAACGCCGAGGCAGCGGAGAGCGTCATGAGGGAAAGGCCCGCGAGCCCGGCCCGCAGCGAAGTCCTGAAAGTCATGGTCGAAACTCCTGAAGAAGGCGGGGCTCAGAGGGCGTCGGCGTCGGTCTCGCCGGTGCGGATGCGCACGGCCTTCTCGATCGAGGAGACGAAGATCTTGCCGTCGCCGATCTGGCCGGTGCGGGCGGTGGCGGTGATCGCCTCGATCACCCGGCCGACGAGATCATCGGGGATAGCGACCTCGATCTTGATCTTGGGCAGGAAGCTCACGGCGTATTCGGCGCCGCGATAGATCTCGGTATGGCCCTTCTGCCGGCCGTAGCCCTTCACCTCGGTCACCGTCAGGCCGTGGACGCCGATGGTGGTGAGCGCGTCGCGCACCTCCTCCAGCTTGAACGGCTTGATGATCGCCATCACGATTTTCATGTGCTGGGTTTCCCCGTCTGCGCCGCCCGGTCGTCAGCCCCGGCGAACTCGTTGCACTCCGCGCGCGCTGCGGACCGCAGTGCGTCACACCCTGCAATTCAAGGCGCGTGCCAACCCGCCCGGACGGGGGTGAGGCCCGTTCGGAGGCGCAAAAGCAGCAAATCGGCGTGGGAAGGCGGTTCTCTGCCTAAAAATAAGGCAGTCGTCTGCGAGGCGGGCAGGCGCTCAAAATCGCGTCAGCCCTGATCCGGCCGCGGCCGGATCAGCCCCTCCTGCGCGACTGAGGCGACGAGCCGGCCCTGCCGGTCGAAGATCAGCCCGCGAGAGAAGCCGCGCGCGCCGGAGGTGGAGGGGCTGTCCTGTGAATAGAGCAGCCATTCATCGGCGCGGAACGGGCGATGGAACCAGAGCGCATGATCGAGGCTCGCGCCCTGGATCCGCTGGTCGAACACCGTCGTGCCATGGGCGATCAGGCTGGAATCGAGCAGCATCAGGTCGGAAGCATAGGCCAGGATGCTCTGGTGCAGCGCCGGCTCGTCCGGAAGGGCCTCCATCGCCCGGATCCAGACGTTGAACTTCGGCTCCATCTTGCCGCCGGTGCGGTAGCGTTCCAGCTCGACCGGGCGAATCTCGATCGGCCGCTTGCGCTGGTAATAGGCCTGGACCGCGTCCGGCATGTGCGGCAGCACGCTGCGCGCCATCTCCTCACGATCCGGCAGTTCCTCCGGCATCGGCACCTTCGGCATCGGCATCTGGTGCTCGTAGCCGGGTTCGTCGACCTGGAAGGAGGCCGACATGGCGAAGATCGCCTCGCCCTTCTGGATCGCAAGCACGCGCCGCGTGGTGAAGGAGCGGCCGTCGCGCAGCCGATCGACCTCATAGACGATCGGGATTTCCGGATCGCCCGGCAGCAGGAAGTAGGCGTGCAGTGAATGCGGCTGCCGGCCTTCGACCGTCTTGCAGGCGGCGTAGAGCGACTGCGCGATGACCTGGCCCCCGAAGACGCGCGGCCAGGACGATTTCGGGCTGCGACCGCGGAACAGGTTGCGCTCGAGCGGCTCGAGGTCGAGGATCGCCGTCAGGGAAGTGCTGATCTGGGACATGGTGTCGGCGTATCGCAATCGGTTGACGGAGCGGCCGGCGGCCCGCACAGGGAAAGACGGCTCGTCTCGCATCAGCACCGAGGCGTCCCGTGCCGTCAAGACGCTTGCCGAAGGGAGCAGCAGCATGGTCACCAAGCGGGATTCGGGCGCGCGCATCGTCATCGCGGGCGGCGGGATCGCGGGGCTGACCCTGGCGCTGGCCTTGAAGCAGGCGCTCGGCAGCGCCGGTGCGATCACCGTGGCGGATCCGGCGCTGGCGGCGCTGCCCCCGCGGGCCGACAACCGCGCCTATGCCGTGGCGGCGGGGGCGCGGGCGATGCTGGAGACGCTCGGCATCTGGAACGCGGTCGCGGGCGCAGCCCAGCCGATGAACGAAATGATCATCTCCGACAGCCGGACGAACGATGTGGTGCGTCCGGTCTTCCTGACCTTCGACGGCGCGGTCGAGCCGGGGCAGCCCTTCGCGCATATGGTCGAGAACGCGGCTCTGGTCACGGCGCTGAAGGCGGCCTGCGCGGAGGCGGGCGTCGAGCTCAGGGGCATCGGCGTGCGGCGCTTCATCGCCGAGGAGGCGGCGGTGGACGTCGTCTTCGGCGATGGTTCCCGGCAGCAGGCCGCCCTGCTGGTCGCGGCCGATGGTGCGCGCTCGAAGCTGCGCGAGCAGGCGGGGATCGGCTGGGTCGGCTGGGGCTATGGTCAGTCGGGCATCGTCGCGACGATCGGCCATGATCGCCCGCATCATGGCCGCGCCGTCGAGCATTTCCTGCCGTCGGGGCCCTTCGCCATCCTGCCGCTCCCCGATGGCGGCCGTCTCGGGCATCGCTCCTCGATCGTGTGGAGCGAGAGGAGCGAGAACGTTCCGGCGCTGCTGTCGCTCGATGCCGAGGATCTGCTGGCCGAGATCGAGACGCGTTTCGGGCTCGAACTCGGCGAGATCGCCCTCGAAAGTGCGGTGAGCGCACATCCGCTTGGCTTCGGCGTGGCGCGGCGCTTCGTCGGCGAGCGGCTTGCCCTGCTCGGCGATGCGGCCCATCTCATCCATCCCATTGCCGGCCAGGGGCTCAATCTCGGGCTCAAGGACGTCGCCGCGCTGGCCGAGGCGATCGTCGACGCCGCCCGGCTCGGGCTCGATCCGGGTGGGGCCGAGGTGCTGGAGGATTACGAGAAGGCGCGCCGCTTCGACACGGTGGCGATGGGCGCCGTGACTGACGGGCTGAACCGGCTGTTCTCGAACGACGCCACGCCGCTCAGGCTGGCGCGCGATCTCGGGCTCGGTCTGGTCGACCGGCTGCCGGGGCTGAAGCGCTTCTTCATCCGCGAGGCGGCCGGGGTCGCCGGCGCGCCGCCGCGGCTGCTGCGCGGCGAAGCGCTCTAGGCTGTAATGCTCGCTTCTTCGGCGAGCGCCCCTATCTTTCAATGCCTTTCCGGCTGCAAAGCCAGGATGTGGATGGTCGGGACGCGCCCGACCATGACGCTGGCGCCAGCAGCGACGGCTGGCCTCAGTCTTCCAGCTGCCGGGCTTCCTCCGGCAGCATGATCGGGATGCCGTCGCGGATCGGATAGGCCAGCTTCGCGGCCCGGCTGATCAGCTCCTGCTTCGCCGCATCATATTCCAGCGTCGCCTTGGTCAGCGGACAGACCAGGATCTCGAGCAGCTTGGGGTCGATGCGGGTGGCGGTGTCCGGTTCGTTCATTGATCGCGTCCTGTTCAGCCGTGCTTGCGCGGCAGGTCGGCGAGCATGCCGGCCGCCACCATCAGCTTCGGCAAAGTGAGGCCCGAGCTCGTGATCGCGTTGACGGTGGTGCGGGTGCGACCCGTCTCCTCGCCGCGCTCCGCGAGCCAGCTTTCGAGCGTGCCTTCGCCCTTGGCGGAGGCGGAGACCTCCCAGGTCAGGCCGGAATGGGCATCGTCGAGGGTCTCGATCGCGCGCTCGCGGGCAAGGCGCTCATAGTCGTCGGTCGCCGGCACGGCTGCCGCAGCCGCCTTCAGGCTCGACAGGCCGAAGAGCGCGTCGATGCCGAAATGGATGCGGGCGACGTCGCGGATCTTGCGCTTGCTGCGCTCGGCGATGTCGACGATGTCGGTCGCTTCCGCGAGCGCCGGCAGGCTGGCGATGCGGGCCGCCAGCGCCTCCGGCACGCCATCCGCCGTCAGGACCGCGATGCGCGCGAGCCTGGCCTGCGCGGCCGCTTCCGGCAGCAGGCCGTCGAGCTCCTGCGAGAGCTCCTTTACCCCCTTGGCATAGCGGGCGATGGTCTGCTCGATCGTGCCGGGCTTGGCCACGCCGCGACGCAGGAACCAGCCCATGCGGTTGGTGACCAGCTCCTGGGCCGCGCCGTAGAGGCCGAGCTGGGTCTTGCCGGGGATCCTGGCATCCAGCCCGTCGATCTCGCCGTTGAGCCCGATCAGATCGAAGGAGTCGCGGGCGATCGCATAGGCAGCGGCGATGGCCGGAGCCTCGGAGCGCGTCAGCGCCGCAAGCACCGGCACCAGCGCCGGGCCGCCGCGATTGACGATGGCATTGGCGAGCTGGGTCGCGACGATCTCGCGGCGCAGCTTATGGCCGGCGATGGCGTCCGGATAGGCGTCGCGCAGCGCCTTCGGGAAGTAGCGGACGAGCTCGCTCGCCAGATAGGGATCGTCCGGCACCGGCGATTCGAGCAGTGCGTCGTGCAGCGAGAGCTTGGCATAGGCCAGGAGCACGGCGAGCTCCGGCCGGGTCAGCCCCTCGCCGCGCTTCTCGCGCTCGGCGAGCTGGGCGTCGCTCGGCAGGAACTCGACGCCGCGGTCGAGGCGGCCTTCCTTCTCCAGGGTCTGCATCAGGAAGCGCAGGCCGGGCGTCGCGCCCGAGCCCTGCGCCTCGGTCAGCGAGAGCGCGAGCGTCTGCAGGTAGTTGTTGCGCAGGACGAGATCGCCGACCTCGTCGGTCATCGCGGCGAGCAGGGCGTTGCGCTTGTCCTCGGCGAGGCGGCCTTCCTTCACCGGGACGGCGAGCGCGATCTTGATGTTGACCTCGACGTCGGAGGTGTTGACGCCGGCCGAATTGTCGATCGCGTCGGTGTTGAGCTTGACGCCCCTGCGCGCCGCCTCGATGCGGCCGCGCTGGGTCATGCCGAGATTGGCGCCCTCGCCGATCACTCGGGCGCGGATATCGGCCCCGGTGACGCGGATGGCGTCGTTGGCGCGGTCGCCGACCTGGGCATCGGTCTCGTCCGAGCCGCGGATATAGGTGCCGATGCCGCCGAACCAGAGCAGGTCGATGCGCGCCTTGAGGATCGCGGTCATCAGTTCGGGCGGCGAGACCTCCTTCTTGTCGAGGTCGAGCAACGCGCGGACTTCCGGAGACAGCGGGATGCTCTTGGCCTGGCGCGAGAAGATGCCGCCGCCCCTGGAGATCAGCGTCTTGTCGTAATCGGCCCAGGAGGAGCGGGGCAGCTTGAACAGCCGCTGGCGCTCGGCCAGCGACTTTGCCGTGTCCGGATCGGGATCGAGGAAGATGTCGCGATGGTCGAAGGCGGCGACGAGCTTGATCGCCGGCGAGAGCAGCATGCCGTTGCCGAAGACGTCACCCGACATGTCGCCGACACCGGCGACGGTGAAGGGCGTGGTCTGGATGTCGACGTCGACCTCGCGGAAGTGGCGCTTCACCGCTTCCCAGGCGCCCCGCGCCGTAATGCCCATGCCCTTGTGGTCGTAGCCCTGCGAGCCGCCGGAGGCGAAGGCATCGCCGAGCCAGTGATGCTTCTCGAGTGAGATCGCGTTGGCGGTGTCGGAGAAGGTCGCCGTGCCCTTGTCGGCCGCGACGACGAGATAGGGGTCGTCGCCGTCATGGCGCACCGTGTCCGGCGGCGGCACGATCGTCTCGCCGTCGAGATTGTCGGTGAGCTCGAGCAGGTTGCGGATGAAGATGCGGTAGCTCTCGGTGCCCTCGGCCAGCCAGGCCGCGCGGTCCGAGGCCGGGGGCAGCTGTTTCGGCACGAAGCCGCCCTTGGCGCCGACCGGCACGATCACGGCGTTCTTGACCTGCTGCGCCTTGACCAGGCCGAGCACTTCGGTGCGGAAGTCCTGCGGCCGGTCCGACCAGCGCAGGCCGCCGCGCGCGACCTTGCCGAAGCGCATATGGACGCCCTCGACCCGCGGCGAGTAGACGAAGATCTCGTAGAGCGGCCGCGGCAGCGGCAGCCCGTCGACCCTGGCGCAGTCGAACTTGAAGGAGATGGTCTGGCGCGGCTGGCCGTCCGGACCGGTCTGGAAGAAGTTGGTGCGCAGCGCCGCATCGACCAGGTTGATCAGGCGGCGCAGGATCCGGTCCTCGTCGAGGCTGGTGACGGCGTCGAGCGCCTCCTCGATCTCGGCCCGCTTCTGGGCCATGCGCTGCTCGCGCTCGGCGGCCGGCTGGCGCGGATCGAACTTGGCGTTGAAATAGGCGACGAGGCCCGAGGCGATGTCCGCATGGCGCGTCAGCGCGTCGGCGATGTAGCCTTGGGCATAGGGCGCGCCGGCCTGGCGGAGATAGCGGCCGAAGGCGCGCAGCAGCGCCGCCTCGCGCCAGGCGAGTCCGGCGACAAGCACGAGCTGGTCGAAGCGGTCCGATTCGGCGAGGCCGCGGAACTGCGCCATCAGCGCTGCCTCGATCGTCGGATCGAGGCGCTCGATGTCGATCTCGCCGTCGTCGGCGCGCTCCAGCGTCATGTCGTGCAGCCAGACGCGGGCGTTCTCGCCATTGCCCTGCGGCATGACGTTGTAGGTCCGCTCGTTGACGACGCGGAAGCCCATGTTCTCCAGAACCGGCACGCGGGCCGAGAGCGAGATCGGCGTGCCGCGCGAGAAGACCTTGAGGTTGGCGCGCTTGGCGTCGTCGCCTTCGCGCCGGTAAAGGTTGACGGCCCGGCCGCGCTCCGGCGTCAGCTGCTGGAGCATCTCGATGTCGACAAGGGCGTCGGCGGCCGAGAAGCGCTCGCGATAGGCGGCGCCGAAGGCCTCGGCATAGCGCTCGGCGAGCGCCCGGGCGGCCGGCCCGGCCTTCTCCTGGTCGAGCACGTCCTTGAGCCCGTCGCCCCAGGTGCGGACGATGGCGCTGATGCCGGATTCAAGGGTGGCGCGGTCGATGCGCGGGGTTTTGCCGTCATCGCGGCCGATGATGTAGTGGGTCCGTGACAGCGGACCTTCCGGATAGGCCGGATAGGCAGCCGAGACGCGGCCGCTGTAGATCCGCGCCAGGAACTCGCCGACGCGCTGGCGCACGGTGGTGTCGTAGCGGTCCTTCGGGATGAAGACGAGGATCGAGACGAAGCGATCGAACTCGTCGACGCGGGCGAGCGCGCGGATGCGCGGCCGCTCGGTCAATTGCAGGATGTCGATCGCGAACTGCTCCAGCGTCGGAACGTCGATCTGGAAGAGCTCGTCGCGCGGATAGGCATCGAGCACGTTCATCAGCGCCCGGCCGGAATAGCTCGCCGGGTCGAAGCCGATGTTCTTGGCGACGCGCGCGACCTTGAGCCTGAGATAGGGAATGGCGCGGGCCGAGCCGGTATAGGCGTTCGAGGTGAGCAGGCCGACGATGCGCAGCTCGCCGTCGAGCCGGCCGTCGGGCGTGAACAGCTTGACGCCGACGTAGTCGAGATGGACGCGGCGATGCACACGGCTCTTGACGTTGGCCTTGGTGATGATCAGCGCCTGGGGCTTGGCCAGGAAGGAACGCACCTCCGGCGTCGTCGTCACCAGCTCACGCCCCTTGCGCAGCACCTTGACGGAGGGGTCACGCAGGATGCCGAGGCCGGACCCTTCGATCGGGTCGGCGGCGACGTCGCCGCCCGGGAAGCGGTAGGCGCGGATGCCGAGCAGGGTAAAGTTGTCGCCTGCGATCCATTCGAGGAACTGCAGCGCCTCGGCGATCTCGTCCTCCGGCAGCGGCGGCGGATTGGCGCGATAGGCCTGGATCACTTCGGTGATGCGGCCGCGCATCGCAGCCCAGTCGTCGACAGCCAGGGCGACGTCGCCATAGACGTGCTCGAGCCCGGTGCGCAGCCTTTCGCGCGCTTCCGGCGTGTCGACGCGCTCGATATGGATGTGCAGCAGGCTCTCGCGCCGGGTGCCCTCGGGGGCGCGGCCGGTCGCTTCGCCGGCGAGCGAGACGAACTTGCCCTTGGCGTCGCGGGCGACGGCCAGGATCGGGTGGGCGACGAGGCGCGGCTCGTGGCCCTGCTCCTGCAGCTCGGCGAGCGTCGAATCGAGCAGGAACGGCTTGTTGTCGTTGACGACCTCGAGGATCGTCACCTGGCGCTTGCGGGCGCCCGAGCCGAATTCGGCATCGCGGAAGCCGAGATTGATCGTCTCCGGCTTGCGGGGCTGGACGAGATGCTCATAGGCGTCGGCGGCGGCGCGGGCCAGCATGTCCGCCGGCAGGGCCTCCAGATCCTCGGCGACGGCGCGACCGTAAAGGAGGCGGGGAAATTCGGCCGGCATCGCGCTCTTGAGCCCGGTGGCCGCGGCTTCGATGGCTGCGATCGCCCCCGCGGTCGCGTTCGTCACCCGTTTGCCCATTATCCAACCCCAGTTGTTTTGCCGCAGCGATGGCATAGGCTGCGCAGCCTTTCAACTTTGCCTTGCCTTAAAAAGCGGCAAAATTGCCGCAAAGGCTCGACGGGACCCACCATGGCGACAAAGCATGACAAACCCAAGGTGGGCGAAGAGCCGGTGCGACAGCATGCGCCGCCGCCGGTGATGGCACTCGCCCTGGAGCCGGGCCAGCTCTCGCTACAGAACGAGGCCTATTTCGAGAAGTGCCGCGAGAAGCTCGGTTTCGTGCCCAACGTGCTGACCTCCTACGCCCATGACGACGCCAAGCTTTCGGCCTTCGCCGCCTTCTACAACGACCTGATGCTGGCGCCGTCGGGCCTGTCGAAGCTGGAGCGGGAGATGATCGCGGTCGCGGTTTCGAGCGTCAATCGCTGCTACTATTGCCTGGCGGCGCACGGCGCGGCGGTGCGCCAGCTCTCGGGCGACCCGGTGCTGGGCGAGCTGCTGGTGATGAACTATCGGGCAGCCGAGCTGTCCGCGCGGCATCGCGCCATGCTCGATTTCGCCGTCAAGCTGACGGAGACGCCGCATCTGATCGGAGAGGAGGACCGGGCCGGGCTGCGCCGCGCCGGTTTCGCCGAGCGCGACATCTGGGATATCGGCGCCGTCGCGTCCTTCTACAACATGTCGAACCGGATGGCCTCGGCGGTGGATATGCGCCCGAACGCCGCCTATCACGGCCAGGCGCGCTGATCGCCCGCCCCCGGAAAAGCTGCGGGCGCCGCCGGCCATGAGGTCAGCAACGCCCGCAAAAGAAAACGGCCGGCATCAAGCCAGCCGCTAGTTGGCCTCGACTTTGGTGGCCCGGCTCCACCGGAACTCCGGGGGGCTGGGGGGCTGACAAACCGGCGTTCAGCGAAACCGGGCCGTCGAGGCAACGAGGGGAGTTGAGCGGCGCAACTTGGCGGTCCCTTGACGCGTTCGAGGCGAAAATGCGGCATTTTGGACGAATGCTGACCCAGCGGCGAAAGGGCACAGCGCGGTCCCTTGCCAGCGCAGCACTGCGGGCGCATCATCCGCGGCGTCGTCACCTCGAGGCCCCGGTCAGGGAGGCGCCATGAGCGAAAGCGAAACGCCCCAATCGCAAGCGGCCGGCGCGGTCGTCCATTTTCCGGCGCCGGCCCGGCACGCAACCGTCACCTTCGATCGGCGTGAGCTCAGCGAGCTGCTCAACCTCTATGGCCGCATGGTCGCGGCCGGCGAATGGCGCGACTACGCCATCGATTTCCTGAAGGACAAGGCGCAGTTCTCGGTGTTCCGGCGCTCCTCCGAAATGCCGCTCTACCGCATCGTCAAGGACCCGGCGCTGGCGCGCCGGCAGGGCGCCTATTCGGTCGTCGCCGCGACGGGGCTGATCCTCAAGCGCGGCTCGGAACTGTCGCGCGTCCTCAAGGTGCTCGACAGGAAGCTCAGCGTGGTGGGCTGACGCGCTTCGGCCCGTCATGGTGCGGAGCGTCGGCGACGACGCAATCCAGGGGGACCTGGAACTCTCCAGCCCCGCCTTCCTGGATTGCCTCTTCAGGCTTGTAATGACGATCAGAATGCGGGCGGCGTGCGCCCGCCTTCGCCGAGCTCCTTCTGCATCAGCATCTGGTCGAGCCAGCGGCCATGCTTGAAGCCGACCTTCTCGGCGACGCCGATCAGGCGGAATCCAGCCTTCTCGTGCAGGCGGCGCGAGCCGACCGAAGCACCCGTGCCGTCGCCGATCACCGCGACCATCTGGCGGAAGCCGCGCTCGGTGCAGGCCTTCATCAGCGCCTCGAGCAGCAGACGGCCAAGGCCGAGGCCCTGTGCGGCAGGCGCGATGTAGATCGAGTTTTCGACCGTGGCCCGATAGGCCGGGCGCGGCCGATAGGCGCTGGCATAGGCGTAGCCCAGCACTTCGCCTTCGCGCTCCGCGACGAGATAGGGATAGCCGCCCGCGAGCACCGCCTCGAAGCGCCTCAGCATCTCCGACTCGTCCGGCGGATCGAGCTCCCAGGAGGCGGTTCCGTGCAGCACGGCATGGGTGTAGATCGCCGCGATGGCGGGGATGTCGGCAGGCGCGGCGTGGCGGATGGCAGGCGCGGTCATGGCGTGATCATCGCTAGGGTCGGTCGTCGGACCAAGCGGAGCAACGACCGTGCCAAAAGAAAAGCCCCGGCCGTGAGGCCGGGGCTCTGATGCTCCGATCGGAGCTCGTCGCTCTTACTCGCGGTTGCCGAGCAGCGAGAGCAGGAACTGGAACATGTTGATGAAGTTCAGGTAGAGCGACAGCGCGCCGTTCACCGAGAGCTTCGCAGCTTCCTCCGGGCCGAGCTCGGAGTAGAGATACATCTCCTTCAGGCGCTGGGTGTCCCAGGCGGTCAGGCCGGCGAAGATCAGCACGCCGATCACCGAGATGGCGAAGCCCAGCGCGCCCGAAGCCAGGAAGATGTTCACGATCGAGGCCAGGATCAGGCCGATCAGGCCCATGACCAGGAACGAGCCCATGCCGGAGAGCGACTTCGTGGTGGTGTAGCCGTAGAGGCTGAGGCCACCGAAGGCCGCCGCGGTGATGAAGAAGACCTGCACCACCGACGCGCCGGTGTAGCGGATCAGGATCGTCGAGAGCGAGACGCCCATCACCGCCGCGAAGGCGAAGAACATCGTCCGGGCCGACGAGGCGGACATCTTGTCGGCGCGGAACGAGAAGAAGAAGATGAAGGCCAGCGGCGCCAGCGCGACCACCCACATCAACGGCGTGCCATAGAGCAGCTGGCCGAAGGAGGTGAGGTAGGTGTTGCCGACGCGGGCAACGGCATTGGCCTGGTCCGTGACGGCCATCTTGTTGATGCCCAGCGCGAACAGCGCCGAGATCGCCAGGCCGATCACCATGTTGTTGTAGACGCCGAGCATGAACGAGCGCAGGCCCTGATCCATCTCGACGGCGCTGGTCTGCTGTGCGCGGCCGGCACCCCAGACTGGAGCATTGCGGTCGAAGTTGCTCATTAAGCGAATTTCCCCTGACGTAGTTTCGGACGACGGAGGGCGCGCAGGCGCCAGCCGTCCTCGCGCACGATCGTCGCGATAGCGGGAATATGAGGGGCTTTGGCGGTTCTTACAAGGGCCAGCCATGGTTAAGGCAGCCTCGGCGATAGAAGTTCGCCGCCGCAACTATGCAGAATTACAGGATTGTAATGTCTATCGAGAGTCGATTCCAGATAGTCATCATAAATTCCTGAGATAAGAAGCCGGCGCCTTCGCCAGTATTTTTATCGTACCGACAAGGCCGAACAGGACGGTAACCGCGACAGCTGCAGTCGCAGCCAGTATCGCGCCGATCGGATCACTGACGAATTCGATCCGCATCACTTGCGTGACGATCCCCCAGCCGGCCGCTGTACCCGCGATAACGCCGAAGACGGCTGCGACCAGGCCGATCGCCGCGTATTCAAAGGCGTACGACGAAAGTATGAAGCGACGGGTCGCGCCGAGGGTTTTCAGGATCATCGCGTCATAGAGCCGCGCCCTTTGTCCGGCCGCGAGCGCGCCGCCCAGCACCAGCAGGCTCGCCGCGATGGCAAGGCCGGAAGCGCCTCGGATCGCCATGGCGAGCTGGGTGACGATGGTGTTGACCGCCTCGAGCGCGTCCTTGACCCGCACCGCGGTGACGGCCGGGAAGTCGAGGGCGAGGCGGCGCATCAACGCCGCGTCGGTCGCGCCGCTGCCGTCCGGGCTCGCGGTGACGGTGGCGAGGTTGGTGTGCGGCGCTCCGGTGAAGGTGTTGGGCGAGAACACCATGACGAAATTGATGCCGAAGGAGCGCCAGTCGACCGTGCGCAGATTGGCGACGCGGGCTGTGATGGTGCGGCCGAGCACGTTGACGGTCAGCCTGTCGCCGATCTTGAGGCCGATGCCGGCGGCGTTCTGGGCGTCGAAGGAGACCAGCGGCTCGCCGCGATAATCTGCCGGCCACCATTCGCCGAAGGAGACGCGCGAGCCTTCGGGAACCGTAGCGGCATAGGTGATGCCGCGGTCGCCATCGAGCACCCAGGCGGATTGCTCGCTCGCCTTGATGTCCTCGGCCCGGGTGTCGTTCACGGCGACGATGCGTCCGCGCATCATCGGCACGCGCTCGGTCTTCGCGCCCGGGCGCTGCTCCGCCAGGAAGGCGTCGAAGCGCGCGGATTCGCGGCTCGGTATGTCCAGGAAGAAGAAGCTTGGTGCCTTCTCCGGCAGCGCCCCGGTGAGCTGGCGGGTCAGGCTGACATCGATGAAGGAGAGCGCCGAGAGCAGCGCGACGCCCAGGCCCAGCGACAGCACCAGCGAGGGCGTCAGCGCGCCGGGCCGGTGGCTGTTGGCGAGCGCCATCCGCAGGGCCGGGCGGCGTGGGCGCGGGATGCGGCGGGCGAGTGCCATCAGCCCGAGCGAGACGGCGCGCAGCAGCAGGAAGACGCCGAACATCACGCCGATATAGATCAGCGCGATCCGGCGGTCATAGGCGAAGCCGATGGCGACGCCGGCCAAGCCTGCGAGCGCCAGCGCGCAGAGGACGAGATAGACCGGGCGCGGCAGGCGCGGATCGGGCTCGATCCGGTCGCGGAACAAGGCCGAGACCGGGATGTCATGGGCGCGCCCGAGCGGGATGATGGCGAAGACGAGCGCGGTCAGCAGCCCGTAGAGCGCGGCGATCGCGAGCTCGCCCGGCGCCAGCGTCGGCTCGAACGGCACCGGCAGGATGCTCTGGATGATCGCGCCGAGGCCGAAGGGCGCGGCGGCGCCGAGCGCGAGGCCGATGCCCGTGCCGATCGCGGCGACGAGCATCACCTCGGTCAGGTGGATCGCGACGACATAGCCGCCGGTGGCACCGACCGCCTTCATCGTGGCGAAGTCGAGCTTCTTGGCCTCGACGAAGCGGCGCACCGCATTGGCGACGCCGACGCCGCCGACCAGCAGGGCGGTCAGGCCGACGAGGGTGAGGAACTGGGTGAAGCGCTCGAGATTGCGCTGGAAGCTCGGCGCGGCATTGGCGCGGGAGCGGATCTCCCAGCCCGCATCGCGCTGCTGCGTGCCGACATCGGTGACGAGCCGCTCGAGATCGGCGTCGCTGGCGGCGGTTTGCGGAAGCTGGAGGCGATAGGTCCAGCGGATCAGGCTGCCGGGCTGGATCAGGCCGGTCGCCTTCAGCGCCTCCTGTGACATGAGGAGGCGCGGGCCGAAGCCGACGCCGGCCGCGATCTTGTCGGGCTCGGAAACCAGATTGGCGCGCAGCTGCAGCCTGGCGCCGCCGACCGTGACGATGTCGCCGGGCTTGAGGTCGAGCCGGCCGAACAGCACGGGATCGGCGACCGCGCCATAGAGGCCGTCGCGCTGCTCCAGCAGGCCGGGCAGCGCGGCCTGCGGCTCGGTTTCGACCGAGCCGAGGCTCGGATAGGCCGAATCGACCGCCTTGATCTCGACCAGCGCCGCGCCCTTCACGCCGGCATTGGCCATGCCGCGCATGGTCGCGATGCTGGAGACCGTGCCCCGCGCCGTCAGGAAGGCGAGCTCCTGTGGCGTCGCTTCGCGATGGATCAGGCTGAAGGCGGCATCGCCGCCGAGGATGCGCCGGCCTTCGCGGGCGAGGCCCTCGGTCAGGCCGCGCGAGGCGGAGGCGACCGCGGCGATGGTCATCACGCCCAGCGCCAGGCAGGCGATGAAGATGCCGAAGCCGCGCAGGCCGGCACGCAGGTCCCTCAGGGCGAGCCGCAGGGCGAGCCCGGCGCCGCGGAAGCGCTGGGGTGGGTTCGGCGACGGCTTGACGGGCGCATGCATCGTCAGGCGACCGCCATCTCGGCCTCGGCCTCGATCACGCCGGAGCGCAGCCTGACCGTGCGTTCGCAGAGCGCGGCGAGCGACAGATCATGCGTGACCAGCACCAGCGTCGCGCCGCGCTCGCGCTTCAGCGCGAAGATCAGATCGACGATGGCGCGGCCGGTCGCCTCGTCGAGATTTCCGGTCGGCTCGTCGGCGACGAGGATCGCGGGATCCGGCGCGACGGCCCGCGCGATGGCGACGCGCTGCTGCTCGCCGCCGGAGAGCTGGGCCGGATAATGGTCCATGCGCTGGCCGAGGCCGACATTGCGGAGTTCCGCTTCGGCGCGGCTGAAGGCGTCGGGATGGCCGGCGAGTTCCAGCGGCAGCGCCACGTTCTCGCGCGCCGTCATGGTCGGGACCAGATGGAAGGACTGGAAGACGATGCCGATATGCTTGCCGCGGAAGACGGCGAGCCCGTCTTCGTCGAGCGCGCCGAGATCCTGGCCGGCAACCTTGACGAGCCCGGAATCGGGGCGCTCCAGCCCGGCCATGGTCATCAGCAAGGTCGACTTTCCGGAGCCGGAGGGACCGACGAGGCCGGTCGCCTCGCCATCGGCCAGCGACACCGAGACGCCCTTGAGGATATGGACGCGGGCGGCGCCGCGCCCCAAACTCAGATGGACATCCTGCAACTCGATCGCCGGGGCGGCCTTCTCGCTCATCACGCCATGATCCTGACTTACGCTTCCATCGCCGTCCCGGTCGGAACACCGTCGTCGCGGCCCCAGCGGGCCTGCGAGGCGCCGCGAAGGGGTCTGCGCCGATATGGGCGCGGTTTCGCGCTTGTCCAATCGGCTGCGGCGATTTTCGCCATGGCCTTGCTGTTTCTCCTCGGTTCCCATGCCATGGCCAATGCCCAAGCCTCCAGTTCCAGCCCGGCTGCCGCGCGGTCGCTGAAGCTCGTCGTCTTCGGCGATTCGCTCTCCGCGGGCTATAATCTGCCGGGCAGCGCCGCCTTTCCGGCCGTGCTGGAGCAGGCCCTGCGTCAGAAGGGCGTCGCTGTCGAGATCGTGAACGCCGGCGTCTCCGGCGACACGACGCAGGGCGGGCTCGAGCGGCTCGACTGGTCGGTGCCGGATGGGACTGACGGCGTCATCCTCGAACTCGGCGCCAACGACGCGTTGCGCGGCGTCGATCCGGACCAGACGCGCAAAGCGCTGGAGGCGATGATCACCCGCCTGAAGGAGCGCGGGATCCCGGTGATGCTCGCCGGCATGTACGCGCCGCGCAATCTCGGAGCCGATTACGCGAAACGCTTCGACGCGATCCATCGCGAGCTTGCGGAAAAGCACGGGCTGGTGCTTTACCCCTTCTTCTTGGAAGGCATCGCGGGCGACCGCACGCTGAACCAGGCGGATGGGCTTCACCCCACGGCCGAAGGCGTCAACGTCATCGTCCGGAACATCCTGCCGACGGTCGAGCGCTTCATCGCCAGCCTGCCGCCCAGGTCCTGATCCGTCCGCGGGCTCTCCGCGCGGCGATCCCCGAATCTCGCATCGCCGCCCGCCGGCCCCGCTTCCGGAGTTGCTTTTCCATGGAATATCGCCGTCTCGGACGCACCGATCTCAAGGTCTCGGTGATCTGCTTGGGAACCATGACCTGGGGCGAGCAGAACAGCGAGGCCGAAGGCCACGCCCAGATGGACTATGCCGTCGGGCAAGGCGTCAATTTCTTCGACACCGCCGAGCTCTACTCGATCCCGCCGAAGCCGGAGACGCAGGGCTCGACCGAGCGGATCATCGGCAGCTGGTTCAAGGCCCGCGGCAACCGCGACAGGATCATCCTGGCGTCGAAGGTCTGCGGACGGGGCGGCAACACCTGGTTCCGCGATGACGGCAGCCCGACGCGGCTGACGCGCAAGCAGATCTTCGAGGCGGTCGAGAAGAGCCTGAAGCGGCTGCAGACCGACTATATCGACCTCTACCAGCTGCATTTCCCCGAGCGGCCGGTGCCCTGGGGCTCGAACCCGACGCGCTTTGCGGCTTCGGCCTATGAGCGCTCGGCCGACGAAGCCTCGATCCCGGAGCAGCTCGACGCCCTCGGCGAGCTGGTCAAGGCCGGCAAGATCCGCCATCTCGGCCTCTCCAACGAAAGCGCCTGGGGCACGATGCGCTTCGTGACGGATTCCGAACTCCGCGGCACGCCGCGCGTGCAATCGATCCAGAATGCCTACAACCTCCTCAACCGCACCTTCGAGACGGCGCTTGCCGAGGTCGCGATCCGCGAGGATGTCGGCCTGCTCGCCTATTCGCCGCTGGCGCAGGGCTACCTCACCGGCAAATATCTCGACGGCGCCCGCCCGGCGGGAGCGCGCACGACGCTGTTCGACCGCGGCCAGCGCTATCAGACGGCCGGCGCCGAGGAGGCGACCAGGCGCTACATCGCCGTGGCGCGCGAGGCCGGGCTCGATCCGGCGCAGATGGCGCTCGCCTTCGTCAACAGCCGCGCCTTCGTGACCGCCAACATCATCGGCGCGACCTCGATGGAGCAGCTCAGGACCGATATCGCCTCGATCGACCTCAAGCTTTCGCCCGAGGTCGAGGCGAAGATCGACGCGATCCATCAGCTCGTCGGCAATCCCTGCCCGTAACGGCTTGTTTTCGACCTGAACGGGGTCATCCCGGGCGCCGCAGGTCGACCCGGGATCCATGCCTGAACCTCCATCGGAAGCGCTCCGGCATGGATCCCGGATCGACGCCGCTTCGCGGCTCGCCCAGGATGACGGCGCGGGATGGGAATGCGATGGCAGTGCAAAAACAATTCCCTTGAGCCGGCTTCGCGCCTACCGTCTCGCCAGAGTCACAATTGCTTGGCAGGGATTCGTTCATGCCGAGGCTGTTCATCGCTCTGGAAATTCCCGCCGATGTCGCATCCGAGCTGACGTTGCATCGCGGCGGCCTGTCGGGTGCTCGCTGGATCGAGCCAGCCGACTACCACATCACCCTGCGCTTCCTGGGCGATGTCGACCGGCGCATGGCGAACGACGTCGACCACATGCTCTCCGATCTCACCGCCTATCCGTTCGAGGTGACGCTCGATGCGCTGGGCAGCTTCGGCGGCGACAAGCCACGTGCGGTCTTCGCCCGGGCGGCGCCGACAAAGGCGCTGACCGATCTGCAAGTCGACGTCGAGCGGCAGATGCGTCGTATCGGCCTGCCGGCGGAAGGCCGCAAATTTGTGCCGCATGTCACGCTGGCGCGGCTGCGCGATACGGCGCCGACGGAGGTCGCGCATTATCTCAGCCTGCACCCGATCGTGCGGCCGATCAGTTTCACGGCGCGTCGCGTCGCGCTGATGTCCTCGCGCGATTCGATCGGCGGCGGCCCCTATGTGCTGGAGGCGGCCTATCCGCTCGGCCCGTCCTATCCGAATCGCCTGCCACGGGAGATTCGCCGATGACCCGACCGAAACGACTCTCTCCCGAGGCGCAGGCCGAGGCGCTGGCGACGCTGACCGGCTGGAAGCTGGTGCAAAGCCGCGAGGCGATCACGCGGCGCTTCGTCTTCCGCGATTTCAGCGAGGCCTTCGGCTGGATGACGCGGGTCGCCCTGCTGGCCGAGGCAATGAACCATCACCCGGAATGGTCGAACGTCTACCGCACGGTCGAGGTGACGCTCGCCACCCACGATGCCGGCGGGCTCACCGAGCTCGACGTGAAGCTGGCGCGGGCGATCGACGCCCTGGCGAGCTGAGCGGTCTCAGTCCGAAGGGTGCCAGCCGCAGGCCTGCAATGCCGCCAGCATATGCGGTGGAGGCGGGGCCGTTACGGCGATCGGCTCGCGCTTCTTGTAGAGTGGGATCGTCACGGCGCGCGCGTGAAGCTGAAGGCCGGGGCCGCCCTCGCGCGGCGCGGTGCCGTAGATTTCGTCGCCGAGCATCGGCCAGCCGGAAGCCTGGCAGTGCACGCGCAGCTGGTGGGTGCGGCCGGTCAGCGGTTCCATGGCGAGCCAGGCAATCGGCCCGGCCCCATCGTGGCCGCGACCCAGGACTCGATAACGTGTCTGCGAGGGCAGGCCGGCGGGGTCGACCTTCATCCACCAGCCGCGCTCGGGCGAGCGACGGCCGAGGGGCAGGTCGATCAGCCCTTCGTCCAGCGCAGGCTCGCCCTGCACGATCGCCCAATAGGTCTTGCCGATCCGGCCGTCGCGAAACATCTGGTTGAGCTCGGCCATGGCGCGCGGATGCCGGCCGAGCACGAGGCAGCCGGAGGTGTCCTTGTCGAGCCGGTGCGCCGCTTCCGGCCGGCGCGGCAGGCCGAAGCGCAGGGCGTCGAGATGGTCGGTGAGCACCGGGATGGAACGGCGCTGCGCCGGCGGGCCGCTATGGACGGGCAGGCCGGCGGGCTTGTCGATGACGAGCATCATGGCGTCGCGATAGAGTAGCGGCACCGGCAGCTCGGCGTCGTTTTGCCCCGGTGCTTGCGAATTCTCTGGTCGGTCCGGCCTTGCCATGGCATTGCGATAGCGCGCTTTCCATTCGACCGGAATGGTCGAGCGACAAGAATTCGCGCAGAGACAAAAAGCTGTCGGAGCGCGTTCCTCTCGCAGAAGTGCTCGCCACTTTCGCGGAACGCGCTCGGACGAAGCCGGCCCGGCGGGCAACCGGAGTTGCCCGCCGAACCGTAGACAGGATGGCGATGAGCGAGACCGAACCGAAGAAACGCGGCTTCTTTTCGAGGCTGTTCGGACGCGACGAGCAGCCGGCCCAGCCGGTACCGACTCCGGAACAGGTGGCTGAGTCCGTCGAGGCGCCGAAGCCGGAAGCCGATGAGGCCGTCGCTGCGCCGGTTGCCGAGGCGGAGGCTCCTGTCGCCGAGACGCCGGCCCTCGAACCGGTTTCGCCGGCCCTTCCGGTCGAAATCGCTCCGCTGCCCGTGGAGCCGGAACCGGAACCCGAAATCGCCGTCGTTCCGCAGCCCGAACCGGTTGCCGTTCCGGAGCCTGCTCCCTCACCTGCGCCCGCGCCGCAGCCGAAGCGGAGCTGGTGGCGCCGGCTGACGGAGGGGCTGTCGCGCACCTCCTCGGCGCTGACGACGGGGATCACCGACCTCTTCACCAAGCGCAAGCTCGATGCCGGAACGCTCGAGGATCTCGAGGACATCCTGATCCAGGCCGATCTCGGCCTCGCCACCTCGGCGAAGATCGCCAGGGCGGTTGGCGACGGCCGCTACGACAAACAGATCGAGCCGGCTGAGGTGAAGGCGATCCTGGCGCGTGAGGTCGAGACGATTCTGACGCCGGTGGCGCTGCCGCTGGCGATCGACGCCACGAAAAAGCCGTTCGTGCTCCTGATGGTCGGCGTCAATGGCTCCGGCAAGACCACGACGATCGGCAAGCTCGCGGCGAAGTTCCGGGCCGAGGGCAAATCGGTGATGCTGGCCGCCGGCGACACCTTTCGCGCCGCCGCGATCGAGCAATTGCGGGTCTGGGGCGAGCGCACCGGCGCCGAGGTCGTCTTCGGGCAACAGGGCGCCGACGCTGCCGGCCTCGCCTTCGAGGCGCTGCAGAAGGCGAAGGCCAATGGCACCGACGTGCTGCTGGTCGATACGGCCGGTCGGCTGCAGAACAAGCAGGGGCTGATGGACGAGCTCGCCAAGGTGGTCCGCGTGATCCGCAAGCAGGATCCGAGCGCGCCACATGCGGCGCTGCTCGTGCTCGACGCCACCGTCGGCCAGAACGCGATCAGCCAAGTCGAGGCCTTCCGCGAGACGGCGGGCGTCACCGGGCTGGTGATGACGAAGCTCGACGGCACGGCGCGCGGCGGCATCCTGGTGGCGCTGGCGGCACAATTCGGGCTGCCGGTGCATTTCATCGGCGTCGGCGAGAGCGTCGAGGATCTGGAGCCGTTCTCGGCGCGCGATTTCGCCCGCGCCGTGGCGGGATTGGGAGAGGCGGCGTGAGCGAGACGACACAGCAGGTTCCGGTCAAGGCAGCCAAGGGCAAGACGGTCAGCCCCCTGCTCAAGCTCGCCCTGGAATTCGGGCCGCTGGCGATCTTCTTCTTCGCCAATTCCTATGGCGACCGCCTGCTCGGCGTCGCGGAGGATCGGCGCATCTTCGTCGCGACCGGCATCTTCATCGTCGCCTCGCTGGTGGCGCTGGCGCTGTCGCGGGCGCTGATGGGTTATCTGCCGCGCATGGCGATCGTGAATGCCGTCGTTGTGACAGTCTTCGGCGGGCTGACGCTGGCGCTGGACGACGCCTTCTTCATCAAGGTGAAGCCGACCATCGTGAACACGCTGTTCGGCTCGGTCCTGCTCGGCGGGCTGCTCTTCGGCCGGCCGCTGCTGTCGCTGGTGTTGGAGACGGTGCTCCAGCTCGACGAGGAGGGCTGGCGCAAGCTGACCTTCCGCTGGGGGCTGTTCTTCTTCGTCCTGGCGGTGCTGAACGAGGTGGTCTGGCGCACGCAGACGCAGGATTTCTGGGTCGCCTTCAAGGTCTGGGGCGTGATGCCGCTGACCATGGCCTTCGCCCTGGCCCAGACGCCGCTGATCCTGAAGCACGAGATCAAGCCGGCGAAGACGGAGGAATAGGCAGCCTGCTTTCGGGCAGGCGGCAGCATCATTGCGAGGAGCGAAGCGACGAAGCTGCGCTCGCAATGACGGTTTCGACAGCGGCAGGAGGGCATGCCTCTTGCCATTTGGCAAAATTATCTCCATTTTATGCCAAATGGAGAGCAACGCCATGTCGGCCCTGCTGCGCATCGAGACGGCCCAGCGCGACTTCGTCCCCGATCCGATCAGCGATGACGAGGCGGCGGCGATGTTCCGCGCCGCCGTGAACCTGTTCCGGCTCTGGCGGATCACCGACGACGAGGCGGCGGTGCTGATCGATCTGCCGGTCAGGACCTACCGGCGCTGGAAAGCCGGCGAGCTCGGGCGCATCTCGCGCGACGGCAAGGCCCGACTCTCGAACCTGATGGGCATCCACAAGGCGCTGCGGCTGATCTTCACCGAGCCGCAGCGCGGCTATGACTGGATCAAGCGGGCCAATGCCGATTTCGGCGGGAAGTCAGCGCTGGATGTGATGCTTGGCGGCGAGCTCACCGACCTGATGCGGGTGCGCCGCCTGCTCGATGCCGAGCGAGGCGCCTGGTGATCGACCCGGCGAGCCTGCCGGTCGCGGAGATCGAGTGGCACGGTGCGGTCCGGATCATCCGCAGCATCTTCCCGCCGATCGACCTGTTCGAGGATATCGCCGATCCGGCCGACTGGCCGCTGCTGATCGCGGCGGAGCAGAAGACCAATCCGCGCCTGATGGAGACGATCGGCAATCTCGATCTGGTACCGGCGGAGCGGCGCGTGTCGGGGCCGGGCGCGAGCTGGCTGATGGCGCCCTTCACCCATGTCAGCCCGGACCGGCCGAGCCGCTTCAGCGACGGCAGCTTCGGTGTGCTCTATGTCGCCGACCGCTTCGAGGTCGCGCTGCTGGAGACGATCCACCACCATTCCCGCTTCATGCGGGCGACGTCCCAACCGCAGGGCTGGACCTCGCAGTTCCGCGAGATCGTGCTCGACATCGACGCCGCGCTGCACGATCTGCGCAGAAGCGGCGACGAGGCGGCGGCGCTGCTCGATCCGGACAGCTACGCGGCGTCCCAGGTACTCGGAGGCCGGCTCCGCGATGCGGGTGCGGAGGGGATCGTCTATCCGAGCGTGCGTTCCCCCGGCGGCGAATGCGCCGGCCTGTTCTATCCCGACGGCGCCGGCCATCCGGTGCAGGGGCGGCATCTCGACTATCACTGGAACGGCGAGCGGGTGGACCTCTACCGGGACCGCAGCGCCGGCGAGGTCTATCGCATTCTCTGACGGTGGCGGATGCGCGGCTCAGCCCTCGGCCCGGCGCATCTGCGTCACCTTGTAGACGCGGCCGGCCGAATCATAGGTGGTCCATTCGCCGACCTGCTCGCCCTTGTCGAAATGGCCGGAGCGCAGCTTCGTCCCATCCTTGCGAAACCACTCCCAATAGCCGGTGGGTCCATCGTCCAGCGTCTGGCCGCGTGCCCAGAGGCTCCCGTCCTTGTGGCGCTTTTCGAACGGTAGGGGCTTCATGAAAGCCTCCCCGTGATTGCGAGCTCGTTGAAGACAGGTACCGCGCTATTTCGGCGCCAGCCTGATCGCGCCGTCCAGGCGGATCGTGGTGCCGTTCAGCATGTCGTTCTCGACGATGCTGCGGGCCAGCGCGGCATATTCCGCCGGCCTGCCGAGGCGCGAGGGGTGCGGCACCGAGACGGCGAGCGAGGCCTTCGCCTCCTCGGGAAGACCGGCGAACATCGGCGTCTCGAACAGGCCGGGCAGGATGGTGACGACGCGGATGCCGATGCCGGCGAGATCGCGCGCGATCGGCAGCGTCATGCCGGCGACGCCGGCCTTGGAGGCGGCATAGGCCGCCTGGCCGATCTGGCCGTCCTCGGCCGCGACCGAAGCCGTGCAGATGATGACGCCGCGCCCGCCATCGGCGGTAACGGGATCAAGGCCGGCGAGCGCCACCGCCGATTTGGCGATGACACGGAAGGTCCCGGTCAGGTTGATCGCGACCGCCTTCTCGAAGGTGGCGAGGTCATGGGCGACGAGCTCGCCAGTGTCGCGCTTCTTCGAGACGACGCGGCGGCCGGGCGCGATGCCGGCGCAGTTCACGATGATGCGAGCGATGCCATGGGCGGCGCGCGCCTTGGCCAGCGCCTCGTCCACCGAGGCCTCATTGGTCACGTCGCAAGTGCAGAAGACCCCGCCGATCTCCTTCGCGATCGCCTCGCCACGCTCGGCATTGAGGTCGAGCAGCGCGACCTTGACGCCCTCACCCGCGAGCATGCGGGCGGTCGCCTCGCCGAGGCCGGAGGCACCGCCGGTCACGATCGCGGCGAGGGAGGAATCGAGCTTCATGATGCGTTTCCCGTCCATTCTGGTCCTGAACCCGGTTTAGAGGGCGTTTCGCGCCGCTCCAAGCGGGTTTTCCGGCAGGCCTCTTGTGCAGGATTGCGACGGGGCCATCTTTCGACATGGCGCGCCGATCGGGAGCGCGCGATCATCGGCGTCCCCAGGCGCCAAGGAGCAAGACAGGAATGACCGAGGGGTTCAGCGCCCGCTTCAGCCGCGAGGAGATGGAGGCGATCCGCAAGAGCCTACGCGACGAAGCGAAGTTCGGCGCCGACTTCATGGGGCGGCTGAAGCGCGTCGCGAAACGCATTCCCTTCGCCGAGGATCTGCTGGCGGCGTGGTTTTGCGCGCGCGATCCGGCGACGCCGCGGCGTGTGCGGATGACGCTGCTCGCCGCGCTCGGCTATTTCGTGCTGCCGGTCGATGCGCTGCCGGACATCATGCCGCTCTTCGGCTTCACCGACGATGCGGCAGTGATCGCCGCGGCGATCGCGGCGGTGGCCGGCTCAATCACGGTCGAGCACCGTGAACGGGCGAAGCAGGTGCTGGCGGAGCTTTGATCCAGCGGCGTCACGCCCGGGCTTGACCCGAGCCTCTCGGAAACCAGTGCCTTCTCGCCCCGAGTTTCTCGGGTCGAAGCTTTGCTTCGCCCGAGAATGACGTGGACCGATCTACAGCGTCAGCACGACCTTGCCCTTGGCCTTGCGGTCTCCGATCAGGGCATAGGCCTCGGTCCAGCGCTCGAGCGGGAAGGTCGCATGGACATGGGCGCGGATATGGCCGCTCGCCGCCCAGTCGAGGAGGCGCTCCATGTTGCGCCGATGCGCGGCGGGCTCGCGCAGGACGAATTCCCCCCAGAAGACGCCGCGCAGGTCGCAGCCCTTGAGCAACAGCAGGTTGAGCGGGATCTTGGGGACCTCGCCACCGGCGAACCCGACGACGAGATAGCGGCCTTCCCAGGCCATGGCGCGCAGGGCCGGCTCGGCGAGCTCGCCGCCGACCGTGTCGTAGAGCACGTCGACGCCGCGCCCGCCGGTGAGTTTCTTCAGGCTGCCCCGGATCTCGTGCCGGCCGTAGTCGACCTCCTCCTGCGCGCCGTGCTCGCGGGCGAGCGCGAGCTTGTCGGGGGAGGAGGCGCAGGCGATGACATGGGCGCCGAGCAGCGCGCCGATCTCCACCGCGGCCAGACCCGCCCCACCGGAAGCACCGAGGATGGCCAGGGTTTCGCCGGGCTTGAGGCGGGCGCGCTGGATCAGCCCGTGCATGGCGGTGCCATAGGTGACGAACAGACCCGCCGCCTGCGCGTCGTCGAGACGGTCCGGCACGCGCAGGAGCGCCTCGGCGGGGACCACGACCTTCTCGCGCGCCGCGCCGAAGCCGAGCCAGGCCGCGACCCGCTCGCCGACCTGCCAGCCGGAGACGCCATCGCCGATGGCCGCGATCGTGCCGGCGCATTCGGCACAGGGCGAGAACGGGAAGGCCGGCTTCGTCTGGTAGCGCCCCCTGATGATCAGCGTGTCGAAGAAATTGAGCGCGGCCGCCGTGACGGCGACGACGACCTCGCCGGGCCCGGGCTTCGGCTCGGGCAGGTCACGGATCACGAGATCTTCGGCCGGGCCGTGACGTTCGCAGAGCAGTGCCTTCATCGTCGATCCGCCGTCGCCGTTTCTTCCGCAGGATTGTGCCATGGGTGCTCCTCACGCGGAACCGCGGTGTCACGGCGCCATTCGCATTTTCGCCAGGATCGTGACACTCTATGCCGCCGCCCCGCGCGGCTCCGCCTTCTCTTCAGGTGGTGAACGCGGTGTTAAGATTTTTAGTGACTGATGGCGGTCCATGATCAGCTCGTTCTTCCGCACCCCCCAAGCCGCTGTGTTCCGTCTGGCTGTTGCCGCCCTGTTGGCGGGTAGCGCGGCCGTCGTGCTGATGCCGAGCGATGCCGCGGCCCAGCGCGCCAAGCCGGCCGCCACGGCTGCTGCCGCCACCCCCGGGCAGGGGCAGGCCATGCTGCTGGAAACGGCCGGCAAGTGGCAGGCCTTCTCGTCGCAGCAGGGCCGCTCCAAGGTCTGCTATGCGCTGTCCAAGGCGGAGGCCCGGCTGCCGGCCAACCTCAAGGATGTCGAGGGGCTGCTCTTCGTCTCCAACCGCCCCGGCGAGGGCGTGCGCAACGAGATCAGCTTCGTCATGAATTTCGACGTCAAGGAAGGCGTCGAGCATCAGGCCATCATCGGCAACGAGCGCTTCGCGCTGGTCGCCAAGGGCCAGAACATGTGGCTGAAGAACCCGGCCGAGGAGCCGCGCATGCTCGACGCGATGCGTCGTGGCGCCGGGCTCGAAATCAAAGGCACCTCGAAGAAGGGTAATCCGACCAGTGACAAATACTCTCTCGCCGGCATCAGCCAGATCGTGAAGCGGGCCGAAGACGCCTGCAAGTAAGGTCGATCAGCGAGGCCATGCGGCCAAGCTCCGGAGGCGCGTCATGCTCGGGCTTGGCCCGGGCATCTCGTTCCGGAAGGAGCCGCAGGCGCCTTCTCGTCCGGAGTTTCTCGGTTCACCGCTTCGCTCCGCCCGAGAATGACGGCGGGAAGCGATTTCCGGTTTTCCCATAATTGTGGTAGGGAGCGGCGAAATCCCGCGCCTTTTCCGATGGGCGACGACAGAGCTCCGATGACCGTGACCGTTTCCGCTACCGCCGCCCCGGCGGCCGAACCCGTTTTGCGACGCCCCTCGCTTGTCGGGCGCACCCGCGCCGGCATGGCCGAGGCGCTGGCCGAGATCGGCGTTCCCGAGAAGGAGCGGCGCATGCGCGTCGGCCAGCTCTGGAACTGGATCTATCATTACGGCGTGCGTGAATTCGACGCGATGACGACGATCGGCAAGGGGCTGCGTGGTCAGCTCGCCGAGCATTTCTCGCTCGACCTGCCGAGCGTCACCGCCGAGCAGGTCTCGACCGACGGCACGCGCAAATGGCTGATGCGCATGCCCTCGACCGGCCCGCATGACCGTGGCGCCGAGATCGAGTGCGTCTATATTCCCGAGGTCGACCGCGGCACGCTCTGCGTCTCCAGCCAGGTCGGCTGCACGCTGACCTGCACCTTCTGCCACACCGGCACGCAGCGCCTCGTGCGCAACCTCAAGACCGAGGAGATCGTCGCGCAGCTGATGGTCGCGCGGGAGCGCCTCGGCGATTTCCCGAACCGCAAGCCCCCGGAAGGCGCCTTCGTGCCGAATGATGGCGGGCGCTTCGTCTCGAACATCGTCTTCATGGGCATGGGCGAGCCGCTCTACAATTTCGACGGCGTGCGCGACGCGATCGACGTGATTACCGACGATCAGGGCCTGTCGCTCGGGCGCCGGCGCATCACCGTCTCGACCTCGGGCGTCGTGCCGCAGATCGGCCCGCTCGGGGCTGAGATGGGCACGATGCTGGCGATCTCGCTGCATGCGGTGCGCGACGATCTGCGCAACGAGCTGGTGCCGCTCAACAAGAAGTATCCGATCAAGGATCTGCTCGAGGCCTGCCGGAACTATCCCGGCCTCTCGAATGCGAAACGGATCACGTTTGAATACGTCATGCTCAAGGGCGTGAACGATTCCGACGCCGAGGCGCGCGAGCTCGTCCGGCTGCTCAAGGGCATCCCGGCCAAGATAAACCTGATCCCGTTCAACCCCTGGCCCGGCACGAAATACGAATGCTCGGACTGGGATCGGATCGAGCGCTTCTCCGAGATCGTGTTCCGCGCCGGCTACGCCTCGCCGGTCCGCACCCCGCGAGGGCGCGACATCCTCGCCGCCTGCGGCCAGCTCAAGAGCGAAACCGAGAAGCTCTCCGCCCGCGCTCGGCTGATGCTGGACGAGGCACAGGCGGCTGCGCCTGCGGTGGCCGCGGAGTAAGCCTTGCTGCGCTGGATCCTTCTGATCCCCTTCGCCTGCATCGTCGCGATGGGGGCCGGGATGTTCTTCCTCGCCATGGCGAGCGTCGCTTCGCCGGCGGTGGCGCTGCTGATCGGCGGCGGCATCGAACGGCTGGTCGACATCCTGTTCGGGCTCGCCGAGAGCGGCATCGACCCGGCGCCGGCGGCGCAGGCCGCCTTCGCGCTGATCGGCCGACTGGGGCTTGCGATCATCGTCGTGCCGGTCGTGCTGGTCGCGATCGGCAGCGAGCTCTTCCGGCTGCGCAGCGGGCTGCTGCAGAGCGGGTTCACCGGCCTGCTGGCGGCGCTGCTGCCGCTCGCCATGCTGCGTCTGTCGCGAGCGCCCAGCCCCGCCGAGATCCAGATCATCTCCGGGCTCTTCCTGGTCGGGGCGGCGACGGGCTTCGTCTATTGGCTGATCGCCGGGCGACAGGCCGGCGGCGAGCGCCCGGCCCAGCCCTGAGCGGGCTCAGTCGCCGATCGCCACGCCCTCGCGCCGCCCGTCGGCGCCGCCGAGGAAACCTTCCGGCGTCTTGACGATGGCCTGCGTGCCTGAGGTCATCTCCAGCAGCCGGACCTCATGGCCCTTGGCTTCGAGCGCAGCCTTCCAGCCTTCCGCTTCCGTGCCCTTCTCCAGCTCTGTCGGGCCATTGCGGCTGCCGAAATTGCCGAAATCCACCGCCTGTTGCGGGTCCATCTTCCAGTCGAGCAGCGCAACGAGCGTCTTGGCGACATAGCCGATGATCTGGCTGCCGCCGGGCGAACCGACGACGGCGTAGAGACGGCCGAAGGCGTCGAAGACCAGCGTCGGCGCCATCGAGGAACGCGGCCGCTTGCCGGGCTCGACGCGGTTGGCGACGGGCTTGCCGTCCTCTTCCGGAGCGAAATTGAAGTCGGTCAGCTCGTTGTTGAGAAGGAAGCCGCCCTTCGTCATCAGGCGCGAGCCGAATCCGTCCTCGATCGTCGTCGTCATCGCGACGGCGTTGCCGTCGGCATCGACCACCGAGATGTGGCTGGTGCCGTTCTCGATGCCCTCCGAGGGGGCGATGAGCCCGGCGCGCCGATGCGGTGGATCGCCGGCCTTCGCCTTGCCCATCGAGCGTTCCGGGCTGATCAGCTGGGCGCGCGAGCGGATATAGTCGCGGTCGATCAGGCCGCGCACCGGCACGCTGAAGAAGGCGGGGTCGGCGAGATAGAGGGCACGGTCGGCGAAGGCGAGCCGGCCGGCTTCGCTGAACCAATGCGCCGCCTCGGCCCCGGGGCCGCTCCGGCGCAGGTCCTGCGCCTCCAGGATGCCGAGCATTTGCTGGAGGGCGACGGCGCCCGAGCTCGGCGGCCCCATGCCGCAGAGGCGCCAGATCCGGTAGCCGCCGCAGACCGGCTCGCGCTCCTCGATCCTGTAGGCAGCGAGATCGGCCAGCGTCATATCGCCGGGATTGGTGGGGTGGCCCGTCACCGTCGCGACGATGTCCTCCGCGATCGGCCCTTCATAGAGGGCCTTCGCACCCTGGGCTGCGACGGCGCGCAGCGTCGCGGCGAAGGCCGGGTTCCTCAGGAGGGTTCCGACGGCCTTGGCCTTGCCGTCGGGCTCGTAGAAATAGGCGGCAGCGAGCGGGTTCTTCGGCAGGCTGGCCTCGCCCGCGAGCAGCCCGTTGAGGCGCGGCGAGATCGCGAAGCCCTCCTCGGCGAGCTTGAGGGCCGGCGCGATCAGATCGGCCCAGGGCAGCTTGCCCCAGCGGCGATGCGCATCCTCCAGAAGCTTCAGCGTCCCCGGCACGCCGACGGAACGGCCGCCGACCACCGCCTCCCGGAACGGCATCGGCTTGCCGTCCTTCATGAAGCGGTCGGGCCTTGCCGCCGCCGGCGCTGTCTCGCGCCCATCGAGCGTCGTCACCTTGCGGTCTTCTTCGTCCCAATGGACAAAGAAGGCGCCGCCACCAATGCCGGAGCTTTGCGGCTCGACCAGGTTGAGCACGAGCTGGATCGCGATGGCCGCGTCCGTCGCGCTGCCTCCGGCGCGCAGGATGTCGCGGCCGGCCGAAGCGGCGAGCGGGTTGGCCGCCGCCGCCATGAAGCGCTGGGCGGTGCCGAGCGCCCTCGCGGCGCGTCCGGTTGCCGCCTCGGGCGCGGGGGCGAGCTGCTGGGCAAAGGCGGGCTGGGTCGCCGCCAGGACGGCGGCGAGAGGCAGGATAAGAGCCAGGCGCATGGGCAAATCTCCGCGGCAGGCGTGCAGGATAGGTCATTCGCAGCCGCTTGCCAGCTTGGAGGGGCGGGCCGCGACAGGTAGAGTTCCGAATCGAACCATCCTGACACTGCCAAAAGGGGTTTTCGGCATGTCGTTTTCTGCCCGTTTCCGTCGTCCGCTGGCCTGGCTCGTCCTGGGTCTGATCGGCATCGCTGTCGCCGGTTGCGGCTACAACAACGTGCCGACACTGGAGGAGAAGGCGAAAGCGGCCTGGTCCGAGGTGCAGAACCAGTACCAGAGGCGGGCCGACCTGATCCCGAATCTGGTCGAGACCGTGAAGGGCTATGCGGCCCAGGAGCGCGAGGTGCTGACGGCGGTGATCGAGGCGCGCGCCAAGGCGACGCAGGTCAAGGTCGACGCCTCGACCGTCAACGATCCCGTCAAGTTCAAGGAATTCCAGGACGCGCAGAACCAGCTCACCGGCGCTCTCGGGCGGCTGCTCGTCACGGTGGAGCGCTATCCGGAGCTGAAGTCGAACCAGAACTTCCTCGCGCTTCAGTCGCAGCTCGAAGGCACCGAAAACCGGGTCGCCGTGGCGCGGCGCGACTACATCCAGGCGGTGCAGGCCTTCAACACCGAGATCCGCACTTTCCCGGGCGTGATCTGGGCGAAGCTGTTCTGGGGCGCCAAGCCGATGGAGACCTTCACCGCCACGGCCGGGGCCGAGCGGCCGCCTGCGGTGAAGTTCTGAGGCTGTCGACCGAGCGCGGGTGATGTCGACAAGGCCGTCATGCCAGGGCCAGACCCGAGCATCTCTTGCCGGGAGCTCCCGGGGCGACGTTCCGCTTCGCCCGGGAATGACGGTGCTGCGCGCGATCGCGACCTTGTTCCTGCTGGTCTGCGTCCTGCCGGCCTTCGCCGCCGAACTGGCCTATCCGGCCCTCAGCGGCCGGGTCGTCGACGGCGCCAATTTGCTCGCGCCGGACGTGCGGCAGCGGCTCGAGGACAAGCTCAAGGCGCATGAGGACAAGACCTCGGACCAGGTCGTGGTCGCGACGGTGCCCTCGCTGCAGGATGTGACGATCGAGGATTTCGCCAACGGCCTGTTCCGGCATTGGCAGCTCGGCCAGAAGGCCAGGAACAACGGCGTGCTGCTGATCGTCGCGCCGAAGGAGCGCAAGGTCCGCATCGAGGTCGGCTACGGCGTCGAGGGGGCGCTGACCGACGCGCTCTCCAAGGTCATCATCACCACGGCGATCGCGCCGAAGTTCAAGACCGGCGACTTCGCCGGGGGCATCGAGGCGGGCGTCGACGCAATCCTGACCATCCTCGCCGGCGATGCCGAGGAATGGCAGCGGCGCGCCGAGGTCCGTTCCGACGAGAGCACGCTCGGCGAGGACATCGCCGTCATCATCGCGATGTTCGTGATCTTCCTGTTCATCGTCGCCTTCCTGCGCGGCCTGAGCCAGCAGGGTGGAACCCGGCGGCATCGCCTGCGCAACGGGCAGTGGGTCACGCTGCCGCAGAGCACGGGCTGGAGCACGGGTTCCGGCTCGGGCTGGAGCGGCGGCGGAGGCGGCTGGAGCTCGGGCGGCGGCGGATTTTCGGGTGGCGGCGGCTCCTCGGGCGGGGGCGGGGCTTCGGGAGACTGGTGATGGATGCTGCCGACAGGGACGCGATCGCCGAGGCGGTACGGCGCGCCGAGCTGCAGACGGCGGGCGAGATCGTCGTCGTGATCGACCGGGCGGCGTCGAGCTATCGCACCGTGCCGGTGGTGATGGCGCTTGCGCTTGCGCTGTTCGTGCCATGGCCGCTGCTCTCGCTTTCGGCGATGAGCGCGCAGCGGATCTTCATGATCCAGCTGTTCTGCGCCGCCGCCCTGCTCGGGACCTTGCTCTGGTACGGTCGCGGCGGGCGCTTCGTCCCGGGTTTCGTCAAGCGCCGGCGGGCGCATGAGGCGGCGCTGCGCGAGTTCACGGCGCGCGGGCTGACCCGGACCAAGGGGCGCACCGGCGTGCTGCTCTATATCGCCCTGCAGGAGCGCTATGCCGAGGTGCTGGCGGATACCGGGATCGACGGGCTGGTCGATGACGGCGTCTGGCGCGGCATCATCGAGGCGCTGCTGGCGGCGGCGCGGGAGGACAGGCTGACCGAGGGCCTGATCAAGGCGGTCGACGCCGTCGGGGCCGAACTTGCCCGGCACGCACCGCCGGTGCCCGGCGATGTCGACGAACTCTCCAACAAGGTCATCCTGCTGTAGAGGCTCCCGCGGCGCCGGGCTTCAGCGTGCTGCCAGGCCCTTGGCGGCGGCGAGGATGGCGCCGGGCATCATGAAGCCATGCTTGCCTGGGCGCTCGGCCTGGACGATCACGACATAGCCGTCGGCATCCTGGGCCTGGGTCGCGCTCAACGGGGCGCTCAGCGTCGTCTCCTTGCCGTCCCAGTCGCCGACGCGGACCATGCCGCGCACGACATTGGCGTAGGACAGCGTCTTGCCCTCGTTCTCGCCGCGCGTGATCGGAACCGAAGCTTGGCGGGTCGTCGGCACGATCCAGACACCGGCGGCCTCCGTGACGGCGCGCGTCGGGGCAATGCGGATCTGAAGGCTGCCATTGTCCTCCTTCAGGGTGAGCTGCGCGGCGAAACCGGGTGTGGCGAGCTGGCCGATCGCCTTCTCGATCTCGGGTCTCTCCGAGCCCACGGCATGAGCGGCGCCGTTGATGACGACCTGCGGCGTATAGACCTGGCCGTCTCCCCGGGCCTTGGCGTAGAATTTCTGGCGCCTGGCGAAGGAATCCTTCCCGAGCGTGTCCTTCCAGCCGAGATAGTCCCAATAGGTCACGGGCAGGGTCAGCGCGATCAGCTCCGGGTCCTTCGCCAGCTCGACGATCAGCGCGTCGGCGGGCGGGCAGGAGGAGCAGCCCTGGCTGGTGAAGAGCTCGAGCACCGCCTTCGGCGCCTTGCCGGCCGTCTGCGCGAGGGCGGCCGTTGCACCGAAGATGAGCACGGCGACGGTCGCAGCGGATTGGCGCAGGACAGGGAGCATGATCTCGACTTTGAGGGCGATGTGTTTTCCGGAGGTTACCAAAGCCAGCAATTCGCCCTGGAGGGAAATCACGTTGCCTTGAAAACGGGCAGGGTCGCGCGGGCGTGATCGGATTGGGCCAGCGCCGCGGCCGAGATCATGTTCGGACGCCAGCGGCGGTGCATCCAAAGCCATTGCTCCGGGTATTCGCGCACCCAGCCTTCGACCACCGCGGTCATCATCGCCATCGCTCCTTGGACGTCGATCTCGCCGTCGGCGCCGCGCGGCAGGTCGAGCGGCGGCGTCAACTCGATGCGGAAGCGGTGGTTCGGCAGGCGGATGACGCGCACGCCATGGACCGGGCACTCGAAGCGGCGGGCGAACTTGCCCATGATCGGGTTGGTCAGCGCGGGGCGCCCGAGAAAGGGCACCACCACGCCGCGGGTGAAGTGCTGGTCGATCAGCATGCCGAGATGGCCGCCATTCTCGAGCACGCCCTGCATGGCGAAGGCTGCGCCCTGCTTCGCCGCTGCCAGCCCGCCCATGGCGCCGGAACGGATCTCATGGACCACCGCCGCGATGGCGGGGTCGTTCGGCGCGCGGAAGACGGCGGTGGTCTCGAGGTCGTAGGTCGCGGCGCAGATCGCCGGCAGCTCCCAATTCGCCAGATGGGCCGAGAAGATCAGCCCGGGCTTGTCGTCGTCCTTGAGCGCGATGAAATGCTCGATGCCTGCCACCTCGACGCGGGAGGGCTTGTCGGGGTCGTGGTAGTCGTAGTCGAACAGCGCCTTGAGATGCGCGTATTCGGCGGCGGTGCGGCCGAGATTCTCCCAGGCGGCGCGGGCGATGCGCTTGACCTCCGCCTCTCCCATATCGGGGAAGGCCGCGCGGATATTGGCGAGCGCGACCCGGTTGACCGGGACCAGGGGGCTTACGGCGCGCAGCAGCCAGCCCCCGAGATTGCTCGAGCGCTCGGGGCCGAGCAGGCGCAGGAACGCGAACAGCGCCCGGATCACGCCGATCATGACCGCCGCGCCGATGCGCGCGGCGACACCCTTCAATCGTCTCAAGTTCGGTCCAGCCTCAATCTCGCCCGTGCCGAGAGCAAGACCGGGCCTTGAAGGCGCGATCTGGGGCAGGATCGCGCCGACGTCAAGTCTTGCGCCGGCGCGGGCCGCTCCGCTCAGAAGGCGATGACGACCTTGCCGAAGACCTGCCGGCCCTCGATACGGGCAAGACCCTTCTCGAATTCCGCGAGCGGGAAGACCGAATCGATCACGGGCTTCATGCCGCCGGCCATCTTCTCCAGCGACTGGGCGATGTTCTCGATGCGGCAGCCGAAGGAGCCGGTGATGCGGTATTGCTGCTGGAAGAGCTGCATCAGGTTGATCGTCGCCGAGGGACCGGAGGTCGCGCCGCAGGTGACGAGGCGGCCGCCGCGCTTCAGGCAGAGCAGCGAGCCGTTCCAGGTGTCGGCACCGACATGCTCGAAGACGACGTCGACGCCCTTGCGGCCGGTGAGCTTGCGCACCACGCCCTCGAAGCGGTCCTCGCGGTAGTTGATGACATGGTCGGCGCCGAGCGCCTTGGCCTTGGCGCCCTTCTCGTCGTCGCCGACCGTCGTATAGACCGTGCAGCCGATCGCCTTGGCCATCAGGATCGCCGCCGTGCCGATGCCGGAGCCGCCGGCATGAACCAGAACCGACTCGCCGGGTTCGAGCCTCGCATTGTCGAAGAGCATGTGCTGGACCGTGCCGAAGCCGATCGGTGCGCAGGCGGCATCCTCGAAGGAGACGCCCTTCGGCGCCTTGATGGTCAAGCGGGCCGGGCGGTTGAGCAATTCGCGGGCGAAGCCGTCGATATGAAAGCCCATGATGCCGGCGACGTTCTCGCAGAGATTGTCGCGCCCCTCGCGGCAGGCCTTGCACTGGCCGCAGGTATCGGCGCCATAGGCGGTGACGACATCGCCGGGCGCGAAGCCCTCGACGCCCTCGCCGACGCAGACGATCTCGCCCGCTGCCTCGACGCCGGCCGCCTGCGGCATCTTGCGCTTGGCGAAGGCCATGCCGCGAAAGCCCCAGAGGTCGAGATAGTTCAGCGCCACCGCCCTGATGCGGATCTGCACCTCGCCCGGAGCAGGCGGTGGCGGCGGCTCGATCTCTTCGAGGCGGAGGTCACGGTCGCCATGGAGCTGAAGGGAGCGCATGAGGCAATCGGTCTTTCAGAGCTGGTCCGGCCATTGCCGGGAGGTGTGGAGAACCGCGAGGATTTCGACACGGCCGTCACGGACGCGGTAGGGCAGGACGTACGAAGTTCCGGGAACGACGAGTTCACGCGTGCCTTCGATGCGCCCCGGCCGGCCGCTGGCCGGGTGGTGGAGGAGTTGCGTCGGCGCGGCGCGGATCGTGCGGATCATCGACAGGGCGGCAAACGGGTTGAACTGCGTCAGGTAGCGTGCCGCATCGCGCAGATTGCGCTGGGCTCTCGGCGTCCAGACAATCCTCATTGTCGGTCGATCTTGGCCTGAATCTCAGCCTCGATCGCATCGAGATCTGCCTCGGTCACAAATTCCCCGCGATCGGCCTCGGCCAGGCCGGCCTTGATCTGCTCGACCTGCCAGGCATTCAGCTCGACATAGGTCTCGATCGCCTTGGTGGCGAGCCAGCTCCGCGAGCGATCGGTGTCGGCAGCGAGCGCGTCGAGCTTGGCCAGCATCTCGTCGTCGAGGCGGATGGTGAAGGCAGCCGTCATGTCGGTTCACTCTGGTTCGAAGTGAACCATATCACGGTCCGCCGCTTCGGTCGATTCAGCGATGGACGCCGAGCTGCGCGGTCAAGCCGCCATCGATCGGGAGCACGGTCCCGCTGATATAGGCGGCGGGTTCGCTCATCAGGAAGGCGGCAAGGCCCGCGACTTCCTCGGGTTTCGCGAAGCGGCCGGCCGGGATCTGCGCCTGCATCTTGTCGCGATAGGCGGCGTAGGGCGCCATCATGTCGGTGTCGACGAAGCCCGGCGCGATCACGTTGACGGTGACGCCGCGCTTGCCGGTCTCGACAGCCAGCGTCTTGGCATAGGAGATCAGTGCACCCTTCGAGGCCGCATAGGCGGCGTTGCCCGGGTTGCCGCGCAGTGCCGCGACCGAGCCGATCGCCACGATACGCCCCGCCTTGGCGCGGATCATGTTGCGCATCAGGCTCTTGGCAAGACGCGTGAAGGCCCAGAAATTGACCTGCATCGCCGCTTCCGCCTTGTCCTGCGCCATCATCGCGGCGAGCGAATCATAGGGCTGGCCGGCATTGTGGACGAGGCCGAAATAGCTCTCGCCCTCCCGCGCCTCGCAGAACGCGTCGAGCGCTTCCTTGTCGGAGAGATCGAGCGGCAGCGCCGTGATCGCGCGGCCGGGATGGCTCGCGGCGATCTCCTGCGCCAGCGCCTTCGCCTGCTCGGCCGAGGAGCGGAAGGTGAAGTCGACATCATGGCCGGCCGCGGCGAGCGCGCGCACGATCGCGGCGCCGACACCCTTGGCGCCGCCGGTGACGAGGATCCTGGTCATGCGGCCTCCGGGGGCGCCGTCAGCACGAGGCAGGTGTTCTGGCCGCCGAAGCCGAAGGAGTTGGAGAGGACCGTCCGCACCTTGGCCTTGCGCGCCGCGTTGGGCACGACGTCGATCGCGATGGCGGGGTCCGGGTTCGCATAGTTGATCGTCGGCGGGATCGTGCCGCTGGCGATGGTGAGGAAGGAGATCACCGCCTCGACCGCGCCGGCCGCCGTCAGCGTGTGGCCGATCATCGACTTGTTCGAGGAGATCGGCAGGCTGGCCATGCGCTCGCCGAAGACGGCGGCGCAGCTCATCGCCTCCATCTTGTCGTTCTCCGGCGTCGAGGTGCCGTGGGCGTTGATGTAGTCGACATCGTCCGGGGTCAGACCGGCATCGGCCAGCGCGTCCTGCATGGCGAGGATGGCGGGCTTGCCGTCCGGGCTCGAGCGGGTGCGGTGGAAGCCGTCGCCGCGCTCGCCACAGCCCGCGACGATGCCGAGGATGGTGGCGCCGCGCGCCAGTGCGTGGTCGTAATCCTCCAGCACGAGGGCACCGGCGCCTTCGCCCATGACGAAGCCGTCGCGGTTCTTCGAGAAGGGCTTGGCCGCGCCTTCCGGCGGGTCGTTCTGGGTCGAGAGCGCCGAAAGCAACGAGAAGCGGATCAACGCTTCGGCATGGATCGAGCCGTCGGTGCCGATGCACAAGGCCGCCTGCGTATCCCCGCGGCGGATCGCCTCGACGCCCATCTGGATCGCGGTCGCGCCCGAGGAGCAGGCGGTCGAGAGCGAGATCGGAGAGCCCTTGGTGCCGAAACGGTCGGCGATGTGGTCGGCGACGCCGCCGAAGACGAAGAGCTCATGCATCGGGCGGAACTTGCCGGTGGCGGCGGCACGCAGCAGGCCGTCATAATCGACCTCGCCCTCGATGGCCTGGGCCATCTCCTGCTTCTGCGGCCATTCCATCTCGACGGGCGGCACCGCCATGAAGAGCTCGCCCGGGAAATCGCCGGCCGCGCCGATGCCGCTCTGGCCGACAGCCTCTTCGGCCGCGAGCGTGGCGAGCTTCTCGGACAGCTGCGGGGCGGTGAAGGGGCCGTCGAACAGGAAATCGACCGTACCGCCGATGCTGGTCTTCAGGCCCTCGGTCGGGAAGCGCTCGATGCGGTGGATGCCGGATTTCCCGGCGGTCAGCGCCTGCCAGTTGGTGTCCTTGCCCTGGCCGAGCGAGGTGACGATGCCGAGTCCGGTGACGGCGACGAGCGGGCGGCCCTTGGCGTCGCGATGCGTGGTCATGGCTTCAACCTCACGCTTGAACGAGATGCGCGGCACCTTCGCCGCGCCAATGGCCGGCGCCGGTGACGACCGCTTCCCTGGCCTGCCCGGCGGACAGGGCGATTGCGGCGAGCGCCACCGAGACCGGGAAAGCGGCTTCAACACCGTGGCCGACGAGGTCGCCTGCGGCGATGCGCCTGGCCGTCGGGGCTGCCGCCTTCAGCGCGGCGGCTTCCTCGGCTGTGATGCCGGCGCAGCCGGTCGCGGCCGAGATCGCGAGCGCGTCGCCGGCGATCGGGCCGAAGCCGCCGACGAGCTTCGTCAGGGCGGATTCGACGCTGCCGGCCGTGCGGCGGCTGCGATCGGCGCCAACATGGCTGAGCTTGGCATGGGCGGTGGCGCCGCGCGCGGCGGCACGCTCGGCCGATTCGAGGACGAGGAAGGCGCCGGCACTGCCGGTGATCAGGCCCGGCGCGTCCTCGCGCGCAAAGACAGGCGCGAAGCCGTCGCGCCGGAGATAGCCGCCGAGCTCGAAGAGCAGCAGCATGTCGCGGCGCTCGGCATTATAGGCGCCGCCGACGAGCATGAGGTCGGACTGGCCGGAAGCGATGCGGGCATGCGCCGTGCGGATCGCGTCGACGCCGGCCTGCTCCTCCCCCATGAAGGTGCGCGAGGGGCCGGTGACGCCATGGACGATGGCGATGTTGCCGGCGAGCAGGTTGGAAAGCTGGGCGAGGAAGAGCGTGGGCCTGAGATCGCCCATCAGGCGCTCGTTCAGGAAGGTGCCCGGCTCGTTGGCGCCGCGCAGGCCGCTGAGAATGGCGGAATCGACGGCATGGTCGCGCTCGCCGCCGCCGGCGGCGACGATCACCTGCAGCGCGCTCTTGGCCTCGGCATCCTCCTTCAGCCCGGCGGAATCGAGGGCGAGCCCGGCGGCATAGACGCCGAGGCGCTGCCAGGGCTCCATCTGGCGCTGGTCGGACTTCTTCGGGATCTGCCGGTCGAGCTCCAGCGCCGCCAGCGGATGCACCGGATAGGGCTTGAAGCTCTCGGCGTCGACGATCGGCGGGCCGCCGGCCGCGAGCGCTGCGGCATGGGCCTCGACGCCTTCGCCGAGGCTGGAGGCGATGCCGATGCCGGTGATGGCCACATCGCGGCGATGGGGGGCGCTCGTCATGGCGCAGGCTCCGGCGTGAGGCCGATGGCTTCGATGCGGCTCTGCATCAGTGTGCGCATATCGGCGGGGAAGGGCATCAGGCGGAAGCGCAGCTCCGCATCGCAGATCGGCTTGCCGCCGCTCGTCAGCTTGACCTTGGTCGCGGCATAGCCGGAGCCTTCGATGACGAGCTCGGCGGTGGCCTCGAGCTCGGTCCGCGGCTCGACGAAGGTGCGGAAGCGCGCCTTGTCGACGGTCATCAGGAAAGGCATCTGGCTGAGGCCGTTGAGGCCGAGCAGCAGATAGCCGGAGGCCTGCGCCATGGTTTCGGTCAGCAGGACGCCGGGCACCAGCGGGTGGCCGGGAAAATGCCCTTCGAAGACAGGGCTCTCGGCGGGAACGGTCGAGCGCGTGACGATACGCTTCTGCGACGGATCGAAGGTCACGACCCTGTCGATCATGTCGAAATATTCGAGGCGCATGCGATCCTTGATCTGATGAGCGCCAGAACGGCGCGAGGCCGCGGCACGGATCAGGTCGATCCGCGCGACGGCCCCTATGCTCTATCGGGAGCGGGGCGCCGGCTCAAGTCCGGCGGCCTCGGCCCAGGCGTTACGCCTTCTTGGCGGCGACGAGGTCGTCGATGCGCTTGCACAGGTTCTCGAGCACGAAATACTGCTCGGCCGGAGCCTTGCCCTCGTTGACTTCCTGCGTCCACTGCTCGAGCGGCAGCTTGATGCCGAAGGCCTTGTCGATCGCGAAGGCGATGTCGAGGAAGGCGAGGGAGTCGATGCCGAGATCGTCGATCGCGTGGCTCTGCGGCGTGATCTTCTCGCGCGGAATATCGCAGGTTTCGGAAATGATGCCGGCGACCGTCTCGAACGTGGCGGACATGCTGCGGGTGCTCCCGTCTGTTGTCGATGATGGCGGACGACATCCGAGCGCGGGATGTCGCCTGCGCCTGCCCCAAGTCGCCACCGAGGATGACTGAACCGCCCCCTTACACTGCGGCGCGCGCGAGGACAACCGGGGCGGGGCTTGAATGCAACATGGCCGGCTTGCGCCGGCCATGTCGTCTCGATGCCGGCCTGTTCGGGCTCAGGCGGCGAGGCCGCGCAGCACGTAGTGGAGGATGCCGGCGTTCTTGAAGTAGTCGATCTCGTCCAGCGTATCGATGCGGCAGAGGATCGGCACCTTCTTCATCGAGCCGTCGGCATAGGTGATCTCGGCTTCCATCATCTGGCGCGGCTTGACGTTGGCCAGGCCCTTGATGGTGACGAGTTCGTCGCCCTTGAGGTCGAGCGAGGCCCAGCTGGTGCCTTCCGCCAGGGTGAAGGGCACGACGCCCATGCCGACCAGGTTCGAGCGGTGGATGCGCTCGAAGCTCTGGGCGATCACTGCCTTGACGCCGAGCAGGTTCGTGCCCTTCGCCGCCCAGTCGCGCGAGGAGCCATTGCCGTATTCGACGCCGGCGAAGATCACCAGCGGAACGTTCTCGTGCTGGTAGCGCATCGCTGCGTCGTAGATCGGCAGCTCTTCCTTCGACGGGTAGTGGATGGTGTAGCCGCCCTCGCGCCCGTTCGGGCCGAGCATGTGGTTGCGGATGCGGATGTTGGCGAAGGTGCCCCGCATCATCACCTCATGGTTGCCGCGGCGCGTGCCGTACTGGTTGAAGTCGGCCACGGCGACGCCGTGCTCGGTGAGATAGGCGCCGGCCGGAGAGGCGGCCTTGATCGAACCGGCCGGGGAGATGTGGTCGGTGGTGATCTTGTCGCCGAACAGGCCGAGGATGCGCGCGCCGGCGATGTCGGAGACCGCGGCCGGCTTCTTGCCCATACCCTGGAAATAGGGCGGGTTCTGCACATAGGTCGAATCGTCATCCCAGGCATAGGTCTCGCTCTTGGGAGCGTCGACCGCCTGCCAGTGCGCATCGCCCTTGAAGACGTCGGCGTATTTGGCCTCGAAGATAGCGCGGGTGACGTTCTGCTGGATGAAGTCCTGGATCTCCTTGTTGGAGGGCCAGATGTCCTTCAGATAGACGTCCTTGCCGTCCGAGCCCTGGCCGAGCGGCTGGGTCGTCAGGTCCATCTGGACCGAGCCGGCGAGCGCATAGGCGACGACCAGCGGCGGCGAGGCGAGATAATTCGCCTGCACGTCCGGCGAGACGCGGCCTTCGAAGTTGCGGTTGCCGGAGATGACGGCGCCCGCGATCAGGCCCTTCTCGTTGATGGTCTTCGAGATCGGCGCCGGCAGCGGGCCGGAATTGCCGATGCAGGTGGTGCAGCCGAAGCCGACCAGGTTGAAGCCGAGCTTGTCGAGGTCGGCCTGCAGGCCGGCCTTCGCAAGATACTCGGCGACGACCTGCGAGCCGGGCGCGAGCGAGGTCTTCACCCAGGGCTTGACCTTGAGGCCCTTCGCCACGGCGTTGCGGGCGAGCAGGCCCGCCGCCATCAGCACCGACGGGTTCGAGGTGTTGGTGCAGGAGGTGATGGCGGCGATGACGACGTCGCCATGGCCGAGATCGAAGTTCTCGCCCTCGACTTGCACGCGGCGCGAAAGCTCGCCGCCCTTCTTGTAGTCGGTCTCCATCGCAGCGGCGAAGCCGGCCTTGACGGCGGAGAGATCGACGCGGCCTTCCGGACGCTTCGGGCCGGCCATCGAGGGCTGCACCGTCGAGAGATCGAGCTCGAGCGTGTCGGTGAAGACCGGATCGGCGGTCTCGCGGGTGGCGAAGAGGCCCTGCGCCTTGCTGTAGGCCTCGACCAGCGCGATGCGGTCGGCCTTGCGGCCGGTGGTGGTGAGGTAGTCCAGCGTCTCGGCATCGACCGGGAAGAAACCGCAGGTCGCGCCGTATTCCGGGCCCATATTGGCGATCGTCGCGCGATCGGCCAGCGTCAGGTTGTAGAGGCCGGGGCCGAAGAACTCGACGAACTTGCCGACGACGCCCTTCTTGCGCAGCATCTGGGTGACGGTGAGCACGAGGTCGGTGGCGGTGATGCCTTCCTTGAGCGCGCCGGTCAGCTTGAAGCCGATGACCTCCGGCAGCAGCATCGACTGCGGCTGGCCGAGCATGGCGGCCTCGGCCTCGATGCCGCCGACGCCCCAGCCGAGAACGGCGAGGCCGTTGACCATGGTGGTGTGCGAGTCGGTGCCGACGAGCGTGTCGGGATAGGCGACCTCGACCTCGACGCCGTCGATCGTCTCGTTACGGGTCCAGACGGTCTGGGCGAGATATTCCAGGTTGACCTGGTGACAGATGCCGGTGCCGGGCGGCACGACGCGGAAATTATCGAAGGCACCCTGGCCCCATTTCAGGAACTTGTAGCGCTCGGCGTTGCGCTCGTATTCGAGCTCGACGTTCTTGGCGAAGGCCCTAGGCGAACCGAACTCGTCGACGATGACGGAGTGGTCGATGACGAGGTCGACCGGGACGAGCGGGTTGATCTTCTGGGCGTCGCCGCCGAGTGCCTTGACGCCGTCGCGCATCGCGGCGAGGTCGACGACGGCGGGAACGCCGGTGAAGTCCTGCATCAACACACGGGCCGGGCGGAAGCCGATTTCCTTGCCGGCCTTGCCCTTGTCCTCGAGCCAGCCGACGAAATTCTCGATGTCGGCCTTGGAGACCGAGCGGCCATCCTCGAAGCGCAGCAGGTTCTCGAGCAGCACCTTCATCGAGAAGGGCAGCTTCGAGATGCCCGGCAGGCCGTTCTTCTCGGCGTCGGGGAGGGAGTAATAGGTGTAGGTCTTGCCAGCGACGGTGAGCGTCTTGCGGGCTTTGAAGGAGTCGAGCGAGGCCATTCGGGCTTGATCCTGATCAAGGGGTTGCGGTCGCGAGCGGCTCGCCCTTGCGGACGGCGCCGTTCGAAGGCCTAATGCGCATGACGCGCGCGCCGCCTCGGGAGTGCCCGAGCCCCGCGCCGGATCGGCGTGCGGCGTAGCCGCGGGTTCTATAGAGCAATTCCAAGAAGCGCGCTAGATGAACGAAATGTGGTCGCATGCATCGGCGGCAGCTCTGCCTTGACGCCAGGTTCCTTCTCCCCGACGCGCCTTCTTGCGGAGAATCTCGCTTGCCGCCGCGGCGGCCGGCTGATCTTCGAGCGCTTGAGCTTCAGCCTCGCCTCGGGTGAGGCGATCGCGCTGACCGGGCGCAACGGCGCCGGCAAGTCCAGCCTGATCGCCATGCTGTGCGGCCGGCTGCGCCCCGACGGCGGCAGCATCCTGCTCGAGGGCGCGGGCGACGAGCCGGCGCTCGCCGAGAATTCGCATCTGGTCGGCCACCGCGACGGGCTCAAGACGGCGCTGACGGCGGGCGAAAATCTCGCCTTTGCCCAGGCGGTCCTCGGCGACGCGGCCCTGGCGCCGGCGGAGGCGCTTGCGGTCGTCGGCCTCGCCCATGCGGCGGAACTGCCGGTCGGCTATCTCTCGGCCGGGCAGCGGCGGCGCGTGGCCCTGGCGCGGCTCCTGGTCTCGCGACGCCCTTACTGGCTGCTCGACGAGCCGATGTCGGCCCTCGACACCGCCTCCCAGGCGATGCTGGCCGGGCTGATGCGCGACCATCTCGCCCAGGGCGGCGCAATTCTCGCCGCGACGCATGGACCGCTCGGCCTCGACGGCGCGCGCGAACTCAGGATCGGCCCGTGACCCGTGCCTTCATCGCCATTCTCAAGCGCGATCTCGCGCTGGCGTCGCGGGCCGGGGGCGGGGGCGAGCTGGCTCTCGTCTTCTTCTTGACGCTGGTCGTGCTCGTGCCCTTCGCGCTCGGGCCCGATCTCAACCTGCTGTCGCGGATCGGGCCGGCGATCCTCTGGCTCGGCGCGCTGCTGTCGGTGCTGATCGGGCTCGACCGGCTGTTCCAGAGCGACGAGGAGGACGGCTCGCTCGACCTGATCCGGGCCTCAGCCCTGCCGCTGGAACTCGCCGTTCTGGCCAAGGGGCTGGCGCATTGGCTGACGACGGGCCTGCCGCTGGCGCTGATCACGCCGCTGCTCGGTCTGCTGGTCGCGTTGCCCGGCGAGGGCGTGCTGCCTCTGGTGGCGACGCTTCTGGTCGGCACGCCGGCGCTGAGCTTCATCGGCGCAGGCGGCGCGGCGCTGGCGGCGAGCCTCAGGCGCGGCGGGCTGATCGTCCCTGTGCTGGTCGCGCCGCTGACGGTGCCGGTGCTGATCTTCGGGGTTTCCGCCGCCAATGCGGCGCTGGGCGGCACGGTGCCGTTCCTGACGCCCTTCCTGATCCTCTGCGCGATCTCTCTGGCCGCGATCGTCGTCGGTACGGTCGCCGCTGCCGCGGCGCTGCGTCAGGCCGACTGAGCGTTTCCGGTCTTGGCACCACCGAGCTCGACCGCGCAGCCGCATTGCGCGGCCAGGCGGGCGACGGTCGCGATCACGGCATCGAGATCGACCTCGCCGACATCGTGCCGGCTGCGGATCTCCTCGGCGGTCGCGTAGAGGTCGATCACGAGGGACTGGCTGGCTTTCGAACGGATCGTCTGCTCGACTTCGCGCTGGACCTCGTCAGAAAGCTGAAGCCGCATCGTCATCCCCCGCATCGGAGCGACAGGCTAGAGGCTCGATCCGCGGCGCGCAAGCAAGCAAAACGGATGAAAACTGCAACAGCTTCAATGTGATAACGATTAGCCGGCGCCCTTACCGTGGGGCAGGCGCGGCCGGCGGCCGGAATTGCGCCGGCCATGCAAGGGCTTGCGCCGAAGCGTGCCGGTGCCGGACGCTCCGGTTCGTGATGTCGCAGCATGGCACGGCGCATTGCTTGGAAGCGGTCGAGATTGCTAAAAGCTGCCGCCATGGCACTTCAGCCCCCGACGATATGGCCCGCATGATGGCCAGCCTGATCGACCTCGCCAATCCGACGCGCTTCATGCGCTTCTCGGCGGCGCTGCTGCCGTGGCTCGCGACGGCCGCGACGCTGCTGATCCTCGCGGGGCTCTATCTCGCCTGGTTCGTGGCGCCGGCCGACTATCAGCAGGGCGAGACGATCCGCATCATGTTCATCCATGTGCCTGCCGCCTGGCTCGCCATGATGTTCTATTCGATGATGGCACTCTCGGCGTTGGGTACGCTGGTCTGGCGCCATCCGCTCGCCGATGTCGCGCAGAAGGCGGCAGCCCCGATCGGCGCCTGCTTCGCGCTGATCTGCCTGATCACCGGCGCACTCTGGGGCAAGCCGATGTGGGGGACCTACTGGGTCTGGGATGCGCGGCTGACATCCATGCTCGTGCTGCTGCTGATCTATCTCGGCCTCATCGCGCTCTGGCGCGTCCTCGACGAGCCGTCGCGGGCGGCACGGGCCGTCGCCATCCTGACGCTGGTCGGCTTCGTCAACGTGCCGATCATCAAATTCTCGGTCGACTGGTGGAACACGCTGCACCAGCCGGCCTCGGTGCTGCGCATGGGGGGGGCGACGATACACCCCTCGATGCTCTGGCCGCTGCTGATCCTGGCCGTCGGCTTCACGCTCTTCGCGCTGGCGCTGCACATGGCGGCGATGCGGGCCGAGATCATGCGTCGGCGCGTGCGCACCCTGACGATCCTCGAGGCCGAGCGGCTCGACCGGCTCGCGGCGCAGGGGATGCCGGCATGAGCGGCCTCCTCGCCGGTTTCGGGCCGCATGCCGGCTTCATCCTCGCCTCCTATGGCGCGGCAGCGCTCATCCTCGCCGGGCTGACGCTGGCGATCCTGCGCGATCACCGCGCCCAGAAACGGGCACTCGAGACGCTCGAGCGCCGCGGCGCCGGGCGTCGTTCGACCCGCGAGAGATCATGAACCCGACCGAAACGGCGCGACGCCGCTCGCCCCTGCTTTTCCTCATCCCGCTGCTCATCTTCGGCGGGCTCGCCATCGTCTTCGGCATCGGGCTGTTCTCGGGCGACAAGAGCAAGGTTCCATCCGCGCTGATCGGGCGTGTCGCGCCGGCGATCACGCTCGCGCCGCTGGAGGGCCTCCAGAAGGACGGCAAGCCGCTGCCGGCCTTCGGAAACGCCGATCTCGCGAAGGGGCAGGCGACGCTGGTCAATGTCTGGGCGAGCTGGTGCGCGCCCTGTCGCGTCGAGCATCCCGTGCTGATGGGTTTGGCCGAGACCGATGCGGTGAAGCAGGGCAAGGTCGCGCTGGTCGGGATGAACTACAAGGACGAGGCTGAGAATGCCCGCCGCTTCCTCGGCGCGCTCGGCAACCCGTTTTCGGCGGTCGGGGTGGACCGGGCCGGGCGCGCGGCGATCGAATGGGGCGTCTACGGCGTGCCCGAGACCTTCGTCATCGGGCCGGACGGGCATATCCTCGAGAAACATGTCGGTCCGCTCGACCAGGCCGCGGCAGGCAGGCTGCTGCAGCGGGCGCTGAAGGCGCGATAGCGCACGTCATGCTCGGGCTTGACCCGAGCATCTCATGCCAAAAGGGCGCCTTTTCCCGGAAGAGATTCTCGGGTCTGCGCTTCGCTTCGCCCGAGAATGACGTGCCTGTTCCGCCCGCAGCCTTTTTCAGGCCGCCTTGCGGCTGCCGACGAGGCTCTCGAACAGGCCGCGCCCATCGGTGCCACCGACCAGCGAATCGATCAGATTCTCCGGATGGGGCATCAGCCCGAGCACGTTGAGGCCGGGCGAATAGATGCCGGCGATGCCATTGAGCGAGCCGTTCGGATTGGCTTCCGGCGTGACGTTGCCCTGCGCGTCCGCGTAGCGGAAGGCGACGAGGCCTTCGCCTTCGAGGCGCGCGAGCGTCTCGGCATCGGTGATGTAGTTGCCCTCGCCATGGGCGATGCAGACGTCGATCGCCTGGCCCTTCGCATAGGCGCGGGTGAAGGCCGTATCGTTGCGCTCGACCTTCAGGTGCTGGCGCTTGCAGACGAATTTCAGGTTGGCATTGCGGACAAGGATGCCGGGGAGCAGCCCCGCCTCGCAGGCGATCTGGAAGCCGTTGCAGATGCCAAGCACGTAGCCGCCGCGCGCCGCATGGGCCCGGGTCGCGTCCATGATGTGGGCGCGGCCGGCGATGGCGCCGGTGCGCAGATAGTCGCCATAGGAGAAGCCGCCCGGCAGGACCATCAGATCGACGCCCTGCGGCAGCTCGGTGTCGCCGTGCCAGACATGAACGACTTCGGCGCCGGCCTGCTTCAGCGCCTTGGCGACGTCGCCGTCACGGTTGGAGCCCGGAAAGGTGATGACGGCGGCCTTCATGGTTCAGGCTCCGATCTCGACGCGGTAATTCTCGATTACGGTGTTGGCGAGGAGCTTTTCGCAGGCGGCCTTGAGGGCGGCCTCGGCGGCGGCCTTGTCGGCACCGGCGAGCTCGATGTCGAAGACCTTGCCCTGGCGGACCGAGTCGACGCCGTCGATGCCGAGCGACTTCAGCGCCCCCTCGATGGCCTTGCCCTGCGGATCGAGCACGCCGTTCTTCAGGGTGACGGTGACGCGGGCTTTCATGGGTATCTCCGGGCGAGCTTTCTGCGGGCTGCCTTAGCGGTGAATCGGGGCAGGCTCAACCGTTTCCCGCCGTTTCACGTGAATCAGCGGCTGCGCCAGGCCGCCTCGGCATCGCGCCGGGCGGCCGCGGCCGTGGCGCCGACGGCAAGCGCCAGGACGAACCGATCGGCCTCGCGGCCGTAGAGGATGGCGGTGACGGCCTGGCGGCCCGGCGTATCGAGCGAGCGGATCGTGACAAGGACGCCGCGCGCCTCGGCCGAATCGAGGCGGACGATGTCGGTCGCGCTCCGGGCCGGCTTCGGCTCGACCTTCTTCTTCTGGTTGCGCTCGGCCTTGCGGCGTTCGGCCGCCTTCGCCGCGGCCAGCCGGGCGAAGGCCTGGCCGAGGCTCGCGGGGCTCTCCGACAAGGCCTGCTCCATCTGCCGCGCGCGCTCGCCTTCGAGCGCGATCACCGCGGCGAAGCCCTGCTGCGTGCAGGTGTCGCGCGGACAGAACACCATTGCGCGCGCCTCGATGCCGTCATTCAGCACCCAGGAGCCGATCGGCAGCGGCTGCCAGCCCTGCGAAGCCGGCAGCTCGGTGATGCCGGGGCCGAAATGCTGCGAGCAGGCGGCGAGCAGCGCGCCGGCCAGAAGCACGAGCGCGACATGAAAACGGGAGCGCATGCGCTCCCGCTTCGAATGCGATGCCGTTCGCGCCGCGGCGCTCACTGCACCAGGCGCGGGCCGGTCGGGCCGGGGTTCTCGTTCTCGCCGAGAATGCCGAGACGGCGGGCGACCTCGGAATAGGCCTCGATCAGGCCGCCCATGTCGCGGCGGAACCGGTCCTTGTCCATCTTGTCCTTGGACCGGATGTCCCAGAGGCGGCAGGAATCCGGGCTGATCTCGTCGGCGACGACGATGCGCATCATCTCGCCTTCCCAGAGCCGGCCGGTCTCCATCTTGAAGTCGACGAGGCGGATGCCGGCGCCGAGGAAGAGGCCGGAGAGGAAGTCGTTGACGCGGATGGCGAGCGCCATGATGTCGTCGATCTCCTGCGGCGTTGCCCAGCCGAAGGCGGTGATGTGCTCCTCGGAGACCATCGGATCGCCGAGCGCGTCGTTCTTGTAATAGAACTCGATGATCGAGCGCGGCAGCTGCGTGCCTTCCTCGAGGCCCAGCCGGGTGGCCAGCGAGCCCGCGGCGACGTTGCGCACGACGACCTCGAGCGGAATGATCTCGACCTCGCGGATCAGCTGCTCGCGCATGTTCAGCCGGCGGATGAAATGCGTGGGAACGCCGATGTCGTTGAGGTTCGAGAAGATGTGCTCGGAGATGCGGTTGTTGAGCACGCCCTTGCCGTCGATCACTTCATGCTTCTTGGCATTGAAGGCGCTGGCGTCGTCCTTGAAATGCTGGATCAGCGTACCGGGCTCGGGTCCTTCATAGAGGACCTTCGCCTTGCCTTCGTAGATGCGACGGCGGCGATTCATGGGGATGTACCGTGGCTTGAGGAAATCCAAAGGTCGGCCCTTCTCTGGACGCGATGGGTCGCGGCGGGATCTTGGCCCCTGATCTTTTCGGTCCTGCCGCACGGCCCGGCGACCCGCTGGGGATCGATCCTCGGGCCGGCGCCGGCGCCGGTTGCTCGTGCGGAAGCCGGAAGGCGGCCGCAGCGCCTGCTATATGGAGCTTCCGGGCCGCAAACGCAACAAACCGCCTTTCGGCGGCTGCGGGAGGCTTAAGCGGCTCTGAATCTGGCGATGAGGCTGGCCCTCGCCGCGCCGCCGGCCTATATGATCGGGGAACAGGAAATCAGCCCCGCGAGAGGACATGGACGCCGCATGACGACCTTCGATCAACGCAAGGACGCCTTCGAGAACAAGTTCGCCCATGACGAGGAGCTGCGCTTCAAGGCGACGGCCCGGCGCAACAAGCTGCTCGGGCTGTGGGCGGCCGAGAAGCTCGGCAAGAGCGGTGCCGATGCGGAGGCCTATGCCAAGGCGGTCGTCGTCGCCGATTTCGAGGAAGCCGGCGACGAGGACGTGGTGCGCAAGGTCAAGAGCGATTTCGCGCTCGCCAACGTCAACACCTCCGATACCGAGATCCGCACCGTGATGACCGAGCTGCTGCTCAAGGCGGCCGAGGACATCCAGGCCGGGCGCTGATACGCCGGGTCGAGAAACTCCGATTCACGGAGCTCTTCAGCACGGCGTCGGCGAGCTTCTCGCCGACGCCGTGCGCGTTTTTATCGCGTCAAACGCGCTGCAGGCCGGCAATCCCCCACCTGGTTTCGTAGGCGGCCAAGGTGGCGATGCCCGACGCCGGATCACGGACATCGTCGACGGCTCGGAACTCGAACGACGCGCTGTCTCGCGTGAAGGTGCAGCGCGTGTAGCCGTGACGCTCGGCGTCGACAAACTGGATATGCGGATTCTCCGGAAGCGACGCGACATAGTTGCGGTGGTCGCCGAGGCGTGAGCTGATCGCGCCGCAGACGATGTGTGCCGAGACGGGATTCGAGCGCAGTTCCTGTCGTCGCGCCGGGACATTCGAAGCGACGAACCCGTGGATGTCGCCGCCGAGAACCACGGTGTCGCGGTTCGGTCGCGCGGCGATGAGATCGATGATGCGCTGGTGCGCGGCCGCATAGCCACCCCAGCCATCGGTATCGAAGCCGGTTCCGGAACCGCGCTTGCGTTCGAAGGGCGAGAACATGAGCTGCTGGCCGAGCAGCAGCCACCGCGCGCGGGCCGGTTCGGCGAGGCAGCGCGCCAACCAGGCTTCCTGATCCAGTCCGAGCATGGTCCGCTGCGGATCGAACGCATCCGCGCATTCTCCAGCCGAAACCAGGTGGTTGCGGTCGAGCTTCGGCGCCGGCGGGGGGCAGGCGAGCGGCGAGCGGTATTGCCGCTCGTCTAGCATGACGAGGTCGACCAGATCGCCAAACGCCAGGCGACGATAGAGCTGCGCATCGGGTCCCAGCGGGCGCTGGGCGCTCCGCAACGGCATATGCTCCCAATAGGCCTGATAGGCGGCGGCGCGCTGGCGCAGGAACGCGGCAGTGGGCGGGCGGGCCGGCGCATGATTGCCGGCATAGTCGTTTTCGACGTCGTGATCGTCCCAGATCGCGATCCACGGACAGGCAGCGTGCGCCTGCTGGATCGCCGGGTCGGTCTTGTACCAGGAGTGCATCAGGCGATAGTCGGCCAGCGTCTTGGGGACGTCGAAGGGGACGTCGCGCACCTTCTGCTTGGCTGCGGCGGCACTCGAGGAGGGAGCCTCGTAGATGTAGTCCCCGAGGTGCAGCACAAAATCGAGATCTTCCTCGGCCATCCGACGGTAGGCGGCCCAGTTTCCGTACATCCAATGCTGGCACGCAGCGGCCGCAAACCGCAGGCGCGGCACCTGCTGTCCCAGCGCGGGCGCGGTCCGGGTCCTGCCGGTCGGGCTCTCGTCGCCTCCGGAGCGAAAGCGGTACCAATAGGCGCGTCCAGGCTCCAGACCGCCCACTTCGACATGCACGGAATGACCAAGCTCCGGCATCGCCAAGGTGACGCCGGTTCGCGCGATATCCTGAAAGCGTTCGTCGCGGGCCAATTCCCAGATCACCTCGACGGGGGTCTCGCCCATGCCGCCATCCGCCGCGAGCGCATCGCGAACCAGCCGCGTCCACAGGACGATGCCGTCGGGCCATGGATCTCCGGAAGCGACACCGAGCTTGAAGAGGCCGCCGGTATTCGACCGAGCCTGGTTCACGCCGAGCGATGTCGACAGACCAATCCCGGCCGCCCCGGCGAGCATGTCGCGGCGCGTATACGACGTCATGGCTGGTTTCCTCCGATGAGCGGAACGCGGCCGGAAGCGGCTTCTTCGATCCGCGTGCCGGAAGGCTGCCAACGCCCTCGATGCGGGACAAATAGATTCTCGGACCCGAACAGATAGAAGAATCCGATCGAACCGGCAGGCTCGATGGAAACGGCGGCGTCGAAACGAGGGTTGCGGATGCCCGCACGCGGAGTGTCGCCGCTCCCGGATCCTCTCCGGCCGACCAGCCGCCCATCTGACGCAGGACGTCTCTGAGACGGGCGCATGGGCGCCCGTTTGCATTTCCGGGCCGGCCCGGGGCAACGTGCCGGGCAGCCGCGCCGCGCCGCGCGGGTCTCGAAACGGATGAACGCATCATGGCCAAGCCCACCGTCCTCGCCTCCCTCGCCGATCGCTTCGCCAGGGGCGACAGCGTCGTCTCGGCCTGGTGCGGCCTGCCCGATCCCTCGATCTCGGCGATCCTCGCCCAGGAGGATTTCGACGCGATCACCCTCGACATGCAGCACGGCCCGATCACGCTGGGCGAGGTGATCCGCGCGATCTCGCTGATCAACGCCGCCGGCAAGCCGGCGATCGCGCGCATCCCGGTCGGCGAGTTCCAGAACGTCTCGAAGCTGTTCGACGCCGGTGTCTCCGGGGTGATCGCGCCGATGATCAACACCATGGAGGATGCGCGTCGTTTCGCCGCCTATGCCAAGTACCCGCCGATGGGCGAGCGCAGCTGGGGCAGCTATGGCGGCCTCGGCGCGTCGGGTCTCGACCAGAACGGCTATCTCAAGGCGGCCAATGGCTTCTCGATGACCTTCGCGATGATCGAGACCCGCGAGGCGATGGCGATCGTCGACGACATCCTGGCGCTGGACGGGATCGATGCCCTCTTCGTGGGGCCGTCCGATCTGTCGATCGCGCTCTCGGGCGGGGCGAAGGTCGATGCCACCGCGCGCGAGGTCGACGAGGCGCTCAAGCATGTCGTCGCCCGCGCTTCGGCCGTGAACAAGCCGGTCGCGCTCTATGCGGCGAGTGCCGAGCGCGCCAAGGCGGGCCTCGATATGGGCGCGCGCATGGTCACGGTGATGAGCGATTCGGCGCTGCTGCGCGCCGCGACGCAGGCGGCGCTCAAGATCGTGCGCAGCTGAGCCATCCGGGCATCGGCTCCGAAAACCGTTTCCCGTTTTTCGGGCCGATGCTTCAGGCGTTGATGCCTTCGCGGCGCTTCAGCTGGGCGTAATAGGCCCAGAGCAGGCGCGCCGCGACGCCGCGCCACGGACGCCAGGCCTCTGCCATCGCCTGCAACTCCGCCGCCTTCGGCCGCTCCTCCAGGCCGAAGGCGTGGCGCGCGGCCTCCTGGATGGCAAGGTCGCCGGCGGCGAAGCCGTCGCGATGGCCGAGGCAGAACAGCAGATAGACATCGGCCGTCCAGGGGCCGATGCCGGAGATCGCGGTCATCTGCGCATGGACCTCCTCGGGCGTGGCCCGTTCGAGGGCCTCGAAGACGAAGCGCCCTTCGGCGAGGGCGGAGGCGAGCGCGAGCAGGGTGCGCTGCTTCGGCCGCGACAGGCCCGAGAGGCGCATGTCGTCATCCGTGGCGGCGAGCACCCGTGCCGGCGTCAGCGGCACGAAGACGCTCTCGAAACGGTTCCAGACGGCCCGGGCGCTGGCGACCGACAATTGCTGCGAGACGATGATCGAGGCGAGCCCGACGAAGCCGCCTTCGCGCAGCCTCAGCGGCGGCAGCCCGGTGCGCTCGACGATGGTTTTCCAGTCCGGATGCAGCGCGGCCAACGCCGCCATGCCTTCCTCGAGGTCGCTGTTGCAGGTGATTCGTTCGGTCATCGCGCCAACATTGATGAGGCAGGAGCCGGCTCGCGTCAGCAGCGGGGAACGCTTGGCGGGCGGCGCCCGGCCTCCTAGACAAAAGCCATGGCGTTCATTCCACCCGATTCCCGCAAGCCGGTCTTCCGCTTCGCGCCGAGCCCGAACGGACGGCTGCATCTCGGCCATGCGCTGTCGGCCCTGACCAACGAGGCGCTGGCGCGAAAGGCAGGCGGGCGCCTGCTGCTGCGGATCGAGGATATCGACCTCGCCCGTTCGCGTCCGGAATTCGTCGCCGGGATCATCGAGGATCTCGGCTGGCTCGGAATCGTGTTCGAGCCCGGCATCCGCCGGCAGTCCCGGCATTTCGAGGATTATGGCGCGGCGTTGCGGAGGCTGCAGGCGCGGGGATTGGTCTATCCCTGCTTTTGCTCGCGCCAGGAGATCCGCGCCGAGGTTGCGGCGCGGGAGGCCGGGACAGGCCGACCCTGGCCGCTCGATCCGGATGGGGCGCCGCTCTATCCCGGCCGTTGCAAGGCGCTCGCGCCGGAGGAGGCGGCAAGGCGGATCGCGGCCGGCGCGCCGCATGTGCTGCGCCTCGACATGGCGAAGGCCCTGGCGGCGACGGGGAATGCGCTCGGCTATGTGGTCTTCGAGGCCGACGGCTCCCGCCGCGAGGTCGAAGTCAGGCCCGAGCGCTGGGGCGATGTCGTGCTCGCCCGCAAGGACGTGCCGACGAGCTACCACCTCGCCGTCGTCGTCGACGATGCCCTGCAGGGAGTGAGCCATGTCGTGCGCGGGCGGGACCTGGAAGCCGCCACCGATATCCATGTCGTGCTGCAGCGGCTGCTCGGGCTGCCGACGCCGCTCTACCATTTCCACCGCCTGCTGCTCGACGAGGACGGACGCAAGCTCGCCAAGAGCCGGCAGTCGGAAAGTCTGGCGGAATTGCGGGCGGAAGGCGTTCAGCCGGCGGATATCCGCCGGCAACTGGGGTTCAGTTGAAACATCAGCTTCAACCGACGCCGAGGAAGGTCAGCCAGGCGGCGGTGGTGAACAGCGACAGCAGCGTGGAGAGCGTGATCGCGCTGGATGCATCGGCCACGCCCTGGCGGTAGCGCTCGGCGAAGAGATAGGCGTTGATGCCGCAGGGGCAGGCGGCGAACAGCACGGCGACGCCGGACCAGTGAGCCGGCATGTCGAAGACCGCGGTCGCGAGCCAGTAGACCAGCAGCGGATGCAGGCCGAGCTTCAGCCCGCTCAGCACCGTGGGCAGCGCCAGGCCCGATTCCAGCCCGTAGCGGCGCATCGCGATGCCGAGGCTGATCAGCGCGCAGGGGACGGCGGCTCCCGCGAGCAGGTCGACCAGGGTCCAGACCGGGGTCGGGATGAGAGGCACGATTGGGCGGACGGCCGATCCGAGCAGGATGCCGACGATGATCGGATGGGTGACGAGCCGCTTGAGCAGCAGCGGGATCGAGGCGCTGCGGCCTTCCGCCAGCAGCGTCGCCACCGTCATCGTCACCGGCAGGTGGATGGCGAGCAGCAGGCCGAGCGGCACGGCGCCGGCATCGCCATAGGCCTTCAGGATCATCGGGACGCCGACGAAGACGGTGTTCGACTGTGCGGCGGCGAAGCCGGAGACCACCAGTTCGGGGCCCTTGCGCGCGAAGAACCTGGCGGCGATCGCCATGGCGAGAGCCCAGACCACGGCCAGCCCGGCGAAATAGGCGATCCAGTAGCCACAGGGCTGGGTCAGCGGGATGTCGGCCTTGGCGAGGGTGCGGAACAGCAGGCAGGGCACGGCCAGGACGAAGACGAAATCGGACAGACCTTCGCCCGTCGTTTCGCGCAGGAGCTTCGTCCAGCGCGCGACATAGCCGAGGCCGATCAGCCCGAAGACGGGCAGGACGACGAGGAGGGAAGCGAGCATGGGCCCGGTAACTCGCGCGAGAAAGGAAGCGACGCCCCGGCGGTGTCGCCTCGCGCCGGCAGTGTCAAGCCGTAGAAGCGGGGCACGCTCCGGATCGCGCGCCCGTCATGCGTTCAGCGCAATTGCGCGAGGGTGCCGCCGGCCTTCTCGATCAGGCCGCGGATCTCGTCGCGCTGGCGCCGGAACTCGGCCAGGGTCGTGCCCTGCAGCTCGCGCCCGCGCGGCACGCGGATCTTCATCGGATTGACGAAGTTGCCGTTGACCAGCACCTCGTAATGCAGATGCGGGCCGGTCGAGAGGCCGGTGCTGCCGAGATAGCCGATGACCTGGCCCTGCCGGACCTTGGCGCCGGGAACGATGCCGGACGCGAAGTTCGACTGGTGCGAATAGGTCGTGACGTAGCCGTTGGCGTGCTGGATCTCGGTGTGCTTGCCGTAGCCGGACGACCAGCCGGCCTTGGTGACGACGCCGTTGCCGGCGGCGAGGATCGGCGTGCCGATGCGGTTCGCCCAGTCGACGCCGGTATGCATCTTCGAATAGCGCATGATCGGGTGGTAGCGCATGCCGAAACCCGAGCGCAGCTCGCCATCGGCGATCGGCTTGCGCAGCAGGAACTTCTTCAGCGATTTCCCCTCCTCGTCGAAATAGTCGATGAGGCCGTCTTCGGGCGACTGGTAGCGATAGACCCGGCGCGCCTCGCCATTGACCGTCAGGGTCGCGGAGAGGATTTCGGCGCGCTCGCCCTCGTCCTCGTCGGTGAAGATCACCTCCAGATTGTCGCCGCCATGGACGCGCTGCTGGAAGTCGAGGTCATAGGAGAAGATCCGGACGAGCTCGTCGATCAGCGGCCGCGGCAGGTCGTGGCGCGCGCCGGTCTCGTAGAGGCTCTCATAGAGGCGGGCGCCGCCCGTGCCCTCATCCTCGTCCTCGTCATCCTCGGCATTGCGCCGCGGCGGGCGCTGCGGGCCGGCCGCATCCTGCCGCGGCAGGTCGACGGAAACGAAGCTGCCCTTGTCGCTCATCGCGACCGTGCCGTCCGGCTGGCCGTTGGTGAGGAGCGAGACCCGCATGATCTGGCGGGAGTCGCCCGGACGGGGGCCCGGCGCGTAGAGAACCTGGAGGACCTGGCCATCGGGCAGGGCCGCGGTCCGGACCTTGCCGCCGAAGGCCGTGATCATCGCGCGGACCTGCTCCGGCGTGGCGCCGGCCCCGCGCATCACCTGCTCGAAGTTCTCGCCGCGCTTGGCCATCACCAGCTTGTCCTCGACCAGGGGCTCCCGGGAGGCCGGGATCGGGGTCTTGGGCGCGTTGGTGACGTTCTCGGGCACGACCCGGACCTCGATGCCCGAGAAGCGGGTGTCGGTCGCCGGTGCATAGGCGAGGATGTCGGTGCCGGGGGCGGCCGCGCCGGTGAGCGTGCGGCTGAGCATCAGCTGGGGCGGGATCGGCAGGGCGCGCTGGCGGCCGGCGCTGACCAGATTGGCGCGCTCCTCCTCGACCTGCGAGATCACCTCGGCGTCGCTCAGCAGCGGCTTGCCGGCGGGGACCGTAACATCGGCGAGATCGCGCTTGACGATGGTGACGTCGGCATCCGGCATGTCCTGGACCGGCTCGGCATAACGCTCCTCCGGCTGCCCGCCTTCGGCGAAGAGGCGCAGCGGATTGAAGGGCGGGACATTGGTCGCGTAGACGCCGGTGGTCAGGGACAGGTTCGAGGCGAGGCGCACGAAGGGGCGCACCCGGATGACCTCGCGGTCACCGACCCGTTGCGACATCGGCGCGCGCATGGCGTGCCGGGCCGACATGATCGGCTGGTCGGCGACGAGCTTGTCGGCCTTGCGCGCGCCGCCGCCGTCGCCCGCCGTCGAGGACATCCGGACCGTGACGGTCTCGGGCGGCTCGGGATAGCTGGTGTCGCCACGCATCGCGACGAGGATGGCGGCGCCGAGAAGCGCCGCGCCGCAGGACCCGACCAGGGCGCAGGCGAAGAGCCAGCGCAGCGAGACGCCGCGCCGGTCGGGCGGCTGCTGGCGCGAATCGACCGGCCGAATCGGCGGCTCGATCCCGAGGTCGACCAGCAGGGCCGTCGCTTCGGGAGCGAGCGGCTCGGCTGGTTGCGCGAACTCGGGATGGGCGTTCATCGGGGCTGTGTCTTGAAGGCGGCTGTCGGAGGGGCGGTCTGTCGGGTTCTGGCTGTCTCTTGTCGTGGCAGGCCGTGACGAACTGCGCCGCCGCCAAACGGAGATTCCGGAGGAAGCGAAACGGTTCGAATGGCGTCCCGGCCGGAGACGACGCCGAGACCATGCCCGCGTCGTCCCCCGGAATCAATCCGTGAGCCTTTGCGGCGGCCCCCATCTGCCGGTCGATTGCGGCTGTTTTTGGAAGCGCAAACCGAACGCGCGCTCGCGCTCGCGTGCGCATGAGCCCCGGAAAAGCCGCCGCCGCGAAGCCCCATTTCGGGGGCGGTCACGACGTCTTTCGGAAGCCGTCAAAAAAACTTCATCGAGCGTGTTGACATCCGTTCCGGGCCTGGCCTATAAACCGCCCATCGAGACGGCGCCGCCGCTGAGCGGCGCTGTTGACGCGCTTCACTGACTGGCAGGGCGTTTGGTCCGGTGGGTTTGACC
>NZ_FUYX01000003.1 GCF_900168195.1 Allobosea thiooxidans | reverse complement strand
GACCATGGCAATGGCAGAAACGAAGATGATGGACACGCGGCCCGCGGCGCTGAAGCCGACCTCGCTGAACACGGCGACGGCGGTCGAGATGACGGGCGTCAACAAGTGGTATGGCGAGTTCCACGTGCTGCGCGACATCAACCTGAAGGTCAGCCGGGGCGAGAAGCTGGTGATCTGCGGTCCGTCTGGCTCGGGCAAGTCGACGATGATCCGCTGCATCAACCGTCTGGAGGAGCACCAGAAGGGCCAGATCGTCGTCGACGGGACGGAGCTGACGAACGACTTGAAGAAGATCGACGAGATCCGCCGCGACGTCGGCATGGTGTTCCAGCACTTCAACCTGTTCCCGCATCTGACGATCCTGGAGAACCTGACGCTGGCGCCGATCTGGGTGAAGAAGATGCCCAAGAAGGACGCCGAGGAGATCGCGATGCACTATCTCAAGCGCGTCAAGATCCCGGAGCAGGCGGCGAAGTATCCGGGCCAGCTTTCGGGCGGGCAGCAGCAGCGCGTGGCGATCGCGCGTTCGCTGTGCATGAGCCCGAAGATCATGCTGTTCGACGAGCCGACCTCGGCGCTCGACCCGGAGATGGTGAAGGAGGTGCTCGACACCATGGTGTCGCTGGCGGAGGAGGGCATGACCATGCTCTGCGTCACCCATGAGATGGGCTTCGCCCGCCAGGTCGCCGACCGGGTGATCTTCATGGACGCCGGCCAGATCGTCGAGATGAACACCCCGGACGAGTTCTTCAGGAACCCGCAGCACGAGCGCACCAAGCTCTTCCTCAGCCAGATCCTGCACTGACAAAGATCTGTTGGTGGACGAACAAGGGCGCGCCGGCCTCGCCGGCGCGCCCTTTCGTTTCAGGGGGGCTGCCGCAAGCATCGTCCAGGACGTTTCGGACGTAAAAGCGATGGCGGCCGGAACGTCTCCTTGCCCGATGCGTTGATGGCGGGAACGGAGGACACGTCATGAAACGCTTTGTTCCTGCCTTGATCGCCGCTCTACTGGCGAGTGGCGGAGCCTATGCCCAGTCCATCAATATCGGCCCCGGTGGCGTCAGCGTCGATCCGCGCTCGCCGCGCGAGCGGGCGATCGATCGCGAGATTCGCCAGGAGCGCTACGAGCGCATGCGCGAACGGGAGTGGCGGCGCGCGCGTTATCGCGACGACGATTGCCGCACCGTGATTTCCGAGAGGGAGACGCCGCGCGGCGTGGTGCGGCGCACGACGCGCGTCTGCGACTGATCCCCGCCGACCCGGCCGCAAGCCGCATCTGATCGAAGGAAAGCCCGCAGCGCCCGGCGCGGCGGGCTTTCGCTTGTCGGCCGGAGCCGTCTACTTGCCGTCGCGCGCTTTCACGGCCTGGTCGGGGAAGTCCGAGAACAGCCCGTCGAGGCCGAGCGCGAAGAACGCCTTGTACTCGGCTCCCGCATCGCCCTTGAAGTCCGAGGCCAGCCGCTTCGGCTCGCTGCGGAAGGTCCAGCTATGGACGAGGAGGCCGGCAGCATGGGCGTCCTTCACCACATTCGTCGGTGCGGTCAGCGTGCGGTCGCGCTCGTCGATGGTCCCGTCGCCGTTGAGGTCCTGCGGCTTGCCGTCGGCGCCGATCGTCTGCTTGGCGCCGATCAGATAGGGCTTCCACGGGCCGACGCCGTCGGCATAGGTCGCGATCTCCTTCAGCCCTTCAGCCGACAGCATGTCCTGGAAGGTCCGCTTGTCGCCGAGCACCGCGAAGTCGTAGGGCCGGTCGAAGGGCGCGGCGAGCGAGACCTTGCCGTCCTGGTCGACGCCGTCGCCGTCGACCAGCTGGACGAGGCGCAGCTGCGTCTTCGGGCGCAGATACTTCAGATTCGCGGTCTCGAAGCTCTGGATGAAGACCGGCGCGGTCTTCTCGGTCCAGCCGGCGGCCTTGAGCATGTCGAGGAGCTTGTCCTCGAAGGCGAGGCCGAGCGCGGCATGGTAGGTCGGGTGCTTGGTCTCGGGATAGATGCCGATGGTGCGGCCGGTGCGGGCGCTCTCCGACTTGGCGAGGTCGATCACCTCCTGGAAGGTCGGGATCTGGTACTTGCCGTTATGCGACTGGTCGCGGTCGGCGAAGGCCTGCTTGGCCTTGAGCGTCTTGATCTCGGCGGCGGTGAAGTCGTTGGCGAACCAGTCGGTGGTGTCGACGCCGTCGACCTTGCGCGTGGTCTTGCGGTTGGCGAATTCCGGCCGGCTGGCGACATCGGTGGTGCCGCTCAGCATCGGCTCGTGCCGCACGACCAGGACGCCGTCCTTGGTCGAGACGAGGTCGGGCTCGATGAAATCCGCGCCCTGCGCGATGGCCAGCTTGTAGCCCTCGATCGTGTGCTCGGGCAGATAGCCGCTGGCGCCGCGATGGGCGATGATCAGCGGCTTGCCGGCGCTGGCGGTGGATCCCTGCTGGGCGAGGGCCGCGAGCGGCTGGAAGGCCAGCGCGGCGAGAAGCGTCGTCGAGAGAAGGAGTTTCTTTGTCATGATCTGGCCCAGCTCACGGAAATGCGGGCGACCTTAAGAGGGCGGATATGACACGGCCATGAAGGCGGGCGCTTGGATTTGAGGGAGTATCCAGCCTCGTTGCAGACTGATCTGTTCGGCATGTAATGACGTGGGACATGTCTTCGCGTCTTCTGCAGATGGAGCACCTCGCTGAGCGCCTCGCCGGGTTGCCGGCCAGGGCGCTCGTTGCGATCGATGGCGTGGATGGGGCCGGGAAGAGCACGTTTCGCGACGCATTGGCACCGATGATGGAGCGCCGCGGAGCGTCGGTCGTTCGGGCAAGTGTCGACGGTTTCCACAATCCCCGTGCGATCCGCTATGCGCGCGGAAAGGCTGACCCCGGCGGCTTCTTCCAGGATTCCTATGATTACCGGGCTTTGCGGCAATATCTGCTTGAGCCATTTCGAAACGGCGCGACCAAGGTGCAGACGGCTCGTTTCGACCATCGGGCAGATTGCGAGGCGATCGCGAGCCAGCAGGTCGCTCCCTCGGCGATCTTGCTGATCGATGGAATTTTCCTCCATCGCGATGAGTTGTATGCCCTGTGGGACTTCAGTGTTTTTCTGAACGTCCCGTTCGAGGTCTCATATCGGAGGATGTCGCAGAGGGACGGATGCAGCGCAGACCCGCTCGCGATTGAAAACCGCCGCTACTATGAGGGCCAACGACTCTACCTCGGTTCTTGCCAGCCGCAGTTGAGGGCAACGGTTTCAATCGACAATTTCGATTAGCCTGTAAGCTCTTGGGACGCTTACCGCGAATGCCTTCGTCATCCGGAACGAGCCTGTCGATCCGGAACTTGCATGGTCTGGCCGGCGAGCCATTGCCAGCGACCCGACGAATGGCGGAATACCGCCAGGGATTTGAAGCGTCCGCTGACGATCTGTCCATTGAAGCGGAACGTGTCCGCAAGGGACATGGTGGCGACCGCCAAGCCGTCCAGTTGCTTGATCGCCAACGCGGATATCCATTGCTCCTCGAAACAGAGGGCACCCGATCGGCAATATAGCCAAGCTTGTCGAAAAGTTTGCCGCCGGCGTTCAGATAGGTGAACTCCGCGTCGATCAGGTCATCCAGGGCGCGATGGTCTCGACTGATGAGAGCCTCTGCCTTGGCCCCCAGGGCCTGACGGATATGCTCAGCGACGGTCGGCATCGGCACACTCCCGCTAGCGATGGCGAAGCTATCACCCCAACGCCGTCGATCCACGCGCTCATTGCCCGCTCAACCAAGGATGCTCCAAGAAAAAACCCGCCCCCGGCGAAGGCCGGCGCGGGTTCGCATGATCGCTGGAGCGGGCTGGATCGACCGGCCGCGGTGAAACCGCAGCCCGTCCCGCCCCGCTCAATCTCATCAGCGACGATTCTCCAGGGTCGTCTTGGCGTCTTTGCCCTTTGCAGGGGGCGGCGTGAAGTCCGGCTGCGGCTGGGTCGCGCAGGCGGCGAGGCCGAAGGCGACGAAGCTCAGGATGATCAGGCGGCTGGCGCTTTTCATGTGCGGGGACCCCGGTGGCTGCGACATGCTGTTGCATCGTCTTGCCGCTTGTGAAACGACCGCGTCAAGAGCGTGCCGCCGAAGCCATCCTGCCTCGGCGCCATGGTCGACCGGTTGAGACAGACCCATAATTGCGTTGCGGCGCCCGCCCGAGCGGTCTCGCCAGGATTGAAGAGACATGACCCCAGCCGCCCGGATCAGCGCCGCCATCGAGGTGCTGCAGGACATCATCGAGCGCCGCCGCCCGGCCGCGGATGCCCTGAAGGATTGGGGCCTGTCGCGGCGTTTCGCCGGTTCGAAGGATCGCGCCGCGATCGCCTCGCTCGTCTATGACGCGCTGCGTCGCAAGGCATCCTCCGGCTATGCGATGGCCTCCGAAGAGCCGCGCGGGCTGGTGCTCGGGATGCTGGCGGGCCTGCGTGCCCTGCCGCTGGACGAGATCGCCGCGCTGTTCTCCGGCGAGAATCATGCGCCGGCGCCGCTGACCGCCGACGAGACGGCGCTGCTCTCCGCCTTCTCCGACGAGGGCGCGCCGGACTGGGTGCGGGCGGACGTGCCCGAATGGCTCTGGCCTTCGTTCCAGGGCGGTTTCGGCGAGATGGCGATCGCGGAAGGGCAGGCGCTGGCTGCGCGCGCGCCGATCGACCTGCGCGTCAACCGGCTCAAGGCCGGGCGCGACGCCGTGCTCGCGGATCTCGCCCATCACCAGCCCGAGCCCGGCGCCTGGTCGCCCGATGCGCTGCGTTTCCAGCCTGGCCATGACGGGCGCGGCCCCTCGCTGCAGACCGAGCCCGGCTTCTTCGCCGGCGCCTTCGAGATCCAGGACGAGGGCTCGCAGCTGGTGACGCTGCTCGCCGGCGCCCGGCCGGGCCAGACCGTGATCGATCTCTGCGCCGGGGCAGGGGGCAAGACGCTGGCGCTCGCGGCGCTGATGGCGAACCGCGGCAGCCTCTACGCCACCGACCTCGACAGCCGGCGGCTGGCGCCGCTGCACGACCGGGTGGCGCGCTCGGGGGCGAGCATCGTCGAGGTTCGCATTCCGCGCTCGCGCGGCCACGAGCCGCTGGCCGATGTCGCCGGCCAGGCCGATCTCGTGCTGGTCGATGCGCCCTGCACCGGCTCCGGCACCTGGCGGCGCAACCCCGATGCCAAATGGCGCGTGCGCCCGGGCGCGCTCGCCGAGCGGATCAAGGACCAGGCCGAGGTGCTGGTGCGCGCCGCCAAGCTGGTGAAGCCGGGCGGGCGCATCGCCTATATCACCTGCTCGATGCTGCCGGAGGAGAATGACGAGGCGATCCGCGCCTTCCTCGGCCGGCAGGCCGGCTGCACGCCGGTGGCGCCGATCGACGTCCTGAAAGGCGCCGAGAGCGATTTCTCCCTGCTCGCCCGCTTCGCCACCGAATTCGGCCTGCAGCTCTCGCCGCGGCGTACCGGCACGGACGGCTTCTTTCTGGCCTGCCTGAAGCGCGGCGATTGAAGGCGCCGCGCGTCGACAGCCCGGATCATCTCTGCCAAGCTGCCCTTGGGGGATGTGTTCCGCCGGCATCGCAGGGCGGATGTGACGGGAGGTCGAAGCATGCCCGACAAACCTGCCATCGTTCTGGTTCACGGTTTTTGGGGCGGGGCCGCTCACTGGTCCAAGGTCATCCTGGAGCTGTCCCGGCGTGGCTATGCCGATCTCCATGCCGTCGAGAACCCGCTGACATCGCTGGCCGACGACGCCGAACGCACGCGCAAGATGGTGCGCCAGATCAGCGGATCGGTCGTGCTCGTCGGCCACTCCTATGGCGGTGCCGTCATCACCGAGATGGGCGACCTGCCGAACGTCAAGGCACTGGTCTACATCGCTGCCTTCGCTCCCGATGCTGGGGAAAGCCCCGGCGGCATCAGCCAGGCCAAACCACCACAGGCCTTCCCGAATATCGCGCCGGACAGCGACGGCTATCTCTGGATCAAGCCGGACAAGTTCCGGGAGAGCTTCTGCCAGGACCTGCCGGTAGAGGAGGCCCTGGTGATGGCGATCACGCAGAAGGCGCCGCTCGGCTCGACCTTCGGCGACAACGTGACCGCGCCGGCCTGGAGGAAGAAGCCGAGCTGGTACCAGATCTCGACGGCCGACCGGATGATTGCGCCCGAAAACCAGGTGATGATGGCGGAGCGCATGCGTCCGCAGAAGACCTTGAAGCTCGATGCCAGCCACGCCTCGCTGGCGTCGCGTCCGGTCGAAGTATCGGACCTGATCGAGGACGCCGCCAAGGCCTAGAGGCGTAACCGACATGCGTTCAGGCGCGGCCCCGTTGCGCGCGCCTGCGCGATCCATTAACGGGACGCGATGACGAGCGCTCAGCCCCATCACGACTCCATCCTCATCATCGATTTCGGCTCGCAGGTGACGCAGCTGATCGCGCGGCGCATCCGCGAGATCGGCGTCTATTGCGAGATCGCCCCGTTCCAGTCGGCGGGCGAGGCGTTCGCGCGCATGAAGCCGAAGGGCGTGATCTTCTCTGGCGGCCCGGCCTCGGTGCCGGACGAGGGCAGCCCCCGCGCGCCGGAAGCCGTCTTCACCGCCAATATTCCGCTGATGGGCATCTGCTATGGCCAGCAGACCATGGCGCATCAGCTCGGCGGCAAGGTCGAAGGCGGCCACGCCGCCGAGTTCGGCCGCGCCGATGTCGAGATCGTCGCCCCCTCCAGGCTGTTCGAGGGCGTCTGGGAGAAGGGGGGGCGCTACCCGGTCTGGATGAGCCATGGCGACCGTGTCACCGAGCTGCCGCAGGGCTTCTCGGTCAAGGCGACCTCGGAGAACGCCCCCTTCGCCGTGGCGAGCGACGAGACCAGGCGCTTCTACACCACGATGTTCCATCCCGAGGTGGTCCATACGCCTGATGGCGGCAAGCTGCTGCGCAACTTCGTCGTCGAGATCTGCGGCTGCAAGCCGGACTGGAGCATGTCGGCCTATCGCGCCGAGATGCAGAAGAAGATCCGCGAGCAGGTCGGTACCGGCCGCGTCATCTGCGGGTTGTCCGGCGGCGTCGACTCGGCCGTCGCGGCCGTGCTGATCCACGAGGCGATCGGCGACCAGCTCACCTGCGTCTTCGTCGACCATGGCCTGATGCGCCTGGGCGAAGCCGAGCAGGTCGTGACCCTGTTCAGGGATCACTACAACATCCCGCTCGTCCATGTTGACGCCGAAGAGCTTTTCCTCTCCGAGCTTGCCAAGTGCGGTTCCGATCCGGAGGCCAAGCGCAAGACCATCGGCCGGCTCTTCATCGACGTCTTCGATGCCGAGGCCGCCAAGCTCGGCGGCGCCGATTTCCTGGCCCAGGGCACGCTCTATCCGGACGTGATCGAGAGCGTCTCCTTCTCCGGCGGCCCCTCGGTGACGATCAAGAGCCACCACAATGTCGGCGGCCTGCCCGAGCGCATGAAGATGAAGCTCGTCGAGCCGCTGCGCGAGCTGTTCAAGGACGAAGTCCGCGTGCTCGGCCGCGAGCTCGGCCTGCCCGAGGCCTTCGTCGGCCGCCATCCCTTCCCGGGGCCTGGCCTCGCCATCCGCTGCCCCGGCGAGATCACCAAGGAGAAGCTCGACATCCTGCGCAAGGCGGATGCGATCTATCTCGACGAGATCCGCAAGGCCGGCCTCTACGACGTGATCTGGCAGGCCTTCGCCGTGCTGCTGCCGGTGCGCACCGTCGGCGTGATGGGCGACTACCGCACCTATGATCATGTCTGCGCGCTGCGCGCCGTGACCTCGGTCGATGGCATGACGGCGGATTTCTACCCCTTCGACATGAACTTCCTCGGCCGCGCCGCGACGAGAATCATTAATGAAGTCAAAGGCATCAACCGCGTCGTCTATGACGTGACGTCGAAGCCCCCCGGCACGATCGAGTGGGAGTGAGGGTTATTTTCCTATTCTTGTAAGAATAGATTCAGTAATCCAAAAGATGATATGGACTAAGCCCGCGTGATTGCGGGCTTTTTTATGCTTGAAGCGGAGTTTTGCGCGAGAAGTATTCGCCGCGCAGTGAGGCCAGTTCTTGGTGCTGCGCATGGTATGGCGCGCGATGCTTGCCCGAAGGTGCTTCGATGCCATATGGCATCGAAGTTCTCGATCATGGTACTGGCGCTAGTCAACTCGTTGCTGCGCCAGGAAAATTCGCATCGCCCCATTTCATGGTATCGGATATAGCGCCGATACCATGTCGCTCCGGCGTTACTGCAGCAATTTCAACGGCTTGGCTGCGGCCCAGCTCCGGCACCTTGTTTATGACGTGGCCGCGTCATCAATGAGTCGCCCAGGGTGGTGGCTCTCAAACCACACCACACAACTGGCAAAGTATGTGCTAAAGTAATGACACGCCATTACTTTGAAATCACGCCAGCGTCTGTGCGTATAGTTGTGACGATAGACAAGGAGATGTATGAACGACCGAGAACTGCTGGAGCTGGCTGCCAAGGCCTACGGTCCAGAGGTAGAGTGGGATGGTGACGGATGGGTCATCACATCGAAATTTAGAGGCCACCTCACCAACTATGAAGCTTGGAACCCTCTGGCCGACGACGGCGACGCGCTTCGGCTGGCAGCGAAGCTAGAGATGAACGTAGGTAATGGTATTCGTCGAAGCATCGAGGCTTGGACTGTGAGCGAAGACGACGGTGGAGTCTATCGAGGGGTCGAGCCCAAAGGTGATGATGTGTGCGCGGCCACCCGCCGCGCCATCGTCCGGGCTGCCGCTGCCGTCCAGCAGGCCAAGGAGGCAGCATGAGCGAAGCAAAGCACACGCCTGGGCCTTGGAGGGCTGAGCTTCAAACAACAAACTACCGAAGTGGAGCAAAAACTCTATGCATAACAAAGGATTGCGATACAGGAGTAGCGCAAACTATTGCGCAAATAGTTGGCATAGATGCACGACAAGCCAACGCCCGCCTGATAGCTGCCGCGCCTGAGCTGCTGGAGGCGCTTGAAGACATTTGCGACACGCTAGGAGAGTGCGGCATGACCGTTAAAGCACGAGCCGCCATCGCCAAGGCCACAGGGAGCTAAGCATGACCACCGACGACGTTCTCCGCGTCAGCTCCGACGACATCCTCTACCGACTGCAGAAGGAGGAGCAGGAGAGGGCAGAGGCTCTTCGGCGGTGGCGGGCGAATGCTCATGGTGGCGACGCCAGCGAGGACGACCACATCCACACGCTGGTCAGGGATGCCGCCCAGGAGATCGCGCGGCTCCGAATCGCGCTGAGCGAGTCAACTAGGCCCAAGCGTACTCCCTGAACATTTTGCAAGAGGCGCTTATTGCCTTGACGATCCACACGCTGTGGACAAGGGTGGATTGTCGCCTGCTGGCGGCACAAGTTCTCCGCCTTGGGAAGGGCGAAGAAAAAAAGAGGGAGCCCGAAGGCTCCCCAAGGCTCACTGAAGAATCCGGGGTTCTACCGTGCGCTCGGTAGGCCTCGGCAGTGTGCTCGGACAAACTCAACCCGTCCGAAACGAACCCGCAGATAGTCGCGCACGGCGACGGGCTGCGAGAGTGGGCAGAAGTGCTTCATGGCGTTTAGGTCCATGCCGGGATCGGGCCCGGGCCCTGGGGCGACATGCCCCGGGCGTGAGGGCATGCTGATCCAAGGCGCACTGCGTACTGCCGGGAATCGATTTACCGCTTCCGTATCGGCAATACCAGCACCGCCACCGGGGTTGTCCCCGGGATTCGTTCACCTATCGTTCCGCGCGGCGGCCGCTATCCCGCAAGAAAGACGACATTTCAGAGCGCTTTTTCGCTGCCTTTTTGGCGTTTCCGAACATGGCATTTCGCATGGTATTGCGAAAATCGAACCACTCTAACGCGCTGAAAACGCTGCTCTTTTTCGGCTCGTTGACAAGTGAGTGGGAGTAGGCGGGAGCCGCTTCCCGGGCCGCGAGCGCGTCAGGGCCGCGGCCACCGTCTTGCGCTCATCGCGAGGATGCCGGCGCCGAGCATCGCGAGCCTGCAGACCGTGCGCGTGCCGATGTCGCCCTGATCCCGTTCCGGGACGAACTCGACGATGTTGAAGCCGATGATCGGTGCCTTGGCGACGACGCCATGGACGAGATCGACGATGTCGCCATAGCCGAGCCCTCCCGGCGCGATCCCCAGGACGCCGGGCACCGCCGCGGGATCCAGCCCGTCGACGTCCAGGCAGATCACGACCGGCCTGTTCGGCGGAATCGCGTCCAGCGCGTGCGAGACGCCCTTGGCGCGCAAGGTCCGCATGTCGACCAGGCGGGCGCCGAAGGCGAGCGCATCCTCGACATCGGAAAGCCGGGCGCTGCCGATGCCGCGTGCACCGATCTGGACGATCGTCGCAATGCCGGGCATCTCTGAGGCCCGCCGCATCGTGCTCGAGAGGCCGTAGCGCTCGCCCTCGACCTCGTCGCGCCAGTCGATATGCGCGTCGATCTGCACCAGCGTGATGCCGCGGAGCTCGGCAAAGGCCTTGAGGGCCGGGATCTGGACGCTGTCGTCCCCGCCCAGCAGCAGCGGCCGCGCGCCGCGCGCCAGCAGGGTCCGGAACGCCGCCTCGATGCGGCTCCGGTTGGACGCAAGATCCCGCGCGTCGAAGGGCAGGTCGCCGCAATCGACCAGATCCGTATCCGCCTGGATCAGCGGTTCGCCGAGATCGAAATCGTAATGGCCCCGCCGCGGGGCGAGCCTCAGGCTTGCCGCACGGATCGCGGCAGGGGCCGACGCGCTGTGAGGAGCGCTCTTCGGGTAGGGAGTCGCACCGCCGATCCCGATGACGGCCACCGCATCCTCCGGAACCTCATCGAGAGAAGCTGCCCTGCAGTCGAGAAACGTCGTCATCGAGCACTACCTCGTCGAGCGGCCGGCCAGGGCGCATTCCACGGCGGCATTCGGCGGCCGAAGTTCGTTTGAGGCGCAGATCGTTCGCCGGCGCCCGAGACGGGAGGGCGGCAGCCGCATACCGAATCGGGCGTTCGTCGCGGCGGGCGAGCGTTGGGCTCAAGCGAATCGCGTCTTCCTCTTCCATGTCATCACAACCATCTGGCTTCTCCAATGCGCCCGGGACCGACGATTCAAGCCGAGGGCGGGCAATCCGGCCCCGCCGGACGCCGCCATGGCCGGAGCTTCCGCCGACGCCCCCTCGCAATCCGGGCGACCATCGCGCGCTTTGCGCTGGTCGGCCTTTCGGCGGCTTTCATGGCGAGCTGCCAGACGACGGAATCGGCCTTCGAAGGGCCGGACTATTCCGACGAAACCAGGCAGCTCGAGAGACAGCTCATGGCGGAAGCGACCGCGCTTGGCGCTGCCCAGGGGGCGGCCGGAATCGCCTCCTCCTTCGATCGGTCGGGCGTCTCCAGCCTGGTCACCATGGGGGCCGGCCGCGCCGCCCGCGACGCGATGCTGATCAGCGCCGAAAAGCGGCTTCGGGAGCAGCTCGCGAAGGACGAGGCCGCGTTCTATCGGCGCCACGGGATATCCGCCGACGAGCCGGACTAGGAAGCCGGCGCTCCACCGAGGGCGCCATGACTGAGCGCGGATGGCGCCTACGCCGGATTCCGGTCGCGGTTCGGGGCTGGCGCGAGCGACAGCAGCCAGACCTCCACGCTGTCCAGAAGGGGCTGCTTCGATTGCCGGACCCGCGCCATGATCCAGGCTCCTTCGACGAGCAGCAGCAGCCGGTCGGCATCGGTTTCCGCAAGGGCGACGTCGAAGCGGCGGGCGTGGCCCAGGATGCGGTCCCGCCAGAGGTCGAAGACCTCCTGCACGGCGCTGGCGTGGGCGCCGATCTTGGGCACCGTCGCCAGGGCAATGGAGGTGATCGGGCATCCCTCCCGGAAGCCCGACTGCTCGAAGCCGTCCGCCAGCACCTTTGCGAACATCCGCGGCCCGTCGGCGAAGCTTTTCGCCGCGGCGGACGAGCCCTCGATCAGCTTCGCCACTTCCGCGCCGGCATAGCGGATGGCGGCCTCGCCGAGCTCCTCCTTCCCGCCCGGGAAGTGGTAGTAGAACGAGCCTTTGGGAGCCTTGCTCGCTTCCAGGATCTCGGTCAGGCCGACGCCGTCATAGCCCCGCTGGCGAAAAAGAGCTGAGGCGACCCTGATGAGCCGACCGCGGGTATCGGATTGCGAGGACAAATTTGCTCCTTGTAGGGTGACCGGTCTAATGCTATCGGTAGTAGACCGATCGCCATAATTATAGGGTGTGGCACCAGGATGGCAATCGACTTCTGCCTTTCGCCTCATGGTCCGAGCCCTGTCGCACGGGGCCCGCGTCCGGGGGAAGACCGTTCATCGCGGAGCCGTCCTCCATGCAGCGCCTGACGACCGAAGACATCCCGCGTGGCGAGAGGATGGCCTTCGTGCATGATTTCATCGGCCGGCACATCGGCGGGCTGCAGTTCGCGCCGCGCGATCACGATCAGGTCCGGATCGACCTCGAGGCGCTGTTGCTGCCTGGCGGGCTGACCGTCGGCCGCGGTCGCTTCTCGCCGCTTCACGGGGCCCGTACGCGCGATCTGCTTCGCGACGGCCGCGAGCACTATCTCTTGACGATCCATCACGAGGACTACGAGGTCTCCGCCGACGGCCGGGCGCCGATCAAGGTGGCCGCCGGCGACGTCACGCTGATGAACGAGGCGGTCTGCTCCGAGTTCTGGTTCGGCCGGCCCATGTTCGTGGACGCTGTGGCGCTCGATCGTCGGTTGCTCGCCAAGCTGGCGCCCCGGCTCGGCACTGAAGCGGTGCATGTCCTCCCGGGGATGGGGGCCGACATGCGGCTGCTGACCTCCTATGTCGACGCGGTCCGCGCGAGCCCGCCGGAATCCGATAAGGCGCGCGACCTCGCATCCCGCCATATCTACGATCTCACCGCTCTGGTGCTGGATGGCATCGTTCGCGGCGGGGCCGAACGCAACGAGCGCAGCATCGGCGCGGCGCGCCTGAAGCTGGCGCAGAAGGATGTCCTCGAACGGCTGGCCGACCACGGGTTGCAGATCGACGCGGTCGCCAGGCGGCAGGGTGTGACCGCGCGCTACATCCAGCGCCTCTTCGAGAGCGAAGGCACGACCTTCTCCGATTTCGTTCGCGAGCGCCGGCTCGAGCTGGCATTCCAATATCTGCAGGACCGTGATCGGGCGTCCCGCACGATCACCGCCATCGCCTACGATGCCGGATTCTCCGATATCTCGTCGTTCAATCGAGCTTTCCGACGGCGATTCGGGGCGACCCCGTCCGAGGTCAGAGCAAACAATCTGATCTGATCAATACTTCAGCGATGTATTGAAGTAATAACCACGTGTGATCGAGCGATCGCGCGCGGATTTTGGCGTTATTCGTTCAGGTCTGTCGAGAAATTCTGGCGAATTGTTCGTGTGCCGCAAAGGTTGTTCATGTTCTGCCGAGACGAGCGGCCGACGCCGCCATAATTTCCCGGCCCTACGGTGCGGAATCCCTTCCGGCGCCGCGTGGATGTCGGGGGTGTCTTGAAACGAGCGGATTTTTGCGACGCGGCGGGGGGCAACGACCGGTCGCGTTGGCCCGCACCCGGCCGGCGCGGCCGGTGGGGCATCGCTGCCGCGCGGACTTGCGGCGGCAGGCCCGCCTTCGCCGACGCCACGCGGCCGGTCGCGCCGCAACTGAAGGCACTCCTCCTGAACTCATCCGGGTGAATGCCGGCCGTCGCGGGCGGCCGAAACAACGTTCCCCGACTCTTCAAAGGTCAGACGATGAAAACCTCACGTTCGCCGCGCTCCGAGCGCTCCTCCTCGCGCCTGAAAACCCGTCTGCTGTCCGCCACGGCTCTGGCCGCTGCGGGCGGGCTCCTGGCGCAGCCGGCGGCAGCTGGCGGCGTCTATCGATACGACGCCAGCATTCCGTACTCCGACAACGTGGTCGTCGACACCGTCATGACCACGATCTATGCGATCAACGGCGTGGAGGCCGCCTTCGCCGGCACCGTCACCTATCAGGCGGGCGGATCCGGCATCCTCCATATCGGCGATTTCCCGCAGCCGGACGGCACGATCTTGTTCGCGCCGACGAGCATCGTCTCTCAAATCGGCAACCCGGTCCTGCATCTGAACGGGGGGACGCTGAAGCTGGGAAACGCCATCGCCCGCAACTTCCTTGCGAACACCGCCGAGCTGGAGCTGACGGGGGGTACGCTCGATCTGAACGGCGGAAACCTCTCCGTTCAGCGGCTGTCCTCCCCTCACGGCAGCACCAGGATCACCAACAACGCGGCCGGCACCAACGCGATCCTGACCATCCAGGCGACGGGCAGCCGCGACGTCTCGAGCGCGATCGTCAACGGGGCGGGCGGCGCGGGTGGGCTGGGGGTGCACATCGAAGGCAGCGGGAGCGTGCGCCTCGCCGGCGACAACGGCTACACCAACGGCACGAGGCTCGTCAGCAGCAACCTTCAGCTCGCTCATTCCAACGCGCTCGGGACGGGCACGCTGGCGATCGAGGGGTTGGGGTCCAACATCGTATTCGGCAACGGAATCAATATCGGCAACGGCGTCGTGCTGCACGATGCGACGGTTGCCCTGGAGGTCGCTGCGACGCAGGCGGCCTCCTTGAACGGCCCCATCAGCGGCGATGGAGACATCTTCAAGGTCGGTGCCGGCGAGCTCGAGTTCCGGGGCGAGCACACAGCCGGCGGGCGCATCTTCGTCAATGCCGGCACGCTGACGACCTCCCCGTCCAATGGCGAGGGGTTCTCCGACACGGCATCCGTCATCATCAGCCAGAACGCGACGTTCCGCGTCATGGGACATGAGACGATCCGGGACGTTGCCGGCCTGGGCACTGTGCGCCTCGAAGACGAGTCGCAGCTGACGCTCGGCGGCGCATCCGATTCGACCTTCTCCGGGCTCGTCGTCGGCGAGGGAGTCCTGCGCAAGGAAGGCGAGGGGGCGTTGCGGCTCAACGGCCGCAACACCTATTCCGGCGATACCTTCCTGTCCCAGGGAGCGCTTGTCGCCGGCGTCACGGATGCGCTGGGCACTGGCCACATCCGGGTCGGAAACGACACGCGCCTCGTGCTGCGCGACGGCGTCCGGCTCAACAACGGCATCATGCTCGAGGGGCACGACGTCAATGTCCAGATCGGCGACGACGAGACCGGGACGCTGGGTGGCCGCATCTGGGAGCGTGCCCCGGCGGCCGGCGACCTAGGGCTTCGCAAGCTCGGCAACGGCACGCTGGTGCTGACCGCTGCGGATTCGGCTGTCGCTTTCGCCAATGTCGAAGGCGGTACGCTTCGGATCGACGGGCGTCTCGCGGCGCCGGTTTCGGTGTTCGCGGATGGCAAGCTCACCGGCACTGGCACGGTTCAGGGCGATGTCGTCGTCCAGGACGGCGGCATGCTGCAGGGGCGGTCGGGCGAGAAGCTTGCCGTAACCGGCAACCTGACCCTCAATCGCAGCTCCTATCTCGATGTGCGGCTGGGCGCCGCGAGCAACAGCGCCCTTTTCGACATCGGCGGCAATCTCACGCTCGACGGGCGCCTGACGATCGCCGACGCGGGCGGCTTCGGGCGCGGCGTCTATCGGCTCTTCGACTATGGCGGCACGCTGACGGACAACGGTCTGGATGTCACCGGCGCTCCCGGCGGCATCCCCCTCGACGAGATCTCGGTCCAGACCGCGATCGCCCGCCAGGTCAACATCGTCGTCGGTGCCGGTCCGGGCCCCGGGGAGATTCCGGAGGTCCAGTTCTGGGACGGCGCGGCGACGACTGCCAACGGGCGGATCGACGGCGGCAGCGGGACATGGGCCCCGGCGAGCACGAACTGGACGCGGACCAACGGCCAGGCAAACGACAGCTGGGGCGGTCGCTTCGCGGTTTTCCAGGGGCAGAGCGGTACGGTCACCGTCGACGGCGGCGGCCAGCCGGTCCTGGTCGGCGGCATGCAGTTCGCCTCGATGGGCTACCGGGTCGAGGGTGGTCCCCTCACGCTGCAGGGGGCGGATGGGCAGACCGTGATCCGTGTCGGCAATGGCAATGGCGCGAGCGCGAACATGGTGGCGACCATCGCCTCGGTGCTCGCCGGCGCCAGCCGCCTGGTGAAGTCGGACTTCGGCACGCTCATTCTCGAAGGGAGCAACAGCTATACGGGCGGCACGGAGATCCGCAGCGGGACGCTGCAGGTCTCGCGGGATGCCAATCTCGGCGCCGCTTCGGGCGGGCTGTTCCTGAACGGCGGCACGCTTGCGACCACCGCGAGCTTCGACATTGCGCGCGCGGTCGCCCTCACCGGCACCGGCCGCATCGCCGTCGCGGCCGATACCGAGCTCGGGTTCAGCGGGGTCGTCGCCGGCGGCGGCGACCTGATCAAGGCCGGCACCGGGACCTTGCGCCTGGGCAATGCCGCCAACGGCTACCGCAACACCCTCGTGGAGGCGGGCACCCTGATCGGCCAGGCCGGGTCGATCTCGGGCACCATCGGCAATGCCGGTACGGTCGTGTTCGAGCAGAATACCGATGCGAGCTTCGGCGGCGATATCGTCGGGCTCGGCGGCGCGCGCGGCACGATGGTCAAGCGCGGCGGTGGCGAGCTCACGCTGAACGGTCGCTCGGCGCTGGACTGGACGATCGAGGCGGGCGGCCTGGCGACGGCCGCGGAGCGCTTCGAGGGCAATGCCGCGATCGCCGCGAAAGCATCCTTGACCTTCAACCAGGCGGCCGATGCAGCCTATGCCGGCGTGCTGGCAGGGCAGGGACAGTTCCGGAAGACCGGCTCCGCCCTTCTGAAGCTGACCGGCGATTCCGGCGGCTTCGCCGGGGCGACGTCCGTCGAAGACGGCACGCTCGCCGTCGACGGCAAGCTCGGCGGCACGCTCGACATCGGCACGGCCGGACGCCTTCAGGGAACCGGCGCGCTGGCGGACACGACCGTTCGCGGCACGATCGCACCGGGCAACTCGATCGGCACGCTGCGCTTCGACGGCAATATCGTCTTCCAGCCGGGATCGATCTACGAAGTCGAGCTCTCCGCGACAGGTCAGGCCGACAAGGTCGAGGCGACCGGCACGGCGGCGGTCAATGGCGGCTCGGTCCGGGTGCTGGCCGGCATGGGCGATTACGCGCCCTCGACCCGATATACGATCCTCAGCGCGGCCGGCGGCCGCACCGGCGCCTTCGGTAGCGTGACCTCGAACCTCGCCTTCCTCGACCCCGTGCTGAGCTACGACATCAACAATGTCTACCTGACGATGACCCGCAACAGCACGGGCTTTGCGACCATCGGCGCGACGCGCAACCAGGTCGCGACCGGCGGCGGCGTCGAGAGCCTTCGCTATGGCAATCCGGTCTACAACGCCGTGCTGGGCCTTTCGCGGGATCAGGCCCGCCAGGCTTTCGACCAGCTTTCGGGAGAGGTCCATGTTTCGGCGCGCTCCGCCCTGGTCGAGGACAGCCGCTTCCTCCGCAGCGCCGTCAATGACCGCATCCGGGCGGCCTTCGGCGATGTCGGCGCGCCGGGCGAATCCGTCGTCACCTATGAAGGCGGCCAGCCCCGGGCGGTCTCGGCGCGCACGGATCGCCTGGCCGTCTGGGGGCAGGGCTTCGGAGCCTGGGGCGATACCGCCGGCGACGGCAACGCCGCACGCCTCGATCGTTCGACCGGCGGCTTCTTCATCGGCGCGGATGCTCCGGTCTTCGACGCCTGGCGTTTCGGCGCCGTGGCCGGCTACAGCCGCACCAGCTTCGACGTGAAAGGCCGCCATTCCTCGGGCTCGAGCGACAATTACCACCTCGGCCTGTATGGCGGCGCCAAATGGGGCAACCTCTCCCTCCGGACGGGTGCGGCCTATTCCTGGCACGACGTCTCGACCTCGCGGAGCGTGACGTTCCCCGGCTTCGGTGGGCATATGGCGGGGGGCTATGACGCCGCGACCGCGCAGCTCTTCGGCGAGCTCGGCTATGGCGTTGGCCTGGGCGCGGCCCGGTTCGAGCCCTTCCTCAACCTCGCCTATGTCAATGTCCACAGCGACGGCTTCACCGAGCAGGGCGGGGCGGCCGCCTTGCACGGCGCTTCGGCGAGCACGGGCGTGACCTTCGCGACTCTGGGCCTGCGCGCCGCCACGACCTTCGAACTGAAGGGCATCGCCGTGGCCGCCAAGGGGATGCTCGGCTGGCGGCATGCCTTCGCGGAGGTGACGCCGCTCACCGCGATGCGCTTCGCGACAGGGGGCGATGCCTTCGGCGTCGGCGGCGTGCCGGTGGCTCGCGATGCCGCGGTGGTGGAGGCCGGGCTCGACTTCGCCTTGTCGCCGGCTGCGACGCTCGGCATCATCTATGCCGGCCAGTTCGGCTCGGGTGTGACCGACCAGAGCTTCAAGGCCAATTTCAACGCCAGGTTCTGAGTGGTCGCCTTGTATCCGGCCTTGCGGCAGAGCAGGGATCTGCCCGATCCAACGCGCGGAAGGCGCATCGAGGATGATGATTCGAATAGTTTTCTCCGGCAGGTTCGCGATGTCGGCGCTTCTGGCCGCTGCCGGCATGGCGGCTTCGGCCGCGCCGGCCCGGGCACAGCCCGCAGTCCCGGCCGCCGGCAATGCGGCGTCGTCCAGCCTGCCGGGCGGTGCCTCGTCGCTCAACGAGACCTACAGGGACTGGCGTGTCGCCTGCGCGCAGCAGGGCGCGGCGAAGCGCTGCGTCCTGTCCCAGATCCAGGCGCAGCAGAACGGCCAGCGCCTGCTGGCGATCGAACTCAACGCCCCGGCCGGAAGCACGCTCTCGGGCACGCTCGTCCTGCCCTTCGGGCTCGCGCTCGATTCCGGCATCGCCTTCCAGGTCGACGAGAAGCCGGCGATGCAGCCCGTCCGCTTCCGCACCTGCATGCCGGGCGGCTGCCTGGTCTCCGTCAGCTTCGATGCCCCGACGCTCGTCATGCTGCGCACCGGCACCGCGCTCAAGGTCAAGGCGGTCGCCGATGGCGGGGCGGCGGCCCCGTTCTCGATTTCGCTGCAGGGTTTCGCGACGGCGCTCGACCGGGCGGCGGCGCTGTCGCGCTGAGCCCCGCACCGCGGCCGCCTATGACGGGTTCCGCACCGGCTGGCTCGCCGGCCGGTGGCCTTCGAACAGGTCGCGCTCCTGCGCCAGCGCGTCGCCGACGAGGTCGAAGAAGGCGCGCACGCGTGCAGTCGCCTTGAGATCCGCATGGGTGACGATCCAGAGCTCGCCGGCGAGGTCGGCAATGGGCTCCGGTATGGCGCGCACCACCTCGCCGTCGCCATCGCCGAGATAGCAGGGCAGGAGGGCCAGCCCCATGCCCGCCTTGGCCGCGACGAGCTGGTTGACCAGGCTGTTCGTCCGATAGGCGAAACTGCCGGGCGCTGCGACGCGCGCGAGCCAGTTGGCGGCGCCGATCCCGGAGGCCGTTTCCTCCCAGCCGATCAGGCCGTGCTCCTCCAGTTGCCTTGGTTCGTCGAGCGGGCCGCCGCGTGCCGCGAGATAGGCCGGCGTCGCATAGAGCGCCCAGGCGATGCCGGCGAGCTTGCGGCCCCAGAGATCGCCTTCGCGCGGGCGGATCGGCCGCAGCGCGATATCGGCCTCGCGGCGCGACAGGCTGAGCACGCGATTGTCGATGACGAGCTCGACCACGATGCCGGGATGCGCCTGCCGGAAGCGCGCGAGGTGCCTCGTCAGGTGGCTATAGGCCAGAGTCTCGGAGGAGGTGACGCGCAGCATCCCGCTCAGCCGGTGGTCGCGGCCGGTGAGGTCGCGGTCGAGCGCGTGCGCCTCCGCCTCCATTCGCTCCGCCGCGGCGGCCATCCGCGCACCGGCTTCGGTCGCCGTGTAGCCGCCGGCGGGCAAGCGCTCGAACAGGCGTACCGCGAGCCGGCTCTCCAGGGCCTTGAGCCGCCGGAAGGCGGTGGAATGGTCGATGCCGAGCTGCTGCGCTGCCGCCGTCAGGCTGCCGGCGCGCTGGACGGCGAGGATCAGGCGGAGCGCGTTCCAGTCTTCCATCGGTCCTGTCTAGCAGAGCTTTCGCTTGCGGTCATGCAAGCGCGGCTGGCGGAATGCCAACGGGCATTGCTTGATCGCAGCGCCTAGCTTGTCGTCATCCGCCCGTCGCGGCCTCTGAAAGGACGACCGATGAAACTCTACTACGCTCCTGCCACCTGCTCGCTCTCGCCGCATATCGTGGCGCGGGAAGCCGGTATCCCGCTCGAGATCGAGCGCGTCGACATCCGCAGGACGCCGCATCTCACCGAGACGGGCGTCGACTACGGCACGATCAACCCCAATGCCTATGTTCCGGCCCTGCGGCTCGATGACGGCGAGCTCCTCACCGAGGGCGTCGCCATCGTCCAGTATCTCGCCGATCTGAAGCCGGAGAGCGGCCTGGCTCCAGCCGCCGGCACACGCGAGCGCCTCGCGCTGCAGAGCTGGCTGAATTTCATCGCGACCGAGCTGCACAAGAGCTTCAGCCCCTGGCTGTTCCACCCCGAATATGGCGAGCAGGCTCAGGCCGTCGCGCGCGGCCGCATTGGCGAGCGGCTGACCTATGTCGAGGCGCATCTCGCCGCGGGAGGGCCCTTCCTGCTCGGTGCCGGTTTCACCGTCGCCGACGCCTACCTCTTCACCATCGCGAGCTGGGCCGCCTTCACCAAGGTCGATCTCTCCGGCTTTCCGCATCTGCGCGACTATCTCGCCCGGATCGCGGCCCGCCCCGCGGTGCGCGCGGCGATGCAGGCCGAGGGCCTGAAGCTGGCGGCATGAGGCTGCGATGAGCCAGGGAATGGCGTGGCTGCTGCTGGTCGTGTCGGGGCTGCTCGACGTCGCCTGGGCGGTCTCGATGAAATATGCCGAAGGCTATACGCGGCCGGGCTGGAGCCTGATCTCCCTGCTGCTGCTCGCCGCCTTCGTCTATCTGCTCGGCCGGGTGCTCGCAGTCCTGCCGGTCGGCAGCGCCTATGCGGTGTGGACCGGCATCGGCGCGGCCGGGACGGTGCTGCTCGGGGTCCTGCTCTTCGGCGAGAGCCTCAGCCCCGCCCGCATCGGCGGCGTCGTGCTGGTGGTGCTGGGCATCGTCCTGCTCAAGACCGCGCCGGCTTGACAGCGTGACCTCTCGCGCCGACGGCGCGGGAGGTCGATCTCGCTTTACAAATGTTCTTGATTTGTTCTATCGTTCCTCCTTCGACCATCCTTTCGAAGGAGGCGACCATGGAACGGAGTGTCTGGCTTCCCAAACGGGCGAATTACTTCTTCGCGCTTCTGCCCGATCCTGTTGCCGCGGCTTCCGCCGACCATATGGCCCGTTCATTGTGCTGTTGGCTGGGACTGTCCGGCAGCCCGCGCGGCATCGGCAAATATCACGTCACGCTCTGGGGTTGGCCTGCGTTCTGGGAACCCGATTCCCAGGAGATCGCCTTGATGCAGCGCGCGGGGCAACGCGTCAGTCAGGCTGCCTTCAGGCTGACCTTCAACGAGGTCGCGACCTTCGCCCAAGGGGCTGAGAAGCCCGCGCTCGTCGTCGCCGGTGGCGATGGCGTGGTCGGAGCCTGTCGCCTTCATGACGCTCTGGATGGGGACATGCGGGCAGTTGGCTATCGCGCGAGGGAGCCCCTGCGGCGCCCGCACCTGACGCTGCTCTACGATCGTTTCCGGACGAAGGCATTTCGCGTGCGCGAGCTGAGCTGGCGCGTGAACGATTTCGTCCTGATCCGCAGCGTTCCGCGCGAACGCTACGAAATCCTGGGTCGCTGGGCCCTGTCCGGCCCGTGATCATGCGCCGTCGCAAGCCGGGCTTGCGGGAATAGGGCGGGCGGGCCGTTGCTTTGGGCGCGCCCGGCTCTATCGTTCCGGCCGAAGCTCGCCCGATTCCGCCGGAGCACCCCATGGCCAACCTTTCCGCCTTTCCGATCACCAAGCGCTGGCCCGCCAGCCACCCCGACCGCATCCAGCTCTATTCGCTGCCGACGCCGAACGGCGTGAAGGTCTCGATCGCGCTGGAGGAGCTGGAACTGCCCTACGAGCCGCATGCGATCGACATCGGCAAGAACGAGACCTGGGGGCCGGAATTCCTCTCGCTCAACCCGAACGGCAAGATCCCGGCGATCATCGATCCGAACGGGCCGGGCGGAAAGCCGCTGGGCCTGTGGGAATCGGGCGCGATCCTGCTCTATCTCGCCGAGAAGACCGGCAAGCTGCTGCCGAAGGATCCCGCCGCGCGCTACGAGACGATCCAGTGGGTCTTCTTCCAGATGGCGGCGATCGGCCCGATGTTCGGCCAGCTCGGCTTCTTCCACAAATTCGCCGGCAGCCAATACGAGGACAAGCGCCCGCGCGACCGCTACGCCAATGAGAGCAAGCGCCTGCTCGGCGTGCTGGAAGACCGGTTGGTGAGCCGGACTTGGATCATGGGCGACGAATTCACCATCGCCGACATCGCGATCCTCGGCTGGGTGCGCAACCTCGTCGGCTTCTACGGCGCCGGCGAGCTCGTCGATTATGCGAGCCTGACGCATGTGCCGATCTGGCTGGAGCGCTGCCTGTCGCGCCCGGCCGTGCAGCGTGGCCTCGACATCCCGAAGCGCCCGGCCTGAGGACTGCGTCTTGGCGATCACGATCTACGGCATCAAGAACTGCGACACGATGAAGAAGGCGCGCGTCTGGCTCGAGGGCCACGGCGTTTCGCACGCCTTCCACGACTACAAGGCGAGCGGAATCGACAAGGCCTCGCTCGAGCGCTGGGTGAAGGAGCATGGCTGGGAGACGGTGCTGAACCGCGCCGGCACCACCTTCCGCGCCCTGCCGGACGCCGAGAAGCAGGGGCTCGACGCGGCCAAGGCCGTCGCGCTGATGCTGGCCCAGCCCTCGATGATCAAGCGCCCGGTGCTCGACCTCGGCAAGGGCAAGACGATCGTCGGTTTCAAGCCGGAGATCTACGAGGCGGCGGTCGCGGGGAAGTAGGGGGGCGGTCCGGACGGATAAGGGCGCGGGTCATCCCGGGCGCAGCGAAGCGGAGACCCGTGGGGCCATGCCTGGGCCCTTGCCGGAAAAGCTCCGGCATGGATCGCGGATCGGCGCGGCTTCGCCGCTTGTCCGGGATGACCAGTGCTTTTGGCCTGGCCGGGGTGTTCGAAGCGTCGCATGGCGCATCCCTTGCGCGCGCCTCTTCCCTAATGGCGCGCGCTGCTCTACCTCGCAGGCCATGACCGTACAGCCCCAGCTGTCGCAGCCCGAAACCGCCGCGACCACCGATTTCACCTTCCATGTCGCCGCCCGCGACGGCGCCGCGCGCACCGGCGCGATCAGCATGCCGCGCGGCGTCATCCGCACGCCCGCCTTCATGCCGGTCGGCACGGCCGCCACCGTGAAGGGCATGTATCCCGAGCAGGTCAGGGCGCTCGGCGCCGATGTCGTGCTCGGCAACACCTATCACCTGATGCTGCGGCCCGGCGCCGAGCGCGTCGCCCGGCTCGGCGGGCTGCACAAATTCATGAACTGGCCCCATCCGATCCTGACGGATTCGGGCGGTTTCCAAGTGATGTCGCTGTCGCAATTGCGGAAGCTGACCGAGGAGGGGGTCACCTTCCGCTCGCATATCGACGGCTCGAAGCATGTGCTCAGCCCCGAACGTTCGGTCGAGATACAGAACCTGCTCGGCTCCGACATCGTCATGCAGCTCGACGAATGCGTCGCGCTGCCCTGCGAGGACAAGGTCGCCGAGAAGGCGATGCGGCTGTCGCTGCGCTGGGCCGAGCGCTGCAAGACGGCTTTCGGCAATCATCCCGGCCGGGCGCTGTTCGGCATCGTCCAGGGCGGGGCGGTGCCGCATCTGCGCGTCGAGAGCGCGCGCGAACTCGCCGCGATGGACCTTAAGGGCTATGCCGTCGGCGGTCTCGCGGTCGGCGAGCCGCAGGAGATCATGCTGGCGATGATCGAGACGGTCGAGCCGCATCTGCCGCAGGAAAAGCCCCGCTACCTGATGGGCGTCGGCACGCCCGACGACATCATCCAGTCGGTCGCGCGCGGCATCGACATGTTCGACTGCGTGATGCCGACGCGCGCCGGCCGCCACGGCCAGATCTTCACGCGCTTCGGCCGGATGAACCTGAAGAACGCGAAATTCGCCGAGGATACGCGCCCGGTCGACGAGCAGTCCTCCTGCCCGGCGGCGAATGGCTGGTCGCGCGCCTATCTGCACCATCTCGTCAAGGCTGAGGAGATGCTCGGCAAGATGCTGCTGACCTGGGTGAACCTCGCCTATTACCAGGACCTGATGGCCGGCCTGCGCGCCGCCATCGCGCAGGGCCGCCTGGCCGATTTCATCGCCGAGACCAGGGAAGGCTGGGAGAGGGGCGAGCCGGCTTGATCGCAGGGCTTGCGCTGCTGCCGCTGAAGATGACGATTGCCGCTTCGGTGGTGGTCGGCTGCTCGTTGCTGGCCGAGCGCGCCGGGCCGCTCGTCGCAGCGATGATCGCGACGCTGCCGATCTCGCTCGGACCCGTGCTCGTCTTCCTGGCGCTCGACCACGACGCGGCCTTCCTGGCGGCGAGCGCTCTCGGCACGATGAACGCCAATGTCACCCATGCCGGCTTCATCCTGACCTATGTGCTCCTGGCGCAGCGCCATGCGACGCTGTCGGCCCTGATGGGCGGGCAGGCCGTGTGGATCGCCGTCCTGCTGGCGGTGCGCTCGCAGGATTTCTCGATCTGGCCGCTCGCCTGCCTGAACGTTCTCGCCTTCCTCGCCGTGCATGCGCTGGTTCGGCCCTATCTTGCGGCGCGGGCGCGCGGGCCCGTCAAGCTGTCGCGCTTTGCCATTCCGCTGCGCGCCGGATGCGTCGCGCTGCTGGTCGGCATCGTGACGGTCGCGAGCGAGCGCGTCGGCCCGACCTGGTCCGGCGTCCTGGCGGGCTTGCCCATCGTCCTGTCGAGCCTGATCGTCATCCTCCAGCCGCGCATCGGCGGGCCGGCGGCAGCGGTCATCGGCAGTGGCGCGCTCGGCCTGCTCGGCACGGGGCTCGGCCTCGTGGTCGTGCATCTGGCGGCGGTGCCACTCGGCTCATGGATTGCGCTGGCGCTCGGGCTCGTCGTCTCAGTCGGCTGGAACCTGCTCGTGATGCGGCTGTCGAGACGGCCGGCGCCATGAGGCGACGAACAGCCCGCCGATGATCAGCACGATCCCGGCGAGCTGGAGCGAGGAGGGGATCTCGCCGAGCACGGGGATCGCCAGCAGCGTTCCGGTGACCGGGATCAGTGGCGGGAAGCGGCCGACGACGGACGGCCCCAGCACATGCGCCGCCCAGCCCCAGACCCACAGGCCGACGATGACGTTGAGCACGCCCTGATTGAAGCCGTGCAGCGCCAGGACCCACCAGGGCGCGATGTCGAAGCCACGGAAATAGAACAGGAAATAGATCGGCAGATAGACGAGCGACAAAACCGAGACGATCGCCGTGGCGACGAGGCCGTCGACCCGCCAGAGCTGGATCAGCAGGGGGTAGAAGCCCCAGAGCAGCCCGACGCCGAGGAAACACAGATCGCCGCGCAGCGTGGCGGCGCTGGCCCCGGCGCTGCCGGCGATGCCGAGGCAGAGCAGGCCGCCGAGCACGCCGGCGACGCCGATCATGAGGCGGCCGGTCAGGGCGGCGCCGAACAGCACGACCGAGCCGATGATGCCGATCATCGTCACCGTGCCCGGCCCGATGGTGGCGCCATGCGCGGCGGGCGCCATCGTCAGGCCCGTCAGCATCAGATAGGTCATCGGGAAGCCGCTGGTCACGGCCAGCCAGAAGCCGCGATTCCAGCCCACCCCGCCGCAGGAACGCAGCCCCGGCCGCAGGAAGATCGGCAGGAGCAGCACGCCGGCGATGGCGAAACGCAGCGCCATCAGGTCGTGCTGTGTCAGCCCGTTCAGGACCGCGTGGCGGCTGATGACGAAATTGGAGCCGTAGATCAGCACGGCCAGCAGCATGCCCAGGGCCGCGAGGCGCCGCCGCCGGCGGGTTCGGGCATCCGTCTCGGGCAGGGCAGGGGCGCGTTGGTCCATCGCCCCTGTCTAGCGTCGGGCGCCCGGCCTCGTTACGGGCTGGTGCGCATGGCGCCCGCGCGTTGCAGTGCAGCACGCGGGCTGTTTCAGCCTCAGGCCAGCGCCTTCAGCGCAGAGCGGCCGGCATAGATCGCCTGGGCACCGAGCTCTTCCTCGATGCGCAGGAGCTGGTTGTACTTCGCCGTCCGGTCGGAGCGGGCGAGCGAGCCGGTCTTGATCTGCCCGCAATTGGTGGCGACGGCGAGGTCGGCGATGGTCGCATCCTCGGTCTCGCCCGAGCGGTGCGACATCACGGCGGTGTAGCCGGCGCGCTGCGCCATCTCGACGGCGGCGAGGGTCTCGGTCAGCGAGCCGATCTGGTTGACCTTGACCAGGATCGAGTTCGCCGTCTTCGCCTTGATGCCCTGCGACAGGCGGGTAACGTTGGTGACGAAGAGATCGTCGCCGACGAGCTGGCACTTCGAGCCGACGAGGTCGGTCAGCGCCTTCCAGCCCTCCCAATCGTCCTCGGCCATGCCGTCCTCGATCGAGACGATCGGGTAGCTGCCGACGAGCTTGGCGAGGTACTTCGCCTGCGCCTTGGGATCGCGCGTCTTGCGCTCGCCCGCATAGACATAGGAACCGTCCTTGAAGAACTCGGTCGCGGCGCAGTCGAGCGCCAGCGCGACATCCTCGCCCGGGCGGTAGCCGGCGGTCTCGATCGCCTGCATCACGAAGTCGAGCGCGGCCTCGGCCGACTTGATGTTGGGGGCGAAGCCGCCCTCGTCGCCGACATTGGTGTTGTGGCCGGCGTCATGCAGCTTCTTCTTCAGCGTGTGGAAGATCTCCGCGCCCATGCGCAGGCCTTCGGCGAAGGAGGCCGCGCCGACCGGCATGACCATGAATTCCTGGAAGTCGATCGGGTTGTCGGCATGGGCGCCGCCATTGACGATGTTCATCATCGGCACCGGCAGGACGCGGGCCGAGGTGCCGCCGACATAGCGGTAGAGCGGCAGGCCGGAAGCTTCCGCCGCGGCCTTGGCGACGGCGAGCGAGACGCCGAGGATGGCGTTGGCGCCGAGCTTCGACTTGTTGGGCGTGCCGTCGAGCTCGATCATGGTCTGGTCGATCGCGGTCTGGTCCTCGGCGTCCATGGCGACGATCGCCTCGGCGATCGCGACATTGACGGCCTCGACCGCCTTCAGCACGCCCTTGCCGAGATAGCGCGACTTGTCGCCGTCGCGCAGCTCGACGGCCTCATGCGCGCCGGTCGAGGCGCCGGAGGGAACGGCGGCGCGGCCCATCGAGCCGTCTTCCAGCACAACGTCGACCTCGACTGTCGGGTTGCCACGGGAATCGAGAATCTGGCGTCCGATGATGTCGATGATCGCGGTCATGGCTCACTCCGAAGGAGGCAGGGATGGGGCGCTTCTAGAACATCGGACGGGAAAGGGGAATCGCCTTGTCGGAAGGCGTGGCGCTCCGCCCGTGGAGGGGCTTCGGCGGCCGATCTCGCCGGCCGCGTCGCATGTCGAGCCTTCGATGACGGGTCTGGTGGCGGTGTTTTGGCGGCCTTCGCCGGCCTCAGGCCTGGCGGTCCGGCTCGGGCAGCCAGCCGTCCTGCTGCTGTGCCGTGTCGAGATAGCCGCCGAGCAGGAAACCGCCCTGCAGCGCGGAAAGGTAGCCGAACCAGACGGCGATGCTGAGGAGCCCGAGCTCGCCGCGGGCGAACCAGAGCGGGAAGGCGGCGAGCGTCACGCCGAGGCTGGCGAGAAGCAGCACCGGGTAGCGGTATGAGAGGCCGATCAGGATACCCGTCAGGAGCAGGATGCCGGCGATGATCATGGATTGCCCCGAGCCGCGGTGGCTTCCCGGCTCATCGCCGCCCGTGCAGCGAAGGAGCCGGCCGAAAGCCGATCGTTTCCCGGATAACGCGCCAGTCTTAATTTAGTTTTCACGAAAGCCGCGCGGGGCCACCGGGCGAACCCTCCGCCCCCGCGCTTCCCATCGCGGCGGGGGCGCTCTAGAAGCCGGGCAACATCAGGAGAACACGCTTATGGCCATCGATGCCTCGACCCTTCAGCTCGGGCAGAGCAGCGCCCTGCCGGCCTCGCCAGAGGAAGCCCGCCTCGACCGGGTGCCCAACCCGCATGCCGGCACGCGCTATCTGGCCCGCTTCACCTGCCCCGAATTCACCTCGATCTGCCCGGTCACCGGCCAGCCCGATTTCGGCATCCTCGTCATCGATTACCTGCCCGGGCAGTGGCTGGTGGAATCGAAGTCGCTGAAGCTTTATCTCGGCGCCTTCCGCAACCACGGCGCCTTCCATGAGGATTGCACCGTCTCGATCGGCATGACGCTGGTTGATCTGCTCGAGCCGGAATGGTTCCGCATCGGCGGCTACTGGTATCCGCGCGGCGGCATCCCGATCGATGTGTTCTGGCAGACCGGCGAACCGCCGAAGGGGCTGTGGCTGCCCGACCAGGGCGTGGCGCCCTATCGCGGGCGCTGATCAGCTGCGCGAGCCGAGCGGCGGCAGCAGCCGCGGCGTGACGAGGCCGAGCACGCCGATCCCGACGCCGAGCACGATGAGTGCGAGCTGCGTGCCGGCGAACTGGAGCAGCGTGCCGGTCATGAGCGGCCCGGTCGCGTGGCCCATGAAGAAGAAGCAGGCGAACAGGGCCATGGCCGATCCGCGCGCCGTCGGCGCCAGCTCCGTCGCCTGTGCCTGAAAGGTGCCGTGCAGCAGGAAGAAGCCGAAGCCGGTCATCAGGAAGATGCCGATCGCCGTCCACCACGGTCCCGGCAGCGCGAAGGCGAAATAGCCCAGCGCCATGGCGAGCCCGCCGAGCCGCATCATCTGGCGCGGCCCGATCCGTTCGACCAGCACCCGGGTCAGCGTTCCGTAGAGCAGCCCGCCGAGCCCCATCGCGCCGATCGCGAGGCCGGCCTCTGACGCTCCGACGCCGGAGCGTTCGTGCAGGATCGCCGCGACGAAGGGCGGGACACCGAAGACGAGCGCGCCTTCCAGCATGACGAGCAGATAGAGCAGCTTGCTGCGCGGATTGGCGAAGACGGCCCGGTAGCTGGCGATCGCGCCGGCGAGGCTGAGCCGGGCCCTGGCGGCATCCGGTCTGGGCTTCAGGGCGAGGCGGACGAGCAGCGCGGCCCCGCCCGCCAGCACGCTGGCGGCGCCGAGGACGGCGCGCCAGCCGATATGGTCGGCGAGGAGGCCGGAGAACGTCGCGCCCGCCATCTGGCCGACGATCATGATCACGAGGAAGCGGCCGAGCATGATCTGTCGCTCGGCCATCGGTGCGCGGTCGCCGATCGCCGCCATCGCGGCGGGGATGACGCCTCCGGCCATCACGCCGCCGGCGGCGCGCAGGGCGAGCAGGACCCAGAAGCTGGTGGCGAAGGCGGCCAGTGCCGAGAGCAGGCAGAGCGCAGCCAGGCAGGTCGCGATGCTGCGCAGCTTCCCGACGGAATCGGCGATCGGGCCGAGGAAGGGCTGGCCCAGCGCGTAGCAGCCGGAGAAGGCCGTTACCAGGAAGGCGATCTGATGGACGCTCTGGCCGAACTCATGCGCCAGCGTCGGGACCAGCGGATCGACCAGTCGCATCGTGAAGGTCGAGGCGAAGCCGCAGAGGCCGAGAACCGGGATCAGCAGGCGCAGGTCGTCGCCGGCGGCCTGCGCGGGCTCAGACATAGGCGATCGTCGGTGCCGGGCGGTGCTTGGCGAGTCGGTCGAAGCGTTGCAGTTCGGCGACGAGTTCCTGGAACTCGGAGAGCGGGACCATGTTCGGCCCGTCCGAAGGCGCGCGGTCGGGGTCGGGATGCGTCTCGATGAAGAGGCCGGCGACGCCCACCGCCACGGCGGCGCGCGACAGCACCGGCACGAATTCGCGCTGGCCGCCGGTCGAGGAGCCTTTGCCACCGGGCTGCTGCACCGAATGGGTGGCGTCGAAGATCACCGGAGCGCCGATCTCACCCATGATGGGCAGCGAGCGCATGTCGGTGACCAGCGTGTTGTAGCCGAAGGAGGCGCCGCGCTCGGTCAGCATGACGTTGGGGTTGCCGCTCTCCGTCACCTTGGCCGCGACGTTGACCATGTCCCAGGGCGCGAGGAACTGGCCCTTCTTGACGTTGACGACCCGGCCGGTCCGGGCCGCGGCGACGAGCAGGTCGGTCTGGCGGCAGAGGAAGGCCGGGATCTGCAGCACGTCGACCACCTCGGCGACGGGCGCGCACTGTGCGGCGTCGTGCACGTCGGTCAGCACGGGCAGGCCGGTGCGCTGGCGAATCTCGGCGAAGACCGGCAGGGCCGCCTGCAGCCCCATGCCGCGGGCGCCCTTGACGCTGGTGCGGTTGGCCTTGTCGAAAGACGTCTTGAAGACGAGGCCGATATCGAGCGCGGTCGCGATCTCCTTCAGCGCGATCGCGCATTCGAGCGCATGGTCGCGGCTTTCCATCTGGCAGGGGCCGGCGATGAGCGCGAGCGGCAGCGCATTGCCGAAGCGCACGGGCCGGGCGAGATCCTCGCCGATGGTGACGACGGCGTTGGGAGTCATGGCGGTTTCCTTGTCCAGCGGCCCGGGCGGCATATGTCCGGGGCAGGGCGGGCCGGTCAAGCCGTTGTGCGTCGTGGCTGGGCTGCGAAGAGTTGAGGGTGGCGCAGGGGAACGGGCTGGCGGAGCGGGAGCGAGGACTGTAAATTCGTAGGCGAAGCACTATCTCGGGTGGGAACGCAGGATCGATTGGGCCAGGTTTTGTCGGGTATGGCGCGGACGGGGACGATGCAGGCGGGCGAGGACACGGCAATGCGTGCTGGATTCGTGTCGCGTCCACGCGGTAGCGCGAAGCCTCTCGCCATGGCCGACAAGCCCAGACGGGCCGGGCCTCCCGGCGGTGGCGGGCGCGAGGGGGCCGGCACCGCGGTGCTGACCCGCACGCGGACGCGCAAGCCGAACCTCTATCGTGTCCTGCTGCTGAACGACGACTACACCCCCATGGAGTTCGTCGTTCATGTCCTGGAGCGGTTCTTCAACAAGGATCGCGCCGAAGCCACGCGGATCATGATGCATGTGCATCAGAACGGCGTCGGAGAATGCGGCGTCTTCACCTACGAGGTCGCCGAGACAAAGGTCACCCTCGTCATGGACCTCGCCCGGAAGCATATGCACCCGCTGCAATGCGTGATGGAGAAGAAGTAGCCTTGGGTCGGACCGAAAACTCCCGCAACAGATAGGAGCGCTCCCCTTGCCGAGCTTCTCGCGCAGCCTCGAACAGGCGCTTCACCGGGCTCTGGCTCTCGCCAATGAGCGCCGCCACGAATACGCCACCCTCGAGCATCTCCTGCTCGCCCTGGTCGACGACCAGGATGCGGCCGCGGTCATGCGCGCCTGCAGCGTCGATCTCGACCTGCTTCGCCGCAACCTCGTCGACTACATCGATTCGGAACTGACCAATCTCGTCACCGACGGTCGCGACGATTCCAAGCCGACGGCCGGCTTCCAGCGCGTGATCCAGCGCGCCGTCATCCATGTCCAGTCCTCCGGCCGCGAGGAGGTGACCGGTGCCAATGTGCTCGTCGCGATGTTCGCCGAGCGCGAGAGCCACGCCGCCTACTTCCTGCAGGAGCAGGACATGACCCGCTACGACGCGGTCAACTACATCAGCCACGGCATCGCCAAGCGCCCCGGCGCAGGCGAGAGCCGGCCGGTGCGCGGTGCCGAGGAGGAGGGCGAGCCCCAGCGCGAGCAGCGCTCCGACCCGGGCAATGCCGAGGACAAGGACAAGAAGAAAAAGGAAAGCGCGCTAGAGGCTTACTGCGTCAACCTGAATCGAAAGGCGAGGGATGGGCGCATCGATCCGCTGATCGGCCGCGAGCCCGAGGTCCAGCGCACGATCCAGATCCTCTGCCGCCGCCAGAAGAACAATCCGCTGCTGGTCGGCGACCCCGGCGTCGGCAAGACCGCCATCGCCGAGGGGCTGGCCTTGAAGATCACCCGCGGCGAGGTGCCCGAGGTGCTGAAGGACGCCACCGTCTTCTCGCTCGACATGGGCACGCTGCTCGCCGGCACCCGCTATCGCGGCGACTTCGAGGAGCGCCTCAAGCAGGTGATGAAGGAGATCGAGCAGCACCCCAAGGCGATCATGTTCATCGACGAGATCCACACGGTGATCGGCGCCGGTGCGACCTCCGGCGGCGCGATGGACGCCTCGAACCTGCTCAAGCCGGCGCTCGCCTCGGGCACGCTGCGCTGCATCGGCTCGACGACCTACAAGGAATACCGCCAGTATTTCGAGAAGGACCGGGCGCTGGTCCGCCGCTTCCAGAAGATCGACGTCAACGAGCCGTCGATCCCGGACACGATCGAGATCCTCAAGGGGCTGAAGCCCTATTTCGAGGAGTTCCACAAGCTCCGCTACACCAGCGACGCCATCAAGGCGGCGGTGGAACTCTCCGCCCGCTACATCCATGACCGCAAGCTGCCGGACAAGGCGATCGACGTGATCGACGAGACCGGCGCCTCGCAGATGCTGTTGCCGGAGGCCAAGCGCAAGAAGACGATCGGCGTCAAGGAGGTCGAGGCCGCGGTCTCGACCATGGCCCGCATCCCGGCCAAGACCGTCTCCAAGGACGACGCCGAGGTGCTGCGCAACCTCGAGACCACGCTGAAGCGTTCGGTCTACGGCCAGGAGAAGGCGATCGAGGCCCTGTCCTCCGCGATCAAGCTCGCCCGCGCCGGCCTGCGCGACGGCGAGAAGCCGATCGGCTGCTATCTCTTCGCCGGCCCGACCGGCGTCGGCAAGACCGAGGTGGCGCGCCAGCTCGCCTCCTCGCTCGGCGTCGAGCTGATCCGCTTCGACATGTCGGAATATATGGAGCGCCATACCGTCTCGCGGCTGATCGGCGCGCCTCCCGGCTATGTCGGCTTCGACCAGGGCGGCCTGCTGACCGACCAGATCGACCAGCATCCGCACAGCGTGCTGCTGCTCGACGAGATCGAGAAGGCCCATCCCGACCTGTTCAACATCCTCCTGCAGGTGATGGACCACGGCAAGCTGACCGACAACAACGGCAAGCAGGTCGATTTCCGGAACGTCATCCTGATCATGACGACCAATGCCGGCGCCGCCGACATGGCGCGGGCGGCCTATGGCTTCACCCGGACGAAGCGCGAGGGCGACGATACCGACGCGATCAACAAGCTGTTCGCGCCGGAATTCCGCAACCGGCTCGACTCGGTCATCTCCTTCGGGCACCTGCCCAAGACGGTGGTGGCGCGCGTGGTCGACAAGTTCGTGCTCCAGCTCGAGGCCCAGCTCGCCGACCGCAATGTCACCATCGAGCTCTCGGAAGAGGCGCGCGAATGGCTGGTCGAGAACGGTTATGACGAGACGATGGGCGCCCGTCCGATGGCGCGGCTGATCCAGCAGACGATCAAGACGCCGCTGGCCGACGAGGTCTTGTTCGGGCGCCTCAAGAACGGCGGCGCGGTCAAGGTCGTGGTCGTCCAGTCCGAAACCGGCATCAAGGTGCTCGGACTTGAATTCCCCGACGGGCCGGCTAAGCCGAAGCCGGAAAAGGATGTCGCTGCGGCGACGGCCAAGCGGGCGCCGAAGCCGCGTGCCAAGGCGGCCGCGGGCGGCAAGCCGGCGAAGGCCGCGCCGCGCAAGGGGCCCAAGGGAGGCACCGGACCGGATGATGGCCCGGACGAGCCCCCCAAGGCCTCCGGCCGCGCGGTCCGCACCGTTCCCAAGGTCCCGCTGACGAAGGCCTAGAAGCGTGTTGTTCAAACGGAAATCCGCAACCCTCGCCGCCGAGCCCGGCGAGGCGCTGCCCCAGGCCCAGGATCAGGCGCCCGCGCGCCCGCCCAAGGAGAAGCTGGGCTGGTTCGAGAAGCGTGACCGCCGCAGGCGCCGCCGCAAGGTCTTCGAGGAGGTGCTCGGCTGGATCCTGGTGCCCGCGATCATCTATCTGATCTATCTCTGCATCCAGGCCGTCGGCGGCATCCCCAAGGAGATCATCGACTTCGCCAACGAGATCATCACGATGGCGATGAAGGGCGGCAAGGGCTAAGCGGCAAGGTCGCGTTCGAGCGCCCCACGCGGTTTACGGAATCGCGGCGGCGCCTTTCCTGGCGGAGGGAGGCGCTTCCCCTGTCCGGGGCCCTTCTGTTCGTGGGCTCCGGCACGCCGCTCCTTGCATCAATCGCAGAGCGGGCCGGCTTGACGGCATCTATGCAAGCGTCGAGGGCATGACCGATAGAGGAGAAGGCTCCGATCCGGGGCCGTGACTCCTTCGAGCCCGTCCCGCAGCGATGACCCTATGAGCGTATCCGCAGACTGGAGCTGGCAGCGTGTCGCGCTGGCCGGCATGCGCGATGCGCTGCTGCTGCCCGCCTGGATCGTCGGTTTCGGGCTCATCGGCATCGGCTCGCTCGCCCGCGATGTCGGCTATCCGGTCGATGTCGCGGTGCTCTCGACGATCCTCGTCTGGGCCGGCCCCTCGCAGGTGCTGTTCTTCGCCTCGATCGCGGCCGGGGCCGCCTGGAGCGCGATCGCCATTGCGGTTGCCTTCGCCTCGCTGCGCTTCCTGCCGATGACCATGGCGATCCTGCCGCTGCTGCGCCGGCCGGGCCAGAGTGTCTGGCAACAGCTTTTCCTTGCACATTACGTCGCGGTTACCGCCTGGAGCGAGGGGCTTCGCCGGCTGCCCGGCATCGCCCCACATCAGCGGGTCGCCTATTTCCTCGGCTTCGCCAACACCTGCATGGCCGTCAGCTCGGTCGGCACCTTCACGGGCTACTATCTTCTCGGTGCGCTGCCGATTCCCTTCGCCGCCGGGTTGCTGTGCCTGACGCCGATCTTCTTCCTGATCTCGCTGATAGGGGGGCTGCGCCATCGCGGTGACGTGACCGCGCTGGCTCTCGGGCTCGTGCTGGCGCCGATCTGTGAGCGCTTCATCGGCGGCGGTTTCGATCTCATCGTCGCCGGGCTCGCGGCGGGCACCATCGCCTTTGCCGTCGGGCGGAAGCGGAAGCCGGCATGACCCAGCCGATCGCCCTGCTCGACGGGCCTCTCTGGCCCTATCTGGCCCTGATGCTCTTCGCGGTCCTGCCGACGGAGATCTGGCGCTGGCTCGCGGTCGGCTTCGCGCGCGGGCTGTCCAACGATTCGCCGCTGCTCGAATGGGTCAGGGCGGTCGCCACGGCGCTGCTGGCTGGCATCGTCGCCAAGCTGATGGTCTCGCCGCCGGGCGCGCTTGCCGCTGCGCCTGCCCTGGTGCGGGTCGCGGCGCTTGCCGCCGCGAGCGTCGTCATGCTGCTGGACCGGCGCCGGATGATGCTCGCCGTGCTGGTCGGTGAAGCGATCCTGATCGGCGGCGTCTGGCTGTTCGCGGCAGGCTAGAGGGGCTTTCGGGCGGTTCGCGCGGGGAGCCCAGCGACGAAGCAATCCAGGGGGACCGGACGAGGTGCTCGGCCAATCCCCCTGGATTGCTTCGCTTCGCTCGCAATGGCGGTGTCCGCGATCCGATCCGATGAGGTCTGCCTAGGCATCTGCCAGCTGCCGCCGGACATGGCCGAGCTTGTCGGGGTTGCGGACGATGTAGATCGCGGCGATGCGCCCATCGCGGATGTCGAAGGCCGTCGCCTGCGCGGTCTCGCCGCGCTCGAGGCTGACATAGCCGGGCAGGCCGTTGATCATCACGAAGGCGTAGCGTGTCGTCGCGCGCCCCTCCTGCTCGACATGGCGGGCGACGCCAGCGAAGAAGCGGCCGATCTTCTCGCTGCCGAGGATCGGGTTCAGCACCGAGTTCACCTTGCCGCCACCATCGGCGCGCAGCACGGCGTCATGGGCGAGCATGCTCTTCAGGACCGTGGGGTCGGTGCTGTGGGCGGCTTCGAAGAACGCCTGGGCGTAGCGCCGCGCCTCGTCGTGCGAGAGCGGGTGGCGTGGGCCGTCTTCCCGCGCATGGCGGCGCGCTCGCGAGACGAGCTGCCGGCAGGCGGCCTCGCTGCGCCCGAGCGTCTCGGCGATTTCGGCAAAGGGCAGGTCGAAGACGTCATGCAGCAGGAAGGCGGCCCGTTCCAGCGGCGACAGCCGTTCCAGCGCGAGCTGGAGCGCGTAGGGAACATCGATCGCTTCGTCGCCGCTGGGGGCGCCGCCGATCTCCTCGATCAGCGGTTCCGGAAGCCAGGCGCCGACATAGCTCTCCCGTCGCCGCCGCGCCGATTTCATCACGTCGAGGCACAGCCGCGTCACCACGCGCCCGAGCCAGGCGCGCGGGCTGGAGACAGCCTCCGGAGCGGAATCATGCCAGCGCAGCCAGGCGTCCTGCACCACATCCTCGGCGTCGCTGAGCGAGCCGAGCATGCGGTAGGCGAGGCGGATCAAATAGGACCGGTGCGTTTCGAAGCCGGCGGCCGTGGCGTCCGTCATGAAATCCCGTGCGTGCGGAAGCTAGGCGGCCTCGATCCTTGGAGCCCTGTCGTTCGGGTGATGCGAGCGGAAGCCGACCGCGATCCGGTTCCAGACATTGATCGTGCCGATCAGCAGCGAGAGCTTGACCATCTCCTCCCCGCTGAAATGGCGCAAGGCCTCTTCGTAATCGGCGTCGGGCGCATGGGTCTGCGGCAGCAGCGTCAGCGCCTCCGTCCAGGCCAATGCGGCGCGCTCGCGCGGGGTGTAGAGCTCGGATTCGCGCCAGGCGCTCAGCAGATAGAGCCGGGCCTCGCTCTCGCCGGCCTTGCGGGCGTCGGCCGAGTGCATGTGCAGGCAATAGGCGCAGCCATTGATCTGGGAGGCGCGCATCTTCACCAGCTCGATCAGGCTGTATTCGAGGCCGGAATCCTTGACCGCCGCTTCGAGCGCGATCATCGGCTTCATCATGTCGGGGGCGGTCGTATAGGGGTTGAGACGTTTGCTCATGGTGTTATCTCGCTGCGGAACGGTAGACCGGGCCGAGCGGGCAAGGCCGCTCGGCCCGAACAGGCATCGGCTCAGGCCGCGGCCTCGGTCTTGCGCGGCCGGTCGGCCGGGTGGCGCGAGCGGAAGCCGGCATTCAGCCTGTTCCAGGCATTGATGGCGGCGATGGACATCGAGAGGTCGACGCACTCCTTCTCGCTGAAATGAGCACGCAGCTCCGCGAAGGCCTCGTCGCTCGGGGCTCCCTCCGAGAGGCGGGTGAGCGCCTCGGTCCAGCCGAGCGCGGCGCGCTCCCGCGGGGTGTAGAGGTCGGATTCGCGCCAGGCGTCGAGCAGATAGAGCCGCGCCTCGCTCTCGCCGGCCTTGCGGGCATCCATCGAGTGCATGTGCAGGCAATAGGCGCAGGCGTTGATCTGCGAGGCTCGCATCTTCACCAGCTCGAGCAGGCTGTGCTCCAGCCCGCTCTCGTTGACATAGGCCTGCGTCTTCAGCAGCGCTTCGATCGCTGCGGGCGCCACCTGAAAAACATTGAGGCGTTGGCTCATGGTCTTCTCCATCGGTTGATGACGACAAGACGAGGCAGCCACGCCCCTTGTGACATGCCTCTCAGATTTTTTTCAGGGCCTCGCGAATCTTCTCGGCATTGCTGGCGAGCACCTCGTTCTTCTCCATCGCGCCGGTATGCGGGCGCAGCGCCACGCCGTCGAAGCGCGGCATGACATGGACATGGAGATGGAACACGACCTGGCCGCCGGCGGCTTCGTTGAACTGCTGGATGGTGAGCCCGTCGGCGGCGAAGGCGGCCTTGACGGCGCGCGAGAGCTTTTGCGTCGTCAGCGCGACTGCCTTCAGCGCCTCGGGCGAAGCGTCGAAAACGTTGCGGCAGGGGGCTTTCGGGATCACCAGCACATGTCCGTCGGCACGCGGCATGATGTCCATGATCGCAAGCGTCTCCGCGTCCTCGTAGACGGTATGGGAGGGCAGCTCGCCGCGCAGGATCTTGGCGAAGACGTTGGACGGGTCATAGGCGGTCATGGCGGTTCCGGATGGCTTGGAATGCGAAGCGCGCAACCTGTGGCCGGTCCGCGAAGGCGTCAAGGCCGTGGAAGCCGGGCGCCCCCGCGCGCGGTGCCCAGCGGCAATGTCGCCTCGACGCTGCCGTCGAGCACGAGGTCGTCACCTGCGGCCATCAGCTGCAGCTCCGTCGCGGTGAAGCGCAGCAGCGGTTCGTTCCACCAGCGCGCGACGATCTCGGCCAAGGCTGACGTCTCGGCGGCGTCGAGATCGTCGGTCAAGTTGTAGAGGCCGACGAGCCAGAGATCGCCGGGCGGGCGGCCGAAGGCCGCCTGCACCGCCTGCAGCATGTTGGTTCCGCCGTGTATCTCCGGATAGGCGGCGAGGTAGAGCCGCCCCCGGTTGACGTTGCCCGAGAACAGCCCGCGCAGCTCGACCGCGAAGGGCTCGATCTCGCCCAGCGCGTCGTGCGTCGCCTGCGCGATCGCCGGCGGCTCGTCGATGCCGAGCGAGCCGCAGATCGTCGCGTGCAGGCGGTCCCGGCGCCGCGGCAGGATCTCCCAGGCGATCTTGCGGGCGAAGGGCGAACTCCTGAGCTCGCCTTCCAGGGCCAGGAAGGCGGGGGACGCCCTGAGCGCCGCGTCCGCGACCGGCAGCACCAGCGAGAAGACGCGCGGATGCCGGCCCATCTCGTAGAACTTGCCGTCGCGCCGTGCGATCACGCGCGGGTGCTCGGGGGCGACCAGGGGCAGATGCGCCAGGCGGTAGCTGTCGTCGAGTTCGAGCGGCTGCGAGAAATCGGTCAGGCTGCGGCGATAGCCGAGCGCGCGGTCCTCGCAGAAGATCGGTGATTTCCCTGACCCCTCATCCTGAGGAGCCGCTCCGTCAGGAGCGGCGTCTCGAAGGATGTTCGTCGAGGCTCCGGAACCATCTGGACCATCCTTCGAGACGGCCCTGCGGGCCCCCTCAGGATGAGGGCTCGCGCCTTTGATGGCCTCGTCAGTCATCGGCGGTGTCCGTCTTGCGGAAGGGGCTTTCGGCAGCGAGCGCTTCGCGGGCCGCCGCGATCTGCGCGCGCTCCTGCGCGAGATAGGCGTCGACCGGACGGCGCAGGCCTGGATCGGCGATATGGTGCAGCGAGCGGGTGATGACCGGGCGATAGCCGCGCGCAAGCTTGTGCTCGCCCTGCGCGCCCGCCTCGACGCGGGCGAGGCCATGCGCGATCGCGTAGTCGATGGCCTGGTGGTAGCAGACCTCGAAATGCAGGAAGGGATGGTCCTCGATGCAGCCCCAGTTGCGGCCATAGAGGGTATTGGCGCCGCGGAAGTTGATGGCGCCGGCGATGTAGCGCCCGGCGCGTCTGGCCATCATCAGCACGATGCGCTCGCCCATCGCCGCGCCGACCTGCGAGAAGAAGGCGCGGTTGAGATAAGGCCGGCCCCATTTGCGCGAGCCGGTATCCTCATAGAACGCGAAGAAATCGTCCCAGACCGCCTCGGTCAGGTCGCGGCCCGAGAGCGCCTCGATGGTGATCCCGGCCGAGAGCGCCTCGCGCCGCTCGCGTTTCAGTGCCTTGCGCTTGCGCGAGGCGAGCGTGGCGAGGAAGTCGTCATAGCTGCCGAAGCCTTCGTTCCGCCAATGGAACTGCAGGTCGTTGCGCTCCAGATAGCCGGCCTGCTTCAACGCCGCGATGTCCGGTTCCTGCGCGAAGGTGACGTGGACGGAGGAGGATTGCGTCTGCGCGCGCAGCGCTTCCAGCGAGGCGATCAGCGCCGTTCGGGCCTCTTCCGCGCGCGGGCCGTCCGCGACCAGCAGGCGTGGGCCGGTGGCCGGGGTGAAGGGCGCGGCGACCTGGAGCTTTGGGTAGTAGCGCCCGCCGGCGCGCTCATAGGCATCCGCCCAGCCATGGTCGAAGACATATTCGCCCTGGCTGTGGCTCTTCAGGAAGCTCGGCGCGGCGGCGAGCAGCCGGCCTGCGCCATCCTCGACGAGGAGATAGGCCGGCGACCAGCCGCTGCGTCCGCCGATGCAGCGGCTTTCCTCCAGCGCCATCAGGAATTCATGGCCGACGAAGGGGTTGTCGCGGTCGATGGCGTCTTCGCTGTCCGCGATGCCGGGCGCCGAGACGGCATCCAGCAGGGCGTGGGGATTGGCGCAGGCGTTCCATGCGCCTGCGGAGACGGCCTTGAGGGAGGTCGCGACGCGAACGGTGAGATCGCCTCCCTCGGTTTCGCTCAAGGATGGAAGCCCTCGAACACCATCTGGTCGGCGAGCCTGGCCGCCCGCTGCCTTTCCTCCGGCGTACGCACGGTCCAGCTCATCAGCGGCAGGCCGAGCGCGTTGCGGCAGAGATAGGGCGCCGCGCTTTCGAGATCCGCCACCTTCCAGGACAGGAAATGCGGCTGGCTTTCGGTGAAGTGCAGCAGATTGGCGAGGGCATGCTTCCGCTCCGGCGAGAGGCGGTCGTAGTCGCCATAGTCATAGGCGTTCATCGCGACGATGCCGCGCGGAATCTCCGGCGCGAGCTCACGCAGGGCGGTCACGATCGCGGGATCGAAGGATTTGATCACGATCGGATGGCTCTTGTAGCCCGCGAGGACCTCGACCGTCCGGCGCGTCAGCGCGAGATCGCCGTCGAAGCGGCTCTTGATCTCGATGACGAGGGGAACGCGCCCGCCGATCAGGTCGAGGAAGGCCGGAAGCGTCAGGATCGGGTCGCTCGAACCGGTGAGCGTCAGCCGGCCGAGATCGGCGGCTGTCCGCGCGACGACGGGCCCGGTCTCGGCCGTCAGCCGGTCGAGCACGAAATCGTGGAAGACCACGGCCTGGCCGTCGGCGGTGAGCTGTACGTCGCATTCGATGCCGAAGCCGCCGGCGATGGCGGCCTTCGCTGCCGAGCCGCTGTTCTCGATCACGCCGGCGGCGAGATCGTGCAGGCCGCGATGGGCGATCGGCTTGGCGACCAGCCAGCCGAGTTCCGGCCGGGTGGTGTCCTTTGTGAGGCCGGCGCTCATCAGGCGATCTCGAACATGGCTTCGACCTCGACCGCCGCGTCGGCCGGCAGCTCGGCCACGCCCACGGTGGAGCGGGCATGACGGCCCTTGTCGCCGAGCACCTCGACCATCAGGTCGGAGGCGCCGTTTATGATCGCCGGCAGCGCCGCGAAATGCGGGGCGGCGTTGATGAAGCCGCCGAGGCGCACGCAGCGGACGATGCGGCCGAGATCACCGTCCAGCGCCGCCTTGGCCTGGGCCAGCACGTTGATGGCGCAGAGCCGCGCCGCCTCGAGCCCGGCCTCGTTGAAGATCTCGGCGCCGAGCTTGCCCTTGTGATGGTCGGAGAGCTTGCCGTCGAGGCCGAAGCAGATCTGCCCGGAGATGACCAGCAGGTTGCCGGTGATGACATAGGGCACGTAGTTGGCGATCGGCGCCGCCGGGGTCGGCAGCGTGATTCCGAGTTCGGCGAGGCGGGTTTCGACGGCGTTCATGGGCAGGGCTCCGCGCGCGAGGCAGGGTCTTTCGAGACCGCTCCTTCATGGCCGAAGCCCGGACGGCCCGCAAGCATCGCGCCATGCCGTCGCGGCAGGGCCGGTGCGGCGTCTGGAAGCGGGCGCATCGCCTTGTTTGCGCCATTGCCGCAATGCACCTAGATTTCCACCGAGGATGGAACGGAAAAGCGGCGCATGAACGACATAAGCTTGAGGCTCGCGGCCCCTGCGAGCCGGGTCGGTATCGCAACCCTGATGCTGGCGGCGGTTCCGGCCTGGGCGCAGCCCGCCGCGACGCAGCCGGCGCCCGAGCGGGTGGTGCTGGCGCCGCATCGCGCGGTCTACGACCTCGTCCTCGACAACGCCAAGCCCTCGGGCAACATCGAGACGGCCAAGGGCCGCATCGCCTTCGAGTTCACCGGCGATGCCTGCGAGGGCTATGCGCTCTCCTTCCGTCAGGTCACGCAGCTCGGCACCGAGGCCGGCCCGCGCCTGATCGATGCCCGCACGACCAGCTTCGAGGCCGGCGACGGGGCGAGCTACCGCTTCAAGACGGAAAGCTCCGCCGGCGGCGCCAAGCCGGACATGGTCGACGGCACGGCCCAGAAGAGCGGCAGTGGCTATGAGGTGAAGCTGAGCCAGCCCAAGGCCGAGACCCATCGCGACGGCAGCGACGCGCTTTTCCCGAACGCGCAGATGAAGGCGGTGATCCAGGCCGCGCGCGCCGGCAAGCACACGCTGAGCGTGCGGCTCTATGACGGCGCCAATTCCGGCAAGGAGGTCTACGACACGCTCTCGGTCATCGGGAAGCGCATCGAGGCCAAGCCGTCGGAGCAGCCGCTGCAGCGTCCCGAATTCGAGAAGATGGCCCGTTGGCCGGTGACGATCTCCTATTTCAAGGTCGGCTCGGGCGAAACCACGCCCTCCTACACCATTGCCTTCGAGCTCTACGAGAACGGCGTCACCGGCGCGGTCAAGCTCGACTATGGCAGCTTCGCGCTGCGCGGCACGCTCACGCGTCTGGATCTTCTTCCTCAGGAGCCTTGCGCGAAATAGCGCTCCCGGCCGGCCGCTGCGGCAGCCGCAAGCTGAGGCCCTTGCCGATGGCGGCATCGCCGTAGCGGGCGCGCAGCTTGTCGAGCGCGCCCTCCATCGCCTTAAGGCGCGGCGTCGCGGTGTCGGCGAGATCGCCGTGGTCGGCGTCGCCGGGCGGGCTGAAATCGCTCGTGCCGATGCCGATCAGCCGGTACTGCGCGCCGTTGCATTCGCGCTTCAGCAGGTCCCGGCCGGCGGTGAACAGCCTGGCCGCAAGCTGCGTCGGCTCGGGCAGGCGGGCGGCGCGGGTGATGATATGGAAGTCGGCGGTCTTCAGCTTCAGCGTGATCGTCCGCCCTGCCAGCTCCTGCGCCTTCAGCCGTTTCGAGGTCTTCTCGCAGAGCCGCCAGAGGATCGGCTCCAGCTCCTCGAAGCGCGCGAGGTCGACATCGAGCGTCGTCTCGCTGGAGACGCTCTTGGTTTCGCGTTCTGGCGTGACCTGCCGCGGGTCGATGCCGTTGGCGAGGTTCTTGAGGCGCGGGCCGTCCTTGCCGGCGAGGCGGAACAGCTTGTCGACCGGGGCCTCGCGCAAATCACCGATCAGCCTGAAGCCGCCCTCCGCCAGCTTCGCAACGCTCGCCGGCCCCATGCCGGGGATCAGGCCCAGGGGCTTGTCGGCCAGGAAGCCGACCGCCTCGGCCCGGCCGATGATGGAGAAGCCGCGCGGCTTGTCGAGGTCGGAGGCGACCTTGGCCAGGAACTTGGCATAGGACAGGCCGATCGAGACGGTGATGCCGAGCTCGGCCTCGACATGCCGGGCGAAGCGCGCCAGCGTCGCGGCGGGGCTGGCATGGTGCAGGCGCTCGGTGCCCGAGAGGTCGAGGAAGGCCTCGTCGATCGAGAGCGGCTCGACCAGCGGCGTTAGCTCCCGCATCATCCGCCGCACCTCGCGCCCGACTGCGACGTATTTCGCCATGTCCGGCTTGATGACCACCGCCTCGGGGCAAGCCTTCAGCGCCTTGAACATCGGCATGGCCGAGCGCACGCCATAGGTGCGGGCGATGTAGCAGCAGGTCGAGACGACGCCGCGCTTGCCGCCGCCGACGATCACCGGCTTGTCCTGCAGGCTCGGATCGTCGCGCTTCTCGATCGTCGCGTAGAAGGCGTCGCAATCGATATGGGCGAGGCTCAGCGTGTCGCGTTCGGTGTGGCGGATCAGCCGCGGCGAGCCGCAGGCCGGGCAGCGCCGCAGCGGGACGGCCGCATCATGGTCCGCCAGACAGTCGCGGCACAGGCTGCGCAGCGGGAACGGCCCCGCGCTCAAGCGAAGTCGTCCGGCTCCGGCCCGGCGAGCAGGCGGCGCGCCTCGCCGACGATTTCGGGATTTAGCCTTAAATTTCCGGCAAATTCGAGCAGGAGCGAATCGCTCGCCGCGATATGATCGAGCACGGCGGCGAGGAAGCCCGGCTCGCTGGCGGCGGCGCGCAGATTCTCCGGGCCGAGGCCGGTCGTGCTCAGAAAGAGCTCGATCCGCTCCGGTTCGGCGGCCAGGAAGCCGAGGGCGCGCAACGCCAGCGTTTCGGCGTCCTCTTGGTTCAGTCTCGGTGCCATGGCCTGGGAGTCGCGTATCCGGTTTGCGTTTCGTCAACTGCTCGCGTGCTACGACAATAATCGAACGACGCCGCCATTTTGGAAAGCCCGCTGCCTCCCGGCGGCTATCCCCGGCGCGAATGAAGGGCGGCCTGATGAAGACGGTTCTGATCGTCGAAGACAACGAGCTCAACATGAAGCTCTTCAACGATCTTCTCGAAGCGCATGGCTATGCGACCTTGAAGACGTCTGATGGCATCGAGGCCATCGAGCTGGCGCGGACGCACCATCCGGCCCTGATCCTGATGGACATCCAGCTGCCCGAGGTCTCGGGGCTGGAGGTCACCAAATGGATCAAGGAGGACGACGACCTCAAGGCCATACCGGTGGTGGCGGTCACTGCCTTCGCGATGAAGGGGGACGAGGAGCGGATTCGCGAGGGCGGCTGCGAGGCCTATCTCTCGAAGCCCATCTCGGTCGCGAAGTTCCTGGAGACCGTCCGGACCTATGCCGGCGCGGCCTGAGCCGCTGAAAGCGAAGCCATGACCGCCCGCGTCCTCGTCGTCGACGACATCGCCGCCAATCTGAAGCTGCTCGAGGCCAAGCTCTCGGCCGAGTATTTCAGCGTGATCACGGCTTTGAACGGCGTCGACGCGATCCGGATCTGCGAGCGCGGCGAGGCGGACATCGTCCTGCTCGACGTCATGATGCCCGGCATGAACGGCTTCGAGGTCTGCCGCAGGCTCAAGGAAACGCCGGCCACGGCCCATATCCCCGTCGTCATGGTCACGGCGCTCGACCAGCCGCGCGACCGGCTGCAAGGGCTCGATGCCGGGGCCGATGACTTCCTGACCAAGCCGCTCGACGACGCCGCGCTCTTCGCCCGCGTGCGCAATCTCACGCGGCTGAAGGCGATGACCGACGAGCTGCGCAGCCGCGCCATGGCGTCGGTCCGGCTCGGCATCGCCGACCCTCTGGCGGCGGCCGCCGCCGAAACCGGCCTGAACGGGCGCGTCCTGCTGGTCGAGGACCGGCCGGGCGTGGTCGAGCGTCTGCAGAACGCGCTCTGCGCCTTCCATGCCGTCGAGGTCGAGAGCGATGCCCAGCAGGCGGTGCTGCGCGCCGCCGAGACGGATTTCGACAGCGTCATCGTCAGCCTCGACCTTCAGGGGCAGGACGGCTTGCGCCTCTGCAGTCAGCTGCGCACGCTGGAGCGCACGCGCAATGTCTCCGTGCTGCTGATGGGGGAGGCGGAGGATCGCGCCCGCATCCTGCGCGGGCTCGACATCGGTGCGCACGACTTCCTGGTGCGCCCCATCGACCGCAACGAGCTGCTGGCGCGCGTGCGTACGCAGGTGCGGCGCAAGCGCTTCACCGAGCGGCTGCGTGACAGCGTCCAGTCATCCATGGAGATGGCGGTGATGGACCAGCTCACCGGGCTGCACAACCGCCGCTTCATGGACAATCGCCTGGCGATGATGTTCGACGAATCCGCCCTGCGCGCCCGCTCGCTCTCGCTCCTCCTCCTCGATGTCGATCACTTCAAGGCGGTCAATGACAGCTGGGGCCACGATGCCGGCGACGAGGTGCTGCGGGAGTTCGCCGACCGGGTCCGGGCCTGCACCCGCGGCATCGACCTGGTCGCCCGGCTCGGCGGCGAGGAGATCGTGGTGGTGCTGCCCGATACCGGCCGCGACGCCGCCTGTCGCGTCGCCGAGCGCATTCGCGAGCGGGTCGAGAGCGAGCCCTTCGCCATCTGCGGCAATACGCGCCAGATCAAGGTGACCGTCTCCGTCGGCGTCGCCAATCGTCGCGCCGGGGACGTTTCCTCGGCGGACATCATGAAGCGCGCCGACGACGCGCTCTACCGGGCCAAGGCCGAAGGCCGCAACCGCGTGATGGTCGCCAGCGCAGCCTAGCAGCCGGCCGAGGACGGTTCGCCGGCCGCTCGCATCCAAGAGATCTCGATCGGCCGACTTGGGGAGCTCCCCGGGGCAGGGCGCTGCGCCCACACGTCAAGCCACTTGGTGGCGTTTCTTCCCATGAAGGATCAAAGGAATACGCCAATATCCTGATGATATTGTTGAATGTGACCTAGAGTCACGAGTGCGTGTCTGCAGGCTTAAGATTATCAGGTAGGGTTAACGATCGATGAACATGCAGGTTTCGGTCGTATTTGATTGATTCGGACCCATCGAATTGTAAGGGTTTCCGCAACGCAGCGACCACCTCAAGGCCGCTCAGAGTTGCCCCTCGGAAGCTCAGGTCCGCCGCATCTCCTGGGAAGCCGAAGGGCTCGGCCGGTCGGTGACGGAATTCTGGCCTCCTCAGAACCGTCGCTGGCCGGCCACCTTTGCCCCCCAGCAGGCTCAGCGTCCGAGATAGCCAGCAATCGCCGCCGGCAGCCAGTAGCCGGCCGCGCCGAATATGGCGAGCAGGGCCAACAGGCCGAGGGCGGCGCCGATGCGCGTCGCAACGAAGCGCGAGGAATCGACTTCCACCAGGAGCTTGAGCAATCGTCGAAGCATCAATCTTCGCCTCGCTGCGGCGGCGTGCCGGGGAGGGGCGGTCGAGCCCGGCCATGACAGGCAGCATCTCGCCTGCCTCTGCCTGCCCGAGTCAATGGTGCGCCCGGCACCGGCGGCTTCTGGCGGCAATGGGTGACAATCGGATCACGATGGCCTCGAGGCGGTGCCGCATGCTTCGCCCTTGGCCCAACAAAAAACCGCCCGGTGAGGGGCGGTTTCTTCAATTCAAGAACCGAGGCGGGTGCCTCACTTGATCTTGGTTTCCTTGAACTCGACGTGCTTGCGCGCGACGGGGTCGTACTTCTTCTTCGACATCTTCTCGGTCATCGTGCGCGAGTTCTTCTTCGTCACGTAGAAGAAGCCGGTGTCGGCGGTCGAAAGCAGCTTGATCTTGATCGTCACGGCCTTGGCCATGGGTCTATCCTCGAACCATGCGGGCCGTTGGCCCTCGGAAAAGAAAATGGCCGGGCGAACCCGGCAAACCGTCGGCGTGGGACATGCCGCAAAGGGCCGGCGAAGTCAAGAAAGAATGACTGTTGGTCGCCGGCGCTGGCCGAAGCGGGCAGGAACGTGGCCTCTCAGAGCTCCTCGCGGACGAAGCTGCCGCGCTTCTCCCAGTAGAACGGCACCGGCAGATAGGGGGCGAAGCCGCCGGCGATGCGCGATTCGACCTCCTGCAGGATCACCTGTGTGATCGTCGGCAGGTCGAGCTGCTTCGCCTCCTCGAAATCGACCCAGACCAGATCGGTCAGCTCCGAATCGGGCCCGATGATCCCGTCGATCCGTTTCGCCATCGCCGAGGCGTCGACGGTGAAGAAGCGGGTGTCGAAGCGCTTCGGCCGGCGCGGCGGCGTGATCGCGCGCGCGACGAAGGTGACGGTGGAGAGGTCCGGAAACACGCCCAGCGCGGCGAAGTCGTGCCAGCTGCCTGCGGGAGCGTTCTCGGGCGCGCCGAACTCGGCCGAGCCGAAGAGCAGCCCCGTCTCCTCGAAGGTCTCGCGGATCGCGGCCAGCGCCAACGCGCGCGCCTTGCCCGCGCTCGGCCGCAGGCAGCGCTTGCCGAGCCGGTCCTCGCAGATCTGGGGCAGGGCGCCGGTCGCGGCCATGCGCCGGTCGCCATCGTCGATCCGCCCGCCGGGGAAGACGTATTTGCCCGGCATGAACTTGTGTCCGAGGTGGCGCTTGCCCATCAGCACCTTGGGCCGCGCGCCGTTGCGATCCAGGATCAGCATGGTGGCCGCATCCTTCGGCCGCAGATTGACCGTGGTGCGGACGCGTTCGGCCTGGGTCAGGGTGACGGTGTGATCGGTCATGGGCGTGGTCCGGGTGAGGGCGTGGGCTGGCGCTCCGGCCGGTCGGGCTGGCCGCCGAAGCCATGCATGCGCATGGCCCATTGCAGGCCGACGACCCCGCCCTTCACGGGCTGCATCAGCGCGAGGGAGAGGATCAAGGTCAGCGCGGGCCACAGGGCCATATGCCACCACATCGGCCAGTCGCCGTATTTCTCGGCGAGCAGGATGCCGCCGACGACGATGTGGCCGACGATGGTGATGACGATATAGGGCGGCAGGTCGTCCGCCTGCTGATGGTGCAGCGGCTCGCCGCAGGAAGCGCAGGTCTCGATCGGCTTCAGGAAGGCGCGGAACAGCCGGCCGTTGCCGCAATGCGGGCAGCGGCCCTTCAGGCCGCGCGATACCGCCTGGCGCCAGTCGCGCGCCTCGTCATGCGCTGCCGCCGCGTCGTGGAACTGGACGCCCATTACCGCCTCTTGCCGGAACCGCTCTTGCCCGCCCTGGCCTTGCCCTTCTTGAAGGCGGCGGGGCGGCTCATGCCATATGGCGCGCCGCCGCGGCGTTTGCCAGCGTGACCGGTCGTCACAAGCCGGCCGGCGGAGAGCAGTTCGAAACGCAGGGCGCCGGCCACGGGCGCGGCCTCGACCAGCTTCACATGCACCTTGTCGCCGAGCCGCCAGCTCTCGCCGGTGCGCTCGCCGATCAGGGCGTGGGCGGCTTCGTCATAGCGGTAGTAGTCGCCACCCAGCGTCGAGGCCGGGATGAAGCCGTCGGCGCCGGTGTCGTCGAGCTTCACGAAGAGTCCCGCGCGGTTCACGCCGCCGATGCGCCCATCGAAGCTCGCGCCGATCTGGCCGGCGAGGAAATGCGCGATCAGTCGGTCGGTGGTCTCGCGCTCGGCCGCCATGGCGCGGCGCTCTGCGGCGGAAATGCGGGTTGCGACCTCGCGGAGCTCCGCGAGCGTCGTGCTCCTCGGCAACCCGTCATCGCCGAGCTTCAGCGCCGTGATCAGGGCGCGATGCACGATCAGGTCGGCATAGCGGCGGATCGGCGAGGTGAAATGGGCGTAGCGGCGCAGGTTGAGGCCGAAATGGCCGTAATTCTCGGCGACATACTCGGCCTGGGCCTGGGTGCGCAGCACCACCTCGTTGATCAGCGTCTCGTTCTCCGAGCCCTTGATCATCGCCAGGATGCGGTTGAACAGCACCGGCCGCAGCGCCCCGTCCTTCGGCAGCTTGATGCCGATCGAAGCCAGCACCTCGCCGAGCGCGCGCATCTTCTCGAGCGAGGGCTCGTCATGGCAGCGATAGACCAGCAGGCTGCCGGCCTTCTCCAGCGTCTCGGCCGCCGCGACATTGGCGAGGATCATGAATTCCTCGATCAGCCGGTGCGCCGCCAGCCGCTCCGGCACGATGACGCGATCGACCGAGCCGTCCGGCTTCAGGATCAGCTTGCGTTCGGGCAGGTCCAGTTCGAGCGGCTGGCGCTGGTCGCGGGCGCGGGCCGCGATGCCATAGGCGGCCCAGAGCGGCATCAGCACGCTCTCGCGGATCGGCGCGGTCTTCTCGTCCGGCTTGCCGTCGATGGCGGCCTGCGCCTGCTGGTAGGAGAGCTTGGCGGCCGAGCGCATCAGCACGCGGTGGAAGGAATGGCTCTTCTTCGAGCCGTCCACCTTGAGCACGATCCGGACCGCTATGGCGGGCCGGTCCTCGTTCTCGCGCAGCGAGCACAGGTCGTTCGAGATCCGCTCCGGCAGCATCGGCACGACGCGGTCGGGGAAATAGACCGAGTTGCCGCGCTCCAGCGCCTCGCGGTCGAGCGTCGAGCCCGGCCGGACGTAAGACGCGACATCGGCGATGGCGACCGTGACGACGAAGCCGCCAGCATTGCCCGGGTCCTCGTCCGGCGCGGCGTGGACCGCGTCGTCATGGTCCTTGGCGTCGGCCGGGTCGATGGTGACGAGCGGCAGCGCGCGCCAGTCCTCGCGCCCCTTCAGGCTCGCGATCGGGGCGTCGGCCGCCTCTTGCAGGGCGGCGGGCGGGAATTCGTGCGGGATGCCGTGGGCGTGGATCGCGATCAGGCTGACCGCGCGCTCGGACTTGATCGAGCCCAGGCGCTCGCGCACCTGCGCTTCCGGCGGGCCGAAGCGGCTCTCGCGCCGCAGCGAAACGGAGACGAGGTCGCCATCCTGTGCCTCGCCGGTTCGGCCCTTCGGGATCAGCGCCTCGCGGCCCTGCGCCTTCTTGTCGATCGGCACCAGCCGGCCCGAGCCGTCGGGCAGCGCCCGGAAGATGCCGAGCACGGCCGCTCTCGCCTTGCCCATGATCTTGAGCACGCGGCCGGAATAGGCGAAGCCCTCGACGCCCCGCAGCCGGGTCAGTTTCAGGATGACCTGGTCGCCGACGCCGGGGGCGGGCGCCGCGCCCTTCTGCTTGCGCCGGCCCTCGCGGGCGCGCTCGACGAGGATCTGCGGCGGCGGGCCGGCTTCCTCCGCGTCCCATTCGAGCGGCTGGGCGACGAGATCGCCCTCGCGGTCGCGGCGCTTGATCTCGGAGAGCAGGACCGGGGGCAGGGCGCCGCGCGGATGCACCGGGCGTTCCTTGCCGTCGCCGCCGATCTCGCCCTCCTGCTCCATCTCGCGCAGCAGGCGCTTCAGCCAGATCTTGCCGCCCTGGTCGAGGCCGAAGGCACGCGCGATCTCGCGGCGGCCGACCTCGCGGCCGGCGGCACGCTCCTCCTCGATGAAGTCGAGGATCGCCGCGCGGCTCGGTTCAGGAACGGACAAGGCCGGTACTCATCGGGCAAAGTTGGAAGCAGGACACGATGCCTGTCTGCCATGCCTCGCGCCGTCGCGCCAGCATTCGCGAGATCAAAAGAAGAAGGGCCGCCCTTTCGGACAGCCCTTCCATTGTCGAACCGCGATCCAGCGAGCCGGATCAAAGGTGCGAAAACTCACGCGGAACAGGAACCCCAGCAAGAAGAGGTCCAGGTCCACCCGCCTTGCACCAGCGGTTGATGACAATGAGACACTGGATCACCTCCTTTCAGTTGTTGCCGACAAGGATGAGGCTAAGGCGATTCTCTCGGAGTCGTAAATGCCAAAAAAGTCACTGTGCCCCGCCAAAGCCGGGAGCCTTTGACCGCTGAAATCATGAGCAAATGCTGCGATGCACAAAAAGCGGGCGGGCAAGCTGGCGCTCGAATAGGCAATTTGGCTTCGATGAGCCCAATGATTGCGTTGAGACGGCGGTGTTTCGCAGGAAGTTCAGGAAAATTCTGTCAAACGACAGGGATTTGCGCTGTTGCCGCCATGTCTGCCGAGCTTGGCACAGGCCTTGCGAAAGTTGCTTCCGGGCCGGCGAGGCCTGCCGGCGTCGAGGGGCGCCGCCAACAAGCATTGCTTCGGGAGATGTCCGTGAACAGCAATCGTCGCGAATTCCTCGGCACGGCTCTGGCCGGTGCCACCTTCCTCGGCGCCTCCCGCCTGCCGGCGGCGGCGCAGCAGGAGACCATCAAGGTCGGCATCCTTCACTCGCTCTCGGGCACGATGGCGATCTCCGAGACGACGCTGAAGGACGTCATGCTCATGCTCATCGAGGAGCAGAACAAGAAGGGCGGCCTGCTCGGCAAGAAGCTGGAGGCCGTCGTCGTCGACCCCGCCTCGAACTGGCCGCTCTTCGCCGAGAAGGCGCGCGAGCTGATCACCAAGGACAAGGTCGCGGCCACCTTCGGCTGCTGGACCTCGGTCTCGCGCAAATCGGTGCTGCCGGTCTTCAAGGAGCTCAACAACATCCTGTTCTACCCCGTCCAGTACGAGGGCGAGGAGAGCGAGCGCAACGTCTTCTATACCGGCGCCGCACCGAACCAGCAGGCGATCCCGGCCGTCGATTATCTCGCCAAGGAGGAGAAGGTCGAGCGCTGGGTGCTGGCCGGCACCGACTACGTCTATCCGCGCACGACCAACAAGATCCTCGAGGCGTATCTGAAGTCCAAGGGCGTGAAGCCCGAGGACATCCTGATCAACTACACGCCCTTCGGCCATTCCGACTGGCAGACCATCGTCTCCGACATCAAGAAGTTCGGCTCGGCCGGCAAGAAGACGGCGGTGGTCTCGACCATCAACGGCGACGCCAACGTGCCGTTCTACAAGGAGCTCGGCAACCAGGGCATCAAGGCGACCGATATCCCCGTCGTCGCCTTCTCGGTCGGCGAGGAGGAGCTCGCCGGCATCGACACCAAGCCGCTTGTCGGCCATCTCGCCGCCTGGAACTACTTCCAGTCGATCAAGACGCCGGAGAACGAGGCCTTCATCAAGCAGTGGCAGGCCTTCACCAAGAACCCGAAGCGCGTCACCAACGATCCGATGGAAGCCCATGTCGTTGGCTTCAACATGTGGGTGAAGGCGGTCGAGAAGGTGAAGTCGACCGACCCGGACAAGGTCATCGACGCGCTGCCCGGCATCGAGGCGCCGAACCTGACCGGCGGCATCTCGAAGATGCTCCCCAACCACCACATCACCAAGCCGGTCTTCATCGGCGAGATCAAGGATGACGGCCAGTTCGACGTGGTCTGGAAGACCGACGGCCTCGTCCCCGGCGATGCCTGGTCGAAGGAGCTCGACGGCTCGAAGGATCTCGTCGGCGACTGGGTCGAGAAGAAGTGCGGCAACTTCAACGTCAAGACCGGCAAATGCGGCGCCGCCTGAGATCATGAGGGGGAAGGGCGGCACGGGAAAGATCCCGGCCGCCCTTCGGTTTTCGCCGCCTGCCAAAGCGGCTTCGCAGTCGAGCCCTCATCCTGAGGAGCGAGCAAAGCTCGCGTCTCGAAGGATGCTCCAGAGAGCGCTGGACCATCCTTCGAGACGCCGCTGTGCGGCTCCTCAGGTTGAGGGCTGGAGCCAGGTCCAGCTGTGAGACGAGCCAGGTTGATGTCCTTCCTTCACCGCCTGAAGCACGCACTCGTTATCCTCGTCGCGCTGGTCGCGGCCTCGGTCGCGTCGATCGCACAGACCACCGACGAAGCCTTCAAGCGGCTGGCGGCCGACAGCTATTCCGACACCTCCCGCGCCATCGAGATGCTCGTGGCGAGCGCCCATCCCAACGCCGCGCAGATCGTCGAGGCGCTGGGTGACGGACGGCTGTTGGCTGGACCGTCCGACGTGGTGGTGAAGACCACCGCCGGCGGCTTCGTCGATGCCCGCACGGGGCAGGCGCTGGGCGCCGCCCCCGACGGGTTGAAGCCGGTGCGCCTCAACAATGCCGTGCGTCGTGCGGTGCAGGCCGCGCTCGGCGGCCTCGGCCTGCTCAATCCCGATCCGGCGAAGCGGATCGCTGCCGCGGAAGCCGTGTTCAAGTCGCGCGATGCCGGCCTGCTGCCCGTCGTCGAGGCCGCAATCGGCCGCGAGACCGATCCGCCTGCGCTGAAAGCGCTCCGCCAGGCCCAGGCCGCGATCCTGATCGCCCGTCCCGATGCCCAGCCGCTCGATCGGCTCGCCGCCGTCGAGGTGCTCTACGAGCGTGGGGATCAGGACGCATTGGCGACGCTGCGCGCCCTGCCGGGCGACGCGACGCCGGCCCTCAGGGAGGCGCAGGCCAAGGCCATCGCCGCCATCGAGGGCCGCCTCAGGCTCTGGGCCATCGTCCAGAATCTCTGGTACGGGCTTTCGCTCGGCTCGGTGCTGTTGCTGGCGGCCATCGGCCTCGCCATCACCTTCGGCGTCATGGGCGTCATCAACATGGCCCATGGCGAGATGGTGATGCTCGGCGCCTACACCACCTTCGTCGTGCAGGAGCTGATCCGCGCGAACGCGCCCGGCCTGTTCGACTGGTCGCTGGCGATCGCGCTGCCGGCCGCCTTCATCGTCGCCGGTGCGGTCGGCATCGCCATCGAGCGCGGCGTCATTCGCTTCTTGTACGGCCGCCCGCTGGAGACGCTGCTCGCGACCTGGGGCATCAGCCTCATCCTGCAGCAGGCGGTGCGCACTGCCTTCGGCCCGACCAATCGCGAGGTCGGCGCGCCCGCCTTCATGTCGGGCGCCTTCGAGCTCGGCGGTCTGGCCATCACCTATAACCGGCTCTGGATCATCGTCTTCGCCGCGCTGGTCTTCGCGGCGTTGCTCGCCATCCTGAAGCTGACGCCGATGGGCCTGCAGATGCGCGCGGTCACCCAGAACCGGCGCATGGCCTCGGCCATGGGCATCCGCACCGGCCGCATCGACGCGCTGACCTTCGGGCTGGGCTCGGGCGTGGCGGGATTGGCCGGCGTCGCGCTCTCGCAGATCGACAATGTCAGCCCCAATCTCGGCCAGAGCTACATCATCGACTCGTTCATGGTCGTGGTCTTCGGCGGCGTCGGCAATCTCTGGGGCACGCTGGTCGGCGCCATGACGCTCGGCGTCGCCAACAAGCTGCTCGAACCCTATGCGGGTGCCGTGCTCGGCAAGATCGCGCTCTTGGTCTGCATCATCCTGTTCATCCAGAAGCGCCCGCGCGGCCTGTTCGCGCTCAAGGGCCGGGCGGTGGAAGCATGATCGCCCGCTTCCTCCTCCAGAACATGGACCGGCGCGCCGGCATCTTCCTCGCCATCCTGCTGGCCTTGGCCGTGTTGGTGCCGGCGGCGAACCTGCTCCTGCCGGCAAGCTCGCCCTTCCATGTCCCGACCTCGACCCTGGCGCTCTGGGGCAAGTATCTCTGCTACGCGCTGCTGGCGGTCTCGCTCGATCTGGTCTGGGGTTATTGCGGCATCCTCAGCCTCGGCCACGGCGCCTTCTTCGCGCTCGGGGGGTACGCCATGGGCCTCTATCTGATGCGCCAGATCGGCACCCGCGGCGTCTATGGCAATCCCGTCCTACCCGACTTCATGGTCTTCCTGAACTGGCAGGAACTGCCTTGGTACTGGTGGGGCTTCTCCTCCTTCCCCTTCGCCATGCTGATGGTGCTGCTGGTGCCCGGCCTGCTCGCCTTCGTCTTCGGCTGGTTCGCCTTCCGCTCGCGCGTCACCGGCGTCTATCTGTCGATCATCACGCAGGCGCTGACCTATGCGCTGCTGCTCGCCTTCTTCCGCAACGACATGGGCTTCGGCGGCAATAACGGCCTGACCGACTTCAAGGACATCCTCGGCTTCAACGTCCAGGCGCAAGCGACTCGCGCAGCTCTGTTTTCCATGACCTGCGTCATGCTGGCAGCGGGCTTCCTGATCGCCCGCGGCATCGTCGTCTCGAAGCTCGGCAAGGTGGTGATCGCGGTCCGCGACGCCGAGTCCCGCACCCGCTTCCTCGGCTACCGGGTCGACCGCTTCAAGCTCTTCGTCTTCACCGTCTCGGCCTGCATGGCGGGGGTGGCCGGCGCGCTCTACGTCCCGCAGGTCGGCATCATCAACCCCAGCGAATTCGCCCCGGCCAACTCGATCGAGACGGTGATCTGGGTCGCGGTCGGCGGGCGCGGCACGCTGGTCGGTGCGGCGCTGGGCGCTGTCGTGGTGAACGGTGCCAAGACCATGTTCACCTCGGGCTTCATGGCGCCTTACTGGCTTTTTGCGCTCGGCGGTCTCTTCGTCGTCGTCACGCTGTTCCTGCCCAAGGGCATCCTCGGTACGGCCGAGGCCCTGTGGCGCCGCCGCCGCAAGCCGGAAACCATGCCGGCGGCCGAGCCGGCCCCGGCGGAGTGAAGGCGATGAACGCTCCCGTGCCCGGCGCACTCACCTCCTCGCTGCTCTATCTCGACGGCGTCAGCGTCTCCTTCGACGGCTTCAAGGCGATCCGCGGCCTGTCGCTGACCATCGAGCCCGACGAGATGCGCGCCATCATCGGTCCCAACGGTGCCGGCAAGACCACGATGATGGACATCATCACCGGCAAGACGAAGCCGGATGTCGGCACCGTGATGTTCGGCGGCACCGTCGACCTGACCAAGCTCGACGAGGCCGCGATCGCCAATCTGGGCATCGGCCGCAAATTCCAGAAGCCGACGGTCTTCGACAGCCATACGATCGAGGACAACATCCTGCTTGCGCTCAAATCGAAGCGCACCGTCGGCAAGACGCTGTTCTGGAAGACGGAGGAGCCGCAGCAGAAGCGCATCGACGACATCCTCGGCATCATTCGCCTCGCCGACAGGCGCGACCGGCTGGCCGGCTCGCTCTCGCATGGCCAGAAGCAGTGGCTGGAGATCGGCATGCTGCTGGCGCAGGACCCCAAGCTCCTGCTCGTCGACGAGCCCGCGGCCGGCATGACCGATGGCGAGACGGCTCAGACCGCGGTGCTGCTCAAGGAAATCGCCAGGGACCATTCGGTCATCGTGGTCGAGCACGACATGGGCTTCATCCGCGAGCTCGGCGTGAAGGTCACGGTGCTGCATGAGGGCTCGGTGCTGGCGGAAGGCCCGCTCGACCATGTCAGCGCCAATGAACGCGTCGTCGAAGTCTATCTGGGGCGGTGAGGATGGAATATTTGCTCAGCCCTCATCCTGAGGAGCCGCGAAGCGGCGTCTCGAAGGATGTTCCAGATCGTTCCAGAGCCTCCTGGAACATCCTTCGAGACGCGCTCCGGCGAAGCGCTCCTCAGGATGAGGACTATGGGGAGGGAGGTCCATGCTGACCGTCGACGCCATCGACCTGCATTACGGTGCCGCCCAGGCCCTGCGCCGCGTCTCCGTCACGGCCGAGACCGGCAAGGTCACCTGCGTGATGGGCCGCAATGGCGTCGGCAAGACCTCGCTGATGCGCGCCATCGTCGGCCATCAGCCGATTACCGCCGGCTATATCCGCCTCGATGGAGAGGACATCTCGGCCCTGCGCAGCGAAGAGCGCGCACGGGCCGGCATCGCCTATGTGCCGCAGGGGCGGGAGATCTTCCCGCTGCTGACGGTGAAGGAGAATCTGGAGACCGGCTTCGCGCCGCTGAAGCGCCGGGAGCGCTACGTTCCGGATGAACTCTTCGACCTCTTCCCCGTGCTGAAGTCGATGCTCGGCCGGCGCGGCGGAGACCTCTCGGGTGGCCAGCAGCAGCAGCTCGCGATCGCGCGGGCGCTGGTCACCCGACCCAGGTTGCTGGTGCTGGACGAGCCGACCGAGGGCATCCAGCCCTCGATCATCAAGGATATCGGCCGCGCCATCGACTATCTGCGCAGCAAGGGCGGCATGGCGATCGTGCTGGTCGAACAGTATTTCGACTTCGCCCGCGATCTCGCCGACACGATGTTCGTGATGGATCGCGGCGAAGTCGTGCTGTCGGGACCGATGGCCGAACTCGACGGCAATCAGGTCCAGCGGCTGATCCAGGTCTGAGAGCAAGACCCGCTGATCAAGAGTCGACGGGTCCAGAACATGCCACGCGTCAGGCTGCCATGTCGCGGGCGGCGAAGACTTCCTTCGCCGCGAAGAGACCGTTCAGCGCGGCCGGAAAGCCGGCATAGACCGCCATCTGCATCAGGATCTCGGTGATCTCCGCGCGCGAGAGCCCGACGTTCAGCCCGGCCTCGATATGCACCTTGAGCTGGGGCGCCGCATTGCCCATCGCTGCAAGCGCGGCGATCGTCGCGACCTCGCGGGCGCGCAGGTCGAGGCCGGGCCGCGAATAGATATCTCCGAACGAAAATTCGAACACGTAATCGGCGAAATCGGGTGCGATGTCGGCGAGAGCCGCGATCACCTTGTGGCCGGCTTCGCCATCGATCTCAGCGAGGGCGCGCTTGCCGCGCTCGAGACGACTGTTGGCGGCGTTGGAAAAGCTCTGCGTCATAATCATCGATCCTCTTATCGGAGTCGGCATAGCCGTCGATTTTGGTGTCGAGGACGAGAAGGCAGGCGTTGAGCTCGTCTACCCGGGCACGGACCTGTTCACGGTGCCGTTCCAGCAGGGCGCGACGCTGGGCTCCGGTTTCGGAGCCGAGTTCCCGCAAGGCGGCATAGCGCAGCATCTCGCGGATCGGCATGCCCGTGGTCTTGAGCTTGCCGAGGAACTCGATCCAGACGAGGATCGAAGCGTCGTAGTCGCGCTGGCTCGACCGGTCCCTGTCGGCATAGGGCAGGAGCCCGATCCGCTCGTAATAGCGGATCGTATGGGCCGATAGTCCCGAACGCCTGGACAGCTCGCCGATCTTCATGGGCGCCTTCTTCTCATCACGACGCCCGGGAAGCTACGGCTTCGAGCGCGCTCTAAGTCAAGCGCCCATCAAGGCGGAAAATCCGGCCGGGTCGGCCCGCATGACGGAGGAGCTCGACGGTTGAATCGAAATCTCAACCGTGGAGCTTCAAGCCCTTGACGATCTTGTCGATCTCCTTGCGCTCGGCATGGAGCCCGAGGCCGACGAGATCGAGATCGGCCGTCGCGACCGCTGCCACCGCGGCGCGGTTGTCGCTGTCGTTGCCGGTGGCGAACAGCTCGTTCGTGTAGAGATGGGGCCGCACGCCGCGACCCTGGGCGCGCTGCAGCACCTGCTTCAGCTCCTCGCTCGTGGCGGCGAAGATCAGCACAGGCTGCCGGACGAGCGGGCCGTAGAACCGCCCCGAGCCGTCGCGATAGGGCTCTCCGGAAATCTCCGGCGCCGCGCCGACGAGCCCGCCGGCGAGGAAGCTGGCGACGTTGAGTTTCTGCCAGGTCGCGAGATTCTCGCGCACCACGATGGCGATCTTGGTATCGTAACGCATGGACCGAGCGGTAGCCGAGGCAGGAAAGGCGCGTCTTGAACGATCGTGCGGATCGGGCGCCGAGGATTGGGTGAAGCTCGGCACCGGCGCCGACGGCCTCGAGCGGATCGAGGCCTTCTTCCGCGGCTACGCCTATGATCCCCACAGACACGATACCTATGCCTTCGGCCTGACGCTCTCCGGCGTGCAGCGCTTCGACTATCGCGGCGCCCGGCGCGACAGCCTCAGCGGCCATGCGATCGTCATCCACCCGGACGAGATCCATAACGGCCGCTCCGGCATCGCCGAGGGCTTCCGCTATCGCATGCTCTATGTCGAGCCGCGGCTGATCCGGGACGCGATGGGCGAGCGGGGCAGGGCCTTGCCCTTCGTCTCGGCCGCCGTCTCGCAGGACCGGCGGCTGCTCGGTGCCATCGTCTCGGCCTTGCAGGATCTCGATGGGCCGCTCGATGCGCTGGCGGCGGATTCCATGGTCGCGCGCCTCGCCGATGCGCTGCTCGCGCTCGACCCGTCGGCAGGCAGGATGCGGCCGGGCCGCGTCGATCTCGCTGCGCTGGCGCGGGCCCGCGGCCATCTCGACGCCCATGCGACGCAGGCGGTGGATTCGGGGCAGCTCGAAGCGGTGACGGGGCTCGACCGCTTCGCGCTGGCGCGGCAGTTCCGCGCCGCTTTCGGCACGAGTCCCTACAATTACCTGGTGATGCGCCGGCTCGATCGGGCCCGCAGGATGCTGGCGCGGGATGCATCCCTCTCGGACGCCGCCTTCGCCTGCGGCTTCGCCGATCAGAGTCATCTGACCCGCCAGTTCCGCCGCGCCTATGGCATCACGCCGGGACGCTGGCGCGCCCTGCGCAAGCAGGCCGAACGCTAGCGCCGGCTTGCTCAGCCGGCCGCCTCCATGCTTGAAGCAGCGACAAAAGCGGTCTTCGCGGAGTGTCGGACATGCAGCTTGGAGTGATCGGCCTCGGCCGGATGGGCGGCAACATCGTGCGTCGGCTGATGCGCGCCGGCCATGAATGCGTGGTCTATGACCGCGATCCGAAGCCGGGCCAGGCGCTCGCCGCCGACGGTGCGCTCCTGGCGGCCGATCTCAGGGACATGGTCGCCAAGCTGAAGGCGCCGCGCGCGATCTGGGTGATGCTGCCGGCCGGCAAGATCACCGAGGCGACGCTCGCCGAGCTCGCCGGCCTCGTCGAGGCGGGCGACACGCTGATCGACGGCGGCAACGCCTTCTGGAAGGACGATGTCCGCCGTGGCAAGGAGCTCGCCGCCAAGGGCATCCACTACATGGATATCGGCACCTCCGGCGGCGTCCACGGGCTGGAGCGCGGCTATTGCCTGATGATCGGCGGCGACAAGGAAGCCTTCGACCGGCTGGAGTCGATCTTCAGGGCGCTGGCGCCGGGCAAGGGCGAGATCGAGCCGACGAAGCACCGCGAGGGTCGCAACCCGACGAGCGAGCAAGGCTACCTGCATTGCGGCCCGACCGGTTCCGGCCATTTCGTCAAGATGATCCATAACGGCATCGAATACGGCATGATGCAGGCCTTCGCCGAGGGCTTCGACCTGCTGCGCAACGCCTCCGCCAAGGAGGGCCTGCCGGCCGAATACGGCTTCGATTTCGACGTGGCCGAGATTGCCGAGGTCTGGCGCCGTGGCTCGGTCGTCACCTCCTGGCTGCTCGACCTGACGGCCGAGGCTCTGGCCGCCGACGAGGAGCTGTCCTCCTATACCGGCAACGTCTCGGATTCGGGCGAGGGCCGCTGGACGGTCGACGCCGCCGTCGAGACCGCGACCCCGGCCGAAGTGCTGACCTCGGCGCTGTTCGCCCGCTTCCGTTCGCGCGTCGACCACACCTTCGGCGAGAAGATCCTTTCCGCCATGCGCGCCGGCTTCGGCGGCCATGTCGAGCCGAAGAAGCAGGGCTGAGCCGCGTGAGTGCAGAGCATAAGGGCGGACGCCCGTCCGTCATCGTCGTCATGGGCGTCGCCAGCTCCGGCAAGACCTCGCTGGGCGAGCGGCTGGCCGCGCGCCTCGGCTGGCCCTTCCGCGACGCCGATTCCTTCCACCCGCCCGAGAACGTCGCCAAGATGGCGGGCGGCACGCCGCTGACCGACGAGGATCGCAAGCCCTGGCTCGCCGCGATCGCCGCCTGGATCGACGAGCTGCGCGCCAAGGGCGAGCACGGCATCGTCACCTGCTCGGCGCTGAAGCGCGCCTATCGGCAGGTGATCGTCGGTGACCGGCCCGATGTGACGCTGGTCTATCTCAAGGGTTCGCGCGAATTGATCGGTCGCCGCATGGCTGCCCGCCAGCACCACTTCATGCCGCCGGCCCTGCTCGACAGCCAGTTCGCCACGCTGGAGGAGCCGGGCGCCGACGAGCGGCCGGTGGTCGTCTCGGTGGAGGACAGCAAGGACGCGATCGTGCAGGACGTGGTCGAGCGGCTGGGGCTGTAGCTCCTTACGATTGTTGCCTCGCCGCGCCATTCCGGGGTTGCGCACAGCGAAGAGCGGGAGGCCACGAGCACGACCTCTCCGTCATGGTCGGGCTTGTCCCGACCATCCCCGTCTTCGCTGATCGAAGGTCGTGTTCAAGACGTGGATGCTCGCCACAAGGGCGAGCATGACGCGAACTGGATAGCCGTCGTGTTTATGGGCCGGTTCGGACCTCCGGTCCGCCCCGGGGGCGCAGTGTCACGTCACCTCGAACCAGCTCCACAGCCCGAGGTCGAAGCGCTCCAGCACGGTGGAGGAGATCAGCCAGCGGCCTGGATTGTCGGCGATGAAGGCGATGTGCAGCTTCTTGCGCTCCGGGATCTGCACGGTGTCGAGGAAATAGTTCTCCCAGCCGTCGTCGAGCGGATGCAGCAGCCGGAAGCTGTGGCCGTGGACATGGAAGGGCTGGACGAAGGCCGTGCGGTTGTCGATCGCCATGACGATCGGCGTGCCGCGCTTGACGCTGAACAGCGGCTTGCTTTCGAGGCTGCCGACGCCTCCGTTGATGCGCCACGGCTTCGCCAGATCGACGCCCGAGAAGTCGAGCTTCTGGTCGTCGCCCAGCGTCGCGCCGCCCTCGACGACGATCTCCGGGCGCAGCGCATCCTGCATCCGCACGCCGAGCGGCAGGGCCGGGTTGAGCTTCAGGGCGGGCATGGCGGCGCGCGGCACCTGCGGCTCGCCTGCGGTCACGATCCGCACCAGAGGCAGGCCGCCGCCGATCAGGGCGGTGACGTTCACCGCGGCGCCGTCCTCCACCGGCAGGTCGAGGACGACGTCGTAGCGTGTGCCGGGAGCGAAAGGCAGCTGCGACCGGACCGGGGCGAAGCTCTCCGTCGGCTGGCTGTCGACGGCGATGACGGTCGGCTGGCCGCCATCGAAGCGCAGCCGCATGATCCGGGCATTGCAGGCATTGGCGAGCCGCAGCCGGACGCGTGCGCCGGGGCGGGCCGTGATCGGCGCCGGTGGCGAGCGGCGGTTCACCGTGACCCAGCTCCCGAGGCGGCCGACGGATGCGCCGGCCTGGCCTTGCAGGACGAAGGGCTGGATAGACTGGTCGTCGCCCAGCAGCCAATCCGACACCAGCACGGGCAGGTCGAGATCGACGCCCAGCGGCTCCTTCTCCTCGACGACGATGAGGCCGCCGAGACCCCGTCCGCAGGGTTCGGAGGAGGCGCCGAGCACGAGTGGCCGGTAGAGCAGGGTGCCGCTGTCCGGCGGCGTCAACCGGATCTCGCCGGTCTCGCCGGGGGCGATGGGCGGCTGGGTGAAGCCGCCGACGCCGTCGCGCACCGCTTCGCCGCGCAGTCCGTAGCAATGCAGCCCGAGCGGCGCCGTGGTCCGGTTCTCCAGCTTCAGGCTCAGCGTCTCGCCTTGCTTGATTCGCAGGGAAGGTGCCGGGTTGGCGCCGTCGAAGGCCCAGATCTCGGTATCCGGCGCCGGCGCCGGCCGCAGCCGCGTCCTGGTTGGGGCGGCCGTCAGCGGACCGGGCTGCGCTTTCGGCATCTCGGCCGGCGTCTGCGCGAGCGAGCCGGCGGACGACAGCACAGCCGCGCCGCCGATCCCGGCCAGCAGATGGCGGCGGGAGAGGAGGGCCGGTCGGGTGGAGCGCAGCATCGTCATGCCCATCGCATAATCCGGCAGGCGGGCGCTGGCGAGAGGCAGGTCCGGCCCGCCCGGGAAAAGCGGCGGGCGCGCCTTCTTTGCAGAACCGTCATTTTTTTGCTGCAACCGCCAGCCGAAATGCGTATAGCGCTGCGGCTTGACGATGGCCGCGCTGCGTTTGCTCGCGCGCAGCGCTATCGGCCGGCGGGCGTGGCGGAACTGGTAGACGCACTGGATTTAGGTTCCAGCGGCGAAAGTCGTGGGGGTTCGATTCCCTCCGCCCGCACCATCGGTCTACGATCATCGCGCGCCCGTCAGGGCGAAAAACGATGATCGATGTGAAGAGTTTTTCGCGAGCGCGGCGGCGGTCGATCCGGCGTCGCGCTTTGGACATTGAGACGTAACGAGCTGTTGGCGGTACAAAAATGAACGTGACCGAAACCCTGTCCCAGGGCCTCAAGCGCGAATTCCAGGTGGTGCTGAACGCCGCCGACCTGAAGACCAGGCTCGACGACAGCCTCCAGGACCTTCAGGGCAAGGCCAAGATCAACGGCTTCCGCCCGGGCAAGGTGCCGGTCGCCCATCTGCGCCGCCTCTATGGCCGCTCGGTCATGTCCGACGTCCTGCAGAACGCCGTCAACGAGGCGAACCAGAAGATCGTCGCCGACAACAACCTGAAGCTCGCCTTTGAGCCGCAGATCCGCTTCCCCGAGAACAAGGAAGAGATCGAGGCCGCGATGGAGGCCAAGGGCGATCTCGCCTTCACCGTCGCGCTCGAGGTGCTCCCGAAGATCGAGCTCGCCGACCTGTCGGACGTCTCGCTCGTGAAGCCCGTCGCCGAGGTTCCGGACGCCGATGTCGATGCCGCGCTGCTGCGCATGGCCGCCGGCAACCGCAGCTACGCCACCAAGGGCGAGAAGGCCAAGGCCGAGAAGGGCGACCGCCTGATCATCTCCTTCGTCGGCACGCTCGACGGTGAGAAGTTCGACGGCGGCACGGGCGAGGGCATCCCGCTCGATCTCGGCGCCGGCCAGTTCATCCCGGGCTTCGAGGAGCAGCTCGAGGGCGCCAAGACCGGCGAGAAGCGCACCGTCAAGGTGACCTTCCCCGAGAACTACGCGGCCGAGAACCTCGCCGGCAAGCCGGCCGAGTTCGAGGTCACCGTGACCGACGTTCAGGCCCCCGAAGCCGTCAAGATCGACGACGAACTCGCCAAGGCCTTCGGCATGGAGTCGCTCGACAAGCTCAAGGAAGCGGTGAGCGAGCAGATCGGCCGTGACTTCGCCGCCCAGTCGCGTCGCAAGCTCAAGAAGGGCCTGCTCGACGCGCTCGACGGCAAGTACAGCTTCGAGCTGCCGCCGACCCTGGTCGAGCAGGAGTTCTCCAGCGTCTGGAACCAGGTCGAGGCCGACATGAAGGCCGCCAACAAGACCTTCGCCGACGAGGACACCACCGAGGACGCCGCCCGCGCCGACTACCGCAAGATCGCCGAGCGCCGCGTGCGCCTGGGCCTCGTGCTGGCGGAGATCGGCGAGCAGGCCAAGGTCCAGATCTCGGATGACGAGGTCACCCAGGCCCTGATCGAGCGCGCTCGCCAGTTCCCGGGCCAGGAGAAGCAGGTCTGGGAGTTCTATCGCAAGAACCCGCAGGCTCTCGCCGAGATCCGCGCCCCGATCTTCGAGGAGAAGGTCGTCGACCACCTCCTCGGTCAGGTGAAGGTCGAGGACCAGACGGTTTCGCGTGAGGCGCTCTACGCCGACGAGGATGCCGAGGAGACCACCGAGGCCAAGCCGAAGAAGGCCGCCGCCAAGAAGACCAAGAAGGCCGAGGCCAAGGCCGACGAAAAGGCTGACGACGCCTCTGCCTGAGGTCGTCTTGCAGCTCTGACGCCGCATTCGCGCCGCCGGCCTTCGCGACCGGCGGCGCTTCCCTTTTCAGGCGCGACTGCCGTGCTTATGTGGTTGTCTTCCGAGACGGCCGTCGATTCGAACAAACCGCCGTTATCCGGCGCCTGCACCCGAGGACTGACCATGCTTCGCGATCCGATCGAGACCTACAACAATCTCGTCCCGATGGTGGTCGAGCAGTCGAGCCGCGGCGAGCGGGCCTTCGACATCTATTCGCGCCTGCTGCGCGAGCGCATCATCTTCCTGACCGGGCCGGTCGAGGACGTCTCGGCCTCTCTGGTCGTGGCCCAGCTGCTGTTCCTCGAGGCCGAGAACCCGAAGAAGGAAATCTCCTTCTACATCAACTCGCCCGGCGGCGTGGTCACCTCCGGCCTGTCGATCTACGACACGATGCAGTTCATCCGCTGCCCGGTGACGACGCTCTGCGTCGGCCAGGCGGCCTCGATGGGCTCGCTGCTGCTGACCGCCGGCGCCAAGGACATGCGCTTCGCGCTGCCGAATGCGCGCATCATGGTCCACCAGCCCTCCGGCGGCTATCAGGGCCAGGTCACCGACATCCTGATCCACGCCAAGGAAGTCGAGAGCCTGAAGAAGCGGCTCAACGAGATCTATGTGAAGCACACCGGGCGTCCCTACGAGGACATCCACAACGCCCTGGAGCGCGATAATTTCATGACCGCCGATCAGGCCAAGGAGTTCGGCCTGATCGATCAGGTCATCGAAAAGCGCCCCGAAGACGCCGCCTGAGGGCTGCGACGCGTGGTCTCGAAGCTGTGGGTTGGCGTGCCGACCCGCAGGGACCATATTGAACGAGGATCGGCCCCGTGTTTGCATGGGGTCGGGGGTGAGCGGACGGGCGCTCCATCATGATCCGGTTTGGATCGACCCTGCGTATCCGGATGTATCGGAACGGGTCGTTAACCCAATCATCGTGATCTGAGCGCTTATTGATGACGGAGAGACGACGGTTGCATCCGCCTCGGCTGGTGTGGTCCCGGTCTCCGGAACTGGAGATGGACAATGGCTAACAAGCCCGGCGGCGACTCGAAGAGCACGCTGTACTGCTCTTTCTGCGGCAAGAGCCAACACGAGGTCCGCAAGCTCATCGCGGGCCCGACCGTGTTCATCTGCGATGAATGCGTCGAGCTCTGCATGGACATCATCCGCGAGGAATCGAAATCCGCGCTGGTGAAGTCGAAGGACGGCGTGCCGACTCCCAAGGAGATCCGCAAGGTTCTCGACGACTACGTCATCGGCCAGGAGCACGCCAAGAAGGTGCTCTCCGTGGCGGTCCACAACCACTACAAGCGCCTCAGCCACGCGACGAAGCACAACGACGTCGAGCTGGCGAAGTCGAACATCCTGCTGATCGGGCCGACCGGCTCGGGCAAGACGCTGCTCGCGCAGACGCTCGCCCGCATCCTCGACGTGCCCTTCACCATGGCGGATGCGACGACGCTGACCGAGGCGGGCTATGTCGGCGAGGATGTCGAGAACATCATCCTCAAGCTGCTCCAGGCCTCCGACTACAATGTCGAGCGGGCGCAGCGCGGCATCGTCTATATCGACGAGATCGACAAGATCAGCCGCAAGTCGGACAACCCGTCGATAACCCGCGACGTCTCGGGCGAGGGCGTGCAGCAGGCGCTGCTGAAGATCATGGAAGGCACCGTCGCCTCCGTGCCGCCGCAGGGCGGGCGCAAGCATCCGCAGCAGGAGTTCCTGCAGGTCGACACGACCAACATCCTGTTCATCTGCGGCGGCGCCTTCGCCGGCCTCGACAAGATCATCTCGAGCCGCGGCAAGGGCACCTCGATCGGCTTCGGCGCCAAGGTTCAGGCGCCTGACGATCGCCGCACCGGCGCGATCTTCCGCGAGGTCGAGCCCGAGGATCTGCTGAAGTTCGGCCTGATCCCCGAATTCGTCGGCCGCCTGCCGGTGCTGGCGACGCTCGAGGACCTCGACGAGGCGGCGCTGAAGACGATCTTGACCGAGCCGAAGAACGCGCTGGTCAAGCAGTATCAGCGCCTCTTCGAGATGGAGGACACCCAGCTGACCTTCACCGACGAGGCCGTCAGCCTGATCGCCCGCAAGGCGATCGAGCGGAAGACCGGCGCGCGCGGGCTGCGCTCGATCATGGAGGGCATCCTGCTCGAGACCATGTACGAGCTGCCCGGCCTTGAAGGCGTCGAGCAGGTCGTGATCGGCCCCGAGGCGGTGGAGAGCAAGGCACGCCCGCTCTTCATCTATGCGGAGCGCGAGGACGAGACGAAGTCGGCTTCGGCCTGACCTCTTCCCCGGTTGCGACAACAGGACGCGCGCCATTGGCGCGCGTTTTGCGTTGTGATGGGGCAAGGCCCGCCCGCGGTCCCGTATCGCGGCGGGGCGGTTCGAAACTGAAACACTCACGCGTTTCCGATCGGGCCATGAACGTCATGCGAGCACCCGGGTGCTGCCGTCGGCAGAGCTGTGTGGAAGCTCCTGTGAAGCAACCCGCAGAGCTTGGGCGGATCTGTTCAGTCCGGCAGCCTGTGGATCTCTTCCCGGAGTCGCTTCTCGCCATGACGTTTCAGGTCGTCCGCTAGGAAAACGCTCTGAATTCGACGCCGGGTGGAGACGATTTTTCCGGCTTTCCGCCAACGCAAGGCAGCGGTGCATGAACCGGATGCCTCGCTTGAAAGCCGGCGAGGAAGTCTCCACCTTAGGTGCACTTGCGAGAGTCGCATGCCTATCGAGGGTGCGGCGCGCAGGGGCGGAGGGCGAATGGTCGCCCGGCCGCATACGTCCGATCGCTCCGCCCATTTTGGGGGTCCGCCGGGCGCAACTGCAAAGGAACTGCCATGACTGGCTCGACGCCCCGCGCTCCCTTCGTCCCAGGCGAGACCGGCACCTATCCGGTTCTGCCTTTGCGCGACATCGTCGTTTTTCCCCATATGATCGTCCCGCTCTTCGTCGGCCGCGAGAAGTCCATCCGCGCGCTCGAGGAAGTGGTGAAGACGGACGGGCTCATCCTGCTGGCGACCCAGAAGAACGCTGGCGACGATGACCCGCAGCCCAACGAGATCTACGAGATCGGCACGCTCGCCCGCGTGCTGCAGCTGCTCAAGCTGCCCGACTCCACCGTCAAGGTGCTGGTCGAGGGCGTCGGCCGTGCCAAGGCGTCGTCCTACTCCGCCGCCGAGGCCTTCTACGAGGCCGAGGCTACCGGCCTTGCCGAGGAGGAAGGCAAGAAGGTCGAGGTCGAGGCGCTGGCCCGTTCGGTCGTCAGCGAGTTCGAGAGCTATGTGAAGCTCAACAAGAAGATCTCGGGCGAGATCGTCGCTGCGGTCTCGCAGATCGACGAGCCGGCCAAGCTCGCCGATACGGTCGCCTCGCATCTCGCGGTGAAGATCGCGGATCGGCAGGGCGTGCTCGAGATCGCCAATGTCGCCCATCGTCTGGAGAAGGTGCTTTCGCTCATGGAGAGCGAGATGTCCGTGCTCCAGGTCGAGAAGCGCATCCGCTCGCGCGTCAAGCGCCAGATGGAGAAGACCCAGCGCGAGTACTACCTGAACGAGCAGATGAAGGCGATCCAGAAGGAGCTGGGCGACGGCGAGGAAGGCCGTGACGAGCTGGCCGAGCTGGAAGAGCGCATCGCCCGTACCAAGCTCACCAAGGAAGCGCGCGACAAGGCGACGGCGGAGCTGAAGAAGCTGCGCCAGATGTCGCCGATGTCGGCCGAGGCGACCGTGGTGCGCAATTATCTCGACTGGATGCTCGGCATTCCGTGGGGCAAGCGCTCGAAGATCAAGAAGGACCTCAACGCCGCCCAGGCGGTGCTGGACGACGATCACTTCGGCCTCGACAAGGTCAAGGATCGCATCGTCGAGTATCTCGCTGTGCAGCAGCGCGCCAACAAGCTCGCCGGCCCGATCCTGTGCCTCGTCGGCCCTCCCGGCGTCGGCAAGACCTCGCTCGGCAAGTCGATCGCCAAGGCGACGGGGCGCGAGTTCGTCCGCATGTCGCTCGGCGGCGTGCGTGACGAGGCCGAGATCCGCGGTCACCGCCGCACCTATATCGGCTCGATGCCCGGCAAGATCATCCAGTCGATGAAGAAGGCCAAGACCTCGAACCCGCTCATCCTGCTCGACGAGATCGACAAGATGGGTCAGGACTTCCGTGGCGATCCCTCGGCGGCCCTGCTCGAGGTGCTCGATCCCGAGCAGAACTCGACCTTTAACGACCATTACCTCGAGGTCGACTACGACCTGTCGAACGTGATGTTCGTGACGACGGCGAACACGCTGAACATCCCCCCGGCCCTGCTGGACCGGATGGAGGTGATCCGCATCGCCGGCTACACGGAGGAAGAGAAGACCGAGATCTCGCGCAAGCACCTGATCCCGAGTGCGATCAAGAAGCACGGGCTCAGTGGCAAGGAGTGGTCGGTCACCGACGAGGCTCTGCAGACGCTGGTGCGGCGCTACACCCGCGAGGCCGGCGTCCGCAATCTCGAGCGCGAGATCTCCAACACGGTCCGCAAGGGCGTGAAGGACATCGTGCTCGGCAAGAAGGCGAAGGTCGTCGTCGACGAGACGGTGCTCGAGGATTATCTCGGCCCGCCGCGCTATCGCTACGGCATGGCGGAGACGGAGGATCAGGTCGGTGTCGTCACCGGTCTGGCCTGGACCGAGGTCGGCGGCGAACTGCTGACGATCGAGGGCGTCATGGTGCCCGGCAAGGGCCGCATGACCGTCACCGGCAACCTGCGCGACGTGATGAAGGAATCGATCTCGGCGGCGGCGTCCTATGTCCGCTCGCGGGCCGTCGATTTCGGCATCGAGCCGCCGCTCTTCGACCGGCGTGACATCCACGTCCACGTGCCCGAGGGGGCGACCCCGAAGGACGGGCCGTCGGCCGGCATCGCGATGGCGACGGCGATCGTCTCCATCCTGACCGGCATCCCGACCAATCGCGACGTCGCCATGACCGGCGAGGTCACGCTGCGGGGCAGGGTGCTGCCGATCGGCGGGTTGAAGGAGAAGCTGCTGGCGGCGCTCCGGGGTGGCATCAAGAAGGTGCTGATCCCCGAGGAGAACGCCAAGGACCTGATCGACCTGCCGAAGTCGGTCCGTGACGGGCTGGAGATCGTTCCGGTCGCGCGCATGGAGCAGGTGCTCCAGCACGCGCTGACCCGCCAGCCGGTCCCGATCGTCTGGGAAGAGGACCTGAAGGCCGTGCCCGCTCCGAGCGCGGACGATGAGGCGGCGGGCGTCGTCGCCCACTGATCCCCGGCTCCACCGAATGAGAACCGCCGGCGCGCAAGCGCCGGCGGTTTTCTTTTGTCCGCAGACTGGATGGATCACCGGTGGGGCCTGGAAACTGGCGCGGGCGACGGGGCTCGAACCCGCGACCTCCGGCGTGACAGGCCGGCACTCTGACCGACTGAGCTACGCCCGCGTTTGGCTGCGACGCGCGGTCGGCAGCAGAGTCTGGACCATGGCCAAGCCAGGATGTCCGAAAAGGCTGGTGGGCGGTGACGGGCTCGAACCGCCGACATCCTCGGTGTAAACGAGGCGCTCTACCAACTGAGCTAACCGCCCTCGGGGCTCGCGTTTAAGGCTTCGGGCGCTGCACCGCAAGCGCCCGCGCGCTGCCGCTGTGAATTGCCCATCGGCGGAATTCCGCCACTTTCATCGTCAGGCTGGCGGCCGTGAAAGCGTCATCCTCGATCAGCCGCGGCCTTGGCCGGTGTCTCCTTCTCGCCGGGCTCGGCGCCGCGCCGGGGGCGCAGCCCGTGCTCGCGCAGTCATTGTTGCCGGACGCCTTCTTCCGGGACCGCCCGGCCTTCTCCCAGCCGGAGCAGCCGGCGAAGCCCGCGAGCTGCGCGGACGTCGCAAGGCAGCTGCCCGAGTCGGTGCCGGCCGATTCGCGAGTCGACATGGCGATCACCGGCCCGATCAGCCTGATCCAGACGGATGGTGCGCTCTGGTATGTCGCGGTCTGCGCCGAGCCGGGCGTGCGTGTGCTGTGCGTGACCTACAGCGCCAACGACCTCAAACTGGGCGATCAGGCCGTGCTGCGGGGCGGTTACAGCCGCCAGGGACGGCTGCATGTCATGCTCGATCCCTGCCTTGCCTCGCCGGCAAAAGAGGAGGGCGGACCCGAGCCGTGAGCGCCGTCGAAAGGATTTTTCCCCAGACGAGATTTTGCCGGCATCCCGCGCTTGACACTTCAGGCCGGGGGCAATACTCACCACGTCGCTGACGGCGAATGCCTCAGCCGCCCAGCGCGGGCGTAGCTCAGTTGGTTAGAGTGCCGGCCTGTCACGCCGGAGGTCGCGGGTTCGAGCCCCGTCGCCCGCGCCATATAAATCAAGGGTTTACACGAGCCGTGGCCTGGTTGAGGCGGTTCGCGTAAGCCCTTTTTCGTTACGGGCTGCCGTGTCCGTCCTCCCCCCATTGCGATCGAGGCCAGCCGGGTTTGCGAGGCCGCATGCGCGCTTCGCCGTCCCGCGCGGGTATGGTCGTGTGCGGGGCCTGGAGGCGCCTGAGCGGATGAGAGTCGCGCTCGCCGCTGAGCGCTGTCGCCGGAGTCTCCGTCCTGGCTGCGGCCTCAGTGCTGGAAGGTCCAGAGCAGGCTGCGGCTGAGATCCTTCAGAGCCTCGACGGCATCCGGTCGCTCACGCGCGATCGCCGTGATCAGGGCGTCCGCCAGGGCGAAGACGGCGGTCGGCGAATTGGGCAGGAGCGGGCTGCGCGCCGGCGCGAACAGCGCGAAATCGGCGATCGGGGCCAGCGGGGAGGTCGGTCCGTCCGTCAGCGCCACCACGGTCGCGCCCTTCTCCCGGCTGTGCGAGGCGAGCTGCACGGTCGTGCGCGAATAGCGCGGCACCGAGATCGCGATCGTCAGGTCGCCCGGCCCGGCGGCGTTGAGGTGCCGGAAGGCCCGCTCCGGCCCGCCCCGCGCCGTGGCGAAGACGACGTCGGCCTCGCAATAGAGGGCCAGGCCGTCCTCGATGAAGCTGGCGACGTGGTGGCTCGCTCCCGAGGCGATGATGAAGATCCGGCGGGCCCCGAGGATGGCGGCGACGAGCCCGGCGATGCTGGCCGGGTCGAGGGCGGCCATCGCCTCCTCGATATTGGCGCGCTGCATCTTGAGCGCCGCGATGAAGGTGCCGCTGGCGGATTCGGTCATCGCCCGCGCATCGGCAAAGTCGTCGACGGGCTGCATGGCGAGCCTCAGCGCGTCCGAGAGCGCGACCCGGAACTCGCCATAGGAGGCATAGCCGAGCGCTCGCACGAAGCGTGTCACCGTCGCGTTCGAAGCGCCGCTGCGTTCCGCCAGCACCTCGATCGAGGCGGTGGCGCTCTCCAGCGGGAAGCCCAGGACATGGTCCGCGATCCGGCGGTGGCCGTTGCTCAGCGAGGGGTAGATGCGGGCGATCCGATTGGCGAGATCGGTGGTCGGCTTCAGGGCGTGGATCATCGCTTGACCACCGATTGACGAACTAAAATTTTCATGATGATTACGGGATGAAAAAATACCTGTCAAAATCGCCGGATCGGCAAGGGAACGGAGAAATCTTATGCGCACCACTCTTCTGACCACGCTGATGGCCAGCGTGTGCTTCCTGGCGGGCCCCGCCGCGGCCCAGACGCTGCGGATCGCGCTCGCTTCCGAGCCGACGGCGGTCGATCCGCACTACCATGACCTCTCGCCGAACAATGCCCTTGCAGCCCATCTCTTCGACGGGCTGACGTCGCAGGACGAGCAGCAGAAGGTCAAGCCCGGTCTCGCCACCTCCTGGGAGAACGACGGCAAGAACAAGTGGACGTTCAAGCTGCGCCAGGGCGTGACCTTCACAAACGGCAAGCCCTTCACCGCCGACGACGTGATCTTCACCTTCTGCCGCACGCTGAAGAACGAGACCAAGATCACCGGCTCCTTCGCCGACGTCACCGGCAACTTCGCCGCGGTGACGGCGCCCGACGCCCATACCATCGTGATCGAGACCAAGCAGCCGGAACCGTTGCTGCCGACGCTGGTCGGCACGGTCGGCATCATCAGCTCCGGGCTCGCCAAGCATGACAAGCTGTCCTTCGACGTCGAGAAGAATTGCGGCGTGACCGGCGAATGGCCGACGCTGTCGACCTTCAATGACGGCAGCTCCGCCATCGGCACCGGCCCCTACAAGCTGAAGAGCTATGTGCGCGGTTCCGCCATCGAGCTGGAGCGCAACGACAGCTATTGGGGCGGCAAGGAGCCCTGGGCCAGCGTGCGCTTCGTGCCCGTCACCAATGCAGGCCCGCGCCTCGCCGGCCTGCTCGCCGGCGACTATGACGTGATCGAGAACCCGGCTGCCCGCGACCTCGGCCGGATCGCCAACGACAAGCGCTTCGCCAGCGTGATCACGCCGTCGACCCGCGTGATCTACTTCCAGCTCGACGTCGCCCGCGCGCCGAGCCCCTTCGTCAAGGCCGAGAACGACAAGAACCCGCTGCAGGATGTCCGCGTTCGCCGCGCCATGTCGATGGCCATCGACCGCGACGCCATCGTCAAGCGTCTGATGGACGGCGCCGCGCAGCCGGCCTTCCAGTTCCTGCCGACGGGCATGTTCGGCACGCTGCCCAACCCGCCGGCGATCAAGTACGACCCCGCCGGGGCCAAGAAGCTCCTCGCCGAGGCGGGCTATCCGAACGGCTTCCAGGTCACGCTCTCCTCGACCAATGACCGCTACATCAATGACGGCCAGATCACCCAGGCGGTCGCGCAGTACCTGACCCAGGTCGGCATCAAGGCCGATGTCGACGCGATGACGCGCGCCATCTACTTCCCGCGCCGCGCCAAGAAGGAGTTCTCGGTCGCGATCGGCGGCTGGGGCTCGGGCACCGGTGAGGCCTCGTCCTTCCTGCGCCAGTGGGCGGCGACGCCCGACGAGGCCAAGACCATCGGCGGCTCGAACTATGGCGGCTGGCAGGATGCCGAGTTCGACAAGCTGATCCGCGAGGCGATCCAGACCCTCGACGATGCCAAGCGCGACCAGCTGCTGCAGAAGGCCGGCGCGCGCGTGCTGGAAGGGGCTGCGTTCATCCCGCTGCACTTCGAAAGCACGATCTGGGCTTCGAAGGCCGAGTACAAGGTCACCGGCCGCGCCGATCAGTTCACGCTCGCCATGTCGGTCAAGCCGGCGAAGTGAGGCACCTTCGCGCTCCCGGGCCGGGTCTCGCCCTGGCCCGGGGCGTTTCCGGCGGAGGTTCGCGCGGGCCAGCGAATGGCCAGGTCCGCGCCAGCCAGGCCACCGCCGGCGCGTTCCGGAGCCCGGGCTTCGGGGCGACACCCCATCACGGAAGACAAGTGCCATGACCGCCTTTGTCCTGCAGCGGCTGATCCAGAGCGTCTTCGTGCTGCTCGCGGTTTCGGTCGTGGTGTTCTTCGCCGTCTACGGCATCGGCGACCCGATCGAGCTCCTCGTTCCGCCGCAGGTCAGCGATGCCGAGCGGCAGGCGCTGATCCAGCGCCTGGGTCTCGACCTGCCGGTCTGGCAGCAATATTTCACCTTCATGGCCAATGCGCTCAAGGGCGACCTCGGCCGCTCCTTCGTTCATGGCGTGCCGGCCATCGAGCTCATCCTGGCGCGGCTCCCGGCGACGGTCGAGCTCGTCCTGCTGGCGATGGCGCTCGCGATCCTCGTCGGCGTGCCGCTCGGCCTCTATGCCGGGCTCGATCCTGACAGCCGCCCGTCGCGGCTGATCATGGCCGGCACGGTGCTCGGCTTCTCCCTGCCGAATTTCTGGAAGGGGATGATGCTGATCCTGCTCTTCTCCGTGGTGCTCGGGTTGCTGCCGACGGCGGGGCGGGGCGAGACGGTGAGCGTGCTCGGCGTGCAGACGAGCCTGCTGACCGCCAACGGGCTGAAGCATCTCATCCTCCCGGCGCTCAACCTCTCGATCCCGAACATGGCGCTGCTGACGCGGCTCGTTGCCGCCGGCACGAGCGAGGCGATGGGGCAGGACTATGTCCGCTATGCCCGCGCCAAGGGCGTGCGCCCCCGCCGCATCGTCGGCCGCCATGTGCTGCGCAACATCCTGATCCCGGTCGTCACGGTTGTCGGCATCGAGTTCGGCAGCCTCGTCGCCTTCTCGACCATCACCGAGACGGTCTTCGCCTGGCCCGGCATGGGCAAACTCCTGATCGACTCGATCTACCAGCTCGACCGGCCGGTGGTCGTCGCCTACGTCATGCTGGCGACGCTGCTCTTCGTCTCGGTCAATTTCCTCGTCGACGTGCTCTACGCCGCGCTCGATCCGCGCGTGAAGCTTGCGGGAGACAGCGCATGAGCATCGCCCCCGAAGCCATGACGCCACTGCGCGAGAAGGTGCTGCGGCGGATCCGCAGCAGGCCCACCCTGCGCGGCGCCGCGATCCTGCTCGGCATCCTCGTCGCGCTCGCGCTGCTGGCGCCGGTGATCGCGCCGCAGAACCCGCATGACCTCGCCTCGCTCAGCGTCATGGACAATCGCCTGCCGCCGGGCGCCACCGCCATGAACGGGATGACCTATTGGCTCGGTACCGACGCCCAGGGGCGCGACATGCTGTCGGCGATCTTCTACGGCCTGCGCACCAGCCTGATGGTCGGGCTCTCGGCGACGCTCGGCGCGCTCGTCATCGGCGTCGCCGCGGGGCTGATGGCGGCTCAGTTCGGCGGGGCGATCGACGCCGCGATCATGCGCGTCGTCGACTTCATGCTCGGCTTCCCCTCGATCCTGGTCGCGCTCGTCCTGCTCGCCTCGATCGGCCGCGGCGTCGACAAGGTCATCCTCGCGATCGTGATGGTCCAATGGGCGCAGTACGCCCGGCTGATGCGGGCCTCGGCGCTGGTCGAGCGGCGTAAGGAATATATCGAGGCCGCGGTCAATTTCGGCCTGCCGACCCGGCACATCATGCTGGCGCATCTGCTGCCGAACGCCATCGGCTCCGTGCTCGTCGTCGCCTCGATCAGCATCGCCGGCGCGATCACGCTGGAGGCGACCTTGTCCTTCCTCGGCGTCGGCGTGCCGGTGACGCAGCCCTCGCTCGGCCTGCTGATCGCGAACGGCTTCGAGTTCCTGCTCTCCGGCGAATACTGGATCGCCGTCTTCCCCGGTATCGCGTTGGTATTGCTGATCATGTCGCTCAATCTCGTCGGGGACAGGCTGCGCCGCAGCCTGAACGTGCGCTCGTGAACGCCGACGCGCAGACCCTGCTCGAGGTGCGCGGCCTGCGCACCGTCTTCCATGCGCTCGACGGCGCCTGGCCCGCGGTCGACGGCGTCGATCTTTCGGTGTCGCGTGGCGAGGTGCTCGGCCTCGTCGGGGAATCCGGTTCCGGCAAATCGGTGACGGGCTTCTCGCTGGTCCAGCTGATCGACCCGCCCGGCGAGATCATCCAGGGCAGCGTCGCCTTCAAGGGCGAGGATCTGCGGGCGGCGACGCCCGAGCGCCTGCGCGCCTTGCGGGGGGACCGCATCGCGATGATCTTCCAGGATCCGCTGATGACGCTGAACCCGGTGCTCAGCGTCGGCGAGCAGATGGCGGAGGCGATCCTCGAGCACCGCGCCATGCCGCGCGCCGAGGCCCTGAAGCTGGCGGCGCAGGCGCTGGCGCGGGTCGGCATCCCGTCGCCCGAGGCCCGGCTGAAGCAGTTCCCGCACGAGTTTTCCGGCGGCATGCGCCAGCGTGTCGCCATCGCGACGGCGTTGCTCAACGAGCCGGACCTGATCATCGCCGACGAGCCGACGACGGCGCTCGACGTCACGATCCAGAGCCAGATCCTCTACGAGGTGCAGAAGCTCGCGCGCGAGACCGGCACGGCGGTGATCTGGATCACGCATGATCTCGCGGTGGTCGCCGAGCTCGCCGACCGGATCGCGGTGATGTATGCCGGCCGCATCGTCGAGACCGGCCCGGTCGATCTTGTCCTCGACGCGCCGCGCCATCCCTATACCCAGGGCCTGCTCGGCTCCTCGGCGACGCTGGTCGCGCCTGGTGGCCGGCTGAACCAGATCGAGGGCATGGCGCCGCGCATCGATTCGCGCCCGAGCGGCTGCCCGTTCCGGCCGCGCTGCCCCCGCTCGCTGCCCGTCTGTGCGGAGATCGATCCGCCGCCGACGTTCGACGGCGCCCGCCAGTTCCGCTGCCACAACCCGGCGCAGCCGATGGTGACGACCCCATGAGCGCGCCTCTTTTCGAACTGCGCGGTATCCGCAAGCACTTCAAGGGCAAGGCCAACATCGCGCAGCGGCTGCTGGCGGCGATCGGGCAGGGCGAACCGCCGCGGACGCTGAAGGCGGTCGACGGCGTCGATCTCGCGGTGATGAAGGGCGAGGTGCTCGGGCTCGTCGGCGAATCCGGCTGCGGCAAGTCCACGCTCGCGCGGATCGCCACCGGCATCCTGAAGCCGAGCGAGGGCGAGGCGGTCTATGACGGCCGGCCGGTCTCGACGCTGAAGGGCCGGGAGCGGCTGGATTTCCTGCTGAAGGTCCAGATGATCTTCCAGGACCCGCATGCCTCCCTGAATCCCCGGATGAAGGTGAGCCGCATCGTCGGCGAGGCGCTCGCGGTCCACCGGCTGGTGCCGCCCCGCGAGATCGATGCCGCGGTCGACCAGGTGCTCGGCGAGGTCGGGCTCGATCTCGCCTATCGCGACCGCTTCCCGCATCAGTTCTCCGGCGGCCAGCGCCAGCGCATCGGCATCGCCCGCGCGCTCGCGGTCAAGCCCGACTTTCTCGTCTGCGACGAGCCGGTCTCGGCGCTCGACGTCTCGATCCAGGCGCAGGTGATCAATCTGTTCATGGACATCCGTGAGCGGCGCGGGCTGACCTATCTCTTCGTCAGCCACGATCTCGGGCTGGTGCGCCACATCAGCGACCGCGTCGCGATCATGTATCTCGGCCGCATCGTCGAGATCGGGCCGGCGCAGGACGTCTTCGCCGAGCCGGCGCATCCGTATAGCGCCGCGCTGATCAAGGCGATTCCCTCGGCTCAGCGTCGCAAGCGCAGCTTCGAGCCCGTCTCCGGCGAGATGCCGTCGCCGCTCGCGCCGCCGCCCGGCTGCCCGTTCCACCCGCGCTGCCCGCAGGCCATGCCGGTCTGCCGGCAGGTCAGGCCCGAACTCGTCGAGATCGCGCCCGGCCGCAGCGCCGCCTGCCACCTGCACAGCATCCAGGACGCCGCATGACCACCACCACGACGCTGACGCTCCCCCGCGGCCGCGGGAGCGTGCCCTTCATCGATGCGCAGCATCCCGAGCGCCCGCTCGAGATCAATTTCTACCGCCCCGAGCGGCACGAGCCCGACGACGAGGTCGTCTTCGTCCAGCACGGCATGATGCGCAACGGCGACGACTATCGCGATTTCTGGATCGACGCGGCCGAAAAGCACAACCTGCTGATCGTCGCGCCGACCTTCGGCACCACGCATTTCGAGGGCGCGCACGGCTACAACAACGGGCTCGTGCTTGACGCCGATGGCGCCGTCGCGCCGCCGGAGGCCTGGCTCTATGCCGTGCCGGAGCGGGTGCTCGCCGCGCTCAGGGCCGGCGGCGTCACGCGGCGCACGCAGGTCAAGATCTATGGCCATTCGGCCGGCGGCCAGTTCCTTCACCGCCTGCTCGCCACGCAGGAGGCCGGCTCCTACGAGGCGGCCATGGCCGGAAATCCCGGCTGGTACACGCTGCCGACGCTGGAGCGGCCCTTTCCCGAGGGGCTCGGCAATCTCGGCCTCGACGAGCGCGCGATCGCGCGCTGGCTCGCCTATCCGATGACGATCCTGGCCGGCGACCAGGACATCGCGACCGAGGATCCGAACCTGCCCTCGAATCCCGAGGCGCTGGCGCAGGGGCCACATCGCTTCGGCCGGGCGCATTTCATGTACGAGTTCGCGAAGGGTGAGGCGGCCAGGCGCGGTCTGCCCTGCAACTGGCAGCTCACCGTCGTGCCGGGCATCGGCCATGACGGGGCCGCGATGTCGCGCGCCGCCGCCGCGCTCTGGTTCGAGAACCGGCTGCCCGGGCCGGAGGAACTCGGGAAGGCGAGTGGCGCGCCGCAGTGGTAGGCGCGCCCGCCGTACAGCGGTGAATCTCAGGCCTGCGTTTCCGGCTCGCCCAGCGAGAGCATCAGCCGGTTCGCCCAGTTGAAGAACGAGGCGGCGTGGATCAGGTCGGCGATCGCGAGATCGTCGAGGCCGAGATCGCGCAGCTTGCGGACATGCTCGGGGCCGAAGGCGATCGGCGTCGCGGTCAGCGCGACGGAGGCCTCGATCACCGCGTTCCACAGCGGGTCGATATCGACGCCGGTGCCCTCGTCGAGCAGGCGCTGGACGTCGTCCCTGCGCTTCGAGAAGGTGCTGGCGAAGCGGGCATGCACCGAGGCGCAGTAGATGCAGCCATTGCTGCGCGAGACGGCGGCCGCGGCGAGTTCCCGCTCCGCGCGCGGCAGGCCGGCGCGGCTGTTGTAGAAGATGTCCTTGTCGGCCAGCGTGCGGGCGCGAAGGATGTCCGGGTCATGCGCGAGCAGCCGGAAATACGCGCTCTTGGCGCGCGCGATATCGACCAGCCCTTCCTTCTGCCGCTCGGTCAGTGCCGCCTCGGGAACCGGATCGATCCAGGCTTCCCAGCCGAGCTCGGCCTGGGTGAAGGCGTTCGGCGCGGTCGCGGCCGGGCGCTCGAGAGTGATATCGCTCATCGTCGTGCTCCGTCGGGTTCAGGCGGCGAGGACGCGCAGGCCATGCGCGGCGCGGATCTGGAAGGCGAGATAGGCGACGAGCTGCGAGAGCGTGACGATCGCCGCCGTGCTCCAGCCGGCCGTCTGCAAGGCGGCGAGATCGGCAGCTGCCGCATCGCGCGGATGCAGGACGAGTCGATGCGCATGCGCCAGCGCGGCTGAGAGCCGCTCGCCCAGCGCGGCGCGGTCGGCACCTTCCACGGCGAAGACCGGCCCGGCCACGTCCTCCCGCGAGAGCGGCCCGGGCGGATAGGCGCCGTAGGGGCCGCTCCCGGCGGCCTGCCTGGCCTGGTTGCGGATCGCCGCGGCGAGCGCTGCGCCATCGGGGTGCGCTTCCAGCAGGTCGAGGTAATGCGCGGCGACGGGAACGCCGCCATGCAGCAGCGCGACGAAGCTCGCGACCGCCAGCCGCTCGCTCGGCGTCACGCCGGTCTCGTCGGGAGCCTCGAACAGGGCGGCATAGCTCGCCTGCACGTTGTCGCGCGTCTGCGGGCGCTCGCGCCGCAGCGCATCAAGGGCCGAGCCGGGAACGACGCCGGCGAGGCGATCGAGGATGTCGGTGGTGTCTTGCACGCTCATAGGGGGACCTCATGCGTTGGCGGCGGCGAGCCGGACGGGCGGCGCGGCGGGTTTGTCCTTCCAGCCGAGCGCCGGGGCGACGATCGCGGCGGTGAGCTCGATCGAGCGCAGGACGAGCGGCGCCGGCGGATCGACCGAATGCACCTGGAAGACCACGTCGGTGGCCCGCGGCAGTACCGAATCCTCGGCGAGTGAGGCGATGACGTCCTCGGGCGCGCCGACATGGGTGTCGAGCGTCCGGATCAGCCCGGAAAGGCTACGGTCCTCGATGCGGTGGCCGCTGGCGATGAAGCGCTCGAGCACATGGTTGAGGCCGCGCTCGGCCTGACCCAGCGCTTCCGCGCGGCTGTCGGCGACGAAGAGCGAGCGCGAGGCCATGATGCGCGGGGCGACGCCGGCCGGCAGGTTGGCGAGATAGGCGTCGATGATCGGATGCTGGATCTCGGGCAGCGTCGCATCCGGCTTGTCGGCGCTGCGTGGCTGGGTGCGCGAGAGCATCAGCCCGGCGCCGGCCCGGCCGATGCGCTCCGCGCCTGCGGCCGAGAAGGTCGCGTGCCAGGTGCGCTGCGGCAACGTGCCGGCCTCTGGATAGAGCCGGTTCTGCTCATGGCCGAGCCCCGCGCCGCTCCAGGCTTCGTGGAGCTTGTCGAGGTTGCGCGCGAAGATCTCCGTGCGCTGCTCCTTGTCGAGGCCGAAGGCGAGGAAGGTCTCCGGCGTCGCGCCGGTGCCGAGCCCGACTTCGAGGCGGCCGCCTGAGAGCAGGTCGACGACGACCGTGTCCTCGGCGGTGCGGACCGGATCCTCCATCGGCAGGATGATGATGCCGGTGCCGAGCCGGATGCGGCTGGTCCGGGCCGCGACATAGGCCAGGAAGGGCAGGGGCGAGGGCAGCCCGCCCTCGTCGCGATGGAAATGATGCTGGGCGACCCAGGCGCTGTCGAAGCCGTGGCGCTCGGCATGGACGATCTGCTCGGCCGCGAGGCGGTAGCGCTCCGCCGCCGGGGCGTCGTCGAGCAGGCGGGTGAAGAAGCCGAGGCGTTTCGCGCTCATGGCGTGACCTTTCAGGCGTCGGCGACCGCGCGTTGCGGCGCAAGCTGCGGGTGCGAGGGAGGGGCGGCGGCGATGCCGGCGTGGTCGATCTTCAGATTCTGCCGGGTCATGCCGCCTCCGCGCCGCCGAGATAGGCATCCCTGATCCGCGCATCGGTCAGGAGGTCGGCGGCCCTGCCCTCGAGAACGATGCGGCCGGTCTGCAGGACATAGCCGCGATGGGCGATCTGGAGCGCCAGGCTCGCATTCTGCTCGACCATGAAGATGGCGACGCCTTGGCCGTTGATCTGGCGGATCAGCTCCAGCACGCGGTCGACCCAGAGCGGCGAGAGCCCCATGGTCGGCTCGTCCATGATGATCACGCGCGGCCGGCCCATCAGGGCTCGCGCCATCGCGACCATCTGCTGCTCGCCGCCCGAGAGCGTCCCGGCCTGCTGGTCCAACCGCTGGGCGACGCGCGGGAACAGGCCGAGCACGCGGTCGAGATCGGCCGTGATGCCGGCCTTGTCGTTGCGCACGAAGGCGCCCATCAGCAGGTTCTCGCGCACGCTCATCGCGCCGAAGAGCCGCCGCGCCTCCGGCACGGTGCCGACGCCGAGCCGCACGATCTCCGGCGTCTTCAGCTTCAGCGTCGAGATGCCGCCGACCAGCACGTCGCCGGCGGCAGGCTTCACCAGGCCGAGGATGATCTTCATCGTCGTCGACTTGCCGCTGGCGTTGCCGCCGAGCAGGCTGACGATCTCGCCTTGCCCGACATGGAGGGAAAGCCCGAAATGCGCCTGCACGGGGCCGTAGAAGGTGTCGATGTCCTTCAGGGCGAGGATCGGCTGCGTTTCGCTCATCTCGGCCTCACGCGGACAGGGGAAGGGGCTGCTCGGCCGACGGCGCGTCGTCGCCCGCCCTGGCCGCGCTCCCGACCGCGCCATGGCCGAGATAGGCTTCGATCACGGCCGGGTCGTTGCGCACGGCGAGCGGCAGGCCCTCGGCGATCTTCCGGCCGTCGTCGAGAACGACGACGCGGTCCGAGAGCCGCATCACCATGTCGAGCTTGTGCTCGATCAGCAGGATGGTCTGGCCGCGCGCCTTCAGCGCGGCGATGATCTCCAGCATCTCGGCGGTCTCGGTCTGGTTCATGCCGGCGGTGGGCTCGTCGAGCAGCAGGAGCTTCGGGCGGGCCGCCAGCGCGCGGGCGATCTCGACGCGGCGGCGATTGGCGTAGGAGAGGCTGTAGGCCGGCTGGTCGATGCGGGGTAGCAGCCGCTCGCCGAAGATCGCCAGGATCTCGCGGACCTCCTCGCGCAGCGCCGCCTCCTCCGCCTTGACCGAAGGCGGCCGGATCAGCGCGAGCGCCAGCTCCGCCAGCGGGCCGACGACCGGCCAGGCCGGGCGCACGGCCGTAAGCCGGCGATGCGCGCCGACCAGGACATTGTCCGCCACGCTCAGATTGGCGAAGACGCGCCCGTGCTGGAAGGTGCGGACGAGGCCGGCGACGGCCACGGCCTCGGGCGGCCGGCCGGTGATGTCGGCGCCGTCGAAGCAGATCGAGCCTTCGTCCGGGCGGTCGAGGCCGCTGATCAGGTTGAAGGCCGTCGTCTTGCCGGCGCCGTTGGGGCCGATGACGCTGACGAGCTCGCCGGCGGCGATCGAGAGATCGATGCCGGCCACGGCGGTGAGGCCGCCGAAGCGGCGCACCAGCCCACGCGCTTCGAGCAGCGGATGGGGCGCGGCAGCGGCCGGCAGCGGGAAGGGAGCGGTCACGGGCATCTCCTCAGACGGTTCCGAGTAGGCCCTGCGGCCGGAAGCGCACGAGCAGCAGCAGCGCGATGCCGTAGAGCAGGATGCGGTACTCGGCGGCGACGCGGAACACCTCGGGCAGCCCGATCAGAGCGAGCGAGCCGAGGATCGCGCCGCCGACATTGCCCATGCCGCCGAGGATCGCGATGGTCAGCGCCAGCACCGAGATCTGCGTGTTGAAGGTCTCGTGGTTGATGTAGGAATACATATGGGCGGTGAAGGCGCCGCTGAGGCCGGCGAAGAAGCCGCCGAAGGCGAAGGCCAGCCCCTTGTAGCGGTTGAGCCCGATGCCGAAGGAACGCGCCGCCACATCGTCGTCGCGCACCGCCCTGAGCGTGCGGCCGAGATGCGAGCCGAGCAGGCGCAGCTGCAGCAGCGCCAGCGCCGCCATCAGCGCCAGGGCGAACCAGTAGATCGCGTTGGTGTCGTAGAGCTCGTAGCCGAAGAGCGAGAGCGGCGGGATGCCGGCGACGCCGATCGGCCCGCGCGTCACGCTCTCCCAGTTCAGGATGACCAGGGCGACGATCTCGCCGATGCCGAGCGTCGCGATCGAGACATAGTGGCCGCGCAGGCGGAAGGCCGGCGAGACCAGCAGCGTGCCCAGCGCCGCGGCGACGAGGCCGCCGCAGAACAGGGTCAGCCAGACCGGCCAGCCCAGGTTGAGCGCCAGCAGCGCCGAGGTGTAACCGCCGATGGCGAGCAGGGCGGCATGGCCGAGCGAGACCTGCCCGCTGGTGCCGGCGACGAGCGTCAGGCTCAGGCCCAGCAGCGCATAGAGCCAGACATTGGTCAGGGTCTGGATCAGGTAGCCGCTGTCGACCAGCAGGGGCAGGGCGATGGCCAAAGCGGCGGCCGCCGCGACCAGCGGGACGGGCAGGCGCACCGGCCGGCTCGGCGCGACGAAGGTGCCGGTCATCGGCTCGGGCGGCAGCTGTCGGCGGCTGGCGAAGAGCCCGTTCGGCCTGAGCACGAGGATGACGATCAGCAGGATGAAGGCGAAGAGGTTGCGATAGCTCGTGCCGAGCAGGGCGACGCCGTAGCTCTCGATGATGCCGAGCAGCAGCGAACCGACGATCGCGCCGGGCACGTTGCCGACGCCGCCGACCACCTCGGCGACGATGCCCTTCAGCGTCGCCTCGAAGCCCATGGTCGGCGTGATGACGTTGTAATACATGCCGACCAGTACGCCGCCGACGCCACCGAGCCCCGAGGCGACGGCGAAGACGATGCTGTTGACCTTGTCGACATCGACGCCCATCGCGCGGGCCGCATCGCGGTCGAGCGCGGTGGCGCGGACGGCCCAGCCCCATTTCGTCAGCTTGAGGAAGGCGAAGAGCGCGCTGGCGGCGGTGATGCCGATGCCGCCGATCAGCAGGTCGAGCACGCCGATCGAGCCGCCGCCGATGGCGACGCGCCAGTTCGGCAGCTGCATCGGCACCGCTCGGGGATCGGGACTGAACAGGATCTGCACCGTCTGGTCGAGGACGAAGCTCAGGCCGATCGTGGCGAGCAGCGGCGCGATCCGCGGGGCGCCCGCCAAGGGCCGGATGCCGAAGCGCTCGACCACGACGCCGAGCACGGCGGTCAGGGCGACCACGATGACCAGCGTCAGGGGGAAGGGGGTATGCAGCACGGAAACCGCCACCCAGCCGACATAGGCTCCGACGACATAGACGGAGCCATGGGCGAAGTTGATCAGCCGGCTCACGCCGAAGATCAGCGCCAGCCCCACCGCCAGCAGGGCGTAGATGTTGCCGATGATCAGGCCGTTGATGGTGTGGTCGAACCAGGAGGTCATGAAACGATCGCTTGAAGCATTGGACCGAAAGGACGGTCATCGCGAGGAGGCGCAGCCGACGAAGCAGTCCGGGCGCGGCCGGACTGGACCGCTCAGGCCGTTCCCCCTGGATTGCTTCGCTTCGCGCGCAATGACGGCGTCGAAGCGGGTCAGTTCGTCGCCTTGCCGCCGCCCCAGAGCGTGAAGCTGCCGCCCTTGACGACGAGCTCGGCGTTGCGCGCTCCGGCGACGCGCCGCGTCTTCGTGTCGAAGCTCGCCTTGCCATAGACGACGCTCGGCACGTCCTTCACCCGGGCGAGCGTGTCGCGGACGGTCCTGCGGTCGAGCTCCGGCGCCTCGCGCAGCACCTGCCCGAACAGGACCATGGTGTCGTAGGCATAGGCGTTGAAGGCGTCCGGCTCCTTGCCGTACTTCGCCTTGAAGCTGGTCACGAAGGTCTGCACCTCCGGGCGCGGATCGGCCGGGAAGAAGCGGGCGGCGGTGAACACGCCCTCCGCCGCCTCGCCGCCGAGCTCGACGAATTTGGGCGAGTAGATCGAGCTCGAAGCCGCCACCGGCACGGCAAGCCCGGTCTGGCGCGCCGCCCGCACGATCAGCGCGGCGTCGGCATAGTAGGAGACGAGGAACAGGCTGTCGGGATTGGCGTCGCGCACCCGCACCAGCGTCGAGCGGAAGTCCTTCTCCTCCGGCAGATAGCCTTCCGTCGCCACGATCTCGGCGCCGAGATTCTTCGCGGCGGCGACGAAATGGTCCTTGCTGGTGCGCCCCCAATCCGTGTTGAGGTGGAGCACGGCGATGCGCTTGAAGCCCAGCCGCTTGACGGCGAAGGCGGCGTTGAGCGGCTGCTCGTCAGCCTGGCTGACCGAGTTGCTCCAGATGAAATCGCCCGTCTTGGTGAAGTCGGGATGGGAGTTGGTCAGGCCGAACTGGACCAGGCCGGCACGCTGGTAGATCGGGGAGGCGGCCATCGAGGCCGGGCTGGCGAAATCGCCGAGCTCGGCGACGATGCGCTTGTCCGCCACGAATTTTTGGGCCACCGCGACGGTCTGCTTCGGGTCGCTCTGGGTGTCCTCGAAGAGGTAGCGCAGCGGCCGGCCCTTGATGCCGCCCGAGCCGTTGATCTGGTCCAGCGCCAGGTCGAAGCCCTGCTTCCATTGAGCGCCGTATTGCGCGTTGGGGCCGGTCAGCGGGCCGCTGACGCCGAGATAGACCGGCTCGCCCGCCGGTTCGGAGGCTTGGGCGAAGCCGCCGGCGGTCGAAATGGCGATGGTCGCGGTACCGGTCTGCAGGAAGAGACGACGGCTGATCATGTTCTGCTCCGCTAGGGCGTCCGGGGGGGCATGCGCCCTGTCGAGGCGCCTCCCCGAAAAGGTGCGCCCGGGAACCCCTTTGCGTCAACAAAACGTTCTTTCAAAAGAACGATGTGTTTGGAAAAACTCCTTCACCCTGTGCGGTAGCCGTAGGAAATCCTGCTGCGAGCCTCATTTCGTCGGCTGCGCGGAAAGAATATTGTCGCTCGGGGACATGCCTCCGACGGTGGGTTCTTGCTTGTCGTTCTCTAAACAGAACGATGGCCTTGGCGCCCTCCGGGGTGCGGCCTGCCGCATGCCCATGCCGGCGCACGGATCGCGTGCCGATCCGCGGCCGGAGCGGTGGCGTCACCAGGGGCGGCGCGGGCCGGTGTCGATATGGATCAGGCCGTTCCAGTAGACGTGGTGGCCGCCGACCTCTGGCAGGCTGCGGGCCCATTCCAGCACCGCGCGCGGCCGTGTCCCCGGCACCCGGAAGTCCATCGCCTGGCAGCCCTTGTGATAGGAGCCGCGCCTGGCGCGCCATGGCGGTCGCCATGTCGAGGTCACCTTCACGGCGCCGTAGCGGTCGGCGATCTTGTTCAGGATCTGTTTGAGCTGGTCGGGCAGGCAGGCCGTCGAGGTCCCCGGATCGGTCGAGATGCCGGGTCGCTCGGCCTTCTCGTTCGGGTCGAAATCGGGCTCGGCGCCTGCCTTCTGGCCAGGCGTCAGCTTGGGCCATTCGGGTCCTTCGTCGTCATCGGGTTCGCCCGGAGGAGCAGGCGCTGTCGGTGCTTCGGCGGAAGCCGGGGCGTCCGACGATTCCCGCGACGCTTCCTGCACGGCTTCCTGGACCGCCTCCCGGGCGGTCTCCTTGGGGGCCGGCGGCACGATGATCGCCGGCAGCTTCGGCGTGCCCGCGAGGTCGAGGTCGAAGGGGCGCTGCGGCGGCAGCGGCGCGCGCATGGGTTCGCCCTCCTGGGCGAAGACCGGTGCGCTGCAGGTCAGGACGAGGATCGCGGGCGCGAGGCCGGCGCGCAGGCAGGCGAGACTCATCGCGCCGCGGGGGCTGCATGGCTTTCGGTTTTGGCGGCAGGGTGGGGCGATCGAAACATGGCAGGCCTTTTGGCAAATCGGAGGCGGGCCCGGCCGGAACGATTCGGCACGGAGAACGGATTGCTGCCGTCCCCGCGGGCTGGAATGACGCGTTTTCGACCGATTTCCGCCCCGGTATGCGGGGCGATGTCGAGACGCGGGGCAATTCTGCCGCATCCTGCGCTGCGTTCAACCCACTCGCGCGATTGTGCGGCGCGGCGGAGTCTTGCTTCATTCTAATCGAGGGTCTAAGCGACTGGGCAGCGAGCCGCCGCGCGGCCGTCTGAAGTGAGTTCGACCATGCAAGCTCTCCCGGTGCCGTCCCTTCTGAGCGATTACCTGCCGCTGGTGCTGTTCATCGGCGTCTCGGCGGTCATCGGCCTGGCCCTGCTGATCGCGCCCTTCGCGATCGCCTATTCGAAGCCGGATGCGGAAAAGCTCTCGGCCTATGAATGCGGCTTCAACGCCTTCGACGACGCGCGCATGAAGTTCGACGTCCGGTTCTATCTGGTCGCGATTCTCTTCATCATCTTCGATCTGGAGGTCGCGTTCCTGTTTCCCTGGGCCGTCGCCTTCGGTGGGCTCGGCTGGTATGGTTTTTGGTCGATGATGGTCTTCCTCGGCGTGCTGACCGTGGGCTTCGTCTACGAGTGGCGCAAGGGCGCGCTGGAGTGGGACTAACTGTCCGATCGCGAGGCGGCGCTCCGCTTCCTATCTGGCAGGGTTAAGGTTCACGAGGATTAGGTCATGGCAATCACAGCGATCGATCGCGGCGACCCGCTCGTCGCGCCGGCACCGCGGGGGCTTCTCGGCCCTGACGGCAAGCCGGTCGGCGCACGTGATCCGTTCTTCGTCGAGATCAACAACGAGCTGGCCGACAAGGGCTTTCTCGTCACCGCCACCGACGATCTGGTCAACTGGGCCCGCACCGGCTCGCTGATGTGGATGACCTTCGGTCTGGCCTGCTGCGCGGTCGAGATGATGCAGCTCTCGATGCCGCGTTACGACGTCGAGCGCTTCGGCTTCGCCCCGCGTGCCTCCCCGCGCCAATCCGACGTGATGATCGTGGCGGGCACGCTGACCAACAAGATGGCTCCCGCGCTCCGCAAGGTCTACGACCAGATGCCGGAGCCGCGCTACGTCATCTCGATGGGCTCCTGCGCCAATGGCGGCGGCTACTACCACTACAGCTATTCGGTGGTGCGCGGCTGCGACCGCATCGTCCCGATCGACATCTATGTCCCGGGCTGCCCCCCGACGGCCGAGGCGCTGCTCTACGGCGTCCTGCTGCTGCAGAAGAAGATCCGCCGCACCGGCACGATCGAGCGCTGAGCGCTCTTTCGGTCGATGCTGCAGGCGATGAAGGTGAGACGATGAGCGAAGCGCTCGTACAACTCGGCGAAGAGATCAAGGCCGCGCTGCCCGGCGCGGTGACGGAGGCGGTGGTCGCCTTCGAGGAGCTGACGATCCATGCCGAGGCGGCTTCGATCGTCGAGGTCCTGCGCACGCTCTACAGCGACCCGCGCTTCCGCTTCGTGAACTTCACCGACATCGCCGGCGCCGACTATCCCGGCCGCGAGAAGCGCTTCGACGTCGTCTACCACCTGCTGGCGCCGCACCATAACCGGCGCATCCGCGTGAAGGTGCAGGCCGACGAGGCCACGCCCGTTCCCTCCGTTGTCGACGTCTTCCCGGCGGCGAACTGGTTCGAGCGCGAGGCCTACGATTTCTACGGCGTCCTCTTCTCCGGCCATCCGGACCTGCGTCGCATCCTCACCGACTACGGTTTCGAGGGCTATCCGCTGCGCAAGGACTTCCCGCTCACCGGCTTCGTCGAGGTCCGCTACGACGACGAGCAGAAGCGCGTCGTCTACGAGCCGGTGAAGCTCAACCAGGAATTCCGCAACTTCGATTTCCTCTCGCCCTGGGAAGGCACGGACTACGTGCTCCCGGGCGACGAGAAGGCGACGGGAGCCTGACGCGATGGCGGCAGGCCACAAAGCTCTGTCCGGCGGCTGTCTCTGCGGCGCGGTCCGTTTCACGGCGACGCCGGAGAAGCTCGACATGGACGTCTGCCATTGCGGCATGTGCCGGAAATGGAGCGGCGGCGTCTTCATGGCCGTGCCCTGCGCCGGCGTGAGCGTCGAGGACGAGGCCCAGCTGGGCAGCTATGACTCGTCCGACTGGGCGAAGCGCCAGTTCTGCCGGACCTGCGGGACCAGCCTGTTCTGGCGCCTGCGCGAGGGCGACGGCCATGTCGCGGTGGCCTTCCAGGCCTTCGACGACCTGTCGTCCTTCACCTTCGCCGAAGAGATCTTCATCGACGAGAAGCCTGCCCTCTACGCCTTCGCTGGCGAGCGGCCGCGCAAGACGGGCGCGCAGGTGATCGCCGAATTCGCCGCGAAACAGGCGGGCTGAGCATGACCGAGCACAATATCCGCAACTTCTCGATCAATTTCGGCCCGCAGCATCCGGCGGCGCACGGCGTGCTGCGCCTCGTGCTGGAGCTGGACGGCGAGGTCGTCGAGCGCGTCGACCCGCATATCGGCCTGCTGCATCGCGGCACCGAGAAGCTGATCGAGGCCAAGACCTATCTCCAGGCCGTGCCCTATTTCGATCGGCTCGACTATGTCGCGCCGATGAACCAGGAGCATGCCTTCGCGCTCGCGGTCGAGCGCCTGGCCGGGGTGACCGTGCCGCGCCGCGGCCAGCTCATCCGCGTGCTCTATTCCGAGATCGGCCGCATCCTGTCCCACCTGCTCAACGTCACGACGCAGGCGATGGACGTCGGCGCGCTCACGCCTCCGCTCTGGGGCTTCGAGGAGCGCGAGAAGCTGATGATCTTCTACGAGCGGGCCTGCGGCGCGCGCATGCACGCGGCCTATGTCCGCCCCGGCGGCGTGCACCAGGACATTCCGGTCTCGCTGATCCATGACATCGCCGAGTGGTGCGACCCGTTCCTCAAGGTCTGCGACGACCTCGAAGGGCTGCTCAGCGACAACCGCATCTTCAAGCAGCGCAACGTCGATATCGGCGTGGTCGATCTCGAGACCTGCTGGAAATGGGGTTTTTCGGGCGTGATGGTGCGCGGCTCGGGCGCGCCCTGGGACCTGCGCAAGTCGCAGCCCTATGAGTGCTACGAGGAGATGGAATTCGACATCCCCGTCGGCAAGAACGGCGACTGCTTCGATCGCTACCACATCCGCATGGAAGAGATGCGCCAGTCGGTGCGCATCATGAAGCAGTGCTGCGCGAAGCTGCTGGCGGCGGATGGCGGCGGCCCGGTTTCCTCGCTCGACGGCAAGATGGTGCCGCCCAAGCGCGGCGAGATGAAGCGCTCGATGGAAGCGCTCATCCATCACTTCAAGCTCTACACCGAGGGCTACAAGGTGCCGGCCGGCGAGGTCTATGCCGCCGTCGAGGCGCCGAAGGGCGAGTTCGGCGTCTATCTGGTCTCCGACGGCACCAACAAGCCCTATCGCTGCAAGATCAAGGCCCCGGGCTTCGCCCATCTCCAGGCCATGGATTTCATGTGCCGCAAGCACATGCTCGCCGACGTCTCCGCGATCCTCGGCTCGCTGGACATCGTGTTCGGGGAGGTCGATCGGTGATTGCTGCTCCCGTCATGGCCGGCCTTGTGCCGACCATCCACGTCTTGAACGTGGCCGATGTTGCGAAGGCGTGGATGCTCGGGACAAGCCCGAGCATGACGTCGAGAGAGAACTGATATGTCCGTCCGTCGTCTCGCACCCGATCCGGTCCAGCCCGCTTCCTTCGCCTTCACCCCGGCGAACGAGAACTGGATCGACCAGCAGATCGCCAAGTACCCGCAGGGCCGCCAGGCCTCCGCCGTCATCCCGCTGCTGTGGAAGGCGCAGGAGCAGGAAGGCTGGGTCTCGCGCGCCGTGATCGAGACCGTCGCCAGGCGCCTCGGCATGGCGCCGATGCGGGTGATGGAGGTCGCGACCTTCTACACCATGTTCAACCTGCAGCCGGTGGGCGAGTATTTCGTCCAGCTCTGCGGCACGACGCCCTGCGCGCTGCGCGGCGCCGAGGCGCTGAAGAAGGTTTGCGAGGACGTCATCGGCCCGCAATCGACCGTCACCGCCGACGGCAAGCTCTCCTGGCTCGAGGTCGAGTGCCTCGGCGCCTGCTGCAACGCGCCGATGGCGCAGATCAATGTCGACTACTACGAGGATCTGACGCCGGATAACTTCCGCAAGCTCCTCGACGACCTGCGCAGCGGCCGCCCGACCAAGCCCGGCCCGCAGAACGGCCGCACCGGTTCCGAGCCGGAAGGCGGGCCGAACACGCTGACCGACAAGGCGCTCTACGACGGCTCCATGATCGGCGCCGGCGACTGGCAGAAGCGCGTCGCCGAGCAGCGCAAGGCCGCTGCCGAGGCCGCCGCCGCCAAGGCCGCCGCCGAGGCGGAAGCGAAGAAGGCCGCCGAGGCCGAAGCCAGCAAGGCCGAAGCCACTCCGGCCGCCGTCGCGGCCAAGCCCGCCAGCGAGACCGCCGCCGCCGGCCGCCCGAAGCCGTCAGAGCCGGCCCAGCCGTCGGGCGCTGCGAACGACACCCCGGCCGCCAAGGGCAAGGTCGAGGCGAAGGACGTCGCCGAGGCTGCCAAGCCCGCGACCGACGAGAGCAAGCCCGAGTTGCTGACCGCTGCGCGCGGCGGCAAGGGCGACGATCTCGAACTGATCTGGGGCGTCGGGCCGAAGCTGGCCAAGATGCTCAACGAGATGGGGATCTGGCACTACGACCAGATCGCCAAATGGACACCGGCGGAGCTCGCCTGGGTCGATGCGCGCCTGACCGGCTTCAAGGGCAGGGCGGAGCGCGACGACTGGATTGCTCAGTCGAAGAAGCTCGCGACGGGCTGGCGCCCGGAGTCGAAGCTTGGCGACAAGCCGGCAGAGTGAGGCACTAGGACATGCTCGCAGATCGCGACCGCATCTTCACCAACCTCTACGGCCTGCACGACCGCACCCTGAAGGGTGCGATCCAGCGCGGCCATTGGGACGGCACCAAGTTCCTGCTGGAGCAGGGGCGGGACTGGATCATCGACGAGATGAAGAAGTCCGGCCTGCGCGGCCGCGGCGGCGCCGGCTTCCCGACCGGCCTGAAATGGTCGTTCATGCCCAAGCAGAACGACGGGCGCCCGCATTATCTCGTCGTCAATGCCGACGAGTCGGAGCCCGGCACCTGCAAGGACCGCGAGATCATGCGCAACGACCCGCATACGCTGGTCGAGGGCTGCCTGATCGCCTCCTTCGCCATGGGTGCGCATGCGGCCTATATCTATATCCGCGGCGAATATGTCCGTGAGCGCGAGGCGCTGCAGCGCGCCGTCGACGAGGCCTATGCGGCCAAGCTCATCGGCAAGGACAACGTCCACGGCTATCCCTTTGATCTCTATGTGCATCACGGTGCCGGCGCCTATATCTGCGGCGAGGAGACGGCGCTGCTGGAGAGCCTCGAGGGCAAGAAGGGCATGCCGCGGCTGAAGCCGCCTTTCCCGGCGAATGTCGGCCTCTATGGCTGCCCGACCACGGTGAACAACGTCGAGTCGATCGCGGTCGCCCCGACCATCCTGCGCCGCGGCGCCGCCTGGTTCTCCTCGATCGGCAACCCGAACAATGTCGGCACCAAGCTCTTCTGCGTCTCCGGGCATGTGAACAAGCCCTGCAACGTCGAAGAGGCGATGGGCATCACCTTCCGCGAGCTGATCGACCGCCATTGCGGCGGCATCCGCGGCGGTTGGGACAACCTCAAGGCCGTGATCCCCGGCGGCTCCTCGGTGCGCATGGTGCCGGCCGAGCAGATCATCGACACGCCGATGGATTTCGACTCGCTCTCGAAGCTGCGCTCGGGCCTCGGCACGGCGGCGGTGATCGTGATGGACAAGTCGACCGACATCGTCCGCGCCATCGCCCGCATCAGCCATTTCTACAAGCATGAGAGCTGCGGCCAGTGCACGCCTTGCCGTGAGGGCACGGGCTGGATGTGGCGCGTCATGGAGCGCATGGCCGAGGGCCGCGCCCAGAAGCGCGAGATCGACATGCTGCTCGACGTCACCAAGCAGATCGAAGGCCACACCATCTGCGCGCTCGGCGACGCCGCCGCCTGGCCGATCCAGGGCCTGATCGCGCATTTCCGGCACGAGATCGAGCAGCGCATCGACGACTATGCCGCCAACCCGCACAGCGAGCCTGTGCGCCTGATGGCGGCGGAGTGAGACCATGACGAAACTCCTCATCGACGGCGTCGAGGTCGACGTCCCGGCCGAGTACACCGTCCTCCAGGCCTGTGAGGCGGCCGGCGCCGAGGTGCCGCGCTTCTGCTTCCACGAGCGCCTCTCGATCGCCGGCAACTGCCGCATGTGCCTCGTCGAGGTGAAGGGCGGCCCGCCGAAGCCGCAGGCCTCCTGCGCCATCGGCGTGCGCGACCTGCGCCCCGGCCCGAACGGCGAACCGCCAGTCGTTCTGACCAAGTCGCCGATGGTCAAGAAGGCCCGCGAAGGGGTGATGGAGTTCCTGCTCATCAACCACCCGCTGGACTGCCCGATCTGCGACCAGGGCGGCGAGTGCGACCTGCAGGACCAGGCCATGGCCTATGGCGTGGACACCTCCCGCTTCGCCGAGAACAAGCGCGCGGTCGAGGACAAGTATATCGGCCCGCTGGTCAAGACCTCGATGACGCGCTGCATCCAGTGCACGCGCTGCGTCCGCTTCACCACCGAGGTCGCCGGCGCCTCCGACCTCGGCGCCATCGGCCGCGGCGAGGACATGGAGATCACGACCTATCTCGAACAGGCGATGTCGTCGGAGCTGCAGGGCAATGTCGTCGATCTCTGCCCGGTCGGCGCGCTGACCTCGAAGCCCTACCAGAACAAGGCCCGCCCCTGGGAGCTCTCCAAGACCGAGAGCATCGACGTGATGGATGCGGTCGGCTCGGCCATCCGCGTCGACTCGCGCGGCAAGGAAGTGATGCGCATCCTGCCTCGTCTCAACGAGGCGGTGAACGAGGAGTGGATCTCCGACAAGACCCGCCATGTCGCCGACGGCCTCAAGACCCAGCGCCTCGACCGGCCCTATATCCGCGAGAACGGGCGCCTGCGCCCGGCGAGCTGGAACGAGGCCTTCGCCGCCATCGCCGCCAAGGTGAAGGCGACCAGCCCTGAGAAGATCGGCGCCATCGCCGGCGATCTCGCGGCGGTCGAGGAGATGTTCGCGCTCAAGGCGCTCATCGCCTCGCTCGGCTCGACCCATCTCGACGCGCGCCAGGACGGCACGAAACTGCATCCGAAGTTCGGCCGCGCCTCCTATGTCCTCAACGCCGGCATTGCCGGCATCGAGGACGCGACCTCGCTGCTGATCATCGGCTCCAATCCGCGCCGCGAGGCGCCGATCCTGAACGCCCGCATCCGCAAGCGCTGGCTGCGCGGCGACTTCAAGATCAGCGTCATCGGCGAGAAGGCCGACCTGACCTATTCCTACGATTATCTCGGCGCCGGCCCGGAGACTCTGGCCGATGTCGTCAAGTCGGCGGCCGCTGCCGGCGGCAAGCCGATGGTGCTGGTCGGGCAGGGCGCTCTCGCCCGCGCCGACGGCGAGGCCGTGCTCTCGCTCGCCGCCAAGGCGGCGCAGGCGCTGGGCGCGATCGGTGAGGAATGGAACGGCTTCGGCGTGATCCATACCGCTGCCGCCCGCGTCGGCGCGCTCGATCTCGGCTTCGTGCCGGGCGAGGGGGGCCTCGATGCCGCGGCTATGGCCCAGCCGGGCGCGCTCGACGTGCTCTTCCTGCTCGGCGCCGACGAGATCGAGGTGCCGGAAGGTGCCTTCGTGGTCTATCAGGGCACGCATGGCGACCGTGGCGCGCACCGCGCCGACGTCATCCTGCCGGGTGCGGCCTATACCGAGAAATCGGGCACCTATGTGAACACCGAGGGCCGCGTGCAGATGGCCGATCGCGCCACCTTCCCGCCGGGCGATGCCCGCGAGGACTGGGCGATCCTGCGGGCCCTCTCGGCCGCGCTCGGCAAGACGCTGCCCTTCGACTCGCTGTCGGGCCTGCGCCGGGTGCTCTACGAGGCGCATCCGCATTTCGCCGCGCTCGACGGCCTGTCGGCCAACGACACGGCCGGGTTCGGCGGGCTCGCAGGCCTCGGCGGCAAGACCGACAAGGCGGGCTTCGTCTCGACCGTGAGCGACTTCTATCAGACCAACCCGATCGCGCGCGCCTCCGCCGTGATGGCGGAATGCTCGGCGCTGGCCTCCGGCCGGCACCAGCAGGCGGCGGAGTAAGCGGCCATGAACTGGGACCTCGTCCTCGATATCGCGATCATCCTGGGCAAGAGCCTGCTGCTGCTGGTCTGCCTGCTGGTCTTCATCGCCTATATCCTGCTCGCCGACCGCAAGGTCTGGGCGGCGGTGCAGCTGCGCCGCGGCCCGAACGTCGTCGGACCCTGGGGCCTGTTCCAGAGCTTCGCGGACCTGATGAAGTTCGCGTTCAAGGAGCCGATCATCCCGTCCGGCGCCAACAAGGGCATCTTCCTGCTGGCGCCCTTCATCTCCTGCCTCTTGGCGCTCGGCGCCTGGGCGGTGATCCCGGTGGCGGAAGGCTGGGCGATCGCCGACATCAATGTCGGCATCCTCTACATCCTCGCGATCTCCTCGCTCGGCGTCTACGGCATCATCATGGCCGGCTGGGCCTCGAACTCGAAATATCCGTTCATGAGCGCGCTGCGCTCGGCGGCGCAGATGGTCTCCTACGAGGTCTCGATCGGCTTCGTCATCATCACCGTGCTGCTCTGCGTCGGCTCGCTGAACCTCTCGGCGATCGTCGAGGCGCAGCAGAATCGCGGCCTCGCCCATGCGCTCGGCGTGCCGTGGCTCAGCTTCCTGAACTGGTACTTCCTGCCGCTCTTCCCGATGTTTGTCGTCTTTTTCGTCTCGGCGCTGGCCGAGACGAACCGGCCGCCCTTCGATCTGGCCGAGGCGGAATCGGAACTCGTGGCGGGCTTCATGGTCGAGTATTCTTCGACCCCGTACCTGCTCTTCATGCTCGGCGAATACGTGGCGATCATGACCATGTGCTCGCTGACGACGATCCTGTTCCTCGGCGGCTGGGCGCCTCCGGTCGCGTTGCCGCCCTTCACCTGGCTGCCCGGCGTGTTCTGGTTCGCGCTCAAGGTCTGCCTGGTGTTCTTCATGTTCGCGCTGGTGAAGGCCTTCGTGCCGCGCTACCGCTACGACCAGTTGATGCGCCTGGGCTGGAAGGTCTTCCTGCCGCTCTCGATCGCCTGCGTCGTCATCGTGGCGCTGGTGCTGCAGCTGACGGGCTGGGGCCCGGTCGGCGGATGAGTTTGGCGGGCCCGCTCGGTGCCGTGATCGGCTTCGCGCTGGGCCTGCTGGAATACCGGCTGATGTCGGCCGTGGTGATCGGGGCGCTGAGGCGCACGGATCGCTCGCAGACCGCAGCCGAGAAGGACGATTACGAGCGCCGCATCCGCATCCTGCGGGCGGTGCTGGTTGTGATGACGATCGGCCTCATGCCGGTCCTGGGTTTCGTGATCGGCCGGACGTTGTTCGGCTGAGGATGGAAGGACGAAGGCGATGTCACTCGCGCAAGCCGCAAGGGGCCTGCTGCTGAAGGAGTTCGTCGGGGCAATCGGCCTGTCGATGCGCTACTTCTTCAAGCCGAAGGCGACGCTGAACTATCCGTTCGAGAAGGGCCAGCTCTCGCCGCGCTTCCGTGGCGAGCACGCGCTGCGCCGCTATCCGAACGGCGAGGAGCGCTGCATCGCGTGCAAGCTCTGCGAGGCGATCTGCCCGGCGCAGGCCATCACCATCGAGGCCGGCCCGCGCCGCAACGACGGCACGCGCCGCACCACCCGCTACGACATCGACATGACGAAGTGCATCTATTGCGGCTTCTGCCAGGAGGCTTGCCCGGTCGATGCCATCGTCGAGGGGCCGAATTTCGAGTTCGCGACCGAGACCCGCGAGGAGCTGTTCTACGACAAGGACAAGCTGCTCGCGAACGGCGCGCGCTGGGAACGCGAGATCGCGCGCAACATCGCGATGGACGCGCCCTATCGGTGAGACCAGTTGCCGTCATGCTCGGGCTTGCCCCGAGCATCTCTTCGACCAGAGCCCTCTGGTCCTGAGGTTCCCGGGCCTGCGCTTCGCTCCGCCCGAGAATGACGCCCTCCGAATGAGACCAGACCCGCCGTGCGGTTGTCCCGCCCGGCGGGCCTGATTATAGACGCTCCAAATTGTCCCGGACCTTTTGAGTCCCGGGGCACGAACCAAACGAGGACCGCGCCGAAAAGGGGCGGGAAGGGCTGGCCGAGATGAATGCCGCAGCGGCTTTCTTCTATCTCTTCGCAGGCATCACCGTGGCGTCCGCCTTCATGGTGGTGACCTCGCGCAATCCCGTGCATTCGGTGCTGTTCCTGATCCTGACCTTCGTCAACGCGGCCGGGCTCTTCGTGCTGCTCGGCGCCGAGTTCCTCGCGATGCTGCTGGTCGTGGTCTATGTCGGCGCGGTCGCGGTGCTCTTCCTCTTCGTGGTGATGATGCTCGACGTCGACTTCGCCGAGTTCCGCCAGGGCTTCCTGAACTACCTGCCGATCGGCGCGCTGATCGGCTTCATCTTCGCGGTAGAGCTGCTGCTGGTCGTCGGCACCTGGGTCATCGATCCGCAGCTGGTCAAGGCGCCTGTCGCGGCGATTCCCGCGAATATCTCGAACACCGAGGCGCTCGGCCGCGTGCTCTACACGCAGTATGTCTACTACTTCCAGGCGGCCGGCCTCGTGCTGCTCGTCGCGATGATCGGTGCCATCGTGCTCACGCTGCGCGAGCGGAAGGGCATCAAGCGCCAGCACGTCCCGACCCAGAACGCCCGCACCAGGGACGCGGCGATGGAGGTCAAGCAGGTGCCCTCGCGCGCCGGCGTTCCCGAGGAGATGGCATGATGATGATCGGACTGGGCCACTATCTCGCGGTCAGCGCCATCCTGTTCACGCTCGGCGTGCTCGGCATCTTCATCAACCGCAAGAACGTCATCGTCATCCTGATGTCGATCGAGCTCATCCTGCTCTCGGTCAACATCAACTTCGTCGCCTTCTCGAGCTTCCTGAACGACATCGTCGGCCAGGTCTTCGCGCTGCTCGTGCTCACGGTGGCGGCGGCCGAGGCCGCGATCGGCCTCGCCATCCTCGTCGTCTACTTCCGCAACCGCGGCACCATCGCGGTGGAAGACATCAACATGATGAAAGGCTGAGCGCACCCGAGCGCCTGGACCTCACGACCATGTATCACGCGATCGTCTTCCTCCCCCTGATCGGCTTCCTGATCGCCGGCCTTCTCGGCCGACTGATCGGCGCGCGCGGCTCCGAGATCGTCACGACCTCGCTGCTCTTCGTCTCCGCCGTCCTCTCCTGGATCGCCCTGGCGCAGGTCGGCTTCGGCTCCGGCACCACGCGCATCCAGGTCGCGAACTGGATCTCCTCGGGCCAGCTCCAGGCCGACTGGGCCTTCCGGATCGACACGCTGACCGCGGTGATGCTGGTCGTCGTCAACACCGTCTCGTCGCTCGTGCACCTCTACTCGATCGGCTACATGCACGAGGATCCGCACCGGCCGCGCTTCTTCGCCTATCTGTCGCTCTTCACCTTCGCGATGCTGATGCTGGTGACGGCCGACAACCTCGTCCAGATGTTCTTCGGCTGGGAAGGCGTCGGCCTTGCTTCCTATCTGCTGATCGGCTTCTGGTACCAGAAGCCCTCGGCCAATGCCGCGGCGATCAAGGCCTTCGTGGTCAACCGCGTCGGCGATTTCGGCTTCCTGCTCGGCATCTTCCTGATCTTCGTCCTGTTCGGCGCCGTCACCTTCGACGCGATCTTCCCGCGCGCCGGCGAGTTCGTGAACACCAGCTTCCGCTTCCTCGGCTATGACTGGAACGCGCTGACGCTGACCTGCCTGCTGCTCTTCATGGGCGCCATGGGCAAGTCCGCGCAGTTCCTGCTGCACACCTGGCTGCCGGACGCCATGGAAGGCCCGACCCCGGTCTCGGCCCTCATCCATGCGGCGACCATGGTCACCGCCGGCGTCTTCATGGTGGCGCGTCTGTCGCCCGTCTTCGAATACGCCCCCGTCGCGCTGACGGTGGTGGTCGTCGTCGGCGCCACGACGGCCTTCTTCGCCGCCACGGTCGGCCTGGTGCAGAACGACATCAAGCGCGTCATCGCCTATTCGACCTGCTCGCAGCTCGGCTACATGTTCGTCGCGCTCGGCGTCGGCAACTACGGCGCCGGCATCTTCCACCTCTTCACCCACGCCTTCTTCAAGGCGCTGCTCTTCTTGGGCGCCGGCTCGGTCATCCACGCGATGCATCACGAGCAGGACATGCGCCATATGGGCGGCCTCAGGAAGCACATCCCGCTGACCGCGGCGGCGATGACGATCGGCACGCTGGCGCTGACCGGCGTCGGCATCCCCGGCACGATCTTCGGCTTCGCCGGCTTCTTCTCGAAGGACGCCATCATCGAGAGCGCCTACGCCTCGGTGGCGACCGGCGGCTTCGCCAGCTCCTACGCCTTCGTGCTGCTGGTGGTCGCGGCCTGCATGACCTCGTTCTATTCCTGGCGGCTCTACTTCATGACCTTCGAGGGCACGCCGCGCTGGGGCCACGGCCATGCTCACCAAGGCCATGACGACCATGCGCACGCCGCCCATGCTCACGATGATCACGGCCACGACGACCACGGCCATGACCACACCCCGCATGAGAGTCCCTGGACGATGCTGCTGCCTCTCGTCCTGCTCTCGATCGGCGCGATCGCGGCCGGCTTCGCCTTCAAGGAGGCGTTCATCGGCCACGACTTCGAGCATTTCTGGAAGTCGGCCCTGTTCATGGGCAAGGACAATCACATCCTCCATGCCATGCATGAGGTCCCGAAATGGGTGATCCTGTCGCCCTTCGTGGCGATGGTGATCGGCTTCCTGCTCGCCTACTGGATGTATGTCCGCCGGCCGGACATTCCTGGCAGGCTCGCGGCTGCGAACCCGGCGCTGTACCGGTTCCTGCTCAACAAGTGGTACTTCGACGAGCTCTACGACTTCCTGTTCGTGCGCCCGGCGAAGTGGCTCGGCCGCTTCCTCTGGAAGAAGGGCGATGGCCTGATCATCGACGGCTTCGGGCCGGATGGCGTCTCGGCCCGCGTGGTCGACGTGACCAACCGGGTGGTCCGGCTGCAGACCGGCTATCTCTATCACTATGCCTTCGCCATGCTGATCGGCGTCGCTGGGCTGGTGACCTGGTATCTTGTGACCCGCGGGTGAGATGATGTCCTTCGGTTTCGGTATCCTCACCGGTCTTCTGGTTCTGCCGCTGGTCGGCGCCGCCTTCATCCTGGTTCAGCGCGGCGACGAGGCTTCGGTCAGCTCCAACGCCCGCTGGGTGGCGCTGGTCACGACGCTGCTGACCTTCGCGCTCGCCTGCGTCGCCTGGGGCCGGTTCGACACGTCCAATCCCGGCTTCCAGCTGGTCGAGACCCATGGCTGGGTCTCGGACGCGATCAGGTTCAAGCTCGGCGTCGACGGCTTCTCCTTCCCCTTCATCGTGCTGACGGCCTTCCTGATGCCGTTCTGCATCCTCGCCTCCTGGACCTCGGTCGAGAAGCGGGTGCGCGAGTACATGGTCGCCTTCCTCGTGCTCGAGACGCTGATGATCGGCGTCTTCGCGGCGCTCGACCTCGTGCTGTTCTATGTGTTCTTCGAGGCCGGCCTGATCCCGATGTTCCTGATCATCGGCATCTGGGGCGGCAAGCGGCGCGTCTACGCCTCCTACAAGTTCTTCCTCTACACGCTGCTCGGCTCGGTGCTGATGCTGCTGGCGGTGATGGCGATGTACTGGAACGCCGGCACCACCGACATTCCGACGCTGCTGGCGCACAAGTTCCCGTCGGGCATGCAGAAGTGGCTCTGGATTGCCTTCTTCGCCTCCTTCGCGGTGAAGATGCCGATGTGGCCGGTCCATACCTGGCTGCCCGACGCGCACGTCGAGGCGCCGACCGCCGGCTCGGTCATCCTCGCGGCGATCCTGCTGAAGATGGGCGGCTACGGTTTCATCCGCTTCTCGATCCCGATGTTCCCGGAGGCCTCGGCCTATTTCGCGCCGCTGGTCTTCGCGCTCTCGGTCATCGCCATCGTCTACACCTCGCTGGTGGCGCTGATGCAGGAGGACATCAAGAAGCTGATCGCCTACTCCTCGGTGGCGCATATGGGCTTCGTCACCATGGGCCTCTTCACCCTGACGCCGCAGGGCATCCAGGGCGCGATGTTCCAGATGATGAGCCACGGCCTCGTCTCCGGCGCGCTCTTCCTCTGTGTCGGCGTGATCTACGACCGCATGCACACCCGCGAGATCGCCGCCTATGGCGGCCTGGTGAACCGCATGCCGCTCTATGCGGTGGTGTTCATGGTTTTCACCATGGCCAATGTCGGCCTTCCCGGCACCGCGGGCTTCGTCGGCGAGTTCCTGACGCTGCTTGGCGCCTTCCGCGCCAATCCCTGGGTCGCCTTCCTGGCCACCTCCGGCGTCATCCTCTCGGCGGGCTATGCGCTCTGGCTCTACCGCCGGGTCGTCTTCGGCGAGCTGGTCAAGCCCGAGCTCAAGGACATCAAGGACCTGAACGGCCGTGAGATCGCGATCCTGGTCCCGCTCGTCCTGCTGACGATCTGGTACGGCGTCCAGCCGCACACGATCCTCGACGCCTTCGCGGCGCCGACCGAGGCGCTCATCAAGAACTATCAGGCTGCGCTCGCCGTCGCGAAGACGGCGGTGGCGGCCGCGCAGTAAGGTCTCGTCATGGCTCTGCCCGCTCTCGGCCCGGCCCTGCCGGAAATCATCCTCGCCATCGGCGCCATCGTGATGGTGCTGATCGGCGCGATCCAGGGCGAGCGCGCCACGCGCCTGCTCGAAGGCCTCGCCTTGGCGCTGCTCGCGGTTGCCCTGGCGGTCGTCGTCTCGGCCGGCGGCAAGCTGCTGACCTTCAACGACGGCTTCATCGTCGACGGCTTCGCCCGCTTCATGAAGGTGCTGACTCTGCTCGGCGCCGGCGCGGCCATCCTGCTCTCGGCGGAGACGCTGCGCCGCGACGGCGCGATGCGCTTCGAGTTCCCGATCCTGGTCGTGCTCGCCACCATCGGCATGATGATGATGATCTCGGCCAATGATCTCATCGGCCTCTATGTCGGCCTCGAGCTGCAGTCGCTGGCGCTCTATGTCGTCGCCGCCTTCGACCGTGACAACGCCAGGTCGACGGAAGCCGGCCTGAAGTATTTCGTGCTCGGCGCGCTCTCCTCCGGCATGCTGCTCTATGGCGGCTCGCTGGTCTATGGCTTCACCGGCACCGTCACCTTCACCGGCATCGCCGCGGCGACCCAGGGCGGCCATGCCGGCATCGGCCTGATCTTCGGCATCGTCTTCATCGCCGCCGGCGTCGCCTTCAAGATCTCGGCCGTGCCGTTCCATATGTGGACGCCGGACGTCTACGAGGGCGCTCCGACCCCGGTCGCCGCCTTCTTCGCCTCGGCGCCGAAGATGGCCGCCATGGCGATGGTGATCCGCGTCTTCGTCGGAGCCTTCCCGGGCGCGATCCACGAGTGGCGCCAGATCATCGTCTTCATCTCGATCGCCTCGATGGCGCTCGGCGCCTTCGCCGCGATCGGCCAGCGCAACATCAAGCGCCTGCTCGCCTATTCCTCGATCGCGAACATGGGCTACGCGCTGGTCGGCCTCGCCGCCGGCACTCCCGACGGCGTGCGCGGCGTGATGACCTATATGGCGATCTATCTCGCCACGACGCTGGCTGCCTTCGCCTGCGTGCTGATGATGCGCCGCGACGGCAAGCTGGTCGAGGACATCTCGGAGCTCGCCGGCCTGTCCCGCACCAATGGCTGGATGGCGTTTGCGATGTCGATGATGATGTTCTCGCTCGCCGGCATCCCGCCGCTCGCCGGCTTCTGGGCGAAGTGGTACGTCTTCAGCGCCGCGATCGACGCCAAGCTCTACGTGCTGGCCGTCGTCGGCGTGCTCACCAGCGTGGTTGGCGCCTACTACTATCTGCGCCTGGTCAAGGTGATGTATTTCGACGAGCCGAAGCCGGCCTTCGAGGCCGCGGATTACGGCGTGCGCACCGTCCTGCTGCTCTCGACCATCTTCGTGCTGGCGCTCTCGTTCCTGCCGGCGCCGCTCTTCGATGCGGCCGAGGCGGCGGCGAAGTCGCTGTTCTAAGTGGAAGGCTGCGAGCATCGCCCTTTCCGTCATGGTCGGGCTTGTCCCGACCATCCACGTCTTCGCTGGTCGAAGCTCGTGTTCAAGATGTGGATGCTCGCCGCAGGGGCGAGCATGACAGCGTGGGCCAATTGCCATGCTCGGTGACGTTGCCCGCGCTGCCGGCTATCGGCTGATCATCCGCGACGAGGTCGGCTCCACCATGGAGGAGGCCCGTCGCGCACTCGATCAGGGCGAGCCGGGCAAGCTCTGGATCGTCGCCCGCAGCCAGAATGCGGGCAGGGGTCGGCACGGCCGGCAATGGGGCTCGCCGCCCGGCAATCTCTACGCCAGCCTGCTGCTGACGGACCCCTGCGAGCCGGCGCTGGCGCCCCAGCTTGGATTCGTCGTGGGTTTGGCCCTGCACGATGCCGCCGCCAGACTCCTCGGCCCGGTCGCGTCGGAACTGAAGCTGAAATGGCCGAACGACCTGCTGCTCGGCCGCGCCAAGACCTCGGGCCTGCTGCTTGAGGGCGACAGCCGGGCAGGGCGGCTCAACGTCATCGTCGGCTGCGGCGTCAACATCGCCTCCTGCCCCTCCGACACGCCTTACCCTGCGACCTTCCTCAAGGCCACCGCGCCGCAAGCCAGCGTCGAGGCGATGCTGGAAGGGCTGAGCGACGCCTTGGCCCGGCGCTTCGCAATCTGGTCCCAGCCGGGCGGCTTCGGACCGACACGCGCCGCCTGGCTCGAACGCGCCGCCTTCCTCGGCGAGACCATCACCATCCGCCTGCCGGAAGGGCCGCTGACCGGCCGCTTCGCCGGCCTCGACGCCTCGGGGCGCCTGGAGCTCGACGCTGAAACCGGCCGCCGCGTGATCGATGCCGGGGATCTCTTCTTCGGCCCTCCTCCTCAGAGCTGAACCCGTCAGTCCAGGGCTGAAACCGTCATTGCGAGCGCAGCGAAGCAGGCCAGGGGGACTGGGGCGAAACTCTCACCCGGTTCCCCTGGATAGTTTCGACGCTTCGCTCCTCGCAATGACGGAAGGGTTACTGCCGGCGGATGGATCGGCACGCCCTATGGAGACGCACCGCTCGGCATGTTAGGGCTGCAACGCCTGCCGACCATCAAGGACTTCCCGTGACTCGCTCCTCCGACCAGCTCGTTTTCGTTCCCCTCGGTGGCCTCGGCGAGATCGGCATGAACGCCGCTCTCTACGGCTTCGGACCCGAGGGGAGACGCAAATGGATCCTGGTCGATTGCGGCCTGTCCTTCGCCGGGCCCGAGGCTCCGGGCGTCGACATCGTCCTGCCGGATCTGCGCTACATCATCGAGGAGCGGGCAAACCTCCTCGGCATCGTCATCACCCACGCCCATGAGGACCATATCGGCGCGCTCGCCGCGCTCTGGCCGGCCCTGCGCGCGCCGGTCTATTGCACGCGCTTCGCCGCCGGGCTCCTCGCCACCCGCCGCCTCTCCGAGCCGGGGGCTCCCAATGTCGAGATCAATGTCGTGGCGCAGGGCGGGCGCATCACGCTCGGCCCCTTCGACATCGAATATGTGCCGGTCGCGCATTCGATCCCCGAATCGAACGCGCTCGCCATCCGTACCCCGGCGGGCCTCGTCGTCCATACCGGCGACTGGAAGATCGATCCGACCCCGCGCGTCGGCCTGCCGACCGACGAGAAGCGCTTGCGCGAGCTCGGCGAGGAGGGCGTGCTGGCGCTGGTCTGCGATTCGACCAACGTCATGCGCGACGGCATCAGCCCGAGCGAGGCCGATGTCGCCGCCAAGCTCAAGGAACTCGTGGCTTCCGCGCCGGGCCGCGTCGCCGTCACCACCTTCGCCTCGAATGTCGCGCGCCTGCGGGCGGTCGCCGAGGCCGCGATGGCTGCCGATCGCGAGGTCGTGGTCGTCGGCCGGGCGATGGATCGCGTCATCGATGTCGCCCGCGAATGCGGCTATCTCGACGGCATCCCGGCCTTCAGGCCGGTCGACGCCTATGGCTACCTGCCACGCGACAAGGTCGTGGCGCTGCTGACCGGCAGCCAGGGCGAGCCGCGCGCCGCGCTGTCGCGCATCGCTGCCGACGACCATCCCGAGATCGCGCTCTCGCCCGGCGACCGCGTGATCTTCTCGTCGCGCACCATCCCGGGCAACGAGAAGTCGGTCGGCAACATCCTGAACGCGCTCGCCCGCGACAATATCGAGATCATCACGGACCGGACCCATTTGGTCCATGTCTCCGGCCACCCCCGCCGCGAGGAGCTGGCCCGCCTCTATGGCTGGCTGAAGCCGCAGATCGCGATCCCCGCCCATGGCGAGGACCTGCATCTCGCCGAGCATGAGAGCTTCGCCCGCAGCCTCGGCGTGAAGCATGTCCTGCGTGCCGGCAACGGCGACGTCGTCGCGATCGCGGGCGAGGGCGCCCGCAAGGTCGACGAAGCCCCGCATGGTCGGCTCTACCAGGACGGTTCGTTGCTGGTGAATGCGCTGGAGAAGACGGTGCAGGAACGCCGCCGGCTCTCCTTCGCCGGCATCGTCTCGATCGCCGTCGCGATCGACGACAAGGGCGGCATCGCCGGCGAGCCCGAGATCGCGGTGCTCGGCCTGCCGCCGCGCACCCGCGACGGCACCGAGTTCGACGAATATGTCGCCGATACCGTCTCCGATCTGCTCGACGGCATTCCCAAGGCGCGCCGCCGCGATCCGGAGGCCCTGCGCAATGCGCTCGAGCGCGGCGTGCGCAGCGCCGTCAACGAGGAGTGGGGCAAGAAGCCGCTGGTGCATGCGCTGGTGGTCGAGGTGTAGAACGGCCTGCAGCCCGCGCTGGAGAAGACGAAGATGATCGGACGCCTGAACCATGTCGCCATCGCGGTGAAGGATCTCGCCGCCTCGACGGCGCTCTACCGCGACACGCTCGGCGCGCGCGTCTCGCAGCCGCAGCCGGAGCCGGAGCATGGCGTCACCGTCGTCTTCGTCGAATTGCCCAACACCAAGATCGAATTGCTCGAGCCGCTCGGCGCCGATTCGCCGATCGCGAAATTCCTCGAACGCAATCCGGATGGCGGCATCCACCATATCTGCTACGAGGTCGACGACATCCTGGCGGCGCGCGACCGGCTGAAGCAGCAGGGCGCCCGCGTCCTCGGCTCGGGCGAGCCGCGCATCGGCGCCCATGGCAAGCCGGTGCTGTTCCTCCACCCCAAAGATTTCCTCGGCACTCTGGTCGAGCTCGAGCAGGCCTGACGACGATGACGGATATCGCTTTCCTCGGGCAGCCCGAGCCCGGATCCACGCGCCCCTTCAGTGCAGCCACGATCGCTGGCGGGCTGGTCTTCGTCTCCGGCCATTCGGCGCCGCACGACCCGGCGCGCGGCATCCATCGCGGCGAGACGCCGGCCCAGGAGGTGCGCAACGCCCTCGGCCGCGTCGCCGAAATCCTGGCCGAGGCCGGCAGCGGGCTCGACCAGGTCGTCCAGATGACGATGCTGATCACCGACCCGGCCGACTATGCCGCCTGCAACGCCGAATATGTGAAGCATTTCCCGAACGGGCTGCCAGCCCGTCATACGGCGCGCTTCGGCGTGCCGACCGAGGCGCGGGTGGCGTTCTCCTGCATCGCGCTCGCGGGGAGGGACGCATGAACATCGTCGGCGGCCTCGCCCTTTACTTCGTGATCTGGTGGATCACGCTCTTCGCCGTGTTGCCCTTCGGCATCCGCAGCCAGCATGAGACCGGCGAGGTCATCGAGGGCACCGAGCCGGGCGCGCCTGTCCTGCCGGGATTGCTGAAGAAGGCGGCGATCACCTCCGTCATCGCCGCGGTGATCTTCGCCGGCGTCTGGTATGTCTGGGTGACCTACGACATCTGAGGGCGGCGCGCCCGGAGGCTGCCGGGCATCGCGCCGCATGCCTCTTGGCGCCGCATGCCTCTTGGGAACGCCGGAGTATCGCCGGGCGACCGGCCAAGAAAAAAGGCAAGGCGGACGCCTTGCCTTGGTAGTCGCTTTTTTGAGCCCTGCACCGGCGCACATCTCGAAGCGTGCGACTCACATGCGGGCGGGCGTTTGTTCCTCCCGAGACCTGGTCCGCAGCGCTTCGACTGGCAAAGCGCTCCCAGCGCGGTCAGGACTAGCCGATTGTGACGGCTCTGTCATCCGTTTAGGCAGTAGCAGCCTCGAATTTTTGCAAGATGAGACTCCGCTGCACTTGTGAGGTGCAGCAGCGGCAACCGGCACGGCCCGAACGCCTTGTTCCGGTCAAAGGATAGAGCTATCGACCGGCATCCGCCGGGATCGCCGGCGGCCATGGAGATCTTCATGCTGCGCAGCTCGCTCGCCGCCCTTGCCGTTGTCGCTTCGCTCGGTGCCGCCCAGGCCCAGAGCCCGAAGCCCGACCCGGAGAACACCGTCATCCTCGAGACCAAGGACGGCCCGGTCACGATCCGCCTGCGGCCGGACCTGGCGCCCAAGCATGTCGCGCAGATCAAGACGCTGGTGAAGCGCGGTTTCTATGACGGCATCGTCTTCCACCGCGTCATCGACGGCTTCATGGCCCAGACGGGCGATCCGACCGGTACCGGCACCGGCAAGTCCGACCTGCCGAACCTGCCCGCCGAGTTCTCCCAGACGCCCTACAAGGTCGGCTCCGTCGGCATGGCGCGTTCGGCCTCGCCGGATTCGGCCAATTCGCAGTTCTTCATCTGCTATGAGGGCTGCGGTTCGTTGACCGGCCAGTACACGCTGTTCGGCGAGGTCGTCTCCGGCATGGACGCCGCCCGCAAGATCAAGAAGGGGGCCAGCGCCAATAACGGCCAGGTCAGCAATCCCGACAAGATCGTCCGCATGCGGATGGCTTCCGACGCCAAGTGAGCCGGGCCGGGGAGGGCCGGGACATGTTGCGCACGGCCCTCGTCGCCAGCTTCGCCGCCCTGGCCCTCGCCGGCGGCGGCGCCTTTGCTCAGGATACCCGCGACCTCGGCCTGCCGCCGCCCTCCGGCTCGCAGAACCCGGTCCTGCCGCCGCCCTCCGGCTTCCAGTACCCGGTGCTGCCGCCGGAAACCGGCCAGCGCTACAACCCCGGCATCGGCGGGCCATGGGGCGGCAACAACGATATTCCCGGCATGGATCAGCGGCGGGTCGACCCGTCGCATGTGCTGCGGCGCAGCGGCGAGATCGGCCTCATCGGCGATATCTCGCCGGAAACGCCGCGGGAGGACGAGCAGGCCGTCGACAGGCTGGCCGATATCGCGCCGGCCCTGCGCCGCTGCTGGACTCCGCCGCCGCTGCCGGGCGATCTCACGGGTGCGATGGCCTCGGTCCGTTTCAGCCTGCGCCGCGACGGCAGCCTGTTCGGCCAGCCGCGCGTGACCTGGGAAACGCGGCGCGGCGATGCCGAGTTTCAGAAGCGCTTCGGCGATTCCGCCGTCGCCGCGGTGCGCTCCTGCACGCCTATGAGGTTGTCGAAGGGCCTCGGAGCGGGTATCGCGGGGCGACCCTTCACCATAAGGTTCCACGGCCGCGTGCCGCCTAACGAAAGGCAGAGCTGATGTCGCTCGATCCCGAAAACACCATCGTGATGGAAACCACCAAGGGCCGCGTGGTCATCAAGTTGCGCCCCGACCTCGCCCCCGGCCATGTCGAGCGCATCAAGCTGCTGGCGCGCGAAGGCTTCTATGACGGCATCGTCTTCCACCGCGTCATCGACGGCTTCATGGCCCAGGTCGGCTGTCCGCACGGCACCGGCACCGGCGGTTCGAGCTATCCGGACCTGAAGCAGGAGTTCAACGCCGAGCCGCATGTCCGCGGCATCTGCTCCATGGCCCGCGCCCAGAACCCGAACTCGGCCAACAGCCAGTTCTTCATCGTCTTCGACGACGCCCGCTTCCTCGACAAGCAGTACACCGTCTGGGGCGAGGTCGTCGAAGGCATGGACAACGTCGACAAGATCAAGCGCGGCGAGCCGGTGCGCGATCCCGACTCGATCGTCTCGATGAAGGTGATGGCCGACGCGGCCTGAGGACTTCGCTCAAGGCGAGCCCTCGTCCTGAGGAGCCGCGCTTGCGCGGCGTCTCGAAGGACGGTTCCAGCGAGCGCTGGAACATCCTTCGAGACACGAGCTCAGCTCGTTCCTCGGGATGAGGGCTCGCTGTTTTTTGAAGAGTTTCGCAATGGATGTCGGTCTCTTCGATTTTGACCTGCCCGAGGAGCGCATCGCGCTGAGGCCGGTGAGCCCGCGCGACGCGGCGCGGCTGCTCGTGGTGCGCCCCGATGCGCCCGAGCCGCTGGAGGACCGCGGCGTCCGCGATCTCGTCTCGCTGCTCCAGCCGGGCGATGCGCTTGTTCTGAACGATACGCGCGTGATCCCGTCGCGCCTGCGCGGCCGGCGCTATCGCGGCGAGGACTCGGCCCGCATCGAGATCATGCTGCACAAGCGCGAGAGCGAGGATCGCTGGCTCGCCTTCGCCCGGCCGGCCAAGAAGCTCTTGCTCGGCGAGACCGTGGTCTTCGACTCGGAAGGCGCCAGCAACGCCTGCGAGCTCGGTCGCCTGCAGGCCGAAGTCATCGGCAAGAGCGAGGGCGGCGAGGTCGAGCTGCGCTTCAGCCTGACCAGCGCCTATCTCGACGAGGCGATCGCGCGGCTCGGCGAGCTGCCCCTGCCGCCCTATATCGCCGGCAAGCGCCCGACCGACAGCGCCGACGCCACCGATTATCAGACGAACTTCGCCCGCAAGGACGGCGCCGTCGCGGCACCGACCGCAGGGCTGCACTTCACGCCGGAGCTGCTGGCGGCGCTGGAGGCTCGCGGCGTCTCTCGCCATTTCGTCACGCTGCATGTCGGCGCCGGCACCTTCCTGCCCGTGAAGGCGGAGGACACCGACGCCCATCGCATGCATGCCGAATGGGGCACGGTCTCGGCCGAGACGGCGGCGGCGCTCAATGCGGTGAAGGCTGCGGGCGGGCGGATCGTCTGCGTCGGCACCACCTCGCTGCGTCTGATCGAGAGCGCGGCGGCGGAGGACGGCACGATCCGGCCCTTCTCGGGCGATACCGCGATCTTCATCACGCCGGGCTATCGCTTCAAGGCGGTCGACCTGCTGGTGACGAATTTCCATCTGCCGCGCTCGACGCTGTTCATGCTCGTCTCCGCCTTCTGCGGACTCGACGTGATGAAACGGGCCTATGCCCATGCGATCGCAGCGAATTACCGCTTCTATTCCTACGGCGACGGCAGCCTGCTGTTCAGGGCAGGCTGACATCCACCCGCCGTCATGCTCGGGCTTGACCCGAGCATCTTAGGACCAGCGGGATGCCGGAGCCCCTTTCTGCAGGAGATTCTCGGGTCTGCGCTTCGCTTCGCCCGAGAATGACGCTCTCCCGCCTTCGATTCCGGTTCGATCCTCACGAAGCGCCCCGGAATGGCAGTTGGTTCCGCGCTAATCGCAGATCACTTCGCCGGCAGCGGCGGCACGCCCTTCTGCCATTCCGCCCAGTTGGCGGTGATGTGATCGACGACCCGCGAGCCGACGGCCTCGATATTGGCGACGGTTTCGGCGAAGCCGCCCGCGGTTTGGCCGGGCGCCGGATCAAGATGCTGCAGCGTCGTCTCGTTCGGGTTGCCCTGGTCGAAATTCACCGCGCCGCGCAGGCTCAGGACCCGGTCGGTGCCGAACTGCCGCTTGATCACCAGCGTGATCGCGGCCGCCTCCATCTCGGTGATGACATAGTCGTCGGCGCCGTAGAGCTTGGCCATGTACTGGGCCTCCTTCGACAGGCCCGGCCCGTGGAAGAAGGTGTCGCCGGTCATATGCGTGCCGACCGTCACGGAAGGCGCGGCCTGCGCGCGCTTGTCCGGGTAGCGCATGCGGTACTGCCTGGCGGAATCCGAATCCTGCAGGTTGGTGCCGGAACCGAGCTTCACCGCCCAGTTCACCAGCGCCGGGTTGAGCTGGAAGACGCGATAGCTCTCATAGCCCTTGCGCGGCATGAAGACGGGCTCGCCCGGCTTGCCTTCCTCCGGCGCCCAGCGATGGCCGAGATCGTAGTCGACCAGCCAGCTGCCCCAGGAGACGTCGCCTATCGTGCCGCGCGAGGGCGGGGTGCCGGCGACGCCGCTGAGCACGAAATAGGCCTGGGAGAAATCATAGGCCGGGTCGAGCAGGATCGCCTGCATCGAGGAGGAGGAGTTGACCTTGCCCATGCCGAGCACGGCGCCGCAGACGCCGTCGTCGTTGCAATAGATCGGCTTCAGCGCGCCCTTCACCGCATGCGGCTGGCTCGTCTTCCAGTAGCGCTCGTACCAGTGCTGGAATTCGCCCGCCCGGTCGCCGGTATTCTCGCCGATCTCGAACATCGCGCCGATGAAGACCTTCACCTTGGTCGGCTCGGCCGCCGCGACGGGAAGTGCCAGCGCGGCGGAAGCGCAGGCGGCGAGGCTGAGAGCGACGCGGCCGCTCCGTTTGGCAGTGATCTGAAACATTGGGTTCTCCGCGGCCGCAGATTGCGATGGCCGTCCGGTTCTGGCGGAGCAAGGGCTGTGCCGCTTCTGCCATGGCGCGGGGGCGCCCCCATAATAGCGCATCTGCGCGGCGGCGAACGCTTCGTTGAACCGGCTCGCCTTCCCGGTCTGAAAATGCTACCGGGCTCCCAACAGGGAATTTGACAGCCAATGGCCGATATTTTTCGCGAGATCGATGAGGAAGTCCGCCGCGACAAGGCAGCGGAGCTTTGGAAGAAGCATGGCTGGGTCGTCACCGGCCTGGCCGTGCTGGCCGTGCTGGCCGTCGCGGGCTGGCAGTTCTGGCTGCACCGCGAGAATCAGGCCTCGCAGGCCGTGGGCGCGCGCCTCGAGGCGGCGCTCAAATCCTCGCGTGACGGCGACGGAGCCCAGGCCGAGACGATCCTGAAGGAGCTCGCCGCGCAGGCGCCGGCCGGCTATCGCCAGATCGCCCGGTTCCGCCTCGCCGCCGAGACCGCCAAGCGCGACGCCGCAGCCGGCGCCGCCGCCTTCGACGCCCTCGCCGGCGATGCCTCGCTCGGCCAGCTCTATCGCGATCTCGCCAGGCTGCGCGCCGGCATCCTGCGTGTCGACCTTTCGCCCTATGCCGAGGTCAAGACGGCGCTGGAGCCGCTGGCCGCGCCTGAAGGCGTCTGGCGCCATTCCGCCCGCGAATTCCTCGGCATCGCCGCGCTCAAGGCCAACCAGTTCGAGGATGCCGGCCGCTGGTTCGACGCCGCGATCACCGATCCGCAGGCGCCGCAGGCCCTGCGCCAGCGCGTCGAGCTCTATCTCGCTTTGGTTCGCGGCGGCCCCGTCACGGTGAAGAACTGAACCGGAGCCTCGCTCCCAACGCTTCCGTCATCTCGTTTCGGCGCTGTCGCCGGACCGGGGTGACGATGGAATGTAAAGTCTGATGACAGCCATCGTTGCCCTCATCGGCCGGCCCAATGTCGGCAAGTCGACGCTGTTCAACCGGCTGGTCGGCAAGAAGCTCGCGCTGGTCGACGACCGGCCGGGCGTGACGCGCGATCGCCGCGAGGGCGACGCGACGCTCGGCCATCTCCGCTTCAAGGTCATCGACACGGCCGGCCTCGAGGAGGCCGACAAGGATTCGCTCGCCGGCCGCATGCGCGCCCAGACCGAGACGGCGATCGCCCAGGCCGATGTCGTCGTGTTCATGATCGATGCGCGCCTCGGCCTGACGCCGATGGACCAGCCCTTCGCGGATCTGGTGCGCCGTTCCGGCAAGCCCGTCATCCTGCTCGCCAACAAGGCCGAGGGTAAGAAGGGTACCGACGGCATCATCGAATCCTATTCGCTCGGCCTCGGCGATCCCGTGCCGTTCTCGGCCGAGCATGGCGAGGGCACCGCCGACCTGCTCGAAGCGCTGGCGCCCTACATCGCCGACGAGCCCGAGGAAGAGGACGAGGATCCCTGGGCGGATGTCCCGGCCATGGACGCCGAGGAGGACGACAACCCCGACCGGCCCCTGCGCGTCACCATCATCGGCCGCCCGAATGCCGGCAAGTCGACGCTGGTGAACCGCATCATCGGCGAGGAGCGCCTGCTGACCGGCCCCGAGGCCGGCATCACCCGCGACACCATCTCGGTCGACTGGGAATGGCGCGGCCGCAAGGTCAAGCTCTTCGACACCGCCGGGATGCGCAAGCGCGCCCGCATCGAGGAGAAGCTGGAGAAGCTTTCTGTCGCGGATTCGCTGCGCGCCATCCGCTTCGCCGAGGTCGTCGTGGTGCTGCTCGACGCCACCATCCCCTTCGAGAAACAGGATCTGACGTTGGTCGACCTGACCGAACGCGAGGGCCGGGCCGTCGTGATCGGCCTCAACAAATGGGACCTCGTCGCCGATAAGCAGGGCCTGCTTGCCGAGCTCAAGGAGAAGGCCAACCATCTGCTGGCGCAGGTCCGCGGCGTGCCGATCGTGCCGCTCTCCGGCCTTGCCGGCGAGGGCATCGACCGCCTGATGCAGGCGGTGTTCTCGGCCTATGAGGTCTGGAACCGCCGTGTCTCGACGGCGCGCATCAATCGCTGGCTGGAGGGCGTGCTCTCGGCCCATCCGCCGCCGGCGGTGGCCGGGCGCCGCATCAAGATCCGCTACATGACCCAGGCCAAGGCGCGGCCGCCGACCTTCGCGCTGTTCGGCAATCAGCTGGAGCACCTGCCGATCTCCTATGTCCGCTATCTCGTGAACAATTTGCGGGAAGGCTTCGAGCTGCCGGGCACGCCGATCCGGCTGCACCGGCGCGGCGGCCACAACCCCTATGACAAGGATCGCAAGGGCTGATGCGGCAAGGGGGGATGCAGATCGCGGTCGTCGGGGCCGGTATCGCGGGGCTGTCCACCGCCTGGTCGCTGAACAAGCGCGGGCATGCGGTGACGCTGTTCGAGCAGGCACCGCAGATACCCAACCCCTACGCCGCCTCGGGTGACCAGCACCGCATCATCCGCCGCGCCTATGCCAGCGCCGATGGCTATGCCCGCACCATCAGCGAGGCGTTCGAGGCCTGGGACGAGCTCTGGGCCGATCTCGGCACGCGCCACTATGCGCCCTGCGGCGCGCTTGGCGTCTCGCAGACGGCCGATGACGAGGGCGACGCCTATCTGCAGGGGCTCGATCGGGTCGGTTCTCCCTATGAGCTCTATGAGCCGGCCGAGGCCGCCCGGCGCTATCCCTTCCTCGACGCTTCCGCGATCCGCTACGCCTATCTCAACCGGGAGGGCGGGGCGCTGTTTCCGGCGCGCATTGCCGCCGACCTGGTGCGGCTGCTGCGCGAGCGCGGCGCGACGATCCGGGCCGGCGCTGCCGTCGCGGCCATCGAGCCGGAGACCGGCAGGCTCACCCTGGCCGATGGCGAGCAGGCCGAGTTCGACCGCATCGTCGTCACGGCCGGAGCCTGGGTGCTGAAGCTGCTGCCGGAGCTTGCCGATGCTCTGACGACCTATCGCACCGCCGTCGTCTACCTCGATCCCCCCGAGGATCTCAAGGCCTCCTGGCGGGCGGCGCCGGTCATGGTCGATGTTGGCGGCACGATCGACGGCTATGTCCTGCCGCCGGTCGACGGCACCGGGCTGAAGTTCGGCGCCGGCATCGACAAGCGCCCGCGCCGGCCGGACGAGCAGCGCGACGTGCGGCCGGGCGAGGGCGAGGAGTTGCGCGACTATTTCTCCCCGCCTTTCGCGCGTATCGCCGAATACCGGGTCGAGCGCGTCGTGACCTGCGTCTACACCTTCACCCCGGATCGCAAGTTCCTGTCGCGGCAGATCGGCCGCGTCACGGCCGTCTCGGCCTGCTCCGGCCATGGCTACAAGTTCGGCGCGGCGGTCGGCCGGCGCGTGGCGGCGGCGGTCGAGACCGGCGATCAGGCCGGGCTGTTGCGCTGGCTCCGGGCCGAGTGAGGGCCGCGGAGGGCGCATGCTCGAGACGGTGAGCGCCCTCTTCGTCGACCGGGACCGCAAGGTGCTGCTCGGCTTGCGCGCCGTCTGGAAGCGGGCATGGCCCGGCCATTGGGATGCGATCGGCGGGCGGGTCGAACCCGGCGAGGCGCTCGAACGGGCGCTGATCCGCGAATGCCGCGAGGAGGTCGGGTTGACGCCGACCCGCTATGAGCGCGTCCTCTCGGAGGCGGAGCGGTTTCCGGAGCGCAACGGCGCCGCGCTCCATCACATCTACGTCGTCAGCGCCTGGGAGGGCGGTCCGGCCGTCAATCTCGTCGACGAGCATGACGAGATCCGCTGGTTCAGCCTGGAGGAGATGGCGGCGCTGCCGAACCTCACCATCCCCGATCTGATCACGCTGGTGCGGGCCGCGCTGGAGCATGGGCTCCGAGTTGGATCCGAGCCCTCATCCTGAGGAGCGCCGCAGGCGCGCCTCGAAGGATGCTTCAGGAGGCTCCGGAGATATCTGGAACATCCTTCGAGACGCCGCTTCGCGGCTCCTCAGGATGAGGGCTGGAATGGCGAGACAAACCCGTGGGGCGAGAACTCGCCGCTCCTGTCAGCCGCGCCTGACGCCGCCGGCTCAGGCCGGCAGTTGCGGGCTCAGCACCTTGCCCTGCGGGAAGTCGAAGATCTTGCCGCTCTCGGTCCATTCCGGGGAGGCGAGCCTGACCAGATGCGGCGCCAGATCCTCCGGCGTCTTCAGCGTCATCGGGTCCTCGCCGGGCATCGCCTCGGCCCGCATGCGAGTCCGCAGCGGTCCGGGATTGACCAGCATGACCTTGACCGGCGTGGTCGCGGTCTCGGCGGCGTAGGTGCGCCCCAGCGCCTCCACGGCGGCCTTGGAGATCGAGTACGGCCCCCAATAGGCCAGGCACTTGTGCGCGGCGCCGGACGACATCAGCAGGACACGACCGGCATCGGAGGCGCGCAGCGCCGGATCGAGCGATTTGAGCAGCCGCCAATTGGCGGTGACGTTGGTGTCGAGAACCCTTGCCCATTCGGTCTCGGAGGCATGGCCGAGCGGCGTGAGCGGGCCGAGGATGCCGGCATTCGCCAGCAGGATGTCGAGCTTGCCCCAGCGCTCCATCACGACGGGGCCGAGCTTTTCCAGCGCGCCGGCATCGGCGAGGTCGAGCGGCACCAGCGTGGCGCTGCCGCCGATCTCACGGATCTCGTCGTCAAGCTCCTCCAGCGCCCCGGCGGTGCGGGCGAGCGCGACGACATGGGCACCGGCCCGGGCGAAGGCGAGGGCCGCCGCGCGGCCGATGCCGCGCGAGGCGCCGGTGACGAGCGCGACGCGCCCCTGAAGCGATGTGGTCATGGCGGATCCTGTCCGAGCACGTCTTGGGCAATTCCCGCAGCCCTCATCCCGAGGTGCCGCGCCACGCGGCGTCTCGAAGGATGCTCCAGGAGGCCCTCGCGCAAGCTGAAGCATCCTTCGAGACGCGGCTCAAGAGCCGCTCCTCAGGATGGGGGCTGCGAAATGGAGCTTCGCTCAGCCGGCTTCCGCCAACAGCGAGATCTGCTGCTTGGCGCTTTCGCCGATCACGTCGGTCAGCGAGGTCGGGTAGTCGCCGGTGAAGCAGTGGTCGGTGAACTGCGGCCGCGTCGGGTCCCGCCGCTCATGCCCCATCGCGCGATAGAGCCCGTCGACCGAGATGAAGGCCAGCGAATCCGCCCCGACGAACTGGCGCATCTCCTCGAGCGAATGCGTCGCGGCGAGCAGCTTCTCGCGATCGGGCGTGTCGATGCCGTAATAGTCGGGATGGGTGATCGGCGGCGAGGAGATACGGAAATGCACCTCGCGGGCTCCGGCCTCGCGCATCATCTTCACGATCTTGAACGAGGTCGTGCCGCGCACGATCGAATCGTCGACCAGCACGACGCGCTTGCCCTCGACCACCGAGCGGTTGGCCGAGTGCTTCAGCTTGACGCCGAGCTCGCGGACCTTCTGCGTCGGCTCGATGAAGGTGCGGCCGACATAGTGGTTGCGGATGATGCCGAGCTCGAAGGGGATGCCGCTCGCCTGGGCATAGCCCAGCGCCGCCGGCACGCCTGAATCCGGCACGGGCACGACGACATCGGCCTCGGCCGGCGATTCCTGCGCCAGCACCGCGCCCATCGCCTTGCGGCGCTCGTAGATGCTGCGGCCCTTCACGATCGAATCGGGCCGGGCGAAATAGATGTACTCGAAGATGCAGGGCCGCTCGGCCGCCGGCGGGAAGGGCTTGTGGCTCTCGATGCCGCTGTCGGAGATGATCACGACCTCGCCGTTCTCGATCTCGCGGACGAACTTGGCGCCGATGATGTCGAGCGCGCAGGTCTCCGAGGCCAGGATCGGGCAGCCATCGAGCTCGCCGAGCACGAGCGGGCGGATGCCGAGCGGGTCGCGCGCGCCGATCAGCTTCTTGTTGGTGATGCCGACGAAGGCATAGGCGCCCTCGATCTGGCGGATCGCCTCGATGAAGCGGTCGACGAAATTCTGCTTGCGGCTGCGCGCCACGAGATGCAGCAGCACCTCGGTGTCGGAGGTGGACTGGTAGATCGCGCCGTCGCGCACCAGATTGCGGCGCAGCGTCAGCCCGTTGGTCAGGTTGCCGTTATGGGCGACGGCGAAGCCGCCGCCATGCAGCTCCGCGAAGAGCGGCTGGACATTGCGCAGGATCGTCTCGCCCGTCGTCGAATAGCGGACATGGCCGATCGCCTGCTTGCCCTTGAGCTTGTCGATGACGCTCGCTTCAGAGAAGGCGTCGCCGACCAGGCCGAGCCGGCGCTCCGAATGGAAGCGCTTGCCGTCGAAGGAGACGATGCCCGTCGCCTCCTGGCCGCGGTGCTGGAGCGCGTGCAGGCCGAGCGCCGTCAGCGCGGCCGCGTCGGCATGGCCGTAGATGCCGAAGACACCGCATTCTTCCCGCAGCCGGTCGGCATCGGGATCGAAGGCGGTATCAGTCTCGGGTTGCGAGATCATGTCGAGCTCCACGCGCTGTGACGGCTAAGCTACGCCTCAATTAGGGACGGGCAGGGGCCGGCGCAACCGGTGCCGGCGCGGCTGGGCTGCGCGGCTCCTCTGCCGGGGCCTCGGTGCCTTCCTCCGGCTTCTGCTTCTTCAGCAGGTTCTTGATGAAATCGGCGTTGACGTCCTGCGGCAGCATGGAGATCAGCGAGCGGCCGGTCTCCTCCAGCATCGGCTTGGCCTTGGCGTCCTTGGCCCAGACCGGCATCTTCTCGTTGCCGACCAGCGCCGCGAAGAACAGGTAGCCGATCACCGCGAGCAGCAGGCCGCGCGCCGCGCCGAAGACGAAGCCGAGCGTGCGGTCGAGCGCGCCGATACGCGAATCCAGCACGAAATCGGAAATCCGAGCCGTGATCAGCGAGACGACGATCAGCGTGCCCAGGAAGAGCGCGGCGATCGCTGCGACCAGCGCGATCGTGTCCTGCGCCGAGCTTGCCGGGATATACTGCTTCACGAAGGGCAGGAGCTGCGGATGGAACACCCAGGCCACTGCCGCGGCAGCAACCCAGGAGGCGATCGCAAGCACTTCGCGCGTAAAGCCGCGGACGGCGGCGAGCAAAGCCGAGATCAGAACCACGCCGATGACGACGAGATCGAGAATGGTGACAGGCATGGGAGGGCCGCTCTGCTGTGGTCTGGTGCCGGCCGGCCGCAGAACGGGCGGCCGTTTCGGCTTTGCTATACGCGTTCCCGGCGTCTGCGTCACCCTTCGGGCGACGTCATTTCACATCTCTGCGGGGCGCGCGGGCCGCGATGTCGGCAACGAGCTCCGTGACATGGCCGAAGCGCCGCAGGTTAAGCCCGCCGCCATCGCCATGGTCGGCGCCGCCGGACGGCATCAGCGCGGCCTCGAAGCCGAGCTTCGCCGCCTCGCGCAGCCGCGCCGCCGTGACCGAGACCGGCCGGACTGCGCCCGAGAGCGCGATCTCGCCGAAATAGACTGCTTGCGGCGGCAGTGTCGCGCCGCTGAGCGAGGAGACCAGCGCCGCCGCGACCGCGACATCTGCTGCCGGCTCGTTGACGCGCAGGCCGCCGGCGACGTTGAGATAGACATCGTGCTGCCCGAGCCGCAGGCCGCCATGCGTTTCAAGCACGGCGAGCACCATGGCGAGCCGGCTGTTCTCCCAGCCGACCACGGCGCGCCGCGGCGTGCCGAGCGCCGTCGGCGCGACCAGGGCCTGGATCTCGACCAGGACGGGCCGCGTGCCCTCGATGCCGGCGAAGACGGCGGCGCCGGGCGCCGGCTGATCGCGGCCGGCGAGGAAGAGCGCCGAGGGGTTGGTGACCTCCGACAGGCCCTTGCCGGTCATCTCGAAGACGCCGATCTCGTCGGTCGGGCCGAAGCGGTTCTTCTGGCCGCGCAGGACGCGGAAGGCATGGGCGCCTTCGCCCTCGAAGGAGAGCACGGCGTCGACCATGTGCTCGACCACGCGCGGGCCGGCGATCTGGCCGTCCTTGGTGACGTGCCCGACGAGGATCAGGCAGACGCCGCTGGTCTTGGCATAGCGGATCAGCGCCTGCGCCGAGCCGCGCACCTGTGTCACCGTGCCCGGCGCGCTCTCGACCTCGCCTGACCACATGGTCTGGATCGAATCGATCACGACGAGGGCAGGGCGCTGGCCCTGGCCGAGCGTGGCGACGATGTCCTCGACATTGGTCTCGGCCGCCAGCTCGACCGGCGCCTCGGCCAGCCCCATGCGCTCGGCCCTGAGCCGGACTTGGCCCGTCGATTCCTCGCCCGAGACGTAGACCACGCGTCTGCCGGCATTGGCCAGCGCCGCGCAGGCCTGCATCAGCAGCGTCGACTTGCCGATGCCGGGGTCGCCGCCGATCAGCAGCACCGAGCCCGGCACGAAGCCGCCGCCGGTGACGCGGTCGAGCTCGCCGATCCCCGAGACGATGCGCGGCGCATCCTGCGTCTCGCCTTTCAGCGATTCCAGCGCGAAGACGCGGCCGCGGGCCCGCCCGCTGGAGGAGGAGCGGCCGCCGCCCGGAACGGGCGCGGCCTGCGCGTCCTCGACCAGCGAGGACCAGGTCCCGCAGGCGTCGCACTTGCCCTGCCAGCGGTGATAGACCGCGCCGCAGGCTTGGCAGTGATAGGTCGGGCCGCGCTTGGCCATCAGCGAAGCTCCGCCGTCATTCCGGGGCGCGCCGCAGGCGCGAGCCCGGAACCCATGAGCGCGACGGGATTGCAGACGCCGTCAGGCTCGCCCTTGTGGCGAGCATCCACGCCTTGAACACCACCTTCGATCGACGAAGACGTGGATGGTCGGCACAAGGCCGACCATGACGGGAAGGCCGTGGTCATGGATTCCGGGCTCATCGCTGCGCGATGCCCCGGAATGACGGTGCGGCTCATCAAAGCCTCAAAGCCCCAGATACCGCCGCGCGTAGCGCCGGCCGAGATTGGTCAGGATCTCGTAGCCGATCGTCTTGGCGCCGGCACCGACCGCCTCGAGATCGAGCTGGCCGCCGATCAGCGTCACATGCGCTCCACGCTGGGCCGCGCCCGCAGGGGCTTCGGTGACGTCGATGATGATCAGATCCATCGAGACCGTGCCGACGAAGGGACACAGGGCGCCGTCGAGCAGCGCCGCGCCGCCGGTCGTCGTGTCGGTCCAGCTGCCGTTGCGCGGATAGCCGTCGGCATAGCCGAGGCAGATCGTCGCGAGCCGGCGCTTGCCCTTGGCGGTCCAGCGGCCGTTATAGCCGACATGGGTTCCGGCCTCGACCTCGCGGACCTGGATGATCGTCGCTTCCAGCCCGACGACGGGCCGCATCGGGTTGGGCTTGCCGGGCGTCGGATTGCCGCCATAGAGGGCGTATCCGGGCCGGGTGAGCTGATAGGACGGGCAATCCTTGAGGAAATGGCCCGAGGAGTTCTTCAGCGAGGCCGGGATCTCCGGCAGCGCCGCCGCGATCTCGGCGAAGGCAGCGATCTGGCGGGCATTGGCCGGGTCGGTTTCATCCTCCGAGGAGGCGAAATGGCTCATCAGCAGGCCGATATCCGCCGCCGCGATCACGCCGGAGCGCTCGCGCGCGAGGTTCAGCCCCTCGCCGGCCCAGAGGCCGAGCCGGTTCATCGCCGTGTCGACATGCAGCGCCGCCGGCCGGACCTTCGCGCCGGTCTGCCGGAACGAGGCCCATTCGAGCAATTCCTCATGCGAGCCCAGCACCGGCGAGAGCGCATGCTCGGCATAGCGGTCGCAGCTGCCGGGAAGCAGCCCGTTGAGTACGTAGATCGTCGCCTCGGGCGCGACCTTGCGGGCGCGGATGCCTTCGGAGACATGAGCGACGAAGAAGGTCCGGCAGCCGGCCCGCGCCAGCGCCGTCACCGCGGGCTCGATGCCGATGCCATAGGCGTCCGCCTTGACGACGGCGCTCGCCTCGGTTCCGGCGCGCTCGCCGAGAAGGCGCCAGTTCGCGACCAGCGCGTCGAGGTCGATGGTCAGGGTCGCGCCATGAGCGACGGGATCGAGCGGATCTGCAGGCATCATTCACGGTCCGGGAGGCGAAGGTCGTCGGCGCGGTCGGAGAAGCGCGTCACGTCGGCGTCGAACTGCAGGGCGACGGCACCGGTCGGACCATGGCGCTGCTTGCCGATGATCAATTCGGCGACGCCGTGGGCGGCTTCCATTTCGATCTGCCACTTGTTGTGCTCTTCGGTGCCGGGCCGCGGCTCCTTGCCCTTGAGGTAGTATTCCTCGCGGTAGACGAACATCACCACGTCGGCGTCCTGCTCGATCGAGCCGGATTCGCGCAGGTCCGAGAGCTGGGGCCGCTTGTCGTCGCGATTCTCGACCTGGCGCGAGAGCTGGGAGAGCGCGATGATCGGGACGTTCAGCTCCTTCGCCAGCGCCTTCAGGCTGGTGGTGATCTCGGTCAGCTCCTGCACGCGGTTCTGGCCGGCCTTGGCCGAGCCGGAGAGGAGCTGGAGATAGTCGATGAACAGGACGTCGAGCCCCTTCTGGCGCTTGAGGCGCCGGGCACGGGCCATCAGCTGGGCGATCGAGATGCCGCCGGTCTGGTCGATATAGAGCGGCAGCTTCTCGATCTGCGCGGCGACGTCGGTCAGCCGGGCGAAGTCGCCCTCGGTGATGCGGCCCTGCCTGATCTTGTAGGAGGAGATGCTCGACTGTTCGGCGACGATACGCGTCGCGAGCTGGTCGGCCGACATTTCGAGCGAGAAGAAGCCGACGATGCCGCCGTCGACCGTCTTGATCGTGCCGTCCTCCTGCCGCTCCCCGCGCCAGGCCTTGGCGATGTTGAAGGCGATGTTGGTGGCGAGCGAGGTCTTGCCCATGGCGGGGCGGCCGGCGAGCACGAGCAGGTCCGAGCGCTGCAGGCCGCCCATGCGCTGGTCGACGTCGCGCAGGCCCGTCGAGATGCCGGAGAGGCCGCCGGCGCGCTGATACGCGCTTGCGGCCATGTCGATGGCGAGGCGCAGCGCCCCGTCGAATTTCTGGAAGCCGCCCTCGTAGCGGCCCTTTTCCGCGAGCTCGTAGAGCTTGCGCTCGGCTTCCTCGATCTGCTCGCGCGGCGCCATCTCGACCGGCGCGTCATAGGCGACGTTGACCAGGTCCTCGCCGACGCCGATGAGCTGCCGGCGCACGGCGAGGTCGTAGATCGTGCGGCCGTAGTCGCCGGCGTTGATCACGGTCGTCGCCTCGGCCGCGAGCCGGGCGAGGTACTGGCTCGGCGTGATCTCGCCGAGGTCGAGGTCGTTGACGAAGGTCTTGAGCGTGATCGGCGTCGCGATCTTGCCGGCGCGGATCAGGCTGCCGGTCAGCTCGAAGACGCGCTGGTGGATCGGCTCGAAGAAATGGTCCGGCAGCAGGAAGTCGGAGACGCGGTAGAAGGCGTCGTTGTTGACCAGGATCGCGCCCAGCAGTGCTTGCTCGGCCTCGATGTTGTGAGGCTGGACGCGATATTCCGGCTCGTGGTTGTCGAGGCGGGCGACGAGGGCGGTAGCGGTGGCCATGGCTGCCTTGATAGGTAAGCGCTGACTTACGTTTCAAGCCGACAATTGGCCGCTGGACGCGAGACACATGGCGGCAACTGAGTCGGGATAGCCTAGTCTAGCACTCCGCCAGCTTCTGCCAGCATGGCGATGCCCAATCCACGCAGTTCACAGGCGCGGAACGAAAAGGGCGCCGTGTTGCCACGGCGCCCTTGACTTGACTTCGGAGCGGTAAGGCTCAGCGCTCGTCGTCGCCGGCCTCGGCCAGCGCCGCGCCGACCTCGAGGCCGAGATCGTCGAGGTCGAACTCCTCGCGGGCGGTGACGTTCTCACCGGCGGCCTGACGGTCGGCTTCCTGGGCCGAGCGGGCAACGTTGACGGTGACCGTGACCGCGACTTCCGGATGCAGCACGACCGGGACGGTGTGCAGGCCGAGCGTCTTGATCGGGTGGTTCAGCGTCACCTGGTTGCGGGCGACCTTGAAGCCCTCGGCCGACAGCGCCTCGGCGATGTCGCGGGTCGAGACCGAGCCGTAGAGCACGCCCGACTCGCCCGACTGGCGCAGGATCACGACGCTCTGGCCGTTGAGGCGCTCGGCGACGGACTCGGCTTCGGACTTCAGCTCGAGGTTGCGGGTCTCGAGCTCGAGCTTCTGGCTCTCGAAGCGCTTCTTGTTGTCCTCGGTGGCGCGCAGCGCCTTGCCGCGGGCGAGCAGGTAGTTGCGGCCGAAGCCGTCGCGAACGCGGACGATGTCGCCCATCTGGCCGAGTTTGGCGACGCGTTCGAGCAGGATCACTTCCATGGGTCTTCTCCTTGATGTCTTGAGTCAGGGTTTCAGGAATGGGTAGGCGGAGGCGGCAGCGCGGCCCGCCGGCGCAGGCCGAGAAGCGTGTCGATCAGGCCGACGAGCGCGAGCAGCGGCGTCAGCACGGCCTGCATCACGACGAGCGCGACATAGACCGAGATCAGCATCGGCAACCGCCAGGGGCGGCCACGCGAGAGGTCGTGCAGCAGGCACAGCCCGCTGAACATGAAGGCGGCGAGCAGGGCGCCGACCAGCGCGGTCGCGGCCACGCCGATGAAGCCGCCGAGCGAGGCGATCACGGCCGAGGCGACCAGCAGCAGCAGCGCCTGCCGCGGCAGCGAGGCCGAGGGGATGAAGGGCCAGGGGCGCGGCAGCCGGTCCGACATCTTCACGGTGCGCGCCGCGAGCCAGAGATTGGCGGCGATGGTGGTGACGAAGGAGGCGCCGATGCCGAGCGGCACTGCGGGAGCCAGGTTCTCCGCGAGTTCCTTCACATGGACGTTGGCCGGCAGCGCGATCAGCTTGCCGCGCACCATCTCGTTCAGCAGGTTCTCGATCATCCGCGAGATCACCGAGCGGTAGGTCTCGTAATCGGTGGTCATCACCAGCGCGCTGCCGACGGTGGCGAGAGCGGCGGTGGCGGCGATCCAGAGCAGTAGGTTGCCGAGCGGGTACCACTCCACCGCGCCTTGGGCGTCGCTGCGGGCGAGCAGGGCGAGATAGGCGATCCACCAGGCGGGCAGGCCGATGATCAGCGCGAAGGCGATACCGCCCGTCGGCGCGAGCGCGACCGCGACGGCGAGCGCGCCGGCAGCCGTGGCGAACAGCCCGGAACGGTGGTTCCAGCCTAGCGAGGCGATGAAGATCGGGAGGGGGGCGGCAGAGTACAGCAGGGCTGCCAGCGGCGATCCGGTGATCACCACTGAGAAGAGCAGGGCCGAAACGAGGCCCGCGCCGATGCCGACAATCGGAATCATCTAGTCCGTCCTGCTGTCCCGCTGCTCGCAAGCCTTCTGGCTCGGCAGGGTGAGAGGCCCTTCGGCCTCAACGAACCCGATGGAGTTTCACCGCCGGGCGACTGGTTGATCTTTGATGCGAGAACCGGAGGCGCGCGGCGCGCCTCCGGTATGAGCGGTATCCGGATCCGGGTTGCGGATCAGCGGATGACGTAGGGCAGCAGGCCGAGGAAGCGGGCGCGCTTGATGGCCTGAGCCAGCTCGCGCTGCTTCTTGGCGGAGACCGCCGTGATGCGGGACGGGACGATCTTGCCGCGCTCGGAGATGTAGCGCGAGAGCAGACGGACGTCCTTGTAGTCGATCTTCGGAGCGCCTTCGCCCGAGAACGGGCAGGACTTGCGGCGGCGGAAGAAGGGGCGACGGGCGCCAGCGGATGCAGTCGACATGGATCAGGCCTCCGCTTCGGCGGTTTCGGTCGCTTCGTCTTCGCGACGCGGACGGTCACGGCGCGGGCCGCGCTCGAAACGGTCGCCGCCACGCTCGCCACGCTCGTCGCGATCGCGCTTCTGGAGCATGGCCGACGGGCCTTCCTCGAGCTCCTCGACCTTGATGGTCATGAAGCGCAGGATGTCCTCGTTGATGCGCATCTGGCGCTCCATCTCCAGCACGGCGGCGGAGGGGGCCTCGATGTTCAGCAGCGTGTAGTGCGCCTTGCGGTTCTTCTTGATGCGGTAGCCGAGGGACTTGACGCCCCAATACTCGACCTTGCGGATGGCGCCGCCATTCGCTTCGATCACGCCCTTGAACTGCTCGACAAGAGCTTCGACCTGCTGCGCGCTGACATCCTGCCGCGCGAGCAGCACATGCTCGTACAATGCCATATGTGGCCTTCCTTGTTTCACCCTGCTTCGCCCGGCGCGGAGCCCTCCGAGCCCTGGATAAGGCCCGACAGGATTTCATCGAAGGCGGAGACACGGGATGTCGGCTCCGGGGAGCCTGCGCTCTTCCTTGCGGACGAACGTCATCCGTTCAGCCTCCGGCCGAACAAGCAGGAGGCAGCCGTTACAGCGTCCCGGCCGTCATGGCAACCGGAATCTGGCGGGAAAGCCGGCTTGGGGAGCGGAAAACTCGGCCGCCATGCTTGACTTGGGCGCGAAACCGATGTGACAGCCCCGTCATAATACATAAGTTCAGCAGAACGAGGCGTTCCGAGCATGGCGACAGCGTTCATCTTTCCCGGCCAGGGTTCCCAGGCCGTCGGCATGGGCAAGAGCCTGGCCGAAGCCTTCCCGGTGGCGAAGGCCGTCTTCGACGAGGTCGATGCGGCATTGTCGCAGAAGCTGTCCGGGGTGATGTGGGACGGCCCGTCGGAGGAGCTGACCCTCACGGCCAACGCCCAGCCGGCGCTGATGGCCGTCAGCCTCGCCGTGGTGCGGGTGCTCGAGGCGGAGGCCGGGCTCGATCTGAAGCGTGACGCCGCCTTCGTCGCCGGTCACTCGCTCGGGGAATATTCGGCGCTCGCCGCCGCCGGCACCTTCTCGATCGCGGACGCCGCCCGCCTGCTGCGTATCCGTGGCGACGCCATGCAGAAGGCGGTTCCGGCCGGGCAGGGCGCGATGGCCGCGCTGCTCGGCGCCGAGCTCGACCAGGCCCGCGCGATCGCCGCCGACGCGGCCGAGGGCGAGGTCTGCGAGGCCGCGAACGACAATGGCGGCGGGCAGGTCGTGCTCTCCGGCGCCAAGGCCGCGGTCGAGCGGGCGATCGCGCTCGCCGGCGAGCGCGGCGTGAAGCGCGCCATGCTGCTGCCGGTTTCCGCGCCCTTCCATTGCGCCCTGATGCAGCCGGCCGCCGATGCGATGCGCGAGGCGCTGGCCAAGGTCTCGATGCAGGCCCCCGTCGTGCCGGTGATGGCCAATGTCGGCGCGGCGCCGCTGAGCGAGCCGGGCGCGATCCGGGATTCGCTCGTGGCCCAGGTCACGGGCACGGTGCGCTGGCGCGAATGCGTCCAGGCCATGGCCGCGGCCGGCGTCACGGATTTCGTCGAGCTCGGCAGCGGCAAGGTGCTCGCCGGCCTGGTGAAGCGTATCGTTGCAGGCGCGGCGCCGGTCTCGATCGGTACGGCTGAGGACATCGCGGCGTTCAAGGCCCGCTAGGCGTGAAGGCGCGGGCCCAGGACGGGCAGGAACGGCAGGACGCCGAAAAAGGGAGCGAACATGTTTGATCTGACCGGCCGCAAGGCCCTGGTCACCGGCGCCACCGGTGGCCTCGGCGGAGCCATCGCGCGGACCCTCCATGCGCAGGGTGCGAGCGTCGCGATTTCCGGCACGCGCGCCGAGGCGCTCGAAGCCCTGGCCGCCGAGCTCGGCGAGCGCGTCGTGCTCGCGCCCTGCAACCTCGCCGACAAGGATTCCGTCGAGGCGCTGGTGCCGACGGCCGAGGAGAAGCTCGGCGGGCTCGACATCCTCGTCAACAATGCCGGCATCACCCGCGACAACCTGTTCATGCGCCTGAAGGACGAGGACTGGGACAGCGTGCTCGCCGTCAACCTCACTGCCGCCTTCCGCCTCGCGCGCGCGGCCGTGAAGTCGATGATGCGCAAGCGTTACGGTCGAATCGTCTCGATCGGCTCCGTCGTCGGCACGACCGGCAATGCCGGGCAGGGCAACTATGCCGCCGCCAAGGCCGGGCTGATCGGCATGTCGAAGGCGCTCGCCGCCGAGGTGGCGAGCCGCAACATCACCGTCAACGTGGTCTCGCCCGGTTTCATCGAGTCGCCGATGACGCAGGTGCTGAACGACAAGCAGCGCGAGAGCATTCTCTCGGACGTGCCGATGGGGCGTCTGGGCGCGGGGGCGGATGTCGCTGCGGCGGTCGCCTATCTGGCCAGCGAGGAAGCCGGCTACGTGACCGGGCAGACCCTGCACGTCAACGGCGGAATGGCAATGATCTAGGCGCGTTAGCGCGATTTCCGGATTGGCTTTGATAACTTTGCGGTGCTCTCGCCAGTCTCGAAAGGGTATGTTAACTAGCGCCGTCGCGCTGCCACCCGGCGATCCGAGGGGACTTGACGAAACCCCGGTTGTTGCGTTTGTGCAGGCTTCGAGCTTTCCGGATCGCGGGCATCGCCATGGTGGCGAGGCGGCTCGGAAGAAGATCCATTAAGCGCGTCGCGTCCCTGCGATGCGTTTTCAGTTTCCAAGTCTAAGGAAGAGACTCATGAGCGATGTTGCCGAGCGCGTGAAGAAGATCGTGGTCGAGCACCTCGGCGTCGAGCCCGAGAAGGTTGTCGACGGCGCCAACTTCATCGAGGACCTGGGCGCTGACAGCCTCGACACCGTCGAGCTCGTGATGGCCTTCGAGGAAGAGTTCGGCGTCGAGATCCCGGACGATGCGGCCGAGACGATCGTGACGGTCGGCGACGCCGTGAAGTTCCTGTCGTCGAAGAGCGCCTGATCGGCCTTCGGGGCTGATCCACTCAGAAAACATCATGGCTTCTCGCAGTTCTCCGATGCGGCGTGTCGTCGTGACCGGGCTCGGCATGGTGACGCCGCTCGGTTGCGGCGTCGAGCCGACCTGGACACGTCTCCTTGCCGGCGCCAGCGGCGCCGGCCCCATCACCAGCTTCGACGCCAGCGACCTGCCGGCGCGGATCGCCTGCAACATCCCGCGGGGTGACGGCAGCGACGGGACCTATAATCCCGACGACTGGATGGAGCCGAAGGAGCAGCGCAAGGTCGACGACTTCATCATCTTTGCGATGGCCGCTGCCACGCAGGCGTTGAAGGACGCCGGCTGGAAGCCGGAAAGCTATGATGACCAGATCCGGACCGGTGTCGCCATCGGTTCGGGTATCGGCGGGCTCGGAGGCATCTACGAGGCCTCCCTCCTGCTCAAGGAGCGCGGCCCGCGCCGGCTTTCGCCCTTCTTCATCCCGGGGCGTCTCATCAATCTCGCCGCCGGCTACGTTTCGATCGAGCACGGGCTGAAGGGGCCGAACCATTCGGCCGTCACCGCCTGCTCGACCGGCGCGCACGCCATCGGCGACGCTACGCGCATGATCGCCCTCGGCGATGCCGAGGTCATGGTCGCAGGCGGCGCCGAATCGGCGATCAACCGCATCGGCATCGCCGGCTTCTGCGCCTGCCGGGCGCTGTCGACCGGCTTCAACGACACGCCCGAGAAGGCCTCGCGCCCCTACGACAAGGATCGCGACGGCTTCGTCATGGGCGAGGGCGCCGGTGTCGTCGTGCTCGAGGAACTGGAGCATGCTCTGGCCCGCGGCGCGCGCATCTATGCCGAGGTCGTCGGCTACGGCATGTCGGGCGACGCCTATCACATCACCTCGCCGGCCGAGGACGGGGACGGCGCCTATCGCTGCATGCAGGCCGCGCTCGGGCGGGCCGGCATCACGGCCGCCGATCTCGACTACATCAACGCGCATGGCACCTCGACGCCGGTCGGCGACGAGATCGAGCTGCGCGCCGTCGAGCGCCTGCTCGCCGATGCGCCGAAGCGCCCCTCGATGTCCTCGACCAAATCGGCGACGGGCCATCTCCTCGGCGCCGCCGGCGCGATCGAGGCGATCTTCACCGTGCTCGCGATTCGCGACCAGGTGGCGCCGCCGACGATCAATCTCGACAACCCTTCCGTCGAGACCGATATCGATCTGGTGCCGCATAAGGCCCGCAAGCGCGAGATCGATTACGCCCTGTCGAACTCCTTCGGCTTCGGCGGCACCAACGCCTCGCTCGTGATGCGGCGTTACCAGCCCGGCGGCTGACCCCAGCGGGTCAGCGCCGTTTTGCCATAATGTTGGGTAGAGTTTCGCATCCGCGTCGGCGAATGCGCGATTCCGCGTTCACAGCCACGGGGAAACCGGTTCTAATGCGTGGCTTCGGTCTGACGCGCCCGGTTTTCCGCCAGGCCCGGCGCGTGGGCTCGATTGTGCCGAGATCGTCTACCCCATGCTGCGAGCGTCTTGATCGTGAATGATACGCCCCGCGTCGCCCCGAAAAGTCCGAGCGAGGCCCTCAAGCCCGTAGCGCCCCCGGCGCCGCCGCCGAAGGCGCGCCGCCGTCGGCGCAGCCCCTTCCTGTCGATGCTGAGCGGGCTGTTCACGGTCGCGCTGGTCGGCGCCGGCGTCGTCGGTGCCGGCATCGCGATCGTCTCGAACCAGAGCAAGGCGCCCGGGCCGCTCGCCAGCGACCGCGTCCTGATCATTCCCAAGGAGAACGGGCTGACGGAGATCGCCGAGCTACTCCAGCGCGAGGGGCTGATCGAGCATCCGCTGAGCTTCCGCGTCGCCGCGATCATGGGCGGGGATTGGCACCGGCTCCAGGCCGGCGAATATCTGTTCAAGGCGCGGGTCAGCCCGCAGGAAATCCTCGGCATCATCTCCAGCGGCAAGGTGGTCGAGCACTCGATCACGGTTCCCGAAGGGCTGACGAGCGAGCAGATCGTGGCGCGCCTGCGCGACAACGAGTTGCTGACCGGCGAGATCGCCCAGGTGCCGAAGGAAGGCTCGATCCTGCCGGACACCTATCGTTTCCCGCGCGGCTTCTCGCGGCAGGCGATCATCGACCGCATGGCGCGCGACCAGCGCGTGGTGCTCGCCCGGATCTGGGAGCGCCGCCCCTCCGACCTGCCGATCAAGACGCCGCAGGAGCTGGTCGTGCTGGCCTCGATCGTCGAGAAGGAAACCGGCCGTGCCGATGAGCGCCCGCGCGTCGCCGGCGTCTTCATCAACCGGCTGAACCAGAAGATGCGGCTGCAGTCGGACCCGACGATCGTCTACGGCCTCGTCGGCGGCAAGGGCACGCTCGGCCGAGCGATCCAGCGCAACGAGATCACGCAGGCGACGCCCTACAACACCTATGTCATCAACGGCCTGCCGCCGGGGCCGATCGCCAATCCCGGCCGCGCCGCGATGGAGGCCGTGGTCAACCATTCGCGGACCAAGGACCTCTATTTCGTCGCCGATGGCAGCGGCGGACATGCCTTCGCCGAGACGCTGGACCAGCACAACCGCAATGTCGGCCGCTGGCGCCAGATCGAGACGACGCGCAGCCAGCAGCAGGGCGGCAAGCCGCCGGCCGACGCCGTCGACAAGGTCGAGCCGCCGCCGGCGCCCGACAGCCGCTCCGAGGCGCCCGCGACGATGCAGCCGGGCTCCGGCGCCGGCCTTCCGGTCGCGCAGCCGGCCGGTGCCGTCGCCGGTACGCGGGCCCGCGCCTTCGACGCCTCGGAGGGGACGCCGCGCGACCCGCTGCTCGACAAGACCTTCGACCTGAACTCGCCCAAGCTGGTGCCGCAGCTCAAGCCCTGATTTCAGCGGTCTGCGGCTGCGACGCGCCGGGACGACCGCAACGTCATTGCGAGGAGCGAAGCGTCGAAGCAATCCAGGAAGACTGGGTTGGACGCTCGACCCGGTCTTCCTGGATCGCTTCGCTCGCAATGACGGTGGAGCCCCCCGGGCGTCATCCCCATTTTCCGGCGGCGAGCCGCTTGCTGTCGTGCAGAGGCGCCACTACGGTCCCGCCGCATTGCAAAGGAGGCGGGCAGAGGCATGGCCATCGAAAGCATGACGGGCTTCGCCCGCGCCGCCGGGACCGCCGGCGTCCATGGCTGGGCCTGGGAGATCCGCAGCGTCAACGGGCGCGGGCTCGACCTGCGCGTTCGGGTTCCGCCCGGTTTCGAGGCGCTGGCAGAGGCGGCGCGCAAGCATCTGGCCGGCGCCTTCGCCCGCGGCACGCTGCACGTCAACCTGGCCGTGACGAGCGATGCCGGGCCGCCGCGCCCGCGCGTCAACGAGGCGGTTCTGGCCGCGCTGCTGCAGGCCATCGAGAAGCTGCCGCCCGTCGCCGGGGTCAGCCCGCCATCCTATGACGGCCTGCTCGGTATTCGCGGCGTCGTCGAGTTCGCCGACGAGGCGCAGGATATGCTGGGCGCGGTCGAGGCGCCGGCCCTTGCCGGGCTCGAGGCGGCTTCGAGCGCCCTGAAGGAAGCGCGTGCCGCCGAAGGCCGCGCGTTGGAGGCGATCGTCTCCGGCCATCTCGAGACCATCGCCCGGCTGGCCGCCGAGGCGGAGAACCACCCGGCGCGCGGCGCCGACGCCATCCGCGCGCGCATCGCGGCTCAGGTCGAGACGCTGATGGGCGCCGCGAACGGCTTCGATCCGCAGCGTCTGCATCAGGAGGCGGCGCTGCTGGCGGTGCGGGCCGATATCCGCGAGGAGATCGACCGGCTGCACGCCCATGTCGCCGCGCTGCGCGAGCTCCTCGCCAAGGGCGGGCCGATCGGCCGGAAGCTCGACTTCCTGGCCCAGGAATTCGGCCGCGAGGCTTCGACGCTCTGCGCCAAGGCGAACGATCCCGGCCTGTCGCGGATCGGCCTGGAGCTGCGCACGGTCGTCGACCAGATGCGTGAGCAGGTTCAGAACGTGGAGTGAGCCGGATGGCTGCCGAGACCCTTCACCCGGCCCGTCGCGGCCTCATGCTGATCCTGTCCTCGCCTTCCGGCGCGGGCAAGACGACGCTCACCCGCAATCTCAAGAGCGAGAACAATCTCGACCTGTCGATCTCGGTGACGACCCGCGCCAAGCGCCCCTCCGAGATCGAGGGCGTGCATTATCGCTTCATCGACCGCGCCGCCTTCGACGCCATGCGCCAGCATAACGACCTGCTGGAATGGGCCGAGGTCCATGGCAACGGCTACGGTACGCCGCGCAAGGAGGTCGAGGCCTCGCTGGCGGCCGGGCGCGACGTGCTCTTCGATATCGACTGGCAAGGCACCCAGCAGATCGTCAAGAAGGCGCGCGCCGACGTCGTCACCATCTTCATTCTGCCGCCGTCGATGGCGGAGCTGCGCTCGCGCCTGATTCGTCGCGCCGAGGATGCCGAGGACGTGATCGTCAAGCGCCTTGCCAATGCCCGCGACGAGATCGCGCGCTGGAGCCAGTACGACTACGTCATCGTCAATCACGATCTTCAAACGGCTTACGAGCAGATCAAGGCGATCCTGACGGCCGAGCGCCTGAAGCGCAGCCGTGCCGTCGGTCTCAACGATTTCGTCGACCAGCTCCTGACCGAACAGCTGCCCTGATCAGCGGGCAGTACAACCCTTGTCATTCCGGGGCGGCCGAAGGCCGAACCCGGAACCCACGACCGGGTGAGGCATTCGATGCCGTGTTGCAAGCCGCTCGCCCAGTCGTGGATTCCGGGTTCTTCGCTGCGCGAAGTCCCGGAATGACAAGGATGTAACTAGCGCTGGGCGGCCAGCGCGTTCGCCAGCTTGACGAAGCCCGAGACCGGGACCTCCTCGGCCCGCGCCGTCTCGCTGAGGCCGGCGGCCGCGATGATCGGCGCCGGGTCCGGAAGCACGGCCTTGAGGCTCTGCCGCAGCATCTTGCGCCGCTGCCCGAAGGCCGCCAGCGTGACCCGCTCGAGCAGGCGCCTGTCGCAGGGCTCCGGCCGCTCGCGTGGGACGAGCTGCACGATCGAGGAGGTGATCTTCGGCGGCGGCACGAAGGCGCTGCGCGGCACGTCGAACAGGATCCTGGTCTCGCAGCGCCAATTCGACAGCACGGCGAGCCGGCCGTAATCCGCCCGTTCCGCCGGCGAGGCGACGATCCGCTCGGCAACCTCGCGCTGGAACATCAGCGTCAACGAGCTCCACCAGGACGGCCAGGGCTCCAGGCTGAGCCAGCCGACCAGCAGCGGCGTGCCGATATTGTAGGGTAGGTTGGCGACGATCCGCGCCCTCCCGCCGGCGAGATAGGGCGAGAGATCGACCGCGAGCGCGTCGCCGTCGATGACCTCCAGCCGCCCGGGATAGCGCGCCGCGATCTCGGCGAGCGCCGGCAGGCAGCGCCGATCCCGCTCGATCGCGATGACGCGCCCGGCGCCGTTGGCGAGCAGCGCCCGCGTCAGGCCGCCGGGGCCGGGGCCGATCTCGACGACCGTCTCGCCGTCGAGCGGGCCGGCCGCCCGTGCGATCCGGCTCGTCAGGTTGAGGTCGAACAGGAAGTTCTGTCCGAGGGCTTTCTGCGCCATCAGCCCGTGGCGCTCCACCACCTCGCGCAGCGGCGGCAGGTCGTCGATCTGGCTCATGCTGCGGCGCTGCTCTGTCGTTGTGCCATCCGCGCGGCGAGTCTCAGTGCGGCGCACAGGCTGTCGGGCCGCGCCACGCCCTTGCCGGCGATGTCGAAGGCCGTGCCATGATCCGGCGAGGTGCGGATGAAGGGCAGGCCGAGGGTGACGTTGACGCCGTCGTCGAAGGCGATGGTCTTGATCGGGATCAGCGCCTGGTCGTGATACATCGCCAGCGCCGCATCGTAGCCGGCGCGGGCGCGGGCATGGAACATCGTGTCGGCCGGATAGGGGCCGCGCGCATCGATGCCTTCCGCCCGCAACGCCTCGATCGCCGGCACGATGACCGCCTGATCCTCTCCGCCCATGGTGCCGTTCTCCCCGGCATGGGGGTTGAGGCCGCTGATCGCCAGCCGCGGCGCCTCGATGCCGAAGCGGCTGCGCAGCTCGCCTGCGACGATCCGTGCCGTCTCGACGATGAGCGTGGTGGAGAGCAGCTCCGGGACCCGGCGCAAGGGCTCGTGGATGGTGACCGGCACGACGGCGAGATCCTCGCACCACAGCATCATCACCGGCCTCGGCTCTGCCCCGCCGGCCGCGGCGAGATGCGCCAGATATTCCGTGTGGCCAGGATGCTTGAACCCGGCCTGGTAAAGCACTGATTTCGCGATCGGATTGGTGACGATCGCTGCGGCGTCTCCCTGCCGGACGGCGGCGACGGCGAGATCGATCGAAGCGATCGTCGCAGTTGCGCTGGCGGGGTCGGGCCGGCCCGGCTCCACCGGCAGGCCGCCGGGCAACGCGATCACTGGCAGGGCCGTGTCGAACAGTGCGGCGGCTTCGCCCCATCCGGAACGGTGCAGGGGGACGGTCCATCCCAGGCGCTTCGCGGCCAGGGCGAGATGGTCGATATCGGCGATGACGGCGAAGGCCGGGAGATCCCGCTCGGCGCGCTCCAGCCAGGCACGCAAGGTCAGCTCCGTCCCGACGCCCGCGGGGTCGCCCTGGGTCAGCGCAAGCGGCAATGCCGGCACGACGATCTCCGCGAGGTCGAAAGGAGCCGGGCCGCGCGGCGGCCCGGAGCGATCACTGGCTCGAGCTGACGCCGTCACCCGTCGAGGAAGTTCCGCCGAGGTTCTGCGAGTAGCTGATCTCGCCCAGCGTCCGCAGCTCGAGGCGGAACATGACCGTGCGGGTGTCCTTGGTCGCGCCCGACTGCCGGTCGGCATAGCTCTGCGAATAGCTGATGTCGAAGACCGTGCACTCGTCGGTGTAGTTGATGCCGAACGAGGTCGAGGCGGTCTGGAACGGCCCGGTGTTCGGGTAGACCGGCACCGCAGCCACGGTCGGGGCCGCGAGATAGGAGGCATAGGCGTCCCGATAGCGCTCGCGGTCGTACTTGTACTTGTCGAGGTCGAAGAGCACGCCGGCGCGCAGGCGCCAGTTCTCGGCCACGCGCAGCGAGCCGTTGAGCGACAGGCCCTCGCGGCGGCGCGAGATGCCGAGATCGGGCTGCGGCTCATAGCGGCCATATCCGATCGAGGCGGTGATGATGTTGTTCGAGTACGTCGCCGCGGCGTCGATCCGCTGTGCCTCGTATGTCGTGGAGTTGAGCCGCGTGGCGCCGGTCAGGAAGAAGCCCTTGAACGGCGAGAGCTGGGCCCTGGCCACGAAGTCCGAGGTGTTGGTCTCGAGGCCGGAGTCGAGGCCGGTATTGACGAGGTCGCCGCTGGCGAAGGAGTTGCGCCCGCCGAGCTGGTAGGACTGGCCGATGAGCAGGTTGGCGAAGGCCTCCTTGCCGAAGCGGCCGGTATAGAGCGCGCCGACATTCGCGCGGGTGCCGCCCTCGAGCCGGTCATAGCCGGAGAACTTGCCGCTCCATTCGAACAGGTTGCTGGCGTCGAAGACGAGGCTCTGTGCGTCCTCGTTGGCGACGCGCAGGCTGTTGGTCTCGTTCGGCCGCGCCACGATCTGCGCGACCGGCTCGATGATATGCGTGCCCCAGTCGGTCTTGGCGACGAAGGGATAGCGATACATCAGGCCGATGGCCGGCATCACGCGCCCGAAGACCTCGTCGGAGGTGTCGGCGATGGTCGACACCCGCGAGTTGATCACGCCCTTGGTGTCGGGGTTGATCGAGAAGACGTCGGCGCGCAGCGAGGCATAGGGCGTCCACACCTGCCCGAGCGGGTCGATGAAGTTGCGCCGCCACGACGCCTGTACCGACGCCCGCGAGACATTGCCCGCCAGTCCGCGCACGAGGCAGTGGTTCTTGTCGTAGATCGCGCAGCCGTCATAGAGCGCGTAGCTCGGCGTCGTGATCAGATAGGTCTTCTGCTGCGGCAGCTCGGCGAAGGCAGCGGTGTCGCGCGTGAGGTTCGTGATGTTGACGTTGAACTCGAGCTCGCCGCCCAGGAAGGACGGCTTGTGGACGCGCTTGTCGTAGTCGAGCACCGGCAGGACGACGGGCTGCTGCTTCTGCCAGTCCTGATAGTTGAGCGGCTGGAAGTAGTAGCCGCGCAGGTCGAACCAGGCGGTCGGGCTCTGGCCGTTCAGGTAGGCGGTCGAGATCGCTTCCTGCAGATAGGTGGTGCTGCTGAAGCTCTCGTTCTGGATGCGGTAGTTCTTGTAGAACCAGCGATCCGTCGACATCGAGGCGTTCCAGCCGAAGGTCCAGCGTGGATTGATGTAGAACTTGCCGTTCGTCTCGACCGAGCCGCGGAATTCCTTATCGCGCGGGCCGAGCGGGGACGGCAGGAAGGCCTCCTGGTCCTGCTGGAAGATGCCCGAGGCACGGATCGTGTACGAGCCGTTCATCACGCGATGCCGCCACTCGGCCTGGCCGAGGAAGCCCTGCCGGGTGAGGTAGGTCGGGGTCAGCGTCAGGTCGTAGTTCGGCGCCAGGTTCAGGAAATAGGGCAGGCCGACGCCGAAGCCGAGCGCCGAGGTGTTTATGAATTTCGGCGACAGGAAGCCGGACTTCCGCTTCACCGTCGAGTCCGGCCCCGACATGTAGGGGATATATGCCATCGGGATGCCGGCGAATTCGAGCCGGGCGTCCTCGTAATAGATCGTCTGCTCGGACTTCTTGTGGATGATCCGCGCGGCGCGGACCTGCCAGAGCGGCGGCCGCTCCGGGTTGTCCTTGCATGGTTCGCAGGCGGTGTAGATGCCCTTGTCGAAGACGAAGGTTTCGCCGTCCGTACGTTCGGCGCGCGGCGCCGAGAAGCGCGTCTTGTCGGGGTTCACGACCCGCAGCGAGTCGATGAAGCCGTCCCGGAAGTCGTCGGTCAGGTTGAAGCGCTCGCCGGTGATGACTGTGCCGTTCGCCTCGGTGATGCGGGCGTTGCCGATCGCGGTGACGCGCTTGTTGCCCTGGTCGTAGATGACGCGATCAGCCTCGATCGTCCGACCCTGATAGAGGATCTGGACGTCGCCGACGGCCGCGACCGTCTTCTTGTCGTTGTCATAGACGAGTTCGCGCGCGTCGACGACCATCCGGTCCTGCGGCTTGGCCGCCGCAGCCGCTGCCGGCGCAGGGTTGGCACCCGCCGCCCGATTCTGGGCGAAGGCCGGGCCGGCCAGCAGATAGGCCAGGCTGGAGGCGAGCGCAGTCGCCGCAGCAAAGCGTGCTACGCGTTTCACGCCAGAGGCCATCCGCTAAACCCAATATTAACCATAGGCACAGTACGTTTCACCCGTCTTCCTGATGGAGGAGGGCGAGAGCGCCGAGCATTGTCCCCAATGCTGCTGGCAGCCACGCCGCGACGATCGGATTGACGATTCCCGACGACCCGAGTTCCTCCGACAGCTGTGTCGCAACGTAGAGCACGAACCCGGCCGCGACGCCACCTATCACCAGTCTGGTCACACCACCAAACCGGAAAAATCTTAAGGAAACGGATGCGGCCACGAGCACCATGGCGATGAGCAGCAGCGGCCGCGCCATAAGCGATTGATATCGCAGCTCATAGGGCGTGGTATCGAGGCCGGCGCGCTGTGTCCGATCGATCACGGCCGGCATCGACCAGAAGCCGACGGCATCCGGCGGCGTGAAGCTCTGGCGCAACTGTTCCGGCTCGAGCGTCGTCGCCAGCACGTAATGCGTGTAGTTCTGCGGTTCTTCGGAGCCCGAGATCGCGCGGGCGTCGGTCAGCTCCCAATGCCCCGGCCGCAGCACGGCCTGCTTGGCGTCGATTCGCTCCTTGAAGCTGCCGTCCGGATTGAACACAAAGAACGTCGCCTGCGAGAGCCCGTCCTCTTCCGGCAGGGCCGCTGCGGCGCGGATCACCGCCTGGCCGTCGACGCTGCGCTGCCGCAGCCAGATCTCCTGGGGGGCGCCGGACTTGCCGCTGGCGCGGACGAAGAGGCGGGTCTCCAGCGCCGTCGCCTTGCGCTTCAGATCGGCGGCCAGCGGGTTGTAGATCATGATCGAGACCAGGCCGACCACGCCTGCGACCACGGCTGCGGGCTGCAGGAACTGCCAGGCCGAGACGCCGACCGAGCGGGCGACCACGAGCTCGAGCTTCCGGCTCAGCGTCAGCAGGGCGAACATGCCGCCGAACAGCGCGGCGAACGGGAAGATCTGCTCGGCCACGGCCGGGGCGCGGAACAGCGCGAGCTGCACGATGCGTGGGGTCGTGGCGATCGGCGAGTCGCCGGCGCGCCGCATCAGCTCGACGAAATCGAGCGTCCCGATGAGGAAGAAGAAGGTGGTGAAGACGCTGAGGATCGCGCGTGTGAAGCGCTTGGTCAGATAGCGTCCGAAGGTCGAGAACAGGAGCATCAGGCGCGCCGGAAACGAGCTGCAAGGCCGATGAGGGGCTGGGTCAGGGGCGCCATCAGGCGGGCCAGGACGGGGCGCAGCCTCTCGCCGTAGAGGATGAACGCCGCCGAGAGCACGATCGCCGCCAGTGGCAGGATGTAGAGCAGGGCGGCGGCAAAGGGTGAGCGGACGCTCGCCGTCCAGGCGGCATAGGCCGCGATGCGGGTCGCGCCGACGATCAGGATCGCCGACTGGATCGCGAACATTCGTCCCTGCCGGGTGGTGCGGGCCTCGCCGATCGCGGCGAAGGCGATCAGCATGAAGGCGAAGGGGTAGAGCGCGGCCGAGAGGCGGTTGTGCAGCTCTGCCCGGAAGCGGCCTTCCTGGATCTTGTAGTAGCTCTCGTTCGGGTCCTGGTTGAGGAGTTGCCAGGTCGAGCGCTCGCGCGGCTTGTAGACGACCTTGTCGCCATCGCCCTCGCCGGGGCCGCCGCTCGAATCGCCCGTCAGCGCGGAGAGGTTGAGCGCATAGCGCTCGAAGGAGATGATCGAGGTCGTGGTCGTGTTCTTCGCCTCGCGCTGGATCGTGCCCTTCTCCAGCATCAGGAAGCTCTGGCCCTCGGCCTCGACCGTCCGGCCGCGTTCGGCGAGATAGATCGCCGGCTGCGCCGGGTCGCGCCGATCCTGCATGAAGATGCCGACCAGCGCGTCGCCGACCTTCTCGCGGTAGTGGAAGGTCACGCCGGAATCGAGCGAGACGAACTGGCCTTCCTTGACGACGTTGGCAACGAAATCGGCGCGGATCAGCGTGATCAGGTCGCGCAGCATCCGGAAGCTCGCCGGCATCACCGAGATCGTCATCCAGGCGACGACGATGGAGGTGGCGATCGTCAGCGCGATGAAGGGGCGGGTAATTCTGTGGGGCGCGACGCCGGCGGCGTTCATCACGATCAGCTCGGAATCGCCGTTGAGCCGGTTGAGCGTGTAGAGCGTCGACATGAACAGCGCGACCGGCGCGATGCCGGCGATCAGCGCCGGCAACGAGAGCAGGGTCACGGTCAGGAAGATCAGCACCGTCTGGCCCTTGCCGGTGATGAGATCGACCTCGCGCAGCGCCTGCGTCACCCAGATCACGCCCGTGAGGCCGAGCAGCAGCACGATCGCCGCCACCGCAGCGATCTTCAGGATGTATCGATCCAGGCGGTTCAGCAGCACGCGTCGCTTCCGGCAGGCGGGAAGCCGGGGAGCTTCCCGAGGTGGTTCGTCGGACACTCCCTATGGTATAGGCGCGGTCGCGGCGCAAACGGGAATCGTCTGCGTCGCTTCCTTCGGTGTCCTTCCCCAAGCAGTTGTCGCAGGATTGTGAGCGGATCATGTCGCAGCGTCTGAAGCTCGAGGTCAAAGCCTTCCATGCCGTCGAGGGGCAGGACCTCGTCGTCCTGGTCTCCGATCGCCTTCTCCTGCCGGAAGCCGCTGCCGCGGCGGCGGGGGAGGCGGCGCAGACGCTGCTGACGCGCTCGGCCGCGGCCGAGCGCTTCAAGGGCAAGGTTCGCGCAGCGCTGACCCTGCCCGCGCCGGAGCAGGCGGGCTACGAGCGCCTGATCGTCGTCGGCGTCGGGCCGCAGGACGAGCGCGACACGCTGGATTTCGTCAGGCTCGGCGGCGCGATCGCCGGCCGGCTCGGGGCCGGCCGCACGGCCGAGATCGTCCTGGCGCTGCCCGAGGGGACGATCGCCGCGCGGCAGGCGGCCGAGCTGGCGCTCGGCCTCCGGCTGCGTTCCTACGCCTTCGATCGCTACAAGACGAAGAGCAAGGACAAGGACGAGGAGGGGGCGGTCGCGGTCACGCTGCGCAGCGAGGATCCGGCCGGCTTGAAGAGGGCCCTGAAGCAGGCCGAGGCCGTCGCAGGTGGCGTCCTCCTGGCGCGCGACCTCGTGAACGAGCCGCCGAACGTGCTCTATCCGGAGGAGTTCGCCGACCGGGCCGCGAAGCTGAAGAAGCTCGACGTCGAAATCGAGATCCTCGACGAGAAGGACCTGAAGAAGATCGGCATGCGCGCGCTGCTCGGCGTCGGCCAGGGCTCGCGGCGCGAGAGCCGGGTCGCCATCATGCGCTGGAACGGCGCCGGCAAGGACGCCGAGCCCGTCGCCTTCGTCGGCAAGGGCGTGACCTTCGACACCGGCGGCATCTCGCTCAAGCCCGGCGCCGGCATGGAGGATATGAAGGGCGACATGGCGGGCGCCGCCTGCGTCGTCGGCCTGATGCATGCGCTCGCGGCCCGCAAGGCCAAGGTCAACGCCATCGGCGTCATCGGCCTCGTCGAGAACATGCCCGACGGCAACGCCCAGCGCCCGGGCGACATCGTCGCTTCGCTCTCCGGCCAGACCATCGAGATCATCAACACCGACGCCGAGGGCCGGCTCGTCCTCGCCGACGTGCTCTGGTACACGCAGGAGCGCTTCAAGCCGCGCTTCATGATCAACCTTGCCACGCTGACCGGCGCCATCATGGTCGCGCTCGGCCAGGAGAATGCCGGCCTGTTCAGCAACAGCGACGAACTCGCCGAACGCCTGTCGGCAGCTGGCACCGCCACCGGCGAGACGGTCTGGCGCCTGCCGCTCGGCAAGGGCTACGACAAGATGATCGACTCGAAATTCGCCGACATGAAGAACTCGGCCGGGCGCTATGCCGGCTCCATCACCGCCGCGCAGTTCCTGCAGCGCCACGTCAACGACACCCCCTGGGCGCATCTCGACATCGCCGGCACCGGCATGGCCGCCAAGGATAGCGAGATCAACCGGTCCTGGGGCCCGGGCTGGGGCGTGCGCCTGCTCGACAGGCTGGTAGCGGACAATTACGAGAGCTGACTCGATTTCTGCGCAGAGTCTGACAACTCGTTGTAATAAAATGGTTTGATGGCTGAAATCCTGTTCTTCCATCTGCAGTCTCGCCCGCTCGAGCAGGTGCTGCCGACGATCCTCGACCGCGCCCTGTCGCGCGGGCAGAAGGTCGTCGTCGAGGTTTCGAGCCAGGAGCGACTGAGCGCGATCGACGACCATCTCTGGACCTATTCGGACGAGAGCTTCCTGCCGCATGTCACGGCCATGGAAGCGGATGCCGCGCAGAACCCGGTGGTCGTCACCACCCAGGGCCACAACCCGAACGCCGCGCAGGTGCGGATCTGCGCCGACGGAGTCCGCATTCCCGACGCAATGCAGGACTACGAGCGCGTCGTTCTGATATTCGATGGAGACGATCCCGAGGCGCTGACAGCGGCCCGTGAGGATTGGAAGAAGGCCCGGGCCTCCGGTCATGCCGCCAGCTACTGGCAGCAGGACGAGGCCGGCCGCTGGGAGAAGAAAGCGTGAGACTGCCGGTCCTGTTCCTCTGCGCCGCGACGCTTGGCGGCTGCTCCGTCGACATGGGCGGTTTCGCCTTCCAGTCCGAGACCAAGGGCGGCGTCACCACGACGACCACCAGCACGGCCAGCGCCGGCATCTCCACCCGTGAACCGGTATTGACGCCGGAAGGCGAATGCAGCGTCGGCGCCTCGCTCGACCCGTCGACCCGGCCGCTGCCGAAGGAGATCGCGCCCGGCATCACCGAATGCGAGCTGGTCAGGCTCAAGGGCGCGCGGCCGACCGACGTGCTGATCGGCGAGAGCGGCAAGGGCCAGCGCGAGGTGCAGGTGCTCTATTCCGAGCCCGGCGGCCGCGAGATCTACATGTTCACCGACAATCGCCTGAGCCGGATCGTCAAGCCGGGGCAGGGCTGAGCCGCTGCCGCTGCCGGGACTTCCGGTTCTCTCAGCCGGCTGTCCCGCTTCGCTCGAGCTTCCCCGCGTCCTCGGGTAGCCATTCTGCCAGAGCGTTGCGACCGGTCTCCGTCAGCGCGTAGACGCCGCGCTCGGACCGCTCGAACCAGCCATAGACATTTCGGCTCAGGATCTTCTGCGCGTCCGGGAAGGATCGCTTGAGATCGCGCGGCCGTTGCGGCGCCGCTGCCATCGCAGCCGCGCAGGCGAGCGCCTGCTGGCGATAGGCGGTCATGATGGGCTTGCGCGTGCCGCCGCCGATGGCGGGGTCTCCCTGACGCCGCTTGTGCTCCTCCACCAATCTCGAACGCTGGCGGGGGTTCTTCCGCGGCGTTGGCGCCGCCGGGGAAACAAGGACGTCCACACGGCCGGATTGGGAGACGCCCAGCAAGCCGAATCCGAGGCGCCGGCAGAGATTGCGATATCGCGGATCGCCTTCGCGACCCCTGCCCTTGGCGGAAAGCTGCGCGGCCAGCCAGATTTCGTCGCCGAGGCTCATGCGGTCGACGCCCTGCAGAACGAGCTCCAGATTGAAGGTCAGCTTGAGTTCGCCGATCACCACGACACTTGGATCGTCCTCGCGAAGCCCGACGAGATCGCAACGCCCGATCTCGCCCTTGACGGTATAGCCGAGGCCTTCGAGGAAGCGCTTGACGGGGCCATAAAGCGAGGTTTCCACATCGTGTCTCCGGGCAACCCGTCAAGCATGCCCTGATAGGGCTTTCGGAGAGGCAAACGCCTGGCGCGCCGTCGCAAGCCGCAGCGCCGGTCGGGCTTCAGGCGCTCTCCAGCTCCTCGCCGAGCAGCAGCCATTCCTCCTCGGCCGCCGTCAGCGCCTCCGTGAGCTCCGCCCGCTGGCGCGAGAGCTGCAGCGCCTTTTCCGGCTCGCGGGCGAAGGCGCCGTTCGCGAGCGCCGCGTCGACCTTCTCGATCAGCCCGGTCAGCTTGGCGATGCGCGCTTCCGCAAGGTTGAGCTTCTGCCGGATCGGCCCCTGCGCGGCCCGCTTGCTCGCGGCTTCCTTGCGGTCGTTCGGCTTCGCGGCTGCCGCCTCCGGGGCAGGCTTGCCGCGCTTCTCGGCCTTGGCGGCGCCCAGCACATAGGTGCGGTAGTCGTCCATGTCGCCGTCGAAATTCTTCACCGTCCCGCCGCCGACCAGCCAGAGCCGGTCTGCGCAGGCCTCGATCAGGAAGCGGTCGTGGCTGACGAGGATGACGGCGCCCGGATAATCGTTGATCGCGGTGACCAGCGCCGTGCGGCTGTCGATGTCGAGATGGTTCGTCGGCTCGTCGAGGATCAGCAGATGCGGGCCGTGGAAGGTGGCGAGCCCCAGCATCAGCCGCGCCTTCTCGCCGCCGGAGAGCAGCTTGACCGGCGTGTCCGCCTTGCTCGCGGGAAAACCGATCTGCGCCGCCTTGGAGCGCACTTTCGCCTCCGGCGCATCGGGCATCAGGTCGCGCAGATGGCCGACCGGCGTGTCCTCGACGCGCAGTTCGTCCAGCTGGTGCTGGGCGAAATAGGCCGTCTCCAGCTTGCTCGACTTCTTCATCTCGCCGGACATGGCGGGAAGCCTTCCGCCGATCAGCTTGCAGAAGGTCGACTTGCCGTTGCCGTTCGAGCCCAGCAGCGCGATGCGGTCGTCCGGCGCCAGCGAGAGATTGAGCCGCGACAGCACCTTGTGCTCGCCATAGCCGGCGCTGGCATCCTCCAGCACGATCATCGGCGGCGAGAGCGGCTTCTCCGGCCCGGGGAAGACGAAGGGCTGCACGTCGCGGTCGATGATCGTCGCGATGGTCTGCATCTTCTCCAGCCGCTTGACGCGCGACTGTGCCTGCCGGGCCTTGGTCGCCTTGGCCTTGAAGCGGTCGACGAAGGATTGGAGATGCTTGCGCTCCGCCTCCTGCTTCTCGCGGGCGCGGGCGAGCTGCATCTGCTTCTCGGCGCGTTGCTTCTCGAAGGAGGAATAGCCGCCGCGGTAGAGCGTGAGCTTGCCCTGGTCGAGATGCATGATGTGATCGACCGAGGTGTCGAGCAGCTCGCGGTCGTGGCTTATGACGATCACGGTATGCGGATAGCGCTCCAGATAGTCGTAGAGCCAGAGCGTTCCTTCGAGATCGAGATAGTTGGTCGGCTCGTCGAGCAGCAGCAAATCGGGCTCGGAGAACAGCACCGCTGCGAGCGCCACGCGCATGCGCCAGCCGCCGGAGAAGTCGGAGCAGGGGCGCTGCTGCGCCTCCTCGTTGAAGCCGAGCCCGTGCAGCACCATCGCGGCACGGGCCGGCGCCGAATGCGCGCCGATATCGGCGAGCCGCGTCCCGATCTCGGCGATGCGATGTGGATCGGTCGCGGTCTCGCTCTCCTTCATCAGCGCGGTGCGCTCGACATCGGCTGCGAGCACCACCTCGATCAGCGTTTCCGGCCCGCCCGGGGCCTCCTGCGCCACGCCGCCGATGCGCCGCCCCTTGGGCAGGCTGATATTGCCGCTCTCCGTGCCGAGATCGCCGGTGATGATCTTGAACAGCGTCGTCTTGCCGGTGCCGTTGCGGCCGACGAAGCCGACGCGTGCGCCGTCCGGGATCGCTGCCCCGGTATGGTCGAGCAGCAGGCGCTCGCCGAGGCGGTAGGTGATGTCGTTGATCGTCAGCATGGCGGCCGGTTTAGGCGGTTTGCCCCCGAAAACGCAATGCGAGGCCGGAACAATGGGCCTGCCGTCACCGTTTCGTCACAATCTCGCCTTGGAGCGGCCTGCGGCCGCCTTCACCCAACGGCAATGCAGTAGTTTCCGATTCGCGAGGCAGTCTTCGATGCATGCCTACCCGTTCGACGTCGCGTCCCGTCACGTGTCCCTGGTCGCGTCCCTGATGATCTGTCTGTCGATCATCCTTGGCAGCGCCGCGGCCCTCACGGTCGTCATCCCGTTTTCCTGATGTCGCATCCGCTTGCCTTGCGGCAGGTCGCGTCGGCCGGCTGGCGGCATTGCCGCCATCCGTAGAGGCTGCTTGCCGCGTCGCGGATGAGCCGCTAACGCTGGCAACATGGCACGCATCGCTTTCTACACCGGTTCCTTCGACCCCGTGACCAACGGCCATGCCGACGTGATCGCGGCCGCCGCCGGGCTCTGCGACAAGCTGGTCGTGGCGATCGGCGTCCATCCCGGCAAGACGCCGCTTCTCTCCGTCGAGCGGCGCGCCGAGCTGCTGCGCGCGGTCGCGACGCCGCTGCTCGCAGCAAAGGGGGCCGTGCTCGACGTCGTCACCTTCGACGATCTTGCCGTCGATGCGGCCCGCCGCGCCGGCGCCTCGCTGATCATCCGCGGCCTGCGCGACGGCTCCGACCTCGACTACGAGATGCAGATGGCGGGCATGAACGGAATTATGGCGCCGGAAGTGCAGACCGTCTTCCTGCCGGCTTCGCCGGGCGTGCGCCATATCACCGCGACGCTGGTGCGCCAGATCGCCGCGATGGGCGGCGACGTCTCGCATTTCGTGCCCGAGCCCGTGCTCGCGGCCCTGAAGGCCCGCTTCGCCAAGGGCTGAACGGCCCCGCGCGCGTCATGCTCGGGCTTGCCCCGAGCGTCTCGTTGCGGTCGGCGCCCGAATCTCCTTCACGAGATTCCCCCGGTCTCCCTTGTCGCCCGGGAATGACGGCGGGGCCGGGCCATGTGCAGCGGCCGCGGGGAAAGGCACACAACTTTGCCATCTTCCCTCGCTTTCTGAGGTTTTTGGTTTGCAATTTGCCGAGAGCGATGGTGTCTCTCAGATGAAGCGACTCGTCGCGCAGGCCCTCTGCGCGATGCCCTCCGACAGGTTTTCCGATGCGTCTCTCCCGCTATTTCCTGCCCCTCCTGCGCGATACGCCGAAGGAGGCGGAGATCGTCTCGCACCGGCTGATGCTGCGCGCCGGGATGATCCGCCAGGAATCGGCGGGCATCTACGCCTGGCTGCCGCTGGGCCTGCGCGTGCTCAACAAGATCAGCAACGTCATCCGCGAGGAGCAGAATCGCTCGGGCGCCATCGAGATCCTGATGCCGACCATCCAATCGGCCGATCTCTGGCGCGAGAGCGGGCGCTACGACGCCTATGGCAAGGAGATGCTGCGCATCAAGGATCGGCACGATCGCGAGATGCTCTACGGGCCGACCAACGAGGAGATGGTCACCGAGATCGTTCGCGCTTACGTCAAGTCCTACAAGGACCTGCCGCTCAACCTCTACCACATCCAGTGGAAGTTCCGCGACGAGGTGCGCCCGCGCTTCGGCGTGATGCGCGGCCGCGAGTTCCTGATGAAGGACGCCTATTCCTTCGATCTCGACAAGGATGCGGCGCGCCACGCCTATAACCGCATGTTCGCGGCCTATCTGCGCACTTTCGCGCGGCTCGGCCTGAAGGCCATCCCGATGAAGGCCGATACCGGCCCGATCGGCGGCGATCTCAGCCACGAATTCATCGTGCTCGCCTCGACCGGCGAGAGCGAGGTCTTCTGCCACAGCGACTACCTGAATTTCGAGACGCCGGCCGCCGACACCGATTTCGACAGCGTCGCCGGGCTCCAAGGCATCTTCGACAAGTGGACGAGCCTCTACGCCGCGACCGAGGAAATGCACGACAAGTCTGCCTTCGAGGCGGTTCCGGAAGACAAGCGCGTCTCGGCGCGCGGCATCGAGGTCGGCCACATCTTCTATTTCGGCACCAAGTATTCCGAGCCGATGGGCGCGGCGGTGGCCGGGCCGGACGGCCAGCCGGTGCTGCTCCACGGCGGCTCCTACGGCATCGGCCCGAGCCGCCTCGTCGCGGCGCTGATCGAGGCCGGACATGATGACGGCGGAATCGTCTGGCCGGAAGAGATCGCGCCCTTCGACGTCTCGGTGATCAACCTGAAGGTCGGCGATGCGGCGACCGATGGCGCGGCGGCGCAAATCTACCAGCACCTGCTCGCCAAGGGCTACGACGCCCTGCTCGACGACACCGAGGAGCGCCCGGGCGCCAAGTTCGCCACCGCCGACCTGATCGGTGTGCCCTGGCAGATCATCGTCGGTCCGAAGGGCCTGGCCGAAGGCAAGGTCGAGCTCAAGCGCCGAGCCGGCGGCGAGCGGGAGCTCGTCTCGCTCGAAGCGGCGCTCGATCGCTTCAAGGGTCGCGCGGCGTGACGGAGCGCCGCGCCACAGCTCGCCGCATGGCCCGGGCCACAGCATGAGCGTTGCCGCCGAGAATGCCGCAGTCCCGACCGGCACGAAGCCCTTCGCCGGCTTCGAATGGCTGCTGGCCGGCCGTTATCTGCGCACGCGTCGTCGCGAGGGCTTCGTCTCGGTCATCGCCGGCTTCTCCTTCCTCGGCATCATGCTCGGCGTGGCCACGCTGATCATCGTGATGTCGGTGATGAACGGCTTCCGCAAGGAGCTGCTGGAGAAGATCGTCGGCGTGAACGGCCATATCTTCGCGACGCCGATCGACCGGCCGCTCGACGATTACGACAGCGTCGCGGCAAGACTCAGCAAGACCCCCGGCATCAAGCTGGCGATCCCGCTGGTCGAGGGGCAGGCGCTGGCCTCCTCGCAGACCGGCAACAACGGCGTGCTGGTGCGCGGCGTGCGCGAGGCCGACATCAAGGCGATCCCCTTCATCGGCGGCAACATCCGGGGCGGCACGCTCGACGGATTCGATACCACTCCGGGCGTCGCCATCGGCCGTCGCCTCGCCAATGCGCTCGGCATCCAGGTCGGCGACAACATGACGCTGGTCTCGCCGCAGGGCGCCTCGACGCCCTTCGGCACGGCGCCGCGCATCAAGGCCTATCCGGTCAAGGCGATCTTCGAGATCGGCATGACCGAATTCGACGGCACCTTCGTCTACATGCCGCTCGCCGAGGCCCAGGCCTATTTCAACCGCGACGGCGACGTGAACGTCATCGAGATCTTCGTCGACAATCCCGACAATACGCAGAAGGTCCGCGACGCCATCGAGGCGGATGCGCCGCGCCCGCTCGTGCTCTCGGACTGGCGCCAGAGGAATCGCAGCTTCTTCAACGCGCTCGAGGTCGAGCGCAACGTGATGTTCATCATCCTGACGCTGATCGTGCTGGTCGCGGCGCTGAACATCGTCTCCGGCCTGATCATGCTGGTGAAGGACAAGACCGCCGACATCGCCATCATGCGCACCATGGGCTGCACGCGCGGCACGGTGCTGCGCGTCTTCCTGATCACGGGGGCGGCGATCGGCGTCATCGGCACATTCGCCGGTTTCATCCTCGGCGTCGTCTTCGCCAACAACATCAAGTCGATCATGGCGGCGCTGAACTGGATCACCGGCGCCAATCTCTGGGACCCGACGGTGCGCTTCCTGAGCGATATCCCTTCCGTCATCGACTGGCGCGAGGTCGTGAGCGTCGTGCTGATGGCGCTGACGCTGTCGCTGCTGGCGACGCTCTACCCGGCCTGGAAGGCGGCTCGCCTCGACCCGGTCGAAGCGCTGAGGATGGGCTAAGCGATGGCGCAAGAAATGCCCGCGCTCTTCCTGTCCCAGGTCGAGCGCTATTATCCGCAGAGCGATGCGCCGCTCGAAGTGTTGCGCCGGGCCGATTTCGCGCTCTGGCCCGGCGAGGTCGTGGCGCTGGTCGCGCCGAGCGGCACCGGCAAGTCGACGCTGCTGCATGTCGCGGGGCTGCTCGAGAAGCCGGATGCCGGCGAGGTCTTCGTCGGCGGGCTGGCGACGACGAAGCTCGATGATTCCGGCCGCACCCGCCTGCGCCGCACCGAGATCGGCTTCGTCTACCAATTCCATCACCTCCTGCCGGAATTCACGGCGCTGGAGAACGTCGTGCTGCCGCAGCGCATCCGCGGCCTGTCGCGCGACGAGGCGGAGCAGCGGGCCTCCGAACTGCTGACCTTCCTCGGGCTGGGCGAGCGTCTCGACCATCTGCCGAGCGAGCTTTCCGGCGGCGAGCAGCAGCGCGTCGCCATCGGCCGCGCCGTCGCCAACGGGCCGCGGCTGCTGCTGGCCGACGAGCCGACCGGCAATCTCGACCCGCATACCTCGCAGCACGTGTTCGCCACCTTGATGGCGCTGGCCCGTGCTTCGGGGCTCGCGGCGCTGATCGCGACGCATAATCTGCAGTTGGCCCGCCAGATGGACCGGCAGGTGACGATCCGCGAAGGGCTGGTCGTCGCGCTGGATTGAGCCGGGCGGGGCAGCGGCCTCCGATCCCATCCGGTTCAGAGCCGTCGGATCGGCAGCCAATCCCGCGCCGCAAGTTTCTCGTCATGGCGTCGGAACCACGCGCGCCGGAGTACTCCGGCTCGGGTTCGAACTCCGGCGGCGGCGTCTCGGGAATTCCCGTGAACCAGGTCTCTGGCTTCTAACGCTAGAAGGTCGGCGACGTCACGCTGACGGCGATCGATGACGGCTTCGCCCGCCGCCCGCGCGGATAGCGATCTTCCTTCCCTGTTAAGCCGTGCGTCCGGTCGTTAGGTTGCCGTTAACCTCCCGGGCGATCCGGCCGCCTGTTCCCAAGCACATCGATTGACGAGAACAAAACATGAACTAATATGAACTTATCGAGAACAACGGAGGTTCCCATGACTGCAGCGCGCAAATTCGCCGCCGGCCTGGCCGAGATCGCCTCGCTCGGCGTCTTCCTCGGCATGATCTGGCTCTGGGCCGCTCTTCTCTCCGGCCCGCATGTCTGATCCTGGCAGGAGCGGCGCAGCCCGGCGCCGTCCACAGCCGGCCTGACGAGAGGCTATCGACGTGCGCCCCCGGCACGTCCCATAAGACAAGGGAACAGGCCAACGAGTCGTGCGGCGGCGGCAGGAGAAGGACATGGGACGGGAAGCAGGCGAGGCGCGCATCCTGTCGGAGATCGGTTTCGTCCATCTCCATGTCCATTCGAGCTATTCGCTGCTCGAAGGCGCGATGACCGTCTCGACGCTCGCCAAGATGGCGGCGGCCGACGGACAGCCGGCGTTGGCCCTGACCGATACCGACAATCTCTTCGGCGGCCTCGAATTCTCGGAGAAGCTCGCCGGATCAGGGCTCCAGCCGATCGCGGGCGTGCAGCTCTCCGTCGACTTCGCCGATGAGGGCGAGGGCAGCCGCAAGCCGGCGCAGCCGCAGCGCCTGCCGCATATCGTCCTGCTCGCCATGGACGAGGCCGGCTACGGCAACCTGATGAAGCTCGTCAGCGAGGCCGCGCTGGCGAGCGGCGGCGCGGGCCAGCCGATCACCACGGTCGAACGCCTTGCCGCCTATAATGCCGGGTTGATCGCCCTGACCGGCGGCCATGGCGGGCCGGTCGACACCGCGCTTCGCAACGGCCAGCTTCCGCAGGCGACCTCGCGCCTCGATACGCTCGCCGGCATCTATGGCGACCGGCTCTATGTCGAGCTCCAGCGCCATGGCCGCGAGAACGAGGCGGCGCTGGAGGCGCATCTGCTGCGGCTCGCCTATGATTCCGATCTGCCGATCGTCGCCACCAACGAGCCCTTCTTCGCCAAGCCCGCCGATTTCGACGCGCATGACGCGCTGCTGGCGGTGGCGGAGGGGCGGCTCGTCTCGGATGGCGAGCGCCGCCGCGTCACGCCCGAGCATTATTTCGCCTCGCGCGCCGAGATGCAGAAGCGCTTCGCCGATCTCCCGGAGGCGCTGTCGAGCACGATCGAGATCGCGATGCGCTGCCATTGGCGCGTCTCGACCCGCAAGCCGATCCTGCCGCGCTTCGGCGAGGAAGGCCGCGACGAGGCCGAGGAGCTGGAGGCGCAGGCCCGCGCCGGCCTTGCGGCGCGGATCGCCAAGCACGGCCCGGCCGAGGGCTACACCGTCGAGGACTACGACAAGCGGCTCGATTTCGAGCTCTCGATCATCACCCGGATGAAGTTCCCGGGCTACTTCCTGATCGTTTCGGACTTCATCAAATGGGCCAAGGCGCACGACATTCCGGTCGGGCCGGGCCGCGGCTCGGGCGCGGGCTCGCTCGTCGCCTATGCACTGACCATCACCGACGTCGACCCGCTGCGCTTCGGCCTGCTCTTCGAGCGCTTCCTCAATCCGGACCGCGTCTCGATGCCGGACTTCGACATCGACTTCTGCCAGAACCGGCGCGAAGAGGTGATCGAATACGTCAAGCATCATTACGGGCAGGAGCGCGTCGCCCAGATCATCACCTTCGGTACGCTGCTGGCGCGTGGCGTGCTGCGCGACGTCGGCCGCGTGCTGGAGATGCCCTACGGCCAGGTCGACAAGCTCACCAAGCTCGTGCCGCAGAACCCGGCCAAGCCGATCTCGCTGAAGGACGCCATCGAGGGCGAGCCCAAGCTGCAACAGGCCGCCGAGGAGGAGCCGATCGTCGCGCGGCTGCTCGAAATTGGCCAGAAGCTGGAAGGGCTTCACCGCCATGCTTCGACTCACGCCGCAGGCGTGGTGATCGGCGACCGGCCGCTGGAGCAGCTCGTCGCGCTCTCGGTCGATCCGCGCACCGGCATGCGCGTCACCCAGTTCAACATGAAATGGGTCGAGCAGGCCGGGCTGGTGAAGTTCGACTTCCTCGGCCTGAAGACGCTGACGACGCTGACCACGGCAGTGAAGCTCATCGCTCAGCGCGACATCCATATCGATCTCGCCCAGCTGCCCTTCGACGATCCGACGACCTACGCCATGCTGGCCCGTGGCGAGACGGTCGGCGTGTTCCAGGTGGAATCGGTCGGCATGCGCAAGGCGCTGGTCGAGATGAAGGCCGATCGCATCGAGGACCTGATCGCGCTGGTCGCGCTCTACCGTCCGGGCCCGATGGACAACATCCCGACCTATTGCCGCCGCAAGCTCGGCCTGGAGGATCCGACCTATCTCCATCCGGGCATGGAGCCCTACCTGCGCGAGACCCACGGCATCATCGTCTACCAGGAACAGGTGATGCAGGTCGCGCAGGCGCTCTCGGGCTATTCGCTCGGCGAGGCGGATCTTCTGCGACGCGCCATGGGCAAGAAGATCAAGGCGGAGATGGATGCCCAGCGCGATCGCTTCGTGAAGGGCGCGATCGAGAACAAGATCAAGAAGGAGACGGCGTCCGAGATCTTCGACCTGCTGGCGAAGTTCGCCGACTACGGCTTCAACAAGAGCCATGCCGCCGCCTATGCGGTGGTCGCCTTCCAGACCGCCTATCTCAAGGCGAACTACCCCGTCGAGTTCCTGGCCGCGTCGATGACGCTCGACATGGGCAACACCGACAAGCTCTCGGAATTCCGGCGAGATGCCGAGCGGCTCGGCATCAAGGTCGAGCGGCCGGCGATCAACCGCTCCGGCGTCGAGTTCGACGTGGCCGAGGGCAAGATCTTCTACGCGCTCGGCGCCATCAAGGGCGTCGGCCGGGCGGCGGTGGAATCAGTGGTGACGGCGCGCCAGTCGGGCGGCCCCTTCCGCGACCTTGCCGATCTCGCGCGCCGCATCGACACCAAGCTGGTCAATCGCCGTACGCTGGAAGCGCTCATCGCCGCCGGGGCGCTCGACGAGCTGGAGGAGGATCGCGCCCGCGCGATGGCGGCGATCGACGGCATGCTGGCGCTTTCGAACCGTGTCCGCGACGAAGCGGCCGCCGGCCAGTTCGATCTCCTCGGCGGCGGCGTGGTCCAGGAGGCGTTCCGCATCCCGCAGGTCGAGCCCTGGGCGCCGGCCGAGAAGCTCAAGCGCGAGCACGAGGCGGTCGGCTTCTTCCTCTCCGGCCACCCGCTCGATGATTACGAGCATGTACTGAAGCGCCTGCGGGTGCAGCGCTACGCCGATTTCGCCCAGACGGTGAAGGCCAATGGCACCGGCGTCGGCAAGGTCGCGGTCTCCGTGATCGACAAGTCGGAGCGACGCACCAAGTCGGGCAACAAGATGGGCATCGTCAACCTGTCGGACCCCAGCGGCCAGTTCGAGGCCGTGCTGTTCTCGGAAGGGCTGATGCGCTACCGCGACCTGCTGGAACCGGGCAGGGCGCTGGTGCTGCGCCTTTCCGCCGTGCTCGACGGCGAGGAGGTGCGCCCGCGTATCGAGGATGTCGAGGTGCTCGACGATCTCGCCTCGCGCCAGAAGCAGGACCTGCTGATCTATCTGCGCGACGACAAGGCCGTGGCCTCGATCGCCGAGCGCATCCGCCCGCGCGAGGCCGTGCGCGCCGAGGGCAAGGTCTCGATCGTGATGATTCTCGACGACGGCGCCCAGGAGGTCGAGATCGAGCTGCCGGGCAAGTTCCCGATCAACCAGCAGATCGCCAATGCGGTGCGTGCCGCGCCGGGCGTGGTCAGCGTCGAGCTGCGCTGACTTTCGGTGGACGGCAGGCGGACTCCGTCATGCTCGCCCTTGTGGCGAGCATCCACGTCTTGAACACCGCGCTCGACGAAGCAGGAGGTGGATGGTCGGGGCAAGCCCGACCATGGCGGGAGGCCCTGCGCCGGAAGAGGCAGGCAATACCGGCTTCCGTCTCATGCATGGCAGGCATGGTTTCCGTCTTGTCCCTGACAAGGCGCAGAGGCAGGTTGTTCCGACGTCAGGGAGGCGGCCCATGGCTGATCGGTTCGGGTTCGACAGGCGCGAGCTGATCGCCGGGGCGACGGTGCTGGCCGCGGCCGGAAACGCCAAGGCAGAGGAGACGCCCGTGGACAAGCCGGTTATCGACGAGCGCACCGTTCTCCTGGTCGTGGATGTCCAGAATGATTTCTGCCCGGGCGGCAGTCTGGCCGTCGCCGGGGGCGACGAGGTCGTTCCGGTCATCAACGCACTGGCGAAGCGCTTCCCCCATGTCGTGTTGACCCAGGACTGGCACCCGCCGGGGCATTCCTCCTTCGCCTCCAGCCATCCCGGCAGGAAGCCTTTCGAGCTCGTCCAGATGCCCTATGGCGGGCAGGTGCTCTGGCCGGATCACTGCGTGCAGGGGACGAAGGGGGCCGAGTTCCACGCCGGTCTCGATCTGCCGCATGCGCAGACCGTCATCCGCAAGGGCTATCGGCGCGAGGTCGACAGCTATTCCGGCTTCGTCGAGGCCGATCGCCGGACTTCGACCGGCCTGACCGGCTATCTGAGGGAACGTGGCATCCTGCGCGTGGTCATCGCCGGGCTGGCGACCGATTTCTGCGTGAACTGGACGGCGCAGGACGCGGCAAGGGCCGGCTTCGAGACCTATGTCGTCGAGGATGCCTGCCGCGCCATCGATCTCGAAGGCTCGCTCGCCAGGGCCTGGGCCGAAATGGCCGAGCTCGACGTGACGCGGATCAGGGCGAGCGATCTGCGGGGCTGACGAAGGGCCCGGCGCGGATGCCGGCCGTCAGGCTTCGACCGGTTTGAGCTGGGCCTGGACGCGATCGCGGCCGAGCCGCTTCGCCCGATAGAGTGCCTCGTCCGCCTCCGCGAGCAATTGATCGAGGCTCTTTCCGCGCAGATCGCTTTCGGCGACGCCGATGCTGAGCGTCGGTTGCTCCGGCAGATCCCTGAATGCGGCCAGCGCGTCCCTGAACACGCCGCGGATTCGCTCGGCGACCCGGACGGCCTCGCGCACGCCCACGCCGGGCAGGATGATGGCGAATTCGTCGCCGCCCTGCCGGGCGAGGATGTCGTCGCTGCGCAGCTGGCCCCGCACGGCGTCGGCGAACACCCGCAGGATTTCGTCGCCGGCGGCGTGGCCATGCGTGTCGTTGATGGCCTTGAAGTGATCGATGTCGACCAGCAGGATCGAGGCGCGCACCTCGTTCTGACGCAGGCCGCGCAGCCGCTGGTCGAGCCATTGCTCGACGCCGGAGCGGTTCATGGCGCCGGTCAGGGGATCGCGGCGGGCGAGCGCCGCCAGCATCCGGTTGGACCGTTCGGCGGCGAGCAGCAGCAGCGCCTGGCCGCGCAGGATGATGAAGGTCACGCCGGTCGCCGCGAGCCAGGCGTTGGCGCCTGCATCTCTTGGAAAGAGCGTGGTGCCGACCTGATCGAGCATGGCCAGGACGATGCGCCCGCAATAGATCACGACCGTCGGGGCGAAGAGGAGGGCGAGCAGCCAGGCGGAGCGCAGCTTCTCCTGCCGCCCGAGACGAATCGCCTCCCGAACGATGGCGGCGTCGCAGAAGGCCATCACCACGGCGACGATGATCACCCGCGCCGGAAAGCCTTGTTCGCCCGGCGAGAGCGCGAGCAGGATCCATACTGCGAGCAGCACGCTGCCGAAGCCGAACCAATGCAGCTCGCGCCCGCCGAAATGGCGGATGCCGAAGAGCAGCAGCAGGCAGCCGGCCAGCATCGCCGTATTGGCGAGCTCGACCGAGAACTGATCGGGAATCGTGTCGCGAAAGGCTGCGCCGAGCAGGCCGGCACCGATGCACAGGCTGCTCACGCCCCACCAGATCGGGCTGCGCGTGAACCGGCCGGTCGCGAAGGTCATCAGCTGTATCACGCCGATGAAGAAGCAGGTCAGCGCCCCGGTGACGAAGATCGTCCTGAGGTCGAGGATCAGTTCCATGGCGGCACGCCCGGTCGGCAGGCGCCGGGCCGGCCCGGCTTCTGCGGGCCGCTGCCGGCATGCGACGGGCGGGCGAGGTCTCCCCGGCGTCCATCTCCGCTTCCGATATCCTGTCCGGCCTGCATTGTCCCAGGTTGAGAAAGACGGTTGCAGCGACTAGTCAGGACGCGCTGGGGGGCGAGCATGATGGCATGCTTGGGGATCATAGTAGCCTGAGGATATCCAATATGATGTTTTATAAGTCGTTGATCGCAGCATCCGCCGTCGTGGTTCTAACCTCGGCTGCTCCCGCCTGGGCCCAGACTCAGGCCGACCAGCTGAAGGTCGCCTATCAGGCGGCCCGCAACCAGCTCGGCATTCTCGGCTATTGCGCCGAAAAGGGGCATATCGACGGCTCCGCCGTCGACGTGCAGAAGAAGCTGGTCGCCCTGATCCCGGCGCCGGCCGATGCCAGCGGCGGCGATGCCGCGGAGGCCGCGGGCCGCAAGGGCACGGTCTCGGCCATGGGCATGGAGCAGAACATCGAGGCCATCGCCAAGGCGCAGAACGGCACGCCGGCAACCTTCTGCAAGCAGATTGGCGATATGGTGAAGCAGATGGGCGCCAAGCTGCCGCAGTAAGGCGCGCACGGAACCGCAGGTTCCGCCGAAGACCATCCCGTGCGAGCCCTCGCGCGGGATTTTTCACCGGCCGTCACGGGTTTCTCCCACCGGCCGGCTTGCATTGCGGCGCCATCCCTTGTAAGGCGCACGCCATTCCACATGGAGCGCATCGCCTCTTTCTCATGAGGCGTTCCGGTGACGTGGCAGCTCATGCCTGTTCATTCGCGCTCCAGAGGCTCAACCGGAAGGACTAGAACACCATGGCTCTGCCTGATCTCTCCATGCGCCAGCTCCTCGAGGCCGGTGCCCATTTCGGCCACCAGGCGCATCGCTGGAACCCGAAGATGTCGCCCTACATCTTCGGCACCCGCAACAACATCCACATTCTCGACCTGTCGCAGTCGGTGCCGATGCTGCACCGCGCCCTGCAGGCGGTCTCGGACACCGTCGCCCGCGGCGGCCGCGTCCTCTTCGTCGGCACCAAGCGCCAGGCGCAGGACGCCATCGCCGACGCCGCCAAGCGTTCGGCCCAGTACTACGTCAACTCCCGCTGGCTCGGCGGCATGCTGACCAACTGGAAGACCATCTCGGCTTCGATCCAGCGCCTGCGCAAGGTCGAGGAGCTGCTCAACGGCGGCGGCACCGGCCTGACCAAGAAGGAGCGCCTGATGCTGTCGCGTGAGCGCGACAAGCTCGAGAAGGCTCTGGGCGGCATCAAGGACATGGGCGGCACGCCGGACATGATCTTCGTGATCGACACCAACAAGGAGCAGCTGGCGATCAAGGAGGCTCAGCGCCTCGGCATCCCGGTCGCCGCGATCGTCGACTCGAACTCGGATCCGGACGGCATCACCTTCCCGGTCCCGGCCAATGACGACGCCGGCCGCGCAATCCAGCTCTATTGCGACCTGATCGCCCGCTCGGCGATCGACGGCATCGGCCGCGCCTCGGGCGACCAGGGCATCGACGTCGGCGCCGCCGAGGCTCCGGTCGTCGAGGAGGCTCTCGAGCCGGCTGCCGCCGAAGGTCAGGTCTTCGAGACGCTGACCACGCCGCGCGGCGCGCCGGACGATCTGACCAAGCTCTCGGGCATGGGCCCGGACGCGGTCCAGAAGCTGAACGACGGCGGCATCTACCACTTCTGGCAGATCGCTGCGATGTCGCCGGCCGACGTGACCAAGGTCGATCACGACCTCAAGCTCGGCGGCAAGATCGAGCGCGAGGGCTGGGTCGCCCAGGCGCGCGAGCTCGCCGACGCGTAATGCAGGCCGCGTGATCGCGGCGCGTCATCGGCGCGTCGCAATCCGCCCCTCGATTTGACGCCGATCACGCCGACGGCCGGAAACGGAGCGTCGGCGTTTTCCCATACGGCGTCCGGACATAACGATCCGCGACCGGCCTCCCGGGCATGCGTCGCACCGACAGCAAGGACAGGACAGATGGCAGCGATCACCGCAGCACTCGTGAAGGAACTCCGCGACAAGACCGGCGCGGGCATGATGGACTGCAAGGCCGCGCTCTCCGCCAATGACGGCAACCTCGAGGCCGCCATCGACTGGCTGCGTGCCAAGGGCCTCTCCAAGGCCGCCAAGAAGGCCGGCCGCGTCGCCGCCGAGGGTCTCGTCGCCGTTGCCGTTCAGGGCAATGAGGGCGTGGTCGTCGAGGTCAACTCCGAGACCGACTTCGTCGCCCGCAACCCCGAGTTCCAGGCGCTCGCCAAGACCATCGCCGACGTTGCGCTCGAGCGTGGCGGCGACGTCGAGGCGCTGCTTGGCCATCACTATCCGGGCGGCGGCACCGTGCAGGACGCCATCGCCAACGCCATCGCCACCATCGGCGAGAACATGACGCTGCGCCGCGTTTCCTCGCTCAAGGTCTCCTCGGGCGTGGTCGGCTCCTATGTCCACGGCGCGATCGCCGACGGCCTCGGCAAGATCGGCGTCATCGTCGCGCTCGAGTCGACCGGCAAGGCCGATGAGCTCGCCGCGCTCGGCCGCCAGCTCGCCATGCATGTCGCGGCGACCAGCCCGGTCGCGCTCGACCTCGCCTCGGTCGCTCCCGAGGTGCTGGAGCGCGAGAAGGCGATCCTGGCCGAGAAGAACGCCGGCAAGCCCGCTCATGTCCTCGAGAAGATCACCGAGAGCGGCCTGAAGAGCTACGCCAAGGAATACTGCCTGCTCGATCAGGCCTATATCCATGACGGCTCGAAGTCGGTCTCGCAGGTGCTCAAGGAGATCGAGGGCAAGGTCGGCGCTCCCGTGAAGCTCACCGGTTTCGCCCGCTTCGCGCTCGGCGAGGGCATCGAGAAGGAAGAGCAGGACTTCGCGGCCGAGGTCGCTGCCGCCGGCGGCACCACGGCCTGACAAGTCCGCTTACGGATGAGAGAAAGGCCGCGCATCGCGCGGCCTTTTTTGTAGGAAGATAGGGTCGCGTCGAATCGCGGCCGGCCTGGAGCCTGTTCCGCAAGAGTGGAAACCACCTTTGCGATTGGGACATGCTCGATTTTTGATTTTGCGCGAGGTCTTCCCGTCCGGCTGAATCCAGCCGAGCGGAAAGCGCGCCAGCAACGACGGAGAGACATCGATGAGACCCCAACGCGTTCTCGTGAAGCTCTCCGGCGAAGCCCTTGCCGGCCCGCAGGGGACCGGCCTCGACGGCCTGACCCTGACCGAGCTTGCCGCCGATATCGCCCATGCCTCGCGCGAGGGCGTCGAGATCGGCATCGTCGTCGGCGGCGGCAACTTCTTCCGCGGCGTCCAGGGCCTCAACAAGGGCCTCGACCGCACCACCGCCGATTCGATCGGCATGCTCGGCACGGTGATGAACGCGCTCGCGCTGGAGCACGCCATCGAGGCGGCCGGCGCCCCGGCGCGCGCCATGTCGGCGGTGCCGATGCCCTCGCTCTGCGAGAGCTATGCCCGCAAGCGCGCGCTCGATCATCTCAGCAACGGCAAGGTCGTCATCCTCGGCGGCGGCACCGGCAACCCGTACTTCACCACCGACACCGGCGCGGCTCTGCGCGCGGCGGAGCTCGGCTGCAGCCATCTGCTCAAGGCGACGCAGGTCGATGGCGTCTATACGGCCGATCCGAAGAAGGATCCGACCGCGACCCGCTACGACACGCTGACGCATGAGGACGCGATCAAGCGCGACCTCAAGGTGATGGACACCGCCGCCTTCGCGCTGGCGCGCGACGCGAGCCTGACGATCGTCGTCTTCTCGATCGCCGAGAAGGGCGCGCTGGCTGCCGTGCTGCGCGGCGAGGGCAGGGCGACCTACGTCACCCCCTGAACCGCGCCGGCGCGCCGCAGCAGGCCTTGCTCGAAACGCGCCTTCAGTCGTCATTGCGGGCGCAGCGAAGCTGGATTGCTTCGTCGCCTTGCTCCTCGCAATGGCGGGGGGGCTCCTAGTAGGTTCGCCAGATGCCGGGCGTCATGAGCTCGAGCAGGTGACCGTCGGGATCGCGGAAATAGAGGCTCTTGCCGCCGCGGTCCCACGCCATGCGCCCCTCGATGGCGATGTCGAGCTCTTCCAGTTTCCTCTCCCAGGCCTCCAACTCGCCGCTGTCGACCGCGAAGGCGATGTGCAGCGGCCCGCTGCCGTCATGCGGCGGAATGCTGCCATTGGCCGAGCTCTGGGTCTGCTGCGCCGCGCCGCGCCGGAACAGCAGCAGCACGGTCGCGCCCCCGACGTCATAGGCGTAGAGGATGGGGGTCTTGAGCAGCGGCGCGAGGCCGAGCTTGCCTTCGTAGAAATCGTGGGCGCGTTCGAGGTCGTCGACATAGAGCGCGGTCTCGACGATGCGGTTCAGCTGGGGCACGTGGTTCCTCCGTGGTTCGTCGCCGGCGACGCTGGCTTGCGGCCGGGCAACGCTCTAGAGTGAGATGGGTATTCGGAAGCGGCGGACGAGTCCGCGCGGCCGCTTCCCCAGGTGAACGGCCCGCTTGGCGGCTTCCCCCTTGCCCAATCCGGGGGAACATGCTGTTCGGGCATGTAATTCTTGACCCTGCGCGGCACCGCCGCCATGGTCGCGCCGATTTTGGATTATCTGCAAGGTCCCGATTGAAATGGCCCAGACGACGTTCGACCTCGCTGACATCAAGCGCCGCATGGCCGGCGCCGTGCAGTCCTTCAAGAGCGATCTCGCCTCGCTGCGCTCCGGCCGCGCCTCGGCCAACATGCTCGACCCGATCACGGTCGAGGCTTATGGCGCCCGCACGCCGCTGAGCCAGCTCGCCACGGTCTCGGTGCCCGAGCCGCGCCTGCTCAGCGTGCAGGTTTGGGATCGTTCGATGGTCAACGCGGTCGACAAGGCGATCCGCGAATCCGATCTCGGCCTCAACCCCCAGACCGAGGGCCAGGTGCTGCGCATCCGCATCCCGGAGCTCAACGAGCAGCGCCGCAAGGAGATGGTCAAGGTCGCGCATAAATACGCCGAGGATTCGAAGGTCGCGGTGCGCCATGTCCGGCGCGACGGTCTCGACGTCGTCAAGAAGCTCGAGAAGGACGGCGACATGACCAAGGACGACGCCACCCGCCAGTCCGATCTGGTCCAGAAGGCGACCGACCAGCACATCGCCGAGATCGACCAGGCACTTGCGGCAAAGGAAAAGGAAATCCTTCACGTCTGACCCGTCGCGCGGGTCGTCCCGCGTCTTTCCGGCCGCAGCCGAGCGAGGCTCATCAGCATGTCATCTGGCCAGCGCGAGGCAGGCGTGCCCAACCCGTCCCATGTCGCCATCATCATGGACGGGAACGGGCGCTGGGCGCAGATGCGCGGCCTGCCGCGGCAGGAGGGGCACCGGCGCGGCCTCGAGGCGCTGCGCCGCACGGTCCGCAACGCCAGCGAACTCGGGATCTCCGTCCTGACGCTCTACAGCTTCTCGACGGAGAACTGGCGCCGCCCCTATGCCGAAGTCTCCTTCCTGATGGGGTTGCTCAAGCATTTCGTCGAGAAGGACCTGGCCGAGCTCGCTGCCGCCAATGTCCGCGTTCGGGTCATCGGCAATCGCGACGATCTCGCGGCCGACCTGCGGCGGCTCGTCGAGCATGCCGAGATCAAGACCCGCGACAACACCGGCCTCGTGCTGGTGATCGCCTTCAACTACGGCTCGCGCGACGAGATCGTGCGCGCGGCGCGCGGCCTGGCGGCGGATGCCGCCGCCGGGCGGATCGATCCCGCCGCGATCGACGACGAGATGCTGGCGCGCCGTCTCGACACCCATGGCCTGCCCGATCCCGAGCTGGTGATCCGCACCTCCGGCGAGACGCGGATCTCGAATTTCCTGCTCTGGCAGGCGGCCTATGCCGAATTCGTTTTCGCCCCGGTGATGTGGCCGGATTTCGATCGCGCCGCCTTCGAGGACGCGCTGGCCCAGTACCGGCAGCGGGACCGTCGCTTCGGCGGCGTCGCGGCCCCGGCCGATCGCAGCGTAGGCGTCGCGTGAATGGCCCCGCTCCAGCGGCGCCGACGGGCCGGGGCGAGCTGAGGCTCCGGGTCGTCTCGGCGCTGGTCCTGGCGACGCTGGTGCTGCTCGCCACGGCCTGGGGCGGCTGGCCCTTCCGCGTCCTCTGGGTGCTGGTCGCCGGCCTCGTCGCCTATGAATGGCTCGCCATCGTCAGCCGCGGCAATGCGATCCCTGCCGGAATCGGCGTCGTCGCCGCCGGCTTCGCCCTGGCTTTCTCGCCGGCGAGCCCGGCCGCGCTCGCCGGCGCGGCCGCCGCCGCTGCGCTGCTCGGCGCGCTCGCCACCCCCTTCGTGCGTTCGCGGCTGGCGCTGGAGCTCTGCGGCGTCGCCTATGCACTCGCCTTCGCGCTCGTCACCCCGGCCCTGCGCGACCTGCCGGGCATCGGCCTTGCGCTGATCCTGTGGAGCTTCGCGGTCGTCTGGCTCACCGACATCGCCGCCTATTTTACCGGGCGCCGCCTCGGCGGCCCGAAGCTGATGCCGGCCGTCAGCCCGAAGAAGACCTGGTCCGGCGCCATCGGCGGCGCACTCGCCGGCATGATCGGCGGCTATCTGGTCTGGCGATCGGTGCCGGCCCTCGCCGGGCTGACCGCGGCCGGGCCGGTGATCGCCGCCTCCTTTGCGGGCTCCGTCGTCAGCCAGGCCGGCGATCTGTTCGAATCCGCCCTGAAGCGCCGCTTCGACACCAAGGATTCGAGCAAGCTCATCCCGGGCCATGGCGGCTTCCTCGACAGGCTCGACGGCTATTGGGCGGTGCTGGTGCTCGCCGGCCTTGCCCTTTTCGCGATCCATCTCGACATCTGATCCGATGCCGCTGCGCAATGTGACCCTTCTCGGAGCGACCGGCTCCGTCGGACGTTCGGTTCGCGACGTGGTCGCCGAGAATCCGGACCGGCTCTCGATCGCGACGGTCGTCGGCGGCCGCGATGCGCAAGCTCTCGCACAGGTCGCGATCGAGGTCGGCGCGTCCTTCGCCGCGCTGGCGGAGGAGGACGCCGGCCCGCTGCTCCGGGAGGCGCTGGCCGGAACCGGAATCGCCAGCGGCGCCGGGCGCGACGCGGTGCTGGAGGCGGTAGCCCGCCCTGCCGACATCGTCGTCAGCGCGATCTCGGGTTCGGCCGGCCTCGAGGCCACCTTCGCCGCGCTCGCGCCGGGGCGGGTGATCGCGCTCGCCAACAAGGAAAGCCTGGTTTGCGCCGGCGAGGCGGTAATGGCGCGCGTCGCCGAGGTCGGTGCGCAGCTGCTGCCGCTCGATTCCGAGCATAACGCGCTCTTCCAGGTCTTGGGCGCGGAGCCGCTGGCGGCTGTCCGCAGCATGACGCTGACCGCCTCCGGCGGCCCGTTCCGGAGCTGGAGCGCCGAGCGCATCGCGGCCGCCGGCCCGGAGCAGGCGCTGAAGCATCCGAACTACGCGATGGGCGCCAAGATCAGCGTCGACTCCGCCAGCATGATGAACAAGGGCCTCGAACTCATCGAGGCTCGTTTCCTCTTCGGGTTGGAGGCCGGGCAGCTCGACGTGCTGGTCCATCCGCAGCAACTCGTCCACGGCCTCGTCACCTTCCGCGACGGCTCGGTCAGCGCCGGGATGGCGGTGCCGGACATGCGGGTCGCTGCGGCCCATTGCCTCGGCGTCGACGGCCGGCTCGACGCGCCCGCCGCCCGCTTTCTCGATCTCGCCGCGGCCGGAACGCTTACCTTCGAAAAGCCGGATCTCGTCCGCTTCCCCGCGCTCGGCCTCGCCATGGCGGCCCTGCGGGAGGGCGGCGCCATGCCCGCTATCCTCAATGCCGCCAATGAGGTCGCCGTCGCGGCCTTCCTCGCCGGCCGGCTTCGCTTCCCCGGCATCGCCGCACTGGTCGAGGCCGTCTGCGCCGCGACGCCGGGCGGATGCGATGCGCCGCGCGACGTTGGCACCGCGCTCGCCATTGACCAAGATTCCAGACGGCGCGCCGCCTCGCTCTTGTCGCAAGCATCCTTCACTGTCACTTAAAGCCGGATCCGGTCGGGGCTGATGCGACCCGATCGGCGCGCGCTGCTGCGCGAGGAACGGGAGATCTCGATGGAATTCGCGGCTTCGCTTTGGAACGGTGGATATTTTCTGCTGGGCTATCTGCTGCCATTCCTCTTCGTGCTCACCGTCGTCGTCTTCGTGCACGAGCTCGGCCATTTCCTGGTCGGGCGCTGGTGCGGCGTCGACGTCAAGACGTTCTCGATCGGCTTCGGCCGCGAGCTGTTCGGCTTCAACGACCGGCATGGAACGCGCTGGCGCTTCGCGCTGATCCCGCTCGGCGGCTACGTCAAGTTCTCGGGTGACGCCGATGCTGCGAGCGCGCCGGACATGGCGGGCGTCGCGCGGATGACGCCGCAGGAGCAGGCGCGCTCCTTCCCGGCCCAGTCGATCGGGGAGCGGGCTGCCATCGTCGCCGCCGGCCCGATCGCGAATTTCCTCCTGGCGATCCTGATCTTCGCCGGCACGGCGTTCTTCTTCGGCAAGCAGGTGCTGATGCCGCGCGTCGACGCTGTCGTCGCCGACAGCGCCGCCGAGCGCGCCGGGCTGAAGCCGGGCGACCTCGTTCTGTCGATCGACGGGCAGCCGATCGAGAGCTTCTCGGACATGCAGCGCATCGTCTCGGGCCGCCCGGACGAGCGCCTGGAGATCACGGTCGAGCGCGCCGGCGGCACGGTGACGCTGCCGGTCACCCCGGCGCTCTCCGAGATGAAGACGCCCGTCGGCACCCAGCGCATCGGCGTGATCGGCGTCAAGGCTTCGGCCCGGCCCGAGGATATCAGGACCCGCCATTTCGGCCTGGTCGAATCCGCCCGAACCGGCGTGACCGAGACCTGGTTCGTGGTGTCCCGGACCTATGACTACATCGCCAAGCTGGTCCGGGGGCGGGAATCCGTCGACCAGCTCTCGGGTCCGATTCGGATCGCGCAGGTCTCCGGCATCGTGGCCTCGAATGGCGGCCTGCTGGCGCTGATCAATCTCGCCGCGGTCCTCTCCGTCTCGATCGGGCTGATGAATCTCCTGCCGGTGCCGATGCTCGATGGCGGCCACCTGATGTTCTACCTCTACGAGGCGCTGCGCGGCCGCCCGCTCAGCCCCCGTGCGCAGGAGATCGGCTTCCGCCTCGGGCTGGCGCTGGTGCTCATGCTGATGCTGTTCGTGACGTGGAACGACCTCGTTCACGTCCGTGGTTTGCTCTGAAAACGCCCTGCAGCGCGCGCTTTGCGTCGGAATCGCGACAGCGCGCGTGGCTCCCCCGCAACGAGACCGTTAAAAATACTTTATTAACGACGATGGCGGTTTGCACCCTGCGGGAAACTTTGTAGAAGCGATTGAACTGCAATGTCCCCGTGCCGTCGTCTTTTGGCGACGGTCCCCGTATGGGGTGGTGACCATAGATATGGAATAGGCGACCCGATGACGTCGACCCAACAGAGCCGGACGATCAGGATGCGGCTCTCTCGATCGATCGGACTTTCGGCTTTGATTCTGGCCGTGAGTGGTGGCGTGGCTTTCGCGCAGGCTGTGGTCGTCCACGGCAATCAGCGCGTCGATGCCGAGACGATTCGCTCCTACGCCGTCGGGCGGGAGAACCCGCAGGAGATTCGCGAGAGCCTCCTGGCGACCGGGCTGTTCAGCAACGTTCAGGTCAGCCGCCGCGGCTCCCAGATCGTGGTTTCGGTGAAGGAGCAGGGTGGCACGGTCAACCGCGTCGCCTTCGAGGGTAACCGCCGCCTGAAGGGCGAGCAGCTCGGGACGCTGGTGCAGACCCGTGCGGGCGGGCCGGTGAGCCAGTCTCTGATCGATGCAGACGTCGAGCGCCTGCGCGAGGCTTATCGCCGCGCCGGCTACGGGCTGTCCTCGGTCAGCGGCCGCATCGCTCCGCTGCCGAACGGCCGCCAGGACGTGGTCTTCACCATCAACGAGAGCGGCAAGACCGGCATCAAGTCGATCAATTTCAGCGGCAACCAGGCTTATTCCGCCGGTCGCCTGCGCGGCCTGATGAACTCGACGGAATCGAACTTCCTGAGCTTCATCAAGACGTCCGACGTCTATGATCCGGACAAGATCAATTCCGACCTCGACCTCATCCGTCGCTTCTATCTCAAGAACGGCTATGCCGACTTCCAGGTCGTGAACCAGTCCGCGCGCTTCGACGAGGCCGCCGGCGGCTGGGTCGTCGATATCCAGATCGAGGAAGGTCAGCAGTACAAGGTCGGCAACGTCACCGTCGATTCCGCGCTGCGCGACATCGATCCGGGTGCGCTGCAGCGCTACGTCGCGACCTCGACCGGCGATACCTACAATGCCGAGGCGGTCGAGAAGTCGCTGGTGGCGCTCACCACCGAGGTCGCGCGCCGCGGCCATGCCTTCGCCCAGGTCCGTCCGCGCGGCGATCGCGATGCTTCCGGCGCGCAGATCGGCATCACCTACGTCGTCGACGAAGGGCCGCGCGTCTATGTTGAGCGCATCAATGTGCGCGGCAACACCCGTACCCGTGACTATGTGGTCCGCCGCGAGCTCGATCTGGGCGAGGGCGATGCCTACAACAAGGTCATGATCGACCGGGCCGAGCGTCGCCTCAACAACCTCGGCTTCTTCACCAAGGTTCGCATCACCAACGAGCCCGGCTCCGCGCCGGACCGCGTGGTCGTCAACATCGACGTCGAGGACAAGGCGACCGGCTCTTTCTCGGTCGCCGGCGGCTACTCGACCTCGGACGGCGTCATCGGCGAGATCTCGCTGTCGGAGTCGAACTTCCTCGGCCGCGGCCAGTTCGTCCGCATCGCCGGCACGCTCGGCGAGCGTACGCAGGGCATCGATTTCTCCTTCACCGAGCCGTACTTCCTCGGCTACCGCGTGGCGGCTGGTATCGACCTGTTCTCGAAGTTCAACGACAACTACAACACCGGCCGCTTCGAGAGCCGCGTGACGGGCGGTCAGGTCCGCTTCACCTTCCCGATCACGGAAGAGTTCTCGATCACGCCGCGATACTCGCTCTATCAGACCGAGATCGACATCCCGAACGAGATCAGCCGTCCCTATAACGACTGTACCTATCCGATCCCGGGCGTGACGCCGACGGGCGGCGCGAACGTGCCGTTCAACTGCGTGACCAACGGCGAGGCGACGGTGGCGGTCAAGGAGGCCCAGGGCAACACCCTGACCTCGCTGGTCGGCCTGAACTTCAACTACAACTCGCTCGACAACGTGCAGAACCCGCGCAACGGCTTCGTCGCGGAGCTGAAGCCGGAATTCGCCGGCCTGGGCGGCGACTCGAAGTTCCTGCGTGTCGCGGCGGATGCCCGCTACTACCGCGAGATCTTCGACGACGTCGTCGGCTTCCTGCGCGTCCAGGGCGGTCACGTCCAGGCGACCAGCGGCAATCTGCGGATGGTCGATCACTACTTCCTCGGCCCGTCGCTGGTTCGCGGCTTCGCGCCGTCCGGCATCGGCCCGCGCGACGTGCTCAACGACCCGACGGCCAACGCGGTCGGTGGCACGACCTATTTCGGCGGCACGGTCGAGCTGCAGTTCCCGATCTGGGGCCTGCCGCGCGATCTCGGCCTGCGCGGCGCGGTCTTCGCGGATGCCGGTACGCTGTTCAACTACGACGGCGGATCGAGCGCGATCACGAACCCGGCTTTCGGCGGCTGCCCGGCGGGATCGACCGCTCGCCAGTACAATGTCGTGACCGGCGGCGCCCAGTCGAACATCGGCTGTATCCGCGACAAGAACATCATGCGCTCGTCGGTCGGCGTCAGCCTGCTCTGGCAGTCGCCGCTCGGCCCGATCCGGTTCGACTATGCCTACGCCCTCACCAAGGACGATGGGCAGTGGGGCATCAACCCGCAGACCGGCATCGCTGGGAAGTACGGCGGCGACCGGCTCCAGGCGTTCCGTTTCTCGGGTGGTACCCGCTTCTGACGCAGCGGGGCCTCGCGCCCCGCTCCGGACCTGATCATGGCAGAGCCAGTTTTCTTTCCGTTCGCGACCTCGCTGGACTTCGGCGAGGTCGCAACCATTTCCGGGACGACGCTGCCTGACGGCGCGCCCATGGACCGCAGGATCGAGGGCGCCGCGGCGCTCGAGACGGCCGGGCCGTCCGATCTCGCCTATATGGACAACCCGAAATACACCGAGGCGCTGGCCGCGACGAAGGCGGGCCTGTGCCTGGTCTCGCCGCGCTTCGCCGACCGGGTGCCCGCGGGCACGGTGGTGCTGGTGTCGCCGGCGCCCTACCACGCCTTCGCCAAGGTGCTGGCCCGGGTCTTCCCGTCGGCGCTGAAGCCCGAATCCGCCTTCGCGGCGCAGGGCGTCGCGCCGGGCGCCGTCGTCCATGCGACCGCCGTGCTCGAGCCCGGCGTGACGGTCGACCCCGGTGCGGTGATCGGTCCGGGTGCCGAGATCGGGGCCGGGACGGTGGTGGCGGCCAATGCGGTCATCGGCCCGCAGGTCCGGATCGGCCGGAACTGCTCGATCGGGGCGGGCAGCTCGATCCAGGCCGCGCTGATCGGCAACCGCGTGATCGTCCATCCCGGCGCCCGCATCGGGCAGGACGGCTTCGGCTTCGCGATGAGCCCGAAGGGGCACATGAAGGTGCCGCAGATCGGCCGCGTCATCGTCCAGGACGATGTCGAGATCGGCGCCAACAGCTGCATCGACCGCGGCGCCAGCCGCGACACGGTGATCGGCGAGGGCACCAAGATCGATAACCTCGTCCAGATCGGCCATAACTGCGTCATCGGGCGGCATTGCGTGATCTGCGCCCAGGTCGGCCTGGCGGGTTCGTCCACGCTCGAGGACTTCGTCGTGCTCGGCGGGCAGGTCGGCCTGGCCGGGCATCTCGTGATCGGGGCTGGTGCCCAGATCGCCGCGCAGAGCGGCGTCGCCGGCGACGTGCCGCGCGGCGCCCGTTACGGCGGCTACCCGGCCCAGCCGGCGCTGAGCTGGGCGCGCGAGACGGCGATGCTCAAGAGCCTGCTCGCCAAGCGGGGACGCAAGAGCGACGCGCCGGAAGGCTGATGCCGAGGACTTCTGGCGCCGCCGGCGGGCTTCTTCCCGAAGGCGGCGGCAGATTTATGTTGCCGAGACCGACCGGTTTCCGGCAAAGCGACGGAAGACTTTGGAATTGCTGCCGATTGCCGAATTCGTTTCGCGGTCGCGGCCGATGGTTTGAATGCAGGCGCTGCCCGCGATGGCGCGCAGGAGAAGATTGAGATGAGCGAGGCGACGACGGCGCTGGGCGTGATCGACATTCAGAAGATCATGGCCTGCATCCCCCACCGCTATCCGTTTCTCCTGGTCGACCGGGTCGTGGAGATCAATGGCGACGATTCAGGCGTCGGCATCAAGAACGTCACCGTCAACGAGCCGCAGTTCACCGGTCATTTCCCGGAGCGCCCGGTTTTCCCGGGCGTGCTGATGATCGAGGCGATGGCGCAGACGGCCGGCGTGCTCGTGGTGAACGCCCGCGGCGTCGGCGAGGAACAGGTCAAGACGGTGCTCTTCACCACCATCGACAAGGCCAAGTTCCGCAAGCCGGTCATCCCGGGCGACACGCTGCGTTTCCACCTGACCAAGCTGGCCCGCAAGCGCAATATCTGGTTCTACCGCGGCGAGGCGCGCGTGGACGGGGCGTTGGTGGCCGAGGCCGAGATCTCGGCCATGGTCGTCTGAGCGGCCTGAGGCATTGAGCGCCCGGACGAAATCGCGATGAGCTCCTCCATCCATCCCATGTCGGTCGTGGACCCCAAGGCGCAGCTGGGCGCCGGGGTGAAGATCGGTCCGTTCTGCACTGTCGGCCCCGATGTCGTCCTGGGGGACGGGGTCGAGCTGATCAGCCACGTGTCCGTGGCCGGTCGTACCACGGTCGGCCCGCGCACGCGGATCTATCCCTTCGCCTCGATCGGCCATCCGCCGCAGGACGTGAAATATAACGGCGAGCCTTCGACGCTGACGATCGGCGCCGAATGCCAGATCCGCGAAGGCGTCACCATGAATCCCGGCACCGAGGGCGGGGGCATGGTCACGAGCGTCGGCGACCGCTGCTTCTTCCTGGCCAACTCCCATGTCGGCCATGACAGCCGGCTCGGCAACAACATCATCTTCTCGAACAATGTGATGTGCGCCGGGCATGTCACCGTCGGGAACTTCGTCATCGTCGGCGGCGGCGCCGGCCTGCAGCAGTTCATCCGGATCGGCGATCACGCCTTCATCGGTGGCGGCGCCGGGGTGCTGGCCGACGTCATTCCCTTCGGCACGGTACGCGACAATCCGGCCCATCTGGTCGGGTTGAATCTGATCGGCCTCAAGCGCCGCGGCTTCACGCGCGAGCAGATCCACGAACTGCGCCGTGCCTATCGTCTGCTCTTCGCCGACGAGGGCACGTTGACCGAGCGCGTCGACGATGTTGCGGCGGAATTCGCCTCGCACCCGTTGATCCACGAGATCCTCGACTTCATCAGGGAAGGCGGCGAGAAGGCGCTGTGCATGCCGCATGACGTCTCCCCCGTAGAGAGGTGAGCGGGGGCGCCCAGGAGCGCGGCCCGCTCGTGATGATCGCGGGCGGCGGCGACTATCCCGTCCAGCTCGCCCGCATCCTCGCCGGCCGGGGCGAACGGCCCTTCATTGCCGCGCTCGACGGCGCCGCCGATCCCGAGGCGTTCGGCGGCGATGCCGACATCCGGCGCTACCGCCTCGGGCAGCTCGGCTCGCTGCTCGATGAGCTTCGCCAGCGGCAGATCGTCGACATCGTCATGCTCGGGGCGCTGCCGCGCCCGAGCTTCGGGGCCTTGCGCCCGGAGATGTCGACGCTGAAATACCTGCCGCATTTTGCCAAGGCGTTTCAGGGCGGGGACGACCACCTGCTGCGCGGCGTCGTCAGCTTCTTCGAGCAGCAGGGCTTCCGCGTCCACGGCCCCGCGCAGATCGCCCCCGAGCTGACGGCCCCGTCCGGTCCGGTCGGCCGCCGCCAGCCCAGCGCGACGCAGCGGGAACTGCTGGAGCACGGCTTTTCGCTGCTGAAGGCTCTGTCGCCTTTCGATGTCGGGCAGGCCGCGATCCTGGCGGACCACCGGGTCGTCGCGATCGAGGCGGCCGAGGGCACGGACGCCATGATCCAGCGCGTCGCCGATCTTGTCGCCGGCGGCCGGCTCAAGATCGGCAAGGGCGACGGCGTGCTGGTGAAGCTGCCCAAGACCGGGCAGGACCTGCGGGTCGACATGCCCGCCATCGGTCCCGACACATTGCGCAATATCGCGGCTGCGGGCCTCGCCGGGATTGGCCTCAGGGCCGGCGAGGTTCTGGTCGGGGATCGGGCCGCGCTCGGCCGTCTCGCCGACCAGCTCGGCCTCTTCGTCGAGGGCGTCGCCTGATGCGGCCCCTCAAGCTCGCGATCATCGCGGGGGAGGCGTCTGGCGACGCCCTGGCGCTGCGCTTCCTTGCAGCATTGCGCGACCGGCTCGGCGAGCGGCCGCTGGAACTGCGCGGCGTCGGCGATCACGGTCTGCCCGAGGCCGGGCTCGTGCCGTTCTTTCCGCAGGCCGATATCGCGGTGATGGGCTTCAGCCCGGTCGTCGCCCGCCTGCCGCTGCTGCTGCGGCGGATGGAGGACGCGGCGCGTGGCGTCGTGGCCTTCGAGCCCGATCTCCTGCTGACGATCGACAGTCCCGATTTCTGCCTGCGTGTCGCGAAGAAGGTCCGGGCGCGGGCGCCGCAGATCCCGATCGTGCACTGGGTCTGCCCGAGCGTCTGGGCCTGGCGGTCGGGGCGGGCACGCCGGATGGCGCCGCATGTCGACCGGATCCTGGCCCTGCTGCCTTTCGAGCCCGCGGCTCTCGCCCGGCTGCATGGCCCCGAGACGGTTTATGTCGGCCATCCGTTGATGGAGCGCCTCGGCGAGCTGCGGCCGGATGCGGAGGAGCAGCGCCGCCGCGACGATGCTGTGCGGCCCGAGGTGCTGATCCTGCCCGGCAGCCGCCGCTCCGAGATCCATCATCTGATGCCGGTCTTCGGTGAGGCCGTCGCCCGGGTGGCAGCGGCGATTCCCGGAGCGCGCTTCCTTCTCCCGGCCGTCACCCGTCTGCAGCCGATGATCGCCGAGGCAGCGGCGCGCTGGCCGGTGGCGCCTGAGATCGTCAGCGGCGAGGCCGGCAAGCTCGCGGCCTTCCGGCGCGCCCGCGCCGCGCTCGCGGCCTCCGGGACGGTGACCCTCGAGCTCGCCTTGTCCGGCGTGCCGACGGTTGCCGCCTATCGCGGTGCCGCCTGGGAGGCGATCCTGGCCCGGCGCCTCGTCAAGCTGCCGAGCGTGATCCTGCCCAATCTGATCCTGGGCCGGAGCGTTGTGCCGGAGTTCATTCAGGACGACGCGACCGCCGAAGCCCTGGCGGGACAGCTGCTGGCCGCCCTTGCCGACGGACCCGCGCGGCAGCAGCAGCTCGACGGCTTCGTCGAGGTCGAGGCTCTGATGCGCTCGGCCGGGCCGAGCCCGGCGGCCAATGCCGTCGATGCGGCGCTGGCGTTGCTGCCCGCCGGGCGGGTCGGCTGACAGGACGGCACACGGCGCCGTCCGCCACGGTCGGCCTTGTCCCGACCATCCACGTCTTCAGCGATATGATGGAGTGTCCAAGACGTGGATGCTCCCCACAAGGGCGGGCATGACGACCGTGCCGCCCATGAAAAAAGGCGCGGGGCTTTCGCCGCGCGCCTTTCCGAATGGTCGTTGCCGCTGGGCTCAGCGGCGGCCGATCGGCGTGTAGTCGCGCTGCGCGGCGCCGGTGTAGAGCTGGCGCGGGCGGCCGATCTTCTGGGACGGATCCTCGATCATCTCCTTCCACTGCGCGATCCAGCCGACGGTGCGCGCGACGGCGAAGAGCACCGTGAACATCGAGGTCGGGAAGCCCATCGCCTTCAGCGTGATGCCCGAATAGAAGTCGATGTTCGGGTAGAGCTTCTTCTCGATGAAGTACTCGTCGTTGAGCGCGATGCGCTCCAGCTCGATCGCGACGTCCAGCAGCGGGTCGTCCTTGATGCCGAGCTCGTTGAGCACCTCATGCGTGGTCTTCTGCATGATCTTGGCGCGCGGATCGTAGTTCTTGTAGACCCGGTGGCCGAAGCCCATCAGGCGGAACGGATCGTTCTTGTCCTTCGCCTTGGCGATGTATTTCGGGATGTTCTCGACGGTCCCGATCTCCTCGAGCATCTTCAGCGCCGCCTCGTTGGCGCCGCCATGGGCGGGGCCCCACAGGCAGGCCGTGCCGGCCGCGATGCAGGCGAAGGGGTTGGCGCCCGACGAGCCGGCGAGGCGCACCGTCGAGGTCGAGGCGTTCTGCTCGTGGTCGGCGTGCAGGATGAAGATGCGGTCGAGCGCGCGGGAGAGCACCGGGTTGACCTTGTACTCCTCGGCCGGCACCGCGAAGCACATGCGCAGGAAGTTCGAGGTGTAGTCCAGCGAGTTCAGCGGATACACGAAGGGCTGGCCGACGAAGTACTTGTAGGCCATCGCCGCCAGCGTCGGCACCTTCGCGACCATACGCATCGAGGCGATCATGCGCTGGTGCGGGTCCGAGATGTCGGTCGAGTCATGGTAGAAGGCCGACATCGCGCCGATCGAGCCGACCATCACCGCCATCGGGTGCGCGTCGCGGCGGAAGCCCTGGAAGAAGCGGGCCATCTGCTCGTGCACCATGGTGTGGCGCGTGACGCGATAGTCGAAATCCGCCTTCTGCGCGGCGGTCGGCAGCTCTCCGTAGAGCAGCAGGTAGCAGGTCTCGAGGAAGTCGCCGTGCTCGGCGAGCTGCTCGATCGGGTAGCCGCGATAGAGCAGCACGCCCTTGTCGCCGTCGATATAGGTGATCTGCGACTCGCAGCTCGCCGTCGAGGTGAAGCCGGGATCGTAGGTGAACATGCCCGTTTGGGCATAGAGCTTGCCGATGTCGATGACGGCGGGGCCGACCGACCCCTCCTTGATCGCCATGTCGACGGTCTTGTCGCCGACCTGGAGCTGGCTGGTGTTTCCGCTCATCGATACCGATCCTTTCAAGGCTCGCTGCTGTTCAGCACCTGTTTCGCCTTGTTGCGCTTTCGCGCTGAGCATCTCTCATCCGCAGGCCACGATAGAGCGAGGGTGTGTCGGAGGAGACGGCAGGCAATCCATGTGACTGATTTACAAGCAATATTCATGCCCGTCCGCGATGGCGCGGCGCAACGCACTTGCGCGTCACTAGACCATTTGCCCAGCGCATTCAACCGAGCCAAAAGGCGGCCGGAACCGCGTCCGGTTCATATCCTCGCGAGCAGGCCGCCCCTTGCCGGACGGGCCCGTTTCGAGCCTTGGAGACGCGGGGTTGCGGGGGCCGTCATTGCGAGCGAAGCGAAGCAATCCAGCGGCCGCAGGGCTCTTCGTCTTCCTGGATTGCTTCGCTGCGCTCGCAATAACGATATTCGGTAGCCGGAGCGCGGCCGGCGTTCACGCGGCCTGATCGGCGAGGCGCGCCAGCGTCTCGTCGCGGCCGAGCACGGCCATCACGTCGAACAGCCCCGGCGACATCGCCCGGCCGGTCAGCGCGGCGCGCAGGGGCTGCGCCGCCTGGCCGAGCTTGAGCCCGCTCTCCTCGACATAGGCGCGCACCGCCGCTTCCAGCGGCGCCGGCGACCACTCGGTGACGGCGGCGAGCTTCGCCGCGATCTGGGACAGTCGCTGGCGAGCCGCCTCGTCGAGCAGGCCCTTGGCCTTCTCGTCGAGCTGCAGCGGGCGCTGGGCATAGAGATAGAAGGCGCTGTCGAGCAGCTCGACCAGCGTCTTGGCCCGCTCCTTCAGCCCCGGCATGGCGGCGAGGAACTTCGCTTCCAGCTCGGGCGAGAGGGCGGTGCCGACGCCGCGCGCCGGGCCGATCTCGGGCAGGATCACCTTCAGCGCGTCGAGCAGTTCCCGGTCGCTCGACTGGCGCATATAGAGCCCGTTGAGGTTCTCCAGCTTGGCGTAGTCGAACCGCGCCGGCGAGCGGCCGATCGAGGACAGGTTGAAGGCGTCGATCATCTCCTGGGTCGAGAAAACCTCCTGGTCGCCATGGCTCCAGCCGAGGCGCACCAGATAGTTGCGCAGCGCTGCCGGCAGATAGCCCATCGCGCGATAGGCATCGATGCCGAGGGCGCCGTGGCGCTTCGAGAGCTTGGCGCCATCAGGTCCGTGGATCAGCGGGATATGCGACATGCTGGGGACATCCCAGCCGAGCGCATTGTAGATCTGGGTCTGGCGGGCGGCGTTGGTCAGGTGATCGTCGCCGCGGATGACATGGGTCACGCCCATGTCGTGATCGTCGACCACCACGGCGAGCATATAGGTCGGCGTGCCGTCCGAGCGCAGCAGCACGAGGTCGTCGAGATTCTCGTTCTGCCAGACGACCCGGCCCTGGACCTCGTCGTTCACCACGGTCTCGCCAGTCTGCGGCGCCTTGAGGCGGATGACCGGCTTGGCGCCTTCCGGGGCCGTCGCCGGGTCGCGGTCGCGCCAGCGCCCGTCATAGCGCAGCGGCTTGCCCTCGGCGCGGGCCTTCTCGCGCATCTCCTCGAGCTCCGCGGGCGTGGCGTAGCAGTAATAGGCCTTGCCGGCGGCGAGCATCTGCTCGGCGACCTCGCGGTGCCGGGCGGCGCGCTGGAACTGGTAGACGGTCTGGCCGTCCCAATCGAGGCCGAGCCATTCCAGCCCGTCGAGGATCGCGGCGATGGCGGCATCGGTCGAGCGTTCGCGGTCAGTGTCCTCGATGCGCAGCAGCATCGTGCCGCCATGCCGGCGGGCATAGAGCCAGTTGAACAGCGCGGTGCGGGCCCCGCCGATATGCAGGAACCCGGTGGGCGAGGGCGCAAAGCGCGTGACGACGGCGTTGCTCATGGGAGGCGACTCCGACCGGGCGGGGGACCGTCCGGGGCAAGATAGGGGAAACGGCGCAGGTCGCGACATGACAACCGGCGCGCGCCCTGTAACATGGCTCGGCCGGAAAGGTTAAGCGTTCAATCGCAGCGCCGGCGGGGAGGGGGCGGGCGATGCAGCCGGCGCCGCCAGGGCGGGGAAGGTGGCGTGGCGCGCGCGCCGGCGCGTTGCCCTTGCGTCTGCGCCCGTTCGCGCCGGTGGCCACGCGCCTCCAGACGTGGCAGGCCGAATGGCAGGCCGGCTTCGGCCGGGCGCTGGCGCTGGAGGCCGAGCGCCGCCGGCCCTTCCTCTGGCTGCCGGTGGCGATGGGGGCCGGCATACTGCTCTACTTTGCCGCGGATCGTGAGCCGGCGTTGTGGGCGCCGGTGCTGGGCTTCGCGCTGAGCGCAGCCTGCGCCTTCCTCCTCCGCACACGCCGCGTCGCTGCCATGGCCTGTCTCGCCGCAGCCGCCGCCTTTGCCGGTTTCGCCGCCGGCGTCTGGCGGACCGCTGACATCGCCGCGCCGATGCTGGACCGGCCGCGCATCGGCAAGCTGACGGGCTTCGTCGAAACAGTCGAGGCGCGCGATGTCGGCGCCCGCCTGGTCGTGCTGGTCACCAACATCGCCGGTGTCCCGGCCGAGGCGAGGCCGAAGCGGGTGCGCGTCAACATCCGCGCCGGCTCCGTCGCTCCCGGGGACCATATCGTCGCGACGGCGCGGCTGCTGCCGCCGCCGGGGCCGGCGCGGGCTGGCGGCTATGATTTTGGCCGCGACGCCTTCTTCCGCGGTATCGGTGCCGTCGGCAGCATCTCCGGCAAGGTCGCGCTGGCGCCACCGCCTCATCCGCTGCCGCCGCGCCTTGCCCTCGACGTGGTCATCGACCAGGCCCGCAACGCCCTGACCCGGCGCATCGCCGAGGCCGGAGGCGGGCAGGGCGGGGCGGTCGCTGCCGCTCTCGTCACGGGCAAGCGCGGGCTGATCAGCGAAGCGACCAACAACGACCTGCGCGCCGCCGGCATCTACCATATCGTCTCGATCTCGGGGCTTCACATGGTGCTGGCCGCCGGCACGATCTTCTGGCTGGTGCGCGCCTTGCTGGCGCTGTCCCAGACGGCTGCCCTGCGCTGGCCGGTCAAGAAGATCGCGGCGGCTGCCGCGATGCTGGGCGCGACCGCCTATTGCGTCTTCTCCGGCGGGGACGTGGCGACCGAGCGTTCATTGATCATGACGCTGGTGATGCTCGGCGCCGTGCTCGTCGACCGTGCGGCGCTGAGCATGCGCAACCTCGCCCTCGCGGCGATGATCGTGCTGCTGCGGGAGCCGGAAGCCCTGCTCGGGCCGAGCTTCCAGATGTCCTTCGGCGCGGTCGCGGCCCTGATCGCCTTCGCCGAGCGCTGGGAAGGGCGCAGCCGCGCCCACCCGCCGCCGGCCCTGGTCTGGCCGCTCGGGCCGCTCTGGGCCGCGGCGCTCGGCATCATCGTCACCACATTGCTGGCGACAGCGGCGACGGCGCCCTTCGGCGCCTATCACTTCCAGACCTTCAATCCCTTCGGCCTGCTCGGCAATGCCATGGCGCTGCCCTTCGTCTCGCTCTTTGTCATGCCGGCGGCGGTGTTCGGCGTGCTGGCCTATCCGTTCGGGCTGGACTGGCCGGCCTGGGCGCTGATGGGGCTCGCCTCGGATGTCGTGCTGAACGTGGCGCACTGGGTCGCGGCCATCGACCATTCGACGGTGATGATCGCGGCCTTTGGCCCGGCCGTGCTGATCTGCTTCGTGCTGGCGCTGCTGTGGCTGACGCTGTGGACCACGGCCTGGCGCTGGCTGGCGGCGCTGCCGCTCGTGTTCGGGGTCGCTATCGCCGGGAAGCCGGAACGTCCGGAGATCCTGATCGAGCGCGACGGCTCGGGCCTGGCCGTGCGCGGCGCCGATGGGCGCCTCGCGATCGCGGGTCGGCCGAGCCGCTTCGTCCTGCAGCAATGGCTCGCGGCCGATGGCGACGGCCGCTCGCCGGACGATCCGACGCTGCGCGCCGGCGTCGCTTGCGACGCGCTGGGATGCGTCGCACGGACAGGCGACCAGCGCGCCGTGTCCCATGCACGCGATAGGCTGGCGATCATCGAGGATTGTCTGCGGGCCGACCTGGTCGTCACCGCCATCCCCTGGAGCGGGGCCTGCAAGGCGCGCCTGATCGAAAGGATGGGACTGGCGCGCGACGGCGCCACCTCGCTCTATCGCAGCAGGTCCGGCTGGAGCAGCCGCATCTCGGAGCATTCCGACAGCGAGCGACCCTGGAGCCGCCGCAGGCCGCCGCCCGCGGCTCAGTCGGCGCCCGCAGCCGCATCGCCGGCCAGCGGCGCTGACGATGATGCCGGCCCCCTGTAGCAGCCGCCGGTCAAGCCGGGCGTGCGCCATCGCTGGCCGTCATTGCGAGGAGCGAAGCGACGAAGCAATCCAGCGGGTACCGGGTTGAACGTCTCACCCCGTCCCCCTGAATTGGTTCGCTTGCGCTCGCAATGACGGTTCGCGATCTAATAGCGCCGCATCAGATTGACCAGCCGCCCCTGGATCTTGACCCGGTCCGGCCCGAGCACACGGGTTTCATAGGCCGGGTTCGCGGCCTCGAGCGCGATCGAGGAGCCGCGCTTGCGCAGCCGCTTCAGCGTCGCCTCCTCGTCGTCGATCAGTGCGACGACGATATCGCCGGTATTGGCCGTATCCTGTCTGCGGATGACGACCGTGTCGCCGTCGAGGATGCCGGCCTCGACCATCGAGTCGCCGCGCACCTCGAGCGCATAATGCTCGCCGGAGCCGAGCATGTCGGGCGGCAGCGAGACGGTGTGACTGCGGTTCTGGATCGCCGAGATCGGCGTGCCGGCCGCGATGCGACCCATGACCGGGATCGATATGACGCCACGGCTGTCGTCGTCGGCACCGGGGCGGGGCTTGCCGAGATTGGTTTGCGCGCCGAGGCCGCCCTGGACGACGGCCGGGCTGAAGCGGCCGCGCTGCTGCGGGGCGCCGAGCCCGTCCGGCATCTTGATGATCTCGAGCGCGCGCGCCCGGTTCGGCAGGCGGCGGATGAAGCCGCGCTCCTCCAGCGCCATGATCAGCCGATGGATGCCGGATTTCGAGCGGAGGTCGAGCGCGTCCTTCATCTCGTCGAAGGAGGGCGGCACACCGCTCTCGCGCAAGCGTTCCTGGATGAAGCGCAGGAGTTCGTGTTGCTTGCGTGTCAGCATGATCCCCGCCAGCCTCTTGAAAGGCAGATTCGAAACAAAGCACGAACACCATACGCGTTCTGCATGTGTTCCGCAAGCAGGCGACCTGCAGGCTACCGCAGCGGCAGGATCCGGCAGGGCTCGCCCTTCTTCGCCGGCGCGGCGAAAGCCGGTCGGATCGTCAGCGCCTGGGCCCGCGCCAGCGTGCCGAGCATCGAGGAATCCTGGCGGTCGAAGGGCGTCGCCACCCAGCCATCCGGCGTCAGCGAAAGCTCGGAGCGCAGATAGTCCTCGCGCTCGTCATTGCCCGGCATGTCGCGCCCCAGCAGGGCAGGGATGCTGCGGTCACGATCGGCATCGGCGATGCCGAGCAGGGCCTCGACCAGCGGCAGCACGAAGAGATGGCCGCAGACGATCGAGGAGACCGGGTTGCCGGGCAGGCCGACGACCACCATGCGGCCGAGCCGGCCGGTCATCATCGGCTTGCCGGGGCGCATCGCGATCTTCCAGAAGCCGAGCGACATGCCCGCCCGCGTCAGCGCCTCCTGCACGAGGTCATGCGCGCCGACCGAGGCGCCGCCCAGCGTGATCAGCACGTCGGCTTCGGCCGTCCGCGCCAGGGCGATCTTGGCGGCGAGGTCGGCATGGTCGTCGCGGGCGATGCCGAGATCGAGCACGGTGCCGCCCGCCTTCTCGACCAGCGCGGCCAGCGAGAACGAGTTCGAGGCTACGATCTGGTCGCGCCCCACCGGCTCGCCCGGGGCCACCAATTCGTCGCCGGTGGCGAGGATCGCGACGCGCGGCTTGCGGTGGACCGGCAGCGAAGGATGGCCCATCGCGGCGGCGAGCCCCAGCGCCGCGCTGTCGAGCACCCGCCCGGCCGACAGCAGCGCGTCGCCCTCGCGGAAATCCAGCCCCGCCGCCCGCAGGAACTTGCCCTTGGCCGGCGGCACCCTTACGCGGATCGTCGGGCTGCCGACGCCGTCGGCATCTTCCTGGATCAGGATGGTGTCGGCTCCATCAGGCATCGGCGCGCCGGTGAAGATGCGCACGGCTTGGCCCGGGCCGACCGATCCTTCGAAGGCCCGGCCCGCGGCGGATTCGCCGATCACGGCGAGGGGCGCGCCTTCCGCCATGTCGTCGCCACGCACCGCATAGCCGTCCATGGCCGAGTTGGCGAAGGGGGGCTGGGTCCGCAGCGCCTTCAGGTCGCCGGCCAGCACCCGCCAGGCGCATTGCGCCAGCGGCAGCGTTTCCGCCTCCGTCGGCCCCAGGATGCTGTCGAGCAGCGCCTTGCGCGCAACGGGGACCGGGGTGAGCGCCATCAGAGGGCCTTTGCGTCGTAATCGCCGGACTGGCCGCCGGATTTGTGCATGAGCCGGATGTTCTCGATCCGCATCGCCCGGTCGACCGCCTTGACCATGTCGTAGACGGTGAGGCAGGCGACGGAGACGGCGGTCAACGCCTCCATCTCGACGCCGGTCTGCCCTTTCATCCTGACCTCGGCGCGCACGCGCACGCCCGGCAGGGCCTCGTCGATGGTGAGATCGACGGCGATCTTGCTGAGCAGCAGCGGATGGCAGAGCGGGATCAGCTCATGCGTGCGCTTGGCCGCCATGATGCCGGCGAGGCGCGCAGTGCCGAGCACGTCGCCCTTCTTGGCGTTGCCGTCGCGCACGATCGCGATCGTCTCCGGCGCCATCACGACCTGGCCCTCGGCTATGGCCGTGCGGGTCGTCTCGGCCTTGCCGCCGACATCGACCATATGCGCCTGGCCCTGGGCATCAAGATGGCTGAGCCGGCTCACGCCGCGCTCTCTTGCGCCCGGCCGGTCAGCAGCGTGCGCGTCGCTGCGGTGACGTCGGCCTGCCGCATCAGGCTCTCGCCGACGAGGAAGGTGTTCACGCGAACCTGGTTGAGCCGCTGAATGTCGGCATAGGTGAAGATGCCGCTCTCGCCGATGACGATGCGGTCGGCCGGCACGCGCGGCGCCAGCCGTTCCGTCACCGCGAGATCGACATGGAAGCTGCGCAGGTCGCGGTTGTTGATGCCGAGCAGCCGGCTCTCGAGCGCGAGCGCCCGGTCGAGCTCGGCGTCGTCATGGACCTCGACGAGCACGTCCATGCCGAGCTCGCGCGCGGTCTCGTTCAGAGCCCTGGCGGTGTCGTCGTCGACGCCCGCCATGATGATCAGGATGCAGTCGGCGCCCCAGCTGCGCGCCTCGTAGACCTGATAGGGGTCGTAGAGGAAATCCTTGCGCAGCGCCGGCAGGCCGGAAGCCTCGCGCGCCTCTGTCAGGAATTCCGGCCGGCCCTGGAAGGAGGGGGCGTCGGTCAGCACGGAGAGGCAGGCCGCACCGCCCGCGGCATAGGCGCGGGCGAGCGAGGGCGGGTCGAAATCGGCGCGGATCAGCCCCTTGGACGGGCTCGCCTTCTTGATCTCGGCGATCAGGGCCGGCTGGCCCTGAGTGAGCTTGGCAGCCAGCGCATCGGCGAAGCCGCGCGGCTTGGAGGCAGCACGGGCGCGCCGCTCGATTTCGGCCGGCGGAACAGCAGCCTTGGCGGCGGCGATCTCGTTCCGCTTGTAGGCTTCGATCCTGGCGAGGATGTCGGTCATGCCGCCCTCACGCGTTCGAGGCTTTGACGAGCGCGTCGAGCGTCGCCTTGGCCTTGCCGGAATCGAGCGCGGCCGAAGCCCGCGCGAAGCCGTCCTTCAGGTCGCTGGCCACGCCGGCGACGAGCAGCGCCGCGGCCGCATTGAAGGCGGCGATATCGCGGAAGGCCGTCTTCTCGCCGGCGAGCACGGCATTCAGCGCGGCCGCGTTCTGCTCGGGCTCGCCGCCGCGCAGATCCTCGGGCCGGGCGGGCGCGATGCCGACATCGCTCGGGCTGATCGAAAAGCTCTCGATCCTGCCGTTTTCCAGCGAAACGACGCGGGTCGGGCCGGTCGTGGTGATTTCGTCGAGCCCGTCCGAACCGTGCACGGCCCAGACGCGGGTCGAGCCGAGCGAGGCCAGCACCTTGACCATCGGCTCGAGCCAGGTCTCGGAGAAGGCGCCGATCAGCTGGCGCTTCACCCCGGCGGGGTTGGAGAGCGGGCCGAGCAGATTGAAGATCGTGCGCGTGCCAAGCTCGGTACGCACCGGCGCGACATGGCGCATCGAGGCGTGATGCGTCGGCGCGAACATGAAGCCGACCCCGGCTTCGCGGATGCAGCGTTCCGTGCCGGCGGAATCGAGCCCGACCTTGACGCCGAGCGCGGTCAGCACGTCGGCCGCGCCGGAACGCGAGGAGGCCGCGCGGTTGCCGTGCTTGGCCACCGGCACGCCGCAGGCGGCCGTGATGATCGAGGCCAGTGTCGAGACGTTGTAGGAGCCGGAGGAATCGCCTCCGGTCCCGACGATGTCGATGGCCTCCGGTGGCGCCTTGACCGGCAGCATCTTGCCGCGCATGGCGCCGACGGCGCCGGCGATCTCGTCGATCGTCTCGCCGCGCACGCGCAGCGCCATCAGGAAGGCGGCCGATTGTGCGTTCGTCACTTCGCCCGAAAGAATCGTGTCGAAGGCGTCGCGCGCCTCTTCGCGCGAGAGCGCCGCGCCGGTTGCGACCTTGGCGATGAAGGGTTTGAAGTCGTCCATGGTTGCTCTGCGGAATCAGGCTGACGGGATCAGGGCGGCGGCTTGGTGCTCGCTGCGCCATTGCTGGGCGAGGTCGAGGAAGTTCCGCAGGATCGTCGCGCCGTGCTCGGAGGCGATGCTCTCGGGGTGGAACTGGACGCCATGAATCGGCAGCTCCCGGTGCGAGAGCGCCATGATCAGGCCGTCATCGGTCTCCGCCTCGACATCGAAGACGGTCGGGCAGCTGTCGCGGTCGACGATGAGCGAATGATAGCGCGTCGCCTGCAGCGGCCCGTTGATGCCGCGGAACAGGCCGCGCGCCTTGTGCCGGATCGGCGAGACCTTGCCGTGCATCGGGATCGGGGCACGCACGACCTCGCCGCCGAAGGCCTGGCCCATTGCCTGCAGGCCGAGGCAGACGCCGAAGATCGGCTTGGCGGCTGCGCCCTGCCGGACGAGATCGAGGCAGATTCCGGCCTCGTTCGGCGTGCAGGGACCGGGCGAGAGCACGATCGCATCGTGATCGCCGGCCAGCGCCTCGTCGACGGTGAGCGCGTCGTTACGCCAGACATCGACCTCGGCCCCGAGCCCACCGATCAGGTGGACCAGGTTCCAGGTGAAGCTGTCGTAGTTGTCGATCAACAGAACGCGCATGGCCGGACCTGTGAGTACGGCCACAGGTCATGCACGTTCCGAGGCGGGCTGGTCAAGTTTCGCGCGGCGCTGCCGCAGCCGTCACGGCGGGCGAAGCGAAGCCATCCAGGGGCTGGCTGAAGCGTTCGGCCCTGCAGCCGCTGGATTGCGTCGTCGCCTTGCTCCTCGCAATGACGGATCAGACCGGCGGCGGGTTGAGGCGGGCGAAGCCTTCCTGCCGCCGATAGGGGGAGTAGGGGTAGGGGGCCGTGCGGACGCTCGCGGCATCGAGGCGCGCGATCTGCTCGGCCGTCAGATTCCAGCCGACGGCGCCGAGATTGTCGCGCAGCTGCTGCTCGTTGCGGGCCCCGATGATGACCGAGGAGACCGTCGGGCGCTGCAGCAGCCAGTTGATCGCGACCTGCGGCACGCTCTTGCCGGTCTCCTGCGCGATGGCGTCGAGCACGTCGACGATGGCGTAGAGCTGTTCCTCCTCGACCGGTGGGCCGAATTCGGCGGTCTCGTGCAGGCGGCTGCCGGCCGGGAGCGGCTGGCCGCGCCGGATCTTGCCGGTGAGGCGACCCCAGCCGAGCGGGCTCCAGACCAGCGCGCCGACGCCCTGATCGAGACCGAGCGGCATCAGCTCCCATTCATAGTCGCGTCCGACGAGCGAGTAGTAGACCTGATGCGCGGCATAGCGCGGCCAGCCATGGCGCTCGGCCGCGGCGAGCGACTTCATCAGCTGCCAGCCGGAGAAGTTGGAGACGCCGACATGGCGCAGCTTCCCGGCCCGGACGAGCGCATCGAGCGTCGAGAGAACCTCCTCGACCGGCGTGCCGGCATCGAAGGCGTGCAGCTGCAGCAGGTCGATATGGTCGGTGCCGAGCCGGCGCAGCGCATCCTCGGTCGCCTTGATCAGCCGGCTGCGCGAGGAGCCGGCATCGTTCGGGCCGTCGCCCATCGGCAAGGTGGTCTTGGTCGAGATCAGCACCTTGTGGCGCCGCCCCTTGATCGCCTCGCCGAGGACTTCCTCGGAGGCGCCGTTCGAATAGACATCGGCCGTGTCGAAGAGGTTGAGTCCCGCTTCGAGGCAGATGTCGACGAGGCGGCGGGCTTCCTGGGCGTCGGTGTTGCCCCAGGCGCCGAAGAGCGGCCCCGTTCCCCCGAAGGTGCCTGCGCCGAAACTCAGGGCGGGGACCTTCAACCCCGATGCACCCAATCGCCTGTATTCCATTGTCCGATCTCCATTTTGGAGGGTGGAAGATGGAGCCGGTCCATGGCCGCGATTAGTCGGCCGGATGGAACAGCATTCGTGACTTCAAGTCACCGAACCGATGCCGCATAGCGTTCGGAGAGATACTGGCCTGGAAAGAGGCGCGCGCCGCCCCGGACGCAGCGAAGCGGAGATCCGGGATTCATGCCGGAACTCCGATCGTCGACGCTGAGGCATGGACCCCGGGGCAGGCCCGGGACGACTTGAGGGGCGGAAAAGCTGAAGCCGGTCAGCCGCGGGCGCTGCGCGGCACCCCGGCCGTCCGCGGCTGGGCCAGGCCGGGCGCGGTCTCGACTCCGAGCGTCGGCAGGGCAAGTGTCCGCTGCCCGCGGAAGTCGGTGTGGACGACGATCAGGCCGCGCTCCTCGATATAGCCGAGCAGGCGCCGCGCCCGGCTCGGCGAGTGGCTGCCATAGACCTCGGCCAGCTCCGCATCGCTGGGGCACGGCCTGCCCTCGATCGCGGTGCGGGCGATGTAGAGGAACAGCCCCTGCAGATCCTCCGGCAGCGTGCCGGAGGCATCGACGGCCGCCTGCCAGCCTTCGCTGCCCGCGACGCTGTCGCTGACGCCGGCCCGCGCCACGGCGAGCCTCCGGCGGAATTCCTCCAGGCTCAGATGCGTACGGCCGAGCCGGCGCATCCGGCAGCGCACGGTGAAATCCTGATAGAGCACCGCGACCTGGCGCGAGCGCGCCTCCGGATCGGCCATCAGCTCGCGCAGGATCTCGACCATGATCGCCTCGCGCTCTGCCGGCTCGAGCTCGATCTCCGGCTCGGGCTCCGGCTGCGGGGCGGGGCGGTAGTTCTCGATCTGACGCAGCACTTCGCTCGGATTCGGGCGCGGACGCGGCGCCGGGCGGATGGTGCGCGCGATCGGCAGCGGCTCGTCCTCGCCGGGCGTGAAGATGAGCTTGCCGGCCTCTTCCGGCGCCTGCTCGGGCAGCGGCATCAGCCCCGGCGCGCCACCGCGGTCGACCGAGGAGACGGCGCCGATCCTCAGCGGCAGAGGCCGCTTCGACAGGGCCGGGCCGAGCGCGACGAACTGGCCGCGCTCGAGGTCTCGGAACATCTCCGCCTGGCGCCGGTCCATGCCGAGCAGGTCGGCCGCGCGCTGCATGTCGATGTCGAGGAAGGTGCGGCCCATCAGGAAGTTGGAGGCTTCCGCGGCGACGTTCTTGGCGAGCTTGGCGAGGCGCTGCGTCGCGATCACGCCGGCGAGGCCGCGCTTGCGGCCGCGGCACATCAGGTTCGTCATGGCGCCGAGCGAGAGCCGGCGCGCTTCGTCCGAGGCCTCGCCCGCCATCACGGGGGCGAAGAGCTGGGCTTCGTCGACGACGATCAGCATCGGGAACCAGAGCGAACGGTCGACATCGAAGAGCCCGCCGAGAAAGGCGGCGGTGGCGCGCAACTGCTCGTCGGCTTCGAGGTTTTCGAGATTGAGGACCACCGAGACGCGATGCTGGCGCACACGCAACGCGACGCGCTGCAGCTCGGCCTCGCCGCATTCGGCATCGACCACGACATGGCCGAACTGGTCGGCGAGCGAGACGAAATCGCCCTCCGGGTCGATGATCGCCTGCTGGACGAGCGGCGCGCTCTGCTCCAGCAGGCGGCGCAGCAGATGCGACTTGCCCGAGCCGGAATTGCCCTGGACGAGCAGGCGCGTCGCCAGCAATTCGGCGAGATCGATGAGACCGGGTTCGCCGGTCCGTGTCGTTCCCATCTCGATCGCTGTCGTCATACTACTCGTGAATCGCCTGGATTGATCTCGCGCGAGGGCGCGACCGGCGCTTCTAGCACGGCCACGCCCCCGCTGGACGCAGGGCCGGTCTGCCTTCCACAGGCAATCGCCGTTGCCGCATGAGAGCCGTCATTGCGAGGGGCGAAGCGACGAAGCAATCCAGGCGGGCTGGGCCGAAGCGCTCCATCAGCCCCTGGATTGCTTCGCCGGGCTCGCAATGACGAATCGGTCCGATCGGCAGACGCTTCTAGCGCGGGCAGCGCAGCGCCCGTTCCTGCCGGATGATATCGGCGATCGCCCGGTGGTCATTGGCCGAGAGCGGCAGGTCCTCGACATTGTCGTATTGGCAGCCGGCATTGCCGAAAGCCGCGATCGCGGCCTTCGTCCGGAAGCAGTAGCCGCGCGCCTTGTAGATCTCGTTGCGTGCGGTCCACAGATCGGCGCAGGCCCGCGGGTCGGCATGCGCCGGGCTTGTCGCTCCTGCTGCGAGCAGGAGGACAGCGGAAAGCGGAAGGCATAGGCTGCGCACGGTGGCGGTCTCCGGGAATGGGTGCGCGAAATTTGCGGAGCGGCCCGGACAACGCAAGTCCGCAAGCCGGGTCTCGGGCACGGCAAGTTTCGGCATGTGACATGACGGCGTCGCGACCGCGGGCTTTGCTGGAGCGGGAGCAGGGGGCGGACGGGGCTATGCAGTTCGGCTATTGCGAGCGCCTCGATGCAGGCTTCTGGGCGGAGCCCGTCAATGCCGCGACGAACGGCGCCTTTCTCGTGGCGGCGCTGGCGGCCTTCTGGCTCTGGCGCCGGCAGCCGGCGCGCGACGGTGTGGCGCTCGCCTTCATCCTGCTGGTTTGCGCCATCGGCATGGGCTCCTTCCTGTTTCACACCTTGCCGAATCGCTGGACCCTGCTGGCCGATGTCGCGCCGATCCAGCTTTTCGCCTTCGGCTATTTCGCTTTCGCTCTGCGTCGCTTCTTCGGCGCCTCCCGGCTGGTGACGGCGGCCGGGACGCTCGCCTTTTTCTGCCTCGCGCTCAGCCTGTCCTGGGCAGGGCGAGCGCTCCTGCCGGCGATCGTGGCCGGCTCAGCCGGCTACGCCGCGTTCCTCCTGGGGCTGATCGGCATCGCGCTCGCCTTGCCGGCCGATCTCACGCTTGCTCGTCCACGGAAGCTGCTGGCTCTGGCGGGCCTGGCCTTCGCGGTTTCCCTGACGACGCGGAGCATCGACGGCTTGCTCTGCGGGGCTTTCCCGCTGGGCACGCATTGGCTCTGGCACCTGCTCAATGCGCTGGTGCTCTACCTGCTGCTGCGCGCCACCGTGCTGTCCGGGTCGGGGCCGGGCATCACTGCTTCCGCATTTCCAGGCAGGTGATGAGCTGGACATAGCTCGGCGGCCCACCGACGCTCACGCTCTCGGTGCAGCTCTGCCGCGCATGGATGGGGTATTCGGACCAGCGCATTTCGAGCGCGGTGCGGGCCTTCTCCTCGTCGTCGAGGCAGGCCTGGACGGGGCGGCCGATGCCGGAAGCCGCCTTGTTGGCGGTGTCGCAGGACACGGCGATGTCGAAGCGCGGCACCGTATCGGTTGCCGGAACGGCCGGGCCGGCCGAGAGGGAGATCAGGACAAGACCGACGGTCAGCATGGCGAACACTCCGTGGAATGCGCCCCAGCGTCCTTCTTGCGTCACTCAGCCCATGGGCGTCTGGCGCCGGGTGACGGTGATATCGGCAGCACTATGCACCGCGATGTCGACGATGGCGAGATCGGGGCGATCGATCGCCGGATAGGCGCGCTCGCCGCCCGCCCGCTGCACGAGGACGAGGCTGGCCAGGGCCGGATGGCCGGCGAGCCGCGAATGCGCCAGCGCCGCCTCCATGCTGCCGGGCAGGACCAGATGGACGCTGCGGCCGCCCTCGACGCAGGCCTGGAGATCGCCGAGGCTGAACGGGCCGAGCGGCAGCAATTCGACGCCGGTCAGCATCGCCATGCCCGGGCCGCTGGCCAGCGCGGCAAGGTCTCCGCCGACCAGCGTCGTCACGATCCGCGACGAGTTCATCGGCTTGAGCGCGCGCGAGATGTCGAGGGCCTTGCCCAGCAATTCCCGCTCGGAGACGCGCTGCGGCCCGTCCAAGGACAGCGCGTCGGCGACCTGGAGCGGCGGCCGTTCGCGCGGCTCCGGCAGGGGGTGGAGCGTCGCATTCGCCATCAGCATGTCGAGCGGGGCGACGCCGTCCGGCACCTCCGGCCCGAAGCCGCCGACGAAGCGGGTGCTGAAGGCCCGCATAGCGAGGTTGCGCAGGATCAGCAGCGGCCGCAGCGGTCCGACGCGGCTGACGCCGAGCGCCATGATCGCGCCGGCGGACTCGATCAGGCGCAGCAGCTCGAGCTCGTTGCCGTGGAGCGGCAGCATCAGCGGCGACAGCCCGGCGCGCAGGCTGGCGAGCACCGAGACGATCGCTTCCGGGCCCAGCGGCGCCATGATCGCCACGCTGGCGCCGGGCTGGCCCTTGTTGATGGTCAGGAGCCGCGCCAGCCGGTCGATGCGCTCGTCGAGCTGGACGAAGTTGATCGAGGCCGGATTGACGTCGCTCCAGCCGCGCCGGCCGGGTGGGTCGCGCAGGGCGGCCTCGTAGCCGCGCCCGCGCGTCAGGGCCTTGAGCAGCGTGTCGATGTCGAGCCCGTCGAGCAGGGCGGAAGCTTCGTCCTGTTCTGCCCGCATCGACGGCCCTTCAGTTGGCGGGGGTGGGCGCCGGGAGGCGCGCCAGCGTTTCGTTGGAGAGGAAATAGGCCGGCTGGCGCCCGGCCAGCACGACCTCGCGGGCATGGGCGAGCCAGGTGTCGGGCAGATAGTAGAGCGGCACGACATAGAAGCCGGAGACCAGCAGGCGATCGAGCGTACGGATCGCGGCGACGAAATCCTCCCGCTCGCGCGCTCCGAGCAGGGCCTGAAGCGTGGCGTCGATGGCGGGCGAGGCCACGCCTGCATAGTTCAGCGAGCCCTTGCGCCCGGCATTCGCCGCGCCCCAGCGGCCGATCTGCTCGTTGCCCGGCGAGGCGGAAGCCGGCCAGGTCCACTGGATCATGTCGAAATCGAAGGCCGAAAGCCGGCGCCAGTACTGCACGTCGTCGATCAGCCGCACCGAGGCCGCGATGCCCAGCCGGGAGAGGGACTGGGCATAGTTCAGCGCGAGCCGCTCCTGCGGCCGGTTGGTCACGGTGATCTCGAAGGCGAAGGGTTCGCCCTTGCCGTTGCGCAGTACGCCGTCCTGAAGCGAGTGGCCGGCGGCTTTGAGCAGGTCGAGCGCCCGGCGCGCCTGCTCGCGGTCGCGGCCCGAGCCGTCCGTTTCCGAGGGGCGCCAGGTGCCGGCCAGGATGTCGTCGCGCACGGCGCCCGGGAAGGCGGCGAGCAGGGCCTTCTCCCGCGCATCGGCCGGCACGCCCAGCGCCGAGAGCTCCGAATCGGAGAAGAAGCTGCCGGCCCGGCGATAGACGCCATGGAACAGGTTGCGGTTGACCCATTCGAAATCGAACAGCAGCCCGAGCGCCTCGCGCACCCGAATATCGGCGAAGACGCCGCGGCGGGTGTTGAAGACGAGGCCGGTCATGCCCTTGGGCGTGTCGAAATGCAGGGTCTGCCTGATGATGCGTCCGTCATGCACGGCCGGCACGTCGTAGCCGGTCATCCAGCGCGTCGGGTCGCCCTCGAGCCGGACGTCGTAGAGGCCGGCCTTGAAGGCCTCGAACAGTGCATTCGAATCCCGGTAGAAGTCGTAGCGGATCTCTTCGGCGTTGAAGAGGCCGCGCGTCAGCGGGTGGTCCTCCGCCCAGAAATCGGCGCGCCGCTTCAGCGTCAGCGACTCGCCGGGGCGCACCTCGCTGATCGCGTAGGGGCCGGAGCCGAGCGCCGGCTTGAAGCTCGTTTCGCCGAAGGTCTCGGCATTCGTCGCGTGCTTGGCGAAGATCGGCAGCCCGCCGATCACCAGCGGCAATTCGCGGTTGGAGCCGTCGCCGAGCTCGAATTCGACCCGCAGCCGCGAGGGCGCCGACGCCTTGCTGATCCGCGCCAGGCTGGAGCGATGGAACGGCTTGCCCTTCGTCCGCAGCATCTCGACCGTGAAGAGCACGTCCGCGGCGGTGACCGGGGCGCCGTCCGAGAAGGTCGCGCGCGGGTCGAGTTCGAAGGCGAGCCTGGTCCGCTCCGGATTGAGCTCGACGCGCGCGGCGAGCAGGCCATAGCCGGTGAAGGGCTCGTCGGCGGAGCGGAAGAGCAGGCTCTGCTGGACGTATTTCGGCACGGCGTCGGGCGCGACGCCCAGCACGATCAGTGGATTGAGGCTGTCGAAGGTGCCCTGGAGGCCGAGAACGATGCGCCCGCCGCGCGGCGCCTTGGGGTCGGCATAGGGCAGGTGGGAGAAGCCGGAGGGCAGCGCCGGCCGGCCATGCATCGCGATGGCGTGCTGTGCGGGGGCCGAATCGGCCAGCGCCTTCGTCCCGCGCGCCAGAAGGGCGAGCGGGCTCAGCGCGAGCATCAAGTTGACCCTGCGGCGGCTCGTCGCCAAGGGCATGCCAAGAAATTCCATCGTCCAGCCTGATTCCCTGCGCAAGAATAGCATGGGTAGCTCAGGGCCATGCAGCTATTCGGGCTGGAATCTGGCGCGCGAACTCGCTAAAGGCGGGGCAGGGTGTCATTCAAACGCCTCAATCGCCCTTGATGTGCTCGGCCTGAGGTGGCCGGCGCAGCCATGCGATTGGGCGCGTCGGCGGTGACGCGCGCGGCTTGCGAAGTCGTGATCCCGAATTCGCCTGATAAGGAAAGACAAGGAATGTCCGCTTCGTTTCGCCTGTCATCGTCCGCTCTAGGGCTGGTTCTCAGCGCGGCGGTCGGCTTTGCGCCCGTCGCGGCTTTCGCGCAGGCCCAGCGTCCCGCTCCGGCCCAGCGCCCCGCCGCTCCGGCGCAGCAGCCCGCCGCCCCGGCCCAGCAGCCGGCCCAGCAGGGTGGCGCCGCCGCCAGCGGGCCGACCGTGGTGCAGGTCAAGCCCGAGCCGTCGCAGACGAGCTGGACCAAGGTCTGCGGCAAGGACCAGGCCGCCAACAAGGAAATCTGCTACACCACCCGCGACTTCGTCTCGGACCAGGGCCAGCCGGTGCTCGCCGCAGCGGTCTATGACGTGAAGGGCGACGCCACCAAGATCGTGCGCTTCCTGATGCCGCTCGGCCTGCTGCTGCAGCCCGGCATCCGCTTCGGTGTCGACAACGCCCAGCCGACCGGCGGCCGCTACGCGATCTGCTTCCCGAACGGCTGCTTCGCCGAGGCGCAGGTCAAGGACGACTTCATCAACGCGATGAAGAAGGGCACCACGCTCAACGTCAGCGTCCAGAATCAGGGCGCCCGCGAGGTCACCTTCGCGATCCCGCTGGCCGATTTCGCCAAGGGCTTCGATGGCGCGGCGATCGATCCGAAGGTGCTCGAGGAGCAGCAGAAGCAGCTGCAGGACGAGCTGTCCAAGCGCCAGGAAGAGCTGCGCCAGCGCCTCGGCGCCGGCGGCGCCAATGCCGCTCCGGGCGCTGCGCCCGCTCCCGGCGCTGCCCCGGGTGCCACTCCGACCCTGCCGGCGACGCCGCCGAAGCAGTGAGCTCTCGGCAAGAGCGCTGAAAAAACGGGAAGGCCGGCCCCTTGCGGGGCCGGCCTTCTTCGTTCGAGGTCGAGACGAGTGCGGTCCGGAGCGCCGGGAGGGTTGCCTCCGCGCCGGGACGGGCTCTTCAGTTCAGCTCGGTGCGGTCGATCCGGTAGTGACCCTTGCGGTCGCGCCGGAAGAACTCCCGGGCCCGGGGATGCCGGACCGGCGCACCGGAATCGTCGCTGACGAGATTCTGTTCGGAGACATAGGCGACATATTCCGTCTCCTCGTTTTCGGCGAAGAGATGGTAGAAGGGCTGGTCCTTCGACGGGCGCATGTTCTCCGGAATCGCCATCCACCATTCCTCGGTGTTGGAGAAGACCGGGTCGACGTCGAAGATCACGCCGCGGAACGGGTAGATGCGGTGCTTGACCACCTGCCCGATCCGGAATTTGGCCGAACGCGCTTCCATGACTTGTCCATATTGGGCCGGCCGATCCGCCGCCGGCTTAAGGTCTTGCCGCCTTGAACGAGAGCAATGCGTCGTAAATGCGTCGAGATCAATCGATTGAAGGCGCTCTCCCATCACATTCCGTAATGTTTTGCCAGGTCCGGGTCGCGCGCCGCCACCTGCCGCGCCAGGTCGACGATGACCTTGGCCTGCTTCCAGGTCGCGTCGTCCTGCATCTTGCCGTCGATCATCACGGCGCCCGAGCCGTCCGGCATCGCCTCCAGGATGCGTCGGGCGAAGGCGACCTCGGCCGGGTCCGGGCTGAACACACGCTTGGCGATCGCGATCTGCGAGGGATGGAGCGTCCAGGCCCCGGCGCAGCCGAGCAGGAACGCGTTGCGGAACTGCGCCTCGCAGGCGGGGGCGTCGGCGAAATCGCCGAAGGGGCCGTAGAAGGGCTTGATCCCGGCGGCGGCGCAGGCGTCGACCATCTTGGCGAGCGTGTAGTGCCAGAGATCCTGCTGCGCGACGGCGCGCGGGCCGCCATCGGGGGAGGGGTCGGCGATCACCTTGTATTCGGGATGGCCGCCGCCGACGCGCGTCGTCTTCATCGCGCGCGAGGCGGCGAGGTCGGCCGGGCCGAGGCTCATGCCATGCATGCGCGGCGAGGCGGTGGCGATCGTCTCGACATTCTTCACGCCTTCCGCTGTTTCCAGGATGGCGTGGATCAGGATCGGCTTGCGCAGGGCATGGCGCGCCTCGAACTGGGCGAGGAGCTGATCGACATAGTGGATATCCCACGGTCCTTCGACCTTGGGCACCATCACCACGTCGAGTTTGCCGCCGATCTCGGCCATGATCGCGCCGATGTCGTCGAGGAACCACGGGGAGTTCAGGGCATTCACGCGCACCCAAAGCCCGGTCTCGCCGAAATCCAGGGCCTTGCCCATCGCGATGAAGCCGTCGCGCGCGGCCTGCTTGGCCTCGACCGGGATCGCGTCCTCCAGATTGCCGAGCAGGATGTCGACCTGCCCGGCGAGCTCGCCGACCTTGGCCCGGACCTTCTCCAGATGCGGCGGCACGAAATGAATCATGCGCTCGAGCCTGAGCGGCAGCTCGCGATAGGGCTCCGGCGCGCCGATCGCGAGCGGGCGGAAGAATTGGCGCGGCGTCTTGGCGGTCATCGGGCGCTCCATGCTGCAATGCAGCGAATGTGGCCGAGCGCGCGGCGCGCGTCCATGGGTCTTTCGATGATGTAGGTTTCCAGGCCTAGGCTTGTTTTCCTTCGTTGGTAGATGGGTTTAATGTCCTAGGCTTGCAGTCCTTGCCTGCTTTCAGGGCAGGGCGGTGCGGTGCGGATGGCCTTGCCGGGCCTGTGTCATGCGCTAGATGCAGCTGTCCGCGACAATCCGAGGTTCGGGCGGGCGCCTTGACTGCAGGACATGACGCGCCGATGGCCGAGCTTCTCAGCATCTTCAACCTGGTGGCGCCCTTCTTCGGGCTGATCCTGCTCGGCTTCGCCATCGGCCGCTACAAGCAGCTGCCGGAGGCCGGGCTCGCCTGGCTGCAGTTCTTCCTGATCTATGTTGCGCTGCCGCCGCTGTTCTACCGGCTGATCGCCGACAAGCCGCTGAGCGAACTCGCCAACTGGAAGTTCATCGCCGGAACGACCGCGGCGACCTTCTGCGCCTTCTGCCTCTCCTTCGCCCTCGGGCTGAAGCACAACAAGGGCGACATGCCGCAGGCGGTCATGCAGGGCGTCGCGGGCGCCTATTCGAACATCGGCTATATGGGCCCGCCGCTGATCCTGGCGGCGCTCGGCCCTTCCGCCAGCGCCCCCGTCGTCCTGATCTTCGTCTTCGACAACATCCTGCTGTTCTCGCTCGTGCCGTTCCTGATGGCGCTGGCCGGCGTCGAGAAGAAGAGCATCCTCGCCACGACGCGCGAGGTGATCTGGCGGGTGCTGACCCACCCCTTCAACCTCGCGACGCTGGCCGGCGTCGCGGCGAGCTATTTCAAGCTGGAGCTGCCCGTCGCGATCGACCGGATGGTGCTCTGGCTCTCGCAGGCGGCCGCGCCCTGCGCGCTGTTCCTGCTCGGTGTCACGGTCGCGCTGCGGCCGATGAAGGCGATGCCCGGCGAGGTTCCGGGGCTGGTCGTGATCAAGCTCCTGCTGCACCCGTTGCTGGTCTGGATTCTGTTGTCGGCGCTAGGCGGCATTCCGGCCCACTGGATCTATGCCGCGATCATCATGGCGGCGCTGCCGCCGGCGCTGAACATCTTCGTGATCGCGACCCAATATCGCGTCGGCATCGAGCGTGCCTCGGCCTGCATCCTGGTCGGCACCATCGTGTCGATGATCACGCTGCCGGGCTTCCTGTGGCTGGTGAAGACGGGCAGGATAGCGGCAGACCTCTTCCATTAGAGGTAGGCATGATCGGACGGGGCCGTCATTGCGGGGAGCGAAGCGACGAAGCAGGGGGACGTAGAGCTCTGCCGCCCCTGGATTGCTTCGCTGCGCTCGCAATGATGGTCCATTTCGACTGGAAAGCGCGATAGAACCGGGGATGCCGATGCTGCCGCTGGACGACCTGCTGGTCCTCGATTTCTCGACGCTCCTGCCCGGTCCTCTGGCGAGCCTCTTCCTTTCCGAGGCCGGCGCGCGCGTGATCAAGATCGAGCGGCCGGGCGGCGAGGACATGCGCGGCTTCCCGCCGCGCTTCGGCGAGACGGCGGCGCCCTTCGCGGTGCTCAACCGCGGCAAGGAGAGCGTCGAGATCGATCTCAAGGCGGCCGATGCGCTGGCGCGGCTGAGTCCGCTGATCGCGCAGGCCGACATCCTGATCGAACAGTTCCGGCCGGGCGTGATGGAGCGTCTCGGCTTTGGCTACGAAGCGCTCAAGGTGCTCAATCCGCGGCTGATCTACTGCTCGATCAGCGGCTATGGCCAATCCGGCCCGCGCGCCCAGGAGGCCGGGCACGACATCAACTATCAGGCGCTCGGCGGGCTGCTCGGCCAGTCGCTCGAGCGCGGCGAGCCGCCGCCCTTGCCGCCGCCTCTGGTCGCCGACATCGCCGGCGGCACCATGCCGGCGGTGCTCAACATCCTGCTGGCGCTGCTCCAGCGTGGGCGCAGCGGCGAGGGCTGCCATCTCGACATCGCGATGGCCGATGCGATGCCGACCTTCGCCTGGTACGGGCTGGCACAGGGTCAGGTGACGGGCTCCTTCCCGGATGGCGGCGAAGGGCTGTTGACGGGGCAAAGCCCGCGCTACGGGCTCTACGCGACCGCCGATGGCTGGTTCCTCGCGGTGGGCGCGCTGGAGCCGAAATTCTGGCAGGGCTTCTGTGACGGCATCGGCCTCGATGCGGCGCTGCGCGACGACCGCCGCGATCCGGAGGCGACCCGCGCGGGCATCGCGCGCATCGTCGCCTCGGAGAGCGCCGGTCATTGGCGCGCCGTGCTGGAGCCGCTGGATTGTTGCTGCACGGTGGTGCGGACGCTGGAGGAAGCGGTCAGCGATCCGCAGATGACCGCCCGCGGCCTGCTCGACGCGCAGGTCGAGGAGCCGGGCGGCCGGCGCCTCGTTTCGACGCCGCTGCCGCTGGCCCCGCTGTTCCGCGAGCGCGCCGCCGCGCTGCGCAAGGTCGCGGCGAGTGGGGCCGATACGCGAAAGGTCTTGGGCGAAAAGGAGTGAACCTCCGTCGTCATTCCGGGCCGGGCCGGAGGCCTGAGCCCGGAACCCATGACCACGACGCCATTCCAGCTATCGTCATGCTCGCCCTTGTGGCGAGCAGCCGCGTCTTGGCCTCCGCCCTCGATAAGGGAGGGCGTGGATGGTCGGGACAAGCCCGGTTATGACCGAAATGCGAGGTCCATGGCCTCAGGGGGCTTCGCTGACGCGAAGCCCGGAAAGCCCGCACGCTTCACGCCTGATCTTGCCGAGCGCTGCCGCCTGCCAGCCCCTGCCGCATCACGAAGCGCCGCAAGGGGGCGATTTCGGACAGCGCCAGCAGTCCGGCGCCGCGCAGGAGATCGGCCGGCAGCAGATCGGTCAGCAGCGTCCGGTTGAGCATGTCGACCGCGCCGGTGCGCAGGCGGACATCGGCCTGCCGGGCCGCGTCATATTCGGCGATCACCGCGTCGCCGCCGGAATCACGCACACCTTCGAGCGCCTCGCGCAGCGCCGCGACGTCGCGCAGGCCGAGATTGAGCCCCTGCGCCCCGATCGGCGGGAAGACATGCGCGGCCTCGCCGATCAGCGCCATCCGGCCGGCGCCGAAATGCGTGACCGAAAGACCGCCCATCGGCACCTTGCCGCGTGGCCCCTGCACGGTCATCGCCCCGAGCAGGGACTGCACCTGCCGCTCGACCCGCAAAGCGAAGGCGGCATCGTCGAGGGCCGCGACGCTTTCCGCCTCATCCGGGTCGAGCAGCCAGACCAGGGAGGAGCGGCGCCCTGGCAGGGGGACGAGGGTGCAGGGCCCCTTGCGGGTATGGAATTCCGTCGAGGCCTCGCGATGGTCGCGGCGATGCCCGAAGATCGCCGTCAGCGCCACCTGCGGATAGCGCCACTCCCGGCTCTCGATGGCGGCCACGGCGCGAACCTGCGAGTTGCGCCCGTCGGCGCCGACGACGAGCCGGGCCTTCACCGTATTGAAGCCGTCTCCGGAGAGGCGGATGCCGTCGGTCTCCGGCGCGATGCTGCGGACGAAGGCGGGGATCATCCGCAGGCCGGGGATCGTACCGGCCTTTTCGGCCAGGATCGCCGTCAGGTCGGCGTTCTCGATGTTCCAGCCGAAGGCCTCGAGCCCGATCTCGGAGGCGCGGAACTCCACCGGCGGCTGGCGGAACAGGCTGCCGCTGTCGTCGACGAGGCGCATCACCGAAAGCGGAGCCGCCTTCTCCAGCATGGCCTCCCGGATGCCGAGCTCGCTCAGCAGCCGCCAGGAGCCGTCGAGCAGCGCGACGGTGCGGCCGTCGCGGGGCGTCGCGACCGGGCCGAGCAGCGCGACGCTGCGGCCTTCGCGGCTCAGCGCCAGCGCGGCGGCGAGGCCGACGGCGCCGGCGCCCACGATGGCGATGTCGACCGGATCGGCGTCATGCGTGCTCATGCTTCCTCGCTATCCGAAGAGCGGCGTTTTGGCCACGGGCCGCAAAGTCGCAAGGTGCGTTCTGCGTTCGGCAAGGATGCCTTTCCCGCCCGATGAACTAAGGTCGGGCATCCATCCGAAGGAGATGCTTTTCATGGTCAAAGCCATCCGCGCCCACAAGACCGGCGGTCCGGACGTCCTCCAGTTCGAGGACATCACGCTGCCGCAGCCCGGCCCCGGCGAGATCCTGCTCCGCAACCGGGCGATCGGCCTCAATTTCATCGACACCTATTTCCGTTCCGGCCTCTATCCGGCGCCGCAGCTGCCCTTCGTGCTGGGCAATGAGAGCGCCGGCGACGTGCTCGCCGTCGGCCCGAACGTCACGGAGTTCAAGCCGGGCGATCGCGTCGCGGTCGTCTCGGCGCTCGGCGCCTATGCCGAGGAGCGCATCGTGCCGGCCGCCTCGGTCGTGGCGCTGCCGCAGGCCATCTCCTACGAGGCCGCCGCCAGCATGATGCTGAAGGGCCTGACCGCCGAATACCTGCTGCACCGGACCTACAAGGTGAAGCCGGGCGACACCATCCTCGTCCATGCCGCCGCGGGCGCGACCGGCCTGATCCTCTGCCAATGGGGCAAGGCGCTGGGCGCCACCGTGATCGGCACGGCCGGCTCGAAGGAAAAGGTCGCGCTCGCCAGGGCCCATGGCGCCGACCAGGTCATCAACTATCGCGAGGAGGATTTCGTCGCCCGGGTGAAGGAGATCACCGGCGGCAGGCTCTGCGACGTGGTCTATGACGGCGTCGGCAAGGACACCTTCATGAAGTCGCTCGACACGCTGAAGCCGCTCGGCCTGATGGTCTCCTTCGGCAACGCCTCCGGCGCCGTCGAGGCCTTCAATCTCGGCATCCTCTCGACCAAGGGCTCGCTCTATGTCACGCGCCCGACGCTGAACACCCACACGGCGAAGCGCGAGACCATGGTCGCGATGGCGAAGAACCTGTTCGAGGCGGTGACGAGCGGCAAGGTCAAGGTGCCGGTCAACGCGACCTTCCCGCTGAAGGATGCGGCGGACGCTCATCGCCTGCTGGAATCGCGCGGCACCACGGGCTCGACGGTCCTGATTCCCTGACCGGGGTCGTCATGCTCGGGCTTGCCCCGGGCGTCTCGGAAACCCGAGATCCCTGGTCATGAGATTCCCGGGGCAAGCCCGGGAATGACGCGAGACGAGTGCAATGCGCCCGGGCATCCGGGCGCATTTTTTCTGCGGGGCGTGAACCCGGACGTGAAGCGCCGCGACGAATCGGTGCCAGCGCATGCTGGCGACGATCCGGGACCCGACGTCCATGTCGACCAAGTTTCAGGCCACTGCCTTCCTCTTTGCGGTTCTCGCCCTGTCGGGCGTCGCGCTGGCCCAGCAGGCCCGGGGAATCGGTGGGCAGCCCGCAACCCACGCCGATGCGATCCTGCAGGGTGCCGACAAGGGGCGCGTCCGCGTCCCTGGCCCGGTTCGCTCGCGTTATGCCGCGACCGGCTGCGCGATCGGCACCTGCGCCGAGCCGCCGAAGCAGGCCGAAGCCGTCATGGCGAGCGACGCCTGCACCAGCCTGGGCACCGCGCGCGACCGCGGCGGCCGCACCATCCGCCGCCTTTGCGCTTTCAACTGAGAAGGTGAAGGCTCAGGGGGAACCCGCAGCCCTCATCCCGAGGAGCCGCGCGAGCGGCGTCTCGAAGGATGCTCCAGATGGTTCCGGCGCCTCCCGAACCATCGTTCGAAACGCCATTTCTGCGAAATGGCTCCTCAGGATGAGGGCTGGGAGATTCTCAAACAGATCTTCAGACTGCGATGCCGTGCAGGTCGTAGGCGTCGGCGCGCTCGATCTTCACCGTGACGATATCGCCCGGCCGCAGCGGCCGACGGCTCGCGACGTAGACATTGCCGTCGATCTCCGGCGCGTCCCATTTCGAGCGGCCCTTGGCGACGGTCGGTCCGGCTTCATCGATGATGACGGGGATGCGCTTGCCGACGCGCCCCTTGACGATGCGGGCCGAGATCTCGGCCTGCGCCTTCATGAAGCGGTGCCAGCGGGCCTCCTTGACCTCCTCGGGGATGAGGGCCAGGCCGAGGTCGTTGGCGGGCGCGCCTTTCACCGGCTCGTATTTGAAGCAGCCGACGCGCTCCAGCTTCGCTTCCTTCAGCCAGTCGACGAGGATGTCCATGTCCTCCTCGGTCTCGCCGGGGAAGCCGACGATGAAGGTCGAGCGGATGGCGAGGTCGGGGCAGATCTCGCGCCATTTGCGGATGCGGTCGAGCGTGCGGTCCTGATGGGCGGGACGGCGCATCGCCTTGAGGACGCTGGGCGAGGCGTGCTGGAAGGGGATGTCGAGATAGGGCAGGACGATCCCTTCCTGCATCAGCGGGATGACCTCGTCGACATGCGGGTAGGGGTAGACATAGTGCAGGCGCACCCACATCCCCATCTGGCCGAGCTCGCGGGCGAGTTCGAAGAAGCGGGTGCGGACCTCGCGGTCCTTCCACATCGAGGGCGCGTATTTGATGTCGAGGCCGTAGGCGCTGGTGTCCTGCGAGATCACCAGCAGCTCCTTGACGCCGGCCTTGGCCAGCTTCTCGGCCTCGCGCAGCACGTCGCCGATCGGCCGCGAGACGAGGTCGCCGCGCAGCTTCGGGATGATGCAGAAGGTGCAGCGATTGTTGCAACCCTCTGAAATCTTGAGATAGGCATAGTGCCGCGGCGTGAGCTTCACGCCCTGGTCGGGCACGAGGTCAACGAAGGGGTCGTGCCTCGGCGGCACGGCCTGGTGCACGGCCGAGACGACGCTCTCATAGGCCTGCGGACCGGTGATCGCGAGCACGTTCGGGAAGGCGTCGCGGATCTGCTCGGGCTCGGCGCCCATGCAGCCGGTGACGATGACCTTGCCGTTCTCGGCCATGGCCGAGCCGATCGCCCCGAGCGACTCCGCCTTGGCGGAATCGAGGAAGCCGCAGGTGTTGACGATGACGAGGTCGGCGCCGGCATGGCTCTTGGAGAGCTCGTAGCCCTCCGAGCGCAGCGAGGTGATGATCCGCTCGGAATCGACGAGCGCCTTGGGGCAGCCCAGCGAGACGAAGGAGATTTTCGGCGCGACGGCGTTCATCGGCTGATGGCTTATGTCCAGAATGTCAGGAGGCGGCGTGGCTCAAACGCGCGCTGCTCTTTGACGCCTTTTTCGGCTTTTTGCAAATTGAGACTGGAAGCTCTGCCGTCATGCTCGCCCTTGTGGCGAGCATCCACGTCTTGAACACCGCCTGCCCGGAGGAAGACGTGGATGGTCGGCACGAGGCCGACCATGACGGAAAGGGAGCCTCAGCCCGCCGATCCGGTCGCCACCGGGCGCGCCGGGTCCTGCGTCCAGTCGGTCATCGAGCCGTCGTAGAGCGCGACCTCGTCGCGGCCGAGGACCTCCGACAGCACAAACCAGTTCGCCGCCGCGGAATGGCCCGTGTTGCAGTAGGAGACCACCGGGCCCCGCGGCACCGATGCGAAGAGCTTCGCCAATTCGCCTTGCGGCTTGAGCTTGCCGCTGCCGGGCTCGAAGGCACCGGCATAGTCGCGCTGGATTGCTCCGGGGATATGGCCGGCACGCGTCGCCTCGGCAGCCTTCTCGCGCCCCTCGAAATAGCTCGGCCCGCGCGCGTCGACGAGGCTCGCCTGCTTGCTGCGCGAGGCGACGAGGGTGGCGTCCGTCGTGCTGCGCAGGCGCTGCTGCGCGACCACGGGGTAGGCGCCGGCGGCCTTCGGCGCCGAGGGACCGCTCTCCACCGGCCGCGCCGCATCGGCCGTCCAGGCATTGAAGCCGCCGTCGAGGATCGCCTGCTGGCCATGGCCGATGAATTTCAGCGTCCAGTAGACGCGCGCGGCCGCGGCGAAATCGGTCGCGGCGGTGCCGGCCGGGACGATGACGACCTCGTCATGCGGCTTGATGCCGAGCCGGCCCGCCAGCGCGGCGAGATGGTCGAGCGGCGGCAGCATTCCGGGGGCGTTCCCGACCCTGGCGCGCCAGCCATCGGCTGCATAGTCGGAGTGGACGGCGCCAGGGATGTGCCCGGCCTCGAAGGCGCCCTTGCCGCCGTCGGCAGCGGTGCGGATGTCGATGACGACGAGCTTCGCGTCGCCGAGCCGGGCGGCGAGCGCTTCCGGCGAGATCAGTCCTGCGAATTCAGCCCTGCTCATTCAGCGGCCTCCATCTGCAAAGTGTCGATCACCTCGAGGCTGTAGGTCATCTCGGCCGTCGCCCCGAGCATGATCGAAGCCGAGCAGTATTTTTCCTTCGACAATGTGACGGCGCGCTCCGCCTTGGCGTGGGACAGGCCCTTGCCGGCGATCCGGTAGGAGAGGTGGATCTTGGTGAAGACCTTGGGGTCGGTCGTGGCGCGCTCGGCCTCGACCTCGACCTCGCAGCCGGTGACCGATTCCCGGCCCTTCTTGAGGATGCTGACCACGTCGAAGCCGGTGCAGCCGGCGAGCCCGATCAGCAGCATCTCCATCGGCCGGATGCCGAGATTGCGCCCGCCATATTCGGGCGCGCCGTCCATGATCATGGCGTGCCCGCTGCCGGACTCGCCCATGAAGGCCATGCCATCAACCCATTTCGCGCGTGCTTTCATCGCGATCTCCTGTCGGCGTGATCCGCTACGCGACAGGCATAGCCTGACCTTTCGGCCGAGGCGAGGGCGGCTTCATGCCGCTCTCGCATGCAGGGCGTCATTCTCGGGCGGAGCGAAGCGCAGACCCGAGAATCTCATGCAGGAAGGGCGTCCCTCCGTCCTGAGATGCTCGGGTCAAATCCGAGCATGGCCAGGTCCCTCACGCGGCGGCGAACAGGTTGCCGTGCGCGATGCGCAGCCGCACCCGCTCGCCGATCGCCGGCGCGACCTGGCTGGCGAGGTCGACATCGAGGCGCTTCTTCAGCCCCTCGACAGCCACTTCCGCGCGGCGCAAGGGCCCGTTGCGGCGAAGATGCTCGACCACGCCGGGCAGGGCCAGCGGCGTCTCGTCGACGATGCGCAGATGCTGCGGGCGGACATAGAGCGAGGCCGGGCCGCCCTGGTTCTGCGACAATCCGCCCAGCACCGGCCGGTCGCCGAAGAAGGCCTGGCTGCCGACGACCTTGACCGGCAGCTTGTTCACCTCGCCCAAAAACTCGCAGATGAAGGGCGTCGCCGGATGGTCGTAGACGTCGTCGGCCGAGCCGACCTGCTCGATGCGTCCCTCGTTGAGGATCGCGACGCGGTCGGCGAGTTCCAGCGCCTCCTCCTGGTCATGGGTGACGAAGACGGTGGTGTGGCCGGTGCGGCCATGCAGCTCCCTGAGCCAGGCGCGCAGATCCTTGCGGACCTTGGCATCGAGCGCGCCGAAGGGCTCGTCGAGGAGCAGCACGCGCGGCTCGATGGCGAGCGCACGCGCCAGGGCCACGCGCTGGCGCTGGCCGCCGGAGAGCTGGCTGGGATAGCGCTTTTCCAGACCCGGCAACTGAACGAGCTCGAGCAAGGCGCTGACGCGCTTGCGGATTTCATCCCTGCTCGGGCGTTCGCGGCGCGGCCGTGATCTCAATCCGAAGGCGATGTTCTCGGCGACGTTCATTGTCTTGAACAGCGCATATTGCTGGAACACGAAGCCGATGCGGCGCTCGCGCAGCGAGAGGTCGCGCGTGTCGGTCTCGCCGAACAGGACCCGGCCGCGATCGGCTTCTTCCAGCCCGGCGATCAGCCGCAGCAGCGTGGTCTTGCCCGAGCCCGAGGGGCCGAGCAGCGCGACGAGCTCGCCCGGCTGGATGTCGAGCGAGACGCCGCGCAGCGCCGGGAAGTTCTCGAAGCGCTTCTCGATGGTCTCGATGGTGACGGCGACCGACATGGCCCGGCTCCTTCGTTCGCAGGGTCAGTGGCGGCGGCTGGCGGCGATGACATCGCCGTAGCGCCATTCCAGCAGGGTCTTGAGCACGAGGGTGACGAGGGCCAGCCCCGCCAGCAGCGAAGCCACCGCGAAAGCCGCCGCGCCCATGTACTCGTTGTAGAGGATCTCGATATGCAGCGGCATGGTGTTGGTCACGCCACGGATCTTGCCGGAGACGACCGCCACCGCACCGAATTCGCCCATCGCGCGGGCGTTGCAGAGCAGGACGCCGTAGAACAGGCTCCATTTCACGTTCGGCAGCGTCACCGAGAAGAACACGCGCCAGGGCGAGGCGCCGAGCGTCAGTGCCGCTTCCTCGTCGGCCGAGCCGAGCGACTGCATGTGCGGGATCAGTTCGCGCGCCACGAAGGGGAAGGTGACGAAGACCGTCGCCAGGATCAGCCCCGGCAGCGCGAAGACGATCTTGAGGTCGTGCGCCTGCAGCCAGGGGCCGAAATAGCCCTGCGCGCCGAAGAGCAGCACGAAGACGAGCCCGGAGATCACCGGCGAGACCGAGAAGGGCAGGTCGATCAGGCTGATCAGCAGGTTCTTGCCTGTGAATTCGAACTTGGCGATCGCCCAGGCGGCCGCGATGCCGACGACGATGTTGAAGGGCACGGCGATCGCAGCGACGAGCAGCGTCAGGCGGATCGCCGCCAGCGCGTCGGGCTCGGTGATCGCGGCGCGATAGGCTTCCCAGCCTCTGGCGCCGGCCTCGACGAAGACGGTGACGAGCGGCAGCAGCAGGAAGAGCAGCAGGAAGGCGAGCGAAATCGCGATCAGCACGATCTGTACGGCGAGGCTCTCGCCGCGCGCCCGGCCGGAACTGCGCGCTGGCATCGCTGCGGAGACAGTGGGCAGGGTCGCGTCAGACATCGCCGAACCTCCGGCGGGCGCGGGCCTGGATCAGGTTGCCGGCGAGGATCAGGGCAAAGGAGATCAGCAGCATCATCGTCGCCACCACGGCGGCGCCGGCATAGTCGAACTGCTCGAGCCGGATCACGATCAGCAGCGGAGCGATTTCGGAGATCATCGGCACGTTGCCGGCGATGAAGATGACCGAGCCGTACTCGCCGACGGCCCGCGCGAAGGCGAGCACGAAGCCGGTCAGCAGCGCCGGCAGGACCTGCGGCAGGATCACCCGGAAGATCGTCCGGAAGCGGCTGGCGCCGAGCAGCGCGGCCGCCTCCTCGACGTCGCTCTGCAGCTCCTCCAGCACCGGCTGCACGGTGCGCACCACGAAGGGCAGGCCGATGAAGATCAGCGCCACCATCACGCCGAGAGGCGTATAGGCGACCTTGCCGTCGAAGCCGAAGGAGAGATCGGTGAACGGGATGCTCAGCTTGAAGGCGAGCGGCGCGAGCAGCGACCCGACCCAGCCGTTCGGCGCATAGATCGCCGCGAGCGAGATGCCGGCCACCGCCGTCGGCAGGGCGAAAGGCAGGTCGACGGCCGCATCGATCAGCCGCCGTCCGGGAAAGTCGTAGCGCACGAGGACCCAGGCCAGGATCAGCCCGAACACGGCATTGACCAGCGCGGCGAACAGCGCCGCGGTGAAGGAGAGCTTCAGCGCGGCGAGCGTGCGCGGCGAGGTTGCCACCGCCCAGATATCGGCGGGGCCGGCGCTGGCGGCCTTGAGGAAGAGCGCGGCCAGCGGGATCAGCACGATCAGCGACAATGCCGTCACGGTGATGCCGAGCGCGAGCCCGAAGCCGGGCAGGATGCTCGGCTCACGCCAGCGGAAGGGCGTCGTCGCGCTCGTCATGGGGTCAGCGTGCCGGCTTGTAGAGCTGGTCGAAGGTGCCGCCATCGCTGAAATGGGTGGGCTGCGCCTTCTTCCAGCCGCCGAAGACGTCGTCGATCGTCACCAGCTCGACCTTCGGGAAATTGGCGATGTCCTTCGAATCGGCGGCTTCAGGATTGCGCGGGCGGTAGAAGTTCCGGGCGATGATCGCCTGCGCCTTCGGCGTATAGAGGAATTCGAGATAGGCCTGCGCCTGCTCGCGGGTTTTCTTGGCGTCGACATTGGCATCGACCAGCGCGACCGGCGGCTCGGCCAGGATCGACAGGCTCGGCACCACGATGTCGAACTTGTCGGCGCCGAACTCCTTCAGGGCGAGGAAGGCCTCGTTCTCCCAGGACAGGAAGACGTCGCCGATGCCGCGCTGGGTGAAGGTGGTGGTGGCGCCGCGCGCGCCGGTGTCGAGCACCGGCACATTGGCGAGCAGCTTGCCGATATAGTCGCGGATCTTCGCCTCGTCCTTGTCGAAGGCCTTCTCGGCATAGGCCCAGGCGGCGAGGTAGTTCCAGCGCGCCCCGCCCGAGGTCTTCGGATTCGGCGTGATGATCTGCACGCCCGGCTTCACCAGGTCGCCCCAGTCCTTGATCGCCTTCGGATTGCCCTTGCGGACGAGGAAGACGATCGTCGAGGTATAGGGCGAGGAATTGTGCGGCAGGCGCTTCTGCCAGTCGAGCGGCAGCTTCTTCGAGCGCTCGGCGACGGCGTCGATGTCGCCGGCGAGCGCCAGCGTCACGACATCGGCATTGAGCCCGTCGATCACGGTGCGGGCCTGCGCGCCCGAGCCGCCATGCGACTGGCGGATCGTCGCGATTTTCTTGTCCGGATTCTTCCCGTTCCACTCGGCGATGAAGGCCGCGTTGATCTCGCGATAGAGCTCGCGGGTGGGGTCGTAGGATACGTTCAGGAGCTCGGTCTGGGCGCGGGCTCCGGCGACGACGCCGAAGCAGAGGCTGAAGGCTCCCAGAACCAGTCCGGCCCGGAGGAGGCGGCGAAACACGGGTCGCGTCATGTCGGGGCTCCGTTGCGTTCACGGCGAGGCTTGGTCGAAGCTTCGATCCGTTCTGAATAACAAACGAAACGTACTGAATTGTCGGCCTGGTCTCAATGATCTGGCGCAATAAGCGCCTTCCAAACTTGGGTGCCGGCGGAGAAGACACATCTCCGGCACCGGCTTTCCGGCAGTCTGGCGAAGGCGCGGCATCGATCAGGCCCGACGACGATCCGCGGCAGATTCGTCCTTGGCCAGCAGGGCGCCGAAGGCATGGCCGAGCAGGACCAGAACCGGCCCGCTCGCCGAAAGTTCCGTCAGGCGCTCCGGCAGGGTCGCGATGGTCGCGGCGACGCGCGCCTCGTCCGGCCGTGTCGCGGCGAGCACGGCGACGGCCGGCGTCCGTGGGTCGAGCCCGGCGGCGACGGCGCGTTCGCGGAAGCCGGGCAGGGTAGCGCGCGCCATGTAGATCACGGTCGAGGCGGCGGGGTCGGCCATGGCGCGCCAGTCGAGATCGTCAGGCAGTTCGCCCTTGCGCGAATGGCCGGTGACGAACTGCAGCCGCCGCGCATGGTCGCGATGGGTCAGCGACAGGCCGAGCGAGGCGGCGGCACCCTGTGCCGCCGAGATTCCCGGCACGATCGCGACCGGGATGCCCGCGGCCTGGCAGGCCTCGATCTCTTCGCCGGCGCGGCCGAAGATGCCGGGGTCGCCGCCCTTCAGGCGCACGACATGCTTGCCTTGGCCGGCCAGCGAGACGATCAGCGCATTGATGTCGTCCTGCTTCACCGAAGGGCCATAGCCGGTCTTGCCGACCAGCATGCGCCTGGCCTCGCGCCGCGCCAGTTCGAGCACGCCGGGCGAGACGAGGTCGTCATAGAGGATGATGTCGGCGCTTTGCAGGGCCCGAATCGCCTTCAGCGTCAGCAGTTCCGGGTCGCCCGGGCCGGCGCCCACCAGCGTGACGCGGCCCTTGCCGTCATGGGCGGACTCGATCCGGGAGAGCTTCGCGAAAAGCTCCGTCTCATCCTCGAGGTTCGGCGTGCGCTCCGGCTCGGCCATCGCCCTGCCGGCGAAGAGCTCCCAGAAGCTGCGCCGCAGTGCGAAGGGCAGTTCGCGCGCCTGGACCGAGGGGCGCCAGTCGGCGGCGGCCTGCGCCCAGTTCTTCAGCCCCGCCGGAAGCAACGCCTCGATCTTGGTGCGGATCGCCTGCCCGAAGACGGGCGCGGCGCCATCTGTGGAGACGGCGACGATCAACGGCGAACGGTTGACCAATGCGCCGAAGGCGAAGTCGCAATGCTCGGGCTTGTCGACGATGTTGACCGGCACGCCCGCCTGCCGCGCCGCCGCGACGAAGGCGCGGACCGCGTCGGAATCGTCCAGATCGGCCACGGCGATCGCCGCATCCGTGAGATCGTCCGCCTGCCAGGCTCGCCCGTGGACATGCACATGAGCGCCGGCCTCGCCTTGCGCCAGCCCTTCGAACAGCTCCGCCTCGTCATCGGCGAAGACGTGGAGCTCGGCCCCGGTCGCCGCCAGCAGTTCGGCCTTCCACAGCGCGCTCTCGCTCGCGCCGGCGAGCACGACCTTGCGGCCGCTCAGCTTGTGGAAGAGCGGCAGCGTCGCCAGCGGCTCGATGCGCGCTGCGGTCGTTTCGGGCTGTCTATCGGTCATCGGGGCGTCGCTACAGCCTTCTCATCCGCCGCGTCGCGCCCGCCGCCTGCCGGCGGCATGAGCAGCCACAGCGCGGCCAGTGCCAGAATGATAAGGCGAAAGCAAAGATCGAACCAGCGCCCGCGCTCCTCGCTGCCGGGTTGGCGCGGCAGCAGCGCCTCGAATTCGGCGTTGGGGCCGTCCTCGCCGACGCCCGCGGCGGTTCCGGGGCGTCCGATCGGACCTCGCGGGGCGGTTGAGATCGTCATGCTCGCTCCGCCGCGAGGCGGCCCGCGGCTTTCGCCGCCCGGCGCTGGTCGAGAATGTTCCGTTCGGTCGCCTCATAGCCGCGCTGATAGGTGGCGCTGAACGATTCCCTTGCATGCAGCCATTGCGGCACCGGTTGGCGGGCGGCGCTGGCCTCCGGCAGTTCGATCGTGTCGAAGCCGCAGGAGAGCGCATAGGCGAACTGGTCGGCGATCAGCGGGCCGCTGGCGCGGATTTCGCCCGTGAAGTCGGCGCGCCGGATCTGGCGGGCCAGACTGAAGCCGCGCCCATCGGCATAGGCCGGAAAGGCGATGGCGACGAGGGAAAGCTGCGGCAGGAAGGGCGCGAGCGCGGCGAAGGGCACGGAATTAGGCAGGATCACGCCGATCTGCTGCGCGGGCGCCAGCGCCTCAAGCGCTTCAGTCAGAGCCTCCCACGGCACGAGCGCGGCCGGGATATTGCCGATCGCGGCTCCCTCGCTACGGGTCCAGCGGTCCTCGCGGCTTCCGTTCCGGTCAAGCAGCGGCACGGGTCACCTCCTGGAAGGCGGCCTTGAACGGCCCGAGGCCGATACGGCGGATCGTGTCGATGAAGCTCTCGGCCTCGCTGCGCTCGGTCAGATAGACCGCGACGATGCGCTCGACCGCATCCGGCACCTCCTCGGCGGTGAGGCCGGGGCCGAGGATCTCGCCGATCGCCGCGTTCTCGGTGGCGTCGCCGCCGAGCGTGATCTGGTAGGATTCGATGCCGCGCTTCTCCAGGCCGAGAATGCCGATATGGCCGACATGGTGATGGCCGCAGGCATTGATGCAGCCGGAGATCTTGATGCCGAGCGGCCCGATCTCGCGCTGGCGGGCCTCGTCGGCGAAACGCTGCTGGATCGCCTGCGCGATCGGGATCGAGCGCGCCGTCGCCAGCGCGCAATAATCGAGGCCGGGGCAGGAGATGATGTCGGTGACGAGGCCGATATTGGCGCTCGCCAGCCCGGCCTCGCCGAGCTTTTGCCAGATCGCGAAGAGATCGCGCTGGCGCACATGCGGCAGCACGAGGTTCTGCGCATGGGTCACGCGCAATTCGTCGAAGGAATAGCGCTCGGCGAGATCCGCGACGAGGCGCATCTGCGCGCTGGTCGCATCGCCCGGCGCCTGGCCGATCGGCTTCAGCGAGACCGTCAGCGCCGTGTAGCCCGGCGCCTTGTGCGGCGCGGTGTTGACCTCGACCCAGCGGGCGAAGGCCGGGTTCGTGGCCCTTGCGGCTTCCAGCGTGTTGCTGATGGCCGGCAGCGTTTCGTAGCGCGGCGGCGCGAAATAGGCCGCGATGCGCGCGACCTCTTCCGGATCGGCATTGATCGAAGGGCCGTCGAGCTGGGCGAATTCGGCTTCGACGCGGCGGGTGAATTCCTCGGCACCGATCTCGTGGACGAGGATCTTGACCCGGGCCTTGTACTTGTTGTCGCGCCGGCCTTCGAGATTATAGACCCGCATGATCGCCTCGAGATAGGCGAGCAGGTCCTTCTTCGGCAGATAGTCGCGCACGACCTTGCCGATCATCGGCGTGCGGCCGAGCCCGCCACCGACGCTGACCTCGTAGCAGGTCTCATGCGTATCGGGGTGGCGGCGCAGTCTGAGCCCGATATCGTGCGCCTTGATCACCGCCCGGTCGGCTTCGGCGCCCGTCACCGCGATCTTGAACTTGCGCGGCAGGTAGCTGAATTCGGGATGGGCCGAGGACCATTGCCGGATCAGCTCGGCCGTCGGACGCGGGTCCTCGATCTCTTCCTGCGCCACGCCGGCGAAATGGTCGGCCGTGACGTTGCGGATGCAGTTGCCGGAGGTCTGGATGCAATGCATCTCGACATCGGCGAGCAGCCCGAGAATTTCGGGCACGTCGCGCAGCTTCGGCCAGTTGAACTGCAGATTCTGGCGCGTGGTGAAATGGCCGTAGCCGCGGTCGTATTTCTCGCCGATCAGGGCAAGCTGGCGCAGCTGGCGTGAGTTCAGCGTACCATAGGGGATGGCGATCCGCAGCATATAGGCGTGGAGCTGGAGATAGACGCCGTTCTTGAGCCTGAGCGGCTTGAACTCGTCCTCGGTCAGCGAGCCGTCGAGCCGGCGCGTCACCTGGTCGGTGAACTGCGCTACCCGCTCCCGGACGAAACGCTCGTCGAATTCGTCGTAACGATACATCAACTAGCCCTTCGGCGTGGCGGCGATGCCTTCACCGGCCTGCTTGCCGAGATCGGGACGATTGCTGGGGCCGAGCGTCTTGAAGCGCTCGCGGAAATGGCGCGGCACGGGGCTGCCGCTCTCGATGGCGACATCGACGAGATAGGCATCGACGACCTTGTTGCCGCTGAGTTCGGCGGCGGCGAAGGCTTCGAGCTTTTCGGCCGCCGCGTCATCATTGGCGACAAGGGCCGGCGCTGGATCGCGGGTCCAGGCGAGCGCGCCGGTGCCGTCGGCCGTGGCGAAGACGACGTCGCCGTCGAGCAGGTCGTTGGCGAGCAGGATCGCCGGCAACGGAACGCGTTTTGCTGCGGTGGCCATCAGGCGGCCTCCGCGAGCGTCAGCGTCAGCCCGTCGAGATGGTCGGACCAGATGATCTGGCAGGAGAGGCGCGAGGTCGCCTCGATCAACGGCAGCTCGTCGAGCGCGTCGATCTCCTCGTCGCGCGGCTCGGGTAGGCGCTCGGCCCATTCCTGTGCGACGATGACATGGCAGGTGCCGCAATCGCAGGAGCCGCCGCAGACCCCCTCGATGCCGACCTTGTAGTCGCGCAGGATTTCCATGATCCGCCAGCCTTCGACGGCTTCCAGCTCATGGCTCAAGCCCTGTCGATCGATGACGTTCAGAACTGCCACGACAACCCATCCCTGTTCGGTCTTTCGAACGGGGATTTTACGCGATGGACGGGCGGTCGCTCAATTCACATCAGATAGTGTGTTGTTCTGTATTGTCGGAGTCGCAGAGTAAAAATATCTCGAAGGACGGGCTTTTGCCCATTTTGCCTGAAAATGATGCTGTCCGGGCAGCTTCCAGCGTGGAGCCGAGATGCGGCCCGGATCGATTGGAGCCTCAGGCGCTCTTCAGGATCGTCTCGACGATGTCCTGCACATCGAACGCTTCGCGCAAGGTCGCGAGATGATGCGGTTCGCCGCGCGTCAGCCTGGCGACGCCTTCAAGCTGGCGGCGCAGCGCCAGCGGGCGTGCTTCGTTCTGGGAGAGCGCCTCCGGATCGGCCTCCCAGCTGCCATCGGGAAGGCGGCGCTCGGCGCGCGACCAGTCGCAGAGTCTCACCGCGCCTTTGTCGCCCTCCAGCGTCCAGACATTGTGATCGTCCTTCGTCGTTGAGCCGACGCTGCCGGTCAGGATGACGGGCAGGGCGCCGGCCGTGAGCGTCGCCTCGATCCGGCGCTCGCTCTTCCCGGCCTCGGGGAAGACGGCCTTGGCGGCAAGGCCGGCGAAGGGCCCGGCGACGCGACGGGTCAGGAACAGGAAATGCGAGACGACCTCGCGGGTGAAGCCGCCCTGCGCCGTGCGGTCGAGCCAGCCGGCCGCATCGACCTGCCAGGAGCGCGGCCAGGTCGCGAAGGCGACCTCGATTGAGACGCGCTCCGGCGTGCCGACCGCGCCGGAGGCGATCCATTCGCGCAGCCGCGCCACCGCCGGCGAGGAGGCGAAGGGAAAGTTCACCGCGCCGCGCGCGCCGGCCTCGGCGACGAAGGCGCGGGCATCATCGACATCGACCGCGAGCGGCTTCTCGCAGAACACCGCCTTGCCGGCGGCGAGCGCGGCACGCGCATGGCCGAGATGGGAGGAGGGCGGCGAGGCGATGTAGACGCAGTCGCTCGCCGCGATCAGCGCAGCGGCGTCGGGCTGGCGCGGCACGGCCGGCAGCGCGGCCGCGATCCGCTCCATCGCATCAGTGGAAGGGTCCCAGATGCCGGAGACGCGAAGTGCCGTTGCCGGCTGGTCGAGCGCCGCGCGCAGCATGCGCTCGCCCATGATGCCGGCGCCGATCAGGCCGAGGGAAATCGTGGAGTCGGTCATGGGGGGCTCGCTGGTCGGAAGGCCGGGCTGCGGCGGCCGTGATCGGGGTGACGACGCGATCCCGCCATCAAGATGGCTGGCGGGTCAATCGTGAAAGGAGCGGGCGGGCATTGACCGGCGCGAGGCGCATGGCTGGTCGGCTCATGCAGCCGGACGGCTGCTTGCCCAGATATCGGTGTTGCACGCGCGCGGCCGTATTTCCGCTCTGGAACACTGCTGCAGCCCCGAAATGCCAGGATGTCGATCCCCGCAGGCGACGCAATGTCGCGCCCGAACGGATGCGCTGCTCGCATCCCCCGCCTTGTTGCCGCCTCCTTGCGCGAATCGATTCGACCGCCCAGGTCTGGGCCGAGTGGCGAGCAGATTTCGGCATGCCGCTCGGCGCAGCCATCTTAAGATGGGCTTAAGGTCGTCGCTCCTAAGGGGAGCGTTGCGGCCGAGGCGTGGTCATGTTTTGGAGCAAATAAAAACAAGACTAAGCCTGGTCAACTTGTTGGTCGGCGTCTTGCCGATGTTCTGTGAAGGTTAATTATGACTAGTCAGTATATCCAGGGTATGGTGCAGAACCTGAAGGGTGGGCGCCTTTCGCGGCGTTCTTTCATTCAGAAGATGGCGGCTGTCGGCATCACCGCTCCGATCGCGAGCCAGATCCTCGCCTGGAACGGCGTTGCGATGGCGAATGCCACGCTCGACTACAAGCCGACCAAGGCCGGCGGCGGTGGCCCGCTCAAGATGCTGCTCTGGCAGGCTCCGACCCTGCTGAACCCGCATTTCGCCTCGGGCACCAAGGACCAGATCGCCTCGCGCATCTTCTACGAGCCGCTCGCCGGCTGGGACAAGGAAGGCAACCTCATTCCGCAGCTCGCGGCCGAAGTCCCGAGCAAGGCCAATGGCGGCCTGTCGGAAGACGGCACGGTCGTGGTCTGGAAGCTGAAGCAGGGCGTGAAGTGGCATGACGGCAAGCCGTTCACGGCCGACGACGTCGTCTTCACCTGGGAATATGCCGCCGACCCGGCGACCGCCGCCTACACCTCCGGCGCCTACAAGGACATCAAGGTCGAGAAGGTCGACGACTTCACCGTCAAGGTGGTCTTCGCGGAGCCGACGCCGTTCTGGGCCGACCCCTTCGTCGGCGTCGCCGGCATGATCATCCCGAAGCACCATTTCGGCGAGTACAAGGGCGCCAAGTCGCGCGAGGCCCCGGCGAACCTGAAGCCGGTCGGCACCGGCCCCTACAAGTTCGCGGAGTTCAAACCGGGCGACATCCTGACCGGCACCCGCAACGAGAACTACCACGTCGCGAACCGGCCGCATTTCGACACGCTCGAGGTGAAGGGCGGCGGTGACGCGGTCTCGGCGGCCCGTGCCGTGCTGCAGACCGGCGAATACGACTACGCTTGGGACACGCTGGTCGAGGACGAGGTCCTCAAGCGCATGGAGACCGGTGGTCGCGGCCGGATCAGCGCGGTTCCGTCTGGCGACATCGAGTTCATCATCCTGAACACGACCGATCCCTGGACCGAGGTCGACGGCGAGCGCTCGAGCGTCAAGACCAAGCACCCGACCCTGTCGGACCCGGCGGTGCGCCAGGCGATCAACCTGCTGATCGACCGCGACTCGATCCAGAAGTTCATCTATGGCCGCGGCGGCACCGCGACCGCGAGCTTCGTCAACGAGCCCAAGCAGTTCAAGTCGCCGAAGCTGAAATACGAGTTCAACATCGAGAAGGCCAACAAGATCCTCGAGGAGGCCGGCTGGAAGAAGGGCTGGGGCGGCGTCCGCGAGAAGGACGGCAAGAAGCTCAAATACGTCTTTCAGACCTCGATCAACGCCCCGCGCCAGAAGGTCCAGGCCATCGTCAAGCAGGCCTGCCAGCGCGCCGGCATCGAGCTCGAGCTCAAGTCGGTCACCGCCTCGGTGTTCTTCTCGTCGGACGTCGCCAACCCCGACACCTACACCAAGCTGTATGTCGACATGGAGATGTACACGACGACGCAGCCGCAGCCTGATCCGGAGCGTTTCCTCAACCAGTTCGTCTCCTGGGAGATCGCCAACAAGGAGAACAAGTGGCTGGGCCGCAACGTCTCGCGCTACTCCGATCCGGCTGCCGACGAGGCCTACAAGGCCGCCCAGAAGGAGCTCGACCCGGCCAAGCGCGCGGAGCTGCTGATCAAGGTCAACGAGATCTTCTGCGAGGCCAACGTCATCCTCCCCGTGCTGTCGCGCACCAAGGTGATCGCCGCGGCGAACAGCCTGCAGCTCGACCACAGCGGCTGGGACGTCGACAGCTGGAACATCGGCGCCTGGTATCGCACCTGATCCGGCGGCCGCCCTTCGCGGGGCGGCCTCCCGCCGCGGGCTGACCGCGGCGGGCGATGCAACGGACGAGGCCCGGCGGATTCGCTCCGCCGGGCTTTTCTTTTCCCTCCCGATCTCCCGTCCGAGCCGCCCCCATGCCGGCCGCGGCCGCGCGTCGCGATTGACGTTTCCGCCGGCCCTGGCCCATGACACGGGCGTCGAACAAGGAGCCCCGGCCCATGAAAGCCGTCGTCTACGAAGCCTTCGGGCAGGCCCCCGAGCTGCGCATCCTGCCGGACCCGGTGCCGGAGCCGCACAGCGTCGTCATCAAGGTCGAGGCGACGGGGCTCTGCCGCAGCGACTGGCATGGCTGGGTCGGCCACGATCCCGATATCCGCCTGCCGCATGTGCCGGGCCATGAGCTCGCCGGCGTCATCGCCGCGGTCGGCCGCAGCGTCGTGCGCTTCCGCGAGGGCGACCGCGTCACCGTGCCCTTCGTCTCGGGCTGCGGCGCCTGCCCGCAATGCCATTCCGGCAACCAGCAGGTCTGCGACGACCAGTTCCAGCCCGGCTTCACCCATTGGGGCTCCTTCGCCGAATACGTCCGCATCGACCGGGCCGATTTCAACCTCGTGCGCCTGCCGGAGGAGATCGACTTCGCCACGGCCGCCAGCCTCGGCTGCCGCTTCGTGACCTCGTTCCGCGCCGTGGTCGACCAGGGCAAGGTCTCGGCCGGGCAATGGGTCGCCGTGCATGGCTGCGGCGGCATCGGCCTCTCCGCGATCATGATCGCCAATGCGCTCGGCGCGCAGGTCGTCGCCGTCGACATCTCCGACGACAAATTGCGCCTCGCCCGCGAGGTCGGCGCCGCCGTGACGATCAACGCCAGGACCCAGCCCAATGTCGTCGCCGCCGTGCGCGACGCGACCGGTGGCGGTGCCCATGTCTCGCTCGATGCGCTCGGCTCTCCCCAGACCTGCTTCAACTCGGTGGCGAACCTGCGCAAGCGCGGCAAGCATATCCAGGTCGGGCTCCTGCTGGCGGAGCAGGCGGCGCCGCCGATCCCGATGGCGCAGGTCATCGCCCATGAGCTCGAAATCCTCGGCAGCCACGGCATGCAGGCGCATCGCTATGGCGCGATGCTCGACATGATCAGCGCCGGCAAGCTCACCCCGCAGCAGCTCGTCGGCCGCCGCATCGACCTCGCTGAAGCGATTCCCGCCCTGATGGCGATGGACCGCTTCGAGGGCACCGGCGTCACGATCATCGACCGGTTCTGAGAGGCGAGGGGCGGGCACGGAATCCCCGCCGGAACCTCCCCCGTCATGGTCGCCCTTGTGGCGACCATCCCCGTCTTTGCGGGGAAGGCTGGGCGAGCGCTGCGTCGCAAGCCGTGCTCGCCATCAGCGCCGCAAGACGTGGATGCTCGGGACAAGCCCGAGCATGACGGGGAGCCGCGGGCCCCTTATTCCCCGAACCGCGCAATCTCCTCCGCGACGCGCACCTGCGCCCGCTCGAACGCCTCGTCGGCGTCGAGGCCGTTGCGGCGGTTCTCCAGCGCATAGCGGAACAGCCGGCGCTCATGGTCCGGCACCGCCTGCATGAAGGCGACGAGGCAGGCCCCGTCGCTGCGCCGGCAGCTCCGCGCCCGGACGCAGGCCTTGTCCTCGCAGCCGCGCCAGACGCCGAAAATGTCGCCGATGCGCTGCATCAGCATCGGCCGCACCTTCTGGCAGCTTTCGAAATCGGTGATCGGCGGCAGATCGGCGAAGAAGTTCTGGCGTTTCGGCATGGCGGGGCTCCGGTCGGGTGAGGCACGCAGGATCATCCGCCCGCGCTGGCGCGCGGCGGGGTCGCAAGGGTGGCTGGACAGGGCTGGCGGAGCGCCGCGAGGCGCGAGGAAAATCCGCAACCGTTGAGCCAGGCTGCGGCGCGGCGGGGTTGAGCCACCCGTCGCACGCCCCGTGGCGCTCCGCCTCCGGCGATTTTTGGCTCCGGGCCGCGCTTATTCGGGAAGGCGGCGGCCGCTCATGCTGTCCTGCGGCCTCAACGCCCCGACGGGTGCGCCACACCGCGGTGTCGGGCATGCCCGCTTCCGCCATCCCGTCCAGCGAGCTCCTCGCACAGGGACCGTAGTGTCCCCAGGGCGGTGCCCCGAAGCCTCCCGGGAGCGGGGCGTAACCCCCGCCCGCAGGCGCCGACCCTCACCCAACCTCCAGCATACCTCCGGACGGCCGCCCCGTTCGGGTGATGGGCGAGGGCAGGATAGGGCAGGTGAGGAGGGGCGGGGATAAGGTGCCGAAGATATCCCCGCCGTCAGGGTCGCCCTTGTGGCGACCATCCACGTCTTCGCGCGGCAGTGACCTTGAGGAAGTGCACGGAGTGGCTCTTTGCCGTACTGACGATGTTCTCAGGCGTGCCCTGCGCTACCACCGCGCGGAAGCCTTCTAGCCGATGAGCCCGACCATGCCGACGACGAGGGGGCCCATCAGCGGCAGCAGCACATTCGAGATCGCATAGGTGACGGTGTAGCCGATGACCGGCGTGGAATTGCCCGCGAGCGAGACGAGCGCGCTGATCGCCGGCGTGCTGCAATGCTGGCCCGCGATGGCGCCGAGCAGGATCGGCGCCTCGATCTTGAGCAGGTAGCGGCCGATATAGAGCGAGGCGAGGGCGGGCAGGGCCGAGACCAGGATCGACAGGACCGGCAGGATGAGCCCGTACTGCTTGAGCAGGGTGAAGGCCTCCGGCCCGACCGAGAGCCCGACCGCGGCGATGAAGGTCGCCAGCCCGAAATCCTTCATGAAGCCCGCCGCCGCGGGCGGGATGGCGCCCTGCGCCGGCCGGTGCATGTGCAGCCAGCCGAAGCACAGGCCGGAGACCAGGGCGCCGCCGCCGGTGCCCAGCGTCAGGTTGAGCGCCCCGATCTGCAGGCTGAGCTCGCCGAGCAGGAGGCCGACGACGATGCCGAGCCCGAGCATGACGAAATCCGTCGCCGCGCTCGCCGGCAGCAGATGGCCGAGCTCCGGCGCGGCACGGAGGATCGCATCCTCCGAACCGTAGAGGGTCAGGATGTCGCCCTGCTCGAGCACCGAGCCGGGCAGGGCCGGGATGTTCTGGCCGAGCCGGCGTATGCGCGAGATGAAGACGCCGCGCCGCTGCTCCGCGCTGGCGAGCCGGCGCAGATCCCGGATCCGGCGCCCGCTGACCTCGCGCCGCACGAGCACGACCTCGCGCTCGACCAGCGGGACATTGTCCCCGGCCGGCATCGGCACCTCCGTGCCGAGGCGCTCGCTGACGGCGATGACGGAGCGGCGCCGGCCGAGCACCAGCACGATGTCGTCCGGCTCCAGCAAGGTCTCGGCCGTGGCCTTGGTGAAACCGCCGCCGCGCCCGACCTGATCGATGGTCACGACGCCGTTGACGCTGTTCTCGAAGGCGCCGACGGTGCTGCCGGCGATCGGCCCGGCGCGGAAGCTGCGCGAGACGATCTCGGGCACGCCGTTCTCCTTGCCGGCCTCGTCCTCGGCGCCGAGATCGCGCGCCAGCGCCGCCGAGGCCTCGCGGATATCGACCCCGAGCAGCAGCGGCCCGATCTGCGTGACGGTGACGACGATGGCGACGAGGCCGAACAGATAGGTGACGCTGTAGGCGGTGGCCATGTTGCCTTGAAGCCGCTCGATCTCGCCGGCAGGCAGAGCAAGGCGCGCGATCGCTTCGGACGCCGTGCCGAGTACGGCTGATTCCGTCGCCGAGCCGGCGAACAACCCCGAGGCCGTGCCGTAGTCGAGCCGGAACAGCGCGACGGCTGCTGCCAGCAACAGCAGCACGGTGACGACCTCGACGAAGGAGAGGATGCCGTAGCGCCAGCCGCCGCGGATGTTGTTGAAGAATTGCGGGCCGGCGGTGAAGCCGAGCGCGAAGATGAAGAGCGCGAAGGCGACGTTCTTCAGGTCCGGGCTGATCTTCACGCCGAGCTGTCCGATCGCCAGCGCGACGAACAACGTGCCGCAGACACCGCCGACCTGGATGGAGCCGATGCGGATCTTGCCGATCAGATAGCCGAGGGCCAGGGAAATGAAGAGCGCGACTACCGGTTGTTCAACGAATGACACGATGAAACCCAGCCTTGGAGCAATCCGCGACCAAGACTATCGATCGCGCTTCCAAGGCGCGCAAGGCCCCATCAAGGCCTCCCCCTCAGGCGCGCCGCGCAGCCCGCGATTGCAGCCGGCCGGCTGCTACTCCGCCGCCTGCCTGACCACCTTGCCCTTCTTGATCGGCCGCCGGTCCAGCACCTCCTTGAGGAAGCGCGCGGTGTGGCCCTTGCCGATGCGGACGATGTCCTCCGGCGTGCCCTGCGCCACCACGGTGCCGCCGCCGTCGCCGCCCTCGGGGCCCATGTCGATCACCCAGTCGGCGGTCTTCACCACCTCGAGATTGTGCTCGATCACCACCACCGAATTGCCCTGGTCGACCAGCTCGTGCAGCACCTCCATGAGCTTGGCGACATCATGGAAATGCAGGCCGGTGGTCGGCTCGTCGAGGATGTAGAGCGTGCGGCCGGTGGCGCGCTTCGACAGTTCCTTGGAGAGCTTGACGCGCTGCGCCTCGCCGCCCGAGAGCGTCGTCGCCTGCTGGCCGACCTTGACATAGTCGAGGCCGACGCGCGCCAGCGTCACCATCTTCTCGCGGATCGAGGGCACGGCCTTGAACAGGTCCTTCGCCTCCTCGACCGACATGTCGAGCACGTCGGCGATCGATTTCTCGCGGTACTTCACCTCCAGCGTCTCGCGGTCGTAGCGCTTGCCCTTGCAGACGTCGCAGGTGACGTAGACGTCGGGCAGGAAGTGCATCTCGATCTTGATGACGCCGTCGCCCTGGCAGGCCTCGCAGCGGCCACCTTTCACGTTGAAGCTAAACCTGCCTGCTTGGTAGCCGCGCGCCTTCGCCTCCGGCAAGCCGGCAAACCATTCGCGGATCGGCGTGAAGGCGCCGGTATAGGTCGCCGGATTCGAGCGCGGCGTGCGGCCGATCGGCGACTGGTCGATGTCGATGACCTTGTCGAGATGCTCCATGCCCTCGATGCGGTCATGCGGGGCCGGGTGCTCGATCGAGCCGTTCAGCTTGCGCGCCACCGCCTTGTAGAGCGTGTCGATCACCAGCGTCGACTTGCCGCCGCCGGAGACGCCGGTGATGCAGGTGAACATGCCGAGCGGGATCTCGACGTCGACGTTCTTGAGATTGTTGCCGCGCGCGCCGACGATCTTGAGGCAGCGGCCCTTGGTGGCCTTGCGGCGCTTCTCCGGCACCGGCACCGACATCTCGCCGGTGAGGTATTTGCCGGTGAGCGAATTGGGATCGTCGAGGATGTCCTGCGGCGTGCCTTTGGCGACGATCTCGCCGCCATGGATGCCGGCGCCGGGGCCGACATCGACGACATAGTCCGCAGTCAGGATCGCGTCCTCGTCATGCTCGACCACGATCACGGTGTTGCCGAGATCCCTTAGCCGGCGCAATGTGCCGAGCAGGCGCTCGTTGTCGCGCTGATGCAGGCCGATCGAGGGCTCGTCCAGCACATAGAGTACGCCGGTCAGGCCCGAGCCGATCTGTGACGCGAGCCGGATGCGCTGGCTCTCGCCGCCCGAGAGCGTGCCGGAGGCGCGGGCGAGCGTCAGATATTCCAGCCCGACATCGAGCAGGAAGGTCAGCCGGTCGCGGATCTCCTTGAGGATGCGCGGGGCGATCTCGTTCTGCTTCTTCGAGAGGCGGGCGGGCAGGGCGGTGACCCATTCCAACGCGTCCTTCACCGAGAGCTTCGAGATCTCGCCGATATGGCGCATGTCGATCTTCACCGCCAGCGCCTCGGGCTTCAGGCGATAGCCGTTGCAGGCGGCGCAGGGCGTCTCGGACATGAAGCGGCCGATCTCCTCGCGCGCCCAGTCCGACTCGGTCTCCTTCCAGCGCCGCTCCATATTGGTGATGACGCCCTCGAAGGGCTTCTTCACCTCGTAGGACCGCAGCCCGTCATTATAGGCCATGCGCACGGGTTCGGTGCCGGTGCCGAACAGGATCGCCTTCTGCGCGCTCTCCGGCAGCTCCGACCAGGGCTTCGTCATCGAGAAGCCGAAATGCCTGGCGAGCGCTTCCAGCGTCTGGCCGTAATAGGGCGAGGTCGACTTGGCCCAGGGCGCGATCGCGCCCTTCTTCAGCGTCAGCGAATGATCCGGCACGATCATGTCCGGGTCGATCCGCATCTCGTGGCCGAGGCCGTCGCAGACCGGGCAGGCGCCGAAGGGGTTGTTGAACGAGAACAGCCGCGGCTCGATCTCGGGGATGGTGAAGCCGGAGACCGGGCAGGCGAACTTGGACGAGAAGGTGACGCGCTTCGCTTCGCCGTTCTCCTGCTTCTCATCGGCATATTCGAAGACCGCGATGCCGTCGGTCAGCTCCAGCGCCTGCTCCAGCGAATCCGCCAGCCGCGCGCCGAGATCGGGCCGGATCACGATGCGGTCCACGACCACGTCGATGTCGTGCTTGAACTTCTTGTCGAGCGGCGGCGCGTCCGGGATCTCGTAGAACTCGCCATTGACCTTGACGCGCTGGAAGCCGCGCTTCAGCCACTCCGCCATCTCCTTGCGGAACTCGCCCTTGCGGCCGCGCACCACCGGCGCCAGCAGATAGCCGCGCGTCTTCTCCGGCAGCTCGACCAGCCGGTCGACCATCTGCTGCACCGTCTGGCTCTCGATCGGCAAGCCGGTCGCGGGCGAATAGGGAATGCCGGCGCGCGCCCACAACAGGCGCATATAGTCGTGGATCTCGGTGACGGTGCCGACGGTCGAGCGCGGGTTCTTCGAGGTCGTCTTCTGCTCGATCGAGATCGCCGGCGAGAGCCCGTCGATCTGGTCGACATCGGGCTTCTGCATCATCTCGAGGAACTGGCGGGCATAGGCCGAAAGGCTCTCGACATAGCGGCGCTGCCCCTCGGCATAGATCGTGTCGAAGGCGAGCGAGGACTTGCCCGAGCCGGAAAGGCCGGTGAAGACCACGAGCTTGTCGCGCGGAATCGCGAGGTCGATGTTCTTGAGGTTGTGCTCGCGCGCGCCGCGCACGGTGATGGCGCGGCTGTTCGGATCGGCCGCGCGGTTGCGGTCGAACATGTCTTCCAGCGCAGCAGCTTGCTGGGCAGCCGTTTGGGCGGCGGCGATATCGGTCTTGCGGGCCATCGGGGCGTCCGTTGCGATGAAGCGCTAGAGATAGGGCAAAAGCCGGGCCTTTCCAGCCTCGCGGCGATCTGCCCGGCATGAATAGCACGCAGCCGCGCCGACTGCTGCCGTCGTCCTGACAGAAAACGTCAGCATCGGCGAGGGCTCGGTTGGTTTTGACATACGGGGACGAAGTAACTGGAATCACCGTCATTCCGGGCAGGCCGCAGTCCTGAGCCCGGAACCCATGAACACGACATTGCTCCAGCCGTCATGCTCGCCCTTGTGGCGAGCATCCACGTCTTGAACACCCCCATTGCACGAAGGAAGACGTGGATGGTCGGGACAGGCCCGACCATGACGGAGCGTCGTGGTCATGGGTTCCGGGCTCTTCGCCGGCGCGAAGCCCAGGAACGCCGGCCGATCGCAATCGACACCGGCATTCGGCCGAATTATCTATAAATCATGACGAAGCCTGCCGAAGACACCATCGCCGTCCGCATCGCCAAGGCCCTGGCCGAGCGGATCATTTCGGGCGCGATCGAGCCCGGAGCGCGGCTACGGCAGGACCATGTCGCGAAGGAATTCGCGACCAGCCATGTCCCGGTGCGCGAGGCCTTCCGCCGGCTGGAGGCGCAGGGGCTGGCGGTGAGCGAGCCGCGCCGCGGCGTGCGCGTCGCCTCCTTCGACCTCGCCGAGGTGAAGGAGGTCGCACTGATGCGGGCGGCGCTGGAGAGCCTCGCCCTGCGCCATGCCGCGCCGCATCTGACGCCGGCCATTCTCGACAGGGCGGAGGAGGCCTGCCGCGCCTGCGACGCCGCCACCGATGTCCGCGCCTGGGAGGAGGCGAACCGGCGCTTTCACCGCATCCTGGTCGCGCCCTGCGGGATGAAGCGGCTGCTCGCGGCGATCGACGATCTGCACGCCGCCAGCGCCCGCTTCCTGTTCTCGGCCTGGCGGTCGGAATGGGAGGCCCGCACCGACCAGGACCATCGCGCCATCCTGACGGCGTTGCGCCAGGGCGATGTCGGCACGGCGGTCGCGACCCTCGAGCGCCATGCCCAGTGGATCGGCGAGCGGCCGGTCCAGACCCGCTCCGGCGCCCTGCGCGGCGCCTTCTCGATCGAGGGCTGAGGCCGCTCGCGGTCTCAGCCCGTTTTGGAAACTCCAGCCCTCATCCTGAGGCGCCATTCCGTTGGGAGTGGCGTCTCGAAGGATGGACCAGATGCCTCCGGAGTCTCCTGAAACATCCTTCGGGACGCGCCTTGCGGCGCTCCTCAGGGTGAGGGCTCAGGCGCGTTTCCAAGAGAGGCCTTCGCCGCCCGGCTCAGGCCACCGCGGCCTTGCGGGTGTTGCTCTCCTCCTGGCCTTCGAGCACGGCCATCGCCGCCTGGACGCCGCCGCTGCGATGCGGCACGCCGGCCGCCGCCAGCCCCATCTCGACGCCGGAGAGCGCCCCGATCAGGGTCAGGTCGTTGCATTCCCCGAGATGGCCGATGCGGAAGACCTTGCCGGCCACCTTGCCGAGGCCGGAGCCGAGCGAGATGTTGAAGCGCTCCAGCGCGACCTTGCGGTACTGGTCGGCGTCATGGCTCGGCGGCATCATCACCGTGGTCAGCACCGGCGAGTATTCCGCCGGGTTCTCGCAGAGGATCTCCAGCCCCCAGGCGCGCACCGCGGCCCGTGTCGCCGCCGCCAGGCGCTGGTGGCGAGCGAAGACGTTCTCCAGCCCTTCCTCATGCAGCATCCGGATCGCTTCGCGCAGCCCGTAGAGCAGGTTCGTCGCCGGGGTGTAGGGGAAGAAGCCGTTGGCGTTGATCTTCACCATCTCCTGCCAGTCCCAGTAGGAGCGGGGCATGGAATTGGCCTTGGCCGCGGCGAGCGCCTTCTCGGAGATCGCGTTGAAGCTGAGCCCCGGCGGCAGCATCAGGCCCTTCTGCGAGCCCGAGACGGTGACGTCGACCCGCCATTCGTCGTGGCGGTAGTCGACCGAGGCGAGCGAGGAGATCGTGTCGACCATGAACAGGGCAGGGTGCCCGGTGCGGTCGATCGCCTGGCGGATCTCGGCGATGCGGCTGGTCGAGCCGGTCGAGGTCTCGTTTTGGACGACCATGACGGCCTTGATCCGATGCGCGCGGTCCTCGGCGAGGCGCGCCTCGATCTGGGCTGGATCGGCGCCGCGGCGCCAGTCTCCGGGAATGAAGTCGACCTCGATGCCGAAGCGTGCCGCGATCTGCCGCCAGAGCGTGGCGAAATGGCCGGTCTCGGCCATCAGCACCGTGTCGCCGGGCGAGAGCGTGTTGACGATGGCGGCTTCCCAGGCGCCCGTCCCGGAGGAGGGGTAGATCACCACGGGCTGCGTCGTGCCGAACACCGTCTTGATGCCGTCGAGCACGTCCCGGCCGAGGCGCCCGAACTCCGCGCTGCGGTGGTCGATGACCGGCATGTCCATGGCGCGCAGGATGCGATCGGGCACCGGGCTCGGCCCGGGAATCTGCAGGAAATGACGGCCCTGTTGCGATGCCATGATGAATTCTCCCTGGGCGCGGTTTTCGGTTCGCGCCTGTCTTGGGTGAGATTTTGCATTCATTTTTTGCTTTGGCAATATCGTTTCGGATGCAATAATCCGTAGAACGTCTCGACAGCGGGATGGGCGTCGATTAGCAGGGCGTCATGACCGAGATCCTTTCGGATACGCATGAGAGCGAGGAGCGGCCGCTGCGCCGCCCGGAAGCTCCCGCCTCGACCACGCTTCATGGCGAACTGGTCGCGGCGCTGCGCGACTACATCGTCGAAGGCAGCCTGGCCGACGGCGCGCGCGTTCCCGAGCGCCTGCTCTGCGAGCGTTTCGGCATCTCGCGCACGCCCTTGCGCGAGGCCTTGAAGGTGCTGGCCGCGGAAGGGCTGATCGAGCTGCTGCCCAATCGCGGCGCGCGCGTGCGCGTCTTCAGCGCCGAGGATCTGCACGAGCTCTTCGACGTGATGGGCGGGCTCGAGGCTCTCGCCGGCCGGCTCGCCTGCGAGCGCATCGGCGATGCCGAGGTGGCGGAGATCGAGCGCGTCCACCACGAAATGTACCGCCATTACCTGCGGCGCGATCTCCATGGCTACTTCCAGTGCAACCAGGAGATTCACGGCATGATCGTCGCGGCCGCCGGCAATGCGACGCTCCGCGCGACCTATGACAGCCTCGCCGGCCGGATCCGGCGCGTGCGCTATGCCGCCAATCTCGACAAGCAGCGCGATCGCTGGGGCGAGGCGATGCGCGAGCATGAGGCGATTCTCGATGCCCTGCGCCGCCGCGCCGGCAGCGAGCTCAGCGACGTGCTGTTCCAGCACCTGCGCAACAAGCGCAAGGCGGCCTTGCGCCAGGCCGAGCCGGCCGAAATTCCCGAATAGGACAGGGGCGGCGGGCACGCCCGGCCGATCTTTCGCGGTGTCGGGCTCCGCGATCGCAGCATCATGTTTCAAAATGCATGCATTCATTTTTCGGATTGAATGCAAAATTTTTTGGTTCTAGGCTTCCCGAACGGCGCCGTCAGAGCGCGATCAGGGAGGTGTGGAAGATGAAGCAGCATTGGCTAGCCGCCTGCGCGGCGCTTGCAGCCGGCGTTTCGCCGGCGGCGGCCTGGGAGCCGACCAAGGCGATCGAGATCGTGGTGCCCTTCTCGGCGGGCGGCGCCTCCGACCAGATGGCGCGGACGATGCAGGGCATCATCCAGAAGCACAATCTCGCCTCCCAGCCGATCATCGTCGTCAACAAGCCGGCCGCCGGCGGCGCCGAGGGCATGCTCGACATCCAGAAATCGGCCGGCGACCCGCACAAGCTGATCACCACCTCGAGCGGCATCTTCATGACGCCGATGGCGACCAAGCTGCCGCTGAACTGGAAGGACTACACGCCCGTCGCGATGATGGCGCAGGATTCCTTCGTGCTCTGGGTCAACGCCAAGGCGCCCTACAAGAACGCCGGCGACCTGATGGCCAAGGCCAAGACCTCGACGCCGCCGATGAAGGTTGGCGGCACCTCCTCCAAGCGCGAGGACAACCTCATCGTCTTCGCGATGGAGAAGGCCGGCGGCGTCAAATTCTCCTACATCCCGCATACCAGCGGCGGCCAGGCCTCGACCCAGCTCGCCGGCGAGCATGTCGAGGCGACCACCAACAACCCGGCCGAGGACGTGGCCAACTGGCGCGGCGGCGCGACGCGGCCGCTCTGCGTCTTCTCCGAGAAGCAGATGACCTACAAGGAGCCGGTCGCGGACGGGAAGTCCTGGGCCGACATTCCGACCTGCCAGTCGCAGGGCCTCGACGTCACCTACCAGATGCTGCGCGGCATGTTCATGCCGGGCAAGGTCACCAAGGAACAGCAGGCCTATTACGTCGGCCTGTTCAAGAAGGTCTCCGAGGCGCCGGAGTGGAAGGACTACCTCGCCCGCAGCGCCCTCGTCGCCGACTATCGCGACGGCGATGCCTTCGTCGCCTTCCTCAAGGCCGATGAGGAAAAGCACGCCAAGCTGATGAGCGAAGCCGGCTTCATGGCGAAGTGAGCGTGCGTCTTCGCCGCCTTCGATCCCGGGCGTCCCGGGCGGAGCGAGGCGAAGACCCGGGTTCCATGCCGGAACGCTCCGGGCATGGAGCCCGGACCGGCGCCGCAGAGCCTGCCCTTGGGCCGACCGAAGGCCGGACCCGAGGGCGGCCTGTCCGGGATGACGTGAAGGAGACGGATCGTGTCGAGCCCAGATGAAGCTGAAGCTCCGGAACCCGGCATCGCGCGCCGGCCGGTCGAGGTCGCCACGGCGGCCATCCTGATCGGGCTCGCAGGGCTCGTGCTCTGGGATTCCTACGGCCGCGGCGCCGGATGGGACGGCGGCCCGCAGAACGGCTTCTTCCCCGCCCGCGTCGGCTGGCTCTTCCTCGCCGCCGCTCTGTTCATCCTCTTCCAGTCCTTCCGGTCCGAGAACCAGGTCTTCGTCACCTGGCGCCAGCTGGCGCAGGTGGTGCGAGTCCTGGGGCCGCTCGTGCTGTTCGTGGCGCTGATCGCCCCGCTCGGCCTCTATGTCGCCGCGGCGATCTTCATCGTTGTCTTCATGGGCGTGATCGCGACCGCGCGCTGGTGGAGCATCCTGCTCACCGCCGTGCTGGTGCCGCTCGCCTGTTTCTGGATCTTCGAGCTGCAGTTCCGCGTGCCCCTGCCGAAGGGCCCGCTGGAAGCCGCGCTCGGCTATTGAGGCCCGGCCGATGGACGACCTTTCCTCCCTGTTCACCGGCTTCCAGATCGCGCTGTCCTGGCACAATGTCGGCTTCATGGCGATCGGCGTGGTGCTCGGCATCATCGTCGGCGTGCTGCCCGGGCTCGGCGGGCCGAACGGCGTCGCGATCCTGCTGCCGCTGACCTTCGGCATGGACCCGACCTCGGCGATCATCCTGCTGTCCTCGATCTACTGGGGCGCTCTGTTCGGCGGCGCGATCACCTCGATCCTGTTCAACATCCCCGGCGAGGCCTGGTCGGTCGCGACCACCTTCGACGGCTATCCGATGGCGGTGCAGGGCAAGGCCGCGGAGGCGCTCACGGCCGCCTTCACCGCTTCCTTCATCGGCGCGCTCTCCGGCGTCGTCCTGATCACCTTCGTGGCGCCGCTCGTCGCCTCCTTCGCCCTGCGCTTCGGCCCGGCCGAGTTCTTCGCCGTCTTCCTGCTGACCTTCTGTTCCTTCATCGGCATGGGGCGGGACAACCGGGCCAAGATCCTGGCCTCGCTCTGCCTCGGCTTCCTGCTCGCGGCGGTGGGCCTCGATTCAATCTCCGGCGACCTGCGCATGACCTTCGGCTCGACCGAGCTGATGCGCGGCTTCGACTTCCTGATCGTGGTCATCGGCCTGTTCGGCGTCAGCGAGATCCTGCTCACCGTCGAGGAGGGGCTGGTCTTCAAGGGCAAGCAGGCGAAGATCGACCTCAAGGTCGTGCTGCGGACCTGGGCCGGGCTGCCGCGCTATTGGGCGACGCTGGTGCGTTCCTCGATCGTCGGCATGTGGATGGGCGTGACGCCTGGCGGCGCCATCGCCGCCTCCTTCATGGGCTACGGCCTCGCCAAGCGCTTCTCGAAACATGGCAAGAATTTCGGCAAGGGCGAGATCGAGGGCGTGCTCGCCCCCGAGACCGCGGCCCATGCGGCCGGCACCAGTGCGCTGCTGCCGATGCTGGCGCTCGGCATTCCCGGCTCCGCCACCGCCGCCGTGCTGCTCGGCGGCCTGCTGGTCTGGGGCCTCCAGCCGGGCCCGATGCTCTTCGTCGAGCAGAAGGATTTCGTCTGGGGCCTGATCGCCTCGATGTATCTCGGCAATATCGCCGGGCTGATCATCGTGCTGGCGACGGTGCCGCTCTTCGCCGCGATCATGCGGATCCCGTTCTCCTTCGTCGCCCCGGTCATCCTGATCGTCTGCGCCATCGGCGCCTATACGATCTCGAACTCGATCTTCGACATCTGGCTGATGCTGGTCTTCGGCGTCGTCGGCTATGTCTTCAAGAAGCTCGACTATCCGCTGGCGCCGCTCGTGCTGGCGCTGGTGCTCGGCGACCGGGCGGAGGATGCCTTCCGGCAGGCGCTGATCGGCTCCGGCGGCGCGCTCGACGTCTTCTGGGCCAACGGGCTGGTGACGACGCTCGTCCTGCTCTCCATGATGCTGCTGTTCTGGGGACCGGTCGGCGACCTGATCGCGGCGCTGAACCGGCGCGGCCGGGCCGAGAAGCCGGCGGCGGCGGAGTGATCCGGATGGCGGCCGCGGAACGGCGCGGGACGACCGTGCGCCGGTGGGGTGGAACCACGAGATTATGAATCAGACTGTGCTCGCCGAGACGTCCGCCAGATCCCCTGCCAGGTCCCATGCCCGCAATCTCGGCTTCGAGCGCCGCCTGGCGCAGGCGCTGGAAGGGGAGGTGTGCTTCGACGCCTTCACCCGCGGGCGCTACGCCACCGATGCCTCGATCTACCAGATCATGCCGCAGGGCGTGGCCTTCCCGAAGACCGAGGCCGACATCGCGGCGGCGCTCGGCGTCGCTGCCGAGCATGGCGTGCCGGTGATCGCGCGCGGCGGCGGCACCTCGCAGAACGGCCAGCCGATCGGCGATGCGCTGATTCTGGACATGAGCCGGCACTTCAACGCCGTCCGGAACTACGACCCGGCCTCGCGGACGATCTCGGTCGCGCCCGGAATCGTGCTGGAGCAGCTCAACAACCTCGTGCGGAAGGACGGGCTGTTCTTCCCGGTCGAGCCCTCGACGGCGAGCCGCTGCACCATCGGCGGCATGGCCGGCAACAACTCCTCCGGCGCGCGCTCGCTGCGCTATGGCAAGATGGTCGACAATGTGCTCGCCCTGCGCGCCCAGTTCCATGATGGCGAAGCCTTCGCGCTGGGCGAGGGCGCCCTTGGCGGCAACGCCTCGCCGCGCATCCGCGAGCTGATGGCGCGGCTGGTCGCGCTCGCCGACGGCCGGCGCGACGAGATCGAGCGCATCTTCCCGAAGGTGCAGCGCCGGGTCGGGGGCTACAATCTCGACGAGCTGTTGCCTGCGAATCCCAACCTTTCCCATCTGCTCGTCGGCTCCGAGGGCACGCTCGCCATCACCACCGAGGCGACGCTGAAGCTCTCGCCCCTGCCGGCGCATCGCGTCATGGGCGTCTGCCATTTTCCGAGCTTCCGGGCGGCGATGGAGACGACGCGGCACATCGTGGCGCTCGGCCCCGTCGCGGTCGAGCTCGTCGACAACAACGTGCTCGTTCTCGGCGCCGACATCCCGCTCTTCGTGCGCACGCTCTCCGACATCACCCGCGGCCAGCCCAACTGCCTGCTGCTGGTCGAGTTCGCCGGCGACGACCTCGACGCGCTGAAGCGCGATCTCAGGCGCCTCGACCAGTGCATGGCCGATCTCGGCTTTCCCGATGCGGTGGTCGAGGTCGTCGAGCCCGCCCGGCAGAAGCCGGTCTGGGAGGTGCGCGAGGCCTGCCTCAACATCATGATGTCGATGAAGGGCGACGGGAAACCGGTCTCCTTCATCGAGGACTGCGCCGTCCCGCTCGATCGCCTCGCCGACTACACCGATGCGGTGACCGAGCTGTTCGCCCGGCACGGCACGCGCGGCACCTGGTATGCCCATGCCTCGGTCGGCTGCCTGCATGTGCGCCCGATCCTGAACATGAAGGACGCGGCCGGCGTCGCCGCGATGCGCGACATCGCCGAGGCGGCCTGCGATCTGGTGCGCCGTTTCGAGGGCTCCTATTCCGGCGAGCATGGCGACGGCATCTCGCGCTCGGAATTCGTCGAGCCGATGTTCGGGGCGTCGCTGACCCGCGCCTTCGAGGCGGTGAAGGACGGGTTCGATCCGGAGAACCGCCTCAACCCCGGCAAGATCGTGCGGCCGCTGCGGATGGACGACCGCTCGCTGATGCGCTTCCCGCCCGGCTATGCCACGCCGATCCCGGCTGCGCCGGCGCTGGACTGGTCGGAATGGGGCGGCTTCGGCGGCGCCGTCGAGATGTGCAACAACAACGGCACCTGTCGGAAGCTGGCGGGCGGCACGATGTGCCCGTCCTGGCGCGTGACGCGGGACGAGGAGCATCTGACGCGCGGACGGGCCAATAGCCTGCGCCTCGCCATCTCCGGCCAGCTCGGTCCCGATGCCTTCACCTCGCCGGAGATGAAGGAGACGCTCGATCTCTGCGTCTCCTGCAAGGGCTGCAAGCGCGACTGCCCGACCGGCGTCGACATGGCCCGGATGAAGGTCGAGTTCCTGCATCACTACCATGCGAAGCACGGCCTGCCGCTGAAGGAGCGGCTGATCGCCTTCCTGCCGCGCTACGCGCCGATCGCCGCGAAGCTCGCGCCGCTGATGAATCTGCGCGATCGCGTGCCGTTGCTGGCGCGGCTTTCGGAGCGCTGGCTCGGCTTCAGCGCGCGGCGCTCGCTGCCGGTCTGGCGCAGGCCCTGGCGGCAGGCGGGCAATGCGGCGACGCCGGCCGATGTGAAGGGCGACGGCCGTGACATCGTGCTCTTCGGCGACACCTTCAACCGCTATTTCGAGCGCGAGAACCTGGAGGCGGCCGAGCGTGTCCTCGCCGCCGGCGGCTACCGCATCCACAAGGTCGGGGCCCGGGACGGCGACCGGCCGCTCTGCTGCGGCCGGACCTTCCTGTCGGCCGGGCTGGTCGACGAGGCCCGCGCCGAGGCGCGGCGCACGCTGGAGGCGCTCTCGCCCTTCGTCGCGCGGGGCGCGCGGATCGTCGGCCTGGAGCCCTCCTGCCTGCTGACCTTCCGCGACGAGTTCGGCGCGCTGCTGCCCAAGGCAGAGACCGAGCCGGCGGCCAAGGCCGCCTTCCTGCTCGAAGAGCTGCTCGCGGCCGATCTCGCGGCCGGCACGACCAGCCTGCCGCTGAAGGACCAGGCCGGGCGCGTCGCCCATCTGCACGGCCATTGCCATCAGAAGGCTTTCGCGGCGATGGGGGCGGTCGAAACCGTGCTGCGGGCCGTGCCGGGGCTCGATGTCCGGCCGATCGAATCGAGCTGCTGCGGCATGTCGGGCGCCTTCGGCTACGGGGCGGCGACCATCGACGTGTCGCTGGCGATGGCGGAGCTTTCCCTGCTGCCCGCGGTGCGCAAGGCGGGGGCGGAGGATCTCGTCGTCGCCGACGGCACGAGCTGCCGGCATCAGATTCGCGATGGCGCAGAGCGCGAGGCGCTGCATGTCGCCCGCGTGCTCGAGCTTGCGCTCGAGCGCTAGCGCCGGCGCGGGCGGCGAAACCGTTCCTGACTCGAAGATGGGAGGCGGGCATGCGACTTCCCCGTTTCCTTTCGGGGAGAAATGAATCTTAATGGCGAAGCGGCGGTCGCTGAACGGCAACATGCATGCCGGTGGCCGGATCACTTCTTGCGATGAGGGAGCAGGGGGCATCATGGATTTTCCACCAAGCGGAAGCAGCGACGACAGTTTCGGTCGGGCGCGAGGGGGCGCCCATGGCGTGGTTTCGTCCTGGGCGAAATTCGCAGCCATCCCGGTGCTGGCGGGCCTGCTCCTGGCGGGCTGCGCCTCCGACAGCGCGCAGGAGGCACGGCCGTCGACCGTTGCGATCACCGCGCCCAGCAATGTCAGCCTCGATATGGTCGTCGGCCGCTGGGGCGTCGCTTCCTTCCACAACGACAAGGACCGCAAGCGGACCGAGGCCGAGGCCCGGTCGCAATGCAAGCAGCCCTATGTCGTGGCGAAGGGGCCGAGCGACGGCGTCATGATGCATGTCGCGGATGATCCCAAGCTCTACGAGCTGCGCCTCAAGGCGGGGCCGGGCAACAAGGCCTATCTCGGCTTCGAGGCGCCGGCCGGCGACCCGCAGGATCGCGAGATCATCTCGGCGACCAAGTCGATGCTGGTGATGCGCTTCGTCGATCCGGATGCTCACCGCCGCTATGGCACCTTCATCTTCGTCCGCTGCGGCTGATCGGGAGTAATCGGATGCGTCGAGACTGCGTTTGGGGTCCGCTGGCTGTGGCGGGTGCGATGGTGTTGGCGGCCTGGGGTTCCCCGGCCGCGGCGCAGCCGCGCCCGCCTGCCGCGATGCAGGAGACGATGGATATCGGTGACGAGCCGGGCCGCGTCTCGACCGAGGAGGTCAGCATCACCGACGGGCCCTATGCCCGCCAGATGGTGCTGTTCCGCTCCAACGAGGCCCCCGGCACGGTGGTGATCCATTCGGGCGAGCGCTTCCTCTACGTGGTCCAGGGCAATGGCCGGGCGCTGCGCTACGGCATCGGCGTCGGCCGCGAGGGCTTCACCTGGTCCGGCCAGGTCCAGGTCAGCCGCAAGGCCGAGTGGCCGGATTGGCGCCCGCCGCCGGAGATGCTGCAGCGCCAGCCCTATCTGCCGCGCTTCATGGCCGGCGGCCCCGGCAACCCGATGGGCGCGCGCGCCCTCTATCTCGGCTCGACCGTGTTCCGCATCCACGGCACCAACCAGCCGGAGACGATCGGCCAGGCCATCTCCTCGGGCTGTTTCCGCCTCGCCAATGGCGACATCGTCGATCTTTTTGACCGCGTCCCCGTCGGGACCAAGGTGATCATCCGCCACAAGGCCACGCTGTGACGTGCCGCGCTGACGCGCTTCGAAAGGAACAGAGAGCCATGTCGAAGACCCGACGGATTCGCGCCCAGGGCCTCGGCCTCGGCGTCATCGCTGCCCTGGCCGTGGCGACGCCGGCCGCTGCCGGAACCCTCGATTCGGTGAAGCAGCGCGGCACGCTGCAATGTGGCGTCAGCGAGGGCGTGTCCGGCTTTTCGGAGAAGGACGCCGACGGCAAGTGGAGCGGCTTCGATGTCGATTTCTGCCGTGCCGTCGCGGCCGCCGTCCTCGGCGACGCGACCAAGGTCGCCTTCACGCCGCTCTCGGCCGGCGAGCGCTTCGACGCGCTGAAGAGCGGCAAGGTCGACCTGCTCGCGCGCAACTCGACCTGGACGCTGGGGCGCGAGGCGGAGCTCGGCCTCGCCTTCGCCGGCATCAGCTATCACGACGGCCAGGGTTTCCTGGCCAAGCGCTCGCTCGGCGTCGACGGGGCGCTGTCGCTGGACAAGGCGAAGATCTGCGTCGAGGCCGGCACGACGACGCAGCTCAACCTCGCCGACTTCTTCAAGGCCAATTCGATGACCTATGAGGAGAAGGCCTTTCCGGGTGCTGCCGAAGCGCTCGCCGCCTTCCAGTCCGGGCAGTGCGACGTGCTGACCCGCGACCAGTCCGCTCTGCACGGCGAGAAGCAGAAGCTCGCCAAGCCGGCCGAGGCCGTGGTCCTGCCCGACGTGATCTCGAAGGAGCCGCTGGGGCCGGTCGTGCGCAGCGACGACTTTCCCTGGTTCACCGTGGTGAAATGGGTCAATTTCGCGCTGATCAATGCCGAGGAGCTCGGCATCGCCGTCGCCGATGTCGACCAGGCGATGAAGTCGCAGAAGCCCGAGGTCCGGCGCTTCACCGGCGCGGAGGGCGGTTTCGGCAAGGCGCTCGGCCTCTCCGACGACTGGGCGATCCGCGCCGTCAAGGCGACCGGCAACTATGCCGAGATCTATGAGCGCAACCTCGGCGCACAGGCCAAGCTCGGCATCCCGCGCGGCCTCAACCAGCTCTGGAACATGGGCGGCGTGCTCTACGCCCCGCCGCTGCGCTGATACCGGCTGCCGCCGGCGGTCCATGGATCAAGCCGGCCGCAGCGCCGCTCTGAAACGCGCATGATGAAGACCGACGGCCCGCCGAAGCGCGGGCCGTTGGCGTCTGCGCGTCCCGGCTTTGGCGCTTTCCCAATGACGCGCGCCCAGTCCCGGCGGTGCGGGCACGGGTGCGAAGCCGTCTCGGGGCGAAGCCGGCGGGAACCCGACCATCGCTCTCGCCCCGTCTCTTGCCATCGCTCTCGCGCTTGGTTACGGCTGCGTTGTAGATCGAATGATCTAATTATAGATAATTCTCTCAGGAGGTATCATGAGCGACCTTGCCCTCGATCGCGTCTTCAGCCCGCTGCGCCCCCAGGGCCGTTCGCTGGCCTGGCAGGCCGCGGCTGTGGTCATCGGCAGCCTGCTGCTGGCGCTGTCTTCCCAGATCAAGGTGCCGATGCTGCCCGTGCCGATGACGATGCAGACCTTCGCGGTCACGCTCGTCGGCGCGCTCTATGGCTGGCGCCTCGGTGCCGCCACCGTGGTCGCCTGGCTGCTGCAGGGCGCCATCGGGCTGCCGGTCTTCGCCGGCGCCGTCGGTGGGGCCGCCTATTTCGCCGGCCCGACCGGCGGCTATCTGCTCGTCTTCCCGCTGGCCGCGGCGCTGACCGGCTGGCTCGCCGAGCGCGGCTGGAACGGCAGCCGTCCGGGGCTCGCCCTGGTTGCGATGCTCGCCGGCAACGCCCTGTGCCTGCTGGGCGGGGCGGCCTGGCTTTCGGTGCTGATCGGCCTGCCCAAGGCCGTCGCGGTCGGCGTCACGCCGTTCCTGCTCGGCGCGGCGCTGAAATCGGCCCTGGCGGCTGCGACGCTGCGGGCTTTCGCCCGGAACGGCCGCGGCTGACGGCGCCCGCGCGACGCGGCTCCGCTTCGGCGGGGCCGCTCACGCGCCCGCGACGATCCGACGATATCCGGGGAAAAGTCGGCTCGAGCGACTTGAACAAAAAGAGAACATCGTTGATAATGCGATGATCCGCCGATAGGGTTCGGCTCCGGTCGCTCGGCCGGGTTTTGTATTAGTGCGCAGGAAGTGGAGCCTGTCATGGCTGGCAGCGTCAACAAGGTCATCCTGGTCGGCAATCTCGGGCGCGATCCCGAGGTGCGTCGCCTGGGCAGCGGTGAGCCCGTCGTCAATCTGCGCATCGCGACCTCGGAAACCTGGCGTGACAAGCAGTCCGGCGAGCGCAAGGAGCGCACCGAGTGGCACTCGGTCGTGATCTTCAACGAGAATCTCGCGAAGGTCGCCGAGCAGTATCTGAGGAAGGGCTCGAAGGTTTACATCGAGGGCCAGCTCCAGACCCGCAAATGGCAGGATCAGTCCGGCGTCGAGAAATATACGACCGAGATCGTCCTGCAGCGTTTCCGCGGCGAGCTCACCATCCTCGACAGCCGCCAGGGCGGCTCCGACGAATATGGCGAGGGCGGCGGCGGCTCGATGGAGGACCGCTCGGGCGGCTCCTTCGGGCGCTCCAGCGCGATGGGCGGGGGCGGCGGATCACGCCAGCCTGCCATGTCCTCGGGCGGCGGGGGCGGTGGCCGCTCCTCCTCGAGCCATCTCGACGACGACATCCCGTTCTAGGCCCGCGGCTTCGGGCCGGCGCGGAAGGACAAGAGAGAGGGCCGGTTCGGCAAGAACCGGCCCTCTTGCCGTTCAGGGCCGGGCGACGAGGAGGCTCAGCGATCCCGCATAATGCGGCTGGCGGCGCAGCGCCCCGTGGCGGGCATCCCAGTCGCCGGATTCGAGATCGCGCCGCAGCCTGTCGAGCGAAGCCGCGTTCTCGTCCTCGCCGACGAAGCTCCAGGCCGAGCAGGCTGCGCGCGCGCCCGCGTCGAGCAGGCATTCCGGCCGCCCATAATAGGCTTCGTTGAAGCCGTCCCGGCAGGCGAGGGGGATCGGCACGGCCTTGATCTCGACCGAGCCGCCGAGCTCCGCGCCGAGATGCGCCAGCGAAGGGTAGCGCCGCGCCTCGGTCGCCAGCACCTCCGGCGCATAGTCGTTGAGCCAGAAGTCCTGCACCAGCTGCGGATCGCAGGACAGGATCACGACCGGCCCGCGCGTCACCCGCCGCATTTCGCGGAGACCGGCCTCGAGGTCGCGCCACTGATGCACGGTGAAGGTCGCCATGCCGGCGTCGAAGGAGCGATCGGCGAAGGGCAGGGCCTCCGCCGTCGCGTCGATCGCGGCGGAGAGCTCGGCCGGGCGCTGCCCGCGCATCGAGGCCGAGGGCTCGACCGCCGTGACGGCGCGGCCGCGCGGTTCGTAGGAGCCCGCGCCGGCGCCGACATTGAGGATGCTGCCGGCGGGACCGAGCGCGGCCTCGATCAGCGCGGCGATGGCCGGCTCCGGCTGCCGGTAGGCGGCATAGCCCTGGCCGATCCGGCCGTAATCGGCGTCGCCGGCGCTGCCATCGGCGCGGCGGCCGGTCACGGCTGGTCCTGTCTCAGTCATCCTGCACGATCTCCGCGGCTTCGCGCCGCCAGAGCGGCATGACATGGTCCCGTGTCAGCGGGGCGACGGGCACGGGCGCATCGCGGCCCGGCTCGAGCCAGTGCAACTCGGCGATCTCGGCGGCGGGCTCTGGTTCCGTCGCGATGGCGAGCAGGAAGACATCGGCCTCGACGATGAAACCGGGCTCGTTGGCGGCGGGCGCGGCGAAGCGGCCGCGATAGCGCAGCGCCTCGGGGCTCGCGAAGAGGTTGAGCTCCTCCCGCAGCTCGCGCAGCAGCGCCTCGGCCGGCTCTTCGCCGGCTTCGATCTTGCCGCCCGGCTGCATGAAGGCGAGCGTCCCGCGCTTCCTCACCAGCAGCATGCGCTTGCGCGTATCGGTCAGCAGCGCGGTGGCGATGCGGATCCGACCGGAACCCTCGATCAAGGCCGATTCCCTGTCCTGATGCGTCGGCACGAGTTTGCACGGGCGGTCCCGCTCCGGAAGGGGGCGCGATGGCGCGGCCGGCCCGATGGTGCTAGGAGACGGGCGGTTCATCGATCGAGACTATGGGCGAGGCGCGGGATCATGTTCGAGGCGCGCGGCATCGACAGCAGCGACAAGGCCGAGTTCTACCGGCAGCTCGCGGAGCAGCTTGCGGCTTTGCTCGCCGGTGAGAGCGACCCCGTCGCCAATGCGGCCAACACCTCGGCCCTGCTGTTCCAGATGATGCCCGATCTGAACTGGGCGGGCTTCTACATGATGCGCGGCGGCGAGCTGGTGCTGGGCCCGTTCCAGGGCAAGCCGGCCTGCGTCCGCATCCCGGTCGGCAAAGGCGTCTGCGGCACGGCCGTGGCGCGCGGCGCCTCGGTCCTGGTCGAGGACGTCCATGCCTTTCCCGGCCATATCGCCTGCGATTCCGCCTCCCGCTCCGAGCTGGTGGTGCCGTTGATCGGGCGCCGCGGCGCGATCGGGGTGATCGACCTCGACAGCCCCTCGCCAGCGCGCTTCGACGCGGCCGACCAGGCCGGCATCGAGCGGATTGCGGCGATCTATCTGGCAGCCTGTGGCGAGACGGCCGACGCCGGGCTGGCCGCCGCCTCCTGAGGGCGCCATGCCCTCGCTCAGCCTGCGCATCCAGCTCGACCCGGAAGGGCGAATCGGCCCCGGCAAGATCGCGCTGCTCGAGCACATCGCCGAGCTCGGCTCGATCTCGGCTGCCGGGCGGGCGATGCAGATGTCCTATCGTCGCGCCTGGGATCTGGTCGAGGAGCTGAACACGCTGTTCGGCAAGCCGGTGGTCGAGCGCCAGATCGGCGGGCGCAATGGCGGCGGCGCGACGCTCTCGCCGCTCGGCCGCGCGCTCATCACCCGCTTCAGGGCGGTGGAACAGGCGGCAGGCGCCGCCGCCGCCGAGCACCTGGCCGCCCTCCAGGCCGAGATCGAGCGCAGCCCGGAACCCTGAGCTGACGGCCCCTCGGGCGGCATTGCGTCTTCCGAATGGCGGCTATGAAGATCGCTCGCCGGTGCCGGCGGAGCCGGGCTCGCACGCGTCGGATCGGCTCCGGCAGGACGCGGACGGCAGGCCGGTTTGCCTTGACATGCCCCCTCGATTCGCACAGGCGTATCGCACGTGCAGCGCCATCGCTGCAGGTCTTTTTTGTAATGATTACAATGAGAAAGCGACCGAGGTCGGAAACGCCCGCATGGCTGCGTGCGGTGGAGGGGCAACCTCCGGCGAGAGCGGCATCTGGACGAAGCCCGGGCCGGAAACGGCCGGGGCGACATGCCTCGAGCGAAGACTGGATTGATGATGATGATGCGAGCGTTTCGTCTGGTTCTGGCCGCGGCCGCCGTCTCGGCTCTGTTCGCCTCTGGCGCCCGGGCGCAGGGCGAGCCCTCCCAGCCGCAGGGCCAGTCGGCGCCGTCGCAGGTGCAGCAGGCTCCGCAGGTCACGCAACCGCCTGCGGCCGAGCCCCGGCCAATCCCGGCTCTGCAGGCGACCCCGACCAATCCCTTGCCATCGGCCCTTCCGCAGCTCGGCATCAATCCGCCGAGCAGCGCGCATCCGCCGCTGACTGCCGAGCAGCCCCCGGCTGCACCTGCCCCTGTCCCCGCAGCCGCCACGGCCGTGCTGCCGCACGACCTGTCGCCCTGGGGCATGTTCATGGCGGCGGACATCGTGGTGAAGGCCGTGATGCTCGGGCTCGCCTTCGCCTCGCTCGTCACCTGGACGATCTGGCTCGCCAAGGCGATGGAACTGGCTGCGGCCAAGGCTGGCGCGACGCGGGCGCTGCGCCGCATCGAAGCTTCCGACAGCCTGTCCGAGGCGGCCGGCTCCGCGGCGAAGAAGGGCAAGCTGCGCGGCGCCGTCGGCGATCTGCTCTCGGCCGCCCTGACGGAGACGCGGCGCTCGGCCGATCTCGGCGAGGACGGCATCAAGGAGCGTGTCGCCATCGCCCTGTCGCGGATCGAGGCGCGCGCCGGGCGTGCCATGGCGCGCGGCACCGGCCTGCTCGCCACCATCGGCTCGACCGCCCCCTTCGTCGGCCTGTTCGGCACGGTCTGGGGCATCATGAATTCCTTCATCGGCATCAGCCAGGCCAAGACGACCAATCTCGCCGTCGTCGCGCCCGGCATCGCCGAGGCCCTGCTGGCGACGGCGATCGGCCTCGTCGCGGCGATCCCCGCCGTCATCATCTACAACGTCTTCTCCCGCTCGATCGCGGGCTATCGCGCCCTGCTTTCGGATGCGTCCGGCGAGATCCTGCGGCATCTGTCGCGCGATCTGGAGCGGCGCCACCGCGCTGCCGCGCCGGCATCGCGCGCGCCGGCTCCCGCCGCCGCCGTCTCGCTCGTGCCGGCGGAGTGAGATCATGGCCGTTTCGCTCAAGGAACCGCAGGACGGCGATCTCGGCGAGGTCAGCGAGATCAACGTCACGCCGTTCATCGACGTCATCCTCGTCCTGCTGATCATCTTCATGGTGGCGGCGCCGCTCTCGACCGTCGATGTCGCCGTCGACCTGCCGGTCTCGAACGCGCAGCCGCAGCCGCGCCCCGACACCCCGGTCTTCCTGACCGTGAAGGGCGATCTCTCGCTCGCGCTCGGCAACGACGCCGTGCCGCGCGAGGCGCTGCAGGCCACTCTCGACCAGCGCACGAACCGCGACCGCGAGCAGCGCGTCTTCCTGCGCGCCGACGGCACCGTGGCCTATCGCGAGTTGATGGAAGTGATGAACCTGCTGCGCGATGCCGGCTATCTCAAGATCGCACTGGTCGGCCTCGAGGATACCGGGCAGGGCGCTGCCGCAGGGCCGAAGCCATGAGCGCGGAACGCTCCTCGCTGTCCCGCTTCGCGCCGGCGACGCTGCGCTGGAGCCTGGCCGCGCTCGTCGTCGCCAGCGCCCATGGCACGGCTGGCTGGGTGATCGCCAACTGGCAGCGTGCCGAAGCGGCGATGGGCGCGCCTCCAGCCGCCGTGATGATCGAGCTCGCGCCGCTCGCGGTCGCGCCGGAAGCCCCGCAGCAGGACGTCGCACCCGGACCGGAGATGGTCGAGGCGCAGCCCGAGCCGGAACCTCCGCTGCCCGAGCCGGTCGAGCCGCCGAAGGACGTCGAGCCGCCGCCGGAGCCCGAGCCCGTGGCGGTGCCCGAGCCGGAGATCAAGATCCCGGAGCTGCCGCCTCTGCCGGATGCCGCCGCCGTGCTGACGCCGCCGCCGAAGGAGGCGCCCAAGCCGCCGCCGCCCGAGGTCAAGCCCAGGCCGAAGCCGAAACCGCGCATCGTCGAGCGCAAGAAGCCGGTCAGGCCCGACAAGCCCAAGGCCGAGCAGACGACGGCGCCGGTCGCGCAGGCGCAGACGGCTGCGCGCGCGGCCGCCCCGGCCGCCGGGGCCTCCGCGGCTTCGCCAGCCGCCAATGCCAGCTGGCGCGGCTCGCTGATCGCGCATCTCAACCGCTTCAAGCGCTTCCCGAACGGCGCCAGCCCCGGTACCGTCCAGGTGGCGTTCAGCATCGATCGCGGCGGCCGGGTGCTGTCGGCGCGCCTGGTCCGCGGCTCGGGCGATTCGGCGCTGGACGAGGAGGCGGTGGCGATGATCCGCCGTGCGAGCCCGGTGCCGGCGCCGCCGGACGGGCTCGGCGGCGGCTCGATCGCGCTGGCGGTGCCGATCCGGTTCTCGCGCTGATGCGGGACCGGAACGGCCAGGGCGCGAAAGCGTAGACAGGTTCGGGCCTGCGGCGAGAGGAGAAGCGCCAATGCACATCGGAAAGCTCGCTGCCGGAGCGCTTCTGGCCCTCGCCTGCAGCGGCTGCGTGACCGACGCCGAGCTGCGCGCTGCCGACGAGGCACGCTGCCGCTCCTTCGGCTTCCGGACATCGAGCGAAGGTTTTGCGAACTGCCTGCTGCAGCTCGACCTCAATCGTGCCGCGGATCGGCGCGCGCGCTTCGACCGCTTCGATGCGCCGCCGGGGTGGTATTACGGCCGCGGCTGGTGGTGAGCGCTTGGGCCTCCCGAAAAGAAAAAAGGGCCACGCCGGAAAGCGCAGCCCAAGTCTAGGGAGGAAACGCCCAAGGAGGGCGACGCAGCATCGCTGCTGCGGTGCACCCTAGATAGGTGCGCCGCTGCGATCCCGCAAGAGAAAAAGGGCAGCACGGCTGACTTATTTTTGAGCGCCGAATTCCCCTTTTGAATCATGGGGAAGCAGGCCGAACGCCGCCGGCCGATCAGCGTTCGGTGCAATTCGCATCTGCGAGAGCCGGATTGACAAGCCGCCGAAGCTGGCCATTCATATGCATGCATATGAATTCCGCCTCCGCCGAGATCGGCGGGGGCTGTGTCGGCGTGATTGCCGCCGAAGCGAGGCGAAGGACTTGACCCGATGAAGATCGATCGTCGCAGTTTCGTCGCGGGCACGCTTGCCCTCGGCGTTCCCCAGCTGGTGCGCGCCCAGGGCGCGGGGCCGATCCGCATCGGCGAGATCAACTCCTATACCGCCCAGCCGGCCTTCCTGAAACCCTATCGGCAGGCCTGGGAGCTGGCGCAGGAGCAGATCAACGCGGCCGGCGGCGTGCTCGGCCGCAAGCTGGAGACGGTCTTCCGCGACGATGCCGGCAAGCCCGAGGACGCGGTGCGCCACGCCGCCGACCTTGCGACTGCCGAGAAGGTCGACATCATCGCCGGCGGCTTCCTCTCCAATGTCGGCTTGGCGCTCGCCGATTACGCCAATCAGAACAAGCGGCTCTATGTCGCCTCCGAACCCCTGGCCGACGCGCTCGTCTGGGCCAAGGGCAATCGCTACACCTTCCGCCTGCGGCCCTCGACCTACATGCAGGCGGCGATGCTGGTCGAGGAAGCCGCGAAGCTCCCGGCCAAGAAATGGGCGATCGTCGCGCCGAACTACGAATACGGCCAGTCGGCGGTGAAATGGTTCAAGGAACTGCTGCTGAAGGCGCGTCCTGACGTGACCTTCGTCGCCGAGCAGTTCCCGGCGCTCGGCCGCATCGATGCCGGCGCCACCGTCCAGGCGCTGGAGGCGGCCAAGCCCGAGGCGATCTTCAACGTCACCTTCGCGGTCGACCTCGCCAATTTCGTCCGCGCCGGCAACACGCGCGGGCTGTTCGAGGGCCGCCAGGTCGTCTCGATGCTGACCGGCGAGCCGGAATATCTCGACACGCTCGGCGCCGAGACCCCGGAAGGCTGGATCATCACCGGCTATCCCCATCCCGACCTGCAGACGCCGGAGCACGTCAAGTTCCGCGATGCCTACAAGGCGAAGTACAACGACTATCCGCGGCTGGGCTCGGTCGTCGGCTACGAGACGGTGCAGGCCATCGCCGCCGCGCTGGCCAAGGCCGGCTCCACCGACAACGAGAAGCTGGTCGATGCCTTCGAGGGGCTGAAATTCGTCTCGGCCTTCGGCCCGATCGAATTCCGCAAGATCGACCACCAGTCGACGCTCGGCGCCTATGTCGGCAAGAGCGCTCTGAAGAACGGCAAGGGCGTGATGGTCGACTGGAGCTATCGCGACGGCGCCAAGTACCTGCCGAGCGACGACGAGGTCCGCAAGCTGCGCCCGGCCGTCTGAGGCCCAACGGAACAACGTCGTCATTCCGGGGCAGGCCGCAGGCCTGAGCCCGGAACGCATGAACACGGCGTCTGCCGTCATGGTCGGGCTTGTCCCGACCATCCACGTCTTCCTTCGTTCAAGACGTGGATGCTCGCCACAAGGGCGAGCATGACGCTCTGGAGCAATGTCGTGTCCATGGGTTCCGGGCTCGTCGCTGCGCGAAGACCCGGAATGACGGCGTGGTTCCGTGAGACTCCGCGTGACGCCGAATCTCGATATCCTCTGACCGCCCGCGACGCTCATCGCACTTGCCCGAGACGACATGCTTGATCTCGTCCTTACCCAGACCCTGAACGGCCTGGCCTCGGCATCGTCGCTATTCCTGGTGGCATGCGGGCTGTCGATCATCTTCGGCGTCACCCGCATCGTGAACTTCGCCCATGGCTCGCTCTACATGCTGGGCGGCTATCTGGCCTTCACGCTGGTGAGCTGGTTCGGCCCGGCCAATGCCTTCGGCTTCTGGGGCGGCGTGATGCTCGCCGTCCTGCTTACCGGTCTTGTCGGCGCGCTGATCGAGATCGCGATCCTGCGCCGGATCTATCAGGCGCCGGAGCTGTTCCAGCTGCTCGCGACCTTCGGCGTCGTGCTGATGCTGCAGGACATCGCGCTCGCGACCTGGGGGCCGGAGGACAAGCTCGGCCCGCGCGCGCCCGGATTCCGCAGCTTCGTCATCCTGTTCGACAGCCGCTTCCCGAGCTACGAGCTCTTCCTGATCGCGGTCGGGCCGGTCGTGCTCGGCCTGATCTGGCTGCTCTTCCACCGGACGCGCTGGGGCGTGCTGATCCGGGCGGCGACGCAAGACCGCGAGATGGTCAGCGCGCTCGGCGTCAACCAGCGCCTGCTCTTCACCTCGGTCTTCGCCTTCGGCGCCGCACTGGCGGGCCTTGGCGGCGCGCTCCAGCTCCCGCGCGAGGCGATCAACCTGCATATGGACCTGTCGATGATCGCCGAGGCCTTCGTCGTGGTCGTGGTCGGTGGGCTCGGCAGCGTCACGGGGGCCTACCTCGCCGCCGTGCTGATCGGCGTGCTCCACGCCTTCGGCATCCTGATCCTGCCCAAGATCACGCTGGTCCTCGTCTTCCTGGTGATGGCGGCGGTGCTGATCGCCCGGCCGCATGGCCTGCTCGGCAAGGCCGGCGTCGAGCCGCGCGGCCATGCCGGCCAGCTTTTCCTGCTGAGTCCGGCCGACAAGGCGGCCAAGGCGTTCGGCGCGGTGATGCTCGCGCTGCTGATCCTGGCGCCGCTGGTCGTGCCGGACCACCTCATTCTGACGCTGACCGACCTCGTCATCTTCGCGGTCTTCGCCGCCTCGCTGCATCTGCTGATGGGGCCGGGCGGCATCACCTCCTTTGGCCATGCCGCCTATTTCGGCCTGGGCGCCTATGGCGCGGCGCTGGCGGTGAAATGGCTGGGCGCCTCGATGGAGCCGGCGCTGGTGGCGGCGCCGCTCTTGGCGGGCGTGGCGGGGGCGATCTTCGGCTGGTTCTGCGTGCGTCTCTCGGGCGTCTATCTCGCGATGCTGACGCTCGCCTTCGCCCAGATCGCCTGGGCCACGGCCTTCCAATGGGTCGACCTCACCGGCGGCGACAACGGCATCCTCGGCGTCTGGCCCTCGGCCTGGGCGGTTTCCAAGACCGTCTTCTACTATCTCGCGCTCGCCATCGCCGTGCTGGTCGTCGTGGCGCTGCGCGTCATCATCTTCGCGCCCTTCGGCTACGCCTTGCGTGCCGGCCGCGACAGCCCCTTGCGGGCTGAAGCCGTCGGGCTCGATGTCGGGCGGCTGCAATGGGCCGCCTTCGTCATCGCAGCGGTCGCGGCCGGCATTGCCGGCGGACTCTTCGCTTTCTCGAAAGGCTCGGTCTTCCCGACCTATATGGCGATCCCGCGCTCGGTCGATGCGCTGCTGATGGTGCTGCTCGGCGGCGTGCAGACGGTCGCCGGACCGGTCGTCGGCGCCTTCGCCTATATGGGGCTCAACGAGCAGCTGATGAAGCTGACGGCTTATTGGCGCTTCGGGCTCGGCCTCTCGATCGTGCTGCTGGTCGTGCTGTTTCCGCGCGGCCTCGTCGGTACCTGGCTGTACTGGCGTGCCCGACGCGAGAGCGCCGCGCAGGCGGCGGCCGCGGCATGAGTGCGCCCATGATCCCCGTGCTGGAAGCCCGCGGCCTCGCCCGATCTTTCGGCGGCGTGAAGGCGGTCGACGGCGTCTCCTTCTCGGTCGAGGCCGGCCGGCTGGTCGCGCTGATCGGCCCGAACGGCGCCGGCAAGACCACCTGCTTCAACATGCTGAACGGGCAGCTCAAGCCCGATCGCGGCGAGGTGCTGCTCGCGGGCAAGCCGATCACAGGGCTCGAACCGCGCAAAATCTGGCGCCTCGGTGTCGGCCGCACCTTTCAGATCACCGCGACCTTCGCCTCGATGACCGTGCGCGAGAATGTCCAGATGGCGCTGATCTCGCATGAAGGCGAGAGCTGGCGCCTGTTCGGCCGTGCCGACGGGCGCCATCGCGAGGTGGCGGATGCGTTGCTCGCTCAGGTCGGCATGGGGGGGCAGGCCGAGCGCGCCTGCGGCGTGCTCGCCTATGGCGATCTGAAGCGCGTCGAGCTCGCCGTCGCGCTCGCCAACGCGCCGAAACTCCTGCTGATGGACGAACCCACCGCCGGCATGGCGCCGCAGGAGCGCATCGCGTTGATGGCGCTGACCGCCCGCATCGCCAAGGAGCGCGGCATCGCCGTGCTGTTCACCGAGCACGACATGGATGTCGTCTTCGCCCATGCCGACAGCGTGCTGGTGCTCGACCGTGGCCGGCTGATCGCGGCCGGCACCAGCGCCGAGGTGCGGCAGGATCCGCAGGTGCGGGCGGTCTATCTCGGCTCCGGCGCGACCTCGGGAGGGCATTGATGGCGGCGCTTCTCGAACTCTCCGGCGTCGAGGCCTGGTATGGCCGCGCCCATATCCTGCATGGCGTCGGCTTTGCGGTGGGGCAGGGCGAAGTCGTAGCTCTGATGGGCCGCAACGGCGCCGGCAAGTCGACGACGATGAAAACGGTGATGGGGCTGGTGCCTGAGCCGCAGGGCTCGATCCGCTTCGAGGGCGAGGAGATAGCCGGCCGCGAGCCCTTCGTGATCGCGCGGCTCGGCGTCGGTTATGTGCCGGAGGATCGCCGCGTCTTCTCGGAGCTGACGGTGATGGAGAATCTCGAGGTCGGCCGCCAGCCGCTGCGGACAGGCGCACCGCACTGGACGCCGGAGCGCCTGTTCGACCTCTTCCCCAATCTCGGCCGCATGCGCGACCGGCCCGGCGCTTCCATGTCCGGCGGCGAGCAGCAGATGTTGACCATCGCCCGCACGCTGATGGGCAATCCGCGCCTGCTGCTGCTCGACGAGCCTTCGGAAGGGCTGGCGCCGGTCATCGTCGAGGCGATGGCGCAGACGATCCGCGTGCTGAAGGGCGAGGGGCTGTCCGTGCTGCTTTCGGAACAGAACCTGCATTTCGCCGGCAGCATCGCCGACCGCGCCGTCATCATCGAGAAGGGGCTGATCCGCTTCGACGATACGATGGCGGCACTCAAGGCCGACGAGGCGGCGCGGAGCCAGTATCTGGCGGTTTGAAGCCGGCGAGCAGGCGCCGCATCACATCGAGCAGCGGCGCGACCTCCGCCTCCGCCATCGGATCGAGCGCGGCGATGGTGATCGCCTTGGCGCGCACGACATAGTCGGGCAGCTGCTCGCGCCCGCGTTGGCTCAGCTGCACCAGCACGCGCCGCTTGTCGTCGGGGTCGTGCAGCCGCTCGACCAGCCCGCGCTCCTCCAGGCGCGTCACCACGCCCCGGATGGTCGCCGGGTCCATCGCCGTCATGCGGCCGAGCTGGTTCTGGGAGATCCGCCCGTCGGCGGCGAGGCGGCACAGGGCGGCGAATTGCGGCGGCGTCGGCCCGTCCTCGCCCATCATCTGCAGGAACATCGCGACATAGCGCTGCTGCATCTGCCGCAGCAGGAAGCCGAACTGCTCGTCCAGCACATAGCCGGCGAGGTCGACAGGCTCGGGAACCGCGGAATCGGCCTGACCGCTGGCCGAGCGGTGATGCCGGCCAAGTCCGTCTTCCGATTCCTCTGCGCGGTTCATGGCTGCTCCGGGTGGGCGATTCTGCTGCGTATGGCAGCGGCCCATTCTCCCGGATCATATGTGTTCGTTCAATCGGGCAGGCCAGCGCAGCCACAGCCGTCATGCTCGGGCTTGACCCAAGCATCTCATGAAGGAAGAGCGCCTCTATCGTCACGAGATTCTCGGGTCACCGCTGCGCGGCGCCCGAGAATGACGGCAAGTGAAACGCGATCAGCCCAGCGACATCGTCAGCGGCGGCTTCACTTCGGGCGGCAGCGGCGAGGTGTAGCCTTCCTTGCCGAGACGGGCCTTGTGGTCGGCCTTGGCGGCGGCCATCAGGGCCGGATCGCTCAGCACGGCGGCGCCGGTCGCGGCCATCGCCTTGGCGACATGGACCATCGCCTTGTGCGCGGCCGGGGACTTGCCCTGCGCCACCACCTGCCAAGTATGGAACGGCGTGCCCATCGCCACCGTCGGGGCATGGGCCTGCACGGTCGGCACCGCCCAGCTCACGTCGCCGATATCGGTCGAGCCGATCGCCGGGTTGCGCTTGGCGTCGCGCGGAACGAGGAAGTCGGCGAGCGGCGCGCCTGTGTCGGGCATGCCGATCGTGCGCCAGATCGAGGCGATTTCCTGCGGCGAGAGCGTGCCGCGGATCTTCTCCGCATAGGCCTTGTCGGCATCGTCGAAATGCGGCGGGCCGAGATCGTCCATCACCTTGTGCATGGCTTCTTCGAGCGGCGTGTTGGCGAGGAGGTCGGAAACGGCGCTGACGATGCGCATTTCCATCTTGGTTTCCGTCATCAGCGCAGCGCCTTCGGCGATCTTCTTCACACGCTGGACGAGCTCCAGCATGCCGCGCAGGTCACGGGCGCGGATCGAGTAGCGAACGCGCGCATGGGCCTGGACGACGTTGGGCGCGATGCCGCCGGTGTCGAGCAGCGCGTAGTGGACGCGGGCGTCGGAGGGCATGTGCTCGCGCATGTAGTTGACGCCGACATTCATCAGCTCGACGGCATCGAGCGCCGAACGGCCGAGATGCGGCGCCGCGGCGGCATGCGAGGCGCGGCCGGTGAAGACGAAGTCGGCGCGGGTATTCGCCAGCGCCAGCGCCGGAGCGACCTCCCAGAAGCTCGACGGGTGCCAGCTGATCGCGACGTCGGCGTCGTCGAAGGCGCCGGCGCGGACCATGAAGGCCTTGGCCGCGCCGCCTTCCTCGGCCGGGCAGCCGTAATAGCGCACGCGGCCGGGGATCTTGTTTTCGGCAAGCCAGTCCTTCATCGCCACCGCGGCGAGCATGGCGGCGGAGCCCAGCAGGTTATGGCCGCAGCCATGGCCATGGCCGCCGGCCTCGATCTCCTTGTGCTCGGAGGCGCCGGCTTCCTGCGACAGGCCGGGCAGGGCGTCGTACTCGCCGAGGAAGGCGATGACCGGGCCGCCTTCGCCGGCCTCGCCAATCACGGCGGTGGGGATGTCGGCGACGTTCTCGGTGATCCTGAAGCCCTGATGCTTCAGCTCGGCGATGTGCTCGGCGACCGAGCGCTTCTCGGTGTAGCACACCTCCGGCATGCCCCAGACCCGGTCGGAGAGCGCGATCAGGCGCTCCTTGTTCGCATCGACATGCCGCCAGAGATCGTTTCGATTGTCCATTGTCGTTCCGCCTGGGGAACGCGCGGGCGCTCCCCGTCCTTGTTGAGAGGCGGATTCCCCGACGGGGCCGATGCGGCCGGGCCGGACCCGCCTCTGGTGGGCAGCGGCATATGAGCAATCTCAGCCGGTGCCGTCCAGACATTCAGCGCATGGCGGAACAGCGTCTCAGGCTTTGGCCTGCGCCGGGGAGGTGGCGGCGAAATCGGCGAGGATCGGACAGTCCGGCCGGTGGTCGCCATGGCAATGCGTCGCCAGGTGCCGCAGCGTGTCGGCCATCGCCTTGAGCTCGGCCGCCTTTTCCTCGAGCTCGCGGACATGGGCCATCGCGAGGCTCTTCACATCGGCGCTGGCCCGGCTCTTGTCGCGCCAGAGCGCGAGCAGTTCGCGGGTCTCCTCCAGCGAGAAGCCGAGGTCGCGGGAGCGCCGGACGAAGCGCAGCGTGTGCACGTCCTCATCGGCATAGACCCGGTACTGCGCGGCGGTGCGGGCGGGCGGGGTGATCAGGCCGATGCTCTCGTAGTAGCGGATCATCTTGGCGCTGACGCCGGAGCGGGTCGCCGCTTGACCGATGTTCATCTCAGACCTCCTGTCCGGCCGCGCCATGCGAGGCCGGGATGCGGAAACGCTTCAGCCGCAGGGCATTGGTGACGACGCTGACGCTCGACAGCGCCATCGCGAGCCCGGCGAAGACCGGCGAGAGCAGAATGCCGAAGGCCGGATAGAGCACCCCGGCCGCGACCGGGATCAGCAGCGCATTGTAGCCGAAGGCCCAGGCCAGATTCTGGCGGATATTGGCGATCACCGCCTGCGACAGGGCGATCGCGCGGGGCACGCCCATGACGTCGCCGGACATCAGCACGACATCGGCGCTCTCGATGGCGATGTCGGTGCCGGTGCCGATGGCGATGCCGACATCCGCCTGGGCGAGCGCCGGCGCGTCGTTGATGCCGTCGCCGACGAAGGCGACCTTGGCGCCGCGGCTCTGCAGGCGCTTCACCACCTCGGCCTTGTCGGTCGGCAGAACCTCGGCCCAGACCTCGTCGATGCCGAGGCCGCGCGCCACAGCCTGCGCCGTGCGATGGTCGTCGCCGGTCACCATCGCGACCTTGAGGCCGAGCCTGTGCAGCGCGGCGATGGCCGCGGGCGTGGTTTCCTTCACCGCGTCGGCGACGGCGATGACGGCAGCGATCTTGCCGTCGATCGCGGCATAGAGCGGGGTCTTGCCGGCTTCCGCCAGCGCCCGGGCGCGGGAGGCGAAGGGGGCGATGTCGAGCTTGGCCTCCTCCATCAGCCGGTGGCCGCCGATCGCGACCTTGCGGCCCTCGACCGTCGCGGTGACGCCGCGGCCGGGGTCGCTGGCGAAATCGGCCGGCTCGGCGAGCGCGAGCCCACGGGCCTTGGCGGCGGCGACCAGCGCCTGCGCCAGCGGATGCTCCGAGCGGTTCTCGGCCGAGCCGACGAGACGCAGCACGTCGTCGGCGCTGAAGCCGGCAGCCGGCTCGATATCGGTGAGCTCCGGCTTGCCCTTGGTCAGCGTGCCCGTCTTGTCGAGCGCGACGATCTCGACGTCCTTCAGCGCCTGCAGGGCGTCGCCCTGACGGAACAGGATGCCAAGCTCGGCGCCGCGGCCGGTGCCGACCATGATCGAGGTCGGGGTCGCCAGGCCCATGGCGCAGGGGCAGGCGATGATCAGCAGCGCGACGGCGTTGACCAGCGCATGCGACAGGGCCGGGCTCGGGCCGAATGTCAGCCAGACGGCGAAGGTCACGAGGGCCAGCGCGATCACCACCGGCACGAACCAGAGGGTGACGCGGTCGACCAGCGCCTGGATCGGCAGCTTGGCGCCCTGCGCCGCCTGCACGGTGCGCACGATCTGCGCGAGCAACGTATCCGAGCCGACCTTCTGCGCGGTGATGCGCAGCGCGCCCGAGCCGTTGACGGTGCCGCCGGTGACGGTGCTGCCGGCTTCCTTGCGCACCGGCGCGGGCTCGCCGGTGATCATCGATTCATCGACGAAGGAGGTGCCGTCGGTGACCTCGCCATCGACCGGGACGCGCTCGCCCGGTCGCAGGATGACGACATCGCCGGGGCGGACGCTCTCGACCGGCACGTCGCTCTCGGCGCCGTCGCGCAGCACGCGGGCGGTCTTGGGCTGGAGCGCGATCAGGCTGCGGATGGCGGCGCCGGTGCGGCCCTTGGCGCGGGCCTCGAACCAGCGGCCGAGCAGGATCAGCGTCACGATCACGGCGCCCGATTCGAAATAGGTACCCTCCGTGCCCGCGGGCAGCAGGTCCGGCAGGAAGGTCGCGACGGACGAATAGAGATAGGCCGCGCCGGTGCCGAGCATGACGAGCGAATTCATGTCGGGGGCGCCGCGCAGCAGCGCCGGGAAGCCCTTGCGCAGGAAGACGAGGCCCGGGCCGAACTGCACGATGGTCGCCAGAACGAAGGAGAAGACGCGGATATTCCATTCGCCGAAGCTGCCGGCGAGCCAGTGATGCAGGGCAGGGACCATATGGCTGCCCATCTCGACGACGAGCAGCGGCAGCGTCAGCAGGCCGGCGATGATGACCGAGCGCAGCAGCTTGCCCTGCTCCTCGTCCTTGGCTGCCTGCTGGCGCGAGGCGGCATCGCCATCGGCCGCTGCGACCGGGCTCGCCTCGTAGCCGGCGCCGGCGACGGCCTTCACCAGCGCAGGGGTGATGTCGCTGGCGGCGAGCGTCTTCACGCTGGCGCGCTCGGTCGCGAGGTTGACGGTGGCGTCGACGACGCCGGGCACGGCGCGCAGCGCCTTCTCGACATGGCCGACGCAGGAGGCGCAGGTCATGCCGGAGACCGAGAGCTCGATTGCCGTCTCGACCGGCGCATAGCCGGACTGGCGCACCGCCGCCTCGATCTGCCTGAGATCGGTTCCAGCCTTGGCAAAGGTGATATGGGCGCGCTCGGTCGCGAGGTTGACCGCGACCGCATCGACACCCGGAACGGCCGCGATAGCGCGCTCGACGCGCCCGACGCAGCTCGCGCAGGTCATGCCCTCGACGCCCAGATCGAGCGTTTCGAAGTCGTTCCTGCTCCTGTCGATGACCGTCATCGCCGTCTCCTTCATGGTGATGACGAGCGATATAAGGTTTCCCATGATGGGAAGGTCAAGGGGTGGTTCGACATTCCATGAAACCACGCATCGTTCTGAGACATTGCGCAGCAATGAGCCAGAATCCATGGTCGCGACGCTTGCCGTCATGGTCGGGCTTGTCCCGACCATCCACGTCTTCGTTGGTCGAAGGGCGTGTGCAAGACGTGGATGCTCGCCACAAGGGCGAGCATGACGAACCGGAGCGGCATCGCGTTCTGACTTCCGGGCTCTTCGCTTCGCGCGGTCCGGAATGACGGCCCGACTCAAGGCATCTCGACCGAGACGCTCTTGATCACCGCATGGACCGGCTTTCCCGGTTGAAGCCCGAGCAAGGCGACGGATTTCGCCGTCAGACGGGCTGCCAGCTTCGCCTCGCCGCAAGCGACGCGCAGATGCACGGTGCTGCCGCCCAGGCCGCTGCGCTCGCCGATCTCGGCGACGCTGCCGGAAAGCACGTTGAGCGCGCTGATCTCCGATAGCCGGTCGAGGCTGAGCATGACGTCGCTCGCCAGGATGCGGATCTTGATCCGCTGGCCCTGCAGCAGGGTACCGCGTGCGATCGTCAGCGGCCCGGCCGGCGTCGTCAGCCGTGCCAGCCCGAAGGCCTCGTCGAAGCCGGCGACCTCGGCCGTGAGCAGGGAGCTCGCCTCCGGCGCGCCCGGCCGTGCCGCCAGATCGGGGCGGGACAGGATGTCGGCCGTGGGCCCGCAGGCGGCGACGCGTCCGTTCTCGATCACGGCGACGGTGGTGGCGAGGCGCGCGACCTCCGCCAGCGCATGCGAGACATAGACGATCGGGATGCCGACCTCGTCGCGCAGCCGTTCGATATGCGGCAGGATCTCGGCCTTGCGCGCCTCGTCGAGCGCCGCCAGCGGCTCGTCCATCAGCAACAGGCGCGGCTGCGCCAGCAGTGCCCGGCCGATGGCGACACGCTGCTTCTCGCCGCCGGAAAGCGCGCCGGGCCGCCGATGCAGCAGATGGCCGATGCCGAGCAGTTCCAGCACCTTGTCGAGTTCGGCCGGCCTGCGCTGCGGGCGCGGCACGAACCAGTGCCCGAACAGCAGGTTCTGCCGCACGGTGAGATGGGGAAAGAGGCGCGCCTCCTGAAAGACATAGCCGATGCGGCGGCGGTGCTTCGGCAGGAAGATGCCGCGCTCGGTATCGACCAATGTCTCGCCATCGACGCGGACATGGCCGGAATCGGGGCGGATCAGCCCGCCGATGACGTTGACCAGCGAGGTCTTGCCCGAGCCCGAGCTGCCGAACAGCGCGGTCAGGCGCCCATCGGAGGTGAAGCTCGAAACGAGCGTGAAGTCGCCGAGCCGATGGCGGACGGCGATGTCGAGGACATCGGTCATTCGACGGCGATCCGGCGGCCGACGATGCGTGCCATCAGCTCGGAGAGGAAGAGCGCCGCGACCGAGATCGCGATCGAGATCAGGGTGAGCCGCATCGCGCCGGCATCACCGCCGGGCACTTGCGTAAAGGTGTAGATCGCGGTGGGCAGCGTCTGCGTCTCGCCGGGGATGTTGGAGACGAAGGTGATCGTCGCGCCGAATTCGCCCATCGCCTTGGCGAAGCACAGGATCATGCCGGCGATGATGCCGGGCAGGCACAGCGGCAGGGTGACGACGAGGAAGACCCAGATCGGGCTCGCGCCGAGCGTTCCTGCCGCGGATTCGAGCTTGCGGTCGACGGCTTCGATCGAGAGCCGGATCGCCCGCACCATCAGCGGAAAGCCCATCACCGCGCAGGCCAGGGCCGCGCCGGTCCAGCGGAAGGAGAGCACGATCCCGAACCAGTCATAGAGGAATTCCCCGATCGGCCCGCGCCGGCCGAAGCCGATCAGCAGCAGATAGCCCGTCACCACCGGCGGCAGGATCAGCGGCATATGGATGACGGCGTCGAGCAGCGACTTGCCCCAGAAGCGCCCGCGCGCCAGCAGCAACCCGAGAGCGAGCCCCAGCGGGAGGCTCGCGAGCATGGCAGTCGTTGCAACGATGAGGCTGAGCCTCACCGCCGTCCATTCTTCCGGGGAGAGCGTAAGCCAGTCGGTCACGAAGCGGCGATCACGATGAGCTGGCGGCCTTGTTGAGCACCGTGAAGCCCTGCTTCTCGAAGACGGGCCTGGCGGCGGGGCTGCGCAGATAGGTCAGGAAGGCCTGGGCGTCGGGATTGGCTGAATCCTTGGTCACGGCGACCGGATAGACGATCGGCGGATGCGAATCCTCGGGGAAGGTCGCGACGACCTTGACTTGGCTGTCGGCGGCGGCGTCGGTGGCATAGACGATGCCGAGCGGCGCCTCGCCGCGCGAGACCAGCAGCAGCGCGGCACGGACATTGTCGGCCTGCGCGATCTTGTCCCTCACCTTGTCCCAGGCGCCGAGCTTCTCCAGTGCCGCCTTGCCGTATTTGCCGGCCGGGACGGAATCGACATTGCCCATGGCGAGGCGCCCAGTGCCGAGCGCGCCCGCGACATCGGCGCCGGGCTTGAGCTCGAGCTTGGCGGTCGAATCCTTGCCTCCGGCCAGCACGATTCGGTTGCCCAGCAGGCTGACGCGGGTGTCGGGCCTGATCAGTTTCTTTTCGGCCGCATAGTCCATCCAGGCGAGATCGGCGGAGACGAAGATGTCGGCCGGGGCGCCGCTTTCGATCTGCTTGGCCAGTGTGTTGCTCGCGGCGTAGGAGATCTTCGGGGCGGGCTTGCCGCTCTCCTTCACCCAGTTGGCGGCGGCCTCGTCCAGCGCGTTCTTCATGCTGGCGGCGGCGAAGATGACGAGCTCCTTCGTCTGCGCCTGTGCGGCGTCGAAGGCCGGAGCCACGCTCACGGCAAGGGCCAGGCCCATTCCCAGCAGGGTGCGGCGCTTCAACATGCTGTTCCTCGCTATGTCCTTCGTTGTATATCGGTGAATATAACGCGATGGTTGCCGCGCGGCCGAAGCCAAGTCAAGGAGCCGCGGCGAGCGGCCTGCCGCAAGGAGAGGGGAAGCCATGAAGATCAGCGCGCGCAACCAGCTCAAGGGCAGGATCGTCGAGATCACCAAAGGTGCGACGACGGCCCATGTCCGCATCGATATCGGCGGCGCGATCGTCACCTCCTCGATCACCAATGCGGCGGTGGATGACCTCAAGCTCGCCGTCGGCAAGGAAGCCTATGCCGTGGTGAAGGCGTCCGACGTGATGATCGCGATCGACTGAATTCTTGGGGGCGTATCAGGCCGGGAGAGCGGTCATCGCGAGGAGCGCAGCGACGAAGCAATCCAGGGGCCGCAGGGCTGATCGCTTCAGCTCATTCCCCCTGGATTGCTTCGCTTCGCTCGCGATGACGGGGAGGCTGGTCGGTTTCAGGGGAGGCTTTCAGCCATGGTCCGCGAAAACGAGATCCGCGAGAAGGAGGTGGCCGTCGCGCCGCCGCAGGCGACCGATGCAGGCCTCGTCTTCATCGGCACCATCCGCACGCCCTGGACCTCGCGGTTGACCTGTCCGCGCCAGGGCAGGGCGGATGGGCCGGTCTGCCGCATCGAACTGTTTCCGCCCTGGGACGAGGCGCTGGAGGGCATCGAGCGCTTCGAGCGGCTGGAGGTGCTCTATTGGCTGCACCAGTCGCGCCGCGATCTCGTCCGCCAGAGCCCCGCCAATAACGGCGAGACCCACGGGACGTTCGCCCTGCGCACACCGGTCCGGCCCAATCCGATCGGCACCTCGATCGCGACGCTGGTCGCGCGGGAAGGGCGGGTGCTGCTGGTGCGCGGGCTCGACTGCCTGGACGAGACGCCGCTCCTCGACATCAAGCCGGACCGCACGCTCTTTACGCCGATCGCGCCGCCGCAGCCGGGCGATTTCGAGACGGGGTGAAGGCGGAAGTCTCGCGCGGGTCGTCTCCGTCATGGTCGGGCTTGTCCCGACCATCCACGTCTTCCTCGGCAGGCGCGGTGCTCAAGACGTGGATGCTCGCCACAAGGGTGAGCATGACGCTCTTGATCTATGCCCGTGTTCTTCTTGGGTTCCGGCTCAAGCGCTGCGCTTGCCCCGGAACGACGGAGCGCTTCCGTTCCGACCCGATGATCTATCCCTGCGGGTGCTTGTGGATCGGGTCGACCCAGTAGACCTCTTCCGGCTTCTCGACCGGGTCGACATCGGTGATGTTGACGACAACCGCCTCGTTGTCCGAGCGCACCAGCACGCATTGCAACGGGTTGTCGGGATCGGCGTTGATCTCCTGGTGCGGCACGAAGGGCGGCACATAGATGAAGTCGCCCGGCCCCGCCTCCGCGACGAATTCCAGCCGCTCGCCCCAGCGCATCCGCGCCTTGCCGCTCACCACATAGATCACGCTTTCGAGCTCGCCATGGTGGTGCACGCCGGTCTTGGCGTTGGGCTCGATCGCGACCGTGCCGGCCCAGATCTTCTGGGCGCCGACACGGGCATGGTTGATCGCCGCCTGCCGGAACATGCCGGGCGTCTGCGCCGTGTTGGCGTCGAGCTTGTCGCCGGAGATGACGCGCACGCCGTCATGCTTCCAGCGGGGCTCGTGGTCATGAGAATGATCATGGGAATGGTCATGATCATCGGAATGGTCGTGGCTCATGGCAGTCTCCTGCTCGAAATCCCGCAGTCCTCATCCCGAGGAGCGCTCGAAGAGCGCGTCTCGAAGGATGTTCCAGATGGTTCCGGAGCCTGCTGAAGCATCCTTCGAGACGCCGCTTCGCGGCTCCTCAGGATGAGGGCTCCGGATGATCGGCGCAATCAGCCCTGTTTCGCCGGTCCCGTCGCGATCGGCCGGTCGCTCGCGCCCCATTCGGCCCAGGAGCCGTCATAGAGCGCGCGAGCCGGCTTGCCGATGGTTTCCAGAGCGGTCGTGAGGATCGCGGCGGTGACGCCCGAGCCGCAGCTCGTGATCAGCGGCTTGTCGAGCTCGGCGCCGGCTGCGGCGAAGGCGGCGGCGATCGCGGCGGAATCCTTCAGGGTGCCATCGGCGATCAGCGCCGTCGCCGGCACGTTGAGCGCGCCCGGCATATGGCCGGAGCGGACGCCGGGGCGCGGCTCGGGCGCCTCGCCGCGGAAGCGGTCGGCCGGGCGGGCATCGACGACCTGCGTACCGTTGGCAAGCGCCTTGGCGACGTCATCGGCGCTGGCGACGGCGGAATGGTCGAGCCGGGCGGTGAAGCTGCGCGCGGCGCGGGCGCGCGGCGGGCCGTGCTCGATCGGCCGGCCCTCGCGCTCCCATTTCGGGAAGCCGCCTTCGAGGATGACGACGTCCTTGGCGCCGAAGGTGCGGAAGGTCCAGCGCACGCGCGGTGCCGAGAACAGGCCGAGCCCGTCATAGACGACGATGCGCTTGCCGTCGCCGATGCCCATGGCCCCGACGGCCGCGGCGAAAACCTCCGGCCGCGGCAGCATGTGCGGCAGGTCGGAACCGGCATCCTTCACCGCGTCGATGTCGAAATGCACCGCGCCGGGGATCCGCCGCTCGGCGAACTCGGCATGCGGATCGCGGCCATGCGCCGGCAGGTACCAGGATCCGTCGACCACGATGATGTCGGGAGCGTTGAGCCGCTCGGCGAGCCAGTCGGTCGAAACGAAAACGTCTTCGCGGGCCATGGGCATGTCCTTGAAAATATCCGGGGTCTTGTTCTCGGGGCTCAGGCCAGCGCGATGCGTACGCGCCGGTTCTGTTTGCCCTTCTTCTCGATGTCGGTCACGGCGACGGGGCCGATCTCCGCCGTATTGCGGACATGGGTGCCGCCGCAGGGCTGCAGGTCGATATCGCCGATCGCCACGAGCCGGACGCGGCCGGAGCCGCGTGGCGGCTTCACCGACATCGTCTTGACGAGGCCCGGATTGGCGTCGAGCTCCTCGTCGGTGATCCAGCGTTCGGTGACGTCGGCGTTGCGCCCGACCAGCGCGTTGAGCTTCTCGGCAACCTCCGCCTTGTCGAGCCCGCCTTCGGGAATGTCGAAGTCGAGCCGTCCGTCGCCCTCGCCGATCGAGCCGCCGGTGACCGGGAAGGGCAGCACGACGCTGAGCAGATGCAGCGCAGTATGGATGCGCATGCGCTTGAGGCGACGATCCCAGTCGAGGAGGGCCGTGACGGCCTCGCCTGGCGCCGGCAGGGGCTGGCCCTCGGCGGGCACATGGATGACCCGGCTCCTGTCTTCCGGATCGTAGATCGTGGTGCCGATGGCGATCAGGCTGCCATCGGCCCGGCGCAGATGCCCGAGATCGCCGGGCTGGCCGCCGCCAGTCGCATAGAAGATCGTCCGGTCGAGGATGATGCCGCCGCGCTCGTTGACGGCCTCCACCGTCGCGGGGGTCTCCTTCAGATAGGCATCCTGGCGGAAGAGCAGTTCGGTCGGCATGATCAATCGTCGCTCGTTGGTGACGCCGCGGCGCCTTCGCGCAGCAGACTGCACCGATTGCGCCGCCCATGCCACCTCATCGGCAGGATAGCGGGGATGGCGCGGCCTGCATGGCTTCCGGCGTCATGATTCCATGCCTAGATGGAAGGCCCGATCGGTCCGGAGCTGCCATGGCCTTGCCTCGCATGAAACCGCAGGATGGCGTCGCCTGGGTCACCGGTGCCAGCTCCGGCATCGGCGCGGCGGTCGCGCTCGAGCTGGCGCGGCGCGGCTGGGCGGTCGCGGTGACTGCCCGGCGCAACGAGGCGCTCGAAGCGGTCGCGCGTCGGGCCGAGGGGCTGCCGGGCCGAATCGTCGCCCATCCCGGCGATGTCACCGACGCGTCGAGGATGTGCGGTGTCGTCGACACGATCGAGAGCATCCACGGGCCGATCGCGCTGGCTTTCCTCAACGCCGGGATCGCGTCGGGCCAGGGCCGGCCGATCGATGTCGAGACCGTCGAGAAGGTGGTCGCGGTCAATCTGCTGGGCGTCGCCAAGAGCTTCTTCGCCGTGCAGCCGCGGATGATCGCGCGCGGACACGGGCAGATCGCGGTCAATGCCTCGCTCGTCGGCTATCGCGGGCTGCCCGGCGCGGCCGCCTATGGTGCGGCCAAGGCCGGTGCGATCCATTTCTGCGAATCGATGCGCTTCGACTGCGAGGCGGCCGGCATCCGCCTGCAACTGGTCAATCCCGGTTTCATCGAGACGCCGATGACGGAGGGCCGCCGCTTTCCCATGCCGTTCCTGATGACGGTCGAGGACGGCGCCCGGCGAATCGTCGACGGCTTCGAGCGCGGCGGCTTCGAGATCACCGTGCCGCGCCGCCTCGCCTGGATCCTGAAGGTCGCGCGCCTCTTGCCCTATCCGGTCTATTTCGCGCTGATGTCGCGCTTCGCCGAGCGGGGCGGCTGAAACGGTCAGCCGCTGCGGATCGCGGCGAAGGCCTCGAGCGCGCGCTGCCGCCCGAACGCGAGGTCGACGAGCGGGGCAGGGTAGGTCTCGCCGATTCGCACGCCGGCCTCGCGCCGCGCCTTTTCGGACGCCTTCCACGGCTGGTGGATATCCTGGCCGGAGAGCCCGGCCAGCTCCGGCACCCATTTGCCGACATAGGCGCCATACGGGTCATGGGTTTCGCCCTGTGTCGCCGGGTTGAAGATCCGGAAATAGGGCGAGGCGTCGGCGCCCGACCCGGCCACCCATTGCCAGCTCGCGGCGTTGTTGGCCGGATCGGCATCGACGAGGGTGTCCCAGAACCAGGCTTCGCCGGCGCGCCAGTCCTGCAACAGATGCTTGATCAGGAAGGAGGCGGCCACCATCCGGACGCGGTTGTGCATCCAGCCGGTCGCCCAGAGTTCGCGCATGCCGGCATCGACCAGGGGAATGCCGGTCTCTCCGCGCTGCCAGCGACGCAGCGCGGCCGGATCGGGTTGCCAGGGAAAGCGATCGAAGCGCTCATCGTGGTTGCGCGTCGCCAGCTCGGGATTGTGGAACAGCAGGTGGTAGGAGAATTCGCGCCAGCCGATCTCGGACAGGAATTTCTCCGCATCCTGTGCCGAGCCCGCCGCCTCGCCGGTTGCCCGCGCCTGGTGCAGCGCGTGCCAGATCTGGCGCGGGCCGATCTCGCCGAAGCGCAGATGCGGGGAAAGCCGCGACGTCGATTCTCGGTCCGGCCGGTCGCGGCCATCGGCATAGCCGGCCAGGGCGCCGCCCAGGAAATCGCCGAGCCGCGTCGCGGCGCCTCGTTCTCCCGGCTCCCATTCCGCCCGCATGCCAGCCGTCCAGTCGGGCTTCCGCGGCTGGAGCCCGAGATCCGACAGCGAAACGGCGAGCGCTTCGAGGGAATCGGGCAGGGGAAGCGCCTCGATTCGCGCTGGTGCGGGAATCGGGGCCGCCGGCTCGCCCTTGCGCAGAGCGGCGCGCCAATAGGGCGTGAACACCTTCATCGGCTGCCCGGTCGTCGTGGCGACCTGCCAGGGCTCGTTCAGGAGGTGGCTGTTGAAGCTGCGGACGTCGATTCCGCCCCCGGATAATTCTTCCTTGAGCTTGCGGTCGAGGGCGATCGCCTCGGCCTCGTAGCGCCGATTCCAGGTGACCAGCCCGATTCCCGCCATGCTCGCGATGCGCGGAATCAGCTCGGCCGGGTCGCCTTCCAGCAGCAGGAGGCGACCAGCTTTCTGCGCCAGGGCCTCGCCGAGAGCCCGAAGCGAGCGCGAAAGCCACCAGCGCGACGCGCCGCCGAGCGGGCGGCGGGCGGGATTCGTGTCGAGAATATAGAGGCAAAGGACGGGCCCGGCTTGCGCCGCCGCGCTCAGGGCGGGGTTGTCCGCCAGCCGCAGATCGTTCCTCAACCAGTGCAGGGTGCGTTCGGCCATCATTCCTCATCCGCGCGGCGCGGGGATTGTCGCGGGCCGCGCCGACAGGAACGCGGCACGGAGCGGAACGGTATCAGGAATGGGAAGAATTTTTTGGAGGCCTCGCCCGAGGCCTGTGAATCCAGAAGTCCCAATGACTTAACCGGCACCTTCGTCCCGTCGACGACCATCGCTTTACGGGGTTTCCTGGAGAGATTGTCCCGGAAATTTTTGAAGTCCGCTATCGACCAAGTTCAGACGTTGCGAAACAAGAAAGAGCCCTGCCGGCGAGCCAGCGGGGCCAGTTGCATTCCGAGGTAAGGACAGGGTCGGGTAACGCTCTCAGATCCAACCTCGGCTCTTGAATATCTCCTGATAGATATCGAGCACCACATCCTGCTTGCGTCGATTATAGTCGTGGGCAGTGGTCACTCCATCCTTCGCCAGCATCTTTGCTTCTGCGTAACGCTTCCTGTCCGCTGGCTGTTCGCGTAGCCAGTCACGGAACAGGATATGTCGTGCGTGCTCCGGGCAGGCGGGGCCGAACACATGCAGGTTCACGCGCGGCTCCTCGCGGCGCAACATTCGATGCTGGTACCACGAGCGCTCCCTGATGGTCAGCTCGTAGCCGAGCCCCTGCAAAACCGGGACGTACTCTCCCTCAAGTTCGGGATCCGGAACGATGAGATCGATATCGATGACCGGCTTGGCAGGAAGACCTGGCACTGCCGTGGAGCCAACGTGCTCGATCCCCAGCCTGCCGGGAACGGCTGCGTTGATCTCTGCCTTGCGAATTTCATACTGCTCAGCCCAACGCGGATTATACGTCTCGACCTTGATCTCTTCCTTCTGCGGTTTGCCGTTGATCCAAGGGTTTTCGTCAGGGTTGCCTTCCTCGAACGAGACAATTGAGGCGTCAGTCGGCCAGCGTTCCATGTTCAAATCCATGCCTGAAAAACTACCACCGAATAAGCGCCGAGGCCGGCTTCGGTCGCCGCCATCAACTTATCGAGGTCATCGGCCTGACTGAACGACCGCATCAGAGATTGGGCTTGCGCGGATTGCATAGAGCTTGCCGTGAAGTCCGCTTCCGACCCATTGCGGACCGGGGGGCATGCCGCGTCAACGCGGCGTCAGGGCAGTGGATTCGGCCAGTAGCTTGTCCCGCGGAATAGGGGATGGAGTTCCCGGCAAAACGAGAATGAGTAATTACTGAGCAATATCAGCTATTTATGGGATTTATTTGGAGGCCTCGCCCGGAATCGAACCGGGGTGCAAGGATTTGCAGTCCTCTGCGTAACCACTCCGCCACGAGGCCTTCCGGCGAAAGCGGCGTCGGCCGCTTCAGCGAGAGCGCACTAACCACAAGCCGCACGCCGCCGCAAGCGGGCATCGTGCCGTCCACAGCTGTCGGCTACAAATCTGCTCGACGGGCGAGCAAGGGGGTTGCGCTGCCGGGAACGCCCCGCTATGACGCCGCCACGTTGTTCCCGGATAGCTCAGCGGTAGAGCAATCGACTGTTAATCGATTGGTCGCAGGTTCGAATCCTGCTCCGGGAGCCACGACGCCATCGGCGTTTATGAAGCATCTGCTTTCCCTCCTAAAATTGGCTCTGGTAGCGCGTTCGTAGCAGCCTTCAAGGCAGCCGCCGCAGTTGCACGCCGCTTGCCTTTTGCCGCGGCGTCGAACAGAAAGCTGCCATGAACGGCGCATCGCTGCAGCCGGTCCGGGTGGCTTTGGAGCCGCTCCGGCCTCGGGCTGCGTCGGCGCCGCGGACGGAGAGTTCAGGGTATGGACGATTTCACCTCGCTGCGCCGCAACATGGTCGATTGCCAGTTGCGCACCTATGACGTCACGGACCGCGCCGTGCTGGCGGCCGCGGATTCGGTGCCGCGCGAAGATTTCGTTCCGGCGGACCTCGCCCATCTGGCCTATCTCGACCGGTCGATCGCGCTGCCGGGCACCGGCCGGGCGTTGATGACGCCGATGGTGATCGCGCGCATGATTCAGCTTCTGGATCTGCAGCCCGGGGACGCGGCCCTCGAATATGCCGGCGGCACCGGTTATGGCGCGGCGCTGATGGCTCATATGGGCGCTACGGTCACCCTCTGGGAGCCCGACGAGGCGGCGCGGGCCCTGGCCCAGGCGGCGCTCGCGCGCGCCGGGGTGCAAGGCGTCGCGATCGCCTCGGCGCAACCGGCAGCCGCGTCCTTCGATGCGATTCTCGTCAGCGGTGCCTGCGAGACCACGCCGCAGAATCTTTTTTCTCTCTTGCGCGGCGAGGGGCGCCTGATCGTGGTCGAGGGCGCCGGGCGTTCGGCACGGGTCAAACTTTACCGAAAGTCGGCGGATGCGGTCGCTGGACGGCCGGTTTTCGACGCTGCTGCCCCGATTCTCACGGAGTTCAGCCGTCCGCCGGCATTCGTGTTTTAAGCAGGGAGGTGTCGCATTTTTACGGCAGGTTCGCATGGAAACCGTCCCGGAGGCCGTCAACGCGTTGGCTGGAAGCCCCGGGAAGGGTATGAGATTAGAACTTATGCCGAGGCTGGGGCGATGCCTGGGCGCGACTTCAGTGCGCACATGAGGCGTCCGGTGAAAAGACGATACGATAAGACTTCCGGTTTCGGGCTTTCTGCCATCATCGCTTTCGCTTTGGCAGGCGGCTGGGCCGGGCCGGGCTTGGCCCAGACCATGGATTCGGCGCTGGCGCGCGCCTATTCGGGCAATCCGACACTCAACGCCCAGCGCGCCTTCGTGCGGGCGACCGACGAGAACGTTCCTCAGGCGAAGTCAGGCTACCGGCCGCGGATCACGGCTTCGGCCGACATCGGCGCCAGCATCATCGATTCCGCTGTCCCGGCCGGCGCCTCAAGCTCGCCCTTTCGCAGCACCACGACCAACCGCCTCGCGCCGCGCGGCGCCGGCGTCCAGATCACCCAGAACATTTTCGACTCGGGCAGGACCCGCAATTCGATAAGCCAGTCCGAATCGCAGGTGCTCGGCGCCCGGGCGACGCTGCAGAACACCGAGCAGAACGTCCTGCTCGACGCCGCGACCTCCTACATGAACGTGCTGCGCGACACGGCGATCCTCAACCTCAACCGCAACAACGTCGAGGTTCTGGAGGAGCAGCTGCGCCAGACGCGCGACCGGTTTCAGGTCGGCGAGGTGACGCGCACCGACGTGGCGCAGGCCGAGGCCCGCCTGTCCTCGGCGCGCTCCCAGGCGATCCTGGCCGAATCGAATCTGAAGACCTCGGTGGCGCGCTTCCGGCAGAACATCGGCGTCGAGCCGCGCAAGCTCACGCCCAGCCGTCCGGTGGAGGGCCTGCTGCCGAAGTCGCTGCCGCTCGCGCTCAACCAGGCGCTCGCCAATCATCCGGCGATCATCGCCTCGCTGCATGGCGTCGATGCCGCCGAGCTCCAGGTCAAGGTCACCGAGGCGGACCTGTATCCGACCTTCAGCGTCGCCGGCGTCGTGCAGCAGCGCTACGATTCGACCTTCTCGGGCGATAATCGCCTTTCGGCCAGCATCGTCGGCAGCCTGACCATCCCGATCTATGAAGGCGGGCAGGTCTATTCCCGTACGCGCCAGGCCAAGGAAACCGCCGGGCAGCGCCGCATCGAGGTGGATACGCAGCGCGACACCGTCCGCGCCGCCGTGGTCTCCGCCTGGGGCGGGCTCGAGGCCGCCAAGGCGCAGATCTCCGCCGCCCAGTCGCAGGTCGAAGCCGCTTCCACGGCTCTCGCCGGCGTTCGCGAGGAGGCCAAGGTCGGCCAGCGCACCACCCTCGACGTCCTCAACGCGCAGCAGGAGCTGGTCATCGCCCGCTCGACCCTGGTGACGGCCCAGCGCGACCGCGTCGTCGCCTCCTATGCCGTGCTGTCGGCGGTCGGCAAGCTCTCGTCGCGGACGCTGAAGCTCAAGGCCGAGAACTACGATGCCCGCCAGCACTACGAGCAGGTCAAGGACCTGTGGTGGGGCACGCAGACGCCTGACGGCCGCTGAGCCGCCGGCCGCGCCGGCGCGCATCGACGCGCGCCGGACGCCTGCCCGGCGCAGCCGGGCCACAGCGCCGATTTCTCTTGTGGGATAGCGCCGGCTCGCCTTGTGCCGCTGGAAAGTCATGGAATACTCCGCTGTGCAGCGGCGTTGATTCCGTCGGCGCGCGCGGTATCCAACGGTCAGGCCTTCATGAGCGCGCAAGCCAAGCCCAACGAACCGTCGATGGAGGAGATTCTCGCCTCTATCCGCCGGATCATCTCGGATGACGAGGCGAAGCCGGGCGAAGCTGCGCCTGACGCTCAGGAAGAGGCCGAGCCTGCGCAAGCCGCCGCGCTCGACGACGACGTCCTCGACCTCGGGGCCGAGGCTGCGCTGGTTGCCGCTCCGCCGGCCGCACCTGCTCCCGAGCCCGCCCCCCCGCCGGCCGAGGAACAGGACGATTCCGATGTCGCCTTCCTCGACGAGCCGGAGGTGGCGGCTGCGCCGCCCGAGCCCGTGATGGCCGAACAGCCGGCCGCTGCCGCGGCCCCGCCGCCGCAGATGCCACCGGTCGACATGGCCAGCCTGCTGTCGGACCAGGCCAGCTCCGCCGTGACCAATGCCTTCGGGCAGCTCGCCAGCACCGTGCTCAGCAACAATGCGCGCACGCTCGAGGACCTGGTCAAGGACATGCTCAAGCCGATGCTGAAGACCTGGCTCGACGACAACCTGCCGACCATGGTCGAGCGGCTGGTGCGCGCCGAGATCGAGCGCGTCGCCCGCGGCGGCCGCAGCTAGAACAGTCGATCCGGCCTCACCCTCGCTCCGTCCGGGCGTCCTCGGCCGTCCGGCGCGGCCGCCGGCGGATGCGCGCCGGGCGGGTTTCGAAGGCGCCACCCTCCTGCAGGCGCTTCAGTCCATAGCCCGCCAGCGCGAGGACCGTGGCCGGCGCGCCGAGCCGCGACACCAGCATCGTCAGGCCGACGGCGATCGGCCTCGGGTAGCGGCCGGAAGCGGCCTCGACGGCGAACCAGGCCCCAAGGGCGTGGACGAGGAGTTTCATCTTCGTATCCTGTTCTGTGGCGTGACGGTTTGCGATATCGGCGCCCTCAGAGCGCGACCTTGCGGTTCTCCCCGAGCTTCGGTTTGCTGCCGGTCAGGGCCGCTGCTGCCATCTTGACGCTGGTGACGATCTTGCCCGGGCTGTCCCAGAACTCGGCGGAGCTCGGGCGCACGCGCAGGACGCGGATGTTCGGGTCGTCCTCGCCGTCCCAGAAGGCCTCGTTGCCGACCTCCCAGAGCGCGTGCACGCGATCGCGGTCGTCGAGCACGGTCGCCGTCCCGGTGACCGACAGGTAGCGCTGGCCGCCCGTATCGGCGAAGGCGAGGCAGACATTGTCGTTGATCTGGATCTCGTCGTCCTTGTCGTGGCGGCGATCGGTCAGGAAGTAGATCGCATCCTCCTCCCGCCGGCCATGGGCATGCATCGGCCGCGCCCGCAACTCGTCGCCCTGGCCGTCATGGGTCACGAGCATCGCGAACTTGATCGAATCGATCAGGTCCCAGACGCGCTTCTGGTCGCTGTGATGAGACATGTTTCCCTCTCTTTTGCCGGATGCTCGATCTGTTGATCCAACGGCAGGGAGGGCGGCAGGTTCCTTGTCGTGCCGGTGGCGAGGCACTGCGGCGGAACTCTGCGGCGGCTCGCGCGTATGAAGGTGGCGCGGAGGCCTCCGCGCATCGGCATTGCCATGCCGCTTCGACACTCCTTCTCTCCGGGGATTTGCCATGGCCAGGACCGCCGCCAAGACCGCGCCGCGCAGCGCGCCGAAGATGCCACGCAGCGCGCCCAAGACCTCGACCACCGGGAAAGTCGTGAAATCCAGCCGGATCGATCTGGCCTCGAACACGAAGACCAAGGTGATCGGCCTGCTCAACGAGCGCCTGGCCGACGGCATCGACCTGTCGCTCCTGACCAAGCAGGCGCATTGGAACCTCAAGGGCCCGGGCTTCATCGGCGTCCATCTGATGCTCGACGGCTTCCGCGACGAGCTCGACGTCAATGTCGACACCATGGCGGAACGCATCGCCCAGCTCGGCGGCATCGCGCTCGGCACGACGCAGACCACGGCGCAGAGCACTTCGCTCAAGGCCTATCCGACCGAGATCGTCGCGGTGACGGACCATCTCGAGGCTCTGGTCGAGCGCTATGCCGATGCCGGCAACAAGGTCCGCGAGGCGATCGACGCCTGCGACGAGGCCGGCGATGCCGACACCGCCGACATCCTGACCGCCTATTCGCGGATGCTCGACAAGTCGCTCTGGTTCCTGCAGTCGAACCTCGGCTAGGGCGGCTGTTTCGCGAGCGGCCGGGCGGACGCGTCATCGAAAACGTTGACGTGCGGCCTGCGCATGCGCTCTTAAGACGCCAGAGACCTTTTTCGACCTGTGATCCTCCGGCCGGGGCAGGTTCCCCCGGCCTTTCTGCGTTCGAGCGATGCGATGATGGACAAGACTTTCGAGCCGGCAGCCGTCGAGGCCCGGATCAGCAAGGCCTGGGACGAGGCCGAAGCCTTCAAGGCGGGCAGGGGCGCCGCCCCCGGGGCGGAGCCCTATTGCATCGTGATCCCGCCGCCGAACGTCACCGGTTCGCTGCATATGGGCCACGCGCTCAACAACACGCTGCAGGACGTGCTCTGCCGCTTCGAGCGCATGCGCGGCAAGGACGTGCTCTGGCAGCCCGGCACCGACCATGCCGGCATCGCGACGCAGATGGTGGTCGAGCGCAAGCTCGCTGCCGAGAACCGTACCGACCGGCGTAGCATGGGCCGCGAGGCCTTCCTCGCCGAGGTCTGGAAGTGGAAGGCGGAGTCGGGCGGCACGATCGTCAATCAGCTGCGCCGCCTCGGCGCCTCCTGCGACTGGTCGCGCGAGCGTTTCACCATGGATGAGGGGCTGTCGGCCGCCGTCCTCAAGGTCTTCGTCGGCCTGCACAAGCAGGGGCTGGTCTACCGCGCCAAGCGGCTGGTGAACTGGGATCCGAAATTCCAGACGGCGATCTCCGACATCGAGGTGCTGCAGCTCGAGAAGAACGGCTCGTTCAAATGGCAGCGCGGCGGCGAGGAGGCTTTCGACGCAGCCAAGCTCGACAAGGCGCTGAACCGCGACCCGAACGGCCATCTCTATTATTTCAACTACCCGCTCGAAGGCGTGGCCTACGATGCGGACGACGCTTCGACCTTCATCACGGTCGCGACGACGCGCCCCGAGACGATGCTGGGCGATACCGGCGTCGCGGTTCATCCCGAGAACGAGGCGATCGGTCACCTGATCGGCCGCAACGCCGTGCTGCCGCTGGTCGGCCGCGTCATCCCGATCTTCGGCGACGACTATGCCGATCCCGAGAAGGGCACCGGCGCGGTCAAGATCACGCCGGCGCATGATTTCAACGACTTCGAGGTCGGCAAGCGCCACCAGCTCGACGTCGTCAACATCCTCGATGGCGAGGCGCGTATCCTCCTCGCCGGGAACGAGGAGTTCCTGGCAGGTGCGACGCCCGAGGCCGAGACGATGGCCCTCGACGGTGCCGATCGCTTCGCCGCACGCCGCCGCGTCGTCGAGATGATGGCCGCCCGCGGCCTGCTCGCGAAGGTCGAGCCGCACGCCCACACCGTGCCGCATGGCGACCGTTCCGACGTCGTCATCGAGCCCTGGCTGACCGACCAGTGGTATGTCGACGTCAAACCGCTGGCCGAGCGTTCGATCAAGGCGGTCCGTGACGGCCGCACCAAGATCACGCCGGAGAACTGGACGAAGATCTATTACGACTGGCTGGAGAATATCGAGCCCTGGTGCGTCTCGCGCCAGCTCTGGTGGGGCCACCAGATCCCGGCCTGGTTCGGGCCGGATGGCGAGGTCTTCGTCGCCGAGTCGGAAGCAGAGGCGCAGACGCTGGCGATGGCGCATTACGGCGACACCGTCGCGCTGAAGCGTGACGAGGACGTGCTCGACACCTGGTTCTCTTCGGCGCTCTGGCCGTTTTCGACCCTGGGCTGGCCGGAAGAGACGCCCGAGCTCAAGCGCTACTATCCGACGGCGACGCTGGTCACGGGCTTCGACATCATCTTCTTCTGGGTCGCCCGGATGATGATGATGGGCCTCAACTTCATGGACGAGGTGCCGTTCCGCGACGTCTACCTTCACGCGATGGTTCGCGACGAGAAGGGCGCGAAGATGTCGAAGTCGAAGGGCAACGTCATCGACCCGCTGACGCTCGTCGACACCTATGGAGCGGACGCGCTGCGCTTTACCTTCGCGGCGATGGCGGCGCAGGGCCGCGACATCAAGCTCGCGACCTCGCGCGTCGAGGGCTACCGCAACTTCGCGACCAAGATCTGGAACGCCGCGCGCTTCGCCGAACTCAACGGCTGCGCCCGGGCGGAAGGCTTCGATCCGACCGCGGTCAGGCAGCCGCTCAACCGCTGGATCCTCAGCGAGGCGGCGCAGGCGGCCGAGGAAGTCGCCGCCGGCATCCCGAGCTTCAAGTTCAACGAGGCGGCGGGCGCGGCCTACCGCTTCGTCTGGAACCAGTTCTGCGACTGGTATCTCGAGCTCGCCAAGCCGATGCTGCAGGGCGAGAGCGTCGATGCGGCGGCGAAGGCCGAGACGCAGGCGACGGTCGCCTACGTCATCGACCTGATCTGCCAGCTCCTGCACCCGTTCATGCCGTTCCTGACCGAGGAGCTCTGGGCGCAGAAGGCCGAGGCCGGCGCGCCCCGCAAGCTCGCCGCCGGCGATGCCGCCATGGTCTGCCTCACCCGCTGGCCCGATCTTTCCGCCCTGAAGGACGAGGCGGCCGAGGCCGAGATCGGCTTCGTCGTCGATCTGATCTCGGACATCCGCTCGGTCCGCTCCGAGGTGAACGTTCCTGCCGGCACGCAGGCGCCGCTCGTCCTCGTCAACGCCTCGGCGGCGACCCGGGCGACGATCGAGAGCTGGCGGCCGATGATCGAGCGTCTGGCACGCGTCTCCGACATCGCCTTCGAGGCTGCAGCGCCGGCCCAGTCCGCCCAGATCATCGTGCGCGGCGAGGTCGCGGCGCTGCCGCTCGCCGGCCTGATCGATCTCGACGCCGAGCGCTCGCGCCTGACCAAGGAACTCGCCAAGCTCGACCAGGACATCGTGGTCGTCGAGAAGAAGCTCGGAAACCCCGATTTCATGGCGCGCGCGCCGGAGGAGATCGTCGAGGAGAACCGCGAGCGCAAGGCGGCCGCCGAGGCGCGCAAGCTCAAGATCGCGGAGGCCCTGGCGCGGCTGGCGTGACGTTTCTCGTCATTGCGTGCTCGGGCCGCAAGACCCGAGCCCTGCGAACACGGCACCGCGTCATGGTCGGGCTTGTCCCGACCATTCACGCCTTCGTTGATGCAATGCGGTGTTCAAGACGTGGAAGCTTGCCACGAGGGCAAGCATGACGGAACTGGAACAGCGTCGTGTTTATGGCTTCCGGGCTCTTCGCTGACGCGAAATCCCGGAATGACGCTGTGGTTCCCCGCCGGGCAGGAGCGACGCAATCCGGTCACGCTGTCGTCGTCAAATTGACGTTCATCCAAGAGAGGACTGGCATTCTCTTGCGGACCCCGCTTAGATGCGTTCGACGCAAACCCGCCATGCAGAATGCGTGGCGGCACAAGGACCGGCTGTTCAGAACCCATGCTCAAGCGAGCCTATGACTGGTGCGTTTCGTACGCCTCCCATCCGGCTGCCCCCTGGCTGCTCTTCGCCATCACCTTCGTGGAAAGCTCGGTCAGTCCGCTGCCGCCGATCCCGTTGCTGATTCCGATGTGCATCGCGCGGCCGGATCGCGCCTGGTTCTATGCCGGAATCTGTTCGCTCGGCGCGGTGACGGGCGGCTATCTCGGCTATGCCATCGGCGCGCTGCTCTATGAGTCGGTCGGGGCCTGGCTGATCGGTATCTACGGCCTGCAGGACAAGGCGGCCCATCTGATCGCGAGCTCGCAGGATTACTGGTTCTGGGTGCTGGTCACCAAGGGCCTGACGCCGATCCCGTTCAAGATCGTCACGATCATGTCGGGCTTCCTGCACTTCGACCTGTGGAAGTTCACCGTCGGCATGGTGGTGTCGCGCGCGACCTTCTTCCTGGCGATCGCGGTGGCCTTGCGCTTCTACGGCGACGACATTCGCATCTTCATCGAGAAGCACCTGCCGATGGCGGCGCTGTCGCTTCTGGCGATCATCGTCGGCGGCTTCTTCGTCCTGCCCATGGTGCTCTGAAACGGCCTCTGCGTCACAGGCCGTTCGAAACTTTGTGACATCGGCGCAACACCCGGATGAGATCGGTGCCCAGCACTGTCTCTCCCGCCGCAATCGCCGCGAAGCCGCCACAAACGACGCCCAGCAAAACAGGGCGTTAAGTCCCTGAGATATATTCAAATTGGAACTAAACGCGTAGCTTCGGAAGCGGTTCCGGGCTGCAGACGGGGTTTCGGGGCATAGATTGCTCCCGGCGGGCGCGGCGTGGCACATCTCTGCGCCGTGCTGACCGGGGGACGGGACGAGTGGCGATGGATGCGCGTGTGTTCGACAAGTCGAGGCTGCCGAGCCGCCATGTGAGCGTCGGCCCGGCCAAGGCCCCGCACCGCTCCTATTATTACGCGATGGGCATGACTGCGAAGCAGATCGCGCAGCCCTTCGTCGGCGTCGCCTCCTGCTGGAACGAGGCCGCTCCCTGCAACATCTCGCTGATGCGCCAGGCCCAGGCCGTGAAGAAGGGCGTCGCCTCGGCGAGCGGCACGCCCCGCGAATTCTGCACCATCACCGTCACCGACGGCATCGCCATGGGCCACCAGGGCATGAAGTCGTCGCTGGCTTCGCGCGAGGTCATCGCCGACTCGGTCGAGCTGACCATGCGCGGCCATTGCTATGACGGGCTCGTCGGCCTCGCCGGCTGCGACAAGTCGCTGCCCGGCATGATGATGGCGATGGTCCGCCTCAACGTGCCTTCGATCTTCATCTATGGCGGCTCGATCCTGCCCGGCACCTTCAAGGGCCGCCCGGTCACGGTGCAGGACGTCTTCGAGGCCGTCGGCAAGCATTCGGTCGGTGCGATGTCCGACGAGGACCTGCAGGAACTCGAGGAGGCGGCCTGCCCGTCGGCGGGATCCTGCGGCGCCCAGTTCACCGCCAACACCATGGCGACGGTCGCCGAGGCGATCGGCCTGGCGCTGCCCTATAGCTGCGGCGCGCCGGCGCCTTACGACGTCCGCGACACCTTCTGCTACACCGCCGGCGAGATGGTGATGGAGCTGATCGCGCGGAACCTGCGCCCGCGCGACATCGTCACCCGCAAGGCGCTGGAGAACGCCGCGATGGTCGTCGCCGCGACCGGCGGCTCGACCAATGGCGCGCTGCACCTGCCGGCGATCGCGCATGAATGCGGTATCGACTTCGACCTGTTCGAGGTCGCCGAGATCTTCAAGAAGACGCCCTATATCGCCGATCTGAAGCCGGGCGGAAAATACGTCGCCAAGGACATGTTCGAGGTCGGCGGCATCCCGCTGGTGATGAAGAGCCTGCTCGATGCCGGCTATCTCCACGGCGACTGCATGACCGTCACCGGCCGGACGATCGCCGAGAACATGGCCTCGGTGAAGTGGAACGACCAGCAGGACGTGGTCTATCGCGCCGACAAGCCGATCACCGCGACCGGAGGCGTCGTCGGCCTGCAGGGCAATCTCGCGCCCGAGGGCGCGATCGTGAAGATCGCCGGCATGCCCGAGGACAAGCTCGTCTTCACGGGCCCCGCCCGCTGCTTCGACTGCGAGGAGGACGCCTTCAAGGCGGTCACCGAGCGCAGCTACAAGGAAGGCGACGTCCTCGTCATCCGCTATGAGGGCCCGAAGGGCGGCCCCGGCATGCGCGAGATGCTGGCGACGACCGCCGCGCTCTACGGCCAGGGCATGGGCGACAAGGTGGCGCTCATCACCGACGGCCGATTCTCGGGCGCGACGCGTGGTTTCTGCGTCGGCCATGTCGGGCCCGAAGCGGCCGTCGGCGGGCCGATCGGCCTCATCCGCGACGGCGATATCATCGAGCTCGACGCCATCACAGGAAAGCTCGCAGTCCGCCTTTCTGATGCCGAACTTCAAGAGCGTCGTAAGGCCTGGAAGCCGAGGAAGACCGACTACAATTCCGGAGCGCTCTGGAAATACGCGCAGACGGTCGGCTCCGCCAAAGGCGGCGCCGTCACACACCCAGGAGGGGCGGCCGAGACCCATTGCTATGCGGATCTCTAGTTCGACCATAGCATGCCTGTTCCTGTTGCTCGGTGGTCAGCAGACCGCCTGGGCGCAGGATGCCGCAGGCGGAAGGCCTCTGATGCCGCCGCGTTCGATTCCCGTCGCGCCGCTGCCGGAGCCGGAGGAGGCGATTCCGCCCGATTCCGGTGCAGCCACTCTCGCGCCCGCCCCGAACACGCCGACGGCGCATTCGGCCCTGCCGCTTGTTCCGTTCAGCAGCGCACGAGACGCGCTGCGGGCCTGGATGCGCGATTCCTCGGCCGGCGATCAGGTCGGCGCCGTGCGCGCGCTCGAATACGCCGCTTCGCATGGGCACCTGACCGCACAGTACAAGCTCGGGCGGATGTATGCCGGCGGCGAGGGCGTTCCGACGAACGATCTCAAGGCCTTCGAGTATTTCTCGAAGATCGCGGACGAGAATGCCGACGCCATCCCCGGCACGGCCGATGCGCGGCTGGTCGGCAGCGCCTTCGTGGCGCTCGGCAACTACTTCGCCGACGGGATCAAGGGCAGCTACGTCAAGCCCAACGCCGATCGCGCCTTCGACATGTTCCACTACGCCGCCTCCTATTTCGGAGATCCCGACGGCCAGTACAATCTCGCCCGCCTCTACATGAAGGGGCAGGGCACCAATCGCGATGCGCGGCAGGCCGCGCGCTGGATGAAGCTGGCCGCCGAGAAGGGGCACGCCCCGGCGCGCGCCGCCTTCGGCGAGATGCTCATCCGCGGCGGCGAAGGCGTCCCGCGCCAGCCGGTGCTCGGCTTGATGTGGCTCGCCATGGCCCGCGAGGGCGCCGATCCCAGCCGCGAGGCCTGGATCATCGAACGCCACGACCTGGCCTTTGCCGCGGCCTCCGCGGCGGATCGGACTGCCGCCCTGGCACTGGTGGAGCGCCAGCAGCCCGCCGGCGCGGCGCGCGCCAGCCAGCGCTGAGTGCGGGCGCCTGCTTCGGCAGGCGGCGCCGGCCTTCCTCTCGGTTCGGACAATGAATGGCCCGGCACGGTGCCGTGCCTCGCCGCCCCCCTGTCGGGAGGCGAGGGCGCGTCAGTGCAGTTCGACCATCACCGGTACATGGTCGGAGGGCTTGTCCCAGCCTCGGACATGCTTGGCGATCCTGACGCCGGCGAGCCGGTCTGCGGCCTGCGGCGACAGCAGCAGATGGTCGATGCGGATGCCGTTGTTCCGCTGCCAGGCGCCGGCCTGATAATCCCAGAACGTATAGAGCCCGCCGGCGTCGGTGGTGCTGCGCAGCGCCTCGGTCAGCCCGAGATTGACGAGGCCGCGGAAGGCGGCGCGCGTCTGCGGCAGGAACAGCGCATCGCTGACCCAGGCGGCCGGATCGCGAGCGTCGCGCGGTTCGGGGATGACGTTGTAGTCGCCAGCCAGAACCAGCGGCTCCTCCTGCTCCAGCAGCATCCGGGCATGGGCCGTCAGCCGCTGCATCCAGCCGAGCTTGTAGGGGTATTTCTCGGTATTCGGCGGGTTGCCGTTCGGCAGGTAGATCGAGGCGAGCCGCACCACGCCGTTGCCGAAGGGCAGGACGCCCTCCAGATAGCGCGCCTGCCCGTCGCCATCGTCGCCGGGCAGGCCGCGCCGGACATCTTCCAGCCGCGAGCGGCTGAGGATCGCGACGCCGTTGAAGGTCTTCTGGCCATGGGTCTCGACCTGCCAGCCCGCCGCCTCGATCTCGGCGCGGGGGAAGTCGCCGTCCAGGCACTTGATCTCCTGCAGGCAGAGCGCGTCCGGCTCGGCCTCCTTCAGGAAGTCGAGCAGATGGCCGAGGCGCTGGCGGACCGAGTTGACGTTCCAGGTGGCGATACGCACGAGACGCTCCGTTTCAGACGAGCCGCAGGATAAGCGGCACGGTTGCCGGCAAGGCAAGCCGTTTCGGCCGCGAACAAAAAACTCCCCGCATGGCTTGCGGGGAGTCGTTGTCTCCGATCGCGCTGCCGGCTGCTGTCAGGGGCAGGCGCGAACCACGCCACCCTTGGCGATATAGGTGCCGGTTTCCGGGTTGTAGCTCCTGAACCGGCTCGAGCAATAGGCCACCGCGTCGGTGTCCTGGACGCTGTAGCCATAGGCACGCGGCACGGGCGCGGCATAGACCGGGGGAGCGACATAGACCGGCGCCGGCTCCGGATAGACATAGACCGGCGGCGGGGGCGGCGCGGCGAGCGCGCCGGCGGCCAGAGCACCGCCGACGATACCGGCAGCGATGCCCGCGCCGACGGCCGGGCCGCGGCGGTAATAGCCGTAGCCCGGTCCGTAATAGCCGTAGCGGCGCCATTGCACGGTCTGGACGAGGTCGCTGCCGCCCGTCGCCGTGGCGATGGCGGGCGAGGCGGATGCGAGCGGTGCTGCCGTCGCGGGAAGGGCAAGGACAGCGCTGCCCGCGAGGGCGGCGGCGACGGCGAATGTCCTGATCATGGCGAAACTCCTCTGCTATCCTACGCGAGCGGAACTCCGCATGTTCCCCCGATTGGATTCGAATGTAGCGATCCGATGATCGCAGGGAAAGATTAACGGCCAATCTCGGCATAAATGGGCCGTCACAATAGTGTCGGCATTGCTTTCGAAAGCTGCGTCGGGCCGCTTGCGCGGAGGGGATTTCCTCGCCATCTAGCGTTGCACCTCACAACGACACGCTCATTCGAAGGATCAGGAACCGACCATGTCGCATTCCGGCGACCATCCCCAGCATGCCGCCGCGCTGGCCGCAATGAAGCCGCTGCCAGCGCTCATCTTCAGCTCGCGATGGTTGCAGCTGCCGCTCTATATCGGCCTCATCGTCGCGCAATGCGTCTATGTCTTCCTCTTCCTCAAGGAACTCTGGCACCTCGTTTCCCACGCCTTCGACTTCAGCGAACAGCAGATCATGCTCGTCGTGCTGGGGCTGATCGACGTGGTGATGATCTCGAACCTGCTGATCATGGTCATCGTCGGCGGCTACGAGACGTTCGTCTCGCGGCTTCGGCTCGAGGGCCACCCCGACCAGCCGGAATGGCTGAGCCACGTCAACGCCAGCGTGCTCAAGATCAAGCTCGCCATGGCGATCATCGGCATCTCGTCGATCCATCTGCTCAGGACCTTCATCGAGGCCGGCAATATCGGCATCGCCGGCAAGACGGCGAACTACACCGAGGCCGGCGTCCTGCTGCAGACCCTGATCCACGTCGTCTTCATCTTCTCCGCTATCGGCATCGCCTGGGTCGACCGGATGACGGTGCCCGCCGGCAAGGGCCACTGAACGCGGCGGCAAGCTGAAACAGAAACGCCCCGCCGAGCCGGCGGGGCGTTTTTCTTTGGAGCGGTGCGAGACGCCTACTGGCCGCGCCCGGTCCGGGCAGCGAAGCGGATCGCCTCCTCGGCGGCGCGGAACAGGGCCTTGGCCTTGTTGATGCACTCCTCCTGCTCGGAGGCCGGGTTCGAATCGTAGACGATGCCGGCGCCGGCCTGGACATGCATGCGCCCGTCCTTGACCACGGCCGTGCGCAGCACGATGCAGGTATCCATCTCGCCATTGGCGCCGAAATAGCCGATGCAGCCGGCATAGGCGCCGCGCGCATCGCGCTCCAGCTCGTCGATGATCTCCATCGCCCGGACCTTCGGCGCGCCCGACACCGTTCCGGCCGGGAAGCCGGCAATCAGCGCCGAGAGCGAATCGTGCTTCGGGTCGATCTTGCCCTCGACATTCGAGACGATGTGCATGACCTGGCTGTAGCGCTCGATGAAGAAGGAATCGGTCACCTTCACCGTGCCGATCTCGGCGACGCGGCCGACATCGTTGCGCCCGAGATCGAGCAGCATCAGGTGCTCGGCGCGTTCCTTCGGGTCGGCAAGCAGCTCCTCGGCCAGGGCGTTGTCCTCGGCCTCGGTCGCGCCGCGCCGGCGCGTGCCGGCGATCGGGCGGATGGTGACGGTGTCGTCGCGCAGCCGGACCAGGATCTCCGGGCTCGAGCAGACGATCTGGAAATCGCCGAAATCGAGATAGCAGAGGAAGGGTGCCGGATTGATCCGCCGGAGCGACCGGTAGAGCGCGAAGGGCGGCAGGGCGAAGGGCGCCTCGAAGCGCTGCGACAGCACGACCTGGAAGATGTCGCCGGCGCGGATGTACTCCTTCGCCTTGTCGACCATCTCGAGATACTCGGCCTCGCTGGTGTTCGAGGTCGTCGCCGGCTCCGGCAGGTTGGCGATGTCGATATCGGCCTCGGCGGGGAGGGCGCCTTCCAGCGCCTGCACCACGGCCTCCAGCCGCTCCTGCGCCCGTTCATAGGCATGGCGGGCGCCGACGCCGGGCATGTGCCGCACCGGGGTCACGACATGGATCTCGTCGCGCACCGAATCGAACACCACCATCAGCGTCGGCCGCGTCAGGATGGCGTCGGGCACGCCGGTGCCGGTCTCCTTCGGCTCCGGCAGGCGCTCCATGAGTCGGACCATGTCGTAGCCGAGATAGCCGAAGACGCCCGAGGCCATGGGCGGCAGCCCCTCCGCCTCGGGGATGGCGCTCTCCTCGAGCAGCGCGCGCAGGCTCTCGAAGGCCGGGCGCGGATCGGGCAGGAAGGCCTCGCCGAGGGCGCGGCGGCAGAGCGACGCCTGGCCGTGATGGCAGCGCCAGATCAGGTCGGGCTCGAGCCCGATCATCGAGTAGCGGCCGCGCACGGCGCCGCCCTCCACCGATTCGAGCAGGAAGGCCGGCCCCGAGGTCGCGTGCCTGAGCTTCAGGAAGGCGGCGACGGGCGTCTCGCAATCGCCGACCAGCACCTGGCGCAGGAGCTGCGGGGCGCCCGTCTCGTAGATCTGCGCGAAGCGCTCGAACTCCATGAGTGGCTGCATCGTCAATTCTGCGCTCCGCCCGTGGCGTTGCGGAAGGCGGCCTCGTTGATGCTGACGCCGAGTTCGGCCTGCCGCTTGGCGACATATTGCAGCAGGATGTCCTCGCTGATGCTGGAGGAGAGCAGGCGCTCGAAATTGCCGGCTTCCTGCGTCGTGCGCACATAGGGCGCGACCGTGGCCGAATCGACCTTGAACAGCACGCGTCCGCCCTCGGCGCCCGCCGCGGAGTTGCTCTTGCCGGCGACCGTGCCGAAGACCTGGCTGACGACGGTGGCAGGCAGCTCGGGCCGCTGGTCCTGCCGGCCGAGATCGGCAGCGGTCTCGATGGTGAGGCCGGCGGAGGCGGCGACCGCGTCGAAGCTCTCGCCCTTGTCGAGCCGCTCGACCAGCTCGCGCGCCTTGGCCGCGAGCTTGGCGGCGGTCTCGTCCGCGCGCCACTGCGTCTCGACCTCGGCCTTGACCTCGTCGAAGCTGCGCTCGCGGGCCGGGTCGATCTTGGTGACGTCGAACCAGACATAGCCGGTGTCGCGCGGCAGGCGGATCGCCTCGTTGTCGACGCCGATGTCGGAGCGGAAGATCGCCTGCACCGTGGCGTCGCCGCCGGGCAGGGCCTCCTCCTGCGTGCCATCGGGCCTGGTGCGGTTCGCGCTCATCGGGCCGGCGCTGCGCAGCTTCAGGTTGAACTCCTTGGCGATCTCGGCGAGCGGCTTGGCGGAGGCGCGCTGGTCCTCGATCTTGTCGTGCAGATCGGCGATCTGGCTGGCGGCGCGGCTGGTCGCGAGCTCCTGCTTCACCTCGGCCGCGACCTCCTCGAAGGGGCGCACATGCGCGCTGTCGACCTTGGTCACGCGCAGCAGAACCGTGCCGAAGGCGCCGGTGACCGGAGCGCTCACGCTGCCTTCATCGAGCGCGAAGGCGGCCTCGCGCACCGCGGGATCGAACATCTGCTCGCGGGTGAAGGTGCCGAGCGTCAGATCGTTGAAGGCGACGTTCCGTTCCGTGGCGATCTCGTCGAAGGTCTCGCCGCCGTCGATCTTGGCCTTGGCGGCCAGGGCCTCCTCGGCGTTGGGGAAGGCGATCTGCTGGACGGTGCGCGTCTCGGCGGAGGTGAAGCGCTGCGCCTTGACGGCCTCGTAGCGCGCCTTGGCCTCCTCGTCGGTGACCTTGGCCGGGTCGGCCAGCGCCTCGGCCGAGATGGCGAGGACGTCCGCAGTGCGGAATTCCGGCGCCCGGAAGGCGATCTTGCGGTCGTTGAAGAAGCTCTTGAGCTGGTCCTCGGTCGGCGCCGCGATCTCCCCGGCGGCGCTCGCCGGCATCCGCGCGAAGGTGACGGAGCGCTTCTCGTTGCGCAGGCGGTTGCCGATCTCCTGCAATGCCAGGGGCGCGGTGAGGCCACCGACCAGCATCTCGGAGATCTGCTGGCGCAGGATCGTCGCGCGCTGGAGCGCGACATAGCTCTGCTCGGTGTAGCCGTTCGAGCGCAGCAGCTCGTTGAAGCGCGCCGAGGAGAACTGACCCGAAGCATCGCGGAAGTTCGGGTCGTCGAAGATCAGGTTGCGGATCGTCTCGTCCGAGACGGCAAGCCGCATGCTCTGCGCCGTCTGGTCGAGCGTCGCCTCGCTGATCATGCGCGACAGCACCTGGCGGTCGAGGCCGAGTGCGCGGGCCATCTCGGGCGAGATCTGGCGGCGCTGCTGGCGGATCAGGTTCTGCAGCTCGTTCTGATAGGCCGTGCGCATCTGCTCGAGCCCGATCTCGGTCTTGCCGATGCGGGCGACCTCGTTGCGGCCATAGCCGCGGAAGATGTCGCCGACGCCCCAGATCGCGAAGGAGATGATGAGGAAGCCGAACATGACGGCGATGACGAGCTTCCCGAGGAAACCCTGACCCGCCTTGCGGATGCCCTGCATCATCATGGAAGCTGTCTTTCCCTGAACCCGTTCGTGGCGCGGAAATACGTCCCGCGCGCGTATCTGTCGGCGCTGCTTATAGGAACCGGCGGCCAAAGCCGCAATCGCCCCGGCATAACCGGCCGGGAGGTCGCATGCGATTGCGGCAGCCGGCGGGCGTTGCTAGAGCGCAGGAAGCTGAATTTCGGAGGATCGACGTGACGCGCAGCATCAGGCCGCTGGTGGCCGGTAACTGGAAGATGAACGGGCTCAAGGCCGATCTGGCCATCGCGGCCCAGGCGGCGAAGGGCTACGACACCGCCCTGAAGCAGGCCGTCGACCTCGCCATCTGCCCGCCCGCGACCCTGCTGTTCGCCGCCTCGGCAGCTCTGATCGGCGCGCGCATCGCCACTGGCGGGCAGGATTGCAGCACGCAGGATTCGGGTGCCTTTACCGGCGAGACCTCGGCCGCGATGCTTGCCGATGCCGGCGCCGACTTCTGCATCGTCGGCCATTCCGAGCGCCGCACGCTGCATGGCGAGACGAACGCCACCGTCAAGGCCAAGGCCGAGGCGGCGCAGAAGGCGCTGCTCGTGCCGATCGTCTGCGTCGGCGAGACCAGGGACGAGCGCGAGGCCGGCAAGGCGCTGGCGATCGTCAAGAAGCAGCTGCGCGGGTCCGTGCCGGACGGTTCGACCGGGGCCACGCTCGTCGTCGCCTACGAGCCGGTCTGGGCGATCGGTACCGGCCTGACGCCGACCGCCGCCGATGTCGCCGAGATGCATGCGGCGATCCGCACCGAACTCGGCCGCCTGCTCGGCAAGGCGGAAGCCGCCGGCGTCAGGCTGCTCTATGGCGGCTCGGTCAAGCCGGCGAACGCCGCCGAACTGATGAATGTCGCCCATGTCGACGGCGCTCTCGTGGGCGGTGCCAGCCTCAAGGCCGAGGATTTCCTCGCGATTGCGCGCGCCTGCGCCTGCTGAGCGCGACGATCCCGGTGGACGACCGGGTGAATCGATCGCCCGGAAGGGGTGGCGCTATGGCAGGGCGCGTGTTATGTGCCCCGCCGAATTCGCCTCGATTTGCGAGGAGGAGCGGGTGGCCCTTGGCGGCAGCCCGCGCCATGCCCATTTCGTGAGACCATGCAGAACGTTCTCATCGTCATCCACCTGATCATCGTCGTCGCGCTCGTCGGCGTCGTGCTGCTGCAGCGCTCCGAAGGCGGGGGGCTCGGCATGGGCTCCGGCGGCGGCGGTGGCGTCGGCGGTTTCATGACCGGCCGCGGCCAGGCCAATGCGCTGACGCGGGCGACGGCGATCCTCGCCGGCCTGTTCTTCCTGACCTCGATCGTGCTGGCCGTCATGGCCAATCGCGGCCGCGTCCAGCGCTCGATCATCGACGGCGCCCCGGCGACGACCGCGCCCGCCACTCCGGGCGCGCCGGCCGCGCCGAGCGCCCCGAACGCCGGTGGCGTGCTCGACCAGCTGCGCCAGATGCAGAACCAGAACCAGGGCGGCGCGCAGCCGCCGACGCCGCCGGCGGCGCCGCAGCAATAGGACAGGGCAGGGGCCGGGAAACCGGCCCTTCTCTTTTGATGTAAGAGAGGCCGGGCGACCGGCCTTATCTTTTGTGGACAAGCGCGCAGGGCAGGGCGGGACTGCACTGGAGGCGCTTAGCGAATCGAACCCGTAGCGATAGAGGTGAACCCCCATGACGCGGTATGTTTTCATCACCGGCGGCGTGGTGTCTTCGCTTGGCAAAGGCCTGGCGGCGGCGGCTCTCGCAGCCCTCCTGCAGGCGCGCGGCTACAAGGTCCGCCTGCGCAAGCTCGATCCCTACCTCAATGTCGATCCGGGCACGATGAGCCCGTATCAGCACGGCGAGGTCTTCGTCACCGACGACGGCGCCGAGACCGATCTCGACCTCGGCCATTACGAGCGCTTCACCGGCCGGCCCTGCAACCGGGGCGACAACATCACCACCGGCCGCATCTACATGGACATCCTGACCAAGGAGCGGCGCGGTGACTATCTCGGCGCGACCATCCAGGTCGTCCCGCATGTGACGAACGCCATCAAGGAGTTCGTCCTCACCGGCAATGAGGGCTACGACTTCACGCTGGTCGAGATCGGCGGCACGGTCGGCGACATCGAGAGCCTGCCCTTCCTCGAATCGATCCGCCAGATCAGCCAGCAACTGCCGCGCGGCCAGTGCATCTTCACGCATCTGACCCTGCTGCCCTATATCCCGACCGCCGGCGAGCTGAAGACCAAGCCGACCCAGCATTCGGTCGCGGAGCTGCGCTCCATCGGCATCCAGCCCGACATCCTGCTCTGCCGCACCGACCGCGAAATCCCGCGCGAGGAGCGCCGCAAGCTCGCTCTGTTCTGCAATGTCAGGGAGACCGCGGTCATCGAGGCCCGCGACGTTGCCTCGATCTACGACGTGCCGCTCTCCTACCATGCGGAAGGGCTCGACAACGAGGTGCTCGCCGCCTTCGGTCTCGACGCCTCGGCCGAGCCCGACGTCTCGAACTGGAAGCGCATCTCCGAGCGCGTGAAGAACCCCGAGGGCGAGGTCACCATCGCCGTCGTCGGCAAGTACACCGGCATGAAGGACGCCTATAAGTCCCTCATCGAGGCCCTGACCCATGGCGGCATCGCCAACAACGTCAAGGTCAACCTCGACTGGATCGAGTCCGAGGTCTTCGAGAAGGAGGACCCGGCGCCCTTTCTCGAGCACGTCCACGGCATCCTGGTGCCGGGCGGCTTCGGCCATCGCGGCGCCGAGGGCAAGATCAAGGCCGCGACCTTCGCGCGGCAGCGCAAGGTGCCCTATTTCGGCATCTGCTTCGGCATGCAGATGGCGGTGATCGAGGCCGCACGCTCGCTTGCCGGCATCGAGAACGCCAACTCGACCGAGTTCGGCCCGACGCAGGAGCCCGTCGTCGGCCTGATGACCGAATGGATGCGCGGCAACGAGCTGGAGCAGCGCGCCTCGGGCGGCGATCTCGGCGGGACGATGCGCCTCGGCGCCTATGCCTCGACGCTCGCCCAGGGCTCGAAGATCGCGGAGATCTACGGCTCGACCGAGATCTCCGAGCGCCACCGCCACCGCTACGAGGTCAATATGGGCTATCGCGAGCGGCTGGAGGCGAAGGGCATGCGCTTCGCCGGCCTCTCGCCCGACGGCCTGCTGCCGGAGACGGTCGAGTATCCCGACCATCCCTGGTTCATCGGCGTGCAGTATCACCCGGAGCTGAAGTCGCGGCCCTTCGAGCCGCACCCGCTCTTCGCCAGCTTCATCGAGGCTGCGAAGGCGCAGAGCCGCCTGGTCTGATTCCGGGTTCGTCGAGCCGCACCGCCGCCCAGGGTAGGCGGTGTTGCTCGAACACCGCCTTGCTCGGCCCGGGGAAATCCGGATCGGCGAAGGCGCCGATCGCGACCGCGACCATCTCCGGCTTTCGCGACGGCTCCCAGAACACCGTGCTGCCGCAGGCCGGGCAGAAATGGTGCAGGACACGATAGCCGCTATCGGCGGGCCGCTCGTAATCGGCATAGGCGCCTGAAACGACGACCGCCTCGCGCGGAAAGAAGGCCGCGACGCCATAGGCGCTGCCGGTTCGCCGCTGGCACTCGCGACAATGACAGAGCGCGACGCTGGCCGGCTCGCCCCGGCAGGTGACGCGCAAGCTGCCACAGCTGCAGCGGGCTTCCCTGGTCCTCATGCGATCCATCCTTGGTTTGAATGTCGGCGGCCGCCACTTTTTCGGATAGGCCCGGTAGCGCGCCGCAGCCGCGAACGTATAGTAGCGCTTCCGGTTGGCGTTGGGGCAGGGCCGCATGACGATCTCGATGGCGGGGCTGCCTGCCTTTCTCCTCTACTTCGTCGTCGGGGTGGCGCTGATCGCGGCCTTCGCCGTGATTTATCTGCGCCTGACCGCCCATGACGAGATCGCGCTGATCCGGGCGGGAAATCTTGCAGCCGCGATCGCGCTCGGCGGCAATCTCGTCGGCTTCGCCGTGCCGCTGGAGAAAGCGATCGTGCAGGCGAGCAGCATCCCCGACTGCGTGCTTTGGGCCGTTGTCGCGATGATCATCCAGTTCGCGGCCTATGGGCTGGCCCGGCTGCTGATCCCGGAGCTTTCGCGCAAGATCGAGCAGGACAATCTGCCGGCCGCGGCGATTCTGGCCGTCGTCGCCGTCATTTCCGGAACGCTGGCTGCGGCCAGCATGACAGCGTGAGGCCGCAATGAAGCGCTCCTCGCAGATCGGGCTTGCCGCCGCCGGTGTCGTCCTCGTCGCGACGGTCTGGTCGATGACGGGCGAGGAAACGCAGGAGAACGTGGTCTACGGCAGCGTGAGCGAATGCCTGGCCGCCGCGCAGCTCAGCGCGGACCAGTGCGAGACGGCCTTCGCCCAGGCGACCGCCGCGCGCCTCAAGGACGCGCCGAAATTCCGCAGCCAGGTCGAATGCGAGGTGCAATACGGCGCCAATGGCTGCAACACGGCCAATGTCGGCGGTGCCCAGTACTTCATCCCGGCACTCGCCGGCTTCATGCTGGCGCGCGGGCTCGCCGGAGCGCAGGCGCAGCCCTTGCTGCCGCCGACGACGGCGACCTGCCCACCCGGTTCGCGCCAGCCCGAATGCCAGCAGGCGCGCAGCTCGTCCTCTGGCTCCAGCGGGGGCAGCGGCGGCTATGTCCGCTCGCGCGCCTATTCGACGACCAGCGGGCGCGGCGTGACCGCTGCCTTCGCCGCCGGCGCGCGCGGGGGCAGCGTCGCGACGACGAGCCTGTCCTCGCGCGGCGGCTTCGGCTCGACCGCGCGCTCCTACTCCTCGCATTCCTCGTCCTGAGATGCGCCGCGTCGCCATCGCACCCCGGCCGGACTGGACAGAGCAGGTCGAGCGCCTCGGCTTCGCCTTCCACACCATCGACGGCGAGACCTACTGGGACGAAACCGCCGCCTACGCCTTCACGCTCGAAGAGATCGAGCGCGACATCGAGACCCCCACGGAGGCGATCGAGCAGCTCTGCTTCGCCTTCATCGAGACGGCGCTCGATCATGAGGAAACGCTGACGAAACTCGCCATCCCGGCCGCGCATTGGGACTATATCCGCGAGAGCTGGCGGCGCGGCGAGCGCAATCTCTATGGCCGGCTCGATCTCGCCTATGACGGCCGCGGCCCGGCGAAGCTCCTCGAATACAACGCCGATACGCCGACGGCGCTGTTCGAATCGAGCGTCGTGCAATGGGACTGGCTGGAGCAGGCGATGGCGCGTGGTGCGATCCCGCGCGGCAGCGACCAGTTCAATTCGTTGCATGAGCGCCTGATTGCGGCCTTCGGCGGTTTGCGCACGCCTTCGCCCTACCGGCTGCATCTCACCTGCGTGCAGGGCAGCGCCGAGGACAAGGGCACGGTCGACTATCTGATGGATTGTGCCGTGCAGGCCGGGCTCGATGCGCGCTTCACCTATATCGAGGAGATCGGCCTGCTCTCCGATGGGCGCTTCTGCGACGGCGCCAACCAGCCGATCGAGACGCTGTTCAAGCTCTATCCCTGGGAATGGATGTTCCGGGAGAGTTATGGCGAGGCGCTCGCCGGCTCGCGCTGCCAGTTCGTCGAGCCGCCCTGGAAGGCGCTGCTCTCCAACAAGGGGCTGCTCGCCTGCCTCTGGGAGATGGAGCCCGGCCACCCCAATCTCCTGCCGGCGTTCTTCGAGGGCGATCCGCGCTGCGCGACCCTGTCGCCGCGCCGGGTCCGCAAGCCGCTCTATTCGCGCGAAGGCGCCAACGTCACGCTGATGGAGCGAGACCGCATCGTCGACAGCGATGACGGCCCCTACGGCGCCGAAGGACATGTGCTGCAGGATGCCGCGCTCAACCTGTTCTCGGCCGATGGCAACTATGCCGTGCTCGGCTCCTGGCTCGTCGCTTCGCAGCCCTGCGGGCTGTGCGTGCGCGAGGACGCCTCGCCGATCACCAGGAACACCTCGCGCTTCCTGCCGCACTACATCGAGCCCTAGCCTTCCCGTCATTGCTTCGCTGCGCTCGCAATGACGTTTCAAACCGGACGGAAAATGCACTAGCCTCAAGGCCCGTTACGCCTGTCGAAAGAGCCTGTCATGCCTGTCACAGCCTCAACGCCCCGCGGCCTCGACCATCTCGTCATCGGCGTGCGCGATCTCGACGCCGCCTGGCGCTTCTACGAGAAGCTCGGCTTCCGCGTCGGCACCCGCAATCGCCACCCCTGGGGCACCGAGAACCGGATCGTGCAGTTTCCCGGCTCCTTTCTGGAGCTCGTGACGATCGTCGACGACGGCGCCATCCCGCCGCATGGCGAACGCCGCTTCTCCTTCGGCGCTTTCGTCCGCGATGCATTGGCCGGGCAGGGCGAGGGCCTGTCGATGCTGGTGCTGGAAAGCACCGACGCCAAGGCCGACGCCGCGGCGTTCCAGGCCGCCGGCATCGGCGATTTCGAGCCCTTCTTCTTCGAGCGCCAAGGCAAGCGGCCGGATGGAGCCACGGTGCGGGTCGCCTTCGAGCTCGCCTTCGCGGCGGATTCGCGTGCGCCGGAATGCGGCTTCTTCGTCTGCCAGCAGCTCGAACCGCAAAACTTCTGGAATCCGGATTTCCAGAATCACCCCAATGGTGCGACCGCTCTCGCCTCGGCCGTGATCGTCGCCGAGGAGCCGGCACTGCATCGTGACTTCCTGACGGCTTTCAGCGGCGGCGCCGAAGTGCTGGAAGGCAACGAGGACTATGTTCTTGCCTTGCCGCGCGGGCGCATCGACGTGCTCGATCCCGAGGCGGCGCAGGGGGCCTACCAGGTCGAGCCGGACACGACGCCGGCTCGCTTCCTCGGATTCTGCGTCGCGGTCCCGGACCTCGATGCCGTGGCCGAGCGCCTGACGGCGGCGGAGGTCCCTTTCGTGCAGAACGAGGAGCGTGTCTTCGTCCAGGCCGAGGACGCGATGGGCTGCATGATCGCGTTCGAGCAGGGCTGAACACGGCCGCCGGGGCACTGGAACCAGCCCGTCATTCCGGGGCTTCGCGCCAGCGAAGAGCCCGGAACCGAGAATCGATGCCGCCTCCGCGAAAGGCGCGGTTGGGCCAAAGATCGAATGGCTAACGGCCTCGGTTCTGGGTTCCGGGCTCAGCCCTGCGGGCTGCCCTGGAATGACCGCGCGGTTCCAGTGCCCCGGCGGTCGATCTCAGCCCTTCGCCTCTACCGGCGGCAGCGAGGCGAGGAGCCCGATCAGCGCCCGGTCGTGCAGCACCACCATGCGCTCCTTCGGCTTCAGCCAGATCGCCGCGTCGTCGATCGTCTCGGCATCGACGAGCTTCGCCTGGGCGACGGCCCGGTCGGGCTCGATCTCGCCGCGCCGGCGCGACTGGCCATAGGGCAGCATCAGCTCATGGGCGTGGCGCAACTCGGCGTCGCCATGCAGCGCCTTGAGGCCGTCCGCATCGTCGTAGCCGGCCTTCTCGAATTCGGCCTGCAGTTCGTTGGCCCGCAGCGCGATCGCCGGCGGCGCGCCTTCCTCCGGCGTCATCAGCAGCTTGTGGCGCTTGAACCAGAGGCCGATCGCAAGCTGTCCGGAAGCCCAGGAGAGCGGGATCGCCAGCACGAGGCCGACGATCGTCGGCGACATCCAGGCGAAGAGCGAGGTCGCGATCATGAAGGCCGAGAGGCCGGTGACCAGGCCGAGCACCGTATGGGTCCGGTGCCGGCGGATGATGTCCTTGAGCGGGATCGAGCCGTCGTCGCGCCGCTGCGGGTTCCAGCCGGTGTCGCGTCCGAGCAGGATCTGGAAGACCGAGCCGGACTGGATCAGCATCATGATCGGCGCGAAGAAGGCCGAGAACAGCACCTCGATCAGCGCCGAGACGACGAGCCTGATCGTGCCGCCGCCGGCACGCCTGAGCTTGTTGTTGAACAGCGTCAGCAGGAGACCGAACAGTTTCGGCGCCAACAGGATCGCCATCGTCAGCGCGAACAGCCGCAAGGCGCGCTCGGGGTCGAAGCGCGGCCAGACCGGGAAGAGCGTGAACTCCTCGGTGAAATACTCCGGCCGGGCGTAGTTGACCTGCAGCACGATCAGGATGCCGACCACGAGCTGCATCAGCCAGAGCGGCGAGGCGAGATAGCCCATGATTCCGGTGGCGAAATGCTGGCGCGTCGCCGTCACGAAGCCCTTGGCGCCGATGATGCGCGAATGCTGGAGGTTGCCCTGGCACCAGCGGCGGTCGCGCACCGAGATGTCGATCAGCGAGGGCGGGCTTTCCTCATAGGACCCGGTCAGGTCCGGCAGCATGTAGACCGACCAGCCGGCGCGGCGGATCAGCGCCGCCTCGACGAAGTCATGGCTCAGCACATGGCCGCCGAAGGGCGGCTTGCCCTTCAGGTCCGGCATGCCGCAATGCTCGGCGAAGGCCCGCGTCCGGATGATGGCGTTGTGGCCCCAGTAATTGCCGTCCCGCCCCGACCACATGGCGAGGCCGGTGGCGATGACGGGGCCGTAGACCCGCGCCGCGAACTGCTGCAGCCGCGCGAAGAAGGTGTTGCGGTTGATGATCAGCGGCAGGGACTGGATGATGCCGGCATCGGGGTCCGCCTCCATCGCCGCCGTCAGGCGCACGATGCAGGTCCCGGTCATCAGGCTGTCGGCGTCGAGCACGACCATGTGCTCGTAATGGCCACCCCAGCGCGTGACGAAATCGGCGATGTTGCCCGCCTTGCGGTGATGGTTCTTCGGGCGATGGCGGTAATAGACACGGCTATTCGGCCCGAGCCGCTCGCGCAGCGCCAGGAAGGCGCGCTCCTCCGCCACCCAGACATCGGGGTTGGTCGTGTCGGAGACGATGAAATAATCGAAATGGTCGCCGAGCCCGGTCGCCTCGACCGATTCCCGGATCGCCGCCACGGCCGCGAAGATGCGCGCCGAGGATTCGTTGTAGATCGGCATCACCACGACGGTGCGGTGCTTGAGGCTTTCCGCACGCTCCGCCCGGCCGGCGCCGAGCAGCACGCCGAAGAAGCCGAGCAGCGCGCTGGTGAAGGCCAATGCGATCCAGGAGAAGTTGATCGTGAACAGCACGAGCAAGGCGTACTGCAGCGAGGTCGTGCGGCTGACCGACACGACATTGTACATTTCCCAGGCGCCGAAGGCGGTGAGTGCGAGGCCGCCGCCGAAGACGAAGAGGCGCTTCAGCCAGGGTGTCTTCCAGTCGCGCGGAACCGCCGGCTGGCGCCGATCCTCGGCGCGCCACTGCCGGAAGGACTGGACCGGCATGACCAGGCGCGCTTCGGGCGGCGTGGCGGGCTCGCGCGCCGCGCTGTAGTTTCGGTTCTCGGGCTCCGCGGCGCCCGTGCGAGGCGCGGCTACCACGTCCATCGATTCAACCAGGTTTCCGAAACGGGCTGACCGCCCGATTGCAGCACGAGCCTCAGCTCGGAGAGGGTGTCGGTGCCGGGGTCGACCTCGAAGCCGACGCGCATCATCTTGCGCTCGGGATAGGGCCAGAGCCGGACGCCCTGGACCGCGCCGGGCTGGGCCGTGATCGTCGCCCGCGTCGAGGCGACGAGGGCGGCATCGGCCAGCTTGTCGCCCGTGAACTCGACGATGAAGCGGCGCCGGCGCCCCTGCGTGCCCTTGCCCTGCCGGGTCCGGGTCGCGATCGCGAGCGGCGGGCGCTCGGGCGGCTGCCAGCACCAGGCCTGACGGTAGCTCACCGAGGTTTCGCTGCCGGCGGCGAGCGCCTGCTTCGGCCGCCAGTACATGATGATGTTCTTGTTCGGCTCCGACTCGCTCGGGATCTCGATCAGCTGGACCGAGCCGGCGCCCCAGTCGCCCAGGGGCTCGTTCCAGACGCTCGGCCTGAGCTCGAAGCGCTGGTCGTCGTCCTGGAAGGCGGCGGGGTCGCGCTCGCGCTGGACCAGGCCGAAGCCCTTCGGATTTTCGTCGACGAAGGAGGAGACTTGCAGCGTGGCGGGGTTGTTGACCGGCCGGTAGATCCACTCGCCGCCGCCCGACAGCATCTGCACGCCGGAGACCTCGCCGATTGAGGGGCGGATATCGTCGAAGGTGCGCCGGCTCTGCGGGCCGGAGAGGAAGGTCGCGCTGGTGCAGCCGAAGCCGACATGCTCGAGCGCCTGGCGCGCGAACAGCGTCATTTCGACATCGATGAAGGTGACATCGCCGGGGCGCAGCGTCATCCGCACCGCGCCGCTGACGCTCTCCGAATCGAGCAGGCCATGGATCACCAGCGAGCCGACGGCCGGGCTCGGCCGCTCGATCCAGAAGGCGCGGAAGAAGGGCAGCTCCTCGCCACGCTGCTCGCCCGGCCGCAGGATCAGCGCCCGCGACATCGCGCCGAAATTCTGGCCGCGCGCCAGCGCGCGGAAGAAGGTCCCGCCCTGGAAGATCGCGACCTCGAACGGCCGCTCGAGGCCGGCGGCGATCCGCATGCCCGAGAACTGCAGATCGGCGTTCGCCGCGGGCGGGGCGACGCGGCCATAGTCGAACTTGCTGCGATCGAAGGCGATCCGGCGAATCGTCCCCTCTTCGACCGTGAACAGGCTCACGGGGTTCGAGAAGACATAGCCGCGATGGAGCGGCTCGACGGTGAAGCCGCGATTCTCCCCGGCCCAGATCGTGGCGCCGGGCTGCATGCGGATCCCGGCATACTGGTCGGCCGGCATCGTCGCATAGCCTTCCGGCAGATCCGTCGCCGTCAGGGGAATCAGCGGGCGCTGGGCGAGCGTGCGGGCGGCATCGATCACGAGCGACGCGTCGAAGTGCTGCCCGTCGACGAGGGAGGGGATGTTGAACGCCGCGGCACCCGTCTGGGTCTGGGCCGCAGCGGAGCCGGCAACAGACAGCAGGGCCGCGCCGCCTGCTGCGCCTTCCAGAAACTGCCTGCGATTCAAGGGTTTCGACATTTGATCCAAACTGCGCGGGCGATGCCCTCGCCCTCCGCGCTTCTAGAGCATTTCCAGCTAGGCTGAAAAGCGTTTCCGTTCAGGAAAATAGTGGTGTCTGCGCCGGTCCGGAGCAGGGCTTCCGGGGCGCTCAGGACGGCGCGGATTCCTCGACGGTCATGGGACGGCCCCTCTCGATGCCATTGAACTTTGGCAAATGGCGAACGGATCGGCTATCCACGGCGCCTGCAACGCGAGCATGCGCGAGATCGGCCGTGATGAATGGGCTCCGGTTCTGTCATGCTGTGCAAGGGAAACGAGAAACATGACCGAAATGCAGCCGGCGCGCTCCTGCCTCGCGATCGTCCTGGCCGCCGGGGAGGGCACGCGCATGAAATCGCGGCGCCCCAAGGTGCTTCATCCTGTCGCCGGGCGTTCCCTGCTCGGCCATGCGCTGTCCTCGGTCGTGCAGGCGGGCGCCGATTCCGTCGCGGTCGTCATCTCCTCGGAGCGGCCGGAGGTCGGCGAGGAAGCGCTGAAGCTGATGCCCGGGGTCAGGATCGCGACGCAGCACGAGCGGCGCGGCACCGCCCACGCGGTGCTCGCCGCCAAGGAGGCCCTGAAGGCCGGGCATGATCATGTGCTGGTCGCCTTCGCCGATACGCCGCTCGTCCGGCCCGAGACCTTCGCGGCGCTGCGCGACGCGCTGGCCGGCGGCGCCGCGGTCGCCGTGCTCGGATTCGAGGCGCGCGACCCGAACGGCTACGGCAGGCTGGTCGAAAGCGATCGCGGCCTCGAGGCGATCGTCGAGCACAAGGACGCGACGGCCGAGCAGCGCGCGATTACGCTCTGCAACGCCGGGCTGATGGCGCTCTCGGGCGAGCATGCGCTGGCGATCCTGGAAGCGATCGGCGACGACAACGCCCAGCGCGAGTTCTACCTTACCGATGCGGTTGCGATCGCCCGTGCCCGCGGCCTCGGCGCCGTCGTGTTCCGGGCGCCGGAAAGCGAGGTCCAGGGTGTCAACGATCGCGCGCAACTCGCTGCGGCGGAAGCGGAATTTCAGCGCCGCAAGCGCCATGCCGTGATGCTCGGCGGCGCCACGCTGATCGCGCCGGAAACGGTCTTCTTCAGCTTCGACACTGAGATCGGCCAGGATGTCGTGATCGAGCCCAACGTCGTCTTCGGGCCGGGGGTGAGCGTGGCGGACGGCGCCGTCATCCACGCCTTCTCGCATCTCGAGGGCGCTGTGGTCGGCGCGCAGGCGAGCGTCGGCCCCTATGGCCGGCTGCGCCCGGGCACGAGGCTCGCGGAGAAGGCGAAGGTCGGCAATTTCGTCGAGGTGAAGGCGGCCGAGATCGGCCCCGGCGCCAAGGTCAACCATCTGACCTATATCGGCGATGCCTCGATCGGGGCGGCGGCCAACATCGGCGCCGGCACCATCACCTGCAACTATGACGGCTTCATCAAGTCGAGGACGACGATCGGAGCGAACGCCTTCGTCGGCTCGAATTCCGCGCTGGTCGCGCCGGTGACGATCGGAGAGGGCGCCATTATCGGCTCCGGCTCGGTCATCACTCGCGACGTCGCGCCGGACGCGCTCGCCCTCGGCCGCGGTCAGCAGGTCGAGAAGGCTGGTTGGGCGAAGACGTTCCGGACGGTCGCGGCGGCCCGGAAAGCCGCGAAGAAGGCTGCCGAATAGCGACCCAGGGCCGAAAGGCCATCCCCTATTCACAGTTCGTCATGCATAGTGATTGGGCAGCCGCCCGTTTCACGGCTATGCGCTTTCGCCAACGGCAATGGCTTGAGAGGTTCGCCCATGTGCGGCATCGTCGGGATTCTGGGCAAGGAAGCGGTCGCGACGCAGGTCGTCGAGGCGCTGCGTCGGCTGGAGTATCGTGGCTATGACTCTGCCGGCGTCGCGACGCTGGAAGCCGGTCAGCTCACCCGCCGCCGCGCCGAGGGCAAGCTGAAGAATCTCGAGATCCGCCTGTCGACCGAGCCGCTTGAAGGGCTGATCGGCATCGGCCACACCCGCTGGGCGACGCATGGCAAGCCGAACGAGACCAACGCCCATCCGCATGCGACCGGGAAGCTGGCGGTCGTCCATAACGGCATCATCGAGAATTTCCGCGAGCTGCGCGCCGAGCTGCAGGCCGACGGCTACGTCTTCGACACCGAGACGGACACCGAGATCGTCGCCCATCTCGTCACCCGCGAGCTCGATCGCGGCAAGACCCCGGTCGAGGCCGTCGGGCTCAGCCTGCCGCGCCTGCACGGCGCCTTCGCGCTCGCCTTCCTGTTCCAGGGCCAGGAAGACCTGCTGATCGGCGCCCGCAAAGGTTCGCCGCTGGCGGTCGGCGTCGGCGACGGCGAGATGTATCTCGGCTCGGACGCGCTGGCGCTCGCACCCTTCACGAACCTGATCGCCTATCTGGAGGAGGGCGACTGGGTCGTCCTCAACCGCAAGGGGGCGACCTTCTACGACAAGACCAATGCGCAGGTGGAGCGCCACGCCCAGCGCGTCGCCGCCGGCGCCTTCCTGGTCGAGAAGGGCAACCACCGCCATTTCATGGCGAAGGAGATCTACGAGCAGCCCGAGGTGGTCGGCCATACGCTGACGCAGTATCTCGATATGGCGGCCGGCAAGGTGCGCCTGCCCTTCGGTGACAAGATCGACTGGAAGGGCCTGTCGCGCCTGACGATCGGCGCCTGCGGCACTTCCTATTATGCCGGCCTCATCGCGAAATACTGGTTCGAGAAGCTGGCGCGCCTGCCGGTCGAGATCGATGTCGCGTCCGAGTTCCGCTATCGCGAGGCGCCGCTGCCGGAGCAGGGCCTGGCGCTCTTCGTCTCGCAGTCCGGGGAAACCGCCGACACGCTGGCTGGGCTGCGCTACGCCCGCCAGAACGGGCAGGCTATCCTCTCGGTCGTCAACGTGCCGACCTCGACGATCGCGCGCGAGAGCCATGCGGTCGCGCAGACGCTCGCCGGCCCCGAGATCGGCGTCGCCTCGACCAAGGCCTTCGTCTGCCAGCTGGCGGTTTTCGCCTCGCTCGCGCTCGCCGCAGCCCGCGCCCGCGGCACGCTCTCGGCCGAGGACGAGGCCGACCATGTGCAGAATCTGATCTCCTTGCCGGGACTGATGGCACGGGCGCTGGAGCTGGAGCCGCAGATCGAGCAGCTTTCGCACAAGCTGTCCCGCGCCAAGGACGTGCTCTATCTCGGCCGCGGAACCAGCTTCCCGCTGGCGCTGGAAGGCGCGCTGAAGCTCAAGGAAATCAGCTACATCCACGCCGAAGGTTATCCGGCGGGCGAGCTGAAGCACGGGCCGATCGCGCTCATCGACGAGGATATGCCGGTGATCGTCGTCGCGCCGCATGACGCGCTCTTCGAGAAGACCGCCTCGAATATGCAGGAGGTCGCGGCGCGCGGCGGCCGCATCATCCTGGTCACCGACGCCAAGGGCGCCGCCGAATGCGGCATCGAGCCCGAGGCGACGATCGTGATGCCGGACATGGACCCGACCTTCGCGCCGATCGTCTACGCGCTGCCGATCCAGATGATCGCCTATCAGACGGCCGTCTTCATGGGCAAGGACGTCGACCAGCCGCGCAACCTGGCGAAATCCGTCACGGTGGAGTGAGGCGTCGATCGTCTTCACCGTCATTGCGAGCGCAGCGAAGCAAGCCAGGAGGACGGGGTGACACCGTCCCGCCCCGCGGCCGCTGGATTGCTTCGTCGTTTCGCTCCTCGCAATCACGGCAAGGGCACGCCATAGCTCGTTCAGCGCTCGGGCCGGCTCGCCACATAGGTGCCGGCGCCGATCAGGCAGATCGCCGTCGCCGCCAGCGCCACTGGCGGCGCGCTTGTTTGCGTCAGCAGGGCAAAGCTCAGCACCATCGAGCCGCAGGCAAGGAATTTCGCGCGCCGGGCGATCGCGCCGGTCTGGCGCCAGAGCCTGACATGCGGGCCGAGCTGCGGATGGCCGATGAGCCAGGCCTCGAAGCGCGGCGATGATCGCGAGAAGCACCAGGCCGCGAGAATCAGGAACACCGTTCCCGGCATCAGCGGCAGGACGAGCCCGGCGACGCCCAGCGCGGTGAATATCCAGCCGGCGAAGAACAGGAGCGGCCGCGGCCAACGGCGTGCCGGTGCATCGTCCTTGTCCACGGCCTCATCCTTGCTTGCGGATCTCGGGGCTGGCGGATAGCGCTGCCTCGCCTATCTTGTCATATCGCGGCGCATGATGGCGCCGGCAAGCCGACGGGAGGTCGCGCCGGTGTTTGGGGGAGAGAGATGACCGCCGGGCCGCCCGATCCCCGCCTCATACTGCCGACGGATATCCTGCGGCCGACCTGGGGCGCACGGCTGCGCCGCTATTTCCTGACCGGGCTTGTCATTGCTGCCCCGCTCGCCATCACCGCCTCTGTCACCTGGTGGTTCATCAACTTCATCGACGGGCTGGTGAAGCCGCTCATCCCGAATTCCTACCTGCCTGATTCTTACCTGCCTTACCCCGTGCCGGGCTTCGGCCTCGTCATCGCCTTCGTCGGGCTGACGCTGCTCGGCTTCCTCACCGCCAATCTCGTCGGGCGCTCGCTGCTCAATGCGGGCGAGGCGATTCTCGGCCGCATGCCGGTGGTGCGTAGCCTCTACAAGGGCGTGAAGCAGGTCTTCGAGACGATCTTTTCGCAGTCCGGCACCTCCTTCCGCAAGGTCGGCATGGTGCAGTTTCCTCAGCCCGGCATGTGGTCGATCGTCTTCATCGCGCAGGAGGCGGCGCCCGAGATCGCCGGGCGGCTGCCGGATGGCGGCGAGCAGGTCGGCGTCTTCATGCCCTGCACACCGAACCCGACCACCGGCTTCTTCTTCTACCTGCCGCGGCGCGAGATCGTGGAACTGTCGATCTCGGTCGAGGATGGCGCCAAGCTCATCATGTCAGCCGGGCTGATCCAGCCCGGCGAACAGGGCAAGCCGAAGCTCGAGGCGAAACCCGCCGCCAAAGCCGGGGCCGATCAGGCCGAAACGACCTGATCGGCGCGTGCGCTAGCCCTTGAGCGGCACCCAGATCTCGACGATGCCGTTGCCTGTCGCGCCGTCGAAGCGCTCGTCCACGCGCTCAAGCTTGACGCCCATCGCGGGTTCGCGCCCCGATTTCGGCAGCCAATTCTGCCAGATCGCCTTGAAGGTCTGGGCGATGCCGGTGATGTGGCCGTGATGCTCGAACACGGCGCAGAGCTGCTCCGGCACGCTGAGCCGTGCAAACTCCTCCGCAAGTCCGCCGAAGGAGGAGACCTCTGCACCGGCGATGTAGTCGAAGGAGCCGAGCTCGTCGCAATTATAGCTCGCGCCGTAGACGACATGTCCGCGCTGGCCGGGGATATGCCCGAAATGCGGGGCGATCTTCTGCCAGAGCAGCGGGATGCCCTGGGTGTTGTCCATCGAGAAATGGCCGCTGAAACCGGCGATCAGCAGCGGCTTCCCCATGACGATGCGCGGCTCGGCGATGGGGGTGGGGGCGATGTCATGCATGGAAAGTGGCTCCATGAGAGCGAACGAGGACAGGTCGCGCCGGCCGCGCAGCTCTTCCGGCGTGACGCCGAATTGCTCGCGAAAGGCGCGGGTGAAGGCCTCGTGGGAGCCATAACCCCAGTCGAGCGCGACCGAGAGGATATCGGGGGCGCCGTCGGCAAGCTGCCGGGCGGCCTCCGAAAGCCGCCGTTCGCGCACATAGCGCATCACCGAGCGGCCGGTCGCCACGCCGAAGGCGCGGCTGAGATGGAAGCGCGAGACGCCGCAGACCTCCGCGATCTCGTCGAGCGAAAGCTCGGAGGCGAAGCGGCTCTCGATGCACCAGATAGCTGTCTTGACCGGGTCCATGCTCTCTCCACGAAGCACCGGCACCATGGCGGAGGCAAGAGAGCCGCGCTTGATCGGGATTGCTAGCGGCTATCTTTGCAGCGTCTTCACGACATCGAGAAAGGCCCGCAGCGCCGGTGGCACCGCTCGGTGCCCCGGATAATAGACCGCCACCCCTTCCGGAGCCGGCGTCCAGGCAGTCAGGACCTGGCGCAGGCGCCCCCCGGCCAAGGCCCTCTCGGCGGCCGGGCTGGCGACATAGGCGATGCCCAGGTCGTTGATCGCAGCGTCGACCATCAACTCCTCGTCGTCGAGAATGACCGGTCCGCCCACCTCGATCGTCAGCTCCTGTCCGGCCCGCTCGAACTCCCAGCGATAGAGCTTGCCACTGGGCATCCGGTGGCCGATGCAGCGATGGCTTTCCAGTTCCTCCGGGCTGCCCGGTTCGCCGAAGCGTTCGAGATAGGCCGGCGACGCGACACAGATGAAGCTGATCGCGGCGCCGAGCGGCACGGCGACCATGTCCTTGTGGATCGATCCGACCAGGCGCACGCCGGCATCGAAGCCAGCCGATACGATGTCGACCAGCCGTCCCTCCACGACGATGTCGACGACCACGCCCGGGAACCGCTCGGCCATCAAAGGCAGCACCTCGCGGACGAGCAGTCCCGCCGCCAGCCGCGGCGCGTTGATCCGAACGTTTCCGGCCACGCTGCCGCGGAACGTCGCGATGCTGTCGAGAGCATCGTCAAGGTTGGCGAGTGCAGGCTGAAGCCGGCCGAGCAGCTCGAACCCGCCTCGGTCGGTGAAACACTGCGCGTCGTGCGGTTGAGCAGGCGCACGCCCATGCGCTCCTCGAGGGCGCGCATCGCATGGCTCAGGGTGGACGGCGCCATGCCGAGCTCATCCGCCGCATGGCGGAAGCTGCGGCGGGTCGCGACGGCCACGAAGGCGGTGAGGTCGTTGAGCGAAGGGCGATTCATTGATGGCGATCCAGCATCAACCCATGCGGATTTAAGCGTCTAATCCAAACAATGCTTCTCCTCTATCTCATACCGGTGTCAAATCGGGAGGTGTGGGATATGCAGAAAACCTGGCTCATAACCGGTGTTTCGTCCGGGCTCGGCCGGATTCTGGCGCAGAAGGCGCTGGCGCGCGGCGATAGCGTCATTGGAACCAGCCGGAAGGCAGATGCGCTTCCCGATCTGCGCGAGCGCTATCCGCAGCGCCTGCACATCATCGCGCTCGACCTCAGGGATCAGGGTTCCGTGCGCGCTGCGGTCGACCGTGCCTTCGAACAACGCGGCCGTATCGATATCGTCGTCAGCAATGCCGGCTATGGTCTCGTCGGTGCAGCCGAGGAGGTGAGCGACCAGCAGGTCCGCGACATCATCGCGACCAATCTCATCGGCTCGATCACGCTGATCCAGGCCGCCTTGGCGCATCTGCGCAAACAGGGCGGCGGCCGGATCCAGCAACTCTCCAGCGAGGGAGGGCAGATCGTCTATCCGGGCCTCGGTCTCTATCACGCGACCAAATGGGGCATCGAAGGCTTCGTCGAGACCGTGGCGCTCGAAGTCGCGCCTTTCGGCATCGAGCTCACCCTGGTCGAGCCCGGCCCGACGCGTACGGAGTTCGGCGGCAATCTCGCCCATGCCGAAGCCATCGCTGCCTATGAGGAGACACCGGTCGGCCAGACCCGCGCGGCAGTTCGCGGCTCCTGGGTGGTCAAGGGCGATCCCGAGCGGGTGACCGCGGCGATGATCGCGCTCGCCGACCAGAAGGGGCCGCTTCCAAGGCGCCTCGTGCTCGGCGCCGACGCCTATGACGGCATTCGGAAAGCGCTCAGCGGCCGGATCGCGGAGCTCGACAGCCAGAAGGAGATCTCGGTCGCGGCCGACTTCACCGAGGCGGAACTCGCACGGCTCTGAATGCTCACCCGTCGGCCCGCCAAGCGAAATCCGGCGGGATTTCAAGCCAATTTCTCATTCGAAGATTCCATGAGGCAATGCCATGGCCAAACGTGACGCCATTTTTCCAGCCGACCGCCACGCCCTCTACGACGTCCATCAATATTCGGCCGCCATCCGCTCCGGCGATCTGCTCTTTGTATCGGGACAGGTCGGCAGCCGCGAGGACGGAACACCCGAACCCGTGTTCGAGGATCAGGTTCGGCGCGCTTTCGCCAATCTGCGCGCAGTGCTGGCCGCTGCGGGCGCGACTTTCGACGACGTGATCGACGTGACCTCCTTCCACACCGACCCGCAGACGCAGTTCGACAGGATGCTGGCCGTCCGAGCCACGGAAATCGGCGATCCGCCCTATCCGGCCTGGACGGCCGTCGGCGTGACCTGGCTCGCGGGCTTCGATTTCGAGATCAAAGTGATCGCCCGCGTTCCGGCCGCTGCGAATGCCACTGCCGGGAAAGGCTGAAAGCCGCTTCAGCCGGCCCTCAACAGCCGGATCGCCACGTCGCGCTCGAACAGATAGAGCAGCGCCCGGATCGCCTGGCCGCGCGGCGTCTCCAGATGCGGATCGCGCTCGATCAGGAGCCGGGCATCGTCGCGCGCCGCCGCCAGCAGGTCACCATCGGTCTCCGGCCGGGCGATGCGCCAGTCGGGCGAGCCGGATTGCTTGGTGCCGAGCACCTCGCCTTCGCCGCGCAGCCGCAGGTCCTCCTCGGCGATGCGGAACCCGTCCTCGGTCTCGCGCATGATGGTGAGCCGCGCCTCGGCGATCGGCCCGAGCGGGCCCTTGTAGAGCAGCAGGCAGGTCGAGGCGGCCGAGCCGCGTCCGATCCGCCCGCGCAACTGGTGGAGCTGGGCGAGGCCGAAGCGCTCGGCATGCTCGATCACCATGACGCTGGCATTGGGCACGTCGACGCCGACCTCGATGACCGTGGTCGAGACGAGGATGCGCGTATCGCCGGCGACGAAACCGGCCATGGCGGCGTCCTTCTCGCGGCCGGGCATCTGGCCGTGCAGCAGCCCGACCTTCGCGCCGAAGATCTCGCGCAGGGCCTCGTAGCGCTCCTGCGCCGCGGCGACGTCGAGCGTGTCGGATTCCTGCACCAGCGGGCAGACCCAATAGGCCTGCGCTCCGCTCTCGATCGCCCGGCCGATCGCCCCGACGACCTCGTCATAGCGTTCGGAGGAGATGGCGCGGGTCACGATCGGCTTCCGGCCCGCCGGCTTCTCCGAGAGGATCGAGACATCCATGTCGCCGAACCAGGTCAGCGCCAGCGTGCGCGGGATCGGCGTCGCGGTCATGACCAGCACGTCGACGGCCTCGCCCTTCGATCCGAGCAGCAGGCGCTGGTGCACGCCGAAGCGGTGCTGCTCGTCGACCACGGCGAGCGCGAGGTCATGAAAGGCGACGCCCTCCTGGAACAGCGCATGGGTGCCGACGGCGATGTCGATCGAGCCGTTCGCGAGCCCTTCGAGCACCTGCCGGCGCCCGGCGCCCTTCTCGCGCCCGGTCAGCAGGGCGAGCTTTAAGCCCGCCTTCTCGGCCAGCGGCGCCAGCCTCTCGGCATGCTGGCGGGCGAGGATTTCGGTCGGCGCCATCAGCACGGACTGCCGGCCGGCTTCGGCAGCGGCCGCCATCGCCATCAGCGCGACCACCGTCTTGCCGGAGCCGACATCGCCCTGGAGGAGGCGCAGCATCCGCTCGGGCTTGGCCATGTCGGAATGGATGTCGGCGATCGCCTTTTGCTGGCCCTCGGTCAGCGCGAAGGGCAGGGCGGACTGGATGCGGAAGCGAATCCCGCCATCGCCGCTGGTGGCCCGGCCGGCGATCTTCTTCTGCTGGCGGCGGACGAGCGCGAGCGCGATCTGGCTCGCCAGCAATTCGTCATAGCCGATGCGCCGGCGTGCCACGGTGTCACCCTCGGCAGCCTTGCGATCGGCAGGATGGTGCAGGGCCTCGACCGCTTGGCGGAAGGGCGGGAAATCGCTCTTGGCGAGGAAGGCCGGGTCCTGCCATTCCGGCATCTCCGGGCAGCGCTCGGCCGCCGCCTGCACGATCCGCATCATCACGCGCGCGCCGATGCCCTCGGTCAGCGGATAGACCGGCTCGAAGGCGGGCAGGCTGGCAGCCAGCTTGGGATCGAGGACGCGCTCGGGATGCACCATCTGGCGCATGCCTTCCCAGAGCTCGAGCTTGCCCGAGATGATCCGGTAGGCGCCGATCGGCAGGTTCTGCGCGAGATGGCGGGAATCGGCGTGGAAGAAGACCAGCGTGACGTCTCCGGTCTCGTCCTCGACGATGATGCGATAGGGCGCCTTCGCCTTGCCCGCAGGGGCGGCGCGATGCTCGCTGACCCGGGCGGTGAAGGTCGCGATGTCGCCGATCGGCGCGTCGGCGATCGACGGGCTCGGCCGCCGGTCGACGGCGCCGCTCGGCAGGTGGAACATCAGGTCGACCACGCGCGCGGCCTGCGTTTCGCTGCCGAGGAAACGGTCGAGAACCTTGCCGAGCTTCGGCCCCACGCCGGAGAGCGTGGTGACGGGGGCGAAGAGCGGATCGAGGACGGAAGGGCGCAAATCGTCTCGCGAAACTGTCAGGAGCGCGAAGATCGCGGCGGTTCGGCCGCTGACTCCGCCGGGTTGCGTCGCTATATAACCTGCATAAGCAGGCTCCGCGATGGGGCCGGCTCGTTTGCCATTGCGCCGTCCCCCACGGTTTTCTCGCCCGAGGTCCTCATGTCCGGTTCGACCCGCTCCAGCGCCGATCTCGACCCGCGCCGCCGCAAGGTGCTGTTCCGCGCCTGGCATCGCGGCATGCGCGAGATGGACCTGATCATGGGCCGCTTCGCCGACGAGGCCATCGCCGGCTTCGACGATGCCGAGCTCGATGAGTTCGAACGCCTGATCGAGGTGCCGGATCGCGACCTGCTCGGCTGGATCACCGGCGAGATCGCCCTGCCGGAGAACTATGATTCAGAGCTGTTCCGGCGGCTCAAGGCCTTCCACCATCATGACAAGCCGATTCATGTGTGAGTGCGGCGCCGGCCGTCATGGTCGGGCTTGACCCGACCCTCTCTGAATCGGAGCCCGCTCGTCCCGAGATTTTCGGGGCAAGCCCGAGAATGACGCCCTTTGGCAGAATGACGCCTTTCCGATGAGCATTCCTCCTCCCAGCCAGATCGCAAAGCCCCAGCTCGACCGCATCCTCGATGCGCTGAAGCGTGGCGACAAGCCGACGCTCGCCGGAGTGCCGGATGGATTCGACGCCGTCGTGCTCGCCGATTTGACCCGCGCCCGCGCCAAGAAGGCCGAGGGGCCGGCGCTGCTCGTCTTCATCGCCCGTGACGGCCAGCGCCTGCAGGTACTTGAGAACGCGCTGCAATTCGTTGCACCCGATCTCGAGGTGATGAGCTTCCCGGCCTGGGATTGCCAGCCTTATGACCGTGTCTCGCCCGCGCCCGCCATTGTGGCGCACCGGATGACGACGCTCTCGCGCCTGGCCAAGACCAAGTCCGGCGAGCGGCCGCGCCTGCTGCTGACCACCGTCAACGCCGCGCTCCAGCGCGTGCCCGCCTTCGGGAAAGTGGCCTCGGAGAGCTTTTCCGCCGCGCCGGGCAACATGGTCGATATCGAGGAGCTGGCGCGCTGGCTCGACATCAACGGCTATCTGCGCACCTCGACGGTGCGCGAGACCGGCGAATTCGCCGTGCGCGGCGGCATCGTCGATCTCTTCCCGCCGGGCATGCCGGCGCCGATCCGGCTCGACTTCTTCGGCGACGCGCTGGAATCGATCCGCACCTTCGATCCGGAGACGCAGCGCACCACCGGACAATTGCGCGGGCTCGATCTCGTGCCGATGTCGGAAGCGCAGATGACGAGCGAGAGCATCCGCCGCTTCCGCCAGTCCTACATTTCGACCTTCGGCACGCCCGGCCGCGACGACACGCTCTATGAGGCGGTCAGCGAAGGCCGTCGTCCGGCCGGGCTGGAGCACTGGCTGCCGCTGCTGGCCGAAAAGCTCGACACGCTCTTCACCTATCTGCCCGACGTGCCCGTCGTGCTCGACCATCAGGCCGAGGACGCGGTCGGCGAGCGCATCAGCCTGATCAAGGATTATTACGACGCCCGGAAGGCGGCGCTGGAGCAGCCAGGCGGGGCAGGCGGCATTCCCTACAAGCCGCTGCCGCCCGAGGCGCTCTATCTCTCGCCGGCCGATTGGCGCGGCGTGGTCGATGTCTCCGGCGTCGCGAGCCTGACGCCGTTCCAGCTGCCCGACAGCGAGGGCAAGCTGATCCTCGACCTTGGCGGCAAGCAGGGCCGCAGCTTCGCGGCCGAGCGCGCCGGCGAGTCTGGCAGCGTCTTCGAGGCCGCCGTCGCCCATGTCCGCGCGCTGGAGGCCGAAGGCAAGCGCGTCATCCTCGCCGCCTGGTCGGAAGGCTCGCGCGAGCGCCTTGCCCATGTGCTCGAGGATCATGGCCTGAAGAGCGTGCAGATGACGGGCTCGTTGCGCGCCGCCTTCGATCTTAAGCCCGGCACGGTGGCGCTCGCGGTCTGGGGCTTCGAGAGCGGCTTCGAGGCCGGGCGCCTCGCCGTCATCGGCGAGCAGGATATCCTCGGCGACCGCCTCGTCCGGCCGCGCCGCAAGACCAAGCGGCCGCAGGACTTCATCGCCGAGCTCTCCTCGCTCGCGCCGGGCGATCTCGTCGTCCATGTCGACCATGGCATCGGCCGCTTCGTCGGCCTGCAATCGATCACGGCGGCCGGCGCGCCGCATGATTGCCTGGAAATCCATTATGCCGGCGATTCCAAGCTGTTTTTGCCGGTCGAGAACATCGAACTGCTTTCCCGCTACGGCTCGGAGGACACCGAGGTCCAGCTCGATCGGCTCGGCGGCGGCGGCTGGCAGGCGCGCAAGGCCAAGCTCAAGCAGCGCATCCGCGAGATGGCGGGCAAGCTCATCCAGATCGCGGCGGCGCGCGCCCTCAAGGATGCGCCGCGCCTGGTGCCGCCGGAGGGTGTCTATGACGAGTTCTGTGCCCGCTTCCCCTATGAGGAGACCGAGGACCAGCAGAACACCATCGATGCCGTGCTCGACGATCTCGGGGCCGGACGCCCGATGGACCGGCTCGTCTGCGGCGATGTCGGCTTCGGCAAGACCGAGGTGGCGCTGCGCGCTGCTTTCGCCGCCTCGATGAACGGCAAGCAGGTTGCGGTCGTCGTGCCGACGACGCTGCTCGCGCGCCAGCACTACCGCAATTTCGCGGATCGCTTTGCCGGCTTGCCGGTCAAGGTCGGGCAGGCCTCGCGCTTCGTCGGCTCGGCCGATCTGAAGGCGGTGAAGCAGGGTGCCAAGGACGGCACGATGGACATCGTCGTCGGCACGCATGCACTGCTCGGCAAGGGCGTCGACTTCAAGGATCTCGGCCTCGTCATCGTCGACGAGGAGCAGCATTTCGGTGTCGCCCACAAGGAGAAGCTGAAGGAACTGCGCGCCGAGGTGCACATGCTGACGCTGTCGGCGACGCCGATCCCGCGCACGCTGCAGCTCGCCATGACCGGGGTGCGCGAGCTTTCGATCATCGCGACCCCGCCGGTCGATCGTCTGGCCGTGCGCACCTTCGTCACGCCCTTCGACCCGCTGATCGTTCGCGAGGCGCTGCTGCGCGAGCGCTACCGGGGCGGGCGCAGCTTCTATGTCGTGCCGCGCATCGAGGACATCGCGGACGTCAAGGACTTCCTCGACAAGCAGGTGCCGGAGTGCAAGGTCGGCATCGCCCATGGCCAGATGGCCGCCGGCACGCTGGAAGATGTGATGACGGCCTTCTACGAGGGCCAGTATGACATCCTGCTCTCGACCACGATCGTCGAGTCGGGCCTCGACATCCCGACCGCGAACACGCTGATCGTGCATCGTGCCGACATGTTCGGCCTCGCTCAGCTCTATCAGCTGCGCGGCCGCGTCGGCCGCTCGAAGACGCGCGCCTATGCGCTCTTCACGGTGCCGGCCAACCGCAAGCTGACCGAGCAGGCCGACAAGCGGCTGAAAGTGCTGCAATCGCTCGACACGCTCGGCGCCGGCTTCCAGCTCGCCAGCCACGACCTCGATATCCGCGGCGCCGGCAACCTGCTCGGCGATGAGCAGTCCGGCCATATCAAGGAAGTCGGCTACGAGCTTTACCAGCAGATGCTGGAAGAGGCGGTGGCGGCGCTCAAGGCCGGCATCGAGTTCGAGACCGAGACGCAATGGTCGCCGGCGATCCAGGTCGGCGCGCCCGTCATGATCCCCGAGCACTATGTCGCCGACCTGACTCTGAGGCTGACGCTCTACAAGCGCCTCTCAACCATGGACGACGATGCCGAGTTGCAATCCTTCGGCGCCGAGCTGGTCGATCGCTTCGGCCCACTGCCGGAGGAGGTCAACCAGCTGCTGGAGATCGTCGCGATCAAGGCGCTCTGCAAGCGCGCCAATGTCGAGAAGGTCGAGGCCGGGCCGAAGGGCATCATCGTCGCCTTCCGCAACAACGAATTCGCCAACCCGGAAGGGCTGGTCGGCTTCGTCGCCAAGCAGGGCACGCTGGCGAAGGTGCGCCCCGACATGCGCGTCGTCTTCATCGACGATTTCGACACGGTCGAGCAGCGGCTCAAGGCGACGCGCCGGCTGCTGACCGATCTCGCGCGGATCGCCGAAAGGAAGAAGGCGGCCTGAGCGGCCGCCCTTTGAAGTGCGTCATCCTCGGGCGGAGCGCAGCGCAGACCCGAGAATCTCTTGCCGGAAAGGGAGCGGGCGCCTTCTCGTCCTGAGATGCTCGGGTCAAGCCCGAGCATGACGCTGTGGCAGCGGTCCACCGTCATTGCGAGGAGCGAAGCGACGAAGCAATCCAGGGGGATCGGACTGAACCGTTCAACCCAGTCCCCCTGGATTGCTTCGCTGCGCTCGCAATGACGGCCTGGTTCCGGCAGCCCTCTACAGATCGAAGAATACCGTCTCGTTCTCGCCGGCGAGGTTGATGTCAAGCCGCCACGTCCCGTCCGGCTTGCGCTGGGCGATCAGGGTGTGGCGTCGCGCCTCGGGCACGAGCGCGAGGATCGGGTCGGTCTCGTTGCCCTCGCCATCGGCGAAATAGAGCCGGGTCGGCAGGCGCTTCAGCAGGCCGCGGCCGAAGACCGAGAGCGCGATATGCGGCGCCTGCAGGCTGTTGCCGGGGCCGGGCACGCGGCCGGGGCGGATGGTGCGGAAGCGGAAGACGCCGGCCTTGTCGGTCGAGGCGCGGCCGAAGCCGACGAAATGCTGGTCGAGCGCGACATCCGCGCGATCGTCGTCCGGGCTGGCATAGCGGCCATTGGCATTGGCCTGCCAGATCTCGATCATCGCGTCCTCGATCGGCTTGCCATCGGCATCATAGACGCAGCCGGCGAGCGCGATGACCTCGCCCTCCGGCGTGCCCGAGACATTCGAGCCCGAGAGCAGGAAATGCTCCGGCGGCATCAGGTCGGGGCGGGCGCCCATCTCCGAGGGGCCGACCAGATCGGCGCCGCCCTTCCAGGGCAGGCCGTAATGGAAATACGGGCCGACCGTCTGCCAGGGCGTCTGGCCGAAGATCGACGGGTCCTGGCTGTCCTGCCGCGGCGCGGCGTTGCGGCTTTCCAGATCAGTGATCGTCGTCATGATCGTCCTCGAACGGCGTCTGGTCGCGACCCTTGAGCACGATGTCGAAGACATAGCCCAGCGCCCAGTTCGGCACGGTGGTGCCGATATCGAAGCGCGAGACCATGCGCTGGCGATAGGGCATCGGCACGGCATTCGCGATCGGGTCGATCTCGATCAGCGGATCGTCGGGGAAATACATCTGTGTGACCAGCCGTGTCGCGAAGGCCGGACCGAGCAGCGAGAGATGGATGTGGGCCGGGCGCCAGGCATTCTTGTGGTTGCCCCAGGGATAGGCGCCGGGCCGGATCGTGACATAGCGGTAACGGCCCTGCTCGTCGGTGATGACGCGCCCGACTCCGGTGAAGTTCGGGTCGAGCGGCGCCGGCCAATCGTCCTTGGCGTGGATGTAGCGGCCGGCGGCATTCGCCTGCCAGATCTCGACGACGGTGTTGGGCACCGGCCGCCCGTCCTCGTCGAGCACGCGGCCGGTGACGACGATGCGCTGGCCCTGCGGTTCGCCCTTGTGCTGGGCGGTGAGGTCGGCCATCGCGGGCCCCATCAGCCGTGACCAGTCGCTCGGGCCGGTGACCTCGGTCAGCGTCTGCGGGATGATGATCGGCGGCTGCTGCGGGCTGCGCGCCACCGTCGAGCGGTAGTCCGGATGCAGCGAGGCGGGCTGCCCGGCATCCGGAGCCGCATAGGGAAGGATCAGGCGGCTCATCGATAGGGCCCTTTCGCGGTCATGGCGCTGCCATTCTCCTCAGCCGTGGCCGGGGGCCGGAATGGTGATCGGCCGGGCCAGCCGCGCCTGTGCGGTCAGGCGGATGCCGGCATTGGCCGCGCCGTAGCCGGCATAGCCGTCGCGCTGGACGATCTCGAAGAACAGCCCGCCGTCGAGCGTCTGCGTATAGGCCTGGCGGAAGCTGCCGCCAGCGTCGCTGTCATACAGGATGTTCAACGCCTTCATCGCATCGATCTCCTGCGCCGAAAGCTCCGAGCGGGCCTCGAGGTCGTCATAGTAGTTCTCGGGAATGGGTAGCATGGCAACGCCGTTCGAAACCAGCCGCGCCACGGTCGCGGCGATGTCGTCGGTCGCGAAGGCGATGTGCTGCACGCCCGAGCCGAAGAAGTCGGTGATGAAGCGGGCCGAGAGCGTGCGATGGCTCTGCGAGCCGTTCAGGATCAGTCTCAGTCCATGGCCTTTCGCGCCGTCGAGGCCGCTCTCGATGACCTGGCTCTGGACCACGCCGCCGGGGTCGAGCACCGCCTGGGTCGGCGTCTTATGCGTGTCGAAGAGCGAGGAATAGAACAGCAGCCAGGTCAGCATCTCCTCGTACTGCATGCTCTGCGAGACATGGTCGACGCCGGTGAGGCCGGCATCGCCCGCTGCCTCCCCGGTCGCCGCGAAATCGACCTCCGCCCAGCGGCCGAGCGCCGAGGCCTTGTCGAGGAAATAGACGAGGCTGCCGCCGAGGCCGCGCACGGCGGGGATGTCGAGCTCGCCGGGGCCGATCGCGCCGGCATGGGGCACGTCGAGCAGGGCCTTGGCCCGTGTGATCGCGGCCTGCGCATCCGGCACGCGCAGCGCCAGCGCGCAGACCGAGGTGCCATGGGTGATCTGGTAGCTATGGGCGAAGCCGTCGGCCTCGCTGTTCAGCACGATGCGGATATCGCCCTGCCGCCAGAGATCGACCTCCTTGGAGCGATGCGCGCCGGCGCGGGTGAAGCCGAGCGCGCGCAGGAGCTTCTCGAAGCCTGGCCGCTCCGCCTCGGAGACGGCGAACTCGATGAACTCGACCGCCTGCGCCGGCCCGGGTGGCGGCATCGTCACCGCGCCGGGCACCGGCTTCCCGATCTGCCGGGCGGTTTCGTCGAGCAGCCAGATCAGCGAGCGATGGCCGTCGAGCGCGACCGAGCGGGCCGAACCGGCCCGGAAGCGGTCGTTGAAGATCTCCAGCGACAAAACCCCGTCATAGCCGGTCGAGACCAGCGCACGCATGAAGCCGGCGAGGTCGAGATCGCCCTGGCCCGGCAGGCAGCGCCAATGCCGGCTCCAGGAGAGCGGGTCCATCTGCAAGAGTGGCGCATCGGCCATCTGCACCATCGCGATCTTGTCGCGCGGGATGGTGCCGATCGTCGAAAGATCGAGCCCGCGCGCCAGGATATGGAAGGAATCGAGCACGATGCCGACCTCCGGCCGGTTGGCGCGGCGGACGATCTCCCAGGCGTCGCGATAGTCGAAGACATGCCGCCCCCAGGCCAGCGCCTCGTAGCCGACGCGCAGGCCCCGCCGGCCGGCCCGCTCGCCGAGCTCGGCGAAATCGGCGGCCAGGCGGTCGATGCCCGGCAGCGCCTCGGGCGAAACGCTGGAGCAGACGAAAAGCAGGTCGGTGCCCAATTCCTGAAGCAAGTCGAACTTGCGCTCGGCCCGGTCGAAGACGCGCTGGCGGCGGCCCTCCGGCATGCCCTCGAAATCGCGGAAGGGCTGGCAGGTCACGATGGTCAGGCCGAGATCGCCGCAGATGCGCCGGACCTCCGTGGGAGAGCCCGGGAAGGCGATCAGGTCGTTCTCGAAGATCTCGACGGCCTTGAACCCCGCGGCGGCGATCGCCTCGAGCTTTTCCTGGAGTGTGCCGGAGACGCAGACGGTGGCGATCGATGGAATCACGGCGTGCCTCCTCTCAAGCCAGGCGCGCGACGGCGCGCAGATCCTCGGCCGTGGTCGTGGGCAGGCCGAAGAATTCCAGATAGGCGGGGATCTGCTCGAACAGCATGTCGGTGCCGACCTGTACCGTGCAGCCGCGCGCACGCGCCGCGGCCAGGAAGGGCGTGATCTCCTGCGCCATCACAACCTCGCCGACGAAGGCGGAGGAGGGCAGGCGGGAAACGTCGAGCGGCAGCGGGTCGTCCGGCTTCATGCCGAGCGGCGTGGCGTTGACCACGATGTCGAAACCGGACGGGTCGTTCGAGCCGGTGGCGACACGCAGGGCAGGGTAGTAGGCGACGAGCCGGCGTCCGAGTTCCTCGGCCGCGGATGCCTGCATGTCGAACAGGCCGAGTGCCGCGACCCCGGCCTTCGCCAGCGAGGCGGCGATCGCCGAGCCGACGCCGCCCGCGCCGATGACGAGGGCGCGGGCGCCGGCAAGCGCACGCCCTTTGCGTGCGACGCCGCGCACGAAGCCTTCGCCGTCGAACAGGTCGCCGGCGAGCCGGCCATCCGCTTCGAGCCGCACGGCGTTGCAGGCGCCGGCGATCGCGGCAGTCGGCGAGAGCACGTCGACCAGTCCGGTGGTGGTGACCTTGTGCGGCATCGTCACCAGCGCGCCATGGGCGTTGGTGAGCCGGAAGAACAGCTTCAGGAAGTCGGGATAATCCGCGCCGCGGCAGCCCATCGGCACGACGACGGCGTCGATCCCCTCGCGCTCGAAATAGGGGTTGTAGATCATCGGCGCCTTGAAGCTCTCGGTCGGGAAGCCGAGATGGCCGATCAGCCGCGTCGTGCCCCTGATCATGCGGAGGCCCTCGCCGGAGCGGGCTCGGCGGCGATCTCGACCAGCCTGCCGGAACGCGCCGCCTGCTTCACCGCCGCGATGACGGAAAGCGTCGCCAGCCCCTCGCGGCCGGAAACCAGCGGCTCCTCCTCGCCGCGTATCACCGCGCAGAAATGCCGAATCTGAGCCTGGAGCGGGTCCTCTGGCGTGAAGGGAATGCGCTCGCGCCTGAGCGGCTCCCACCAGCCGCGCTTGTCCGGATGGCTCCAGAGTTCGAGCGCCGGGATCGTCAGCGAGCCATGCGTGCCGCCGATCTGGTAGCAGGATTGGTCCTGGCGCGGATAGGCCGGGTTCTCGCCGGTGGTCAGCTCCCAACTCCAGGGCGAGACCACGGTATCGGAGGCGCTGACCGTGCCGAGTGCGCCATTGGCGAAGCGCAGCAGGGCGACGGCGGTCTCTTCGGCCGGGTTGCCGCGCACGGCGTTCGAACTCAGCGCCTGCACGCCGGTGATCTCGCCACAGAGATAGCGGAACAGGTCGATATCGTGGATCAGGTTGATCAGCACGGGCCCGGCACCTGCCTGGCGGCGCCAGTCCACGTCGAAATAGTCTTCCGGCTTCACCAGCCAGAACTGGCCGTTGAGCGTCAGGATGCGGCCGAGCCGGCCGGCATCGATCGCCTCGCGTGCCTTGCGGATCATCGGGTTGTGGCGCCGGTGATGGCCGACGAGGAGCGGCGCATCGGCTGCCTCGGCGGCATGGACCAGCTGGCGTGCGGCCTCGACGCCGTCGGCGATAGGCTTTTCGACGAGCATCGGAAGGCGAGCCGCGACCATCTCCAGCCCGTTGGCGACATGAAGCTGGTTCGGCGTCGCGACGATGACGCCGTCCGGCTTTTCGCCAGCGGGGAGGGCGTCGAAGGCCGGATACCAGGCGACGCCGATCTCCTCGGCGAAGGCCTTGCCGGCTGGAGCCGGGTCGATGATCGCCGACAGGGCGGCGCCGGGCTCTGCCATCACATGGGCTGCGTGGCGCCTGCCGATCAGCCCCGCTCCCATCACCGCGATCTTCACCGGGGACATCGGATCGGTCCTCACGCGGCCTTGTCGTCGATCAACCGGGCGACGCGCCTGAGCGCGAGCTGGTAACCCTGCGTGCCGAAGCCGGCGATGACGCCGTCGGCGCGCAGCGAGACATAGGAATGGTGCCTGAAGGCCTCGCGCTTGTGCACGTTCGAGATATGGCATTCGATCACCGGCCCCTCGAAGGTGTTGAGCGCATCGAGCACCGCCACCGAGGTATGGGTGAAGGCGGCGGGGTTGATGACGATGCCGCCCGCTTCCTCGCGTGCCTCGTGGATCCAGTCGATGATCTCATATTCGCGGTTGGACTGGTGGAAGCGCAGCGTCAGACCGAGTTCCCCGGCGAGCGCCCGGCAATCGCGCTCGACATCGGCCAGCGTCTCATGCCCGTAGATATGCGGCTGGCGCTTGCCGAGCAGGTTCAAATTCGGGCCGTTCAGGACATAGACGAGGCGTGACATCGATTGCGCTTTCGTTGCGGGCGGCCGGACAGGCCGGGCGGCGTTTCAGTGCTTGTGCAGGATTTCGCCGAGGAACTTCCGCGTCCGCTCATGGCGCGGATTGTGGAAGAACGCCTCCGGCGGCGCTTCCTCGACGATGGCGCCGTTGGCCATGAAGATGACGCGGTCCGCCACCTGCCGGGCGAAGCCCATCTCATGGGTGACGCAGATCATCGTCATGCCCTCCTCGGCGAGCGCGATCATGGTGTCGAGCACCTCCTTGACCATCTCGGGGTCGAGGGCCGAGGTCGGCTCGTCGAACAGCATCACCTTCGGCTTCATGCAGAGCGCCCGGGCGATGGCGACGCGCTGCTGCTGCCCGCCCGAGAGCTGGGCCGGATACTTCTCCGCCTGTTCCAGGATCTTGACCCGGCCGAGCAGCTGGCGGGCGGTGGCTTCGGCCTCCGCCTTGCCGAGGCGCAGCGAGCGCATCGGCGCCAGCATGCAGTTCTGCAGCACGGTCATGTGCGGGAACAGGTTGAAGTGCTGGAAGACCATGCCGACCTCGCGACGCACCGCGTCGATGGTCCGGGCATCGTCTCCCAGCCGCGTGCCGCCGACCCGAATCTCGCCCTTCTGGTAGGTCTCCAGATGGTTGATGCAGCGGATCAGCGTCGATTTGCCGGAGCCTGACGGTCCGCACAGGACGATGCGCTCGCCCTTGCGGACCGTGAGGTTGATGTCGCTCAGGGCCTGGAAGTCGCCATACCATTTCTCGACATGCGCCATGGCGATCATGGTGTCCGCCGAAGCGATGCTCTGCGAGGCAGGCTGGTTCATGGCCCTGATCCCGTTTCTTCGCCGGCTCAGCTTGCCGTGAAGGTGATGCCTTCGAGGCTGTCCGGGAACTTGTGGACCGGCACCTTCATCCACTTGTCGTAGACCTTCTGCAGCTCGCCATTGGCCTTGATCTTGTCGATGAACGTGTTGATCGCTGCGTTGATCTCCTTCTCGCCGAGGCGGGTGCAGGCGCCGTTGTAGAGGTTCTGGAATTCGAGCTTGTTCTCGAATTCGCCGGGCCGGCCCTGCTCGATGCGCTGCATGTAGAAGATGTTGCCGCCGATCGCCTGGACCTGGCCGGAGACCAGCGCCTGAATCGAGGGCGCATCGCCGTCATAGCGGCGGATCACCGTGTTCGGCGGCGCGTTCTTGGTCACCTGCGTATCCTGCGCCGCGCCCTTGGCAACGGCGATGGTGTAGCGGCCCATGTCCTCGTTGGTGGTGATCTTGTCCTTCTTGGGCCCGATGAACACGATGGTGTTGGCGACATAGGGCTTGGAGAACTGCACCGCCTTGGCGCGCTCCGGCAGCATCGCCATGGTCGCGAACAGCACGTCGACGCGGCCGGTGGTCAGCGCCGGGATGCGGTTGTTGACCTCGAGCGGCACGAACTCGACCTGCACGCCGAGCTCCTTGGCGAAGAGCGTGGCGATGTCGGCGTCGAGGCCGTCCTGCTTGCCGGCGCTGGTGACGAAGCCCCAGGGCGGGTTGTCGCCCTGGATGCCGACGACGAGCTTGCCCTTGGCCTTGATCTCGGCCGGGGTGATGGCCTGGGCAGGGGTGCCGATCACCGCCGGCAGGGCCAGCGCGGCGGCGCCGGCGATCAGCAGGCTGCGGCGGGTGGACTTCATCCTGGTCATGTTTCTCTCCCTCTTTCTTTGGTGGTTGGTCTAGGCGTTGAACCGGGTCTGCTCAGCGTGAGGCGATCGCCATGCGGCGCTCCAGATGCGAGCCGTAGAGCGAAAGCGGCCAGCACAGCAGGAAGTAGAGGATGCCGACGATCCCGAAGACGAGGAGCGGCTGGAAGATCTGGTTGGAGACGATGTTGCCGGCCCGCGTCAGCTCGGTGAAGCCGACGATGGCCGCGAGCGACGTGCCCTTGATCAGCTGGACCAGGAAGCCGATCGTCGCCGGCAGCGAGATGCGGATCGCCTGCGGCAGGATGACGTCCTTCATCCGCGAGACGTAGTGCAGGCTCAGCGCCTTCGCCGCCTCGGTCTGGCCTTTCGGCACGGCCTCGATCGAGCCGCGCCAGATCTCGCCGAGATAGGCGCTGGCATGGAGCGTGAAGCCGATCGCGACCGCGACCCAGGCATCGAGCTTCAGCCCGATCAGGGCGAGGCCGTAATAGACCACGAAGAGCTGCATCAGCAGCGGCGTGCCCTGGAACAGCGCGATGTAGCCGGCGGTGACGCGCTCCGCCGGCGCGATGCCGGAGGTGCGCAGCAGCGCGACGCCGAGCCCGAACAGGCCGCCGCCGACGAAGCCGATGGCCGAGAGCGCCACGGTCCATTTCAGACCGGTGAGGAGGAAGAGGAATTCGTTCCAGCCCATCGCGCCCTCACTTCACCGGATAGCTGAAGTAGCGGGCCGAGATCAGCGCGAAGAAGCGCATCATCACCCAGGAGATCGCGAGGTAGAACAGCGTGATCGTGCCGTAGACCTCGAAGGAGCGGAAACTGTCGGATTCGATCCGCTGCGCCACCGAGGTCAGCTCATAGGCCGAGATCGCCGAGGCAACGCTGGTGGTCAGCGTCAGCAGCACGAACTGGCTTGTGAGTGAGGGAAAGATCGCCCGCAGCGCCGGCTTCAGCACGATCAGCCGGAAGACCTGCGCCTTGTGCAGGCCGAGCGCCAGTCCCGCCTCGATCTGGCCCTTGCCGATCGACTGCACGCCGCCGCGGATGATCTCGATGGCATAGGCGCCGCCATTGATGCCGAGCGCGATGATAGCGGTCGGAGTCGGATCGAGCCTGAGGCCCGCCAGCGGCAGCGCGAAATAGATGAAGAAGATCTGGACCAGGAAGGGCGTGTTGCGGATCAGCTCGACGAAGGCCTTCACCAGCCAGCGCGCCGGGGCGAAGCGCGAGTCGCGCAGGATCACGCCGCCGATGCCGATGACGATGGCCAGCGCCATGCCGCTGAGCGCCAGCAGGAAGGTGCCCAGGCAGCCCCAGAGCAGATCGGGCAGCCCGTCGATGACGGGCGTGAAATCCAGCTTGTAGTTCATGGCGCTTCCCTGAACGGCCGACCTTCTTGGTGGGGTCGATCCGGGTCCCGTCTTGTATATGCGGCCCTTCTCCGAGGGCCTTTGCGGCGGCTCGCCGGCTTGCGCCGGGATCGCCACGTGTTAATTGTACCGGTTAGTCCATTTGGTCAAGCGGAATTAACCGCCTTGTCCAATTGACGTCGAAATCGAACGCTGCGGAATGCGGCGCCCGAGGTGAAGCATGAGCAAGGCAGCGATCCGGCCGCGCGGGGCAGGGCGCAGATCGGCGTCCTGGACGCAGGATCCGGAAGGGGTGCGGCGCAGCATCCTCGATGCGGCACGGCTGGAATTCGTCGAGAACGGGCTGAGCGGCGCCCGCGTCGACGAGATCGCGGCCCGTACCGCCACCAGCAAGCGGATGATCTACTACTATTTCGGAGACAAGGAGGGGCTTTACCGCGCCGTCCTCGAGGAGATGTACGAGCGCATCCGCGCCTTCGAGCGTGGTCTCGACCTCGCCAGCCTTGAGCCGGAGGAGGCGATGGCGCGGCTGACCGGATTCACCTTCGACTACCATGCCGAGAACCCGGATTTCGTCCGGATGGTGATGATCGAGAACATCCATCACGGCCGGCATCTCGCGACCTCCGACCGGATCGCCACCCTCAACCTCTCGGGGATCGACGTGATCCGCGAGGCCTATGGGCGCGGTGTCGCATCCGGGGTTTTCCGTCCGGGGATCGAGCCGATCGACATCCATCTGACGATCAGCGCGCTGGCCTTCTACAACGTCTCGAACCGCGCCAGCATCCGCCAGGTCTTCGGCCACGACATGGGTGCGCCGGAAGCTCTGGCCCGTCGCCGGGAGAGCGCGATCGACACCGTGCTGCGGATGCTGCGCCGCTGATCGCCTCTGCCGCTGGCCATCGAGCCTGACATCGGCCCCGGCGGCCATCGTCAGGCGTCCACCAGGCCGGCCATCGCCTGGATCGCGAGCTCATATCCGGCGGCGCCCATCCCGACGATGATCCCCGTCGCCGTCCGCGAGACGAGCGAGTTGTGGTAGATGCTCTCGCGCGCATGCACATTCGAGATGTGCAGCTCGATCTTGGGACGCTCGAACATCTTCAGCGCGTCGAGCAGGGCGACCGAGGTGAAGCTGTAGCCGGCGGGGTTGATGATGATCCCACAAGCTTCCTGCCGGGCCTGCTGCACGCTTTCGACGAGCTCGCCCTCGAAATTGGTCTGGCGGAAATCGACGGTGAAGCCGAGCGATTTCGCCTTGGCCTCACAGCGCTCCCGGATCTGCGCCAGGGTCGTGCTGCCATAGACGGCCGGTTCGCGCTGACCGAGCAGGTTCAGGTTCGGGCCGTTCAGGATGTAGATGCAGCCGCGCCGGGCTGCCGGCTTCTCGCCCGCCACCATGATGTCCTCCCGGTACCGTTCGCGACGGAGTTGACGGCTCCGCCTGCTTCTTGTGTCGGCATCTTATCGAGGGGTAACTACAAATCAACTGATAATTTTAGGATCGTCTGCTGTTACGGGAATGCGCCGCTTTTCCTGTTGGCTCGAAAGGACAGGTGCCTTAGGCTTGGGGCTCCAGGCGAGGCGAGGCGGGATGGCGGACGCAGCAGCAGATGGGGGCGGCGAAGAAGTCGCCGCGCTTTCGACCGGCGAGCAGGCCTATGAGCGCATCCGGCAGGATATCGTGTTCGGGCGGCTGCAGCCGGGGCAGAGGCTGACGCTGGACAAGCTGCGCCCCGTTTATGGCGTAGGCATCAGCACATTGCGCGAGATCCTGAGCCGCCTGGTTCCGGAGGGGCTCGTCGTCGCCGAAGGCCAGCGCGGTTTCCAGGTGGCGCCCTGCACGGCGAGCGAACTGGCGGAGCTCGCCGAGCTGCGGTTGCTGATCGAGAGTCATGCTCTCGCGCAGTCCTTCGCGGCCGGCGACATGGAATGGGAGGGGCGCGTCGTCGCAGCCCACCACAAGCTCGCCCGGATGGAGGAGCGGCTGCTGGCCGGGGACGATTCCGGCACGATGCAATGGAAGCGCTACGATTTCGAATTCCATCAAGCGCTGGTCTCGGCCTGCGGCTCGAAGGCGCTGCTCGATCTCCATGCCGGGATCTACGAGCGCTATCTGCGCTACCAGATGGTCTTCTTCATCTTCTGGGGGCCGACCTCGATCGGCGAGCACCGCGCGCTCCTCGATTGCGCACTGCGCCGCGACGCGGACGAGGGGCGGCGCCTGCTGCACGGCCACATCCAAGGCTGCGTCGACGTCGCGCTGGAGCGCAGATTGCTGGATTAGCGCGGATGCGGAAGCCTGAGGGGCCGAGATCGGGAAACGCTGGCGGAAGGGGAGGCAGCGCTACGGGCCTCGGCGAGCGTCGAGAACAGCGTGGCGCTTAGGCACTCGCTCCGGAAGCGCCTGCTGAAGCTCTCGACAAGGGCGTTCTGCATCGGCTTGCCGGGGCGATACAGTGCTATTCGACGCCGGTCTTTGCCTGGTGCACCTCAAAGATCCGTGCTCTGCGGCAGGATGACGAGGTCGCGGATCGTGACATTGCGCGGGCGCGTCAGCATGAAGTGCACCGCTTCCGCCACCTCCTCCGGCTCGATGAGCCCGCCGCGGGCGCGCTCGGCGTCGAGCTTCTCCTGCGGCCAGTCGGCGATCAGGGCCGTGACGACGGGGCCGGGCAGCACCGCCCCCACACGCAGGCCATGGGGGATCACCTGCCGGCGCAGCGTATGGACGAAGGCCTGCACCGCATGTTTCGAGGCCGTGTAGACCGGTTCCCACACCACCGGAACCACGCCGGCAACCGAGCTGGTGACGAGGATGTCGCCGGTCTTGCGCTCAATCATGTGCGGCAGCACGGCATGGATGCTGCGGAAGACGGCGTTGACGTTGAGATTCAGCATGCGGTCCCAGGCATCGGGATCGCCCTCGCTCACCGGGCCACCGACATAGGCGCCGGCATTGGCATGGAAGATGTCGAGCGGGCCGGCCTTGTCGAGGATCTGCGGCAGCATGCCGGCGACGGAGGCGGGATCCGTCAGGTCGACGACGAGCGGAATGGCTTCGCTGCCGAGGGATTTGCACGCCACCGCGAGAGCCTCGCCGTCACGATCGACAAGGGCCACGCGCGCCCCAGCGGCCAGCAGCCGCTTCGCGCAGGCCAGCCCGATCCCCGAGGCCGCGCCGGTGATCGCTGCGGTTTTTCCGGTCAGTTCCTGGGTCACGTCGGGGTCTCCGATACGGCTTGAGGTCGGGCCGGGTGCATCAGCCCCCTTGCCTGGCGCGCGGCTACCTGCAGCGTCTCGAAGGCGGCGAGGCGTCGGGCATGCCATTCGGCGATCTCGCCGCCGGCAGGGGTGAAGACGGCAGCCCCCGGCGCCATCGCGGTCATCGCTTCGCCAAGGCCGGGGAAGGCGCCGGCTGCGCTCGCGGCCAGCATGGCCGAGCCGAGAAGCACGGGATCGACGTCGTCGGGGACGAGCACCGGCAGTCCGGAACAGTCCGCCAGCAATTGCCGGATCAGCGGCTGGCGGCCGGCGCCGCCGCTGAGCACGATCGCCTCGATCGTCGCCCCCTTCGCCCGGCTGGCCGCGATGATCTGGCGCAGCCCGTAGCCGATGCCGGTGAGCCCGGCGACATAGAGTGCGACGAGATGGTCGAGATCCTGCTCCATCCCCAGCCCGGCGATCACGGCCCGTGCCTGCGGATCGGCATGGGGCGAGCGGTTGCCGAGGAAGTCCGGTACGACGATGAGATCGCCGGCGAGATGCACCGCCTCCGAAGCTTTGGCGACATGTTGCGCGGCGCGCGCAGCGAGCCAGTCAGGCAGCGAGAGGCCCTGCGCCGTGGCGCTGCGCTGCGCCTCCGGGGCGGCAGGGTGAAAGCCGATCAGCTGGTCGATGGCGGCGCCCGCACCGGACTGGCCGCCCTCGTTGAGCCAGAGCCCCGGTGCCATCGCCGCGTAGTAAGGTCCCCAGACACCCGGGATGAAGATCGGCTCGCGGCTGCTTGCCATGGTGCAGGCCGAGGTGCCGAAGACATAGGCCATGCGGGTCAGCGCCGTGCCGTGCGGGGAGCGCACGCCGACCGAGCCGACGCCGCCGGCATGGGCGTCGATCAGGCCGGCCGCGACGGCGGTGCCGGGCTTCAGGCCGAGCTCGGCAGCGGCCTGCTCCGTGAGTCCGTTGCCGAGCGCGGTACCGCCCGGCACGATCTCGGTGCCAATCCGGACGAAACCATCATCGGCGAGATCGGTGAGGCCGATCTGCCGGAAGTAGCTCGCGTCCCAGCGCCCCTCATGGGCGAGATAGGTCCATTTGCAGGTGACCGTGCAGGTCGAGCGCGCCAGCGAGCCGGTCGCGCGCCAGGTCAGGAAATCCGGCAGGTCGAAGAACTGCCAGGCGGCGTCATAGGTCGCGGGCAGGTGCTCCTTGAGCCAGAGCAGTTTCGGCGTTTCCATCTCGGGCGAGATCGTGCCGCCGACATAGGCAAGGACCGGATGTTGCTTCGCGTTGATGCGTTCGGCTTGACCGAGCGCGCGATGATCCATCCAGACGATGATGTCGCGGTTCGCATCGCCATGCGGCCCCACCGGCAGTGACGCGCCGTCCGGCCCGAGCACGACCAGCGAACAGGTTGCATCGAAGCCGATGCCGGCGATATCGCCTGGCGCCAGACCCGCCTGGGCCATCGCTTCGCGCACGCCGGCGCAGACCGCCTGCCAGATGTTTGCGCTCGACTGCTCGGCAATGTCGGGGCCGTCGCGATAGAGCGCAATGTCGCGCTTCGCCGTCGCGAGCATCCGCCCGGTCCGGTCGAAGATGCCGGCCCGGGCGCTGCCGGTGCCGACATCGATGCCGATGAAGTGCCCGGCCATCTCAGGCCGCGGCGCGGTTCGGCGGCCCGGCGCGGGTGCCGTCGGGGTTGCGCAGGTAGACGCCGTGCTCGAGCTGCTGGCGGCGCAGTTCCCCGACATCGATATCGGCCGGGGGCCGGTTGCCGCGCACCGAGATCTTGGCGGCGCGGCCGGCGGCCTCGCCCATCGCCATGCAGGTCGCCATGACGCGGATCGCGCCCATGGCCTCATGCGTCGCGGAGATGCTGCGACCTGCGACCAGCAGGTTGCCGATCTTCTGCGGCACCAGCGAGCGATAGGGAATGTCGTAGCAGTCGCCGCACCAGATCAGCGTGCAGCCATCGTCGGCCGGGCGGTGGATGTCGATCGGATAGCTCGCGACCGCGATCGCGTCGTCGAAATGCGTGCAGGCGAGCACGTCCTCCTGCGTCATCACATATTGGCCGAGGATGCGGCGCGTCTCGCGGATGCCGAGGAAGGGTGCGGTCTTGGTGAAATAGGCCTTCTCGAAGCCCGGCACGTAATTGACGAGATAGGTGACGATGTCGTCGATCTGGGCGCGGCCCTCGATCTCGCCCTTGGTCAGGCTGCGGGCATCGGTCCCGTCCGTGCCCTTGACGCGGGTCATGTTGATCCAGACCTCGCCCTTCTTCAGGCCCGTGATGATGATCGTGCGCTCGTTCGGGATCTTGAGGCCGCGCTCGGCCTTGGCCTTGGCCATCAGTTCGCGCAGGCCGACGACGATGAACTGGTGGTTCTGGCCGAAATATTCGGCCGGGATGAAGTCGGTGAGATAGGTGCGCGCGGCCGGAGGCGCGTTGGCGATCGAGAGCCGGAGCGCATCGGTATCGACGCCGGCGAGGCAGAACATCAGCGTCGGCGGCTGCATGCCGCCATCGGCATTGCCCTTCTCGGTCGGCACCCCGGCGCTATAGGCGACATCGGCATCGCCGCTGCAATCGATCACGACCTTGGCGAGGAGCGCGGTGCGGCCGCTCTTGCTCTCGGTGATCACGCCGCGGATCGTGTCGTTCTCGACCAGCGCGCCGGCGAAGAAGGTGTAGAAAAGCACATCCACGCCGGCCTCGGTCAGCATCTCCAGCGCGACCGTCTTCACCGCCTCCGGCTCGACCAGCGTGATGCCCATGTGGAGCGGGCAGGGCCGGTGCTCGCTTGCGCCGTCACGCTCCTTGCGCAGCCGCTCGATGAATTTCTGCGGCAGCCCGTCGATGATCTGGTTGCCCTTCTGGCCGAGGAAGCCGAGCACCGGCAGGCCGATCGTCATGTTGCCGCCGACGAAGCTGCGGCTCTCGATCAGCCCGACGCGCAGGCCGTCCTCGGCGGCTGCCAGGGCGGCGGTGATGCCCGAGGGGCCTCCGCCGACGACGAGCACATCATATTCGGCGGAGACGGGGATGGAGCGGGCCGGCTCCTCGATGAAGCGGGTCGCGGCGGTCGACATGGCGGAGATCCTTCAAGGTGCAACGAATGGAGCGGGCGCCTGCGGGGCGGCGCCCCACAGGTCAGAAGATCAATCAGGCCGGCATCATCGGCTTGACGCGTTCGATGATGGCGGAGACGGCGTCCTTGACCGGCTTGCGGCCGAGCACGGCGAGCTGGACCTCCTCGAGGAAGGTCGCCTGGGCGCGGGCGGCCTCCGGGAAGGGAGGGAAGGCGCCGCGCGCTGTCGAAAGGACCTTGGCCTCCACGGCGGCGAGCGCATTGCCGGCCTTCAGCTTCTCGTCGGCATAGGTCGAGACCCGCACCGGGCCGTTGCCGTTGAGCGCCATGCCGAGCGTCACGCGCTTGCTGGAAACCTCCTTGATGAAGCTCCAGGCCAGCGCCTTGTCCTTGGCGTTCTTCGGGATCGACATCGCCCAGGCCTCGACGACGGAAGCCATCGGCATCTTGCCCTGGATCGCCTTGGCGCCGGGGAAGGGCACGGCCTTGATCTTGCCGGGGAACTTGCTCTGTTCGGCATTGTTGAGCTGCGCGCCCCGCGCGAAGGGCAGGACGGTGAAGGCGGCGCGGCCCTGCTGCAGCCAGGTCACCTGATCGTCGTTCTTGGTCGTGGCATAGCTGCGCGGCAGGCTGCCGGCCTCGAACATGCCGCGCAGGGCGGCCAGGCCCTGCTCCAGCGCTTCGCGGTTCGGCACCAGCTTGAGGTCGGGGCCGATGAAGTCGCCGCCATAGGCGCGGGCGAACATCACCGGGAAGACGGCGAGGTCGCTTGCCAGCACCATGCCGGTCACCGGCGTGCCGGCCTTGGAGGTGAAGGTCGTTTTCTTGGCCTGCTCGATCAGCTCTTCCAGCGTCGTCGGCGGGGCGGAGATGCCGGCCTCCTCCAGCAGCGCCTCATTGTAGAACAGGCCTTGCGTCGCGTGGCGGACGGGGATGCCGATCAGCTTCCCGTCGACGGTCATGCCCTGCACGAGGCCGGGCGCGATATCGCCGAAATCCTCGATCGCATCCTGCTTCTGATAGGCGTCGAGCGGCTCGAACAGGGCGGCGATCTGCGAGGTCGGCCGGTTGTCGATGAGATAGCCGACGCCGTACTCGGTCTCCTTCAGGCTGGCCTCGCGGAAGAGCCGGTCCTGCAGCGGGTTGGAATCGAAGGTGGTGAAGGCGATCTCGGCGTCATTGGCCTTGCACCAGCCCGCCATCAGGTCGCCATCGCCGCTGCCGAGCACGGTCTGGTGGACCTTGTGGCTGAGCACGTTCAGCGTCTTGCCGGCCGCGAGCGCGGGGCCGATCGCAAGCGTGGCGGCGACACCGGCGGAACCGGCGACGAAGGTGCGGCGGGTGAGCTTGGTTTCAGGCTTGTTCGACATGGCTTCCTCCCTCTTTTTGTGTGGTTGGCTACCCCTTCGTCGAACCGGCGGTGAGGCCGGCCACGAGGTAGCGGTTCATGAAGACGACGAAGATGAGGACCGGCACGAGCTGCACCGTCGCGGCGGCGAAGAGGATCCCCCAATCGACCCCGTCGATGGAGCCGATCATCTCGGAGATCACGAGAGGCGCGGTCTTGGCCTTGGTCGCGGTGAAGATGAAGGCGAAGAGGAACTCGTTCCAGGAGAAGACGATGACGAAGACCGCGACGGCGAGCACGCCCGGCATAGCCAGCGGCGCGATGACCTTGCGCAGGATGGTCAGGCGGCTGGCGCCGTCCATCGATGCGGCCTCGTCGAGCTCGCGCGGGATCTGGTCCATGAAGGTGCGCATCAGCACCGTGCCGAGCGAGACGAAGAAGGTGGCGTAGAGCAGGATCAGCACGAGATGGGTGTCGCTGAGCCCGAGCCAGTTCACGATCGGGAAGAGCGGCAGCGTCACGACGATCGGTGGGATCAGCCTGACGATGATGAGCCCGAGCAGGCTCGCCCCGAGCCAGCGACCGGAATTGCGCGAGTAGACATAGCCGGCGCAGGCGCTGGCGACGATGGCGAGCAGCGTCGCGCCTACCGTGATCAGCAGGCTGTTGAGCAGCCCCTCGAAGAAGACGCCCCAGGAGCGCCAGAGCTCGGCGTAGTGCTTGAAGGTCGGGGTGAACAGCCATTTCGGCGGCACCGCGAAGATGTCCTGCCCCGGCTTCAGCGAGGACATCGCGATGAACAGGATCGGGAACAGCGACCAGAACAGGATCGCGAGGACTGCGAGCGCCTTGCCCAGCCCGACCAGGGCGCGTTCAGTGCGCATGGGCGACACCTCCGCGCTTGAGCAGGAAGACATAGGCGCCGGCAAGCAGCAGCGAGGCCAGCACCATGATCCAGGCGGTGGCCGCGGCCGGACCGAAGGCGTTGAAGCTGAAGGCTTCCTGATAGAGGTAGATCGCCACGACTTCGGTCGAGCGCGCCGGCCCGCCCTTGGTCAGGAGCCAGGCTTCCGAGAACAGGCGGAAGGCGAAGATGTAGCGGAAGAGCAGCGCGATCAGCATCGCCGGCCCGAGCAGCGGCAAGGTCACGCGCAGGAAGGCCTGCCAGCGGGTCGCGCCGTCGATCCGGGCGGCTTCGTAGAGCTCGGCGGGAATGGCGAGGCGCGCGGCGTAGACGATAACGAAGGTGAAGGGCAGGTGCAGCCAGATCGTCAAAAGGCCGATCAGGATCATCGCGTGCGAGGGCTCGAAGGACCAGTCGAGCGTCGGCAGGTGAAGCGCTCGGAGTGCGAGCGTGATCGGCCCGGCATCGGGATCGAACAGGAAGCGCCACATCACCACCGCCGTGACCTCGCTGACGGCATAGGGCGCCAGCACGGCGACGAGCAGGAAGCGCCGGAAGGGCAGGCCGCTGGCGAAGAGCAGGGCCATGCCGAGGCCGACGGCGAGTTCCAGATGCACGGCGACGACGACGAGGACGACGGTGTTCCACAGCGCGCTGTGGAAGGCGGGGTCGGTCAGGACGCGCCAGTAGTTCTGCAGGCCGACGAAGCTCGGCGCCTGGCCGAAGCTCGACGTGTTAAGGCTCAGCCAGACGACATAGAGCGACGGCAGCACGATCACGCTCAGGATGAGCAGATGCACCGGCGCAAGAAGCGGCAATAGTCGTGCCGTTCGTTGAAGTTGCACGCGTTTCCTCCAGTATTTCTTTCGCTCCAGGCTCTGTCGGCCCGGTGGCACGGACGCTTGGGCGTCCGCAGTCGGTCTTCGTCAGTGCACCGCCTTGCGCGAAGCGGCCGGCCTTTCCGGATTCGGAAGCGGGTCGGGATCGCGGCTGCCGGCGTGCTCGGCCATGGCGGCGAGATCGCGCACGGAATCGCGGGCCTGCAGGCTGGTCTGCATCACGGAATGCGTGGGCGGCGTCCGGTCCCCGGCCATGCGGGCACGCAGGCGGTTCCAGGCGGCCTCCGCCATCTCGGCGATCGGCTGGCGGATCGCGGTCAGGCCGGTCTTGCGGGCGCTCATCCAGGGATAATCGTCGAAGCCGACGACCGAGACCGGGTCGGGAATATCGATCCGTAGGCGCGCCAGGGCCGAGAGCGTGCTCAACGTGGTGACGTTGGTGAGCGCGATGACGGCGCTCGGCTGCTTGTGGCGTTCGAGCCAGTGCCGGAACGTCGCCGCGCCGCGATCGGCATTCGAGCCGAGCTCGACGACGGTCGGCTCGCGGTCGAGCGCGCTCCTGATCAGGTCGCAGGCGCCGTGAACGCGCTCGCGGATCGGCGAGATGGCGAGGCTCGAGGCGGCGACGAGGATGTCGCGATGGCCCTTGGCGAGAAGGTGTCGGGCGGCGATCTCGCCGGCCTCGCGGTTGTCGATCGCCACCGTGTCGACGATCGAGCCCTCGGGCGGCACGCGGTCGGCGAAGACGATCGGAAGGCGCCCGACCTCGCCACGCAGCGCTTCCGGAACCGCATCGGAGCAGGGCACCGCGATCAGCCCCGACGGGCGCCAGGCCAGCAGGGTGCGCAGCCGCGACTGCTCCAGCCCGAGATCGTCGCGCGAGCTGGCGACGAGGATATCGTAGCCGTCCCTCTCGGCGAGGACCTCGAGCTGCGAGACCAGCGAGGTGAAGAAGACGTCGTCGAGATCGGGCACGAGGACGCCGACGACGCGAGCCTGGCCCGAGCGCAGTTGCGAGGCTGCCCGATCGACCTGATAGGCGAGCTCCTCGGCCGCCTTCAGCACGCGCTCGCGCAAATCGGCATTCACCGGCTTGTTGCCGCTGAAGACGTTCGAGACCGTGGCGATCGACACGCCCGCGCGGGCGGCGACATCCCGGATCGTTACGCGTCCATTGTCCATCAGGCGCCTGTTAAACGTTTTACAGTAAAACGTTTAACAGGCGGATTCCTACGATGCAAGACCGTTTTCGATCGACGGGTTTCGCCGATAAGGGATCGAACGACGCCGGTTGCGGCTGTCCTCGGCAATCCGCGCGCGCCACACAACTCCTAGGTCAGCGCAGCTGCTGATGGCGCGGAAACCGTATCGGATGTCGCGGGCTGCGGCGGGCTGGCTTTTTCGAGGGCACAGGTCTTGAGGTTTCCGGTGAAGAGGATGCCGGTGATGGGGAGGGCCGGCTCCGCTGGGAAGGTCTCGTGCCGGACGCTGTCCTTGGGCACATGCAGCTTGTGCCCGGCAGCGGCGAGCCCTCCGGAGAGGGTCAGCGTGCGCATCTGCTGCATGTCGAGAAGCGTCGGGCCATAGAGGAACTCGAAGCTGAGCATCGAGACCAGGAACTTGTAGGTGCCGTCGCGCACGCCGCCCTTGAGCAGCGCGGCGCGATGCACCTCGTCGCCGCCTTGCAGATCGAGCGGCGGCGTGCGCGGCTCGCAGACATAGCTCAAGGCGAGCAGCATGCCCTTCTCGATGTCGAAGCGCAGCCGTTCCCGTCCGAGGTCCAGCGCCGACACGGAGAAGCGGCGGTTGGCATACTCCACCACAGGTCTCCCGAGTCTTTTGGCGAGCCAGGTGCCGTCGAGCGCGCGGGCATTGGCGAAATGCTCGGGATCGATCGCGGGCGGCAGCGCGGCGGGGCGCGGAGGCGCGGCAAGCGCCGGCTCCAGCTCATCGGCGATCAGGTTGGCGACGACGGTCGTCGCGACCGGCCGGGCATAATGGCCCTGATCGGAGTAGAAGCTCGGATGGCCGACGACCTCGCGGCCGAGGCGCTGCATGAGCAGTTGCGAGACATCGATGCAGGTCGTCCCGTACCAGCGCGAGATATAGCCGATCCCCGCATCGATTGCGGGCACCGAGGTCAGGAACGAGCCGTTGCGGGCACCGAAGACGAGGGTGGCGATCCTGAGCTTCGGATTGCGCTCGCGGGCGAAGCGGATGATGCCCTCGTAGAAGCGGGCCCAGTGCCGGAACGGGCGCCGCTCGTCGCCATAGACGAAGGCGTCGTTGAGCGCATATTCGATCAGCAGCAGGTCGCAATCGGCCAGCTCCTGCTCATGCAGCTTGAGCTGGTAGAGGCCGAAGGCGCTGGTCGTGCCGCCGACCGCGAGATCCGCGACGATGTCGAGCGCAACGCCGCGCCGCGCCATCACCGAGAGCAGCGAGGAAAGGTAGCCGGGCTGCATGACGGTGTTGGAACCGCCGATGATCAGGGTCTTCACGGCGTCACCGCCGCCCGGCCGGCGGGAGAAAGCCCGCCGCAGCGCCAAATGCCATAGGTCGTCGCGTCCCAGTCGAAATAGAAGGCGGCGGCGATCCGGCCGTCGCGCATGAGGTCGGCGAAGCGCTCGCGGGTCGCCTTGACCAGGCGTTCGCGGCGGCTGTCGTCGGTGGGGCAGGTCTTCGCGGTGTTGGCGAAGCCCCATTCGGTGATCCAGCAGGGCTTGCCCTCGGCCGGACGCGAGCGGCAGATCGAAAGGGCCTGCTCGACATGCTGCTCGCGGGCGGCCGGGGTGCGGTCCCCGCCCGGATAGATATGGATGCCATAGCCGTCGGCCGCTTGATCCAGCCCATGCTCGCGCAGGAGCGCGGTGAAGCTCACCGGGTCGATGCTGTCGATGCCGCGCCGGTCGGCGTGTTCGGGCGGGATGTCGGAGAGTCCGGCCGAGACGACCTTGGCGCCGGCGCTGAGCCTCGTCTTCGCCAGTTCGGCGCGGGTGACCTTCAGCAGCTGGACGTAATTCGCCGCGCCGCGCGCGAGCCCATCCGGATCGGCCACGTCCCGGAGCGAGCGGGCCGTGCGGGTGTTGGCTTCGGGCCTGATCTCCAGATCGCCGTTATAGGCGCCCCAGTTGATCTCGTTGCCGGGCTCGACGGCGATGAGGGGGACGCCGAGGCTGTCGATCCGCTGCAGGGCATCGCGCAAGGTCGCCCGGTAGAGCTCCGGCGAGATGTCGGAGAGGCGATACATGTCCCAGATGCGGCCGCGGCCGGAGCGGGGCTTCGTCCCCTTGGGATAGAGGGCGGCGTTGTTCAGCGAGACCTCGAGCAGGATGGCGAGGCCCTTCTGATGGGCGACCCGTACGGCGTCGATGCTGGCATCCATCGGGTTGGTCAGGGAGAGCCGCACCGAGCGGATGCCGCTCTGCGCGATCTGATCCAGCACCTTCTCGCGGCCGGCAGCGTCGAGCCAGGCGAGATTGACGCGGTTGACGCCGAACTGCGCCGGAGCAGCGGCGGGTGCGGCGAGAGCCGCAACCGCCAGGCCGGACGCGGCGACAAGCGGGATCAGGCGGCGGAGCCACGCCGCCGGCCAACCGGCATGCAAGCTCCGCCCCATGGCCCTGCGCGCAAAATCCGCCATCAGCGGATCCCGATATCCTTGAGCGCCGCGTTGAAGTTCTCCTCGCAGGCCGAGTAGCGATGGATCGCGGCCGGGACGTCGATCTTGGAGAGGAAGTCCTGCAGGAAGGCCTTCTTCTTCGCTTCGCGGTTCCAGACGGACGCCTCGATATAGGGGAAGCCGACGAAATCGAGCATCTCGCGCATGCGGTCGTCGACGGCGATCATCAGTGCGGGCACGCCGGACTGCATGCCGATGATCGAGCCGTGGAAGCGGCGGCCGAAGCAGAAATCCTGCCCCGACACCCAGCTGCGCCATTTGTGCGTGTCGAAGAAGACGCGGAACTCGCAGTTCCGCTGCCATTTCTCGGCGTGCTTGTACTCGGTCTTGGCGACGATGCGGCCGGCGGCCTGGTCGTAGGCGTCGTCCGTCTCCTCGGCGAGGATGTTGAGGTTATAGACCGTGATCTCGTCCTGGATGACATAGCTCGCGATGCTGTCCTGCCGCAGCAGCGCATGCGCGTCGACGATCGTGTCCGGCACGCTGCCGAGATAGCCGCCGAAGGCGATCTTCTGCGCGTCGGCGAGATCGGGATCGGCGAGGTGGCTGAGCGAGCGCTTCATCGCCGCGGGCTCGTAGTACAATGACGGACAGCCGGTCGGGCGGACATAGTTCATGCCCTCGGCCTTGAGGAAATCGGCCGTGAAATGGCCGCGCGTCAGGAAGAAGCTCTCCTTCTTCTTGAGCACGTTGAGGAAGCGGCGCGTGCCCTCGGGCAGGGCGTCCTTGAGGTTCTCCTTCTTCTGGATGCCGATGCCCATCACCACGATCGGCATGTTCAGCCGCTCGAACACGAAGGATTCGGTCGTCGCTGCATAGCCCGGCCGCAGCAGATTGGCCGAGGCGAACAGGCACAGGTCGAAGCTCTGGTTCAGCTTCTCGTAGGTTTCCGGCGAATTGACGCTGTTCGCCAGGTGCCAGAACGGCACATAGGTGACGTCGTGGCCGCGCACGCTGTGAGCGGCGCCTTCGCCGATCAGGTAGTTGCCGGTGTTGGCGATCTTCTTGACCTGCGCGATCAGGTCATTCTTGGTTCGCACCGCCTCGAAATAGGGGCGGTGCCTGACGGTCGCCCCCGATACGCTTTCGACGGTCCGCATCAGGTAGGATGGGATGCCCGTGACCATAATCCGCATGTCAGTCTGCCCTTAAGCCCCGTTTTTCGCCCAGAGCGCTTCCCCGCTTATCCGAAACGCGGAAGTGCTCTATCTCTTCGTTTCATCGCTTTTTTCGCGCGCGCCGGTGTCCGCTTCGCGGGAAATGGCTTCGCCCAGCCTCAGGCGATGCCGATCTCGTTCAAGACCGAGCGGAAATTGCGCTCGCGCTCGGAATAGGTCTCGATGATCCGCGGGATGTTCATCGCGGCGAGGTGGTCGGCGACGAAGGCCGCGCGATCGTTGGCGCCGTTGAAATCGGCGGCCTCGAGCTTCGGCAGCCCGGAAAAGTTCAGCATCTCGCGCATGCGGTCGTCGACCGCGACGATCAGGCTCGGCACGCCGGCCTGCAGCGCGATGACATTGCCGTGGAAGCGCCGGCCGAAGGCGAAGTCCATCGACGCGGTCCAGGCCCGCCACTGATTGGTGTCGAAGAAGGCGTGGACATCGACCTTCTTCTTGAGCTCGTCCGAGCCCTTGAAGGTCAGGTCCCCGATCACCCGGCCCGAGGCGGAATCGTAGACGCGGTCATCCGCATCCGGCTCGACCTGCATGTCGAAATGCAGCAGCTCGTCCTGCACCACATAGGATGAGCGTCCGTCATCCGAGGAGAGGGCGTTCATGTCGCCGATCGTCTCGAGCTCGGCGCCCATGTATCCGGTGAAGATGGTGCGGCATTCGCCGACCTTCACGTCCGGCAGCCGGCGCAGCGCGCTCTTCACATTGGCCGGCATGAAATAGAGCGAGGGACAGCCGACCGGCCTGACGAAGGAGAAGCCCTGATCCCTGAGGAAGGCAGCGGTCTCCTCGCCGCGCGTCAGGAAGTAGTGCTCCCTTTCCTTCAGCACCTTCAGCAGGCGCTGCGTGCCCTCGGGCAGGGACTGCTCGAGATCGGGCCGGTTCTGGATGCCGATGCCGAGCATCACCACCGGCATGTCGAGCCTGGACAGCACGAGCGCCTCGGCATCGGCCGACAGGCCCTTGCGCAGCAGGTTGGCGCAGGTGAAGACGCAGATGTCGAAGCGGTCGTTGATCGTGTCGAGGCCGGTGCCGTTGTTGACCGCGTTCCACAGGTGCCAGAACGGGATATGCGTCGCGTTCGGCGAGAGCGCCCGCAATGCGCCTTCGCCGATCAGGTAGTTGCCGGTATTGCTGATGTTCTTGAGCTCGCGGAGGAAGGCCTCCTTGCCCTCGGGCTGTGGCTGCTTCTCCGAATAGAAGACCTGGGCGCCCTCGGCCTTCTGGATGAGGCGGGTGAGATGGCTCGGTATGCCGGTGACGAGAATTCTCGGTGCCATGGATTCAGGATCTTCCGTTGATCACGCGACGGCACGGACGGAGGGCGCGGCCTCGTCGCCGGCGCGCTCGCCCGAAGCGATGTTGCGTTGAATGGGGGCTGTCGGCGCGATCGTGTCGCTCCAGGCGATGAAATCGGCAAAGGAGGCGCTCCAGGAGCGCTCCGCCGCGGTCGCGAGCGCGCCTTCGGCCAGGCGGCCGAGTGTCGCCCGGTCCTGCGCCAGGGTGGCGATCGTCCGGGCCATCTCGACCACGATCCGGGCGTCGGCGGCGTTCCCGATCAGGACGCCGTCCTCGCCGTCGACGACCAGCTCCTCGACGGCGCCGACGGCGGTCGCCATCGGTACGCAGCCGAGCTGCTGCGCCTCGGCGATCATCAGCGGCGCGCCTTCCCAGCGCGACGGCATCACCAGGATGTCGGCCCAGGCCAGATGGGCCGCGATGTCCTTCGCGGCGAAGACCGGCGGCGCGACATCGACGTCGAGACTGCGCAGGCGCGTCATCCAGGACGAACTCGGATCGTCGGAAAGGATCTCGCCGCCGATGGCGCGGGCCTCGATGGGGACGCCCCGCTCTTTGAGCTGAGCGAGCATGCCGTGCAGCCGGTCGATGCCCTTCTGCCGGTCGAGCCGGCCCATATAGAGCAGGCGAAGCGGTTCGTTCCCGCGCCCGGCCTTGCGCGCTTCGCTGACCTGGGCCCGCAGCTTCGCGTCGATGGAGAAACTCGCCGCATTCGGCACGGCGAAGATCTTGCCGAAGGGGACGCCGAAACTGTGCAGGTAGCTTTTGAGTTGCTCCGAGCAGGTCAGGAAGGCGTCATAGGCATGTTCGAAGGCGATGGCCGCATAGGGCTGGCCGGCCGGGCGCCTGAGCGCCGTCTCGTCGACGACATGGAGGTAGCAGGCCGTGCGGGTGCCGGCTGAGCGCAGCTGCGCCATCAGCGGATGGGCCGCCATGACATGGTTGTTGACGATCAGGTCGAAGCCGGAGAGCAGCCCCTTCAGTCCGGCCCAGTCGAGCGGGTGCTCGTCGGTGATGAAATCCTGGCCGAGGAATTGGCCGCTCCCGCCCCAGGCCGGAATCCCATCCTTCCAGAAATGGAGGTGGTCGAACGCCTGGTCGAACTCGTCGAGCACGTCCATCCGCTCGGAGCCGAGCACGAAGAGATGGGTTTCGAAGCCGTTTTGCCGGAGCTCCCGCCCGGCCGCATAGGCGACCTTTTCCGCCCCGCCGAACGAGGCGTTCGGCACCAGCACCGCTGCGGTCCGGCGCGGCCCCGCATGATGCGCCACCGGCAGGACGGGGGAGCCGCCGAGCTCGGTCCTGAGCAGCTTGTAGAGCTCGGACAGGGCGGGCAGCCGGCGTGGCCGCCAGGTCCAGCGCGTCGAGGCCGTCGGCCGCAGCGGGCTGGTCGTCAGCGCGCTGACGAGGTTGAGCAGCGCCTGCTCGGGCCGGATCAGCGAGCGGCGCTGGGGCGCCTTGGGGAACGGGAAGCTGATCTTGAGGCGTGCCGATGTCGGCCAGGTCTGGTCGCGGCCGATCGAGGAGAACCAGTCGAGCGCATCGTCGTCGATGACGTTCCTGATCAGTCCGGTCGAGACGAAGGTGAGATCGGCCGCGCCCTGCCGGGCGCCGGAGGGAAGGATCTCCCATTCGATGCTCCGCTGCGAAACGGCGTTGCAGAGCTCCACGAAAACGACGTTGCAGCGCTCGGCCAGGGTTTCCAGGTGGCAAAGCAGGTTCGGCAGGAGCCGCGAGCGGGCGAGAAGCTTGAGCGTCTCGCTGCCGCAGGCGGCGATGAAGGGCGGGAAATGGACGTTGTCGGGCTCGCCGACATGGCCCCAGAAGGCGCGCACCGCTTCGTCGAAGCCGATCTGCCCGGCCGGTAGCGTCGGGTCGGTGAAGACGTCGAGCATGCCTTCGCCGGTGCGGATCAGCGCATAGCGCGGCGCCTCCTCATGCTCGAAGCCGACGAGGGCCGGCCGGCGGAACAGCGCCTTGTGCCGGCGCCGGAGAAAGCTCATCGCGGCCGGGCGGTCGCGGTTCGCCTCCTTGAAGCGGCTCTCCGCCCGCAGCCGATATTCGAAGGCGGTGTCGTGGCAGGGCTCCCCGACGAAGCCCTTTTCGATGGCCGAGAGCCAGAACTCCCAGTCCTCGAAGCCGTTCTGGCGATCTTCCTCGAAGCGTACGCCGGCCCTGAAAACGTCGATCGAGATCATCGACCCGGTGTCGCAGATATTGTCGCTGATGCAGTGGATCAGGCGTGAATAGCTGTCGCCGTAATGGGCCCGCCAATTGACCGAGAAGGTGTCGATATTGGTGTAGACCCAGCCGGCCTCGCTCGCCTTCAGCCGGCGATAGAGCGTCTCGACCGTATCCGGCAGGACGCGGTTGTCGGCGTCGAGAAAATAGACCGCCTTGGCCTCGGGCAGCTCCTCGAGGATGTAGTCGATCGCACGGTTGCGGGCGCCGCCCGGGCCGGCATTCTCGCCGAAGATCACATGGACCTCCGGATGGGCCGCGGCATGGAGGGTGAGCTGATCGAACACCTCGTGATGCGGGTCGCCATCGACCGACACCACGATCGCGAGGCGGCATGCCGAGACCGAGGCCAGGGCCGATTCCAACGCTTCGATGACGAGCGCGGCATGGCCGTAGAGCGGCATGGCGATGGCGATCAGGTCCTGGGCCTCGTCACGCATTGGCGACCTCCCGGACCGGGCTCTTCTCGAGATATTTCACCAGCCGGAAATTGAAGACCTTGAGCCAGGCGAAATCGACCGAATTGGTCGCGGCCTTGCTGAGGACCACCAGGTCCATCGTGCGCGACGTCGGTATCTCCAGCATGAAGTTGATGTCGATCGGCTGTTCGGCCGTGATCTCGGTCCAGCCGCTGAAGAAGGTCGTGGGCGGCAGGGACCGGCCATCGGCTAGGGCCTCGATCTGCTTGCGGATATCGGCCGACAAGGGGACGAGCATCAGCCCGACCGTGCCTGGCTTGCCTTCCGGGTGGTCGATCACGGCGCGCGCCGAGATGCGCGCGGTGCCGGGCGCTACCACGCGGCGTACGGCGCCGGCGGTGATGCCCTCGCTGAGCGGATGGCAGACGATCGCATCCTCGAGCTCCAGGAAGCGCACGGTCGGAAAGCTCGGCTCGATCGGGCTGAGCGAGACATTGGCGACGGCGCGCAGCAACTCGACCGGCAGCCGGTAATCCTCGACCTTCCGCCCCGAGATCACGGTGGACGGCGTGAAGACATTCGGCAGTGCGGTCGGGCGGGCACCGGGGAGGCCGGTGAAGATCCGCAGCGCCAGGGGGCGCATGTCGAGGTCGGCATGCGGCATCCGCGCCTGGGCGGCGTAGCGCTCGTTGGTGATGACGTGGCCGAGCGAGAGTTCGGGCGGCAGCCCGCCCGTGGCCGAGATTTTCAGCCGCAGCGTGCGGGGGCTGCCGTCGCATGCCTTGGGCAGGGAGAAGAAGTTCCAGCCCTCGGTGATGCTGTCATAGGGAATGAGCCATTCCGCGATGCCCTCGCCGCTCTCCACATAGTCGAGCGTGACGACGAGCTGGCCGGTCTCATCCGCCGGTATGTCGCGGACATGCACGGCGAAGCCGGAAACCGCGTAACTCGAAACCGGAAAGAGCTGGACGATCTCGGTTTCGCGCAGCAGGGCCGCGAGCCCCTGATCCTTGGGGTCGATGAACGGCCCGTGGCCGAACACCTCGGAGACCGTGTCCCAGTTGCGGGCATGGAACGCATTCTCGAGCGCGCGATAGTTCTCGAAGAGCGTCTCACGCTCCCGCCGCAGCGTCGCCAGCTCGGTGTTGGCGCCGGCCATATGGCGCGACAGGCGTCCCAGGCCGCCTTCGAGCACCTGCACCACGAGCTCAGCATCGGAAGCCAGCGCCGCTTCCTGCAGCCGGATGACCGGGACATCGGGCAGGGACCCTATCTTGCGGAGCCGCTTGAGCGCGGCCTGCAGCGCCTTGCTGCCGGCATCGGAAGCCGCGACGCCGATCAGCGGAAACGTGCCCCGCAACCCTTCGGCGTCCGTTTCGGGATCCAGAAACAGGAGAAGATCACCGAGCGGAGAGGTTTCGAGGGCCTCCTGATCGCAGCTCGATGCAACCACATAGCGATTGCGGCGCGGAAGTCGATGAATGGTCGCGGATAATGACACGTTCAAGTTGGCGTCCACCATACGTCGGGAAGTCACGAATTTTTCTCTGATTTCCCTTTGAGGTTTTGAGTAGAACTGGCTGCGTGTCAATATTTCAATTATGACATTTTCGAGTACTTTGCCGCCTATTACGTTTAACTGCGCGCCAAATTGGTTTGAATTTAGAAGTATAACCCAATTGTGCCATAATTGAACTTTCATTCGGTTGTCATGCGACATGCGCCCACGACGAGATCGTCGTCGAAATCATGGGCGATGCCGTTGCCAAATGCGGCAATGCGGCCGTGGAAACCGAACGCGACCGCACGCTGCGATGGCGGCGCTTCCGCCTTTCGGGCACCGTCCGACAGACCCGGTCGACCACTCTTGAACGGGGCGTCGCTCTGCTCTGCGCCTCGCCGGGGCTGTGCAGTCCGAGGGCTGCGCCCAGCGGGGGCGGGGAGCTAAGTCAGTGTCGCCTCCGGCATGATCGAAGCCCGCTTCCAGGCTGCCTGCTCGTCGAGCTCGGCCTCGAAGCGACCGAAGACGACGCGGCCATGGTCCAGTTTTCCGCCCTCCGGCAGCCGCGACAGGAAATGCAGGTCGACCGGTCCCGATTCCGGCTGCGGCAGGCGGGCGGTCAGCGAAAACGGCTTCAGGGGCTCGGTGAGTTCGACCCATTCGCTCGAGGCGAGAACGCCCACGCCTTGCTCCGCGTCGTCCGCACTGTGGCCGGGGCGCGTGGCGACAAGGCGGGTGAGCAACCGCGTCTTGCACAGTCCGTCATCGATCGTTGCCTCGCAGGACAGGGCCGTGAGGCCCGGTTTCGCCGGCAGGGTGATGCAGGCGGCCGAAGCCGGCGACGTCTTCAGGGGGCGCAGCAGCACCCGGCCGCGGTCGAGGTAACCGAAATAGGGATAGGCCCAGCTCAGTTCCCGGGTCGATCGCGCCGTCGCGACCACCTGTTCGGGGATTGCGATCACGGGGTTGGCCGGCAAGGCCGCCAGCCCAGGCCCGGCCGGCGGCTTGAGGTCGGGAACCCCGCCCCAGAGCTTGAACTCCAGCATCGCGCCGCTCGGGGCATCCCCGGCCGGTGTGCTGCATGCGTATTCGCCGAGCAGGCCGACCGGGGCGCATGCCAGGCGCGGCGCCGCCGTTCCGCCGGAAGCATGGATACGCAGTTCGAGCCCCCGCCAGGTCAGGGCCGAGGCGGCGGGCAGCCGCAGCGGCAGCCAGCCGCTCCCCAGGTCGCGATAAGGCGCGCGCCAGCGCGCCATCTCCGCTTCCGTCTCCAGAATGACGAGTGCGACTTCGAGGAAACCGTCGCCGTTGCCGGGCGCGGCGGCCCGGAGGTCGATGCCGAGGAAGCCGCGAGCGCCCATCGGCAGGCGCTGGCGCAGGAGCGGGCTCGCGGCACCACCCGCTGGCACGGCCGCCGGGACGAGCACGTCGCCATCGGCGGCCGGCGTCTCGAAGACGAGGCGCGGCGGCGCCGCCCGGAGGTTCGCCAGCAACTCCTCGAGCTCGGGCGGAAGGCGAATGGCTTGCGTCCAGCTTTCGCGCAAAGCGGCGAGATCCTCGATCAGCATCTGGTTCAGCCGCGTCAGGCGGGAGACTTCGGCCAGCGAGCGCTCGATCAGTGCGGTGCGCAGCATCGCAGCGTCGCCATTGACGAAGATCGGCTCGGCGCCGCTCCCTCCGGTGCGCGACCACCATTCGGCCAGGCCGGCCGTGGCCAGCGTGCTTTCGGGGCTCCAGACGGCCCAGACATTGGTCGGGGGCAACTCGATCCTGCGCCGGTTGTCCCCGGCCGCACCGCCGTCGAGGACGGAGAGGGTGAACTCGGCGCCATCCGCGGTTTCCGCCACGAACCAGCGCATCGCGTCGGCCGGCGGAACGAAGCGCGACGGCCGGTCGCGCGGCGTCGCCACCAGGACTTTCGGGCTGCCATCATAGAGCGAAGGCAGCAGGTCAGGAGAAGCATGAAGCATCAGACGGAGACCTTCTCCGGTTGGATTTCCGACAGCGTCGGGTCGGGGATCGGTGGCGCGGCGGTGCGAGGCTTGGTCATCTCCGGCCACAGGCGCAGCCGCCTCGATGGGATGCCGAGGGCCCGGCAGAGATGCAGCATCTCCTCGCTATCCAGAATGATCGCATCATAGGCCTGCTCGAAGGCGGAGCAGGCGGTGACCGCATCCAGCGGCGACCGGCTCTCTTGCGGCGCGAGAAGCGCCCAGGTCTCGACCTTCAGCCGGCGGAGCGCGCCGGCGATCTGATGCAGCACACAGCTCCCGACCGAAACGACGCGGGAATAGGGGGCAAGCGTCGCCAACGCCGCTTGCCCGTCGCGCCAGTCCAGCCGCGGCAGGCTCGTGCCGAGATAGCTTTGACGCGTCGTGGCTCCGGCGCCGCACAGCGAGGCGAGCGGCAGCGACACGATCTCGCGGAAGATCTCGAGATCCCCGGCCTCGCCGGAGAGCTGCTCGCCGAAGGTGACGAGGTGGGGAATGTAGCCATCCTCCTGCAGCGTCTCTGCGAGCCTTGCGGCTGCCGCGATCGCCTTGGGGCCGGCTTCGTCCACCACCAGCGCCACGCTTCGGTCCGATGCCGCCGCAGGAAAGGCGGACGGCGTGCCGAAGAGCTCGGGATAGTAATCGCGCGGGACGGCGGCGCGCGCGCGATATCGGTCATGATCGGCCGCGCGCCAAAGTGCACGGCCTTCGCGGGCCGACACCTCGTCCAGCCTGCGCTGCAAGGAGGCCAGGCCCTCGGCGGCCGGCCGCAGCGCTTCGCCTGCATCGGCGCAGCCGATCGCGAGCTCGAAGAAGCGACCGCCGAACGGTTTGACGGTGTGCCAATGATTGCCGGTGGCGAAGGCGCCGTCGGGAAATTGCTGGGCCAGCAATGTTGCTGCCTCGATCGCCAGGATCTGGGCGGTCGCCGGCGGTGCCGGGATCTGCTGCGCCGGGAGCCGGTTCACCGTGGTGGCGCGCCAGCTCATCGTCCGGTGCGGGGAGGGGCTGAGCGTGATCGAGCAGGCGGCGATCGCGGCCTGCACCACCGCAGTTTCGAGCGCCCACAACGTACCGGCGAGCAGCCGTCGATCGGCCAGCGCGTCGTAGAGCGCCTGGTCCATCACGATCAGATGGCCGGGGCAGCGCCCGTAATCGGGCTGCTCGGCGGCGCGCATCAGGCGGATGAGGTAGTCGTCGAGTGCGATGAGCTCGCAGGTCCCGGCGGCGGTCATGCATCGGACGAGGCCGGTATCGGCGTGGTGAATGGCGTAGCGCGCCCGCGCCTCGATCTCCAGCCTCAGCACGGACTTCACGTTATAGAGCTGCGCGTGCTTGCCGCGGATATAGGCGAGGATCGGGGCGAAATCCCGCTCGGCCTCGACCAGCATGCTCTCGCCGCGCCGGCGATAGCGAAACCCGGCATCGGCGACATGCACGCCGCGAAAGCCCTTGCCGAGCCCCTGCAGCCAGAAATCCCAGTCCTCGACGCCCTTGCGCATGGCCGTGTCGAAGCGGGCGCCGGCATTGAGCATGCGCCGCGAGACGGTGCTGCCGGCCTCGCAGAAACTGCGGAACAGATGTTCGAGCGGCGAATAGGAACCCGACATGTCGCTGAAGCTCGCGAAGCCGAACTTGTCGACATCGGCATAGGCCCAGCCGACGCTCTCGTCGGAGCTGCGCAGGGCATCGACCATGCGTTGCAGCAGGAGAGGCCCGATATGGTTGTCGCAGTCCAGGAAATAGACCGCCTCGAGCGCCGGGAAAGCTGCGAGAGCGAATTCGAGGCCGGTGTTGCGGGCGGCGCTGAGGCCGCCATTGGCCTTCTTCAGATAGAACAGCTTGCCCGGATAGGACGCCGCGAAGTTGAGGCAGACCTCATGCATTTCGGGCGACGGACAGCCATCGTTGACGACCACGATCGCGAAGGCGAAATCCGTCTCCTGGCCGATGGCGGCACGAAGCGCCTCGGCCGCCAGCGACGGCTGGCCATAGGCCGGGACGAGGATGACCGCCCGCACATCCGCTTTCATCATGCCGTTCACATCCTGCTCCTGCGATCTCGGACCACGTGCCGCGTCAAACGAGCCGTGTGCGCGCCCTGGCGGCCATCCAGCGCGCCGTGTCGCGCAAGCCGTCCTCCCAGGAACATCGCGGCTGCCAGGGGGTCTCCCGGGTGATCAGCGAGATATCGAGGATGTTGACGGGCACATCGGCGGCGCGCCCGGCGCGGTAGATCCGCGGGACGTTCGACGTGCCGGCGATGGCCTCGATGTCGCTCGCGACCTGGTTGATGCTGAGCCCGGCCCCCGATCCGACATTCATGACGCGGTGGGGACCGTCATAGGTCGCAGCCAGCAGAAGGGCGGAGACGACGTCGTCGACATGCACAAAATCGCGCACGACCTCGCCCGTGCCCCAGATTTCGAGCGGCTCCCCGGCAAGGGCACGGTCGAGCATCGCCGCGACGACGCCCTGGCGCTTCAGCGGCGACTGCAGCGGGCCGTAGACATTGGCGATGCGCAAGGCGGAATATTCGAGCCCGTAGAGGTGATGATACAGGGCGAGATATTTCTCGATCGCGAGCTTGCCGACGCCGTAGGCCGATATCGGATCGGTGGCCGCCGCTTCGGGGATCGGGCACCGGTCGGCCGTGCCATAGACGGTGCCGCCGGAGGAGGCGAAGACGACGCGCCGGACGGCGGCGGCGTTGCAGATGTCCAGCAAGCGCAACGTGCCGCTGACGTTCATCTCGAGATCGGAAATCGGCTTCTGCCCGGGCTGTCCGGGCACCGAACCGCTCAGCAGGTGGAAGACGATCTCCTGCCCCTGCACCGCCTCCGCGACTGCCGCGGAATCCTCAAAATGCCCGCAGCTCCAGCAAACCCGGTCATCCAGCTCATCCGGATTGGTCAGGGTGCGCCCGAAGGCTCGGGCCGCGGCGCCCTGGCGCACCAAGGCATTGGCCAGGTGAACACCGAGAAAGCCACCGCCTCCCAAGACAAGGCATCTGGCGCCGTCAAGCGTCGGGATGTCGGCTCTGACGATAGACATGCCTGCCTGAGATTCGGTTTGTGAAGGGTTACGCCAACAACAGATCAGTCGATCAGCGAGGAAGGATGCGTTTTGTTTCGAAATTCATTCTAATTTACCTCCGATTTGGTATTGTCAGATCATCGGGAATCGTGACGTTGATATTCTGGTGGTCCATGATTGCGTCGCGAATACGACGCCGTGCGTCGATCGATGCGGCGCTGTCGCGGCCAAGAGCTGGGGCAGGGCATCGTTCGGTGCCTGGCGATCGGCGTGCACTTGGTTCCAATGCGCGGCGTCTTCTCGGTGCAAGGCCCGAGCTCTGTTCTGCCGCAGGCTGGCGCCGATAATCGTTGCGATTTTGGCGGTTCGTCCCACGTGACGAAAAAGGGGCTGGATGCACCGGGCTCCGGAAGTCCGGTTAAGGGCGGCGCGATGACGCTCGCTCCTGGTGCTTCACGGCCTTGGGCCTTTCGCCGGAGCGGCCACCGAAATGCTGCGCAAGGGAGGCTTCGCACGGGCCAGGGCGCCGACGAGGCCACCGATCGGGCGCGCGACGGCGGCCAGTCGCTGGGCTAGTGAGCCCAAACCGGCTTGAGTGCTTGGCGCGGCCATACGGAAGACCCGCTTCCGGGCCGCAGCTCTACGTCCGGTCGTAGCGCGAATCGGATTCGGAATGCTCAATGGATGATGAGAGATCGCATCATCCGGGAGCCTTGCGGGCGTGCGTTGGGCGATAGTTGGGGGGCGAACCCCGATGCTTTTTCGATTTATCAAATAAATCATCTGCTTAACGCAGTTGAGATGGCGGAAGAGGTGGGATTCGAACCCACGGTGGGCTTGCACCCACGGCGGTTTTCAAGACCGCTGCCTTAAACCACTCGGCCACCCTTCCGGTGCGGCGTTCAATGCCGTCGGGGCGCCGGATTTGCAAGGGAATTGCGGGACGTCGCGAAGGAAAAGCATGCGTTGCGCAGCGTGGCCCGGAAGTCACGGCCGTGGATAAAATGGCAGCGCCTTCCCGCCCTCGGGTTGACAGGCGCCGCTTTTCCGACACGTTTGTGCCCGCTCAAGGACAGGGACTCGCCTGTTCGGTGGCGTCGGGATTCGCGGCGTATCGCGGTTAAACGATCCCTTAATGGAAATGGCCGAAAACTCGGCTTGAACGCGCGTGCGGTCGAGCCGGTGCGATGTTTTTTGGCCCAGAGAGCGGAATAGCGGAATGACACGAGGCGCTAGCTTTTCGGCCACGGGGCTTTCCACCGAACCGTCCGATCCCGCTTCAGCGCCCTCATCGCTACGCTCCGTGACGCGCCTGGGCTGCGTCGTCCTCGCCGGGCTTTTCGTCGCCAACTGCGCCGGCAACCAGACCGCCGGCCGCCGCTCCAAGGAGATCGGCGCCTTCCCGCAATCGAAATACGGGGCCGCCAGCCCGCGCGTCATCGCCGACGGCGAAGAGGTTCCGAAGGGCGGTGGTCGCCAGCTCGTCGGCAAGGCCTATTCCGTGGCAGGCAAGCGTTACACCCCGTTCGAGAAGCCGGTCGGCTACACCTCGGTCGGCACAGCCTCCTGGTATGGCGAGGCTTTCCACGGCCGCCGTACCGCCAATGGCGAGGTCTATGACCGCAACAGCATCAGCGCCGCGCATCCGACCATGCCGCTGCCGGCCTATGCCCGCGTCACCAACCTGATGAACCACCGCTCCATCATCGTGCGCGTCAACGATCGCGGCCCGTTCCATGGCGGGCGGATGATGGACCTGTCGCAGAAGACCGCCGATGCGCTCGCCTTCCGCCATCTCGGCACGGCGCGCATCAAGATGGAATATCTCGGCCAGGCCTCGCTCGCCGGTTCCGACGACAATCTCCTCCTCGCCAGCCTGCGGACCGATGGCTCGCCGGCGCCGATCCCGGGCACCAGCGCACGCACCATGGTCGCGAGCGCGGAGCCGGTGGCGCCGTCGCGCTCGCGTTCGGCCGATGTCGAAACACAACAGCCCGCAGAGGCCGAGCCGGCTCCCGTGAGCCAGCCGCTCGCGCAGGCCTACGCCCCGCAGCAGCCGGTCCGGACCATCAGCCCGACCGCTCCGGTCGTCGCGAGCCTCGCCTCGGCCAGCTCGGCACCGCTAGGCGGCACGCCGGTGCACGCCGCGCCGCTGCCGCCGAGCCGCCCGTTCGATCTCGACACCATCGCCAACGCGGCGAAGCCGGTCCGGGTTCCCGCCCTGCTGCGCACGACGATGCCGCCGGCCCGCGCCACCATGGCGAGCCTCTTCACCGCACCGGAGAAGGGGCCGGCCGAGCGCTTCGCCAAGGCGCATCCGCTCAACAAGCTGACGCCGCAGGCGCTGCAGCCCCTGGCGCGGAACTGACGGCAAGGAGCTTGACCTGCCGTAAGGCGCTCTGCTTCACATCGCAGTATGAGCGCCTTTAGCCGTTGGACGATGTCGATCCGCATGCCGGGCGCAACGCTGCGTCGGTCCCTCGGTCGGCTGCTTCTCGTCCTCGCCATGGCGAGCCTTGCGGCCGCCGGCCATGCCCAGAGCTTCCAGTCGCCGGCTCCCTTCGCGATCCTGCTCGATTCGGAAAGCGGAGCCGTTCTCTATGAGAAGGCAGCCGACGAGCTGATGGTGCCGGCCAGCATGGCCAAGCTCGCCACCGTTCTCGTCGCTTTCCAGGACATGGCCGCCGGGCGCCTGACGCCCGACAGCGAGATCGGCATCTCGGAGAATGCCTGGCGCAAGGGCGGGGCGCCCTCGGGCGGCTCGACCATGTTCGCCATCGTCAACAGCCGGCTCAAGCTCTCCGACATTCTGCAGGGCATCATCGTCCAGTCCGGCAACGATGCCTCGATCGCGCTGGCGGAGGCGATTGCCGGCGACGAAGCGACTTTCGGACGGGTGATGACCGAGCGGGTGAGGGCGCTCGGCCTGACGAAATCGGTCTTCCGCAACGCGACGGGAATGCCCGACCCGCAGCAGCGCGTGACCGCCCGCGAGCTGGCGCTGCTGGCGGACCACATCATCAAGACCTATCCGGAGCTCTACAAGATCTTCGGTCAGCGCGACTTCACCTGGAACAAGATCCGGCAGCAGAACCGCAACCCGCTGCTGACGATGGATATCGGTGCCGATGGCCTGAAGACCGGTAATATCGACGAATCGGGCTATGGGCTGGTCGGCTCGGCCGTGCAGAACGGCCAGCGCCTGATCGTCGTCGTGAACGGGCTGAAGACCGCGCGCGACCGGGCGAGCGAAGCGCGCAAGCTGCTCGAATGGGGCTTCCGCGCCTTCGAGCGACGCCAGCTCTTCGCCGCGGGCGAGAACGTTGGCGAGGCCAGCGTCTATGGCGGCGAGAAGGGGCGCGTCGCGCTCCGCAGCAAGGGGGCGATCAGCCTGCTGATGCCGCGCGGCAGCTCCGAGCGCCTCACCGCGCGCATCGTCTATCGCGGCCCGCTGCTGGTTCCCGTCGAGGAGGGTGCGCAGGTCGCCCGGCTCGTGGTCACGCGTGGCGACATCAAGACGCTCGACGTGCCGCTCTATGCCGCGGAAGCCGTGCGCACGGGCCCCCTGCAGAGCCGGGCACTCGACGCGCTTCTCGAGGCCGCGACCGGCTGGGTTCGCAAGGCGCTGAGCCGGAGTTAGATCGCCGTGCGTCCTGCCGGACGCGATAACGGCGATCTATGTATTTGTTATCGCATCGGATTCGTCCGAAGATTGGATTCCACTTTTCGGTCCGATGCTGTAAGCGGACGGACATGAGCAAGGGTCGTTTCATCACGCTGGAAGGCGGGGAGGGCGCCGGCAAGTCGACGCTGGCACGGGCACTGGCCGAAAGGCTCGAGCGCGCCGGCTTCCCGCCCCGGATCACGCGCGAGCCCGGCGGCTCGGTCAAGGCGGAGGCGATCCGCGAACTGATCCTGTCTGGCCGGGTCCGGTCCTATGGCGCCTTCGCCGAGGCGCTGATGTTCTCGGCCGCGCGGATCGACCATATCGACAGCCTGATCCGCCCGGCGCTCGAACGGGGCGAGTGGGTGATCTGCGACCGCTTCATCGATTCCACGCGCGTCTACCAAGGCGTGCTCGGCCAGGTCGACGCGAAGCTGCTCGGCGAGCTCGAGGCCGTGACCATCGCCGGGCTGATGCCGGAGCTGACGCTGATCCTCGATCTCGACCCCGAGATCGGCCTGGCGCGCGCCGCCAGGCGGCGCAAGCCGGACGAGGCGGTCGACCGCTTCGAGGGCGAGACGCTGGCCTTCCATCGCAAACTGCGGCAAGCCTATCTCGACATTGCCCGCGCCGAGCCCCGACGCTGCGCCGTGCTCGATGCGACGCTGCCCGCCGAGGGGCTCGCCGAGGCCGCGTGGCGCATCCTGCGTGCGCGTTTGCCGATCGATGCGGAAAGCTGATGCGAGAGACGAGCGACGAACCCGACCGGCTGCCGATCGCGCCCCATCCCCGCGAGACGCTGTCACTGATCGGCCATGAGACCAGGGAGAAGGCCTTTCTCGACGCCGTCTCCTCGGGCCGGATGCATCATGCCTGGCTGCTCGGCGGTCCCGAAGGCGTCGGCAAGGCGAGCTTCGCCTACCGCGCCGCGCGCTTCATGCTCGCCTCGGGAGATCCGCGGACACGCGCGTCGGGCCGCGCCGATCTCGCCATGCCGGAGAACGACCCGGCGACGCGGCGGGTGATGGCCCGGTCGCATCCCGACCTGCATGTGCTGCGCCGCATTCCGAAGCCGGACGGCAAGAGCTACACCAGCAACATTCCGGTCGACGCCGTGCGGCGGGTGATCGACCGCTTCGGTGCGAGCGCGGCGGAGGGCGGCTGGCGCGTCTGCATCGTCGATTCGGCCGAGGACATGGATCGCTCGGCCGCCAACGCGCTGCTGAAGCTGCTGGAGGAGCCGCCGCCGCAAGCCCTGTTCCTGATCGTCGCGCATGCCCCAGGGCGGATGCTGCCGACGATCCGCTCACGCTGCCGGCTGCTGAGCTTCGAGCCGCTGGACGAGCCCGGCGTCGTCGAGGCGGGCCGCCTCGCGCTGGAGCGGATGGAGGCTCCCCTCGACGAATCCGCGCTGCTGCGCGCCGCGCGACTCGCCGAAGGCTCGGTGCGGCGCGCGCTGACCTATGTCGATCCGGAGACGCTGGCTCTGGTCGAAGCGGTGAGGGCGCGGCTCGATGCCCTGCCGCAGATCGACCTGCCTGGCCTGCTCGCTCTGGCGGAGGATGTTGCCGGCAAGGCGGGAGAGCGCGACTTCGCCGTGATGATCGAGACGGTGCAGGGCTGGATCTCCGACCATCTCCACGCGCATGCTGCAGCGCAACCGGCGCGCCTTGCACCGTTGGCGGAGGTATGGGAAAAGCTGGGACATGCGGCGCGTGAGGTCGAGACCTATAATCTCGACCGCCGCCCGCTCGTGATGACCATGTTTCATGATCTGTCGGCTGCGGTTTCCCGTTCGCGCGCAGCGTGAAGCGAAGCTCTCGGACAGACGATGGCCACGGCCCCGAAATTCTACCTGACGACCGCGATCCACTACACCAACGGGCCGCCGCATATCGGCCACGCCTATGAGATGGTGGCTGCGGACGCGATCGCCCGCTTCAAGCGGCTCGACGGCTACGACGTCTTCGCCATGACCGGCACCGACGAGCACGGCCAGAAGGTGGCGCGCACGGCCGCGCAGAACGGGCTTTCGCCGAAGGATTTCGTCGACCGGATCGCCGGCCGCTTCCAGGAGATGGAGCAGACGCTCGGCTGCTCGTTCGACCGCTTCATCCGCACCACCGATCCTGACCACAAGGTCTCGACCGACGAGCTCTGGCGGCGGATGGAGGCCAATGGCGACATCTATCTCGCCAAGTATTCCGGCTGGTATTCGGTCCGCGACGAGGCCTTCTACGGCGAGGAGGAAACGACGCTCCAGCCAGACGGCACGCGCCTGGGCGGGCAGGGGACGCCGGTCGAATGGGTCGAGGAGGAGAGCTACTTCTTCCGCCTCGCCAAGTACCAGGACGCGCTGCTGAAGCTCTATGACGAGGTTCCCGACTTCATCTCGCCGGAGACGCGCCGGAACGAGATCGTTTCCTTCGTGAAGGGCGGGCTCGAGGATCTCTCGATCAGCCGCACGACCTTCGACTGGGGCCTGTCCGTGCCGGGCGATCCCAAGCACGTGATGTATGTCTGGGTCGACGCGCTCAACAACTACCTGACCGGAACGGGCTTTCCCGACGCCGCGAGTCCGCGGGCGCATTACTGGCCGGCAGACGTCCACATCATCGGCAAGGACATCGTGCGCTTCCACACGGTCTACTGGCCGGCCTTCCTGATGTCGGCCGGGCTGCCGCTGCCGAAGCGTGTCTTCGGCCATGGCTTCCTGCTCAACAAGGGCACGAAGATGTCGAAATCGCTCGGCAACGTCGTCGATCCCTTCGCGCTCGCCGAGGCCTATGGCGTCGACCAGCTGCGCTACTTCTTCCTGCGCGAGGTCTCCTTCGGCCAGGACGGCAACTACAGCCATGAGGCGATCGTCGGGCGCATCAATGCCGATCTCGCCAACGACCTCGGCAATCTGGCGCAGCGCTCGCTGTCGATGATCGCCAAGAACTGCGAGGGCAGGGTGCCGCCGCGCGGCGCGCTGACCGAGGCCGACGAAGCCATGCTCGCCATGGCTGACGGCGCCCTGGCCAGGGCGCGCGAGGCGATGCAGGACTTCGCCCTGCACACGCTGCTCGCCGAGATCTGGGCGGTAGTCGCCGAGGCCAATCGTTATTTTGCCGGCAACGAGCCTTGGCGCCTGACCAAGACCGATCCGGCGCGGCGCGACACGGTGCTCTATGTCACGATCGAGGTGATCCGGCAGGTGGCGATCCTCGTCCAGCCGGTGATGCCGGTTGCGGCAGGCAAGCTGCTCGACCTCCTCGCCATCCCGGCCGAGGCGCGCAGCTTCGCCGCGCTGGGCGCGCAACACCGCCTCGTGAGCGGTGCGCCGCTGCCGGCGCCGAGCGCGGTCTTCCCGCGCTATGTCGAGCCCGAGGACGGTCAGGCGGCGTGATGCTGATCGACACGCATTGCCATCTGGACTTTCCGGATTTCGCCGAGGAGCTGCCGGCCTATGTCGCGCGGGCCGAGGCCGCCGGCGTCGGCCGGATAGTGACGATCTCGACGCGGGTCGCACGCTTCGCCGACTACGCCGCCATCGCCGAGCGCTTCCCGTCGGTCTGGTTCTCGGTGGGGACGCATCCGCATCAGGCGCATGAGGAGCTCGACGTCACGGCCGAGCGGCTGGCGGAGCTGTCCCGCCATCCGCGCTGCGTGGCCATCGGCGAGGCTGGGCTGGACTATCACTACGATTCCAGCCCGCGCGCGGCCCAGGCCCAGGGCCTGCGCACGCACATCGCCGCGGCGCGCGCGACGCAGCTACCGCTCGTCATCCATGCCCGCGAGGCCGATGACGACATGATCGCCATCCTGCGGGAGGAAACGGGGAAGGGCGCCTTCCCTGCCATTCTGCATTGCTTCACCGCCGGCGAGGCGCTGGCGATGACGGGCGTCGAGCTCGGCCTCTATGTGTCCTTCTCGGGCATCCTGACCTTCAAGACCTCGGAGAACCTGCGCCGCATCGCGCGGATGGTGCCGCGCGAGCGGATTCTGGTCGAGACGGACGCGCCCTATCTCGCGCCGGTTCCGTTCAGGGGCAAGCGCAACGAACCGGCCTATGTCGCTGAAACAGCGAAGGTTCTCGCCGAAACGATCGGCGTCGAATTCGACGAGGTCGCCCGGATCACGACGGAGAATGCGCGCCGCTGCTACTGGAAGATGGATCACGCCGCACCGGCATCGGCCGCCTGATACGCCATGACGCTGACGGTCACGATTCTCGGCAGCGGCTCATCCGGCGGCGTGCCGCGCCCGGGCTCCGGCTGGGGCGCCTGCGATCCGTCCAATCCGAAGAACCGGCGCCGGCGCTGCTCGATCCTGGTGACGCGCTCTGGTCCCGGTGGCGTCACCCGCGTGCTGGTCGATACCTCGCCGGATCTGCGCGAGCAGTTGCTGTCGGCCGAGGTGCCGGCGCTCGATGGCGTGCTGATGACGCACGACCATGCCGATCACACCCACGGTATCGACGATCTGCGCGCGCTCGTCCTGCATATGCGCCAGCGCATTCGCATCTATGCCGATACGGCGACGGAAGCCTCCTTGCGCTCGCGCTTCGGCTATCTCTTCGAGACGCCGCCGGGCAGCTACTATCCGCCGATCCTCGATCTCGACCAGATCACCGCCGGACGGCCACAGACCATCGAAGGCGCTGGCGGCCCGATCACGGCTCTGCCGTTCCGGGTCGAGCATGGGCCGAACTACCAGGCGCTCGGCTTCCGCTTCGGGGATCTGGCTTATCTGCCGGATGTCAGCCTGATCCCGCCGGCGGCGCGCGAGGCCATGGCCGATCTCGATGTCCTGATCCTCGATTGCCTGCGCGAGACGCCGCATCCGAGTCATTTCCATCTGGCGCAGTCGCTGGAAGCCATCGCTGCGCTGAAGCCGCGCCGCGCCATCCTGACCAACCTCCACGTCGATCTGGATTATGCCAGCCTGTCCAGTCGCTTGAACGAGGGCGTGGAGGTGGCGTTCGATGGGCTGGAAGTGGTGGCGCCGACGTAGCGGGCCCAAAAGCCTCATCGAGTTTGGTTCCATAATATGTCTTATGCGAATCAAGTCCCAGCGTGTCAGGGCCCCTCGTCAATGCCGTACGGCTTGATCGAGACCGACAGGCGGTGGCGGCTGATCGCCCCCCGCAAGCGCCGTCCGCAATCGGCGTCACCAGTCTAGCGTGGCGGATTCTCCTCGTCGGGAACTGCCATCGTCTTCTTCGTTTCGTTGAACGGCCCAAGGTCCGGTGGCGGCTTGGGAGGCGGAGGTGGAGGTGCAGGCGGCCTGCGCCGGTCGGAATCGACGTTCTTGTCGTCCGGCACGAGCTGTGACCATTCCGAACTGCGAGGCGCGCCGTTCCAGCCTTGCCGGGGCGCGGAATTCAGCGGCCCCGGCCCCGGTCCCGCTCCCCCACCCGCGCCGCTTCCACGGGCGGCGATCTTGAAGGCGATGCTTTGGACATCGTCCCTGGTGGCGGCGTAGCCGAGATTGCCCGACACGAACACGACGTCGAAGTCCAGGCCGGCATTGGTCACGTTCTTGACGCCGAAGTCGGCCTGGTACTCCAGCGACGAAAGCCGCCCCACTGGCTGAAGGTTTGCGCCGAGGTCGAGGCCCGTCACGACCTGCTTGAACCAGTTCTGGAAGCCGTATTTCGCGCGCGAGGATTCCGGATAGGCGTCGCAGGCGCTCGAATCCGCCCGCTCGAGGTCGATGATGAAGTTGATCTTCGTCGTCACGGTCTGGTTCGCGCTCTGGGAGAAGCCGAGATACGGACCGAAGGAGGCCGAGCCATAGGTCAGAATCTTGGAATTCCCCCTGGCGCTCGCGGACCCCTCGTGGCTCACCACGAGCTTGAAGGTGAAAGTCCCCGTCACCCTCCGGCCCTTCAGGCGCGAGATTCGTTTCCCGGACGGATTGGCCTCTTCCTGGAGCGCCTTGGCGAACGCGCATTTGAGCGCTGCTGAGATCGGGGCGATGGCCGCGAGTTCCTGACCCGAATAGTCGGGGAGGCTCGCGCACCCTGCAAGCGCGACGCCAAGCACCGAGGAAACGGGCAAATTCCTCACAGGCCTCCCCTGCCCTTACGTCATGTCATGGAGGCACGAAATCACGCAGCACGCAAGGCCGGCCGCGCTGAGCCGACGCTGCACCGTCCGTGAAGCTCGATCGACCTCCTTCGCGCTAGCGACTGTCCTGGTCGAGCTGCGCATATTCCGCCGCGAGGAAGTCGAGCAAGGCGCGCACTGACGGCAGGAGCCCGCGCCGCGAGGGAAACACGGCATGGATGACGCCGGCGCGCGGCGCCCAATCCGGCAGGACATCGACCAGTCTTCCCGCCCTGAGATCCTCGACGATCACCATGGTCGGCATCTGCGCCATGCCCACACCCGCAATCGCGGCATGGCGCAGCGCCACCATGTCCTCGGTGACGAAGCGAGGCCTGTGACGGATGCTGGCCTCGGCGCCGTCCGGCCCGGAGAGCCGCCACTCATGGTATTGGTGCGGCCCGCCCCATGACAGGCTTGGCAGATCGCCGACGTCGGCCGGCACGAGCGGTCGGTCGAAGTTCTGCAGCAGGCCAGGCGCCGCGACCAGCCGCTGCCGGCTCTCGGCAAGGCCCTTCATCACCAGCTCGCTTTCGTCGAGCGGCGGAAAGCGCACCCTGATCGCGATGTCGAAGCCTTCGCGGATCACGTCGACGCGCCGGTTCGTGCTCTCCAGCTGGACCTCGACCTTGGGATGGGCGGCGAGGAAGCGGGCGATCATCGCACCGACCTGAAAATACAGGACCGCGGATGGGCAGGCGACGCGCACCACGCCCTGCGGCGCGGCCCGGATGCGGTCGATCGCCTCCTGCGCCGCCTCCGCCTCGACCAGCATCGCCACGCAATGACGGTAATACTCCCGGCCGATTTCGGTGACAGCGAAGCGCCGTGTCGAGCGCTGCACCAGCCGAACCCCCAGCCGCTCTTCCAGCAATGCCAGGCGCCGGCTCAGGCGCGAGCGCGGCATGCCGAGAACCCGGGCGGCCGCGGCAAAGCCCTGATGCTCCACCACCTGCGCGAAGAAATAGAGATCGTTGAGGTCCTGCGTCACAGTCATTGTCTCGCGTGCAGGACAGTTTGTAGCATTTCAGGCGGCTACTGCCCTTCTCGTCCTGACCATAGTCTCTTCGGTAACACGGCGCCACCACGGCGCTCACGAGGAGACAAGCCCATGAGAAAGGTTCGTGGAATCTTCGGAAGCCCCGACGCCCATTGGGTCGGCGACGGCTTTCCTGTGCGCTCGATGGTTTCGCCTGCCGTGCAAGGCGCCTCGTCGACCAGTCCCTTCCTGCTGCTCGACTATGCCGGCCCGGCCGAGTTCGCCCCCGCCCAGCGGCCGCGCGGCGTCGGCGTGCATCCGCATCGCGGCTTCGAGACCGTCACCATCGTCTATCAGGGCGAGGTCGAGCATCGCGACTCGACCGGCAAAGGCGGCCTGATCGGCCCCGGTGACGTGCAGTGGATGACGGCCGCCTCCGGCATCCTGCACGAGGAGTTCCACTCGCAGGCCTTCACCCGCAGCGGCGGCACCCTCGAAATGGTGCAGCTCTGGGTCAATCTGCCGGCGAAGGACAAGAGCGCGGATCCGGGCTACCAGACGCTGCTCGACGCCGATATTCCCGTCGTCGCCCTGCCTGGCGGTGCCGGAACCGTGCGCGTCATCGCCGGGAGCTATGACGGCCATGCCGGCCCGGCGCGGACCTTCACCCCGATCGAGATCTGGGACATCAGCCTCAACCGCGGCGGCACCACGTCGCTGACGCTGCCCGAGGGGCATACGCTCGGGATCGTCGTCCTGCGCGGCAATGTCCTCGTCAACGGCGTCGACAAGGTGCGCGAGGCCCAGTTCGTCCTGCTCGACCGGGAGGGCGGCGCCGTCACGATCGAAGGCGAGACCGACGCGACGCTGCTGGTTCTCGGCGGCGAGCCGATCGACGAGCCGGTCGCGATGCACGGCCCCTTCGTGATGAACACCCGCGAGGAGATCCGCCAGGCCATGGCCGATTTCCAGAGCGGCCGCTTCGGCAAGATTCCGGCCTGACAGCCGGCACCGGCGCCGTCCGCCGCCGCGATGCCGGACATTTCACCCCCATGGAGGAAGATATGACCAAGCCCTATACCCGCCTCGACAAGGACAAGGCCGCCGTCCTGCTCGTCGACCACCAGACCGGCCTGCTCTCGCTCGTCCGCGACATCGACCCGGACAAGTTCAAGAACAACGTGCTGGCGCTGGCGGACCTCGCCAAATATTTCAAGCTGCCGACGATCCTGACGACCAGCTTCGAGGACGGCCCGAACGGCCCGCTCGTCCCCGAGCTGAAGCAGACCTTCCCGGACGCGCCCTTCATCCCGCGCCCCGGCCAGATCAACGCCTGGGACAACGAGGACTTCGTCAGGGCGGTCAAGGCGACCGGGCGCAAGCAGCTCATCATCGCCGGCGTCGTCACCGAGGTCTGTGTCGCCTTCCCGGCGCTGGCTGCGATCGAAGCCGGCTTCGATGTCTTCGTCGTCACCGATGCCTCCGGCACCTTCAACGAGATCACGCGCCATTCTGCCTGGCAGCGCATGTCGGATGCCGGGGCGCAGCTGATGACCTGGTTCGGCGTCGCCTGTGAGCTGCATCGCGACTGGCGCAACGATGTCGAGGGCTTGGGCGCGCTCTTCTCGAACCACATCCCCGACTACCGCAACCTGATCACGAGCTACTCCACCGTCTCGGCGAAGAAGACGGCCTGATCCCCGGCGGAGCGCGGTGCAGATGACACCGGCGCTCCGCCCTCCCCGCTCACGCCCTGCAAAGAGGAAGCCATGACCACTGCCAATCCCGCTAATTTCGACGGCCGGCGCCCGGTCATCGACCCGAACGACGCCGTCATGCTGCTGATCGACCATCAGAGCGGCCTGTTCCAGACCGTCGCCGACATGCCCATGCCGGTGCTGCGCAACCATGCGACCGCGCTCGCCAGGATGGCGACGCTGAGCAAGATGCCGGTGATCACCACCGCTTCGGTGCCGCAGGGGCCGAACGGCCCGCTGATCCCGGAGATCCACGAGAACGCGCCCCATGCGCAGTACGTCGCCCGCCGCGGCGAGATCAACGCCTGGGACAATCCCGACTTCGTCGCGGCGGTGAAGGCGACCGGGCGCAAGACCCTGATCATCGCCGGCACCATCACCTCGGTCTGCATGGCTTTCCCGGCGATCGCCGCCGTCCATGACGGCTACAAGGTCTTCGCCGTGGTCGATGCCTCCGGCACCTATTCGAAGATGGCGCAGGAGATCACGCTCGCCCGTATCGTCCAGGCCGGCGTCGTGCCGATGGATACGGCCGCAGTCGCCTCCGAGCTGCAGAAGACCTGGCATCGCGACGATGCTCGGGAATGGGCCGAGGTCTATACGAAGATCTTCCCGCCCTACCAGCTCCTGATCGAGAGCTACATGAAGGCCCAGCAGGTCCAGAAGGACCAGGAGCAGCTCGACTCCCAGCGCGGCTGAATCGACCGCAGCCATCGCTACGACGGCATCGTCGACCTGGCCGCCGGGCGCTCAAGCCTCGGCGGCCATCTCGTTCGTCTATCGCACGGTCAGCCGGCGTCAGGCCGCCTGCTGCGCAAGCGGGACCCTGGCGGACAGGGTTGCGCCCTGCCCCGAGACGCGGAACGTCAGGGTTCCCTCGAAGGCCATCAGCCTCTCGCGCATGCCGGAAATCCCCACCCCTTCCCGGATCGGGTCGGGACCGCCGACGCCCGCGGCGGCCGTGCCGTCGTCCTCGACGCGAAACTCCAGCATGCCCTGCTCGTCCATGTCGAGGGAAAGCCGAACCGTACTGGCGTTGGCATGGCGATGGACGTTCGCCAATGCTTCCTGCGCGACACGGAACAGGGCCATCTCGACTTCGGCCGGCAGCCGCAGATCCCTCAGCGCATGGCCGATCCTCAGCTCGAGACGGATGTTCGTGCGCCTCTGGAAGCCGTCGACGAACCAATGCAGCGCGTTGGGCAGCCCGGCTTCGTCCAGCATCGGCGGATGCAGCAGATAGGAGACTCCGCGAATCTCCTTCTGCGTCCTGTCGATGAAGTCCCGGATACGGCTCAGATGCTCGTGCCAGGGACCGTTGCGACGAGAAAGAGCGTCCGCGGCCAGCTTGAGCTCCAGGCTGGCGGCCAGCAGGTTCTGGGCGGCCGAGTCATGGAGGTCGCGCGCGATCTGGCGGCGCTCGTGGTCCTGGCGCTGCAGCAGGCGGCCGGTCAGCTCGCGCAGGGACGAGGTCAGGTATTTCTGCCTGGCGATGTTCCGGATGCTTCCGATCGCGATCCCCGCCTGCCCGGGCAGCGGCGCCATGCGCATTTCCCAGTGGCCCGGTTTCGGGCCCGCCCCCACCTCGTGCTCGCGTTGCAGGGTGTCGCGCATTTCGATGCAGCGCTGGAAGCTCGACGCTATGAAGCTGGCTTCGGCGGGTTCCAGGATTTCATTCACCGCCCGGCCTGCGAGCTGATCGGAGGGCAAGCCGAAGAAGGCTTGGCTGTTCTGATTGACCTCGAGGAAGATCGGGACATCGCCACTCTCTCCCCGACCGATCAGGAAATTGCAGTCCGGCGAGCTGTTGAAGATCGTCCGATACCGGGCGCGGTTGGATGCCAGCGCCGCCACCAGTTTCTTGAGGCTGCGCAGTTGCCGCTCCGCGATGAAGGCGGCCAGCGCCAGCCCCGCGATCGGCAGGGCCAGCAGCATCAGGACCTCCCTGACCTCGAGCCACCAGGCGGCACGGATCGTGTTTTGCCTCAAGCTTGCGAAGGCATAGAGCCCATAATCGCCGATGGCCTTGAACGCCACGATGTTCGGTCGCCCATCGGCATCCTCGATCTCGACATGGCCTTGCCGGGCTGTCTCGTGTTGGGCCGACCGGATCCGTGCCGCGAGCTGATGGGGATAGTCGGCGCCGAGTGCTGCGCCGGCATGCTCCGTGAGCAGGACTCCAGACGAGGACAGAAGGCCCACGGTTTCCGCGGAGGGGCCGGATATGCTCTCGAAGAACCGTCCGATATAACCGCGATCGAGCGCCAGAAAGGCGATTCCGGCGAAGGCGCCGTCCGCGTTCCTGATCGCGCGGCTGATCGGTACGCTGAAGAAGGTGTCCTTCGCACCGATGATCGGGGTGCCGACGTAAAGGCTGCCGTGGCTGCCGCGGTCGCGTTGCACCCTGAAATAGTCGCGCCAGGACACGTTCATCGAACTGCGCCAGGGTGCCGAGACCTTGATCTCGCCGCCGGCATCGGTGACGCCCAGAATGCGCATATGCGGGCGCGATGCCAGGATCGCTGCCATCCGCTGGATCGAGCGTTCGGCCTCGCCCGGCGGTTCGGTCGGCATCTGGGATATCTCGGAGAGGGTCGAATCCGCTCCCTCGAAGACCCGCAGGCTGTGCTCGGACGCCAGGGCGACCGCCCGCCCCAGCTGTTCGGTCGCCTCCCCGACCCTTTGGCGGTAGGTCGACTCCGCGTAGATCAGGCCGGCGGCGATCGGAAGCAGCGCGCTCAGAAGCAGCGCAATGCGAATGGCCCGGAACAGCCGCCGGCGTTCGGCCTTGACCAATCCCGACGATGCTGCCTCTCGTTGCATGACCTCAGCTCCCACCGCCGCCGCCGGCTGTCCGCTTGTTGTCGGTCAATTTCGCGAGACACGCCCCCGCTACATATGCGCCCCTCTCAAATCCCGGAGGTGCCACTAGGGGTGTTCCGCAGCGATAGTGCAATTTCGTGGGCAAGTTGCAAGACGCGGCCATGCGCTGGCCATGCGGAAAGTCGTGTCGATTGCCGGCTGGTATGCGCGCGGGCTGCGGTTGCGCGGATGCTCTGCGGCACCGCACGGACGCGATGGCGGCGCGTTCCTGCGCAGCGACGGCATCGTCCTCAGGGAAAACCCCAAATCCCGCATCGGCAGCCGGATCACCGGCCGTAATACGAGGATCATGGGCCCGAACGGCCCCGTTTCCGCAAGCGGGAACGGAAGGGAGCGCGATTCGCCACCCGGCGGATACGGGATTTCTTGCGGCAATCCCAGGGTTCAGGGACCTGTCGCAACCCGTTTCCGCTGTCTATGGTGGTGCATCTTGCGATCCGGGAAACTGCCTGAGGCATTGGCGGATAGGGACATGAATGCGTCACCCGACTGGCGCGAGAGCGCTCGGCCTGCCCGAAAGCCGGTGCGCGTCCTGATCGCGGACGATCACGACATCGTCCGCCGCGGCGTTCGCTCGGTCGTCGAAAGCCGGCCCGGCTGGGAGGTCGTCGCCGAGGCTCAGGACGGCCGCGAGGCCCTCGACCTGGTGATCGCGAGCAAGCCGGACATCGCCATCGTCGACTATTCCATCCCGATCATGAACGGCGCGCAGCTCACGCGCCATATCTGCGCGGAAGCGCCCGGCACGCAGGTGCTGATCTTCACGATGCACGACAGCGACGTGCTCATCCGCGAAGTGCTCACGGCCGGCGCCCGCGGCTTCCTGGTGAAATCCGATGCCGACCGGACGTTGATCGCGGCGCTCGATGCGCTCGCCCGTCGCCAGCCCTACTTCACGGGGCAGATCAATGAAGCGATGCTCAAGCTCTACCTGTCCCAGCCGGGCGGCAGCGAAACGAGCACGCTGACACCGCGCGAGCGCGAGATCGTCCAGCTGATCGCCGAGGGTAATTCCAGCAAGGAAGCCAGCCGCATCCTCAACATCAGCCTGAAGACCGTCGAGACGCACCGTTCCTCGGTCATGCACAAGCTGAATCTGAGCACGACGGCGGCACTGGTGCGCTACGCCGTCCGGAACAAGATCGTCGAGCCCTGACCGGTGCGGACGACGCGGCCCCGACACCTCGCGCTGCGTCTCAGGGTTTGCCCCGATACACCTTCGCCCTCGCCTTCCCGACAATCACCGCCGTCATTGCGCGGAAGGACGGCGACGTGAGCGGGTTGGATATCTTCGCCTGGATCGTGCTGATCGTTCTGGCCGCCAGCACCGCCTTCGTCGTGGCCTTCATGGCGATGCTGCCCGGCATGGTCGCAAGGCGACGCGGCCATCCCTGGGCCGAGGCTGTCGCCGTCGGCGGCTGGGTCACCCTGTTCTTCGGCTTCGTGCTGTGGCCGCTGGTTCTGATCTGGGCCTATGTCGACGTACCGTCGAACCCGGCCCGGCGCCCTGTCGCGCCGGAGGCAGTGCGATGATCGTCGTCCTGCTGAACGTCTACCTCGCGCTGCTGTTCATCTTGGTGAAGCTGCGGGTCGTTCCGTTCAACCTGTTCTGGAAGGTGTCGCCGGTCATCGTGCTGCTGCTCCTGTTGGTCGGCCTGTTCATTCCGATGAACTGGGGCGCGCCACAGGGGCCGGCGCTCGTCGTGCGGCAATCGATCGCCATCGTGCCGGACGTCGCCGGCGAGGTCATCGACGTGCCGGTGGCAGCCAACACTCCCCTGAAAGCCGGCGAGATCCTCTTCAAGATCGACCCCACCCCCTACCGGTCGCAGCTGAAGGCGCTGGAAGCGCAATACAAGCTCCAGGAACAGCGGCTGTCGCAGATGACCCAGTTGCAGAGCACGGGATCGGGCCGCGCCTTCGACGTGGAGCAGCGTCAGGCCGAGGCCGACCAGCTCAAGGCGCAGCTGGAGGGCGCGCAGTGGAATCTGGACAAGACCGTCATCCGTGCCCCCGCCGACGGCTACGTCACCAATCTCGCGCTGCGCAAGGGCGCGCGCGTCTCGAACCTGCCGCTCTCGCCGGTCATGTCCTTCGTCGACACGGCGGACACGATCATCGGCGTCGAGATCAACCAGATCGATGCACGCTATATCGCGCCCGGCCAGCCGGTGGAGCTGACCTTCAAGTTCGCGCCCGGCCAGGTCTTCCCCGGCCAGGTCGAGAGCGTGCTGCAGGCGATCTCGACCGGTCAGGCCCAGGTCTCGGGCGCAGCGGTCACCCCGATAGCGATCCAGTCGGCCCCCTTCGTCGTTCGCGTCAAGCTCGACGATCAGGCCTTTGCTGCCTCCCTGCCCGCCGGCGCGACGGGAGATGCTGCGATCTTCACCGACCGGGTCAAGGCCGCGCACATCATCCGCAAGGTGCTGCTGCGCCAGATCGCCATCCTCAACTACGTCAACCCGTTCTGACGAACGGCCAGGACCCGCGAACCGGAGAGAGGTTGCCATGCAAGTCAGTCTGAAGGGCAGGCTCCGCAACAGCGTCGCCGTTGTCGCCGCCATCGGCATGCTCCTGCCAACGCCGTCCGGCGTCTGGGCTCAGGCGCCGCGCGCTGCGGCGGCGGCAATGCCGGCCCCTGCCGCTTCCGATCAGGCATGGCCGCGCGTGATCGCCGACGCCGCCCAGGACATCACGATCTACCAGCCGCAGATCGAAAGCTGGCGCGACGGCATCCTCGAGGCGCGCGCGGCCGTGGCCCTGAAGCGCCCGGCCAGCGAGGCGCCGACGCTCGGCGTGGTCTGGTTCAAGGCGCGGACCTCGGTCGACAAGCAGAGCGACCTGGTCGCGCTGGATAACATCGAGGTGACCAGGGCCAACTTCCCCTCCGATGCCGGCAGCGCGGACGCTGTTCTGGCCAGCTTGCGCCAGCACACGGCCGACGGCCTGCGGAGCATTTCCCTGTCACGCCTCCAGTCGAGCCTCGCCGTATCGGAAGCCGAGACCAGCCAGAGCGTCGCGGTCCGCAACGACCCGCCCAGGATCATCTTCAGCCAGACCCCTGCCCTGCTCGTCCTGGTCGACGGCAAGCCGGAGCTGCGGCAGGTCGCCGGCAGCAAGCTGCTGCGCGTCATCAATACGCCGGCGCTGATCCTCTTCGACGAGGCCGGCGCCACCTATTACCTGCGGGCGCTCAAGCAGTGGTGGAGCGCCAAGGCGCCGGAAGGTCCCTGGGCGGTCGCCGCCAACCCGCCTTCGACGCTCGCCGCAGCGCAGAAGGCCGCGGGCTCCCATGTCAATCTCATCGACACGCCACCGGCGGACATCGCCGAGGCTGTCGAGGCCGGCGCCGTCCCGAACCTGCATGTCAGCCTGTCCCCGGCCGAGCTGATCCAGACCGCAGGCGCGCCCGAATACCTGCCGGTCCCCGACACCGAACTGCTCTACGTCAAGAACACCAGCAGCCATGTCATCGTCGATGTCGCCAATCAGGAGAACTACGTCCTGATCGCCGGGCGCTGGTTCCATTCGAAGTCGCTGGCGGATGGCCCGTGGAGCTTTACCGCGAGCGATAAACTGCCGGCCGATTTCGCCAAGATCCCGGACAGCCACCCGAAGGGCGAGGTCCTGGCTTCGGTCAGTGGCACGGTGCAGGCACAGGATTCCCTGATCGACAACCAGATCCCGCAAACCGCCGCCGTCGATCGCAAGAAGGCGAAGGCGAGCGTCCATTACGACGGAAAGCCGCAGCTCAAGCCGATCGAAGGCACCAGCCTCGAATATGTCGTGAATGCCGCCGTCCCGGTCATCAGGGCGGGAACCGCCTATTATGCCGTCCAGAACGGAGTCTGGTTCGTGGCGGCCGGCCCGAACGGTCCCTGGGCGGTCGCGACCGAAGTGCCTGCCGCGATCTATGCGATCCCGCCGAGCTCGCCGCTGCACTTCGTCACTTACGTCAAGGTCTACAGCGCGACGCCGGAAGTGGTCTATGTCGGCTATACGCCCGGCTACTACGGCACCGTCGCCGCGCCCGGCGGCGTGGTGGTCTACGGTACCGGCTATGCCTATCCGGCCTGGATCGGCTCGGCCTGGTATCCCGCGCCCCTGACCTATGGCTACGGCGCCGCCTTCGCCTGGGGGGCCGTCACCGGCTTCACGATCGGCGCGATCGCCGGTGCCGCCTGGGCTGGCGGCGCCTGGGGCTGGGGCGGCGGCTGGGGTTGGGGCCACAACAACGTCGTGATCAACAACTTCAACAGCTTCAACCAGTTCAACTTCAACCACGCCAATATCTACAACCGCTGGACCAACAACGCCGTCCATAGCCGCATCGACAACCGGGTGGCGAACCGGATCGACAACCGCCCGGGCGGGCGCGGCGGCCTCACGCCCGGCGGGCGGGCCGAGCTGCGCGACAATGCGCGTGCCAACATCGCCCAGCATCGCGCCGGCGCGAACGACCACTATGCCGGGCGCAACGGCGAGGTCTTCCGGCGTGGGCCGCAAGGCTGGCAGCAGCACCAGAACGGCCGCTGGAGCAATGCTGGTGCAGGCGAGATTCCTCACCTGAATCGCGAGCAGATCGGCCGTTTCCACGGTGAGCGCATGGAGGGCTTCCGCGGCGGCGGCATGGGCGGCGGGCGCTTCGGCGGAGGCGGTTTCCAGGGCGGCGGCTTCCACGGTGGCGGTTTCGGTGGTGGCGGTTTCCGGGGCGGCGGCGGCTTCCATGGTGGCGGGTTCCACGGCGGTTTCCGCCGGTAGAGCTCCGCCGACGCTCATTTCCTCTTCCCTCCTATCCGGCCGCGGCCGATGCAGGGGAACCTACCCCGTCGGGTTGCCCGAACGTTCGAAAGGCAGATCAAGCATGAGTATCCGCAGCATTGCCCTGTCGGCCCTTGCGGCCACGCCGCTCCTGCTCGCCGCAGACCTCGCATCCGCTTCTCCCGATCGCCTTCAGGGAGCCTGGGTCGGCGACGCCGCGACCTGCGACCAGGTCTTCGCCAAACAGAAGGGCCGCCTGACGTTCAAGAAGCAGAAGGGCGACGTCTGGTCGGGCTTCATCGTCAACGGCAAGCATATCAGCGGCGTGCGCTCGACCTGCGATCTGGTCTCGTCGAAGCAGAAGGGGGACGTCTCGACCTTCCTGCTCAGCTGCAAGGATGCGATCGCCTTCGACACCATGACCCTTTCGGTCCGCTTCAGAGACGACAACACGATCGTGCGCTTCGACCCGGATTTTCCCGAGGTCGAACTGCTCTACAATCGCTGCAGTTGATGGCGAGGTCGGGAACCGCGCGCCTCCAACGATCCGCGGCTCCCGACCTTTGAACGGAGGTTGAGCTCATGGCGAAGACGATGAAGGCGGCGGTGGTTCGCATGTTCGGCGAGCCGCTGGCCATCGAAGAGGTTCCGATCCCGCAGCCCGGCCCGGGAATGATCCAGGTCGCGATCCAGGCCTCGGGCGTCTGCCACACCGACCTGCACGCCGCCGAAGGCGACTGGCCGGTGAAGCCCAGCCCACCCTTCATTCCGGGGCATGAGGGCGTCGGCTACGTCTCCGCCGTCGGCTCCGGCGTCAAGCATGTGAAGGAAGGTGACCGGGTCGGCGTACCCTGGCTCTACACCGCCTGCGGCCATTGCCGGCATTGCCTCGGCGGCTGGGAGACGCTGTGCGAAAGCCAGCAGAACACTGGTTACTCCGTGAATGGCGGCTTCGCCGACTATGTCGTCGCGGATCCGAACTTCGTCGGCCACCTGCCGCAGAACATCTCGTTCACGGAGATCGCACCGGTGCTCTGCGCCGGAGTGACCGTCTACAAGGGCATCAAGGTCACCGACACCAAGCCCGGCGACTGGCTGGCCATATCCGGCATCGGGGGCCTCGGCCACATGGCGGTGCAATACGCCAAGGCGATGGGCCTCAACGTCGCGGCGGTCGACATCGACGACGACAAGCTCGAACTGGCGCGCCGCCTCGGCGCGACGCTCACGGTGAACGCGCGCAAGGACGATCCCGCCACGGTGATCCGTCGCGAAACCGGGGGCGGTGCTCAGGGTGTGCTGGTGACGGCGGTCAGCCCGAAGGCCTTCGAGCAGGCGATCGGCATGGTGGCGCGCGGCGGCACGGTCTCGCTCAACGGCCTGCCGCCGGGCGGCTTTCCGCTCGACATCTTCGGCATGGTCCTCAACGGCATCACGGTGCGGGGATCGATCGTCGGAACCCGGCTCGATCTGCAGGAATCGCTCGATTTCGCTGCCCAGGGCAAGGTCAGGGCAACGGTCTCGACGGCGAAGCTGGAGGACATCAACGACGTCTTCGAGCGGATGCGCCAGGGCCGGATCGACGGCCGCGTCGTGCTGGATATGGCAGCCTAGCGGCGCGTCCCTGCCCTGCCGATCGCCTTCGGGAGCAACCGCGGAGCGAGCGGGGGTTTTTCCCGATGGAGGGCGCATCGAGCCTTGCCTTAAGGTCAGATCATGACGTCGGATCCTGCGCTCGCAAACCACGCCCCTCGGGGCCGGGAGGCATCCTTCCGGCCGATGACTGGCATGGGTTCCCGGGGAGCTTTTCGCCGAGCGTCCAAACACTTGCCTGTGCGATCGCACCAAGCTCGCCCTGCCGCACCGGCCGGATCGGGCCGGGCGGATCGAAGTGCCTGACCGGGGGCGGCCCCCTTGCAGAGGAGAACAGCCATGATCGGATTGCCAGTTCCTGTTTCCGCAGCGGCGCCACCGTCCGAAAAGGCTCCGCTCAGGCGGCGCCTGCTCCTCGCCTGCGCCGCGGTCGCGGCTGCCGTCACGGTCGGCTCGGCAGCGCTCGTCATGCCCGCCGAGGCGCAGACCAGCCCTGCCCCCGCGCAGGCTCAGAACCAGGCCCGGCCCAACATCCTCGTCATTTTCGGCGACGATGTCGGACAGAGCAATATCAGCGCCTACTCGCATGGGCTCGTCGGTTACCGGACGCCGAACATCGATCGGATCGCCAAGGAAGGCACGATGTTCACCGACTACTATGCGGAGAACAGTTGCACGGCCGGCCGTTCCACCTTCATCACCGGGCAGGTCTGCCTGCGGACCGGCCTCTGCAAGGTCGGCATCCCCGGCGCCACCGTCGGGCTGCAGGATCGCGACGTCACCATCGCTCAGGCGTTGAAGCCCTTGGGTTATGCGACCGGGCAGTTCGGCAAGAACCATCTCGGCGATCGCGACGAATACCTGCCGACCCGGCACGGCTTCGACGAGTTCTTCGGCAATCTCTACCATCTCAATGCCGAGGAGGAGCCGGAACGCCCCTATTATCCGAAGAACGATACGGCCTTCGTGAAGTCGAACTCGCCGCGCGGCGTGCTCAAGACTTCGGCCGACGGCAAGATCGAGGATACCGGCCCCCTGACGGCCAAGCGGATGGAGACGATCGACGACGAGACCACCGCGGCCGCGATCGATTTCATGCAGCGTCAGGTGAAGGCGCAGAAGCCCTTCTTCACCTGGATGAACACCACGCGCATGCACGTCTACACCCATGTGCGCGAATCGATGAAGGGTCGCAGCGGCATGCCGGGCAACGACTATGCCGACGGCATGCTCGAGCATGACGAGGATGTCGGCAAGCTCCTGAAGGCGCTCGACGATCTCGGCGTCGCCAACAATACCATCGTCGTCTACACCACCGATAACGGTCCGAACCAGTGGTCTTGGCCCGACGCGGCGACGACGCAGTTCCGCTCGGAGAAGGACACGAACTGGGAAGGCGCCTTCCGCGTGCCGGCGATGATCCGCTGGCCGGGCAAGATCAAGGCCGGCGAAGTCTCCAACGAGATGGTCTCCGGTCTCGACTGGTTCCCGACGCTGGTCGCCGCGGCTGGCGACGGCGACATCAAGGACAAGCTCGCCAAGGGCACGACGCTGGGCAATCAGCAGACCAAGGTCCATCTCGACGGCTACAATCAGCTGCCCTACCTGACCGGCCAGCAGCCGAAATCGGCCCGCAACGAGTTCTTCTACTTCAACGACGATGGCGAACTCGTCGCCTATCGCTACAACGACTGGAAGATCGTGTTCTGTGAGCAGCGCCAGCCCGGCGGTTTCGTGGTCTGGGCCAATCCGTTCACCTGCCTGCGCGCACCGAAGGTCTTCAACCTCCGCATGGATCCGATGGAGCGGGCGGATGTCGTCTCGGACCAGTATTATGACTGGCTCGCCAAGAACGCCTATCTGATCCAGTACGGCGTCTGGAAGGTCGCGCCCTTCCTCAAGACCTTCGAGGAATATCCTCCGAGCCAGCGGCCCGCGAGCTTCAGCGTCGACCAGATGGTGTCTGCGCTGATGCGCAATCTGGATACGGCGGCGTCGCGAACTCCGAAATAGGCAGGTCGGGAGCGGGCCACCGACAGGCGGCCCGCTCTTTCGGTCCACGGCGTTTTCAATGACAGCCGTCGGGATGCCGACGACAGGGCGCGCTGGGTCGGGCAGAAGCGGCAGGTGGCCCAGGCCGCACCGGCTAGCCCCTTTTGTGGCTGGCTCACCGGCGGAGGCCGGGAATCAGACAGCGCAAGCAACCGTTATTTCCATGGAGAGTGTCGGTCATGAGCAAGCGGAACGGCCAAGCGGAGCCCCCAGGGCCGGCCTTGAGTCGACGCGAGTTTCTGGCGGGGACAGCCGCCTTGCTCGCCAGTGGCACCGGCACTGCCCTCGCACAATCGCCGGCGCCCGACGATGCCCGCGCGATCGCGCGGGAAGCGACGATCTACGGCTTCCCGATGATCGACAACTACCGCATCCAGCATTCCTACTTCGTCGATCGCGGCAGCCCGGAGTTCAAGGCGCCCTGGAACACCCTGGTCAACAACGCCCGGGTCTATACGCCGGACGATAAGGCGATCCAGACGCCGAACTCCGACACACCCTATTCCTATGTCGGGGCCGATCTGCGGGCCGAACCGCTCGTCTTTACGGTGCCGGCCGTCGAGAAGGGGCGCTACTACGCGCTCCAGTTCATCGACATGTACACCTTCGACTTCGCCTATGTCGGCAGCCGGGCGACGGGCAATGGGGCGGGCAGCTATCTGCTCGCTGGTCCGAGATGGCAGGGCAGGAAGCCGAAGGGCATCAAGTCGGTGATCCGCTGCGAGACCGATCTTGCCTTCGTGCTCTACCGCACCCAGCTGTTCGACCCTGCCGATATCGAGAAGGTCAAGGCGATCCAGGCGGGCTACAAGGTCGAGCCGCTGTCGCAGTTCCTCGGCCGCCCTGCCCCGGCCGCGGCGCCCGCGATCGCCTTCGCGAAGCCGCTCGCGCCGGAGCAGGAGCGGAATTCCCTCGAGGCCTTCGGTCTCCTCAACTTCCTCCTGCAGTTCTGCCCGACGCATCCATCCGAGCGGGCGTTGATGGCACGCTTCGCCAAGATCGGGATCGGTCCGGGCAAGCCTTTCGACGCGAATGCCCTCGTGCCGGAGATGAGAGCGGCCCTCCAGCAGGGCATGGCCGACGGCTGGAAGGCCTTCGCCGAGTTCAAGGAAACCCAGCTCGACACCGGCAAGAAGACCAGCGCCGATGGGTTCGGCACGCGCGCCTTCCTCAAGAACGACTACATGCAGCGCATGTCCGCAGCCATTCTCGGCATCTACGGCAACTCGAAGGACGAGGCGATCTATCCGGCCTACTTCCTCGATTCCGGGAAACAGAAGCTCGAAGGGGCGAACCGCTACACGCTGCGTTTCCCCCCTGGGCAATTGCCGCCGGTGAACGCCTTCTGGTCTCTGACCATGTATGAGATGCCGGCGAGCCTGCTCTACGCCAATGCGCTGAACCGCTATCTGATCAATTCGCCGATGCTGCCCAAGCTGAAGCGCGACGCCGATGGCGGGATCACGCTCTACATCCAGAACGAGTCTCCGGGAGCGGAGCGGGAGGCCAATTGGCTTCCGGCTCCGAAGGGACCGTTCTTTGCGGCGATGCGCCTCTATTGGCCGAAACCGGCCGCGCTCACTGGCAAATGGAAGGCGCCGTCTATCGCGCGCGTCAGCTGACAGGGAACAGAACGATGAACCGCAAGCTCATGCTTCTCGCGGCAGCCGCTGTGCTGGCGCCCCTTGCCGGCGCCAGCGCGCAGGCTCCGGCCCCGACGCCCGTCACGGTCGATAATTTCATCCGGGCCGAGTCCGATGTCTATATTGGCAACCTCGCCAAGGAGGCCGGGCTGGGCAAGCTCTCGCACCGGCGCGAGCCGGCCTCGCTCGACGATCAGACCGTCATCCGGCTCAATCGCGACACGCTCTATTCCAGCGCGGTCTTCGATCTCGATGCCGGTCCGGTGACGATCACCCTGCCCGATGCCGGCAAGCGCTTCATGTCGCTGCAAGTCATCAACCAGGACCATTATGTTCCGATGGTCGCCTACGGCGCGGGTGCCCATACGATCGATCGCAAGAAGGCCGGCACTCGCTATGTCGCCGTCGGGATCAGGACGCTGGTCGACCCTGCCGATCCCAAGGATGTCCAGCAGGTTCACGCCCTGCAGGATGGCATCAAGGTCCGCCAGAAGGCGCCAGGCAGCTTCCAGGTTCCGAACTGGGATCCCGCCAGCCAGAAGAAGGTGCGCGATGCGCTGCTGGTCCTGGGCTCGACGATCCCGGACTTCAAGAGGGCCTTCGGCACCAAGGCGGAGGTCGACCCGATCCGCCACCTGATCGGAACCGCCCTCGGCTGGGGCGGCAATCCCGACAAGGATGCGATCTACCTCAACGTGACGCCGCCGAAGAACGACGGGACCACCGTCTACCGGCTCAACGTCAAGGACGTTCCGGTCAACGGCTTCTGGTCCGTCAGCCTCTACGACGCCCGGGGCTATTACGAGAAGAACCCCTACAATGCCTACACGCTGAACAACCTGACGGCCAAGAAGAACGGAGACGGCTCCATCGCCATCCAGTTCGGCGGCTGCGACGGCAAGATCGCCAATTGCCTGCCCACCATGCCGGGCTGGAACTACACGGTGCGCCTCTATCGCCCGCGCGCCGAGATCCTGAACGGCAAATGGAATTTCCCGCAGCCTCAGCCGGCTCCCTGAAGCATGTCTTGAAAGGCGCGCCGCCGGAGAGACTTCGCTCTGTCGGCCGCCCCCACCTGCAACACCACGCAGGAGAGCGCTTGACCGGGATATTTGCGCCGTTCAGCCTCACGACGATCCACGTTCGGGAATGACGCCATGATTCGATCCCAGTGCGCCTTCTGGAGTGCAGCGATCTGCATCGGCGCGACGATCGGCTGCGGCTCGGCCATGGCCACCGAAGGCGGCGCAAGTCTGTACGTGCCCGGCCTGCACGGCCCCGGAGCGGGCATCGTTCCACCACCGGGCTTCTATTTCGAGAACGATTTCTACTCCTATTCAGGCCGCCTCTCCGCATCGACGCGCACGCAGATCGGCGGAGCGGTTCTCGCCAACGTCAAGGTCGAGGCGCGCGCCAATTTCGCCACGCCGACCTGGGTCACCCCGCTGCAGATCTTCGGCGGCAATCTCGGCTTCGCGGTGGCGCTGCCCTTCGGCGATCCGCGCGTCAGCGCAGGCGCGGTGATCGCCGCGCCGCGGCTCGGCAGGGCATTCGGCATCAAGCAGCGGGATTCCGCATTCCTGTTCGGCGATCCGGTGGTGACCAGCTTCGTCGGCTGGCATGCGGGCAACTTCCATTGGCAGGTCGGCGCCGCGGTGAACGTTCCCTCCGGGACCTACCGTGACGGCGCCCTCTCGAACCTGTCCTTCAACCGTTGGATCGGCGATATCTACGCCGCCGCGACCTGGCTCGATCCAAAGATCGGCCTCGACATCTCCGGCACCGTCGGGCTCGAACTCAACGGCAAGAACGACGATACCGACTACAAGAGCGGCAACGCGGTCCATGCCGACCTCGCCATCAGCCAGTATCTGAGCAAGGAATTCTCGGTCGGCGCCCTGTTCTCGCACTACCAGCAGATCAGCGCGGACAGCGGCGCAGGCGCTTCGCTGGGCCCCTACAAGGGCCGGGTCACCGCAGTCGGCGGCACGATCGGATACAGCTTCAATGTCGCCGGGACGCCGGTTTCGGCGCGCTTGAAGGTTCTGCGCGAAGTCAGCACCGAAAATCGGCCGCAAGGCACGATCGCCCTGGTCTCGGTCGCCTTCCCGATCGGTCATGCGCCTCCCGCCGCACCGCCTCCGGAACCCGTTCCGGGCGCGAAGGTGGTGAAGCACTGAGCAGGAAGCGCGCGCGTCGCGGCCCCGGCGTCCTTTGCGCTGCCGAGGAGATCGCCCAGATGGAGGCGATTCTCCGGCGTTATTGAGCCTTCCCCGCACCGTTTGCCGTCAGGGCCGCGCAGGCTCCGTGCTCGGCCGGCGGGTCAGACCCGTTGCAGCCCGCGATAGCGCGCGAAGCTGCGCTGCTCCCCGGAAGCGAAGAGCACGACGTCATAGGTATCGGGCGCCTGGCCGGAAACCTCCATCCCCGGCGAGCCGACCGGCATGCCGGGGACGGCCAGGCCCTTTGCCTGCGGGCGTTCGGCCAGCAGGCGCTTGATCGCCTCGGCGGGAACATGGCCTTCGACGACATAGCCGCCGATCTCGGCGGTATGGCAGGACGCCAGGGCATCGGGCACACCGAGCTTGACCTTGAGCGGGGTGACGTCGGGAATCTCGACGACCTCGACCGAAAAGCCGGCGGCCTTCACATGCGTCACCCAGGCGCCGCAGCAGCCGCAATTGGGGTCGCGGGTCACGATCATCCTCGGCAGCGCCTCGGCCGCCGATGACGGGCGCCACGAGAGGATCGACGCGGCGAAGGCCGCAGCGCCGATCATCAGCCCGCGGCGGGATGGGTGGAGCGGATTTGCCATCGGAATGTCCTTGTCCTGGTCGTCCCCGCGTGGTGCACCGCCGCCGCCCGGAAAGCCAGCCCTCACTTCGCCTTCTGCAGCTTGGTGACGGTGATCTGGCCGTTGACGCGGTCGGCGTCGAACTTGATCTTGTCGCCGGCCTTCAGCCCTTTCAGCATGGCGGCGTCGCTGGCCCGGAACACCATGGTCATGGCGTCCATGTCGAGATTCTTGATCGCGCCGTGGTTGATGGTGAGCTTGCCCTGGGCCTCGTCGATCTTGGTGACGGTGCCGCTGACCGATTGGGCGGCGGCCGGCAGCGCGGCGATCAGGAAGGCGAAGGTGGCGGCTGTCTTCAGCATGGGGGGCTCCATTCGGTTCGGGGTCACTTGACGATGATCTTGCCGGTCATGCCCGCCTCGCGGTGACCGGGGATCAGGCAGGAGAAGTCGAACTCGCCGGCCTTGGTGAAGGCCCAGACGATCTCGCCCGTCTTCTTCGGCGCGAGGCGCTTGGCGTTCGGGTCGTCATGCTCCATGTCGGGGTTCTTCTGCATCTCGACGGCGTGCTTGAGGTTCTCCTCCAGCGTCGCCACGACGAGCTCGTGATCGAGCTCGCCATTGTTGCGCAGCTGCAAGCGAACCTGTTCCCCGCGCCGGACCTCGATCCTGTCGGGAATGAACACCATCTTGCCGTCGCGCTCGCTCATCACGACCTGCACGATCCGCGCCGGCTTCTTGGGATCGCCGGGCTTGCCATAGGCGGTCTCGTCGCCATGGCCATGGCCTGCCCCGCCGGGGCCAGCCAGAGCGGTGCCGGCGGAGAAGAGGCCTGCGATCACGGCCAGCCCGAATGCTGCTGTCTTCATGAAATTCTCCTGGTCGGGGACATGCGCGTCAGTGGTTGGAATGGGCGTTCTTGGCGCGGGGACGCGGCTTGCCGTCCGGACCGAGATTCGGCTTGCGCGGATCCTTGGCGCGCCATTCCGTCGCCTGGACCCCGCTGTCGGGCGGGCTCGCCCGCGGCGCCTCGCCGAGCTTCGCGCCCTTGAGCTCGTACGCGACGGTTCCCTCCGGATGCTTGAACCAGCCCGGGTCCTTGTAGTCGCCCTTCGCCAGCCCCTCGCGGACCTTCACGACCGAGAACATGCCGCCCATTTCGACCGGGCCGAACTGGGCGAAGCCGGTCATCATCGGCAGCGTGTTCTCGGGCAGCGGCATTTCCATCGAGCCCATCTCGCCCATGCCGTTCGAGCCCATCGGCATGTAGCCCGGCGCGATCTTGGCGATGCGCTTCGCCAGGTCCTTCTTGCTGACGCCGATGTAGTTCTTCACCGAATGCCCCATGGCATTCATGGTATGATGCGACTTGTGGCAGTGGATCGCCCAGTCGCCGACTTCGTCGGCGACGAAGTCGAAGGCGCGCATCTGGCCGACGGCGACGTCGATCGAGACCTCGTCCCAGGCCGCGGCCGGATCGACCCAGCCGCCATCGGTGCACGAGACCTTGAACTCGTAGCCGTGCATGTGGATCGGATGGTTCGTCATGGTCAGGTTGCCGAAGCGGATCCGGACCTTGTCGTTCTTGCCGACGACGAAGGGGTCGATGCCCGGAAAGACGCGGCTGTTCCAGCACCACATGTTGAATTCGGTCATCTCGGCGACCCGCGGCACATAGGAGCCGGGCTCGATGTCGAAGGCGTTGAGCAGGAAGACGAAGTCGCGGTCGACGCGGCGGAAGGCCGGGTCCTTCGGATGGACGACGAAGAAGCCCATCATGCCCATCGCCATCTGGACCATCTCGTCCGAATGCGGATGGTACATGTAGGTGCCCGAGCGCCTCAGCACGAACTCGTAGACGAAGGTCTTGCCGGGCGGGATATGCGGCTGCGTCAGCCCGCCGACGCCATCCATGCCGTTGGGCAGGCGCTGGCCGTGCCAGTGGACGGCCGTGTTCTCCGGCAGCTTGTTGGTGACGTAGATGCGGACCTTGTCACCCTCGACCGCCTCGATGGTCGGCCCCGGCGACTGGCCGTTATAGCCCCAGAGATAGGCCTTCATGCCCGGGGCGAGCTCTCGCACCACCGGCTCTGCGACGAGATGGAACTCCTTCCAGTCGCCGTTCATGCGCCAGGGCAGCGACCAGCCGTTCAGCGTCGCGACCGGCTGGTAGTCCGGTCCCGTGGTCGGAACGAGCGGCGCCTGCGTCGTCGCCTCCTTCATGGTCGGCGCCTCGGGCACGGCGGCGAAGGCGCTGCGGCCCGAGACGGCGGTAGCGCCGGCGAGCACGAGCCCTGACGAGCCGATGAAACCTCTGCGGGAGAATGTGGTCATATCTTCAACTTCCCTCAGTGGCCGCCGCCGGCATCGCCGTCGCCCGCGGCTGCGGTCACGGTCGCTCCGCCGCCGGCGCTGCCGCCGCCGATCAGGGCGTGCTTGAAATCGGTGTGAGCGATCCAGAAATCGCGCCGGGCGTTGATCGCCGCGACGTTCGAAAGGATGCGGCTGCGGGCATCGGCGATGAGGTCCGTGACATCGTTCAGCATGCCGCTGTACTGCAGCAGCGACTGGTCCTGGATGATCTTGCGCAAAGGCAGGACGTTGTTCTGATACTGCCGGGTGATGTCGTGATTGGCCCGGTAGGAGGTGTAGGCCTCGCGCGCCTCGGAGCGGGCATTCACCGCCTTCTCGGCCAGCCGGTTGGCGGCCTGCATATAGGTCTGCTCGGCGAGGACGACCTTCGACTGGCCGAAATCGTAGATCGGAATCTCGATCTCGAGTTCCAATGTGCGGCTGCGGCTCGCCTCGCGCTCGACATGGCCATGGTCGTTGATGACGCGTCCACGGTCATAGGTGCGCCGGCCGAGCAGATCGACGTCGTTGACGAAGCGGGTCGCCTGCGTCAGTCCGAGCGACTTGGCGAGCGCATCGAGGTCGGCGCGGGCGATCTGGATGTCGATGCGCTTGCGCAGCGCCTCGGCCTCGATCGCCTTTGCCGACTGGAGCCGCGGCAGGGCGGGCAAGGTCTCCGGCAATCTGAATTTCAGCTCATCGCCCCAGAGGCCAAGCTGGCGGACGAGCCGCTCCCGCTCCTGGCGCTGCTGCTGGCGCGCCTGGGCGAGCTGCACGGTCAGCTCTGCCTCGAAGGCGAATTCGCGTGCCTGGTCGATCTTGTTGACGCCGCCGCTCTCGCCCAGCCGTTTGAGCAGCTCCGAGGCCGCATCCGAGGAGGCCTTCGCCTGCTGGAAGAAGCCGGCCTGCACATTGGCGGCGACGGCTCGATAATACTGTCGGCGGGTATCGGCCGCGAGCTTGAGAACCGCCTCGGCCGTCCGCAGCTGCGCGGCGCGAAAGCGGTCGCCCGCGATCTCGGCGCGCGCCGGCAATGTGACGAGCGCGAAGAGGCTGCCCGCGATCTGGCGCTCGATCTCGAGCTCGAATCGGCCGGAGAGCTTGGAGATGCCGAAGGTTGGATTGGGCGGCAGGCTCGCGGCGACCATCTGCGCTTCGGCGATGCCGAGCTCGTTGAACGCCGCCTGGAGGCCGCGATTGTTGAGCAGCGCGACCTGGACGGCGGCATCCGCCGTCAGCGGCTTGCGCAGCAGCTGGTCGACGCGGGCCTTGGCCGTGAGCGCGGCCTGGTCGTCGCCGATCTTCACGACGTCCTTGCCCAGCTCGCTGTAGCTGATCGCCTGCACCGAGCTCAGGCCGCCATCCGGCGAGAAGCTCGCGCAGCCACCGAGCAGGATGGCCGCGCCGGCGAGAAGGCCGAACCGGAAGGCGCGGCGGGTGGAGATCGTGGTAGCGGTCAAGACAGGCTTCTCTCGCAAGGCGGCGGATCCGTGGTGGGAAGCGATCGGGCAGGCCGGCGTCATGGCAGCGGCCCGACCCGGCGGTTGAGCTCGTGCCAGTCCTTCGGCTCGGCCGGTCGCAGCGTCGCTGCGCCGGCGGTCACGCTGCGATAGGCGGTGGCGGGAACCTTGACGCTGGGGTCGGCCGGCCGGGCGAGGTGCTCGGGGATGGGAGCGAGCGTGCAGGCGCCAAGCGCAAGCCCGATCGCAGCAATGGTCGGCACCTTCACGAACGTCACGATTCGACTCCCCGGTTTCGGTGATCCAGGGGTAGCAACCGGTTCGGCGGGGCGTCCGTTACAAATTGTTTCAAAGCAGTCCGGGCGGCCCGGCGATCCGGGCGCTATGGTGCGGTACGCTCCGGCGACAGGCGGGGCTCGACCCGACGGGGCGCATCCGAGGAAAATGGACGAGACGCACGCGAACCTGGCGCCCGCCGCGCTACCCAACGACGACCACGGGCACATCCTGATCGTGGACGACGATCCGCAGATCCGGCTGCTCGTGGCGCGCTTCCTCCAGCGCCACGGCTATCAGGTCGTCGGTGCTCACGACGGTCAGGCGATGATGGACGTGCTGGCGCATACGCCGATCGACCTGATCATCCTCGATCTGATGCTGCCGGGCCGGTCCGGGGTGGAGCTCTGCCAGGACGTCAGGGCAACCTCGCATGTCCCGATCGTGATGCTGACCGCCCGCAGCGAGGAAAGCGTGCGCATCATGGGGCTCGAGGGCGGCGCCGACGACTACGTCACCAAGCCGTTCAGCCCGCGCGAATTGCTGGCCCGGGTCCGGGCCGTGCTGCGCCGCTCGCGCGCCGCGCGCGGTTCCGCCGAGGCGCGGGGAAGCGAGATCATCAGCTTCGACGGCTGGGCGATGGATCTGCGCCGCCGCGAGCTCCAGTCGCCCTCAGGGACGTTGATCGATCTCTCGACCGGCGAGTTCGACCTCCTCGTCGCCTTCGTCGAACACGCCAACCGGGTGCTGTCGCGCGAGGCCCTGATGCAGTTCGCCAAGGCGCGTGCGAGCAACGACCCCTTCGACCGGACCATCGACGTCCAGATCAGCAGGCTGCGGCGCAAGCTCGAGGCCGGGCAGAATGGCGGGCAGCTGATCAAGACGATCCGCGGCGCGGGATATATGCTGGCCTGCGATGTGCAGTCGCGGCAGGGACAGCCCGCTTGAAGAAAGCTCTGAGCCGCCTCTTTCCCGATACCGTCGCCGGCCAGGCGATCCTGATCCTGGTCGCGGCTTTGCTCGCCTTCCATTTCCTCGGCTATTGGGCCTATCGCGTCGGCGTCGAAAGCCTGGCCACGACGGCGCGTGACCGCGGCCTCGCCGAGCGCATCGTCTCGATCAAGCGCGCCATCGCAAGCCTTCCCCAGGCTCCCGACCGCGATCGCGTTGCGCACGATCTCTCCAGCGCCAGCCTCGAGGTGCATTGGAGCAAGGTCAGTCTGGTGCTGGGCACGGCGCCGAAGACGGCACGGACACAAGCGATGGAGGCCCATCTCCGGGAGCTGGTGCCGGATCTCGCCGCGGACTCCTTCCGGGTCGGATTCGCCGATGACGGCGCGCTCGGCGCCGGCAATGCCGATGCCGATGCCTATCGGCACATGATGCTGGTCTCGGCGCGGCTGGCGGACGGCTCCTGGGTCAACTTCTCCTCATCCGCGCTCGGAACGACGCAGCATGCCGACTGGAGCGTGATGGCCATCGCGATCTGTTTCGCCGTGGGCATCGTCGTCGTCGCGCTGCTGCTGCTGCGCTGGGCGACGCGCCCGTTGCGGGAGCTGGCCGTCGCGGCCGAGCGCTTCAGCCTCGATGAAGCGCCCCACCCGCTTCCGGAGCGCGGGCCTTCCGAGGTGCGCCGCGCCGCGCAGGCATTCAACACCATGCGCGAGCGCATCCAGCACCTCGTCGCCGAGCGCACGCAGGCGCTCGCGGCCGTCTCGCACGACCTGCGCACGCCCATCACCCGGCTCAGGCTGCGTTCCGAACTGCTCGACGACGACGCGACGCGACGTCTCATCGATGCCGATCTCGGCGAGATGGAGACGATGATCGATTCCACGCTGGAATATCTGCGCGGCGGCATCTCCAGCGAACCGATCCGCCCGATCGACCTCGTCTCGGTGGTCGAGACCATCGTCGACGAGCAGATCGACCAGGGGCGCCGCATTGCTCTGGGCGGGATCGCGCATGGGCGGGTGCTCGGCAGGCTGACGGCCCTGAAGCGCGCCTTCTGGAATCTCATCGGCAATGCGGTGAAGTTCGGAGACACCGTCACGGTCGAGATCCGGGATACGCGGACCGAACTCATCGTCATCGTCGCGGATGACGGCCCCGGCATCCCCGAAGCCGACATGGAGCGGGTCTTCCAGCCCTTTGCCCGGCTGGAAGAATCGCGCGGCCGGGAAACGGGCGGGTCGGGCCTGGGGCTGACGATCGCGCGCGCCGTTATCCGCTCCCATGGCGGCGAAGTCCTCCTGTCGAACCACCCCGAGGGCGGGCTGAAGGTGCGGATATCGCTCCCGAAGCTGAAACCGAGTCCGGACGAGACGGCGGGCGACTCCGTGGCGGGCCGGCGCGGCAGCGCCGACTCGACGACGGACGAGATCGGCACGATGACCGCCGCCGAGAGGAACCCGGAGGCCTGACCGCGGCCATCTCCCCAGGCGGCGAGCCGCTTGCCAAACCGAGACGCGCGATGGCCTAATCCCGGGAAAGCGCCGATGTCTGATCGAGCGCGCACCGAAGGCCGGAAAGAGCCTTTCTCAGGGAGAGGAATCTCGATGATCACGAAGCGACATCTGATCGCGGCGGCGACGGCCGCGTCCGCGCTGGCGATTCTGGCGCCGGCCCATGCCGAAACCTGGCCGCAGAGGCCGATCACCTTCATCGTGCCGTTTCCGGCCGGCGGCGGCACCGACGCCTTCGCGCGCCCGCTCGCAGCCCAGCTCGACCAGCAGCTTGGCCAGCGCATCGTCATCGAGAACCGCGGCGGCGCCGGCGGAACGGTCGGCGCCTCGGCTGCCGCCAAGGCGAAGCCGGACGGCTACACCTTCTTCGTCGGCGCGGCGCACCATGCCATCGCCCCGGCGCTCTATCCGAAGCTCGACTACAACATCCAGACGGATTTCGTTCCGATCGCGGTGATCGCCCAGCCGCCGCAGGTTATCGTCGTCCATCCCGGCAAGGTCCAGGCGAAGACCGTTGCCGAGCTGGTCGCCTTCGCGAAGCAGAACCCCGAGAAGCTCAACTTCGCCTCGGCCGGGAACGGCACGACGCATCACCTCGCGGGCGAGCTTTTCCAGATCTCGACCGGCACCAAGCTGACGCATGTGCCCTATCGCGGTGCCGGCCCGGCCCTGCAGGACACGGTCGCCGGCCAGGTCGACCTGCTGTTCGACGGCCTCGGCTCTTCCGCGGCCCAGATCCAGAACGGAACTCTGCGCGGCCTCGCCGTCGCCTCGCCGACGCGGTCCGAGGCGGTGCCCGACGTGCCGACGGCGAAGGAGGCCGGCCTCCAAGGCTTCGAGGTTTCGACCTGGTATGCGCTCTGGGCGCCGAAGGGCACGCCGCCCGAGATCGTGAACCGGATGCGCAGCGAGGTCGAGAAAGCCCTCAAGACCCCGATGATCGAGGCCGCCTGGAAGAAGAACGGCTCGCCAATCCCGAGCCTCTCCGGCGATGATTTCGGCCGCTTCGTCTCGGCCGAGGTCGAGCGCTGGGGCAAGGTCGTCAAGGAGGCGCAGGTCAAGCTCGAATGAGGGGGGCGGCTTGCTGCCACCTTTCCTGGTCGCATCGGCCTGCGCCAGTGGCTTGATGTGAGAGGGACAGAGCATGATCAGGATGGCCGTCATCGGCCTGGCGGTCGCACTGGCCGCTTTTGCCGCGCTGTTGGCTGTGGCTCTGTTGACCGACTTCGCGACCGTGCCCTGCCAGGACGGGGTGTGGGATGCGACCAGACTACGTTGCATCCCGACATGACCGGTGAGCGCTGACCACGCTATGAGGTCAGCGTGCCGCTGTCCGTGTCTTCGTCTGCGGCGCCGTCGATCACGGCGCGGGCGACCGCGATCGAGAAGCCAGCCCGCGCCAACGCTGCGAGGTCCTTCTGGCGGCTCGCTGCCCGGTCCCCGCGCGACCATGGGCCGAGCCGTTTGCGCCACGCGGCTTTCCGGGCCGCGGCCAACTCTTCCTCGTCGCTGACGCTGCTGGCCTGCTGTGCAAGCTCGCGGCCCACGCCCTTCGCGGCGAGCGTGGCGGCGACGGCGCGCGCCGAGCGGCCACGGCGCCTGAGCGTTGCAGCCCTCGCCTCGGCAAAACGCTGATCGTCAACCAGCCCGGAGGCGATGCAACGCGAGACGACATCATCGAGCACTGTCCTGTGCGCCGCCGGGTCTTCACCATGATGGCGGCAGCTCAGCGCGATCTTGCGCGCCAGCACCCGGCGCAATTGCGCGGCCGGCGCGGAATAGCGTTCGAGATAGTGCATCGCTGCGCGCTGGAGGTAATCTGGCGTGATGCGCCGCGGAGCCCGGGCAAGCCGTGCGCCCTGCCCTCGCCTGTCCTCTCGATCGGTCATGCTAGTCGGATACCGGCTTCTGCCGGCCGGCCTTGACGCCAGAGCGCTTCTCCTTGGAGGCGAGGCGGCGTTCCTTCGAGGCCTTGGTCGGCTTCGTCGCGCGGCGGACGGCGGGCCGGATCGCAGCCGCGCGGATCAGCTCCAGCAGGCGCTCGACGGCTTCCTCGCGATTGCGCTTCTGGCTGCGATGCGCCTGGGCGACGATGACGATGACGCCGTCCTGGGTCAGACGGCTTCCGGCCTGCTTCATCAGCCGGATCGCCACCTCGTTGGGCAGGGACGGCGACCGGCGCACATCGAAGCGGATCTGCACCGCGCTCGACACCTTGTTGACGTGCTGGCCGCCGGGACCGGATGCGCGAACGAAGCTCTCCTCGATCTCGCTCTCGTCGATCGCAATGGACGGGGTGACTTGAATCATGGGAGGAGGCTACTTCAGTTCCGGACAAGTTGCAGCGGAGACATGTCAGCCTTGAAGCCTTCTCGCGACATCACCCGGCTGATCGAGATCATGGCGGCGCTGCGCACGCCGGGAACCGGCTGTCCCTGGGATCTGGACCAGGATTTTGCTTCCATCGCGCCCTACACGGTCGAGGAGGCCTATGAGGTCGCCGATGCGATCGCGCGCGGCGACAAGCTCGACCTCAAGGACGAGCTCGGCGATCTGCTGCTGCAGGTCGTCTTCCATGCCCGCATGGCCGAGGAGGAAGGCTCCTTCGCCTTTCCGGACGTCGTCGAGGCGATCACCTCCAAGCTGCTCCGCCGCCATCCGCATGTCTTCGGCGACGCGCGCGATCTCTCGCCGGCCGAGGTGAAGGTGCTCTGGCACCGGATCAAGGCCGAGGAAAAAGCCGCCAAGGCGGCGCAGCGCGCAGCCGCCGGCCTGCCGCCGCAAGCCGAGGACACCGGTGTGCTCGCCGGCGTGCCGCATACGCTGCCCGCCCTCACCCGTGCCTGGAAGCTCCAGGCGCGCGCCTCGACGGTCGGCTTCGACTGGAACGATGCGCGCCTGGTGCTCGACAAGATCCGCGAGGAAACCGCGGAGATCGACGAGGCGCTGGCCAAGGGCGATAAGGATGCGATCCGGGAAGAGATCGGCGACCTGCTCTTCGTCGTCGCCAACCTCGCCCGCCATGTCGATGCCGACCCGGAAGCTTGCCTGGCCGCGGCGAGCGCGAAGTTCGAGCGCCGTTTCAAGGGCATCGAAGATAGGCTCGACGCCGAAGGGCGCAAGGCCCAGGACGCGACGCTCGATGAGCTCGAAGCGCTCTGGCAGAGCGTGAAGCGGCAGGAGAAGGCAGGGGCGTAGGGCGGCTCAGCTTTGCCGGATCGCCTCGGGGAAGCGGGCGGAGAAGGCCCCTTCCCGTTCGGGCGGCAGCCGCACGATCAGCTGAAGGCTGCCGTCCTCGGCATCCTCGCGCCGGAGGATCTCGCCATTGGCATGCAGCCAGGCCAGCGACTTGCCGTCTCCGGGCGCAAGCGCGAGCGAATAGACCGGGCGGCTATGGGCGATGCGGGTCTCGATCGCGCGCGTCAGCCGCTCGATCCCTTCCCCGGTGAGGGCCGAGACCAGCACAGGGCGCGCTTCGGCGGGCCGGAGCGAGGCGATCCCGAGCTGGCGCTCGCGCTCGGCCGGGTCGAGCAGGTCGGCCTTGTTCCAGACCTCGATCACGCGCTGGCCATCATCGGGGTTGATGCCGAGATCGCGCAGGATCGCCTGGACGTCCGCGGCCTGCGCCTGTGTGTCCTCATGGGCGACGTCGCGGACATGCAGCAGCACATCGGCCTCGATCGCGTCCTCGAGCGTGGCGCGGAAGGCGGCGACGAGCTGAGTCGGCAGGTCAGAGATGAAGCCGACGGTGTCGGACAGCATGATCCGCGCGCCATGCGGCAGCTTGATCGCGCGCGCCGTCGGATCGAGCGTGGCGAACAGCATGTCCTGCGCCAGCACCTCGGCCGAGGTCAGCCGGTTGAACAGCGTCGACTTTCCGGCATTGGTGTAGCCGACAAGCGCAACGATCGGATAAGGCACGCGTTTCCGGCTGGCGCGATGCAATGAACGGGTGCGCTTCACCTGCTCCAGATCGCGCTCGATCTTGCTCATCCGTTCCTGGATGATGCGCCGGTCGGCCTCGATCTGGGTCTCGCCCGGGCCGCCGAGGAAGCCGAAGCCGCCGCGCTGGCGTTCGAGATGGGTCCAGGAGCGGACCAGCCGGCTTTTCTGGTAATTGAGATGCGCGAGCTCGACCTGGAGCGCGCCCTCCTTGGTCCGGGCCCGTCGCCCGAAGATCTCCAGGATCAGGCCGGTGCGGTCGATGACCTTGCAGCCGAAGGCCTTCTCCAGATTGCGTTGCTGGACCGGCGACAGCGCGCAGTCCATCACGACGAGGCCGATCTCTTCGAGCTTGATGCGCTCCGCCAGCTCCTCGACCTTGCCCTTGCCGAGATAGGTGGCGGGCCGCAGCGCCGTGAGCAGGACCTGGACCGGCTCGACGACGGTCAGGTCGATCGCGGCCGCGAGGCCGGCAGCCTCGTCGAGCCGCGCCGCGAAGGAGCGCTGATTGGCATCCGCCGCGACACCGCGCTTCTGCAGATAGGGCCCCACGACATAGGCGCGCGTATTCGCCGCGATATCGCGTTCGATCTCGTCGAGCGGCTTGGGCGCCGCCCGCTCCTGCTCGTTGTCGCGGCTTGCCGCCAAATCAGTTCTTGTCCGTGTCCTCGGGCTCGAACAGCTGCACCGGATGGCCGGGCATGATGGTCGAGATCGCGTGCTTGTAGACGAGCTGCGAATGGCCGTCGCGGCGCAGCAGCACGCAGAAATTGTCGAACCAGGTGACGACACCCTGCAGCTTCACGCCGTTGACGAGGAAGATCGTCAGCGGGATCTTCTGCTTGCGAACGTGGTTGAGGAAGGTGTCCTGAAGGTTCTGTGCCCGCTCAGCGGCCATGGGTAGTCCCTATTGTTGGGATCGCGTCGGTTTTGCGTCCGCGGTCCAGTTCGTTCCGTTCGGGCTGGTGGCGCATTCCTCCAGCCTCGGAACACCGACGCTCCATTAGATCGTCGAGTCTGTTTGCGGCGCAAGTGCAGCAGCGCCACGATTTTACACAGGGGTATCTGCGTGCGGCGCAGATACCCGCCAAACCGAACCTCCGTCAACCGACGCCGAGCGACTTCAGCTTGCGGTGCAGAGCCGAGCGCTCCATGCCGATGAATTCGGCCGTCCGCGAGATGTTGCCCGAGAAGCGGGCGATCTGGGCGATCAGATATTCGCGCTCGAAGATCTCGCGCGCATCGCGCAGCGGCAGGCTCATCAGGCGCTCGCCGCCGGAGCCCGAAGGCGTGGTCGGCACCATGGCGCCGACCTCGGCCGGCAGCATCTCGACCGTCACCTCGGCCGTCGGATCGCCCTTGGTCAGGATCATCAGCCGTTCGACATTGTTGCGCAGCTCGCGGACATTGCCCGGCCATTCATGCGACTGCAGCACGGCCATGGCGTCGCTGCCGATCTGGCGCTTCGGCAGGCCGGTCGCGATCGAGATCTGGTCCATGAAGAACTCGATCAGCTCCGGCACGTCCTCGCGCCGCTCCGACAGCGGCGGTATCCGGATCGGCACGACGCTGAGGCGATGATAGAGGTCCTCGCGGAATTGCCCGTCGGCGATGAGCTTCGCGAGGTCGCGGCTCGACGAGGAGATGATGCGCACGTCGACATGCACGCGCGTCGCGCCGCCGACACGCTGGAAGTTCTGGTCGACCAGCACGCGCAGGATGCGGTTCTGGGTCTCGCGCGGCATGTCGCCGATCTCGTCGATGTAGAGCGAGCCGCCATGCGCCTCCTCGAGCGCCCCGATCCGGCGCGAGCGGCCGTCGCCGCCCTCGACGCCGAAGAGCTCCTCTTCCATCGTCTCGGGCGTGATGGTCGCGGCGTTGATGACGACGAAGGGGCTGTTCGACCGCGTCGACGCCTCGTGCATCGTGCGCGCCGCTAGCTCCTTGCCGCAGCCCGGCTCGCCGGTGATGAGGACGCGCGCATTGGTCGGCGCGACGCGCTCGATCGTCTGGCGCAGCTGGTTCACCACCGTCGTGCGCCCGACGATGCGGTTGGCCTGCACCGAGCGGGTCTTGAGCTCGCGCACTTCGCGGCGCAGCCGCGAAGCTTCCAGCGCGCGCTCGGCGACGAGAACCAGCCGGTCCGCCTTGAACGGCTTCTCGATGAAGTCGTAGGCGCCGCTCTTGATCGCGGACACGGCCGTCTCGATGTTGCCGTGGCCGGAGATCATCACCACGGCGAGATCCGGGTGGCTCTCCTTGATCAGTTCGAGGACCTGCAGGCCGTCGAGGCGGCTGCCCTGCAGCCAGATGTCGAGGAAGACCAGGTTCGGCCGCCGCGCCGCGATCGCGGCCAGCGCGTCGTCGGCGGAGCCCGCCTTGCGGGTCCGGTAGCCCTCGTCCTCCAGAAGGCCGGCGACCAGATCGCGGATATCGACTTCGTCGTCCACCACCAGGATGTCAGCGCTCATGAGCCAATTCCATTCCTTCGATCATGATTGAGGCCGGAGGCCGGCGAAGCGGCGTTGTCGCCGTCCTCGACGTCCTGCGTCGGGCCCGCTTCGGGGAACCAGAGACGAATGCGCGCACCGCGCGCGCCGCTGGAGGCGTCGGGTCGGTCGAGCAGCTCGATCCCCCCGCCATGGTCCTCCAGGATCTTGCCGACGATCGCAAGGCCGAGGCCCGTCCCGCCCTCGCGCGTCGTCATATAGGGCTCCAGCAGCTTCTGCCGCTGGTCCGCCGGCAGGCCCTTGCCGTTGTCGATCACGTCGATGACGATGCGCCCGTCGTCGAGCCGCTCGAGCCGGACGTCGATGCGGCCATGGCCGCGCTCTTCGATGGGGATGGCGTCGATCGCCTCGGTCGCGTTCTTGATGACGTTCGTTAGGGCCTGCGAGATCAGGCGACGGTCGAACCGGGCGGAAACCGGCTCGGAGGGCAGGCTCTCCTCGATCGTCACCTCGGGATTGCCGACCCGCCAGAGGAAGACGATCTGCCTGATGGTCTCGACGATGTCCTCCCTGAGCAGCGACGGCTTCGGCATCCGGGCGAAGGAGGAGAACTCGTCGACCATCCGCCGGATATCCTCGACCTGTCGCACGATCGTATCCGTGCACTGGTCGAAGACATCCTTCCCTTCGGTGATGACCCGCCCGAATCGGCGCTTGATGCGCTCGGCCGAAAGCTGGATCGGCGTCAGCGGATTCTTGATCTCATGGGCGATCCGCCGCGCCACATCGGCCCAGGCCGCGGTGCGCTGGGCCGAGACCAGGTCGGTGATGTCGTCGAGCGTGACCACGAGCCCGGCCCCGATCCCCTCGCCCTCGCGAACGGCGCGGACATTGACCATGCGGTCCTGCCCGGCGCGGGCGAAGATGATCTGTCCCGAGCTCTGGCGCTGGCGGCCCTGCAGCGCCTCGGCGACGAAGCTGGTGACCTCGGGCGCGACCTCCGCGATCGGCTTGCCCAGCACGCGCCCGCCGGTACCCAGAAGGCTTTCCGCCGAGCGGTTGATCGTGGTGACATGCCCGTCGGCATCGAGGCTCAGCACGCCGGAAGAGACGCCTGAGAGCACCGTTTCGGTGAAACGGCGCCGGCGGTCCATGACCTCGCTCGCCGTCACCAGCCCGTCACGCTGGCGGCGCAGCTCCGCGGTCATCTTGTTGAAGGTCTCGCCGAGATGCGCGAGATCGCCCTCTGATCGTCGGACCGGCACCTGGACGTAGAAATTGCCGCTCGAAACCTGATCGGTGGCGTGGATCATGCGGCGGATCGGCGCGACGAGGCCGTTGGCGAAGCTCAGGCCGATCCAGATCGCTGACAACAGCAGGATCAGCGCGATCAGGCCGTACATCGACGCGAAGGCGATCTGCACGCCCTTCCGGCGTGCGTCGATCGACAGATATTCGACGGCAGCACCACGCGCGACCGCTGGGAACTCGACGGCGAGCGGGTCGACCTCCCGGGCGATGTGCAGGAAGCTGTTGTCATAGGCCGGCAGCTTCATCACCGCGCCGAAGATCCGGCCTGTCCGGGGGATGACGCAGATCGGCTCCGGCGCGGACTGGGCATCGTCGAAGGCGGCCTGATCCGGCTTCGGCGCATCGCGCAGCACGTTGATGTTGGCGCGCACGACCACCTTGTCCGGCGGCTGCATGATCGCCGCGACGGGCACGCCGAGCGCGGTGGCACGGTTCGTCAGGAAGTTCTCGAACCATTTGCGGTCGACGTCATAGGCCGGCTTGGCCCGGGTCAGGTCGTCGGCGAGGATGCGGATCTCGCGTCCCAGCGAGCGGCACTGGCTGGCGGCATAGGCATCGGCGACTTCGACCGACTTGAACACTGCATCGCGCATCCGGTCGGAAAACCAGGGCTCGAGCCCGCGTTCGATCGTCACGGTCGCGATGATGGCGACGAGGACGGCCGGCAGCGCCGCGATGATGCTGAACAGGCCGACGATCCGGACATGCAGCCCGGCCGCGGCCGCCCCCGCCTTGCGCGCCCGAATCAGGACGGCCGCCTCGAACGCGACGATCACCAGCAGCGCCAGGATCAGCAGCGCGTTGAGCACGAAGACGCCGACCACGATCTCGTGGACCGGCACGATCGGCGTGGCGCCAGACAGGACAAGAAAGGTGAGCAGCGCCGAGACCAGCGCCAGAACGACGACGATCGCTCCGATCCAGCCGGAGACGCGGCGGGATTTCTCCTCGCCGCGCGGCATCATTCTGGCCTCACCGATGGAAGCGGACACGTTTTCTGGCAACTCCGATGCAGCGCGGGCGGATGCGGATCCGGCCGGCGGGCGCTACTGATGCGCCGCCGCAACGGTGTTGTCAAAATATGACATGGGCAAGGCAGCGCTGCGCCGGCTCAGCGTGGCGAGCGGACCACCTGCATGTCGAGCTCGCGGATCTTCTTGCGCAATGTGTTCCGGTTGAGTCCGAGCAGTTCCGCGGCCCGGATCTGGTTGCCGCGCGTGGCGGCGAGCGCGGCCGCGATCAGCGGCGGCTCGATCTCGCGCAGAATGCGGTGATAGAGGCCGGGCGGCGGGATATTGTCGCCGAAACTGCCGAAATACTGGCCGAGATGACGTTCGACCGAGCCGGACAGGGTCTCGCTCCGTTCCGTCGCGGCCGGGCTGCTCGCATAGCCCGGGCCGGCGCTGGCCGGCTGGAGCTCGGCCTCCACGATCGGGGCCGTAATGGTTTCCTGGGGATAGAGCGCCGCAAGGCGGCGGACCAGGTTCTCCAGCTCGCGGACATTGCCGGGCCAGCGATAGCGCCGCATCACGTCCATCGCTTCCGAATCGACCTGCTTGCGCGGCAGGCCCTCCTTCTCGACGAGCGAGAAGAAGTGGCGGACGAGGTCCGGGATGTCCTCGACGCGCTCGCGCAGCGGCGGCAGGCGGATGGGCACCACGTTCAGCCGGAAGAACAGGTCCTCGCGGAAAAGCCCCTGCGCGATCGAGATGCGCAGGTCCTTGTTGGTCGCGGCGATGATGCGGACATTGGTCTTGATCGGCGTGCGGCCACCGACCGTGGTGTATTCGCCCTGCTGGAGCACGCGCAGGAGGCGGGTCTGCGCCTCCATAGGCATGTCGCCGATCTCGTCGAGGAAGAGCGTGCCGCCCTCCGCCTGCTCGAAGCGCCCGGAGGAGCGCGTCAGCGCACCGGTGAAGGCGCCCTTCTCATGGCCGAACAGCTCGGATTCGATCAGGTCCTTCGGGATCGCCGCCATGTTGATCGCGACGAAGGGGCCGTTCTTGCGCTTGCCGTAGTCGTGCAGCGCCCGCGCCACCAGCTCCTTGCCGGTGCCCGACTCGCCATTGATCATCACGGTGAGATCGATTGGCATCAGGCGCGCCAGGGCGCGATAGACGTCCTGCATCGCCGGCGAGCGGCCGATCAGCGGAATGTCCTCGGGCTCGGCGGCATGGCCGCGGGCCGTCTCGCCGCGCGGGCGCGACATGGCACGCCCGACGATCGCGACGAGTTCCTTCAGGTCGAAGGGCTTGGGCAGGTATTCATAGGCGCCGCGCTCCGACGCCTTGATCGCCGTCATGAACGTGTTCTGCGCGCTCATCACGATGATCGGCAGCTCGGGCCGCACCCGTTTGATGCGCGGCAGCAGGTCGAAGGCATTGCCGTCCGGCATGACCACGTCGGTGATGATCAGATCGCCCAGTCCCTGTGCGGCCCAGGTCCAGAGCGTCGCCGCCTGGCCCGTGGTCCGGACTTCGTAGCCGGCCCGGGCCAGCGCTTGATTGAGGACGGTGCGGATCGCGGCGTCGTCGTCGGCGACGAGGATATGACCGGTCGGCATGGGTTCCTTTAGGCCTTGCGCTGACTGCCCTGACCGAGCTGGTGCAGCGGCAGAAGAATTCTGAACTGCGTCCGGCGAGGAGCGGATTCGCATTCGACGATTCCGCCGTGATCGCCGATCACCTTGGCGACGAGTGCAAGTCCAAGGCCACTTCCCTGCGCCTTGGTCGTCACGAAGGGATCGAACAGGTGCTGGACGAGGTCGGCCGGCACGCCGGGCCCGTTGTCGCGGATGCCGATTTCGAGCGGCAGCGCGATGCGCTCGGACGAGCCCGGAACCTGCAGGCGGATACCGGGGCGATAGGCCGTGGTCAGGATGATCTCGCCATCGACCGCTTGTTCGCCAATGGCTTCGGCCGCATTCTTGATCAGGTTGAGGAGCACCTGGACGAGCTGGTCGCGATTTCCGGCCACCGGCGGCAGGGAGGGGTCGTAGACCTCGCTGAACCGGATGTGCCGGGCGAAACCCGACTGTGCCAGGCGCTTCACATGGTCGAGCACGTCATGGACGTTGACGGGGTCGCGCTCGCTCGGCCGCTCGTCTCCGAACAGCTCGACGCGCTCCACCAGCTTCACGATCCGGTCGGTCTCGTCGCAGATCAGCTGGGTCAGCATGCGATCGTCGTCGGAGATCGAGCCTTCGAGCAGCTGCGCCGCGCCCCGGATGCCGGAAAGCGGATTCTTGATCTCATGCGCCAGCATGGCACCGAGTGCGGTGATCGACCGGGCTGCCCCGCGATGCGTCAATTGCCTGTCCATTTTTTCGGCAATTGTCCGTTCCTGCAGCATCAGCACCACCGCATCGCCCTGGCTGGGCAGGGGCGAGGCGAAGACGTCGACGACGCGGTCGCTGCCGAGCCGCGGCGAGCCCAGATCCAGCCGGTACTCGCTGACGCTGGCGCCGCGGCGCTGCACCTCCTCGATCAAGCCGAGCACGGGCGAGCCGAAGGCGATCAGATCGTCGATGCGCTGGCGCTTGAGCACGGCGGCACTCGACTGGAAGAAGTCCTCGGCCGCAGTGTTGGCGTAGATCACCGCATGGCCCTCCCCGATCACCAGCACCGGCATCGGCAGGACGTTCAGCGCCTGGACCTCGATCGGGTCGAGCAGATAGGACCGCTCGCTCCCGAGCCCCTTGTCGGCAAACATCGCCGTCATCGGCCCATCCTTTCCTCTCAGGCCGCTTCGCGGTTGCGCTCGGTCGAGAACAGCCCGGTCAGGGCCGCCTTGACGACGCGCGGATCGTCCGAGGTCAGCAGCAGGCGCCGCCGCTCCGGATCCGGCGCGCAGCCCTCCTCCAGGGCTTCGTCCGCATAGGCCGCGAGATGCTTGCGGGCGTGGCGCACGCCATGGGCCACGCCCATCAGCGCCAGCAGCCCCTCATAATGTTCGATCGCGACAGCGAGCTTCTCCGCCAAGGAGGGCGCGGCGATCTGTCGACCATCCAGCGCCGCTCCGATCGCGCCGGCAAGCCAGGGCCGGCCGAGCGCGGCGCGCCCGACCATCACGCAATCGGCGCCGGATTCTGCGAGGCAGGCCTCGGCATCGGCGAGGCCGTGGATGTCGCCATTGGCGACCAGCGGGAAATCGCCGGCCGCGCGCACGGCAGCGATGGCGCGCCAATCGGCCTTGCCCTTGTAGAACTGCTGCCGCGTGCGCCCATGGATGGTGATCATCCGGGCGCCGGCCGCGACCGCGCGGCGGGCGAGTTCCGGGGCGTTGCGGGAGGCATCGTCCCAGCCCAGCCGCATCTTCACCGTTACGGGGATCGTGACGGCGGCGACGGCGGCGTCGACCAGCGACACTGCATGGTCGAGGTCCCGCATCAGCGCCGAGCCGGCCCAGCCGCCGGTCACCTTCTTGGCCGGGCAGCCCATATTGATGTCGACGATCGCCGCGCCGTTCGCTTCCGCCAGCCGGGCGGCCTCGCCGAGCCAGTGCGGATCGCAGCCGGCGAGCTGGACGACATGCGGCGACACGCCCTCGCCTTCGGCCCGGATGCGCGCCTCCTCGCTGCCGCGGACGAATTCGTCCGACGCCACCATTTCCGAGACCACGATTCCCGCGTGGTAGCGGGCCGCGATCCGGCGCATGACGATATCCGTCACGCCCGACATCGGCGCCAGGAAGGCGCGGGTTTCGATCGGAATTCCAGCGATGTCCAAAGGGTGCAGCCTGATTTTGAGGCAATCGTCAGCATGCATATTTATTGGACAATGCTGCGCCAGCGCAAGCGCGCAGGAAATGCGCTGCATTGCAACATGGTCGCACCCCCTGCCCTCGGCCGCAGGAATTGGCTATGCCTGCCGCAAACTTGCTGTCAGCCAGGACCTTCCTCGTGCCGTACCCGACCGATACCTTCCCGCCCGTGGCCGCCCTGCTCGTCGCGGCAGGCCGCGGCCTGCGGGCCGGCGATGGCGAGCCGAAGCAGTATCGCCTCGTCAACGGCCGGCCCGTCCTCGCCCATGCGCTGATGCCGTTCCTCGCGGAGCCGGCGATCGAGCGCGTCGCGGTCGTCATCGGCGAAGGCGATGAAGCCCGTTATGCGAACGCCATCGCCGGCCTGGACAGCGCCCGACTTGTCGCCCCCACCTTGGGCGGCGAGACCCGCCAGGCTTCCGTGCGCCGCGGGCTGCTCGCCCTGTCCCGCGCCGGGTTCGACGGCATCGTGCTCGTTCATGACGCCGCGCGGCCCTTCGTTTCGCGCGCCCAGATCAGCGCGGCGATCCACAGGCTCGGCGCCGGTGACCTCGCCGCCATCCCGGCCATGCCCGTCACCGATACGATCAAGCGCACCGATACCAGCGGCCACGTCGCCGAGACCCCGCCGCGGGACCAGCTCGTCAGCGTCCAGACGCCGCAGGCCTTCCGCTTCGGGCCGCTGCTCGAGGCGCATGAGGCCGCTGCGGCTGCCTTGCAGCACGGCTTCACCGACGACGCCGCCCTGATGGAATGGGCCGGCCACACCGTCGCGACCTTCCGCGGCGACCCGGCCAATGTGAAGCTGACCCATGCCGAGGATTTCCTCAGGGCCAATGCCCGCCACGGCGCGGTGCTCGTGACGCGCGTCGGTACCGGCTATGACGTCCACGCCTTCGGACCGGGCGACCATGTCTGGCTCGGCGGCGTGCGGATCGGGCACGACCAGGGCGTCGTTGCCCATTCCGACGGCGATGTCGGCCTGCATGCGCTGACCGACGCCCTGCTGGGTGCGCTGGCCGATGGCGACATCGGCACGCATTTCCCGCCGAGCGATCCGCAATGGCGCGGTGCCGCCTCGGCCCAGTTCCTCGCCTTCGCGGCGCAGCGCGTGCGCGAGCGTGGCGGGCGGATCGACCATCTCGACCTGACGATCGTCTGCGAAGCGCCCAAGGTCGGCCCGCATCGCGAGGCCATCCGCGCCGAGATCGCGGCCATCACCGGCGTCGCCATCGGGAAAGTCGCCATCAAGGCGACCACCTCCGAGCGCATGGGCTTTACCGGCCGGCGCGAGGGGCTTGCGGCGCTGGCCACGGCGACGATCCGGCTTCCCGAGGAGGATTGACCGTGTTCGACCTCGACATTCGTTCACTGGCGGCAGAGCTGCTCGACTTGAGCAAGGAGCGTGGCTTCACGGTGGCGACGGTCGAGTCCTGCACCGGCGGCCTGGTCTGCGGCGCGCTGACGGCCATCGCCGGCTCCTCCGCCATGGTGCAGGGCGGGCTGATCACCTACGCGAACGAAGCCAAGGCCGCCCTGGCGGGAGTGCCGGCCGCTCTGCTCGAGAAATACGGTGCGGTGAGCGAGCCGGTCGCGCGGGCGATGGCGGAGGGCGGACGCCAGCGCCTGGACGCCACCTTCGCCGTCTCGATCACCGGCGTCGCCGGACCGGGCGGCGGAAGCGTCGAGAAGCCGGTCGGACTGGTACATTTCGCCTGCGCCGGTCCGTCGGGCACGCAGCATCGCGAGCGGCGCTTCGGCGAATTGTCGCGTGACGAGATCCGGCGGTTGAGCGTGCTGGAGGCGCTCGACCTGCTGCGCGAGACGGTCCTCGCCCGTCCCTGAGCCCTCAGCCGAGCGCCGGCGCCGCGCCCCGGCCATAGACCAGATCGGCACGCTTCTCGAAGGCTTCCGAGAACTTGTGGAAGGCCTTGTCGAACATCGCGCCCATCAGCATGCCGAGCATGCGGCTGGCGAATTCGTAGGAGATGAAGAACCCGACCTCGCAGCCGGCCTCATGCGGCTTGAAGGTCCAGCGGTTCTCCAGGTGGCGGAACGGCCCGTCGACATATTCGACCAGGATCTTGAGGCTGGCCGGGTCCAGCGTGACGCGACTGGTGAAGGTCTCGCGGATCGCCTTGTAGCCGACCGTCATGTCGGCCAGCAGCACCTCGCCGCCGCCGTCGCGCGGTATGCGCCGCCGCACCGTCAGCCCCTCGCAGAGCGGCAGGAACTGCGGGTATTTATCGACATCCGCCACGAGCGCGAACATCTGCTCGGGCGAGTGCTTCACCCGGCGGGTGCTGTTGAACATCGGCATGGGCAGCGGCGCCGCTACTGGCCCAGCCGCGCCGCCCGGTTCGCGCGCAGCCGCGCGAAATCCTCGCCGGCATGGTGCGAGGAGCGGGTCAGCGGCGTCGAGGAGACCATCAGGAAGCCCTTGGCATAGGCGATGGTCTCGAAGCTCTTGAACTCGTCCGGCGTGACGAAGCGGATCACCGCATGATGCTTGCGCGACGGTGCCAGGTACTGGCCGATGGTCATGAAGTCGACATCGGCCGAGCGCAGGTCGTCCATCAGCTGCAGGATCTCGTTCCGCTCCTCGCCGAGGCCGACCATGATGCCGGACTTGGTGAAGATCGTCGGGTCGAGCTCCTTGACCCGCTGCAGCAGCCGCAGCGAGTGGAAATAGCGCGCGCCCGGCCGCACCTTGAGGTACTTGCCCGGCACCGTCTCCATGTTGTGGTTGAACACGTCGGGCTTGGCCGCGACGACCACCTCGAGCGCCCCCGGCTTGCGCAGGAAGTCCGGCGTCAAGATCTCGATGGTGGTGCTGGGCGACATCTTGCGAATCGCGCCGATCACCTGCGCGAAATGCTCGGCCCCGCCATCCTTGAGGTCGTCACGGTCGACCGAGGTGATGACGACATGCTCGAGCCCGAGCTTGGTGACGGCCTCGGCGATCTTGCGCGGCTCCTCGGGGTCGAGCGCCTGCGGCACGCCGGTCTTCACGTTGCAGAAGGCGCAGGCCCGCGTGCAGGTGTCGCCCATGATCATGAAGGTGGCGTGCTTCTTCTCCCAGCACTCGCCGATATTGGGGCAGCCGGCCTCCTCGCAGACGGTGACCAGCTTCTCGGCCTTCACGATCGCCTTGGTCTCGGCCCATTTCGGCGAGCCCGGCGCCTTGACGCGGATCCAGTCCGGCTTGCGCAGGACCGGATTCTCCGCACGCTTCTGCTTCTCGGGGTGGCGGACTTCCGCCGGTTGCGCCTTCGGGTTGCCGGCATTGGGCCGCGGATCGCGGTTCAGCAGGTCGAGAACAAGCGCCATATCGGAGTCCGGGCTACATAAGCGGGAGCCGGTCTGGCCGGCTCCCTCTAGCTAATCCCCCGAGCGCGCTATCGCAACTGCCGGCGCCCTGGCGCAGGTCAACCGCGTCCGCGTGCCGCGTTCCAGATCGCGATCACGATGATGGCACCCGCCACCGCGGCGGCCAGGGTTCGCCAGAAGCCGTAGACCGGAATCTCCATGAGTTCCGCGACCTTGGCGCCAACGAAGGAGCCTGCGACACCGACGAGCATGTTGGTGAAGAGGCCGTGCCCGGCCGAAGTCAGGCGCTCGGCGATCCAGCCGGCGAGCAGGCCGATCAGCAGCGTCATGAAGAAGCCATAGCCCGGCTGGGCCATGGTGGCGGCAAAGCTTTCCATCGCAGAAGTCCCCCTAGCCATGCGCGAATGCGCGCCAACACAACCGCCGGCTCCTTGCCGGGTTCCGTGATCCAGCACGCCTTCAGGCGATGAAGCGCGCCAGCAGGATGACGAGGATCGCGCCCAGCACCGCCATGCCGGCCTCGTCGAGGAAACCATGGCCGGTTCGCAGCCGCCAGCCGGTCACCCGCACGATGCCCTGGCCAACCAGCATGCCGAGGACGCCGACCACCGCATGTCGGATCAATCCGCCGCCGCCGACCACTAGGCTGGCGACGAAGCCGGTCGCCGTGCCGAAGGCGACGGTCGGCACCACGACGCTCCAGTCGAGCGCCGTCGCCCGGCGCGGCGGCAGGATCTCGACCTCCTCGTCGCGGACGACACGGTCGGGCTTGGAGGATTTGCGGGAACGCGGGGCCATCAGCGCAGTATGCGGTTTCCGCGCCGCCCGGGCCAGAGCCCGGTTCGCCCGGCGCGTTCAGGCCCCGCGCCAGGCGTGGGTGTCGTACCATCCCGGCAGCGGATAGGGGCGGAAATGGCTGCCGAGGCGGACGAACTGGCCGATGACCGGCAGGTTCCTCAGGAAGGACTTGTCGCCGAACAGCCGGTAGAGCCGGAAGATACGGCGGTAATCCTCGATCACCGCGTCTCGTGACAGCCAGGGCTGGTCGAGATCGTCGCCGAAGGGGCCGGAGCCATGCCGCTCGAAGCGATGGACGACGGTGCCGCCGCCCAGCGTCCGGACCGGCAGGCGCCGGCCGACGACGTTGGCCTGCTGGACGGCGCGAAAGCGCCGATAGCCGAGCGAGACGAGGCGGTCGACCTCCTCGACCAGCACGTCGAAATCGACCTTCTCCGACTCGATGGAAATATGCTCCGGCGTCACGCCGGACGATGCGATCACGTCGAGGATATGGTGATCGGCGCCCTCGACGTCGATCTTGAGGAAATACGGCGCCTGATGGCGACGCAGCGCCTCGGCGAAATCCAGCCGCGGCAGCGTGATCGCCCCGCTCTGCCGGCCGAGCTTCTGGTTGCGCTCCTGCCAGTCCGGCGAGGTCGTACCCCAGACGGTCATCTCGTTGCGGTAGAAGGTGACCGCCTCGCCCGCGTCCGGCGGAGCGATGGCGCCGGACTCGATCGTCAGGCGTCCGTCGTCGATCTCGCGCGAGAAACGGCGCGCGCAGGCCTCGACCAGATCCGGATTGGCTTCGAAGGCGACGACGCGAAAACCCTTGGCCAGATAATAGGCCGTGTCCTCGCCCCGGTGCTGCCCGACATCGTAGATCAGGTCGTCCGGCATGGTTGTTTCCCGCCCGTTTGTTCTTGAACGAGGCAGGAAACACCGAATAGTGACGCTACGTCAACTCCTCAGGCGTTGAGGACCTTGCCATAGGCGTCGAGCACGCTCTCCTTCATCACCTCCGACAGGGTCGGATGCGGGAAGATGGTGTGCATCAGCTCTTCCTCGGTCGTCTCGAGATTCATCGCGACGACGAAGCCCTGGATCAGCTCGGTGACCTCCGGGCCGACGAGATGGGCACCGAGCAGCTTGCCGGTCTTGGCGTCGAAGATCGTCTTCGCCAGGCCGCTATCCTCGCCGAGCGCCACAGCCTTGCCGTTGGCGACGAAGTTGAAGCGACCGACCTTGATCTCGTAGCCGGCGGCCTTGGCCTTCGCCTCGGTCAGGCCGACGCTGGCGATCTGTGGATGGCAATAGGTGCAGCCCGGGATCATCGCCTTGTCCATCGGATGCGGGTGCAGGCCCTTGATCGCCTCGACGCAGATCACCGCCTCATGCTCGGCCTTGTGGGCCAGCATCGGCGGGCCGGCGACGTCGCCGATCGCGTAGACGCCCTTGACGTTGGTGCGGCAGAAATCGTCGATGACGATGCAGCCGCGGTCGGTCTTCACGCCGAGCGTCTCGAGCCCGATGTTCTCGATGTTGCCGACGACGCCGACGGCCGAGATCATGCGATCCGCCGTGATCGTCTGCTTGCCGCCCTTCTCGTCCTCGATATGGGCGGTGACGGAGTCCGCGCCCTTCTCGACCTTCGTCACCTTGGCGCTGGTGATGATCTTCATGCCCTGCTTCTCGAAGGCCTTGCGGGCGAAGGCGCCGATCTCGGCATCCTCCACCGGCACGACCTGCGGCAGCACCTCGACCACCGTCACCTCGACACCCATCGTCCGGTAGAACGAGGCGAACTCGATGCCGATGGCGCCGGAGCCCATCACGAGGAGCGATTTCGGCATCTTGGCCGGGACCATCGACTCGAAATAGGTCCAGATCAGCTTGCCGTCCGGCTCGAGGCCGGGCAGCGCGCGCGGTCGGGCGCCGGTCGCGACGATGATATGGTCGGCGGTATAGGTGCCCTCGCCCTTGGCGCCCTTCGGCACCGGTCCTTGCGGCTGCATCGCCGGCTTCTTGGTCGGCGCGACCGCGATCGTGCCGGGCTTGGTCAGCTTGGCCTCGCCCCAGATCACGTCGACCTTGTTCTTCTTCATCAGGAACTGGACGCCGTTGTTCATCCGCACGGCGATGCCGCGCGAACGCTTCACGATGGCCTCCAGATCGGCCTTGAACGAGCCTTCCAGCGTCAGGCCGTAGTCCTTGGCGTGCTGGCCGTAATGCAGGATCTCGGCCGAGCGCAGCAGCGCCTTGGTCGGAATGCAGCCCCAGTTCGAGCAGATGCCGGCGAGATGCTCGCGCTCGACGATCGCGGTCTTGAAGCCGAGCTGCGCGGCCCGGATCGCGGCGATGTAGCCGCCCGGGCCGGAGCCGATGACGATGATGTCGTAGTCAGCCATGATTGCCTCCGCCGCTCACACCAGCATCGCCATGGGCTTCTCGATATAGCCCTTGAACGCCTGCAGCAGCTCGGCGCCGAGCGCACCGTCGACGGCGCGGTGATCGGTCGAGAGCGTCACCGACATCACCGTGGCGACGGCCGGCTGGCCGTTCTTGACGACGACGCGCGGCTCGCCGGCGCCGACCGCCAGGATCGTCGCATGCGGCGGGTTGATCACCGCGGCGAAGTCCTTGACCCCGAACATGCCGAGATTGGAGACAGCCGTGGTGCCGCCCTGATACTCCTCGGGTTTCAGCTTGCGGGCCTTGGCGCGGGTCGCATAGTCCTTCATCTCGTTTGAGATCTGCGACAGCGTCTTGTGGCAGGCGTCGCGCACGATCGGTGTGATCAGGCCGCCGGGGATCGAGACCGCGACGCCGACATCGGCATGCTTGTGCTTGAGCATGGCGCCGTCGGTCCAGGAGACGTTGGCGTCGGGCACGGCCCTGAGCGCCAGCGCCAGCGCCTTGATCACCATGTCGTTGACCGAGAGCTTGTAGGCCGGCTTGCCGTCCTTCTCGGGAGCGGCGGCATTGAGCTCGGCGCGCAGCTTCAGGAGCGCATCGAGTTCGCAATCCAGCGTGACGTAGAAATGCGGGATCGTCTGCTTGGCCTCGGTGAGGCGGCGGGCGATCGTCTTGCGCATGCCGTCATGCGGGATCTCCTCATAGGAGCCCGGCTCGAACAGCTTCTTGATCTGCTCGTCGGACGGCCCGGCCGCGAGCGGCGCAGCGGCGGGCTTGGGCGCGCCCGGTGCGCCGGCGGGAACCGCCGCCGGAGCGGCCTTCGCACCGCCGCCCTTCTTCGCAGCCTCGACGTCCTTCTCGACGATGCGGCCATGCGGGCCGGAGCCCTGGATGGCGGCGAGGTCGAGCCCGGCCTCCTTGGCGAGACGCCGCGCCAGCGGCGAGGCGAAGGGCCGATTGCCGTCGGCCTTGGCCGGAGCCGCGGCTGCAGCCGGCGCCTCGGGCGCCTTGGCGGGAGCGGGAGCCGCCGCCGGCGCGGCTTCGGCCTTCGCAGGCTCGGCCTTGGGCGCCTCGGCCTTCGGAGCGCCGCCAGCCGCCGGAGCGGCGACGCTCTTGGCGTCCTCGCCCTCGCCGGCGATCACGCCGATGACCTCGTTGACGGCGACGTCGGCCGTGCCTTCCGGCACCACGATCTTGGCGAGGATGCCCTCATCCACCGCCTCGACTTCCATCGTGGCCTTGTCGGTCTCGATCTCGGCGATGATGTCGCCGGATTTGATCGTATCGCCTTCCTTCTTCAGCCACTTGGCGAGATTGCCCTTCTCCATCGTCGGAGAGAGCGCGGGCATCAGGATGTTGGTCGGCATCGGTCAGCCCCTTCTCAGCGATAGCAGACGGCCTTGGCCGCCGCGACGACCTCGCCGATGTTCGGAAGCGCGAGCTTCTCGAGGTTCGCGGCGTAGGGCATCGGCACGTCCTTGCCGGTGACGCGGGCGACGGGCGCGTCGAGATAGTCGAAGGCCGCCTCCATGATGCGCATGCCGATCTCGGCGGTGACGCCGGACTGCGGGAAGCCCTCCTCCACCGCGACGCAGCGATTGGTCTTCTGCACCGAGGCGACCACGGTCTCGATGTCCATCGGGCGGATGGTGCGCAGGTCGATGACCTCCGCCTCGATGCCGTCCTTGGCCAGTGCCTCGGCAGCGCCGAGCGCGTAGTTCATGCCGATGCCGAAGGAGACGATGGTCACGTCCGTGCCGGGGCGCACGACCTTGGCCTTGCCGATCGGAACCAGGAAATCGTCGCCCTTCGGCAGGTCGAAGGACTTGCCGTACATGATCTCGTTCTCGAGGAAGATCACCGGGTTCGGGTCGCGGATCGCGCTCTTGAGCAGGCCCTTCGCGTCCGAGGCGCTGTAGGGCACCACGACCTTGAGGCCCGGCACGTTCGAATACCACGCCGCATAGTCGTGGCTGTGCTGGGCGGCGACGCGGGCGGCGGCACCGTTGGGGCCGCGGAACACGATCGGGCAGCCCATCTGGCCGCCGGACATGTAGAGCGTCTTGGCGGCGGAGTTGATGATCTGGTCGATCGCCTGCATGGCGAAGTTGAAGGTCATGAACTCGACGATGGGCTTGAGGCCCGAGAGCGCCGCGCCGACGCCGACGCCGGCAAAGCCGTGCTCGGTGATCGGCGTGTCGATGACGCGCTTGGCGCCGAATTCCTGCAGCAGGCCCTGGGTGACCTTGTAGGCGCCCTGGTATTCCGCGACCTCCTCGCCCATGACGAAGACGTCCTTGTCGCGGCGCATCTCCTCGGCCATCGCGTCGCGCAGCGCCTCGCGGACCGTCATCGAGACGATCTCGGCGCCCGCAGGGAATTCGGAGGAGGCATCATAGGCCTTGGCCTGGGCCGGAACCGTGTCCGGCTTGCTGGCGGCCGGGGCATCGGCCGAAGCGGCCACCGCCGCCTCCTGCTTGGGAGCCTCGGCTGCGGGCGCCGGGACGGCCGGATTGATCTTCGCCGGGTCGGCCGCGGCCGCCTTGCTCACATCCTCGCCATCGGCGGCGATGATGCCGATCGGCGTGTTGACCGCGACGTTCTCGGTGCCGTCCGCGACGAGGATCTTGGCGAGGACTCCCTCGTCGACCGCCTCGACCTCCATGGTCGCCTTGTCGGTCTCGATCTCGGCGATAATGTCGCCTGCCTTGACCTGATCGCCCTCTTTCTTCAGCCACTTGGCCAGTTTTCCTTCCTCCATGGTGGGGGAAAGGGCAGGCATGAGAATGTCGATCGGCATGAACGCACCCGGATTCGAAGACGCGGGGAAAGGACGAAGCGGATGGCGCGGGCTCAGCCCTGCGCCGGCTCCAGCAGGATGTCGGTGAAGAGCTCGGACGGATCGGGCTCGGGGTCGTGCGTGGCGAATTCGGCGGCGTCGTTGACGATCTCGCGCACCTTGGCGTCGATCGCCTTGAGCTCGTCCTCGCCGATCTTGAACTCGCGGACGAGGCGCGCCCGGACCTGCTCGATCGGGTCGTGCTCCTCGCGCATCCGCTGGACCTCGTCCTTGGAGCGGTACTTCGCCGGGTCCGACATCGAGTGGCCGCGATAGCGGTAGGTCTGCATCTCGAGGATATAGGGCCCCTTGCCGGAGCGGGCGTGCTCGATGGCGCGCAGGGCCGCGTCACGGACGGCGCGGACGTCCATGCCGTCCACCTGCTCGCCGGGAATGCCGAAGGAAGCGCCGCGGCGGGAGAAATCCGTCTGGGCCGAGGCCCGGTTCACCGCGGTGCCCATGGCGTAGCGGTTGTTCTCGATGACGAACACGACCGGCAGCTTCCAGAGCTGGGCCATGTTGAAGCTCTCATAGACCTGGCCCTGGTTCGCGGCGCCGTCGCCGAAATAGGTCAGCGATACCGTGTTGTCGCCGCGATACCAGTCGGCGAAGGCGAGGCCCGTGCCGAGCGATACCTGCGCGCCGACGATGCCGTGGCCGCCATAGAAGTTCTTCTCGCGGCTGAACATATGCATCGAGCCGCCCTTGCCGCGCGAATAGCCGCCGCGCCGGCCGGTCAGCTCGGCCATGACGCCGCGCGATTCCATCCCGCAGGCCAGCATGTGGCCGTGGTCGCGATAGCCGGTGATGACCTGGTCGCCATCCTTGGAAGCCATCTGCATGCCGATGACCACGGCTTCCTGGCCGATATAGAGGTGGCAGAAGCCGCCGATCAGCCCCATGCCGTACATCTGGCCGGCCTTCTCCTCGAAGCGCCGGATCAGCAGCATCTCGCGATAGGCGTGGAGATCTTCTTCCTTGGTGAAGGTCGGCGTGTTGCTGAGGGCCGGGCCTGCCTTGCCGGCGCCGTCCTTCGCGGAACGCGCCCTTGCCGGCTTCCCGGCTGATTTCGATTGAGCGGGAGCTTTCGACTTGCGCGCGGCAACAGCCATCAGGCGGTCCTCCAAGGTCATTCGACCTTTGTTGTAGAGGATCGCAAAAACCTTGGCGAGCACGCTATCTCGCATTGCAGCATGAACTAAACCTTTGAAAACAAAGGCAGCTCAGCGCATAACCGAAATCAAGTTAATCGATACGTCCGGAACTAAATCCGGCCGTGATCAGCGGCCCATGACGACGACGTCGTTCTTGTGGGTCCGGCCGAGGACGTTGCGGGCATTCTCCTCGAGGAGGTCGCGATCGACCGCCTCGTCGCGGACGAGCGCGAGGTGTCGTTCCCAGGATTTGCGCTCGGCGACCAGGCTTGCGAGCTCCGCCTCGAGGTCGCGCAGCGACTCGCGCACGGCGCCGCGCGCCTCGAGGCCGCGCGCGCCATGCTGGGCGTGGAACATGAAATAGGCGACGGCCGCGCCCGACACGAGGTAGAGCGCCAAAGTCACGAAGATGGACCGGAGACCGCGACGGATGACCATGTCGCAACGCTATGACGGCTTGGTTTCCGGTCGGTTAACGCGCGCGGCGGGCGGTGGAAGGTGCTGGTGACATCTTCCTCGAAGAGTTGACCCGCGCCCAGCACCTCCGTATGTCACGGCGCGGTGAGGGCGGGTAGCTCAGTGGTAGAGCACGTGACTTTTAATCATGTGGTCGTGGGTTCGATCCCCACCCCGCTCACCACCGCAAGCCCCGGCCCGCGTATCGAGGCTTTGCCTCCCCCGCTTCCCGATCAGGCTTTGGGAAACCGTCTCCGCGCCGGGATGAGCGAATCTTCCGACCAGCTCGGTAACGGGCCGTGACCATTTCCCCTGGGGCGATCTCGGCTTCCCTGCCCGCGTGGATGGGATGAGCAAGCGGCTGGGCCGTGTTCGATACTCGTCCCCCGCTCCCGCGCCGCCAAGGATGCCGCGCGGCCTTTGGAGGGCCTTCTAGGCAGCTTCGCTGTTCAGCAGGCGACGCAGGTGATCGGCCTGCTGGTAAAAGCGTTCGGCTTCGACCCGGTCGCCTATGGCTTCGCACCCTCGCGCAAGCGCCAGGGCGCGGTCGTAGCGCATCTGCAGGCCCGCGCCTGCCCGTCGAGCAACCTGATCGCGCCTGAATCCATCCGTCGGCTTGCGATCATTGCGGTTCATGGTGTTCTCCTCAGCCCATGATCTGCGCGACGATCTCGCGCAGTTCCTCGCGCGAGAGGCCGCAAGATTCCGGCTTCCAGCCGGGTAGAGATTTCGGAGGCAAGGGGCGCGAGGCCGATGGAGTAACGCGCTTGGTGTTCTTGTGTTCGTATCGGGTTGTGTTTTTCATATCAGTCCAATGGCGCGCGGGTTTCCGCGCTGCCCGTAAGGCCGCCGGGCGCAATGCCGGCGGCAGCATGCCGCCGAGCGGCACTCAATTGTCGAAAGAGTGGAAAGTGGGGCACGCCTGTCGCGGCGAAGCCAGCCGAATAACTCGGTTCGATGCAGGCTTCTTAATGACCTATTGTGGCCGTTTGATGAGCCGAAAGCAGTGGCGGCAACGCAGGGCGGCCTCGCCACGACGGTCCGCAGGCAGGCTGGCCAGCGCGGCGATCCCCAGATCATCGATGGCCAGATAGGCAGCAAACAGAACGGTGATCGCCGCGCCTATGGCGAACCAGATCCAGAATTCAGGCGGCGGCCGTCTGCGGGACCCCGTTCTGGGGAAATCCCGGGCGAGCGCCCTTGTTCAATCCCGAAATCGCAGCGCCATTGTGGATTGCGCGATCTCCGGCTCCTCGCATTCGGGCCGGTCCCGCCGGCTTTCGCTTCGCGCAGGAGGCGCGGCATGCAAGCCTGCTCCTGACGACCGCTATCCCAATCTCTGGGTCACGCCGCCCTTCCGCCAGCGGGCGCCGGGCGCCGGCCCGAGGAAATAGGCTCCGCCCGCCCCGCCGACGCCAAGCGCCGGCCAGCCGGGATCGGCATAGGCGTTGAGCTCCCAGCAGCGCAGGTGCTGGCGCTCGGCCTCGGTGGTGGCGTCGTTGCAACGGGAAACCTGCGAGCGCTGCCAGAAGGCCGAGGCGCCCTGCGGCCCGGCCGCCACGGCGAAGCCGGACAGCAGCGTCAGGGCCAGCAGCCTCTTCATCACGGCGTTCCTTCCCAACATGGCAATCGACGTCCATGATGACGGCCCTGCCCTTGCCGAAGGCTTAAGCCCCAGGCGAGACCTGCAGCTGCCGTCATCCCGCGGCAGCCCCCCGGCGGGCGGCGGGGACGGCGAGGCGACGCCCCGTCACGATCGCGAAACCGTGGCGCGAGATGGCGCGCCATCCGCCCTGCCCTTTCGACCGCGACCAGGAGACCGATGTGAAACTGCCAATCGTGATCCACACCGATGAGGACTATGACCGCGCCCAGCAGCGAGTGAAGGAGCTCAACGCCATGCCCGACAGCGGCGAGAAGGAGCGTGAACTCGAGGCTCTGGCCGAGGCGATGCTGGCCTTCGAGCTCCGGCGCGACGACGCCGACGACTGACCGGCCGTCCGCGCCCTTCAGGAATCGTTGCTCGCATTGAGCTCCTCCGGGCGCATTCCTTCGTCGTGTGGCAGGGCGGCCTCCTTCCGGCCGGCCGTCCATCGCGAGACGATTTCCGCGACCAGATCGGCGCGTGACCGGCCGCGCCCCTGCGCCGCGATATAGCGGTCCAGCGCAGCGATATCCTCTTCACGCAAGCGGATGGTGACGGTAGCGGACGACATAACGGCCTCCCGGCGGGAACAGCGCCGCTCCCGCGGCGTTTCAGGCTGGCATTCGAGCACGCGCTCGTGCCGTGATCAAACATTCGATTTCGCACGCGTGGCTAGCTTCGCGCGAAGGATTATCGCGCCGGCATACCCATCGATCGATAGTTGTCACGAAGTCGTGATGAACAAAATCGCGTGTCGATCGTTGTTCAACCAGCCCGCACCACTGCGGAAAATCCAGGAGGAAGAAATGTTCAAACGCATCGTATTCGCTTCTGTCGGCGCGGGGCTTCTTGCGGCCACGGCCGTGGCGCAGACCAGCGCCCCGACGCCGCCCTCCTCTTCTTCGACCCCCGCGGCCCCGGCCGCCACCCCTGCCAGCAAGCCGGCGATGCCGGAGAACAACCTGGCGGGCAAGGGCAAGTGGCGGGCGAGCAAGCTGATCGGCGTCGACATCTACGGCCCCGACGACAAGAAGGTCGGCGACGTGACCGAGCTGGTCTTCGACAAGTCCGGTAAGGTCGAGATGGTCACGGTCGGCGTCGGCGGCTTCCTCGGCATCGGCTCGAAGGATGTCGCGATTCCCTTCGAGCAGGTAAGCTGGAGCGATCAGCCGATGGCTCCTGCAGCCCCCGCCCCTGCCGCAGGCGGCGGGACCGCCGGCACCGGAGCTGGTACGGCGTCGGCCCCGCCGGCGGCTGCTGCGCCCAAGGCTCCGGCCATGTATCCGGATCACGGCAAGATCACGCTGACCAAGGACCAGCTCAAGGAAGCTCCCGCGGTCACCTATTCCGGCTCCTGATCCGGTCGACCAGTCAAATCCGGGCCCGCCCCTGCCGGGGCGGGCTTGTTTCTGCGCGGTCTCAGACCGGCAGCGTTTCCCGCATCAGGGCCGGGATCGCCTCGGGCAGGTCGTCCGCGATCAGCCCGATTCCCAGGCGCTCGCCGGCGCGGCCATGAAGCCAGGCGGCTGCGCAGCTCGCCTCGAAGGCCGGCATCCCCTGCGCCAGCAACCCGCAGATCAGGCCCGCCAGCACGTCGCCGGACCCCGCCGTCGCGAGCGCCGGGCCGCCGGTCGTGTTGATCGCCGCCCGGCCATCGGGCGCGGCGACCACCGTGTCGGCTCCCTTGTAGACGACGATCGCCCCGCAACGCCGGGCAGCCTTGCGAGCCCGCTCCAGCTTCGAGCGCTCCTTGGCGATGCCGGCTTCTCCGCCAAACAGCCGCTGGAATTCGCCTTCATGGGGCGTGAGCACACAAGCCGCACGGCGACCCGCCAGCAGCGCGGCCGCCCCGCCCGGCGCTCTCGCCAGCAGGGTCAGGGCATCGGCATCGAGGACCGCAGGCGTGGCGCAGCCGGCGATCGCGCCGACCAGTTCGGCCCCACGTTCGCCGAGCCCCAATGCCGGCCCCGCAAGGACGGCCGACACGCGCGGATCGTCGAGGAAGGCCGTCAGCGCGGCGGCATCGGCGGCGGAGCGCTGCATCAGCGCATCCGGCCCGCGGGCAGCGTGCGCCATCAGGGCCGCGGGCTCGCACAGGATCGTCGCGAGCCCGGCCCCGATCCTGAGCGCGGCCCGTGCGCTCAGGCGCGGAGCGCCGACACCGGCCACTCCCCCCGCCACGACCGCGACGGCACCGCGCCGGAACTTGTGCGTATCGAGCCCGTGCCGCGGCCAGACGTCGCGCCAGAGCCCGACATCATTGCGGAACGTTGCTGCGCCGGCCGCGGCTTCCGGCAAGATTCCGATGTCGCTCAGGCTGACATGCCCGCACAGGCTTCGCCCGGGAAGCAGCAGATGGCCGGGCTTCAGCCGGAAGAAGGTCACCGTCTCGCTCGCCTTCACCGCGATGCCGTCGACCTGACCGGTATCGCCGGAAACCCCGCTCGGCACATCGACGGCGATGATCGGCCGTCCCGTTTCGTTCATGAAGGCGACCGCGGCCGCCGCCTCGCCGGCGAGGGCCCGCGTCAGTCCGGCTCCGAACAGGGCATCGATGAAGAGATAGCCCGGCGCTTCGCGGATCCGCGCCAGTGGCAGGATCGGGCCGTCCCAGCGCGCAGAGGCCGCAGCAGCGTCGCCGGTCAGCGCTTCCAGGCGTCCGTGCAGAAGGACGCGGACCTGCCGGCCGCGCTCGCGCAGGATGCGGGCGGCGACGAAGCCGTCTCCGCCATTGTTGCCGGGCCCGCAGACGACGGTGATGGCGGCGCCTTCCGCGCTGCGCGCCAAGGCCGCTGCCGCGACGGCCGCGCCGGCCCGCTCCATCAGGACGATCCCCGGCCTGCCTGCCGCGATCGTCATCGCGTCCGCCTGCTGCATCTGCCCGGTCGAGAGCAGGGCGAGTTCGGTTGCTTGCATTGCTTCGTTCACGGTCCTTCCACCGGCGACAGCATCGGACGGCACGGCCCTGCCGGGCAAGGGATGCCGAATGATCGACAATGGTCGCAGAATAGGCACATGATTATTTTTTGTGCTGTTTCTTGCCCCATCGGGAGGCGGGTCGCTCGGGCCTGCCGCATGGCGGGGCGTCTTCGCCGATGCTATGAGCAGAGGATGAAAGCGTCGGAGCTGAGCGCGCTACCGGATCGGTGCGCCGAAGCCCCGCGCAATCGATGATCCGGCGCAGGCCGGAGCCCGTGGAGCGGAATGGAGGCCGGTCGGCTCATGAAGAAGATCGAAGCGATCATCAAGCCCTTCAAGCTGGACGAGGTGAAGGAGGCGCTTCAGGAGGTCGGGCTTCAGGGCATCACGGTTCTCGAGGCCAAGGGCTTCGGCCGCCAGAAGGGGCACACCGAGCTCTATCGCGGCGCCGAATACGTCGTCGACTTCCTGCCCAAGGTGAAGATCGAGATCGTGCTGGCCGACGACATGCTCGACCGGGCGATCGAAGCCATCGTGAAGGCCGCGCAGACCGGCCGGATCGGCGATGGCAAGATTTTTGTATCGAGCATCGAGGGGGCGATCCGCATCCGTACCGGCGAGACCGGCGCGGACGCGATCTGAGGACCTTCCCCCCGCATCATTAGGGATCAAAGGTCGAGGCTGGACCGGAGCCAGCCGCGACCCACGAGTTTGAGAAACTGCTGGCAAGAGGAATGCTGAGATGAAGAGCGCCAAGGATGTCCTCAAGGCGATCAAAGAAAATGACGTCAAATACGTCGACTTCCGCTTCACCGACCCGCGCGGCAAGTGGCAGCACGTGACCTTCGACGTCGGCATGATCGACGAGGACATCTTCGCCGAGGGCACGATGTTCGACGGCTCGTCGATCGCCGGCTGGAAGGCGATCAACGAGTCCGACATGCTGCTGATGCCGGATCCGACCACCGCGACGATGGACCCGTTCTTCTCGGCGGCCACGATGGTGATCAACTGCGACGTGCTCGAGCCGGCGACGGGCGAGCCCTATGGCCGCGATCCGCGCGGCATCGCCAAGAAGGCCGAGGCCTATCTGAAGTCCACCGGCATCGGCGACACGGTCTATGTCGGCCCCGAGGCCGAGTTCTTCGTCTTCGACGACGTCAAGATCGCCGCCGACCCGTACCACACCGGCTTCAAGCTCGATAACATCGAGCTGCCGACCAACGGCTATGCCGACTATGAGGGCGGCAATCTCGGCCACCGCATCGCCACCAAGGGTGGCTACTTCCCGGTCCCGCCGCAGGATTCGGCGCAGGATATGCGCGGCGAGATGCTGGCTGCGATGCAGTCCATGGGCGTCACCGTCGAGAAGCACCATCACGAGGTCGCCTCGGCCCAGCATGAGCTCGGCATGAAGTTCGACACGCTGGTGAAGACCGCCGACCTGATGCAGGTCTACAAGTATGCGATCCACAACGTCGCCCAGAGCTACGGCAAGACCGCGACCTTCATGCCGAAGCCGATCTATGGCGACAACGGCTCGGGCATGCATGTCCACCAGTCGATCTGGAAGAACGGCAAGCCGGTCTTCGCGGGCAACAAATACGCCGACCTGTCGCAGGAGTGCCTGTGGTACATCGGCGGCATCATCAAGCACGCCAAGTCGCTGAACGCCTTCACCAACCCCTCGACCAACTCCTACAAGCGCCTCGTCCCGGGCTATGAGGCTCCGGTGCTGCTCGCCTATTCGGCACGCAACCGCTCGGCGTCCTGCCGTATTCCGTGGACGACCTCGCCGAAGGCCAAGCGCGTCGAGGTCCGCTTCCCCGATCCGATGGCGAACCCCTATCTCGCCTTCGCGGCCATGCTGATGGCCGGCCTCGACGGCATCGTGAACAAGATCGATCCGGGCCCGGCGATGGACAAGGACCTCTACGACCTGCCGCCGCGCGAGCTGAAGAAGATCCCGACCGTCTGCGGTTCGCTGCGCGAGGCGCTGGAAGCGCTCAAGAAGGACAATGCCTTCCTCAAGGCCGGCGGCGTCTTCAACGACGACTTCATCGAGAGCTATATCGAGCTCAAGATGCAGGATGTGGCGCGTTTCGAGATGACGCCGCACCCGGTCGAGTTCGCGATGTACTACTCCTACTGAGGGCTTCGGCCGGCTCTTGAGGCCGGCCACGGCATCCTCCCGGCCGCGGCTCCGCGGCTGGCCTCCACCGGGGCGGCGACGCCCCGGTTTTTTGTTGGGCCCGGCCGGCGCCCCGATTCAATGCCTGTCGTCGAGAAGGCCGCGATAGCTCGCGACCGTGCGCCGGACATGCCGCTCCGTCGTCAGCGGATCGGCCCAGTAGCGGCGATAGGCTGCTGCGCCCATGGCGCGTGCGCGCTCGTCGCCCTTCAGCTCGGCAAGCGCGGCCGACAGCCCCGCGACGTCGCCGCCATCGACAAGGAGACCGTCCTCGCCATCGACGACCCAGCTCGCCGGCCCCGTGCTCCGCGCCAGGACGACCGGCACGCCGAGGGAGCGTGCCTCGGCGATCACCAGCGGGCCGGGCTCGTACCAGAGCGAGGGCAGCACCAGGCAACGCGCCTGCGCGATCTCGTGAAAGACCTGGTCGGCCGGCACCCAGCCGCGGATCTCGGCCTGCGGGTTGATCCGTGCGATCGCCTCCGCCAGTTCCCCCTCGCCGACGAAGCGCACCGGCATGCCGGCATCCGCCGCTGCCTGCGCCAGGACATCGCCGGCCTTCTCCTGGGTGAAGCGCCCGAGGAAGAGCGCATGCCGATTGGCCGCCACGTCGGCGGGTCGCAGCTTCTGCGCCTCCATCATGTTCTCGACCACGACATGGCGCGCCCGCTTCGGCAGGAAGGGCTCGGCGAAGCGGCAGGCGAAATCGCTGACATGGATGAAGAGCGGTGCGGAGAGCTTCTGCATCGCCGCGTCGGAACGCCATTGGCGCGCGACCCGGACGAGCTTGTGGAGATAGGAAGCCCTGTCGCAGTTGCTGGCGATGCAGCCCGCGGACATCGGCTTTTTTCGGCAGGGCGCATTGGCCTTGTAGTCGAAATAGCTACCGACCGGGCAGAAGGAGAAATAGTCGTGCATGGTGATCGCGACCGGCAGCCCGCTTTCGCCGGCAGCCGCGATCGCGGCCGGGCTGAAGGCCTTGGTCCACTGGTGCAGGTGGACGAGCGTGTCCTGGCGTGGCTGGCGCGCCAGAAGTTCGGTCAGGAAGCGGTAGGCCCGCGCGTTCCAGACCCCTTGCCTGGCCGCGGCGAGCTTGCTGCCGACCTGCCAGATGTCCTCCCCGTCGAAGCAGGCGACGCTGATCAGCGGATGGTCGAGTCGTTCGGAAACGGGGCCGATGGCACAGGCGAAGACGATCTCGACGCCCGCTTCGGCAAGACCGCGCGCGCTCTCGATGGCGACCTTGGCGGCGCCACCGTTGACCGAGCCGAAATCGCTGATGATCACTGCGCGCACGAGGGCCTCCCGGCGGGAGACTGCCCGCCAAAGATTGAGGAAGCGCTGACGCCGCCTAGTTGAACGACAGGATTCGCCGCGGCGCGAGCCGGCCCCGGAGCATGTCGAACAGGGCAAGGCAATTGCCCTTGAGGCGACCGCGCCGGTCGATCAGGCCCTGCGGCTTCAGGCTGCCGAGGATGTTCGCCGCGACATTGCCGGCAGCCATGCGCAGCGCGCGACGCCGGCGCAGCGTTCCCTTTCCGACCAGATAGAACGGGTTCGCGATCTGCGAATAGCCGAGCCGCAGCCCCGAGCTGCGGCCGCGCTTGCTGCCGCGATGGACGCCACGCAGCGCCGTGCTGAGGATGATCCGCCCCTGCCCCGCGAGCTGGCGGCTGAAATCCGTGTCCTCCTGCCAGCCATAGAGCGGCAGGTTTTCGTCGAAGCGCGCCGCGGCAGCACGGATTGCCGCCATCCGGAACACCATGTTGCAACCATAGGCGTTCTCGACCGGCGTGATCGTGGCCGCGTCCGCCCCTGGGTCCCGCGCGAGGATGGCCCGGGCCTCGTCGGCGCCGAGCCCGGGTCCATGGATTCCGTCGGCGAGGACGAGGCCAGTCGCGACGACAACGTCCAGCTCCCCTGCGAACAGCTCCTCGACGGCGCCGACATAGGAGCGCGCGGGTAGGAAATCGTCGTCGAAGAACAGGATGATGTCGGCCTCGCCGGCGGCATCGAGAATCGCGTTGCGCTGGGCGCAGGATCCGGCGCGTCCGACGACACGGCGCACGGGCACGTCGAGCGTCGCCGCATAGGCCCAGTCCGCATCGCTCTCCTGGACCGGGCAGATCAGGATCGCCTCGGGCTTGCGCGCCTGCCCGGCGATCTGCGCCAGCGTGTCGGACAGGACCTCCCGTCGCCCCGTCGTCGCGATCCCGACGATGATCCTCATGCTCGTGCCTCTCGAAGCGGTGATCGCGGCCTGGCGCCCGGCGCCATCCGCCTGGTTCAGCGCGCCAGCCATCGCAGCATCCGGGGCAGGACCGGCAGGCTGGCCACGGCGGCGCCGGCGAGCGCGATGCCGGTCGACAGCCAGACATCGGCGCCGAGCCAGGCCCGCGCGCCCCAGGCCGCGGCCAGGGCAGCGAGGGCGGCGGCGAGTGGCAGCCGCGGCAGCTCGAAGGGCAGCAGCCGCAGGATGGCGAGGCCGCCGGCCAGGGCCAGCGCGGCGCCGGCGGCAGCGCCCGCGACGATCGCGACGTCGGAACCGCCGGACAGGCGGACGGCGAGGAGCGCGCCGCCGCACATCAGGACGCAGTCGACGACCGCCAGCAGCGCGATCGTCGCCAGGCGCCGGCGCAGATGCGCGGCCGTCGGCAACAGGGTCTGGATCAGCGCCCGCATCAGCGCCATCAGCGTGATCAGCGGTGCTGTCCGCAGGAAAGGCTCGCGCAGGTCGGCCGCGATCACCAGCAGCGCCGCCGCGTCCAGCGCAGCGATGATCCCCGCCGCGACCATGACGGCGAAGCCCGCCAGCAGCGCATAGTAGCGGCCGAGCTCGCGGCCGAGTTCGCCGGTTTCCGCCTCGCGGTCGAACAGCGTCACCAGCATCGGATAGCGGATCGCCTGGATGGCGGAGACGATCAGGACGAAGGGCTTCTGGAGCAGATCGAGCGCCAGCATCGGCCCGGCCGCCCCGGCCGGCCCGAGCGCGCCCGTCAGGATCGCCTTGAACCCGAGCGGCGCCAGCATGCCGGCCACGGAGGCGCCCGCCGAAACGCTGCCATAGGCGACATGCTGCCGCGATACCGCGGCGTCCCATCGCGGGGCGAAGGGCAGGATCCGGCGCGAGGCCACGAGCGCGACGAGGCCGTAGAGCAGGTTGCCGAGGAGCCCGGCGATGACGAGGTGCTCGAAATCGGCCGAAACCATCGCCCCGCCGAGCGTCGCCGCGGCGATGATGCTCGCCCGGCTGCCCTGCAGCCAGGAGAACAGGCGAAACTCCTGCCGGAAGCGCAGCATGGTCAGGTGCAGCTCGCCCCCGCCCTGCAGGATCGCCGTGGCCGCGCCCGCGATCCCGACCCAGCCGGGCATGTCGAGCACCAGCGCGAGCGCCGCGGAGAGCAGGCACAGCCCCGCGCTCGCCAGGAATTCGACGGTGATGACGCCCCGTTCCGTCGCCTCGCTTTGCGGATCCGGCCCCGGATAGAACCGGCTGCAGGCGAAGCGCAGCCATTCGAAGAAGGCGATGCCGGCGAACTGCACCAGCGAGACGAAGAGCGAATAGGCGGCGTAGTCGGCCGGCGTCAGCAGGTTGGAGATCGCGATCAGGAGGCCGAACGCCAGCGCGGCCTGGTAGAAATAGGCGGACAGGGCGGCAAGCTTGGCCATCGGCTCAGGCCCCGCCACCGCGCCGCGTCGTCACGCGGATTGCCTGCGACGGGCGGACCACGGCGCTGCCGATGCCACCTCCGGCGCAATCCCGATCACTCGAACCGACGCGAACCACCCTCTGCCCTCCACCCGCCGGTGTAGGGCCCAATGGTTGATATTTCCGCCACTACGGGCGGCGGTCAGTTGAAGTGCAGGACGGCCAAACCGGCCGCGGCGAGGAGCGCCGCCGTCCACCAGAGCCAACGGGTCGCGTGCCAATCGGTGCTTTCCGTGGCCATCAGCGCATCTTCGTGGCCGAAGGCCTCGCCGGCGAGCTGGGCAGCCCGCTTCAGGCCCGTCATGCGCATATCCGGTACAGAGCGACGCGACACCACGATCAGTCCCCCCAAGCAGTCCGATCCGGGCAGCTTGCCATGGCCCGATCGCGAATCCCATCTTCGATGTTCAGCCTTAACACCGCCTGAACGCGGCTGTTCCGCCCGGCGGGAAGCGGCGCCGGAAAGCCCTGCCGCCGGCAGGTGTCGCAGCCGGCGAAAAAGGGGTTTCTGACGGGTCGGGCGGGCGTCTATAAGCGGACCCTTGCAGAGCGTGGCGCGCGCCGATGCGCTAGAGTTCACGAGAACGAATCAGGAAGCGTTTGGCAGATGGAAGACAACGGCGATCTTTTCGGCTCGGAACCGGAACGGCCGCGCCCGGCTGCTCCGGGGCCGGAACCGCGCTCGCCGGCCGCGCCCGCAAAGGCGCCGGCAGCTTCGGGCGACGCGCCGCGCAACGGCACGCTCTCCGAGACCGGCTACGACGCCTCCGCCATCGAAGTGCTCGAGGGCCTCGAGCCGGTGCGCCGCCGGCCCGGCATGTATATCGGCGGCACCGACGAGCGCGCTTTGCATCACCTCTTCGCCGAGGTGATCGACAACGCCATGGACGAGGCGGTCGCCGGCCACGCCACCTTCATCGATGTCGAGCTGTTCGAGGACGGCTCGATCGCGGTGACCGACAACGGCCGCGGCATCCCGATCGATCCGCACCCGAAATTCCCGGGCAAGTCGGCGCTCGAAGTCATCATGACCACGCTGCATGCCGGCGGAAAATTCGATTCCAAGGCCTATGAGACCTCCGGCGGCCTGCACGGCGTCGGCGTCTCCGTGGTCAACGCGCTCTCCGACCGCCTCGAGGTCGAGGTCGCGCGCAGCAAGACGCTCTACCGGCAGGTATTCTCGCGCGGCCTGCCGCAGGGCCCGCTGGAGACGGTCGGGCCCGTCGCCAACCGGCGCGGCACGCGGGTGCGCTTCCACCCGGACGCACAGATCTTCGGCGAGGGCGCGCATTTCTCCCCTGCCCGCCTGTTCCGGATGGCGCGCTCGAAGGCCTATCTCTTCGGCGGCGTCGAGATCCGCTGGCGTTGTGCGCCCGCGTTGCTGAAGCCCGAGGGCGACGTCGCGGCCGAGGCCGTGTTCCGCTTCCCGGGGGGCTTGCGCGACTATCTCGGCCGCGAAATCGAGGGCAAGGACCTGGTCGCCGAGCCGATCTTCTCGGGCAAGATCACCAAGGAAGGCAGCCACGGCTCCCTCGAATGGGCGGTGGCCTGGCTCGCCACCGGCGAGGACGGCTTCTCTTCCTCCTATTGCAACACCATTCCGACCTCCGAGGGCGGCACGCATGAGCAGGGCTTGCGGATCGCCCTGCTGCGCGGCCTGCGCGACCATGCCGAGCGCATCGGCCAGTCGAAGCGCATGGCGCAGGTCACCTCCGACGACGTGATGGCGACCTGCGCCGCCATGCTCTCGGTCTTCATCCGCGAGCCGGAATTCCAGGGCCAGACCAAGGACAAGCTGGCGACGGTGGAGGCGCATCGCATCGTCGAGAATGCGGTGCGGGATGCCTTCGACCATTGGCTCGCGGCCGCGCCGCAGCAGGCGCTGCGCCTGCTCGACTGGTCGGTCGATCGCGCCGAGGAACGCCTGCGTCGGCGCCTCGAGAAGGAGGTTTCGCGCAAGACGGCGACGCGCAAGCTGCGCCTGCCCGGCAAGCTCGCCGATTGCTCCCATGCCGGCGCGGCTGGTTCCGAGCTCTTCATCGTCGAGGGCGATTCGGCCGGCGGCTCGGCCAAGCAGGCGCGGAACCGCGCCAACCAGGCGATCCTGCCGCTACGTGGGAAAATCCTCAACGTCGCCAATGCGACACGCGAGAAACTTCATCAGAACCAGCAGCTCGCCGACCTGATCCTGGCGCTCGGCTGCGGCATCGGCACGCAGTTCCGCGAGGACGATCTCCGCTACGAGAAGGTCATCGTCATGACCGACGCCGACGTCGACGGCGCCCATATCGCCTCGCTGCTCGTCACCTTCTTCTGGCGCCAGATGCCGCGTCTGATCGAGAAGGGGCATCTCTACCTCGCCGTGCCGCCGCTCTACCGGCTCCAGCATGGCGGAAAGAGCGTCTATGCCCGCAACGACGCCCATAAGGACGAGCTGCTCGAAACGGTGTTCAAGGGCAAGAAGCCGGAGATCTCGCGCTTCAAGGGCCTGGGCGAAATGATGCCGCAGCAGCTCAAGGAAACCACCATGGACCCGGCCAAGCGCATCCTGCTCAAGGTCATGGTGGACCACGAGGCCAAGGAGGAAACCTCCGACACCGTGGAACGGCTCATGGGCAACAAGCCCGAGGCGCGCTTCACCTTCATCCAGGAGCGTGCCGCCTTCGCGGGCGAACTGATCGATCTGTGACGGGCGAGGCCCGCAATCCTGGGGGGCTCGGCATCATCTCCGCCGGGCTGCCTGAAACCGCGCCGGCAGGCAGGGTTCGCGCATGCCGAGCCCTCCGCCCTTCCCCGATCGTCATGACCGCACGCACCGCACCGCCGCCTGTGGCTGGCAGCTGACCCTATGGCCGGGCCTGCTCCACCCCCATCTCGACGCGACGGCGATCTGGCATCGTCCACCGGGCAGATCTCCTGGGACGACATCCGGATCTTCCACGCCATCGCCATCGGCGGGTCGATGGCCGTGGCGGCGACGCAGCTCGGGCTGAGCGAGGCGACGGTCGCGCGCCGGCTGAAGGCGCTGGAGCGCGATCTCGGGCTGCCGCTCTTCACGCGGGAGGCCAATCGTCTTGCGGCCACCGCGATCGGGCTGGAGCTTGCGGCCGAGGCCGGCGAGGTCGAAGCCGCCGCCCGCCGCTTCGCGATCCGGGCCGGCGCCGCACGTCCGCAGGCGAACGCACCCGTCCGGGTCACCGCGACGACCTCGATCAGCCTGCTCCTGACCAAGCATGCGACCGCGCTCTCGGCCGCGGCGGGAGGCGTCGAGATCGTCATCATCAGCACCCGCAGCCGGCTCGATTTGGCGCGCGGCGAGGCCGATATCGCGCTGCGCATGAGCCAGGTGCCGACCGAGCCCGGCTATTACGCGCAAAAGGTCGGCCGGCTGATGCAGGCGCTCTATATCCGCGGCGATGCCGATCCTGCCGCGGCGCCGATCATCTCGGTCAACCGCGAAACCTCGTCCCGGATCGACGACTACATCATGGCCTATGCCGCCGGCCGGCCGATCGCCGCCCGCGTCGGCGATTCCGCCGCGCGCTACGAGAGCATCCGCGCTTCGGGCGCGCTGTCGATGGCGCCCTGCTTCATGGGGGACGCCGATCCGGCCCTGCGCCGGCTCGAGCCCCCGCCAGAGCAGACCGGGGACGACATCTATCTCGTGTCCCACGACGTCTCGCGCGGCAGGCCCGGCGTCGTCGCCGTCCTCGGCGCGCTGCGCCGGCTCTTCCGCGAGCAGCGGGCATTGCTGGCCGGCGACGCGGTCGCCCCTGTGGAAGATCGCTCGCATTGAGCGGTTTCGGGCAAGATCCGGCTAACCAAGCTTTTACGGCTCTCGCGTAGCGTCAGCTCCAGTGCTCGTGACGTGACGAGACGCGGAGAGTGCGCCATGCGCCTGATCGAACTGTTCTGGAAGAATGCCCGCGGCACGATGGCGATCGATATCGCCAAGGCCGGCGCGGCCATCGCCTTCCTGTCCGTCATCGCCGCGAACTTCATGGCCAGCCGGACACCGCCCTTCGACAGGGAGCGCCTGGCGCAGGTCAGCCTCGCCGCCTCCAAGCGCCAGCCGGTCGATCCTCTGACCACCGGCTCGATCAGCAAGGCCGCAGGCGAGACGCGTCTCGATCCCTGCGCGGTGCCGCGCTGAGCTCAGCCGAGCCAGCGCAGCAATTCCTCCGTCACCGCCTGCGGCGCCTCCAGCGTCGAGAGATGCCCGCTTTTCGGGATCACCGCCAGCCTGCCCCGCCCTCCGACGAGGCCGGCCATCTCCCGGGCTTCGGCGACAGGCGTGATCTCGTCCTCCGCACCGACCAGGACCAGCACGGGACAGGACGCATTGGCGAGCACCGGCCGTGAATCCGGCCGCCGCATGATGGCGCGCTGCTGCCGGATGAACCCGTCCGCGCCGACATCATCCGCCATCTGCCGCACAAGGAGCCGCAGCGGCTCGTCCGTTAGCCGGGACGGTGCGACGAGCTTCTGCCAGAGCAGCGTGGTGACGTTGTCGAACGCTCCCTTCTCCGCCAGCGCGATCATCTGCTCGCGGGGCAGGTTCGTTTCGGGCGTCGCGGGTTTCGCGCTGGTGCCGAGCAGGGCGAGCCGCGTCACGCGCTCCGGCGCCTGCCGCAAAACCTCGAAGGCGACATAGCCGCCCATCGACAGGCCGCAGAGCGCGAAACGCGCCGGCGCCGCCTCCAGCAGGCGCCGCACGATGCCCTGCAGCATGTCGTCATGGCTGTGATCGGCGACGAGGATCGGACGGCCGTCGGCGAGCGCCGGCCATTGCGGAACATAGAGCGCAGCGTTGCAACTCAGCCCGGGAACGAGAACAAGCGGCTCCTTCATAAGGCTAAAACAGTCCTTTCGAGGCTGGATGCGAGGCTAGATGATTGACTTTGCCGCGTTTTCTTTGCATTCCACACGGGTCCGAAGGCGCGCAGGAATTGTCGTCGCGCCAACGCGGTGGTCGAGCAGGTCATCCCGCCGCGTTTCACCGACCCTGAAGAAGCGCCATACGCGATGTCATTTGCCGAACTCGGCTTGAGCGAAAAGGTTCTGACGGCCGTCACCGCCGCAGGCTATAGCACGCCGACCCCCATCCAGGCCCAGGCCATTCCGCATGTCCTTGCCCGCAAGGACGTTCTGGGCATCGCCCAGACCGGCACGGGCAAGACTGCAGCCTTTACCCTGCCGATGCTGACCATCCTGGAAAGCGGCCGCGCCCGCGCCCGGATGCCTCGCACGCTGATCCTCGAGCCGACGCGCGAGCTCGCCGCGCAGGTCGAGGAGAACTTCACCCGCTACGGCGCCAATCAGAAGCTCTCCGTCGCGCTGCTGATCGGCGGCGTCTCCTTCGGCGACCAGGACGCCAAGATCACGCGGGGCGTCGACGTGCTGATCGCGACGCCCGGCCGCCTGCTCGACCATGTCGAGCGCGGCAAGCTCCTGCTCACCGGCGTCGAGCTGCTCGTCATCGACGAGGCCGACCGCATGCTCGACATGGGCTTCATCCCGGACATCGAGCGCATCTGCAAGCTGGTGCCCTTCACCCGGCAGACCCTCTTCTTCACGGCGACCATGCCGCCGGAAATCACCCGCATTTCCGAGCAGTTCCTGCACAATCCGGTCCGCGTCGAGGTTTCGCGTCCCGCGACGGCCGCTACGACGATCACCCAGCGCCTGATCGCCTCCAACTCCCAGGATTTCGAGAAGCGCGAGACGCTGCGCCGGCTCATCAAGGGCGCCACCGACCTGCAGAACGCGATCGTCTTCTGCAATCGCAAGCGCGACGTCGCGACCCTGCACCGCTCGCTGCAACGCCACGGCTTCCCGGCCGTCGCCCTGCATGGCGACATGGATCAATACGCCCGCATGGCGGCGCTCGAATCCTTCCGTACCGGCGAGAATCCGATCCTCGTCGCCAGCGACGTCGCCGCGCGCGGCCTCGACATCCCGGCGGTCAGCCACGTCTTCAATTTCGACGTCCCGACCCATGCCGAGGACTATGTCCATCGCATCGGCCGCACCGGCCGCGCCGGACGGCTCGGCGCTGCCTTCACCATCGTCACCCGCCACGACGACAAGCTCGTCTCCGCGGTCGAGAAGCTGATCGGCCAGACCATCGCCTTCGAAGGCCCCGGCCTCGACGCCCTGCCCCCGAGCGAGGCGCGCGAGGAGCGTCGCGGCCGCCGTGACCGCGACGACAAGCGCTCGCCCCGCGGCCGTGGGCGCAGCGAGCGCAGCTCGCGCACCGAACGCGTCGAGGCGGAGGCTCCTCAAGCCGACGCTCCCGCGAAATCCACCGATAGCGCGCGCCATTCCGGGCGGCACCAGCCGGTCAGGCCCGATTCCGAAGTCGCGGCAGCCCCTGCAGGCAGCCGGGACAGCGCCCGGCGCGGCCGCGGCCCCCGCACGCGGGACGAGGATGACGGCCCGCAGGTCAAGGGGCTCGGCGATCACGTGCCGGCCTTCCTGCTGCGCCCGGCGCGCGTCTGATAACCTTACGGCATCAACCCGTTATTAACCCCGTATTCCTAGAGTGCGATCTGCCGTAGCAAGGCTCTTGCTGCGGCGGACGGGCGCATGCCGCCGTATAGACGGACAGGATGTCCCGCTTCGATTGACCCAATCGAAGCTGACGTGGCCGAAGGCCGCGATCCGGCTTCATACCGGAATGGCGAAGGCATGGACGAAGCAGCTTCGGTCCCGGCGCCCACCAACGATTTGCCAGAGCGCGTGGTTGCGGCAATGCGGCAGCACGGCTCCCCGAGCTATCCCCGCGCCTTCGAGGTCTGGTACGCCCATCTGAGCGGCGAGATGCCGGCCGTCAGCATGGCGATGAACGCGATCATCGCCGGCAGCGAGGGCAAGGTCGACGCGGCCGACATCGACAGCCTCTACGAGCGCTTCATCAGCAGCGAGCGGTTCTCCCGCCAGGCCGAGCGCACCAGCCTGCAGGTCCTCGGCGAGATCGACGCCATGATGGCGCTGGTGGACAAGGCGCTCGGCTCCAGCGAGCTCTATCACGGCCGCCTCGCCGCCATGTCGGAGGACGTTCCGCCGACGACGGACCGGCTCAAGCTGCGTGAATGGGTCGAGGCGCTGGTGATGTCCACTCGCGAGGAGGTCGTCCGCAAGGCCCAGCTCGAAGCGGAGCTGCGCAACAGCGCCAACGAGATCCGCAACCTGCGTGAGGCGCTCGAATCGACCCGCGCCGAAGCCCTGACCGACCCGCTGACCGGGCTCGCCAACCGGCGCCATTTCGAGGAGATGCTGCAGAAGTCGATCGACCAAGCGACGTTGCGGCGCGAGCCTTTCGCCCTGGTGATGGCCGACATCGACTTCTTCAAGCGCTTCAACGACGCCCATGGTCACCTGACCGGCGATCAGGTGCTGCGCCTCGTCGCCCGCACCATGAAGGACAAGTTCAAGGAGAAGGCCGTCATCAGCCGCTTCGGCGGCGAGGAATTCGCCATCATCCTCCCCGAGGCCGATCTGATCGCCGGCAAGTTCGGCGCCGAGACCGTCAGGCAGGCGCTGCTGACCCGGGAGCTGATCAAGCGCTCCACCAACGAGAATCTCGGTCGCATCACCATCTCGCTCGGCGTGGCGAGCTATCGGCGCGGCGACACCGCCGGCTCCCTCGTCGATCGCGCCGACCAGGCGCTGATGCAGGCGAAGCGCGACGGCCGCAACCGCACCGTCACCGAGGACGGGCTCGAAACGACGAGCCGCGTCGCCTGATCCTCGGGAAAATCCGCGAGGCCGCCGTCAGGACGCTGCGAGCGCGCCCTCGCTGCGCGGCTTGATCTCGACCGACTCGCCGCAGCCGCAGGCCGAGACCTGGTTGGGATTGTTGAAGACGAAGGTCGAGGAGAAGCGGTCGGTCTTGAAGTCGAGCTCGGTGCCGAGCAGGAACAGCACGGCCTTGGCGTCGACGACGACGGTCGCCTCCTTGTCGGTCACCACCTCGTCGCCCTTGCCGATCTCGCGGGCGATGTCGAAGGTATACTCCATTCCGGCGCAGCCGCCCTTCTTGACGCCGACCCTGAGGCCCAGCGCCGGCGCTTCGCCTGCGGGGGCCTGCGCCATGATCGCACGGATGCGGGCGGCCGCGGCGTCGGTCAGCGAGACGACCTTGAGGCCCGGTATCGAAAACATCGTGGTTTCTCCTCGACCGGGTTCAAGGCCCGGTGAAGCCAGATTGCTTCCGTAACATAGGGATTGCGGAGCCTTGCGTCGAGATGGCCGGGCACCGCCATGCAATCGCCGGTCCGGCGCCTTTCGCCAGATGCATTGCGCAACGGGCTGCGTCATGCACTGTGACGCGACACCTCATAGATTTGCCAAGTCGCTGGAAGAACCATGCCCCATCGCCTGCACCGTCCGGAATCGCTGCGCTCCCTGATGCGCGACATGGTCGTGAAGGCCGGCTGGACGGAAGCGGAGGCGCAGGAGACGGCCGAGCATCTCGTGCTGGCCAATCTGAGCGGCCATGACAGCCATGGCGTCGGCATGATCCCGCTCTATTTCCAGTCGCTGGCCGACGGCAATCTCAGCCCGCAATCGCAGCCGCGGACCCGGCTCGACGCCGCCCCCTTCCTGATCATCGACGGCGAGGTCGCGCTCGGGCAGCCGAATGCGCGCAACGCCGTCGACCGCGCCGCCGCGATGGCGAAGACGAGCGGCGTCGCCATCGTCAACCTGCTCGACTCGCACCATATCGGCCGCATCGGCCACTATGCCGAGGTCGCGGCCGAGGCCGGGCTGATCTCGATCTTCTGGGTCAATGTCGCCGGCCGTCCGCCGATCGTCGCGCCCTACGCGGCCAAGGAGGCCCGCTTCGGCACCAACCCGCATGCGATCGGCATCCCGGTGCCGGGCGGAGAGCCGCTCATCCTGGACTTCGCCACCAGCCGCATGGCCCATGGCAAGGCCCGCGTCGCCCTCAACAAGGGCGAGCCGGTGCCGCCCGGCTACATCATCGACGGCGAGGGCCGGCCGACCACCGATCCGGCCCATGTCTTTGCCAGCCCCGACCATCCGCTGGGCGCGCTCCTGCCCTTCGGCGACCACAAGGGCGCCGGCCTGTCGCTGATCGCCGAGCTGCTTTCGGCCGGCCTGATGGGCGCGGCCCGCATCGACCAGAAGCCGCAGAAGACCTGGATCATCAACTCGCTCTTCGGCGTGATCATCGACCCCGCCCGGCTGGAGCCGGACGCCGCGCTGCGCAAGAGCCGCATCGAGAGCTATCTCGCCTTCGTACGTGCAGCGAAGCCGCAGGACGCAGCGAATCCGGTGCTGGCCCCCGGCGACAAGGAGCGTCAGCTCCGTGCCGAGCGCGGCGCCGCCGGCATCCCGCTCGACGACGAGACCTGGTCGCAGATCAGGGCCGCCGCGGCGCGCTTCGGCATCGACGCCGAGAGCTATTGAGCCGCACCATGTCGCCCGAGGCCTACAACGCCTTCTGCGCCTCGCTGCCGGCAACGCATCATGTCGTGCAATGGGGCGGCGCCGATGTCTGGAAGGTCGGCGAGAAGGTCTTCGCCCTCGCCCGGCCGCAGGAGGACGGCGAGATGGCGGTGAGCTTCAAATGCTCGCCGATGGCCTATGACATCCTCAAGGAGCAGCCGGGCCTGCGGCCGGCGCCCTATCTCGCCTCGCGCGGCATGAAATGGATCCAGTGGCTCTCCGGGGAGAGCATGCCGGACGACGCGCTGCAGGACTATCTGCGCGAGAGCCACCGCCTCGTCGCCGCCGGGCTGACGAAGCGGGTGCGCGCCGAGCTCGGGCTCGGCTAGAGCAGCGCCTCGCCGCGGAACATCGGCGCGCAGGCGCCGCCGACGCGCGAGCGATAGCCGTCCGCCGCGCGGCGCGAGGTGACGTTCAGCAGGCTGGGCCGGCCCATCTCGACGCCCTGCGTGATCGTATAGGCCGCTTCGTCCCCACCATCGAGGGAAAGCAGCAACGCGCCGAGCGTCGCGCTGGCGCTGCCGGTGGCGGGGTCCTCCCAGGTGCCGGCGAGCGGCGCGAACATCCGCGCGCGGACCGCATGGCCGTCGCGCGCATAGAGGAACAGCGACAGCCGACCTTCCAGCTCCGGGTTCCTGCCTTCCAGCTTGCGGAAGGCGGCGAGATCAGGCGCTGCCCGTCCCAGCGCTTCGGGACCGACCTGCGCCAGCACGAATTTGACGCCGAGCGAGGCCTGGACCGGCTTGTGCGCCGTCGTGACGATGTCGCCGGCACCAAGCCCCGCGCAGGCGGCAACGCCCTCGGCCGGCAATTCGATCCCCAGCGAAAGCGCCTGCGGTGCCGCGATTACGGCGCCGGTCACCTCGCCCGCCGCATTGCGTTCCACCGCGATCTCGACGAGGCCCGCCATCTGCTCGAAGCGCAGCACGCCGCCCCGATCGCGCCCATGGCGCGCCAGCACGCAGGCCGTGCCGACATTGGGATGGCCGGCGAAAGGCATTTCCGCCGTGCGGTGGAAGATGCGCACGCGCGCATCATTGGCCGGGTCTTCGGGCGGCAGGACGAAGGTCGTCTCGCTGTAGTTCATCTCCGCCGCCAGCGCCTGCATCTGGGCATCGGAGAGGCCATGCGCATCGGTGAAGACGGCGAGCGGATTGCCACCGAAGGGCTTGTCGGTGAAGACGTCGACGGTCTCGTAGGGAAAGCGCGGCATGGCGGGCTCCGAAGGCGGCTCAGGCGCGCATATTCCTGCCAGCGGAACGCGCGGAATGCCAATGAAGCGATGGAATGCGACCCATCACGCCGACGATATCGCCGTCATTATGAGGAGCGCAAGCGACGAAGCAATCCAGGAGAACCGGGTGGAACGTTGCGCCCGGCTCTCCTGGATTGCTTCGCTTTGCTCGCAATGACGGGGCGCGTCAGGCGCTCACCACATGTCGAGGGCGACGCGCGCCTCATCGGACATGCGGGACTGGTCCCAGGGCGGATCGAAGGTCATGTTGACGGTCACGCCTGAGATGCCCTGCACCGTGCTCACCGCGTTCTCGACCCAGCCCGGCATTTCGCCGGCGACCGGGCAGCCCGGCGCGGTCAGCGTCATGTCGATCGTCACCTGGCGGTCGTCGGCGATGTCGACGCGGTAGATCAGGCCGAGCTCGTAGATGTCGGCGGGAATCTCCGGATCGTAGACCGTCTTCAGCGCGGCGACGATGTCGTCGGTCAGCCGATCGATCTCCTCCGGCGGCAGGGCGGTGCCGGCGCCCATGGAAGGCGCGTTCGGCTTGATGTCTTCGGCGACGCTGTCGGTCATCTCTGAAAAATCCCGGTCAGGCGAACAGGCTCTCGGCCTTCCGCAGGGCCTCGACCAAGCTGTCGACCTCTTCAAGGGTGTTATAGAGCCCGAAAGAGGCGCGGCAGGTCGATGTCACCCCATATCGTGCCAAAAGCGGCATGGCGCAATGGGTGCCGGCACGGACTGCGACACCGGCGCGGTCGATCACGGTCGCGACGTCATGGGCGTGCGCGCCCTTCATCTCGAAGGCGATGATCGCGCCCTTCTCCCGCGCCTTGCCGAAGATGCGGATCGAGTTCATCTCGCCGAGCCGCTCCATCGCATAGGCGCCGAGCTTGGCCTCGTGCGCCGCGATGTTCTCGCGGCCAAGCGCCATCATGTAGTCGAGCGCGGCGCCCAGCCCCACCGCCTCGACGATCGCCGGCGTGCCGGATTCGAAACGATGCGGCGGATCGTTATAGGTCACCATGTCCTCGGTGACGGTGACGATCATCTCGCCGCCGCCTTCATAGGGCGGCAGCTTGTCGAGCCATTCCTTGCGGCCCCAGAGCACGCCGGAGCCGGTCGGCCCATAGGTCTTGTGCCCGGTGAAGGCGTAGAAGTCGCAGCCCAGCGCCTGCACGTCGACCGGCAGATGCACCGCGCCCTGGCTGCCGTCGACGACGAGCGGAATGCCATGCGCCCGGCAGATCGCGGCGACCTCGGCGATCGGGACGATCGTGCCGATCGCGTTCGACATCTGGGTCAGCGACACCACCTTGGTGCGCGGCGTGACCAGCTTCTCGAATTCATCGAGGAGGAAATTGCCGTCCTCGTCGACCGGCGCCCATTTGATCACGGCGCCGTGGCGCTCGCGCCAATAGTGCCAGGGCACGATGTTGGAGTGGTGCTCGAGGATCGAGAGGATGATCTCGTCGCCCTCGCCGAGTTTCAGGTAGCGGCCGAGCGAGGACGCGACCGTGTTGAGCGCCCCGGTCGAGGAGCGCGTGAACACGATCTCCTCCAGATGCGCCGCGTTCAGGAAGCGGCGCGCGCTTTCGCGTGCCGCCTCATAGGCTTCGGTCGAAGCGTTGGCGAGATAGTGCAGGCCGCGGTGGACATTGGCGTAGTCCTCCCGCATCAGCCGCGTCATCGCCTCGATCACCGCCTCGGGCTTCTGCGCCGAGGCGGCGTTGTCGAGATAGACGAGCTTCTTGCCGTAAACCTCCCGCCCGAGGATCGCGAAATCCTTGCGGATTGTCGAAACATCGTAGGGCTTCGCCAGCGCGTTCATCGGTTCAGGCCTTTCCGGGCGAGGCCGGAGCCTTGTCGGCGACCAGTTCGCCGCCATGGCCCCAATCCGCGCGCTCGATCTCCTGGATCACGATATGGGTGTTCTGCGGGTTCTTGCCGAGCACCTTCACCAGGGTCTCGGTGAACTCCTTGACGATCTGCGCCTTCTGCTGGCGCGTCGCTCCCTTGGTGATCTGGAGATTGATGTAGGGCATCAGACGGTGCTCACCTCGGAAGCGGCCTCGCGGGCCTTGAGCCAGGATTCGACCTCGGCCATGACGAGCTCGCGCACGTTCTCGTCGGCGACGAACTCGACCGCCTCGCCGGCGAAGGCCTGCAGCACCAGCGCCTCCGCCTGCGGCCGCGGCAGGCCGCGCGCCATCAGGTAGAAGAGCTGCTCGCCGTCGATCTGCGCGACGGTCGCGCCATGGCCGCAGACCACGTCGTCGGCGAAGATCTCGAGCTCCGGCTTGTTGAACATCGTCGCGCCATCGTTCAGCAGCAGCGCGTTGCTCTTCATGCCGCCATCGGTCTTCTGCGCATGCGGACGCACGATGACCTTGCCCTGGAAGACGCCGGTCGACTCGCCGCCGGCGATCGTCTTGAACAGCTCGCGGCTGATGCCGTGCGGCACCTCGTGGTCGACGATCAGCGTGACGTCGGAGTGCTGCGTCTTGTTGATCAGGTTGACGCCGCGCAGGCCGATCTCGCTGTGCTCGCCGGCAAAGCGGATGAAATGCTGCTGGCGCACCGTGCCGGCATTGGCGACCAGCGCGAAGGAATCGAACTTCGCATGCGCGCCGACGGTAGCGAGCAGGCTCTGCACCTCGACCGTCGCCCCCTGCTGACGGGTGACGAGCCGGACATGCTGGATCTCGCTCTCGTCGGCGGTCTCGAAGACGATGGCGCCGTTGATCTGCTGCGCGGCCGTGCCGGCCGCCTCGCTGACCTCGATGATCGAGCCCTTGGCGCCCTGGCCCGCGAGCACGACCGAGCGATGGAACACCGCCCGCTCCTCCTCGCCGGAAGCCAGCGAAACGATCACGATCGGCTGCTCCAGCTCCACGCCGTCAGCGATCGCGACGAACACGCCGTCGCGCATCAGCGCGGTGTTGAGTGCAAGCCCCATATCGTCGTTGCCGACCGAGGGGCCGGCCAGGATCCGGGTCAGGTCCTCGCGGGCTGAGACCAGCGCCTCGGCGAGCGATTGCACCGAGACTCCCTCGGGAATGGCGTTGAGCGTCGAAAGCTCCGGAGCGAAGACGCCGTCGACCAGCACGAGGCGCAGGCCCTCGAGCTTCAGCTCGTCGAGCCGGGCTTTGACGGCCGCCGTGACGGCGACGCCGTCAGCGAGCGGGCGCGCCTCGCGCAGCAGCGTGCGCAGATCGGTGTAGCGCCAGGATTCGAGCCGGCGATGCGGCAGGCCCTTGGCCTCGAAGCCGGCGAAGGCGTCCTCGCGCAGCTTGCGCACGGCCGGGCCGCCGGGCAGCTCGGCCTTGCTGTCCGCATATTGCTGGACGAGCTGCTGTTCGGCCGCCGTCTTCAGCGGGGTGACGATGGCCATTACGCGGCCTCCCCATAGGAAGCGTAGCCGCTCTTCTCGAGCTCGAGCGCCAGCTCCTTGCCGCCGGTCTTCACGATCCGGCCGTTCGACATGACGTGGACCGTGTCCGGCACGATGTGGTCGAGCAGGCGCTGGTAGTGGGTGATGACCAGGAAGCTGCGGTTCTTGGCGCGCAGGGCATTGACGCCCTCGGCGACGATGCGCAGCGCGTCGATGTCGAGGCCGGAATCGGTCTCGTCGAGGATGCACATGGACGGCGAAAGCAGAGCCATCTGAAGGATTTCCATGCGCTTCTTCTCACCGCCCGAGAAGCCGACATTGAGCGGCCGGCGCAGCATGTCCTTGGCGATGCCGAGCTTGTCGGCGGCGCTGTTCACGGCCTTGATGAAGTCCGGCGTCAGCAGCTCGTCCTCGCCGCGCGCCTTGCGCTGCGCGTTCATGGCGGCCTTCAGGAAGGTCATGGTGGCGACGCCGGGGATCTCCAGCGGATACTGGAAGGCGAGGAAGATGCCGGCGGCGGCGCGCTGGTCGGCCTCCATCTCGAGCACGTTCTCGCCATTGAGCAGGATCTCGCCGTCGAGGACCTCGTAGTCCTCCTTGCCGGCGATGACATAGCTCAGCGTCGACTTGCCGGAGCCGTTCGGCCCCATGATGGCGGCGACCTCGCCGTCGTTCACGGTGAGGTTCAGGCCATTGAGGATCTGCTTGTCCTCGTCGGCGATCTTGACGACCAGATTGCGAATTTCGAGCATTGTTCGTGTCCAGTGTTCTGCCGCGTCATGCTCGGCCCTGTGCCGAGCATCCACGACTTGAGCGTTCGAAAGAAAGACGTGGATGGTCGGGACGAACCCGACCATGACGGGCCTCAGCCGACCGAGCCTTCCAGCGAGATCGTGATCAGCTTCTGCGCCTCGACGGCGAACTCCATCGGGAGCTGCTGCAGCACCTCCTTGACGAAGCCGTTGACGATCAGCGCCACCGCCTCCTCCTCGGAGAGGCCGCGCTGCAGGCAATAGAAGAGCTGGTCTTCGCCGATCTTCGAGGTCGTCGCCTCGTGCTCGAAGATCGCCGTCGCGGTCTTCGCCTCGATATAGGGGATCGTATGCGCGCCGCACTGGTCGCCGATCAGGAGCGAGTCGCAATTGGTGAAGTTGCGCGCGCCGGTCGCCTTGCGATGGGCTGAGACCATGCCGCGATAGGTCGAGTCCGACTTGCCGGCCGCGATGCCCTTGGCGATGATCTTCGAGGTCGTGTTCTTGCCCAGATGCAGCATCTTGGTGCCACTATCGACCTGCTGCATGCCGTTCGACACCGCGATCGAGTAGAACTCGCCACGCGAGCCGTCGCCGCGCAGGATGCAGGACGGATACTTCCAGGTGATCGCCGAACCGGTCTCGACCTGCGTCCACGAGATCTTCGAGTTCTTGCCGCGGCAGTCGCCACGCTTGGTCACGAAGTTGTAGATTCCGCCCTTGCCCTCGGCGTCGCCGGGGAACCAGTTCTGCACGGTCGAGTACTTGATCTCGGCATCGTCGAGCGCGATCAGCTCGACCACCGCGGCGTGGAGCTGGTTCTCGTCGCGCTTGGGCGCCGTGCAGCCTTCGAGATAGCTGACATAGGCGCCCTCGTCGGCGATGATCAGCGTGCGCTCGAACTGGCCGGTGTTCTGCTCGTTGATGCGGAAATAGGTCGACAGCTCCATCGGGCAGCGCACGCCCTTGGGGACGTAGACGAAGGAGCCATCGGTGAAGACCGCGCTGTTCAGCGTCGCGAAATAGTTGTCCGTCACCGGCACGACCGTCGCGAGGTACTTCTTCACCAGCTCGGGATGCTCCTGGATCGCTTCCGAGATCGAGCAGAAGATCACGCCGGCCTTGGCGAGCTCTTCCTTGAAGGTGGTGACGACCGAGACGGAGTCGAACACCGCATCGACCGCGACGCGGTTCTCCGGTGCGACGCCGGCCAGGATCTCCTGCTCGCGCAGCGGGATGCCGAGCTTCTCATAGGTCGCCACGATCGCCGGATCGACTTCGTCGAGAGACTTCGGCGAAGCGCCCTTCTTCGGCGCCGCGTAGTAGTAGAGGTCCTGGTAGTCGATCGGCGGATAGTTCACGCGCGACCAGGTCGGCTCGGTCATCGTCTTCCAGCGCCGGAAGGCGTCGAGCCGCCATTCGAGCATCCATTCCGGCTCGTTCTTGCGGGCCGAGATATAGCGGACCGTGTCCTCGGTGAGGCCCTTGGCCGGCTTCTCGACCTCCAGCTCCGTGACGAAGCCGTATTTGTACTCGGTCACGTCGATCGACTTGACCTGATCGATGGTCTCTTGGACCGCTGCCATGTTCAGTCTCCAGTCGCGGGTTCAAGGGCCCGCCGGTTTGGTCTTCGTGTTGCGGAACGCTCAGGCGGCAGCCCTTGCGCTCCGATCGGTGTCTGCGGCCACGAGCTTGCCGTAGGCCGCGAGGAAAAGGTCGATATCTGCCTCGCAGGTGGTCCATCCGAGGGAGGCACGCAAGGCCCCCGCGCTCATGGCGGGGTCGATTTTCATCGCATCGAGCACATGCGAGCGCTTGACCTTGCCCGACGAGCAGGCCGAGCCGGAGGAGAGCGCAGCCCCCGCCAGATCGAGCTTGATCAGCACGGTCTCGGCCTTGAACCCCGGCGTCGCGAAGGCGCTGGTGTTGGGCAGGCGCGCAGCCGGGTGGCCGAAGATCGCCGTCTCCGGCGAAAGCGCCGCGAGCCCCGCCTCCAGCCGGTCGCGCAGGCGCCCCACCCGCTCGGCTTCGGTAGTCAAATCCTTGATCGCGACTTCAGCTGCCGCGCCGAAGCCGATGATTCCCGGAAGATTTTCGGTTCCCGCACGCCATCCGCGCTCCTGCCCGCCGCCGCGCATCGGCTTGTCGGCGAGTTCGAGGGCGCCCGTCCGGAAGACGATCGCGCCGACGCCCTTCGGCCCGCCGATCTTGTGCGCCGACAGCGTCAGCACGTCGGCGCCGAGCGCCGCGATGTCGATGGCGACCTTGCCGGCCGCCTGCACGGCGTCGCTATGCAGCAGCCCGCCATGGCGATGCACGATTCCCGCCGCCTCGGCGATCGGCTGGATCACGCCGGTCTCGTTGTTGGCGAGATGTATCGAGACGAGCGCGCGTGCGCCGGGATTGTCCGCCACGAAGTGCGCCAGCCTGTCGTCGAGCCAGGCGAGATCGACCACGCCGTCGCCGTCGACCGGGATCGCCTCGACGGCGCCGGCCGGGAAGCGATGCCCCTCGCGCACGCAGGCATGTTCCGTCGCGCTATGGAGCAGCAGCGAGGCGGGCGTCCGCACGCAGTCGCGGCCGCCGTCGCAATCCATCAGGCCGGGCGAGAGCACCGTGACATTGGCCTCGGTGCCGCCGCTGGTGAAGACCACGTTGGAAGCCTTGGCTCCGACGAGCGCCGCGACCTGCTCGCGCGCCCGCTCCAGCGCGCCGCGCGCGACGCGCCCTTCGCCATGGACGGAAGACGGATTTCCGGGCAGCGAAAGCGCATGCGCGACCGCCTCCACGACCTCCGGCCGAACCGGGGTTGTGGCGTTGTGGTCGAGATAGGCGCGTCCCGCCGTCACGATCCTGCCTGCTCCATCTTGGCCATCGCTCGGCCTGCTCACACGAAATGCTTGAATTCGCACCAGTGCGCCGTGCTATAGCCGCCCATCCGAACCGGCCGGAACGGTCGAAACGAGGTTCGCTTCCGCGATCCACCGTTTTGTTCTCGACTTGTTCACGGCTGTTAGAACTATTCTAAGCGCTCTTCATCTAGGGCGCGCATGGTGGCGCCGTCAAGGGTGGCCGGGTTTCGAGCGGGCATGCGCCTGCTTTCTGCCCGCCCGCGCCGGTGCCGCCGCAGCAAGCGGTGAGACGATGCCAGAGGTTATCTTCAACGGGCCCGCAGGCCGGATCGAGGGCCGCTACCAGCCGGCCAAGAAGCGGGGTGCGCCGCTCGCGATCATCCTGCACCCGCACCCGCAATTCGGCGGGACGATGAACAACCAGATCGTCTACAACCTGTTTTACACCTTCGTGAACCGCGGCTTCTCGGCGCTGCGCTTCAACTTCCGCGGCGTCGGCCGCAGCCAGGGGCATTTCGACCATGGCGCGGGCGAGCTCTCGGACGCCGCCGCGGCGCTCGACTGGATGCAGGCGCTGAACCCGGAAGCCAAGAGCTGCTGGATCGCGGGCGTCTCCTTCGGCGCCTGGATCGGCATGCAGCTGCTGATGCGCCGCCCGGAGATCGAAGGCTTCCTCTCGATCGCGGCGATGGCGAACCGCTACGACTTCTCCTTCCTGGCGCCCTGCCCGTCGTCGGGCCTGTTCGTCCATGGCTCGGAGGACCGCGTCGCCCCGGTCAAGGAGGTCATGGCGGTGATCGAGAAGGTGAAGACCCAGAAGGGCATCCAGATCGAGCACGCCGTGGTCGAGGGCGCGAACCACTTCTTCGACGGCCGCGTCGAGCAGCTGATGGAGCAGGTCGGCGTCTATCTCGACCAGAAAGTCGGGCCGGAGATCCTGAAGTCCGAGCAGGAACAGGTCTGAGGTCAGGCGATCAGGAAGCCGGGACCGTCTTCCCCCGGCTTCCGTCGATGACCGGCAGCTTCATGCAGGCGGCCTTGGCCTCGGCCAGGGCCCAGTCGCGGAACAGCCTGATCTTGCGCTCGCGCTGGCGTTCCTGCGGATAGACGATCCAATAGGCGCGCTCGTCGGGGACTGCGTGCTCGACCGCGAAGACCAGCCGCCCGGCCGCGATGTCGTAGGCGAAGAGCTCCGGCACGGCCATCGCGACGCCGTGCCCGCGCAAGGCCGCCTGAATGTTCATGGCCTGCATCTGCAGGGCCATCGTCGACCGCCCGCCGAGCTTCGGCGCATCGATGCCGACATCGGCGAACCAGACCTTCCAGAAATCGTCCGCCGGGCTGAGCAGCGGCGCGTTGAGCAGGTCTTCGGGGCGGCGCAGTTGCAGCCGCTCGCGCAGCTCCGGCGAGCACAGCGGCGCGAAATGGCAGCTGAACAATTTGTCCGCCACCAGCCCCGGCCATTCGCCCAGCCCGTAGCGTAGGGCGAGGTCGACCGATTCCGTGGCGAAATCGACCAGATGCTCCGAAGTGCCGACCCGCACCTCGAATTGCGGGTTCTCGATCTGGAACTGGGCAAGGCGCGGCGACAGCCAGGTGATCGCCATCGTCTGCAGCGAGGAGATCGTCAGGACCGTCTGGCTCTGCTCGCAGATGTCGCGAAACACCGTCCCGATATCGGCAAGCGCCTTTGCCACCGGCCCGGCGAGCCGCTGGCCGATCGCCGTCAGCACGACCTGGCGCGGCTGGCGTATGAACAAGGCCGCGCCGACGCGGTCCTCCAGGAGCCGGATCTGATAGCTCACCGCCGCCTGCGTCATGCCGAGCTCCTCGGCGGCGCGGGTGAAGTTCTGGTGGCGCGCGGCCGCCTCGAAGACACGGACCGCGGCAAGGGGCGGCAGCCTGGGCGGCGGCGGATGCGGGGGCATGCGTAAGCATAAGCTCTCTTTATGGCAGATGACAATCTTCCGCTTTGTCGCCCTGCCCGATCTGGCTCAGATTCCATCCCACATCGACGGGCGCGATCGCCCGCCCCTCCGAGGATCGGATCATGACCTGCCTTACGCAAACCGCACCGCTCGCCCCCCGGGGCGGCGCTTCCATCCTGCACGGCTGGCTGGTGCTCTGGCAGCGCCATGCGGCGACGGCCCGGGCGCAGCGCCGCCTCGCGATGCTGGACGGTCGCGCGCTCTGCGATCTCGGCCTCTCGCGCGACGCCGTCGATCCCCCACGCCGGCACGACCCGGCCGGGATCTGGCTCAATCCCATTCCCGGATGAGCCCGGCGCCGCTTTTGTCGCAAAAGCGGTTTCCACTTTGGCGGAACATGCTCTAGACGACGGCGGACGCATTCTTTCCAGATCGATCCGCCATGGCCGCCTTCAAATCAGACTTCCTGCGCACGCTCGACGAGCGCGGTTTCATCCATCAGATCTCCGACCCCGAGGGCCTGGACGCCGCCGCGGTGAAGGGCCCCGTCACGGCCTATATCGGCTACGACGCGACGGCGACCTCGCTGCATGTCGGCCATCTGATGCAGATCATGATGCTGCACTGGATGCAGGAGACCGGTCACAAGCCGATCGCGCTGATGGGCGGCGGCACCACCATGGTCGGCGACCCCTCCTTCAAGGACGAGGCGCGCAAGCTGCTGACGCCGGAGACGATCGAGCAGAATCTCAAGGGCATCCGCGGCGTCTTCTCGCGCTATCTCGACTTCTCGGGCGCGGCCCGGATGATGAACAATGCCGACTGGCTGCTCGGCCTCAACTACCTGGAATTCCTGCGCGACGTCGGCCGGCACTTCTCGGTCAACCGCATGCTGTCCTTCGACAGCGTGAAGCTCAGGCTCGACCGCGAGCAGTCGCTGTCGTTCCTCGAGTTCAATTACATGATCCTCCAGGCCTACGACTTCGTCGAGCTCTACAAGCGCACCGGCTGCACGCTGCAGATGGGCGGCTCCGACCAGTGGGGCAACATCATCAACGGCATCGATCTCGGCCACCGCATGGAGGGCGTCCAGCTCTTCGCGCTGACCTCGCCGCTGCTGACCACCGCCTCCGGCGCCAAGATGGGCAAGACCGCCTCGGGCGCCGTCTGGCTCGACGAGGCGCTGCTGCCGGTCTTCGAGTTCTGGCAGTACTGGCGCAACACCGAGGACGCCGATGTCGAGCGCTTCCTGAAGCTCTTCACCAAGCTGCCGCTCACCGAGATCGCGAAGCTCGCCGCCCTCGGCGGCGCCGAGATCAACGAGGCCAAGAAGGTGCTCGCCACCGAGGTCACCGCCCTGCTCCACGGCCGCGCCGCGGCCGAGGCTGCGGCCGAGACGGCCCGCAAGACCTTCGAGGAAGGCGCACTTGCCGCCGACCTGCCGAGCGTCGCCATCGCCCGCGGCGAGATCGAGCCCGGCCTCGGCGTGCTCACCGCCTTCGTCAAGGCGGGGCTGGTGCCCTCGACCGGCGAGGCGCGGCGCCAGGTCAAGGCCGGCGGCCTGCGCGTCAACGATGCGGTGGTGACCGACGAGCGCGCGACGCTCGGCCTCGCCGACCTGTCCTCGGACGGCGCGATCAAGCTCTCCTTCGGCAAGAAGAAGCATATCCTGCTGCGGCCGGAATAAGCCGCGGCCGATCGCTCAGCGCGGCGGCGCCTGGCCCGGCTGGACCGGGCGCTGCGCCGGCGCGCCGCCCATCGGGTCGACGAAGCGGCGCAGGATGCCGGGCGCGATGGCCGAGAGCGGGTTGATCGTCATGGTCGGCGCGCTCGCCGGACCGGAGATCCTGAAATTCACCGCGAACAGGCCGCCATACTGGCTGCCGCCGCCGAGCAGCGTGCCCACCACCGGCACCTGAGCGAAGGCGTTGTTGAAGGCGTAGCCCGGCACGAAGGTGCCGCCGATATCGACCCGGTCGCGGCCATAATCGACATGGCCCTGCAAGCTGAAGCCGATCTGCTGGCCCCAGATCACCATCTCGGAAACGTCGAGCCGGTTGGCCGAGCGCGTGAACTCGGCCTTGAGCTTGGTGAAGGCGACTTCGCTGGTGTCGATGCGCTGGTCGCCGCCCCGGTCGGCCGAGAAGGCGCTGGCCGATTGCGCGCCGACCACCCGGCGCAGCGCCGGCTCGTCGCGAACCATGAAGTTCCGGAAGAGCAGGTCGCCGCTCTGCCGCTCGCCGCCCCCCATGGTCAGCACCAGGTCGCCGCCATGCGCCCGGTTGTAGAGATCGAGGAAGCGCAGCAGCGAGCCGCCGTTCTCGGACTGCACGACGAGCTGCCCGCCCTGCCCCTGCCGGGCCGTGACGTCGGCCTTGCCGATCCGCCCCTTGAAGTTCGCGGTGCGCAGCTCGCCACCGCGCTTGGCGAGCTTGAGCGTCCCGCTGGTGACCGCCTCGTTGTTGAAACCGGTCAGGATCGGCACGTCGAGATCGACGTCGTAATCGCCGCCCTTCCCACCGGTGCGCTCGCCCTTCCCGGCCGGCCCCGCACCCTGCAGATCCTTGATGAAGGGCCTGAGATCCGCGACCGCGCCACGCACGGTCAGCTTCAGCACGCCGCCATCCTTGCGGACATCGACCTTGAGATTGTCGCCCGGTGACAACCTGAACTGCGAGAAGCTCGCGATCTCGAGCCCGTTCTGGCGGTTCAGCTCGAGCCGCCCCTTCATCAGGGCCGAGCCGGCCTCGAGCGAGAAGTCTTCGAGCTCGGGTCCGTCGGGATCGGCGACATAGGCGAAGGTCACCTTGCCGGGGCGCCCCGCCGGCTTGACGAGGCCGGGAACGACGCCGTCGAGCGCGACCTTGGCGAGGTCGATCTCGACCCGCGGCGCCGCATCGGCGCCCTTGCCGAGCGGCTTGGTGACCTTGACCGGGATCGTGCCGGTGATCCCCGTATCGGCGCCGAATCCGCGCCGCTGGCGGGCGGCCGCATCCAGGGAGAGCTGCAGGCTCGCCTCGCCCTGCCCCTTGGCATTCTGCTTGAGCTCGATCTGCCCCTTGTCGCCGCCGACCCGGGCCTCGCCCCGGAGCGACAGGCCGTTGCGGTCGACATTCACCGCGAAGCTGCCGCCTTCGAGCTTCTCCGTGCCCAGGAGCGTGTCGGAGCTGACATTCGACAGCGTCCCGGCGGCCGTGACGCTGATCTCGTCCGTCTGCAGATCATCGGCGAGCGGCAGGCCGAGGCTGACCTTGAGGTCGCTCGCGCCCTTGATCTCCGCCGGGTTGATCTGCCCGGAGTTGAAATCCTTCAGCGCCGGAAAGGCGAACAGCGCCGCCAGCGCATCCATCGGCCCGCGCTGGCGAAAGTCGATGCGGACGGGCGCCCGATGCGCCCAGAAATCCGCCATCGCGAAGCTGCCCTCGCTCAGCTGGAGCTGGCGCTCATTGCCGAGCTCGGCCGTCGCCTTCTCGATGGACAGCTGCACCGTCCGGCCGCTCACCTTGCCGGTGACGGTCGCATCGGCCAGAGGCGGCAGGCCCGGATCGGGCAGATAGCGCACGTGGTCGGCGTCGATCACGACGGAGAGCGCCCCGTCGGGCATGCCCTGGTGCTTCAGCAGCCGCGCATGATCCTCGGCCGGCAGGTCGAGATCGACCGTGAGCGATTTCATCCGCCCGGCGACGAGCTGGCGCCGCAGCGTGCCGTGCACCTCGGGCGAGGTGAAGCCGGGCCAGATCGCCAGCAGCGCGCGTACATCCGAATCCGCCGCCTTGATCGCGAAGCGCTGCAGCGGCGACGCCCCGACACGCTGGACGAAGGCCGTCATGTCGACGGACGCGGCCGGCCCGCGAATCGTCACCTGGTCGACGCTCACCGCCGCCTTGGCGGCATCGATCGTCAGCGCCGCCTTGAGCTCGTCGATCTTGATCGGCGGGTCGGCATCCAGCCCCGCGAGCTGCCCGCCCGCGTCGAGCGCCAGGCGCCAGGCGCCGTTCTCCTCGCGCAACGACCCGGTCGCGCGCATCTGCGTCGCTCCGGCGTTGATCTCGGCCCGGAGGATGTTCATCTCGGAGAGATTGGCGCCGCTCGCCAGCTCGAACTGGGCGGAGTCGAGCGTCAGCGGCGGGACCGGGCTTTCCGGAAACTTCACCGTGCCGCCCCGGACGTCGATGCGTGCGGTGATCGACTTGCTGCCGTCCGGCCCCTGGCGAAGCGTCGCCTTGCCCTGCAACGGCATGCCTTCGATGACCAGGCCGCCGGTCCCGAAGGCCAGTGCGACCGCTTCCGCCGGCTCGAAGCGCAGGATGTCGATGTCGGCCCGCTGGGTCCCGTCAGCTTCCGTCGAGAGGTCGACGGCGATCTCCTTCCAGCGCTGCCCGGTCCGTCCCTTCATGGTCAGGCGGGTGCCGCGCTCGCCGGTGCGGCTCAGCCGGATCTCGACATCCTCCAGCCCGGCCTTCAGGCGCCCTTCCGGGTCGACCAACGCGAGCCGCGCGCCGTTCATGCCCGCGGTGTCGAGCGAGCCGAGCAATCCGTCGCCCCGCGCCAGCACCGAAATCGCGCCCATGATGCCGGTGAAGGCGCTCCATTGCCCCGTATCGGGCAGGGTCGGCGGCGGCGGCGTTTCCGCCGGAGCCGAATCGGCATTGACGACGAGGGCGCCGTCCTTGCTCACGCCGAGCCGGACATTGACGCCGCGCAGATCGACCGAGACGAGCCGGATGTCGCCCTTCAGCAGCGCCAGCGGCTCGTAGCCGAGGACGGCTTCCGGCGCGCGGATGACGGCGCCGCTGGCGTGGCGAAACGAGACCTGCCTGACCCTGAGCTGGGAATGGCCGTCGATCCGGCCGAGCTCGGCCGATTCGGCCGTGACCTTCCAATCGGGTCCGAGGCGCTCCTCGATCGCCGTCGAGATGCGGCCTTCCAGCCCGGAGAGCGGGATGATGCCGGTCACCAGCAGCGTCGCCGCCGCTCCCGCCAGGACCAGGACCGCCACGCAGACCGCGACGCAGATGGTCGCGAGCCCGGCCCGGGCGCGACGCGCGACCACGTCGAGCTCGCAGGCGCGCGCGGCATCGTCCTGCCGCGTCGTCGCAGTCCTGGCTTCCTGATCCGACAAAATCGGCGTGATCCTTTCGGCCTGCTCCGGGCCACGGCAAGCTGCGGCCGATCGCCTCTTGCCCCGACGCCGCGAGACGGCATGCATGTCGATGCGGCCAGCTACATCGATTCGGCAATCCCGAAACCGGCCGGCCGCATCATGCCCCGGCCTTCCGGCCGGTCAAAGCTGCGACATGGCGCGGTCCATGCAACCAGAAGGCGACGAAAGGAAGGCAAGGCCGATGCTGCTGCAGGAAGGTGATCCGGCGCCCGATTTCACGCTGCCGCGCGACGGAGGCGGAGAGGTGAGCCTCGCGGCTCTGCGCGGCCGCAAGGTGGTTCTCTACGCCTATCCGAAGGACAACACGCCCGCCTGCACGCAGGAGGCCATCGACTTCAACCGCCTGCGCCGCGAATTCGCCGATTGCGGCACGGAGCTGATCGGCGTCTCCCCGGATTCCGTGAAGCGCCACGCCAATTTCAAGACCAAGCACGGGCTGGACTTCCCGCTGCTCGCCGACGAGACCCAGATCCTCGCCAACGCCTACGGCATCTGGGTCGAGAAGAAGATGTATGGCCGCAGCTATATGGGTATCGAGCGTTCGACCTTCCTGATCGACGCCGAGGGCCGGCTGGCCCGCATCTGGCGCAAGGTCAAGGTCGAGGGCCATGCCGAGGAGGTGCTCGCCGCGGCGCGCGCCCTCTGATCCGGCGGCGGGATTTGCGAAAGATTAACCCTAATACTTCCTAATGACGGCATCGGCAGCGTTCTTTCCGGTTCCGCGTATGCATCAGTCTCCCCCCGCCCCCGCCCTTTCGACCGTCGGCCTGGTCACCCACAGGACCTACACGATCCGCCGCTCGACCCTGCTGGCCGGCCTGGCATGGCTGGCCCTCAGCACCGCCTGCAGCGGCGCCGCCGGATGGTACATCCTCAGCCGCGACGACCTGGCCGCCCGGATGATCAGCCGGGAGACGACCCGGCAATACGCCTATGAGGACCGCATCGCCGCGCTGCGCGCCGATATCGACCGCTACGCCAGCCGCGCACTGCTCGACCAGGATGGCGTCGAGTCCCGCGTCGATGAGCTCGCCACCCGCCAGGCCGAGCTCGAATCGCGCCAGTCCCTCGTCGCCGCCCTGACCGACACGCTCCAGTCGAACGGCCTCCTGCCGGCGGCGAAGCTGCCGCTGCGCACCCGGGTGATCAAGGCCGGCGAACCGGTCCGCGCTTCGGGCGTGACCAGCTTCGCGCCGATCATGCCCGGCAAGCCGACGCCGGCGCCCGAGGCGCCGCCGCTGCGGGGCGCCGAGGCCGGTTCCGCCGAAGGCTGGCAGTCCGGCCAGGCTCCGGCCGAGCCGCCGGCCAAGCGCGTCGAGGCGGCGTTGAGCAGACTCGACCAGGCCATGGCCGGCACGGAAGACGCCCAGATCGCCGCGCTGAAGGACATGGACGAATCCCTGGTCGTGACCCAGAAGCGGCTGCGGAGCGCGCTCGCCGAAACCGGCCTCGACGCCGAGCGCCTCGCCGCGGCGAACATCGCCGGCGGGATGGGCGGGCCGCTGGTGCCGGTCAAGCTCGACGCCTCCGACGGCCCCTTTGCCGCCACCCTTGCAGCGCTGCAGCCGCGCGCCGCCTCGGTGATGCGCCTGCAGGCCGTGATCGGCCAGCTGCCCGTGGCCCGGCCGATGGCGGGCGACCACGACTTCACCTCGAATTTCGGTTACCGCACCGACCCCTTCACCCGCGGGCTGGCGATGCATACGGGCGTCGATTTCCGGGCCGAGACCGGTTCATCGATCATGGCCACCGCCCCGGGCAAGGTCGTGGTCGCGGAGTACAATGGCGGTTACGGCAACATGGTCGAGGTCGAGCACGCCAACGGGCTGACAACGCGCTACGCCCACATGTCGGCGATCTCCGTCTCGGTCGGCCAGATCGTCAAGACCGGCACCGTCGTCGGACGGGTCGGCTCGACCGGCCGCTCGACCGGCCCTCACCTGCATTACGAGACCCGCATCAACGACGAGCCCGTCGACCCGACGCGTTTCCTGCGTGCCGGCGGCAAGCTCCTCGCCAGCTCTCTCTGAGCCTCCAGCCACAACAAAAAAGCCGCGCGGAATGCGCGGCTTTTTTGTTTGGAACGAGCGGCTCGCTCAGTCGATATCCTCGACCTCGACCTCCGTCCCGTAGACGCGCTGGGCCAGCGACGCCTCCATGAACGGGTCGAGATCGCCGTCGAGCACGTCGGACGGCGCCGTCGAGCTCACGCCGGTGCGCAGGTCCTTCACCAGCTGGTAGGGCTGCAGCACATAGGAGCGGATCTGGTGGCCCCAGCCGATATCGGTCTTGGAGGCCGCCTCGGCATTCGCCTTCTCCTCGCGCTTCTTCAGCTCGACCTCGTAGAGGCGTGCGCGCAGCATCTCCCAGGCCTTGGCCCGGTTCTTGTGCTGCGAGCGTTCCTGCTGGCAGGCCACCGCGATGCCGCTCGGGATATGCGTGATGCGCACCGCCGAATCGGTCGTGTTGACGTGCTGGCCGCCGGCACCCTGGGCACGATAGGTGTCGATCCGGCAGTCGGATTCCTTGACGTCGATCTGGATGCGGTCGTCGACGACCGGATAGACCCAAACCGAGGCAAAGGAGGTCTGCCGCCTGGCGTTCGAATCGAAGGGCGAGATGCGCACGAGGCGGTGCACGCCCGATTCGGTCTTCAGCCAGCCATAGGCGTTGTGGCCCTTGAACTGCAGCGTCGCCGACTTGATGCCGGCCGTGTCGCCGTCCTGGTATTCGAGCGTCTCGACCTTGAACTTCCGCCGCTCGCCCCAGCGCCGGTACATGCGCAGCAGCATCTCGGCCCAGTCCTGGCTCTCGGTGCCGCCCGCGCCGGGATGGATCTCGATATAGGTATCGAGCATGTCGGCCTCGCCCGAGAGCAGCGTCTCGACCTGCAGGCGCGCAGCTTCGTCCTGCACGGCCTTGATCGCCTGCTCGCCCTCGGTGACGGTGGCCTCGTCCTCTTCCATCTCGCCGAGCTCGATCAGCGTCAGCGCGTCGTCGAGCTCGCGCTCGAGTCGCGTGATGCCTTCGATCTGGGTTTCGAGCGAGGTCCGCTCGCGCATCAGCTTCTGCGCGGCTTCGGCATCGTTCCAGAAATCGGGGCCCTCCGAGAGGGCGTTGAGTTCCGCTAGGCGGCGCTGGGCTTGATCCCAGTCAAAGATGCCTCCTCAGCAGTCCGATCGACTGCTTGGCGTTGTCGAGTTGCGTCTGGATTTCGGGGCGCATGATTCCGTCGCGGCGTCCTTGTGAGCGAATTTTTCGAGGCTTGAGATAGGGGCGAACGCTCCGGCTGTAAACGCCCGCGCCGGCCGGAGGCGCCGAGTGTGGACCGATGCCCTGAAAAAGCGAGGCCCGGAGCGGCGCCCCGGGCCTCGCGAAACATCGTGCCTGGCCTCAGTAGAGGCCGCCGGTTCCCGAGCCGATGGCCCGGCCGCCGCCGGGACCGACCGAAAGCGGCGCGCTGCCGTCGCCTGCGGCGCCGATCACCGAATAGCTGTCCGGCGGCGCGGTGCCGGGCTTGAAGGCTTCGAGGATGCCGCCCTCGCCGCCGGCACGCATGCCGCTGCGCGGATCGACGCGGATCAGCTTGATGCCGGCCGGCACGCGGAACGGCGTCGCCGGCTTGTCCTTCAGCGCGACCGTCATGAAGTCGCGGAAGATCGGCGCGGCATACTGGCCGGCCGTTGCGGAGGTGCCGAGCGATTTCGGCTTGTCGAAGCCCATATAGACGCCGACCGCGAGGTCCGGCGAGAAACCGACGAACCAGACGTCCTTGGCATCGTTGGTCGTGCCGGTCTTGCCGGCGAGCGGCTTGCCGACCGACTTGACCACCGTCGCCGTGCCGGCGTTGACCACGCCTTCCAGGATCGAGACCATCTGATAGGCGGTCAGCGGGTCGAGCACCTGGTCGCGATTGTCGACCAGGCGCGGCTCCGCCTGATTCGTCCATTTCTCGGCATTGCAGCCTTCGCAGACACGCTGGTCGTGGCGGAAGATGGTCGTGCCGGAGCGGTCCTGGATCCGGTCGATCAGGGTCGGCCGGATGCGCCGGCCGCCATTGACGAGCATCGAATAGGCGGCGGTCATCCGCATCACCGTCGTCTCGCCGGCGCCGAGCGACATCGAGAGCACCGGCTGCATGTCGTCATAGATGCCGAAGCGGCGGGCATATTCCGCGACCAGCGGCATGCCGACATCCTTGGCCAGCCGCACCGTCATCAGGTTCTTCGAGAACTGGATGCCGTAGCGCAGCGTGCGCGGCCCAGTGAACTTGCCGTCGTAGTTCTCCGGCCGCCACATGCCGAGCCCGGGGCCCTGATCGACCTCGATCGGCGCGTCGAGGATGATGCTCGAGGGCGTATAGCCGTTGTCGAGCGCCGTCGCGTAGACGAAGGGCTTGAACGACGAGCCCGGCTGGCGCAGCGCCTGGGTGGCGCGGTTGAATTCCGACTGGTCATGCGAGAAGCCGCCGACCATGGCGATGACGCGGCCGGAGAACGGATCCATCACCACGATCGCGCCGTTGACCTCGGGCAGCTGCCGCAGGCGGGCATAGCCGGGCTTGCTGTCCATCGGCTCGACATAGACGACGTCGCCGACCGACACCGCCTGCGAGACCCGCGCCCGGCGGGTCCATTTGATGCCGTCGCCGGCGAGCGTCAGCGTCTGGCGGGCCTTGTTGAGATGGCCGGCATTGTCCCGGAGCGGGTGCAGGCCGACCTTGGCGCTGTCGCCGTTCACGTCGAGCACGACGGCCAGGCGCCAGGGGGCGACGTCGCCGAGCACCGGCAGTTCGCCGAGGGGCACGCCCCAGTCGCCGCTGCCGAGATCGAGCTTCTGGATCGCGCCGCGCCAGCCGCGTGCCTCGTCGAAGCGCACCAGCCCGTCGACCAGCGCCTTGCGCGCCATCAGCTGGGTCTTCGGATCGACCGTCGCACGGACCGAGAGGCCGCCTTCGAGCAGCTTCTTCTCGCCATAGCGATCCTGCAGCTCGCGGCGGATCTCCTCGGCGAAGTAGCCGGCGGCGATCTGGTTGGGCGAAACCGTGCGCGGATTGACGCCGAGCGGCTGCTTCTTTGCCTCCTCGCCGGCCTCGCGCTTGACGTAGCCGTTCTCGACCATGCGATCGATGACGTAGTTGCGGCGCTCGATCGCGCGGTCGCGGTTGCGGAAGGGGTGCAGGTCGGACGGCGCCTTCGGCAGGGCTGCGAGGTAAGCGGCTTCCTGCAAGTTCAGCTCATGCACCGACTTGCCGAAATAGTTCAGTGCCGCCGCGGCGATGCCGTAGCTGCCCTGCCCCGGCGCCGGCGCGCCGAGATAGATCTCGTTCAGGTAGAGCTCGAGGATCTTGTCCTTCGAGTAGGTCGCCTCGAGCTTCAGCGCGACCAGCGCCTCGCGGATCTTGCGCTCGATCGACTGCTCCGGGCTCAGGAAGAAGTTCTTCGCGACCTGCTGGGTGATGGTCGAGGCGCCCTGCGGCCGGCGATTGGCGGCGCGGTTGCGATAGTTCGAGATCGCGGCGCGGACGAGACCTTCCGGATCGACGCCCATATGCTTGTAGAAGTTCTTGTCCTCGGCCGAGAGATAGGCGTCGACGACGAGCTTCGGCACGGCCTGGATCGGCAAATAGAGCCGGCGCTCGCGGGCATATTCGGCGATCAGGCTGCCGTCGCCCGCATGGACGCGGGTCATCACCGGCGGCTCGTAGTTCCGCAGCTGCGCATAGTCCGGCAGGTCCTGCGAATAATGCCAGATCAGCCCGCCGGCGATGGCGGCGCCGATCACGAAGGCGATCGCGCCGGCCGCGAACAGCCATCCGAAGATTCGCAGGACAAACCGCATCTCAGGCCTTGGACCCCATTCTGCCACCCGGCGGGCGCCAATTCGGGGCGCTTCGCAAAGCAGAGCTATAACATGACGTAGATGGCGGAACCGTGGCCTCACGACCACATTTCCGCATCCTGTGAACTGGCGCCGGAGCAACTATCGCTCCGTCCGCGGCGACTCAAGTTAATGATATCGCGCGGGCTCGTCTCTAGTTCCGGCTCTCCGCGGCCTGCCCGACGGAAGCCCGCTCCCGCGCGAAATAATCGTCGATCGCGGCCGAAACCGCCGAAACCGCCTTGCCACGCCATTCCGGCGAATTCAGCAGTTCCGCGTCCTTCGGGCTCGACATGTAGCCGAGTTCGATCAGCACCGACGGTACGTCGGGAGCACTCAATACCCAGAATCGCGCCGAGCGCAGCGGAATCTTGTGCATCTTGATCGAGCCGCCGAGCTTGTCGACCAGGTTGCGCGCGAACACGCCGGTGAAGGTCCGCGTCTCGCGGCGCGCCAGGTCCATCAGGATGCCGGCGACGTCCTGCACTTCCTCGCTCGTCTCCAGCCCCGCGGCGGAATCCGCCTCGTTCTCCTTGGCGGCGAGCTTGGCCGCCTCGGCGTCGGTCGCCCGCTCCGAGCGGGTATAGACGGTCGCACCGCGTACATCCTGCGCCTGTACCAACGAATCGGCATGGATCGAGATGAACAGATCGGCCTGCTCGCCGCGGCCGACCTGGACCCGGTCGGAGAGCGAGACGAACCGGTCGTCGTCGCGGGTCATCACCACGCGGTAGCGGTCATTGGCGGAGAGCTGCTCCTTGAGCGCCTTGCCGAAGGCGAGCACGACGGATTTCTCGGCGATCGCCGCGATCACAGCGCCGGGGTCGATCCCGCCATGGCCGGGGTCGATGACGATGGTGCGGCGGGTCTCGCCGGCCGGCTTGGCCGGTGCCGGCGGCAGAGCGGCCGCCTGGGGGCGCTTGGCCTTGGCCGCCTCGGCCAGGAAATCGGCGCGCTGCGCCTTGCGCAGCTCGATGGTCAGCTCGCCGAATCCGCCCCGGACCTCCTTCACCTCGGTCCTGACGATGGCCGCGGGGTGCGAGAGATCGACGATGATGCGCGCCTTGTCGGCGGTGAACAGGCCGTAGCGATAGGCGCTGACGAAGCCGGCCGCCTTCTTGGCGCTCGACTGGATCTGGAAATTGGTCGAGGGCAACTCGACGATCACGCGATCGGGGGCAGCCTGCACCCAGGCCTCGACGGCGACGACCGAGGACAGCATCAGGGTCAGCCGCACCGTCTCGCCGCTCTGTTCGAGGCGGGCGTCGGTCGCGACCGGATATTCGTTCTGGGGCTTGTTCTCGGCACGCGCAGGCGCCGTGACGAGAATCAGGCCTCCGGCGAGCAGCGCAGCCGCCACCCCCCGCCCCTCGGCGCGGGACAGGATGCTGCGACCGCGCGCAGCGGCTTGGCGGATAAGCGAAAACAGCTGAAAAATCCCGTCTGCTGTCACCGAAGTTTAACCATAACGGGGATGAAAACTTAAGAGGCGGTTACCATCTTGAGAGCGAGGGGTGAACCGCCCCGGGGCAGGGTCGGCGAATTGCGACCGTCATGTGACTTGCAAATCACCATCACCTGTCTGTAATGGAACTGGTTGCTTGTCAGCCTGCCCGAGAGACACATCCCGGATCGAGTTATCCGCGCCGTCCGAAGCAGGTTGGGCTGCCGTCCCTTCGGGAGCGGCAGCGGCAAGACGACCGCAATGGATCGTCCGCGGACGGTGGCTATCGGGATCGCGAGTTTTCTGCGCCCAGCCCTGTCTTGCGAGCGTGCAAACGCGATGTGCCCGGCCGAGAGGCGGACGCATCGCAGGTTAGGGCAGATGACGGGGCAAACGACGCCGCTAGCACCAACGGTGAGCCGTCCGAACCTGCGGGACCGCGCCGGGCTTCTGGCCCGGACGGCTGTCCCGAATCGCCGTCCTGTCCTGATCGATCACTCCCTCCTGCAACATGCCGGCGCCTGCCGGCCAGATCGCGGCGCCCCTGCCCGCGGCGGCGGATTCCAGTCCGTAGCCGCGCGTGTCCAGGCGGCCGCGCCAATGGACGTTTCTGATGGCCAACAAAATGCTGATCGACGCCACCCACCCGGAGGAGACCCGGGTCGTGGTGGTCCGCGGGTCCCGCGTCGAGGAATTTGATTTCGAATCCGCCAGCCGCAAGCCTCTCCGCGGCAATATCTATCTCGCCAAGGTGACGCGGGTGGAGCCTTCGCTCCAGGCCGCCTTCGTGGAGTATGGCGGCAACCGCCACGGCTTCCTCGCCTTCTCCGAGATCCATCCCGACTACTACCAGATCCCGGTCGCCGACCGGCAGGCCCTGCTCGAGGACGACGCCCGGGCCGAGCGGGACGAGGAGCGCGAGGAGGAGCGGCGCGAGAAGCGCGGCCGGCGCGACCGCGGCCGCCGCGGCAATCGCGACAACCGCGCCAAGTCGGCCGCCGCCGACGAGACCGTCTCCGCCGAGGTCGAGGCGACCGGGGAGATCGCCGAGGCGCGCATCGAGACCGACGGCAAGCAAGCCGCCATGGTCAACGAGGGCGCGCCGGCCTTCGGCGAGTTCTTCGCCCCGGCCGTCGCCGAATCGACCACCGAGGATGCGGCCGAGAACGCCGCGCCGCTGACCTTCGAGACCGTCGAGGCCGCCGCCCCGGCCGAAGAGGCCGCGCCGGAAGCGTCCGAGACAGCCGATGCCGAGGTCGAGGCCCGCAAGCCCTCCGACGACGAAGGCGCGGATGAAGGCGACGACGAGAACGGCGACGAAGCCGAGGAGCAGCCCGAGCAGCTCGGCGGCGGTGACGCCCTCGACGACATGCCGGAGCGCCCGCAGCGCCATTCGCGCCGCCAGTACAAGATCCAGGAGGTGATCAAGCGCCGCCAGATCATCCTGGTCCAGGTCGTCAAGGAGGAGCGCGGCAACAAGGGCGCCGCGCTGACCACCTATCTCTCGCTCGCCGGCCGCTACTCCGTGCTGATGCCGAACACCGGCAAGGGCGGCGGCATCTCGCGCAAGATCACCAATGCCGAGGATCGCAAGCGCCTCAAGGAGATCGCCCAGGAGCTCGAGGTTCCGGAGGGGATGGGCCTGATCCTGCGCACGGCCGGCGCCTCGCGCACCAAGGTCGAGATCCGGCGCGACTACGAATACCTGATGCGGATGTGGGAGAGCGTGCGCGAGCTGACGCTGGCCTCGGTCGCGCCGTCGCTGGTCTATGAGGAGGGCAACCTCGTCAAGCGCTCGATCCGCGACCTCTACAACAAGGACATCGACGAGGTTCACGTCGCCGGCGAGGAGGCCTATCGCGAGGCCAAGGACTTCATGCGCATGCTCATGCCGAGCCATGCCAAGAGCGTGAAGCCGTATCGCGAGCAGACCCCGCTCTTCGCCGCCTATGGCGTCGAGAGCCAGCTCGACGCGATGTTCTCGAACACGGTCACGCTGCGGTCCGGCGGCTACATCGTCATCAACCAGACCGAGGCTCTGGTCGCGATCGACATCAACTCGGGCCGTTCGACCCGCGAGCACAATATCGAGGACACCGCCCTCAAGACCAATCTCGAAGCGGCGGAGGAAATCTCCCGCCAGCTGCGCCTGCGCGACCTCGCCGGCCTCATCGTGATCGATTTCATCGACATGGAGGAGAACCGGAACAACCGCGCCGTCGAGAAGAAGCTGAAGGAGTGCCTGAAGGACGACCGCGCCCGCATCCAGGTCGGCCGCATCTCCGCCTTCGGCCTGCTCGAGATGTCGCGCCAGCGCATCCGCACCGGCGTGCTCGAGAGCTCCTCGGTGCCCTGCCCGCACTGCGCCGGCGCCGGCATGATCCGCTCGACGCCGTCGGTCGCGCTGCAGATCCTGCGCGCGCTGGAGGAGACGCTGATCAAAAGCGCCTCGCACAACCTCACGGTCCGCACCCGGCCCGAGGTCGCGCTCTATGTGCTCAACCAGAAGCGCGCCCACCTGGCCGATCTCGAGACCCGCTTCAACATCGCGATCACGATCTCGACCGACGCCAACCTGATCGGCACGCGCTACTTCGAGGTCGAGCGCGGCGAGTTCGTCGGCAATGAAGGCCGCGTCGTCCCGACCAGCTTCAAGGCCGAGGCGATCGCCTCCGATGTCGATGACGAGGCGCTCGACGCCGCGGCCGAGGCCGCTGCCCTCGATGCCGAGACCGGCGACAACGAGACCACCGCCGGCGAGGCCCAGGACGAACGCGGCGAAGGCGATCGCGAGGGCGGCCGCCGCCGTCGTCGTCGTCGTCGCCGCCGGCGTGGCGGCGAGCGCGACGGTGAGGGCCAGCAGCTCGGTGCGGACCAGGGCGGCGAGGATGAAGGCGACGAGGGCGAGGAAGGCGATGACGCCGCGGAGCCCGCGGCTGTCGAGGCCGCCGCCGAAGTCGTGACCGAAGAGGCCATCACCGAAGTCGCGGCCGAGCCCGCCGCCGAGGAGGTGCCGCCCGCCGAGCCGGCGAAGCCGAAGCGCAGCCGCGCGCGCAAGCCGAAGGCCGAAGCGGCCAAGGAGACCGAGGCCAAGGCGGAGACGGCCACGGCCGAGCCCGCCACTCCCGAGGCCGCCGAGGCGGCCCCCGAGAAGCCCAAGCGCAGCCGTTCGCGCAAGAAGGTCGTGCCGATCACCGAGGGCGGCGAAGCCGCGGCGGAAGTCGCTCCGGCTCCGGCCGAGGCGCAGCCCGAAGTCCCGGCTCAGCCTGCCGAGGCGCCTGTCGCCGCAGCGGAAGAGCCCGTCGCCGCGCCGGAGCCCGCTCCCGCCCCGGCCGAGGAGCCTGTCGCCGTCGTGCTGACCCCCTCCGATCCGAGCCGCCCCAAGCGCGGCGGCTGGTGGAACCGTCTCGCCGGCCGCTCCTGAGCGCGGCCGACCTGAACTGAACGATACGGGCCCGCTGCCATCCGCAGCGGGCCTTTTTCATTGGGCCTTGGCGTTTCCCGATCGGGTCGGCATGATGTCCGGCGGACAGCCCTCGTTTCAGGGACGAGCCGATGCCGCCACGCAACCGGGAGCGCGACGTTCTTGCCGTGATCTGCGCGATCGCGCTGCTCGCCCTGGCCTATCTCGCCTGGCGGGCGGTCGGCTGGTTCGGCGTCGGGCTGCTGGGCCTCTTCGTCCTCTTCATCGCCACCCGGGTCGAGCTCGAGGGCAACCGGCCGATCGGCCCCGAGATGACGCCCGGTCTCCACGCCAGCCAATATCGGAGCGAGACCGGCTCTGGCCATGCCGATCGGGCGAGCCACGCCGCCGATCGAGGCGGCGTCGTCTCGGCCGCGCGCCTCGCCACCCTGTTCGGCGGCTCGCTGGCGGTGGCCGGGTTCGGCCTGTTCTTCCTGCTCTAGATCGCCTCGCCTGCCATCGGATGCGATAACCGCGACCGATGCGATGGCCGGCTCAGCTCGCCGCCGGCGCGAGCGGGGTCGGTGGCGGCACGGTCGCGATCGCGGCGGCAGCACCCGCCCCGGCCTGCCCTCCGCCCTCGCCGCCCCGCACCGTGACGGCGTTGGAGGCGAAGGGAACATGCGCGTCGTTCAGCGCGCGATAGACCCGCTTCAGGCATTCGCGCTGCAGCATCGAGGCCTGGTTGGGCTTCCCCGTGAACTTCAGCCGGACCACGATGGCCTGGTCGGTGATGTCGGCCACGCCCTGCATCTTGAGCGGGGCGATGAAATGCGGCCCGTATTCGGCGTCTTCCAGCAGGGCCTGCCCGACCTTCTTGATCGCCTTGCGCGCCTGCTCGATATCGGCCGAATGGTCGAGGCGGACGTTGAACTTCACCGTCGCCCAGTCGCGGCTGGCATTGGTCAGCGACTGGACCTGGCCGAAGGGCACCGTGTGGATCTGGCCGCTCTGGTGGCGCAGTTGCATCGAGCGCAGCGATATCTTCTCGACCGTGCCCTTGAGCCGGCCGGTATCGACATACTCGCCGACGCGGAAGGCATCCTCCAGCATGAAGAACACGCCCGAGACGATATCGCGCACCAGCGCCTGCGAGCCGAAGGAGATCGCGAGGCCGAGGATGCCGAAGCCGGCGAGCAGCGGCCCGATATCGACGCCGAGGCGCGAGAGCACGATCAGGATGGTGAGGCCCAGCACCGCGCCGAGCACGACGCCGCGCAGCACCGGCAGCACCGTCGCGAGGCGGCTCGGAACCCCCTGCTCATGTGGCGCATCTTCGTCGGCGGGGCCGACGACGCGCGGCCGCGGCCTGTAGCCCTCGAAGAAGGCGTGCAGGAAGACGAGCGCCACCCAGCCGACGAAGGCGAACACGGCGACGCTGGCGATCTGGCGCATGACGGCAGCGAACTGTCCGGAGCTGACGCCGAGAAGCAGCCCGGCCCAGAGCCGGGCCAGGACGAAGAAGCCCGCCGCCCAGATGATGCCGACGGCGGACGCCCGCACGGCGGCGCTGCTGGCATGCATCATCGGTGTCGCTCCGTGCTCCGCCGCGCGACGGGCCGCGCGGCAATGCAGGAGGCTGGAGACGCCGACCACGAGGATGGGGATGATCACGATCGCCACCTGGGTCAGCGCCGAGGCTTCGGCCCAGCGGCCGCCATTGGTCATCATCGCCGCCGCGCTGCTGACCATCCAGAGCACGACCGTCGTCGCGATGTAGAACCATGCCGTTCCCCCCGCGATGAGGCGCCGCAACGGCCCGGGCTCGGAGGAGCCGGACAGGACCAGCGCCGCAAGATCGTACCTCGCCTCGTGGAACCACCACACCTTGAACAGCGTGACGGCGAGGCCGGTGAGCGCGATCAGCCCCGTCACCGGGCGCGGGCCCGAGCTGACGTGATGGGCCAGCAGGATCCCGCTGACGACCAGCGGCGTCACGATGGCGTAGACGACCAGCAGCCGGAAATGATGCTCGGCGCGCGGCAGCGGCATGAGGCGCCGGTCCGGAAATCCGGGCGAAAGCAGGAAACGGCCGACCGCGATGTAGAGCGCACCGATCGCCGCGCCGTTGGTGCCGGTCGTCAAGGCGACTTGCGCGAGATCGTTCTCGGGCAACCAGGCGTTGCGCGCCACCCGCACCACGACGAGGGCGAGCAGGATCGTGGCGACGTCCTGGAGCAGCCCCCAGGAGGCGGCGATGAGCCGTGGCGTGAATTCCGGTCCCGCCGGCTGGCGCTTGCGCGCGAACCAGCGGCTCGTCGCGAACCGGAATGCGAAGGCGATGGCGAGCGCCAGGCCGATGATCCCGGGCAGACGTCCGCCGGCCGGAAGGCCGAAGCGGCCGTTCTCATTGCGCTGCCAGGACCGCCCCCAGTCCTCCGGCAACTCGGCGACCGCGGGGATCGAGGCGCCGCCATATTGGACGCCGTCGACGAAACGGTCGACGAGCTCGTTGATTTCTGCCTGGAAGCCCGCCTCGTCCGCCATTGAGATTGCGGGCATCGCCGGCTTCGCGGGCTTGGCGGCCTTGCCGTTCTTGGCCGGCTCCGGCTGCGTGTCTGCAGGGGGGGCCGCGGCGGGCACGCCGCCGACCCGGATCTCGACCTGCCGCCCCGGCGCCGACAAGGCGTCGACCATCTTGCGGATCGTCTCGGGCGTTTCATCGCCGCTCAGGTTGAGGATGATCGGCGCCTGGGTCTCGGCGCGCGCCGACCCGGCCGCGCCGAACACCGCGAGGACGATGCCGAACAGGGCCGACGAGACGACGAGCGACAGCAAGAGACGCATCGAAGCGCGCCTCGGCGCAGCCCTGCCGGCTGTTGTGACGATCATGGCCTGCCTCCCCCGCATAGCGCCCGCAGAATGCGAAGCTTCCGCAGCTTCTGGCAAGGGGCGTCAGGTCATGGCTCAGCGTTTCCTGAGCCAGGTACCCAGGCGGGACACAGCTTCCTCGCATTCGGCGAGTGAGCCGGCGAAGGACAGGCGCACGGTGCGGGCGCCGCGTCCCTCGTCGAAATCGAGCCCGGGCGTGATCGCGACCCCGGCCTCTTCGAGCGCGCTGCGGCAGAAGGCCATGGAATCGTTCGAGTACCGGCCGATGTCGAGATAGATGTAGAAGGCGCCGTCCACGGGCAGGAAATCGCCGAGCCCGATCTCCGGCAGCGCCTTGAGCAGGAAGGCGCGGTTCTGCGCATAGCCGGCCTTGATCGCCTCGCACTCCGCCGTCGCGTCGAAGGCGGCCTCGCCCGCCACCTGGCTGAGATAAGGCACCGAGATCGAGAAGTTCTGCTGCAGCCGCTCGATGGCGCGCACCAGCCGTTCCGGCACCACCAGCCAGCCGACGCGCCAGCCGGTCATGCAGTAATATTTCGAGAAGGAGTTGACGATGATCGCGTCCGGATCGGCCGCGAGCGCCGTCGTCGCCGGGGTGTCGTAGGTCAGGCCGTGATAGATCTCGTCCGAGATGTACCAGAGCCCGAGCTTGCGGCAGCAGGCCGCGACCTCGGCGATCGCATCGGGCGTCATCACCACGCCGGTCGGGTTGGCCGGGCTCATCGTCAGCACGCCGGCGAGCGGCTTCTCGCGATGGGCGCGCTCGATCAGCTCCGGCGTCAGGGCGAAGCGCGTCTCGGGGCCGACCTCGATCGCCACCGGCTCCAGCCCCAGCGCGATCAGGATGTTGCGATAGGCCGGATAGCCCGGCGCCGTGATCGCGACGCGGTCACCCGGCTGGAAGCAGGCGAGGAAGGTCAGGATGAAGCCGCCCGACGAGCCTGTCGTCACCACGACGCGCTCCGCCGCCACCTCGACGCCATAAGCCTGTGCGTAATGGCGCGCGATGCGAGCCCTGAGCGAATCCGTGCCGAGCGCCTGCGTGTATCCGATGCGCCCGTCCTCCAGCGCCCGCGCGGTCGCGGCGCGGATCGAGGCCGGCGTCGGCGCCGAGGGCTGGCCGACCTCCATATGCACGACCGAGCCGCCGCGGCGTTCGATCGCGGCCGCCTGGTTCATCACGTCCATGACGATGAAGGGGGCGACGCGCTCGGCGCGGGCGGCGAGCGCTGGCAATTTGGCAGGCGAAAACGGGGGCTTCTGCATCGGCTCGTCCGGTTTCTCGAAAGGCCGGGCCGGCGTAGCCGAGCCGGCGCCGCCCCGCAACCGCCGCCCCGCTGGCAGAGCTGTGATTTGACCTGCGGGCGGCGAGGACACACAAGCTCGCGCAGAAGCGCTTCGTTCCGCCGGCGGAGTTTCCGCTCGGCGGCTTTGAAAGGACCATGAAATGGCTTTCCGCACCCTCACCAGCCTGGCGCGCGCTTGCCTGCGGCCTGCCGGCCTCGCGCTCGGCCTCTGGCTCGCGGCCTCCTCCGCGCCCGTGATGGCGCAGGGCCAGCCGCTCTCGCCCGAGCAGCGTAAGGCGGTGACCGATCTGATCCGCGAGACGCTCTTCAAGAATCCCGAGATCATCCAGGATGCCCTGATCGAGCTCGAGCGCCGCAACACCGTCGCCCAGGCCGAGGCACAGCGCAACGCCGTCGCCGCCGACAAGGCGCGGATCACCGACCCGGCGACCTCCGTCATCATCGGCAATCCGGAGGGCGACATCACCCTCGTCGAGTTCATGGATTACAATTGCGGCTTCTGCAAAAGGGCGATGGAGGACGTCACCGCCCTGGCCAAGGCCGATCCCAAGCTGCGCGTCGTGCTGAAGGATTTCCCGATCCTCGGCCCTGATTCGGTCGAGGCGAGCCGCGTCGCCGTGGCGGCCAAGAACCAGCTCCAGGGCCAGAAGTACTTCGATTTCCACAACAAGCTGATGTCCGTGAAGGGCAAGGTGAATGCCGCCAAGGCGCTGGAAGTCGCCAAGGAGGCCGGCGCCGACGTCGCCCAGCTCAAGAAGGATATGGAGGCGCCCGCCACCAAGGCCGCGATCGAGGACACCGTCGCTCTCGGCGATCGCCTCGGCCTCACCGGCACGCCGGCCTTCATCCTCGGCGACGAGATCGTCTTCGGCGCCATCGGCCAGGCGGCCCTCAAGCAGAAAATCGACTCGGTGCGCCGCTGCGGCAAGACCGAGTGCGCCGGCTGATCGCGCTCAAGGCGCCTGCCGCCGGCATCGCCGGGCCGGCAGGCGCCGTACAGGCTTCCCCTGCCGGCCCGCAACGTTTATGAGGGCGGCTTCTGCCGCCTGCGCGCGGCGCCGGAATCAACACCCTCCATGGTCGCCGTCCACGTCCTGAACGGACCTAACCTCAACCTGCTCGGCACCCGCGAACCGGGAACCTATGGCGCGGTCACGCTGGCTGGCGTCGAGGAAAGGCTGCAGCGCAGGGCCGAGGCCGCGGGCGTCGACCTTGTCTTCCGCCAGACCAATTTCGAGGGCGAGCTCGTCACCTTCATCCAGGAGGCGGGAATCGCCGGCGCCGGCGTCGTCATCAATGCCGGCGCCTATACCCACACCTCGGTGGCGCTGCGCGACGCGATCAAGGGCGTCGATGCGCTGGCGATCGAGGTTCATATCTCGAATGTGCATGCGCGCGAGGAATTCCGGCACCATTCCTATATGGCGCCGGTCTGCGTCGGCGTGATCTGCGGCTTCGGCGTCGCCAGCTACGAGCTGGCCTTCGACGCCATCGTGCCGCTGCTGGAAAAGCGGGCGGCGAAAGCTGCCTGAACCCGAACGAACGGGCCGGTGGCCTCTGCGGCCGGCCCATCCGAGAATCCTAAGAAGACGGTGACACCCGCCATGGCGACCAAGAGCCCGATCGATCCCGAACTTGTCCGCGAGCTCGCCGAGCTTCTGAACCAGACCGATCTCACCGAGATCGAGGTCGAGAAGGGTGATCTGCGCGTCCGCGTCGCCCGCAGCCTCACCGCGACCGTCCAGGTCCCGGCCGCCGCGCCTCTCGCCGTTGCCGCCGCTCCGGCCCCGGTTGCGGCCGCCGCCCCGGCCGAGAGCAAGCCGACCGCCGCCCATCCCGGCGCGGTCACCTCGCCGATGGTCGGCACCGCCTATCGCCGCCCCTCGCCCGAGGCCAAGCCCTTCGTCGAGATCGGCAGCGTCGTGAAGCAGGGCGAGCGCATCCTGCTCGTCGAGGCGATGAAGACCTTCAACGACATCGTCGCCCCCCGCGCCGGCAAGGTCACGGCCATCCTGGTCGAGGATGGCCAGCCGGTCGAATACGGTGAGCCGCTGCTGGTGATCGAGTGAGCGCGGCGCCGCGCACCGCCGGGCCGGATTTGGATTTCAAGATGTTCGACAAGATCCTGATCGCCAACCGTGGAGAGATCGCGCTGCGCGTGCTGCGCGCCGCCAAGGAGCTCGGCATCGCCACCGTCGCGGTCCATTCCACCGCGGACGCCAATGCGATGCATGTGCGCCTGGCCGACGAGAGCGTCTGCATCGGCCCGCCGCCGGCACGCGAGAGCTATCTCAATATCCCGGCCCTGATCGCCGCCTGCGAGATCACCGGGGCCGATGCGGTCCATCCCGGCTACGGCTTCCTCTCCGAGAACGCCCGCTTCGCCGAGATCCTGGAGCGGCACAACATCGCCTTCATCGGCCCCAAGGCCGAGCATATCCGCTCGATGGGCGACAAGATCGAGGCCAAGCGCACGGCGAAGCGCCTCGGCATCCCGTGCGTGCCCGGCTCCGAGGGCGGTGTCAGCGACGAAGCCGAGGCCCTGAAGATCATCCGGGAGATCGGCTTCCCGGTCATCATCAAGGCGGCCTCCGGCGGCGGCGGCAAGGGCATGAAGGTCGTACGGAACGAGGAGGAGCTTCCCGTCCTGCTCGCCACGGCCCGCAGCGAGGCCAAGGCCAATTTCGGCGATGACGCGGTCTATATCGAGAAATATCTCGAGAAGCCCCGCCATATCGAGATCCAGGTGCTCGGCGACGGCCGCGGCCATGCGATCCATCTCGGCGAGCGCGACTGCTCGCTGCAGCGCCGCCACCAGAAGGTCTGGGAAGAAGGCCCCTCGCCCGCCCTCAATGCCGGCGAGCGCGACCGGATCGGCGAGATCTGCGCCAAGGCGATGTGCGAGCTGCAATATCGCGGCGCCGGCACCATCGAGTTCCTCTACGAGGACGGCGAGTTCTACTTCATCGAAATGAACACCCGCATCCAGGTCGAGCATCCGGTTACCGAGATGATCACCGGCATCGACCTCGTCAACGAGCAGATTCGTATCGCGGCCGGCGCGCCGCTCTCGCTCAAGCAGTCGGACATCGTCATCGAGGGCCATGCCATCGAGTGCCGGGTGAATGCCGAGCATCCGGCGAATTTCCGCCCCTCGCCCGGCAAGATCGCCTCGTTCCATACGCCGGGCGGCCTCGGCGTGCGCGTCGATTCCGCCGCCTATCAGGGCTACACGATCCCGCCGCATTACGACTCGCTCGTCGGCAAGCTGATCGTCCATGGCCGCAACCGCGACGAATGCCTGATGCGCCTGCGCCGCTCGCTCGACGAGTTCGTCGTCGACGGCGTCGACACCACGCTGCCGCTGTTCCGCACGCTGGTCCGCAACCCGGACATCCTCAACGGCGACTACAACATCCACTGGCTCGAGAAATTCCTCGCCGCCGGTGGCATGGGCGAACCGCAGGCCTGAACGCGCCCGGCAGCGCCCGAAACGACAAAGCCCCCCGCGATCGCGAGGGGCTTTTTTTATTTCGGCACCTGGAGCCGATCCCGACCAGATCGAACCGCGCGAACCGTCTTGCGAGGCACGAAGCGACGAAGCAATCCAGGGGCGTAGAGCTGAATGTCTCACCCAGTCCGCTGGATTGCTTCGCAGCGCTCGCAATGACGGGTCGAACTGATCAAAAATGCTCCGGACTGAAATCCGCGGATCGTCCCGGGTTTCCCTGCGGTCGCCCGGGATGACCCGCGTTTCTCTTGCCAGGCCGTACCGCCCGGCAGCGCTCAGACCGTTTCCAGCAGCCCCTTGATCAGCGCCTGGCGCGGCGCGATCGAGGAGATCAGCGCATATTCCTGCAGCGTATGCGCGCCGTCGCCGTCGATGCCGAGGCCGTCGAGCGTCGGCACGCCGAGCGCCGCGGTGAAGTTGCCGTCGGAGCCGCCGCCCGTCATCGGGCAGTCCTGCAGGTCGAGGCCGATGCCGGCGGCGACCTTCTGCGCCTTCCCGAACAGCTCCGCCACCATCGCCGATTTCTCGTAGGGCGGGCGGTTCATGCCGCCGGTGATGCGCAGCTGCACGTCCGGATCATGCGCCTTGAGGCTGAGGATGCGATTCTCCATCATCGCGCCGTCGGCCAACGTGGTGACCCGGCAATCGACGCTGAACCAGGCATGCTGCGGGATGACGTTCGCCGCCGTGCCGCCGCCGACGAGCGCGACGCTCGTGGTGATGCCGCGCGCATAGTCGGTCATGCCCTCGATCGCGAGGATCTGGTGGGCCGCCTCGCGGATGGCGCTGCGCCCGTCGGCATGGCGCGAGCCGGCATGGGCCGGCCGGCCTTCGAGCCGGACATCGAAGCGGCCGACGCCCTTGCGGGCCGTGACGATCTTGCCACCGAGCCGCGCCGGCTCGGTGACAAGCACAGCCGCCGAGCTCCGGCCGATCTCCTCGATCAGCTTGCGGCTGGTCGGCGAGCCGATCTCCTCGTCCGGCGTGAACAGGAAGACCATCGGCCGCTTGGCCGTGCCGGCGGCGGCGACCTGCTTGAAGGCCTGCAGCGCGAGCCAGGCGCCACCCTTCATGTCGTAGACGCCCGGGCCGTAGAGCCGATCGCCCTCGATCCGGACCGGCAGCTCCTTGGCGCTGGTGCCGACCGGGTGCACCGTGTCGAGATGCGACATCACGGCGACGGCCGGCTGGCCGTTGTCGAGGCCGGCGCGCAGCATGACCATGTCGCCGAGCCCGTCACGGCCGGGGATGCGCTCGACCGCGATCGGCAGCCCCGCGACATCCTTCTGGACGAGATCCATCATGCCGTTCAGCCCGGCCGGGTGGTTCGTGGGGCTCTCGAGCGCAACCCAGACTGAGAGTGCGGCGGCGGCTTCGTTCTGATTCATGTGACGATGTTCTCCGATGAAATCCCTGGCGCGCGAGGCGCCCTCCATGCGCTGGGCACGGGCCGGCGGAGCGCATGGTGGCTCCCCGGCGTGCCGTCCGAGTGCGGAAGACGCACCGCGATTTTCAGTCCCATGCCCAGGGACCAGCCCCCCGGACACTCCGGTTGCGCAGCGCGCTCAGTCCTTGCCCGCGAGGGCGGCTTCCGCCGCGGCCGCGATCGCGAACAGGGCTGCGTCGCCGCCTCCGCTCCTCGACAGCATCAGCGCGGCAGGCGCCTCGCCCGGCCGGTGCATCGGCAGCGAGATCGAGCAGCCATCCATCATGTTGATCAGCGTGGGATTGCGCAGCATCAGCAGGTTTGTGCGGGTGAAGGCCTCGTCGTCCTCGGCGAGCTCGGCGATGGTCGGCGCGATCGTCGGCACGGTCGGCATCGCCAGCACGTCGAAGGCCGCGACCTCCTCCTGCATCGCCGCGACGAAGGCGGCCCGCGCCTGCAGCAGCTCGATATAGTCGGCGCAGTCCTGGTTGCGGCCGCGCAGGATGCGTGTCCGGACGCGGGGGTCGTAGCCCTCGCCCTTCGCCTCGACCAGCGCCCGGTGATGCGCATAGGCCTCCGCCGCGGCGAACCCGCCCTTGGCGTTGATCCGGGCGACTTCGGCAAAGCGCTCGAGCGGCGTGTCGATCACCTTGGCGCCGGCCTTCGCCAGCCGCTCCAGCGCGCGGTCGAAGCTCGCCGCGACATGCACGTCGAGCCCGTCGAGCGCCACCGTCTGCGGCACGGCGATGCGCAGCCCCGCAAGGCTGGTCGGCACCTCTTTCGACAGCGCGGCCCCGCTCATGATCTCGTGCAGCGCCCGGCAGCAGGAGACGCTGTTGGCGAGCGGCCCGATCGAGTCGAGCGACTGCGACAGCGGGAAGACGCCTTCGCGCGGAACGCTCGCAGCCGTCGGCTTATAGCCGACGATCCCGCAGAACGCCGCCGGGATGCGGCAGGAGCCGCCTGTATCCGAGCCGATTCCGGCAAAGGCCATGCCGTCGGCGACCGAGACGGCGGCGCCCGAGGAGGAGCCGCCGGGAATCCGGCGGGCGGCGCGGTCATAGGGCGAGGCCGGCGTGCCGTAATGCGGATTGAGGCCGAGGCCGGAGAAGGCGAACTCGGTCATGTTGGTCCGGCCGATCACGACGAAGCCGGCAGCGCGCAGCCTTGCGATCGCCGGCGCGTCGCGCAGCGCCGGCGGCGCATCGGCCAGCACCGTCGAACCGGCCGTCGTCGGCTCGCCGGCGAGGTCGAACAGGTCCTTCACCGAGATCGGAATGCCGGCGAGGGGCGACGGTGCAAGCCCGGCAGCCCTCAGCCGGTCCATCGCCTCCGCGGCGGCCAGCGCCGACTCGCGATGGACCTTGACGAAGGCCAGCCGGCCCTCGCCTTCCGGCGCGTCGATCCGTGCGAGCGCCTCGCGCGTCAGGGCCAGCGAGCTCGTCCGTCCGGAAGCGAGATCCTCGGCGAGGGCGGACAATGTGCGAGCCATGGGCGTAGCGGACCGAATCGGAGGCAGGAAAACCGGGACGCGGCAACGACGCCCGGCACGAGCCGCCATCTTTGGCATGCCGCAGTCGAAGCGCCTAGAGGCGCGGCCAAAGCCCCGACCTGCGCGCGGCGTCCGGAGCGCTGGCGCTCGCCCCTGCCGGCCAGATCCCGGCTTCCCGGCCCGGGCGCCCTGCCCGTGCTCGTCGTCCCCGCAAGGCGAAGGGAGAGATGGGGAGGCGCATCCAGCCGCCACTACCTTCCCGGTGCCGCTTCTGCGGAAGAGCGGAGCCTTCCCGGCAAGGCGTCGCCCTGCCCGGAATTCTGTGTCGGCGGAGAATTCTGCTCTTGCCAAGCCGGACCGCATTGATTAGACCCCGGCTCACCAACGCGGCGCCCCGAGCGCCCACGTCGTTGGGGGATCGTCTAACGGTAGGACCCCAGACTCTGACTCTGGTTGTCTAGGTTCGAATCCTAGTCCCCCAGCCACTTTGCGGTGGCCGCTTATCCCTCCCTGTTCTCCCGGAAGATCGAATAGCCCCAGCTGAAGCGCGGCGGTGTCTCTACTCGCGCCTGCCGCGCGTTTCCGGTGGCTTCCGACGGACGCCTGGTCGAGCGGCCGGCGCCCCAGCCGCTCGCGCGATCGATCCGACGAGCGGCCGCACGACCCGGCACGGCGACGAAGGATCGCTGCGCCGCCCGGCCGGCTTCTAGCCGGCGCTCAGCGTCCGCCGCACGCTGTCGCGCCAGCCGGCCACCTTGCGCTCGCGCTGGCTGGCCGGCATCGCCGGCGAGAAGCGCCGCTCCAGCCGCCACTGGTCGGCGAAGCGCTCCGGCTCCGGCAGCAGCCCGGCATCGAGCCCGGCGAGATAGGCGGCGCCCAGCGCCGTCGTTTCCAGCACGGTCGGCCGGTCCACCGGCAGGTCGAGAATGTCGGCCAGCCGCTGCATCGTCCAGTCGGAGGCGACCATGCCGCCATCGACGCGCAGCACCGCGCGCCCACCCTGCCCGCCTTCCGGCCAGTCGGCCCGCATCGCCTCGATCAGGTCGAGCGTCTGGTAGCAGACGCTCTCAAGGGCTGCCCGGGCGAATTCGCGCGGGCCGCTGTTGCGGGTCAGGCCGAACATCGCGCCGCGGGCATGGGCGTCCCAATGCGGCGCACCGAGCCCGACGAAGGCCGGCACCAGATAGACGTGCTGCTCCGGGTCGGCCGCTTCCGCCAGCGGCCCGGTCTCGCTCGCCTTCTCGATGATGCCGAGCCCGTCGCGCAGCCATTGCACCGCCGCCCCGGCGATGAAGATCGAGCCCTCGAGCGCATAGGTCCTCCGGCCGCCGAGTTGATAGGCGATGGTGCTGAGCAGCCGGTGCTTCGAGCGGACCGGCCTGTCGCCGGTGTTGAGCAGGGCGAAGCAGCCGGTGCCATAGGTCGATTTCACCATGCCGGGCGTGAAGCAGGCCTGCCCGATCGTCGCCGCCTGCTGGTCGCCGGCGATGCCGCGCACCGGAATCGGCGCTCCGAACAGCTCCGGAGCGGTATCCCCGAAATGCGTCGCGCAGTCGCGCACCTCCGGCAGTAGGGTCGCGGGGATGCCGAAGAGCGCGAGGAGATCGGCATCCCAGACGCCGCGGCCGATGTCGAACAGCATGGTCCGCGCCGCATTGGTCGCGTCGGTGGCGTGAACGGCGCCGCCCGTGAGCCGCCAGAGCAGGAAGGAATCGACGGTGCCGAAGGCGAGCTCGCCCGCTTCCGCGCGCCGCCTGGCGCCGGGAACATTGTCGAGCAGCCAGGCGATCTTGGTCGCCGAGAAATAGGGGTCGATGCGCAGGCCGGTCCGCTCGGCCACCAGCTCCTCATGGCCGGCGGCAACGAGATTCGCGCAGGCCTGGGCCGTGCGCCGGTCCTGCCAGACGATGGCCCGGTGAATCGCCCGGCCCGTCCGGCGGTCCCAGATCAGCGTGGTCTCGCGCTGGTTGGTGATTCCGATGCCGGCGATGTCGCTGGCAGCGAGGCCCGCCTGCGCGATGGCCTGGCGCGCGGTCGCCAGCACGCTCTCCCAGATGTCCTCGGGCTCGTGCTCGACCCAGCCGGAGGCCGGGAAGTGCTGCGGGAATTCCTGCTGCGCACTGGCCGAAACCGCGAGCGACGCATCGAACACGATGGACCGCGACGAGGTCGTGCCCTGGTCGATGGCGAGGATGTGTCTGGCGGCCATGTCGATTCCCTGCCCTGTCCGTCTTGGCCGGATGCCGGCCACCGGACACTGGCCGATGAGCCGGCGCCCGCGCAAGGGCGCCGAAACGCTGGCGCCGACCGGCCGCGCAGGCGCGATGGTTCCCGCCTGGCAAGGTTCCGCTTGGCATGGCGCTTGCGCTGTAGTTAGCTTCACGGCGAAGCAATTGGCCGCGACATGCGGCCCCGTCCGGGCGATGCGCCGGACCGGTCAGGGGATTGGGAAAACGGTGGCGGTCGAGGACCGGCAGCAACGGGACGCCACGCATGTGGCGCCGCCGCATAGGCACAACGCCGATCCTCAGCGGAACGGCGCGGTTGTGGTCGCGGTTGCCGCCTCCGCCAAGATTCGGGGCCCGGCCCCGCCGGCACCGCGGCCCATGGTGACCTATGCGGCACTCGATCTCGGCACCAACAACTGCCGTCTCCTGATCGCGCGCCCGGCGCAGCACGGCTTCCGCGTCGTCGACGCCTTTTCGCGCATCGTCCGCCTGGGCGAAGGGCTGGCGGCGAGCAGCCGGCTCGCCGACGCGGCCATGGACCGGGCCGTCGAGGCGCTGAAGATCTGCCGCGGCAAGATGGCGAATCGCGGCGTCACCCGCGCCCGCCTGGTCACCACCGAAGCCTGCCGGGCCGCGACCAACGGGCTCGAGTTCATCCGGCGGGTCGCGGCCGAGGCCGAATTATCGCTCGAGATCATCGACCAGCGCACCGAGGCGGCGCTCGCCGTCTCCGGCTGCGCGGCGCTGACCGACCCTGCAGCCGAGAGCGTCATCGTCTTCGACATCGGCGGCGGCTCGACCGAGATCGTCTGGCTCGGCGGGCGCAGCGAGGCGCGCGACCCCGCCGCCCGCATCCGCGAATGGGCCTCGCTGCCGATCGGCGTGGTGACCGTGGCGGAGCGCTATGGCGGCGTCGAGGTCAGCCGCGAGCTCTTCGAGCGTATGGTCGAGGATTGCGCGCAGACCCTTGAACCCTTTGTGAAAAAGGCCGCGGCTGCGCGCCATGCCAAGGGCTTCCATCTGCTCGGCACCTCCGGCACGGTGACGACCGTCGCCGGCATCCATCTCGACCTGCCGCGCTACGACCGGCGCGAGGTCGACGGGCTGTGGATGCATCAGCGCGATGTGGGCGCGGTCATCGACCGGCTGATCGATATGGACTATGCCGCCCGCGCGGCGAATGCCTGCATCGGCCGCGAGCGCGCGGATCTGGTGCTGGCCGGCTGCGCGATCTTCGAGGCGATCCATCGGGCCTTCCCGAGCGAGCGCGTCCGCATTGCCGATCGCGGGCTGCGCGAAGGCATCCTGCTGCGCATGATGCATGAGGACCGCGCCTGGTGGCGGCGGAAATAGGTTTGAGTCCATGACGACCGGAAAATCGGGTGGCAAGGCGGGCGGCAAGGCCTCCGCAGGCGCGCGCGACATGCGCGTCAAGGTCAAGAAGGCCGGCAAGCTCAAGCATTCCTCGCAGCTCTGGCTCGAGCGCCAGCTCAACGACCCCTATGTGAAGCGGGCCAAGGAGCAGGGCTATCGCTCGCGCGCCGCCTTCAAGCTCGTGGAGATGGACGATCGCTACAAGTTCCTGAAGCCCGCGCAGCGTCTTGTCGATCTCGGCTGCGCGCCCGGCGGCTGGTGCCAGGTCGCGGCCAAGCGCATCGGGCTCGAACAGGGCAAGGGACGCATCGTCGGCATCGACCTGCTGCCGGTCGATCCCATCCCGGGCGTGGACCTGATCCAGCTCGACTTCATGGCCGAGGAGGCGCCTGCCCTGCTGACCGAGCGCCTCGGCGGGCGGGCCGACGGCGTGATGTCGGACATGGCCGCCAACACCACCGGCCACAAGAAGACCGACCACCTCAAGATCATCGCGCTCGCGGAAGCGGCGCTGGAATTCGCGCATGACGTGCTGGCGCCGGGCGGCTTCTTCCTCGCCAAGCTCTTCCAGGGCGGCGACAGCGCCGAGCTGCTGGCCGGGCTGAAGCGCGACTTCACCACGGTGCGCAACGTCAAGCCGGCGGCGAGCCGCGCCGATTCCTCCGAGCTCTATGTGCTCGCGACCGGCTATCGCCGCGCCGCGCGCGAGGCCGAAGGCCGGGACGCCGAGCAGATGGGCGACGCCTGAGGCGTCCGGTCATTCCGGAAGGACGTCCCGTGGCGGCCGGCGCGGGTCGTAGGTCCCGGGCGCCGAACGGGCGACCGAGATCCACATCCAGGCCCCGAATCCCCCGAGGACGAAGAGCGGCACCGCCACTTCGAGGAAACCGACCCTGCCGCTGAGCCCGATCGAGAGGGCAAACAGCGCGGCGCCGCCGAAAATGACGGTGGCAAGGAGCACGAACCCGATCAGGAAGCGGTGGCGCCCCTCCGGGATGCCGCGTCGGAACGCGACATGGCCCTGCCCTCCCGCGAGGAGGCGGCGGTGCAGATCTTCGACGAAGGCGACGAAGCTCCTGTCGCGCTCGGGCTCGTCCACCCCCCAGGCCCCGCTCGAATGGACGATCAGCGGCAGCCCGGCGGCGAATGTCAGCTCGGCCAGCGCTTCCCAGCGCGAGCGCCGGCCGCCGGTCACCGCCTGCAGGCGCACGCCGCGCAGATCGGCGAAACGCCGGAGGCCCGAACGGCCATCGAGTTCGTAGGCAATGCCCTCGTCGCTGAGGGTCAGCTCGGTCTCGCCCTGCTTGAACCGAACGCCGCCCGCGTCTGCGCGGAGCCTGTAACGGGTCGCTGATCCGGGACCGGGCGCCGCCTGCATGGCCTGACCTTGCGGCAGGCGCCCCGCCGCAGCAAGCTATTCCAGCGGCTTCTGATCAGCGAGCGCCTCGGCGGTGGCCTTGCGCGCGCTCACCGGCACATGGCCCGAAACCTCGGCGCCGGCATCGGGAGCGAGCTGCGCCATCCACAGCGCCGAGGAGGCCGAGATCAGCCCGACCAGGGCGAAGGCTGGCCAGAAATCCCCCGCAGACAACGCCTTGCCGCCGTGGAACGCGTTCACGCTCTCCAGCGCGAAGGCGCCGATCGTGACGCCCATGCTGAGCGAGAGCTGCTGCGCGACGCTCGACAGGCTCGTCGCGCTCGACATCTCGCGATTGGAGACGTCGGCATAGCTCAGCGCGTTGATGCCGGTGAACTGGAGCGAGCGGAAGCAGCCGCCGACCAGCAACACGGACAGCATGATCGCGTGCGGCGTCGCCGGGGTGAACAGGCCCGATGCGGCGAGAAAGGCGGCGCCGATCACCGCATTGACGGTCAGCACGCGCCGGAAGCCGTAGCGCGCCAGGATGGTCTTGGCGAGGGTCTTCATGATCAGGGCGCCGGCGGCCGAGACGAAGGTGATCAGCCCGGATTGCAGCGCGTCCAGCCCGAAGCCGAGCTGCAGCATCAGCGGCAGCAGGAACGGGATCGCGCCGATGCCGGTGCGGAAGATCGAGCCGCCGATCACGCCGGTGCGGAAGGTCGGGATCCGGAACAGCGACAGGTTGAGCACCGGGTAGGGAATGCGCCTTGCGTGGAACCAGTAGACGACGAGCGCTGCCGCACCGGCCAGCACGCAGCCATAGGAGATGTATTCCGGCACCAGATGCCGCCCGCCCGTCGCGAGCCCCAGCATCAGCGCGGCGAAGCCGAAGGAGGACAGGATGAAGCCCTTGACGTCGAGCGGCGCGACGTCCTCCTCGCGGATATCCTCGAAGAACAGGCTCGACAGCACGATGCCGATGAGCCCGATCGGGATGTTGATGAAGAAGATCCAGCGCCAGTCGAAATAGGTGGTGATGAAGCCGCCGAGCGGCGGCCCGACCACGGGGCCGACCAGGGCTGGAATCGTCAGATAGGCGAGCGCGCCGACGATCTCGGACTTGCTGACGCTGCGCAGGATGACGAGGCGGCCGACCGGCACCATCATCGCCCCGCCCATGCCCTGGACGAAGCGCGCGCCGACGAAGGCTCCCAGCGAGCTCGAGATCGCGCACAGGATCGAGCCGAGCATGAACACGCACAGCGCCGAGCGGAAGATCGTGCGCGCGCCGAAACGGTCGGCCATCCAGCCCGAGATCGGGATGAAGACAGCGAGGCTGACGAGATAGGAGGTCAAGGCGAGCTTGAGCGCGATCGGGTCCTCGCCGAGCGACTTCGCGATCACCGGCAGCGAGGTCGCGATCACGGTCGAGTCGGTGTTCTCCATGAACAGCGCGCAGGCGACGATCAGGGGCAGGAGTTTGGCGCGCTGCAAGGCTTCGACCTTCCGCATGGACCGAGCGGGCCGCGACATCGTCGCGAGGGGCTTCGTTTAGCCGGCCGGAGCAGACCTGACGAGAGCCCGAAGGCCGGGTTTGGCACGCGAATCCGCGAGCGGCGCGCGGTTCGGCCATGCACGGTCTTTCTGCCTCTTCCCACAGAGCAAGTCCGCCATGCATCGGCCTCACTGCCGATCGCGATCCTGCGGCCCCATCTTGTGGCTGTCCGGCGAGGCCGGGCCGTCGCGAGGGGCGCGCGCCGTCGATTTTCGGAGAGACGAAGATGTCCCATATTTCAAAGCATTATTCCGAATCCCGCCCGCTCCTTCCCCGCCTGGGTCTCGTCGCCTCCCTCGCCCTCGCCGGGCTCGGCTTCGCTACGGCCTCGCAAGCGCAGACGGCGCCCGCGGCCGCCACGAATGGCATGTCGGCGATCTGCCAGTTCAAGACGATCCCGGGCAGCGGCGGCGAAGGGCTGCGCTACGACAATTGCGTCCGGCAGCAATCCTGCCAGAACATGGCGAATGCCGAGGGCCATATGATGAACAGCATGGGCTGCTTCGGCGTCGTGCCGGACGCTGCGGCCTCGCCCCCGGCACGCTATCTCTCGCGCTGATACCGACGACTCGGCCATGCGGCGGCCCGGCCATGCGCCGGTGCCGCTTCGGCACTGCAAAATAACCCGCCCGACGCACTAGCGAAGGCGGCCCGCCCGTGCTAACGGGCCTCGTCAACTCGGCACAGGGCCTATTGCCCCAGCCCCCTTGGAAAGCCGGTCCCTGCCGGCGTCGGAGTTGACGATGACGCTTTCCCTCGACGGTCTTATTCGCGACGGCCTCACCTTCGACGACGTGCTGCTCGAGCCCGGCCCGTCCGAGGTCATGCCCGCCGATGTCGATGTCCGCACCCAGCTCACCCGCTCGATCTCGCTGAACCTGCCGATCATCGCCTCGGCGATGGACACGGTCACCGAAGCCCGCATGGCGATCGCCATGGCGCAGGCCGGCGGCCTCGGCGTGATTCACCGCAATCTCGAGGCCGACCAGCAGGCCGAGCAGGTCCGGCTGGTCAAGAAATTCGAATCCGGGATGATCGCCAACCCGATCACCATCCACCCGGACGAGACGCTGGCCGATGCGCTGGCGCTGATGAAGCACAACGGCATCTCCGGCATTCCGGTCGTCGAGCGCGGCCCGCAGGGCCACAAGGGCAAGCTCGTCGGCATCCTGACCAATCGCGACGTCCGCTTCGCCGCCAACCCGGCCCAGCCCGTATCGGAGCTGATGACCAAGGAGCGGCTGATCACGGTGCGGGAGGGCGTGAGCCAGGAGGAGGCGCGGCGCCTGCTGCACCAGTTCCGCATCGAGAAGCTGCTCGTCGTCGATGATCACTACCGCTGCATCGGCCTGATCACCGTCAAGGACATGGAGAAGCAGGTCGCCCACCCCAACGCCGCCAAGGACGCGCAGGGCCGCCTGCTCGTCGCGGCTGCGACCACGACGGGTGAACAGGGCTTCGAGCGCTCGGAGATGCTGATCGACGCCGGCGTCGACCTCATCGTCGTCGACACCGCCCATGGCCATTCCGCCAAGGTGCTGGACGCCGTCAGCCGGGTGAAGAAGCTCTCGAATGCGGTGCAGGTCATCGCCGGCAACGTCGCCACCGCCGGCGGCGCCCAGGCGCTGATCGACGCCGGCGCGGATGCGGTCAAGGTCGGCATCGGCCCGGGCTCGATCTGCACCACCCGGATCGTCGCCGGCGTCGGCGTGCCGCAGCTCACCGCGATCATGGACGCGGCCTCGGCGGCGTCGAAGGCGGGCGTCCCGATCATCGCCGATGGCGGCATCAAATATTCGGGCGACCTCGCCAAGGCCCTCGCCGCCGGCGCCTCCTGCGCCATGGTCGGCTCGCTGCTCGCCGGCACGGACGAGACCCCGGGCGAGACCTTCCTGTACCAGGGCCGCTCCTACAAGGCCTATCGCGGCATGGGCTCGGTCGGCGCGATGGCGCGCGGCTCGGCCGACCGCTACTTCCAGCAGGACATCAAGGATTCGCTGAAGCTCGTGCCCGAGGGCATCGAGGGCCAGGTCGCCTACAAGGGCCCGGTCTCGAACGTGCTGCATCAGCTCGCCGGCGGCCTGCGCGCCGCCATGGGCTATGTCGGCGGCAAGGACCTCAAGGACTACCAGGCCAAGGCGCGCTTCATCCGCATCACCAGCGCTGGCCTGCGCGAGAGCCATGTCCACGACGTGACGATCGTGCGCGAGAGCCCGAACTACCCGACGCGCTCTTGAGTCCGCACCGCCCTTGTGCAGCACTGGCCGGAATCGATCGGGCCAGAGCTGCCCATGCGGAGCGCCATCATGACCCTGAAGCTGATCTATCCGGCGCTGGCGATGATCTTCTGGATCTTCGTCGTCGGCGTCATCCTGGCGTTGCGCCGCAAGGACGCCTTCACCTCGGGCGCCGTCCGCATGGATGAGGTCTCGGTCTCGACCGAGCGCTACCCGCTTCCCGCCCGGCTCGCCTCGGCGAACTTCTCCAACCAGTTCGAGACGCCGGTCGTCTTCTTCGCGCTGATCATGCTGGCGATGGAGGCGGGAGCGACCGGCTACGCCATGGCATTGCTGGCCTGGCTCTATGTCGCGAGCCGCATCGTCCACACCTTCATCCATATCGGCCCCAACCGGCTGCCGCTGCGCGGCGCGGTCTACGGCGTTGGCGTGCTCGCCCTGTTCCTGATGTGGCTCGGCATCCTGCTCGCGGTCCTGTGAAACCCGCTCCGGGAGCGAGGGCCGGACAACGGCGCCGGAACGCCTTGCCCGTTAAGCATTCTTCCCCGTTTTCGCGGCGGGAGCGGGCAGGAACGTTGAAGCTTAACGAAAAGTAAACTACACCCCAAGACGCGGCGGACGGTGAACAAGCGCAGTTTTGGAGTGACGCGATGTTGCGTGTCCGCGAAATCGCGGCGCGGGTTCCGCCCCGCGACGGCAAGGGCCTGTCCGCCGAAGGCGTGGACGGTGTCTCTCCCCGCGGCGCCGGCCCTGCCCGGCTGATTGCCCTCGCGGCGCTCGGCATCGCGCTGGGCTCGGGCAGCATGGTGCTGACCGCCTCGCTGGTGGCGGCCGACGACGACGCCGGCATCCGGGCATTCTATGTCGAGGAAGCCGCCCGCAAGGCGGCCCAACTGCGCGCTCAGCACGCCGCCTACATGCCGCCCCGCGCCAGCGCCTATGCGCCGGCCGCGCAGGGCTGGCGCCTGCCGCTCCTGCAGACGCGCCCGGACGGCCGGATCGCGCATCCGCCGGTCGCGCTCAACCCCTTCCGGCAGGTCGCACGCAAGGAAACCGCCTCCCGCTCCCGGAAGCACCAGAACGGCGCCGTGGCACTTGCCCCTGCCCCTGCCCATGGCGTCGCCGCGCGAGGCCAGACCTTCTGCGTGCGCCTGTGCGACGGCTTCCACGCCCCGATCGGCCAGTTGCGCGCGGCGGGCGACATGAAGGCGCATGAAGCGCTGTGCAAGGCGATGAATCCGGGCGTGCCGGTCAAGGTCTTCCGTGCCGCCATGGGCAGCTCCGGGATCAACGATGCCGTCGCGGCCGACGGCCAGCGCTATACCGCGCTGCCGATGGCCTACAGCCATGAGAAGGCCGCCGATCCTGCCTGCCGGCCCGCCATCGTCCAGGCCGGCGAGCGGCGGATCTCCCTGCTGCGCGACATCACGCTGCGCCCGGGCGACAGCGTGGTCCTCGACGGCAAGGTCTCGACCTTCGCCGGTTCCTCGACATGGCCCTATAGCCGCCACGATTTCCGCGATTTCCGCACGGCCTCGGAACTGTCCAAGGGCCAGCGTCGCCAGATCGACGAGCAGGTCGGGGTCTCCCGCATGGAGGCGGAAGCGGGCAGCGTCCGCCGGCAGATGCGGGTTCGCGAAGCGCGCCTGCTTGACGACGCCGTCGGCAGCGATGCCCTGCTGCGCGGCTCGCTCGACCCCGTCTCGCATGGGCCGGTCCGGCAGATCCCCCTGCCCACGCGCAATCCCTAGGCCGCGACAAATCGCCTTGGGCGAAAGACATGCGACCCGAGGCGCGAAAAATCCCGGTGCGTTTTCAAGGCGATGATCCAGAGATTAGAATTTATCCAAATAACGAGAACTCTAGAACTCCTATAAGACATTGATATCAAAGGATTACTTGGTTGACGCCCCGTCGGCGGCGAATTATCGCTCGCCCCAATGCGCGTTCCTGGCGCGACACCGACGGAGCAAGACAATGATCGGAAAAACCGCAATCCATGCGCTGGCGCTGTCGTCCTGCCTGCTGGCTGTCCCGGCCCTGGCGCAGAGCGTCAACCTCTACACGACGCGGGAGCCGAGCCTGCTCAACCCGGTGCTTGAAGCCTTCACCAAGGACACCGGCGTCAAGGTCAATGCCGTCTTCCTCAAGGACGGGCTCCAGGAGCGCATCCGTGCCGAGGGCGCCAACAGCCCGGCCGACGTCATGCTGATGGTCGATGTCGGCGAGATCGCCGCCGCGGTCGACGCCGGCATCACCCAGCCGGTCAAGTCCGAGGTCGTCGACAAGGTCGTTCCCGCCCAGCTTCGCCCCGACAACAACTGGGTGACCCTGACCAAGCGCGCCCGCATCGTCGTCGTCTCGAAGGACCGCGTCTCCCAGGACGCCATCACCTATGAGGACCTTGCCGATCCGAAGTGGAAGGGCAAGTTCTGCATCCGCGCCGGCCAGCACCCCTACAACAACGCCCTCTTCGCCGCCTATCTCGTCCATAACGGCGCCGAGAAGTCGGAGGCCTATCTGAAGGCGCTGCGAGCCAACGCGGCCCGCAAGCCCGGCGGTGGCGACCGCGACGTCGCCCGCGACATCCAGTCCGGCCTCTGCGACATCGCCGTGATCAACACCTACTATATCGGCCTGATGAGCCAGGCGAAGAACGAGCAGAAGGGCTGGTTCGACGCGATCAAGCCGCTGAAGACGACCTTTGCCAATGGCGGCACCCATGTGAACGTCTCGGCCGCCGCGATCGCCAAGAACGCGCCGAACAAGGACAATGCGGTCAAGCTGATCGAGTACATGCTCGGCGAGAAAGCCCAGGCCCTCTACGCCAACGGCAATTTCGAGTTCCCGGTGAACGCCGCCGTGACCGACTCCGCCGCCGTCAGGCTGCTCGGCGCCGTGACCCCGGACAAGCTGCCGCTCTCCGAGGTCGCCAAGCAGCGCAAGGCCGCCGCCGATCTCGTCGACAAGGTCGGCTTCGACAATTGAGCCTGAGCCACCCGCTCGCCGACATGCGGCGGCCGTCACCTTCGTGGCGGCCGTCGACTCGTTTCGCCTATCTCTCGCTGTTCGGCGCCGGGCTCGTCCTGCTGCCGCTGCTCGCGCTGGCCGCGACCGCGCTGTCCTCGACGCAGGCCGCCGAGATCTGGCCGCACCTCGTCGCCAATGTGCTGCCCGGCGTGCTCATGCAGACGGCGCTGCTCCTCCTCGGGGTCGGGCTGCTCAGCGCCGGCATCGGCGTCGGGGCTGCCTGGCTGGTCTCGCAGTTCGAGTTTCCCGGCCGGCGCAGCCTGGAATGGCTGCTGGTCCTGCCGCTGGCGCTGCCGACCTATCTGACCGCCTATATCTACGTCGAATTCCTCGGCTTCCAGGGCCCCCTGCAGAGCGCCTTGCGGGCCATGACCGGCTGGCGCTCGCTGCGCGACTACTGGTTTCCCGATCCGCGCAACCTGCCCGGCGCCATCGCGATCATGGCGATCGTGCTCTACCCTTACGTCTATCTCAGCACCCGCGCCCTCTTCAGCCTCCAGGGCGCCACCATCGTCGAGGCGGCGCGCAATCTCGGCGCCACGCCCGGCCGGCTGTTCTGGCGCATCGGGCTGCCGCTGGCGCGCCCGGCGCTGGCCGCCGGGCTGACGCTGGTGCTGCTCGAGACGCTCAACGACATCGGCGCGACCGAGTATCTCGGCGTCCGCTCGCTCACGCTCTCGATCTACACCACCTGGATCAACCGGGGCTCGCTGCCCGGCGCGGCGCAGATCGCCTGCGTGATGCTGCTCGTCGTCTTCCTGCTCATTTTGGCCGAGGCCCGGCTACGCGGCCAGCGCCGCTTCACCCTGCCTGTGCGGCAGCCGCGCCATGTCGGCCGCAAGCTCCTGACCGGCCGTGCGGCCGCGGCGGCGGCCTTCGCCTGCCTGCTGCCTGTCCTGTTCGGAGCGATCCTGCCGATCGGCTATCTCGTCGCCGAGATCCTGCAGCGCGGCCTGCTCGACCAGTTCGATACCGGGCTGCTCAAACTGCTGGGCAATGCCGTCCTGCTCGCCGGGACCGCTTCCATCATCGTCCTCGCCCTCGGCCTGGGTATCGCGACCGCGAGCCGCAGCGGCCGCGAAACCTGGCTGAAGCCGCTCGCCCGCCTCGCCTCGCTCGGCTACGCGGTGCCGGGGACCGTGCTCGCACTGGGCCTGCTGATCCCGCTCGCGGCCTTCGACAATGCGCTGGCGAATGCGAGCCGGGCCCTGTTCGGCTTCAATCCGGGCCTCGTGCTGATCGGGTCCGGCGCCGCGCTGGTGATCGCCTATGCGGTCCGCTTCCTCGCCATCGGCGTCTCCGGTGTCGAGAGCGGGCTGGCGCGCGTCTCGCCCCGGATCGACGATGCCGCCCGCGCGCTCGGCGCCGGCCGGCAGGAGATCCTGCGCCGGCTGCACTGGCCGCTGGCGCGCCCGGCCGTCGCGGCCGCGGCCCTGCTGGTCTTCGTCGACTGCCTCAAGGAACTGCCGGCGACCCTGCTGCTGCGCCCGCTCAACATCGACACGCTGGCGACCGTCGTCTACGGCCATGCCTCGCGCGGCGTGTTCGAGGACGGGGCGCTGGCCGCCCTGCTGATCATCCTCGCCGGGCTCTATCCGGCCGTGATCCTGGCGAAAACCAGCGTGAATCGCGTGGGATAGCCGGCTCGCCAGCCTCGACAATCCGCCGGCATCGGCCTAAATCCTGTGCCGCCAGGGGGCTGGCTGACTTTCGGCCGATGCCGATTCGGAAGTCCATGACCAGACGTACTGCGATCCTTGCCATCTGCCTCGTCGCCGTGGTCGGCCTGCTCGGCCTGCGGTCCTGGGAGCTTGCGCTGGGTCGCGTCGAGCGCAGCGCCGTCGCCGCCATCGAGCGGAAGACCGGCTTCGTGGTCAAGACGGTCGAGCGCGCCGAGTTCGCGCTGCTGCCCCTGCCCCGCATCAGCCTGTCCTCGGTCGGCTTCGCGCAGCGCGACGGCGTGCTGTCGGGCGAGGCCGTGCGCGTGCGGGCGCATCTGCGCCTGCTGCCCCTGCTGACCGGCGAGCTCAGCTTCGACCGGGTCGACCTGGTCGCGCCGCGGATCGATGTCGCCGTCCCCGTCGGCAGCGACGGCGTGACCGACTGGCTGGCGCCACCGCTCGCCGAGCTCGAGCGCCTGCGCAGCCAGAGCAAGATCGTCCTGCAGGGCGGCTCGGTCTTCCTGCGCGCCGACGGCGCGATCCAGAGCGTCGTCCGCGACGTCAATCTGGTGATCGACGAGCGCAGCCAGAACGAGCCGCTCGACCTCTCGGGATCGCTGACCTGGCGCGGCGTCCCGACCGAGGTGAGCCTGCGCTGGCCGATGGTCGGCGGCAGCGCCAAGGCGGCGCTCTCCGCAACCTCCCCGCTGCTGAAGCTGCGCTTCGAGGGCACGCGCTCCGGGCCAAGCGAATCGATGATCAGCGGCCTGCTCGCGCTCTCCACGCCGTCCGTGCCCCAGCTCCTCGGCTGGTTCGGCGAGGATTCGCGCCTCGCGGCCGCCCTCGGCGCCCTGACGCTGTCGGCGGACATGCAGCTGAAGCCGCATGAGGCCTCCTTCAACAACGTCGTCGCCAGCCTCGACGGCGAACGCCTCGACGGCGTTCTCAAGCTCTCCGACAATGCCGGGCGCTTCGCCCTCTCCGGGACGCTGGCCGGCGCCGCGCTGGATCTCGGCCGCCTGATCGACCGCCTGCCGGTGCCGAAGGTCGATGCGGCCGATCCGTCTCCCTTGGACCTCGAGGCCTGGACCGCCCGCGAGATCGACCTACGGGTCTCCGTCGATGCGGCCAGGCTGAAAGGCGCCCGCCTCACCGATGTCGCGACCTATCTCCTCGTCAAGAAGGGCCGCTTCGAGGCCGGCCTGCTGCGGGCCAATGCCTATGGCGGCACCGTCAAGACCCGCCTGCTTGCCGTCAGCGCGCCGAGCGGCGTCGACGTCAAGGTCCAGGCCGGGCTCGACAAGGTCAATTTCGGCCAGGCGGCGGCCGATTTGCCGCAGATCGCGCGGCTGAGCGGCACCGGCGGCTTCCAGCTGGCGCTGGACGGCGCCGGCCGCACCTTCGACGAATTGCTGGGCTCGCTGACGGGGCGCGCCAACCTTTCCCTCCGGCAGGGCGAGATCGGCGGCATGGCGCTGGCCGACCTGCTGCGCCGGGCCGAACGCAACCCGGTCCAGGCTCTGCGCGACTGGCGCCAGGGCAAGACCGCGTTCGACACGCTGGTCGCGAATGCCGGGATCGCCGGCGGCCTCTTCGTGCTCACCGATGCCCAGATGAGCGGACAGGCCTACCAGCTGAACCTCTCCGGCAACGCCGCGCTGCGCACGCGCGTCCTCGACATGACGGCGGTCCTCTCCTCGACCACCAGTGCGCTGAGGCTGCCTTTCGGCCTCAAGGGCCCCCTGGCAGCACCGCTCTTCGAGCTGGAGACGGATGCCATGCTGACGCCCACCGGCGCCTCCCTCGCCCCCACGCTCCTCACCCGCTGACGCGCCTCGCTTCCGCAGGCGGCGGAAATCCGCTCTGATGGCAGCGCATGTCACAAGCAGCCGGAAGGATGTGGTGATGAATCGATGGATCATGGGCGCGCTCGCCCTTGCAGGATGGATCACGACAGGCATGGCGCAGGCGCAGGAACTGATCGTCGAGAAGAAGATCTTCGAGCTGCCGAGCTTCACCACCCAGTCGGGCCGCACGCTGAAGCAGGTCCGCGTCGGCTGGGAGAGCTACGGCACGCTCAACGCCGACAAATCCAACGCCGTGCTGATCTGCCACTTCTTCTCCGGCAACTCGCACGCCGCCGGCAAATACGCGGCCGCGGACCCGCAGCCCGGCTACTGGGACGCGATCATCGGCCCCGGCAAGGCGATCGACACCGACAGGTACTTCGTCATCGCCTCCGACACGCTGGTGAACCTCAACACCGGCGATCCCAAGACGACCACGACCGGCCCGGCCTCGATCGACCCCGACACCGGCAAGCCCTATGGGCTCGATTTCCCCGTCGTCACCGTTCGCGACTTCGTCGAGGTTCAGAAGGCCTTGGTCGAAAGCCTTGGAATCAAACGGCTCGCGCTGGTCGCCGGCCCGTCCATGGGCTCGCTCCAGACCTTCGAATGGGCGGTGAGCCACCCCGAGATGGTCGCCAAGGCGATGCCCGTCATCGGCGCAGCCGAGGCCGACGCGATGCTGATCGGCTGGCTCGACGTCTGGGCGGCGCCGATCCTGGTCGATCCGGACTGGAACGGCGGCGACTATTACGGCAAGGCGCCGCCGCTCGCCGGCCTCGCCAAGGCGCTGACCGCCGTGACGCTGCAGGCCAACCATCAGGACTGGGCGAACGCCACCTTCGGCCGCCGCCCGGCGAAGGAGGGCGAGGAACCGGGCAAGGCCCTCGCCAACCGTTTCCAGGTCCAGAGCGTGCTCGACAATGCCGGCATGGCCCGCGCCAAGCTCTCCGACGCCAACCATTTCCTCTATCTGATCAAGGCCAACCAGCTCTTCGCCGCCGGCGGCATCTCGCTCGCGGACGGCATGGCGAAGATCCGGGCGCCGATGCTCTACATCACCCAGCCCAAGGATCTCGTCTTCACCCCGGACATGGTCGCCCGCACGGTGAAGGCGGCGCAGGACGCCGGGCGCGACGTCACCCATGTCACCATCGACGGCGTCCGCGGCCATCTCGACGGGGTGATGTCGATGAAGCAGGCGGAAGGCGCGATCCGGGCGTTCCTGGCGAAGTAGCGCCGTCTGATCTCGGGCGGAACCACGCCGTCATTGCGAGGAGCGAAGCGACGAAGCAATCCAGGGCGGCAGAGCTCTACGTCCCCCCTGGACTGCTTCGCGGCGCTCGCAAAGACGGCTCAGACTGATGGGAAAATGGGACTCTAGCCCTGCCCGGAGACGTCCGGCAGGCCTTCCGTCTTGTGAATGATCCGGTCGATCAGCCCCCATTCGAGCGCTTCTTCCGCCGTCATGAAGCGGTCGCGATCGAGCGTGCGCTCGACCTCCTCGTAGCTGCGCCCGCAATGCTCGGCATAGAGGCGCGTCACCCGACGCTTGGTCTGCTGCATCTCCTCGGCATGGATCAGGATGTCCGAGGCCTGCCCCTGGAAGCCGCCGAGCGGCTGGTGGACATGCAGGCTCGCATTCGGCAGGGCGGCACGCTCGCCCGGCTCCCCCGCCATCAGCAGGAACGACCCCATCGAACGGGCCGTGCCCATGCACAGCGTATGCACCGGCGCGCGGATGTAGCGCATCGTGTCGTACATGGCGAAGCCGCTGGTGACCACGCCGCCCGGCGAGTTGATGTAGAGATGGATCGGCCGCTTCGGGTTCTCCGCCTCGAGGAAGAGAAGCTGCGCGCAGACCAGCGCGCTCATCGCGTCGTTGACCTCGCCATTGACGAAGACGATCCGCTCCCGCAGCAGCCGGGAATAGATGTCGAAGGACCGTTCGCCGCGGCTGGACTGCTCGACGACCATAGGGACGAGTTGCATCGTTTCGCGCATCGGCGAACTCCGGTCTTGCTTGCAGGAAGAAGGTGTGTCGGGCCGGGTCAGGCGGCCCGCATCAGCGGCGGATCGTTGCTGTTTGCCGGAGTGCGGCGAACATGGCCCTGGCCCGGCAGTTCGTGGATCACGTGCAGGCTGCTCCCGCCGCCCGGGCTGGCGGCGACCCGGAAGGTGACCGTGCTTTCGCCGTAGGGGGGCTCGCCATCGCGCATCCGGTAGCGCAGGGCTGTGCCCGGCGTGACCACGCTCGGCTCGGGATCGGCCAGATCCGCCGCCGGCAGCCAGCTCTCGCGCAGCCCGGGCGTGCTGATGGCGCGCCAGAGCTTCTCGGGCGGCTCGTCGAACTGGAATTCGAAGACGAGGCTTGCGGACGGTTTCCGGCTCGTATCGCCCTTCATTGGTCCATCCCTTTCAGCAGATCCCTGAGCGCATCGATGCGTGCCGGCCAATAGGCGCGATACTTCGCCAGCCATTGCGCGATCTGCGCCAGCCCCTCCGGGTCCACCTCGTAGTTCACGAAGCGCCCCTGCCTTTCCTCGCGCACCAGACCGGCACCGCGCAGGACCGACAGGTGCTGCGACATCGCCGGCTGGCTGATCGCCATGCCCTCGCGCAAGGCGCTGGCATTCATCGCGCCCGTGGCCAGCTTCTCGAAGATGGCCCGGCGCGTCGGATCGGCCAGCGCCCTGAAGATGTCATTCTCGACCATGGCATGACATAAGCATTCACTTATATTATTGGCAAGCCCCTTTCGCCACCGAGGCCAGCGGCGCGCGCCGAAAGCCCCGTCCGGCCTCGGGCCGCGGGGTTTCTCGAGCAGCGATCCCCGAGGGGATGCGCGGGGTCGGGCGGCGCACGGCCGTGGACCGCGTGCCGAATGTCGATGTCGAATGTCGAAGTCGATGCGGCCGGCCGGCGCCGCCCGAACCCCGCGCGCGGCTCTCTCGCGCCTCCCCGCCTCAAGCTCTCACCGGGCCTGCCTGTTCGGCCCGGCGGCGGGAAGACGCTCCGGGAGAAGCCGCCGGCAATGGCGGCAGGCCCGGACACCGCATCCCGCCCGGCCGCACGATGCCTCGCGACAGCCCCCTTGGTCGGGCGGGACGGCTGGATGATAAGCCCGGAACACGGTACCGGGGATAAGTCCGTTGGTCGGCCGACGCGGGAGCGACAGCCTTCAAGAGCGCCCGGCGCCGCCACCACGCTCCGCGATCGACACGAAAAGCGCCCGCCGGGGGCTCCGGTAGAGGCCGGCCTGCAACAGTCGGGCAACATTCCGGCGACAGAGGTCGCAGAGGCGATTTACCGCCGCCCCCGTCGAGAGCTAGGGATCGTCCATGTTGGAGATTGTGACCACCCGCTGATCGTCTCGCCCGAGCGAGACACCCAGCCGCATCATCCGCCACGGCGCACCCTGCCCCGCGGCGCGCCGATGCGCGTGTGCTTTCAAGTCACAGGCTCACCCAATGAACATCTCACGTTGCGAGCAGCGCGTGCTGCACGTGCTCGCGCAGGGCGGATTCATTCGCCATCAGCGGACCGATTCCGGCCGCATCTTCGAAGTCCTCTGCTTCACCCGCGAGGGCCACATCCTCACCGACTGCACGCTCGAAATCTTCTCCAGCCTTCGCCGCAAGCGGCTGGTCGAATCGAAGGCGTCCAGCCCCTATCGGATCTCGGACAAGGGGCGCCGCTCCGTGCGCTCCCAACTCGACAACCGCTGACGCCGATCGAGCGATGCCAGCCGGCTGCCCGGAACGGAGAGCACCCCGCTCCGGGCGGCTCCCCATCCCACCCGGCCGCACGATGCCTCGCGACAGCCTCTTGGTCGAACAGAACGGCTGGATGATAAGCTTGAAATACCAATGGCGGCGAGAGTCGCGCCGGTCGCGAATGTCCGTAACGCCGCAGCCCTGGATGGACCATGCTCGCGCTCGACCACCTGACCGTCATCGCGCCGACCCTGGCGGAGGGCGTGGCGCATGTCCGCACCTGCCTCGACCTCGACGTGCCGTTCGGGCAGCGCCACAGCTACATGGGCAGCTGGAATCATCTGCTCCAGCTCGGCGACGGAACCTATCTGGAGATCGTCGCCCTCGACCCCGAGGCCGCAGCGCCCTGCCGCGCACGCTGGTTCGGCCTGGACGACCAGCGGCTGCTGCGCGCAGACTGGGATGCCGGCCGGCGCCTGCGGGGCTGGGTCGCACGTACCGATGCCATCGATGCCGTCCTCGCGACGCATGGCCGGATCTTTGGCGAGAAGGTCGCGCTGCCCTGGGCCGAGCCTTCCTTCGACTTTGCGATCCCGCCGGACGGCTCGCTGCCGCTTGACGGCGCCGCGCCGTCGCTCATCGACCGGCGCGGCAAGCCGCGCTCGATGGCGACCATCGCGGATCTGGGCGCCAGGCTCGAATCGTTCGCGCTCAAGCACCCCGATGCCGCGGCCATCTCCGCGCTCTATCGCGAGATCGGCATCACCGGCGGGCCTGAAATACGGCGCGGGCCGGCCCTGCGCTACTGCGCCCGGATCGGCACGCCGCGCGGTCCCAGGCAGCTGTCCTGAGACCCGGCGCGGTCGCCCTACCCCGCCAGCGCCGCCTTGATGCCGTCGATCACGAACTGCACCGCCAGCGCCGCCAGGATCACGCCGAGCAGGCGCGTCAGCACGACATTGCCGGTGACGCCGAGCAGCTTCGCGATCGGCGTCGCGGTCAGGAACACGGCGAGGCAGGAGAGGATCACCAGCCCGCAGATCGCCGCCAGCGTGACCAGCAGCAGCGGATCGCCGCCGGCCCGGCCGGCGAGCAGGATCATCGCGGTGAGCGCGCCGGGCCCGGCCATCAGCGGGATGGCCAGCGGGAAGGCCGCGACGTTGCGGATATGGTCGAGCGTGATCGCGGTCTCCGCCGTCTGCTGCTTGCGCTCGGTGCGGCGCTCGAACACCATCTCGAAGGCGATCCAGAACAGCAGCAGCCCGCCGGCGATGCGGAAGGCCGGCAGCGAGACGCCGAGCGCCTTCAGCACCACGTCCCCCGCCACGCCGAAGAAGCCCATGATGCAGAAGGCGATGATCGAGGCGCGCACCGCGACCTGCCGCCGCTCGCCCGCCGACATGCCGCGCGTCAGCGACAGGAAGATCGGCGCGAGGCCCGGCGGGTCGAGCGTGACCAGCATCGTGACGAGGGCGGAGGTGGCGAATTCGACGAACATGCGGCACGACTTGACCACGGCTTTTGCCCGCCGTCACCCACGAAGAAAGGCGGGATTGTGGCAGCGCCTGTGGACGGCTTTCCAAACGGCCCGCAACGCATTGATATCGCTTGTTTTATTTTTGCCGGGACAGGGCCCGCTTTTGCTGGCGCGAAAAGCCGGAATCGGATAGCCAGAAGCCTGAAAAAATAGCAGGAATCGGGATATTTCTCCTTGAGCGACGATACCGACGACAAGCGCGACGACGCCCCGGATTTCGGCGGCGACATCAAGCCGATCGCGATCACCGACGAGATGAAGAAGAGCTATCTCGATTACGCCATGAGCGTGATCGTGAGCCGCGCTCTGCCCGATGTCCGCGACGGCCTCAAGCCGGTCCATCGCCGCATCCTGTTCTCGATGCACGAGAACAAGAACCTGCCCGAGCGGCCCTACACCAAATGCGCCCGCATCGTCGGCGACACGATGGGTAAGTACCATCCGCACGGCAACCTCGCGGTCTATGACGCGTTGGTGCGCATGGCGCAGGATTTCTCGCTGCGCCTGCCGCTGATCGACGGCCAGGGCAATTTCGGCTCGATGGACGGCGACAGCCCGGCCGCCGACCGTTACACCGAGGCCCGCCTCGACAAGGCGGCGATGCCGCTGCTCGCGGACCTCGACCTCGAGACGGTCGATTTCCAGCCGAACTACGACGGCAAGGAGCATGAGCCGACGGTCCTGCCGGCGCGCTATCCGAACCTGCTCGTCAACGGCGCCGGCGGCATCGCCGTCGGCATGGCGACCAACATCCCGCCGCACAATCTCGGCGAGGTCATCGATGCCTGCGTCGCCTATATCGACAACCCCGAGATCTCGATCGACAGCCTGATCGAGATCGTCCCAGGCCCGGACTTCCCGACCGGCGCCTCGATCATGGGCCGCAGCGGCATCCATTCGGCCTATCACACCGGCCGCGGCTCGATCGTGATGCGGGCCAAGACCCATATCGAAGAGCTGCGCAAGGAGCGCGAAGCGATCATCGTCACCGAGATTCCCTATCAGGTGAACAAGGCGACGATGGTCGAGAAGATCGCCGATCTGGTGCGCGAGAAGCGCATCGAGGGCATCTCCGACCTGCGCGACGAATCGAGCCGCGAGGGCGTGCGCGTCGTCATCGAGGTCAAGCGCGACGCCGTGGCCGACGTGGTGCTGAACCAGCTCTACCGCTTCACCCCGCTGCAGACCTCCTTCGGCGCCAACATGGTGGCGCTGAACGGCGGCCGCCCCGAGGTGCTCAACCTCAAGGACTTCATCTCGGCCTTCGTCGAGTTCCGCGAGGAGGTCGTCTCCCGGCGCACGCGCTACCTGCTCAACAAGGCCCGCGAGCGCGCCCATGTGCTCTGCGGCCTCGCCACGGCGGTCGCCAATATCGACGAGGTCATCCGTCTGATCCGCACGGCGCCGACGCCCTCCGACGCGCATGAGGCGCTGATGGCGCGCGACTGGCCGGCCGAGGACATCGCCCCGCTGATCGCGCTGGTCGACGACCCGCGCCACCCGATGAACCCGGACGGCACCTACCGCCTCTCCGATGCGCAGGCCAAGGCGATCCTCGAGCTGCGCCTCGCCCGCCTCACGGCCCTCGGCCGCGACGAGATCGGCGACGAGCTGGAGAAGCTCGCCAAGGAAATCGCGGACTATCTCGACATCCTGCGCTCGCGCGCCCGCATCCAGTCGATCGTCAAGGCCGAGCTCGACGAGGTGAAGACCGCCTTCGCCACGCCGCGCCGCACCGACATCCAGGACTGGGGCTCCGACCTCGACGACGAGGACCTGATCGCCCGCGAGGACATGGTCGTCACCGTCTCGCATGGCGGCTACATCAAGCGCGTGCCGCTCTCGACCTACCGGGCGCAGCGCCGCGGCGGCAAGGGCCGCTCCGGCATGGCGACCAAGGACGAGGATTTCGTCGCGCGGCTGTTCGTGGCCAATACGCACACCCCGGTGCTGTTCTTCTCCTCCGAAGGCCAGGTCTACAAGGAGAAGGTCTGGCGGCTGCCGCTCTCGGCACCGAATGCGCGCGGCAAGGCGCTGGTCAACATGCTGCCGATCGAGGCCGGCGAGCGCATCACCACCATCATGCCGCTGCCTGAGGACGAGGCGAGCTGGGAGACGCTTGACGTGATGTTCGCCACCGCCTCGGGCGGCGTGCGTCGCAACAAGCTGTCCGACTTCGTCAACGTCAACCGCGCCGGCAAGATCGCGATGAAGCTCGACGAGGGCGACCACATCGTCGACGTGCAGATCTGCACCGAGAACGACGACGTGCTGCTGACCACCGCCGGCGGCCAGTGCATCCGCTTCGCCGTGCCGGAAGTGCGCGTCTTCAAGGGCCGCGACTCCACCGGCGTGCGCGGCATCAACCTGGCCAAGGGCGACAAGGTCATCTCGCTCGCGATCCTGCGCCACCTCGACGCCACGCCCGACGAACGCGCCGCCTATCTCAAGCGCGCCGCCGCAGCCCGCAGGGCGCTCACCGGCGAGGCCGAGGACGGCCCGGAGACCGCTGCCGTGGTCGAGGCCGATGCCGAGGAGAGCGCCGGCGACATCGAGCTCGGGCTCGAGAAGTACACCGCGATGGGTGCGGCCGAGCAGTTCATCCTCACCGTCTCGGAAAAGGGCTACGGCAAGCGCACCTCGTCGTTCGAGTACCGGGTCACCGGGCGCGGCGGCAAGGGCATCGTCGCCATGGTCGTCAACGACCGCAACGGCAAGCTCGTCGCCTCCTTCCCGGCCCTCGATTCGGACCAGCTCATGCTCGTCACCGATGGCGGCCAGCTCATCCGCGTGCCGGTCGATGCCGGCCCGGACAACCGCATCCGCATCGCCGGGCGCTCGACCCAGGGCGTGACGGTGTTCAACACCGCCAAGGACGAGAAGGTCGTCTCCGTCGAGTGCATCAACGACGACGGCGAGAACGGTGAGGAAGCCGGCGACGAGGCGGCGGGCGAAGAGTCTACGGAAGGCTGATTTATCAGCCTCTTGCGGCCATGACCTCAGGCCCTGCCTGAAGCCATGGCCGATAGGCTCGGATGAATCCGCGCCAGCTCGCGTCAGCCCCGGCATGACGGTGCGCGGCTGCCTCTACCCCGGGCCACGGCAGCCATTCCGGGCTTCGCGACGGCGAAGAGCCCGGAAGCCATGGACACCGCGTTTCCGTCATGGTCGGGCTTGTCCCGACCATCCACGTCTTCCTTCCGCAAGGGCGGTGTTCAAGACGTGGATGCTCGCCACAAGGGCGAGCATGACGATGGCTAGGATGGTTCTGGGTTTCGGGCTCAGGCCTTCGGCTTGCCCCGGAAAGACGGCGGCGTGAACCGCCGCCCTCTGCCCTCGTCCTGAGGAGCGCTTTGCAGAAGCGCGTCTCGCCCGGCGATCCGGAAACGGCGTTTGACTCGCCGCCCGGCCCGCGCTCCCATCGCGTCATGAAGGCCCGTTCCGTGCCCGTCCGTTCACCCGCGATCACGCCGGAGATCATGCTGCGCGCCTATGCGGCCGGCATCTTCCCGATGGCGGAAACCGCCGACGATCCCGGGCTGTTCTGGGTCGAGCCGGAGTTGCGCGGCATCATCCCCCTCGCCGGCTTCCATCTGTCCAGCCGCCTCGCCCGCACCGTCCGCTCGGACCGCTTCGAGATTCGCGTCGACAGCGATTTTGAGGCCGTGATCGCCGCCTGCGGCGAAGCTCGCCCGGACCGTCCCGAGACCTGGATCAACGCCCGCATCCGCGTGATCTTCGCCGAACTCTTCGCGCTCGGCCATGTCCACACGGTGGAGTGCTGGCGCGAAGGCAGGCTCGTCGGCGGGCTCTACGGGCTGTCGCTGGGCGCCGCCTTCTTCGGCGAGAGCATGTTCCACCGCGAGACCGACGCCTCGAAGGTGGCGCTCGTCCATCTGGTCGCCCGCCTCCGGCGCGGCGGCTATCAGCTGCTCGACACGCAGTTCCAGACCGGCCACCTCGCCCAGTTCGGCACCCTCGAGATCGCGCGCGACGACTATCGCCTGCTGCTCGACGAGGCGCTGCGGCACCGGGGCGAATGGCATGCCTGGCCGCAGGGCCAGCGCGTCACCGGCCGGGAAGCCCTGGCCGAGCTCTGAGGTTCCGCACGCAGAATCCCGAAGACCGGCTCAGCCCGCCTTGCCGTCGAAACCCGGTGCCGGCTGCCAGAGCTCGATCGGATTGCCTTCGGGAGCGTGGATGCGGCAGAAGCGCCCGACCTCGGAATCCCATTCCGCCCGCGTCTCGACCGCGATCCCGGCGGCACGCAGATCCGCCATCATCGCGTCCAGGTCGTCGACACGGAAATTGACCATCCAGTGCTGCTCGCGCCGGCCGAAATACTCGGTCGCCTCGGCGAACGGGCCGAAGATCGTCGCGCCCGCCTCCTGGCGCCATACCGACTTGTTCAGGTCGTCGACGCCGAGATGGCGCTCATACCAGGCGGCAAGGGCCTGCGGATCCCGCGCACGGAAGAAAAGCCCTCCGATGCCGGTCACGCGGGCCATGGATCAGCCGCCTCCGCCCGTCGGGTCGCGCCCCTGGCCCGGATTGGTGGGGAAGAAGCGCTGGCTCGGCCGCTGCGGCTGCACCGGTACGCCGCGCGGCGGCTCGACATCGATGCGCCCGCCGGGGACCGGCTGCGTCGGCTGAGCCTGGTTGCGGGGGCGGCGCGGATCCTCCGCCGGCGCAGCCGGCGGCGGCTCGGGCTCCTTGGGATCGACCACGAGCTCGGTCCCGCCTTTGCAGTCGGTCAGCCAGACATCGTAGATCGCATGTTCGACGCCGTGCAGGCCGGGGCTGGCGGCGAACATCCAGCCCGTGAAGATGCGCCGGTACTCGTTCTTGAAGGTCACCTCGTCGACCTCGACGAAGGCGTCGGTCTGCGGCGCCTCGGTCGGCGGCCTGGTCCAGCAGACGCGCGGCGTCAGCTGCAGCGCGCCGAACTGCACCGTCTCGTCGACTGCCACCTCGAAGGAGATGATCCGGCCGGTGATCTTGTCGAGCCCGGCGAAGACCGCGGTCGGATTGCGGATGCGGTCGGCATGGGCCGGGCCGATCACGGCCAGCATCGCTGCGGCACTCGTGACGAGGCCGGCCAGGGTTTGAAAGCGGAACAACGACGGCATGCTGGCGCGAATCTCTTCGACAGCGCGGAAGGACCGCGACGAGGCGCAGTAACACGGTAAACGCAGCGGAAAAAGGGCGTTGCCCCAGGCAAGGCCGGTTCAGCCGCCGGCGCCGACGCGCCGAGCGCGGAAGCGGGCGACCTTGTCACGGTTTCCGCAGGCGCTCATCGAGCACCAGCGCCGCGTATTGTTCCGCCCCCTGTCGTAGAAGACGAGCGAACAGCAGTCGCTGGCACAATGCCGTAGGCGGTCCGGCTCGGCCTCGCAGACGAAAGCGGCGAAATCCCGGGCGATGAGGGCCGCAGGCGCCGCCACTCCCCTGTCGAGGACAAAGCTCAGCGCAAACCCCTCGGATCGCTGCTGCAATTGATGGCGCCCCGTCAGACCGGCGAGCCGGCGGTTGACCGATGCCATCAGGCTCTCGGCCAACGGCTCGCCTCTGGCCAGGATCTCCACTGCCGGGCGCAATTCCTCACGCAGGGCGCGCAGCTCGGCTCCGATCTCATCAGGCGTCGGCGTGCCGGTGCTGCCGGCGAGCCCTGAAGCAGCAAGCCAGCGCGCGGCATCGCCGGGAGTCGCGATCAGGTCCTGAGCGACACCGCCAGGCGTCGGAGTCGTGTTCAGCAGGTCGAGCCAGAGCTGCCCGGCCAGAAACGGAAAACCGTCCCGGAACTCGTCGCTGGTTGCAGCCGCCATCATCCAGATCTCACGCCCAGTCGTAACCTCTAAAATATCGATTGACTGGTTTCTCGTCAAATGTCACCGATGAAATCGATATTGAGAGGTTACATCGTGATTGCACGACATCTCCGCTTCGCCCTTCTGATGGGAGTTCTGTCCATGTCCATTCCCCCGATCGCAGCTCATGCCGACGCGCCGCCCGTTCTGTCCCGCACGGTCGAGGTCGAGGGCGTTCAGCTCTTCTATCGCGAGGCCGGCCCCGCCGATGCGCCGGTCCTGCTGCTGCTCCACGGCTTCCCATCCTCCTCCCACATGTTCCGTGATCTGATGCCGCGGCTGACGGACCGCTATCGCGTGATCGCCCCGGACTATCCCGGCTTCGGCCACAGCGCCGCCCCTGCGCTTTCGGCCTTCGCCTATCGCTTCGACCGGCTCGCCGACATGATCGAGGGGCTGGCCGACAAGCTCGGCCTGAAGCGCTACGTGCTCTACCTTCATGACTATGGCGGCCCGGTCGGCTTCCGCCTTGCCCTGCGCCAGCCGGAGCGGGTGCGCGGCCTGATCATCCAGAACGCGGTCGCCAACGCCGAGGGCTGGAACCCCGACGTGACCGCGCCGATGGCGCCTTTCTGGGCCAAGCGCAACGCCGTGACGGAACAGCCGTTTCGCGACCTGTTGCAGCCGCAGACCACGCGCTTCCAGTACGAGCACGGCGCGACCTTGAAGGAGCGCCTGTCTCCCGATGGCTGGACGATGGACCAGGCCGGGCTCGACCGGCCCGGCAACCACGCGATCCAGCTCGAATTGCTGCACGACTACCAGAGCAACTTCGCCGCCTATCCGGCCTGGCAGCGCTATCTGCGCGACCGGCAGCCGCCGATTCTGGTCACCTGGGGCCGGAACGACCCGTTCTTCACGCTGAAGGCCGTCGAATTCTACAGGGAGCAGGTGCCCGGCACCGAGGTCCATCTCTTCGACGCCGGCCATTTTGCGTTGGAAACGCATGCGCCCGAGATCGCCAGGCATATCCGGGACTTCATGGCACGGCTGCCGCCGCTGGAATGAGGTTTCGCCGAGCCATGGCAGAAGACATGAAAAGGGCCGCGCCCTTCAACGCGGCCCTTTTCATTGGGAATCTCTGGTTCGGACGCCTTCGGCGCTCAGCGCCCCGGGGTCCAGGCCTGGTAGTCGCCGGTCGCGGCCGGGCGCTCGCCCTCGGCCAGCGTCGAGCCCTGCGGCCGGTAGGCCAGCGCCGTGCCCGTCCAGTTCTGCTGGTGCGGCTGCTGCCACTCGCGCGGCTGGTAGTTCTCTTCGGAGGGCGCGACGTCGACGGTGTGGTGCAGCCAGCCGTTCCAGCCGGGCGGCACCTTGGAGGCCTCGGCCTCGCCCTTGTAGATCACCCAGCGGCGCTGGAAGCCGAGCGCCTTGTCCTTCACCCCGCCCTTGGTGCGGTAATAGACATTGCCGAACTCGTCCTCGCCGACCTTCTCGCCGAAGCGCCAGGTGTGGAAGCGCGTGCCGATGGTCTGGCCGTTCCACCAGGTGAAGATCTGCAGCAGCCAGTCCTTCATCGTCTTCGTCCATGCGTGCAAGGCGCCGTGCAAAGATGCAGGCGCGTCCGGGCCGACTTATGGCCCCAGCGCCTTGCCCTGTCCAGTCTCGGAACCCGGATTCGGCGACGCAGGGGCCATGCGACCGGCCGCCACGCGATCCGACATATCACGATGTCGCGCAACCGCCCGTCATCCCATCGCAGCGAAGCGGAGAACCGGAGGACGACGCGGCCCGATGGATAGCCGGCCAATCCACAGCCGATTGTTTCGGGCCTGATTCTCTTGCCGCACCCCGCCGGAATTTCGCCGTGATTCGGCCGGTCCCTCGCCACGATCAGGCCGTGAAACGCACCGTGTTCAAGCACTTGCGGCGGACGCTGAAACCGCTGCCTGCGGCGCCCCTCCTCGGCAGCCGGTCTTCAGTCTTCGTCAACTATGAATAGCGGGGATTTTAGGGACTGATCTCGGCGCGCCCCTGTGGCAATCTAGCCCGGCGCTGGCGATTCTCGCCGCCATTTCCTAGGCTTAGCCAAGGCCTTGCAACTTATCCCCACAACCCACACATTCCTACCAGATGTCGTGTCCACGGGGATCAGTCAGCACTATTCCTTGACGCGCAACCGCAACCGGCGCTAGATTTTGACCATCGCATGACGGCCGGCGGCACCCCCTCTGGATGACTGCGAGACCCTAGTTTTCCAGAGTGCTCACGGGCCTGCCGCCGCATCCGCGCAAACGGAAGCGAACGGGATCGCGCGTGCATTTTGGGCGCGTCCGGGGCCATCGGCGGGGCGACACCGCGGAGGACCCACAAGGCATCGAACCGAGTTTGGGCAGACATCCGGAGCCGGTGATCCACCGGCCGCGCGAGGCTTCTGGCAAGTCCGCGGCACATAAGGGACGAAGATCATGCGCATCGAGCGCCGCTACACCACCGCCGGACAGTCGCCCTACGCCGCGATCCCGTTCCGATCGGCCGTCAGCGAGATCAAGAACCCCGACGGCTCGATCGTCTTCCGTCTGGAAGGCATCGAGGTGCCGGAGGCCTGGTCGCAGGTCGCCAGCGACGTCCTCGCGCAGAAGTATTTCCGCAAGGCGGGCGTGCCCGCGCGCCTGAAGAAGTTCGAAGAGAACGACGTCCCCTCCTTCCTCTGGCGTTCGGTCGCCGACGAGGCCGCTCTCGCCGAGCTGCCCGAGGGCGAGCGCTACGGTTCCGAGATTTCCTCCAAGCAGGTCTTCGACCGCCTTGCCGGCTGCTGGACCTATTGGGGCTGGAAGGGCGGCTATTTCACCTCGGAAGAGGATGCCCAGGCCTTCCATGACGAGCTGCGCTTCATGCTCGCCACCCAGCGCGTCGCGCCGAACTCGCCGCAATGGTTCAACACCGGCTTGCACTGGGCCTATGGCATCGACGGCCCGAGCCAGGGCCATTTCTACGTCGACTTCAAGACCGGCAAGCTGGTGAAGTCGAAGTCGAGCTACGAGCACCCGCAGCCGCATGCCTGCTTCATCCAGGGCGTGCAGGACGACCTCGTCAACGAGGGCGGCATCATGGACCTCTGGGTCCGTGAGGCCCGCCTGTTCAAGTACGGCTCGGGCACCGGCTCGAACTTCTCGATGCTGCGCGGCGAGGGCGAAAAACTCGCCGGCGGCGGCAAGTCCTCGGGCCTGATGTCCTTCCTCAAGATCGGCGATCGCGCCGCCGGCGCCATCAAGTCGGGCGGCACGACGCGCCGCGCCGCCAAGATGGTCGTGGTCGATGCCGACCATCCGGATATCGAGGCCTATATCGACTGGAAGGTGAAGGAGGAGCAGAAGGTCGCCGCTCTCGTCACCGGTTCCAAGACCGTCAAGAAGCACATGAAGGCCGTGCTCAAGGCCTGCGTGAACTGCGAGGGCGACGGCGATTCCTGCTTCGATCCCGAGCAGAACCCGGCCCTGAAGCGCGAGATCAAGCTCGCTCGCAAGGCGCTGGTGCCGGACAACTACATCAAGCGCGTCATCCAGTTCGCGAAGCAGGGCTACAAGGACATCTCCTTCGACACCTATGACACCGACTGGGATTCCGACGCCTATCTCACCGTTTCCGGCCAGAACTCGAACAACTCGGTCTCGCTGACCGACGACTTCCTGCGCGCCGTCGAGACCGACAGCGACTGGAACCTGACCGCGCGCACCACCGGCAAGGTCCACAAGACGCTGAAGGCCCGCGACCTCTGGGAGAAGATCGGCTACGCCGCCTGGGCTTCGGCCGATCCCGGCCTGCATTTCAACTCGACGATGAACGATTGGCACACCTGCCCGGCTTCCGGCCGGATCCGGGCGTCCAACCCGTGCTCCGAGTACATGTTCCTCGACGACACCGCCTGCAACCTGGCTTCCGCCAACCTGCTGCAGTTCTACGACACCGAAACCAAGAGCTTCGACGTCGCGGCCTATGAGCATCTCTGCCGGCTCTGGACCGTCGTGCTCGAGATCTCGGTGACGATGGCGCAGTTCCCGAGCCGCGAGATCGCCGAGCTCTCCTACGAGTACCGCACGCTCGGCCTCGGCTATGCCAATATCGGCGGCCTGCTGATGACCATGGGCCTCGGCTACGACAGCGACGAGGGCCGCGCTCTCGCCGGCGCGCTCACCGCGATCATGACCGGCGTCGCCTATGCGACTTCGGCCGAGATGGCCGGCGAGCTCGGCCCCTTCCCCGGCTACAAGAAGAACGCCAGCCACATGCTGCGCGTCATCCGCAACCACCGCACGGCGGCGCACGGCCTCGCCGACGGTTATGAGGGCCTGAGCGTCACCCCGGTTCCGCTCGACCATGCGACGCTCGCCCGTCTCGGCGGCTCGGCCGTCACCATGGCGGAGCGCTCGCGCATCGTCTGGGACGAGGCTCTGGAGCAGGGCAAGCGCTACGGCTACCGCAACGCCCAGGCGACCGTGATCGCGCCGACCGGCACGATCGGCCTCGTCATGGATTGCGACACCACCGGCATCGAGCCCGATTTCGCGCTGGTGAAGTTCAAGAAGCTCGCCGGCGGCGGCTACTTCAAGATCATCAACCGCGCCGTACCGGATGCGCTCCGCGCACTCGGCTACCGCGAGGCTGATATCGCCGAGATTGAGGCCTATGCCGTCGGCCATGGCTCGATGAAGCAGGCGCCGGCCATCAACCCGGGCTCTCTCAAGGCCAAGGGCTTCACCGATGAGAAGATCGAGGCGGTCGAGAAGGGGCTGAAGAGCGCCTTCGACATCAAGTTCGTCTTCAACAAGTGGACGCTGGGCGAGGACTTCCTCACCGGTACGCTCAAGGTCCCGGCCGAGAAGCTCAACGACATGTCGTTCGAGCTCCTCCCCTTCCTCGGCTTCACCAAGGCCGAGATCGAGGCGGCCAACGTCCATGTCTGCGGCGCGATGACCCTGGAAGGCGCCCCGCATCTGAAGACCGAGCACTACAACGTCTTCGATTGCGCCAACCCCTGCGGCCGCATCGGCAAGCGCTATCTCTCGGTCGAGAGCCATATCCGCATGATGGCGGCGGCGCAGCCCTTCATCTCGGGCGCGATCTCCAAGACCATCAACATGCCGAACGAGGCCACGGTCGAGGACTGCAAGAGCGCCTATATGCTCTCCTGGAAGCTGGCGCTGAAGGCGAACGCCCTCTACCGCGACGGCTCCAAGCTCTCGCAACCGCTGAACGCGGCGCTGATCTCGGACGATGACGACGAGGCCGACGACGCCGTCGACACGCTGGTCGCCCAGCCGATGGCGGCGCGTGCCACGCAGATCTCTGAGAAGATCGTCGAGCGCATCGTCGAGCGCATCGAGCGCAAGCGCGAGCGCGAGAAGATGCCGGATCGCCGCACGGGCTACATCCAGAAGGCCACGGTCGGCGGCCACAAGGTCTATGTCCACACCGGCGAATATTCGGACGGGCGCCTCGGCGAAATCTTCATCGACATGCACAAGGAGGGCGCGGCCTTCCGGGCGATGATGAACAACTTCGCCATCGCGGTCTCGCTCGGCCTGCAATACGGCGTGCCGCTGGAGGAGTATGTCGAGGCCTTCACCTTCACCCGCTTCGAGCCCTCGGGCTTCGTCGCCGGCAACCAGTCGATCAAGAACGCGACCTCGATCCTCGACTACGTCTTCCGCGAGCTGGCGATCTCCTATCTCGGCCGCAACGACCTCGCCCATGTCGACCCGAGCGAGATCGGCCACGACGTGATGGGCAGCGGCGTCGGCCAGGACAAGGCGCCGGATGCGACCCCGGTCGTGACGACCCCCCTCGCCTCCACCGGCTTCCGCCGCGGCAAGCCGATCAACCTGCTCGCCATCCAGGGCGGCGGCGCGGCCAATGACGCAGTCGCCCGCTCGATGGCTCCGGCAGCGACCGGCCTCGCAACCGCCGGCGCGACCGCGCTGAAGGACGAGCCGGAGGCCTATAGCGAGGCGGAAATGGCCAAGCTCGGCTTCTCGGCCCCGGCCGCCCAGCCGACCCAGTCGGAGCGCCGGGCCGAAGCGATCATGAAGGGCTATGTCGGCGATTCGTGCGGCGAATGCGGCAACTTCACGCTGGTCCGCAACGGCACCTGCCTGAAGTGCAACACCTGCGGTTCAACGACCGGGTGCTCGTGATCGCTCCGATCTCGGTGAATGAAGAGAGAGGCATAGTGTTGCCGCGATTGTCGGTCGAGTTCCGCAATCTGCCTCTGGACGCCCGGCCTAAGCCGGGCGTCGAGCTCACTTCCAAGGTGATGATTGACTCATATCGCCCGCGTACGAATCGCCCGTAGGCGTCACGTCTTTGTCGCCCCAGCCTCGACGCCGTTAGAGGTCGGCGCGCTGGTACGCATGAGCAAGGCAATCCTCGCCACAAGGCTCGCATCTGCCAGGGGCGGACTTCGCCAACTGGCCCTTACCGGACTCTGGCGATGTCTGCTTGTGGGCAATTTGATCAGCCAGCAGATCTCCTACGGCTCGTCGGAATTCTCACATGCAATTTTAGCAGAGATCGGAGCGCCAGATGCTTACGAAGAATTCACGACATTAAGTACTTCGCGAATCGCCTTGATGGCAATTCCATAGCCTGTATTATACAATCGATATCTTCTTTTTCCTCGGCTTGGCGCGCTTGATATTTCATAATATGCATAAAAGTCTTGATTAAAGTACCTACTGACATTGTCTTTGTGTTTTGGCTGTATTGACCGAAAGACGCTGGAAATAAGAGCGGCAATCTCTGTGGTAGTGTAGAATTTTCTCGACTCGGTATTCTCCCAGACAGTAAGAAGTGCTATAAGGATTGCTTCCTGCAGTGCAACCTCACGCACACAGTCGAGCGCCGATATGGCCTTCGGGATGTCGAGATCGAGTCCGGATCCGCCTCCAGCCAACTCGTCGACTTGCTCAAGATAAGCGTCCAGGCTGCCCTCATTGCGAATTGCGAGCATATCTGGCAGATCGGAAATCAAATCGAGGCCCATACGCTGCTGCTGACGGTCACGTTCCCGGAATTGATCAAGCGTAAGGTTGTCGCCAGGTCTGGCTCTTGCCTGTAACCTCGCGTATCGAATTTCTTCCTTGGCGCCAACGAATCTTTCCGTGGATGCCCTGCCGTGCGTCTTCATAGCCTGCCGAAGAAACTCAACCTCCAATGGTGACCGGAATCCGGAGATGACAATCGGATCAGAAATATGATCCTGCATATACTCGACAACTTTTTCGGCAGCGATAGTCGGCATTTGTGATAGCGCCTGCTCAGCAAAATCACCGATTGAGGCTACATCGCGATAGCCATGCCGATAATAATAGCTAAGATGCATGAAATCGCTTGCTTCAACATGAAGGTAACCGAATTTTCGAGCCAACCGTTGGCTGGCCGTTGTCTTCCCAGAACAAGTGTATCCGGACAAGATAATGTTGGGGCGGTCATCAAAATTAAGCTGAAGCTGCGTCATGGGGACGTCAAAGAAGCCGCGGCTTTCAAAGAAATCGAAGAGAGGACCGAAGGATTTGCGTCGAAAATCCACTTCGTAGGCATCGTCAATCGGCAATGCGCCGAATGGCAGTGTATGCCCATCTGGAACGAACCACTTATTGAATGACCGATTGTCGAGCCAGGGGCAAAGTTGATTCGTGTCAAACCGATGCTCAGCTTCAACGATCGAGCCTTGCTGCTCACCTGTGAAGATCAGGAATGGTTGATCGACCCGCCACACGCGACGAAAGGCGCTGGGCACGTGAAGTAGAACATCGGACCGCACCACCGCCCGTCGATCATTGCCGGCGTTGCGCAACGCGGCGTCGAGACGAGCGAAGGTTTGCTCTTCCATCCAGAATTTGACGTCGACGCCGGGCACTTCGACGCCATCGTGGCTCAGCGCTTCAATTCGGACCGAAGTGTCCTCAAGAATGAAGGGATGACTCGCCTCCGAGAAACCAGCCTTGGCGAGCTGAGCTTTGGCGCTTTCGTAGCTGCCTGTCAGAATCTCATCGCGGGAGGATAGCCGCGGCTCGACATATCCCGCGTGGTAGGTTCGCTGGCGGAACCCTTTGATGCGGACGCGCTGACCTTCGGCCAGATAGCGAGCGTGCGCCAACTTGGTTTGGTTGCTTGTGAAGAAGGTAAGCTCACGCATCGTGGCAATGAATTTCGCGACCACAGTTCCTGGGGGTCGTTTGATGGGCATCGCAGCCCATCAAACGAGCGGCTTGCGCGATCGCGCTCATCTGAGCTGGAGCAGCGAAGCAAAACAGCAATGGCCCGAGACTAGACATTCCGACGCAGTCGGCGCCTGCTCTCAATAAGGCGTCGCCTATGCCTGCCAGCGCGCAACCATATTCCGAGCGCTCGGCGCGCTTCCAGGCTGTTTGCTGCATTCGCTCGACGCCTCGGCAAAAGCTAGCGTAATCCGATTCAGCAGCTGATGCGTAGATCTCAAAAAGCGCCACGTAGGCTGCCTCGAAGCTGGTGCCTTCGGGAAGTGGTGCTGTTCGCGAGAAAAAATCTATCTCCTCCTCCTGCGTCTTGGGCGCGATCGAGCGAGGGATGCAGATGAGAACAGGCCACTCGGGCATGGCGAGCGCGGGAAGAGCCAGAGGTAGCCGGGATGGATCTGCGCGGGACGAAGGCAGAACGGGCTGGCCTTCGTTGCGCTTCCCGACATCGCATATCAGCCCGCCATCAAAATAGGTATTGATGCCGACACCCGACGTTCCTCCTCTTCCTGACGCGTTGACGAGTTCGACCCTGCTCGCGCCACACCCGTTCAGGATTGCCAGCGCCTCGATTGCGCCAAGGCGAATGGCGGTGGCCGAGCCGAGGCCGACATGGGTCAGCATGTCGCCGAAGATTCGAATACTTGCCGCTCGCTCCATTCCGCGTGCAATCAGAAAGCCTTCCAGCGCGCCTTGCAGTTGAGACAACTCAGCGGCCGCCATCGGGCAGCTGCGCTCATCGCGCACTGTTAGGGTCCCGGCCTCGCTGATCTCGATCAGGGCGGCCGGCCCGTTGATGGCGAATCCAATGCCTCCGTTAAGTCGAGGCGACTCTCGGTGCATCGACAGCAGCCCGAGATGAATGCGAGGATGCACAATAACATCAACTCTATTGGCCACTGCTGCGCTTCCACTCCGCGTCGAAAAACGCGCTGTACTTCTGTCCAAACAACGTGTCCGCAGCGACGTGGCCGACGATCTCGCTGCCCTGCTCGCCGCGCTCGCCATCACCGGGCCGGTCGCAATTGTCGGCGCCGCCGTCGGCGCAGCAGTGGCGGCCGCCTTCGCTGCGCGCCACCCGCAGCCGGTCGCCGCGCTCGCCTTGCTCGCGCCAGCGACGATGTTGGACGAAGCGAAGCGAGCCAGGACCGAGCAGCGGATCGCGACGATCGAGCGCCTCGGCATCCGCCGGGCCTTCGCCGACGAGACGGGAGAGCCGCGCTCGCGCTATGAGGAGTTGCGTCTCGCGGCCGATCCAGCCGGGCTCGCCGCGACCTGGCGGATGCTGGCCGGGCTCGATCTCGACGCCGATCTGGCGGCGATACGCTGCCCCACGCTGGTCGTCGCCGGACGCCAGGATGCGGCGCGCCCGCCCGAACATGTCGCAGGCGTCGCCGCCAGGATCGCGGGGGCCGAACTCCTGGTCCTGGAGACCGGGCATGTCATGGCGATCGATACACCCGAGCTCGTGGCTTCGACGCTCCGGGATTTCCTTGCCCGAACCGGTTTCCTGATCGCTTGACCGGCGCGTGGTCAAGCCCGCAACCATTGAGAATTCCTCATGCGCCTGTCTCGTTTACTCGTTTGACCCGCCACGGCCAGCCAGTCAGTTTTCCTACCATGCTCCTCTCTCGGCCACAGGGAGCATCACGGCGGCATCAGACCGCCAGGAGCGCGAGCGTCGGCATCGGCGCAATGTGAGGATTGGGAGGAAGGACATGCAGACCAGACGCGGCTTCATTGCCGGGGCGAGCACGCTTGCGCTGTCGCCGACCGCCAGCTTCGCCCAGAGCCAGCCGCCAGCCGAGTTGATCGCCAAGGCCAAGGCCGAGCGCCAGCTCGTCTGGTACACCGGCATGGTGGTCAGCCAGGTGGTGCGCCCGCTCGCCGAGAAGTTCCAGGCCAAATACGGCGTCGAAGTCCGCTATGCGACGACGGGCGATTCCGACACGGTCCTGAAGATCACCAGCCAGGCGCGGGCCGGCAAGATGGAGGTCGACCTGTTCGACTCGCCCGGCACCTCGATCCCGCCCCTGAGCAAGGCCGGGCTGATCGAGCCCTTCGCGCCCGCGGCGCTGGCGAAATATGCGTCGACCTTCAAGCCGCAGAGCCAGCTCTACTCCGGCATCTACGCGCTCTATCTGACCACGACCTACAACACCGATCTGGTCAAGGCGGCCGAGGCGCCGAAGACTTATGAGGACCTGCTCGACCCGAAATGGCAGGGCAAGATGGTCTGGACCGACACCCGCGCGATTTCCGGCCCGCCAGGCTTCATCGGCAACGTCCTCTCGGTGATGGGCCAGGACAAGGGCATGGCCTATCTGCGTGAGCTCGCGAAGCAGAAGATCGTGCGCGAGCCCGGCAACCAGCGCGTCATCCTCGACAAGGTGATCTCCGGCCAATACGCGATCGGCCTGATGACCTATAACCATCACGCGGTGATCAGCCGGGCCAAGGAAGCGCCGATCGCCTGGGTCAAGATGGAGCCGCTCGTCGCCAATCTCGGCGTCATCGCGCTGGCCAAAAACGCGCCGCATCCGAACGCCGCCAAGCTCTTCCTCGAATTCATGTTCTCCGATGACGGCCAGAAGGTCATCGCCGAGGCCGGCTATCCGCCGGGCAATCCCGACGTGTCGCCGAAGGACCCCTCGATCGGCCCCGTGACCGGCCAGTTCACGTCGACCCTGCTCGCGCCGGAAATCTCCTCCCAGGAGAGCGAGCCGCTGGCCGGCTGGCTGAAGATCTACGACGAGCTGTTCAAATGACCGAAGTCATCGACGCTGCCGCGGCACTGCCGCAGCAACGCCGCGCCGGGCTGACCAGACGCCCGGCGCAGACCAATCTGCTGGCGCTGGCTATGCTTCTCGTCATCGCCTGCCTGGTGCTGCCGCCGGTCGTCACGCTGGTCCAGAACAGCCTGTTCGTGACGAACCCGGACGGCTCGCACGGCGCCTTCACCCTCGACAACTTCGCACATCTGGTCGGCGAGAAGGGCATTCTCGCCAGCGGCTGGAATTCGGTCCGGTTCGCGGCGCTCTCGACTTTCTTCTCGCTCGTCTTCGGCGCCTCGCTCGCCTGGGTGGTGGAGCGGACCGACGCGCCGCACCGCTCGCTCGCCTATCTGATGACGGTGGTGTCGCTCGGCATCCCGCTGATCATCTACGTCCCGGCATGGCTCTTTCTGCTCGGCCCGGTCGGTCCGTTCAACGAGCTCTACCGCAACCTGACAGGGAATGGCGGCAACCTGTTCAACGTCAATTCGATCGCCGGCATGGTCGCGATCGAGACGCTGGGCTGGCTGCCGATGTCGTTCCTGCTCTTCGCGGCGAGTTTCCGCACCGCCAATGCCGAGCTGGAGGAAGCCGCGCGGATGAGCGGCGCCGGCATCCTGACCATGGTGCTGCGCGTCTCGATCCCGCTGGCGGCGCCGGCCGCGCTGGCGACGGGCCTGTTCATTTTCATCAAGACGTTGCAGGCCTTCGACGTTCCCAAGCTCGTCGGCACCTCGGCCGGCATCAAGCTCCTGACCACCGACATCTATGACGACATCCGCGCCGCGGTGCCGCCGCGTGTCGGCCATGCCAGCGCCTATTCGGTCGTGCTGACCGTGCTCGTCGCCGGCTTGATGTATCTCTACAGCCGCCTGTCCCTCAACGCCTCGCGCTTTGCCACGGTGACCGGCAAGGGCTTTCGCCCGCGCGCCCTGCCACTCGGGCGGCTGCGCTGGCTCGGCGGCGCGCTCATCTGGGCCAATTGCATCGTCGTGCTGGTGCTGCCGATCCTGACCCTGCTCTGGATCGCGCTGACGCCCTTCGTCCGGCCGGTCCGTGTCGTGGCGTTCAAGTCGCTGACGCTCGACAATTTCAGGGTCGTGCTCGGCAGCCAGGGCTATCTCGAGCTGATCGTCAACACGCTGATCACAGCGGCCGCCGCCGCGAGCGTGACGATGGCGCTGATGGTGGTCTGCGGCTGGCTCGTCGCGCGCCGGCAGGCCTTCCACGCCGTCACCGACCAGCTGATCACGTTGCCGATGATCCTGCCCGGCATCGTGCTGAGTGTCGCGATGATGGATGTCGCGCTGCGCTCGCCGATCCCGCTCTACTCGACGCTGACGATCGTGGTGATCGCCTTCGTCATCCACTTCCTGCCCTTCGGCATGCGCTATACCTATGGCGGCGTGTTGCAGATCCACAAGGAGCTCGAGGAATCCGCCGGCGTCTGCGGCGCCTCGCCCGGCAGGACGCTGTTCAAGATCGTGATGCCGCTGCTCTGGCCGGCGATCATGGCGGGCTGGGTCTTCATCTTCCTGAACGCCTCCCGCGACCTTTCGACCGCAATCATCCTCGCCGGCCCCGACACCAAGACGATCGCCGTCGCGATCTTCGACCGGGCGGTCAATGGCGAGTTGAGCGAGGTCGCGGCGCTAGGCCTGCTCTGGTCGCTCCTCATGAGCAGCACCGCGGTGGCCTTCTATCTCGTGATGAAGCGCCGCGGCACGATGATCTTGGGGATGTGAGAGCCAGAGAAGGCGGGAAGCAGGGTACTCCGTCCAACCAAGGCCGATGGGCTCAAGGGAGGGACCTCGAATGGCATCCTTGCGGGCCGGTCGCCGGCCCTCGATGGCGCCGGAGGCTCGGCCTCGCAAGTCATGCCGAAACCGCCCCTATCGGAGCGACACGGTGCGCAGGCGCAGCGCATTGGCGATCACGCTGACCGAGGACAGCGCCATCGCCGCCGCCGCGATGATCGGGGACAGCAGCAAGCCGAAGAGCGGGTAGAGCACGCCGGCCGCGACCGGGACGCCTGCCGCGTTGTAGATGAAGGCGAAGAACAGGTTCTGCCGGATATTGCTCATCGTCGCCCGGCTGAGCTGAAGCGCGCGCACGATGCCCTCCAGATCGCCCTTGAGCAGGGTCACGCCCGCGCTTTCGATCGCGACGTCGGTGCCCGTGCCCATGGCGATGCCGACATCGGCCGCGGCCAGGGCGGGGGCGTCGTTCACCCCGTCTCCGGCCATCGCGACCACCCTGCCCTGCGCGCGCAGCTTGTTGACGACCGCGCTCTTGTCCTCGGGCAGGACCTCGGCCTCGACCTCGTCGATGCCGAGCCGGCGCGCCACCGCCTGCGCCGTCGTCCTGTTGTCACCCGTCAGCATCACCACCCGGATGCCGGCGCCCTTGAGGGACTCGATCGCCCTCGGGGTGGTCTGCTTGACCGGATCGGCGATCGCCAGCAGCCCGGCGACGCGGCCATCGACCGCGACGAAGATCACTGTGCCGCCCTCGGCGCGGAGTGCTTCCGCCTCGGCGGCCTGCGCGGCCGTGTCGATGCCGGCTTCGCTCATGATCCGGTGGCTGCCGATCACCAGCGCGCGGCCCTCGACCGTTCCGGTCACCCCCTTGCCGACCGGGCTGTCGAAATCCTGCGCCTCGGCCAGGGCGAGGCCACGCTCCTTCGCCGCGTCGACGATCGCGGCGGCGAGCGGATGCTCGCTCGCCCGCTCCAGCGAAGCGGCGAGCCGTAGCAGCTCGCTTTCGGTGATCGTGCCGACCGGCTTCAGCCCGGTCAGCCGCGGCTTGCCTTCGGTCAGCGTGCCGGTCTTGTCGACGACGAGGGTATCGACCTTCTCGAAGCGCTCCAGCGCCTCGGCATTCTTGATCAGCACGCCGAGATGCGCGCCGCGCCCGACCCCGACCATGATCGACATCGGCGTCGCCAAACCGAGCGCGCAGGGGCAGGCGATGATCAGCACGGCGACGGCGGCGACGAGCCCATGCGCGAAGCGCGGCTCCGGCCCGAACGCCATCCAGGCGGCGAAAGCGACGATGGCGATGACGATGACGAGCGGAACGAACCAGCCGGACACCTGGTCCGCCAGGCGCTGGATCGGCGCCCGCGAGCGCTGGGCCTCCGCCACCATCGCGACGATCCGGGCCAGCATGGTGTCGCTGCCGACCTTGCCGGCGCGCATGATGAAGCCGCCGGTGGTGTTGAGCGTGCCGCCGATCAGGGTCGCGCCGACCTCCTTGGTGACCGGCATCGATTCACCGGTGACCATGGATTCATCGATCGAGCTGCGGCCCTCGATCAGTTCGCCGTCGACCGGCACGGTCTCGCCCGGGCGGACACGCAGGCGGTCCCCGACATGGACCGCGTCGAGGTTGATATCCTCGTCCTCGCCGTCGTCGCGCACCCGCCGGGCGGTCTTCGGCACGAGGTCGAGCAGGGCCCGGATCGCGCCACCGGTCTGCTCGCGGGCCCGCAATTCGAGGACCTGGCCGAGCAACACCAGGACGGTGATCACGGCCGCCGCCTCGAAATAGACTGCGACCGCGCCTTCCGCGGAGCGGAGCGTTTCCGGGAACAGGTTCGGAGCGACGGTGGCGACGACGCTATAGATCCAGGCGACGCCGGTGCCCATCGCGATCAGCGTGAACATGTTCAGGCTGCGGTTGACGAGCGAGGCCCAGGCCCGCTGGAAGAACGGCCAGCCGGCCCAGAGCACGACGGGCGTCGCCAGGACCAGCTGCAGCCAGTTCGAGCTCTGCTGGCTGAGCAGCCTATGCAGATCGACGAGGTGCCCGCCCATCTCCAGCACGAACACCGGCAGGGCGAGCGCGAGGCCCACCCAGAACCGGCGGGTCATGTCGACGAGCTCGGCGCTGGGCCCTTCCTGGAGCGTCGCGATCTCCGGTTCGAGCGCCATGCCGCAGATCGGGCAATTGCCCGGGCCAGGCTGGCGGATCTGGGGATGCATCGGGCAGGTGTAGATCGCGCCCTCGGGCGCCGGCTTTGCGGCAGGCGCCTCGGCCTTCTCGCCGGCATAGGCTGCCGGATCGGCCTCGAACTTGTTCTGGCAGCCGGCGGAACAGAAGAAATAGGTCTGCCCCGCATGCGCGGCGCGATGCTTTGCCGTGGCGGGATCGACGGTCATTCCGCAGACCGGGTCCTTCACACTCCCCCCTGCGCCATGAGAATAGCCGTGGTGGTGGTGTGAATGGTCATCGTGCCGATGACCGCCGTGATGCTGATGATCTGCCATGGCTCGCCGCTTTGCTCTCCTGCCCCTTTGCCTTGCCAATGCGTGAGCGGACGGCGGGTTCGCGCCGGCCGCCCGCGATCAGCCGATGCGATCCGCGCCGGGCGTGTATCCGGCGCCCGCCACGATCGACCTGACGGCGGAGAAATCGGCCGCGCCGACGACGTTGACGAGCTTCGAAGCCGGGTCGGCGGTGACCGCGGTTCCGGGCAGTTGATCCTCGATCGCCTTCTTGATCGTGCCGGCGCAATGGCCGCAGGTCATGTCCTCGACGCGAAAGCTGATCGCGCCCTCAGGCGCGGTGGTCGCCTTGGCGGCGGTATCCGAATGTTGCTGGCAGGAGCACATCGCTGCAATGTCCCATGGTTGACGATTGCAGCAGCCTGCAGCTTCCCACAATGGGAAGGTCAAGCGCCTTTCGCACGCTTCCCGTCAGTGCAGGATCTGGCTGAGGAAGAGCTTGGTGCGCTCGTGCTGCGGGTTCCTGAAGAACTCGTCCGGGGTGTTCATCTCGACGATCTGGCCGGCGTCCATGAAGATCACCCGGTCGGCGACCTGGCGGGCGAAGCCCATCTCATGGGTGACGCAGAGCATGGTCATGCCCTCCTCCGCCAGCGACACCATGGTGTCGAGCACCTCCTTCACCATCTCCGGGTCGAGCGCCGAGGTCGGCTCGTCGAACAGCATGATCTTCGGGCTCATGCACAGCGAACGCGCGATCGCCACGCGCTGCTGCTGCCCGCCCGAAAGCTGGCCCGGATACTTCGCCGCCTGCTCCGGGATCTTGACGCGCTTGAGATAGTGCATCGCGATCTCCTCGGCGTCCTTCTTGGGCATCTTCTTCACCCAGATCGGCGCCAGCGTCAGGTTCTCCAGGATCGTCAGATGCGGGAACAGGTTGAAGTGCTGGAACACCATGCCGACGTCGCGGCGGATCTCGTCGATCTTCTTCAAGTCGTTCGTCAGCTCCGTCCCGTCGACGACGATCTGGCCCTTCTGGTGCTCCTCCAGACGGTTGATGCAGCGGATCATCGTCGACTTGCCCGAGCCAGACGGACCGCAGATCACCAGCTTCTCGCCCCGGCTGACCTTCAGGTTGATGTCGCGCAGCACGTGGAACTCGCCATACCACTTGTTGACGCCCGTCATCTCGACCGCCGTCGCCGTGTTCAGCGAGGTCGGCTTCAGCGCCGCGGGCCGCGTGTCCATCATCTTCGTTTCTGCCATTGCCATGGTC
>NZ_FUYX01000011.1 GCF_900168195.1 Allobosea thiooxidans | reverse complement strand
CCGTCATCTCGACCGCCGTCGCCGTGTTCAGCGAGGTCGGCTTCAGCGCCGCGGGCCGCGTGTCCATCATCTTCGTTTCTGCCATTGCCATGGTCGTCATTCCTCTCAACGTTTTTGGCCGGCGGCTAGGCGCTTCTCGACTGCTACGGAGTAGCGCGACATTCCCCAGCAGCAAAGGAAATAGAAGATCGCGGCGAAGGCATAGCCGGTCGTCCGCGTCGTCGGCGTCGCCCAGGTCGGATCGACAAGGGTGGCCTCGATGGTGCGCAGGAAGTCGAAGATGCCGACGATGGTGACCAGCGTCGTATCCTTGAACAACCCGATGAAGGTGTTGACGATGCCGGGGATCACGATCCGCAGCGCCTGCGGCAGGATGATCAGGCGCATCATCTGCCAGTAGCCGAGGCCGAGCGACATCGCGCCCTCGTACTGCCCCTTCGGGATCGCCTGCAGGCCGCCGCGCACCACCTCCGCCATATAGGCGGCGGCGAAGAGCGCCACGCCGATCAGCGGCCGCAGCAGCCGATCCGGCGAGTACTCCTGCGGCACGAAGAGCGGGAGCATGGTGTTCGCCATGAACAGCACCGTGATCAGCGGCACGCCGCGGACGAACTCGATGAAGATCACCGAGAGCAGCTGGATCGCGGGCAGGCGCGAGCGGCGGCCGAGCGCCAGCAGCACGCCGAGCGGCAATGAGAACACGATGCCGACCGCCGAGATCAGGAAGGTCACCATCATGCCGCCCCAGAGCCCGGTGTCGACTCGTGGCAGGCCGACGCGGTCGGCCAGGACGGCGAGCAGGCCGAAGACGACGACGGCGATCAAGATGAGGCGCTTCGGGCGGTAGAAGCGCTGCCAGGCCGGCATCTCCTGTTCGACGGTCAACTGGCCCTCCCCGATCCAGAACCGCGCCAGCGAGGGCACGAAGGACAGGACGAGATAGAGCACCGCCAGCGCGAAGCTGAGCAGGATCAGGAAGCGCAGGAAGCCCTCGGCGCGCGCGCCGCCCAGCAGCAGGATGAAGGCGCTCGCCGGCAGGATGACGAAGAAGAAGAACACGCCGATCTTCTTCAGCGGCGCCTGGTTCCAGAGCAGCCAGATCACGCCCAGCGCAAACATCGCGAAGACGATGTTGACCCGCCAGCGCTCGCTGACCGGATAGGAGCCGTAGATGAAGTACTGGAAGCGATCGGCGATATAGGCCCAGCAGGCGCCGACCGGCCGGCCGACCTTGTCGGCGAGGCAGGCGTCGCGATGCTCGCCGGTCCAGACCGCATCGAGGAAGTAGAACCGGATCAGGCCCGGTACCGCATCCACCACCAGATAGAGGCAGAGCAGGGTCAGGATCGTGTTGAGCGGGCTGGAGAACAGGTTGGTCCTGATCCAGGCCCAGGGCCCCGCGACCGAAAGCGGCGCGGGCTCCTGCTGCAGCGTCTCCTTGCGGACGTAGGCGTAAGGGGCGTTCTCGAGCGTTGCGTCGGTCATCGATCAGCCCTCACCGTTCGACCAGCGCCATGCGCTTATTGTACATGTTCATGAAGAACGAGGTGACCAGCGAGATCGTCAGATAGACCGCCATGGTGATCGCCACGACCTCGACCGCCTGGCCGGTCTGGTTCAGCACCGTGCCGGTGAAGACCTGGACGAGATCCGGATAGCCGATCGCCACCGCGAGCGAGGAGTTCTTGGTCAGGTTGAGATATTGCGAGGTCAGCGGCGGGATGATGACGCGCATGGCCTGCGGGATGACGACGAGCTTTAGCGTCGGGCCGGACCTGAGGCCGAGCGCATGGGCTGCCTCGCTCTGCCCCTTCGACACCGCCAGGATGCCGGCGCGCACGACCTCGGCGATGAATCCGCCCGTATAGGTCGAGAGGCCGATCAGCAACGCCACGAATTCCGGGAAGATCTGCATGCCGCCAGTGAGGTTGAAGCGGCCCTGCTGCGGATAGTCGAAGGAAAGCGGATGGCCGACAGCGAAGAAGACGGCGAGCGGCAGGCCGACGATCAGGAGCAGCGCGACCCAGCCATTGTGATACTGCCTGCCGGTCTTGGCCTGCTGTCCGCGGGCCCAGATGAAGAAGGCGATCGCCGCCACGACACCAATGAGGAAGGCGATCGCGACCGCTTCGAAGCCCGGGGCGAATTGCGGGCTCGGCAGGATGATACCGCGGTTGTTGAGGTAGATGCTGCCGGGCAATGCGATCGAATTGCGCGCATCCGGCAACGGCTTCAGCACCGCGTTGTACCAGAAGAAGAGCTGCAGCAGCAGCGGGATGTTGCGGATGACCTCGACATAGATCATCGCCAGCTTCGCGACGATCCAGTTGTTCGACAGCCGCGCCACGCCGACGACGAAGCCGATGATGGTCGCGAGGACGATGCCGAGCGCAGCGACCAGCAGCGTATTGAGCAGGCCGACCAGGAAGGCCTCGCCATAGGTCGATCCGCCCGAGGCCGAGAACGGGATCAGCTTCTGGTTGACGTCGAAGCCGGCCGCGTTGTGCCAGAAGCCGAAGCCGGAAGCGATCTTCTGCGCCCGCAGGTTCTCGATCGCGTTGGATGCGGCCGACCAGATCAGAAAGGCGACGACCGCCAGCAGCGCGATCTGGTAGACATAGCCTCGGATCTTCGGGTCGTAGAACAACGACGCCTTGCCGGGTGTTACCGTTTCGGTCGGAATGCTCGACACTTGTTACGCCCTTTTTGCCTCGCTTCTCGCGGTCGGCGATCCGGCGGCGGTGCGGTTGCGCCGCGGTCGTGTTGTGCCCGTCCCGCCTTTTCTGTGAGCTTCTGGTCGAAGGGACGCGCCGTGCGACGGCGGCCCCTCCGCCGTTCACGGGCCGGTCGCGATATCGACGCCGACGGCTGCCACCCCGGCAGCAGTCATGATCTCTGTCTTCATGCTGTTCCCCTGTTCGGAGCGGGTTCGTCCCGCTCTCCCCGATTGAACAAATCTTGAGCGGCGAATGCCGAAGCGGCAAGCGCAGCTGACGCAAAGCCTCAGCAAAACCTAGGCAGCAAATCCCGGACCAACCGGGCCGGCGCCCCTCCTGCGCCGCATCGGAGTCTCTGCGCCGGCAATCCCCTCGTCAACGAACAATCCCGTCAACGGAATCGCGGGGTTCCACGAGCGGCCGCGCGCTGCCGACTTCAGACAAGAACGCCGCGAAACGCTTCGAAAGCGGTCCGCGGCGAGAGCGCGGCAGCTTCAGGGCCGCGAGACGAACGGAGCGCCGGCAGGCCGGCGCTCCGCGATCCATATCAGCGAACCGGCGGCGCGTATTGCAGGCCGCCCTTGGTCCAGAGCGCGTTCTGGCCGCGGGCGATCTTCAGCAGCGACCCCTGGCCGACATTGCGCTCGAAGGACTCGCCGTAGTTGCCGACATGCTTGAGGATCCGCACCACCCAGTCGGTGGTCAGGCCGACCTGTTCGCCGAACTTGCCTTCGGTGCCGAGCAGACGCTTGATCTCGGGATTGTCCGACTTGATCTGCTGATCGACATTCGCCTGGGTGACGCCGAGCTCCTCGGCATTGAGCATGGCGAAGCCGACCCACTTCACCAGGTTGAACCACTGCGGGTCGTTGTTGCGGACGGACGGGCCGAGCGGCTCCTTGGAGATGATCTCGGGCAGGACGATGTGGTCGTCCGGGTTCGTCAGCTTCAGGCGCTCGGCATAGAGGCCCGAGGCGTCCGTGGTGAAGGCGTCGCAGCGGCCGGCGTCATAGGCCTTGACCGTCTCGTCCGAGGTGGCGAAGGCGACGACCTCGTACTTCAGGTTGTTGGCACGGAAGTAGTCGGCGAGGTTGAGCTCCGTCGTCGTGCCCTGCTGGGTGCAGACCGAGGCGCCCGAGAGCTGCAGCGCCGAGTTCACGCCGAGCTTCTTGCGGACCATGAAGCCCTGGCCGTCATAGTAGTTCACGCCGGTGAAGAGCAGGCCCAGCGAAGCGTCGCGCGTCATCGTCCAGGTCGAATTGCGGACCAGCACGTCGACCTCGCCCGACTGGAGCGCGGTGAAGCGGTCCTTGGCCGAGAGCGGGATGAACTTGACCTTGCTCGGGTCGTTGAAGATCGTCGCCGCGATGGCGCGGCAATAATCGACGTCGAGCCCCTTCCAGTTGCCCTGCGCGTCCGGAACGCCGAAGCCGGCGAGGCCGGTGTTCGAACCGCAGTTCAGGATGCCGCGCTGCTTGACCTGCGCGAGCGTCGCCTGGGCCGAAGCCGAGGTCGCGGAAATCGCGAGGCCAATCCCTGCCGCCAAGGCGGCTGCCACAAACTTCTTCATCGATATTCTCCCCATTAAGCCACGTTTCCGGCTGGTGCCGGACGCCATCCTGGTCTCGCCGCCGGCGGCATTTTCACCGCTCGGTTCACATCGCAGTTTGCGCGGCGCCCCCGTTATCGAGTCGATTGCCAGAGTGACCCATGAGCGTCAAGCAACCGCCGTCCGCCTCCGGCGCCCCTTGTCCACTGCATACATCACATGCGACTTTGTAAGGGTTGGTCAAGTCCGGCCGCATTCCCCGCCTTCCGAGTCGTGCCCTTCCCATGAAAAAGCTGACTTCGCCTGAATTTGCCCGCCTCGGCGAGCAGACGCGTCTCGTGCTGGCAGGGCGCGACCCTAGCGACAGTTACGGCTTTGTCAATCCGCCTATCGTACGAGGCTCCACGGTGGTCTATCCGAACACCGAGGACTTCCTGGTCCGCAAGGCGCGCTACACCTACGGCACGGCCGGCAACCCGACGCTCGACGCGCTGATGGCCGCGGCCAACACGATCGAGGGCGGTGCCGGCGTGGTCGTGACGCCATCAGGGCTCATGGCCTGCACCCTCGCCTTCCTGACCATGCTCTCGGCCGGCGATCATGTGCTGGTGACGGACAGCGTCTATCGTCCGACGCGCATCTTCTGCGACACCTTCCTGAAGCGGATGGGCGTCGAGACGACCTATTACGACCCGTCGATCGGCAGCGACATCGCCAAGCTGTTCAAGCCGAACACCAGGGCCGTCTGGACCGAGGCGCCGGGCTCGCAGACCTTCGAGATGCAGGACATCCCCGCCATCGTCGCCGCGGCGCAAGAGCGCGACATCCTCGTCGCGATGGACAACACCTGGGCGACGCCGCTCTTCTTCGACGCCCACAAATTCGGAGTCGACTACTCGGTGCAGGCCGGCACCAAATACTATGCCGCCCATTCCGACGTGCTGATCGGCACCGTCTCGGCACGCACGCCGGAGCTGTTCAAGAAGCTCCACGCGGCCTGGAGCCAGCTCGGTCTGATCGTGGCGCCGGAAGACGCCTTCCTGACATTGCGCGGCATGCGGACCATGTCCGTGCGCCTCAAGGAGCAGATGCCCGCCGGCATCGCCATGGCCGCATGGCTGCGCGATCGCCCAGAGGTCGCCCGCGTCCTGCACCCTGCCCTGCCGGGAGCGCCGGGCCATGAGATCTGGAAGCGCGACTTCACCGGCGCCTCCTCGCTCTTCACCATCGAGCTGAAGCCCGTCTCGATGAAGGCGGTCGGCGCGATGCTCGACGGGCTCACCCTGTTCGGCATCGGTGCGTCCTGGGGCGGCTATGAGAGCCTCGTCCTGCCGTTCGACTGCAGGGACTACCGCACGGCGACGACGCCGGACTTCAAGGGCCCGACGGTGCGCATCCATATCGGGCTCGAGAACATCGAGGACCTCAAGGCCGATCTCGACGCCGGCTTCGCCCGGCTGCGCGCGGCGAGCTGACCGAAAACGCCTCGTTCCGGGATAGGCCGAAGGCTTGAGCCCGGAAACCATGAGCGTGGCGCCGCTCCGGTTATCGTCATGCTCGCCCTTGTGGCGAGCATCCACGTCTTGAACACCGCATTGCGCAAAGGAAGACGTGGATGGTCGGGACAAGCCCGACCATGACAGGAGCGCCGTGGTCTTCGCTCACACCGATCTCCGCAATGACGGCGCGGCGGCGCCTGCGGCCTTCAGAGCCTTCCGATCTCGACGCCGCGGCTGAGCAGCTTGGCGAGTTGCTTGAGCCGACCCTCGACCCTGTCGCTCGCCAGCGCCGCCAGATCCTCGGGGAAGCGCAGCTGCAGCCGGTTGTCGACGCAGGTCGCGGCGATGCGTGGCAGGATGCCGGCCATCCCGGCCGAGAGCAGATAGGCAACCCGGAAGATCCCTGCGATCAGGAGGGCCCGCGCCAGCAGCGGCGGCGGAAGCAGCGTCTTCAGCCCGGCTTCGGCCGGCGAGCCCGCCTTCAGCCCGGCATAGCGATAGAAGGTTGTCAGCGCCAGGAAGGCCCGCCCGACATGGTCGATGCCGGTGAAATAGGCGTGGGCGATGACGTTCATGCTCTGCTCGCCGCGATAATCGGGATGGGCGCGCCAGCCGATATCCGAGAGCAGGCAGACGGTCTCGATCAGCCGGTCGGAGGGCTCGTCCTGCGCCAGCCCGGCGGTCTCCAGGATGCCGCGGGTCCAGGCGATCAGCTCCGTGGCATGGCGCGGATCGCGCGCCCGCAGCAGGTTGTAGTCACGCGCCGCCTGCAGCAGCGGGTCGGCGGTCTGCTCCTCCGGCGAGAGCTGCTCGTGCAGCAGCCCCTCGCGCACGCCCTGCGCCGAGACGACGATGTTGCGCGGCTTGCCGCGCTTGATCAGTTCGTCGAGCACCAGCGCGCCATAGGCGAGCAGCGGCCGGCGTGCCGATGACACCGAATCGATGGCATCGAGCACGGAGGCGTCGGCCCGCTCGACCAGCTTGACGAAATCGACCACATCCTTGGGCGGGATGGCATAGCCATGCATGACGCTCAGCGGGTAGTTCACCCGGCGCTGATGCAGCGTCGCGAGCGCGCGCCAGGTGCCGCCGACGGCGTAGAAGTCCCGCCCCTTCATGGCGCCGAGCTGCGGCAGCTTGTCGAGCTCTTCCTTGACGATCTTCTCGGCCACCTTGAGCGAGCCCTTCGAGCGATCGAGCAGTGCGAGGCCGCCGAGCGGCACGCTGGCACCCTGCCCCACGGCACCGTCGCCGACCGAGATCAGCTCCAGGCTGCCGCCGCCGAGGTCGCCGACGACACCGTCCGCGGCATCGAAACCGGAGATCACGCCGAGGCCCGAGAGCACGGCCTCGCGGCCGCCGGAGATCAGCTCGATCGGCTGGCCGATCGCCCGCTCGGCCCTGGCGATGAAATCGGGCCCGTTCTCGGCATAGCGCGCCGCCGCCGTGGCGATGACGCGAAGCTCGCCGACATGCATCGCCTCGCAGAGGATGCGGAAGCGCACCAGCGCGTGGATCGCCTTCTCGATCGCGTCCTCGGCGAGGCGGCCGGTCGAGGCGACCTGCCGGCCGAGACCGGCCATCTCCTTCTCGTTGAAGACCTGCGAAGGCGCGCGCGCCAGCATCTCGTAGACGACGAGACGCACGGAGTTCGAGCCGATATCGACGATGGCGATCGTGTCCGAGAGCGCCAGGCGCCCCGGCGCGTGCCGGAGCTCAGGCCTTGCGGCCGCCCCGCCGCGTGAGGGAGCGGGGGCTTGAGTTGGAGAGCGATTTTCCACGTCCGGACAGACTCGGGTTCGTCATGAAGTACTTGTGCGCGTTGAACGGCTCTTCGTTCGGCGCGGGGACAATGCGACGCGAGCCGCCCTCCGGCAATATCGTCCAGCTCTGCTCGTTGTCGAGCAGGTTGGCCAACATGATCTGATCGAGCAACTGCTGATGCACGGTCGGATTGAGGATCGGCGTCAGCGCCTCGACGCGGCGGTCGAGGTTGCGCGGCATCAGGTCGGCCGAGGAAATATAGACCTTGGCCTTGGCCGAAGGCAGCCCGTGCCCGGCGCCGAAGGCGTAGATGCGGGTGTGCTCGAGGAAGCGGCCGATGATCGATTTGACGCGGATATTGTCGGAAAGCCCGGGAACGCCGGGCCGCAGGCAGCAGATGCCGCGCACGACGAAGTCGATCTCGACCCCGGCCTGGCTGGCGTCGTAGAGCGCGTCGATGATCTCGGGATCGACCAGGGAGTTGCACTTGCCCCAGATCGCGCCCTTGCGGCCGGCCTTCACATGGGCGACCTCCTCGGCGATGTCGGAGAGCAGCCGCTGCTTCAGGCCGGTGGGCGAGACCGCCATGCGTTCCAGCCCGGCAGGCTCGGCGTAACCGGTGATGAAGTTGAAGATGCGCGCGACGTCCTGCGCGATCACCGGGTCTGCGGTGAAGAAGGAGACGTCGGTGTAGATGCGCGCCGTGATCGGGTGGTAGTTGCCGGTCGCGATATGGCAGTAGCTCACGAGGTGGCCGGACTCGCGGCGCACGACGAGCGAGAGCTTGGCGTGGGTCTTGAGCTCGATGAAGCCGTAGACGACCTGAACGCCGGCGCGCTCCATCTCCTTCGCCCAGCGGATATTCGCCTCCTCGTCGAAGCGCGCCTTGAGCTCGACCAGGGCGGTGACGGACTTGCCGGCCTCGGCCGCCTCCGTCAACGCCTTGACGATCGGCGAGTTGGCCGAGGTTCGGTAAAGCGTCTGCTTGATCGCGACCACATTGGGGTCGCGCGCCGCCTGCTGCAAGAACTGCACGACGACGTCGAAGCTCTCATAGGGATGATGGACGAGCAGGTCCTTCTGGCGGATCGCGGCGAAGCAGTCGCCGCCATGCTCGCGGATGCGCTCCGGGAAACGGGCGTTGTACGGTTTGAACTTGAGGTCCGGCCGGTCGACGCCGACGAGCTGGGCGAGCTCATTGAGCCCGATCATGCCGTTGACCTCGACGACCTCGTCGCTGTCGACCTTGAGCTCGCGCACGATCAGCCGGCGCAGATGGTCGGGCATGCCGGTCGAGAGCTCGAGGCGGATCACGACGCCGAGGCGGCGCTGCTTCAGCATGGTCTCGAAGACGCGGACCAGATCCTCCGCCTCCTCCTCGATATCGAGATCGGAGTCGCGGATGATGCGGAAGGAGCCCGCGCCCTTGACCTCATAGCCGGGAAAGAGCTTGCCGATGAACAGCGAGACCGCGTCGTCGAGCGCGATGAAGCGGTGCAGCCCCTCCCGGGCGAGGTCCGGCAGTTCGATGAAGCGGTCGATCTTGGTCGGCACGCGGATCAGCGCGTCGAGCTGGCGTCCGTCGCTCTTGCGCTCGAGGGCGAGCGCGATCGTGAAGCCGAGATTGGGGATGAAGGGGAAGGGATGCGCCGGGTCTATCGCCAGCGGCGTCAGCACCGGGAAGACGTAGTTGAGGAAGTAGTCCTCCAGCCAGATCCGGTCCTGCGAGCCGATATCGGCCGGCTCGAGCAGATGCAGGCGGTTCTCGTGCAAATCGTGGCGCAGCTCCGCCCAGCGCGCCTGCTGGTCGTCCGTCAGGGCCGAGACCGCCTGGCCGATGGCGACGAGCTGCTCGGCCGGGGTGAGCCCGTCCTGGCTCGGCGTGACGACGCCCGCCTTGAGCTGTTCACGCAGGCCCGAGACACGGACCATGAAGAACTCGTCGAGATTGTTCGCCGAGATCGAGAGGAAGCGCAGCTGCTCCAGCAGCGGATGGCTGCGGTTGGAGGCCTCCTCCATGACCCGCCGGTTGAACTGCAGCCAGGAGAGCTCGCGATTCATGAAGCGCGTGGGCAGATGGCGCAGCGCCGGCGCATCGGCCTCGCCGGTCAGCTTCTCCGGCTCGTCGGTCACGATCTCGAGATTCATGCGCTTCACCCGCATCCTGGTCGTCTTGCCGCTCATGGCGCCGTTGAAGCCATCCTAGCGTGACAGTTCGATGACGGGCGACATGATTTCGCGCCGCGGCAGCCCTGCGGTACAAACCGGCATGGCTCAGCCGGGTTCCTGCGGGAAGAGATCGGCCAGCACCTCCTGGACGAGCGGGCGAGTGACGCGGCGGCCGCGCTCCAGGGCGAGGCGATCCAGCCGATCGACGACCTGCCTGGCTGCGGCAAAGGAACGCTCCATGCGCAGCGCCAGCGCATCGATCACGGCGGTATCGACCACGAGCTGGCGGTCGATGAACAGCTTGACGAGCACCGCGCGCAGGAGCCCGTCATCCGGTGGCTCGATCGTCGCGCTCGGCGCCAGCCGCAGCCGCGACAGCAGATCCGGCACGCGCAGGCCCCAGAGATCGGGCTGCCGGCGCGCCGTCAGCAGCAGCGAGCCGCCCCGCGCCTTCATCGCGTTCATCAGATGGAACAGCGCCGGCTCGTCGAGATCACCGGCGTCGCAATCCTCGACCACCAGCGCGCCGCCCGAGACCAGATGCGGCACCTTGGCCTCGTCGAGCTCGCTCGCCCGGATGGTCCAGGCATGGGCGGCTCTCGCCCAGATGGCGGCAAGATGGGTCTTGCCGGCGCCTTCCGGCCCGGTCAGGCGCAACCAAGCCTCGGGCCATGCCGGCCAGCGCTCGATCAGGCCGTAGGCCGCCTCGTTCGAGGGGCCTACGAGAAAATCCTCGACGCCGTGACGGCTGTCGAGCGGAAGGTCGAATGCGAGCTGGCGCGGGCGTTGCGGAACGTCGGACATGGATGAAACTTAGGAATCGGCCTTGATCCGCGCCTTGGCCTTGGCGGCGCGGGTGGCATCTCCACCGTGATAGAGGTTGCTGGCGAGATATTGCCGGAGCGCGAAGCGGCAGAGCACGCCGATGACGGCCGCGAGCGGCACCGCCAGCAGCAGCCCGACGAAGCCGAAGAGCGAGCCGAAGGCGAGCAGCGCGAACATCAGCCAGACCGGATGAACGCCGATCGAGTCGCCGACGAATTTCGGCTGGAAGATGTTCCCTTCCAGGAACTGGCCGGCGAGGAAGACGCCGAGCGTCGCCAGCGGCCAGGTCCAGTCCGGCCAGAACTGCACGATCGCGACGCCGACCGAGAGCACGAGGCCGGTCAGCGAACCGACATAGGGGATGAACGACAGGAAGCCGGAGATGATGCCGATCAGCGCGCCGAAATTGACCCCGACGATGCTCAGGCCGATCGCGTAGAAGGTGCCGAGGAGCAGGCAGACCAGCGCCTGCCCGCGCAGGAATCCGGCGATCGCCAGATCCATCTCGTGCAGGAGGTCGCGGATGGTGTCGCGATGCTCGAGCGGCAGCCAGCTATCGACGGTCGCGACCATCCGGTCCCAGTCGACCAGCAGGTAGAAGGCGATCACCGGCGTCAGCACCAAGAGCGAGAACACGCCGACGATGGCAGTGCCGCCGCTCCAGAGCGACTGCAGCAGGCCGCCGATCCATTTGGTCGCCTCGCCGACGAGGTTGCCGAGCGAGTTCTGCGCCTCCTGCTGCAGGTTTCCGCCACCGAAGCGCTCGAGCCAGGGCGCGCCCTTCTCCATCACCAGCGCCTGCAGCTTGGCCGCATCGGCCGGCAGCCTCTCGACCAGCCCCGCGAGCTGCCGGCCGAGCAGCGGCGCCAGCAGCACGAGCGCCAGCACGAAGATCACGAGGAAGACGAACAGGATGACGATGGTGGCGCTCAGCCGGTTCATGCCCATCCGCTCCAGCCGGTCGGCCAGCGGATCGAGCAGATAGGCGAGCGCCAGTGCCGCGATGAAAGGCAGCAGCACGTCCCGCAGCAGCACCAGCAGCAGGATGAAGACGACAAGGGATCCGAGCCAAAAGCCGATCTGGCGCTGCAACGTCATCGATCAGCCTCTTTCGCGTCTCCGGCCGGCAGAAGGGTTAGATGTGCACGGATGCCGCCGGTTCAACGCCCGCGACGGCGGATCGAGGCCCATCAACCAGCCATGTGGCGCAGCCAGAAGGCCAGATAGGCCGTCATCGAGGCCAGCGTCAACAGCGCGACGACAAGCTCCGCCACCACCGCGGCCGGACCGGGATCGATGCTGAAGGCGCGCGAGCCGAGCGCCAGCGCGGCGAAGGCGATCTGCGCTGCCGTATTGAGCTTGCTGACCATGATCGGGGCGATCGTCACCGGCCGGTCGAGCAGCCAGGACAGGAGCACAGCCGCCACGATCATCAGATCCCGCGAAACAACCAGGATGACGAGCCAGATCGGCACCGCCCCGACCAGCGCCAGCGTGATGTAAATCGAAACGATCAGCGCCTTGTCGGCGATCGGGTCGAGCCAGGCGCCGAGCTCGCTCGCCATGCCGCAGCGCTTGGCGAGGAAGCCGTCGATCGCATCGGAGACCCCGGCCACCACGAAAAGGATGAAGGCGAAATCCCAGCGCGCATTGACGATCATGACGATCACCAGCGGCACCAGGAACAGGCGGCCGACCGTGATCAGGTTGGGGATCGTCATCCGGAACGCCCGAGCGGATCTCGACAAAAAGCGACGCTAAGGTCGCGGACCGTGGATCGGCAAGAGCGAAAACGCCGATACGCCTTGCAAGGCGCGGCGCGCTTGCCTATCGCTCCCGCAAGCACGCAAGGAAGGCGAAACGCAATGAGCAAGCCCGGCGCAAACGGACTGACCTATGCGCAGGCGGGCGTCGACATCGACGCCGGCAACGCCATGGTCGACGAGATCAAGCCGCTGGTGCGCGCCACGCGCCGGCCGGGTGCCGACGCCGAGATCGGCGGGTTCGGCGGGCTGTTCGACCTCAAGGCCGCCGGCTTCAGCGATCCGATCCTGGTCGCGGCCAATGACGGCGTGGGCACCAAGGTGAAGATCGCGATCGAAAGCGGGCTGCATTCGACGATCGGCATCGATCTCGTCGCGATGTGCGTCAACGACCTGATCGTGCAGGGTGCCGAGCCCCTGCTCTTCCTCGACTACTACGCTACCGGAAAGCTCGATCCGAAGGTCGGCGTCGAGATCGTGCGCGGCATCGCCGATGGCTGCCGCCAGGCCGGCTGCGCACTGATCGGCGGCGAGACCGCCGAGATGCCCGGCATGTACGCCGAGAAGGACTACGACCTCGCCGGCTTCGCGGTCGGAGCGGCCGAGCGCGGCACGCTGCTGCCGCGCGAGGACCTGAAGCCCGGCGACGTGGTGTTCGGCCTGCCCTCCTCCGGGGTGCACTCCAACGGCTATTCGCTGGTCCGCCGCATCGTCGCGCTGAGCGGCCTGGCCTGGACGGCACCGGCCCCCTTCGCTCCCAAAAAAGGCCTGGCGGAGGCGCTACTGGAGCCGACGCGGATCTATGTGAAGCCGCTGCTCCAGGCGCTCAAGGCCACCGACGGCATCAAGGCGCTGGCGCATATCACCGGCGGCGGCTTCCCCGACAACATCCCGCGCGTGCTGCCCGAAGGGCTCGGCGTCGCGCTCGACCTCGATGCGATCCCGGTCCCGCCGGTGTTCGGCTGGCTCGCCAGGATCGGCGGCGTCGCCGAGCGCGAGATGCTGCGCACCTTCAACTGCGGCATCGGCATGATCGTCGCGGCTGAAGCCCACAAGGCCGACGCCGTCCTCGCCGCGCTGAAGGCGGCCGGCGAGGCGCCGGTGAAGCTCGGCGAGGTGGTTCCGGTCGGCGCCGGCGAAGAGCAGGTCAGCTATCGCGGCAAGCTCTCGCTGTGAATGTGATGTCTTCCATGTCAGCCCTCATCCTGAGGAGCGCTTCGCAGAAGCCCGTCTCGAAGGATGGTCCAGGAGGCGCGGACGATATCTGGAGCATCCTTCGAGACGCGGCCTGCGGCCGCTCCTCAGAATGAGGGCTCACATGATCGGCAAGCCAGCTGAGACCAACACGGCCTCCCGCAAGCGCGTCGGGGTCCTGATCTCCGGCCGCGGCTCCAACATGGTCTCGATCGCGGAGGCGGCCCGCGCGCCGGACTATCCGGCCGAGATCGCGCTCGTGATCTCCAACATCCCCGACGTCGCGGGGCTCGACCGGGCCCGCGGCTTCGGCATCGCCACGGCGACGGTCGATCATCGTCCCTTCGGCAAGGACCGCGAAGCCTTCGAGCGCGCGGTGGACGAACTCCTGCGCGTCAACCAGATCGACCTCGTCGTGCTCGCCGGCTTCATGCGCATCCTGACGCCCTGGTTCGTCAAGCGCTGGGAAGGCCGGCTGATCAACATCCACCCGTCCCTGCTGCCACTGTTCAAGGGCACGCATACGCACCGGCAGGCGCTCGAAGCCGGTGTCAGCGAGCATGGCTGCTCGGTGCATTTCGTCGTGCCGGAACTCGACGCCGGGCCGGTGATCCTGCAGGCGAAGGTGCCGATCCTGCCCGGCGACGACGAGGAGACGCTGTCCAAGCGCGTCCTCGTCGAGGAGCACAAGCTCTATCCGGCGGCGCTGGCCGAGGTCGCCTCCGGCCGGGCCAGCTTGACCGGGGACGCCGTCAGCCGAACCTGACCGTCGCCCTCGCCCGGATGCTTCGCGGCAGGCCGGGCCGAGCCCTCGCTGCCCTCGCGCTTGCAGCGCTCCCATTCCTCGCGGGCCCGCTCCTCCTCCTTCTGCCAGCGGCGGAAGAGGTCGGCGCGGCGGGCGGGGTAGCGCTCCTCCAGCGCGACGAGGCCGGTCATGCGGTCGGTGCGGAAATGGCGGAAGGCCTGCCTCAGCTCGCACCAGGCGATGACGATCCGCACGCGCTCGTAGAAGGTCATCCCGATCGGCCAGATCATCCGCTGCGTGGCATGGCCGCTCTCGTCGCTGTACTCGATCGAGAGCTTGCGGCCGTTGCGGATGGCGGCACGCACCGCCGCGACGTCGACCTGATCGGCCGGCACGTCGCCGGGGTAGGACGCAGCGAACAGGGCGCCGTCGAGCAGGATCGGCCGCAGATGCGGCGGCAGAACTGCCGCCACCTTGCTGACCACGTCCTCGGCGGCCCGCGCCAGCACGGGATCGGCACGGTCGCTGAGCCAACGCATGCCAACCAGCACGGCCTCGATCTCGTCGGGCGAGAGCATCAGCGGCGGCAGATCGAAGCCGGCGTCGAGGACATAGCCGATGCCGGCCTCGCCGCGCACCGGCACGCCCTGGCGCACCAGCGCGCCGATGTCGCGATAGACCGTCCGCACGGAGACATCGAGCTCGGAGGCCAGCGTCTCTGCGGTGACGGGGCGCCTGCGGCGACGCAGGCTCTGGATCATGTCGAGCAATCGTTCGGCGCGCTGCACGGCGGCGTCTCCCTACCCGGATTCCAATCGACTGACAGGGAACACGGATCGGATCAGATTGCGGTGCAATCCGATCGGCGCGTGTTCGAGTGACAGCAGAGTGGAACGCCCGGATGACAGTTTCTGTCAGGAGCGTGTCAGCAGCAAGGCGGGAGACAGGAGACTTTGAACGTCATCCCGCGAGATCGCGTCGACGGCCGCGGGGCCATTCCGGATAGCCGGCGGACGCCCGCGATCCACGCCCGAACAGCCCAGGCATGGATCCCGGATCGGCGCAGCTGAGCTCAGAACGGACGCTTGAGCTTGCAGCGATCGATGTACTGCAGGCCCTTCTCGCGGGCGGAGTCGTTGAAATACCCGGTGTCGCGGAAGGCCTGGATCTCGTCCTTGGTCATCGCGTTGACCGTGCCCTTGGCATAGCAGGAGCAGGGCGAATGGACCGCCTCGCGCGTCGTGCCCATGAGCTGCGACTGGGTGACCAGGCAGGCATCGAAGGCGCGCAGCTGGATCATGTAGGGCGTCAGGTTCTTCGCAGTCGGGTCGGGCGGCGGCAGCGCGGTCGAGCTGCTCGCGGCAAAGGCCGAGACACTCGCCAGAATCGACAGCCCACCGGCCACAACGACCGCACCCATCCGCCGCATCATCATGATATCGCCTGCCCTTCGAGAACGATGCGCGCCGAGCACGATGATGGGCGGCACCGCCTTCCGGCATGGCCACAGTGCATGGCCGACGTCAAGAGCCGGGGCTGCGGGCGGTTGCGGATTCTGCCGGCCGTGCTTTCGCGGCGACGCTCCGGACGCGGCTGCGTGCCTTACGGCTTGGGCGCCGCAGGCGGCATCGAGATCACCTGGCCATTCGGCAAGATGATGTCGCCCGGCTTCTGCCCTGCCTCGCACTCGCCGAGGCGCTTGGCTTCGACCACGAGCTTGCGCTCCACCGTTCCCGTCTGCCCCGGCACGCCGGAGAGCCGGGTCGTGCCCTCGGTCCGGATCGCCATGTCGAAATCACCGGTGATGACGCTGGTACCGGCAGCCTTGATCGGCCCGACCGTGCATTCGGTCTCGATGGCGTAGCCGGTCGCGGTCTTGGAGACCTGGATCTTGGAGCAGGCCCCGCCCGCCAGGCCGCCGACGGCCGATTGATCGGTCCCCGGGCCGACGCATTGCTTGGCGACGGTCTGCCCCTCCGCACCGGACGACTTGGTTTCCCAGAGCCCGGGCTTGCGCTGCGGCAGCTCCTGCGCGAGCGCGGGGGCGGCGCTCAGCGCGATCAGCGCGACGATGGCCGCTGGCCTCATGATCGATCTCCTGTCGACACGAATCGTGTCCTGGCCGGAGACAGAGCCCGCAACGATGGGCCGTTTTGAGGCGGCGGCTCCGGCCGGAGCCGCCGCTATGCGAGCCCGCAGCCGTAACGCCTTGAGAACATGGGCGATAACGAATTGCGAACCTTAACCGGGCATTAATCCCCCTGCCTCAGATTGCGGGCATTCACATCACTGGAGGCGCGGTCGCGTCGGAGTTCTGGACTATGCGTTGCGTTGCGTATCTGGCGGGTCTCTCGACCTGTCTCGCCCTGTCGCTGCCCGGCGGCGCCCGGGCGCAATCGAGCGACTACTCGACCCTCACCTCGCCCCAATCCGCCCAGAACTGGTATCTCACCCTCGGCGGCGGCCTGCGCTACCAGCCGGACTACGCCGGTTCCGACGACTATGTCTTCCGGGCGCGGCCGATCATCTCGCTGAGCAAGGGCCTCAAGAGCACCTGGTGGAGCGCCGAAGACGACGCGATGCTCAGCATCGGCTTCTTCTCCGGCAAGGGCTGGCGCATCGGCTTCTCCGGCGACCTGCTGTGGAAGCGCGACGCCAAGGTCAACCATGCGCTCGTCGCCGTCCCATCGACCAAGTACGGCGCCGAGGCCGGCGGCTTCGTCGAATTCTATCCGACATCCTGGCTGCGCGCCCGCGCCGACCTGCGCCGCGGCATCGTCGCCCATGACGGCGTGGTCGCCGATCTCAAGCTCGACGCCTTCAGCAATTTCGGCCCCTGGACCCTCGGCGTCGGTCCGCGCATGCGGATCGCCTCGGCCGACTATGTCCGGACCTATTTCGGCACCGGCGGCGCCATGCCCGGCACGGGCGGGATGCTGCAGCGCTTCAACGCCGGCGTCCATTCGATCGGCGCCCTGGCGCAGGTGACCTATCACTGGTCCGACCAGCTCAAGACGACCGCCTATGTCGAGTACAAGCGCCTCGTCGGCGACGCCACGCGCTCCCCGATCGTCAGGCCATTTGGCTCGCGCGATTCGATCACGGTCGGCGTCTCGGCGAGCTACGCCTTCGACCTCGGCCTCTGAACGGCGTTCCAAACGAAAAGCCCCCCCGAGCCGGCCGGCTCGGGGGGCTTTTTTGTTGTCTGGAGGACTCTCGCCGAGCCGCGCCTCTCCCGGAGGAGGACCGGGGCGTCAGTGCGCCCCGGTCGGCTGCTGTGCGGAGGGCGCCTTGCGCCGGGTCCCGCGCAGATCCGCCAGCCAGCGCACCATCACGTAGAACACCGGCGTGAAGATCAGGCCGAAGACGGTCACGCCCAGCATGCCGGAGAAGACCGCGATGCCCATGGCCTGGCGCATCTCGGCGCCGGCGCCGACCGAGACCGTCAGCGGCAGCACGCCGAGGATGAAGGCCATCGAGGTCATCAGGATCGGCCGCAGCCGGGTGCGGGCCGCGGCGATGGCGGCATCGCGACGGTTCATGCCCTCCTCCTCGGCCTGCTTGGCGAACTCGACGATCAGGATCGCGTTCTTGGCCGCGAGGCCGACGAGCACGACGAGGCCGATATCGACGAGGATGTTCCGGTCGAGATTGGCGTAGTTCACGCCGAACATCGCCGCCAGGATACACATCGGCACGATCAGGATGACCGAGAGCGGCAAGAGCCAGCTCTCATAGAGCGCCGCCAGCAGCAGGAAGACGAAGACCACGGCCAGGCCGAAGGCGATGATCGCCGTATTGCCCGCCAGCTTCTCCTGCAGCGCGATCTCGGTCCATTCGAAGCCGAAGCCGGGCGGCAGACGCTCCTGCGCAATCTTCTCGACCGCCGCGATGCCCTGGCCGGTGGAATAGCCGTGAGCCATCGAGAGCTGCACCTCAGCCGCCGGGTAGAGGTTGTAGCGCGGCACGCGATAGGCGCCGGTCGTGTCCTGGAAGGACGCGACCGAGCCGATCGGCACCATCTCGCCATCCGCGTTGCGGGTCTTGAGATTGGCGACGTCGCGCGTCGTCAGGCGGAACGGGTTGTCGGCCTGCGCCGTGACGCGGAAGGTGCGGCCCAGCAGGTTGAAGTCGTTGACATAGGCCGAGCCCATATAGACCGACAGCGTCTCGAAGATGCGGGTGACCGGCACGCCGAGCATCTCCGCCTTGGTGCGGTCGATATCGGCGTAGATCTGCGGCGTCTTGGTCGAGAACAGCGTGAAGGGCTGCACGATGAAGGGCAGCTGACCGGCCGAGCCGGCGACCGTCCAGGCCGCGCCCTCGAGCGCCACCAGGCCGCGGCCGGCGCGATCCTGGACATAGCCCTTGAGGCCGCCGCCATTGCCGATGCCGGAGATCGCGGGCGGCTCGATCACCAGCGTGAAGGCCTCCGAAATCGCGAACATCTGCTGGCGCAGGTCGTTGAAGATGCCCTGCGTCGTCAGGCCCTCCTTCTCGCGCTCCTTGAACGGCGAGAGCGTGACGAAGGCGACACCGGCATTCGGCGCGATGGTGAAGGTCGCACCATCGAGGCCGGCGAAGGCGACGGTGTGCGCGACGCCAGGGCGCGACTGCAGGATCTCATTCGCCTTGCGCAGCGCCGCGTCGGTACGCTCCAGCGAGGCGCCGGGCGGCAGCTGCATCGCGACGATGAAGTAGCCGCGGTCGAGCTGCGGCACGAGGCCGGTCGGAGTCTGGGCGAGCCGCTGTGCGGTGAGCGCGATCAGGCCCGCATAGACGATGAGCAGGATCACCGCGAGCCGGATCAGCCGCGAGGTCACGCGCCCATAGGTCCGCGACAACCAGTCGAAGCCGGCGTTGAAGTAGTGGAAGAACCAGCGGACCGGCGCGCCGAGCTTGTAGAAGAAGCCGTGCTGCTCATGCGCGTCGTGCTGCTTGTGCGGCTTCAGCAGGATCGCCGACATCGCCGGCGAGAGCGTCAGCGAGACAAAGCAGGAGATCGCCGTCGAGGCCGCGATCGTGACCGCGAACTGCTGGTAGAACGTGCCCTGCAGGCCGCTGATGAAGGCGGTCGGGATGAACACGGCGCAGAGCACCAACGCGATCGCGAGCAGCGCGCCGCCGACCTCGTCCATGGTCTTGTGCGCGGCATCCGCCGGCGACATCCCCTGGGCGAGATAGCGCTCGACGTTCTCGACCACCACGATCGCGTCATCGACGACGATGCCGATCGCCAGCACCAGCGCGAGCAGCGAGATCGTGTTGAAGGAGATGCCGACGCCGCTCATGATCAGGAAGGTGCCGACCAGCGAGACCGGGATCGCCACGATCGGGATCAGCGCCGCGCGCCAGGTCTGCAGGAACAGGATGACCACGATGACGACGAGGACGATGGCCTCGAGCAGCGTGTCGACCACGGCCTTGACCGATTCCGCGATGAACTCGGTCGGGTTGTAGATGATGCGGTGTTCGAGACCAGGCGGGAAGCTCTTTGCCATGGTGTTCATGGTCGCGATCAGCGCGTCCGAGGTCGCGAGCGCGTTGGAGCCGGGCCGCTGGAAGACGCCGATGGCGACGGTGTTCTTGTTATCGAGATAGGCGTTGGTGGTGTAGTCCTGCGAGCCGAGCTCGACGCGCGCGACGTCGCGCACGCGGATCGTGCCGCCATCGGCGTCGGAACGCACGACGATGTTCTCGAACTCCGAGACGTCGGTCAGGCGCCCGAGCGTGTTCACCGAGAGCTGGAAGGCTTCGTTCGACTTCGCCGGCGGCTGGTTCAGCGCGCCCGCGGCGACCTGCACGTTCGCCGCCCTGAGCGCGGCGACGACGTCGGTCGCGGTCAGGTTGCGCGCTGCGACCTTGGCCGGATCGAGCCAGATCCGCATCGAGAAGTCGCGCGCGCCGAAGACCTGGACGTCACCGACGCCGTCGACGCGGGTCAGCACGTCCTTCACGTAGAGCGAGGCGTAGTTGGAGATGTACTGGGGATCGCGCGACCCGTCCGGCGAGATCATGTTGATGACCATCAGGAAGTCCGGCGAGGCCTTGCGCACCTGCAGGCCGAGCTGGCGCACCTCCTGCGGCAGGCGCGGTTCGGCCTGCGAGACGCGGTTCTGCACCAGCACCTGGGCCTGGTCGATGTCGACGCCGGCCTTGAAGACGACGTTGATCGTCACCACGCCGTCGCCCGTCGACTGCGAGGTGATGTAGAGCATGTCGTCGACGCCGTTGACCTCCTGCTCGATCGGCGTCGCCACGGTGGCGGCGACCGTTTCGGCCGAGGCGCCGGGATAGGTGGCGCGGATCGACACCGTCGGCGGCGCGATCTCGGGATATTCGGCGATCGGCAGCGTGCGCAGCGCGATCGCGCCGGCGATCGTCAGCAGCACCGAGAGCACGGTGGCGAAGATCGGCCGATCGATGAAGAAATGGGTGAAGCGGAACATGGAAACGTCCTGTCCGGAATAAGGCGGGCGGACGCCCGCTGGCGCCCGTGTTTCGGTGCCGGGCCAGGCATGGCCCGAGAAGCGGGCACCGGCTTTCGGGGAAAGCCGGTGCGGAAGGCGCTCAGTTCGTCGTGGCGACCTTGATCTCGCCCGGCTGCGGCGAGACCGCGACGCCCGGGCGAACCATCGGATTGGCGCTGCCGCCGACGATGACCTTGTCCTCCGGCGACAGGCCGGACCGGATCACGCGCAGGCCCTCGCTGAGCGGGCCGAGCACGACCGGCTTCGGCACCACCTTGTTCTCCGGCCCGACCGTCAGCACGATCTTGTGGGCCTGGTCGGAGGCGATGACGGTGTCCGGCACCAGCAGCGCATCGGCCTCGCCGGCGAAGAAGCGCAGGCGGCCGAAGACGCCGGGCGTGAGGAACTGGTCCTTGTTCTCGAACACGGCGCGGCCGCGGATGGTGGCCGAGCGCGCATTCAGGGCGTTGTCGACGAAGTTGACCCGGCCGCGGCGGCCCCATTTGGGCTCATCGGCGAGCCGCACCTCGACTGGGGTCCCGGTATCCTTGCCCGTGCCTTCGCGCAGGCTGGACATGCGGGAATAGCGCAGGAAGTCCGCCTCCGAGACGTCGAAGGTGAAGTAGATCGGCGCGATCGCGACGATGGTGGTCAGCAGGGTCGCGCCCGACTGCCCCCCTGCGACCAGGTTGCCGGGGTCGATGCGGCGGTTCGAGATGCGGCCGGAGAGCGGCGCCCGCACCTCCGTCCATTCGAGGTTGAGCTCGGCGTTCCTCAGATTGGCCTCGGCGCCCTGGAGCGCTCCGACCGCGCTGTTCAGGTTGGCCCGGCGCTGGTCGACGTCGCGCGCCGTGATCGTGCGATTCTGGGTCAGCCCCTCAGCGCGCTCAACCTCGTTCTGCGCCAGCTCGACCTGTGCCTTGGCGCGGACGACCTCGGCGCGCGCGACCTCGACAGCCAGTTTGTAAGGCCGCTGATCGATGGTAAAGAGCAGGTCGCCCTTCTGGACGAGCGAGCCGTCGCTGAAGTGCACGCTGTCGATGAAGCCGGAGACGCGGGCGCGAACGTCGACCTGTTCGCTTGCCTCGAAGCGGCCGGTGTACTCGTCCCAGTTGGTGATGCGCTTGGCGAGCGGCGCGGCGACCTGGACCGGGGGAGCGGGCGGAGCCCCCTGCGCAAGGACATCGACGCTGGAAAGGGCGGTCGAAGCTGCGGCGATGGTGAGCACCAGACCGATGAAACGGCGGCGTGACATGGTGAAACTCCAGGTAGCGAGCCGACGCGACCGCGGGCGGTCTTCGGCCTTTGGCGCAAAAAGGGGTGAGGACTGACGAATGTCAAGATCCATCACTCGTCAAAAATCGCGATCCGGCGCGGAATATGACATATTCCCGTCATCTGGTTGCAGGAGCGCAACGGCATCGCACAATAATGCCGCCTGTCCCCCTGGACCTGCCGGCGCAACGGGCGCTTGCCGCACGCTCGCCGACATCGTAACGCGTAGGCCAACATCCCCAGCCGGAAGACCCTAAATGAACGCGCATGCCCGCCCCTCCGACCCGAAGAAGCTGATCAAGGGCGCGACCGGCGACTGGGAAGTGGTGATCGGCATGGAGATCCATGCCCAGGTCACCTCCAACGCCAAGCTGTTCTCCGGCGCCTCGACCGGTTTCGGAGCCGAGCCGAACGAACATGTCAGCCTCGTCGACGCGGCGATGCCCGGCATGCTGCCGGTGATCAACGCCGAATGCGTCCGCCAGGCGGTGCGCACGGGCCTGGGCCTCAGCGCGCAGATCAACAAGCGTTCGGTCTTCGACCGCAAGAACTACTTCTACCCCGATCTGCCCCAGGGTTACCAGATCAGTCAGTACAAGAGCCCGATCGTCGGCGAAGGCGAGATCGTGGTCGATCTGTCGCCGACCGAGCAGATCACGGTCGGCATCGAGCGGCTGCATCTCGAGCAGGACGCCGGCAAGTCGATCCATGACCAGCACCCGACGATGAGCTTCGTCGACCTGAACCGCTCGGGCGTGGCGCTGATGGAGATCGTCTCCAAGCCGGACCTGCGCTCGGCCGAGGAGGCGAAGGCCTATGTCTCCAAGCTGCGCACCATCCTGCGCTATCTCGGCACCTGCGACGGCGACATGGAGAAGGGCAACCTGCGCGCCGACGTGAACGTCTCGGTGCGCAAGCCCGGCGATCCCTTCGGCACGCGCTGCGAGATCAAGAACGTCAACTCGATCCGCTTCATCGGCCAGGCGGTCGAGGCCGAGGCGCGCCGCCAGATCGGCATCATCGAGGATGGCGGCACCATCGACCAGGAGACCCGCCTCTACGATCCCGGCAAGGGCGAGACGCGCTCGATGCGCTCCAAGGAGGAGGCGCACGACTATCGCTACTTCCCCGATCCGGACCTGCTGCCGCTCGAATTCGACGACGCCTTCGTCGAGAGCCTGAAGGGCGCCCTGCCCGAGCTACCGGACGCCAAGAAGGCCCGCTTCATCGCCGAATACGGGCTCTCGCCCTACGACGCCTCCGTCCTCGTCGCCGAACGCGACCAGGCGGATTACTTCGAGGCCGTAGCCAAGGGCCGCGACGGCAAGGCCGCGGCCAACTGGGTGATCAACGAGCTGTTCGGCCGCCTCAACAAGGAAGGCAAGGACATCGCGGCCTCGCCGGTCTCGGCGGCCCAGCTCGGCGGCCTCGTCGACCTGATCGGCGAGAACGTGATCTCCGGCAAGATCGCCAAGGACCTGTTCGAGATCCTCTGGACGGAAGGCGGCGACCCGCGCCAGATCGTCGAGGCCCGCGGCATGAAGCAGGTCACCGACACCGGCGCCATCGAGAAGGCGGTCGACGAGATCATCGCGGCCAATCCCGACAAGGTCGAGCAGGTCAAGGCCAAGCCGACCATGCTGGGCTGGTTCGTCGGCCAGGCGATGAAGGCCTCGGGCGGCAAGGCCAACCCGCAGGCGCTCAACGAGATCCTGAAGAGGAAGCTGGGGATCGAGTGATCGACCATGTCGTCATCCTGGACGCAGCCCTCCGGTCCGATCTCCGATCGGCCCAAGGATAGGTTTTGCGGAGATCCGGGATGACGGCGTCGTTTCATCGGTCCGAGGGATAGGCGATGACCCCGGCAGGTCTCGTCATCCGCGACGCCGAGGCCGCCGACGTGCCGGCCGTGCGGGCGCTGCTGGTCGAGACCTGGCACGCCACCTATGACGGCATCTATGGCTGGCGTCGCGTCGCCGAGATGACCAATGCCTGGCATTCGCCCGAGAGCCTGCACAGCCAGCTCGGCCGGGAGGAAGGCGTCTTCCTCGTCGCCCTGATCGACGAGGAGATCGTCGCCACGGCCTCGGCCCGGCAGGAACGCGACGGCGCGGCGATGCTGACGCGGCTTTACGTCCTGCCGGCCTGGCAGGGCGTCGGCATCGGCCGAACCCTGCTGCAGATCGCCCTCGCCTGCTTCCCGAAGGCGCCCGTGGCGCGCCTCGAGGTCGAGAGCCAGAACGAGCCCGCGATCGCCTTCTACGAGCGCATGGGCTTCTTCCTGCAGCGACAGGTGCGGTTCGACGGCCGCGACGACACGCCGAACACGCTGCTCATGGCCAAGCGCCTGTTCGCCGAGTAAAGGCCGACACGGCCGAAGGGAGCATGATGAAGCGAGAGCCGATAGAGACGGGGGACACCCTCATGCGCGAGGCCGTGGCGGAGGACGTTGCGCGCATCGCAGCGCTGATCCTCCACGGCGCACCGACCCAGACACGCACGCCGGAGGAGATCGCGGCCGAAGCGCAGCACCCGGCCTATCGCGACGCCTTCGCGCGCATCCGCGCCGGGAACCACACCAGCCTGTTCGTCGCCGAGCGCGACGGCTCGGTCGTCGGCACCTATCAGATCTCGTTGCTGCCGGGCCTTGCCGAGCGCGGGCGCGTCCGCGCGAAGATCGAGAGCGTCCATGTCGCGCCCGAATGCCGGGGCCGCGGCATCGGTGCGATCATGATGCGCCACGCGCTCGCCTTCGCCGCCGCCAAGGGGGTGGGCCTCGTCGAGCTGACCTCGAACAAGGCCCGACCGGACGCCCATCGCTTCTACACCAGGCTCGGCTTCAGCCAGAGCCATGAGGGCTTCAAGAAGGCGCTTTCGCCCTGAGCGCGCCGCGCCGCCACGGCATGGCGCGGTCGCGCTGAAGGCGGGCTTGCCCCCCTTCCGGCCCTTCGGTGCGTTCCCTACGTTTCGCGCCGAGGCCCAATGCCAGGAAGGAATCGACAGATGCCGCAAGCGCCCGCCAAGCCGATCGACCTCTATTACTGGCCGACGCCGAACGGCTGGAAGATCACCATCATGCTCGAGGAATGCGGGCTGCCCTATACCATCGTGCCGGTGAACATCGGCAAGGGCGACCAGTTCAAGCCGGAATTCCTCGCCATCTCGCCGAACAACCGCATGCCCGCGATCATCGATCCGGACGGGCCGGACGGCCAGCCGATCTCCGTCTTCGAATCGGGCGCCATCCTGCAATATCTCGGCCGCAAGACCGGCAAGTTCTATCCCGCCGACGAGCGCGGCCGTGTCGCCGTGGACGAATGGCTGTTCTGGCAGATGGGCGGCTTCGGGCCGATGCTCGGCCAGACCCATCATTTCCGCATCTACGCGCCCGAGAAGGTGCCCTATGCCATCGAGCGCTACACCAACGAGGCCAATCGCCTCTACGGCGTACTGAACAGGCGCCTCGAGGGTCGCGACTACATCTGCGGCGAGTATTCGATCGCCGATATGGCCTGCATCGGCTGGGCCCGCGGCTGGGAGCGGCAGGGCCAGGACATCCGCCAGTTCCCGAACGTCGCGCGCTGGCTGGAGACGATGCAGGCACGCCCGGCCGTACAGCGCGGGCTGAAGGTCGCCGAGGAGCTGCGCAACCCCGCTGGCATCAGCACGCCCGAGGAGAAGGCGGTTCTCTTCGGCCAGAAGGCGCGCTGAGGGGCCCTCCCCGCCCCGTCGTCGCGGGCGCCCCGCCTTGGCGGGGCCAGTGCGGGATGCTCTCCGCCGAACGCGTCATGGTCGGCCTTGTCCCGACCATCCACGCCTGCGGCGGTCGAAGGCTGCGTTCGAGACGTGGATGCTCGCCACAAGGGCGAGCATGACGGGAAGCGTCGCTTCTCGTGGCTGCAACAAGGCTCGCGGTCCGCGGCTCAGTCCATCCGAGTCCATTTGACCGAGCGACAGATCAGCCCGCCCATGACGCAACCGGCCGTCGTCAGCGTGCCGCCCGAAAGCGTCATCGTGCCGGCATAGGTTTTGCCGTCCTCCGGATTGAAGGCGCTGCCGCTCCACGTGTTCGCGCCGTTCGGCTTCATGTCGTAGAAGATCCGCTGGCCTACCTTGGCCGGCCCGCTCTGCTCTTTGAGCCAGGAGATCGTGCCGCAGAGCGCTTCGCCGCATTTGCTGAAGCGCACCCGCGAGGCGCCCGTGTCCCGCTGCCAGACGCCGGTGACCTCCTGCGCCGTCGCGGCCCCGATGCCAGCGAGCATGCCCAGAGCCGCCAGAGCCACACGCTTCGATCCGTGCTCCCTCATCACCCGGTCCTCCCTGTCCGACCAGCTATGCCTGCATGGTTCATATATGAACTATATCGACATTCCGGCGCGGCTCAAGCCGGAAGACCGGTCGCTGGCGAAGCCATGTCGTGGCGACGAAGGCGCCCGCTGCCAGGGCGCAGCTGACCGTGGCGGCACGGGTTTCCCGTGTCGCGACGCGCCTCGCACGTCGAGGAGCGTGGTTCAGAAGGACGCGATGCCGCCCGAGGGCGGGGGCAGGTTGCCACGACGGTCCTTGGTGATCGATCCGGTCGTCACATCCAGCAACCGGCAAAGCATCGTGAGATAACTCAGGAACACCATCGCGACAGCGCGCATGGACCGCCTCCCTCATCTCGAGCGCCGCGACCATAGCATGAAAACGCTGAGCCGGCTCGTCCGTTCGAAGCGGAAGCGGGCTCGCGGCGAGCCTTGTGGGGGGCGAAGGCCGCGGTTATAAGCGCGCCGGATTTCCCTTATCCATACCCCTTCCAAGGATCTTTCGATGGCTGTCCAGCGTACCTTCTCCATTCTCAAGCCCGACGCGACGAAGCGCAATCTCACCGGCGCGGTCAACGCGGTCATCGAGAAGGCCGGCCTGCGCATCGTCGCGCAGAAGCGCATCCAGATGACCAAGGCCCAGGCCGAGACCTTCTACGCCGTCCACTCGGCCCGTCCGTTCTTCGGCGAGCTCGTCGAGTTCATGACCTCCGGCCCGGTGGTCGTGCAGGTGCTCGAGGGCGAGGACGCCATCGCCAAGTATCGCGACGTGATGGGCGCCACCAACCCGGCGAACGCCGCCGAGGGCACCATCCGCAAGCTCTTCGCCCTGTCGGTCGGCGAGAACACGGTGCACGGTTCGGACGCGCCGGAGACCGCCGCCATCGAGATCGCCCAGTTCTTCTCGGGCAACGAGATCGTCGGCTGATCCCAGCCGCGTGAAAAAAGGGGCGGTCCGCTTAGCGGACCGCCCCTTTTTATTGGATAGCACCTGCCGGGAGCGGGTCGCGGCCGGACCGATTCCAGCTCATGGCGACGCCGCGATCGGGCGCCGGACCATGCCGGCGCGGCGAGCGCGCCGACGCGCCCTCAGCCCCACCACTTCTCCGTCACCGGGAAGCGGCCCGCCGCCTGCTCGATGACCTGGCCGAGCGAGAACAGCGTCTCCTCGTCGAAGGGGCGGCCGATCAGCTGCAGGCCGAGCGGCAGGCCCTGGCTGTCCAGACCGGCCGGAACGGCGATGCCCGGCAGGCCGGCCATGTTCACCGTCACCGTGAAGATGTCGTTCAGATACATCTCGACCGGGTCGGCCGAGCCCTTCTCGCCGATGCCGAAGGCCGCGGACGGCGTCGCAGGCGTCAGCACCGCGTCGATGCCCTGCGCATAGACCGTCTCGAAATCGCGCTTGATCAGCGTGCGGACCTTCTGGGCGCGCAGGTAATAGGCGTCGTAATAGCCGGCCGAGAGCACATAGGTGCCGATCATCACGCGGCGCTTGACCTCGGCGCCGAAGCCGGCGGCGCGGGTCTTCTCGTACATCTCGACGATGTCCTTGCCCTGCTCGCGCAGGCCGTAGCGAACGCCGTCATAGCGGGCGAGGTTGGACGAGGCTTCCGCCGGAGCGACGATGTAATAGGCCGGCAGGGCGTATTTGGTGTGCGGCAGCGAGATCTCGACGATCTCGGCGCCGGCCGCCTTGAGCCAGGCGATGCCCTGCTGCCAGAGCGCGTCGATCTCGGGGTTCAGCCCGTCGAGCCGGTATTCCCGGGGAATGCCGATCTTCATGCCCTTCACGGAGCGGCCGACGGCAGCCTCGTAATCCGGCACGGCCATGTCGACCGAGGTGGTGTCCTTGGGATCGTGGCCGGCCATGGAGCGCAGCATCACCGCCGCGTCACGCACGGTCTTGGCGATCGGCCCGGCCTGGTCGAGCGAGGAGGCGAAGGCCACCGTGCCCCAGCGCGAGCAGCGGCCATAGGTCGGCTTGATGCCGACCGTGCCGGTGAAGGCGGCCGGCTGGCGGATCGAGCCGCCGGTATCGGTCGCAGTCGCGGCAAGGCAGAGATCGGCGGCGACGGCGGAAGCCGAACCGCCGGAAGAGCCGCCCGGCACCAGATGATTGCCCTCGACGGCGCCGCCCTGCCCTGCACCCACGTTGGAGCCCTTCCGGCGCCACGGGTTCACGACATTGCCGAAAGCCGAGGTCTCGTTCGACGAGCCCATCGCGAATTCGTCGTTGTTGAGCTTGCCGAGCATCACCGCGCCGTCGCGCCAGAGCTGGCTCGTCACGGTCGATTCATAGGCCGGCACGAAATTGCCGAGGATCTTCGAGCAGGCGGTGGTGCGCACGCCTTCGGTGGCGAAGAGGTCCTTGATGCCGAGCGGCAGGCCTTCGAGCGGACGCCCCTCGCCCTTGGCCAGCTTCTCGTCGGAAGCGGCCGCCTGCTTCAGGGCATGCTCGGGCGTTTCCAGCACATAGGCGTTGAGGGCGCGCGCCTTCTCGACGGCGGCGATATGGGCCTTCGTCAGCTCCGTGGCGGAGAAGGTCTTGGCCTTGAGGCCGTCGCGGGCCTCGGTCAGCGTCAGGCGGGTGAGATCGGTCACGGTCGATATCCGAATGGAATTTGGGCCGGCGGTACCGTCATTGCGAGAAGCGCAGCGACGAAGCAATCCAGGAGCGTAGCGCTCGACGTCCCCCTGGATTGCTTCGCTTCGCTCGCAATGACGGGGAACGATGACGCACGCTACTCGATGACTTTGGGCACCATGAAGTAATCGTCCTCGGAAGCCGGGGCGTTGGCGACGATCTTGTCCGCGATCTCGCCGTCCGTGACGACGTCCTCGCGCTGCTTGATCGCCATCGGCGTCACCGAGGTCATCGGCTCGACGCCCTCGACATTCACCTCGTCGAGCTGCTCGACGAAGCCGAGGATCGCATTGAGCTCGCCTTGCAGCTTGGGCAGATCGGCCTCCGGCACGGCGATGCGCGCGAGATGCGCGACGCGTTTGACGGTGGCGAGATCGACCGACATGGCGGACTCCTGAGAAAATGGCGGCGCAGCGGCGCCAATCGTTGTCAGGGCTATAAGCGGAGGAGCAAGCGCCCGCAACAGAAGCCCGTAATTTACCAGACCAGGGCGCGAGGAACCCCTTTCCTGCAAGGAGAGGGTTCCCGCGGTCTTGCCTGAAGTGCCAGAGCCCTCAGATCGCGAAAGGCTCGCCCTTCTTCGGCACCACGACCTCGATGCCGCTGCCCTTCAGCCCGGCGACGAAGCGGTCGGCATTCTGGTCGATGATCGGGAAGGTGCCGTAATGGCTCGGAATCGCCACCTTCGGCTTGACGAAGCGGGTCATGGCGAGCGCCGCGATCTTGCCGCCCATGGTGAAGCGGTCGCCGATCGGGCAGATGCAGGCCTCGACGCCATGGATCTCGCTGAGCAGGGCCATGTCGGAGAAGATGTCGGTGTCGCCCATATGCCAGAGCGTCTTCTCGCCCCTGGCCTTGATGATCGCGCCATTGGCGCTGCCGACGGGGACGTTGACGCCGCCCTCGCCCATGCCGGCCGAATGGTCGGCGCGTGTGAGCGTGACGCTGAAGGGGCCGAGATCGACCGTGCCGCCGGTGTTCATCGGCTGGAAGCTTTTCAGCCCCTGCGCCGCGAGGTGCATGGCGAGGTCGTAATTGGTGATCACGGTCGCGCCGGTCTTCTCGGCGATGTCGAGCGTGTCGCCGACATGGTCGCCATGGCCATGGGTCACGACGATATGGCTGATGCCCTTGCTGACCGCCGCGACATCGCCCTCGAAGGCCGGGTTCCCGGTGAAGAACGGGTCGATCAGGATGGCGGCACCGTCGATGTCGACGCGGAAGGCGGAATGGCCGTACCAGGTGAGTTTCATGCGAAGGCTCCGGGCTTTCGAAATGCCGGCTCCTATCTAGGCCGATCCGAGGCGCCGACCAAGTCGACAATGCATGCGGAGAGAGGCAGGTTGGCGCCATGTCGAACCACCGGAACCATCCAATGACCGACGCTGCCAAGGTCTCCAGTCAAGAACTCGCCCGCCGGATCGCCCAGGGGCATGGCGACGAGCCGGCCGATCTCGTGATCAAGGGGGCAAGGCTCCTCGACCTCGTCACCGGCGCGCTGGTGGAGAGCGATATCGCGATCTGCGGCGACACCATCGTCGGGACCTATGGCAACTACGAAGGCAAGCGGGTCATCGACGCGAAGGGCCTCATCGCCGTGCCCGGCTTCATCGACACGCATCTGCACATCGAATCCTCGCTGGTGACGCCGCTCGAATTCGAGCGCTGCGTGCTGCCGCACGGTGTCACCACCGCGATCTGCGACCCGCACGAGATCGCCAATGTGCTGGGCAGCGAGGGCATCCGCTATTTCCTCGCCTGCGCCGAGGCGATGCGGATGGATCTGCGCGTCAACCTGTCGAGCTGCGTGCCCGCGACGCATCTTGAGACGGCGGGGGCCGCGCTGGAAGCCGGCGACCTGACGCCGATGATGAATCATCCCAAGGTGATCGGACTCGCCGAATTCATGAATTTTCCGGGCGTGATCCACCGAGACCCGGCCTGCCTCGCCAAGCTCGAGGCCTTCTCGCACCGCCATATCGACGGGCACGCACCGCTGGTGCGCGGCATGGACCTCAACGCTTATCTCGCCGCCGGCATCCGCACCGACCATGAGACGACCACCGCCGACGAAGCCCGCGAAAAGCTCGCCAAGGGCATGGCGATCCTGATCCGCGAGGGCTCGGTCTCGAAGGACCTGCATGCGCTGGTCCCGCTGATCTCGCGCGACGCCTCGCCCTTCCTGGCCTTCTGCACCGATGACCGCAACCCGCTCGACATCGCCGAGGAAGGCCATCTCGACTACATGATCCGCACCGCCATCGCGAACGGCGCGGATGTGCTCGCGACCTACCGCGTCGCCTCGCTCTCGGCGGCGCGGAATTTCGGCCTGTTCGACCGCGGCTTCATCGGCCCTGGCAAACGCGCCGACATCGTGCTGGTCGAGGACCTTGCCGCCTGTTCGGTGAAGCAGGTCGTCGCAGGGGGCCGACTGGTCGAGGAAGCGCTGTTCGCGGACCGGGCGAGCATTGCGCCGGTCGGGCTCGGCAGCGTCAAGAACCGTAGGCTGGCGCCCGACGATTTCCATGCGACGGCCCGCGACGGCGAGACGCCGGTGATCGGCGTCGTGCCGGGGCGGATCATCACCGAGCGGCTGTCGATGCCCCTGCCCTCGCGCGATGGCGAGGCCCTGCCCGATCTCGCGCAGGACGCGATCAAGGTCACCGTCATCGAGCGGCATGGCAGGAATGGCGGCATCGCCACCGGCTTCGTCCATGGCTTCGGCATGAAGCGGGGCGCCATCGCCTCCTCGGTCGGCCATGACAGCCACAATCTCTGCGTGGTCGGCGTGGACGATGCCTCGATGGCGGCGGCAGCGAACCGGCTGATCGAGACCGGCGGCGGCTTCGCCGTGGCCGATGGCGGCAAGGTGACGGCTGAGCTGGCGCTGCCGGTCGCGGGGCTGATGAGCGAGCAGCCCTTCGAGGCGGTGCGGCACGATCTCGAAAAGCTGCGCGCCGCGGCGAAGGCGCTGGGCGTCGTGCTGGCGGAACCTTTCCTGCAGGTCGCCTTCCTGACGCTGCCGGTGATCCCGCATCTCAAGATCACCGACAAGGGGCTGGTCGATGTCGATCGGTTCGATTTCGTGTGACATCGCCGTCATGCTCGGGCTTGCCCCGAGCATCTCGGAAACCAGCGCCTTCTCGTCCTGAGATTCGCCGATCGAAGCTGCGCTTCGCCCGAGAATGACGCTCGCGCGATCGCTAGATCCGCTCCTCCAGCGCCGCCATGACCTTCTCGGCGACGAGGCCCGAGACGCGGGCGTTCGACTCCACCGTGTTGCCGGCGATATGCGGGGTCAGGATCAGGTTGGGCGCGCCAGTGAACACCTTGGCCGCGTCCTTGCCCAGCGGCTCCTGCTCGTAGACGTCGATCGCGGCGCCGCCGAGCTTGCCGGCCTTGAGCGCCGCGACCAGCGCCGCATCGTCGGCGATGCCGCCGCGCGCGGTATTGATCAGGATGGCGTCCGGCTTCATCCGGGCGAAGGCCCTGGCGTCGATCATGCCGCGGGTTTCCGAGGTCAGCGGCACATGCAGGCTGACGACGTCGGCTTGCGCCAGCAACTCCTCGAGTTCCAGCCGGCGCACGCCGCTCCAGGCCGGGTCATCGGCGGGCAGGCGCGGATGGTAGGCGGCGACTTCCATGCCGATCGCGCGGGCATGGCGGGCGACGTCGCGGGCAATGGCGCCGAAGCCGACGAGGCCCATCAGCTTGCCGGCGACCTCGCGGCCGATCAGCCGCGTCTTGGGGAATTCGCCGGCGAGCATCGCGGCATTGGCGAAATAGGCGCCACGCAGCAGGGTCATCGTCGTGCCGATGACGTATTCGACGACGGAGAGGCTGTTGGCGCCCGTCGCGGGGAAGACGCGGATGCCCCGGGCCGCGCAGGTCTCCATGTCGAGATTGTCGAGGCCGACACCGAGGCGGCCGATCACCTTCAAGGCCTTGGCCGCCTCCAGCACCTTGCCGCGCACCTGCGTCTGGTTGCGGACGATCACCGCGGGGACATCGGCGAAGAGCCGAGCCATTTCGTCCGGGTGGGCATAGAGCTCGGGATCATAGTGGACCGTATAGCGTGCCCTCAGACCGGCGATCGCGGCCTCGTCGATGAACTCGGTGATGACGATGTCGGTCATGGGGCGGTGCTGACGATGAAGCGCAGGCGTGGGTCGGGGCCGTAGAGCGGCGCGACGAAGGTCTCGACCAGGCGTCCGCCATTCTTCTCGATGATGCGGCGCGAAGCGTGGTTGCTCACGTCACAGGTGATGGTGATCTCGGGCAGCCCAGCGTCGCGGGCCACGCCCAGCATCGCCGCAAGCGCCGCGGTGGCGTAGCCATGGCCGGCGAAGGCCGGCAGGACGGTATAGCCGATATGGCCGAGCACATGCTCGGGCAGGGCCAGGATCGGACGGCCCTCGGCATCCTCCTGCCAACGCAGGTTGATCGAGCCGACGAAGGGGCGTTCCGGCCGGTCTTCGGCGAAGATCCAGCGCGTCGGCCCGGGGATGCGATCGACTTCGCGGCCATCGGGCAGGCGGATCCGGCCAGGGCCGCCTCGGATCTCGGCGAGGAAGGCGTCGGGATCGGCGGCGATGGCGGCAAGCTGCTGGGGCGCGACGTTGCGCGTGGTGTTCGGCGACCAGCCGCCGCGCAACGCGGCCTCGTAGGCGCCGAGCAAGGCCTTGTCTGGAACCTGCAGCGAGATGCGCACCGGCACGGCAAAGATCCCCTTCTGGAGCGGCGGCGCCGCTTCGAGCGCGCCGATATAGCCCGATCCCGGCCGATGCGCGATGGCATGGGCGCCGCGGTGCCCGCGAAGCCGGCATTCGCCCGACGCAGGACCGGCGAACCGGAAAGCCGCGCTCGCAACCGGGCCGCGCGCGTGATACCGGCTGGGCATGACCAGCGCGATCGTCCCGCTCGAAACCTTCCTTGACCTGCCGGCCCATGCCCGGCTGCTCGGGCTAGACCTCGGCACCAAGACCATCGGGCTGGCGCTCTCCGACCTCGAGCGGCAGATCGCGACACCGCTCGAGACGATCCAGCGCGTCAAGTTCGGCCTCGACGCCGCCGCCCTGCTCAAGATCGCGGCGAAGCATCAGGTCGCGGGGCTGGTGATCGGCCTGCCGCTCAACATGGACGGGACGGAAGGGCCGCGGGTGCAATCCACCCGCGCCTTCGTGCGCAATCTCGCGCCCCTCACCGACCTGCCGATCGTGTTCTGGGACGAGCGCATGTCGACGCTCGCCGTGACGCGCACATTGCTCGATGCCGACGCCTCCCGCGCCAAGCGCGCCGCCGTGGTCGACAAGATGGCAGCCGCCTACATCCTGCAGGGGGCGCTCGACCGCCTCGGCCGGCTCGCCTTCACCGAAACCGACGAGGACGGCATGAACGACTGAACCCGCCCCGCCAAAGGCGGAGCGGGTTCCGAAAGGTGCCCCCTGAACGGTGGGCCGGGTTCGCCGCGGCTGCCCCGCCTCAGCGAAGCTGCAGGCTGCGCTGAAACTGCTGCTGCTTGAACGCCTTCTTCTGCGCCTCGCGCTCGTTCTTGATCGCGCGCTTGCGCTCGTCGAGATCCATCCCGGCCATCGGATCCGGCGCGCGCCGGCCGTAACCGCCGCGGCGATCATCATAACCGCCGCGGCGGTCATCGTAGCCACGCCGGTCGTCATAGCCGCGCCGGCCCCAGTCCTGGCGGTCATTGCCACGGCGCTCATAGGTGTCGCGGCGCTCATAGCGATCACGGCGGTCATAGCCGCCGTAGCCCGAGCCGCCATAGTATTGAGCGGCAGCCGGCTGGACGGCAGCCCAGCCCGCCAGCGCGAGGCCGAGCCCTGCCACCAGCGAACGCCGAAGCGATTTCATCAGATTGGTTCCCCCATCAGCAAAACGACGCCCTGTCTGGCGCCGAAACTCAAAAGACTTCGTTCACATGCCGGCCCGCGCCGAGGCGCGGGCCCTGCGTGGCGGCCCTGCTACGACCTCAGCGATAATCGCGGAAGTCGTAAGGCCCGTAATAGCCGTAGGGCGCGTAGTAGCGCCGCGGATAGGCATAGACCGGCGCCGGCGGCGGGGCGTAGTAGTCGTCGTAATAGTAGCTCGGCGCCGCGTAAGCGCGGTTATTGGCCACAATCGCCGCACCCAGGATGCCGAGGCCGACGGCTCCGGCAATCGCAGCGCCGCGCGCACCGCGCGAATAGCGATAACGATAGCCGGTATAGTCGACCTGAGCCTTGTCGAGCCGCTTGGCATCGACGCTGACTGGCCCGCCGGCCAGCGCCGGAACGGTGAAGCTGCCGGCCGCGATGCCGGCCGCGGCCAGAAAGACGACGGATTTCTTCCTCAGTGACATCATGACGGCATCTCCTTTCGCGAGATCGCCCCAAACCTTGAAGACAGGATCGGATAATCCGGTTGAATGAGGCCTGAACCAATCGCGGCAGCATTGCGGCAGGGACAGAGCGGCGTTTCGCCAAGGCCCTTGCCGCTGCGGGCGCGGCATGACAGGGACAGGCCGCTTCAGCACTCATTTTATCAACGGGCGTTCCCGCCCGTTGTTCCCCAGGCACCGCCTCTTCCCCCGGCCAGCATGCTCGACAGTCTGATCGCCGTCTTCCTCGTCATCGCGACGGGCTGGCTCCTGAAGGTCCGCAACATCGTGACCCCGGCCCATTGGATCGGGGTCGAGCGCCTGACCTATCAGGTGCTGTTTCCCGCCGTGGTGATCCACACGCTGGCGACGGCGGATCTGCGCAGCGTGCCGGTCGCCGCGATGGGAATGAGCCTCGTCATGGCGATCCTCAGCATTGCCGCCCTGCTGCTGCTGCTGCGCCCGCTGCTCGCCCGCGGCGGCATCGCCGGCCCGGCCTTCACCTCGATCTTCCAGGGTTCGGTGCGCTGGAACACCTTCGTCGCGCTCGCGCTCGCCGCCGGGCTGCAGGGGCGCACCGGCACGACGCTGATGGCGATCGCCGTCGCCTCGATGATCCCCCTGCTCAACGTGACCTGCGTGCTCGTGCTGGCGCGCTTCGCCAACGGCAAGCCGATGAGCGTCGGCACCACCGTCCGCTCGATCCTGTACAATCCCTTCATCTGGTCTTCCGCCGCAGGCTTGCTGCTCAACCAGGCGCAGGGGCTGCTGCCCACGGCCTTCACCAGCTATCTCGATGTGCTCGGGCGGGCCTCGCTCGGCATCGGCCTGCTGGTCGTCGGCTCGGCGCTCGACCTCGATCGGCTGGCGCGGCCGCGGCTCGCCCATTGGGTGGCCGTCGAGCTCAAGCTGGTCGCGATGCCGCTGGCGGCCTGGCTCTATGCCGGCTGGTTCGGCGTCACCGGCCCCGCCCTGACCATGACGGTCATCGCCGGCTCCGTCCCCACCGCGACCGCCGCCTATTTCCTGGCCCGCGACCTCGGCGGCGACGCGCCGCTGATGGCCGAGATCACCACGCTGCAGACGCTGCTCGCGCTGGCGACGCTGCCGGCGGCGGTCTTCCTCCTGACCTGATTCTCTTCCGCTTGAATTCGCTCGCGCTATGCAATTTATAATTGCATCACGTTAAGGAGACACAACCCTAACGACGCCACGAGGGAATCGAACCGCGATGAATCCCGAGAACCGGAACCCGGCCCTTCGCGAGCCCGAACCCGACGCCGGCGCGCCGGACATGCAGCCCGGGCGGGCGGCCTCCACATTGGAGGTCGCCTGCTTCGTCGAGAGCATGACGGCCGAGATGCGGACCATGGCGCGCGAGGCGGAGCTCGGCGCACTCGCCTACTTCCTCGAAATGGCCCGGATGGAGGCCTCCGCCGCGATCGAGCGGCTGGCGCGGAAGGCCGAGCCCCTCTGAGCGCCGGGTCCGTGCTTCACAGGCGGCTGCGCGACAGGGCCCCGCCCGGATGGCGCAGGACCGCCCCTTCCAGTTCCAGCTCGACGAGAACACGGTTCACGTCGCGTGCCGCCCGGCCACTGGCGCGCACAAGATCGTCCAACGCGACCGGTGCGGCCCCCAGCAGGCCGAGCACGAGCCCGGCCAAATCCGTCCCCTCCGGCCGAGGTCCAGCCGCCGGTGCGTCATCCTCCGGCCCGCCTTCGTCGTCACGGGCGAAGCCCGCAGCAGCCGGCGCCAGTCCCGGCAGGTCCCATTCATCCCATAGCGCCTCGCCGGCCGCATCGCACGGCTGCTCGCGCAACAGGCGCATCTGCACCGGCTGCCCGGGTTCGCGCTCGCGCAAGGGCGCCAGCGCCTCGACGACATGGGCTGCCGCGGCGCAGAGAATCGCCCCTTCCCGGATCAGGTGATTGCCGCCCTCGGCGCGGGGGTCGAGCGGCGATCCCGGTACGGCGAAGACCTGGCGGCCCTGCTCATTGGCGAAGCGCGCCGTGATCAGGGAGCCGGAACGGCGCGCCGCCTCGACCACCACCGTGCCGAGCGAGAGACCGGAGACGAGGCGGTTGCGGCGCGGGAAGTCGCGAGCCCGCGCGACCCAGCCGAGCGGCATCTCGCTGACGACCGCGCCGTGCTCGGCGATGCGGCGCGCCAGCGGCAGATTCTGCGGCGGATAGACCTGGTCGAGCCCGCCGGCGAGCACGGCGACCGTGCCGGTCTCCAGGCTGGCCTCATGCGCCGCGGTGTCGATGCCGCGCGCCAGCCCCGAGACGACGACGAAACCGGCTTCTCCGAGCTCCCGCGCGAGACGCGCCGTCAGCTTCATGCCGGCGGCCGAGGCGTTGCGCGAGCCGACCAGCGCAACGCAGGACCGGCGCAGGACCTCCGCCTGCCCCAGGACGGCAATGAGCGGCGGGGCCGAATCGATCGCCTGCAGCGGCAGCGGATAATCGGGCTCGCCAAGCGCGAGAAGACGGCCACCTATGCGCTGCAACTGCTCCATCTCCCGCTCGGCCTCGGAGGCCGTACAGACGCGGAGGCTGCGCCCGGCGCGGCGTGCGAGATCCGGCAGCGCCTCCAGCGCCGCGGCGGTCCCGCCGAAGCGGTTCGTCAGCGAGCGGAAACTCAGCGGGCCGATGCTCTCGCTGCGGATCAGCCTCAACCAATCGAGACGCTGGCGATCGGAGAGGACGATCCCAGCCATCCCGGTATCAGCCCTTCTGGCCGATCTTGCCTTCACTCCCCTGGAGGAGCCGGACGATATTGGTCCGGTGCATGATCCAGAGCAGCACCGTCAGGATGCCCATGACGACGGCCGCCTTCGGCATGCCGGCCCAGAACCAGAGCAAGAGCGGCGTCAACAGACTGGCGACCAGTGCCGACAGCGAGGAATAGCGCGAGAGATAGGCGATGCTCAGCCAGATCGCGGCGAAGATCAACGCGATCGAACCCTTCACCCCGATGAGCACGCCGAGAAAGGTCGCGACGCCCTTGCCGCCCTTGAAACGCAGCCAGACCGGGAAGAGATGCCCGAGGAAGGCGCCGATGCCTGCGACCAGCGCCGCTTCCGCCCCACCGGGCAGGCGCGCGCCGACGAGGACCGCAGCCGTGCCCTTCAGCATGTCGCCGACGAGCGTGGCGGCGGCGAGCTTCTTGTTGCCCGTGCGCAGGACGTTGGTGGCGCCGATATTGCCCGAGCCGATGCTGCGCAGATCGGGCCCGCCTGCGAGCTTGGTCAGGATGATGCCGAAGGGAATCGAGCCGAAGAGATAGCCGACGACGAGAGCGACCAGCGCGGCGGAGCCGGAAAGGCTCCAGTTCAACGTCTCAGCCATTCAGCCCCCTCGCCCCCTCGGCGGTCAGCACAATAGAATTTGTATCCGTGAATAGAAAGCGCGCCGTCAGCCCGGACAAGCCTCCTTGGCACCCAGACGCCGCTGAAAGCCACTCGCAGAGCCCGCGAGCCCTCGTCCTGAGGAGCCGCGTGAGCGGCGTCTCGAAGGATGCTCCAGATGTCCGCAGAGCCTGGAGCATCCTTCGAGACGCCATTTCTGACGAAATGGCTCCTCAGGATGAGGGCTGGTGTTTCCCAATGGGCCGGTCAGCCCGGCTCGACCTCGTAGACGACACGGCCGCCGACGAAGGTCGTCTGAACGATGCCTTCCAGACGCGCCTCGTCGAAGGGGGAGTTCTTGGCGCGGGACTTCAGCTTGCGCTTGTCGACGACATAGGGCGCCTCGGGATCGAGCAGGATGAGATCGGCCGGCGCGCCGATGCCGAGCTGGCCACAGCCGAGGCCGAGCAACCCGGCCGGACGCGCCGACAAGGCGGCGAGAAGCTGCGGCAGGCCGATCTGGCCGGCCTGCACCAGGCGCAGCGAGGCCGAGAGCATGGTCTCGATGCCGAGCGCGCCGTCGGCCGCCTCGGCGAAGGGCTGGCGCTTGGTCTCGACGTCCTGCGGGTCATGGTCCGAGACCACGACGTCGATCACGCCCTCGGCGAGGGCTGCGACCAGCGCGAGGCGATCATCCTCATGGCGCAGCGGCGGCGAGACCTTGCAGAAGGTCCGGTACTCGCCGACGTCGTTCTCGTTGAGGGTCAGGTTGTTGATCGAGACGCCGCAGGTGATGCGCAGGCCGTCCTGCTTCGCCCGGCGGACGAGCTCGACCGATTCCGCGCAGGAGATCATGGCGGCGTGGTAGCGCGCGCCGGTGGCGCGGGCGAGGCGGATGTCACGCTCCAGCATCACCGTTTCGGCCTCGAGCGGGATGCCGGGCAGGCCCTTGCGGCTGGCGAACTCGCCCTCGTTCATCACGCCGGAGCCACGCAGCTCCGGGTCCTCGACATGGTTCATGATCAGCGCGTCGAAGTTGCGGGCATAGATCATCGCCCGGCGCATGACCTGCGGATTGCGCAGGGCCCTCGCGCCGTCGCAGAAGGCGACCGCGCCGGCCTCCAGCAGCAGGCCGAATTCGGTGATCTCCTTGCCGTGCAGCCCCTTGGTCAGCGCGGCGCAGGGCAGCACGTTGACGATCGCCTTGTCGCGGGCGCGGCGCTTGAGGAAGTCGATGATCGCGGGATCGTCGATCGGCGGGTCGGTGTCCGGCCGGCAGACCACGGTGGTCACACCGCCGGCGGCCGCGGCATGCGAGCCGGTGCCGAGCGTCTCGCGGAACTCCGCGCCAGGCTCGCCGAGGAAGGCCCGCAGGTCGACGAGGCCAGGCGTCAGCACCAGCCCCTTCGCGTCGATGCGGCGCGCATTCTCGCCGGTCGCGGGCGCCGCGCCCCGTTCGACGGCGGCGATGGCGCCGTCGCGCAGCAGGACGGAGCCCCTGCCCTCGCGCCCGGTCGCTGGATCGACCAAGCGCGCGTTGACGATCGCGATATCCTGCGTCTCAGCCATGTCCGGTCCTGCCACGCTCAGATATTCGGGAGGTGCTGCGCCAGCGCATCGAGCACGGCCATGCGGACGGCCACGCCCATCTCGACCTGCTCGCGGATCAGCGACTGGGCGCCGTCCGCGACCTCGGAGGAGATTTCGACGCCGCGGTTCATCGGGCCCGGATGCATGACGAGCGCATCGGGCGCGGCGCGCTCCAGCTTCTCGCGATCGAGCCCGTAATAGCGGAAATATTCCTTCGAGGAAGGCACGAAGGCGCCGTGCATGCGCTCGAGCTGAAGGCGCAGCATCATCACGATGTCGGCGCCCTCCAGCCCCTTGTTCATGTCGGTGTAGACCTCGACGCCCATGCGCTCGATGCCGGCCGGCAGCAGCGTCGAGGGCGCGATCAGCCTGACCTTGGCGCCCAGGGCGCTGAGCAGGATGATGTTGGAGCGGGCGACGCGGGAATGCACGATGTCGCCGCAGATCGCGACGGTCAGCCCGGCGATGCGCCCCTTGTTGCGGCGGATGGTCAGCGCGTCGAGCAGTGCCTGGGTCGGGTGCTCATGGGCGCCGTCGCCGGCATTGACCACCGAACAGCTGACCTTGCGGGCGAGCAGGTTGACCGCGCCGGCGGCGTGATGGCGCACGACGATGATGTCCGGCCGCATGGCGTTGAGCGTCGCGGCGGTGTCGATCAGCGTCTCGCCCTTCTTCACCGAGGAAGAAGCGACGGACATGTTCATGACGTCGGCGCCGAGGCGCTTGCCCGCGAGCTCGAAGGAGGCTTGCGTCCGGGTCGAAGGCTCGAAGAACAGGTTGATCTGGGTGCGACCGCGCAAGGTCGCCGCCTTTTTCTCGACCTGGCGGGAGAGCGCGACATAGGCCTCGGCCCTGTCCAACAGCGCCTCGATGTCCAGATGGGACAACCCCTCGATCCCGAGGAGATGACGGTGCGGGTAGAGCGGTGCTGGCGATGTCATTTGAAGCGGGGTTCATAGGCCCGAGTCGCGCGAGGCGCAAGGCTCGGACGCAGCGAAGCGACGATGTCACTCCGCGGCGGCCTCTACGGGTTTCTGCGCGACGGTCCGGCGGCGCGCCCGCAGCGCCAGCGCGAAGCAGAGCTGGGCACCGAGCGCCGCCACCGTCAGGACCGCGCCGGAAGCGAGCGCCGGGTCGCCGCCCAGGCCGGCCAGCGAGGTGGCCAGCGCGCCGATGGCCATCTGGATGAAGCCGTAGAAGCCGGAGGCGGAACCGGCCAGACGGGGATCGACGCTCATCGCCTCGGCGAGGGCCGGCGCGCTCGCGATGCCGGCGCCGAAGGTGAAGGCCATGGCCCCGCCCAGCGTGAGCGCGAGGCCGAGATGGCCGGAAAGCGCGCTGCCGAAGAGAAGCACGGCGCCGAGCAGGCTGATCGCGCTGCCGCCGGTCATGAGGCTGGCGAGCCGCACGCGGCCCACCAGGCGACTGGAACAGAGATTGCCCAGCCAGATACCGACGGCGATCAGCGCGAGATAGGTGCCGACCTCATGCGCCGGCCGCCCCAGATCGCGGGTGAAGATGAAAGGCGCGGCGCTGATGAAGGCATACATCGGCGTCGTCGCGAGGCTGCCGCCGACCGCATAGCCGAGAAAGGCCGGCGTGCGCAGCAGGCGCCGGTAGCCGCGCAGCACCGCGCCGAAATCGGCGCTGGCGCTCGGCCGCGCCGTTTCCGGCAGGACGCGCCAGGTCAGCAGCATGTTCGCCACGCCCATCGCGGCAAGGCCGAAGAAGATCGCGCGCCATCCGAAGCTCTCCGAGACGGCCGTGCCGATCAGCGGCGCGACCCCGGGGCCGAGGATGACGATCAGGTTCATGGTTGCGAGGCGGCGCGTCGAATCGGCCATGCCCGAGCCGTCGCGCACGATCGCCCGGCCGAGGACGATCCCGGCGCAGCCGCCGAGCGCCTGCAGCAGGCGCGTCGCGATCAGGGCCTGGATGCCCGGCGTCAGCGCCGCGGCAATGCTGGCGAGGGTGTAGAGGACGAGCCCGGCCATCAATACCGGGCGGCGGCCATAGCGATCAGAAACAGGGCCGTAGAAGAGCTGCCCGAAAGCCAGCCCGAGGATGTAGCAGCTGATTGTCAACTGCAGCGAGCCGGCGCTCGCGCCGAGATCATGCGCCGCGCGCGGCAGCGCCGGCACGAAGACATGCATGGCGAGCGTGCCGCTGAAGGTGATCATCGCCAGCAGCCAGAGCGGCGCCGGCCGGACCCGGGCCGCAGGAATCGGATCGGGCGGCAGCTGGGCGGTCATGCCATGTCGCTTTCGGGGAGAGCCGCAAGCACGTCGCAGATCCGCTCCAGGACCGCCGCGGCGCGTTCGATATCGGCTTCCGGAATGCCCTGGATCGTCGCCAGCCGCACATCCCGCGCGATCGCCTCGACCTGCGCGACGAGCCGTTCCGCCTCCGGCGTCAGATGGATCGTCTTGGCCCGGCGATCGCCCTCGTCCTCCCGCCGCTCGACCAGGCCGGCCGCCTGCAGGTTGTCGAGCAGGCGGACGACAGTGGACCCATCGAGGCCGAGCGACGCCGCCAGGTCCTTCTGGCGCATCGGCGCCATGGCGCGCGACAGGTGCAGCAGCGGCAGCCAGGTCGCCTCGGTCAGACCGTAGGCCTGGAGCCGGACGTCGACGGCCCGGCGCCAGAGCCGGGCGGCGCGCCCGATCGTCCGGCCGATCATGTCCTTCGGGCTGGTGGGTTCCATGGCATTCCAGATTTTGATGCAGAAACAATAATTGCATACACATCTATTTCAATGCGCATGCGGGTCATGGCTGCCACGCTCCGCCCGCAAATGCGCATGGCGCGGCTTGCACGGGCCGGAGCTTTCGACGAAAGCTCGACACCCTGCCTGCCGGAGGTGCCGCCTTGCCCAACCCGACCGAAGCCTATGTTCCCGCAACCGATGGCGCCGCCTGGCAGACGCTGAGCCCCGCCGAGGCGGGCTTCGATGCCGGCAGGCTCGCTGCGGCGGTCGCCTTCGCGCAGGAGCATGAGAGCCCCTGGCCGCGCAGCCTCTATTATCCGGACGGCAGCTATGTCGGGAATGTCGAGTGGAACGAGCGCGGCCCCTGGACCGAGATCGTCGGGCCGGTGCGCGAGCGCGGCGGCCCGGCCGGCCTCGTCCTCAAGGGCGGGCGCATCGTCGCCGAATGGGGCGACACCGCCCGCACCGACATGACCTTCTCGATCGCCAAGAGCTATCTTGCCGTGCTCGCCGGCATCGCCTTCGACGACGGGCTGATCCGCGATGTCGAGGAGCCGGTCGGCAAAAGCGTGGACGACCCCGCCTTCGCCGGACCGCATAACAGCCAGATCACCTGGCGGCACCTGCTGCAGCAGTCGAGCGAATGGCAGGGCGAGATCTTCGGCAAGTCCGACCAGGTCGACCATAACCGCCAGATCGGACCCGGCGCCGACAACAGCCGCAAGGGCCAGCGCCGCGAATTGAAGCAGCCCGGTACCTTCTACGAATACAACGACGTGCGGGTGAACGTGCTGGGCTATGCCCTGCTCCAGCGTTTCCGCCGGCCGCTGCCGGAGGTGCTGCGCGAGCGCATCATGGATCCGGTCGGCGCCTCGCCGGACTGGCAGTGGCAGGGCTACAGCACCTCCTTCGTCACGATCGACGGGCGCGAGGTCCAGTCGGTGCCGGGCGGCGGGCACTGGGGCGGCGGCCTGTTCATCGGCGCGCGCGACCATGCCCGCTTCGGCCTGCTGATCGGCCGCAAGGGCCAGTGGAACGGCCGGCAGCTCATCTCGCAGGGCTGGGTCGAGCGGATGCTGACGCCCTCCCCCACGCTCGGCAATTACGGCTATCTCTGGTGGCTGGCGCGCGGGCCGGCGGCACGGCCGGGCCTTCCCGAGACCGCCTTCTCGGCGCTGGGGGCCGGCAGCAACGTGGTCTGGGTCGAGCCGGAGCAGGACATCGTCGCCGTGCTGCGCTGGATCAACGGCGCCTCGACCGAGGGCTTCATCGATCGGCTGCTCGCGGCGCGGGCCTGAGTGCTCGCCGCGTTCGCCCGAGAACCGCCTTCGTCATTCCGGGGCAAGCCGAAGGCTTGAGTCCGGAACCCCATAACCGCAACGCTTGCCGGATAGGACACCGGCCCGCCCGCTTCCTTCTGCTCTATCGACGGTTATGGGTTCCGGGCTCTTCGCTGCGCGAAGCCCCGGAATGACGGCGTGGTTTCGAGCTTAGTCCTTCACCGCATAGACGTGCTCCGGGCCGGGGAATGCCCGGGACCGGACCGCGTCCGCGTAACCCGCGACCGCCTTGTCGACCTCTTCAGCGAGGTTGCCGAAGAGCTTGACGAATTTCGGCACGCGCCCGGTCAGGCCGAGCATGTCGTCGAGCACGAGCACCTGCCCGTCGCAGGCCGACGAGGCGCCAATGCCGATCACCGGGATCGCGACCCTGCCGGCGATCTCGGCAGCCAGCGGCTCGGCCACCGCCTCAAGGACCACGGCGAAGGCGCCGGCCTCCGCCACAGCCCCGGCATCGGCGATGATCGCCGGCCATTCGTCGCGGTTGCGCCCCTGCGCCTTGAAGCCGCCGAGCACGTTCACCGCCTGCGGCGTCAGCCCGACATGGGCCATCACCGGGATGCCGCGCTCGACCAGGAAGCGAATGGTCGGGGCCATGCGCTGTCCGCCTTCGAGCTTGACCGCGCCGCAGCCGGTCTCCTGCATGATGCGGGCGGCATTGCGGAAAGCCTGTTCCGGGCTCTCCTCATAGCTGCCGAACGGCATGTCGACGACGATGAGCGCGCGCTGCGAGCCGCGCATCACCGCCTGGCCGTGCAGGATCATCATCTCCAGCGTGACCGGAACGGTGCTGTCGAGGCCATGCACGACCATGCCCAGCGAATCCCCGACGAGCAGAAAATCGCAGTGGCGGTCCGCCAGCGCCGCCATCGGCGCCGTATAGGCGGTCAGGGACACGATCGGATCGCCGCTCTTGCGGTTGCGGATGTCCAACGCCGTCAGGCGCCTGATCTGTGCTTGCGACGACACGCTCTTCTCCCCATCTCCCGGCCGAAGCCAACGAAAGGCCCTAAACGGTTCGGTGCGACGCAAAAAGCACAATCGGCGTTTGACACGGCCCGTCCGCTGAACCACTTTCGCGCGCAATTCCGAAACGCCGGAGCCTCGCCGGTCGTGGAACCGCCCGTCACGGGCCGGCTCCACGCTCTGATCAAGGCTGTCATCGAGACCTAGAAATCATGAAGCTCCTCGTCGTCGAGTCGCCGGCCAAGGCCAAGACGATCAACAAATATCTCGGCTCCGACTACGAGGTCATCGCCTCGTTCGGGCATATCCGCGACCTGCCGGCCAAGGACGGCTCTGTCGAGCCCGACAACGACTTCGCCATGAAATGGGAGATCGAAGGCCGCGGCGCCAAGCAGGTCTCCGAGATCGCGCGCGCCGTGAAGGGCGCCGAGAAGCTCATCCTCGCCACCGACCCGGATCGCGAGGGCGAGGCCATCTCCTGGCATGTGCTGGAGGCGCTCAACCAGAAGAAGGTGCTGAAGGGCATCCCGGTCGAGCGCGTCACCTTCAACGCCGTCACCAAGGACGCCGTGCAGAAGGCGCTGGCCAATCCGCGCGCGATCGACCAGGCGCTGGTCGACGCCTATCTGGCGCGCCGCGCCCTCGACTATCTCGTCGGCTTCACCCTCTCGCCGGTGCTGTGGCGCAAGCTCCCCGGCGCCCGCTCGGCCGGCCGCGTGCAGTCCGTGGCGCTGCGCCTGGTCTGCGACCGCGAGCGCGAGATCGAGGCCTTCCGGGCCCGCGAATACTGGTCGCTTGTCGCGACGCTCGCGACCGAATCCGGCCAGACCTTCGAGGCGCGGCTCGTCGGCGCCGACGGCAAGAAGATCGCGCGGCTCGACATCGGCAACGAAGCTGAGGCCAAGGCCTTCAAGGAGGCGCTGGAAAGCGCCCTCTTCACCGTGGCCGAGGTCGAAGCCAAGCCGGTCAAGCGCCATCCGCAGCCGCCCTTCCAGACCTCGACGCTGCAGCAGGAGGCCTCGCGCAAGCTTGGCCTCGCCCCGGCCCGGACGATGCAGCTTGCCCAGCGCCTCTATGAAGGCGTCGACATCGGCGGCGAGACGGTCGGCCTGATCACCTATATGCGAACCGACGGCGTCGACATGGACGGCTCGGCCATCGCCGCCGCTCGCCGCGTCATCGGCAAGGAATTCGGCGAGAAATACGTGCCGAACGCGCCGCGCAAATACACGGTCAAGGCCAAAAACGCGCAGGAGGCCCACGAAGCCATCCGCCCGACCGATCTCGGCCGGCTGCCGGCGATGGTCGCGCGCCATCTCGAGCCCGAGCAGGCGAAGCTCTACGAGCTGATCTGGAAGCGCACCATCGCGAGCCAGATGGAATCGGCCGAGATGGAGCGCACCACGGTCGACATCGCCGCCAAGGTCGGTGCCCGCCATCTCGATCTGCGCGCTTCCGGACAGGTCGTGCTCTTCGACGGCTTCCTGACGCTCTACCAGGAGAGCCGCGACGACGAGGAGGACGAGGACTCCAAGAAGCTGCCGGCGATGAAGGCCGGCGACAAGCTGGAGAAGCGGGCCATTGCCGCCGACCAGCACTTCACCGAGCCGCCGCCGCGATTCTCGGAAGCGAGCCTGGTCAAGCGCATGGAAGAGCTCGGCATCGGCCGGCCCTCGACCTATGCGGCGACGCTCTCGACCCTGCGCGACCGCGAATATGTCCGCATCGAGAAGAAGCGCCTCGTGCCCGAGGACAAGGGCATGCTGGTGACGGCGTTCCTCGAGAGCTTCTTCGGACGCTATGTCGAGTTCGATTTCACCGCGAACCTGGAAGAGAATCTCGACCGCGTCTCGAATGCCGAGATCGACTGGAAGGCGCTGCTGCGCCAGTTCTGGGAGGAATTCACCGCCTCGATCGGCGAGACCAAGGATTTGCGCGTCGGCGACGTCCTGGAGGCCCTGAACGGCATCCTGGGCGACTATATCTTCCCGCCGAAGGCCGACGGCTCAGATCCGCGCGTCTGCCCGAATTGCGGCAACGGCCAGCTCTCGCTGAAGCTCGGCAAGTTCGGCGCCTTCGTCGGCTGCTCGAACTATCCCGAGTGCCGCTATACGCGCCCCCTCTCCGTCCCTGCGGCCGAGGGCGAGGCTAGCGCCGAGGGCGGCCAGGGCACGCCGGGCGTGCGCATCCTCGGCACCGACCCGGTGACCAATCTCGAAGTGACGCTGCGCGATGGCCGCTTCGGCCCCTATATCCAGCTCGGCGAGGGCGAGAAGCCGAAGCGCTCCAGCCTGCCCAAGGGCATGAGCCCGGCAAGCGTGACGCTGGAGAAGGCGCTGGCGCTGCTCTCCCTGCCGCGCGAGGTGGCGAAGCATCCCGAGTCGGGCGAGCCTATCCTGGTCGGCATCGGCCGCTATGGGCCCTACGTCCAGCACGGCAAGGTCTACGCCAATATCGACAAGGACGACGACGTGCTCGAACTCGGCGCCAACCGCGCCATCGACCTGATCGTCGCCAAGGAAAGCGGCGGCGGGCGTGGCGGCCGGGCGGCGGCGACGCCGGGCCGGGCGCTCGGCGACCACCCTGACGGCGGCGCACTCGAGGTCAAGGCCGGGCGCTACGGCCCCTATGTCGCCTGGGGCAAGATCTTCGCGACGCTGCCGAAGGCGATGGCGCCGGAGAGCATCACGCTGGAACAGGCGATCGAGCTGGTGAACGCCAAGGCGGAAGCGAAGGGCGGCGCCAAGGGCAAGGCCAAGGCCGCCGGTGCGGCGAAGGCCAAGGCTCCGGCGAAGAAGGCTCCCGCGAAAAAGGCCCCCGCCAAGAAGGCGACGGGCGAAAAGGCGGAGAAGGCACCGGCCAAGAGCAAGGCCAAGGCGGCGAGCGGCTGAGCGCATCACTGCGCGGGACAAGCGAAGCAACGACGGGGCTCCGCCATCATGCTCGACCTTGTGCCGAGCATCCACGTCTCGAACACAAGCTTGATCCGGCGAAGACGTGGATGGTCGGGACAGGCCCGACCATGACGGCAGAGGCTGTCGCGCGAGCCCCTTGAGCGCCGCCCCGCTCCACCGTTGACTTCACCCGGGATGGGAGGAGGATACCCGCTCTGATGCGTCACCACGCAAGAGAGGGGCGCCTATCATGACCATCGCCAAGAAGCTCCAGAGCTATATCGACGGCCGAGGCATCGCCTATGACACCGTCGCCCATAATCGCACGGCCACCAGTGGCCAGACGGCGCAGGCGGCCCATATTCCCGGCAGGAAGCTGGCCAAGTCGGTCGTCGTTCATCACGAGACCGGCTATGTGCTTGCCGTCGTGCCGAGCACGCACCGGATCGAGCTTTCACGTCTGCAGGATGTGATGGCGAAGCGGCTCGGCCTCGCCTCCGAGGACGAGATCGGCTCGCTGTTCTCCGATTGCGACATCGGCGCCGTTCCGCCGGTCGGATCGGCCTATGACGTGCCCGTGATCCTCGACGAGAGCCTCGGCGACGCCCAGGAAGTCTATTTCGAAGGCGGCGACCACCGGACATTGGTGCATGTCAGCGGTGCCGACTTCCTCAACCTGATGAAGGATGCGCGGGTCGCAAGCTTCAGCCACCCGTCCTACTAGATCGCTGTCGGATCAGGCTGGATCGTCATTGCGAGCGAAGCGAAGCAATCCAGGAGAATTGGGTGAAACGTTCAGCCCAGTCTCTCTGGATTGCTTCGTCGCTTTGCTCCTCGCGATGACGCCCCCGGCGATCCCGCCTGAGCGAAAAGCGCTTTAGGGGCATTGGCGGCGGGCGCGCAGGCCGGAGGTCAGGCGTTTCCTGCGACCACCACGATGCGCTTCACCTCGCCTCGCAGGAAGGCCTGCAGGAAGCGATCATAGTCCTTGAACGAGATGCAACCGTTCGAGTCGCCACGCGGGCCGAGCAGATAGGTGTGGGCCAGCAGGCCGGTGCGCCCATGGATGGCGCCACTGCCGCCGACCGGGTTGAGGCGAATGGCGCGCACGCCATGGAACAACGCCTCGCGCTCGGTCAGCGTATAGGTGTGAGGCGGCGTGACGCCCTTCATTCGGACATGGGCGTAGCGCACATCGTCCATCATCTCGCCGAGGCCGGAATGCGCCTCGAGCCGTTCGCCGTTCGGCATGTAGACCATCTTCGCGGCGATGTCGTAGATCGCCGTGCCGGCCTCGGCGGTGCGGGGCGGGGTGCCGGCGGACGGGCTGAGACGGTTGATGCGGCCGCGGTCGATGACGTCGTCCTGCGGCGCGGCATAGGCGAGCGCGGTGCCGGCGGGCTGCTGCTTCTGCACGCCGAAGATCTTTTCGAAGAAGTTGCGGTTGTCCTCCGGCGTCGGCGCGGATGCCGCGGCGGTGCGGTTGCGGCGCGGCGCCGTCGGCTGCGCCACCCGCGGCTGCGGCGGCTCCGCCTTGGGCAGCAGGTCCGTGGGGCGCGGCACCGGCATCGGCGTGCCCTTCTCCGCCAGGGTGACCGGCGGCTGCGGCGGCAGGGGCAAGGCGGGCTCGGCGTCGGGAGCGGCGACCGCGACGGCGGATGGGGAGACGGAAGCGGGCGCCGGCTGGAAGGCGGAACGGACCGGAGCATTTCGGCTGAAGGAATCCGGCCTCCCCCCGGACAGCGCCGGGTCGAGCAGGCCGCTATAGGCCGGGGCGGCCTGCGACGCGACGCGGCTGGCGGGCGCCTTGCGGGCACCGGCGACCGGAGCGTTGCCCGCGTCGGGCCCGGGCGCGCCCTGCCCCAGCAACCAGAATCCGGACAGGGCGCCGCCGCTCAAAGCGGCGAGGATCAGGACGGCCTTGGCGAACGGCCGACGACGGCGGCGCGACCGCACATAGGGCACGCCACCTTCCCGCACATAGGTCGCATAGGTCATACGCCGCACTCTCGATACGCTTACGCCACGCCCGGCGGCGGACACGGCTTCGCCCTTCGCGCCCCGCGGGAGGGAGGCGCGACGCGCGTCGCGAAATGACCGAGCATGCCGGGAGAACCCAAACTTCGTTCTGACTCGATAAGGCGCCTGGTTGGTTAATCGCCGGTGAACCGGATCGATAATTTTCATCGGTTCACGGCCGCGGCAGCCTCCGGCCGGCGCGGCCCTGCAAGGCCATGCAAAGGCGGCGTCATCATGGCCGGCTCACGCCGCAGGGACGGCGCAATTTTGCCCTAGGGCCGGGTTTGGCTCATCTTTCCGGACAAGGCTGACATGCCGGCCCTCCCTCCCACATCGGCTCTCGAATCGGATATGTCGGACGGATCGCAGCCTCAGGGATTACCCTCCCAAGGACAGCAAGCCTCGCTGGCGGCTGCGCAGGAGGGCGGGAGCGCCGTGAGCCAAGCAGCCGAGCCGAGGACGAGCTCCGTCGCGGCATTGGGCGCCATCGTCAGCGGCGCGCTGATCCTGCAGATCGCCTCCACGATCGTGAACACCGTCGTGCCGCTGAAGATGGCGCTGGAGCAGAAGGCCCCTCTGCTGATCGGCCTCGTCGGCTCCGCCTATTCGGTCGGCTTCCTGGCCGGCTGCTTCGTCATCCCGGCCTTCATCCGCCGCGTCGGACATATCCGCGCCTTCGCGGTCTTCGCGGCGCTGCAAGCCGTGCTGACTCTGAGCTTCGCCATGACGCCGCTCGACCTCTGGGGCATCTCGCGGCTGGGCATGGGCTTCGCCGGCGCCGGCCACGCCATCTGCATCGAGAGCTGGATCAGCGGCCAGGCCAAGGCCGGCCAGCGCGGACGCATCTTCGGCTTCTACCAGATCCTGAACCGCCTCGCGCTGATCGGCTCGCAGATCGGCGTCGGCTATGTCTCGCTGCAGTCGCACGACATCTTCCTGATCGCCAGCGCCACCTTCTCGATCGCGCTGATCCCGGTCGGCATGACGAAGGCCAAGGGGCCGGAATCGGGCGAGGTCGTCTCGGTCCGGCTCAACACGATCTGGCAATATGCGCCGGCCTCCGTCATCGGCTGCCTCTATGTCGGGCTGATGGGCGGAGCGCTCACCAATGTCGCACCGGCCTACGGCATCCTGATCGGGCTCGACCAGGCCTGGGCGATCCTGCTCACCGCCGGCATCCAGATCGGCGCGCTGGTGCTGCAATGGCCGCTCGGCCTGCTGGCGGACCGTGTCGAGAGCCGCATCATCATGCTCAGCGCCACGCTTTCGGTGGTGCTCTGCTCGCTGGCGCTGGGTGCCGTGCTCTGGTTCGCCGTGCCCCATACCCGGTTCTGGCTGTTCGGCCTGTTCGCGCTGATCGGCGCGGGCGCGATGCCGATCTACACGGTCGCCGTGGCGCACGCCTATTTCCGGCTCGGCCGCGAGCGGGCGCTCGGACTCTCGGCGCAACTGCTGTTCCTCTGGGCGACGGGCTCGGCCATCGGCCCGCTGGTCTCGACCGCCTTCATGCAGGCGGTGGGGCCGAACGGGCTGCTCGCCTATCTCGGCCTGCTCTCGGCCGCCGCGGCCGCCTATCTCGCCTTCCGGCTGCGCCGCAACCCGCCCTCGGCCAACCCCTTTGCCGAACGCCCGGCCACCGCGCCGACCATTCCCGACGTCTCGCCCTCGGGGCGCGCGCCGACCGGGAAGTAGCACACCGTTCCCCCGTCATTGCTTCACTGCGCTCGCAATGACGGAGAGCGGCGCGGCGGCCGCCCTGCCGAGGAGCCGAGAGATCAGGCCACCGGGGCGTGGCGGCTGGGCTTGGCCTTGAGCTTCAGCTCCTGCAGCTCCTCGCGCTCGCGCGGCGTGTTACGCATGAGCTGATCCTTGCCGGGCTGATACTGCACCGGCTGGGCGACATCGACGCCGTACCAGGCCGCTGCGCGCAGCACGAAGGACGGGTCCGCCAGATGCGGCCGCCCGAGCGCGACGAGATCGGCGCGGCCGGCGGCGACGATGGTGTTGGCCTGATCGGCCGTCGTGATGTTGCCGACGCACATGGTCGCGACCTCGGCCTCGTTGCGGATGCGGTCCGAGAACGGCGTCTGGAACATGCGGCCATAGATGGGTCGCGACTCCGTCGCGGTCTGGCCGGTCGAGACATCGACGAGGTCGCAGCCCTCCACAGCGAAGGCCTCGGCGATGGCGACGGAATCCGCCGCCGATAGGCCGCCTTCGGCCCAGTCCGTCGCCGAGATGCGCACCGACATCGGCTTCTCACACGGCCAGATCTCGCGCAGCGCCCGGAAGACCTCGAGCGGAAAGCGCAGCCGGTTCTCGACCGAGCCGCCATATTCGTCCGTGCGCCTGTTGGTCAGCGGCGAGAGGAAGCTCGCCAGCAGGTAACCATGGGCGCAATGCAGCTCGAGCATGTCGAAGCCGGCGCGCTCGCCGCGTTCGGCCGCGGCGACGAATTCGGTCGTCACGCGGTCCATGTCGATGCGCGTCATCTCGCGCGGCACCTGGCTCTCAGGATAATAGGGCAAGGGCGAGGCCGAGACGACCGGCCAGGCGCCGTCCCGCAGCGGCCGGTCCATCCCCTCCCACATCAGCTTCGTCGCGCCCTTGCGCCCGGCATGGCCGAGCTGGAGGCAGATCTTCGCCGCCGAATGAGCATGGACGAAGTCGACGATGCGCTTCCAGGCAGCTTCCTGCGCGTCGTTCCAGAGGCCGGTGCAGCCGGGGGTGATGCGCGCATCCGGCGCGACGCAGGTCATCTCGGTGAAGATCAGCCCCGGCCCGCCGACGGCGCGCGAGCCGTAATGCATCAGGTGCCAGTCGGTCGGCAGACCGTCCTGCGCGGAGTACTGGCACATCGGCGAGACCGTCATGCGGTTCTCCACCCGCATCCCACGCAGCTTGAAGGGCTGGAAGGCCGGCGGGACGGGCGAACCATCCCTGCGCCGCTTCGCCAGATCCCCGAGACCATCGGCGACGAGCCTGTCGACGGCCGCGACCATCTCCGGAGCACGCAGCGCCAGATTGTCGTAGGTGATGGCCTTGGACCGGGTCATCAGCCCGAAGGCGAAGCGCAGCGGCTCGAAATCCCAGAAGCGCCTGAGCTCCTCGAACCAGACCAGCGAGACATCGGCCGCGTGCTGGGTCTTCTCGACCTCCTCGCGCCGCTGCGTCTCGAACAGCTTGAGGCCCGCGGCGACATCGAGCTTCGCCTGCCCCATCGCCCTGTGCAGCGCGATGGCATCCTCCATCGCGAGCTTGGTGCCGGAGCCGATCGAGAAATGCGCTGTCGCCTTGGCGTCGCCGATCAGCACGACATTCTCCACCACCCAGTTGCGGCAGCGGATCATCGGGAAATTGCGCCAGAGCGAGCGGTTGGTGATGAGCCGGTGGCCTTGCAACTCCTCGGCGAAGACGCCTTCGAGGAAGGCGGCCGACTGCGCCTCGTCCATCGCACCCAGGCCCGCCCTCTCGAAGGTCTCGGGGTCGGTCTCCAGCACCCAGGTCGAGCGCCCGGCCTCGTACTGGTAGCAATGGGCGATGAAGAGCCCGTGCTCCGTCTCCTTGAAGAAGAAGGTGAAGGCGTCGAAGGGATGGGTCGAGCCCATCCAGGCGAATTTGTTGGGGCGCAGATCGGTTTCCGGCTGGAAGCGTTCGCGCCAGTTCTCGCGGATGCGGCTATTGATGCCGTCGGCGGCGACGACGAGGTCGTAATCGCGCCTCAGCGTCTCGGCCTCGGCGATATCGACGCCGAAATGCAGGCCGACGCCGAGCTCGCGCGCCCTCGCCTGCACCAGCATCAGGAGCGAGCGGCGCGAACAGCCGCAGAAGCCGTTGCCGGGTACGCGATGGACCGTGTCCTTGAAGTGGATCTCGATGTCGTCCCAATAGGCGAAGTTGTCGCGGATCGCGGCATAGCTCTGCGCGTCCGCCGCCTTGAAAGTGTCGAGCGTCTGGTCGGAGAAGACGACGCCGAAGCCGAACGTGTCGTCGGCCTGGTTGCGCTCGAAGACATCGACCGTGAGCTCCGGCCAGTCGCGCTTCATCAGCAGCGCGAAATAGAGCCCCGCCGGCCCGCCGCCCACGACTGCGATACGCATCGACGCCTCCTCCCCGGAGTCGGCCGGATCGGCCGGAAATTATTTTAAGCCTGAAATTGTTATCCGCTCAAGAGCCTTCGTGATCGCGCGAGAATATGGGCAATCATGGCCGAAGCCGCCGATGCCATCACCTTTTCGTGACATGAATAGGCTCCTACCGGCCGCACTCAAACATCGATCGGCTTGCAAATTGATTGAGACTTAAAATATATTTCCAGAAGGAGAGAACGGCATGGCTCTGCAGGGACAACGCGCGCTGGTGACGGGAGGAGGACGCGGCATCGGCCGCGCCATCGCCACCGCGCTGACGCTGGCCGGAGCGCGGGTCAGCATCCTGGGGCGCGAAGAGACCACCCTGCGCGACGCCGTCGCCGCCGGAGCCGCCGCCGATTTCGCCGCCTGCGACGTGCGCGACGCGGCCTCGGTCTCCGCCGCGCTCGGCCGCCTCTCCGGCGGGCATGCCTTCGACATCGCGGTCGCCAACGCCGGCGCGGTCGAGACCGGCCCGTTCATGCGCAGCGACGGCGAACGCTTCCGCCGCATGGTCGAGATCAACCTGATCGGCACCGTCAACCTGTTCCATGCCGCCCTGCCCGCGATGCTGGAGCGCCGTCGCGGCCGGCTGATCGCCGTCGCCTCGACGGCCGGGCACCGCGGCTATCCCTATGTCAGCGCCTATACGGCGGCGAAGCATGCCGTGGTCGGGCTGGTGAAATCGCTGGCGCTGGAGACCGCGCGCTCCGGCGTCACCGTCAACGCCGTCTGCCCCGGCTATGCCGACACCGACATGGCGACCGCCAGCGTCGACAACGTCGCGGCCAAGACCGGCAAGAGCCGCGAGGATGCGCTGGCGGCGATGCTCAAGGACAATCCGCAGGGACGGCTGATCGCGCCGGAGGAGGTTGCGGCCGCCGTGCTCTACCTCTGCGGGCCGGGCAGCGATGCCGTCACCGGCCAGTCGCTCCTGATCAATGGCGGGGAGTTCTGAGATGGAGATGCCCTCCTCCGCCCTGATGCTCGACCGCGAGACCAAGGCGAGCGAACGCCCCGGCGACCACAAGGACGAATTGCGCCTCTGGCTCAGGCTGCTGACCTGCTCGACCCTGATCGAGACCGAGATCCGCAACCGGCTGCGCGAGGAGTTCAAGACGACGCTACCGCGCTTCGACCTGATGGCCCAGCTCGACAAGACCGCGGTCGGCATGACCGTCGGCGAGGTCTCGCAGCGGCTGATGGTCTCGAACGGCAACGTTACCGCCGTCGTCGCCGGGCTCGTGGCGGACGGGCTCGTCGACAAGCGCCCGGCCCCGCAGGACCGGCGCGTCCAGATCCTCACCTTGACGGCGCAGGGCCGCAAGGCCTTCCGCGCCATGGCCGAGCGGCACGAGACCTGGATCGCCGAGCTCTTCGCCGGGCTCGACCAGCCTGAGATCGGGCAGCTCTTCCGGCTGCTCGGAACGACCAAGACCTCGCTGCATCGCGCCATCGCCGGCCGGACGAAGGACGCCGGCGAGGCGGCCAAGGGAGACGCCTGATGGGCCAGACCGCCAATCCCACGCCCCTGCCGCTGGCCGGCTTCGCGCCCGGGCATTTCAGCCTTTCGGTCACCGGCAAGGTCGCGACGGTGACGCTCAACCGGCCTGAGAAAAAGAATCCGCTGACCTTCGCAAGCTACCGCGAACTCACGGATTTCTTCCTCGCCGCGCAGAAGGAGGAGGCGATCAAGGCGATCGTCGTGACCGGCGCCGGCGGCAATTTCTCCTCAGGCGGCGACGTCTTCGAGATCATCGGCCCGCTGGTCGCGATGGAGACCAGGGATCTGCTCAAGTTCACCCGGATGACGGGCGAGCTGGTCAAGGCGATGCGCGCCTGCCCGCAGCCGATCGTCGCCGCCATCGACGGCGTCTGCGCCGGGGCCGGCGCGATCATCGCCATGGCTTCCGACCTCCGGCTCGGCACCGCCGGCAGCAAGATCGCCTTCCTGTTCAACCGCGTCGGGCTTGCCGGCTGCGACATGGGCGCCTGCGCGATGCTGCCGCGCATCATCGGCCAGGGCCGCGCGGCGGAGCTGCTCTATACCGGCCGCGTACTCAAGGGCGAGGAGGCCGAGCGCTGGGGGTTCCTCAATCGCCTCTGCGCGCCCGAGGCCGTGCTCGCCGAGGCGCAGACGCTCGCAACCGAACTGGCGGACGGGCCGACCTTCGCCAATGCCATGACCAAGCGCATGCTCGAGATGGAATGGGCGATGTCGGTCGAGAGCGCGATCGAGGCGGAAGCCGTGGCGCAGGCCTTGTGCATGCAGACCGAGGACTTTTCCCGCGCCTACCACGCCTTCGCCGAGAAACGGAAACCGGTCTTCGAGGGCAACTGAGATGGGCAGCGCTCCTCGCCTCGGCCTCGACATCCTCGGCGACACGCTGGACTGGCCGTTCTTCGAGGACCGGCACCGCCGCTTCGCCCTGGAGCTCACAACCTGGGCCGATGCCACCCTGGCCGGCCTGCCGCATGCGGATGTCGACGCCGCGTGCCGCGCGCGCGTCGCGGCGCTCGGCGAAGGCGGCTTCTTGCGCGCCGCCGTGCCCGAAACCTATGGGGGCCTGAACCCGACGCTCGATGTTCGCACGCTCTGCCTCGCACGCGAGATACTCGGCAGCCGTGACGGCCTCACCGATTTCGCCTTCGCTATGCAGGGGCTCGGCAGCGGCGCGATCACAATCGCGGGCTCCGAGACGTTGAAGGCGCGGATCCTGCCCGGGGTCTGCGAAGGCGTCCGCATCGCCGCCTTCGCCCTCTCGGAGAAGGAAGCGGGCTCCGACGTCGCCGCCATGGCGACGACCGCGTCGCCGGATGGCGACACTCATGTCCGCATCGACGGCGAGAAGAGCTGGATCTCGAATGGCGGCATCGCCGACCATTACGTCGTCTTCGCCCGCACTGGCGAGGCACCCGGCGCCCGCGGGCTCTCCGCCTTCCTGGTCGAGGCCGATACGCCCGGCCTCAGTATCACCGAGCGCATCGAGGTGATCGCGCCGCATCCGCTGGCGACCTTGCGCTTCGACGGCTGCCGCGTGCCGCTCGAGAACCGGATCGGCGGGCCGGGCGACGGCTTCAAGATCGCGATGGCGACGCTCGACATCTTCCGCTCGACGGTCGGCGCCGCCGCGCTCGGCTTCGCAAGGCGCGCGCTGCACGAGACGCTGGCCCATGCCAATGGCCGCAAGCTCTTCGGCGGCACGCTGGGTGATCTCCAACTATCGCAGGCGGCGATCGCCGACAGCGCGGCAGAGGTCGATGCCGCCGCCCTGCTCGTCTATCGCGCCGCCTGGACCAAGGATCGCGGCGCGCCCCGTGTCACGCGCGAGGCGGCGCTGGCGAAGCTCGTCGCGACGGAGAACGCCCAGCGCGTGATCGACCGAGCCGTGCAGATCCATGGCGGCCTCGGCGTCACCAGGGGCGTCAAGGTCGAGGAATTGTACCGGGAGATCAGGGCCCTGCGCATCTACGAGGGCGCCTCGGAGGTCCAGAAGGTCGTGATCGCGCGCGACCTGCTCAAGACACATGCCGCTGGAGCACGCGCCGGTCAGGTTGCTGCGCAACCTGATCGGATAACGCGTTCTCCCTTCAACGATTAGAGGCGGATTCACCGATCAGGTCGAACCGACCTGATCGGTGAATCCGCCTCTGAGCAGGGGAACGCCATGACAGCAACCGCGTTCGCGAGATCGGGACATGAGGACAGCTTCGCGCGGGACAACCTGCCGCCGCGCGAAAGCTGGCCCGATCTGAGGCTGCAAGAGGCAGGGCTGAGCTATCCGGAGCGATTGAACTGCGTCTCCGAATTGCTCGGCAGGCATCTCGCGGAGGGCCGTGGGACGCACACCGCGGTCATCGCGACCGATCTGCATTGGAGCTATGCGGACCTTGCCGAGAAGGTGAACCGCATCGCCAATGCGCTGACCCGCGATCTCGGCATGGTCAGCGGCAACCGCGTGCTGCTGCGCGCCGGCAATACGCCGATGATGGTCGCGGCCTATCTCGCCGTCATCAAGGCCGGCGGCATCGCGGTCGCGACCATGCCGATGCTGCGGGCGGGCGAACTCGCCTATCCGCTGCGCAAGGCGAAGGTCGCATTGGCGCTCTGCGACCATCGCCTCACCGCCGAGCTGGAGGCGGCGAAAGCGCAGGCGCCGGAGCTTGCCCGCATCGTCGCTTTCGGTGCAGCCGGCAGCGAGCTCGAAATGCTGATGGCGCAGCCGGGCTATGAGCATTTCGAGGCCGCCGACACCGCCCGCGACGATGTCTGCCTGATCGCCTTCACCTCCGGCACCACCGGCGAGCCCAAGGGCACCATGCATTTCCACCAGGACATGCTGGCGATCTGCGATTGCTACGGCGCCCACGTGCTGAAGGCCTCGCCCGACGACCGCTTCACCGGTTCGCCGCCGCTCGCCTTCACCTTCGGGCTGGGCGGGCTCGTGCTCTTCCCGATGCGGATCGGGGCGGCGATGGTGCTGCCCGAGAAGGCCGGCCCGGCAGAGCTGGTCGACGCCATCGAGCGCCACAAGGTCAGCGTCGTCTTCACCGCGCCGACCGCCTACCGCGCCATGCTCGACAAGCTCGACGGGCGCGACATCACCTCGCTGCGCATCTGCGTCTCGGCCGGCGAGGCGCTGCCCAAGGCGACCTTCGACGCCTGGCAGGCGCGCACCCGCATTCCGCTGATGGACGGCATCGGCGCGACCGAGATGCTGCACATCTTCATCGGCGCACCGCGCGAGGCGATCCGGCCGGGCTCGACCGGGCTGCCGGTACCGGGCTACGAGGCGAAGATCGTCGACGAAAACGGGAACGAAGTCGCGGACGGCGCCGCCGGACGCCTCGCCGTGCGCGGCCCGACCGGCTGCCGCTATCTCGCCGACGAGCGGCAGGCCAGATACGTCCTGGACGGCTGGAACATCACCGGCGACACCTATCTGCGCGATGCCGACGGCTATTTCTGGTACCAGGCCCGATCCGACGACATGATCGTCTCGGCCGGCTACAATATCGCCGGGCCGGAAGTGGAAGCCTGCCTGCTGACGCATGAAGCGGTGGCGGAGTGCGGCGTCGTCGGCGCCCCTTGCCCCGATCGCGGGCAGATCGTGAAGGCCTATGTCGTGCTGCGCGCGGGCGTCGCCGGCGACACGGCACTTGCCAAGGCGCTGCAGGAGCATGTGAAGGCCGGTATCGCGCCCTACAAATACCCGCGCGCGATCGCCTTCGTCGACGCCCTGCCGAAGACGGCGACCGGCAAGCTGCAACGCTTCGCGCTGCGCCAAATGGCGCAGCGCGAGGTGTAGGTTCTTTTCAATCGGACCGAATCCAGGAGGCCGTCATTACGAGGAGCGACGAAGCAATCCAAGAGGACTGGGCTGAACGCTTCGGCCCCGTCCTCCTGGAGTGCTTCGCTGCGCTCGCAATGACGGCGCAGCCTGATCGAACAACGCACTCATCCTTCAGACCAACCAGAGCCGAACGGCCAAGATCGAGGCAAAAACCCATGTCAGACGTTCCGCAATCCCGCGCCATCCTGCCCGAGGGCTGGCCGCAGCCGCGCGGCTATGCCAACGGCATGGTGGCGGAAGGCCGCGTGCTGGTGACGGGCGGGCTCGTCGGCTGGGATGCGCAAGGCGTCTTCGCGCAGGGCTTCGTCGGCCAGCTGCGCCAGACCTTCCTCAATATCAGGGCGGTGGTCGAGGCCGGCGGTGGCCGCGTCGAGGATATCGTGCGACTGACCTGGTACGTCACCGATATCGCGACCTATCGCACCAGCCTCAAGGAGATAGGGCCGGCCTATCGCGAGGTCTTCGGCCGCCATTTCCCGGCGATGGCTGTGGTCGCGGTGACAGCGCTGGTGGAGCCCGAGGCGCTGCTGGAAATCGAGGCGACGGCGGTGGTTGGAGCGTAACCCCTTCCATCTCCGGCAGGTTGATCGCGAAGCGAACCGTCAAATCCCCGCGCCGTCCTGCAACGCCCCGTTCGGCGCCTTGCGCCAAAGCCGCATGTGCAGCGCCCGCAAGCCCGGGCGCAGCAGGATGTCGCCGAAGGCCAGTGCCAGCGAGGCCGGGGCGTTCGCCGTAAGCAGGAAGGCCGCCGCGAACAGCCCCGCCGTGCTGAGGACACGCCAGCTCAACGCGGCAAGCCATGCCCTGCGATCCGGCGTGCCGCGCCGGCCGACGATGCGGACGACGTCGCGCCGCAGCCGGGCCAGCGCCCCGCCCTCGCCCACCGCCTGCCGGGCCGCGCCCTCGCCCGGCTCGACGAAGCCGAAGGCGACGGTCTCGTTGCTGATGCGGTCGATCAGGATGAAGCCGCCGAGTTCATGGCTTTGCGCATAGGGCAGCGATACCAGCGGCCTGTCGAGGCGCAGCGTCACAAGGCCGATGCCGTTCATCCGCAGGCTGTGCGCCGGCAAGGGCTGGAAGCCCTCGATATCGATGCTGTGATGCAGGGCCTCGACCGTGGCGCCGGCGCTCTGCGTCGCGAGCTTCACCAGGAACTGCCCACCCTCCAGCATGGCCCGCTCGCCGGTCCAGAGCAGTCGTGCCCTGAGGCCGCGGCTGACCGGCAACACCGTGCCGGCAGCGGCAATGACGTCGCCGCGGGAGATATCGATGTCGTCCTCCAGCGTCACGGTCGCGGACTGGCCGGCGGCGATCTGGCTCGCCTCGCCGGTAGCGCCGATCAACCGGGCGATGCGGCTGGCGCGGCCGGAGGGCAGCGCCACCACCGGATCGCCGATGCGGGCGCGGCCGGAGACCGGCGCGCCGGCATAGCCGCGAAAATCGAGATCCGGTCGGTTGACCCACTGCACCGGCAGGACGAACCCCTCCTCGCCCGCAGCCTCACGATCGAGCGCGACGCTTTCGAGCAGGGGCAGCAATGCCGGCCCGTCATACCAGGGCATGGCGGCCGAACGGGCCATGACGTTGTCGCCGTCGCGGGCCGAGACCGGGACGAAGCGGACGGAGGCGAAGCCGAGGCTCTCAACCGCGGCGCGATAGTCGGCAGCGATCTTTTCGAAGACAGCCTCGTCATAGCCGACGAGGTCCATCTTGTTGATCGCGACCACGACATGGCGGACGCCGACCAGCGAGACGATGAAGGAATGGCGGCGCGTCTGCGGCAACAGACCCTTGCGCGCATCGACCAGGATGACGGCGAGATCGGCGGTCGAGGCGCCGGTCGCCATATTGCGGGTGTATTGCTCGTGACCGGGCGTATCGGCGACGATGAAGCTGCGCCTGTCGGTGGCGAAATAGCGATAGGCGACATCGATGGTGATGCCCTGCTCGCGCTCGGCAGCAAGACCGTCGACCAGGAGCGCGAAATCGAGCGCAGTGCCCTGCGTGCCGAACTTGCGGGAATCGTTGTCGAGCGCGCTGAGCTGGTCGTCGAAGACCGCACCGGCCTCGTAGAGCATGCGGCCGATCAGAGTCGACTTGCCGTCGTCGACCGAGCCGCAGGTGATGAAGCGCAGCAGCGAATGCTGGCCGGTTTCGGAGGCAGCCGGCGTGTCGTTGGCGGGGAGCAGGTTCGCCGGCTTCGCCTTCGGATTCTTCCTGGCCAGGTTCCTTTTGACCAGTTCCCTGGCGACGGCGAAGCCCATCAGAAATAGCCTTCCTGCTTCTTCTGCTCCATCGAGCCCGAGCCGTCATGGTCGATGACGCGCCCCTGCCGCTCGGAGGAGCGGGAGGAGCGCATCTCGGCGATGATGTCGGTGAGGCTCGCCGCCTCGCTCTCCACCGCCCCGGTCAGCGGGTAGCAACCGAGCGTACGGAAACGGACCATCCGGCTTTCGACTGCCTCGCCGGGGCGCAGCTCCATGCGCTCGTCGTCGCGCATGATCCAGGCGCCGTCGCGCCTGACAACCGGGCGCGGCGCCGCGAAATAGAGCGGCACGACCGGGATGTTCTCCAGCGCGATGTAGTCCCAGACGTCGCGCTCGGTCCAGTTGGAGAGCGGAAACACGCGAAAGCTCTCGCCCCGGTGCTTGCGGGTGTTGAACAGCTGCCAGGGCTCGGGGCGCTGGTTCTTCGGGTCCCAGCGATGCTCGGAGGAGCGCAACGAAAAGACGCGTTCCTTGGCCCGGCTCTTCTCCTCGTCGCGACGGGCGCCGCCGAAAGCGGCGTCGAATTTGTGGAGGTCGAGCGCCTGCTTCAGCCCTTGCGTCTTCATCACGTCGGTATGGATGCGCGAGCCCGAGGCGAAGGGGTTGATGCCGGCCTCGACGCCCTCCCGGTTAATGTGGACGATCAGGTCGAGCCCCAGCCGCGCCGCCGTCTCGTCGCGGAAGGCGATCATGTCGCGGAACTTCCAGGTCGTATCGACATGGAGCAGCGGGAAAGGCGGCTTGGCCGGGTAGAACGCCTTCATGGCGAGATGCAGCAAGACCGCGGAATCCTTGCCGATCGAATAGAGCAGCACCGGTTTGTCGCAGGTCGCCACCACCTCGCGGATGATGAAGATCGCCTCCGCCTCGAGCTTCTGCAAATGGCTCAGCTGGATCATGCGTTCACCTGCTCCGGCACGGATTTGCTTCGCTCCAGCTTTCCGTCCGGGCCGAGATGCAGGCCGCATTCCTTGGCCGCGTCGTCCTCCCACCACCAGCGTCCGGCCCGTTCCGGCTCGCCGGGGCGGATGGCGCGGGTGCAGGGCTGGCAGCCAATCGAGACGAAGCCCTGCGCGTGCAGCGGGTTGATCGGCACGCCGTTCTGCTCGGCAAAGGCGAGCGTGCGCTCGCGCGTCCAGTCGAGCAGCGGGCTCGCCTTGAGGAGGCCCCGCCCCACATCGGCCTCGGCCAGCCTGACGTCGCCGCGGGCGGTCGATTGGTCGGCGCGCAGGCCCGTCAGCCAGAGATCGGCGCCGGCGAGCGCACGGCCGAGCGGTTCGACCTTGCGGATGTCGCAGCAGGATTTGCGCGCATCGCGCGAGGCGTAGAAGCCGTTGATGCCGTTCTGGCGGACATACAGCTCGGCCGCCTCATGGCGCGGATAATAGGGGCGGATCAGGAGGCGATAGCGCTCCTCGGTCTCCTGCCAGAGCGCATAGACCTCCGGGAAAAGGCGGCCGGTGTCGAGCGTGACGATGCTGACCGGGAGCCTCGCGGTCGCGATGAGATGGGTCAGCACCTGGTCTTCGAGGCCGAAGGAGGTGGTGAAGATCACGGGACCGGCAGCTTGCGCGACGAGGCCGGCGAGGCGTTCGGGAACCTCGGCTGCGCCGAACGCCGCATTCAAGGCAACGGCGCGGCGCGCGAGTGCTTCGGCAGAGCGGTCGCCTGCCGCTTCCTCGGTTGCCGCCTGATCCCGACCGGGGCCTTCCGCCATGATGCCGTCGCGTCATTCGTTCGGTAAATCGAACAAATCACTTATACCTGCGGACCCCAAAGCTCAATTCACGAGCCATAGCGTGTTTTTTCTTATTTCACTGCCGCTGGAGAAGTTTGTTTTGACGGACACCATCGGAGCCTTCCAAGAAGGCTAGCCCTCGCCTCCGCATCATCTCATCCCGGACAAGCTGCGGAGCGGCGTCGATCCGGGATTCATCGCCGGAACATTCCCGACGAAGCTTCAGGCATGGATCCCGGGTTTCCCTGCGATCGCCTGGGATGACCGGGGATGATGAAAGCGGCCCTCACCGCCTCAATGGAAATCCCGCGATTTCGGCAGGATCCGCACATTGCGCGGGTGGCGGTGGCGGGGCAGCGGCGGGTTCTTCAGCTCGTCCACGGGCATGGGAACCTCGGCGCGATGCGTGTCCGACAGCGACAGGAGATCGATCGAACGGTCGGTGATGCGCTGGGCCATAAGATGGACGACGCCCTCGACGCTCTTCTGCACCCTGCCCTCGACCAGCATCAGCCTTGCGCCCATGACCTCGCGGCGGAAGCGCTCGAACAGCCGCGCCCAGATCACGACATTGGTGATGCCGGTCTCGTCCTCCAGCGTGACGAAGATCGCCTTGCCGTTCCCCGGCCGCTGGCGCACCAGCACGACACCCGCCGTACGGGCGAAAGCGGCATCGGGCCTCGCCTCGGTCTCGGCACAGCTCAGCACGCCCTCGCGCCGGAAGCGCGGGCGCAAGAGCTGCATCGGGTGCCCCTTCAGCGAGAGTCGGACGGTTTGGTAATCGGCGACGATGTGTTCGGCCAGAGGCATGGCGGGCAGCGCCATCGCCCGCTCCTGCCCCAGTTCGCGGGCACTGGCGGCCTGGAAAAGCGGCAACGCCGCGTCATCCGGCAGGCGTCGCACGGCCCAGAGCGCCTCGCGGCGATCCAGCCCGAGCGAGCGGAAGGCATCGGCATCGGCGAGCAGGCGCATGGCGCGGGCGGGCAGAGCGGCCCGGCGCATCAGCTCCTCGACATCGCGGTAGGGGCCGTGCACTTCCCGCTCCTCCGCGATGGCTTGGCCCCACTCATCCTTGAAGCCGTCGATCTGGCGAAAGCCGAGGCGCAGTGCGAAGGGGTCCCGTTTGCTCGGCTGCTGCGGCCGATCATGATAAGAGCTTGATTCCGAAACAGCTTCCAAGCTGTTGTCCAAAAAGCTGGAATTGACATCGGCCGGGCGCGGCTCGACGCCGCCATTCTCCTCCGCCTCCCGGACGATCTGGGCAGGCGCATAGAAGCCCATCGGCTGAGAATTCAGCAGCGCGGCGGCGAAAGCCGCCGGATAGTGCTTTTTCAGGAACGAGGAGATGTAGACCAGCTTGGCGAAGGAGGCGGCGTGACTTTCCGGAAAGCCATAGCTGCCAAAGCCCTTGATCTGCTCGAAGCAACGCTGGGCGAAATCGCGCTCATAGCCGCGTTCCACCATGCGTTCGACCATCATCGCCTCGTAATTGCCGATGGTGCCGGCATTGCGGAAGGTCGCCATCGCCTTGCGCAGGCCGTTCGCCTCAGGTTCGGTGAACTTGGCGGCTTCCATGGCGAGGCGCATCGCCTGCTCCTGAAAGAGCGGAACGCCAAAGGTCTTCTTCAACACCTCGTAGAGTTCATTCGCCGGTCCATGCTCGGGCGACGGCGAGGGATAGGTCACCTTCTCGAGACCCGACCGCCGCTTCAGATAGGGATGGACCATGTTGCCCTGGATCGGTCCGGGGCGGACGATCGCGACCTGGATGACGAGGTCATAGAACTTCCGCGGCCTGAGGCGCGGCAGCATGTTCATCTGGGCACGGCTCTCGACCTGGAAGACGCCGAGCGATTTGCCCTCGCAGAGCATGTCGTAGGTCGCCTCGTCGCCATCCGTGAAATCGGCGAGCTGATAGGATTTTCCGCCGTTGGCCGCGATCAGATCGAACGCCTTGCGAATACAGGTCAGCATGCCCAGGGCGAGCACATCGACCTTCATCAGCCCGAGTTCGTCGATATCGTCGCGGTCCCATTCGATGAAGGTGCGATCGTCCATCGCGGCGTTGCCGATCGGCACGGTCTCATCGAGCCGTCCGCGCGACAAAACGAAGCCGCCGACATGCTGCGAGAGATGGCGCGGATAGCCCAATAACCGGGTGGCGAAATCGACGGCGCGGCGGATCGTCGGATTGGTCGGATCGAGCCCGGCCTGACGGATGCGGGCATCGCCGATCTCGCTGCCCCAGCTGCCCCAATTGGTATCGGCGATGCGGGCGGTGACGTCCTCGGTCAGGCCCAGCACCTTGCCGGCCTCGCGGATGGCGCTGCGTGGCCGGTAATGGATCACGGTGGCGGCGATGCCGGCACGCTCACGGCCATAGAACTTGTAGATCCACTGGATCACCTCCTCGCGCCGCTCGTGCTCGAAATCGACGTCGATATCGGGCGGCTCCTTGCGCTCGGTGGAGATGAAGCGCTCGAACAGCACATCGTTCTCGGCCGGGTCGACGGCGGTGATGCCGAGCACGTAGCAGACGGCGGAATTGGCGGCCGAGCCGCGGCCCTGGCAGAGGATGCCTCTACTGTTCGCGAATTCGACGATCTGGCGGATCGTCAGGAAATAGCGGGCGTATTCGAGCTTCCCGATCAGATCGAGTTCCTTCGCCAAGAGCTTCTCGACCTTCTCCGGCACGCCATCGGGATAGCGGATCAGGCAGCAGCGGCGGACCAGTTCCACGAGCCAATCCTGGTCCTTCCAGCCGGGCGGGATCGGCTCGTCGGGATATTCGTATTTGAGCTGGCCAAGATCGAACTCAATGCGGGAGAACAGGGCTTGCGTCTCGGCGATGGCCTCGGGCGCATCGCGAAACAAACGCGCCATTTCCTGCGGCAACTTGAGATGGCGCTCGGCATTGGATTCGAGCAGGCGCCCGGCTCGCTCGATGGTGGTGCCCTCGCGGATGCAGGTCAGCACGTCCTGCAGGTCGCGCTGCGCGATGGAATCGTAGAGTGCGTCATTGGTCGCGATCAGAGGCGTGCGGGTCGCTGCCGCGATCGCCTTGAGCCGCGCGAGGCGGCGGCGATCGTCGCCGCGGCGGTGCATGCTGGCGGCGAGCCAGACAGCGCCGGGCGCAGCATCGTCCAGCTTGGCGAGCAGAGCAGGCAGGCCATCGAGGCTGCGCTCGGGCATCAGGGTCAGCAGCAGGTCGCGGGCATCGTTGAGGAGGTCGTCGAGGACGAGATGGCATTCGCCCTTCTTCACGCCGTCCTTCAGGTTGCCATGGCTGAGCAGGCGGCAGAGCCTTCCCCAGCCGGCGCGGTTGGCGGGATAGACGACGATATCAGGTGTGCCGTCAGCGAAGACGAGGCGGGTGCCGGTCGCGAGCTTGAAGCGCTCCGCCTTCGCCTTCATCTGCGCGGGCGTGAAAGGCAGGGCGGAGCATTCGAGGTTCTCGGCCCAGTAATATTCACCGGGACTGCCGCCTTCCCTGATCTTGTCGGGCGCCGGCAGGCCGTCCTCGCGCAATTGCTTCAGCGCCGCCCAGGCCCGCACGACGCCCGCCACCGTATTGCGGTCGGCGATGCCGATGCCGGAATAGCCGAGCAGCAGCGCGGTCAGCACCATATGCGGCCCCGGGGAGGCGCCGCGCAGGAAGGAAAAATGCGTGGCGGCAACAGGTTCGGCAAAGGGGCTCCCAATCTGATTCATGCGAAGAGTCCGTGCAGGAACCAGCGCGGCGGGTCGTTTCCGGCCTCGTAGAAACCGATCCGGTAGAGCCAGAAGCGGCGGCCTTCAGCATCCTCGACGCGATAATAGTCGCGCATCGGCTCGTCCGAGCCGTCACGCCACCATTCGGGAGCGATGCGCTCAGGGCCCTCGGCGCGGGCGACGTCATGGATGAGGCGGCGCCAGCGGAAGCGGATCGGCGGGCCGTCGGGCACCTCCGCGATCGCCTCGACAGCTTGAGGCGGCTCGAAGAGCTGGAGCGGGCGGGCCGGCGGCTCCTCCGGCTCGGGCTCGGGCCAGGCCACTTCCGGCAGCGGCGCGGCAGCCGAGAGCGCCTTCGCGGCCCGGACGGGGTGATGCGTGTCCTGTGCCGCGAAGCGCAGCACGCGGTCGCGGCCGAAGCGGGTGACGAGCCGGTCGACGAGCGCGGCCACCGCCTCCTCCTCGACGGCGCGGCCGTCGAGGCTGTGCTGCTGCTCCGCCAGCGGCTCACAGACCGGCACGGCGAGCTTGATCGCATCGAAGCCGAAGCCGGGATCGAGCGGATCGGCCAGCGCCTCGATGCGCTCGCGATAGAGCCTGAGCAGCGCCTTGGCATCGCGCGAAGGCCGGCCGGTCTCGATGGCAAGGCGACGGACCGCGCCGTCGCTGCGGAAGAAGCCGATCTCGAAGACGCGTCCGCCTTCACCCCGCGCCTCCAGCACGCGGGCGGCCTCCCCGATCAGCCGGACGACCACCGCCTCGAGGCTCGCCGTATCGGCGAAAGGCTCGGCGAAATGGCGCTCGACCACGCAATCGGGCGGCGGGCGCAGCGGCGTGATGCGCCGGTCCTCGCGTCCGAGGATGCGCAGGAGCTTCACCGCCAGCGCCTCGCCGAAGCGGGCCGAGAGCGTTTCCGAGGGTCTCTCCGCGAGATCGGCCAGCGTCTTGAGGCCGGCACGCGAGAGCGCGATCACGGTCTCGGCGTCGGTATCCAGCGCGGCGATCGGCAAGGCGCGCAGCTGCGCCTCCTCCTGTCCCGGCAGGACGATGCCGCCATCGCCATGGCGGGCGCAGGCACGGGCGGCATCGGGCGTGCCGGCGATGGCGGCCTTGAGCTTGAGGCCGATGCGCTGCATGGAGTGCCCGGCTAGCGTGCCGAGCCCCTTCTCGCCCCCGAAGAGATGGGCGCAGCCGGTGATGTCGAGCACGAGGCCATGCGGCTCGTCGAGCGCGACCAGCGGGGTGAAGCGGTCGCAGAAGGCGGCGAGCGCTTCGAGGAATTCGCCGTCGGCCTGCGGCTCAGCCTCCAGCGCGACAAGATCGGGAATGCGCGCGCGGGCATCGGCCAGGGTCATGCCGCGGGTCAGGCCGAGATGAACGGCCCGCAGATCGCAATCGACGAGCCGCAGCGCATTGTGCTGCGTTTCGACCAGGACATGGGGCTTCTCAGCCGACGCGCCGAAGGCCGGAATCGCACCCGTCCGCTGCAACCTGTCCGTCGCCAGATAGGGGAACCAGAGGGCGAGATAGCGGCGCGGCATGGTCTGTCCGGGAAGCCAATCTGTCCGATCGGTCGAAAAGGCTGCGTTCCGCGAAAGTTCGTCGGTCACGGTCCCACTCCACACGCCACTCACGCTCCGCTGCGCCGCCGCGCTGGCGCAGCAATCTCAAGGCAAAAGCCGGGACGCCCGGGGCGTTGGCCTCCAGCGCCCGCGAGGCGAGCGCCCTCACCTGCCAGCGGGTGCGCGCCGCGCTCGGCGCCTCGGCCGCGGCCACGCGCAGCAGCAGGACCGGCACGCCCGAGCCTTCCGCCGCGAGCGAGAGCCGCCGGCTCGCAGTGAGGTCGAAGGCGCGCGGCTCGCCCCAGGGCTCGATCAGCACGGCGCCCAGCGCCGGGCAGCGCGCGCCTTCCGCACCGGCGCGCAGCACGCCCTCGGCATCACGCGCCCGCACCAGCAGCAGCCGGGCAGGATCGAGCCCGAGCTCGTTCAAGCCCGGCGCATGCAGCCGGCCAGTCTCGGCATCGACGAAATCCTGCCGCGCCCAGAGGATCGGCCTTTCGCTCCCTGCAGCTTCCCCTTGCACCGCGCGCAGCGCGAGCCCGAGCGCGAAGCCCGTCGCGGCGGCGACATCGGCGGCGCCGGCAGCGTAGATCTCGTGCAGCGCCGCCCGTTCGAGGCCGCCGGACAGGGCCGCGTCGATCTCCGCTGCACCGAAGCCGACCCTCCCTGTCGCAGCCGGCCCCGTCCGCAAGGCTGCCTCGGCGAGGCTGCGGCGCAGATCGGACAAGGTTGGCGAGGCGACGTTTTGCATGGCGGAGGATAAATTGTTCACTCTTTGTTCCTTATAGAACGCCATGCGATGAATGGCGAGTCGAGTCTGGGGTGGCGGCGCCCTTCCCTGACGCAGGATGACGGGCCGCGCGCCTGCCTGCCTCTTTGGAACGATGGCTATGGCCATGATCACCGCGGCACAGAGCAAGTCGGCTCACCGAAAACGCGCGGCCGCCCCGGACAAGCCGCCTCAGCGGCGCCGATCCGGGCGCCATGCCTGAACCTTGATCGGAGGCGCTCAGGCATGGCGGCCGCCGCGCCCAACGACTAACCTCATGGTCATGTGGGGGATTCTCTCAGCCTATTGGCCGCATATCCTCGCCGTGATCTCGCTCGTCATGGCGGCGGTGGCTGCTGCGCATGCGGTGATGACCAAGGACGAGGTGCGCGGCGCCATCGGCTGGGCCGGCGTCATCATCCTCTCGCCGATCGTCGGGCCGCTCATCTACGCCATCGCCGGCGTGAACCTGATCCGGCGCGCCGCCATCCGGGCCCAGCGCCCCGGCCACGGCGCCGGCACAACCGGGTTCCATGCCGACGGCAAGGAGGTTGCGGAACATTTTGGCCAGCGCTTCCTCGCTCTCAAGACGCTGGGCGACCGCGTCGCCCGCCACCCGCTGACCACCGGCAACAGCATCGAGACCCTGCACACCGGCGACGAGGCCTACGCTGCCATGCTCGCCGCCATCGCAGCAGCCGAGCGCAGCATCATCCTCGAAAGCTACATCTTCGACCGCGACCCGATCGGCCTGCGCATCGCCGATGCGCTGGTCGCCGCGCATCGGCGCGGTGTCGCGGTGCGGGTGCTCATCGACGCGGTCGGCGCCCGCTATTCGGTGCCCAGCATCGCCGGCCATCTGCGCGAGGGTGGCGTCGCGGTCGACGTGTTCAACGGCAACATCATCGTGGGGCTCAGGCTGCCCTATGCCAATCTGCGGACACACCGGAAGATCATCGTCGTCGACGGGACGATCGCCTTCATGGGCGGCATGAACATCCGCCAGGGCTTCACCCGCGAATTCGCCGGCGAAGCCTATGCGCATGACACGCATTTCCGCCTGACCGGACCTGTCGTCGCCGATCTCTTCGCCGTCGCGGCGGAGGATTGGCGCTTCGCCACCGGAGAGGCCCTGGGCGGACCGGCCTGGGCGATCACGCCGCCGGCCACGCACCGGATGCCGGTTCTGATGCGGGCGGTGCCCTCCGGGCCCGACGCCTATCTCGAGACCAATCACAAGCTGCTGATCGGCGCCCTCTCGGTGGCGCGCCGTTCGGTCAGGATCATGTCGCCCTATTTCCTGCCGGACCAGGAGCTGATCAGCGCGCTGGTGACCGCCGCGCGGCGCGGCGTGGACATCGACATCGTCGTACCGTCGGTCAACAATCTCGTGCTGGTCGACCGGGCCATGACCGCGCAATTCGACCAGATGCTCAAGGATTATTGCCGAATCTGGCGCTCGACCGGGCCGTTCGACCATTCCAAGCTCTTCGTCATCGACGGCTGCTGGGCCTATGTCGGCTCGTCCAATCTCGATCCGCGCTCGCTCCGGCTCAATTTCGAGATCGATATCGAGGTGCTCGACCATGGCTTCGCCAGCGAGATCGAGCGCCGGATCGAGGCGGTGATGGCGACGGCGACGCCCGTCACGCTTGCCGGCCTGCGCGCCCGGCCCTATGTCATGCGTCTAATGGACAGGCTGATCTGGCTCGGTTCACCCTATCTCTGAACCATGGCCGTCACATTCCTGGCGCCATGATGCCCATGCCGTCGACCCGTGCATCCGAACGGGTGCGGAGCACAAGCCGGCCGAGCGATGCAGAAGAAGAGCCAGAGCCTGCCTGCCAGCATCATCGCCTCCCTGCGCCAGCGGAAGAATCGGCCCGGCCATCCGGCACGTCCAGCAGCCGGAGAGCAGCGCAGCGGAACGCTGGTCGCCTCGTACAACGTCCATAAATGCGTCGGCGTCGACGGCCGCTTCGACCCCACCCGCATCGCCCAGGTCATCCGCGAGATCGCTCCGGACATCATCGCGCTGCAGGAGGCCGACAAGCGCTTCGGTGCGCGCCATGGCCTGCTCGACCTCGCGCGGCTGAAGGACGAGACCGGGCTCGTGCCGGTCCCGGTCGAGAGCGCCAACGCCGCCGCGCATGGCTGGCACGGCAATGTGGTGCTGATCCGCCAGGGGCTGGTGCGCGACGTCCACCAGGTCTCGCTGCCGGGGCTGGAGCCGCGCGGGGCGCTCGTGGTCGACATCGACCTCGAAAGCGGCGCCGAGCTGCGGATCGTGGCGGCGCATCTCGGCCTGCTGCGGCGCTCGCGCTCCCAGCAGGCGCGCATGCTGATCGAGATCATGAGGAGCCGCGACGAGCGCGCCACGCTGCTGCTCGGGGATCTCAACGAATGGCGGCTCGGCGACCGCTCCGCGCTCAGGGAGCTCGGACCCGCCTTCGGCGCGCTGCCCATGCCGGTGCCGAGCTTTCCCTCGGGGCTGCCCCTGCTGGCGCTGGACAGGATCATCGCCGACCGGCCGGAGATCCTCTCCGATGTGGCCGTCCACGACACGCCGCTGGCGCGCGTCGCATCGGACCACCTGCCGATCAAGGCTTTCGTCGATCCGTCGCTGACGGAACTTGCCGTACCGAATCTCGATCCGGAATCCCTGCCGCTCGGCCGCAGCCCGCAGGCGCAGAACGGTACGCCGGCCAGGGATGCCGATGCCTGGCCACTGCCGATTCCCGAGCCGGTGCCCGACAGCGAACAGCGCAACCGCGAGCTCGTGCGCAAGGCGGGAGACCGGCTGAAGCGCGCCGTCAAGCGGACCCTGCGCCGGGCCTGACCCGCGCCGCCCAGGCCCTTCCCGCCCCGCGTCATGGCGCGCATGCGTTCCGGCGCTGGCAAGCCGGAGAAAAGCCTGCTTTCTGGCGACATCAGCTGCGGTTGGCTTGGAATCACATGCCGGATGCCTTGGCCGAGCGCCCGAGCGCGCTGCAACTTTTCCTGATCTTCGCGCGGATCGGGCTGACCAGCTTCGGCGGCGGCCTGAGCGGCTGGATGCTGCGGGAATTCGTGCAGCGACGCCGGCTGATGAGCGAGGAGGATTTCCTCAACGGGCTTTCGATCGCGCAGGCGCTGCCCGGCGTCAACGTCACCAACATGGCGATCTGGATCGGCTACAAGCTCGGCGGACGCGGCGGGGCGATCGCCTGCTGGCTCGGCATCGTCGTGCCGGCCGCCATCGTCATCGTGCTGCTCGGCACCGCCTTCGCCTGGCTCGGCAACTACGCCGTCACCCATGTCGCACTTGGCGGCGCGGCCTCGGCCGCGATCGGGCTGTCCCTGGCGATGGGGCTGACCGCGGCACGGCGCGTGCCGCGCCGGGTCTTCCCGCTCGCGATCATGGCCGCGACCTTCTTCGCCGTTGCGATCCTGAAATGGCCGCTGCTCTGGACCGTGCTCGGCGCCGGCTCGCTCAGCGTCGCCGTGACCTATTATCGAGGCTGAGCGCCGGACAATGCCCAACCTGCCGCTCAGCATCCTCGCGGTCTTCCTGCCCCTCTCGCTGGTGACGATCGGCGGCGGGCAGAGCGCCATTGCCGACATGCACCGCCAGATCGTCGACGTGCATCACTGGCTGAGTGCCGCGCAATTCGTCGATGCTTTCGCGATCGCGCGGCTGGCGCCCGGGCCGGGCTCGCTCCTGGCGACGCTGATCGGCTGGCAGATCGCCGGGTTCTGGGGGGCGCTGGCGGCGACTGTCGGCATCTTCGGGCCCACCGCCTTCCTGATCTACGGCGTCGCCCATATCTGGTCGCGCTATGAGGGCGCCCGGCTGCTGCGCGCCCTGGAAAAGGGCCTGCGCCCCGTCGCCGCCGGCATGATCCTGGCCGCCAGCTATGTCCTGATCCAGTCGCTCGACGGAGGCTGGCTCGCGCGCGGCACCGCGCTCGTCTCGACAGCGCTGCTCATGCTGACGCCGGTCAATCCGCTGCTGCTGATCGCCAGCGGCGCCGGCTGCTTCGTCGGGCTGCATATGCTGGCGCTGATCTGAGGGAATCTCCGGGCCGGCGCGCAGGATTGCCCGCACCGCCAGGCTTCACTATCCCTCTTGTCGACAAGAGGTGAGCGGATGGAACCGGCGAAGAAGGTCAGCAGTGCGGCGCCCGAGCGTCGACGCGGCTCGGGCGTCAGGGTCGTCTACGACCTGCTGCGGGACGAGATCCTCGATCTGGTACTGCCGCCGGGCAGCCCGATCGACGAGGTGCAGCTCGCCGAGCGCTTCAGCATGTCGCGCACGCCCATCCGTGAGGCGCTGGTGCGGCTCGCAGGCGAAGGGCTGATCGTTACGCTGCCCAACCGCTCGACCATGGTGTCGAACCTCGATTTCCTCAACATGGCCGCGTTCTTCGACGCGCTCGTGCTGATGTATCGGGTCACCGCGCAGCTCGCCGCGCAGCACCGCCGCCCCGAGGACCTGGACGCGATCCGCGACCGGCAGGCCGCCTTCGCCGCCGCGGTCAGGGCGCAGGACGCGCTCGCCATGATCGCGACCAATGCCGCCTTCCATGCCGCCATCGCGGAAGCCGGCCGCAACCCCTATTTCAACAGCCTGTTCAGCCGCCTGCTCGACGAAGGCCGCCGCTTCCTGCGGCTCTACTATCAATCCTATGAAGACCGGCTGCCGCAGCAATTCGTCGACGAGCACGAGGCGATGATCGCCGCGATCGCGGCACGGGATACGGCGGAAGCCGAGCGTCTGGGGCGCGCCCATGCCGAGCAGATCGTCCGGCAGATCCAGACGTTGACCATCGGCGACGAACGGCTGGAGATCGCCCTGTAGGCCGCGCAAGCCCTCCCGATTGCGCCACTTCTCTTGTCGACAAATAATATGCAACATGGCATAAGGGGGCTGCGAGAGGCTCGCGATGCCGCGCGCCCGCCCGCCGAGCAAGCAGGGAGAGCGTGATGAAGGCCAAGATTTTCTCCGGCGTGATCCCCGCGCTGATGACGCCCTGCAAGGCGGATCGAACCCCGGATTTCGACGCGCTGGTCCGCAAGGCCAAGGAGCTGATCGCAGCCGGCATGTCGGCGGTGGTCTATTGCGGCTCGATGGGGGACTGGCCGCTGCTCACCGACGCCCAGCGCATGGAAGGCGTCGAGCGGCTGGCGCAGGCCGGCATCCCGGTCATCGTCGGCACCGGGGCGGTCAACACGGCGTCGGCCGTCGCGCTTGCGGCCCATGCGCAGAAGGTCGGGGCCAAGGGGCTGATGGTGATCCCGCGCGTGCTGTCGCGCGGCTCGGTCATCCTCGCCCAGAAGGCGCATTTCAAGGCGATCCTGTCCGCCGCTCCCGACCTGCCGGCCGTGATCTACAACAGCCCCTATTACGGCTTCGCGACGCGGGCCGACCTGTTCTTCGCGCTGCGCGCGGAGCACCCCAACCTGGTCGGCTTCAAGGAGTTCGGCGGGCCGGCCGACATGCGCTACGCGGCCGAGAACATCACCAGCCGCGACGACGACGTCTCGCTGATGATCGGCGTCGATACCGCCGTCTTCCACGGCTATGTGAATTGCGGCGCGACCGGCGCGATCACCGGCATCGGCAATGTGCTGCCGAAGGAAGTGCTCCATCTGTGCCGGCTGTCGGAAGCCGCGGCCAAGGGCGATCCCGAGGCGCGCCGGCGCGCGCAAGAACTCGAGGAGGCGCTCGCCATCCTCTCCTCCTTCGACGAAGGCCCCGACCTCGTCCTCTATTTCAAGCATCTGATGGTGCTGAAGGGCGCTCATGAATACGCCCTGCACTTCAACGAGACCGACATGCTGACCGAGAGCCAGCGCGGCTATGCCGAGGCGCAGCTCAAGCTGTTCGACAGCTGGTATGCCGCCTGGACCCGGCAGCACGGCTCTACCCGGAGCGACGTCGCAGCCTGAGCGGCGCAAGGCTGACGGCCTCACGCCCCAGCAACCCGACAGGGGCGCAGGAATGTCACGAGGCGGCAGCGCTCGCCGCCGTCAGGCGGCGCGGCTCGGCGCTTCCTCGGAGGGCATGCCGTCCTTGATGATGCCCTTGATCTGATCCCTGAGCGCGGGCGTATCCTGATGCCCGTGCACGGCGACCGCATGCTGCACGGCCGCCTCCAGCAGCTCGCTTTCGGTGTCGGCACTGATCGCGACCGAGCAATTCATCTCGCTCGGGAATGCGCGGCAATCTATGAACTTGCGTCCCATGGCGTCCTCCCCGCTGGGAGACATCGTGCGGCCCTGCGACAAGGGCTGCAGGGCCCATTATACCTTGCCGGCGCGGCCTGCGAAAAGGCGTCACGTCCTTACCCAACCGGGTGCCGGGTGCATGGTGCCTACCTCCACTCACGAATATGGTCCGGACGGCAAACGGCAGCTACGGGGCGGGAGCAGACACTCGCCCAATCCTTCGGTCGCAGTTTCTCGGGCTGCCTCTACACTCAACGACCGAGCTTGTCGTATCCGACGAACGTGAACATGCGCAGGCCCATGACGAGGGGCTGAGCCTCTCCCATGAAGCGATGCACTCCAACGGCCAGCTCCGTCTCGGAGTCAGATAGCCATTGCAGATCGAAGCCGAGCGCCGCGAACCACCGGCAGATCATCGGCACACGGTCCGGCTTTCGGCGATTGCGAGTCCAGATAACGCTTCCGCCAGTCGCGCATAGCTGGGGGCAGGCGTCGATAGTGCGCTTGATATCCTCATCACTGATGTTGCCGAACACTCCACAAATCAGCACCAGAAGCGCTGGCGTCATGTCCCGGTACTGATCGCCAAGCGAGGCGTCAGCAGTCACGACCTCCACCTGATGGAGCCCGCTGGCACGGGCCACTTGTTTGGCGGACCCTGTGTTTCGCTCATCCAGCTCAACAAGCCGTGCCCGGACGTCATTGCGACGCGGATGGTCCGCCAGCACCTCCAGCAAGTCGCGTCCTTGCCCAGCGCACAGGCTGATAACCCGGAGCGGACCGGGTGGGCAGCTGTCCAGGGCGGTCACAATCTGCCCCTGAACGGTCCGCAGGCGCTCCGCCATCCTTGAGCCAGCGCTGTCGTACTTATCGTGCCAGACTCGCCAGTCCATCCCTAATGGCTCCGTGATCCAGACATTGCCGCGACTTGCGCGAGATTCAGCTCCGCCGCGGAGTGCTCGCCGATGCCGAACGCAACGACATCCTGCCGCGCCTGATTGCGACCGTAAACCGGTCTTACCGGCAGGCGGCAGAACAGCAGGTTGGCGAGGAGTACCCGGAGGTCCGTGAGGCGATCCTGAACGACAAGATCAAGGCTGACAGGGCGATGGTACCAATGGCCGCTGGCGAGGCGGCCTAGGGGGTGGCGGCGACGAAGAGTGAAGTGACTTCATGTCTGGAGCCCCGGAGGATGAAAGCTCTCCGGGGATCTTCGTCACGCGAACCAGATCACGGGCAGAAACGGCGCAGTTAAGAGGCAACTTGCCACGAACGGGTATTTGACGGGCTTTCTCGCCGCCAGGAGACCGGCCTCTATCGCGGCAAAAAAAGCAACGGAGAGCAAAAAGCTCCACAGCTGCAAACTCGCCATGCTTGCAAGGCAGAGAACCAAAACGGTGCCCAAGAAACGGAGCGGCGTCCGACTGCTATTGTAGATCGTTCGAGCACCGGGGGCGCCAAGAAATGCTGACATGATCAAATCCTCTCACTGCAATGAGAAGAACATATAATGAACATACCTATATACAAGAGGGTGGCGAAGGGTGTTCTGCGTTCTTGGGAGATACCGCGCTAGAGCGGTTTGCCGCTTCGGGCCTCACAGCGACAGCCACGTTCACCGTTAGGGGGCTTGTGAGGGGTAATGTTGAGGGTGAGGCAGCGGCGCACTTCATGGGCAGGACAAGCGCGGGAAGCACCCCGCAGAGCTGCCGCAGCCGTAGCGACAGGGCCGAGGATCGGGAGGGCAGCGATCAACGGCGTGTCAGCGCACGGCAAGAAACGGGCATCGGAAGGTTCCTGCCCTTTCACCGCGAGGGACGGGTTATGGCTCGTGACCGGCCTTTTGCGCCCTGAAACCCGGAACCGCGCTACTCATCACCCGTTCATCTTCGACAGGCCACACCCGGCCGATATCGTGGCGAACCCGAAGGGAGCGACCAATGAACCGGCGAGGTTTCCTCACTGCCCTGATTGGCGGGGCCGTTACGAGCGTTGCGGTGGTGGTCGACACTGCAAACGCGCAGTTCTTCGGACCATTCGAACTCCCTGAGTGGGAAGACCGCAGGGACCGCTACCGGAGGTATCGTTACGAACGCGAGCGGGAACGTTACAGGCGCGAGCGGGAATGGAGGCGCCGCTCCTATCGTCGTCGCTGGCGGGATGACGACGATGACGATGATTGATCGGCTAGGATGGAGCTGGCGAAACCCCGAAGTCTGCCGGGGTTTGCGACAAGGAAAAGCCCGCCATTCCGACGGGTACTGAAGTCGCCTGGTGTCCGGCCTATGCCGCTTTCTCAGCTTCCTTCTGAGCCTTCAGAACGGCCCTCTTCGCTGCTGACGGGCGGTGGCAGTGCGAGGTGGCAAACAGGGTGAGATCAAGCGACGACCCATGTCGCGCCATAGGCGGAAGGAAATCGGGTGCTCAAGTCATCGCTCAGGACTTCATCAAGTCCGAGGCCCTCGACATCGTCGCGCCGCTCTATCGCGAACTGGTTCAAGCCACGCGCCAAGAGCCCTTGTGCATCAGCTACGAGCTATTCACGAACCAGAGCGATCCCGGACATTTCGTTTTCATCGAAACATGGCCGGATAGAGCCGCTTTGGACCAGCACTGCGCAACGGAGCATTTCCGCCGTCTCGTGCCGCAGATCAATGCCCATCAGAGAGCGCCCTGCGCCGTTACTCTGATGGACGGCTTCGCCGTCTCTAAGTTCATGAAAGAGCAAGAATTCTAGCTTTGCAAGTACTTGGAGGAGCGATGGCGCGGTCTACGGGAATCGAACCCGTCTTCCCAGCGTGAAAGGCTGGTGTCCTAACCGATAGACGAAGACCGCTTTGCCCCGAACCGCGCGGGTTCGTGCCGAAGCGGGCCGAGGTATAGTGGCAGGCCTGCCGCTCCGCAAGCACCCGTTCACAAGAAATCTGATCTCTCGTCGGATCAGGTCGGACGGGCGAGATCAAGGATGCGCAGCTCCGCCGTCTCGTTGCCGCCCCAGCGGTTGAGCGCCAGCGTCGCCGCCAGATGCACCGCCTCCCCGCGCGACGACAGGAGGGCCTGGCCCAGCGGCTCCTGGGCCGCGCGGAAGGCGATGCCGCCGATGCTGGCGCCGTCGCCGGAGCGCAGCTTGATACGGACATGGCCGCCGCTGCCGATCTCGATGGCGTCCGTCAGGCGATGCGCGGGGAAGACGAAGACCGGCTCCGGGCTGCCCGAACCGAAGGGCCCAGCCTTGTCGATCTCAGCGATGAGGCGCGGGCTCGCGCCGCCGGCGCTGAGCGCCGCATCGACCAGCAGGGCCGCAGCCTCGTCGGCGGCATCGACCTCCCGCACCAGATAGTCGCTGAGGAAGGCATGGAAAGGCGCGGCCTGTCCGCGCGCCAGCGTGACGCCGGCCGCCATGGCGTGGCCGCCGCCCTTGACGGCGAGCCCGGCCTCGACGGCGGCACGGACCGCGCGCCCGAGATCGACCCCGGCGACCGAGCGGCCCGAGCCGGTCGCCCCGCCCTCCCCGTTCAGCGCGAGCGCGAAGGCCGGGCGGCGGAAACGCTCCTTCAGCCGCGCCGCGACGAGCCCGACGATGCCGGGATGCCAATCGGCACTGCCCGCGAGCAGGACCGGCATCTCCGAGGCGCCCGCAAGCTCGTGCTCAGCCTGCGACACCGCCTCCAGCACCGCGAGCCGCTCGATCTCCTGGCGCTCCTGGTTGAGGCGGTTGAGCTCGGCGGCGATGCCGCGCGCCTCGACTTCGTCATCGGTCAGCAGCAGGCGGGCGCCGAGCGCGGCATCGCCGATGCGCCCGCCGGCATTGATGCGCGGGCCGAGCAGGTAGCCGAGATGCCAGGGCTGGATCGGACCATCGAGGCCGGAGACGTCCATCAGCGCGGCGAGGCCCGGCCGGGCCCGGCTGCGCATCATCGCCAGCCCCTGGCGCACGAAGGCGCGGTTGAGCCCCCGCAGCGGCACGACGTCGGCCACCGTCGCCAGCGCGACGAGATCGAGCGCCAGCAGCAGGTCCGGCTCGCCGCCGCGTGCCGCCCAATGGCCCTGCCGGCGCAGTTCGCGGCTGGTGGCGACCAGGGCCAGGAAGACCACGCCGGCAGCGCAGAGATGGCCGAGGCCGGAAAGATCGTCCTGCCGGTTCGGATTGACCAGCGCCTCGACCTCCGGCAGGCGCTCGGGCGCCTGATGGTGATCGAGCACGACGACGTCGAGGCCGAGCCGGCGCGCCTCCGCCAGCGGCTCCTCGCTGGTCGTGCCGCAATCGACCGTGACGAGCAGGGTCGCGCCCTCGCCGGCCAGCATGCGGATCGCTTCGCTGTTCGGCCCATAGCCCTCGATCAGCCGGTCCGGGATATGGATGCGCGGACGCGCACCGGCCTGGGACAGGAAGCCCGCGAGCAAGGCGGAGGAGCAGGCGCCGTCGACGTCGTAGTCGCCGAAGATGGCGACGCGCTCGCCCTGCATCGCCGCCCGCGCCAGCCGCGCCGCGGCGGGCTGCATGTCGGCGAGGACGGCCGGGTCCGGCAACAGGTCGCGCAGCTTCGGCTCGAGGAAGCGCATCGCCTCGGCCGGCTCGACGCCGCGCGCCGCGAGCAGCCGCGCCAGGATGTCGGGCAAGCCCTGCTGCTGGCTGAGCATCTCGGCACGGCCGAGCCCGGCGATATCGAGCCGGTCGCGCCAGGGGCGGCCGAGCACCGAGCGGGTAACGCCGAGGAAAGCACGGGGCAACATCAGACTCATGATCCGTCCGGCGTCGCGCAAGCGGCCGCGAAGGTCAACAGCGGCGATGCCTTGCCGGTGGGGAGGAGATCGCCATACTGCCGTCAAGCCGCCGGCAAGGACGGCATCCGGGGCGGATCATGCAGCATGAGACCGACGTGGCGATCGTGGGGGCGGGGCTCTCGGGCCTCGTCGCAGCCTGCGAGATCGCGGATGCCGGCCGCAAGGTCGTGCTGCTCGACCAGGAGCCGCAGCAATCGCTCGGCGGGCAGGCCTTCTGGTCGCTCGGCGGCCTGTTCTTCATCGACAGCCCGGAGCAGCGGCGGTTGCGCATCCGCGATTCCCGCGAATTGGCGCGGGACGACTGGTTCGGCTCGGCCGGCTTCGACCGGCCGGAAGACGAATGGCCGCGGCGCTGGGCCGAGGCCTATCTCGACTTCTCCGCCGGCGAGAAGCGGCCCTGGCTGCACGGCATGGGCATGCGCTGGTTCCCGATCGTCGGCTGGGCCGAGCGCGGCGGCCATCTCGCCACCGGCCATGGCAATTCGGTGCCGCGCTTCCATGTGACATGGGGCACCGGCCCGGGCGTGCTGGAACCCTTCCTGCGACGGGCGAGGGAAGCACAGGCCAGGGGGCTGCTGTCGTTCCGGTTTCGCCATCGCGTCACCGCCATCACGAAAAGCCGCGGCGCGGTCGAGGGCGTCGAGGGCGAGGTGCTGGAAGCGAGCGATGTCGCCCGCGGCGAGAAGAGCGGCCGCGCCGTCGCCGGGCATTTCACGCTGAAAGCGCAGGCGGTGATCGTCACCTCCGGCGGCATCGGCGGCAATCACGATCTGGTCCGGGCGCAGTGGCCGTCGCGGCTGGGCCGCCCCCCTACCCGTCTGCTCTCCGGCGTGCCCGACCATGTCGACGGCGCGATGCTCGCCATCGCACAGGCCGCCGGCGGGCGCCTGATCAACGGCGACCGGATGTGGCACTATGTCGAGGGCATCGCCAACTGGGCGCCGCTCTGGCCGCATCACGGCATCCGCATCCTGCCCGGCCCCTCCTCGCTCTGGTTCGACGCACGCGGCAACCGCCTGCCCGAGCCTCTCTTCCCCGGCTTCGACACGCTTGCCACGCTGGAGCACATCATCGAGACCGGCTACGGCTATTCCTGGTTCGTGCTGAACCGCAGCATCATCGCCAAGGAATTCGCCCTGTCGGGCTCGGAGCAGAACCCGGACCTGACGGGCAAGAGCTGGCGGCAGGTGCTCGGACGCGCCGGAGGCGGCGTGCCCGGTCCTGTGCAGGCCTTCATGGACAAGGGCGAGGACTTCATCGTCGAGAGCGATCTTGCCAGCCTCGTGGCGCGCATGAACGCGCTCGCCGGCGACGCCCTGATCGACGAGGCGCATCTGCGCGGGCAGATCGAGGCCCGCGACCGGGCGCTCGCCAACCCCTTCGGCAAGGATATGCAGGTGACGGCGCTACGCGGCGCGCGCGCCTATCTCGGCGACCGGCTGATCCGGACGGCGAAGCCGCACCGCATCCTCGACCCCGCCCATGGCCCGCTGATCGCCGTCAGGCTCAACATCCTGACGCGGAAATCGCTCGGCGGGCTGATGACCGACCTGTCGTCGCGGGTGCTCGATGCCGCCGGGAAGCCGGTGCCGGGGCTCTATGCGGCCGGCGAAGCGGCCGGTTTCGGCGGCGGTGGCCTGCACGGCTACCGGGCGCTCGAAGGCACCTTCCTCGGCGGTTGTCTTTTTTCAGGGCGAGCGGCCGGGCGCGCGGCGGCGGCGGTCGGGTAGAAGCCGGATGTCAGAAGCATCCAGCGTCATGCTCGGGCTTGACCCGAGCATCTCGTGACAGGGGAGGCTCCAGAGCCTCCTCCGGCCTGAGATTCTCGGGTCAAGCCCGAGAATGACGCCTCAACGGCTGGGACTCCGGGATCGAGCCTACGGCCCGCCCCGGAATGACGACAGTTGCAGCTCAGTCGAGCTGGAACTTCGAGAACTCGCGGTGCTCGCCATAGATGCGGCGCACCGTGCCGGTGACCGAACGATAGACGATCGTCTCGGTCTCGATCACGTCCTTGCCGAACTTCACGCCCGAGAGCAGCCCGCCATCGGTGACGCCGGTGGCGCAGACGATGACGTCGCCCGAAGCCATCTCCGACATGTCGTATTTCTTGTTCGGGTCCTTGACGCCCATGCCGGCCGCGCGCACGCGCTTCTCCTCGGTGTCGAGGATGAGGCGGCCCTGCATCTGGCCGCCGACGCAGCGCAGCGCCGCCGCGGCGAGCACGCCCTCGGGGGCGCCGCCGATGCCGAGATAGAGGTCGATGCCGGTCTTCTCCGGCTGGGTGCAGAAGATCACGCCTGCGACGTCGCCATCGGTGATCAGGCGGATCGAGCAGCCGGTCTTGCGGACCTCCTCGATCAGCTTGGCATGGCGCGGGCGGTCCATGATCAGCGTCGAGATCTCGTGCGGCTTCACGCCCTTGGCCTTGGCCAGCGCGTTGATGTTGTCGGCCGGCGAGGCGTCGAGATCGATCACGCCCTGCGGATAGCCCGGGCCGATCGCAATCTTGTCCATGTAGACGTCGGGTGCGTAGAGCAGGCTGCCGGCGCCGGCCATCGCCATCACGGCGATCGAGCCGGGCATGTCCTTGGCGCAGAGCGTGGTGCCCTCGAGCGGGTCGACGGCGATATGAACCTTCGGCCCCTGCTTGTTGCCGACCTTCTCGCCGATGAAGAGCATCGGCGCCTCGTCGCGCTCGCCCTCGCCGATGACGATCTCGCCATCGATCGGCAGGCGGTTCAGCTCGCGGCGCATCGCGTCGACGGCGGCCTGGTCGGCCGCCTTTTCGTTGCCGTGGCCGCGCAGGCGGGCGGCGGAGACGGCGGCGCGCTCGGTGACGCGCACGAGCTCCATCGAGAGATAGCGTTCGATGATCTGATCGGGGGAGATACGGAGATCGACGGACATGAAATGGTTTCCCCTTGCAATGCGGCGGGTGGAATCGACCGTGAGGCCTATTCCCGCTCTATGCGGATAACTTGCGGCGGTTCCGCGACATGACCGTCGGCCGTGACTTTTTCCAGCGCGGCGCGGATCGCGGTCTCGCTGGTGGCATAGGTGATCAATACCACAGGAACAGGCGCGCCGGAGCGGCCGCCCGGGTCGCGATGGGCCGCTTCCGGCGAACGGCGCTGGACGATGCTCTCGAGCGAGATATCCGCCTCGGCCATGCGGGTCGCGATGGCGGCGGCGGCGCCCGGCCGGTCTGCGACTGCGAGACGGACATAGTAGCCGCCCTCATGGCGCTGCATCGGCGCGCGCTTGGCCTCCTCCAGACGCGCGACCGGCAGGCCGAAGGGCAGGCCGGCGGTGCCGCGCGCGACATCGGCGATGTCGGCGACGACGGCCGAGGCCGTCGGGTCGCCGCCGGCGCCGGGGCCGACCAGCGTGATCTCGCGCACGGCGTCGGCATCGACGCTGACGGCGTTGAGGACACCCATCACCTGCGCGATGGCGGAGGATTTCGGCACCATGGTGGGATGCACGCGCTGCTCGATGCCGGTCTTGGTGCGCTCGGCGACGCCAAGCAGCTTGATGCGGTAGCCGAGATCGTCGGCCATCTTCAGATCGAGCGGCGTGATCGCCGAAATGCCTTCGACATGAATCGCTTCGGCGTCGATCCTCGTACCGAAGGCGAGGCTCGTCAGGATGGCGAGCTTGTGGGCGGTGTCGAAGCCCTCGACGTCGAAGGTCGGGTCCGCTTCGGCGTAGCCCAGACGTTGCGCGTCCTTCAGGCAGGCCTCGAAAGTCAGCCCCTCTTCCTCCATCCGCGACAGGATGTAGTTGCAGGTGCCGTTGAGGATGCCGGAGATGCGGCTGACATTGTTACCGGCCAGCGCCTCGCGCAGGGCCTTCACGATCGGGATGCCGCCGGCCGAGGAGGCCTCGAAGGCGAGCGCCACGCCCTTGCTTTCGGCCAGCTCCGCCAGCGCGACGCCGTGCGCCGCGAGCAGGGCCTTGTTGGCGGTGACGACATGCTTGCCGGCCGAGAGCGCGGCCTCGACCGCCGCCTTGGCCGGGCCGTCCGAACCGCCCATCAGCTCGACCACGCAATCGACATCGTCGGATTTCGCCAGCGCGACCGGATCGTCGAACCAGGTCAGGCCGCCAAGATCGACGCCGCGGTCGCGCTTGCGATCGCGGGCCGAGACGGCGACGACCCGGATCGCCCGGCCGCAGCGCGCCGCCAGCGCATTCTCCTGCCGTTGCAGGATCTTGAGCACGGAGGCGCCGACCGTGCCGAGGCCGGCAAGTCCGATGCGCAGGGGCTGGGAGGCGTTCGAGAGAGGCGCGCTAGTCATTCGCGCGGGGTCGCATGGGGCGCGGCGCGAGTCAACGGAGAGCGACGCTCCGACGCCCGCGAAATGGCACCGATACTAGTCGCGCTCGGCCGAGACGACGAAGGCAGCGATGGCTCCCTCGATCGGGCCGGAGCCGAAGCGACGCTCCAGCGCCCTCGCCACCGCCTCGGTCACCGCCATGAGCCCCGGCGCGCCACGCGCCTCGATCTCGCCGCGGATCGGCGTGCCCTGGCAGAATCCCGTCGCGACATCGAGCGCGGAAGCGGCGCGGGCAACCCGCTCGACACGTTCGATCGCCGGCCTCGCGAAGCCGCCGGCCATGACATCGAGCTCGATCGTCCCGATGTCATGATAGCCATGCGGCGTGCGCTCGATGAAGCGGGGAGGATCGTCCGGGAACGCCTCGAACAGCGCCTCCAGCAGCACCGCCGCGAAGTCGTTATGGGCGATGGCGTCCCAGGTGTTGAACAGATAGCGCCCGCCCGGCCGCAGGACACGCCGCACCTCGGCATGGCTCTTCGGCTTGTCAGGAAAGAACATCACGCCGAACTGGCAGGCGGCGGCATCAAAACTCTCGTCCGCGAAGGGCAGATCAAGCGCGTCCGCCTGCTGCCACGTAACCCTGTCGTCGCCGGCCAGCTGGGCAGCAGCGAGCTCGAGCATCGGCTGGTTGAGATCGGTCGCGACGATGCTCGCCCCGTCGAGGCGCGCCGCCATCGCGCGCGTCAGCGCCCCCGTCCCGGCCGCCAGCTCGAGGATGCGCGAGGGCCGCCCGGCCATGACGCGGGGGGCCAGATCCTCGGCATAGGGACGAAAGATCAACGGTACGAGCAGCCGCTCGTAGATCTGCGGAACGGGACCGGCGAAAACCTTGTCCGTCGCTTCCATGGCAGCACCTGTCGCAGCGCCCCGCAGGCAGGATAGCCCAGCAACCGATGCGGCGAAACCGCATTCGAATGACCCACTTTGCGGCGGCCCCGCAGCGTCTGTGCGCGGACCGGCAGTGGCGCGGGCCGCCGCTGGCTAGAGATTCAGCTCCTGGCGCCGTCAGCCTCAGCCGAAATGGCAGACGACTTCGGCGGCGACGCGCTTCACCTTGCCATCCTCGAAGCCGAGATAGACACGCAGCAGATTGCTGCCGAAAGCCGTCGCCTTGATGGTGTGCAGCGCTTCGATCGAATTGCCTTCGGAGACCGTGCTGTTCTCGACGGCGGGCGTCCAGAACCAGGGCTTGGGCGGATCGATGCTGACTTCGGTGAGCCGACGCTCGGCCTCGGCCCGGTCGGTCCCGATGGGAATGTAGCGGGTGACGATATCGGTCGCATCGCGAGCGCATTCGCGCCCGTTCGTCACCGCAAGGACCTCCTCGACCAGGGCCGAGCGGGTCTCAGGGATGCGCCCCCTGGAATAGTCGTAGGTCGCCACGAGGCAGACGAGGGCGAAGACGGCGAAAGCGACGCCAAGCAGGCGACCTTTTCGGGACATGGAAACAGGCCTCGGACGCGATGCGGAGCCATCCGTCCGCGCTTTCCGGGTTCCCATGTTTTGCGGGCGCGGTCCAGAGCCTGAGGGACACGGTGTCCAGAAGAAGCGCTACGCCGTCATCCCGGACACGCGCGAGCGGCGCCGGTCCGGGATGACGGTGACCTGTTCTGAACAGTGCGGAGCGCCCTACCCCGCCTTCGGCATCTGGATGACGTTGTGCAGCGTCGCGTCGGCGCTCTTCAGGAAACGGCCGATATTGCGCGCCGCCTGACGGATGCGCTGCTCGTTCTCGACGATGGCGATACGGACATAGTCGTCGCCATGCTCGCCGAAACCGATGCCCGGCGCGACCGCGACCTCCGCCTTCTCGATCAGGAGCTTCGAGAATTCGAGCGAGCCGAGATGGCGGAACTTCTCGGGAATCGCGACCCAGGCGAACATCGAAGCCTCCGGCGCCGGGAATTCCCAGCCGGCCTTGCCGAAGCTCTCGACCAGCGCGTCACGGCGCTTGCGATAGATCTCCCGCATCTCGCGGATGCAGTCGTCCGGGCCGTTGAGCGCGGCAGCCGCCGCGACCTGGATCGGCGTGTAGGCGCCGTAGTCGAGATAGGACTTCACCCGCGCCAGCGCGGCGAGCAGGCGCTCGTTGCCGACCGCGAAGCCCATGCGCCAGCCGGCCATGGAGAACGTCTTCGACATCGAGGTGAACTCGACCGCGACGTCGATCGCGCCCGGCACCTGCAGCATCGAGGGCGGCGGGTTGTTCTCGTCGAAATAGACCTCGGCATAGGCGAGGTCCGACAGCAGGATGATCTCGTGCTTCTTCGCGAAGGCGACGAGGTCGCGGTAGAAATCGAGCGTCGCGACATAGGCCGTGGGGTTGGCCGGATAGCAGGTGACGAGGGCGATCGGCTTCGGCACCGAATGCATCATCGCCCGCTCCAGCGCCGGGAACATCGCCGGCGTCGGCTCGGCCGGGACGGACCGAATCACGCCCCCCGCCATGAGGAAGCCGAACGCATGGATCGGATAGCTCGGATTCGGCACCAGCACGACGTCGCCGGGGCCGGTGATCGCCTGCGCCATGTTGGCGAAGCCCTCCTTCGAGCCCAGCGTGGCGACGACCTGGGTCTCGGGGTTCAGCTTCACGCCGAAGCGGCGCTCGTAATAATTCGCCTGGGCGCGGCGCAAACCGCCGATGCCCTTCGAGGCGGAGTAGCGGTCGGTACGCGGCTTGCCGGCGGTCTCGACCAGCTTCTCGATGACGTGCTTCGGCGCCGGCAGGTCGGGGTTGCCCATGCCGAGGTCGATGATGTCGACCCCCTTGGCGCGCTCGGCGGCCTTGATCTTGTTGACTTGTTCGAAAACGTAGGGCGGCAGGCGCTTGATGCGGTGAAAATCGGTCATTTCGAACAGGTCCTCGGCCGGGATCACCGGCTGCACGTATTTTGCGCGGATCACTTCCTTGCGCAGAAGGTGCTTACCACCGCATCTTTCGTCAGGACAGAGACAAAAACGCAAGAATCTATGGATTCTTGTGCGGCGCACTCCTCCCTCACAACCGCCTGCAGCGCCAATCGACCAGCAACATGGCCAGCGCCAGCACGACGCCCGTGCCACAAACCGCCGGCCAGCTCCCCAGCGACCACAACAGCCCGGACAGTGCCGATCCCACCGCCCCTCCAAGGAAGAAGAGCCCGACGAACAGAGCGTTCAGGCGTCCGCGGGCCTCGGGCTGCAACAGGTTGATCGCACGGCGCCCCAGGGTCTGGTCGCCGGTGACGCCGATATCGACCACCACGGCCCCGAGCCCGAGCAGAAGCAGCGGCCAGACCGCAGACGAGCCGGCTCCGAACGCGCCACCCCAGCCGGCAAGGACGAATGAGACCGCCACCAGGAGATGGCAGGCGATCGTTGCCGGCCGGGTCCAGCCACGATCGCCAGCGCGGCCGAAGAACGGGGTCACCAGCGCCCCGCCGGCACCGGCCAGAGCGAACAGAGCGATGCCGCGCTGATCGAGCAGGAAAGGCGGTCCGGCGAGCCGAAGCGCGACGGCGGTCCAGAACAGGCTGAAGGCAGCCATGGCGAGTCCGGCGCTCAAAGCTCTGACGCGCAGGACCGGCTCGTTCCGGAGCAGGTGCCAGAGCGACAGGAGCAAGGCGGAATAGCGCGTCCTGGCCTGTGCCGGCCGCCTTGGCAGGCGCAACGCGAGAAACACGGCGAGTGCGGCCATCGCGGCGCCGCTCAGCCCGTAATAACTGCGCCATCCCCAGAGATCGGCGACAAAGCTCGCCACGGGCCGGGCCAGCAGGATGCCGACCATCAGCCCGCTCATCACGTCGCCGATGACGCCGCCGCGGCGCTCCGGTGCGGCCATGCTCGCAGCGATCGGGACGAGAACCTGGATCGCCGAGCAAGCCGCGCCGAGGCAGGCCAGGGCGACGAGCAGCGTCGCGGCCGAAGGCGCGAAAGCCGCGGCCAGCGCGGCGATTGCGGCGCAAGACAGCATCCGCACCACGAGCGCGCGATTTTCGACGATGTCGCCGAGCGGCACCAGCAGGAACAGCCCGGCGGCATAACCGAGCAGCGTGGCCATGGCGATCAGCCCGCTGACCGACTGCCCAAGCCCCAGCGGCGGCGCCATCACGCCGATCAGGGTCTGTGGCGCGAAGACATTGGTGACGATGAGCCCCACCGAGACGGCGAAGACGCGCGTCAATCCGGGGGTGATGCACTGGTCGGCACGCTTCAGGGCGAGCGATCCCGAGGCAGTGCCCGATACGGTTCGTTCCATCGACGTTGCAGCTCCGAGGTCCTGTAACCGGTCCAGCCGGGCTGCGTATTTATTCTCCGGGCTCAATATGCTACAATTCAATAATCACTATAATGATTATACGAATTCAGCATGAACATACCTGATCTGGAAGCGTTCGTCGCCGTCGTCGAAACAGGCTCCATCGTCGCCGCTTCGGCACGGCTCAATCTCACGCAGCCCGGCGTGACGCGGCGCGTCCAGAATCTGGAGGACCGCCTCGGCGTGGCATTGCTGGATCGCCAGTCGAAGCCGCTGAAGCCGACGACTTCGGGGCGGGAGGCCTATGAGCACGGCCGGCGCATCCTGCGCTCCCTGGCCGATCTCAAGGCGAGCCTCTCGCCGCTGGGCGACCCCGATGGCGAGTTCCGGCTCGGAATCATGCCCTATCTCTCGGACGAAGCGCTCATCTTCCCGCTCGATCGACTGCGCGCCGCATTTCCGCAGCTCACGCTACGCATCACAGCGGGCTGGTCACCGCGGCTGATCGAGCAGGTCTCGCACAGCGAGATCGACGCCGCCGCCCTCTGCCTGCCCGACGGCGTCCCGCCGCCGGACGAACTGATCGGGGAGGAACTCGGGGTTCAGCGCGTGCTGCTCGTCGCAGCCCCGGCGCTGGGCGTGCCGAGCCGCCCGAGCCTCGCCGAGCTCTCGCGGTTTCCCTGGGTCATGAACGAGAGCGGATGCGGCTTCCGGGCCTTCATGCGCCGCAGCTTCGAGGCCGCCCGCCTTCCCTTCCAGGTCGGCGTCGAGGCCTTGAGCGCGGATCTGCGCATGTCGCTGGTGGCGCGCGGACACGGCATCGGGATCGTCACTCCCGCAGCCTTCGCCGGAAGCCCGTGGCACGAAGCGATCGAAGTGATCGACACGCCCGACTTCAGGCCGCAGGTCCGCTCCTGGTTGCTGCACCGCCCGCCGGCGGGCCGTCTCGAACGCCCGATCGCCCTGTTTCGCGATGCGCTGATCGAGCGACTTCGTCAGGGCGAGCCGCTCAAGGGGTGAGACCGCGCAGCCCGGTCAGTTCTGCGGCTGGACCTTCGCCGGCTCCGGCGGCGGGGTGGCGCCGAGCGACTTGGCCGTCTCGCCCGCCGCCTCGTTGGCCTTCTGCTTCGCCTCGAGCTCCGACTCGATCTTCTTGTAGTCGTCGACCGGCTTGCGCGGAGCGGTACGCGTCACGCTGGAGCCGACCGGGATGTACTGGACCTCGGCGGGACGCGTCTCCCGGACGAAGGCCTTCGATTGCTGCGGCGTGGTGGCCATGCCGGCCGCCTCGGCCACGCCCTTGAAGCCTTCATCGCCGGCGCAGCCCGCCAGCACGAGCCCGACGGCCGCCAACACCGCGAAGGTCAGATGCGGCTTTTTCGCGGGCATTTCGATCAGCATGGGGTCATCCAGCAGTTCAACGGAATTCGCTTGGTAAAGCACAGCGGCTGCGTCCTTAATAGGACCAAAATGGGAAGCCATGCGCTATCCTAAAACAAGAGGGGAAAGGACGTTTCATGAGTCGCCATGCCGACGACAGGACGAAGGGCAGCGCAGGCCCGGCGGAGCCGGCGACTCCTGACTTCGATCAGTTCGCGCAGAACATGGGCCGGCTCGTGGAGGAATACGGCAAGGTCACGGCCGCCTATCTCAAGCCGCTCGAGCGCGGGCAGGCCAAGACCGGCCAGGCCGACGAGGCGAGCGACATGGTCAAGACGCTCGGCCGCGTCGCCGAGAAATGGGTCAACGACCCCGCCAAGATCATCGAGGCGCAGGCCTCGCTCACCGGCGACTTCATGAATCTCTGGAGCGCCGCCTTCAAGCGCGCCGGTGGCGAGGAGGTCGCGCCCGTCGCGGAACCCGACAAGCGCGACAACCGTTTCAAGGACCCGGACTGGACCAACCATCCGACATTCGACTTCATCAAGCAGGCCTATCTGATCGGCTCGCGCTGGGCCGAGGCCATGGTCGAGGGCGCCGACGACCTCGACCCGCACACCCGCGACAAGGCCCGCTTCTACATCAAGCAGATCGCCGGAGCGCTCTCGCCGACCAATTTCGTCGCCACCAATCCCGAGCTGCTGCGCGAGACCTTGCAGCAGAACGGCGAGAATCTCGTGCGCGGCATGAAAATGTTCGCCGAGGACGTCGAGGCCGGCGGCGGCGAGCTCAAGATCCGGCAATCCGACGCCAGCGCCTTCGCCGTCGGCGTCAACATCGCGACGACGCCGGGCAAGGTCATCTTCCGCAACGAGATCATGGAGCTGATCCAGTACGCGCCGTCGACGCCGCAGGTGCTGAAGCGGCCGCTGCTGATCGTGCCGCCCTGGATCAACAAGTTCTACATCCTCGACCTCAACCCGGAAAAGAGCTTCATCCGCTGGTGCGTCGAACAGGGCCTCACCGTCTTCTGCATCTCCTGGGTGAACCCGGATGCGCGCCATGCCGCCAAGGACTTCGAGAGCTATATGCGCGAGGGCATCTTCGCCGCCCTCGATGCGGTCGAGGAAGCGACGGGCGAGAAGCGCGTCTCCGCCATCGGCTATTGCGTCGGCGGCACGCTGCTCGGCGTGACGCTGGCCTATATGGCCGCCATCGGCGACAAGCGGATCGAAAGCGCGACCTTCTTCACCACCCAGGTCGACTTCTCCCAGGCGGGCGAACTCTCGGTCTTCGTCGATGAGGAGCAGATCCGTGCCATCGAGGAGCAGATGGCCAAGACCGGCTATCTCGACGGCTCGCGCATGTCCGGCGCCTTCAACATGCTGCGGCCGAACGACCTGATCTGGTCCTATGCGGTCAACAACTACCTGAAGGGCAAGGCGCCCGCCGCCTTCGACCTGCTCTATTGGAATTCGGATTCGACCCGGATGCCGGCGGCAAACCACTCCTTCTACCTGCGCAACTGCTATCTCGACAACAAGCTCGCCAGGGGCGAGATGCAGATCGGCGGCAAGGCGCTCGACCTCGGCAAGGTGACGATGCCGGTCTACAACCTCGCCACGCGCGAGGACCACATCGCTCCGGCGCAATCCGTCTTCAACGGCTCGCAATGCTTCGGCGGCCCCGTGGAGCATGTCGTGGCGGGCTCCGGGCACATCGCCGGCGTCGTCAATCCTCCGGCCAAGGTGAAGTACCAATACTGGACGGGCGGGTCGGCCAAGGGGCGCTATGCCGACTGGCTGGCGAAAGCGGAGGAGCATCCGGGCTCGTGGTGGCCGCACTGGTTCGCCTGGCTGGAGGCGCAGGCGCCGAAGAAGGTAGCGGCGCGCGAGCCGGGCGGCGGCAAGCTGCCGGCCCTCGCCGACGCGCCCGGCACCTATGTGAAGGTCAGGGTCTAGAGGCAAGCCGGACGGGCTTCCGCAACGGAGGGGCGAGGCATTGCCGGCCCAAACGCGCGCCTCTGGCTTTGCCGAAAGCAGCGACTCTCTTTAGACGGCCGCCTTTTGCGAGGCTGAGCCGATGAGAATCCTGAGAGTCGTCCTGGTCGTGGCGATCACTGCCGCTGCGACGATCGGCTGGCGCTGGTACAGCTATGTCAGCAACACCGCGAGCCCCTATGAGGAAGTGGGCATCGAACTGAACAGCCGGATGCCGGGCCCGATCAACAAATGGGGCTGCGACAAGCTGCACGCCAGCTTCGGCAATGTGCTGCCACCCTATGGCTGCCAGGGCGGAGTCGATGGGCGCCAGTGGCGCTAGCCTGCCTTCGTCTCGTCGGCCGCGACGGCCTTGCGGAAGAAGACCACGCGCTCGGTCTCGACGAAGCCCAGAGCACGGTGAAAGGCGAGGCTGGCGTGGTTGTCGATCACGGCGTCCGATGCGAACTCGCTGCAGCCGAGCGAACGCCCCCAATCCTCGACGGCGCGGCACAGGTGCCTGGCGACGCCGCCGCGGCGATGATCCGCCCGCACGAAGATGCCTTCCAGGAAGACGACAGGCGACGTCTCGCAGCCATTGACGTAATCGCTCCGCAAGGCGGCTTCGGCGAAGCCGACCGCCTCGCCCGCCGCCGTCACGGCCAGGCAGGCGAAGGAGCGCACATCTGCCGAGAGAAGGTCCTCGGCCAGCTCGTCGCGATGCGCATCCGCGCCCTGATCGGGCCAGAGCGCGGCACGCAGCTCCGCCCAGGCCACGAGATGCCGTCGCTCCGCCCGCTCGATGCTGATCGTCATCCCGGCTCTCCGCAGTCCACCTCATCCCCTACCCCATGCGGCAAGGGCGCACAAAAAAAGCCGGCCCCGAGGGGCCGGCTCTTCAAACGCGTATGCCGTCCGGCTCAGTACTTGCGGACCGCCGGCTGCACCGGAAGGGTCTGGGTCGGATCGTCCCAGCGATAGGTGATGCCGATCGAGGCGATGTGGACATAGGGCTTGGCCTCGGCGGTGTAGAACACCGCGCCCTGCTGCGGATGGGCACCGTTGTAGTTCACCGACGCCTTCTTCACGTCGATATAGGTGTAGCCGAGATCGACCTTGATCCGGTCCGTGACCTGATAGCTGGCGCCGGCGCTGAGCCAGAGCCGGTCATTGTCCGAAATGAAGATGGTGCGGTTGCGGTCGTTCACCGCCGACATCTCGTAGCCGATACCGGCGCGCAGGGTCAGGTCGCGGCTGTACTTGTATTCGACACCGCCCGAGAAATACCAGGCATCGTCATACTGGAAGTTCAGGCTGGTCGCGGGGCGGCCGTTGAGCTCGTTGACGACCGGGATGTTGCGGAAGCGGCTCCAGTTGGTCCACTCGACCCCGGCATGGACCTGCCACTGGTCGTTGATGACCTGCGAAAGACCGAAAACGACCGAGTCGGGCAGGTTGAGATTGGCCTTGACCGGCAGCACCAGAGGAGCGCCGGGGGCGCCACGCAGCGTGCCGTCCAATGTCTGGCGCACCGCCGAACGGTAGGCCACGCCGATATTGGTGCCTTCGAAGGGCGTCAGCGTGAAGCCGAAACGGTAGCCGAAGTCGATCGTGTCGCCTTCGATGATCACCGGGGTCGCCGCCGGGCCGATGCCGTTGGCCTGCTTCAGCGAGGCCTTGAGCCACTGAACCTGCAGCGCCGCACCGACGGAGAGCCAGTCATTGACCTTGTAGCCGATGGTCGGCGCGACGTTGATCGTCGCCACCTTGGCCGAACGCCCATAGATCTGGGCGGCGTGAACCTGGTTTTCGGGCTTGGAACGCAGGCCGTAGGGCGCGCCGGTGGTCATGCCGATCCAGAACCGGTCAGTCAGCTGCCAGGCGCTGGCGGAAGCGGGAATGAAGGCGCCGTCGCCGCCGATATTGCCGGTGCCGTTCTGGATCGGGCTCGCCGGTCCGCGCGGCGAGCCGAGGCGCGTCACCGAGGTCGGCTCGTAGTCGCCATTGGCGTTCAGATAGGTGAAGTTCCAGTTGCTGTGCCGGCCCGGGAACATGGTGATGGTCGCCGGGTTCCAGGCCATCGCGCCCAACCCGATGCCGCCTGAAGCAGCGCCGGCATAGGCCATGCCGAGGCCTTCGGCGCCCTGGCCGCTGCGGATCGCGAAAGAACTGGCCGAAGCGGCGCCCGCGGCAAGCAGCGCGGCGAGGGAAACCGTTGCCGCTGCGGCGGTATGAACAAGGCCCTTCATGGAATCCATCCCGGTTTAAGCTTCTTTGAGGCCCCCCGACCTCGCTTGATTCGGAGCATGCCGCGAGCCGTTTCCCGCCGCAATCCCGCCTCGATGGCTCGAATTTGCGACATCAAACCGCCGCAACATGGCAAAACGCGCCGAAAGCAGCGATTTTCGACGTTTGGCCCGAGAGATTGTTCAGAAACATACGGTTTATATGAGAACTATCCCGCTTTTCTGCGGGTTTCCCGGTTGCGGGCGGCTTTGCCGGCAATGTCGCTTTGGTCCGCGCCGTTGCATTCCGGCAACAAAGCGGCCAGCTTCCTGCCGCGTGCGCGCCATGCGCCGGGACGGGCTTGTCTTTCCGGCCGGCATCCGGTCAGAGTCGCGGCCCATTTAGATCGTTTGAAACGGGGGAAACACCTTGAAACTGCTCCGCTACGGCGCGCCCGGCCAGGAGAAGCCGGCTCTTCTCGATGCCAAGGGCGGGTTGCGTGACCTGTCCGGCGTCATCCCCGACCTCGCCGGCAAGGCGCTGACTTCGGCCTCGCTCGCCAAGCTCAAGGCGCTCTCGCCGGAATCGCTGCCGCTCGTCTCGGGCTCCCCCCGCATCGGCGCCTGCGTCGGCGACGTGCGCAACTTCATCGCGGTCGGCCTGAACTTCGCCGATCATGCGGCCGAGACGGGATCGCCGATCCCGAAGGAGCCGATCCTGTTCAACAAGGCGCCGAACTGCATCGTCGGCCCCCATGACGACGTCATCATCCCGAAGGGCTCGAAGAAGACCGACTGGGAAGTCGAACTCGCCATCGTGATCGGCGACGGCGGCTCCTATATCGAGGAAAAGGACGCGATGGCGGCCATCGCCGGCTTCTGCGTCTGCAACGACGTCTCCGAGCGCGAGTTCCAGCAGGAGCGCGGCGGCCAGTGGGCCAAGGGCAAGGGCTGCCCGACCTTCGGTCCGCTCGGCCCGTGGCTGGTGACCACCGACGAGATCAAGGACGTGCAGAACCTCGCCATGTGGCTCGATGTCGATGGCGAGCGTGTCCAGAACGGTTCGTCCAAGACGATGATCTTCGGCGCCGCCTATCTGGTTCATTATATCAGCCAGTTCATGCGGCTGGATCCGGGCGATGTCATCACCACCGGCACGCCTCCGGGCGTCGGCCTCGGCTTCAAGCCGCCGCGCTTCCTGAAGGGCGGCGAGGTCGTGACGCTCGGCATCGAGGGCCTCGGCGAGCAGCGGCAGAACTTCGTCGCCTACAAGGGCTGAGCCCAAAGGGCGATCTACGCCCCGGCTGCACATCGGAAGACGCCGGCGTTGCGCCGGCGTCTTTTCTTTTGGGCTGAGGTCATGCGCACGGGCGGCATGCGCGAAGCTGGGCACGGAACCGGGCCGACGGTGGCATGCGAGGGGAAAGGGCGCCGTCAGGCCGCTTGACCCGGCCGTGACGGCGCAAGATGCGTCTGCCGACAGCCATGGGGCCGCCCTGCAGCACCACTGTCGCCCAGTCCCTCGTCTCGCGCATCCCCCAAATGGGGGCGGGCCGGGTCACCGCGGCAGCGTGGCGCTCTTGAGCAGCCCGACGAGATCCGCCTGCCGGCGCGTACCGGTCTTGGCCAGGATCCGCTTCAGCGTGGTGCGGGCCGTAGCCTCCGTCACGCCGAGCCGCCGCGCGGCCTCGCGCGGCGTATGCGCGGAGGCGATCGCCGCGGCCAGCCGCGCCTCGGCCGGAGTCAGGTCGAACAACCCGGCTATCACGCCGGCTTGGGGCCCCGCGCCAGGCAGCACCGGCGTCGCGACCACGATGGCGCTGGCGAAGGAGAAGACGTCGCGCGCCTGCCCGCTGACGGGCGCAACATGCAGGACCATCGGCGCCCCGCCGCGCGACGGGATCGGCAAGGAACGCACCGGCTGGGGAAGATCGGGCCGTGCCAGCGCCGCGATCGCCGCGGCGAGCATCTCGTCGGCCGGCGCATGCGCCAGGGCAAGACGGGCCGCCCGGTCATGAAAGACGCCCGGCATCAGATCCTGGAACAGGGCATTCGCCTCGATCAGCTCTCCCCTCAGGCCGAGGACGGCGGCAGGCAGCCCCATCATCTCGAGCGCCTGCGAGGCGGCCCGCGCCCGCTCCATCGCCAGGCGGCGGCCGAGCAGACCGGCGCGGGCGAAATGCGCGCGCAGCCGGTCGAGCGCGGCGATGCCGCCGGCATCGACCGAGCCTTCGGAGAACGACCTCTCGCAATGGACGATGGTCATGTCGCCGGTCGGGGCGGCGATCGCCGTGGCGACGCCGGAGCCGTAGCCGGCCGGGATCAGGATGTCCTGATAGAGCGGCTCGCTCGCAAGCTCCTCGTCGCTGAAGACGTCCGCATCGGTGATGAAGCCGTGCCGCCCATGCACGATCAGGCGCTGCGCCCGCTCGTTGACCGCGAACGGGATACGGCGAAGGATCTCCTCGTAGCCCTCGGCGAAGTCCGGCGACGAGGCCACCAGCCGGGCCTCGTTGTCCAGCACCGTTCCAAGCAGGGCCTCGCGGCAGCCTGCGAGGCGGGCGGTGTCGCGCAGCACGCGCGCCCATCCCTCCGGCACGATCGCGGCCTCGTAGATGCCGTCGATCAATGAATTCTCGAATTCGCTGCCCGGCACATCGGTCCCCTTTTTTGGGACCACTTTAATGAGGCGCGAGCAAAAAGAACTCCTCCAAATGGAGGGGTTCCCCCTGCCCGCAGCCTCGGGCTCTCGGCCAGCGAGCGCCTGGCGGCCTCAGCCTTCCGGGAGCCCCAGCATGAGGCGGATATTCTGCACGGCCGCGCCCGACGCCCCCTTGCCGAGGTTGTCGAGCCTGGCGATCAGCACAGCCTGGCCGAGATCGTCCTGGCCGAAGACGCGCAGCTCGAGCTTGTTGGTGTCGTTCAGGGCCTCAGGCTCGATCTTGCCGCCCATGCCCTCCTGCGAGTGCACGCTGACATAGCTCGAGCCGGCATAGCGCTCGGCCAGCGCATGATGGAGATCGGCGATGCTCGGCCGCCCCGGCAGCGTATCGAGATGCAGCGGCACCGAGACCAGCATGCCCTGTCGGAAATTCCCGACCGAGGGCACGAAGATCGGCCGCCGCGTCAGCCGGGCATAGGCTTGCAGCTCCGGCAGGTGCTTGTGGCGCAGGCCCAGGCCATAGAGCTCGAAGGCCGGCGCCACGCCAGTCTCATAGTCCTCGATCATCGACTTGCCGCCGCCGGAATAGCCGGAGACGGCATTGATCATGACCGGATGGTCCTGCGCCATCAGCCCGGCATCGACGAGCGGGCGCAGCAACGCGATGGCCCCGGTCGGATAGCAGCCGGGATTGGCGACGCGGTCGGCCTTGGCGATCTTCTCGGCATGGCCGGGGGCGAGCTCGGCGAAGCCATAGACCCAGCCCGGCGCGACCCGGTGCGCGGTGGCGGCATCGACGATCTTGGGGGCGTCCGCGCCGAGCTCGTCGGCGAGCGCGACCGATTCCTTGGCGGCCTCGTCCGGCAGGCAGAGCACGACGAGATCGACGCTCGCCATCATCTCCTTGCGGGCGGCCGGATCCTTGCGCTTGCCCGGGTCGATGCTCTTGACCGCAACCTCCGGCACGACGGCCAGCCTCTCGCGGATGCCGAGGCCGGTGGTGCCGGCTTCGCCGTCGATGAAGATGGTTTTCAGGTTCTGGCTCATCAGGACCCCCGATCGCTGGGCAGGCACGTCAATGGATGGGCTTCAGGCATAAAAAAACCGCGCTTCTCGGCGCGGTCGCGGGCGTTCGGTCATCGGCCGAGCGTCATCGCGGGCGCGCCGGGGCGGCCTGATAGGGGCGACGTCGGATGAAGCTCTTCACCATGGCTCCGTATATGTTCGCGCTTGAGCCGGGTGTCAATCGAAGCTTTGGAGCAGGCGTCATTCTCGGGTGGAGCGAAGCGCAGACCCGAGAATCTCTTGCAGAAGGAGGCACTGGAGCCTCCGTGTCATGAGATGCTCGGGTCAAGCCCGAGCATGACGGCGTACAAACTCGAAAACACGATTCATTTGAATCCCTTCGCCGCGCCTCCTCGCAAACCGATTCAGTTGGCCTGCTTCAGCGCCAGCGCCTGGATATGGTGCTGCACGATGGTCGAGGCCGCGATCGCCGTGATGTCGGCATGGTCGTAGGGCGGCGAGACCTCGACGACGTCCATGCCGCGGATGTCGAGGTCGCGCAGCGCCCAGAGGATACGCAACGCCTGATCCGCGCTGAAGCCACCGGAGACCGGCGTGCCCGTACCCGGCGCGAAGGCCGGATCGAGCGCATCGATGTCGAAGGTCAGATAGGCGGCCCCCTGCCCCACGCGCTCGCGGATTCGCTGCGCCGTCCCGGCGACGCCGAGCGCATGCGCTTCGTAGGCATCGAGGATGGCGATGCCGCAATCGCGCGGCGCCACCGTGCGGATGCCAACCTGGATCGAGCGCTCGACATCGATCAATCCCTCGCGGACCGCCTCCAGCACGAAGCTGCCATGGCCGATGCCGCCGGGGCCGTCGTCCCAGGTGTCCTGATGGGCGTCGAACTGGATCAGGGCCAGCTTGCCGTGGCGGGCGACATGGGCGCGCAGCAGCGGCAGGGTGATGAAATGGTCGCCGCCCAGCGTGACGAGATGGGCGCCGGCTGCGAGGATGCCCGAAGCCTCCGCCTCGATCGCCCGGGCGCAGCCCGGCAGGTCGCCGCGCGGCAAGGCGCAGTCGCCATAATCGACCGCCGAGAGCCGGGCGAAAGGGTCGATGCCTGATGGATATTGCGGATCGCCGTCGAAGATCGCGCTGGCCCGCCTGATCGCCTGCGGCCCGAAGCGCGCGCCCGGCCGGTTCGTAACGGCGAGATCGAAAGGCACGCCCCAGATCGCGAGGTTGCAGCCCGCGACATCCTTGCCGTAGCGGCGGCGCATGAAGGAGAGCGCGCCGGCATGGGTCGGATCGGCGGCGCCCCCGTGCCTGTCGCCGGTGAAGGCGTGGTCGATCGGCGGCTTGTCGGTCGTTTCGGACATCGTCGTCTCAATCAGCGGCGGGCGGTGAACCAGACATAGAGGCACCAGGGCAGGATCAGAGCGAGCGCCGTCAGAACGAGCCGCAGCATCGTCCAGGCGTTCGGGTTGTTGAGGGCGCGGCCGTCGAGCTCCGGCACGCCGTGGATGAAGCCGAGCGCCACCGCCGGAGCCAGGAAGATGGCGAGCGCCCGGCCGATGCGCCGCCCGCTCGGCAGGTCCTCGCGGGCCAGCATCAGCAGGGCCGGCGCGGCGATCATGCCGAAGGCGATCAAGGTGAGGAGGATGCGCATGGGCTTCCGGGCAGGTTGTCGACGGCGACGACTATATGTCCTGTCCCAGCCGCGCCGTCATCCCGGACAAGCAGCGAAGCCGCGTCGATCCGGGTCCATACCAGCGCGCTTCCGACAGAGGTTCAGCCATGGATCCCGGGTCTCCCTTCGGTCGTCCGGGACGCCTGCGCAGTTGGCAGAAGAGTGGAGGCTACCGCCCGCCGGAGACCTTGAGGATGATGCCGGTGGTGTAACTCGAAGCATCCGAGAGCAGGAACAGGGCCGCCTCGGCGATCTCGTCGGCGGTGGCGGCGCGCTTCAGCGGGATCAGCGGCGCAATGCGCGCGACGCGACCGGCCTCCCCGGTCGACAGCGCATGGATCTCCGTCTCGGTGATGCCGGGAGCGACCGCATTCACGCGGATGCCATCGGATGCGAGCTCCTTGGCGAGGCCGAGGGTGAGCGAATCGACCGCGCCCTTCGAGGCCGCGTACCAGACATATTCGCCGGGCGAGCCGATCTCGGCCGCCACCGAGGAGATGTTGACGATCGCCCGCGCCGGCGCCGCCGCATTGGCGATGAGCGCGCGGGCCGCTTCCCGCGCCACCAGGATCGCGCCGGTGACGTTCACGTCGATGCATTCCCGAATGATGGCGGCGTCCGTTTCGACGAGGCGGCCGGACCGGCCGGTGATGCCGGCATTGTTCACGACATGGGTGAGCGGACCGAGCGCCGCCTTCGCCTCGGCGAAGACGCGAAGGATGTCGGCCTCGCTCGCCATGTCGCCTTGCAGCGCGACGGCCTTCGCTCCGGCGGCCTCGCAGGCTTTCGCAACCTCGCCGGCCGCCTTCGCATTGCTCTGATAGTTCACCGCGACATCGTAGCCGCGCCCGGCCGCCATGATGCAGGTCGCGGCGCCGATGCCGCGGCTGCCGCCGGTGACGAGGAGGACGGGGCGGGTCATGGCGAGCTCCTATGCGCTTCTCTGCTTCCGGGAACGAGGCAGAGAATACGAAAAGGGCGGCTCTTGCGAGCCGCCCTTCCGCATACCGGTAATCCCGGAAACGATCAGCGCTTCGAGAACTGGAAGCTGCGGCGGGCCTTGGCCTTGCCGAACTTCTTACGCTCGACGACACGCGAGTCGCGGGTCAGGAAGCCTTCCTTCTTGAGCGGGCTGCGCAGCTCCGGCTCGTAGAAGGTCAGGGCCTTGGAGATGCCGTGGCGCACCGCGCCGGCCTGGCCGGAGAGGCCGCCGCCCTTGACCGAGACGATGACGTCGTACTGGGTCATGCGGTCGACGAGCTGCAGCGGCTGCGCCAGAACGAGACGCAGCACCGGGCGGGCGAAATAGACCTCCTGGTCGCGGCCGTTGACGGTGACCTTGCCCGAGCCGGGCTTGATCCAGACGCGGGCGATGGCGTTCTTGCGCTTGCCGGTGGCATAGGCGCGGCCCTGGGCATCGACCTTCTTGACGTGGACCGGAGCTTCCGGCTGCGCGGGCTTGGCGACGTCGCCAAGCTGGGAGAGCGACTGAAGAACCTCGGCCATGGTCAGACCCTCTTGTTCTTGCTGTTGAGCGCGGCGACGTCGAGCGCCTCCGGCGACTGGGCCGCGTGCGGATGCTCCGAGCCCTTGTAGACGCGCAGATTGCCGAGGATCTGGCGGAAGAGCGGACCACGCGGCAGCATGCGCTCGACGGCCTTCTCGACGACGCGCTCAGGGAAGCGGCCTTCCAGGATGAACTTGGCCGAACGCTCCTTGATGCCACCCGGGAAGCCCGTGTGGTGGTAGTAGTTCTTCTGCTCGCGCTTGCGGCCGGTGAAGGAGACCTTCTCGGCGTTGATCACGATGACATTGTCGCCGCAGTCGACGTGAGGAGTGTAGGCGGCCTTGTGCTTGCCGCGCAGACGCATCGCCACGACGGAGGCGAGACGGCCGACGACGAGCCCGGAGGCGTCGATCACAACCCACTTCTTTTCGACATCGGCGGGCTTGAGCGAGATGGTCTTCATCGCAGGCACCCTTCGGTTGCGTAAGAAAAGGACAAGCCGCCGGGACTCCGGCGGCGGTGTGGCGTGGCAATAGGAGCAAGGAAGCCGGCTGTCAAGCGCGCCGAATGATGCCGAAACGCGAAAAACGAAGATTTTTCAATCTTCTGCCGATAGCGGTATCATGATACCGCAATTTTCTATCCGCCCTCCACCGTCATGCTCGCCCTTGTGGCGAGCATCCACGCCTTGATCACCGCCCTCGACCAGCGAACATATGGATGGTCGGGACAAGCCCGACCGCGACGGAAAGGGCGCGGCGCCCGAAAATGGCGCCAGATGATCCGCCCTTACCGCTCGGCCGGAATCGAATAGGTCCCGGTGGCGTGGCAGACCATCTCGCTCTCCCCTTGCGAGAACAGGCGGACCTCGCCGACGGCGAGCCGCTTGCCCAGCTTGAGCAGCTTCGCCTCGCCGATCAGCGCCGCCTGTCCAGGCTTGCGCAGGAAGTTGAAGGAGAGGTTGGTCGTCACCGCGAGCGCGACCGGGCCGATCTGCGCGAGAATCGCCGCATAGAGGGCAAGATCGGCCAGGGCCATCATCGTCGGCCCCGAGATCGTGCCGCCGGGGCGCAGATGCTTCTCGTGGTAGTCGCAGCGCATCCGGGCCGTCATCGGCCCGACCTCCTCGATGAAATAGGTGCGCCCGCCGTGATGAAGCTGCGGGAAGACCTCGTCGAGATAGGCTTCGATCTCGGAGGCGGTCATGCGGATCGTCATGCGGAAAACCGAAGGCTGAAGCGGGTCTTCTCCCCTTGCAGCATGGCGGGCCGGCCCCGACAATAGGCCGAAACGCAAAGGCGCCGTGCGAAGCCGGGCGCCGGACAGACGATAAGGAATCGGCATGAACGCGCATCACAAGCCGGACGCCGCTCCGTTCCTGCTGCGCGGCGACGAGGCCGGGATCGCGACGCTGACGCTCAACCGCCCCCAGGCGCGCAACCCGCTGAGCGAAGCGATGCTGGCCGCCTTGAGCGAAGCCTTCACCGCCATCGCCGCCGACCGATCGGTCAAGGCCGTCATTCTCGCCGCCGCCGGGCCGGTGTTCAGCGCCGGGCACGACCTCAAGGAAATGACGCCCCATCGCGCCGACCCCGACCGGGGCCGGGCCTATTTCGCCGATATCCTCGGGCGCTGCTCGGCGATGATGCAGCAGATCACCGCCCTGCCCCAGCCGGTCATCGCCGCGGTCGAGGGCACGGCGACGGCTGCCGGCTGCCAGCTGGTCGCGAGCTGCGACCTCGCCGTCGCCGGCAGCGATGCCCGCTTCTGCACGCCGGGCGTCCATATCGGGCTGTTCTGCTCGACGCCGATGGTGGCGCTGTCGCGCAACCTCTCGGCCAAGCATGCGATGGAGATGCTGCTGCTCGGCGAGATGGTGCCGGCCGCGGAGGCCGTGCGGATGGGGCTGGTCAACCGCGCGGTGCCGGCCGGCGAGGCCCTGGCGGAAGCCGGCCGCCTCGCCGCGATCATCGCGTCGAAATCCGCTGCGACCGTCAAGACCGGCAAACGCGCCTTCTACGAACAGCGCGAGATGGGCCTCAAGGCGGCCTATGACCATGCCTCGGCCGTCATGGTCGAGAACATGCTGGCGCGCGACGCCGAGGAAGGGATCGGCGCGTTCATGGAAAAGCGCGCGCCGATCTGGGAGTCGTAGCGGCCGGCCGCCCGGTGCCCGTGGCGTTCGATCGAGACGTCAGCAGGATCCGGCGGCCGGGTCGTCCTGCGGCGCCGTCAGACGATTTCCCAAAGACGATGCGCCACCGGGGTCGCGGGTACGGGTGCGATCGCAGGCGCAGCCTGTCCCTCGCGCGCCGGCTCGGCCGGCAGCTGCAGCACCGTGGCACGCTGGCCTTCGGCGAGGCTCGTCACCATCACGAGCCGCCCATCCGGCAGTTCGAGGGCGTCATGGTGGACATAGGGTTTGTCGAGGTCGATCTGGCGGAAGCGTGCGACCCGGGCATGGTACTTGCGGTTCGGCAGCAGCCCGAGGCCGCGATCGCATTCGATATCAGCCGCGAAGGCCAGTTCCGTCCCCGGCATCACGCAGACGGCCACCTCCGGCTGGCCGACGGCGCAGAAGCCGCGGGTGCAGGCTTGCGGAAACCGGGTCGAGACCAGCTCGTCGCCGACCTTGGCCGGAGTGGACATCACATTGTGCAGGCTGTAGTCGCACATGGTAGGCACTCCTCCTTCGCAGATGGCAAGTCGGGGCCCATCCCCGAACGCCCAGAAGAGCACGAAAGCATGGCGGTGCTATGTTGGGCGCGCATTGACATGCCGCCGAAGCCCCTTGATATCCTTCACCTTTCTTCGAGTGCCCGAAATTGAGCCACGAATTCTACGACGACGCGCTGATCCGCCGCATCCTGCGCGAAACCAAGCGGATCGCGCTGGTCGGTGCCTCGGCCAACGAGGCGCGGCCGAGCTGGATCGTGACGAAATACCTGCTCGATCGGGGTTATGACGTGGTGCCGGTCAATCCGGGCCTCGCCGGCCAGACGATCCTCGGCAAGACCGTCTATGCCTCGCTCAAGGACATTCCCGGCCCGATCGACATGGTCGAGATCTTCCGCAACTCGGAAGCGGCCGGCCCGATCACCGGCGAGGCGCTGGCGCTCGATCCCCTGCCGAAGGTGATCTGGATGCAGCTCTCGGTGCGCAACGACGAGGCCGCCGCCCGCGCCGAGGCGAAGGGCCTCACCGTCATCATGAACCGCTGCCCCAAGATCGAGTATGGCCGGCTCTCCGGCGAGATCGGCTGGCAGGGCATCAATTCGCGCATCCTTTCCGCCAAGAAGCCGGCGCTCGCCGGCAAGGGCTTCCAGAAGCTGACGATCAACCGCCCGGGGACGTAGCTGACGGCTTCCGCGGAAGCGCCAGCGCATCCCGGACAGGCGGCGCGAGCCCGGGACCACCCCGCGCAGGATTATGTCGGAAGGGATGCCATGCGCGAATTCAGCACCACCTGCTGCATCGCCGGCGGCGGCCCGGCGGGAATGATGCTGGGCTTCCTGCTCGCGCGCGCCGGCGTCGACGTCACCGTGCTCGAGAAGCACGCCGACTTCCTGCGCGATTTCCGCGGCGACACCATCCATCCCTCGACGATGCAGCTGATGCAGGAACTCGGCCTGCTCGATGACTTCCTGAAGCTGCCGCATACCAAGGAATGGCACATCGTCGCCCGCTTCGGCGAGGAAGACGTGCCGATCGCGGATTTCAGCCACCTGCCGGTGGCGGCGCCCTACATCGCCTTCATGCCGCAATGGGACTTCCTCGATTTTCTGGCCGATCGCGGCCGGGAGCTGCCGCGCTTCCGGCTGCTGATGCGGGCCAAGGCCACCGGGCTGATCCGCGAAAGTGGGCACGTCGCCGGCATCACCGCCGAGACGGACGATGGTGAGACGGCGATCAAGGCCGATCTCGTCATCGCCGCCGATGGCCGCGATTCCGAGCTGCGCCGGGCCGGCGGCTTCACGGTCCATGAAATCGGCGCACCGATGGATGTGTTGTGGTTCCGCCTATCGCGGCGCGACGGCGATGCCGCTCAGACCTTCGGGCAGGTCGCGCGCGGACGCTTCGCCGTGATGCTCAATCGCGGCGACTACTGGCAATGCGCCTATGTGATTCCGAAGGGCACGCTGGAAAAGCTCCGGGCGGCCGGGCTCGACGCCTTCAAGGCGAGCCTGGCCGAGCTGCTGCCGGTCCTGACCGGCCGGGCCGGCGAGATCACGAGCTGGGACGATCTCAAGCTGCTCTCGGTCGCGGTTGACCGGCTCGAACGCTGGTGGCTGCCGGGGATGCTCTGCATCGGCGACGCAGCCCATGCGATGTCGCCGATCGGCGGGGTCGGCGTGAACCTGGCGATCCAGGATGCGCTCGCGGCCGCCAACCGGCTGGCCGCCCCACTGCGCGAAAAGCGTGTGGCCGATAGCGATCTCGCCGCCGTCCAGGAGCGTCGGCGCTTCCCGACCAACACGACCCAGGCCCTGCAGGTCGCGATCCAGAACCGGGTGATCACGCCGATCCTGGCCGGCGATGGCCCCGTCGCGCCGCCATGGCCGCTCAAGCTGCTGCAATGGTTCCCGTGGCTGCGCCGCATCCCGGCCCGGCTCGTCGGCATGGGCTTCCGGCCCGAACATATCGGACCGGAGCTGGCGCCGCGCCGCTGAATTGACGCTACGGGCCGCGTTCGTTAAATCGAACGAACGGTTTCGAAATCAGAAGTGTCAGGGAGCACACCATGTCCGATCGCGCACCGGGTTTCAGCACGCTCGCCATCCATGCCGGGGCTGCGCCCGATGCGGCGACGGGTGCGCGCGCGACGCCGATCTACCAGACGACCAGCTTCGTCTTCGACGATGTCGACCACGCCGCCTCGCTGTTCGGGCTGCAGGCCTTCGGCAATATCTACACCCGCATCGGCAACCCGACGAACGCGGTCCTCGAGGAACGCGTCGCAGCCCTTGAGGGCGGCACGGCGGCTCTCGCCGTCGCCTCCGGCCATGCGGCCGAGTTCCTCTGCTTCCACGCACTGCTGCAGCCGGGCGACGAGTTCGTCGCCGCCAAGAAGCTCTATGGCGGCTCGATCAACCAGTTCAACCACTCTTACAAGAACTTCGGCTGGAACGTGATCTGGGCCGATCCGGACGATGTCGAGAGCTTCGCCAAGGCGGTGACGCCGAAGACCAAGGCGATCTTCATCGAATCCGTCGCCAATCCGGGCGGCGTCATCGTCGACATCGCCGCGATCAGCGCCATCGCCAAGAAGCACAACATCCCGCTCATCGTCGACAACACGATGGCGACGCCCTATCTGCTGCGCCCCTTCGAGCACGGCGCCGACATCGTCGTGCATTCGGCCACCAAGTTCCTCGGCGGCCACGGCAACTCGATCGGCGGGCTCATCGTCGACGGCGGCTCGTTCAACTGGGTCGGCGACGAGCGTTACCCGATGCTGTCCAAGCCGCGGCCGGAATATAACGGCATGGTGCTGGGCGAGACCTTCGGCAATTTCGCCTTCGCCATCGCGACGCGCGTGCTCGGCCTGCGCGACCTCGGCCCGGCCCTCTCGCCCTTCAACGCCTTCATGCTGCTGACCGGCATCGAGACGCTGCCGCTGCGCATGCAGCGCCACTGCGAGAGCACGCAGAAGGTCGCCGAGCACCTCGCCAAGCACCCGGCGGTGGAGTGGGTCAGCTATCCCGGCCTGCCGGGCGACAAGTATTACGAGCTCGCCAAGCGCTATGTGCCGAAGGGCGCCGGCGCGGTCTTCACCTTCGGGCTCAAGGGCGGCTACGACGCCGGCGTCAAGCTGGTCTCGAACCTCAAGCTGTTCTCGCATCTCGCCAATATCGGCGATACGCGCTCGCTGGTGATCCACCCCGCCTCGACCACCCACCGCCAGCTCAGCGACGAGCAGAAGACGCAGGCCGGCGCCGGCCCGCAGGTCGTGCGCCTCTCGATCGGCCTCGAGGATGTCGAGGACCTGATTGCCGATCTCGACCAGGCGCTGGCGTAACAGTCTCTTGCCGTCATGGTCGGGCTTGTCCCGACCATCCACGTCTTCCTCTATCGCGGGTGGCGTTCAAGACCTGGATGCTCGCCACAAGGGCGAGCATGACACGAGCGCCGTCAAACCCGCGCCGCCTGCTCGGTGCGGGTGACATGCACCACGCCCATCGCCAGCACGGCGAAGCCGAGCGCCTGATGCGCGAGCCCGGCCCAGAGCGGCACCACCAGCAACAGAGTCACGATGCCCAGGGCCGATTGCGCCAGCACCAGCCCGGCGAGCGCGGTCGCACGCCTGGCGCTGCCGGATGCCGGCGCGGCACGGCGCAGCGCCAGCAGATTCCAGAGCGCGACGGCGAAGAGCACATAGGCGCCGAGGCGGTGGTTGAACTGGACCAGCGCGACATTGTCGACGAAGTTCTCCCAGAATGGCGTCTGGGCGAAGAGCTGCGAGCCGGCCGGGACGAGGGTTCCATCCATCAGCGGCCAGGTGTTGAAGGTGAACCCGGCCTTCGAACCCGCGACGAGGCCGCCGAGCGCGACCTGCACGAAGAGCAGCAGCAGCAGAAGCCAGGCCAGCGCCCTGCCCCGCGCCGGCTCGACGCGGCGCAGCGGCGTCAGCGCGGTGGCGAAGGCGACGACCGAAGCGAAGAACAGGCCCGCAAAGGTGAGGTGCAGGGTCAGCTTGACCGGCGCGACGGCAACCATGCCAGGCTGCAAGCCGGAGGCGACCATAATCCAGCCGATCGTGCCCTGAAGGCCGAGCAGCAGGCCCATGCCGAAGAGCGTGACGACCTGGCGCGCCGGCAGCAGGCGCCGCAGGGCGATGAGGAGGGAACCCGCGAGATAGACCAGCCCGATGAAGCGGCCGAGCTGGCGATGGCCCCATTCCCACCAATAGATGAACTGGAACTCGCCCAGGCTCATGCCATTGTTGAGGAGCTGATATTGCGGACTCGCCCGGTATTTGGCGAACTCGTCGGCCCAGATCTCGGCCGAGAGCGGCGGCAGCGCCCCGGTGATCGGCTTCCATTCGGTGATCGAGAGGCCCGAGCCCGTCAGCCGTGTCGCGCCGCCGACGATGATCATCAGAAAGACGAGGCCCGCCACCGTCCAGAGCCAGCGGCGGATGCCGGCATGGGCGGCCTTGGCGGGAGCGCCGGCAGTCTGATTCAGGGCAAGGGTCACGGGCTGAGGGCCTTCGTCGCAGAAGCAGGCGCTTCACAAGCGCGGTCGCCGGTGACATAGACCCGCCAGCACGGCGCGACAACGCCCGCATTGCCGCAGCAGCCGGGCCCGCCCGGCGGAGAGCCTGATGAAACAACGCAACCGCAAGCTGGTCGGGACGGTGCTGATCCTCGTCTTCGTCTGCGTCTATGCGCTCGTCGCCATGGCGCTGGCGCAGGGCCGGATCACCGAAGCGCCCAAGCTCGTGCAGACGGTCGCCTATATCACGCTCGGCCTCGCCTGGGTCCTGCCGCTGCTGCCGCTGATCAAGTGGATGGAGCGCAAGGACGAGGGCTGATTCCCGTCAGGCGACGTCGAGCCTTCCGCCCCGGCTCCGCAGCCAGAACGGCAATCCGGACAGCAGCGCCCGCAACGCCGGCTCGGTCTGGTGCAGCCCGTTGAGCGAGACCCGCGGCAGGGCGTGGAGATTGGCGGCATGCTCCGGGAAGAGATGGCCCGGGCGCGTCGTCACGGCGCTGGCAAAGCCCGCCTCCCGCACCAACGCGAATTCGCGCGGCCCGGCCGAGGCGGGGTCCCCGACCGGATAGGCGAAGTGGCGGACGGGCATGCCGAGCGCCGCCTCCAGCCGCACCTTGCTCTCGACGATCTCGTTGCACGCCGTCTCCTCATCGTGCTTCGCGAGCATCGGGTGCGTCAGGGTATGGGCACCGATCGTCACGCCGGGCGCGCCGGACAACGCGCGCAGCGTTTCCCAGGGCAGACACTCCCGCTCGACCAGCGCGGCGCGGTCGATGCCGGCCCGTTCCGCCAGATCGGAAATCGCCGATAGCAGAATCGCTTCCGGCCCCTTGCGCAGACGCCAGTAGAGCCTGTCGAAGACGCTCTGCTTCTCGGCATCGGTTTCCGTGCGGGCGGCGAAGCGGCCCTCCGGCAGGGCCAGGTCCAGGCGCGGCAAGGCCCGGACCGCCTCCTCAAGCTCCAGCCACCAGAGCCGCGCCCTGCGCTCGGCGAAGCCAGGGGTGACGAAGAGCGTCCATGGCGCTTCATGCTTGGCCAGCACCGGCCAGGCATGCTCGACATTGTCGCGATAGCCGTCGTCGAAGGTCAGCGCGACGAAGAAGCGGCCGGGCTTCGGGCGCTGAAGCCGCGCCAGCGCCTCGTCGAGCGAGACGAGGTCATAGCCCTCGGCACGAATGAGGCGGAGTGCGTCATCGAGGAAGGTTGGCGTGACGTCGAGCCCGGCATTGGGGGCAAAGCCGCGCCTTGCCTCCGGGCGGACATGGTGCAGGGTCAGGATCGCGCCCGCGCCCTGCGCGAAGCCGCGACTCCAGCGATCGGCCCGCGTCGCCGCCATGAGTCCGAATGCGGCCGTGATGGCCTTGTGACGCCCGTTCATCACCGTCCCGCGCAACCGCCCGCTAACCTTAGCGCGCGATGGCGCCGCCGGGCCGGGCGATCGTGACCGATCCGTTCACAATGACGGGTTAAGGACGCCATGCCCCGCTCCGTTCAAGGGCCGAGAACCATGCCTGCCACCGCCGCCGAGGCGCCGCACTACCCGAACGCCGTCTCCAGCCGGGCCGGCAGCCCGCCCTGGGCCTCGATCGCGATCGAGAGCGAGATCGCGCGGCTGGAGGAGGCGTGGCTCGCCTTCGAGCAGACGGCGCTGGTGACGCCCTATCAGGCCTATGGCTGGATCAAGGCCTTCGTCGAGACGGTGGGCCCCGCGCACGGGATGGTGTTCCGCTATGCCCTGCTCCGCGACGCGGCCGGCAATCCCTGCGCCCTGCTGCCGCTGGTCATCACCCGCCGCAGCGGCATCCGCTTCGCCGAAATCATCGGCGGCAAGCATGCGAACTATCACATGGGCCTCTACGCCCCCGCCTTCGCCGCCAAATTCGACGCGCCGCTCGCGACCCGAATGTTCCGGGAGATCGGCGCCGCCATCGGCGGGCTCGACGCGCTGATCTTCGTCAATCAGCCGACGGCCTGGAACGGTGTCGCCAACCCGCCGGCGCTGCTGGCAGCCGGGCCGAGCCCGAGCCGCGCCTACAAGCTCGCGCTGGTACCCGGCGACGGGGACGCCACGCTCAAGCGCTCGATGAGCAGCCACGCCCGCAAGAAGCTGAAGAACAAGCGCAGCCGCTTCGGCGATTTCGGCCCCTCGCGCCTGTCCCGGGCAGAGACCCCGGCGGAGATTGAGCGCGTCGTCTCGGCCTTCCTTTCACAGAAGGCCGAGCGGTTCCGCGCCATGGGCCTGCCGGATCCCTTCGCCGAGCCCTCCGTCCGGGCGTTCCTGAGCCGGGCGGCCGGAACCGGTGGTGCCGCCTCCCCGCTCGAGCTTTACTCGCTGGATCTCGGCGGGGCCCCCGTCGCGACCTATATCGGTGCCGTCCATGGCGACCGGTTCTCCGGCATGGCGACCTCGTTCGACATGAGCAGCGAGACCGTCAAGACGAGCCCGGGCGAGCTGCTGCTGGCCGAGCTGATCCACCGGAAATGCCAGGAAGGCGTCGCAGTCTTCGATCTCGGCGTCGGCGAGGCACGCTACAAGACCAGCTTCTGCGACGACCATGACGATCTGGTCGACAGCTTCCTGCCGCTGACGCTGAAGGGGCGGTTCTTCGCCCGGGCGGCGCAGGCCCGACGCGCCCTCAAGCGGCGGATCAAGCGCTCGCCCACGGCACTGAAGCTGGCCCACCGGGTCTCGGGCTGGCTACGCCGCCGCGAGCCCGTCGACGACTAGCGCGAGGACCGGAGCCGCGGCTCAGGCCTCGACCGCCTCCTCCGCCGCCCGAGACTGCACCGGCGGCACGCCGCCCTCGGCGTCGAGGATGAGCGTGATCGGCGCATCGGTCAGTTCGCTGAGGCGGTAACCGACTTCCAGCGCATGGCCGTTGCCAACCTGGCCGCTCATCACCAGCCCGCCCTGGGCGCGTCGCGCCACCGGCGCGAGCAGCGCGCCCTCGTCGTTCGAGGCGGCGGCGACCAGCACCCAGTCATAGGTCTCGCAGAGCGCATCGAGCGCGACATCCACAAGGTCCGGCGCCGCCAGCACAGCGGCGCGGCCGGCGCGGCCGGGGCCGATGCTGTGCAGCCGCGAACCCGGTGCGCGCATGATGATGTCGGAGAACAGCGCCTCGCCGGCGAGCAGCTCGGAGAAGCCCGGCTCGCCATGGTCGTCATCCTCGGTCAGGTCGACGAGGATGCAGCGGCAGCGCTGTGCCAGGAGCAAGGCGAGGTCGCGCGCATCGGCAGCCCCTTCGCCGCCGGCTTCGAGCACGAGCATCATCGGCGCCATGCCGCGCGCGGCTTCCTCGGTGCGCTCGGCGATCTCTGCCAGGGTCTGCTCCGGCTGATCGAGGTCCAGGCGGACCTGACCAAGGCGGCCGGTATGGGTCAGCAGGCCGGCGACACGCTCGCGGCGCGGCTCGTCCGGCGCGGGCCGGTCCGGCTCGGCACCCTCCTCCGTCGATCCAGCGGAAACCCAGCGCGGACCGCGCGGCGTCTCGGGCAACGGGCGGCCCTGGCCGTTGAGCAGCTCGCGCGTGACGATGGTCGCGAGCGCGATCAGGAAGGTCGCCAGCGTCGAGACCAGAATGACCGGGACCTTCTTCGGGAAGGACGGCTCCGTCGGCTCGACGGCACGCGAGATGATGCGCGCATCGGCCGGGGTGGCGTTCATCGTGTCGCGGGCGACGGCCTCGCGGTAGCGCTGCATGAACTGCTCGAGCTGCTCGCGCAGGGTCCGGGCCTCACGCTCGAGGGCGCGCAGCTGGACCTCGCTGCCATTGGCCGAGGAGACGCTCTTCTTCTGGCCGTCGAGCGCCGCCTGGAAGCTCTCGACACGCTGGCCGGCGATCTTGGCCTCGTTCTCCAGCGTCCGCACCGTCCGCTCGGCGGCGGCGCGCAGCTGGCCTTCGAGATCGGCGAGCTGGGCATTGAGCTCCTTGATCCGGGGATGCTCGGGCAGGAGGCTGCGCGATTCCGCGGCGATCTGCGCGCGCATATTGACGCGCTGCTCGATCAGCCGGCGAACCAGATCGTTATTGGCGACATCCGGGATCTCGAAGGTGCGCCCCTGCTTGATCGCATCGCGGATCAGCCCGGCCTTGGCCTGGGCCTCCGCCTGCTGGCTGCGCGCGGCGGAGAGCTGCGCCGAGAGATCGGTGAGCTGCTGCGAGGAGATGCTGGTGTTGTTCGGGCCGACGAAGAGGCCGTTCTTCGAGCGGAAATCCTCGACCTTCGCCTCGGCGTCGGCGACGCGCTTACGCAGCGGCTCGATGGTGGTCGACAGCCAGTTCGAGGCGCTGCGCGCATTCTCCTGCTTCGCCGCCTCCTGGAATTCGAGATAGGTCTCGGCGATCGCGTTCGCCGCCCTGGCGGCCAGCGCCGGGTCCTGCGAGGTGAATTCGACGGCGACGATGCGCGAGCGGCCGACCGGATAGACGAGCAGCCGGTCATAATACTTCTCGAGCACGCGCTCTTCCGGCGAGCGGTCGGCCGGATGGCCGCCGAGCCCGATCATCACGGCAAGCTTGCGGACGGCGCTGAGCGCGCCCACGCCGGAATCGAACTCGGCATTGCCGACGAGGCCGATGCGCTTGATCGCCTCGCGCGCCAGATCGCGCGACATGATGATCTGCACCTGGCTCTGCACGGCCTCGGAATCAAACTGGCCGGAGCTGTCCGGCTGCGCCTGGCCCGGCAAAGTGTAGAAGCCGCCGCGACTTTCCAGCAGCAGCCGCGCCTCGCCGGTGTAGCGCGGCGTGACGACGTTCACGGCCAGGAAGGACAGAGCTAGCGCAGCAAGCGTCGGCGCGACGATCCAGAATCTGCGGCGCTTGATCGCGGCCCACAGCGCGGAGAGATCGAGCATGTCGCCGCGGCTTTCGCCGACGCCGCGCGCTTCAATCCCAGCTTGAGCCGTCATGGCACACCTCCGGACGCAGAACACCCGCGCCCCGGGGCAGGGACGCAGCGCTATTGAAGGCTCAGTAAGGTTATTGACCGGTAAATGCCGGCCGCCCGGCGCGGCCAAAATTCACCATAAGACGCGCCTCACCCTGCGAAACCGATGCAGAAACAGCCCTACGCAGGGCCGCGCCGGCCCGCTTTCCATCATCGGCGGGAGCAGCTCGACGCGACGAAGCTCCCTGCCCCGGCTCCGTCCGGCGCAGGATCGATAATCACCGGAAGCCTTTGTTAACCATATCGCGCCTAAAGCTCGGGCGAATTCCGCACGGGTAGCCAGTGATGAGTCGACACCTCGCCTCTATGATCTTGGCCGTCGCCATGCTGACGGGTGCGTGCGCTCCCCGCTACACGGCTTCGGACTACACGATGACCGAGCCGGCAGGCCCCTACAGGCTCGCCAGCGGCGACCGGCTGCGCATCATCGTCTTCGGGCAGGACAATCTGTCGAACATCTACGCGGTCGACGGTTCGGGCCGGATCGCAATGCCGCTGATCAACACGATCGAGGCGCAGGGGCGCACGACGCAACAGCTCGCCCAGGCCATCGAGGCGAAGCTGCGCGGCGGTTACCTGCGCGAGCCCAAGGTCTCGGTCGAGGTCGACACCTATCGCCCCTTCTTCGTGCTGGGCGAGGTCACCAATTCCGGCCAGTTCCCCTTCGTGAACGGCATGACCGTCCAGACGGCCGTCGCCATCGCCGGCGGCTTCACGCCGCGCGGCCAGCGCTCCTCGGCCGAGGTCACCCGCCAGATCGAAGGCCAGACCGTCACCGCGACCGTGCCGATCACCTATCCGGTCCAGCCCGGGGACACCATCGTCATCAAGGAACGCTGGTTCTGAGGCTGGGCGGACTCCAGCGATGACGGACGCTCCCGGCGCACGCCCCTTGCGCATCCTGCATGTCTTCCGGGCGCCGCTGGGCGGCCTCTTCCGCCATGTCCTCGACGTGGCGCGTGGCCAGACCGAGCGCGGCCATGCCGTCGGCATCTTCTGCGATTCCAGCACCGGGGGCGCACGCGCCGACGAGGTCTTCAGGGAGCTGTCGGCACGGCTTGAGCTTGGCGTCACGCGCGTGCCGATGTCGCGCCACCCCAACGCCACGGATGCCAAGGCACAACTCGCGCAGATCTCGCTGCGGCGCCGGCTCGCGCCGGACGTGGTCCATTGCCACGGCTCGAAGGGCGGGGTCTACGGGCGCCTGCCCGCCCTGTTCTCGCCGCGCCGCCGCTACGTCACCGCCTATACGCCCCATGGCGGCAGCTTCAACTACAAGCCGGGCGGGATGGAGCACGGGGTCTACATGGCCGTGGAGCGCCTCCTCGAACGGGCGACCGACATATTCCTGTTCGAGAGCCGCTTCATCGCCGGGCGCTTTGAGGCCAGCATCGGCCACGCGCCGCGCACCGACTCCAGGGTGGTGTTGAACGGCATCTCCGAGGCGGAGTTCGAGCCGGTGGACCACAGCGGCGCGGAATTCGACCTGCTCTATCTCGGCGAACTGCGTGCCGCGAAGGGTGTCGACACCCTGATCGACGCGCTGGCGCTGCTGCGCCGGCGCGACAAGGTCACGCCGCGCATCCTGATCGTCGGCTCCGGCCCCGACGAAGCCACCCTGCAGCAGATGACGCGCGAGCGCGGCGTCGCCGATCAATGCGTCTTCGAGCCGCCGGGCCCGATCCGCCGCGCCCTGGCGCGAACGCGCAGCATGGTCATTCCCTCGCGGGCGGAATCCCTGCCCTATGTCATCCTGGAAGCGGCAGCCGCGGCGCAGCCGCTGATCGCCACCGATGTCGGCGGGATCGGCGAGATCTACGGACCCCGCCATCGCCATCGCCTGATCCGGGCGAATGATCCCACGATCCTCGCCGAGGCGATCCGGACGATGCTCGGCGCCTCCGAGGCCGAACGCCGGGAACAGGCTGCCGATCTGGCCGCGCATGTCCGGCAGAATTTCCGGCTCGACGCCATGGTCGAGGACGGGCTCGCCGCCTATCGCAGCGCGATGGCCGCGCGCGGGATCGCGTGAGGCCTCAGATCAGCTTCAACGTCGCGACACCCGCGACGACCAGCACGATGCCGAGCCAGCCCGCCGGCCGGATGCGCTGGCCGAAGACCAGCGAGCCGACGATCGCGGTGATGACAAGCCCGGCACCGCCCCAGACCGCATAGGCGACCGACAGGTCCATGCCCTTGATCGCCTGCGCCAGGGCGGCGAAGGCACCCATCACCAGCAGGATGCCCCCGGCGCCGTGCAGCCGCCGGCTCATGCCATCGGAGAGCTTGAGCAAATAGGTGCCGGCGATCTCGAGCGCGACCGCCACCAGCAACCACAGAAGCGGAACGACCTGGACGAGCGCCGCATTCACGCGAGCCTCCCGTCACCCTGCCTCCGTTCGGACCCGACGCCATGCTCGATCAGCAGAATACCCGTCAGGATCGCGGCCAGGCCGAGCGCACGGCCGACCGTTAGATGCTCGCCGAACAGGAGATGGCCGATCACGGCGATGCCAACGATGCCGATCCCTTCCCATACGGCATAGGCGACCGCCATCGGGATGGTGCGCAGCGCCACGCTGAGCAGGATGAAGGAGAAACCGATCAGGGCCAGCGGCAGGGAGCCGACGAGCCAGGACATGGAGACGGCCGACTTCAGCGCGGCCGTCGCGACGATCTCGACGGCCACGGCCGCGAGCAGAACCAACCAATGAAAAGACATGTTGCACACGGGCGAAGCCGGCGCTGGACGTCGCGGGCGCGACGCAGGGACAGCCAAGCAATCGTTAGAGTTATAAATCGACAGGCCGGGAAAGAAGCAACCGCAGGGTCAACACCCCCGCAATCGGCGCCATGAACGAAACAACGTTCCCGGCGCAAAGCTCTTCGCGAGCAATATGTGCTTCTCAGACGCCCATCGACGAGGAATATGCCTTTCGAAAAGGGCAATGTCAACTAGCGATAACTTGCAATAACAATGACTTGCGGGAATCAATCACTTTCCCGCACCGCTCGCCCCCTAGCCAAGACATTGACCGACCGAGACAAAATCGACTTTCTCGCAGGAGCTTTTTGCAGCGATTTTCGAGCGCGTTTTTGGGCTCGGTTCGGGGCTGGCGATCGATCCCGGATTCGCCGCTCGGCCGCCCCGCCCTGCAAAAACAGCGAGCAGTCCGGTTAAACGTTCCGTGAGCAATTTGGGCTAGACCGCAACCGGGATCGCCACGCTCCGTCCGGGCGATCCGGGTTGAGGATGAGTGTGATGGGGACTTTCGACGTCCGCGATATGATGAAGGCGGATGCGGCCGCCGCAGCCGCGTCGAGCATGCTCGGCGCGTCGGAGAAGGGCCAGACCCGGCGCTTTCACCCGCTGGCGGAACGCATCGCCGCGATCCCGGTGAAGCCGACGCTTTCCCCCGTCATGATCGAAGGCGTCGCGCGCCTGCTGGACGCGCTCGCCGTGCTCGGAAGCGGAGCCCTCGTCTATTGGCTCTACGTCTCCGGCAAGACGACGCACACCCTGCCCTACCAAATCGCGATCCCGGCGCTGGCGCTCGGATCGCTCGGCGTCTTCCAGGCCCTGCAGCTCTATCCGATCGGCGCGTTGCGGAACGTCATCGGCAGCGCCGTCCGTCTCGTCACCGGCTGGACGATGCTCTTCCTCGTCACGCTGGCGGTGTTCTTCTTCCTCAAGACCAGCGACCAGGTGTCGCGCGGCTGGCTGATCGGGTTCTATTTCGCCGGCGCCGGCGCGCTGCTCGGCGGTCGCTTCATGGTCACGGCGGGCGTGCGATATCTGACGCGCTCGGGGCGCCTTGAGCGGCGCACGGCCATCGTCGGCGGCGGCGAGGCCGGCGAGGCGCTGATCCGGGCGCTGGAAGGCCAGAAGGACACGGGCCTGCGCATCTGCGGCGTCTTCGACGACCGCAACGACGAGCGCTCGCCCGACCTCGTCGCCGGCTATCCCAAGCTCGGCACCATCGACGATCTCGTCGAGTTCGCCCGCCGCACCAAGCTCGACCTCGTGATCTTCACCCTGCCGATCTCGGCGGAGGCGCGCCTGCTGACGATGCTGCGCAAGCTCTGGGTGCTGCCGATCGACATCCGCCTCTCGGCGCATCTGTCGAAGCTGCGGCTGCGCCCCCGCTCCTATTCCTATTTCGGCACCGTGCCGGTGCTCGACGTGTTCGACCGGCCGATCGCCGACTGGGACATCGTCGTCAAATGGGTGTTCGACAAGGTCGTCGGCACGCTGGCGCTGATCGTTCTCTCGCCGTTGATGATCGCGACCGCGATCGCTGTGAAGCTCGATTCGAAAGGGCCGGTGCTGTTCCGCCAGAAGCGCTACGGCTTCAACAACGAAACCGTCGAGGTGCTGAAGTTCCGCTCGCTCTACCATGAGATGACCGATCACAGCGCCGCCAAGCAGGTCACCCGCGACGACCCGCGCGTGACGCGCGTCGGCCGCTTCATCCGCAAGACCTCGATCGACGAGCTGCCGCAGCTCCTGAACGTCGTGTTCAAGGGCAACCTGTCCCTCGTCGGGCCACGGCCGCACGCCATCCACGCCTCCGCCTCGAACCGGGCCTATGAGGTGGTGGTCGACGGCTATTTCGCCCGCCACAAGGTCAAGCCGGGCATCACCGGCTGGGCGCAGATCAATGGCTGGCGCGGCGAGACCGATACGGACGAGAAGATCCAGCGGCGCGTCGAGCACGATCTCTACTACATCGAGAACTGGTCGGTGCTGCTCGACCTCTACATCCTGGCGAAGACGCCGTTCTCGCTGCTGACCAAGAACGAGAACGCCTATTGAGCGTCTTCGCGCCAGACCCGCCGCAGGCGGCGCCCCCGCGCCTGGCGATCTCCTATGCCGCGGTCAAGCGGGGCATGCTCTGGCTGCTGGGCGCCTCCGGCGGCTTCGCGCTGATCGAGCCCTCGCCCTATGAATTCACCTTCCTGCTGGCGCTTTTCGTCTTCGCGCTGACCGGCATCCGTTTCTCGCAGAAGCTGCTGCCCCTGGCCGTGCTCCTGCTGCTCTACAATATCGGCGGCATCTTCTCGCTGATCCCCTGGATGGACGAGCCGGATTCGGTGCGCTTCACCGCCGTCTCCGTCTATCTGATGATCACCGCCATCTTCTTCGCGGCGATCATGGCGGACGACGCGGCCGGACGCCTCGAGACCCTGCGCAGGGGCTATCTTTTCGCGGCCTGGTGCGCCGCCTTCGCCGCCATCCTCGGCTATTTCAACATCGCCGGGCTCGGCAGCGTGTTCACGCTCTACGGGCGCGCCTCGGGCACCTTCAAGGACGCGAACGTGCTCGGGCCGTTCCTCGTCCTGCCGATCGTCTACATGCTGCACTACGTGCTCAGCGGCAGGGTCGGGCTGGCGCGCGGGCTCGTCGTCATCAGCGTGCCGCTGCTGGCGCTGTTCCTCACCTTCTCGCGCGGCGCCTGGGGCAATCTCGTCGCCTCGGCGCTGCTGATGGTCGGCCTGACCTTCCTCACGGCGCCGAATGCCGCAAGCCGCGCCCGCGTCGTCTTCCTGACGCTGGTCGCCTTCGTCGCGATGCTGGCCGCGCTCGCCGTCACGCTCTCCTTCGATGACATCCGCGAAGTCTTCGAGGCCCGCGCCAGCCTCGTTCAAACCTACGACCAGGGCGTCACCGGCCGCTTCGGCAACCAGCTGCGCTCCATCCCGATGCTGCTCGACACCCCCAACGGGCTAGGCCCCCTGCGCTTCCGCTGGCATTTCTTCGAGGACCCGCACAACGTCTACATCAACGCCTTCGCCTCCTATGGCTGGCTCGGCGGCGCAGCCTGGCTCGGGCTGATGGCGGCGACCTGCTATGTCGGATGGCGGGTCGTCTTCCGGCGCAGCGCGACGCAGCACCACGTCATCGTGCTCTGGTCGGTGCTGTTCGTGACGATCCTGCAGGGGCTCCAGATCGATACCGACCATTGGCGCCATCTCTATCTGATGCTCGGGCTGATCTGGGGTCTCGCGGTCCTGCCCGAGCCACGGCCTCCGTCCCGGCCCCGTTCCTGACCGGGCTCAGGCTCCGTCCTTGCGGACGACGACGTAGGCGTAGGTGGTCACCAGGCTCCAGCCGAGCCGCGCCGCCAGCGCGTTGAAGTTGTGGTCGAGCTGCTTCAGGCCCGGCATCCGGTCGAAATAGCCATGCCCCCAGAAGCGCTGGATATGCACGTCGTTGAAGCCCGCGCGGGCGAGCATCGGCCGCAACTGCCCGGGGTTGCCGCGGCACCAGTCGTAGAACGCCGGAAATTTCGGATCGTCGCCGCCCTCGCGCCGCGCCGGAAAGAGCGCGTGGACGATCGCGCGCGACGCCTTTTCCGGCAAGGCGTGATTCAGGGCGAAGACAGGCGCCCAGAGCGTCGGGAAGAAGGCCAGGGCGACACCGCCCGGCGCCAGCAGCGCATGGATGTTGGACCAGGCCCGCTCGACATCGGAGACGTGCTCGAAGACCATGCGCGACACCATCATGTCATAGCCGCCGCGTTCGACATCGGGCTCGGAGAGATCGCCGGCGATATCGAAGCGTGCCGTCCTGAGACCGCTCGGCGCACGCGCCAGTTCGTCCGCATCGATATCGTTGACCACGAAGTCGAACCCATGACGGTGCGCGCCGGCGGCGTCGAACAGCGGATCCCGCCCGCCGCCGATCTCGCAGAGCCGACGCAGGCCGAGCTGGCGCGCCAGGCGCAGAATGACCGGCTCGTAGTGATCCCAGGCCCAGGCCGAATGCCAGTCGGGCTCAAGGTCGCGAAAGAAGGCCGCCAGGGATCCGGCGGCAGGTTCCGCCGCCCGTGTCGTCGTCCGCATCTGGGCGGTGTCGGCATTTGCCAGAGACATGGTCCTTCCCGCCTTCTGCCCCTTTCCCCGCATCGACCTTGGCGGGAAGCCGCCGCTGAGGCAATCACATGCCTAAGAAAACGTTAACGGGCCGATGATGACGGCCCGGCCCCGCCGGGACACAGAGTTGTTCATCATCGCGTCAAAGCGCATTGCATCCGAGCCGCCCCGCCACTATAAGCCGAGCCGTCGGAGCGTAGCGCAGCCCGGTTAGCGCACTTGTCTGGGGGACAAGGGGTCGGAGGTTCGAATCCTCTCGCTCCGACCATAAAACCCCGCAAAATCAAAATACTTGCCAACCACCCGTTTCCCGGGGCCGAGGAACAAATCGGCACCGATCGGGATGGAATCGGCCATACCGGGACAAGGAGTCCCGACAAAGTCCCGACAGATGCTCTGCTGACGTTCGCGCAGCGCATCACGACGCAAGCCTTCTCCACCCGATCTCGCTCGCGGAGGAGACTCCGCTTGGACGCGCCGCTTCGTGCTTTCGCGGCGGCCGGACCATCGGGGCCGCCGTAACGTTCGCCATCCCCACCGCGGAGGTCGGCCGGCTGGCCACGAAATTGCGCTGCCCAAGCCTGCGATGCCTATGCCGGCCCAAATCGAAACACTCTGTACCATGCGGGGCCATCATGTCGTTGAGGCGCAAGCGAGAGCGTACCATCTCGAACTATGACGAGTGCAGCGTCCTTTTGTTGAGCGCGTTTTTCTGCGTAACCGGAGAAACGGCCGAAGACGCTCAGCTAAGGAAGTCTATCGAGGTCGCGCTGATCGATCTGGCCAAAGCCCGAAGCGCTGCCAGCCGAGCGAACGTCATCAAGTTCAGCCGGCGGCGGCCCCTCGCGGGATGACTGATGATCCGTAGACGCAACACCGTTCACGACGATGTCCGCGGGATGCATCAGGCCGGCCGCCGAGCCGGGCCGTATGAGAAAACCGATCCCCCCTCAAATGGGGGATGCGCGCCTCCGGCGCTCCGGAACATGATCGACGTGCGGCGCGGAGAACAACAACCATGAAACGTGGGAATCGGCTGTCGCTCATCGTCCGGCGAGCGCAGATCCGGCGCGTGACAGCCGGCAGACGAGAAACCTCCACCACGACGAGACCGCAGTTGCGGCTGGTCGTCTCGAACAGCTTCGACGAGGGCCAGAAGGCGGAGCACCAGCGCGGGGACCAGTCTCCGCCCTTCGATTAGAGCCGCCTTCGATCGGAGCGCCCCGGATTGACCGGATCCGGTCGCAGGACTGCCTTATCCGTTCAGCGGCCAGTCATCTGCCGTCGTCCTTGATGCGGACGCGGCCGACGCTTGGCGTCGCGCCCGGACAGCCGAAGCGAGGTCATGTTGAGGCAGGATTGGTTCCATTGCGAGGATTGCGGCTCGCCGGGCGTCTCGGTTCCGAGCCAGCTCGACGATGCCGGCGTGGTGTCATGCGCAGGCTGCGGGCTGAGCCTCGGCTCCTGGGCCGATTATCGCCGGCGCATCAGCCGCGCCTTGCTGGCTGAGCAGGCGGGCAAGGCCCGCCCGGTCGTGGTCGCCGACCCGATCGGTTCCATCGCCGCCGCGCGCTAGCACCTCGCCGGCAAGACCCGCCCAGCAACGCGCATTCGCATCTTGGCCAGAGAACGGCCGAGCACTCGACGGCCGCACCCGCCCGGTTTTCCACCGCAGCCGAGGGCGACCGCCTTGCCGGCGTAGCGACGTTACGTCACCATTCATAGACGTCGCGTTGGGAGGAAGCCGGTCATGCGAGCCTGGTCGCGCTCATCGGATATCCCGATCTCGAATCCCGGCGCTGTGCTGCTGCGCGCCCTCGTGGTCACCGCGCTGGCGCTCGCGATCCTGGTCCCGCTCGCCGGCTGAAGCCGGCGGGAAGGCCGGCGGCAAAACGCCGCCGGCCTCCTCAGATGCGAGCCAGCCAGTCGCCCAGCAAAGCGAGATCGGCCTGGCCGAGACCATGCCCGGCCGGAAGCACGCGGTGCTCCACCACGGCTCCGCCCGCCGTGAGCTGCCCCGCCAGTTCTTCCGCGTTGGCAGCAGGTATGATCGGATCGAGCGCTCCCGAGAGCAGCAGGACAGGCTTGCCGGCAAGATCGGCCCGCGGCGCCCTGGCGAAGGGCTTCATCGCCCGCAGCAGGGCCGCACCGGCCAGAATCTCCGGGCGCTGCAGCAGCAGCGCCGCCGCGATGTTGGCACCGTTCGAGAAGCCGAGCGCGATCGGCGCAGGCAGGCCATAACGCTCCCGTGCCTTCAGGACGAAGTCGGCCAGCTCGTCCGTTCGGCGGCGCAGATCGGCTTCGTCGAACACGCCTTCGGCCAGCCGCCGGAAGAAGCGCGGCGCCGCACCTTCCAGAACCTTGCCGCGCGGCGAGAGCAGGCTCGCACCCGGCGCGACGGTGCGGCCGAGCGACAGCAGGTCGCGCTCATCGCCTCCCGTGCCATGCAGCAGCAGAAGCGGCGGGCGGGCCGGATCGGTGCCCGGCTCGAAGACATGGATGAAATCGTTAGCCCCGTTCGTGTCGGTCATGGTGATCTCCCTTCGATGAAGCGGGACCGCCCTGCCCCCGCGAAAGGCAGGCAGGGCGGCATCTGCGCGGGCTCCATAGCCCTGGACTAGGCCAGGACCGGCAGCACCGCCTCGATCTGCTTGCGGTGCGCCTCCAGGCCGGGCGGCAGCTTGAGCGAACGGCCGAGTTCGGCAGCCGGCTCGTCGACCGCGAAGCCGGGGACGTCCGTCGCGATCTCGAACAGGACATGGCCGGGCTCGCGGAAGTAGACGGAACGGAAATAGTTCCGGTCCCGCTGCTCGGTGGTGCGGATGCCATGGTTCTCGGCGAGGCGGCGCACCATCTCCTCCTGCGCGGCATCGTCGGCCGCCCGGAAGGCGATGTGGTGCACCGAGCCCGCGCCCTGACGCGCCGGCAGGAAGCCGCCGGCGACACGCAGGTCGATGACCCCGCCGATCGCCGCACCCCTGACCGCGTAGCGGATCAGCGTATCCTCGCGCCCGATCTCGGTGAAACCGAAGACGTCGCTCAGGATGGCAGCCGTCGGCGCCGCATCGGCCAGCAGCAGGCTGACGCCGTGGAAGCCGCGGATGGCATGCTCGGCCGCAATGCCGCCCTCGGCCCAGGCCGGTTCGGCCTCGATGCCGGCCACGCCGACGAGAGCGAGCCTCATCCCGTCCGGATCGCGGAAGCCCAGCACCGTCTCGCCGAAGCGCTTGAACGGCGGCTCATGCGGCACGCCCTGCTCGACGAAACGATGCGTCCAGAAGCCGATCGAGCCGGCGGGGACACGGAACACCGTCTCCTGGGTCTCGCCGACACCGAGCCGGCCCGGCGCCGCATGCTCCCAGGGGAAGAAGGTCAGGATCGAACCCGGCGCCGCATCGGCATCGCCGAAATAGAGGTGGTAGGTGCCGGGATCGTCGAAATTGACGGTCTTCTTGACCAGGCGCAGGCCGAGCACGCGCCCGTAGAAATCGAGATTGCGGCGGGCCGGGCCGGCAATGGCGGTGACGTGGTGAAGGCCGTTGATCTGCATGGCGTCGTCCTCCGAGTGCTGTGGGTGTGCTGTGGGCATCTGCCCCGTTGACCGAAAGATCGGGCCGATCACTGCCTGACGCCAGAGGCACGAGATTGCATTGACGCAATCACACAAACGCCAATCTACAATTTGATTTGCAGACGGATGCCGTCACAATCCCGACCCGAGACCAGCCCATCCCGTTTCAGGAGACATCACCATGATCGACTCTCGTCTTGCCCCCTATGGCGCCCTCGGCCTGCGCGTCGCGCTCGGCCTGATGTTCATCGCCCATGCCTATCTCAAGCTCGTGATCTTCACGCCCGCCGGCTTCACCGGCTTCCTCGGCCAGGTCGGCCTTCCCGGCTTCCTGGCCTGGCCGATCATCCTGGCGGAGCTCCTCGGCGGGCTCGCCATCCTTCTCGGCTTCTACGGCCGCTACGTCTCGCTGGCGCTGGTGCCGCTGCTGCTCGGCGCGCTCATGGTCCATGCGCCGAATGGCTGGGTCTTCAACGCGCCGAATGGCGGCTGGGAATACCCTGCCTTCCTGGCGCTCGCCGCCTTCGCCCACGCCCTGATCGGGGACGGCGCCCTGGCGCTGAAGCCGACCCGCCTTGCCGGCGAACGCCGCCCGGCCATCGCCTGATCGGCGGCTTGAAGGAGCGATCGCCCTGGCCGAGAGTGCGCGGATGAATCAAGCCGCGAAACCCTTGGCCTGGGATGATTTCCGCCTGATCAAGGCGATCGCCGACAAGCAGGCCCTGCCCGCCGCGGCGGCCGCGCTCGGCGTCAATCACTCCACCGTCTTCCGCCGCCTCGGCCAGATCGAGGCGGCGCTCGGCGTCCGGCTGTTCGAGCGGCACCGCAGCGGCTATATCGCGACACCGGCGGGCGAGGAGATGGTTCAACTCGCGGGCCGCGTCGACGACGACATCACCGCCTTTGCCCGCAGGCTCGCAGGCCAGGAGATCGAGCCGGCCGGCGAGCTGCGCGTCGCCACCAACGATTCCCTGCTGGTCGACCTGCTGACACCGCTCTTCGCGCAGTTCCTGCAGCAATACCCGGGCATCCGCCTCGACGTGCTGATCGGCAACCGGGCGGCCAATCTCTCCAAGCGCGATGCCGATGTCGCGATCCGCGCCACCGACAACCCGCCGGAGAACCTGGTCGGCCGCAAGCCCGCCCGCATCGCCTGGGCGCTCTATGGGCGGGCGGCCGACTTTCCGGACGCCGCCTCCCCGGAGCCCAGTCTACTGTGGGAGCGCAACTGGATCTCGCTGGGCGAGCAATTCACCATGCTGAGCGCCGTCCGCTATCTGGCGCGCCATGTCGCGCCGGAACGCGTCGTCTACAAGCTCAACACGGTGCTCGGCCTCGCCGAGGCCGTCGAAGCCGGCATCGGCATCGGTTTCCTGCCCTGTTTCATCGGCGATACCCGGCCGGGGCTGGCGCGGCTCGCCGGGCCGAATCCGGACCTCGCCGCCGATCTCTGGCTGCTGACCCATCCGGACATGCGGCACACGCCGCGCGTGCGGCTCTTCCTCGATTTCCTGGCCGGCGAGGTCGCGCGGCTGCGGCCGCTGATCGAGGGCGAACGGCCGATCGGACGCGCGCCGCCACCGGAAACGCCTCCCGAAGCCGGCGACGACGCCTGAGCGAAGCGTCCGGGCGATGGGCGATTGCCGCGCCGCCGATGCGCAGGTTACGATCGCATGATGGAGATCGTCGTCCCCCTCATCATCGGCCTGAGCCTGATCTGGTTGATCGGCCGGGGCGTGCCCTGGAACGCCAAGCTGATGACGATCATGGTGACACTGGCAATCGTCATCCTGATCGTCGCGCTCGAACGTGGCGGCTATTGGCCGGAAGGCTGGCGCCGCTGAGCCGGCGCCTCAGGGCGAGACCAGCTTGAGGCCGACGATGCCGGCGACGATCATGCCGATGCAGAGCAGCCTGAGCACGCCCGCGGGCTCGCCCAGCAAGGCGATGCCGAGGATCGCCGTCCCGATCGTGCCGATGCCGGTCCAGACCGCATAGGCGGTGCCTACCGGCAGGGATTTCAGGGCGAGGCCCAGCAGCCCCAGGCTGATCACCATGCTGACGCCAGTAAACAACGTCGGCAGCAGGCGGGTGAAACCCTGGGTGTATTTCAGGCCGATCGCCCAGCCGACCTCGAACAGGCCCGCGACGAAAAGATAAAGCCAGGCCATCACGGCCCTCCTCGGCAAAGAACAGGACCGCTTTCAACCGCCGCAGGCAGGGATTGCCCCATGTAAGCGGCGGCGCATCGGAAAAACGACGATGGGTTCAGGCGGCGTCCGGCGCGGGCTGCAGGGCCCGCTCCAGGATACGCCGGCATTCGCCGAGCTCCGACATCACGGCGCTCAGCACGGTGATGTCGTCGAGGCCTTCGGGAACGGGCTGCGGCCGCGGCTGCACCCACTCCTGAGCCTCGCCATCCGTGGCCTCCGTCATGGCAGGCGAAGGCGAAGCGGTATTTGCCGCACCGATCGGCGCGCCGCGGCCGATGGCCTGGACGTGACGGGGCCCCTGCTCCTTGAGAATCCGCTGCAGGCCCTTGATCGTATAGCCTTCGCCGTAGAGCAGGCGCCGGATGCCCTTGAGCAAGGCGACGTCGTCAGGACGATAATAGCGGCGCCCGCCGCCCCGCTTCAGCGGCTTGATCTGGCTGAAGCGCGTCTCCCAGAAACGCAGGACATGCTGAGGGATGTCGAGGTCTTCGGCGACCTCGCTGATGGTTCGGAAGGCATCTGGGCTCTTGGTGTCCAATTCGGCCTCGGTATCGCCGGCGTGGAACTCCAGATTCACTCAGTCTCACCCTCGCCGCTCTGCCCGTTGATGCGGGCCTTCATCACGTTCGAGGGCTTGAATACCATCACCCGACGCGGCTCGATCGGCACCTCAACACCCGTTTTCGGATTACGCCCGATTCGCTCGCCTTTGTCTCGCACGACGAACGAGCCGAACGAGGACAGCTTCACATTCTCGCCGCGCGCGACAGCGTCACAGATCTCGTCGAGCACCGCCTCGACGAGCTTCGACGATTCCGTCCGCGACAGGCCGATCTTCTGGTAGACAGCCTCGCACAGGTCCGCGCGAGTGACCGTTTGCCCCGCCATTCATATCCTCCAAGGCGTATTGCAGGCAGCGGTGGAAACCGCTCCCTTTCGCCATTACGGACGGCGGACGCTAGGCGCCCCCGTCGCGCGGGTCAATCCTCCAGCGCGGCCGATCAGCCGGCCAGAGCCAGAATCAACCCGAAATGACGATGAATCGTGACAATTTTCGAGGCTTTTAGCCTCAGGCTCACCAGCGGATCAAGGCCGAGCCCCAGGTGAAGCCGCCGCCCATCGCCTCGACCAGCACGAGCTGGCCCCGCTTGATGCGGCCATCGGCATGGGCCTCCGCCAGCGCGAGCGGGATCGAGGCCGCCGAGGTGTTGCCATGGCGGTCGACGGTGACGACGACGCGATCATGGCTGATGCCGAGCTTGTCGGCGGTGGCGTCGATGATGCGCCGGTTCGCCTGATGCGGCACGAACCAGTCGATATCGGCGCCGGACAGCCCCGTCTGCTCGAAGGTGTACCGCACCGTCTCGGCGAGATTGTTCACGGCGTGGCGGAAGACCTCCTTGCCCTCCATGCGCAGGAAGCCGACCGTCTTGGTCGAGCCCGCGCCGCCGTCGACATAGAGCTTGTCCTTGTAGCGCCCGTCCGAGCGGATATGCGTGGTCAGGATGCCGCGGTCGGCCAGCGTCCCCTGCCCCGGAACGGCCTTGAGCACCACGGCGCCGGCGCCGTCGCCGAACAGCACGCAGGTGGCGCGGTCCTCCCAGTCGAGGATGCGCGAGAACGTCTCGGCGCCGATCACCAGCGCCGCCCTGGCGGAGCCGGTGGTCAGGAACTTGTCGGCGGTCGCGAGCGCGAAGACGAAGCCCGAGCAGACCGCCTGCACGTCGAAGGCGGCGCCGCCATTGATGCCGAGCGCGGCCTGGATCTGCGTCGCGGTCGCGGGAAAGGTGTGGTCCGGCGTGGCCGTCGCCACGATGATCAGGTCGATCTCGGTGGGGTCGATACCGGCATCGGCGATCGCGGCCTGGGCCGCCTTGAGGCCGACGATCGAGGTCGGCTCATCATCGGCAGCGATGTGGCGCTGGCGGATGCCGGTGCGCTGGACGATCCACTCGTCGCTGGTGTCGACCTTCTGAGCGAGTTCGGCATTGGTAACGATGCGGGCGGGCAGATAGGAGCCGCAACCGACGACTTGTGAGCGCAGAATGGACAAGGAAACCGTTCCCTATTCGGCGTCGGCCGGCTGCGCGACGGGCAGCTCGGGGCGCGTGCTTGCGGCGACCATCTCGCGGACCTTCGCCATCAGATCTTCCCGCGCCATTTCATAGCCCAGTTCAGCGGCGCTGGCGAAGCCGATCGCATCCGTGCCACCGTGGCTCTTGATGACGATGCCTTCCAGCCCGAGAAAGACGCCGCCATTGGACTTGCGCGGGTCGAGCTTCTCCCTGAGCGCGGCGAAGGCGCCACGCGCAAAAAGATACCCGATCTTGGCCATCAAGGAACGACTCATCGCAGAGCGAAGATAGGAGGAGATCTGGCGCGCCGTGCCTTCCGCGGTCTTCAGCGCGATATTGCCGGTGAAGCCCTCGGTCACGACGACATCGACCGTGCCCTTGCCGAGGTCGTCGCCCTCGACGAAGCCGTGATAGGAGAGGTGCGGCAGGTCGCTCTCGCGCAGGATGCGGCCGGCCTCCTTGACCGCCTCGACACCCTTGATCTCCTCGACGCCGACATTGAGCAGGCCGACGGTGGGACGATCGAGATCGAAGACGACGCGGGCCATGGCCGCGCCCATCACCGCGAGATCGACGAGGTGGCGGGCATCGGCACCGATCGTCGCGCCGACGTCGAGCACGATGCTCTCGCCGCGCAGCGTCGGCCAGAGCGCCGCGATCGCCGGGCGGTCGACCTGCGGCATCGACTTCAGGCAGAACTTCGACATCGCCATCAGCGCGCCGGTGTTGCCGGCCGAGACGGTGACGTCGGCCTCGCCGGTCTTGGTCGCGTCGATCGCGCGCCACATCGACGATTTGTAACGGCCGTAGCGCAGTGCCTGGCTGGGCTTGTCGTCCATCTTCACCGAGACCTCGGTGTGATGGAAGGTCGTCACCGCCTTGAGTTTCGGGTGCTGGTCGAGCAATGGCAGCACCTGTTTCTCGTCACCGAATACGACGAAGCGCGCATCCGGGCGACGTTCCAGCATCAGGGCTGCGCCGGGAATGACGACGGCGGGGCCGTGATCCCCGCCCATCGCATCGAGCGCGATTGTAACCGGTCTTGTCATGGAGTTCTGGTATGTCCCGGAAATGGCCGACCTTCGATCCGGGACGGCTCATGGCCGGCCGGACAATAGCGACTTGGACGGAGGTCGCAAGCCGCGCAAGAGCCGGTGAAGACTTCAATCACCGCGTTTCAGCTTCGCCAATGCCGCGAAAGGCGATTCCGCCCCGGCCTCGGCCGCTGGCGCCTCGAAGCTGACGCCGGGCTTGCGCGGATAGGGGTCGAGCGCCAGCGCGAGGAATTCGAGCGTGACCGCGCCCAGGTCGATCACGCCGTCGACGATCGGCTCGGGCGGATCGTCCTCGTTCAGCAGGACCTCGATATCGATCTCGGCATCGTCGCGCTCGCCGCGGCGCGCAGCCGCCCCGGCCTCGTCCTCGGGCGCGAAATCCAGCTTCACCGGGACGTCGAGCTTCACCGGGAAGGGATCGAGCGTGACGACGCATGTCTGGTGCAGGCTCGTGGTGATCCGCCCCTCGAGTTTCACTCGCTCCCCGTTGCGCGACAGGGTGTAGCGAGCCTCCAGCGCCTCCAGCGAGGCGAGCCCCAGCATGGCCGCGATCGGGGCCAGTTGCTCGGCGCTCGCCTTGACGACGGCCTCGGTGCCGCGCTGGCGGATCGCCTCGATGCGGATCGGCTGGCTCAACGGCAGCGCCGGAGCGTGATCAGATGTCATGCTTGGTCTCCTGACCGGCAAAGGCCGGAAACAGCGTCTCCCGGCTCAGCAGCGCATCGAGATCGCAGGTGGCGAGCGCGGCCTGCGCCTCGCGGACATAGGCGGCGAGCCATCCGGCACCCTCCGCCGAACAGGCGTTGCGCCGCAGCGCCTCCTCCAAAGCCTCGAGGCCGGGCGCGACCAGCGCCGCCTCATAGGCCTGAACGCGGCCATAGAACATCTGGCCGATCTTCTTCATGCGCTTGGGCACAGCGACATCGCTGACGCCGCCATTGCGGAATCCGAGCTCGAGATAGGCGAAGCAGGCATCGACCAGCTCCTGCGCCAGCTCCGAAGCCGGCGGCGGCAACTCGCGCAGGCGCCGCAGCACCAGCAGGGCGTGGATGGTCAGCGATTCGAAACGGCCCTCGAAGCTGTCCGGAATCCCGCCTTCGATATAGAGCGCGGGCCGTCGCGAAGCCTCGGCAACGCGTGCAAACAGCGCATCCACCGTGGCACGCCGCTTGGCGCGCTTGCCGAACAACCCGAAAATCACGCGTTTGCCTGCGCCCGCCGCGGTTGCGGGCGTCCTCGCCTTGCCAAAGCCATCCTCGGGCGTTACGCCAACCCCTACCCTTTTGACAAGCGGCTTGGGTCATCCTGGCCGTGCTCGCCTTGGATCGTGCCCGTATGAGCCTCATCACCCGCCGCACGGCCCTGCTCGGGGCCCTCGCGACTTCTTCCCTGCTGCTGGCCGGCTGCGGCCCCGACTCGGGCGGCTTCAGGCTGCCGACCTCCGCCGGTCTGAACGAGGAGTTCACCCGTGGTTTCGTGATGGACCAGGGGCTGGTGGCGCAGATCAAGGTCGGCATGGACGTGCAGTCCGTCCTGCAAATCCTCGGCACGCCGTCGACGACCTCGACCGTGGGCAACCGCACCTTCTACTATATCAGCCAAACGGCGCGCCGGCGCTTCCAGTTCCAGGACCCGCAGGTGATCGACCAGCAGGTGCTGGTGATCTATTTCAACAAGAGCTTCAAGGTCGAGCGCATCGCCCATTACGGCCTGCAGGACGGCGTGATCTTCGACTTCATCAGCCGTACCACCCCGACCGGTGGCGAGGAGCAGAGCTTCCTGCGCAACCTCTTCCGCGGCGTCACCAAGTTCAACCCGCTCGGCAGCTGAGGCCGGGCGCCGCTCGACACGAAAGCCCCGCGGCTGCAAGGCCACGGGGCTTTTCTTTGCTGCATCGGCGCTTCAGCGCGGCGAAGCGGCCGACTTCTCCGGCAGCGTCATCGCCATGACGCCGAGCAGGACGAGGCCAAGGCCGATCCAGGCCGTGGGGCCGAGACGCTCGCCCAGGAAGACGAGCCCGATCGCGACGCCGATCGGCACCCGCAGATAGGACACCGCCGTCGTGCCGACCGAACCGAGGGTACGGATCAGCCGGAAATAGATGGCGAAGGCCAGGGCCGTCGAGAAGACAGCGAGCGCCAGCAGCGCGAGCAGGGAATCCGCAGCGGGAGAAAGCGTCCAGGGGCGGTCGACGACCAGCGCGGCCGGGATCAGGAGCGCGGTTCCGGTGAGCATCGAGCCTGCCGCCGGAAGCAGCGGGTCCATGTCGGAGAAATGGCGGCCGAACAGCGCTGCGCAGGCATAGGCGATGGTCGCAGCGACGATCGCGAGCTGCGGCACAACCGCATGACCAAGTCCCGACAGGGCATCGACGCCGACGATCAGGCCGATGCCGGCGAGACCGGCCAGGACGCCGAGCCCCTTGCGCCAGTCCGGCCGGCGGCCCGGAAACAGCGCCAGCGAGATCAGAAAGACGAAGACCGGCGTCGTGCCGTTGAGGATCGAGGCGAGGCCGGCATCGACGCTGCGTTCCGCCCAGGCGATCAGGGTGAAGGGAACGACGCTGTTGAGGCAGGCCTGCGTCATGAAGCGGCGCCAGGCGGCAAAGTCGCGCGGCAGGCGCAGTCCCCGCCAGCGGATGACGGCGAACAGGACGCCCCCCGCGATCAGCGTGCGGGCCGCGATCAGCGTCAACGGCGGGATCGTCTCCACCCCGATCTTGATGAAGGTGTAGGAGCCGCCCCAGAGCGTGGCGAGCGCCAGCAGGAGGGCGATCTCGGTGGTGCGGTTCGGCGTGGCGGCTTGTGTATCGAGCGCTTGCGTGGACATGGCCTCTCCTCGGTTCGGCGGGACCATGCCAGCGGAAGAGCGCCGACGCATGCGAGAACGCTACGGGGCCGGCCGTAGCTTCCCAGCTTGATTCAAGAACTTGCCAAAGTGATTCAAGCCGGAGCGGCAAGCCGTTGGTCCGCCCGGGGTTTCCGCCGCATTTGCTCCGAGGCGGGCGCTGTCGTTGCGAGCGCAGCGAAGCGATCCAGGGGGACTGGTGGAACCGTTCAGCTCTGCCGCCCCTGGATTGCTTCGTCGCTTCGCTCCTCGCAATGACGGCCTGCCCACCTACTGGCCAAAGAAGAACCCGCGGCTTTCGCCGCGGGTTGGTGTTGTTCAGGTCGAACCTGCGATCAGGAATGCGCCAGGATCGCCAGAAGCAGCAGGGCGATGATGTTGGTGATCTTGATCGCCGGGTTCACGGCGGGGCCCGCCGTGTCCTTGTAGGGGTCGCCGACGGTGTCGCCGGTCACCGAGGCCTTGTGCGCCTCCGAGCCCTTGAGGTGACGCACGCCGTCCTTGTCGACGAAGCCATCCTCGAAGCTCTTCTTGGCGTTGTCCCAGGCGCCGCCGCCTGAGGTCATCGAGATGGCGACGAAGATGCCGGTGACGATGACACCCAGCAGCATTGCCCCCACCGCCGCGAAGGCCTGGTTGCGACCGGCGATGGCGTTGATCACGAAATAGGTCACGATCGGCGCCAGCACCGGCAGGAGCGAGGGAACGACCATTTCCCTGATCGCGGCGCGCGTCAGCATGTCGACGGCGCGGCCGTAATCGGGCCGGTCCTTGCCTTCCATGATGCCGGGCTTCTCGCGGAACTGCCTGCGCACCTCCTCGACCACCGAGCCCGCCGCACGCCCGACCGCCGTCATGCCCATGCCGCCGAAGAGGAACGGAATGAGGCCGCCGAGCAGGAGGCCGACGACGACATAGGGGTTGGAGAGCGTGAAATCGACGGTGACGCCCTTGAAGTACTGGAAGGTGGTCGAGCCCGCCTTGTTGGCCTCGGCGATGAAGAAGTTCAGGTCCGAGGTATAGGCCGCGAAGAGCACCAGCGCGCCGAGGCCGGCGGAGCCGATCGCATAGCCCTTGGTGATCGCCTTGGTGGTGTTGCCGACCGCATCGAGCGCATCGGTGGACTGGCGCACCTCCTTGGGCAGCCCCGCCATCTCGGCGATGCCGCCGGCATTGTCCGTCACCGGGCCGAAGGCGTCGAGCGCCACCACGACACCGGCCAGCGCCAGCATGGCGGTGGTGGCGATGGCGATGCCGAACAGGCCGGCGAGGCTGTAGGCGACGATGATGCCCGCGACGATCACGATCGTCGGCAGCGCCGTCGATTCCAGCGAAACCGCGAGGCCCTGGATGACGTTGGTGCCGTGCCCCGTGACGGAGGCCTGGGCGATCGAGACCACCGGGCGCTTGCCGGTGCCCGTGTAGTATTCGGTGATGACGACGATGAGCAGCGTCACCGAGAGGCCGACCAGCGCGCAGGCGAAGAGCCCGCCCGAGGTGAAGGTGACGTTCTGCACCGTGGTGAAGGAAGCGGAGAAGCCACCGAACATGGTGTAGTTCACCACCGCGATCGCCCCGACCGAGAGCACGCCGGCGCCGATGAAGCCCTTGTAGAGCGCCCCCATGATCGACTGGTTGGCACCGAGCTTCACGAAGAAGGTGCCGATGATCGAGGTGACGATGCAGGCCGCGCCGATCGCCATCGGATAGAGCATCATCGTGCCCAGCACCGGCTGGCCGGCGAAGAAGATGGCGGCGAGCACCATGGTCGCGACCAGCGTCACCGCATAGGTCTCGAACAGGTCGGCCGCCATGCCGGCGCAGTCACCGACATTGTCGCCGACATTGTCGGCGATCGTCGCCGGGTTGCGCGGATCGTCCTCGGGAATGCCGGCCTCGACCTTGCCGACGAGATCTGCGCCGACATCGGCGCCCTTGGTGAAGATGCCGCCGCCGAGACGGGCGAAGATCGAGATCAGCGAGGCTCCGAAGCCCAGCGCCACCAGCGAATCGATCACCGTGCGGCTGGAAGGCTCGAAGCCGAGCCAGGAGGTCAGGACGCCGTAATAGACCGCCACGCCGAGCAGCGCGAGGCCCGCGACCAGCAGGCCGGTGACGGCGCCCGCCTTGAAGGCCACGTCGAGCCCCTCGCCGAGGGACTTCATCGCCGCCTGGGCGGTGCGGACATTGGCGCGCACCGAGACGTTCATGCCGATGAAGCCGGCAGCGCCCGAGAGCATCGCCCCGATCAGGAAGCCGAGCGCCACCCATTTGCCGAGCAGCCAGGCGAGCACGACGAAAAGCACGATGCCGACCATGGAAATGGTCATGTACTGGCGCTTCAGATAGGCCTGCGCGCCTTCGGCGACCGCGCCGGAAATCTCCTGCATGCGCTGGTTGCCGGCATCGCGCTTCATGACGTCGCCATAGGCCCAGATGCCGTAGGCTATCGACAGCGCACTCAATATGATGATGAGAAGCAGAGCTGACATTCGTTATCCTGACCCTAGAGCTTGCAGCCGGCGGGAGCGCTGTCGCTCCTCATTTGCAGCGTTGGACGTCAGGCAACGAAAAAACGGGCCCTGAAGACTACAAGGCCCGCTCCGCGTCGCCAGTGTCAGGCGAATTTGTGGCAAGTTTCGGCGAGGAGCGCAAACGGCGCGCTTACAAATCCCGCAAAATGTCAGCCATGACCTTCCGCAGGGTCAGAGAGCGAAGTCGCGGTTGACGTTCTTGTAGAGCAGGTAGCAGGCGTCTCCGTAGCCCGTCGGGTAGAACTGCTGCGGGCAATAGCCGCCCATCCAGATGAAATCGCGCTCCCAGATCTCGTGCCAGTCGGCGCCGAGGAGATAGAGCCCCTGCCCTTCCAGCATGTAGAGGCCGTGTTCCATCACATGGGTCTCGACCGCCGGGAAGCAGACGCCCGGCTTGAACCACATCAGGTTCATCTCGAAGTCGAAGCGCATATCGCCATAGGGCAGCAGGAACTGGAAGCCGCGCCCTTCCATGCCGGTGTGATTCGTCATCGGCACGGCATCGCGATGCGACAGGATCGGCTCGGGCATGGCGAGGCCGGGGGCCGCCTCGTAGCGCTTGCGCAGCGCGAGCACGCGGGCGGGCGCGCCGCTCTCGTTCCGAAGGGTGAAGGGCGTGGCCGGCGGCAGGTAAGCGAAGCCGCCGGGCGTCATCGCCTGCGCCGCTGCTCCCGCCATTCCGAAGGCGACCTCACCGGACAGGACGTAGAAGAAGTGCTGGACGCCCTCCTCGCTGAACGGCGCCGGCGTGCCGCCGCCGGGCGCGATCTCGAGGACATACTGCGCGAAGGCCGCACCGAGGACCGGCGCCGCCAGCACGCGCACGATCGTGTCGCGATAGTGCGGCAGGCGGCTCACCAGCACACCCTCCGGCGGCATGAAGGCGTAGTTGGACCGCACCACCCCGCGATTATGGCCGATCGCCCCCGGCGGCACATGGCCGGTGGCTGCGGGGAAAGCGCGGTTGGTCATTCCTGTCCTCCAGGATTGGGAAAGGGGGAAAGCGAAGGCCGGAAGGCTCAGCCGATGGCGGGCCGCTGGAAGCGCTGCCAGGCCACGAGCGCGAGCGCAAGCGCGACCGGCGGGAAGACCAGCCAGTTCACGGCGTCCCAGCCGCCATGGCTGAGCAGGCCGCCCGAGGAGAAGGAGGCAATGGCGACCGAGCCGAAGACGAGGAAGTCGTTGGCGGCCTGCACTTTCACCCGCTCCTCCGGCCGGTAGCACTCCGTCACCAGCGCAGTCGCGCCGATGAAGCCGAAGTTCCAGCCGATGCCGAGCAGGATCAGGGCCAGCCAGAAATGACCGACGCTGAGGCCGGTGAGGCCGACGACGGCGGCGAGCGCCGTCAGGATCAGCCCGGCGGCGGTGACCTTGCCCTTGCCGAAGCGGGCGATCAGGCGGCCAGTGAAGAAGCTCGGCCCGAACATCGAGAGCACATGCCACTGGATGCCGAGCGCCGCGTCGCCGACCGTGTGACCACAGGCGACCATCGCCATCGGCGCCGCCGTCATGACGAAGCTCATCAGGCCATAGGCGACCAGCGAGGCTGTGACCGAGGCGATGAATTTCGGCTGGCGCATGATCTCGCCGAGCGGGCGGCCGCCGCCGGAGCGAACCGCCGCCATCCGCGGCGCGCGCAGCTGCGCGACGATGCCGATCGCCAGCAGCGCCAGCACGCCCTGCGCGAGGAAGCTCGCGGCGAAAGGTGCGGCCGGTGTCAGATCGCGCGTCCAGTAGACCGATTGCGGCCCGATGACGCCCGCGGCGAGACCGCCGATCATCACCCAGGAAATCGCGCGCGGCTTGAAGTCGTCGCTGGCGGTGTCCGCCGCGGCGAAGCGATAGCTCTGCACGAAGGAGCCGTAGAGACCGCAGACGAAGGTGCCGATGCAGAACAGCCAGAACAGCCTGAGCGAGACGCCTCCCGCCGCGAGGCTCGCGCCGGCGGCGCCGATGAGCGCACCGATCAGATAGCCGCTGCGCCGCCCGAGCCGGCGCATCACCATGGCCGCCGGGATCACCCCGCAGGCGATGCCGAGCTGCAGCAGGCTGACCGGCACCGTCGCGAAAGCCTGGTCGGCGACGAGCTGGGCGCCGACGATGCCGCCGAGCGAGACGATGATCGCCGGATTGGCGCCGCCGAGTGCCTGCGCCCCGGCAAGGACCAGCGCGTTGCGCTTCGCGAGCCTGTCGCCATCGAGGACCGGAACATGCTGGTTCATTACAATGCCGCCTCGCGGCCGCCGGGACGAACCGCTGTCAAAAATGCGAGAAGGAGCCCTGCGCGAAGCTGCGCAGGCGACCTTGCTCGCGATATGTCACCACGCCGGCCTCGGCCGTGACCCGCCCGATCGGCGTCAGCGGAAGCATACTTCCCTCCGCAGCCGCAATAAGAGCAGGATATTCCCTTTCCGAAGCCGTGCAGAGAATTTCGTAGTCGTCTCCACCCGTCCAGGCCAGTTCCGCCAGTGCAGGATCGGCCATGAGCGCCGCGCGGGCCGCCGGCGAGAGCGGGACTGAATCGAGGTCGATCTCGGCCCCGACGCCAGAGGCTTTCAGCAGCTTGGCGAGATCGCCGACGAGCCCGTCGGAGACGTCCATCGCGGCCGAGGCGTGGCGTTGCAGCGCTTCGGCGAGGGCATGGCGCGGCTGCGGATGCAGGTAGCGATCGGCGAGGAAAGCGCGCTGTTCGAGAGCGAGCGAAGCGACCCAGCCCGGCTTGTCCGGACCATGCGCCTTCAGGCCGAGCGCGCCATCGCCGATGCTGCCGGACACGAGCACGACATCGCCCGGCCTGGCGCCAGCGCGGCGGACCATCCGTCCCGCCGGAACCGTGCCGAAGGCGGTTATCGACAGGGTGAGCGGCCCGGCGGTCGAGACCGTGTCGCCGCCGATCAGCGGGCATCGCGCCTCTTCGGCCATGCGGCCAAGGCCGGCGACAAAGCCGGCGAGCCAGGCTTCGGTCCAGCCGTGCGGCAGGGCGAGCGTCAGCACGAAGCCTTCTGGCCTGGCCCCCTTGGCCGCGAGATCGGAGAGATTGACCGCCAGAGCCTTCCAGCCGATCGCGTCTGGCGGATCATCGGGGAAGAAGTGGACGCCGGCGACGAGCGCATCGGCCGTGACGACCAGCTCATAGCCGCGGCCGGGGCGCAGCAGCCCGGCATCGTCGAGAAGATCGAGGCCGCCTGGCCCGGCGATCGGCGCGAAATGGCGGGCGATCAGCTCGAACTCGCCGGGGCGTGGGATTTGGCTGCTCATGATCGTCCGAAGCTGCAGGCCCGTCTGCGCAGCCCTCATCCTGAGGAGCCGCGCAGCGGCGTCTCGAAGGATGCTCCAGAAGACGAACCCGGAGCAATCTGGAACATCCATCGAGACGCAGCCTTGGGCTGCTCCTCAGGATGAGGGCTCGAAACATCGAGCCGTTCGTCATACCAGGCTACGCCGCCGGAACGTCGAACTCGTCGGCGCGGAAATCGCGGGCCATGCGGTCGAGCACGGCATTGACCATGCCGATCTCCTCGCCGTCATAGAAGGCACGCGCGACGGCGACATATTCGGAGATCACGGCACGGGCCGGCACGTCCTTGCGGAAGGCGAGCTCGTAGGCGCCCGCGCGCAGGATCGCGCGCACCACGGCCTCGACGCGCTTCAGCGGCCAGTTCTTGGCGAGAAGATCATCGACCGTACGGTCCACCACGCGCTGCTCGCGGACCACGCCGCCGAGCACGTCACGGAAGAAGGCGAGCTCGGCCCGCGGCAGTTCGATCTCCTCGACCTCCTTGCCGATCCAGAAGGCCTCGAACTCGGCCATCGCCTCGACGACGCCACGGCCGCCGACTTCCATCTCGTAGAGCGCCTGCACGACCGAGAGCCGCGCGCCGCGCCGCATCTCGGCCCGGCTCATTGAGATTTCTCCGCCAGGGAGCGCTTGTAGCGCAGCACGGCGAGCGCCGCTTCGGCCGCACCGCCGCCCTTGTCCATCTCGGAGCGGTTGGCGCGAGCCCAGGCCTGCGCTTCGTTCTCGACGGTCAGGATGCCGTTGCCGAGCGGCAGGGCGAAGGCGACGGAGAGATCCATCAGCGCGCGCGAGCTCTCGCCGGCGACGATGTCGTAATGGCCGGTCTCGCCGCGGATGACGGTGCCGAGCGCGACGACGGCCTCATAGGGATCGACGGCCTCGTCGGCGGCGCGCAGGCCGATGACGATGGCGGAAGGGATTTCCAGCGCGCCGGGAACGGTGACGACGTCGACGCGGCAGCCCGCCTCTTCCAGCACGGCGGTCGCGCCGGCCAGGAGTTCATCGGCGAGCTTGTCGTAGAAGCGTGCCTCGACGACGAGGACGCGGGCGCCGTCGAGCTCGACGGCAAGAGTTGCGGCCTTGTCGGCCGAGGTCTGCCGGGGTCCGGCCATGGTTCTTGTCCTTAAATCAAAACGATCGATTGGAGCACGAGGCAGAACACGCCGTCATCCCGGAGCGAGCGGAACTCGACCCGGGATGACGGCGCGCTTGATGGATTGGCCACGGTCTATCCCTGCGGACGCGCCTCCGCAAGCCGTGCGGCGTAACGCGCCATCAGATCGACCTCGAGATGAATGGGGTCGCCTTCCTTGCGCTGCCCCCAGGTGGTCACTGCGAAGGAGTGCGGAATCAGCAGCACGGTGAAGACGTCGTCCTCGACGGTGTTGACGGTCAGTGAGGTGCCGTCGAGGCAAACCGAACCCTTGGCCGCGATGAAACGGGCCAGCCCCTGCGGCGCGCGGATGTGGAAGCGGGCGGTCGCGCCCCAGGGCTCGTCCGGATCGGCCTCGATCGCATCGATCTTGAGGATGCGCGCGACGCCGTCGACATGGCCGGTGACGAGGTGGCCGCCAAGCTCCTCGCCGACCTTGAGCGAGCGCTCCAGATTGATCCGGGTGCCGGGCTCCCAGTCGCCTGCGATCGTCTTCGCCAGCGTCTCGGCCGCCGTCTCGACCTGGAAGATGCAGCCAGGTGCGCCGTCCGTGCGCGGCTTCAGCGCGGTGACGGTCAGGCAGATGCCGGCACAGCAGATCGAAGCGCCGATGGCGATGCCTTCCGCCTCATAGGGGCAAGCGATGGCGAGGCGCTTGAGATTCGGCCCCTTGCGCTCGGCCTCCACGACCTCGCCGATGGCGGTGACGATGCCGGTGAACATCAGCCTCTCCTCACGAAATGTTCGAAATGGTCGTGGCCGATCATGCCGGCCTCGGCCAGTGCGTATAGATCGGGCTGGGCGAGCAGCCCGGCAAGCCCCGGGCGCACGGCAACGACGCCGGGCTGCCCCAGCGTTTTTGGCGAAGTCGAGACGATCACCTCGTCGGCGAGGCCGGCCAGGGCCAGCTTCTCGCCGATGCGCGGGCCGCCTTCCGAGAAGACGCGGGTGATGCCGCGCGTGCCCAGCAGCGTCAGCGCCTCGCGCAGGTCGAGATGGCCGTCCGGCGCCAGGGAGACGCGCATGACCTCGACGCCGGCCGCGACCAGGGCGTGCTCGGGCTCCACCGGAGCGGTCTCGGCCGCGATGACCCAGACCGGCACCTCGCGCGCCGAGCGCACGAGCTTCGAACCGAGCGGCAGGCGCAGATGGGTGTCGAGGATGACGCGGATCGGCGAGCGCGCGGCCAGGCCGGGCAGGCGCACGGTGAGCTGCGGGTCGTCCGAGAGCACGGAATTGACGCCGAGCATGATCGCGTCGTGATGAGCGCGCTGGAGATGAACCCAGCCGCCGGCGACAGGGCTCGATACGGCGATGGGCGTGCCTCCGGGCCCGCCGGCATAGCCGTCCGCGGTGCGGGCGATCTTGAAGGTCACCATCGGCCGCCCCTGGGTGATGCGCGTGAGATAGCCGCGATGCGCCTGCCGCGCCTCCTCCTCCAGCACGCCGACTGTGACCTCGATGCCGGCCGTGCGCAGCAGCGCATGGCCGAGCCCGGCGATGAACGGGTTGGGATCGGACATCGCCGAGACCACACGCTTCACGCCCGAGAGGATGGTATGCTCGACGCAAGGGATGCCACCGCGCACCGAACGATGCGAGCAGGGTTCGAGCGTGACATAGAGCGTGCCGCCCATCGAGGCCGCACCCGCCCGCGAGAAGGCATGCGCCTCGCCATGCGGCCGGCCGCCGGGCTGGGTACGGCCGCGCGCGACGACCACAGGGCCGTCCGGCGTGTCGCGCGTGATGATGGCGCCGACGGACGGGTTGGTCGCGGTCGTGCCCAATCCGCGGGCGCCATAGGCGAGCGCCTGGCGCATGAAGGCGCGGTCGACCGCGCTGCGGTCAGTCATCGTCGCGGGAGGACCGGTCGCGCAGAGCCGCGGCGGAAGCGACCTCCTCCTCGCCGGCACCGAGCTGGCCGAGAAGCTCCTCGAAGTCCTTCGCCTCGCGGAAGTTCTTGTAGACCGAGGCGAAGCGGACATAGGCGACGTCGTCGAGGCCCTTGAGCCCCTCCATCACCAATTCGCCGATGGTCGAGCTCGGGATTTCGGCCTCGCCCGAGCTTTCGAGCTGTCGCACGATGCCGTTGACCATGCGCTCGATGCGCTCCGGCGCGACCGGACGCTTGCGCAGCGCATGCGCGATCGAGGTCTCGAGCTTGTCACGGTCGAAGGGCGCACGCCGGCCCGAGCGCTTGACCACCGTCAATTCGCGCAGCTGGACGCGCTCGAAGGTGGTGAAGCGGCCGCCGCAATCGGGGCAGACGCGGCGGCGGCGGATCGAGGCATGGTCGTCGGTGGGACGGGAGTCCTTCACCTGCGTGTCGAGGGAGCCGCAATAGGGACAGCGCATACCGGTTCGCCAGCCTTTCTCAGAGCCCCTTCGAGAACCTGCTCAATAGATCGGGAAGCGCGCCGTCAGCGCCTTGACCTTGGCCGTGACGGCCTGCTCGACGGCGGCGTTGCCTTCCTCGCCATGAGCTGAGAGCCCGTCCAGCACCTCGGCGATCAGCTCGCCGACCTGCTTGAATTCGGCGATGCCGAAGCCGCGCGAGGTCGCCGCCGGCGTGCCCAGGCGGATGCCCGAGGTGGTCATCGGCTTCTCGGGATCGAAGGGGATGCCGTTCTTGTTGCAGGTGATGTGGGCGCGGCCGAGCGCGGCTTCCGCCGCCTTGCCGGTCAGCTTCTTCGAGCGCAGGTCGACCAGCATCAGGTGATTGTCCGTGCCGCCGGTGACGAGGTCGAAGCCCTTCGACTTCAGCGTCTCGGCCAGCGCCTTGGCATTGGCGACCACGGCATGGGCGTAGGTCTTGAACTCAGGCTGCAGCGCCTCCTGGAACGAGACCGCCTTGGCCGCGATGACATGCATCAGCGGGCCGCCCTGGATGCCCGGGAAGATCGCCGAATTGACCTTCTTCGCGATCGCCTCGTCATTGGTCAGGATCATGCCGCCGCGCGGGCCGCGCAGCGTCTTGTGCGTCGTGGTGGTGACGACATGGGCATGCGGGAACGGCGAGGGATGCGCGCCGCCGGCAACGAGTCCGGCGAAATGGGCGATGTCGACCATGAAATAGGCGCCGACCTTGTCGGCGATCTCGCGGAAGCGGGCGAAGTCCCAGTGACGGGCATAGGCCGAGCCGCCGGCGACGATGACCTTCGGCTTGTGCTCAACGGCGAGGCGCTCCATCGCGTCGTAGTCGATCAGCTGGTCGACGACGCAGACGCCGTAGGAGACGACGTTGAACCACTTGCCGGACTGGTTGACCGGCGCGCCATGGGTCAGGTGCCCGCCGGCGGCGAGGTCGAGGCCCATGAAGGTGTCGCCGGGCTGCATCAGCGCCATGAAGACGCCCTGATTGGCCTGCGAGCCGGAGTTCGGCTGGACGTTGGCGAAGCTGCAGCCGAAGAGCCGGCAGGCGCGCTCGATGGCGAGCTTCTCGGCGATGTCGACGAACTGGCAGCCGCCGTAATAGCGCCGGCCCGGATAGCCCTCGGCGTATTTGTTGGTCATCACCGAGCCCTGCGCCTCGAGCACGGCGCGCGAGACGATGTTCTCGGAGGCGATCAGCTCGATCTCGTCGCGCTGGCGGCCGAGCTCCAGGTCGATCGCGCGGGCGATCTCGGGATCGGCGTCATGCAGCGAGGCGCCGAAGAAGGAGTTCGAGAGGTGCTTGTTCGGCGCGGCGTCGGTCATGTCCGGCTCCTGAAGTTCAACGGCCGGTGGGCGCCCGGCTCCGTCGCGGCGTCCCTATCACGCGGCGGGAGGCTGTCCAAGCGGTAGATGGACGCGGGTCGACGAGATCGGACTCCGGCGGCGTCCAACGCGACGGGCGGAGTCTGCTGCAGCGGATCCGAATCCCTGAAAATCGCGTAATGCGACTGCGATTGATAGAATTCAACTTGAAGTTGCATTGCAGTTGACGTAATACCTCCCATAGCAAAGGGGGGGATCACCATGCGGAAATACCTTCGCGCTTACAGCCTGAGCTTCTGCCTCGCCGCCGCAGCCTGCCTCCATGCCCAGAACGGCCGCGCCGACCCGGTCGGGCCCTTGCTCCCGACGACGGGCGGCCAGATCTTCAAGACCTACGAGATCTACAGGGACGGGGCCGATCCGAACGTCCATTACGCGCTGCGCACGCAGCCTGTCCTGGCGACGGCCCAGAACGGGGGAGCCATCTTCTCCATGGAGAAGTTCGATGGCGAGACCGCGAGATTCGGCGGGACGATCACCGCCACGATCTCCCTGCAGAACAACGCCAGCGACTTCGACGGCGTCTGGGCCGGCAAGGACATCAGGTCGATGCCATTCATCGCGGACCCGAACGACCTGACCTATGTCGAAATCAGGGACCAGGCCGGAAACCGCCAGCGGATGTTCCTGGAAGCGACGACGGATGCGCAGAACCGGATCTCATTCCACATCCCGCTGACATCGGATCAGGCGGAGCGCGTCTGGCAGACTAGGAAAGGGAACACACTCCCCGTCACTCTGTTCCTGAAGCGGCATATCCTTGCGGTCACGACCGATCTGAAGGTCAACATCAAGATCGATATCCACGAAGTCTACAAGTACTTCTCAGCCAATGCCTCGGTCGGCTTCTGGGTCTTCAAGGCCTCCTATCGGCAGGTTCGAGAGAGCCACAACATCGACAACTACATCCATGTCACGACCTTCCAGGGCGAAGGGGTTTCCGGCGAGCGGCTGGAGGAAGCCCAGGAGGAGGCCTGGAAGCGCATCAAGGAAATCCTCTTCCGCCAGACCATCACGCCGAATCCGGCGCCGACCCCTCCCGTCGGCGGCTGGCCGGCAGCGATCCTGGCGGTCGCGAACGACTTCTATAACAACTACAAGCTCGCGACCGGCAGCGGCTACCTGACTGCTGACGTCATCGACATCCAAAAATCGTTCGATGCTCATTATGAGTATCAGATCGACCAGAAACGCGCCCAGAGGCGCGCTCGCGACTTCTATTACAACATCGACACCAGCTCGCTTCAGAGCGAGCTCGACAGATACTTCTTCCTCATCCAGAAATTCCCGGAAACCCGCAAGGTCAGCGTGAGCACCCTGCCCATCCTGGGCGCGAGCGGAGCGGTCAAGGTCACGACCTCGCTCTGGCAGGAAATGCCTGGTGGGGCACCGGCGGGGACACAGACCCTCAGCTTCAACGTCGCGGGCGGGCGCCAGCCATCGCCGCAGACCGCGACGCTGCAACCCCGGCAGGCGCAGACGCTGGAGTTCAAGGCGCAGACCCGGGTGACGACACCGAGCGAGGAAATCAAGGGCGCGGTCCAGACCTACAGCACCGGCGACCAGGACATCACGGCTCCCGGGCGCAGCAGCGACTTCTATCAGGAGAGGGTCGTCGACTTCCTGACCAATGGCAGCCCGATGGCGGTGAAGAGGGCCGATCTCGCCGTCACCTTCCAGCGCAAGTCGGACGGCACGCAGATGCGCAATCTCATCCGCGCCGATCGCGTCAACAGCGCCGGCGTGCGGCTTCTGGCGTCCTCGTTGGACCTGACCATCTGGGACTGCGACGACACCAAGCCGATGTCCTACGAGATGAGCGCAATCACGACATCGGGCAAGTTCGTCACGGCCGGCGTACCCAACGTGCAGGCCCGGACCATGATCCAGCTCAGGCCGATGGAGACCATGACCGCGCCGTCGCCCTATGCCGAACTGGCGAAGGAACTCAAGGCCACCGCAAATCCGGCCCGACAGGACCTGGTGCTGGACCAGTCCTTGACGTCGGCAAGCCCGCAGCTCGTATTCGCCCGCGAATAGGCGCTGCGGTCCAAACGGAAACGGCCCCTCCGGCATCGCCGGAGGGGCCGTTCGAACCGTTTCGAGCGGCCTGATCGCTCGCCGGCTTCCGCGGCGGCGAAAGGCCGGGACGTCAGATGTCCTGGTCGCCCTGCAGAGCCGCGACCGGCGCCGGGCCGAGGCCGTCCTTGTTGTAGATGTCGTCTCGGAACTGCACGCCGCCATCCGGCGTCGCCCAAGCGGTGACATAGACCCAGTAGCACGGCACCGGGTCGGCGATGCGGGCGTTGATGCGCTGGCCGGACTGGATCACCTCGTCGATCTTGGCGCGGTCCCAGCCGGGCGTGTTCTTGAGCAGCCAGGCGATGTAGTCGCGCACGTTCTGCACGCGCATGCAACCGGAGGAGACGAAGCGATAATCGTCGCCGAAAATGCCCTTCGACGGCGTGTCGTGCATGTAGACGCCGTGCGGGCTCGGAATGTTGATGCGCACGAAGCCGAGCGAGTTGAAGTCGCCACCCGGATCCTGCCGGAAGGTGTAGCGCGTCGCCTCGTCCGAATTCCAGTTGACGCTGGCGGGCGAGATCTCGGCACCGCTTTGCGAGATAATGCGGATCTTGTTCTCGGTGAGGTAGTTCGGCTCCTTGCGCATCTTCGGGATCAGGTCCTTGCGGATGATCGAGGCGGGAACCGTCCAGGTCGGGTTGAAGTTGATTTCCGGGATCTTGGTCTGCAGCAGCGGCGACTGCCGGTCGATCTTGCCGACGCCGGCGGCGTGGCGCGTCGCGACATGGCCGTTCTCGACCGTCTCGACCATCGCGGCCGGAATGTTGGCGACGACATAGCGCTGGCCGAGATTGCCGGACCAGCTGCGCAGGCGCACGACATTGGTCTCGAGCTGGCGGATGCGCCGATCGATCGGGACATTGAGCGCGACGATCGTCGAGCGGTTGATGGCACCCGTGGTCGAGAGGCCGACGCGGGCCTGGAAGCGGCGCACGCCCGCCTCGACATAGGAATCGTAGACGTTGCTGTCGCCGGCTGCGGCATCGAGATCGCCGGTGATGATCAGGCGACGGCGAAGGGCGACGACGCCCGGGCCCTTGGCGCCGACGCTCATGCGGTCCGGCAGCTGAACCTGCGGCCAGCCGCCGCGCGCGGCGAGATCGCGATAGGCCACGATCGCCTGCTCGGTCGCCTGAAGGGATTCGGACGAGAGCATCGGCGTCGACGAACGCTGGACGGCATTGCGCGCACCGGAATCATAGCTCTGGCGCCACTCGGCCTGCTGAGCGAGCGCCGGTGCCGCGGCCGCCGTAGCCACGCCGGAGAGCAAGGCGAGCACGGTTTCGCGGCGGGTCAGGCTCAATTGCGACATCTCTTCCCTCTTCTGGACCACACGCAGGCAGACCGCACAAAAACGCCGCCAACCGGGGCGACGCTCGCGGCGGACTGCCGCAACAAGCTACCTCTCGGCCGACGACGGTGTCCTAGCACGGTTAACGAGGCGTGATGACAGAGGCGAATTTAGGGCATGGCATGGTTTTGCCGCGTGCATGGCAACAAAACCACAGTCATGCCCGCAGGCATCAAAGAACGCGCCGACGCGGCCGGGACACAGGGCCCCGCCGCGCAACAGGCAGATAGACCGGAACCGCCGCAATTCTGGCGACGATATCAGAGCTTGTAGCGGATCTGGTCGGTCCAGAAGCGCTCGAGGCGCAGCAGGGCGTTGTTCATCCGCTCGAAGTCATCAGCCGCGATGCCGCCGATCTGCTCGACCGTGCGGACGTGCTTGTCGTAGACGCCCTTCACGATGTCGTGCACTTCGGTGCCCTTCTCGGTCAGGCTGATGCGGACCGAGCGGCGGTCGATGCGCGACCGCGCGTGGTGGAGATAGCCGAGCTCAACCAGCTTCTTGACGTTGTAGGAGACGTTCGAGCCGAGATAGTAGCCGCGCGTCCGCAGTTCGCTGGCGGAGAGCTCGGCATCGCCGATGTTGTAGAGCAGCAGGGCCTGCACGCTGTTGACGTCGTCGCGACCGCGACGCTCGAACTCATCCTTGATGACATCGAGGAGACGGCGATGCAGACGCTCCACCAGGGTGAGTGACTCAAGATAAAGAGGCTTCACGTTGAGCTCAGCTTCAACCTTGTGAGCAACATCCGAAGTCTTGACGCTCGCTTTCATTGTATATCCCGCCTGTTGTGTGTCAGCCGGAATTTGTCTTCCGGTCCGCTTCTGAAAAACACCATATGACGGCTCGGATGAAAACGAGTTTAAATATCAGGATGAATCAGGGATTTACCCCTTTGGGTGAATCGTAGGTGAAGCCAGAAACGCTTAAGCTAAAGCGATTCTTACCATGACTCGGCGCAATCGAAGGGGCGTGGGACGTCGTTCCGGGGCGTCGCCCTCGGGTCCGGCCTTCGGTCGGCCCAAGGATAAACTCCGCGATGAGCCGGCACCCGAAGACCACGCCACACCCGTCATGGTCGGGCTTGTCCCGACCATCCACGTCTTCGTCGATGAAGGGCCGTGTTCAAGACGTGGATGCTCGCCACAAGGGCGAGCATGACGAACTGGAGCGGCCTCGCGCCATGGATCCAGACTCAGGCCTTCGGCCTGCTCTGGAAAGACGGAGCGGTCCCGACGCTCATGCCGGCCACTACTCGGCCTCGTTCTCCGCCGCCCAGGTCGCCAGGAAATAGACCGCCATCAACGCGATATAGATGCCGGCGAGCCAGGCCGTCATCGGCACGAAGCGTGGAAAGAAGAAGCCGAGCAGCATCTGGCTGATCGCCGCCAGCAGCCAGAGGACACCGCCCCAGGTCGAGGTCAGCCAGAGCCCGACGGCGGCGACCAGATCGATCACCGCGAAATAGACGATGATTGCCTGATAGCTGAGCAGCCGGTTCTCGAAGGGCGGCTGCGAATTGCCGGGCAGCCCGAAGATCACCGCCCAGGCGGTCAGGCCCTTCGCCAGCCAGAAGGCTGAAAGCAGCCGCAGGAACCAGACGAGCAGCAGTCGCCAGCGGTTGGCGCGCTTCTCGCCGTCCTCTCCGGCCCGGGCGCCGCGCAGGGCCTCGCCGTCACCGCCAAGACCCAAGCTCAGCCCTCCAGCCCGAGTTCGTCGGCACCCAGCGACGCGAAATAGGCGTCGATGTCGGCCTGACGCACGGCTTCGAGCGTCGCCGGGACCCAGCGCGGCGCCTGGTCCTTGTCGATCACCACGGCGCGCACGCCCTCGTAGAAATCATGCCCGCGCGCGATGCGCGAGACGATGCGGTATTCGGTGCGCATCGCCTCGGCGAAGTCGAGCGCTCCCCCGCGCCGCATCTGCTCGAAGGCGATGGCGACGCTGGTCGGGGACTTCGCCGTGAGCGTCTGCAGAAGCTTGCCCGCGAAGGCGTTGCCGCCGGTGGCGGCCCGCTTCAGGCCGTCGACGATGCCCGGCAGGGTCTCGCCGGCAAAGACCTCGGCGATCAGGGCGCGTTCGCCCTGGAGCGGCCCGGGATCGCGCGCGACGGCGAAGGCGGCGAGGATCTCGTCGAGCGCGCCGGGCCCGGCCAGCGCATCGGCCAGCTCCGCCATCCGGGCGCTCGGCACGCCATGGGTCGCGAGCCCGACCGCAAGCGCGTCGGCGGCGCCGATGCGCTCGCCGGTCAGCGCCAGGAAGCGGCCGAAGGCGCCCGGCAGGCGCGGCAGGGCATAGGTCGCCCCGACATCCGGAAAGAAGCCGATGCCGACCTCGGGCATGGCGAAGAGATAGCGGTCACCGGCGATGCGGTGGCTGCCGTGCAGCGAGATGCCGACGCCGCCGCCCATGACGATGCCGTCGATCAGGGCGACATAGGGCTTGGGATAAGTCTTGATGCGGTGGTTGAGGATGTATTCCTCGCCCCAGAAGGCAAGCATTTCGTCATGACGGCCGGCCTTGCCGCAATCATGCAGCCAGCGGATGTCGCCGCCGGCGGAGAAGGCCTTCTCGCTGGTGCTGAGGACGACGACGCGGGTGACTCGCGGGTCGTTCTCCCAGGCATCGAGCGCGCGGGCGAGCTCGCGGACCATGCCGAGGCTCAGCGCGTTCAGCGCCTTCGGCCGGTTGAGCACGACGACGCCGGCTGCGCCGCGGATCTCGCAGATGATGTCCTGGTCCTGCGTCATGGCCCGCTCCGGTTGCGATGGGGCGGTTCTGGAAGGCGGGGGCAGGCTTGTCAACGCGACGGATAGGCAAGCGCGTTTCGGTCTCGCCGCACGAAACCGCCCGCCCCGCGCCTTGCGCCACGCAAACAGCAGCATTGCGACCATGCGCCCTGTTTTGGAACGGTTCCGATGTGATATGTAAACCGCCTGCCGACATCGCCTGTTCGACGAATGCCGGGCCGTTCTCGTTCATCGCTTGAGGCACAGTTTGATGGAATCCCGGGTCGTGCGGCCTTTCCCCGCTCCTCAGTCGCGCCAGGACGAGGCGCATGCCGCGTCTTCGCTCGGGCTCACCCGCCGTATGCGCCGCAACCGCAAGGCGGAGTGGTCGCGCCGGCTGGTGCGCGAGGCCGCGCTGACGACCGACGATCTGATCTGGCCGATCTTCCTGATGGACACGCCCGAGGCCCGCTCTCCGGTCGAATGGATGCCGGGCGTCGACCGCCTGAACATCGACGAGGCCGTGCGCCAGGCCGCGGAGGCCGCCGCGCTCGGCATCCCGGCGATCGCGCCCTTCCCCTATGTCGACAAGGCGCTGCGCGACCCGACCGGCTCGGAAGCGCTCAACACCAACAATCTGATGTGCCGCGCCGTGCGCGCCATCAAGGCCGCGGTGCCGCAGATCGGCATCATCTGCGACGCCGCGCTCGACCCCTACACCTCGCATGGCCATGACGGCGTCATGGACGGCGAGCGGGTCCTGAACGACGCCAGCGTCGCGATCCTCGTCCAGCAGGCCCAGGCACTCGCCGATGCCGGCGCCGACGTCATCGCGCCCTCCGACATGATGGACGGGCGCGTCGGCGCGATCCGCGCCGCGCTCGACGGCGACGGTCATGAGGACGTGCAGATCATGGCCTATGCGGCGAAATACGCTTCGGCCTTCTATGGCCCGTTCCGCGACGCGATCGGCACCAACGCCACGCTGGTCGGCGACAAGCGCACCTACCAGATGGACCCGGCCAATTCCGACGAGGCGATCGCCGAGGTGATGCTCGACCTCGAGGAAGGCGCCGACATGGTGATGATCAAGCCCGGCCTGCCCTATCTCGACATCGTGGCGCGCGTGAAAGACCATTTCCGCGTGCCGACCTTCGCCTACCAGGTCTCCGGCGAGTACGCGATGATCATGGCGGCGGCGAATAATGGCTGGCTCGACGGCGACAAGGCGATGCTCGAGAGCCTGCTGGCCTTCAAGCGCGCCGGTGCCGACGGCGTGCTGACCTATTTCGCGCCGCGCGTCGCCAAGAAGCTGAAGGCGGGCTGACCTTCTCCGTTTCGAACGATCGCCTTTTCGGCCTGCGCGGGAACCCGCTCCCACGCTGTCGGAGGTGGACACGGTTCCCAGCATGACGACCGATGAGAGCCTCGGCTTCCTGGCCTTGCTGAAAAACGACCTGCGGGACGCGATGCGGGCGCGGAACGCGGCCGAGATCACGACCCTGCGCGGCTTGATCGCCGCGGTCGACAACGCCCAGGCCGTCCCGGTCGGCGACCGGCACGAGACCTACGTCTTTCATGCGTTCGGCGACGGCGCGGTCGAAGTGCCCCGCAAGGCACTGGGCAGGGCCGAGCTGCTCCGGCTCGTCGAAACCGAGATCCGCAGCCGCAGCGATGCGGCCGACGACTATCGTCGCCTCGGGCGCGACGACAAGGCTCGGGACCTGTCCCAGGAAGTGGAGATCCTGAGCCGCTACGGCGTGCCACTCGCCTCGGGCTAGCCACGGAATCTCCCGCCGCCCGCCCGGGCGCAGCGGGATCAATCACAGCATGACTGCGATACTGGCTGCCAGCGCCGTCTCCGGCCTGCCCGTCCGCATCGGAGCCATGTTCCAAACGGCACGGGCAAGCGCTACCGTCGCCCGGCATGCGCCCGCTCCTCCTGTCGATTCTGGCTACCATCGCGCTCGCGCTTGCGGGCTGCGGCGCCAATTTCGACACCGACCAGATACGGCTCTGCCGGCAGGCGATCCCGCCGCTCAATCCCCCCAACGCCCGGATCGTGATCGAGCGCACCACCACGGGGCCGGTGCCGCGCGCGCTGAGGCTCCTCTACCGCGTCCAGCTCGGCGACGGCGTATCGCGCCATCGCAGCATCGACTGCCTCTTCGCCGGGGAAGGCAGCGGGCCGGGCCGCGGCGCCCTGATCGGCATCGCCTCCGACGGGCGCCCCATGGCCGATGCCAGCTTCTACCTGCTGCGACGCTTCTATCTCGAGAATCGCACCGAGCCGCCGCCGGACCCGGAGGCGACTTCGGCCGAGGATCTGACGGCGATCCCGCGCGGGCTCGCCTACGGCCTGCAACAGGGCCTGAGCGCCCTGCCCTCGGCGGCGATCTACAGCCTGCTCGCGGCAGCCTATGCGCTGGTCTACGGGCTGACCGGGCGGATCATCCTGAGCTTCGGCGAGTTCGCGGCGCTCGGGGCCCTGGCCTCCGTCGTGGGGGTGGCGCTGCTGCTCTCGCTGGCGCTCTCGACCCCCCTTTCCGGGCTCGTCGTCGCCTTCTCCGTCGCAATCCTGGTCTGCGCCCTGCATGGCTTCGCCATGGGACGCTTCGTACTGCGCCGCCTCGAGCGCGCCAGCGGCCAGCAGATGCTGATCGCCACGATCGGCCTCGCCATCGCGATGTCCGAATATCTCCGGCTGGCGCAGGGGCCGGAGCTGCGCTGGCTGCCGCCCGTGTTCAATACCCCGATCCCTCTCGCCCATGCCGGCGACTTCATCGTCACGCTAAACCCGCTGGCACTGGCGCTCGCCGTCATCGGCCTCGGCACCGCACTTGGCCTCGTCGCGCTGATCCGGCACACCGCCTATGGCCGGGCCTGGCGCGCGGTCTCCGACGACGCCGGCACCGCCGCGCTGTTCGGTGTCGACGCGCGCGCCGTCCACGATGTCGCCGTGATCCTCGCCTGCGCCGTCTGCGGCATGGCCGGCGTCATCGTGACAGTGATCTATGGTGGCATGGGCTTCGCCGGCGGCTTCTCGCTCGGCCTGAAGGCGCTCGTCGCCGCCATCCTCGGCGGCATCGGCTCGGTCAGCGGCGCGGCACTGGGCGGGCTCTGCATCGCCGTCTTCGAGGCGGTCTGGTCGGCGACGCTGCCGATCGAACAGCGCGACCTCGCCGTCTATTCGCTGCTCGCGATCGTGCTGATCTTGCGCCCGGGAGGCTTTTTCGGCGATGGCGATCTGACACCACGACAAGTCTGACGCACAGAGTCCGACGACAGAACACCGGGACGGAACGCATCATGAGCGAAACCTTCGCCATCACCCCCGAGGACATCGACGCCGCGGCGAGCCGAATCGAAGGGCATGTGCTGCGTACGCCGCTGGTGCCCGCCCCGCGCCTGTCGGCGCTGACCGGCGCGACCGTGCTGGTGAAGCACGAGAACATGCAGGCGACCGCCTCGTTCAAGGAGCGCGGCGCGGTCAACAAGCTGCTCTCGCTCGACGACAGCGAGCGGGCGCGCGGCGTGATCGCCATGTCGGCCGGCAACCATGCCCAGGCCGTCGCCTATCACGCGAAGCGCTTCGGCATTCCCGCGACGATCGTGATGCCCGAGACGACGCCGCTGGTGAAGGTCGAGAACACCCGCGCCCATGGCGCGCGCGTCGTGCTTCATGGCGAGACGCTCTACGAATCGAGCCAGAAGGCGCATGAGCTCGCCGGCACCGAGAAGCTCGTCTTCGTCCATCCCTATGACGACCCGGCGGTGATGGCCGGTCAGGGCACGGTGGCGCGCGAGATGCTGGCCGACGAGCCCGATCTCGACGCCTTGATCATCCCGCTGGGCGGCGGCGGCCTGATGGCCGGCAACGCCATCGCCGCCAAGGCGATCAAGCCCGGCATCGAACTGATCGGGGTCGAGGCCGATCTCTACCCCTCGTTCTTCAATGCCGTGCATCGGCAGGACCGGCCGATCGGCGGGCCGACACTGGCCGAGGGCATCGCGGTCAAGACCGTGGGCCAGCTCACCTTGCCGATTGTTTCCAGCCTCGTCAGCGACATCGTCCTGGTCGGCGAGGACCTGATCGAGCGCGCGGTCAACGCCTATGCAAGCCTTCAGCACAGCCTGGCGGAAGGCGCCGGCGCGGCCGGGCTCGCCGCGATGCTGAAGGAGCCGAAGCGCTATGCCGGGCGCAAGATCGGCCTCGTGCTCTGCGGCGGCAATATCGACACCCGCCTGCTCGCCGCGATCATGGTGCGCGAGCTGGAGCGGGAGGACCGCATCGTCGCCTTCCGCCTGACCACCGCCGACCGGCCGGGACTGCTCGGCAAGATCGCGAGCCTGCTGGGCAACGAGGGCGCCAACATCCTCGAGGTGAGCCATGGCCGCCTCTTCCTCGACGTGCCGGCCAAGGGCGTCTCGCTCGACGTCACCGTCGAGACGCGCGGCGAGGCGCATTCGCGCACGATCGAGAACGTTCTCGCCGAAAACGGCTTCGCGCCGCGGCGCATACTGCCGCGTGGTCTTGCGGAACCGGGACACTGACCAAACATTGTCGACCAGAGGCCGCATTTCGCGCGCCGATGGAGGATCGAAGTCCCGATGAGCGACACCCGCTATAGCCGGCCGCCTATCACGGCGCTGGAACAGCGCCCCTACCAGAACGTCAGCGGCGTTCTCGGTTCGCGCCTGTTCGCCTGGCTCATCGACATCGTCGTGCTGTTCTTCCTCGGCTGGCTGGTCGTCGTCCTGCTGGCCCTGCTCGGCATCGTCACCTTCGGCGCGACCTGGCTGCTGATCCCGATCGCCGCGGTGGCGACAGCGCTCGGCTATGCCGCGCTGACGATCGGCGGGCGGCACCAGTCGACCTGGGGCATGCGCGTCGCCGGCCTCAGGGTCGAAGCCGCCGATGGCGGCCGGCCCGAGGGGCTCGCCGCCGCTGTGCATGCGCTGCTGTTCTATGTCGCGGCCGGCACCTTCCTGCTCTGGCTGCTCGACGTCGCCTGCGGCTTCGCCCGCGCCGACCGGCGCATGGGCCACGACCTCCTGACCGGCCTCGTCGTCGTCCGGGCCTGAGGAACCCTGGATCGCCGCCTCCCTCCGAGGACCTGCGGCGATCCATCCCTCGTCTAGAATCGGAACCGCAGGAGCCGGCCGATCCGCGACAGGGCCGGGATCCAGCCGAAGAGCTCGACCGCCATTCGCGCCGGCAGCGACATGCGTGCGATCTGGCGCGGATCGTACCCGTCCGAGCCGTATCCCGTCAGTTCCTCGACCAGTTCCAGCCGCGGCAGATCGGCGGTCAGCTCCGATGGATCGTCAAGCGACCAGTGCAGCGTCGCGCCGGTCGCGCGGATGGATGGCTGCCAGGCGATGAGGGCCAGGCCCAAAGCGCTATAGGCATCGAAGGCCAGCTCGCCGCCCGGAACATGGGCGATGAGGCGGTCGAGCAGGCGCAGCACGTCCTGCGGCTCCAGATAGGGCAGCAGGCCCTCGGCGATGACGAAGGTCGACCGGTCCCCGGGCACGGCCTCGAGCCACCCCGGCTCGGTGACCGACGAACCCAGCAGCCGGCAGTTCTGGCGCGGCGGATAGAGGCGCTGCCGCAGGGCGACGACATCGGGGTAGTCGACGTCGAACCAGAGAATGCCCGGCGGCGGCGCAACGCGAAAGATGCGAGAGTCGAGGCCGCAGCCCAGATTGAGCACCGTCGCCTCGGGATTTCGCGCGATGAAGTCCCGCGTCCAGCCATCAATGACATGGGCACGCAGGGCCACGCCGATCATCATGTCGCGATCGACCCCGAGCCGGGAGAAATCATAGTCGATCCGGGCCATCGCCTCGGCGGCGAAGCGATCCTTGAGAAGCGAATCGTGCAGCCGGCTTTCGCCCGCCTTCGCACTAAGCGTGACCAGGAGGGTTTCCTTCGCGCCGCTGAGCGTCACCTTCTCCCCGGCCATCGCCACACTCCACGCGCGCCAGCTGCGCTGCAGTCGACGCCGGGAAGATGTCGGCAGCAAGATCGCCGCGATAAGAGCGACCCTTGCCGCGCCACACGCTTGTTGCCATCGCCGCCGATGCTACATTGAAGGGGCGCAGCTTTTTCCGGAGCCGGTCGACGTGACGCGCCCGTTGCGGGATGCCCCGCAATTCTATCTGACCTCCCCGACCGCGTGCCCCTATCTGCCCGGGCGCGAGGAACGGAAGGTGTTCACCCATCTCGTCGGGGCGCGGGCGCGCGAGCTCAACGACGTGCTCTCGCAGGGTGGCTTCCGCCGTTCGCAGAGCATCGCCTACCGGCCTGCCTGCGAGACCTGCCGGGCCTGCGTCTCCGTCAGGATCTGCGTCGACGATTTCCGCTATTCGCGCGGCTTTCGCCGGGTGCTCGCCCGCAACGAGGACCTGATCGGCGAGGCCAGGGCGCCGCAGCCGCGCTCCGAGCACTATTCCCTGTTCCGCTCCTATCTCGACGAACGCCATCCCGACGGCGGCATGGCGACGATGTCGGCGCTCGACTTCGCGATGATGGTCGAGGACACCCATGTCGAGACCCAACTGATCGAGTATCGCCGGCGCGGCCCCGATTCCGGCTTCACCGGCCGCGGCGAGGGCGACCTCTTCGCCATGGCGCTGACCGACACGCTCGGCGACGGCCTCTCCATGGTCTACTCGGTCTATGATCCGGGCCTGGAGCTGCGTTCGCTCGGCACCTTCATGGTGCTCGACCACGTCGCCCGCGCACGGCGGCTCGGGCTCCCTTACGTCTATCTCGGCTATTGGGTCGCCGGCTCGCCGAAAATGGCCTACAAATCCCGCTTTCTGCCGCAGGAGCGGCTGATGCCACAGGGTTGGGAGCGCGTCGACCACGCCGATTCAACCGTTTGAAACGCATCAGCGACGCGCGGAAAATGCGCTTGCGACACCCCCCTCCTCCCGGCACTGTGCCGCCCACGGCGAAACGCGGCAGGTGAGCCGCGACCAGTCCCGCCCGGAGGAAATATGAGCGACGAACTGACCCAGCGGCTGGAGCGCTGCTACACCGGCATCATCCACGACACGATGCGCGCCATGGGCCTGAAGGACTTCGTGCTGCCCACGGAACTGCGCCCGCTCCTGCCCGGCCAGAAGCTCGCCGGCCCCGCCTTCACCGTCGAAGGCAAGTTCGGCGAGTTCGACGCGCATGAGACACTGCTCAGCTGGACCGGCCTGCTCTCCGCCGCCAAGCCCGGCCATGTCTGGGTCTGCCAGCCGAATACCGAAGAGGTCGCGCTGATGGGCGAGCTTTCGGCCGAGACGCTGAAGAACAAGGGCGTGCGCGGCTGCGTCATCGACGGGCTCTCGCGCGACACCGAATTCATGGTCGAGATGGGCTTCCAGGCCTATTTCAAGGCCTATACGCCGCGCGACATCGTCGGCGCCTGGCTGCCCAAGGCGGTCGACGAGCCGATCAAGATCGGCGACGTCTGGATCCGCCCCGGCGACTACATCCTCGCCGACCGTGACGGCGTCGTCCGCATTCCCTCGGAGATTATCGAGGAGGTCCTGGAGACGTCGGAGGCCTCGATCTCGGCCGAGAACAAGGTCCGCACCGCGATCCTGGCCGGCACCGATCCGCAGAAGGCCTATCTGCAGTACGGCAAGTTCTGAGAGGTTTTCAGCCCTCATCCTGAGGAGCCGCGGTACGCGGCGTCTCGAAGGATGGTCCAGATGGTTTCGGAGCCTCCGTGAGCATCCTTCGAGACGCCATTTCCTCGGAAATGGCTCCTCAGGATGAGGCTCCCTTCCCCGAGAGGCCTCGACACCATGTCCCACGATCCGCGCCTCATCCTGCTCGATCCGCGCGACAACGTCCTGGTCGCGCGGGTGCGGCTGAAAGCCGGCGAGACGATCGAGACCGGCTCCGGTCCGGCCGCGCTCGACCGCGACATCGCGCTCGCGCACAAGATCGCCCGCCGCGCCATCGCGGCCGGCGAGAAGATCCTAAAATACGGCGCGCCGATCGGTGTCGCGACCGAAGCGATCGCTCCGGCCGCGCATGTCCATGTCCACAACATGCGCAGCGACTACACGCCGACCTATCATCTCGAAGACGAACGCAAGGCGGGAGCCTCGGCATGAGCGCGATGCGCGGCTATCTCCGGTCCGACGGGCGCAAGGGCATCCGCAACACCGTCGCCGTCGCCTATCTCGTCGAATGCGCCCACCATGTGGCGCGCGAGATCGCCCTGCCCTGGCGCGAGGAAGGCGTCCACGCGATCGGCTTCCCGGGCTGCTACCCGAACCCCTATGCCGAGCGGATGATGGAGCAGCTCTGCACCCATCCGAATGTCGGCGCGGTGCTGCTGATCTCGCTCGGCTGCGAGAGCTTCAACAAATATGCGCTTGAACGGGCGGTGCGCGCCACCGGCCGGCCGGTGAAGACGATCATCATCCAGGGTACGGGCGGCACCCGCGCCTCGATCCGCGAGGGACGCGCCTGGGTCGAGGAGCAACGCATCGCCCTCGATGCGCAGGAGACGGTGCCGATGGCGGTCTCCGAACTCGTGATCGGCACCGTCTGCGGCGGCTCGGACGGCACCTCCGGCATCACCGGCAACCCGGCGGCGGGACGCGCCTTCGACCAGCTGATCGCCGAGGGCGCCGCCTGCATCTTCGAGGAAACCGGCGAGCTGATCGGCTGCGAGCACATCATGGCGGCGCGCGCGATCACGCCCGAACTCGGCGCCGAGCTGGAGAAGTCGGTGGCCAAGGCGGCGCGCTACTACGCGACGCTGGGCTATGGCTCCTTCGCCGCCGGCAATGCTGAGGGCGGGCTTTCGACCATCGAGGAGAAGTCGATGGGCGCCTATGCGAAATCCGGCGCCTCGCCGATCTCCGGCCTGATCAAGCCCGGCGACGTGCCGCCGCATGGCGGGCTCTATCTGCTCGACGTCGTGCCGGACGGCGAGGTCCGCTTCGGCTTCCCCAACATCAACGACAATGCCGAGATCGCCGAGCTGATCGCCTGTGGAGCGCATTGCGTGCTGTTCGTCACGGGGCGCGGCTCGGTCGTCGGCTCGGCGATCTCGCCGGTGGTGAAGATCTGCGCCAATCCGGAGACCTATCGCCGGATGTCCGAGGACATGGATGTCGATGCCGGGCGCATCCTCGAAGGCCGCGCCAGCCTCGATGAGGTCGGCACCGAGATCCGCGACCTCGTGGTCTCGCTCGGCCAGGGCGGCAGGACGAAGTCGGAAGAGCTCGGCCATCAGGAATTCATCCTGACCTACAAGAGCTTCGAGCCGCTCGGCCCGGCCTGCCTGCCGGCAGCGTGAGCGCAGGCGCGTCATCACGCGCGCTTCCGCAGCGGAGGCGGATCGGCTAAGCCCGTTCGCATGAAGGGGACGGGAGGGATGAACTGGCACAGGAGCGCGCTCGCGCTGCTGGCCGTCTATGTCCTCGTCCTGCAGACGACGCTCGCGGCGCTCGCCGCCGGGCTCATGGCGCAGCCCTCGGCCGCGCTCCTGCATCCGCTGTGCACGCCCGGCCAGACGGCTCCGGTAGACCCGGCCTCGGACAGCAGCGACGCCAGACTGCCGGATTGCTGCGCGAGCCTGTGCCTCTCTGCCGCGATCGCACTGCCGCCGCCCGCCACGTCCTTCGCCGTCGCCCGGCGCGAACCGGCGCCGCATGTCATCTCCGCGCGGCCGGCAACGACCGTCGCGCTTTCCACGGCGCATGGCTACCCGCTCGGCGCCCGCGCTCCACCCGTCCTGGCCTGAAGCCCCTTTCCTTCAGCTCAGACCAGGATCCTTCCATGACAACCGTCTCCACGGCGGCGGCCGCGCCCGAGCGCGCGGACCGACGCGCCGCATCCTTCTATCGCGCCGTCTGGCGCTGGCATTTCTATGCCGGACTGATCACCCTGCCCTTTCTCATCCTGCTGGCCGTGACCGGTGGACTCTACCTCTTCCGGGCCGAGATCGACGGCCTGATCCATCGCGACCTGAAGCAGGTCGAGGCCCGCGCGACGGGCGAGCGGCCGCCGACCGAGATCGTCGCCCAGGCAGTGAAGACCTTCGCCGGCCAGCCGGTAAAATACGTGCCGCCGGAAACCGCGAGCGCTTCCGCCGAGGTCACGATCCGCGACGCCGCCGGCGCGCGGATGGTGGTCTATGTCGACCCCTATAACGCGCGCGTGCTCGGGCAGATCCCGGATCGCGGCACCGTGATGTGGGTTATCCGCCAGCTGCACAGCCTCGCCTATTTCGGACCGGTGGCGAACGGCGTCATCGAGATCGTCGGCGGCTGGGCCATCCTGCTCGTGCTCACCGGCCTCTATCTGTGGTGGCCGCGCAGGCAGAGCGGCGGCGTGCTCTCCGTGCGCGGCAAGCCGCGCCAGCGCGTATTCTGGCGGGATCTGCACGCGGTGACGGGGGTCGTCGCAGGCGGCTTCATCCTCTTCCTCGCGATCACGGGCATGCCCTGGTCCGTGCTCTGGGGCGCCAAGGTCAACCAGTGGGCCAACGGGAACAATTTCGGCTACCCGGCCGGTGTCCGCGTCGCCGTGCCGATGTCGGACGAGCACCTCGCCCATGCCGGCCCGACCTCCTGGTCGCTGGAGCAGGCCAAGGTGCCGGAATCGGCGTCGACTGGCGGCAAACCGATCGATCTCGATGCGGCGGTCGCCGCATTCGACCGCCTCGGGCTGACGCGCGGCTATGCCGTCAACCTGCCGGGCGGCCCGAGCGGCGTCTACACCGGCTCGGTCTATCCGAAGGACATGGCGTTCCAGCGGGTGATCCATCTCGACCAGTACACAGCCAAGCCGCTGATCGACATGAGCTATGCCGATTACGGCCCGCTCGGGAAAGCGCTGGAATGGGGCATCAACGTCCATATGGGCCAGGAATTCGGCCTGGCGAACCAGTTGCTGATGCTCGCGGTCTGCCTCGCCATCATCCTGCTCGCCGTCTCGGCGCTGGCCATGTGGTGGAAGCGGCGGCCGCAAGGCTCGCTCGGCGTCCCGCCGCTGCCGGGCGAAAGAGGTACGATGCGCGTCGTCCTCGGCCTGCTCGCGGTCGGCGGGATCGTCTTCCCGCTGGTCGGGCTGTCGCTGATCGCGATGGGACTGGTCGATTTCATCGCGACGAGAAACGTGCAACCCGGACGCACATAGGCTGGAAAACGCCCCTGCCGGGACCCAGGCCACGACAAGAACCGGGTGACGAAGCAAGAAATTACTCCGTTACCCGGGAAAACAACCTGCTGCCTTAAGAGTAAATCAAGCTGACACGGGCATGGTTCCGCCGCTGTTTTGCCGTGGGGGCTTCGATGTTGCGTAACCTGACCCGGATGCCGGCCGACATGTCGTCGGATTCGCGCCGGCAGTTGCTTCATGCCGTCACGGACCTGTTCCTGCTCGATCAGGAACCCAACGACGCCGCCAAGGAACATTACGGCGAGATCGCGACGACTTCGCTCGCCCATCTCGGCGACGACGAGCGCAAGGGCTACGCCGACCGCGTGGCGAGCATGCCGACCCTGCCGCACAATGTCGCGGTAAGCCTCGGCGGCGACAGCAATGCCGAGGTGGCACGCCTCGTGCTGACGCTCTCACCGGTGCTGACCGATACGGATCTCGCCGCCATCGCCGTCGGCCAGTCCCAGCAGCACCTCGTCGCCATCGCCGAACGTGCCCGGCTTTCGGAAAGCGTCACCGACATCCTCGTCGAGCGCGGCGACCAGAAGGTGCTGCACACGGTCAGCGCCAACGAAGGCGCCGCCTTCTCGGACCGCGGCTTCGACCGCCTGCTCGAACGCGGCGAAGGCGATGCCGCAATCGCCGGCGCGCTGGCCCGCCGTTCCGACCTCGCCCCGAACCGGGCCCAGCGCGTGCTGCGCATCGTCGAGCATTTCGCCGACGGTGCTGGCGCCGGCGCGAAGGCGACGGAAGAGGCTGTGTCGCTCGCCCGCCAGGCGCGCCAGCAGCGGCTCGAGGTCAAGCTCCTGCTCTCCGACCTGACGGCGAAGGTGCGCGAGGTCGACGACGTGCTGACCATGCTGGCCGACGAGGACCGGGCCTACCACCTCGCCCAGGTGCTGGCGCAGGTCGCCGACATTACGATCGAACAGGCACTGCGCGTCCTCATGCAGCGCGACGCCAGCGGCATCGCCGTCACCTGTCGCTCGCTCGGCATCGGCACCACGGCCTTCCGCGCCATCCTGCAGCTGCGGGCGCGGCGGCTCTATTTCTCCTCGCGCGACATCGACGACGATGTCGACGCCTATGCCAAGCTCGACCTCGCCACCGCCGAGCGGACGCTGCGCTTTCTCAAGCTCAGGACCAAGATCGCCTGAGGCGGCAGGGCCCGGCCACAAAACCGCGACATTCTCCCGGCCCCATGGTAGCTTGCCATGGGGTGCGTTGACGCGAGGATGCCTACGACGTGAGATATACGCCTCTTGCCACTGCGGTGCTTGCGACCCTGATCGCAGCCGGCACCAGCGCGCAGGCACAGGCCCTGCTGCCGCTCACGGGCTTCGCCACCCTGCCCTCCTTCGCCTGGGACGAGCCGATGCTGTCGCCACGCTGGGAAGGGTCCTATGCCCGGATCTCCTCCGGCTTCCAGGTCACCAGCTCGAAGCATATGCGCACCAGCGCCGGGCCGACCATCGGGCTCGAGGCGGGGATGATGCGGCGGGAGGGCAACTTCGTCTACGGCATCATCGGCGCGCTCGACTACGCCCCCGCGATCGGCGGCTACGGCTATCCGAGCTTCGGCAACGTCGCCTATACGCGTGACTTCGCCGGCGCCTTCCAGATCAAGACCGGCGTGCTGGTGACGCCCGACGTGCTGCTCTATACCAAGGTCGGGATGAGCGCCGCCAACGAGACCTGGCGCTATGGCGCGACGCCCTTCTACAGCCCGTTCAGCCGCAGCGAGATCGCCGTGCGGCCCGAGGCGCGCGCCGGCGTGGAATGGGCCGTGACCGACAAGGTCACGCTCGGTCTGGAAGTCGGCTTCGTCGGCCAGGCGATCCGCTGAGAAGCTGATTCAAGCGGCTGCGGATCCGATTCCGGAATCGCCTACAGACCTTTGATATTATTGACATTTTACGAGGGTGACACGGGCCCTCTCTCCTGTAAGGAGGGGGATAAGGGGTGAGATGTAAGCCGCTCGACCAGCGCTGCGCCCTCACGCCTGCTGTGACAAACTCGCTCCAAATTCGGTTAGAGCGTGCTGCATTCTGCATGGAAGCGCGGGTCGTCCCGGACGGAGCGAAGCGAATATCCGGGATCCATGCCTGAACCTTGATCGGTACCGTACCGGCATGGATCCCGGGTCAAGCCCAGGATGGCGGAATGGTTCCGAGCAAATGCGCAAACTCTAGCGACCTTCCCCTCAGCCTACCCTCTGCCCGCTGGGAGAGGGTTTTCCGTCGGGATTTTCGCTGCCCTACCACCAGTCGCCACGCTGGCGCAGGCAAGCACTCAGCCCCCGAACGTATTGCTCTTGGGGAAGCCCTTCGGCGGCAGGCGCCCGGCCTCGGCGCGGTGGCCGAGCCACTCAAGCAATTCGCTCTGCGCCACGGTCCAGGTCCGGCCTGAGGTGTCGAGCCAGGTCAGGCCGTCGGCGAGGTTGAAGGTCTTGGCGTCGGAGAAGCCGCCGTCCTTGTAGCGCTGCAGCCGCACGCCCTTGCCGCGCGCCATCTCGGCCACTTCCGTGATCGGGAAGCAGAGCAGTTTGCGGTTCTGGCCGATGATCGCGACATGGTCGCCATCCGCCGGTGCGGCGAGGACGGCCGTCGCCTTGCCGTCGACATTCAGCACCTGCCGGCCCTTGCGGGTATTGGCGACGACGTCGTCCGCCGGTGCCACGAACCCCCTGCCCTCGCTCGTCGCCATCAGCAACTTCGTGCCCGGCCTGTAGGGGAAGGCCGTGACGATCTCGGCCGTCTCCTCCAGCTCGATCATCAGCCGGATCGGATCGCCGAAGCCGCGCCCGCCCGGCAGCTTGGAGGCATCGAGCGTGAAGATCTTGCCGTTCGAGGCCAGCACCAGCACCTTCGCCGTGGTCTCGGTGAAGAAGGCCGTCTGCAGCGCGTCGTCGCCCTTGAAGGAGAAGCTGGAGCGATCCTGCACATGGCCCTTCAGCGCCCGGATCCAGCCCTTCTTCGAGATCACCACCGTGATCGGCTCGCGCTCGACCATGGCCTGGGTCAGGTCGATATCGGCGGTGTCCGGCATGTCGGCGAAATCGGTGCGGCGCTTGCCGATCACCGTCTCCGGGCCGAAGGTCTTCTTCACCTGGCGGATATCCCAGGCGATGGTCTTCCATTGCGTCGCCTCGGAGGCGAGCAGACCCTCGATCTGCTCCTTCTCCTTGGTCAGCTCGTCCAGTTCGGTCTTGAGCTGCATTTCCTCGAGCTTGCGCAAAGCGCGCAGGCGCGTGTCGAGAATGGCATTGGCCTGGATCTCGGTGAGATCGAAGACCTTCATCAGCTCGATCTTCGGCTCATCCTCCTCGCGGATGATTTTGATCACCCGGTCGAGGTCGAGATAGACGATCAGCAGGCCGCGCAAGATCTCGAGGCGCTTGTCGATCTGGCCGAGCCGGAAGCGCGAGCGGCGCTGCAGCACCTCGCGGCGGTGGTCGAGCCAGGCGCGCAGCGCCTCGGCGAGCCCGAGCACGCGCGGCACCAGCCCGCCGGTCAGCACGTTCATGTTCATCGGAATGCGGGCTTCGAGCTCCGAGAGCCTGAAGAGCGATTCCATCATCAGGTTGGCGTCGACGTTGCGGGCGCGCGGCTCGATGACGATGCGGATATCTTCCGCGGATTCGTCGCGCAGGTCTGCGACCAGAGGCAGCTTCTTATCGTTGAGCAGCTCGGCGATCTTCTCGATCAGCCGCCCCTTCGAGACCATGTAGGGGATCTCGGTGACGACGGCGAGCCAGGTGCCGCGGCCCTGATCCTCGACATGCCAGCGCGCGCGGGTGCGGAAGGCGCCGCGGCCGGTGCGATAGGTCTCCGCCATCGACTCGCGGCTCTCGACGATGATGCCGCCGGTCGGGAAATCCGGGCCGGGCACAAAGGTCATGAGCTGCTCGGAGGAGGTCTCCGGGTGCTGGATCAGGTAGAGTGCGGCGTCGCAGAGCTCGGCCGCATTGTGCGGCGGGATCGAGGTCGCCATGCCGACCGCGATGCCCTGCGAACCATTGGCCAGCAGGTTCGGAAAGGCGGCCGGGAGCACGATCGGCTCCTCGTCCTCGCCGTTATAAGTCTCGCGGAAATCGACCGCGTCCTCGTCGATGCCGTCGAGAAGCAACCGCGCGACCTCGGTCATACGCGCTTCGGTGTAGCGGTAGGCGGCGGCGTTATCGCCGTCGATATTGCCGAAATTGCCCTGCCCGTCGACGAGCGGATAGCGCTGGGCGAAATCCTGCGCGAGGCGAACCAGCGCGTCATAGACCGACTGGTCGCCATGCGGGTGGAACTTACCGATGACGTCGCCGACGATGCGGGCGCATTTCTTGTGGACCTGGCCGGGATCGAGCCGGAGCAGCCGCATGGCGTGCAGGATGCGGCGGTGGACCGGCTTCAGGCCGTCGCGCGCATCCGGCAAGGCGCGGTGCATGATGGTGGACAGCGCATAGGCGAGATAGCGCTCCTCGAGCGCCGATTTCAGATCGATGCGCTCGGCTTCGTCCTCCGGCGGCGGATCGACCGGCTTGCCCATGCGTCTTCAGCCCTCGTCTTGTCCAAATTTCGCGCGGTCCCGATCCCATCGTATTCGGACGGCACCGTCCGAATACGATGGGATCGATTCTCAGAGTCAGAGCGTTGCTCGACGCGAAAAACCGGGACCCACTTTTTCGCGCAATGCTCTATGGCACAGCGCGAATCAGCCCGCTAGAACAATGCAGGTACGCTGCCATGCGCGCAAACGCCGGCGCCGGCATTTCACGCTGAATCGGTGGATGGATCGGCCTCGGCCGCATTCGCCGCAGCGCGCCCGGCCAGCTCGATCAGCCGCGCCCGCTCCGGCGGCTCGCGCAGGTCGCGCGGCTCGAGGATGTGGCGGCGCAGGAAGAAGCCGGTGAGCGCGAAGCCCGCCAGGATTTCCGCCGCGGAAGGCGTGCGCCCACCCTGCCCCTCGACCAGGAAGGCCGGCAGCGCCAGCAGCCGGTCGAGATAGGGCTGCGCGACCGGGCGGCTCACCGCCTTGCCCGATTTGGGCGAGACATGGCTGAGATCGTCCGGCGATTGGGTGACGGCGCAGCGCGAGAGGTCGAGCCCGAAGCCGAGCTCCCCCAACATGGCGAGCTCGAAGCGCACGACCAGCGCGGGGGCGAGTTGCGGCTCGTCGAGATGGGCGATCAGGACCGAGAGCCCCTCATAAAGCCCGGGATGGGGATCGCGCTCCGGCAGCAGCCGCAGCAGGCCGGAGACCGTTGCCAGCCCGTACAGCGCCACCGGGGCGGCCATCAGCCGCGCCGCGTGGGAGGCCAGGAGCTCGATCTTGTACTCGCCGAGATGCTCGTCGAGCCGGGCGCGCCAGGTCAGCGAAACGTGGTTGCCGGGCTGGAGCGGCGCCTGCGCCTTGGCGGAACGCCCGCCCCTGACGAGCCCGAGATGACGACCATGCTCGCGCGTCATCACCTCCAGGATCACGGCGCTCTCGCCATGAGCCTTGAGGCCGATGATCGTGCCCTCGTCGGTCCATTCCATGAGGACAGGATTTAGGGCAGCCGGGCGCCGGAAGAAACAGCGTCATGGTCGGGCTTGACCCGACCATCTCGGAAACCAGCCATCCGGTCATGAAATCCTCGGGTCGCCGCAAAGCGGCGCCCGAGAATGACAGCGTGCGTCACGCCACATATTGCGCGATGCCGCCGCCGAAGGACCAGTCCTCGCGCTTCACCTCGACGAGATTGATGAAGATGTCGTCCGGCTTCAGACCGGGCTCCTTCCCCAGATTTTCGACGATCGCGGCGTAGAGCTTCTTCTTCTGCGTGACGCCGCGCGTATTGGCGACGGTGAGCTGAATGATCACCAACCTGTCGCTGCGATTGAAGCCGAAATAATTCGCGTCGAAGACGAACTCGTCGGCGTCGTGCTGGTGGACGACGCCGAAGAGGTCCTTCTCCGGCACCTCGAAAGTCTCGCGCAGCGCCTTGTAGACGCCATCGATGATCGCGGCCGGCTCGGAGGCCGGGCGGCCGCGGCGCATGGAAATCCTGATCAGGGGCATGGTCTGTCTCCGTGTCCAGGCGCAACCGCGCCTTTCGAGAGCACCTTAGACCGCTGCTCATGATCTAAAAATCGCATCTATGATGATATCAATGATATGGTATTATGATTTATGAACACTCTGGACATCGATGCCGTCGCCTCCTTCCTGCGCACGGCCGAGCTGAAAAGCTTCACCCGCGCCGCCGAGGCACTCGGCACGACGCAATCGCTGGTCAGCACGCGGGTCAAACGGCTGGAGGACGGGTTGGGTCGCCTGCTGCTGCAGCGCCATCCCCGACTCGTGCGCTTGACCGCCGAGGGCGAGCGCTTCCTGCCCGCCGCCCGCGACTTGCTGGCGGCCCATGGCAAGGCGCTCGCCGCCTTCGCGGTGGCTCCAGAGCATATTGCGGTGGGCATCAGTGAACAGGCTGTTGGAGCCGAGGTCCCAGCCGTGCTGGCGCGCCTGACGGCGCATGATCCCGGCATCGTCATCAATCTGCGGATCGAGCCGTCGCGGATGCTGGAAGACGCGTTCGAACGCGGCGAGCTCGATGTCGTGATCGTGCGCCGGCTCGCGGCAGGACGGACCGGCGAGGTCCTGCGCGAGGATGCCGTCGGCTGGTTCGCAGCCCCCGGTCTCGTTCGGCAAGCCGACGCGCCGGTGCCGCTGGTCAGTCTCGTCGCCGAATGCCGCCTGCGCCGGCACAGCATGGACACGCTCGACCGCGCCGGCATCGCCTGGCGCGAGGCTTTCGTAGGCGGCGGCATGGCGGCGGTCGCGGCCGCCGTTCAGGTCGGGCTCGGCGTCTCGCCGCTGGCCGCGCGGATCGCGCCGGCGGGCACGGTCGATATCGGTCCGAGCTGGGGCCTGCCATCGCTCGGCGGGTCGCAGGTCGTGCTCCGGAGCAATGTCGCGACACCGCGTGCAGGGGCTTTCGTGCGCGAGCTTGCCGCGGCGTTCCGGGGATAAACCCGTCATTCTCGGGCGAAGCGCAGCTTCGACCCGAGAATCTCATGAAAAGAAGGGGGCTGGTTTCCGAGATGCTCGGGTCAAGCCCGAGCATGACGGCTGGGCCACTCCCTACCCGATCACCCGCTCGACCCGGCTGATCACCCGCTTCTCGCGCAGCTCGCTGATGATCGCCGAGAGGTGCTTCAGGTCCCAGACCGTGAGGTCGATGGTGACGTCGGTGAAGTCCGGATTCGGGCGGTTCATCGAAACGGAATCGATGTTGCCGTCATGCTCGGCGATGGTGGTGGTGATCTGGGCGAGCGAACCCGGCTCGTTGATCGACTTCAGGGCGATGCGGGCCGGGAAGCGCTGCGCGACCTTGTCGTCGAGATCCCAGCGCACGTCGAGCCAGCGATCCGGCTCGTTGTCGAAGGCCGCGAGCGCCGGAGACTGGATCGGATAGATCGTCACCCCCTCGCCCGGCGTCAGGATGCCGACGATGCGGTCGCCGGGCACGGCGCCGCCCTGGGGCGCGAAGCGCACCGGCAGGTCGCGGCCGAGGCCGCGGATCGGAATGGCACTGTCGGAGGGTCCTTCGCCCGGGAGCTTGAACTTGAGGTTCTCGCCCTGGCGCAGTTCGAACCAGCCCTTGCCCGAGGGCGCGCCAGCCGGCTTGCCCTCCGCCGTGGCGCGCTTCTCCGGCTCGAGATCGGGATAAACCGCCTTGACCACGTCGCCGGAATACATCTCGCCGCGGCCGACCGCGGCGAGCACGTCGTCGACGGTGTTGCGGGCGAGGCGCTTCAGCGCCGCCTTGAGCTTCTCGTCGGAGAAGGCGCGCTCGGCCCGCGAGAAGGCACGCTCAAGGATCTGCCGGCCGAGCCCGGCATATTGCCGGCGCACGGCGGCGCGGGTGGCGCGGCGGATGGCGGCGCGGGCCTTGCCGGTGACAACGAGCGATTCCCAGGCGGCCGGTGGCGCCTGGCCCTCGGCGCGGGTGATCTCGACCTCGTCGCCGTTCTGCAGCTCGGTCAGCAGCGGGGCTATGCGCCCGTTGATCTTCGCGCCGACGGCGCTGTTGCCGACATCGGTGTGGACCGCATAGGCGAAATCGATCGGCGTCGCGCCCCGCGGCAGGGCGATGAGCCGGCCCTTCGGCGTGAAGCAGAAGACCTGGTCGTGGAAGAGCTCGAGCTTGGTGTGCTCGAGGAACTCCTCCGGACTGTCGCCCTCGTTGAGGAGGTCGACGGTGCGGCGCAGCCACTGATAGGCCCGGCTCTCGTCGCCGAGCTGGATCGGCTCGCCGGGGCGGCCGTCCTTGTAGTGGGCGTGGGCGGCGATGCCGTATTCGGCGATGCGATCCATCGCATCGGTGCGGATCTGCAGCTCGACGCGGCTGTGGCCGGGGCCGACGACCGTGGTGTGGATCGAGCGGTAATCGTTCTGCTTCGGCGTCGAGATGTAGTCCTTGTAGCGGCCGGGCACCATCGGCCAGGTCATGTGGACGATGCCGAGGACGCGGTAGCAGTCCTCGGGCTTCTCGACGATGACGCGGAAGCCGAAGATGTCGGAGAGCTGCTCGAAGGAGACGGATTTGCGCTCCATCTTCTTCCAGATCGAATAGGGCCGCTTGCGCCGGCCGGTGACCTCCGCTTGGATGCCGCTGGCGGCAAGCTTTTCCTTGAGGTCCAGCTCGATCTCGCCGATCACCCTGCCTTCCCGCGCAGTGACCTCCTCCAGCCGCTTGGTCACGGTGGCGTGGGCTTCCGGCTTGATATGGCGGAAGGAGAGTTCCTCCAGTTCCTCGCGCAGCTCCTGCATGCCCATGCGGCCGGCAAGCGGGGCGTAGATCTCGATCGTCTCCTCGGCGATGCGCAGGCGCTTCTCCGGGGGAACGAAGTGCAGGGTGCGCATGTTGTGCAGCCGGTCGGCGAGCTTGACCAGCAGCACGCGGACATCGTCGGCGATGGCGAGCAGAAGCTTGCGGAAATTCTCGCCCTGGGCCGCCTTCTTCGAGACGAGATCGAGTTTCTTGATCTTGGTGAGGCCGTCGACGAGCCGGCGGATATCCGGCCCGAACATGCTCTCGATCTCTTCCAGCGTCGCCGCCGTGTCCTCGACCGTGTCGTGCAGCACGGCCGCGACGATGGTGGCGTCGTCGAGCTTGAGATCGGTCAGGATCGCCGCGACTTCGAGGGGATGGGCGAAGAAGGGGTCGCCGGAGGCGCGCTTCTGCGTGCCGTGCGCGCGCATGGCATAGACATAGGCCCGGTTGAGCAGGTCCTCGTCGGTGTTCGGATTGTAGCTCCTGACCCGGTCAACGAGCTCGTATTGCCGCATCATGCCCATGCGGGCCCCTGCCTCGTCCCTCGATCGTTGCAACGCATCAATATTTGCACAGGCATTGGCGGCAGCAAGGCGTTTTCCAGAAGGCGGGCATGAAAAAGCCCGGCACTGCCGGGCTTTAGCGTCAAACAGTGAACAATCGATTCACGCGTGCCGAGGATCAATCCTCGTCGTCGGCGCTCTCGGTCGGCGGAACGAGGCCGTCGAGACCGCGCAGCAGGTCCTCTTCGCTCATCCGGTCGAACTGGATGTCGCTGTCGGAGGTGGCCGTGGCGGGGTTGGCGAGCAGCGGCACGGTCTCCGGCTCCGGCTCGTCGACCTCGACATGCTTCTGCAGCGAGTGGATCAGGTCTTCCTTGAGATCCTCGGGCTTCAGCTTCTCGTCGGCGATCTCGCGCAGCGCGACGACAGGGTTCTTGTCGTTGTCGCGCGCGACGAGGATCGAGGAACCGGACGCGATCATCCGGGCGCGATGGCTGGCGAGCAGCACCAGCTCGAAGCGGTTCTCGACCTTGTCGATGCAGTCTTCAACGGTAACGCGAGCCATGGGCGGCTTCTTCCGATCTCGACGATGAAGGGAATGGATTGAGCAGGGCCTTACAGGGAAAGCCGTCGCGATGCAAGAAAATCGCAGGCGGCGCCAGCCGCCGATGGACGGCGCGCAACGCACTCCTTCGGCATCGCTCGCGCTCGCGTGGCGCAGGCAGCGAGGCTGTGCGGCTCAGGCGCGCATGCGCCGCACCATGTCGTCGAGCGTCGGCTCGAGCCGCCCGCCCTCGCCGCGCATCCCGCCCATCGCCGGAAGCTCGTGCGGCTTGAGCTCGGCAAAGCGCATCCGCATCGTCGTCGCAACGCCCTCGCCGAAGGCGATGGCCTCGCGGTTGCCGATCGAGGACAGGAAATTGATCGTGCTGGCGGAGGCGTCCGAGATCGCCGACCGGATGATCTGCTGGTCGCGCTCGTTGGCGAGCCGCATGGCGAAGACGGTGGAGCATTGCGACAGGATGGTCGGATCGAGCTCGCCTGGCCGCTGCGTCACCACGCCGAGATAGGCGCCGTATTTGCGGCCTTCCTTGGCGATGCGCGCGATCGCCTGGCGGGTCGGAGCGAAACCCAGCGCCGGGTCGGACGGCACGTAACGATGCGCCTCCTCGCAGAGCAGCAGCACTTCGCAGGCGCCCTGGCTCGCCATGGCGAGCTCGAAGGCGAGCCGCGACAGCACCGAGGCCACGGCATTGACCACCTCGCCCGGCAGGCCGCCGAGCTGGAAGGCCGTGATCGGCCGGCCATGCATCGGGACGCGGAAGATCTGGCCGAGGATCGGCGCCACCGTCTCGAACATGTTGGCGCGCCCGAACATGAAGCGGTAGCGCGGATCGGCGTGGAGCGATTCCAGCCGCACCTTCAGCGAACGCAGAGCCGGGCGGGGCCAGCGCTGCTCGTGCAGGCCAATCAGCTCGTCGATGACGGCGAAGGCATCCTTCAGGCGATAGGGTGTCGCGGCGTCGATGCTCGCAGCCTGGGTCGACTCGGGGGCGGCACGGCCGACACCGAGATCGAGCGGTCGCTTGAGCAGGCTCGAACCGAGATCGCGCGCCAGTTCCTGGCCGTTCGGGACACGATAGCGGGCCCGGGCGGCGGCAATGACCTCGCGCAGGATGTCGGGCTCGTCGTCGAGCGCCGGACGGCCGCGAAAGACGACGTCGGCCAGTTCCTCCTGCTTGAACATCCAGAACGGCAGGTCGAGCGCCTCGCCGTCGATGGTGAGCGCGAGGTCGGGAAAGGCGATGGAGTATTCGTTGTGCGGATCGAGAACGAGCACGCGCAGGCGCGGGCGAGTGGCGACGGCCCGGCGCAGCAGCAGCGCGACCGCGCTCGACTTGCCGACGCCGGTGGTGCCGACGAGCGCAAAATGGCGCGAGAGCATGTCCTGGATGCTGACGGTCGCGGCAATGCTGGCATCCTGCGTGACATGGCCGATCTCCACCCCGGCACGGTCGCCGAGATCGTGCACCAGGGCGAGATCGCCGGAGCGGATGCGGTGGGCGACGGCGCCGATCGGTGGGTAATTGGTGATGCCGCTCTGGAAATGCTGGAGGCCGTCCGGCCTCTCCTGGACCTCGCCGAGAAACTCGACCTCGACCTGGATCGGGTTCTCGCCATCGTTCCAGGCGGCCTCGACCGCATGCAGCTTGTAGACGAGCGCGACGATGCGGCTGCTGCCGAGATTGATCGAGATCATCCGGCCGATCGCCCAGGCGTCGCTCGCCAGCCAGTTGCCGGTGGAGACGGCGCTGAGAATCGTGGCACGCGAGCCGTCGCAGGCGATGACCCGTCCCAGCGCCCGTTCCGGCGGCTGGCCTGCGTCGCGGCGGTCAGGCGCGATGTCCGTCCGGAAGGTCGCGTTCTTCAAGGGGAGTTGCATCGGCCCCGCCCATTCGATCCAAAATTCAACTCGGCTCAGTCTTGACGTTACAGAAGCCCGGTTACGATTACCTTCACGAAGGGCAAACAACTGTTCTGGGTTATCGAGTCGCAAACGGCGCTACCGGCCGGCACCGATCACAATTGGTGAGGCCGCCATCACAATCCCTGCATTGAGCCGAAGGCGCGATTTCGTCTAAGCACGGCGTAGCTACGAAAGGGCTTGCATCATGGCCGAACGGCTGCGTCTGGGCGTCAACATCGACCATGTCGCCACGGTGAGGAATGCGCGCGGCGGCGCCCTGCCCGATCCGGTGCGCGCGGCCCATCGCGCCATCGCCGCCGGCGCCGACGGCATCACCGCCCATCTGCGCGAGGATCGCCGCCATATCCGCGACGCCGACATGGTGCGTCTCGCCGCCGAGTTGACGAAGCCGCTCAATTTCGAGATGGCCGCCACCGACGAGATGCTGGCTCTGGCGAAGCGGCTGAAGCCGCATGCCGCATGCCTTGTGCCGGAGAAGCGCGAGGAGCGCACCACCGAGGGCGGGCTCGACGTCGTCGGGCAGGAGGCGCAGCTCGCTCCGCGCATCGCGCAACTGAGGTCGGCCGGCTGCCGCGTCTCGCTCTTCATCGAGCCCGACGAGGCGCCGATCGCCATGGCCGCCAAGCTCGGCGCCCCCGTCGTGGAGCTGCATACCGGCAGCTGGTGCCATGCCGTCGCGGATGGCGAAACGGCGAAGGCCGCGGCCGAGTTCCAGCGGCTGGCGAACGGCGCCGCCTATGCGGCGAAGCTCGGGCTCGAAGTCCATGCCGGGCACGGGCTCGACTACGACACCGCGCGCCAGCTCGCCGGCGTTTCCGCCTTCGTCGAGTTCAACATCGGCCACTTCCTGATCGGCGAGGCGATCTTCATCGGGCTGGAGGCGGCGATCGGCAGGATGCGCCAGGCCATGGATGAGGGACGCGGCGCCACGCGCTGAGATCCTGCTTGGAAATTGATGGAGCCCTCATCCTCTCGAAGGATGTTCCAGGGGCTCTGGAACCTTCTGGGGCATCCTTCGAGACGCCGCTTCGCGACTCCTCAGGATGAGGGCTGACATTCCAATCAACTTCTAAGCAGCCGGCTTCGCCTGCTATCCCCGGAAGCGGTTCCGGTCGGACGAAAAGCGCGCTACATCGCAGGGCATGATCCTCGGCATCGGTTCAGACCTCTGCGACATCCGCCGGATCGAGCGTTCGCTCGAACGCTTCGGCGAGCGCTTCACCCAGCGCGTCTTCACCGATGGCGAGCGGGCGAAATCCGACCGCCGCGCGACGCGGGCCGCGTCCTATGCCCGCCGCTTCGCCGCCAAGGAGGCCTGCTCGAAGGCGCTCGGCACCGGCATGAGCCGCGGCGTCTTCTGGCGCGACATGGAGGTCGTCAACCTGCCGGGCGGGCGGCCGACGATGCGCCTGACCGGCGGTGCGGCGGAGCGGCTCGCAGCCATGACGCCGCCCGGCCACACGGCGATCGTGCATGTCTCTCTGACGGACGACCCGCCTTTGGCGCAGGCCTTCGTCGTGATCGAGGCCCGCGCCGTCTCCGGTTGAACCGAGCAGCGCGCGCCGGCTTCGCCGCCGCAAAAAGAAAGGCCGGCGCCTGCGCGGCACCGGCCCTCCCCGAGGCGGCCTGATCGGCCGCATCCTGTGTCGCCCGTCTTATTCGGCCGGCGCCGTGCCGCTGACGACGCCCTGCGCCTCGCCGCTGAGCCAGCGATAGACGACGCCGCCGAGAACGCCGCCGATGAGCGGCGCCACCCAGAACAGCCAGAGCTGCTGAATGGCCCAACCGCCCACGAACAGCGCTGGACCGGTGCTGCGCGCCGGGTTCACCGAGGTGTTCGTCACGGGAATGCTGACGAGATGGATCAGGGCGAGGCCCAAGCCGATGGCGAGCGGCGCGAAGCTGGCGGGCGCCTTGCCATGGGTCGCCCCCATGATGATGAAGAGGAACATCATCGTCATGACGACTTCCATGAGGAAGGCCGAGACAAGGTTGTACTTGCCGGGCGAGTGCTCGCCATAGCCGTTCGAGGCGAAGCCGTTGGCGAGATCGAAGCCCGGCGCCCCACGCGCGATCAGATAGAGCAGCGCGGCGGCCACGACGGCACCGATCACCTGCGCGACGATGTAGGGAACGACCTGCCCGCCCGGGAAGCGCCCGCCGGCGGCGAGGCCCACCGTGACCGCCGGATTGAGATGGCAGCCGGAAATATGGCCGATCGCATAAGCCATCGTCACCACCGTCAGGCCAAACGCGAGCGAGACGCCGAGCAACCCGATGCCGACATTCGGAAAACCCGCAGCGATGACCGCGCTGCCGCAACCCGCAAACGTCAACCAGAACGTGCCGATGGCCTCGGCGACATATTTCTTCGTGCTCATGCTGATTCCCCCAAAAGTCGTAAAAAGAAATGCTGTTCTCGAAACACGATATCGTCAACGCATGACAGCGCGTATTCGACCTGCGAATTCGGCCTTCCTCCTGCCGTTTTCCCGGAATGGGATCGTTGTTGTCATGTAATCGCCATCCGGCAGCGTCATCCCCCCGGACTGCTCTTGCGCGTTGTCGCAGACGCGATAGTCGGCTAGACCGCGCGCTGGATCGCAGTCAGGAGCGCCCGCGTGGCCAACGAAGTCGACAGCAAGAGCAAGGCCAAGGAAGAAGGCGGCATCCTCGAGACGATCAAGGTCGTCGTCCAGGCGCTGCTCATCGCGCTGGTCATCCGCACGCTGCTGTTCCAGCCCTTCAACATCCCCTCGGGCTCGCTGATCCCGACGCTACTGATCGGCGATTACCTGTTCGTGTCGAAATACACCTACGGCTATTCCAAGCACTCGATCCCGTTCAGCCCGCCGCTGTTCTCGGGCCGGATCTGGGCGGCCGAGCCCAAGCGCGGCGACATCGCCGTGTTCAAGCTGCCGACCGACAACTCGACCGATTACATCAAGCGCGTGATCGGCCTGCCGGGCGACCGCCTCCAGATGATCGACGGCATCCTGCACATCAACAACCAGCCGGTGAAGCGCGAGCGCATCGCCGACTACATGACCGCCGACAACTGGGGCCGCAGCGTCCCGGTGATCCGCTATCGCGAGACGCTGCCGAACGGCGTCAGCCACGAGATCATAGAGCGCGAAGGCGACACCGGCACCTTCGACAACACCCCCGTCTTCACCGTGCCGCCCGGACACTTCTTCATGATGGGCGACAACCGCGACAACTCGCTCGATTCGCGCGACCGCAGCGTCGGCTATGTGCCGTTCGAGAACTTCGTCGGCCGCGCGGAGATCATCTTCTTCTCGATCGAGGACGGCGCCTCGGCCTGGAAGATCTGGGAATGGCCCTCCACGGTTCGCTGGAACCGTCTGTTCAGCACCATCAAGTGAACAAGGGCAGCGAAGCCGGGCGCAAGGCCCCGGATACCGCGCGGCTCGAGGCCACGCTCGGGCACCGCTTCACCGACAAGACGCTCCTCGCCACGGCGCTCACCCATATGAGCGCCGAGGAATCCCGCCTGGCGAGCTATCAGCGCCTGGAATTCCTCGGCGACCGGGTGCTCGGCCTGTCGATCGCGGACCTGCTGTTCCGGCAATACCCGCAGGCGGAAGAGGGCAACCTCTCCCGGCGCCTCGCCGATCTGGTGCGCAAGGAAAGCTGCGCCGAGGTGGCGCTGGGCTGGAATCTCGGCCAGTACATGCGCCTCGGCGACGGCGAGATCCTCGGCGGGGCCCGCAAGAACAAGGCGATCCTGGCCGATGCCTGCGAGGCGATCATCGGCGCCGTCTTCATCGATGGCGGCTACGAGGCGGCCCGCGCGCTCGTCGAGCGCGCCTTCGGCGAGCGGCTGCTGAAGCCGGTCCGCCCGCTGCGCGACGCCAAGACGGCCCTGCAGGAATGGGCGCAAGGCCGAGGCTACCCGACGCCGACCTATAGCGAGCGCGCCCGTTCGGGGCCGGACCATGCGCCGGTCTTCGTCGTGGCGGCGAAGATCACCGGGCTCGCCGACGCCGAGGCGCGCGGCCCCTCCAAGCGGCTCGCCGAACAGGCGGCGGCCGAGGCCTTCCTGAGACGCGAGGGCCTGTGGAACGACAATCCGGAAGGCGACAATGTCTGAGACCGATCAATCCACGCGCTGCGGCTTCGTCGCGCTGATCGGCGCGCCCAACGCCGGCAAGTCGACGCTGCTCAACCAGCTGGTCGGCGCCAAGATCTCGATCGTCTCGCGCAAGGTGCAGACGACGCGCACCCAGGTGCGCGGCATCGCACTGTCCGGCACGGCGCAGATCATCTTCGTCGACACGCCCGGCATCTTCGCACCGAAGCGCCGGCTCGACCGCGCCATGGTGACAAGCGCCTGGGGCGGGGCGACCGATGCCGACCTGATCGGCGTGCTGATCGACGTTGCGCGCTTCGACCATGAGGAGAACACCCTGCTGCTCGAAAAGCTCGCCGAGCTGAAGCAGCCGAAGTTCCTGATCCTCAACAAGATCGACACCGTGGCGAAGGAGAAGCTGCTCGAGATCACCGCCAAGATGAACGAACGGGGGCAGTTCGAGGCAACCTTCATGGTCGCGGCGCTGACCGGCTACGGCGTCAAGGACATCCTGGCCTGGCTGGAAAAGCGCCTGCCGCTCGGGCCCTGGCTCTATCCGGAGGACCAGATCTCGGATGCGCCGCTGCGCTTCCTCGCCGCCGAGATCACCCGCGAGAAGATCTTCGAGCGGCTGCATGACGAATTGCCCTACCGCTCGACCGTCGAGACCGAGAGCTGGCAGCAGAAGCCGGACGGCTCGGTCCGGATCGAGCAGACGATCTATGTCGAGCGCGAGGGCCAGCGGAAGATCGTGCTCGGCGAAGGCGGACAGACGATCAAGGCGATCGGCCAGAAGGCCCGCGCCGAGATCGCCGAGGCGGCCGAGGCCAAGGTGCATCTCTTCCTGTTCGTGAAGGTGCGCGAGAACTGGAGCGACGACCCCGAGCGCTATCGCGAGATGGGGCTCGAATTCCCGAAGGGAAAAGGCTGAGCTGCATCAAACCGATCCGTTTTCAACCTGCTGTTTCATGAGCCCTGATCCTGAGGAGCCGCGAAGCGCCTCTCGAAGGATGCTCCAGATAGCTCCGGAGTTTGCTGAAGCATCCTTCGAGACGCGCTCTGCGAGCGCTCCTCAGGATGAGGGCTGTGGATTGGAGTTCGGGACATCGATGCGCAGCGAGAAGGACAAGATGCTGGCCGGCGAGCTCTACCGCGCCGACAGCCCCGAGCTCATCGCCGACAACCGCCGTATCAGCGCCTGGATGGAGCGCTTCAACGCGACCGGCGCCACGCCGGAGCAGCGCCTGCCGCTGCTGCACGAAGCGTTCGGCCATGTCGGGCGCGACGTCACCATCCGCCCGCCCTTCCATTGCGACTACGGCTACAACATCAGCCTGGGCGACGGCGTCTTCCTGAACTTCAACTGCGTGATCCTCGACGTCGTGGCCGTGACCATCGGCGACGGCACGCAGATCGGCCCCGGCGTCCAGATCCTGACGGCGGATCATCCGCGCGATCCGGCCCAGCGCCGGCAGATGCTCGAATTCGGCCGCCCGGTCAGCATCGGCCGCAATGTCTGGATCGGCGGCGGCGCCATCATCCTGCCCGGCGTCACGATCGGCGACGACGCGATCATCGGGGCCGGCAGCGTGGTCACGCGCGACGTGCCAGCAGGCGGCACGGCGGTCGGAAATCCGGCGCGGCTGCGCCCTTGAGGGCCTCGCCGGACAACGGCTGAAACTTCGCCGCCACGGCATGGCTGAGCCCAGCCACGGCGCCCTCACGACTCCTTGAAACTTGTCAAATTTCATTCATGAACGACATTGTTCGAACGCGTTTTGCTTCCATCTTTATTGCTTGAAGTTATTTCAGCAGGAGTGATTGCCATGAACGGCGCACCGCGCATCGCGCTCTTCATCGACGGCGCCAATCTGTATGCAACCTCGAAGCAGCTCGGCTTCGACATGGATTATCGCCGCCTGCTGCGCGAGTTCCAGGGACGCGGCAATCTGATCCGCGCCTTCTACTTCACGACGCTCGTCGAGAGCGAGGAGTACTCCTCGATCCGCCCGCTGGTCGACTGGCTCGACTACAACGGCTACCGCGTCATCACCAAGGCGGCGAAGGAGTTCACCGACGCCACCGGCCGGCGGCGCGTGAAGGGCAACATGGACATCGAGCTGGCGATCGAGATGCTCGAGCTCGCCCCCCATCTCGACCAGATCTACCTGTTCTCGGGCGACGGCGATTTCCGCCCGCTGGTGGAAGCGGTGCAGCGCAAGGGCGTCAAGGTTTCAGTCGTCTCGACGATCTCCACCAACCCGCCAATGGTTTCGGACGAGCTGCGCCGGCAATGCGACGAGTTCGTCGACCTCGCCCAGTTGATGCCGAAGGTCGGGCGCGACCCGGCCGAGCGCGCGAGCCGCACCGGCGGCCCTGCCGCCGCTCCGGCTGCTCCGGGCAACCCGGCGCTCGAACGCCGCTACGGCATCCGCCAGGGCGACGAGCCGGTCGAGGGGTGATGCCGCGCCTGCCGTCATTCCCGGGCGAAGCGAAGCGCAGGCCCGAGAATTTTGTGACGAGAAGGCAGTGGTTTCCACGATGCTCGGGTCAAGCCCGAGCATGACGGCCAAACAGCTTACCCGTTCTTCAGCAGCCGCTGCTTGTCACGGTTCCAGTCGCGGGTCTTCTCCGTCTCGCGCTTGTCGTGGAGCTTCTTGCCCTTGCCGAGGCCGAGTTCGACCTTTGCCCGGCCCTTGTCGTTGAAATAGACCTTGAGCGGGATGAGAGCCATGCCCTCGCGCTGAACCGCACCCATCAGCTTGTTGATCTCGCGACGGTGGAGCAGCAGCTTGCGCGGCCGGCGAACCTCATGGTTGAAGCGATTCGCCTCCAGATATTCCGGGATATAGGCGTTGAACAGGAAGAGCTCCTCGCCCATCGGGCCGGCATAGCTCTCGCCGATCGTCGCCTTGCCGCCGCGCAGCGACTTGATCTCGGTGCCCTGCAAGGCGATGCCCGCCTCCAGTGTCTCCTTGATCTCGTAGTTGAACCGCGCCTTGCGGTTGTCGGCAGCGAGCCGGTAGCGGGCGGGATCAGGCTTCTTCATGCCGTTCCACTGAATCCGTGTTTTTTCACCAACGAGGCCATGGCCTGCGATTCCGATTCAGGATCGGAACTCAAGCCGTTGAGAACGCCGAGCTTGTCGTCCTCCCGCCGGTTCTGGCTGAGCTTGAACTTGCCGATGATCGAGGCGATCTCGATCTCGACGCCGACGATGCCGCGCGCCTGGGCCGCGATGAAGGGTTCGGGGGCATCGGTCACGGCCCAGGGCTCGGCGCGCGGCGCCTCCTGCTGCTGCGTCAGCGACTCGAGCTGAGCCCGCAGCCAGGCCGGATCCTCGACCGCGCGGGCCGGGCCGCGCACCTGCACCGTGACGTAGTTCCAGGTCGGCACCACCTTGCCGGTCTCGCGCTTGGTCGCGTACCAGGCCGGAGTGACGTAGCGCTCGACGCCGGTGAAGATCACCAGCGTCTCGGCACCGGCCGCGACCGCCTTCCACTGCGCGTTCGGGCGGGCGAGATGCGCGCGCAACACGCCGTTCTCGCCTTCGTCCGCATGCAGGACGAACGGGACGAGGTTGGCGACCAGCCCGTCTTCGCCGACCGTCACCAGCGTCGCGAGCGGGTGCTGGCGGATGACCGCGTGAAGCTGCGCGCGATCTTCGACCTTGAAGTGACTGGGCTCGTACATCCCCACGCGTCTCCCTGGATCGCCCTGCGTCCCATCGGGCGCAGACCGGCGGTCCATGATGTTGTCTGGCCATCGGATGGATCCGATGGCCAGGCGTTCGGCCGGTGCGACCGGCCGAACGCAATCCCTACTTAGGCATTCAGGAGCCCGGCGAAAACCATCGCCTCGCGGATCACCTTGCCCGTGGCCGGCGTCACCGGCATCAGCGGCAGGCGGATCTCCTCCTCGATGCGGCCGAGCAGCTTGAGCCCGTGCTTGGCACCAGCGAGGCCGGGCTCCTTGAAGGTGGCGTCATGGAGCGGCACCAGTCGGTCCTGCACCTTCAGCGCCCCGGCGAAGTCGCCCTTGAGCGCGGCGTCCATCAGGTCGGCGCAGAGGCGCGGCGCGATATTGGCGACGACCGAGATGCAGCCATGGCCGCCCGCCGCCATATAGGCGAGCGCCGTCATGTCCTCGCCGGAGAGCTGGATGAAGTCCGGCCCCATGGCGTGGCGCTGCTGCGAGACGCGGGCGAGGTTGGCGGTGGCGTCCTTCACGCCTGCGATGTTCTTGAGCTCGTAGAGCCGGGCCATCGTCTCGACCGACATGTCCACCACCGAACGCGGCGGGATGTTGTAGATGATGATCGGCAGGCCGACCGCGTCGTTCACCGCCTTGAAGTGCTGGTACATGCCCTCCTGGGTCGGCTTGTTGTAGTAGGGCGTGACGACGAGGACGGCGTCGGCCCCGGCCTTCTCGGCGTGGACGGCGAGGTCGATCGCCTCGATCGTGTTGTTGGAGCCGGCGCCGGCGATGACCGGGACGCGGCCCTTGGCCTGCGCGACGACGATCTCGACGACGCGCTTGTGCTCGTCATGCGACAGTGTCGGGCTCTCGCCGGTGGTGCCGACCGGAACCAGGCCGGTCGAGCCGTTCGCGATCTGCCAATCGACCAGCGCGCGCAGCGCTTCCTCGTCGACCTTGCCGGCTTTGAACGGGGTGACCAGAGCGGGCATCGAGCCGGTGAAGGCAATGTGCTTGGTCATGGGAACGATCCTGAAGCGAAAACACGGGTTTCGGGGCCGCCACACATAAACCGTCGTTTCGCCAAGGCAAAGCCGGCAACCCATGAAAATGCGTGGGCTCATAGTTAAGCCTTCATATACTCCCTTCCCCGACCATCGACCGCTACCTGCCCCAGGATGGAGACCCGCCATGGCCTCGCCTGCCGCCGCGAGGAGACTGATCGGCCTGCTGCTGCCCGCGCTGCTCACCGCCTCGACCACCCAGGCGGGAGATGACGGCATGCTGGCGAGCCAGCGCAAGCTCGCCATGATCGGCGATGTCGAAACCACGGGCACGCTGCCGCCCTATCCGCCGGCATCCGTCCGCGGCGAGGAGGAGGTCAGCCCGGAGGCGGTGAAGGCCGCCGTTTCAGCCTATCGCCGCGGCGCGCTCGCCGAGGGTGACGGCCTCGCGGCCCGGATCGACGATCGGAGCGCGCGCACGCTGCTCGAATGGGTCGCGATCCATGCCAATGCCGGCGCCGTGCCCTTCGCGCGGATCGACACCTTCCTGCGCGAGCACCCCAACTATCCGGCCACAACCCGTTTTCGACGCCGCGCCGAAGAGGCGCTGATCGCGGAACGGAAGAGCCCTGCGATCGTTCGCGCCTTCTTCCATGGCCAGCAGCCGGTCTCGCCGGCCGGGCGCATCGCGCTGGCGCTGGCGCTCGCCGACGAGGGCAAGACCGCCGAGGCCATGGCGATCATCCGCCGGAGCTGGCGCACGGACCCGTTCGGGACCGGGCTCGAGAAGATCGTCCTCAAGACGTTCGAGACGGCGCTGACCAAGGACGACCACCGCCTGCGCACCGAACGCTTCCTGTTTCGCGAGAGCGGCGAGGCGGCGCTGCGCAACGCCGCGCGCGTCTCGGCGGACTATGTCGTGCTCGCCAGGGCACGGCTCGCCAGCGCGAAGGCGCGCCGGCCGATTTCCGAGAAGCTGATCGCGGCCGTTCCGGCAGCGCTGCGCGGCGACGTCTCCTTCGCCTTCCTGCAGGCGCAGCAAGCGCGCCGCGCCGACAAGCTCGACGACGCCGTGAAGGCGCTGGCCAATGTCCCGCGCGACCCGGCCCTGCTCGGAGATGGTGACGGCTGGTGGGAGGAGCGCCGTATCATCTCCCGCAAGCTGCTCGATGCCGGCCAGCCGGCCAAGGCCTACGAGGTCTCGGCCGGCCACGGCGCCGAGGACGCGGCCGAGCGCATCGAGGCCGAATGGCATGCCGGCTTCCTCGCCCTGCGCTTCCTCAAGAAGGCCGATGTGGCGCTGAAGCATTTCGAGGCCGCCGGCGCGATCGCCGAGACGCCGATTTCGGTCGCGCGCGCGGCCTATTGGCAGGGCCGCGCCTATGAGGAGATGGGCAAGACCGACGAGACCCGGGCCGCCTTCGCCAAGGCGGCAGAGCAGCCCGTCGCCTATTACGGCCAGCTCGCGCGGGCGAAGCTCGGGCTTTCCGGATTGCCGCTCAGGAGCACGCCGGCGGCCGCGCTCGAGGCGCTGCCGGGACACCGCGGCGTGCGCCTGCTCTACGGCATCGGCGAGGGCGAGCTCGCCACGCTGATGCTGAAGGATCTGGCGCAGCGGCTGCACACGACCGAGGCGCTGGAGGCGATCGCCGCCATCGCGCAGCGGGAGGCGGATGCGCGCGCCCTGGTGGGGATCGGCAAGGCGGCGCTGCAGCGCGGCTTCCCGCTCGACATGGCGGCCTATCCGACCAACGGCATCCCCGAATTCGACGTGCTCGGAGACCCGATGGAGCGCGCCATCGTCCACGCCATCGCCCGCCAGGAAAGCGCCTTCGACCCGACCGCGATGTCGCATGCCGGCGCGCGCGGGCTGATGCAGATGATGCCGGCGACCGCGCGCGAGACGGCGCGCCGTGCCGGCCTGCCCTTCGACTGGCAGAAGCTGGGAGAGGATCCGCTCTATGCGGCCCGGATGGGCGCCGCCCATCTCAACGACCTGCTGAAGGGATGGCGCGGCTCCTACATCCTCAGCTTCGCGGCCTACAACGCCGGCTCGCCGAATGTGAAGAAGTGGATCGCCGCCTATGGCGACCCGCGCGACCCCGAGGTCGATGCCGTCGACTGGGTCGAGCGCATCCCCTTTTCGGAGACGCGCAACTACGTCCAGCGCGTGATGGAGAATTTGCAGGTCTATCGGGAGCGGCTGAACCAGCGCACCGCCTATCTGATCGATTTCGACCTGAAGCGCGGCGGCAAGCAGGACTGAGAAACCGCGCTCGCAGGCCACCGACGCCTGCCCTCCGGGACGCGCCGGACGGGAAGCTTTCGCACCAGGCCGGGCCATGGTTAGGTGCAGGCTGCCCGCCCTGCCCGCCCGAGCCCCGCATGACTGCCTCTTCCGGTTTCATCTCCCGCTTCGTCACCGCTCGCGACGGTCTCAAGCTGCATCTGCGCGACTATGGCCCGCTCGCCGCGACGGCCCTGCCGGTCGTCTGCCTGCCGGGTTTCGCGCGCACGGCCGCCGACTTCCATGAGCTGGCGCTCGCGCTGGCCGAGGACGGCAGCCGGCCGCGCCGCGTGCTCGCCCTCGATTATCGCGGGCGCGGGCTCTCCGAATACGACCGCAACTGGAAGAACTACGACATCCGCGTCGAGCTCGACGACCTGATGCAGGTGCTGGTCGCGACTGGCATCGACGACGCCGTCTTCGTCGGGACGTCGCGGGGCGGGCTGCTGACCATGGCGCTGGGCGCCGCCCGCCCGGCCGTCATCCGCGGCGTCGTCTTCAACGATGTCGGCCCGGTCATCGATGCCCGCGGCCTCCTGCGCATCCGCGGCTATGTCGGCAAGCTGCCGGTGCCGCGCAGCTTCTCGGAAGGCGCCGAAATCCTGAAACGGCTTTCGGACCAGCAGTTCCCCGCGCTCGGCGACGGCGAATGGGAGATGATGGCGCGTCGCACCTGGACGGATCGCGATGGCGCCCTGCGGCCGGACTATGACGTCAGGCTGATGAAGGTGCTGGAGGAGCTCGATCTGGAAGCGCCCCTGCCGGTACTCTGGCCCTATTTCGACGCGCTTCGGACGGTGCCGCTGCTGGCGATCCGCGGCGCCAACTCCGATCTGCTGGCCGAGAAGACGCTGCACGAGATGGCGGAGCGCCACCCCGATTGCGAGATCCACACCGCGGCCGGACAGGGCCATGCCCCGCTGCTCGGAACGAAGGACATGATCCGCCGTATCGGCAAGCTGATCGCGCGGGCCGAACGGCAGGCGGACTGAGGCTGGTTCAGGGCTTCGCCCGGCCCGCTTCGGCGGCCGACGCCTCGACATTGGCCTGCCCGGCCGAGCCGTCATCCCGCGAGGTCTCGACCAGCCCGGCCTTGGCGCGCCCGGCAAACTCGGTCTCGCCGCCAGCCGCCAGAATCCTGGCTTGCCCGACCCAGTCCTCGCGCTCGACCCGGCCCGGGAAGGCCAGATAACCGCCGATCCACTCGACATTGCCCGGCGACCAGGCCGCGATCTGCTCGAAATGCCAGATGCCGAGACCGTGCAGCCGCCCTTCATTCTGGCGGCCGACCCCCTTGATCAGCTTGAGGTCGTCAGCTCCGCCGCGTTGCGGAGCGGCAAGGCCGGCAGGGCGCTGGCCCGGCAGCGCAGTCTCGTTCGGCAGGGCCGAAAGCGCAGACGGCGCGGGGGCTTCCGCTCCCCGCCGCCGCGACAGGCCGGCACAGGCGCAGCCGAGCCAATAGACCGCGGCGAACAGCAGAGCGGTCTCGACCCAGGTCGCCAGCGCACCGTTGAGGAACTGGAACCAGCTCGCGGCCGCGCCGACGAGCCAGAGCACCGCGACAACACTCCAGCCCGCGCTCCACAGGCGGGGCTTGCCGCCGTCGCGGCCGATCCAGCCCATGGCGAGGCCCAGCCCGAAGGCGGCGAGCAGGAACCAGACGAACTGGCTGGCGAGATAGAGCATGGCCGCCTCCTACTTCGCCACCGTGAACTGCACGCGGCGGTTCATCGCCCGCGCTTCCGGCTCCCCATAGGGCACCAGCGGACGGGTGCTGCCATAGGCCTTGACCGCGAGTTGCGCGGGGTCGATGCCGCGCCGCTCCAGCTCGTCCCGCACGCGCAGGGCGCGGCGCAGCGAGAGGTCCATATTGTCGTAGCCGCGCCACTCGCCGTCGCGATTGGCATGCCCCTCGATGGTGACGACCGAGCCCGCGCACTTCCCGAGGATCGCCGCAGCCTCCCCGATCACGCGCTCGGTCGGCTCGTCGAGCTCGACCACGGTGGTGCCCTGCCCGAACAGGACGGTGTTGCCCCGCGTCAGCCCGTCGAGTTGGTTCTGGCAGCTCGCCGGAGGGTCGGCCACGCAACCGGTCTCGCGCAGGCCGATCGAGACATCCGCCTTGAAGCCCTGCGGCAAGCCGCTCGTCGCGCTGGTCTGGATCTCGCTCCTCATCAGTTCGCGGCAAGTCAGGCCGCGCAGTCTGACGCGATCATCCTCGACCGAGGCCGTGCCGAGATCGAGCCGCAGCAGATCGGCCAGAACCGCTCGCGCCGCCGCGCCGAAACCCGCCGGCGCTCCGGGAACGATGAGCGTCGCATCCTCGAAACGCTCCTTCAGCGGCGTTTCCGCGACCTGCGCCTGCAAGGCCCGGCGCGTCTCCTCATCCGGCAGATAACCGCTGAAGCGGAGCCCGGACCGGGAGGCCGAAAGCGCGAGCCCGTAGGGCCGCACGGTAACGGCGTCGGGCAAGGCCGAGAGGGCCAGCCCCGCCGGGCCGCCGCGCGCAAGAAGCGCACGCAGGGCTGCCAGCCCCGCTGCATCCGCCGCCTCGCCGGCGATGGCGAAGGCGTCGTTCCGGATCGTGACGGAACCGGCCTTCAGCTGCGACAACGCCTCGAGCGCAAAACCGGTCGCGGCCGGTATGTCGAGCTGCGAACGCAAGGCCGGGGCGATGGCCATGCGATCCTCGATCGTCGCGCCTCCGAACAAGCGGCGCGCCGCGTCGAGAATCTCGGCGCGCGCAGCCTCGCTCGGAACGGGACCGTTGAGATCGACCCGTCCATCGGCACGGCGCGCGCTCCAATCGAGCGGCACCGGCGCCGGCGACACTGCTGCTGGCTTTGCAGTATCGGCAGGCGCTGCGGGAGCAGGCGGCGGCACAGCCGGCGCAGGCGCTGTACCAGGCGAAGCGGGCTCCGGCGCAGGCGGAGCACCGGCGGGCGCAGGCGGCGCGGCCGGCAGCACGTCGTGCAGGATCAGGTCCGGCATCTCCGGCAACGGCACGACGACCGGGACCGGCGGAGGCGGCGGCGGCGGGCACTCGATCTCGACCTGCGCGACGGAGTCGGGCCCGTCCATCTGCGCAATCTGCAGGCGCAGCGCCTGGCAGGCGTCGTAGCCGTCCGGGCCCTTCCCGGACAGGGAATAGACGTTATCGGTGATTTCAGCCCTGCCCTCGCTCAGCCGGGCGAGATCGGTGACCGCACGCGCCACCTTGTCGAGAAAGGTCGCGGGTGCGCCGAGGGCCGGCTTGAGCTCGTCCTTGAGGTTCACCGCGGAGCCGAAAGCGCGCTGGATCGCGGCCAGGATCCGGCCGTGCGGCTCGGCGCCGGGATAGAACCCGCGCAGGATAAGATCGCCGCCCGCCTGCCGCTCGGCGCTCCAGCGATAGGGCGAGACTGCAGGAGGCTCGAGATCGCAGGTCACGGCGCGAAAACCGGGCTGAGCCGGCTGCGCCAGGGCGGCCTGAAGCCCCAGGAAAGCGTCGGGGCTCGCCGCCTTGCCCTCGATGCAGAAGCGGCCGTCGTCGAGCGTCACGCGCCCGGAGGAGAGCTTGGGCAGTTCGGTGATCATCGCCGCCGTCATCGCCACGAAGCCCTCCGGCGCGCCGAAGGCGACCGTCTGGCGGTCGGCGATCCGCATCCCCGGCAGGGCCGCCTCCATGGCCGTCCGGTTGGCGGCCGCCGTATCGAGATCGGGGACGAAGCCACCCAGCACGGCGCTGTCTCCCTGCCGGCTGGCGAACCACGAATAGGGCTTCTGCGCCACGACCTGCGAGAGCCCGCCGAGCGCACGGCGAACACCGAACTCGCCGCGCAGCTGCGCCATCGCGGTGGTGGCGCCATCGGTCGACAGGACTTCGCCGGAGATCGTGACGTCGCGACCATCCACCTGGGCGACGATCGGACGCGCGCCCGGTGTCTTTCCGGCCACGCCATCCACCACCCGCAGCGCGCGCGCCGCGACGTCCCGCTCGATCGCAGGGTCGAGAGCGAGATTGCCTGCGCCCCAGAGCAAGGCCAGCGGAACGAAACCCCAGAGCCAGCGTGCCGGCTGAGACATTTCTACCCCCCGTTCCGTGCCAGCTCGCAGCCGGCACGGCCTCCATCCAAGAGGATCACCGCCATTTTCTCAAAGGCTTATCCGGAGATCCACAGATTTCGAATCAGCCCTGCCGGGCCGCTGCCGGCGCCCGCAGCGAGCGGGCCCGATGAGCCGGCTTCGAGATCAGGGACGGGCACGGCCATCCCGTCAACGGCAAAGCCGCAATAACCCACAGGCAACAAAAAAGCCCCGGGTTTCCCCGGGGCTTCCTGACCAAAGATCGGAAACCGATCAGAAGTCGCGCTGGATGCGCAGACGGCCGGTCCAGGCGTCGTCCGACTTGATCGTACGACCGTTGACGGCGAAGGCCTTGGCGTCCGGAACGCGAACACCGTACTCGGTGCGCGAGTAGAGCACCTCGACGCCGAGGTCGAGACCGGAGACCGGCGACCAGACGAGGTTGGCAGCGACCAGGAGCTCCTTCGGGTCGAAGTCGCGAGCAACGCCGTTGATCAGGATGGCGTCGTTCGTCTGGAGAGCCGAGTACGAACCGTAGATGTCCGAACGGATCGTGGGGGTCCAGTAGTGG
>NZ_FUYX01000004.1 GCF_900168195.1 Allobosea thiooxidans | reverse complement strand
GGAAATCCTGCAGCACGAAGGGCGTCTTCGGCCCCAGCGTCTCGGCCGCCATGGCGTAGTAGGAGAGGATCTGGTCGTCGGTGCGCAGCGTCGAGGGCGGCGCGACCATCACGCCGGCAGCGCCGTCGCCCATCACGCTGTCGCTGAGCTCGCGCATCGCGGCGAAGCCGGACGCCGAGACGCCGGCGACGACCGGGACGCGGCCGTCCACCCGCTTCAGCACGCGGCGCACGAAGATGCGGGATTCGTCCGCCGTCAGCTTCGGCGCCTCGCCCATCATGCCGAGCACGGTGAGACCGGTCGCGCCCTTCTCCAGATAGAAGTCGACCATGCGGTCGGTGCTGTCGAGATCGAGCGCGCCGGTCTCGGTGAAGGGCGTCACCGCGATGACATAGACACCCTTCGCGGTTTCATCGAGCAGAGCCATGGTCGTCCTCAGTTCTTGGTGGCGGCAGGCATGAGCTTGCCGGGGTTGAGCAGCCCTGCCGGGTCGAGCAGGTGCTTGAGCTGGTGCATCAGTTCGAGTTCGAGCGGCGCCTTGCGCAGCGGCATCTCGTCGACGCGCAACTGGCCTATGCCGTGCTCGGCGCTGATCGAGCCGCGCCGGCGGCCGATCTCGTCATGGACAATGCGGGTGAGTTCCGGCGCGATCGCCGCGAAGGCGGCCGGATCCTGGCCCTCGGCCGGCAGCAGGTTGTAGTGCAGGTTGCCGTCGCCGAGATGGCCGAAGACGATCGGCCTGACGCCGGGCGCCACCCTCCGGACGGCGGCGTCGGCGACGGCCACGAATTCGGCCATGGCCGAGACCGGCATCGAGACGTCGTGCTTGGCCGCCTTGCCCTCGCGCACCAGCGCTTCCGAGACGCCTTCGCGGATGCGCCAGAAAGCCTTGGCCTGCGTGCCGTCCTGCGCGATGGCGGCGTCGAGCACGAGGCCGGCTTCGATGCCCTCGGCCAGTGCGGCTTCGAGGCGCTCGCGCAGTTCAGGTTCGTCGTCCTGGTCCGAAAGCTCGATCAGCACGGCCGCCGGGGGCGTTGCGGCCAGTGGCAGGCGGGCATCGCCGATATGGCGCAGGATCAGCGCCAGGCACTCGCCGGTCATGAACTCGAAGGCGGTCAGCCGGTCGCCGCAACGGTCGCGGACCGTCGCCAGAAGCGCGAGCGCGGCAGCGGCGTCCCGAACCGCGACGAAGGCGCTTGCCCGGGCATGCGGCCGGGCGAAGAGCTTGAGCACCGCGCCGGTGATGACGCCGAGCGTGCCTTCCGAGCCGATGAAGAGGTCGCGTAGGGCGTAGCCGGTATTGTCCTTGCGCAGCGCCGTCAGCCCGTCCCAGACGCGCCCATCGGCGAGGACGACCTCGAGCCCGAGGGTGAGCTCGCGCATGGTGCCGTAGCGCAGCACCGCGACGCCGCCGGCATTGGCGGCGAGATTGCCGCCGATGGTGCAACTGCCCTCGGCGCCGAGGCTGAGCGGGAAGAAGCGTCCGGCTGCCCCGGCTGCCTGCTGAACCTTGGCAAGGACGACGCCGGCATCGACGGTGATCGTGTTACCGACCGCGTCGATATTGCGAATGCTATTCAGTCTCGTAAGCGATAAGATGATCGCCTGGCCCGATGCGTCGGGCGTCGCCCCGCCGGACATGCTTGTATTGCCGCCCTGCGGCACGACCGGCGCCTTGTGGCGTGCGCAGATGCGCATCACGGCGGCGACATCCGCCGTCGAGCCGGGCCGGACGACGGCGCGCGCGGCGCCGCGATATTTGCCGAGCCAGTCGGTGATGAAGGGCGCCTGGTCCTGCTCGGAGACGAGGACGTTCGCCTCGCCGAGGACCCCGGCGAGTTCCGCGATCAGATCGTCCATCCTCAGGCTCCGCGGAGGGGACGCCCGCCCCAGCCCAGCTGCACGCGCCCGATCGCCATCGTCACCGCCGCTTGCGTCGGCTCGACGATGGGGATGCCGAGCTCCCGTTCCAGCGGTTCACGAAAGCGCGCCATGCCGGCGCAGCCCATGACCAGCACATCGGCATGATGCGCGTCGCGCAAGGTCCTGCCGACGGCGATCATCCGGCCGAGCGTGAGCGCATCATCGGCCATCTCGGCGATGGTCAGGTTCACCGGCAGGTCGCCGGCAAAGCGGTCCATCATCCCCATGGCGCCGAGATAGCGCAGATGGCGCGGGATCGAATTCTGCAGCATCGCGACGATGCCGAAGCGCTGGCCCAGCGTCAGCGCCGTCAGCACGCCGGATTCGGCGATGCCGAGCACCGGCTTCTCGCTCTGCTCGCGCAGCGCATGCATGCCGGGATCGGAGAAACAGGCGATGACAAAGGCGGCCGCTTCATTCTCCAGCCCGGCGGCGCGCTTCAGCAGGGCCGGGATCAGCCCGTCGACATCGCGCTGCGACTGGATGCCGGGGGGGCCCTCGGTCAGCGTCAGGCATTCGATCGCGGGGCCGCCGGCCATGCGCAGCGGCGTGACCGCGACATCGATCTCCTTGGTCACGCGCACGGTCGAGTTCGGATTGATGACGTAGATCGTGCCGCTCACGACACCTCTCCTTCCGGGGTGGTTTGCGTCCGCTCGCGCCAGCCTGCGAGCGTCTGGCGCGGCTCCTGAAAGCGGTCGCCCAGGCCGAGATACCAGTCCGCGCCGTGCAGGCGGCCGACGAGGTCGAGCTTGTCGATGTCGACATGCAGGCGCTCGTCGACGATGCCGTCGCGGATGTGGAGATGGACGATCTCGCCGACGACGAGGTTGCGGTGCCGCGTGCCGAGCGAGAGCGAGACCGTCTCGCGGCATTCGAGCTGGACCGGGGAGGCGGCGAGCCTTGGCGCCGCGATGGTGATGCTCGGCGCGGTCGCGAGCCCCGCCGCCTCGATCTCGTCGATCTCGCCGGGGAAGTCGATGGCGCAGATCTGCATCGCCTCGACCATGGCGCGATCGACCAGGTTGACGACGAAGCTGCCGGTCTTGCGGATGTTGCGCATCGTGTCCTTCAGCGGCGAGGGCGCATTGTCGCGCCCCTCGATGCCGAGGACGACCAGCGGCGGTGCATGGCTGAAGACGTTGAAGAAGCTGAAGGGCGCGGCATTGGCTCGGCCCCCCGCATCGACGCTGGTGACGAGCGCGATCGGGCGCGGCAGCACCGTATTGACGAGGAGCTTGTAGAGATCGCGCTCCGCCAGATCGCCCGGGGCCCAGTCCATCGGCTCTAACCCAGGCTCACATCGAGCAGGCGCACCGTCTCGGCCAGCACGCGCGCTCCGTCGCCGGCCTGTTCCGGCGTGATCGACTCTTCCGGCGCATGGCTGCGCCCGTCGAGGCAAGGCACGAAGATCATGCCGACCGGGCCGATATGGGCGATCTGGACGCCGTCATGGCCGGCGCCGCTGGGCAGGTCGCGCGTGGCGAGCCCGAGCGAGGTGGCGGCATTGGCGATGGCCGAGCGGATTTCCGGCGCGCAGGCGGTCGGTGCGACATGGCTGATCGGCTCGACCGCGATGGTGAGGCGCAACTCCTCCAGAGTCGGGCGCAGGTCGCGCACCAAGGCATCGCCGAAGGCCTTGACCGCCGCCTCGTTGCCGGAGCGGACCTCGAGCGTCAGAACCGCCTCGCCGGGCACGGCATTGGCGGCGTTGGGGCTGACTTCGATGCGCCCGAAAGTGGCGACGAGCGGCTGGTTGTCCCGCGCCGTGGCGAGCGCCCGCTTATAGGCAGCCTCGACCAGCCTGGCGGCACCGACCAGCGCGTCGGCCCGCAGCGGCATCGGCGTCGCGCCGGCATGGTCGGCCCGGCCGGTGACGACGATGCGCTCGCGGCGGATACCGACGATATCGGTGACGATCCCGATCGGGATCTGCTCGTTCTCGAGCACGCGGCCCTGCTCGATATGGACCTCGACATAGGCCGCGACGCCATCGGCGGGGCGCTTGACCGCAGCAAGTTCCTCCGGCCGGCCGCCGATGAAGGCGATGCCTTCGCGCAATGTCATGCCGTCCGGGCGGGTGAGGGCGAGGTGCTGCTCGCTGAGGGCGCCCGCGAGCGCGCGGCTGCCGATGCAGGAGAGGCCGAATTCGCTCGGCTCCTCCGCCAGGAAATCGACGACCTCAAGGGTATGGCGCAGCCTGTCGCCGCGCTCGCTGAAGCTCTGGGCGACCTCCAGCGCGGCGAGCACGCCGAGGATGCCGTCATAGCGGCCGCCGGAGGGCACCGTGTCGGAATGCGAGCCGATCAGGATCGGCTTAAGCGCCGGGTCGGCGCCGGCGAGGCGGCCGATCAGGTTGCCGGCCGCGTCGAACTCGGTCTCCAGCCCGGCCTCGCGGAATTCCGCCGCCAGCCATTCGCGGCCTTCGAGGAAGCGCGGGGTGAAGGAGCGCCGTGTCCAGGGGCGCTCGGGATCGGTGATCCCGGAGAGCGCTTCGATGCGCCGCCACAGCCGGTCCTGATCGATCGCCATGACGCTCAGGCCGCCGGGCGCAGGAAGCGGCCGTCACCGGCCTTGTTGCGGATCTCCTTGCCGTCCCAGGCGAGCTGGCCGCGGACATAGGTCGCGGCGACGCGGACGCGGAATTCGCGGCCTTCCATCGAGCTCCACTTCACCGCCGCCAGGCTCTTGCTCGGATCGTGGATGAAGCGGCCGGGCTCCAGCACGGTGATGTCGGCATCGGCGCCGGCTTCGAGCCGGCCCTTGTCGGCGAGGAGGAAGGCCTTGGCCGGTCCCTCGCAGAGCTGCTTCACCACGATGGTCGGAGAAAGGCCGTGCTCCTCGCAGCCAGTCCAGAGCGCCGGCAGCAGCGTCTCGATGCCGGGGCCCCCCGAGGTGTTCTTGAAGATCATCGGGTCGCCCTTCTTCTCCAGCCCCCAGGAGACGTGGTCGGACGAGATGAAGTCGCAATGGCCGGCGGCGAGGTGGCTCCAGAGCAGGTCGCTCTCGGCCTTCGGGCGGATCGGCGGATAGTGCTTCACCTTGGCGCCGAAGCGCGGCACATGCTCCTCGGCGTTGAGCATGAAGTACTGCACGCAGCTCTCGACCGTCGCCTTGTGGCCGGCGCGCTTGTACATGTTGCAGATCTCGAAGCCGCGCGAGGTCGAGACGTGGACGGCATGGGCGCGAGCCCCGGTCTCGGCGCCGAGCTCGTAGATGCGGGCGGTGGCGAGGTTCTCGACCAGCGGGGTATGGGCGCGCAGGAAGGCGTCCGGGCCGGTGTCGCCGGCTTCGGTCAGCTTCGCGATGTTGCGCCTTGTCATCTCCTGGTCCTGGTTATGGACGCCGCAGAGCAGGCCGGTCGGCTCGATCAGCTTGAAGGCTTCGTAGAGCGTGTCGTCGCCGATGCGGGGAAAGCGCGTCGGGTTGGCCTCGAAGGTCGAGAACTTGAAGGCGCAGGCGCCGGCCTCGACCAGGCCGGGAATGGCATGGAGCCCGTTCTCGATGGTGATCGTGGCGTAGAGCGCGACGTCGACATGGGCGTCGCGCTCGACCACCGCGACCTTCTCGTTGAAGAGCTTGGCGCTGGTGACCGGCTCCGGCTCGTCATAGGGCATATCGACCATGACGGTGACGCCGCCGGCCGCCGCCGCGCGCGAGCACATGCCGATGCCTTCGTGATTGGCCTGGCTGCCCGAGTGGACCTGGCCGTCGATGACGCCGGGCATGATCCACTGGCCGCGGAAATCCTGGGTCTCGCGCGCCGAAGGCGGCGTGCCTGAGCCGACCTTGCCGATCTTGCCGCCGGTGACGGCGACATAGCCGTCTTCGATGATCCGGTCGGAGAGCACGATGTTGCCGCGGAGGACGAGGTCGAAATCGCTCATGGTCAGGGTATCCGGTTGTTCCTGCGGGGTATGCGGAGCGCGTCGGCTAGCTTGCGCGGCCGAGCGCGTAGTCGGTGAAGTTCATGCCGAGCGCCTTCTCGACGATCGGATAGACGCTGGGGTCGGTCACGCTGGAACTCAGCGGGATCTTGTCCTTGGGCACACGCAGCACCCAGAGTTCCATGCCCTCGCGGACATGGCCGGCGCTGACCGGCTGGCCGTCGCTGTCGAGCGTGGTGATCACGTCCGGGAAGGAGGCATGGCGGGCGCCGTCGAGATCGGTCACGGCCATGTATTCGTTCATGACATGGATGATGCGGGCTGCGGCGGCGGTGCCGACCTGGATCGTGCCGATGTCGAAGGCTTCGTTGGTGTAGCGGACATCCTTTCTTGCGACGGGGCCGCGCGCGATGATCGAGCCGCCGGTCTGGTCGCAGATCGCGTCGATCACGGCGTTGCCGCCCTTGGGCTTGGCGTCGAGGATGCGTTCGCCCAGCGCCAGCGCCATCGAGATGCCGCCGAGCGCGGCGTTCTTGCGGACGTAAGCCGCCGAGACCGGGTTGCGGCAGGAGGCGATGAAGCCGCCCGACATGTCGGAAGCCGTGCGCAGAATCGGCGAGACCTTGGCCGTCGCGCCGCGGGTCACAAGCTCGATGTACTGGTTCTTGGCGCGATTGCCGCCGACCGCGACCTGGATCGTCGCCTCCGGGCTGTTGGCGAGGCCGATCGAGCCCATGTCGCCGGTGGGATGGGCGCGGATGTCGCCGACCGCGTCGACCACCTTCACGCCCAAGATTGCGCTCGGCAGCCAGGCGTTCAGCGTGCTCGACATGCCGTTCTGGCCAATGATCAGGCCGTAGATCGGCTTGCCCAGCGCCTCCTGCAGCAATTGCACCGCCTTGACGTAGTCGATGCCCCACATCTCCCATTCGGTCGTGCCGGCTGGCGCGCCGATGGCGGCGGCGGTGGCGATGATGGCGTCGTCGGGGATCTCGTCCATGGTGACGAGTTCGGGCCTGCCGGTGTTGACCGCGGCGGTGCCGAGCATCCGGCCATGATCGGCCCAGCCCCCGCCGCCCGCGGCGAAGACCGAACCGCCCGCAACGGCGGCCTCGACATCCTTCATCGTCAGAAAGCGTCTCATCGGCCGGCCTCTTCCCTCTCGCGAGCCGGTCGTTGCCGGCGCAGGGCCAAGCTTAGAGCGCTGTACGCGAAATGAATCATGCTTATTATGCGGCCGATCATAACGGGATGTTATCCGCATGCGGCTCAATCTGCGCCAGATCGAAGTCTTCCGTGCCATCATGATCACCGGTTCGATCAGCGGCGCGGCGCGGCTGCTCTCCGTCTCGCAGCCAGCGATCAGCCGCCTGCTCGCCTATACCGAGGACAGGCTGGCGTTGCGCCTGTTCGAGCGCGTCCGCGGACGCGTCCAGCCGACGCCCGAGGCGCGGCGGCTCTTCCAGGAGGTCGATCAGGTCCATCAGGGCGTGGTTCGGGTCAACGAGCTGGCGGACGAGCTGCGCGAGCGCGGCACCGGCTCGGTGCGGATCGTCGCCAGCCCGAGCGTCGGCCAGGCGCTGGTGCCGGACGCCATCGCCCGTCTGCGCGAGCGCTTTCCAGACCTGCGCGTCGAGTTCGAGGTGCTGACCCTGCTCGAAATCATCGCCAAGGTCGTCGCCGGCCGCGCCGATCTCGGCGTCTCGATCCTCCCCGTCGACGAGCCGACGCTCGACATGGAGGTGCTGACCGAGGGGCGCCTGATGGTGATCATGCCGCGCGATCACGCGCTCGCCCGGCTGCGTGTCGTCCGCCCAGCCGACCTTGCGCCCTATCCGCTGATCGGCTTCGGTCCGCAGACGCCCTATGGCGACGTCGTCGGGCGCGCGCTCGCGCTGAAATCGGCTCCGCTCAGGATCAGCACGGTCGTCCGCTTCACGCCGGTCGCCTGCGCCATGGTCCGTGCCGGTGCCGGCATCGCGGTCGTCGACGAGTTCGTGCTGCGCGGCCGCACCTGGCCGGAACTGGTGTCGCGCCCGCTCGCGCCCAAGACGCGCGTGCGGGCGCATCTGCTGACGCCGCGCTTCGAGCCGCTATCGCGCACGGCGAGCGCTTTCGTCGACATTCTGCGTGGTCTGGTGCCGCCTCTGCCGAAAGGCCAGGAGGCAGAGACGGTCGATAGCGCTTAACATCATGTTATGGAAACCCGACAAGAAATAATTGGCAGGGCATGATTTCGCCCTGTTAGGTTTCGCTCCAGACGTGGCCGGATTGTTGCAAGAACAGGGGCGCAACGATCGCGGCGTCGCCGTCGTACAACGGGAGCGGGAAGCATGAAGCTGAATTCGATCGGGGTGGCGCGCGCCGCCATCAGGGGCATGGCGTTGGCCGCCCTCATCGCGACTCCGGCCATGGCGCAGGACGCCGACCATCCGCAGGGCGAGAAGCTGAAGGTCGCCTGCGATCTCGGCTTCGCACCCTTCTGCTTCAAGACGCCGACCGGCGAGACGACCGGCTTCACCTATGACATGTCCGTCGCGCTGGCGAAGCAGCTCGGCCGTCCCGGCGTCGACGTGACGGATTCGAACTTCTCGGCGATCTTCGCCGGCTTGTTCTCGAAGCGCTACGAGATGATCCCGGCGCCCACCAACATCACGCCCGAGCGCGCTGCGCAGATGCTGTTCAGCGAGCCCTATATGCCGACGGGCCTCGGCTTCCTCGTCAAGAAGGGCGGCAAGATCGCCAATCTCGAAGAGCTGAAGGGCAAGGCGCTGACCGTCAACAACGGCTCGATCTCGGACAAGTGGCTGACCGACAACGAGGCCAAATACGGCTTCACCATCCAGCGCTACAACAAGAACGCCGACGCCGTGCAGGCGGTGATGATCGGCCGCGCCTTCGCCAATGTCGCCGATGCGCCGGTCTCTCGCTATGTCGCGACGCAGACGCCGATGGCGGATGTCGCCTTCGTGCTCGACAGCGGCCGCAATTTCGGCATCGCCTTCCGCAAGGAGGACGCCGCCTTCCGTTCGCAGGTCGAAGGCGCTCTGGAATGCATCAAGACCGACGGCACGCTCGCGAAGATCCACGAGAAATGGTTCGGTGTGAAGCCGGATGCGGGCTCCTCCTCGGCGAAGGTCTATCCAGGCACGGGCGCTCCGGATTTCGAGGGCTACGACGCCGCCGAGCGCAAGGCCGCCTGCAAGTGACCGCGCAGCCCGCCATGACGGCCGCATCGCCCGAGACGATCGTTTCGATCGAGGGGCTGCGCAAGAGCTTCGGCCAGGTCGAGGTGCTGCGCGGCGTCGATCTCAAGGTCGGCAAGGGCGAGGCCGTCGTGATCGTCGGCTCCTCCGGCTCGGGCAAGAGCACCTGCCTGCGCTGCATCAATCGCTTGGAGGAGCCGACCGCGGGCATGATCCGCGTCGGCGGGCAGGAAGTCACCGGCCCGAAGGTCGATCTCGACAAGCTGCGCCGCGGGATCGGCATGGTCTTCCAGGGCATCCATCTCTACCCGCACAAGACGGCGCTGGGGAACGTGACCCTGGCGCTGCGCAAGGTCGTCGGCCTGGGCAAGGAGGAGGCGGAGGCGAAGGCCCGCCACCATCTCGAGGTCGTCGGTCTCGCCCACAAGGCCGATGCCTACCCGGCCGAGTTGTCCGGCGGCCAGCAGCAGCGCGTCGGCATCGCCCGCGCCATGGCGTTGGAGCCGCAGGTCATGCTCTTCGACGAGCCGACCTCGGCGCTCGATCCCGAACTCGTCGGCGAAGTGCTCAACGTCATGGTCCGCACCAAGGAGATGGGCATGACCATGATCGTCGTGACCCATGAGATGAAGTTCGCGCGTGACGTCGCCGACCGCGTCGTCTTCATGGACCACGGCGCGATCCTGGCCGAGGGCACGCCGCAGGAGATCCTGGTCAACCCGCAGCACCAGCGCATCCGCGATTTCGTGATGCGCTCCCACGGCTGACGGGCGCCCATGGACCAGATCGTCCGCTACTTCTTCGATTTCTCGCTGATGTCGGCCTATTGGCCGGACATCCTGCGCGGCTTCCTCATCACTGTCGAGATGTCGATCCTGACGATCGTGATCGGCATCCCGCTCGGCCTCGCGCTCGCGGTCCTCAGGCTCTACGGCATCCGCCCGCTGAACTGGCTGATCATCTTCTACATCGACTTCTTCCGCTCGATCCCGCAGCTCGTCCTGATCGTGCTGGCCTATTTCGCGCTGCCCTATTTCGGGCTGGTGCTGGAGCCGTTCACGGCGACGGTGCTGGCGTTGGCGATCGTGCTCTCGGCCTTCGCGGAGGAGATCTTCTGGGCCGGCATCAACGCGGTGCCGAAGGGCCAGTGGGAAGCCGGGCGCTCGACGGGCCTCAGCTTCACCAGGACGCTGGCCTACATCATCCTGCCGCAGGTGGTGCGCATCTCGATCCCGCCGCTGACCAACCGCGCCATCGGCATCAGCAAGGGCACGACTTTGGGCTCTGTCGTGGCCGTTCCTGAGCTGCTCAACGTCACCTCGAGCATTCAGTCCAACGTCGCCAATCCGACGGCGCTGACCGTCGGCGCGCTGCTTTTCCTCCTGTTGTTCCTGCCCTTCGTGCGCTTCACGCGCTGGCTGGAGCACGCCTACGCTCATCCGAGGTCGTGATGAACGAACTCGTCACCACATTCTTCAATCTCGACGTCCTCGCCGAGGTCTGGCCGCTGCTGCTGCAGGGCTTCTGGATGACGCTGGCGCTCGCCGCCGTCGCCGTCCCGCTCTCGGTGCTCACGGGCATCGCCATCGCCATGGCGCAGGACGTTCCGAGCAAGCTGCTGCGCTTCCTGCTGATCGCCTATGTCGACGTGCTGCGCGCGATCCCGCCGCTGGTGCTGCTGATTTTCATCTTCTTCGGCCTGCCTTTCCTCGGCCTGAAGCTGAACGAGTTCACCGCGGCCGTGCTGGCGCTGACGCTGAACGGCTCGAGCTATTTCGCAGAGATCTTCCGCGCCGGCATCGAATCCGTGCCGAAGGGCCAGCGCGAGGCCGCGCGTTCCACCGGCCTGAGCTGGTACAAGAGCATGATCCATGTCGTGGTGCCGCAGGGCACGCGCAACGTGCTTCCCGACCTGGTCAGCAACACGGTCGAGCTGGTGAAGCAGACCTCGATCGCCTCGGCGGTCGCGCTCCAGGAGCTGCTGCGCTCGGCCCAGCTCGCCCAGGGCCTGCTCTACAACCCGACTCCGCTGATTGCCGCGGCGATCGTCTACTTCCTGATGTTCTGGCCCTTCGTGCGGCTGGTCTCGCGCCTGCAGAACCGCACGGCCGTGTCGGCGGCGTGAGGCGGCACGCCCCGTCGCCTCAGATCGCGACGGGGAAAAGCCGGGTGATGCGGTTCGGATTGGTCTCGGCGAGGAAGATGTCGCCCGCGGCCCCGAGCCAGAGGCCATGGGCGCCGTTGAGGACCGGCCGGCAGCGGCCGAGCAGGGCGCCATCCGGCGAGAGCAGGCTCAGCGTCGGGATGGAATCGCAGACATGAATCCGGTCTTCCGCATCGGCGATGACATCCTGGGGGCGCAAAAATGCGTCCCACACGGCCAGACACGCCCCTTCGGCACTGAAGCTCTGCACGCGGCTGTTCTCGCGATCGGCGACGATGACGCGCCCGTCGCTGAGCACGCAGATGCCGTGCGGCGTCAGGAAGGCGCCGGGTGCGGTTCCAAGCGAGCCCCAGCTTGCGATCAAGCTGCCGCTCGCATCGAAGCGATGGATGTGGCCGTTGCCATAGCCGTCGGCGACATAGAAGCCGCCATCGGGCGCAAACGCGATGTCGCTGGGGTGGTTGAAGGGCTGGCCCGGCCGGTGGCTCTCGCCGATTTGCTTCTGAACGCGGCCTTCGTCATCGCAGAAGAGGATGCGATGGGCGTCGCGGTCGACGATGGCGAGGCCGCCAACGGGCATGGTCGCGATCTTGTGGGCATCGAGGCAGAGCGCCTCGCCCCAGCTCCTCAGGAAGCGGCCATCGGCCGCCAGCGTGACGACGCAGGGACCATCTGGGTCCACGGCGCTGTCGCGGCGCAGCAGGACATGGACGAGACCGTCCCTGTCGACCGCGAGATCGGTGATCCGTCCCGGCGTCGAGGGCAGGGCGCCCCAGGGACGCTCGACGCCGTAGAGCCTGCCGCCGAGCGCGACGCGCAATTCCGTTTTCATCCTGACCTCGTCGCTGTTTCGCGCGCCGCGGGTGCCCATCGCTTCAGGGCCCCGGCCGCAAGGGGAGAAAGACCATGAGCGAATTCGATCTCGTCATCCGCGGCGGCACGGCCGTCACCGCTTCCGAAATCGGGGCTTTCGACATCGCCATCGCCGGCGGCCTCGTCGTCGCGATCGGCGCGGGGCTGCCGCGTGGCAAGGAGGAGGTCGATGCGCAGGGTTTGCTCGTCCTGCCCGGCGGCGTCGACAGCCACGTCCATCTCGACCAGCCCTTTTCTTCCGGTGCGGACATCGCCGACGGCTTCGACAGCGGCACGGCCTCCGCCGCGGCGGGCGGTACGACGACGATCGTCTGCCATGCCCCGCAGATCCGCGGCGGCTCGCTTGCCGGCGCCGTCGCGGCCTATGCCGAGAAGGCGAAGCAGGCGCGGATCGACCATGCCTTCCATCTGCTGGTCAACGATCCGACACCTGAGGTGCTGGAGCGCGAATTGCCTGCGCTGGTCGAGGCCGGGCACCGCTCGGTCAAGATCTTCATGACCTATGACAGCAACCGGCTCGGTGACGCACAGATCCTGCAGACGCTGGCTGCGGCCAGGCGCGCAGGCGCGCTCGTCTGCGTCCATGCCGAGCATCACGAGCTGATAACCTGGCTGACGCAGGCGCTGCTGGCGGCCGGGCAGACGGCGCCGCGCCATCTCGCCTGGGCCAAGCCGATGGTGGTGGAGCGCGAGGCGACGCATCGCATCCTCGCGCTGGCCGAGGCGTTGGATACGCCGATTCAGATCTTCCACGTCTCCGGCCGGCAGTCGGGCGAGGAAGTCGAGCGGGCGCAGGCGCGCGGGCAGAAGGCCTGGGCCGAGACCTGCACGCAATATCTCGTGCTCGACGAGGCTGACATGGACCGCCCGGGCTTCGAGGGCGCGAAATTCATGATCTCGCCGGCTCTGCGCTCCGCTGCGGATCGGGAAGCGCTCTGGCGGTTCCTGCGCGACGGCGTCATCGACATCGTCTCGTCCGACCATTCGCCGCTGCGCCACGACGATCCGCGCGGCAAGAAGCAGCATGGTGAGAACGCGCCCTTCAACAAGATCCCGAACGGCGTGCCCGGTCTCGCGGCGCGGTTGCCCATCCTCTACTCGGAAGGCGTCGCCAAGGGGCGCATCGATCTGCGCCGTTTCGTCGATCTCGTCGCGACCAATCCGGCCCGCCGTTTCGGCCTGGCGCCGCGCAAGGGTGCGCTCGCTGTCGGGGCGGATGCCGATATCGTGCTGTTCGATCCGAACCGCCGCGTCACCCTGACCAAGGCCATGCAGCACCATGGCAGCGACTACACGCCCTATGAGGGCATGGAGGTGCAGGGCTATCCGACGGCGACCTATCAGCGCGGCCGCCTCGTCTTCGACGGCGAGCGCGTGCTGGCTCAGCCGGGGCAGGGGCAGTTGCTGGCGCGCGGCCCTTATGCCGAGATCGCGCCGACCGGCGGCTTTCCGACCCCGTTCGATCCGTTCCGCTGAAGCCGGCAAGAGGGCGCTCAGGCGCCCTCAGGCTTTCCGAGCGGGGCGCCGACGCCGGTCCGCTCGGTGATCAGGCCGTAATGCTCGACGCGGCGGTGGCGAATGAAATCGAAGATCGTCGCCTTGCCGAAACGGGTGTCGTCGAGATCGCAGGGATGGACGAGCACGCCGTCCTCCTCATGCTGGACCTCGCCGACGATCTTGCCGTCCGGCGCTGCGATCAGCGTGCCGCCGAAGAGATGGTGCCCGTCTTCCGTGCCGGCCTTGGCGACGGCCACGACCCAGGTCGAGTTCTGGTAGGCGCCGGCCTGCACCGAGAGGCGGTGATGGAACAGCCGGTCTGCCGCAGTCTCGTTCTTCGATTGCGAGTTGGCGGAAGGGGTGTTGTAGCCGAGCACGACCATCTCGACGCCCTGTAGGCCCATCACGCGATAGGTCTCGGGCCAGCGCCGGTCGTTGCAGATCGCCATACCCATGAGACCGCCTTCGAATTCCCAGACCGGGAAGCCGAGATCGCCGGGCTCGAAATAGCGCTTCTCGAGATGCTGGTGGGCCCGCTCGGGATCGAATTCGACATGGCCCGGCAGATGGATCTTCCGATACTTGCCGACGATCCGGCCGCCGCGGTCGACGAGGATCGAGCTGTTGAAGTGGCGCCCCTCCGGGGTGAGCTCGGCATAACCGAAGCTCATGGCCATGCCGAGGGCCTTCGCCTTGTCGAAGAGCGGCTGCGTCTCCGGGCCGGGCATGCTGTGCTCGAACCATTGATCCGCCTCGGCGCGGTCCTCGCTGTACCAGCGTGGGAAGAAGGTGGTCAGCGCCAGTTCGGGGTAGACGATGAAGGTCGCGCCCTGCGCCTTCGCCTGCTCCATCAGCGCGATCATGCGGTCGATGACCTGCCTGCGGCTGTGGGCCTTCTGGATCGGCCCCAGTTGAGCGGCGGCGACTGTGACGATGCGTGGCACGTTCGTTCCTGATCAGATCGGGGCGGGGTTGCTCGATCCTGCTCCGCCGGGCCCCTTCGCGGCCGCTGCGTCGCCTCCGAGGCTGGCTTTCGCCAGCGCCGCCCCATGGTTGTCGGGTCGTGCTGGAGACTTAGACCGCCGCTTCCCATTCTTCATATGCTTTGATTGGGAGTGGTCATAATCCGACGTTATGCATTTGCCGGCCGGGCAGGCCTCTCGACACGGCCGCGATCAACGCCCCCGGCGGTACCGGTCATGACATGCGCTCCGTCAAGCCACGCGCGGCCAGCCGCCGGGCGATTGTCGTGATCGCTTCCGTCGTCACCTCGGCGATCTCGTCTCCCAGCCGATTGCGGCCGGTGGCGTCGGGGCGCCACAGATTGACGGCGTAGGCGATCGGCTGTGCCATCGGCCGGACCACCACCTGCGTGCCGTCCGATGCCAGCGCCGTCATCGGGTTGACGATCGCGACGCCGAGGCCCGCGCCGACCATCGCCGCCATCGACGACGCGGTCGTCGTCTCGATCGCCAGGCGAGGCGTCACCCCGGCACCCTGGAACCAGAGGTCGACGCGGCGGCGATAGGTGTCCTCGTCCGAATAATAGATGACGTCGTACTCGCCGAAATCGGTCGGCCTCAGCCTGTCGTGCTGCGCGAGCGCATGGTCGGGAGGCATGATGCAGACGAGGTCGCCACAGCGCATCGTGGTGGTGACGCCGGCCGTGCCCGAAATATTACCCTCGACGAGCGCCAGGTCGAAGAATTTGGCGAGGATGTCCCGCGTCAGCGCGCCTTCCTCCAGCGAATGGACCTTGAAGGTCGTGTCGGGCCGCTTCTGCCGCAGGGCGCGGATGACTTCCGGGATCAGTGCATGGGCAAAGGCCGGCAGGCAGGCGATGGTGAGCCGATGCAGCCGTTCGCCCCGGATGGCCAGCGCGGCCCGCTCGATCTCCGCGAGGCTGAGGAAGGAGCGCTGCACCACGATATTCAGGGCAAGCGCCCGCGAGGTCGGCTCCAGGCGCCGGCTCTTCCGCTCGAACAGCGCAAAGCCGAGCTGGGCTTCGAGCGCCTTCAACTCGCGGCTGATCGTAGGCTGCGAGGAGGCCAGTTCCTGCGCGGTCTCCGTCACGCTCAGCGTGCGCAGCAGGGTCTGGAACATCTCGAGCTGACGATGTGTCAATCGCACGGCATCCCTCCGCTGGTCGATTATATCGAAAATGAATGAATAGGGCACAAACAAGAATTTGACGGCATGAATTCGCTTGATAGCTTGCCATCGAGATGTCGCGAAAGACCGGGGGGACGACGCGGTGTTCAGGGGCGATCGCCGCTTCCTTGCTGGCGAGGGGACGGAGTTCATCAAGTGCCACGGCCTGGGCAACGACTTCGTCGTTGTCGACGGGCGCGATGCCGGATTCACGCCGCCACCGGAGTTCATCCGCTGGATCTGCGATCGCCGCATCGGCATAGGCGGCGACCAGCTCCTCGTGCTCGAACCCGGGCGCGCGCCCGGAGCGACGTTTCGGCTGCGGATCTACAATGTCGACGGAACCGAGGCGCCGGCCTGCTTCAACGCCACGCGCTGCGTCGCCTGGCTGGTGATGGAGGAGAGCGGGCAGGAGCATGTTCTCGTCGAGACCGTCGGTGGGCTGATCGCGGCCCGGCGCGAGGGGCCGAGGCGGGTGAGCCTGAAGATCGGTCGCCCACAATGGGATTGGCGCGCCATTCCGCTCGCCTGCCCGCTCGAAGAGGCGGGTGCGAGCCTCGAGAATGGCCCGCTGCGGGATCCGGTTGCCGTCAATGTCGGCAATCCGCATCTCGTCTATTTCGTGCCGGAGCGGGACGCGCTCGACGTCGTCGCCCTGGCCGATCCGATCCAGAAGGGGCCGGGCCTGCCCGAGCAGGCCAATATCGGTGTCGCCGAGATCGCAGGAGAGGCCACCATTCGCCTCGTCGTCTACGAACGTCCCGGCATCCTGACGCTGGCCTGCGGCAGCGGCGCCTGCGCGGCGACGCTGGCCGCGCGCCGGCGTGGTCTGATCAGCGCGGACGCCGTCACCGTCGAAATGCCCGGCGGCACTCTGCGCGTCGAGGTTGGGGAGGGTGACGAACTCACCCTGACCGGTGATGTCGCGGTCTCCTTCTCCGGGCGCATCCCCTCCAGTGATACGAGGCCGCGATGAACGCCGCCCCCATCGTCGTCGTCGACAAGATCTACAAGACCTTCCCACCGGGCCATGGGCGCGTCGCCCATCGTGCGCTGGACGACGTTTCGCTGACCATCGCGCCGGGGGAGGTTCTGGTCATCATCGGCCCCTCGGGCTCCGGCAAGAGCACGCTGCTGCGCACGCTCAACGCGCTGGAGACAGTCGATGAGGGCGGTATCACGGTGAACGGCATCTCGCTCACCGACGGACGCGCCGATCTGAACAAGATGCGCGCCGAAGTCGGCATGGTGTTCCAGAATTTCAACCTCTTCCAGCACAAGACGGCGCTCGACAACGTGGTCATGCCGCAGACCGTCGTGCGCCGGCGGCCGCGCGAGGAGGCGCTTGCGCGTGCCCGTGCCCTGCTCGAGCAGGTCGGGATCGCCGACCGCGCCAGTCATTACCCGAGCCAGCTCTCGGGCGGCCAGCAGCAGCGCGTGGCGATCGCCCGCGCTCTGGCGATGGATCCGAAGCTCATGCTGTTCGACGAGGCGACGTCCGCGCTCGATCCGGAGATGGTCGGCGGCATCCTCGACCTGATGCGGCGCCTTGCGGGGGCGGGGATGACCATGGCCGTCGTGACGCACGAGATGGGTTTCGCGCGCGAGGTCGCCGACCGCGTGATCTTCATGGATCAGGGCCGCATCGTCGAGGAAGGGGTGCCGGACGCGCTGTTCTCCGCGCCCCAGCAACCGCGGACGCGGGCATTCCTCGATCAGATTTTGTGAGGACGGCGTGGCCAGAACCACGCCTGGAGAGGGAAGAACGGTCATGTTGAACTTGCGCAAGACATTTCTTGGCGTCGTGGCGGCCTGCCTCGGCATCGCCGGCGCCGCCAAGGCGGACGAGATGGACGAGATTCTCAAGCGCGGCGAGCTGCGCGTGGCCGTGCAGTCGCAGGGCGCGCCCGTCAGCTTCGTCAACAAGAAGGGCGAGCGCACCGGCCTTGCGGTCGAGCTGGCCAAGATGATGGCGACCGATCTCGGCGTGAAGGTCGTGTTCCAGGACTATGACTGGAAGGGCCTCATCCCCGCGCTTCAGGCCGGCAAGGTCGACATGATCGCCGCCGACATGACGCCCACCCCGCAGCGTGCCGCACAACTGCTGTTCTCGCGCCCGATGTTCTACCAGGAGACCGTGGCGGTCGCGCTGAAGGATTCCCCGGCCAAGAGCTTTCAGGACCTCAACAAGAGCGGGCTGAACCTCGGCGCCACCCAGGCCAGCTCCTATGGCGAGGCGATCAAGCGCTTCATGCCGCAGGCCACGCTCAAGGAGTTCGCCGGCGGCACCGCGGCCGTGGCGCAGGCCCTGTCGGCAGGCCGCCTCGATGGCGCCGTCTCCGATCTCGGCAACGTCTCGAATTTCGTGCGCGAATTCGGCAACCTGAAGATCCTCGACGGCGTCATCACCCGCGAGCCGCTGGCCTTCGCCGTCCAGGCCAATCACTTCCATCTCAAGCATTGGCTGGACAACTATGTCGAGCTGATCACCGCCGATCGCCGCCTCGACAAGCAGGTCGAGTATTGGTGGAACAGCAGCGCCTGGGAAAAGGACCACAAGTAAGACGAGCGGGCCGGCCCTCCCCGGGCCGGCCCGTCCTTGCGGCCGTCTCGCGCCGCGATCCTGACGCGAACGGGCCGGGATGAGCTGGATCCTAGACTTCTACAACTACAAGATCGTGGCGCAGTATCTCGACCGCTTCGCCACGGGCATGGCCGCGACGCTGACCGCCGCGGGGATCAGCCTCGTGCTCTCCGTCCTGCTCGGCATCCTGATCGCACTCGTGATGCTGTCGAAGAAGGCATGGCTGCGCCGGCCCGTGGCGGCCTATGTCGCCTTCATCCGCGCCACCCCTCTGCTGGTGCAGATCTACCTCGTCTATTACGGCCTGCCGGCGCTTCTGCCCTTCGCCAAGAGCTGGAGCGACATGGCGTTCGGCGTCGCCGCGCTGACGCTCAACAGCGCCCCCTATATGGGCGAGATCATCCGCGCCGGGATCGAATCCGTGCCGCGCGGCCAGTTCGAGGCGGCCAAGGGGCTTGGCATGACCTATCCCCAGCGGCTGCGCTACGTCGTGCTGCCACAGGCCTTCGCCATCACCTTGCCGCCCCTGCTCGGGCAGACGGCGGTGCTGATCAAGGACACCTCGCTCCTGTCGATCATCACGGTGTTCGAGTTCACCAGCGCCGGCATCCTGCTCAACAGCGAGCGCGTGCGGCCCAATGAGAGCTTCCTGACCATCGCGCTTGGCTATCTCGCGATCTACCTGGTCGTGCTGCTCCTGACCAACAAGGCACGCGCCGCGCTCGCCGGCCCCGCCTGGAATGCAGGGGGGCGCTGAGATGGTCGAGCGCTACTGGAATATCGTCGTCGCGCTGGCCCCCTTCCTCTGGAAGGGCTTCCTGGAGACGCTGATCGTCTCGCTGGTCGGCGTCGTCGCCGGCTCGCTGCTCGGCTTCCTGATCGGGGTGATCCGGAGCCAGCGTGTCGCCGGGCTCACCGGGTTGCTGGGCGCCTATATCCATTGCCTGCGCGGCACGCCCTTCCTGGTGCAGCTCTACCTGTTCTATTTCGTGCTGCCGAACACCGGCATTTCCTGGCTGAGCTGGGATTCGCGCACGGCCGCCTTCGTCGCGCTGTCGATCTACACCTCCAGCTACGTCGCCGAGATCGTGGCGAGCGCCATCGACGCCGTGCCCGTCGGCCAGTCGGAGGCCGCGACCGCGGTCGGCATGACCAGGCTGCAGCGGCTCTGGCACGTCGTCCTGCCGCAGGCGCTCAAGCTCACGGTTGCGCCGATGAGCGGCGTCTATGTGATGATCATCAAGAGCACCGCCATCCTGTCGGTTGTCGGCATCTCCGAGCTGACGCGCCAGGGTGAGATCGCGATCCTGCGCTACCCGCGCGACATCCTGTTCATCTACGGGGTGATCGCCGCGATCTACTTCCTCTATTGCTATCCCGTGCTGCGCTTCGCGCGCTGGATGGAGAAGCGCGTCGGTTCGGCCCGGCCCACGGAGCTCGACTGACCGATGCTTGACAGAATCCCCCGGATCGAACTTCTCGCCGGCCCGACTCCGCTCGAACGCATGGCCCGAGCAGGCGCGGCCGTCGGGCATGACGGGCTCTGGATCAAGCGCGACGACGTGATGTCGCTCGGGCTCGGCGGCAACAAGGTCCGCAGCCTCGAATACTGGCTCGGCGAGGCCGCGACGACGGGGGGCGACATGCTGGTCGTCGCCGGCGCTCCGGCCTCAAACCAATGCCGCCTCGTCGCCGCCGCCGGCGCCAGGATGGGCATTGAGACGCTCGTTCTCTATGCCGGCGACGAGCCGGGAGCGCTCGGCGGCAATGCCATGCTCACGCGCCTGTTCGGAGCCCGCATCCGCTGGCTCGGGCCGGTGACCGAGGTGGAGAGAGGAAGGCGTGCCGCCCAGGTCGTCGAAGAGCTGCGCGCGCATGGGCGCCGACCCTATCTGATCGGGAATCCGGTCGTCGCCGCGCTGGGCTATGTGCGTGCGGCCCAAGAGCTTGCCGAGCAGGTGGGGGCGCTCGACCTGCGCCATGTGCTGCTGCCGGGCTCGATGGGGCCGACCGAGGCCGGGTTCATCTTCGGCTCCGCCGTGATCGGCGCGCCGTGGACGGTCCATCTCGTCAGCGTCGAGTATCCGGAGGAGGAGCTGCGCAGGCGCGTCGCGACACTGGTGAAAGAGCTGCAGGCGCGCACCGGCATCGTCCCGCCGAAGGATCCGATGGCGACGGTACGCATGGACATGGACGAGCTGGGGGCCGGCTATGGCGTGGCCACATCGTCATCGCGCGATGCGGCCGCCTTTTTCGCGACCCATGAGGCGCTGGTTCTCGAGCAGACCTATGTCGCCAAGACCTTCGCTTCCCTCCTGCGGCAGGTGAGGCAGGGCGCGATCGCGCCGGACGAGCCGGCCTGCGTGCTGCACACCGGCGGTGTGCCGGCGCTTTTCGCGCAGCAGGCGGGTTAGGTCGGCCTCGATCCGGTTTTCCGCTTGGTTGAAGGGCGGGGTCTCAAGGACCGGCGTCCCGCCCCTTCTGGCCCTGCGTGATCAGCCGGGCGCTGTGCTGGCCGGAGATGAAGGTCCAGAACCAGCTCCAGGCGACGGCGACGCGGCTGCGCGCGCCGATCAGGAAGAAGATGTGGATGACGCCCCAGAACCACCAGGCGATCCATCCGCGCAGGTGAAGCCAGCCGAAATCCACCACCGCCGCGCTCTTGCCGATGGTGGCGAGGTTGCCCTGATGGCGGTAGCGGAAGGGGGCCGGTGGCGGCGCTCCGGCCAACCGGGCGCGGATCACGCGTGCGACATAGGCGCCCTGCTGCTTGGCGGCCGGCGCGATGCCGGGCACCGGCTTGCCATCGGCCGTTGCCACCGCGGCGGTGTCGCCGATGACGAAGATTTCCGGCCGTCCGGGCGCGTTCAGGCTGGCATCGACGCTGGCGCGCCCGGCCCGGTCGGCCGGGATGCCGAGCCAGGCGGCGGCGGGCGAGGCTGCGACGCCCGCCGCCCAGACGACGGTGCGGCAGCCGACGAACTCCTCGCCGATCGTCACGCCCTCGGCGCTGATTTCAGAAACCGCTCGGCCGAGCAGAACCTCGACGCCGAGCTTCTGCAACGCTGCCCTCGCATAATCCGACAATGTCTCCGGAAACGCGGCCAGGATCCGCGGGCCGGCCTCGATCAGCAGGATGCGGGCATCCCGGGTGTCGATATGGCGGAATTCCTGCCAGAGGATCTGCTTCGCAAGCTCGGCGATGATCCCGGCCAATTCAACACCGGTCGGGCCGGCGCCGATCACGGCGAAGGTCAGCAATGCCCGCCTCTTTTCCGGATCGGTCTCGCGCTCGGCCTGCTCGAAGGCCAGCAGCATCCGCCGCCGGATCGTGGTCGCATCCTCCAGCGTCTTCAGGCCGGGCGCCAGCGCCGCCCATTCGTCCCGCCCGAAATAGGAATGGCGTGCCCCGGTCGCGAGCACCAGCGTGTCGTAGCCGATCGCCGAGCCATCCTCGAGCAGCACCTGCCGGCGCTCCGTATCGACGCCCGCGACCTCGGCCAGCAAGGTGGTGACGTCGGCTCGCTCGCGGAACAGCCGCCGGATCGGCCAGGCGATCTCGGAGGTGGCGAGGATGGTGGTGGCGACCTGGTAGAGCAGGGGCTGGAAGAGGTGGTGGTTGCGCTGGTCGATCAGCGTGATCCGCAGGCCTGCGCCCTTGAGATCGCGCACGAGCTGCAGCCCGGCGAAACCTGCTCCCACGACGACGAGGTGGTGGGCGACCGGGGTGGCTTCGGCTTCGGCCATGGCGATGTGGCTCCTCGGATGATCGTGAAGAGGCGATCATCTTCGTAGCCGACGGGCGCGTCGTCCGCGAGCAGGCAGAACGCCGCCATGCGCTTTCTCCAGGCAGGTCAGGCAGGTGTGGCGCAGCGGCGGCCGCTTTCGGTCCGGCATCGCCAGCGAATGTGGCGGGCAAAAAAAGCCCCTCCGGTGTCGATGCGGAGGGGCGAGTCGCGCCGTGGAGAGCAGCTCGGCGCCGGGGCTGGCGCAGGCTCCCCGGGGAGGCGTCCGGGATTACATCCGCTTGCGCATGCGCGGATCGAGGGCATCGCGCAGGCCGTCGCCCAGCATGTTGATGGCGAGCACGGTGATCGACAGGAACAGCGCCGGGAAGAAGATGATGTACGGCTTGATCTGCCAGAGCGAGCGGCCCTCGGCCATGATGTTGCCCCAGGACGGGGTCGAGGGCGGCACGCCGGCGCCGATGAAGGACAGCGCCGCTTCGGCCAGGATCGCGACCGCGCAGATATAGGTGGCCTGGACCGCGATCGGCGCGAAGGTGTTGGGCAGGATGTGGCGGAAGACGAGCCAGGGGATGCTCGCCCCGCAGGAGCGGGCCGCCTCGACATAGAGCTCCTCGCGCAGGAAGAGCACCACGCCGCGGATGAGGCGCACGACCCGTGGTGTCTCGGCGATCGTCACGGCCAGGATGACGTTCCAGATCGAGGCGCGGTTGAGCGCGATCAGGGCGATGGCGAGCAGGATCGAGGGGATCGCCATCAGCCCGTCCATCACCCGCATCACGATGGCGTCGAAGCGGTGCATGAAGCCGGCGAAGACGCCGATCAGCACGCCGAGGATGGTCGAGCCGAGCGCCACCGAGAAGCCGACGATGAGCGAGACCCGCGTGCCGTAGAGGACGCGCGAGTAGAGGTCGCGCCCGAGCAGGTCGGTGCCGAACCAGAAGGCGGCCGACGGCGGCTTGGCGCGGTCGAAGGCAGAGACCGCCGTCGGATCCTTGGTGCCGAGCCAGGGCGCGAAGATCGCGACCAGGATCAGCAGGGCGAGCACGGCGAGGCCGCCGGCGATGTTGGGGTGCGAGGCGGCGCGCTGCATCCAGCCGGGCCGCCGCGCCGCCGGGGCGGGAGAGGAAAGGGCGGTCAATAGCGGATCCTCGGATCGAAGACGGTGTAGAGCATGTCGACTAGCAGGTTCACCAGCACGTACATGAAGCTGAACAGCAGGATGACGCCCTGGATGACGGGGTAGTCGCGCCGCAGGATGGCATCGACCGTCAGGCGGCCGAGGCCGGGGATGGCGAAGACGGTCTCGGTGACGATGGCGCCGCCGATCAGCAGGGCGACGCCGCTGCCGATGGTGGTGATGATCGGCACCGAGCAGTTCTTCAGCGCATGCTTGAACAGGACCATGCGGTTCTCGACGCCCTTGGCGCGGGCGGTGCGGACATAATCCTGCTGGAGCACCTCGAGCATGGTCGCGCGGGTGATGCGGGCGAGGAGGCCGATATAGACGCTGCCGAGCGCCGCCGCCGGCAGGATCAGGCTGCGGACCGCTGGCCAGATCCCGTTCGAGAGCGGCACATAACCTTGCACCGGCAGCCAGCGCAGGGTGAGACCGAAGACGAAGGCGAGCAGATAGCCGACGACGAAGGACGGCACGGAGAAGCTCAGCACGGCGAACACCATCACCATGCGGTCCTTCGCGGTATTGTGCTTCCAGGCCGCGATCACGCCGATCGGGAGCGCGACGGCCACCGAGATGACGAGCGTCATCAGCATCAGCAGATAGGTCGGCTCCAGCCGCTGCGCGATCATCTTGGCGACCGGCTGGTTGGTGAAGAGCGACAGGCCGAGATCGCCGTGCAGCAGGCTCCAGACCCAGTTCCCGAAGCGGATCGGGAACGGGTCGTCGAGCTTGAGCGTGGCTCGGATGCGGGCGATGTCCGCGGCCGTCGCCTGGTCGCCGGCCATCAGCGCCGCCGGGTCTCCAGGCGCCAGATAGAGCAGCCCGAAGACGAACAGCGCGACGAAGCCCATCACCGGCAGCGACGCGGCCAGGCGGCGGAGGACATGGGAGAGCATCTGCCCCTCAGCCCTTCGTCTTCATCGTGGTGAAGAGCGGCCGCTGCAGCTGGATGTCGGTCAGGTTGTTACTGTAGCCGCTCACCGTCGCGAAGGCGCCGAGCGGGATATAGGGAACGTCGACCAGCGCCTGCTTCTGGATCTCCTCGCAGATCTTCTTCTGCGCGGCCTCGTCCGGTGCGTCGAGCCATTGCTGGCGCAGCTCTTCGAGGCGCGGCGCCGTCGGCCAGCCGACCCAGGCGTCCTTGCCGTTGCCGCGCAGGCCGATATGGCCGACCGGGTTGAAGTTGCTCATGCCCGACAGCGCGGTCAGGAAGATGTTCCAGCCGCCCTTGCCCGGCGGTTCCTGGCTCTGGCGCCGCTGCATCAGCGTGCCCCAGTCCATGGCCTGGATGTCGACGTTCAGCCCGACCTTCTTCAGCGTATCGGCGGCGAGCAGGGTGCAGGGATGGGTCCAGGGATAATCGACCGGGTCGAGCACTACGACCGGCTCGCCATCGTAGCCGGCGGCCTTGATCTCCGCGGCAGCTTTCTTGAAGTCGCGCGGGCTGGTGAAGGCCTCGAGCCCGGCCTTGTTCGCCATCGGCGAATCCGGGCTGAAATAGCCGACGCCGAATTGCCAGAACGCCTTGTTCTCCTCGCCGAACGTGCCGGCCATGATCGCTCGCTGGTCGATGGCCTTGAGGAGGGCCTGCCGGATCGCCGGGTTGTTGAACGGGGGCTGCAGGTGGTTGAAGCGCATGATCGCGAAGTTGGGCGTCGAGCGCGGCAGCAGCTGAACGCTCGGTTCGGCCTTGAGCACGGGCAGGAAGTCGGCGCCGACCATTTCGATGATGTCGACTTCGCCGGCTTGCAGCGCGGCGGCGGCGGTCGAGGCGTCGGCGATGATGTTCCAGACGACCCGGTCGAAATGCGCGATCTTCGGCCCGGCCGTATAGGAGGGCGGGAAGCTGTCGCTGCGCGGCTTGTAGCCCGCGAATTTCTCGAAGACGGCCTTCGAGCCGGAGACCCACTCCTCCTTGACGAAGCGGTAGGGGCCGCTGCCGATGCTCTCGCGGACCTGTTCGTTCGGCGAGGTCTGGGCCAGCCGCTCTGGCATCATTGCCGGCATGTTCGAGCCGCTCGTCGCCAGCGTCATCGGCAGCAGCGGGAACGGCTTCTTGAGCTTGAACTGGAGCGTGCGGTCGTCGACCGCGGTCAGCGTCTCGACCACGGATAGGAGCGCGCTGCCCATGAAGTCGCGCTTGCCCCAGCGCTGGATGCTCGCGACGCAGTCCTTCGCCAGAACCGGCTGGCCGTCATGGAATTGCAGGCCGTCGCGCAGCTTGACCGTCCATTGCAGCTTGTCGTCCGAGACGCTGTGCCCCTCGGCCATCTGCGGATGGACGTTGTAGTCCTTGTCGAAGCCATAGAGCGTGTCGAACACCATATGGCCGTAGACCGCGACGATGGTCGAGGTGCTCCAGACCGGGTCGAGGATGTTCAGGTCGGCTTCGGGAATATAGCGCAGCTCCTTCTTGCCGGCGGCCTGGGCCGGCGCGGTGAAGATCGGAGCCAATTGGGCGAACACTGCCGACTGAGCGGCAAGCTTCAGGACGTCGCGACGGTTCATCCTCATCATGTTTCCTCCCCGTTATCGGTCTTGTTGGGGAGCGATCATGATGCGGCGTTCGGTATGCGCAAATTAAATTACACAATGCCAGTTATTTGATATTTGGATGCCGCTTGGCGTGGCCCGTCATAGCTGCGCGCCGGTGCTGAACCGCTCGGCCAGCACCGCGCTCATATTCTCGACCAGTTCCGCGATCGGCCCGCTCTGCTCCCAGGAGTAGATCGAGATCACCATTGCGGGTTCCTTGCCGAAGGGGGCATAGGGCCGGACGCGCCGGCCGGCGGCGGCCTCGATCGGCAGCAGTGACAGGCCGAGCCCGGCCTCGACGCCAACGAGCACGTTGTGCAGGCTGCTTCCCGAGAAGGCGATGTACCAGCGCCGCCGCTCGCGCTCGATCCGCTCGAACATCGCCTCGCGATAGAGCCCGCCGGGCGGGAAGGCGACCAGCGGCAGCGGGTCCGGCCATGTCGCCGGCGCGTCGAGGCTTTCGAACCAGGCCATGGCTTCCGGGAAGGTCGCGCGGTGGTCCGAGCTGGCGGCGGCCTCCTTGACGATGGTGATGTCGAGTTCGCCGGCGCGGTAGCGCTTCGTCAGGTCGCGGCTGAGGCCGGCGAAGACGTCGAGCCGGATCTCGCGATGCTGCCGGGCGAAGCTGGCGAAGACCTTCGCCATGGCATCCGTAACGATGTCCTCGGGCACGCCGATGCGGACCGAGGCGGTGCCGGCAGGGTCGCCGAGCATCGCCTCCGCTTCCTGCTGCAGCGCCAGGATGCGACGGGCATATCCCAGCAGGCGTTCGCCCGACGCCGTCGGCCGGACCGGGCGCGCGACGCGGTCGATCAGTTCGAGCCCGACCGCCTCTTCGAGACGGGCGAGCTGCTGGCTGATGGTCGATTGCGTCATGTTCAGCCGCTCGGCGGCTTGGGTGAAGCTGCCGGTGTCGGCGATCGCCGCGAAGGAGCGCAGGAGGCGTGGGTCGAGCATGGGGAAACCGGGCCGCTGATGACCTCCGGCCTGATGGTCGGAGCGAGGTCCTGATCATTCACAGATTCATTGATGTGCATCCAGATATTTAATTTTCATATGGCGCGTAGCCTCCCTTATCTAGTTTTCAGGGCGGTCGCGCTCGAGCGGCGGGACATCGGACACGGACGCGCGGCGCTCCGGCCCAGTGGCACCCGCGCCAGAAGGCAAGGCAGGAGGCGGAATTGCTCAGATCCTTCTCGATCCGCGCATCTGCTTTTCCGCTGCGGCCCTTCCCGCTGCGAAGCCCGTTCCCGGAGTGGCCGATGAATATGGGCGGCCTGCCGGCATGTCCGGAAATGGCCGGCGACCTCCAAGCAGCGCGGAAGCGGAGGCTGGCCGGGCCCGCATGAGCGCCACGAAGATCAATTCCGCCCCGTCGCGCCTGCTGCTGCTGGCCGTGGTCGTACTGGTCGGCCTGAATCTCAGGCCGTTCCTCACCGGCATCGGGCCGCTGACATCGCGCATCCAGGAGGCGACCGGCCTCGACTACCGGAGCATGTCGCTCTTCACCCTTGTACCGATGGTGCTGATGGGCGTCTGTGCCCTGGCCGGCAGCTGGCTCGAGCGTGTGACGGGCGCGCGGGCGGCCGTCATCGGCGCGCTGCTCGTCCTTTGCGTGGCCTCGGCCCTGCGCCTGGTCGTCGGCAACGGATATGCGCTGATTGCGACGGCTGCCTTCTGCGGCATTGGCGTCGCTGTCGTGCAGGCCGTCTTCCCCGGCATCATCAAGGCGCATTTCCCGCATCAGGTCGCCGTCGTGATGGGACTCTACTCGGCCATGCTGATGGGCGGCGGGGCGCTGGGGGCGCAGGCTTCGCCGGTTATCGCCGATCTGACCGGCAGCTGGCATGTCGGCCTGGCCTGGATCGCCGTGCCGGCGGCGCTCGCCGCCCTGCTTTCCGCTTTTGCCTTGCCGCGTGGCCGGGCAGTGCGCAGGGGCACGTTGCGCACGGGCCTGTTGCTGCGCCGGCCGCGCACCTGGCTCCTGATGGCCTGCTTCGGCCTGGTGAATGGCGGCTACTCCACCATCGTCGCCTGGCTCGCGCCCTATTACCAGACGCTCGGCTGGACCAGCGCCGCGAGCGGCGGCCTTCTCGCCATCATGGCCGCGAGTCAGGCCGTTGCGGCGCTCGCCATGCCGGCGCTTGCGGCGCGCCGCCAGGATCGGCGCCCCTGGATCATGCTGGCGCTCGGTCTCCAGATCACAGGCTTTGCCGGTATCGCCTTCTGGCCGAACCTGGCCCCGCTGGGCTGGACGGTCCTGGTGGGTGCCGGCCTCGGCGGCAGCTTTGCCCTCTCGATGGTGGTCGCGCTCGACCATCTCGAGAATCCGGCCGATGCAGGGGCGCTATCGGCGGTGATGCAGGGCGGCGGCTTCCTGCTTGCCGGCCTGTCTCCCTTGATCGTGGCGGTCCTGCGCGACCATAGCGGCAGCTTTGCCGCGGGCTGGCTCATGCATATGGGCTGTGCCGCGCTGGTCGCGCTGCTGTCCCTGCGCTTCGTCCCGCATGGCTATGCGCGCTCGATGAATGTTCCGGTCGGCAACGAACCGGCGATTGTGCGCCCGTGATCCGCTGCGATTTGCGGAGAACGGGCAATATGCCCGGCAGCAAGCCGGGCTTGGAGAGAGGAAACGCGAATGGCTGAAGAGCTTCTGATCCGGAACGTCCGGCCTGCCGGCGGAGAGGCGACGGACGTCCTGGTCCGCGACGGGAAGATCGCGGCGATCGGGGCCGGCGCCGCCGCTGCGGGCGCCACGGCGTTCGACGCCGGCGGCGACCTGATGATCCCCGGCCTGGTCGAGGCGCATACCCATCTCGACAAGAGCTTCTGGGGCATGGGCTGGCAGCGGCACACGGCCGGGCCGAGCCTGATCGAGAAGATCGAGACCGAGCGCCGCAACCGCCGCGAGCTCAAGCTCGATCCCGATCGGCAGTCGCAGCGGCTCGCCGGCCAGATGGTCGGGAAGGGCACCACCCATATCCGCAGCCATGTCGACGTCGACACCGAGGTCGGCCTTGCCGGCATCGAGGGCGTCATGGCGATGCGTGAGCGGCTGAAGGATGTCGTCGATGTCGAGATCGTCGCCTTCCCGCAATCCGGCCTGCTGGTCCGGCCGGGCACGCTGGAACTGCTCGACCGGGCGCTGGCGCTCGGCTCGGAAGTGGTCGGCGGCCTCGATCCCTGCGCGGTCGACCGGGACCCGAAGGGGCATCTCGATGCGATCTTCGCGCTTTCGCAGAAATATGGGCGCCCGATCGACATCCACCTGCATGAGCGCGGCGAGATGGGCGCCTTCTCGATGGATCTGATCCTCGAGCGGACGCGCGCGCTCGGCATGCAGGGCAAGATCGCGATCAGCCATGCCTTCTGCCTGGGCATGCCGGATGTCGACCATGCCCGCAGGCTGATCGATGAGCTGGCCAAGGAGCGCATCACGCTCGTCACCACCGCCCCGGCCGCTTCTACGGCGCCGTCGGTCATGGCCTGCACCAAGGCCGGCGTCGTGATCGCCGGCGGTTCGGACGGTGTCCGCGACAGCTGGAACCCCTATGGCATGGGCGACATGCTGGAACGGGCGATGCTCGTCGGCCTGCGCAACAATTTCCGCCGCGACGAAGAGGTCGAGCTCGCGCTCGATGTCTGCACCTATGGCGGCGCCAAGGTGATGGGGCTTCCCGATTACGGGCTTTCCGTCGGCTGCTTCGCCGATCTGGTGATCCTGCCCGGCGAGAACCTGGCCGAGGCGGTCATGGCGCGCCCGGCCGAGCGGACCGTCGTCAAGCGCGGCAGGATCGTCGCTCGAAACGGCAAGCCGGTCGGGCTCGACGCCTGACGCCAGGCGACATCGCCGTCGCCGCGGGCCAGCCCCGCGGCGACGATCGCTGGTCCCTCACTTCGCGGCGCCTTCGCCCACCACAAGCTCGGTCCGCTCGCGGCGCGGCAGCCGGCCGTTGAGCACGAGATAGGCGGCGAACCCGATCAGCAGCCCCCAGAACGCCCCGCCGATGCCGAGCAGCTTGATGTTCGCGGCCGAGGCCAGGAAGGTGATGAGCGCCGCTTCGCGGGAGGCCGGATCGGCCATCGCGCCCGCCAGGCTGCCACCGATCGTGCCGAGCAGCGCGAGCCCCGCAAGCGTCGTGATGAAGGTCGCGGGAAAGGCCATGAAGACGGCGGCGAGGGTGACGCCGAACACCCCGACCAGCACATAGAAGCAGCCCGCCGCGATGCCGGCTAGCCAGCGCTTGGTCGGGTCCTCATGCGCCTCCTTGCCGGTCGCGATCGCCGCCGTGATCGCGGCGATGTTGAAGGCGTGGGAGCCGAAGGGGGCCATGATGAGCGAACCGAGGCCCGTCACAGTGACGATCGGGTTGGCGCTGGTCTTGAAGCCGTCGTTCCGCAGGACCAGCATCCCCGGCATGTACTGGCCGGTGAGGGTGATCAGAAACAACGGCAGCGCCACCGAGAGCAGCGCGTTCAGCGAGAAGGCCGGCATGGTGAAGACCGGCGCGGCGAGCTGAAGCCGCAGGCCCGACAGGTCGACGCGATCCTGCGTCAGCAGGAAGGTCAGCCCGAGGATCAGGATGCCGACCACCGCATAGCGGGCGGAGAAGCGCTTCAGGACGACATAGGCGACGACCAGCAAACCGACCAGCAGCGGATCGACATTCGCGCCGCCGAATGCGCCGATGCCGAACTGCAGCAGGATGCCGGCGAGCAGGCCCGAGGCGATGGCGGGCGGGATCAGCCGGATGACCCTCTCGAAGCAGCCCGAAAGCCCCAGCGCGACGAAGGCCGCCGCCGAGATCATGTAGGCTCCGACCGCTTCGGCATAGGGCGTCGTCGCGAGCGCGGAGACGAGAAAGGCTGCTGCCGGGGTCGACCAGGCCGTGATGATTGGCTCGCGATGGCGCCAGCTCAGGAAAAGCCCCGTCAGCCCGACGCCGATCGAAACGGACCAGACCCAGGACGCCGTCAGCTCCGGGCTGAGACCCGCGACCTTTGCGGCCTGGAAGACCAGGATGAAGGTGCCGCCGTAATTGACGATCACGGAGATTAGCCCGGCGATCACCGGATGAGGCAGGTCGCCCAGGCGAAGGGGGGAGGGTGAGGGGACGACAGGCATGGTCTTGGCAGGCTTCTGGGGAACGGGGCGCGACGGCGGTGAGATGCCTTGACATCTAGCCGCCCGATGGTCTGTTCGTTCCTTCCATTTCATCCAAGACAGTCAGACCATTGTTCAGGCGTTCCCAGCTCGAGACCGTGAAGGCCTGGCTTGCCCATCCCGCCCAGGCGGGGATGCCTCTGCACGCCCGGATCCAGCGGGCGATCCGCCAGTTGATTCTGGCGGGTACGCTCGGACCGGGGAAGCCGCTGCCCGCCTCGCGCGCGCTCGCCGGATCGCTCGGCGTCTCGCGCGATACGGTGGAGGCGGCCTATGCCCAGCTTCATGCGGAAGGCTTTATCGACCGGCGCGTCGGCAGCGGCAGCTTCGTGGCGGAGGCGACGGAATTCTCGCCGGGGCGCCGAACTTCCCAGCGCGGCGCGCTGTCGTGCAGCCAGGCTCCGAGACTGAGCAGGCGGGGCAGCGCTGTGTTCCAAAGCGGTGGCGTTCGCGAGCTGCTGTCGCCGCGACCCTTCGCGCATGGCGTGCCGGAAACCCGCAGCTTTCCGCTGCGGCTGTGGGAGCGGCTGCAGCGCCAGGTGCTCAAGGAAGCCGGCACGCAGGTTCTCCTTCACGGCGACCCGCAGGGCAGCGAACAGCTGCGGCGTGCCGTCGCCGATTATGTGAATCTCGAGCGCGGCGCGCGCGCCACGGCCGACCGGGTGCTGATCCTCACCAGCTCGCAGCAGGCGCTGACGCTGTGTGCGACCATGCTGCTCGATCCCGCCGAGCGCATCTTCATCGAGGATCCGGTCTATTACGGCGCCCGCAGGGCGTTCGACGCGGCGGGGCTCGAGGTGGTCCCGATCGGCCTCGACCATCAAGGGCTGCTGGTCGAGCAGATCATCGGCGACCCGCGCCGGGCGAGGGCGGTCTTCCTCACCCCTTCGCACCAGTTCCCGACCGGGGTGACGCTGACGCTCGACCGCCGGCTGGCGCTGATCGAATGGGCGGCCCGGCATCAGGGCTGGATCATCGAGGACGATTACGACAGCGAATTCCACTATGCCGGCAAGCCGACGGCCTGCGTGCAGGGCCTCGATCCGCATGACCGGACCATCTATATCGGCACCTTCACCAAATCCCTCTTTCCGGGCCTTCGGATCGGCTACGTCGTCCTGCCGCCACAGCTCGTGAAGCCGATGACGGCAGCGCGGACCTTGCTCGACGGACATTCCGCTCCGATGGCGCAGCTGACGCTCGCCCGCTTCATCGAAGGCGGGCATTTCGGGGCGCATGTCCGCGCCATGCGCGGGATCTACGCCGAGCGGCTCGCGGTGCTGGCCGGCCTCGTCGACAGGCATTTGTCGGATTTCGCCGAAGCGCGGGTGCCCATCGGCGGTCTGCAGATGCCCTGCACGATCACCTGCGGGATGACCGAACGCATGGTCGTCGACACAGCGCAGCGCGTCGGCGTCGAGCTTCTGGGATTGTCGTCGCTCCATGCTGCGGGCAACGGCCAGCCCGGGTTCCTGATGGGTTTTGCTGCCTATACGCCTGCCGAGATCGAGGTTGCGGTCCGCAAGCTGGCCGATGCGCTGCGGACGGCAACGCGCTGAGAGGTCGGGCCGAAGACCGCGTCGGGCCTTCGTCGGCCGCCTCGAAGGGGCGGAGACCATCGGGGAGGGCGGCTCGGGATGCGCGAATGCCCGGCCGACGAGCGCGAGGTCGATGCTCGGAGGCGGTCAGAACCCGGACGCCAGTTCCCTTTTAAGCATCGTGCGGGTGGCGCAGGAGGGAGCGCGGCGGCACGCCCTCGTTTCCCTCGGTTCGATCGCGATAAATGGTGGCGCGCGCGAGCAGCATGAGCGTCACCGGTGTCGTGACGGTGATGAAGACGCCGATCAGGATCTCGTGGATGATGGGGCGTGAGCCCAGCGCCGAGAAGCAAACGGCCGATGCGAGCAGGATCGCGCCGGTCCCCCAGCTCGTGCCCAGGGTCGGTGCGTGCACCCTCTCGAAGAAGCTGCGGAAGCGCAACGTGCCGATCGCTCCGATGAGGGTCAGCCCCGCGCCCAGAACGACGAGGAAGGCCGTCAGAAGGGCCGCCCAGGCAGGAAGATCTTCGAGGTGGTTCATTCGATCACCTCGCCCCGCATGAGGAACTTGGCGAGGGCGACGCTCGAGACGAAGCCCAGTACGGCGATGATCAGGGCCGCCTCGAAATAGATCGCGCTGCCGGTGCGAATGCCGATCGTCAGGATCAGCAGCATGGCGCTGACATAGGTGGCGTCGAGGCACAGCACGCGGTCCTGCGCGCGCGGCCCGCGGATCAGCCTGTAGGCGCTGCAGGCCATGGCGGCCACGAGCATGGCCTGGGCGGCCGTCACCGCCCAGAGGAGGATTGCCGCCGTCATTCGAATATCTCCATCAACGGCTGCTCGTAGCGCTGCTTGATCACGGAGACCCATTCGGCTTCGTCGGCAAGGTCGAGCACATGGATCAGGAGGACGCCCGTATCGGGGGCGAATTCGACCCAGGCCGTCCCCGGCGTGCTGGTGACGATGCAGGCGAGCACGGCGAGCCCCGTCTTGTCACGCAGATCGAGCGGGATCGCGACGAAACCCGGGATCCGCTCGCGGCGGTTGCCCTGAAGGATGATGCTGGCGACCGCGATGTTCGACTGCAGGATATCGAAGGTGACGACGCCCAGGAGCTTCGGAATGAGCTGCCAGCGCCTCAGCCGTGGCTTGGATGGCTGAAGCGCCGCCATGGCGCGGGAAGCGCCCACGGCGACGGCGCCGCCGAGGAGGAACTGCCCGACCGAGAAGGACGTCAGCAGCATCCACATCAGCAGCAGCAGCGCGGTCAGGACCGGATAGGGCAACAGGCGGCTCATCGCGAGACGCCCGCGGGATGGCCGGTCGCCAATACGCCCTGAATATAGGTCGAAGGGGCATGCAGGGCGCGGGCCGCGGCCTCGGTGTAGTCGAGCAGGGCGCCGCCCTGCACGGCGAGCAGCGTGCACAGCGCCAGCAACCCGATGATCGGAGCGACCTCGACCACCAGTACGCGGGGCACGATCGTCTCCAGCGGCGCCCAGAAGGTCTGGATGCCGGTTCGCATCATCGCGATCAGCGCCGCCAGGCCGGACAGGATGATCAGCGCGGCAAGCAGCCAGACGCGCCCCGGGATCTCGGCGGGCGAGCCCAGACCGGACGGGTTCAGCATGCCGGTCAGCATGGCGAATTTGGCGATGAAGCCCGAGAGCGGCGGCAGGCCGGCGAGCAGCAACGCGACGCAGCCGAACGACACGCCCAGTATGGCGAGTGCTCCGGGCATGGCCACGCCGACCTCCTCGTCGTCATGCTCCTCGACCTCGTCCTCGTCGGTTTCGTCGCCATAGGCTTCCATGGTGACCGCCAGGAGGTCCGCGCCCGGTGCGCGCGCCCGCTCCACCAGCTCGATCAGCATGAAGAAGGCCGCGGTGCTGAAGGTCGAGCTGACGAGATAGAACAGGGCGCCCGAGACGACAGCAGTGTCGCCCAGGCCGACCGCCGCGAGCAGGGTGCCTGCCGAGATCAGGACGCTGTAGCCGGCGAGCTTGCCCATCGCCTGGGATGCCAGCATGCCGAATGTCGCGAAGGCGATGGTCGCCATGCCGCCCCAGAGCAGCACCGGCCCGCCGAAGCCGGCCGAGACCCCCGCCGTGGCGCCGAAGAGCAGCAGAGTGAGGCGCAGGAGCACATAGGCGCCGACCTTGGTGAGCACCACGAAGATCGCCGCGACCGGCGCAGCCGCGGCCATATAGGCGGAAGGCAGCCAGAAGCAGAGCGGCCACATCCCCGCCTTGATCAGGAAGGCGATTCCGAGGATCGCCGCGCCCGCATAGACGAGCCCCCGGTCGTCGGCCGCGATTCCGGGCAGGCGGACAGCGAGGTCCGCCATGTTCAGCGTTCCAGCGATCCCGTAGATCAGGCTGACGCCGACGAGGAAAAGCAGCGACGCCGCCAGGTTGATCGCGATGTAGTGCAGCCCGGCCCGGACCCTGAACGCGCCGGAACCGTGCAGCAGCAGCCCGTAGGACGCCGCGAGCGTGACCTCGAAGAAGACGAAGAGGTTGAACAGGTCCCCGGTCAGGAACGCGCCGCCAAGCCCCATGAGCAGGAACTGGAAGAGCGTGTGGAAATGCGGCCCGGCCCGGTGCCAGCGCGCCATCGAGAAGACCAGCGCGGCGACGGCCAGGATCGAGGTCAGGGCCAGCATCAGTGCCGACAGCCGATCGAGGACGAGCACGATGGCGAAGGGCGCCGGCCAGTTGGCGACGGCATAGGAGAGGGACAGGGCGCCGCCTTCGCCCGGAGTGCCGTCGGCCATGTGCATCAGCGCGGCCGCCGTGGCCACTAGGAGCAGGCAGGAGGCGAGGTTGAGGAGCGCCTTGAGCGTGTGACGCAGTTCGTCGATCAGCAGGAGCCCCGCTCCGGTGACGAGCGGCAGCAGGATCGGAACGATGAGGAGATGCCTCGTCCACTCCATCAGCGCTGCTCTCGCCCGTCGACATGGTCGTTGCCGGTTAGCCCGCGGGCGACGAGCAGGACCACCAGCAGCAATGCGGTCGTGGCGAAGCCGATGACGATCGCGGTGAGCACCAGCGCCTGCAGAATCGGGTCGGCGTAGTCGGCCGGATTCCCGGCACCGCCGGGGCCGAGAACGGGCGGCGCGCCGACCGTCAGCCGGCCCATGCTGAAGATGAACAGGTTCACCGCATAAGAGAGCAGCGAGAGGCCGATGACGAGCTGATAGGTGCGCGGGCGCAGGACGAGCCAGACGCCGGATCCCGTAAGCGCTCCGATGGCGATCGCGAGCGTCAGTTCCATCGTTGGCGCTCCTCTCCGAGGCGGGCCGCGCGCAGGCGGCGTATCGATTGGTGGGCGATGGCGATCAGCATCAGCACCGTCGCGCCGACCACGAGGCTGAACACGCCGAGGTCGAAGAAGGTGGCGCTCGCCAACGGCACCTTTCCGATGAGCGGCAGCTCCACATACCGGAAGTAAGAGTTGAGGAACGAATCGCCGAACAGGATCGCGGCCGCGCCGGTGAAGGCCGCCAGCAACAGGCCGCCGCCGATCCAGGCGACCGGCAGGATGCGCAGCCTGTCCTCGACCCAGACCGTCCCCGCCGCCATGTATTGCAGGATGAAGCCGGCCGCCATCGCGACGCCCGCCGCAAAGCCTCCGCCGGGGGCATCGTGTCCGCGCAGGAACAGATAGGCGGCCAGCACGATGATGACGGGGAACATCCACTGCATGATCACGGACGGCACGTAGAGATATTCCTCCTTCGTCGCTTCGGCCTCGGTGTTCGGTTCGGCCTCGTCAAAGGAACGCTGGATGAGCTGCTGCTCGGGGCGTTCGATCGTGTCGGGGGCAGGGCGGAACCGCCGCAGCAGGGCGAACACGCTCAGCGCCACGATGCCGAGCACCGTGATCTCGCCGAGCGTGTCGAACCCGCGGAAGTCGACGAGGATGACGTTGACGACATTGCGGCCGCCGCCTTCGGCATAGGCCTTCTCCAGGAAGAAGCTGGCGATCGTCTCGGGCGGCGTGCGGGTCATCACGGCATAGGAGACAACCGTCATGCCCAGCCCTGCGATGACGGCGATCGCCAGGTCGCGGAAACGGCGCAGCCGCAACGACCAGTCGCCCGGTTCGGCCAGGGCCGGCGAGCGCTTGGGCAGCCAGCGCAGACCGAGCAGGATGAGCACGGTGGTCACGATCTCGACGACGAGCTGGGTCGCGGCGAGGTCCGGCGCGGAGAGCCAGACGAAGGTCAGGCAGGTCACGAGGCCCGTGCCGCCCAGCAGCGCGAGGGCCGCGAGGCGGTGGAACTTGGCCAGATACGCAGCCGCGATCGCGCAGGTGACGCCCACGCCCCAGAGACCGGTGAAGGCGAGATCGACGGTTCCGCCGCGGTCGGAGGTGAGGTCGAGCCCGATGGCGAACACGGCGGCGGCGCCCGCTACAAAGGCGGCCGCAACGACCAGGCGCATTTGCGGCTGGAGCCGCGTGGTGCCGAAGATCTCCTCGATCAGGCGCGCCCATCGCCACGAGATCGCGACCATCACCCGCTCGAAGATGCGCTGGCCGTCGATCCGGCCGAGCAGCAGGGGGCGCTCGGAGCGTTCGAGATAATTGCCGGCGACGAAATACAGAAGCGCGCCGCATACCAGCGCGACCACGCTCATCATCAGCGGAATGTTGAAGCCGTGCCAGATCGCCAGGCTGTATTGCGGCGTGGCGGCGCCGAGCGCGGACGACACGGCCACGTGAAGGAAGGGGCCGATGGTCAGGGCGGGGATCGTCCCGATGACAAGGCAGGCGACGACCAGGAACATGACCGGGAACCGCATCCAGAACGGCGGCTCGTGCGGCTCGCGCGGAAAGCTCTCGGGCGGCGTTCCCAGGAAGATCGAGTGGATCAGCCGGAGCGAATAGGTCACGGCCAGCGCACTGCCGAGCACGGCGGCATAGGGCGCGGCCGTGTCGAGCCATGAATCGGCGTGGGTCTCCACGGCCTCGGCGAAGAACATCTCCTTCGACAGGAAGCCGTTCAGCAGCGGCACGCCCGCCATGGCGGCGCTCGCCACCATGGCCAGCGTGCCCGTGATCGGCATGTAGCGGAACAGGCCGGAAAGCCGCCGCAGGTCGCGCGTGCCGGTCTCATGGTCGATGATGCCGGCGGCCATGAACAGCGACGCCTTGAAGGTCGCATGGTTGATCATGTGGAAGATCGCCGCCACCGCGGCGAGCGGGCTTCCGAGGCTGAGCAGCAGCGTGATCAGGCCGAGATGACTGATCGTGGAGTAGGCGAGAAGCCCCTTCAGGTCGTGCTGGAACATGGCCAGATAGGCCCCGAGCACGAGCGACGCCATGCCCGCGATGCCCACGATCATGAACCATTCGGGCGTGCCGGCGAGCACCGGCCACAGCCGCGCCATCAGGAAGACGCCCGCCTTCACCATGGTGGCCGAATGCAGGAACGCCGAGACGGGCGTTGGCGCGGCCATGGCGTTGGGCAGCCAGAACTGGAAGGGGAACTGCGCGCTCTTCGTCAGCGTGCCGAGCAGGATCAGCAGGAGCGCCGGGACGTAAAGCTCATGCGACCGGATGAGGTCTCCGGACCGGAGCACCACGTCGAGGTCGTAGCTGCCGACGATATGGCCGAGCAGGAGCACGCCGGCCAGCAGGGCGAGACCTCCCATGCCGGTGATGGTCATCGCCATGCGGGCGCCGTCGCGCGCCGCCTGAAGATGATGCCAGTAGCCGATCAGCAGGAACGAGAAGATGCTGGTCAGCTCCCAGAACACGACCAGCAGGATGAGGTTCCCCGCGAGAACCACACCCAGCATCGCGCCCGAGAACGCCAGGAAAAAGAGATAGAAGCGGCGGACCGGGTCCTCGGCCGAGATGTAGTATCTGGCGTACATGACGACCAGCACGCCGATGCCGCTGACAAGGACCGCGAAGATCCAGGCGAAGCCGTCCATCCTGAGCGTGAAGTTGAGCCCGAGGGAGGGGATCCACTCGATCTGGTGCCGAACGACGTTCCCGCTGCTGACGGATGGATAAAGCGAGATCGCCAGGGCCAGGCAGGCGACCATGGTTGCCCCGGTAATCCAGGTCGCCGACTCGCGGCCCCCCCGCACCACGACCATGGCCAGGCTGGCGACGAAAGGCAGAACCAGAATCAGGACTAGCGGGGAAAGCGCCATCGTTCTCCTTGGGTGTGATGATTCGTGTGTTCTTAGGCTACCGAAGCTGATCCGCCAATGACGAGCGGACGCGTCGCGCCTGCGACATCGGCTCCCCTGCGCACGATTGTCGCCTGGATTCGGATGGGTACGGGCTGGCGGTCGCCGCCCGCGCAGGCCGATCGCCTCAGTCGAAGCGTGACCGGCCCAATTTCGGGATCTTGTTTTCAGCGAGGCGACGCGTCGTCGCGAATGGTCGCAGCGGTGTTCTCGTCGGAGCTCGGCAGCGTCACGCTCTGTCCGAAGACATGCGCGGCAGCGATGGCCTGGGAGACCTTGATGTTCGGGGTAGCAGCGGCCGTCCTTGCTGGCAAAGAGACGGCGTACCGAAAGGGAAGCGGGTGAAATCGCGTTTCACGCAAACCCTTATCAACACTCACCTCTTCCTCGCATAAGCGAGAAGGGGGTGGTGCCCAGGAGAGGACTCGAACCTCCACGGCTTTCACCACTGGTACCTGAAACCAGCGCGTCTACCAATTCCGCCACCTGGGCAACGGCGGTTCGTTTACGGGGGCCGAGTCGCCCTGTCAACGGGCTTGTGAAAAGGAAATGCGGTGCGTTCGGGCGCGGCTGTGGAAATCGTCCCGCCGCGCCGTCGCCGCGAGGCGAAACCGGCCGGTCGGATGACGTTTGGGCGGGCTCGCCGCCCCATCATCGGGCGTAATGCCGCAGGCGCAGGGCAGGGCTGCGGTTTGCCGCAAAAGGGATTTCCACTTTCGCGGAACATGATCTAGGAGGTCACAAGCATTCTAAGCGGAGCTTTCGCGATGGCCTCTCAGGCGCCGGCCCAGCAACTCGTCACGGTTTTCGGCGGTTCCGGATTCGTTGGCCGCCATGTCGTGCGCGCGCTGGCCAAGCGCGGCTATAGGGTGCGCGTCGCGGTGCGCCGTCCCGATCTCGCAGGCTTCCTGCAGCCGATCGGAACCGTCGGCCAGATCCACGCCGTGCAGGCCAATCTGCGCTATCCCGCTTCGGTGGCGGCCGCGGTGAAGGGGGCGGATGCCGTCGTCAATCTGGTCGGCATCATGCAGGAGCAGGGCCGTCAGGGCTTCTCCGCCGTGCAGGCGAACGGTTCGCGCGCGGTGGCCCAGGCCTGCGCCGCCGCCGGAATCGCCCGCCTCGTCCATGTCTCGGCGCTTGGCGCCGCGGCCGAATCACGCTCGTCCTACGCCCGTACCAAGGCGGAAGGGGAGGCGGCCGTCTTCGCTTCCGTGCCCGGCGCGGTCGTGCTCCGGCCTTCGGTGATGTTCGGGCCGGAGGATACCTTCTTCAACCGCTTCGCCTCCATGGCGCGGATGCTGCCCGTGCTGCCGCTGGTCGGCGATGGGGCGACGAAGTTCCAGCCTGCCTTCGTCGGCGACGTCGCGGAGGTTGTCGCCCGCGCCATCGACGGGACGGTCGAGGGTGGGCGCGTCTACGAGCTCGGCGGTCCGGAGGTGCTCAGCCTGCGCCAGATCGTCGAGGAGACCTGCCGCATCATCGGTCGCAAGCGCCTGCTGGCCCCGCTGCCGTTCCCGCTCGCGCGGATCATGGGCAGCGTGCTGCAGTTCGCCGACATGCTGACGCTCGGCCTCATCCCGGACGAGCTGGTGCTGACGCGCGATCAGGTGACGCTGCTCGAGAGCGACAACGTCGTCTCCGCGGCCGCCGCCGCCGAGGGCCGTGATTTCGCCGGGCTCGGCATCGCGCCGACCTCGGTCGAAGCCATCGTCTCGTCCTATCTCTGGCGCTTCCGCAAGACCGGCCAGTTCGACACCGCCCGCGCGAACTGAGGGGCGAGACTCGGGAGGCGCCCGTGCCGTTCGAGCTTGTCATCTACGATTGCGACGGCACGCTGATCGACACCGAGACGCTGTACGCGGAGGTCAGCCTCGCCCTTTGCCATGAGATCGGCCTGAGGAACTGGACGCTCGATCACTATGTCGAGCATCTGGTCGGCATTCCGCTGGCCGATGGCTTCAAGGTCATCGAAGCGGCGCTGGGGCGATCCCTGCCGGGCGATTTCGAGGCGAGGATCGAGGCCGCGGTAGCGGGGCGTCTCGCACAGGAGCTGCGTGCCCTGCCGGGCGTGAGGGAGGCGGTTTCAACTCTGTCCGGCCGCCGCTGCGTCGCCTCCTCGACGACGCTCGAGCCTCTGCGCCACAACCTCGCCTTGGCGGGCCTGCTCGACCTGTTCGATCCGCATGTCTTCTCGGCCTCGCAGGTCGCGCGCGGCAAGCCCGCGCCGGACGTCTTCCTGTTCGCCGCGGCGCAGATGGGCGCGGGGCCGGGGCAATGCCTGATCCTGGAGGATTCGGTGCCCGGCGTGCAGGCTGCCAGGGCCGCCGGCATGCAGGTAGCAGGCTTTATCGGCGTGGCTCATGACAAGGTGCGCATGCGCGAACGCCTGCTGGCCGCGGGCGCCGCGGTGGTGATCGACGGCTATGACGATTGGCCGGCCGCGGCGGCGCGGCTCGCGGAGCTGCCGGCCGCCTGACCCCGGCCTCGCTCAGAGCATGCTGGGCAGCACGCGGTCCGGCGGCTTGTGGCCGTCCATGAAGGTCTTGATGTTGACGATGACCTTCTCGCCCATGTCGGCGCGGCCCTCATGGGTGGCCGAGCCCATATGGGGCAGCACCACGACCTTGTGCTGGCGGGCGAGCTTGAGCAGGCGCGGATTGACCGCCGGCTCGCTCTCGAACACGTCGAGCCCGGCGCCGGCGAGTTCGCCGGCTTCGAGCATGCGCGCGAGCGCGGTCTCGTCGACCACTTCGCCGCGGGCGGTGTTCACCAGGATCGCATCCGGCTTCATCAGCTTGAGGCGGCGGGCCGAGAGCAGGTGGTAGGTCGCGGGCGTATGCGGGCAGTTGACCGAGACGATGTCCATCCGCGCCAGCATCTGGTCGAGCGAATCCCAATAGGTGGCGTCGAGCTTCTCCTCGATGCGCGGATCGACCCGGCGGCGGTTGTGGTAGTGGATCGAGAGGCCGAAGGCCGCGGCGCGCTTCGCCACAGCCTGGCCGATCCGGCCCATGCCGACGATGCCGAGTCGCTTGCCGGTGATCCGCCGGCCGAGCATCCAGGTCGGCGACCAGCCGGCCCAGTCGTCGTCGGGGATGACGCGGGCGCCTTCCGCGATGCGCCGGGCCACGGCGAGGATCAGCGCGATCGTCATGTCGGCGGTGTCGTCGGTGAGCACGCCTGGCGTGTTGGTGACGGTGATGCCGCGCTGCACGGCGCTTGCCACGTCGATATTGTCGACGCCGTTGCCGAAATTCGCGATCAGGCGCAGCTGGTCGCCGGCCTGGGCGATGATCGCGGCATCGATCTTGTCGGTCACGGTCGGCACCAGCACGTCGGCGGTCTTCACCGCCTCGACCAGCGCTGCCGGCGACATCGGCTTGTCGTCGATGTTCAGCTTCGCGTCGAATAATTCGCGCATCCGGGTTTCCACCACGGCGGGCAATTTGCGCGTCACCACGACCAGGGGCTTCTTCTTCGACATGGCGGTCACCCTTCCGTCATCGGCCGTATCGTCCGCACTTCCTCAACCCGCCATTAACCCTGCTGGCCCAGGAATGAGCGGGAACGGGAGCGCTTGCGCCCCCGGCTCTCCAGTTGTCTAGGCGGCACGGCGACGGATGACAACTTGCCCCTTCGCAGGGGGCGGAACGGCCGAGAAGGAGTGTGGTGGATGAAGGCCTTGTCGATGCGGCGCCTTGCGCTGTTGGCTTTCTGCGTCCTTGGCGCGCCGACCGTCGCCTTCGCGCAGGACATGCAGGCCGGCTCGGTGACCGGCCTGCCGGTGCCGCGCTATGTCAGCCTGAAGACCGATCGCGTGAATCTGCGCGAAGGCCCGTCGAAGGAACACCGCACGCGCTGGGTCTATCAGCGGGCCGGCCTGCCCATGGAGGTGACGGCGGAGTTCGAGACGTGGCGGCGTGTGCGCGACGCCGACGGCACCGAGGGCTGGGTGCTGCACAGCCTGCTCTCCGGCCGGCGGACCGCCCTCGTCGCGCCATGGTCGAAGAAGAAGGACGAGGTCTTTCCGATGCGCGCTACGGCGGGGGAGGATGCGGCGGTGGTCGCCCGGCTGCAGCCGGGCGTCGTCATCAGCGTCGCCTCCTGTGCCAATGCCTGGTGCCGCGTCAGCGTCGGCGCCATCAACGGCTATATCCGCCAGGAGCGGCTCTGGGGCGTCTATCCGAACGAGAAGGTCGACTGAGTCGCGCCGACCGCTACTGCGGCGTCAGCGTCGCCAACGGCCTGCCGCCGCGGTCGAGCAAGGCGAGACGGCCCGTTCGCTGCTGGATCGTCCAGCGCTGCACCCGTTCGAGGGTCTTCAGGAAACGCTGTTCCTGATCCATCACCTCCGGCGCGCAGGCCATCATCGTCGAGACCATGCGCGAGAAGCGGATGGTCCGGCCCCTGATCGTCGCATTGCCGCCGAAGCCGTTGCAGCCGCCGCGGCCGGACACTCTGCCATCGCTGGCGATCTCCATCGTGGTCGTGATCGAGGCCGGCGTTTCGGCGCCGCCGAGGCTGGCGAGGCGCCAGTTCCCGATCGGCGAGGAGGCGGGGCGGGAGGGCTGATCCTGCCCGGCCACGCGCTGGACCCAGATGTCGGTCTTGTCCGGGCCGCCGGTGAAGACACTGTGCCGCTCGGTCGTGATGAAGAGGAGCCGCCCGCGATCGAGGATGCGCGCCTGCAGCGCGTAGCTGCGCCGCGGCTCGATCTGGCGCGAATCGAAGCGGAGCGTCCAGGGCGCGGGGATGCGCCGCCCGGAGACGCGGGTTTCGGCGATGGTGCGGGAGGGCGCGTCGGCCAGCGACACATCGAGGAGCTTGACCTCGATGATGGCGCCCGGCGGCAGCGCCATGCGCTCGCGATAGGAAACCGTGCCGCGCAGGACGCGGGGCGCTGCCATAGCGGGGAGGGCGGGGCCGGCGGCGGCGAGCAGCAGTCCGGCGAGAGCCCGCCGCGAGATCGCGGCGTCGAGACAGCGCATCGTTCTGGGGCCTTTCGCGCGGGAGGGGTCAGCCGTCGATCTTGCGCAGGCGCACCACGACATCGACGCGGGCAATCTCATAGCCTTCGGGCGGCGTCGGCAGGCTGGCGACGTCGATCTCCTCGGCCGGAATGTCGATGACGCGGTTCTCGCCATCGACGACGAAGTGATGATGCTGGTGATCGGCGGTATCGAAATAGGCCTTGGCGCCGTCGAGCGTCAGTTCCCGCAGCAGGCCAGCCTCGGTGAACTGGCGCAGCGTGTTGTAGATCGTGGCCAGCGAAACCGGAATGCGCTCCCGCATCGCCTCTTCGTAGAGCATCTCGGCGCTGACATGGCGCTGCCCCTTGGCGAAGAGAACCCAGCCGAGAGAGACACGCTGGCGCGTCGGCCGCAGGCCCACGCGCCGCAGCTTTTGCCGGATGTCGTGGAAGGGGCAACCCTGCCGCGAGGCCGATCCGTAGCCCTGGCTCTGGGAAGTCAGATCGTTCATGCCGCTAAGCGTGTCCCTGTCCGCAACGGGCGCCCGACGCTCCGCTCGTTGATTGAAATCATCCTAAGAAATGTAAGGCTTCGGTTCCTCGGTCGCAAGCGCGACGCCCATATCTAGCGGGTCCTTGCGGTCCTGGCCTTGATCTGGCGCATGCTTGCGGTGGTTTTCGATCCGCGGGTGTGGTTGGGGGCGCCTGCGCCCTTTCGTTCCCGGCGCCGGGCGTGTTAGCACGGCGGAGAATACGCGGGCCGAAACCGGGCTCGCGCAAAGGAGCGGAACGGGAATGCAGCGTCAGTCGTCTTTCAGCTACGAGGAGATCCTCGCCTGCGGTCGCGGGGAACTGTTCGGGCCTGGCAATGCGCAGCTCCCGCTGCCGCCGATGCTGATGTTCGACCGCATCACCGAGATCGCCGAGGAGGGTGGCGAGCACGGCAAGGGGCTTGTGCGCGCCGAGTTCGACATCAAGCCCGACCTCTGGTTCTTCGATTGTCATTTCAAGGGTGACCCGGTGATGCCGGGCTGCCTCGGCCTCGATGCGCTCTGGCAGCTCACGGGCTTCTTCCTCGGCTGGCTCGGCCTGCCGGGCCGCGGCCGGGCGCTGGGCGTCGGTGAGGTCAAATTCGCCGACCAGGTGCTGCCGACGGTGAAGAAGGTCGTCTATGGCGTCGACTTCAAGCGTGTCTTCAAGTCGAAGCTCGTCCTGGGCATCGCCGATGGCTGGCTCGAGGCCGACGGCAAGCGGATTTATACGGTCAGCGACATGCGTGTCGGCCTCTTCAAGCCGGAAGCGGCCTGAGGAAAAACGCAGCCCGACCTTGCGCGCAGCTGCCGCTCGGTCCATTTGCGCGATAGGAATCCAGAGCGGCCGGGCTTGCCCCGCCGCGTGCGGACAGCTGGAGTAAGCGAGCATGAGACGCGTCGTCGTCACGGGGATGGGCATCGTCTCGTCCATCGGCAACAACACGCAGGAGGTCCTGGCCTCGCTGCGCGAGGCGAAATCGGGCATCTCCCACGTTGCCGAATTCGCCGAGCACGGCTTTCGCAGCCGTGTCGCCGGCGTGCCGACTCTCGATGCGGCCAGCGTCGTCGATCGTCGCGCGATGCGCTTCCATGGCGGCGGCTCCGCCTGGAATCATGTGGCGATGGAGCAGGCGATCGTCGATTCCGGGCTGGAGCCCGGCGAAGTCAGCCATGAGCGCACCGGCATCGTCATGGGTTCGGGCGGCCCTTCCACCCGGGCCCTGATCGACGCCTATGACAAGGCGCGCGAGAGCGGCTCTTCCAAGAAGGTCGGCCCCTTCGCCGTGCCCAAGGGCATGTCCTCGACCGCTTCGGCCACGCTCGCGACCTGGTTCAAGATCAAGGGCGTCAACTATTCGATCTCCTCGGCCTGCGCGACCTCCAACCACTGCATCGGCAACGCCTACGAGCTGATCCAGTGGGGCAAGCAGGACGTGATCTTCGCCGGCGGCTGCGAGGAGCTGGACTGGACGCTCTCCGTCCTCTTCGACGCGATGGGGGCGATGTCTTCGCGGTACAACGACACCCCGGCGGTTGCCTCCCGCGCCTATGACCTGAATCGCGACGGCTTCGTCATCGCCGGCGGCGCCGGCGTCGTCGTGCTGGAAGAGCTCGAGCACGCCAAGGCCCGCGGCGCCAAGATCTATGGCGAGGTCGTCGGCTACGGCGCGACCTCGGATGGCTACGACATGGTCCAGCCCTCCGGCGAGGGCGGCGAGCGCTGCATGCGGCAGGCGCTGGCAACGGTGAAGGCGAAGGTCGACTACATCAACCCGCACGGCACCTCGACGCCGGCCGGCGACGGCCCGGAGATCTCCGCGATTCGCAACGTCTTCGGCAGCGGCGATGCCTGCCCGCCGATCTCCGCGACCAAGTCGCTCACCGGCCATTCGCTCGGCGCGACCGGCGTGCAGGAGGCGATCTACTCGCTGCTGATGCTGAACAACGACTTCATCTGCGAGAGCGCCCATATCGAGGAACTCGACCCGGCCTTCGCCGACATGCCGATCGTGCGCAAGCGCATCGACAATGCCGGGCTCGGCTGTGTGCTCTCCAACTCCTTCGGTTTCGGCGGCACCAACGCCACGATCGTAATGAAGCGCCTGGAGGCCTGAGGGCACGATGCTCTTCATGGTGGTCGAGCATTTCGATCAGGCCCGCGTGAAGGACGTCTACGTCCGCTTCCAGGAACGTGGGCGGATGGCGCCGGAAGGCCTGCGCTATGTCGAAAGCTGGGTCGCCGCCGATCTCGGGCGCTGTTTCCAGATCATGGAATGCGACGATGTCGCCCTGCTGCAGGAATGGGTTCTGCAGTGGAGCGACCTCGCGCGTTTCGAGATCGTACCCGTCGCGACGTCGAAGGCCGCGGCTGCCGCGGTGTTGAAGTCCTAGCCTTGTCGCGCCCTTTCGCCTCGTGCAATGGACGTGCAATCGCAAGGTGAGGTTCAGGCTTGACGAGCCTCAGTTGCCCAGCGTTTTTCTCTTCCCCCGCCGTCGGACCAGATCCTGAAACTCCCTTCTAGAGTGTGCCATGCTCCCGCTGATGCATAACAAGCGCGGCCTCATCATGGGCGTCGCCAACCAGAATTCGATTGCCTGGGGCATCGCCCGCACGCTTCACGCCCACGGCGCCGAGATCGCCTTCACCTATCAGGGCGATGCGCTCGGCAAGCGCGTCCGGCCGCTGGCCGAGAGCCTCGGCTCGAGCCTCGTCATCCCCTGCGACGTCGAGGACACCGCTTCGGTCGATGCGACCTTCGCTGCCCTCGACGAAGCCTGGGGCGGCGATCCGGAACGCAACACGCTCGATTTCATCGTCCATGCGATCGGCTTCTCGGACAAGAACGAGCTCAAGGGCCTCTACGCCGACACCACCCGCGAGAACTTCTCGCGCACCATGGTGATCTCCTGCTTCTCCTTCACCGAGATCGCCAGGCGCGCCGCCGAACGCATGCCGAGGGGCGGCAGCATGCTGACCCTGACCTATGGCGGCTCGACCCGGATCATGCCGAACTACAACGTGATGGGCGTGGCCAAGGCGGCGCTCGAGGCGAGCGTGCGCTATCTCGCCGGCGACTACGGCCCGCGCGGCATCCGCGTGAACGCCCTCTCGCCCGGACCGGTCAGGACGCTGGCCGGCGCCGGCATCTCCGATGCGCGTGCCATGCTCTCCTGGCAGCGGGCCAATTCGCCGCTGCGCAAATCGGTCTCGCTGGAAGAGATCGGCGGCTCGGCCCTGTACTATCTTTCGGACCTGTCGGGTGGGGTCACCGGCGACATCCACCATGTCGACGCCGGCTACCACATCACCTCGATGCCCGTTCTCGAAGGCTTGCGGGCGGCCGATAGCGGCAACGGGGAGTAGACGGAACCCCGCGTCGGGACCATCGTTCTCCTCCGGTCGGAAGGAGGACATGCGATGACCTTGGTCAGGTATGAGATCGTCCAGCACGATGACGGCTGGGCCTACAAGGTCGGGGACGTGCTGTCGGAGACCTTTCGCTCGCACGAAGCGGCGCTGAAGGCGGCCAGGCGGGCGGCGGCGCGGCAGACGATCGCCGGCCATACGGACGGCATCGTCTACCAGGACAGGGATGGCCAGTGGCACGCGGAACTGGCCGACGGCCATGACCGCCCCTCGACCGAGGTCATCGACGAGCCCTGACGAGCGGGTTCCTGCCTAGCGGGCGGTGAAGAAGGTCAGCAGCACCTTGTCCATCTCCCCGAGCAGGCAGAGGAAGCGGCGCGGCTTGTCCGAGCGGTCCGTTCGCAGATAGGCCTCGCCCATGACGATGCGCGTGACCGGGATATCCTCGATCTTCGCTTCCGACACCGCGACGGTGGCGCCGTCCTCGTCGATATAGATGTCCTTGATCTCCGGTTCCTTCGCATGGAGCGTCTGGAGCGCCGCCTTCTTGCAGGTTGCGATCTCGGGCGTGGCCGGCTTTTCGCTCTTTGGCGGAACCTCTTGTGCGAGAGCGGGAGACGACAGGAGTGTCGCGGAGATCAGGGCAGTGGCGGCGAAGCGGAGCATGCGGGGAGCACTCGGGTTGATCGGTGAGTGCTGAACGCCTCAGAGCCCCGCTGGTTCAAAAGGCAACGTCATCCCGTGCGCGCTGCGGCGCGAAGTGCCGCTGCGCAGACACGGGACCGTGCGCCGGATAGCCTCCCGTCTCGCCCTCGGCGCGAGGCCCAAATGACCGTGGAAGATCGCGCTCATAGAAAAAGAAAACCCGGCGTGGTCTGACCTCGCCGGGTAATTGGAGCTTTTATCGTCACGCGGTCCCGTGTCTGCGCAGCGGCATTCACATGCCGCAGCGCGCACGGGATGACACCCGCGACAAGCGCTCGTCAGAGACCGAGCTTCTTCTTGCGCTGGCCGAGCGTGCGCAGGCGCAGCGCGTTGAGCTTGATGAAGCCGGCCGCGTCGCGATGGTCGTAGGCCACGGCGCCTTCCTCGAAGGTGACGAGGTCCTGGTCGTAGAGCGAGTAGTCGCTCGACCGGCCGATGACATGGACGCCGCCCTTGTAGAGCTTGAGGCGCACGTCGCCGGTGACGAATTCCTGGCTCTTGTCGATCAGCGCCTGCAGCATCTCGCGCTCGGGCGAGAACCAGAAGCCGTTATAGATCAGCTCGGCGTATTTCGGCATGATCTCGTCCTTGAGATGCGCCGCACCGCGATCGAGCGTGATCGACTCGATCGCGCGATGCGCCGCATGCAGGATCGTTCCGCCGGGCGTCTCGTACATGCCGCGGCTCTTCATGCCGACGAAGCGGTTCTCGACGAGGTCGAGCCGGCCGATGCCGTTGTCGCGGCCGAGATCGTTGAGCTTGGCGAGCAGCGTCGCCGGCGACAGCTTCTTGCCGTCGATCGCGACCGCGTCGCCCTTCTCGAAGGAGATCGTGATGATCGTCGGCTTGTCCGGCGCGTCTTCCGGCGAGACTGTGCGCGAATAGACGTAGTCCGGCACCTCGACCGCCGGGTCCTCCAGCACGCGGCCCTCCGACGAGGCGTGCAGCAGGTTGGCGTCGACCGAGAACGGCGCTTCGCCGCGCTTGTTCTTGGCGATCGGGATCTGGTGCTGCTCGGCGAAGGCGATGAGCTGTTCGCGCGAGCGCAGGTCCCATTCCCGCCAGGGCGCGATCACCACGACGTCGGGCTTGAGCGCGTAGGCGGTGAGCTCGAAGCGAACCTGGTCGTTGCCCTTGCCGGTGGCGCCATGGGAGACGGCGTCGGCGCCGGTCTTCTCGGCGATCTCGATCAGCTTCTTGGCGATCAGCGGGCGCGCGATCGAGGTGCCGAGCAGATAGACGCCCTCATAGGCGGCGTTCGCCCGGAACATCGGGAAGACGTAGTCGCGCACGAATTCCTCGCGCAGGTCTTCGATGAAGATGTTCTCGGGCTTGATGCCGAGCAGAAGCGCCTTGTCGCGCGCCGGTCCGAGCTCCTCACCCTGGCCGAGATCGGCGGTGAAGGTCACGACCTCGCATCGATAGGTGGTCTGCAGCCATTTGAGGATGATCGAGGTGTCGAGTCCGCCGGAATAGGCGAGAACGACCTTCTTCACGCTGCTGTCAGCCATCTTGGTCAATTTCCTGCTGGCGGCCCGCAGGCCGCGTTTCGGACGCAATGGCGCACTATCGCAGGGTTCGGGGCGAAGCAATCGGAACCTTCTGATCGATCCCGCGCCGTCCTGTGATGGGTCGGCGTTGGCGGCGGCGGCGCCCCGTTCCCGAGAGCGCCCATTCGGGGCGCTTGCGGTCGTGCTCCGGAGAGTTCAGGCTCGCCGGTGCGCGACACGAGATGATGACGACCTGTTCGGAGGCTGAATGCCGAATCGTCCCGTTCTGGACTTCTGGTATGAGTTCGCGTCACCCTATTCCTGCCTGAGCGCCCTCAGAATCGAAGAATTGGCCGAGGAGGCCGGTATTGCTCTGCGCTGGCGGCCCTTCCTGCTGGGGCCGATCTTCGCCGCGCAGGGCTGGAACACCTCGCCCTTCGCGCTCTATCCCAGCAAGGGGCGCTATATGTGGCGCGACACGGCTCGCCGGGCGCGGCGCCAGGGCCTCGATTTCGTCAAGCCGGAGAATTTTCCCCAGAATTCGCTGTCCGCGGCGAGGCTGGCCCTGGCCGGCCGCGAAGGCGGCTGGACCTCGGTCTTCTCGAAGGCTCTGTTCCGGGCCCAGTTCTGCGAAGGCAGGAACATCGCCGAGGAGGCGGTGCAGACGCTGGCGCTGCGGGAGGCGGGGATCGAGCCGCATGTCGCCATCCCGCTGTCGCGCAGCGAGGAGGTCAAGGGGCGGCTGCGGGCCGAGATCGAATACGCGAAGTCGATCGGCATCTTCGGCGCGCCCTTCTTCGTGGCGGGCGATGGCGAGCTGTTCTGGGGCGATGATCGCCTGGAGGAAGCGCTCGAATGGGCCCGGGACGGGCGCTGACGAGGTGAGGGCCAATCGACGCGAGCTGCTGGCGGCCGGCATGGGCCTGTGTCTGGCTCCCGCCGCGTTCGCACGTCCGGTCTTGCCGGGCGATGCGCCGAGCTACGACGCGCGCGAGCTCACGGCCGTGCCCAACGAGGCGGCGATCGGTCGCCGCTACTGGTCGCCCGGGCTGAACGAGGGCTATGTTCCGCAGGGGCTCACCGTCCATGGCGACGAGATCCTGATCGCCGCCTATCGCAGCACCGAGCGGGATCAGGACAACGGCCCGGCCCGTCTTTTTCGATTGGGTCGCCGCGATGGGCGCCTGCTCGGCAGCTTCGCGCTGCCGGCGACCTACGGCCACCCGGGTGGTCTCGCCATGGTGCGGGAGACGCTGTTCGTCGCCAATTCCGGCCGGCTCCTCGCGCTCGACTTCAAGGAATCATGCCGCAGCGGCGAATGCGTGCCGCTGAAGGAGACCCGCGTCGACAAGGCGATGGGTCCCTCCTTCCTGGCGGCCTCGGGGGACCGGCTCTGGTTCGGGCCCTACCGCCGCGAGGGCGCGCCCAGCGTCCATGCCGTTTCGGTCGCCCGCATTCTCGCTGCGGCGGAGGCACCGGTCGGGCTGGCCGATGCGGAGGCGACAATCCCGCTGCCGCTCTTCGCGCAGGGCGCCACTTTCGGCCCCGAAAGCAGTCTCTGGATCGCGCAGAGCTCCGGCAACCGGCCGGCCTTCCTGTCCCGGCTCGACGCCCGCAGCGGCGCGGTGCTCGCGCGCTATCCCGCTCCGGGCGGGATCGAGGATCTCGGCCATGCGCCGGACGGCAGGCTCTGGGCGGTCGGCGAGGCGGGGACACAGCGCTGGAACCGCTGGAGCACCTTCTACCCGCTCGTCTTCGAGATCGATCCGGGAAAGCTGGTCGCCGGCTGATCAGCCCGGCCCGGGCGTGGGCGGTCGCGACCACGGCCCACGCGCCACGGTTTCCTCGACCATCGTCGGCAAATCCTGCCGTTCGGTGAGCTTGGGCGGGTGCGGCGGCATGTCGGGCATCCTGCCGCCGGCCGTCTCGATCAGCGCCTGGACCCGCTTGGTCACGGAAGGGTGGGTCGAGAACAGGTCGGCGAAATCGTCGGGGTCGTTCTCGAAGCACATGTCCATGACGCCCGATGGCACCCCGTCGATATCGGCGCGGCCGGAGATCTTGAGCAGGGCCGAGATCATCGCATCTGGGTTCTTGGTCAGCTCGACCGCCCCGGCATCGGCCAGGTATTCCCGCGAGCGCGACAGCGACAGCCGGACCAGCACGGCCAGGAACCAGGAGATCGCGATCACCGCCACGCCGATGATGATGGCGGCGCCATTGCCCTTCTTGGAATCGTCCGACGAAACCCGGATCCGGCTGCGGCCGAAGCCGCGGAACACCATCTCCCCGATGAAGGAGATGACGCCGGCGATGACCACGGCGACCACCATCAGGCGGACGTCGCCATTGCGGATATGGGTCAGCTCATGGGCGAGGACGGCCTCGACCTCGGCGTCGTTGAGCTGGGCGAGCAGCCCGCTGGTGACGCTGACCGTGAACTGCTTGTCGTTGACGCCGCTGGCGAAGGCGTTGAGCGCGTCGCTTTCGATGATCGCCAGTTTGGGCATCGGCAGGCCGCGCGAGATGCAGAGGTTTTCCAGCATCCGGTAGAGCTTGGGGTTGTCCTCGCGTGCGAGGCCCTTGGCGCCCGTCACCGCCCCGATCAGCGCGACATTGATGCGGAAGCCGACGAAGACCCAGAGGATCGTCGCCAGCGTGATGAACGGAAACCAGGAGCGAAAGATGCGGTTCGCCTCGGTGAAGACGCTGCGGCCATAGGGCACGCCGCCATAGCCGTAGCCGATCAGCAGCAGGCCCCAGGTCGTGAGGTAGACGAGCAGGAAGAGCCCGGCGATCAGGAGGTTGGACCTGATCCGGTTGTTGCGCTGATGGGTATAGAGCCCGAAGGCCTGGGCCATCGCCGCCGCTCCCCTGCCGCCGGCAATCCTGCGCTAGAACTTCACGCTCGGGGCGGTCTCGATCTGGGCCCGGGTTTCCGGACCGACATCGAAGAATTCGCGCTGGGTGAAGCCCATCTGTGGCGCGAAGAGCATGGCCGGGAAGGCCTGGATCGCGGCGTTGAACTCGCTCACCGCATTGTTGAAGAAGCGCCGCGCCGCGGCGAGCTTGTCCTCGACATTGCCGAGATCGACCTGGAGTTGCTGGAAGTTGGCACTGGCCTTGAGGTCGGGATAGGCCTCGCCCAGCGCCAGCAGCCGGCCGACTGCGCCGGAGAGCTGCTGCTCGGCGGCCGCCTTGTCATGGACGCCGGTCGCGCCCTGGGCCGCGTTGCGGGCGGCGATGACGGCGTCGAGCGTCGACTTCTCATGCGTCGCATAGCCCTTCACCGTCTCGACGAGGTTCGGGATCAGGTCGTGCCGTTGCTTGAGCTGGACATCGATGTCGGCGAAGGCCTGGTTGACCCGCTGCCGCATCGTGACGAGCCCGTTATAGGTCATGATCGCATAGATGATGACGGCCGCGATCAGCCCGAGAATGACCCAACCCATGCAACGCTCCCCCTTGCCCGGCGTTCGAGCCGGCAGACTGGCACGGCCGGCGAGCTTGGGGAAGCCGCAGGAAGCTTGCCCTTGCGGCGAGAGTGGATTACATCGCCCCTGTCCGAAGGGCCGTGATCGATCATGCGCCGGGGGCGGTCTTCGTGGCCTGCTCCCGTTTCGTGTTTGAAACGGCTGCCTCGGATACGGATCGAGCCATCGGCATGGCGCCTTCGGCCCCGACGCGTCGGGGCGGAAACCTCCGCGAGGAGGAGCCGGCGGCGGCGCTCCGGACCGCAACACCAACCCATGGCGCCTTGCCGGACATCCGCGGGATACGCGGCCGGCTCCCAGGAGATCACATGTCAGCAGTTGAGAGCTATAGCGCGGGTCGCGAGGATTTCGCCGCCCTGCTCGAAGAGTCCTTCGCCCGCAACGAGGCGATGGAAGGCACCGTCATCAAGGGCAAGGTTGTCGCCATCGAGAAGGATATGGCGATCATCGACGTCGGCCTGAAGACGGAAGGCCGCGTCGCGCTCAAGGAATTCACCGGCCCCGGCCGCGAGCAGGAGATCGGCGTCGGCGATGAGGTCGAGGTCTATCTCGACCGGATCGAGAACGCCCTCGGCGAGGCCGTCATCTCGCGCGACAAGGCTCGCCGCGAAGAGAGCTGGGTCAAGCTCGAGAAGGCTTTCGAGGCCCGCGAGAAGGTTTCGGGCGTCATCTTCAACACCGTCAAGGGCGGCTACACCGTCGATCTCGACGGCGCCGTGGCCTTCCTGCCGCGTTCGCAGGTCGACATCCGTCCGATCCGCGACGTCGGCCCGCTGATGGGCCAGCCGCAGCCCTTCGAGATCCTCAAGATGGATCGCCGCCGCGGCAACATCGTCGTGTCGCGCCGCACCGTCCTCGAAGAGACCCGCGCCGAGGCTCGTTCCGAGCTCGTCGCCTCGCTCGAAGAGGGCCAGGTCATCGACGGCGTCGTCAAGAACATCACCGAATACGGTGCGTTCGTTGACCTCGGCGGCATCGACGGCCTGCTGCACGTCACCGACATGGCGTGGCGCCGCGTGAACCATCCGTCCGAGGTCGTGACCATCGGCCAGACGGTCAAGGTCAAGATCATCAAGATCAACCAGGACACGCACCGCATCTCGCTCGGCATCAAGCAGCTGCTGGCCGATCCGTGGGATGGCATCGCCGAGCGTTACCCGGTCGGCACCCGTCTCAAGGGCCGCGTGACCAACATCACGGACTACGGCGCGTTCGTCGAAGTGGAGCCGGGCATCGAAGGCCTGATCCACGTCTCCGAGATGTCCTGGACCAAGAAGAACGTCCACCCCGGCAAGATCGTCTCGACCTCGCAGGAAGTCGACGTCGCGATCCTCGAGGTCGATCCGGTCAAGCGCCGCATCTCGCTCGGCCTCAAGCAGACCCTGCGCAACCCGTGGGAGCTCTTCGCGGAGCAGCACCCGTCGGGTTCGGTGGTCGAGGGCGAGGTCAAGAACAAGACCGAGTTCGGCCTGTTCCTGGGCCTGGAAGGCGATATCGACGGCATGATCCATCTCTCGGATCTCGACTGGAACCGTCCGGGCGAGCAGGTCATCGAGGAATACAAGAAGGGCGACGTCCTGCAGGCCGTCGTTCTCGATGTGGACGTCGAGAAGGAGCGTATTTCGCTCGGCCTGAAGCAGCTGGGCGGCGATCCCTTCGTGGATGCCGGCGAGTTCAAGAAGGGCCAGATCGTCACCTGTGAGGTGGTCGAGGTCAAGGAGTCGGGTCTCGACGTCAAGATCGCCGACACCGACATGATGACCTTCATCAAGCGCGCCGAGCTGGCTCGCGATCGCTCCGAGCAGCGCCCCGAGCGCTTCGCGGCCGGCGAGCGCATCGACGCCCGCGTCGTGCTCTTCGACAAGAAGGCCCGCAAGATCCAGGTCTCGATCAAGGCCCTGGAAATGGCCGAGGAGAAGGAGGCGATCGCCCAGTTCGGTTCGTCCGACTCCGGCGCCTCGCTCGGCGACATCCTGGGCGCGGCCCTCAAGAAGGCCAGCGACAAGAAGTGAGGCTTCGGCCGCGTGAAGCGGCCGGCCTTCGAATTCGGCCCGCGCGGAGCGATCCGCGCGGGCTTTTGTTTCGGCTGACGACCCTCAGCCCTCCTCCTGAGCAGCCTTCCGGCGGCTCCTCGGGAGGGGGGCTGGTTTGTCTACTCGCGAAAGGACCTCGCCATGACCCCCGCCGCCATCGGCATCGACTTCGGCACCACCAACAGCGTCGTCGCGCTGGCGGGGGCGGACGGCTCGGTCATGACGCGCTCCTTCGCCACGCAGCAGGGCGCGGTCGACGCCTATCGCTCGGCGCTGATGTTCTGGCGCGAAGGGCGCCCGCCCGAGACCCGCATCACCCATGTCAGCGGGCCCGATGCGCTCGACATGGCGCTCGGCATGACGACCGAGCACCGCTTCCTGCAGTCGCTCAAGACGCATCTCTCCAGCCGCGCCTTCCAGGAGACGCGGCTCTTCGGCAAGCTCTTCCGGCTGGAGGACCTGATCGGCGTCTTCCTCTCGGATCTCTCGACTGACCTCTCCGGCCACGACACGCTGCCGCTCGTCTCCGGCCGCCCGGTCGTCTTCGCCGGCGACCGGCCGGACGAGGAGCTCGCGGTCGGCCGCCTGAAGGCCTCCTATGGCAAGGCCGGGATGGAACAGGTCGATTTCGCCTACGAGCCGCTTGGCGCCGCCTATTGGTATGCGCGCGAGCTGAAGGAGCCGCGGACCATGCTGGTCGCCGATTTCGGCGGCGGCACCAGCGACTTCTCGGTGATGCGCTTCGAGCCCGGCGCGCAGGGCAGGCTGGAGGCGATCCCGCTCTCCCATGCCGGCGTCGGTGTCGCCGGCGACACCTTCGACTACCGCATCATCGAGCATGCCGTCTCGCCGGCGCTCGGCAAGGGCACCGAGTACCGCTCCTTCGGCAAGCTCCTGCCGGTGCCGGCGCATTATCACGCCGCCTTCGCGCAATGGCACAAGCTCTCGCTGATGAAGAGCCGCGAGACCATGGCCGAGCTCAACGCGCTGATCCGCGAGGCGGTCGAGCCCGCCAAGCTCGAGGATCTGCTGACGGTGATCGAATACGATCTCGGCTACGAGCTCTACCGTGCGGTTTCCGCCGCCAAGGTCGCGCTGTCCGACAGCGACAGCACCATGCTGAGCTTCAGCCAGATGGGCGTGACCATCGAGAAATCGATCCGCCGGGCCGATTTCGAGCGCTGGATCGCCGAGGATGTCGGCGCTATCGAGGCGGCCCTCGACCGGGCGCTGGCCGAGGCCGGGCTCGGCGGCGAGCGCATCGAGGCGGTTTTCATGACCGGCGGAACCTCCTATGTCCCGGCGGTGCGCAGCCTGTTCGACCGCCGCTTCGGGGCCGGGAAAGTTCATATCGGCGATGCCTTCCGCTCGGTCGCGAGCGGCCTTGCGCTGCTCGCGCTCGATCGGGCGCGCGCCTCCGTCGCGGCCTGAAAGCGGTCCTTCCGTCTTGCCCGCCGGGCATGGCGGGTCTACATCACGGACCCGCAGACGCCGGCGCGCTTCCGTTCGCCCGGAATGGGCCGAGCGGAAGAGTTCGCGCCAAATCAAGAAGTTGAGCATGTTCCGCTTGCCAAGCCGGTTTCCGCTCTCGCGGGACGCGCTCTAGGAGGCCCCGATGTCGTCCGATGCCGACCTGCTCGCAGATCGTCGCAGCCTGCGGCGCAAGCTGACGCTCTGGCGCGTTCTCGCCGTCCTCGGCGTGGTCGCGGCGGCGATCGTCGGCGGCCTCGCCTGGAAGGGCGACAGCCCCAGCGCCAGCCTGTCGCGCTCGCACATCGCCCGCGTCACGATTTCTGGGTTCATCTCCGGTGACCGGCGCACCCTCGATCTGATCAAGTCGGTTGGCGAGAGCAGCGCCGTCTCCGCGGTGGTGCTGCGGGTCGACAGTCCCGGCGGCACCACCTCGGGGTCGGAGGCGCTGCACAGCGCCTTGCGCGATCTCGCCGGCAAGAAGCCGATGGTGGCCGTGGTCGACGGGGTCGCCGCCTCGGGGGGGTACATCGCCGCCATGGGCGCGGATCGGATCGTCGCCCGGCAGACCTCGTTGGTCGGCTCGATCGGCGTGCTCTTCCAGTTCCCGAACGTGTCCCATCTGCTGGACACGGTCGGCGTCAAGGTCGAGGCCATCAAGTCGAGCCCACTCAAGGCCGCGCCCAGCGGCTTCGAGCCGACCTCGCCGGAGGCGCGCGAGGCGCTCCAGCGCGTCGTCGACGACAACTATGCCTGGTTCAAGCAGATGGTGCGCGACCGCCGCCATCTCGGCGATGGCGAGGTCGCCTCGGTTTCGGACGGGCGCGTCCATTCCGGCCGCCAGGCGCTCGCACTGAAGCTCGTCGACCAGATAGGCGGCGAGCCCGAAGCCATCGCCTGGCTGGAGCGGGAGAAGGGCATCGCCAAGGAACTCACGGTGCGTGACTGGCGTCGGCGCAGCGAAACCTCATCCTTCGGCCTGTGGAGCTTCGCCGAAGCGATGGCGCGGGCTGCGGGGCTCGAAGCTCTGGCCACGACCATCGCGCGTGCGGCGGATCAGCCGGTCGGCTTGCGGCTTGACGCGCCCTTGGCGCTCTGGCAGCCTGCCCTCACTGAAAAATGATGTTGATACAAATGGTTATACTCCGGCGATGATTAAGTCCGAACTCGTTCAGCGGATCGCTGATCAGAACACCCACCTCTACCAGCGCGACATCGAGAACATCGTCTCGGCCATTCTGGACGAGATCGTGAAGGCCCTCGAGCGTGGCGACAGGGTGGAGCTGCGCGGCTTCGGCGCCTTCTCGCGCAAGGCCCGCTCGGCCCGCATCGGCCGCAACCCCCGCACGGGCGACGCGGTGGAGGTCGAGGAGAAATTCGTGCCTGTCTTCAAGACGGGCAAGGAGCTGCGGCTGCGCCTCAACGGCAAGGCTTGAGCCGAGAGCCGGCCCTATTGCCGGCACGGAGAACGCGATGAAGGCCTTTCTCAAGGCGTTGGTGCTGGTTCCGATCGCGTTGCTGATCGTGCTGTTTTCGGTTGCGAACCGCGCGCCGGTGCGGGTCTCGCTCGACCCCTTCAGCCGTGACCTGCCGACGCTGTCCTATGAGCTGCCGCTGTTCGCCGTGGTGCTGGCGGCGATTGCTATCGGCGTCCTCATCGGCGGACTGGCCTCCTGGCTGGCCCAGGGCAAGCACCGCAAGGCCGCGCGCCGCAATCGCCGCGAGGTCGAAACCCTGCGCTCGGAGACGCAGGCCCTGCGCTCCGCCGTTCCCGATTCCGCCCTGCCGGCCCTGACCAGCGGACGTCATTGATGCGCCTTTTCGACGTGGCCGAGATCGACGCGGCCCTGAGCTATCCAGCCCTGATCGACATTCTCGACGACGCCTTCCGCAGCGAGGTCATCGCACCCAAGCGCGGCCAGTACGCGATCGAGCGGCCGGGCGAGGAGAGCGCGATCCTGCTGACCATGCCGGCCTGGAGCGGGTCGGATGTCGCCAATCCCTATATCGGCACCAAGATCGTCTCGGTCTTCTTCGGCAACGGCAAGCGCAACCTGCCGGGTGTGATGGGCGCCTACCTGCTGATGGACGGCGAGACCGGCAAGCCGCTCGCCGTGATGGACGGCAACCGCCTGACGACCTGGCGCACGGCCGCCGCCTCCGCGCTCGCCTCCCGCTACATGTCCAACCCGGAAGCCAGCCGCATGCTGATGGTCGGCGCCGGCGCGCTTGCGCCCTTCATCATCAAGGCGCATCGCTCGGTCCGGCCGCTGACCGAGATCGCGATCTGGGCGCGCCGGCCGGAGGCGGCTGAAGCCGTCGTCGCCGAGCTGGCGAAGGACGGCATCGAAGCCCGCGCCACGACCGATCTCGAGGGCGAGGCCCGCACGGCCGACATCATCTCCTGCGCCACCAATGCGACCGAGCCGCTGATCCACGGCCACTGGCTGAAGCGCGAGGCCCATCTCGACCTGATCGGCGGTTTCACCATGCAGATGCGCGAGGCCGATGCCGATGCGCTGCACCGCGCCCGCGTCATCGTCGATTCCAGCAAGGCGATCGACGAAGGCGGCGACGTCGCAGTCGCGATCGCGGAAGGCAGCTACAGCGCCGACAAGGTCGCCGGCACGCTCGCCGATCTCTGCCATGGGCGGATCTCGGGTCCGGTCGAAGGCGGCGGCATCACGCTGTTCAAGTCGGTCGGCGTGGCGCTGGAGGATCTGGCCGCGGCCGTCGCCGTCTGGGACAACCGGTAGCCCCGGTGCGTTCCCGGCCGCAGGCGCAAGGCAGTCCCATGGCCGTATCGATCGAGCTGACGGACGAGGAGCGCGGCTATGCCGCACAGGCCGCAGCCATGAAGCCGGGGTTCCTGCCGACGCTGCTGAGCTATCTGCCCTATCTCGCGCCGGTGATTCTGTTCGGCGGCTACGGTCTCGCGATCGGCGATCTGACGGCGGTTGCGCTCGCCTTCATTTGCCTGCTCGCGCTGAATCTCTGGTGGATTCACGCTCAGAGCCGGCCCACGGCGCTGTTTCGGGCGATCTGCCACAAGCTCGTCGCTGCGGGCGGGCGGAGCGGGGCCGCGGAGTAGCAGCCGGCAGGGCGGTTTCGCCTCAGGCGACCGGAGCGCCGCCGATGGCGCCGAGCAGCCACAGGATCAGCACCACGACGAGAACGAAGCCGAGCACCCCGCCGAGCCCGGCGGGGCCGTAGGAACGGTGCCCGTAATAGCCGCCGCCGAACAGCAGCACGACGAGGATGACGATCAGAAGCGTGGACATGGACGTCTCCCGTGAAATGGGCGCCCATTCGGGCGCGGTCGAGCGGGAAACGCCGGTTCCGAAGCCTCTGTTCCGCGGCGCGGCCGCGGTCACTCGACCTTGAGCCAGGCGACAAGCCGTGCCGGCATATCGGTCGTTCTCTCTCGACTCCGGCATTGCCGAGCTGCCTTGCCGGCAGGCTGCCGTCGAGGCCTGCGGCTTGTCCAGCCGCTCGCGCTTGACCGCGGGCGGGCCAGGCGACGATCCTTCGGCCCATGCTCACTCATCCGCGAATCGCCATTCTTGCCGCCTGCCTGGCCGTTTCCGTGCCAGGAGCCGGCCTCGCCCAATCGACGGCCGATCAGGAGGCGAAGACGCGCGCCAACAACATCGCGGCCTATCCGGATGCGGCCCGCTCGCTCTTCGGCCAGAAGACGACGCCGGCCAGCATGCAGGCGCGGGCCATCGGCTCCTATGCCCGCGGCTGCCTCGCCGGCGCCGAGGCGCTGCCGATCGACGGGCCGAGCTGGCAGGTGATGCGGCTCAACCGCAACCGCAACTGGGGCCATCCGGTCCTGATCGACTATCTGGAGAAGCTCGCCCGCGACGTGCCGCGCATCACCGGCTGGCCGGGCCTTCTCGTCGGCGACATGTCGCAGCCGCGCGGCGGCCCGATGGTCACCGGCCATGCCTCGCACCAGATCGGGCTCGATGCCGATGTCTGGCTGACGCCGATGCCGAAGGGCCGGCTCGATCGCGAGGAGCGCGAGAACATGCCGGCGGTCAATATGGCCCGCTCCGACTGGCGCGACGTCGATCCGCGCAACTGGACCCCGGCCCATACGCGCCTGATCAAGGCCGTCGCGGCCGAGCCGCGCGTCGAGCGCATCTTCGTCAATCCGGCGCTCAAGGTGGCGCTCTGCCGCGAGGCGGGCGCGGACAAGAGCTGGCTGGAGAAGGTGCGGCCGATTTGGGGCCACAACTATCACTTCCACATCCGCATGGCCTGCCCGGCCGGCATGGCGAGCTGCCAGGGCCAGGAGCCGCCGAATTTCGGCGATGGCTGCGGGACGGAACTCAGCGGCTGGGTCGAGCGCCAGTACCAGGCGATCTTCCACCCGCCGAAGCCCAGGCCGGGGCCGAAGCCCAAGCCCAAGCCGCCGATGTCGCTGGACGCCCTGCCGCCGGAGTGCCGACAGGTGCTCGTCTCGCGCTGAGGCGGGCTGAGCATCGGACCGGAAATCGGAAAGTCCGATGCTGGCCAAGGGCTGGATCGCCATTTTGCGTCCGGTGGGACGCATGGCGATCTAGCGCCGCGGCGGCGCGCGCCCCGAGCTGTAGGCGAAGGGGTCGTGCTGCGGGTTGATCTGCGGTTGGGCCTGGTCATAGCCCTCCTGGTCGACCACGCCGGTTCCGCCCTCGTCGCCGAGGATATCCTCCTCCGTCGGCGCCACGGCTCCCTGCAGCGATAGCGGGCCGCCGGCCTCGCTCGGCAGCGGCTGCGGCTGGTAGGCACGCTGCGCGCCCTGCTGCTGCGGGCGATAGCCCGGCTGCTCCAGATAGCGGCGCTGCGCGTCGAGGCCCTGGCTTTGGCCCTGGGCGTAGCTGGCGACCGGATAGCCGCCCTGCACCGCGCCCGGCGGGCGCAGGCCGTCGCTCGGCTGCCGGAGCAGCCCGCCGCCTGCGACCATCGTGTCGGCCGGCGGCGCGGAGCCGCGCGGCAGCGCCCGGGCCGATGAGTACGTCCGGGCCGGATCCGGTGGCGGCAGGTTGTAGTTCGGCGTGTACTTGATGACCGGCTTGCAGATGTGCCGGCCCTTGGCGTGCCGGGCCAGGTCGATATGGAAATGGTCGTAATGCATCGGATCGGCGCCCGGGCCGAGCACGGTCGAGAAGTGCTCGCAGGCGCCGACGAAGACCTCGCGCAGGAAGTTCTGCTCCTCCGGCGAGCCGCGCCAGCCGTCCTTCACGGTGACGACGCGGTTGTCGTTCAGGCGGAAGGAGAAGACGTCGACGGCGTTGCCGAAGGCATGCTCCGAAGTGCGCCGCGTCCCCGTGCCGTTGTTCATCGCGCGGCAGGAATAGGAGCCGGCGCGGAGCTCGATGACCTGTGCGCCGAGGATGTTCATCGCCGCCGGCTGTACCACCTCCGCCAGCCATTTGTCCGTGGTCGCGACCACGGGGCAGGAGAGGGTGGCGGCGCTGGTCAGGCCGATGCCGCCATTCGAGAAGGCCGAGACCTTGAGCGGCTGCTGCATGCCGCAGGTGCCCGGCCCGTCAATCGCCTTGCCGCGCAGGCTGACATAGGCGGACAGCTGGACCTGCCGGGAGGCCATGCAGGCGGCCTCCGCCTGGTCGCGCCAGGCGGCGCGCTGGGGCTTCTGGAACTTGCCGCAACCCGCCAGGCCGGCTGCGCCGACGAGGCCGAGTGCGATGAGGGCGAGTTTTGCGCGTCGCATGACCATTCAAATGCGAAGCGCTTGGTGAACGCTTTCTCAACCGACTGCGCCTCGGCCGCCACAGCCGGATTAACTTTGGCGGGGTGGTGAATCGGCACTTAATGCCCTTCGGTCCGGCGTTAATCGGCAGCCCTTCGAGGGGCGGCGGCCCACCGTTCCGGCATTCCCAAGAACAGCGCCGATGCGCGCTCCGGAAAGATGGCGCCGCTGTGGCGGCCAAAGGTCGAGCCGAGGCCGCGACAATTTGACGGAAGAAGTATCCCCAAATCTAATCAATGGGTTAAGCAAGTTTTAAGGATGATCTAGCCTCCGCCCGGCCGGTGCCACGATGCTGCCCCCTTGCGGCCTCCCTCAGTTCTGGGTAGCTTCCGCGACAGGTCAATGACACAGGAGGGTGTGATGAGTGTCACGCTACGTCTCGACCGATTGATCATGGGTGCGGCCTTCGTGTTCATGATGGCGATCGTTCTGGGAGCGTTCTGACGGGGGTCAGTCTCGAAGTCGCTAGGACCACAAGAGCCATAGAAGCAACGCCGCCGGGAAGCTCCCGGCGGCGTTTCTCTTTGGTGGCCTCGCTCCGGAAAGCGTCTCAGCTTTCGGGGCAGTCGGTCTCGGAAATCTGCCAGGACATCATGTTGACGACCCGGCCGCAGGTGGCGAGCCGCCGGCCCTGCGTGGTGCGGATGCAGGACATCGAGCCCTCCGCGATCTTTCGGCCGTCATTCCAGCAGAAGCAGAGCGGCTCCGGCGCCTGGGCGAGGCGGGGCGGATCCAGCGCGACGGCGGGCTCGCCGGCTGCGGCGGCTTCGCTGATCAGCAGCAAAACGGCCAGCGCGAGCAACCAGCTCAACGCCCTGTGTCGGTGAGGCCTCGGTCCGGATCCGGTCATGGCGCTCTCCCACCGCCTTCGCATGGCGAGATGGCTTCGAAGTTTACCACGCGCACCCGATCGCGACGAATAATTATGCATTGATTTGAAATAGTAAGGGATTTCAGTCTGTTAGCCGGATGGCGTCTTGCGCGGCCCGCGATCGCTCTCCATATTGCGTGCCGGTTGGGCCCGTTGGGGGCTCCGGGAGGAACAATGTCTCTGATTTCGCTCGCCCGTCGTGGACGCGCCGTCGCCCTGGTTGTCGGGGCCCTGATGCTCGTGCCGCTGGTGGCCGAAGCCCGTCCGGGCGGTGGCCGCAGCTCGGGCAGCCGCGGCTCGTTCACCAACAGCGCGCCGCCGTCCACGAACACGACGCCGGGCGGCGCCCAGACCTTCCAGCGCTCGGCTCCCTCGCCGTCGCCGTCCATGGCCGGTCCTTCGGCCGGTGCGGCTGCGGCGCAGGCCGCCCGGCCGTCCTTCGCCCGCAACATGATGATGGGTATCGGCGCAGGTCTGCTCGGTGCGGGCCTGTTCGGCATGCTGTCCGGCTCAGGCTTCTTCGGCGGCCTGGCTTCGCTCGCCGGCGTTCTCGGCTTCCTGCTCCAGCTCGCGCTGATCGCCGGCATCGTGATGCTGGCCATCCGCTTCTTCCGCCGCCGCTCCGAGCCGCAGCTCGCCGGCGCCGGCGCGCCCTATGCCCGCCAGGGCCATGACGCGCCGCAGCCGGCCGCGGCCCGCATGGGCGGCTTCGGCGGTGGCGCCGCGGCCGCGGCCGTGCAGCCCCAGCCGATCGAGCTCGCCGGCGAGGACTTCAACAGCTTCGAGCGCCTGCTCGGGGAGATCAACACCGCCTATTCGAACGAGGACGAGGCCGGCCTGCGCCAGCGCACCACCTCCGAGATGTTCGGCTATTTCGACGAGGATCTGTCGGAGAACGCCCGCCGCGGCGTCGCCGACCGCGTCTCCGACGTCAAGCTGCTGCAGGGCGACCTGTCCCAGGCCTGGCGCGAGGGTGATGCCGACTACGCCACCGTCGCGATGCGCTTCAGCCTGATCAACGCGCTTTACGACCGCAAGAGCGGCCAGGTCGTCGACGGCAATCCGACGCAGGCCCAGGAGGTCAAGGAATACTGGACCTTCCTGCGCGAGCGCGGCGGCCCCTGGAAGCTCTCGGGTATCCAGCAGGCGGCTTGAGCCTCGTCATCGCGAGAAATCGGAACGGCCGGGGCAACCCGGCCGTTTTGCATTGCGCGGGTTTCGGGTGTGCCGCTGGCGGAAATCGCCCTATTGCGCTACTGGCCAGCGACATCTGTTGTCGCAGCAGGGTGAATCCGGAGTCCGCCTTCCATGAGTGACATGCGTCTCGTCGTCGTCGGTGCCGCCGGGCGGATGGGCCGGATGCTGATCCGCGCGATCGACCAGGCCGAAGGCTGCCGGCTGGTTGCGGCCGTCGAGCGGCCGGGCGCTGCCTCCATCGGCGAGGATGCCGGGCTGCTGGCGGGCCTGCCGCCGCTTGGCGTCGCGATGACGGACGATGCACCCGCCGCTTTCGCTGCGGCCGACGGTGTCCTCGATTTCACCGCACCGGACGCGACGGTCGCCTTCGCCGATCTCGCCGCGCAGGCGCGCATCCTGCACGTCGTGGGCACGACCGGACTGGAGCCCGCCCATCTCGCCCGGCTGGCCGCGGCCGCGACACATACCCCGATTATTCGCTCCGGCAATATGAGTCTCGGCGTCAATCTGCTGGCGGCGCTGGTGCGCAAGGTCGCCGCGACGCTCGGCACCGACTGGGACATCGAGATCGTCGAGATGCATCACCGGATGAAGGTCGATGCGCCCTCCGGCACGGCCGTCCTCCTCGGCGAGGCGGCGGCGGAAGGCCGCGCGGTCGATCTGGCGCAGCAGCGCGTCGCCGGCCGCGACGGCATCACCGGCGCGCGTGCGCCGGGCATGATCGGCTTCGCGGCGCTGCGCGGTGGCACCGTGGTCGGCGACCACAAGGTCATCTTCGCCGGCGCCGGCGAGCGGCTCGAGCTCGCCCATGTCGCCGAGGATCGCAGCCTTTTCGCGCAGGGCGCCGTCAAGGCCGCGCTCTGGGGCAGGGGGCGTGCGCCGGGACTGTATTCGATGGCCGACGTGCTCGGCCTCGACACGCTCTGACCATGACCCGGATCGCCGTCGCACCGGGCGTCGTCCACTGGCCGGGCCGGCTCGCGCCGGCAGAGCAGGCGGCGCTGCTGGCGGAGCTTCGCGCCGTCGCTCGCAAGGCGCCGTTCTTCCAGCCGCGCATGCCGAAGACGGGCAAGCCCTTCTCGGTTCGGATGACCAATTGCGGGCCGCTCGGCTGGGTTTCCGACGAACGGGGCTATCGCTATCAGCCGCTGCATCCGGAGACCGGCGAACCCTGGCCGCTGATGCCGGCGCCGCTGCTCGCCCTCTGGGAAGAGCTCGCGGGCTACCCGCATCCGCCCGAGGCCTGCCTGGTCAATTTCTACGCGGCCGGCGCGAAGATGGGCCTGCATCAGGATCGTGACGAGCAGGAATTCGATGCGCCGGTCCTGTCGGTCTCGCTGGGCGACGCCGCCCTTTTCCGCATCGGTGGCACCGAGCGGGGCGGCAAGACGGTCTCGCTGAAGCTCGCCTCCGGCGACGTGCTGCTCTTCGGCGGAGAGGCGCGGCTGGCCTATCACGGCATCGACCGCATTCTGGCCGGCTCCTCGACCTTGCTGCCGGAAGGCGGGCGGATCAATCTGACGCTCAGGCGGGTGACGAAGCCGGCTGGCTAGTGCCCGGTTCGACGGCGCCGCGACCTGGTCGCGCATGCTCTATTGCGGCGGCTGCCCGGGCAGCTTCGGAAACGACCAGCCGAACAGGAGTGAGCCGGCCCTTAGCCCGAAAGCCGCCGCCGAGCCGCCCAGCACCACGACGAGTCCCGGCAGGCCGAGTCCGACGAGCAGGGCCGTCATCGCCGCTCCGGCCGCGGCGGCGGTGACGTAGAAGTCGCGGCTCCACAGCACCATCGGCCGGTCCCCGGCCAGGACGTCGCGCAGGATGCCGCCGAAGGTCGCGGTCATCGCGCCCAGTGCGACGGCGGAATGCACCGGCACGCCGGCATCGAGGCCTCTGAGTGTGCCGATGACGGCAAACAGCGAAAGCCCCGCCGCATCGGCCCAGAGCAGCAGCTTGCGGCCGCTCCAACCTTCCAGGAGGCCCGGCCTGAGATAGGCCAGCGCCCATGAATTGAGCGCGATCGCCGTGCAGATAATCACATCGGTCGGGGCCTGCACCCAGAACACGGGGCGGTCGAGCAGCAGATCGCGCAGCGTTCCCCCGCCCACGCCCGTGATCGTCGCCAGCAGGATGAAGCCGAACGGGTCCATCCCCTTGCGGGCCGCGACGATGGCGCCGGTCAACGCGAAGATGGCGACGCCGGCGGCTTCGAACACGGGGTCAGTGCTTGGCGGAATCGTCGGCTGGCGGCTCGGCCGCCTTCGGCGCGCCGGCCGAGACGCCGACCAGTGCGGGGCGCAGGACGCGCTCGCCGATCTTGTAGCCGACCTGAACGACCTTCGAAACCAGGCCCTTGGCGATCCCGGCATCCGGCGCCTCGAACATCGCCTGGTGCAGGTTCGGGTCGAATTTCTCGCCCTGCGGGTCGATACGGCGCACGCCATGGCGCTCCAGCGTCTTGAGCAGCTCGCGCTCGGTCAGCTCGACGCCCTCGTAGAGCGCCGTCGTGGCCGCGTCGGCGGTCTTGCGGGCCGCTTCGGGCATGCTCTCGAGCGCGCGCCGCAGATTGTCCGAGGAGCCGAGCATGTCGCGGGCGAAGCTCGTCACGGAATAGGCCTTGGCGTCGGCGATCTCGCGCTCGGTGCGCCGGCGCAGATTCTCCATCTCGGCGAGCGTCCGCAGCAGCTTGTCCTTGAGGTCGTCGCGTTCGGCCTGGAGCTTGACGATCTGCGCCTCGGGGCCGGTCTCCGTGGCGGCAGCCTGCTCGGGCGCGTCGGCTGAGGCTTCGAGGTTGGGGTCTTCCGTCGCAGGGTTCTGCGTCATCGCGTCTTCCAATTCCCTTCGCTGGAGCTGGCACCGATCCGATTGAAGCACCGGAACGGCGAATCCGTCTCCCAAGTTCCAATAGAACATGGTCCGGTCGGCCTGGATCGCAAGCGGATCGGATCATGCTCTGGCTGGCCGTGCCGCCCTTCGCCGGGAGTCTTGCCGGTCAGGTGCCGGGCACAGCCGCGTTCGTGCCGGATATCGGGCTTATGGCGGCTTAAATCAAGCGCGCGCCGGCAGCTTGGACTTTGCCGTTGCGGCTTTCTCCCCCTCGATGCTGAAGACCTCGAGCAGGGCCTTGCGGATGTTGAGCTGCCGCCCGGTCGAGACGATCTTCGCGTGGGTCAGGTCGGTGACGTAGAACACGTCGACCGCCTTCTCGCCGAAGGTCGCGATATGGGCCGAGGCGATGTTGAGGTTGAGCTTTCCGATCGCGGTGGTCAGGTCGTAGAGCAGGCCCGGCCGGTCGAGGCCGGACACCTCCAGCACCGTGTGGCGCGCCGAGAGCACGTTGTCGATGATGACCTCGGGCTGCACCTGGAAGGTCTGGCCGCGCGGTGGCGGCGCCCGGCGCTGCGCCACCAGATCGGCGATCTTGATCTCGCCCTTCAGCGCCCGCTCGATGGCCGCGGCGATCCGCTCGGCCCGGCGCAGTTCGTCGTCGTCGCGGTCGAAGGCGCGCGAGACCGAGATGGTGTCGAGCACCAGCCCGTCGCTGGTCGTGAAGATCTGGGCGTCGACGATGTTGCCGCCGGCCGCCGCACAGGCGCCGGTGACGATGGCGAGCAGGCGCGGATGGTCGGGCGCCAGCACGGTGAGCTCGGTCACGCCGCGGAACTGGTCGGTCTCGACGATGGTCGCGGTGGTGCGCCCCGCCTGCTCGGCCTCGCGCAGGAAACGCGCATGCTTCTCCTGCTGCTCCGGGTCGACCTTGATCCAGTAGGCCGGGTAGTGGCGCGCGATATAGGCCTCCCGATCCGCGCTGCTCCAGTCCGCCAGGCGTTCGCGCAGCGCTTCCTGCTTGGCCTGGACGCGCACCTTGCGCTCGACGGCCGAATGGCCGCCGGTCAATACGAGCTCGGTCTCGTAATAGAGCGTGCGCAGCAATTGCCCCTTCCAGCCGTTCCAGACGCCGGGGCCGACCGCCTTGATGTCCGCCACGGTGAGGACCAGCAGGAGCTTGAGCCGCTCCAGCGTCTGCACGGTGGCTGCGAAGCTCTCGATCGTCTTGGGGTCGCCGAGGTCGCGGCTCTGCGCCACGGTCGACATGTCCAAATGGTGTTCGACCAGCCAGGCCACCGTTTCGGTCTGTGCAGTGGTCAGGCCGAAGCGCGGACCGAGCTTGCGGGCGATGCGCGCGCCGGCGAGCGAATGGTCCTCCGGCCGTCCCTTGGCGATGTCGTGCAGGAAGAGCGCGACATAGAGCGCGCGCCGGTTGGCGATGCTCGGCATGATCTCGTTGGCCAGCGGATGTTCCGCCTCGAGCGCGCCGGCATCGATCTCGGCCAGCACGCCGATCGCCCGGATCAGATGCTCGTCCACCGTGTAGTGGTGGTACATGTTGAACTGCATCATCGCGACGACCCGGCCGAAATCCGGGATGAAGCGGCCGAGCAGGCCGGATTCGTTCATGCGCCGCAGCACGATCTCCGGCGAACGCCTGGCGGTGAGGATCTCGAGGAAGATGCGGTTGGCCTCTGGGTCGTTGCGCAGGCCCGGCGTGACCAGGCGGAGCGATTGCGTGACGAGCCTGCTCGCATCCGGATGGATGGCGAGATCCTCGCGGCTGGCGATCTCGTAGAGCCTGAGCAGGTTGACCGGATCGCGCTCGAAGGCGCTGTCGTCGACGACGTCGAGCCGCTGGCTCGTCAGCTTGAAATCGCGATGGCCCAGCGAGCGCTCGCGCTTGCGCTTGGTGAAGGAGCCGAGCAGTCGCGAGAGCGTCGCGCGCGGCTTCTGCTGGCGCGCTTCCAGCGCCGCGCAGACGATCGCGGTGAGGTCCCCGACATCCTTGGCGATGAGGAAATAGGCCTTCATGAAGCGCTCGACCGGCGCCTGGCCGCTGCGGCCGGCATAACCGATCGCGGCCGCCACCTGGCGCTGCAGGTCGAAGGAGAGCCGCTCCTCGGCGCGCCCAGTGATGAAATGCAGCCAGCAGCGCACGCGCCAGAGGAATTCCTCCGAGCGCTGGAACATCTGCAGCTCATCCTTGTCGAAGAGCCCGGCCGCGACCAGCTCCCGCACATCCTGGACGCGGTAGGCGTATTTGGCGATCCAGAACAGCGTGTTGAGGTCGCGCAGGCCGCCCTTGCCGTCCTTGACGTTGGGCTCGACCAGATAGCGCGAGGCGCCGGCCCGCTGCACCCGCGTCTCGCGCTCGGCGAGCTTTGCCTCGGTGAAGGCGGCGGCCGTGCCCTCCACGACCTCGGCATCGAAGCGGCGCGTCATCTCCTCGAACAGGGAGCGGTCGCCGGCCAGGAAGCGCGCCTCCAGCAGGGCGGTCCGGATCGTCATGTCGGCGCGGGCTTCCCGCACGCAATCGTCGATCGAGCGCACCGAATGGCCGGTCTTCAGCTTCAGGTCCCAGAGCGGGTAGAGCAGGGATTCGACGACGCTCTCGCCCCAGGCGGTCTGCTTGTGCGGGAAGAGGAAGAGCAGATCGACGTCGGAGCCGGGCGCCAGCGTGCCGCGGCCATAGCCGCCGACGGCGACGACCGCGATCCGTTCCGACTGCGACGGGTTGTCGGCAGGGTAGAAATGAGCTGTCGCCGCCTTGTGCAGCCCGATCACGACGGCATCCATCACCGCCGAGAGCCGATGGGCGCAGGCGAGCCCACCCCGCGGACCCGCCAGGATCGCCCGGGCCGAAGCATGGCCGTCGTCGAGCAGCTGCCGGAGCGCAGCGACGAGAAGCTGGCGCTTCTCGGCCTTGTCGCGCCGTCGCGCGGCCTCGAACAGATGTGCGATCCCCGCTTCGGGGTTCAGCAGCATGTCGGCCAGCGGCAGCTTCGGCGGGGCGGGGGATGCTGTCACGAGGTCTCGTTCCGGTGGCGGCAGGTGTTGTCCTAGCACGCAAGCCGTCGAGACAGGACATTAAATTATACATTCTAAGAATGGTAATTAGACAAATACCGTTCTTGTACGTATTGTTTGACATACAGAACGGTCGGACCTAAAAGACGGATACGCGCCGATTTGAGCCACCAGCTTGCGGGCGCGAAACAAGTGCAGCTAAAGCGTGGGGCCAAGGACGACCTCCGTCCCGATCCCTCGCATCTTCGAGAGGGACCGCCCGATGATCGACTTTACCCGCCGCTTCGCCCTTGCCGCTGTCGCCGCCGCGGTCTTCGCCGCGCCCGCTTTCGCGCAGGCGCCGAAGGAAATCCGGCTCGATTACGCGACCTACAACCCGGTCAGCCTCGTGCTGAAGGAACGCGGCATCCTCGAGAAGGTGCTCGAGGCCGACGGCATCAAGGTGCGCTGGGTCCTGTCCGCCGGATCGAACAAGGCGCTCGAATTCCTCAATGCCGGTTCGATCGATTTCGGCTCGACCGCCGGCGCCGCCGCCCTGATCGGCAAGATCAACGGCAATCCGATCAAGTCGATCTATGTCTATTCGCGGCCGGAATGGACGGCGCTCGTCACCGGCGCCAAGAGCGAGATCACCAAGGTTGCGGATCTCAAGGGCAAGCGTGTCGCCGTCACGCGCGGCACCGATCCGCACATCTTCCTCGTGCGCGCCCTCGCCGATGCCAAGCTGACCGAGAAGGAGGTCAAGCTCGTCCTGCTCCAGCACGCCGATGGCCGGCTCGCGCTCGAGCGTGGCGATGTCGACGCCTGGGCGGGCCTCGACCCGATGATGGCGGCGGCCGAGGTGGAGAGCGGCGCCAGGCTGTTCTACCGCAAGCCCGAGGACAACACCTGGGGCATCCTCAATGTCCGCGAGGCTTTCGCCAAGGAAAACCCGGCGCTAGTCCGCAAGGTGATCGCCGCCTATGAGGCGGCGCGGGCCCATGCCCTCGCCAACCCGGCCGAGGTGAAGAAGGTGCTCGTCGAATACACCAAGCTCTCCGAGCCGGTGATCGAGCGCCAGCTCACCCGCACCGAACTCACCCATTCCGCCATCGGCCAGGCGCAGATCGACGGCATCACCGCTGCCGGGCTTGCGCTGAAGGAGGCGGGCGTGCTGCCGGCCACGACCGACGTGAAGGCTGCGGTGGATTCGCTGATCGACCGCGGCTTCGTCGCGACCAACTGACGGCGGTGGCGCGGGATGAGCGTGCTGGAGGCTGAAGCCGCGCCGGATGAGAGGGAAGGGCGGTCTGCCGTTCCCCGGCCCGGCTATGGCCTCGCCGCCGCGGGCTTCGCGCTGCCGGTCGCCCTCGCCATCTTCTGGGAATGGCTCGTCGCCGCCGGCATCGCCAATGGCCGGCTGATGCCGCCGCCGAGCGTCGTTGGCCGCACGCTCTGGGATCTGGCCGCCTCCGGCGAACTCCTGGCCCATGCGGGCGCAACGCTCTGGCGGGTGGCGGCGGGCTTCGGCCTCGGCGCGCTGGCCGGCACGGTGCTCGGCGCCGTCACGGGCGCCCTGCCGATCGCCCGCAGCCTGCTCGATCCGACGCTGCAGGCGCTCCGGGCGATTCCCTCCATCGCCTGGGTGCCGCTCTTCATCCTCTGGCTCGGCATCTTCGAGGCCTCCAAGGTCGCGTTGATCGCGGTCGGCGTCTTCTTCCCGGTCTATCTCGGCGTCGCCGCCGCGATCCAGGGCATCGACCGCAAGATCGTCGAGGTCGGCCGCGTCTTCCGCCTGTCGCGCCTCGCCATGGCCCGGCGCGTGCTGTTGCCGGCGATCCTGCCGAGCTGGATCACGGCGCTACGCTCGGGCCTGGGCCTCGGCTTCATGTTCGTCGTCGCCGCCGAGATCATGGGAGCGAGCGAGGGGCTGGGTTACCTGCTCGTGGACGGACAGCAGCTCGGCCGCCCCGACACCATCATCGCGGCCATCATCAGCTTCGCCGTGCTCGGCAAGCTGGCGGACGGGCTGCTCGTCGCCATCACGCGGCCCTTCCTCGCCTGGCAGGATACGGCGCGCGACAAGCTCTGAAGGCCTTTGCTCTTCAAGTCCTCATCCTGAGGAGCCGCGTAGCGGCGTCTCGAAGGATGTTCCAGGAGGTTCCGGTGACAGCTGGAGCATCCTTCGAGACGCGGGCCTTCGGCTCGTTCCTCAGGATGAGGGCTCGCTTGAACGGATTCGAAGGTTCGCCCGATGCTGAGTTTCGACCGGCTTACCAAGACCTATGCCGACGGCACGCGCGCCCTGTCGTCGATCACGCTGGATGTCGGGCGGGGCGAGATCGTCGCCCTGCTCGGCGGCTCCGGCTGCGGCAAGACCACCCTGTTGCGCCTCGTCGCCGGGCTCGACCGGCCGAGCGACGGCGCGATCCGCCTCGGCGGCGAGGCGATCGCCGAGCCGCGCGCCGATGTCGGCGTCATCTTCCAGGAGCCGCGGCTCTTCCCCTGGCTCGGCGTCGCCGAGAATGTCGGCTTCGGGCTCTCGCATCTCTCCGCCTTCGAGCGTGAGGGGCTGGTGACCAATGCGCTGGCCCGCGTCGGCCTCGCCGGGCACCAGAAGCGCTGGCCGCGCGAGCTCTCCGGCGGCCAGCAGCAGCGCGTCGCCATCGCCCGCGCCCTCGTCACAAGGCCGAAGCTTCTGCTGATGGACGAGCCCTTCTCGGCGCTCGATGCCACCACGCGCGCGAGCCTGCACGACCATCTGCTGGCGCTCTGGCAGGAGAGCCGCCCCACCGTCGTCATGGTCACGCACGACGTCGAGGAGGCGGTGGCGCTCGCCGACCGCATTTTGGTGATGCAGCCCAAGCCCGGCCGGATCTTCGACGAGCTCGACAATCCGCTCGCTCGCCCGCGCGACCGGCTTTCGCCGGCCTTCGAGGCGGCCAAGCGCGAGGCCCTGCGCGCGCTCGACAGGTCGTTGCGTCACGAGGCCCCGCATCAGGAGAAGGCGGCCGAGACCGCCGGCATGTGGTGGTGAGCGTCGTTTGACAAAACGGACATTCGGACCTTAGAAGAGGACACGCGCCGATTTGAGCCTCAGCTTGCGGGCGCGAAACAAATGCAGCTAAAGCGCGGGAACGACGGGACGGCTCGATGCCGTCGGCGCTCCTTCCGCCTTGTTCATGGATGGAGCCAGCAATGTCAGCCGTTCTTCACGATGTCTCCCGCTCTCTCGAGAATGCTTCGGCGTGCCCCAGGGCCGGCGAGGTCGTTGCGTTGCTCGGCGCACCCGAGGTGCGGGGCGCGGCGTTGCATGCGTTCGCCGGCCTGCGGGCCGATGAAGGGGCGATCCCGACGGCCGAGATCGGACTGCTCTGCGCCCGGCCGCGCTTCTTTCCCTGGCTCGATCTCACGGACAATCTCGCTTTCGCCCTGCCGAAGGCGACGCCGTTCGAGCGCGAGGGCCTCCTCGCCAATGTGCTGGTCCGCCTCGGCCTTGCCGGGCAGGCGAAGCAGCGGCCGGCTGAACTCTCGCCGGAGGGCTTGCAGCGGCTTGCCATCGCGCGCCTGCTGCTGGTCAGGCCGCGTTTGCTGCTGATCGAGGAGCCCTTTGCGGCGCTCGATGCCGATGCGCGAGCCCGCCTCGCTGCCTTCCTGCCGGAACTCTGTTCGCAGGCGCGCCCCGCCGTCGTCATTGCAACCGGCTCCGTCGAGGAGGCTTTGCGCCTGGCCGATCGTATTCTCGTCCTGTCACGGCAGCCGGGGCCGGCCGCCTTCAGCCTCGACAATCTGCTGGCACGGCCACGCGAGGAGGGTTCCGTCGGCTTCGTCACCCTGCGCCGCGAATTGCGCCGGGCGCTTGAAAAGGAAAACCGGCACGCCGTGCCGGAGGTGGAGGCGGCGGCCTGAAGCGGCTACAAGCCGGCGGGCCGCTTCAGGAGGATCACGATCATGGACGTCACCGCTCTGCGCGCCCTTCAGGCGCCGCTCAAGGACAAGTATCGCGATGCACCCGACGCGGCGGTCATCACTCTCAAGGCCCATGGCGAGCTCGACGACCAGCACATCGCCTGCAAGGTCGAGACGGGTCGCGCCATCGCGCTCGCGGGGCTCCATCCCGCCACCGGCGGCTCCGGTGCCGAGCTCTGCTCGGGCGACATGCTGCTGGAGGCGCTGGTCGCCTGTGCCGGCGTCACGCTGAAGGCGGTCGCCACCGCGCTCGAGATCGAGCTGAAGAAGGGCGCGGTCCGGGCCGAGGGCGATCTCGACTTTCGCGGCACACTCGGCGTCGCCAAGGATGCGCCGGTCGGGTTCAGGGCGATCCGCCTCTTCTTCGACGTCGAGACCGATGCACCCCAGGAGAAGCTTGACACGCTGCTCAAGCTCACCGAGCGCTACTGCGTGGTCTTCCAGACGCTGAACGTGAAGCCCGAGCTTTCGGCCGCGCTCAGCCGCAGCTGATCACTCGGCCGCCTTCAGATCCAGCCCCTTCGCGAAGGGCAGCCGCGGCTCGCTCTTCTCGTCGTCGAATTCGAGCGCGCCGATCTTCTCGGCGCGGCTCGTGACCTTGCCGGCCGAGGTCTTGATTTGGCCGACATCGTCCTGTGCCTGGCGGAAATGGGTGTCGAGTTTGTCGACGCGCTCACCGAGGCGGCGCACGTCATCGAGCAGCTTGCCGACCTCGGTCTGAATCACGCGCGCCTCCTCCCGCATCCGTGCATCGCGCACCAGCGACTGCATCAGCTGGATCGCGAGCGCCAGCAGCGAGGGCGAGACGATCATCACGCGCGCCCGGTGCGCCCGCTGCACGATATCGTCGAAATGCTCGTGCAGATCGGCGTAGATCGCCTCGGAGGGGACGAAGAGCAGCGCGATGTCCTGCGTCTCGCCGGGCAGGAAATAGCGCTCCGCAATGTCCTTCACATGCACGCCGACATCGTTGCGCACGCGCTGGCCGGCGGTTTTCTTCGCATCCTCGCCGCGTGCCTCGCGCAGCATCGTGAAGCTCTCCAGCGGGAACTTCGCGTCGATCACCAAGCCGCGCCCGTCGCCGGGCAGGGTGACGAGGCAGTCCGGCCGGCGCCCGTTCGAGAGCTGCGGCTGGAAGGAGAAGAAGGCGGCGGGCAGCCCGTCGCGGATGATCGCCTCCATCCGCCCCTGACCATAGGCGCCGCGCGCCTGCTTGTTGGCCAGCACGTCCTTCAGCGTCACCACCTCAGAGGTGAGGTCGGTCAGGTTCTTCTGGGCGGTGTCGATCACCGCCAGCCGCTCCTGCAGCTTGCCGAGGCTCTCGGTGGTCTGCTGGACGTTGCGCTCCAGCCCGGCGCCGACCTGCTGGCGCAGGCCGTCCATCCTGTCGGCGACGAGCCGGGCGAGGTCGCCCTGCCGGGTCGAGAGAATCTCCGCCATGGACTGCATCCGGCCGGCCAGCTCAGCCTGCTGGCGGTTCATTTCCGCGACCTTGTCGTCCATCTCCCGCGCGCGTTCCGCCGCCATGGCGGCCTCGATCGCCCGGCCGCGGCTGCCCCGCCAGCCGGCGATGACCGCCATGAGCAGCAGGGCAAGGCTCAGTCCCGCGAAGCCGAGAGCCGCTTCGGCCCAGCTCACCGGGCGTTCCAGCAGGGTGAAGGCGATCTCGTTCATGAGGCGCAGCCTAGCCGATTCGATTCGGGATTGCGAACGAAAGCGGAACAGTTTGACCGCTTGCCCACAAATGCTTATGTCCCGGGCTCAACAGCTCTTTTCCTCCGGAACATCATGGCCATTCGCCCGCTCGTCATCCTGCCCGACGCCCAGCTTCGCCTCGTCTCGAAGCCGGTGGAGGCCGTCACGCCCGAGGTCAGGACGCTGGTCGAGGACATGTTCGAGACGATGTACGACGCGCCCGGCATCGGGCTCGCCGCGATCCAGATCGGGGTGCCGCTGCGCGTGGTGACGATCGACCTGTCGAAGCCGGAGGCGAAGGAGGGCGAGGAGCCGGAGCCGCGCAAGCCGCAGGTCTTCATCAATCCGCAGGTCACCTGGTCTTCGGACGAGTTCAGCGCCTATGAGGAAGGCTGTCTCTCGATCCCCGAATATTACGAGGAGGTCGAGCGCCCGGCAGAGGTGAAGGTCCGCTACATGGATCTCGACGGCAAGACGCAGGAGATCGCGGCCGAGGGCCTGCTCGCCACCTGCCTGCAGCACGAGATCGACCATCTCGACGGCATCCTTTTCATCGATCACCTCTCGCGGCTGAAGCGCGAGCGGGTGACCAAGAAATTCGCCAAGGCGGCCAAGCGCGAGCGGGCGGCGTAGTCGACATCCATGATCCGAGCCCTCATCCTGAGGAGCGCTTCGTAGAAGCGCGTCTCGAAGGATGGTCCAGATGGCTCGGGACTCTCTTGGAGCATCCTTCGAGACGCGCTTCTACGAAGCGCTCCTCAGGATGGGGGCTGCTTCATTCCGTCCGGCACCCCTGCCGGAGCTGAGGAAATATTGAGCATATGAGCTTGCGCGTCATCTTCATGGGCACGCCGGATTTTGCCGTGCCGGTGCTGACCGAGATCGTCGGGCAGGGGCACGAAGTGGTCTCCTGCTACACCCGCGCCCCGGCGCAAGCCGGCCGCGGCCTCGATCTGAGGCCCTCGCCGGTGCACAAGGCGGCCGAGCGCTTCGGTATTCCCGTCTTCACCCCCGCGACGCTGAAGACGCCGGAGCAGGCCGAGATCATCGCCTCGCACCAGGCCGATGTCGCCGTCGTCGTCGCCTATGGCATGATCCTGCCGCAGGCGATCCTCGACCTGCCGGAACTCGGCTGCCTCAATCTCCATGCTTCGCTGCTGCCGCGCTGGCGCGGCGCGGCGCCGATCCAGCGCGCGATCATGGCCGGCGATGCCGAGAGCGGCGTCTGCGTGATGAAGATGGAGGCCGGGCTCGATACCGGCCCGGTCGGCATGGTCGAGACGCTCGCGATCGGCCCGGACATGACGGCGGGCGAGCTGCATGATGGGCTCAGCCTCCTGGGCGCCGACCTGATGGTGCGCGCGCTGGCAGCGCTCGGGCGCGGCGCCCTGCATTTCACGCCGCAGCCGGAAGAGGGCGTCACCTACGCCGCCAAGATCTCCAATGCCGAGGCGAAGCTGAGCTGGTCGCTGCCGGCGCAGCAGGTGCATGATCGCGTGCGCGGCCTTTCGCCCTTTCCGGGTGCTTTCGCCGAGATCGATCTCGGCAAGGGGCCGGAACGGCTCAAGATCCTCCGCACGGCGCGCGCCGGCGGGGCGGCCGAGCCCGGCACGCTGCTCGACGACGAGGGCACCGTCGCCTGCGCCGTCGGCGCGGTGAAGCTGCTGCAGGTCCAGCGCGCCGGCAAGGCGCCGATGAGCGGAGCCGAGTTCCTGCGCGGCGCGCGGCTCGGGGCCGGCGACAGGCTTTAGCGGAGCAGGCCGTTGTCCGAAAACCGCTTCCTACGTTCCGGCGGCCGGCTCTGATGCCGCGCTACAAGCTCGTCATCGAATATGACGGCACGCCGTTCTCGGGCTGGCAGCGCCAGGCGAGCGACCCCTCGGTGCAGCAGAGCGTCGAGGAGGCGATCGAGGCCTTCTGCGGCCATCCCGTGCGGCTGCACTGCGCCGGCCGCACCGATGCCGGTGTCCACGCCACTCATCAGGTCGCCCATGTCGATCTCGACAGGGAATGGCGCACCGATGTGGTGCGCGACGCGAGCAATGCGCGGCTGAAGGCGCAGGTCCCGGTCAGCGTGCTCGGTGCCGAGATCGTGCCGGATGAATTCGACGCCCGCATCTCGGCGAAGCGCCGCTACTACATCTACCGCATCCTCGACCGGCGGGCGCCGCCGGCGCTCGACCGTGGCCGCGTCTGGCATGTCCCGGTCAAGCTCGACCACGAGGCGATGGACCGTGCCGCCAAGGCTTTGCTCGGCCATCACGACTTCACCACCTTCCGTGCCGCCGAATGCCAGGCCAACAGTCCGATCCGCACGCTCGACCGGCTCGATGTTCGCCGCGAGGGCGCGGAGATCGTGGTCTACACCCACGCCCGCTCCTTCCTGCACCATCAGGTCCGCTCGATCGTCGGCAGCCTGAAGATGGTCGGGGCCGGACGCTGGCCGGAAGCGAAGCTCGGCCAGATCCTGGCGGCGCGCGATCGCGCGCAATGCGCCGCGCTGGCGCCGTCTTGCGGGCTCTATCTCGCTGGCGTGGACTACTGAGCACCACGCCGAAAAGCGGGGCGTGCTTTTCGGAGATATCCGACGCAGCCGTGGAACGGCCGGCTCAGAACAGGCCGAACAGCCGGATCACGCCATAGTCGAGCACGACGCTGGCGATGATCAGCGGCAGGGCGATGGCGGGCCCTTCCGGGCCGAAGGCGGCGCGCGCCACGCAATAGCGCAGCCGGAGCACGATCGCGGCGAAGAAGGCCGACTGGACGAGCGCGAGCGTCGGCGTCGACCAGCCGACCGCGAAGACCGCGGCCGGGACCGCCATCAGGCTGGCCGAGACGATGCCGGCCCAGTTCCAGGCGATGACGAAGCTGGTGAAGCGTGGCGCCTGCGCGAGCGCGGGGCGCAGCGCGATCAGCAGGGTAGGCACCGCGAGGATGGCGAGGCAGAGCGCGCCGACGACCGCCATCACCAGGGTCGGGGCGGTGAAGAGGCCCGCGCTGTTCGGCAGTCCGGCGATCAGGCGCGCCGCGGCGAGCATCGCGATCGTCGCGGGCAGCATCAGCGCAAAAGCGAGGTAGGAGCGCCAGAACCCGTCCCGGCTGAGGTCGAGTTCGGAAAGCGCTTCAGTGCCGCGGGTCATCAGGTGCCAGGAACCCCGCAGCGAGCGCGCGACGTCGTCGGCAGCGAGCCTCATCACGGTCTCCATCATCTGCGTTCTTAGACTTTCGTCTAAGGCAGATAATGCCCCATGGGTCCGGCGCGTCAAGCCCCATGCTGCGCTGCAAAATAAGTGCCGAGTAAACGATGCGTGATCCGCTCCAGCGCGACGAGATCCGCGACCGCGACGCATTCGTCGATCTGGTGCATCGTCTTGCCGACGACGCCGTATTCGACCACCGGGCAATAGCTCTTGATGAAGCGGGCGTCGGAGGTCCCGCCGGTCGTCGACAGCGCCGGCCGCTTGCCGGTCTCGGCGGCGACGGCGTCCGCGACCATGTTCACGAAGGGGCCGGGCTCCGTCAGGAAGGCGACGGCATTGGTCGGCTGGAAGCCGACCTCGTAGCGCACCGTGTTGCCGGCCGCCTCGCGCAGGCGCCGCTCGATCTCGGCCGCGAGCGTCTCCGGTGTCCAGACATCGTTGAAGCGGATGTTGAAGACGGCTTTCGCCTGCGCCGGGATGACGTTCGTCGCCGCATTGCCGACGTCGAGCGTGGTCACCTCGAGATTGCTCGGGTCGAAATGATCCGTGCCGGTGTCGAGCGGCGTCGCATCGAGCGCCGCCAGCAGCCGGACCATGCCGCGGATCGGATTGTCGGCGAGATGCGGATAGCCGACATGGCCCTGCGTGCCCTGGACCGTGAGCTTGCCGGTCAGCGAGCCGCGTCGGCCGATCTTGACCATGTCGCTCATCGCCGCCGGATTGGTCGGCTCGCCGAGGATGCAGTGGTCGAAGCGCTCGCCGCGCTCATGCGCCCAGGCCAGCAGCTTCACGGTGCCGTTGACGGCCGGTCCTTCCTCGTCGCCGGTGATCAGGAAGGCGATCGAGCCGGGCGCATCCGGATTCGCGCGGCGATAGCGGATCGCGGCCGCGACCATGGCGGCGACACCGCCCTTCATGTCGCAGGCGCCGCGCCCGTAGAGCACGCCGTCCTCGATCGTGCCGCCGAAGGGCGCGCGGGTCCAGGCCGCCTCGTCGCCGACCGGAACCACGTCGGTATGCCCGGCAATGACGAAGACCGGGGCCTCGCTACCGATGCGGGCATAGAGGTTCTCGACATCCGGCGTGCCGGGCTCGCTGAAGACGGGGCGATGGACCTCGTAGCCCTCGGCCGCGAGCACGCTATCGAGCAGGGCGAGCGCTCCGCCTTCCTGCGGCGTGACGGAGGCACGGCGCACCAGCGCCTGCGTCAGCGCGACGGGGTCGGTGGGGTCGAAGGCGAGGGTAGGGGCGGAAGCGGCGGGATCGTTGGTCATGGCGCCGCTTTAGCGTGCTTTCGCCCTAGCGGGAACCGAGCTTCACGGTGGCCGGCTCTGCCGGTTCGTCCTGTCTGGCCGAAGGCATCAGCCCGAGATCGATGAAGGCGATGACCCAGGCGATCGTCGCGATCGCTTCGAGCGACGGCCGCCAGCCGAATGGCATGTAGAGCCGCAGATGCTCGGGCAGGACGATCGCGCAGATCAGCAGGATGCCGAAGAGCGGGCTGCTGCCGCGGTCGGTGGCGCGCTTGGCGGCCAGCGCCGCCCAGGGGAACAGCGCGAAAGCGCTGGCGAAGGCGACGATGGTTCGCGCCATCTGAGGGGTGGTCAGATGCGGCACGATCTTCTGCAGCGCGAACAGCGTGAGCGCGACGGCGGCGCCGCCGATCCAGAAGCTGCGCAGGCCTATGCGGCCGTCGAGATCGCAGAAGAGGCGGATCGTGGACATGCGTCTGCTCCGTTGGGTGCTTGATCGCATGTCTTAACGCAAGATTGAAGCTTATGGTGAATAAAAGGTTAACGCTGCGGCCGGGCGGTTGTGCCAACTCAGAAAAGGCTTGAATGGCCCATTCCGGGCCGCTAGCTGCGGATGGAGCGTCGCGCCGGCGCAGTCCGACCGGCAGTGAGTATCGTTGAAGGGCGCCCCTGCGCGGCCCGAGTGAGGTTTCGAGCATGACCATCCGTTTTCATCGCGGCGATCTGCCTGACGGCTACGAGGCCGGGTCCAGCGTCGCGATCGACACCGAGACGCTTGGCCTCAACCCGCATCGCGACCGGCTCTGCGTGGTGCAGCTTTCGCGCGGCGACGGCACGGCCGATGTCGTGCAGATCCCGCAGGGCGGCGAGCGTCCCAAGAACCTGATCCGCCTGCTGGAAGATCCCGCGGTGCTGAAGCTCTTTCATTTCGCGCGTTTCGACATTGCGGTGCTCCGCCAGGCCTTCGGCGTCGTGACCAGCCCGGTCTACTGCACCAAGATCGCTTCGAAGCTGGCCCGCACCTACACTGATCGCCATGGGCTGAAGGACCTGGTCCGCGAACTGCTCGGCGTCGAACTCTCGAAGCAGCAGCAATCCTCGGACTGGGGCGCGGACAGCCTGAGCGAGGCCCAGCTCGCCTATGCGGCTTCCGACGTGCTGCATCTCCATGCCCTGCACGAGAAGCTGGAAGCGATGCTGGCGCGCGAGGGGCGTAGCCATCTCGCCCGCGCCTGCTTCGAGTTCCTGCCCTACCGTGCCGAGCTCGACCTCGCCGGCTGGCCCGAGAACGATATCTTCGCTCACACTTGACAATTTCGAAGGCTTCTTGCGTCTGTCTGCGCGCGGACAGACGTGGGGGCGCGCCGTCGGCATCGAGAGGGCGGATCGCGCGGGGGCGCGATGCGATTCGCCTGCCCGACACGAAAATGCCGTGAGCGGCTGCCATTGCGCGGGACATGACTGTGGCAATGACCTTCAATGATCCGGCCGGTAGGCTGTCCGCGCAGGCGCTGCGTCGCCGCGCGGCCTTCGGTGCTGCCCGGCGACATACCCGTCTCGTCCAGATCCTGCGCGGCGCGATTCCGGTGGCCGTGGTGGTCCTGGTGCTGGCGCTGGTGGTGATCCCCTTCCTCAGCCCGCTCGGCGGCAAGCTGGCCAATGTCTCGGTCAGCTCGGTCGGCATCACCGGCGGCAAGGTCAGGATGGAGACGCCGAAGCTCTCCGGTCACCGCAAGGACAACCGGCCCTATCAGGTCACGGCGGAGAACGCCTTCCAGGAAATCCGCAACCCGACGCAGGTCGAGCTGCAGGCGCTGACCGCGCGCATCCAGATGGAGCGCGAGGGCTGGGTCACCGTCAATGCCCGGACCGGTCTGTTCGACACGCAGAAGGAAAAGCTGCGGCTCGTGGATGATGTCCATATCCGCACGGAGAACGGCCACGACATGCGGATGAAGACGGCCGATGTCGACTTCAAATCCGGCACCGTGGTCTCCCGCGAGCCGGTCAAGGTTGACCTCGGCGAGACGACGGTGGATGCCAACACGCTTGACGTGAAGAACAATGGCGAGTTGATCGCCTTCGAGGGGCGGGTGCGGGTCTTCATCAAGAACGCGCCGGCAGGTACGATCGCGGGTCCCGAGCGCGAAGGCAGCACGCCGATGCCGGAACTGCTGAAGGCCGATCGGGTTGCACCGCAGGGCACTGCACCGGCAAGCGACGCCGGCAACGGGAAGAGACAGTGACATGATCACGGCAGGCCAGACGTTTCGCTTCGTGAAGGGCTGCTCCGGCATCGCCATGCTGCTGGCGGCCGGCTTCGTCGTCCTGGGAGCCTCGCAGGAGGCCTGGGCGCAGCCGGCGCAGGGCAAGGGGCGCGGCGCCAATGCCTCGTCGCCGCTCGGTGGCCTCGGCGGTGACAGCAAGGAGCCCATCAAGATCGACGCCGACAAGCTCGACGTGCTCGACAAGGAGAACAAGGCGGTCTTCACCGGCAATGTCGTCGCCGTCCAGGGCGAGACGACCGTCCGCTGCTCGGTGATGACCGTGCTCTACGAGGGGCGCGGAGGCGGGCAGGGCGGCGGCGCCGCGTCGGCCCGTGCCGCGACCCCGGCCCCCGCTGCCGCCGGCAATGGCCAGGGCGCGGGCAATGACAGCTCGATCAAGCGCATCCTCTGCAAGGGGCCGGTCACGGTCGTCTCCAAGACCCAGGCGGCGACGTCGGACAATGCCGAGTTCGACCGGGCCAACAACGTCGTGATCATGACCGGCAATGTCGCGCTGAACGACGGCCCCAACATCACCCGCGGCGAGAAGCTGACCTACAACACGGTCACCGGCGTCGCCAATGTCGAGACCAACAAGGGCGGACGCGTGCAGGGGTTCTTCGTGCCGAACTCGACCGACTCCAGCAAGACGGACGCGAGCAAGCCGGCGCCGAAGCCCACCAACTGATCGTGCTGCAGTGACCGTATCCGAAGCTCCCCGCCCCGCCGCCATGCCGGCCCGTGCCGATGCTGCCGGCTCGCAGCAGAATGGTCTGTTCGGACGCCTGCGCGGGCTTTTCGGCGGGCGCGGCCCGCAGGCCCGCCAGGCGCGGAGGGCGCCGTCGACGGCCGAGCTGATCGGCGGTCCCGGTATCCTCGCCGTCAGCAATCTGCGCAAGAGCTATGGCGGGCGCGCCGTCGTCTCCGATGCCAGCCTTTATCTGCGCCAGGGGGAGGCCGTCGGCCTGCTCGGCCCGAACGGCGCCGGCAAGACCACGATCTTCTACATGATCACCGGGCTCGTCGCGGCCGATTTCGGCGTGATCTCGCTCGAGGGCAACGACATCACCGCGCTGCCGATGTACCAGCGCGCGCGGCTCGGCATCGGCTACCTGCCGCAGGAAGCCTCGATCTTCCGCGGCCTCTCGGTCGAGGACAATATCCGCGCCGTGCTCGAGGTGGTCGAGCCCGATCGCAAGGCGCGCGAGCGCCAGCTCGACCAGCTGCTCGAGGAGTTCACGATCTCCCGCCTGCGCAAGGCACCTTCGATCGCGCTGTCGGGCGGCGAGCGTCGCCGCTGCGAGATCGCCCGAGCGCTCGCCGGCAAGCCCTCCTTCATCCTGCTCGACGAGCCCTTCGCCGGCATCGACCCCATCGCGGTCGGCGACATTCAGGCCCTGGTGCGCCAGCTCACCGACCGTGGCATCGGCGTCCTGATCACCGACCACAATGTCCGCGAGACGCTCGGCCTCGTCGACCGCGCCTACATCATCCATTCCGGCCGGGTGCTGACCGAGGGGTCGCCGGCCGAGATCATCGCCAATCCGGATGTGCGCCGCGTCTATCTCGGCGAGGATTTCCGCCTCTAGCCAGTCGGTGTCTTCGCCTTCGCGACGATATGTTGCGATGCGTCAATCATCGCGCCTTCGAACGAGGCGGAGGCTTTGACGTGGCGATGCACCGGCGCTAGGGTCTCTTCTCAAGCAAGAAGCGTGCCGTTGGGTGCGCCAGTGAGAAGGGCCGTCGGCGCATGGCGATGATGCCGCGCATGGAGCTGCGCCAGGGACAGTCCCTGGTGATGACGCCGCAACTGCTGCAGGCGATCAAGCTGCTCCAGCTCTCTCATCTGGAACTGCAGAATTTCGTCGATGGCGAACTCGAGCGCAATCCGCTGCTCGAGCGGGATGACGGGCCGGACCTGCCCCTGCGGCCCGAAGGCGGCGACGGTCCTCTCGCGGCAGATCCCGAGAGCTTCGCCCGCGCCGAGAGCCTGAACACCCAGGAGGGCATGGAAGGCCGGCTCGGGACCGGGCTCGACAACGTCTTCCAGAGCGAGCAGCCGAGCGCCGCGCGCAGCGAAGCCAACGGCGCCGACAGCCTGCCGATCATCGGCGGCGCCTATGGCTCGCGTGGCGGCTCCTTCGAGGACGGGCCGGAGGGTTTCGAGAGCGGGCTGACGGCAGATCTGTCGCTGCAAGACCATCTCAGCGCCCAGCTCGACCTCGCCGTCAGCGACGCGGCGCAGCGCATCATCGGCCGTCACCTGATCGATGCGGTCGACGACAGCGGCTATCTCGCCGAGCCTGTCGCCGAGATCGCCGCGCGTCTCGGGGTCGGCGTCGAGCGCGTCGAGGCCGTGCTGCGCATCGTCCAGGGCTTCGACCCCTCGGGCGTCGCCGCCCGCGACGTCGCCGAATGCCTCGCGATCCAGCTGCGCGACCGCGACCGCTTCGACCCGGCGATGCAGGCGCTGGTGGCGAATCTCCATCTTGTCGCCAAGCGCGATTTCGCGGCGCTGAAGCGCGTCTGCGGCGTCGACGACGAGGATATTGCCGATATGGTCGGCGAGATCCGCCGGCTCGATCCCAAGCCCGGCCGCGGTTTCGGCGGCTCGGCCGCGGAGACGGTGGTGCCGGATGTCTTCATCCGCGCAGCGCCGGACGGCTCCTGGCTGATCGACCTCAACCCGGACACCCTGCCGCGCCTACTCGTCAACCAGACCTATCACGCCCGCGTTTCGAAGGCCGCCCGCAACGACGAGGAGAAGGCCTTCATCGCCGAATGCCTGCAGACGGCGAACTGGCTGACCCGCTCGCTGGAGCAGCGGGCCCGCACCATCCTGAAGGTCGCGAGCGAGATCGTGCGTCAGCAGGATGGCTTCTTCGCGCATGGCATCGAGCATCTGCGCCCGCTCAACCTGAAGACCATCGCGGACGCGATCGGCATGCACGAATCGACCGTTTCGCGCGTGACCTCGAACAAGTACCTGACCTGCTCGCGCGGCGTCTTCGAGATGAAGTATTTCTTCTCGGCCGCGATCGCCGCGACCGGCTATGGCGAGGCGCATTCCGCCGAAGCGGTGCGCTTCCGCATCAAGCAGATGATCGACGAGGAAAGCCCTTCCGCGGTGCTTTCCGACGATGCCATCGTCACGAAGCTCAAGGCCGGTGGCATCGACATCGCGCGGCGCACTGTGGCGAAATATCGCGAATCCCTGCGAATCCCCTCTTCGATGGAGCGGCGGCGGGAGAAAGTCGCGATGGCGCGCAGCGAACGCTGAGCGAATTTGTTCCAAAGCCCTGGCGCATGCTGGCCATGACCGGCCTCGCTCATTGACATCCCCGACTCCCGGTTCTTAGCTCCTAGGGATGGCCGAGCACTGGCCATGACGAACAAGGGGAAGCAGTCCATGAGCTTGCGAATCTCCGGCAAGAATCTCGATGTCGGCGAGGCCCTGCGTGGTCAGGCCGAGGAGCGGGTCGCTGCGGCCGTCAGCAAATATTACGAGGGCGGCTATCAGGGCCATGTCACGGTGGACAAGGACGGCACGGCCTTCCGTACCGACACCGTGATCCATCTCTCCTCCGGGATCACGCTGGAAGCCTCCGCCACCGCCCATGATGCCTATGCCAGCCTGGACAAGATGGCCGAGCGCATCGAGAAGCGGCTGCGGCGCTACAAGCGCCGGCTGAAGGACCGCTCGGGTGCCAACGGCCGCGATGCGGGGATCGAAATCCCCAGCTATGTGATCGCGGCTCCGGATGCCGAGATCGAGGAGTTCGACGGCGTTTCGGCCGGCGACAACCCGGTGATCGTGGCCGAAACCACCAAATCCCTGCATGTTCTGACGGTAGGTGACGCTGTCGCCGAACTCGACCTGACGGGTGCGCCGGTCATCGTCTTCCGTCATGCTGGCAATGGCCGCATGAACATCGTATACCGCCGCCGCGACGGCAATATCGGCTGGATCGACCCGCCGGCATCGTTGTCCTGAGAGGCCGGCGGGCGAACCGCTCAGGCCGTCGACCCTGACCCGTGCCGACGGCGTTGTGGCCGGCACGGGACATGCATGGACGGGCGAATGACGCTAACCGATCTCCTGAGCCCTGCAGCGGTGATCTCGCCGCTACGGGCCAATGGCAAGAAGCAGGCTCTGCAGGAGCTTGCTCTGCACGCCGCCACCCTGACCGGCTTGCCCGAGCGCGAGATCTTCGAGGCGCTGCTTCAGCGAGAGCGCCTCGGCTCGACCGGCATCGGCGATGGCATCGCGATCCCGCACGGCCGCATGCCGGGCATCGACCGTCTGGTCGGGCTGTTCGCCCGCGCCGAGAAGCCGATCGATTTCGACGCGCTCGATGGCCAGCCGGTCGATATCATCTTCGTGCTGATCGCGCCGGAAGGCGCGGGGGCGGATCATCTCAAGGCGCTGGCCCGGGTCGCGCGCGTCCTGCGCAACCAGTCGGTGCTGGAGCAGGTCCGGAAGATCCGCGATCCGTCGGCGATCTACGCCGTCCTGGCCGAGTCGGCCGCGCAGGCGGCCTAGAGACGCGCAACCCGCCATTGCGGGGCGCGAAGCGACGAAGCAATCCAGAGAGGGAAACGGGTGCAACGTTTTTGCCCGACCCTTCTGGATCACGTCGTTGGGGAGGCGTGCTTCCCTGCTCCCTCAGTCTGTACGGATTAAAGACTGCTTGGACGCGAGCGCCCGAGCGGCTATGACGCCGGCCAGAACGGCGTCGCGCCAGCCATGAGCCGAGCGCGGCGCACCCTGCTCCGGAGCCGCTGATCATGGCCTATACGCATGTCGATCTCTTCCCGCTCGGCGAGGACAAGACGCCCTACCGCAAGCTCGGCAGCGAAGGTGTCAGCGTCGAGAAAATCGGTGATCGTGAGATCCTGAGCGTCTCGCGCGAGGCGATCCGCCAGCTCTCCGAGCAGGCCTTCATCGACATCAACCATCTGCTGCGTCCGGGGCATCTCGCCCAGCTGGCCAAGATCCTCGACGACCCCGAGGCGACCTCGAACGACAAGTTCGTCGCCTATGACCTGCTCAAGAACGCCAATATCGCCGCCGGCGGTGTCCTGCCGATGTGCCAGGACACCGGCACCGCGATCGTCATGGGCAAGAAGGGCCGCAAGGTCTGGACCGATGGCGACGACGAGGCGGCTTTGGGCGAGGGCGTCCACGACGCCTATCTCAAGCGCAACCTGCGCTATTCCCAGCTCGCGCCGCTCTCGATGTTCGAGGAGAAGAACACCGCGACCAACCTGCCCGCGCAGATCGACATCTACGCCGAGGGCGAGGACGCCTATAAGTTCCTCTTCGTCTGCAAGGGCGGCGGCTCGGCCAACAAGACCTTCCTCTACCAGGCGACGCCGTCCCTTCTCACCAAGGATCGCATGATGGCGTTCCTGAAGGAGAAGATCCTGACGCTCGGCACCGCCGCCTGTCCGCCCTATCACCTCGCCATCGTGATCGGCGGCACCTCGGCCGAGCAGAACCTCAAGACGGTGAAGCTCGCTTCGACCCGCTATCTCGACGCGCTGCCGACCAAGGGTTCGCCCTCGGGCCATGCCTTCCGCGATCTCGAGATGGAGGAGGAGGTCCATAAGATGACGCAGGCGCTCGGCGTCGGCGCACAGTTCGGCGGCAAGTATTTCTGCCACGACGTCCGTGTCATCCGCCTGCCGCGCCACGGCGCCTCGCTGCCGATCGGGCTGGGCGTCTCCTGCTCGGCCGACCGCCAGGCCAAGGGCAAGATCACCAGGGACGGCATCTTCCTCGAGGCGCTGGAGACCGATCCGTCGAAGTATTTGCCGGATGTCGACGAGGCGAAGCTCGGCGGCGCCGTGGTCAAGATCGATCTCAACCAGCCGATGAGCGAGATTCTCGCGACGCTCTCGAAGCACCCAGTCAAGACGCGCCTGTCGCTGACTGGCACGATCATCGTCGCCCGCGATCTCGCCCATGCCAAGATCCGCGAGCGCCTGGAGCGCGGCGAGGGCATGCCCGACTATTTCAAGAACCACCCGGTCTATTACGCCGGCCCGGCCAAGACCCCCGAGGGCTTCGCCTCCGGCTCATTCGGCCCGACCACTGCCGGCCGCATGGATTCCTTCGTCGACCAGTTCCAGTCCTTCGGCGGCTCGATGGTGATGCTGGCCAAGGGCAACCGCTCCGCCGCGGTGCGGGAAGCCTGCAACAAGCATAGCGGCTTCTATCTCGGCTCGATCGGCGGCCCGGCGGCGCGGCTGGCGCAGGATTGCATCCGGAAGGTCGAGGTTCTGGAATATCCGGAACTCGGCATGGAAGCGGTCTGGCGGATCGAGGTCGAGGATTTCCCGGCCTTCATCGTCATCGACGACAAGGGCAACGACTTCTTCAAGGAGCTGAATCTCGGATGAGGCGCGCGCTCACCCTGGCGCTGCTCGCGGCACTGCTGACCGGCCCTGCCCTGGCCCAGCAGCAGCGGCCGGCGACCTGCTCGCGCGACCTCTTCCAGAACGAGGCCGGCTTCCGCCGTCAGCAGACCAGGCTCGCCGCCGTGGCAAGCGCCGACCAGGCGACGCAGTGCCGCGCCTATCGCGAGCATGTCGGCTATTTGCAGAAGGCCCGCTCGGTCTTCGCCGCCTGCCAGAGCGGGGCGGAGCGCGAGCGCAACGTCGCGGAGATGGACACCGAGCTGGTGAACTACCGCGCACTCGTCGCCAATCGCTGCGGCGGGCGTTGAGGCGCATCCGTCATTGCGAGGAGCGAAGCGACGAAGCAAGCCAGGGGGCTGGGCGAACCCTCCCAGTCTCCCTGGATTGCTTCGCTGCGCTCGCAATGACGCCACGGCGTGGTAGTAGCCGTTTCAGATAATCGAAAGGCCTCCCATGACCGACCAACAGCCGCCGCTCCAGATCGCCGTTGTGCCGGTGACGCCGTTCCAGCAGAACTGCTCGATCATCTGGGAGCCCAAGAGCAACGAGGCGGCGATCGTCGATCCCGGCGGCGACGTGCCGCGCCTGCAGGCCGCGCTCAAGGAACTCGGCGTCATCCCGGTCGCGATCTGGCTGACGCACGGCCATCTCGACCATGCCGGGGGCGCGACCGAACTGGCCGAGGCGCTGTCGATCCCGATCATCGGGCCGCATCAGGGCGACAAGCCGCTGCTCGATGCCCTGCCGGAGCAGGGGCTGCGCTTCGACATCCCCGGCATGAAGGCCGTGGTGCCGACGCGCTGGCTGAAGGATGGCGATACGGTCTCGCTGGGCGATCTGACCTTCGAGGTCGCGCATGTGCCGGGCCATTCGCCGGGCCATGTCACCTTCTTCCAGAAGGATCTGCGCTTTCTGCTCGCCGGCGACACCGTCTTCGCCGGTTCCGTCGGCCGTACCGACTTCCCCTATGGCGACCACGAGGCGCTGATCTCGGGGATCAAGACGAAGCTTCTGCCGCTTGGCGACGACGTCCAGTTCCTGCCCGGCCATGGCCCGGCGAGCACGCTGGGCGAGGAGCGGCAGAACAATCCGTTCTTGCAGGGCTGAAAGACTGCGCCGTCATGCTCGCCCTTGTGGCGAGCATCCACGCCTTGAACACTGCTATCGGCGAAGGAAGGCGGGGATGGTCGGGACAAGCCCGTCCATGACGGGCTCGGCCCCAGAAACGCCAACGGCCATGCAGCGGAACGGTGCGCGTACATCCGGCGTCACACGTTCGGCTCATGGCCGTCTTCACGGGCGCTGGAGGGCTGTGGAACGCCCTCGACATCGCCGTGAACCCAAGATGGGGAGGGCTTCTCCCGATTACAAGCCCTCGGTCGAAAAAGTTTGGCGCCACACGTAAAGCGCGTCCGGTTCGCCTTCAACATTGCGCCTGCCGTCGTTGAGATCGACGAGGCGGAAGCCGTGGCGCTCGTAGAAGGCCCGCGCGGCCGTGTTCCGCTGGAAGGTGAACAGGCTGAGCTGCTCGGGGCTGCGCTCCTTGGCCTTCGCGAGCAGCAGCGTGCCGATGCCGCGGCGAAAATACCCAGGCAACAGATAGAGCTGGTCGAGCTCCTCGCCGTTCAGCGTCGCAAAGCCGAGGATGCGCCCGGCCTCGCGCGCCACCCAGGTCTCGCCGGTTGCCAGCATCACGGTCGCGATCCAGCTCCGCACCGCCTCGTCGCTGTGGCAGCGGCGCAGATAGGGCAGGGCGGCGGCGCGCGAGGCGAGATAGAGCGTCGCGATCTCCCCGGCATCCCGGGGAGAGGCGGGTTCGATCGCGATCGTCGGCGTCGCCGGCACGGGGCGTCTCAGGCGTCGAAGACGCCCAGCAGGAAGTCCTGCTTGCCGATCTGGAAGCCGTTCTCGCGCAGGATGTCGTAGGCCGTCGTGGCGTGGAAATAGAAGTTCGGGATGGCGAAGCGGGTGAGATAGGCCTCGCCCGTCATCGTCACCGTCGCCGAGGGGCCGCGCGGGAAGGTGACCTCGCGGGCAAGCCCGGCATCGAGGGCGGCGCCATCGGCGGCCGCCACGAAGGCGAGTGTCTTGGCGATGCGATCTTTCAGCTCCGGGAAGCTCTTCTCCTCGTCCGGGAAGCGCGGATTCTCGCCGCCCGAGAGGCGCGCTACCGCGTTCTTGGCGAAGTCGCAGCAGAGCTGGATCTGGCGGGTGAAGGCCAGCATGTCGGGCGCGAGCCGCGCCGTCAGCAGCACCTCGGGCTGGATCTTGCGGGTCTCGGCCTGTTCCAAAGCCTTGTCGAGAATGGCGTCGAGCGCCTTGAGCGTCTGAACGAAGCCGGAAAGGGCGGCGGCCTGGACTGTGAGCGGCATGGGAAACCTCGAAACGACAACGGGCCCGGAAAGGGCCCGCTGCGTAAAGTTATAGAGGAGATTTTTCCGCGGCGCTCTGCGCGGAAAGATCAATCTTTCGCGCGCTCGACATAGGAGCCGTCGGCCGTCATCACGACGATGCGGGTGCCGACGCCGACATGCGGCGGCACGGCGCTGCGCACACCGTTGGAGAGGATCGCCGGCTTGTAGGACGAGGAGGCCGTCTGGCCCTTGGTCACCGGCTCGGTCTCGACCACCTCCAGCGTGACGCGCTGCGGCAGCTCGATCGCGACGGCCTTGTCGTCGAACACGGAGAGCGAGACCTTCATGCCTTCCAGGAGATAGGGGGCGGCATCGCCGACCACATCCTTGTCGACATGGAGCTGGTCGTAGTTCTCCGGGTTCATGAAGACGTACTGCTCGCCGTCCTGGTAGAGATAGGTGAAGTCGCGATCCTCGACATAGGCGCGCTCGACCTGCTCGGTCGTCTTGTAGCGCTGCGAGACCTTCACGCCGTCGGCGATGCGGCGCATGTCGATCTGCGTCGTCGGCGTGCCCTTGCCCGGGAAGAAGCTCTCGGCCGAGAGCACAGAGCAGAGATGCCCGTCGACTTCGAGGACGTTGCCCTTGCGGACGGAAGAGGCGATGACCTTGACCACGTGAATGTCCTTGCTGGTGCGCGGCGTTCCCGCGCCAAATCTAAAATTCAGAGCGTCGCTCTCGCGAAAAACCGGTTCCCACTTTTTCGCGCGATGCTCTATGCGAATTCTGTCGCCGCGCAACTACCGCATTCGCGCGCGAAACGAAAGCTTTCCGACGCATTCGACGCGAGATTCGATGAGTTCCTCCCCGACGCCGTTCTGGCGGCCCGACGTCCATGCCGATCGCCGCCCGGCGCTTCTCGCACGGGGCCGGATCAAGGCCGCGCTGCGGCGCTGGTTCGAGGCGCGCGGCTTCACCGAGGTCGAGGCGGCGATCCTGCAGCTTTCGCCGGGCAACGAGACGCATCTGCACGGCTTCGGCACGACGCTGATCGACAACGCCGCCGAAAGCCACCCCTATTACCTGCACACTTCGCCCGAATTCGCGGCCAAGAAGCTGCTGGCGGCGGGCGAGACGCGCATCTTCGATTTCGCCCGCGTCTTCCGCAACCGGGAGCGCACGGCGCTGCACCATCCCGAGTTCACGATGCTGGAGTGGTATCGGGCGGGCGAGGACTACGAGGTCCTGATGCAGGATTGCGCGGCGCTGCTGGCCGAGGCCGCTCGCGTCGCCGGTGCGACGACGCTCCGGTGGCGCGATGCGGAGGCCGATCCCTTCGCCGATCCCGAGCGGCTGACGCTGCACGACGCCTTCGCCCGTCATGCCGGTATCGACCTGCTCTCGACCGTCTCACCGGAAGGCACGGTGGATCGCGCGGCGCTGGCCGGGCAGGCCGTCGCCGCTGGCATCCGGCTGGCCGAAGACGACAACTGGTCCGACATCTTCAGCCGCGTGCTGTCGGAACGCATCGAACCGCATCTTGGCCGTGGCCGCGCCACGATCCTCTGCGAGTATCCGATCAGCGAAGCTGCGCTCGCCCGGCCAAAGCCCGGCGATCCGCGCGTGGCCGAACGCTTCGAGCTCTATGCCTGCGGCGTCGAGCTCGCCAACGCCTTCGGCGAGCTCACCGACCCGGCCGAGCAGCGCCGCCGTTTCGAGGCCGATATGGACGAGAAGGAGCGCATCTATGGCGAGCGCTATCCTGTCGACGCGGATTTCCTCGCGGCGCTGGCGCTGATGCCGGCCGCTTCCGGCATCGCGCTTGGCTTCGACCGGCTCGTCATGCTCTGCGTGGGCGCGCGCTGGATCGAGGACGTCCTCTGGACGCCGGTCGCGGAACCGGGCAGGGGAAGTTCATGACCGTTCACCAGCCCCCTGGAGGCCAGCCGCTGCGCAGCATCGACGCGCTCGTCGAGGCCGGCCTCGCCGCGCCCGCGCGCCGGGAAGCGCTACAGAAGGTGGCGGAGCGCTACGCCGTTTCCGTCACGCCGGCCGTTGCCGGGCTGATCGATCCCGCCGATCCGGCGGACCCGGTCGCGCGCCAGTTCATCCCCGATGCGGCCGAGCTGGTGACGCTGCCGCAGGAACTGGCCGATCCGATCGGCGACGACGCCCATTCGCCCGTCGAGGGCGTGGTGCATCGCTATCCCGATCGCGCCTTGCTCAAGCTCGTCCATGCCTGCCCGGTCTATTGCCGCTTCTGCTTCCGCCGCGAGATGGTCGGGCCCGGCGGCGATGCGCTGACCGGTGCCAAGCTCGACGCCGCGCTCGCCTATCTCGCCTCCCGTCCCGAGATCTGGGAGGTGATCATGACCGGCGGCGATCCCTTCATCCTCTCCGCCCGGCGCGTCCGCGAGGTCGCCAGGCGCCTCGCCGCCGTCCCGCATATCAAGGTCGCGCGCTGGCATACCCGCGTGCCGGTGGTCGATCCCGGCCGGATCACGCCGGATTATGCGAAGGCGCTGCGCATCCCCGGCAAGGCGAGCTACATCGCGATCCACGCCAACCATCCGCGCGAATTCACGCCGGAGGCCCGCGCCGCGATCGCGGCGCTCGCCGATGCCGGCCATGTGCTGCTGAGCCAGTCCGTGCTGCTCAAGGGCGTCAATGCCGATGTCGAGACGCTCGGCGCCCTGATGCGCGCCTTCGTCGAGAACCGCATCAAGCCCTATTACCTGCACCATCCGGATCTGGCGCCCGGCACCTCGCATTTCCGCCTGACGCTGGAAGAGGGGCAGGCGCTGGTCAAGCGCCTGCGCGGCCATCTTTCGGGGCTGTGCCAGCCGACCTATATCCTCGACATCCCCGGCGGCGCCGGCAAGATTCCCGTCGGCCCCTCTTTCCTGTCAGGCTGCGAGATGCCCGGCGCGGAAGCGGTTGCCGAAGACCGGCATGGCGGGCAGCACCTCTACCCGCCGGCCTGACACGAAGGACATCGACATGCAGGACAAGCTGCCGCTCGCGATCGTCTCCGACATCGCCTGCCCCTGGTGCTTCATCGGCAAGACGAGGCTCGAGACGGCGCTGGACCGCTATGGCCTGACCGAGCGCTTCGCCATCACCTGGCTGCCCTATGAGCTCAACCCGGAGATGCCCGAGCAGGGCATGGACCGAACGCAGTATCTCGAGACGAAGTTCGGCCCCGGCAAGCGCAAGGAAATCGAGCTTCGGCTGTCCGAGGCGGCGCTGGAGAGCGGCGTCACCTTCAACTGGGCGAAGGTGACGAAGAGCGTCAACACCCGCATGGCCCATATGCTGGTCGCCGCAGCCTCGACGGTGCAGCGCGGCGGCGACATGACCGCAGCCCTGTTCAAGGCCTATTGGCAGGACGGCCGCGATATCGGGGATCTCGAGACGCTGGTTCAGATCGCCGTCGAGCAGGGCTTCGACGAGCAGGCCGCCCGCGACGAGCTCGCCAATGATGAATTGCGCGAGACCGTGATCGGGCTCGAGAACCATGCTCGCGAGGTCGGCGTCACCGGCGTGCCCTTCTTCATCGTCGACGGCAAGCTCGCCGTCTCGGGCGCGCAGCCGCCGGATGTCTGGGCCCAGGTCTTCCAGCAGGTGCTGGCGCAGCATCAGCCGCAGCCGCAGATGCCGCAGTTCTGAAGACGCTGCGGGAGGCGCGGTGCCTTCACGGCGTCGCGCCTCCCGCTGATTGCGCTCAGGTCGTTTCGGGCGCTGTGGCCGGGCGCACGTCTCCGCGCCAGCGCCTGACGACCCGCACGACGGCGATGTAGAGCAGCGGCACGAAGAAGACGCCGAGTACCGTCGCCGAGATCATGCCGCCCATCACGCCGATGCCGATCGCGTTCTGGCTGCCCGAGCCAGCGCCGGTCGCCACCGCCAGCGGCAGGACGCCGAGCACGAAGGCGAGCGAGGTCATCAGGATCGGCCGCAGGCGCTGACGCGCCGCCTCCAGCGTCGCCTGGACGAGAGGCTTGCCCTGCGCTTCCTGCTCGATCGCGAACTCGACGATCAGGATCGCGTTCTTGGCGGCGAGTCCGATGGTCGTCAGCAATCCGACCTTGAAGTAGACGTCGTTGGTCTGGCCGAAGAGCGTCGCAGCCAGCAGCGCCCCGAAGATGCCGATCGGCACGCTGAGCATCACCGCGAAGGGGATCGACCAGCTCTCGTAGAGCGCCGCCAGGCACAGGAAGACGACGAGCATCGAGAGGGCGTAGAGCGCCACAGCCTGGCTGCCCGAGAGCCGCTCCTGGAAGGACAGGCCCGTCCACTCATGGCCGAACCCCGGAGGCAGCTGCGTCATCAGCCGGTCGATCTCGTCCATCGCCGCGCCCGAGGAGGCGCCGGGCGCGGCCGCGCCCTGGATCTCGACGGCAGCCGAGCCGTTGTAGCGCTCCAGCCGCGGTGAGCCGTAGCTCCAGCGCCCGGTCGAGAAGGCCGAGAACGGGACCATCTCGCCGCTGCCGTTGCGGACATACCAGCGGCCGACATCCTCCGGCTGCATGCGGAAGGGCGCGTCCGCCTGGACATAGACCGATTTCACACGGCCGCGGTCGATGAAGTCGTTGACATAGGCCGAACCCCAGGCCGTCGACAGCGTGTTGTTGATCGCGGCGAGCGGCAGGGTGAGCGCACTCGCCTTCTCCTGGTCGATCTCGACCGCGTATTGAGGCGTGTCCTCCTGCCCGTTGGGGCGGGTGCCGGTGAGCAGCTTGCTCTGCCCCGCGAGGCCCAGCAGCTGGTTGCGCACCTCCATCAGCCGCGAATGGCCGGCGCCGGCGATGTCCTGCAGGTAGAAGTCGAAGCCGGCGGTGTTGCCGAAGCCCTGGATCGCCGGCGGGGCCAGCGCATAGACCGTGCCGTCGCGGATCGACCGGAACGCCGCCATGGCGCGCCCCGCCACGGCCTGCGCTGTCGCAGCCTTGCCGACCCGTTCGGCGAAGGGCTTCAGCCGCACGAAGGCGAGGCCGACATTCTGCCCCTGTCCGCCGAAGCCGAAGCCGGCGACGGTGAGCACTCCCTCGACGAGGTCCTTTTCCTTCTCGAGATAGTGCTTCTGCACCTCGTCGAGCACTTTGAGCGTGCGGTCCTGCGTGGCGCCGACCGGGAGCTGGACGCTGGTCAGCAGGATGCCCTGGTCCTCGTCCGGCAGGAAGGAACTCGGCAACCGCGCGAACAGCGCGGCCATGCCGCCGCCGATCAGCAGGAAGACGAGCAGGAAGCGCAGGGGCCGTGCGATCATGCCGGCGACGCCGGCGCGATAACCTTCGGTGGTGCGTTCGAAATTGCGGTTGAACCAGCCGAAGAAGCCCTTGCGCGGGCCGTGATCGCCGATCGGCTTGAGGATCGTGGCACAGAGCGCCGGGGTCAGCACGAGCGCGACAACGACCGACAGGATCATCGCCGTCACGATGGTGATCGAGAACTGCCGGTAGATGACGCCGACCGAGCCGCCGAAGAAGGCCATCGGCACGAACACGGCCGAAAGCACGGTCGCGATGCCGATCAGCGCGCCGGTGATCTCGCCCATCGACTTGATGGTCGCTTCCTTGGGGCCGAGCTTCTCCTCCTGCATCACGCGCTCGACGTTCTCGACGACAACGATCGCGTCGTCGACCAGGAGGCCGATGGCGAGCACCATGGCGAACATGGTCAGCGTGTTGATCGAGTAGCCGGCGACGGCGAGCACGCCGAAGGTGCCGAGCAGTACGACCGGCACGGCGAGCATCGGAATGAAGGTCGCGCGCAGGTTCTGCAGGAAGACGTACATCACCACGAAGACGAGCAGGATCGCCTCGAACAGCGTGTGGACCACCTTCTCGATCGAGAGCGTGACGAAGGGCGTGGTGTCGTAGGGGTAGGTGACCTCGACGCCTTCCGGCAGGGTCTGCTTCAGCCGCTCGATCGTCGCCTGCACCGCCTCGGCCGTGTCGATCGCGTTGGCGCCGGTGGCCAGGCTGATGGCGAGGCCGGTGGTCGGCTGGCCATTGTAGCGCGAGACGGTGTCATAGCTCTTGGCGCCGAGTTCGACGCGGGCGACGTCGTTCAGCCTGACGATCGAGCCCGAGGGGCCGCTCTTCAGGATGATGTTCTCGAACTGCGAGACCGTCTGCAGGCGCGAGGCCGCCGTGACGGTGGCGTTGAGCTGCTGGCCCTTGACCTGCGGCAAGCCGCCGAGCTGGCCGGCCGAGACCTGGGTGTTCTGCGCCTCGATCGCCGCCGCCACGTCGAGCGGCATCAGGGCGTATTTGCGCAGCTTGTCCGGGTCGAGCCAGATGCGCATGGCGTAGCCGGCGCCGAAGAGCTGGGTCGAGCCGACGCCTTCGACGCGCTTGAGTGTGTCGTTCAGCGTGGAATCGACATAGTCGGCCAGGTCGGTGGTCGACATCCGCCCGTCCTTCGAGACGAAGGCGGCGACCATCAGGAAGCCCGTCGAGGCCTTGGCGACCGAGATGCCGGTGCTCTGCACCACTGCCGGGAGCTGGCGCGTGACGAGCTGCAGCTTGTTCTGCACCTGCATCTGCGCGACGTCGGGATCGGCCTGGCTGTTGAAGGTCAGCGTAATCGAGGCGTTGCCGGTCGAGGTCGAGTTCGCCGTCATGTACTGCAGGTTGTCGAGGCCGGTCATGCCCTGCTCTATGACCTTGGTCACCGAGTTCTCGACCGTCTGCGCGTCGGCGCCTGGATAGTTGGCGCTGATCTGCACCGTCGTCGGCGCGATCTGGGGATATTGCGAGACCGGCAGCGTGCGCAGCGCCAGCACGCCGGCCAGCATGATGACGATGGCGACGACCCAGGCGAAGATCGGCCGTTCGATGAAGAAGCGGGACATCATGGCGTCAGTTCTTCGCCGTGTTGCCGGGCGCTTGCGCCCTGCGGTTCGCGGATTTGAGCTCGCCCGTCGCCTCGTCGACGCTGACCTCGTCGGCGGTGACGGTCTGGCCCGGGCGGACGAGCTGCCCGCCTTCGACGATCACGCGCTCGCCGTCCTTGACGCCGGTATCGACCAGCCAGTTGTTGCCGATGCTGCGCCGCGTCGTCAGGACGCGTTGCTCGACCTTGCCGTCGGCCTGGACGAACTTCGCCGTCGCCTCGCCCTTCGGATTGCGGGTGACCGCGCGCTGCGGCAGCAGGAAGCTGTTCGGCGCGATGCCTTCCTCGACCACGGCGCGGACGAACATGCCCGGCAGCAGCAGGCGGTCCGGATTGGGGAACTCGGCCCGCACCGTGAAGGTGCCGGTCGTCACGTCGATGGTGGATTCGGCGAACTCGATCTTGCCCGCCTGCGGATAGTCCGCGCCGGTGTCGAGCTTGAGCTTGACCGCGACATTGCCGCCCGAAAGCTTCAGGCGTCCTTCGGCGACGGCCTGGCGGAAGTTCAGCAGATTGGTGCTCGACTGGATGACGTCGACATTGATCGGCTCGAGCTGGCGGATGGTCGTCAGGGCGACCGCCTGGTTCGCCGTCACCAGGGCGCCCGGCGTCAGTGTCGAGCGGTCGACGCGGCCGCCGATCGGCGCCGTCACCTTGGTGAAGTCGAGGTTGATTCGCGCCGTCTCGACGCTGGCCTTTGCCGCGGCGACGTCGGCCCTGGCCTGGGCCAGGGTCGCGGTGGCGTCGTCGGTGTCCTGCTGGCTCGCCGCATTGCGCTGCAGCAGCTCGCGATAGCGCTCGGCCCGGAGCCGGGCGTTGACGGCCGCCGCCTCCGCCTTCTGCTGGGCGGCGACGGCGCTGTCATAGGCGGCCTGGTAGGGCGCCGGCTCGATCTCGTAGAGCAGGTCCCCGGCCTTGACCTCGCTGCCTTCCTTGAACAGCCGCGACTTGATGATGCCGCCGACCTGCGGGCGCACCTCGGCCACGAGATTGGCGGCGACGCGGCCCGGCAGCTCGGCGGTGATGGCGACCGGCTGCGGATGCAGCACCACGACGCTGACTTGCGTCTGCTGCGGCGGCGGGGCGGCCGCCTTCTCGGAATTGCATCCTGCCGCGGCTGCCGCGAGCAGCAGCAGGGCGAGGCGGGACGACGACTTGGCGCGCAGGAGCGGCATTCTGGCTCTCATTTTGGAAACTCGCGAGTTTCTTATCGCTTGATTTCTCCCTCTGTCAAACTCAAGAATGCGGCACCATGACGAATACGGCTCGAAGACCCGATGAGGACGGCTCGCCCGGAGCGGTGCGGATGCGCGGCCGGCCGAAGGCCCGTCCGGATGCGCAGGAGCGGCAGCGCATCGTCGTCGCGGCGCGCGAGCTCTTCCTCGAAGCCGGTTACGGCGGCACCCGGATGGACGAGGTTGCGGCGCGCTGCGGCGTCTCCAAGCGCACCCTCTATCGGCTCTTTCCCGCCAAGACCGATCTGTTCCACGCCATGGTCGCCGATCACCGGCGCTCGATGCTGGCGCTTCCCCGGCGCGAGGATGAGGATCTGCCGCTCGCAGACGCGCTCGCCGCCATCTTCCGTCTCGACGACGAAGCGGCGCAGGCTGCCGAACGGCTTGCCTTCATCCGGCTCGCTCTGGTCGATTCCGACCGCTTCAGCGAAATCGGCGAGGCGATCGTGCGCGAGGGAGCCGAGCCCGCGCGGCAATTGCTCGGGGCCTGGCTCGCCGGGCAGCAGCGCCGTGGAAGGCTGCGCGACTTTCCGACCGGCGCGCTGGCGCGGATGCTGATGGACATGGTCCTTTCCGTGCTGGTCAAGCGCTTCCCCGGCGACCCGCTGATGAGCGCCGAGGAGCGGGCGCGGCATGCGCGGCTGTGCATCGACGTGTTCCTGAGCGGGTGCGCGACCGAAGCCGCATCGTCGGATCGCGGCAGCTGAGCGCCGGCGCGCTGCGGCTTGCATCCGGCTTCGAATCGTGCGCCTTCCCTCGAAACTCAGGGAGCCGGTGGATGATGCAGAAGCTCAACGATGTCCGCGATCGCCTGATCGTCGCCCTCGACGTGCCGACCGTGTGGGACGCCTATCGCCTTGTCTCGACGCTCGGCGACGGCGTCACCTTCTACAAGATCGGCTATCGCCTGGCCTTCGCCGGCGGCCTCGATCTCGCGCGCCAGCTCGTCGCGGAAGGCAAGAAGGTCTTCCTCGACCTCAAGCTCCACGACATCGGCAACACGGTGACGGAGGGGGTCGACTCGCTGACCAAGCTCGGCGTCACCTTCCTCACCGTCCACGCCTATCCGCAGACCATGCGCGGCGCCGTCGAGGGACGCGGCGATGCGGCGCTCAAGCTGCTCGCGGTCACGGCACTGACCTCCTACGACGATGGCGACCTGCGCGATGCCGGCTATGGGCTGGCGGTGCGCGATCTGGTTCGCCTGCGCGCCGAGCAGGCCCGCACGGCCGGAATCGACGGTATCGTCTGCTCGGCCGCCGAGACCGAGATCGTGCGTGAGGTGATCGGGCCCGACATGCTTATCGTCACGCCGGGCATCCGTCCCTCGGGCAGCGCCGCCGGCGACCAGAAGCGCACGCTGACCCCGGCCGAGGCGATCCGCGTCGGCGCCGATCATCTCGTGGTCGGGCGTCCCATCATCCGCGCGGCAGACCCGCGTGCGGCGGCGGGCGCGGTCATGGACGAGATCGTCGCAGCTTCGTAAGCTCGCCTCGAAACCGATTCAGCCAACGGATCACGCCATGCCCAAGGGATATGTCATCGGCCGCGCCAAGGTCTCCTACGCGACCAAATGGGGCGCTTATGCCGCCAAGGCCTCCGAGGTGATGAAGATCTATGGCGGCACCCCGATCGTGCGCGGCGGCCAGATGACGGTCGGCGAGGGCGAGGGCCGCGCCCGCAACATCATCATCGAGTTCAACGACTTCGCCTCGGCGCGGGCCTATCTGTTCTCGCCTGAATATGCCGAGGCCCGCAAGCTCCGCGAGGGGGCCGGCGAGATCGACCTCGTCGCCGTCGAGGGAGCCTGAGCCATGGCTAAGGGCTATTGGGTCGCGCGCGTCGACGTCGAGAACGAGGAAGCCTACGCCAAGTACCGCTCGCTGAACGCGGTCGCCTTCGCCAAATACGGCGCCAAGTTCATCGTCCGCGGCGGCGAGTACAAGCTCGCCCGCGGCGAGGGCCGCAAGCACAACGTCGTTATCGAGTTCAAGGATGAGGCGACGGCCCGTGCCTGCTACGCCTCGCCGGAATACCAGGAGGCGATCAAGCATCTGAGCGCCGCCGGCAAATCCGACCTGATCATCATCGGCGGCTATGAAGGCCCGCAGCCGGGCGAATGAGCTCGGCTGAGCGCGACCTCGCGCGGGAGACGCTCACCGCGGTCGGCGTGATCAGCGGCACCTCGATGGACGCCATCGACGTGTCGCTGGTGACGAGCGACGGGCGCGATGCCGTCGCCTTCGGAGCCGGCGCCTCCTACCCCTATCGCGACGAGACGCGCCGCGCGCTCCAGGCTGTGATCGCCGATGCCGCCAGGGCCTCGGCGGAGCCACTCGTCGAGCTCGAAGCCGCGGTGACCGCCGATCATCTCGCCGCGATCCGCAGCTACCTCGCCGACCAGCGTCTCGACCCGGCCGGAATCGACCTCGTCGGCCTGCATGGCCAGACGATCTATCACCGCCCCGAACAGCGCTTCACCCGCCAGCTCATCGAAGGCCAGACCGTGGCCGATGCGCTCGGCGTGCCGACCGTGGACCGTTTCCGCGATGCGGACGTCGCCGCCGGCGGCGAGGGCGCGCCCTTCGCGTCGCTCTATCACCGCGCTTTGGCCCAGGCGCTGGAGCAGCCGGTGATGGTGCTCAACCTCGGCGGCGTCGGCAACGTCAGCTATATCGACGGCGAGACCGTCATCGCCTTCGACACCGGCCCGGCCAGCGCGATCCTCGACGATTTCGTGCTGCGCCGCCTCGGCCGCGCCTATGACGCGGATGGCGCGCTGGCCGCGAGCGGGCGCGTCCATGACGACCTCGTCGACGGTTTCATGGCGAACCCGTTCTTCGATCGGCCGGCGCCGAAATCGCTGGACCGCAACGATTTCCATCGCCGTGCCCAGGTCGTCGAGACGCTCTCCGATGCCGATGGCGCCGCGACGCTGGCGGCCTTCACCGTCGAGAGCATCGTCGCCGCATTGCGTCATGTGCCGCGTACGCCAAAGCGCTGGCTCGTCGGCGGCGGCGGCCGGCTCAACCGGCATTTCATGGCGCGGCTTGTCCAGCGGCTGGGGGTGCCGGTCGATCCCGTCGAGGCCGTGGGCTGGAATGGCGATGCGCTGGAGGCACAGATCTTCGCCTATTTCGCGATCCGCTCGGTCAAGGAGCTGCCCCTCAGCCTTCCTTCGACCACCGGCGTGCCGCGGCCGCTGACGGGCGGAAGGCTGCACCGCCCCCGGCGGAGCGCGTAGGCGAGGCCGGCTCTCCGTCATTTGGAGGACGAAGGCCGCGCGCCGGAGCCTCATAATGAGGGAAATGGCGGTCGCTGCGGCGGACCACGAAAGATCGTTTCGGCACGCCACCGGGGGACGAGCGGATAGGCGGGTCTGCCGACATGGTCAGCGCGGTTGAAGGGGCAAGGCCGCGCTGCGCAACAATGACACGAGTTGGCTTTGCTGGCGGGTGTTGGTCTTCTGGAAGATCCGCGCCAGATGCGTCCGTGCGGTCGAGATGCGGACGCGCTGGGCCTCGGCCGCTTCCGTGAGGGACGATCCGTTCGCGAGGGCGGATGCGAATCTGGCTTCCGTGTCGGTCAGGTCGAAGAGCTGGCGTGCGCAGGCGACGAGGTCTGTCGCGGTCTCCAGCCGTCTCAGCGCGATCATGACCTTGCCGTGCTGCTGCGGGCAGGCGGATGAGGGAGCGGGCATGACACAGGCGGACAGGGAATGAACGCCGTCGCTGCCACGCAGGATCATGCTGGCCTGATGGTCGGCGAGAGGGTCGTGCGCGCTCTGCTGCGCGGCCTCGACGAGCCGCTTGAGCTTGCGCTGGTCGGCCGGTTGGCGGGCGAAGAGCCGCCCCTGCCGCAGGCCGGCGGCGCTCTCGGGCGAAGCAAGGATCTCGTCGGCGCGCTCGTTGGCGTAGGTGATCCGCATCTCGTGGTCGAGGATCGTGATCCCCAGGGCCAGCCGATCGAGGGTTCCTCGAGCCTGATCCCGCTGGAGCGTGACGCGGCCGATATGGCGGCGCAGTTCGGCGACGCGCCTCAGGACCGGGTAGAGCTTGCCGAGCAGCGCGGCGTCCTCGCCGTCGAAGCCCTCCTGCCGCTCGCCACGTTGGACGTCGAAGAACCAGAAGGCTTCGCCATTGTCCGCGAGCCGGCAGGCCATGCCGCCATACATGTCCTGCGGGCGCATCCACTCCCGCCAGACGCGCGAGCGATGCAGCGCCTCCGTGCCGAAGACCTCCTGGTCGCGATAGACGACGCCGAGCGGGATGCCGCGCAAGGCGAAGCCCATCTCCACGAACTCGGGCGCCAGCTCGCCGAAACAATGCTCTTCGAGAGAGATGTCCGGATTGGTCGCATAGGCGATCCAGTCTTCCGGCTCCGGTCCGACGCTGGCGAAGCAGGCCTTCGAGCCGTTGAACAGCTTGCGCATCGTCTCGGCAGCGGCCGGCATCTGCTCCTCGTCCATCGCGCCGGCGAGCAGCTGATCGATAGCGGTCATGACGGCATCGACATCCGGACGCGGCATGGCTGGCCCCCGCTGGCAGAGTCGGCACGAGATAAATGCGGCACGCACGATAGCAGCCCGGCCGCCCCCGTCAAAGTCCAAAAACAATCCAAATGCCTGGCCGGGTTTCCGATCGGCTCAGTGCGGCGAGGCGATCATCGCGGCGATCTCGTCGGCCCGTGGCAATGCCTCGAAGACGCCGGGCCGGGTCGTGGTCAAGGCGCCGGCGGCGGCCGCCTCGCGCAGCGCGATGCTCAGCGGCAGGCGTTGTGCCATCCGCACGCCGAAGGTGGCGGCGAAGGCATCGCCGGCGCCGAGGGAATCGGTCGTCGCAACGGCGAAGCCCGGCTGCTCCGCGACCTCGTCCGCCGCCGCTGCGACCGCGCCTGCGGCCCCGCGGGTGAGCACGACGCAGCGCGGCCCGCGCGCCCGGATCGCGGGGGCGAGTTCGGCCGCGAAGCCGTTGGGCGTCGCCGCCGCCTCCGCGGACAGGCCGAGCGTGGCGGCCAGGCTGCGGGCTTCGGTTTCATTGACGATCAGGATCGAGGTCGTGCCCAGGATCTCTCGGGAGATGGCGCGGAAAGGGGAGGGGTTGAGCAGGGTCGGCACGCCGGCCCGCCGCGCCAGGGCGAAGGCCTCGCGGATCGGCGCGTCCGCGATCTCGTATTGGGCGGTGACCAGCGCCGCGCCCTCGATCGCCTCGGTTCTGGCGCGGACATGGGCGGCGGAAAGGGCCAGATTGGCGTTGGGGGCGATGGCGAGGCAGGTCTCGCCCTCGGCGTCGATGAAGCCGATGCCGCTGCCGCTTTCGCCCCCGATCGGCAGCAGCATGGTTTTCGGCAGGTCGGCACGTTCGAGCGCGGGCAGGGCGAAGCGGGCGGCCAGGTCGTCACCGACCGCGAGCAGCCCGTCGACGCTGGCGCCGAGGCGCCGCGCCATCATCGCCTGGTTCAGCCCCTTGCCGCCGGGCTCGATCGTGACACGCTGCGCGGCCATCGATTCTCCGGGCTGCGGAAAGCGGTCGACTTTGGCCGTGCAGGCGAGAACGAAGCTTCCGAGAACGAAGATCGGCTTGTCGAGCATAGGGTTTGATTTTCCCATCCACGAACTGCTACGCCGGTTGTGTCACGACCATGCGAACGATGACAGCGTCCAAGCCCCCGATTCCGAGACCGCCGTTCCAGGAGCTTCTGGAGCTGCGCAACGATACCGCCCAGCCGCTCTATCAGCAGCTGGAGGACCAGCTGACGCGACTTATCGGCGAGGGCACCCTGCCGCCCGGGACGACGCTGCCGGCCGAGCGCCAGCTTGCCGAACGGCTCAGCATCAGCCGCACCACCGTACAACGATCCTACAACGCACTGCGACAGCGAAGATTGCTGAGCGCGCAGGGGCGCCTGGGCTCGATCGTGCAAGGGCCGGGCCCCCGCCTGCATTCCGGCATGGACCGGCTCAAGGGCTTCACCGAGGAGATGCGCGAGCTCGGCCGCGTGCCGTCGTCGCGCATTCTCGAACGGGAGGTCGTCACGGACCGCTCGATCTCCTCGATCTTCGGCCGCCCCTCGAACGCGGCCTTCCTCCGGCTGGTCCGCGTCCGCTCCGGCGATGGCGTCCCGATGTCGCGCGAGGCCGCCTGGTACAATCTGGAGCGAGCCCCGGACCTGGCGACGGACGATCTCTCCGGATCCGTCTATGCCCGCCTCGCCGCGCTAGGGCTGCCGCTCGTGCGCTGCGACCAGACGATCGAGGCGGCGGAGCCGACCGAGGAGGAATGCGCGATCTTCGGCTTTCGGCAACCGGTGCCGTGCCTGCTGATCAAGCGCCGCAGCTATGGCGCCGATGGCGATATGCTCGAATATGTCGAGGGCCTGTTCCGCGGCGACACCTATACCTATCGGCTGACGCTGACGATCTGAGCGGCCTCGCCTCGCGGGAGGCCTGGGCCGACGGCGGACGATGCTCCGAGAAGACCAATCCCGATCCAAACCATCCCGGCTTTGAACCTCCTTGGCTGCCGGTACGACCAAGGAGGACAGAGGCGCGCCCGGCCGGAGCTGGTCTCCAGGCGAGCAGGCGCCGCACTGCAGGGATGGATCTTGCGATGTCACTCCACGTCTCGATTGCGGGCAGGACGAACTTCATGCCGCTTCCGGCTCGCCGGGATGCGGCGCCCGGTGCGGCCGACCAGGCTTCGAAGCCCGTCTTCGTCATCGATGCCGGCCTCAATGCGCTGTTCAGCAATCGCGGCGCCGCGGAGCTCGCCCACGACGGGCTCGGCGGTCCGGACCGCTTCACCGCCTGCGACAAGGATTTCATGGCCCGGCTCCAGGTCTGGCTGAAGCGTTGCCGGGGCGGCAGCGCCATCGGGGAGACACGGCTGCCCTTGGCGCTGCGCTCCGGCCGGCAGGTGGCGATCGACGCCGTTCATCTGGCGAGCATCGACCTCTTCATCCTCACCGTCGACGATCCCGAGAGTGCGATGGACCGGAACATCGCGCAGGTGAGCGAGGCCTGCGGCCTGACGCCGACGGAAGAACGCATGCTGGTGCTCATCGTCGAGGGATTGGACACGATCATCGCTGCCAAGCGCCTCGGCATCGCCCCGACGACGGCACGGACCCATCTCCAGCGGCTGTTCGCCAAGACCGGGACGGCGCGGCAGAGCGAGCTCGTCCGTTTCGTCGCGACCTATGTCGAGGAGGCGCGCTGATCCGCCTGCGGCGCGGCCGGATCGGCCGTTCCCGCACATCTTGACACGCAACGCCGTTGGAAGCCCTCTGAGGCTGCGGCCGGGCCGCATCTGCCCGGAGCGATGGCGACCATGGCTGAGACGCTGGCGGCCTTCACCTTCTGCGCTTTGCTGAGCGCGAGCGCGGTCCTCGGCGTCAAGCTGCGCGGCTGGCTCCCGGAAGAGCATCTGTCCGATCGGAACATCGAAGCTCTGCGCCTGGTGACGAGCCTTCTCGTCACCTTTGCCGCGCTCGTGCTCAGCCTGCAGCTCTCCAGCGTCAAGGCCGCTTTCGACAAGGCTTATCGGGATCGCGGCGCGGATGCAGCCCAGCTCGCGCAGCTGGACGAATGCCTGCGCAGCTACGGCGCGGATGCCGAGGCGACCCGACACATCCTGCGCGGCTACACCGCCGCCGTGATCGCCAGCACCTGGCCGCAGGAGCCGAGGCCGACCGGGGTGTCCTATCCCGACACGAGCACCATGGTGCGCGAGGGCGAGGACGTCACGCTGGGCCGGATGCTCGATCGCATCGGGCGCGAGATCAGCGGCCTCGCCCCTGCGGACGAGCTTCACCGAAACCTCGCCGCTGCGTGCCGGGCGACCTATCAGCAGCTGCAGCAGCGGCGCTGGGCCGTGATCGAGGATGTCCAGGGCCCGGTCTCGCCGCTGTTCTCCAGCATCGTCACCTTCTGGCTCATGCTCGTCTTCCTGAGCTTCGGCCTGCAGGTGCCGCGCAAGCGCCTCGCCGCGATCGTCCTGGCCATCGGCGTCGTCTCGATCTCGACCGTCATGTTCGTGATCACCGACCTCGAGACCCATTATGGCGGGCTATTCGGTGTTCCGAGCCTGTCGATGCGCAACGCGCTGGCCAGCATGCTCCGCTGAGCGGAGGTCCTCCGGCGCCGCTGTTTCCCATGAATTTTGGATTGGCCCGGTGCTTGCCAAGAGCCGCATGATCGGGTGCGATGCTCGGGATCGCGTCCGCGTGACGCGATTCAAACGATACGATCTCGGCACGAGACAGGGGACAGATACGATGATGGCTAAGGTGACGGGGTTGAGATTTGGTCTGGCGCTTGCCGCGTCGCTGCTAGCGCTCGGCGTGGCGCAGGCCCAGGAGCCGAAGAAGGGCGGGACGGTCCATGTCGTGGTGCAGCCCGAGCCGCCGATGCTGATGCAGGGCCTCAACCAGAATGGCCCGACCAACATGGTCGCCGGCAATATCTACGAGTCGCTGCTGCGCTATAACGAGAAGCTCGAGCCGCAGCCCTCGCTCGCCAAGAGCTGGGAGATCTCGCCGGACGCCAAGGTCTACACCTTCAAGCTCCAGGAAGGCGTGAAATGGCATGATGGCAAGCCCTTCACGGCCGATGACGTCGTCTTCACCCTCGACAAGTTCCTGCGCGACGTCCATCCGCGCTGGCGCCCGATCGTCAACGCCCAGGTCGAGAAGATCGAGAAGGTCGACGACCTCACTGTCAAGATCACGCTGAAGCAACCCTTCGGCCCGATGATCGTGACGCAGGAGGTCGCCTCTGCGCCGATGATCCCGAAGCACATCTATGACGGCACCGACTATCGCGCGAACCCCGCCAACAACACGCCGATCGGCACCGGCCCCTTCAAGCTCAAGGAGTGGAAGAAGGGCTCCTATATCCACCTCGTCAGGAACGAGGACTACTGGCTGAAGGGCAAGCCGAACCTCGACGAGATCTACTGGCAGATCATTCCCGATGCAGCTGCCCGCGCCGTTGCCTACGAGACGGGCAAGGTCGACGTGCTGACCGGCGGCTCGGTCGACGTCTACGACGTGGCGCGCCTGTCGAAGCTGCCCAATACCTGCATGACGACCAAGGGCTGGGAGATGTTCGCCCCCCATGCCTGGCTCACGCCCAACGTGCGCAACGGCATCCTCGGCAACAAGCAGTTCCGCCAGGGGCTGATGTACGCAATCGACCGCGAATTCGGGAAGGACGTGGTCTGGGGCGGCCTCGGCAAGCTGCCGACCGGGCCGATCTCGTCCAAGACGAAGTTCTATTCGGCCGACGTGCCGAAATACACCTATGACCCCGTCAAGGCGAAGGAGCTGATCAAGGCCTCCGGCTACAAGGGCGAGACGATCAAGCTGCTCAACCTGCCCTATGGCGAGACCTGGAGCCGCTGGTCCGAGGCGATCAAACAGAATTTCGAGGATGTCGGCGTCAAGGTCCAGATCGAGAACACCGACGTGCCCGGCTGGACGCAGAAGGCGTCGAACTGGGATTTCGACCTGAACTTCAACTTCCTCTACCAGCTCGGCGACCCCGCCATGGGCGTGGCACGCTCCTACATCTCGTCCAACATCGCCAAGGGCAATCCCTTCGCCAATGTCGGCGGCTACTCCAATCCGGAGGTCGACAAGCTCTTCGCCGATGCCGCGATCGCGCCGACCGACAAGGAGCGTCAGGACCTCTACACCAAGATCCAGAAGATCCTGGCCGACGATCTGCCGGTGCTCTGGCTGCTCGAGATGGACTTCCCGACCATCTACCGCTGCAACGTCAAGAACCTCGTCACCACCGGCATCGGCGTGAACGACGGCTTCCGCGACGCCTGGAAGGAGTGAGGGCGAGGCGGCCGCCCCTTCGAGGAAGGCGCCTTCGCGTTGTGCGTCATGGTCGGGCTTGTCCCGGCCATCCACATCTTCCTTGGTCGGTGACGGAGTTCAAGACGTGGATGCTCGCCACAGGGGCGAGCATGACGGTGGAGGCCCCGTCATCGGGAAGAGGACTGAATGAACCTCGCGCAATTCCTGGCCGGCCGACTCGTGAAGGGCGTCCTCGTCCTGCTCGCGATTGCGGTGCTGAACTTCCTCCTGATCCGGGCCGCGCCGGGCGACCCGGCGCAGGTGCTCGCCGGTGAGGCGGGCGCCGCCGACGCGCAGCTCCTCGAGCAGCTGCGTGCACGCTTTGGCCTCGACCAGCCCTTCCTGACCCAGCTCTGGATCTATCTGAAGGGCTACCTGACCTTCGATCTCGGTTTCAGCTACCGCCAGCAGCAGCCGGTGCTGAACCTGATCATGGAGCGCCTGCCGGCGACGCTGCTTTTGACCGGCGCGGCCTTTCTCGTTTCGCTCGTCGTCGGCACGGCGATGGGCGCGCTCGCCGCGCGCCGGGCCGGCAAATGGTCGGACAGCCTGATCACCACGCTGGCGCTGATGTTCTATGCGACGCCGCTGTTCTGGATCGCTCTGATGAGCCAGATCGTCTTCGCGCTGAAACTGGGGGTCGTCCCCAATGTCGGCTACGAGACCATCGGCGCGAACTATACCGGCCTGGCGCGAGCGCTCGACATCGGCCAGCACCTCGTCCTGCCGGCGCTGACGCTCGGCCTGTTCTTCACGGCGCTCTATGCCCGGATGATGCGGGCCTCGATGCTGGAGGTGGCGGGCGCCGATTTCGTCAAGACGGCCCGCGCCAAGGGCGTCTCGCAGCCGCGGGTCTGGCGCCGGCACGTGGCGCGCAACGCCATCCTGCCGGTGGTGACGCTGGCCGGCCTGCAGGCGGGCCAGCTCGTCGGCGGCGCCGTGCTGACGGAGACCGTCTTCGCCTGGCCGGGCATCGGCCGGCTGATGTTCGATGCGCTGGTCCAGCGCGATTATTCCGTCCTGCTCGGCGTCTTCTTCGTTTCCTCGGCGATGGTCGTTGGCTTCAACATCCTCACCGATCTGGTCTACCGCATCGCCGATCCGCGCATCGAGGCGAGCGCATGAGAGCCCGTTGCCTGTCCAACCCGAATCCTCATCCTGAGGAGCCGCATCAGCGGCGTCTCGAAGGATGTTTCAGGAGGCTCCGGAGACGCGCCTGCGGCGCTCCTCAGGATGAGGGTTGTGGGGAAACCGCAGCATGAACTTCCTCAAGCGCTTCGCCCGGAATCGCGGCGCCGTCATCGGCATCGTCATCCTGCTCGCCGTCGTCGCCTTCGCGATCTTTGCGCCGACGCTTTATCCGCAGTCGCCCTGGCGCCCGGTGGCGCGGCCCTTCCTGGCGCCCTTCGTCATGGAGCGCTTTCCGCTCGGCACCGATACGCTCGGCCGCAACCTCGCCTCGGGCCTCGTCCATGGCGCCCGTGTCTCTCTGATGATCGGCGTGGTCTCGACGCTGGTCGCGCTGGTGATCGGCGTGCCGCTCGGCGCGATCGCCGGCTATGCCGGCGGCTTCGTCGACGACGCGCTGATGCGCTTCACCGAGTTCTTCCAGACCATTCCCTCCTTCGCGCTCGCCATCGTGCTGGTCGCGATCCTGCAGCCGCAATTGGGATCGATCGTGCTGGCGATCGGAGTGGTGAGCTGGCCGCCGGTGGCGCGGCTGGTAAGAGGGGAGGTGCTCTCGCTGAGAACCCGCGAATATGTCCAGGCGGCCGTCACCATCGGCCAGTCGACGCCGCGGATCATCTTCAGCCAGGTCCTGCCCAACACGATCGCGCCGATCATCGTCATGGGCTCGCTGATGATCGGCTCGGCGATCTTGCTCGAATCCTCGCTGTCCTTCCTGGGCCTCGGTGACCCCAATCTGATGAGCTGGGGCTATATGGTCGGGGCCGGGCGCACGCGCCTGCTCGACGCCTGGTGGATCAGCTTCTTTCCCGGTTTCGCGATCTTCCTGACCGTGCTCGCCCTCAACCTCGCCGGCGAGGGGCTGAACGATGCGCTGAATCCGCGCCTGGCACGGGGGCACGAATGACCACGCCCGCGCTCGCCATCGAAGGGCTGACGCTGGCGCTGCCGGTGATGGCCGATCGTCCGAATGCCGTCGAAGACATCAAGCTCACGATCGCACCCGGCGAGACGCTCTGCGTCGTCGGCGAATCCGGCTCCGGCAAGTCGATGATCGCCCATGCGGTGATGGGCCTTCTGCCCAAGGCGGTGAAGCCGACCGCCGGTTCGATCAAGCTCGCCGGGCGCGATCTGCTTACGCTCGACGAGGCGGCCATGGAGGACGTGCGCGGCCGCGAGGTCGGCATGATCTTCCAGGAGCCGATGACCTCGCTCAACCCGGTCATGCGCATCTCCGACCAGATCGTCGAGACCTTCGAGGCCCATGGCCTGCACGACAAGGCGACGCGGCGGGCCCGCGCCATCGAGCTCCTGACCGAGGTCGGCCTGCCCGATCCGCCGCGCCTCGCCAAGGCCTATCCGCACGAACTTTCGGGCGGCCAGCGCCAGCGCGTGATGATCGCGATGGCGCTCGCGCTCGAACCCAAGCTCCTGATCGCCGACGAGCCGACGACTGCACTCGACGTCACCACCCAGGCGCAGATCCTCAAGCTGATCGACAATCTCCGCCACCGCCATGGCACGGCCGTGCTTTTCATCACCCATGACATGGGCGTGGTCGCCGAGATCGCTGACCGCATCGCCGTGCTGGAGAAGGGCGTGCTGGTCGAGGAAGGCACGGCCGATCAGGTGCTCGGCTCCCCCCGTCATCCCTATACCCAGAAGCTGCTCGCCGCGGTTCCCTCCCTGACGCCGGCCGTGCTGCCGCCGCTGCCGGACACTGCGCCGGTGATCAGCGTCGAAGGGCTCGGCAAGATCTATCGCAAGCGCTCGCTCTTCGGCGTCGCGCGCGAGGTCAAGGCGGCCGACGACATCTCTTTCGCGCTCGTCCGCGGCGAGACGCTCGGACTCGTCGGCGAATCCGGCTCGGGCAAGTCGACGGTGGGGCGCTGCTGCCTGCGCCTGATCGAGCCCGATCGCGGCCGCATCGCGCTCGGCGATCTCGTCCTCTCCGAATTGAAGCCGGCCGAACTGCGCCGCCAGCGCAAGCGCATTCAGATGGTCTTCCAGGACCCTTTCGCCTCGCTCAACCCGCGCCAGACCGTCGGCCGCATCATCTCGGACGGCCCGGTCGCTCATGGAACGCCGCGCAAGGAGGCGCTGGCGCGGGCGAAGGAATTGCTGGAGCTCGTCGGCCTCTCCGCCAATGCGATCGATCGCTACCCGCATGAATTCTCGGGCGGCCAGCGCCAGCGCGTCGGCATTGCAAGGGCGTTGGCGCTGGAACCGGATGTGCTGGTGGCGGACGAGGCCGTCTCGGCGCTCGACGTCTCCGTGCAGGCCCAGATCCTCAAGCTGATCAAGGACATCCAGGGCCGGCTCGGCCTCGCCATCCTCTTCGTCACCCATGATCTGCGGGTCGCCGCGCAGATCTGCGACCGCATCGCCGTGATGCAGCGCGGGCGCATCGTCGAGAGCGGGCCGACCGCCGCGATCTTCGCCGACCCGCAGCACGCGTATACGCGGCAACTGCTGGCGGCGGTGCCGGGCGGCGGGCGCTTCGGGCACTAATGCGTGAACCACGCTCCGCGTCATGGTCGGGCTTGTCCCGACCATCCACGTCTTTCCCTTCATCCATGTCGCAAGGCGTGGATGCTCGGCACAAGGCCGAGCATGACGGATTTGGCCTAAAGGAGACCCGCCCATGCCCCTCGATCTCGCCTTGCGTGACAAGATCCTCGCCGCCGTCGAGGCTGGCTTCGACGAGCAGGTCGCCTATACTCAGGAGCTCGTCCGCTTCGCTTCGACCCGCGGGCAGGAGCACACGGTCCAGGACTTCATCTTCCGCGCCATGAAGCAGCGCGGCTTCACCATGGACCGCTTCGCTATGGATAAGGAGGCGATTGCCGCCCATCCCGGCGGCGCGCCTTTCTCCGACACGCATTCCGAAGCCCCGATCGTCGTCGGCATTCACCGCCCCCGCGAGGAGAAGGGCCGCTCGCTGATCCTTCAGGCCCATGTCGATGTCGTCCCGGCGGGGCCCGCCGATCAATGGAAGCACCCGCCGTTCGATCCTGTCATCGAGGGCGACTGGATGTATGGCCGCGGCAGTGCCGACATGAAGGCGGGCTCCGCCGCCAATCTCTTCTGCCTCGATGCGCTGCGCCGCATCGGCATGCAGCCGGCGGCAACGGTCTATGTCGAATCCGTGGTCGAAGAGGAATCGACCGGCAACGGCGCGCTGATGACGCACTTACGCGGCTACCGCGCCGAGGCTGCGCTGATCCCCGAGCCGGAATACGAGATGCTGGCGCGCGCCAATGCCGGCGTGCTCTGGTTCCAGTTCGAGGTGCGTGGTATCCCCGCCCATGTCCGCGAGATGGGCACCGGCGCCAATGCGATCGACGCCGCCTATCGCGTCGTCGCGGCGCTGCGGAACCTCGAGGAGCAGTTCAATCTCGAGAAGGCGGGCCGCGAGCATTTCGAGGACGATCCGCATCCGATCAACCTGAACATCGGCAAGATCGAGGGCGGCGACTGGGCCTCTTCGGTGCCGTGCTGGTGCCGCGTCGACTGCCGCGTCGGGCTCTATCCGGGCGTCACCGCCAAGGAGACGGCGCAGCGCATCGAGGATTGCATCCGCGAGGCCGCGCGCGGCGATTCCTTCCTGGCCAACAACCCGCCGAAGGTGACCTTCAACGGCTTCTGGGCCGAGGGCTACGTGCTGGAGCCCGGCAGCGAGGCGGAAGCCGTGCTCGCCCGTGCCCATGAAGCCGCGCTCGGCAAGCCCCTGAAGAGCTTCATGACGGCGGCCTATCTCGATACCCGTGTGCATGCGCTCTACGATAAGATCCCGGCGCTCTGCTACGGCCCGATGGGCGAGAACATCCACGCCTTCGACGAGCGCGTCAGCCTCGCCTCGGTGAAGCGCATCACCGGCGCCATGGCGCTCTTCGTCGCCGAATGGTGCGGGCTCGAAAGCATCGAGGCTTGAGCGCGGTCCAAGCATCGGACCGAAAAGTGGGAACCGGTTTTCGGAGTATCCGATGCTGAAGCAAGAAACCGGATCGCCACGCGTCCGGAAGGATGCGGGGCGTCCGAACAGGGCGCTGCTGCTCGTCCCCCTGCTCGGGCTGCTCTGGGGTTTCAACTGGCCGGCGGTGCGGATTTCGCTGACCGAGATCGCGCCCTGGACGTTGCGCGCGGCCGGCATGAGCTTTGCCGGGCTCGTCCTCGTCGCGGTCGCGCTGGCGCGCGGCGTTCAGCTCACCGTGCCGCGCGGGCAGTGGTTGCGGCTGGTCGTGGCCGGCTTCCTCTCGATCGCCGCCTTCAATGTGCTGCTGGCCTTCGCGCAGCTCGCGGCGCCGACCTCGCGCGCCGCCATCCTGACCTTCACCATGCCGATCTGGGCGACGCTGCTCGCTCGCCTCGTGCTCGGCGAGGCCTTCGACGGCCGGCGCCTGGCCGGGCTCGCGCTCGGCATCGCCGGCCTGCTCTGCCTCGGCCTTCCGCTGATCATGGCCGGGCAGCTCTCCTTCGGCCTGATGTTGGCGCTGCTCGCGGCGGTGAGCTGGGCGGTCGGCACGATCGTGACCAAGCGCTGGCCGGTCTCGGCCCCGGCACTCACCATCGCCGCCTGGCAATTGCTGATCGGCGGGCTCGCCGCCGGCATCGGCATGCTTGTCTTCGAGGGGCTGCCGGTGCCGAAGCTGCTGTCGCCGCACGTGCTGACAGCTCTAAGTTTCCACATCATCGGCGCGCAGGCGCTCGCCTATTTCCTCTGGTTCACGGTGGTGGCGCGCCTGCCGGCGGGCATTGCCAGCCTGGGCACGCTGATGGTGCCCGCGGTCGGCGTGCTCGGCTCGGTGCTGCTGCTCGGCGAGCGGCCGACGGCGACCGATTGGCTCGGCCTTGCCCTGGTGATCGCGGCCTCGGGTGCGATCATGGTCCCGGCCCGCCGTGGCTGAGCATGCGTACGATTATTCACAAATGCACTGAATAGCATCGGGATATTTAATTTTCGGATAGGCATTGCCGTTCCTATCTAGGGGCGGCGGCATGTGCCCGCGAGACCGGCGACGAAGCCATGGCCCAGCGGGGCGACGTCTCCCGACCATTCTGGAGGACAGCGATTGTCCAGATCGTCTCCGATCATCGCCTTCGTTCTTTTCCTGCTGGCGCTCTGCCCGCAGATTACCATCGGACAGACCATGACAGACACGAGCCTTCATGCTGCCGCGGCCCGCGACGATGCGGCCGCCATCGCGCGTCTCCTCGCCGGGGGCGCCGCCATTGATGCGCGCGATTCGCGCGGGCGCACCGCGCTGCTGGTCGCGACCCATGATAATCGCCTCAATGCGGCCAGGGCGCTGATCGAGGCCGGCGCGAATGTGAACGCCAAGGACGCGATCAACGACAGCCCCTATCTCTATGCCGGCGCGCGCGGCCACCTCGCCATCCTGAAGCTGACGCTGGCGCATGGCGCCGACCTCAAGAGCACGAACCGCTATGGCGGCACGGCCCTGATCCCGGCCTGCGAGCGCGGCCATGTCGAGACGGTGCGGACCCTGATCGCCGCCGGCGTCGACGTCGACCACGTCAACAATCTCGGCTGGACCGGGCTGCTCGAGGCGATCATCCTCAGTGATGGCGGGCAGGCGCATCAGCAGATCGTCCAGGACCTGATCGCCGCCGGCGCCGATGTGAACCTTGCCGATCGCGACGGCGTCACCCCGCTCCAGCACGCGCGCAGCCGCGGCTATGCCAGGATCGAGCAGATCCTGCGTGCCGCCGGCGCCCGCTGAGGGGATCGGTCATGAGCCAGACACAGCGCTTTCTCTGCGAGGCGATCGAGCTCGCCCAGGCCAACATAGAGGAGGGCGGCCGCCCGTTCGGCGCCGTCGTCGTCAGGGACGGGGCGATGGTCGCAACCGGCGTCAACGAGATCATCGCCACCAAAGATCCCACCGCCCATGCCGAGCTCGTGGCGCTGCGCGCGGCGAGCCGTGCGCTCGGCTCGCCGAATCTCGCGGGCTGCGCCGTCTACGCCAGCGGCCATCCCTGCCCGATGTGCATGGCGGCGATGCGGCTTTCCGGCGTGAGCGAGGTCTACTACGCCTATTCGAACGATGACGGCGCGCCCTATGGGCTCTCGACGGCGGCCATCTATGCCGATCTGGCGAAGCCTTTCGCCGAGCAGTCGATGAAGATCAGCTATGTGCCGGTGCGCAAGGATGGCGAGGCCGATCTCTACGCCGAATGGAAGCGGCGCCAGGCGGCAGGTTAGGCGGCGGACAGGTCTCGCTGCGCCGTCCCCGTCATTCCGGGGCGAGCCGCTGCTTGAGCAAGCCGGCCCTCTGCACATGACGGGCTTCCAGATCGTCATGCTCGCGCTTGTGGCGAGCATCCACGTCTTGGACGGCCGATGGCGTTAAGGAAGACGTGGATGGTCGGGACAAGCCCGACCATGACGGCGTGGCGCCGCATGGCGTGCGCCCCTGGTCTCAGGCCTTGTCGCCGAGATAGGCGGTGGCGTCGATCTCGACGAGGCAGTCGGGCGAGCCGAGGCCGTTGACGATGCAGGAGACGCGGTGCGGCGAGGCCTGCGCGAAATTGGCGAAATAGACCTCGTTCATCGGTTCCCAGTAGGCGCGGTCGGTGACGTAGACCGTGCATTTCACGACATCGTCGAGGCTGCCGCCGGCTTCCTCCAGCAGCGCCTTGATATTGTCGATGCATTGCTGGGTCTGGCGCCGCGGGTCGCCGATTGCGAGCTTGCCGTCCCGGTCCGTGCCGACGCAGCAGACGAACATGAAGCCGCCGGCCACGGTCGCCTGCGCGAAGGGCAGCCGGCCCTTGTGGATCTTGTCCGATGAGATGATGCGCTTGGGCATGGGCAGCTCCGTTGGTTGGCTTGCCGCCTCCTAGCCCGGAAAGGTGGAGAAGCCCTTTCCGGCGCATGCCGGGCGGCTGCGGCGCAGGGCCGGCTGTGGTGGCCGTTCCGGCTCCGGTCGAACCGGTCTGCGCGGCAAGCCGCCTGCCCCCGCGGGCAGGGAATGCGTGGCGCTGCGGGATCGCGTTGCCATCCGCTCGTCGCGTGCTCTAGGTTGGCGCTCTCGCTTGGGAGTTCGTCATGTCTGGATACCGGCTTTGCGCCGCCACTTTTCTGATCGTCGCTCTGGGCGCCTGCACGCCGCGTGAGCCCGTCGCGAGCTCCGAGCCGGTCGCGATGCCGAGCGTGTCGAACGTGCCGCCGCAGCGCAGCTATCTGGACGCGGGTCCGGCGCCTGGCCGCGGCGGGCCGAACTATATCCGCGACAATCTGTCGAACGGTCCGCGCCAGACCGACAGCTTCGGCAACGATCTTCTGACGCGGGCGCCCTGACGTAATTCCGAAGAGTTTTTTCTGACGGGCTGGGATCAGGTAACGGCGCTTCGGTCCGTTACCCGTCGCCAGATTGTGCCGTCAGAGAAAGCTAGCACGGGGCCGGCGCTCTCATCGCTGACGTAGGCTATGGCGCCAGGGCCAACTACAGCAGGGGTTGGGAGCGCCGCTTTCGCATATGATTTGACTTTAACCGGCCCGTCGACATCGAGCCGTGTGGTGGGTGCGGCGATACCAATTCCAACGTTGCCTTGAGCGTCGAAATAGGCGCGTGCCGCTCCGTTTACGTAGATGAGAAACGGCTTCTCGTTCGAGGTGTCGATAAAAACCTGCGTCGACGATACTCCAAACTGCGCAATTTGACTCGCATCCGCACGCAGTTGGATCCGACAGTCGGCGTCACCACTGGAGTCGGCTACTTCAAGCTCGGCCGCTGGCTCGGCAACGCCGATACCTACGCGACCGGTGCCAGATTTGACTACCATGGCCTGCCGCAGCGTTGCGCCGTCACTGATTTTCACGCGGAGGTCATTATCGCCGATGAGGCCTAGTTCAGCTTGGGCAGCGAAGCCGGTTTGAAACTGCAAAGTCCCGACGTCGGCAGCAACGGCCTTGTTGACGGCAAGCCGCATGTCGCTGCCGGCATGGTTGAACAGCGCAGCGGGAGATGAGACCGCCAGCCGGTTGGTAGAGTCGGCGTCGGTGTTGACACCAAAGCTCTCGGCGCGGCGTACCAGTGGCGCCCAGCTAGTGCCGTCGAACACAATAAGTTGCGCCTCATCGCGAACAAACACGCGCCAGCCAGCCTGCGGTCGATGGTAGACCCAGCCGCTGCTGTCTTCGGCCGCGATTGCGCCATCTCGGCCTAACCAGTCTCCCGTCGCACCCAAGGGGATGAGATAACGCACGCCGACTATCGGGCTCGGTGGTGGAGTCGGCTGCGCGCGGCTCTCGACAGCAAGGTGAACGAGTGCGTCGATGATCGTGAGTGCGTCGTTGTGGGTGACGTGCTTCTGAGCTTGGCCGGCGGCGATGTAGGGCAAGTCTAGACGTGCAGTGCTAGCCATGGCAGCCTCCTATTCAGCTATTGATATAGGATAATATTCCTTATGTCAAGTTGTGCTGCCACGACGCTGTTGCGGTTCCAAAAAAGCTTAGCCGCCTGCGGAACGCAGGATTGCGGGGTTCTGGAGGAACTCGTCTCGGGCGTCGCTGGGGGTGAGCTCGACCTTGCCGCGCTGCGCCGGCGGGCGATCCGCGCCCGCCGGCGCTCGGCGCATTATCATCTGGCGATGTCCTATGCCGTCGGGCCCGGCCGCCGCAGCACCGCCATCGCGCTCGCCCGGCGCGCGACCGGGATCGCTCCCCACGCCGCCCATGCCTGGCATCACCTCGGCATCCATCTGGACGATGCAGGGCAGGTTGCCGAGGCGCGGGAAGCCCATCGCGAGGCCGCCCGGCTCGCCCCCGACATGGTCGGCCTGCTGATCGCCTATGCTAGGGCGCAGCGCGCTGCCGGCGATTATGCCGGAGCTCGGGCTACGGCCGAAAGGGCTGCCGCAAGCCACAGCACGCCGGAGATCCGACGCCGGATCTGGCTCCTCCTCGTTCGCCTGCATATCGAGGCCCGGTTGGCTGCCGTGCGGAATGGTCTGCGGCTCGTCTTCCGGTGACCAGCAGGGGAGGTGCCGGCCTCCGCGACCGCGGAGTGGCGCCGGGCTCCGTCATCTTCCCGATCGGCTAATCTATTCCGGAATTTCATAAGATCGCGCTCCGAATGCATTAGCCAGCGGCGCTTTCGACGTGCCATCCTGCCCCGGACCAGGGGCGTCGCGGCGCTCGGTTCGGCGGAGTCCCGTGTGCCAGACGACGAGAGCGCCCTCTATCCAGCGATCGAGCCCTATCACTCCCAGCGCCTGCCGGTCGGGGACGGCCATGAGCTGATCGTCGAGCAGAGCGGCAATCCCGACGGGATTCCCGTCGTTTTCCTGCATGGCGGCCCGGGCGCGGGCAGCAAGCCGGCGCAGCGGCGGACCTTCGATCCCGCCGCCTTCCGGATCGTGACCTTCGACCAGCGCGGGGCAGGGCGCTCGCGCCCTCTGGCGGAGCTCGCGGGCAACACGACCCAAACGCTGGTCGCCGATCTCGAACGGATCCGGGAGCATCTCGGCATCGCGCGCTGGCTCGTCACCGGCGGTTCCTGGGGCAGTTGCCTCGGCCTCGCCTATGGGCAGGCGCATCCCGAGCGCTGCCTCGGCTTCCGCCTGCACGGCATCTTCATGGCAGAGCGCGCCGAGATCGACTGGTGGTTCCACGGCTCGCGCACGATCTTCCCGGACCATTGGGAGGTCTTCGCCAATTTCGTGCCGGAAGCGGAACGCGGCGACCTGCTCGGCGCCTATTATCGCCGCCTGACCGGGCCCGATCGCGAGCAGCAACTGGCGGCCGCAGTCGCCTTGCGCACCTTCTCGGGAAAGACGCAGACCTTCCTGCCCGATGCCGAGCATGTCGCGGCGCTGACCGAGCCGGAGGCCGCGCTCGCGCTGGCCCGCATCTTCACGCATTACTGCGTCAACGGCGCCTTCCTCGAACCCGGCCAGTTGCTGCGCGACGTCTCGCGCATCCGGCACCTGCCGGCCGAGATCGTGCAGGGGCGCTACGACATCGTGACGCCGATGTGCACGGCCTGGCGCCTGAAGACGGCCTGGCCCGAGGCCCGCTTCACCATCGTGACCGAAGCCAACCACGCGGCGACGCCGAGCGCGCCGGCGCTGTCGCTGGCCCTGCGCGAAGCGACCGACCGCCTGCGCGATTCGATGCTGGCCCTCGCGGCCTGAAGGAACAGCCATGTACGAAGCCGCCAGCCAGATCCGCCTGGGCATCGAGCCCTATCTCGAAATCCGCAGCGCCAAGAGCCCGGCCGTGGCGCCGGACGGCGAACTCCTCGCCTATCTCAGCGACGAGAGCGGCACGCATCAGATCTGGCTCCGGCCGCTCGCCGGCGGGGCGCCCTGGCGCCTGACCGACATGCCGGAGCCGGTCGGCGCGATCGCCTTCAACCCGAAGAGCCGCGACCTGCTGTTCACGATGGATTGCGGCGGCGACGAGCGCCACCAGCTCTGGCTCGTGCCGGGCGCTTCCGGCGTGCCGCAGCCGCTGACGGATGATCCGACCGTCGTCCACGTCTGGGGCTGCTGGGCGCCGGACGGCCAGCGCATCGCCTTCGCCTCGAATGCGCGCGACCGCGAGCATATGGACATCTATGTGATGGACATGGCGACGCGGGCGGCGCGGCGCGTCTTCGAGGGCAGCGGCTATCGTGAGGCCGTGGCCTTCTTCCCGGACGGACGTTCGCTGCTGGTTGCCGACGCGACCCATGCGATGAACGACCAGGACCTCTACCGGCTCGATCTCGAAAGCGGGGCGCGCGAAGCTCTGCTGCCGCATGAGGGCCGGGCCCGCTACGCCGCCAACCGGATGAAGAAGGACGGCAGCGGCTTCTTCACCATCACCGATCAGGGCCGGGAGTTTCTCAGCGTCGCCTTCCGCTCGGCAGCCGACGGCACGCTGAGCTGGATCGTCGAGCGCGACGGGCAGGATATCGAGGCGGTCGCGCTGGCGCCGGACCAGAACCGCCTCGCCTATGTCGCCAATGATCGCGGCTGGAACCGCGTCTTCGTGCGCGACATCGCCAGCGGGGCGGAGTTCGAGGCTGAAGGCCTGCCGCCGGGAACGGTCGGTTCCGTCGCCTGGCTGCCGAATGGTTCCGGGCTCGTCTTCCCGCTCGACGGCTCGACCGCGTCGCCGGATATCTGGCACTTCGACATCGCGACCAAGCAGGTCAAGCGATTGACCGATGCCTCGAAGGCCGGGCTCGATCCGGCCGGTTTCGTCGAGCCGATGGTCGCGAGCACCAAGAGCTTCGATGGGCTCGAAGTCCCGTTCTTCGTCTACCGGCCGCGCTGCAAGGCGCCGGAAGGCGGCTATCCTGCCGTCGTCGTGGTCCATGGTGGCCCGGAGGCGCAGTGGACGCCGATCTTCCGGGCCGACCTGCAGTTCTTCCTGAGCCAGGGCATCATGGTGATCGCGCCGAATGTGCGCGGCTCGACCGGCTATGGCCGCAGCTACCACCATCTCGACGACAAGCATCTGCGCATGGACAGCGTCGCCGATCTGAAGGCGGTCAGGCTCTGGCTGCGCGAGCAATCCGACGTGAACGATGACCGCGTCGCGGTCTATGGCCGCTCCTATGGCGGCTTCATGGTGCTGGCGGCGCTGACCGAACAGCCCGAGCTCTGGAAGGTCGGCATCGAATTCTACGGCATCGCCAATTTCCTGACGCTGCTGGAGACGACCGGGCCGTGGCGCCGCTATCTGCGCGCGGTCGAATATGGCGATCCGGTCGCGGACCGCGAGAACCTGATCCGCTTCTCGCCGATCCACAAGCTCGACCAGATCCGCGTGCCGCTCTTCATCGCGCAGGGTTTCGACGACCCGCGCGTGCCGCCCGGCGAGAGCGAGATGATCTATTCGGTGCTGCGTGGGCTTGGCCGCCCGGTCGAGTATGTGCGCATCCCGCATGAGGGCCATGGCTTCGCCCGGATCGAGAACCGGCGCACCGTTTTCGGCGGCGTGGCCCGTTTCCTGCGAGAGCATCTCTGAGAGAGGACCACGCCATGCAGAATTCCGAGATCATCTGGGAGCTGGTCGATACGAAGCGGCAGCCCTTCGAGGCGCTGAGCGACCGCGTCTGGGGCATGCCCGAGATCGCCTATACCGAGTACCGCTCGGTCGGCGAGCATATCGCGATGCTCAAGGAGCAGGGCTTCCGCATCACCGAGAACGTCGCGGGCATCCCGACCGCCGTGATGGGCGAGGCGGGCGAAGGCGGCCCGGTCATCGCCATCCTCGGCGAATATGACGCGCTGCCGGGCCTCAGCCAGGAGGCCAACATCGCCGAGCCGAAGCCGGTCGAGGCCGGCGGCCACGGCCATGGCTGCGGCCACAACATGCTGGGCTCGGCCGCGCTGCTGGCGGCGACCGCGGTGAAGGACTGGCTTGCGAAGACCGGACGCCCGGGGCGCGTGCGCTATTTCGGCTGTCCCGCGGAAGAGGGCGGCGCGGCCAAGGCCTTCATGGTGCGGGCTGGCGCCTTCGACGATGTCGATGTCGCCATCTCGTGGCACCCGGCGACGATGACCAAGGTCGACGATGCCTTGTCGCTCGCCAATACCCGGATGGATTTCCAGTTCACTGGCCGCGCTTCGCATGCGGCGGCGGCGCCTCATCTCGGCCGCTCGGCCCTCGATGCGGTCGAACTGATGAATGTCGGCGTCAACTACATGCGCGAGCATGCGCCGTCCGACGCGCGCATCCACTATGCCTATCTCGATGCCGGCGGCATCGCGCCGAATGTCGTGCAGGCTTCGGCCAAGGTGCGCTACGCCATCCGGGCGCGCGACCTCGCCGGCATGCTGGAGCTCAACGAGCGCGTGAAGAAGATCGCCGAGGGCGCGGCGCTGATGACCGAGACCACCGTCTCGATCTCGATCATGAGCGCGGTCTCCAACATGCTCGGCAACACGCCGCTGGAAGACGCGATGTTCAAGAACATCGACCGTCTCGGCCCCGTGCCCTTCGATGCGGCCGACAGGGCCTATGCGGCGAAGATCCAGGCGACGCTCGGCCCGGCCGACATCCTCAACGACTATCGCAAGACCGGCATCGCGCCGCGCGAGAACACGCCGCTTTGCGATTTCGTCGTGCCGCAGGGCACGCGCGGCGTGCCGATGATCGGCTCGACCGATGTCGCCGATGTCAGCTGGAAGGTGCCGACCATCCAGGCGCGGGTCGCGACCCATGCCATCGGCACGCCCGGGCATTCCTGGCAGATCACGGCACAGGGCAAGGCGCCGGCTGCGCATAAGGGCATGGTCCATGCAGCCAAGATCATGGCCGCGACGGCGGTCGACGTCATCAGCGACGAGACGCTGCTGGCGCGGGCCAAGAAGGACCATCAGGAGCGGACGACGCAGACACCCTATGTCTGCCCGATTCCGGCCGAGGTGAAGCCGCCGATCAAGCCGCGGCCCGAAGCCGCCTGAGCCGACTGCCGGGAGCGGTCGCAAGGGCGGCTCCCGGACGACCGACGCGTCTTCCAATCAAACAACAACCAAAGAGCGGGATTCGATCATGGCCAAGCGAAACGACGAGACCGGAACCAAGCGCAGCGCCGCCGGGCGCAGGCTGCTCTCGGCCGCGGCTGCCGCCGCCCTCTGCGCCGGCGCGGGAGCGGCCATCGCCGCCACGCCCAAGAACGCGCTGGTGATGGCCTGGAACATCGACGCCATCAGCACCTTCGACCCGGCCCAGGTCGGCGAGGTCGTCACCAACGAGATCCTGCAGAATACCTGCGACACGCTGGTCGATTTCGACCCGGCCGACGAGCGCAAGGTCGTGCCGAGCCTCGCCGAGCGTTGGGACGTCTCGCCGGACCGCAAGGAGATCACCTTCCACCTGCACAAGGGTGCGAAGTTCCCGTCCGGAAACGTCGTCACGGCGGAGGATGTCGCCTGGTCGCTGCAGCGCGTCGTCAAGCTGAACTTCGGCAATGCGGCGACTCTGACCGAGTACGGCTTCACCAAGGACAATGTCGAGCAGACCATCGTCGCGGGCCCGAACGACACCCTCGTCCTCAAGTTCGACAAGCCCTATCCGACGACGCTGATGCTGCAGGCGATCGCCGCCAACCGGGTCTCCATGGTGATGGACAAGAAGACCCTGATGGCGAACGAGCAGGGCAGCGATCTCGGCAACAAGTATCTGGCCACGCGCACGGCCTGCGTCGGCCCCTACAAGCTGACGCGCTGGAATGCAGGCGAGTCGATCGTGCTGGAGGCGAATGACGGCTATTGGGGCAAGGCGCCCGGCCTGAAGCGTATCCTGATCCGCCATGTCGCGGAACCGGGCACCCAGCGCCTGCTGCTGAGCCAGGGCGACGTCGACGTGGCGCGCGACCTGACGCCGGAGGACCTGAAGGACCTCGAAGGCTCCAAGGACATCTCGATCATCAAGGTCCTGAGGCCGCAGCTCTTCTACTGGGGATTCAACGTCGCGGACGGCCCCTTCTCCAAGGAGAAGGTGCGCCTCGCGATGCGCTACCTGGTCGACTATGACGGCCTCGCCAAGACGGTCATGACCTATCTCGGCGTTCCCCGCGCCAGCTTCGCCCAGCTCGGCGCCGTCGGTGCCCTCGACGAGAAGGAGGGCCAGCCCTTCAAGCTCGACCTCGACAAGGCCAAGCAGCTCCTGACGGAGGCCGGCTACCCGAACGGCTTCGAGGCGACCATGATCTTCGGCACGCTGCCGCATGCCAACCCGATCGCCCAGAGTGTCCAGCAGAACGCCGCCAAGGTCGGCGTCAAGCTCTCGCTGGAACGCATGGCCAACGCCCAGCTCTTCAGCAAGGTGCGCGGGCGCGAGTATCAGTCGGCGATGCTGGCCTGGCAGACCGGCGTCCCGGACGCGCATGGCAACGCCTCGCGCCTCGTCTTCAACCCCGACAACCGGCTCGAGGCCAAGCAGACCCAGTATCCGAGCTGGCGCGCCGCCTACCAGGATCTCGACCTCAACAAGAAGGTTGACGAGGCCCTGCTCGAGCCCGATCCGGCCAAGCGCGACGCCCTTTACGCCACGATCCAGAAGGAAGTGATGGCCAAGGGGCCGATGGCCTTCATGTTCCAGATGAACAGCGTCGCTGGCGTGCGCAAGGACCTGAAGTCTTGGACCTGGAACGGCTTCCGTACCTACTACGAGCGGGCGACCAAGTAAGGCCGCCGCGATGTCCCGGACCGCCGCTGCGGCGCCCGGCCTGAGCTCCGAGCCGGAACGGACCATGCTTCCGTCCTGGCTCAAGGCATCCGGCCGAATCGTCGTCTCCTTCGCCGTGACCCTGCTCGGGCTCGCCGCGTTGACCTTCTTCATCGGCCGCCTGCTGCCGCTCGATCCCGTTGTCGCCGTGCTCGGCGACAACGTGACCCAGGAAGCCTATCAGGCGATGTACAAGCAGCTCGGTCTCGACCAGCCGCTCTATGTCCAGTTCGGCCGCTATCTCTGGGGCGTGCTGCATCTCGATTTCGGCATGGCGCTGACCACCGGCAAGCCCGTGATGGCGGATATCGCCCGCGTCTTCCCGGCCACGATCGAGCTCGCCAGCGTGGCGATCGTGATCGGGACGAGCCTCGGCATTCCGCTCGGCGTGCTCTCGGCGATGTATCGCGGCTCCTGGCTCGACCAGATCGTCCGGATCGTCGGGTTGATCGGCTATTCCGCGCCGAATTTCTGGCTCGGCCTGATGGGGCTCGTGCTGTTCTACGCGACGCTGGGCTGGGTCGGCGGGCCGGGGCGCATCGACTTCACCTATGAGTTCGATCTCGAACCCGTGACCGGCTTCCTGCTGATCGACAGCGCGCTCGCCGGCAACTGGGAGATGTTCGGCAATGCCGTGTCCCACATCATCCTGCCGGCCTCGATCCTGGCCTTCAGCTCGCTCGCCTATATCAGCCGCATGACCCGCAGCTTCATGATGGAGCAGCTCGGGCAGGAATATGTGGTGACGGCGCGGGTCAAGGGCCTGTCCTGGGCGCGTACGGTCTGGGGCCACGCCTTCCGCAACATCGCCGTGCAGGTGGTGACGGTGGTCGCGCTCTCCTACGCCTTCCTGCTCGAAGGCGCGGTGCTGACCGAGACGGTATTCGCCTGGCCGGGCTTCGGCCGCTACCTGACAAATGCGCTCCTCGCCGGCGACATGAACGCCGTCGTCGGCTGCACGCTGCTCGTCGGCGTCATCTTCGTCACGCTCAACCTGTTGTGCGACCTGCTTTACCGGGTCTTCGACCCGCGGACCCGCTGAGGCATGGCCATGGCACCAAACTCCATCGACCAGGCCAACGGGCGAGGCCTCCGGGCCTGGCTCGCGGCGCCCGTCCCGTCCTCGCCTTTCCAGGCGCGGATGCAGCAATTGTCGCTGAAATGGTGGCGGCTCAGGGCCAACCCCGCCGCGCTGTTCGGCCTCGCCATCATCGTGCTGATCATGCTGGTGGCACTGTTCGCGCCGCTGATCGCGACGCATGACATCTACGCGCAGGACCTGACGCAGCGCTTGCAACGGCCCTCCGCCGCGCACTGGTTCGGCACGGACGAGCTCGGTCGCGACATCTTCAGCCGACTGGTGTTCGGCTCGCGCATCACGCTCTACATCGCCCTGCTGACGGCGGTGATCGCGGCGCCGCTCGGGCTGATCATCGGCACCACTTCCGGCTATCTCGGGGGCTGGGTCGACACCGTGCTGATGCGCATCGTCGACATCTTCCTGGCGTTCCCGAGCCTGGTGCTGGCGCTGGCCTTCGTCGCGGCCCTCGGGCCGAGCATCGATCACGCTATCATCGCGATCGCGCTCGCTGCCTGGCCGCCGATCGCGCGCCTCGCCCGCGCCGAGACGCTGTCGATCCGCAAGTCCGACTACATCGCCGCCGTCCGGCTGCAGGGGGCGTCGCCGCTCAGGATCATCCTCGGCCATGTCGTGCCGATGTGCATTCCCTCCGTCGTGGTGCGCATCACGCTCAACATGGCGTCGATCATCCTGACCGCGGCCGGCCTCGGCTTCCTCGGGCTGGGCGCGCAGCCGCCGAGCCCGGAATGGGGGGCGATGCTGGCTTCGGGCCGCGAGTTCATCCTGACCAATGGCTGGATCGCCGCGATCCCCGGCCTCGCCATCCTCGTCACCAGCCTGGCCTTCAACCTGTTCGGCGACGGCCTGCGCGACATCCTGGATCCGCGCCATGGTTAAGCCGCTGCTCGAGGTCGAAGACCTCTCCGTCACCTTCAAGGGCGCGCATCGCACCGTGCAGGCGGTGCGCGGCATCTCCTTCAGCGTCGGCCGCGAGAAGGTCGGCATCGTCGGCGAGTCCGGCTCCGGCAAGTCGCTGACCGGGCGCACCATCCTGAAGCTGACGCCGAAGGCGGCGAGCATCTCCGCCAAGCGGTTGTCCTTCGACGGGATCGACCTGCTCGCCGCCGGCGAACGCCAGATGCGGACGATCCGCGGCAACCGCATCTCGATGATCCTGCAGGACCCGAAATTCTCGCTCAACCCGCTGATGCGGGTGGGCGAGCAGATCACCGAGGCCTACCGGCTGCACCACAAGGTCGGCGGCAAGGAGGCGGAAGCTCGGGCGCTCGCCATGCTGGAGGCCGTGAAGATCCGCGACCCCGCGCGCGTCTTCAAGCTCCTCCCGCACGAGGTTTCGGGCGGGATGGGACAGCGCATCATGATCGCGATGATGCTGATCCCGGAGCCGGATCTGATCATCGCCGACGAGCCGACCTCGGCGCTCGACGTCACCATCCGGCGGCAGGTGCTGAGCATCCTCGACGAGCTGGTGACGCGGCGCGGCGCCGGGCTGATCTTCATCAGCCATGATCTCAATCTCGTGGCCGATTTCTGTGACCGCGTGTTGGTTATGTATGCCGGCCGGATCATGGAGGACATCCCGGCGCGCGAGCTGCGCAATGCGCGGCACCCCTATACGCGCGCCTTGCTCGACAGCCTGCCGCGGCTCGACCGGCCGGCCGATGTGCTGCAGGTGCCGAGCCGCGATCCCGCCTGGCTCGACGGGCCGACGCTGCAGAGCGGAGCGCGGTCATGAACGTGGCGGATCCGACCCTGGCGGCGAACCGCAAGGCGGCTCTTGCGGTCGACAAGCTGACCGTCGTCTTCGGGCGCGGCGGCGCGGCGTTGAAGGCCGTGGACGACGTCTCCTTCACGCTTCGCCATGGCGAGGCCTTCGGCCTGATCGGCGAGTCCGGCTGCGGTAAGTCGACGGTGCTGCGCGCGCTTGCAGGCCTCAACAGCGAATATGGCGGCACGATCAGCTTCCATGACCGCGAGGTGCCGCACAAGCGCGACAAGGCTTTCTTCCGCCGCGTGCAGATGGTGTTCCAGGACCCCTATGCCTCGCTGCATCCGCGCAAGATGGTGCAGAACGTGCTGGCCGAGCCGCTGAAGATCCACGGCTTCGACAGGGCGCAGGAGCGGATCGACGAGATCCTGACCGCGGTCGGCCTCGGGCCCTCCTTCCGCTATCGCTTCCCGCACGAGCTCTCGGGCGGCCAGCGCCAGCGCGTTGCGATTGCGCGTGCGCTCATCATCGAGCCGGAGCTGCTGCTGCTGGACGAGCCGACCTCGGCGCTGGACGTCTCGGTGCAGGCGGAGATCCTCAACCTGCTGAAGCAGCTGCGCCGCGACCGGGACCTGACCTATCTGATGGTCAGCCATGATCTCGCAGTGGTGACGCATCTGTGCGGACGCGTCGCGATGATGAGCGAGGGCCGCATCATCGAGGAAATGAGTGCCGAGGATGTTCGGGCAGGCAGGGCGAATGAGCCCTATACGCGCGAATTCCTCGAGGCGAGCGTTGGCTATCGCCCGATCGCATGAGCGCAATCGGGTTTCGGAGAACCAGAAAATGGATGACGCGGGCATGATGGGCGAAAACCGGACCGAGGGGCATTGGCCGGCGAGCGGCTGGGAGACGGTCGCGCCGGAGGCCGCAGGCTGGTCCCGCGACGGGCTGGACCGGGCCTGGCGCTTCGCCGACACCATCTCGACGGCGACCCTGATGATCGTGCAGGGCGGGCGCGTGGTGGCGAGCCGCGGCGATCTCGCCCATCGCTACCAGTGCCATTCCGTCCGCAAGAGCTTCCTCAGCGCCCTGATCGGCATCCATGAGGAGGAAGGCCGGATCGACCTGTCGCGCACGCTCGCCGATCTCGGAATCGACGACAAGCAAGGCCTCAGCGACCTGGAGAAGGCGGCGACGATCTACGATCTGCTGACGGCGCGCTCGGGCATCTTCCATCCGGCCGGCTATGAATCGCCCTGGATGAAGTCGATCAAGCCGCAGCGCCATGCGCATCCGCCGGGTACCTTCTGGCTGTACAACAACTGGGATTTCAATGCGCTCGGCACGATCTTCACGGCGCTGACCGGCACCGGCATCCATGACGATTTCCTGGCACGGATCGCCCGGCCGCTCGGCATGGAGGATTTCCGCCTCGACGGCGAGCGGCGCGACGGCTGGCTGGAGCCGGATGATTGCTCCGTTCACCCCGCCTATCCGTTCCGGATGTCGACGCGCGATCTCGCCCGTTTTGGCCTGATGTTCCTGCGGCAGGGGCGCTGGCAGGGCGAGCAGGTCGTGCCGGCCAATTGGGTGGCGACCAGCGTGCTTCCACTCTCCGATGCCGGCCCGCGCGGGGGCTATGGCTATATGTGGTGGACCGAGCGTTCCGGCGCGGGCTTCCCGGGCGTGGTGCTGCCGGCCGGCAGCTACAGCGCCCAGGGCGTCGGCGGGCAGAACTGCCTCGTCATCCCGTCGCACGACCTGGTGATCGTGCATCGTGTCAACACCGACATCAAGGGCACGGAGGTGAACCGCTTCGCCTTCGGACGCCTGCTGCGCCTGATCCTCGAGGCGCGTCGGCAGGGTTGAGCCCATTCGCCATCGCGGGACTGACCGGGAGTGATCATGCCGAGTGCTATCGAACGGATTGCGGACTGGAGCGGCTCCAGGCCGGCCTTCTCGCCCCTGGCTCGCCTGAGGGCGCATCACGCCATCGCCGATACGGTCGGCTGCATGCTGGCGGGCATCGGCGATCAGGCGACGCAGGCCGTGCGCGAGGCCTTTGCTTCCGGAATTGGCCCCGAAGGCGCGGCTGCGGTCGCCGGCGGGGGGCGGGCGACCGAGGCGATCGCCGCTTTGGTCAACGGCACGGCCGCGCATGCGCTCGATTATGACGACAATTTCAGGCCGGGCATCACCCATGCCTCGGCCGTGCTCGTGCCGGCCCTGCTTGCGGTGGCGCAGGGGCGCGCGGCGAGTGGGCTGTCCTTCGTCGACGCCTATCTCATTGGGCTGGAGGCGCAGGCTGCCGTCGGGCGCGGCATCAACCCGGCGCATTACACCATCGGCTGGCATGCGACCTCGACGGTCGGCGCGATCGGCACGGCGGCCGGAACGGCCTGGTTGATGGGCCTCGACGCGGCAGGCGTTGCGCGGGCGATGAGCGTCGCCGCCAGCATGGCCGCCGGTCCGAAGGGGCAGTTCGGCACACCCGCGAAACCTCTCCATGCCGGGCTCGCGGCGCGCAACGCCGTCGATGCGGCCGCGCTCGCAGAGGCGGGGATGACCGGGCGCCTCGATATCCTGGAATGCCCGATGGGCATCGCCGAATTGTTCGGCGACGACAGTGCCGCCGGCTGGGAGCGGATGGTGCTGGCCTCTCCGCACGTCATCGAAAGCGACGGGCTCACCCCGAAGCGCCATCCCTGCTGCGGCTCGACGCACAACACGGTCGACGCCATCCTTGATCTGAAGGCGGAACACCGTTTCGGGGCGGGGGATGTCGAGGCTGTGGACACGCTGGTCGGCATCGCCAATGTCCGCAACCTCGCCTATCCCGATCCGCAGGACGAGATGCAGGCGCGCTTCTCGATGCATTATTGCGTTGCGCTGGCGCTGTTGCAGGACAGGCTGTCGCTCGCCGATTTCACGCCGGAAGCGGTCGGGCGCCCGGAGATCCGGCGCCTGCTGTCGCTGACGACGATGCGCGCCTACGACAAGAGCGAGGAGGCGGCGGGGCGCCAGCCGCATCGCGTCACCATCCGCCTCAAGGACGGGCGCCTGCTCAAGGCGGAGCGGCTGGAGGCGAGGGGCTCGATCGCGGTTCCGTTCGACGATGCCGACCGGCAGGCGAAGTTCGCGGATTGCTGTGCCGGAATGCCGGGCGCCGCGGCGCTCTATGCCCGGCTCACCGACATCGACGCGGCAGCGGATCTCGGCTTCCTGCTGTCGGAGCCCGCCGAGGCCGGGCGCGCATAGTCGCGCCGACCGGAAGCAGGGCGGGCTGAATCATCAGGCAATGATGGAGGCTGGCTGTCGCCGAGGGCGGCGGCCCAGAACTGTTCGACGGCGGGACGGCCCTGCTGCCGCGCCCGGTAGAGTCGGATCTCCGCGGCGATGTACCAGGACGGATCGGCGGCCGGTACGAGCTGGCCGTTGCGCAGCTCCTCGCCAACCAGGCTCTCGGGCACCCAGGCGACGCCGCGGCCGGCCAGGACCATGGCCTTGAGGCCGACCGACATCGGGTTCTCGTAGACGGTGACCAGGGGCGTCGGCCGCTCGGCGAAGAGCAGGGCGAGCCGGCGGGCGAAGAAGGAGCAGTTGCCGTAGCTCAGCAGGCGGACGGGCGCTTCGCCGCTGCGGAAGGGGTGGAGCGGCTCGCCCCGGCCGTCGGGGATCGAGACCGGGATCGCCTGTTCGGTGCCGAGGTGGCGATAGAGGAAGCGTTCGGCATCCAGTTCGGGCAGCACGGCCGGGTGCGCATAGGTCAGCAGGAAATCGCATTCACCGTGGTTGAGGAGGCCGACATTGCCGTCAAAGGATGCGCGCTGGTCGCAGAACCGCGTCTTCAGCGGGCCGAGCCTGTCCTCGATGCGACGGATGAGGCCGGGGAAATAGGTCAGGGACAGGGTGTTCAGTGTGGCGAAGGTCAGCGTTTCCGACGCATCTTCGTGCAACTGGCGCATTTCCAGCCTTGCACCCCGCACCTGCTTCAGGATTTCCTGGGCACGCGGAAGGAAGGTCCTGCCGGCTTCGGTAAGGCAGATCGGATAGCTGCTGCGGTCGAACAGCGGCAGGCCGAGCCATTCCTCGAGCTGCTTGACCCGGCGGCTGAGCGCCGACTGCGTGATGTTCCTTTCGCGGGCGGAACGCGAGAAGCTGAGCGTCGTCGACAGGCTCAGGACGTCTTCCAGCCATTTCAGCTCCATCGCCGCCCCCCTCGTCGCTGTGCCTCGGCCCATGATCCGAAGCGGCCGTCGGCAGGTCAACATGCATGCACCGGCAGGGGCCGTTCGGCCAGGCGCCGGCTTCGCCGGTCTTCTGGCCTCGCCGATACGCCGGCGCAGGAGCGGCCCGGCCCCCTGGGCCGGGTGCTGCCGTGGCAGCCGGGCTTCCGGAAGGACGCTTGCGGTTCGATGCTCTCCCCGCCCTCGGTGGAGATGAGAGCGGCGAAGGTTAGTATGATCTCGGCATGCCGAGCACATGCTCGGCGAGATAGGACAGGATCAGGTTCGTCGAGATCGGCGCGACCTGGTAGAGCCGCGTCTCGCGGAATTTGCGCTCGATATCGTATTCCTCGGCGAAGCCGAAGCCGCCATGGGTCTGGACGGCGGCATTGGCTGCCTCGAAGGAGGCATCGGCCGCCAGCATCTTGGCCATGTTGGCCTCGGCGCCGGGATTGGCGCCGGCCTCGTAGAGGCGGATCGCCTCGCGCACCATCAGTTCGGCGGCGCGCATATTGGCGTAGGCCTTGGCGATCGGGAACTGGATGCCCTGGTTTTGGCCGATCGGCCGGCCGAAGACATGGCGTTCCTTCGCATAGTTCGAGGCCTTGTCGATGAACCACTTGGCGTCGCCGATGCATTCGGCTGCAATCAGGATGCGCTCGGCGTTCATGCCGGACAGGATATAGCGGAAGCCTTTGCCCTCCTCGCCGACGAGGTTCGCGGCCGGGACCTTCACATTGTCGAAGAAGACCTCGGTGGTGGCATGGTTCATCATCGTGCGGATCGGCCGGATCGTCAGGCCGTCCTTCAGCGCCTCGCGCATGTCGAGGATGAACACCGAGAGCCCGTCGGTGCGCTTCTGCACCTGGTCGCGTGGCGTGGTGCGCGCGAGCAGCAGCATCAGATCGGACTGCGCGGCGCGGCTCGTCCAGATCTTCTGGCCGTTGACGACGTAATGGTCGCCCTCGCGGCGGGCGGTGGTGCGCAGCGCGGTCGTGTCGGTGCCGCTGGTCGGCTCGGTGACGCCGAAGGCCTGCAGGCGCAATTCGCCGGAGGCGATCTTCGGGAGGTAGCGCTGCTTCTGGTTCTCGGAGCCGTGGCGCAGCACCGTACCCATCACATACATCTGGGCGTGGCAGGCGGCGCCGTTGCAGCCCTGCCGCTGAATCTCCTCCATGATGACGGCTGCCGCCGAGAGCGGCAGGCCGGCCCCGCCATATTCCTCCGGGATCAGCGCCGAGAGGAAGCCGCTTTCGGTCAGCGCCGCGACGAACTCAGTCGGATAGGCCATCTCGCGGTCGAGCTTGCGCCAGTACTCGTCCGGATAGTCTGCGCAGAGCCTGGCGACCGCGTCGCGGATATCGGCATGGGCGTCCGAAGGGTGATGATCTGTCGTCATGCTTCGACTCGTTCTTGGCGCGCGGCGGGATTCGACTCGAACCGTCGCTTACACTCCGGGCCCGGGTGAAGATATCGGCACTGCGGCCGCGAAGGTCACGCGCCGTATTCGGCGTCGCTGACATGCTCCAGCCAGTCGACCACCTTGCCATCCTTGACCTCCTGAAGCGCGATATGGGTCATGGCTGCCTCGGGTGACGCGCCGTGCCAATGCTTCTCGCCCGGCTCGAACCAGACGACGTCGCCGGGGCGGATGGTTTCGACGGGGCCGCCGTCGCGCTGCACCCTGCCGAGACCGGAGGTCACGATCAGTGTCTGGCCGAGCGGATGGGTATGCCAGGCCGTACGCGCGCCCGGCTCAAAGGTGACATGGGCCCCCTGCACGCGGTCGGGGGCGGCCGGATTGAACAGGGCGTCGATACGAACCCGGCCGGTGAACCAGTCGGACGGCCCGGGGCGGGATGGCGTTTGCCCGGCACGATAGATCTGCATGATGATCTCCTTTGGATCAGGTCCGAGCTTCAACGCGCAGCAGATGCCCGCCGCGTACCAGCTACGATGCGGTCCCCCGGTCGGGGCGGTCGAGCCGGACCAGAGCGCGAGACCCGCGGCGCGGGCCGTGGAAACATCGCGAGATTGCCCCAGGGCGCGCAATAGCAGAGATCGCCAACCGCTTCGCCGCCGAAACGGCCGCGGGGGAGACCTGCTGCTGCAGATCCTTCGGGAGGTGAATCCGGGTGTCGCAGGCGCTGATCTCCGGGTGTTCCGGGACTGGCCGTGTACCGCCCCTGTGTCCCCGGGCGGTTTCCAAACCCTTGCAGGATAACATTTTTCCAAGAAATCGGGGTTTGGGGCTGGTGCTGCCAGAGAGGATCGAACTCTCGACCTCTCCCTTACCAAGGGAGTGCTCTACCACTGAGCTACGGCAGCAGGATCGTCAGCCAACCCGCGGTCACCTGCCCGGAGGCGTTGGCGGCGCGGCTTCGTTGCGAAGCGGCGCCCTGATGCCACAAGCGCGAGGCGGACGCAACCCGCTCTCTCAATCCGGAAGCAATAACCGTGGATCAATCCGGAAGAGCCGGCCGTCGCCGAGGAGATGCGCGCTCAGCCCATCGCGAAAGAGCGGCCGGAAGGCGGCATCGCGCAGGTTGAGGCCGCCGGCATAGGCACCCATCGCCGGCATCACGCAGCGCTGCTGCGACAAGGCGAAGCAGCGCCGCCGCAAGGCCCGCCCGCGCATCCTGACCTTCGCGGTCGGATGCAGATGCCCGGCGATTTCGGGGGCCTGCGCGGTCGCATCCGGCTCGTGGCGCAGGACGACGCCGGAGACCGTGATCGTCGGCGCGCTCTCGCCGCCCATGGCGCGGCTGATCGCCGGGTCATGGTTGCCGGTGATCCAGAGCCAGTCGCGGCCCTGCTGAAGCTGGCGCAGGGCGGCAAGCGTCGCGGGGACGAGCCGGTTTTCGGCCTCCCGGTCGTGGAAGCTGTCGCCGAGCGCGATGACACGGGCCGGCTGGCGGCGGCGCATCACCATGGCCAGCGCGGCGAGCGTCGCAGCCGAATCATAGGGCGGCAGCATCACGCCGCGTGCGGCATAGGCCGAGCCCTTTTCCAGATGCAGGTCGGCGACGACGAGCGTGCGCTCCTCCGGCAGCCAGAGCCCGCCGGAAAGGTCCGGCACGAGCGCGAGCCGGCCCAGCATGAAGGCCTCGCTTGCCGGCGCGGAGCGGACTGCTGCAACCGTCACGCCATCGCCTCTTCCGTCAGCATCGCTTCCGCCTCCGCCAGGATCTCGTCCGCCGCCTCGCCATAGACTGCCTCGCGCCCGATCTCGAGCATCACCGAGACGCCGAGCGGCGAGACATGGTCGAGCGGCTGATGCACGATTCGGCCGCTGATCCGTGTCAGCATCTCACCGAGCCGGCGAATGTCGAGCAGGCCCGTTGCCGCGTCCGCTCGCGCCGCCTTGAGGAGGATATGGTCGGGCTCGTGCCGGCGCAGCACGTCGTAGATCAGATCGGTCGAGATCGTCACCTGCCGGCCGCTCTTCTCCTGGCCGGGATAGCGTCGCTCGATCAGCCCACCGATGATGGCGCAGGAGCGGAAGGTGCGCTTCATCAGCGCCGATTCCGCCATCCAGTCCTCCAGATCGTCGCCGAGCATGTCCTGCGCGAACAACTCGTCGAGGTCGAGCGCGCCGCGCGCGATCGCTGCCGTCATGTCGCCGAGCGTCCAGCAGGCCATGCCGTAATCGTTGCAGACGAAGCCGAGCGGCCGCATCCGGGCGCGCTCCAGACGACGCGTCAGGAGCATGCCGAGCGTCTGGTGGGCGAGGCGGCCCTCGAATGGATAGGCGACCAGATAGAAGCGTCCGGCACGCGGGAAGGTCTCGACCAGAAGCTCGCCGGGCTTCGGCAGGCGCGATATCCGCTTCTGCGCATGCAGCCAGGCCGAGACTTCCTCCGGCAGCGTATGCCACAGGCTGGGGGAGGCCAGGATGGCGCGCACGCGGGCGGCGAGGAAGGTCGAGAGCGGGAACTTGCCGCCGTCATAGGAGGGAATCTTCGGATCGGTGCCGGCGGCGGCGCGCGAGCAGACCGCCTCGTTCTCGACGATGCCCTCGAAGCGCAGCACCTCGCCGGCGAAGACGAAAGTGTCGCCCGGTACCATGGTCTCGGCGAAATACTCCTCGATCTCGCCGAGCACGCGCCCGCCCCGGGTGATCATGCCGGGTTGTCCCGGCTTTCCGGCCCGCGCCCGGCCGAGCCGGACCTTCAGCATCGTCGCCTCGACGATGGTGCCGACATTCATGCGGTATTGCTGGATGACGCGCGCATTGCTCGCGCGCCAGAGGCCGGCCTTGTCCTGCCGGAGCTTGGCGAAGCGCTCATAGCTCTTCAGCGCATAGCCGCCGGTCGCGACGAAGTTGACAACCGCGTCGAAATCCGCGCGGACGAGACCGGCGTAAGGCGAGGCGGTGCGGACTTCCTGATAGAGCGCATCGGCATCGAAGCCGTCCGAGCAGGCGACGCCGAGGACATGCTGGGCGAGGACGTCGAGCGCACCGATGCGCGGCGGCGGCGTGTCCTGCGCGGCCTCGTGGACAGCTTCGAGCGCGGCGCGGCACTCCAGCAGCTCGAAGCGGTTGGAGGGCACCAGCAGGGCTTCCGAGGGCTCGTCCATGCGGTGGTTGGAGCGGCCGATGCGCTGGATCAGGCGGCTCGCCCCCTTGGGTGCGCCGAGATTGACGACGAGATCGACATCGCCCCAGTCGATGCCGAGATCGAGCGTCGCGGTGCAGACCACCGCCTTGAGCCGCCCATCCGCCATCGCCGCCTCGACCTTGCGGCGCTGCTGCGCGTCGAGCGAGCCGTGATGCAGCGCGATCGGTAGATTGTCGTCGTTGAGATTCCACAGCGCCTGGAAGGCGAATTCCGCCTGCATGCGCGTGTTGACGAAGACGAGGGTGAGCTTGTGCGTGCGGACCGCCTCGTAGACTTCCGCCATTGCATGCAGGGTGGTGTGGCCGGCGATCGGCAGGCTGCGTTCGGTGTCGAGGATGCCGATGCGCGGCTTCGCCCCGCCCGCGACGGTGACGAGCCCCGCCGGCGTCTCGGTGCCGCCGAGATAGTGTTGGAGGTCAGCCGGCTCGCGCACCGTCGCCGAGAGGCCGACGGCGGAGACCTGCGGCGCCAGCGCCTTCAGCCGGGCGAGGTCGAGCGAAAGCAGGTCGCCGCGCTTGGAGGTGACCAGAGCGTGCAGTTCGTCGAGCACGATGCGGCGCAGGGATGAGAAGAACGGCGCCGCGTCGCGATGCGAGACCAGGAGCGCCAGCTGCTCGGGTGTCGTCAGCAGGATGTCGGGTGGGCGCTGGATCTGGCGCGTGCGCTTGGCGGCGGAGGTGTCGCCGGTGCGGGTCTCGATCGTGATCGGCAGCCCCATCTCGCGCACGGGCGCTTCGAGGTTGCGGGCGATGTCGACGGCGAGCGCCTTCAACGGCGAGATGTAGAGCGTGTGCAGCCCGTCATGCTTGCCCATGCGCTCGGCGAGTTCGACCAGCGAGGGCAGGAAACCGGCGAGCGTCTTGCCGGCCCCGGTCGGCGCGACCAGCAGCGTCGAGCGCCCGGCGCGCGCCTCTTCCAGAAGAGCGAGCTGATGCGGCCGCACGTTCCAGCCGCGACCGGAAAACCAGGCCTCGAAGGCGGGAGGGAGCGGGGAGGGCGCAGCCATGCTGCCTCAGAGATAAAGCGCGGCGATCGAGAACGAAAGGAGAATATAGACGATCTCCCTTCTGTCTCCTGCCGTGATTCGTCATCGGCGCGCGGCTAGGACTGGGCGGCTGCCGATACCGGAAGCCGCAGGGCCTGGTCGAGAGGCCCTCGAGGAGCCGCTTGCGGAACGCTGGCGGCGCCCGCGCATTCCATGGTGGTGGCATCCGTCGAAGACTGCTGTCTCCGCTTTCAGATGTCTCGAAATCGGGCTGGATTGGTTTCAGAAGCGAAAGGGTAAGCGATGGCCAGTGCCAAGAACACGATCTGCCTGTGGTTCGACAAGGAAGCCGAGGCTGCGGCCCGCTTCTATGTCGCGACTTTCCCGGACAGCTCCATGGGGGCAGTCCATCGCGCGCCGACCGATTACCCGTCGGGCAAGGCCGGCGATGTCCTCACGGTCGAGTTCACGGTCGCCGGCATCCATTGCATCGGCCTGAACGGCGGGCCGATCTTCAAGCACAGCGAAGCCTTCTCCTTCCAGATCGCCACCGACAGCCAGGAAGAGACCGATCGCTACTGGAATGCCATCGTCGGCAATGGCGGCCAGGAGAGCGCCTGCGGCTGGTGTAAGGACAGGTGGGGCTTGTCCTGGCAGATCACGCCGCGCGTCCTGACCGAGGCGATGGCCGCCGGCGGCGAGGAGGCGAAGCGGGCTTTCGCCGCGATGATGGAGATGCGCAAGATCGACGTCGCCGCGATCGAGAAGGCCCGCCGCGGCTGACGGGCTCTGGGCCGTTCCTGTCTGAAAGGCGAGGGCGGCCCTCAGCGCCGCTCCGCCACCACCAGGAGCCCGGGCACTGGCTGCCCGCGATCCTGCCGCGAGCTGACGGGCTCGACGATCAGGGGAACGAAGCCCGTCTCGTCCAGCCTCTGTCGCAGCCAGGCTTCCGCATGCGCGAACCGCCGATCCGCGCCGACGACGACGCCTTCGCCGTCATGGTTCTGCACCGTGAAGGCGAGGAGGCCGCCAGGCTCCAGCACGCGCGCACTCTGGGCGAAGCACGGTGCGAGCTCTCCGACATAGACGAAGACATCGGCCGCGGTCACGAGATCCGCGGAATGGTCGGCCCGGCTGGTGAGGAAGCTCGTCAGCCCCCCCACGGCGAGCTTGTCGTAGAGCGGCGTGCCGGCCGGGGTGGTCTTGCTGCGTGCGCGCTCGATCATGCGGGAGGAGAGGTCGCAACCGGCAAGGAAGCCGCATTGTTCGCGGATCGCCGCGCCCATCAGCCCGGTTCCGCAGCCGAGATCGTAGACCGTATCGAACCGGAAGGGCCGGCCGGCGTTGCTGCAGCACCGGATCAGCGCCGCCTTCAGCGCGGCGGGAGCTTTGTATTGCAGGGTCTCGGTCAGGTGGTTGTCGAAACGGTCGGCATAGGCATCGAACAGGGCACCGGAGAAGTTCTCCGAGGTCGCCTCCTCCGCCGGCAGGGCACCGATGCGGGCAAGGTCGAGGCGTGCGCCGAAATGATCGGCGGGATCGAGATCGAGGCATTGCCGCCAGGCGGTCGCGGCATCTTCCTTGTGGCCGAGCGCTTCCTGTGCCAGCCCATAGAGATGCCAGGCCGCGGTGAAATGATAGGCTTGCGCCACCGTCTGATCGAGGATCTCGACTGCGGCTTGCGGATCGCCATCCTCCAGCGCGGCTTTGGCTCGGCCATAACGGCGGTCGAGCACGGGATCGCCGGAGCTGGCGAAGTGCATGGGCGGATCCTCGGAGGCTGGGCTCGCGGGTCTAGAGCAGTGCGAAGCGAAGCGAAATTCGTCTTTCGCAGCAGTCCCGCCTCTTTTTCGATGAGCGTGCGACCTGTCGCCCGCCCCGCAACGCCGCCGCGCAGAGGAGCATGACGCTGGCCAGTCCGAGCGCCCGCTGGCGCCACTCCGAACTTCTGCTGCCGACGCCGGCCGGGCTCTACTGTCCCCCGGCCGACATCCACATCGATCCCGTTCGCCCGGTCGCGCGGGCGCTGATCACCCATGGGCATTCCGATCATGCGCGGGCTGGCCACGGGGCCGTGCTGGCGACGCGGGAGACGCTCGCCATCATGGCCCTGCGCTATGGCGAGGGCTTCGCCGCGACGCAGCAGGTCGCCGAGCCCGGCGAGATCATACGGATCGGCGAGGTCGCGTTTCGCTTCGCGCCGGCTGGCCATGTCCTGGGTTCGGCCCAGATCGTGGTCGAGAGCCGCGGGCTGCGCATCGTTGCTTCCGGTGACTACAAGCGCGAGCGCGATCCGACCTGCGCCTGCTTCGAGGTCGTGCCCTGCGACATCTTCATCAGCGAGGCGACCTTCGGCCTTCCGGTGTTCCGCCACCCGCCGGCCGATGGCGAAATCGCCAAGCTGCTGGAATCGGTCAGGCTCTTCCCGGAGCGCACGCATATCGTCGGGGCCTACTCGCTGGGCAAGGCGCAGCGCGTGATGGCGTTGATCCGCGAGGCCGGCTACGAACGGCCGATCTATATCCACGGCGCGGTCGAGAAGCTGACCGAGTTCTACCAGGCGGAAGGCATTCCGCTCGGCGAGATCCGCAAGGTCGCCGATTTCGACCGCAAGGCGCTGGGCGGCGAGATCGTCATCTGTCCGCCGAGCGCGACGCAGGACCTCTGGGCGCGCCGCTTTCCCGATCCGGTCACCGCCTTCGCCTCGGGCTGGATGCGTATCCGCGCCCGGGCACGGCAGAAGGGCGTCGAGCTGCCGCTGGTCATCTCCGACCATGCCGGCTGGGACGATCTCCTCGCCACCATCCGCGACGTCCAAGCCGGAGAGATCTGGGTGACCCATGGCGAGGCCGAGGCGCTCGTCCACTGGTGCGGCACGGCGGGCCTGAGGGCGAAGCCCCTGCATCTCGTCGGCTATGGCGACGAGGGCGAGGCCGATCCCAAGGAGGAGGTCGCCGATGCCGCGATTTGAATGGTCCAGTCCTCGTCCTGAGGTGCCGCGAAGCAGCGTCTCGAAGGATGAGGGCTTGGCGCGTAGACTAGCGCGACGCCGCGACGACCGGCCGGGCGGGCGCGGCCATGCCGACCATCGCATTCGCCATGTCGCGGGCGAGGCAGTCATAGCCGGCGTCGCTCATATGGAAGCCGTCCGTCCAGAGCGCCGCCTTGAAGGCTTCCGCGTCGGCACGGTGCCATTCGCGCATCGCCTCGTAGCGGCTGAAGACCGGCACCGCTTCGCGCCGGGCGACCGCACCGACGGCCTCGACATAGGCGCCGTAACGCTGTGGGTCGCGGATCGAGGGGAAGAACTGCGGATCGAGGAGCGCGAGCGCCGGTCCGGCCTCGCGGACCATGGCGATGCCGTCGCCGATCATCGCCTTGAAGGCCTCGATGTCGCCGCCCCGGACGGCATCGTTGGTGCCGACCTGCCAGATCACCAGATCGTAGCCGCGGGCGGAGAGCGCGTCCTTGAGCCGGGCGAGGGTCTGCGGCGCGGTCTCGCCGCCGATGCCGGCATTGACGATTTCGATCTTCGACTTCGGCCAGGCCTTGGTCAAAAGCGCCTGCAGGCGTGCGGGATAGGTCCGGTCCGTCGCGCTGGCGCCGACGCCCTCCGTCGAGGAGGAGCCGATGGCGAGGATCGCGAGCGGCTGGCCCTGTGCGATCTTGGCGGAGAGGGGGGCGAGCGCCACATTCGAGCGCACGATCGGCGTCTCGCGGCAGGAGAAGCTCGCCGCCTGCGCGGGGGCTCCCACCGAAAGCGTTGCAGCGATAACAGGCAAGGCAAGCAACCGCATCGCGGCACGCATCGGCATGGCTCTCCCTTGTGCGACTCCGCCGGTAAGGTTTCGTTCATGAATGGTGGCTGAACGATGCGCAGCACTAAGCCTAAAGTTACGGGGTGTGTCGGGAGGGCGGCGGTATGAACCGCTTCGCCTGGCTGCTGGACCGCCTTGCCTATGAGCCGCGCCGCAACGCCAAGCTCGCGCTGATCACCGATTATCTGCGCAGCACTCCCGATCCCGACCGCGGCTACGCGCTGGCGGCGATGACCGGCGGCCTCGCCTTCCGCAACGCCAAGCCGGGCTTGATCCGCGCGCTGGTCGCCGAGCGCACGGACCCGTTGCTGTTCGGCCTGTCCTACGACTATGTCGGCGATCTCTCGGAGACCGTCGCCTTGATGTGGCCGGCCCGGCACGGCGCCAATGCGGTGCCGCATCTGCCGGAGGTGGTCGAGAGCCTGCGCGAGGCCGGCAAGACCGACCTGCCGCGCCTCGTCGCGGGTTGGCTCGATGCGCTCGACGAGACCGGGCGTTGGGCCTTGCTCAAGCTCATCACCGGGGCGCTGCGCATCGGCGTTTCGGCCCGCCTCGCCAAGACGGCCGCCGCCAATCTGGGAGGCGTGCCGCCCGACGAGGTCGAGCAGGTCTGGCACGGGCTGGAACCGCCCTATCGCGAGCTCTTCGCTTGGCTGGAGGGGGTGGGCCCTCGGCCCGAGGCGCGCGATCCGGCGCCGTTTCGCCCGGTGATGCTCTCGCATCCGATCGAGGACGGCGATTTCGACAGGCTCGACCCGGCCGAATTCTCGGCCGAATGGAAATGGGACGGCATCCGGGTCCAGGCGGTGAGCGGCCGCAAGGCCGACGGCAGCCGCGTGACGCGCCTCTATTCGCGCACCGGCGAGGATATCGCCGGGGCCTTCCCCGATCTCGTCGACGAACTGACGCTGGATGGCGCGCTTGATGGTGAATTGCTGGTGATGCGTGAGAGCGCGGTGCAGAGCTTCAACACGCTGCAGCAGCGGCTGAACCGCAAGACCGTCACCGCGAAGATGCTGGGCGAGTTCCCCGCCCATATCCGCGTCTACGACCTGCTGGCGGATGGCGAGGAGGATATCCGCCATCTGCCGCTGGATGAACGGCGCGGCCGCCTCGAAGCGTTCCTGTCCCGCCTTGCCAGCGTCCGTTTCGACCTTTCTCCCGAAATCCCCTTCGCCTCATGGGAGAAGCTGACGGCCGCACGCTCCGATCCCGCGTCGGCCGGGGCGGGCGCCGATGCGGAGGCGGTCGAAGGCTGCATGATCAAGCGGCGCGATTCGCCTTACCTGCCGGGCCGCCCCAAGGGCTATTGGTGGAAGTGGAAGCGCGATGCGCGCCTGGTCGATTGCGTGCTGATGTATGCCCAGCGCGGCCACGGCAAGCGCTCCTCCTTCTATTCGGACTACACCTTCGGCGTCTGGCGCGTGGCGGCGGAGGGCGGCGAGGAGCTCGTGCCGGTCGGCAAGGCCTATTTCGGCTTCACCGACGAGGAACTGATCGAGCTCGACAAATATGTGCGCAAGAACACGGTGAATCGCTTCGGCCCGGTGCGCGAGGTCACGCATGAGGCGCAGGCCGGCCTCGTCTTCGAGGTGGCCTTCGAAGGCTTGCAGCGCTCGACCCGGCATAAATCCGGGCTCGCCATGCGCTTTCCCCGCATCAGCCGCATCCGTTGGGACAAGCCGCCGCGCGAGGCCGACCATATCGAGGTTCTGGAGGCGCTGCTGCCGACCAATGTCTGAGCCCGAGCGACTTGCAGCCTTGCGCTCGCGATGCTTGTGATCGCGTCTGCGCCTGGGGCAAAATGTCCGGATCGGACAAGGGGAGTGGTGCGATGAGCAAGCAGCCTTCGACGCGGATCGTCATCGCGGACGATCATCCGCTGTTTCGCGGCGCATTGCGCCAGGCCGTCTCGCACGCCATCGGCGGGGCGGAGGTCAGCGAGGTCGGCTCGCTCGAGGCCCTGACCGAGGCGCTGACCGGCGGCGGCGATGCCGATCTCGTCCTGCTCGACCTGACCATGCCCGGCGTCCAGGGCTTTTCCGGCCTGCTCTTCCTGCGCGCCGACCATCCCGAGATCCCGGTCATCGTCGTCTCGGCCAATGACGACCCGGCCGTGATTCGCCGCTGCATCGAGTTCGGCGCCCTCGGCTTCCTGCCCAAGACGGCCGATGTCGCCCAGATGGGCGAGGCGATCCGGGCCGTGCTCGACGGCGGGGTCTGGACGCCGCCGGGCGTCGATCTCGCGGCGCCGGTCGATGCCGAGGTCGCCGACATGGTGCGCCGTCTCTCGACGCTGACGCCGCAGCAGGTGCGCGTGCTGATGATGTTGTCAGAGGGTTTGCTCAACAAGCAGATCGCCTATGAGCTCGGGGTTTCCGAGGCGACGGTGAAGGCGCATGTCTCGGCGATCCTGACCAAGCTCGACGTCGACAGCCGCACCCAGGCCGTCATCGCCGCCTCGAAGATCGCCGGCACCGCCTGGGCGACGGCCGGGGCCTCCGCGACGGGGTAGGGGCTGGCGAGCCGGCTTCGCGTTCAGGCACCGTTCAAGCGCGGTGGATTTCAGGTTAAGACGGGTACGAACCGCCCCGGCGATGCTCCGGGGCGTGCAACAGGATGGCCAGCGCTTCCATGGAACGGTTTCTCGGCGGCTCGCCGCTCAGCGTCCTCGTCCGCCTGATCTTCATCTCGCTGCTGGTCGGCGCGGCCATGGCCTTCCTCGGCTTGTCGCCGCAAGGCCTGTATGAGTCAGCCGCGCGCTTCATCCGCTCGATCACGGGCCTCGGTTTCGGCGCCGTGCGCGAGGTCGGGCAATGGATCATCGCGGGTGCGTTGATCGTGGTGCCGCTCTGGCTGCTGCTGAGGCTCTTCGCTGCGCGGAAGTGAGTTGAGCGGCCGTCATTCTCGGGGCGCCCGAACGCGAACCCCGAATCTATGAACGCGACCTCGTTCCAGCTGTCGTCATGCTCGCCTTTGTGGCGAGTATCCACGTCTTGAACACGATCTGAGGGAAGACGTGGATGGTCGGGACAAGCCCGACCATGACGGCATGGCTCTCGCGCCTTACAACCCCTCGCCACGGGCGATCGCAGCGGCGTCGCGTCCGACCAGCGCCGTGAGGCGCGTCAGCCCGGCGCGGCGCGCCTGCGCGGCGAGGCCGAGCTTGACGTCCTTGGTCAGCGCCGGCCCCTTGAACACCATCGCCGAATAGAACTGCACCAGCGTCGCGCCGGCCCGGATCTTGGCGAAGGCCGTCTCGGCCGAATCGACGCCGCCGACGCCGATCAGTGGGAACTGCCCTTCGACGCGCAGGAAGGACTCGGCCAGGATGCGGGTCGAGGCGGTGAAGAGCGGCTTGCCGGAGAGCCCGCCCGTCTCGGCCTTGGCCGCGCTGCGCAGGCTGGCCGGGCGCGTGACCGTCGTGTTCGAGACGATCATGCCGTCGATGCCGCGCTTGCGGGCGACCGCGACCATCCCGTCGAGCTCGGGCATGGTGAGGTCCGGGGCGATCTTGACGAGGACGGGCGTGCGCTTGCCGCCGGCGGCCGCCTCGTCGCGTGCCACCAGCGTGCGCGCCACGAGGTCGTCGAGCGCGGATTCGGCCTGCAGGTCGCGGAGGCCCGGCGTATTCGGCGAGGAGACGTTGATCGTCAGGAAATCGGCGAGCGGAGCCAGCCGGCGGGCGAGGACGGCGTAGTCGGAGGCCCGGTCGGCCGATTCCTTGTTGGCGCCGAGATTGACGCCGACCAGGCCGCCGCGGCCGCGACGGGCCTCGAGCCGCCTGGCGACGGCGTCCATACCTTCGCTGTTGAGGCCGTAGCGATTGATGACGGCCTCGTCCTCCGTCAACCGGAAGACGCGGGGCCGCGGGTTGCCGGGCTGCGGCAGCGGCGTGACCCCGCCGACCTCGACAAAGCCGAAGCCGAGCCCGAGCGCGCCGTCGATCGCCTCGGCGTTCTTGTCGAAGCCGGCGGCGAGGCCGACCGGATTCGGGAAGTGGAGGCCGAAGGCTTCCGTTGCCAGAACCGGGTCGTCGGCGGCGGGCTTCAGGGACGGCGCCGCGGCGAGCGCAGCGACCGTCAGGCGATGCGCCGTCTCCGCATCCATGCGATGGATCAGCGGCCGGGCGAGGTTGAACAGGCTGCCGATCATGCGAGATCCTCCGGGATGGCGTGGTGGCCGTCGGCCTTGCGCGGCAGCGGGGCTACCCACCGGACTGCGCGCGGGTCGAGCGGGGCGTAGAGATGCGGGAACAGGGCGCCGCCGCGCGAGGGCTCGTAGCGCAGCGCCGGGCCGAGCCGCGAGTCCTCGACGGCGACGAGCAGCAGCCCGTCCTGCCCGGCGAAATGCTTCGCCGCCGTTTCGGCGAGCTGCGCCGCCGTCGAGAAGTGGATGTAGCCGTCGGCGAGGTCGACCGGCGCGCCGTCGAAGCGGCCTTTCCCCTCCGCCTCTCGCCAGAGGGCGGCAGGGCATATCTTGTAGATCAGGGGCACCGGTAATCTCGCACGCACATGTCGGGCACCGGCTTAAACACTGGCAGGAGGTTTCCGCAAGCGGCAGCCGGAATGTGGCGAGAATCGGATTGAAATCTCACATGATAGGGTATATTTCCTATATTCGATCCCCGCCGAACGGCAAGAGCGAAGCGAGGCCCGTGCGATGCTGTCACATGACCAGATCTGGGGGGCGATCGACACGCTCGCCCAGCGCTACGGATTCACCGCTTCGGGGCTGGCGCGCAAGGCCGGCCTCGACGCCACCACCTTCAACCGCTCGAAGCGCGTCGGCCCGGACGGGCGCGAGCGCTGGCCCTCGACCGAATCGATCGCCAAGATCCTGGCGGCGACGGGGGCCTCCCTCGACGAATTCATGAGCGTGGTGCTGCGCCGGGGGCCGGCGCCGGCCCGCACCATCCCGTTGATCGGCTTCGCCCAGGCGGGATCGGGCGGCTTCTTCGACGATGGCGGCTTCCCGGTCGGCACCGGCTGGGAGGAGGTCGCCTTTCCCGGCGTGGCCGACGAGAAGGCCTATGCGCTCGAGATTTCCGGCGATTCGATGCTGCCGCTCTATCGGGACGGCGACACCATCATCGTCTCGCCGACCGCGACTGTGCGGCGCGGCGACCGCGTGGTGGTCAAGACCGTGGAGGGCGAGGTGCTGGCCAAGCAGCTCAAGCGCCAGACGGCGAAGACCGTCGAACTCGCCTCGCTCAATCCGGAGCACCCGGACCGGGTGCTGAATCTGGGCGAGATCGCCTTCATGGCGCGGGTGATCTGGGCGAGCCAGTAGGTGCTGCGCTAGTGGCCGTTGCTCCGCCGCAGCGGTAGCGTGACCTTGAAGACCGCGCCGCTGGTGGCGGGCTCGAGCTCGATCGTTCCGCCATGGAGACGGACCAGCTCGGCGGCGACGGCGAGGCCGAGGCCGGTGCCGCCCGGTGTCACCGAGCCCCGGAAGGCCTGGAAGAGGTTGGCGCGCGCCCGCTCGGGTACGCCGGGTCCGTTGTCGATGACCCGCAGCGCCACCGAGCCGTTCACGTTCCCGCCGGCCACCGTCAGCAAGGGGCGGTCGCCTTCCTCCGCCCCCGCCTGCGTCAGCGCCTGGACCGAGTTTCGCATCAGGTTGGTCAGGACCCGTGCCATCTGGTCTGGGTCGCAGGGGGCGACCAGCTCGGCCGGGACATTGTTCTCGAAGCGCAGCCGCCCGTCGCCGGGCAGGCCGAGCATCTCCGCCTGCTCGGCAACGAGCTGGCGCAGCCCGACGTCGCGGATGACCGGCGTCGCCTCCGCCGCGCGGCCATAGGCGAGGGTGGCCTGGCAGAACTCGATCGCCCGCCCCAGCGTCGCGATCAGCCGCGGCGCGAAGCGGCGGATCTTGGCGTCGCGCGTCTCGATCAGTTGATCCGACATGAGCTGCGCCGCAGCCAGCATGTTGCGCAGGTCGTGATTGATCTTGGAGACCGCCAGGCCGAGCTCGGCGAGGTGCTTCTTGGTCCGCAGTTCCTCGGCGAGTGTCGCCTCCATGCGGGCGAGCGCGCGCTCGGCCTCGCCGATTTCGTCGGCGCGCAGCGAGGGCGTGATGATCCGCTGCGGATTCTCGGGCTCCGCCTCGAATTCCATGACGTTGGCGGCCAGATGCCGGATCGGTCCGATGATCAGCGCATTGAGCGCGATATAGACAGCGAGTGCGGTCAGGCCCGTGATCAGCAGTGAGATCAGCAGCAGGCTCCAGGAGAATTTCAGCATCGCCCGGCGCAGCGGCGCCTCGTCGATCACGATCTCGACGAAATCGGCGCCGCCGACCGCCTCGCCGACGACGCGGATCGGCATGGTCGCGGGGGCGATCAGCACGGCGACCGCCTCCTTGATCGCGTTCACCCAGTGGAGATCGCGCAGATCGACCGAGCGGGAGACCTCCGGCGGCGGCATCGAGTCGAGGCTGAGGAGCCGCCTTGCGCCGCCGACGCGGGCCGCGATCGCCCGGGCGCCGACGCCCATCAGCAGCCGGTTCTCGCTGCCTTCCGGCAGTCCATCCTCGGGCGCGCCCTCCAGCACCAGCGCCGCGACCTGCGCGGCGGCGATCCGGTCGTGCAGCCAGTTGCGCCGGAAATTCGCGATGGACGGCAGGTAGATCAGCACCTCCGCCGCCATGACGAACAGCACGGTGACGAGCAGCAGCTTGGCCGACAGGCCGAGGCGGGTCAGGCCACGCGGCTGACTGATCGACAGGTTGTTCCTGGGCAGGCCGGGCTGATGCATCGACACCAATCTTAGCCGAAGCGGCGCAGAAAGCCGATCAGCCGGCGCAGGCGCGGGTCGGTGGTCGAGGCCATATGGGTGGAAAGTGCCGCGCGGCGCGAGGCGTCCGCGCGGGAGAGCGCGGGCATGACGACGTCGGCCATCTCGGCAAGGGTCATTCCGGCCTTGGCCGCCACGCACCAGGGGGCGATCAGCTCGCCGGCGCCGTCTGCGACGATGGTGACGCCGAGGATGCGGCCCTTGCGGTCGGCGAAGAGCTTGACGAAGCCCTCCGCCTCGCCGGCGGCGCGGGCGCCGGCCGCTTCCGCGAAGGGCCAGCGCAGCACCTGGAGCGCGCCGGCCTTGGCCCGCGCCGCGTCCTCCGCCAGGCCGATCGCGGCGATCTCGGGCCGGCACCAGGCGACGCGCGGAACCTGCGTCGGCTCGATCCGAACCGGCAGGCGGAACAGGATGCTGCGCAGGACCAGGCCGGCATGGTCGTCTCCCGCCTGGTCGGCGCCCGCTTTCGCAGCGCCGCCCGCGCAGGCTCCGAAAGCGTAGACATGTCGGTTGGCGGTGCGCAGACCCTTGTCGACGGTGATGCCGGTGGCGTCGTGGCGGATCCCGGCGAGCTCGAGGTCGAGCGCGGCGATCTCCGGCTGCGGCACATCGCTGACCAGCAGATGCGTGCCGTCGATGACGACCTCGCCCGACGGTCCGGAGATAACCAGGCGCAGGCCCGCGCGGCTGCGTTCCGCTCGGATCGGCTCGCTGCCTTCGTGAAGGGCGAGTCCCTCGCGCAGCAGGCGGCGTCGAACCAGTGTCGCAGCCTCGTCGTCATGCTCCGGCAGCAGCTTCTCCGGGGCGACCAGGGTGGCCCTGCCGCCGAGGCGGTGCAGCGCCTGCGCCAATGCGACGGCGGTCGCGTTGCCGCCGAGAACGACCGGCCGCTCCGGCAGGCGCGTCAGGTCGGACAGCGCGTCCACGTCGAGGCAGGGGACGGTTGCGAGTCCCGGCAGCGCGGGCGGCCGAGGGCGCGCGCCGGTGGCGATGACGAAGCGCCGCGCCTTGATGGGCTGGTTTTCGACCATGATGGTGCTGCGGCTGGCGAAGCGCGCCTCGCCGCGGATGATTCTGATCCCGAGGGCGGCGAGGCGCTCCTCGCTGTGATTGGCCGTGTCCGCCGTCAGAGTGCGCTGGATATGGTCGCGGAGCTGGGCCGGGCTCGTCTGCGGCGCCTCGGCTGTGAGGCCGAGCCGGCCCGAGGCCCGCATCGCCTGCGCCGCGGCTGCCGCCTCGACCAGGGCCCGCGTCGCCAATGGGCCGGAGCCACCGCCCAGCCGGTCCTTCTCGACGAGAACGACCGATACGCCGAAGGCCGCCGCCGCCGTCGCCAGCGCGATGCCGCCGGCGCCTGCGCCGACGACACAGATGTCGGGTGTCAACGCGGCGGGTTTCGCCGCCTTGGCCGTGCCGTCGCTCACCGGATGTCCCGCTTCGCTCTCGTTCCCTTCGCTGATGCGTCGGCCGGCGGGCGGAATCAAGGCCGAACGGCGCTTAAGTCCGCCGGAGGCACTATGTCGCGCGTCAGGCGACGCTGCGCTTGCCGTTGGGGCCCTTGATCGTCACCAGCGGCGTGGGCCGGCCGAACAGGAAGCCCTGGGCGCGATGGGCGCCGAGCAACTGGACGGCGATGCGCTGCTGCTCGGTCTCGATACCTTCGACGACGACGTTCATCTGCAGCCGGCGGGCGAGCTGGCAAACGGCCTCGATGACGGCCTTCGACGCCTCGTTGGTGTGGACCTCGCGCGAGAAGCTCTGGTCGATCTTCACCTGTGCGAAGGGGTAGGTCGAGAGATAGGCGAGCGAGGAATAGCCGGTGCCGAAATCGTCGAGCGCGAAGGTCACGCCCAGGGCCCGCAATTCGTCGAGCACCGAAAGCGCCAGCTTGCTGTCCTCGATCAGCAGCGATTCCGTGACCTCGAGCATCAGCCGCCGGGATTCGAGATGGGAGGTGATGAGCGCCTCCTTCACGGTGTTGACGATCCGCCGCGGCTCGCGGAACTGCAGCGGCGAGACGTTCACCGAGACGCTGATGCCGGGCTCCCAGCTCGCCGCGTCCTTGCAGGCCTGGCGGATCGCCCAGTCGCCCATCGCCGCGATCAGGCCGGACTGCTCGGCGATCGGGATGAAGACGTTGGGCGGAACCAGGCCGCGGGTCGGGTGGCGCCAGCGCATCAGCGCCTCGCGCGAGACGACTTCCTGCGTCTTCAGGTCGATGATCGGCTGGTAGTAGAGCTCGAGCGTGCCGTCCGTGCAGGCCTTGCGCAGGTCGATCTCGATTTCGTGCCGTTCCAGCATCTCCTCGGCCATGGCGGGGTTGAAGAACATCAGCGTGTTCCGCCCGGCCGACTTGGCCTTGTAGAGCGCCGTGTCGGCGTGACGCAGCAGGTCGGCGGGGGTGCCGCCGTCATGCGGCGCCATGGCGATGCCGACGCTCGCCGTCACATAGACCGTCTTGCCCTCGACATCGAAGGCGCGGGTCATCGCATTGATCATGCGCTGGGCGATCGCGGTCACTACGGTATGGTCGGCCGAGGGCAGGATCAGCAGGAACTCGTCGCCGCCGAACCGGGCCAGCATGTCGTTGCTGCGGATCGCGCCGCGCAGGCGGCTGGCGGTCTCCATCAGCACATGGTCGCCGATGTCGTGGCCGAGGCTGTCATTGACCTGCTTGAAGCCGTCGAGATCGACATAGAGCAGTGCGAAGGCCTCGCCCGTGCGCTCGAGCCGTGCGAAGGCGTCGGCGATCTGCGTGTTGTACTCGAAACGATTGGCCAGGCCGGTCAGCTCGTCGAAGCGCGCCATCTGCTCTATGCGCGCCTCGGTCGCCTTCCGCTCGGTCGCATCCTCGGTGAGCATCAGGATGCCGCCTTCGGCGGCGGGCGCGAAGGTCACGACCAGCACCAGACCGCTGCGGGTGACGACCTCGTGGCTCGTGGCCTGCTGGGTGCTCTGCACCGTGGTCAGCGCTGTGCGTATGGCGCGCAGCTGGTCCTGGCTGATCACCTGCCGCTCGACCAGGAAGCGCGCGATCGCCGTCAGCGGCGTTCCCGGCAGGGCCAGCGTCTCGGGCAGGCCGTACAGGGTGCTGTGAGGCGCGTTGCTGACCGCGAGCTTGAGGCTGCGGTCGAACATCGCGAGGCCGTCGATCATCGTATTGAGCGCGGCGTCGAGCGTGAGGTTCTGCGAGTGCAGGGCGGAGGCGAGCGCCTTCGACTGCTTGGTCGCGTCGCTCAGCGCCAGCAGGTTCCGGTGCAGCGAGTTCGTGATCGCGATGTTGGCCGCCACATAGAGGAAGGCGAAGTAGCCGATATAGCGATAATAGGGGTTATGGGCCGCGATCAGGCCGATCGCCATCGGAATGCAGAAGGTCAGCAGCTGGACGGCGACGAATTTCGGACGTCCGGCATTGCGGGCGACATAGCCCGAGGCCAGCGCGATGGTCGAGGACACGGAGGTGATGTGCGCGGCCGGGTCGTCGGTCTGGACCAACGCGACATAGCAGCTGTAGCCGAGCACCGCGCTGAAGACGGTGGCGCCGAGGAAATAATCGCGGTCCCAGCGCCGGGTCTGCGCATAGCTGTCATTGGCATGGTTGCGCCGCCGATAGGCGACGACGGTCATCAGCCGCAGGATGACGATGAGCGTCACCAGGATGGTGAGGCTCATGAAGATGTCCATGCCGGTCGAGAGCCAGCACAGGAACGGCGTGAGGATCCCGGCGATGCCGCCGGGGATGATCGACGCCGGGGATGAGAACAGCGAGCTGACCAGCAGCGAGTAGCCGGTCAGGTCGACGGAGTCGTCCTGCTCGCGCCCGCCGGCCATGGATCGCTTCAGCGCGCCCGCCATCTACTCCTGCCTTCGCCGCATGCGCGGCCCTGCCCGCGCGGTCCAAACCACACGACAGCAAAGGTTTCTATGGCAGCAGAGGTAAATGCTTCGTGTGAATCGATCGCGACGAAAGACTACTGACGTCGATTATACCGTCGTCAGGTGTCGCTGGTAGACGCGCGCCAGCATGCGGTCCTGGGTCTGGGCGATACGCTGCAGCTTCGAGATCGCGCTGGGGCTGAGCCGCAGCATGCAATCCGTCCAGATCTGCCCGAGATGGGTCAGCTCCTCGCGCAGGTCGCCGGAGCGCCGGTTGAAGGCGGTGAAGAGGGCCGTCTTGGCGGCGTGGATCGGCAGCGCATCGCTGCAATATTTGCGGATCCAGGATTCGCCGGTCCCCGCCGGAACGACCGCTTCCAGGCCGCCCGCGGCCATGAATTCCGCGGCGCTCATCTCCTCGCCCGAGAGCAGCATCTGCTCGGCTGCCCGCTGCCCCATCCGCCGCGACAGGATGGCGACGGCCGTGATCGGGAAGTGGTTGAACTTGATCTCCGGGTAGACGAACGAGGCCTGCTCCTCGGCGATCATCACATTGCAGGAGCGCGGCGCGTCGATGCCGCCGCCGATCGCCTTGGCGTGGATGGTCGAGAGGGTGATCACCAGGCCGTTGAGGCCGCCCGAGTTCCAGATCGCGCCTTCCGCCGAGAGGCGGGCATATTCGGTCAGCGACGCGCGGTCGTTCTTCGCCAGGCAGTCCAGATAGAAGTCGAGGTCGCCGCCCAGCGTGAAGAACGGGCCGGTTCCGCGGAAGGCGAGGAACCGAACCGGGGCGCGGTGATACTGATCGGGAGCGCCCCATAGCGCGACGATCGCGCTCTGGATCTTCACCAGGCTGTCGAGCAGCTGCAGCGTGAAGACCGGCTTCAGCTCGGGCCGGATCGTGACCCAGAGCGTCTTGATCTCCGGTTCGTAGGCGATCTCCACCTCCGGCAGGAAGCCGGCCTTGTAGCGGATCGCATCGATGACCTCGCAGCTCTCGAGCAGGGCAGGCGCGACGGTTTCGGCTCCGATCTTCAAGGACTGCAACATGACGCTACCCCGGAACTCCCTGATGCCGGCAGCCTAAACGAGCTTAACAAAGTGTAAACACGTTCAACCGGAAATGGTTAATAGGATTAATCTTTCTCGGATAACCGTACGTCAGCTCCAGGCCTTTGCGCCGGCTCCGGGCCGCTCTCAGGCAAGTGCCAGGCCTGCTGGTGCGGACGGGGATCGGGACACAAAATTTCGATGGCGGCGCGTCGCAGGACACAAAGTGGCGCTGCGGGGGCTTTGAAGCGCTGCGAAGATGGAGGGGCGGAAATCCGGCCGGTCGGGTGCCCCGTATTGGCACAGCCGGTCCGGTGCATCCCGGGACAGTGCCGTCGGTCGGCGGCGCTTGTCCGGAAACGGATGTGGGTCTAACCATAGCGCCGCGAATTCGCCGCGTTCCCGCGTTCAAACACCTAGGTCGCAGACACCCACGCCGAGCTGATGCCGTGACCCGCCAGACAGCCGAGGACGAGAAGCAGGCGCGCCTTGCCGCCGCGCTCCGCGAGAACCTGAAGCGCCGCAAGGCCCAGGCCCGCGCTCGCCGCTCGGAAGAGGCGGCAGCGCAGGAGCCGGTGCCCCCCGTTCAGGCCGAAACTTCCCGGTCCTGACTTCCCTTAATTCGACGGGCCGCCGGGTCTTCCGGGCCGGCCGAGCAGGACCTGACGATGGACAAGATCCGCATCACCGGCGGCCAGCGCCTCAACGGCGCGATTCCGATCTCCGGGGCGAAGAACGCCGCCTTGCCGCTGATGATCGCGAGCCTGCTGACGGACGAGACGCTGACGCTGACCAATGTGCCGCGCCTGTCGGACGTGACCGCGCTCTCGCGCATCCTGTCGAACCACGGCGTCGACCGCACCGTCGCCGGCAAGCGCATCGGCCAGTCGGCCGAGACCGGCCAGAACATCTCGCTGACCGCACGCCAGATCGTCGACACCTGCGCGCCCTATGAGCTGGTCTCGACCATGCGGGCGAGCTTCTGGGTGATCGCGCCGATCCTGGCCCGCATGGGCGAGGCCAAGGTCTCGCTGCCCGGCGGCTGCGCCATCGGCACGCGCCCGGTCGATCTTCTGCTGATGGCGCTCGAGAAGCTCGGCGCCGAGATCGTGATCGAGAACGGCTACGCGCTGGCGCGTGCGCCCAAGGGGCTCAAGGGCGGCGAGATCGTCTTCCCGAAGGTCACGGTCGGCGGCACGCATACCGCGCTGATGGCCGCCGTCCTCGCGCAGGGCACCACCGTCATCGAGAACGCCGCGCGCGAGCCCGAGGTCACCGATCTCGCCGCCTGCCTCGTGAAGATGGGCGCCAAGATCGAAGGTGCCGGCACCTCCCGCATCGTGGTGACCGGCGTGTCTCGCCTCGGCGGTGCGCATCATGCCGTCCTGCCGGACCGGATCGAGACCGGGACCTACGCCATGGCCGTGGCCATGACCGGTGGCGACGTCATGCTCGAAGGCGCGCGCGCCGATCTGCTGCAATCCGCTCTCGACGTCCTGACCAGGGCCGGCGTCGAGATCAACGAGACCAATGAGGGCATCCGCGTCCGCCGCAACGGCCACGGCATCGACGCGGTCGATATCGACACCGATCCCTTCCCCGGCTTCCCGACCGACCTGCAGGCGCAGTTCATGGCGCTGATGACCAAGGCCAGGGGCACCTCGCGCATCCGCGAGACGATCTTCGAGAACCGCTTCATGCATGTGCAGGAACTCGCCCGCCTCGGCGCGAAGATCCGGCTCGACGGCGATGTCGCCCATGTCGAGGGTGTCGCCAAGCTCACCGGCGCGCCGGTGATGGCGACCGATCTGCGCGCTTCGGTCTCGCTGGTCATCGGTGGGCTTGCTGCCGAGGGCGACACCACCATCAACCGCGTCTACCACCTCGACCGCGGCTTCGAGGCGCTGGAATCCAAGCTGACCCGCTGCGGCGCGGTGGTGGAACGCATCAGCAGTTGAGTCTCGACAGTTGATTTTCCCGGGGCGGCTCGTCAGAACGGGATCATGTCAGACGATGCCGCCGACCCGCTGAAGCTCATCGCGCTCGATGCCGACGATCTCGCGATCGTCTCGGCGCATCTTCAGGATGCGGTGCTCAAGGCGGCCGACCTGGTCTATCTGCCGGCCGAGAAGCGCTTCGCGCTCGCGCTGCGCCGCTTCGACTGGGAAGGCGCGCAGCATGGCCGGCGCCGGCGCCGGCTGGCGGCACTGCATTTCGACCGGGTGCTCGCGGTGCGCAGCGCCAAGCTCGACAAGAACGACCCGGACAAGGTGCTGAACCTCCTCGCCATCACCTTCGACCAGGGCGAGGACCCGGCCGGCGACGTGACGCTGCACTTCTCGGAAGGCGCTGCCATCCGTCTCTCGGTCGAATGCGTCGAGGCCCAGATGAAGGATCTCGGCCCGGTCTGGGAAGCGGTGGCGACGCCGGGGCATCCCGACGGCGCCTGAGCGCGGCCGGCCATTTCTCGCGACGATTGCCAGGGACAACAGCGATGCCGATCAGGCTCGACGACAAGGATGCACGCTTCGCCGATGGCTTTGCGGCGCTGCTCGCCGCCAAGCGCGAGGTCTCGGAGGAGGTCGATCGCGTCGCCGCCGACATCATCGCCGCGGTGCGCGAGGGGGGCGATGCCGCGCTCATCGCCTACACCAGCCGCTTCGATGCTCTCGATCTGACGCCGCAGACCCTGCGCGTCAGCGAGGCCGAGATCGACGCCGCCGTTTCCACCTGTTCCGCCGAATTGCTGGCGGCGCTGGAAACCGCGCGCGACCGTATCGCCGCCTATCATGAGCGTCAGAAGCCGGCGGATTCCTGGGTGAAGGACGCGGCCGGCGTCGAGGCCGGCTGGCGCTGGAGCGCGATCGAGGCCGTCGGCCTTTACGTGCCCGGCGGCACGGCGAGCTATCCGTCCTCGGTGCTGATGAACGCGATTCCGGCCAAGGTCGCCGGCGTGCCGCGCATCGTCATGGTCGCGCCCACGCCGCGCGGCGAGACCAATCCGCTCGTTCTCGCCGCAGCCCGGCTTGCCGGCGTCGACGAGGTCTATCGCATCGGCGGCGCGCAGGCCGTCGCGGCCCTGGCCTATGGCACGCCGAGCATCGCGCCCGTCGCCAAGATCGTCGGCCCCGGTAATGCCTATGTCGCGGCGGCCAAGCGCCGCGTCTTCGGCCAGGTCGGCATCGACATGATCGCCGGCCCCTCCGAAGTCCTGGTGATCGCCGACCGCACGGCCAATCCGGACTGGATCGCGGCCGATCTGCTGGCGCAGGCCGAGCATGATGTCTCGGCCCAGTCGATCCTGATGACGGACGATGCGGCGCTGGCGTCCGAGGTCGAGAAGGCGGTCGCAGCCCAGCTTGCGACGCTGCCGCGCGCCGAGATCGCCGGCAGGAGCTGGCAGGAGTTCGGCGCGGTCATCCTGGTCGCCGATCTCGAGGCGGCCGTGCCGCTGGTCGACCGACTCGCGCCGGAGCATCTCGAGATCATGACGGCAGAGCCGGAGCGGCTCGCGGGGCTGATCCGCAATGCCGGGGCGATCTTCCTCGGCGGCCATACGCCGGAGGCGATCGGCGACTATGTCGGCGGCCCCAACCATGTGCTGCCGACGGCGCGCTCGGCCCGTTTCTCGTCGGGCCTCGGTGTCGGCGACTTCATGAAGCGGACCTCGCTGCTGAAATGCGGCCCGGAAGGCTTGCGCGCGCTCGCTTCGGCCGCGACGCAGCTCGCCGAGGCCGAGGGGTTGCAGGCGCATGGCCGATCCGTGACGATCAGGCTCAATCTCTGAGCGTCGCGAAGCGGGCGGCGCTGCGGCAGGAGGAGCGATGTCCGACGTCTCCACTTCCAACGGGCAATGCCTGGTTGGCGTCACCCTCGACGAGAATTCGCTCGGGCGCGGTTCGCCCGACCAGGAGCACGAGCGCGCCGTCGCCATCTACGACCTGATCGAGCGCAACCGATTCGCCGTGCCGGAGCACGATGGCGGCCCCTATCTCGCCCATCTCGCCATGGTCGAGCGCCGCCTCGTCTTCGAGATCAAGGCGGCGGACGGATCCCCCGTCGTCACGCATCATCTCTCGCTCAGCCCGTTCCGTCGCATCATCAAGGACTACGAGCTCGTCTGCGAGAGCTACTATGCCGCGATACGGACCGCGACGCCCGCGCAGATCGAGGCGATCGACATGGGCCGGCGCGGGCTGCACGACGAGGCCGCTGGCCTGCTTGCGGAACGGCTCGCCAACAAGGTCGAGATCGATTTCGACACGGCGCGCCGTCTCTTCACGCTGATCTACGCCCTGCACTGGAAGGGCTGATGCGTTTGGAGCCCAAAGTATCTTCAAGCGATGGGGAGACCGGTTCGCGTGAAGACGCTGCGGAGAATGCGCCGTCTCTCCCGCGCAAGGTCCAGAGCGTGCTGTTCATGTGCGCGATGAATGCCGTGCGCTCGCCGATGGCCGAGGCGCTGGCCAAGCATTTCTTCGGCAAGTCGATCTACGTCCAGTCGGCCGGCGCCCGGAAGGGCGAGCCGGACGGCTTCGCGCTCGCGGTCCTCGACGAGATCGGCATCGACCTGAGCCGGCACAGGCCGAAATCGATCGAGGAGCTGGAGGAGTGGGAGGGTCTCAACTTCGACCTGATCATCTCGCTCTCGCCGGAGGCGCATCACAAGGCACTGGAACTGACGCGGACCCATGCCGCCGAGGTCGAATACTGGCCGACCGTCGATCCGACCCTGTTCCAGGGCTCGCGGGAGCAGAAGCTCGATGCCTATCGCGAGGTTCGCGACGGGCTGATGCGGCGGATCAAGACGCGCCTGCAGCGCTGAGGCCCTTACCGCACCAGCACCGCCCCGCCACAGCGCACGCCGGTGACCCAGCTATCCGCCTGGCCGAGCCCGATTCCCAGCGTCCCGAGCAGCCCGTTGAGGATTTGGTCGAGCGGCGTCGCGGCGGTGGCGACGATGCCGCCCACCAGCCCCTCGAGGCCGGGCAATCCGATTCCCAGCCCGAGCGCCTCGACCTCCAGCTGGAGATCGCCGATCAGCCGTCCGAGCAGCGTGGCGACGAAGTTCTGGGTCGAGGTCGTCTTCTTGTCGCCGCGCTGGATCTCGGCGTACCTGAAGCTGACGCTGGTCTCGGCCAGGTTGGTCATCGTCACATGGGCGCGGGCGGTCACCTTGGCGAGGCCGGCAACGTTGAGCAGCGTCGCGGCCGGCGGCCGTGGCGCCGCCGTGAAATTGTTGAACTCGGCCATCGAGACCTGCCCGATCCAGGCATCGACCAGCGCCGGCGTGACGCCGAGCGTCACCCGCGAGGTCGAGACATCTCCCGGCGAGCATTGCAGGCCGGTGAGGCGCGCCGTGGCGGCGGCGAGTTCCAGATAGAGCGGTAGCCGCACCACCGCCGCCGCGCCCGAGCCGAGCAGATCGACGGTCAGGAGCAGGCGGGTCTGGGCGGTGTGGACGCTCGTCCCGGCCCGTCCCACGCGCACGAGGCTGGTCCCGACCGGCCGCTCGCCGATGCCGAGCTTGAGCGAAGCGGCGGCGATGCCCGGCAGGTTGAGATTGAGGCCGAGATCGATCTGCCAGTTGCCGTTGGAGATCTGGGCGACGGCGGAGACGATGTCGAGCGCGGTCAGCGAAGCGGCGATCGGCTTTGGACCGGCGATCGGCTTGTCGCCGGACGGGCCGAAGGAGATCAGGGACGGGAGATTGACGGGCAGGCCGCTCGCCGAGGCGGCGGCGAGGCGGCCGAGCGCGGCGGTCGCGGTGGCGCTGCGCGTGTCATGGTCGCGCGAGGCATCGACGATGGCCGCGAGCACGTCGCCGAGGCGAACATTCGCCTTCAGCACGTCGTCATAGGTCACTGCCGTCAGGTTGAGCCTGGTGGCCAGGTGGCGGGAGAAGTCGAACAGGTCGACGCGGGCCTTGATGAGGGCGTCGTAATCCATCACGGACAGCGAGACGCCGCCGCCGAGCAAAGCGCTCAGCAGGCTGTTGAGCAGGCCGCCATCGAGCTTGAGCAGGCGGGAGCCGACCGCGAAGGAGGCCTGGGCGTCCTGGAAGGCGACGGCGCTCGATCCGATCGGGACCTCGCCGCTGACGCTGGCCAGCACCGGCCCCTGCGACGGGGCCGCGGCCTGCACCGGTTTCGTGACGACGGTGGAGGCGGAGAGGACCCGGCCGAGCAGCAGCGGCGTCGTGGTCCCCATATCGATCCTGACCGCATTGGCGGTCGTCGCCGGGCCCGGCACGAAGCGCGCTTCCGGCGGCTTGCCGGGGTCGGGGGTATAGATGCCGGGTTGGAGGGAGCGGATGTTGCTGCCGGCGAAGCCGTTCTGCGTCACGCTCGCCTGAGCGGCCGCCTGAGCGCGCGGGATGTCGCTGGCGGCGGCCAGCGCCGCGAGGTCGTTGGCGGTCTGGAGCTTGCGCTTCTCGAAGTAAAAGCTGCCGACATCGACGGCCATGGCGCCGAAGCCGAAGAGCGCCATGATCGAAATGGCGAAGACAATGGCCGCGCCGCCCTTCTGGTGATCCGCGAAAATCCTGAGCCTGCTCATCCCGGGTCTCCAGCCTGAAATCTCGGATAGTCGTTCAGTATCCGCCGCGCTGGACGACCGCGCGGCGCTCGATCAAGGGAGGTGGCAGGGAAACCAGCCGGCTCAGTTCGCCGTAGACCGAGCCGCCCATGTCGTAGGAAACGGCGACCTCGAAGTTCTGCAGTTGCGGGCCGGTCTGGCTGGTCGTGACCCGCAGCTTCGTCGGGTCGATGAAGGCGTAGGATGTGGCGTTGGCCGCGACATAGGCCCGTGCGATCTGGGCGCGTTCGGCGTCGCTGATCCCCGACACCGACGAACGGGCCGCTTCGGCGGCGATCTGCTGGACGCCGTGATAGACGCCGAAGACGTAGCCGAAACCCATGATGCCGAAGAGCAGCAGAAGGAGGATGGGGGCGATAAAGGCGAACTCGATCGCGCTCGTTCCATCCTGGTCGCGGGCGAGGTGGGGCAGTGCGTGCAGCATAGCCAATCCCCAGCAAGGACAACAATCTCAGGTTGTGACCTGGCCCGTTGACGAAGGGTAAATGGCGCGCCCGGGTTGGAGCCGTCCTTAAGAAGCAGCCAAGGGCTTAAGCGAAATTTTACGGAGCTGCGCTTGCTTTGCCGCAGCGCGGCCGTCTTCCAGAATGGTTTCTTTCCATGCCTTCCAAGTGCCTTCCGGGATCGGAAGCGGTCCGCGAGGAGCGCTTGTCTCTCGGTGGCGGCCTGCTGATTGCTGCTGCCTGCCTGTTCATCAGCCTCGGTGCGCTCGCGAGCCTGCCGCGTCCGGCCATGGCGTCCGAGCCGATCGCGATCGTCTTCCCGCCCTGGACCGGCCGGGCCAGCGCGATCGCTGCGAGCTTCGAGGCTGGCCACCATGTACTGCGGAGCGGCCGGCTGGCCTCGATCGTCGTCGTCTCGCCCGCTACCGCGCATGAAAGGCCATCCCTGCCGCAAGGTGCCTGGTTTTCCCTGACCTTGGCGGGGCTCGCCGGTTGCCTCGATGCGGCCGGCGCGGCGGGGGACCTGTCGTGATCTGGTCCCTGTCGCTGGTTCGCCGCCGGGTGGCCCAGGCCCTGCTGACCCTGGGGCTGATCCATGTGCCGCTGCTGGCGCTCTGCTTCTGGGCAAACGGCATTGCTGGGGCGGTGCCGGTGGCGATCGCGGCTGTGGCGGCGCTGGGGGCCGTGCTGGTCTACCGGCTGGCCGGGCCCGCCATCGTGACCCAGCAGGTCATCGCGGTCGTTCTGATCGGGCAGGTCTCGATCCTCGTGTTCGGCTTTGCCGGCCATCCCTGGCAGCCCGACATCCACATGTATTATTTCGCGGTGCTGGCGCTGCTGGCGGGCTTCTGCGACTGGCGCCCGATCGTGACGGGCGCGGCCTTGACGGCGCTGCACCATCTCGCCCTGCAATATGTGCTCCCGGCCGCGGTGTTCTATCAGGGTGGAAGCCTGCTGCGCGTGTTGCTCCATGCCGTGATCGTCGTCATCGAGACCTCGTTCCTCGCTGTGTTCGCGGTCGTCCTGCAGCGCATGTTCGCCGTCAACGAGCAGAACCTCGCCCGGGCGCAGGCCGTCGCCGAGCGGGAACGCATCGCCGGCGAGAAGGAGCGCAATCTCGCAGGCGAGCTCGTTCGCAGGGCCGAGATCCTGCGCGCGGCGGTCTCAAGCTTCCATGCGCAGATGGAGCAGGCCATGGCGGTGCTCGACCACTCCGCCGAGGCGATGAAGAGCGAGGCGGGGGCCCTGACCGAAACGGCCGACCATGTCCGCCGGCAGACCGCGCTGGTTTCGGATTCGGCGGCGGGCACCATGGAGAGCATCGATCATCTCTCGGCCGCCAGCACGGAACTCGTCGCCTCGATCGGCGAGATCGGCCGCAATGCCGGCCATTCGGCCGAGGGCTCGAAATCGACCGCGACGCTGGCGCGCCGGGCCGGCGCCGAGATCGAGAATTTGGCGCATAGCAGCGAGAATGTCGGCGCGGTGGTCGAGATCATCCGCGGCATCGCGGCGCAGACCAGCATGCTCGCCCTCAACGCCACCATCGAGGCGGCGCGCGCCGGCGAGATGGGGCGCGGCTTCGCCGTCGTCGCCAGCGAGGTGAAGACCCTCTCGGCCCAGACGGCGAAGGCCACCGACGAGGTCTCGCATCAGATCGGGGCCATGCAGCAGGCCTCGCAGCGCTCGCTCAAGGCGATCCGCGACATCGTCGCGGCGATCGGCGAGGTCGAGAGCGTCGCCGATGCGATCGCGCTTTCGGTCGGCGAGCAGAGCCGCGCCACGGCCGAGATCGCCCATCAGGTCCGGCTGTCCTTCGAAGGGGCGCAGCGCAGCGCCGATGTCGCCGGCGGCTTCGAGGTCATGACCCGGCAGGCTCACGGCGCCGCGCAGCAACTCGAGGGCGCTGCGACCGCGCTCGCCCAGCAGGCGCAGGACATCCGCCGCGAGGTGGCGAGCTTCTGCAATCGGGTCGCGGCCGCCTGATCTACCAGTGGCGGCCGGGGCCGACCGGGCCGATGCCGAGGAAGACGCCGAGGCTGGCCGCGATATCGGCGAAGCTCTCGCGCCGGCCGAGCGGCTCGGGCGCGATGCCGGGCCCGAAGGCGAGGATCGGCACATGCTCGCGCGTGTGGTCGCTGCCTCTCCAGCTCGGGTCGTTGCCGTGATCGGCCGTGATCACGGCGATGTCGCCCGGCTTCAGCACCGCCTCGATATGCGGAACCAGCCGGTCGAACGCCTCCAACGCGGCCGCATAGCCCGGTAGGTCGCGGCGATGGCCGTACTCGGTATCGAAGTCGACGAGGTTGACGAAGCAGAAGCCGCCGTCGGGCAGGGCGTCCCAGGCTTCCAGCGTCGCCTCGACCATCGCCGCATTGCCGAAGGGCTTGATCTCTTCGCCCGTGGCGCGATGGGCGAAGATGTCGCCGATCTTGCCGATGGTGACGACCTTGCGGCCCTTCTGCGTCAGGCGGTCGAGGATCGTCTCGTCCGGGGGCGGTATGGCGAAATCCTTGCGGTTGCCGGTGCGGGTGAAACCCTCCTCCGGCGAGCCGACGAAGGGGCGCGCGATCACGCGGCCGATCCGCAAGGGGTCGACCAGCCCCCGCGCGAGCTTGCAGAGGGCGTAGAGCCGGTCGAGCCCGAAATGCTCCTCATGCGCTGCGATCTGCAGAACGGAATCGACCGAGGTGTAGCAGATCGGCTTGCCCGTCCGGATATGCTCGGGCCCGAGCTCCTCGATGATCGCGGTGCCCGATGCGTGCTTGTTGCCGAGGATGCCGGGCAGGGCGCCTTCCTTGACGATCCCGGCGACGAGCTCGGCCGGGAAGGAGTTCTCGAGATCGGTGAAGTAGCCCCAGCGGAAGGGTACCGGGCAACCGGCGATCTCCCAATGGCCGGACGGCGTATCCTTGCCCTGGCTGACCTCGACGCCGTAGCCCCAGCGTCCTTGCGGCTGCGCCGGCCTGGCGACGCCGGCGAGCGGCCGACCGGTCGAGGCTTCGCAGGCATGAGCGAGGCCGAGCCGGGCGAGGTTCGGCAAGTTGAGCGGTCCGCTGCGCAGGCCCTCGCGATCACCGCGGCCTTCCGTGCAGGCCTCGGCGATGTGGCCCAGCGTGTCCGAGCCGGCATCGCCATAGGCCACCGCATCGGTCGCGCCGCCGCAACCGACCGAGTCCAGCACGATCAGGAGCGCGCGCGCCATGATCAGTCCCTCACCGCGCTGCCGTTGGCGGTATCGAGATTGAGCGCGGCCGCCAGCAGCGCCTGGGTATAGGCCTCGCGCGGCTGGGCGAAGATCGCTTCCGCCGGGCCTTCCTCGACCACCTTGCCGTTCTGCATCACCACCACCCGATGCGACAGCGCCCTGACCACCTTGAGGTCGTGGCTGATGAAGAGATAGCCGAGCTTACGCTTGCTTTGGAGGCCGCGCAGCAATTCGACGATCTGCGCCTGCACCGACATGTCGAGCGCCGAGGTCGGCTCGTCCAGCACGACGAATTTCGGGTCGAGCGCCATCGCTCGCGCGATCGCGATGCGCTGGCGCTGGCCGCCGGAGAATTCGTGCGGATAGCGGTCCATCGCCGCCGGATCGAGGCCGACATCCACCAGCGCCTGCGCCACGATCTCGCGGCGCTGCTGATAGGTCAGGTTCGGCTGCTGGATGGCGAGTCCCTCGGCCACGATCTCGGCCACCGACATGCGTGGCGAGAGCGAGCCATAGGGGTCCTGGAAGACGACCTGGAGGTCCTTGCGCTTCGGCCGGACCTGCTTGCTGGAGAGCCCGTCGATGCGGTCGCCGAGGAAGACGATCGGCCCCTCCGAGGAGATCAGCCTGAGGATGGCGAGGCCGAGCGTGGTCTTGCCCGAGCCGGATTCGCCGACGACGCCCAGCGTCTCGCCCTCGCGCACCTTCACCGAGATGCCGTCGACCGCCTTCACATGGCCGGTGACACGGCGCATCAGGCCGGACTTGATCGGGAACCAGACCTTGACCGGCCCGGCTTCGAGCAGCGTCGCGGCGTCGGCCGGGACAGGCGCGGGCCGGCCCTTCGGCTCGGCCGCGAGCAGGCGCTTGGTGTAGTCGTGCTGCGGGTTCGAGAAGATCTCGCCGACCGGACCCTGCTCGACGATCTTGCCCTTCAGCATCACGCAGACCCGGTCGGCGATGCGCCGGACGATGCCGAGATCATGGGTGATGAACAGCATCGCCATGCCGAGCCGGCCCTGAAGCTCCTTGAGCAGCTTCAGGATCTGCGCCTGCACGGTGACGTCGAGCGCCGTGGTCGGCTCGTCGGCGACGAGCAGCTCCGGCTCGTTGGCGAGCGCCATCGCGATCATCACGCGCTGGCGCTGGCCGCCGGAAAGCTGGTGCGGATAGGCGTCGAGCCGGCTCGCGGCGTCGCGAATGCCGACGAGCTCCAGCAGTTCCAGCGTGCGGGCGCGGGCCTTCTCGCCGCGCAGGCCCTTGTGCAGCTCGAGGATCTCGCCGATCTGCCGCTCGATCGTGTGCAGCGGGTTGAGCGAGGTCATCGGCTCCTGGAACACCATGGTGATGTCGTTGCCGCGCACCTTGCGCATTGCGTCCTCGTCGGCCGCGATCAGGTCCTGCCCGCCGAAGAGGATCTTGCCGGAAGGGTGATGCGCCGCCGGATAGTTCAGCAGCTTCAGGATCGACAGCGCCGAGACCGACTTGCCGGAACCGGATTCGCCGACCAGCGCCAGCGTCTCGCCCTTGGCGATCGAGAAGGAGACGCGGTCGACCGCGAGCGTTTCCTGCCCGCCCTGGCGGAAGGCGACGGAGAGGTCTTCGACGGAAAGCAGCGGCGCTGTCATGCGAAGGTCTTCCGCGGGTCGAAGGCGTCGCGCACGGCCTCGCCGATGAAGATCAGCAGCGACAGCATCAGCGCGATCACGATGAAGCCGGAGAGGCCGAGCCAGGGCGCCTGCAGATTGGCCTTGCCCTGCGCCAGCAGTTCGCCGAGCGAAGGAGAACCGGGCGGCAGGCCGAAGCCGAGGAAGTCGAGCGAGGTCAGCGTGGTGATCGAGCCGTTCAGGATGAAGGGCAGGAAGGTCAGCGTGGCCACCATGGCGTTCGGCAGCAGGTGCCGGATCATGATCGTGCGATTGGAGAGGCCGAGCGCCCGCGCAGCGCGGACATATTCGAAATTGCGCGCCCGCAGGAACTCGGCGCGCACGACGCCGACCAGGGCCACCCATGAGAACAGCAGCAGGATCCCCAGCAGCACGAAGAAGCTCGGCGTGATGATCGCGGCGACGATGATCAGCAGATAGAGCGCCGGGATCGAGGTCCAGATCTCGATCAGGCGTTGGAAGATCAGGTCTGTCCAGCCGCCGAAATAGCCCTGGATCGCGCCGGCCGCGATGCCGATCACCGAGGAGAAGGCGCACAGGATCAGCCCGAACAGCACGGAGATGCGGAAGCCGTAGATCAGCCGCGCGACCACGTCGCGCCCCTGGTCGTCCGTGCCGAGCCAGTTCCATTCGAGGTCGCGGCAGGTCGATCCACCGTTGCGCTCCGCGATCGGCCTGCACTGCTCGTCTTTGAGCATCCAGGTCGGCGGGGCGGGGGCCGGCACCGGTAGGTCGAGATTATGCGTGCGGTAGGAGTAGCGGATCGGCGGCCAGATCGCGAAGCCGTTGGCGGCGATCTCCTTGGCTATGACCGGGTCGCGATAATCGGTTGTGGCGAGGAAGCCGCCGAACTTCTCTTCCGGGTAGTTCACGGCGACGGGGAACAGCCATTCGTCCTTGTAGCGCACGACGAGCGGGCGATCGTTCGCGATGAACTCGGCGAAGAGCGAGAGCACGAACAGCAGCAGGAACAGCCAGAGCGACCACCAGCCGCGCTTGTTGGCCTTGAAGTTGTTGAGCCGGCGCCGGTTGATCGGCGAGAGCTTGAGCCAGCCCTGCTTGGCTTCCGCTGGTGCGAGGGGCGTGTCGCTGCGCAGGGCCGGCGGGGGAGCGTCGATCAGCGTGTCCATGCTCACGCCTCCCGGCTCTCGAAGTCGATGCGGGGGTCGACCCAGCTATAGGTCAGGTCGGTGATCAGGTGCACGACGAGGCCGATCAGCGAGAAGATGTAGAGATTGGCGAAGACCACGGGATAGTCGCGGTTGACGATCGCCTCGAAGGACAGGAGCCCGAGCCCGTCGAGCGAGAAGATAGTCTCGATCAGCAGCGATCCCGCGAAGAGCGCATGCACGAAGGCGCCGGGAAAGCCGGCGATGACGATCAGCATCGCGTTGCGGAAGACATGGCCGTAGAGCACGCCGCGCTCGCTGAGGCCCTTCATCCGCGCCGTCAGGACGTATTGCTTCCGGATCTCGTCGAGGAAGGAGTTCTTGGTCAGCAGCGTCGAGGTCGCGAAGGCGCCGAGCGCCATCGCCAGGACCGGCAGCGTGATGTGCCAGAGATAGTCCTTCACCTTGCCGAACAGGCTGAGATCGGCCCAGTTGTCCGAGGTCAGGCCCCGGAGCGGGAAGATCTGCCAGAACGAGCCGCCGGCGAAGAGCACGATGAGCAGGATCGCGAAGAGGAAGCTCGGGATGGCGTAGCCGACGATGACGATGGCGCTCGTCCAGGTGTCGAAGCGCGAGCCTTCCTTGACCGCCTTGCGGATGCCGAGCGGGATCGAGATCGCGTAAGAGAGCAGCGTCATCCACAGCCCGAGCGTGATCGAGACCGGCAGCTTCTCCTTGATCAGCTGCAGCACCGGCGCGTCGCGGAAATAGCTGCGGCCGAAATCGAAGCGGGCATAGTCGCCGAGCATCTTCAGGAAGCGCTCATGCGCCGGCTTGTCGAAGCCGAACTGCTTCTCGAGCTCCTTGATGAAGGCGGGGTCGAGTCCCTGCGCGCCGCGATAGGCGGAAGCCTCGCCATGCGCCCCGGCATCGCCCATCTGGCTGCCGCCGACCCGGTCGGCCGCGCCGCTATTGGGGTTCTGGAGCTGCGAGATCACGCGTTCGACCGGTCCGCCCGGTGCGAACTGCACGATGACGAAGGAGACGAGCAGGATGCCGAACAGCGTCGGCACCATCAGCGCGAGGCGCCGGGCGATATAGCTCAGCATGCCCGGGTCACGCCTTTCCGATCCGCTTGGCCTTCTCGGCGTCGTACCACCAGATGCCCGGCGCGCCGGAAGAATATTTCGGCTTGGTCGCCGGCCGGTCGTACATGTCCCAATAGGCCAGCCATTCCTCGTCGTTCCACCACATCGGAATCCAGTAGCGGCCGGCGCGGAGCAGACGGTCGAGGCATTTCGCGGCGACGATGCAGTCGGCATAGGTCTTCGCCTGGCCGATCTTCTCGATCATCGCGTCGATGGCGGGGTGGCTGATGCCGCCGACATTGCGCGAGCCCTTGGTCTTCGCCGCTTCCGAGCCATAGACGATGCTGAGCGTGTCGCTGGGGATCGAGCCGCCCGAGAGCGCCCGGCTGATGATGTCGAAATCGAACTCGTCGAGGCGGCGCTGATACTGCGCGGGGTCGACGAGGCGCGAGGTGGCGTTGATGCCGAGCCGCTTGAGATTGGCCTGGAAGGGCTGGGTGTGCGGCTGCAGGGCCGGGTTGGAATCGAGGAATTCGATCTCGAAGGGCTGCCCGTTCGGCAGCTTCATCACGTTGCCGTCGCGCTTGCAGCCGGCGGCGCGCAGCATTTCGTCGGCCTTGCGCAGGAGGTTGCGGTCACTGCCCGATCCGTCCGAGACCGGCGGCAGGAAGGGCTCGCCGAAGACCTCTTCCGGCACCTTGCCGCGCCAGGGTTCGAGCAGGGCGAGCTCCTCCGGCGAAGGCTTGCCCACCGCCTTGGAATCCGAGTTCTCGAAATAGGAGGTCATGCGCTCGAATGAGCCGAACATGATGTTCTTGCGCGTCCATTCGAAATCGAAGGCCAGCCCCAGCGCCTCGCGGATGCGCGGATCGGCGAATTTCTCGCGCCGGGTATTGTAGACCCAGCCCTGCGAGCCGACCGGCTCGGTCTTCGGAAGGGTTTCCTTCTTGACCTTGCCTTCATGCACGGCCGGGAAATCGTAGCCCGTCGCCCAGATACGCGAGGTGAACTCTTCCTGGAAGGTGATGACGCCGCTCTTGAAGGCCTCGAACGCCACCTGCCGGTCGCGGAAATACTCCCAGCGCACGCGGTCGAAATTGTTGGTGCCGATATTCACCGGCAGGTCCTTGGCCCAATAGTCCGGCACGCGCTCGAACTCGATGAAGCGGCCCTGCTCGAAGCGTCCGACCTTGTAGGCGCCCGAGCCGAGCGGCGGCTCCAGCGTCGAGGCGGCGAAGTCGCGCGTCGACCAGTATTTCTCCGAGAACACCGGCAGGCCGGCGACGACGAGATGCAGGTCGCGTCCGCGCTTCGGCGAGAGCTTCACCACGAGGATATCGTCGCCTTCGGCCTCCGACGAGACCAGCTCGTTGAGCAGCAGGCGGTAGGTCGGATGGCCCTTCGCCTTCAGGATGTTCATCGAGAAGGCGACGTCGCGGGCCGTCACGCGCGAGCCGTCATGGAAGCGCGCCTCGGGCCGCAGGCGGAAGCGATAGCTCAGCTTGTCCGAGGAGACCGCGACGCTCTTCGCCAGCAAGCCGTAGAGCGAGCCCGGCTCGTCGCCGGAGCCGGCCATCAGGCTGTCGAAGCAGGCATCCATGCCGGCTGCGCCATCACCTTGCAGAACATAGGTGTTGAGCGTGTTGAAGGTGTCGAAGCTCTGGTTGCCGCCACCGCGCTTGATCTGGACGGTGAGCAGGCCGCCCTTCGGTGCCTTCGGGTTCACATAGGCGAAATGCGGGAAGTCCGGCGGCAGAGCCAGTTCGCCGAAGGTGGAGAGTCCGTGCGATTCGGCATCCTGCGCCAGCGCCGCTTGGGGAAGCTGGGGCAGGGCGCTCGCGACGGTCGCGGCACCTGCGGCTTCCAGCAATCTGCGGCGTGTGATGCGCATCGCCATCGTCTCGCGTCTCCCTCTGATTCGCCGTTGTCCTGTGTCGCCTGCGCGGCGGGCTACGGCAATGGCTGGCAGGAGAGCGATAGTGCCGGCACGCGCGGGGCGGGAGCAAGGCGCGGAAATGAAAAAGCCGGGCAAAGCCCGGCTTCGTGATCTCTGCTCGGCCCTCGATCGGGCTGCCTCAGGGCTTCGGCAGCGGCTGCGGCGAATCCGACAGCGAATTCAGATAGGCGACGACGTCGGCGCGTGCCTCGGGCTTGCTGATGCCGGCGAAGGCCATGGCGGTGCCCGGCACATAGGCCTTGGGGTTCTTCAGGAAGTGGTCGAGCGCGTCGGCGTCCCAGACCTTGTCGTTGCGGCCCTTCATCGCGGCGGAGTAGCCGAAGCCATCGACTGAGCCTTCGTTGCGGCCATAGACGCCGAAGAGATGCGGGCCGACCTTGTTGGCGCCGCCCTTGTCGAAGGTGTGGCAGGCCTTGCAGGCGCCGACGGCCTTCTCGCCCTTGGCCGGGTCAGCCTTCGCGAGACGCACGGCGATCGGCTCCTCGGCCGCAGGGGCGGCGGCGCCGCCGGCTCCGGCGGCCGGCTCCTCGCTCGGCAGTTCGAAGCCGGCCACGGCCGGCTTCTTCGGCGCGAAGACGATGCCCGCCGCCATATTGAGGCTCATCACGACAAGCAGCGTGGAGAGAACCGCGCCGGCGATCTTGTTGGCTTCGATATTCATCGTATCCGAACCTTGTGCCCTCCGCGGCCTAGGCCCGGGAGACGAGATAGCGCTAGCCGGAGTCTCGAAAGGCTCCAGCGTCCGCCGTTGCTTAACCGCTTTGCGCGCTTCATTGCAACTCGTATAAGCACGCTCCGCTTTGAGACTTTTTGACGCCGCCCGCCGCCGCCCGCGGCGCATTTGCCGAGCCCGCTTCGAAACATGTCGAATCCGCTGATCCTGATCCCCGCCCGCATGCAGGCGACGCGCCTGCCCGGCAAGCCCCTCGCCGACATCAATGGCGAGCCCATGATCGTCCACGTCTGGCGCCGGGCGGTCGAATCCGGCGCTGGAGACGTCGCCGTGGCGACCGACGCCTCCGAAATCGCCGCCGCCATCGAGGCTGCCGGGGGCAGGGCGGTGATGACGAGCGCCGACCATCAGACCGGCTCGGACCGCATCAAGGAAGCCGCCGACATCCTCGATCCCGAGCGGCATTACGACATCATCGTCAATGTGCAGGGCGATTTTCCGACGCTGGAGCCCTCGGCCATCGCTGCGGCGGTGAAGCCGCTCGCCGATCCGGCTGTGGATATCGCGACGCTCGCGGGCGAGATCACCGACGAGGAAGAGAAGGTCGCGCCGAGCGTGGTGAAGCTCATCGGCAGCGAGATTGCGCCCGGTCACATGCGCGCGCTCTACTTCACCCGGGCTACGGCGCCGGCGGGCGAGGGGCCGCTCTATCACCACGTCGGCCTCTACGCCTATCGGCGCGCCGCGCTCGACCGCTTCGTCAGCCTGCCGCAATCGCCGCTGGAGCTGCGCGAAAAGCTCGAGCAGTTGCGCGCGCTCGAGGATGGCATGCGCATCGACGTCATGATCATAGACCATGTGCCGCGCGGCGTCGACACTCCCCCCGATCTCGATCGCGCCCGCGCGATCCTGAAAGCCCGCTGAAGCCGTTCCGGCAAGGCCGCGCCGCGGCCTTGCGTTCGGACCGCGTCAAAACAAGAAGATCAGGAGCCTGAGCGTCCCATGTCCTTCGTCGTCTCTTACCAGGGTGAGCCCGGAGCCTTCTCCTCGCAGGCGGCTCTCCAGGTGTTTCCGGACTGCGAGCTCCTGCCCTGCGCCACCTTCGAGGATGCGCTCTCCGCCGTCAGCGACGGCAAGGCCCGTTACGGCATGATCCCGATCGACAATTCGATCGCCGGGCGCGTCGCCGACATCCATCACCTGCTGCCGCGCTCGGGGCTGCACATCATCGGCGAGCATTTCCTGCCGATCCGCTTCCATCTGATGGGGGTGAAGGGCGCGACGCTGGCGACCATCCAGACGGTGCAGAGCCACATCCATGCGCTCGGCCAGTGCCGCAAGATCATCCGCAAGCTCGGCCTCAAGGCCGAGGTCGCGGCCGACACCGCCGGCTCCGCCCGCCAGGTCGCCGAGGCCGGGGATCTGACGCGAGCGGCCATCGCCCCGCGCATCGCGGCGGAGGTCTATGGCCTCGACATCCTGATGGAGGACATCGAGGACGAGAAGCACAACACCACCCGCTTCGTCGTGCTCTCGAAATACCCGGAATACGCCCGTCAGGGCGCGGGCCGGACCGTGACGACGCTGATGTTCCGCGTCCGCAACATCCCGGCGGCGCTCTACAAGGCGATGGGCGGCTTCGCCACCAACGGCATCAACATGACCAAGCTGGAAAGCTACATGGTCGACGGGCTGTTCTCGGCGACGATGTTCTACGCCGATGTCGAGGGCCATCCCGACGATCCGGCGCTCCGGCGCGCGCTCGAGGAGCTCTCCTATTTCTCCAAGGAGATGAAGATCATGGGCGTCTACCCTGCCAACGACTTCCGCTCGACGATCGAAGAGGCCGGCGAGTAGCTGGGCCCGGGGCGCCGGCCGGCGGCGCCTGATCAGGACGATGCGGCGGTGTGAAGCCGCCGCATCGGGAGCCATCAGACACAGGCCAGGCTGGGCTGCGGCGGTTCGGGCACGTCGTAGCCTTCCGCCGCATAGCTGTTGATCTTGTTGCGCAGCGTGCGGATGGCGATGCCGAGCAGATTGGCCGCATGGGTGCGGTTACCGCCGGTTTCGCGCAGCGTGGCGAGGATCAGATCGCGTTCGACATCGGCAACGGGCAACCCGACGAGTTGCTCCACGATGGCCTGCTCGAGATCGAGATCGGGCATGGTCCTGGTCCTTTCGAGCCCCCGAAAGCCCCGATGGACTGCGACCAGAGGGCGCCCCTCATGGTTAAGGAAGGGTAAAGACGCCCGCTGTGTGTCGGTGGCCGTCGGGCTTCCGGGAGGAGGCTCACCAGGGGCGCGGCCCTTCCATCGTCGAGACATGGGCCGAGACGACCTTCCAGCCGAGATCGGGGAAGCGCACCCAGGTCTGGCTCTGGCGGCCGATGATCTCGCGTCCGCGCACCTTGAATTCGAGGTTCACCGTGGCGAGGTCGCGGCCGAGCGTCAGGATCTCGAGCCGGATCCGCTTCTCCTTGAGGCCCGGTCCCGGCGGGCGGGCGAGGCGGTGGCGGTGGATCTCGTCGAAGCCGTAGCCGTTCTCGCCCAGCGCATAGCGGATCGTATGGGGGCTGTTCCAGAACGAGGCGTCGAGCACATTGACGTTCTTGTCGATCAGGGCCTGCTCGTAGCGTTCGAACAGGGCGCTGATTTCTGCGACGATTTCAGGCAGGTTCGGGGTGAGGTCTGTCACGAGATGGCCTCCATGGCTTGAGCGAGGGCGATCAGGCTGGCGTCGGTGCCGCGCCCGCCGATGATCGAAAGACCGACCGGCGCACCATCGACCGTCGCGCCGGGAATGCTGATCTGCGGCGACCCGGTGAGGCCGCCCTGGGCGCAGAGGCAGGTGATGCGGTCGCGCATCGGCTGCAGGGCCGGCATCGGCAGGCCGCGCAGCGGCGCCGGGAACGGTGTGGTCGGCAGGCACAGGACCGTGCCGGGCGGCAGCAGATGGCGCAGACGCGCCCGCGCCTCCTCGCGCATCAGCGCCGCCCAGTTGCGCTCGCTCGCGGGAACCTGCGAGCCGGCGATCAGCCCGGCGGCGACGCTGAAGGCCATGCGCGGATTGTGCCGCTCGATCCAGGGCCGGAAGGTCTGCCAGGCTTCGACCGGCTGGAGGCTGCGCTGGGCTCGCGCCCAGACCGAGAGCCCCTGCGGCGCCATGATCTCCTCGCGCGCCGGCCCGACGACCCGCTCCAGCTTGCGGACCATCGGCTGCAGGGCGGCCGCGACCTCCGGATCGGCGAAGGCGAAGGCGTCGACGGCGATCAGGAGCTTCGTCGGCAGCGGGCCGGGGGCCTCGCCGAGCAGCACCGCGCCGACCCGGGCGAAGGTCGCGGCATCGCGGGCGAACCAGCCGGCGGTATCCGAGCTCGGCGCCTGCGGCATCAGCCCGGTGACGTCGATGCGGCCATGCGTCGGCCGGATGCCGTAGATCCCGCAGAAGCTCGAAGGCACCCGCATCGAGCCGCCGGTGTCGGTGCCCAGCGCCGTGTCGCAGAGGCCAGCGGCGACGGCCGCGGCCGAACCGGAGGAGGAGCCGCCGGGCACGCGCTCCGGCGCCGCGCTGTTGGTCGGGGTGCCATCGAAGGCGTTCTCGCCGAGGATGCCGAGCGAGACCTCGTCGGTGATGGTCTTGCCGACGAGGTCGGCGCCGGCGTCGAGCAGTGTCTGCACCGCCCAGGCATGGCGCTCGGGCACCGGGTTCGCCTTGGCCCAGTCATGGTTGCCGCCGCCCGTGGGAATGCCGGCGACGTCGAACAGATCCTTCACCGCGAAGCTGAGCCCGGCGAGCGCTCCCCCGGCGCGGCCGGAAATACGGGCGCGCGGCCCGGCTACGAAGGCGTTGACCGGGTCCGTCATGCAAAGGCTCCGCAAAGGCTGTTTGTCGGGGAGGCGGCGCAGGACACGCGCCCGGTCAGATCCGCTCGCATTCGAGCGCCCAGGCCCGCACCAGCGTATTGGCGATGGCGATGTGCTGCGGGCAGGCGAGGCCGTCCGGATGGACCCCGTCCAGCATCTGCAGCACCTCCTCGCGCGGGAACCAGCGCCCGGCCTCGAGCTCGGTCATGTCGAGGGTGATCTCGTCGCCGAGGGCTTCGGCGATGCAGCCGACCATGATCGAGGACGGGAAAGGCCAGGGCTGCGAGGCGATGTAGCGGACCGTGCCGACGCGCAGGCCGGCCTCCTCCCAGCTTTCGCGCCGGACGGCGTCTTCCAGCGTCTCGCCGGGCTCGACGAAGCCGGCGATGCAGGAATACATGCCGGGCGCGAAACGGGCCTGCCGCGCCAGCAGGCAGGCATCGCCCCGCGTCACCAGCATGATCACGACCGGGTCGGTGCGCGGGAAATGCATGGCGCCGCAGGCGGTGCATTCGCGTCGCCAGCCCGAAGCGCCGGCGACGGTCGGTCCGCCGCATTGCGCGCAGAAGCGGTGGCGGGCATGCCAGTCGAGCACGGCCTTGGCCTCGCCGAGCGGCCCGACCTCGTCCTCGGGCACGATGCGCTTCAGCGCAACCGAGCGAAGATCGGTCAGGAACAGTTCGGGGCGTTCCTTCAGTGTCTCGGCCAGCGCCCGGTCGAGCAGGCGCGCGAAGCGCGGAGCGCCGTCCTCGGCCATGCCGAGGAAGATCTCCTCGGCGGCCGGACCGAGCATCTCGGTCTCGCCATGGCTGAACCAGATCGAGAGCGCCTCGCCATCGAGCCGCTTGAGCACCGGCGTTTCGCCGGCGACGGCGACGATCCGCGTATCCGAGCGGTGGCGCAGCGCCGTCACCGCATCGGGCTTGTTGCGCAGGTCCTCCCGCCGGTCGAGCCTGTTGATCGCGAAGCCTGTGAGGGCGGAGCGTTCGCGGCGGAGCGGAGCGTCGTTCATGAATCGGGTCTAGACCCGCTCACGCCCGCCGCGCAAGCGCGTCTCACGCGTCCCTGCGTCCCCGCAGGAGATGGATGATGCCGGAGAAATCCATGTCACCCTCGCCCCAGGCATTGTGCAGGGCGAAGAGCTGCGCCGCGGCAGCACCGAGCGGGGTCGAGGCCCCGGCTGCTTGAGCCGCCTCCTGTGACAGCTTGAGGTCCTTCAGCATCAGCGCCGAGGCGAAGCCGGGCTTGTAGTCGTTGTTGGCCGGCGAGGTCGGGACGGGGCCCGGCACCGGGCAATAGGTGGTGAGCGACCAGCACTGGCCGGACGAGGTCGAGGCGACGTCGAACAGGGCCTGATGCGCCAGGCCGAGCTTCTCGGCCAGCACGAAGGCTTCGGAGACGCCGATCATCGAGATGCCCAGGATCATGTTGTTGCAGATCTTCGCCGCCTGGCCGTTGCCGGCCCCGCCGCAATGGACGATCTTGCGGCCCATCTTGGCCAGGACGGGCTCTCCCCGGGCGAAGGCCGCATCCGCGCCGCCAACCATGAAGGTCAGCGTCGCTGCCTTCGCCCCGCCGGTGCCGCCGGAGACCGGGGCGTCGAGCGAGGGGCAACCATGCTCGGCCGCCAGCGCATGCGCCTTGCGCGCGCTGTCGACATCGATCGTCGAGGAATCGATCAGCAGCGTGCCGGGCTTCACCGCGGGCAGGATGTCGGCCCAGACCGAAAACACATGCTTGCCGGCCGGCAGCATCGTCACCACGACCTCGGCACCGGCCACGGCCGCCTTCGCCGAGCCGGCGATCCCGACGCCCATCTCCGCGGCCGCGTCCTTCGATGCCTGCACCAGATCGAAGGCCTGGACGCTGTGACCGGCCTTGACGAGATTGCCGGCCATCGGGCCGCCCATATTGCCGAGGCCGATGAAGGCGATATTGGTCATGGTCGTTCTCTCCCTTCGCTAGCCGTCATGGTCGGCCTTGAGCCGGCCATCTCGGAAACCATGGCGTTCCGGTCACGAGTTCCTCGGGTCTGCGCTTCGCTTCGCCCGAGAATGACGTCGATCTTCAATTTCCCTTCGAGCGCCCGACCAGGCCGCGCGCCACGATCATCCGCATCACCTCGTTGGTGCCTTCGAGGATCTGGTGGACGCGCAGGTCGCGGACGATCTTCTCGATGCCGTAGTCGGCGAGATAACCGTAGCCGCCATGGATCTGCAGCGCGTCATTGGCGACCTCGAAGCCGGTGTCGGTGGCGATGCGCTTGGCCATCGCGCAGAGCCTGGTCGCATCCGGCGCCTTGGCGTCGAGGGCGGATGCCGCGCGCCACAGGAAGGTGCGGGCCGCTTCCAGCTCCGTCGCCATGTCGGCGAGCTTGAACTGCAGGGCCTGGAAATCGGCGATCGCCGCGCCGAAGGCCTTGCGCTCCTTGGCATAGGCGAGGGCCTTGTCGAGCGCCCCTTGGGCGCCGCCGATCGAGCAGGCGCCGATGTTGAGACGACCGCCGTCGAGCCCTGCCATGGCGATCTTGAAGCCGATCCCCTCGGGCCCGAGCCGGTTGGCCACCGGCACGCGGCAATTCTCGAAGATCACGGCTCGCGTCGGCTGGGCGTTCCAGCCCATCTTCTTCTCGTTGGCGCCGAAGGAGAGGCCGGGGGTGTCCTTCTCCACGACGATGGTCGAGATGCCGGAGGGGCCGGGCTCGCCGGTGCGCACCATCACGACATAGACGTCGGAGACGCCGGCGCCCGAGATGAACTGCTTCTGCCCGTCGAGGACATAATAGTCGCCGTCCAGCACGGCCTTGGTCTTCAGCGCGGCGGCATCGGAACCGGCGCCGGGCTCGGTCAGGCAATAGCTCGCCAGATGCTCCATCGTGCACAGCTTCGGCAGGAAACGCTGGCGCTGCTCCTCCGAGCCATAGCGGTCGATCATCCAGGCGCACATGTTGTGGATCGAGATATAGGCCGCGACCGTCGGGCAGCCGGTCGAGAGCGCCTCGAAGATCAGCGCCGCGTCGAGGCGCGACAGGCCGGAGCCGCCGACATCCTCCTGGATGTAGATGCCGCCCATGCCGAGCGCGGCGGCGGCACGCATCTCCGCGACCGGGAAATGCTTCTCCTCGTCCCAGCGCGCTGCATGGGGAGCGAGCGTTTCCGCGGCGAAATCCTGGGCCATCTCGCGAATGGCGATCTGGTCTTCGGTGAGAGCGAAGGCGTTCAAGGCTGGCCCTCCTGATCAGTGAGATAGTCCCGTCGCGCAGTCGCGCGCAATCGCGACGAAAGGCCCGGCCTCTTCGTCCCGGATCGGGATGGGGAGAAGATGCGCTCGGCGCGGGCCCCGCCCCGGGTTGTCCCGGGAGCGGGAGGAAAGGCGCTACCGGCAGGTCGCTCCGTGCGGGCGGCGGGCATGGCCGGGAGCCAGCCCCGAAGGGAGGCCGGAAGCGACGATGCGGACGGGCGCAGCGCTCGCTTCATGGCCTCCTCCGGCAGCGCGTCAGTTCATCGTCGGGATGACGAAGCTGGCGCCGTCCTTGATGCCGCTCGGCCAGCGGGCGGTCACGGTCTTGGTCTTGGTGTAGAAGCGGATCGCGTCCGGCCCGTGCTGGTTGAGGTCGCCGAAGGCGGAGCGCTTCCAGCCGCCGAAGGTGTAGTAGGCCAGCGGAACCGGGATCGGCAGGTTGATGCCGACCATGCCGACCTGCACCTTCGAGGCGAAGTCGCGCGCGGCGTCGCCGTCGCGGGTGAAGATCGCCGTGCCGTTGCCGTATTCGTGGTCGTTGGTGAGCTTCAGCGCCTCGTCATAGCTCTCGGCGCGCAGCACGGAGAGGACGGGCCCGAAGATCTCCTCCTTGTAGATGCGCATGTCCTTGGTGACGTTGTCGAACAGGCAGCCGCCGACATAGAAGCCGTTCTCGTAGCCCTGCATCTTGAAGCCGCGGCCGTCGACGAGGAGCTTGGCGCCTTCCTGCACGCCGATGTCGACATAGGACTTGATCTTCTCCACCGCCGCCTTGGTCACGACCGGGCCGTAATCGGCGGAGAGGTCGGTCGAGGGGCCGACCTTGAGGCTCTCCACGCGCGGGATCAGCCGCTTCACCAACTCGTCCGCCGTCGCCTTGCCGACAGGGACCGCGACCGAGATCGCCATGCAGCGCTCGCCGGCCGAGCCGTAGCCCGCGCCGATCAGCGCGTCGACCGCCTGGTCCATGTCGGCGTCCGGCATGATGACCATGTGGTTCTTGGCGCCGCCGAAGCACTGCACGCGCTTACCGTTCGCGCAGCCGCGGGCGTAGATATATTCCGCGATCGGGGTCGAGCCGACGAAGCCGACGGCCTTGATCTCGGGATGGTCGAGGATGGCGTCGACCGATTCCTTGTCGCCGTTGACGACGTTGAGGATACCGGGAGGTCCGCCTGCCTCGACGAACAGCTCGGCCAGGCGCATCGGCACGCCGGGGTCGCGCTCGGAGGGCTTCAGGATGAAGGCGTTGCCGCAGGCGATCGCGGGGCCGAGCTTCCAGAGCGGGATCATCGCCGGGAAGTTGAACGGCGTGATGCCGGCGACGACGCCGAGCGGCTGGCGCATCGAGTAGATGTCGATGCCGGGGCCGGCGGCGTCGGTGAACTCGCCCTTCATCAGGCCGGGGACGCCGAGCGAATACTCGATCACCTCGACGCCGCGCTGGATGTCGCCCTTGGCGTCGGGAATGGTCTTGCCGTGCTCGCGGGCGAGCAGATCGGCGAGCTCCTCGTTGTTCTGGGCGATCAGGTCCAGGAACTTCATCAGCACGCGGGCGCGGCGCTGCGGGTTGACCGCGGCCCATTTCGGCTGTGCCTCGGCCGCGTTCCGCACCGCGGCGTCGAGCTCGGCGGCGGAGGCGAGCGCGACCTTGCCGATCACGCTGCCGTCCATCGGCTGGAAGATGTCGGAGGTGCGCCCCGAAGTGCCGGCGACGTGCTTGCCGCCGATGAAATGTCCAACCTGACGCATGGGCGCCCTCCCTACGAATTGGTGGTGTGGTGATCGTGATGACTCACTACCATTCCCGTTTGTGCACGGCTATAGCGAGAGTGGAACGTCGGCCGTGCGAAAACACAAATATGGGGAGAGGGCCTTGGAGCGCTTCGACTGGGACGACCTCCGCTTCTTTCTCGCCGTGGCGCGCTCGGGGCGCCTCACGGCGGCCGCGCGCCGGCTCGGGGCCGACCATGCCACGGTTTCGCGCCGCATCACCTCGCTCGAGGAAGCGCTGAAGGCCAAGCTCTTCGAGCGCCGCCCGCAGGGCTACACCCTGACCGGGCACGGCGAGCGCCTGCTCGCCAAGGCGGAGAGCATGGAGACCGAGGCGCTTGCGATCCAGAGTGATATCGGCGGTGCCGACATGGCCTTGTCGGGCACGGTCAGGATCGGCGCGCCTGATGGATTCGGCACCTCCTTCCTGGCGCCACGGCTTGCGACCTTCGCGAAATCCTATCCCGGTCTCGAGATCCAGCTGATCGCCATGCCGCGGCTGCTCTCGCTGTCGAAGCGCGAGGCGGACGTCGCGATCACGCTGGCCCCGCCCAAGGAGGGCAAGGTCGTCGCCCGCAAGCTCTCCGATTATCGCCTCGGCCTTTACGCCGCGCCGGAATATCTGGCGTCGATGCCGCCGATCACGAAGCCGGAGGATCTCTTCGAGCACCGCATCATCGGCTATATCGACGACCTGATCTTCTCGCCCGAGCTCGACTATCTCGACGAGGTCGCCAAGGGGCTGCGCGCCCATGTCCAGAGCTCCAGCGTCATCGCGCAGATGAATGCGGTGGCCGCCGGCGCCGGCATCGGCGTCATCCATCATTTCATGGCGGAAGGGGAAACCCGCCTTGTCCCGGTCCTGCCGGAGACGGTGCAGATCACGCGCTCCTTCTGGCTGCTCGTGCATGCCGATCTGAAGGACGTGGCGCGGGTGCGCGCCATCGTCGACTTCATCGTGCGCGAGGCGAAGGCGTCGCGCCTGCTGCTGCTGGGCGAGACGAGGCCGGAGGCGCGTGCGCCGGAGCGGCGCCAGGCGGCGGAATAGCGCTTCAGGCCGCCGCGGTGTCGACCCGGTTGCGGCCCTTCTGCTTGGCCGAATAGAGGGCTCGGTCGGCGCGGTTGAGGCTGGCGTCCAGCTCGTCGTCCGGACCGATCTCGGCCACGCCCAGCGAGACCGTGAGGGCGAGCGCCTCGTCGCCCAGAGCCTGCGACTCGCGCGCGATCGTCTCCCGAATGCCGTCGCAGAGCCGTACGGCCTCATCGAGATCGGCGCCGGGAAAGAGGATCGCGAATTCCTCGCCCCCGAAGCGCGCGAGCAGGTTGAAGCCGCGCTCGGCCGAGGCACTGAGGCTGCGCGCGACCGCCATGAGCGCCTTGTCGCCGCCGTCATGGCCATGGCGGTCATTGAGCCGCTTGAAGTGATCGATGTCGAGAATGGCGATCGAGACCGGAACACCCATCGCGCGCGCCTCGTCGACGAGCCGGCGTCCGTTCTCGAAGAAGTGGCGGCGGTTGAACAGGCCGGTCAGGAAGTCGCGCGCGGCCAGATCCTGCAGCTGCTTCAACTGTGCCAGCGTCTCGACATTGGAGGCGATGCGGCATTGCAGCTCTTCGAGCACGAAGGGGCGCGAGACGAAGTCGTGCGCGCCCGCCTTGAGGAAGCCCGCCGATGTCTTGCGATCGGTCGAGGACGAGATGCCCAGTAGCCGGACCTTGGGGTGGAGGCGCCGGATGCGGCGCGCCAGCTCGAATCCGTCCATGTCGGGCATGTAGTAGTCGCTGACCACCAGCTGGATGTCCGGGTTCGCATCGAGCATCGCCAGCGCTTCCTGGCCGGATCCGGCCTCGACCACGGCATATTGCTGGATTGCCAGCATGCGGGCGAGCACCTTGCGGGTGGTGCGGGTGTCGTCGACGACGAGGATGCGGGTGTTGCGGTTGTCCAGCGCGCGCTTGACGGTGCCGACGAGGTTGGGCAGCGCGAGCTCGTTGTCCTTCAGGACATAGTCGATCACCTCGCGCTCCATGATCCGGCCGCGCGTGGCGAGATCGAAGGTGGCGGTGAAGACGACCGAGGGGATGCCGTGGGTGACGGTCCAATCCAGCGCCTCGCCGCGCGGCGCGTCGGGCAGGTTGAGGTCGACCACCGCGATCGCATAGGCGCCGGGCGCGGCGACGATCAGTTCGCTCAGATCCTTGAGGGAGCCGCAGGTCGTGACCGGCAGTCCGGTTTCCGCTTCGAGAAACTGACGTAACGCCAGCGAGAAGGTGCGGGAGTCCTCGATCACGAGGATCTTGCGGTCATCGGCGATCGGTTCTTGTCTGGTCTGAAGCATCGTAGAAGCACCCATGGCTCATCTAGGGCGCTCGCAAGCTTAATTTTCCGTCACGGCGAAGGGCCGTTTCCATCCGGCCGCGCGCCCCGTCAGAGGCGCCAGGGCAGGATGTTCTGCGGCAGATGCCGGCCCAGCAGGTCGAGGACCAGCATCGCCGCGAGGATGACGGCCGAGGCGCTGACGGCGACCGCTGCTGCCTCGCCGGCCAATCCCGCCTCCTTCAGGCTGAACAGCACCACCCCGAGCGTCTCCGTGCCCGACGACCAGAGCAGGGCCGAGACCGTGAGCTCGTTGAAGGCGACGAGGAAGACCATCAGGGCCGAGACGGCGGCGGCCGGCGCCAGGATCGGCGCGACGATGAAGCGCAGCATCTGCCAGAGATTGGCGCCGTCGAGCTTCGCCGCCTCCTCGTGATGCGCCTCGATCTGGGCCATGGCCGCGACTGGAGCCTTCAGGGCCAGCGGCAGGAAGCGCGCGAGATAGGCGAAGAGGATGATGAAGGGCGTGCCGTAGATGCTGACCCCGATGAGCGGCAGCGGCTTCAGGAAGATCAGGATGCAGGCGATGGCGAGGACCACGCCCGGCAGCGCATAGGGTAGCTCGATCAGGAGCTCGACCGGGCGTCTGAGCTTGCCGAGCCGCCGCTCCAGCGCATAGGCGAAGGCGATCGCCAGCAAGGCGAGGATGACGGCGGCGGCGCCGGCGAAGGCCAGCGAGTTGCGGAAGGCGCGCATCGTCGCGGCCTGCCGGAACAGTACCTCCGCGAATTTGTCGAAGGTCAGCGTCTGCCAGGAGAGGGCGACTCCGAGTGCCGGCGTCAGCGCCTCGCTCAGCAGCGCCAGCAGGGGCAGGCCGAGCTTCAGCGCCAGCAGCCCCCAGAGACCCGCCGCGACGAAGGGCCGGGCGGCGCCGAGCCGCCAGAACGGCTCGAGCGGCCGTTCGATCTCGATCTTGCCGCGCTGGCGGCGGGCGACGAGCGCACTGGCGACGATGCCCAGCGCCGCCACGGTGCCGACCAGCACGGCGAGCGCCGCCGTCTCGCCGAGGCTCGACGGGCCGAAGCTCGACAGCCGGCGATAGATCAGCGTCGGCAGCGTCAGATAGTTCACGGGCAGGCCGAGTAGGGCGGGAATGCCGAAATTGCCGACGCCCGCGACGAAGGCGACGAGGCCGGCCGCCACGATCTGCGGCCGCAGCACGGGCACGACGATCCGCGCGGTGATGGTGGCGTGCGAAGCCCCCTCCATCTGCGCCGCCTCGATCAGGGATTGCGGGATGCTGCGCAACCCGGTCCAGAGCGTGATCGCGACCAGCGGCGCGTGGTGCAGCGCCATCACCAGGACGATGCCGCCGCGCCCCAGCAGCGGGTTCGGCGTGCCCGGCGCCGGTGCGAGGCCAATCAGCGCGAGAATCTGCGAGTTCGGTGCGAACAGGCTGAGGAAGGCAAGCGCGGCCACCTGCGGCGCGATCATCATCGAGAAGACGAAAGCGAAGGCGAGGGGGCGCTTTCCCCGCACATCGGTGACGCCGAGCGCCAGCGCGACGATGCCGCCGACGAGCAGGGCCCCGGCCGCGGAGAGGCTGGCGGTCTCGAGCGTATGCCAGGTCGCGGTCATGGCGGAACGGCTCGCCATCTCGGCGAAGGCGGCATCCGGCGCGAACTGCCCGCCCGGAGCGAAGGCGGCTGCGACCAGGCGGAAGAAGGGCAGTCCGCCGAGCAGGAGCGCGACGGCGACGACGAGCGCCGGCAGGCCGAGGCCTTCCGGCAACGGCAGGCGCGGCAGAAGCGGGGCCGCCAGGGCGGGCTCCCGCTTCCGGTTTCGGGCGATGGCCAGCGTCATGGCGCCGGCCATCTCGAAGGCGATGCCGTCGTCACTCGAAGATGGCGCCGAAGCGCTTGCGTGCCGCGGACTCTTCGGCGAGCGCCTTGGCCGCGTCGAAGGCCATCAGTTTGATCGCGCTGCGCGCCGGATAGCCGGCCGGCAGGGCGACATCGGGATGGGCCGCGACATAGCCCTGCTTCAGGGCGAGTTCCTGGCCGTCCTTCGACAGCAGGAAGTCGATGAAAGCCTTGGCGGCTTCGGGGTTCTTCGTGGTCTTCAGGATCGCGACCGGCTCGCTCACGGCCGAGACGCCTTCGCTCGGGAAGACGAACGCGACCGGGGCTCCCTTGGCCTTCTCGCGGATCGGCATGAAGTCGACGATCATGCCGTAGAGCTTCTCGCCGGTCGCGACCTGGCGCAGGATGTCGCCATTGGCGCCGGCGGCGAGCGTGCCGTTCTCCTTGAGCTTCTCGTAGAAGCCCCAGCCGTCCTTGAGATTGCTGGTCAGCGTGATCGTGTGGATCAGCGCGGCGCCGGAATTGAGCGGGCTCGGCATGGCGAGCTGGTTCTTCGCTTCCGGCTTGGTCAGGTCGGTCCAGCTCGAAGGCGTCATCGTCGCCTTGGTGTTATAGACGATGCCGGTGGTGATCAGCTTGGTCGCGAACCACATCTTCCGGGGATCGTGGACACCGGCCGGATAGGCGGAGACGTCGGCCTTGTCATGGGCGAGCAGGCGGTCGTCCTTCTTGAGGCCCTCCATCGTCACCGAATCGGCGATGAGCAGGATGTCGGCCTGGGGCGCGCCCGCTTCGAACTCGGCCTTGATCTTCGCCATGACGCGCGGCGTTCCGTCGCGGACGAAGGAGATGTCGACCTTCGGATATTTCGCCTTGAAGGCGTCGACCGTCTGCTGCGCGTCGGTGTTCGGCTGGCTGGTGTAGAGAACGAGCTTGCCCTCGACGGCGAGCGCCGGGCCGGAGCCGGTGAGGCCGGCCGCGAGGATGAAAGCGCTCAAGGCCTTGCGTTGCATCTGTCTCTCCATCTCATGATCGCAGCTGCGAGATGGCGCTGCCGGTAGCGAGCGCAGGTGACAGTTCGATGAACCCCGGAGATGCGCCGCGCCCGGTTTCGCGGGCTTGCTCTGGAGGGAATAAAAAATACTATTTGTGAGGGGCTCGCCCGGCTTGTTTCGTTCGGGGCTTTTCGACTAGGGTCGCGGCAAGACGGTCATAACGTCGGATTCAAACGGTTTAAACGGGAGGTTTTCTGATGAAGTTGGATCGGTATTTCGTTGCGGGCACGGCCGTCGCGGCCGTCGTTGCGGGCTGGTCGGGCGCCGCTTCGGCACAGGAAGTGCTGACCGCCTGGTTCACCAAGGGCTTCTACAAAGGCGAGGACGACGCGCTGCTGGCGGTCGTCGACAAGTTCCAGAAGGCGACGGGCGTCAAGGTCGAGCTCTCGCTCTACGCGACCGAGGATTGCGTCACGAAATCGGTCGGCGCCGTCGATGCGGGCACGCCGCCGGATGTCGGCTTCTGCACGACCTATGATTTCCGCACCACCGGCAAATGGGCCTATGACGGCAAGCTCGAGGACGTCTCGGACGTGATCGAGCCGCTGAAGTCGGAGTTCCAGCCGATGGCGCTCTCGACCACCTTCCTGATGAACGGCAAGGCCGGCAAGAAGTCATACTATGCCTTCCCGGTCGAGCAGCAGATGATGCACATCACCTACTGGAAGGACATGCTGGAGGAGGCCGGCTTCAAGGAGGCCGACATCCCCAAGACCTGGAACGGCTACTGGGACTTCTGGTGCGACAAGGTGCAGGGCGCGATGCGCGCCAAGGGCAAGCGCGTCTACGGCATCGGCCATCCGATGGGCATCGCGGCGTCCGACACCTTCTATTCGTTCCTGACCTTCGCCAACGCCTATAACGCCAAGGTCGTCGACGAGAACGGCAAGATCGTGCTCGACCAGCCCGAGAACAAGAAGGCGATGGTCGAGGCGGTGAAGTCCTACGCCAACATCTTCCAGCGCGGCTGCACCCCGCCGTCCTCGGTCAACTGGCTCGACCCGGACAACAACGTCGCTTTCCACAACCGCACCACCGTCGCCACGCACAACGCCACGATCTCGATCGCCGGCAAGCACATGGACGACATGAACAACGCCGCGCTCACCGCCGAGCAGCGCGCCACGGCCAAGAAGAACTACGAGGACAACATCCGCACGGCCGAGTTCCCGCTCAAGGCCGACGGCAGCAAGATGACCAACCTCGCCGCGGTCAAGACGGCGGTGATCTTCGCCGACGCCAAGAACAAGAAGCGCGCCAAGGAGTTCATGGCCTTCTTCATGAAGGACGAGAACCTGCGGCCCTTCGTCGAGGGCTCGGCCGGCCGCTGGGTGCCGACGACGCTGAAGGGCATCGAGGCGCCGTTCTGGTCGGATGGCAAGGACCCGCATCGCGCGGTCGTCTACAAGCAGTACAAGGACGGCACGGTGCCGTTCCAGTTCGTCTACAACTACAACTTCACGACCGTGAACGCCGAGAACGTCTGGGCCAAGGCCGTGAATCGCGTGGTTCAGGACAAGATCCCGGCCGAGCAGGCCGTGGACGAGATGATCGCCCGTATCAAGCAGATCGCCGGCTGATCTTCGCGCAGCTCGCGCTTGCCTCTTCGATCCGCCGCGGCGATGCTTGCCGCGGCGGAGCTTTCACCGGGTCCATTTCCAGGGAGAGTCCATGAGCACTGCCGTCATGACAGCGCCGATTTCGGCACCACGCGAGGATGCGTCGGGCTTCACGCGCGACCGCGCGATCTGGGGCACGATCATGCTGGCGCCCTATGTGCTCGTCTTCGCTGTGATGGTGGTCTATCCCGTTGGCTACGGCCTCTGGCTCGGCCTCAACTGGAATTCCTACAAGGCGCTCTTCGCCGACCCGATCTTCCTGCGCACCGTCGTCAACACGGTCATCTTCCTGTTCGTCGCGGTGAACCTGAAATTCCTGATCGCGCTCGGCCTGTCCGGCTTCTTCGTACAGCAGCGGCCCTGGATCCGCTTCGTCCTGGTGCTCTTCATCCTGCCCTGGGCGGTGCCCTCGATCCCGACCATCCTGTCCTTCCGGGTGATGCTGAACCCGGAGAACGGCATGGTGAACCAGCAGCTCTTCCAGTGGTTCGGCATCATGGAAGGGCCGGGCTGGCTGACCGATCCGACGCTGGCTTTCGCGATGTCGATCGTCGTCCATATCTGGAAGTCGCTGCCGTTCTGGACGCTGATCCTGATCACTGGCCGCCTCGCCATCGCGCAGGACCTCTACGAGGCCGCGAGCGTCGACGGCGCCAATCGCTGGCAGCAGTTCCGCTTCATCACCTGGCCGTCCCTGGCGACGCTCTACGTCACCTCGACCATGCTCTCGATGATCTGGACGCTGGGCGACTTCAACAGCGTCTACCTGCTCAACAGTGGCGGGCCGGGCGATCTCAACCACGTGCTCTCCACGCTCGGCATCCGCTACATGCGCAACAACAACCTCGATCTCGGCATCGCCTCGATCATCGTCGCCATGCCGCTGATCCTGCCCATGGTCTTCGTGATGGTGAAGCGCCTGTCCAAGGGAGCCGAGGCATGAGGAAGTTCCTCGACGAGGGCAAGCTGATCCTGATCGCGATCCCGGTCCTGATCTGGACGCTGCTGCCGATCTATCACCTCTTCGTGCTGTCGATCTCGAACCAGGAATCGATGCTGGCCGGCAAGCTCTGGCCGGACAATCCGACGCTGCAGAACTTCCAGATCGTCTTCAACCAGCAGCACTACTACCTGCATAATTTCTGGCGGCAGCTGTTCAACAGCTTCTTCATCGCGGTTTCGACCGGGCTGATCACGCTCTTCGTCGCGACCTTCGCCGCCTTCGCCATCGCCCGGCTCAAGGTTCGCGGCGGGCGCACGATGATGAACCTGGCGCTCGCGACCTATCTGATCCCGGCCGCCTTCCTCGCCATCCCCATGTACAAGGCGATGGGTTCCTACGGGCTGCTCGATACCCAGGCTTCGCTGATCCTCGCCATGGTCGCCCTGGCCTCGCCCTACGCGATCTGGGTGCTGAAGCAGGCCTCGGACAAGCTGCCGAAGGAGCTCGACGAAGCCGCGGTGATGGACGGCGCCACCTCGCTGCAGCTCTTCCGGCTGGTCTACCTGCCGCTGATGAAGCCCTCGATGGTGGTGATCGGCATCTATGCGCTGCTGCTTGCCTGGAACGAGTATCTCTACGCCTTCCTGCTGCTCTCCTCGGAGAAGGCGGTGCCGCTCGCCGTGGGCCTCGGCCTTTTCCTCTCCGCCGACGACGCGCCCTGGAACCTGCTGATGGCCGCCGGCCTGCTCTACGCCATCCCTCCGGCGGTGATCTATTACGGTTTCCGCAAGAACATGGTCGGCGGGCTGACCTCGGGCGCGGTGAAGAGCTGAGCCAGGCCGAGGCTCGCGAAAGTCATGCTCGGGCCGAGCCCGAGCAGGCGGGACGCGGGTCGTTGCATGGCCGTGTTGCTTCGCCCCCCTCGCAATCCTGCCGAACAGGCGTCACATTGCGGGGGTTAGGCTGATGAAGACGATTTCCAGGAAAAGACGATGACCGCCTCCAAGCTCGACCAGCTCCGCGAAATGACCACCGTCGTCGCCGACACCGGCGACATCGAGGCCGTGCGCCGCCTGAAGCCGGTCGATTGCACCACCAATCCGACGCTGCTGCTCAAGGCGGTCGAGACTCCCGCATATGCCCATCTCGTCGAGGAGGCGATCGGCTGGGGCAAGAAGCAGGGCAGCGGCGAGAAGGCGGTCCACGCCGTCTGCGACCGGCTCGCGGTGAGCTTCGGCACCGAACTGACCAAGATCGTGCCAGGCCGCGTCTCCACCGAGGTCGATGCCGATCTCTCCTTCGATACGCAGGCGACCATCGAGAAGGCGCGCGCCATCATCGCAGCCTACAAGGAGCGCGGCGTCGCGAAGGACCGCATCCTGATCAAGGTCGCCTCGACCTGGGAGGGGCTGCAGGCCGCCAAGGTCCTGCAAGGGGAGGGGATCGACTGCAACCTGACCCTGCTCTTCGCGCTGCCGCAGGCGATCGCGGCCGCCGACGCCAGGGCCTTCCTGATCTCGCCCTTCGTTGGGCGCATCCTCGACTGGCACGTCAAGGCGGGCGGAGGCCCCTACACGGCCGAGACCGATCCCGGCGTCGTCTCGGTTCGCACCATCTACGCCTATTACAAGACCTATGGCATCGACACGGTGGTGATGGGCGCCTCCTTCCGCAACACCGGCGAGATCGAGGCGCTGGCCGGCTGCGACCGGCTGACCATCGGCCCGGGCCTGCTCGACGAGCTTGCCGGCGCGACCGGCGAGCTGCCCCGCAAGCTGAAGCCCGAGGCGCCGGGCAAGGCGCCGGAGAAGCTCGTCCTCGACGAAAAGGCCTTCCGCTTCGCGATGAACGAGGACGCGATGGCGACCGAGAAGTTGGCCGAGGGCATCCGCGGCTTCGTCAAGGACCTGCGCAGCCTGCGCAGGCTCGTCGCAGAGAAGCTCGGCTGAGCCGACCATGGCGGAGCGGGGGATCGCCGTCGTCACCGGCGGCGCCAAGGGCATCGGCGCCGCGGTCGCCGACAGGCTCGAGCAGGACGGTTTCGTTCCGGTCGTCTGGGATATCGCCGCTCCGGGCACGGCCGGGCGGCGCCATCTCGCCTGCGACGTCTCCGACGAACGCTCGGTCGCGGAAGCCCTCGCTTCGACCGAGCGCGAACATGGCCCGGTCGCCGTGCTGGTCAACAATGCCGGCCTGACCGGTCCCTCGACGACGGTCGCCGACACGCCGCTCGCGCAATGGCAGAAGGTGCAGGCGATCAACCTGACCGGGACCTTCCTCTGCTCGCGTGCGGTGGCGGCGGCGATGCTGCCGCGTGGCTACGGCCGTATCGTCAACATCGCCTCGCTCGCCGGCAAGGAGGGCACGCCGACCCTCGCGGCCTACAGCGCCGCCAAGGCCGGCGTCATCGCCCTCACCAAGGCGCATGGCAAGGAGCTCGCCGGGACCGGCATTCTGGTCAACGCCGTCGCTCCGGCGGCGATCGAGACCGACCTGCTCCAGCAGATGAGCGCCGAGACGGTCGCGACCATGATCGCCAAGAGCCCGCTGAAGCGCCTCGGCACGGTTGCGGAACTGGCCGAGCTGGTCGCCTGGCTCGCGAGCGAGCGCTGCAGCTTCTCGACCGGGGCGGTCTTCGATCTCTCGGGCGGGCGCGCCACCTACTGACGCATGGCTTGCGTCAGATCATTGACGCAACCGCTGCGCGGGTTTCTCATGCGGTCTGTCGAATGAGGCGGCCCCGGCTGTCGCGGCCTGCCCGGAACGGAGACGGTTGTCATGAGCACACCCTCTGAAGCTTCCACCCCTCCCTCTCTCGGTACGCATCTCATTCCGCTCCGGCGCAGCTGGGGCTGGTTGATGGCCGAGGGCATCGTCCTCATCATCCTCGGCGTTCTCGGCCTGGGCGCGGTGGCGCTGCTCAGCCTCGCGAGCGCGATCTGGTTCGGCGCGATGATCTTCGTCGGCGGCATCGTCGTGCTGATCGACGCCTTCCGACACCAGGGCTGGAAAAGCCGCCTGTGGCACCTGCTGATCGGCGTGCTCTACGTCGCGGTCGGCGTGATGACCTTCGTCAATCCGCTCGTCGCCACGGCTTCGCTGACCCTGCTGGCCGGTGCGGCCCTGGTCGCGACGGGCGTGCTGCGCCTCGTCATGGCCTTCCAGAACCGGGAACTGCCCTATTGGGGCTGGGTCGCCTTCTCGGGCGTGCTGTCGCTCTTGCTGGGCGGCATGATCCTGGCGCAGTGGCCGGGCTCCAGCCTGTGGGTGCTCGGCACCTTCCTGGCGATCGAGCTGATCTTCCAGGGCTGGGCGGCGATCGCGCTGGCGCGCGCCATCCGCTCGACCTTCGACGGTGTCCGCTCGAAGGGCTGAGGCAAGGAAGCTAGCGCCCGGCCGGTTCGATCAGAGCAGTCGGCTGGGCCAGCGAGAGCTCCGGCGGGAGCGGAGGCGCATCGCGGAAATCGCGGAAGAAGCTGCGGCCGCCGGCCGCGGCAGCCTGGAGCTGTCCCTTCCAGCCCTTCTCGCCTGATTTTCCGCCAAGCCCGGTGAAATCGCCCTCGATCAGGTGATCGCTGTTCCGGCCCTTATAGACCAGCACGCCGCGTGCGGTGACGACGACATCGCCGCGGCGCAACGTCGGATCCTTCAGATACCAGTCGGGATCGCGCTGCGGATCGAGCTTGACGATCGGCGGCTTGGGCTTGGAGGTCGTCTCGGCCGAGGCGGCGCGTTTCCGGCGCGGCTTTACCGTAACGTTGAGCGGATCATAGGGCTCGACTTCGACCCACCGGCGCGGCTGTGGCTGCCCGAACAGCGCCTTGGCGAGATCGTCGAGGAAGCCGGCGGCACTGGCCGGCATGGTCGCGGCGATGCTGATCGCGGCTGCGACACACACGACACTGCGCAACTGTCCCGTCATTCCGTCGGCCTCCCCCTGCGGAGACACAACTGACGAGTCGGCGGGAAGTTTCAACCCCATGGCGCCAGCGCGCTTAACGAGCGGTCAACCGGCTGCCGCTGCCGGAGGTTCGCATCAACCTTGATGCATCGATCTTGAATCACCTTTCCGTGTCCGGCCTTCTCCGCCATGGCTTTTCCTTCAAGTTGATGGATCGTCGCACCGTCCCGCGGGCATCTGCCGGAGGCCGCCATGGCCAGGGTCGTCGCCTTCCTTCTCGCAATGTCCTTCGCCGCCGTGCAGGCGCAGGCTCAGTCCACCTGGAGCTTCGATCGCGGCACAACCGAGATCAGCTTTGTCGGGCATCGCTTCGGGGCGGTGGTCACGACGGGGCGCTTCGAACGCTATGACGGCAATTTCGCCATCGATTTCGACCATCCCGAGCGCAGCCGCGTCCGCGTGACGCTTGAAACGGCGTCGATCAAGGCGGGCTCGGCGCTGGTCGATGGCTTCATCGTCGGGCCCAGCATGCTCGATGCCGCCCGGTACCCGATGGCGAGCTTCGTCTCGGAGAGCGTATCGCGCACCAGCGAGCACAGCCTCGACATTCGCGGCAGGCTGACGATCAAGGGCGTGACCCAGCCATTCACCGTCACGGCGAACGTAGCCGGCGATATCGAGCGGGCGAAGCGCGGCGACGCGCTGCCCTTCCAGGCCAGCGGCAGCTTCCTGCGGCCGGCCTATGGCATCGGCCAAGACGTCAACGTCGTCGACGATCGCATCGACATCGTCATCAAGGGGCGCCTGAGGCGATGAGCTGCAGCCCCGATCGGCCGGCGCGGTGGCATCCGGCCAGCGTTGCGCTGCACTGGCTGACGCTCCTGCTCGTGCTGTTCCAGTTCTGGATCGCCGGCCCGATGCGAGACGAGAGCCGCGATCTCATCTCCCGCTTCGAGCTCTACCAGCGCCACAAATCCGTGGGGCTGACGATCGCGCTCTTCGTCGTGCTGCGCCTGATGCTGCGCCTCGCTATGCCCCAACCGGAGCCATTCGAGCGCAATCCCTGGCTGCGCGGCGCCGCGGCGAGCGTCCATGCCGCGCTGTATCTTTGCCTGCTGGCGCTGCCGGTGACGGGGCTGCTCATGGCGGCAGCCGCCCCGATCCAGATCCCGACGCTCTATTTCGGGCTGTTCCCCGTGCCGCATCCGATCGGCCCGGACCCAGCCACCTACCGGCGGATGCTGTGGATGCATAATCAGCTCGGTAACATCCTGATCGGGCTTGGCGCGGTGCATTTGGCCGCGGTGGCCGTCCATATGCTGCTCTGGCGCGATGGCCTGCTCGGCCGGATGTGGTTCGGCCAGCGCTGGCGTTAGTCGCTCTCTAGCGGTTCGGCTCCGCCTGGCCGTTCTCGGCGGCCTCCGCAGTCACGGCTTCCGTTCTGGCCGGCTCGCTGTGGAACATGGTGCGGCCTCCGGCGGCTGCGGTTTCCAGCTTCTGCTTCCAGCCTTTGGGGTCGCTGCCGCCAAGGGCGGCGAAATCGGCCGGGCGTGCCGCATCGCTGTCGCGGCCCTGATAGACCAGCACGCCGTTTGCTGTGACGACGATATCGCCTCGCCGCAGAGTCGGGTCCTTCAGATACCAGTTCCGGTCGGCCTGCGGGTCGAGCTTGACGACCGGGGGCTTGGGCTTCGACGAGGTCTCGGGTGCCCGCGGGCGGGGCCTGGCCCGCGGCCGCTCGTCGTCGAACTCGTAGATCGGCGAGGCGTACAGGCGGGGCTGACCGAAGATCGCCCGCGCCAGGCCGTCGAAAAGCCCCTGTGCCCTGGCGCCGGGCGCGGCCGTGACGGCGATCAGAGCCGCCATCCCGAACCGGATCGCAAATCCATGTCTCATGGCCGAGCCCTCCGCGTCGTCGTCTCCTCAACGACGATTGGTCGCGAAAGGTTCGGCTCCGGTTCAGGCGCGGGGGCGAATTTTCACCGTGGCGCGATCAGCGCTTGCCCTGTGCCGCGAAAGCTTCCGCCCGGATCGTCGAGAGCGACTTCGCCGGGGTGATCGCTTCGGGATCGAGCAGGCAGTGGATGATCGCGGGCTTGCCGCTCTTCACTGCGCGCTCGAAGGCTGGCGCGAATTCCTCGGTCTTCTCGACGCGCTCGCCATGGCCGCCGAAGGCCTTGGCGTAAGCCGCGAAATCCGGGTTCTTCAGCGTCGTCGCCGAGACGCGGCCGGGATATTCGCGCTCCTGATGCATGCGAATCGTGCCGTACATGCCGTTGTCGACCACGACGATGATCACCGGCAGGTCGTATTGCACGGCGGTTGCGAAATCCTGGCCGTTCATCAGGAAACAGCCGTCGCCGGCAAAGGCGACGACGGTGCGTTCCGGGAAGATCCGCTTGGCGCCGATGGCAGCCGGCACGCCATAGCCCATCGAGCCCGAGGTCGGCGCGAGCTGCGTCGCGAACTTGTTGAAGCGGTGGAAGCGGTGCACCCAGGTCGCGTAATTGCCGGCGCCGTTGCACATGATGGCGTCGTCGGGGAGCTGGCTGCGCAGCCAGCGCACCATCTCGCCGGGATGGAACTCACCGGCCACGGGCGCCGGTTGCTCGCTCCAGGCGATATAGGCCTCATGCGCGGCCGCGCTCGCGCCCTTCCAGGCCGGGTCCTTCGGCGGCTCGAGCTTCGTCAGAGCGGCACAGAAGCCGGCCGGCGAGGCGTTGATCGCCAGCGTCGGGCGATAGACCCGGCCGAGCTCTTCCGGATCGGGGTGGACATGGACCAGCGGCCGGCCCGGATTGGGGATGCCGAACAGGGTGTAGGACTGGCTCGGCATCTCCGAGAGACGCCCGCCGATCAGCAGGACGAGGTCGCTCTCCTTGATGCGGGCAAGCAGCTTGGGGTTCGGGCCGATGCCGAGATCGCCGGCGAAGTTCGGATGGTCGGCCGGGAACAGCATCTGGCGGCGGAAGGAAACCGCGACCGGCAGATCGAAACGCGCGGCAAACGCCTGGAAGTCGGCGATCGTCTCCGGACTCCAGCGCGAGCCGCCGAGGATGGCGATCGGCGACTTGGCCGCGGCGAAGCGCTTGGCGAGTTCGTTCATCTGCACCGGCGAGGGGTGCTGCTCGGTGATCTCATAGGGCTCGGCGTCGGCGACGTCGGCGAGGTCGGTCAGCACGTCCTCGGGCAGCGCGATCACCACGGGGCCGGGGCGGCCGGAGGTCGCGACATGGAAGGCGCGGCTGATGATCTCCGGAATGCGCGCGGCATCGTCGATCTCGGTCGCCCATTTCGTCATCGTGCCGAAGACGGCGCGGTAGTCGAGCTCCTGGAAGGCCTCGCGCTCGCGCATGCCGCGCTCGATCTGGCCGACGAAGAGGATCAGCGGGGTCGAGTCCTGGTCGGCGATATGGATGCCGGGCGAGGCATTGGTGGCGCCGGGGCCGCGCGTCACGAAGCAGATGCCGGGCTTGCCGGTGAGCTTGCCGGCGGCCTCGGCCATCATGCAGGCGCCGCCTTCGGCCCGGCAGATGGTGACCTTCATCGAGGCGTCGTGCAGGGCGTCGAGCACGGCGAGATAGCTCTCGCCCGGCACGCAGAAGGCGTCGGTCGCGCCATGGATCAGAAGCTGGTCGACGAGGATCTGCCCGCCGGTACGATTAGCCATTGCTCTTGTTCCCTTGCCCTTGCCGTCATTGCGAGGAGCGCAGCGACGAAGCAATCCAGGGGGACGTCGAGCGAGCCCTCCTGGATTGCTTCGCTGCGCTCGCAATGACGGTGAGTGTCATCGCGCCGGCCCGCCCCAGGCCGGATCGTTCAAAATGTCGTCAGCATGCTCGCCGAGCCGCGGGCTCGGGCGCCCGGCGACCTGCCGCACGCCGTTCATGACGATGGGCGAGGCGACGGTCGGAATATGTCCTGCCTTGGCGGCCGCGCTCGGCAGGTCGACCCTGACGCTGCGCGCGATCACCTGCGGGTCTGCGAAGACCTCGCCGATATCGTTGATCGGCCCGGCGGGCACGCCGACCTTCTCCAGCCCGGCCAGCAGATCGGCCTTGGCATAGCGCTGGCAAAGCAGGTGCAGTTTGGCGGTCAGCGCGACGCGATTCTTCACCCGCGATTTGTTGTCGAGATAGTCGGGGTGGTCGGCCAGCGCCGGTTCGCCCAGGACTTCGCAGAGCTTGCGCCACTGCCCGTCATTGCCTGTCGCGATGATGATGTGCCCGTCCGCAACCGGGAACACATCATAGGGCACGATGTTGGGATGCGCGTTGCCGAGGCGCGGCGGCGGGTTTCCGCCGACGAGATAGTTCATCGCCTGGTTGCCGAGCACCGCGACCTGCGAGTCGAGCAAGGCGAGGTCGAGCGTCGCGCCTTCGCCGGTCGTGTCGCGCTGGCGCAGTGCCGAGAGGATGCCGACCGTGGCGTAGAGCCCGGTATAGATGTCGGCGACGGCGTAGCCGGCTTTCATCGGTGCGCCCTCAGGCTCGCCGGTGATCGACATCGCCCCGCCCATGCCCTGGACGAGGAAGTCGTAGCCGGCGCGCGGCGCATAGGGGCCGTCCTGCCCGAAGCCGGTGACAGAGCAATAGACGAGCTGCGGGAATTGCTTGCGCAGCGAGGCCGCGTCGAGCCCGTACTTCTCGAGGCCACCGACTTTGAAGTTCTCGACCACCACATCGGCATGGGCGGCGAGCCGCTTGACCAGCGCCTGCCCCTCCGCTGTGCGGAAATCGGCGGTGATCGAGCGCTTGCCACGATTGGCGGCGTGGAAATAGGCGGCCGAGAGATGCTCCTCGCCGGTGCCTTCGACGAAGGGAGGGCCCCATTTGCGGGTGTCGTCGCCTTCCGGCGCCTCGACCTTGACGACATCGGCGCCGAGATCGGCGAGCAACTGGCCGATCCAGGGACCTGCGAGGATGCGCGCCAGTTCGAGGACGCGCAGGCCGGTAAGCGGTGGGGTCGTCATGGCGGGTTCGACTCGGGCGTCATGGTCGGGCTTGACCCGACCATCTCCGGGGAGGTTCACGAGGGACGAGATGCCCGGGGCGAGCCCGGGCATGACGCCTTGTTGCGCTCAGAAGAACGCCTGCAGGCCAGTGATCGCCCGGCCGAGGATCAGCGCATGGACGTCATGCGTGCCCTCATAGGTGTTCACCGTCTCGAGGTTCGCCGCATGGCGCATCACCTGATACTCGATCTGGATGCCATTGCCGCCGTGCATGTCGCGGGCCTGGCGGGCGATGTCGAGCGCCTTGCCGCAGTTGTTGCGCTTGACAAGAGAGATCATCTCCGGGGCCATCTTGCCCTCGTCGAGCAGGCGCCCGACGCGCAAGCTGCCCTGCAGGCCGAGCGTGATCTCAGTCAGCATGTCCGCGAGCTTCTTCTGGTAGAGCTGCGTCTGGGCCAGCGGCTTGTTGAACTGCTTGCGGTCGAGCCCGTACTGGCGGGCGCGGTGGAAGCAGTCCTCGGCGGCGCCCATGACGCCCCAGGAGATGCCGTAGCGGGCGCGGTTGAGGCAGCCGAACGGGCCCTTGAGCCCCGAGACGTTCGGCAGGATGTTGTCTTCCGGCACGATGACGCCGTCCATGACGACCTCGCCGGTGATCGAGGCGCGCAGCGAGAGCTTGCCGCCGATCTTCGGCGCCGAGAGGCCCTTCATGCCCTTTTCGAGGATGAAGCCGCGGATCTGGTTATCATGCGCGGCCGACTTCGCCCAGACGACGAAGACGTCGGCGATCGGCGAGTTCGAGATCCACATCTTCGAGCCGGTCAGCTTGTAGCCGTCGGCGACCTTCTCGGCGCGGGTCTTCATGCCGCCGGGATCGGAACCGGCATCCGGCTCGGTCAGGCCGAAGCAGCCGACCCATTCGCCCGAGGCGAGCTTGGGCAGGTACTTCTGGCGCTGCTCTTCGCTGCCATAGGCATGGATCGGGAACATCACCAGCGAGGACTGCACGCTCATCATCGAGCGATAGCCGGAATCGATGCGCTCGACCTCGCGGGCGACGAGACCGTAGGAGACGTAGTTGGCGCCGGCGCAACCGTACTTCTCGGGGATCGTCACGCCGAGCAGGCCGAGCGAGCCCATCTCGTTGAAGATGGCGCGATCGGTCTTTTCCTCGAGATAGGCGTCGTGGACGCGCGGCGCGAGCTTCTCCTGCGCGTAGGCGCGGGCGGTGTCGCGGATCAGCCGCTCGTCTTCGGTGAGCTGCTCGTCGAGCAGGAAGGCATCGTCCCAGTTGAGCTGCGCGAGCTTGTGGCTGCCGGCCATGGTGTTCGTCTCCCGATATTCAGACCGTCATGGTCGGGCTTGACCCGGCCATCCCGGAAACCAGTGTCTTCTTGTCATGAGTTTCCCGGGTCGCCGCTGCGCAGCACCCGGGAATGACGTTCCGTGTCACGCGTCCACGTCGAAGCTGACGCCCTGCGCCAGCGGCAGGGTGGTGCCGTAGTTCAGCGTGTTGGTGGCGCGGCGCATATAGGCCTTCCAGGCGTCCGAGCCGGCCTCGCGGCCGCCGCCCGTCTCCTTCTCGCCGCCGAACGCGCCGCCGATCTCGGCGCCCGAGGGGCCGATATTGACGTTGGCGATGCCGCAATCCGAACCCTCGTCCGAGACGAAGAGCTCGGCCTCGCGCATGTTGAGCGTGAAGATCGAGGAGGACAGGCCGGCGCCGACCGCGTTCTGGATTGCGATCGCCTCGTCGATGGACTTGTACTTCATGACATAGAGGATCGGGGCGAAGGTCTCGCGCTCGACCGGGCCACACTGGCTGGGCATCTCGACCAGGGCCGGGCGGACATAGAAGCCGCCGACGCCGACATCGACCTTCTCGCCGCCATGGACCTTGCCGCCCTCGGCCTTGGCCTCGGAAAGCGCCTTCTGCATGCCCTGATAGGCGGCCTCGTCGACCAGCGGGCCGACCAGAACGCCTGCCTCGCGCGGATCGCCGATCTTCACCGAACCGTAGACCTTGGCGAGCTTCGGCACGAGCTGGTCGTAGACGCTCTCATGCACGATCAGGCGGCGCAGCGTGGTGCAGCGCTGGCCGGCGGTGCCCATCGCCGCGAAGGCGATGCCGCGCAGCGCGATGTCGAGATCGGCGGAGGGGGCCACGATCGCGGCGTTGTTGCCGCCGAGCTCGAGGATGGCGCGGGCGAAGCGCGCGGCGAGCTTCTGGCCGACTTCCTTGCCCATGCGGGTCGAGCCGGTGGCGGAGACGACCGGGACGCGGTGATCCTGGACCAGAATGTCGCCGATCTCGCGGCCGCCGATCAGGACCTCGGAGAGGCCGACCGGGGCCTCGGGGCCGAAGCGCTTCATCGTCTTCTCGACGATGGCCTGCACGGCGAGCGCGGTCAGCGGGGTCTTCTCGGAGGGCTTCCAGACGACGCTGTCGCCGCAGACGAAGGCGAGCGCCGCGTTCCACGACCAGACCGCGACCGGGAAGTTGAAGGCCGAGATCACGCCGCAGATGCCGATCGGGTGCCAGGTCTCCATCATGCGATGGTTCGGGCGCTCGGTGGCGATGGTCAGGCCGTAGAGCTGGCGCGACAGGCCGACGGCGAAGTCGCAGATGTCGATCATCTCCTGAACCTCGCCGAGGCCTTCGGAGGTCACCTTGCCGGCTTCCAGTGTCACCAGCAGGCCGAGGTCGGTCTTGGCTGCGCGCAGTTCCTCGCCGAGCAGGCGCACGAACTCGCCGCGCCGCGGCGCCGGCACCTTGCGCCAGGCGAGATAGGCGGACTGGGCCCGGCCGATCGCGGCCTCGGCCTCGGCAGGCGAGGTTTCGCGCAGGGTCACCACGGTCTCGCCGGTGATCGGCGAGCGCGCCGACAGACCGGCATCGGCATAGGCCGCGTCGGAGACCCCGAGGCGCTTGAGCAGGGCGAGCGTGTCTTTCGGCAGAGCTGTGGCCATTTTCGTCTTCCAGCGGTCGCGGCGGGTGCCAAAGGGCTGATAGCCCCGAGGCGCATGAACAATTGGCGCGGAAACCGGAGCTGCCGCGCTTTGGGGCGGGAGAATGCCCTCTTTCATGGGCGCGCGGCAACCGATATGTTCTCACCACTTGGTGAGTATTGCTCATGGATGACGCGCTTGTTCCCGGCCGCCTCTCGGTGCCCTCGCTGTCCGCGCTCGCCGCCTTCGAGGCGGCTGCCAGGCATGGCAGCTTCACCCGCGCAGCCGAGGAGCTCAACCTGACGCAGGGGGCGGTCAGCCGCCAGGTCGCACATCTGGAGAAGACGCTCGGCGTCAGCCTGTTCGAGCGCGTCAAGAAGCGCGTCAGCCTGACGGCGGCCGGAGCCGCCTATGCCAACGAAATTCGGGATGGTCTGTCGCGCCTCGCGGCTGCAACCGTCTCCGCCATGGCCTTTCGCGGCGCGGCCGGCGTGCTCAATCTCGCCATCCTGCCGACCTTCGGGACGCGTTGGCTGATCCCGCGCCTGCCGCGCTTCACCGAGGCGCATCCGGGGATCACCATCAATTTCACCACCAAGCTGGTGCCCTTCGACTTCGCCCGCGAGCAGGTCGACGCCGCCGTGCATTTCGGGGCCGAGAGCTGGCCGGGCGCCCGGCTGCACCGGCTGATGGGCGAGGAGGTCGTGCCGGTCGCCGCGCCCTCCCTGCTGGTGCGCACCGGCATCGCCGAACCGGCCGACATGCTGCGCGTGCCGCTGCTGCAGCAGTCGACCCGGCCGCGCGCCTGGGCCAACTGGCTGGAGCAGCAGGGGCTGGCGCCGGAGCGGGCGCTGATGGGGCCGCGCTTCGAGCAGTTCGCCATGATCGCACAGGCGGCCGTGGCCGGGCTCGGGCTCGCCATCGTGCCGCGCTTCCTGGTGGAGGAGGAGCTGCGCTCCGGCTCGCTCGTCATCCCGATCGACCGGCCGGTCACGGGCAAGGACGGCTATTACCTCGTCTATCCCGAGGAGAAGGCCAACCTGCCGACGGTCATCGCCTTTCGCGACTGGCTGCTGGGGGAATGCACGCCCGCGAGCTGAGCCGCCTCTCGACAAGCGCGCCGCGCTCGGTCATTCATGCGCGAAATTCACCAACCCGGCTTCCTGCCGAAGCCGGCCGCGCGAGGCCTGCCATGCCGCCCGTCTCCGAAAGCGCCGATGTCGTGATCTGCGGAGGTGCCGCGATCGGTTCCTCCGTGGCCTATCATCTCGCGGCCGACCCCGGCTTCTCCGGCAAGGTCGTGGTGATCGAGAAGGATCCGACCTACCGCTTTTCGGCTTCCGCGCTCTCCGCCGCCTCGATCCGGCAGCAATTCTCCAGCGCGGTGAACATCCGCATTTCGCTCTTCGGCATCGATTTCCTGCGCAATATCGGCCAGCACCTCGCGGTCGACGGCGAGGTTCCGGCCATCGATCTGCATGAGGGAGGCTATCTCTATCTCGCGAGCGAAGCCGGCGCGCCGATCCTCGAAGCCAACCAGAAGCTGCAGGCGGCGGAGGGCGCGGATATCGCGCTCTACGATCCCGCTGCGCTGAAGCAACGCTTTCCCTGGCTCAATGTCGAGGACCTCGCCTGTGGCACCTTCGGCGTCAGCGGCGAGGGCTGGTTCGACGGCTGGGCGCTGCTCCAGGCCTTCCGCAAGAAGGCGCGAAGCCTCGGCGTCGAGTACCGGCAGGGCGAGGTCGCGCGTTATGTCACCGAAGGCAGCCGGGTGACGGCGGTCGAACTCGCCGATGGCAGCCGCATCGCCTGCGGCGCCGTGGTCAATGCCAGCGGCACCCATGGTGCGAAGCTCGCGGCCACGGCGGGCGTTTCGATCCCGGTGAAGTCGATGAAGCGCTACGTCTTCACCTTCACCTGCAAGGGCGATGTCGAGGGCTGCCCGCTCTTGATCGACACCACCGGTGCCTGGTGCCGGCAGGAAGGCAAGCGCGGCAGCGACGGCCAGCTCTTCATCGGCAGCTGCTCGCCCTTGACGCCCGAGCAGGATGTCGAATGGATCGAGACCGATCCTGCCGCCGAGGATGTCGATTGGGGCTTCTTCGAGGAGGTCGTCTGGCCGTCGCTCGCCACCCGCATCCCTGCTTTCGAGCAGATCAAGCCCGGCCGTGCCTGGGCCGGCCCCTATGACATGTGCGGGCTCGACCATAACGCCATCGTCGGCCCATCGGTCGGCTTGCCGAATCTCTATCTCGCCAATGGCTTCTCCGGCCATGGCCTGCAGCAATCGCCCGCGGTCGGTCGCGGGCTTGCCGAGCATATCGCGCATGGCAGCTATCGCTCGCTCGACCTTGCCGATCTCGGCCACGAGCGCATCGTTGCGGGCCGGCCGCTCAAGGAGGCCAACGTCATCTGACGAGGAGCCCGCCCCATGGTCGATCCCGCCTATGTCCGGACCATGGCCCGCTACAACGCTTGGCAGAACCGCAGCCTGATGGCGGCGGCAGACGGGCTGACCGATGAGGCGCGCAAGCTCGATCGCGGCGCCTTCTTCAAGTCGATCCACGGCACCTTCAACCACATCCTCTGGGGCGACGAGACCTGGCTCAGCCGCCTGACCGGCAGCGAGAAGCCTGCCGTCAGCGGCCGCGACTCGGCGATCTATTTCGAAGGCTGGGCGCAGTTCTGCGCGCGCCGCCGCCAGCGCGACCAGGCGATCCTCGACTGGGCCGAGAGCGTCGAGGCGAATTGGTTGCGTGGCACGCTGATCTGGTACTCCGGCGCGGCCGGACGCGAGATCGGCAGGCCGCGGGCCTTCGTGATCGCGCATTTCTTCAACCACCAGACCCATCATCGCGGTCAGATCCACGCGATGCTCACCGCCGCCGGCGCCAAGCCTGATGACACTGACCTCTTCCTGGTCGACGAGCCGCGGTGAGGGCGATGTGGCGGACCGGGACGCTCCGATAGCGCTCTACCTCTCCCCAGCAAGCCCGGTTAGCACGGGGAACCCTCTCCCGGAGGGAGAGGGCAGGGTGAGGGGTAAGCCGTTGGACACTGTCGCCGTGACCTGACCGCTGCGCCGTTGGGGCCTCGCCGTACTGGTCCAGCGGCCGACGCTTACAGGAGAGAGGTTCCCTGCGCCGTTTCGGCTTGGTCGTCCGCTTGGGTTTCAGCCAGCTTTCTCCGCGGGAGTTGGCGTCAGCGCGCGTTGCTTTGACCGCTTGCTTTGCTCGCCCTCGTCCCGATCCGGCGGCACCGCGGCGGTCACGTTCTGGCTGAGCTTCTGGAAAAGCCCGAGCCCGACCAGCGTCAGCACGGCGAGCAGCATCAGAAGGCCGGGATAGACGAGGTTGCCCATCGTCTCGCGCGAGGTCTTGGCGATCAGCACGAGGGATTCGAGCGAGAGCGCCACGATCATGATCGACATGAACTTCGTCAGCGAGCCGCGCGCCTCGGCCGGCCGGCGCATCTCGCGGTCGGCCACCACCTCCTCCTCGAACAGGAACTTGCCGACATCGGCGACCGCCACCGCGATGATCACGAGGCCGATCGCGTCGAGCATCGTGTCGAGCGCGCCCTCGCCGGTCCAGAAGCCGTGCGAGGTGCGCCAGATCGCGACGCCGATCAGGACGATCGAGGCGCCGAGCAGGGCGAAGGCGATGATGGTGTAGAGCAGCCGGCTGAACAGCGTCATGTCTTCCCCCGATGCGCTTGCAGGCGACAACGGCCCGCGTCACGGCCGGTTCCGTCTGGGGCAGTCGAGGGACAGTGGAGAATGCCGGACGTTGTCGCGCTTATCGCGAAATCTTGCATGGCTGTTCCCGCAGCCGCGCGATTGCCGGCCGTCGTGACCCGTGCTTCAAGCGCAGAGTTCCGCTGGAGCGCTTGGCATGCCCGAGACGACGAACCTCCTGACCTTCGCCCTGATCGCGCTGGGCATGGTGCTCACGCCTGGACCGAACATGATCTACCTGATCTCGCGCTCCATCGCGCAAGGCTTCGGAGCCGGATTGATCTCGCTTGCCGGCGTGGCGCTCGGCTTCGTCGTCTACATGCTCTGCGCGGCTTTCGGCATCACCGCGCTGCTCTTCGCCGTGCCCTACGCCTATGACGCGCTGCGCCTGGCGGGAGCGGGCTATCTGCTCTGGCTCGCCTGGCAGGCCGTGAAGCCCGGCGGTCGGTCGCCCTTTCACGTCCGTGAACTTCCGCCGGATGGTCCGCGCAAGCTCTTCTTGATGGGTCTCCTGACCAACCTGCTCAACCCCAAGATCGCGATGCTCTACCTCGCGCTGCTGCCGCAGTTCATCGATCCTGCTGCCGGCGACGTGCTGGCCCAGTCGCTGGTTCTCGGCTCGGTGCAGATCGCCATCAGCGTCAGCGTCAACACCGTGATCGCGCTGGCGGCGGGCGGGATTGCCGTCTTCTTGCGGACACGGCCGTTCTGGGCGCTGATGCAGCGCTGGCTGATGGGCACCGTGCTCGCCGTCTTTGCCCTGCGCATGGCGACGGAAGCGCGCCGCTGACGGCCCGATGACCACGCTCGAAACCGCGACGGACGTGCCGCCGAGTTTGCCGGCGCTCTTCACCGGCTTCCTCAAGATCGGGATGATGGGCTTCGGCGGCGTCGGCCCGGTCGCGCGTCACATCATCGTCGCCGAGCGCAACTGGCTGGACGATCGCGCCTATGCCGAGCTGATGGGCATCTGTCAGGCGCTGCCCGGCGCCAACACCGTCAATGCCGCCGTCATGCTGGGCGACCGCTTTCGCGGGACGGCCGGCGCGCTCACCTGCGTCTTCGCACTGATGGCGATGCCCCTGCTCGCCTTGGTCGCGATCGCGAACGTCTACGATGCTGTCTCCGATCACCCGCTGGCGCAGGTGGCGCTCACCGGTGCCGCGGCGAGTGCCGCCGGGCTGATCCTCGGCACCGCCGCGCGGCTGCTGACCAAGGCCGGGCTGGCCCGCTGGGCCTGGCTCATGGCGGCCGCCGCCTTCCTCGCCGTCGGGCTGCTGCGGCTGCCGATGCTGCCCACCCTGCTGGTGCTGGTGCCGCTCGGCCTTGTCGCGGCGTCCCTGGGAGCGCGACGGATCTGATGGAACGCGGCATCTTCGGCCAGCTGGTCATCACCTTCGGCACCATCTCGCTGATGGCGATCGGCGGCGCCAACGCCGTGGTGCCCGAGGTCCATCGCCAGATCGTGGAGATTCTCGGCTGGATGGACGCGCCGACCTTCGCGCGTCTCTTCGCCATCGCCCAGACAGCGCCGGGGCCGAACGTCATGCTCGCCAGCATCGTCGGCTGGCATGTCGCCGGCACGAGCGGCCTGCTCGTGGCGACGGCGGCGATGCTGCTGCCATCCTCGCTGCTCGCTCTCGCCTGCAGCCGGGGCCTGCAGCGCTTCAGCGACAACCGCATCGTCCGGATCGTCACGCTGGCGCTGGTGCCGATCGCGCTCGGCCTGATGCTGGCGAGCGGCGCCGTGGCGATGCTGGCCGCCGATGCCGGGCTTTTCGGCTTCGCGATCACGGCCGCGACGGCGGCCGTGACCTACCGCTCGAAGGTCAATCCGCTCGTACCGATGGCCGTGGGCACGGCGGCCTATGTCGCGGGCTGGTGCGTCGGCCTCGCCTGACGGCTTTGTTCAGGCCGCCAGGCGGATCATTTCAGCCTCGGCTGCGGGCAGGCGACCTGCGGTCAGAGCCGTGCCGACCTCGGCCAGGATCGCGCCGAGCGCCTCGAAATCCGCCTTGCGCGGCGAGGTCCGGCGCCAGGCGAGGCCGATCGAGCGGCTGGGGCCCGGGGCGGCGAAGCGGAACAGCCTGACCGGCATGTCCGGGCGCAGCTCGACCGGCAGTGCCATCGCGGGCATCAGCGTGGTGCCGAAGCCGTTCGCCACCATCTGCATGATGGTCGAGAGGCTGGAGGCGCCGTATTGCCGGCGCGAGCCGCCGGGGGTCGTCCGGCAGAAACTCAGGGCCTGGTCGCGCAGGCAATGGCCTTCCTCGAGCAGCAGCAGGCTCTCGCCGGCGAAAGGTGCATCCGGTCGGAAAGGCGGAGCGTTCGGCGACGTCTCCACTGGCACGGCCAGCAGGAAAGGATCGTCGAACAGGGGCAGGGTCTCGATGCCGGGGCGCTCGATCGGCAGCGAGAGCAGCGCGACGTCGAGCCCACCCTCGATCAGTTCGTCCAGCAGCGTCGCGGTCTGCGTCTCGCGCAACCTCAGATCCAGCGCCGGATGGCGCCGCTGCAGCAGGGGCAGCGTCGCCGGCAGCAGATAGGGCGCGATCGAGGGGATGACGCCGAGGTCGAGCTCGCCGCTGAGCAGGCTACGGCGATGGCGCGCATGGTCGATGAGATCGCTCGTCTCCAGCAGGATGCGGCGGCCGCGCTCGGCGATCTCGGCGCCCATCTCGGTCAGCGCCACGGCGCCGCGCCGCCGCTCGACGAGCTGGCAGCCGAGAAACGCTTCCAGTTCCTGGATCTGCAGCGACAGAGCCGGCTGGCTGACATGGCATTCCTGCGCGGCGCGGCCGAAATGGCGATGCCGGGCGAGGGCGGTGAAATAGCGGAGCTGTTTCAGGGTGAGCATATCGATAAGATAAACTTATCGATGGTCGCCGTAAACGGTATTGGACATTGTCGCCACATCGGGCTGTTAGTTCCTCCAATTCGAAACCGTCCGCGCATCCGCTGCGGGCGGCGGCCGCTCGTCAGGAGGGAATGAGCCATGTCAGCCAATGATCCGAAGAACCCGCAGGTTGGCGTCACCATGACGACCTCGGCCGGCGCGCCGATCCCGGACAACCAGAATTCGATCACCGCCGGCGAGCGCGGCCCGGTCCTGATGCAGGACTACCAGCTCATCGAGAAGCTGGCCCATCAGAACCGCGAGCGCATTCCGGAGCGCGCCGTCCACGCCAAGGGCTGGGGCGCCTATGGCACGCTGAAGATCACCGGCGACATTTCGAAATACACCAGGGCCAAGGCGCTGCAGCCCGGCACCGAGACGCCGCTGCTGCTGCGCTTCTCGACCGTCGCGGGAGAGCTCGGCGCGGCCGATGCCGAGCGTGACGTGCGCGGCTTCGCGATCAAGTTCTATACGCCCGAGGGCAACTGGGACCTCGTCGGCAACAACACCCCCGTGTTCTTCGTGCGCGACCCGGTGAAGTTCCCCGACTTCATCCACACCCAGAAGCGCCACCCCAAGACCAACATGCGCTCGCCCACCGCGATGTGGGACTTCTGGTCGTTGTCGCCTGAGAGCCTGCACCAGGTCACCATCCTGATGTCGGATCGCGGCCTGCCGACGGATGTGCGCCACATCAACGGCTATGGCTCGCACACCTATTCGTTCTGGAACGACAATGGCGAGCGCTATTGGGTGAAGTTCCACTTCAAGACCATGCAGGGCCACAAGCACTGGACCAACGAGGAAGCCGAGAAGGTTGTCGGCAAGACCCGTGAATCCACGCAGGAAGACCTGTTCAACGCGCTGGAGCGCGGCGAGTATCCGAAGTGGAAGGTCCAGGTCCAGATCATGCCCGAGCTGGACGCCGAGAAGACCTCCTACAATCCCTTCGACCTCACCAAGGTCTGGCCGCATGCGGATTATCCGCCGATCGACATCGGCGTGATGGAGCTCAACCGCAATCCGGAGAACTACTTCGCCGAGGTGGAGAACGCCGCCTTCTCGCCGTCGAACATCGTGCCCGGCATCGGCTTCTCGCCGGACAAGATGCTGCAGGCCCGGATCTTCTCCTATGCTGACGCCCATCGTCACCGGCTCGGCACGCACTACGAGAACATCCCGGTCAACCAGCCGAAATGCCCGGTCGCGCACTATCATCGCGATGGTCAGATGAACACCTATGGCGGCATCAAGACCGGCAATCCGGATGCCTATTACGAGCCGAATTCCTTCGGCGGGCCGAAGGAGCAGCCCTCCGCCAAGGAGCCGCCGCTGAAGATCTCGGGCGATGCCGACCGCTACAACCATCGCATCGGCAATGACGACTATGGCCAGCCCCGCGCGCTGTTCAACCTGTTCGACGCCGGCCAGAGGGAGCGCCTGTTCTCCAACATCGCCGCGGCGATGGGCGGCATTCCGCAGCATATCGAGGAGCGCCAGCTCGCCCATTTCGACAAGGTCCATCCGGACTATGGCAACGGCGTGCGGCGCGCCCTCGCCAAGGCCGATGGCCGCGAGCGCCCGGCGATCTCGGTGACCGAGAACACGCCCCAGCGCGCGGCCGAGTGAGCCCGCTGCCCTGACGGGCCGACACCGGGGCCCGCCTGCATGAGCAGGCGGGCCTTTTTTCTGTTGCCCATGGGAGCAGAGGTGCTGGAAGCGGCAGGTCTCCCGATCGGGTTGGAAGCGGAGACTGGCGCTCAGCCCCACAATGAGGCGCGGCAGAAAGGGCCGTCGGGCAAATTCTCCGAATGCGCTTCATCATCCAGGGGAGTGCCGGCAACAGGCTTCGGCCTCCCATCTCGGCTGGGCAGCTCGTCGGATGCGGGATGTCGCGTACTAGGCGGGACGACCGGAGCGAGGAACGACGACCGAATTCTGGTGATCCCAGTGCAATCGCCGGTAATCGAACCCCGCTTCGATCACCGGCTTGATGATCTGAAAATAGGGAGAAATGTCGAAGTCGCGCGGCGCGTAGAGGCTATGGTGCCGAATGTGCAGAATTTCGTCCCGGGAATGCAGGCTGACGGCGCGATCATGGCACGGCAGATGGTCGATCTGGGGCAGAATGGGATAGTGTACCGACTGAAATGCCTCGGCGATCAAGGAGGAGCAGATTGCACGCGTCGGCAGTCCGCTGCCAAGCGCGATCATGCGGCGGCGCCAGCGCACGGGAATGAAGGGCAGCGGGTGCAAAAAGCGCGCAAGGTCGACCACGTTCCGCAGATCGTATTGAAGCCCGAGATGATCGACCATGAAACGCACCACCTCCTGCTTCTCCGCGAGGCTAAGTCCGACCGGGCGGCAGATGCGCGTCGTGAAGTTCTCGTACTTGCTTAGCGGAACCGCAATGCACCCCTTTGCAAGGTCCATCTCGATCAGCATGGGTTCGCTTCGTGAGATGGCGTTCACATCCGGCATATCGCCCACATAGAGCGCCGCGTGAGACCATGTCGATTGCGTCAGATATTTTATGACCGTCGAGACTTTCTGGTTGCCCTCGACCAGGACGATATCGGCTGGTTCGAGCACGCGGCGCAGTAGTTCCGGATCGCAGGGCGTAAACGGCTTGTAGGCGCTCGATGGCCGCGTGATCAGCCGAACGAGCATCCCGCTGCACGCGCCAAGTATTCGATGAATCGCAAACATTTTCGCATTCATCCATAGCCGTCATCAATACAGATCTGTGCTCCAGCTTCGCAGTTCAAGGGGCGGTGGACTCTTGGGTTTGCTGCAATCCGCCGCGCCTCCTAGTCTCGCAACGAAGCGGAGGTGTTAGGGGCGGCGATGGCGTTTCCACGCCGCTGCCCGTAGAATTGAGGTCGCCGAGGCATCGAGGGGGCAGGGGTTGAACACCGAGCAACGGGTCCTGCGCCTCTCGATCGGGGTGACCTTCATCCTCGCGGCGGCCGGCATCGTCTTCGGCCTGCTCTCCGGCTCCTTCGCGATCGTCTTCGACGGCATCTACGCCCTGACCGACGCCACGATGACGATCGTCGCGCTGCTGGTCTCCAACCTAATCACTTCCTCGACGGCGAGCGGCGCCGTCGGCGGCAGGTTGGTCAAGCACTTCACCATGGGATTCTGGCATCTGGAGCCGATGGTGCTCGGGCTCAACGGCGTCCTGCTGACCGGGGCGGCGATCTACGCCCTGATCAACGCCGTCGGCAGCATCATGGCCGGCGGCCGGCTCCTCGCCTTCGACTACGCCATCATCTATGCCGGGCTGACCATGCTGATCGCCTTCGCCATGGCGATCTACGGAAGCCGGGCCAATCGGGAGCTGAATTCGAGCTTCGTCGGGCTGGACGCCAAGGCCTGGGCGATGTCCGGCGGCCTCAGCGGCGCGCTGCTCGGCGCCTTCGTCTTCGGCTATGCGATTCAGGGAACGAAACTCGCCTGGATGCTGCCTTATGTCGATCCGGTCGCGCTCGCGCTGGTCTGCCTCGTCGTCATCCCGATGCCGATCGGAACGATCAAGCAGGCTCTCGCCGACATCCTGCTGGTGACGCCCTCCGATCTGAAGCGCCATGTCGACGGCGTCGCCGAGGAGATCGTTCGCCGTTACGGCTTCGCCTCCTATCGCTCCTATGTCGCCCGGGTCGGGCGTGGCAGGCAGATCGAGCTCTACTTCATCGTGCCCAGGAACGGCCCCGCGAGGAGGCTGGAGGAGTGGGATCACATCCGCGACGAGATCGGCGATGCGATCGGTGACGACACGCCCGATCGCTGGCTCACCATCGCCTTCACCACCGATCCGGAATGGGCCGACTGATCCGGAAGGAGCCGGGCCGGCATGCGCCGGGTGAATGGGAACTCCGCTGCCGTTTCCCATTGCCGGGGAGGGCGCAGCCATTAAGCTGCCCGGCATTGTCCCAGCTGGAACGATTGCGAGCGAGCGATGAGCGCCTTGACCCCCGAGGAACAGAAAGTCACCGAGTGGCTGGCGGGCCGCAAGGAGGGCATGGTCGCGCTCCTGCGCGAGTTGGTCGACACCGACTCGGGCTCCTATGACAAGGCGGGCGTCGACCGGGCGGGCGAGGTCGTGGCCCGCTTCCACCGCGCGAACGGCCTCGATGTCGAGATCGTGCCGGATGCCCGCTTCGGCGATGCCGTCAGGGCGCGCTTGCCGAACCCGAGCGCCAACGACCAGCGTCCGGTGCTGCTCCTCGGCCATCGCGACACGGTCTTCCCGCAGGGCGAGCCGACGCGGCGGCCCTTCACGATCAAGGGGACGCGGGCCTATGGGCCGGGCGTCGCCGACATGAAGGGCGGTATCGTCATCTCGGCCTTCGTCGCCGCGGCCTTCGCCGAATGCGGCGGGGTCGCCGCGCCGCTGCTGATGCTGACGACCAGCGACGAGGAGATCGGCTCGCCGTCCTCGCGTCCCGTCATCGAGGCGGCGGCGCGCGAGTCGCGCTGCGTCTTCAACGCCGAGCCCAGTCGCCTGCCGGCCGGCACCGATTTCGCGAAGGACCAGAAGCAGTCGGTCACTAGCGGCCGCAAGGGCGGCGTCTTCATGCGCGCCGAATTCACCGGCAGGCCGGCCCATTCCGGCGCCAATTACGAGAAGGGCGCCTCGGCCATCGTCGATCTCGGCCACAAGATCCCGAAGCTGCAGGGACTCACCGATCTGGAGAAGGGCATCACCGTCAATGTCGGCCTGATCGGCGGCGGCCAGACGGTCAACACCGTCGCGCCGCATGCCTGGTGCGAGATCGACCTGCGCTACGTCACCGCCGCGCAGCGCGACGAGATGGTCGGCAAGATCAAGGCGATCATCGAGGCTCCCGTGGTCCCGGAAACCACCGCCGTGCTGTCGATCAAGGGCGAGTTCCTGCCGCTCGAGCGCTCGCCGGAATCGGCTACCCTCTACGACACCTATCGCGAGGCCGCTGCCGCTTTCGGCATCGGCGTCACGGCCGAATTCACTGGCGGCTGCGCCGATTCCGGCTTCACCGCGGCGCAGGGCACTCCGACGCTCTGCAGCGTCGGGCCGATCGGCGGCATGGCCCATACGCCGGATGAGTTCCTCGAGGTCGAGAGCCTCGTGCCGGCCGCCCAGGTGCTGGCGCTGGCCGTGATGCGCGCGGCCGTCAGGGTCGAGTAGGCCACGCTCAGCGGCAGAGCAGGTCGATCTTGCGGCTGAGCGTGGGCTCGTCCTCGCTCAGCCGGTCGGTCAGCGCATGCAGCCAGTTGAAGCCGACCCAGAGCTCCAGCCGGTCGTCGATTTCCGTGGCCGGGAATTCGCCGCGTTCGGCGGCGCGCACGAACATCTGCCGGGGCGCCGCCAGCCTGTCCGGCATGAACTTGAAGCGCAGCGCGGCCAGCGCGCTTTCGCTGGTCTGCGCCTCGGCGATCAACCCCTTGAACACCCGGCCCGCCGTGTCCTCGCGCCAGAAGCGCCAGAGATCCGCGGTGTAGCGCAGCAGGTCGGCGCGCAGCGAGCCTTCGTCGGGAAGCGGGATCGCGGCGTCCTTGCTGGCGCCGTAGATCGCGATGAAGAGATCGGCCTTGTTCGGCCACCAGCGATAGATCGTCGGCTTACCGGCCCCGGCACGTCGCGCCACTTCCTCGATCGAGAACCCGGCATAACCCTTCTCCGCAAGCACGGCTCTCGCAGCTGCCTTCACGGCCGCCTCGGTCTCGGGGCTGCGCCTCGCGCCGATCGAGGCGCGGCGCGGCGGACGCGTTTCCATTGGCTCTTCGACTCCGTTGATCCGGTCCATCTTGACATAACGAAACGGTCCGTTTAATTCAACAAATAGAAACGATACGTTTCGTTACGAATAGGTCCGCACCATGACTTCGTTTCCCGCCTCCGCTGCACGTGCCGTCCTGTCGCGCCTTCTGGTGCGGCTGCGTTTTCTGGTTGTCGCGACTCTGGGTGCCTACGCCGCCATCAACCTGCTGCTGATCGCACTCTCGCCGTTCACACAGGGCTGGCCGACGCTCGCCGTCACGGCCCTGGCCGTGCCGCCGATGGTGCTGGTCATGGTTTATGCGGTGATCCCGGTCGCCTTCCGCTTCGGCTCGCCGCGCTGAGGGGAGGGCGCTTCAGAACGCCTCTTCCCAGTCCCGGCTCAGCCGCATCGCGCAGTTGATCAGCCCGACCATCGAGTAGGTCTGCGGGAAATTGCCCCAGAGCTCGCCGGTCTTGAGATCGGCGTCCTCCGAGAGCAGACCGAAGCTGTTGCGTCGCTGCAGGATGCGCCCGAACAGGGCCTTGGCCTCGTCGCTGCGGCCGATCGTGTTCAGCGCATCGACATACCAGAACGCGCAGATCAGGAAGCCGGTATGCATGTAGCCGAAATCGTCCTGCGTGGCGTAGCGCAGCAGCAGGTCGCCGCGCTTCAGATCGCGGCCGATCGCCTCGACCGTCGCGACGAAACGGGCATCGTCCGGCTTCACGAAGCCGATCTCGGCAAGCAGCAGCAGCGTGGCGTCGAGGTCCTGGCCATTGAAGGTCGAGACGAAATGGCCCTTCTGCTCGTTCCAGATGCGCTCGGCGATGATGCTCTTGAGGCGTTTGGCCTCCGCCTTCCAATATTCCTTGCGGTCGGCCCGGCCGAGCGTCCCCGCGATACGGGCGAGGCGATCGCAGGCCGCCCAGCACATCACGCTGGAGAAGGCATGCACGGCCTCCTTCTCGCGCAGCTCCCAGGGGCCTGCATCCGGCTTGTCGAAGACGGCGATGGCGAGTTCGCCCATGCGCTCGAGCTGGCTGAACAGCGTGTCCTTCCCAGGCTGGATCAGGCGCCGGTCGAAGAAGGAATGCGTCGCGGCGAGCACCACGGCGCCATAGCCGTCGTTCTGGATCTGCACGGCGGCGCCATTGCCGAAGCGGACCGGCTGGTGCCCGCGATAGCCGGAGAGGTTCTTCGCCTCGAATTCGGTCAGCGAGCCGCCGCGCGTGATCGGGTAGAGCGGCGGCAGATGCTCGGCGCCGCTTTCCGAGAAGGTGTCGACGATATTGGTGATGAAGCCGAGATAGTCCTCCATCGTCCGCGTCGTGCCGAGACGGTTCAGCGCATGCACGACGAAATAGGCGTCGCGCAGCCAGCAATAGCGATAGTCCCAGTTGCGCTGCGTGCCGGGCGCCTCCGGGATCGAGGTCGTCAATGCCGCCACGATCGCGCCGGTCTCCTCGAAGGAGCAGAGTTTCAGCGTGATCGCTGCCCGGATCACCTCGCTCTGATATTCGAACGGGATCGAGAGCGAGCGAACCCAGTCGCGCCAATAGTCGGTGGTCTTGTCCAGGAACTCGCGCGAGGTCGTCTCGATCTCGGCGCGCAACGCCTCGTCGGAGCCGATGAAGAACGAATAGGCCTGGTCGACCGCGAAGGGCGTGCCTTCGACGACATAGGAGAGCGGCGCGTTCGTGGTCAGCCGGATCGTCTGGTCGGCCCCGACGAAGCGGACATGGTTCGATCCGCGTGTGATCTCGTCCGGCTCTTCGCCGATGCCGAGGCTGGGCTTGACGAGCACGCGGATCCGGGGCCGCCCGGAGATGCGCCGCACCCGCCGCACCAGCTGCGGCGGCCGGAAGAAGCGCTCGTAGCGGACGAAGCGGGGCGCGAAATCGAGGATCTCGATCGCGTTGCCCTGGTCGTCGGAGAGCACCGAGGACAGGATCGCGGTGTTGTCCAGATAGCTTTGCTCGCAGCGTGTCATGCCGACCAGCTCGATGCCGAAGAAACCCTTCTCCGGCTCGTCATCGCCGTCATTCGCATGGTTGTCGATCAGCGAGCAGAATACGGGGTCGCGGTCGAAGCGCGGAAAGCAGCCCCAGACGATGCGGGCGCGCCGGTCGATCAGCGCCGCGATCGAGCAGTTGCCGATCACGCCGAGATCGAGCGAGGCGGAGTGATGCCCCGCGGCCGTGGTCGTTACGGTCATGGTCAGTCCCGGGTGAAGCTGGAGGCGGTCAGGCTGCCGCCTTCGGCGGCTTCGAGAAGGATATGCCGCAAGGCGGTCGGTGAAGCGAGCCGGTGCAGCGCATGGCTCTCCCGATCCTCGCCGATGCGGATCGAGAGCCCACCCATGGCGTTGACCGCCTCGAACCCGTCCTCGTCGGTGATGTCGTCGCCGATGAAGACCGGGCGGCGTCCGGCATAGGTCGGCGTCGCCATCAGCCAGGCGATGGCGCTGCCCTTGCTGGCGCTCGCCGGCACCAGCTCGGCGACCGACTTGCCTTCCTGCAGCCTTACGCCGGGGCCGAGCTTCGCCGCGGCCTGGCGCATCAGATCGAGCGCCTCGTCCTTGAGCTCGGGCGCCAACCGCCAATGCAGGGCGGCGGAAATGCGCTTGTCCTCGACGATGATGCCGACATGGCTGTTGGCGAAGCGGACGAGGTCGCGCAGCGCCTCGCGCATGTTCTCCGGCGCGTCGGATTGCGAACGGATCTCGCCGTCGACGCGGATCTGCGCGCCATGCAGGCCGGCGATGTCGAAGCTGTGCGGCGTCAGCATCTCGTCCAGAAAGGCGATCGGGCGCCCCGAGACCAGTGCGAGGGCGCCGCCGAGGCCGGTGCGCAGCGCCTCCAGCGCCGGTGCGACGCGGCGATCCAGCCGGACATCCTCCGGCGAGGGTGCGATCTCGACAAGCGTTCCATCGAAATCCAGGAACAGAGCGATCTGCGGTTGGGCCGCAGCGATATCGTCATTGTGATGGACGGTTTCGGGGTCGATCAGTGTCGTCATCATTTACTATCTGGCCATCGAACACGGCAGAAGAACGGCCGTTTTGCCTGGCATTCCTTTTGCTTGGCCATCGCCAACTCGCGCGGCCGAAAATTCAACGTCGGGGTTGTCTCGATTGACTTATAGCCTAACATGGCAGCCACGATTTCAGCGCAGGGCCGCCACGGCTCCGCCATGCGGCCAGCCCGCGCCCCCGGAAACATTACGTCTTTGCGAGCGTTCTGTTCCTGCCGCCCATGGCAAAAATCGGGCGGCGCTTCTGGAGAACCCGTACCCAATGCGTCTCATCGTCGTCTCGAACCGCGTCACCATTCCCGAGCGCCATGAAAAGGCCGCGGCGGGGGGATTGGCGGTGGCGTTGCGCGAGGCGCTGGAACAGCGCGGCGGCCTCTGGTTCGGCTGGAGCGGCGCCGTGGCCGAGGGAGCGGCGCAGCAGGTCAGGCAGGTCCAGCGCGGCAACGTCACCTATGCGGTGACCGATCTCAGCGAGGCCGAGCGGCAAAGCTACTATCTCGGTTTCTCGAACCGCGCTCTGTGGCCGCTGATGCACTACCGCCTCGGCCTGACGGATTTCCAGCGCAGCGACTACATGGGCTATCTCGGCGTCAACCGGCGCTTCGCCAAGCAGCTCGCGGCGCTGATCCGCCCGGACGACCTGATCTGGATCCATGACTATCATCTGATCCCGCTGGCGGCGGAGCTGCGCCGGCGCGGCGTCACCAACCGGATCGGCTATTTCCATCACATTCCCTGGCCGTCCGCCGACGTGATGGGCGCGTTGCCCTTCAGTTCCACCCTGGTCCGGACCATCGCGGCCTATGACCTCGCCGGGATGCAGACCGAGCTCGATGCCCGCAATCTGATCGACGGCCTGGTGACGATGTGCGCCGGGCGGACGGACGGGCAGCGCGTGCGGCTGGGCGCGCGTGAGACGCTGGTGCAGACCTTTCCGATCGGGATCGACGTGGAGGCATTCCGCCGGCTCGCGGCGGCTTCGACGCGCCAGGCGCCGGTCCCCCTGCGCGCCGCGCGCGAAACGCTCGGCGAGCGCAAGCTCGTCGTCGGCGTCGACCGCCTCGACTATTCGAAGGGGATCGTGCAGCGGCTCGCGGCTTTCGGCGAGTTCCTGCGCGGCCACCCGGAGCATCGCGGCAGGGTCAGCCTCCTGCAGATCGCGCCGCCATCGCGTAGCGACGTGCCCGAATATGCCGAGCTCGACCGCCTGTCGGACGAGGTCGCCGGGCGATTGAACGCTCAGCTCGGCGAATTCGACTGGACGCCGATCCGCGTCGTCAAGAAAGCCTATTCGCGCAGCGCGCTCGCCGGCTTCTACCGCCGCGCCCAGGTCGGCCTCGTCACTCCGATGCGCGACGGGATGAACCTGGTCGCCAAGGAGTACATTGCGGCGCAGGACCCCGCCGATCCCGGCGTGCTCGTGCTGTCCCGCTTCGCAGGCGCCTCGCAGCAGATGGGGGAGGCGCTGATCGTCAACCCTTACGACACGCATGAGGTGGCGGAGGCGATCCGCACCGCGCTCGCCATGCCGAAGAGCGAACGGATCCGCCGTTTCGAGAAGCTCTACGCGACTATCGCCGCCAGCGATATCGACTGGTGGACGCAACGCTATCTCGACGCGCTCGCCGGGGGCGCGGCCGCCCAGGCGGTGCCTGTCGAGGCTACGGGCGACAAGAAGCCGCGTGCCGGCGCACGGCGCGCCGCCGGGTCTGAGGCCGTGGCGGTGAAAAGGCCGCCGAAGCCCGGCAAGGCCGGAAAGATCTCGACAGGTTCGCGCCGGAAAGGAAGGGGCACGCCACCGCCGTCGCTGACCGTGGGGCAGCCGTGACAGCTTGCCCCGCGACGGCGAAAACCGACGAAATCTTGGGGGGATGCTTGCTCGAGCTCGCGCGGCCCTTGCCGAATAAGGTCTTTGGTCGCTAGAAGGCAGCATGACCGGGTTGGGCGACTCAGGTTCTGGACAGGCATCGTATCGTCGATGGCTGAGGAGGCGGGCGGAGGGCTGAGATCGATGCGAGGCGCTCTCGGAGGACCGGGCGTTCTGTTGCGCCGCCTCCGCGAGGTCATGGCGGCATCGATCAGCCCGCAGGAGCGGCTCGACCGGCTCGTCGTCCTGATCGCCGGCAATCTCGTCGCCGAAGTCTGCTCCGTCTACGTCCTGCGCGAGGACGGCTCGCTCGAGCTCTATGCCACCGAAGGCCTCAACCGCGAGGCCGTCCACCTCACCACCATGCGTGCGGGAGAGGGGCTCGTCGGCCTGATCGCCAGCGAGGCCGAGCCCCTGGCCTTGTCGGACGCGCAGGCCCATCCCTCCTTCTCCTATCGCCCGGAGACGGGCGAGGAGGTCTACCGCTCCTTCCTCGGCGTCCCGATCCTGCGCGGCGGCGCGGTGATGGGCGTGCTCGTCATCCAGAACCGGGCCTCGCGCATCTACTCCGAGGAGGAGATCGAGAGCCTCCAGACCACCGCCATGCTGATGGCGGAGATGATCGCCGCCGGCGGGCTGAAGTCGCTTGCCGCGCCCGGTGCCTCGATTGGCCTCGACCGGCCTATCCATGGCGTCGGCGTCATCCTCGCCGACGGGGTCGGCCTCGGCCATGTCGTGCTGCACGAGCCGCGCGTCGCGATCACCAACCTGATCGCGGAAAACCCCGCCGCCGAGGTCAGCCGCCTCGAAGCCGCGATCGGCGAGATGCGCGCCTCGATCGACGAGCTCGTCGAGCGGGGCGACGTCGCCCATACCGGCGAGCACCGCGACGTGCTCGAGACCTTCCGCATGTTCGCCCATGACCAGGGCTGGCTGCGCCGGATGCGCGAGGTCGTGCTGACGGGCCTGACTGCCGAAGCCGCCGTCGAGCGCGTCCAGTCCGACACGCGCGCCAAGATGCTGCGCCAGACCGATCCCTATCTGCGCGAGCGGCTGCACGATCTCGACGATCTCGCCAACCGGCTGCTGCGCACCCTGGTCGGCAAGGCCAATGGCGTGACGCATGAATCCCTGCCGGAGAACGCCATCGTCGTCGCCCGTTCGATGGGGCCGGCCGCGCTGCTCGACTATGACCGCGCCCATCTGCGCGGGCTCGTGCTGGAGGAGGGTGGCCCGACCAGCCACATCGCCATCGTCGCACGGGCCTTGGGCATCCCCGCCGTCGGCGAGGTCGCGAATGCGACGGCGCTGGTCGAGGCGGGCGATGCCATCATCGTCGACGGCCAGGCCGGCGAGGTGCAGATCCGCCCGCAACCCGACGTCGAGAACGCCTACAAGGACAAGGCCCGGCTGCGCGCCCGCAAGCAGAAGCAGTACGAGAAGCTGAAGGAGCTGCCGGCGACGACCCGGGACGGCGTCGAGATCACGCTGCAGATCAATGCCGGCCTGATCGTCGATATCCCGAACATCGAGGCGACGGCCGCCTCCGGCATCGGGCTGTTCCGGACCGAGCTTCAGTTCATGGTGGCGCAGCACATGCCGACCACCGCCGAGCAACAGGCGCTCTACACCGCCGTCCTGAACGCGGTGCAGGACCGGCCCGTGACCTTCCGCACCCTCGATATCGGCGGCGACAAGGTGCTGCCCTATATGGAGCGGGTCGAGGAGGAGAATCCGGCGCTCGGCTGGCGGGCGATCCGCATCGGGCTCGACAAGCCGCGCCTGCTTCGGGCGCAGCTGCGCGCGATGTTGCGCGCCGGCGCCGGGCGCGATCTCAAGATCATGCTGCCGATGGTGGCGACCACTGACGAATTTCGCCGCGCCCGCATGATCATCCGCCGCGAGCAGGCGATGCTGGAGAAGCAGGGCGTCGCGCCGCCGAGCGATCTGCGCGTCGGCGTCATGGTCGAGGTGCCCTCGCTGTTGTTCGAGCTGTCGGAAATCGCGCGCGAGGCCGATTTCCTCTCGATCGGCACCAACGACCTGATGCAGTTCCTCTTCGCCGCGGACCGCGAGAACAAGCGCGTCGCTGATCGCTTCGATCCGCTCGGCGTCGGCGCCTTGCGGGCGCTGCGCCGCATCGTCGAGGCGGCCTCGGAAACCGGCTGCCCGGTGACCGTCTGCGGCGAGATGGGCGGCAAGCCGCTCGAGACCATGGCGCTGATCGGGCTCGGCTATCGCGGCTTCTCGATGTCGGCCGCCTCGATCGGCCCGGTCAAGGCGATGCTGCGCGCGCTCGATGTCCGCAAGCTCCGGGAGCGGATGGACTGGATGCTCGCCTCGCCGGAAGGCGCCACCAGCTTGCGCCCGCAGCTCGCCGCCTTCGCGACCGAGTTCAAGGTCCCGGTCTAGCGCTGCTCGTTCGCGCTCCCGACATTTCCTTTCAGCGTCATCAAGAGTTTCCGCATGTCCCTTCAACTTCCCCAGGATCGTCTCGACGGCATCGTGGCGCGCCACGCCGCCGCGACGGAGGAGATCAACCAGGCGAGCGACCCGGTGCGCACCGTCGAACTCGCCAAGGAATTGTCGGAGCTCGACCCGGTGGTGGCCGCGATCGCGACCTGGCGCCAGGCGCAGGCGACGCTGGCCGAGGCGGAGGCCCTGATCGCCGATCCTGCGACGGACGCCGAATTCCGCGACCTCGCCTATGAGGAGCGCGATAGCGCCCGCGCCGAGATCGAGGCGCGCGCGAGGGAGATCCTGATCGCGCTCCTGCCCAGGGATGCCGCCGACGAGCGCGGCGTCATCATCGAGATCCGGGCGGGCACCGGCGGCGACGAGGCCTCGCTCTTCGCCGGCGATCTGCTGCGCATGTATCAGCGCTATGCCGCGCAGAAGGGCTGGAGCGTCGATATCCTCTCGGAAAGCGAGGGCACTGTCGGTGGCTACAAGGAGGTGATCGCCGAGATCAACGGCCGCGGCGTCTATGCCCGGCTCAAATTCGAATCCGGCGTCCACCGTGTCCAGCGCGTGCCGGATACCGAGGCGAGCGGACGCATTCACACCTCGGCCGCGACGGTGGCGACGCTGCCGCTGGCGAGCGAGGTCGACGTCGCGCTCAACGATGCCGATATCCGCATCGACACGCTGCGCTCCGGCGGTGCCGGAGGCCAGCACGTCAACAAGACGGAATCGGCGGTGCGCCTGACCCATATCCCGACCAACACCGTGGTGCTGGTCCAGGACGAGCGCTCGCAGCACAAGAACAAGGCCCGCGCCTATGAGCTGCTGCGCGCCAAGCTCTACGACATGGAGCGTATGCGTATCGATGCCGAGCGGTCGGCGGACCGGCGTTCCCAGATCGGCTCGGGCGATCGCTCCGAGCGCATCCGGACCTACAACTTCCCGCAGGGGCGCGTCACCGACCACCGGATCAACCTGACGCTCTACAAGCTCGACGAGATGATGCAGGGCCTCGTCCTCGACGAGGTCGTCGACGCGCTGACGGCGGAGCATCAGGCACGCCTGCTGGCCGAGGAGGCGCTTGCGTAACGTCATGGCGGTGAAACAAAATCGCCATTGCCGTGTTGGTTCGGCATCGACACCAGCAAATGGGGGACACTTCGATGATGAAGATGGTTTCCGGTTTCGCGATCGCGGGCCTGATGGTTTTCGCGATGAGCGGCGTTTCGCAGGCTCAGGAGCGGACCCTGCGCAAGATCACCACTTCGAACCCGCCGGCGGCGCTGCAGGGCTCGATGACCGAGGCGCAGGCGCGCAAGGCCTGCCAGCTCGAGATGAAGGGCGCGCGCGAGAGCAAGTCGGCGATACGGACCAAGATGAAGAGCTGCATGGACCTGAAGATGCAGGGCAACAGCTGAGCCGGATCAAGGCAGGGCCGGTTGACCCTATCCCCGGTCTAGGGGAAGGCGCCGTGTCGACCGTCACGTCGGCGCGGCGTCTGCTTGCGCGCAGCTTCAGCCGGGCCGCCTCTGCGACGCCGGGGCTGGATGCGCGTCTTCTGGTCGAAGGCGCTGTCGGGCAGGAAAATCCCGATCCGGACATGCAGCTCCCCGCCGATGCGCTTGCGCGTCTGCGCGATTTCGCAACGCGGCGCCTGGCGGGCGAGCCGGTATGGCGCATTCTCGGCGAGCGCGAATTCTGGGGGCTGCGCTTTCGGCTGTCGCCGGCGACGCTGGAGCCGCGCCCGGACAGCGAAACGATCGTCGAGGTGACGCTGGCGGCATTGGCGGGGCGGCGCGAAGAAGCGCTTTCGTTGCTCGATCTTGGCACCGGCACGGGCTGCCTGCTGATCGCATTGCTCAGCGAACTGCCTCGCGCGACCGGCCTCGGCATCGATCTGTCGGCGGAGGCTCGCGATATGGCGGCCGGCAATGCCGAACTGAACGGGGTCGGCGATCGGGCGGCGTTCCGGCAGGGCAGCTGGACGGAGGGCCTGGCCGGCCGCTTCGACGTGATCGTCTCCAATCCGCCCTATATTCCGTCAGGCGAGATCGCTGGCCTGTCCGTGGAGGTCCGGGAGCACGATCCGCTGCTCGCGCTCGATGGCGGAGCCGACGGGCTCGGGCCCTACCGGATCTTCGCCCGGACCTTGCCGGCGCTGATGGCGCCGAGCGGCATCGTCGTGTTCGAGATCGGTGCGGGGCAGGGGCCGGATGTGGTTGCCCTGATGCAGGCCGGGGGGCTTGAATTCCGCGGCAGCAGGAACGATCTGGGTGGGCATGAGCGGGCGCTGATCTTCGCGCTCACTTGAAAGTGCACAGGCTTTTGGTCGATTTCGCTTGGAGAAGCCGCCAAAAGCAGTTATGCAACTTCCAGCCGAAGCTGGTGGCGTCAGAGCCGGGCCTCTGGGCAGTTTCCGATCGTACAGGATTTGCTCGAGTTCGGCGTCGTTTGCGGGCGTGTTCCCGGGACGACGCAGCTGACAAGCCGGGTGGAGCCCCGAGGGCGCTTGGCGCCGATCGGCTCATGGGGTGGGACCCCTCCGGGGTTGGGCCCTTTTTGGAAAAGAGCGCGTGAAGACCAGAAACGGCGTATCGCCCCTTCGGGTCAACTCAGTCCGACACAGCGTCGCAACCCGCTGTGCGTCGCAACGCGCATGACGGCACCACGGTTGCTTTGAACACAGAAGCGCGAGACAGACGCGAATGAGACCAGGTCAGAACCGGCGTATGCGCGGCCGTAACAATAACGGCAACAATAACGGCAATCGCAAATCTCCCAACCCGTTGCAGCGTAGCTACGAATCCAATGGTCCGGACGTGAAGGTCCGCGGCACGGCGCAACATGTCGCCGAGAAGTATTTGCAGCTGGCGCGGGACGCTCAGTCTTCCGGTGATACGGTTGCGGCGGAGAGCTATTTCCAGCACGCCGAGCACTACTATCGCATCCTGCTTGCGGCTCAGGAGCAGATGGCCCAGCAGTTCGGCCATTCCTTCCCGCCGAACCGCGCCTTCGTCGAGGATGCTGACGAGGGCGACGAGGAAGGCGACGAGGAGGCTCAGCCCTTCCAGCCCGGTACTGGTCCGCAGCCGGACTTCCGCTCGGCCAATGGCCATGGCGGAGCCAATGGCTATAACGGCCATGGCGGACAGCGTGCCGAGGGCGAGGGTGGCGAGGGGCAGCCGCAGGGCGGCCAGCGCTTCGATCGCCAGAACCGCCGCGAGCGCTTCAACAACGACCGTCGTTTCGACCGCCAGGACCGCGGCGAGCGCCGCTTCGACCGCAATGCCGAAGGCGGCCAGGGTGCTGCCGGCGGCTACGCGCCGCGCCCCGATGCGCCGCGTTCCGACATTCCGGTCGCAGAGGGTTCGGCCGAGATTGCTCCCGAGCAGGCTCAGGGCGAGCGCCGCCTCGAGCGCGGCGAGCGTCCCCAGCGCGAGCGCCGTCCGCGTCGCGAGCGTGAAGTCGAGAGCGATGCGGGCGAGGATGTCGCCGCCGCGCTGCCGTCCTTCCTGACCAACCCCGTGCGGGTCGCCGCGCCGGAGCCGGTCGAGGCGCCGCCGGCAGAGGCGGCTGCGGCGGTTGAGCCGGCGCCCGAGGTTTCCGAGGAGCCGGCACCCAAGCGTACGCGCCGTCGCCGCTCGCCGCGCGAGGTGATGGACGCCCTCGGCTCCGAGGCGGATGGCCCGGCCGAGTGAGCCGCGGACACCGTCGACAGATTTGAAAAAGGGCCCGCGAGGGCCCTTTTTTTGCTGGAGCGCCTCTCAGGCGATGCCGAGTTCGGCCGGCGCTTCCGCAGGCGTCAGCCCGTCGCCTTCGCTCAGGCTGCCTCCGGCGATGACGCGGCAATAGATGCCACAATCGACATGGCCGTAATGCTGCATCAGGGCCTTGGGGATCTGCATGTCGCGCTCCCCGGTCTCCGGGTCGACATTTGTGGCCGCGCAGCGTTCGATCCGCTTGATCACCTGCAGCCGCAGGCCTTCAGGTCCTGCGATATCCCGGCCGACGAGGTCGTTCTCCGCCCAGGGTGCGAGCCCGCTCACCATCAGGTTGCCGCGGAAGCGCAGCGGATCGACCGGCCGCCCGAGGCGCCCTTCGAGATCGGCGACGCTGGCGAGATTGATGATCGAGACGAAGCCCGAGCGGGAATCGGTGAAGCGATAGGTCGAAGGCGCCGTGAGCAGCTTCGGTTCGCCGCGCAACTCCTCAGGCATGAAGCCTGCGAAGAAGCGCGTGATCGCGGTGCGGCCGTCGTCGTTGGCGGTCGCGGCGCGCAGCACTTCCTGCCCGCCTTCATGGATGACGAGGTTGCCGGTGGCATCATCGTAGCGGGTCTTGAGCCGGGCCAGCGACTCGTTGCGCATCAGCATCAGGTACTTGATCTTCGGCTGGTGCACCGGCTCGGCCGGGTCGAAGCCGGAAGGACCGTTCTCGATGGCGAAGAGGCGGTCGCCCGGGAAATACCCGTCGGCGAGCAGGTTGGCGCGCTTCACCCGCTCCGGCGAAAGGCCTTTGACGGGGTAGCGATAGAGCGTTTCGATGCGCATGGTCCGGTCCGGTGCGGGAAGGGCGGGCGGACCATAGCCGTGCCGCCCGGTCCTGACAGATCAAATCTTGTATCCGTTTCGATCAATCCGCTGGCATCGGCCCGAAAAGTGGGAGCCGGTTTTTTTGGGAGGGCGCCGATACCGCACTAGTCGTCCTCGCCCTCGCTGACCGAGCGCTGGCAGCCCCAGCCGGCGAGGACGGCGTCGGTCTCGTCAGCGACGAAGAAGCGGGCGGCGTCGCGGTCGTAGCCTTCCGCCAGCAGATGCTCGTAATCGGTGTGGACGTGGCGGACATGGCTGCCGAGCGCGAGCCACAACGCCGTGGAAGGCGGCAGATCCTTCATGTGCCGCCGCTCCGCCAGCGTGATGACCGCCTCGGCATCGGAGAGCGGAATGCCCGGCGCCAGTGCTCGCAGCGCCTTGCGAATCGCCTGCTGTCGCTTGGTTCCGGCCATGCCCGATCTGCGCCTGCCGCTTGCGCCAGGTCAATTGTCGCCGGCGCCCTCTTCCGTTGCGCCAATGTCACACTATCTTGGAGGGCGAGGGGCGGCCCGAAAGGGCGCCCTATCCAGACGGAAGGGCAGTGGAACCGCGTTGCTACGGGGCGCGTTCCGCGGGCGGAGTGATTTGAATGAACATTGAGAAATATACGGATCGGGCGAAGGGCTTTCTCCAGGCAGCGCAGACGATCGCGCTGCGCGAGGGGCACCAGCAGTTCACGCCGGAGCATCTCCTCAAGGCGCTGCTCGACGACAATGAAGGCATGGCGGCCGGTCTGATCGACCGGGCCGGGGGGCAGTCGCGCGTCGCGCTGCAGTTGACCGATCAGGCGCTCGCGAAGCTGCCGAAGGTTTCCGGCGGCTCCGGTGGGCTCAACCTGACGCCGGGCCTCGCCCGCGTCTTCGATACCGCCGAGAAGGCGGCCGAGAAGGCCGGCGATTCCTTCGTCACGGTCGAGCGGCTGCTGCTGGGGCTGGCGATCGAGAAGGACACCGAGGCTGGCAAGGCGCTGGCCAAGGCCGGCGTGACGCCGCAGGCGCTCAATGCCGCGATCGAGGCGATCCGCAAGGGCCGCACCGCCGATTCCGCTTCGGCCGAGCAGGCCTATGACGCGCTGAAGAAGTACGCCCGCGACCTCACGGCCGCGGCGCGCGAGGGCAAGCTCGACCCGGTGATCGGCCGCGACGAGGAGATCCGCCGTACCATCCAGGTGCTGTCGCGCCGGACCAAGAACAATCCCGTCCTGATCGGTGAGCCCGGCGTCGGCAAGACAGCCATCGCCGAGGGCTTGGCGCTGCGCATCGTCAATGGCGACGTGCCCGAGAGCCTGAAGGACAAGGAGCTGCTCGCGCTCGACATGGGCTCGCTGATCGCGGGCGCAAAGTATCGCGGCGAGTTCGAGGAGCGGCTGAAGGCGGTTCTGACCGAGGTCTCGGCCTCGGATGGTGGCGTCATCCTGTTCATCGACGAGATGCACACCCTCGTCGGCGCCGGCAAGACCGACGGCGCGATGGATGCGTCCAACCTGCTGAAGCCGGCGCTCGCCCGTGGCGAGCTGCACTGCGTTGGCGCGACCACGCTCGATGAGTACCGCAAATATGTCGAGAAGGACGCTGCCTTGGCGCGGCGCTTCCAGCCCGTCTTCGTCGACGAGCCGACGGTCGAGGACACCATCTCGATCCTGCGCGGCCTCAAGGAGAAGTACGAGCAGCATCACCGCGTCCGCATCACCGACTCGGCGCTGGTCTCGGCCGCGACCTTGTCGAACCGCTACATCACCGACCGCTTCCTGCCCGACAAGGCGATCGACCTCGTCGACGAGGCCTCGGCGCGGCTGCGGATGCAGGTCGACTCCAAGCCGGAGGAACTGGATTCGATCGACCGCGAGATCGTCCGCCTCAAGATCGAGCAGGAGGCGCTCAAGAAGGAGAGCGATGCCGGCTCGAAGGAGCGGCTGAAGCGGCTCGAATCCGAACTGGCCGATCTGGAGTCGCGCTCCGACACGATCACGGCCAAGTGGAAGGCCGAGAAGGACAAGCTCGGCCAGGCCGCCGAGATCAAGACCAAGCTCGACAATGCCCGCAACGAGCTCGCCCAGGCGCAGCGCAAGGGTGAGTACCAGCGAGCGGGCGAGCTCGCCTATGGCGAGATCCCCGGGCTCGAGAAGAAGCTGGCCGAGATCGAGGAGAAGGGCGAGAGCGCCGGCATGGTGGAGGAGGCTGTGACGCCCGATCACGTCGCTGCCGTCGTCTCGCGCTGGACCGGCGTGCCGGTCGACCGCATGCTCGAAGGCGAGAAGGAGAAGCTGCTCCGCATGGAGGAGGTTCTCGGCTCCCGCGTCGTTGGGCAGAAGGAGGCGGTGGAAGCGGTCTCGACCGCGGTCCGTCGCGCCCGTGCCGGGTTGCAGGATCCCAACCGTCCGATCGGCTCCTTCATGTTCCTCGGCCCCACCGGCGTCGGCAAGACCGAGCTGACCAAGGCTCTGGCCTCGTTCCTGTTCGACGACGACACGGCGCTCGTGCGCATCGACATGTCCGAGTACATGGAGAAGCACTCGGTCGCCCGGCTCATCGGCGCGCCTCCCGGCTATGTCGGCTATGAGGAGGGTGGCGCCCTGACGGAAGCGGTGCGGCGCCGGCCCTATCAGGTCGTGCTCTTCGACGAGGTCGAGAAGGCGCATCCGGACGTGTTCAACGTCCTGCTGCAGGTGCTCGACGACGGTCGGCTCACCGACGGCCAGGGCCGCACGGTCGACTTCCGCAACGTGCTGATCATCATGACCTCGAACCTCGGTTCGGAGTTCCTGGTGAACCAGCCCGAAGGCCAGGACAGCGACGCGGTTCGCGACGAGGTGATGGGTGTGGTCCGCCACGCCTTCCGGCCGGAATTCCTGAACCGGATCGACGACATCATCCTGTTCCACCGCCTGCGGCGGCAGGACATGGACGCGATCGTCGATATCCAGATGGCCCGGCTCCAGAAGCTGCTGACCGACCGCAAGATCACGCTCGAACTCTCGAAGGAGGCGCGCGAGTGGCTGGCGGAGAAGGGCTACGACCCGGCCTATGGCGCGCGCCCGCTCAAGCGCGTGATCCAGAAGTCGGTGCAGGACCCGCTGGCCGAGGCCATCCTCGCCGGCGAGATCGTCGACGGCGAGACGGTGCCGATCACTGTCGGACCGGGCTCGCTGATGCTGGGCGATGTCGCGGCGGTGAAGGAGAAGCGCCCGGCTGGTGTGGCGCTGAACTGACATGGCTGACTTTCTTCTCCCTCTGGGGAAGAAGGTGTCTGCGAAACAGACGAATGGGGGAGGGCCGCGCAAGCGGCCCTTTTTCGTCATGGGCGGGCTTGTCCCGACCATCCACGTCTTTGCCGATTGAGGGCGCGTTCAAGACGTGGATGCTCGCCACAGGGGCGAGCATGACGGCTGAGCCCATCACCCCCGCTTCAGCAGGAACACCGCCTGCGCGCCGAACAGGTTCCAGAACCACCAGGGCGCGTTGACGCCGACCTTGCCGCCGGCGGCGTCGAGCGCCACCGCGCGCTCCTTCTTGGCGCCGATCTGGTCGCAGAGCGTGACGAAGTCGCGGATCGTGCAGAAATGGATGTTGGGCGTGTCCCACCAGGAATAGGGCAGGGCGTCGGTCACAGGCATTCGCCCCTGGAAGAACACCTGGGAGCGCATCCGCCAATGGCCGAAATTCGGGAAGGAGACGATGGCGTGCCGGCCGATGCGCAGCATCTGCTCGAGCACGAGGCGGGGATTGCGCGTCGCCTGGATCGTCTGGGAGAGAATGACGTAGTCGAACGAGTCGTCCGGGTAGTCGGCAAGGTCGGTATCGGCGTCGCCCTGGATCACCGAAAGTCCGCGCGCCACGCAATCGGCCACGCCTTCGCGCGAAAGCTCGATGCCGCGCGCATCGACCCGGCGGGTCTCGGCCAGCAGAGCGAGCAGTGCGCCGTCGCCGCAGCCGACATCGAGCACGCGCGTGCCGGGCTGCACCATCTCGGCGACGAGCCTCAGGTCGATGCGGCTGGTCTGGGTGTCGCTGAAGGCCATGCTCAGAGTCCGCGTGCCCGTGCCGCGGCGCCGATGAAGCCGCGCGTCGTGGCGAAGAGATTGGGCTCCTCCAGCAGGAAGGCGTCGTGCCCCTTGTCGCTCTCCAGCTCGACGAAGGAGACCGAGGCGCCGGCCGCATTGAGTGCGTGCACGATCGCGCGCGAGTCGGCGGTAGGGAACAGCCAGTCGGAGGTGAACGACGCGACGCAGAAGCGCGTCTTCGTGCCGGCGAAGGCGCGCGCCAGCACGCCGTCATGGTCGTCGGCGAGGTCGAAATAATCCATCGCCCGCGTGACGTAGAGATAGGAATTGGCGTCGAAGCGCTCGACGAAGGAGAGGCCCTGGTGGCGGAGGTAACTCTCCACTTGAAAGTCCGCGTCGAAGGAGAAGGTCGGCGCCTCCCTGTCCTGCAGCTTGCGGCCGAACTTGCGGTGCAGGGCCTGCTCGGAGAGATAGGTGATATGCGCGCCCATCCGCGCCACCGAAAGCCCCTTGGCCGGCCGCGTGCCCTCTTCGAGATAGCGTCCTTGCCGCCAGTCCGGGTCGGCCATCACCGCCTGCCGGCCGACCTCGTGGAATGCGATGTTCTGGGCCGAGTGCTTGGCGCCCGTCGCCAGCGGCAGCGCCGAGAACACGCGGCCCGGATAGCTCGCCGCCCATTGCAGCACCTGCATGCCGCCCATCGAACCGCCGGCGACGCAGAACAGCGTCTCGATGCCGAGCGAGTCGATCAGCGCGGCCTGAGCCCGCACCATGTCGCGGATGGTGACGACCGGGAAGGACAGACCCCAGGGCTTGCCCGTCGTCGGGTTGGTCGAGGCCGGGCCGGTCGTGCCGGTGCAGCCGCCGATGACATTGGCGCAGATCACGAAGAAGCGCTCGGTATCGACCGGCTTGCCGGGGCCGATCATCGAGGTCCACCAGCCGCCCTTACCGGTGATCGGGTTCCGGCTCGCGACATACTGGTCGCCGGTCAGCGCGTGGCAGACCAGGATCGCATTGGATTTCGCGGCGTTGAGCTCGCCATAGGTCTGGTAGGCGATCTGCCAGCGATCGAGCACCACGCCGCAATCCATTAGCAAGGGCGTGTCGGGCCCGAAGCGCGCGACCGGGCTCGAAGGCTCGTTCGCCTCCTTCTGCGGGTCGGCCAGGCTGGGGGAGAGATCGCTCATTTCGTCCGCATCGACAGTATGATTTGTCTTGCCGGTCCGCGCGTTCGGAAAACCGAACTCTAGCGATGCCGTGCCGGCGCGCCGCTGTCAACGCGGGATTGCGCAGCCGGCTTTGCCAAGGGGCGGCGGGAGCGCTAAGGAGCGTGGCAACTCCTAAAGCCCTCATCCTGAGGAGCCGCGGAACGCGGCGTCTCGAAGGATGATCCAGCGGGTTCCGGAACCTCCTGGAGCATCCTTCGAGACGCAAGCCGTCGGCTTGCTCCTCAGGATGAGGGCTTACGGGCCCTCGTCGAGAAGCGCAGCCTGCCGCCATGACCGAAGCCGCCCCCACGACCCTCGCCGACCTGCGTGCCGGGATCGACCGCATCGACAGCGAGATGCATGCGCTGCTGATGGAGCGTTCGCAGATCATCGAGACGCTGATCGCGGTCAAGAAGACGCAGGCCTCCGGCTCCGCCTTCCGCCCCGGCCGCGAGGCGGACATGATGAAGCGCCTGGCGCTGCGGCATAAGGGGCTCCTGCCGCTCGACACGGTCGAGAGCATCTGGCGCATCATCATCGCCACCTTCACCTATGTGCAGGCGAATTATTCGGTGCATGCCGACGTTTCCGGCGGCGACCCGGCGATGCGCGATTCCGCCCGTTTCCATTTCGGCTTCACCGTCCCCTTCGTCCCGCATGAGGATGCGCGTGCGGTCATCCGTGCCGTGGCCGAGTCCGCCGGCGATCTCGGCATCTTCCGCATGGACCAGGGCGCCAGTGCCGGCATCTGGTGGCGCGATCTGATCGGCTCCGACAAACCGAAGATCATCGCGCGCCTGCCCTTCATCGAGCGGCCCGACCATCCGGCCGGCACGCCGGTCTACTGCATCGCCAAGCCGCTCGCCGATGCCGCCGTCCGCGAGATCGTGCTCTATGCCGCCCGCGTCGAGCGCTGGTCCGAGGGCTTGCGCCATGGCCTCGCCGAGCATCTCGCGGAGGTCTCGGCCTCCGCGGCCGACGGCTCGCATCTGTCGCTGCTGGTCGCGGCGTCGGGCGAGGTCGACCAGGCAGCGATCCGCGATGCGCTCATGCCCGCCGGGCTCAGCGACTTCTCGGAGGTCGGCAGCCACGCCGCCCGCTTCGCCGTCAAATCCGCCCGCTGAACGGGCACGCATCGCTCCCTGCTGCAAGGTCAATCACCATGACGACCGCCTCCCGCCCCGTCCCGCGTCCCGGCGTCCTCGATATCGAGGCCTATGTTCCCGGCAAGTCCGCCGCTCCCGCCGGCGTGAAACTACACAAGCTCTCCTCCAACGAAACCCCGCTCGGCCCGAGCCCGAAGGCCGTCGCGGCTTTTGAAGGCGTCGCCCGCAAGCTGGAGCTCTATCCGGACGGCACGTCGAGCAAGCTCAAGCAGGCGATCGCCGGGCGCTATGGTCTCGACCCGGCACGGATCATCTGCGGCAACGGCTCGGATGAACTGCTCGAACTCGTCACCAAGGCCTATCTCGGCGAGGGCGACGAGGGCATCTACAGCCAATACGGCTTCCTCGTTTATCGCATCGCTATCCTCGCCGCCGGCGGCAAGCCGGTCGTCGTGCCCGAGAAGAACTACACGGCCGATGTCGACGGCATCCTCGCCGCGGTGACGTCGAAGACCAAGATCGTCTTCCTCGCCAACCCGAATAATCCGACCGGCACCTATCTGCCCTTCGACGAGGTCAAGCGCCTGCAGGCCGGCCTGCCGCCGCATGTCCTGCTCGTGCTCGACGCGGCCTATGCCGAATATGTCCGCCGCAACGACTACGCTGCCGGCCTCGAGCTCGTCGCCGAGAGCGAGAACGTCGTGATGACGCGCACCTTCTCGAAGATCTATGGCCTCGCCAATCTGCGCATCGGCTGGCTTTATGCACCGGCCCATATCGTCGACGCGCTCGAGCGCATCCGCGGCCCCTTCAACGTCAATGGTGCCGCGATCGAGGCCGGCGCCGCCGCCATCGCCGACGAGGCCCATGTCGCCGCCGCGATCGAGCACAATGAGAAGTGGCTGGCCTGGACCACAGCCGCAATCGAGAAGCTCGGCCTCACCGTGACGCCCTCGGTCGGCAATTTCATCCTGATCCATTTCCCCGACACGCCGGGCAAGACCGCGAAGGAGGTGGATGCCATCCTGACCCAGCGCGGCTTCATCCTGCGCGGCGTCGGCGCCTATGGCTTGCCGGGCGCGCTGCGGATGACGATCGGCAGCGAGGAAGCCAATCGTGGCGTCGTTGGGGTGCTGGAAAACATCTTCATCGGCAATCCCTGATGGCGAGCGTTCCCGCATTTGCACCGCGCCGCGACGAGCCGGTCTTCGCCCGCCTCGCCATCATCGGCATCGGGCTGATCGGCTCCTCGATCGCGCGCGCGGCGAAGGAGCTGAACCTCGCCGGCACGATCGTCCTGGCGGATCGCGATGCGGCCGTCCGCCAGCGGGCGCGCGAACTCGATCTCGGCCATGCCATCGCCGAGACGGCGGCCGAGGCGGCTGTGGACGCCGATCACGTCATCCTCTGCGTGCCGGTCGGTGCCTGCGGGGAGGTTGCGGCCGAGATCGCGAGCGAGCTGAAATCGGGCGCGATCCTGTCGGATGTCGGCTCGGTCAAGGGCTCGGTCGTCGATGCGGTGTCGCCGCATCTGCCGGAAGGCGTCTCCTTCGTGCCGGCCCATCCGGTGGCGGGGACCGAGAATTCCGGCCCCGATGCCGGCTTCCCGAGCCTCTTCCTCAACCGCTGGTGCATCCTGACTCCGCCGGAGGGCACCGATCCGTCAGCCATCGCGAAAACCCGCCAATTCTGGGAGGGGATGGGCGCGCTGGTCGAGGTGATGAGTGCGCAGCACCATGACCTCGTTCTCGCGGTCACCAGCCATCTGCCGCATCTGATCGCCTACAACATCGTCGGCACGGCCGAGGATCTGGAGGCGGTAACGCAGTCGGAGGTGATCAAGTTTTCGGCCGGCGGCTTCCGTGATTTCACCCGCATCGCGGCCTCCGACCCGACGATGTGGCGCGACGTCTTCCTGCACAACAAGGAGGCGGTGCTGGAGATGCTCGGCCGCTTCAACGAGGACCTCGCGCTGCTGACCCGCGCCATCCGCTATGGCGACGGCGAGACGCTGCACAAGCACTTCACCCGCACCCGCGCCATCCGCCGCGGCATCGTCGCGCTCGGTCAGGAGAAGCCGGAGACGGAGAAGCTGCGCAAGGATTGAAGAGGCGGTGACCGACCGGCGCTGCGATCGGACCGGATCGCAGCGGCTGCAAAAGGCGAGCTGTGCACGATGTCGAGTATGGCTTGCCAAGCCCCGCGGCGGCTGTTACAGCGCCACCCGTTGCCGCAATAGCTCAGCTGGTAGAGCACCTCATTCGTAATGAGGGGGTCGGGGGTTCGAATCCCTCTTGCGGCACCACCAAACTCCCCGAAATCGCAGGTACTTAGACGCGCTGCGGCTTCGGGTGTTGGTCCCGGCGCACGGTTACGGAAACCGCAACCTCAGACGAAACCCCGGCGGGGCATGCCCGCCTGCGCAGCCAGCGCCGCCGCCAGCGGATTTTGCGGCTGGCCGGGCACTTGGAAGGGCTGCGGGTGCAGCATCTGGGCCGAAAGCTCGATCTGGGCCGGCGCCTGCCCGACGCCTTGCAGCGCCCGCGCCGAAGCAGCCCCGATCTGCTGCGCGAGCCCGGTTCCGAGGATGCCCGGCGAGGCATCCTGAGAATTGCCGGACAGGGGCCGAAGCGCCGCCGCCGGATGTGCCGGTGCTCTCCCCCGTCTTGGCCAGATCGCGCAACAGGTCCGCAACGGTCGTGTCATTGCTGGTCTGCGGCATCTGCATAGCGGGCACCCCCGATGCAGCGGGAGCGGCGTTCTGCAAGTCGGTCACGTTCCGGGGCGTGGCGCCGCCGAGCCCGGCCGGCATCACCTTGGCGCTGCCGGGCGCCCCGGCCACTTCGATGTGCCAGTCTTCGCCCCGCGCGAGCAGCGGGAAGGCGAGCCCGTAAGCCGGCGCTTGCTTGTGAACCCAATCACGCACCGCGTCGCGCTCGGGGTGCCCCGCATGCCGAACGACAGGTCAAGGCTGTCGCCGCGCTCATGCTTCGATCGGCCGGGCGGGGCGGCGAGCGGCCCCTTACCGGCCTTGTAGAGCTCGTAAAGCTCGGCCTGCTTTTCGCGGGTTCGCTCCCCGGAATTGATCCACACCGCATCACGGATGTTCGGCGGCGCGGCGTCGAGCATGGCGGCTGCCAAGCCCCTCTTGCAGCCCTGCAATATTGACCCCCGGTTTGCGATAGCCTTCCAGCCGGGCGAGGTAGTCAGCCGAAACGGGCTGCTGAGGCGGCTGAGGCGGCTGGGAGGGCGTAGGAGCGGCGCCGGGCGGAATTTGGTAGTTGGAAGCCCCACCGGCCCGGCGATCGGCGCCAGCGAGGCCGCTATGGTGCTGCCATTGCCACCGTAGAACCGATGGCCCCCGATCTCCTGATAGGGGCCGGTTGCCCATGCCGGTGCCGCCCGGCCCAACTGCGCTTGCGCCGCCGGGGCATAGAAGTTCATCGCGCCCCCGGTCGGGTCGCCCTGCATGCCCACCAAGATCGTGTTGCGGATCGCCGCGTATTGCGGGCCGTTGGCGTCGAGCCCCTGCATGCGCGCCCGGCCGGCATCGGTGCCCCACGGCTCGAATTGATTGGGCGCGAGCACGGGTATCGGCCGCAGAACCGCCATTGCGGGCCATGCGGTTGCCGATCACCGCCGCCACCGCCTGCTGCCCGAGCACCGGCTGATCGGCCGCTTCGCCATAGACGGTGGGGGTCAGATAATCGAGCTGATCCGGCGGCAGGCTCGCCCAGTTGTAAGCCATCAGCGCTTTTCCTCATCCCGACGCCCGGCGGCTACACCGCTGCCGACGCCCGCTTGGAAGAGCCGTTCCGCGAGCAGGCGCCCGGCCTGCCGGTTGGTCTGATGAGCGAAGAAGGGCAGAGAAAAATACGCCGCCACAGGTAACGTGGCGGCGTGGTGCTCTCTCGCTTACTAGCGACCTAGCTGCCGGAGCGGCCGGCGAGTTGCGGCACGAACATGTCGCTCCACTTGGCAGGCTTCACCTTGATCGAGCCGGCCTTGTGCATGAACTCGGCGAATTTCATCACACCCTCGGGCGTCGCGGTGAAGCGGGCGTCCTTGTCCTCGATCATCTCCTGGACCTCGGCGGCGTCGATCTTCACCTTCGAGCCCTTGGCGAAGATCTCGGCGGCGAGCTTCTTGTCCTTGGCGATCAGGGCGTTGGCGTCGTCCATCGCGTCGATGAAGGCCTGGGTCATCTTCGGGTTGGCGTCGACGAACTTCTTCGGCGCGAAGGTGACGTCGAGCGTCAGGTTGCCGAGATAGTCGACCGAGTTGAGCACGCGGTGGATGCCGGCGCTCTTGGCCTCGATATACTGGAAGGGCGGCGAGGTGAAATGCGCCTTGATCTCGGTCTTGCCGCCGACGAGCGCGGCCAGCGCCTCCGGATGCGGCAGGCTCACCGTCATCGGGTCCATCTTGGCATAGTTCGCGTCGCCGAATTCCTTGGCCGCGATCATCTGCAGCACGACGGCGGCGAGCGAGGTCTTGATGCCGGGCAGAGCGATCTTGTCGGTCGCGCTGAAGTCCTTCAGCGACTTGAGTCCCGGCTTGTTCGACATCATCCAGAGCGAGGTCGAGCTCATGCCGGAGACGCCGACGACCTCGACGCCCGGAATGCCCTTGGCCTTAGCCCAGAGCGTGACGAAGCCCGGCGCTCCGGTGCCGGCGAAATCGAGCGTCCCGGCCATCATCGCGTCGTTGATGACGTTGCCGCCGTCGAGCATCAGCCAGGTCACCTTGATGTCGCCGAGGCCGGCGGCCTTGGCGCGCTTCTCCAGGAACTGCTGGTCCTGCATGACGAAGAGCGGCAGGTAGAGGATGCCGAAGCCCTTGGAGATGCGGACCTCGCTGACCTCGGCCCGGGCCGGGGCGGCGAGCGCCGCGCCGAGCGCGGCGACCGTGAAGGCGGTGCGCAGGAAAGTCTTGAATGCCATGGGTATGTCCCTCCGAGTGACGGCCGTTCGGCCTTGTGAAGTGTCGATATCAGTGCTGCATGCCCCAGCGGCGGATCGTCTTGCGCTCGATGACGGCGAAGATGACGTTCTCGACGAAGAGGCCGATCAGGATAACGGTGAACAGGCCGGCGAAGACATTCGCGGTCTCGAGCTGGTTGCGGTTCTCGAAGATGAACCAGCCCAGCCCGCCTGAGCCCGAGGAGACGCCGAAGACGAGTTCGGCCGCGATCAGGGTGCGCCAGGCGAAGGCCCAGCCGACCTTGAGGCCGGTCAGGATCGCCGGGAAGGCGGCGGGGATCAGGATGAGCCGCACCAGCTTCAAGCCCCGCAGGCCGTAGTTCTGGCCGACCATGCGCAGCGTGTTCGAGACCGAGCGGAAGCCGGCATGGGTGTTGAGCGCGATCGCCCAGAGCACGGAATGGACGAGCACGAAGATCACGCTGCCGGTGCCGAGCCCGAACCAGATGAGCGCCAGCGGCAGCAGCGCGATCGCCGGCAGCGGGTTGAACATCGAGGTCAGGGTTTCCAGCAGGTCGGCGCCGATGCGCGAGCCGATCGCCAGCGTCGTCAGCAGCGCGGCGAGCACGATGCCGATGCCGTAGCCGATGACGAGCGTCTGCAGCGAGACCAGCATCCGCTGCGGGATGACGCCGTTGACGATGTTCTCGACGAAGGCCTGGACCGTCTGGCCGAAGGTCGGGAACAGCAGGGGGTTGCCGAGCCAGCGGCCATAGGCCTCCCAGGCGAGGGCGAGCACCGCGAGGATCAGGCCCTTGCGGACGAAGCCGAGGCGATAGATCCGCTCGACCCAGCCGAGGGTCTTGGCGACGACGGGGGCGTCGCTCGAATTGACGTCGCGGATGATTTCCGGACGGAAGCTGACGAGGTCGGTCATGTCGGTCTCCTCCGGCTCAATGATGCGCGAACAGCATGTCGTTGATGCGGGTTTCGAGCGCGGCCTGCTTGCCGGTGCCCATCTCTTCGGGCGGCACGCTGTTGAGCTCGGCCTTGACCTCGCCGGGATGCGGCGAGAGCAGCAGGATGCGGGTGCCGATCCTGATCGCCTCCTCGATCGAGTGGGTGACGAAGAGCACGGTGAACCTGGTGTCGTCCCAGAGACGCAGCAGCTCATCCTGCATCTTGCGGCGGGTGAGGGCGTCGAGCGCGGCGAAGGGCTCGTCCATCAGCAGGACGTCCGGCTCCATCGCCATGCCACGCGCGATCGCCACGCGCTGCTTCATGCCGCCCGACAGCATATGCGGGTAGCTGTCGATGAACTTGGAGAGGCCGACCTTGTCGATATAGGAGCGGGCGCGCTCGGCTGCTTCGGAGGGGGTAGCGCGGCCCGAGGCCGTCAGCGCGAAGACGACGTTCTCGCGCACGGTCTTCCAGGGCAGGAGCTGGTCGAATTCCTGGAACACCATCATCCGGTCCGGGCCGGGGCCGGAGACCTTGCGGCCCTTCAGGCTGATTTCGCCTTCGACCGGCGTGAGGTACCCGCCGATCGCCTTGAGCAGGGTCGACTTGCCGCAGCCAGACGGGCCGAGCAGGACGAAGCGATCGGACGGATAGACATCGAAGGAGACGCGCCGGGTCGCGGTCACCACCACGTCGGGCGTCTTGTATTGCAGCGTCACGCCCTCGACCGAGAGGAGCGGAGTCGCAGTTGCAGCGTCGAACGGGGCCAGCATGCACCCTCCCTTCTTTCGTTTCCTTGCGCACTTATGGGCGCTTGCCGAGGGTGATAATCTGCGAGGCTGACTCCAGCCTGACTCGGAGCCGGGAGGGAGATCCGCTTGCGCGTACTGGTCGTGGAGGACACTGCCGATATCGCCGAGGCCGTGGTGATGCGGCTGGAGAAGATCGGCCACGCGGTCGACTGGGAGCAGGACGGCATCACGGCCTCCGAGCTCCTGCATGTGCAGGCCTATGATCTCGTCGTGCTCGATCTGAGCCTGCCTGGACAGGACGGTTTGGCGGTGCTCCGACAGATGCGGGCGCGGCGGCTGAAGACGCCGGTCCTGGTGCTGACGGCCCGCTCGGCGGTGGACGAACGGATCGGTGCGCTCGATCTCGGCGCCGACGACTACCTGATCAAGCCCTTCGACTATGGCGAGCTTGAAGCTCGCGCCCGGGCGCTGTTGCGGCGCAGTGCCGGGCAATCCGACAACCTGCTGCGCGTCGGGCCGCTCGTGATCGACCGGGCCGGGCGCGTCGCCAGCGTGAATGACAGGCCGCTCAACCTGACCCGGCGCGAATTGACGGTTCTCGAAATCCTCGCCGCGCGTCCAGACCGGATCGTGCCGAAGGAGGAACTGGTCGAGCAGCTCTTCAATTTCGACCAGGAGGCGAGCCCCAACGCGGTCGAGCAGTTCGTCGCGCGGCTGCGCCGCAAGCTGGCCGATGCCTCGGTCGAGATCAGGACCCTGCGTGGATTGGGGTATCAGCTTGCGGTTGTCTGAGCTGCGCCTGTCGCTGCGCTTCCGCATTATCGCGGTGCTGGCGGCGGTGCTGGCGGCGGGGGCGATCGTGCTCGGCGCCGCCGCCTGGCATTCCTCTTCGCTCGCCGCGCAGCAGGCCTATGATCGCTTGCTGCGCGGCGGCGCCGTGCAGATCGCCGAGAATGTCTATGTCCAGGGCGGTGTCGTCACTGTCGATCCGCCGGTCTCGACGATCGCGACGCTCGCCGACTACGACCTCGTCTTCTACAAGGTGGTCGACCCGCGCGGCATTGTGGTCGCCGGCTACGAGGATCTCGCCTCGGACGCGGATCCCGTGGAGACCCGCGCCGGGGTCGTGCTGGAGGATGGCCTCTATCAGGGCCAGCCCGTGCGCATCGCGACGTTGGCCCGGCAGATCGATCTGCCGGGAACCAACAATTGGGCGACGATCGTCGTCGCCCAGACGACCGATGCCCGGCGCGCGCTGGCACGGGACCTGACGCTGAAGGCGCTCGGCGTCATCGCGGTGATGAGCGTGCTGGCCCTGCTCGCGGCTGCCTATGCGGTGACGCTGGCACTGAAGCCGCTGACCCGCATCGAGCGCGAGATTGCGGCGAGGCGACCTGACGACCTGCGCCCGATCGAGGCCGAGCCGCCGCTGGAAATCCGCAATCTCGTCGAGGCGATCGACGACTTCATGCGCCGTCTCTCCGAGCGGATGGCGATCATGCAGCGCTTCATCGCCGATGCTGCGCACCAGATCCGCACGCCGCTCGCCGCGCTCGATGCCCAGGTCGAGATCCTGATCGGCACGCCCGCATCGCGGCGCAAGGCCGATACCGTCAAACGCATCCACGAACGCACGGCGGAGCTCGGCCGTCTGACCGGGCAATTGCTCGACCATGCGATGGTGATCCATCGCAAGGACGCGGCCGCGACCACGCCAATCGATCTCAACGAGTTGGCTAAAGCCGTGCTTGCGAAGGCCGTGCCTCTTTCGCTGCCCCGCGAAATTGATATCGCCTTCGTGCCGGCGGAGACATCACCGACGGTGGACGGCGATGCCGTGAGCTTGCGCGAAGCTCTCAGCAATCTGATCGACAATGCTCTGACACACGGTGCCCGAAGCCGCCTTCTCGTGACGGTCGGCGCTGACGAAACCCAAGCCTGGATCGAAGTGGCCGACGATGGCGACGGCTTTTCCGCTTCGCCAGCAGAGCTGATCCAGCCTTTTGTCAAGGGCACCGCCTCTCGTGGCTCAGGCCTGGGCCTCGCGATTGCGTCGGAGGTCGCAATAATGCACGAGGGCAAACTTACAGTAGCGCGTGAAAGCGGCACGACCCTGGTCAGGCTCGTTCTCGCACGCTGAGCCGCGCGCCCAGCGTCTCTCCGAGCGCAAGCTGCGGTGCGTTTGATGTGATGAAGCTACCCGCTCACTTCGATATCGCGCCATGCAAGTCAGACCAGCAAGAAGTACCGAATGTCTCCTTCCGGATAGTCGTTCGTTGTCAGCTTTTGGCGCTACTTGCCATCAGCTGGACCGCCTTGATCAGCAACCCGAGACCGGACCGTAGCGCTTCGGGGCTTGAAATTACTGCACGAGTCTCCGTGGCATTCGCAAAAAACATGCGCCGTGCAGATAGCGCCCGGCCGGAGCGTCTGCATCATAGCGGTTGTCCGGCTGGGACGGGCCTGAAGCTCGAGCCGCAGCCGACGACGTGCGGCATTCCGGCCCGCATGCAAAAAGGGTGGGTTGGGGGACCCTGTGCGGATATCATTAGGGGCTTGTTTTGCCGTAGTTCTGGTCGCCGTCGCCATGGCGTCCGCACCTGTTTCCTCAGGGGAGGTCCCCGAGGCTTCTCTCGGGTTGAAACCCAGACTGCTCGACGGCGATTGGCGCAACGACCTCGCCGGCCACGGCATAAGCTTCGACGCCTGGTGGACGCAGATCTACCAGGGCTCGCCGCGCGGAAAAGGCATCCATTCCTGGCAGTATGGCGGCAAGGGCGATCTTCAGGTGGTGCAACCTGTTCTCGCCAGCGCGCAGACGGGTGTGACGGCGTCACTGCGTACGAAAGCGAGATTCTGAAGCTCGAATATGCCCAGATGGCGGACCCCATCGTCGGTAGGATCTGCACATTGCAGCGGGACGCAAAACGTATTGGAAAACATCAACCTCGGGATTTTTCACGATGATCACATGCACTGCTGTGGATGAAACCCCGGAATCCGCGTTCGGCTGCATCTGCCACAGCCCGGCTTTCGCCCGCCTCAACGCAATCGTGGAACAGAAGTTCTCGCGCCGGTCGTTCCTGACGGGTGCGGCCGCAGCAGCCGGCATTCCCGCGGCGCCGGCCAAGCCTGTCTAAATGTCCGCGTATGCGCGAGACACCAATGTCCGGATGTGGCGCGGGTCAGACGCTGCTGCCTCTAATACCGTGCACTCTGGGCTGCGAAGCCGCCGCTCGGGCAATCGCTGCTCAATGGACATGGGGTAAAGGGGGCATCATCGCTTATCGAGTGGAAAGATGGGCCGCCGCACCTTGCGATAGGGCAATTTTCCGAGATCGGGCGTGCACAGCGCCCCGCTGTCGCAGACGATGACCTTGCCGGCGATCGGTTCGAAGGCAGCACGGAAATGCTGCATCGACTTCAAACCGACGACGCGCTTCGCCGCGGGGTCGATGCCGAAGGCGCGGAACTGCTGCAGGTCGTTCATCTGGGCGCGGATCGTGGTGACGAGGATCTCGATATCGCCGACGCGCAGCACCGCGCAGGGCCCCCAGCTCGCCTGCAAACCGCCCATCATCGGTCCGTCGCCGGTATAATCGCCATCGCTGACGCTGACGAGCGTGCCGGTGAGCGCGAGCGGCCCGCCGCCGATCTCGGGATCGACCTTGCCGCCGAGCCGGACCGAGACCGTCGAACCCGGTTGGCCCTTGCGCAATTCGGCCGCGACCTCTGGATCGACCATCGGGCCGAAGCAGGCGTCCTTGAGATCGGCCGCGATCATGCCCTTGAGCAGGCCGGTCGCATCGCCATAGCCGCCGCCGCCGGGATTGTCGGCATAATCCGCGATGATCAGCGGCCCCTTCGTCGCGACATAGGACTTGGCTTCCGCGACTGCGTCCTCGACCGAGAGGAAATCCGTGACCTTCTCGAAGCGGCGCTGCCACATGTCCTCGACCATCGCCTCGGCGAAGGCCTGGTGCTTCTCGCGCTCGCCCTCGCAGGTGACGAGCACGGTCGGGCCGACCTCATGGATATCGGCATTGCCGAAGCCGCCATTGACGCTGACGGCGAAGACGCCCGCTTGCTTCTCATAGGCCTTGGCCTTGGCGATGCGCTCGACCATCGGGCCGATATCGGTGCGCCCGCCATTCACCTCTTCCAGCATCGGCCGCTCGGCGCGCAGCGTCACCGGCCTGATCTCGCCCTTCATCGTCCGCTGCATGATGCCGGCCGCGAGCTTGCCGATCTCGCGCATGTCGACATGCGGATAGGTCTTGTAGGAAATCACGATATCAGCGAGCTCGGTCATCTTGCGGGTCACGTTTGCATGGGGGTCGAGCGTGACGCCGATCGGCACGTCCGGCCCAAGCACGGCCCGGACGCGCTCCAGCAATTCGCCCTCGCCGTCCTCGCAGAACTCCGTGACCATGGCGCCGTGCAGGCCGAGCAGCACGCCATTGATCTTTTCGGCATGGGCCTTCGCCGTCTCGACGATGACGCTGGCGATCCGGTCGAAGGCGTCGCGCGTCACCGGGCCGGAAGGCTGGGCGGCGGCGCTTATCGCGTGGATGACCTTCCAGCCGGCCGGGCGGCCGATATCGAGGAAGCCGGCGATCGGGGTGTTGGCCTCGGCACGCGCGGCGATCGCCTCCTCGCCCAGGCTGATGCCGCGATCGGTGAAGGCGGCATAATCGGCCGGGCAGCGGCTGAAGGTATTGCTCTCATGCGAGAACTCGGCGGTCAGGACGGTGAAGCTCATGGCGTTCCTCTGGCTGTTTCGCGAGTTATTGGGAGACTTCAGCCGTCCCGCAGCGGGCGGCGGATATCGAGCGCCTCGATCAGCGCATCACCGAACAAGTTGATGGCGATGACGGCCGCGGCGATGACGAGGCCGGGGAAGATGATGATCCAGGGCGCGATAAATATCTGCGCGGTGCCGGAGCTCATCATCGCCCCCCAGCTCGGCACGGGTGGCTGCGCGCCGAGCCCGAAGAAGCCGAGCGTCGCTTCCAATACGATCGCATCGCCCGTCGCCAGCATGCCCGCGACGATGACCGGGGTCATCGCATTAGGCAGGAGATGCAGGAAGAGCACGCGCGCAGGCCTGGCGCCCGCCGTCACTGCCGCATCGACGAAGAGCTCGCCCTTCAGCGCCATCACCTGCGCCCGGGTCAGGCGGGTGAACTGCGCGAGATAGGCGATCGCGATGGCGATCGCGGTCGAATGCAGTCCGGGTCCCAGGATCGCGATCAGGATCAGCGCCAGCAGGATTTCCGGGAAGGACCAGGTCAGGTCGACGATGACGGTGACGATCTTGTCGAAGACGCCGCCGAAATAACCGGCGGCAGCGCCGAGCGTCGCACCCATCAGTACCGACAGCGCGATCGAGAGCACGCTGACGCTGAGCGAGGTCCGCGCGCCCTGGATGATGCGCGAGAGCAGGTCGCGCCCGAACTCGTCGGTGCCGAGCCAATGCGCGGCCGAGGGCGGCGTGTTGGCCATGGAGAGCTTCTGCGCGGCATAATCATAGGGCGCGATCCAGGGCGCGAAGAGCGCGCAGAGCACGAGCGCCAGCAGGAACAGCGCGCAGATGGCGCCGCGCGGCGACCGGATGATACGGCCAGCGAGAGACGAACGGCTCATCGGGCACCCATCGCTTCGCGCAGTCGCGGATCGAGCGCCGCCTGGGCAAGATCGCCGATCAGCGTGCCGAGCATCACCGCGATCGCCAGCATCAAGAGGCAGCCCTGCACCAGCGGATAATCGCGCTGGCCCAGGCCCGTGATCAGCAAGGAGCCGAGCCCCGGCCGGGCGAAGACGTACTCGACCGTGACCGCGCCACCGAGAATCCAGCCGATGCGCAGGCCGAGAATGGTCATGACCGGCAGCATCGCCTGCTGCAGGACGTGGCGGAGCTGGATGCGCCAGAACGGCACGCCCTTGGCCTGCAGCACGCGCACGAAATCCCGCTGCGAGATCTCGACCATCGCGGCGCGGGTGACGCGGGCGATCAGTGCCGTGCCGCCGATGCCGATGGTCAGCGCCGGCAGCACCAGCGCATCCCAGGTCCGGGCGCCCGAGACCGGGAACCATTCGAACTGCACGGCGAACATCAGGATCATCAGGAGCGCCAGCCAGAAGCTCGGCAGCGTCGAGCCCAGCAGGATGAAGCCCATCACCGCCCGGTCGAACAGGCTGTCGCGGAAGGACGCCGCCAGCACGCCGGTGACGATCCCGACCGTGGTCGAGAAGAGCAGCGCCGTGCCGCCGAGCGCGAGGCTATGCGGCATGTTTTCGGCGATGAGCTGCGAGACCGGCTGGCGCATCACGATGGCATCGCCGAAATCGCCGGTGACGACCTTGGCGAGCCAGCGCCCGTACTGGACCAGCAGCGGCTGGTCCAGGCCGTAGCGGGCGATCATCTGTGCCCGCTGCTCAGGGGAGGAGCCGACCTGGATCAGATGCTCCAGCGGATCGCCCGGCACGAGATGGATGATCATGAAGATCACCAGCGAGACGGCGAGGAAGACCGGCACCAGCATGGCGAGGCGCCGGATCGCGAAGCGCAGCAAGGATCGATCTCCCGCGTGATCTGTCGTCCCGGCTCAGTTGGCCGGCGCGATGTCGAGCATGGTCGGCCCATAGAAGCCCGTGCCGCGGATCGTCTCGGGCATGGTGACGCGCTTGCCATAGGCCACGCTCTGCACCGGCTGGTAGATCGGCGCGAACGGATACTGCGACAGCACGTATTCGTGGTACTTCGTGAAGTTCGCGACGCGCTCGTCCCAGGTTTTCGACCTGGTCATCGCGACATCGTTCAGCTTCTCCGCCTCGGGAACGTTGAACATCGAGACGTTGGGATAGCCGGCGCGCTTGGCTGCGAAGAACCAATCGACGATATCCGCATTGGTCCACTGATAGGCGCGGATCGCGAGCTGGTGCTCGGTCTTCTTGCGGTACTGCGCATTGATCGAACCGGCATCGATGATGCTGATATCGGCCTGCATGCCGACGGCCTTGAGCTGCGCCTGGACGATCTCGACAAGGCGCTTGAACTCGGTGCCGTTCTGGGTCCAGAGCTTCACTTCGAGGCGCTTGCCGTCCTTGACGCGGATGCCGTCGGCGCCCGGCTTCCAGCCGGCCGCCTCGAACACCTTCTTCGAGCGCTCGGGATCGTAGGAGATCTTGTACTTGGGATCGACCTGCGCCTCCTTGAGCGAGGAGATCAGGAAGGTGTCGGCGACGGCTCCGTTGCCGCCATAGAGGCTGGTCAGGATTTCCTTCTGGTTGACGGCAAAGGCGGTCGCCTCGCGCACCTTGATGTCGGTGAACGGCTCGACGCTGGTGTTGATCGGCATATAGACCACCTCGTTGCCGGGGATGGTCACCAGCTTCACCGCCTTGTCGGCCTGGATGCGCGGCAGGAAATCGGTGGGGACGTTGACGAGCAGATCGGCGCCGCCGGTCTTGAGTTCGAGATAGGCCGTCGATTCCTCGCCGATCTCGCGGAAGGTCAGCTTCTTGAACTTGGCCGGCCCCTGGTTCTTCGAGAGGTCGGAGGCCCATTTGTAGTCGTCGTTGCGGGTGAGAACGGTCTGCTGGCCCACCGTGAACTGCTGCATCTTATAGGGGCCGGTGCCGATCGCCTCGGTCACACCGAACTTGTCGCCCAGCGCCTCGTAGGATTTCGGCTCCGGCACGCACATGAAGGAACTGGCGAGGTTGAACAGCAGGTTCGGGTCGGGATTCTTCATGTGGAAGCGCACGGTCAGGTCGTCGACGACCTCGACCTTGTCGATCGCCTCGACGGTGAAGGCGTTCTCGGTGCCTTTGAACTGCGGCACCCACCATTCGATGGTCTTGGCGTTGAACGGTTCGCCATTGTGGAACTTCACGCCGGGCTTCAGCTTGAAGGTCCAGAGCATGCCGTCCGGGCTCGATTCCCAGGAGGTCGCGAGTTGGCCGTGGAAGCTCTGGTCGGCGTCCTGCACCACCAGCCGGTCGTAGATCAGCGTCGTCGCCGTGTTGAGCTTCGTCGCCTTGATCGGGTTGTAGGTCGGCGCGCCGACGAGGCGCGCGGTCATCACGAACGTGGCTTCCTGCGCCAGCGCCGTGGAGGCGGCGAGCGCCGACAGGCCCAACGCCAGCAGGCTCCCTTTCATCATCGTCTTCATCCCGCTTCCCCTTTTGTTTCGAGATGTTGCGAAAGGCTGTGATCGCGGCCGTCAGCCGAGCGGGCCGGAACTGTCCCCGACATGGCCGGTGAAGCGGCCATAGAGCTCGGCCATGCGGTTCAGCCGCGCCTCGACCTGCGGGCCGAGCTCGACGAAGACCGCGTTGATCAGCAGGTTGCTCAGGCTCGCCATCTGGGCGGTCGAGTCCCAGAACAGGTTGAACTCGGTCGAGACGACCAGCATCTCGTCGACGAGCCCGCGCCCCCAGTCGCAGAAGGAGTCGGTGATGAGTGTGGTCTTGATGCCCGCCGCCTTCGCCTGCTCGGCCAGCACCTTGGCCATACGCGAATAGCGCCGCGCCTCGAAGATCACCAGGCAGCGCTCCTTCTCGGTCGACAGCAGCAGCTCCGAGAAATTCCCGGCGGCCAGATCGGCCAGATGCACGCCGTCGCGCAGATATTGCAGCTGGTTGGCGAGATATTGCGCAAGCCCGCGCTCGGTCTGGAAACCCGTGACATAGACAGATGAGGCCGTCGCCAGCCGGCGGGCGACGCGTTTCCACTCCTCGCTCTGGGCGAGCTCGTAGATGCGGACGAGCCCGGCGATCTCGAGCTGGAGGCTGCGCGCCAACTGGTCGTCGCCAGCGAGGCTGCGCTGCTGGAAATCGCGCAGCCTGTCGCTGATCAGCCAGGGCCTGTCGCCGATCTCCTCGGCGAGGCTGGCCTTGAGGTCCTTCAGGCTCCTGTAGCCGAGCGTGCGACAGAAGCGCCCGACGGTCGGCTCGCTGAGCGAGACCTTCTCGGCCAGGCTTGCCGCCGTCTCGAAGGGCAGGCTCGGCATCTGCGCCAGCATATAGCTCGCCAGCGCCTTGTCGGCCTTGGAGCCGTTGGCGAGGCAAGTCTGCAATCTCTGGCGAAGCGTCTGCGACATCGGCACTCCCGCGCTCCGAGGGATGAAGAAATTTTTCTTACAAGCTGTCAATTCATTTTTATTTTCTTGCAAAACTGATCCGTTTCCGGCTCGGTGCGGCTAAGCTCGGCAACGGGCAAACGGGGATGGATTCGACTGGCGATGGCGACCGCGACAGGACAGGCCGATGTGATCGTGCTCGGCGCTGGCATCGTCGGCGTCAGCGTGGCGCTGCATCTGCAGGAGCGCGGCCGGCGCGTGCTGCTCATCGATCGCGGCGAGCCGGGCGCCGAGACCAGCCATGGCAATGCCGGACTGATCGAGCGCTCCTCGGTGGTGCCCTATGCCTTCCCGCACGATCTCACAGCGCTCGTCAACCTGGCCTCGAACCGCTCGATCGCCGTGCGCTATCGGCCGGCAGCGCTGCTGCGCATGGCACCCTGGCTCGCACGCTACTGGTGGAACTCGGCCCCGAACCGGCTCGATAAGTTGGGGCGCGCCATCCTGCCCTTGATCGAGCGCTGCATCGAGGAGCACCGGCGCTGGACGCAGGCCGCAGGTACCGAGGCGCTGATGCGCGACGAAGGCTGGATCGAGCTCTACCGCACCCGGCAAGGGCTCGACGCGGCGACCCGGGCGGCGGCCGAACTTGCCGCATACGGCCTCTCCTATGACCTGCTCGACGAGGCGGCGCTGAGCGAGCGTGAACCCGGCCTGCTCGCCGGCACGGTCACCGGCGCCGTGCATTGGCGCGACCCCGTCACCGTCAGCGATCCCGGCGCGGTGACCCGCGCCTATGCAGCGCTGTTCGTCGCCCGCGGCGGCCTGTTGAAGTCGGCCGACGCCGCCAGCCTGCGCCAGGACAGCGAGGGATGGCGCCTGTCCGCCGATGGCGGGAGCTGGCAGGCTCCCGAAGCCGTCGTCGCGCTCGGCCCCTGGTCGAACGACCTTGTCGAGCGCTTCGGCTATCGCTTCCCGATCGGCTTCAAGCGCGGCTACCACATGCATTACGAGAGCGCCGAGGAAACGGCGCCGCGGCATCCACTCTGCGACGCCCAGGCTGGCTTCGTGCTGACTTCGATGCGGCGCGGCATCCGCCTGACCACGGGGATCGAGCTCGCCGGGCGCGACGAACCCTCGGATTCCTGGCAACTCGACCAGGCTGAGCGCATCGCGCGGCGGATCGTGCCGCTAGGCCGGCGCCTTGACGCTGAACCGTGGCGCGGAGCGCGCCCTTGCCTGCCAGACATGCTGCCGATCATCGGCCGAGCGCCACGGCATCACGGTCTGTGGTTCGCGTTCGGCCATGCGCATCATGGATTCACGCTGGGGCCGGTGACAGGGCGGCTTCTCGCAGATGCGATGACCAAAGCACCGTCATTTTGCGACATCGCGCCGTTCGCAGCCGATCGATTCTAGATCATATATTTGAAGAAAGCGCAGCCTTCGTAATTCAACGCAACGCAGCCCTCTTCAGAGTCGCACGAGTTTCCCGGCCTCGGCCTTGAGGATGGCGTCCGCAGCCTTGCGGCATTCTTCTTCACCCAGCATGGGGAATCCTACCGGTCGTCAGGTCGAGCTACTTGATCGGGCTGGGCCTGTATCCGAGCGAGCCGTGCGAGCGCAGCGTGTTGAAGTGCCGGCGACGAACTCAAAAAGCTCAATGTCCCACTGACATTCGTGAGGTCGGCGGAGCATATGCAGAACTGGAGCCGCCTGGCCAAGCAGGCGACCCGGAGCGGTGTGCTGCCCAGTCTGCACCACCCCATTTCCAAGCGTTTTCCGACGGTTTCGGCATCCGATGTCGGTCTGCTCTCGGCCGAACTCCTGATGTCGGCGGGGGATGTGCCGCTTCGCATCGTCCATGCGGAAGGGCCGGAACGCTACAGCACCGAAGACGTGGCTCGCATCTTGGGGGAACTCGTCGACCGCCAGATCACGGCCAAGGAGCTTCCCCAAGCCGAATGGGTTCCGGCGCTGGTCGGCGGCGGGCTCAGCTCCAGCTACGCAAACCTTGTCGCTGAAACGTACCAGGCTCACAACGCGGGACGTATCGACGTCGAGCAGGATGTCGGAGAAACAGCGACGGGCCAAACGACGATGCGCGAAGTCTTGGCTCTGATGATCGGTGGCCGCTGATATTGTCCGCATTGCGCATCAAAGGCTGTAAGTCCAAGCCTTCTGCCGCAAACCGGATCGCAAGCTATAGCTGGCACGAGATGGAGCTCCACCGCACGGTCGCCATTTCTGGCGTCGGCGACGAACCGCCAATGTCGGCAATTGGCGCAGCCCGCAACAATGAGCTTGGCTCTCGGCTGAATGACTGAGCCTCAGAGTCCGAACAGCCTCTCGAAGAAGTTCTTCTGGCGCTTGATGCGTTGCCGCGGTTGGCCCCGGCTTTCGCCTGCACTGGCGTAGCGCGGATCCTGTCCGGCGCCGGCCACGCCGGCCAGGGCGACCGGCTTCTGGTCCTTGAGGGCGATCTTCATGAAATTGTGCCAGATGTCGGTCGGCAGGTTGCCGCCGGATACGCCCTTGGTGGGCGTGCTGTCGTCGTTTCCGAGCCAGACGCCGGCAACCAGATTGCCGGTGTAACCCACGAACCAGGCGTCCTTGTAGTCGTTGGTGGTGCCGGTCTTGCCAGCCATCGGCCAGCCGGGCATCCGCGCCCTTTGGGCCGTGCCGATGACGAAGATGTTGTGCATCATTTCGTTCATCATGGCATCGGTTCTTGGATCGATGACTTGCTCCAGATCGCCCGAAACCGGGCGGCTGAAGACGGGCTTGCCATCCGCGGTCTTCACCTCGGTGATCACATAGGGCGCAACTCCGAGGCCCCCGTTGGCGAAGGTCGCATAGGCGCCGACCAGCTCGAGCGGCGTGACTTCGGAGGTGCCGAGCGCGATCGAGGGGGCGGCTTGGAGCGGCGAGGTGATGCCGAGGCGCTGCGCTGTTTGCACGACGGCCTCGGGACCGACCTCCATGTTGAGCTTCACCGCCACCGTATTGAGGGAGAGCGCGAGAGCCCTGCGCAGTGTGATCGGCCCCCGATAGCCCCGGTCATAGTTCTCGGGCTTCCAGCCGTTGATATTGACCGGCGAATCCGTGCGCACGGTGTCGGGGCGAAGCCCTCGTTCGAATGCCGTCAGATAGACAAAGGGCTTGAAGGATGAGCCCGGCTGGCGACGGGCGGAGGTCGCTCGGTTGAACTGGCTTGCCTCGTAGTCGCGGCCACCCACGAGAGCTGTCACCGCACCGTCCGGCCGCATCGCCACGAAAGCGCCCTGGCTCACATTGAACTTCTGGCCCTTGGCATTGAGCTCGTCGACGAGTACCCGCTCGGCCGCAGCTTGCATGGGCGGCTCAAGTGTGGTCGAGACCACGATATCGGAGTCGATGGTGCCAACAGCGTCGTCGAGCGCCTCCATCACGTAGTCAGCGGCATAATTGGCGGAGCCGGCTCCTTTTGGACGCACGAGCTCGGGCGGTGCGCCAAAAGCCGTCTGGGCCATGTCGGGCGCGATGAAGCCGAGTTGCTTCATGTTCTCGATCACGCGTTCGGCGCGGGCCTGCGCGGCCTCGCGGTTGCGGTTGGGGGCCAGGCGCGACGGGGATTGGACGAGGCCAGCCAGCATGGCGGCTTCCGATAGCGACACATTGCGGGCCGACTTGCCGTAGTATCGCTGAGCTGCCGCCTCGACGCCATAGGCACCGGCACCGAAATAGACCCGGTTGAGATAGAGCTCGAGAATCTGGTCCTTGCTGTAGCTCCGCTCCAGCCAGAGCGACAGGATCGCTTCCTGGATCTTCCGCGAGACCGTGCGCTCTTGCGTCAGGAACAGGTTCTTCGCGAGCTGCTGGGTCAGCGTTGAGCCGCCCTGGAGGCCGCCGTCATGGGTCAGGTTGCGGTGGGCCGCACGGACGAGGCCCATCAGGTCGATACCCCAATGGTCGTAGAAGCGCCGGTCCTCGATGGCGACGAAAGCCTTGGGCAAGTAGGGCGGCAGCTCCCCGAGGGAGACCTCGCGGCCGCCCGTCTCGCCGCGATTGGCCAGAAACGAGCCATCATGAGCCAGGATGGCGATGTTCGGGGGCCTTTTCGGCACTGTGAGCTGACTGAGCGGAGGCAGCTGCGAGGCGTAGTAGGCGACGACACCGCAAAGGCCGATGAGGCCAGCCAGACAGAACGCAAGCCCGGCATAAACCAGCTTTTTCAGGACCGAACTCCCGCCCGCAGGCCGGGCCGTCCCGGGTCGGAGAGATGCGTCATCGCTGGTTTGAGATGTCGGCCAGCACGCCGAAGCGCGGCCATCGCGATCCTCGGAGGCGGGGCGAGAGGCAGGCTCCTGTGCTGCCGTCGCCAGCGCGCCGACAGACGGCTCGCGCCTGTCACCTTCGTTCGGCACCTGTGGTCAGCCCCCATTCCGTGCAGCCTATGCAGTCGGAGCTTCTGGCATCGGCTCTTGGCGCAACTAAGACCAGGGACGGACATGCATGTCACGCTGGAGATCAGGCGCGCGACGGCGCTTCATCGTCGAAGCCTGGGGAGAGTAACTGAAGGGCAGGGGACAAGGAGTGGCTCCTCCTGTCCCGCAGGTCGGGGAAGCACTTCCAGCTCAACCGGGCCCACGCCGCTCCGAGCGGAACGGCCACCAGCGCCGGCCCGCCACCGAGATCTTCGACGACATCGGAAAGATTGCCTCGTTCTCAAGCTCTATTTTGGCGACCTGCCCGCGGGACGGCGGACGAAAGGCTCGCTGGAACTCGGCCGGAAGCGGCACGGTCAGCGGCTGGATCTCCGCGATCCGCCCGTTCGTCTGCTTGAAGCCGTCCGCGACGGTCACGCGATCGCCGACCTTGGTCTCGTAGAGCGAGCCCGTCTCCAGATAGACAAGAGCATATTTCGTCCCGACATAGAGTTGCATCAAGTTGTCGCCGGGCCTCAGGACATCGCCCTGCACCGTCGTCTTCGGGCCGATCGTGCCATCCGAAGGCGCTTCGATGACCCCGTTATTGTAGCTCAGCCGCAGTTGCTGGAGCGCGAGGCGGGCTTCGGACAAGGACAGGTCGAGCTGGGCAAGCTGTTCGATGGTGCCTCGACGCTCCGCTTCCCGCGAAGCCTTCTCCTGCATCGCGAAGTAGCGATCCTTCTGGACATTGGCGACGAACGCGTCCGAGACGAAGCCCGAGCCGGCGCGGGAGGTATTGACCTTGCGCAGCTGAGCCTCCGTCTCCTTCAGGCGCTCGTCGGCGGACTTCATGACGGCATTGGCGACCTCGAGCTTGATGGCGAGCTCGGCCTGCCTGGCGGTCGTCTCCGCGGCCTTCGAGGTGAGCGTGGCCATCGCCTCCATCATCTGCGGGGAGCTGACATGCGCCAGGATGTCGCCCTGCTTGACCGCCTGCCCGGGCTGGGCCTCCATCCTCGTCACCTGGACGGCGTAAGGAGAGGCGATGATCACATGATCGGACAGGACGAGCCCTTCCGCCCGAAGCCATAGCAGGTGCCCGCCGAAGAGATTGCCGAGGTAAGCGAAACCGGCCAGCAGGGCGATGATGTAGAAATACCGACCATAATTCCGACGCGACTTCTGGTTCGCTCTCACGTCGTTCAGAAAGCGGTCGGCGCGTGTTCGGGCTTTCAGCTGCGTGATCATGGCTCATCTGATCCGATGAGCCTGATACGAGACCCGCCGTGGCGAATACGAGTCCCGTATGGAGGCGCGGTGAACCCACTCTTCATAATAGGCGTACAGGCGGACGCATCGCATGAAGACGCCATTGTATAGGCCGAATGTCGGCAAGTATGGCGCGATGCTGAGGATCATCCTCCAGTCGTATCGCCTGCATATCGAGAGGGCCATCAAGAAGGATATCGCGTCTACTATGATGTAGATCAGCGCCACTGACGCCAGGATATATAGCCCGACGACGCCGAATATCAGCAGGATCCAGGTTATGTAGATCGGGAAGATGAACGTCGTGATCGTCGTCATCAGAAACCATTCGAGCTGCTCGAACGTTTCGATGAAGCTGAATGTCCTGCGCCCCGGATTGAGCGTATTTCGAAATTTCCGCATGCGGATGCGAAGCGTGTCCCGATCCCAGCGGCGGCGCTGGCGAATGATCGCCGCGAAGGTCGCCGGCGTGTCGGTGAAGCACCATGAATCGGCTGCGAACCTGATTTTCCAGCCGCTTCGGCGCAACCGCATGGTCAGGTCGAAATCCTCTCCTGGCCCGGGATCGAGGAGGCCGACCTGGGCGAGGGCTTCGCGGCGAAAGGCGCCAAAGGCGCCTGAGGCGCAGACGACCAGATCCAGCATGTCGAGCGCACGTTTCCCCATGCCGATCGAGATGGTGTATTCGATGGCCTGATAGGCGGTCACGATCGAATGGTCGAAATTGCGGACGCCAAGAGCGCCGGTCGTCGCTCCGACGCCCGGATCCGTGAAAGGCTCGATCAGTTTTTCGATCGCGTTGCGATCATAAGAGCAATCGGCGTCCAGATTGATGATGATATCGCCCTTCGCGACAGTGAAGCCGAGATTGCACGACGCCGCCTTCCCGCTCCGCACCTGATTGGAAAGGGCGATGTCGATCCGGCCGAGCTGGCGGTAGCTGTTGATGATCTCGCGCATGCCGTCGGTGGAGCCGTCATCGATGAAGATGATCTCGTCGATCCGGCGGGTCTGCTCGCCGAGCGATTTGAGGCATTTTTCGATCGCGTCAGCTTCGTTATGGCCCGCGATCACGACGCTGACCGCCAATTGGTCGAGCTGCCGCCGCTCGGGCGCGGTCGGCGGCTGCGTTCTGGCGAAGCTGGCGGCGAAGATCGCGACCCCGGAGAAGGTGTATCGCGGAATCTCCAGCAGGATCATGAACCAGAACATCGTGAGCCACGCCGCCCAGTCCAACTGGCCGAGCAAGACGAAGGGTGTGGCCAGATCGGTCATGGCTATGCGGCCCGCTCGTCGGCGCTTCGCGTCGGCGAGGCCTGCAGGAGCGAATGGCTAAACCCCAGTTCGACCTTCAGCACCGCTTCCAGCCTGGCGGCGAGCCGAGCCATGGTGCGATGCGCGCCAGCCGCGTCGGTCCGCGGCATCAGGATGAGAAAGCCGCCATCCTCTTCCCGAAAGGCGTCGACTTCACGCAGCGTGCTCTGCAGGACGTCGATCACGAGCAGAAGGCTCTGCTCCCAGAGCCGCGCATTCTCGGCTTCGAGCTGCGGCCGATTCGCGAAGGTCACGCGCACGAGCTGATAGAGCGAGCCGAATTCGCGCTGTTCCCGTTGGGCATAGTCGAGAAGGACGCGGAAACTGTCCGAGCGGGGATCGGGCGAAGCCGCCGGCGCCTCCCTCTCCTCGAGGATCCTGCGCAGGCCTGCAGCGGTCATGTTGTAGGCATACCATGTCCGGGCAGGGACCTGATCCGGTCTGGAATGCGTTCCGCAGTTGATGCATTTGAAGCCGACGCTCGGCTTGTCGTTGATCGATCCGCAATCGTTGCAATGCGTTATCGATCCCGGCTTGTCGTAGTCGAGGCCGATGTGCCGGAGCTTCCGCGCACATTTGGGGCATTCGAGTCCGGCTTCGGTCTTGAAGCGGGATTCCGGTGCCTCATAGGCGCATTGGAAATGATGAACGACGATCTCCTCGCTGATGTTCGCGGACATGCAGGCATGGCACTCCTCGCGGACCGACAGGTGCCCCGAGCGGCATTGCGGGCAGACGTGAATGCGATCGAAGAAACTGCGCAGCAGATAGCCCTTCTCGAAGAGGGTCGTCGCTGTCTCGGAAATGTTTTCGAGCCGTCCGGCAACAGGGTAGCGAATGAAGTCCTGGGATCGTGAATCGTATACGGGGTTCAGATTTTCGTTTCTGGAGTACATTCTGGAAAGCAGGATATCTTCGCTCTGCACAGAATGGCGTATGGCCGGCGGCAGTTCCTCGAGGCGCTCGCAGATACTCTGGATCTTGTTCCAGGCCGAGCGTTCTCCTTCTTCCGTCGCGTCGATGTAGACCGATTCATTGCGAGCGAAGCTTACAATGGGGATCAATGGATCCTTGATGTTGTTCAGGATGAGTCTAAGCGCGTGATCCGGCATCGTGGCGGTGAGAATAACCGCCTCGAACCTGTCGCCGGCTCCATGCGCCCTCCATCCCGAAGGTGCGCTATAGCCTTCTGGAAGTCGTGGGTAGGCGAGGAAATTCCGTGGCCGCGATATTGTCGACAGGTTGTTTTCTTTTAGTTCGACCAGCATCTAAGCCACCCTCGCTACGTAGATAACGCGTCGTCCGGCAGGATTCTGGAATGTCTTATTGGTATGTGTGGAATTCGACTTGAATCGAAAGTTTTAGTATATTTTGATATCAACATTCATGCTCCGCGAATCTATTAGGAGATTCGAGGATTTTTGCTATCTGTTGTGTAAGTTTTAGTTGTAGGTGGTGCAGATTGTCTACGGTTGTGCATTTTGGCGATTTATCGACTGGGAAAATCCAATCAGGATACCTGGCGTGATTGATCGATCTCCGGTGAGATTAGGGTTGATCTTCCCTCTTTTAAGATTGTGAGTTCCGTAGCGTCGCTTTGGTTGTTATTGTGATATAATGGTATTATAGCGACCCAGATCCGTCAGTTAGAGTTGGGATAACAAGAAATTTACTATAAAATATCGGCGGGTACAATGGGGGTTTGAAAGGGTGGGCGGCGTCATGCCGGCGGGGCTCCTCGGCTCGCCGCTGCCTCGCCGGCGAAACTGCGTGCCCTGTTTCGCCGCTCAGTCACGCGTGGGAGCCACTGGGCCTGCGCGCCAAGGGGGAGCGGTCAGTGCGCGCGGGGTGTCAGTCCGTTCAGGGCAAGCGTGACGTGCTCGCGGATGAACGCCGCCGACAGCGGCTGGTGCCCGACGAGGAGCCGATAATATAGCGGGGCATAAAGCATATCGAGGATCACATCGGGGTCGGCGTCGCGAATGAGGCCGGCCGCGATGGCGGCATGCACAATCTCGACGCCCTGCTTGCGGCGCGCGAGCACGTAGCCTTCCCGAAAGGCCTCGGCGATCTCGGGGTCCGACTGCCCTTCGGCGATGAGCACGCGCACCATGTTGCCGATCGGGCCATGGAACTCCTGGGCCATGCGGTGCAGCCGGTCGAAGATGCTCGTCATGTCCAGCTGCTCCGGATAGGGCAGGGCGTCGCGCGCTTCGCGCAGGAACGCGGACATGATGACTGCTGCCCGGTTCGGCCACCATTTGTAGATCGTGGCCTTGCTGACCTTGGCGCGCTGCGCGATCGCCTCGACCGTGGTCGCCTGGAGGCCCTCAGTCGCGAGAAGGTCATAGGCCGCCGCCAGCACCGCGTTCTCGGCTGCGGCGCTGCGCTTGCGGCCGCGAGGTGTGGGAGGCTGCGCCATCTTTCCGGGTCCCCTGCCGTTGGTCGTGGTATTTACAAAACTAAACGTTCAGTTTTTAAATGCCGGCGCCCGGCCACGTGGGCGCCGGCCACCTGACGCTCCGCCGAGGGTATGCCACGCGTCCGCGAGCGCGCAATTCGATGCAAGCGATAACCGGATCGCACAGGCGAAAGTGCGGCCGCAAATAAAGATATGCCGAGGAAGCGACCATGAACGACGACCAACTGGAGCGGGCGACCATCAGCAAAGTCGGCTGGCGCATCCTGCCGTTTCTCATACTCTGTTACTTCGTGGCGTTCCTGGATCGGGTGAATGTCGGCTTCGCCGCTCTTCACATGAACGGTGATCTTGGATTTACCGCTTATATATATGGTTTCGGGGCCGGTATATTCTCGATCGGCTATTTTCTGTTCGAGGTCCCGAGCAATTTGGCCTTGCACCGATTCGGCGCCAGGGTGTGGATCCCGCGCATCATGATCACCTGGGGGATCGTCTCCGCCGGATTCGCCTTCGTCTACAATGACACCTCCTTCTATGTGATGCGCTTCCTGCTGGGCGCGGCGGAGGCGGGGTTCTTTCCGGGCATCGTCTTCTATCTCGGCCGGTGGTTTCCGGCGCGGCATCTGTCCAGCGCCACGGCGATCTTCATTCTCGGCCTGCCGATCTCAGTACTGATCGGTGCGCCGCTCTCGACGGCGGTCCTCGAATTCGCGCCGCAGATCTGGTTCCGCAACTGGCAGTGGATGTTCCTGATCGAGGGCGGGCTCGCCGTCGTGGTGGGCATCGTCGCCTATGGCGTGCTTCGGCGCGGCCCGGAGGAGGCCGAGTGGCTCACGGATGAGGAGCGCGTCTGGCTGGTCAACCGGCTGGAGGCGGAGCGGCGGGAGAAGGAGCAGGCCGGTTCCTATGGCGTGCTGGAAACCCTGTGGAACGGCAAGGTGCTGTTCCTCTCCTTCGCGATCTTCTGCAACATCACGGCGCTCTTCGGCGTCACGCTGTGGATGCCGCAGATCATCAAGGGCTTCGGCGACATGACCAATGCCCAGGCGGGTCTTCTGACCGCGGTTCCCTATCTGTGTGCGGGTATCGCGATGGTGCTCAACGCCCGCCATTCCGACCGCACCGGCGAGCGCCGCTTCCATATCCTCTTGCCGGCCTGCATCGGCGGGCTGGGGCTGGCCCTGTGCACCGTCACGCAATCGCCGCTTCTGGCCATGATCGCGATCTGCGTCGGGGCGGCCGGCATCCTGGCCTCGAACATCCTGTTCTGGCCGCTGCCGAGCACGTTCCTGACCGGGGCGGCGGCCGCCGCCGGCATCGGCCTCGTCAACTCCATCGGCAATCTTGGCGGCTTCGTCGGGCCTTACATCAATGGCTGGGCACGCGACTATTTCGGCAATTATGCGGCCAGCATGGCGGTGCTCGGCGCGATGGTCGCGCTCTACGGCGTGCTCATCTTTGCCTTCCTGACGCTCGCAGGCCGTCGCGATGTCGCCTTGGCGAGCGCTCCCATGGGGCAGCCCATGCGCAGCGGGGGCTAGGCCGGAAACCGGCGCCAACACTTCGGCGGGCGGCCACAGGGCTCCCGCCGGCTCTCATCATCGAGGACGATTATGACGCTTGCAGCGCAAGGTTCTCCCAAGACTCGGCCCAATGCGGCGGTCGAGCTGGTCATCGCCGCTTTGGCCGATCGCTTCGGCGAGCAGGTCACGCGGAATGCCGTCATCCGCGAGCAGCACGCCAACGCAACCTCCTGGCATCCGCTCGAGGTGCCGGATGCCGTCTTCTTCGCGCGCTCGACCGAGGATGTCGTGGCGGTCGTCAAGCTCTGCGCGGCTCACAAGGTGCCGGTCATCCCCTTTGGGACCGGCACTTCGCTGGAAGCCGGCGTCAATGCGCCCTTCGGCGGGATCTCGCTCGACCTGAGCCAGATGAACGCCGTCCTCGCCGTCCATGAGGAGGACATGGACTGCGTGGTCCAGGCCGGCGTGACGCGCAAGGCGCTCAACGCCCATCTGCGCGCCACCGGTCTGCATTTCCCGATCGATCCCGGCGCCGACGCCTCGCTCGGCGGCATGGCCTCGACCCGCGCATCGGGTACCACGGCCGTGCGCTACGGCACGATGAAGGACAACATTCTCGGCCTGACCGTGGTGATGCCCGACGGGACGGTCTGCAGGACGGGCACGCGCGCCCGCAAATCCTCGGCCGGCTACGACATGACGCGGCTCTTCATCGGCGCCGAGGGCACACTCGGCGTCATCACCGAGCTGACGGTCAAGCTGCATGGCATCCCGCCATCGGTCGTGGCGGCCGTCTGCGCCTTTCCCGACCTGGGTTCCGCCTGCAATGCGGTCATCGCCAGCATCCGCTACGGCCTGCAGCCGGGCCGTATCGAGCTGGCCGACAGCCTGCAGATCCGTGCCTGCAACGCTTATTCGAAGCTCGCCATGGCGGAGGCTCCGACGCTGTTCGTGGAGTTCTCCGGCCTCGAGGCCGCGGTGAAGGAGCAGGTCGAGCTCTTCGGCCAGATCGCCGAGGAGTTCGGCTGCAAGTCCTACGACGACGCCGCGACCGCCGAGGAGCGGAATGCGCTCTGGGCTGCGCGGCATGACGTCTACTGGGCCTGTCTGCAGCTTCGGCCGGGTTCGCAATTCATCGCCACCGATGTCTGCGTGCCGATCTCGCGGCTGGCCGATTGCATGACCGAAACGCACGCCGATATCGCGCGGAGCGGGCTGGTCGCTCCCATCGTCGGCCATGTCGGCGACGGCAACTTCCATGTCTCGATCATGGCGATGACGGACGATGCCGAGGAGATGGCCCGGACGAAGGCCTTCATCGACCGGCTCAACCATCGCGCGATCGCCATGGATGGGACCTGCACCGGCGAGCACGGTATCGGGGAGGGGAAGCGCAGCTTCCTGCGGGACGAGCTGGGCGTGACCGTCGACTATATGCGCCGGCTGAAGGCGACGCTCGACCCTCATGCCATCATGAACCCGGGCAAGGTCTTCGAGGCCTGAAAGCCACGCCGCAACCCGTCAAGGAGACATCATGCTGTTTGCGATCCTGTGTACCGACAAGCCGGGTGCGACCGCCCTCCGGGCCCAGCTTCGTCCGAGCCATCTCGATTATCTCGCCCCGCATCGCTCCCGGATCCTGTTCGCCGGTCCGTTCCTGGCCGAAGACGGTGAGACCTCGACCGGCAGTTTGATTGTCATCGACTGCCCGGACCGGGCGGCGGCGGAAGCCTTCGCCGCGGACGATCCCTATGCGCGCGGCGACCTGTTCCAGAGCGTCGAGGTGCGCGCCTGGCGAAAGGTCCTGCCGGACGGGCGGTGAGCCCCAGTCTGACGCCGAAATTCAGCAGCAGCCGACGCGTTCGCGCGTGACGACAGGAAAAACCGATGTCAGCGAAGATTGACCACCGCTCGATCATGTCGCGCCGCCGGGAGGAGGGTGCGGCGATTGTCGTGACCGGCGCTGCCGGGGGGATCGGGGGCGGCATCGTCGAACGTCTGCTCGCCGATGGCTGGCAGGTGATCGCGACCGATCTGAGTGCGGAAGCTCTCGAGAGGTTGAAGGACGGCGCTGCTGGCGCCGCGCTGTCGTTCGCGCCGCTGGACGTTGCGGATTCCGCCGCAGTGCGTGCGCTGGCCGTGGATCTCGATGCCCGGGGCGTCGCGGTGGCCGGGCTGGTCAACGCCGCCGGCCTGCTGCAGGACATCATGCCCTTCATGACCATGGACGAGGCGGCTCACCGCAAGATCTGGGACGTGAACTATTTCGGCGCCCTGGCCTGCACGCGCGAATTCGGCGCCTGCATCATGGCGGGCGGCGGCGGCTCGATCGTGAACATCACCTCGATCAACGAGATCCGGCCCCTGCCGCTGCATGCCTACGCGCCGACGAAGGTCGCCCTCGGCTCGATGACCGCGCTGACGGCCGGCGAGTTCGGACAGGCCGGGCTCCGCGTCAACGCGGTCGCGCCCGGCTTTACGCTGACGCCGATCATGCGCGCGAAGATCGAGAGCGGGACGCGCGACGATTCCGCCATCAAGCAGGCGACGGCGATGGGCCGGCTCGTCGAGATCGAGGAGATCGCGGCGGTGGTCGGCTTCCTGATGTCGGACGCCGCCAGCGCCGTCTCGGGCGCTTCGATCCCGGTCGACGCGGGTTGGCTGGCGACTTCGCACTGGATGAATTTCGGTGCCGCTCTTCGATAGGCGCCGCGCCACGACCGATGGGGTTGCCCGGACCGGGAACCCGGGCCGGGCGCAAGCGGGGGAAGGCAGGCTAGAGAAGCGATTGCCGACCGGGACGCTCGCACGGATTACTGTTGTGCGCCCGGAACTTGCAGATGGCCCCCAGGGTAAACGCGATGCCGGCCTTGGAACCGAGGCCCATCACGTTGCCGATGGTCGGATCGTCCTCCCGATGGCGGCGGATCAGGGGCTTCGGCTGTCCGCCGAAGTAGAGGCTCAGGCCGGCCAGCGCATAGACGTCGCCACCCTCGCGCAGCAGGGCGCGTGCGAAGACGCTCGGCTGGGCCGAGCTGGTGCTGGCCGGTGCCCATTCAATGCCGACGCCGGCCGTCACATCGCCCCCTGCCACTGCCCCGGAAACGGTCAGGGCAAGGTTATCGTCAGGATACCAGGTGAGATTGGCGGCAGCCACGAAACGGGTGTCCAGATCATAGCGGAACTGTCCCTGCGGCGTGGAGAAGGTGGCGTTGCTCTGGTCGATCACGCCGATCAGGCCCCCTAACGTGAACGAATTCCAGTAGCGTTCGGCCTCGACCCCGACGGAATAGGTATTCACGCCTCCCAGCGCGTCGAGACGGGCGAAGCCGGCCTCGACGCCGATCATGCCCGTTGACGGATCGCGCCAGAACAGGTGAGCCCCGCCGCCATAGAAGGCCGGTTTTCCCAGCGAGCCGTCGAGCGCGCCGCCGGCGCCATCGAGCTGCAGGCCGAAGCGCTGCCCGAGCGGCAGCGTCACCGCGCCTTCCAGCCCGGTCGCGTCGTCGCCGTTGGCGCCCCCGCGCGTGAAGCTGAGCTTCCCGCTGGGGCCATCCACGGCCGGGAGCGTCTGTTGGGCCTGGGCAGGCAAGGCTGCGAGCAACATCATGGATATCAGGGCAAAGGGCGCCTGATGACGCATCGCAGCCTCCATCGTTCGGTGGTTTTCACCTTGCCCGCACCGATCGAGGCCGTCTATGGCGTCGGCCGGGCTTTCTACAGTCTTCCTCAAGGGAAGTCCGCAGGCCGGCGCCGCTTCCCGGTTCAGGCGAAGCGCTTGGCGCCGGCGACGCAGAGCACCACCACGCCCGTCGCCGCGATCATCGTCCAGGCGATCGGTTCGTGCAGCAGCAGGCCGGCGAGCAGCAGGCCGAAGAAGGGCTGCAGCAGCTGAAGCTGCCCGACGCCGGCGATGCCGCCGAGCGCCAGCCCGCGATACCAGAAGACGAAGCCGACCAGCATGCTGAAGACCGAAACATAGCCGAGCCCGAGCCAGGCCGGTGCTCCGATCCCCTGCCAGGTCGCCGGCAGGTAGAGCAACGCCACGGCCGCCATCGCCGGCAGCGAGAGCAGCAGCGCCCAGGAGATCACCTGCCAGCCGCCGAGCCGGCGCGAGAGTGCCGCGCCCTCCGCATAACCGAGCCCGCAGAGCAGGACGGCGGCGATCATCAGCAGGTCACCGGTGACCGAGCTGCCTTCGCTATGGGCAAGGGCGAAGCCGGCGACGGTCGCTCCGCCCAGCAGCGAGAACAGCCAGAAGGCGAGCTGTGGCCGCTCGCCGCCGCGCAGCACGCCGAACAGCGCCGTCGCCAGCGGCAGCAGGCCGATGAACACGATCGAGCGCGCCGCGGTGATGTGCTGCAGCGCCAGCGCCGTCAGCAGCGGGAAGCCGAGCACCACCCCCAGCGCGACGACCGCGAGTGGGCCGAGATCGTGCCGCTCCGGCCGCTTCTGGCGCAGCAGCGCGAGGCAGGCGGCACCCAGCACGGCGGCGATCACGGCGCGGGCCGAGGTCAGGAACAGCGGCGAGAAACCGGCCACGGCGACGCGCGTCGCCGGCAGGGAGCCGCTGAAGATGAGGACGCCGAGGAAGCCGCTGCCCCAGCCCCTGCCGGCCCATCCTTCGCGCATCGATGTCGCTCCTGTTGTCGTCCCTGCCGGCTCTACGCCATGGCGCGTCCGATGGAACAGCGACATTCTGGTACATTTGTGCCAAACTGTATGGCTATGAACAGCAATACGATCGAGGATATGGCGGAGGTCCGGCAGACGCGCACCGCAACCGTGATGGCCGCCATCCGCGGCAGGCTGGCGGCGCGGACGCTGGCGCCGGGGGACCGCCTGCCTTCCATCCGCCGCTTCGCGGCCCTGATGGGCGTTTCGCCCGCGACGGTGGTCGAGGCCTATGACCGTCTCGTGGCCGAGGGGCTGATCCGGGCCCGCCAGGGCTCGGGCTTCTACGTGACCGGCGGCGGCCTGCCGCCGCTTTCCCTGGCGCAGGCGGAGACGGCACGGGAGCGCGCCGTCGATCCCTTCTGGGTCTCGCGGCAGTCGCTCGATGCCGACCCTGCCGCCCTCAAGCCCGGCTGCGGCTGGCTGCCGGCCGACTGGATGCCGGGCGACGCGCTGCGTCGGGGCTTCCGCGCGCTGGCCCGTTCATCCGACGCCGTGTTGGCCGATTATGGCGGCACCCTCGGCTCGCCGGTGCTGCGCCGGCTGCTGCTCGGGCGTTTCGCGGAGGAGGGGTTGTCGACCGGGCCCGAGCAACTTCTGCTGACCGGATCGGGCACTCAGGCGCTCGACCTGATCTGCCGCTTCCTGCTGCGGCCGGGCGATACCGTGCTGGTGGACGACCCCTGCTACTTCAATTTCCAGGCTCTGCTGCGGGCGCACCAGCTGCGCGTCCTCGGCGTCCCCTACACGCCGACGGGGCCGGATGTCGCAGCCTTCGAGGCCCTGGCGGCGCGCGAACGCCCGCGCCTCTACATCACCAATTCCGGGCTACACAATCCGACGGGAGCCAGCCTGACGCCGCAGACGGCCTATCGTGTCCTGAGTGCGGCGGCGGCTTGTGCGATGACGATCGTCGAGGACGAGATCTTCGCCGATTTCGAGCCGGAGCCCTCGGCGCGGCTCGCCGTGCTCGATGGCCTCGACCGCGTCATCCGCATCGGCAGCTTCTCCAAGACCCTCTCGGCCTCCGTCCGCTGCGGCTATATCGCGGCGCGCGCGGACTGGATCGAGGGGCTGGTCGACCTCCAGGTCGCGACCAGCTTCGGCGGACAGAGCCCGGTCGCCGCCGAGCTGGTCGCCGGAATCCTCGCCGGCGGCAACTATCGCAAGCATATGGAGGAACTGCGCCGCCGGCTCGCCCAGGCACGGCGCGACGTCGCCGCCAGGCTGGCGCCGCTCGGCATCCGGCCCTGGCTGATGCCGCGCGGCGGCTTCTACCTCTGGTGCCATTTGCCCGATGGCATCGATTCGGCCGAGCTCGCCCGCTTCGCCCTGAGCCGGGAGGTGGTGCTGGCACCCGGCAATGTCTTCAGCATCTCGCAAGGGGCGGCGGGTTTCATGCGCTTCAACGTCGCCCAATCGCGCGATCCGCGCCTGATCGAGGTCCTGCGCGAGGCAATGGCGGGGTTGCACGCCGGATCGGTCGCTGCGGCCGGCCCCGGCTAGGAGGGACCAAAGCCTGAACGGCGCGGGGTTGCGCCGCACTCGTCAGCCCCGCGCCCCCCTGTTATAGAGCGGCACGACCGGCCAGAGCCGGAGAGCACCGGAAGTTCAAGTCATGCATCTGAGGATCGGCACGCGCCGCAGCCCGCTGGCGATGGCCCAGACCAACCATGTCATGGGCCTGATCCGTGAAAAATTCCCCGATACTGAATTCACCCTCTGCCAGATCGCCACGATCGCGGACCGCGATCGCGTCTCGGAGTTCCACCAATTCGGGATGGTCGGCGTCTTCGCCGTCGAGCATGAGCAGCAACTGGTCACGCGCGAGGTCGATTTCGTCGTCCATTCGCTGAAGGACTTGCCCACCACCTTGCATGAGGGGCTCGTCCTGGCCTCGGTGCCGCCGCGCGAGGACCCGCGCGATGCGCTCTGCGGGGCGACGATGGCTTCGCTGCCGCAAGGCGCCAGAGTGGGCACCGGCTCGCTGCGGCGCCGCGCCCAGATCCTGAACCTGCGTCCTGACGTCACGGTCGTGCCCATCCGCGGCAATGTCGGACCGCGCCTCGCCAAGATCGGCGGCGATGACGCGCTCGACGCCGTCATCCTGGCGCATGCCGGCCTGCGCCGGCTCGGCCTCGACGATGCTTCCTCCGAAGTGCTGGATCCGGCGCTGTTCCCCTATGCGGTCGGGCAGGGCGCGCTCGGGCTGGAAGCCCGTGCCGACAATACGGCCGCGGTCGAGATCCTGCAGGCCATCCAATGCCCGACGGCGCGCGCCGAGGCGGAGGCCGAGCGCGAGATGATGCATGCGCTGGGCGCCGGCTGCAGCCTGCCGGTTGGAGCCTGTGCCAGCTGGGAGGATGGGCGGCTGACGCTGCACGCGCAGGTGACGTCGATCGAGGGGACGGAGCGCGTCGTGGCGAGCGGAAGCGGAGCACTCGAGCAGGCGCAGCAGATCGGCCTTGCCGTCGCCGAGGAGCTGAAGGCACGCGGCGGTGGAGCGATCCTCGAGAAGAGCTTCCGCGGCTATTATCCGACGTTCAAGAACCTCACACCGGGCTGATCCGCCTTTCCGAACAGGCAACACGCAAAGAAGGCCCGGCCTCCTGAGGGAGTGCCGGGCCTTGCCATGGCCGCTGTCGCATGCGGGCGAGCGGCCGCTTCGGGAAAATTCAGAGTCGACCCGCGACGTCGCGATGGCGGTCGGCAAACAGCGCGGCCTCCTTGCGGAACAGCATCCAGGCCGGTTGCGGGCCCTCATACCCGGGCTCCCGCATCGACATCGTATAGGGGCCCTTGTTGCCGGCAGGCTTGTCGGGATCGAGGCGCGCCGCCCGGCACATCGCGCGGGCGATCCGCTTGATTCTCTCTTCGTCCATGTCCGTCTCCGCCGCGGGGTAAGCGGCCACGGAACGTCGAATCGGCGGGAGAGGTTCCCTGAAAAACGGAGAAATCGGAGAGGCGCCCGATTCCAGTGGCTTGAGACTGCCCGTGAAGCCGGCTCTAGATCGGGTCGCGCGGGTCCTCGGGGCTGGGGCTATCGATGCGCGCCGCGCCCGGACGACGCGAACGCGCCCACAGCGCCGAGAAGGCGATGCCGAGTGGGATCGCGATCAGCACGATCCAGACGACGAACCCCCAATCCCCCGCCATCGGGTCAGTCCTGCCTGGCGCCGCCGGCTTGGGAACGCACCGTCGTCGCATCGGCCGGGATGTCGGTCTGCGGCGGCTCCATCTCGTATTCGAATGGCGGCGCGGGGCCGGTGGGGTGGGCGGAATGCGGCGAGGGGCCGGGCCGCTTCTCCGCGTCTGCGGACTGTCCTGGCCGCTGCGGTGTATCGATCGGGGTCGGGGAACCGACACGGTTGAGCATTTCATCCTCCGTGGGGCGAGCTACTGAACCAAGCGCTGGGCCGCGGCATTGTTCCCCTAATGCTCAGGCGGCCAGCAGCCCGAGCGCGCGCTCGATCCGCGAGCAGCCGGCGCGGGCTCGCGCCTTGGCATAGCTGCGCTGCAGCCGGCCGCTGGCATAGGCCTCGACCACGATGGCGTGGACATAGCTCTTGCGCACGACCGCCGGCGTATTCGCGAGCCGCTCCGAGATCGCCCGCATGATGTCGGCGAGCTGGCGCTTGCGCCCGGTTTCGCTGGCGATCTCTTCGCCGGCGAGGAGGAGTTCCGCCGCGGCGGCGTTGGCTGCGAGCATGCGCAAATCCTTGCTGCTGACGGAAAGGCCGCAGGCTTGGCGCAGATAGGCATTGACCTCGGCTGCGCGGATCGGCGCAACCGTGCCTTCCGCGTCGCGATATTGCAGCAGGCGCCGGCCCGGCAGCGCGACGATGCGGGCGAGGGCGCGGGCGAGTGGCCCGTCGTCGATCGCGCAGGCGATCTCCTTGCCGCCCTTGCCGCGGAAATGCAGCGCGACCCGGGTGCCGGAGAGCGTGACGTGCCGTTTGAGCAAGGTCGAGGTGCCATGGCTGCCATTCGCCCTGGCATAGCTCTCATTGCCCACGCGCAGATGGCAGCGGTCAATGATGGCGGCGGCGCAGGCGAGGGCTTTCTCCCGGCAAAGCGCCCGCGTCTTGATGTCGGCCGCGATCCGGGCGCGCAGCCGCGGCAGCGCCTCGATCAGCCGGCCGAGGCGCTTGAGCTTGCGGCGCTCGCGCACCTTCTCCCATTCGGGATGGTAGCGATGCTGGACGCGGCCGGCTTCGTCATGGCCGACCGCCTGCAGATGCGCCTGCGGGTCGGCGGCGATGCGGACATCCTCATAGGCCGGCGGAATGGCGAGCGCGCGAATCCGGCCCAGGACGTCCGCGTCCGTGATCTTCGCGCCCTCTGCGTCGCGATAGCCGAAGGAGCGGCCAAGCCGGACGCGCCGGATGGTGAGGTCGTCGGAGGAAACGCGCCGCAGCCGCGTCGCGGTGGCAGGGCGATTGGCGTTCGGGGAAACCGGCATGGGCGGGCTCGCGCAGATCCATTGCGAAAACGGCGCCATCGTCCAGTTGGTTCCACTCAGTCGAGCATATTCACCACATTTCGACAAGCGCGCAGGTTTCTGGGGATGCATGCGCGAAAATCAGTGGCCAGGGCGCCGGTTCCTCGCCCACATTGTCAAAAAAATTGAACGATATTTGGGGAGACGAACGGTGCCGCGGGTTTTGATCGCAGAGTTCATGCATGAGACGAACACCTTCAGTGTTCAGCTCACGGACGAAGCCACCTTCCAGGCACGTCGCGTCTATCGCGACAATGAAATCCCTGGCGCCTTCCGCGGCACGCGCACCTCGATAGGGGCGGCCTTCGAGGCAGCCGACAAGTTCGGCTGGAGCCTTGCCCATCCGCTGGTAGCCGGTGCCAACCCGTCCGGCCGCGTCACCGATGCCGCTTTCGATCTCTTCGCCGGCCAGATCGTCGATGCTGCCGCCGGTGTCGATGGCGTATTGTTGCACCTCCATGGAGCCATGGCGACGGAAAGCTCGGATGACGGCGAGGGCGAGCTGCTCGCCCGGCTGCGCAAGCGGATTGGCCCGGATGTGCCTGTGGTCGTCGTGCTCGACCTGCATGCGACCGTGACGCAGCTCATGGCGGACAACGCCAATGCGCTGATCTCATACCGTACCTACCCGCATATCGACCAATACGAGCGGACCTGGCAGGCCGCCGAATTGCTTCAACGTGCGATGAAGGGCGAGATCAGGCCAAAGGTGGCGATCGCCCGGCGCCCGATCCTCTATGCGCTCGACGGTGGCCGCACCACCTCGCCGCCTTTCCTGGAGCTGCTGCGCCGCGGCGATGCGCTGGAAGCCTCGGGCGATGCGCTGGTCGTCAGCGTCCAGGCCGGTTTCTCCTCGGCCGACGTCCACGATATCGGCCCCTCGATCGCGGTCACGGCCGATGATCGCGGCAAGGCTCAAGGCATCGCCGAGGAGCTGATGGATTACGCCTGGGAGCAACGCCGCTTCTCCTCGATCCATTTCACGCCGCTGGCCGAGGCCATGGCGCGTGCCAAGGCCGGCGAGGCCGACACCGGCAAGCCTGGCTACAAGCCCCTCGTGATCTCGGATTATTCCGACAACCCCGGCTCGGGCGCCTATGGCGACGCCACCAACCTGCTGCGCGCCGTGCTGGCGGCGAAGCTCAGGAATGTCGGCTTCCATGCGATCTGCGACGCCGAGGCGGTGCTCGCCGCCCAGGCGATCGGCGTCGGCAATCGCGGCCGGATCAAGCTCGGCGGCAAGGTCGATCCGACCATGGGTGGCGGCCCGCTCGAGCTCGACGCCCATGTCGTCGCGATCACTGACGGGCATTTCATCTGCTACGGCCCGATGGCCGGCGGCGTCTGGCGCAATTACGGGCTTTCGGCCCTGCTGCGCGTCGACGATGTCGAGATCATCGTCATCACCCATAACGGCCAGGCGACGGACCTCGCCCAGTTTACCTCGCTCGGCGTCGATCCGACCCGGAAATCGACGGTGATCGTCAAGTCGATGCAGCATTTCCGCGCCGCCTTCCAGCCGATCGCCCGCGAGGTGCTGGAGGTCGATACCGGGGCGCTCTCGACGCGCAACTTCAAGGAGCGGCCCTACAAGAAGGTTCGCCGCCCGATCTTCCCGCTCGACGATATCTGACCGCCGCTCGCAGGAGCCGCGACGACTGAATTTGAGGAGAACATCATGGCGATTCAGGCCGATATCGTATTGCGCAACGGGCCGATCTGGTGCGGGCGCGAAGAGGGCGTCGTCGAGGCGCTGGCGATCTTTCGCGACAAGGTGCTGGCGGCTGGAAGCGACGCCGAGATCGCGCCGCTGATCGGCCCTAAGACCCGCGTGGTCGACCTGAAGGGCCGGCTGGCGACGCCGGGCCTCAACGACTCGCATCTGCATCTCGTCTCGCTCGGCATGACCATGGGTTGGGTCGATTCCAAGCCCGACGCCGCACCGACGCTGGAGGCGCTGCTCGGCGCCATCTCGGCCCGTGCCGCCACGCTCAAGCCCGGCGAGTGGATTTTGTCGCGCGGCTACGACCAGACCAAGCTCGATACCGGCCGCCATCCCTATCGCGAGGAACTCGACCGCGCCGCGCCGAACAATCCGGTGATGCTGGTGCGCACCTGCGGCCATATCGCGATCTGCAATTCCGAGGCGCTGAGGCTCGGCGGCATCGACGAGAAGTCGCCGACCCCGCAGGGCGGGCTGATCGAGCAGCAGAACGGCCGCCTGACCGGCCTGCTCGCCGAGAACGCCCGTGCCCCGGTCCAGGCTGCGATTCCGGCCGCGACCGAGGAGGACATCATCGCCGGCATCGAGCGCGGCGGGCAGTATCTGCTCTCGCTCGGCATCACCAGTTGCATGGACGCCGCCGTCGGCCAGAAGGGCGGCTTCGGCGAGATCGCCGCCTATCATCGCGCCAAGCGCGACGGGCGCCTGCCGGTCCGCACCTGGCTGACCCTGCTCGGCGACGATGGCCGCTCGATCGTTCCGCAATGCTACGACGCCGGGCTGATCTCCGGCACCGGTGACGACATGCTGATGGTCGGTGCCGTCAAGCTCTTCCTCGACGGTTCGGCCGGCGGGCGTACCGCCTGGATGACCGAGCCTTATCTCGGCGAGGACAAGACCACCGGCGTCTGGATGTGGGAGGATGCCGAGCTCGAGCGCATGGTGCTCGACGCCCACAGGAAGGGCTATCAGCTCGCCTGCCACGCGATCGGCGACGCCGCGATCGAGCAGCTCATCACGGCTTATGAGAAGGCGCTCGCGGCCTATCCCGATTCGGACCGCCGCCACCGCATCGAGCATTGCGGCTTCTCCACCCCGGCCCAGCACGAGCGCATGGTCAAGGCCGGCATCTACCCCTGCCCACAGCAGGTCTTCATCCATGATTTCGGGGACGCCTACGTGAAGGTCCTGGGTCCCGAGCGGGCGCTGCCGAGCTATCCCTTCCGTACCTGGTTCGATCTCGGCCTGAAGCCGGGGACCGGCAGCGACGCGCCGGTCTGCGATCCCAATCCGTTCCCGAACTTTCACACCATGCTGACCCGCAAGACCTGGAAGGGCACGGTGATGGACGAGCGTCAGCGCGTCTCGATCGAGGAGGCGCTGCAGGCCTATACCGAGTTCGGCGCCTTCTCCCAGAAGCAGGAGAAGGTGAAGGGGCGCCTCGCGCCGGGCTTCCTCGCCGATGTCGCGGTGTTCTCGCGCGATCTGTTGACTGCCGACCCCGCCGATATCCTCAAGGATACGCGCTGCGATCTCACCATCCTCGGTGGCGAGGTGGTCTACGAACGGGAGGTTTGAGTCAGAGCATCTTCGAGCGAAAAAGGCCGGTTCGCTTGAAGAAAATGCGAAAAATAATCCCGAACAGCTCTGCGCCACCGTGAAACGCGGAGCTGTTCGGGGAATTTGGCGGCGCGGGGGAAGACAAGCGCGGCAAAGCCGTTATGGTTCCACTTGAAAGCAAACAACTCCGGATCAGCCGGAGCAGATGGGAAACGGGAGGACTGATCGTGTTGTTGAAAAAATTTGCCTTCGCCACCGCGTTGACGCTGGCAGCCTTTACCATTTCGGCGCAGGCCCAGGAGCCGCGCCGCGGCGGGACGATCCGCTTCACGGCGCCCTATGGCGCCTCCTTCGTCAGCAATGACAGCCACGTCTCGAACCAGATCCAGGACGAGATCTACGGCTACGCGCTGCACAGCATGCTGTTCCGCTGGGATTCGAAGGCCGGCAAGCCCGAGCCGGAGCTCGTCAAGAGCTTCACCACCGCGGCGGACGGGCTGACGCACACGCTGAAGCTGCGCGACGACGCCTTCTTCCACAACGGCCGCAAGATGACGGCCGACGATGTGATCTGGTCGTTCACGCGTCTTGTCGATGGTTCCAAGAACTATCCGGGTGCGAGCCGCGTCGTGCGCATCAAGGGCGCTGAGGCCGTTCGCAAGGGCGAGGCCAAGGAGATCTCCGGCCTCAAGAAGATCGATGATTTCACCATCGAGATGACGCTGACCGATCCGGCCGATCCCAGCTTCCTGTTCTACGCCGCCACCACGGCGATCATGCCGGCCAAGGAAGCGCAGGAGCCGGACTTCTTCAACAAGCCGATCGGCCTCGGCCCGTTCAAGTTCGTCGAGCATGTGCCCGGCTCGCGCATGGTCTTCGAGCGCTGGGAGAAGTACTACAAGCCCGGCAAGCCTTATGCGGACAAGCTCGTGATCTCGCCGATGGGTGAGGCGGCTGCGCGCGACGTCGCCTTCCGCAACAAGGAAATCGACGTCTCGATCCTCGGCTCGACCCAATACGTCGCCTATAAGGCCGACCCGAACCTCTCAAAGGGCATCCTGGAGGTCGCGGAGGTCTTCACCCGCAACATGGGCATGAACCCAGAGTTCAAGCCCTTCTCCGACAAGCGCGTCCGCCAGGCGATCAACTACGCCATCGACAGCGACCTGATCATCAAGCGCCTCGTTCGCGACAAGGCCTATCGCGCGGTGAGCTGGCTGCCGAGCTCGGTCCCGGCCTTCGACAAGGACGCCAAGCCTTATGCCTTCGACCCGGAGAAGGCCAAGAAGCTCCTGGCTGAAGCCGGCTATCCCGACGGCTTCGAGTTCGAATGGACGGCGACGCCGAACGAGAGCTGGGGCATTCCGATCGTCGAGGCGACGATCCCGATGCTCGCCAAGGTCGGTATCAAGGTGAAGGTCAAGCCGGTCGAGACCTCGGCGCTCGGCGGCGTCATCGCGAAGGGCGATTTCCAGGCCTATATCTGGTCGAACACCTCGGGGCCCGATCCGTTGACCGCGCTGAAGTGCTTCCATTCGGCGACGCCGCGCTCGTCCTGCAACTACACCACCTTCAAGAGCGCCGCTTTTGACAAGTTGTTCGAAGAGGCCGCGGCCGAGAGGGATGCGGGCAAGAAGGTCGAGCTCATGAAGAAGGCCAACGCGCTGCTGCAGGACGAGGCTCCGGTCTGGTTCTTCAACTACAACAAGGCGGTGCTGGCCTATCAGCCTTGGCTGCACGGCCTCCAGGCGAACGCGACCGAGCTCGCGCTCCAGCGCTACGAGGATCTCTGGGTCGACGCTTCTTCGCCCGCGGCGAAGTAAGCGCCTCCGCGGAGGTTCCCGCCAGATCAGGAAACTCCGTCACCCCGGATCGGTGCAGCCGCGCCGTCCATCCGGGGTGACGGGGACTTCCGGGCCTAGACCTGAGTCCGCCATGCGGCGGCGATCAGGAGTTCACCATGCTGCCCTATGTCATCCGCCGCCTGCTGCAGGCCATTCCGATCCTGCTTGCGGTCGCCGCGCTCATCTTCGTGATGTTCAGCGTCATTCCCGGCGATTTCGCGTCGACCCAGATGGCGGATGGCCGTTCGGTCGTCGATGCCGAGCAGGTCGCGCGCATGAACAAGCAGTTCGGCCTCGACGATCCCGTCCATGTACGCTTCGCGAACTATGCGACGAAGCTGGCGACGTTCGATCTCGGCACTTCGTTCCGCACCCGCCAGCCGGTGATCAATTCCCTGCTCGAGCGCATCTGGCCCAGTCTCCAGCTCGCCATTGCCGCGATGGCCTTCGCCATCGCCTTCGGCATCCCGCTCGGCTTCCTGGCGGCGCTGAAGCCCGGCGGCTGGCTCGACATGCAGTCGATGTTCGTCGCCGTGTCCGGCCTGTCTCTGCCGCAGTTCTGGCTCGGGCTGATGCTGATGTACGCTTTCGCGCTGGTGCTCGGCTGGTTCCCGAGCTTCGGCTATGGCGACGGCAATCCGCGCTACATCGTGCTGCCGGCGGTCGCGCTCGGCGTGGCGCCGCTCGCATTGCTCGCCCGTACGACGCGCGCCGCCGTGCTCGAGGTCATGAACGCCGACTTCGTGCGCACTGCCCGTGCCAAGGGCAACAGCGAGGTCCGGGTGATGCGCTGGCATGTCGCGCGCAACGCGATGGTCATCGTGCTGACGACGCTGGGTCTGCAGTTCGGCTCGATCATGGGCGGCGCCGTCGTGATCGAGAAGCTTTTCGCCTGGCCGGGCATCGGCTCGCTCCTGGTCGACAGCGTGTCGCTGCGCGACATTCCCGTCGTCCAGGCCTGCATCCTGCTGCTCGTGCTCTTCTTCCTCGTCGTGAACATCATCGTGGACGTGCTCTGCGCTCTGATCGATCCGCGCATCAAATACACCTAGGGGCGGGGCATGAAATTCCGGGCTAATCTGTGGATCGGCGGCGTGCTCTTTGCCGCCGTCGTGGTCGGCGGGACGCTGGCGCCCTGGCTGGCGCATACCGATCCCGTCATGGACGCCAACCTGATGAATGCCGAAATCCCGCCCGGTGGCGAGTTCTGGTTCGGCACGGATGCGCAGGGGCGCGACATCTACAGCCGCGTGCTCTACGGCGCGCGCATCTCGCTGACGGTCGGCATCGTCTCGCAACTGATCAACACCGTGATCGGCGTGGCGCTGGGCATGTCGGCAGGATATTTCGGCGGCTGGTGGGACGATTTCGTCAACGGCCTGACCAATCTCATGCTGTCGATCCCCTCGCTGATCTTCGCGCTCGCCATCATGGCGATCCTCCAGCCGGGCCTGGCCAGCCTGCTGATCGCGCTCGGCCTGACCAACTGGTCCTATACCTGCCGGCTGTCGCGGGCTGCGACGCTCTCGATCAAGCAGCAGGGCTATGTCGAGGCGGCGCGCTCCTTCGGCTCCAGCAACCTGCGCATCATGCTGCTGCAGATCCTGCCGAACATCGCCGGCCCGATCATCGTCATCGGCACGCTCGGCATGGGCGGCGCCGTGCTGGCGGAGGCGGCGCTCTCCTTCCTCGGCCTCGGCATCCGCCCGCCCTTCCCGAGCTGGGGCAGCATGCTGTCCGATGCGCGCGACCAGATCACCACGGCGCCCTGGATCTCGATCTTCCCGGGCCTCGCCATCTTCATGACCGTGCTCGGCCTCAACCTGCTGGGCGATGGCCTGCGCGACATCCTCGACCCGCATTCGCAACTTCGCAAAGCCTGACAGCAAGTAGACATATGACGACTCAAGACTTGATCGACCCGCCGCTCGAGACCATCCGCTTCCACGGCCTGAAGGCGGGGCCGAAGCTCCTCGTTCTCGGCGCCGTCCACGGCAACGAGACCTGCGGGCCGAACGCCATCGCCCGTGTCGTGGAGGACTGCCGGGCCGGCCGGGTTTCGATCCGGCGCGGCGAGGTCACCTTCCTGCCGGTCGCCAACCCCAAGGCCTATCGGCAGAACACCCGCGAGGGCGACCGCAACCTCAACCGCGACCTGCGCGAGCGGCCGCAGCCTGATGACAACGAGGACCGGATCGGCAACCGCCTCTCCGCGATCCTGCGCCAGCACGACATGCTGCTCGACGTCCATTCCTTCACCGGGGAAGGCGTGCCCTTCGTCTTCTTCGGGCCGGAGGACAATCGCGGCGAGCTCGAGCCGTTCCGCCACGGCGCGGCCGAAGCGGCTTTCGCCGCCTGCCTCGGCGTCGACCTGATGATCCATGGCTGGCTCGACATCTATGTCCGCCTGATCGCGGCGCGCGAGCGGCTGAACCTGCCACGGCTCGCCGTGACCGAAGGTTTCGGCACCACGGAGTTCATGCGCTTCGCCGGCGGTTATGGCGTGACGCTTGAATGCGGCCGCCATGAGGACCCGGCCTCCGTCGATGTCGGCTACAGGGCGATCCGCAACGTGCTCGCCCATCTCGGGCTGACCGACGAGGCGGCCCCGTCGACCGATCATCGCGTCGTCGTCCATATGGACGATCTCGTCATCTGCGAGGCCGAGGGCGATCGCGTCGAAGGCAGCTGGAAGACCGGCGATCGCGTCGCCAAGGGCACGCCGATCGCCCGCCGCGCCGACGGCACCGTGGTAACGATGCCGCGCGACGGCTTCATCATCTTCCCGAACCGCAAGGCCAAGCCCGGAGAAGGCCTCTGCTATCTCGGGACGGAGAGCAGACGCCGGCCCTGAGTGGGGCCGGCGCGGCGGTTACTGCACGATGCCGCGCTTGCTGCCGAAGCCCGGGATGTGGCAGCTGCAGCTCGAGCCGTAGGGCAGCGGCGGCGTCGGGCAGTCGCCCCGGCTGGTGACGCAGATGTTGCCATAGCGCGGCTGGTAATAGGGGCGTTCGTAGTCGTAGTCGCGGCGATAGCGGCGCGGTGGCGGGCGATCGTCTTCGTCGTTATCGTCGTAGGCCGGCGGATTGCGATAGGGCCCGCCATAATACTGGGCATGAGTCGGGAGGGCGCCGAGCAGGACGGCGCAGGCGAGTGCCGAGGCCGTGAACTTGCGCAACATGGTCCATCCTTTCGGTTTCCCCGCCGCCCATTGGCGCAGCGAGGTGATTCTGTCCTCCTAGCCGGCGCGCGATGAACGGATGCTGAGGCGGTCGGCGGATGTTCCCGCATGGGAGCAGGCCAAGGCGGCGCCTTTGCGACGGGGGAAGCCGCTCGCCGTGCGATCAGGCGGGTGTGATGGCGATCAGCAGCTCGCCGGCCGCCGCCGTCGCCCCCGGTCGGGTGGCGATGCGCGCCACGGTTCCCGCCGCCGGGCTCTTCAGCTCCATGAACAGCTTCATCGATTCCAGCACGGCCACGACCTGCCCGGCGGCGACGCTGTCGCCTTCGCCGACATGGATGGCGGCGACGGTGCCGGGCATGGTGGCGCGAATGGAATCGCCGGCATGGCCCTGTGCCTGGCGCGCCGCGGCCGCGGCCTCCACGGCGAGCGCGATGGCGATGCGCCCTTCGACGTTGCCGTGACGCAGGAAGACGCCCAAGCGGTCGGGCATGGCGTCGACGAATCGGCGCTGGCCGTCGAGCATGATCGCGTAGCGCATGGCGCCAGCTGTGGGTGATGCCGCGGTGAGCGCGACCTGCCGTTCGCCGATCGTCACGCGGATACCGTCGCCGGCATTTTCCGCGCGCAGTCGGCGGGCCTCGCCATCCCCATCGAGCATGAGATGGCAGGCGCCCGGCTTGCCGGCAGTTGCGAGCAGGCGGAAGCCCGGAAGCTCACCCCAGGGGCCGGCCGGAACGTTGTGGCGCGCCGAGAGCCAGATCGCGGCCGCGATGGCGTCGCGCTCCGCAGCGTCGCCGGCGGGAGCATGCCAGCCGCCGGGCCAGGTCTCGCCGATGAACAGCGTCGTCGCCCCGCCCTGTGCGAACACCGGCTGCCTGAGGGCGTCGACGAGGAAGGGCCGGATCGTCGCCGGGCCGAGCACCGTCATCCGCTCCAGCCCGTCGGCGAGGCGCCGCCGCGCGGCCTCCCGGTCCGGGCCGTGGGCGATGACCTTGGCGAGCATGGAATCGTAGAAGGGGGAGACGGCGCTGCCGGTTTCGACACCGCTGTCGACGCGCAGGCCCTCGGGCTCCCGCCACAGCGCGATCGTGCCGGTATCCGGCCGGAAGCCTTCGTCGGCGCGCTCCGCCGTCAGCCGCGCCTCGATGGCGTGACCGGTGCAGGTGATCTCATCCTGCTGGCGCGGCAGCGTCTCGCCGGCGGCGATGCGGATCTGCCATTCCACCAGATCGAGCCCGGTGATCGCCTCGGTGACCGGGTGCTCGACCTGCAGGCGCGTGTTCATCTCCAGGAAGAACACGTCCTGCGTCTCGGCATCGACCAGGAACTCGACCGTGCCGAGATTGTCGTAGGAGATGGCGTGGGAGAGCCTCAGCGCATAGGCATGCAGCGCCGCGCGCGTCTTGGGCTTCAGATTGGGGGCAGGCGCTTCCTCCAACAGCTTCTGGTTGGAACGCTGCACCGAGCAGTCTCGCTCGAAGAGATGGACGATGTTGCCGTGCCGGTCTCCGGCGACCTGCACCTCGACATGGCGCGGCCGGGTCACGAACTTCTCGATCAGCAGCCGCCCGTCGCCGAAGGCGGCCTCGGCCTCGCGGCTCGCGGTGGCGATGGCGGCGTCGAGTTCGGCCTCGGCCTCGACCCTGCGGATGCCCTTGCCGCCGCCGCCGGCCGAGGCCTTGACCATGACCGGCAGGCCGATGCGTAGCGCCTCTCGTTTCAGCGTCGCGGGGGACTGGTCTGCGCCGTCATAGCCCGGCACGCCCGGCACATCGGCTTCGCGCGCGATCTGCTTGGAACGGATCTTGTCGCCCATCGCTTCGATGGCACTGGCGGACGGGCCGACGAAGGCGATGCCGTTCGCCTCGCAGGCGGCGATCAGGTCGAGCCGCTCCGAGAGGAAGCCGTAGCCCGGATGGATCGCCTGCGCTCCGGTATCCAGCGCCGCGGCGATGATGCGGTCGGCGCGCAGATAGGAATCGCGCGCCGGGGCGGGGCCGATAGGCACGGCCCTGTCGGCGAGCCGGACATGCAGCGCGTCCTTGTCGGCCTCCGAATAGACCGCGACGGTGCGGATGCCGAGCTTGCGGCAGGTGCGGATGATGCGGCAGGCGATCTCGCCGCGATTGGCGATGAGCAGGGTGTCGAACATCACGGCACCTCTGTCATTCCGGGGCGGCCCCCAAGGGCCGAACCCGGAACCCACGGCTGGGTGATGACGTCACGATCGCAGCGGCAAGGGCGCGCCCGGTCGTGGGTTCCGGGTTCTTCGCTGTGCGAAGCCCCGGAATGACAAAGGTGGTGCATCAACATCGCCATCACATCCGGTAGACCGGCCGTGGGCCGGTGTCGCGGGTCTCGCCCGCCGAGAGCGCGAGGCATAAGCCCAGCACGTCGCGCGTCTGCGCGGGCTCGATGATGCCGTCGTCCCAGAGCCGGGCGGTGGCATAATAGGGGTCGCTCTGCTCCTCGAACTGGGCCCGTGTCCGCCTGTCGAGCTCGGCGATGGCGGCTTCGTCCGCGGCGCCCTTGAGCGATTGCCGTCGCAGCTCCGTCACCACGGTTGCCGCCACCTCCGGGCTCATCGTCGCGATGCGGGCATTGGGCCAGGAGAACAGGAGGCGCGGACGGAAGCCCCGGCCGCACATGCCGTAGTTGCCGGCGCCATAGGAGCCGCCGATCAGCACGGTGTATTTCGGCACGCGTGCATTCGAGACGGTATAGACCAGCTTCGCCGAATGCTTGGCGATGCCGCCGCGCTCGGCTTCGGTGCCGACCATGAAGCCGGTGATGTTCTGCAGAAAGATGAGCGGGATCTGGCGCTGGTCGCAGAGCTCGATGAAATGCGCACCCTTCACGGCGCTTTCCGAGAACAGCACGCCGTTATTGGCGAGGATGCCGACCGGATAGCCATGGATATGGGCAAAGCCGGTAACCAGCGTCGCGCCATAGTCGGGCTTGAAGGCGCTGAAGGCGCTGTCATCGACCATGCGGGCGATGACCTCGCGGACGTCATAGGGCCGGCGCAGATCGGTCGGCACGATGTCGACGAGTTCGGCCGGGTCGAGCTTCGGTGCGGCGGGAGGCTGCGGTGGCGGCGTGATCTTGCCGATCTCGCCGAGCGCGCCGACGATCTCGCGCAGCTTGGCGAGCCCTTCCATCTCGGTCTCGACAAGATGGTCGCTGACGCCGGAAACGAGCGTGTGCATCTCCGCCCCGCCCAGCGTCTCGCCGTCGACGATCTCGTGGACGGCCGCCTTCACGATCGGCGGCCCGCCGAGATGGATGCGGCCGGTGCCCTTGACCATGATGACCTGGTCGGAGAGCGCCGGAATATAGGCGCCGCCTGCGGTCGCGCCGCCGAAGACGATCGAGATCTGCGGGATGCCCGCCGCCGACATCCGGCACTGGTTGTAGAAGGAGCCGCCGAAATGATCGCGGTCGGGAAAGACGCGATCCTGTTCCGGTAGGAAGGCGCCACCGCAATCGACGAGGTAGAGGCAGGGCAGCCGGTGTTCCTCGGCGATCTCCTGGGCGCGCAGATGCTTGCGCACCGTCTCGGCGAAGAAGGAGCCGCCCTTCACGGTCGCGTCGTTGGCGATCAGCATGCAGGCGCGGCCCTGCACGATGCCGATGCCGGTGACGATGCCGGCGCCCGGCACCTCGTTGCCGTAGAGCCCCCAGGCCGCGAGGGGCGAGAGCTCGAGGAAGGGCGTCTGCGGGTCGAGCAGCAGGTCGACGCGCTCGCGCACCATGATCTTGCCGCGGGATTCGTGTCGGGCGCGCAGCTTCTCGCCGCCTCCCAGCGCGACGAGCCCATGGCGCTCGCGCAAAGTCTCCAGCATGGCGGAGAGCGGGGGAGGGGGGGAGATACCCGGGTCTGTTTGCGCCATGTGCCTCTTCCGCGATGGTTTCCTCAGCCCTCATCCTGAGGAGCCGCGGAACGCGGCGTCTCGGAGGATGCTCCAGTTCGTGCCGGAGCCTTCTGGGCCATCCTTCGAGACGCGCCTTCGGCGCTCCTCAGGATGAGGGCTCGCAGGTACATTGGGCGTCTTGATCTCGCCGCAACATTCACCTACCGTCCGGTAGGTAGTCAGATCGCGGCGCCGCGGTCAAGCAGGGAGGAAGCCATGTCGGCCATCGAGACGCTTGCACGCGAGGGTGCCCGCCGCTCGCCCTATTTCACCGAGGAGCACGAGGCGCTGCGCGACCAGGTCCGTCGGTTCGTCGAGACCGAGATCAAGCCGCACGCGCTGAAATGGGAGGAGGACGGCTTCGTCCCGCGCGATGTTCTGCGCCGGATGGGCGAGCTCGGCTTCTTCGGCATCCGCTATCCTGCCGAATATGGCGGCTCGGAGATGGACACGCTCGCGACCGTCGTGCTGGCGGAGGAGCTCGGCCGCTCGACCTTCTCGGGTGTCGCCATCACCGCGCTGGTCCATACCGACATGGCCTCGGTCCATATCGCCAATGCCGGATCGAAGGCGCAGAGGGACAAGCACCTGCCCGCGATCATCGCCGGAGAGAAGATCGTCGCGGTCGCCGTGACCGAACCTGACGCCGGCTCCGACGTGAAGGGCATCCGCACCACGGCGCGGCGCGAGGGGGATCATTACGTCCTCAACGGCGCCAAGATGTTCATCACCAACGGCGTCCATGCCGATCTCTACTGCGTCGCCGCCAAGACCGACCCGCAAGCGCGGCCCTCGCAATCCGTCTCGATCTTCCTCGTCGAGAAGGGCACGCCGGGCTTTTCGGTCTCGCGCGCGCTCGACAAGCATGGCTGGCGCTCCTCCGACACCGCCGAGCTTTCCTTCGTCGATTGCCGCGTGCCGGCCGAGAACCTGCTCGGCCAGGAGGGGCGCGGCTTCTACGCGATCATGAGCAACTTCCAGAACGAGCGTACCGTGATCGGCGCCATGGCGATGGGCGAGGCCCAGGCCGCGATCGACCTGACGCTGGACTATGTCCGCACCCGCAAGGCCTTCGGCGCGCCGCTCTGGGAGAAGCAGGTCATCCGTCAGCGCCTGGCCGAGCTCGCGAGCAAGGTCGAGGCCGGCCGCCAGCTCGTCTATCACGCCGCCTGGCTCGATGCGCAGGGCTTCGACGCCACCCGCGAGGTCTCGATGGCCAAGGCCTATTGCGGCGAACTGGTCAACGAAGTCATGTATGACTGCCTGCAGTTCCACGGCGGCATGGGCTACATGCGCGAGAGCGCGATCGAGCGCATGACGCGCGACGCCCGCGTCCAGGCGATCGGCGGCGGCGCCACCGAAGTCATGCTGGAAGAGGTGGCGAAGCGGCTGTGACGACACCTCGCCGTCGTTCCGGAGCGTCGCGTAGCGACAAGTCCAGAACCCGTGGACGCGATGCTTCCCGTCATGGTCGGCCTTGTGCCGACCATCCACGTCTTTGCCGGCCGAACGCGGTGTTCAAGACGTGGATGCTCGGCACAAGGGCGAGCATGACGGCGGGGTGTTCGTTGTGACCGCCATGCCCGAGCGCGCGTCCCGCGAAACCGAAGGCGGCTCGCGCCGCCTGATCCTCGATCATGCCGCGCGGCTGCTGCGCAATGGCGGCTATCACCAGACCACGCTTCGCGAGATCGCCGAGGCGGTCGGCATCCGCAAGGCGAGCCTCTACTACCACTTCGCCTCGAAGGAGGAGATCGTCGAGGCGGTGGTCAATGACGGCGTGCGCTTCGTGCACGAGGCGGCGGTCGCGGCTCTGGCGGCGAAGGAGGGCGCTCCGCCGCGCGAGCGGCTGGAGGCGGCGATCAGGGCGCATCTCGCCGCCCTGCACGGCCATGGCGACTACACCTCCGCCAGCATCAAGGTTTTCACCTTCGGCACGACACCGGCGCCCGAGAGCGTGCGCGCCGTGCGGCGCGCCTATGAGGAGGTCTGGCGCGGGCTGATCGCCGAACTCCAGCAGGCGGGAACGCTGCCGGCGTCGCGCTCGCCGGATGCGCTGCGCCTCTTCATCCTCGGTGCGCTCAACGGCTCGACCGACTGGTACCGGCCGGAGCGCTTCGACATCGACGCGCTGGCGCGGGAATTCGCGGCGCTGCTGGCACCGCCCTGAAAGGGGGCGTTGCGCCTCTCGCGCAGGGGCGGACCGCATCACCGTGGCTGACCGACGCGCGGGCCATTGCTAGCATCCCGCTCGCGGGGCCCGCTGATCGCCTCGCTGCTGACGAGGATCCTTCGCCCGATGCGCGCCTTCTACCATCCCGACCAAGCTCTCCACGACCCGCAGCAATATATGCGCTTCGGCAAGGTCGTGGCCCCCAAGGACCTGCCGGAGCGGACGGAGCGTCTGCTGGGCGCGCTCAAGAAGCACGGCATTGCGCCGGAACGGCCGGCGGCTCACGGCCTCGATCCGGTGCTCGCGATCCACGATGCGGGCTTCGTCACGTTTCTCGAAACCGCCTGGGCGCGCTGGCAGGACCTGCCGGCCGAGCGCGGGCCGGAAGTCTGGCCGAGCACCTTTCCCTATTGGAGCGGCCGTCCGGACGAGGATGTCCGCCCGCCCTGTCGTCCGACCGGCTTCATCGGCCAGCTCGGCTGGTATCTCGGCGACCTCTCGGTGCCGGTCGGCGAGCATTGCTGGCACTCGACCCTGCGTTCGTCGGAGACCGCGGTTTCCGGGGCCGATGCAATCCTCGGTGGCGAGCGTGCCGTCTATTCACTCTGCCGCCCCTCGGGGCATCATGCCCGGGCCGACCGTGCCACCGGCTTCTGCTACCTCAACAACACCGCGATCGCCGCCCAGCGCCTGCGCTCGAAATTCGGCAAGGTCGCGATCCTCGACGTCGACGCCCATCACGGTGACGGCACGCAGCAGATCTTCTATCGCCGCGACGACGTGCTGACGATCTCGGTCCATGCCGATCCGTCGAACTACTATCCCTTCTTCACCGGCTATGCCGACGAGCGCGGCAACGGGCCGGGCGAGGGCTTCAATCTCAACCTGCCGCTCGCCCATGGCGCAGGGGGGGCCGAGATGCAGGCCGCCGTCGACCGGGCCGACAAGGCCATCCGCGAATTCGGCGCCGAGGCTGTGGTGATCGCGCTCGGCTACGACGCCCACAAGGACGATCCGATCGGCGTCCTCAAGCTCGAGGCGTCCGATTTCGGCACGATCGGTCGGCAGGTGAAGGCGTTCGGCCTGCCGACGTTGGTCGTGCAGGAGGGCGGCTACGCCATCGACGCGATCGGCGACTGCCTCGACGCATTCCTGGGTGGGTTCAAGTAGCGCTGTCTTCGTGACCACACGTGTCATCCCGTGCGCGCTGCGGCATGGAATGCCGCTGCGCAGACACGGGACCGCGTGACGAGAAGGCGTCCTTTCCTGAAGACGATCCCGCATCTGCACCGCAGCACTTCGTGCCGCAACGCGTGCGGGATGACACTCTTCAGGTGGCGGCTTGATGCCGCTTAGATCGCCGCCTCGATCAGGAACGGCCCCTTCCGGCCGAGCGCCGCCTTGAACAGGCTGGTGAACTCCTCGGCCGTGGTGGCGCGTGCGGCCTCGACGCCCATGCCCTTGGCCATCGACACCCAGTCCAGCGCCGGCTCGTCGATGTTCAGCATCAGCGTGGCGTTGCGGCCGAAGTCGTTGACGCCGACGGCGCGCATCTCGCCATGCAGGATCTGGTAGGTCCGGTTGGCGAAGACGACGGTGACGATGTCGAGGTTCTCGCGCGCCTGCGTCCACAGCCCTTGCACCGTGTACATGCCCGAGCCGTCGGCCTGCATGCCGATGACCTTGCGGTCGGGGCAGGCGACGGCCGCGCCGATGGCGAGCGGAATGCCTTCGCCGATCGCGCCGCCGGTGAGCTGGATGTAATCGTGCTGCGGCGCGCTGTGGCAGTCATAGTAGAAGCTGCGGCCGGACGAGACCGACTCGTCGCAGACGATGCAGTTCTCCGGCAGCAAGGCCGAGACGATGGCGCAGGCCTTGTCGGCATCGAGCTTGCCGGTCGGCAGGCCAGGCTGCTCCTTGCGCGGCGGGGCGATGTAGAGCGGCGCGCTCTTCGTCGCGCCCATCTCTTCGGCGAGCGCGGTGATCGCGGCCGGAAGGTCGTCGCCGGGGCTGGCGAGCGTCACGACCTCGCAGCCGTCATGAACGAGGCGGCCGGGCTTGCCTGGATAGGCGAAGAAGCCGACCGGGGTCTGCGCGCCGACGAGCACGAGATAGTCGACGTCCTTGAGCTGCTCGAGCGCCTTGTCGATCGGATAGAACACCTTGGGCATGGCGACACGGCCGGCGCCGCGCTGGATGCGCCCGTTCGACATCTGGCTGAAGATCTTGGAGCCTGTCGCGGCGCAGACGCGCGCGGCCATTTCCATCGGCTTCTCGCGCAACGCCAGCCCCGTCAGCATGATCGCGGCACGCGCGCCGTGCTTGCGCAGGCCGGCCGCGACCGCGCCGACCGTGGCGGCATCGACGCTTTTCAGCGCCGGCAGCTCGGTCGGCTTCAGAGTGGCCGGCTCGACGCTGCCCCAGGCGCAGTCGGCCGGCAGGATCACGGTGGTGACGCCGGGCAGCGTCAGCGAGGCGACATAGGCCTCCCCGATTGCCGGGCCGACATCCTCGGCCGTCGCGATGCGGCGGACGAAATGCGACATCGGATGCGCCAGGCTCTCGATGTCGCTGGTCAGCGGCGCGTCATGGACGAGGTGGTAGGTGGCATGGTCGCCGACCACGTTGATCATCGGCGTGCGGGCGCGCCGCGCGTTGTGCATGTTGGCGAGCGCATTCGCCATGCCGGGCCCGCAATGGAGCAGCGTCGCCGCCGGCTTGTCGGCCATGCGGGCATAGCCGTCGGCGGCGCCGGTTACCACGCCCTCGAACAGGCCGAGCACGCAGCGCATCTGCGGCTTGCGGTCCAGCGCGGCGACGAAATGCATCTCCGAGGTACCGGGATTGGCGAAGCAGGTATCGACGCCGTTGATCAGAAGGGTGTCGCAAAGGCGGTCGGCGCCGTTCATCCTGAAACCTCGACTCAAGCAATAAGGGCGCCCTCGCGCCGGCGGGCGGAAGAGGAGGAAATTCCCTCTGCCCTGTCAAACGAGAGAATGTCATGACTTCCCCAAGCGCCGCTGATCGGCCGCTTGACGTGTTTGCATATGCAATTAGGCTGTTTTGGAACGAAGGTTGCATCGCGCTGCGAATGACGCTCCAGGCGTCTGAACGGCGGGTCGGCCAAAAATCAGGGGAAGGGTTTCAATCATGGCAGTTTTCAAGCGCGTCGGCGCGACCCTTGGCTTCGGCCTCGCCGCGCTTCTGGCGGCGGGTGGCGCTCAGGCGCAGACCAAGGTGAATATCGGGATCTCCGGCTGGACCGGCTTCGCGCCGCTGGTGCTCGCGAAGGAGGCCGGCATCTTCGCCAGGAACGGCCTCGACGTGACGATCAAGAAGATCCCGCAGAAGGACCGGCACCTCGCCATCGCCTCGGGCGATATCCAGTGCGCCGCGACCACGGTCGAGACCTGGATCGTCTGGGATGCGGCCGGCATCAAGACCAAGCAGATCTTCCAGCTCGACAAGAGCTATGGCGCCGACGGCATGGCCGTGCGCAAGGACGTCGCCGCGATCAAGGACCTGAAGGGCAAGACCGTGGCAGCTTCCGCTCCCGGCACCTCGCCCTATTTCGCGCTGGCCTGGATGCTCAAGGAGAACGGCCTGTCGGTGAAGGACGTCAAGGTGGTCAACATGGAGCCTGGTCCGGCGGCGCAGGCCTTCATCGCCGGCCAGAACGACGCGGCGATGACCTACGAGCCCTATCTCTCCACCGTCCGCGACAAGCCGGATGCCGGCAAGATCATCGCCACCACCCTCGACTATCCGATGGTGATGGACACCTTCGGCTGCACGCCGGCCTTCCTCGTCAACGAGAAGGCCGCCACTGCGCTGGCTCAGAGCTATTTCGAGGCGCTGGAGATGATCAAGAAGGACCAGGCCAAGGCCTACGAGATCATGGGCGCCGACGTGAAGCAGACCGGTGAGCAGTTCGGCAAGTCGGCCGGCTTCCTGCGCTGGTCGGATGCCGAGGGGAACAAGAAGTTCTTCTCCGGCGACTGGCAGGCCTTTTCGGCCAAGGCTGCCGACCTGCTGCTCGAGATCGGCCTGATCAAGGCCAAGCCCGATCTCGCCGCGCTGGTCGAGACCAAGTTCGTCGCAGGCAAGTGACGCTGTTTGGCTTTTGCACGAGGCCCATACCCCCGTCATGCTCGCCCTGGTGGCGAGCATCCACGTCTTGAACACGGTTTTCGACCAGCCAGGGCGTGGATGGTCGGGGCAAGCCCGACCATGACGGAGCAGCAGCCCATCCTCCCGGATGTCCTGGAACCCGGCCTGCGCGTCGTCTTCTGCGGCACGCAGGCGGGTACGGCGTCGGCGCGTCGCGGCGCCTATTATGCCGGCCCGGGCAACAAGTTCTGGGCCGTGCTCCACCAGATTGGGTTGCTGCCGGAGCGGTTCGCGCCGGAGCGCTTTCGCGAAATGCCGCGCTACGGCATCGGGCTGACCGATGTCGCCAAGCAGAGTTTCGGGCCGGATTCGGCTTTGCGCAGCTCTCATTTCGACGTATCGGGCTTCCACGCGCGGATCGCCGCGCATGCTCCACGCTTCGTCGCCTTCAACGGCAAGCGTTCGGCGCAGGAGGCCCTCGGCCGGAAGGGCGCGACGCTCGCATTCGGTCTCCAGCCCGAGCTTCTCGCCGGGGCTGGCGTCTTCGTCTTGCCCTCGACCGCCGGGCTCGCCTCGGGCCACTGGTCGATCGAACCCTGGAAGCAACTGGCCATGGCCGTGACCGGAACGACAGCGCGATGAGACCCCTGCAACCCGTCTCGGCCACGGCCCGCATCGGCTATGGGCTCACCTTCTTCGCGCTCTTCGTCGCGCTCTGGTCGGTGGCGACCTTCGGGGGCTATGTCCAGCGCCTGTTCCTCGCCGATCCGCTGACCATGGTCGGCGAGGGCTGGAACCTGATGACGCGCTACGGCTTCGGCTTCGACATCGTGATGACGATCTGGCGTGTCGTCGGCGGCTTCATCCTCGCCGTCATCGTCGCCCTGCCGCTCGGCATCCTGATGGGCGCCTACAAGCCGATCGAGGCCTTCCTGGAGCCCTTCGTCTCCTTCGCGCGCTATCTGCCGGCCTCGGCCTTCATCCCGCTTCTGATCCTCTGGGCCGGCATCGGCGAGACCCAGAAGCTGCTGGTCATCTTCATCGGCGCGGTTTTCCAGCTCATCCTGATGATCGCGGTATCGGTCGGCTCGATCCGGCGGGACCTCGTCGATGCCGCCTATACGCTCGGCGCGACCGACCAGTCGGTGGTGCGCCGGGTCATGCTGCCGAACGCGGCGCCCGAGATCGCCGAGATTTTCCGGCTCGTCCTCGGCTGGGCCTGGACCTATGTCATCGTCGCCGAGCTGATCGGCTCCTCTTCGGGCATCGGCCACATGATCACCGACAGCCAGGCGCTGCTGAACACAGGGCAGATCATCTTCGGCATCATCGTCATCGGGCTCATCGGCCTGATCTCGGATTTCCTGTTCAAGGCGGTCAATCAGCGCCTGTTCCCCTGGGCGCGCGCATGAGCAAGCTTCTCGTCGAGAATGTCGGCAAGGTCTTCGCGGGCCAGCGCGGCGGCGAGCCGACGCGTGCGCTGATGCCGACCTCGCTGACGGTCGCCGACAACGACTTCATCACCATTCTCGGCCCCTCCGGCTGCGGCAAGTCGACTTTGTTGCGCATCATCGGCGGGCTCGAGACCGCGAGCGAGGGCCGCATCCTGCTCGACGGCTCGGCCGTCACCGGGCCGGGCGCCGATCGCGGCTTCGTCTTCCAGAGCTACACGCTCTTCCCCTGGCTGACCGTGCAGCAGAACATCGCCTTCGGCCTGCGCGAGAAGGGCGTTCCCGAAGCCGAGCGGCTGAAGATCGCCCGTGACTGGGCGGCGCGCGTCGGGCTTGGCGGCTTCGTCGACCATTTCCCCAAGCAGCTTTCGGGCGGCATGCAGCAGCGCACCGCGATCGCGCGCGCGCTCGCCAACGATCCCAAGATCCTGCTGCTCGACGAGCCCTTCGGCGCGCTCGACAACCAGACCCGCGCCCTGATGCAGGAGATGCTGCTCGGCATCTGGGAGCGCGAGCAGAAGACCGTGCTCTTCGTCACTCACGACATCGAGGAGGCGATCTTCGTCGGCTCGCGCGTCGTGGTGATGAGCGCCCGGCCGGGGCGGATCAAGGCGGACATCCCCGTCGATCTGCCGCATCCGCGGCCCTACACCATCAAGACGACGCCGGAATTCGTCGCCCTGAAGGAGCGGCTGGTCGAGGAGATCCGCGCCGAGGTCATCGCGGCGGATCATTGACGCCCGCCGCACTCGGCCGTCATTGCGAGGAGCGTCAGCGACGAAGCAATCCAGGGGCGGTAGAGCGCTACGTCCCCCTGGTTTGCTTCGCACCGCTCGCAATGACGGCGGTGATGCCACCCGTCATGCTTCCGTAGCGGAACCGAACGGCATCGCCTGCGTTGTCATGTCGCAGGCGTGGGCCTGCCCTGCGCCAGGAGGCCGTTACGGCAGCGATCCGACTTGCCATCTTGAAAGCAAAGGGGCGCTGCCGAAGGTGGGGCCAATGCATTCGCTGATTGCCAGGATGTTGTCTCGGCTCGCGATAGAGCCACGTATCGATGTCGTATTCCCCGATGGCACGCTGCAGTCGATCGGGCAGGGCGCTGCTCCACGACTGCGCATGCGGATCGTGGACGCGCCGACGGAACTCAAGCTTGCACTGAATCCCGAGCTCGCCTTGGGCGAGGCCGTGATGGACGGGCGCGTCGTGGTCGAGCAGGGCTCGCTCTATGATCTCCTCGACGCGCTGGTGGCGGCCGTGCACAAGGCTCGCCCACAGGGCTGGGGCAAGACGCTGTCGGGGCTGCGCACCGCGATCAGGCGCTTCCAGCAACACAACACGCCGGCGCTGGCGAAGCGCAACGTCGCCCATCACTACGACCTGAAGAGCGACTTCTTCCGGCTCTTCCTCGACCCGGACATGCAGTATTCCTGCGCCTATTTCGCGCAGCCGGACATGACCCTCGCCGAGGCGCAGCTCGCCAAGAAGCGCCATATCATGGGCAAGCTCGACTTGGCGCCGGGCCAGCGCGTGCTCGATATCGGCTGCGGCTGGGGCGGCATGGCGCTGTCGATCGCCGGTGAGACCGGCGCTTCCGTGACGGGCGTGACGCTCTCGGAGGAGCAACTCGCCATCGCCAGGCAGCGCGGGGCCGAGTCCGGCCTGCCGGTCGAATTCCGGCTGCAGGACTACCGCCACCTCACCGAGCCCTTCGACCGCATCGTCTCGGTCGGCATGTTCGAGCATGTCGGCGTCGGCTACTATCGCGACTATTTCCGCAAGGTCCGCGAGCTGCTGACCGAGGACGGCGTGGCGCTGATCCACACGATCGGCCGCTCGACGCCGCCGGGTGCGACCAACCCCTTCATCGCCAAGTACATCTTTCCGGGCGGCTACATTCCCGCCATGTCAGAGGTGACGGCGGCGATCGAGAAGGAAGGGCTCGTCGTTACCGATGTCGAGGTGCTGCGCATCCACTATGCCGAGACGCTGAAGGCCTGGCGCGAGAACTTCCTGGCCCGGCGCGACGAGGCGGTCGCGATGTATGACGAGCGCTTTGCAAGGATGTGGGAGTTCTACCTCGCCGCCTCCGAGGCAAGCTTCCGGCATGACGATCTGGTGGTGTTCCAGTTCCAGCTCGCGAAGCGGCTCGACGGCCTGCCGATCACCCGCGGCTATATCGAAGAGCGCGAGGGCGAGCTGGGTCGCGAGAGGGCCACCGGCAAGGTGAAGGCGGCGGAACTCTAGGGCTGATTTCATCCAGGCCCAACCGTCATTGCGAGCGCAGCGAAGCAATCCAGGGGACGGGGTGAGACGTTCAGCCCAGTCTCCCTGGATTGCTTCGTCGCTTCGCTCCTCGCAATGACGGTTGAGACCGACCGGAAACCGCTGGCCTGTCTTCAGGCCGGCTCTCGCCCGACATAGCGGGCGCGCGGCCGGATCAGGCGTCCGGTCTCGCCCTGCTCCAGCGCGTGGGCGATCCAGCCCGCGCAGCGTGCGGCGGCGAAGATCTGGAAGGAGACATCCGCCGCAAGCCCGAGCTCGCTTACGATCGCGGTCAGCACGAAGTCGATATTGGGTTCCTCGCCGGTCAGCGCCGTGACGGCCCGGCGCGTCGCCTCATAGGTCGGCGGCAGCGCAAAGGCGGTGAGCAGCGCTCGCGCCCGCGGATCGCCGTCCGGATAGAGCGGATGGCCGAAGCCGGGCAGGGGCATGCCGCCGGCGAGGCGTGCGGCTATCGCCATCTCCGCCCCGTCTTCCGCGATCTCCCGCATCAGCCCGAGCACGCGCGGGGTCATGCCGCCATGCAGCGGGCCGGACAGCGTGGCGAGCCCGGCCAGGATGCAGGCGGCGAGCGAAGCGCGGGTCGAGGCTGCGACGCGCACCGCGAAGGTCGAGGCGTTGAGCTCGTGATCGGCGAGCAGCACCAGCGCGCGGCGGATCAGGTCGGCGCCATCAGCGTCGCAGCCCCAGGCCTGCGCCAGCCGGTGATGGATCGGGCCCTGGCCCGGCCGCCCCGCAATGGCGTCGACCAGCGCGTCGATGACGGAGGCGGCCTCGAGATAGAGCGCCTTCTTGGTGCGCCCCGCCATGGCGGCGTCGCTTGCGGCCCGCGCGGCGATCACCGCGAACATGCGCTGCCGGGCCGGTGCCTCCGGGACGATCGTGAACAGCGGCGGAAAGCGCTGCGAGCCGCAATCCCAGAGCAGTCGCGCGACATCCTCCAGCTTCGCCGTCTCGGCCAGCACCTCCGCATCCTGCCCGCGATACCAGAGCTTGCCGCGCTGGATCGTGGCGATGCCCGAGGCCAGGATCGGCTCGCCGAAGGCGATCGCGTCCTCGGCGATAGCGGCGGGTTTCCGTCCCCGCGCCTTGCGGTGCTCCAGCCGCGCCACATCCTCGGTCCGGTAGAGCCGCCGGCGCGAATCCCCCGCATCGCCGCGCGCCTCGATCAGCCCGCGGCTGACATAGGCATAGAGCGTCTGCGGCTTCAGCCCGAGCCGCTGCATCACCTGTTGCGCCGTCAGCCAGTCGGTCATCGAAATACATTGATTATATTGTTCAAGATTGATTTTAGCGATGAAGCTACCGATCCTCAAGGCATCGTTTTGCAGGAGTGATCGCCATGTCCGATGGCCTTGAAGATGTCGTTGCCGCCCACACCGTGCTCTCCGAGGTCGATGGAGCGGCGGGCCGGCTGGTGATGCGCGGCCACAGCCTGGACGAGCTGGCGGGGCATACCTCCTTCGAGGAGATGGCGGCGCTGATGCTGGACGGCTTCGTGCCGGACCTGCCGGCCATGAAGGATCTGCCGGCGGCACTGGGCGCAGCGCGGGCGGAGCTGTTCGAGACGGTGGTCCGGAAGGCTGCCGTGCCCACGACGCTCGGGCCGGTCGAGATGATCAGGGCGATGACCGCGCTGATCCCGGATGGCGAGGATGCCGGCACGGTCCTGCGGCTGCTGGCGGCGCCGGCCGTCTTCACCGCGGCTTCCCTGCGCCTGCAGCGGGGCCTCGCCCCGGTCGCGCCCGATCCGGCGCTGTTGCAGGCGGCCGACACGTTGCGCATGCTGCACGGCAAGGCGCCGACGCTGCAGCAGGCGGCGGCGCTCGACACCTACCTCGTCACGGTCGCCGATCACGGTCTCAACGCCTCGACCTTCGCCTCGCGCGTCGTCGCCTCGACCCGGGCGGGGCTGGTCTCGGCCGTGCTCGCCGGCATCAGCGCGCTGAAGGGGCCGCTCCATGGCGGCGCGCCCGGCCCGGTGATCGAGATGCTCGATGCGATTGGGACACCCGGCAATGCCCGCGCCTGGTTGGAGGCGGCGCTCGACCGCGGCGACCGGCTGATGGGCTTCGGGCACCGCATCTATCGCGTGCGCGATCCGCGTGCCGATGCGCTGAAAGGCGCGATCCGCCGGCTCGGCGCCGATAGCGGGCGTCTCGCGCTCGCCGAGGCGGTCGAGCAGGCCGCGCTCGCCATCCTGCGCGAGCGCAAGCCCAACCGGACGCTGGAGACCAATGTCGAGTTCTATACGGCGCTCTTGCTGGAAGCGCTCGGCTTCACGCCGGATTCCTTCACCTGCGTCTTCGCGCTCGGGCGGACGACGGGCTGGCTCGCCCATGCCAAGGAGCAGATCGCCGGCGGCCGCCTGATCCGCCCGCAATCGGTCTATGTCGGCCCACAGCCGCGGCAGGCGGCCTGAGACGATACAAGGGACGTCATGCTCGGGCTTGACCCGAGTATCTCGGAAACCAGTGTCTTCATGGGATTCTCGGGTCGGAGCTGCAATCCGCCCGAGAATGACGGTTTGGGTCAGAGCGGCGATAGTCGGATGGCGAAGAGTTCGCCGCCGTTTTCGGCGACGAGCTTTGCCTTGACGGCAATTTCCAGGACGGCGCTGTCACCAGCGGCCAGAACCGTCCCGTTCACCTGCCAAACACCCTGACGCGCGACCAGAACCAGCAATCCGCGCTCGGCTGCGATCTCATGCGCTCCGCCGGTCAGGCGCTCGACGCTGTGGCTCCACGCCCCGCGCCGGCTCATCACGTTGAGATCGTCAATCGCCCCATCGACCAGCGCGCCGTCTACCGCCCGGTCGGCGGCGAAGAAGAACGGCGCGGTCGCGCGATCGAGCGCCACCGTCTCGCCATCGCCGAAGGCGAGGCGGATGCCGTTTCCTGTCAGCACCGACAAGGTCCGGTCGATGCCGGGGAAGGACGAGAACGGCCCGTCCTGCCCGACATGGGCCATCGAGATGCGCCAATCGAAATCGCTCAGGGAGGCTCCCTCCGGAGAAACGGCGATCTCGGTCGTGGTGCCGCCGCCGTTCTTCCACGGCATGACCTTGCAATCGGCGGCGCGGATGATGCGCATGAAGGCTCCTTCGAATTCATGCCGAACCCTTGTCATTCCGGGGCGCCCGAAGGGCGAGCCCGGAACCCACGACTGGGTAGAACATCGTGGTTGGACAAGGCTCGCCCGGTCGTGGGTTCCGGGTTCTCCGCTTGCGCGGAGCCCCGGAATGACACGAGGTCTCAGCCCAGGATACCCGGCAGGTTGAGCCCCTTCTCGCGGGCGCAGTCCAGCGCGATGTCGTAGCCGGCATCGGCATGGCGCATCACGCCCGTGGCCGGGTCGTTCCAGAGCACGCGCGACAGACGGGCCGCTGCGTCATCCGTGCCGTCGGCGCAGATGACGACACCCGAATGCTGGGAGAAGCCCATGCCGACGCCGCCGCCATGATGCAGCGAGACCCAGGTTGCGCCGCCCGCGGTGTTGAGCAGGGCGTTGAGCAGCGGCCAGTCGGAGACCGCATCCGAGCCGTCCTTCATCGCTTCGGTCTCGCGGTTCGGCGAGGCGACCGAGCCCGAATCGAGATGGTCGCGGCCGATCACGACGGGAGCCTTGAGTTCGCCGTTCTTGACCATTTCGTTGAAGGCGAGGCCAAGGCGATGGCGGTCGCCGAGGCCGACCCAGCAGATGCGCGCCGGCAGGCCCTGGAACGAGATGCGCTCCCGCGCCATGTCGAGCCAGTTGTGCAGGTGCTTGTTGTCCGGCAGCAGCTCCTTCACCTTGGCGTCGGTCTTGTAGATGTCCTCCGGATCGCCCGAGAGCGCCGCCCAGCGGAACGGGCCGATGCCGCGGCAGAACAGCGGGCGGATATAGGCCGGCACGAAGCCCGGGAAGGCGAAGGCGTTCTCCAGCCCCGCTTCCTTGGCGACCTGGCGGATGTTGTTGCCGTAGTCGAAGGTCGGAATGCCCATGTCCTGGAAGGCGATCATCGCCTCGACATGCTCGCGCATCGAGGCGCGGGCCGCCTCCTCGACGGCCTTCGGGTTGCCCTCGCGGCGCTGCTTCCATTCGCCCATCGTCCAGCCCTTCGGCAGGTAGCCATTGACCGGGTCATGCGCCGAGGTCTGGTCGGTGACCATGTCGGGGCGGATGCCGCGGCGGACCATTTCGGGCAGGATCTCGGCGCAGTTGCCGAGCAGGCCGACCGACTTCGCCTCGCCGTTCTTGGTCCAGCGGGCGATCATCTCCATCGCCTCGTCGAGGTTTTCGGCCTTCTCGTCGAGATAGCGGGTGCGCAAGCGGAAATCGATCGAGTCGGGATTGCACTCGACGGCGAGGCAGGAGGCGCCGGCCATCACCGCCGCCAGCGGCTGGGCGCCGCCCATGCCGCCGAGGCCGCCGGTCAGGACCCACTTGCCCTTTAGGTTGCCGTTGTAATGCTGGCGCCCGGCCTCGACGAAGGTCTCGTAGGTGCCCTGCACGATGCCCTGCGTGCCGATATAGATCCAGGAGCCGGCCGTCATCTGGCCGTACATGGCGAGCCCCTTCTTATCGAGCTCGTTGAAATGGTCCCAGTTGGCCCAATGCGGCACCAGGTTGGAGTTGGCGATCAGCACGCGCGGCGCGTCCTTGTGCGTGCGGAACACGCCGACCGGCTTGCCGGACTGGACGAGCAGCGTCTCGTCCGCCTCGAGCTGGCGAAGCGCCGCGACGATGCGGTCGAAATCCTCCCAGCTGCGCGCGGCCCGGCCGATGCCGCCATAGACCACGAGCTCATGCGGGTTCTCGGCCACGTTCGGATCGAGATTGTTCATCAGCATGCGCAGCGGCGCCTCGGTCAGCCAGCTCTTGGCTGTGAGCTCGGTGCCGGTCGCGGCGCGGATCGTGCGGGTGTTGTCGAGGCGGGTCATGAACGGCTCCGTTCGAGGGCGGCGGCCGCATCGAGGGCTGCGGCGATGATGGCGGACAAGGCGGTCTGCAGGCTGGCGGCCTTCGTCGCGTCGAAGGCCCAGGGCGCGTTCTCCTCGGCGAGATAGGCCGAGAGCGCGATCTCCATCTGGAGCGCATGCACGCGCTCGAAGGGGCGGCCGTAATGGCGCGTGATCCAGCCGCCCTTGAAGCGGCCATTGGCGATCTGGGTGAGCGGCTGGCCGGCCATGGCGGTAACGGCCGCAGCCTCGATGCTCGGTGCGCAGCTCTGGCCGGAATTCGTGCCGAGGTTGAGCGTCGGCAGCGTGCCCTCGAACAGGCGGGGGATCACCGACTTGATCGAGTGGCAGTCCCACAGCACGCAATAGCCGTGCTCGGCCTTCACCCGCGCGATCTCGGCGGCGAGCGCCGTGTGATAGGGCTGGAAATAGGCGCCCTTGCGCCGCTCGATCTCGTGCGCGTCCGGCGCTGTCTGCCAGATCGGCGCGCCGTCGAAGGTTGTGGTCGGCACAAGTTCGGTCGTCGCCTGCCCCGGATAGAGCGAGACGCCGGACGGATCGCGGTTGAGGTCGATGACGAAACGCGAGAGCTGCGCCTCGACGATCGTCGGCTGGAGTGGCGTTGCAAAGCTGTAGAGTTGGCGCATATGCCAGTCGGTATCCTCGACCAGCTTTCCGCGTTCGTTGAGCTGCGCCGCGACTTCCGGCGGAACGCCGGTGCCGGGATGCGGCATCGAGAGGATGAGCGGGGACGACCCCCGCGTCACGATGACGGTGTCGGTCATTTCATTCCTCCGTCATGCTCGGGCTTGACCCGAGCATCTCCCTCCGAAAGAGGCTCATTGCGCTTAGGCGTCCTGAGATTCTCGGGTCTCCGCTGCGCTCCGCCCGAGAATGACGGCTAACCCTCACGCCGCGCACTCGGCGAAGCTGTCGAGGCCCGCGGCCTTGCCGACGGCGCCGGAGAGCACGAACTCGGTCGCGGCCGCGAGATCGGGGGCGAGATAGCGGTCCTCGGTCAGCGGTGCGATCTTGCTGCGCAGCAGGGCGAGCACCGGCTCAAGGCGCGCGCTGGTCTTGAGCGGGCGATGATGCTCGATCGCTTCCGCCGCCGCCATCAGCTCGACGCCGATGACGCTGGCCGCGTTCTTCGCCATGTCGAGCAGGCGGAAGGCGCCATGCGTCGCCATCGAGACATGGTCTTCCTGGTTGGCCGAGGTCGGGATGGTGTCGACCGAAGCCGGGTACGCCTTCTGCTTGTTCTCGGAAGCGAGCGCGGCGGCGGTGACCTGCGCGATCATGAAGCCCGAGTTCAGGCCGGCATCGCGGGCGAGGAAGGGCGGCAGGCCGCTCATCACGGGGTCGACCAGCAGAGCCATGCGGCGCTCGGAGAGGTTGCCGATCTCGCAGACGGCCATCGCCAGGATGTCGGCGGCGAAGGCGACCGGCTCGGCGTGGAAATTGCCGCCCGAGACGATCTCGCCGGGGCCGAGCACCAGCGGGTTGTCGGTGACGGCGTTCGCCTCGATCGAAAGCGTGGCGGCGGCATTGCCAATGAGATCGCGCACCGCGCCCATCACCTGCGGCTGGCAACGCAGCGAATAGGGGTCCTGCACCTTCGTATCGCCATGGCGATGGCTCTCGCGGATGGCGCTGCCGGCGATCAGGTCGAGCAGGATCTTGGCGACCTTGATCTGGCCGGGCTGGCCGCGGAGCGTCTGGATGCGCGGATCGAACGGGGTGTCGGAACCCTTGAGCGCATCGACGGAGAGAGCGCCGGCGACGAGCGCGGCATCGAAGACGCGTGCGATGGCAGCAAGGCCGGTCAGCGCTATCGTGGTCGAGACCTGCGTGCCGTTGATCAGCGCGAGGCCTTCCTTGGCGCCGAGCGCAAGCGGGCTGAGACCCGCGCGCTTCAGCGCCTCGGCCGCCGACAGGGTCTCGCCCTTCAGGCGGATCTCGCCGAAGCCCATCAGGGCCGCGGTCATATGGGCGAGCGGCGCGAGGTCGCCGGAGGCGCCGACCGAGCCCTTGGCGGGGATGACCGGCAGGGCATCGGCCTCGAGCGCATTGGTCAGCGCGTCGATCACCACCGGCCGCACGCCGGAGGCGCCGCGCGCCAGGCTCGCCGCCTTCATCGCCAGCAGCAGGCGGACCACGCCGTCGGGCAGGGCAGGGCCGGTGCCGACCGCATGCGAGAGGATGAGGTTGCTTTGGAGCTTGGCGAGGTCGGCATCGGCGATGCGGACGCTGGCGAGCTTCCCGAAGCCGGTATTGACGCCATAGGTCACGGTGCCCGCAGCGACGATCTCCTCGACGATCTTCTGGCCGGAGGCGATGTTCCTGGCGCTGTCGCTGCCGAGCGAGGCGACGGCGCCGTCGAGGATCGCGCGCCAGTCGGTGAGGCGGGCTGCGCCCGGGTTCAGCGAAACCGTGGTCATTGTCCGTTCCAGATGCGGGTGTGAAGGGGGTTGAAACCGATGCGGTAGGCGAGTTCGGCCGGGCGCTCGATCTCCCAGATCGCGAGATCGCAACGCTTGCCGGCTTCCAGCGTACCGACCTCGTCCTGGAGGCCGAGCGCGGTCGCGGCATGGCGGGTGAGGCCGGCCAGCGCCTCCTCCGGCGTCATGCGGAAGAGCGTGCAGGCCATGTTGAGCACGAGCAGCGGCGAGGTCAGCGGCGAGGAGCCGGGATTGGCGTCGGTGGCCAGCGCGATGGCGACGCCATGCTTGCGCATCAATTCGATCGGCGGCTTCTGCGTCTCGCGCAGGAAATAGAAGGCGCCGGGCAGCACCACCGCGACGGTGCCGGCCTTGGCCATGGCGATGATGCCGTCCTCGTCGAGATATTCGAGATGATCGGCCGAAAGCGCGCCCATCTCCGCCGCGAGCTTGGCGCCATACAGATTGGAGAGTTGCTCGGCGTGGACCTTGATCGCGAGGCCCTTGGCCTTGGCGGCCTCGAAGACGGCCTTCGTTTCCGCGGGCGAGAAGGCGATACCCTCGCAGAAGACGTCGACGGCATCGGCCAGCCCCTCGGCCGAGACGGCATCGAGGATCGGCCCGGCAACGAGCGCAGTGTAGTCGCCCGAGCGGCCCTTGAATTCCGGCGGCACGGCATGGGCGCCGAGGAAGGTGGTGCGGACGGTGACCGGCCGCTCGCGGCCGATCCGGCGCGCGACGCGCAACTGCTTCAGCTCCGCCTGCTGCTCCAGCCCGTAGCCGGACTTGATCTCGACGGTGGTGACGCCCTCGGCGATGAGTGCGGCGAGGCGCCGGTCGGCGGAGGCGAAGAGCGCATCCTCGCTCGCCTCGCGCGTCGCCTTGACGGTGGAGAGGATGCCGCCGCCGGCCCGGGCGATCTCCTCATAGGTCGCGCCTTGCAGGCGGAGCTCGAATTCATGGGCGCGGTCGCCGCCATAGACGAGATGGGTGTGGCAATCGATCAGCCCCGGGGTGATCCAGCGGCCCTGGCAATCGATGGTCTCGGCAGCCTGGAAGGCGGGAGCCTCGCTGCGCGGCCCGGCATAGACGATGCGCCCACCGCGCGCTGCGACCACGCCGTCCTCGATCGCGCCATAGGATGCCTCGACCGCAGGCGACATCGTCGCCAGCCGCGCATTCGTCCAGAGCTTGTCGCAAGCCAGCGTTTCACCGGGCGCATTCGCCACCGTGCATCCTCCCGCTACTCTTCAGGTTGGAGCTATGCTATCCAATTGCATATGCAAATGGCAAGTGGTATTTGCATATGCAAATAAGCGCCAGTGATCGACGGAGCGAAACGGTGACCGAGACCCTGTATTTGGCCGCGGCGCTTCTGCCCGAAGGTTTTGCCAGCGATGTGAAGCTGACCGTTGCCGACGGCACGATCACGTCTGTCGAGACAGGGGTGAAGCCGGTTGGAGATGCCAGCCGCTTCGCGGGCATCACCTTGCCCGGCATGCCGAACCTGCACAGCCACGCCTTCCAGCGCGGCATGGCCGGCCTCTCCGAGCGGCGCGGCGCGCCGGAGGATTCGTTCTGGACCTGGCGCGAGGTGATGTACCGCTTCCTCGACCGGCTCGATCCCGAGGATGTGCAGGCTGTCGCCGCGCAGGCCTTTGTCGAGATGCTGGAGGGCGGCTTCACCGCGCTCGCCGAGTTCCACTACCTGCATCACGACAAGGATGGGCGCCCTTACGCGAACATCGCGGCGATGGGGCAGGCGATCGCCACGGCCGCTGAGGAAACCGGCCTCGGCCTCACCTTGCTGCCCGTGCTCTATCGCTTCGGCAATTTCGGGCAGGCGCCTTCCGTTCATGGCCAGCGCCGCTTCGTCAACGATCGCGATGCCTATCTGCGCCTGCTGGAGGGCAGCGCCGCCGCGATCCGCGACCTGCCGGATGCCCGCCTCGGCGTCGCCCCGCATTCGTTGCGCGCCGTCGCGCTCGACGATCTCGGCTGGGTCTCGTCGCTGCGCCCGAACGATCCCGTCCACATCCACGTCGCCGAGCAGATCCCCGAGGTCGAGGCCAGCCTGAAGATCACCGGTAAGCGGCCGGTCGAGCTGCTGATGGACACGATCCCGCTCGACAGGCGCTGGTGCCTGATCCATGCGACGCATCTGAGTGATGCCGAGCGCGACGGAATCGCCCGCAGCGGCGCGGTGGCGGGCCTGTGCCCGATCACGGAATCGAGCCTCGGCGACGGCATCTTCGACGGCATCCGCTATCGCGCCGCCGGCGGTGCCTTCGGTGTCGGCAGCGATTCCAATATCCAGATCGATGCCGGCGCCGAACTGCGCCAGCTCGAATATTCGCAGCGCCTGCGCGACCGTCGTCGGGCGCTCTTCGCCGAGGAGAGGGCCTCCACCGGGCTCGCCCTCTGGCAGGTGGCCTGCGCCGGCGGCGCCCAGGCATGCGGCCGCGCCATCGGCGCGATCGCGCCCGGCCATCGCGCCGATTTCATCACGCTCGACACCGATCACCCGGCGATCGTCGGCAAGTCCGGTGCGGAGGCGGTGGACAGCGCGATCTTCGCCGCCAACGCCCTGCCTTTGCGCGATGTCGTCGTCGGTGGCAGGAGGGTGGTCGCCGAAGGCCGGCACATCGCCCGTGATTCGGTGCGCACGCGCTTCGCCGGCGTGATGCGGCGCCTGCTCGCGGCAGCATAGGGAACAGGATGATTGAGACCCGGCTCGACGCGGTGAAGCTGGACGGCGCCGGGCCGGTCTACGACCAGATCCGGCGCGCGATCCGCGATCTGGTGGTCAGCGGCGAATGGCCGCCGGGCACCGGCGTGCCGCCGGAACACGCCCTGATGGAACAGCTCGGCGCGTCCCGGATGACGGTGCACCGCGCGCTGGTCCAGCTCGCCCGCGAAGGGCTGATCGTTCGCCGCCGCCGCTCGGGCACCATCGTCGCGAGCCCCCCGGCGAGCCATGCCATGCTCGACATCCTCTCGATTCCCGAAGAGGTCGAGCAGCTCGGCCAGGTCTATGCCTATGACGTGCTCTCGCGCAGCGACGGCAGGCCCGCTCCGGAGGTGGTCGAGCGCTTCGGGCTGAAGCGGTCCGACAAGGTGGCCCATCTCGTCGTGCTGCATCGCGCCGACGGCATGCCGCATGTGCTGGAGGAGCGGGTCATTCACGCTGCCACCGTTCCCGGTCTCGCCGAGGAGGATTTCGCCGAGACTCCGCCGGGCGACTGGCTGCTCAAGCACAGCCTGTGGTCGCAAGCCGAGCATGCGATCAGCGCGATCGGGGCGGGGGCTGAGGAGGCCGACCTGCTGAGCATCGCCATCGGCGAGCCCTGCCTTCTGGTCGAGCGCCGGACCTGGAACCAGTCGAAGCCGGTGACGGCCGTGCGCCTGCTCTACCCCGGCTCGCGCCACCGCTTCGTCGGGCGCTTCGGCCCCTATGGCCAGGTTTGACTGCAGCGAAGTCCGAGGCGAACGGTTCGGGCCAAAGAAAAAGGCTCGCCGACCCGGCGAGCCTTCCATGGATGAGCTGAGTTTTCGTCAGCAGGCGTAGCGCACGCGCCGGCCCCATTCATCGCGACCATAGCAGGTCTGGGGCGTCGCAGCCGCGCCGATCATGGCGCCACCCGCACCGCCGATTGCAGCCCCCGCGAGCGCGCCACCGGCCCGGCCCGTAGCTGCGCCGCCGATGATGGCGCCTGCGCCTGCACCGATGAGAGCACCAGTACCTGCATTCTGTTCACGCGGGGTACAGGCGCCGATAGCGGCCGCGAGACCCACGATGACCATGAACTTTTTCATGCCGACTGTTCTCCTCTTCACAAAACGGCGATGTGGCTCGCAACCGAAACCCGCCTTTCCGGCAAAGGTTCCCGAATCGAGCTCCGGCTCCATTCACAGGATGAAACGGTCGAAAATTTGATGCCGGAAGATTGCACAGAAAGACGCTGAAAACGCTGGAACCTTTGGCTCTCGCGGGACGTTGAGGAAGCGAGTTTCCGGCGCGGCAACGCTGCGCCCGGCAAGATGGAGGAATCGATAATGGCGATGACCACCACCACCACGGCTAATCCGCTGATCGCCGGCGCCCGCGTCGCCGGCACGGATGTCTACAACACGGCGGGCGATCATCTCGGCGAGATCTACGACGTGATGCTCGACAAGCAGACCGGGAAGGTCGCCTACGCCATCATGTCCTTCGGCGGATTCCTCGGCCTCGGCGAGAAGTACCATCCGATCCCCTGGAGCGTGCTGGATTATGACCCGCAGCGCGGCGGCTACGTCGTGCCTCTCACCAAGGAAAAGCTCGAGGCGGCGCCGATGTACGACAGCGAAGGCGAGCCCGACTGGGAGGACAAGGCTTACGGCAAGCGTGTCCACGACTACTACGGCACGATGCCCTACTGGATGATGTAGCGGCTGCCAGGCGCAGGTCGCGGCGGTTGCTATCCCCCCAGCCGAACCGCCGTGGCGGCGGGATGCGGGCCGAAAGGCCCGCATCTTCTTTTTGTGGGGCCCGTTGCGAGTGGTGCGGCTACCACCGCGCTTTTTTCGGTCGAAGCGGGAACCGGAGGCTCGCTCCGCGCGTCTGCCCTGTGGGGGATTTCGACACAGATGAGCCGCGGGACCTTGTCACCGCCCGGCCGTCCCTCACGCCAGGAGAGAGCGCGATGCGCATCCGTTACGGCTATCGGATCGAGCTGGTTTGCGCCCACGAGATGCCGTTGGTGACGCTGCTGGACGTCCATCCGTCACGCCGACACGACCTGACCATGCCGGACGAGATGCGGGTGAGCGCGCTCGCCGATCCTGCCCGCCCCGTCGCGGTGACGCAGCATCTCGATGCCTTCGGCAATATCCGCCGGCGCATGGTGGCGCCGCCCGGTGGCGTCCGCCTGGAATCGGAAGGGATCGTCCATGATTCCGGCGAGCCGGACGTCGTCGATCCGGCGGCGCGCGAGGTGGCCCCGTCGCGCCTGCCCGATGATGCCCTGGTCTATCTCCTCGGCAGCCGCTACTGCGAAACCGATACGCTCTTCGACCTGGCATGGTCGCTGTTCGGCGGGGTCGAGCCCGGCTGGCCGCGCGTCCAGGCGATCGTGGATTTCGTCCATAACCATCTGCGCTTCGGCTATCACTTCGCCCGCGGCACGCGCACGGCGGCGGAGGCGTTCGAGGAGCGGGTCGGCGTCTGCCGCGATTTTGCCCATCTCGCCATCGCGCTCTGCCGCTGCATGAACATCCCGGCCCGCTACTGCAATGGTTATCTCGGCGATATCGGCGTGCCGCCCGACCCGGCGCCCATGGACTTCAACGCCTGGTTCGAGGTCTTCCTCGGACGCCGCTGGTACACGTTCGACGCCCGCCACAACGAGCGGCGCATCGGCCGGATCGTCATCGCCCGTGGCCGCGACGCCACCGATGTCGCGATGATCAGTTCCTTCGGCAGCCACGAGTTGCGGCGCTTCGAGGTGGTCACCGAGGAAATCGGCGAGGTGCCGATGCCGCTGACGCCGGTGGCACCCGAGCAGTCCGATGCTCGCCCGGCTGCGGCATAGGCGAACCCTTGCGCCGCCCCCTCCGGCGCCTATCTACACCAACGCCATGCGTCACACCGTCGTCATCAATGCTCGTGCCGGGACGGTTCTCGAGGCTGGGGCCGATGCTTTCGCCGCCCGACTCGGCGCAGCTTTCGCCGCTCATGGCTGCCGTGCCGACATCCGGCTGGTGCCGCCGCGCGAGATCGACGACGCGCTCTCGCTGGCTATCGAAGACCGTGAGACGACACCTGTCCTTGCTGGCGGCGACGGCACCATCAACGGTGCCCTGCCGGTCCTGATCCAGGCGGACCGGCCGATCGGCGTGCTGCCGATGGGAACCGTCAACGTACTGGGGCGGGATCTCGGCCTCGCCGGCCCGCTGGAGCAGCAGGTCGGGGCGCTGTGTCATGGCGAGCCGGTGGCCATGGATGTCGGCCGCGTCAACGACCGGCTGTTCCATTCGCTTTCCGGCATGGGCTTCTTCAGCCTGATGGCGCGCGAGCGTGAATACGCCCGGCGCCGCTTCCCTTTCAGCCGGGCCGCCGCCTTCGGCATCGCGGCGGCACGTTCGATCCTGTTCACCCGCCCGATCACCGTAGACGTCACTGTCGGCGGCGAGCATCGGGTCGTCGAGGCGGATGCGGTTCTCGTCACCGTCAATCGCTTCGAAGGGGCGGACTGGCGGCGCGCGCAGCTCGACGGTGGCCTCTTCGAGGTGCATCTGCTGAATGCCGGCGGCCTCTATTCGCGCGGCAAGGCGGCGCTGTCGGTCGTTTCCGGGCGCTGGCGCACCGCGAAGAGCCTGGTCTCCCTCACAGGCGATGCGGTGACGCTCAGCCGGCGTGACAAGCACCGTGGCCACATCACCTTCGACGGCGAAGTCGAGCGCAAGGTCGGTCCGCTGAGCTATGGCTTGCTGCCGCGGGCCTTGCGTGTGATCGCCGCGCGGCGCGGCTGAGCTTTGACGGGAGCGAGCGCAGCCCTATGAGCTTGGATCCCAGCCTTCGGAGACCGACACTCTTGCTTCAGCCACGCCTTCTGGTTCCCACTGCCGCCGGGCTGGTCTTCCTCGGCCTCGTCGGGCTGATCATGTCGGGGCACAGCTTTGCCTTCGATACACGGCTGATGCTGCTGTTCCGGGATGCGGCGGACCCGTCCGTCCCGCTGGGGCCCGCCTGGTTCCAGGAAGCGGTGCGGGACATGACGGCGTTCGGCAGCTTCGTCGGCCTCGCCTTCATGGCGTTGACGGCGGTGCTCGCGCTCTGGCTGTGCGGCTACCGCCGCCTGGCGGCCGGGCTGGTCGTCAGCCTCCTCGCCGCCCTGGTCGTGAGCAACGGGCTGAAGATGGTGATCGGGCGCGAGCGCCCGGACATCGTGGCCCATACGGCGCTGACCTTCACCGCGAGCTTCCCGAGCGGCCACGCCTTTCTCTCAGCCACGACGCTCTTCACCATCGCCGGCTTCGTCGGTCTGGCCTCGCGCCGGCGGGACATCGCCCGTTTCTGCATCCTCATGGCGGCGATCATTGTCGGTCTGGTCGGGCTCAGCCGCATCTATCTCGGCGTCCATTGGCCGACGGATGTGATCGGCGGCTGGTGCCTCGGCATCGTCTGGGCCAGCGTCGCGACCGCCTGGCTCGGCCGCAGCATGGCGCGCTCCGACCCGGCCTGATGCGTAAGGATCGGCGCTTCAGCGCATGTCGATGGTGGCATTGACGCCGAGATCGGGCGTGCGGCCGAGGATCTTGGCGGTCGCCAGCTTGAAGGCGACCAGCACGCTGCTCGACGGTCCGTCCCAGATCTCGGCGGTGACCGGCGTCAGGGCGAGGATGGTGGCGTCGGGATCGTCGGGCCCGTTCGGGAACCAGGCGTTCGCCATCGGCGTCCAGATCTCGCGCAGCTTGTCCCGGCTCGGAACCTCCGACGCCGAGCAGGAAACCGCGGCGTAGAAATTCCGGGCTTCATGGCTGATCGCGATCGAGACCGAGGGCGAGCGCAGGGCCGCCCCGATGATGCCGGTATGCCGATGCGAGACGAAGAGAAGGCGATGATGGTCCCGGTCGATCTGGCCGGACATCGGCCTTGTCTTGATGTCGCCATTGGCAAGGAGCGAGACCATGTAGACCGGATGCGCGGCCAGCGCCGTCCAGATCCGCTCCTGCAACTCGATCTCGGCCATCGTTCGCTCCAGCTGGCGCGACCATCCCATGGCTCGCGCCAGATGAAAACGCCGACGGCGCGCCAACGTTCCGTCCTCACGGAACTTTGAGAAGGCGAGTGACGTTGGCTGAGGGCCGTGTTTCCGGCGACTCTCTCAGGGATGCTCCATGCTCGCTTCGCGCAATCTTCTGGTCGTTCTCATCGTCGTGCTCGTCGCTGCACTCGCTGTGACCGGCTATTCGCTCTACCAGGAAAAGAAGCAGCCGGACGGCGTGGAGATTTCCGTCGGCAAGAACGGCCTGTCGATCAAGGAGAAGTAGTCTCCGTCGGCGCATGGCTGGCAATGCGGCCAGCGGGTGGCCGGCAGGCGACGGGGCAATGGCCTTCCCGGCCCAAAGGCGCTAACACCCGGGCAAGACCTGTTTCGAGGGAGAATGAGATGAACGCGCCTTTCAAGAACCTGATCGCCGGCGAATGGGCCGGTGCGGCCAATGCCTCGCGCAACATCAATCCCTCGAACACCAATGATGTCGTCGGCGAATACGCCCAGGGGACGGTCGAGGACCTCAACAACGCGGTCGCTGCCGCCAAGGCTGCCTTTCCGGCCTGGAGCCGCTCCACCCCGCAGGAGCGCTACGAGGTCCTGAAGAAGGCTTCGGACGAGATCCTGTCTCGCAAGGACGAACTCGGCCGCCTGCTTTCGCGGGAGGAGGGCAAGACCCTCGCCGAGGGCATCGGCGAGGCGACCCGCGCCGGCCAGATCTTCGCCTTCTTCGCCGGCGAATGCCTGCGGCTCGGCGGCGAGATGGTCCCGTCCGTGCGTCCCGGCGTCGGTGTCGAGATCACGCGTGAGCCGGTCGGCATCGTCGGCATGATCACGCCCTGGAATTTCCCGATCGCGATCCCGGCCTGGAAGATCGCCCCGGCGCTCGCCTGGGGCAACTGCGTCGTCATCAAGCCGGCTGACCTCGTGCCGGGCTCGGCCTGGGCTCTGGTCGACATCATCCAGCGCGCCGGTCTGCCGAAGGGCGTGCTCAACCTCGTCATGGGTCGCGGCTCGGTCGTCGGCCAGGCGCTGCTGGAGCACAAGGACGTCCACGCCATCTCCTTCACCGGCTCGGTCCCGACCGGCCGCAAGGTCGCGGCCGCCTGCATCGCCTCGAACCCGATGAAGAAGGTCCAGCTCGAGATGGGCGGCAAGAACCCGCTCGTGGTGCTCGACGACGCCGACCTGAAGGTCGCCGTCGAGGTCGCCGTCAACGGCGCCTTCTTCTCGACCGGCCAGCGCTGCACGGCGTCTTCGCGCCTGATCGTCCAGGCCGGTATCCATGACCGCTTCGTCGAGGCCTGCATCGAGCGGCTGAAGACCGTCGTCGTCGACGATGCGCTGAAGAGCGGCACCCATATCGGCCCGGTCGTCGACCAGAGCCAGCTCGACCAGGATCTGAAATACATCCAGATCGCCAAGGACGAGGGCGGCAAGCTGGTCTTCGGCGGCGAACTGCTGAAGCGCGAGACGCCCGGCTTCTATCTCCAGCCGGCGCTCTTCACCGAGACCACCAACGCCATGCGCATCTCGCGCGAGGAGGTCTTCGGCCCGGTCGCCAACATCGTCCGCGTCAAGGACTATGACGAGGCGCTCGCCATCGCCAACGACACCGAATTCGGCCTCTCCTCCGGCATCTGCACGACCTCGCTGAAGCATGCGACGCATTTCAAGCGCAACAGCGAGGCCGGCATGGTGATGGTCAACCTGCCGACGGCCGGCGTCGACTATCACGTGCCGTTCGGCGGCCGGAAGGGCTCGAGCTACGGCCCGCGCGAGCAGGGCGCCTACGCCAAGGAGTTCTACTCCACGGTGAAGACGGCCTACACGCTGGCCTGATCGCCGGAACAGGGTGCTGTCGCGGCGGTTGATCGGGGAAACCCTTCCCCCACCGGAGCCGCGACATGCACCATCTCGATCCGAAGACGCGCAACGCCGCCGATCTCGCGCTCGACTGCTACAAGCACTGCCATGGCATGGCGACGACGCATTGCCTCGCCGTTGGAGGTGCCCATGTCGAACGCGGGCACCTCACCCTGATGCTGGCCTGCGCCGAGATCTGCCGCACCACAGCCCATCTGCTGCTGATGGATTCCGTCCATGGCCGGCACATGGCCGCCGAATGCGCCGAAATCTGCGAGGCCTGCGCCAGGGACTGCGCAAGGCTCGGCGACATGGAGTCCTGCGTCGCCGCCTGCCGCGCCTGTGCGAACGCCTGCCGGGCCCTGGCGGGCTGAGCCTAGCGGCCGCAGCCATTGCATGAGAAGAAGGCCTCTTCAGCCCACAGGAACGACGTCCACCGCGACGCCGACCTTCTGTGAGCCGGGGCCGATCACCACCCCGTCGAGCGGGGCGACATCGGCATAGTCGCGGCCGACGGCGGTGACGATATGGTCGTCGGCAACGATCAGGTCGTTGGTGGGATCGAGGCCGATCCAGCCGGTTTCCGGGCCGCACCAGAGCATGACCCAGGCATGGCTCGCATCCGCGCCTTCCAGGCGCTTCTCGCCGGGGGGCGGGATGGTGCGGATATAGCCGCTGACATAGGCCGCCGGCAGCCCGAGGCCGCGCAGCCCCGCGATCATGATATGCGCGAAATCCTGGCAGACGCCGTGGCGCTGGGCGAAGGCCTCGGCGAGCGGGGTCGTCACCTCCGTCGCCTCGGGATCGTAGCTGAAGTCGCGCCGGATCCGTGCCATCAGCTCGCAGGCGGCTTCGAGGACCGGCCGCGCGCCGCCGAAGCTCTCGCGCGCATAGGCGACCACGGCCGCGACGGGTGGGACGAGCCGGCTCGGATAGAGATGATGGGCCGGGGAATCCGGCGCGAGGCTGTTCGACTCCTGCGCAAGCCTCGCGACTTCCTCCCAGCCGCGAGTCAGGCCGGGATGCGGCGGCGCCGGACGATCAACCACGATCCGCGCGCGCATCTCCAGCTTCAGCTCCCGATGCGGCTTGGCGATGGTGATGCTCGTCATGCGGTTGCCGAAGAAGCAGACGCTGTCGCTGCGTTCGGCCGGCCGCGGCGTGATCGTGAGATCGGCTTTCTCGACCCGCTGGCCGCTGCCATCGCGCGGCAGCAGGCGCAGGATGCAGCGGGAGAACGGTACCGGCCGGCCATAGCCATAGGTGGTGACGTGGCGCAGCTCGTAGATCACGCGATGCTCGTCATCCGCGAGCCTTCGGGGCCGCTGTTCTGCAGGAAGTAGCGATCGGCGATCGCCCCGGAGAGGCCCATCAGCAGCTGCTCGAACAGCAGGACGCTGGTGCGGTCGAGCCGCTCCGCCTCGGTCGTCCGGCAGTCGGCCGCCAGGCGCAGCACGAGCCGGCGCGGCGCTTCCAGCATGCCGTCGTCGGCGAGCGTCGGCAGGTCCGCGATTTCGGCATCCAGCCGCTCGACCTGGAAGGCGACGGAGCGTGGGTTGTAGGGATCGAGCATCACCAGGTCGAGCACGGGCAGGAGGCTGGCGCCGAGCAGGTAGCGCGAGCGATAGGTGATCTGCGAATCGGTCAGGTCGAGCAGGGCGTCGAGGCTGTCGCCGGAGGCGTGGCTGTCGGCGAATTGCCGCGCGAAGCGGCAGGTCGCGATGCCGCGTTCGAGGCGCCGGCCGATGTCGAGGAAGCGCCAGCCAGGCCCGCGCACCATGTTCTCCTGCGACAAGCCGGAGAAGGCGGCGAGCGATTTCAGGGCGCGGTCGGCGATCTCGTAGGTTTCGCCCTCGCTCGGCTTGCGGCCGTCTTCCGGGACGAGCTGGCGCTGGAGATCGCCGAACAGGCGCCAGGCATCGATCGAGAGGCGTTCGCGGATCACCGAGGCGGTGCGCCTAGCCTCCCGGATCGAGGCGGCGGCCGAGCCGTAGTCGTCGAGGCTGTGGAGCGCGGCGCGGGCCTGAGCGACCGGATCCTTCCGGGCCGGGCCGCCGCCGGCAGCGCCCCAGGCGACCAGCATGCCTGCGAGCTGCTTGACGGTTTCGCTGCGCCCCGGAGCCGGGTCGGCATCCATCAGCCGGCCGAGCAGCGCCCGCACTAGCCGCAGCGTCGCTTCACTGCGTTCCAGATAGCGCCCGAGCCAGAACAGATTGTCGGCGGCGCGGCTCGGCAGCGTGCCGCTGACCCGGCGGATGCCGATCCGGTCCGGCGTCGGCAGCAGGCTCACCTGTGCGACAGGCTCCTCCGAGGTGATCCAGACATCGGTGGAGCGGACGCCGTTGCGCAGGCTGACGGCGCGCGCATCGGGCTCGTCCGAGATGCGGCAGAAACCGCCGGGCATCACCTTCCAGCCCTCGGGCGTGGAAGCTGCGAAGACGCGCAGGGTCATCGGGTGTGGTTCGAGCCGCCCGTTCTGGAAGACCGGCATGGTCGAGAGCCGCACCACCTCCTGCCCGACATAGTCCATGCCACGCGCCACGATGCGCTGGCGCAGCCTGTCCCGCTCCGTCTCCGACAGCTCGCCCGGCAGCACGGGCGCGTCGTCGGGGCCGCCATTGCCGCGGAAGGCCGGTGCAACGCTCATTTCGCCCAGCCGGTCGAGGACCGTCTCGCGCTCCTGCGGCTGGCCGCACCACCAGGTGGCGATATTGGGCAGGATCAACTCCTCGCCGGTCAGCTGCCTGGCGATCGCCGGCATGAAGCCCATGAGGGCGCGGGCCTCGACCACGCCCGAGCCCAGCCCGTTGGCGACATGGACCTGGCCCTGCCGCACCGCCTCGACCAGGCCCGCCACCCCCAGCGCCGAGGCCGCGTTGAGCTCGAGCGGATCGGCGAAATCGCCGTCGATGCGGCGCCAGATGACGTCGGCCCGCTTCAGCCCGGCGATGGTGCGGACATGGATGCGCCCCTCGCGCATCACGAGGTCGCCGCCCTCGACCAGGAGGAAGCCGAGATAGCGCGCCAAATAGGCCTGCTCGAAATAACTCTCGTTCAGCGGGCCGGGCGTGAGCAGGCAGATGCGCGGTTCGACCCGCTTCGAACGGGCGACGAGCCCGGCACGGAAGCCCTGGAAGAAGGAAGCCAGCCGCTCGATGTTCATGCTCCGGAACATGTCCGGGAAGGCGCGCGCCAGCGCCAGCCGGTTCTCCAGAGCGTAGCCGGTGCCGGAGGGGGCCTGCGTGCGATCCTGCAGCACCCACCAGCGCCCGTCCGGGCCGCGGCCGAGATCGGCGGCGTAGAGCTGGAGGGAGCCGCCGCCCGGCGCGCCGTGGAGCGGGCGCAGATAATCGGGGCTGCCGGTGATCGCCGCAGCCGGCAGCAGACCTTTCGCGATCAGTGCTCCCGGCCCGTAGATGTCGTCGAGCAGCGTCGAGAGCAGCTCGGCTCGCTGCGTGACGCCGGCGGCGATCACCTGCCATTCCGCCTCGGGAATGACGAGAGGCACGTGCGAAAGCGGCCAGGCGCGCTCGCCGAAGCCGGGATCGCGCGCATCGACATCGCCATGGACGCGATAGGACACGCCGGTGTCGCGCACATGCCGGTCGGCCAGACCGAAGCGCTGCGAGAGCTCGGCAGGCGACAGGGCGCACCATTCCGACAGGAACGGTTCCCAATGCGGGCGGACCTCGCCCTGGCCATCGATGAACTCGTCGAAGGCGCCGGGCAGCGGCCGGTAGCCGGCGAGCAGCGCGGCGCGTCGGTCTGCCCTGCTGCGTCCCGTGCGGGTGCGGCCCTGAACTGCCATCCGTCCTGTCAGACCCTCGCTGGGCGCCTCAGATCCAGCGTCAGCGGAAACTCGGCGCTGCGCTCTTCCGGCGGAATCGCCAGAGGGCCGGGACTATGACCGATCGCCTCGAAGCGCGCGAGCCGCCTTGCCTCGGCCTCGTATGAATTGACCGGCGGTGTCTCGTAATTGCGACCGCCGGGATGGGCGACATGGTAGACGCAGCCTCCAAGCGACCGTCCGACCCAGCTGTCGACGATGTCGAAGGTCAGCGGCGCATGGACCGGCACGGTCGGGTGCAGGCCCGAGGCCGGCTGCCACGCCTTGAAGCGGACGGCGGCGAGGGCTTCGCCGGAGGTGCCGGTTCCTGTCATCGGCAATTGCCGGCCGTTGCAGGTGATCAGGTGGCGCCCCGGCACGAAGCCGGTCGCCTTGACCTGCAGCCGCTCGACCGAGGAATCGACATAGCGCACCGTGCCGCCGAGCGAGCCTTCCTCGCCCAGCACGTGCCAGGGCTCCAGCGCCTGCCGGATCTCGATCTCGACGCCGCCATGCGAGACCTTGCCGAAGAAGGGGAAGCGGAACGCGGCCTGCGCTTCGAACCAGGCGGGGTCGAAAGCGTAGCCGGCGCGCCCGAGATCGGCGAGCACCTCGCGGAAGTCTCGCCAGATCATCTCGGGCAGCATGAAGCGGTCGTGCAGCGCCGTGCCCCAGCGCACCGGCCTGCCATGCTGCGGCTCGCGCCAGAACCAGGCGACCAGCGCGCGCAGCAGCAATTGCTGGGCGAGCGACATGCGCGCATCCGGCGGCATCTCGAAGCCGCGGAACTCGATCAGCCCGAGGCGCCCGGTCGGTCCCTCCGGCGCATAGAGCTTGTCGATGCAGATCTCGGTGCGGTGCGTGTTGCCGGAGACGTCGACGAGCAGGTTGCGGAACAGGCGGTCGACCAGCCAGGGCGGGATCGGCGCCTCGCCCGGCTTCGGCACCTGCGCGAGAGCGATCTCGAGCTCGTAGAGCCCGTCTTGCCGGGCCTCGTCGATGCGTGGCGCCTGGCTGGTCGGGCCAATGAACAGGCCCGAGAACAGGTAGGACAGGGAAGGGTGCCGGTTCCAGTAGAGCACGATGCTCTTGAGCAGGTCCGGCCGGCGCAGCAGGGGCGAGTCGGCCGGGGTGACGCCGCCGAGCACGACATGGTTGCCGCCCCCGGTGCCGGTGTGGCGCCCGTCGACCATGAATTTCTCGGCGCAGAGCCGCGCCAGCCGCGCCTCCTCGTAGACGCCCTGCGTGATCGCCACCGCCTCGCGCCAGCTCCGCGCTGGATGGATGTTGACCTCGATCACGCCCGGATCGGGCGTCACCTTGATCACGTCGAGGCGCGGATCGAAGGGCGGCGCGTAGCCTTCGACATGGACCGGCCGGCCCATCTGCTCGGCCACGGCCTCGACCGAGGCGACGAGGTCGAGATAATCCTCCAGCCGTTCGACCGGCGGCAGGAAGACGCAGAGCACGTTGTCGCGGATCTCGAGGCTGAGAGCGGTGCGGACATGCTCGCCGCCGATCTCCTGCTCCTGCCGGTCCTGGGCCGGAACGGCCTGGCCCGGCCCCGCGCCGAGCGCCATCTGCGGCGCGGCGGGCCGCCCATCCGAGGTTGCCGCCGCGGCGGCGGGCGCAGGCGGCTCCCGGGTGGGCGGGGAGGGACCGGCGGTTCCAGCCCGCGGCAGCGGCGGGCGCGGCTCCAGCGGGTCCTGCGGGTGGACATGCGGATACTCCGCCTCCGGTACCACCGGCAGCGAATTCAGCGGCAGCCTGTAGCCGACGGGCGAGTCCCCCGGCACGAGGAAGAGCTTGCCGCGGCGCAGGCGCCATTTCTCGGAGCGCCAGCGCAGGTCGTTCGCTGCCGCCTGCCAGCGCTGCACCGGGATGACGAAGCCGCGCGGCTTCCCGAGCCCGAGCGCGAAGACGCGTGCCATCCGCGCGCGCTCCTCCGGATCGGAGAGGCGGGAATCGAGCGGGTCGACATTCGCGGGCAGCTGCGCCTCCTTGAGCAGCCAGTGGCCGGTGTCCTCATAGGCGGGCAATACGTCGTCGGCGCCGAGGCCGAGCTTCTCGGAGAGGCCGCGGGCGAGCGCCTCGGCGTCCTCGATCGCGACCGCGGCCTCGCCGGTGCGGTCGTCCGGCGGCGGTGCGCCCGGTTCGCGCGCGATGAGATCGGCGTTGCGCCAGATCGGCTCGCCGTCCCGCCGCCAGTAGAGCGCGAAGGCCCAGCGCGGCAGGCTTTCGCCCGGATACCATTTGCCCTGGCCGTAATGCAGCAGCCCGCCCGGCGCGAAGCGCCGGCGCAGGCGCCGGATCAGCTCGTCGGCGCGCTGGCGCTTTGTCGGGCCGACGGCGGCGATGTTCCATTCCGCACCGGTTTGGTCGTCGATCGAGACGAAGGTCGGCTCGCCGCCCATGGTGAGGCGGACGTCCTGCGCCGCGAGATCGGCCTCGACCACCTCGCCGAGCTTGTCGAGCTCCGTCCAGGATTCCGCCGGGAAGGGCAGGGTGACCCGCGACACCTCGTGCAGCCGCGTCACGCTCATCTGGAAGTCGAAGCTGGTTTCCGCGTAGCTCGCGACGCCGCTGACCGGCGCTGCGGCGCGGTAATGCGCCGTCGCCGCGAGGGGCAGGTGGCCCTCGCCGGTGAGTAGCCCGGATGTCGGATCGAGTCCGATCCAGCCGGCGCCGGGGATGTAGACCTCGGCCCAGGCATGCAGGTCGGTGAAGTCCTTCTCCGTCCCGCGCGGCCCCTCGAGCGGGTCGATGTCGGCCTTCATCTGGATCAGGTAGCCGGAGACGAAGCGCGCGGCGAGGCCGAGATGACGCAGGGCCTGAACCAGGAGCCAGCTGGTGTCGCGGCAGGAGCCGGAGCGGGCCTGGAGCGTGTGTTCCGGCTCCTGCACGCCCGGCTCCAGCCGGATGCCATAGGCGATCATCCGCTGCAGCCGCGCATTGAGGTCGACGATGAAGCCCACCGTGCCCTGCGGCTCCCGCGGCAGTTCGGCGAGGAAGGCTTCGAGCAGCGGGCCTGCCGGTTCCACCGCCAGGCAGGGCGCGAGCTCTTCGCGCAGCTCCGGCGCATAGGCGAAGGGAAAGGTTTCGGCCTCCGTCGCGACGAAGAAGTCGAACGGGTTGATGACCGACAGCTCGGTGACGAGATCGACCTCGATGCGGAACTCGCGGACCGGCTCGGGAAAGACGAAGCGCGCCAGCCAGTTGCCGGTCGGGTCCTGCTGCCAGTTCACGAAATGCTGCGCGGGCGTGACCTTCAGCGCGTAGCTTTCGATCCTGGCCCGGCAGTGCGGCGCCGGCCGCAGCCGCACGGTCTGGGGGCCGAGCGTGACCGGCCGGTCGTAGCGGTAATGCGTGACGTGGTTCAGCGCGGCGATGATGGCCAAGCCCCGCCCCCTTGATCCCGCGGCGGAAACCGCCGTCGGCTCAGGTTAGCGGTGCTGCGGGCCGGCGCAAGGCGCCCTCATGGCCAAGAACACGCCAGCATGTGCGGATCCTGCTCAGGAGATGTGCAAAATCGCGCGAGAGGCCCGTTCCATCGCCTTTGGACGACTGGACAGCCGCCATCGACTGGTTGTAGATAACGCGCAACGGGCGGCAGGGGTTCGCAACCGACAGAGCGCCCGCGAACATAGAACAATGGGGAATCAGATGCGTCACGTAGCCAAATTGATGGCGGTTTCGGCCTTTACGGCCCTGATGTCGACGACGGCCGCCTTCGCGCAGACGCCGAAGGACACGATCGTGATGGCCAAGCAGATCGACGACATCATCACGCTCGATCCGGCCGAGGCTTTCGAGTTCTCGGGTGTCGAGGTCGGCGCGAATGTCTACGACAAGCTCATCAATATCGACATCGCCAAGAACAACGAACTGATCCCGGATCTCGCCGAGAGCTGGACCGTCAGCCCCGATAACCTGACCTACACCTTCAAGCTGCGTAAGGGCGTCAAGTTCCACTCCGGCAATCCGCTGACCGCGGCCGACGTCGTCTATTCCTTCCAGCGCGCGGTCACGCTCAACAAGTCGCCGGGCTTCATCCTGCGCCAGTTCGGCTTCGTCGCCGAGAACGTGCTCGACAAGGTCAAGGCGGTCGATGACCACACCGTCCAGATCACCGTTTCGAAGCCTTTCGCCCCGACCTTCTTCTACAACTGCCTCACCTCCGGCGTGGCCGCCATCGTCGACTCGAAGCTGGTCAAGGCCAATGTGAAGGACGGCGACTGGGGCAATGGCTGGCTGAAGCTGAACTCGGCCGGCTCCGGCGCCTACAAGGTCCGCAGCTATCGCCCGAACGAGCAGTACACGCTCGACGCCAACGAGAGCTGGTGGAAGGGCGCGCCGAAGAGCAAGCGCATCGTCGTGCGCCATGTCGCCGAGCCGGCCTCGCAGCGCCTGCTCGTCGAGAAGGGCGACGTCGACATCGCGCGCAACCTCTCCAAGGACCAGCTCGCGGCGGTCAAGAGCAACGAGGCGATCAAGATCGTCCAGGGCGACAAGGGCTACATCCTCTATCTCGGCCTGAACCAGAAGAACCCGAACCTCGCCAAGCCCGAGGTCCGCGAAGCGCTGAAGCTCCTGGTCGACTATGCCTCGATCGAGAAGAACATCCTCGAGGGCACCTATCGCGGGCACGAATCCTTCCTGCCGCAGGGCTTCCTCGGCGCGATCTCGGACAAGCCCTATTCGCTCAACGTCGCCAAGGCGAAGGAACTGCTCGCCAAGGCTGGCCTTGCCAACGGCTTCACCGTCACCATGGATACCCGCTCGGTCGCCCCGATCACCGATATCGCCCAGGCGATCCAGGCGACCTGGGCCCAGGCCGGCGTCAAGCTGGAGATCATCCCCGGCGACGGCAAGCAGACGCTGACCAAGTACCGCGCCCGCACGCACGACATCTATATCGGCCAGTGGGGCCCGGACTATCTCGACCCGCACACCAATGCCGAGACCTTCGCCATCAACGAGGACAATGGCGAGGAGGCGAAGTCGAAGACGCTGGCCTGGCGCAATGCCTGGGACATCCCGGAGATGACCAAGGTCACGCAGGGCGCCGTGCTGGAGGCCGACGCCGCCAAGCGCAAGACCACTTATGAGGGTCTGCAGCGCGAGCACCAGAAGGTCTCGCCCTTCGTCATCATGTTCCAGCAGATCGAGGTCTCGGCCGAGCGCAAGAACGTGAACGGCTGGGTCATCGGCCCGAGCTCGGACACCAACCGCTACGCCACCATCGTCAAGAACTGAGGCCCTTCAGGGCTGGGACCCGCCGCGGCAGCACCAAGCCGCGGCGGATTCCTTTGGCGGCGAGGCATGGACCCGGGGCAAGCCCGGGATGACCTCCGTGGTTCCGTAAAACCAACTGACACGAGAAACGGAGGCGGGTCATGACAGCCGTGACGCAAGCTCCTGCCACCAAGGCATTGTCGTCGGGGAGGCTGCGCCGTTGGGGCAGCGCGCTCTCGCGCGAGCTGACGACGGTGGTCATCACCATGTTCGGCCTGCTGCTGGTCACCTTCTTCATCGCCCGCGTCATCCCGATCGACCCGGTGCTCGCCGTCGTCGGCGACAACGCCAAGCCCGAGACCTACGAGGCGGCGCGCATCGAACTCGGCCTCGACAAGCCGCTCTGGCAGCAATTCGCGATCTATATCGGCAAGGTCTTCACCGGGAATCTCGGCACCTCCGTGCTGACCTCGAATCCGGTCACCGAGGACATCAAGCGCGTCTTCCCGGCGACGCTGGAGCTCGCGACGCTGGGCACGCTGATCGGGGTCCTGATCGGTGTCCCGCTCGGCATCCTCGCCGCCGTCAATCAGGGCCGCTGGCAGGACCAGATCGCCCGCGTCGTCGGCCTCGTCGGCTATTCCGTGCCGGTCTTCTGGATCGGGCTGATGGCGCTCCTGCTGTTCTACGCCAAGCTCGGCTGGGTCGCCGGGCCGGGGCGCATCTCCGTCGTCTGGCAGGATATCGTCACCACACGCACCGGCGTCATCATGATCGACGCCGCGCTCGAGGGCGAATGGGAGGCGTTCTGGGATGCCTTCTCGCACCTCATCCTGCCGGCGCTGGTGCTCGGCCTGCTCTCCGTCGCCTATATCAGCCGGATGACGCGCAGCTTCATGATCAGCGAGCTGCAGCAGCAATACGTCATTGCCGCCCGTGTGAAGGGCGTCTCCGAGACCGCGGTCATCTGGCGCCACGCCTTGCGCAACGCGGCCGTGCCGCTCTTCACCGTGATCGCGCTCTCCTACATGCACCTGCTCGAAGGTTCGGTGCTGACCGAGACGATCTTCGCCTGGCCGGGGCTGGGCCGCTATCTCACCAACGCGCTGCTCAACGCCGACATGAACGCGGTGCTCGGCGGCACGCTGGTGGTCGGCGTCGTCTTCATCGCGGTCAACCTCCTGACCGACATCATCGGCCGCCTGGCCGATCCGCGCGTGCGCTGAGGAGGCGGACATGAGCGACACCTCCTCCACCGGCCTTCATGCCTGGTTGATCAGTGATACGCCGGAATCGCGCCGCCAGGCCCGCTTCGGCCAGCTCTACCGGCAATGGCTTGCCTTCAGGCGCAACCCGATGGCGGTCGCAGGCCTCGGCATCGTCGTCCTGCTTCTGCTGGTCGCTGCCTTCGCCCCGCTGATCGCGCCCTTCGACCCGATCGCCCAGGCGCTCGACAAGCGGCTCCTGCCACCCTCGGCGACCAACTGGTTCGGCACCGATGCGCTCGGCCGCGATATCTTCAGCCGCATCGTCTTCGGCACACGCATCACGTTGGTGATCGTGCTGCTGGTCGTGGTCACGGTCGGCCCCTTCGGCCTGCTGATCGGCGCGGTCTCCGGCTATTTCGGCGGCTGGGTCGATCGGCTCCTGATGCGCATCACCGACGTCTTCCTCGCCTTCCCGCGCCTCGTCCTGGCGCTCGCTTTCGTCGCGGCGCTGGGGCCGGGCATCGTCAACGCGATCATCGCCATCGCGATCACGACCTGGCCACCCTATGCCCGCGTCGCCCGCGCCGAGACCATGGTCATCCGTAACCAGGATTACATCGAGGCGATGCGCCTGCAGGGCGCCTCCCGCGCCCGCATCATCTGGAAGCATGTCGTGCCGATGTGCTTGCCCTCGCTGATCGTGCGCACCACCTTCGACATGGCCGGCATCATCCTGACGGCCGCCGGCCTCGGCTTCCTCGGGCTCGGCGCGCAGCCGCCGATGCCGGAATGGGGCGCGATGATCTCGGCCGGTCGCGAGCAGATCTTCGACCAGTGGTGGGTCGCGACCTTCCCCGGCATCGCGATCTGCATCGTCGCGCTCGGCTTCAACCTGCTCGGTGACGGGCTCCGCGACGTCATGGATGCGAGGTAAGCGGATGACGAGCGAGCAGCCTCTTCTCGAGGTCGACAATCTCAAGGTCGATTTCCACACGCCGACCGGCATCGTGCGTGCCGTGCGCGGCCTGTCCTTCACGCTCGGCCGCGAGCGCCTCGGCATCGTCGGCGAATCCGGCTCCGGCAAGTCGATGACCGGCCGCGCCATCCTCGACCTGATTCCGCATCCCGGTGTCGTCGGGGCCGACCGCATGCGCTTCCGCGGCCAGGACCTGATGGCGATGGGCAACAAGGAGCGGAGCAAGCTGCGCGGCCGCCACATCTCCATGGTGATGCAGGATCCGAAATTCTCGCTGAACCCGGTCCAGACCGTCGGCAGCCAGATCGCGGAGGCCTATCGCATCCACCGCAGGGCCGGCGCCCGCGAGGCGCGCGAGCGCAGCCTCGCCATGCTGGAGCAGGTGCAGATCCGCGAGCCGGCGCGCGTCTACGAACTCTATCCGCACGAGGTTTCGGGCGGCATGGGCCAGCGCGTCATGATCGCGATGATGCTGATCGCCGAGCCCGAGATCCTGATCGCTGACGAGCCGACCTCGGCGCTCGACGTCACCGTGCAGCTGCAGATCCTGAAGATCCTCGACGATCTCGTCACCGAGCGCGGCATGGGGCTGATCTTCATCAGCCACGACCTGCATCTGGTGCAGTCCTTCTGCGACCGCGTCATCGTCATGTATGGCGGCAAGGTGATGGAGACGCTGCCGGCGGCCGAACTCGCCGATATCTCCGCGCGCGACCGGCGCCATCCCTACACGCTCGGCCTGCTCGGCTGCCTGCCGGACCTCGACCATCCGCAGGCCAAGCTCGCCACCCTCAACCGCGATCCGGCGTGGCTGGCATGACGAACGCTGCAATCTCCGTCGACAAGCTCAACGTTTCCTTCGGCGACTCCCATGTCGTGAAGGATCTGTCCTTCGAAGTCCGCCGGGGCGAGAGCTACGGCCTTGTCGGCGAGTCCGGTTCCGGCAAGTCCACCGTGCTGCGCGTGCTCTCCGGCCTCAACCGTGATTGGAGCGGCGCGATCGCAATCGACGGCGCGGCGCAGCCGAAGGTCCGGGACAAGGCGTTCCATCGCCATGTCCAGATGGTCTTCCAGGACCCTTACGGCTCGCTGCATCCCAAGAAGACGGTCGACGACACGCTGGCCGAGCCGATGGCCATTCACGGCATCCGCGATGCCGAGGCGCGCATCGGCAAGGTGCTCTCCGATGTCGGTCTGCCGGCCTCCTTCCGCTTCCGCTACCCGCATCAGCTCTCGGGCGGGCAGCGCCAGCGCGTCGCCATTGCGCGTGCCCTCGTGCTTGAGCCCTCGATCCTGCTGCTCGACGAGCCGACCTCGGCGCTCGACGTCTCGATCCAGGCCGAGGTGCTGAACCTGCTTGCGGCGCTCAGGCAGGAGCGCAAGCTCACCTACATCCTCGTTAGCCACGACCTCGCCGTCGTCGGGCATATGTGCGAGCGGCTGCTCGTCATGCAATTCGGCCGCGCCGTCGAGGAGATGGCGGTCGAGACGCTCGCCGCGCGCCAGCCGCGGACGGCCTATGCGCAGCAATTGCTGGCCGCGAGCGCGGGCTTCCGACGCGCGGGCTGAACGGTGCGGGCAGCGGTCGTGCGCCGCCCCCTCTTTGCAGCGCGGCAAAACCGTCTCACTGTGGTCGCAGCCTTGCGCTAGACGCTTCGCGTCCGGTCGAGCTTCGGCCGGGGCAGGGCCCGCGCCGATCGCGAGCGACCGGCACCGCCTTACGGAGTTTCAGTTCCATGGACGCCATCGTCGACAACGCGCTTCGGCCCGAGACCATTCCCGAGCGGACGCCGGTCCCGCCCTTCGACCTCGTGATCTTCGGGGCCGGCGGCGATCTCGCCCTGCGCAAGCTCTTCCCGGCGCTGGCCCAGCGCAATCGCGAGGGCGTCCTGCCCGGCGAGAGCCGCGTCCTCGCCGTCGTGCGCAAGGAGGAGGATGTCGAGGGGCTGCCGAAGCAGATCGCGCAGCGGCTGCATGAGGACGGCATCCCGAAGGATCAGATCGAGCCCTTCCTGCGTCGGCTGACCATGGTGCTGCTCGATGCGGTCAAGCCCGAAACCTACAAGGCCCTCAAGACCGCGCTCGGCGACAGCGATCGCGTCCGCTCCTTCTACCTCTCGACGCCGCCGGACCTCTTCATCCCGATCTGCGAGAACCTGGCCGGGGCCGATATCCTGACGCCGACCTCGCGCGTCATCCTGGAGAAGCCGCTCGGCCGCGATCTCGCCTCGGCGCGGCAGATCAACGACGCCGTGGCGCGCATCCTGCCGGAAAGCCGGACGTACCGGATCGACCATTATCTCGGCAAGGAGACGGTGCAGAACCTGCTCGTCCTGCGCTTCGCCAACACGCTGTTCGAGCGCTCCTGGTCGAGCCGCGACATCGATCATGTCCAGATCACCGTGGCCGAGACGGTGGGGCTGGAGCAGCGCGCCGGCTATTACGACAAGGCCGGGCACATGCGCGACATGGTGCAGAACCATCTCATGCAGCTGCTCACCCTCTTCGCCATCGAGCCGCCGAACATGCTCGAGGCCGGCGCCGTGCGCGACGAGAAGATCAAGGTGCTGAAGGCGCTGCGGCCCATCGTCGGCCCCGACGTCCAGCGCTACACCGTGCGCGGTCAGTACGGGCCCGGCCAGATCGACGGCCAGCGCGTGCGCGGCTATGCCGAGGAGCTCGGCCACGGCAGCAACACCGAGACCTTCGTCGCCATTCGCTGCGAGCTGGATAGCTGGCGCTGGGCCGGCGTCCCGATCTATCTGCGGACCGGCAAGCGCATGGCGCAGCGCTATTCCGAGATCGTCGTCACCTTCAAGCCGGTGCCGCATTCGATCTTCGGCAACGGCACCTGCGACCGGCTCGACGCCAACCGCCTCTTCATCCGCCTGCAGCCGAACGACGGCGTGCAGCTTCAGCTGATGATGAAGGTGCCGGGCTCCGGCCGGCTCAAGATCGTGCCGCGTCAGCTCGACCTGCGTTACTCCACCGCCTTCGACGAGCGTACGCCCGACGCCTATGAGCGCCTGCTGACCGACGTCATCCGCGGCGACCAGACCCTGTTCATGCATCGCGACGAGGTCGAGCAGGCCTGGGCCTGGGTCGACCCGATCATCGCCGGCTGGCAGGACTACACGCCGCATCCGCATCGTTACGCCGCCGGCTCCTGGGGGCCGTCGCAGGCGATCGGCCTGATCGAGCGCGACGCCCGCTCCTGGGCCGATCCGGATCTGGTCTGATGATGGCCGGCCCGCTCGCCTGGCATCGTTTCGCCAGCCTCGCCGATGCCTCGGAGGCGCTGGCCGAGACCGTGGCCGTGCGGCTGAAGGAGCTCCTCGCCGACAGGGGCGGGGCGCTGCTCGCCGTGCCCGGCGGCACGACCCCGGCACGGTTCCTCGCCGTGCTCGGCCAGCATGATCTCGCCTGGGACAAGGTCACGCTGCTGCCGACCGACGAGCGCTTCGTTGCGGCCGACGACACGGCCTCGAACGAGCGCATGATCCGCGCGCAATTCGCGCCGCTCGCCGATGGGCGCGCCGGCTTCCTGTCCTTCCACGGCCATGGCAGCGACATCGAGGCCGCGGCGGCCCTGCTCTGCACCAGGCTCGCTGCGCTGCCGCCGCTCGACCTGCTCGTTTCCGGAATGGGCGCCGATGGGCATATCGCCTCGCTCTTTCCGGGCGCCGAGGCGACGTTCGACGCGGTCCCGGACAGCGGCATCGTCGTCGCCCGCCCGCCGGGCCAGCCGCCGCGGCTGTCGCTCTCGCCCGCACGCCTGCTTGAAGCCGGCTGGGCGAGCCTGCTCGTCGCGGGCGGTGCGAAGGAGGCCGTGCTGAAGGAGGCCGGCAGCCGCAAGGCGCCGCTGCCGGTCGACAGGCTGATCGGCCGCGAGCAGGGGCTCGACGTCTACTGGGCGAAGGAGTAAAGCCCGGTCATCCGCTCAAATCGATTGAAAGACGAGGCTATGGACGAGACTGCCGCGATTGCCCGGTTGAAGCGCTGCGGCGTGATCCCCGTCGTCGTGATCGAGGATGCCTCGCGCGCCGTCGACCTCGCCCATGCGCTCGTCGCCGGCGGCGTCGATGTCGTCGAGGTCACGCTGCGCCGCCCGGCTGCGCTCGAGGCGCTCGCCGCCATCGCGAAGTCGGTGCCGAAGGCGCTGCCCGTCGCCGGCACGGTGGTGACGCCGGCCCAGGTGGCACAGGTCAGGGATGCGGGCGCCGAGGCCGTTGTCAGCCCCGGCTTCAGCGAGAGCGTCGACGAGGCGCTGCGCAAGGCGGGATTGCCCTGGCTTCCGGGCGTTGCCACGGCGTCCGACTGCATGCGCGCCGTGGCCGCGGGGCGGACCACCGCCAAGTTCTTCCCGGCCGAGCAGGCCGGCGGCCCGCCGGCGCTGAAGGCGCTCTCCGGTCCGTTCCCGCAGATGACATTCTGCCCGACCGGCGGCGTCGGCCTGAAGAATCTCGGCGATTATCTCGCCCTGCCGCAGGTGATCTGCGTCGGCGGCTCCTGGCTGGTGCCTGCCGATGCGATCGCCGCGGGCGACTGGAAGCGGATCGAAACGCTGGCCCGCGAGGCGAAGGACGCGTTTGCGAAGCTGAGAGGCTGAAACAGGGCTCTGCACGTCATGGTCGGGCTCGTCCCGACCATCCACGTCTTCGCTGGTCGAAGGCCGTGTCCAGGGCGTGGATGCTCGCCACAAGGGCGGGCATGACGCCTCCGGCCCTACGCCGCGAGCTTCTCGCGCACAATCTCCGCGATGGCGAGCGAACTCGTCAGCCCCGGGCTCTCGATGCCGAGCAGGTTGACCAGTTCGGCTACGCCGTGGACCTCCGGCCCGTCGATGCGGAAATCCGGCATCGGCTCGCTCGGCCCGTGCAGCTTCGGCCGGATGCCGGCATAGTCGGCGACGAGGGCGCCGCCCGGCAGCGCCGGCCAATAGGTCCGGATCGCCGCGTAGAACTTTTCCGCCCGCGCCGGGTCGACGACCAGATCCTGGTCGTGGTCGACCCATTCGACGTCCGGGCCGAACTTGACCCGCCCGCCCATGTCGATCGTGGCGTGGATCCCCAAGCCCGCCGCCTCCGGCACGGGATAGACCAGATGCGTGAAGGGCTGCTTGCCGGTCAGGGCGAAATAGTTGCCCTTGGCGTAGTGCTGCACCGGCACATACGCGGCCGGGAAGCCTTCGAGCAGGCCGAGCAGCTTTGGCGCGCCATGGCCGGCAGAATTGACCACGGTGCGCACTGAATAGGTCTCAGGGTCGGCGCCGCCGAAATCGACGCTGAAGCCTTCCGCCTCACGCCGCCAGCCGGTGATCGGCGTGTTGAGTGCGAGCGACCCGCCCGCCGCCTCGCATTCTCCGAGCAGGGACAGCATCAGCGCATGGCTGTCGACCACCCCGGTCTCGGGCGAGAGCAGGGCGATCTCGCACCGCACCTCGGGCTCCATGGCCTTGGCCTCGGCGCCGGAGAGCCAGCGCAGCGAATCCACGCCCGAAGCCTGGGCGCGGGCCATGATCGTCTCCAGCGCCGGCTTCTGGCTTTCGGAGGTGGCGACGATCAGCTTGCCGCAGGCCTTGTGCGGCAGGCCGCGTTCTTCAAGGTAACGGTAGAGCCGCTGACGACCCGCGACGCAGACGCGGGCCTTCAGCGAGCCGGGCGGGTAGTAGATCCCGGCATGGATGACCTCGGAGTTGCGCGCCGAAGTCTGGGTGCCGATGCCCTCCGCGGCCTCGGCGATGACGACCTCGCGACCTGCGAGCGCGAGCTCGCGGGCCACCGCGAGGCCGACGACGCCGGCCCCGACCACCAGACAATCAATGTCGCTCATCGCCGTCTCGACGCGCTCAGCCGCGCTGGGGCATCGAGATCTCGATCAGGCTCGTCCAGTAGTTCACGCCGACCGGGATCACCGCGTCGTTGAACTCATAGGCCGGGTGATGGAGACCGGCCGAGTCGCCGTTGCCGATGTTGATGAAGGCGCCCGGGCGCTCCTCCAGCATGTAGGAGAAGTCCTCGGAGCCCATGGTCGGCGGGATGTCGGTGGTGATCGCGTCCGAGCCGAAGATCTCCTTGGTCACGCTGGTGACGAAGTCGGTCTGGCCGTGATGGTTGAAGGTCACCGGATAGCCGAGATGGTATTCGAGGTCGTACTTCATGCCGAAGGCCTTCATCACGCCCTCGACGATCTCGGTGATGCGCTTCTGAGCGAGCTCGCGGGTCTTCGGCGTCAGCGTGCGGACCGAGCCCTTGATCTCGGCGGTCTGCGGAATGACGTTGAAGGCCTCGCCGGCATTGAGCGCGGTGACCGAGACGACGATCGAATCGAGCGGGTCGGCATTGCGGGAGGCGACCGTCTGCAGGGCGCTGACCAGCGCGCAGGAGGCGACGATCGGGTCGTTGACGTGGTGCGGGGCGGCGGCGTGCCCGCCCTTGCCTTCGATCTTGATGTGGATGCGGTCGGCGGCCGCCATCGCCGGCCCCTTCACGATCTCGAAGCGGCCGACCGGAACGCCGGGCTTGTTGTGCATGCCGTAGACTTCCTGGATGCCGAAGCGGGAGATGAGCCCGTCGTCGATCATCGCCTTGGCGCCGGCGCCGCCCTCTTCGGCGGGCTGGAAGATCAGCACGGCGGTGCCGTCGAAGTCGCGGGTCTGGGTCAGGTACTTCGCTGCGCCGAGCAGCATGGCGGTGTGCCCGTCATGGCCGCAGGCATGCATCTTGCCGGGGATGGTCGAGCGGTGCTCGAGATTGGTCTCCTCATGGATCGGCAGCGCGTCCATGTCGGCGCGCATGCCGATGACCTTGCCCGAATTCTGGCCCTTGCCCTTGATGATGCCGACGACGCCGGTCTGGCCGATGCCGGTGACGACTTCGTCGACGCCCCATTCCTTCAGCTTCTCGGCAACGAGGCCCGCGGTCCGGTGCACGTCGTACATCAGCTCGGGGTGGCGATGAATGTCGCGGCGGATCGCGGTGATTTCCGGGGTGAGCGCCGCGATGATGTCGGTCTTGGGCATCGTGTCCTCTGAGATGGCATGGGGCGACCGCGCAGAAAGCGGGTGCCGTCCGGCACGCTAGCCCAGCCTCGCCCCGCCTGTCCAAGCCGGTAGCGCGCAGGTGCCGGGCTTTGGCGGAATGACGGCGGCTCTCAGGAAGATCAGGGTGGTTCAATTCGGGGGCCAGAATGATCTGGGTTACGATTGTGAAATAGATTGGAAAGGATGCAGCCATGATTTGGCCTTCCTTGACCAATAGCGGGACGGCATTCCGCTCAGGCCATCGAGAAACTCTGGTCTGATCCTTCTCGTTCTCCTCTCTCAGATCCGGTAGATGATGCGTCGCTCGTCGTTGCTTGCGTTGGTGTTTGGTTTCTTGCCTGTGGCCGCTTTTGCAGACACTCCCTCCCAAAAAATTTCCTTCCAACCGCAGGTCAAGGGCCTGCATTGCCTGAAGCCCGAAACGGTGGCGATGATCTCCGAGCTCGTCGCCAAGATCGGCCCGATCCAGGTCACCTCGACCTGTGGCGGCCGCCATGCGCGGCACTCGCAGCACTATAGCGGCAAGGCGATCGACTTCCGGCCGCTGGCGACCTCGCCGCGCAAGGCCGCGGCCGTAGCTCGTTCCCTCGCGAGCGTCGGCGGTGTCGGCAGCTATTCGAACGGCCTGCTCCATGCCGATGTCGGCGAGCGCGAGATTTCCTGGTACGGCCACAAGCGCAGCCGCTATGCCGCAGCCGCCTCCAAGCGCAGCCGCTATGCGCGCGTTGCCCGCAACAGCAACTGAGGAAGCCTGACGCGCCCCTCAGCGCGGCGTGGTCGTGAGCCTGTGGCGATAGACCAGATCGTTCGGATCGGGTCTGTCGGCCAGGAGATCGCGCACGGCTCCCAGCCGCTCGGCCACGGCGGCCGAGGCCGCGTTGTTCGGCGCGATGTAGCTGACGAGCTCGGAAACCCCGAGCGCCCGTGCGGCCCAGTCGCGCAAGGCGATGGCTGCCTCGGTGGCGTAGCCATGTCCTTCATGGCCCTCATAGAGCAGCCAGCCCAGCTCCTTCTCCGGGAAGAGTGGGCCGTGGCTGATGCCGACCTGGCCGACGCAGGTGCCGTCGGCGCGCCGGTCGATCATCAGCCCGCCATGTCCGAACAGGGGCCAGCAGGCGATGTCGTGGCAGAACAACCCCCAGGCCTGCCGCTGTGACAACGGCCCGCCCAGCCCTGCTGCGCGCGGCGATGCCAGGAACGCGGCATAGGCCGGGAAATCCGCCTCGGCCATCGGCCGCAGGTTGAGGCGCTGCGTCTGGAGTGTCGGAACGGTGTGCTGGCTCATGCGCGGCTTCTAGAGCGGCGTCGCCGCCACGGCTAGATCGCGAATTCGCGGCGCCAGCGCGCCAGGTCCTCCAGCGCGACATTCGATCCGCAGAGCACGAGGCAGATGCGCTCGCCGGGCCGGAAGACCTGCTTCCGCGCCTGGGCTGCTGCGACCACGCAGGCCGCGGCGGGCTCGACCAGCACGCGCTCGTTCTGCAGCACCCAGACCAGCTCCCGCACCGCATCCGCATCCGGCACCACGGCGATCTCCTCGAGGAACTGCCGGGCCGCCGCCATCGTCCGCTGCGTGGCGAAAGGGGCGCCGAGCGTGCGCGCGATCGAGGTCGCGCGGATCGGCACCTGCGCGCCGGCCGCGAGCGCCTGCGTCATCGTGGTCGCGCCCTCGGTTTCGACGCCGTGCAGGCGCACCGCCGGGTCGAGCCCCTTCAGCGCCGCGCCGACGCCGGCCGAGAAGCCGCCGCCGCCGATCGAGACGAAGACATGGTCGAGCCGCCCGCCGGCATCGGCCGCGATCTCGAGCCCGAGCGTGCCATGGCCGGCGATGATCGCCGGGTCGTCATAGGAATGGACATGGACCATGCCGCGGACCGCATGCTCATCCGCCCTGGCGAAGGCGGCGATCGAATCCTCGCAGAGCTCGACCGTGCCGCCGGCTTCCTCCGTCAGCCTGATATTGAGCGCCGGCGTCGCCCTGGGCATCAGGACGAGGGCACGCGCGCCCATCGCCCGGGAGACCAGCGAGACGGCGATGGCATGGTTGCCGCCCGAGACCGTGACCACGCCGCGCGCGAGCTCCGCCTCGGTCAGTCCCGCCAGCTTGTTGAAGCAGCCGCGCACCTTGAACGAGCCACCGAGCTGCAGGCTCTCCAGCTTCACCCAGGTTTCGACCCCGAGCCGCTCCGACAGCCCGGCGCTGTGATAGGTCGGCGTTCGGCGGACATGGCCGGCGATCCGCGCCGCGGCGGCCTGGATGTCGGACAGGGTGACGTCGAATGACATGGTGGCTCCGGTCTTCTCCGTCCTCGTCCGGCCGGAGGAAACGCAGCAGAGCGCGTCCGGTTCGGGCCCGTCAAGCGGGCGGGGGAACGGCCGGGCCCTTGCCCCCGGCGATCGGATCCGTCTCCCCGGGATACGGAGAGGGAACGCCCGGCCCGACCAGATTGCAGTGCAATCCGAGCAGCGCGTGTTCTAGCCTTGCCGGCACGGATTCTGCCCGGGGCGGGCGGAACTGCACGAGAGGATGCCATGACGATGACGCCGAAGGAGATGCTGGCGAAGCTGGTTTCGTTCAACACGGAATCCCAGCGCGGCAATCTCGACCTCATCCATTTCTGCCGGGACTATCTGGCTTCGCTCGGCGTCGAAAGCCGGCTGGCGCCGAGCCCGGACGGCCAGAAGGCCAATCTCTACGCGACGATCGGCCCGAAGCTGGATGGCGGCGTCGTGTTGTCGGGCCATACCGACGTGGTTCCGGTCGAGGGCCAGAACTGGAGCTCCGATCCCTGGACCCTGACCGAGCGGGACGGCAAGCTCTATGGGCGCGGCGCCTGCGACATGAAGGGTTTCGACGCGATCGGCCTGGCGCTGGTGCCGGAGATGCTGGCCGCGCCGCTGAAGCGGCCGATCCATCTCGCGCTGTCCTATGACGAGGAAGTCGGCTGCCGCGGCGCGCGCGTGATGATCAAGGCGATGCAGCGCGACGGCCTGAAGCCGGCGGCCGTGATCGTCGGCGAGCCCTCGATGATGCAGGTCGTCACCGGCCACAAGGGCGCCATGCGGATGCGCACGGCCGTACGCGGCCATGCCGTGCATTCGAGTCGCGTCGACATCGGCGTTCCGGCGGTGATGGTCGCCGGTGAACTGGTCCATTGGCATAATGAGACGATGGCCGCGAACAAGGCGCGCGCCGCCTCTGCCGGTGGCTTCGAGCCGCCCTACAGCACGCTGCATGTCGGCGAGATCCGCGGCGGGACCGCGGTCAACATCACCGCCGAGCACTGCGCCTTCAATCATGAGGTGCGCTGCGTCCCGGGCGACAGCCATGAGGACTACGCCGCCCGCTACCGCGCCCGGATCGCCGAGCTCGAAGCTCGGATGAAGGCGATCGCGCCGGCGAGCGGAATCGATTTCGAGATCACCTCGAACACGCCGGCGATGGGGCCGGAGGAGAACGGCGCCGCCGAGGCGCTCTGCCGCCGGCTGACGGGCGACAATGGCAGCCATGTCGTCGCCTATGGAACCGAGGGCGGCCTGTTCCAGCGCGCCGGCTGGTCCACCGTGATCTGCGGGCCGGGGGACATCGCCCAGGCGCATCAGCCGGACGAGTTCATCGCTGTCGCGCAGCTCGAAGCCGGAACCGCCTTCATCCGCAAGCTCATCGCCGAACTGGCGCGCTGAGCCTCGGGGGCGTGCCGTCCGGGACGGAGCCTAGCGGGGGGGCGGCGGCTCCCCCGCTTTCGGGCGGACGGTATTTGCCGCAGTGCGCGTGGGCAGCGGCACGGCCGGCCGGTCGGTGCGGTACTGGCCGCGGGCGATGGCGCCGAACAGCAGCACGACGGCGGTCAGCGTCATCAGCCACCACGGCAGCAGCGGCGCAAAGCCGAAGACGCTGAGCGCGAAGGCCGTGGTGAAGGCAGCGACGCCGCCGGCCGCCAGTGCCCCCGGCATCCTGCCGGCGGCGCGGATCGCGAAATACAGGCAGGCGGCGGCTGCGGCCGCGCCGACGAGCCCGAGCTCGTACCAGGTTTCGAACAGCAGCGTGGCCGGCGCGGGCTGGGGTAGGATGCCGCTCATCTGGCTGCGCACCACGGTGTCGAGCCCGTGGCCGGTGATCAGCTCGATCGGGGATTGGCGGATCACGTCGGCCCAGATCGAGAGCATCTGCGCGAAGTCGCTGGCGCCGTCCGGCAGCGCGGCGACGAGCGGTGCGAGCAGGAAGGGCAGGATCGGCGCAAACAGCATCAGGCCGGCGATGATCGTCGCGATCACCTGCGCGGCGCGTTCCCGGCTGGCGGTGACGGCGCCGAAGGCAACGGTGCCGCAGATCATCGCGATGGTCTCGCCGTCCTCGAAGCGGGTCAGGGCCAGCAGCGCCACGACCAGGGCGAGGCCGAGAGCGCTCAGGCCCCTTTCGCGCGACAGCAGCCAGGCAAGCGCCGGCCAGGCCGTGATCAGGATGATCGAGACGCCGCGCTCGACGGCCCCGGGCGGCGTTTCGGCGCTCCGCAGGGCGGCGACGATGATCAGTCCGAGCGCGAAGATGCCGGCGCTGCCGGTGCCGAGCGGCGAGAGGTTCAGGTTGGAGGAGCGCATCCGCTCCGGCAGGGCGGAAAGCCCGGCGAAGCCGAGCAGGACGGCGAGCAGCAGGTTGCCCGCCTTCTCGGCAGCCGCTGCGGGGAAGGGACTCCAGACCAGCGAGAGCAGCGCCCAGGCGACGAGGCCGAGCAGGATGAGGCCCGGCCGGCTGAAGACCGCCTCGCGCAGCATCGCGGTGAAGCGGCGCGGATCCTCGACCAGTGTGGCGATGATCAGCAGGGCGATGCCGATCGGAACCAGCACCACGGCGGCGCGGCGCGACACCAGGGCCGCCAGAGGCAGGACGAGTGCGAGCGTGCCGAAGCCGATGCGTCGCAGCAGCAGCGCGGCGTCGGTCGCGGGATCGAGCGGGGCTTGAGCGTTGTTTCGGATCATGCGTTCCGGCGGCGTGGCGGCTCCCGGCCCGCCTGGTTGCCCAGGGCAGGCCGATGCCACCCTAGCGAGCGTGATCGCGGGCGGCTGTAGGTGCGGCGCAACACTGCGCAGACATCTTTCCGCCGCCGTTCGGCCTTGCATGGGCGGCGTCTTTCGCCGCGCTTCGGCCGACACCGCGCGATGACCTCTGGCCGAGCGGCGCGCTTCGTGAGAAGACTTGGGCCATGACCATGCTGGCGGCCATTCCCTATGCGGGCGGTTTTCCGATCGATGACCTCATGCAGGACGTGGCGGCGCGGCTGAAGCGGCGGGGCCTGCGGCTGGGCGGCGTGGTCCAGCATAATGACGCGGCCTGCGACGATCGCTGCATGGTGATGTCCCTGGAGGACCTCGGCAGCGGCAGGCGCTTCCCGATCAGCCAGGATCTCGGCGCCGGCGCCGCGGGCTGCCATCTCGACGCGGCCGGGCTCGCGGCGGCATCGGCTGCCTTCGCCGGGGCGCTGGCCGAGCGGGCCGACATCGTCATGGTCAACAAGTTCGGCAAGCAGGAAGCCCTGGGCGAGGGGCTGCGCCAGGAGATCGCCGAGGCGGTGATGGCGGGGCTGCCCTTGCTGATCGCGGTGCGCCGGGATTTCCTGTCGGCCTGGCGCGATTTCGTCGGAGATGGCTGGATCGAGCTCGAGGCCGACGGCGAGATCGTCGAGCGCTGGGTGCTGGATGTCGCCGGGGTCCCGGCCTGATCCCTGCTCCGCGCCGGTTGGAGCGCTACCGATGACGACCACGACCTGCGGCCTCGTTCTCGCCGGCGGGCTCGCCCGGCGCATGGGCGGCGGCGACAAATCGCTCAGGCTGCTCGCGGGCAGGCCCATCCTCGCCCATGTCGTCGACCGAATGCGGGGGCAGTGCGACGACCTGCTCCTCAGTGCGAATGGCGATCCCACCCGTTTCGCGGCCTTCGGCTTGCCGGTCGTCGCCGACACGGTGCCGGGTTTCGCCGGGCCTCTCGCCGGGATCCTGGCGGGGGTCGACTGGCTCGCCGAGCATCGGCCGGACACGGCCTGGCTGCTGAGCGTCGCCGCCGATACTCCTTTCATTCCGCGCGATCTCGCCCCGCGCCTGCACGAGGCGCGGGCGGCGGCGGGCTTGCCCCTGGCCTGTGCTGCCTCGGCCGGGCAGGCGCACCATGCCATCGGTCTCTGGCCGGTTTCCCTGCGGGAGGATCTGCGGCGGACTCTCGCGGCTGGCGAGCGCAAGCTCGGCCGCTGGACGCAGGCGCATGGCGTGGCCGTCGCCGAATGGGCCGTCGAACCGCTCGACCCCTTCTTCAACGTCAACACGCCGGAAGATCTCCGCGAGGCGGAGCGCCTCGCGGAGTTGGCGAGCTAGCCGCCGGGCCTCTTCAACCTTCCAGCAGCGCCTTCAGTGCCTTGAGGTCGCGGGTCACCATTGCTGCGTCGCGGGCCATCTCGTCGTCCGACATGCCCTCGCGCTGGAACAGGGTGAAGATCAGTTCCGCGCCGTCGCCATTGGCGACGACACGCATCGGGTTGTGCATCGCCGCACCATGCTCGGGGATCACCGCATGGTCGAGCACGCCGTGGTTGTTCGGCTCGCTGAACAGGACGCGCATCGGCCCCATCGGGGTCTCGGCACGCCAGATCATGCCCTCGAGATGGCTGAAGCTATGGCCGAGGCCCTCGGCCCAGCGCGGGAAATTCTCCGGCTCGGCCAGGAAGGCATAGACCTCGTCGACCGGGCGATCGATGCCGATGCCGATATGGCGGGCGCGCTGGACGGCCATGATCCTCTCTCCTTGTCGGAACAAAAAGAGAACAAAATTGGCCCGCTGTCAAGCGCCCTGGTATTCGCCGTCCGTTCCCGGACTATTCGATGACGATGCGTGGCGCCGCCCGCATGGCGCCGCCGAGGCCGGCCTGCACCTGCCGCGCCAGCGCGACATAGGCCTTGGCATGGGCGCTCGACGGGTCGCTGGCGACGATCGGGCGGCCGCCGTCTGAAGTCTCGCGGATCGGCATGGCCAACGGGATCTCGCCGAGGAAGGGGATATGGAGCCGCTCCGCCTCGTGCCGCGCTCCGCCATGGGCGAAGATGTCGGACTGGTGCCCGCATTCCGGGCAGATGAAGTAGCTCATGTTCTCGACCAGCCCGAGGATCGGCACGGCGACCTTGCGGAACATCGCGACGCCGCGGCGCGCATCGAGCAGAGCGAGGTCCTGCGGCGTCGAGACGATCACGGCGCCGGCCAGCGGCACCTGCTGGGCCATGGTCAGCTGTGCGTCGCCGGTGCCGGGCGGCATGTCGACGACCAGCACGTCGAGCTCGCCCCAGGCCACTTCGCGCAGCATCTGCGTGATCGCAGAGATAACCATCGGCCCGCGCCAGATCATCGGCGTCTCCTCGTCGACGAGGAAGCCGATCGACATGATCTTGAGCCCGTAGGCTTCCATCGGCGCCAGCGTCCGGCCGGAGACGATCTGCGGCTTGCCGGTGATGCCGAAGATCTTCGGCATGGACGGCCCGTAGATGTCGGAATCGAGCACGCCGACCTTGAGGCCGAGCGTCGAGAGCGCCACGGCGAGGTTGGCGGCGGTGGTCGACTTGCCGACGCCGCCCTTGCCGCTGGCGACCGCGATGATCTGCTTCACGCCGGGCACGCCGCTCGGCTTCGGCGCGCCACCGGGTCCCGGCCGCTGCGCCTGCTGGCGGGCCTGCATGGCGGCGGATGGCGGCGCCTTGTCGGCAGTCAGGCCGACGAGGACCTGGGTCACGCCCGGCAGGCCGCCGACGGCGCTCTCGGCCGCCCGGCGCACCGGCTCCATCGCGCTGGCCTCGGTGGCGTCGATGCCGATGGCGAAGATCACTTTGCCGCCTTCGACCAGGATGTCGCCGATGCGGCCGGAGGCGGCGAGCGACTGCCCGCTCGCCGGCAACTTCACCAGTTCGAGGGCGCGCAGCACATCGGCTCTGGAAACGGTCACGTCGCTGTACTCCGGTCGCTGAGGCTTCTTAGCTCGCCTTGCGGATATGGAAGAAGAGGGCGCCATCCGCATCGCCCTGGTGCTCGATGGCGTCGCCGGTCTCGCGCGCCAGATTGGGCAGGTCGATCGCGGCCATCGGGTCCGTGCAATGGACGACGAGCAGGCTCCCCGGGCGCGCGGTGCCGAGGGCCTTGCGTACGCGCAGCACCGGCAGCGGGCATTTCAGGCCGCGCAGATCGAGCGGAATGCTGTCCATGGTCTTTGCCCGCCGGGCCATTGTCCTGACGCGCTACATAGGAGGCTGCTCGGGCGCGGGCAACCGGCGCCATGCCGCAGGGCGCTTGACCCGCTCCGGCGCGGCGACGATGAAGGGGCGATGTGGCGAAGGAGTGCCGGGTCGTGAGGCGATCGGGAGAGCGGAGCAGGCGGGGTGCGCCATGGCGCATCTGAGCGGAAGCCCGGCGGAACCGAGCCTTATCTCCCTCGGCGAGGCGGGCGAGCGCGCTGCCGCGCTTGTCGCTCCGATCGCCGGTGTGCTCGAGCTGCCGCTCGCGAGCGCCGACGGGCACGTGCTGGCCGAGAGCGTCGTCGCTCCGCGCGATCTGCCGCCCTTCGCCAATTCCGCCGTGGACGGCTATGCCATCCGCTTCGCCGATCTCACACCGGGGCGGCAGACCAGGCTGCCCCTGCTCGGCCGCAGCGCGGCGGGAGAGGCGCCGCCGGCCGCGCTGGGGCGCGGTGCCTGGCGCATCTTCACCGGAGCTCCGGTCCCGGCCGGCGCCGATACCGTCGTGATGCAGGAGGACGTCCGGATCGAGGGCGGGGCCGTCATCCTGCCGGCTGAGATCGAGCCGGGAGCCAATCTGCGTCTGGCCGGGGAGGATGTGGCGCGCGGCCAGGTTGTCCTGCCGGCCGGGCGGCGCCTGCGTCCCCAGGATCTGGGCCTGCTGGCGGCGCTCGGCCTGGCGCGTATTGGCGTGCGCCCGCGCCCGCGCGTCGCCCTGTTCTCGACCGGCGACGAGCTGGCCGAGCCCGGCGAGGCGCTCGGCCCGGCCGCGATCTACGACACCAACCGGGCGATGCTGCGTGCCCTGTTCGAGAGGGCGGGCGCCGAGGTCGCCGATCTCGGCATCCTGCGCGACGAGGCCGAAGGCCTGGAGAAGCGCCTGCGTGAGGCCGCCGGCGCCTGCGATCTCGTCGTCACCTCCGGCGGTGTCTCGGTCGGGGAGGCGGACCATGTCCGGGCGGCTGTCGAGGCCGGCGGTGCGCTCGACCTCTGGCGGGTCGCGATCAAGCCGGGCAAGCCGATCGCCGTCGGCCGCGTCGCTGGGACGCCCTTCGTTGGCCTGCCGGGCAACCCCGTCGCCGTCTTCATCGGCTTCGCCTTCATCGCCCGGCGCCTGCTGGCGCGGCTCGCCGGCGCGGTCTACGAGCCGCCCGTCGCGCTGCCCGTGACGCTGGGCTTTGCCCATCGCAAGAAGGCCGGCCGGTGCGAGTTCCTGCGCGTGTCGCTGGAGCGGGCGGCCGACGGAACGGTTCTGGCCCGCAAGCACCGGGGCGAGGGCGCGGGCTCGCTCGCCTCGCTCGCCCAGTCGGACGGGCTGGTCGTGCTCGCGGAGGCCATCGAGCAGGTGGAGGAGGGGGATAGCGCACCCTTCCTTTCCCATGCCGATCTGCTCGGCTAGCGCCCGTTCCACCGCTGGGCGCGAATAGACCGGGTTCGGCCCTAGTCGCGCCGGAAGATCACGCTTGCTCCCCAGCCCAGGAACAGCGCCAGCAGGACGGTCGCCAGGCCGTAGAGCAGTGCCCAGTCATAGGCGCCGGAGGCCAGCCGCTGCTCGATTCCGGTTTTGATCACCTCGAAATTGGTCTGCTGCCGGGCCAGTGGCACGCCGCCGGAATAGAGCACGATGTCGACGGTGTAGGAGCCAGTCGGCGCCGTGGCAGGAATCTCGACCGGCGCGCTGAACAGGGCGTTGGACAGGAAGGTGACGCCCCGCTCCGCATAGCCGTACAGGTCCTTGGCCTGCATGATCCTGACCAGGCTTTCGCGGAAGCGGCGCGAGCTGGGGTCGAGATCGACCCAGCTTCCGGAGGGCCGCTCGGCATTGGCGAGGCCGATGCGGTCGCGCTGGGCCGTCTCCAGGCTCATCATCTCGCTGATCGGCCGGTTGCTGGCGACGAGCAGGAACACCGGGTTGTCGGGGAAGCGCCGCTGCGTCCGGTTGATCCAGATCGGGCCGAGCCGCTCCTTCTCGCGGACCAGCAGCATGCGCCGCGGCCCGCGGACCGTGATGATGATGTCGTAGGGATCGCCGCGCGCGACCGTGCGCCCGTCGCGCTCGACCAGGCCGAATACGGTAAGCTGGCTGCCGGTGTAGTTCGAGGTGATCTGGATCTGATGACTCGACATCGCCGCGATCAGCGCTTCGGCGCGGGCGCCGGCCGGGCAGAGCCCGGCGGCCAGCAGGGCGAGGAGGACGAGGAGCCGCTTCATCGTGCGCTCTCCGGCACGACCACCGAGAACGGCTCGTTCGGCGGGATGAACAGCTCGATCGCGAAGCGCAGGCCGACCGAGAGGATCAGCAGCGCCAGCAGCAGGCGGAAGGATTCGACATTGAGGTTGCGGGCGGCCCGGCCGCCGAATTGGGCGCCGATCACGCCGCCGAGCAGCAGCAGGACGGCCAGCACGATGTCGACCGACTGGTTCGTGACGGCGTGAAGCACCGTCGCGCCGGTCATCGTCACCAGGATCTGGAAGAGCGAGGTACCGACCACGACGGCCGGCGGGATCCGGAAGAAATAGATCAGGCCGGGCACCAGGATGAAGCCGCCGCCGACGCCGAGCACCGCGCCGATGAAGCCGATGACGATGGCGAGCAGCGCGATCGGCAGGACGCTGCAATAGAGGCCGGAGCGATAGAAGCGCTGCCGGAACGGCAGGCCCATCCACCAGGGATGCATGCCGCCACGCCGCTTCAGCCGTGCCGGCTTGCCGGCGCGGACGCGCAGCATCGCGCGCAGCGCGTCGTAGAGCATCAGCCCGCCGATGATCGAGAACAGCGTGACATAGGACAGGGTGATGACGAGCTCGAGCTGGCCGAGCCGCCGCATGGCGTTGAAGAACAGCACGCCGAGCACGGTGCCGACGATGCCGCCGGTGACCAGCACGCCGCCGAGCTTGAGGTCGAGCGCCTTGCGGCGCAGATAGGTGAGCACGCCGGTCATCGAGGAGCCGGCGACCTGCGCGGCCACCGTGGCGACGGCCACCGCCGGCGGAATGTCGAGGAAGATCAGCAGCGGTGTCAGCAGGAAGCCCCCGCCGACGCCGAACAGCCCCGAGATGAAGCCCACGGCCCCGCTCAGCCCGAGCACCGTCAGCACGCTGATCGGAAGCTCGGCGATCGGCAGATAGATCTGCACTCTTACCCCTCGCAGGCCGGCGCATGAGCTGTCGCTTGCGCCGATTTGTCCCAGGCTAGGCTGCCCGGGTTAAAGCAAGCTGTTGAAATGGAAGACGGGCCGTCACCGGCCCGTCCGTAAGAAACTATCGTTCTCCTTGCCGCGTCAACACGTCGAAAGCATGACGGGTGCGCGGCTCGGCTCAGCTCCGCGCCGGCTTCGCCGGCTTGGCGGCGGCTGCCGTCGGTCCCGCGTCCCAGCCCTTGGCGGGGGCTGCGACCTCGTTCGCCCCGGTGTCGAGCGTCTTCGGCTTCCAGCTCGCGGCCTGGGTCCGGACGCTGGTCAGCTCCTCGGGCTTCAGGCGTTGCGCCACCTCGTCGCGCTTGCGCGCCGCGTCGGTGTCGCCCTGGTCGGCCGCGACGGAGAACCAGAGATAGGATTTGGCGAGGTCGGTCGGCGCACCCAGGCCCCGCCCGAGCAGGACGGCGAGGTTGAACTGGCTGTCGCGCACGCCGAGCTCGGCGGCACGCCGGAACCACTCGGTCGCGGTGGCGTAGTCCGGCTTGCCGTTGACGCCCTCGGCATGCAGCACGGCGAGGTTGTGCATCGCCTTGGCGTTGCCGCGCTCGGCGGCGCGCTGGTACCAGATGCGCGCGAGCGAGAGATCGCGCTGAGTGCCGATGCCCTTCTCGAACATGTTGCCGACGCGGAACTGCGCGGGCGCGAGCCCGGCCACGGCGGCGCGCTCGAACAGGCGCAGGGCGAGCTTGGCGTCGCGCTGGGCGGCCGGGCCGTCAGCCGCGCGGCTCGCCAGCTCGTAGACCGCGCGGGCATCGCCGTCGAGCGCCGCCTTGCGCAGCCCGGCGCTGCCGAAGCCGGCCGGGAGATCGCCGATGCCGGTGACGGGCTGGACCGGCTCCGGAGTGGCCGATGCCGGCGCTTCCGCCGCTACGGGTGCAGCCGGCGCCATCGCCGTCTGCTCGGGAGCGGCGGGGGGCGGCGTCGGCTCCGCTACGGGAGCCTGCGGCGCCGGCGTCAGCGCCGATGACTGGTCCTTGGCGGGGACCTGCGCCGGCTCGGCCGGCGCCTCCGGCTGGGGCGCCGGCGGTGCGACCAGGTTGCGGCTCTCGCTGCTGGCGGTCTTGGCGCCGTCGCCGCGCAGGGCGCCGGTCACCAGATGGGCAGTGCCCATGGCCAGGATCAGGGCGGCGAGGCCGAGCAGGAGCGGCCGCTTGCGCTTCTCCAGGATGTCCTTGAGCCGGCTGCCGCCCTTGGCCGGCGCTTCCGTCGCGGTCGTCGGTGCCGCCGCTGCTTCGCTGGCGGCCTTGGCCGAGCGCCTGGCCGCGGCGATCAGGCTCTGGCGCACCGATTGCGCGTCCTGTCCGGCGGAGGTGGTCTCCGTGCGCGGCCGGCCGGAGCCGGGCTCCAGCGGCAGGTCGAAGGCAGCCGAGGGTAGCGGCGCGGGCGCCTCAGTGCGGCCGGCCTCGCCGAGCGGGGCAGCGAAACGGTCCTGCGCGGCAGCGCTCACCGGCGCACCGCCGTCGCGGGCCGTGGCCGCCAGGACGGTCCGGGCCGGCTTCTCCTCGACGCGGGCTGCAGGAGCCGGGCGCGAGGGGGCGTTCCGGCGCTCGCCCTGCAACTCGGCCTCGAGGCCGGAAAGCCGAGCCATGATCGCTTCCAGCGAGAGATGGACGGCGCCAAGCGCATCCTGCGTCTGGCGTTCGGACGAGACATGGGTGTCGCGCAGCCCGGTCATCAGGCTCGACAGCTCGGCGATGCTCTTGCCCGGGGTGGAGGTGCTGGCCGCCTGGACGAGCGCGGCGCGCTCGGCCGCCGTCTCCTCGCGCATCGAGCGCAGATGGACGACGAGGTCCTGCAGCGTGCGTTCGATGCCGTGTTCGGCCGAGCGCGTCGCCGCCGCCTCGTCGAGGCGGGCGGCGATGCCGGAGATCTGCTGCTCCAGCGCCTCGAAGGATTCCGAGCTCGCTCCGGGCGCGCCGGCCTCGTCGATCTTGTCGGCGAGGCGGCCCAGCATGTGCTCGATCGGGCCGAGGTCGAGCCCGTTTTCGCCGGCGCCGACCATGCGAGTCAGCTGGCTCGAGGCGGAGAGGCTCTCGATGCGGCCCGCCAGCGCCTCGATCTGGCGCGTGACGGCCGACGGACCCTGTTCGGCGAGGATCTCGATCCGCTGCTGCAGGGCGTCGATCCGCTCCTCGAGATGATGGCTGGGGCGCTGGGTCGCGATGTCGTCGAACTTGTAGGACAACGCCTCGATCTGGGATGCGAGGGCGGCGAGGGGCCCCGCCTCGAAGTCACGGCCGCGGCCCGAGAGCACGGCGCCGCGAATGTCCTCGATCGCGGCGGCGAGATGGCCGAGTTCACGCGTGTCGGGCTGGGCTTCGCGCAGGCGCCCGACCTCGAAGCCGAGCGAGGCGACCTGCTGGGCGAGCTCGTCGAGCCTGCGGTCCTGGCCGCCGGCGGCGATGATCTCGCGCAGCTCCGCGATGTCGCGCAGCACCGGCGTGAGATTCGCGGCCTCGCCTCCGCGCGTGGTGAGCGCCTCGACCTTGGCGGCGAGATGCGCGATCTCCAGCTGGAAGCGCTGATAGCCGTCGCCGGCGCGATCCTGGGAAAGCCGCGATACCTCGGCCTCGATTCGCGCCAGCGGCTTGAGCAACGGCTCGAAGCTGTCGCGCCGGTCGAAGCGGTCGAGACGGTCGGCCAGATCGGCGATCCGGTTTTCGAGATTGCCGACCTCTGCCTGGCGGAACGGGGCGGCAGGGCGCTGTCCCTGCGCCGGGCGCCGGCCTTCGGAGGCGAGCCGTGAGCCGAGCTCGCGCAGATCCTCGCGCAGCGCCGAGAGGCGCTCGGGCCCGACGGCCGGGCGCGATGCGGGCGTCTCGTCGCTGTCGAGCACCCGCTGGCGCGTACGGATATCGGTGACGGCGGCCGCCAGCCCTTCGCGGTTGAAGGCGAGGCGCGCGGTCGGCTCGGCACGGCTGTGACTGGTTTCCTGGCTGCGGCGCTCGATCTCGGCGATCCGCTCGCCCATGGTCTTGATCGCTTCGGCGATCACGCCGGTCGCGCGCTCCTGCCGCTCGGCGGCGCCACGCTCGCTCGACGACAGACGATCCTCGGTCTTCTCGATCCAGCGGGCGATCGAGTCCAGCGCGCCGGCGGTGCGGCTGCTCGCTTCGCGGGTCATGCGCTCCATGGCGGCGGCCTGGTTGACGAAGCTTTCCAGCTCGGCGCGCGAGGGCCCGGGCGCGAAGCTGCGCGGCGCGGTCTCCGTCTGCCCCTGCGAGAGCCGGGCGAGCCGTTCGGAAAGGCCGGCGATGTCGAGCTGCTCGGGCCTGGCGGGGGCCGCTTCGGGGGCCTCGCCTTCGTCGCGGATCTTGTGGTCGAGCCATGCGCCGAGCGTCATGCCGGCACGCCGGGCCGCTGCCTTCGCCGCATCGCGCGTCCGGGGATCGACGCCCTTGACGCTCCAGGGCAAGCTGTTGGCCATGTTCTCGCTCGCCTACGGGGCCCTACCTTCACGGCGGGCGCAGCCCCCTGATGCCGCTGCCCTCCGCGCGAACCTTGGCAAGTCGTGAAAATAGCGTTGAGGCAGCCACGACGCCGATGCGCGCCTCCGACATTTGGCCGGCATGGTAAACAGCGAGTTAAGAATCGGGCCGGCGACCGTTAATTTTTCCCGAATGACGCATGGGAAGGCGGGTGGGGAGGGGGGCGTAACGGTAACTTACCCTGGCAAAAGGTCACATTACCTGACGCAACGAGAGCAGGTATCCTATTTCGAGTTTATCGATCGACGCCGGCAGAGGATCGGCGATTCGAATTCCCATTCGACGTTCTCGAAGGATACAAGCCTCCATGTCACGCCACAGCCTCGCTATGGTTGCTTCGACTCAGGAAGCGCGCACAGCCGCCTCGCCGGCCGAAACCGAAGCCGACGGCGAATTTTCCATCAGCGATCTCGCCCGCGACTTCGGAGTGACGCTCCGCACGCTCCGCTTCTACGAATCGCGCGGCCTGCTTGCCCCGGCACGCTCCGGCATGACGCGGATCTATTCCGCCCGTGACCGCGCCCGCCTCGCGCTGATCCTGAAGGGCAAGCAGCTCGGCTTCACCCTGGTCGAGATCCGCGCCATGCTTGCCAACGAAGAGGCAAAGAGCGCTTCCGGCGCCAAGGCCACCTCGGTGGGCGGGCTCCAGCTCAGCCGCGACCAGATCGTCGAGCAGCTCGATCTGCTCCGCAGCCAGCGCGCCGAGATCGAGAGCGCGATCGCTGAGCTCGAAGCCTCGCTGGCGCGTATGCCCAAGGCCTGAGGCCGGACGGCCGCTACGGCTTTTAAAACCCCGGCTTCGCCGGGGTTTTTTGTTGCGCCCCGCCGAGTGATCGTCAGCCTCGCGACAAAGTCCTGCGCTATGGTTGCAAGTCCGACTAGATTGTTTATATATGAACTATCTAGTGGCGGCCACGTGACTGAGCGGCTGCCCGACGAGGAGAGGGAGGACCACGATGCCGGTCTACAAGGCGCCCGTCGACGATACGCTTTTCCTGCTCAACGACGTTTTCAACATCGAGCGCTACAACAACCTGCCGGGCTTCGCCGATGCGAGCGCGGACGTGATCGAGGCCGTGCTCGGCGAGGGCGCCAGGCTCTGCGAGGAGGTTCTCCAGCCGCTCAACCATTCCGGTGACCAGGAGGGTTGCACCCGCAACGCCGATGGCAGCGTGACCACGCCGAAGGGCTTCAAGGAGGCCTATGAGGCCTATGCCGGCGGTGGCTGGATCGGTCTCGCCATGGACCCGGAATATGGCGGCCAGGGCCTGCCCTATACGCTCGGCGCCGTGATGAACGAATACGCTTCCGCCGCGAACATGGCCTTCGCCATGTATCCCGGCCTGACCATGGGCGCGCTCGCCGCGCTCTATGTCCACGGCTCGGACGAGCAGAAGCGAGCCTATCTGCCGAAGATGATCGAGGGCAAATGGTCGGGCACGATGAACCTGACCGAGCCGCATTGCGGCACCGATCTCGGCCTGCTCAAGACCAAGGCCGTGCCGAATGGCGACGGCTCCTACGCCATCACCGGCACGAAGATCTTCATTTCGGCCGGCGAGCAGGACATCACCGAGAACATCATTCACCTCGTGCTTGCCCGCATCGAGGGGGCGCCGGCCGGCACCAAGGGCATCTCGCTCTTCGTCGTGCCGCGCAACAAGATCGGCGGGGATGGCTCGGTCGGAGAGAACAACCACGTCTCCTGCGGCTCGATCGAGCACAAGATGGGCATCCACGGCAACGCCACCTGCGTCATGAACTATGACGGCGCGCAGGGCTGGCTCGTCGGCGCCGAGAACAAGGGCCTCAACGCCATGTTCGTGATGATGAACGAGGCCCGCCTCGGCGTCGCGATCCAGGGGCTCGCCCAGTCCGAGGTCGCCTATCAGAACGCGGTCGTCTACGCCAAGGAGCGCCTGCAGGGCCGCGCGCTGACCGGCCCGAAGAACGCAGCCGGCCCGGCCGATCCGATCATCGTCCATCCCGATGTCCGCCGCACGCTGATGTCGATCAAGGCGTTCAACGAGGCGGCCCGCGCTTTCGTGCTCTGGAACGCGCTGCAATCCGACATCGCCCATCGCTCCGGCGATGCGGCCGAGCGCCAGGCGGCCGACGACCAGCTCGGCCTGATGACGCCGGTGCTCAAGGGCGTGCTCACCGATATCGGCTTCGACAACGCCGTGAAGGCCCAGCAGATGTTCGGCGGCCACGGCTACATCGCTGAGACCGGCGTCGAGCAGTTCGTGCGTGATGCCCGCATCGCCATGATCTACGAGGGCGCCAACGGCGTGCAGGCGATGGACCTCGTCGGCCGCAAGCTTGGCCGCGACGGCGGCCGCGCCATCATGGCCTTCTTCAACGAGGTCGGCGGCTTCATGAAGGAGAACGCCGAGAACGAGGCGCTGAAGCCTCTGCTCGGGCCCCTCCAGGTCTCTTTGGGCCACCTGCAGCAGGCGGCGATGTGGTTCATGAACAACGCGCTCGCCAAGCCCGACAATGCGGGCGCCGGCGCGAGCGACTTCATGCACCTGCTCGGCCTGGTCTCGCTCGGCTACATGTGGGCGAAGATGGCCAAGGCCGCGCAGGAGAAGCTCAAGGCCGGCGCCGACGGCGCGACCGAGCGGATGAACGCCAAGCTGGTGACGGCGCGCTTCTTCATGGAGCGCACCCTGCCGGAGACCGCCGCCCACCTCGCGCGGATCACGGCGGGCGCCGACACGACCATGGCGCTGGCGCCTGAGCAGTTCTGACCAACCTGCTCAGCCCTCATCCTGAGGAGCCGCGGAACGCGGCGTCTCGAAGGATGATCCAGTTTGCGAAGGAAGCACCTTCTGGAGCATCCTTCGAGACGCGCTTCCGATGGAAGCGCTCCTCAGGATGAGGGCTGAGTTTCCAGACAAGACGGCCGCTTGCTGCGGCACGCCCGGGAGGCCCCCATGGCAGACGCATTCATCTACGATCACGTCCGCACGCCGCGCGGCAAGGGCAAGGCGGACGGCTCGCTCCACGAAGTCACGGCGATCGAGCTCGGCACCCAGGCACTCCGCGCCATCAAGGACCGCAGCAACCTCGACCCGCTCCTCGTCGAGGACGTGGTCATGGGCTGCGTCGATCCGGTCGGCGAGGCCGCCGCCGACATCGCCCGCACCGTCGCGCTCAAGGCCGGCTATGGCAAGGAAGTGCCGGGCGTGCAGATCAACCGCTTCTGCGCCTCGGGCCTGGATGCGGTGAACCTCGCCGCGGCGCAGGTCATGTCCGGCCAGAAGGAGATGGCGATCGGCGGCGGCGTCGAATCCATGTCGCGCGTCGGCATGGGCGCCTCCGGCTTCGGCATCGCGGTCGATCCCAGCGTCGCGATCGATACCTATTTCATGCCGCAGGGCGTCTCGGCCGATCTGATCGCGACGAAATACGGCTTCTCGCGTGACGACGTCGACGCCTTCGCCGTGCGCTCGCACCAGCGGGCCGCTCAGGCCTGGAAGGAGGGTCGCTTCAAGAACTCGGTGATCCCGGTCACCGATGTCAACGGCCTCACCATCCTCGACCATGACGAGACCATTCGACCCGACGCCAACATGCAGGCGCTGGCGGCGCTGAAGCCTTCCTTCGTCCAGATGGGCGAGATGGGTGGCTTCGATGCGGTCGCGACCGCCGCACATCCCGATGTCGAGTTCATCAACCACGTCCATCACGCCGGTAATTCCTCCGGCATCGTCGACGGTGCCGCTGCCGTGCTCGTCGGCTCGAAGCGGGCCGGCAAGGCTGCGGGCCTGAAGCCCCGCGCCCGCATCAAGGCCTTCGCCACGCTCGGTTCGGATCTCGCGCTGATGCTGACCGGCCCGATCGACGTCACCGAGCGCGTCCTGAAGAAGGCGGGCATGACCACCAGGGACATCGACCTTTTCGAGCTGAACGAGGCGTTTTCCTCGGTCGTGCTGCGCTACCAGCAGGCGCTCGACATCGATGACGCCATCCTCAACGTCAATGGCGGCGCCATCGCCATGGGCCATCCGCTCGGCGCGACCGGCGCGATGGTGCTCGGCACCGTGCTCGACGAGCTGGAGCGTCAGGACAAGCAGACCGCGCTGGTGACGCTCTGTGTCGCCGTCGGCATGGGCGTCGCCACCATCATCGAGCGCGTCTGAGCGGAAGGGCAGGGAGAGAGATCATGAACCTCACCAATTTCCGCTTCGAGACCGACGCCGACGGCATTGCGGTGGCGACCTGGGACATGCCCGGCCGCTCGATGAACGTCATCACCCCCGAGGTGATGGAAGAGCTGAACCGGATCGTCGACAAGGTCGCCGCTGACGAGGCGATCAAGGGTTGCGTCGTCACCTCCGGCAAGGAGAGCTTCTCCGGCGGCGCCGACCTCACCATGCTCCAGGGCCTGCGCGATCTCTATGTGAAGCTTGCCAAGGAAAAGGGCGAGCAGGTCGCGCTGCAGAGCTTCTTCGACGAGAGCCGCAAGCTCAGCCAACTCTACCGCAAGCTCGAGACCTGCGGAAAACCCTTCGCCGCTGCGATCCACGGCGTCTGCCTCGGCGGTGCCTTCGAACTCTCGCTCGCCTGCCAGTATCGCGTCGTCTCCGACGATGCTTCGACCCGCGTCGGCCTGCCCGAGATCAAGGTCGGGCTCTTCCCCGGCGCCGGCGGCACCCAGCGCGTGGCGCGGCTGATGCAGACCGGCGACGCGCTCCAGATGATGTTCAAGGGCGAGCAGATGAAGTCGCTGCCGGCACGCAATTCCGGCCTCGTCCATGCCGTCCTGCCGCGCGCCGATATCGTCCAGAACGCCAAGGACTGGCTCAAGGCCAATCCGCAGGCGACGCAGCCCTGGGACCAGAAGGGCTTCAAGCTGCCCTCCAACAAGGTGCATTCGCCGGCCGGCATGCAGATCTGGCCGCCGGCCAACGCGATCTATCGCCGCGAGACCAACGACAACTATCCGGCCGCCCGCGCCATCCTCTCGGCCGTCTATGAGGGGCTGCAGCTGCCGATCGACCTCGCGCTCAAGGTCGAGAGCCGCTACTTCGCCAAGATTCTGCGGACGAAGGAGGCGGCTTCGATGATCCGCTCGCTCTTCGTCTCGATGCAGGAGCTGAACAAGGGCGCCCGCCGCCCGGCCGATGTGCCGCCGTCCAAACTCAAGAAGGTCGGCGTCGTCGGCGCGGGCTTCATGGGCGCCGGCATCGCCTATGTCACCGCGCTGGCCGGCCTCGACGTCGTGCTGGTCGACAAGGACGTCGAGGCTGCCGAGAAGGGCAAGGCCTATTCGCACAAGCTGGTCTCCGACCAGATCATGAAGGGCCGTGCCAAGACCGCGGACCGCGACGCGCTGCTCAGCCGGATCAAGGCTTCCGCCGACTATGCCGATCTCAAGGGCTGCGACCTGATCGTCGAGGCCGTGTTCGAGGACCCGAAGGTCAAGGCCGAGGTCATCGCCAAGGTCGAGGCTGTGGTCGGCCCGCGGACCATCTTCGGCTCCAACACCTCGACGCTGCCGATCACCGGCCTCGCCGCCCATTCCGAGCGGCCGAAGAACTTCATCGGCATCCATTTCTTCTCGCCGGTCGAGAAAATGCTGCTGGTCGAGGTCATCATGGCCAAGAAGACCGGCAAGAAGGCGCTCGCCATGGCGCTGGACTATGTCCGCGCCATCAAGAAGACGCCGATCGTCGTCAACGACACCCGCGGCTTCTACGCCAATCGCTGCGTCGGCAACTATATCCGCGAAGGCCATCTGATGCTGATGGAGGGCGTGCCGCCGGCGATGATCGAGGCCGCCGGCAAGCAGGCCGGCATGCCGGTCGGCCCGCTCTCGCTCAATGACGAGGTCGCGGTCGACCTCGCCTACAAGGTGCTGAAGGCCACGAAAGCCCAGCTCGGCGAGAGCGCTGTCGATCCGGCGCAGGAGAAGCTGCTCGCCGACATGGTCGAGAAGCATGGCCGGCTCGGCCGCAAAAACAGGAAGGGCTTCTACGACTATCCGGAAGTTGGGCCGAAGCGGCTCTGGCCGGGTCTCGCCGATCTCGTCGGCAAGCAGCTTAATCCCGACAGCGTCGACATGGAGGAGCTGAAGCACCGCCTGCTGGTGACGCAGGCACTCGAAGCTGCGCGCACCTATGAGGAGGGCGTGGTCACCGATCCGCGCGAGGCCGATGTCGGCTCGATCATCGGCTTCGGCTTCGCGCCGTTCTCGGGCGGCACGCTCTCCTATATCGACAATATGGGCGCGGCCGTCTTCGTGAAGCTCTGCGAGAAGCTGGCCAAGGCCCATGGCGAGCGCTTCAAGCCGAACCGGCTGCTGAAGCGCATGGCCAAGACCGGCGAGAGCTTCTACGGCACGGCGGAGAAGAAGGCGGCCTGAGCAAGACGCTCCGGTGCTCATTTCGGTTTGTCTGGAGCCCTCATCCCGAGGAGCCGCGTCAGCGGCGTCTCGAAGGAGGCACCAGATGTCTCCGAAGCCTCCTGAAACATCCTTCGAGACGCCATTCCCTCGGGGATGGCTCCTCAGGATGAGGACCGAGGAGATGGCCCGCGGGCGCTCAGTTCGCCAGCCGTCTGCGCAGCAGCGCCACGAGCCAGTCCGCAAAGACCTGCAGCCGGCGCGACAGGTGCCGGCGGTGGGGATAGAGCAGCGTCATCGGCATCGGCGCTGCCCGGTGCCGGGGCATCACCTCGACGAGTTCGCCGGCGGCGAGATGCTCGGCCACGTCATAGGCCGGGATCTGGATCAGCCCGAGCCCGGCGAGGCAGCAGGCGATATAGGCCTCCGCGCTGTTCGCCGTGACGCGCCCGGGCAGGGCGCGCAATTGCAGCATGTCATTCTCCAGCCATTCCCAGGGCTCGATCCGCCCCGTCGTCGGCGAGGCGTAGTTGACGGCCAAATGCCCGTCGAGTTCGCCGGGATGCGTGGGGGTGCCGTGCGCCGCGAGATAGCCGGGGCTTGCGACATTGATCAGCGGCAGCTCGCCGACCGGGCGGGCGATCAGCCCCGAATCGCTCAGGGGCCCGACGCGCAGCACGCAATCGATCCCGTCCTCGATCAGGTTCGCCGCCTTGTCAGTCACGCTGAGATCGATCTCGATTTCGGGGTAGCGGGTGAAGAAATCCGGCAGTGCCGGCGCGACGATCAGTCGGCCGATCCGCCCCGGCACGTCGATCCTGAGCCGGCCGGCGGGGCTCGCGGCGCTGTGGCGGAACAACGCCTCGGTTTCCTCGACATCGGCGACGAGCCGGGCGCAATGCTCGTAGAAGGCCGTGCCGTCCGGCGTCGCCGAGACGCGCCGCGTCGTGCGGTGCAGGAGGCGCGCCCCGATCCGCTGCTCGAGCGCTGCGACCGCTGCCGAGACGGAGGAGCGGGGCAACCCGAGTGCCTTGGCCGCTTGGGTGAAGCTCTCGCATTCGACAACGCGGGCATAGATGCGGAAGAGGTCGATACGGTCCAAATCCGCGCTCCAGATTATTCGTGATAGCTGACCAGTGATGTCCTGGATGGAGGCTTTATAACGGATTTTATGACGATATCTTGCGGCGATCGATGATGAACGCGCAGGAGCATGCGATGGCCGATCACGGCATCAAGGGAAAGACGGTTCTGATCGCCGGCGGTGCCAAGAATCTCGGCGGCCTGTTGGCGAAGGACCTGGCAGCGCAGGGCGCCAAGGCCGTCGCCATCCACTACAACAGCGCCGCGACCAAGGCGGAGGCCGAGCAGACGGTCGCCGCGGTCAAGGCCGCCGGCGCGCAAGCTTATGCCTTCCAGGCCGACCTGACCTCGGCGGCTGCGATGGAGAAGCTCTTCGCCGATGCGAAGGCGGCAATGGGCGCGATCGACATTGCCGTGAACACGGTTGGCAAGGTGCTGAAGAAGCCGATGGTGGAGATCAGCGAGGCCGAGTTCGACGAAATGAGCGCGGTCAACTCGAAGACGGCGTTCTTCTTCCTCAAGGAAGCCGGCAAGCATGTCAGCGACAATGGCAAGGTCTGCACGCTGGTGACTTCGCTGCTCGGGGCCTTCACGCCGTTCTATGCGAGCTATGCCGGCACCAAGGCGCCGGTCGAGCATTATACCCGCGCTGCCTCCAAGGAATTCGGTGCCCGCGGCATCTCGGTCACCGCGATCGGGCCGGGCCCGATGGACACGCCGTTCTTCTATCCAGCGGAAGGCGCCGACGCGGTCGCCTATCACAAGACGGCGGCGGCGCTCTCGCCCTTCTCGAAGACGGGTCTGACCGACATCCAGGACATCGTCCCCTGGGTTCGCTTCCTCGTCACGGATGGCTGGTGGATGACTGGCCAGACCATTCTGGTGAATGGTGGCTACACGACGAAGTGAGTGGCAGTTGCCGAGGCCATGTGGAAACAGGGCGCCATCTTGGCGCCCCGTTTCGCTGCGGCCGGGACCATCCGCGCTTTCGCAAGGGCATGGCATGCCCTTGGAAGTTCGGTAGCAGGAACAGCACAAGGGAAGACCGAGCCAGCGCATGCCTATACGCCCGATCCTGAGCTTTCCCGATCCGCGCCTGCGCCTGCCCGCGGCGCCCGTCACGCGCTTCGATGCCGATCTGCGCGAGCTTGCCGGCGATCTGCTCGACACGATGCGGGCCGCGCCCGGCATCGGCATCACGGCGCCGCATGTCGGCGTCCCCTCGCGCCTGGTCGTGCTGGAGCTGACGCCTGGGGAGGTCAGGACCTATGTCAACCCCGTGCTGGACAACGTGTCGCGCGAGACCATCCGCCATATCGAGGGCAGCGTCTCGATGCCGGGCGTGACCGACGAGCTGGAGCGCCATGCCCATGTCCGGGTGCGCTATCACGATCTCGACGGGGCGGAGCGGATCGAGGAGGCGGAAGGCCTGCTCGCCGTCTGCCATCAGCACGAGATCGACCAGCTCGACGGCACCTTCTGGATCGACCGCCTGTCGCGCCTCAAGCGCGACAGGGTGATCGCCCGCTACAACAAGCTGCGGCGGGCCTGAGCGGGCTCACTGCTTGACGAGCGGGCACTCGCCCTCGCTGAGCGGGCGGAAGGCCTGGTCGCCCGGAATGGTGCGGATCAGCTTGAGGTAGTCCCAGGGATATTTCGACTCCTCGGGCTTCTTCACCTCCAGCACATAGAGATCGTGCACCATGCGGCCATCCTCGCGGATGACGCCGTTCTTGGCGAAGAAGTCGTTGACCGGGGTCGCCTTCATCTGGGCCGCGACCTTGTCCGTCTCCGCGCTGCCGACGGCCTGAACGGCCTTCAGATAATGCGTGATCGCGGAGTAGGTGCCGGCCTGGCCCATGGTCGGCATCGCCTTGTGGCGCTCGAAGAAGCGCTTCGACCAGGCGCGGGTTTCGTTGTTCAGATCCCAGTAGAACGCCTGCGTCAGGATCAGCCCCTGCGCGTCCTTGAGGCCGATAGCGTGGATGTCGGTGATGTGGAGATAGAGGCCGGCGAGCTTGACGCCGGACTGCGGCAGGCCGAACTCGGTCGCCTGCTTGATGGTGGTGATCTGGTCCGCGCCCGAGCTGGCGATGCCGATCATCCTGGCGCCGGAGCTCTGCGCCTGCAGCAGGTAGGACGAGAAATCAGCGGTTCCCTGCGGGTGCTTGACGCTGCCGACGATCTTGCCGCCCGCCTTCTTCACGGCCTCCGAAGTGTCGCGCTCCAGCGCATGGCCGAAGGCGTAATCCGCGGTGATGAAGTACCACGGCCCCTCCTTGGCGAGGGGCAGGCCGGTGCCGACCGCCAGCGCATAAGTGTCGTAGGTCCAGTGGATGCCGGTCGGGGCGCAGAACTTGCCGGTGAAGTCGGAGGAGCCGCCGGTCGAGGCCAGGACAAGCTTGTTCTTGCGGCGGCCGATTTCCTGGATGCCGAGCAGGACCGAGGAGGTCGGGATGTCGGCGATCACATCGACACCGTCCTCGTCGATCCAGCGATTGACCAGCGCCGAGCCGATATCCGGCTTGTTCTGGTGGTCGCCGGCCAGGATCTCGATCTTGCGGCCGAGCACCGAGCCGCCGAAATCCTCGACCGCCATCTGCGCCGCGATCACCGAGCCGGGGCCGGCCATGTCGGCATAGATGCCGGCCATGTCGTTGAGCACGCCGATCCGCAGCGGCTTGGTGGACTGGGCGAGGGTCGGGCCGAGCAGGGCTGGGACGAGCAGGGCGCCGAGACCGGCGGCGAGGAGGCGAAGCGACATGGCGATCCGAAAAGCTGCGAAAGTGCGCAGGCTGTACGGGGCTGTCGTCGGCTGGGTCAAGGATACGTTCTGAATAAAGAACCAAAACCCGAAAGGGAGCAGCGTTTCAGCCGCTTCCTTCTGCTGAATGCCCAAAAAGAGGAAGGAATTTCTCTGTTCAGGAAACAAAAAATTCCGGGAAAGCGCGAAGCTCTCCCGGAATGATGGGTTTTGTCCGCTAAGGCGAACGCACGGTCTTAGTTCGCGACCGCCCGGATCGTCCGCCGCAGCTTGCCGATCAGCTCCTCGACCTGGGACTCGCTGATGATCAGCGGCGGCGAGAAGGCGATGGTGTCGGCGGCGGTACGGATCATCAGCCCTTCCTCGTGGAAGGCGCGCTCGATGAACTCGTAGCCGCGCTTGCCGGCGCCTTCCGCGCGCGGGGCAAGGTCGACGGCGCCGACCAGGCCGAGCGTGCGGATGTCGACGACGTTCGGCTCGTCCTTCAGGCTCATCACCGCATCGGCCCAGGCGCCTTCCATCGCGCGCGCCCGCTCGAACAGCCCTTCCTCGCGATAGATGTCGAGCGAGGCGAGCGCTGCCGCAGCCGCCAGCGGATGGCCCGAATAGGTATAGCCGTGGAACAGCTCGATGACGTTGTCCGGGCCGCCCATGAAGGCGTCGTAGATATGCTTGCGCACGATCACGCCGCCCATCGGCACGGTGCCCGAGGTCACGCCCTTGGCGAAGGTGATCATGTCGGGGACGACGCCGTAGCGCTCGGCGGCGAAGGCGAAGCCCAGCCGTCCGAAGCCCGTGATGACCTCGTCGAAGATCAGCAGGATGCCGTGCTTGTCGCAGATCTCGCGCAGGCGCTTGAGATAGCCTTTCGGCGGCGGCAGCGCGCCGGTCGAGCCCGCCATCGGCTCGACGATCACGGCGGCGATGGTCGAGGCGTCGTGCAGCGCGACGATGCGCTCGAGGTCATCGGCGAAATGCGCGCCGTAGTCCGGCTCGCCCTTGCTGAAGGCCTGCTTCTCGCGGTCATAGGTATGAGCGAGATGGTCGACGCCGGTGAGCAGCGAGCCGAAGAACTTGCGGTTGTTCGACATGCCGCCGACCGAGATGCCGCCGAAGCCGACGCCGTGATAGCCGCGCTCGCGGCCGATCAGGCGGGTCTTGGCGGCCTTGCCGGAGACGTTCCAGTAGGCGAGGGCGATCTTCAGTGCCGAGTCGGCGGCTTCCGAGCCAGAGCCGGCGAAGAAGACATGGTCGAGATCGCCGGGCGCCAGCGCCGCGATCCGCGCTGCTGCAGCGAAGACCTTCGGGTGGCCGTACTGGAAGGACGGCGCGTAGTCGAGGTCGCGCGCCTGCGCCTGGATCGCCTGGATGATCGGCTCGCGGGCATGGCCGGCATTGCAGCACCACAGGCCGGCCGTGCCGTCCATCACCGGCTTGTTGTCCGGGGTGTAGTAGAACATCCCCTCGGCTCGGGAGACCATGCGGGGATTCTTCTTGAACGACCGGTTGGCCGTGAACGGCATCCAGTAGGCTTCGAGATCGTTCGGCGTGGCGATGGCGGAGGATGCGGAATTCATCGGCGGCCCCTGTGGATTAACCTTCGTTGAACCTAGCAGCGGAAACCGGTCTGTAAATCGCCATCATGGCACGGCATGCCTGCAGCCGGCTGATGGCGGGTCACCTGTGATGGCAAGTGACGCTACGTCGCCGATGACGTAATCTCCCCGGTGGGGCACACACTGAATGGACCCCGATGGCAGAAGGCGACGATGAGGTCGGACGGCCGGACGAGCGCGCTGCCGCGAGCATTCGCGCGGAGCTCGACCGTGTTCTCGCTTCCGATGCCTTCCGCGCCGCGCCGCAGCTCTCCGCCTTCCTGAGCTTCGTCGTCGAGCGCACGGTCGAGGGCCGGGCAGCCGAACTCAAGGGCTATACCATCGCCGTTGAGGCGCTCGGCCGGCCGGCGGATTTCAATCCGCAGATCGATCCGATCGTGCGCGTCGAGGCCGGCCGGCTGCGCCGCGCCCTGACCCAGTATTATGCCAATGAGGGACAGGCGGACCCGCTCCAGCTGTCGATGCCGGTCGGCGGCTATGTGCCGGTCTTCACCTTCGTCGACGGGGATGAGGAGGGCAGGTCGGCGCCGGCCTGGACCAGCACGCCCGCGCCCTCTGCGCCGGCGGTTCGCCCCGCTCCGGCACCCCCCGCCGATCGCCGCGCCGCGCTTCGATGGGTCGTCGCATCCCTGGCAGCGCTGGCGCTCGGCCTGCTCGCGCTGTCCTGGTGGCTTCTGGCGCCTGCCGGATCGCCGATGGAGCTGGCGTCGGAGGAGACGGTCTCGCTGCCGCCCTCCGCCGCGCCGCCGCCCGCCGTCAACACGCTCCAGCTCACCCGGGTCGCGATCGCAATCCCGGTTCTGCCGGCCGATCCGAAGCGGGCGGATCTGCTGCGCCGTTTCTCCGAACTCCTCGTCGATGCCATGGCCCGGTTCGACGACCTCGTGACGATCAAGGCTCCCGCGCCCGGATCGCCTCCGGCCGACGACGTCGATTACGTCTTCGAGATGAGCATCCAGACGGTCGATGGCGGTGCCGAGGGGCTCGGCCGCCTGCGTTCCGTCCGCGACGATCGCATCGTCTGGACGACCTCGTCCGGGCGCCCCTCGATCGAGATGTTGCAGGAGGCGCAGCTCTCCGAGATGGCGCGGCGGCTCGCGACCCGGCTGACGGAGCCGTTCGGCATCATCCATGCCGATGCCCGCCAGTCGTCGTCCTCGCCGGCGGCGCGCTGCATCCTCAAGACCTTCGATGCGCGTCGGACCATGCTGCCGGAGGATTTCGTGGCCGCTCGCAGCTGCCTCGGCCAACTGGTCGAGCAAGATCCGGGGTTCTACCCCGCCTGGGCTCATCTCGCGATCCTGTCTCTCGGCGAGCACAGTTCCGGTATCGAGAAGCTTGGCGCGCAGGCAACGGAGGCCGGAGGAAAGCCCCCGCTCGATCGTGCCTTGGCAGCGGCCATGACCGCGACTCGTCTCGCGCCCTCCGGCGCGCGCGCCTATCAGGCGATGATGAAGGTCCTGCTCCTGCGCGGAGCATCCGAGGAGGCGCTGCAGAAGGGGCGGCAGGCGCTGGCGCGCAATCCCTACGATCCGGAGATCATGTCGGAACTGGGATCGCTCTATGTCCGCATCGGCCGGGCGGAGGACGGGCTGCCGCTGCTCGAGCGCGCGATCGCACTGAGCGTCGGCCGTCCGGCGCGCTATGATTTCTACGCCTTTCTCGGGGCCTACCTGACCGGCGCAAAGGTCCCCGAAACCTATCTCGCGGCTCTCGCGACCGATACCAGCCCCTTCGGGCTGCTGGCACAGGCCCTTGCCGCCATCTCGGAGGGCGATCGCGCGCGAGAGATGGCTGCCGTCGCGACGCTCGCCGAAAAGGCGCCACTCTTCGGCACCGATCCGCGCGCCTACCTCGCCCGCAAGGGCTTCGCGCCCGCGGTTGCCGACAGGCTGCTGGCGGCGCTCGCCATCGAGCGGCGCTAGAGCTCGACGGGAGCGGCGCGGCCGGGCCGGTCTGTTGCTGGCCTGCGACGGAGGGGATGCCGTCGCAGCCGCTCGCTTAACGCTGTGCGGAGGGGTACTCTGCGACGCAGCGTTGTGATTCGTATCCCCCGTTTTCCGATCAACCTTCCGAGCGCGAACGCCGCCGTGGCACCTGTGCGCCTGAAAGCCCTGCCTCCTCTCGCCGGCGCGGTCAGCGGCCTGTCGGCCGGTGCCGTGGTGGCGATTCTGCTGCCGGGCGCTCTCGGCACGGCGATCGGCCTGCTGGCCTCCGGCGCAGGCCTGGTCGCGACGATGCGCGCCTTCGAGCGGCGCGCGCTCGCCCGCCACGAGCAGGCATTGGCCGGCCTCGGCGAGGTGAAAGTCCGGCTCGCGACCGGAGCGATCCGGCTCGACGCGCTGTCGCAGCGGGTCGAGCAGATGCCGATGCGCGATGTCGATGCCGCGCCGGCCCGTGCCGCGATCCACGAGCTGACGGCCGAAGTCGGGCTGCTCGGCGACCTCATCCATCAGGTCGCGATGACGCTCGCCGACCACGAAACCGTCCTGGCGCGCCTGCCGGAGCCGGCCGCTGCCGCGCCGGTCGTGGCGACCGCGGTGCCCGAGGTGGTTCTCGATCCGGAGGCCATCCGCCGGGCCCGTGCGGAGCAACTCGCCGCCGAGCGCGCCGCGGCCGCAAAGCGCGCGCAGGAAGAGGCGGAGGCAGAGCGCGCTGCGCTGATCAGCACCGCCTTGAGCGAGGGGCGCCTGGAGGTGCATCTGCAGCCGGTCGTCTCGCTGCCGCAGCGCCGCACGCGCGGCTATGAAGCGCTGGCGCGGCTGCGGCTCGACGAGAACACGCTGCTTCTGCCCCATGAATTCATGGAGACGGTCGAGGCGCGTGGCTTCGGGCCGACGCTCGACGCGCTCGTCCTGACGCGGGCGCTCGCGATCGCACGGCATCTCGGCTCGAAGGAAGGCGACATCTTCGTCTCCTGCAATTTCAGCGCTGCCACCTGGGGCTCATCGCGGGCGCTGGCGGCGCTGACCCGCATCCTCGACAAGTACCGCGACCACGCCGCCCATCTCGTCATCGAGATGCCGCAGGCGGTCTTCCGGGCGCTCGACCCGACCAGCCTCGGCCTGCTCGGCGCGATGTCGGCCAATGGCGTCCGCTTCGCGCTCGATCACCTCACCGATCTGCGTTTCGATGCGCGCGCGCTGTTCGATCGTGGCGTGCGCTACATCAAGGCGCCGGCCGTGCTGCTCCAGGCCCATGCCGAGGGTCGGGTTCCGAGCGATATCGCGGCAGGCGATCTGGTGGCGATGCTGACGCGCGTCTCGATCGTCCTCGTGGCCGAGGGCGTCGAGGACAATCCGCTGGCCGCCGACATGATCGAGCTCGGCGTCACCATGGGGCAGGGGCAGGCTTTCTCGCCGCCGCGCCCGGTCAAGCCCGAGGTCTTCGCCGAGCCGGAGCCCGCGCGCCCTGTCGCCGAGGTGCCTGCGCGACCTGCAGAGGAACCACGCCCGGCCCGCGAGGTCGTCTCCTCCCTTGCGGCCCATGCCGCTGCCGTCCGGGCGGCGCAGCCGGCTCCGGCCGAGCGGCCCGAGCGCCTGCCGTTCCGGGCCGTCCTGCGGCGCGCCAGCGCCTGACGCGGCCCTCTCCGCCGCGACACCCGGTTCCGCTCCCGGCGAATCCCGTCCAGATCGCCGCGCATCCTTCCGGATGCGGAAAAAGTGATCTATGTAGTTGTTTTCGCATCGGATTTTTCCGAGAAGTGGATTCCACTTTTCGGTTCGATGCTATAGACCAGCCGGAACGAGGCGCCAGACGCCATCGCGCATGCAGCCGGAGATCGAGACAGTGCCGTCATCGGGGATCGCTTCCACCCTTCCGCTTGCGGGCTTCTCCGAAGCCGCCGACCGCTTCGACCTCTGCCTCTGCGATGTCTGGGGCGTGGTCCATAACGGGGTCGCCGCCTATCGCGAGGCCGTGGCCGCGCTGATGCGCATGCGCCAACACGGGATCAGCGTCATTCTCGTCACCAATGCGCCGCGCCCCAGCGAAGTCATCATCGGTCAGCTCGACGGCTTTAGCGTGCCGCGCGAGGCCTGGGACGGAATCGTCACCTCGGGCGATGTCTGCCGGTCGCTGATCAGGGCGCGCGCCGGCGAGCCGATGTTCCGGCTCGGTCCCGATCGCGACCTGCCGCTGATCGCCGGGCTCGACGTGCGCGAGACCGGGCCGGAGGCGGCGGCCTATGTGCTCTGCACCGGGCTCTTCGACGACGAGAAGGACACGGCGGCGACCTATGCCGAGCTGCTCGCCGGCTTCGCAGCACGCGGGCTGCCGCTGATCTGCGCCAATCCCGATCTCGTCGTCGAGCGTGGCGGGCGCATCATTCCCTGTGCCGGCTCGGTCGCGCTCGCCTATGAGGAGATCGGCGGGCAGGTGATCTATGCCGGCAAGCCGCACCGGCCGATCTACGAGGCCGCGCTGGCGGTTGCCGAGGAGAAGCGGGGCGCGCCGATCGCCGTCGACCGGATCTGCGCGGTCGGCGATGCGATCCGGACGGATATCGCCGGCGCGGAGGGCTTCGGGGCGGCGGGCATCATGGTGCTCGCCGGCATCCATGCCCAGGATCTGATGGAGGCCTCCTGGGAAGAGCGCCACGGTTGGTTCGGCCGGCAGACGCATCGCCCGGCCTATGCCATGCCGCACCTGGTTTGGTGAGGGCGATCTGGCCTTTTGTCAGCGCATCGGATGCACCCGGAAAGTGGATTCCACTTTTCGATCCGATGCCTCAGGCGGCGGCGCAGACCGATTCGATCTTGGTCTTCAGGGTCTGCGCGTTGAACGGCTTGACGATGTAGTTGCTGACGCCGGCCTTCTTGGCGGCGATGACGTTCTCGGTCTTCGATTCGGCCGTGACGATGATGAAGGGCGTTTCCGACAGGGCGGTTTCCTCGCGCACCTTCTGCAGCAGCTCGAAGCCGCTCATCGGCTCCATGTTCCAATCGGAGATGACGAGGCCGTATTTCTTGTCGCGCATCTTGGCGATCGCGGCCGTGCCGTCCGAGGCGTCGTCGACATTCTCGAAGCCGAGCTGCTTCAGCAGGTTGCGGATGATGCGGATCATCGTCTGGTAGTCGTCGACCACCAGGATCGGCATGGACGGATCGAGAGCCATTGCGATGCTCCAGGCAGTGCGGTTGCGGCGCCGGGACATCCCGCTGCCATGCCGCCTGTGCGGGGCGGCCTCCACGTGTCTCCGGTGATAGCCTTGGCGCGTTGCGAACCGGTTAATCCGATAGCGAACTGACGCAAGGGCACGATGACGCGCCGCACCAAAGTCCAATTGCGATCATATCGCAGTTGCGAGATGATGAATCGGATCGATGACAGGAGGGCTGTGGTCTTCAGGCCGCACGAAAGACCATGACAGTTCAGCCGATGCCCGGCACGCTCTACACCGTCCACGCCTTCGAGGATCTGACGCTCGGCCAGAGCGAAAGCCTGATGCGCACCGTCATGGAGCGCGACGTCGCGCTCTTCGCGGAGCTCTCGGGCGATGCCAATCCGATCCATCTCTGCGACCATTACGCGGCCGGCACCAAGTTCGGCCAGCGCATCGCCCATGGCATGCTGACCGCGAGCCTTGTCTCGGCGCTGCTCGGCACGCGGCTGCCCGGTCCGGGGGCCGTCTATCTGTCGCAGACGCTGACCTTCCTCGCGCCCGTCAAGATCGGCGATGTCGTCACCGCGCGCGTCGAGGTGGTCGAGCTCGTCGGCGAACGCCGGCGGGTTCGCCTGTTCTGCGAATGCCTGGTCGATGGCAAGGCGGTGATGGAGGGCGAGGCCTGGGTGGCGATGCCGCCGAAGCCGAAATCTTGAGGCCCCCTGGGGGCGTTTCGGGCTGGTCTCTTCCGCGCCCGAGGCGCACCTGCGCCCTTGACGCCCCGGCCGCCTTCGCCGCAAACACGGCCCATCGCCCGGCTTCCTCGGGCAGACGGACGTTCTTTATCGATGTCATTCCAGTCCGATGCGCCGTCCTCGCGCCCCGAGCCGGCAGCGGTGGTCCTCGACCTCGACAAGCCGTTTCCCGCCGACTGGCGCGGCGCGGTGCTGGCGCTGGGCAATTTCGACGGCGTCCATCGCGGCCATGCCGAGCTCGCCCGCGCGGCGGGCGTCATGGCGCGCGATCTCGGCACGCGGCCGGCCGCCTTCACCTTCGAGCCGCATCCGCGCAGCGTCTTCCGGCCGGAGGAGCCGGTCTTCCGGCTGACGCCGCCGCAGCTCAAGCTCGAATTGCTGGCCGAGGCCGGCCTGGGCCAGGTCTTCGTCCTGCCCTTCGACCGCGACATCGCGGCGATTCCCGCCGAGCGCTTCGTCGACGATCTGCTTTTCGGCAGGCTCGGCGCGGCGGGTCTGGTCTGCGGCTACGACTTCCACTTCGGCAAAGGCCGCACCGGCTCGCCCGAGATGCTGCAGGCCCATTGCCTGGCGGCCGGCGTTCCACTCCGGGTGGTGCCACCCTTCGCCTGGCAGGGCGAGGCGGTGTCCTCGACGCTGATCCGTACCGCGCTGGAGGAGGGCGACGTCGCCCGCGCCGCGGATTTCCTCGGGCGGCCCTGGTTCGTCCGCGGCCTCGTCGCCCATGGCGACAAGCGCGGCCGCGAGCTCGGCTATCCCACGGCAAACATGCAGCTCGCACGCGACTGCCGGCTGCGCCACGGCATCTACGCCGTGCGGATGCGGATCGACGGCGCCTGGCATGACGGCGTCGCGAGCTTCGGCCGCCGCCCGACCTTCGATGACGGGGCGCCGCGGCTGGAGACCTTCGTCTTCGATTTCGACGGCGATCTCTACGGCAAGCGCGTCGATGTCGCCTTCGTCGGCTGGCTGCGCGGCGAGGCGAAGTTCGACACGCTCGAGGCCCTGATCGCACAGATGGACGCCGACAGCGCCCGCGCGCGCGACATCCTGGCGGGAACGCCGCCCTTCCTTCCGTAAGCCGCGCCTGCTAGAAGCCCCTCATGCCCGCAGAACGCGCCATGCTGATCGATCTTTCCCGGCGAATTACGGGCCCGGCTGCCGCCTCGCGCTGAACCGCGCGGGCGCTTGCGCAGTCCGGGTTGAAGACCGCTTTTCCCGTTTCAAATGCGGATGCGCCGGGGCCTGACAGAGCCCGCCGTCCCGATTGTCCGAGCCGGAACATGACCGACAAGACGAAGACTGCCGCTGCCGCCGCCGACGGCGTCGATTATTCGCAGACGCTTTTCCTGCCCCAGACCGAGTTCCCGATGCGGGCCGGGTTGCCGCAGCGCGAGCCCGAGCTGCTCGCTCGCTGGGCGAAGATCGAACTCTACCGCAAGCTGCGCGAGGCCGGGCAGGGGCGGGACCGCTTCGTCCTGCATGACGGCCCTCCCTACGCCAACGGCAACATCCACATCGGCCATGCGCTGAACAAGGTGCTGAAGGACCTCGTCACGCGCTCGCAGCAGATGCTGGGCTACGATTCCAACTACGTGCCGGGCTGGGACTGCCACGGCCTGCCGATCGAGTGGAAGATCGAAGAGCAGTACCGCGCCAAGGGGCTGAACAAGGACGATGTGCCGGTCGTCGAATTCCGCAAGGAATGCCGCGCCTTCGCCGAGCACTGGGTCGATGTCCAGCGCGAGGAGTTCAAGCGCCTCGGCGTCGAGGGCGACTGGGCCAATCCCTACCTGACCATGGCCTATCCGGCCGAGGCGCAGATCGCCCGCGAGATCATGAAGTTCGCCGAGACCGGCCAGCTCTATCGCGGCTCCAAGCCGGTGATGTGGTCGGTGGTCGAGAAGACCGCGCTGGCCGAGGCCGAGGTCGAGTACGAGGAGCACACCAGCGACACGGTCTATGTCGCGTTCCCGGTCCTGGCTGCGCCGGGGCCGCTTGCGGGTGCGTCCGTCGTCATCTGGACGACCACGCCCTGGACCATCCCGGGCAACCGCGCGATCTCCTATCACCACAAGATCGCCTATGGCCTCTACAAGGTCACGGCCGCGCCCGAGAACAACTGGGCCAAGGTCGGCGCGACCTACATCCTCGCCAAGAATCTCGCCGAGAGCGTCTTCAAGGCCGCCAAGGTCGAGGCTTTCGAGCTGGTCGCCGACGTTGAGGCCGATCAACTCGCCGGTCTGGCTGCCGCCCATCCGCTGCGCGGCCAGGGCTACGATTTCGTCGTACCGCTTCTCGACGGCGATCACGTCACCGACGATGCGGGTACCGGCTTCGTCCACACCGCGCCGGGCCATGGCCGCGAGGACTTCGACATCTGGATGGCGAATGGCCGCATGCTGGCCGAGCGCGGCATCGAGACCCGCATCCCCTACACCGTCGACGCCGATGGTCGCTTCACCAAGGAGGCGCCGGGCTTCGAGGGTGCGCAGGTCATCACCGACAAGGGCGAGAAAGGCAACGCCAACGACGTCGTCATCAAGGCGCTGGTCGAGGCCGGCAACATCATCGCGCGCGGCCGCCTGAAGCACCAGTATCCGCATTCGTGGCGCTCGAAGAAGCCGGTCATCTTCCGCAACACGCCGCAATGGTTCATCGCCATGGATAAGCCGATCGGCGAGGCCGGCGCGCCCGATGCGGCCGATCCGAAGCCGGTGGCCGGCGGCAACACCGATACGCTGCGCAACCGCGCGCTGAAGGCGATCAAGGAGACCGAGTGGGTTCCCGCCGCCGGCGAGAACCGCATCACCGGCATGATCGCCAACCGGCCGGACTGGGTCGTCTCGCGCCAGCGCGCCTGGGGCGTGCCGATCACCGTCTTCGTCGAGAAGGAGACGAAGGCGATCCTGGTCGATCCCGCCGTGAACGCCGCGATCGCCGAGGCCTTCGAGGCCGAGGGCGCCGACGCTTGGTTCACCGATACGGACGGCGCCCGCTTCCTCAAGCCCTATGGCTATGATCCGGCGCTGTACGAGCGCGTCACCGACGTGCTCGACGTCTGGTTCGACTCCGGTTCGACCCATGCCTTCACGCTGGAGAAGCGTCCGGATCTCGCGACCCGCCGCGTCGTCGATGGCGGAAGCGACAAGGTGATGTATCTCGAAGGCTCCGACCAGCATCGCGGCTGGTTCCATTCGAGCCTGCTGGAAAGCTGCGGCACGCGCGGCCGCGCGCCCTACGACATCGTCCTCACCCATGGCTTCTGCCTGGACGAGAAGGGCGAGAAGATGTCGAAGTCGAAGGGCAACGTCACCGCCCCGCAGGACGTCATCAAGGATTCCGGTGCCGACATCCTGCGCCTCTGGGTGGCGGCGGCGGATTATTCCGACGATCTGCGCATCGGCAAGGAGATCCTCAAGACCTTCGTCGAGACCTATCGCAAGCTGCGCAACACCATGCGCTGGATGCTCGGCACGCTCGCACATTTCAGCGAGGAGATCCGTGTCGCCAGCCCGCAGACCATGCCGGAGCTGGAACGGCTGATGCTGCACCGGCTCGCCGAGCTCGGCCCGCAGGTTGAGGAAGCCTATCGCACCTACGACTACAAGAAGGTCGTGTTCCTGCTCTCGCAGTTCATGAACACCGAGCTTTCGGCCTTCTATTTCGATGTGCGCAAGGACGCGCTCTATTGCGATCCGCTCTCCAGCCATGTCCGCAAGAGCGCGCTGACGGTGGTCGACCATCTCTTCCGCTGCCTGACGACCTGGCTCGCGCCGATCCTGGTCTTCACTGCCGAGGAAGCCTGGCTCGAGCGTTATCCGGCCGAGAAGGTGGGCGAAGGCTCGGTGCATCTCGAGCGCTTCGCCGAGGCGCCCGAGAGCTGGCTCGATCCGGAGCTGGCCGAGCGCTGGGCCAAGATCCGCCGCGTGCGCCGCGTCGTCACCGGCGCGCTCGAACTGGAGCGCGCGGCCAAGCGCATCGGTTCCTCGCTGGAGGCCGCCCCGCAGGTCTTCGTCTCCGATAGCGATCTCTACGCCGCCCTGTCGGGTGCCGATCTCGCCGAGATCAGCATCACCTCCGGCATCCGCGTCGAGAACGGGGAGGGGCCGGCCGACGCCTTCCGTCTCGCCGAGGTGCCGGGCGTCGCGGTGGTTCCGCATCGCGCCGCCGGCATCAAATGCGCCCGCTCCTGGAAGTATTTCGACGCCGCCACGGCCGATCCGGCCTATCCGCAGGTGACGCCGCGCGACGCCAGGGCCCTGAAGGAACTCGGGGTGCGCGCCTGATGAACCCGGCCCGACGCCTCGGCCTCGCCACGGTCCTGATCGTCTTCCTGGCCGATCAGGCCCTGAAGTGCTGGCTGCTCTATGGCGTCGGTCTCGCCGAGAACGGCCCCTTCGATCTCGCCCCCTTCCTGACGATCGTGCTCGCCTGGAACCGGGGCATCTCCTACGGGCTGTTCCAGCAGGGCACCGATCTCGGCCGCTGGTTCCTGGTGATCATCTCCTTCGTGGCGGCGATCTGGCTCTGGCGCTGGATGTGGCGCAGCCACGACAGGTTGACGGTGCTGAGCCTTGCGCTGATCATCGGCGGCGCGCTCGGCAACGGGCTCGACCGGGCCTTCTACGGCGCCGTCGTCGATTTCGTGCATTTCCACTGGGGCAACTTCAGCTGGTACATCTTCAACATCGCCGATGTCGCGATCGTTGTCGGCGTGGTCGGGCTCCTGTATGAGTCCTTCCGGCCGGCTGGGGAAAAGACAGCCGAATGACGGTTCTGCCATCCTTTCGCCGCTCGGCTATGTTTGAGGCGGTCGTAAGATCGTCCAAAGGGAGATTTGATATGGCGCGACGCATTCGCGTGACGCATCTGCTGCTCGCCGGCGGTCTCGTGCTCGCTGCGCAGCCCGCCTCGGCTCAGGACGGCATGCTGTTCTACAACCTGATGCAGGGCGTGTTCGGCAAGGGCGACGGGGCCGACATCGACTATCGCGCCCGCGCGCCTCTGGTGGTTCCGCCGAACTCGACGCTGCCGCCGCCGCAGGAGCCCGCCAGTGCCCGCAACGCCGCCTGGCCCAACGATCCCGACGTCCAGCGTCGCAAGGACGAGGCCAACCCGGCGCCTTACGTGCCGGCGCTCGGCGTGCGCAACAATCCGATGATGTCGGCCCAGGAAGTCCGCCGCGGCCGGACCACGCGCGCCGCCGCGAGCGGGCACAACGGCACCGAGGAACAGACCAACTACAACAACCAGATCCAGCCGATCCGCCTCGGCCGCGAGCTCGCCGCGCGGCAGAACCAGGTCGACGCCGAGGCGCTCGCCTATGGCAGCGAGCCGCCGCGCCGCATGCTGACCGAGCCGCCGGTCGGCTATCGCCGTCCCGCCGCGACGGCGTCGGTCGGTCCGGGCGCCAGCGGACCGGTGGAGGACAAGCAGGCTCTCGGCCAGCGCGAATTCGTGACCGGGCAGGGCCCGGTGATGCAGCGCTGACCGCCGCCGGCTCGGCCGGGCCTCGCGGCCCTTGCCGAACCGACCGGGCCTGACCAAGTTGTTATCCGGGGCGGGCGCGTCGCGCTCGCCCCTTTTTCGTCGCTCACGGAGGCGGTGTCCGGTGAACATCCATGCGCGCCAGCAGGGTCTGGCGGAGCCCGTCGAAACCTTCCGGCTCGCCAACGGCCTCGACGTCGTCGTCGTCAGGGACCCCAGGGCGCCGGTCGTCACGCACATGGTCTGGTATCGGAACGGCTCGGCCGACGATCCGGCCGGCAAGTCGGGCATCGCGCATTTCCTCGAGCATCTGATGTTCAAGGGCACCGAGCGCTGGCCGGCGGGCGAATTCTCCAAGATCGTGGCCGGCTTCGGCGGCCAGGAGAACGCCTTCACCTCCTTCGACTACACCGCCTATTTCCAGCGCGTGCCGAAGGAGCATCTGCGCGCGATGATGGACTACGAGGCCGACCGGATGACCGGCCTCTCCTTCGACGAGAGCGTGGTCGCCCCCGAGCGCGACGTGGTGCTGGAGGAGCGGCGCATGCGCGTCGATGCCGACCCCGCCGCCCAGCTGGGCGAGGAATTCTCCGCCTCGCTGTTCTTCCACCATCCCTACGGCACCCCGATCATCGGCTGGGAACACGAGATCGAGCGCCTGAGCCGGGATGACGCCTTCGCCTATTACCAGCGCTTCTACACGCCGGAGAACGCTATCCTCGTCGTCGCAGGCGACACCAATGCCGCCGAAGTGCGCGCCCTCGCGGAGGAGAGCTACGGCAAGATCGCGGCCCGCGGCGCGGCGCCCGTCCGCAGCCGCCCGATCGAGCCCGAGCCCCGCGCGTCGCGCCGCGTGCAGCTAAACGACCCGCGCGTCCAGCAGCCTTCGCTGCGCCGCGGCTGGCTGACCCCGACCTACACCGCCGGCGAGCGCGAAGAGGTCTTCGCCCTCGAGCTGGTGGCGGAGATCCTCGGTGGCGGCACGACTTCGCGGCTCTACCGCAGGCTCTGCGTCGAGGACGAGCTGGCCGCCGGCGCCAACGCCTATTTCATGGGCTCGATGGTCGACCGCGCCGCCTTCCAGCTTTCGGCCAGCCCGCGCCCGGGCGTCGAGATGGCGGCGATGGAGGCCGGGCTCGATGCGGCTCTCGCCACTTTCCTCGCCGAGGGACCCACAGAGATCGAACTGGCGCGGGCCCGTACCCGGCTGGTGGCGGAGACGATCTTCGCCCGCGACAGCCAGTCCTCGCTCGCGCGCATCTTCGGCTCGGCGCTCGCGGTCGGCGAGACCGTCGAGGACGTGCTGGCCTGGCCGCAGCGCATCGAGGCGGTCGGCCGCGATGCGGTGGTCGAGGCGGCGCGCCGCTATCTGAAGCCTGATCGCAGCGTCACCGGCTTGCTGCTGCCCGCCTGACCCTGCCGTCTCACCGAACGGGCGGGTGTCATGCCCCGCCGACAGGAAGCGACATGAACGCGCCGATTCCGACACCCAAGCTCAACACGGCGGGCCCCGCCATCAACGTCCAGACCGTCCGCTCCCCGGGCGGCGTCGAGGCCTGGCTGGTCGAGGAGCACAGCCTGCCGCTGATCGCCGTCGATTTCGCCTTCGACGGCGGCACCAGCCGCGATCCCGAGAACGGCGCCGGCAGCGCCTATCTGGTCTCGGGCCTGCTCGACGAGGGCGCCGGCGATCTCGACGCCGAGGCTTTCCAGGGGCGCATGGCCGATCACGCCATCAGCCTCGGCTTCGATGCCCGCCGCGACGATTTCCACGGCCAGCTGCAGACCCTGTCGAGCCATCGCGACACGGCCTTCGAGCTGCTGGCCCTGGCGCTCAACCGGCCGCGTTTCGATGAAGACGCCGTCGCCCGCGTCCGCGCCCAGATCATCGCCGGCCTGCAGCGCCAGGCGAAGAACCCCGAGGTGATGTGCCGCAACGCGCTTTATGCCGCGGCCTTCCCCGGACACCCCTATGGCCGGCCCGAGAAGGGCGACGTCGACAGCGTTTCGAAGCTCGAGGCCTCGGCGCTGAAGGCGCTGACGCCGACGCTGCTCGACCGCGCCGGGCTGAAGGTCGTCGTGGTCGGCGACATCACCGCGGCCGAGCTCGCCGGGCGCCTCGATCTGGTCTTCGGCGGGCTGCCGAAGGGGCAGGAGCGTCCGCGCCCCGTGCAGCCGCTGCCGATCCAGGGGCTCGGCCAGACCCATGTCATCGATCTCGACGTGCCGCAGACCGTGCTGCGCTTCGTCGGCCCCGGCCTGATGTGGCACGATCCCGGCTTCATCCCGGCGAGCGTGCTCAACCACATCCTCGGCGGCTCGGCCTTCACCTCGCGGCTGTTCATGGAGGTGCGCGAGAAGCGCGGCCTCGCCTATGGCGTCTCGTCCAGCCTGATGCCGCTGCGCGAGAGCGCCATGCTGGTCGGCGGCACCGCGACCCGCAACGACCGCGCCGCGCTCGCGATGCAGGTGATCCGCGAGGAGATGGCGAAGCTCGCCGCCGAGGGACCCACCGAGCACGAGGTCGAGGAGGCCAAGCGCTATATCGTCGGCTCCTATCCGCTGCGCTTCGACACCTCGCCGAAGATCGCCGGCGAATTGCTGCACCTCGCCTTGCGCGGCTACACGCCCGACTATCTCGCCCGCCGCAACGAGCTCTTCGCGGCCGTGACGCTGGCCGATGTCAAGAGTGCGGCGGAGCGCCTCTTCGGCAACCCGGACCTGCTCGTCCAGGCGGTTGGCAAGCCGGCCGGGCTGGTCTGAAATAGCCTTCTTCTTCTGTCGCTACGGATAGGGTTCATGCTCCAGCAAAGCTTCGATCTCGCGCTCGAATCCAAGGTCGGAAAAGGGGGCATCCCCGACGCGGCCTTCGAGAAGGCGCTCGCCGATCTCGGTCCCGCGCTGGCGAAGCTGCAGGGCCAGGCCAGGGACGGCTCCCTGCCGCTGCTGAAACTGCCGAGCGACACCGCCGATCTGGCGCCCGTGAAGGCGGCGGCCGAGCGGCTCAAATCCGGCGGCGCCACCGATGTGCTGGTGCTCGGCACCGGCGGCTCCAGCCTTGGCGGCCAGACGCTGGCGCAGCTCACCGGCTACGGCATCGCCGGCCTGTCCCAGTTCGCCTCGGGGCCGCGCGTCCACTTCATCGACAATCTCGATCCGGCCACCTATGCGGCGCTGCTCGCCAGGCTGCCGCTCAAGACGACGAAATTCGTCGCGATCTCGAAATCGGGCGGCACCGGCGAGACGCTGCTGCAATCGATCGCGGCGATCGAGGCGCTGCGCGGCGCGCATCTGACCGATCAGCAGATCGGCGCGCATTTCCAGGGCCTTTCCGAGCCGGCGAAACCCGGCAAGCTGCATGCGCTGCGCGCGCTGCTCGAGCCCTTCGGCACGCCCTTCCTCGAGCATCACACCGATGTCGGCGGCCGCTATTCGGTGCTGACCAATTGCGGCCTGCTGCCGGCCGCCGTCCTCGGCCTCGACATCGAGGCGCTCAGGCTCGGCGCCGGCCGGGCGGTGGCGCCGCTCTTTGCCGGCAAGGGCGTCCGTGAGACGCCGTCGGCGGTCGGCGCCGCGCTGCATCTCGCCGCCATGCGATCGGGCAAGAACATCGCCGTGCTGATGCCCTATGCCGACAAGCTCGCTCTGCTCACCCGTTGGTGGATGCAGCTCTGGGCCGAGAGCCTCGGCAAGGACGGCCAGGGCACGCAGCCTGTCGGCGCGCTCGGCCCCGTCGACCAGCACTCGCAGCAGCAGCTCTATCTCGCGGGGCCGAAGGACAAGTTCTTCACCGTCGTGACGACCGGTGTGAAGGGCAAGGGCCCGCAGATCGACGCCGGTCTCGCGGAAAAGATCGGTCAGGCCGATTTCGCCGGCAAGACCATCGGCGACATGGTCGCGGCGCAGGGTATCGCCATGATCGACACCTTCGCCAGAAACGGCTGCGCGGTCCGTCGCTTCCATGTCGAGCATATCGACGAGACCAGCCATGGCGAGATGCTGATGCATTTCATGCTGGAGACGATCCTGACTGGCTACGCCATGGGCGTGGATCCCTTCGACCAGCCGGCCGTGGAGGAGGCGAAGCTCCTCGCCAAGAGCTATCTTGCCGAAGGGCGGGCTTGAGCCGCGGTTTTCCGGTAGAGGCGCGTCATGCTCGGGCTTGACCCGAGCATCTCATGACACGAAGGCTCGGGAGTCTCTTTCGGCAAGAGATTCTCGGGTCTGCGCTTCGCTCCGCCCGAGAATGACGAGCTTTATCGTCCTATGACCACCAGAGCGCCATGACCGTCCGCCGCCTCGATCCCATCCTGGTCGACCGCATCGCCGCCGGCGAGGTGATCGAGCGGCCGGCCGCGGCCGTGAAGGAGCTGGTCGAGAATGCGATCGACGCCGGTGCCCGCGCCATCGGCGTCACCATCGCTGCGGGCGGGCGCGAACTGATCCGCGTCGTCGACGACGGCGCCGGCATGACGCCCGAAGACCTCGCCCTCGCCGTCGAGCGCCACGCCACCTCGAAGCTGCCGGATGGCGACCTCTTCGCCATCGGCACGCTCGGGTTCCGCGGCGAGGCGCTGCCCTCGATCGGCTCGGTCGCGAGGCTTTCGATCGCGACGCGCCGGCACGACGCGCCGCAGGGCTCGGGGCTCGTCGTCGAGGCCGGAGAGAAGGGCGTCGTCCGCCCCGTCGCCGCCGCGCCCGGCACGCGTATCGAGGTCAGCGACCTCTTCATCTTCACCCCGGCGCGGCTCAAATTCCTGAAGAGCGACCGGGCCGAGGCCCAGGCCGTCTCCGAGACGCTGCGGCGCCTCGCCATCGCCCATCCGGATATCCGCTTCTCGCTCGAAGGCGAGCATGCCGGTGCCTTCGACTGGCCGGCGGAGCCGATCGGGGAGGAGGGGCTGCTGCGCCGCCTCGGCCGGGCGCTCGGCCGCGATTTCCCCGAGAACGCGCTGAAGATCGACGCCGAGCGCGAGGGTTTCCGCATCGACGGTTTCGCCGGGCTGCCGACCTATCATCGCGGCACCTCGGCCGGCGTGCATCTCTCCGTCAACGGCCGGCCGGTGCGCGACAAGTTGCTGCTCTCGGCCGTGCGCGGCGCCTATGCCGACGTCCTCCCCTCCGACCGCCATCCGATGCTCTTCCTCGATATCGGCTGCGATCCGCGCTCGGTCGACGTCAACGTCCATCCGGCCAAGAGCGAAGTGCGCTTCCGCGATCCGGCGCTGGTGCGCGGCCTCGTCGTCTCCGGCCTGAAGGCGGCGCTCGCCGCCGCCGGCCACCGCGCCACCACCACGGGCGGCGCCCGCACGCTCGACGCCTTCCGCGCCGTGTTGAGCATGGGCGGCGGCGGCAACGCGATCCCGCGCCCGAGCTTCCCGCAGGCGCCTTCCTGGAACGCGCCGGCCCCGGTCTCTGCGAGCACGCAGCAGCCCGGCTTCTCGGATTTCGCCGCGCCTTCGGCGGACGCCCGCGCGCATCTCGCCGAACCTTCCACGGAGGCGCTCGACCGGCCGCTCGGTGCCGCTCGGGCACAGGTCCACGAGACCTATATCGTCGCCCAGACCCGCGAGGGTGTCGTCATCGTCGACCAGCACGCGGCCCATGAGCGGCTGGTCTATGAGCGACTCAAGGCTGAGCGCGCCCGCAACGGCATCGCCCGCCAGCCGCTGCTGCTGCCGGAGGTGGTCGAGCTCGATCCGGTCGATGCCGATCGGCTGATCGCGGCCGGTAGTGAGCTCGAAAGCCTCGGCCTCCTCCTCGAAGCCTTCGGGCCGGGCGCGGTGCTGGTGCGCGAGGCGCCGAGCCAGCTCGCCGGCGGCAATCTCCAGCGCCTCGTCCGCGATGTCGCCGATGCTCTGGCCGAGCACGGCACGGCCGGCTCGCTGGAGCGCCGGCTTGACCATGTGCTGGCGACTATGGCCTGCCACAACTCGGTCCGCGCCGGCCGCCGCATGCGCCCCGAGGAGATGGATGCATTGTTGCGCGAGATGGAGATCACGCCGAATTCCGGCCAGTGCAACCATGGCCGCCCGACCTATGTCGAATTGAAGCTCAGCGATATCGAGCGGTTGTTCGGGCGGCGGTGAAGCTTAGGTGGGTCGGTAGAAGCCGGAGTCTATGTTCCTCAGGATGAAGCTGGCCTCCGCCGCTTGCGGGTACCACTTTGAATCGACGATGGCCTGGAGTCCCTGTCGAGCTGCGATGTAGTCGACCCGGAGATTGGCTTGTGCTGCGCTCAGGCGAACCTGCATGTTTGGATGACCAAACAGCTTCTTGAGAACATGTCTCTGATCGCCGAGACGGGATTTGAGTTCATTTTCCAGATCGTTGACCTTCCAGAGTAATCGATTGGCCCGATTGTTCTCATTGCGCTCCATGGCGTCGTACTGCTCGATGCAGAGATGCTCGAATTCTGCTACGATTTCAGCGTTTGAAAGGGATCCGAGTTTCTTTCCGCGCTTCATTTGAGCGCTCCGAAATCACGCAGCACCTGATGGCGGAATTGTGCGTGCTCGGACCAGTCTCCGCCGCGGAGATAATTGCGCGGTGTCTGCATTCCGAGACTCTTGTTTGGCTTGTTGTACCACCCTGTGATCTCATGGTGTTTGTATCGCGGAATACTGACCACGTTGTCTACGCCGTCGACGGTGGAGAGCGGAAAGCCTTCACGCAATCCCGCGCCCTGCTCGACGATATGGTGGTGGTCATAGCCCCGGTCGGCGTTGGCCCGCATGCTGCTGCAACTCCGCCAGCGATTTCGGCTCGTCCTGATAGGAGCGGATCGAAAGGCCATTCGGTATAAAGCCAGTGACCCGCCTCGATCGCTGTGATGACGGCGCCGATCGGACCAACTCGCCGCAGAGCCTGACGCGCGATCGTCTTTGCTAGCGCCTTCGCGGCCTGGATCTTCGATGATTTATCTTTGAGCGCGTCCTTGTTCGGATCGAGCGTCGGGCCGCCATTGTCGCCGATGCCCGGGTTGCCGACTCTGACCGGAGCCCTCGCCGCCGGCCCATTGTCCGCCCTCCGGGCTACCTGCGGGCACGCGCGGCTGGTCTGGATTGAAGCCGCCCTTTTCGACGAGAGCCTGCAGGCGAGCGAGGGCGCGCATCATGCGCTCGCCCGCGCTTTGGCATGCAACGGCACGGCGGCGGGCCATCAGGGCGCGCCCGCAAGGTTCGATGGATCGTAGGATTGGCATCCGGCGCTTGGTCTCCGCGACGGATACGGAGATGAAGCGCGAATTGGGCGCCCGGGATAAGTCCGTAGCTGATGCGAGCGGCGCGCGCCGTCTATCCAGCCCGCAAAATTATGACCTGAGTCTCGCCATAGGCCCGCCGCTCCAGCTCCTCGAAGCCATCAGGCAGGCTGATCTCGGCGTCCGCCGCCTCTTCCAGCACGATCAGCGCGTCCGGTTCCAGCCAGCCGCCTGCGCGGGCCGAGACCAGCGCCTTCTCGCCGAGCCCCTTGCGATAGGGCGGATCGCAGAAGACGAGGCCGAAGGGGGCCATGCCGGAGATCGGGCCGAGCTTCGTCGCGTCGCGGCGGAAGATGCGGCTGAAGCCGGCGAGGCCGAGCGCCATCTGGTTTTCGCGGATGACGCCGCGCGCCTCCGTGCCGTCATCGACCAGCAGCGCGAAGCCGGCGCCGCGCGAGAGCGCCTCGAAGGCCAACGCGCCGGTGCCGGCGAAGAGGTCGAGCACGCGCGCGCCCTCGATCGCATCGCCATAGGCATGGACGAGGACGTTGAACAGGGATTCGCGCAGGCGGTCCGAGGTCGGCCTGATGCTGCCGATCCCCGGCTTCGGGCCGGCCAGGGGCCGGCCGCCCAGGCGTCCGCCAACGATCCGCATCGCTTAGCCGCGCTTGCCGCCGCCGCGCGGGCCGCTGCCGCCCGGTCGCGGTCCCTTGCCGCCGCCCGGCCGCCCGCCGCCGGGCTTTCCGCCAAAGGGGCGTCCGCCGCCGGCAGGCCGTTCCGAGGAACGGGCGCCAAAGCTCTTGCCGCCGAAACCTTTGCCCGCAGGCTTGTCACCGAAGCCACGGCCGCGCGGCCTGTCCTCGGCCGCATGTTCGCGGGTACGACGGAGTGGGCGTTCCGTCGCCTCGTGGCTCATGCGCTCCGGCCGCTCGCCGCGGGCCGGGCGTTCCGGCCGGGGCTCGCCCGTCGCGCGGCCACGCTCATGGCGCGGCAGCCGGTCGGGCCGGCGCCCGCGTGCCGGGGCCTCTTCCTCACGGGCAGCTGCGCCGACACGCTCGACCAGCACGCGCCGGCCCTTCGGGTCGGCGATCGGCGTGTCGCGGCGGCGCTTCACCTCGCCGGCGGCCTCGCGCTCCTGCCGTTCCAGCTTGGGGTCGGCTCCGCGGCGCGGCGGCGCCTTGCGAGCGCGCTGCGGCTCGGTCTCGGCGTCGCGCCAGACGGTGCGGGTCCACGGCTTGTCGCCGCGCAGCTCGCGTACGGCCTCGCGGCGCGCCTCGTGCTGGTCCTCGGCGGCGTCGCGGCGTCGACGGGGCCGGTCGTCGCCCGCCGGCGCCGGGCGCGGCGCGGTCGGCAGGGCGTCGCGTCGCGGCGATTCGAAATCGGCGCCGGCCTTGGCGGCGAGATCGGTGCCGAGCTGATCCTGCAGCACGCGCGAGCGGACCTCGTCGGCCTCGCCCTCCTCGAGATCGCCGAGCTGGAAGGGACCGAAGGAGACGCGGATCAGCCGGTTCACCGTCAGCCCGAGATGCTCGAGCACGGTCTTGACCTCGCGGTTCTTGCCCTCGCGCAGATCGACCGTCAGCCAGGTGTTGAAGCCCTGCTGGCGTTCGAAGCGGGCAGTCACCGGCCCGTACTGGATGCCCTCGATGGTGACGCCGTCCTTCACCGTGTCGAGCACGTCCTGCGTCACCTCGCCGAAGGCGCGCACGCGGTAGCGCCTGAGCCAACCGGTTTCCGGCAGCTCCAGCACCCGCGCCAGCCCGCCATCATTGGTCAGGAGCAGCAGGCCTTCGGTGTTGATGTCGAGCCGGCCGATCGAGAGCACGCGCGGCAAATCCTCCGGCAGCGCGTCGAAGACGGTCGGCCGGCCTTCCGGGTCGAAATTGGTCGTCACCAGGCCGCGCGGCTTGTGATAGAGCCAGAGCCGCGTGCGCTCGCGGGCGGGCAGCGGCTCGCCATCGACCAGCACCACATCCGTCGGCTTGACGTCGAAGGCCGGGCTTTCCAGCACCGTGCCGTTCACGCTGACGCGGCCCTCGGCGATCATCGCCTCGCTGTCGCGGCGGGAGGCGACGCCGGCACGCGCCATCACCTTGGCGATGCGCTCCGGCTCCTCCGCCGTGATCAGCTTGCGCTCGGGCGCGGCCTCGCGCGGGCGACGTGGCCGGTCCTCATGGCCGGCCGCCCCCTCGAAGCGCGGCGGGCGCGGGCGCGAAAAACGCTTCTCGCCATCGCGGCCCTCGCCACGCGGGGCGCGGCCGGGACCGCCCTCGGCCCTGTCGCGGGCCGGGAAGGGACGATCGCCCGTCCTGGCCGGGCGCCGGGGACGGTCGTCGCCCGAACGCTCGCGGAAGACGCGGCCTTCGCCTTCGGCCTTGAAGCGGGCCGGCCTGTCTGCGTCGAAGCGGCGCGGACGCGGGGCCTCGCCCTCGGCGCCGCGTTCGAAGCGGCGGGCGGGGCGCTCGTCGCCGCCGGAATGGCCACGGAAGGGCCGGCGCTCGCCCTCGCGGGCGGGGCGGTCGTCACCGGCCGGGCGGCTGCGAAACGGCTTGCGTTCGCCGTCGCGCGCGGGGCCACGGCCTTCGCCGCCGCGGCTGCCGAAGCTCTTGCCGCCGCCGAAGCTCTTGCCACCCGAACCCTGGCCACGGCCGCCGGCGCCGCCACCCTTGCGCGGGCCGCGGCCTCTGTTGTTGTCGTCGTCTTTCATGACTGCTCCTGAGCCGGCCGAGCACATCCGCTTTGCGGGAAGGGGCTGGCTCGCTTATTCGCTATGACCGGCGCTTGTAGCAGAGGCTTTTCCTCGCTGCGAGCGCCAAAGCAGGGGTCCATGATGTCGAAGCCGCAACCATCCTCCGCGCCCGACGCGATGGCGCTCGCCTTCGACGAGGCGAAGGCCGCTGCGCGACGCGGCGAGGTGCCGGTCGGTGCGGTCGTGCTGCGCGACGGCGTGGTCCTCGGCCGCGCCGGCAACCGCACGCTGGAGCTGAAGGACCCGACCGCCCATGCCGAGATGCTGGCGCTGCGCGGCGCTTGCGAGGCGATCGGCAGCGAGCGGCTGATCGGCTGTGACCTCTACGTCACCCTCGAACCGTGCCCGATGTGCGCCGCGGCGATTTCCTTCGCCCGGATCAGGCGGCTCTATTTCGGCGCGGGCGACCCGAAGGGCGGCGCCGTCGAGAACGGCGTCAGGCTCTATGAGAGCCCGACCTGCCATCATGTGCCGGAGGTCTATGGCGGCTTGCGCGAGACCGAGGCCGCGGCGTTGCTCAGGGAGTTCTTTCGAGAGCGGCGTTGATCCTTGCCCTCACTCTCCGGCGCAGCGCAGCGAAGACCCGAGAAGCTCATGACGAGAAGGCGCTGGTTTCCGAGATGCTCGGGGCAAGCCCGAGCATCTCGGCGGAAGCGTGCGCTCACGTATCCGAAGAGGTGATGCCGAATTTCTGCGCGAGCTGGGCGCGGTCCATGCAGGAGACGTCATAGGTCACCTGCCGGCCCTTGAATTCCGGGCGCTTGCCGAATTCCCTGGTCATCGAGCGGGTGATGTCGTCGATCCGCGCTTCGCAGGCCTGGACGGAGGTGAAGTCCATCTCGCTGACCCGGTTGGTGGCGCAATGTGCTTCGCCGGCGACGCAGGCCATGATGACCATGGTGAAGGCATCCATGCAGGCGCTCCTGTTGCGGCCGGTCGAGGCTGCGCTCCTATGGTTAGCGCTTGGTTAAGACCGGCGATGTGCCCCCGCGCGTCTTTAAGCGAAATGCGGGCTGTCAGGCAAGGCTGCGCCAGCTCAGATAGGCGCCGAGAGCCAGCAGGCCGGCGAAGAAGCTGGCCTTGAAGGTGGCCGCCGAGATGCGGCTGCGGATGAACTGCCCCGCGCTCATGCCGATCAGCGCCGGGGCGAGGGCGAGCAGGGAGTGCCAGGCGACGGAGCCGTTCAGCGCGCCGGCGCCGATCAGACCGAAGGAGAGCGCCAGCGTCGAGACGATGAAGGAGATGCCGAGCGCCTGCACCAGCTCGTCCTTGTCGAAGCCTAGCGCCTGCAGATAGGGCACGGCCGGCAGCACGAAGACGCCGGTCGCGGCGGTGACGACGCCGGTCGTCGCGCCGATCACCGGGCCGAGCCAACCCTCCCAGGCCGGCGGGACACGCAGCTTCGCGGCCTTGAGCCCGACCACGGCGTAGAGCACCAGAGCCAGGCCCAGCCAGAGCGTCGCCGTGCCGTCCTTCTCCTGCTGCAGCAGCCCCGCGCCGGCCCAGGTGCCCAAGCAGATGGCGGCGAGCATCGGCCAGAGCCGGCGCAAGGTCGCGGTCAGCTTCGGGCCGGTGGCGATCTGCCAGCCATTGGTGACGAGATTGGGCACGACCAGCAGCGCCGCGGCTTGAGCCGGCGCCATCACCACGCCGAGGACGCCGACCGCAATGGTCGGCAGACCGAGCCCGATCACGCCCTTGACGAAGCCGGCGAGCACGAAGGTCGCGGTGATGAAGAGGAGGAGAGTCGTGTTGTCCATGCCCTGCTTGTGGCATCGCCCGCGGCGGCTGTCGCGGCCGGATGCTACGGTCGGCGCCGTAGCGTTCCCGCTTGCGGCGCCGCGGCGATGGCGCATCATGCGGCGATGAGCACGCCGAGCACCTATTCCGGTCCTTATCTGGCGGAGATCGCCCATCTGATGGGGGATCCGGCCCGCGCGAACATGCTGCACGCGCTGATGGATGGCCGCGCGCTGACGGCCAAGGAGCTCGCCTGGATCGCCGGCGTCGCGCCGCAGACGGCGAGTGGCCATCTCGCCAAGCTGATGCAGGGCGGGCTGATCGCGGTCGCGGCGCAGGGGCGCCATCGCTACTATCGGCTGGCCGGGCCGGAAGTGGCGACTGCGCTGGAAGGTCTGATGGTGCTTGCCAATCTGGACGGGACGAGCCGGCGCCTGCCCTCCCGCGTCGGCGCCGAGCTGAGCGAGGCCCGCACCTGCTACGACCATTTCGCCGGCCGGCTCGGCATCGGCATCCATGACGCGCTGCTGGCCGGCGGCCATCTCGCGGTCAGCGAGGGCGGCTACGCGCTGACAGCCTCGGGCAAGGTGGTCTTCGCCGGATTGGGCATCGATCCCGACGGCGGCGGAAAGAGCCGTCGCGCGGCGCTGCGCCCCTGCGTGGACTGGAGTGAGCGCCGCCCGCATCTCGCCGGCCATCTCGCTGCGGCGCTGGCCTGCCGCTGCTTCGAGACGGGCTGGGTGCGCCGCCGCAAGGACAGCCGCGCCGTCATCCTGACGGAGGAGGGCCGGGCGGTGCTCGGCGCTGCGCTCCCCGGTTTCCGCTGCGATGCGCCGGAGCCGGTCAGCCCGCGGCGGAGAGAGCCCGCTCCAGCGCTCGCTTGACCTCGTCCTTGATCGGTTCCGCCGCGGCGAGGATCGCCCTCGCCTTGAAGAAGTCGAGCCCGCCGATGCGGTCTGCGCCGGCCCGGATCAGGATGTCGGGCGGCTGGCGCTCGACCATGCGCTGGACCAGCGTGCGGGTCAGGATCTGCGAGGCGCCGACGATCGCCTCCATCGCGCCGGGAATGCGCGTGTCGCTGGTTGCCGTCGTCGGTGCGCTGACATCGACGGCGAAGACGATGCGGCCGGGCGCCAGCAGCTCGCGATAGGGCAGGGGATCGATGGCGCCGCCGTCGATCAGCACACGCCCGCCGAGCGCCACCGGCCGCACCAGCCCGGGGATGGCGAGCGAGGCGGCGACGGCCGGCGTCAGCGGCCCGTCGGCCAGCACGACCTCGGCATGGCGATGATAGTCGGCGGCGATCGCCGTGAAGGGGATTGCCAGCTCCTCGAAGCGATCGGGCACCGCTTCCGGCCAGAACAGGTCGAGCAGCCGCTCGCCATCGATCAGGACCGGGTTGCCGAGGCCGCGCACGAGATCGGCAAGCTTGCCGACGCGGCAATCGAGCAGGCGCGCGATGACCCGCGCCCGGTCACGGAATATCGCCAGCACATGCTCGCGCAGCTCCCCGCCGGAGATCCCGGCGGCATAGGCCGCGCCGACGATGGCGCCGATCGAGCAGCCGGAGATGTGCGCCGGCTTGAGGCCGAGTTCGTCGAAGGCCTCCAGCACCGCGATATGGCTCAGCCCCCGCGCCCCGCCGGCGCCGAGTACGAGCGCGATGTCGGGTGCGCCGCCCGGGCTGCGGTCCGACTCGGGATCTGTCTTCATCTCAGCTGACATCGAAGCCGCCATTCCGCGCAGGCCGCGAGCCCGAGCCCGGAACCCATGAACACGACGCGGCTTCATCGTCATTGCGAGGAGCGAGGCGACGAAGCAATCCAGGGGGACCGAGCGAGGCGTTCAACCCTGTCCCCCCGGATTGCTCCGCTCCGCTCGCAATGACGTCCCTTTCGAACCGGGCCCGCGCCGGCTCAGGCCACGGCCTGCGCCAGGAAGGGCTTCAGCGCGGCAAGCGTCGCCTGCGGGTTCTCCTCCGGCAGGAAATGGCCGCTGTCGATCGCCTGGCCCTCGGCCTGCGGCGCGAAGGTCTCCCGCCAGATCTCCAGCGGGCTCGCGCCCTTGGCCGGGATGCCGGCTTCGCCCCAGAGCACCAGCGTCGGGCAGAGGATGCGCTTGTTCGCGGCGAGGTCGGCCTTGTCATGCGCGATGTCGGTGGTGGCGCCGGCGCGGTAGTCCTCGCAGGCGGCATGGGTGCGGGAGGGATCGCTGAAGGATTCGGCGTAGGCCCGCATCGCCAGCGGGTCGAACAGGTCGAGGTTCTTCGCCCGGCTCCAGCTCGCGATGGTGCGGTCGAGCCAGCCGATGGGATCGGCCTTGAGCAGGTTTTCAGGCGTCGGCTCCGGCTGCGCCAGGAAGGTCCAGTGATAGACCTGCATGGCGCGCGCCGCGTTCATGCCTTCCCACATCGAGATGGTCGGCAGGATGTCGAGCAGCGCTAGCCGCTCGACACGGCCGGGGTGGTCGAGCGCGAGGCGGTAGCCGACACGCGCGCCGCGATCATGGCCGATCACGCCGAAGCGGATATGGCCGAGCGTCTGCATCACGGCGACGATGTCCTCGCCCATGCCGCGCTTCGTATAGGTTTCCTTGCCGCCGTCGCCATGCGGCGCGGCCGACCAGCCATAGCCGCGCAGGTCCGGACAGACGACTGTGTGCGTCTTCGCCAGCTCCGGTGCCAGCCGGTGCCATTCGGCATGGGTCTGCGGAAAGCCGTGGATCAACACCAGCGGCGGCCCTTCGCCGCCGACGCGGGCGAAGATCTTGCCGGCCGGCCCGTCGATCCAATGCGCCTTGAAGCCGGGGAAGAGGGTGTCGATGTTCGTCATGCGCGGCAGCATAGCGCCGCGCCGACTGTCCTGTCAGCCTTGCTCGCGCTTCACCGCCTGCCAGCCGATGTCGCGGCGGCAGAAGCCTTCCGACCAGTCGATCCTGTCGACCGCCTGATAGGCGCGCGCCTGCGCCTGCCCGACGTTCTCGCCGAGTGCGACGACGTTGAGAACCCGCCCGCCATTGGCAACAAGGTCGCCGTTCGAAAGCTTCGTCCCGGCATGGAAGACGAGAACGTCGTCCAGCTCCTCGGCCTTCTCGATGCCGCGGATGACGCTGCCGGTCTCCGGCTTGCCGGGATAGCCTTTCGCCGCGAGCACGACGGTGAGCGCCGCCTCGTCGCGCCAGCGCAGGTCGACCGTGTCGAGCAGGCCGTCGCAGGAAGCAAGCAGCGCCGGCAGGATGTCGCTCTTGAGGCGCGGCATCAGCACCTCGCACTCCGGGTCGCCGAAGCGGGTGTTGTATTCGATCAGCTTCGGCCCCTGCGCCGTGATCATCAGCCCGGCGAAGAGCACGCCCTGGAACGGCGTGCCGCGCTTGGCCATGCCGGCGAGCGTCGGCCGGATGATCTCGGCCATGACCCGCTCTTCCATCGCGGACGTCATGACGGGAGCGGGCGAATAGGCGCCCATGCCGCCAGTGTTCGGCCCGGTGTCGCCGTCGCCAACGCGCTTGTGGTCCTGCGCCGAGGCGAGCGCCAGCGCGTGCGTGCCGTCGCAGAGCGCGAAGAAGCTCGCCTCCTCGCCGACCATCCATTCCTCGACCACGACCTCGGCCCCGGCGCTGCCGAGCCCACCGGCGAACATCATCTCGATCGCCTCGTTCGCCTGGTCCAGCGTCTCGGCCATGATCACGCCCTTGCCGGCGGCGAGCCCGTCGGCCTTGATCACGATCGGCGCGCCCTGCCGGGCGACATAGGCCTTGGCCGTGTCGGCGCCGGTAAAGCGGCCGAAGCCGGCAGTCGGGATGTTGAATTCGGCGCAGAGCTCCTTGGTGAAGCCCTTCGAGCCTTCGAGCTGGGCGGCCGCCTTGGACGGGCCGAAGACCTTGAAGCCGGCCTGCCGGAGATCGTCGGCGATGCCGGCGACGAGCGGGCCTTCCGGCCCGACGACGACGAGGTCGATCCCCTGCAGGCGGCAGAAGGCGACGACGGCCGCATGGTCGGCGACGTCGATCGCGACATTCTCGCCGCATTGTGCGGTGCCGGGATTGCCGGGGGCGATGAACAGCGTGTCGCAGAGCGGCGAGGCCGAAATCGCCCAGGCCAGCGCATGCTCGCGTCCGCCCGAACCGATCAGAAGAATTTTCATGCTGGCTCCCATCCGCATTGGCGGTTTCGTGAGCCCTCATCCTGAGGAGCGTTCCGGAGGAACGCGTCTCGAAGGATGCTCCAGTGCCCTCTGGATCATCCTTCGAGACGCCGCTGACGCGGCTCCTCAGGATGAGGGCTGAGGTCGGCCGAAAGGATCCTTGCGCAATAGCTGCCCCGGGCCGCGCGGGCAACGCTTCTGCTGCCTCCCCCGTCCCGCTATGGTCCGGCCATGGATCGCGAATCGTCCCTGCCGACCGGCAATGCCCCCGAATGGTCCGTTTCGGACCTCTCCGGCGCGCTGAAGCGCACCATCGAGGATGCCTTCGGCTTCGTGCGCGTGCGCGGCGAGATTTCCGGCTATCGCGGCCCCGTCGCCTCCGGCCATGTCTATTTCTCGCTGAAGGACACCAACGCCAAGATCGACGCGGTGATCTGGAAGGGCGTGTTCGGCCGGCTGAAGACGCGACCGCAGGAGGGCCTAGAGGTCATCGCCACCGGCAAGATCACCACCTTCGCCGGCAAGTCGAGCTACCAGATCGTCATCGATTCGCTGGAGCCGGCCGGCGTCGGCGCGCTGATGGCGCTGCTGGAGGAGCGCCGCAAGCGACTGGCGGCCGAGGGGCTCTTCGGCGAGGAGCGCAAGCAGCTCATTCCCTATCTGCCCTCCGTCATCGGCGTCGTGACCTCGCCGACCGGCGCCGTCATCCGCGATATCCTGCACCGGCTGGAGGACCGCTTCCCCCGCCATGTCCTGGTCTGGCCGGTCCGCGTGCAGGGCGAGACCAGTGCCGCCGAGGTCGCCAACGCCATCGCCGGCTTCAACGCGCTGCCGGAAGGCGGGCGCATCCCGCGGCCGGATGTCATCATCGTTGCGCGCGGCGGCGGCTCGCTCGAAGATTTGATAAGCTTCAACGAGGAGGTCGTGGTCCGTGCGGCGGCGGCTTCCGAGATTCCGCTCGTCTCCGCCGTCGGCCACGAGACCGACACCACGCTGATCGACTTCGCCGCCGATCTGCGCTGCCCGACTCCGACCGGCGCGGCCGAGAAGGTCGTGCCGGTGCGGGCCGAGCTGATGGGCTTCATCGCCGATCTCTCGCGCCGCCACGCCGGGGCGATGCTGCGCCTCTCCGATCGCCGCCGCAGCGACCTGCGGGCGCTCGCCCGTGCCTTGCCGGGGCCCGAGGAGGTTCTCTCCGCCCCGCGCCAGCGGCTCGATCTCGCGGCGGCGCGGCTGGCGCCGGCGCTCGCCCGCAATGCCCGCGCGCATGAGCAGGTGTTGCAGGCGCTGTCGCGCCGGCTGGAGGCGCGCTCGCCGCGCGTCGCGCTCGCCCGGTTGCGGGCGGAGCTCGCCGGTTTCGGGCGCGTGCTCGCTGCGGCCAGGGGCAATGCCATTGCCGGCGAGCGCACCCGTATCGCCCATGCTCGCGACCGGCTGGCGACGCTGGAGGCACGGGCGCGCAACGCCTTCGGCCAGAGCCTGCTCCAGCGCCGCGAACGCGGCATTGCGCTGGACGAGCGGGCTGGGCGCGCCTTCGGCCAGGGGCTGCATCGGCGTGCCGACCGGCTCGCTTCGCTCTGGGCCTTGATCCGTTCGCTGGGGCCGGAGGCCGTGCTCTCGCGCGGCTATGCCCTGATCCGCGACGAGGCCGGCGCGCTGGTGCGCAGCGTCGCTGCGGCCCAGCCGGGCCGTGCGCTGACGATTCAGCTCGCCGATGGCAGCTTCGGCGCCACCGTCTCGGGCGCGGAGCCCGACGTGGCCAAGCCGGCCGCGCCGCGCCCCGCCCGCAAGGGTCCGGCGACGGGCGCGCAGGGCGACCTGTTCTGATCCTCAGGGCGCGCCGAGGAAGGCGTTGACCCGCTTCAGCGCATCTTCGCGCGCGGCCATGTTGGTGCCGACGGTGACCTTGCCGGTGCCGCTCGCGGAATAGGCGATGTTCTCGCGCTCCTTCACCTCGAGGCGCGGATGGTCGAAATCATGCAGGACGCCGGGATAGAGCACGATGCCGACCTGCTCGCCGCGCGCCTGCGCCGCCTTGGCGAGGTAGCTGCAGGGCGCGGCAGGCGTCCAGTCGTCGGCATCCCCCATCAGGATCAGCAGTGGCAAGCGGGTGGAGAAGCTGGCGGATTCCGACTGCACCCGGCAGGCGGGGTAGAAGGCCACGGCGCGCTTGAAGTCGGGCCGGCCATCGGCGGGCGCGCGCTCCTTGCGGATCGCCGAGAGCACCGTCGAACCGCCGCCCGACCAGCCGATCAGCGAGACCATGTCGGGGCGGATGTCGCCGCGCTGTTGCAGCCAGGTCCGCGCCGCGGCCGCGTCGGCCACGCGCTCGCGTCCGGCGCGCACGGTCAGATCCTTGACGCCGCATTGCGAGCCGAGCCCGCGCGAGCCGTAGCTGTCCGGCATCAGCACCGCGAAGCCGGCGGCGGCGAGCCTCTCGCCCCAATCGGCGTGGCGCATCGACAGCATGCCTTGCTCCCGCCACAGCCCGCCGCAACCATGCAGCGCGATCACGGCAGGGAACGGCCCCGGCCCGGCGGGACGATAGAACACGCCGCCGAGGCGATTTTCACCGGCCGGAATGGAGACATGTTGATACCCCCCGGCAAGGGCGACCGACGCTGTGAGCGACAGGAGGCTCATCGCGCATGCCATGAGGCGCTGGAGACTGGACATCGTCGAACAGAAGGTTATCACAAGCGGCTGAGTATCCCGGCTTTCCGTTTCCCGATCAATGATTTGATGCGAATTTGATGAACATCGTCGAGCGTCTTCCGCCCGCAGGCCCCGAAGCGGCCATCGACTACGGCCCCGGCGATTTCCGCGTCGTGAAACCGGGGGCTTTCGTGCGCTGTGCCGTCACGGGAGCGCCGATCCGCATCGAGGATCTGCGCTATTGGTCGATCGAGTGGCAGGAGGCCTATGCCTCACCCGAGGCGGCCCTGTTGCGGCTGCGCCGCGCCGGCCGGGCCTGACGGCCCTGCGAGCAGCGCCTCCACCCGCTCGGGCTCGCCGAAGACGAGCCTGACCGGCACGACGGCGACGCGCTCGGCGGCGGCTGCCGGCCAGAGCGCGGCGAGCTTCGTCCAGTCCTTTTCGGTGGTGGCGATCGGTGCCGCGATGCGGTCGGCCTCCGCCAGTACGCTTGCGACATCCGCCGGGGTGTAGGCGTGGTGGTCGGCGAAGGTACGCTCAGCGGCGATTGACGCTCCGACCTCCCGCAGCGTCGCGGCGAACTTCTCCGGGCGGCCGATGCCCGACAGCGCCACCACGCTCCGGCCCCGCAGCCGCTCGGCCGCGGCTTCGTCGGCCTTGAGCCGGGCGGTGAGGACGGGTTTGCCGCACGCCTGTGCCAGCATGGCTATCCGGGCTCCTGGCTCCCCCTCGCCGATGACGATGACGGCGTCGACCGCCTCGATCTGCTGCGCCAGCGGTGCCCGCAACGGGCCGGCCGGAAGGCACAGGCCGTTGCCGGCGCCGCTCGCCCCGTCGACGACGGCGAGCTTGAGGCGCTTGGCCAGCGCGGGATTCTGCAGCCCGTCATCCATCAGGATCACGCTCGCGCCGAGGCCGCGCGCGAGCCGCGCGCCGGCCAGCCGGTCGCGCGCGATGACGGTGCGGGCATGCCGCGCCATCAGCATCGGCTCGTCGCCGACATCGGCCGCGACATGGCGCTCGGGATCGACCTCGACCGGGCCGGCGAGCCTGCCGCCATATCCCCGCATCAGCACGAAGGGCGCCTCGCCTCGCCGCGCCAGCAGCCCGGCCAGCGCGATCGCGGTCGGCGTCTTGCCGGCGCCGCCGGCGACGAAATTGCCGACGCAGAGCACCGGCGTACCGATATCGGCGCCCGGCTGCCGCATCCGGCCCAGCGTGATCGCGCCGTAGAGGGCGCCGAAAGGCTGCAGCAGGCGGGCCGGCAGCGTCGGGTGCGGCAGCCACCAGAAGCGCGGCGCGCGGAACATCAGGCCGTTGGCTCGCGCTGGCCGAGCGCCACCCGCATCAGCAGCGGCTCGATGGCGTGCAGGGTGCGGTTGAGAGCCCCGCCCAGCTGGGTCGCCGTCTGCGCAGCAGCGCGCGCCGCCTGACGCGCGCTCGCCGGATCGCTCAGCCAGCGATGCACAGCCCCGGCCAGGGCCTGGGCGTCGGCGACGGAGCGCGAGCCGCCGTCTGCGTCGAAGGCGGCGAAGATCTCGGCGTTGTTGTGGACGAACGGGCCGTGCAGCAGGGCGCAGCCGAGCTTGGCGGGCTCGATCGGGTTGTGCCCGCCGATACCTTCGACCAGCGAGCCGCCGAGGAAGGCGACCTGGGAGAGCCGGTAGAACAGCCCGAGCTCGTTCACCGTGTCGGCGACGTAGAGATCGACGCTACGCTCGGGGTTGTCGCCGGCGGCGCGGCGCGAGACGACGACGTCGTTGGCCAGCGCCAGCGCCTCGATCTCCGGCCCGCGCTGTGGATGGCGCGGCGCGACGATGGTCAATAGCTTCGGGAGATAGGGCTTGAGCGCGAGATGGGCGGCAAGCACCAGCTCATCCTCGCCCGGGTGGGTGCTGGCGGCGATCCAGACCGGCCGGCCGGTGGTCATCCCGTCGAGGATACCGAGCATGTCCGGATCGGCCGGCGGGGCCGGCACGTCGAATTTCAGGTTGCCGACGACGCTGACGCGTGGCGCGCCGAGCTGGGCCAGCCGTTCGGCGTCGCCCTGCGACTGGGCGAGGCAGGCCTCGAAGCAGGAGAGCAGGAAGCGCGAGGTCTTCGGCATCCTGTACCAGCGCGCGAAGGACCGTTCGGACATCCGGCCATTGACCATCACCACCGGGATCTCGCGGCGCTGCGCCTCGACCAGAAGGTTGGGCCAGATCTCGGATTCGCAGATCAGGCAGAGCGCCGGCCGCCAGTATTCGAGAAAGCGGCGCATATAGCGCGGCACGTCGAGCGGGATGTACTGGTGGATCACGCCGGCCGGCAGCCGCGCCGCGAGCAGGCGGGCCGAGGTCACGGTTCCCGACGTCACCAGGATCGCGAAGCCGCGCTTCTGCAGGCGCGCGATCAGCGGCAGCAGCGTCACCGTCTCGCCGACGCTGGCGCCGTGCAGCCAGACCAGCGGCTTGTTCGGCCGCCGGACCCCGGCATGGCCGCGGCGCTCGGGCAGGCGTTCGGAATCCTCCTTGCCGCGGCGCTGGCGCCAGAGCAGCAGCCCGGCTGCGGCGGGCTCGAGCAGGGCCGTCGCGTAGCGGTAGCCTCTGAGGATCGGGCCCTTGCCGCTCATGCCGGGGCTCCGGCCGCTTGCTGGCGCTCGCGCAGGCCGGCGCCCGGGTCGCTGCTGCCGACGAGCGCATAGCCGCGGGCATGGACGTCGTCGAGGCTCGCCTGCAGCGCCAGGCGCGCCGCTTCCTGCGCCGCCTCGTCGGCATCGCGCGCGACCAGGATCGGCTCGCCGACCACGATCGCGCAGCGTCCGAAGGGTAGGCCGATCGAGGCCCGGTCCCAGCTGTTGAAGTCGATCCGGCGGCTGGTAACGACGGCGACGGCGCGGAGGGGGCGTCCCGAGGCCCGCGCCAGCGCGATGATGCCCGGGCCGACGATGCGGGCTCGCTTCGGCACGTCCGCGGTCAGCACCATGGTGTCGCCCGCCGCCAGCCGGCGCACCATCGCCAGGAAGGCGCTGGCGCCGCCCTTCTCGCGGATCTTCCTGCCCAGCGCCCCCGAGCCGCGGATCGCGCCGATGCCGAGTTCACGCAGCGCGACTGCGTTGAAGCCGCCGTCGCCATGGCGCGAGACCAGCGAGCAGGCCGGCATCCAGTCCGGCCGGGCGAAGGGGATCATGATGTGCTGGCCGTGCCACATCGCGAAGATGACGGGCAGGTCCGGCCGGACATGGTCGTAGATGTCGGCAGGCTCGAAGACGATCCTGTTGGTGCGCTGCACGAGGCGCAGATAGCCGGCCAGCATGCGGCCGAGCGTCTCCTGCGCCACGCGCGTCTTGAGGATCGAGAAACCCATTGGCTCGCCGTGAACCCCTTTCGGCCTCAGCCCTTGGCCGTTTCGGGGTCGAGCAGGCGGTGCAGATGGACGATGAAGTAGCGCGTCTGCGCCTGGTCCACGGTCTGCTGTGCCTTGGCCTTCCAGGCCATGTGTGCGCTGGCGTAGTTCGGGAAGACGCCGACGATGTCGAGCTTGGCGAGGTCCTTGAAGGTGATGCCGTCGAGCGAGGCGAGCTCGCCGCCGAAGACGAGATGGAGAAGCTGTTTCTGGTCGGGTTCCGCGCTCATCGGTCTCTCCTGGAGGCTGCCTGGCGCCCCCTTAAATCATCACGGCCTCGCAGGCGAGGCGGCTGGGCGGCCAGCCTTCAAAAAAACCTCAGGCAGGCTGCGTCTCACCGTCGCGCAGCCGCACGAGCGCCTGCCTGAGCGGAGCTGCCAGCGCGCCGTTGCTCGCCATCAGCGCGCCATGCATCGGCACCTCGCGATTGTAGCTCACGCTGCCGCCGGCGAGGTCGCTGAGGAGGCCGCCGGCCTCGCTCAGCACCAGGTCGGCTGCCGCGAGGTCCCAGTCGCGCGCGTTGGCGGAGATCAGCCCGGCATCGATCGAGCCGTCGGCGATGCGCGTCAACCTGAGCGCGAGCGAGGGGATCTTTGGAACCGCCTCGAAACGTTCCACCTGCGCCAGCTCGTCCAGCATCGGCTTGGGGCCGGCGATCCGCGCGCCGACGAGCGCGCCGGCCGTGGAGGTCCGGATCGTGTCGCCGTTGCGGGCTGCGCCCCTGCCGCGCAGGGCGGTGTAGGTGGCGTCGCAGGCGGGTGCGTGGACGATGCCGAGAATGGGCTCGCCCGCATCGAGCAACGCGACGCACACCGCCCAGTCCGGCGCGCCACTCATATAGGCGCGGGTGCCGTCGATCGGATCGACGACCCAGACGAAGCGGTGCGACAGGCGCAGCGCATCGTCGACGGTCTCCTCCGAGAGCCAGGCCGCCTCCGGCAGCAGGGCCGAAAGACGGACGCGCAGGAAGGTGTCGACGCCGATATCGGCTTCCGTCACCGGCGAGCCGCCGCTCTTCGACCAGATCCGCGCCGCAGTGGTCGCACCGGGGCGAAACAGGTCCAGTGCGAGGGTGCCGGCTTCCCGGCAGCTTTCGCCGACCGCCTTCAGGAGGTTGGCCGCGGTCGGCCCCGTTATTGCGTTCATCCCCCCGTATCGACCGCGAAAGTCGCGGTTTCAAGCCGAAAATGCGGCTGCGGATCGAAAGATTCCGTCAAGCATCAGGCTGGAAACCGGCCCTTCCTGCCGATCCGGAGGCGGAATCACGGTCCTTTAACCGAACCCTTTAAGCGCTCGGACACGGCTGGGGCACATCCTCGCATGGCAAGCACGAGAGCCCCGGCATCGACAGAGGGCTCCGCTGCAGCAGGGATTTAGAGAGGCGTTATAACCGATGGCCAGCGTCACGCCGGCCGCCGGAGAGAGCGGTTTTGTGCCGCATCTCTCCGGCGGGCCGACCAACACAGTGATCGTTTCCCGCAACCCGATGCCGGCGCGTCCGGCGGCGCCGGCGATCGAGCGCGTCGGTTCCGTGCGGATCCTGCGTGGGACGGCCGGCTGGCGCGGTGTCGCGCTGCGGCTGGCCAACCCGTCCGGGGACGATGAGCGTTTCGAGCTGGCGCTGACAGCCGGCGACGGCCGGTCGATCGTGGTCGCCTGCGCCGAAGAGGCCGATGCCGTCGCGCTCTGGCGTGATTTCGGCCGGGCCAGCGGGCTGCCGCTGCTGCTCGAGACCGCCGACGGCACCGTGACCGCGCCGTTTCCGCAGATCGGCCGCCTGGCCCTGGGCCCGGTCCGGATCCGCCGCCGCCATGGCCTGTTGAACGGCCGCCGCCCACGCTTCCTGACCCGCCGCAAGACCGGCCGGCTGGCCGATCTGCCGGTAGTCGTCTCCGGCGAGAGGTTGACGGACTAGGCCTGAGGATCGAGCGGCGGCGTTGCGGCTGGCGTCTTAGCCGGCGAGCAGGGCGCGGCTCAGAGGATCGAGTGCCAGTCCCGCCGCCAGGAGCAGGCCGGCATTGCGGTTCGAGCGGAACAGCATCAGCGCGACAGGGGCGCTCGCGCCGGCGATGCGCGTGACCTGCCAGCCGAGATGGCCGGCGAAGGCTGCGTAGCCGAGCCAGGCGACGGGGCCGCCGCCCACCAGCCAGATCGCCATTCCGCTGAGCAGTGCCGTCAGGCCGAAGCAGAGCGCCACGGCCTCGCGTGTATGATTGCCGAAATAGCGTGCGCTCGACTTGATGCCGACGATGGCGTCGTCCTCGATGTCCTGCATCGCATAGATCGTGTCGTAGCCGACGGTCCAGGCGATGGCGGCGGCATAGGCGAGATAGGCCGGTGCATCGAGCCGGCCGAACACGGCGCTCCAGGCGAGCAGCGCGCCCCAGGAGAAGGCGAGGCCGAGCACGAATTGCGGCATGTTGGTGACGCGCTTCATGAACGGGTAGATCACCACGATGACGAGCGAGGCGATGCCGAGCACGACCGTGAAGCGGTTGAATTGCAGCAGCACCGGCAGCGCGAGGAGCGCCTGCGCGATCATGAACAGGACCGCCGCCGCGACGCTGACCTGCCCCGAAGGCAGAGGCCGGCCGCGCGTGCGCGCCACCTCGGCGTCGAGCTTGCGGTCGATGATGTCGTTGAAGGTGCAGCCCGCCCCGCGCATCAGGATCGCGCCGACCAGGAAGAGCAGGCAGTGCCAGGGATCGGGATAGGGGCGGCCCGCGGCGATCGCCGCCAGCCCGGCCCCCCACCAGCATGGCAGGAGGATGAGCCACCAGCCGATCGGCCGCTCGATCCGGGCGAGCTTCAGGAAGGGGCGGAAGGAACGCGGCGCCCGCGTGTCGACCCAGTGGCCGCTGAGCGCGTCGGGCAGCGGGGCGTCGGGCCCCGGCACGGTTCCTGCGGGAGCAGGGTCAGGCATGGCGCCGCGCGCCGGTTAGAGCGCGCCTTGCGGGATGCGCATGCCGCCGCCCGCGCCGCTGGTGATGGAATCGGCGCCGCCGAAGGGGTTCGCGCCCTGCGCCTGCTTGCGCGCGCGCTGCTCCATCGCCGCCTGCTGCTTGACCGCGTTGCAGGCCTGGGCGCGGAAGGTCGCGACCTTCTTGTTGTCGGCCTGCATGCCCTCGATGAAGGAGGCCGGGATCTGGCACCAGTCCTGGTTGGCGGTCGCGAACTTGAGCGCGGCGTCGCCATTGTTGGAGAGGCGCCCGAATGTGCTGCAGGCTTCCTGCGGCGTCATCTTCTTCTTCGCCTTCTGCGCGGCCGAAAGCCGGGCGACGATCGACTGCCGCTCGGTCAGGAGCTTCTGCATCTGTTCGCAGCCCGAGACCTGGGCGCTGGCCGGGGCGGCGTCCAGGAACGAGGCCACGGCAAGGCCGAGCGTCGCGATTACGCCTGAAGCCATCCTGCGCCGCATGATGTCGGTCTCCGAGTTGCCGGCCAGGCCGGCCGATCTTTAAAGATGTCCTTAACAGCAGGCGCTGTTAACGCCAACGACCCTTGCGAGTCTACTTGTCGTCTGTCGGGAAGCGTCCGCTGCTAGAGGATGATTGTGGCGTTTTTCACGTCATCCACAACCGTTGCCCATCCGAGGAAGCGTTTGCGCCCATGTCCGTTCCCGATCTCGCCCGCCACAGGCTTTTCATCGACCGGGCTTTTGCGGCGCAGGCCGTCCTGCCGCTGGAGCGCGAGCAGGCCAACTATCTGCTCAACGTCCTGCGGCTCAAGGCCGGAGACGGCGTGCTCGTCTTCAACGGCCGCGACGGCGAATGGCTGGCGAACGTGGTGCCGGAAGGGCGCAAGCAGGCCGGCCTCGCACTTCTCCGGCAGGTCAGGGAGCAGCCGCCGGCGCCCGACCTGCATTACCTTTTCGCGCCGCTGAAGCATGCGCGGCTCGACTATATGGCGCAGAAGGCGGTCGAGATGGGGGCGGGGCTGCTGCAGCCGGTGATCACCCGGCGTACTCAGGTCTCGCGGCTCAATCTCGACCGGATGCGCGCCAACGCGGTCGAGGCCGCCGAGCAATGCGGCCTGCTCGCTTTGCCGGAGGTCGCTCCGGAGCAGCCACTGGAGGCGGCGCTCGCCGGACTTTCTCCCGACCGGCTGCTGGTGTTCTGCGACGAGGCGATGGAACAGGCGAGCCCGGTGGCGGCGCTGACGGCGCACAAGCCTGCGCCGCTGGCCGTGCTGATCGGCCCGGAAGGCGGCTTCGACGAGGCCGAGCGCCAGCTGATTCGGGCACGGCCCAACACGCTCTCGCTCTCGCTGGGGCCGCGCATCCTGCGCGCCGACACGGCGGCCGTCGCGGCGCTCTCCCTCGTCCAGGCCGTTCTGGGCGACTGGCCGCGCCCCTGAGCAGGAGGTCGCTTGGCCGGTTCCGGCCTGCTGCCAGCGCCGGTCGCCCTTTCGCGAATGCGGGGATCTGATCGTTGTCGAGCGTCCGGCGCTCGCCTATGTCTGTCCTCCCATGTCCGCTTCCCGGCGCTCGCCGCGGGGAGACGGGCTCTCATGTCTGTTCTGCCGGAGCACCCATGGCTCGCGACGTGTCCGATTCGACCCCGATCGGGTCCAAGGATGAATTGGTTTCCTGGATTGAAGCCGGCGAAAAACCGGCCTCTTCCTTCCGGATCGGCACCGAGCACGAGAAGTTTCCGTTTTACCGCAGCGATCTCGCGCCCGTTCCCTATGAGGGGCGCGCCGGCGCCGGCGGCATCCGCGCGCTGCTGGAAGGCATGCAGCAGCGGCTGGGCTGGGAGCCGATCGTCGATGCCGGCAACATCATCGGCCTCGCGGGCCCCGAGGGCGGCGGCGCGATCTCGCTGGAGCCGGGTGGGCAGTTCGAGCTCTCCGGCGCGCCGCTGGAGACGCTGCACGAGACGCAGGCCGAGCTCGCCGCCCATATCGCCGACGTCAAGGCCGTGGCCGTGCCGCACGGCATCGGCTTCGCCGCGCTCGGCGCTTCGCCGCTCTGGACCCGTGCCGAGACGCCGGTGATGCCGAAGGGGCGCTACAAGATCATGGCGAACTACATGCCGAAGGTCGGCACGCTCGGCCTCGACATGATGTTCCGGACCTGCACCGTGCAGGTGAACCTCGATTTTGCCACCGAGGCGGACATGGTCCGCAAGCTGCGGGTGTCGCTGGCCCTGCAGCCGCTGGCGACGGCGCTCTTCGCCTCCTCGCCCTTCCTGGAGCGCAAGCTCAACGGCTTCCAGTCGATGCGCTCCGAGATCTGGCGCGATACCGACAATGCCCGCTCTGGCATGCTCGCCTTCGCCTTCGACGAGGGCATGTCCTATGAGGGCTACGTCGACTGGGCGCTCGACGTGCCGATGTATTTCGTCAAGCGCGGCGACACCTATCACGACGTCGCCGGCGCCTCCTTCCGCGACCTGCTCGCCGGCACGCTGCCGCAGCTGCCGGGCGAGCGCGCGACCATGTCGGACTGGGCCAATCACCTCTCGACGCTGTTCCCCGAGGTGCGGCTCAAGCGCTTCCTCGAGATGCGCGGCGCCGATGCCGGCCCGCCCGAGATGCTGACCGCTCTGCCCGCCTTCTGGGTCGGCCTGCTCTACGATACCTCGGCCCTCGATGCCGCCTGGGATCTGGTCCGGGGCTGGAGCGCGCAGGAGCGGCAGGCGCTGCGCGATGCCGTGCCGAAGCAGGGTCTCGCGGCGACGGTCGCCGGGCGCCCGCTGCATGAGGTCGCGGCCGAGGTGCTGGAACTGTCGCGGGCCGGCCTCGCCCGGCGTGCCCGCGCCGACGGGGCAGGGCAGGACGAGAGTGTCTTCCTGGCGCCGCTGCATGAGATCGTGGCGCGGCGGCGGAGCCTCGCCCAGGATCTGGAGGAGCGCTTCCGCTCCGCCTGGAACGGCAAGGTCGAGCCGGTCATGACCGAGCTCGCCCTCTAGCTCGGCGGGACGTCTGGCGCGCGATGCGAGATGCGGCGCATTGCGCGACGGAAATTAACGAGTTGGCGGGGAGCTTGTGCCTAACCTAGCGGCATGAAGCGGTTCGGCACGGCCATGGCAGATTTTGTCGGCGACGAGCGCGGGGCGACCGCGATCGAATACGCCTTCATCGCCGGCTTGGTTTCCATGGCGATCGTCGCCGCCGCGACGCAGATCGGCCTGAAGGTTTCCGATATGCTCGCCGCCGTTCTGCCGGGGCTGAAGCTGAAGGACTCCTAGCTCCCGGTCGCGCGACTTATTCCGCCGCCGTCTTGAAGCTCGCCAGATTGTCCAGGCTCTGGATGATGTGCTCGGCCAGCGCGTTCGACAGCACCGAGGGGTCGAAGCGGGTGCGCAGCAGCCCGATCTTGCAGGAGGGCAGGGTGGCGTAGCCTTCGGAGGGGCCGAGGATGCGCATGCCCGGGCGGACCGCGCTTTCCGGCAGCACCGAGACGGCGAGGCCGGCCAGCACCGCGGCGCCGACAGCGGTCGAGTTCCAGCTCGCATAGAGCACGCGGAAGCGGCGCCCCTTCGCCTCCAGCGCGTCGACCGCGGCCTGGCGCCAGTTGCAGGTCGGCCGCCCCAGCGCCAGCGGCAGCGGGTCTTCCTCATGGACGCCATGGCGGGCCGAAGTGACCCAGAGCAGCGGCTCGATGCGGATGATCTCACCCTGGCCGCGGCTTTCGACATGGGTGATGATGGCGAGGTCGATGTCGCCGGTGGCGATCCGCTCGGCCAGCATCGGCGTCGGCTCGCAGACCACCGTGACCTCGGCGCGCGGATTGGAATGCGCGAAGCGCGCCAGGATCTCCGGCAGGTAGCGATCGGCATAGTCGTCCGGCACGCCGAGCCGGATGCGGCCCTTGAGATCCGCATCGGCGAAGGAGGCGACGCATTCCAGGTTCAGCCGGACGATGCGGCGCGCATAGTCGAGCAGGCGCTCGCCATCCTCGGTCAGCTTGGCATGGCGGCCGTCGCGGCCGAACAGGGGCCGCCCGACCCGTTCTTCAAGCCGCTTCATCTGCATGGAAACCGCCGATTGCGTCTTGAAGACGATCTCGGCGGCGCGGGTGAAAGACCCGGTATCGGCGATGGCGACGAAGGTCTTGAGCTGATCGGCATCCAGCACATGGGCCATTGGCGACCTCCCCGTAGCGTCCATCAAAATCAGTGTTGTCAGAGATCATAAGCATTCGTTTGGCTGATGGCCAGCCCTTCGCTATCGTTCAGTCACTCTCCGATCTGCGGTCAATGGCGCGTCCGGGCCGGGCGGGGAAATCCGATCGTATCCGTCATTCCGCTCACCCCAGGAGGCCGTCATGCTGCTCATGACCATTGCCGCGAAGTCGCTCTCGTCCGTTTCGGCCGGCGCCACGCGTGTCGCCGCCACGGGTTTTGGCGGGGTGGCCCAACTGGTGCGGGCGCTGATCCATCGCCGCGAGGTGCTGCGCCTCGCCGAGCTCGACGAGCGCGGGCTCAAGGATGTCGGGCTGGTCCGTTCCGACGTCGCCGGGGCGCTGGCGACGCCGTGGTTCAGCGATCCCTCGACCGTGCTGGCCGCCCGTTCGCGTGCCCAGACCAGCGCCGCCGCCGAGCGTCGCGACCACGCCCTTCGCCATGCCGGCGTCAAGCCGGTGCTGGCCAAGACCGATATTGCGGTTGCACGCTGCGCCTGACCCCTTGGTGCTAGCGTCCCTGTGGGCGGGAGCTTCGTGCTTCCGCCCTTTTTTGTATCAAATTTGATGGCCTCTCGTTCGGAATAACCCAAATTTCACCATTTTGGCGGAAATCTGGCCGCCGCGCCGTCCTGAGCGGCCGCGTTGAAGCGTGGGTCGCCGGCATGAAGCTCTCGTTGCGCCTCAAGGAACTGCCCTTCCGCCTCAAGGATCTCCGGATCCGCACCAAGATCGCGATACCGCTGATCGCGATGGGCCTCATCGGCCTGGGCACGGCGTTCTATGCCGGGCAGGAATATGCCCGGATCCAGAAGACCTATTCCGATCTGATCGACCAGCGCGCCACCGCGATCCTCGATTCCGCGCAGTCGACGCTGGCGACGAGCTCCATCCTGCGCGATCTCTACAAGGCGATCGCCTATCCCGAGTTCATGAAGCAGAACGCGACCAGCATCGAGGATGTCCGCAAGGGCTACGATCGCGCGCTGCAGCAGCTGGTCAACGCCAAGATCAGCTTCCCCGAGAAGCACGCGGAATTCGACGTTCTGTCCCGGCGGATCGCCGAACTCAAGCCGAAGATCGACGACGTCACGGCCCAGGCCGCGCGCGACGAGGACCTGCCGGCTCTTTCGGTGATGTCCGAGCTCGACCGGGCCTTCGGCAGCATCATCGCCGATGCGGTGAAGCTCAACGACGCGATCAAGGGCGACACGCTGACGACGGCGCATGCGCTCGATGCCGAGGCCAAGCAGCTCGACTGGCTGATATTGATCCTCACCGTCGCCGGCACCCTGCTGGGGCTGGCCGGCGCGATGCTGCTCGCCCGACAATCGATCACCCGCCCGCTCGACTTGCTCAAGGCGCGCATGGGCGATCTCGCCGCCGGCAATTATGCGGTCGAGATCGAGGGCCAGGCGCGGCGTGACGAGATCGGCGCCATGGCGCGTACCGTCCAGGTCTTCCGTGAGAATGGCCTCGCGGTGCAGCGGCTCGAGGCGGAGACGGCCGAGAGCCGCGAGGCTTCCGAGACGCAGCGCCAGATCGTCGAGCAGGAGCGCGCCGCCCGGTCCCGCGAGCAGGACCGCCTCGCCGCCGAGCAGCGCCAGGTGATGGATGCGTTGGCCGAGGGGCTCGACCGGCTGTCGCGGGGCGATCTCACCTGCCGCATCGAGGCCGAGCTCGCGGCCGAATACGAGAAGCTGCGCGACGACTTCAATCTCGCGGTCGGCCATCTCGCCGAAACGATCCGCACGATCCAGGCGACCTCCGGCGACGTCGGCAATGCGGCGCTGGAGATCAACACCGGTGCCGACGACCTGTCGAAGCGCACCGAGGAGCAGGCTTCCTCGCTGGAGGAGACGGCGGCGACGACCGAAGAGCTGGCGGCTTCCGTGAAGGCCTCCGCTCAGTCCTCGCAGCAGGCGGTCGCGCTCGCCGAGGAGGCGATGGACGTGGCGCGCAAGGGCGGCGCCATCGTCCATGACGCGGTCGACGCGATGGCCCGCATCGAGGCGGCCTCGCGCAAGATCTCCGATATCACCACCGTGATCGACGAGATCGCCTTCCAGACCAATCTGCTGGCGCTCAACGCCGCAGTCGAGGCGGCGCGTGCCGGCGATGCCGGCAAGGGCTTCGCGGTCGTCGCCTCGGAGGTGCGTTCGCTGGCGCAGCGCTCCGGCGAGGCGGCGAAGGACATCACCGCGCTGATCACCGAATCCGGAACCGAGGTGGCACAGGGCGTCGGCCTCGTCCGCTCGGCGGGCGCGGCGCTGGAGCGCATCGTCGAAGCCTCGCGCAAGGTCTCCGCCACCGTCTCGGAGATTTCCGCCGCCGCGACCGAGCAGTCGCACGGCATCGACGAGATGAGCCAGGCTGTCGCCCATATGGACGAGATGACCCAGCAGAACGCGGCGCTGGCCGAGCAGAGTGCGGCTTCCGCCACGGCGCTCGCCAATCAGATCCAACGCCTCAATGATCTCGTCGCCAGCTTCCGCACGCGCGACGACGTCGCCGAGCTGCGCGACCTGGCGGCGAGCATGGTGCAGGCGGATCGGGATTGGTCGCAGCGGCGACAGGCCTGAGCGGCTCCTCAGGATGAGGGTTGTGGCTCTTTGAGAGGGCGCCGGACGCCGCCGCGTTCGGCCTGACGTTTCAGCGGCGCTGGCCGCCGCCGAGCATGGCGTCGAGGATCGATTTCAGCGCGTTCTGATGGTCGTCCTGGATCTGGCGGCCATGCTCGAACATCTGGTTGAGCGCATCGAGGCCGATCGATCCGGGCCCCGTCGCCTGCGGGGAGGGCGGAGCCTCGGTTTCTTCCGGCTCGGGCTCGGGGGCCGGCGCACGGCGCTGCGGGGCGCTGCGCGGCGCTGGCTCCGGTTCCGATCCGGCGGCGGCGCCGCCGAACATGCCGCCGAGAATCTGGCCGAGCGCGCCGCCGAAGGGATCGTTCGGATCCGCCTGCGGGCGCCCCTGCGGCTGGCCTTCCGTCGGAGCCCCGCCCTGGCCGAACATGCCTTTCAGGATGGCCTCGAACGGATTCGCCGGCATCTGCGGCTGTTGCTGCTGCGGAGCCGGCTGCATTCCCGGCATCTGGCCGCGCATCATCTCGGCGAACTGGCCGAGGATGCCGCCGAGGCCTTCATTGCTGCTTGATTTGGTCAGCCCGCCCATCAGCATGGCGGCGATGACCGGCAGCATCTGCTTGAGGATCGCCTGGCTGACGCCGCTGGTCGCTGCCGCCTGCGCGGCGATCGCCTGGCTGACCTCGCGCGAGCCGAAGAGCTGGCCGAGCACGTCGTTGCCGGCGGTCTGGGCGCCGGAGGGAATGCCGCTGCCGGCCGCCTCGAAGAAGCGGGCATAGGGCGAGGCGGTCATCATCTGGGCCAGCGAGCCGAAGGCGTAGGGGTCCTGCGTCTGGCGTTGCAGCCCCATCGAGAAGGCGGGCAGCAGGGCGTCGAGGGCGGCTTGCGTCTGCTGCTGGCTCAGCCCGTATTGCCGGGCGAGGTTCTGCATCGCCTGACCGTTCTGGGCCGATTGCATGATATCGAACAGATTCATCATGGACGCCTCCCGGGCCGGTTTCAGCTCCGTGCCTCCGAGGACGATAGCAGGGTGTCATGGTCTGGCAACTCAACCCGGGCCTGGCGCTGCAGCGCCTCGCGTTCCAGCCGGCTGATCCCGCGATAGGCGAAGATCAGCGCCAGCACTCCGAAGGCGACGGCGCCGAGCGCCGAGCCGGCAAGCGCCCCTTTCGGCCCGGCGAGCTGCGCACCGAGGAAGGCGAAGGGCATCGTGCCGAGCGTGGCGCGGCCCCAGCTGAACAGCGTCGACAGGAACGGCATGCCGAGATTGTTGAAGGCGGCGTTGGCGACGAAGAGCATGCCGACGAAGAGCCACATCGGTCCGGCGATCAGGCAGAAGAACACGACGAGCTCCGCCGTCAGCTCGGTCGCATGGAAGGCCGAGACGATGACGCCGCTCAGCGACAGCAGCAGGAGCCAGGAGATCACGACGCAGCCCGCTGCGAAGATCGCGGAATCGGTCAGGCCGCGCCGCATCCGGTCGAAGCGGCCGGCGCCCCAGTTCTGGCCGAGGATCGGGCCCACCGCGCCCGACAGCGCGAACAGCGCGCCGAAGGCGACCGGCACCAGCCGGTCCATGATCGCCAGCGCCGCGACCGCCGCGTCGCCGAAGCGGGCGACGACACCGGCGAAGACGGCGTTCGCGATCGGATTGGAGAGGTTGGTCAGGATCGCCGGGCCGGCGATCGCGAAGGTGCGGGCGCTGTCCTGCCGGATGGCGTCGAGCCGCGGCCGTGCCATCATGCCGTGGCGGATGACGGTGCCGTGGAAGCCGATGGCGACGATGATGATGCGTGCCAGCACGATCGCGATGGCGGCGCCGTCGGGGCCGAGGTGGAAGCCGAAGATCAGCAGCGGGTCGAGCCCGGCCGTGACGATGCCGCCGCCCAGCGTCACGAACATGGCGCGGCGGGCGTCGCCGATGGCGCGCAGGATGCCGGAGAAGCCCATCCCGATCGCCATCAGCACGTTGGAGGGCAGGACGATATGCAGGAAGGAGAGCGCGATCGCACGGGTTTCGCCATGCGCGCCCAGCAGGTCGAGCAGCCAGGGCAGCAGCGGTAGCGCCGCCAGCGATAGCGCGAGCGCGATCAGCGCCATCAGGACCATGGTCGAGCTGGCGATGCGCCTTGCGGCCTCGCGTTCGCCGGCGCCGATGCTGCGCGAGGTCAGGGCCGTGACGGCGATCATCAGGCCGACATTCACCGACACCATCAGATAGAGCACGATGGTGGCGAAGCCGACGCCGGCGGTCGCCTCCGGCCGGCCGAGCCAGGAGACGTAGAGCAGCGACAGCAGGTCGACGACGAAGACGGCCATCAGGCCGATCGAGCCTGTCGCGGTCATCACCGCGACATGGCGCATCAGCGGGCCGGTGGTGAAGACGGCCTGCACGGATCGGGACGGGGCGTGGCTCACCGTTCGGGCTCTCCTACGCCGCCAATGGCGACTTCGGCCCCGCCATCCTCGATGACCTGCCGGGTTTCCGGCGTCAGCGGCTTCGACTTCGCCCGCGGCGGCACGAGCGGCTCGGGCGCGACACGCGGCACGCGGTTGATCGCCGCCGCGAGGCCCTCATGGAACTGGATCTCCATGCGCTGGGCGTCGCGGTCGCGGACATGGTCGATGACGAGATCGGCCTCGTCGCGGGTCAGCCCGAGGGTCTCGAGCGTGACACGGCCGAAGCCGAGCGCCGATTCGAAGGTCTCGCGCGTCTGGAAGTCGACATTCGCCTTCATCAATTCGATTGCGTGGATGCGGTCATAGGCGCGCACATGCAGGCGCACGCCCGGGAACTCCGCCTTGATCATTTCGACGATGTGCAGCGCCGCCTGCCTGTCGTCGACGCAGACGCAGATCACGCGGGCCTTGCCCGCGCCAGCCGCGCGCAGCACGTCGAGCCGGGTGCCGTCGCCATAGTAGACCTTGAAGCCGAACTGGGCAGCCGAGCGGATCCGCTCGACATCGGAATCGATGACGGTGACGTCGATGTGCTGCAACAGCAGCGCCTGCGTCACGATCTGGCCGAAGCGGCCGAAGCCGATCACCATCACCGGGCTGTTGCCGGCGCCGTCGAAATCCTCCTCCATCGTCTCGGGTGCGACCCGGGAGAGGAGCGCGGCATCGATCAGCCTGGCTGCGATCGGGCCGAGCAGCATGCTGATCGCCGCCAGCGCGGTGGCGACCCCCGCCTGCTGCGGGGTGAGGAGCCCTTGCGCCAGGCCGAGCGGCAGCAGCACAAAGGCGAACTCGCCGGCGGGCGAGAGCAGCGCGCCGGCCCGGATCGCCTCCAGCCAGCTCGAGCAGGAGAGCCGCAGGATCGAGGTGACCACCGCGATCTTGAACAGCAGCAGGAGGGGCGCCGCCAGCGCCAGCAGCAGCCAGTTGGCGGCCACCAGCTCGAGATCGAGCGACATGCCGACCGCCATGAAGAACAGGCCGAGCAGCACGCCGCGGAAGGGCTCGATATCGGCTTCGAGCTCGTGCCGGAAATGCGAATCGGCCAGCATCACCCCGGCAAGGAAGGCGCCCATCGCCATGGACAGGCCGACATGCTCCATCAGCAGCGCCGCACCGAGCACGATCAGCAGCGCCGCCGCCGTCATCACCTCCTTGGCGCCACTATGGGCCAGGATTCGGAACAGCGGATTCATGACGTAGCGCCCGGCCAGCACGATCAGCACGAGAGCGAACAGCGCGATGCCGAGGCTGGCGATCGCCCGCATCGGGCTGCCGGCGTCGGGCCCGCCCGTCGTCGCGAGCAGCGGCAGCAGGGCCAGCACCGGCGCGATCGCCATGTCCTGGAACAGCAGGATCGAGAAGGTGCGCCGGCCATAGGGCTCGCTGCCATGGCCGCGCTCCTCGAGCTGCTGCAGCGCGATCGAGGTGGCCGAGAGCGCAAGCGCCACGCCGACCGCCACCGCACCGGCCGCGGAGAGGCCGAACCACCAGCCGGCGAGCCCGATGCCGGCGGCGCTCAGCCCCATCTGTGCCAGACCGGAACCGAGAATGTCCTTGCGCATCGAATAGAGGCGCGACGGCTGCAGTTCGAGGCCGACGAGGAAGAGCAGCAGCACGACGCCGATCTCGGCGGTGCTGCGGATCGCGTTCGGATCCTTGATCACGCCCAGGAGCGAGGGGCCGATGACGATGCCGGCGGCGAGATAGCCGAGCACCGCCGATTGCCCGAGCTTGCGGAAGATCGGGACAGCGATCACCGCCCCGGCGCAGAAGGTCAGGATCGGCGGGAGATAGCTGGCATGCGAGGCGGCGTCGGCCATGCGGGACTCGTCGGGAGGGAACGGGCGGGCGGTGGCCGGGTGCGGCGCGTCGCGCGGCGGCCATGGCCCTATCTAGGGCCTCACGGGCGATCCTGCGAGAGGCAATCGGCGAAGGGCGGGGGGCTGCGCGGTTCCGCTTCCTTGACATCGCCGCGATCCCGCCGAAAGAAGGCGCGGACCGACCGGAGATTTCCCTGCTCGTGACCAAGCCACCGCTCGACATCCTGCTCTGCGCCCCGCGCGGCTTCTGCGCCGGGGTGGTGCGCGCCATCGACGCGGTCGAGAAGGCGCTCAGTCTGCATGGCGCGCCGGTCTATGTCCGCCACGAGATCGTCCATAACAAATACGTCGTCGAATCCCTGAAGCGGAAGGGGGCGGTCTTCGTCGCCGAGCTCGACGAGGTGCCCGACGAGACCCGGCCGGTGATCTTCTCGGCCCATGGCGTCGCCAAGGCGGTGCCTGCGGCGGCGAAGGCGCGCAACCTCTTCGCCATCGACGCGACCTGTCCGCTGGTGACCAAGGTGCATCGCGAGGCCGAGGTCCATCACAAGCGCGGCCGCCATATCCTGCTCGTCGGCCATGCCGGCCACCCGGAGGTGATCGGCACGATGGGCCAGCTCCCCGAGGGCGCGATCACGCTGATCGAGACGCTGGAGGATGTCGCCGCGCTGACCCCGCCGGCCGGCCAGCCGCTGGCCTATGTCACCCAGACGACGCTCTCGGTCGACGACACCCGCGGCATCGTCGAGGCGCTGCAGGCCCGCTTCCCGGAGCTGATCGCCCCGCACAAGGAGGACATCTGCTACGCGACGACGAACCGCCAGGAGGCGGTGAAGCGTGTCGCGCCGCAGGTCGACGGACTGATCGTGGTCGGCTCGCCGAACTCCTCGAACTCGCAGCGCCTGCGCGAGGTGGCCGAGCGCGCCGGCTGCCCGGTCGCGCGGCTCGTCCTGCGCACCGACGAGATCGACTGGTCGGTCTTCGGCAACATCCGCAGCCTCGGCATCACCGCCGGCGCCAGCGCGCCCGAGGTGCTGGTCGAGGAGATCATCGACGCCTTCGCCGCGCGCTACGAGGTCCGCGTCGAAACCGTCTCGACCGCCGACGAGAACGTCTTCTTCCCGCTGCCGCGCGAGCTGCGCGACGAGGCGGCGCCGACGGCGGCCGAATAATTCCAGAACAAGAGAGCCCGATCTTGGCCGTCTATACCGAAGTGCCCGATGACGAGATGGCCGCCTTCGTGGCGCGCTACGGCATCGGCGAGCTGCTTTCCGCCAAAGGCATCGCCGAGGGCGTCGAGAATTCGAACTACCTGCTGCACACGACGCAGGGTTCCTACATCCTCACCCTCTACGAGAAGCGGGTAAATCCCGACGATTTGCCCTTCTTCCTGGGGCTGATGCAGCATCTCGCAGGCCGCGGCCTCATCTGCCCGCAGCCGGTCAAGGACAGCCGCGGCGAGATGCTCGGCCGCCTCGCCGGGCGCCCGGCCGCGATCGTCACCTTCCTCGATGGGCTGTCTGTCCGCCGCCCCACCGCCGCCCATTGCCAGGAGCTCGGCCGCGGCCTCGCGCTGTTGCACGAGGCCGGCGCCGATTTCGCGATGGAGCGGGTCAATGCGCTCTCGGTGCCGGGCTGGCGCCCGCTGGCGCATCAGGCAGGCCCCGACGCCGACAAGGTCTCGCCCGGTCTCGCCCGCCGGATCATGGCCGAGATCGCCGTGCATGAGGCGAGCTGGCCGAAGGACCTGCCGCGCGGCGTGATCCATGCCGATCTCTTCCCCAACAACGTCTTCTTCATCGGCAGCCGGCTCTCCGGGCTGATCGACTTCTATTTCGCCTGCACCGACGCCTACGCCTACGATCTGGCGATCTGCCTGAACTCCTGGTGCTTCGAGGCTGACGGCTCGTTCAATCTCACCAAGGGCCAGGCGCTGCTCGCTGGCTACGAGAGCGTCCGGCCGCTGAGCGAGGCGGAGGTCGCGGCGCTGCCGCAGCTCTGCCGCGGCTCGGCCCTGCGCTTCCTGCTGACCCGCCTGGTCGACTGGCTGAACGTGCCGCCGGGCGCGCTGGTGAAGCCGCACGACCCGCTGGAATACGACCGGAAGCTCGCCTTCCACCAGCGCGTGCTGGACGCTCGCGAATTCGGGCTGAAGCGGTGAGCGATACTGTCGAAGTCTGGACGGACGGGGCCTGCTCGGGAAATCCCGGTCCCGGCGGCTGGGGCGCGATCCTGAGCTATAACGGCGTCGAGAAGGAGCTTTCCGGCGGCGAGGCGCAGACGACCAACAACCGCATGGAGCTGATGGCGGCGATATCCGCGCTGGAGGCGCTGAAGCGGCCCGTCACGGTCGCGCTGCACACCGACAGCCAGTATCTGCGCCAGGGCATCACCGGCTGGATCCATGGCTGGAAGAAGAACGGCTGGAAGACGGCCGATCGCAAGCCCGTCAAGAACGCCGAGCTCTGGCAGCGGCTCGAGGCGGCGCTGGGCCGCCACAAGATCGAGTGGAAGTGGGTCAAGGGCCACGCCGGCGACGAGATGAACGAGCGCGCCGACGCGCTGGCGCGCGCCGGCATGGCGCCGTTCAAGGCCGGGCGCTAGCGCCGAATCGACGGCCGACCCGGGAGCCGGGCAGGCCGTCGCAGGCGAGAGGCCTTACTTCAGGACGATGTGGAAGGCCTCGGCGAAGCTGAGCTCGACCAGATCGCCGCGCTTGAACTTGCGCAGCCCAGCCTTCACCGCCGGATCGGTCACGGTGAGCGAGCGCGGTCCGAACGGGCCGGTATAGTGGACGACGCTGGTTTCCGCGTCGAAGCGCTCGAACCGCGCCGTCAGCGTCACCGCGCGCACGACGTATTTGTCGGGCAGGTTCTGGAAGGTCGGCTCGGTCGCGGCCTCGGTATAGGTGATCCCCGGCTTGGCGCCCCGCCGCGGACGCCGGACATCGACGATGACGCCCTCGACGCGGTTGATCTGGACCATGTCGCCTTCGCGGAGGTTCTCGAGATTGCCGAAGACCGGCGGCACTTCCACGAGCCATCTGCTGCCGCGCTGCTCGACGATGACACTGCGGCTCGCCCGGTCGATCGACACGACCCGGACGCTGAGGCGCTCGACCTCGACGGGGCCGACGCCGGCGACGATCACCGTCTCGGTGGTGACGACCGGGGTGGTGGCGCAGCCCGCAGCCCCCAGTGCAAGGGCGACGGCAAAAAATAGTCCGATAAACTTCGACATGGAAAACCTCCTCGCTTGAAAAAATGCTTCAAACCTTGAGTTGTGCTTGTAGCCGCATCCTGTGGTCGGTGAGTTCCTTTCGATGTCCTGGATGATGTTGGCGAGCCGCGCGTCCTGTGCGGCTGCCCTGGAGCGGGATGCGCAGCCGAGCTCCGGGGCGCCCTGGTGAAGGGCGCCGGTGCGCGGCTCAGTTCGGGCAGACGTCCCAGAAACCCTGGGTCCGCTGCGGATTGGTGTAGTACCAGCAGGAGCCCGGCGCCGGGGCGCGGGAATTGACGTAGGCGGTCGCTGCGGCAGCGGTCACGAAGCCGATGGCCGCGCCCGAGGCAATGGCCGTTCCAGGACCCCACCAATAGGCCGGCGGGCGGACCCAGGCACCGCCGGGAACGGGGCGGTAGCCCGGGCGGGCGACGGCAGCGCCTCTGCCGACCGCGACATTGCCTCTCGGTCCGCGCACGGCATAGGCGCCGCCCGCGGCCACGCCGCCTCCGGGGCCGCGGGCGACATAGCCGCGCCGTGCGACCGCGCCGCCGCGCGGGCCGACGGCAACCCCGCGCCCGACGGCGACGCCGCGTCTCTGGACGGTTTCCACGAAATTCGGTGCGGCGATCTGCAGGCCGGACGCGACCGGCGCGCCTGCCAGGGCATGGGAACCTGCGAAAGGCCAGAGCAGCAGGGCGAGGGCGAAGGCCTTGCCCGCAAATTCCGGCGACGGCGTTGGGAGAAGCGGGAAAGCCCCGATCTTGCGGTGGGTCGACAGCATGATGGTCCTCCTCGGGGTCGCAGCTGCCCTAGCGTCATCTGCGGCCGTCTCCGAGTATCGGCACCGCGCGCCGCAGATGGCAAGTATTCCAGCATGAAGAATCTGCTCGGCGGCCCTGTTATTGGAGCACGCTGCTCAGCCATGCGCCGGCTCCGCCGTCATGCTCGGGCCCGTCCCGAGCGTCCATGTCTTGCGCAACTGATGGCGGATCGGGGACTGACGAAAGGGGCTCACCCGGCCGTTTCGGCAAGGACGCAGATGGTCGGGGCGATCCCGGCCATGACGTTGCTGATCCCGGGCATGGACGCGAGGCTACGCTCGGGCAAGCCGGCGAGGCTTCCAGCCGCCATTCGAGGAGGCGCGTCAGGGAGGAGGTCAGACCAGGGGCTGGCGGTAGACCATGAAGCCGGATTTGTCGGCGACCTTGTTGTAGAGTTCCTGCGCCTGCAGGTTCGATTCATGCGTCTGCCAGTAGACGCGGAAGCAGTTTTTCGCCCGCGCCATCTGGTTCACCGCGTCGATCAACTTGCGCCCGACGCCGCTGCCGCGTGCCTCCGGCGCGGTGAACAGGTCCTGCAGGTAGCAGATGGGCTTCTCGCTCCAGGTCGTGCGATGGATGACCCAATTGGTCATGCCGAGGGCCTGGCCGTCGCGCTCGGCGATGAAGCCGCCCATCGGCTCCTGGCCGCCCGTCAGCCTGTCGAAGGTGATGGCGTCGATCTCCGGCGGCAGCGTCGCCTTGTAGAAGGTCAGGTAGCCATGCCAGAGCGGCGTCCAGGCGGCACGGTCGGCAGCGGTGAGCGGGCGGATGACGATATCGGGCATGGGCGTGTTCCTCCGCGGGAAAGCTAGCGACTGCCCGCCGCGTTGTCTCATGACAAGCCGCGATCGAAAGGATCAGTGAAACGGTATCCAGTCCTGGAGAAGGGCTGGAAGCCTGGCCGGAATGCCAGCCCACGACTCGTCTTGGGCGTGTCGCACCTGCTGAGTGATCAGAAAAAGAGGCTCTTGGGGCAGCGGTTCGTCCAGCGGCATATCACCTACAGTCGAGGGAACTGGGGTGTAGCCGGGCGCGATTGTCGCGAAATGACAAGACAGACGGTCACCTGTGCTGGGAAGAGTCCGGTTCAATGCCGGACGGGGCTGTCGACGCGAAAGTTGTGCTGGGACGGCAACGTGCGCTCGCTCCTGTGACGGGGCCGAACGTTCTCGGGGTTGACCAACCGTTAGGCGTGGACAGGCTAGCGTCGTCGAGCTGTACCCGAGATTGAGATCATGGCTGCCGATTCAAGAACCGACGAGCTCGAGGCCGCTTCCGCGATGTTCCATCGCTTCTCCGAACTGGTCGAGAAAGGCCTGACCACAAGATTATCCGGCTGGGCTTCTTCTGGTGACGCGTGGAATGATTTCATGCAGGGACTGGAAACCGCTGGTTACAATCCCGCGCTGCTGGCTCTCGGCATTGCAGCGATTTGCCTGGTTGCCGCTACGGCGACGGCAGCGGTTGCCAACTCGATCATCAGCAGATCGAAGGTGACACCGCTTCTGTACGCGGCCATCTGGGTCTCGGCGGCCTTGCTGGTGATCCTCGCGTCCTGGATCCTGCTTCTAAGCTTCGTCAACGATTCAGTGTTCCGCGGCGCCTTGCTGAACTGCGTCGTGATCTCGGCCGTGGCGACGATAATATGTCTCCCGTTGATCGCGGGTCGCAGGTCGATCCTCTGGCGTTGGCAGCGCGATCTCGCGGTGGCCATCGGCCTCGCAGCCATCGGCTTGGTGGTATTGGCCTGTCTGCGCATATGGAATGCGGCTGATCCGCTACGCGATCTCTTCGCAACATTCGCGGTGTCTTTGCCGTTCACGGTTCTAGTCGCAACCGCGTATCTTCGTCATCGCGGCTTGGTGACGAGAGCTCTGTCTTTCGGGAGCAGGGCAGGATCCCTCCGCCGGAAGGTGGCCTCGATCTGGCCCTGGCTCGTCGTCGCGGTTGTCGTACTGGCCTTTGTCTTCATCCAACTGGACTTGACCATCGGAAGGCCGACGCGGGGCGGGCTGTTGCTGCTTTCGCTTCTTCTCGTTCTCGCCGGGCCTCATCTCGACGTCGCCATCGAAAGACGAAGCTGGCGGGCGGTTCGATCACAGGGAGGCGAACTGGCCGGGGCGCTGTGGCGCACTTTCCGCATCGTCGTCGCCTCATCGATTCTCGGGGTGTTGGCGACGCTCTGGCTCCTGCCCATTCTGGATGTCTTCGGCGTTCAGCGGGGCACTGTCATGCTGAAAGCCGCCGAGATCCTGCTGCTCGTGCTGGTCATTGCCTTCTGCTGGAACTGGGTGGCCATCATGGCCGCGCGCATCAGACCTCATGCGTCGGGCGATCCCCATCTCAACACCGCCGTGATCGGCACCCGGCTGACCACCGTCGGCCCCCTGCTCGTGGGGCTCACCAAGGCCGCGCTTCTGGCGCTGGGGGCTCTGACCGTCCTGGTCATGCTGGGCATCAATGTCTGGCCGCTGATTACCGGTCTCTCGATCTTCGGCCTGGCGATTGGTCTCGGCTCCCAGACGCTGGTCAAGGATGTGGTCGCCGGTCTGTTCTTCCTCGTCGATGATGCCTTCCGCCACGGCGAATACATCGAGACCTCGGGGGCCAAGGGCACCGTCGAGAGGATTTCGCTGCGCTCGGTCTCGTTGAGGCATCCGCGCGGCCCGGTTGCCACGATCCCCTTCGGGCAGATCGGGAAGATTCAGAACTTCAGCCGCGAATGGGTCATCGAGAAGATGGTGTTCCGGGTTGCCCTGGACACCGACGTCGAAGCCGTGCGGAAACTGTTCAAGAAGATCGGGCAGGAGGTCGCCGAAGATCCGGAACTGAACGCCGATCTCCTTGAGCCGTTCAAGAGCCAGGGCATTGCCGCCCTCGAGGAAGGCACTCTGCTGATCCGCGGCAAGTACAAGGCCCGGGCCGGGCGGCAATTCCAGATCCGCAAGGCGATCCTGTCCAAGGTCCGGATCACACTGGCGGAGAACAATATCAAACTGGTGCCCAAGCCGCTCCACGTGCCGCAGATGAGCGGCTGACGGTCAGCGATCGCAAAGCGTCGAGCGGACAGCACATGTCCGCTTTCCACCCAGCCGAGACATTCCGTGCGGGAATGCCTTGTCTCAGAACACCCGAAAAAAGAGCCCGCGCGGCAGCGCCGCGCGGGCTCGGAAACAGCTGCGGGGCGGCTCAGAGCTGGCCGAGCATGGCCTCTGCCCCGGAGGCGTCGGCCTTGCCGGGCGCTTCCTCGACATTGAGGGCCTTCACCACGCCGTCCTCGACCAGCATCGAGTAGCGCTGCGAACGCGTGCCCATGCCGAAGCCGGAGCCGTCCATCGACAGGCCGATCTCCTTGGCGAAGTCGGCATTGCCGTCGGAGAGGAATTCGAGCACGCCGGCGGCGCCGGTCGCCTTCGACCAGGCATCGAGCACGAAGACGTCGTTGGTCGAGGTCGTCAGGATCGCGTCGACGCCCTTGGCCTTGATATCGGCTGCCTTGGCCAGATAGCCGGGCAGGTGATTCTTGTGGCAGGTCGGCGTGAAGGCGCCGGGAACGGCGAAGAGCACGACCTTGCGACCCTTGAACAGGTCCTCCGTCGTCTTGGCGGCCGGGCCGTCTGCGGTCATGACGCGGAACGTCGCCTGCGGAAGCTTGTCACCCACCTTGATCGTCATCGGCTGTTCTCCGTGAAGCCCGCGGCGCGAAGGCCGCTTCGCCTCAGGGATTAGGGCTTGCCGGCGGGGATGTCGAGTTCGAGCCGGGTCTCGACCGGCTTTGGCGTGCCGCGGATGGTGAAGATCAGCGGGATCGGGCCGGCGGCGCTCTTCGGGCGCTCGTCGATGCGGATCTGGGCGAGGACGGTTCCGTCCGGCTGCGGTGTCAGCCGGGACTTGCCGAAGGACCACATGCCCGGCCCCTCGACGAAGATATCCTCGATCCTGCCTTCCGGCGGCGGCTGCAGCACGAGCTTCAGCCCGGGATCGACCACGGTGTCGTCGAGCCCCGCATCGACGATTGCGGCCTTTTCCTTGTGGGGCCCCGGCTTGGCCGGCAGGGGGACACGCGCCTCGAAGCTCTCCAGCCGCGCCGAGGTCACCGTCGTCACGCCCGGTTCGAGCCACAGGCTCGCCTCGCCCTGAGCGGGGATGCAGATCTTCTCGCACACCGCATAGTCCAGCTTGAGGACGACCATGACCGGCCGCGACGGATCGACCGGCTGGACCGAGATCGGAATCACCACCTCGCCGACATAGCCGATCGAATAGCCGGCCGAGTCCTGGAAGCGCTCGGGCACCGGCCAGCGCACGTCGAGCCCGCCGATATTGGTCGAGCCGGTCCAGTCGAAGCTCGGCGGCACGCCGAACTGGCCGGGGCTGCGCCAATAGGTCTTGTAGCCCGGCGACATCACGATCTCGACGCCGACGCGCTGCTTGCCGCTGGCGGTGGTGGGCCCGGCGATCAGGCGCAGCTTCGCGTGTTCGCTCGCCGACCAGGGCGACGTGGCGGCCTCCTCCTGCGCAAGCGCAGCAGGGCCGAGCGCAACGGACGCCAGGGCCAGCAGGGGAAGAATGCGGTTCACGGCCCTGCCTTAGACATTGCGAAGCCGAAAAGCGAACAAAACCTGCATCTCCTGCGATTGGCATCCGTTGCCCAGCACCACAGGCTCGCGCAGGAATGGGGCGCAATCACGGTGTCGCCCGGTGCTGCGCGCTTGCGGGGGCGCGGTCCACGCGAACGTGATGGCGATGCCGGCTGCTCCGGGCCGCACAACGGGCCTTTCATCGAAGCCTTGCCGATCCGGCCCGACAACATCTAGCATGTCGGCATGAAGATCGGCTCGCAACCACGGCTCGACGGCCGCAGCTATCTCGACGGGCAGTGCCTGATTGCGATGCCGGGCATGGCCGACACGCGCTTCAGCCGCAGCGTCGTCTATGTCTGCGCCCATTCCGAGGATGGGGCGATGGGCATCATCGTCAACAAGCCGGCCGGCGATACGAAGTTTCCCGATCTGCTGGTTCAGCTCGACGTCATCCCGTCGGAGGAGGTCATCCGCCTGCCGAGCCGGGCCGAGAAGATGCAGGTGCTGCGCGGCGGGCCGGTGGAGACCAAGCGCGGCTTCGTGCTGCATACGGCGGATTTCTTCCTGGAATCGGCAACGCTGCCGATCGATGACGGCATCTGCCTGACGGCGACGCTCGACATCCTGCGCGCCATCGCCGTGGGCAGCGGCCCGGAGAGCGCGGTGCTCGCGCTCGGCTATGCCGGCTGGGCCGCCGGCCAGCTCGAGGCCGAGATCCAGTCCAATGGCTGGCTGCATTGCGCGGCCGATCCGGGTCTGCTGTTCGACGAGAGCGTCGAGACCAAGTACCAGCGCGCGCTGAACAAGATCGGCATCGACCCGGCCTTCCTCTCTCGCGACGCCGGCCACGCCTGAGGCGGCGGCTCTCGTCATTCCGGGCTTTGTGCCAGCGAGGCCCGTCATGGTCGGCCTTGTGCCGACCATCCACGTCTTCTTCCGGCGAGGGCAGTGTTCAAGACGCGGATGCTCGCCACAAGGGCGAGCATGACGTCTCGGGAACGGAGGTCGGTCTCAGGAGCCCGAGCTCGCGCCTTCGCGCCGCGCGAGAATGACCGCCTGCGTCAGGCCGCTTCGGTCGCCGCCGCTGCCGCCGCGCCCATCAGGCGCCGCGCCTCGGCCGCGGACATCGGCTGGCCGAAGATGTAGCCCTGCGCGTACTGGCAGCCGAGCTGGTAGAGTTCGATCGCGTCGGACTCGCTCTCGGCGCCCTCGGCGACGACGTCCATGCCGAGATCGGCGGCGAGCTGCACGATCGAGCGCAGGATCACCGGCGGCCGGCCATTGCCCATCTGGCGCACGAAGCTCTGGTCGATCTTGATCGTGTCGAAGGGGAAGCGCTGCAGATAGGACAGGGAGGAATAGCCCGTCCCGAAATCGTCGAGCGAGAGGCCGGCGCCGAGATCGCGGATGCGCTGCAGCATCTGCGAGGCATATTCCGGATTCTCCATGACGAGGCTCTCGGTGATCTCGAGCTTGAGCGTGCCCGGCAGCACGCGCCGGCGCCCGAGCACGGTCTTCACGTCATGCAGCAGGTCGTGGCGCAGCAACTGCCGGCTGGAGACGTTGACGCTGGCGAAGATCGGCGGGTCGACCTCGAGCGCCGCCTGCCAGGCCTCCAGCTCGCGCGCGGTCTTGTCCATGACATAGACGCCGAGATCGACGATCAGCCCGGTCTCCTCGGCGATGGCGAGGAAATCCTGCGGCATCAGCCGGCCTTCGCGCGGATGGTCCCAGCGCACCAGCGCCTCGAAGCCGGCGATGGTGCGGTCCTCCAGCCGGACGATCGGCTGGTACATCACCTGGATCTCGCCGCGCTCGATCGCCCGGCGCAGGTCGCTTTCGAGCGCGAGCCTGTCGTTCCGGTCGGTCCGCATTGCCGGAACGAAGACCTCGATCTTGTTGCCGCCCTGGCGCTTGGCATGGGCCATGGCGAGCTCGGCATTCTTCAGCGCGTCGTCCTTGCGCGCGGCGGGGGAGGGGTCGAACAGGGCAAGCCCGATCGAGGGCGTCAGCACGATCTCGCGCTCGGCATAGGTGATCGGCGTCGAGACGGCGCGGCGCACCAGCTCGGCCAGAGCCAGGATCCGCTCCGGATCGCGCTCGGAGACCAGGATCATCGCGAAGGTGTCGCCGCCGATGCGGGCGAGCGTGTCCTGTGCCCTGAGCAGCCGGCCGAGGCGGCGTGCCAGCGTCAGCAGGATCGAGTCGCCGGCAGAGAAGCCGACCGACTCGTTGACCTGCTTGAAGCGATCGACATCGATGACCAGCACGGTCGGGCGGATGTTGTCGTCGGCGCGGGTGAAGCCGAAGATCGCTCCCAGCCGGTCCTGGAACAGCTTGCGGTTGGGCAGGCCGGTCAGGTTGTCGTGCACGGCGTCGTGCAGCAGGCGCTCCTGCGCCGTGCGCTGCTCGGTGACGTCGGAGAGCGTGCCGATGACGCGGATGACCTCGCCGTCCGAGCCGAGGACGGGCCGCGCCTTGACGTTGAACCAGTGATAGGCGCCGCTCGCGGCGCGCAGCCTCAGGTCGAGATTGAGCTTGCCGCGGCGCTGCTCCAGCACCGCGTCGAGCGTGACGCGGTAGCGGTCGCGGTCGGCGACGTGCATGTGCTCCAGCCAGCGCGCGGCCGAGCCTTCGAGCGCGCCCTTGGGCAGGCCGAGCAGGGCTTCGATCTGCGGCGAGACGAAGACCTTGTCGGAGCTGACGTCCCAGTCGAAGACGAGGTCGCCCGAGCCGGAGAGCGCAAGCGCCCGCCGCTCGGTGTCGGAGACCAGCCCCTGCGAGATCGCGCCGCCGGCGAAGGCATGCTGGATCACGGTGAAGCCGATCAGCAGCACGATCAGCACGAGGCCGCCCAGCAGGGCAGGCGCGACCAGATCACGCTGGAACTGCCCGGTCACGGTGAAGCTCGCCGCCGTCACCCAGACCGCGAGCAGGAACCAGGTCGGGATCAGCATCACCGCGCGCTCGTAGCCATGGGTCGCCAGATGCACGACGAGCACGAAACCGACGGCCGCGACGGCGGCGATCGAGATGCGCGCGATGCCCGACGCCATCGGCGCGTCGAAGACGGCGAGCCCGATCAGCCCGGCGAGACCGAGGATCCAGATGGCGGTGACGTGGCTGTAGCGCACATGCCAGCGCGACAGGTTGAGATAGGCGAAGAGAAAGACGAGCAGCGTCGCCGCCAGCACCACCTCGGCGCCGGCCCGGTAGATCCGTTCGATCGCCGGCGTGAGCGGGAATAGTCGCTGGAAGAAGCCGAAATCGAGGCCGGCATAGGCCAGAACGGCCCAGGCGAGCGCCGCCGCGGCCGGGAAGATCACCGCGCCCTTGACCACGAAGATGATCGTCAGGAACAGCGCCAGCAGGCCGGCGATGCCGATGATGATGCCCTTGTAGAGTGTCAGCCCGTTGGTCTTCTGCCGATAGGCCTCCGACTCGTAGAGATAGAGCTGCGGCAGGTTGGGTGATTTCAGCTCGGCGACGAAGGTCACGGTCGTGCCTGGGTCGAGCGTGATCAGGAAGACGTCGGCGTCGGGGCTCGGCTCGCGGTCGGGCGAGAGGCCCTGGCTGGCCGTCACCGCCTCGATGCGTTTGTCGCCAAGATCGGGCCAGACCACGCCGGAACCGATCAGCCTGTGGAAGGGCGCGACCAGCAGGCGGTCGATCTGCTCGTCGGAATCGTTCGTCAGCGCGAAGACGATCCAGTCCGGCCGCGCGCCGGATTCGCGGGCCCTGACCGCGATGCGCCGGACGATGCCGTCCGGGCCGGGAGCGGTCGAGATCTGGATGACGTCGCCGTCGGACTTGTTGCGCTCGACGACGTTGGTGAGGTCGATCACCGGAACGTCGACCGGGACGCGCACCGCATCGACGGCGGCGGCCGGCGTCACGCCCGCGAGGCTGAGCCACAGGGCAAGGCCGGCGACGGCGAGGCCGATCCGGAGGATGCGCTCGGAAATGGACAAGCTGTGCTCGGCTATCAGGCGGGAAACGATCATTCGACTTTGAACGAAAATCCCTATTGGCCGCTCATGGCAAGGGCAAGGCAGCGCGCGGCTGTGGTCAACCGCTGCCGTCAAGGTTTCTCTCCCGGCTGCGGATCGGTGGAGAGCATGGCGTAGAGCAGGTGATCGGCCCAGGCTCCGTTGATCCGGAGATAGGCGCGGGCCTGCCCCTCATGCCGGAAGCCGACGCGCTCCAGCAGGCGCCGTGACGGCTCGTTGTTGGGCAGGCAGGCGGCCTCCACCCGGTGCAGCGCCAGATCGGAGAAGGCGAAGCGCACCGCGCCGCGCACGGCCTCGGTCATGTGGCCCTTGCCGGCATGGCGCTTGCCCATCCAGTAGCCGAGCGTGCAGGCCTGGGCGACGCCGCGCCGGATCAGCCCGAGTGTCAGCCCGCCGAGCAGCATCTCCGTGTGCGCCTCGAAGATGAACAGCGAATAGGCCTCGTCGCTCGCGATCTCGCGGGCGGCACGCTTGGCGCGCAGCCGGAAGGAGGAGCGCGTCAGGTCGTCTTCGTTCCAGGTCGGCTCCCAAGGCGTCAGGAACTCGCGGCTTTCCATGCGCAGCACGGCCCAGGCCGAATAGTCGCTGGCCTGCGGCGCGCGCAGATAGAGATTGGGCGTCCGGATCAACGGGCGGCTCGGCGGCTCGCTCGGGAAACGGAAGAGCGCCATCGTCGTTCAGTCCGCCACCCGGGCCGCCTGGCGCAGGCGCTTGGCCGGAGGCACGCCATGGATCGGCCCGATCGCGGCGATCGTCGGCTGGTGGCCGAGCAGCGAGCGACCGGCGGCGCGGACATCCTCGAGCGTCACCGCATCGAGCCGCGCGCTGAGCTCCTCGCGCGGGATGGCGCGACCGAAGATCAGCACCTGCCGCGCCATCTGTTCGAGCTTGCCGCCGGGGCTTTCGAGCGAGGCGAGCAGCCCGACCTTCATCTGCGCCCGGGCGCGCGCCACCTCGACCTCGCTGACATCCTCCGCCGCCTGGCGCAGGCAGGCGAGAGCGACCTCGATCAGCTCGTTCGCGTCCTCCGGCGCTGTGCCGGCGCCGATGCCGAAGACGCCGCAATCGGAGAAGGGCCAGTGGAAGGCGTCGATCGCATAGGCCAGGCCGCGCTCTTCGCGGACCTCCTGGAACAGGCGCGACGACAGGCCCCCGCCGAGAACGGAGGCGAAGATCTGGAGCGGATAATGCGCCCCGTCGGCGAAGGGCTTTCCAGGCAGGCCGAGAACGAGATGGACCTGCTCCTCGTCGCTGCCGATCCTTGCCTCGCCGCCGCGATATTGCCCTGGCTCGCGCTTAAGGGGCTCGGCGGGCATGGCCGGCAGCTTCGAGAGATGCTGGCGCGCGAGCGCGACGAGCTCGTCATGGTCGACGGCGCCGGAGGCCGCGAGCACCAGGTTGCCGGCGTGGTAGTTTCGCGCGAGATAGGCGCGGATCGCGTCCGACGTGAAGCTCCTCACCGTCTCGGCGGTGCCGAGGATCGGGCGGCCGATCGGCTGGTCCGGGAAGGCCGCCTGCAGGAAGCGGTCGTAGACGAGGTCGTCCGGCGTGTCCTGAACGGCCGAGATCTCCTGCAAAATCACGCCCTTCTCGCGCTTCAGCTCCTCGTCGGTCAGGGCGGGCGAGGTGATGATGTCGGCGAGGATGTCGACGGCCAGGCTGAGATCGGAGCCGAGCACGCGGGCGGTGTAGCAGGTGTATTCGACTGACGTAGCGGCGTTGAGATCGCCGCCGACGCTTTCGATCTCCTCGGCGATCGCGCGGGCGCTGCGCCGTGCCGTGCCCTTGAACGCCATGTGCTCGAGCAGATGGGCGAGCCCATGCTCATGGGGCAGCTCGTCGCGCGAGCCGGCACCGATCCAGATGCCCAGCGAGACGGTCGCCGCATGTTCCATGTGTTGCGAGACGATGCGCAGGCCCGAGGGCAGGGTGGTGAGCCCGACCTCCGGATCATGCGCCCCTTCCGGCCGGGCGGGCGCGGCGAGGTCGGCGGCCTCGGCCGGCCCGGTCGCGCTCACGCTGCCGCCCCGCGGACGGCGCGCGCATGCTCGCGCACGAAGGCCTCGACCTTGCCGAGATCGTTCGGGAGCAGCGTCAGGCGCTCCTGGCGCTCCATCAGGTCTGCGAGATGGGTGGGCAGCTCCGGCTCGACGCCGCTCGCCGCCTTGACTGCGGCCGGGAACTTGGCCGGATGGGCGGTGCCGAGCACGATCATCGGCGTGGCGGAATCGCGCTTGAGCGCGCGTCGCGCGGCGCCGACGCCGATCGCGGTATGCGGATCGAGCAGATAGCCGGCCTCGTCCCAGCTCTTGCGGATCTCGGCTGCAACCTCTTCCTCGCTCTGGGCGGCGGCGTCGAATTCGTCGCGGATGCGCTTGAGCGGCTCGGCCGCGATCTCGAAGCGGCCGGATTGCTGCAGCGACTGCATCAGCCGGCGGACGGCGGCGGCGTCGCGGCCATGGGCCTCGAACAGCAGCCGCTCGAAATTCGACGAGATCTGGATGTCCATCGAGGGCGAGGTCGTCGCCGCGACGCCGCGCATCTCATAGGCGCCGGTTTCGAGCGTTCGCGCCAGGATGTCGTTGCTGTTGGTCGCGATCGTGAGCCGCTCGATCGGCAGGCCCATCTGCTTGGCGACCCAGCCGGCGAGGATATCGCCGAAATTGCCGGTCGGGACGGTGAAGGAGACCTTGCGCCCCGGCCCGCCGAGCGAGACCGCGGAGGTGAAGTAGTAGACCACCTGCGCCGCGATGCGGGCCCAGTTGATCGAATTGACGCCCGACAGGCCGATCTCGTCGCGGAAGGCGTGATGGTTGAACATCGCCTTCACGAGGTTCTGGCAGTCGTCGAAGGTGCCTTCGACCGCGATGGCGTGGACGTTCGGCGCGTCGACCGTGGTCATCTGCCGGCGCTGCACGTCGGAGACGCGGCCTTGCGGATAGAGGATGAAGACGTCGACGCTCTTCAGCCCCTTGAAGGCGTCGATGGCCGCGCCGCCGGTGTCGCCCGAGGTGGCGCCGACGATGGTCGCGCGCTGGCCGCGCTGGCCGAGCACATGGTCCATCAGCCGGCCGAGCAGCTGCATCGCCACGTCCTTGAAGGCGAGCGTCGGGCCGTGGAACAGCTCCAGCACGAAGAGGTTGTCGCCGATCTGGGTCAGCGGGCAGACGGCGGGATGGCGGAAGCCGGCATAGGCCTCGCGGATCATGCCGGAAAGGGCGCCGCTCTCGATGTCGCCGTCGCTCAGCGCGCCGAGCACGCGCTCCGCCACCGCCGCGTAGGGTTTCCCGGCGAAGCCGGCGATCTCCTCGGCGGAAAGCGTCGGCCAGCTCTGCGGCAGATAGAGCCCGCCGTCGCGGGCGAGCCCGGTCAGCAGCGCGTCGGAAAAGCTGAGCGCCGGGGCTTCACCCCGGGTGGAGATATGCAGCACGGTCGTGGCCTCAATGATATCAGTCTGATGCTATAGGCCGGTCCGCCGCTTTCGGCAAAACCGTTCCCGATCAGGCGGCCGATTTCCCCCGGCTCTGCCAGACATAAGCCGCGAAAACGCCGAGCAGCGTCAGCGCCAGCCCGAACCAGGTCAGGGCATATTGCAGGTGGTTGTCGGGAATGCGGCCGATCAGTTCGCGCACGTCGACGCCGGCCGGCGGCATCAGGCCGTCGCCCTTCCGCTCCGCCTCGAGGTAGAACGGGGCCGGCGGCAAGCCGAGCGCGGCGGCGATGGCGGCGGGGTCGCGCGTGTAGAACTCGCGGATCGCCGGAAGGTCCGCCGGGGTGAAGCTGTTGCGGCCTTCGGGCGCGCGCAGGAAGCCCTGCACCGCGTCGGCGCCGCTGGCAGGGCCGACCTGGCCAAGCCGGCTCTCGGGCACGAAGCCGCGATTGACCAGGATGACGCCGCCGTCCTCGAGGCGAAAGCCTTGGAAGATCCAGCGGCCGAAGCCCGAAAGCTGGCGCGTGCCGGGCGGTCCCGAGGCGATCGTCGTGCGCACGCCTGCGATGGGGCCGTCGATATAGCTGCCCCGGGCGACGACATGGGTCAGGTCGAGCGCTGTGGCGTCGAGCTGCGCCCAGCCGCTGCTCGCCGGCATCGCCGCCGGCTCGCCGGCGGCCTCGGCCTGCAGGCGGTCGATATAAGCGTGCTTCTCCTCCATGCGCAGGAGCTGCCAGGCGCCCAGGCCGCAGAGGACCGCGATGCCGACGATGGTCAGGACCGTCGGCAGGACCAGCCCGGGGCGCCGCTTGACCTCAGGTTGCGCGTTCACTTGTCGCGCCTGCCTTCCTCGGCCTTGTTGGCGTATTGCAGCGCGACCGCGAGACCCTTCATCGGCCGCAGCAGCGCGAGGCAGATGATCACGGCCAGCGGCAGCCAGATCATGAGATGGAGCCAGATCGGCGGCTCATAGGCGATCTCGACATAGAGCGCCGCGCCCAGAACGACGAAGCCGGCGATCAGCATGATGAAGACGGCCGGACCGTCGGCCGAATCGGCGAATTTGTAGTCGAGCCCGCAGGCGTTGCAGCGCGGCTTCAGCTTGAGGAAGCCGTCGAACAGCGCGCCTTCCCCGCAGCGCGGGCAGCGCCCGGCGAGGCCGGTCGAATAGGGGGAGGGGGGTGTGGGTTCAGGACCGGCCATGGCAGCCTCCGAAGCAGGAAAGGCGGCCTCGCGGCCGCCTTTCGTCAGACGAGAACCGCGAGGACGCGGTGAAGCGCTGGCTCAGTGCGCGGCGGCCGCGTGCGCGCCGGCGCCCCAGACATAGATCGACGCGAACAGGAACAGCCAGACCACGTCGACGAAGTGCCAGTACCAGGCGGCGAATTCGAAGCCGAGATGCTGGTCCGGCTTGAAGTGGCCGAGATAGGCTCGGTAGAGGCAGACCGCCAGGAAGATCGTGCCGATGATGACATGCGCGCCGTGGAAGCCCGTCGCCATGAAGAAGGTGGCGCCGTAGATGTTGCCGCTGAAGGCGAAGGCGGCGTGCGAATACTCGTAGCCCTGCGTGATCGTGAACAGGACGCCGAGGATCACGGTCAGCCACAGGCCTTGCTTCAGCCCGGCGCGGTCGTTGTTGATCAGGGCGTAATGCGCCCAGGTCACGGTCGTGCCCGAGGTCAGCAGGATCAGCGTGTTGAGCAGCGGCAGGTGCCAGGGATCGAAGGTCTCGATGCCCTTCGGCGGCCAGTGCCCGCCGGTGAAGTCGTAGCGCAGATAGTTGATCTGCTCGCCCGCAAACAGGCTGGCGTCGAAATAGGCCCAGAACCAGGCGACGAAGAACATCACCTCGGAGGCGATGAACATCAGCATGCCGTAGCGGTGATGGATCTGGACGACGCGGGTGTGGTGGCCTTCCTTCTCGGCCTCGCGCACCACGTCGATCCACCAGGAGAGCATGGTGTAGAGCACGCCGATCACGCCGACGCCGAAGACGAGCGGGCCGATATGCATGCCGCCCACCGGCAGCGCCTTCATCCACATCACGGCGCCGATCGCCATGATCGTCGCGCTCGCGGCGCCGACGAGCGGCCACGGGCTCGGATCGACGAGGTGGTAGTCGTGGTGCTTCGTATGGGCCCCGGCCATCGTGTTCAGTCTCCGCGTACGGCTTCTTGTCCGCGCTCGTGTGCTAGCGCGTTCTACAGTTTCGAATTGCCCACGTCATCCTTGACGGAGCCGGCCTTGTCCTCGGCGACGGGCTGGCCCGCCTTGGAGGCGAAATAGGTGTAGGAGAGCGTGATGGCGTGGACGCCGTCGAGCTCGCGGTTATCAGCGATCTCGGGGTCGATATAGAACACCACCGGCGCCTCGAAGCTCTCGCCGGGCTTCAGCGTGTGCTCGGTGAAGCAGAAGCACTGGATCTTGACGAAATAGGCCGCGGCCTTGTCCGGCGCGACGTTGTAGGTCGCGACGCCGGTCACCGTGCGGTCCGAGCGATTCGTCATCTTGTAGAACACGGTCTGCGTCGCGCCGACCTTGACCTTGATCTCGGGGCTTTCCGCCTCGAACTTCCAGCCCAGCCCCGGCGCGACATTGGCGTCGAAGCGCACCGACATCGTCCGGTCGAGAATCTTGCCGGCGCCGGCCGTGCCGACCATCGGCGTGCCGCCGAAGCCGGTGACCTTGCAGAACAGGTCGTAGAGCGGCACCGCCGCGAAGGAGGCGCCGAGCATGCCGAAGGCCACGCCGACGCAGATCAGCGCGGTGCGCGCCGGGTTGCCCTTCGGCTTCTGGGGGGCGGGGTTCGTCATCACAGCGGCCGGTTCAGGATCGCGGGGCCGGTCTTCACCAGCGTCACCACGAAGAAGAAGATCACGAGCCCGCCGAGCACCAGCGCGAGCGCGATGGAGCGGCGGCGGCGGCGCGCCATGTCCTCCGGCGAGAACGGGGCCGGCACGGGCTTCTGGGGCTGCTGCTCGCTCATCCGATCACCTTCGGCAGGGCCCACATCAGGCCGAGCCCGTTCTCGACCAGCAGGACCGCGAAGAGCAGGAAGAGATAGAGGATCGAGAAGCCGAACAGCGACCAGGCGGCCTTCACGGCGGGCTTGCCCTCCGTGCGGCGCCAGACCTGGATCGAAAGCCAGATCATGGCGAGGCCGGTCGTGACCGAGACGGCCAGATAGAGCAGCCCGCCGAAGCCCATCAGTGCCGGCAGGACCGCAACGGGGGCCATGATCAGCGAATAGAGCACGATCTGCCGGCGGGTCGCGGCGGGGCCGGCGACATTCGGCATCATCGGGATGCCGGCGCGCTCGTAGTCGCCCGACTTGACCAGCGCCAGCGCCCAGAAATGCGGTGGCGTCCACAGGAAGATGATCGCGAACAGAACGAGCGAGTGCCAGCCGAAATCGCCGGTCACCACCGCCTCGCCGATCATCGGCGGGAAGGCGCCGGCAGCGCCGCCGATGACGATGTTCTGCGGCGTCCAGCGCTTCAGCCACATCGAGTAGACGACGGCGTAGAAGAAGATCGTGAAGGCGAGCATGAAGGCCGCGAGCGCGTTCGCGATCAGGCCGAGCACCAGCACCGAGCCGACCGACAGCGTCAGGCCGAAGGCGAGCGCCTCCGAGGGCAGGATGCGGCCGGCGGGAATCGGGCGCTTGGCCGTGCGGCTCATCAGCGCGTCGATATCGGCGTCGTACCACATGTTGAGGCAGCCCGAGGCGCCGGCGCCCACCGCGATGGCGATCAGGGCGGCCAGCGCAAGGACCGGGTGCACCGAGCCCGGCGCCGTGGCCATGCCGGTCAGCGCCGTGACCACGACGAGCGACATGACCCGGGGCTTCAGCAGCGCGAAGAAGTCGCGCGCTTCGCCTGTCGAGGCAACCAGGCTGTCGGTACGGGTTTCGAACGCAGCAGACATCACTCGGGTCGTCTTCGTACTCTTCAACGGCGCCCGTGGGCGCAGGGGTGTTCGCGGCTGTTTCATGCCGCCCGTCTCCGGAACGCCCGTCATGGGCGCTCGGGGGAGGGGCGGCGGCGGGCCGGGAAGGCCCGCCGCCTTTGTCTCAGTGGTCCGAGCCGGTGATGCGCGGCAGCGTCTCGAACTGGTGGAAGGGCGGCGGCGAGGACAGCGTCCACTCCAGCGTCGTCGCGCCTTCGCCCCACGGATTGTCGCCGGCGAGCTGCTTCTTCGTGAAGGCGACCACGAGGCCGTAGAAGAAGATCAGCAGGCCGAAGGCGAAGATGTAGGAGCCGATCGACGACCAGAAATGCCATCCCGCGAAGGCGTCCGGATAGTCCACATAATGACGCGGCATGCCGGCGAGCCCGAGGAAGTGCTGCGGGAAGAACAGCAGGTTGGCGCCGATGAAGGCGACCCAGAAATGCAGCTTGCCGATCCAGTCCGGGATCACGTAGCCGCTCATCTTCGGGAACCAGTAGTAGAAGCCCGCGAAGATGCCGAACACGGCGCCGAGCGACAGCACGTAGTGGAAATGCGCCACCACGTAGTAGGTCGCGTGCAGCGAGCGGTCGACGCCGGCATTGGCCAGCACGACGCCGGTGACGCCGCCGACGGTGAACAGGAAGATGAAGCCCATCGCCCAGATCATCGGCGCGGTGAAGCGGATCGAGCCGCCCCACATCGTCGCGATCCAGGAGAAGATCTTGATGCCGGTCGGCACCGCGATCACCATCGTCGCGAACACGAAGTAGCGCTGCGTGTTGAGCGACAGGCCGGCCGTGTACATGTGGTGCGCCCACACGATGAAGCCGACGACGCCGATCGCGACCATGGCGTAGGCCATGCCGAGATAGCCGAAGATCGGCTTCTTCGAGAAGGTTGAGATGATGTGGCTGACGATGCCGAAGGCCGGCAGGATCATGATGTACACTTCGGGGTGACCGAAGAACCAGAACAGGTGCTGGTAGAGGATCGGATCACCACCGCCGGCCGGATCGTAGAAGGTCGTGCCGAAGTTGCGGTCGGTCAGCAGCATGGTGATGGCGCCGGCGAGCACCGGCAGCGACAGCAGCAGCAGGAAGGCGGTGACCAGCACGCCCCAGGCGAACAGCGGCATCTTGTGCATGGTCATGCCAGGCGCGCGCATGTTCAGGATCGTGGTGATGAAGTTGATCGCGCCCAGGATCGACGCCGCACCCGCCAGGTGAAGCGACAGGATGCCGAAGTCGACCGCGGGGCCGGGGTGGCCGGAGGTCGAGAACGGCGGGTAGACCGTCCAGCCCGTGCCGGCGCCGTGCGCGCCGGGGGCGCCCTCGACGAACATCGAGATCACCATCAGCGTGAAGGCGGCCACCGTCAGCCAGAACGAGATGTTGTTCATGCGCGGGAAGGCCATGTCCGGCGCGCCGATCATCAGCGGCACGAACCAGTTGCCGAAGCCGCCGATCACCGCGGGCATGACCATGAAGAAGATCATGATCAGGCCGTGGCCGGTCACGAACACGTTGTAGCTCTGGCCATTGGCGAAGATCTGCAGGCCGGGCTCCTGCAGCTCGATCCGCATCATGATGGAGAGGAAGCCACCGACCAGGCCCGCCATGATCGCGAAGATCAGGTAGAGGGTGCCGATGTCCTTGTGGTTGGTGGACAGGAGCCACCGACGCCACCCGGTCGGGTGGTCGTGGTGGGCCTCGTCATGTCCGTGGCCTTGAGCGTGCGGAGCCGCGGTTGCCATCGTCTAGTCTCCTCGGCGAATTACTTGGACGCGGCGGCGAGCTTGCGGCCCGCGTCTTCGGCATTGGCGAATTTCTGCTTCGCTTCCGCGAGCCAGGCGGCGTAGCGCTCCTGGCTGACGACGCGGAAGGCGATCGGCATGTAGGCGTGGTTCTGGCCGCAGACGAACGAGCACTGGCCATAATAGATGCCTTCGCGCTCGGCCTTGAACCAGGTCTCGTTCAGGCGGCCGGGGATGGCGTCGATCTTGATGCCGAAGGACGGCACCGTGAACTTGTGGATGACGTCGGCGCCGGTGACCTGGACGCGGACGATCTTGCCGACCGGGACCACCGCCTCGTTGTCGACGGCGAGCAGGCGGGGAGCCTCGGCCTCGGCGATCTTCTTGCCGGCGATCGCCTCGGCGCGCTGCTTTTCGTCCAGCATCAGCGAATCGAAACCGAAGGCGCCGTTGTCCTGGGCGTATTCATAGGACCAGTACCACTGCTTCCCGGTCACCTTCATGGTGATGTCGGCCTGCGGCACCTCGAGCTGCAGCTTCAGCAGACGGAAGGAGGGAATCGCGATGACGACGAGGATGAGGACCGGAACCACGGTCCAGATCACCTCGATCAGGGCGTTGTGGGTGGTCTTCGAGGGGATCGGGTTGGCCTTCTCGTTGAAGCGGAAGACCACATAGATCAGCAGCGCGAGCACGAAGAGCGTGACGCCGATGATGATGACGTTCAGCCAGTCATGGAACCAGTGGATGTACTCCGCGACCGGAGTCGCGGCGCCCTGCAGGTTCAGCTGCCAGGGGGAGGGCATGCCGGTGCCGGCGACGGCCGGGACGGTCGCCAGCGCGGCGACGGCAAGGGCCGTGGCGGCCGCGGTTGCAAAGGTCCTGCTCAGAAATCGCATCGATCCGACATGCTCCTCAATCGACCTGCGCGGGGCCTGACCGGTATCGGTCGCTGTTTTGGTCCCACGCACGAAGGGGCGACCGCGAGGCCGCCTTGCTCTTCGGGATTGCGATAAATCAAAGATCACGCTTGCGCCAGTGGGGCAATGAAGACCGCCCCCGCCGACAGTGCGGCATAATCGCGCGAGGTCTTGACCGAAGGGCGCGGGCGTCGGCCGGCCCGCCTTGACAGGGCCCGGCCTGCATGGTCCCAACGCATTTTACGAAGAAGGGCGGCGGGATTCTCGCGCGCGGTCGGCGTTTTGCCTGATTCTTGCGCTCCTGCTGCGGTTCGCAAAACGGTTTGGAGGATGGCAGGCATGATGAGGATCATCGGGGCGGCCGGCGCCTTGGCGCTTGCGCTCATGGGAGCGACCCTCGCCGCCGGCTCCGCTTTCGCGCAGGGTGCGGTGCGTTCGACACATGGCGACTGGCAGATGCGCTGCGAGGTTCCGCCCGGCGCCAAGACCGAGCAATGCGCGCTCGTCCAGAACGTCGCGGCCGAGGACAGGCCGAATCTCACCCTGCTCGTCATCGTGCTGAAGACAGCCGATCAGAAGAGCCGCCTGCTGCGCGTCGTCGCGCCGCTCGGCGTGCTGCTGCCCTCCGGCCTCGGCCTGAAGATCGACGACAAGGATATCGGCCGGGCGGGCTTCGTGCGCTGCCTGACCACCGGCTGCGTTGCCGAGGTGGTGATGGACGACAATCTGATGGGCCAGCTCAAGGGCGGCAAGAACGCCACATTCATCGTATTCCAGACGCCGGAGGAGGGGGTGGGCGTGCCCGTCTCGCTCAACGGCTTCGGCCCTGGCGTGGAGGCGCTGCCTTGATCGATCAGACTTTGACTGCGGGCCGCTGGCTCGCCCTGCCGCTTCTCTGCCTCGGCCTTGCCGGCTGCGGCTCCTCCTCCTCGACGGGCCAGCCGAGCACGGCGCAGACGATCGGCAACGTCCTGATGTTCCAGTCGACGAAGCCGCCGGTGGCCGATCAGCTGCCGAAGGACGACGACATCGATCCGCTGGTCTGCCCGCAGGTCATCGTCGCCGATGGCGGCGCGGCGATCCGGGCCCAGGCCGGCCAGGACAGCGGCGGCCTGCGCTACCAGATCTCGATCAACGATGTCGCGCGCGAGTGCACGCCGACGGGCAATGGCGGCTTCCGGCTCAAGGTCGGCGTCGAGGGGCGCGTTCTGCTCGGCCCGGCCGGCAGCCCGGGCAGCTACGGCGCGACGCTGACGACGACGGTCACGCGCGGCACCAGCGTCGTCGCGCGCCGTTCGTCGCGGGTCGGCGCGACGATCGCGGGCGGCCAGGGCGGCGCCGACTTCACCCATGTCGAGGACGGCATCGTCGTTCCGGCGGGCAGCGGGGATGTCGAGATCATCGTCGGCCTGGGCGGCGGCGGTCCCGCGCCGGCGCGCCATCGCCGCCGATAAGCGCGGCTTTGCCGTGAATCCGGGCAGCGCGCCGATTGACTAAGCCGGTGCGTCTTGTATCTGTGCCCAAGCCGCATATCCCCGCGGGAGAGACCGGGCCTTTCGAGGCCCGGCGCCGAAGGCGCAACCGCCCCGGAAACGCTCAGGCAAAAGGACCGCTGGGGACTTGGCGCTCTGGAAAGAGGCGGGAGCGATCCCGCCCACCGACGGGTGTAACTTGTCCGGCTTCGCGGCCGGGCGGGGAAATCTCTCAGGTCCCGAGACAGAGGGGGCGCGTTCCGGACGATACCGTCCGGAGCTTGCGCTCGATTCTGGGAGGGGCATGCCATGGCTGCCGAGGCTCTTGAGGCCACAACCGACACCGCCGGCGCGCCCGCGCCGCTGAAGACGCCGCTTCATGCCCGCCATGTCGCGCTCGGCGCCCGCATGGTGCCCTTTGCCGGCTACGACATGCCGGTGCAGTACCCCTCGGGCATCCTGACCGAGCACAACTGGACGCGCGAGAAGGCTGGGCTTTTCGACGTCTCGCATATGGGCCAGGCCTTCCTGGTCGGCCCCGACCACGAGACCACCGCGAAGGCGCTCGAGGCGCTGATTCCCGCGGACATCGTCAATCTGGCCCCCGGCAAGCAGCGCTATTCGCAGCTTCTCAACGATGAGGGCGGCATCCTCGACGACCTGATGGTGACGCGCTCGGCCGACTCCGACGAGGACGGCGCGCTCTATCTCGTCGTCAACGCTGCCTGCAAGGACGCCGACTATCCCCATATCGAGGCGCGCCTGCCGTCCAATGTGAAGCTGATCCGGGCCGAGCATCGCGGCCTGATCGCCCTGCAGGGCCCGGGCGCCGAGGCTGCACTCGCCGCGCTGGCGCCGGAAGCCGCCGAGATGGGCTTCATGACCTCCCGCACGATGAAGATCGCCGGCATCAAGGCGAATGTCAGCCGCTCCGGCTATACCGGTGAGGACGGCTACGAGATTTCGGCCGCCGCGACGAAGATCGGCGAGATCTGGGACACGCTGCTGCTCGACGGCAACGTCAAGCCGATCGGCCTCGGTGCCCGTGATTCGCTGCGTCTCGAGGCGGGCCTGTGCCTCTACGGCCACGACATCGACACCACCACTTCGCCGATCGAGGCGGGACTGAACTGGTCGCTCCAGAAGCGCCGCCGCGAGGAAGGCGGCTTCCCCGGCGCCGCGCGCATCCAGCGCGAGCTCGCCGAGGGCACCTCGCGCGTCCGTGTCGGCCTGCTGCCCGAAGGGCGCGCCCCGGCCCGCGAGGGCACCGAGATCGCGACGCCCGAAGGCGAGGTGATCGGCACCGTGACCTCGGGCGGCTTCGGCCCGACGCTGAACGGCCCCTGCGCCATGGGCTACGTCGCCAAGGCGCATTCCGCGCCGGGCACGAAGCTCAACCTCATCGTCCGCGGCAAGCCGCTGCCGGCGGTGGTGGCGCCGATGCCTTTCGTGCCGCACCACTACAAGCGCTGACCCGATTTTCCAATTTTTCGCCAGGAGGAAACCATGGCCGAGACCCGTTACAGCAAGGACCACGAATATATCCGCGTCGAGGGTGACGTCGGCACTGTCGGCATCTCCGACTACGCCCAGTCGCAGCTCGGCGACGTCGTCTTCGTCGAGCTGCCGGCTGTCGGCAAGGCGCTGAGCAAGGGCGGCGAGGCTGCCGTGGTCGAGAGCGTCAAGGCCGCTTCCGAGGTCTACGCCCCGGTCTCGGGCGAGGTCGTCGAGGTCAATGCCGAGCTCGAGGGTGCGCCGGGCACCGTCAACGAAGATCCGGCCGGCAAGGGCTGGTTCCTCAAGATCAAGATCAAGGACGCTGCCGAGCTCGACGCCCTGATGAACGAGGCCGAATACCAGAACTACGTCAAGACGCTCTGAAGAGGCGTCATCCCGCACGCGCCGCAGCACGTGAGTAGCTGCTGCGCAGATGCGGGACCCTCCTCCGAAAGAGGCGCCTTCTCGTCATGCGATCCCCTGTCTGCGCCGCATCGTTCAAGCGCTGCGGCGCGCACGGGATGACAACAAGCACCGCGATCTCCGAAACGGAATCACCCCATGCGCTATCTCCCGCTCACCGATACCGACCGCGAGGACATGCTCGCGCGCATCGGCGTCCCCGATATCGACGCGCTGTTCAGCGACGTGCCGGCCGGCAAGCTCCTGAAAGGCCCGGTCGACCTGCCGCGCGCCCGGGGCGAGCTCGAGGTCGAGCGCATCCTCGGCAAGATGGCGGGCAAAAACACTGCCGCCTCGGCCGTGCCCTTCTTCGTCGGCGCCGGCGCCTATAAGCACCATGTTCCGGCGACGGTGGACCACCTGATCCAGCGCTCCGAGTTCCTGACCAGCTACACGCCCTACCAGCCCGAGATCGCGCAGGGCACGCTGCAATATCTCTTCGAATTCCAGACCCAGGTCGCCGCTCTGACCGGCATGGAGGTCGCCAACGCCTCGATGTATGACGGCTCGACCGGCACCGGCGAGGCCGTGCTGATGGCGCATCGCGTCACCAAGCGCCGCAAGGCCGTGCTCTCCGGCGGCCTGCACCCGCACTACACCGCGGTTGTCGAAACCCTCTCCGAGATGGCCAATGACGAGGTCGTGGCCCTGAAGCCGGACGTCTCGGCCAATGAGGACATCCTCTCCCAGATCGACGACAGCGTCTCCTGCGTCGTCGTGCAGTCGCCGGACGTCTTCGGTAATCTGCGCGATCTCAAGCCGATCGCCGAGAAGGCGCATGCCCATGGCGCGCTGCTGATCGCGGTCTTCACCGAGGTCGTCTCGCTCGGCGCCGTCGTGCCGCCGGGCGCGCAGGATGCCGACATCGTCGTCGGCGAGGGCCAGTCGATCGGCAACGCGCTGAACTTCGGCGGCCCCTATGTCGGGCTCTTCGCCGCCAAGTCGAAATATATCCGCCAGATGCCGGGCCGGCTCTGCGGCGAGACGGTCGATTCGACCGGCCAGCGCGGCTTCGTGCTGACGCTCTCGACCCGCGAGCAGCATATCCGCCGTGACAAGGCGACCTCGAACATCTGCACCAATTCCGGCCTCTGCGTGCTGGCCTTCACCATCCACATGACGCTGCTCGGCCAGGCCGGTCTCGCCCGTCTCGCCGAAGTGAACCATGCCAATGCCGTGAAGCTCGCCGACGCGCTCGCGAGCGTCGAAGGCGTGAAGGTGCTCAACGACAGCTTCTTCAACGAGTTCACCGTGAAGCTGAAGAAGCCCGCCGCCGAGGTCGTCGAGGTGCTCGCCGCCAAGGGCATCCTGGCCGGCGTCCCCGTCTCGCGGCTCCTGCCCAAGGCCGGGCTCGACGACCTGCTGATCATCGCCTCGACCGAGGTGAATACCGATGAAGACCGGGCGGCCCTCGTGGCGGCGCTCGTGGAGGTGCTGTGATGCTGAACCGTCAGGGACGTCCCACCCAGGCCGGCGAGGCCGCTCACGCCGAGCACGCCACATTCACCGGCAACAAGGCGCTGCAGCAGGTCGAGCCGCTGATCTTCGAGATCGGCCATCACGAGGCGACTGGCGTCGACATCGACAAGCCGGCCCCGTTCAAGAGCCGCCTCGGCAAGCATGCGCGCCAGGGCGAGATCGGCCTGCCCGGCCTCTCCGAGCCCGAGGCGATGCGCCACTATGTGCGGCTCAGCCAGAAGAACTACGGCATCGATACCGGGCTCTTCCCGCTCGGCTCCTGCACGATGAAGCACAATGCCCGCCTCAACGAGAAGATGGCGCGGTTGCCGGGCTTCTCCGACGTGCATCCGCTGCAGCCGCTCTCGACCGTGCCCGGCGCGCTCGACCTGATGCTGGAGCTTGCCCGCTACCTGATGACGCTGACCGGCATGCCGGCCGTCGCCCTTTCGCCGAAGGCCGGCGCCCATGGCGAGGCCTGCGGCATGATGGCGATCAAGGCCGCGATCGCGGCGAAGGGCGAGGGCGCGACCCGCAACGTCGTGCTCGTCCCCGAATCGGCGCACGGCACCAACCCGGCGACTGCGGCCCTGATCGGCTTCTCGGTGAAGGCTGTTCCGGCCCGTCCGGACGGCACCGTCGCGGTCGAGGACGTCAAGGCCCTGCTCGGGCCGGACATCGCCGCGATCATGCTGACCAACCCGAATACCTGCGGCATCTTCGAGCCGCAGATCGTCGAGATCGCCGCAGCGATGCATGAGGCTGGCGCCTATTTCTACTGCGACGGCGCCAACTTCAACGCCATCGTCGGCAAGGCGCGTCCGGGCGATCTGGGCGTCGACGCCATGCACATCAACCTGCACAAGACCTTCTCGACGCCGCATGGCGGCGGCGGTCCCGGTGCCGGCCCGGTCGTGCTCTCCGAGCGTCTGGCGCCCTTCGCGCCGGTGCCTTTCATCCATGTCGAGAACGACAAGCCGCATCTGATCGAGACGCGCGGCGAAGCGCCGGCGGGCAACAAGCCTTTCGGCCGCATGACCGCCTTCCACGGCCAGATGGGCATGTATGTCCGCGCGCTCGCCTACATGCTGAGCCACGGCTCGGACGGCATGCGCCAGGCCTCCGAGGATGCGGTGCTCAACGCCAACTACATCCGCGCCGGCCTCGCCGACCTGATGTCGCTGCCCTTCCCGGACCATCCGTCGATGCACGAGGTGCTGTTCGACGACGAATGGCTGAAGGGCTCGGGCGTCTCGACGCTCGATTTCGCCAAGGCGATGATCGACGAGGGCTACCATCCGATGACGGTGTATTTCCCGCTCGTCGTCCATGGCGCCATGCTGATCGAGCCGACCGAGTCGGAATCGAAGGCTGCGCTCGACCTCTTTATCGCGACGCTGCGCGATCTCGCGATGGCGGCCAAGGGCAACGACAAGGAACGCTTCACCAGCGCCCCGCATCACGCTCCGATCCGCCGCCTCGACGAGACTCGCGCCGCCCGTTCGCCGGTCCTGAAGTGGGAGAAGCCGGCTCCGGCCAAGGCGGCGGAGTAAAGGCTCGGGCCCATGCTGACGGCATTCGTCAGCATGGTGAAGGACGCCAGCCGCTTCTTAAGCATTCCTTGACCATGTCGCGGAATGATCCCCCGGTGCCGCTCTCTGCGGCCCGGGGGTTTTCATGTCTGTGCGTCCCTCCATCCTCGCTGCGGCGGCCGCGCTCCTGCTGGCCTCGACGGCGTTCGTGCGCGCGAACGAGCCAAGCTATGGCCCGAACACCTATGACCGCACGCTCGAGGCGCTGATCGCCCATGAGGATGTCGCCAATCGCGGCGGCTGGCCGAAGGTTCCCGGCAGCGCCACGGCGCTGAAGCCGGAATCGCAAGGCGCGGATGTCGTCGCGCTGAAGCAGCGCCTGCTCGCCAGCGGCGATCTGGCTCCCGAGGCGCTCGCGGGGGATGTCTATGACGCCGCCGTGGTCGAGGCGGTGAAGCGCTTCCAGCGCCGCCACGGCCTGTCGGATCTCGGCACGGTCGGCCGGCTCACCCTCAAGGCGCTGAACACGCCGGTCGAAATGCGCCTCAACCAGCTCACCGCGACGCTGGAGAGGCTCAAGGGCAACGGCTTCAACTTCGCCAGCCGCTATGTCGTGGTGAATATCCCCGGCGCCAGCGTCGAGGCGGTGGAGAACGGCACGGTCCAGCAGCGCCACCTCGCCATCGTCGGCCGGGCGGACCGGCCCTCGCCGGTGATCCAGGCCAACATCACCTCGGTCAACCTCAACCCCTACTGGACGGTGCCGATGTCGATCGTGAAGGCCGACATCATTCCGCACATGCGCAAGGATCCAGGCTTCATCGCCAAGTCGAACATGAAGCTGCTCGGAGCCGAGAACAAGGAAATCGACCCGGCGAGCGTCAACTGGTCGACCTTGAAGAGCCCCTATTTCTACGTGCGCCAGGAACCGGGACCGACCAATTCGCTCGGCCAGCTGAAGATCGACATGCCGAACGGCGAAGCCGTCTACATGCACGACACGCCGAAAAAGACGCTGTTCCGCAACGATGTGCGCTTCAACTCCTCGGGCTGCGCGCGCATCGAGGGCGTGCGCGACCTCGCCGCCTGGCTGCTGGAAGGCTCCGAATGGAGCCGGCAGGCGATCGAGGACGAGATCGCCAAGGGCGAGCGCAAGAACATCACCCTGAAGAAATCGGTGCCGGTGGCCTGGGTCTATCTCACCGGCTGGCAGGGCGCGGACGGGCAGGTCCAGTTCCGCGACGACATCTACCAGCTCGACACGCCGCAGGGCATCGTCACCTCGACGATCCAGGCGCGAAAGCCCAAGCCGAAGGCGGCGGTGGTGCCGCCGTCGCGGCCGGTCGTCACGCCGGTGACGGCGGCGGGCAATCCGCCGGCGCCTGCGACGACAGCCAGCAACTGACGGCACTCAGGGCCGCTTCAGGATCGCCATCACCGCGTCGATGGCGTCAGCGCGGGCCTTCGGATCGCTGCCGATCGTGACCAGGTCGTCGGGCCTCTGCGAATACGCCGCCTTGCGCTCGCGCAGCGGCAGGTTCGGATGGTCGAAATCGTGATAGGCGCCGGGGAAGCCGACGAAGCGTGCGCCACCGCGCCGCGCGAGCTCTTCGCAAGGAGCCGCCGGCGTCCAGTCGTCTGCCAGACCCTGGAAGATCGCCGTATCGGTCTGCGCCTGCCAGCCGCGCTTCAGGATGACGCGGCAGCCGGGATAGAAGGCGATGACGTGGCGCAGGCGTCTGGCTTCGGGCGCGGCCGCGACGCGCAACGCCGTCGAGCCGCCATTCGACCAGCCGATCAGGGCGATGCGCTGCTTCGCGGCGAAGCCCTGCTTGTCGAGCCAGTCGATGGCTGCGAAGGCATCTCGGGTACGGTCGGCCGGCGTCAGCGAGCGTTCGCGCTGGTTGCAGAGCGCCTTGATGCTGCGCGGTCCGAAGCTGTCGACGAGCAGCACGGCATAGCCGGCTCCGGTGAGACGCTGCGACCAGTCGCTCTCGCGGGCGCCGAGCTCGCCCGAGCGGGTGTAGAGCCCGGCGCAGCCATGCAGGCCGATGACCACGGGGAAGGGGCCTGCTCCCGCGGGCCGCGCCAGCCATCCCACCAGATCGCCCGAATCGCGTGACGGAAAGCTCACCTTCTCGAAGGCGTTCGCTGGGCCCGCAGCGGCGAGCGGCAGGAGGGCGACGATGCAGGCGCGGACAAGGCGAGCGATCAATCCGAAGCTCCTCGGATTCCAGATGCGCGACAACCGGTCGCGAAGGTCGCATCCCGCATCGGGAATCCGGCGGGAGAGGGGCAAAGAAAAACGCCGCGTCCTTGCGGGCGCGGCGTCGTGTTGTCGAGCGATCGGCTAAAGGCTCAGTTGAGCTTGGCCTTGACCTCGTTCAGCCCGGCGGCGAAGGCGGCTTCACCGGCCTTGCCGGCCATCTGGCCGCGCAGGATGCTCTCGGCGGCCTTGGTGGCAGCCTCCGCAGCCGCGGCGCGAACCTCGGCCTCGGCCTGGCTCTCGGCCTGCGCGATCTTCTCCTCGGCGGCCTTGGTGCGGCGGGCGACGAAGTCAGCCAGCTTCACTTCGGCTTCCGCCGCGAGGCGCTTGGCCTCCTCATTGGCGGAGGAGACGATCTCGGCGGCCTCGGCCTCGGCGGCCTTGCGCTTGGCATCGTACTCGGCGAGCAGCTTCTCGGCCTCCTGACGCAGGCGACGGGCTTCCGCCAGCTCCTGCGCGACCTTCTCGCCGCGAGCGTCGAGCGCCTTCACGATCGCGCCCGGCACGCCGAACTTGACCAGGATGGCGAGGAAGATGACGAGCGCGACGCCGACCCAGAAAGTATCCATCTGATCTCTCCTCAGCCGCGCGTCAGGGCCTGGTCGATAGCTGCCGACGCCTCGCTGGCGCTGGGAGCCTGACCGGTCAGCTTGGTGACGATCGCGACGGCGACGTCGCTGCCGAGATCGCGCACATTGCCCATCGCCTTGACCTTGGTCTTGGCGATGGTCGCCTCGGCCTGGGCAAGCTTAGCCGCGAGCTCCGCTTCGGTAGCATGGCGCTGGGCCTCGCTCGCCTTGGCGCCCGTCTCGCGCGCCGTCTGGGCGATGCCCTGGGCGTTCTTGCGGGCCTCGCCGAGGGCCTTCTCATAGGCCTGGGCCATTTCTTCGGCCTTGGCCTGCATCTCGGTGGCCTGGTCGAGATCGCGGCCGATCGTATCCGCACGCTCTTCCAGGATCGAGCCGAGGCGCGGCAGCGCGACCTTGGACATCAGCCAGTAGAGCGCCGCGAAGGTGATCGCGAGCCAGAACAGGTTGCTGGCGAAATGCGCGGGGTCGAAGGGCGGGAAGGAGGCCTTCTCGCCGCTCAGGCCCGGAGTGGCAGCCTGCGCCGCACCCGCCACCAGAGTGGCGAACGAGCCGACAGCCAGAAGCCATCCTTGTCGCACGAACCCTGAAGATCGAACCGGCATAGCGTGCCTTTCAGCGCTTAAGATAGGAAACCGTCGCGCGCTTGGCCGGATGACCCGAGCGCGCGACGAGAAAGCGGTCGACGAAAGCGTCAGACCACGAAGAGCAGGACGAGCGCGACGACGAACGCGAAGATGCCCAGACCTTCGGCGAGCGCCGCGCCGATGAAGGCGCGCGGGAACTGGCCGTCGGCGGCCGACGGGTTGCGCAGGGCGCCCGAGAGGAAGTTGCCGAAGATGGTGCCGACGCCGATGGCGGCGAGGCCCATGCCGAGCGAGGCGAGGCCGGCGCCGATGAACTTGGCTGCAACAGGATCCATGGTCTTTCTCCAGTGTGGAAGGTTTTAAAGGGTGGGATGAACTCTCGCGAGCGCTGCCCTGGCCTCAGTGGCCGGGGTGCAGCGCGTCGTTGAGATAGACGCAGGTCAGGATCGCGAAGACATAGGCCTGCAGGACTGCGACGAGGACTTCGAGCGCCGTGAGGGCGACGGCTAGCAGCAGCGGCAGCGGCGCGATCGCATAGTTCAGCGCGGCGCCCGAGCCGAGCAGGACCACGACGAAGCCGCCGAAGACCTTGAGCGCGATGTGGCCGGCGAGCATGTTGCCGAAGAGACGAAGCGAGAGCGAGACCGGGCGCGACAGGAAGGAGACGGCCTCGATCAGCACCATGAAGGGCAGCAGCCAGCCGGGGACGCCCGACGGCACGAACAGGCCGAAGAAATGGGTGCCGTGCTTCACGACGCCGTAGATCACCACGATGCTGATGACGAGCAGCGCCAGGGCGGCGGTGACGATGATCTGGCTGGTGACGGTGAAGGAGCCCGGCAGCAGGCCGAGCAGGTTGCTCGCCAGCACGAACATGAACAGCGAGAATACGAAGGGGAAGAACTTCAGGCCGTCCTTGCCCATGACGCCGGTCATGGTCGAGGCCACGAATTCATAGGCCATCTCGGCGAGCGACTGCAGGCGGCCGGGAACGACCGAACGCTGGCTCGAGCCATAGATCATGATCGCCGAGACGACGGCGAGCACGATCACCATCCACAGCGAGGTGTTGGTGAAGGAGAGATCGACGCCGAACGGCTTCAGCTCCACGATCGGGTTGATGTGGAATTGGTGGATCGGATCGATTCCGCCGCCAGCCGCCATGATCTCGTCCCTCGTCGCGCGGCCTTGCGGGCCGCCCCTTCGGTCAATCTTCCTTCGGGTCGCCCTTCGACCCGGAGGTCGGGCGCGAACCGAGCCGATAGACGGATCTGAAGCCCGCGATGGTTCCGATCACCATGAAGGCGATCAGCAGGAACGGGGACGTTCCCAGCCATCGGTCGCCGAGGTACCCGATCAGGGCGCCTGCGATGATGCCACCTGCGAGATCCGTCGCGGCGCGAAAGCCTGAGGACATTGCGCCCGCAAGGGCCTTGTCCTGTCCAACCGAGCTCGCGCCCGGCTTATCGCTCTCCTCCGCCCGCTTGATCGCGGACTTCAGGGAACCCAGTCTTGCGCGCAACTCCGAATCTGAGGCGTTTGGGTCGGGTTCGGACATGGTCTTGGCTCCGTCTTGATCGCGATAACGCCGCGATCTCGCGAAAAACCACTATAACCTCTGCCAAACCCGCGCATCGAGCCGTCGTCAGCACGGCCTCCTTTATTGACAGCCCCCCGCGCTGTCAAGGCACGTTGATAACATCTAACGCATTGGAATATTTAGAAAAACGGGTCAGATGCGACATTCTTGCCGCAATGCGGCGCCGATTGTGGCATTTTTTCATCCGGGCCGACGCGCTTTCCCACCCGCTCCGTGCCGTCATTGCGAGGAGGCGATCCAGGGAGACCGGGCCGAAGCTCTCGGCGAATCCTCCTGGATTGCTTCGCTGCGCTCGCAATGGCGGTTCGAGCCTAACCCGCCTCGCGGATGCGCTCGGCGGTGGAGAGGTCGACCGAAACCATCTGGCTGACGCCGCGCTCGGCCATGGTCACGCCGAAGAGGCGCTGCATCCGCGCCATGGTGATCGGGTTGTGGGTGATCAGGATGAAGCGCGTCTCGGTGTTCCGCGCCATGTCGACGAGCAGGTCGCAGTAGCGCTCGACATTGGCGTCGTCGAGCGGCGCGTCGACCTCGTCGAGCACGCAGATCGGCGAGGGATTGGTCAGGAACACCGCGAAGATTAGCGCGGTCGCGGTCAGCGCCTGCTCGCCGCCGGAGAGCAGCGTCATCACCTGCGGTTTCTTGCCGGGCGGGCGGGCGAAGATCTCGAGCCCGGCATCGAGCGGGTCTTCCGAATCCACCAGCCTGAGCTCGGCCTCGCCGCCGCCGAACAGGATGCCGAACAGCCGCTGGAAATGCTGGTTGACGATGTCGAAGGCGGCGATCAGCCGCTCGCGCCCTTCGCGGTTGAGCGCGCCGATCGCCTGGCGCAGGCGCCTGATCGCCTCGGTCAGGTCGTCGCGCTCGCCGGACAGCCCCTCGCGCTTGGTCCTGACTTCCGTGAGCTCGTCCTCGGCCCGCAGGTTGACGGCGCCGAGCCGCTCGCGCTCGCCCTTGAGGTTGGCGAGCCGCCGCTCGACCGCCTCCGGCTCCGGCAAGGCGTCGCCCGGCTTGATGCCGGCGATTCCCTGCAGCCCTTCGAGCCCGGTTTCGAGACGGTCCTCGATCTCGCGCGTGATGTCGGCCACGCGCTGGCGCGCCGCCTCCAGCCGCGCCTCGGCCGAGGCGCGGCGCTCGCGCGCGCCGGAGAGGCCTTCGAGCGCGATGCGGGCCTGCCGGTCGGCCTCGGCCAGCGCGGTCTCGCCGGCGGCGAGCCTGTCGGCCGCCTCGCGCCGTGCGCCTTCCGCCTGCTCGATCTCGGCGACGATTCGGCGCCGCTCGCTCAGGAAGGTGTCGGGCGCTTCCAGCAATGCCTGCCGCTCGGCCCCGGCCGCCGCGATCCGGCGCCGGGTCTCTTCGGCGGTCTGCAGGCTTGCTGCCGCGCGCTCGCGCCAGGCCGCAATGTCGGCGGCGATGGCGGCGCGGCGCCCGGCCCGCAGCTCGGCCTCCCGTGCCAGGGTCTGGACCCGGGCGCGTGCATCGGAGGCCGCCGCCCGGCATTCGCCCAGATGCAGCCGCGCCTTGAGCAGGGTGTTCTCGAGCTCGGCAGGGGCGGGGAGTGCCGCCAGTCCCGTCTCATGCGTCGTTGCCTGGGCGGCCGCGTCGGAGACGGCGGCCCCGAGCCGCTTGATCGCCTCGGCCAGGGTCGAGCGCTTGACCAGCGTCTCCGCCGCCTTGCGCTCGGCAGCGGCGAGCTGCTCGCGGGACTCGTCGACGCCGCGGCGTGCCTGCCGGGCCTCTTCGATCGCTGTCGTTTCCGCCTGCGCCGCCTGGCGGGCCGCGAGGGTGACGGCTTCCAGCGCCCGGCGGGCTTCCTCCGCCGCCACGCGCGCCGCCTTGGCCTCGCGCTCCAGATCCGCGAGGCGGTTTTTCTCGGAGAGTCGCCGCGCCGCCGGGGAGGGCGCTTCGGCGGCACTGGTGAAGCCGTCCCAGCGCCAGAGATCGCCTTCGCGCGAGACCAGGATCTGCCCCTGCTTCAGCTGACGCCGCAGCGCTTCGCCCTTGCCGCGCGCGACGATGCCGATCTGTGCCAGCCGCCGCCGCAGGGCCACTGGAGCCCTGACATGGTCGAGCAGCGGCTCGGCTGCTTCGGGCAAGGCGGGGTCGTCGCTGCCTTCGCCGGTATCGTCCCAATGTGCGGGGGCGGCGGCTTCTGTTGAGGCGTCGAGATCGTCGCCGAGGGCTGCGCCCAGCGCGACCTCGTAGCCCTTGGCGACGCTCAGCGCTTCGAGAATGGCGGGCCAGCGATCGCCGGCCGCCGGCGCGAGCAGCTTGCGCAGCGTGCCGATCTCGGTGTCGAGACGCTGTGCCCGGCGGTCGGCCTCGGCGAGCGGGTTGCGCAGCTCCGCCTCGCGCTCGCGTGCCGCTACGACTGCCGCTCGCGCCTTGCCGACATCGGCTTCGGCGGCCTTCATCGCCTTCTCGGCCGTTGCCAGGGCTTCGCGCAGCCTGTCGAGCAGCGTCTTCGCATTGGACGAATCGAGGATTTCGAGCTCGCGGCGCAGCTTGTCGCGCTCGCCGCTGGCGCGGTCCTGCCGCTGACGCGCCTCACGCAGCGACTGTTCCAGCGCGCTTCGGCGGGCCGCGAGATCGGAGAGAGCGGCCTGCGCGGCGGCATGCTCGCCTTCCGCCACGGCCAGCGCCCCTTCCGCTTCGCGCCGCGCCGCCTCCGCCGCTTCCGCGCCCGAGCCTGCACCGTCGCCCTCGCGGGCGAGCGCCTCGTCCTCCGCCGACAGCCGGGCGAGGCTTTCGGCCGCGTCGCGCCCGACGCTCTCCTGCCGCGCGAGATCGGCCTCGAGCTCGCCAAGCCGGCGCCCGAGTTCTTCTGCCCGCTGCCGGGCGCGGCGATTCTCGGCTTCGAGTTCGTCGAGGCCGCGCTTCAGCCGGACCAGTGCGGCGGCGGCGGCAGCTTCGCCTTCGCGCAGCGCCGGCATCTCATGGGCGGCGATGGCCTGCCGCTTGGCGGCTTCCGCCTGGATGCCGGTCTGGTCGGCGACGCCGCGCACCGCCTCCTCCAGCACATGCGAGGCCTGGGCTTCCTGGGCTCGGGCGTCATGCAGCGCGATCAGCGCCAGCGTCGCCTCGGCGCGACGGATATCGGCGGCGAGGCTGCGATAGCGCCCGGCCTGCCGCGCCTGCCGTTGCAGCGCCTCGATCTGCCCGTCGATTTCGCCGAGCACGTCTTCCAGGCGGGTCAGGTTCTCCTCGGCGCCCCTGAGCCGGAGCTCGGCCTCGTGGCGGCGGCTGTGCAGGCCGGCGATGCCGGCGGCATCCTCAAGGATGCGCCGGCGCGACTGCGGCTTGGCCGAGATGATCTCGCTGATCTGCCCTTGCCGCACCAGCGCCGGCGAGCGCGCCCCGGTTGCGGCGTCGGCGAAGAGGAGCTGCACGTCCCGGGCGCGGACTTCCTTGCCGTTGATGCGGTAGGTCGAACCTTCCTCGCGCTCGATCCGGCGCGTGACTTCGAGGACGTCGGTGTCGTTGAAGGCGGCCGGGGCCTTGCGGTCGCTGTTGTCTAGGGTCAGCGAGACCTCGGCCATGTTGCGGGCCGGGCGCTCGTTCGAGCCGCCGAAGATGACGTCGTCCATCCCCGAGCCGCGCATGTTCTTGAACGAGCTTTCGCCCATCACCCAGCGCAGGGCTTCGACGAGGTTGGACTTGCCGCAGCCATTGGGCCCGACGATGCCGGTCAGCCCCGGCTCGATCGCGAACTCGGTCGGCTCGACGAAGGTCTTGAAGCCGGTAAGCTTGAGGCGCGTCAGGTGCATGGCCGCGCCTCGCCTCTTGTCCTCACGGGCGTCATCCCGGGCGACCGCACTGAGACCCGGGATCCATTCCGGAACGCCTCCGTTTGGGGTTCGGGCATGGATCCCGGCTCTGCGCCGCTTGGCGGCCTGGCCGGGATGACGGCGTGAGCCGGTACTGCGAAAGCCGTCCGCTCACTTGGCGAGGAGCGGCTCCAGGATCTTGTCGAACTCGGCGATCGTGAGCGCACCGGAACGCTTCTGCCCGTTGATGAAAAAGGTCGGCGTCGAATCCACGCCAGCCTTGGCCCCGCCATCCTTCACGACCGTGACGGCGTCATAGATATCCTGCCGTTTCAAGCAGGCTTCGAAGGATTCCTGTGTGAAACCGGCCTGCTTGACCAGGGCGGACAGCGCATCGACCGGCTTCTCCGTGAAGGCCCAGTTGCGCTGCTGCGCGAACAGCAGGTCCGTCATCGGATAGAACTTCTCGTTGCCGTTGCAGCGCGACAGCATGAAGCCGGCCGTCGCCAGCGGATCGAGCGGGAACTCGCGCAGCGTGAAGCGCACCTTCCCGGTGTCGATGTACTTCTTCTTGAGCTCCGGCCAGGCCTCGGCGTGGAAATGCGCGCAGTGGCTGCAGGTCAGCGAGGCGTATTCGATGATCGTGACCTTGGCATCGGGCGAGCCGAGCCAGACATCGCCCAGCGGGCCGGCCTCGGGCATCTTGGTCTGGGCCCGCGCGGCGTTGAGGCCGGCGAGCGCGGCAGCGGCGATGCCGGCTGCGCCGGTCAGGAGCTGTCGCCTGTTCGTCATCGTGAGAAATCCCCGGAAAGGTCGAAATCGGTGGCGGAGCTATAGAGGTGAACGCGATTGTGGCAAGAGCGCATCGTGCCGCGCGGGGCCCTGCTCACGAAGCCGTGTCAGGGGCTCGCGCTTTCGCGTTGAGCGCGACGGCCCTGCCGAGCCGCGCCAGCGCCTCGCGTAAGCCCTCGTCGGCGACGCAGGCGACCTGCGCCTCGACGCGGGCGGCCTCCTCGCCGTCGAGCTTCGGCATCGGCCTGGCTGCGACCGGAGCCGCGACCGGCCCCTGCTTGAGCACGAGCTTGCCGACGGCGCGCCAGCCGAGATGGGTGTTGACCCGCTCGACCACCAGCGGCCCGAGCTGCTGCATCTCCAACGCGAAGGCGCCCTCGACGCGCACGACCATCGTGGCGGGTTCGGCCGGCTCGCCCGGCGCCGGACGGCGGCGCGGCCAGTCGATCTTGAGCGGGCGCGAGCGCGCGGCGAGCCGCTCGCCGACGATCTCGGGCCAGAGCGCGACGATGGCGCGCCCGGCAAAGCCCTGCGCGGCGAGAGCGGGCGCGATGCAGTCGTCGATCAGTTCTGCGAGGGGTCTGGCGGCCATGGCTTCATTGTGGGGGCGAGGCATGCTGCCCGCAAGCGGGAGATGCAGTCGATTGTGAGCGGCAGAAGGTTTGGCTCGCCGTCTCGGCTATGCGATCGTCGCTCCATCGCCAGTGAACAAGCGAGGGGCCTATGGATACGACCCAGGCGGCCAAGGACCGCATCACGCAAGTCCTGAAAAAGCATCTGGAGCTTGCGCAGGAACAGCTGGAAATGGCCGAGCAAGGCGTCCTTCTGTCGATCGAGGGTGCGCCGGAAGGGGTCAACCTGACCAAGGAAGCTCTGGCCATCCGCGTCGAGCAGTTGCAAGGGGCTCTCGATCGGCATCTGGGGCGCGGCTGAGGGCCCGCTCCCCACCGTTGCGGGCTTGTCCAGCTCATGCCACAGGTCCTCGATGCTGAAGCGCGTGAAGCAATGGGCACGACGGCTGAAGCGTGATGGCGTCACTCTCTGGATCGCGGCCCGCGATCCACGGACTCCCCGGCTCGCCAAGGTGATCGCAGCGGCAGTCGCCGCCTACGCTTTGAGCCCGGTCGACCTCGTTCCGGATTTCATTCCGATTCTCGGCTATCTGGACGATCTGTTGATCGTCCCGGCCGGAATCGCCCTGGCCGTTCGCCTCATTCCACCGGACCTGATGAACGATTTTCGCCGGCAGGCGGACGAGCGCGCCGCGCGACCGCGCAGCCTGTCAGGGGCGGTCGTCATCGTTTGCGTCTGGATATCTTGCCTGGCCGCTCTCGGCTTCTGGGCTCTGCGGTATTTCCGATAGCGGGCCGTCTCCGTTTTCGGCAGATTTCCGTCACGCGGTCGCTGGCAGAATTGACGAAGCAGGAAGCGCCTGATCCAACTCGGCCGAGCCGCCAGATTGCCTCGGAAAACGGGACGACTTCGCCGTGACAGCCAACAACCGCATCGCACTCTCGAGCGACCATACCGCCATTCAGCTCCGACAGGCCATTGCCGCTCATGTCGCCGCGCAGGGCTGGGAGGTGGTCGATATCGGCCCGACCACGTCGGAGAGCACTGACTATCCGCAGCACGGCAAGGCGGCGGCGCGGCTCGTCGCCTCCGGTGATTGCCGGCTCGGCATCATCCTGTGCGGCAGCGGCCAGGGCATCATGATGGCGGCGAACAAGGTCGAGGGCATCCGTTGCGGCGTCTGCTCCGACACGTTCTCGGCCCGCATGATCCGCCAGCACAATGACGCCAACATGCTGTCGATCGGCGCGCGCGTGGTGGGGGACTGGCTGGCGCTCGATATCGTCGATGCGTTCCTGACCGCCCCGTTCGAGGGTGGCCGGCATGCGACGCGGGTCGCGATGATCGGGTCGCCGGAGAGCTAGCGCCGTTCTTCGCTCGCCCGGTACGGCCGGCATCGCCGGGCGCCGCCCTGCGTGCGGGCGCGAGCGATGCCGTCATCGATTGGTTCGGCGAGCATGGCTGTACTGTGGGCACGACGCTTGTCGGCCGCAAGCGGCTGCATAGGAATGTGCTGCGCGATCGCCGCCGGTCGGCGACGCAGGACGGTGAGATCAGATTCGGTTGTGAAGATGTTCCACCGCACCGAAATGACCGTCGAACTCGATCGATCCATCAAGATCGCGCTGCCGCGATAGGCTGCTCCCATCAAGACATAAGGAAGATGATGTCGTTTTTTGCACGTGCCGGCCTCCTATTGGCCCTTGCATTGACCATGCCGACCGCTGTCGCCGCGCAGGGCACGCGGGTTTTCGATGCCCCCGATGGCTCCTATACGTTCAGCTATCCCCTGAATTTCGCGCTGGATCACGAGTTCGCCGATGGAACCGGCGACGTGACCGGCGTAACCGCGTCTTCGCCGACGAATGGCGATGTCATCGTCACCTTTCTCGGCCCTCGCGACGCGGGAGATTTCAAGGAGGTGAGCGAGACGACACGGCCCGACATCACGGACGCGTTCACGAAAGCGGTCGCGCGTTTGGCCTCGACCACGCTCAAATCCTCGTCCATGACCACGATGCTCGGCCGGCCCGCCGTCGACATGATCTTCCAGAACGCTCGAATGCCTTTCAGCAAGGAGCGTCCGCAGATCAAACGCTATGTTTTCACGATAGCGAGCGGCAAGGCTTACAATTTCGAATGCATCTACCGGGCAGACAAGGCCGAGCAATTCGCTCCGGCTTGTGATCTCGCCGTCTCGACGGTCCGGTTGCGGGACGGCGCGGCGAAAGCGAAGCCTGCGGCTGCGAACGATGGTGGCGGGGCTGCCCCTCCCGCTGCCGGAAGCTGCACCAGGGAGGAGCTCAACAAGCGTTCCATGCAGGTGACGGATATCACCTCCAACATGCTGATGAAGGATCAGTCGCCGGCGATGATCGAGCGCCTCAAGAAGGCCCATGACGCGATGAGGGCGGTCGACGAGCGTGCCAGCGCGGCTCCTTCCGCGCAGGATTGCAAGGACATCGACGCCATCATCGCTACGCTGAAATAGCGGCGTTGCGAGGCGGATCCCGCGCGCCTTGCTTGCAAAGCTCGGCATGCCCGGCGCGGCTTTCGCGCCGGGTCAAAAGGGCGGCGTTCCCGAGTGCGAGTCCAAACGCGATTTCCGTGATCCGCCAACCCTTCCATCGCCACGCCTTCTCGCGTTAGACCGGGGCATGGACGTCGCCGTTTCGATGCCTCGCGCCGCCGATCTTCTCGCCTGGTACGATCGGCATCGCCGGGCGCTGCCTTGGCGCGCGGGCGTGGGCGAGCGGCCCGATCCCTACCGGGTCTGGGCCTCCGAGATCATGCTGCAGCAGACCACGGTCACGGCGGTGAAGCCCTATTACGAACGCTTTATGGCCCGCTTCCCCACGGTGGCGGCGCTCGCAGCCGCGCCTTCCGAGGATGTCATGCAGGCCTGGGCCGGGCTCGGCTATTATTCCCGCGCCCGCAACCTCCATGCCTGCGCCAAGGCGGTGATGGAGCTGAATGGCGGCCGTTTTCCCGATAACGAGGAGGGGTTGCGCGCCTTGCCAGGCATCGGCGCCTATACGGCCGGCGCCGTCGCGGCGATCGCCTTCGGCCGGCCGGCCGCGGCCGTCGACGGCAATGTCGAACGCGTCATGACGCGGCTCTTCGCGATCGCGGACGAGTTGCCGGGGGCGAGGCCGCTGATTCGCGACAAGGTGCTGACCCTATTGCCGCATGACCGGCCGGGGGATTTCGCTCAGGCCCTGATGGATCTCGGCGCCACCATCTGCACGCCGCGCAACCCGGCCTGCGGGCTTTGCCCCTGGCGCGAGCCCTGCCAGGCGCGGGAGGAGGGCACGCAGGAGAGCTTTCCGCGCAAGGCGCCGAAGAAGGCGGGCCAGACCCGCTACGGCGCCGCCTTCGTTCTGACGCGTGCCGACGGCGCCATCCTGCTCAGGACACGGCCGGCCAAGGGGCTGCTCGGCGGCATGGCCGAGGTCCCGACCAGCGAATGGCGCGCCGATTACGAGCTCGACGGCGCCGCGCAGGACGCGCCGCTGGCCTTGCGCTGGACGCAGGTTGCGCAGCCGGTGCGCCACGTCTTCACCCATTTTCCGCTGGAGCTGACGGTGTTCACCGGCAGCGTGCCGACGCCGACGCCGGCACCGCCCGGCATGCGCTTCACGCCGCTGGCCGATCTCGCCGGCGAGCCGCTGCCGAGCGTCATGCTGAAGGTCGTCGAGCGCGCCGGGCTCTTTCGCATCGGTCCTAAAAGTGGAGTCCACCTTTAGGAAGAATTCCATGCGATAACAAATGCATAGGTCGCCGTTATCGCGTCCGGCAGGACGCGCGGCGATCTAGCGCTCGAAGACGCGGTAGGTCATCGTCGGCAGGTCGACCGACCATTTGAAGTAGCCCTTCGAGTAGATCTTGCCGCGGTTCGGCGGCCAGGGGTCGTGGATGCGTAGCGTCGTGCCAGTGCCGTCCGGATTGCCGTCGCCGCGCATGCCGACCACCACGATCATGTGGCCCGGGCTGCCGCGCCCGGCGGTGTATTCGTCGACGCGCCAGAGCATGTCGAACATCAGCGGCCCGCGCGAGAGCGCCTGCCTGAGCAGCTCGACCGACCAGGACATCGGCGCGTTGCAGCGCAGCCCGTGGATGCGGCCATAGCGCTGCCCGGTCACGACCGCCTGGTCGCTCTCCGACGAATTCGCCAGGGAGCCATCGGGAAGGATCATGTCCGGCGGCGTCTTCGCGATGATGATCGGAACGGTCGAGTTCTTCATCATCGCGGTCGAGGTCGCCCAGCAGGTCGTGTTGGTGGGCTGGGCGATGAAGGCGACCTTGTGCAGGATCGGCGTGAAGGCCTCGGTGTCATAGAGGCAGGATTGGGTCGCCGGCCCCGCCTCGGCATCCTCGACCAGCCAGTTCTTGCGCTGGAACGCGAGTACCGCGCTGCGGGTCAGGGCGCCGAACTGGCTGTCGGGCACGAGCGCTGGCCGCGGTTTCAGCTTGGCGTTGAGCGCTTCCTGAAGCTTCTTGACCTCGGTCCCGTGGGAGCCGGTCTTGAGGATCGTGGCCATGGTGCTCCCGCCCTCGCTGTCATGCATTCAGGATGCGCGCCCCGGCGGCGGGTGCGCGTCCTCTGAACGGATGACGGGAGGGCGGAGGCTCGTGGGGCGGCGGCTTAGGCGGCCGCCATCTGCGCCCTGATCTCGCCGCGCAGCGCGTCGAGAACGGTCAGCCCGCCCTGGCGCTCGACATGCCAGAAGGTCCAGCCATTGCAGGCCGGCAGGCCCTGCGCCAGCGCGCCGACCTTGTGAATCGAGCCGACCGCCGGGCCGAGCAACAGCGTGCCGTCGGCACGCACCACGGCCTTGTAGCGGCGCTTCTCGTCATGGACGGTCTCGCCCGCCTTCACCAGCCCGGCTTCCACCAGGCTGAGGAAGGGCACGCGCGGCTCGCTGCGCTTCGAGGGCGCGGTGGAGAAGGCTTCGGGCGCGAGCGGCGTCACCGCTGCGATGCGCTCACGCGCCGCCTTGGCGTAGACCGGATCGCGTTCAAGGCCGATGAAGCGGCGGCCGAGCGCCTTGGCGACGGCGCCGGTTGTCCCCGTTCCGAAGAAGGGGTCGAGCACGACGTCGCCGGGGTTGCTCGCCGAGAGCAGCACGCGGGCGAGCAGCGCTTCCGGCTTCTGCGTCGGATGCACCTTGGCGCCGTTGTCGTCCTTCAGGCGCTCCTCGCCGGTGCAGAGCGGCAGGTACCAGTCCGAGCGCATCTGCAGGTCGTCATTGCCGCCCTTCAGCGCCTCGTAATGGAAGGTGTATTTCGAGCTCTCGCCGCGGGCCGCCCAGATCAGCGTCTCATGGGCGTTGGTGAAGCGCCGGCCGCGGAAATTCGGCATCGGATTGGCCTTGCGCCAGACGATGTCGTTCAGCATCCAGAAGCCGAGATCCTGCAGCGTCGCGCCGACGCGGAAGATGTTGTGGTAGCTGCCGATGACCCACAGCGCCCCATCCGGCTTCAGCACGCGCCGCGCGGCCGCAAGCCAGGCGCGGGTGAACGCGTCATAGTCGGAGAAGGAGGCGAACTTGTCCCAGTCGTCGTCGACGGCGTCGACGAGGCTGTCGTCGGGCCGGCGCAGATCGCCACCGAGCTGGAGGTTATAGGGCGGGTCGGCAAAGATCAGATCGACACTTGCCGGAGGCAGGGCCTCCATCGCCGCGACGCAGTCGCCGACGAGGACCTGATCGAGCGGCAGCTCCTGCGGAGTGCTGCTGGTGTGGAGAAGGCTCTTGGCCTTCATCCGGGCCCCCAGCGCTGGCCGTCCGGTACGCGAAACCTGAATCCGGACGGGAGCGCTGGCGGTCCCGGTACGCGAGATACCCATGACGCCAAGACCGTTACGCAACTTCAACGAGCGCGATATTGGCCGGGACAGGGTAAAGGCCGGGTTTCCACGTTGAAAAAAATGCGTCCCGTTTTGGGGCTGCAGAAATTGCCTAGCCTATTGGCAAAAAAGGAGAATTCCTAACAGGAATTAACGTTTCTCGGTGCCGCTGGGGCAGCGCGGGCATCTGCGGCACGGGCTCTATGCCGCCATTGCGAGGCTTCGCGTAGCAAAGAGCCTGCAAGCCTTGGAAACGACACTCCCATCATGGTCGGGCTTGTCCCGACCATCCACGTCTTCGTCGATCGAGGTCGAGTTCGACGAAACCGGAACAGCGCCGTGTTCATGGGTTCCGGGCTCAGGCCTTTAGTCTGCCTCGGAATGACGGCGCGCTTCGTCCGAAAATGGGGCGTCGGCCGTTTCCTACCGGAACCAGACGCCCTTCACGGGGGCGAAGGAATAGCGGTGCTCGGGGCAGGGGCCGTGTTCGGCGATGGCCCGGCGATGCTGCGGGGTCGCATAGCCGACATGGCCGGAAAAGCCGTAGGCCGGATAGCGCCGGCACAGCCGCGCCATCATCCGGTCGCGGGTCACCTTGGCGACGATCGAGGCCGCGGCGATGGACGCGACCGCTCCATCGCCCTGGATGATCGCCTCGCAGCCGCAGCCGAACTGCGGCGGGTCGTTGCCGTCGACCAGCACATGCAGCGGCGCGAGCGGCAGGCCTGCGACTGCCCGGCGCATCGCCAGCAGCGTCGCCTGCCGGATATTGATCCGGTCGATCTCGGCGGCGGTCGCGCTGGCGACGCTGACGGCGAGCGCCCGCTCCATGATCTCGCCGAAGAGTTCTTCGCGCACGGGCGCGGGCAGCTTCTTCGAATCGTCGAGCCCGTGCGGCACCCGAGCGGGGTCGAGGATGACGGCGGCCGCCACGACGGGCCCCGCCAGCGGCCCGCGGCCGACCTCGTCGATGCCGGCGAGCGGCCACAGGCCGTTGGCGATGGCGTTCGTCTCGCGGTTGAAGTCGGCGGGCATGGCGGGGTTATGCAGCATCCATTCCCAAGGAGCCAGAGACATTCCCGGCCCTCTGCGCTGGATTGCGTTTCGCTCGCTCCGCCATGGGCCGGGCTTGTCCCGGCCATCCGCGTCTTCGTCATGCTGTGTTCAAGGCGTGGATGCTCGCCATAACGGCGGGCAGGGCGTCGATCTGCTCTTCAGAACAGGCTGAGCTGCGCCTTTTCCTTTTCCGGCTTCAGGAACAGGTCGGTGCGCAGCCGCCGCCGGGTCGCGTTGAAGCCGATGCGCTCGGCCGCCAGCTCGAAGCGCCGCCCGATCATCCAGGCATAGGGGCCGGAGCCGACCATGCGCTGGCCCCATTGCGAATCGTAGTCCTTGCCGCCGCGCGTCGAGCGGATCAGCGACATCACGTGCCGGAGCTTGTCCGGGTGATGGGTCAGCAGCCATTCCTGCACGATGTCGCGCACCTCGAGCGGCAATCTGAGCAGGACGTAGCCGGCCTCCTGCGCACCGGCTGCCTTGGCGGAATCGAGGATGCGCTCGATCTCGTGCTCGTTGATCGCCGGCACGATCGGCGCGACCAGAACCGTCACCGGGATGCCGGCTTCCGACAATCTCCTGATCGTCTCCAGCCGCTTCATTGGCGAGGCGGCGCGCGGCTCCATCCCCCGCGCGGTCTTGGGATCGAGCGTCGTCACCGAGATCGCGACCTTGGCCAGCCCCTTCGCGGCCATCGGCGCCAGGATATCGATGTCGCGCTGGACCAGCGCCGATTTGGTGACGATGCCCACGGGATGATTGAACTTCGCCAGAACCTCGAGGATCTGCCGCATGATCCGGAGTTTCTTCTCGATGGGCTGGTAGGCGTCGGTATTGGTGCCGATCGCGATGGTGCGCGGCTGGTAGGAGGGGGCGGAAAGCTCCTTCTCCAGCAGCGCCGCCGCGTCGGGCTTGGCCGTCAGCTTGCTCTCGAAGTCGAGGCCCGGCGACAGCCCGAGATAGGCATGGGTCGGCCGCGCGAAGCAGTAGACGCAGCCATGCTCGCAGCCGCGATAGGGGTTGATCGAGCGGTCGAAGGAGATGTCGGGCGAGTCGTTGCGCGTGATGATGTTGCGCGCCTTCTCATAGGCGATCTCCGTCTTGAACGGCGGCAGTTCCTCCAGCGAGCCCCAGCCATCATCCTCCGCGACGCGCTGTTCGGCCTCGTAGCGCCCGCCGGGGTTGATGGTGGCGCCGCGCCCGCGGCGCCGTTCCGGGTCGATGCGGCTGCCGACATAGGCCATCGGGTCGGCAGGCGCGACGATCGGAGCGGAGATGCTCGCCGTCTGCCCGTCATGCCGCTTGAGCGCGCGGGGCGCCTTCGGCTGCGAGGTTGGTTTTGGCTGAAGCATGATCGAGAGCCGTATCGCTGATCGGAATCATCGTCGCTGATGGGCGCTATTGTGAACATAACGAGAACAAAGCGCAAGCGGCAGGATTGCGGCGTGCTGCGCTGCCGCATAAGACTCTGCGTATGCTCACAGCCGTGATCAGGGCAGACGGTTCCCCGCAAGCACTTGCCGCCACGCTCTCCGTGCTGGTCCCGGCCGTGGCCGAAGGCTTTTTGGGGCATGCCGTGATCGTCGACCCGGCGGGCAACCTCGAGATCGAGCGCATCGCCGATGCGACGGGAGCCCGCTATCTCAGCGGCGGGGGCGAGGCCTGGCAACGCGGCGCGGGCGAGGCGCGGGGCGACTGGATCGTTCTGCTCGATGCCGGAGACGTGCCTCAGACGCATTGGGTGGAGACGGCGGAGCGCCATCTCCTGCTGGCATCCGGGCAGCCGGCGCTGATTCCGCTGGAGGGCGGGGTGGCTTCCCTGCGGGAGCGCGCTGCCGTCGCCTTCGCCGGCCGGCAGCTCCGGCCCGGGCTGATCCTGCCGAAGGCGGCGGCACAGGCCGGGCGGCTGGGGCGGCGGCCGAAACGCCTGCCGGTGCGGCGGGCCAGGGCCGGCTAGAGCGGCTGCGGGCGCCCGTCACGGGGAAGGGGCGGACGCTGCCTTTTGTCGCAAGAATCCGGGCCGGAGCGGCGCCTCTCGGCATGGCAAGCGCTATGTGGCGTTGCGTCAAACTTGTGCATCGCAACATAAATCCCTATCTTCCGCCTGCCCGAAGCACCTCACCGATTGAAAGGAGAGACTCATGCTTGATCGGCACGATTCCGATGGCGCGCTCGAGACCGAGTGCGAGCAGGCGGAAGATCGCGAGGAGCGGCAGGACGAAACGGAGACGTTTTCGCCCCGCGAGCACCAGCAAGGATTCTGGAGCTGAAGCCAGATCCGGCCGGGCTGACTGAGCCCGGTCAGTGATTGTGTCTCTCCGCTGTCGAAGGAGGGCGCCTGGCCCAATCGGATCGCCCTGCCATCCGATCGGACGAGGCGCTGGACGCGTCACGAAGACGAAGCGGAGGGCTGAATGCAGCCCTCCGCCCCAAAATCCAGGCATCGAGATCAGCCCCACCGAGCTTTTCCGGTGGGGCTCTGCGGATCACCAGCGGTCGTAGTAGTGGCGGCGGTAGCCATGGGCCGGCGCCCAGGGCGGCGGTCCGCCATAGCGGGGGCCGTAGCCATATCCGCGCCCATAGCCATACCCATAGCCACGGTCGTAGCCATAGCCGCCGCGCCCATAGCGCTGCCGCTCCAGATTCTGCTGGATGATCATCATCCGCTCGCGCTTCGCCGCACTGGCGGTGAAGGCGGCGGGCAGTCCGTCGAGCTGCTGCGCGACGGCTGGCGCAAGCGCCTCGCTGGCCAGCGCCGTGGGGGTGTGCAGAACGGTCGCGGTTGCCGCGCTGGCCACGAGGGCCGCAGCGATCACAAGCCGACGCATGGGATTCTCCTTCTTCAAGTCTCGCCCACTTGAGCAGGTCCATGAGTAACGCAGGATGAACGGCGCGGTTCGGCCGGCGGGAAGGGCTTCCCGCTGCACGGGGCGTTTCCCGGCTGCAGGCCTCCGTCGAGATTGCGATGGCCGGGAAAGCGGTTCACAGCTTCCGGCGATGATCGGCATCACCCTCCACACCGCGTCGGAAGCGCGCCCGTTCTGGCTCCTGGTCGACAGGGCGGCCGGGCTCGAAGCCTCGTCCTCGATCCGTGCCCTGGGCTATCCACCGCATGTCACGCTGGTGCGCTATACGGGCACCTCTCCCGATCTATTGCGTGATGCCGCGGGGCTGCTCGAGACGGAGGCGCCGTTCTCGCTGACCTTCGATCGCGTCGGCATTTTCGACGTCGATCCGATCGTTCTGTGGCTGTCGCCGCAGCGCGACCGGCGCCTCGTCGATCTGCACGCGAAGATTCATAGGGTGGTCGACCCGGCGCTGTGCGATCCGCATTATCGCCCGGAGCAATGGCGGCCGCACCTGACGCTTGCCATGGCCATCCCCCGGACTGAGCGTGAGCGGGCGCTTGCACTCGTCGCGCAGCGCTTTGAACCGTTCAGCCTGGTCTTCGATGTCGCCGAATGCGTCGCCTGGCCGCCGATTCGCGTCCTGAGCACGCTGCGGCTCGGCGGCTGAGCCCCATCCCGCGGCTGGTGCGCCTACACCTGGTTCCGGAACGTGTCGCAGCTCTGCATCGAGCCCGACTGGAAGCCGATATTGAACCACTTCGTCCGCTGCGCCGAGGAGCCATGGGTGAAGGAATCGGGCACGACAACGCCCTGCGAGGCGCGCTGCAGCTTGTCGTCGCCGATGGCGGAGGCGGTGCGGATCGCCTCCTCGATGTCGCCCTGGTCGAGCCGGCCCATCGCCTGGATGTTATGCGCCCAGACACCGGCGAAGCAGTCCGCCTGCAGCTCGATTCGGACCGAGATCGCGTTCGCATCGCGTTCGGAGGAGCGTTCGCGGATCTGGTTGGCCTTGGGCAGGATGCCGAGCAGGTTCTGGATGTGGTGGCCGACCTCGTGGCCGATCACATAGGCATAGGCGAAGTCGCCGCCGCCACCGAGCTTGCGCTGCATCTCCTGGAAGAAGGAGGTGTCGAGATAGACCCGCTTGTCGACCGGGCAATAGAACGGCCCCATCGCCGACTGGGCCGTGCCGCAGCCCGAGCGATCGATGCCGGAGAACAGCACCAGCCGCGGCGCCTGGTAGCGCATGTTGGCCTGCTGCGGCAGCACCTTCGACCAGACGTCCTCATTCTGCGCCAGGACGGCGGAGACGAAGCGGCCCATCTCGTCCTGCGGCGGGCCGGAGGAGCGGCGCGTCTCCTGCGTCTGCTGGCGCCCGCCGATGCCGCCGATCATCTCCGCCCCGCCGATCAGCAGGCGGGGATCGATGCCGAGCGCCCAACCGAGCAGGCCGAGCACGACCATCGTGCCGATGCCGATGCCGCCGCGCCCGCCCGGCATGCCGGCGAAGCCGCCGCCACCACCGCTGCCGCGCCGGTCCTCGAGGTTCTCGGACTGGCGATAGTCTTCCCACTGCATGGACGGTTCCTCGACGAAACTCCCCGCAATCTCGCCAAGAGCGGCGGGGAACTCAAGTCGTCTTTGCACCCACCCGGCTGAACGCCGGCTGACCGCGCTCAGTGGTAGCCGCTGTCGGCCCTGACCTTGCCGCGGAAGGTCCAGTACACGAAGGCCGTGTAGAACAGGATCATCGGCAGCAGGAACGAGACCCCGATCAAGACGAAGATGTGAGAGGAGGGCGCTGCGGCCGCATCCCAGATCGTCACGTCCGGCGGCACGAGATAGGGGAAATTCGAGATCGACAGCCCCAGGAAGCAGAGCAGGAAGATCGCGATGGTCAGCGCGAAGGGCGTGAACTCATGCGCGCCGTGGAGCCGCCGCCAGGCCAGGTAGCCGCACAGCGCCGTCAGCACCGGGAAGGGCCAGAGCCAGGCGAGATTGGCCGGGGTGAACCAGCGCTCGGCGATGCGCGGATGCGCATAGGGGGTCCATAGCGAGACCAGGGCGGCGAAGGCCAGCAGGCCGATCAGCAGCGTCTTCGCCTGGCGCCGCGCCCGTTCGGCGACGGGGCCCTCGGTCTTGAAGACAAGCCAGGTCGCGCCGAGCAGGGCGTAGCCGACGACGACGCCGGCGCCGCACATCACCGTGAACGGCGTCAGCCAGTCGAAGGGGCCGCCCGCGAACTGGCCGTTCTCGACCTTGATGCCCTGGATCAGCCCACCGAGCACGAGGCCCTGCGCGAAGGCGGCCACCGTCGACCCCAGCCAGAAGGCGAGGTCCCAGCGCCGGTGATGCGGCTTGGCCACCCAGCGGAACTCGAAGGCGACGCCGCGGAAGATCAGCGCCAGCAGCATCAGGATGATCGGGATGTAGAAGGCCGGCATGATGATGGCGTAGGCCTGCGGGAAGGCGACCCAGAGGCCGCCTCCGCCCAGCACCAGCCAGGTCTCGTTGCCGTCCCAGAAGGGCGCGACCGAGTTCATCATTTGATCGCGCTCGCCTTCCTCCTTCGTTGTCGGAAACAGGATGGCGATGCCGAGGTCGAAGCCGTCGAGCACGACATAGAGCATCACGGCGGTGCCGATCAGCCCGGCCCAGATCACGGGGAGATACCATTCCATGGCCTGTCTCCTCAGATCGCCGGCTGGATCTTGTCGTCGCCGGGGTGGCCGTCGCCGAAGATCGCGGCGGCTTCGCCCTGCGCCGCCTTGAGCGTGCGCTTCGACGGCTGTTCGGGCGGGTCCTCGCCGGATATCTCGTCCGGTCCCTTGTCGATCAGCCTGTTGATCAGCAGGATTCCGGCGGTGAACACGACCGAATAGACGCAGACGAACAGGGCGAGCGAGATCGCGACCTGTGTCGTCGTCACCGGCGAGACTGCGTCGGCGGAGCGGATGATGCCTGTCGCCAGCCAGGGCTGGCGGCCGACCTCGGTGACGAACCAGCCCGCCAGGATGGCGAGGAAGCCCGCCGGCCAGGAATACTGTGCGATCCAGAGCCAGCGCCGCGATTCGAACACCGTGCCCTTGCGCCAGAGCCAGGCGCCGACCCAGCCGAACAGGATCATCAGCACGCCGATCCCGACCATCGCCCGGAAGGCGAAGAAGGGGATCAGGACGGGCGGGCGGTCCTGCGGCGCGAAATCCTTCAGGCTCGGGAACAGCGCGTCCATGCTGCCATGGGTCAGCAGGCTGGCGACGCCGGGGATCGAGATCTCGAAGCGGTTGAGCTCGGCCTTCTCGTCGGGCCAGCCGAAGAGCACGAGGGCGCCCGGCTTCGAGGAATCCCAATGCGCCTCGATCGCGGCGAGCTTGGCCGGCTGGTAGGTCGCGGTGTCGCGGCCGTGGAAGTCGCCGATCACGGCCTGGAGCGGCGCGGTCAGCGCGATCATCAGGATCGCCATGCGCACCATCGTCTTGGCCGATTCGGTGCGGTGCCCGGCGAGCAGATGGCGCGCGCCGGTCGCCAGCACGACGAAGGCGGTCGTCAGATAGGCCGCGGTCATCATATGGGCGAAGCGCAGCGGGAAGGTCGGGCTGAAGACGATCTTCATCCAGTCGACCGGATAGGCGACGCCGTCGCGCACCTCATGCCCGACCGGGTACTGCATCCAGCTGTTGGCGGAGAGGATCCAGAAGCCCGAGAGCGCCGTGCCGCCGGCGACGATCACCGCCGAGGTGAAGTGCAGCCAGGGCGGCACCCGCTTCCAGCCGAACAGCATCACGCCGAGGAAGGAGGCCTCGAGGAAGAAGGCCGAGAGCACCTCGTAGCCGATCAGCGGGCCGACGATGTTGCCGACGGCCGTCGAGAACCGGCTCCAGTTCGTGCCGAACTGATAGGACAGCACGATGCCGGAGACCACGCCCATCGCGAAGGACACCGCGAAGATCTTGGTCCAGAACCGGGCGAGCAGGTGGAACTTCTGGTCTCCTGTCTTCAGCCAGAGGCCGAGCAGCGTCGCGATATAGGCCGAGAGCCCGATCGTGAAGGCCGGGAAGACGATGTGGAAGGAGACAGTGAAGGCGAACTGGAGGCGTGAGAGCAGAAAGGCATCGATGACCATCGCAGAACTCCTCCGGCCACGCCAAGACGGCGCTGGGTTCCGCCCGCTGGGGCGCTTCTGGATGTGATCTAATGTGAGCTTGCCCTGCTCGGCGCCTGCGCGCAACGTCGCTGCGTCAATTCTTCCCGTCGAGCGCCGCCCTGAGCGCGCGCAGGTCGCGCCAGGACAGGCGCTTGTCGAGCGGCCGGCGCAGCAGATAGGCCGGGTGCAGCGTCGCGATCGCGCGGATGCGCCGCGCGCCGGTGTCGTACTCCACCCATTTGCCGCGCGAGGCCATGATCCCCTTGAAGCCGAGCAGGCCCTGCGCCGAAGGCGCGCCGACGCAGACCAGGATGTCGGGGTCGGCAAGTTCGATCTGGCGCTGGATGAAGGGCAGGCAGATCGCCACCTCCTGCGGCGTCGGCGTGCGGTTGCCCGGCGGGCGCCAGGGCAGCAGGTTGGCGATGTAGACGTCGTTCTGGCGGTTGAGCCCGATCGCGGCCAGCATGCGGTCGAGCAACTGCCCGGAGCGCCCGACGAAGGGCAGGCCGAGCCGGTCCTCGTCGGCGCCCGGCGCTTCGCCGACCATCATCACCCGGCCCTCGGGATTGCCGTCGGCGAAGACGAGGTTCTTGGCGGTGGCTTTCAGCGCGCAGCCCTCGAACTTGGCCAGCGCTTCCTTCAATTCGTCGAGCGTGCGCGCCTCGCGGGCGAGGGCCTTGGCGCTGACGGTCGCGTCGTCGGGCGCAGTCGCGGCCGCCGCGATCGGCCGGGCCGGCGCGGCCGGGCGGCCGGGCAGCGACCGCAGCTGCGGCCGACCGGCGCCGGCGGGCGCCGGCTCGGCGAAATGGTTGCGCGGCGTTTCGTCGAGCGCTTCCGTGACGCCCATCTCGGCGTACCAGCTCAGGAGCTCGTAGGGGTCAGGCGCGTCGGGGCCGGCTGCATCGGACAGGCTCATGGGCGCATCCTATACGCTGCAAGGCCGCTCCGCGAGCCAACGCAGTTGCAAAATGGAACGAGCGCTTGGATAGAGGGGTTCCAGACTGAGCAGCCGCCACGCGTTGAATGAGGCGGTAAGATGGTTCATATATAAACTAATTACTGCGGCGCGGGCTGCTGGCGGAGGGCAGGATGGATCTGAAGGAAGCGCAGAGCGAACCGCGCGAGAGCATGGACTATGACGTCGTCATCGTCGGTGCGGGCCCTGCAGGTCTGGCCGCGGCGATCCGGCTGAAGCAGCTCGACGAGAACATCTCCGTCGTCGTGGTCGAGAAGGGGGCCGAGGTCGGCGCCCACATCCTTTCCGGCGCCGTGATCGACCCGATCGGCCTCGATCGGCTGGTGCCGGACTGGCGCCAAGATCCCGAGCGTCCCCTGACCACCGAGGTCAAGGAAGACGTCTTCTATTTCCTGACCCAGCCGAACGGCATCCGCTTGCCGAATTTCGGCATGCCGTCGCTGATGAACAACCACGGCAACTTCGTCGGCTCGCTCGGGCTGGTGGCGAAGTTCCTGGCGGGGCGGGCCGAGGCGCTGGGCGTCGAGATCTATCCGGGCTTCGCCGCTGCCGAGCTGCTCTACAATGAGGACGGCTCGGTTGCCGGCATCGCCACCGGCGACATGGGCATCGCCAAGGACGGCACGGTCTCCGACCGCTTCACCCGCGGCATGGAGCTGCGCGGCCGCTACACGCTGCTGGGCGAGGGCGCGCGCGGCTCGCTCTCCAAGATCGCGATCAAGAAATACGGCCTCGACGCCGGTCGCGAACCGCAGAAATACGGCATCGGCCTGAAGGAGCTCTGGCAGGTCAAGCCGGAGAAGTTCCACAAGGGCCGCGTCCAGCACTCCTTCGGCTGGCCGCTCGACAACCGCACCGGCGGGGGCTCCTTCCTCTACCATTTCGACGACAACCTCGTCGCGGTCGGCTTCGTCGTCCATCTCAACTACGAGAACCCGACGCTCTCGCCCTTCGACGAGTTCCAGCGCTTCAAGACCCACCCGTTGATCCGTGACACCTTCGAAGGCGGCAAGCGCATCTCCTATGGCTCGCGCGCCATCACCGAGGGCGGTTTCCAGTCGGTGCCGAAGCTGACCTTCCCGGGTGGCGCGCTGATCGGCTGCGCCGCCGGCTTCGTCAACGTGCCGCGGATCAAGGGCAGCCACAACGCGGTGCTCTCGGGCATGCTGGCGGCGGAGAAGCTCGTGCCGGCGCTGCAGGCGGGCCGCAGCCACGACGAGGTCGTCGAGATCGAGAACGAATGGCGCGACAGCGCCATCGGCAAGGACCTGAAGCGAGTCCGCAACGTCAAGCCGCTCTGGTCGAAGTTCGGCACGCTCGTCGGCATCGGGCTCGGCGGCATCGACATGTGGCTGAACCAGCTCTTCGGCTGGTCGCCCTTCGGCACGCTCAAGCACGGCAAGCCGGATTACGCGACGCTGAAGCCGCTCGCCGAGGTCACGCCGATCACCTATCCCAAGCCGGACGGCAAGATCTCGTTCGACAAGCTGTCCTCGGTCTTCCTGTCCTCGACCAATCATGAGGAAGACCAGCCGGCGCATCTGAAGCTGACCGATCCCTCGATCCCGATCGCGAAGAACCTGCCTGTTTATGGCGAGCCGGCCCGGCTCTACTGCCCGGCGGGCGTCTACGAGGTGGTCTATGACGACGCCGAGGCGAAGACCAATCCGCGCTTCGTGATCAACGCGCAGAACTGCGTCCACTGCAAGACCTGCGACATCAAGGACCCGGCCCAGAACATCACCTGGACGGTGCCGGAAGGCGGCGGCGGGCCAGGCTACGCGAATATGTGATCGGTGCCGCTGCCACATTCGGGCAAAGGAAAAGGGCGCGCCGCCGGCGCGCCCTTTGTCTTCTGCGGAAGGATGATCAGCCCTTGCGGACGACCGGAGCGGTCGGCTTGGGCTCGTCCTTGGCGCAGCCGGCTGCGAAGCCGGCAAGAAGGGCGACGGCGGCAAAGCTCAGAACAATCTTTTTCATTTGAATGTTCCCAGTATGAGGCGCTGCGTGAACTGCGAGCGGCCTGAATATAGGGCCGAATCGTTGAACGATGACTGCTGTTTTCTGACGTGGTTAGCAACGGCAGGCATATTTCGGTTGCTGTTGCGCCGCCGCTACGAACCTCGCCGATTCGCATGGAGCCCGGCTTGCCGGCTCGCCCGGAAACCGCCATCTTGACGGCCTACGCGAGCGATCACGGTCCGCTGGAAGAGTGCGCCCCGGAGCGGTGAGGCGGTGGACCGAGGGAGAATGGCAGTCGTGACATTTATGAAGAAGGTGCGTGCCTCCGGTACGGCTGCTGCCTTGTCGCTGTTGATGGTTCTGCCGGTGGCCGCTGCGGCCCAGGGTGCCACCGCGCCACGCTCGGCCGATTCGCTGGAGCCGGGGGACAGCCTCGAGGGCAACTATCTCGCCGCCATCGTCGCCGGCGCTTCGCGCGATCTCGGCGCGGCGTCCGTCTATCTGCGCGAGGCCGTGCGCGAGGATCCGCAGAACAACGACCTGCTGGAGCGGGCCTTCGTCGCCTTCCTGGCCGATGGCTCGATGTCCGACGCCTTCCGCGCCGCCGACAAGCTGATCCAGCAGGATCCGAGCAACGGCCTGGCGCAGCTCGTGATCGGTATCCGCTCGATCAAGCAGAAGAGCTACCAGACGGCGCGCAACCATCTCCAGCGCGGCGGACGCGGTCGCGCGGCCGACATCACCGCGACGCTGCTCTCGGCCTGGTCCTATCTCGGCTCGGGCAACTCCCGCCGTGCGATCGAGACGCTGGAACGCCTCAAGGGCGAGCCGTCCTATAATCTCTTCCGCGACTATCATGCCGGGCTGATCCTCGATGCCGCCGGCCGCAAGGCCGATGCCGAGAAACGCCTGAAATCGGCTTATGACGCCGAGAAGACCACTCTCCGGCTCGTCGATCTCTGGGCGCGTTTCCAGGCCCGCAGCGGCGATTTCAACGGCGCAGCCGAAACCTATGCCGCCTTCGACCGCCTCCTGCCGAATCACCCCGTCATCCGCGACGGCATGGCGCTGGTGGCGAAGAAGGAGGCGCCGCCGCGCCAGATCTCGACGGCGCAGCAGGGGGCAGCCGAGGTGCTCTACGGCCTCGCCAGCGCCGGCAACCGCCAGGGCGACGAGGCCGCCGCGCTGCTCTATCTGCGGATGGCGATCTATCTCGATCCCGGCCACGACCTCGCCATCCTGACGCTCGGCGACATCCTCGAGCGCGCCCGCCAGCCCGAGGACGCGGTCGCCGTCTACGAGAAGATGCCGGTCTCCTCGCCGCTGCGCCCGAATGCCGAAATCCAGGCCGGGCTCGCGCTGGAGAACCTCGGCAAGCCCGAGGAGGCGGTGAAGCATCTGGAGAAGGTCATCGCCGAGCGGCCGGACGATGTCGACGCGCTCTCCGCGCTCGGCAACATCTACCGCTCGCGCAAGCAGTTCGCGGAAGCCGCCGCCTCCTATGACAAGGCGATCGCGAAGCTCGCCTCGCCGGGCCGCGCCAACTGGGACCTGTTCTATTTCCGCGGCATCGCGCGCGAGCGCACCAACCGCTGGCCGGAGGCCGAGGCCGATCTGCGCAAGGCGCTGGAGCTCTTGCCCGATCCGCTCGGGCGCGAGCGCGCGCTGGTGCTGAACTATCTCGGCTATTCGCTGGTCGACAAGCACCTCAAGCTCGACGAAGGGCTCGACATGCTGCGCCGGGCCGTCGAGCTCAGGCCGCGTGACGGCTACATCATCGATTCGCTCGGCTGGGCCTATTACCGCCTCGGCCGCTACGAGGACGCCTCGCGCGAGATCGAGCGCGCCATGGAGCTGCGCCCCTCGGACCCGGTGATCAACGATCATCTCGGTGACGTCTACTGGCGCACCGGCCGGCAGCTCGAGGCGAAGTTCCAGTGGAACCACGCCCGCGATCTCAAGCCCGAGCCCGAGGACCTGCCCAAGATCCTGCGCAAGATCGAGCGCGGGCTGGAGGACCCCTCCGCCAACGCCGTCGACGACGCCAAGAAGGACGGCGGCTGAGGCGAGCTGCCTCGCCGGGGATGAGCGGGTTCGGCCGTGGCTCTACCGCTGACGACGCGCGCGCGCGCCAAGGTCAATCTCGACCTGCGGGTCCTGGGCCGGCGCGCCGACGGCTATCACGAGCTTGAAAGCCTCGTCGCCTTCGCCGGCGTCGGCGACCTGCTGACGCTGGATCCCGGAGCGCCGCTCTCCCTCTCGATCGCGGGCCCGCGCGCCGAAGGGCTGGCCGTGGATGACGGCAACCTCGTCCTGCGCGCTGCCGGCGCGCTGGCGGCCGCGCGCCCCGGCCTGCGGCTCGGGCGCTTCCATCTCGTCAAGCGGCTGCCGGTGGCGTCGGGGATCGGCGGCGGCTCGGCCGATGCGGCCGCGGCGCTGCGCCTGCTCGCCCGCCTGAACGGCATCGCGCTGACCGATCCGCTGTTGCACGTCATCGCCGCGCGGGTCGGTGCCGATGTCCCGGTCTGCCTCGATTCGCGGACAAGGCTGATGGCGGGGATCGGCGAACGGCTCGGGCCGCAGCTGCGCCTGCCCCCGCTCTTCGCCGTGCTGGTCAATCCGGGCGTGGCGGTGGAAACTGCGGCGGTATTCCGCGCGCTCGGCCTTGCGCCCGGGCAGCGATTGGCCTCGGCCGGCACCATGTCCAGCACGGTTCCGACCTCCGCGCCGGAACTGCTCGGCAAGCTTGCCGCATCGGGGAATGATCTCGCAGCGCCGGCCCGCAGCGTCGCTCCCGCGATCGACGCGGTGCTGGAGCGTCTCTCCGGCCTGCCGGGATGCCGGCTCGCCCGTATGTCCGGTTCCGGCGCGACCTGCTTCGCGCTGTTCGACGATTGCGGCGCCAGCGCCGTAGCCGCAAAGGCGCTGCAGCGCGAGCGGCCGGGCTGGTGGATCAAGCCGACCGTTTTTCGCTGATCGTCATTGCGAGTGAATCGCGACTTTTCCTTCTCCCCTTGGGGGAGAAGGATTCGCTCGCCTCAGTGCGCCCGCGCGACGCAGAAATCGACGGCCGCGTTGAGCGCCTGCTTCATCGGCGAGGCGGGGAAGAGGCCGAGCGCGTCCTTGGCCATGTTCGCATAATGCTCGGCGCGGGCGATGGTGTCGTCGAGCGCGCGATGGCGGCGCATGATCGCCTGCGCCTCCTCGAGATCGCCGTCGCGGATCTCGCCGTCCTGCAGCGTGCGCTTCCAGAAGGCGCGCTCCGCTTCGCCGCCGCGCCGGAAGGAGAGCACGACGGGCAAGGTGATCTTGCCCTCGCGGAAATCGTCGCCGGTGTTCTTGCCGAGCTTGGCCGCGACGCCGCCATAGTCGAGCGCGTCGTCGATGAGCTGGAAGGCGATGCCGAGATTGAGGCCATAGCTGCGGCAGGCGGCTGCGTCGGCCTTGGAAGAACCGGCGATCACCGGCCCGACCTCGCAGGCGGCGGCGAAGAGTTCGGCCGTCTTGCCGCGGATCACCGCGAGATACTCGTCCTCGGTCGTCTCGGTGTTCTTGGCGACCGAAAGCTGGAAGACCTCGCCTTCCGCGATCACCGCCGCGGCGGTGGAGAGGATGTCGAGCGCACGCAGCGAGCCGACCTCGACCATCATCTTGAAGGCCTGGCCGAGCAGGAAGTCGCCGACCAGAACGCTCGCCTCGTTGCCCCAGAGCATGCGGGCCGCGAGCTTGCCGCGGCGCATGTCGCTCTCGTCGACGACGTCGTCATGCAGCAGGGTGGCGGTGTGCATGAACTCGACCGAGGCCGCGAGCTTGACGTGACCCTCGCCCTGGTAGCCGCAGAGATTGGCCATGGCGAGCGTCAGCATCGGCCGCAGGCGCTTGCCACCCGAGGAGATCAGGTGGTTGGCGACCTCGGGGATCATCGTCACGTCGGAGCCGGTCCGCGACAAAATCATCGCGTTGACGCGTTCCATGTCGGCGCGCGTCAGGCCGACCAGCGGCTCGATGCTCGCCTGATTCGATTCCCGTTCCTCGAGGGATACGACGATACCCACTGAACGATCTCCGGGTCAGTTCCTGAGCCCGCTCCGGTCGGCTTGCGCCGTAAGCCGATCGGAATGGGCCCAACCTTGCGATGAGAGACGGATACGCCGACCAGGTCGGCTCGACCTCATCGGATCCGGCTCTGGCGCCGGGGCGGCGCGCCCGAGCCATGCCACAACCGTGACATGGGACGCCAGCCCCTGCAAACCGGCGCGACGCCGCACCTTGCGCAAACCGGCCAGCTTAGGCTCCATGGCGCGATGCACGAACTCATGCGCACCAACGACCTCGTCCTGCTCGGCGCCGTCGAGGCCCTGCTCGAATCCGCCGGGCTCGACTGCCTGATCGCGGACCAGCACATCAGCGCGCTGGAGGGCATGATCGGCGCCTTTCCGCGTCGCCTGCTGGTGCGCGAGGCGGACAAGCGCCGGGCCCGGGCGCTGCTGGTCGAGGCCGGCTACGGCGCCGAGCTTGGCGATGAATGAGGCGGAATCCGCCCCCGGCCTCGGTGAGATCGTCGAGGACCGGCTGCTCGACGGGCGCCTGATCCTGCGCCAGCCCCGCAAGGGCCATCGCGCCGGCACCGACGCGATCCTGCTCGCCGCCTCCTTGCCCGAACTCGATGGCGGGGCGCTGCTGGATATCGGCGCGGGCGTGGGCACGGTCGGGCTCGCCGCTGCCTGCCTGCGACCGGGGCTGCGCGCCACCCTGATCGAACGCGATCCGGAGCTGGCCGCCCTGGCGCGCCGGAATGCGGAGCTGAACGGCCTGGCCGGCCGCATCATGGTCGTCTCGGCCGATATCACGGCGCCCGCCTCCGAGTTGGCGGCGGCGGGGCTGGAGGCGGCCTCCTGTGATGCGGTGGCGATGAACCCGCCCTTCTACCCTGCGGGCGGGACTCGCGCGTCACCGACGCCCAATCGCAGGGCGGCCCATGTCGCGGAGGGCGATCTCGCCGCCTGGCTGCGGGCCGCGCGTCGCATGCTGAAACCGGGCGGGCTGCTCGCGGTGATCCACCGGGCCGAGGCGCTGCCGGACCTGCTCGCCGGGCTCGGCACCGGCTTCGGCGCGGTGACGGTCCGGCCGGTCCATGGCCTCGCCGACAGGCCCGCGATCCGCGTCATCGTCACCGCGGTCCTGAACAGCAGAAAGCCGGCAGGGTTGCTGCCGGCTTTCGTGATCAATGGGCCCGATGGCCGTCTCACCCCGGAGAGCGACGCCGTGCATCGCGGCCGGGCGCGCCTCGCGGCTTACCAGTAGTAGCGCGGCGGCGGAGCGAAGAGCGGCGGCGGGGGCGGCGGACCATAGAACCGCGGGCCGTAGTAGCGGCGCGGACCATAGTAGCGCGGGCCGTAATAGCGCGGTGGGCCGTAATAGCGCCGCGGGCCGTAATAGCGGCGCGGACCATAATACTGGGCCTGCGTGACCAAGCCGTCGGCGGCGCTGGCCAGCGGCACGGGTGCGATGGGAGCGGCGGTGGCCGGGGAGGCGCTCAGGGCGGCCACGCCCAGCGTGCCTGCCGTCGCGACGGTAAGAAGCATCGTCCGGAACATTCGGATCCTCCGTGAGATGGCGCCAGCGGCCTCTGCCTGCGGAACGCCGTCCTTGGAACTTGGGGCCGAACGGCGCGGATTCGCCGTCCAGCTGGTTTTCATTGGCGGCCCGATCATGGCCGCAATACGGCCGCGTCAGCGGCAGACGCGCACCGGGCGGATCACCCAGCGCCAGCCGTTCCAGACCCGGCGCTCCGACCAGAAGCAGCGCGGGCGGTAATAGGGGCGCGGGCCGTAGTAGCGGCGCGGGCCGCGGTAATACTGCGCCTGCTCGATCAGTCCGTGCCCGGCCTGCGCGGTTTGGCCGGCCGGCGCCGCAATCGGAGCGGCGGCAGCGGGCATCACCATCAGGGCGACGCCGCCAAGGGCGCCTGCCACCGTGGCTGCAAGGAGCGTGGTCCGGATCATCTTCGTCTCCATAATCTGGCGCCATCGGTGCGGGCCGGTGGATCGCAAGTCGTCCCTGCTGGGAAATCTAGGCCTTCTCACCTGAACGGCGCGAAACCACACCGTTCAGCTTGTCTTCATCTCGTCGGTTCGGATCGGCCTGCCTCAGCGGCGGCAGACGCGCACCGGGCGCATCACCCAGTGCCGGCCGTTCCAGAACCGCCGGTGCTCGGTCCAGCAGCGCTGGCGATGCCAATGACGGGGGCGGTGGTAATGGCCGCGATAATGCGGGCGGCCCCTGTGCCAGACCTGCTGGACGAGGCCGGCCTCGCCGGCGGAAGTCGAAATCGGCTGCAGGCCGGCGGAGGCCGGCGTGGCCGAGGCGGGGGCGCTGCTGATAGCGGCACCGAGCAAGGTTGCAGCGCCGAAGGCGGCAGCAATGATGCGGGTCGTCAGCATGGGTTACTCCTTTATCCGGCCGTCGGCTCGCATCGAATGCTCGCCCCGAACATCGCAAGCCTGACGGTTGCGGCCGTCGATAACCGACTGTTCATGAACGAAACCTGTCTGGCCGGGGCTTCGCCTGGCGCTTGACCATGGCGGGCCCGAACCCTAATCACCCCGACATTCCTCTGTTATCGGAAAGGTTGCCGGCACTTGTCCGCCCCCGCACCACATTCGCTTTCGACTATCCCGGCTTCGTCTCCGGCGATGGATCCGACCCGCTCCTTCCAGGGGCTGCTGCTGACGCTGCAGCGCTTCTGGGCCGAGCGAGGTTGCGTGGTGCTGCAGCCCTACGACATGGAGGTCGGCGCCGGCACCTTCCACCCGGCGACGACGCTGCGGGCGCTCGGGCCGAAGCCCTGGCGCGCAGCCTATGTCCAGCCCTCGCGCCGCCCCAAGGACGGACGTTATGGCGAGAACCCCAACCGCCTGCAGCATTACTACCAGTTCCAGGTCATCCTGAAGCCGTCGCCGCCGGACCTGCAGCAGCTCTATCTCGACTCGCTCAGGGCCATCGGCGTCGATCTCGGCCTGCATGACGTGCGCTTCGTCGAGGACGATTGGGAAAGCCCGACGCTGGGCGCCTGGGGCCTCGGCTGGGAATGCTGGTGCGACGGCATGGAGGTGAGCCAGTTCACCTATTTCCAGCAGGTCGCAGGCGTCGAATGCGCCCCGGTCGCGGGTGAGTTGACCTACGGCCTCGAGCGTCTGGCGATGTATGTTCAGGGCGTCGAGAACGTCTACGATCTCAACTTTAACGGCCTCGATGGCGAGGGCCGGATCTCCTATGGCGACGTCTTCCTGCAGGCCGAGCAGGAATATTCGCGGCACAATTTCGAGCATGCCAACACCGAGATGCTGTTCCGGCACTTCTCGGATGCGGAGGCCGAATGCAAGGCCCTGCTCGCCGCCGGCGAGCCGGCCGCCGGCGCCAACCAGCCGCGTCACGAACTCGCCCTGCCGGCCTATGACCAGTGCATCAAGGCCAGCCACATCTTCAACCTGCTCGATGCCCGCGGCGTGATCTCGGTCACCGAGCGGCAGAGCTACATCCTGCGCGTGCGCGAGCTCGCCAAGGCCTGCGGCGCAGCCTGGCTGAAGACCGTCGGCGGGGGAGCTGCGTGATGCCCGATCTTCTGCTCGAACTCTTCTCGGAAGAAATTCCCGCGCGCATGCAGCGCAAGGCCGCCGAGGACCTCAAGAAGCTCGTCACCGATGCGCTGGTCGAGCGCGGCCTCGTCTATGAGGGCGCCAGGGCCTTCGCCACGCCGCGCCGCCTCGCGCTGCATGTCGCCGGCCTGCCCGTGCGCGGCCGCGACGTGCGCGAGGAGCGCAAGGGTCCGCGCGTCGGCGCCCCCGATGCCGCCGTCCAGGGCTTCCTCAAGGCGGCGGGCCTGGCTTCGCTCGACCAGGCGACCATCGTCAGCGACCCGAAGAAGGGCGATAGCTACGTCGCCGTCATCGAGAAGCCGGGGCAGGAGACGATCCAGGCCATTGCCGAGATCGTGCCGGCGGTGATCCGCACCTTCCCCTGGCCGAAGTCGATGCGCTGGGGCAAGGCCTCGGCCGCTGGCGCCAGCCTGCGCTGGGTCCGCCCCCTGCACTCGATCCTCTGCACCTTCGGCGCCGAGACCGAGGACCCGGAGGTGGTGCATTTCGATGTCGACGGCATCGTCTCGGGCAACGTCACCTATGGCCACCGCTTCCATGCGCCCGGTCCGATCACGGTGCGGCGCCTGGAGGACTATGTCGCCTCGCTCGAGAAGGCGAAGGTCGTGCTCGATGCCGACCGGCGCAAGGAGATCATCCTCGCTGACGCCCGCAACCTCGCCTTCGCGCAGGGCCTCGACCTCGTCGAGGACGAGGGGCTGCTGGAGGAGGTCGCCGGCCTCGTCGAATGGCCGGTGGTGCTGATGGGCTCCTTCGAGGAGCGCTTCCTCGACATCCCCGGCGAGGCCATCCGCGCCACCATCCGCGCGAACCAGAAATGCTTCGTGCTGCGCGACCCCGCGGCCGGAAACATCGCCAGCCGCTTCATCCTGGTCTCGAACCTGATGGCCAGCGACGGCGGCGCGGCGATCACCGCCGGCAACGGCCGCGTCGTCCGGGCGCGCCTCTCGGATGCCGCCTATTTCTGGCAGACCGATCGCGGCTCGCTGCCGGATCTCGATACCTTCAAGGACAGCGCCGAGAAGCTCGGGCTCGATCTCGCCAAACCGCTCGACCAGCGCATGGCCAAGCTCGACAAGCTCGGCGTCGTCTTCCACGCCAAGCTCGGCACGCAAGGCGAGCGCGTCCAGCGTATCGCCGCGCTGGCGAAGGAACTGGCCCCGATCGTCGGAGCCGATCCGGCGAAGGCCGAGCGCGCGGCAAAACTCGCCAAGGCCGACCTGCCGACCGAGATGGTCGGAGAGTTCCCGGAACTGCAGGGCCTGATGGGCCGGAAATACGCGGAATTGCAGGGCGAGGATGCTTCGGTCGCGGCTGCGGTCGAGGAGCACTACAAGCCGCTCGGCCCGTCGGACCGCGTGCCGAACGATCCAGTCTCGGTCGCCGTGGCGCTGGCCGACAAGCTCGACACGCTCGTCGGCTTCTGGGCCATCGACGAGAAGCCGACCGGGAGCAAGGACCCCTATGCGCTGCGCCGTGCGGCGCTGGGCGTGATCCGGCTGGTGGTGGAGAATGGAGTGCGGTTCCCGCTGACACAGACGGTCAAGGACGCGGACCTCCTCTCCTTCTTCCACGACCGCCTGAAGGTCATGCTTCGCGACCAGGGCGCGCGGCATGATCTGGTCGATGCCGTGCTGGGCGAGGGCAGCTCTGCCAACGACGACCTTCTCCTCATCACTCGCCGTGTCGCCGCGCTCGGCCGCTTCCTCGACACCGAGGACGGCAAGAACCTGCTCGCGGGCTACAAACGCGCCGCCAATATCCTCAAGGCCGAGGAGAAGAAGGATGGGGAGGGCGCCTTCGCCGGCGCGCCGGATCTGCATCTCATCGCGGAAGCGGGCCTGATCGAGGAGAAGGCGCTCGCCGTCGCGCTGGCGCAGGCCACGCCGAAGGCCGAGGCCGCCGTCGCCGCCGAGGACTACGAGGGTGCCATGGCCGCTCTCGCGGAGCTGCGCCCCGCCGTCGATGCCTTCTTCGACAAGGTCACGGTCAACGATCCCGATCCGGCCCAGCGCGCCAACCGCCTGAAGCTGCTCAACCAGCTCCGTCAGGCGACCCGCGCGGTCGCGGATTTCGACCGCATCGCGGGCTGATCCGCCGTCATGCTCGGGCTTGACCCGAGCATCTCGGAAGCCAGTTCCTTCTGGTCCTGAGATTCTCGGGTCTGCGCTTCGCTCCGCCCGAGAATGACGCTTCTTGGTCATGCTCGCCCCTGTGGCGAGCACCCACGTCTTGAGCACGACCTTCGGCCAGCGAAGGCGTGGATGGTCGGGACAGGCCCGACCATCACGCCGCTGCTTCCCGTGCCGATCGCCACCGCCCCTTCGTCGGGAAAGTCCGAAACGGAACCTCTTCCCACCCTGCGACGTTTTGTCGGCGGGGCTGACATGCCGCGAATGCGTCGCGGTGGGGCTTCCGGGGGGCCGGCTACCGGCCGAGACAAAGGGCTGAAAGCATGGGCATTCTGATTTCGCTGCTGATCACCGTTCTCGTTATCGGCCTCGTCCTCTACCTCGTGCGGATGCTGCCGCTCGACGGGCAGATCAAGAACGTCGTCCAGATCATCGTGATCGTGATCGGCATCATCTCGCTGCTGCGCTATCTTGCTGTTTTTTAAGGCGATTGACGGCGTCCACGCGCTGGTACACACTTCTTGAGGTCCAGAGGGCCCCGGACGCTCCCGTCTCGGGGCCCTTTCCTGTTTCAGGGCGAGACCATGAACGCGCCGAACCGCACGGGCCACATCCGTCTGACCTCCCATCCCGAACCGGGCAGCGCCGCCGCCCGCTTCCCGATCCGATGGGGCGCTCCGACGGCGGCCGAGCGCGGCCCGATCATCGCCTCGACCACCAACCCGGCCGACCGCAACGTCATAGGCGCCCATGGCGGCTCCTATTCGGTGTATCGCGCGCTCGCGATCTCGGCGCGCGCGATGAACCCCTCGCAGCGCCCGGATCTGACCAACACCCATCCGACGGCCGAGATCACGCCGCAACCGCAATGGGCCGATCCGAAGAAGATCGTTTCGCTCGATCCCTTCGGGCATACGGTGGCGCAGGATTTCGGCAAGCTGATCGGCGAGGGCGTCGACATTCGCCCCTCGATCGCGATCACCAAGGCGCGGCTCAACCTGCCGGAGATCCTCGCCGCCATGGGTGCGCATCGCCTCGCCGCGGACGGCCACATCCTGCATCCGTCCGGCGACATCTCCGTCACCAAGATCGCGGTCGACCCGGTCTGGTATCTGCCGGGCATCGCCGAGCGCTTCGGCACGACCGAGAACGAGCTGCGCCGCACGCTCTTCGAGCAGACCGGCGGCATGTATCCCGAGCTGGTGACGCGGCCGGACCTCAAGGTCTTCCTGCCGCCGATCGGCTCGATCACGGCCTATGTCATGGGCGAGGTCTCCGCGCTCGCCGATCCCAGGAAGCGCATCGCCTGCCGCGTCCATGACGAGTGCAACGGCTCGGACGTCTTCGGCTCGGACATCTGCACCTGCCGGCCCTACCTGATCCACGGCATCGAGGAATGCGTGAAGGAGGCGCAGAGCGGCGGCGTCGGCCTGATCGTCTACAACCGCAAGGAGGGGCGGGCGCTCGGCGAGGTGACCAAGTTCCTCGTCTACAACGCCCGCAAGCGCCAGGAGGGCGGCGATTCCGCCGCGACCTATTTCGAGCGCACCGAATGCGTCGCCGGTGTGCAGGATGCCCGCTTCCAGCAGCTCATGCCCGATGTGCTGCACTGGCTCGGCGTGACGCGGATCGACCGGCTGATGTCGATGTCGAACATGAAGTACGACGCCATGGTCGAGAGCGGCATCGCTATTGGCGAGCGCGTCGCCATCCCGCCCGAGCTCGTCCCCCCGGACGCTTCCGTCGAGATCGAGGCCAAGAAGGCGGCCGGCTATTACTCGCCGGACGGAGCCCCCGGCGACAACGCGCTCAAGGGGACGGTCGGCCGCGACCTCGACAAGTTCTGATTCCGCCCACGCCCAGCCGAGTTGACGATGCCTGACCGCGATCCCGAGACGTTCCGTGCCCTGTTGAAACCTGCCGCCGTGCGCGAGCGCGCGCGGGAGATGCTGGAGCTCGGGCTCGCCGGCCGGCTGCTGCATTTCGAGATCCGTCCGGAGCGGCTGGAGGCCTGCGCCGACTATGTGCTCGAGACCATTCGCGCGAATTATCCGACGCTCGACATCCCCTTCCATGCGCGCTGGCGCCATTTTGTCGTCGCGGGCGACGATCGCTGGCGCAGGCTCGACCAGGCTGCCGGCTTCTCCGATCCGGCAGCCCGCGGCCGCGCCGCCTATGACCTCGCGGTGGTTAGCGTCCTGCTCGATGCCGGGGCCGGGCCGGACTGGCGCTATCGCGACACGGTGACCGGCCGCGACATCGGCCGCTCCGAGGGACTCGCGCTGGCTTCGCTCGACATGTTCGCGGCGGGCCTGTTCTCCAGCGATCCGGCCGATCCGCTGCGTGCCGACGCCGCCGCCCTCAGGCATCTCGACGCCGCGGCCCTGGCGCAGGGCTTCCAGGCCGGGCCGGACAATCCGCTGCTCGCGCTCGAAGGGCGCGCGGCGCTGCTGAATCGCCTCGGCGAGGAGCTGGAGCGGCAGGGGCTGGCGCGTCCCGGCGACCTGTTCGACCGCTTCGCTGCCGCCGCCGAGACCGGGATGCTGCGTGCGCCGCACATGCTCGGCGAGGTGCTGGCGACCTTCGGCGGCATCTGGCCTTCGCGGCTGATGCTGGCGGGCGTGGCGCTGGGCGATACCTGGCGCCACCCGCTGGTCGCGCCGGGCGAGCCGACCGAGGGACTGGTTCCCTTCCACAAGCTCTCGCAATGGCTGACCTATTCGCTGATCGAGCCGCTGCAATGGGCCGGCATCACCGTCGTCGGCATCGACGAGCTGACAGGCCTGCCCGAATACCGCAACGGCGGGCTGTTCCTCGACAGCGGCGTACTCGCGCTGAAGGATGAGGCGGATGCGCGGAAGGCCCACGAGGTTTCCTCGCCTCTGGTGGTCGAGTGGCGGGCGCTGACCGTCGCACTGCTCGACGAAATCGCGGCGCTGATCCGCCGGCGGCTGCGCCGCTCGCGCGAAGAACTGCCGCTCGCCAAGGTGCTCGAAGGCGGCAGCTGGGCCGCAGGCCGACGCATCGCGCGTGAAAAGCGTGTGGATGGCGGCCCGCCGCTGAGCATCGTCAGCGACGGCACTGTATTTTAGGTTCCGCGTCGGTCCTTGGTCACTCCCGGGCGAGTGCAAGGACCCCGGATTGGCGCGGCCGGGGCCGCCTGTCCGGGGTTGCGGCGAAGGTTGAGAAGAAGAGGGGAAACGGGCGTATGACTGCGAGCCAGGACGGCGTCACCGTCGTCGATCACCCGCTGGTCCAGCACAAGCTGACGCTGATGCGCGAGAAGGACCGCTCGACCAAGAGCTTCCGCCAGCTCCTCAACGAGATCGGCATGCTGCTCTGCTACGAGGTGACGCGCGACCTTCCGACCGAGCTGATCGAGATCGAGACGCCGCTGCAGAAATCGATGCAGCCGATCATCTCCGGCAAGAAGCTGGTCTTCGCCCCGATCCTGCGGGCGGGCGTCGGCTTCCTCGACGGCATGCTTGAGCTCGTGCCGGCGGCGCGCGTCGCCCATATCGGCCTTTACCGCGATCCCGACACGCTCCAGGCGGTGGAATATTACTTCAAGGCGCCGTCGGACATCGCCGACCGCATGATCGTGGTGATGGACCCGATGCTGGCGACGGCCAACTCCGCCGTAGCCGCGGTCGAGCGTCTCAAGGAGCGCGGGGCGAAGGATCTGCGCTTCGTCTGCCTGCTCGCCGCCCCGGAAGGCATCGCCCGGCTACGCGGCGCCCATCCCGATGTCCGGATCTGGACGGCGGCGATCGACGAGCGCCTCAACGACCACGGCTACATCGTACCGGGCCTCGGCGATGCCGGCGACCGGATGTTCGGCACGCGCTGAGCCTCGCTAGGCCCCGCGCCGTTCCCGGCCCGGGGCCATGCTGTGTTGTGTCACTCGATGATTTCGACCACGCGGCGCGTGCGCGGCTCGACGATGACGGCTTCGTTGTTCACGACGGTGTAGCGATAGCCGGGCGCACCATATTCCGCGGGCACGTTGCGATAGACGACGCCGCGCGCCGGCAGCACGGTGCCGACTTCGACCGGCTCGGCATAGCGATATGACCGCATGCGCTGCGCCATCACATAGTTCCGGAAGGCGGCATCGTCGTTGATCATCCCGGCGGCGTGAGCCCGTGGGGGCGGCGCGAAGAACGGCACGAAGTTCGTCTCCCTGCCGGCCAGGACCGGGTCATGCATGGAGCCGCCGTTGGGATCGCGGATGATGGGTCCCTTGTCCTGCGCGAAAGCGGTTGCGGGAATGGCTGCAAGAACGGCTGCCAGTAGAAGCCGCTTGATCATGATCGACCTCCGATATCTGCCTCGCCCCATGGCAAGAATGCGCGCAGCCTGCGGCAGTTTCGTGCCTCGCCGATCACAAGAACGAGATAGGCCCGCCCCGTTGCCGGGACGGGCCCATTCATGCAGAGGGACGGGTGTCAATCGATGATCTGCACCACGCGGCGAGTCTGCGGCTCGACGATGACGGTGCGGTCGTTCACCACCGTGTAGCTGTAGTTCGAGGCGCTGGGGCCGTACTCGGCCGGCAGGCGGCGATAAACGACGCCCTCGGCCGGGAGCACCGTGCCGACCGCGACCGGCTCGGCATAGGTGTAGGACGGCACGCGCTGCTCGACGACATAGGTCCGGAACTTGGGCTCCGCGACGTCGCCGACGATCGCACCGACGACCGCGCCGCCGACGCCGCCGACGACCGCACCCACCGGGCCGCCGACAACCGCGCCGCCGACCGCACCCGCCGCAGCGCCGCTGGTCGCGCCGCCGACGGCGCCGCCTGAGGGCGGCTGGCTCTGGGCGAAGGCGACGGCCGGGGTGATGGTCAGGGCGGCTACAAGAGCAAGTTTCTTGAACATGATGTCTCTCCTTTCGAAGCGAACTTCGGAGAGACAACCGGATGGCCGGCGGAGCTGTTCCACCATGGCGGGGTCACGAGATGTTAACGCCCGGCAACGGGCCACAAAAATCGCTGATGAAACAATGGCTTGTCAGTTCAGGAGTCTTGCGGGAGAAGCCGCGGCCCCGGGCGAAACGAAAACGGCGGGCCCGACAGGGCCCGCCGCCGATCGTGTCGTTTCGCGGCCGGGTTACTGCTTCGGGGCGGCGGAGAGCGCCGGCGTCAGCTTGTCGGCGTCGCGCTTGATCAGGGCGGCGAAGCCGGCCGGGGTACGCTCCTCCGCCGTCGGCAGCACGGTGCCGAGATCGAGCAGGCGCTTCTTGGTGCCCTCGTCATTGAGCGCCTTGTTGAGGGCGTCGACCAGCTTGTCCACGGCCTCCTTGGGCATGCCCTTCGGCCCGGCGATGCCGTTCCAGGCCTCGATCTGGTAGTCCGGCAGGCCGGCTTCCTTGGTGGTCGGGACGTCGGGCAGCGCCGGCGAGCGCTCGGCCGAGGCGATGGCATAGGCCTTGATCGTGTTGGAGCGGACCTGTTCGGCCACCGAGACGATCTGGTCGCACATGAAGTCGACCTGGCCGGAGACGAGGTCGTTCAGCGCCGGGCCCGTGCCGCGATAGGCGACCGCGTTGATCTTCGGCGTGCCGAGAATGCCCTTGAACAGGGTGCAGGTGGTCCAGGAGACTGAGCCGAGGCCGGCATGGGCCTCGTTGAACTTGTCCGGGTTGGCCTTGACGGCGGCGACGAAGGCCTTGAGGTCGGGCGCCTCGAGGTTCTTGCGCGCGACGATCAGGATCGGCGTGCCGCCGGCGAGGCCGATGGTCTGCATGCCGTTGATCGGGTCGTATTTCAGGCCCGGATAGGTGGCGGGCGCCGCCGAGAAGGTGCCGAGATGGCCCATCGCGATGGTGTAGCCGTCCGGCGCGGCGGTCACGGCGCGGGTGATGCCGGTGGTGCCGCCGGCGCCCGCGACGTTCTCGATCACGATCTGCTGGCCGAGCGTCTTCGACATGTTGTCGGCGACGATGCGGGCGATGATGTCGGTCGGCCCGCCAGCTGCGAAGGGCACGATCATGGTGATCGGCTTCGTGGGATAGCCTTGCGCCTGGGCGCCGCCGGCGAAGCTCAGCGCCGCGGCGGCGGCGAGGCCAAGAACAAGCTTCTTCATAGATGTTCCCTCCCTAGGGTTTGATTGAAAATTGGGGGGGCGCCCTGCCTGGGGCAACCCCGTCATTCGGTGAAGACCTCGTCGCGCTTCTTCGCGATCGACGGCAGCAGCGCGATGACCAGCACCAGCACGGCGACGACAAGCAGCCCGGCGGAGATCGGCCGCTCGACGAAGGTCATGAATGAGCCGCGCGAGATGATCAGCGCCTGCCGGAGCTTCTCCTCCATCAGCTTGCCGAGCACGAAGCCAAGCAGCATCGGCGCGGGCTCGAAGCCGAGCTTGATCAGCAGGTAGCCGAACAGGCCGAACAGCGCCGTGAAGGCGACGTCGAGCGGCTGGTTGTTCACCGAGTAGATGCCGATGCAGCAGAAGATCAGGATCGCCGGGAACATCAGTCGGTAGGGCACCTGCAGCAGTTTCACCCACACGCCGACCAGCGGCAGGTTGATGATCAGGAGCATCAGGTTGCCGACCCACATCGAGGCGACCATGCCCCAGAACAGTTCGGGGTTGCGGGTCATCACCTGCGGGCCGGGGATGATGCCGTGGATCGTCATCGCGCCGACCATCAGCGCCATCACCGCATTCGGCGGGATGCCGAGGGTGAGCAGCGGAATGAAGGCGGTCTGCGCGCCGGCGTTGTTGGCCGATTCCGGCCCGGCGACGCCCTCGATCGCGCCCTTGCCGAAGCGCGACGGATCCTTGGCGATCTTCTTCTCCACGGTGTAGCTGGCGAAGGGGCCGAGGACGGCGCCGTTGCCGGGCAGGATGCCGAGAATGCCGCCGATGAAGGTGCCGCGCAGCACGGGGGCGGCAGACTGCTTGAGGTCGTCCCACCCGGGCAAAAGCCGCCCGATCTTGGCCTTGACCACGTCGCGCGCCTCTGGGTTCTCGAGGTTGCGCAGCACTTCGGCGAAGCCGAACACGCCCATCGCCAGCACCGAGAAGTCGATGCCGTCCATCAGCGAGGCGACGCCGAAGGTCAGCCGCTCCTGCCCGGTCTCGAGATCGGTGCCGACCGTCGAGAGCAGCAGGCCCAGCATGATCATGCAGAAGGCCTTGAGGATCGAGCCGCGCGCCAGCACGACGGCGAAGCACAGGCCCATCACCATCAGCGAGAAATACTCGGCCGGGCCGAACAGCAGGGCGAGCTTGGTCAGCGGCGCGCCGAGCGCGGCGATGATCACGGTCGCGACGCAGCCGGCGAAGAAGGAGCCGATCGCCGCCGTGCCGAGCGCGATGCCGGCGCGGCCCTGCTTGGCCATCTGGTGGCCGTCCAGGGTCGTGACGACGGCGGTCGCCTCTCCCGGAATGTTGACCAGGATCGCGGTGGTGGAGCCGCCGTATTGGGCGCCGTAATAGATGCCCGCCAGCATGATCAGCGCGCCGGTCGGGTCGAGGCCGAAGGTGATCGGCAGCAGGATCGAGATCGTCGCGATCGGGCCCACGCCGGGCAGCACGCCGATCAGCGTGCCGATCAGGCAGCCGGCGAAGCAGAGCGCGATGTTCTTGAATGTCAGGGCGACGCCGAAGCCGAGCGAAAGATGGGCGAATGTCTCCATCATCGCTCAGATACCCAGAAGCCAGGGTGCGAGCGGGATCGGCAGGCCCAACGCGTATTTGAACAGCAGGATGCAGCCGGCCGACATGGCGACGGCGAAGATCAGCAGCTCCTTGATCCGGCGGTCGTCGGCTGCGAGGCCGGAGAAGGCGATCAGCAGCGGCCCGGCGACGAGCAGGCCCAATGCCGGCACCCGGATCGGGCCGAATTCGAAGCCGCGGATGGTGAGGGCGAACAGGCAGGCTCCGCCCAGCGCGAAGAAGATGCCCTTCCAGGACCAGCCCTGGAGCTTCTCGCCATGGTAGCGCAGTGAGGTTAGCACGAGCAGCGCGCCCAGCGCCGCGCAGATCACGGCGAAGGCCTTCGGCAGCATGCCGGGGCCGAGCTGGCGCAGGCTGCCTGCCGGCAGGTCCCAGGTGAAGACGAAGGCGCCGAATGCCAGAACGATCATGAACAGGCCGCCGGCCAGATCCTGTGTCGATCGCACGCGCAGGCCCTGCGCCCGTTCTATCTGGTTGAGACTCATCAGGCTCCTCCGATCGGCGACCCTGCGCGGGCTGTCCGTTTCTGCGGTTTGGGGGAAGGGGCGAGGGAGAGGGACTGGCGATCGTCGAGCAGCGTGACGCTCTCTCTCAGGATGGCCAGGAAGTCGTCGCGGGAGGGCAGCTTCTGCTGCGGCCGCCAGGCGACGCCGACGAGCGCGCCGGGCGGCGGTGGGTCGAGCAGCGCCCCGCGCAGGCGCCGCATCGTCACGCCGGGGAAGGATAGCCGTGAGACCCAGTCCGGTGCCAGCGCCATGCCGAGGCCGGCCGCGACCGCCGACATCATGGCGGGCTTCTCGGTAGCCTCGATGGTGACGTTCGGCACCGCGCCGACGCTCTCGAAATAGGCCATGACGAGGTCGTAGGCATAGGGCCGGATGCGCTTGGACGGCACGACGAAGGGCTCGCCGACGAGATCGAGCATCGTCAGATGCTCGCGTGCCGCCAGCGGGTGCGCCTCGTTGAGCACCACGATCGGCCGTTCCACCCGCAGGATCTCGAAGGCGCAATCGGTCGGCTTGCGCGGGGGGCGGGTGAGGGCGAGGTCGAGCTTGCCGGATTCCAGCATCTGGATCAGCGCGGCCGTCATCGCCTCGACGAACTTGATCTCGATGCCGGGGAACCGCGCCCGGAAGGCGACCAGCGCTTCCGGCACGAAGCTCGACGAAGCCGCGTCGATCGCGCCGACGCGCAGCACCTTGCCCGAGGCGAGCGAGGCCTCGCGCACGGCGCGGGACGCATGCTCCATCTTGACGAGGATGCCCTTCGCCTCCTCGAGCATGATCAGCCCGGCCCGGGTCATCGCGACCTGACGGGTCGTGCGCGTCAGCAGGGCGACGCCGAGTTCGTCCTCAAGGGCGCTGATCTGTCGTGAGAGGGCGGGCGGCGCGACGCCGAGCCGCTCGGCCGCGCGGCCGAAATGCAGCTCTTCCGCCACCGCGATGAAGCATCGCAGTTGCCGCACATCCATTGGCCGTCCCCTGTTCCCCGGTACCGCTTGCCGCGATATCTCTTCAGTGGGCCGTGCCCAATAGCGACTCCAGCCGATGAGTCGACCCTATAGCAATTCATAATTTTTGGGCAATAAAGTCTTTGGGCCTAGGCCGGCCTCGCGCGCGCCGGGCCGAACAGCCGCCCGTCGATCAGCGCGAGCCCGGCGGCGATCGCCGCCATCCCCAGGAAATGCCGTGGCAGCAGCGCTTCGCCGAGGATGCCCCAGCCCAGCAGGATGGCGCTGACCGGAATCAGGAACGTCACCAGCATGACGTTGGTGCCGCCGGCCCGGCGCATGATTCGGAAGAAGATGACATAGGCCAGTGCCGTCGAGAGCAGCGCCAGCCCGATGAGCGACAAAGCGACCGGGGCGCTCGGCACGGGCAGCTTCCAGGGCGGATGGAAGGCGATCACCAGCGGGATGGTCATCACGGTCGTGGCGCTGACCTGTCCCGCGGCCGTGACCAGGGGCGGCAGACCTCGGAACCGCCGGCCGTAGAGGCCGGCAAAGCCATAGGACAGGGCGGCTGCCAGGCAGGCCAGCTGCGGCAGCAACGCGCCCGAGACACCGCCGATCGCATCGGGGCCCATCAGGATCGCGACGCCGACGATGCCGGCGCCGACCCCGGCGAGCTTGAGCCCGGTCGCCTTCTCGTCCTGCCCGAAGAGATGGGCGACGATGACGCCGAAGAGCGGCGTCGTGGCGTTGAGGATCGAGGCGAGGCCGCTGGCGATCTGCGTCTGGCCCCAGAAGATCAGCCCGAACGGGATCAGGTTGTTGAGCAGGCCCATGCCGAAGAAGGCGAGCCACATCCGCCCGCCGACGCGCATCGACAGCCCCGACAGACGCACCACCAGCAGCAGCGCCGCAGCCGCCATGCCGACGCGCGCCAGCACCACCGCGAGCGGGGGCCATTCCGAGACGGCGATCTTGCCGAAGAAGAAGGAGGCGCCCCAAAGCAGGGAGAGCAGCAGGAGCAGGAGCCAGTCGCTCAGGTCCATGACGGGCTGCGAGGGGGAGGGCGATGACATCTGGGGCCTGCACGATGAAAGCGAGCCGGAGCGATAGGCTCGCACCGGCTCGCTCTCCACCCGTTTCCTGCCTCAGGCGGCTTCGGCGTCGCGCGCCTGCCACATCGCCTTGAAGGCCGGCCGCGCCTGGCAGGCGTCGAGCCAGGCCTTGACGTGGGGATGGGCATCGAAGAGCTGCGTCGCCGGCTTGGCGTAGCGGATCACCTCGGCGACGTTGATGTCGGCGACGGTGAAGCGGCCGCCCATCACATAGCCATTGCCCTCGGCCAGCGTCCGGTCGAGCACCGAGAAGGGGCCGGGCAGGGCTGCGAGCGCGGCCTCGACCAGCTCGGGCTTGCGCTTCTCCGGCGGATAGGCGGCGAGATGGAACTGCAGGTTGAGCGCATGGGTCTCGCACTCGGTCGCGGCCCAGAGCGCCCACATCACCGCGAGGCCTTCCTCCTGCGCGTTCTGCGGTGCCAGCGGCCCGCCATGCTTGCGCGCGAGGTAGAGGTTGATCGCCAGCGATTCGTGCAGTTTGAAGCCGTTGTCGTCGATGCTCGGGATATGGCCGTTCGGGTTGATCCTGAGGAATTCGGCGCTGCGGGTGTGCAGGGGCACGCCCGGGGCCTGCGGGTCCGGCAGGCGGTAGGCCTGGATCACCGGCACATGCGTGAACGGCAGGCCGAGCTCGTTGGCGAGCCAGATGACGCGCGTCGCGCGCGAGCGGTAGCAGCCGTAGATGGTCAGGGACATCGGCGGAGTTCCAGCGAGAGAGAGCGGATCGACGACGGATCCGGCACAGGCGCCGATTCCGTCGTCGCGACAATAGGACGGGCGCCGATCACGGCCAATGCGCATGATCAGACGCCCGGGCGTGCAGAATCCGTTTGACCTCGGCGCGCGTCGGGTGCATTGGCCTCCTGCTTCCGGCCTCCGGCCGGCTGCTCACAGGAAACTTCAACCCGATGCCAAGCGACAGTCCCAGCCGACAGTCGAAGCCGTCTGCCGCCGCCTCGCGCGCCTGACCGGGTTGCCCGGCTCGCCTGCGATCCGGCCATGACGGCCCGATCGCAAGGAATAGAGCCATGAACGATACCGCCGCCACGACGGACCTCCTTGCCGTGACGCTGGCCCAGACGCTGGCGCAGGAACACGTCGCCGACATCGTCGAGACGCTGAACGAGCAGGATATCGCGACCATCGCGCATGTCCTGGGCGAGCTGCCCTTCGAGCGGGCCGTCGAGGTGCTCGATCAGCCTGAATTCGGCGCCGCCGCCGAGGCGCTTGCGCTACTGCCCGAGGGCCGCGCCGGCGCGCTGCTCTCCGCCATGTCGGCCGACCGCGCCGCCGACGTCTTCCAGGAATTCGACGAGGAGACCGCGGCGCGCCTGAGCGGGCGCATCGACCGCCAGACCCGCTCGGATCTCAAGAAGCTGCTGGCCTATCCCGAGCACAGCGCCGGCTCGATCATGACGACGGAGTTCGTCAGCGTACCCTCGAGCTGGTCGGTGCAGCAGACGATCGACCATATCCGCCGCGTCGAGCGCTCGCGCGAGACGGTCTATGCGATCTATGTGCTCGATGCCGCCACGCGGAAGCTGGTGCGCGCGGTCTCGCTGCGGCGCCTGATCGCCGGCGATCCGGACGCGCCGGTCGAATCGGTGGTGCCGGCGCACAAGCCGATCACGGTGACGCCCGAGATCGACCGGGAGGAGGTGGCGCGCCTCATCACCAAATACGACCTGCTCGCCGTTCCGGTCGTGGATGACGACGACCATGTCATCGGCATCGTCACCTTCGACGACGTCATCGACGCCATGATCGCCGAGACGACCGAGGACGTGCAGAAGCTCGGCGGCATGGAGGCGCTCGACCAGCCCTACAACGAGATCGGCTTCCTCGGCATGATCCGCAAACGCGCCGGCTGGCTTTCGATCCTGCTGCTCGGCGAGATGCTGACCGCCTCGGTCATGCAGCATTTCGAGGGCGAGCTCGAGAAGGCGATCGTGCTGACGCTGTTCATCCCGCTGATCATGAGCTCGGGCGGCAATTCCGGCTCGCAGGCGACCTCGCTGATCATCCGGGCGCTGGCGCTGCGCGAGGTCACGCTGAAGGACTGGTGGCGGGTCGCGCTGCGCGAGGTGCCGACCGGCCTGACGCTCGGCACCATTCTCGGTGCGATCGGCGTGGTTCGCATCATCCTGTGGCAATGGGCCGGCTTCTACGATTACGGGCCGCACTGGGTGCTGGTGGCGGCGACGGTCGGCGCCGCGCTGCTGGGCATCGTCACCTTCGGCTCGCTCGCCGGCTCGATGCTGCCCTTCGCGCTGAAGCGGCTCGGCTTCGACCCGGCCAGCGCCTCGGCGCCCTTCGTGGCGACGCTGGTCGATGTCACCGGCCTGATCATCTATTTCGGCGTCGCCGCCCTGATCCTGACCGGGACGATGCTGTAGCCGGAACGGGATCAGGCCTCTGCGATCGCGACGCGGTTGCGGCCCTCCCGTTTGGCGCGATAGAGCGCGGAATCGGCGGCTCTGAGCAATTCGGGCCACATCTGTGGCCCGGCATTGGCCGTGGCGACGCCGATGCTCACGGTTATGGCGATCTCCGTCCCGTTATCCAGCCTGACGGGCCGGGCTTCGATCCAGCCGCGGAGCCTCTCCGCGACATCCGCGAGCGTGTCCGTTTCCGCGGCATGGTCGTCGAGGATGAGGATGGCGAACTCCTCGCCACCGAAGCGGGCGACGACGTCTTCGTCGCGCAGCGCTTCCTGCAGCCTCTGGGCGAGGGCGCGCAGCGCCGCGTCCCCGGCGACGTGGCCGAGGTCGTCGTTGATGGCCTTGAAGTGGTCGATGTCGAGCAGGATAAGCCCGACCGTCCGCTTCCTTTCGGGGTTGCCGGCAATCTTCTGCACCAGCCTTTCGAGGGCGCCGCGGTTGAGGACGCCGGTCAGCCCATCGGTGTCGGCCTGAATTCGCAGGCGCGCGGTCAGCCGCAGCCGCTCGGCATCGAGCTGCTCACGTTCGATCAATCGGCTGCGCAGTGTCTCCAGCGCCTGGAACAGGTCGCGCATTTCGCTGCGCAGCTGCTTGGGAACCGCGGGCTGGTGGAGCTTGCCGTTTGCCAGGTCGACGACGCGGGTATGCGCCAGCATGAGCGGCCTGAACAGGAAGCGACGGCTGATGAACAGCAGCGCCAGCTGGACCGCCAGCACCAGCGCCGTGCCGATCACCGCGAGGACGAAATCAGCCCTGGCATGGCGGTAGGTCGCATCGAAGCGCTGGGCGACGGAGCTGATGAAACGATCGCGCAGCTGTTCGATCGGCGTGAAGCTGGGCACGATCGCATCGGTGAAATGCTCGGGAGAGCCGCGATACTGGCTGGCATCCAGTTGCGCCCGTGTCTGTTCGATCAGCCGGATCCCCTTGCCGAAGAAGAGCTCTTCGGTGTCCTGACGCGCCCGTGCTGCGAGGCCGGCCACGTGCACGGCGGTTTGCGAATCGATAAGCCGCCACAGCTCGAGGATGCGCCCGCGCGTCTCTTCGAAAGCCTGCCGGGAAGCGCCGGCGAGCGGCTCGCCGCGGACGATCGAGATGACGAGATAGGAGCCCAGCCGCCCGGCATAGTCCCGCAGCTCACCGAGCATGCGGGCGACCAGCGCATGGCCGATCAGCGCGGAATCGCCTGCGAGGAGCTTGTCCATCGCCATGTCGGCGACGGGCATCGTCGCATCATAGGCGGTGAACATCGCCAGGATCGCCGCCTCGATGTCACTGCCGCCGCGCTGGGCACGGGGCCGTGCCAGCAGCGCATCGACCTCGCCGCGCGCCCGGTCGAGCTGGGCCTGCATCGGCGCGGCGACTGGTGCCAGCGCAGGCGGAATGCGGGCGATCGCGGCATCGCTCGCGCGACGGAAGGCCTGCAGGCGGAGCCGCACCGGGTCATGCTCGGTCAGATCGCCGCCGAGGGCGGCGTTGGTGGGGCCGCGCTCGGCCGAGATCCGGTTGGCTGCATCGAGCACCAGGCTGAAGGCGTCGAGGCGGGCGAGGGTCCGTGCACTGCCGCTGAGCGCGGCGTAGTGGTGCCAGAGCAGGCTGCCGCCGAGCGCGAGCGAACAGGCGAGCATGAGCCCAATCGCCGCGAGTGCGGACTGGGTGAGGGTGAATTGCCGGATGCGCATGATGCGACGCGTGGATATCCTCGCTCTCGGAGAGGCCTCTTCGGCTTCCGGGTGGGGGTCGCGCTACGCGTCCGATATCATCCAGGACGGGGTATGGGAAGGGCGTTGCCCAAAGGGCATCTCTCGGCGATGCCGTCCGGCGGCGCCGTTGCCGGCAGGGCGAACGGGGATCCCGCCGCCTCAGCTCGCCAGCACGCGCTGGGGCGGGAAGGTGATCTCGACCAGCGTGCCTTCCTTCTTGACGCTGGTGATCGACATGGCGGCACGGTTGGCCTCGACGAGCGCCTTGGTCAGCGGCAGGCCCAGGCCCGTGCCGCCCGAGCGACGCGTCGTCGGCACCTGCCGGAAGGGTTCGAGGGCGAGCTTGAGCTCGTCGTCGTCCATGCCGATGCCGGTGTCGCGCACCCGCAGGATCGCCTCTCCCTGATCGCCGAGAGCCGTCGAGATGATGACCTGCCCGCCGGCATCGGTGAACTTCACCGCATTCGAGAGCAGGTTGATCGCGATCTGGCGGATCGAGCGTTCGTCGGCGACGACCGGCGGCAGCTTCGGTGACAGCCCCGAGCGCAGCACCACGCGCCCGCGCTGCGCTTCCGGCTGCAGCAGCGCGACCGTCGAGAGCGCGATCTCGTTCAGATTGACGCCGACGAAGTCGAGCTCGAGCTTGCCGGCCTCGATCTTGGCGAGGTCGAGCAGATCGTTGACCAGGCTAATGACGTAGCCGCCCGACTGGTGGATGTCGCGCAGATATTCCTTGTAGCGCTCGTTGGCGATCGGCCCGAAGCGCTCTTCCGCCATCACCTCGGCGAACCCGATGATGGCGTTGAGAGGCGTGCGGATCTCATGGCTGATCTTGGCCAGTACGTCGGATTTCTGAGCGCTCGCCATCTCGGCGGCCTTGCGCGCGTCGACGAGCTCGCCCTCGGTCTTCTTCCAGGCGGTGATGTCGCGCAGCACCGCGCAGAAGCGCCGCTCCGCGCCATGGGAGATCTCGCCCATCGTCATGAAGAGCGGGATCTTGCCGCCCTGGCGCACGCGGCCGACGACCTCGCGCCCGTCGTTGAGTACCGAGGCGACGCCGCCGCCCTTTAGCCCTTCGAGATAGTCGAGAGCCGGTGCATGGCTCTCGCCCGCGAAGAGCAGCGTGAAGAGCTCACCCGTGACCTCGCGCTGGTCATAGCCGAACAGCGCCTCGGCGGTCTTGTTCAGCGACAGGATGCGACCGCTGTCGTCGATGGTGACGACGCCGTCCGTCGCGGTGTCGAGCATGGCGGTCAGCTCGGCGATGCGGGCGTCGCGGGCTTCGGCATCCAGCCGCAGCGCTTCGACGCGTGCCGCCGATTCGGCTTCCTCGGCAGCAAACTCGGCGGCAAGCTCCGCTTCCTCGGCCTCTTCCGGCGTCAGGACCTGGACCTCGCCGCCGCCGGCGGGATGGCGGAATGCCATCAGCGTCGCCGGCTCGTCCTGCCAGTGGACGCTGGAGAGAACCGCATCGACCTCGACGAGATGGCCGAGGCGGTCGATCAGCGTCATCGCTCCGCCCTCGGCGCGCGAGACCTCCTTGATCAGGCGGCTGACCTGGCCCCCCGCCTTCAGGTCGGCGAGGTCGGCGAAATCGAGCAGGTCGAGCAGCGTGCGGTTGGCGTAGAGCGCCTCGTCGCCGCGATTGACCAATACGGCGATCGGCAGGCGATCGAGGACGTCGGCGTGGGAATTGCGCTGGCGCGCCGGCAATGCGGCGTCCGGCTCCGCTTCCGCGGCGTCGCGCTCCTTCACCTGCAGCGGTGCGACCGGCGGCAGACGCGGGCTGGCCGGCTCGTCGTCGCCGGCGAGCCGCGCCCCCAGGGCCTTGGCGATCTCGCGGAACGCGTTGCGCTCGGCCGAGCTCAGATGCGGCTTCGACGGCTCCAGCACGGGGCGCAGCGCGGCGAGCTGGCCGCCATTGCGCAGCGGAACGATGTTGTCGCCCTTCGGCTCCGCGCTCGCGGTCGGCGAGGCCTCGGCCGGCGGTTCCTGCGGCTGATCCTCGACGCTGTCGCTGTCGACGGACGCGGATGGCTCGCTCTCGGTGGCGCTGGCTTTCCGTCCGGCATCGTCCTGCGGGGCCTGCGGGGCCTGCGGCTCGGCATCGTCCTTGCTGGAAATCGGCTCGGCGAGGGAAGAGGACTCCGCTTCGGGCCGTTCGTCCGGGGTCGGATCATTCTCCGCCGCGGCGTCGATCGCCGCCGGCGGCCCGGTTTCGGCCTCCGAGGGGAAGGGCTCGCGCTCGTTCAACCGGGCGACGCCGAAGCCGCGAAACCCGGTGAGAGCGCGCGCAGCGTCGAGAACCGGCACGCCCGAAAGCTCGACCCGCACCGCTTCGCCGGGCGTGTCGGTGCGCCAGAGCAGGTCGTGGCCGCTCCAGGTCGCGGTGCCGGCAAGCCGGTCGAGCAGGCCGCCGTCACGGTCGAGAATCGTCGAGCCGAGCAGGTCGTGCCAGCGCCGGCCGATCAGGTTGGCCGCCGCGGCGCCCGTGAAGGCGGTGACGTTGTCGGAGAGCGTCGTCAGGCGTCCGTCGTCGCCGCTCTGCCAGAGGAAGCGAATCACGGCCGGTTTCACCGGCGCGGGTTCGTCGCGAGTGGGTTCGGGCGCCGGCGTCGGCCGGGCCGTTTCCGGTGCAGGGGTGATTCCGAGGCGCCGCAGCTCCGCCGCCGGGATGGCGATCGCCAGCACGGTGCCGCCATCCGGCAGGGCGAGCAGCTTGCAGCCGCAGGTCACGGGCACGGCGGCGAAGCCGGGCGCGAGTCGCAGCCTTTCGAGCCGGATACCCGCCGTCGAGGCCAGCCCGCCAGCCAGTGCGTCGAGGCGCTGCCGGGCTTGCGCCGGTAAACTGATTCGTGCCTCATCCTGGCCGAGCAGCGCCTGCCCGGCGGCGTTGAGGAAGCCCGGCCGGCCGTTGACGGGGTCCCAGAGCAGCAGCGCGCCGCCTGCCGCAAAGGACGCAAGGGCGGCGTCCTCGGCCGCCGCCGCGCCCCGTCGCGCCCAGTCCTGTCCGGCTTCGCTCATGCCTGCCTGCTCGTTCGATCCGCGCCCGTTATGCCTAACAAAACTTTAATAGCTCCCAAACGGCGGCGAATCCATGGAACCAAAGATCGCTCTCCCGCTTCTCCTCCAAACAGCGTTAACATGGGCCCGGGCGCCGCGAGGCGTGCTGTTGTCACTGCACTGCAACAATGATATTGCATTGCACAATAAATTAGGGACGGGTCGCGAGAGAAGGAGGGTTTCATGAACGGCAAGCAGCCTTACGAAGTGCCGACGGAGATGCGCGAATTCGCCGAGCGTAGCGTCGAGCAGGCCCGCAAGGCCTTCGACGGCTTCATCGGTGCGGCCCAGAAGGCTGTGGACAGCGCCCATGGCTCGGCCGAGAGCGCCCGCGCCAACACGCAGGAAGCGACCCGCAAGGCCATCGCCTATGCCGAGAGCAACGTCGCCGCGGCCTTCGATTTCGCTCAGAAGCTGGTGCAGTCCAAGGACCTCGCTGAGGTCATGCAGCATCAGTCCGATTTCCTGAAGTCGCAGGTCGCCTCGTTCCAGAACCAGCTCAAGGACCTGGGCGCCGCTGCCCAGGACGCTGCGGCGAAGGCGGCCGAAACCGTCAGCAAGGCGACGAAGGGGCGTTGAGCCCCTTTTTGATTCGCGACGCCGGCGATCCATGATTGTCCCGGCCGGGTCTTTGGGCCCGGCCTTCGCGCTTGCCGTTGAAGGAGAGCCGCCATGGTCAAGCCTGCCCCGACCAGGACGAAATCCAAGGCCCCGGTCAGCCTGTCGCCGGTGAAGGCGCTGTCCTCGCCGTCCGCCGAGACCGCTGCCGCCAAGCCGCCGGTGGCCAACCCGGCTCCGGCCAAGGCGCCGCCGGCGGAAGCGTCCGCGAGCCCCGCTGTCGCCGCCAGGCCGGTCGCGACCAGGCCGGCAACCGCTATGTCGTCGCCTGTCGTTCCGCCGGCGCCTGCCGCCGCGCCCGCCAAGGCCGCTTCCAGCTCAACGGCGCCGAAGCCGGTGAAGAAGATCGCTGCCGCCAAGGTTCGGCGCGAGAAGCCGGTCGCGAAAGTCCCGGCGCCGAAGATCGCTGCGAAGCACAAGGTGGCGGAGCCCGTGGCTTCCGCGCCTGCCAAGGCCTCTGCTCCCGCCAAGGCCGTGTCCGGCGCCGCGGCAGCGAGCCCGAAGCCGCTCGCCACGCCGCAGCCGCCCGCCCAGCCGGCGCCCGCCGCCAGGGCCGAGACCTCTGCCGCTGCCGTCGCGCCTTCGCTCGAATCGGTGCCGCTGCCCCGCCCGCCGGAAGTAGCGACTGTCACGACCGCGACGGTGATGAGCCAGACGCTGACCATGGCGCGGGCCTTCGGAGCGCTGCAGGCGCGCATGCTCGACCATGCCTGCGCCGAGCTCGAGGCGACGCTGGGCGAGGCGCAGACGCTGGCACGCACCAGTAGCGCCTCGGAAGCCATCACGCTCCAGGCCAAGGCCGTTCGGCGCAGCTACGAATCCTATGCCGAGCATCTGAGGGAGCTGGCGCGCATCGCCAACGCGGCGCTTCGCAAGGACTGACGACCGCCTCTGCTGCGTCGATTCGGGCGGTATCGAAATTCCGGTGACGGAGTTGAATTACGCAGTTGCAAAAGCGGGGCGCCGGCACTAGGGTCCGCGCCGCTGACGCCCCCCGCCGAGGCGGCCGGTCGTCACGCCCAGGTTTGGGCAGCCATAGCTCAGTTGGTTAGAGCGCTAGATTGTGGATCTAGAGGTCCCCCGTTCGAGCCGGGGTGGCTGTACCATTCTTTCAGAAAATTAAGAGCGTTGCGCCGGGCGGCGGCGGTTCGCCGCGGCCCCGGCCGATCTCGGAAAGGCGATGCCCTCTGAAGCAAGGCGGCCGCAAGCTCCTCTCTCCGTCCACGGGTTTGCGAAGAGGCGCGCTGGTGAGCGCGTGCTGTGCTTTTCGTGGATAGTAGCCGGTAGCAATCATTTAATTGAATCAGAGTGAATGAATTCTGAGAGCGTCATTGACGCTTCCTTCTTTCGTCTTCACGCTGTCGACAGCGTTGATTCGCTTCGGCGAAGATACTGAAGTCTACTTCTATGGCTGCTGTCTTTGTTCTCTGCTCGGAGGACTGGTATGGCGTTCGCTCAGGAGTGCTTTGGGAGTGTGAGGGCGAGCCGGCCCGCGACGCCCTTTCTGACGGGTGTTTCGGTGCTCGTCTTGCTGGCGCTGGCAGGTCCGGTTCACGCGCAGACGATCGGGCCCAGCCCTCCTACGATCACCGCCACGATAAATGTCACTACCGGAACCACCACCGTCCTGGGTGGCACGGCCGTCCAAACCGGTCTGGCCGTCGATGCGACGAACGTCACCGGCGGTAGTCTGGTGCTCGACAGCCTTTTGGGTCCTGCGCCGGGCCTCATCGCCTTGCAGACCCTGAATGGCAACGCACTCCAGGCGGCGGGCGGCACCATCACGGTGCCCAGCGGCAATGTCAGCATCCTCACGCAGGGCGGGCACGCCGCGTTGGCCAATGGGGCAGCCAGCGGCATCACCCTCAACGGAGTGGCGATCACCACGACCGGCACAGGTGCAGGCCTTGCCTCGATCGGCGGTACGATCGACGCCACCAATGTGGTGATCAATAATACCGGCACTTCCACGCCGAACGTCTCGGCCGGGCATGGTGCGGTGGCCGAATCCGGCGGGACCGTCAACCTTCACGCTGGGACAAGCATCGCAACCGGTGCTTTCAATGCCGTGGGGCTTGGCGCATCCGGTCCCGGCAGCCGCGTCATTGCCGACGCGCTCATTCCCGTCTCGATGAACGGTCGCGGCGCGATGGGCGTCTACCTGCATGATGGCGGGCAAGTGACGCTGCTTCCCGGCTCCACGCTCAATCTGAATGCCACGAGCAGCATCGGCGTTTCCGTCGACAACACGACTGTTGCCGGTGCGATCGGCAGCGGATTGACGATCAGCCTCAACGCGAGCGGCGTCGGAGGGCAGGCCGGAAGCACGGGTGTCGCGGCTTTCAACAACGGCACGATCACGCTTGATAACCTGACCGTGACCGGCCCGAACGCGGCGGCGGGTGCCTGGGCGCGCGCCAGCGGAAACATCACCCTGACCGGACGCAGCGTCATCAACATCAGCGCCGAGCAGAACCCGACCTCCTACACGCTTCTGACCAACAATCTGGTCACATCGAGCGGTCAGGTCGGGTCGATCTTCGGGGTGACGAGCGCGATCCCGATCAGCGGGCTGCTGGCGCAAGGCGCTGGCGCCGTGATCACCAGCATCGGCACGACCATCACCGTCTCGACCCCGAACGCAGCAGCCGGTGTCGACGCCGGCCTGGCGGCCTCGTCGACATGACCGACAACACGATCACGACGACGGGCACCACCTCCTTCGGCGTGCGTGTCGATTCGGAGGGTCGCGTCGTCGGGCGCGATTCCCGCATCACGACATCGGGCGGAGGCGCCGCGCTGTTCATCAATGGCGGCTTCGGCTCGATCGACCTGACCAACACGACGACGCTCGCGACCGGGACGGGGACGGCGGGGCTCGTCTCGCTCAACCTGACGCCGGCGGCGGTCATTCCGGTGACCCTGACGGGCGGCAGCCTCGTCAGCACCGCCGATACCGCAGTCATCGCCCAGGGCCCGCTCAACCTGACGGCCAGCGGCACGACGATTACGGGAAGCAACTTCCTGCTCCGGGCCTTCAACAACGGCGCCGGCTTTCAGCCCACCGCGGTGCAGTTCGACGCGTCCAACGGCAGCGTGCTGACCGGCGATGCGTTGGTTCAGTCGCTGAGCACGGCGAACATCAATCTCTCGACCGGTTCGAGCTGGACCGGGGCGGCCTTCGACGTCACCAATGTCGGCATCGATCCGACCAGCCGCTGGACCGTGACAGCGAGTTCCACGGTGACCCAGAACACCAGCAATGCCGGCCTGATCCAGTTCACGCCCCCGGGTGGCGACCCCGCTGTCCTCGCCAGCTACAAGACGCTGACCACGCAGAACTATATCGGCTCGGGTGGTCAGATCGGCCTCAATACCTTCCTCGGAACCGACGGGTCGCCGTCCGACCGCCTCGTCATCAACGGGGGCGTGGCCTCGGGCAGCTCGGCCTTGCTGGTCTCGAACACCACCGGGCCGGGCGATCTCACGCTGGGCAACGGCATTCTCGTGGTCCAGGCGCAGAATGGTGGAACGACCGTTCCCGGCACCTTCGCGCTGGGGCGCCCCGTCGTCGCCGGTCCGTATGAGTATTCGCTCTATCGCGGCAGCTTCGATGCCTCGGGGCCGGACAACTGGTACCTGCGCTCGGTTGTCAGCCCGACGCCGCCTGAGCCGACGCCGCCCGGCCCGGGCCCGACCCCGCAGCCGCCGGCGCCGATCCCGGACTACCGCCGCGAGGTCTCGCTCTATGCGGCGCTGCCGGCGATGGGGCTGATCTACGGGCGCACCATCATCGACAGCCTGCATGAGCGCATGGGCGAATTGCGTCCGCTCGAGACCGCTCCCGTCACCGAGGAGCGCACGATCTGGTGCAAGAATCCGGAGAAGAACTTCCGCTGCACCACCGTCGTGCGCCTGCCCGACAGCGTGGTGGCGGCCAATCGCTCCTATGCCTCGGCCGGCTGGGCCCGGATCATCGGCACGCACGGTAACCAGGATGGCGGGCCGGGCGGGATCTTCCGCAACGGCCCGAATTTCGACTACGACATCTATGCGCTGCAGGCCGG
>NZ_FUYX01000010.1 GCF_900168195.1 Allobosea thiooxidans | reverse complement strand
CGACGGCTATTCGATCGGCGCCTACTGGACCCATTTTGGCGCCTCGGGCTGGTATCTCGACGGCGTCGTGCAGGGCACCTGGTTCGACGCCGAGGCCGACTCCAAGCGCCAGTTCAAACTCAACCGCGACGGCTTTGGCTTCGCCGCCTCGCTGGAAGGCGGTTATCCGATTGCGCTCGGCAATGGCTGGACCATCGAGCCGCAGGCGCAGCTGATCTACCAGACGCTGGTCAACGGCTCCGGCCATGACGGGGCGGCGCTGGTGCGCTTTTCCGATGTCGAGTCGCTCGCCGGCCGGATCGGCGCGCGCCTCGCCAAGGGCTGGGCGCTCGACGAAGGACCGCGCCCGCGCATGCTGACCGCCTGGCTGAAGGCGAGCCTGTGGAACGAGTTCCTCGGCGATCCCAAGACCTCGTTCTCTTCCGCCTCCGGCATGATCCCGTTCCGCTCGGATCTCGGTGGGGCCTGGGGCGAAGTCAGGGTCGGAGTCGATTCCCAGATCGCCCGCAACGCCGCGCTCTACGCCTCCGCCGGCTACTCGGTTGGCTTCGACGGCCGTTCCCACGCTTATGATGGGAGGCTGGGCGTCAAGGTGACGTGGTGAAGCAAGAAGCCAATGGACACGTAAAGCTTATCCCCCACGGTTGCCAGTGTAAGGAGAGGAACGGCATGAAGGGCTTCGTTGCAGATATTGAAGAACTGACCGAGGAGAACGGCGACTTTCGCCGTGTGCTCTACACTGGCAAGAACCTCCAGCTTGTTTTGATGTCGATCGAGCCTGGTGGAGAGATCGGCGAAGAGGTGCATGGAGGGCACGACCAATTCTTCCGTATCGAAAAAGGTAAGGGCGAGGTGCTGATCGACGGCAACCGTTCAAAAATTAAGAGCGATGACGCAATCATTGTCCCGGCCGGCGCCCGCCACAACATTATGAACACCGGCGACGAGCCTTTGCGACTCTATACGCTCTATGCTCCGCCAGAACATCGCGACGGCACCGTGCATTCGACCAAAGCCGAAGCCGAGGCCTCGGAACAGCATTTCGACGGCAAAACGACAGAATAAACAAACGGAGCTTGGACTGCGGGCGATGCTGGGATGCATCCGGCGTTCTTGCTGCGAAAAAGGCAATGATCTGAGCCCTTAAAATTGGATCGCTTTGGGTTAGAGTTTTCCGCGTCGTTTCCCTTGGGCTGGGAAGAGCGGAAGACGATGAAGGATTCGAAGTTCTCGGACGCCCAGAAGGCGTTCATCCTGAAGCAGGGCGCCGACGGGCTTCCGGTAGCGGAGATCTGCCGGCGTGCCGGCATCAGCCAGGCGACCTATTTCAATTGGAAGAAGAAGTACGAGGGGCTGCGGCCGGCCGAGATGCGCCGGCTGAAGCAGCTCGAGGATGAGAACGCGAAGCTGCGCAAGCTCGTCGCTGATCTCGCGCTGGACCGCGAGATGTTGCAGGACGTCATTCGCCGAACGCTCTGAGGCCTGGTCGCAAGCGCGAGCTCGTCGGCGTGATGTGTGGCGAAGGGCAGGTGTCGATCCGGCGGGCCTGTCCGGTCCTGGAATTCGACACCTCAAGCTATCACTACAAATCGTGCCGGCCCGACCAGGCCCCCCTGGCAGCCCGGATCAAGGCGATCTGCGAGACCCGCGTTCGCTATGGCTATCGTCGCGTCGACGTGCTGCTGCGGCACGAGGGCTGGCATGTCAATCAGAAGCGGATTCGAAGGATCTACAATGAGTTAGGCTTGCAACTGAGGAACAAGACACCCAAGCGCCGGGTCAAGGCGAAGCTGCGCGAGGATCGTGCGCCGGCGATGCGGCCGAACGATGTCTGGGCGATGGACTTCGTCCACGACCAGCTCGCCACGGGCCGCAAGATCCGGGTTCTGACGGTGGTCGACACCTTCTCGCGCTTCTCGCCGGCCGTCGATCCCCGCTTCAGCTACCGGGCCGCGGACGTCGTCGCCACGCTGGAACGGGTCTGCGCGAAGCTGGGCTATCCGAAGACGACACGGGTCGATCAGGGCTCCGAGTTCGTCAGCCGCGACCTCGAGCTGTGGGCCTATGCCAAGGGCGTCACCCTGGACTTCTCGCGGCCAGGCAAGCCGACCGACAATGCCTTCATCGAGGCGTTCAACGGGCGCTTCCGCAGCGAATGCCTGAACACGCACTGGTTCCTGACGCTTGCGGATGCGGCCGAAAAGATGGAGGCTTGGCTCAGATACTACAACGAGGATCTGCTGCACGGGGCCATCGGCAACAAGCCTCCGATCCTGCTGCAAAATCCCGGCGGAACACCCAGCCCTCCGCCGTGATCGAAGGCCGGAAACTCTACCGTCCGGCGGTCCAGCAACTGGTCTCAGATCAACGAAACCTAGGACTCTCCCTCAGACCGGAGGAGAAATGGGTCTCAGGTCACCACGACATCATGATCGACGCGCCGGATGACTTGGCCAGAATCCTCATCTCAGTAAGTTAGGGCGGTCCGGCTGGGCACCCGGAGCCGGCCTTCGTCTAGCCCTTTTGACACTCGGCTTCCGCGGCGGACGCAACGTCCGCTCGCCACCCCTTGCGGATGTTCGCGTGTGTCGGCACCTCGGTCCGCTCAGGCGGCTTGAAGCCATCCGGCGGACGTGGCTGAAGCTGCCGGGCCTCGATGACGCGGTCAAGGCGATCAAAACCTCTAGAAGCTGACGGCGATCCTCGCAGTTCCGCCGAGGCTTCTGGTGTTGCCGGAGAGTTCGCTGTCGAGGCGAGCGCCGAGCGAGATGCGGTCGGTGAGCCTGGCATCGAGGCCTGCGGCGATCAGCCCGGCATTGCGGTCTGGCCGGGCGCCTGCGGCGCTGAAGCTCGTGCCGGGCAGCGCGATCAGGCTGGCGGTGAGGCTGGCGTCGTGCTCGAAATAATGCGCCCAGCTCGCCCGTACGAAGCCGGTGACCGGCACGGCGCCCATGCTCGTCTGTCCGTCGAGCTGGACGCCAAGCTCGGAGCGGCTGGTGACGTCGTTGCGGCTGGTGACGCTGAGCGTGCCGGCATTGCCGCCTAGCCCGGCCCGTTCCACGAAGGCTGGGCTATGCACTTGCACCGCCTGCAGCGCTGCCAGCGGCGAGAGGCTGAATCCGTTCCAGCTCGCGAGCTGCCCGCTCGCCTGCAGCCGCCCGCTCCAGGCCGTGCTGGCATAGGAGGAGCTCAGCCCGTTGCCGAGGACCGGTACGGCGCGGTGGACGTCGTTGTCGAGCCTGGCATAGCCAGCGGCTGCGGCGAGGTTGACCGGGCCGAGCCTGGTCTGACCGTAGAGTCCGGCCTGGAAGACATCGCTCTCGATCTTGCCGAGCCCGCCCGAGAGCGAGGCGCGTGCCTTGCCGCCGGCGACCGCGAGGCCGGCGACCGTGCCCGGTGCGAGCAGCACATCGGCGCCGACCGCCAGATGCGCGTCGTCGCGCGTGCGGTTGGCCGAGCCGACGCCGTGCTCGCCTTCGGTGCGGCCGCGCGAGCCGAAGGTTGCGCCCCAGAGCGAGACATGCGCCGGGTCGAGGGTCGCGGGCCCGGCATCGCTCCGCTTCGAGGGCAGGTCGGCGGTGAAGCCGGCCGCGCCATTCGGCCCGCCCGGCGCACCGGCCAGACGGCCGCGGCCGTTGAGGTCGAGCATGGCACCGAGGAACTGGTTCGCTGCCTGGAAGCCGAGTGCTGGCACAGCCGTATGAGCCTCGCCCGAGAGCTGGTTGACCGCCGCGGGTATCGCGGCCGCGGGCTGGTTGTAAAGGTTGAACAGCGGCGAAGCATCGGCCCCGCGCGCCACGGCACCGTCGATCGCAGAAGCCACCGCATGGGCATTGGCCGGCGCGGTAACGCCGAGGCGCGCCGACGATGTGGGCGGCACGACGATGGGAACCAGCGGCTTTGGCGTAAGCGTCAGCCGCACGTCGTTGGCGGTGTAGTCAACTGTCGTGGTGACGCCGTCGCCGAAGGATCCGGTGGCATCGACCGGGCTGAAGGCTCCCGCGATCCCCCCCGTGGCCGAGAGCAAGGTGTAGGGGCTTTTGAACAGATAGGCGCCGCCGAGCGGCACGATCCGCAGCGTGCCGGCGAGCGAGGCCGTGCCGGTGACGTTGACCCGATCGGCAAGCGCGCCCTGCAGTTCGGCGACATAGGTTGCGCCGGGATCAAGCGTCAGGTTGCCGTTGACCGTCAGCGTGCCGGGCGAGTTGCCCGGCGAGAGCGTGCCACCCGAGAGGATCGCCGTTGCCCCGACCGAACCGGAACCACCTAACGTGGCGCCGGGCATCACGGCAACCGGCGTCATGACGGAGCCGTCGACGACGAGCCGGCCGCCGAACACATGGGTCACGCCGGTGTGGGTGTTCGTCCCGTTCAGTGTCAGCGTGCCGGTGCCGGACTTGAATAGCGAGCCCGCGCCCGAGATCGTGCCACCGAAAGTCGTGCTGGTGTTGTTTCCGCCGGCATGCAGGACCGCGCCGCCCAGCAGCACGTTGCCGGTCCCGGACAGCGAGCCTACGGTCTGGCCGAAGCCGTTGAGGTCTAAGGTTGCCCCGGCCGAAATCTGCACCGCGGTCTGGTTCGACAGCGCACCGAACCAGCTCGTGCGAAGCGTGCCTTCCTGGATCCAGGTCGCGCCGGTATAGCTGTTGGCGCCCGAGAGCGTCAGCGTGCCTGTTCCGGTCTTGGAGAGCGTGCCGGCGCCGCTGATTGCCCCGGCCAGGCCGAAATTGTTCGCCCCCGTATCGACAAAGGCGGTACCGTTCGACAGGGTCACCGGGTTGGACAGCGTAAAGCTGCCGCGAGCGTCGAGCATCGCCCCGCCCGCCATCTCCAGCGCGCCCGTGCCCAGCGCATTCGCATGCTGGATGGCGAGGGTGCCGGCGTTCAATCGCGTCCCGCCGGCGTAGAAGTTGCTACCGGGCAGCAGCAAGGTCCCCGAGCCCGTCTTCTCGAGCCAGCCAGCACCCGAGATCAGCCCGTTCAGCGTCAGCATGTCACTGACGGTGTCGATCCTTGCGCCGCCGGTGGCGATGGCGTTGGCCATGGTGATGTTCGAGGCGGTCTGCAGGCCCGTACCCGCCAAGAGGTCAACCGGGCCCGTGCCGAGGGCCGTATTGTGCGAGATCCGGATGACGCCGGCATCGACCCTCGTTCCGCCGGAGTAGGCATTGGCGCCGGCAAGCGCCAGCGTTCCGGCTCCCAGCTTGGTCAGGGAGCCGATGCCGGAGATCTCGCCGCTATAGGTGAGGTCGTCGGATCGGTTGAAGACCAGGGCGGCGTTGTTGGTGATATCCCCGGCGATCGACCCCGTCGTCCCGCCATTCCCGATCGCGAGCGTCCCGGCGACGATCGTCGTTCCACCGGAATGGGTGTTGGCTCCGGTGAGCGTCAGGGTGCCTGCGCCGAGCTTGCTCACCTGGCCGGTACCGGAGATCCCGCCGCCATAGGTGACGTCATCGGAGCGGTTGAAGATCAGCCGGCTCAGATTGAGGATGTCGCTGCTGAGAGCACCAGTTGTTCCGCCATTACCGATCTGGAGCGTTCCGGACTCTACCGCAGTCGTTCCCGTGAAGGTGCTGTTGCCGGTCAGCGTCAGGGTGCCGCTGCCCACCTGATCCAGCCAGCCGGTGCCGGACACGGCCCCGGAATGGATAACGGCATCGGACCGGTCGAACGCCAGCGCGCCATCGAAGAGTTCCGTATCGCCCGAGAGGGACCCGACCGTTCCGCCATCACCGATCGTGAGCGCAGAGAACACACGGGTCCCGCCGGTGTGAGCCGCATCAGCTAGCAGATAGCCGGATCCAAGAATGGTAAGCTGACCTGGTCCGGAAATCCTCCCGTTAAAGGCAATTCTGTATCCGGCCGAAAAGAGCGTCGAACTGTTGAGTTGAAGGGGGGTGTTGAACTCGAGCGAGCCGACAGTCGACGCTCCTGGATTGACGCCATCGAAGATCAGACGGCTTCCGCCCATCGCGTTGATCGTTAATACGGCGTTATAAAAAGGGCTGTTGGAGGTGACGCGGTTGAGGGTGAACGCGCCCAGGTCGTTGGTGGTGGTGGATCTCGCCACCATGCCCGGCTCGAAGATCAATTCGGTGGTGGCGCCGCCGACCAATGGGGTGGACCAAGGCCCTGCGGACCAGGTCCCGCCGTCGGGGCCGATGTAGGTGAATAACTGCGCCCAGGCAGGTTGAGAGAAGGCGAGACCGACCGTCACCAGAGCCGTCGACCGGAGCAGGGTCAGACGGTGCAGCTGCGCTCGATCGTGCCGGCGGCAGGACGCCTCAAACCAGTTGCGTAGCCGCATCTTTGCCATTGCTCATCCTCCAGGACCACCCGCGCATTGCGGGCGTGCCGCCGCTCCTCATGCGCGCGGGACTCTAGGGCATGGGCGAAATGGGAAAATACGGCATCTGCCGTAATTCGACATGGCTGGACAGGGCTGCTGTCAACGAAAAAGGTTGGGCCATTGGGCTCGCGTCGCGGATGCGATGCGGCGGTGGCCGATGCGTTCTAGGCTCCACCGATCCAGCCCAGCGGATCAGGGAGAAGAGCGATGGAGTGCTTTGTCGGCTTGGACGTTTCGGTAAAGGCGACGAGTGTCTGCGTGATGGTGGCAGGCGGGACGATCATCCGGGAAGGCAAGGCGGTGTGTGGTCCCGGCCGCTTCGACTGGGGCGACTTCGTCGTCGAGCAGCCTGGCGGCATCGCATTCTTCGGGAACGATATCGTCGGCGCCGGCGGTCTGGTGAAGCGCGGGGCGGGAGAGCTCGTGCTGACCGGTAACAGCAGCTACGTCGGTGCGACGCGGATCGAGAGCGGTTTCCTCTCGGTGATGGGCAGTATCGCCTCACCGACCAGCGTCAGTGGCTCCGGCGTGCTGGCCGGTAACCGCGACATCACGCTCCCGCGCGGCGAGCGCCTGCGAATGGCGTGCCGCATGGATGCTGGAAGACAACGACCTTCGTCGGCGCGCTGAGCCTGCGTGACTTCATCGCACCCTGGGTTCTCGATGGTCCGATTTATCGCGACGCGTACGAGACCCTCCTCGAGAAGGTGCTCGTACCGGAACTGCGCCCCGGCGATACCGTGGTGATGGACAATCTCTCCAGCCACAAAAGGTCGAAGGTCCGCCAGATGATCGAGTCAGCCGGCGTCGATTTGTGCTACCTCCCGCCCTACAGCCCCCACTTCAACCCCATCGAGATGGCCTTCGCCAAGCTCCAGGCGTTGCTGCGCAAAGCCTCGGGGCGAACCCTCGACGCTCTCTGATCAGCCATCGGAACGTCATCGATTCTTCCACCCAGACGAGTGCGCCAACTACTTCAAAGCCGCGGGATACGCTCCAACTTGATCGGAGGACGAGCTAGTAAATAATTTCAGGCGCGCCCACGAAATCGGATCAAATCCAGACAGGGCCAATCGAGATCAATCGGACAACTCGTTTGACGCGGCATCGTCATAAACAAACTGCGCGCTCGCAGAAGCGCGCAGAAATTCCCGGATTTCTTGTCCAGTAAACATTCGGATTCCATCTTCATTGCTCAATGGCACACCGGTTTGACGATCGAAGACAAACCATGTCCGAACGTCATCTGGATTGTCGATGCTACAAAAATAGCGGGCAATATACCGCTCATTTCGCATCTTATTTTACTCCGCGCCTTCTAGTAGTTGCTTCATTCAATAGGATAGAATGTTTTCTGATCGGGCGCGAATAGATTCGCGGGTTGATGGCGTCTCATCGACGAACACGGTCATCCTGATCCGACCAAGACATAAAGCGCTAGGTTATTTCCTCAGCAATGGCAGATGTCTGCCATGGGCTCGACGGTGTCTCGCCTCGCTTCTCTTGACAATCTGCTTTCATGACAACATGCTGTCATCAATGACTGCAGAAATCAACGACGCGATTCAAGGCCTGGTCCTTAGGATTTTTCGGCTCGACGACGCACTGAAGGCGGCCGCTAATCGGATATCCGAGCCAGCAGGCCAGACCGGAGCGCGATGGCAAGTGCTGAACGCACTGGACGATGGCCCGAAAACGGTCGCCGAAATTGCCCGGCTCAAGAACGGCACACGGCAGGGCGTCCAAAGGATAGTCAACGAGCTTGTTGCCGACGGGGCCACGACGACTAATGAGAACCCGAAACATCGCCGGTATCCGCTCATCTGCCTGACATCCCAAGGCAGAGCGGCTCTGGAGACGATCAGAAGCGAGCGGGAGCGCTGGACGACAGCAGTTTCGGCTGCGTTGGGTCACGAAGTCGATCCGGCAGTTTTGCGCTTTTTAGATCGTTTCCGCGCCGCAGTTGAAACGACACTTTCGAATAGGTGAAAAGCATGACAGTTCCTTACCGTCCCACGGGCCAAGCTGCCGTGTCGCCCTATCTTCTTGTTTCGGATGCAGCGGGCCTGATTGCTTTTCTCAAACAGGCCTTCGGCGGCCGAGAAATTTCAAGGATCGAGGAGACGGATGGAACCGTGAGGCACGCCGCTGTGGCGATCGACGACTCGGTTGTGATGGTCGGCTCACGGAAGGTAACATTTCAGAATTCAACTCATCTGTATGTCCCGGATGTCGACGAGACCTATCGCAAGTGCGTGGCGCTGGGTGCAAAGCCCCTCAGCGAACCACGTACTTACGACTATTGTGATCGGTCCGCGGGAATACGAGACGCCTTCGGTAACGTTTGGTGGCTCGGTACATATGTGGGTGGGAGGGTTTGAGCGTTGGCCAGTAGGTCTAGTCGATGATACAGGCCGCCACCGAGCGCAGCGACACGACCAGCGCAGCGCAAAACATCTCGTCTCCCTTCGTCTCGGAGTAGACTCGAAGCTGGCGATAATCCTTTAAACGCGAATTCTCGAAGGTCGTATCCCGCCCGTTCGGGCGCCGATCACAAGCCGATCAACTTGCGCGAATCCGCAATGCAAAATGCCCGCCGAAAGGCGGGCATTCGCTCTGCGAACCAAGCTCAAGCTGACCTGACCGTGACCTGTGATCTGAGACCATCTGCTGGATCGCCGGTGCTCCAGTCGGAGAACTGCCATGTCGGAAGCGCCTCTGATCTGCACCGTCGCCATCCAACTGACCGGACCGTCGATCGTCATTCGAAAGCCAGTGAATTCGCGCGCCTCCTGTCGGTCGGCTCAATCTCGCGCCAGCTCACGAACTACGGCACTTGTCGTATTGCGTCCCGACACCCCGGCTTGCGACAGTGGCCCGCGCAGCCCGGTTGCCTCATTCAATCGGTAAACCAATACGGACCGCGAAGGCAGCAAGTTCAGCGGCGCTATGGAGGTCGAGCTTGCGCATGAGATTTTCGCGATGCTTGCGGGCAGTGAGCGGGCTGATGCCAAGGCGCGCGGCAACATCGCGGGCGGTGGCGCCTCCGGCGGTTAGGCTGAGCAGTTCGCGCTCCCGCCTCGTGAGCGCAACGTGACTGATCGCTTCGAAAGGCAGGCGGCCCGGTGTGGTATTCTGGCTGCCCTGCGCCATAACGGCTCTCAGCGGCGGGCTGAGATAGGTCTGGCCGTGCTGCAAGGCAGAGAGCGCCTCGAAGAGCTCGCCGAGATCGCCGCCCTTAACGAGGTAGCCGGCAGCACCCGCTTCCAGAGCCGCTTCCACTGTGCGCGGCTCGCTGTTCGCGGTCAGGACCAGGACCTTCACCTGCGGATGCGCACGAAGCAGCTCCCGAATGTAAGCCAACCCCATCAGACCCGGCATGCCCAGATCGAGCACCACGATGTCCGCCGACGCCCCGGCCAGCAACTGCATCAAACCAGGGCCGTCGGAAGCCTCGCCCACGATTTCGTAGGCGCCGCTTGTCGAGATCAGGAGCTTAAGCCCCTCGCGGATCAGAGCATGATCGTCGGCGAGGACGATACGAAGCACGGGGCTGCTGGTCGAAGAGCCCGGCACCTCGGAGGGGCGGCGGCGAATCATGGGCTGGATTGTCGTTCAGTCCCATCCCACAGGGTAGCCGTCGCGCGGCATCGCACCTCCACGGTTGACGCCTGCCTTCGAGTGGAAAACTGCTCGTGACGACCGCGCCGAGCCCTGAAAAACCGGTGGAGCGCCTGCACGCTGTGCTGGTCGATCTGCTCTATCGCCAGTCGCGTGCAGTCCTGCTCGCCAATCTCGTCATTCCCTGGCCCGTCGCCTATGTGCTGCGCGAGGCCGTGCCGGGCCGGCAGCTTCTCATCTGGATCGGCGCGATCTACGTTCTGACCGCTGCCCGACTACTGCTCTCCCGGCAGTATTTCCGGCGCGGTGAGGAAGATGCCGAACCGGAAACCTGGGCCCGACGCTTCACGATCCTCTCGGTGCTGTCCAGCCTGCTCTGGGGCGGGGTCGGCTGGATCGGCTTCGTCCCGTCCGAACCGCACCTTATCGCCTTCGTCTGCATCGTGCTGACCGGCATGTCCGGTGGTGCGCTGCCGGCGCTCTCAGCCTACCCGCCGGCCTACGCCGGTCTCCTGATCGCCATGCAGCTCCCCTTCGCGCTACGCTGCCTCGCGCAGGAGGGCTCGATCTATTCGGTCTATCTGGCCTTCCTGCTGTGTCTGGTCTGCGTCTATCTCTACTACAGCCTGAACGCCTATCGCTCGCTGAAGGAAACCGTATCGCTGCGCTTCGAGAACCAGGCGCTGGTGGAGCGCCTCGAGCGCGAACGTGATCGAGCGACGGCGGCCGACCGGGCCAAGACGCGTTTCCTCGCCGCCGCCAGCCACGATCTGCGCCAGCCTATCCATGCCGCCTCCCTATTCACGGCGAGCCTCGCTGCGCTGGCGCGGCGCGGCGATATCAGGGATGTCGAAGCGAAAGGCATCGCCGACAGGCTGGAGGCGGTGATCAGCTCGCTTGGCGGGCTGCTGCATGGCCTGATCGACGTGTCGCGGCTCGATGCCGGGCTCGTCCCAGTCCGGCGGAGACCAATCTCGCTCGCGCAAATGCTGTGCGACTTGCGAGAGGAATTCATGCCGCAGGCGTTGCAGCGTGGCATCGCGCTGCGCGTCGTGCCCCTCGATGTCTGGGCCGACAGCGATCCTGTCCTGCTAAAGCGGATTCTCGACAATTTCCTGTCCAACGCGCTCCGCCACGCGCCAGACGGCCGGGTGCTGATCGGCTGCCGGCGCCGCGGCAGCGCGATCGAGATCCTGGTCGTCGATACTGGGCCGGGCATTCCGTACGGGCAGCATCAGGCCGTATTCGAGGAATTTGTTCAGCTCGACAATCCGCAGCGCGACCGGGAACAGGGCCTGGGCCTCGGGCTCGCCATCGTCCGGCGCCTCGCCGGTCTGCTCGGCCACCCCATCGGGCTGCGCTCCGCGCCCGGCAAGGGATCGGCTTTCTCCGTGCGACTGCCCATGATTGCGCCGCCTGCTCTGACGCACGCGTCACCTCGACGGAGCGAAACCACCGGCCGCCTCAGGATCATGGTGGTGGATGACGACACCCAGGTGCTCGCCGGCCTCGCGACCCTGCTCGCCGCTTGGGGCTACGATTCCTTCTGTGGGGCGGATGTGGAGGAGCTCTGCCGACGCCATCAGGCGGCCGGCGCCCGGCCGGTCGATCTGATCATCGCCGACTACCGGCTTGAACGTGACTTGACCGGAAGCGAGGCGATCGCGCGTCTCGAGCTTTACCTGGGCTATCCGGTTCCAGCCCTGATCATCACTGGCGACACCTCGCCGGAGCGCCTGCGCGAATTGACCGCGACCGGGCACCGCGTGTTGCACAAGCCGGTCGCGCCGGAGCGCCTGCAGGCGGCGATCCGCGAGACCGTTCTCGACGAAGCGGCGCCGGCCAGCCCTGCCTGAGGCGAGCTCGCTGCTTCGGCGGCTGAACCCGATCGGGATTCCGGTGCCGGTCCTGTCGAAATACGACAGGTGCCGTATTTTTTGGACGCCGCCTCCCTCGTAGTCTCCCGCCTTGGCGGCTCTGCGACAGCAATGCAGATCTCCAATGCGGAGGGGATTTCATGAACGGGCTGTGCAGAATGGGCTCCGCCGTCGAGCGACGGAAGCTGGGCGATTTCGCGCAAGTTCAGCTGTCCCACGGCCGTAAGACGTATTCGCATCTCCGCCGGCGCCTGGCGCTGCGCGCGACACTTCTTTCGTCGACGGTGATTGCTGGTCTTGCCGGCCCGCCGGCGCTCGCGGGCGACTATACCTTCGTCGGTACTTTCACTGGCGCGTCCGGCTCATTATGGTCCAATACTGCAAACTGGAGCGGTGGATCGTTACCGCCCTCTGTCGCGGGAACGAACCTGCTTTTTGCACCAAGCGGTGCTCTGCATGGTAGCGTTCAAGCAGTCAACGATCGTGGTCCATTCATTCTAAGCAACATCAGAATTACCCCACCGTACTACAGCTCTCAGATTGATTTCAATCAAACAGGAAACAGCTCTCTTGTCTTTCAAGGAAGATCCACTTTTTTCGCGGACCTGGCTAACGTAACCATCAATCAGCCTGTCCGTTTGGAGGGCGATTTCACGGCCGCGGCAAATGTCTTCACATTCAACGACGTCATATCCGGACCTGGATCGCTGACGATCGGCGGAGTCCGGATGTATTTGACGGGGGCCAATACGTATTCCGGCGGCACGACTCTCAATGCCCCTCTTGTCCTTTCCGGAGCCGGTACGCTCGGCGCCAGCTCGGGAAGCACGACGATCAATTTAGGCGGCGCTCTTGATCTTGGCGGGACGAACCAAGTCCAGAATGGCGGGTTGACCCTGAAAAGAGGCTGGATCGGGAACGGGACCTTCACGTCCTCCGGCTCTTTCGCCATCGAAAGCGGAACCGTCGATGCGACATTGGCCGGCACTGGCGCCCTGACCAAGAGTACCTCGGACGTGGCCATGCTAAGCCGTGCCAATAGCTATAGCGGCGGCACGACGATTAGCGCCGGGACCTTGCAGATCGGAAATGGCGGCACCTCGGGTTCGATCTCCGGCACTGTTACCAACAATGGCTCGCTGATCTTTAATCGGCTCGACGATTTCAGCTTCGGCGGTACGATCTCAGGCTCGGGCAGCCTGACCAAGACCGGCGCCGGCATGCTGACCCTCGCTGGCGCCAGCACCTATGCTGGCGGTACGACGATCAATGCCGGTACGCTCGCTGTCGGCAACGCCCAGGCACTCGGGACGGCCGGCGTGACGCTCAATGGCGGCAAGCTCCGCAGCATCGGCGATCTGACGCTAACCAACAGTATGACATATGCCGCTAGCCAAACCAGCACAGTGGCTGCCGCGGCAGGCCGCCCCCTGACCCTTTCCGGCCGACAGACCATCCAGGCCGGTTCTGCACTCGTGTTCGGCAGCGCGAGCGAAACCGGCACGGTGGTATGGTCCAGTTTTTCCAACTTCGCGCCGTCGGCGTTTTCCCTTGAGGTCGCGGGTGGCACACTCAAGGACGGCGGCGGTGTTCTCGGTGGCCTGACCGGCCTTGCTTCGTCGACCACCGTTAGCACCGGCGCGACGCTCGACCTCACCGCCGGCGGCGGTTCCATCAAGAACCTGCAGGGCGCAGGCATGGTGGCGACGGGCGGATTGCTCGTTGTGGACAGCGGCGATTTCGGCGGCTCGATCACCGGTGCCGGGACACTGAACAAGTTCACGACCGGCAAGCTGGTCTTGTCCGGGGTCAACAGCCATGCCGGCGGCACTTTGATATCGGGCGGCGAGTTGCGCGTCGACGGCTCCCTCGGATCCGGCGCGGTGACCGTCGCCAGGCTGGGCACGCTGTCAGGCACCGGGACGATCGCCGGCCCTGTGACGGTGGGCGGCACGCTGTCGGCTGGTCATAGCCCGGGCACCCTCACCGTCGGATCGCTGGTGCTCAATAGCGGAGCGACCTCGGTGTTCGAGCTCAACAGGCCCGGCGGCATCGGCGGCAGCGATCCCGTTACCGGGAACGATTTGATCAAGGTCACGGGCGATCTGACGCTCGGCGGCAGGCTCGATGCGCGTGTCGCGGCGGCCGGCTACTACCGGTTGTTCGATTATGGTGGCACGCTCGCCGGCAGCTTCGCCAGCCAGAGCGCGACATCCACCAGAGCGGGCCTTACCGTTGCCAGCGCGGGGGTGGAGACCGGCGTCGCCGGCCAGGTCAATCTCGCGGTGTTGGGTGTCGGCCAGACCATGCAGTTCTGGGACGGGGCGAACACCACCGCCTCCGGCGGCGTCAATGGCGGCGCCGGAACCTGGACTTCGTTCGGCACCAACTGGACCACCAGCACCGGCAGCGCCAATATGGGCTGGGGCGGCTCGGTCGGCGTCTTCGCCGGCAGCGCCGGAGGCACGGTGGCCGTCTCCGGCGCACAACGCTTCGACACGCTGCAATTCTCCGCCAACGGCTATGAGCTGAGCGGCGGCACGCTCGGGATCGCGCCGGCCAGCGGCACGTTCGGCACCTTCAATGTCGATGCCGGGGTCTCGGCCAGCATCGCGTCCACCATCGCCGATGGCGGCGGTACAAGCATCGAGAAGGTCGGCGGCGGCACGCTGACCCTGACCGGCTTCAATACCTATTCCGGCGGCACGAAGATCTCGCAGGGCACGCTCGCGATCGAAGGCATCCAGCCGCTCGGCACCGGGACGGTGACCCTGAACGGCGGCACGCTGCGGATGGCAGATTGCGGCTGCGGAAGCGCCGCTCTGTCGAACGCCTTTGCCATCGGCGCCGCCGGCGGCACCCTGGATGCCGGCGAAGGCGTGCTGGAGATCGGTGGCAACATCCGCGGCGGCGGCGCCTTGACGATCACCGGCGCCGGCGGCCCGCTGGGCGGCTATGCCGCTTTCAGCGGCGACAACCGCTATGGCGGGCCGACCCGCATCACCGCCGACGGCATCCTGCTGGCGCTGTCGCCGACCGCCCTGTCGCCGAACAGCGACTATGCCGTCGACGGCATTCTCGATTCCGGCGGCTTCGACGCCACCTTGCGCTCGCTGTCGGGCGCGGCCAGCGGCCGGATCGGCAGCTCCAGCTCCGCTCCGGTCACCTTGACGGTCGCAGGAGGCGGCACGTTCGAGGGCGTCATCCTGAATGGCGGCACCGGCCCGGTCTCGCTCGTCAAGAATGGGACGGGAACGCTGACCCTCAATGGCCGGAACACCTATACCGGCGCGACGACGGTGGCGGCCGGCACGCTGGTGGTCGGCGGCGCCGGGCATGCGGGCGCGAGCCTCGCCAGTACCGTCACTGTCAATGCCGGCGGCACGCTCGGCGGCATCGGCACGGTCGGTGGGCTGATCGCCGCATCCGGCGGCACGCTCGCGCCGGGCAATTCGATCGGCACCTTGAACGTCGCCGGCAACGTCTCCTTCGCCGCCGGCTCGGCCTATCGGGTCGAGATCGACCCGGCTGGTGCGAGCGACCGCATCGCAGCGAGCGGCACTGCGACGCTGACGGGCGGTACCGTGATGGTCGAGAAGGCGCCGGGCTCCTATGTGCCCGGCACACGCTATACGATCCTGACGGCCGCGGGCGGGGTGAGCGGCACCTTTGCCGGCCTGACACAGAACCTGCCCTTCATCGCGCTCGGCCTGAGTTATGATCCAGGCAATGTCTATCTCGACATCGCCCGCAATCAGGTCTCCTTCGCGTCCGTTGGCCTGACCCGCAACCAGATCGCGACGGGCACTGCGGTCGAGGGGCTGGGACAGGGCAACACCCTCTATGACGCCGTGGCCCAGCAGGCGAGCCCAGGCGCGGCGCGCCAGGCCTTCGATGCGCTCTCGGGCGAGATCCATGCCTCGGCCAAGAGCGCGCTCGTCGAAGAAAGTTGGCTGTTGCGCGGCGCGATGAACGACCGCCTGCGCTCGGCCTCGGGCAGCGTCGGCGCGGCGCCGATGGCAACGCTGAACTACGGTTTCAGCGCCGATCTCGCTCCGGGCGTGACGGGGCCGATACCAACGCTCAGGTCCGACCGCTTCGCGGTCTGGGGCCAGGGCTATGGCGCCTGGGGCAGGAGCGATGCGGACGGCAATGCCGCCAAGCTGACGCGCTCGACCGGCGGCTTTCTGATCGGCGTCGATGCGGCCGTGTTCGACACGCTGCGCTTCGGCCTGCTCGCCGGCTACGGCCGCAGCCGGTTCGACGTGAACGGCCGGCTCTCTTCGGGCGAGAGCGACAACTACCATCTCGGCCTCTATGGCGGCGGGGAGTGGGGGGCGCTCAGCCTGCGCACCGGCCTGAGCTACACTTGGCACGACCTCTCGACCCGCCGCAGCGTCGTCTCGGCCGGGCTCGGCGATACTTTGCGGGCCGACTACGATGCCGGCACGGCGCAGGCCTTCGGCGAACTCGGCTATCGCATCGACCTCGGCCAGACTGCTCTGGGCCAGATCGCGCTCGAACCCTTCGCGGGCCTGGCCTATGTCGTCTTGCACAGCGACCGGTTCACCGAGCGCGGCGCGGCTGCAGCGCTGTCTGGGAACAATGACGAGACCAGTCTCGGCTATGCGACGCTCGGCCTGCGCGCGGCGACGACGACCCGCCTGTTGGGCATGGACCTGACCTTGCGCGGCGGGCTCGGTTGGCGCCATACCTTCGGTAACGTCGATCCGAAGACGACGCTGGCTTTCGCCGGCAGCAATCCGTTCGCCATCGCCGGTCTGCCGATCGCGCGCGACGCCGCTTTGGTCGAGGCCAGGCTCGACCTCGGGCTCGCCACCGGCGTCACCCTCGGCGCCTCCTATGCCGGCCAGCTCGCGCAGGACGCCCAGGACCACGCCTTCAAGGGTGTGCTCGCGGTGAGGTTTTGAGGCGGGCTTAAACCTGGCCGCCTAGTTGGGGGTGCGGGCAAGCCGCAAAACAAATGGCCGTAAGCAGCCCTTCCGAGCGCCTGAGGACGGGGCGAGAGCTACCAGTCAACGGGTCTGTGACGAAGCCCGCTGCCCCTTCGACAAGCGTATTTAATTCCGGCCTGACGGATACTGGCTGACGCGTGGCGTTCCGGGGCGTTTGGAGTGCCAGCCGTTCCGAGTGCCCGCGTCTTGATCGGCTGAAAAGCAAAGCGCCGCCCGGCTTGATGGCCCGGCGGCGCAGGTCAGATTGCGGAATTTTTCCTAGAATCGAGGCAACGTTATGCCTCTCTTTTCACCGGCTTGGCAGTCGGGCGGCGCGGCCCGGTTGTGTAACGGCGGTCAGCGCAAATGCGACAAGTCCCAAAACGTTGCTTGCGCAGTACGGGAATTGAAGGCCAAGGTAATCCCTCTGCTGCCAAACTTTGCGCCTCTAGGTGCCATGCCCTCGCTTGTGGTGCCAATGTTAGCGCAGCCTGAGAGTTCATGACAGTTTTCATGACGGAGTGTCATTTGGCTGTCATATAGAGGGTGTTCTGACAGGGCCGCTGCAAACAGCGACCCAGAGAGGACATCTCAATGCGCAAGATTCTCGTTCTCGCGGCCGTTGCCGCCGGGATCGCCGGTTCCGCCCAGGCCGCCGACATCACCGGCGCCGGCGCGACCTTCCCCTTCCCGATCTATTCGAAGTGGGCCGAGGCCTACAAGAAGGAGGCGGGCGTCGGGCTCAACTATCAGTCGATCGGCTCCGGCGGCGGCATCCGCCAGATCAAGGCGAAGACCGTCGCCTTCGGCGCGACCGACGCTCCGCTCAAGGGCGAGGACCTCAGCAAGGACGGCCTGATCCAGTTCCCGACCGTGATGGGCGGCGTCGTTCCGGCCGTGAACATCGCCGGCGTCGAGCCGGGCAAGCTCAAGCTCTCGGGCGAGATCATCGCGCAGATCTATCTGGGCGACATCAAGAAGTGGAACGACCCGAAGATCGCGGCGCTGAATGCCGGCCTGACCCTGCCCGACGCCAACATCAACCCGGTCTATCGCTCGGACGGCTCGGGCACGACCTTCGTCTTCACCGACTACCTCTCCAAGGTCTCGGCCGACTGGAAGTCGAAGATCGGCGCCAACACCGCCGTGCAGTGGCCGGTCGGCATCGGCGGCAAGGGCAATGAGGGCGTCTCCGCCTCGGTCAAGCAGGTCGCCAACTCGATCGGCTATGTCGAATACGCTTATGCCAAGCAGAACAAGCTCTCGCACGCCCTGGTGAAGAATGCCGACGGCAACTTCCCGGCTCCCGAGGAGAAGGCCTTCCAGGCCGCCGCCGCCAACGCCAACTGGAGCGAGCAGCCGGGCTTCGGCATCTCGCTGAACAACCAGAAGGGCGCGGAAGCCTGGCCGATCACCTCGGCGACCTTCATCCTCGTCCATGCCAAGCCGGAGAAGCCGGAAGAGGTGCAGGCCGCGCTGAAGTTCTTCGACTGGGCCTATAAGGGCGGCGACAAGCTGGCGAGCGACCTCGACTACGTCGCCCTGCCGGCGAACGTGAAGGACCAGGTCCGCAACGCCTGGAAGGGCGTGACCGACAACGCCGGCAAGCCGATCTTCTGATCGCTGCCAGCCGACGTAGGCGAGGCGGGCCTGTCCCGCCTCGCCCTATGCTTAAAGCCCTCATCCTGAGGAGCCGCGGAAGGCGGCGTCCCGAAGGACGATCCCGAGCGCAGCAGAGCATCCTGTGAGATGCGCTCCTGAGGATGAGGGCTGAGGTGGACTCCAGGCCGCGCAGGTGGTTTGGAGCTGCCTCGCCCGAGATACGACCGGAGCCTCCGCGGATGACCGCAGCGACCGACATGACCAGAATTCCCGGCGCGGCGCCTGCCGCCCGCAAGACGCCGAAGGCGGGGTTCGACCTCGCCTTCCGCAACGCCAGCTTCGCGGCGGCGCTGTTCGTGCTGGTGCTGCTCGCCGGGATCATGATCTCGATGGTCATCGGCGGCTGGCCGGCTTTCCGCGAATTCGGCCTCGGCTTCATCACCTCCAGCGTCTGGGACACCCAGAACGAGCAGTACGGTGCCTGGCCGGCGATCGTCGGCACGCTGGCAACCGCCTTGATCGCGCTGGTGATCGGCGTGCCGCTCTCGCTCGGCATCGCGGTCTACCTGACCCAGCTCGCGCCGCCCTGGTTCAAGAAGCCGGTCGGCACCGCGATCGAGCTGCTCGCCGCCGTGCCCTCGATCATCTACGGCATGTGGGGCCTGTTCGTCTTCGTGCCCCTCTTCGCGGCCTATGTGCAGATCCCGCTCTCGAACCTCGTCGAGGGCATGCCGATCGTTGGCACGGTGCTCTATGCCCGCTCGCCCTCGGGGCTCGGCATCTTCACGGCCGGCTTCATCCTGGCCTTCATGATCATCCCCTTCATCGCCTCGATCACCCGCGACATGCTGGAGCAGATCCCGTCGGTGCTGCGCGAGAGCGCCTATGGCATCGGGGCGACGACCTGGGAGGTCGTGCGCCATGTGCTGGTGCCGCAGGCGGGCGTCTCGATCATCGGGGCGATCATGCTGGGCCTGGGCCGCGCGCTCGGCGAGACGATGGCGGTGACCTTCGTCGTCGGCAACGCCAACCGGCTTTCGCCCTCGCTGCTCGACCCCGGCTCGACCATCGCCTCGCGCATCGCCAACGAGTTCAACGAGGCGCTGGGCCTGCAGCTCAACGCGCTGATCGCGCTCGGCTGCATCCTGTTCTTCGTCACCTTCGTCGTCCTCGTCATCGCGCGCCTGCTGGTCTCGCGCGTGAAGCGCTACTGAGGTCCCGGGCCATGACCATGACGACCACGCCTCGCGAATTGCCCCACGCCCCTTGGGGGCGCGTCCGCAAGTCCCGCCGCACCGCCGATCGCGCGATGAAGATCATCGCCGCCGGCTTCACCTTCTGCGCCATCTTCGTGCTGTTCTGGATCCTCGGCATGCTGCTGGTGAAGGGCATCGGCGGGCTCTCGCTCGCCACCTTCACGGCGGTGACCCCCGGGCCGGGCACCGAGGGCGGCGGCCTCGCCAACGCCATCGTCGGCTCCTTCGTGCTGACCTTCCTCGGCATCGCGATCGCGACCCCGATCGGCGTGCTCGCCGGCACCTGGCTCGCCGAATATGGCCGCGGCTCCAAGCTCGCCAACCTGATCCGCTTCATCAACGACATCCTGCTCTCGGCACCGTCGATCCTGATCGGCCTGTTCGTCTACGTCATCCTGGTCGAGCCGTTCCGCGGCTATTCCGGCTGGGCCGGCGGCGTCGCGCTCGGCATCATCGCGATCCCGGTCATCGTGCGCACCACCGAGGACATGCTGAACCTGGTGCCCGGCGCGCTGCGCGAGGCCGGCGCGGCGCTCGGCGCGCCGCCCTCGGTCGTCATCACAAGCGTGACCTGGCGCGCGGCCAAGGCCGGCATGGTGACCGGCATCCTGCTGGCGCTGGCGCGCATCGCCGGCGAGACGGCGCCGCTGCTCTTCACTGCGCTCAACAACAATTTCTGGTTCTCGCCGAGCCTCGTCGGCGGCGTCTCGAACCTGCCGGTGACGATCTACCAGTTCGCCTCGGCGCCCTACGAGAACTGGCAGCAGCTCGCCTGGGCCGGTTCGCTGATCATCACGATTTCGATCCTGCTGCTCTCGATCATCGCCCGGCGCGTCGTTAGCGGCGGCAAATAGGCTTGAATCCAACCCGGTCGCTCGCGACCTTGAGGACCATGTCGATGCTTTCGACCCTTGAACTCTCCCCGCAGACGCTCGATGCCGAGGCGCCCGTCCGGATCGCGGTGAAGAACCTCGATTTCTACTACGGCGAGCACAAGGCGCTGAAGAACGTCAATCTCGACTTCCGCGACCGCCACGTCACGGCGCTGATCGGCCCCTCGGGCTGCGGCAAGTCGACCCTGCTGCGCATCTTCAACCGCATCTACTCGCTCTATCCGGAGCAGCGCGCCGAGGGCGAGATCCTGCTCGACGGGCGCAACATCATCGGCAAGGACGTCGATGTGAACGAGCTGCGCTCGCGGGTCGGCATGGTCTTCCAGAAGCCGACGCCATTCCCGATGTCGATCTACGACAATGTCGCCTTCGGCATCCGCCTCTACGAGAAGCCGCCGAAGTCTGAGCTCGACGACCGCGTCGAAGGCGCGCTGCGCCGCGCCGCGCTCTGGGACGAGGTCAAGGACAAGCTCAAGAGCTCCGGCATGGGCCTTTCGGGCGGCCAGCAGCAGCGCCTGTGCATCGCGCGCACCATCGCGCAGCACCCGGAAGTGATCCTGTTCGACGAGCCGACCTCGGCGCTCGACCCGATCTCGACCGGCAAGATCGAGGACCTGCTGGAGCAGCTCAAGAGCGACTTCACCATCGCCATCGTCACTCACAACATGCAGCAGGCGGCGCGCATCTCGCAGTACACCGCCTTCATGTATCTCGGCGAGGTCATCGAGTTCGCGCCGACGAACACGATCTTCATGAACCCCGCCAAGAAGCAGACGCAGGATTACGTCACCGGCCGCTTCGGCTGAACGAAGCCGGGGCAGAGGACAACGCCATGACCGACCACATCGTCCGTTCCTACGACGCCGACCTCGAAGGCATCCGCCGCAGCCTCGCCGAGATGGGCGGGATGGCCGAGCGCATGCTGGGCGATTCGACCGTGGCGCTGGTACGCCGCGACACCGGGCTCGCCCAGAAGGTGATCACCGCCGACCAGCGCCTCGACAACCTCCAGCGCGAGGTCGAGGAGAAGGCGGTGCTGACCATCGCCCGCCGCCAGCCGCTGGCGCAGGATCTGCGGGAGCTGATCTCGGCGATCCGGCTCGCCTCCGACATCGAGCGCGTCGGCGATCTCGCCAAGAACATCGCCAAGCGCGCCGTCGCCATCGCCGGCCAGTTCCAGCCGCCGCACCGCGCCGTCGTCGGGCTGGAGCACATCAGCCGTCTCGTCCAGGCCCAGCTCAAGGACGTGCTCGACGCCTATGCCGCGACCAACGAGCAGAAGGCGCTCGAGGTCTGGCGCCGCGACGACGAGATCGACGCGCTCTACACCTCGCTGTTCCGCGAACTCCTGACCTACATGATGGAAGATCCGCGCAACATCACCTTCTGCACGCATCTGCTGTTCTGCGCGAAGAACATCGAGCGCATCGGCGACCACACCACCAACATCGCCGAGACGATCCACTATCTCGTCACCGGCGATTCCCTCGACGTGAACCGGCCGAAGCTCGACACGACCAATATCGAGGTCGAAGCGGTGACCGGGAACTGAACGAACAAGAAGTGCCGTAGCCTTTCCGTCATGGTCGGGCTTGTCCCGACCATCCACGTCTTCGCCTCTTCAGGCGCTGTTCAAGACGTGGATGCTCGCCACAAGGGCGAGCATGGCGGCGGGCTCGAATGACGGACGGAAAAAGAAGCATGGCCGCACGCATCCTGATCGTCGAGGACGAGGAGCCGCTCACCCTGCTGCTGCGCTATAATCTCGAAGCCGAGGGCTTTGAGGTCGACAGCGTCGCGCGCGGGGACGATGCGGAGCTGCACCTGCGCGATCACACCCCCGATCTCGTGCTGCTCGACTGGATGTTGCCGGGTCTCTCGGGCATCGAGCTCTGCCGCCGGCTGCGCTCGCGCCGCGACACGGAGCGGGTGCCGATCATCATGCTGACGGCGCGCGGCGAGGAGACCGAGCGCGTGCGCGGGCTCGCCACCGGCGCCGACGACTATGTGGTGAAGCCCTTCTCCCTGCCGGAGCTGATCGCGCGCATCCAGGCGCTCCTGCGCCGGGCGAAGCCCGGTCACGTCGCCGGGCTGCTCTCGGCCGGCGACCTCGAGCTCGACCGCACGACGCGGCGCGTCCGCCGCGCCGGCAGCGAGCTGCATCTCGGGCCGACCGAGTTCCGTCTGCTCGAATTCCTGATGCAGGCGCCGGGCCGGGTCTATTCCCGCGCGCAGCTGCTCGACGCCGTCTGGGGCCGCGACGTCTATATCGACGAGCGCACCGTCGACGTCCATGTCGGGCGCTTGCGCAAGGCGATCACCCCGGCCAATGCCAAGGATCCGCTCCGGACGGTGCGCGGCGCCGGCTACGCCTTCGACGAGACTTTCGCGCGCAGCTGAGCGCCCGGCTTTTCCTCACGAACCTTCCGCGCTTGCCGGCGTTGACTCCCAAGGCAGCCAGCGAGAGGAGGCCACCGTGAGCAAGATGCCGCCGCTCCCACCCGCCAATCGCAGCGACAAGGGCCCGGGCGAGCCGGACCATGCCGCGCATGACGTCAGGCGCGCCCAGCAGGGCGAGCGCCGCCCGAGCCATCCCGACCAGCAGGGACAGCAGGGCAATACCCGCATCAATACGACCCATCAGGGTCTCCAGCAGGACCGTTGAGGAGGCTGCGATGTCCACCTCCAGGAAGGCTCCGCAGACCATCCGGCACGGCGGTCCCGGATCGGCCCACGAGAATGCCAAGAAGCCGCTGGAGATCCGCAAGCCGCAGCCCGACGAGGATGCGCGCCACCGTTCGCACATCTCCGGCGGCGGCGGCGAACGCGACAGCCATCACGCGCATGATCCTGCCCGCAAGGGTGGCCGCGAGGCGTGATGTTTCTGGTGACGCCGGCGCGCGCCGGCGTCACGCCTCGCGATGGAAGAGGCGGCGCAGGCTGTGCTTGGCGCTTTCCAGGACATGGCGCCTTCCAGCCGGAAGATTGCTGCCGGCACGGTTGATGTAGAAGGTCAGCATCGACATCGCCGAGCGATAGGGGCTCGCCTTGCGCCGGCGGCTGCGTTCGGCGGAGCGCTTCAGGGAGCGGGCGATCCGGCGCGGATCGTCCTGCTTGAAGATCTCGCTTTCGAGGTCGAGCGCGTCGCTCCCGCGGGTCACCTGCGCCGACCAGCGATGCTTGCGGGTGGGCATGGCCTTCTCCCCTGCGATCAGGCGTTCGGGCCGCCTTCGATATCGCCGGCCCAGGTCAGCGCGGCCTCGTAGTCCTGCGGCTTGAAGGTGCGCACGGTGACGAAGGGCAGTGCCGGGTTGAGCAGGTCGACGAAGGCGGTGAGCCAGCCCTTGTCGGTGATCACCGCCTCGCGCGGGAAGCGGCGCAGCTCCCAGAGCTTGCCGAGGCTGTAGCGCGCATCCTTCCAGGCGGCGGCCAGCGTCATGTCGGTGAAGTCGGTGAGATCGGCCAGGATGCCGATCTTCTCGTGGCGGGCGAGCTTGGCATCGATATCGGCCATGATCCGGTCGAGGTCCTCGGCCGTCAGCGTCTGCGACAGCCGATAGGCGCCGACATGGTCCGGGGCGGGCAGAATGGTGAGCATGGCTCCTCCTTGCCGGAGACAACGCGCGGCTGCGGCGGAGGTTTCGCCAGCCGCTCAGGCCGCGGCCGATGGAGCCCGGGTCGCGGCGTCGAAGCGCTCCGCCTCGGCCCGCAGCCAGGTGACGAATTCATCGAGGCCGGGGCGCTGCGGCTGGCCGAGCGGGCGGGTGAGCCAGCAGCCTGTCGCGCTGGTGAAGCCGAGCCCGAGCGGATTGACCAATTCGCCTGACGCCAGCTCCTCGGCGACGTAGCAGCGCGGCGTCAGCGCGACGCCGAGCCCGGCGAGGGCGGCGCTGATGATGACGGAGTAATAGCCGTAGCGGACGGTATGCTCGGGCACGGCGCCGCGCAGGCCGTGAGCCTCGGTGAACTCGGCCCAGAAGGTCGGCATCTGGAAATGCTGGAGCAGGGTCATCTTCTGGATGTCGGCGGCGCGGCGGAAGCCGCCCATGCGCTCCAGCAGGCTCGGCGCGGCGACGAGCGCGACGTCGCGGCCGAACAGATAGTGAGCCTCCTTGCCGGGCCAGGGCGGGATGCCGTGGTTGATCTCGATGTCCGGCTCCTCGGTCTCGCTCTCGCTGACATAGTTGGTGAACTGGACGTCGACGCCGGGATGCGCCTCGGCAAAGGCCGGAAAGCGCGCCATCAGCCAGCGCTCGCCGACGATCGCGACCATGTGCAGCCGGATCGGCCGCGCGATCGCCCCGCGCTCGGCGAGCCGCATGGCGCCGCGCTCCATCTGCTCCAGCGCCGCTTCGGCATAGGGCAGGTAGATCGCGCCGGCCTCGGTCAGCTTCAGGCCGAGCGGGCTGCGCTCGAACAGCACGCTGCCGAGATGGTGCTCCAGCGAGAGGATCTGCTTGGAGACGGCGCTCTGGGTGAGGTTGACGGCCTGGGCGGCGCGGGCGGTCGAGCCCAGCCGCGCCACGGTGGTGAAGGCCCGCAGCGCGGTCGATGAGGGAGGCGGCCGGCCGGCGGCCATGGGGTATTCCTTTTCGGACTATCGTGGCGGAGATCGTTTCGTTTGCTGGCGTCTCGGTCAAGAGGCCATTCTTCCCCTACGGGAGGAACGACCATCATGAACCAGACGACCCGCCTGTGGGGCGGACGCTTCCGCAAGCCGCCGGATCCGCGGCTGATGAAGCTCTCGAGCGCGGCCGGCGAGCATGCCCGGCTGGTGCCGCAGGACGTGGCGGGCGGCAAGGCCCATGCGGCGGAGCTCGCGCGGGCCGGGCTGCTGACGGCCCAGGAACTCGACACCATCCTGGCCGCGCTCGACGCGATCGTGCGCGACACGGCGGAGGGGCGCGTTGCCCCGGGCCCGCAGGATGAGGATGTCCACACCTTCATCGAGCGCGTCCTGACCGAGCGGATCGGCTCGACCGGCGCCAAGCTCAGGGCCGGGCGCTCGCGCAACGACCAGGCCGCCAACAACCTCAAGCTCTATCTGCGCGCGAAGTCGCGCTCGCTGGCGGCGATGCTGGCGGAGCTGCTGACGGCGATCGCCGACCAGGCAGAGACGCATGCCGCTTCCGTCTGCCCCGGCTTCACTCATCTCCAGAGCGCGCAGCCGGTCACCTTCGGCCATTGGCTGATGGCGCATGGCCAGGTGCTGATGCGTGATGCCTCGCGCCTCGCCGACTGGGAGAAGCGCTCGGGCCAGTCCCCGCTCGGCGCGGCGGCGCTGGCCGGCTCGGCGATCGCGCTCAACCCCGGCCTCAGCGCCAAGGCGCTCGGCTATGACGAGCCGTTCGAGAACTCGGTCGATGCGGTCGGCGCGCGCGACCATGTCGCGGAATTCCTGTTCGTCGCGGCCATGCTGACGACCAATCTGTCGCGGCTCGCCGAGGAGGTGACGCTCTGGGCTTCCAGGCAATTCGCCTGGGTGACGCTGGACGACGCCTTCGCCACCGGCTCCTCGATCATGCCGCAGAAGAAGAACCCGGATATCGCGGAAATCTCGCGCGGGCGGGCGTCGCGGCTGACCGGCGACCTCGTCGCCATGCTCGGGGCATTGAAGGGGCTGCCGCTTTCCTATAACCGCGACCTCGCCGAGGACAAGCGCGCCGCCTTCGACGCCGTCGACGTGCTGGAAGAGGTGCTGCCGGCCTTCGGCGGGCTGATCGCCAGCATGACCGCCGATGTCGAGACGATGCGCGCCCAGGCGGGCACCGGCTTCGCGCTGGCGACCGAGGTGGCGGATCATCTCGCCCGCAAGGGCGTGCCTTTCGCCGAGGCGCATGAGATCACGGGGGCGCTGGTGCGCTATTGCGAGGAAATGGGGCGTGAGCTGGAGACGCTCGACGGGGTCGATCTCCGGGCGGTCGATCCGCGGCTCGATGCCGGCGTGCTCGACCATCTGACGCTGGACGCCGCCGTCGCGGCCCGCAGCGGCCATGGCGGCACGGCGCCCGAGCGGGTGCGCGAGCAGATCGCCCGCTTCCGCGGCAAGCTCGCCGCCCTCGAAGCCTGGAGCCGGGAGACCGCGCGATGAGCGACGCCACCTCGCCGATCAGCAGCCGCGACCTCGCCGCTGTCGCCAATCTCAGAATCGTGCCGCGGCGCTTCTACGGGCGCTGGGTCGCGGTGGCCGCGATCCTCGCCATTCTCGCCTGGCTGGTGATGGCCTTCGTCGAGGGCGACATCGCCTGGCCTGTGGTCGGGCAGTTCTTCACGGCGCCGGCGATCCTTTCCGGCCTCGGCAACACGCTAATCATGACCGTCTGCGCGATGACGCTCGGCATCGTGCTCGGCGTGATCTTCGCCATCATGTACATGTCGCCGAACCCGGTGCTGCGCGGCGTCGCGCTGTTCTACATCTGGTTCTTCCGTGGCACGCCGCTGCTGCTGCAGCTGCTGATCTGGTTCAACCTGGCGCTGGTCTTCCCGACCATCGGCATTCCCGGCGTGTTCTCCTGGCGCACGATCGACATCATCGGCCCGTTCATGGCGACGCTGCTCGGGCTAGGCATGAACCAGGGCGCCTACACCGCCGAGGTGGTGCGCGGCGGCATCCTCTCCGTCGATGCCGGCCAGACCGAGGCCGCCAAGGCGATCGGCATGACGCGGCTGACGACGCTGCGCCGGATCGTGCTGCCGCAGGCGATGCGCGTCATCATCCCGCCGGTCGGGAACGAGGTGATCAGCATGGTCAAGCTGACCTCGGTGGCGAGCGTGATCCAGTATGCCGAGATCCTGCGCAACGCGCAGACGATCTACTATGCCAATGCCCGCGTGATCGAGCTGCTGATCGTCGCCGCCGGCTGGTACCTGCTCGTGGTGACGCTGCTGCAGATCGGACAATATTTCCTCGAACGCCACTTCTCGAAGGGGCGGGGAGGGCGGCGCGCCAAGCGCGCCGCGGTTCAGGAGGAAGCGGCATGAGCGCGGTGGAAACCACGGCGAAGGCCGATCATGCGATCGTCACGATCGCGAATGTCAGCAAGTTCTTCGGGCCGCTGAAGGCGCTGAACAACGTCTCGCTGGCGATCGAGCCCGGCACCGTCCAGTGCATCATCGGGCCGTCCGGCTCCGGCAAGTCGACGCTGCTGCGCTGCATCAACCAGCTCGAGAAGATCGACCAGGGCGCGATCCGCGTCGATGGTGAGCTGATCGGCTACCGCCGCGTCGGCGACGAACTGCACGAACTGACCGATCCGGAGGTCGCGCGCCAGCGCCTGGTCACCGGCATGGTCTTCCAGCGCTTCAACCTGTTCAACCACATGACGGCGTTGCAGAACATCATCGAAGGGCCGCTCACCGTGCTGAAGCGGCCGCGCAAGGAGATCGTCGCCGAGGCGATGGCGCTGCTCGAGCGCGTCGGCCTCGCCGAGAAGCGCGACTCCTATCCGAGCGAGCTCTCGGGCGGGCAGCAGCAGCGCATCGCGATCGCCCGCGCGCTGGCGATGAAGCCCAAGCTGATGCTGTTCGACGAGCCGACCTCGGCGCTCGACCCCGAGCTCGTCGGCGAGGTGCTCAACGTCATGCGCGACCTCGCCGCCTCCGGCATGACCATGATCGTGGTCACGCACGAACTCGGCTTCGCCCGCGAGGTGGCCGGCGACGTCGTCTTCATGGACAAGGGCGAGCTCGTCGAGCAGGGCCCGCCGCAGACCGTCCTCGTCGCGCCGAAGCAGGCGCGCACGCGCGACTTCATCGCCGCCGTCCTGAAGTGACGACGGCGACATTCTTGGAATTCAACGCATTGCTTGCGCGAAAAACCGGATCCCATTTTCTCGCGCAATGCTTCAAGTTCATAACAGGGAGAGACCCATGCTTCGTTTGACCATCGCCGCGGCGCTGCTCGCCGGCACTGCGCTCGCCGCGCAGGCCCAGGCCCTGCCGGACCGCATCAAGACCGCCGGCAAGATCGTGATCGCGACCCAGCCGAACTATCCGCCGATCGCGTTCAAGGACGTGGCGACCAACCAGCTCGCCGGCTTCGACATCGAGCTGGGCGAGGCCATCGCCAAGGAACTCGGCGTCAAGGTCGAGTGGCAGGAGACCGCCTTCGCCCAGATGCTGCCCTCGCTGCAGACCGGCCGCGTCGATGCGGTGATGGCCGGCATGAGCGACCTGCCGGCGCGGCGCGAGACCGCCGACTTCGTCAACTACATGGACTCGGGCGCGCAGTTCTACACGGTCACGGCCTTCAAGGACACGATCAAGACCCCCGAGGACCTCTGCGGCAAGAGCGTTGGCGCCAGCCGCTCGACCAACTGGCCGCGCCAGATCGGCGAGTGGAGCGAGGCGAATTGCGTCGCCAAGGGCAAGCCGGCGATCAACGTGGTCGGCACCGAAGGCTCGGTCGACGCCCGCACCCAGCTCAAGACGCAGCGCCTGCAGGGCGGCGTCCAGGGCAGCGAGACGATGAGCCACTTCCAGAAGCTCGAGCCGAACACCTACATCGCGCTCGGCAAGCCCTTCACCAACTCGCTCGCCGGCATCCCCTTCGCCAAGACGGCGGAAGGCACGCAGCTGCGCGATGCCGTCAAGGGCGCGCTCGACCGCCTGCAGGCGAACGGCACCTATGACGCACTGATCCAGAAGTACGGCCTCGCCAACAACGCGATCAAGCCGATCACCATCAACCAGGGCAAGTAAGCCCTGGCTCAGGGCTGGGCGCGCCGCCGCCCGGCCATCGTCACGACGACCGCCATCCCGGCCAGGCCCCGCCTGTGCCGGGATTCGCGTATCCGGGGAGCTGCCGGCTCATCCGGGGCGGCATGGGGTGGGCTTGCCGGGGCGGTCGCGCTGCCGTAACCCGGTCGGGTCTTCTTCGGATTGCCAACGCCCGCCGCCATGTCAGCCTCGATCACCGACCGTTATGCCGCACTCGTCGAGGCGGGCGCCATCGAGCGCGACCCGGCGCAGGTCGCCGTGGTGAAGAAGCTCGAGGCGCTGACCGCGACGTTGGCCGCCCGCCGCCTCGCCCGCAAGGGCAGCGCCCTCGGCTGGCTCTTCGGCAAGAAGCCGGATACCGCCCAGGCGCCGAAGGGGCTCTACATCTGGGGCTCGGTCGGCCGCGGCAAGACCATGCTGATGGACATGTTCTTCGAGGCCGCGCCGGTGAAGCGCAAGCGCCGGGTGCATTTCCACGAGTTCCTCGCCGACGTCCACGGCCGCATCAACGCCTATCGCCAGAAGCTGAAGGCCGGCGAGGTCAAGGAGCCGGATCCGATCGGGCCCGTCGCCGCCGCGCTGGCGGAAGACGCCTATCTGCTCTGCTTCGACGAGTTCACGGTCACAGACATCGCCGATGCGATGATCCTCGGGCGGCTGTTCACGGCGTTGTTCGCCGCCGGCGTGGTCGTGGTCGCGACCTCGAATGTCGAGCCCTCGCGGCTCTACGAGGGCGGGCTCAACCGGGCGCTGTTCCTGCCCTTCGTCGCATTGCTGCAGACCAAGGTAGAGGTGCTCAGGCTCGATGCCCGCACCGACTTCCGGCTCGAAAAGCTCGGCGGCGCGCCGGTCTATCACGTCCCGGCCGACGAGCGGGCGAAGGCTGCGCTCGATGCGGCGTTCAAGGCCCTCTCCGGCACGGCGCAGGGGCAGCGCCTCGCGCTCAAAGTGCAGGGGCACGACCTCGTCGTGCCGCAGGCAGCGGGTGGCGTGGCGCGGGCCGGCTTCGCCGATCTCTGCGCCCAGGCCTATGGCGCTTCGGACTACATCGCGCTGGCGCAGCGCTTCCACACGCTGGTGCTCGACGGCATCCCGATCCTCGATTTCGACCACCGCAACGAGGCCAAGCGCTTCATCATCCTGATCGACACGCTCTACGAGCACCACGTCAAGCTCGTCGCCTCGGCGGCGGCGGAGCCGCATGAACTCTACCATGCGAAGAAGGGGCGCGAGGCCTTCGAGTTCGACCGCACCGTCTCGCGGCTGATCGAGATGCGCTCGGAGGATTATCTCGCCCTGCCGCATGGACGGCCGGATTCGGCGGCGAGCGGCGACACGACGGGGCTGGTGGAGACGTGATGACGACTGGCCGCCGGAACCTCACCCCGTCATTCCGGGGCGCCCCGCAGGGGCGAGCCCGGAACCCAGAAACGATGCGGGTATTCCAGAGCCGTCATGCTCGCCGTTGTGGCGGGCATCCAGGTCTTGACCACGACCTTCGACCAGCGAAGACGTGGATGGCCGGGACAAGCCCGACCATGACGGGGAGGGCATCGGTTCTGGGTTCCGGGCTCGCCCTTGCGGGGCGCCCCGGAACGACGGCGGTGCCATCCGAGGTGGGGAGCCGCTGACCCATGCCCCAGCGCGAGCCGAGCGAGACCCGCATCCTCACGGTCGCCTCCGAGCATCTGCGCAAGTTCGGGCTGAAGCGCTTCACCGTCGTCGCCGTGGCGGAAGAGGCGGGCATGACCCATGCCAATGTCTATCGCTACTTCCCCTCGCGGGTGGCGCTGATCGATGCGGTGGTCGATGTCTGGCTGAAGGCGACCGAGCGCAGGCTCGCCGACATCGCCGACGGCCCAGACCCGGCCGACGACAAGCTCGAGCGGCTGATCCTGGCGCTGGCCAAGGCCAATCGCGACCTGCTGCAGGAGGATCCGCATCTCTTCGCGGCGCTGTCGCTGGCGGTGGCCAAGCGCCATGCCATCAGCCGGCGCAACCGGACCCGCGTGCGCGCCCTGTTCGAGCGCGTGGTCGACGAGGGCATCGCGACCGGGGTGTTCGAGCCGCGCGACCGCGACCGGGCGATCGCCTTCGTCATCGACGCCACGAACCGCTTCATCCACCCGGCCTCGCTGGCGCTGGAGGCCGACGTGCCGCAGGCCTCCGTGGACACGAGGCTCGCGACGCTGATCCGGGTGATCCTGCGCGTGCTCGGCAGCGGCATCGTGTAAAAAATCCGGTGACTAATTACATTATCTGTAAGTTGTAACTGCTTGAATCCACCGCCCTCGGATCGGGGTATCAGAAAGTCGTTCGCGCAAGTCATTGAAACAATTGGGCCTGTCTCGCTCTTGCGCGCGAGGGCAGGGCGAGCGCCCCGGAAAAGCCGCTTTTCGGGCAAGGGTTGCGGCAAAAGCCCGGTTTGGGCCAAAGGAACGCACGGTTTGGCCGGCTGGGGCAGGATGCGAAAAAGTGGGAACCGGTTTTTCGCGTCAGTCCTGCCCTCACTCCTGAATCGAGAGCCGGCATTTCGCAGCGCCAGGACAAAAGGACTAGGCAATGGCCCGTAAGAAGATCGCCCTCATCGGCTCCGGCCAGATCGGCGGCACCCTCGCCCACCTCGCCGGCCTGAAAGAGCTCGGTGACGTCGTGCTGTTCGACATCGCCGAGGGCATCCCGCAGGGCAAGGGCCTCGACATCGCCGAGTCCGCTCCCGTCGACGGCTTCGACGCCGGCTACAAGGGCACGAATTCCTACGAGGACATCAAGGGCGCCGACGTGATCATCGTCACCGCCGGCGTGCCGCGTAAGCCCGGCATGAGCCGCGACGACCTGATCGGCATCAACCTCAAGGTGATGAAGTCGGTCGGCGAGGGCATCAAGCAGTACGCCCCCAAGGCCTTCGTGATCTGCATCACCAACCCGCTCGATGCGATGGTCTGGGCGCTGCAGAAGTTCTCGGGCCTGAAGCCCAACATGATCTGCGGCATGGCCGGCGTGCTCGACTCCGCCCGCTTCCGCCACTTCCTCGCCGAGGAGTTCCAGGTCTCGGTCAAGGACGTCTCGGCCTTCGTGCTCGGCGGCCATGGCGACGACATGGTGCCGCTCGTCCGCTATTCGGGCGTCGCCGGCATTCCGCTGCCGGACCTCGTCAAGATGAAGTGGACCACCCAGGAGAAGCTGGACGCCATCGTCGAGCGCACCCGCAAGGGCGGCGGCGAGATCGTCAACCTGCTCAAGACCGGCTCGGCCTTCTACGCCCCGGCGGCTTCCGCCATCGCGATGGCCGAGAGCTATCTCAAGGATCAGAAGCGCGTCCTGCCGGCGGCGGCCGCGCTCAAGGGCCAGTACGGCGTGCGCGACATGTTCGTCGGCGTGCCGGTGGTGATCGGCGCCAAGGGCGTCGAGCGCGTCGTCAAGATCCGCCTCAACGGCGCGGAGAAGGAGATGCTGGCGAAGTCGGTGGCTTCGGTGCAGGGCCTGATCGACGCCTGCAAGAACATCGACTCGTCACTCGCGTAAGTTAAGCGAGGGCGGCGGCGCGGACAGGCGCGGCCGCCCTTTCGTCAATTTTCGGTCGCTGTCAGGGAAACCGAGCACATGAACATCCACGAATACCAGGGCAAAGCCATCCTCAAGGAATTCGGCGCGCCCGTTTCGGCCGGTTTCCCGGCACTGACGGTGGCGGAGGCGGTCGAGGCCGCCAAGAAGCTGCCGGGGCCGCTTTACGTCGTGAAGTCGCAGATCCACGCCGGCGGGCGCGGCAAGGGCAAGTTCAAGGAACTCGGCCCTGACGCGAAGGGCGGCGTTCGCCTTGCCAAGTCGGTGGCCGAGGTCGAGGCCTTCGCCAAGGAGATGCTCGGCAACACCCTCGTCACCGTGCAGACCGGCCCGGCCGGCAAGCAGGTCAACCGCCTCTATATCGAGGACGGCTCGGACATCGAGAAGGAGTTCTACCTCTCGGCGCTGGTCGACCGCGAGACCTCGCGCATCGCCTTCGTCGTCTCGACCGAGGGCGGCATGGACATCGAGGCCGTCGCCCATGACACGCCCGAGAAGATCCTGACCTTCTCGGTCGATCCCGCGACCGGCATCATGCCGCATCACGGCCGCACCGTCGCCAAGGCGCTGGGCCTGACCGGCGACCTCGCCAAGCAGGCCGGCACGGTCCTGACCCAGATCTACAACGCCTTCGTCGCCAAGGACATGGCGATGCTCGAGATCAACCCGCTGATCGTGACCACGCAGGGTCAGATCAAGTGCCTCGATGCCAAGGTGAACTTCGACTCCAACTCGCTCTACCGGCACCCGGACGTCGTCGCCCTGCGCGACGAGACCGAGGAGGACGCCAAGGAGATCGAGGCCTCGAAGTACGACCTCGCCTATATCGCGCTCGACGGCACGATCGGCTGCATGGTCAACGGCGCCGGCCTCGCCATGGCGACGCTCGACATCATCCAGCTCTACGGCGAAAGCCCGGCGAACTTCCTGGACGTCGGCGGCGGTGCCTCGGAAGAGAAGGTGACGGCGGCGTTCAAGATCATCACCGCCGACCCGAAGGTGAAGGGCATCCTCGTCAACATCTTCGGCGGCATCATGAAGTGCGACGTCATCGCCCGCGGCGTGATCGCGGCGGTGAAGGCGGTCGGCCTCAAGGTTCCGCTGGTGGTGCGCCTCGAAGGCACCAATGTCGAGGAAGGCAAGCAGATCATCCGCGAATCCGGCCTCAACGTCATCCCCGCCGACGACCTCGACGATGCGGCGCAGAAGATCGTCGCCGCGGTCAAGAAGGCCTGAGGAGCAGTCATGTCCATCCTGATCGACAAGAACACCAAGGTCATCTGCCAGGGCTTCACCGGCAAGAACGGCACCTTCCACTCCGAGCAGGCGATCGCCTATGGCACGCAGATGGTCGGCGGCACCTCGCCGGGGAAGGGCGGCTCGCTCCATCTCGGCCTGCCCGTCTTCGACACCGTCGCCGAGGCCCGCGACAAGACCGGCGCCACCGCTTCGGTCGTCTACGTGCCGCCTCCGGGCGCGGCGGACGCGATCTGCGAGGCGATCGACGCCGAGATCCCGCTGGTGATCTGCATCACCGAGGGCATCCCGGTGCTCGACATGGTGCGCGTCAAGCGCTCGCTGATCGGCTCCAAGACCCGCCTGATCGGGCCGAACTGCCCGGGCGTCGTCACCGCCGGCGAGTCGAAGATCGGCATCATGCCGGCCAACATCTTCAAGCCGGGTTCGGTCGGCATCGTCTCCCGGTCGGGCACGCTGACCTATGAGGCGGTGTTCCAGACCACCAATGAGGGCCTCGGCCAGACCACGGCCGTCGGCATCGGCGGCGACCCGGTCAAGGGCACCGAGTTCATCGACATGCTCGAGATGTTCCTGGCCGACGACAAGACCCACTCGATCGTCATGATCGGCGAGATCGGCGGCTCGGCCGAAGAGGACGCCGCCCAGTTCATCAAGGACGAGGCCAAGCGCGGCCGCAAGAAGCCGATGGTCGGCTTCATCGCCGGCCGCACGGCTCCTCCCGGCCGTCGCATGGGCCATGCCGGCGCGATCATCTCGGGCGGCAAGGGCGGCGCCGAGGACAAGATCGCGGCGATGGAAGCGGCCGGCATCAAGGTCTCGCCCTCGCCGGCGCGCCTGGGCAAGACCCTGGTCGAGGTCCTGAAGGGCTGAGCTTCGCAGCAGGTCGCAGCCGGCCCGCGCCGGCCGCGACCTGCGGCATATTCGACGACGTGTCCGGGTCGATCCCGGACATGACGGAACATAAAGGATGTCCGGGCAAGGGTTCGGGCATGACGCAAGCGGTGAAGGAAGGCAGGAGCATCATGGCTCGCCAGGACATCAACGAGGCTCTCGCGCAGACCGGGTTCCTCTACGGCGGCAACGCGGCCTATATCGAGGATCTCTATGCCCGCTACGAGGCCGACCCCAAGTCGGTGGACGAGCAGTGGCAGAGCTTCTTCGGAGCGTTGAAGGACGACAAGGAAGCCGTCCTGAAGAATGCCAAGGGCGCCTCCTGGAAGAAGCCGAACTGGCCGGTCGCCGCCAATGGCGAGCTGGTCTCGGCGCTCGACGGCAACTGGGCCGTGGTCGAGAAGGTGATTTCCGACAAGCTCGGCGCCAAGGCCAAGGCTGCCGGCACGGCGCTTTCCGCCTCCGACGTCCAGCAGGCGACGCGCGATTCCGTGCGCGCCATCATGCTGATCCGCGCCTACCGGATGCGCGGCCATCTCCACGCCAAGCTCGATCCGCTCGGCATCGAGAGCCGCACCGACCATGAGGAATTGTCGCCGGCCGCCTTCGGCTTCGGCGACGCCGATCTCGACCGCAAGATCTTCATCGACAACGTGCTCGGCATGGAGTTCGCCACGATCCGCGAGATGGTCGCGATCCTGCAGCGGACCTATTGCGGCACCGTCGGCATCGAGTTCATGCACATCTCCGACCCGGAGCAGAAGGCCTGGCTGCAGGAGCGGATCGAGGGGCCGGACAAGGAAATCGCCTTCACCAAGGAAGGCAAGAAGGCCATCCTGAACAAGCTCATCGAGGCCGAGGGCTTCGAGAAGTTCCTCGACCTGAAATACACCGGCACCAAGCGCTTCGGTCTCGATGGCGGCGAGGCGCTGGTTCCGGCGCTGGAGCAGATCATCAAGCGCGGCGGCGCGCTCGGCGTGCGCGACATCGTCTTCGGCATGGCCCATCGCGGCCGCCTCAACGTGCTGACGCAGGTGCTCGGCAAGCCGCACCGCGCGCTGTTCCACGAGTTCAAGGGCGGCTCCTTCGCGCCCGACGACGTCGAAGGCTCGGGCGACGTGAAGTACCATCTCGGTGCGTCCAGCGACCGCGAGTTCGACGGCAACAACGTCCATATCTCGCTGACCGCGAACCCCTCGCATCTCGAGATCGTCGACCCCGTCGTGCTCGGCAAGGTCCGCGCCAAGCAGGACCAGTTCGGCGACATCGTCGAGCGCTCGAAGGTGCTGCCGCTGCTGATCCATGGCGATGCCGCCTTCGCCGGCCAGGGCGTCGTGGCGGAGTGCCTCGGCCTTTCCGGGTTGAAGGGCCACCGCACCGGCGGCTCGCTGCACTTCATCATCAACAACCAGATCGGCTTCACCACCTATCCGCGCTATTCGCGCTCCTCGCCCTATCCGTCCGACGTGGCGAAGATGGTCGAGGCGCCGGTCTTCCATGTGAACGGCGACGATCCGGAAGCGGTGGTCTTCGCCGCCAAGGTCGCGATCGAGTTCCGGCAGAAGTTCCACAAGCCGGTCGTGATCGACATGTTCTGCTATCGCCGCTTCGGCCATAACGAGGGCGACGAGCCGGGCTTCACCCAGCCGCTGATGTACCGCAAGATCCGCGGCCACAAGACGACGCTGGAGCTCTATGCCGCCAAGCTCGAGGCCGAGGGCGTGCTCGCCGCCGGCGAGCTCGACGAGGCGCGCGCGGCCTGGAAGGCCAAGCTCGAGATCGAGTTCGACGCTGGCCAGGCTTTCAAGCCGAACAAGGCCGATTGGCTCGACGGCCGCTGGGCCGGCATGAAGGCGATCCGTGCCGACGAGGACGATCCGCGTCGCGGCGCCACCGGTGTGCCGGAGGCGGTGCTTAAGGAGATCACCGACAAGATCACCTCTGTCCCGGCCGGCTTCAACGTCCACCGCACGATCCAGCGCTTCCTCGACAACCGCAAGAAGGCGGTCGAGGCGGGCGAGGGCATCGACTGGGCGACGGCCGAGGCGCTGGCCTTCGGCTCGCTGCTGCTCGACGGCAACCCGGTCCGTCTCTCCGGCCAGGATTGCGAGCGCGGCACCTTCTCGCAGCGCCACTCCGTCCTGATCGACCAGGAGACCGAGGCGCGCCACACCTCGCTGAACAACATCCGCGAGGAGCAGGGCCGCTACGAGGTCATCAATTCGATGCTCTCGGAAGAGGCGGTGCTCGGCTTCGAATATGGATACTCGCTGTCGGAGCCGAACGCGCTGACGATGTGGGAGGCGCAGTTCGGCGACTTCGCCAACGGCGCGCAGGTCGTGTTCGACCAGTTCATCTCGTCCGGCGAGCGCAAGTGGCTGCGCATGTCCGGCCTCGTCTGCCTGTTGCCGCATGGCTATGAGGGCCAGGGCCCGGAGCACTCCTCCGCCCGCCTCGAGCGCTTCCTGCAGATGTGCGCCGAGGACAACATGCAGGTGGCGAACTGCTCGACGCCTGCGAGCTACTTCCACATCCTGCGCCGGCAGCTGAAGCGCGACTTCCGCAAGCCGTTGATCCTGATGACGCCGAAGTCGCTGCTGCGCCACAAGCGCTGCGTCTCCGACCTCAGCGAGCTGGCCGAGGGCTCGACCTTCCACCGCGTGCTGGCTGATGACGCCGAGCGCGGCAAGTCGACCACCAAGCTGGTCAAGGACTCGAAGATCCGCCGCGTCGTGCTCTGCTCGGGCAAGGTCTATTTCGACCTGCTGGAGGAGCGCGAGAAGCGCGGGGTGGACGACGTCTACCTGATGCGTGTCGAGCAGCTCTATCCGTTCCCGCTGAAGACGCTCGCGCAGGAACTGGCGCGCTTCAAGGCCGCGGACGTGGTCTGGTGCCAGGAGGAGCCGAAGAACATGGGCTCCTGGACCTTCGTCGAGCCCTATCTCGAATGGGTGCTGGGCCATGCCGGCTCGAAGTCGAAGCGGCCGCGCTATGTCGGCCGTCCGGCTTCGGCCGCGACCGCGACCGGCCTGATGTCGAAGCACGCCGCGCAGCTCGCCGCCTTCCTCGACGAGGCCTTCGCGGCCTGATTTAGTCGTCCGGCGGCATCCTCGCGGTGTCGCCGGACTTTGATGCCGTATCGGCGTCTTCGAAGACCGTTGCCGGTCTCGGAGGCCGATGCCGTCCCGACCGCCAGAGAACGACACAACAGAGGCCTGACATGGCGACCGAAATCCGCGTACCCACCCTCGGCGAATCCGTCTCCGAGGCCACGATCGGCAAGTGGTTCAAGAAGCCGGGAGAGGCGGTCAAGGCCGACGAGCCCCTCGTCGAGCTCGAGACCGACAAGGTGACGCTGGAGGTCAACGCCCCGGCAGCCGGCGTGCTCGGCGAGATCGTCGCCAAGGAAGGCGAGACGGTCGGCGTCAACGCGCTGCTCGGTTCGATCAGCGAGGGTGGCGCAGCCGCCGCAGCCGCGCCCGCACCGAAGGCCGAGGCGAAGCCCGCCGCCGCTCCGGCTGCGGCCGAGGCGCCGAAGGCTGCCGCGACCAAGGCCACCGATTCCGGCCCGGCCGTGGCCCGTCTCGCCGCCGAGAGCGGCATCGACGCCGCGTCTGTCCCGGCCTCGGGCAAAGACGGCCGCGTCACCAAGGGCGACATGCTCGCCGCGATCGCGACCGGCGGCGCTGCCGCTCCGGCTGCGGCGCCTGCTCCGGTCGCGGTCCGCGCCCCGTCGGCGCCGGATGACGGCGCCCGCGAAGAGCGCGTCAAGATGACGAAGCTGCGCCAGACCATCGCGCGCCGCCTCAAGGAAGCCCAGTCCAACGCCGCGATGCTGACGACCTTCAACGAGGTCGACATGACGAACGTCATGGCGCTGCGCAACCAGTACAAGGACGTCTTCGAGAAGAAGCACGGCGTGAAGCTCGGCTTCATGGGCTTCTTCGTGAAGGCCTGCGTGCAGGCGCTGAAGGAGATCCCGGCGGTCAATGCCGAGATCGACGGCACCGACATCATCTACAAGAACTACTACCACATCGGCGTCGCGGTCGGCACCGACAAGGGCCTGGTGGTTCCGGTGGTGCGCGATGCCGATGCGCTCTCCATCGCCGGCGTCGAGAAGAAGATCGGCGAGTTCGGCCGGAAGGCTCGTGACGGCAAGCTCTCCATCGAGGAGATGCAGGGCGGTACCTTCACGATCTCGAACGGCGGCGTTTACGGCTCGCTGATGTCGACCCCGATCCTGAACGCTCCGCAGTCGGCGATCCTGGGCATGCACAAGATCCAGGAGCGCCCGGTCGTGGTCGGCGGCAAGATCGAGATCCGCCCGATGATGTATCTGGCGGTCAGCTACGACCACCGCATCATCGACGGCAAGGAGGCCGTGACCTTCCTCGTGCGCATCAAGGAAGGCCTGGAGGACCCGGCGCGCCTCGTCCTCGACCTCTGAGCGAGCGGACCGGAGAGAGCCTCGTGGCAGGCGTTGCGATCGTCACCGGCGGAAGCCGGGGTATCGGCCGGGCGACAGCGATCCTGCTCGCGGAGCGCGGCTACGATCTCGTCGTCAACTACCAGGCCAATGCACAGGCTGCGGCCGAGACGGTCGCAGCCGTGCAAGGGCTGGGCAGGCAGGCCGTGGCGGTCCAGGGCGATGTCGGCAGCGAGGCCGACGTCGCCGCGATCTTCGCGGCGGCCGACCGGCTCGGGCGCCTGACCGCGCTGGTCAACAATGCCGGGGTGATCGACGCCCCGGAACGCCTCGACGAGATGAGCCTCGCGCGGCTCGAACGGATGTTCCGGATCAACCTGACCGGCAGCTTCCTCTGCGCCCGCGAGGCGGTGAAGCGGATGTCCACCCGCCATGGCGGGTCGGGCGGCGGCATCGTCAACCTGTCCTCGGCCGCGGCGGTGCTTGCGGGTGCCGGCCAGTATCTCGACTACGCCGCCACGAAGGCGGGCATCGACATCTTCACCCTCGGCCTCGCCCGCGAGGTCGCGGCGGAGGGCATCCGGGTCAATGCGGTCCGGCCCGGCATCATCGATACGGAGATCCATGCCAGCGGCGGCATGCCAGATCGCATCGCGCAGCTGCGCGAGCAGCTTCCGATGAAGCGCGAGGGCACGGCGCGCGAGGTGGCGCAGGCGATCGCCTGGCTGCTCTCGGATGAGGCCTCCTACACCAACGGAACCGTCTTGAACGTGACCGGCGGGCGCTGAAGGCGCCGCCGCACCCGAACACAAGAAAGGAAGTCACCATGGCTGCGGCCTACGATCTCGTCGTCATCGGAACCGGCCCCGGCGGCTATGTCTGCGCCATCCGCGCCGCCCAGCTCGGCCTCAAGGTCGCCGTCGTCGAGAAGCGCAAGACCCATGGCGGCACCTGCCTGAACGTCGGGTGCATTCCGTCCAAGGCGCTGCTCCACGCTTCCGAGATGTTCGAGGAGGCCGGCCACACCTTCGAGAAGCTCGGCGTCGTCGTCGGCAAGCCGAAGCTCGACCTCAAGGCGATGATGGCCCACAAGCAGGAGACAATCGACGCCAACGTCAATGGCGTCGGCTTCCTGCTGAAGAAGAACAAGATTGACCCCTTCCACGGCACGGCCTCGATCCCGGCCGCCGGCAAGGTCGTCGTCACCGCCGAGGACGGCAAGACGCAGGAGCTGGAGACGAAGAACATCGTCATCGCGACGGGTTCTGAATCGGCTCCGCTGCCGGGCGTCGAGACCGATGAGAAGACGGTCGTGACCTCGACCGGCGCGCTCGAGATCGGCTCCGTGCCGAAGGAGCTCGTCGTGGTCGGCGCCGGCGTGATCGGCCTCGAGATCGGCTCGGTCTGGAGCCGGCTCGGCGCCAAGGTGACCGTGGTCGAGTTCCTCGACCGCATCCTGCCCGGCATGGACGGCGAGGTCGCCAAGCAGTTCCAGCGCATGCTCGAGAAGCAGGGCTTTAGCTTCCAGCTCGGCTCCAAGGTGACCAAGGTCGACGTGGCCAAGAAGGGCGGCGCGACCGTCACCGTCGAGCCCGCCGCCGGCGGCGAGGCCCGCACGCTCAACGCCGACGTCGTGCTGGTCGCGATCGGCCGCCGCCCGAACACCGACGGCCTCGGCCTCGACAAGGCCGGCGTCGCCACCGAGAAGGGCCGCGTCGTCATCGACGATCACTTCAAGACCAATGTCGCCGGCATCTACGCGATCGGCGACGTGGTGCGCGGGCCGATGCTGGCGCACAAGGCCGAGGACGAGGGCGTTGCGGTCGCCGAGATCATCGCCGGCAAGCACGGCCATGTGAACTACGACGCCATTCCGGGCATCGTCTACACCGCCCCCGAGGTCGCCGCGATCGGCAAGACCGAGGAGGAGCTGAAGGCGGCCGGCATCGAGTACCGGGTCGGCAAGTTCCCGTTCACGGCCAATGGCCGCGCCCGCGCCATGCGCCACACCGACGGCTTCGTGAAGGTCCTCGCCGATGCCAAGACCGACCGCGTGCTCGGCTGCCACATCATCGGCCCGCATGCCGGCGACCTGATCGCCGAGGTCACGGTGCTGATGGAGTTCGGCGGCTCGGCCGAGGATCTCGCCCGCACCTGCCACGCGCATCCGACGCTGGCCGAGGCGGTGAAGGAAGCCGCGCTCGCCGTCGACAAGCGCCCGATCCATATGTGATCGGCTTCCGGAGCGCGCTCCCGTGCGGAGCGCGCTTCACATGCGAGCCCTCATCCTGAGGAGCAGCCGAAGGCTTGCGTCTCGAGGGATGCTCCAGAGCGTGCTGGACCATCCTTCGAGACGCCGCTTTCGCGGCTCCTCAGGATGAGGGCTCGTTTTGCTTTGAAGCGATCTCTCGCCTCACCCCCGCCGGGCGTGGAACGCCGTCAGCGTGTTCTTGAGCAGGCAGGCGATGGTCATCGGGCCGACGCCGCCCGGAACGGGTGTGATCGCGCCGGCGACCTTCACGGCTTCCGCAAAATCGACGTCGCCGGTCAGCTTGCCGTCGGGCAGGCGGTTGATGCCGACATCGATCACGGTGGCGCCCGGCTTGATCCACTCGCCCTTGACCATGCGCGGGCGGCCGACGGCCGCGACGACGATGTCGGCGCGGCGCACGACGTCCGCCAGGTCGCGCGTGCGCGAATGGGCGATGGTGACGGTGCAGTCGGCCTGGAGCAGGAGCTGCGCGACCGGGCGGCCGACCAGCTCGGAGCGGCCGACGACGACGGCGTCCAGCCCGGAGAGCGAGGGCAACGCCTGCTTCAGCAGCAGCATGCAGCCCAGCGGCGTGCAGGGCACCAGCCCGTTCTTGCCGCCGGCGAGCAGGCCGGCATTGATCGGATGCAGCCCGTCGACATCCTTGGCCGGGTCGATGGCGTCGATGATGCGGCCGGTGTCGATATGCTTGGGCAGCGGCAGCTGGACGAGGATGCCGTCGACGCCGTCGTCGGCGTTGAGCTCGGCCAGCTTGGCGAGCAGCTCCGCCTCGGTCGTCTCGGCCGGCAGCCGGTGGGCGACCGAGTTCATGCCGACCTCGACGGCGAGCTTCTCCTTCGAGGCGACATAGACCTTGCTCGCCGGATCGTCGCCGACGAGGACGACGTGCAGGCCCGGCACCAGCCCGCGCGTGGCCTTGATCGCGGCGACCTCGCGGCCGATCTCGGCCCTGAGCTCCGCTGCCGTCGCCTTGCCGTCGATGATGCGCGCTGCACCGGCCATGGTCCGCCCTCGTGCTGGATGATGATGCGCCGTCATGCGCGATCCGGCCGGCCCGGACAAGCCCGAATGCGACGCCGATATGGCCGCAGGCGCCATCCGCAGGGGAGGAGCGGGCGGTGCGGCTTGCGGGCTCGCGGCCTGCCCGGTATCGACGGACCGAGACAGGCGCGGCAGGAGAGGCCAGGACAACGTGACGACCGGTTTTGCCCGCCTGCCCGATACTCCGGCCTTCCGCCTTGCCAATCTGCGCGTGCCCGCCTGCCTGGTCGCCGATGATGTCGCGGCCGACCGCAACGGGCTGGCGCGGGTCGACCTCGCCATCGCCGAGGGCCGCGTCGCGGCGATCGAGCCGGCGGGGGCGGCCGTTGCCGGGACCGTCCCGAGCTACAGCCTCGACGGCGGCATCGTGCTGCCGCGGCTGGTCGACTGCCACACCCATATCGACAAGGGCCATATCTGGCCGCGCAGCCCCAATCCGGACGGTACCTTTCCCGGCGCCCTGACGACGGTCGCCGCCGACCGCGAGGCGAACTGGTCGGCTGCGGATGTCCGGGCGCGGATGGATTTCTCGCTGCGCACCGCCTTCGCGCATGGCACGGCGGCGCTGCGCACCCATATCGACTCGCTCGGCCGGCAGATCGGCATCTCCTGGCCGGTCTATGCCGAGATCCGGGCGGAATGGGCCGGGCGCATCGCGCTGCAGGCCTCGCCGCTCTTCGGTGCTGATGCGGCGCTCGATCCGGCGCATATGGCGGCGGTGGTCGCGGCGGTGAAGGCGCATGGCGACCGCCTGCTCGGCTGCGTCACCTACATGATCCCGGAGCTCGACCGGGCGCTCGACATCCTGTTCCGGGCGGCGATCGAGCATGGCTTCGACCTCGATTTCCATGTCGACGAGACCAACGACCCGGCGGCGCGCTCGCTGGAGCACATCGCCGATGCGGCGCTACGCCACCGTTTCACCGGGCGCATCCTGTGCGGGCATTGCTGCTCGCTCAGCCTGCAGGCGCCGGAGGACGAGGCGCGCATCATCGCCAAGGTCCGCGAGGCCGGCATCGCCATCGTCTCGCTGCCGCTCTGCAACATGTACCTGCAGGACCGGCAGCCGGGCCGCACGCCGCGCTGGCGCGGCGTCACCGCCCTGCATGAGCTGAAGGCGGCCGGCGTGCCGGTGATGATCGCCTCCGACAACACGCGCGACCCGTTCTACGCCTATGGCGACCTCGATCTCGTCGAGGTGCTGCGCGAGGGCGCGCGCATCCTCCAGCTCGATCATTCCGGCCCGGACTGGGCCAGTGCGGTGGCGCGTACGCCAGCGGCCGCGATGGGGCTGCGTGACACCGGCACCATCGCCGCCGGCGCGCCGGCCGACCTCGTCCTGACCCGGGCCCGCGACTGGACCGAACTCTTCTCCCGGCCGCAGGCCGACCGCACCGTGCTGGTTTCCGGCAAGGCGATCGACCGGACATTGCCGGATTACCGCGAACTCGACCATCTGATGGGCAGAGCATCATGACCGCACGCTACGACATCGCCACGCTGAAGACCCGCCTGGGCGGCATCCGTACCGAGGAGAACCCGGCGCTGGTGAAGCAGAAGAGCCGCGACTTCTTCTGGTACTCGCCGATCCTGAAGCGCCAGCTCGATCATGTCGTGGCCGATATCGTGGTCTCGCCGACGAGCGAGGCGGAGGTCGTGCAGGTTCTCGCCGCCTGCCATGAGCTCGGCATTCCGGTGACGCCGCGCGGCACGGGCACGGGCAATTACGGCCAGGCGATGCCGCTCTCGGGCGGCGTGCTGCTTGACCTCTCGGGCTTCAACAAGGTCAAGGAGATCGCCGCTGGCCGCTATGTCGCCGAGCCGGGCGCGATCATGGCCCGCATCGACGACGAGACGCGCGCGCATTCCCGGCAGGAGCTGCGGCTGCATCCCTCCACCTACCAGACCGCCTCGGTCGGCGGCTTCATCGCCGGCGGTTCGGGCGGCGTCGGCTCGATCAAATGGGGCGGCCTGCGCGACTGGGGCAACATCATCCGGCTCAAGGTCGCGACGATGGAGAAGAGCCCGCGCATCCTCGAATTCTCGGGCGAGGACCTGCACAAGGTCGCCCATGCCTACGGCACCAACGGGATCATCACCGAAGTCGAGATGCCGCTCGGGCCGGCCTACAATTGGACCGACGTCATCATCGGCTTCGAGGATCTGCGGGCGGCGACCGAGTTCGCCAATGCGGTCGGCGAGCAGGATGGGCTCGCGCTCAAGAACCTCTGCGTCGTCGCCGCGCCGGCACCGCACGACTACTTCCTGCGCCACCGCAAGTTCCTGCCGCGCGACAGCCATCTCGTCATCGTCATGGCGGCCGATTTCGCCGTCGACGCGCTTTGCGCCTATGCGCGCCGCTTCAAGGGGGCGGAGCTCTTGCTGCGCACCGACAAGCTCGCGCCCGAGGATGCCAAGGGCCTGCCGCCGGCCTATGAGCTCGGCTGGAACCACACCACGCTCAGGGCGCTGCGCGTCGACCCGTCGATCACCTATCTGCAGGTGCTCTACCCCTTCCCGAACCAGGTCGAGCTGGTCGACAAGATCCATGCCCGCTTCGGCGACGAGGTGACCTGCCATCTCGAATTCGTCCGCTTCGACGGCAAGATCACCTGCTTCGGCCTGCCGCTGGTGCGCTTCACCAGCGAGGAGCGGCTGGAGGAGATCATGGCGATCCATGAGGAGATGGGCGCGCCGATCTTCAATCCCCACCGCTACACGCTGGAGGAGGGCGGCATGAAGCAGACCGACGAGACGCAGCTCGCCTTCAAGCGCGAGGCCGATCCGCAGGGCCTGCTCAATCCCGGCAAGATGATCGCCTGGGAGGATCCGAGCTACGATTACCGCTCGGGCAAGACCTTCCTGTTCCGCAGCCTGGCCGAAGCCGGGGTCGGCTAAGGATCTGACGATGCGCGTTCTCGTCCTCTACGCCCATCCGGTGCCGGAAAGCTTCGGAGCCGCCATCCACGAGACAGTGGTCGCCAGCCTGAAGGCGGCGGGGCACGAGGTCGACGATTGCGACCTCTATGCGGAAGGCTTCGATCCGGTGCTGAGCCCGGACGAGCGGCGCGGCTATCACGACACCGACGCCAATGCGCAGCCGGTTGCTGCTTACGTCGAGCGGGTGAAGGCGGCGGAAGCGCTGGTGCTCTGTTTCCCCGTCTGGAATTTCGGCTATCCCGCGATCCTGAAAGGCTTCCTCGATCGGGTCTTCCTGCCGGGCGTGTCGTTCAAGATGGTCGATGGCAAGGCTCAGCCGGCGCTGCATAATATTCGCCGGCTTGCCGCGGTGACGAGCTATGGCGGGTCGCGCTGGCGCGCCTTCCTGATGGGGAACCCGCCGCGCAAGGCCGTCTGCCGGGCATTGCGGGCGGTCTGCCACCCGCTCGCCCGCACGACCTATCTCGCCCATTACGACATGAATCTCTCGACACCGGCGAGCCGAGCTGCCTTCCTGCAGAAAGTCGAGACAAAACTCGCGGTCTTTTAACTCCGACATCCGATTGTCATGCGTCTGTCATGTTCGCGCGCGAATACGCAGCCGGCGAAGCGTCTTCCTTATCCGTCCAAGCATCGGCCCGAAGGATCGACCCATGACCAAGGCACTCGAGAAAAGCGTCGGGCGCGCCCTGCTCGTCACCGCCCGGCTCCATCGATCGCGGATGGGTGAGAGGCTGAACGGGCTCGGCCTGTTCCCCGGCCAGGAGCAGGCGCTGAAGGCCCTGCAGCCGGCGCCGATGACGATGGGCGAACTCGCCGCCCTGCTCAGGGTGAAGCCGCCGACCGTCTCGAAGACGATCGGACGGCTCTCGCTGCAGGGGCTGGTGACGCGCGAAGGCGGCAATCGCGACGGCAGGCTGGTTCAGGTCGCGCTGACCGAGGCCGGGCACAAGACCGCGGCCGAGCTCGACGCAGTCTGGAACGATGTCGAGGAGGAACTTCTCGACAAGCTCGACGGCAAGGAACGCAAGCAACTGCGCAAGCTCCTGCGCAAAGCGTCGAAGGGTCTCTCCAAGGCGGGGGCCGAGACGGATGATGCGGATGCCGACGCGGATCTCGACGAGGCCGATAGCGACGCCTGATTTCTGCATGGAACGCATGCAGAGGCGCACTGGCGAAGGCTCTTAAATCGGTTCAATCTGCCTTCGTCATTCCTCCAGAGCATGGCGAAGCTGGACGTGTCTCTCCCAACCGAGGCGTCTTCCGAGGCGGGGCGAAAGCGGCTCGTTGCGATCGGATTGATGTGCGCCGCCGTGCTGCTGTTCTCGATGCTGGATGCGAGCGCGAAATGGCTCGGCCAGTCGATGAACCCGCTGCAGGTGGTGTTCGCGCGCTATGCCGGCAGCATGATCCTGGTGCTTGTGCTGATCAATCCGTGGAGCCACCCCGGCGTGCTGCGGACCAAGCGGCCCTGGCTGCAATGGGGGCGTTCGCTGCTGCTGCTCGGCTCGACGGCGCTCAACTTCGTCGCCCTGCGCTATCTCCAGCTTGCCGAGTCGGTTTCGATCATGTTCGCCACGCCGCTGCTGGTGGCGCTTGCCTCCGGGCCTCTGCTCGGCGAATGGCCCGGGCCGCGCCGGCTGGCGGCGATCGGTGTCGGCTTCATCGGCGTGCTGGTGGTGACGCGGCCGGGCATCGGAGGCATGCATCCGGCGGCGCTGCTCAGCGTGCTGGGCTGCTTCTGCTACGCCTTCTATGCACTCTCGACGCGCGTGCTCTCCGGCCATGATTCATCGGAGACGACGATGATCTATTCGGGGGCGGCGGGGACGCTCGCCACCATCCCGCTGCTGCCCTGGATCTGGGAGACGCCGCAGACGCCACTGTCCTGGGTGCTGATGCTGCTGGTCGGCGCGCTCGGCGGCTTCGGCCATTGGCTGCTGATCCTGGCCCATAGGCTGGCGCCGGCGACGGTGCTCGCGCCCTTCATCTATTCGCAGATCGTCTGGATGCTGCTGCTCGGCTGGCTCGTCTTCGGCCAGCTGCCGGACCGCTGGACCTTTGCCGGCGCCGGCATCGTCATCGCCTCGGGGCTCTACCTGCTCTATCGCGAGCGGGTGCGGCACGTGCCGCAGGAAGCGGCCTCGGCGCGGCTGGACTGAACCGGCAGAAGGCGCGTCATGCTCGTCGGGTCGAGCCCGAGCATGACGCCCTTGCGGGTGCCGGGCTTCTTTAGACCGTGACCTGGGTCCCGACCTCGACGACGCGGCCGGTCGGGATCTGGAAGAAGTTCGTCGCGTCGGTCGCGCTCTTGGTCAGGCCGATGAAGAGATTGTCCTGCCAGACCGGCATGCCCGATTGCGGCGAGGGCTTGATCGAGCGGCGCGACAGGAAGAACGAGGTCGACATGATGTCGAACTTGAAGCCCTGCTTGCGCAGCATGGCCAGCCCCTTGGGCACGTTCGGGCTCTCCATGTAGCCATAGACCATCTCGACCCGCCAGAAATCGTCGGTGATGCGGGCGAGGCGCACGCGCTCCTCCTCGGGGACGCGCGGCGTGTCGGCGGAACGCACGGTCAGGACGACGTTGCGCTCGTGCAGGACCTTGTTGTGCTTGAGGTTGTGCAGCAGCGAGGCCGGGGCGGTCTCCGGGTCGCTGGTCAGGAACACGGCCATGCCCTTCACCCGGGCGGGCGGGCTCTTCGAGAGCATGCTGACCAGTTCGAGCAGGGGCACGTCGGTCTTGCGGGTCTTGTCGAACAGGATCTTGGTGCCGCGCATCCAGGTCCACATCACCAGGGTCAGCGCCATGGCGAGCAGCACCGGGACATAGCCGCCATGGAAGAGCTTCAGCATGTTGGCGGAGAAGAAGGACACGTCGACCAGGAAGAAGGGCAGGATGATCGCGGCGGTCGCCGGCAGGCTCCAGCCCCAGTGGCGGCGGATGACGATCGAGGCGAGCAGCGAGGAGACCACCATCGTGCCGAAGACCGAGATGCCATAGGCATGCGACAGGCTCGACGAGGTGCGGAAGGACCAGACCAGGATCAGCACGACGACGAGCAGCAGCAGGTTGACGCGCGGGACGTAGATCTGGCCCGAGGTCTGCTCGGAGGTGTGGCGGATCTCCATGCGCGGCAGCAGGCCGAGCTGGATCGCCTGCCGGGTGAGCGAGAAGGCGCCGGTGATGACGGACTGGCTGGCGATGATGGTCGCGACCGTCGCCATGATGACGAAGGGCAGCAGCAGGCCCTCGGGGGCGAGCCGGTAGAACGGATTGTCGATCGCCGTCGGGTCGGCGAGGATCAGTGCGCCCTGGCCGAGATAGTTGAGCCACAGCGCCGGGAAGACCACGTAGAGCCAGGCGCCGCGGATCGGCCCGCGGCCGAAATGGCCCATATCGGCATAGAGCGCCTCGGCGCCCGTCACGGCCAGACAGACCGAGCCGAGCACGGCGAGCGCCACGCCCGCATGGTCGCGGAAGAACAGCAGCGCATAATACGGGTTGATCGAGCGGAAGACGCTGAGGTCGTCGGCGATGTGATAGATGCCGAGCCCGGCCAGCGTCAGGAACCAGACCAGCATGACCGGCCCGAAAAAGGTCGCGACGCGGTGGGTGCCGTGGCTCTGCATCAGGAACAGGCCGATCAGGATTACCGAGGCGATCCACAGGATGTAGTCGTTGAGCGCCGGCGTGATCAGCTTCACGCCCTCGATGGCCGAGAGCACCGAGATCGCGGGGGTGATGACGGTGTCGCCGTAGAACAGGCCGGCGCCGATCATGCCGAGCAGCAGGGCGACATGGCTGCGCGCCCGGCCGAGGCTGCGCTGGGCCAGCGCGACGAGCGTCAGGATGCCACCTTCGCCGTTGTTGTCGGCCCGCATCAGCAGCACGACATATTTCAGCGTCACCACGACGACGAGCGACCAGAGGATCAGCGAGAGCACGCCGATGACGACGGTTGGCGGGACGGTCGCGTTCTCCTCGCCGCCGGTCGCGGCGAGGATCGTCTCGCGCAGCGCATAGAGCGGGCTCGTGCCGATGTCGCCATAGACGACGCCGAGCGCACCCAGCGCCAATGCGGCATAGCCGGCCTTGGGGTGGCTCTGGCCGCCGGCATGGCCGTGGCCGTCGTCGAGCCCGAAACGGGAATCCTCCGGCCGGATGGTCGCAGGATTCGGGTTCTCATGCCCCATCAGGGATCTCCGCGGATGCTGCGGCGCAGCGAAAGGCCGGGGCCTCTAGCATAATGCGAACGGCGCGCAAAGGCAGGGGTCAGCCGCCGGCGCCGAGCCCGGCGCCGAAGCGTCGCTCGACATAGCTTGCGACCATGGCCTTGAACTCCTCGGCGATGCCGGCGCCGCGCAGGGTCGCGACCTTCTTGCCGTCGACGAAGACCGGGGCGGTGGGCGCCTCGCCGGTGCCGGGCAGCGAGATGCCGATATCGGCATGCTTCGACTCGCCGGGACCGTTGACGATGCAGCCCATCACGGCGACGTTGAGATTCTCGACGCCGGGATAGCGCGTCTTCCATTCGGGCATGGAGCGGGAAATCCAGCCCTGGATATCCTGCGCCAGCTCCTGGAACACGGTCGAGGTGGTGCGGCCGCAGCCGGGGCAGGCGGCGACCAGCGGCACGAAGGCGCGGAAGCCCATGGTCTGGAGCAGTTCCTGCGCCGTCCGGACCTCGAGCGTGCGGTCGCCACCGGGCTCCGGCGTCAGCGAATAGCGGATCGTGTCGCCGATGCCTTCCTGGAGCAGGATGCCGAGGGCTGCGGATGAGGCGACGATGCCCTTGGAGCCCATGCCCGCCTCGGTCAGGCCGAGATGGATGGCATAGTCCGCCCGGCTCGCCAGCATGCGATAGACCGTGATCAGGTCCTGCACGCCCGAGACCTTGGCGGAAAGGATGATGTATTCGCGGGCGAGGCCGAGCTCCTCGGCACGCTCGGCCGAGAGCAGGGCCGACTGGACCATGGCCTCGCGCATGATGGCGCGGGCGTCGAGCGGGCGCACGGCGCGGGCGTTCTCGTCCATCAGCGCCGTCAGCAGCTCCTGGTCGAGCGAGCCCCAGTTGGCGCCGATGCGGACCGGCTTGCGATGCTTGATCGCCAGCTCGATGATCTGGCTGAACTGCTTGTCCTTCTTGTCCTTGAAGCCGACATTGCCGGGATTGATCCGGTACTTCGCCAGCGCCTCGGCACAGGCGGGATGATCGGCGAGCAGCTTGTGGCCGATATAGTGAAAGTCCCCGACCAGCGGCACGTCGACGCCGATGCGGTCGAGCCGCTCGCGGATCTTCGGCACGGCGGCGGCCGCCTCGTCACGATCGACGGTGATGCGGACGAGCTCCGAGCCCTGCCGGGCGAGCGCGGCCACCTGCGCGACGGTTGCGCCGATATCGGCCGTGTCGGTGTTGGTCATCGACTGGACGACGATCGGGGCGCCGCCGCCGACGGTGACGTGGCCGACCTTGACCGGGACGGTGAGCTGACGGCCCAGCGGGCCAGCCCGCTCGGGCGTCAGGTAGGAGAAGGCACGCTCGTTCATGCGGGCTGCTCTATCACGAACCGGCGCTCCGGCAATGCTCGCAGCGGCCGACGATCTCGACCATCTGGTGCGAGGGCGAGAATTGCCGGTTTTCGGCGATGGCCGCCACCGCTTTCTTCATCGCGGGCGAGGAATCCTCGTCGACGCCGCCGCAGGCCTCGCAGATCAGGAAGGCGACGACCTCGTTCGCGCCATGGCCGTGCAGGCAGGCGATGTAGGCGTTCTTCGAGGAGAGGCGGTGGACGAAGCCCTGCTCGACCAGGAAGTCGAGCGCGCGATAGATCGAGATCGGGGCGAGGCGCCGGCCGCCGGCCGGCGAGATCCGGTCCGCGAGGTCATAGGCGCCGACCGGGCGGTGATCGGCGTGGAGCGCCTCGAGCGCCTGGCGCCGGATCGGCGTCAGGCGCAGGCCGCGCTCGCGGCAGATCCGCTCGGCGCGGGCGAGGGCCTCGGCGGCGTGACGGCGGTGGTCCTCGGCGTGACGACAATCCTCACCATGCGTGTGGTGCACATGGTCGTCATGCGGATGCGCGGCTGGCTGCATTTTCGTCATGTTGCGTTGCGAAGGGTCATCGGGCAACGTGCAGTATCCTGTCGTTGCGGCATTGCCTCGTTCGGGCCGAACCTAAGCATTTTCTCCTCGATTGTCAGGAGCCTTGACGCTCATGTTCCTCAAAGACCGTACTGCCGCCATCACCGGCTCGACCTCGGGCATCGGCCTGGCCTATGCTCGCGCGCTGGCCAAGGAAGGCGCGAACCTCGTCATCAACGGCATCCTGCCCCCGGCCGACGCCGAGAAGCTGCGCACCGATCTGGAGCAGGAATTCGGCGTCAAGGTGGTGTTTTCGGCCGCCGACATGACCAAGCCGGCCGAGATCGCCGGTTTCATCGCCGAGGGCGAGAAAGCCTTCGGCGCCATCGATATCCTGATCAACAATGCCGGCATCCAGCATGTCGCGCCGATCGACGAATTCCCGCTGGAGAAGTGGGATCAGATCATCGCGATCAACCTGTCCTCGGCCTTCCACACCATCCGCGCGGCGCTGCCGAAGATGAAGGAGAAGGGCTGGGGCCGCATCATCAACACGGCTTCCGCCCATGCCTTCGTCGCCTCGCCGTTCAAGTCGGCCTATGTCGCCGCCAAGCACGGCATTGCCGGGCTGACCAAGACGGTGGCGCTCGAGGTCGCGACCAAGGGCATCACCGTCAACGCCATCGCGCCCGGCTATGTCTGGACGCCGCTGGTCGAGAAGCAGATCCCCGATACGATGAAGGCGCGCGGGCTCAGCAAGGAGCAGGTGATCAACGACGTCCTGCTCGCCGCCCAGCCGACCAAGGACTTCGTCACCGTCGAGCAGGTCGCGGCGCTCGCCGTCTTCCTGTGCACGGATTCGGCCAAGTCGATCACCGGGACGACGCTGCCGATGGATGGCGGCTGGACCGCCGCGTGAGCGGACGTCCTTCCCGCAAGGCCGAGCCGGTCAAGGGATTGCTGGGACCGAAGGCCGAGAAGACGGTCTCGCTGGCGCTGCAGGGCGGAGGCGCGCATGGCGCCTTCACCTGGGGCGTGCTCGACGTGATCCTCGAGGACGGCCGCCTCGGCATCGAGGCGCTGACGGGCACCAGCGCCGGCGCGATGAATGCGGTCGTGCTGGCCGAGGGCTGGATCGACGGCGGCGCCGACGGGGCGCGTACCAAGCTCGAGGCCTTCTGGCGCGCGATCAGCGTCGACGGCAAATATGGCGGCTCGGAGCGCTCGCTGCTCGACACCATGCTCGGCGCCTGGGGGCGCAACGGCACGCCGCCCGGCCTGCTGTTCTTCGAGATGTTCTCGAAGGTGGCGAGCCCCTACGACGTCAACCCGCTCAACATCAACCCGCTGCGCGGCGTGATCGCCGATCTGATCGATTTCGAGAAGGTCCGGGCCTGTGACGCGGTGAAGCTCTTCATCGCCGCCACCAATGTCCGCACCGGCAAGATCGCGGTGTTCGAGCGCGCCGAGCTGACGCCCGACCATGTCATGGCATCGGCCTGCCTGCCGATGGTGTTCCAGGCGGTCGAGATCGGCCGGGAGGCCTATTGGGACGGCGGCTATATGGGCAATCCGGCCCTGTTCCCGTTGTTCTACCAGGCGAATTGCGACGATATCCTGCTGGTCCAGATCAATCCGATCCTGCGCAAGGAACTGCCGATGAAGGCGCGCGAGATCCAGGATCGGCTCAACGAGATCACCTTCAACGGCTCAACCCTGCGCGAATTGCGCGCGATCGATTTCGTCAACCGGCTGATCGACGCCGGCAAGCTGCCTGTTGACGAATACAAGCGCGTCCTGATGCACCGGATCGACGGTGGCCCGCCCTTGGCGGAGCTGACCTCCTCGTCACGGATGAATGCCGAGTGGTCCTTCCTGCTCAGGTTGCGCGACATGGGGCGGGCGGCAGCGAAGCGCTGGCTGAAGCGCAACTATGCCGCGATCGGCAAGGCGAGCACGCTCGACCTGAAGGACGCGATCTCCTGAGCGGCGCACCGGGATCGTTCACGTTCCGGCGCCGCAGTTGTTCCGGCAACGCTCTTGTGCGGCAGGGCGGCGCAGTGCCATTCACCGGGGCCAGGCCCATTTCAAGAAAGACGGGGATTTCATGAGCAAGCTGATCGTCACCGCCGGCCCTTACAAATTCGACGCGAAGTTCGAGCTGGAGGCCGCCCCGAAGACCTGCGCCGCCTTCAAGAAGCAGATGCCGTTCATCAGCAAGATCGTGCATGTGCGCTGGAGCGGCGAGGGTGTCTGGATGCCGCTTGGCGATCTCGATTTCGGCGTCGGCTACGAGAACAATACCGCCTATCCGGCGCCGGGCCATATCATCCTCTATCCGGGCGGCGTGAGCGAGACCGAGATCCTGCTCGCCTATGGCGGCGTCCAGTTCGCCAGCAAGGCGGGCGTGCTCTCCGGCAACCACTTCATCACCCTGACCTCGGGGCTGGAGAACCTCTACACGCTCGGCCGCAAGACGCTCTACGAGGGCGCGCAGGACATCCGCTTCGATCTGGTCGACTGAGCCGCAAACGGCTCGATCACGACGCCGGAAAGGCGAGGGCGGGGCGCGACGTCCCGCCCTTTCGCGTTCAGGCCGCGGCCGGCGGGTCCTCGGATGCGGGGCCCCGCGCGGAGGTGCGCGGCTTCAGCCTGCGAGGCTCGCCGGGCTTGACCGGAGCGCCCGCCTCCAGGTTGGCCGCCGGCTCCGTCGCTTCTGTGGCCGCTTCCGGCTTGGCCTCAGCGTCCGCCTCAGCCTCAACCTCAGTTTCCGGCTTTGCGTCCGTCTCCGCCTCCGGCTTCGCCGTGCAGGCGAGGTTCCGGCACAGGCCCAGCATCGCCCGCGCGATCTCGGCCTCGCCCATGATGGTCAGGGTCGCGCCGCATTTGGTCAGATGCGCGACCTCGGGGTCCGAATGGGCGCGGGCGATGATCGGCAGGGCCGGATTCTCGCGGCGGGCCTGCTCGCAGACCTGTCCGGCCTCGAAGCTGCCGGGAATGGCGACGAAGAGCCTCACCGCCCGGCCGAGGCCGGCTGCCGAGAGTACCTCCGGATCAGCGGCATTGCCGATGAGCAGCTCGGCGCCATCGCGCTTCGCCGTCTCGACGGCGTTCGGATTGTCCTCGATCACCAGCAGCTTCGTGCCCTGCGCGAGCAGGCCGGCGCCGAGCAGGCTGCCGACGCGGCCATAGCCGACGACGACGATGTGGTCGGTGAGGGCGGTCGGCGTAAGGTCGCGCTCGGGCGGTGCGTCCGGCTGAGGCTCGGGCGCCGGGCTCTCATCGGCGTCTCCGGCTTCCGCGGCCGGCACCGCCGGCTTGGGCTTCGCCGCCGGGGCCTCGGCCGCAAAGCGGTCGACGAGCGCGAACATCACCGGGTTGAACAGGATCGAGAGGATGGCGCCGGCCAGGATGAGGTCGCGCCCCTGCGGCGGCAGGATGCCGAGCGCGGTGCCGAGGCCGGCGAGGATGAAGGAGAATTCGCCGATCTGCGCGAGCGAGCCGGAGATCGTCAGCGCCACCGCGTTCGACCGGCCGAAGGCACGCACGATCAGCCAGGCCGCGACGGATTTTCCGATCAGGATGATGGCGAGCGTGCCGATGAGCGCCCATGGCGCCCGCACAAGGATTCCCGGGTCGAACAGCATGCCGACCGAAACGAAGAACAGCACGGCGAAGGCATCGCGCAGCGGCAACGTCTCTTCCGCCGCGCGCTGGGACAGCGGGGATTCGGACAGGATCATGCCGGCGAAGAAGGCACCGAGCGCGAAGGAGACGCCGAACAGGGTTGCCGCCGAATAGGCGACGCCCAGCGCGACCGCGAGCACCGCCAGGCGGAAGAGCTCGCGCGAGCCGGTATGGGCGACCCAGTGCAGCACCCAGGGGATGACGCGCCGGCCGACCACGAGCATGAAGGCGAGGAAGCCGACGAGCTTGGCGAAGGTCAGCCCCAGCACGCCCCAGACGCCGAGGTCGAAGCGGGTCGCCAGCGGGGCGCTGCCACCGGATGGCGTGCCGTTGAGCACCTCGGCCAGGACCGGCAGCAGGACGAGCGCCAGCACCATGGCGATGTCCTCGACGATCAGCCAGCCGACGGCGATCCGGCCCCGTTCGGTCTGGACCAGGCGCCGCTCCTGCAGGGCGCGCAGCAGCACCACGGTGGAGGCGGTGGAGAGGGCGAGGCCGAAGACGGCGCCGGAGAACGGGCTCCAGCCGAGCAGCGTGCCGAGGCCGAGCCCGAGCAGGGTCGCGATGCCGATCTGGACGACGGCGCCGGGCACGGCGATCGTCTTCACCGACAGGAGGTCCTTCAGGGAGAAGTGCAGGCCGACGCCGAACATCAGCAGGATGACGCCGATCTCGGCCAGCTGGTTGGCGAGGCCCTGGTCGGCGACGAATCCCGGCGTGAAGGGGCCGACGGCGACGCCCGCGACGAGATAGCCGACGAGGGGAGAAATCCGCAGTCTTTGGGCGATGGCCCCGAAGACGAAAGCCAGGCCGAGGCCCGCGACGATAATGGCGATCAGCGGGCCGTGATGCATGGGTCTCCCGAATCCGAAACGTCAGGCAATGGAAAATGCTGGAACGTTCGGAGCATGGGGACTGGGGGGCGGGATTTCAACCGAAGGACGTACGTCTTTTTGGGCGCGGGCTGCCGCAATTCGCGCCGCTGCCCGGCGGCGGGATGCCGCCGCGGCAAGTTCCGTTTCCCCGAACCGGCGCGGGCTCTCAGGCCTTCGGCTTCTCCAGCAGGATCTGGCCCTGCTTCTCGACGCCGATCTTGAGCTTCTCGGCGAAGACGGCGAGCATCCAGGGCAGCGTCACCTCCACCCGCACCAGGGCCTCCTCGACATCGACCCGGCCGCGGACGGTGTGGCCGAGCGCCGCCACACCGAAATGCAGGCTGTCGCCCTGCCAGTTCTCCTCGACGAGCTGCATCCTGACCATGCCGAGCTTGTCGCGGATGCGGTCGAGGCCGCTGCGCAGGCGGTTCAGTGCGCCGTCGCGGCCGAGGTCATGTGAGATGGTGATCGAAACAGGCTTGGCCATGGCACCTCGGCGGCATGTCGGAAACGAAGCCCCGACATGGCGACGGCGCCGGAGATTGTCCAGCGCCGTCGAAAAGCCCGCCATGCGGCGGGCGTGATTTCGGCAATGATGACAGGTATTTCCGGCAACCGGCCGGGCTCAGACGCGTTCGCTGAGCCGCCGCTGGCCGATCTGGGTCACACGCCAGATGGCTCCGTCCGACTCGACGAGGCCGCGATCCTTGAGGGCGTAGAGCATCGTCTCGTCGAAGATGAAATGCCGGGTCTCTTCTTCGATGCTTTCCAGCGCGATCCATTCGGGATCCGAGAGAACCGAGGGATGAGCGATCTGGAGGTGCTGAACGTGCATGCGCGTCTCCTTCTCGTTGACTGCCCCTGTTCCGCGGTGGATCGCATGCAATCATGACGGCGGCATGGCCGACAGATGAAGAAAGCCGACCCAGCTGCGCATATCCGTTTTCGGTTCTGCGCCGGAACACCGGCCGGCCTCCGCGGTTGACTGGGCGTGAGTTTCAGAAACGGAGAGACCGCTATGGCGATCACCAACAGCTTTCCGCCCGACATGCCGGGGGATGCCGAGACGACCGGCGACGGTGCCGCCGGCACGGTGCGCACCCTGCGCGGCAAGGCAGCGGAGATGGCCGACAAGGCAAGCGAGACGGTGAAGGAGGGTTATGGCCGGGCGAAGGAGGCCTGGGATGAGGCCGATCCGCTCGAGACCGTGCGCGAGGGCGGGCAGGCCGTCGCGGGCTCTGTCGAACGGCACCCGCTGATGGCCTTCGGGCTCGGCGCGCTGAGCGTCGGGCTGATCGCCTGGGCCACGCTGCGGAGCCGGCCGACTTCGCGCTGGGAACGCTACCAGCCCGATTACGGGCGCCTGCGCGGCTGGCTGAGCGATCACGGCTCCGAGGCGGCGGAGGCCGGCCAGCGCGCCGTCAAGATGGGCAGCAACTGGCTCGGCGCCCGGCGCGAGGCCGCCGAGGACTATGCCGACCGCGCCGGCGACTATGCGGCGTTGGCCCGCGACTATGCCGATCGGGGCGGGCGCATGCTGGCGAAGCGGGCGGAGCGGGAGCCGATGGCGGCGCTGGTGGGGCTCGGGCTCGCCGTCTATGTCATCGGCTCGCTCCTGACCTCGGCTTCGGCCAAGGAGCAGCCGGCGACTTCGCCGCCGCGCAAGCGAGCGGCGCGACGCTGACGGCTTTCAGCCGAAAAGCCCTGCGGCGTGAGGCGCCGCAGGGCTTGTTGTTTCGAGGGGCCTTCCGAGGGAGTGGGCCCCGCTAGCTCACCACCAGTAGCGGCGCGGGCCGTAGTAGCCGCCATAGTAGTGGCGGCTGGCGCCAGCGGCGATCGCGCCACCGACGACGCCGGCCGCGACGCCAGCGGCGACAGCGCTGCCAGCCTCGTTCGAGGCGCGACGGTTCTCGACATAGTTGGCCGAGCGGCACTGCTGATAGGCGCGGGTGCCGGGGCGGAAGCCCTGAGCCTCGCAGGTGACTTCGGCGTCGGCCATCGATTCCTGGGCGGTCTGGCAACCGGCCAGCAGCGCCGCCATGGCCCCAACGATCAAAATGCTACGCATAATCTATCCTTTTTCAGCCTCCCATTGGCCCGTCGGGGACTTAAGAGCAGCCTTTGGCCGAGGTCAAGAATGGCACTGGCGTTACGGTAAAGTTCACGGGGGAAATTCGTGAGAAATCGTCGAAATTACCGGCTAATCGATCGATTTCCGCAGGGGCGGGTGTCGTTGATGCCGGATCGCCTGCATCCCGGACTTGCTTTTGCGGCAAAGCGGCGGAACATGGAGTTCGATCGATCAAGGCTGCCCGGACCGTGACAATGACGCGCTTTTTCATCCTTTTGCCTGCGCTTCTGCTCGGCGCCTGCGCCTATCACACCTCGCGCAGCAGCGTCGTCGTGGTCACCGACGCGAAGGGCGTTGTGGAGAACTGCCAGAAGATCGGCGAAATCGACGGCCAGTCGCAGGCTCATGCGATCATGCCCCTCGACAAGACGCGCGATTCGGTGATCACGCGCCTGAAGATTGCCGCTGCCGAGCAGGGCGGCACCCATGTCCTCGCCAGCGTTGCCGACATCAAGTGGAAGGGGCCCGACAGCAAGGGCACCATCTATAAATGTAACCCCTGAGCCGGGCAGGGCTTCCTCACCCGCAACGAAGGCCGCCGTCATTCCGGGGCCGCCCCGGAACCATCATGGAGCGTCGGCGCCCCTGATGGATTCCGGGATCTGCCCTGCGTCGCGGGGCTTCAGCCCTTCAACAGCCACTCGTGTTCGGTGGCGTTGTGGAATTTCCAGGTCCGCTTCGGGCCGGCCATGACGTTGAGATAATAGAGATCGTAGCCGTGGCAGGTGGCGCAGGGGTGATAGCCCTTCGGCACCAGCACGACGTCGCCGTCTTCGATCGCCATTGCCTCATCGAGGCTGCGGTCGTCGGTATAGACGCGCTGGAAACCGAAGCCCTGCGGCGGGTTGAGACGGTGATAATAGGTCTCTTCCAGATGGGATTCGCGCGGCAGGTCGTCCCGGTCGTGCTTGTGCGGCGGGTAGCTCGAGGTGTTGCCGGCCGGCGTGATGACCTCGACGACTAGCAGCGAATCCGCAGGCTCGCTCTCAGGCAGGATGTTGGTGACGTGGCGGGTGTTCGAGCCCTTGCCGCGAATCTCCTGGCCGAGATCATCGGGCTCGATGACGCGCACCGGCAGGCCGCCGCCGAGGCCGGGAGCCGTGCAGACGGCGAGCTCGAGTTCGGTGGTGGCGGTGACGGACCAGTCCGAGCCCTGCGGGATATAGACCGACCACGGCTTGCCCTCGAAGGGGCTCATGCGGCTCCCGAGCTCGCCCAGCGCCGCGCCGCCGGCCGCGGTCTTGCCCTTGCCGGTGACGAAGACGAGGCAGGCTTCGCGGTCGCCGGTCCTGGCCGAGACGGTTTCGCCCGGCTTCAGGCGGTGCAGGTCAAAGCCGACATAGGTCCAGCCGGCGCTTTCCGGCGTGACATGGGTGACGCGGCCATGGCTGCCGGCGGGTTTGACCTTGAGATGGGACATCGAGGGGTTCCTACCTGGTAGACTCGTCATGTTCGGGCCTGACCCGAACCTCTCCCGATCGAGATTCCCGGGTCGGAGCTCCGCTCCGCCCGAGAATGACGGCAGCAATCAAATCAGCCCGGCTTCCTTGATGAAGCGCGACAGATTGGCATGTCCGAGCCTGGCGTAGCGCGCGGGTTCGGCCTTCTTCGGATCCTGCTCGGCCTCGACCACGATCCAGCCGGAATAGCCCTGCAGTTCGCTGAGCACCCGGACATAGTCGATCAGGCCGTCGCCGGGCACGGTATAGACCCCGGCGAGCACGGATTCGAGGAAGGACCAGTCCTCGCGGTTGGAGCGCCACATCACCACCTCGCGGATGTCCTTGCAGTGGACGTGATGGATGCGCTCCTTCCAGTGGCGGGCGATGCGGGCCGGGTCGCCACCGCCCCAGGTGGCGTGGCCGGTGTCGAGCAGCAGGCCGACCGCGGCGCCGGTGACGCCCATGAACCGGTCGATCTCGGCCTCGGTCTGCACCACCGTACCCATATGGTGGTGGTAGACGAGCTGCAGCCCGTATTCCGCCTTCACCGCTTCCGCGAAATTGGTGTAGCGCGCGCCGAATTCGTCCCAGCGGTTCTTCGGCAGGACGGGCCGGGCCGAGAGCGGCTTGGTGATGTCCGAATGGATCGCGTTCGAGGTCTCGGCCGCGATCAGGACCGAGCAGCCCATGTCGCGCAGCAGCGTCGCATGGGCCTTCACCGCATCCATTTCGGCGGCAACGTCGCGGACCAGGAGTTCGGTGGAGTACCAGCCCGAGACCAGGGCATGGCCATGGGCTTCGAGGATCGGCTTCAGCTTGCTCGCCTCGCGCGGGAACTTGTTGCCGAGCTCCATGCCGGTGAAGCCGGCCTCGCGCGCCTCCTTCAGGCAGGTTTCGAGCGGGATGTCGCCGCCGATCTCCAGCATGTCGTCATTCGACCAGCCGATGGGGTTCGCGCCGATGCGGATCATATGAGTCTTTCCTGATGATGGCCTCTGCCGTCATTGCGAGCGCAGCTTCGGAGCTCACGCTCCTCGCAATGACGGCCATGGTTCTATTCACCGACGCGCTGCTGCTTGCGTCGTTCGTCGTAATTCGCCCGCGCCGTGCGCACCTGCTCGCGCGCGCTCACCTCGGGCACCGCGACATCCCACCAGGCGCCCCCGGCGCCGGTCGAGACCAGCGGGTCGGTGTCGATGACGACGACCGTGGTGCGGGCATTGGTCTTCGCCTCAGCCAGCGCCGTCTCCAGCTCGGCGATCGAGGCGGCCTTCGTCGCGATCGCCCCCATGCTGGCGGCGTGCTGCACGAAGTCGATCTCCGGCAGGGTCTCGTGCCTGCTGTCCTTGAGCAGGTTGTTGAAGCTCTGGCCGCCGGTCGCGTTCTGCAGCCGGTTGATGCAGCCGAAGCCGCGATTGTCGAGCAGCACGATGGTGAGCTTCAGGCCCAGCATCACCGAGGTTGCGATCTCGGAATTGAGCATCAGATAGGAGCCGTCGCCGACCATGACGACGACCTCCTTGTCGGGCCGAGCCATCTTGGCGCCGAGCCCGCCGGCGATCTCGTAGCCCATGCAGGAATAGCCGTATTCGGCATGGTAGGAGCCGGGCGCGCCGGCCTGCCAGAGCTTGTGCAATTCGCCGGGCAGGCCGCCGGCCGCATGAAGCAGGATGACATCCGAGCCCAGCGTGCGCTGGACCGCGCCGATGACCTGCGCATCCGAGGGCAGGGCGGCGTTGGTGGCGGCGGTGGCCTGGCCCGCTTCCTTGCGCCAATCGGCCTTGCCGGCCTTGGCATTGGCGGTCCAGCTCTCCGGTGCCTTCCAGCTGCCGATGGCCTCGGACAGCTCGGCCAGTCCCTCGCGGGCATCGGCAACCAGTGGCAAGGCGCGGTGCTTGCCGGCGTCGAAGGGCTGGACGTTGAGGCCGATGATCGTCTTGCCGGCCGCGCCGAACAGCGCCCAGGAACCGGTGGTGAAATCCTGCAGGCGCGTGCCCACCGCCAGGACGAGATCGGCCTCGGCGGCAAGGCGATTGGCCGCGGCCGTGCCGGTGACGCCGACGGCCGCCATGTTGAGCGCCTCGTCATCGGGCAGGGCGGATTTGCCGCCTTGCGTCTCGCAAACGGGGATGCCGGTCGCGGCCGAGAACCGGGCGAGCGCGTCGCTGGCACCGGAATAGAGCACGCCGCCGCCGGCGACGATCAGCGGCTTCCTCGCAGCCTTGAGCGCCGCGGCTGCGGCCTTGAGCTCGTCGCGGTCGGCGCGGGGACGGCGCGGCGCCCAGAGCCGCTCAGCGAAGAAGCTCTCAGGATAGTCGTAGGCCTCGGCCTGCACGTCCTGACAGAGCGCGAGCGTGACCGGCCCGCATTCGGCCGGGTCGGTCAGCACCTGCATGGCGCGGGTCAGAGCCGGGATGATCTGCTCGGGCCGGGTGATGCGGTCGAAATAGCGCGAGACCGGCCGGAAGCAGTCATTCGCGGAGACAGTGCCGTCGCCGAAATCCTCGACCTGCTGCAGGACGGGATCGGGGATGCGGTTGGCGAAGACATCGCCCGGCAGCAGCAGCACCGGCAGGCGGTTGACATGGGCGAGCGCCGCGGCGGTGACGAGATTGGTCGCGCCGGGGCCGATCGAGGTCGTCGCGGCCATGAAGCGGCGGCGCATATTGGCCTTGGCATAGGCGATCGCGGCATGGGCCATGGCCTGCTCGTTATGGGCGCGGAAGGTCGGAAGGGTCTCGCGTTCGTGCCAGAGCGCCTCGCCGAGGCCGGCGACATTGCCATGGCCGAAGATCGCCCAGACGCCGCCGAAGATCGGCAGGCGCTTTCCGTCGATCTCGGTCATCTGGCGGCTGAGGAAGCGCGTCAGCGCCTGCGCCATGGTGAGGCGGACGGTGCTCATGATCTGTCTCCGAGACGGAAGCTATGCCGCCTTGCGGCCGCGCGTGGCAAGCCAGAGGCCGGTCAGCGCCTCGAAACGTCGCGCCATGTCGGCGATGGCCGCTTCGTCGTCGAGCTTGCCCGCAAGCCAGCCTTCTGCGGCCGTCATGAAGATGGTGCGGCCGACGGCGAAGCCCTTGACGACGGGGGCGCCGGCGGTCGCGGCGAAACCGGCTTCCAGCTCCTCGGCGGGGGCATCGAGCCCGAGCAGCAGCACGCCGCGGCACCAGGGATCATGCTTCGCGATGGTCTTTTCGATCGCTACCCAGGCGGCGGGGGAGGATTGCGGCTCCAGCTTCCACCAGTCGGGCTTGATGCCGAGCGCGTAGATCTCCTCCAGCGCGCAGGCGATCGTGTCGGGGCCGAGCGGGCCGTTCTTGGAGGCGATGATCTCGACCAGCAGTTCGCGGCCGACCTTGCGGGCCGCCTCGAACAGGCCGCGCAGCTTCTCCTGCTGCTCGCGTTTCAGTGCTGCGGGATCGTCCGGGTGATAGAAGCACAGGCACTTGATGCAATGATCGACCGGCCATTCCGGCAGGAGGGAGCCGATATCCTGGCTGGTCTCGAAGCGCAGGGGGCGCGAGCCCGGCAGCTCGACCGGGCGGCCGAGCCAGGCGAAGGGATGGCGGGCGAATTCGAACATCGCCTCGCGGCCGTGCTTCTCGTCGAGCAGCATGCCGTAGCCCGGCCGGCCATTGGCGACGCGGGCGGCAGCCCTGACGGCGAGCACCTTGAAATCGCGGATGCGGGCCGGATCGGCGCCGAGCCTGGCAGCGAGCTCTTCCAATTGCGAGCGATGATCGCAGGCCAGCGCCATCAGCGAGGGGATGTCGCGGCGGCGCGTCGTCGCCCAGTGGATATGGTTGATGGCCTCGTCCTTGCGCAGGGCGCGGTGCGGGCTGCCGCTCTTGAGGAAGTATTGCAGCTCCTCGAAGGTCGGGCTTTCCGGCGAGCAGAGCAGACGCGAGACGGCGAAGGCGCCGCAGGCATTGGCCCAGGTCGCGGCGGTGGCGAGACTCTCGCCGCCGAGCCAGCCGCGCAGGAAGCCGGACATGAAGGCGTCGCCGGCGCCGAGCACGTTGTAGACCTCGATCGGGAAGCCCTTGCCGACGATGCCGTCCTCGAGATCGTTGGGAATCGCGCCCTCGTAGACGATGCAACCCATCGGGCCGCGCTTGAGGACGATGGTGGCGGGAGTCAGCGAACGGATCGTCTTGAGTGCCGGCAGCAATTCGCTTTCGCCCGAGGCGATCAGGACTTCCTCTTCCGTGCCGATGATCAGGTCGCAGCCCGGCAGGACCGTCTTCATTCGTTCGGAGACAGCCTGCGAGGCGATGTAGCGGTTGTCGCCGGCATCGTGCCCGGCGAGACCCCAGAGATTGGGGCGGTAATCGATGTCGAGCACGACCTTGCCGCAGTTCGCGCGCATCAGCTTCATCGCCTTGCGCTGTGCGGCCTCCGGGCCGGGGCGGGCGAAATGCGTGCCGGTGACGACGACGGCGCGAGCCTTCGCGATGAAGGCGGGATCGATGTCGCCTTCCTCCAGCGCCATGTCGGCGCAGTTCTCGCGGTAGAACAGCAGCGGGAAGGACTTGTCGCTCTCGACCGAGAGGATGGCGAGCGCGGTCAGCCGCTCCGGATCGGTCTTGAGGCCGTCGAGATTCACCCCCTCGCGGGCGAGCTGCTCGCGCAGGAAACGGCCGAACTGCTCGTTGCCGACGCGGGTCAGCAGGGCCGAGCGCAGGCCGAGACGGGCCGTGCCGATGGCGATATTGGCCGGGCAGCCGCCGACCGATTTGGCGAAGGAGGTGACGTCTTCGAGCCGTGAGCCGATCTGCTGGCCGTAGAGATCGACCGAGGCCCGGCCGATGGTGATGACGTCGAGCGCCTGCGCCGAGCTGCCGCGCGGTTCCGTCATATGCTCCTCCCGGCCCTGCCGCTTTTCGTGAGGTGCGGTCGGCCGAACGGCTCCGCCTCGGCGGTTATGAAATAATAATTCCATTATTCCGTCAATGCGGAATACCTGTTCCTATTCGCGCGAGCGGCGCCGTCGCCCGCGCGGCGCCCGTCGGGCCTCGCCGATGCCGACGGCCAGCGCCATTGCGAGCGCCATGGTCGAGGAGAGCGTGCGGAAGCCGCCGAAATCGGCCTCCGCGACCTCGAACCAGAGCCTGGCGGTGCTCGCCAGGGGCGAGAAGGCGCTGTCGGTGATGGCGATGACGGGGACGCCGCGCTCGGCCAGGCCTCGTGCATCCTCGATCGTCGCGGCCGCGTAGGGCGAGAAGCTGATGACCAGGGCTGCGTCCTTCGGCGTGGCGAAGGCGATCATCTCGGGGTCGAGGCCGGCCGCCGATTCGACGAGCTGGTAGCGCACGCCGAGCTTGCCCAGCGCATAGGCGAGATAGCTCGCCACCGGATAGGAGCGGCGGCGGGCGAGGATGTAGAGGGTCTCGGCACCGGCGAGCATCTCGATCGCGCGGTCGAGCGTGCCTTCGTCCAGGCTGCGGCCCATCACGTCGAGCGATTTGCGCGAGGCGGTGAGGAAGCCGTCGAGGATGCGGTGGTTGCCGGCGGTGCCCTCGTCGGCCCGCAAGGTGTTGAGTCGTTCCTCATAGCTGGAATTGCGCTCGCGCAGGCGCTCGCGGAACACGCCTTGCAGGCTGGTGAAGCCGTCGAAGCCGAGATGCTGGGCGAAGCGGATCAGCGTCGAGGGCTGGACGCCGGCCGAGATGGCGATGCTCGCGGCCGTGCCGAAGGCGATCTCGTCGGGGTTGTCGAGCGCATAGGCCGCGATCTGGGCGATGCGCTTCGGCAAGCTCTCGCGCTGGCCGAGAATGAGGGCGCGCAGGCCATCGAAATCGCGCGGCAGCTCCGCAACGGCGGTTTCGCTCATTCTGGATTTCCGTTGCCGTCCCTGTTGCGACAGTTCTGGCAGCGAAGCGGAAATGGAGCAAGCGTTCCAAAGGAGGAATGAACGCTCGATGATGGAGGAGAGGCGTCATGCTCGGGCTTGACCCGAGCATCTCATGCCGATGGAGGCTCCCGGCGCGTCTCCTGTCGGAGATTCTCGGGTCTCCGCCTCGCTTCGCCCGAGAATGACGGATGCGCTCAGCCTGGCAGGCTGGCGGTGCAGCTCTGGCCGCCATCGACGGGCAGGCAGACGCCGGTGATGAATTTGGCCTCGTCGGAAGCCAGGAAGACGGCGGCGTTGGCGATGTCCCAGGCCGTGCCCATCTTGCCCATCGGCACCTGCGCGTCGCGGGCGGCGACCATCTCCTCGACGGAAGCGTATTGCGTCGAGATCTGCTTGTAGATCAGCGGCGTGTCGATCAGGCCGGGCATGATGCAGTTGGCGCGGATGCCGGCCTTCGCATATTGCATCGCGAGCGCGACCGTCGCCTGGTTCACCGCCGCCTTGGTGGCGTAGTAAGCGAAATAGGGGTAGCCGGTCCAGCGGATGGCGGCGAGCGAGGAGATGTTGACGATGGCGCCGCCGCCGCCCTTCAGCATCTCCGGGATCGCGGCCTTGGCGCAGCGATAGACCGAGCCGAGATTGAGCTGGAGCGAGGCCTCGAACTGCGCCTCGGAGAGCTCGACCGGCCCGCCCATATGGGTGACGCCGACATTGTTGTGCAGGATGTCGAGCCGGCCGAAATGCGCCGCGGTCTCGGCGATGCAGGCCTCGACCGAGGCGAGATTCGTGACGTCGGCAGCGAGCGCCAGTGCCTTGCCGCCCTCGCCGGCGATGATCGCGGCGGTTTCCTCGGCGGCCGCCCGGTTCAGGTCGATGCAGGCGACGCCCGCGCCCTCACGGGCATAGGCCACGGCCGCGGCCTTGCCGTTGCCCCAGCCGGGGCCGGAGGAGCCGGCGCCGAAGACGATGGCGGTCTTGCCCTTCAGCCGGTCGGCCATGGCGGGAAACTCCGATATCACCAGAACAGAAAACCTCAGCCCTCATCCTGAGGAGCCGCAAAGCGGCGTCTCGAAGGATGCTCCAGTGCACGCTGAAACAGCTTTCGAGACGCGGGCTCGTGCCCGCTCCTCAGGATGAGGGCTGAGGGAATTATGGCGTTGTCAGCTCAGCGAGCTGCCGACCGCCTTTTCCAGGATGCCCCAGGCCTCGTCGCCGTACTTCTTCTTCCACTCGGCGTAGAAGCCGGCCTTGCGCAGCGCGTCGCGGAAGGCGTCGGCCTTGGCCTCGTTGACGACCATGCCCTTCGAGACCAGCTCGCCCTGCAGGCCGGCATTGAGCTTGGCGACGTCCTCGCGCTCCAGCACCGCGGCGGCGTTGATGTTCTTGGCGACGATGGCGCGCAGGTCCTCCGGCAGCTTCTCCCAGGCGCGGCGGTTGGCCAGGAACCAGAAGCCGTCCCACATGTGGTTGGTCAGCGAGAGGTACTTCTGCACCTCGAAGAGCTTGGCCGTCGCGATGATGGCGAGCGGGTTCTCCTGGCCGTCGACGATCTTGGTCTGCAGCGCGGTGTAGACCTCGGCGAAGTTGATCGAGGCCGGGGCCGACTGGAAGGCGGTGAACATCGAGGTCCAGAGCGGCGAGACCGGAACGCGGATCTTGAAGCCCTTCAGGTCGTCGGGCGTGGCGACCGGGCCCCTGGACGAGGTGATCTGGCGGAAGCCGTTGTCCCAGATCTTGTCCATGACGACGAGGTTGGCCTTGTTGATCTGGCCGCGGACATAGGCGCCGAGCTCGCCGTCCATCGCCTTCCAGACGGCGTCGTAGTTCGGGAAGGCGAAGCCGATGCCGGAGAGCGAGGCGTTGGCGACCAGCGTCGACAGGATCAGCGGCGACAGCGTGAAGAACTCGACGCCGCCGGAGCGGACCTGGCTCAGCATGTCGGTGTCGGAGCCGAGCTGGTTGTTCGGGAAGATCTGGATGTCGACCCGACCCTTCGTCTCTTCCTTGATCTTGGCCACGGCCTCGTTGGCGCGCGTGTTCATCGGGTGCGCGACGGGCAGGTTGTTGGCGTATTTATAGGTGAACTCGGCGGCCTGGGCGTTGGCGCGGCCGATATGGAAGGTGCCGATTGCGGAGGCGGCGGCTGTCGCCTGGAGCAGGGTGCGGCGCGAGATGGTCATGGGCGTTTTCTCCTTGAGAGCGTCTGTTTTCTTGCTGGTTTCTTGTGGTTGGCGTTGAGCTTCACAGCACCCAGGTCGAGAGGCCGGGGACGAGGGCAATGACGACAAGGCCGACGATCAGCGCGATGAGATAGGGCCAGATCGCGCCCATCGCCTCGTCGGGCGAGACGTTGCCGATCTTGCAGGCGATGTAGAAGCCGATGCCGATCGGCGGCGCCATCAGGCCGATGTTCATCGCGGTGACGACGACCATCGAATAGTGCACGTCGTTGATGCCGAGATTCTTGGCGATCGGGAACATCAGCGGCGCCATCAGCACGATCGCCGGCAGCCCCTCCAGCACGCAGCCGAGGATCATGAAGACGACGATGGTCACCGCCATGAAGGTGAGCCAGCCGCCAGGCAGATTCGCCATGAAGACGGCGAGATCGCGGGCGAAACCGGTCTGGGTCAGGGCCCAGGCCATGGCGAGCGCGGTGCCGAGGATCACCAGGATCGCGCCGGAGAGCGCGGCCGTCTCGACCAGCATCTGGTAGAATTTGCGCAGGCCGATGCCGCCATAGAGCACGATGCCGATCACGAGCGCATAGAGCACCGCGATGGTCGAGACCTCGGTCGCGGTGGCGACGCCGCCGCCCACCGCCGCGCGAATGATGAAGGGCAGGACCAGCGCCGGCGCCGCGACGATCGCGACCTTGCCGATCACGGCGAGCGGGGCGCGGCGAACGCCCTTCATGTCCTCCGCTGCCGCCTTCCAGCGGGCGAGACCCGCGAGCGCGACGAGCAGCACGCCGGCGATGACGAAGCCCGCATTGAACAGGCCCGCGATCGAGACGCCGGCGACCGAGCCGAGCACGATCAGCACGATCGAAGGCGGCACGGTGTCGGCCATGGCTGCGCCGGTGGAGAGCAGCGCGATCAGGTCCTTGGGCTTGTAGCCGCGCCGTTTCATCTCCGGGAAGAGCGCCGGAGCGACGGTCGCCATGTCCGAGACCTTGGAGCCCGAGATGCCCGAGACCAGGTAGAGCGAGCCGAGCAGGACATAGGACATGCCGGCGCGGACATGGCCAAGCAGGGAGGCGAGGAAATCGACGATCGCCTTGCCCATTCCGGTGGCGTCGAGGATGCAGCCGAGCAGCACGAAGATCGGCACGGAGAGCAGGATGAGGCTCGACATGCCCTCGTCCATGCGCCCGATCATCACCACGGTCGGCACGCTGGTCGAGAAGACGAGGAAGGCGAGCGTGCCGAGCCCGAAGCAGAAGGCGATGGGAACGCCTGCGACGAGGCAGACGGCGACGATCCCGATCAGAAAGATCAGGATGTTGTAGTAGCCGAGCCCCTTCAGCGTCGGCCCGAGCAGCCAGAAGGCGAGACCGAGGCCGCCGACGACCAGTGCCGCGGCGGCGATGTCGACGAGCCGCCCGGTCTTGAAGACATAGCGCAGGGTGAGCAGCAGCATCAGCACGATGCCGACGGCGATCGCCGAGACACGCCAGCTGACGGGGATGTTGAGGGCGGCCGAGGTGACGTAGCTCTCTTCCACCGCGTATTCGATGGCCGGGGCGACCATCGCGCCCAGGAAGGCGGCGACCGCGAGCAGAGCCAGCGTTTCGACGAATTCGCGCAGCCGGGCCGACATCATGCCGACGAAGAGCGTCAGCCGCAGATGCTCGTTGCGGTCCACGGCGATGGCGGCGCCGAGCATGGCGAGCCAGATGAAGGCGATCGATGCGACCTCGTCGACCCAGACGAAGGGCAGCGAGAAGACATAGCGCGAGACGACGCCGAGCAGCAGCACGCCGATGATGAAGGCGACCAGCGCGGCGGCGACGATCTCGACCGGTCGCATGATCGCCGAGCCGGGGCGGGCGTCCTCGTTCTCGCTCAGATTCTCCGGGATGTGCAGCGTATCGACGACATCGACCATAGGCGACCTCAGACGCCGGTCGACGGGCGCGACGCGCCCGCTACGCAGGTTGCCTCGAGGGCCATCGTTCCGTTCCTCCCTCCGCGCCGATCTTGTCTGATGGTCGGCGTCGATTGTGGTCCACACTGTGAATAGCCATACAGCGGGGCGGCGGGCAGATTACACGAGGAGGACGGCATTGCAATCCGGAAAGCGCCAATCTACGGTTGGGGCATAAGAACAAGGTCCATATCATGGACCATTTGGAGGAGCGCTTGCCGCAAAATTCCGTGCCGGGAGCCGGGCTGTCCGGCTCGCAGAGCGTCGACCGCGCTCTGGGGCTGCTCTCGCTGATCGGGCGGGAGCCCGCCGAGGGGCTGCCGCTCGGCGAGATCGTCTCGGGAAGCGGCCTCAACAAGCCGACGGCCCGGCGCCTGCTGCTGGCGCTGATGCGAGCCGGGCTGGTCGAGCAGGAACCGCAGACGCGCCGCTATTGCCTGGGCGAGGAGGCCTTCGTGCTGGGCGTGCTGGCGGCGCGCCGCCACGGCCTGCTCGAACTGGCGATGGACGGCCTGCGCCGACTCTCGGCGCAGACCCAGGATACGAGCTTCCTCACCGTGCGACGCGAGAACTACGCGATCTGCCTGCATCGCGAGGAGGGCACCTATCCGGTGCGGACCCATGCGTTGCAGACCGGGGACCAGCATCCGCTCGGAGTCGGTGCGGGCTCGCTCGCGATCATGGCGGCGCTGCCGGACGAGGATGTGGACCGCATCATCGCCGCCAATGAGCCGGTGCTGCTGGCGCGCTATCCCGGTTTCGCGCCGGAGCCAATGCGCGCCGATATCGCCGTCACGCGCGAGCGCGGCTTCTCGCTCAATCCCGGCCGGCTGGTCGCCAGTTCCTGGGGCATCGGTCGGGCGTTCCGCTATCCGGACGGGCGCGTCGCGGGGGCCTTGTCGCTCGCGGCGATCGACAGCCGCATGCTGCCGGCGCGTCAGGCGGAACTCTCCGCGCTCCTGGCGCGCGAGGCCGCCCGGATGGAAGCGCTGCTGGCACAGATGTTCGTATCGAAGCAAGGCAAAGAGGCCATGGCCGCTGCCGCGCCCGCACCAATCGAGACAGGGAGAGCCGCAAGATGAGCTCCGCAACCGCAGCCCCGGCCGGGGGCGTCGTGCCGATGACGCGGCGGGTGATGAACCTTGCCCATATCGTGACTCAGAACGCGCGCCGGCTGCCGGCGCATCCCGCCTTCATCTGGGGCGAGAAGACGCTCGACTGGGCGGAGATGGAGACTCAGGTCTCGGCGCTGGCGGCGGGCCTGAGCGCGCGCGGCATCGGCAAGGGCGACCGCGTGCTCGTCCATTCCAAGAACTGCGACGCGATGTTCGTCTCGATGTTCGCGACCTTCCGGCTTGGCGCCGTCTGGGTGCCGACGAATTTCCGCCTGCTGCCGGACGAGGTCGCCTATCTCGCCACGGCTTCAGGTGCGAAGGGCTTCCTCTGCCATGGCGATTTCCCGGAGCATGCGGCGGCCGTCGCGGCTGCCGCCCCGGCGCCGGAATTCACCTGGCGGATCGGCGAGGGGGCCTTCGGCGAGGCCGAGGTCGGGGCCGTGATTGCGCGCCATCGTGGCGAAAGGGTCGAGAATGCCGCGGTCGAGCATGACGACCCCTGCTGGTTCTTCTTCACCTCCGGCACGACCGGGCGCTCGAAGGCCGCGGTGCTGACCCATGGCCAGATGGGCTTCGTCATCACCAACCATCTCTGCGATCTCGTGCCCGGCTCGACCGAGAAGGATGCTTCGCTGGTGGTCGCACCGCTCTCGCATGGCGCGGGCGTGCACCAGCTGATGATGTCGGCGCGCGGCGCGACCTCGATCCTGCTCTCGACCGAGCGCTTCGACATCGACGAGGCCTACCGGCTGATCGCGAAGCACCGCATCTCCAACATCTTCACCGTGCCGACGATCCTGAAGATGCTGGTCGAGCATCCCGCCGCCGACCAGCACGACCATTCCAGCCTGCGCTACATCATCTATGCGGGCGCGCCGATGTATCGCGAGGACCAGAAGGCGGCGCTGAAAAAGCTCGGCAAGGTGATCGTGCAGTATTTCGGGCTGGGCGAGGTCACCGGCAACATCACCGTCCTGCCGCCGGCCCTGCACGAGCCGGAGGACGGCCCGCAGGCGCGCATCGGCACCTGCGGCTTCGAGCGCACGGGCATGCAGGTGCAGATTCAGGACGACGAGGGCAAGGAAGTCGAGCCGGGCGTTCAGGGCGAGATCTGCGTGATCGGCCCGGCCGTCTTCGCGGGCTATTACGACAACCCGGAAGCCAACGCGAAGTCCTTCCGCGACGGCTGGTTCCGCACCGGCGATCTCGGCCATATGGACGCGCAGGGCTTCGTCTACATCACCGGCCGGGCCTCGGACATGTACATCTCCGGCGGTTCGAACATCTATCCGCGCGAGATCGAGGAGAAGATCCTGACCCATCCGGCGATCGCCGAGGTTGCCGTGCTCGGCGTGCCCGATCCGGTCTGGGGCGAGATCGGCATCGCGGTCTGCGTGAACCGGCCGGGCCAGAACGCGACCGAGGCCGAGATCGCCGATTTCCTCGGCCCGAAGATCGCGCGCTACAAGATGCCGAAGCGCTTCCTGTTCTGGGAGGCGCTGCCGAAATCGGGCTATGGCAAGGTGCCGAAGCGCCTCGTCAAGGACGAGCTGGAGAAGCGCGGCGAGCTCGACTTCCTGAAGGGGAAGGCATCGTGACATGCCCTTTCAACCGATCCGCAGCCCTCATCCTGAGGAGCGGGCATGGCCCGCGTCTCGAAGGATGTTTCAGGAGGCTCCGGAACCATCTGGAACATCCTTCGAGACGCCGCTGCGCGGCTCCTCAGGATGAGGGCTGATATGATGGACATTCCTTCGAGGCGCATCGAGCAGCCCGGCACCGGTAGCCCTGAGCGCATCCAGTGGGTGGAGTGCGGCGGGCGGCCCTTCTCGCTGACGTTGCCGGCCGGGGAGCCGCTCCTGGAGGCGGTCAGAAGTGGATTTGCGGCGGAGGGGTTCGGCTCCGGCGTGGTGAAGCTCGACGGGCTGAAGCTTTCGCCCTTCGCCTATGTGATGCCGGCGCTGTCCAAGACGCCGGAACATGCCGCCTTCTACAGCGAAACCTTCCGGCCGGAGGGCGGGGCACGGATCGAACTCGGCGCGATGACCTTCGGCGAGCGCGACGGTGCGCCTTTCTTCCACGCTCATGCGCTGTGGACGGAGGGCGATGGCAAGCGCAGCGGCGGGCATATCCTGCCGGACGAGACGACTGTGGCCGAGACGATCACGCTGCAGGCGGTCGGGCTCGATGGTGCGATCTACACAGCCGAGCCGGATGGCGAGACGAATTTCAAGCTGTTCGGACCGAAACCGGCGGCGCCGTCGAAGGCTGCGCAGGAGGGGCGGTTCTTCGCGCTCAGGGTGAAGCCGAATGTCGATTTCTGCGGGGTGCTCGAAGCGTTCGGCGCCGAGCACGGTATCCGCGAGGCGGTGATCCATGGCGGCGTCGGCTCGACCATCGGGGCGCGGTTCGTCGACGGCGGGGTTGTCGAGAACTTCGCGACGGAGGTTGCGATTACGGAGGGGCGGATCGTGGCCGGCGCCGGTGGGCTTGAGGCGACGATCGATGTCGCTCTGGTCGACTACAGCGGAGCGTTGGCGAGCGGGCGGCTGAAGCGCGGCGACAATCCGGTGCTGATGACCTTCGAGCTCGTGCTGGAGGCGCGCTAACCACCTCGTCATTCTCGGGCCAAGCCCGAGCATGACGGCAGGCGTCAACCGTCCCGCCGCTTCGCGATCTCCCGGGTGCGCAGATCCTTGCGCATGATCTTGCCGGTGGCTGTCATAGGCAGCTCGGTCACGAACTCGACCTCGCGCGGATACTGATAGGCCGCCAGACGGTCGCGCACGAAGGCCTGGATCTCGGCCGCCAGCTCCGCCGTTGGCGTCACATTGGGTTTCGGCAGGACGAAAGCCTTGACGATCTCGGTGCGGACGGGGTCGGGCACGCCGACGACCGCGACCATCAGTACCGCCGGATGGCGGATGATGCAGTCCTCGATATCGCCCGGCCCGATGCGGTAGGAGCCTGAGGAGATGAGGTCGTCGTCGCGGCCCTGGAACCAGAAATAGCCCTCCTCGTCGCGCGCGCCGCTGTCGCCGGTGACGAGCCAGTCGCCGATGAACTTTGCCGCCGTGGCTTCGGGCTGGTTCCAGTATTCCAGCATCATCACCGGATCGGGCCTCGCGACCGCGATCAGCCCTTGCTCGCCATCCGGCAGTTCGCGACCCTCTGGCGAGATCACCGCGACGCGGTGGCCCGGCACGGCGCAGCCCATCGAGCCCGGCTTCACGGGATAGAGGCCCGCGCAATTCGAGACGAGCAGGTTCGCCTCGGTCTGGCCGTAGAACTCGTTGACCGGGAAGCCGAAGGTCTCGCGGCTCCAGTCGAGCATGTCGGCGCCGAGCGTCTCGCCGCCGGTGCCGATCGAGCGCATCGCATAGCCGAAGCGCTGGGGATTGCCGACCTGCCGCATCAGCTTGAGTGCCGTCGGCGGCAGGAAGGCGTTGCGCACCTTATGGCGCGCCATCAACGCGAAGGCGGCCTCGGGGTCGAATTTGCGGGCGCGCGAGGCCAGCACCGGCACGCCGCAATAGAGGCTGGGCAGGAGCACGTCGAGCAGGCCGCCGATCCAGGCCCAGTCGGCTGGTGTCCAGAACAGGTCATGCGCCTGCGGGAAGAATTCCTGCGGCATCTGCACGCCGGGCAGATGGCCTAGCAGGACGCGGTGCGCATGCAGCGCGCCCTTCGGCTTTCCGGTGGTTCCGGAGGTGTAGATGATCACGGCCGGATCGTCGGCGCGGGTGTCGGCGGCCTGGAAGCGGTCGGAAGCCTTGGCCATCTCCGCCTCGAAATCGAGATGGCCGGCGCCGCCGACGACAAAGATCTTGCGAAGGTTCGGCAGCGCATCGCGGATCGCCTCGACCTTGCCGATGTTCTCCGCATCGGTGACGAGCACGCTGGCGCCGCTATGGCCGAGGCGATGCTCCAAAGCCTCGGGCCCGAACTGGATAAAGAGCGGCAGGGCGATGGCGCCGAGCTTGTAGGCGCCGAGATGGGCGATCGCGGTCTGCGGCGATTGCGGCAGCAGGATGCCGACGCGCTCGCCCGGCCCGATGCCGTGATGGACGAGCAGGTTGGCGAAGCGGTTCGAGGCGCGGGCGAGATCGTCGAAGGAGAGCGTGGCGACCCGGCCGCCCTCCTCCTCGAAGATCAGGGCGGGGCGGCCGGTGCCGTCGGCATGGGCGTCCGAGCAGGCGGTGCCGATATTGAAGCGCTCGGGGATGCGCCAGGCGAAGCGGCGCAGCGTGTCGTCATAGGTGATGCCGCGTTCGAGCACGGGTCCGCTCCGCTATTCCATGCGTTCCGGCCGATCCTGCCCAGCGGCCGGGCGGGCTGACAAGCCCGGGCGATGCGGCTTACGGTCTGCGCAAAGCCGCAAGGGGCGGGGCGAGGAGCGTCTGTGCTGCCGGCCCGCGAGCCCGGACGAAGTGAGGAGCCGGCTGTCGCAGCCGGCCAAGGGGGATATTCGATGAGCCTGCGCGAAGAATTGCTCGAGCGCTTCTTCCGCTATGTCGCGGTGGAGAGCCAGAGCGACATGGCGGCGACGGTGCTGCCGAGCACGCCGGGTCAGCAGGCCCTGGCGGAGCTGCTCGCCGCGGAGCTGCGCGAGCTCGGATTGGAGCAGGTGGTGATTGACGACCACGCCACCGTGACCGCTCTCAAGCGCGGCACCCGGCCGGGCGCGCCGCGGATCGGCTTCATCGCCCATCTCGACACGGTCGATGTCGGCCTGTCCCCCATCATCAAGCCGCAGCTGCTGCGTTTCGAGGGCAAGGATCTCTGCCTCAACAGCGAGCAGAACATCTGGCTGCGCGTCGCCGAGCATCCGGAGATCACACCCTACAAGGGCAGCGATGTCGTCTTCGGCGACGGCACCAGCGTGCTCGGCGCTGACAACAAGGCCGCGATCGCGATCGTCATGACGCTGCTGGCGCGGCTCAAGGCCAAGGACGCGCATGGCGACATTCATGTCGCCTTCGTGCCGGATGAGGAAATCGGCCTGCGCGGCGCCAAGGCGCTCGACCTCGCCCGCTTCCCCTGCGACTTCGCCTACACGATCGACAGCTGCGAGGTCGGCGAGGTCGTCTGGGAGAACTTCAACGCCGCCATGGCCGAGATCGTCTTCACCGGCGTGACCGCCCATCCGATGTCGGCCAAGGGTGTGCTGGTCAACCCGCTGCTGATGGCGCAGGACTTCATGGCGGCCTTCGACCGGGCCGAGACGCCGGAGAACACCGAGGGCCGGGAGGGCTATGTCTGGTTCGTCGGCCTCGATGCGAATGCCTCGCAGGCGGTGCTCAGGGCCAATATCCGTGATTTCGACCGCGCCTCCTTCGAGGCGCGCAAGCGCAAGATCGGCGAGGTCGCCGCGGCGGTCGCGCACCGCTATCCGACCGGCAAGGTGACGTCGGAGGTGAACGACGTCTATGGCAACATCAGCGACAGCCTGGGCGAGGACCGGCGCTCGGTCGATCTGCTGATGACGGCGCTGGCGGAGCTCCGGATCGCGCCGAAGGTGATTCCGATGCGGGGCGGCACCGACGGCGCGGCGCTCTCGGCGCGGGGCCTGCCGACGCCGAACTTCTTCACCGGCGCCCACAATTTCCACTCGCGCTTCGAGTTCCTGCCGGTTCCGGCCTTCGAGACCGCCTATGAGGTGGCGCGGCGGATCTGCCTGCGTGCGGCCGAACCGGCCTGAGGCCGGATTCGGGAGCGCGCGGGCGCGCGCCTCGACACGCGGCAGCGTTGGAGAAAGGGGCGTTCGGCCCTACATGAGGGGCAGGTCCTTCGATCCAGCCATGAGCGACATGTCCGAGCGCGACACCGAAGCCAACCGATTCTCCGCCCGAGCGGCGCGCTATGCCCGCGTCGGTGCCAATGTCGGCGGTGTTGCCGCCCGCATCGCCGGGGCGCGGCTCTTCGGTGTCGAGGGGCGCGACGCCTCCAATGCCGAGGCGCTGGCCAGGGCGCTCGGCGGCCTGAAGGGGCCGATCATGAAGGTGGCGCAGCTGATCGCCACGATTCCCGATGTCGTGCCGCCCGAATATGCGGCCGAGCTGCAGAAGCTGCAGTCGCAGGCGCCGCCGATGGGCGCGGCCTTCGTCAAGCGGCGTATGATGGCGGAGCTCGGTGCGGGCTGGCGCGAGCGCTTCGGCGAATTCGACCTCAAGCCGGCGGCGGCGGCCTCGCTCGGCCAGGTGCACCGCGCGACGACCCCGGAGGGCGCGCCGCTCGCCTGCAAGCTGCAATATCCCGACATGGAATCGGCGGTGGAGGCCGATATCGCTCAGCTCGAGGTGCTGTTCGCGCTGCACCGGCGCATGGGCGCGGTGATCGACACCAGCGAGATCGCCAAGGAGATCGGCGCACGGGTGCGCGAGGAACTCGACTATCGCCGCGAGGCCCGGCACATCGCGCTCTATCAGGCCATCCTGGCGGATACGCCGGAGGTGCGCGTGCCGGCCGTGGAGGCGGGGCTCTCGACCCGGCGCCTGCTGACCATGCACTGGCTCGAGGGCGCCCCGATCCTGTCCTACAAGCAGGACGGGCAGGAGGCTCGCGACCGCATCTCGACCGCGATGTTCAAGGCCTGGTGGCGCCCCTTCAGCCATCACGGCGTCATCCATGGCGATCCGCATCTCGGCAACTACACGGTGTTCTCGGAGGGAGGCGAGCCGCAGGGCATCAACCTGCTCGACTATGGCTGCATCCGCATCTTCCCGCCCTCCTTCGTCGGCGGGGTGGTCGATCTCTATCGCGGCCTGCGCGACGGCGAGGAGGCGCGCGTCGTCCATGCCTACGAGACCTGGGGCTTCAAGGGGCTGACCAAGGATCTCGTCGATACGCTCAACATCTGGGCGCGCTTCATCTACGGGCCGCTGCTCGAAGATCGGACCCGGCGCATCGCCGAGGGTGTCAGCCCGTCAGAATACGGCCGCAAGCAAGCCTTCCAGGTGCATCAGGAGCTGAAGAAACGGGGGCCGGTCACCGTGCCGCGCGAATTCGTCTTCATGGACCGTGCCGCCATCGGGCTCGGCGGCGTCTTCCTGCATCTCGACGCCGAGCTGAACTTCCACCGGCTGTTCGAGGCGGAGATCGACGGGTTCTCGGTGCAGGGTGTCGCTGAGCGGCAGGCTGCGGCGCTGGCCGGGGCGGGCCTGAAGGCCTAGCTCCCGCCGGGTCAGTCACCTCCGCCGCAATCGCCTCCGTCGTCGGCGAAGCCGCCGCTTCCGCCATCCCCACCGCCGGGCGCGCGGCGCCATGCTGCGACCTCCTCGTCGTCGCGCCGCGTCTGCTCGCGCGCTTCGGCGAACCAGAGCTTGGCCTTCTCGCGCAGCGCAGGGTCGAGATCCAGGAGATCGTCCTTCGCGGCTCGCTTGATCCGGTCATCCATGGAGGCTTCCTCGCGACGGCGCTGAAAATAGCCGAATCTGCCGGGCCGGCTCCCATCGATGCCCGGCGACGTTAATGCCCTCCTGAACGACGGGAGGGAGGAGAATATTTCCTGTTTTAAATCGATTGAAATGATGACGCGCGCCGGCTAGGGAATGGCTCTGAGATGTCTTGGCGTTGCGCTCCACGGTTGCAGCAAGCTGCCGCGTTGCCCGTGCCTCGCCGGTGCGCTACAGGCTTAAAGAGACTGTGTCTTTTTCAGGATCGAGACCATGGCCGACCACGCCCAGCATGCCGATACCCCCGCGATGGACTATCAGGAGCATGAACGGACCTATACCGGCTTCGTGCATTTCGCCGAGGTCGCGACGGTCGCTTCGCTCGCCATCGTGGCGGCGCTCGCCGTCGGCGGCACCAAGCATGCCTGGGGCACGGCGCTGATCGGCACGCTGCTCGCCGTCGTCGGCACCGGCGTCGGCATCGCCTCGACCTCGATCTCCTGGCGGGCGCCGGCCGTTTCGCTCGTCCTGATGCTGCTCGCCCTGCTGCTGCTCTGACAGTCTCCCCATAACGCCGGAAAGGCCTGCCCCCGCCATGCGCATTGCTGTCCCAGCCGAAACGCAAGGGGCGGAAACCCGCGTCGCCGCGACGCCGGAGACCGTCCGCAAGTTCAAGGGCCTCGGCGCCGAGGTCGTGATCGAGACGGGGGCCGGCAAAGCCTCCGGCATCACCGATGCGGAGTATGAGGGAGCAGGCGCGACCATCGCGAAAACCGCGGCGGAAGCGCTCGCCGGTGCCGCGATCGTGCTGAAGGTGCGCCGCCCGGGCGAGGGCGAGATCGCCGGCCTGCCGGCCGGGGCCCTCGTCGTCGCGACGATGGACCCCTATGGCAACGAGGCTCAGGTCGAGGCGCTGGCGAAGGCCAATGTCGCGGCCTTCGCCATGGAGTTCATGCCGCGCATCACCCGCGCGCAGGTGATGGACGTGCTCTCCTCGCAGGCCAACCTCGCCGGCTATCGCGCCGTGATCGACGCAGCGGCCGAGTATGGCCGGGCGCTGCCGATGATGATGACCGCGGCCGGCACGGTGCCGGCGGCCAAGATCTTCGTGATGGGCGTCGGCGTCGCCGGCCTGCAGGCGATCGCGACCGCGCGCCGCCTCGGCGCGATCGTGACCGCGACCGATGTGCGCCCCGCCACCAAGGAGCAGGTCGAATCGCTCGGCGCAAAATTCCTCGCCGTCGAGGACGAGGAGTTCAAGCAGGCGCAGACCGCCGGCGGCTACGCCAAGGAGATGTCCAAGGAATACCAGGCGAAGCAGGCCGAGCTGACCGCCAGCCACATCGCCAAGCAGGACATCGTCATCACCACCGCCCTGATCCCGGGCCGCCCGGCGCCGAAGCTGATCTCGGCGGCGATGGTCGAGAGCATGAAGCCCGGCTCCGTCATCGTCGACCTCGCGGTCGAACGCGGCGGCAATTGCGAGTTGGCCAAGGCGGGCGAGGTCGTGACGACCGATAACGGCGTCAAGATCGTCGGCCATCTCAACGTGCCCGGCCGGCTGCCCGCGACCTCCTCCTCCCTCTACGCCAAGAACCTCTACGCCTTCGTCGAGACGCTGATCGACAAGGCCGAGAAGAAGCTCGCGGTGAACTGGGACGACGAGCTGGTCAAGGCGACCGCCCTGACGAAGGACGGTGCCGTCATCCATCCGAATTTCGCGCCGAAGGCCTGAGCGAAGGAATTCCGACCATGGCAAATCCCTCTCCCGAACAGGCTCTGGAACAGGCGCGCAACGCCGCCGCGCTGGCCAAGCAGGCAGCCGAGCTCGCCGAGCGCTATGCCGACCAAGCGGCGGCCGCGGCCAGCATCGCGACCGGCGGCGTCGACCCGACGGTGTTCCGCCTCGCCATCTTCGTGCTCGCCGTCTTCGTCGGCTACTACGTCGTCTGGTCGGTGACCCCGGCGCTGCACACGCCGCTGATGTCGGTCACCAACGCCATCTCCTCGGTCATCGTCGTCGGCGCGCTGCTGGCGGTCGGCGTCGAAACCCTGCCTGCGCTCGGCGACGGGCCGATCTGGGCCAAGGTCTTCGGCTTCCTCGCGCTCATCCTGGCCTCGGTGAACATCTTCGGCGGCTTCCTCGTCACCGAGCGGATGCTCGCGATGTACAAGAAGAAGGGCTGATCGGCATGGCCGCGAACCTCTCAGCCCTGCTCTACGTCGTCTCGGGCGTCCTCTTCATCATGGCCCTGCGCGGCCTGTCGCATCCCACGACCTCGCGACAGGGCAACCGCTACGGCATGATCGGCATGGCGATCGCCATCGTCACGACGGTGGTGTTCTTCCCGCCTGCCGGCTTCTCCGGCTGGCTGCTGGTCATCATCGGCATCGCCATCGGCGGCGGCATCGGCGCCGTGATGGCCAAGCGCGTGCAGATGACGCAGATGCCGCAGCTCGTCGCCTTCTTCCATTCGCTGGTCGGCCTCGCCGCCGTGCTGGTGGCGGCGGCGGCGCTCTACGCGCCAGAGGCCTTCGGCATCGGCCATGCCGGCTCGATCAAGGGCGCGAGCCTGTTCGAGATGGCGCTCGGCGTCGCCATCGGCGCGATCACCTTCACCGGCTCGATCATCGCCTTCCTCAAGCTCGACGGGCGGATGAGCGGCAAGCCGATCCTGCTGCCGCAGCGCCATGGCATCAATATCGGCCTGGGCATCGCGCTCCTCGTCCTGCTGGCGATCTTCATCAAGAGCGAGAGCCACACCGTCTTCTGGCTGATCGTGCTGGTCTCGCTGGGGCTCGGCGTGCTGCTGATCGTTCCGATCGGCGGCGCCGACATGCCGGTCGTCGTCTCGATGCTGAACTCCTATTCCGGCTGGGCCGCCGCAGGCATCGGCTTCACGCTGGGCAACATGGCGCTGATCATCACCGGCGCGCTGGTCGGCTCCTCGGGCGCGATCCTGTCCTACATCATGTGCAAAGGCATGAACCGCTCCTTCATCTCCGTCATCCTCGGCGGCTTCGGCGGGGAAACCGCCGCGGCCGGGGGCGGGGAGGTCGAGGCGCGGCCGGTGAAGCAGGGCTCGCCGGACGACGCCGCCTACATCATGAAGAACGCCGGCAAGGTCATCATCGTGCCGGGCTACGGCATGGCGGTGGCGCAGGCGCAGCACGCCCTGCGTGAGATGGCCGACCTGCTCAAGAAGGAGGGCGTCGAGGTCAAGTACGCCATCCATCCGGTCGCAGGCCGCATGCCGGGCCATATGAACGTGCTGCTGGCCGAGGCCAACGTGCCCTATGACGAGGTCTTCGAACTCGAGGACATCAACTCGGAATTCGGCCAGGCCGACGTCGCCTTCGTCATCGGCGCCAACGACGTCACCAACCCCTCGGCCAAGACCGATCCGGCCTCGCCGATCTACGGCATGCCGATCCTCGACGTCGAGAAGGCCAAGACCGTGCTGTTCATCAAGCGCGGCATGGGCTCGGGCTATGCCGGCGTCGAGAACGAGCTGTTCTTCATGCCCAACACGATGATGCTGTTCGGCGACGCCAAGAAGGTCACCGACGAGATCGTCAAGGCGATGGCGCACTGAGGCGTCCCACGGAAGCGCTTCCGCTTCCGCCAGGGACAGGCTCCGGAACCCATCGTCATCGGATTGCTGCAAAGGGCCGGCTTGATCGCCGGCCCTTTCGCTTTCCGGGCCGGCCGCCGTGATGATCCTGCGCCTTCTGAAGCTGTTCGTCGTCCTCGGCCTCGTCGGCTATCTCGGCATGCTCGGCGCGCTCTATCTGCGGCAGCGCGCCCTGATGTATCCACGCGATCCGGCGAAGGCCGATATCGCAACTGCCGGCCTGGTCGCGGCGCAGGAGGCGACCGTCGTCACCGCCGATGGCGAGCGGCTCGTCGCCTGGATCGTGCCGCCGCGGGCCGACAAGCCCGTCCTGCTCTATTTCCACGGCAATGCCGGCAATCTCGCGCGAGCCGGCCGGACCGGCCGTTTCCGGGCCCTGACGGAGGACGGCACCGGCCTCTTTGCGATCAGCTATCGCGGCTATGGCGGCTCGACCGGCAGCCCCACCGAGCTGGGGCTGCTGCAGGACGCGCGCGCCGCCTATGGCGCGGCCGCCGACCGCTTCGGCGCCGGGCGGCTGGTCGGCTATGGCGAATCGCTTGGAACCGGCGTGGTGCTCAAGCTGGCGGTCGAGGCGCCGCTGCAGGCCGTGGTGCTGGAGGCGCCCTATCTCTCGACCGCGGCGGTGGCGCAGGAGGCCTATCCCTATGTGCCGGTGGGCCTGCTGATGAAGGACCAGTTCCGCTCCGACGAGATCATCGGGCGGGTGAAGGTGCCGTTGCTCGTCCTGCATGGCGAGCGCGACCACATCATACCCTTCGCGCAGGGCGAAGCCCTTTACGGCCTCGCGAACCCGCCCAAGCGACTGGTGCGCTTTCCCGAGGGACGGCATGAGGACCTGCCGCAATACGGCTCGCTGGCCGAGGTCAGGCGCTTCCTGCGGGAGGTCTCGGCCGGTACCTTCACCGGCGCCGAGAGCCGGGCCGTGGCGGCTGGAGCCGCGGCGCCGGACACATCGCCCTGACGCCGCTTTCATCTGCCTCAAAGCGGGAGAGGGAGGCTCCGCTCAGGAGCGTTCACCGGCCGGACCGGCCGAGGGATCAGCGGAACAGGCCGCCGCCACCACCGCCCAGCCGGGACTGGCCGGAACGGGCCTGGGCGTTGTTGCCGTCGAGGCTCAGCGCACGCTGATAGGCTTCCGAGGCCTCGGTCTTCTTGCCGAGCTTCTCGAAGGCGAAGCCGCGGCCGGCCCAGGCATCGGCGTTGCGGTTGTCGACGTTGAGCGCGGCGGTGAAATCCTCCAGCGCGGCGTCGTATTTGCCGAGCGCATTCAGGCTCTGGCCGCGCGCGATGTAGGGCGGGGCGGTGTAGGGGTTCCGGTCGATCACCGAATCGAAATCGGTGACGGCGTGCTGGTGCTGGCCTTCCTTCTGGTAGACGAGCCCGCGGGCGTGGAAGGCCTCGGCGGATTCGGGGTTGAGGCGGATCGCGGTGTTGAGGTCGGCGATCGCCTGCTGGCTGTTGCCCTGCTGGCGCAGCAGGTTGGCGCGGGCGATATAGGCCGGCGCGTAGTTCGCGTTGGCCGTGGTGGCGCGGTTGAAGTCGGCGAGCGCGGAGTCGTTGCGGCCGCTCTGGCGCAGCGCCAGGCCGCGATTCGTATAGGCCGAGGCCAGGTTGGGATCGAGCTGGACCGCCTTGGTGAAATCGGCGATGGCGTCCGAGAAGCGCCCGGTGCGGGCATAGGCAGCGCCGCGCGTATTGTAGGCGCCCGGGTCGTTGGGATTGCGGCTGACGACGTCGCTGAGCGAGGCGATGTTGACGCTGGCGTCGGCCTGGTCGCGGGTGTCGAGTTCGGCGACGGCTGGCTGGGAGGAGAGGTTGGAGACGGTGTCGCAGCCTGCGAGCGCCAATGCCATGCCGGCTGCGACCAGCCAGTTACTGCCTCGGATCATGCTCTGCCTCTTTGGTTTCGTGCTTCGCCTGCCGCGCCGTCCCCGGGGGGCAGGCTCCGGCCCGAGCGGCCGGCCGCGGCGTGATCGCGCTCCCCAACCGACAGCGCCTCGCGAGAGAACGCCTCAAACCCGCCAAAACTTGGTTAACGCCGCCGAAAAACAAGAGCGCCCGGAGCGGACTCCAGGCGCCTTTCGGTATCGGCCCCATCCAGGGCGGCCCAGAGGCCGCCCGGCATGGATCAGGGGCGCTTGGCCTTCGCCGGCGCGGGCAGCAGGCCTTCGCGCTGCAGCTTCTTGCGCACGAGCTTGCGGGCGCGGCGGACGGCCTCGGCCTTCTCGCGCGCCTTCTTCTCGGAGGGCTTCTCGTAATGACCGCGGAGCTTCATCTCACGGAAGATACCTTCGCGCTGCATCTTCTTCTTGAGAGCGCGGAGAGCCTGGTCGACATTGTTGTCGCGAACGAGAACCTGCACGTGAAACGTCCGTCCTTAGCGGGTTGATCCAAAATTGAGGGCCGGCGATAGCGCAGGACGCATCGCTCGAAGGTTCGTGCCGATAGCAGAATTCATTTCGGCTGTCCACGCCACAAGGCCATGAAAAACAGGGGCCCGGCGCGGTTTTCCACCTGCCTCCGCGAAACGCTCATTTGTCCTCGCCGACGAGGCGCGTGACATGGCCCATCTTGCGGCCGGGGCGGGCGTCGCGCTTGCCGTAGAGATGCAGATGCGCGCCGGGTTCGGCCAGGATCTCGCGCCAGCGCAGGGCGGCGTCGCCGATCAGGTTCTCCATCTCGATTCGGCCGCGCCGGGCGGTGGCCCCGAGGGGGAAGCCGCAGACGGCGCGGACATGCTGGTGGAACTGGGAGGTCAGCGCGCCTTCGCTGGTCCAGTGACCGGAATTGTGCACGCGCGGGGCGATCTCGTTGATGACGATGCGCGCGTTGGTGCCGCTCTTGCCTTCCAGCACGAACATCTCGACCGCGAAGACACCGACATAACCGAGCGCCTCGCCGATCTGCCGCGCGGCGTCGATGGCGGCGTCGGCGGCGGCTGCCGGCAGATTCGCCGGGACGTGGGTGAAGGCGAGGATATGGTCGCGGTGCTCGTTCTCGCAGACGTCGAAGGCGGCGAAGGCACCGTCGATCCCGCGCGCGGCGACGACCGAGACTTCCCGGACGAAGGGTACGAAGCCTTCGAGGATCGCCGGGAACCGGCCGATCGCCTCATGCGCCTCGGCGAGGTCGCTGCCGGCGGCGATCTTGACCTGGCCCTTGCCGTCATAGCCGAAGCGGCGGGTCTTCAGCACCGAGGGCCGGCCGAGCTCGGCGACGGCAGCCTCGAGGTCGGCGAGGCTGTCGACGGCGCGGAAGGGCGCGACGGGCAGGCCCAGCCCGGCGATGAAGCTCTTCTCGCTGAGCCTGTCCTGGGTCACGGCGAGCGCGCGGGCGCCAGGATGGAGCGGCGCCCGCCCGGCGAGGAAGGCCGCGGTCGCGGCCGGGACGTTCTCGAATTCGTAGGTCACGACGTCGACCGCCCCGGCGAAGCCGGCGAGCGCCGCCTCGTCCTCGTAATCCGCGACGGTGTGGCGGGCGGCGACATCGAAGGCCGGACTGTCGGCCTCCGGCGCGAAGACGTGGCAGCGGATGCCGAGATCGGCGGCTGCGAGCGCCATCATGCGGGCGAGCTGGCCGCCGCCGAGGATGCCGAGCACGGCGCCGGGAGCAAGGCCGGTGGGAACGGGCGGGCTCATGCGTCCTCGCGGCTGGGCCGCTCGGCGATGCCGGCGCTCTGGCGGGCGCGATAGGCATCGAGCCGCTCGGCCAGCTTCTCATCCGAAAGCGCGAGGACGGCGGCGGCGAGCAGGGCGGCGTTGACGGCGCCGGCCCGGCCGATGGCGAGCGTGCCGACCGGGATGCCGGCCGGCATCTGGACGATCGAGAGCAGGCTGTCCTGTCCCGACAGCGCCTTGGATTCGACCGGCACGCCGAAGACCGGCAGCGGCGTCAGCGAAGCGGCCATGCCCGGCAGATGCGCGGCCCCGCCGGCGCCGGCGATCACCACCTTGAAGCCTTCGGCCTTGGCGCCCTTGGCGAAGGCGAAGAGCCGCTCGGGCGTGCGATGCGCCGAGACGATGCGGGCGTCATAGGGGATCGCGAGCGCGTCGAGAGCCTCGGCGGCGTGACGCATCGTCGCCCAGTCGGACTGGCTGCCCATGATGATGGCGACGGGTGGGCTGGTCTCGGCCATGGCTGCGCTCGGGCTCCGCTGCGGGAAGCGCGCGATCTAGACCGTCTCCGGGCCGGGAAGCAAGGGCGAATCGGGCGCGGCGGCCCCGGAACGGCGCCGCTTCAGGCGATGATGTCGGGCGTGAGAGCGTCCTCGATCTGGGCGATGCGGTCCTTGAGGTAGAGCTTGCGCTTCTTCAGCCGCTGGACCTGGATCTGGTTGATCGATCCGACCCGCTCCAGCGCGTCGATGGCGCTGTCGAGATCGCGGTGCTCCTCGCGCAGCCGTGCCAGTTCCGCGGTGAAGGTCTCGACCTCTTCCGGACTGAGCTCGAATCCCATGGCCATCTCATCATCGCCGCACTTGGGCGAGACTATGCCTTTGCCGCCCTGCGCCTCGCAAGAGAATCAGCAGCGGCGCCGGAACCGGCAAGCCTCCTATTAACGGCTTTCCGGGCGCGAGCCGGTGAGGATCACAGAATCTCATGAATGCCGTGTGACATCACAGGGCAGACGCGCAGCCGGCTCTATGTCAGATTGGGGCGTCAACCGCTCATCAGGAGGATCCAGATGTCGTTGCAAACCCGTCTTGCGGAACTCGAGCGCAAGCATCGTCAGCTTGAGGATGCGATCGCCCAGGCCGTGGCGAGCCCGTCGGCGAGCGACCTCAACGTCGCGGAGCTGAAGCGGAAGAAGTTGCAACTGAGGGATGAGATCGAACGCGTACGGCAGACCATGCCGGAGCGAGTCTTGCACTGAGGCGAAGCGGGCACCTCCCAGCCCGTCCGGAGATTTCGACGATGCGGACGAACCGACCCCGAAAGGGGTCGGTTTTTTTGTTGGGTCCCGGCGCCGGCATCCGCCGGAACTTTGTGCCGCGGTCGCGGTTGATGTGCGGCGCATCAGGAGGGAGAGCAGCAGCATGGGCATCATCTGGACCATCATCATCGGCTTCGTCGCCGGCGTCGTCGCCAAGTTCATCATGCCGGGCTCGAACGAGCCGTCCGGCTTCGTGCTGACCACGATTCTCGGCATCATCGGCGCCTTCGTCGCCACCTATCTCGGCCAGTCCCTCGGCTGGTACGCGCCGGGAGAGGGGGCGGGGCTGATCGGCGCCGTCGTCGGCGCGATCGTCGTCCTGGTCGTCTGGGGCGCCCTCGCCGGCCGCAATCGCGCGGCTTGAGCGCTGCGGTCTTTTCCCGCCTTTCCACGCAGAGGAGTGATCGCCGTGAGCGACGACAACAGCAGCAGTGGTTTTCCGTCCCTGACCGCCCTGCTCGGGCTTCTCGCCGTCGCGGGCTACCAGAACCGCGACAAGATCGCCGAATGGCTCGGCGGAAGCGGCCAGCCCGCCCCCGGCCAGGTCCCCACGTCCACACAGCAGCCCGGGCAGGCGCAGGCTCAGCCGCAGGAAGGCGGCGGGCTGCTCGGCAGCCTCGGCGGCTTGCTCGGGGCCGGCGGGGCCGGGGCTGTGGTCAATAACGGCCTGGGCGAGCTGGTCGACCGCTTCAACCAGACCGGACAGGGCCAGAAGGCCGATTCCTGGGTGCGCCAGGGACCGAACGACGATGTCGCGCCCAACGAGCTGGAGCAGGCTCTCGGGCCGCAGGTCGTCGATGCGATCGCCCGCCAGACCGGGCTCTCGCGCGAGGACCTGCTGGAGCGGCTGTCGAAGGTCCTGCCCGAGGCGGTCGACCGCTACACTCCGGACGGGCGCCTCAACCGCGCGTGAGGCTTCGGGACGGCAGTTCGATTGCCTCACGCCATGGTCGGGCTTGTCCCGACCATGCGCGTCTTCGCTGGTCGCAGGCCGCGTTCAAGACGGGGATGCTCGCCACGGGGGCGAGCATGACGGTTCCGGAGCGCAGTTGCCGGGCCGGACGCGCTACAGCGCGCGCGCCATCTCCCGCAGCCGGAATTTCTGGATCTTGCCGGTCGAGGTCTTGGGCACCTCGGCGAAGACGATCGTGCGCGGACATTTGAAGGCGGCGAGGTGCTGCCTGCACCAGGCAATGATGTCGGCCTCGCTGGCTGTCTGGCCCGGCTTCAGCTCGACGAAGGCGCAGGGTGTCTCGCCCCATTTCTCGTCCGGACGGGCCACCACGGCTGCGGCCTGCACGGCAGGGTGCTTGTAGAGCGCGTCCTCGACCTCGATCGAGGAGATGTTCTCGCCGCCCGAGATGATGATGTCCTTCGAGCGGTCCTTGAGCTGGATGTAGCCGTCGGGATAGCGCACGCCGAGGTCGCCGGTGTGGAACCAGCCGCCGGCGAAGGCCGCTTCCGTCGATTTCCGGTTGCTGAGATAGCCCTTCATCACGACGTTGCCGCGCATCATCACCTCGCCGAGGGTCTGCCCGTCGCGCGGCACCGGCCGCATCGTCTCGGGGTCGAGCACGTCGAGCCCTTCCAGGGCGGGGTAGCGCACGCCCTGCCGTGCCTTCTTCGCCGCCTGCTCGGCAGGGGAGAGCGCGTTCCAGTCGTCGTTCCAGTCGTTGACGACCGACGGTCCGTAGCACTCGGTCAGCCCGTAGAGATGGGTCACCTCGAAGCCGGCCTGCTTCATCCCGGCGAGCACGGCCTCGGGCGGGGGGGCGGCTGCGGTGAAGAAGGAGACCGTCTGCGGGAAGTCGCGGCGCTCCTCGGCCGGGGCGTTGAGCAGCGTCGACATCACGATCGGTGCGCCGCACAGATGCGTGACGCCATGGTCGGCGAGCGCGTCATACATCGCCTTGGCGCGGACCTGACGCAGGCAGACATGGGTGCCCGCCACGATCGAGATCGTCCAGGGGAAGCACCAGCCGTTGCAGTGGAACATCGGCAGGGTCCAGAGATAGACCGGGTGCCGGCCCATATTGCCGGTGATGACGTTCGAAGTGGCGAGCAGATTGGCGCCGCGGTGGTGGTAGACCACGCCCTTGGGGTCGCCCGTGGTGCCGGAGGTGTAGTTCAGCGCGATCGCGTCCCACTCGTCTGATGGCATCTGCCAGTCGAAATCGGGATCGCCGCCGGCGATGAAATCCTCGTATTCGACGCTGCCGAGCCGCTCGCCGGGGCCGTCATAGACCGGGTCATCATAGTCGATGACCAGCGGCTTCACCTTGCAGAGCGCCAGGGCATCCCGGATCGTCTTCGAGAATTCGCGATCGGTGATCAGCACCTTAGCGCCGCCATGGTCGAGCGAGAAGGCGATGATCGCGGCATCGAGCCTGGTGTTGAGCGTGTTGAGCACGGCGCCGCCCATCGGCACGCCGTAATGGCATTCGAGCATGGCAGGCGTGTTCGACAGCATCGCCGCCACGGTGTCGTTCTTGCCGATGCCGTGGCGCGCCAGCGCCGAGGCGAGGCGGCGCGCGCGGGCATAGAATTCCGCATAGGAGCGGCGCAGTGGGCCGTGGACGATCGCGGTGCGGGCGGGGAAGACCGCGGCGGCGCGCTCGAGGAAGGTGAGCGGCGTCAGCGGCTGGTAGTTCGCCGGGTTGCGGTCGAGATCGGTATCATAGGCCGAACGGGTCATCACAAAACCTTCCACGCTAGCGCGGCAGCCCTAGCCGCTGGCGCGCCGTTAGGTAATCCATCCCTTTTTCCGATGCGGCGCAATCGCGCGGCCCGACTCAGCCGAGGATAGCCAGGCCGCGCACGCCGTCGAAGGCGAGCTTCAGCCCAACGAGCAGGAGCAGCCAGTAGATGATCCCGTAGAAGCGCTCGGCCGGGACGCGCCGGACCAGCCAGACCCCGGCGAAGGTGGCGGCGACCGCGACCGGCAGGAGCGCCGCCGAGGCGGTGAGATTCTGGGCGCTGAGCTGGCCCAGCGCGATATAGGGGACGAGCTTCACCAGGTTCATCGCGGCAAAGAAGGTGGCGCCGGTGCCGACGAAGACGGCGGGCGGCAGCTTCTGCGGCATGACATAGATCTGGAAGGGCGGGCCGCCGGCATGGGCGATCATGCTGGTGAAGCCGCAAAGGAAGCCCCAGAAGCCGCCTGCGCCCCAACTCGCCTTGGTCACCGCGGCCGGTCGCTTGCCGTCACCCAGCATCCGGCGCAGCGCGAAGCCGATCGAGATCAGCCCGACGGCGAGGCCGACCGCGGCATCCGAGACCTTCGCCGCCAGCAGATAGCCGGCTAGTACGCCGAGGAGGGCGCCCGGCGCCAATGTCGCGAGGTTGCGACGGTCGAAATCGCGGCGATAGGACCAGACCGTCACCACATCCTGGGCGATCAGCAGCGGCAGCATGATCACCGCCGCGGTCACCGGCGAGACCACGAGCGCCATCAGCGGCAGCGAAAGCAGGCCGAGGCCGGAGAAACCGCCCTTGGACAGCCCCATCAGAATGACGGCCGGCACCATGGCGGCGAAGAAGGCGAGATCGAGGGACATGGGGTGACGCTGCGCCGCAGAGCCGGAAGTGCAGAATGGGATGAGCGAAAGTCGTAAGCTCGCGAAGCTTGCACTGGCCGAGGGAATGCGCAGGAATCCGCGCAAAACCAGCCCCGCCAATGCCGGCTCGCCGCGGGGCTTTAGGACGAAACCCGGCATAGAGGAACGCTTGCGATGAATGGCCCCTATGCGGCGCCCGCCCGCCCCGCCGAAAGCTATCACGAGACCTATGCCCGCTGGCGGGCCGATCCGGGCGCCTACTGGCTCGAAATCGCGCAGGGCATCGATTGGATCAGGCCGCCCGAGAAGGCCTTCGACGCCGCTTCCGGCATCTATGGCCGCTGGTTCCCCGACGCCACCTGCAACACCTGCTTCAATGCCCTCGACCGGCATGTCCGGGACGGGCGCGGCGACCAGGCGGCGCTGATCTACGACAGCCCCGTCGCCGCGACGAAGGCCAAGTACACCTATGCGCAGATGCTCGACGAGGTCGCGACGCTCGCCGCCGTCCTGCAGGATCTCGGCGTAAGCAAGGGCGACCGCGTCATCATCTACATGCCGATGGTGCCGGAGGCGGTCTTCGCCATGCTCGCCTGCGCGCGCATCGGGGCGGTGCATTCGGTCGTGTTCGGCGGGTTCGCGGCCAAGGAGCTGGCGACGCGCATCGACGATGCCGAGCCCAAGGTGATCCTGACCGCGACCTGCGGCATCGAGCCGACGCGCGTGGTCGAATACAAGCCGCTGCTCGACGGCGCGATCGAGATGGCCAAGCACAAGCCGCAAACCTGCGTCGTGCTGCAGCGTCCGCAGGCGGACGCCTCGATGCATGTGACACGCGACAGGAACTGGCGCACGCTGGTGGCCGCTGCCAAGGCGGCCGGGCGCAAGGCCGACTGCGTCGAGCTCGCCGCGACCGACCCGCTCTACATCCTCTACACCTCCGGCACGACCGGGCGCCCCAAGGGCGTGGTGCGCGACCAAGGCGGGCACATGGTCATGCTCAAGGAGACGATGGACCAGCATTTTGCGGTCGGGCGGGGCGAGGTGATGTTCACCGCCTCCGATATCGGCTGGGTCGTCGGCCACAGCTACATCGTCTACGCGCCGCTGATCCAGGGCGCGACCACCGTGCTCTACGAGGGCAAGCCGGTCGGCACGCCCGATCCGGGCGCGTTCTGGCGGGTCGTCGCCGAGCACGGCGTCAAGGTGCTGTTCACGGCGCCGACCGCCTTCCGCGCGATCCGCAAGGAGGATCCGGAGGGCAGGCACCTCGCCGGCCACGACCTCTCCCGCTTCGAGGCGCTGTTCCTCGCCGGCGAGCGGGCCGATCCCGAGACGCTGAAATGGGCCGAGGAGCTGCTGAAGGTGCCGGTGATCGACCATTGGTGGCAGACAGAGACCGGCGCGCCGATCGTCGGCAATCCGCTCGGCCTCGGGCTCCTGCCGATCAAGCACGGCTCGCCGACCGTGCCGCTGCCGGGCTACGACGTGCAGTGCCTCGACGAAGGCGGGCGGCCGGTGGCGCCGGGAACCATGGGCGCGATCGTGCTGAAGCTGCCGCTGCCGCCCGGCGCGCTGCCGACTTTGTGGAACGACGATGCGCGCTTCCGCGAGGCCTATCTCGCGACGTTCCCCGGCTACTACAACACCTCCGATGCCGGCTTCATCGACGATGACGGTTATGTCTTCATCATGGGCCGCACCGACGACATCATCAACGTCGCCGGCCACCGGCTCTCGACCGGCGGCATGGAGGAGGTGCTGGCGGCCCATCCGGCGGTGGCGGAATGCGCCGTCGTCGGCATCCGCGACGCGCTCAAGGGCGAGCAGCCCTGCGGCTTCGTGGTGCTGAAGGCGGGGGCGAGCCAGCCGCCGGAGGAGATCGAGAAGGAGCTGGTCGCGCTGGTGCGCGAGCGCATCGGGCCGGTGGCGGCCTTCAAGCTGGCGCTGACGGTGAACCGGTTGCCGAAGACGCGCTCCGGCAAGATCCTCAGGGCGACGATGAAGAAGATCGCCGATGGCGAGGACTATGCCGTGCCGGCGACGATCGAGGATATCACGGTGCTCGACGAGATCGGCACGGCCCTGAAGGGCAGGGGGATCGGGTAGCGCCCTCTATACATATACCACGTCATGCTCGCCCTCGTGGCGAGCATCCATGTCTTGAACAAGGCCTTCGACCAGCGAAGACGTGGATGGTCGGGACAAGCCCGACCATGACGGCTTGAGTCGGAGCCTGGGCTCAGCCCTCGTCGTCCTCGTCCGCCGGACGCTTGAGCTGCTTCAGCTTGGCGAAGACGGAATCGACGTCGATCGCCGCCTCCTCCTCGCGCTTTGGCCGGCTCATGTCGGCGAAGGGCTGGGTCTCGCTGTGCGCCGGCTCCGGCGCGGTGGTCTCCTCGGCCGAGAGCAGGGTCGAGCCGGCCTCGGCCAGCGCGGCCGGGCGGTCCTTGGCGGCGCGGGCGACCTCGAAGTCCAGGTCGATCTGCGAGCACAGGCCGAGGCTGACCGGATCGATCGGGGTGAGCTGCTGGGCGTTCCAATGCGTCCGGTCGCGGATCTGCGCGATGGTCGACTTGGTCGTGCCGATCAGGCGGATGATCTGCGCGTCCTTGAGCTCGGGATGGTTGCGCAGCAGCCAGAGGATGGCGTTCGGGCGATCCTGGCGCTTGGAGACCGGGGTGTAGCGCGGGCCCTTGGCGCGCTTGACCTCGGGCACCTTCACCTTGCGCTCGGCGAGGCGCAGATGGTGGTTCGGGTTCTTGGCGGCGCGCTCCAACTCCTCGCGGGTGAGCTGGCCCGAGGTGATCGGGTCGAGGCCCTTGATGCCGGCGGCGACCTCGCCATCGGCGATGCCGCGCACCTCGAGCGGGTGCAGCTTGCAGAACTCGGCGATCTGCTCGAAGGTCAGCGAGGTGTTCTCGACCAGCCAGACCGCAGTGGCCTTGGGCATCAGCGGGGTTTGTGACACGGGGCGTCTCCTGGAAGGCCCTGGCGCCCTCAGCTCGCTCGGCTGGGGCTCGTCAGGGCAGGGTCGCGGACAAAAGCTCTCATGCGCCGACCGGCCTCCCCGGCCGGCCATCCAAATCATCGACGATGAGCAGGATGGCGCGCCTTATAGGCGAGGGCGGGGCAGGTGTCCACGAAAAGCGTGCGGTTTCGTGCGGACTTCGTCGTGCCGCCGTCGCCCGGGGCAGGCCGCGGGCCCGCGATCAGAACCCATGAGCATGACGCCGTTTCCGGGACCGTCCTGCTCGCCCCTGTGGCAAGCATCCACGTCTTGAACATCACTCCCGTCCAGCGAAGATGCGGATGGTCGGGACAAGCCCGACCATGACGACCAGCGCCTGGCGCATGGGGCCGCATAGGCGCTTTGCGCTGGCCCGGAATGAGGAGCGGAGCGCGTTCACACGGTGAGCACGATCTTGCCGATATGGGCGCTCGATTCCATCAGGCGGTGGGCTTCGGCCGCCTGAGCCAGCGGGAAGGTCGCATGGATCAGCGGCTTGCAGCGGCCGGCCTCCAGCAGCGGCCAGACCTTCTCCTGCAGCTCGGCGGCGATGACCGCCTTCTCCGCGACGGTGCGGGGCCGCAGCGTCGAGCCGGTATGGGTCAGCCGCTTCAGCATCAGCCGGCTGAAATTGGCGGTCGCCTTGGGGCCGTTGAGGAAGGCGATCTGGACGATGCGGCCCTGATCGGCGGCGGCTTCGTAATTGCGGTCGATATAGTCGCCGCCGACCATGTCGAGGATCAGGTTCACGCCGCGGCCCTCCGTGGCCGCCTTCGCCACTGCGACGAAATCCTCGCTGCGGTAGTTGATGGCATGGTCGGCGCCGAGCGCGCGGCAGGCCTCGCATTTGTCTGCGGAGCCCGCCGTGGCGAGGACCGTGGCGCCGAAGGCCTTGGCGAGCTGGATCGCCGTGGTGCCGATGCCGGACGAGCCGCCATGGACGAGGAAGCTCTCGCCGGCCTCGAGGCGCCCGCGCTGGAAGATATTGGTCCAGACCGTGAAGAAGGTCTCCGGGATCGCGCCGGCCTCAATGAGAGAGAGCCCGTGCGGAGCGGGCAGGGCGTTGCTCTCGTGGACGACGGCGTATTGCGCATAGCCGCCGCCGGCGACGAGGCCGCAGACCTGCTCGCCGAGGGCGAAGCGCTCCGCCCCTTCGCCGCGCGCGACGACCGTGCCGGCGATTTCGAGGCCGGGGATGTCGGAGGCGCCGGGCGGCGGGTTGTAGCCGCCCTGGCGCTGCAGCACGTCGGGCCGGTTCACGCTGGCGGCGGCGAGTGCGACGAGGATCTGGCCCGGGCCTGGCCGGGGGACCGGGCGGGTCTCCGGCCGCAGCACTTCGGGGCCGCCGGGCGCCGCGATGCCGATCGCTGTCATCGTCTCCGGAATGGGCGTCATGGCCTGTCGTCCTTCGCATGGTGCGGCGCAGCGTGACTGCGGCCGCGAGTGGGCTAGCCTGCCGCGCGCAGTTTGAGCAGATGCGAGGCCGCCATGTCGATATTCCCGGAGGATGATCGCCCCAAACCGAAGAGCGTGCACGAGATCGGGCAGGACCTCTCGACGCTCTCGCTCGCCGAGATCGACGAGCGGATCGCCGTCCTGAAGGCCGAGATCGAGCGCCTCGCCGAGGCGCGGGCGCGCAAGGACGCGTCCCGCTCCGCGGCGGACGCGTTCTTCCGCAAGCTCGCCTGAAACAGGGTCAAAAAGAAACGCCCGTTAAGGGCGCGTTAATGATTCCAAAGTATGAATCGAACCATCCAGTTTGTCTGGATGTCGAGTGGCTCTCCTGCCCACTCTGTTTGACGCCTCCCTGTTGACCTTCGAGCCGCCTCCAGGCGGCTCTTTTTTTGTTGGCGCGTTCCCGTTTTCCAGCCATTTCGCCTTGCGGCGGCGGCCTTGTTCTCGCCACAGGGGTGTAGCGCCGTTAAGGTTAACGACACCTTACCGCGGGCGGAAAACCGCAGCGGCGTTATCCTTGCGACGTCCGTGGCATGAACCGTGGCGCGTTCCAGAGGCGTACGGTCTTGTGCCGATGGGAGACACCGCATGAACGATGCCCAGCTGCTCAACCCGCAGTCGGAAGAGGGGGCGCTGTCCTTTGCGCGCCGCTTCGTCCGCTCCGAGGGTTTCATGCTGCTGTTTCGCGAGGGCATGGGGCTGGTCGAGCAGACCGCCGCCTATCTCGACGGGGACGGGCGCAAGGAGGCGGCGGCGCTGCCGCGCGAGATCGCGCTGACCTATGCCACCGAGAGCATGCGCCTGACGACCCGGCTGATGCAGATCGCCTCCTGGCTGCTGGTGCAGCGCGCCGTGGCCGAGGGCGAGCTGACGGTCGAGCAGGCCAGGACCGAGCACAACAAGGTCGCGATCGGCGATCCGATGATCGCTCCGGCCGAGCACATCGTCGCCCAGCTGCCGGAACGGCTGCGTGCGCTGATGGCGCATTCGTCGCGGCTGCAGGCGCGCGTGCGCCATCTCGAGAACCAGATGACCGGGACCGGGGCCCGCAGCGTGGCGGCCAATCCCGTCAAGGACCAGCTCGCCAGCCTGCAGGCGAGGCTCGGGCGGGTCGGCTGAGCCCCGTCCGAGTGGGGCAGGGCGGCGACGCGATCCGGCCAGCCTGGAGCGTGTGCCGCATTCCCGCGGAAGCCCGGGTCAAGCCCTGGATGACCGCGTGGTTCCGTGCAAGATCGGCAGCTCCCAGAACGAAGAAACCCGGCCTTTCGGCCGGGTTTCTTGTCTTGGATCAACGACGGCGCCGAGGCGCCGCAGCATCACTTCTTGCCGATCGTACCCAGGCCAGCGAAGCGCGTGTTGAAGCGCGAGACGCGGCCGCCGCGGTCCAGCATATGCTGGGTGCCGCCGGTCCAGGCCGGGTGGGTCTTCGGGTCGATGTCAAGGTTGAGGGTGTCCCCTTCCTTGCCGTAGGTCGAACGGGTGAAGTATTCGGTACCGTCGGTCATGACGACCTTGATGGTGTGATAGTCGGGGTGGATGCCGGTCTTGGCCATGACGAAATCCTCGAACCTTACAAAAACGGGCGTGTCGACAAGCAGGCGAGCCTGCCCGGCCCGTCGAAAGAATTCGGATGAGCCTGTCGTGAAGTCGCGTGCACATATCGCAGCCAGGGCCGCAGCGCAAGCGCGACGCACCCTCGGAGGCCTTCCCTGCGGCGTTGCGTCGTTTGCCAAGCCGGCCCTGATCGGCTTCACCGGGGCGAGTTTGAGATTGATTGAAAGAGCGCGCGCGACGCGCGCGCGAGATGCAGGAGGTCCGGCGCGTGGCCGAGGCTGACAAGAACGACAAGAAGGCGCGGCCGGATTTCCGCTCGCTGGCGACCTTCTGGCCCTATGCGCGGGCGCAGAAGCGGCGGATCATGCTGGCGCTCGTCGCGCTGGTGATCGCGTCGCTGGCGACGCTGGCTCTTCCTCTCGCCGTGCGGCGGGTCATCGATGTCGGCTTCGCCGGCGGCGAAAGGCAGCTCGCCAACAGCTACTTCATCCTGCTGATCGGCGTGGTCGCGGTGCTCGCCCTGGCGAGCTCGGCGCGCTTCTACCTGGTCATGACCGTCGGCGAGCGCATCGTCTCCAGCCTGCGGGCCGACGTCTTCCGCCACCTCACCCGCCTCGAGCCAGCCTTCTTCGATTCGAGCCGTGCGGGCGACCTCGTCTCGCGGCTCACCGCCGACACGACGCAGATCAAGTCGACCTTCGCCTCGACCGCCTCGATCGCGCTGCGCAACGCCATCATGGCGCTCGGCGCGCTGGCGATGATGGTGGCGACGAGCCCGCGCCTCTCCGCCATCGTCATCGGCGTGATTCCGCTGATCGTCGTTCCGCTGGTGCTGTCGGGCCGCTCGGTCCGCCGCCGGGCGCGGGCGGCGCAGGACCGGCTGGCCGATGCCTCCGCCTTCGCGGCGGAAGCGGTCGGCGCCATCCGCACCATGCAGTCCTTCGGCGCGGCGGGGCAGACCTCGGCGCGGTTCATGGCCGCCTCCGAGGAGGCCTATGCCGCTTCGCGGCAGGCGACCGCCTCGCGGGCGCTGCTTTCCGGCGTCGCGATCTTCCTGGTCTCGGCCAGCGTCGTCTGCGTGCTCTGGACGGGCGCGACCGAGGTGTTCGACGGGCGGATGAGCGGCGGGCGCCTCTCGCAGTTCATCCTCTACGCCGTGCTGGCGGCGAGCTCGCTCGGCCAGCTCTCGGAAGTCTATGGCGACATCAGCGCCGCGGCCGGCGCCTCGAGCCGGCTCGGCGAGATCCTGGCGACGCGGCCGGCCATCGCCGCGCCGCCGCATCCCAAGGCGATGCCGCATCCTTCGCTGGGCGAGCTCGCCTTCGAGGGCGTCTCCTTCAGCTATCCCGGGCGCGTCGGGCCGGCGCTGGCCAATCTGGACTTCTCCGTCAGGCCGGGAGAGCGCGTGGCCCTGGTCGGGCCCTCGGGCGCCGGCAAGAGCACGGTGCTGCAGCTCGCGCTGCGCTTCTACGACCCGCAGAACGGACGCGTCGTGGTCGACGGCGTCGCCGGGCCGGAAGCCGATCCCGAGGCTTGGCGCGAGCGCTTCGCGCTGGTCCCGCAGGAGCCGACCGTGTTCGGCGTCTCGATCCGGGACAATATCGCCTATGGTCGGCCCGGTGCGTCGCAGGAGGAGGTCGAGTCCGCGGCGCGGCTCGCGGCGGCGGACGAGTTCATCCGGGCCCTGCCGCAGGGCTACGACACCGTCGTCGGCGAGCGCGGCGTCACGCTCTCGGGCGGGCAGCGGCAGCGCCTCGCCATCGCGCGGGCAATCCTCAAGGATGCGCCGATCCTGCTGCTCGACGAAGCCACCAGCGCGCTCGATTCCGAAAGCGAGCGGGCGGTGCAGGACGCGCTTGACCGGCTGATGCAGGGGCGCACGACGCTGGTCGTGGCGCATCGCCTGGCGACCATCCTCTCGGCGGACCGCATCCTCGTCATGGAGGATGGCCGCATCGTCGAGGAGGGCACCCATGCCGAGCTCAAGGCGCGCGGCGGCCTCTATGCGCGCCTGGCGGCGCTGCAGTTCGGGCTGGAGGCGGCCTAGGACGCCCCTCGCGGCCCCTTACCGCCCGACCAGCGCGCGCTGCTGCGCCTCGCTGGGTTGGCCGAAGAAGCGGATATTGCCGGGCTGGACAAGGACGCCGACGGCTTCGCTGCCACCGGTGGCGAACAGCGCGTAGAACTGGTTGTCGCCGCAGTCGTGGCGCTTGCAGGTGTCGACGCGCTCATAGCTCTGGCCGTCGACCGTGACCACGGTGCTCGGGCCACCGGGGCCGGTCAGGCGGTTAGCCCTGAGCCAGGCTTCGCGCGGGCCGAGCTTGCCGACCATCCGTGTCCAGGCCTCGCGATAGGCGGGCTGCTTGAGGATCTCCGGCAGATAGCGGCCGCCGCCCGGGGATTGGGCGAGAGCGGCCGGCGCGAGCAGCAGCGCGAGAGCGATGGCAGGGGCGAAGGGCAGCGTCCTGGTGCGCATGGCTAGCGCTCCGTGATCTTGAACTCGATGCGGCGGTTGCGGCGATGCGCCTCGTCGGTATTGGCGACATCGAGCGGCTGGTATTCGCCGAAACCGGTCGCGGCGACGCGGTCGGTCGGCAGGCCGCGCGAGATCAGGTATTCGACGACGGCGATGGCGCGGGCGGAGGAGAGGTGCCAGTTCGAAGGGAACTGGGCCGTCTTGATCGGGCGGTTGTCGGTGTGGCCGTCGACTCGCAGGATCCAGGGCAGGTCGGGCGGCATCTCGCGGCCGAGATCGAGCAGGATGGCGGCGAGCTTGTCGAGCTCGGCCTGTCCCTCGGGCTTCAGCACGGCCTGGCCCGCGTCGAAGAAGACCTCGGACTGGAAGACGAAGCGGTCGCCGACGACGCGGATGTCGGGCCGCGTGCCGAGGACTTGTCGCAGGCGGCCGAAGAAGTCCGAGCGATAGCGCGCGAGCTCCTGCACCCGCTGGGCGAGCGCGACATTGAGGCGCGAGCCGAGCTCCGAGATGCGGGCCTGCGCTTCCTTGTCCTTGGCCTCGGAGGCCGAAAGCGCCTCCTCCAGCGCGGCGAGCTGGCGGCGCATGGCGAGGATCTGCTGGTTGACGAGATCGACCGTCGCCTGGGCCCGGGCGGAGAGCTGCTTCTCGCTCTCCAGGGCCTTCTGCGTCTCGGCGAGCTGCGCCGGGGCGCCGTTGTTCTGGCCGTCGAGCAGGCTCTGGAGGCGGCCGCGTTCGCCACGCTCGACGGTCAGGGTCGACTGCATGAGCTGCAGGCTTTCCTGCGCCTGCCGGTTGGAAGAGCGTTCGAGGGCGAGCAGGTCGGTGAGCTCGGAAATCTGCTTGTTGAGCCGCTCGAGCGCCGTGTCCTTGCCGGTCAGCTCCTGCGAGAGGAAGAACTGGCCGAGCACGAAGACGGTAAGCAGGAAGACGATGCCGATCAGCATCGTCGAGAGGGCGTCGACGAAGCCGGGCCAGAAATTCGCTTCCTCGCGGCGATGGGCGCGGGAGAGGGCCATTGCGATGTCCTGCGGTTGCTTGCGGGGCGGTTCAGGGCTCCGTGACGTGTTCGGTGCTCAGGCGTTCGAGCAGCCGCTTCAGATCCTTCTCGCGTGCGGCCTGCGCCTCGACCCAGTCGCGGATCATCTGCTGCTCGGAGCGCATGTGCTGGACCAGGCCCTGGATGCCCTCGGCGAGATTGGCCAGCGCCTGGGTCGCGGCCCGGTTGTTGGCGGTGCCGTCCGCCATCGCCGCGCTCAACCGCTCGAAGCGCTCGGCCAGCGGATCGTCGCCTGCGACGAGGAGGGGGGCGGTGTCGGGCGCGGCGGTGCGCGTGCCGAGCCAGGTCTCGACCTCGTTGCGGAAGCGGCGCTGCGCCTGCGCGACCTGCAGGTCGAGGAAGCCGAGGATCAGCGAGCCGGCGATGCCGAAAAGCGAGGACGAGAAGGACAGGCCCATGCCGGCGAGCGGGGCGGCGAGGCCGGCCTTCAACTCGTCGAAGAGCACGCCGGCTTCCGCGCCGGTGCGCAGCGATTTGATGACGGTGCCCACCGAGCCCACCGTCTCGAGCAGGCCCCAGAAGGTGCCGAGCAGGCCGAGGAAGACGAGCAGGCCCGCAAGATAGCGCAGCACCTCGCGCCCGTCATCGAGCCTGACCGCGATCGATTCGAGCGTCGAGGCGGCCTGGGAGGGCGCGAGCGTGCCGCGTTCCAGTGCCGGCAGAACGGCGCCGAGCGGCGCGATGACCTGCGAGCGCTCGATCTCCACGGAGGTAGGCGCGGCGGCGAGGCGGCTGACGGCGCGCGCCTCGCTGTGGAGGCGCGCGAGCTCGCGCAGCGCGATCAGCACGCCGACGAGGAGCGCGCCGAGGATGAGGCCGTTCAGCCCCGGATTGGTCATGAAGGCCTGGACCAGGCCGGCCTGCAGGATGAAGCCGAGGAAACCGATCAGGGCGAGGAAGAGGAGCGCGCGGATGACGTAGCGAAGCGGGCGCGAGAAGCGGGTTTCCGTCCGCGGGGGGGCGGCCGCCACGGGGTCGGCCGCGAGATCCTCATTCGCCATGCGTCGTCTTCCGTTCGCCTCGGAGTGCGGTGAAGACTGTCGCCTCCCCCGCCGCCGGGATCAAGCACGAAAGAGCGGAGGTTTCCTCAGGCCGCAGCCGTCTTCAGCGCGGCGCGCAGGGCCTGCTCGCCGGCCTCGTTGCCGCAAATGATGTCCTTGGCGCTCGTCGCGGGCTTGCCGTCGAGGGTGCCGAAAGTGCCGCCTGCCTCGCGGATCAGCACGGCGCCGGCCGCGAAATCCCAGGTGTTGAGGCCACGCTCCCAATAGGCGTCCATGCGGCCCGCGGCGACATAGGCGATGTCGAGCGCGGCCGAGCCCATGCGGCGGACATTGGCGAAGCGCGGCATCACGGCGGCGAGCTCGCGCAGGAAGAGGCCGTGGCCGCCCTTGCCGATATGGGGAATGCCGGTGCCGACCAGCATCTCGGTCGGCTCGCTCCGGCCGGAGACGCGCAGGCGGCGGTTGTTGACATAGGCGCCCTTGCCCTTCTCGGCCATGAACATCTCGTCCTTGGCCGCGTCGTAGACCACGCCGGCGATGAACTGGTTGTCGCGCTCGAGCGCGACCGAGATGTTCCAGTGCGGGATGCCGCGCAGGAAGTTGTGGGTGCCGTCGAGCGGGTCGATATGCCAGCGGTTGCTCTCGTCGGTGCCATGGACGACGCCGCTCTCCTCCATGACGAAGCCGTAGCCGGGGCGAGCCTTCTGGAGCGACTCGCGCAGGATCTCCTCGGCCTTGTGATCGGCCTTGGAGACGAAGTCGCCCGGCCCCTTGGCAAGAACCTGCAGATTCTCGACCTCGCCGAAATCGCGCTTCAGCGAGCGGGACGCCTTCATCACGGCGTCGGTCATCACGGTCATCAGGGGGGAGCGGATCATCGAAAACCTCTTGCGCGCCCGGAAGGCGCGATTGGCCAGCGGCGCAAGCCTCGCGCCCGGCAAGAATAGTGAGCCGTCACTTGCGCGGGTCTTAAGGCGTCGTCAAGACGGCGGAGTTGATGCGTGTCGCGGCGATGCGGGCGGCGCGGGCCTGCTGCTCTGGTTTCAGGCGCTCGAACAGGTCGTCCAGCGCCGCATCCTTGAGGCCCTGGGCGCGGGCGGCGAGATGCCAGGCCGCGGCCTCGATCGTGTCGGGGGGAATGCCCAGCCCGTACTGATAGAGCTTGGCGAGGCGGTTCTGGGCGATGGGATTGCCCTGGGCGGCGGCGCGGCGGAACAGCTTCGCAGCCTCGGCCTCGCTCTTCTCCACGCCGGTGCCGTTGAACAGCATGATGGCGTATTCGACCTCGCCCGGCACATTGCCGGCCACGGCGGCCTGCTTCATCCAGCGGGCGGCGACCTCTTCGCTCGCCGGCATGCCGCGGCCCTGCTTCGCCAGGACGCCGAGCGCATGCATGGCGTCGCCGACGCTCGCCTTGGCGGCCGTCTCGAGGCAGCCGATGGCGCGCTTGTCGTCGGCTTCGCGGCCGGTCGCGAGCAGGGTCAGGGCGAGATTGTAGTTGGCGGCGGGGTGGCCGGCGGCGGCGGCCTTCTCCATCAGGGCGCCGGCGCGGGCGGCATCGCGCTTGCCGCTCTTCTCGTCGAGAAGCAGGGTTGCGAGCGCGAAGGCGGCGTTGATGTCGCCGCGCGCCTCGGCCTGCTCGTACCACTCGGTCGCGGCCTTCTGGTCCGGCGGAACGCCGAGGCCCTGGCGGTAGATCTCGCCGAGCAGGGTCATCGCCGCCGCATCGTTACTGTTCGCCTCGATGCGCTTGAGCGCTTCCGACTGGGCGCGCCGGTAATGTCCGGCCTGATAGGCGCCATAGGCGGCGTCCGAGACAGGTGCAGGTGCGGTAGGCGCAGCGGGTGCGGCAGGTGCCGCCACCGACTGCGTCGCGAAGAGCAGTCCGGCGAGGCAGGCGAAGCGGGCGAGCCGCGTCATCGCGCCGCCTTCCGTGCCGCGCAGGCGGCGATCGCCGCATTGGCCTGCTCGACCAGTGCCCGGATGTCCTGCCCCTCGTCGAACGCCCAGGCGCCGAGGGCGACGAACTCCGCCCCCGTCTCGACCAAGGCGGCGACGGATTCGGCATCGGGCGCATAGGCCACGCAGGGCGTCTCGAAGATCTCGGCCCACCAGCCGGCACGCTCGATCACCGCCGGCAGCGGCGGCACGCTGCCATCGGGGCGCGGCTCGCCGAACATCACGTAGTCGACCCCCGCCTCGCCTGCATCCATGGCGTCATGGCGGGCGCGCAGGCCGCCGATGCCGATGATGCGTTCGTTGCGCAGGCTGGAGCGGGCCTCGGCGATCGCCGCGGCGCCGCCGGTGAGATGCACGCCGTCGGCCCCGCCGCGCGTGGCGACGAGCGCGTTGTCCTCGACGACGAGGGCGACATTGTTGCCCTGGACTGGGCCGGCGAGGCGCTTGACGCGCTCGATCCGGCTGCGATCGTCGCCGGGCGTGAGGCGCAGCAGGATGGCGGCGATGTCGCCGCCGGCCATGGCCTGCATCAGGCGAAAGGCCATCGCCTCCGCGTCGGCGACGGGCGGAGTGACGAGCATCAGGCGGGTGGGGGCAGCGTGTGTGGTCATGATCGGCTGCGCAAACGGCCCGCAGCGAAGTCCAATGTCAAGACCGCAAGCCCGGCGACGAGGCTCCAGAAGGCGGAACCGATGCCGAAAAGCGAGAGGCTGGACGCCGCGATGGCGAAGGTGACGACGGCGGCGAAGCGCTCCTTGTCGGACGACATCGCCTGGGCGAGCGCGCCGGTGAGCGAACCGACGAGCCCGAGCCCGGCCACGGCGACGATCAGCGCCTTGGGCAGCGCCAGCAGCAGGGCTATCAGCAGGCCGGTGCAGGCGGCGACGACGAAATAGGCCAGGCCGTAGAGCACGCCCGCCTTCCAGCGCTGGGCCGGGTCGGGGTGGGTGTCGCCACCGGTGCAGATCGAGGCCGATATCGCGGCCATGTTGGTCATGTGCGCGCCGAAGGGGGCCGTCAGGAGCGAGGCCAGCCCCGTGACGAACAGGGAGGGAGCGGTCGGCGGATGATAGCCGGCGGCGCGCAGCACGGCGAAGCCCGGCAGGTTCTGGGCGGCCATGGTGACGAGATAGAGCGGGACGCCGATGCCGAGCATGGCGGCAATATCGAAGCGCGGCGTGACGAATTCGAGGCCGCTCAGCGTCAGTGCGCCGGCGGGCCAATGGCTGAGACCGCCGACGAAGCTGATCGCGATGCCGGCGGCAAGCGCCGCCACCACGCCGAGAAACGGGTTGAACAGCCGGGCCAAGAGGAAAATCGCGAGCAGCGGCAGGACGAGTCCGGGCGCGAGCCGCATCTCGTCGAAGACCGCGACGACGAAGCGGAAGATGACGCCGGCGAGCATCGCCGCGGCGACCGGCATCGGGATGCGCTCGATCAGCTTGCCGAGCGGGCGGAAGGCGGCCGTCAGCATCATCAGCACGGCCGCGATCAGGAAGGCGCCCACGGCCGAGGCCATGTCGAAGCCGGTCACGGCCGCGATCAGGGCTGCCCCCGGCGTCGACCAGGCGCAGATCATCGGCATGCGATAGCGCCAGGACAGCAGGAGGCTGGAGGCGCCGGTGGCGAGGCACAAGGCCGCGATCCAGGAAATGGTCTGGCCGGGCGTGGCGTGGAGCGCCTGCGCGGCCTGGAGGATGACGGCGACGGAGGCGGCGAAACCGACGAAGACCGCGACCAGTGCGGAGAAGACGATCGACATGACGTTGCAGGGGACCGGCCGGACGGAGGGACTGCCGTTGAACCAGAAATCGCGGGACGCGGAAAGGGTGGCAGGCGCAGGGCCGGGGCCTGCCGGAGGCGCGGGGCCTGCAGGAGGGCAGACGGCCGGCGGCGCCCGCTGTCATTTGGCTGTCAATGGCAGGGCCTAGCTGCGCATTGTTCCAATCCGAAGCGACCGAGGCCGACCATGCGCGACGACGAGCACGAATCCACCTTCGGCGCCAGCATGCTGGAGCATGAAGACGCAGAGCCGCGGAATCCGACCGACAATCCGACGATGGGCGAGCTGATCTCGCAGCGCTTCTCGCGACGCGGGCTGCTCAAGGGCGCGCTCGCCGTCTCGGCGATCTCGGCCACGGTCGGCACGCTGGCGCTAGAAACCGCCGAGGAGGCGCAGGCGCAGGGCGCGAAATCCGCCTTCTCCTTCAAGGAAGTCGAGGTCGGCGTCGACGCCGATCACCATGTCGCCGAGGGCTATGAGGCACAGGTTCTGCTGCGCTGGGGCGACCCGCTGACGCCGGACGCGTCCGACTTCGATCCGGCGAAGCAGACGCCGGAGGCCCAGGGCAAGCAGTTCGGCTACAACAACGACTTCGTCGGCTATGTGCCGATGCCCGGCGCTGCCGACCCGTCTGCGCATGGGCTGCTCTTCGTCAATCACGAATACACCAATCCGCATCTGATGTTCCCCGGCGTCGTCGAGATGAAGGACGGCAAGCCGGTGATGAAGAACGCCACGCCGGAGCGCTTCGCGATCGAGGCGATGGCCCATGGTGCGACGGTGGCGGAGATCTCCAGGACCGGCAGCCAATGGGCGCTGGTCAGGGATTCCAAGTACAACCGCCGCATCACCGTCGCGACCGAGATGCAACTGTCCGGGCCGGTCGCCGGCCATGAGCGGGTGCAGACCAAGGCCGACGCCAGCGGCCGCAAGGTGCTCGGTACGCTCAACAATTGCTCGGGTGCGCTGACGCCCTGGGGCACCTTCGTCTCGGGCGAGGAGAACTTCCACGGCTACTTCTCCGGCAAGCTGCCGGAGGGCCATCGCGAGGAGGCGAACTACAAGCGCCTCGCCGTGCCGTCCGCTCCTTACGCCTGGGGCCGCTTCGAAGAGCGCTTCGACCTCGCCAGGGAGCCGAACGAGGCCAACCGCTTCGGCTGGGTGGTCGAGGTCGATCCGTTCGATCCGAATTCGGTGCCGAAGAAGCGCACCGCGCTCGGCCGCTTCAAGCATGAGGGTGCCGACATGATCGTCGCCAAGGACGGGCGCGTGGTCGCCTATCTCGGCGACGACGAGCGCTTCGACTATGTCTACAAATTCGTCACGGCCGGCCACTTCGATCCGAACAACCGCGCCGCCAATCTCGACCTGCTCGATTCAGGCACGCTGTACGTTGCGAAATTCGCGTCGGATGGCACGCATGAATGGCTGCCGCTGGTCTTCGGGCAGGGGCCTCTGACGGCCGCGAACGGCTTCCAGAGCCAGGCCGACGTGCTGATCGAGGCGCGCCGCGCCGGCGACCTGCTCGGCGCGACCAAGATGGACCGGCCTGAGGACATCACGCCGAACCCGGTGACGGGGCGGGTCTATGTGATGCTGACCAACAATTCGAGCCGCAAGGACGAGCAAGTCGACGCCGCCAATCCACGTGCCAAGAATGCCTTCGGCCACATCATCGAGATCGCCGAGGCGGATGGCGACCACACCGCGACCAAAGGGCGCTGGGAGATCCTGCTGAAATGCGGCGACCCCTCCGTCGCGGCGGTCGGCGCGAGCTTCTCGACCGATACGACCAAGAACGGCTGGTTCGGCATGCCCGACAATGCCGTGGTCGATTCCGCCGGGCGGCTCTGGGTGGCGACGGACGGCAACGGCATCGACGTGACAGGACGCACCGACGGGCTCTGGGCGGTCGATACCGAGGGAGGCGCCCGGCGGACCTCCAAGCTGTTCTACCGCGTCCCGCATGGGGCGGAGATGTGCGGCCCCTGCTTCACGCCGGACGACACGACGGCCTTCGTCGCCGTGCAGCACCCCGGCGACGACGGGCCGGACTGGCCGGAATTCGGCCGCCGCTCCTATTACGAGGACCTCTCGACCCGCTGGCCCGATTTCAGGCCGGACATGCCGGTGCGGCCCTCGGTGGTGGCGATCACCAAGAAGGGTGGGGGGAAGATCGGGGTTTGAGGCGACGCCTCGCGTCAGGGCCGGACCGCATCAGGCCGCCCTGAAAAGCGAAACGCCCGGTCGATGTGACCGGGCGTTCGTCATTCTCCGAAGGTCTCCGCTCGCGTCATGCTTGCCCTTGTGGCGAGCATCCGCGTCTTGAACGGTGCCCTCGACGGGCGAAGACGTGGCTGGCCGGGACAAGCCCGACCATGACGGCCTACGCGCCGAGATCGTGTCTCAAGCCGCCTTCTTGGAACCGAAGGTCGGGTCGAGCTCGCCCTTGGCGTAGCGCTTGGCCATCTCGGCCAGCGTGATGACGCGCTTGATCTTCGAGGCCTGGCCGGCGGTGTTGAACTCTTCCAGGCGCTGCTTGCAGAGCTTGGTCATCGCTTCCATAGCGGGCTTCAGATACTTGCGCGGGTCGAACTCGCCGGGGTTCTCCGACAGGATCTTGCGGATCTGGCCGGTCATCGCCATGCGGTTGTCGGTGTCGATGTTGATCTTGCGCACGCCGTGCTTGATGCCGCGCTGGATCTCCTCGACCGGCACGCCCCAGGTCTGGGGCATCTTGCCGCCATACTGGTTGATGATGTCCTGGAGGTCCTGCGGAACCGAGGAGGAGCCGTGCATCACGAGATGCATGTTCGGCAGCTTCTTGTGGATCTCCTCGATGACATGCATCGCCAGGATCGCGCCGTCGGGTTTGCGGGTGAACTTGTAGGCGCCGTGCGAGGTGCCCATGGCGATGGCGAGCGCATCGACCTTGGTCTCGGCGACGAATTTCACCGCCTCGTCCGGGTTGGTCAGGAGCTGGTCGTGGCTGAGCTTGCCCTCGAAGCCGTGGCCGTCCTCCTTCTCGCCTTCGCCGGATTCAAGCGAGCCGAGCACACCGAGCTCACCCTCGACCGAGATGCCGCCGAGATGGGCCATGTCGGTGACGGTCTTGGTCACGCCGACATTGTAGTCCCAGTCGCCCGGCGTCTTGCCGTCGGCCTTGAGCGAGCCGTCCATCATGACGGAGGTGAAGCCGGCCTGGATCGCGGTCATGCAGGTCGCCGGCTCGTTGCCGTGGTCGAGATGCACGCAGACCGGGATATGCGGGTAGATCTCGGTGACGGCGTCCATCATGTGCTTGAGCATGATGTCGTTCGCGTAGGAGCGGGCGCCGCGCGAGGCCTGGATGATGACGGGCGCGTCGGTCGCGTCCGCCGCGGCCATGATCGCCAGCGCCTGCTCCATGTTGTTGATGTTGAAGGCGGGCACGCCGTAGTCGTTCTCGGCGGCGTGGTCGAGCAGCTGGCGAAGCGTGATACGGGCCACGATGGCACTCCCCTTTGGCTAAATCGGTATGAGGGTGGATGTAGTGCTTAAGTACCGCTGGCGCAAAGCCAAAGCGGCGACATGCTGAAAATGCGAAGGGCCGCTCCGTTGCCGGGGCGGCCCCTCGGAAACGGCCGGAATCAGGCCTTCCGCAGCGCCTCGACGCCCGGCAGGTCCTTGCCTTCCATCCATTCGAGGAAGGCGCCGCCCGCCGTCGAGACATAGGACAGCTCGTCGGCGACGCCGGCATGGTTCATCGCCGCCACGGTGTCGCCGCCGCCGGCGACCGCGACCAGTCCGCCCGCTTGGACGCGCTTGGCGGCGGCCTTGGCGACGGCCACCGTCGCGGTGTCGAAGGGCGGCAGCTCGAAGGCGCCGAACGGGCCGTTCCAGACCAGCGTCTTCACCTTGTCGAGCCGCAGCACGACCTCGGCGATCGAGAGCGGGCCGGCATCGAGGATCATCTCGTCGGCCTCGGTGCCGTCGATCGGCACGACCCGGTAGCTGGGATGGGCCTTGAATTCGCGCGCCACGAGCGCATCGACGGGGAGCAGGATCTCGCAGCCGGCGGCCTTGGCCTTGGCCTCGATCTCGCGGGCGGTCTCGGCGAGGTCATGCTCGCAGAGCGACTTGCCGACATCGATGCCGCGCGCGGCGAGGAAGGTGTTGGCCATGCCGCCGCCGATAACCAGGACATCGACCTTGGTGACGAGGTTGCCGAGCAGCTCGAGCTTGGTCGAGACCTTGGCGCCGCCGACGATCGCCATCACCGGGCGGGCGGGGTTGTCGAGGCCGGCGGAGAGCGCCTCCAGCTCCGCCTGCATGGTGCGCCCGGCATAGGCCGGCAGCACATGGGCGAGGCCTTCCGTCGAGGCATGGGCGCGGTGGGCGGCCGAGAAGGCGTCGTTGACATAGATATCGCCATTGGCGGCGAGCGCCCTGACGAAGCCAGCGTCGTTCTTCTCGTCGCCGGCGTGGAAGCGGGTGTTCTCGAGCAGCAGGACATCGCCGTTGCGCGCGGCGGCGACGGCCTGGGCTACCGGCTCGCCGATGCAATCCGCGACGAAGGCGACAGGGCGGCCGAGCGCCTCGGTCAGGGCCGGTACGACCTGCTTCAGGCTGTTCTTCTCGTCAGGGCCCTTGGGGCGGCCGAAATGGGCGAGCAGGATGACCTTGCCGCCCTTGTCGGCGATCTCGCGGATGGTCGGCAGCACGCGGTCGATGCGGGTGGTGTCGCTGACCTTGCCGTCTTCCATCGGCACGTTGAGGTCGACGCGGACAAGCACGCGCTTGCCGGCGAGATCGGCGTCATCGAGGGTGCGGAAGGCGGTCATCGGGCTCTCTTATCGGATGCGTTCGAACAGGCTGGGATAATCGACGACGAGGCCGTCCTCGTCGACAGGCAATTCGGCCTCGAAGCTGCCATCGGCCGCCTGGTAGCGGAACAGGCGCGGGGCGAGGCAGGTATAGGTCTGCCGGTCGAGACGCGGCACGAAATCATCGAAGGGGATGTAGAGCATCGCGAATGTGCGGCTCTGGCCGATCTCCCAATGCTCCCGCCGGATGGGCAGGGTATTGGTGAAGGCCGAGCCTTGCAGATCGATGTCGATGCAGTCGTCGAAGGCGGCAAGGTGCTCGCCGAAGACATCACGCCAGACGCCGTCGCGCCTTTCCAGGAAGACGCGCCGGCCGTCGGTCGCGGCAATGGTGACGGCGGTTACGGCAAAGTCGGTGCCGCAGTCGATGGCATAGGAAACGCCGTAGGGCTCGCCACCGCCGCGCTCGCCGATGACCACGGCCTCGGCGCGGAGGCCGTCAGGCGTGCTGCGTAGCGTGAGATGTTCCAGTCCGGCGCCCTCGACCGGCCGCCAGCGCAGGCTGCGCGGCACGGCGAGGAGGGCGGCGTCCCGAAAGCCCATTACGGCAGCAGCCCCCCGAACAGGCCGGGCACGCCGAACTTGAGCACCAGGATGGTGAGCAGGACGGTGAGGACGGCCGTGACGATGGCGGTCATGAACAGCGTGCCGGTGCGCGGCGTCGCGTCGATGCGGCCGCGCAGGGTGGCGATCTCGCCGCGGATCGAGGCGAAGTCCATGGTGCCGGCGGCGGCGTCGACCTTGTGGGCGCTGCGCTCCAGCGACGCCTCGGCGCGGGTCAGGACGGCCTCGTAGCGGGCGAACTTTTCCTCGATGCGGGCCGCTTTCTCCTCGATGCGTGAGAGCTGGTCGAGCTGGCGGGGATCGGGCTTGGCGGATTCGGCGGCGGCCGGCGCCGCGGAGCCGACGACGAGGGCGGGAGCGGCCGGCGTGGGCGCGGCTCCGGTCTGGCCGAAGGCCGGGGGCGGTGTCACGGCGGGCGCCTCGGCAGGTGCCGGGGGCGTGACGGTCGGCTCGATCTTGGCCATAGGCTCTCCGTGGTGGAAGGATATGGCGGGGCGGGCCGTCGAGGGCCGCCCCGCTTTCCGCGATGGATCAGAGCAGGGCGCCCATGGCGACGGCGGTGTCGCTCATGCGGTTCGAGAAGCCCCATTCGTTGTCGTACCAGGACAGCACGCGCACGAACTTGTCGTCCATGACCTTGGTCTGGTCGAGGGCGAAGGTCGAGGACGCCGGGTCGTGATTGAAGTCGATCGAGACGTTCGGCTGGTCCGTGACGGCGAGGATGCCCTTGAGCGGGCCGCGCTTCGACGCCTTGATGATGGCCTCGTTGATCTTCTCGACCGTGGTTTTGCGCTTGGCCAGGAACTTGAAGTCGACGACCGAGACGTTCGGGGTCGGCACGCGGATCGAGGTGCCGTCGAGGCGACCCTTGAGGTCGGGGATGACGAGGCCGATCGCCTTGGCGGCGCCGGTCGAGGTCGGGATCATCGACATCGCGGCGGCGCGGCCGCGATAGAGATCCTTGTGCATGGTGTCGAGCGTCGGCTGGTCGCCGGTATAGGCGTGGATCGTGGTCATGAAGCCCTTGTCGATGCCGACGGCGTCATGAAGCACGCGCACGACCGGCGCGAGGCAGTTCGTGGTGCAGGAAGCGTTCGAGACCACGACATGGTCCTTGCTCAGGGCCGTGTGGTTGACGCCGTAGACGACCGTGAGGTCGGCGCCGTCGCAGGGGGCCGAGACCAGCACGCGCTTGGCGCCGGCGGCGAGATGGGCGCTGGCCTTCTCCTTGCTGGTGAAGAAGCCGGTGCATTCCAGAGCGATGTCGACGCCGAGCGCCTTGTGCGGCAGGTCCTTGGGATCGCGGATCGCGGTGACCTTGATCGGGCCGCGGCCGACATCGATCGTGTCGCCGGAGACCGTCACCGTGCCGGGGAAGCGGCCATGGACGGAGTCGAAGCGGAAGAGATGGGCGTTGGTCTCGACCGGGCCGAGATCGTTGATCGCCACGACCTCGATGTCCTTGCGCTTCGACTCGATGATCGCGCGCAGAACGTTGCGCCCGATGCGGCCGAAGCCGTTGATCGCTACCTTGACCGTCATAATCTTCCTCTCCTTCGCCGAGCGAACCGGCGCAGCCGTCGCTATCCACGCGGGCAATTCGGCCAAAGCATGGCCGAACGCAAGATAAAAACCGTCATTGCGAGGAGCGTAGCGGCGAAGCAATCCAGGGCCGGCAGAGCGCTACGTCCCCCTGGATTGCTTCGCTCCGCTCGCAATGACGGGTTGTCAGGCGTTGTGCTTCTTCATCGCGGCGTCGGCGATCGCCTCGGCCGTGATGCCGAAATGCTTGTAGACGTCCTTGTAGGGCCCGCTCGCCCCGAAGGAGTGCATGCCGACGAAGGCGCCGTCATGGCCGATCACCGCATCCCAGCCGAAGCGCACGCCCGCCTCGACCGCGACCTTGACCGGTGCCGAGCCGATGACCGCCGCCTGGGTCGCCTCGTCCTGCTGCAGGAAGAGCTCCAGCGAAGGCACGGAGACGACGCGGGCGCGCACGCCCTTCTCGGCGAGCAGCTTGCGGGCGGCGACGGCGAGCTCGACCTCGGAGCCCGAGGCGAAGAGCGTGACCTGGGCCTTGCCGCCCTCGGCCGCGAGCAGCTCGTAGGCGCCGGCCGCGGAGCGGTTCCTGGCCGAGGCGTCCGTGCGCAGCTGCGGCAGGTTCTGGCGCGAGAGCGCCAGAACGGTCGGCCCGTCGGTGCGCTCCAGAGCGGCCTGCCAGGCCTCCGCGGTCTCGATGGTATCGGCCGGGCGGAAGACCCGCATGTTCGGCATGGCGCGGAGCGAGGCGACCTGCTCGACCGGCTGGTGGGTCGGGCCGTCTTCGCCGAGGCCGATCGAGTCATGGGTCATGACGTAGACGACCGGCAAGCCCATCAGCGCGGCGAGCCGCATCGAGGGGCGGGCATAGTCGGCGAAGACCAGGAAGGTGCCGCCGCCGGTGCGGAAGCCGCCATGCAGCGTGATGCCGTTCATCGCGGCGGCCATGCCGTGCTCGCGGATACCGTAGCGGACATAGCGGCCCTTCGGGGTCTTCGGGGTGAAGTCCTCGGCGGCCTTGGTGCGGGTGTTGTTGGAGGGCGTGAGATCGGCCGAGCCCATCACCAGCTCGGGCATGACCGCGGTGATGGCTTCCAGCGCCAGCTCCGAGGCCTTGCGGGTGGCGACGGCCTGCGGCGCGGCGATCAGCGCCTTCTTGTGGGCGAGGATCGCCTTGTCGAGCTTGGCCGGGACGGCATGGGCGAGGCGACGGTCGAACTCGCCGCGCTTGCGCTCGGATAGGGTGGCGAAGCGCTCGTTCCAGTCCTTGTGCGAGGCGGCGCCGGCCGCACCGAAGCCGCGCCAGGCCTTGAGCACCTCGGCCGCGACCTCGAAGGCGCCGCCGGTGATGCCGAGCTTCTGCTTGGCGGCGGCAAGCTCCTCGGCGCCGAGCGGCTCGCCATGGGCCTTGGAGGTGCCGGCCTTCTTCGGGGCGCCGAAGCCGATCACGGTCTTGCAGGCGATCATGGTCGGCTTGTTCGACTTCTGGGCGCGGCGGATCGCGGCCTCGATCGCCTCGGGATCATGGCCGTCGACGCGCTCGGAGCGCCAGCCGCAAGCCTTGAAGCGGGCGACCTGGTCGACATTGTCGGTGATCGAGAGCGGGCCGTCGATCGAGATGCCGTTATCGTCCCAGAGCACGATCAGCTTGTTGAGCTTCTGATGGCCGGCAAGCGCGATCGCCTCCTGGCTGATGCCCTCCATCAGGTCGCCGTCGGAAGCCAGCACATAGGTGTGGTGGTCGACGACCTTCTTGCCGAACTCGGCGGCGAGCATGCGCTCGGCCATCGCCATGCCGACGGCGGTGGCCAGCCCCTGGCCGAGCGGGCCGGTGGTGGTCTCGACGCCGGCCGTCATGAAGTTCTCGGGGTGCCCGGGGGTCTTCGACTCGAGCTGGCGGAAGGCCTTGAGGTCGTCGAGCGCCATGCCCGGCGAGCCGGTGAGATAGAGCAGGGCGTAGAGCAGCATCGAGCCGTGGCCGGCCGAGAGCACGAAGCGGTCGCGGTCCGGCCAGCGCGGATCGGCGGCGTCGTACTTCATCACGCGGGTAAACAGCACCGTGGCGATGTCGGCCGCGCCCATCGGCAGGCCGGGATGGCCGGACTTGGCCTTCTCGACGCCGTCCATCGCCAGGCCGCGGATGGCGTTGGCGAGCTTGTCGTGCTGGGCGCGGTCGATGGTGGTCATGATGATCTCACTGGGCTCCGTCTGGGGCGGGAGGGCCGGCGCCTGTGCGAGGCAGGCATGGTCGGATCGGGATTGGATGCAGGCATGCCCGGCCGGGCTTCGGAAGGACCGGTGGATTAGGCCCGGCGCGCGCGGGGAGTCAATTCGTTACGGCCCGGTTTTGCCGCTCCTGCGGCCATCGCGCGCGGTTTTCCGCAGGTGCCGCTTCAGCCGGAAAGGGCAAGCCCTTGCGGCAGCGTGGTTCCGGCCTGCGGGCGATTCCGGTTTTCCCACATTCTGCTGTAGATTCAGCGACGAATCGTGAGGGCCGACTTCGATCTGAAAGGAGAGCGACGGTGGCGAGCCTGATGCTGGACAATGCGCTGGCGCGTCTCGACGGCGCGCTGGGACAGCTCGAGGCGGCGGCGCGCCGGCGGATCGAGGCCGAGCGCGGCCGGGGCAATCTCGAAACCGAGCTCGCGCTGATGCAGGACGACCGGGCGCGGCTGGCGGCCGACCTCGACGGCGCCATGGCGCGGCTCGGACATGTCGAGACCGCCGCGGCAGATGTCGACCAGCGGCTGCAGCGGGCGATGAACGTGATCAGCGCCGTGATCGACCGGGTGCAGGCGCAGCAGCCGGCGGAGCCCGAACACGAGGCGAGCTAGAGCACGCGCCGATCGGATTGCATCGCAATCCGATCGGATCACGCGTTCTCTATCGATACCGAGAGACGGATTCACCGGTCAGGTTGAATCGACCTGATCGGGTCCGGCTCTAGAGCAGGAGCAGGAGAGCGGATGCCGCAAGTCAACGTCATGATCGCCGGCAAGGCCTACCGCATGGCGTGCGGGGAGGGCGAGGAGGCCCATCTGGAGGGGCTCGCGCGGTTCTATGACGAGAAGATCGGCGAGATGCGGGAGGCCTTCGGCGAGATCGGCGACATGCGCCTGCATGTCATGGCGGCGCTGATGGTGGCCGACGAGGTGCATGAGCTGAAGAAGCGCCTGGCGAAGCTGGAATCGGATCTCGCCGCGACGCAGGGCGATGCCGGCGCCGCCGACCAGCGGCTCAGCGAGGTCGAGGACCGGGCGGCAGAAGCGCTCGTCGCGGCGGCCGAGCGCATCGAGGGCGTGGCGAAGAGCCTGATCCCGCAGCCGGCGGGCTGAAGCCGGCCGGATGCAACGCTGCGCGATCTTCCTCAGCGGGCCGATCGGCGCGGGCAAGACCACGCTCGGCCGGGCCCTGGCCGCGCGGATCGGCGGTGCCTTCATCGATGGCGACGACCATGCCGACCCCGATCTGCCCTGGTATGGCTCCATCCTGCGCACCAGCCGCTCGGTGGTCCGGACCGGGCTCTCGCTGCTCGCGGAGCGCCCTTATCTCGTCGTGGCCTACCCGCTCGGCTGCAGCAGCTGGATCTTCTATCGTCGCCATTTCGGCGATGCCGGCATCACGCCGGTCTTCATCAGCCTGCGCGCCTCCTATGAGGGGATCGTCGATGCCGGGCGTGGGCGGGTCTTCGATGCCGAGGAGCTCGCGCGCATCCGCGTGATGCTGGCGGAGGGCTATGGCGAGCGCGGCTTCAGCGACCTGATCGTCGATACCGATCGGCACTCCTTCGAGCGGACGCTCGACGATCTCGTCGCCGGGCTTAGACGGTACCTGCCGATCTGACCGGCGCTCGCCCTGCCGCTCCGCGGCCAGTCGGACGAAAAGGAAAGGCCCCGGACGGTCCGTCCGGGGCCTTTCCTCATAACCGTCGCTATCCGGATCAGACGCCCGGGGCGCCGCCGGCACCGTCCAGCACCGTCACGGAGCGGCGGTTCTGCGACCAGCAGGAGATGTCGTTGCAGACCGCGACCGGGCGCTCCTTGCCGTAGGAAATGGTGCGCATGCGGTTCGAGGGGATGCCGCGCGAGGCGAGGTAGTCGCGCACCGTCTGGGCGCGGCGGGCGCCGAGCGAGTAGTTGTATTCGCGGGTGCCGCGCTCGTCGGCGTGGCCTTCGACCGTGAAGGTGTAGCGCGGATAGCGCTGCAGCCACTGGGCCTGCTTGTCGAGCGTCGAGACGGCGGTCGAGGTCAGATCGGTGGAGTCGGTCTCGAAGAAGACGCGGTCGCCGACATTGACGACGAAGTCCTGCGCGCTGCCCGGCGTCGCGGCGCCGCCGGCGCCGAAGCCCGAGGCGTCGGCGTTCTGGTCCTTGGCGCAGGCGCCGAGCGCGAGCGTGGCAGCGATGGCGGCGGCGAAACGGACGGCGCGGCCGCCGGCGAAGAGATGGGTCATCATGGCTGAACTCCGGGCGATCAAATCTTTTGGCGGCGCGCTTCGAGGACGGCTTCGCGTGCTCCATCAATGAAGCGTCAACCTAAACGAGACCTTGCCAGAACAAGGCGAAGTGGCGGCATTAGGGCGTATGGTTAACCAATCATGGCGAAAGGCGCCTGAGGTTCTTGCTGTGACCGGGGCGACACAGCCGGGCGCAGCCCGATGGCGTGCAGGCGGCTGCGGCATTCGCTGATCGCAGGGGGCGGTCCCGCAAAATGCGGCCGGATTGTGTTGACGGGCGGGAGGGGGCCGGGGAAAGCTGCCGCCCCGGCAGGTTCCGAACCGGTCGCTCCGATTCCCCCGTCCGAGGCCCCCTTGCGATTCCCGGCTAAGCCTACCGTCGCCGCCCTGATGCTGACGACGGCCCTGACCAGCGCGGCTGCCGCCCAGTCCGGCGGCTTGCTGACCGATCCCGCGACCTGGCGCACGCCCGAATACCGGGCGCAATGGGGGCTCGACTACATCAATGCGGCGCAGGCCTATGCCCGCGGCGTCGATGGAACGGGCGTCGTGGTCGGCATGATCGAGACGGGCATCGCCTCCACCTCGCTCCGCGAGCTTCTGGGCCGCTATGCCGGCGGTTATGACTATGTCCAGAAATCTGCCTCCGCGCCGCCGGAGGACCACGCTGTCGGCGTCGCCTCGGTGATCGTCGGCAACAGGGACGGCATCGGGATGCATGGCGTCGCACCCGGAGCGACGCTCGTCGGTCGCGGCGTCGGCGGGGGAGCGGACCCCGACCCGTCCTACATGGTCCGCGCCGTCAGCGACGTTCTGGGGGCCGGCGCCCGGATCATCAATGTCAGCTGGGGCACATCCTGGCCGATCACCGGCGTGACCCGGCAGGACATATTGAAGTTCTTCCCGCAAGAATTAGGCGCCTATCGCGGTGCGGTGGGATCGGGCGCATTGATGGTCTGGGCGGCCGGAAACGATATGTCGAGCCAGCCGAACATCGAATCCGGCCTGCCCCATTTCTTCCCGGAGCTGGAACGAGGCTGGCTTGCCGTGGGAGCGCTCGGACCCGATTACATGCCGGCCTACAGCAACCGGTGCGGCGTCGCGAAGAACTGGTGCCTGGTCGCGCCGGGGGGCGGAATCGGCTGGGAGTGGGATCCGGGCCTCGGCGATTTCGTCTGGAAGGGCGTCGACGACGGCATCCTGGTCGCCACTCCGGATGGCGGTTACGAAAAGACGCTCGGTACCTCCTTCGCCGCGCCGCATGTCACCGGCGCGGCGGCGCTGGTCTGGCAGATGTTCCCGTTCTTCAGCGCCGACCAGGTGCGGCAGACCCTGCTTGGCACAGCTTTCGACGTCGGCGCGCCGGGCGTCGACGACATCTTCGGCTACGGGATTCTCGACGTCGGCAAGGCCGTTGCGGGGCCGGGCCGTTTCGACTGGGGCGATTTCGTCGTCGAGCAGCCGGGCGGCACGGCCTTCTTCCGCAACGACATCGTCGGGGCGGGCGGTCTGGTGAAGCGCGGCGCCGGCGAGCTCGTGCTGACCGGACACAGCAGCTATGCCGGCGCCACCCGGGTCGAAGGCGGCTTCCTCTCGGTGATGGGCAGCATCGCCTCGCCGACCAGCATCGCGCCGGCCGGCGTGCTGGCCGGTACCGGCCTGATCACCGGCAAGGTCGACAATGCCGGCACGGTCTGGGCGGGCGATGCGCGCGGCATCGGCACGCTGACGATCAACGGCAACTATGTCCAGCAATCCGGCGGCATCCTGATGCAGCAGCTTTCCGCCGCCGGCGGGCTGAACCAGCTCGCCGTCAGCGGCACGGCGAGCCTGGCGGGCTGGGTCGGGATCAGCGGCCAGCCAGAACTGCTGCCGCGCGAATTGACCATGCCGGTGCTCACCGCCGGCCAGGGGCTGACCGGCCGGTTCGACGGCGTCGCGGGGCCGTTCGGCGACGGCTCGGCGCCGTTCATCCGGGCGAGCCTGCGCTATCAGCCGAACGCGGCCCATCTCGACATCCGCACCGTTCCCTTCGACACGCCCGGCATCTGCGCCTCGGCCAATCAATGCGCGGTCGCGGCCGGGCTCGAACACGGCCTGGCCGGAGCGAACGCCGATCTGCGCGGCGTCGCCGGGTTGCTGCAGGCGGCCGGCACGCAGGAAGGGGCGCGGCAGGCGCTCGCCAGCCTGTCCGGCGAGAGCCTCGCCAGCCTGGGCACGCAGGCGCTCGGCGGTTTCGCCCCCTTCGGCGGCATGATCAGCCAGCGTCTCAGCGCCCTGCGCAGCGGCCAGGCCGCGCCGACGAGCTCGGGCCCGGCGCTGGCCTATGCCTCAAGCGGCAGCCGCAGCCCGGTGGCGGCGATGCTGATGCAGCTCCCGGCGGAGGCCTCCGCGCCGGCGAACACGGCGTGGCTGCGCGGCTATGGCCTCTCCGGCAGGCTCGGTGGCGACCTCAATGCCGGCGGGGGCGACTATCGCGGCGGCGGCGTCATCGGCGGCGTCGACCGGCAGTTCACCCCGTCCTTCCTGGCCGGCATCAGCGCCGGCTTCGGCAGGACGGACACCGATTTCCGGAACTTTTCCGGCAAGGGCGCGATCTCGGCCTATGAGGCGGCGCTCTATGGCAGCTATGGCAGCGGCAATCTGCGTCTCGACGGCATTCTCGGCTATGCGCGCCTCGGCTTCGAAAACCAGCGCAGCATCGGCTTCGGCGGGCTCTCGCGCCAGGCCAGGGCCGATTACGACGGCGATCGCTTCACCGCCGCGCTGGAGGGCGGCTACGGCTTCGATCTCGGCTGGGGAACGGTCGAGCCGCTGGCCGGGCTGCGCTACACCTATCTGCGCCAGGACGGTTTTGCCGAAACCGGCGCGGACGGTATCGGCCTGACAGCCGGCAGCCAGACAGCGCAGAGCCTGCTGGGCAGCGTCGGCCTCAAGCTGGCGAAGACCTTCGACCTTGGCGGCAGCCAGGTCGCGCTCGAAGCCCGCGCCCAATGGCAGCACGAATTCCTCGACACCGGCATGGTGATCGACGCCGCCTTCGCCGGGGCGCCGGCCGCGACCTTCGCGGTGCGCGGCGCGGAGATGGCGCGCGACAGCGCCGTGCTCGGCCTCGGCGTCTCGGCCCGGGCGGGGGACAAGCTGACGCTGTTCGCCGGCTATGACGTGCGGCTCAACGCGGATGCGACGAGCCATGCGGTGACGGCGGGGCTGCGGGCCTCCTGGTGAGCCCGCAGGTCGCCGTCATGAAAGAGGGCGGTGAGAGCGAGGGCAGGGCGGGAGCGTGAGGTCACCCGGCGAAAACCATCGCAGGAAAATCAGTCCTGTCCCGCAGCCGTTCGCGCCATTTGCATCTGCCGCAACATGTTCCGGGCAGAAATCAGCAGCTCAACCAGGAAGGCGGCAAGCGAGCCGATCAGCAAGACAATGGCGCCGCCAAAGAACCAGAAGACATTCTCTTCGCGGAGACCGAACTGCAGCGCTCCTGCGAGAAGGTTCAGGATCGCTCCGCCCGTGCAAAACCCTGCCGCCACGCCCATGACCAATGCGATCTCGAGCGCGAGCACGCGTCGGCGCAGATATGCGAGCTGCAGGAGCGACATCCTGTTCTGTTCGCCCCGCTCTGCGACATCGTTCAGCCGGTCCGAAACCCTGCCGAGACGCATCGCGAAGATGTTCACGAAGCCTGCCGTGCCCGCCAACAGGAAAACGGGCGCAAGGGACGTCTGGATGATGGAGGCAAAGTCCCGAACGACGGTTGGCGTGTCCATGCGTGTCCTCTACTGCGGGCCCGTTCAGGCGTTTCGACGCCTGCCGCCCAATAGAGAAGCCGTCCGGCGGGACCAGACGGCTTGTTTTGTCATCGAGCGAGGTCGCGTGGGCCTCAGCGCTGGCCGCTGAGCAGCGGCGACCAGGTCGGGTCGGAGGCGAAGGCCGGGGTCGGCACCGGCACCTCGACGCGGCCGGTGATGTCGACCATGTAGAGCTTGCCGCCGGACTGGCCGCCGGGATCGCGGAAGAACATGATGTACTGGCCGTTCGGGGCCCAGTTCGGGGCCTCGTTGTGGAAGCCCTCGGTCAGGATGCGCTCGCCCGAGCCGTCGGGGCGCATCACGCCGATGGCGAAGCCGCCGCCACCCTGACGGGTGAAGGCGATGAGATCGCCACGCGGCGACCAGGAAGGCTGCGAATAGCGGCCCTGGCCGAAGGAGATGCGCTGGCCCTCGCCGCCGCCGGCCGGCATCACATAGAGCTGCTGCTGGCCGCCGCGGTCGCTCTCGAAGACGATGCGCGAGCCGTCCGGCGCGTAGGAAGGCGAGGTGTCGATCGCCGCCGTCGAGGTCAGGCGCATGGTGGTGCGCGAGCCGATGTCGATGGCGTAGAGATTGGCGTTGCCGCCCTGCTGCAGCGAGAGCACGACGCGCTGTCCGTTGGGGGCGAAGCGCGGGCTCGAGCTCATGTCGGGGAAGTTGCCGACGATCTGGCGCTGGCCGGTCTCGATGTTGAGCACCTGGACGCGCGGCTGCTCGCCCTGGCGCTGGGACATGAAGGTGACGTCCTGCGAGACCGGCGAATAGCGCGGCGTCACCACCGAGACGTCGCCATTGGTCAGGTAGCGCACATTGGCGCCGTCCTGGTCCATGATGGCGAGGCGCTTGCGGCGCGTCTCCTTCGGCCCGGATTCGTCGACGAAGACGACGCGGGTGTCGAAGAAGCCGCCAAGGCCCGTGACCTTGGTGAAGATCGCGTCCGAGATGATGTGGCCGACGCGGCGGCTGTTGCTCGGATCGGTGAAATATTGCTGCCCGTCGGTCTGGGTGCCGGTCGCGACGTCCCAGAGCCGGAACTCGGCGCGGATGCGGCCGGCCTCGCGGGCGACGCGGCCGGTCACCAGCGCCTGCACGCCGGCTGCCCGCCAGGCGTCGAATTGCGGGGCGGCGTCGAAGGGCGGATTCCGCTCCGGGAAGCGCGCCTTGTCGATCGGGTTGAAATAGCCGCAACGCTTCAGGTTGTTGGTGATGATGCCGGAGACGAGCACGCCGCCCTCGCCGCCGAAATCGGCGATGGCGATCGGCATCGGCTGGAAGGCGCCGCCGCGCAGGTCGATGACGAGCTCCGCCTTGGCCGCAGCGGGGATCATCAGGGCGGCGCCGGCGGTGGCCAGCAGGCGGCGGCGGGTGGGCGCAGCCGTCAGGAAGGGGAGGGGGATACGGTCGATCATCGGGGTCACATGACGTCCCTTGCGTCGAAATTGACGACGACATCGCGCCAGTCGTCATAATAGGCGGCGAATTGAGCCGGAATGCGCAATGGAGCGCAACGGCGGGTGGCGGTCAGCGCCGAATCGGCGGCGACGCGGAAAAGCGGATCGGAGGAGGAGTTGATCACGCCGGGCTGCGCCGCGAGCGAGCCGTCCGTGTTCAGCTTCATCCGGACCGAGGGGACGATGTTGGCGTTGCCCTGGGCGTTGGCGAGCGCGATCGGCACGTTCCAGCACTTCATCAGCTGGTCCTGGATGATGCCGATCAGCTGGGCCCGCAGCGAGGGGCTGAGCTTCTGCGACGCGCCGCGCTCGGTGCCGAGCGAGGCGGTGCGGTTGATCTGCTGTGCCGAGGAGCCGGAAGACTGCGCCTTCTCCTTCGACTGGAGCAGGCGGGCGATGTCGTTGGCGTTGAAGTTCTTGGCGATCTCGGCCTCGCGCTTGGCCTTGGCCTCGGCCTCCCTCTTGGCCTTGGCCTCGGCGGCGAGCTTCGCCTTCTGCTCGGCTTCGGCCTTCGCCTTCGCCGCCGCCTCGGCGCGCTCCTTCGCTTCCTTCTCAGCTTCCGCCTTGGCGAGGGCCTCGGCCTTGGCCTTGGCTTCAGCCGCACGCTTGGCGGCCTGCGCCTCGGCTTCCGCCTTGGCCTTGGCGGCGGCCTTCGCCTCCTCCTCGGCCTGTTTCGCCTTCGAGGCTAGCTCCGCCTCCTCGGCGAGCTTCGCCAGTTCCTCGCGCTTCTGCTCGGCTTCGCGCGCGGCGGCGGCCTCGCTCTTCTGCGGCGGCTGCTTGGCGGGCTCGGGCGGCTTGGCCTCTGGCTTCGGCGCTTCGGCCGTGCGCGTCGGCGGCAGCGGCGCGGAGGCGTTGTCGTCGGCCGTCTTCAGCTCCGGCGGGCGCGAGGGCGGGGCAGGCGCATCGGTCTTGGCCTCGCCGGCCTCCTTGCGCTCGACGACCTCCGACTGGCGCTCGGCGCGCGGGGTCGGCTGCGCTTCGACCTTCTCGGCGCTGCGCTCGCCACGGGTGACCTGGTTCAGCGCGTTGGGGTCGACGAGCTCGACGGCGATCGCCTCCTCGTTCTCCGGCAGCGGCGCAGGCGACGAGAACACCAGCAGCCCCGCGACGAGGACCGTCGCGTGGCCGAGTGCCGACACCAGCATGCCAGGTTCGGAGGTCGAAAGCTTCACGCCCTGAACATCCCTACTTTACAGGCCTCAGCGGCTCGCCGGTTCGGTGACCAGCGCAACCCGCTTGAAGCCGGCCGAGGTGATGGTCGACATCACCGAAGCCACCCGGCCGTAATCCACCAGCTTGTCGCCGCGCACATAGATGCGCTCGTCGAAACCCTGCTTGGCGAGGCCCTGCAGCTTGGCGACGAGATCCGGCTCCAGCGTCGGCTCGTCCTGCAGGAAGATCTGTCCCTTGCTATCGATCGCGATGGTGACAGGCTTCTGATCGACATTGATCGGCTTGGCGCCGGTCTGCGGCAGGTCGAGCGGCACGCCGGTCGCGATCAGCGGCGCGGCGACCATGAAGATGATGAGCAACACCAGCATGACGTCGATGAACGGCGTCATGTTGATCTCGGCGATGGCGCCGTGGCGGCGCCCACGACGGCCCCGGCGGCCCGAACCCTTGCCGGCAGTGGCGGCGGACATCCCCATGTTTCAGCTCCTCACGCGGCCATGCGCTCGTCGATCTGCCGCGACAGGATCGCGGAGAACTCGTCGGCGAAGGCCTCGAGCCGGCCCTGCGCCTTGGCGACCTCGGCCTGGAGCTTGTTGTAGGCCATCAGGGCGGGAATCGCGGCGAAGAGGCCGATCGCGGTGGCGAACAGCGCTTCCGCGATGCCGGGCGCGACGACCGCGAGCGAGGAGTTCTTGGAGACCGCGATGGCGGTGAAGGAATGCATGATGCCCCAGACCGTGCCGAACAGGCCGATGAACGGGGCGGCCGAGGCGATGGTCGACAGCACGAGCAGCTTCGATTCGAGCCGCTCGGTCTCGCGCTGGATGGTGACGTCGAGCACCTTGTCGATGCGCTGGGACAGGCTGGCGACCGAACGGCCGCCATTCTCGAAGGAGCGCTTCCATTCCCGCATCGCCGCGACGAAGACGGCGGCCATGTCGTTGACCGGCTTGCTGGCGAGGTCGCGATAGAGCTCCTCGAGCGAGCGGCCGGACCAGAACACCTCCTCGAAGGCGTCCATGTCGCGGCGCGTGCGGCGATAGAGCAGCGTCTTGTCGATGATGATCGACCAGCACCAGATCGAGGCGCCGATCAGGCCGAGCATCACCAGCTTGACGACGATATGGGCATGCCAGAACAGCGTCCAGAACGACATGTCGATCTGCGGCGCGGCCTGCGCAACGTCGGCGGGGTTCATCCTGTCATCCTTCTACCCAGGCGGTACGCCGATGGCCCGAACCTTCCAGGCTCGAGCCCCCGGTCCAAACCCCGCCGCTCGCGTCGCGGGAGACCCACGCCGCCGCCCGTTTCGCGATCCGGGGAAATGCCGTATCCCGTCAATCGCGCGCGAATCCGGCGAAAGATGGGCCGAAACGGGGTTTCCCGCGAAACATGCTCCGCACTGAGTTAAGCCTCCGGCAAGGTTAATGTCGGGTATACGCCGGAAATCGCGACATTCCGGAAATGGCTGGCGAGGGGCCGAGGGCATGACCGAAGACATGGTGGTGCGCTCCCCGCTCCGCCGCGATGCGAGGTACGCGACATGAACCAGACGGGCGAGATCCTCATCCTGACCGGGGCACCCGGCTCCGGGAAAACCACGGTGGCGCAGGCGCTGGCTCGACTGCCCGGCTCACCGAAGGTCCATCTCCATTCCGACGATTTCTGGCACTTCATCAAAAATGGGGCGATCGAGCCTTATCTGCCGGAAGCCCACGAACAGAACCGCATCGTCGTCGACGTGCTGGCGCAGGCCGCCGAGGGTTATGCCCGCGGCGGCTACTTCGTCATCGTCGATGGAATCATCGGGCCGTGGTTCCTGACTGCCTTCGAGCGGATCCCCGCGGTCGTCCATTACGTCGTCCTGCGGCCGGCACTCGACGAAGCCATCCGTCGCTGTCGGGAGCGTGGCGGGAACACGCTGACCGATCCCGGCCCGATCGCGGAGCTCCACAGGCAGCTATCGTCGCTCGGCTCCCTCGAACGGCACGCCTTGCCGATCGACGCCCATAGCCGGGAGGACACGCTCGGCGCGGTGGCTGCCGCCATCCGCAGCGGAGGCTTCCGGCTGACATATCGAGATGCCGCCCCGACCGAATGAGAGGGGGCGGGCCTTCCGTCGCCTCGGCCAAAGCGCTCTCCGATGGAAAGCGAATGCATCGTCCCCGGCCGACGATGTGTCCCGTATCCGAGGCCGTTGACAAATATTTTCAATTTGCAGATCTGTTCACGCCTTCGATCGCGGAGGTGAAATTAAATTCATGAATTACATTCCCTATATCGGCTCTGGTCCGTATTGTTACGCCAATTCATTTTCGATGATGTTCGGGGCGGCGTCGTTTTCTCCCGCCGTCATTGAATTTTCGACCGGAAGTCCTTTCGGCATGCAGCTGCTAGGGGGCGGGCTTCCGTTCTTCGATCCCTATGGCTGGGACCCGGAGGCGGGTTTCGACGATGCCCTCGCCGCCATGGGCTGGACCTCGTCCGTCCTGCGAGGCGGCTCCGAAGCTGAGGCGCTTTCACGACTCGCGAAGGCTCTCGCCGAGGGGCCGGTCTGGGTTGGCCCGGTCGAGATGGGGCATCTGCGCCACCAGCCGAACATGCGGGGGGCGATCGGAGCGGATCACTATGTCGTCGTGCTCGCCATCCGCGACGGGCTGGTCGAGATGCACGATCCGAAGGGCTATCCGCATGCAACCTTGCCGGTGGCCGATTTTATGGCTGCCTGGCGGGCCGAGACGCTCGATTACGGCCAGCCCTTCACGATGCGGACGGAGTTCCAGCGCGTCGAGGTGGTCTCGGAGGAAGAGGCGATCCGGCGGGCGCTGCCCGCGGGCATTCGCTGGCTCGCCATGACCGGAGACCTTCGGCCGCCAGCGGGGACCCGCGGCAACGAGGATGCCGCGCTGATCCTGGCGGAGCGGATCGCGGCCGGATGCGACGACGATCTGAGGGGGCACCTCATCCATTTCGCGGTGCGCGTCGGCGCGCGGCGGGCCGCGGATGCGGCGCATTGCCTGGTGCGCATCGGTCTCGACGCTGCGGCGGGGATCATGGCGCGCCAGGCGCGCCTGATCGGGGCCTTGCAGTACCCGCTCGTCGCGCAGAAGGACGCCGCGGCCGCCGCGCATCTGCGCGCCCTGGCGCCGAGCTATCGCGAGCTTCTCGCGGCGCTGGAACGGCCTGCCGCTTCCTGAGCGACGGCCGCCGGACACGCAAAGGCCCGCCCCGGAAACCGGGGCGGGCCCATTCTGACGATCAGCGATGCGCTCAGGCCGCGTCGGGCTGGGCCGGGGGATTGGCCGGCGGCTGGTTGCGGCGCTCATTCATGAACTGGTCGAACTCGGCCTTGTCGCGGGCCATGCGCAGACGGCCGAGGAAGTCGTGGAACTCGCGCTGCTCGTCCTCGAGCCGGCGCAGCGTCTCGGCGCGGTACTCGTCGAAGGCGCGGTTGCCGCTGGAGGGGCCGCCGCGGCCCCAGCCGCCGAAGCCACCGCCGAAGCCACCCTCGCGGCCGGCCATGCGCTCACGCAGACGGTCCATCTTGCCCTGAAGGCGGCTCATCCGGTGCTCGTAACGGTCTCCTGCGTATCCACAACCCATGCGTCCACTCCAGAAAAGAAAGGCCAGGGTCGCCAGACCCAGGGGCCAGAACACGATGAAGCCGAGAACCGCGAAGGCGATCCAGGCTCCCTTCCCATATTCGTCCAGCTTCTCGACGATCGGCATTGCTCCCTCACCATCAATGAACGTGAATGTAAATCACATTTACATAGATGCGCCTCACTCCCCGGGTTGTCAAGAAGCGGGCCAGCGGAAAAGGAATCAGTCGGGCTTGGAAGGGCCGCCGCGGCCAATGCCGAGGCCCTGGAGGTAGATCAGCGTGCCGGCCTCGAGCAGGTCGGCGGCCGACATCGGCAGGGGGCGGCGGCCGCCATCGGCGCGGCCGAACAGGGCGGCGATGCCGTGCGACATCGCCCAGATATGCAGCGCCATCATCAGCGCGGGGGGGCGCTTGCCGGGCGGCAGCTGGGCGATCAGGGCTTCGGACGCCTGGCGCAGGCCGGCGAAGGCCCGGTCGGCGGCGGCGCGCAATTCCGGGCTGGCGTCGAGCGGCACGCCCGCCTCGAACATCGCCGAGTAATAGGCCGGCTCGTCATGGGCGAAGGCGAGATAGGCGCGGCCCAGCCGGTGGAATGCGGTTTCGGGGTCGGGCTGCCCCTGGTCCCAAGCCCGCGATAAGGTTGCCTCGAAGGCCTGGAAGCCGCGCGCGGCGACATCGGCCAGCAATTCGTCGCGATCGCGGAAATGGCGATAGGGCGCGGCCGGGCTGACGCCGGCCATGCGCGCAGCCTCGGCGAAGGTGAAGCCGTTCGGGCCCTTCTCGCCGATCAGCCCGAGTGCGGCCCGCACCAGCTCCTCCTTGAGGTTGCCGTGGTGATAGCCGCGGGGCTGTTCCGGTCTGTCGCGCTTCCAACTCATGTAACGAGCGCTAACATGCCGGGCGGGCCGGCGTCGATGGGCACGCGCGGCATCGTCAATCGTCGAGCATCAGCCGCTTGCGCAGCCCGTCCGGGATGCGCCGGGCCCGGCCGCCACCGACGCAGGCGACCACGACCTGCGCGGCGATCAGCACCTCCTCGCCGCGCAGCACGCGCTGCTCCAGATCCATGGTGGCGCCGCGCGCCTCGACGCAGCGGGTCTCGACGGTGAGGAGATCGTCCATCACGGCCGGGCGCAGGAAGTCGATCGTCATCTTGCGCACGGCGAAGCCGAGCGCGGTCTCGCCGTCGAAGAGTTCGCGCTGCTCGACGCCGAGCGCGCGGATCAGCTCGGTGCGCCCGCGCTCCATGAAGCGCAGATAGGAAGCGTGGTAGACCACGCCGGAGAAATCGGTGTCTTCATAATAGACGCGGACAGTGATCTGATGAGGGCTGCTCATGGCGGCCGGAATATAGGCCGGAGCTCCCGCGAGCAAATCGCCGCGGGAACAAATCGATGTCGAACGCATAGTCGAAGGGCGGACAACACCACCAGGGAGGTATCCATGTCGCTATCGGCCAAGGCACTCACGCGGCTTCTCGACAAGGGCGAGCTCGACCTCGTCGCGCGGACCCGGCGCGGCAAGCTCGCATCGGAGAACGACAAGGATCTGCGCGATCTCGCCGGCAACCTGCGCGAGCGGCGCAACCGGGCCCGCGATCTTGCCCGCCAGCAGCGCCGCGAGTTCCGCGGCAAGGCGCCGCCGCAAGGCCAGAAACCGGCTTCGGACAATCACGGCACGAAGGCCAAGGCCGATGCCCTGACCGTGGCGTTGAAGCGCGTCGGCGCGGAGCAGACGCGCCGCGCCGAGAAGCTGCGGGCGCCGAGCCAGCGCAGCCTGGCGCGCAAGGCGCTCGCGCTGAAGCAGCGCGAGCGCGCACTGGAGCGTCCCAAGAGCCGCACGGCGGGCAAAGGCATGCAGCCGGTCGAGAATGCGAAGGCGGCCAAGTCCGGTGCGCTGAAGGATGCCGGCGCCCGCCCGGCGATGATGCGCGCGAAGATCGCCCGCCAGCCGTAGCGGCGCCTGCGCCGTCCTGCCGACGTCAGCCCTGCGAGCGTTCAGCGCTTGCAGGGCTTCCCCATGAAGGAGCCGCAGTCATAGGGCTGGGAGAGCGCTTCGCGGACCGAATAGTCCTTGCCCTCGAAGCTGTTGACGATGTCGTCGATGCGCCAGCCACCATTCTCCCGGATCATCCGGAACTGGACCGCGACCGGCTTGCCGAAGCTGCGGAAGCTCGCGATCACGGTCGCCTTGCCGGCGGCCACCGGGATCGTGTCGAGGCTCAGCTTCTTCACCTCGCCGTCCTGACCGTTGAGGAAGGGATCGGCGCCGATCTGGCCCATCTCGCCGCTCTCGTCCTGATAGAGATCGTCGCGGGCGAAGAGCGCCGCGAGGCTTTCGCTCAGCAGCTTGTCGCGATGCGGCGGGCGCCAGGGTGGGGGCGGGGCCTTACCCTTCCCGGCGAGCGTCTTGACCGTGATCGCGTAGGCCTCTTCCACCGGACCGCGCGGGACGTCGTCGCCGGCGCGGGCCGAAACCGCCAGGATCGCGAACAGGCCGGTCAGGGCGAGCGCCAGGCCGAAATTCCGAAGGGCCTGTTTCACGCCTCGTCCTCGTCATTCCCGAACAGGCCGAACTGCGCCGTCTCGCGCGAGGGTTCGGGCATGCCGAGATGGCGGAAGGCGTGGGGCGTCAGCAGGCGCCCGCGCGGGGTGCGCTGGATGAAGCCCTGCTGCAGCAGGAAGGGCTCGATGATCTCCTCGATCGCGTCGCGCGGCTCGGAGAGCGAGGCGGCGATCGTCTCGATCCCGACCGGGCCGCCGCCGAAATTGACCGCGACGGTGGTGAGATAGCGCCGGTCCATCTGGTCGAGGCCGATGGCGTCGACATCGAGCAGGGAGAGCGCCTTGTCGGCGACCTTGCGGGTGACGATCGGGTCGCCGTCGACGATGGCGAAGTCGCGCACGCGGCGCAGCAGGCGCCCCGCAATACGCGGGGTTCCCCGGGAGCGCTTGGCGATCTCGTTGGCGCCGTCGTCGGACATCGGCACGCCGAGCACGCGGGCACCGCGGGCGACGATGCCCTGCAATTCCTCGACCGTGTAGAACTGCAGCCGGATCGGGATGCCGAAGCGGTCCCGCAGCGGCGTGGTCAGCAGGCCGGCGCGGGTCGTGGCGCCGACAAGCGTGAACTTGGGCAGGTCGATCTTGACCGAACGCGCCGCCGGGCCCTCGCCGATGATCAGGTCGAGCTGGTAGTCTTCCATCGCCGGATAGAGGATCTCCTCGACCGCCGGGTTGAGGCGGTGGATCTCGTCGATGAAGAGCACGTCGCGCTCTTCGAGATTGGTGAGCTGGGCGGCGAGGTCGCCGGCCTTGGCGATGACCGGGCCCGATGTCGAACGGAAATTGACGCCGAGCTCGCGCGCGACGATCTGCGCCAGCGTCGTCTTGCCGAGGCCGGGCGGGCCGACGAAGAGAACATGGTCGAGCGCGTCGCCCCGGGTGCGGGCGGCGTTGATAAAAACTTGAAGATTCGCGCGCGCCGCCGCCTGCCCGGTGAAATCGGAAAGCGAGAGCGGGCGCAGCGAGGCTTCGCTGTCGTCGTCGCGGCGTTCCGCCGTCATCAGCCCGGAGCGCTTCGGCTCGCTCACAGCGCGATCTCCAGTTCGAGGGCGTCGTGGATCGGAATGTCCCTGTATCCCGTCTTGATGATGGTCGGCACGACCGAGCGATAGGCGTCGATCGCCTCGAGATAAAGCCCCGACAGGCGGAAGCCGCGGCGCTGGTAGAAGGTCATGCCCGGCATGTTGTCGTTGGTCAGCATGGCCTTGAGCTTCTTCGCACCGGTGGCCCGGGCGGCCTCGATGACGGCATCGAGCATGCGGATCGCGACGCCTTCGCCGGGGCGCAGCGAATGCAGCGCGCAGAGATAGGCGGTGTCGCCCCTGGCCGTCCAGCTCGCCAGGGCGGCGGTGGCGCCGGAGGACTCGAACAGGCCGAGCGCGTCGATCTCGGCGACGTCGTAGACGTGCAGGTCGATCATCATGCTGTGCGAGCCCCAGCTCGCCAGCATGATGCGGCAGAGCTCGGTCTTGTCGGTGACGACGCGCAGTTCCAGATCGTCGGGCGGCTCGCTCACTTCGCCAGTTCCTTCAGGCCCAGCTTGATGAGCTGGGCCGTCCCGGCGCCGTCGCCTGCCGCCTTCGCGGCGGCCGCGACGGCGGCCACGGCCTGGGCCTGAGGATAGCCGAGATTGGCGAGCGCCGAGACGGCGTCGGCGATGGGCTGCGGCAGCTTCCTGTCTTCCAGTGCGCCCGAGAGCTGGGCGACGCCGGGATCGATATGGCCGAAGGCCGGCGCCTTGTCCTTGAGCTCGGCGCAGAGGCGTTGCGCCAGCTTGGGGCCGACGCCGGGGGCACGCGCGATCGCCGCCTTGTCATTGGTGGCAATGGCGGTGGCGAGGCTGCTCGGATCGAGCGTCGAGAGGATGGCGAGCGCCACCTTGGCGCCGACGCCCTGCACCACCTGCATCAGCCGGAACCAGTCGCGCTCGACATCGGACATGAAGCCGTAGAGGCGGATCGCATCCTCGCGGACATGGGTCTCGATCGAGAGCGCCGCCGCCTCGCCGGGGCTGGGCAGGCGCTGCAGCGTGCGCGCCGAGCACTGCACGACATAGCCGACGCCCTGCACGTCGATGATGACGTGGTCCTCGCCATAGGAATCGATCAGGCCCTTGAGCTTGCCGATCATCGCCGCCTTCTCTCTCCAGCCGTGTTCTTCTAGCCAGCCGCGCGCATCTGCGCGACCAGGGCCTTCATGCCGCGGTGCTGGGCATGGCAGATCGCGACGGCGAGCGCGTCCGCCGCATCGGCGGAGCTGGTCTCGGCCTTCGGCAGGAGCACGCGGATCATCGCCTGCACCTGCTTCTTGTCGGCATGGCCGACGCCGACCACGGTCTTCTTGACCAGGTTGGCGGCGTACTCCGCGACGCTGAGACCCGCGAGCGAGGGCACGACCAGCGCGATGCCGCGCGCCTGGCCGAGCTTCAGGGCCGATTGCGGATCGCGATTGATGAAGGTCTCCTCGACGGCAGCCTCGTGCGGGCGATGCGCGGCGATGATCTTGTGCAGCCCTTCGTGCAACTGCCGGAGCCGCTCGCCAAGGGAGAGGTTGCCGTCGCTCTCGATGCAGCCGCAGGCGACGAAGGAGAGCTTGCTGCCTTCCGAGACGACGACGCCCCAGCCGGTCTTCCGGAGGCCGGGGTCGATGCCGATGATGCGAATCGCGGGTGCCATGACAGGCCCAAGCTAGCGGATGTTTCGGATTTGTCCCGCGCGGAACCGCCGCGAGGATGAATTCTCCTCATCGATTCCATCAAAAAGGAAAGTTGTTCTTGCGGAGGGGCGGCCGGCATGGTTCGCCGGACAATCCAGCACCTGCCTGCCGATGCCATGCCTCTCAGCCTCGACCCCTTCATGCCTGGCCTCACCGCCGACGGAGTTGCCGTCCTGCTGGCGGCGACGCTGCTCGGCGGGCTGGTGCGCGGCTTCACCGGATTCGGCTTCGCGATGGTGTTCATGCCGCTGGCCTCGATCGTGCTCGGGCCGGTGGCGGCGCTGGGGCTGATCTGGTTCATCGACCTGCCCTTCGCCCTGCCGATCGCCGCGCGCAGCGCCAAGCGGGCCGAGTGGGGCGAGATCCTGCCGCTGCTGCTGACCGCCACATTGGCGCTGCCGGCCGGCATCTGGCTGCTGACCTGGCTCGACCGCGAGACGATGCGCTGGCTGCTGGCCTTGCTGGTGCTGTTCGCCGTGGCGCTGATGGCCTCGGGCTGGCGCTATCATGGGCGCCCGACCGTGCCGCTCTCGCTGGGTGTCGGCGCCCTGTCCGGGCTGTTCAACGGCATGGCTTCGATCGGCGGCATGCCGCTGGCGGTGTTCTGGCTCGGCGCGCAGCGCAACGACCGGCACAGGACGCGGGCGAACATGCAGACCTTCTTCGGCCTCTCGACCCTGATCAGCGGTACGATCCTGTGGTGGAAGGGCATCATCACCCTGGGAGGGCTGCTGATGGCGGTGCCGCTCTTCGCGATCTACGGCGTCGGGCTCTGGGCCGGCACGCATGGCTTCCGGCTCGCCTCCGAGGAGACGTTCCGGCGTGGAGCCTATCTGGTGATCTTCTTGAGCGCGCTGATCAGCCTGCCGCTCTGGGATGTGCTGATCGGGCGGTAGCGCGCTGCCCGGTCGCCCATGCTCGCCCTTGTGGCGAGCATCCATGTCTTGAACACCACCCGCGGGAAGGAAGACGTGGATGGTCGGGACAAGCCCGACCATGACGGGAAGTGCGACGGCGCCGCCTCAGGCGCTGAGCTTCGCCATGATGTCGTCGGCGATCTCGAAATTGGCGAAGACGTTCTGGACGTCGTCGTCGTTGTCGAGCGCCTCCATCAGCTTCATCATCGAGGCGGCCTTGTCCTCGTCGAGCGGAGCCGTCGTCGTCGGCCGCCAGACCGGCTTGGCCGAGGTGGGTGCGCCGAGCGCCGCTTCGAGCGCCTTGGAGACCTCGTTCAGCGCGTCGAAGGCGCAGAGGATGGTGTGGCCGTTCTCGTCCGAGATCACGTCGTCGGCGCCGGCCTCGATCGCGGCCTCCATCACCTTGTCGGCGTCGCCGGCTTCCGGCGGATAGCTGACCTCGCCGACGCGGTTGAACATGAAGGAGACGGAGTTGCTCTCGCCGAGCGCGCCGCCGGCCTTGGTGAAGTAGGAGCGCACGGCGGAGGCGGTGCGGTTGCGGTTGTCGGTCAGCGCCTCGACGATGACGGCGGCGCCGCCGGGCCCGTAGCCCTCGTAACGGACCTCGTCATAGTTCTCGCCCTCGCCGCCGGCGGCCTTGTTGATGGCTCGCTGGATATTGTCCTTCGGCATGTTCTCGGCGCGCGCGGCGAGCACCGCCATGCGCAAGCGCGGGTTCATGTTGATGTCGGGCATGCCCATCTTGGCGGCGACGGTGATTTCGCGGGCCAGTTTCGAGAACAGCTTGGAGCGCACCGCATCCTGCTTGCCCTTGCGGTGCATGATGTTCTTGAACTGTGAATGGCCGGCCATGGGAGCTCGTTACCTTCGAAGGTTGCGGCGGAAACTTGCTGGAAGCCCGGCCTTATAGGCGCCGGGTTCCGTGACAGGCAAGCGCCTGTGGTCGCCCGAACGCAAAAACGCCGGCAGCCGGGCCGTTAAATCATTCTTTGGCATGGCTGAGCAGGATGCGGCCGCCCTCGATTGCCCCGGCAATCATCCTCTCCCGTTGCAGTGACGCCTTGATATCCACCTCTCTTGCCGCGCAGGAACACCGCTTCCGCGCCTTCCGGATCTTCGACGAGGATGTCGCGCTGCTCGGATCGCTGTCCGGCTTCGCCGAAAGCCGGCTGCCGGCGCTGCTGGACGAGCTGCACACCCAGTTCGCGCCCTGGCCCGAGATCGCCCGGGCGCTGAAGCAGCCGGCCGTGCACGAGCCGCGGCTGGCCCATTGGGTTAGGCTCGTCTCAGGCAAGATGGGCGAAGGCTACGCGGAATCCGCGCGCCGGCTGGCGAGCGCTTTCCACGATCACGATGTGCCGACCTATGCCGTGGTGATCTGCCATGCGATCGTCTCGAACGCGATCATCGTGGAGCTCGGCCTCGACCGCCCGGGCATGATGGGGCTGTCCCGCCTCTGGCAGAGGCGCGAGCTCGACCGCCGCATCGCCACGCGCACCGCCCTGTCCAAGGCGACGCAGCTCGACCTCGAGCTGCTGCTCGAGACCTATGCGATCGTCCAGCAGGAAAGCCGCGATCGGACGCGCCGGCATATCGAAGCGTTCGAGATCACCGTTCGGGAGGTGGTGAACGCGGTCAATGCCAGTGCGGGCAGGGTCGAGCGGCTCGCGGCATCGGTCGAGAGCGTGGTGGGCGAGACGAGCGCCCAGGCCGAGCGAGCCGCCGGATCGGCCGGCAGCGCCTCGGACAATGTCAGCAATGTCGCCACCGCGACGAACGAATTGTCGATTTCGCTCGATCATGTCGCGGCGGAGGTCGTGCGGGCTTCGACCATGGCCCATGAGGCGCATGCCGCGGCCCAGAAGACCGACGCCATCGTCAAGAGCCTCGCCCATTCGGCGGAGACGATCGGTTCCGTCGTCGAGATGATCCAGACGATCGCCAGCCAGACCAATCTGCTGGCCCTCAACGCCACCATCGAGGCGGCGCGCGCCGGGGAGACCGGGCGCGGCTTCGCCGTCGTGGCGACGGAGGTGAAGCAGCTTTCGGCGCGCACCGCCCGCGCCACCGACGAAATCGCCGCGCAGGTCCCGGCCATGCAGGGCGCGACGCGCGAGGCGGTGACCGCGATCGAGAGCATCGTCGCCTTCGTCAGCCAGGTGAACGGCATTGCCGGGGCGGTCGCGGCCAGCATCGACGAGCAGCGGGCCGCCACTCAGGAGATCGCCCGCAGCGCCGACCAGGCCGCGATGGGCACCCAGGCCAACGCCGAGACGATCATGCGGCTCAACGACCGGGCGCAGCTGGCCGGCAAGGCGGTGCACGACGTGCTCGACGTGGCGGGCGCGCTGTCGCGCCAGGCCGAGAGCCTGAACCACGCCTTCGACGATCTGGTGCGGCAGCAGCGGGCCGTCTGAGCGGGCGCCCTCGGGGGCTTCGGCTCAGCTCGCGGCCCAGTCCGGCAACGCCTGGCTGAGATGCGGGCCGATCCGCACCGCCCAGACCGCCTTGGCCAGCCCGGTCGCGTCGTCGATCTCGACGGCTACGCCCGAGAGCGTGCCTTCGCCGCTGGCCGGCTCGAGCCGTGCGCCCGGCACCTTCTGCAGGAAGCGGCGCACCGGCTCGTCCTTCTGCATGCCGAGCACGGAATCATAGTCGCCGCACATGCCGGCATCGGACTGGTAGGCCGTGCCGCCGGGCAGGATGCGGGTGTCCGAGGTCGGCGCATGGGTGTGGGTGCCGACCACGAGGCTGGCACGGCCGTCGAGGAAATAGGCCATGGCCTGCTTTTCGCTGGTCGCCTCGGCATGGACATCGACGATGACGGCATCGGCGACCTCGCCGAGCGGGCAGGCGGCGAGTTCGCGCTCGACCGCGGCGAAGGGGTCGTCGAGCGGGTCCATGAAGAGCCTGCCCATGACGTTGACGACGAGGACGCGGGCGCCGTTGCGCGCCTCGATCACGGCGGCGCCGCGGCCCGGCGTGCCCGGCGGATAATTGGCCGGGCGGATCAGACGGTCCTGCCGTTCGATGAAGACGAGTGCCTCGCGCTGATCCCAGGAATGGTTGCCGAGGGTGACGACATCGGCGCCGGCGGCGAGGATCTCGTCGCAGATCGCCTCGGTGATGCCGAAGCCGCCGGCGGAATTCTCGCCGTTGATGACGACGCAGTCGAGCTTCCACGCCTCGCGCAGGGCAGGAAGGCGCTCTTGTACCGCGATCCGGCCGGGACGGCCGACGATGTCACCGAGGAAGAGAAGACGCATGAAGACTCCGAACGCATAGGGCGGTCGCCACACGAGCCCTCATCCTGAGGAGTGCCGAAGGCGCGTCTCGAAGGATGGTCCAGATGGTGGCAGAGCCTCCTGGAGCATCCTTCGAGACGCGGACTTGCGTCCGCTCCTCAGGATGAGGGCTGTGCAGCGACAGCTTCCAGTCTCTCCCTTGCCTGAAAGCCCGCTGGAATCAACCGCAGTGAATGGTTTCCCGCTCGGTCACGATCCAGTCGAGGCGCCGGTCGTGCGGTGCGTCGGGGACGGCTTCGATCTCCTGCGCGGCATAGCCGATGCCGATGCTCAGCGTCGGGGCGAGCTCCGCCAGCGCGCGGTCGTAATAGCCCTTGCCATAGCCGATGCGGTAGCCGCGCCGGTCGAAGGCGGCGAGCGGCACGATCAGGATGCGCGGCCTCATCACGGGCTCGGAGGGGGAGGGGACGAGCGTGCCGAAGCCGCCCGGCACGATCGGCTCATAGGGCGCCCAGCGGCGGAAGATCATGTGCTTGTCGACGATGGCGGGCAGGCAGAGCGGCAGGCCCTGCGCGTGCAGCGCCTCGAGGATCGGGCGTGGATCGGCCTCGGAGCGCATCGGCCAGTAGGCCGAGACGGGACCGGCGGCGCCGGCCCATAGCGGCAGGGCGAGCACCTGCGCGGCGATCAGCTGGTCCCATTCCAGCCGGTCGTCGATCTCGAGCGCGTCGCGGCGGCCGAGCGCGTCGGCCCGCAGGGCCGCCTTGTGCGGGGAGGGCGATGCGGACGTCGCGGAAGACATCGTCGTCATAGGGCTGCGGAGCCACCTTGGCCGTGGAGTTTTGAATCCCGGGACACCTACTAAAGTAGGTGGGCGCCGTGTGTCCGGTTCCGATGGATCCGGTCAGGGACAGCTCCCTAGGGAGTCGTATGGGCCCGGGGAATGCTGTCTCTCACGCACCAGGCAGCCCCGCTTCGCCAATGTAGGGAATGGCCCGGCAAAGCGCCAGAGGGATTTGCGGCGTTACGCCCTGGCGGGCAGGGGGCCATGAAAGTGTTCATATTTTGGCCGTGGTGAGCAGGTGATATAGACAGGCGCGACATTCAGTTCGGAAACCGGTCTTATCGATGCTTCGCTCTTCGCTTGCCCGCCACCTTGCCCGTCCGGGGCTGACCGCGATGGCCCTCGCCGCCGCGCTGTTCGGCGCCGCCGTGCCGGCCTCGGCACAGGACGCGGCCGACCTGCTCGTCCGCACCACGCGCCTCGAGAACCAGCTGCGCCAGATGTCCGGCCAGATCGAGCAACTCCAGTTCGAGAATCGCCGCCTGACGGAACAGCTCCGCAAGTTCCAGGAGGATGTCGATTTCCGCCTGAACGAGAAGGGCGGCGGCCGCTCCGGCGCCGCTACGCCCAGCGCTCCGCCGGCAGGCGGTGCTCCGGCGCCGCAGCGCCAGCGCCGCGGCGATGCCTTCGACCCGACGATGCAGACCGGGACGGCGGGCGGGCCGCAGCCTCTGGGCGGCGGCATCGCCAGCATCATCGACGAAGGCTATGACGGTGGACCGGCGACGGGGCAGCCGCTCGACCTGCAGGGCGTGGGCCGGCCGGTGCATCAGGGTGCCGTCCAGCAGGGCCTGCCGCGCGGGCAGAGCGTCGCCGCCGCGAGCGGCCCGCAGACGGCGAAGGAAGCCTATGACCTCGCCTTCGCCTCGCTCCAGCGCAAGGAATACGAGCAGGCCGAGATGGGCTTCCGTCAGTTCCTGCAGAGCTATCCGCGCGACAGGCTGGCGGTCGACGCCACCTACTGGCTCGGCGAGAGCTATCTGCAGCGCCAGCGCTATCGCGAGGCGGCCGAGCAGTTCCTCAAGATTTCGCGGGAGTCGCCGCGGGCGGGCAAGGCGCCCGAGAGCCTGCTCAAGCTCGGCATGGCGCTGAACGGCCTCGGCGCGAAGGAACAGGCCTGCGCCACCTATGCCAAGGTCGGCGTCGACTACCCGTCCGCCTCCAATGCGGTGCGCCAGGGCATCGCACGCGAGCGGCGCCGCTCCGGCTGCGCTTGAGCGAGACGCTCCAGCCCGATCCCGTTTCGAAGCCGGTCTCGTCCGTCGAGGCCGGCTTGCTGTTTGAGGGGCTGTCGCCGGAGGCGCGGCTGCTCGCGGCCGTGTCGGGCGGGCCGGATTCGATCGCGCTGCTGGGCCTGCTCGCCGAATGGGCCAAGGGGCCAGGGCGGCCCGCGATTCATGCCGCGACCGTCGATCACGGCCTCAGGCCCGAGGCTGCGGCCGAAGCCGAGGACGTCGCCGCGCTGTGCCGGAGGCTCGGCGTGCCGCATCGGACATTGCGCTGGGAGGGGGCGAAGCCGGCCAGCGGCGTCCAGGCGGAGGCGCGGCGCGCCCGCTATGCGCTGCTCGCCGCCGAGGCGCGGCGGCTGGGGGGGGCGGCGCTCGTCACCGCCCATACCCTCGACGACCAGGCCGAGACGGTGCTGATGCGGCTCGCCCATGGTTCCGGTCCGTCCGGCCTCGGCGGGATGCGGGCGCGCGCCGAGCGGGACGGGCTGGTGCTGGCCCGCCCGCTGCTCGGCATCGCCAAGGCGAGGCTGGTCGCGACGGCGCAGGCGCGCGGCCTGCCCTTCATCCGCGACCCGAGCAATGCCGATGAGCGGTTCGAGCGCGTGCGCTGGCGGGCGGCGATGCCGCTGCTGGCGCAGCGCGGGCTGACGGCCGAGCGCCTGGGCCGCCTGGCGGAGCGGATGGCGCGGCTCGACGCCGTGGCCGACCGGAGGGCCGGCGAGGCCTTCGCGGGCCTGCGGCTTCCGGACGACCACGAGGGTGAGGGCGAGGAGGTACGCCTGGACTTTTCCCGGCTCGCGGAGGAGCCGGAGGAGGTCGTGCTGCGCGTGCTGGCGCTGGCGCTGGAGGCGGTGGCGCCGCCCGGTGACGGCTATGGCCGGCTGGAGCGGCTGGAGGACTGCCTGCACGCCCTGCTCGCGGCGGAACGCTCCCGCCTCGCCACGCGGCGGACATTGTCCGGGTGCATTGTGGCGCTCGCCGGTGACGGAGTGCTGTCGCTGCGCCGGGAGGGCGCGCGGCGGCGCGGCGTTCACCCTGCGACATCGTAGTGCCGCCGCGACGTGCGTTTCCCTTGGCAAGGGCTTGCGTCGCACCTAGATTAGCCGTGGAAACCCTTGGCCTTATCCGGTTGGACCGGCAGGCCCGATCGGACTGGTGATGAATCCGAATTTTCGCAATTTCGCCCTCTGGGTGGTGATCTTCCTTCTGGTCCTGGCGCTGGTGACGCTGTTCCAGAGCCCGAGCCAGCGCGCCAGCACCAACGAGATCCCCTATAGCCAGCTGATCAACGAAGCCGAGGCCGGGCGCGTCTCGAACGTGGTCGTGGCCGGGCAGGAGATCACGGGCACCTTCTCGGACGGGCGCAACTTCGTCACCTACGCGCCTTATGGCGACCCCAACCTGCTGAAGACCATGGCCCAGAAGGGCGTGCAGGTCTCGGCGCGGGCGCCGGCCGAGGGGACGCCCTGGTTCATGGCGCTGCTCGTCAACTCGCTGCCCTTCATCATCTTCATCGGCCTGTGGATCTTCATGTCCCGCCAGATGCAGAACGGCGCCGGCCGGGCGATGGGCTTCGGCAAGTCGAAGGCCAAGCTGCTCACGGAGGCGCATGGCCGCGTCACCTTCGAGGATGTCGCCGGCATCGACGAGGCCAAGGAAGACCTGCAGGAGATCGTCGAGTTCCTGCGCGATCCGCAGAAGTTCCAGCGGCTGGGCGGGCGCATCCCGCGCGGCGTGCTGCTCGTCGGCCCTCCCGGCACCGGCAAGACGCTGACGGCCCGCGCCGTCGCCGGCGAAGCCAATGTGCCGTTCTTCACCATTTCGGGCTCGGATTTCGTCGAGATGTTCGTCGGCGTCGGCGCCAGCCGCGTCCGCGACATGTTCGAGCAGGCCAAGAAGAACGCGCCCTGCATCATCTTCATCGACGAGATCGACGCCGTCGGTCGCCATCGCGGCGCCGGCCTTGGCGGCGGCAATGACGAGCGCGAGCAGACGCTGAACCAGCTCCTCGTCGAGATGGACGGCTTCGAGCCGAACGAGGGCGTCATCATCATCGCCGCGACCAACCGTCCGGACGTGCTGGACCCGGCGCTGCTGCGCCCGGGCCGCTTCGACCGGCAGATCGTCGTGCCGAATCCGGATGTCGCCGGCCGCGAGAAGATCCTGCGCGTCCATGTCCGCAAGGTGCCGATGGCGCCGGACGTCGACCTCAAGATCCTCGCCCGTGGCACCCCCGGCTTCTCGGGCGCGGACCTGATGAACCTCGTCAACGAGGCGGCGCTGCTGGCGGCCCGTCGCGGCAAGCGCATGGTCACCCATGCCGAGTTCGAGGACGCCAAGGACAAGGTCATGATGGGCGCCGAGCGCAAGTCGATGGCGATGTCCGAGGAGGAGAAGAAGCTGACCGCCTATCACGAGGCGGGCCACGCCATCGTTGGCCTCTACGTTCCCGCCGGCGTGCCTGTGCACAAGGCGACGATCATCCCGCGCGGCCGCGCGCTCGGCATGGTCAAGTTCCTGCCGGAGGGCGACCGGTACTCGATGAAGTACAAGGAGTTCACCTCGCAGCTCGCGGTCGCCATGGGCGGGCGCGTGGCGGAGGAGATCACCTTCGGCAAGGAGAACATCACCTCCGGCGCCACCGGCGACATCCAGCAGGCGACCAAGATGGCCAAGGCCATGGTCACCCAGATGGGCTATTCGGACGAGCTCGGCATGGTCGCCTATGGCGACAACCAGGAAGAGGTCTTCCTGGGCATGTCGATGGGCCGCAGCCAGTCGCTCTCCGAGGCGACCGCGCAGAAGATCGACGCCGAGGTCAAGCGCCTCGTCGACGAGGGCTATGCCGACGCCAAGAAGATCCTGACCGAGCATCATGAGGAGTTCGTGCAGGTGGCCGAGGCGCTGCTCGAATTCGAGACCCTGACGGGCGAGGAAATCCGCGACCTGATCGCCGGCAAGCGCCCTTCGCGCGATCTCGACGACACGCCGCATGCCCCGCGCGGCTCGGCCGTGCCGAGCGCCGGCAAGGGCCGCAAGCGCGGCGAACCGGATGCCGGCATGGAGCCGCAGCCGCAGGCCTGAACAGGCCGGCTGCAGGAATGCGAAAAGGGCGGCTGTGAGGCCGCCCTTTTTTCGTGGCTCCAGTGCGCCATGCTCCGGCTTGACCCGAGCATCTCCCGCCGAATGAGGTTCTGGTGCCCGTCTTGCCGGAGATTCCCGGGTCTGCGCTTCGCTTCGCCCAAGAATGACGGCTCCTTCCGCCCGCTCCCGCTTCTTTCAGCCCTGCTTTCACGCTCCGTCATAATTTGTGAGAAGGCGGAAAGGTTTTTTGGCTATAGAACCCGCAAAACTGGGCTGATCGCCTCTCGGACATGAATCGCACATGACGCGCAAATATTTCGGAACGGACGGCATTCGCGGGCGGGCGAACGGCGTCATCACGCCAGACCTTGCCCTGAAGGTCGGCCAGGCCACGGGGCTGGCCTTCCGCCGAGGCGAGCATCGACACCGGGTCGTGATCGGCAAGGACACGCGGCTTTCCGGCTACATGATCGAATACGCCATGGTCGCCGGCTTCACCTCGGTCGGCATGGACGTGATGCTGCTCGGCCCGATCCCGACCCCGGGCGTCGCGATGCTGACGCGCTCGATGCGGGCCGATCTCGGCGTGATGATCTCGGCCTCGCACAACGCCTATGAGGACAACGGCATCAAGCTGTTCGGGCCGGACGGCTACAAGCTCAACGACGAGGTGGAGCGCGAGATCGAGGCGCTGGTCGACACCGATCTCGGGCCCCGCCTCGCGACCTCGCCCAGCCTCGGCCGCGCCAAGCGCATCGACAGCGCCGATGCGCGCTATGTCGAATTCGCCAAGCGGACGCTGCCGCGGAACCTGAGCCTGGAAGGCCTGCGCATCGTGCTCGATTGCGCCAATGGCGCCGCCTACAAGGTGGCTCCGCAGGCGCTCTGGGAGCTCGGCGCCGAGGTCATCACCATCGGCGTCGATCCGGACGGCTTCAACATCAACCATGAGGTCGGCTCGACCCATCCGGAGGCGCTCGTCGCCAAGGTCCGCGAGCTGCGCGCCGATGTCGGCATCGCGCTCGATGGCGACGCCGACCGCGTCCTGGTCGTCGACGAGCATGGGCATGTCGTCGATGGCGACCAGCTCATGGCCGTGATCGCGCGCTCCTGGCTCGAGGATGGCCGACTCTCGGCACCCGGCATCGTCGCCACGATCATGTCCAATCTCGGGCTGGAGCGCTATCTGGCCGGGCTGGGGCTGACGCTCGCCCGCACGGCGGTCGGCGACCGCTACGTGCTGGAGCATATGCGCAACCACGGCTTCAATCTCGGCGGCGAGCAATCCGGCCACATCATCCTCTCGGATTTCGGCACGACCGGCGACGGGCTCGTCGCGGCGCTGCAGCTGCTGGCGGTGGTGAAGCGCATGGACAAGCCGGTCTCGGAGGTCTGCCACTGCTTCGAGCCGCTGCCGCAGATCCTGAAGAACGTGCGCTACAAGAAGGGCAAGCCGCTGGAGGAGCAGCTGGTGGTCCGGGCGATCGAGGCGGCCAAGCAGCTCCTCGGCGAGAGCGGGCGCCTCGTGATCCGCCCCTCCGGCACGGAGCCGGTGATCCGCGTGATGGCCGAGGGCGATGATCGCGATCTGGTCGAGCGCGCGGTCGACGATGTCGTCGAGGCGGTGACCAAGGCCGCGGCCTGACATCAGGCGTCATGCTCGGGCTTGACCCGAGCATCTCTTGACCCGTGGGCGCGGAACCGCGCTCGGCCCTTCTTCCCATCGTCTTGGGATTGCCCGCGAAGGAAACCCCGGGGTCAAAAGTCGGCAACAGCCGATTTCGATGCGAGGCGCGCGCCGCCTCACCACGTCATGGTCGGGCCTGTCCCGACCATCCACGTCTTCCTTCGTTGCTCGGGGGCGGTGTTCAAGACGTGGATGCTCGCCACAAGGGCGAGCACGACGGCGAGGTTGCGCGCCCCCTTGTCCGTCTCGGATACGTCGAACCATCCCGCAAGGGAGAAGGAAAGATAAGCCTCACACCACCGCGGTGAGCCCGCCATCGACCATCAGCAGATGGCCGTTGACGTAGTCGGAAGCCGGCGCCGAGAGGAAGATCGCGGCTCCGACCAATTCCTTCGTCTCGCCCCAGCGCCCGGCCGGCGTGCGGCTGGAAACCCAGCTCGAGAAGGCTTCGTCCGCGATCAGCGCGGCGTTGATCTCGGTGGCGAAATAGCCCGGCCCGATGGCGTTGGCCTGAATGTTGTATTTGCCGAGCTCGGCGGCCAGGCCTCGCGTCATCATCTTCACCGCGCCCTTGGACGCCGTATAGGGGATGATGGTGGCGCGGCCGAGCTCGCTCATCACCGAGCCGATATTGATGATCTTGCCGCGCTTGCGCGGCACCATCCGCTTCGTCACCGCCTGGGTGACGTAGAACACCGAATGCAGGTTGGTGTTGATCACCTCGTGCCAGCCTTCGACCGGGAATTCGGTGATCGGCGCGCGCTTCTGCATGCCGGCATTGTTGATCAGGATGTCGATCGGCCCGATCTCGGTCTCGATCGCGGCGATGCCGGCCTCGACCGCCTTCTGGTCGGTGACGTCGAAGGCGGCGACGGAGGCCTTGCGGCCGGCGCCGGCGAGCGCCTCGCGGGCGCGTTCCAGCTTGGCCTTGTCGCGTCCGTTCAGCACCACATGAGCGCCCGCTTCCGACAGCCCCTCCGCGAGCGCCAGGCCGATGCCCTGGCCGGAACCGGTGACGAGTGCGATCTTGCCTTCGAGACTGAACAGAGACAGCGACATGGCGTATCCTCGCAGAGTGTCCTGGGGTTGGGCAAATTTGGTTTGCGCAAAGCCTGCCTCCCTCGGTAAGCAGGTTTCAATCGATTAGACAATGGCCGTGACGCGGTTTCGCGGCTAATCCGGGAGCGAGACATGCGTGCCGTCGTCATCCATGCCGAGAAGGACCTGCGCGTCGAGCCGACCACGGCGCCGGAGCTCGGGCCGCGCGATGTCCGGGTCCGGATCGAGGCCGGCGGCATCTGCGGCTCCGATCTGCATTATTACCTGCATGGCGGCTTCGGCACGATCCGCGTGCGCGAGCCGATGATCCTCGGCCATGAGATCGCGGGCCGGGTCGAGGCCGTCGGCGGCGAGGTCTCGCGGGTGAAGCCGGGCGACAGGGTGGCGGTCAATCCGAGCCGGGCCTGCGGCCATTGCCGCTATTGCCAGATGGGGCTGCAGCAGCACTGCACCGACATGCTGTTCTACGGTTCGGCGATGCGGTTCCCGCATGTCCAGGGCGGCTTCCGCGACGTGCTGGTGGTCGAGGAGCGGCAGGCGGTGAAGGTCGCCGATGGCGTCACCGCCGCCCAGGCCGCCTTCGCCGAGCCGCTCTCGGTGTGCCTGCACGCCGCCAAGCGAGCCGGGCCGCTGCTGGGCAAGCGGGTGCTCGTCACCGGCGCCGGGCCGATCGGCGCGCTCACCGTCGTTGCGGCGAAGGCGGCGGGGGCCGCCGAAATCGTCGCGACCGACGTGGTCGACGGACCGCTGCCGATCGCGCGCAGGATGGGGGCGACCGGGACGGTCAATGTCGCGGCCGAGCCGGAACGGCTCAAGGAGGAATACGGGGCGGAGAAGGGGGCCTTCGACGTGATGTTCGAGGCCTCGGGCAACCAGCACGCGCTGAGCGGCGCCTTGGACGTGATCAGGCCCGGCGGAGTCATCGTGCAGATCGGTGTCGGCGGCCAGTTCACGCTGCCGATGAACGTCGTCGTCGCCAAGGAGTTCGACCTGCGCGGCTCGTTCCGCTTCCATGAGGAATTCGATTGGGCGGTCGCGATGATCGGCTCCGGCCGCATCGATCTCTCGCCGCTGCTGACGGCGACGATCCCGGTCGATCGGGCGGTCGAGGCCTTCGACCTCGCCTCCGACAAGTCGAAGGCGATCAAGGTTCAGCTCGACTTCGCCTGAGCGAGGCTTGGCCGTTCCGGGCAACTGCCTGGCAAGCCCGCGCAGCTGCTCCGACGTCGTCATGCTTGCGCTTGTGGCGAGCATCCACGCCTTGAACACCGCCTTCGGCCAAGGAAGACGTGGATGGTCGCGACAAGCCCGACCATGACGGGAAGCATTGCGATCTCGGGAGCTGGGTCCGCAACCCCGCGGCGTTCGGAAACGACGAAGAGGCCGCCTAGAACAGCCCCTCGATATACCCTTGCGCGTCGATATGGATGCGCTCCGCTGCCGGCTCGCGCGGCAGGCCGGGCATGGTCATGATGTCCCCGCAGATGGCGACGACGAAGCCCGCACCGGCGGAGAGACGGAGCTCCCGCAGCGGCACGATGTGGCCGGAGGGCGCGCCGCGCAAGGTCGGGTCGGCGGCGAAGGAGTACTGGGTCTTCGCGACGCAGACCGGCAGCTCGCCGAAGCCGGCCGCCTCGAGCTCGGCGAAGCGGGCCTCCAGCTTCGGGTCGACGCTGACGCCCCCGGCGCCATAGATCTCGCGCGCGATCGTCTCCAGCTTCTGCCGAAGCGGCATGGAGGTGGGGTAGAGGGGGGTGAAGTCGGCCTCGTCATCGTCGGCGAGCGCGGCGACCTTGCGGGCGAGCTCTTCCGCCCCGGCGCCGCCTTCGGCCCAGTGCCGGCAGATCACCGTCTCGACGCCGAGATGGTTGCGGCAGAAGTGATGGATCAACGCGTGCTCGGCGGCGGTGTCGCCGGCGAAATGGTTGATCGCGACGATCGGCGGGACGCCGAATTTGCGGATGTTGACGATGTGGCGGGCGAGGTTGGAAAGCCCGGCCTCGAGCGCCTTGAGGTCCTCGCGCCCGAGGGCATCCCTGGCCACGCCGCCATGCATCTTGAGCGCGCGCACCGTGGCGACGACCACGGCGGCGGCCGGCTTCAGCCCCGCCTTGCGACATTTGATGTCGAAGAACTTCTCGGCGCCGAGATCGGCGCCGAAGCCGGCCTCCGTCACGACATAGTCGGCCAGCTTCAGTGCGGTCTGCGTCGCGATCACCGAGTTGCAGCCATGGGCAATGTTGGCGAAGGGGCCGCCATGGACGAAGGCCGGGGTGCCTTCCAGGGTCTGCACCAGATTCGGCATCAGCGCGTCCTTGAGCAGCACGCTCATCGCGCCGGTGGCCTTGATGTCGGCGGCGCTGACCAGCCGCTTGTCGCGCGTGCGCCCGACGACGATGCGGCCGAGCCGGGCCTCGAGATCGGCGGCGCCCTGCGCCAGGCAGAAGATCGCCATCACCTCGGAGGCGACGGTGATGTCGAATCCGTCCTCGCGCGGGAAGCCGTTGCCGGGCCCGCCGAGCGAGGACACGACCTGACGCAGCGCCCGGTCGTTCATGTCCATGACGCGGCGCAGGGCGACGTGGCGCGTATCGAGGTCGAGCCCGTTGCCCCAGTAGATGTGGTTGTCGATCATCGCCGCCAGCAGGTTGTGGGCGCTGGTGATGGCGTGGAAGTCTCCGGTGAAGTGCAGGTTGATCTGCTCCATCGGTACGACCTGGGCGTAGCCGCCGCCGGCCGCTCCGCCCTTCATCCCGAAGCTCGGCCCGAGCGAGGGCTCGCGCAGTGCGATCATGGCGCGCTTGCCGATGCGCGAGAGGCCGTCGCCGAGGCCGACCGTGGTCGTGGTCTTGCCTTCGCCGGCGGGGGTGGGGCTGATCGCCGTGACCAGGATCAGCTTGCCGTCCGGCTTGTCACCGGAATCCGGCAGGGCGTGCGGGTCGATCTTGGCGATGAACTTGCCGTAGGGGCTCAGCGCTTCGACGGGAATGCCGGCCTTGGCGGCGATGGCGGCGATGGGCTGCAGCGTCGCGGCGCGCGCAATCTCGATATCGGTCGGCATCCGTCCCCTCGGAAACTATGCGGTACCCCGCGCCTTCCGGCACGAGGCGGGGGCGACACTGGCCCGAAACGGCGGGTGTCGCCAGAGCTTTCGCCGCCGGGGCGGGCATGATGCACAGGCGGTGCTGGACACGACGCCCCGTCGTTCCCGGGCGACCTTCAGCCCGGGAGATGGGCGTTCTGCGGGAACAGGAACTTGCGAGCCTCGGCGTCGAAATCGGCCTTGAAGGCGAACTGGTCCTTGAGCGCGGTCGCGCGCTGCGCGGCGGGCCGCGCCGAGATCTCGTCGAGGTGGCGCTTCACATGCGGGAACATCTCGGGCCAGGTCTCGCCCACCGCAAAGGACAGGCGCGTCGCCCAACCCCAGATCGACATGTCGACGAGCGTGTAGGTCTCGCCGAGCATGTAGCGGCGCCCGGCGAGCAGGTCGTTGACGATGCCCCAGTGCCGCTCGGCCTCGCGGGCATAGCGGTTGATGGCATAGGGGATCTTCTCGGGCGCGAAGCGGCTGAAATGCACGGCCTGGCCGCAATAGGGGCCGATGCCGGTGGCGACGAACATCAGCCAGGACAGCATCTCGCCGCGCGCCTTCGGCGTGTCCGCGGGGAGGAACTTCCCGGTCTTCTCGGCGAGATAGAGCAGGATCGCGTTCGAATCGAAGACGGTGACGTCGCCGTCGGTCAAGGCCGGCGTCTTGGCATTGGGGTTGATGGCGAGGAATTCCGGCTTGAACTGGTCGCCCTTGCGGGTGTCGACCGGCACCATCTCGTACGGCAGCCCGGTCTCCTCCAGGAACAGCGCGACCTTCGCCGGGTTCGGCGAGGGGTGGTAGTAGAGCTTGATCATGTTGCGTCCTCGGCGGCGCTTCAGGCCTGTCTCAGTGCGGCGACATAGGAGACGAGATCGGTCAGTGCTGCAATGGTCGCGTCGGCCTGGAATCCGAGCTGCTCCGGCTGCATGCGCAGCGCCTGGAACATCAAGGCGGGGCCGATTTCCGGCGCTGCCGCCAGTTCGCCGCGCAGCCTGCTCGCCGGCATCCGCTCGATGCGGGCGACATGGAAACCGTGAGCCTTGGCGCCGGCGATGTCGAAGCCGTTGGACGAGACGAACAGGATCTCCTCGCGCCCCAGCCCGAGCCGCTTCTCGACATGGGCATAGCCGCGCGGATCGGGCTTGTAGACGCCGATCTCGTCGACGCTGATCACGGTTTCCAGCAATTCGCCGATGCCGGCATGGGCGACGAGCCGCTTCAGCATCGCGGGGCTGCCATTCGAGAAGATGGCGAGGCGGTGGGCGGCGAGCCCCTCCAGCGCCGTCCGCGCCTCCGGATAGAGGGCGAGCGCGTCATAGGCTTCCGCGATCTGCGCGACGAGCTCCGGCGACGCCGAGAGGCCGAGCGATCTCAGCGTGAAGTCGAGCGAGTCGCGGGTGACGGTCCAGAAATCCTCGTAGCGGTCCATCAGCGCGCGCAACCAGGTGTATTCGAGCTGCTTGAGCCGCCAGATCTGGGTGATGGCGGTGCCCCGGCCCGGGAAGGCCGCATCGGTGACGCTCGCCACGGACTGCACGTCGAACAGCGTGCCATAGGCATCGAAGACCAGCGCCTTGATCGACATCGGCATCCTCCGTTGCGGCCTAGCCTGACACTCAGCCTCATCCTGAGGAGCCGCGGAGCGGCGTCTCGAAGGATGCTCCAGATGGTTCCAGAGCCTCCTGGAACCTCCTTCGAGACGCGCCTGAAGGCGCTCCTCAGGATGAGGGCTCGAATTCCAGGGTCGACTCATAACACTCGCATTCGCGGCGCGGCGCATGATATCCGCACACGGAGTTTTCACAGATACCAAGGGTCCGCCGATGCCGCCTCGCCCCGTGATGCTGATGATCCTCGATGGCTGGGGCGCGCGCGAGGCGCGCGAGAACAACGCCGTCCGGCTGGCGAAGACCCCGAATTTCGACCGCCTCTGGGCGGCGAGCCCGCACAGCTTCCTGCGCACCTCCGGGCTCGATGTCGGGCTGCCGCCGGGCCAGATGGGCAATTCCGAGGTCGGCCATCTCAATCTCGGCGCCGGCCGCGTGGTGATGCAGGACCTGCCACGCATCAACCAGGCGATCGCCGACGGCTCGATCGCGGCGGCGCTGGAGGCGAGCGGCCTCGTCGCCGGGCTGAAGGTGAGCGGCGGCGCCTGCCATCTGCTCGGCCTGGTTTCGCCGGGCGGCGTCCACGCCCATCAGGACCATGCGGTGGCGCTCGCCCAGATCCTGGCCAAGCAGGGCATCCCGGTCCGGGTCCATGTCTTCACCGACGGGCGCGATACCCCGCCGCAATCGGCTGCGGATTATGTGAAGGCCTTCGCCGCGGCGCTGCCGGCCGGGGCGAAGATCGCCAGCGTCTCGGGCCGCTACTATGCGATGGACCGCGACAACCGCTGGGAGCGTGTCGAGAAGGCCTGGCGCGCCATGGTGCTGGGCGAGGGGGCCGCTTTCGCCACGGCGGATGCCGCCATCGCGGCGGCCTATGCCGGCAACGTCACCGACGAATTCATCCTGCCCGCGGCGATCGGCGGCTATGCCGGGATGAAGGATGGCGACGGGCTGCTGAGCTTCAATTTCCGTTCCGACCGCATTCGCGAGATCCTGAACGCCGTGCTGGAGCCGGACTTCGCCGGTTTCGCGCGGCCGCGCGTGCCGCGGCTGGCCAAGGCCGTCAGCATGACCTCCTACAGCGCCGAGCTCGACAAGGTAATGCCCGTGCTGTTCCCGCCGCAGACGCTCGCCAACGGGCTGGGCGAGACGGTGGCCAAGGCCGGGCGGACGCAGATCCGCATGGCGGAGACGGAGAAATATCCGCACGTCACCTATTTCTTCAATGGCGGGGAGGAGACGCCCTATTCCGGCGAGGAGCGGGTGATGGTGCCCTCGCCGAAGGTCGCGACCTACGACCTGCAGCCCGAGATGTCGGCGCCGGAGCTGACCGCCAAGGCGGTCGAGGCGATCGGTTCCGGCCGCTACGACCTCGTCGTGCTCAACTTCGCCAATCCGGACATGGTCGGCCACACTGGCGTGCTGGCGGCGGCGATCAAGGCGGTCGAGACCGTCGATGCCGGGCTCGGCGCGATCGCGGAGGCAGTGGAGCGGCAGGGCGGGGCCCTGCTCGTCACCGCCGACCACGGCAATGCCGAACTGATGGTCGATCCGGAGACCGGCAAGCCGCATACGGCCCACACCACCAATCCGGTGCCGCTGATGCTGATCGGCGGGAAGGGGAAGGCGCTGGCCGAGGGGCGCCTCGCCGATATCGCGCCGACGCTGCTCGCGCTGATGGAACTGCCGCAGCCGGCCGAGATGACGGGCCAGTCGCTGCTGCGGTGAGGGTCAGCGACGCCGCGTTGCCAGGCGACCAAAGCAAAACGGCGCGGAGATGATCCGCGCCGTCCGTGTCGGGCGAGCCGTCGGCTCTCAGTACTTGCGCACCACCGGCGGCGCGTAGGCGACCGGCTCCGGCGTGCCGCAGCAGTTCGGATCGCCGAAGTTCCAGCGCATGCCGATACGGAAGTCGTGGCTGTCGATGTTCTTGGCCTTGAGCGGCGCGTACATCTCGCCGTTGAAGGCGTTGACGATGCGGCCGGACTGGGCGTCGCCGAGGTTGAGATAGCGATAGCCGAGCTCGAGGGTCAGGTTCTTGTTCACCTCGTAGCCGACGCCCGCCATCAGCGCCCAGGCGAGATCGGTCTTGCTGCCGTTAGTGGCGTAGCCGAGCGTCGGGAAGCCGGCGACGGAGCCCTGGTCGGTCAGGCCGCTGATGCGGTTCTGCGAGAAGCCGATGCCGGCGCCGATATAGGGCGTCAGGCAGTTCCAGGTGCCGAGGTCGATATAGCCGTTGAACAGGGTGACCAGCGAGGTCAGGTTGCCCTTGTAGGTGTTGGTCTGGAAGTCGTTGATCCAGGGGTTGAAGACGATGTCGTTCACCCCGATCGACGAGGAGCCGCGATATTCGCCGGTGATGTCGAAGCGCAGCCAGTTGTTGAAGCGGTAGCCGACGCCGAGGCCGGCGAAGAAGGCGGAGTTGTCGCTCTTGCCGAAGAAGTTGCCGCCGAACTGCACGACATCGTCCTGGTGATACTTGCCGACGGTCTGCAGGCCGACGCCGACATCGCCGCGCAGATAGATGCCGCTCGAGATCGTGCCCTTGAGACCGAGAGGCTCGGGCGGCGGCGGAGGCGGTGCATAGGCGAGGTCGGCTGCCTGAGCTGCGGCGGAGACGCCGAGGGCCAGGCCGCCCGCCAGCGCGAGAGTTTTCAGGCTGCCCATGGCAGTTTCCTTCGCGTTTGCGCGGCGCAGATACGCAGCCCGCGCGAGTTACCAACGGGAAGGACCATGGCATTGATTTCTTAAATGACACTTAACCCTAAAAGCTAACCTTACTTTTGCCTGAATGACCGGAGGGCAGACCTCCGGCGGCACTGGTCGCAGCTCGGCGACGCGCTCCGCACGCCCAAGCCGGCCAGAGGCCGGATGAGCGTGCGGCTCCCATGCCGCACTCGCCCGCTAGCAGCTCAGGGTCTCGTTGAGCATGCCGAGGACGAGCGGGAGGGAGAGGGATTTGAAGAAGGCGTGGAAGCGCTGCGGCGCGCGGAAGGCCAGACGGTCGCCGTTCTCCCAGACCGGAACGACGGTGCCGTTCAGGCGCGCCGACATGGCGGCCAGCCGCCACCGGTCGATGGAGGCTTCCTGTGCGACGCGGGGCTGTGACCCGAAGGATGTTTCAACCGGAACGATGACGAAATAGGTGCCCTGCTCGTTGATATGAGCGATTCGTAGATACGACATTTGCCAGCCCACCCCCACGTGGACCCCCCGTCAGGTATTTAGCTTTAATTAACCTAACGTCACATCCTTCATTTAAAGGAGGCGCGCGGGAGCGTCAGAATTCGTTCCCCGGGTGGCCGTGGGGGCCGGCGCGCCACATCAGATATCCCATGATCCAGATCAGGACGATGCCGGTGAGGGCGGCGAGCCCGAACAGGCTCGCGACGATGAGGACGACTGTCGACAGCATCACAGCCTCCCATGCTTGATGCGCGAAGTGTGATCCTGCAGGGCAGGGTTGTCGACGCGCACATGGCAGACCCAGCCTCGACAGCTTGCCGCCTCGTTCCCCGGCTACTGCCCGGCAGGGGACGGGTGCGCCACTTCGCGCGCCTTTGCAGCCATCGCCTCGAACTCGCCGCGGATCGTCTCGAGCTTGTCCTCGTCGAGTTCCTCGAGGTCGAGCAACTCCTCGCGGGCGCCCTCGAGCCTGCAGATCAGCTCGTCGAGCTTGATCTGGATCGCGGCCGTGTCGCGGTTCTGGCTGTTCTGGATGATGAAGACCATCAGGAAGGTGACGATGGTCGTCGAGGTGTTGACGACGAGCTGCCAACTGTCGTTGAAGCCGAAGAACGGGCCGGAAAGCGCCCAGAGGACGATCAGCGCGCCGGCGATGAAGAAGGTCTGCGGCTTGCCGGCCCAGCGGGAGACGGCCTGCGACAGACGGGTGAAGAGCGAGCGGTTGCGCCGCGGCTTCCTGTGCTTGGCCATGGACGAGCCCCCGTGCCGGACGGTTACGGGAAACTCAACGCGGCGATGCGCGTGGGCGTTCCCGCGGCGCGGCGAATCGGCCCGGCCGGTGCTTCCGCGGGATCGACGAGTACGGAGAGGCCTCGATCTCCTCCGGTTTTGAGACCCTAAGCGACCAGCCGCTCGGCGTGCCAGGCGATGTGCTGCGCCATGAAGGTGGAGACGAAGTTGTAGGAGTGGTCGTAGCCCTCCCGCATCGTCAGCTGCAGCGGAATACCGGCGGTGGCGCAGGCGATCTCGAGGAGCTGCGGGCGCAGGCCCTCCTCGAGGAAGCCGTCGGCGGTGCCCTGGTCGACGAGCAGATCGGCGATGCGATGGCCATCGGCGATCAGCAGGGTGGAATCATAGTTCCGCCAGGCCGTTTCGTTCGGCCCGAGATATTTCTCGAAGGCGGGGCGCGACCAGCCGGCGGTCGACGGCTGGGTGATCGGCGCGAAGGCGGAGACGGAGCGGTAGCGCCCGGGGTTCTTCAAGGCGAGGGTGATCGCGCCATGGCCGCCCATGGAATGGCCGAAGATGCCCTGCCGGTTCATGTCGAGCGGGAAGTTCTTCGTGACCAGAGCCTGGAGCTCGTCGCGGATATAGCTCTCCATCCGATAGTTGCGGGCATAGGGCTCCTGCGTGGCGTCGAGATAGAAGCCGGCGCCGGAGCCGAACTGCCAGTTGTCGGGCTCGTCCGGCACATCGGCGCCGCGCGGGCTGGTGTCCGGGCAGATGATGGCGATGCCGTTGGCGGCGGCCGCGGCCCGGTACTCGCCCTTGTCCATGGCGTTCTGATGCGTGCAGGTCAGGCCCGACAGGTACCACAGCACCGGAACCGGCCCGTCCTCGATCTGGTGCGGCAGATAGATCGCGAAGGTCATCGGGCAGGCGCAGGCAACGCTGTCATGACGATAGACGCGCTGTGAGCCGCCGAAGGCCTTCGAGGAGGAGAGGAGTTCCATAGGGGGTCCCTTCTGTCGCGGGCCGGCGCCGCTTCCGGAGAACGGGCCTTAGCTGTTGGCGTCACGCCCGGCCTATCCCGAGCATCCACGTCTTGAACGCAGGTCTCGGCCAGCGAAGACGCGGATGGTCGCCACAAGGGCGACCATGATGTGTCACTGCCTGCGGAATAAGGCAGTGGAGCGGCGGCTCAATAGACCACGACGCTGCGGATCGACTTGCCCTCATGCATCAGGTCGAAGCCGTGATTGATCTCCTCCAGCTTGAGCTTGTGGGTGATCAGGTCGTCGATGTTGATCTTTCCTTCCATATACCAGTCGACGATCTTCGGCACGTCCGTGCGCCCGCGCGCGCCGCCGAAGGCCGTGCCCTTCCAGACGCGGCCGGTGACGAGCTGGAACGGGCGGGTGGCGATCTCCTTGCCGGCCTCGGCCACGCCGATGATGATCGACTCGCCCCAGCCGCGATGGCAGCACTCCAGCGCCTGGCGCATCACATCGGTGTTGCCGGTGGCGTCGAAGGAGAAATCGGCGCCGCCGCCGGTGAGGTCGACGATCGCCTGCACGACCTTGTCGTTGCCGATCTCCTTCGGGTTGATGAAGTCGGTCATGCCGAATTTCTCGGCCATGGCGCGCTTGGCCGGGTTGATGTCGACGCCGATGATCTTGTCGGCGCCGACCATGCGGGCGCCCTGGATGACGTTGAGGCCGATGCCACCGAGCCCGAAGACGACGACATTGGCGCCGGGCCAGACCTTGGCGGTGTAGATCACGGCGCCGATGCCGGTCGTCACACCGCAGCCGATGTAGCAGATCTTGTCGAAGGGGGCGTCCTCGCGGACCTTGGCGAGCGCGATCTCGGGCAGCACGGTGAAGTTCGCGAAGGTCGAGCAGCCCATATAGTGGAAGACCTCGCCGCCATCGCAGGAGAAGCGGCTCGTGCCGTCCGGCATCAGGCCCTGACCCTGGGTGGAGCGGATCGCGGTGCAGAGATTGGTCCGACGCGACAGGCAGGACTTACAGCTGCGGCATTCCGGCGTGTAGAGCGGGATGACGTGGTCGCCGGGCTTCAGCGTGGTGACGCCGGCGCCGACCTCGCGGACGATGCCCGCGCCCTCATGGCCGAGGATCGCCGGAAACTTGCCCTCCGAATCCAGGCCCGACAACGTGTAGGCGTCGGTGTGGCAGATGCCGGTCGCCATGACCTCGACGAGGACCTCGCCGGCCTTCGGGCCGCCGATCTCGATGGTTTCGATGGTGAGCGGCTTGCCGGCTTCCCAGGCGACGGCGGCACGGGTCTTCATCGGGTGGTTCCTTCCTTGCGAACGGTCATTTCAGATAGGGGCGGATCACGCGCATGATCGCGGCGATCTCGTCGGCATCGTCGGAGGGCGCCTTGGCCGCGCCGGCCGTGCCCTGAACGGTCTCGCGCAGATGCATCTCGAGCACCTCCGCCATCAGCCCGGTGGCGGCGCCGCGCAGCGCGGCAAGCTGCTGCAGCAGGGCGCCGCATTCCTCGCCGCGTTCCACGGCGGCGATCAGGGCGTCGGTCTGTCCCCTGATCCGGCGCAGCCGCGTGACCGCGCGCTTCTTCTCTTCAGGCGTGTGAGGCATGGGCGCGCATCGAGCTTCGATCCGCGAGACGCTATGGTACTGAGGGGGAGTATGTCAACGCGAATGGCGCGCCGAAACGAAAAGGGCGGCTGCGTTGCCGCTTCTCGCTTTGCCGGAAAGCCTCAGAGCAGGGTCAAGCATCGCCTCAGCCCTCATCCTGAGGAGGGCCGTAGGCGCGTCTCGAAGGATGCTTCAGGAGGCTCCAGAGCCCGCTGGATCATCCTTCGAGACGGCCCTGCGGGCCTCCTCAGGATGAGGGCTTCTATTATTCAGGCACTTTGGACGAGGGCTGACGTCCGATCGGGCCGTCAGAAGCTGTAGCCGAGCTTCACCTTGACCAGATGCTGGCTGAAATTGGTCAGGTCGAGATTGCCGGGCTCGCCCTTGGCCTTGCCGGCGACCTGGATGTTGTAGGCGGCGGAGAGGGCGAGCTGCTTCGTCGCCTGCCAGAAGATGCCGGGACCGGCGAAGGTGGCGTAGCCCGCTTCCTTGCCGAAGCCGAGCTCGTTATGGGCGCGCATGTGGCGGACTTCGCCGCTCAGATAGAGCCCGTCCGCGACCTGCCAGGCGAGCGAGCCGGCGACCGTGAAGGTGGAGGAGCGCTGATAGGGCGAGGGGCCGCTCCAGGTCAGATCCTGCGAGAGGTTGAGCGCCGCATAGAGCGTGTTCGGGATCAGCGTCTTGTCGGCGAAGAGGCGGATGCCGGTGTTGTAGGTGGTGAAGCGGCCGGCGCCATCCGGATCGACGCGGTTGAAGCTCGGGTCGAGCACGACGGTCAGGCCGAGCCCGTGCATGTCGCGCCCGAGCAGCCGGTACTTCATCTCGACGCCGGCGCCGAAGGCGCGCGAATCGGCGCTGACGCCGCCGGCCGAGGCGCTGGTGATGGAGCCCAGCACATAGGGGCCGATCTCGAAGCAGGGGAAGAGGCCGTAGGAGCCCTGCAGGTTCAGGCCATGGCCGTTCGAGTTGCCAATGCGGGTGCCGAAGGCGCCGTTATAGGCGAGGCTTGGACCGAAGGAGCCGACATCGGCGACATCAGAGCCGGTGGTGAAGCCGAAGGCGTCGATCGGGATGCCCTCGCTTTCGGTGCAGGCGGAAATGGCCGGGGCGGGCGGTTGTGCTGCCTTTCGCGCGGGCAGGTCGGCTGCGACGGCCGAGATGGATGCGGCCGACGCGAACAATGCGAGCGCGATGACTTTCGAGGACATGGAAGGCTCCGATGTGATCGCGGATGAATTCATTGTTGCAAAAGATTTGCAATAAATAACTCATCCGCGAGGCAACCATGCCGCCGCCCCGCACGGGCCGCGATAAAAGAGCCATAGGCGTTTTTGCAATCGGGCCTGATGTTGCTGCGCTGCAACACTCAGGGTTTCGGCAGGCGCGCGAGCCGCTCCAAGGCGTGCGGCGCGATCTCGGCCAGGGCCGCGACGGGCTTCCAGGCAGCTGCATGAACCTCCTCGACCTGCGCGACCAGTGGCCGTGCGGGGTCGGCGAGGAAGAGATATTGCAGGTCGTGGTGGATATGGGCCGGTTCGCCGCGCGACGGCTTCCCGGGCACGTCGTGGCTGTCGATGGTGAAGGGCAGGTCGCCGCCGGCATGCCAGGGATGGAGCGTCAGCCCCTGGACCCCGGTCTCCTCCTCGGCCTCGCGCGCGGCCGACAGATGGAAATGCGCTGCCTCCTCCCAATGACCGCCGGGCTGGAGCCAGCGGCCGATCACGACATGATCGATCAGCAGGACCTGGGCATGGTCGGGCGAGAGCACGAAGGCGCTGGTGGTGAGGTGACCGGGAAAGGTGTCGCGCTGGTCGAGCGCGTGACCTTCCGCGATCTGCCAGCGCAGCAACGCCAGATGTTCGCGCGGACCGGCGATTTCGGCGCGATACCGCTCGACGGCGGCGGACAGGCGGGTGCGGAAATCCATGGCGGTCAGCGGGGCTCGCTCGGGAGAGGCAGGCGGTAGGATTCGAAATGTCCGTTCTTGCGGCCGTCATAGCCGATCAGGGCGGTGAGCCCGCTGCGGTCCTGGGCCAGCACCGTCAGCGACTCCGCCTTGCCGTTGCCGCGGGCCGGCAATTCGCCGAGGAACGCGGCGGCCTCCGGCCGGGCCGTGTCGACCAGCATCACGGCATAGGGCAGGGATTGTTCCTGCGCCGGGCCGAGGAGCGCGAGCAGGCGTCCGTCGGGCAGGGGGGCGAGATCGCGGATGCCACGGTCGCGTCCGGCGGGCAGTGCGATCAGCTTCGGGATTTCGGTCGCGGCCGCGTGTCCCGACGCGAACAGGGCATCGAGCGAAGCGCCGACGAGGAAGCTGCGGTTGCCGAGGGAGGGCGCGCGCAGGCCGGCCCAGAGCGTGCCTCCGATCACGGCGATGCCTTCGACATTGAGCCCGTTGTCGTCCATCAGGCTCCTGCCGAAGAACGCGCCGGCCTCGCCCGCGCGGCGCAGCATGTCGCTCAGCCGGTAGGTCAGCTCGACTCCGCCAGCGGGCGCTCCATCGGCGCCGACCTTGATCCGGGCGAGATGGAAGGCCGAGAGGCGGAACTCGCCCTTGTTGCGCGAGCAGCCATGGGAGCCGGCGACATAGAAGGCGCCATCGGCATAGGCGACGGCCTCGCCGTCGAGCTCGGCGAAGCGGCCGGCCGTGCGGCAGATGTTTTGCGGCGGCTGGCCGAGCGTGTCCGGCGCCGACTGCGCGCCGATGATCGGCAGGGTGGCGCCCGGCGTGATCCGGTTCTCCGCGAGCTCCGCGAACTGGGCGAAGGCGCCCTCGTCGTTGATCAACAGGCAGCGTTGAACGCCGTTGGCGGCGGGCATGCAGGCGAGGCCGCTGACGTCCCGCGCCGGCTTGCCGGGCTTGCGGGCGGAGAAATCGCCCAGCGTCCTGAAGCGCTGTTCGGGGCTGAGCGTCGCGGCCTGGGCGAGGGAGGCGCCGAGCAGGGCAGCGGCGAGGGCGGCGAGAAGGCGAGACGGCATGGGGCGAATCCGGGCGAGAGCGGCGGATTGAGCGCGAGCGGCCCGCGGAAGTCAAAAGGGCCGGCGTCGCCGCCTTTATGCATCCTTGATGTCGCCGTCCTTCGCCCCGTCTCGAACGGCTATGGCGGCGCAAATACCTTGTCCGGGCGGTCCAAAAAGACCGTTCGGGAAACAGGATGATGTTCAGTATCCCTCGCAAAGCGTTCGGTGGCCCGCTCCGGTTCCTGGTCGGGCGCGACAGCGAAGGTCATTGGCTGGCCGTCGAGACCCATGGCCGCGGCGGCGGCATTTTCGCCGATCGCGGCGCGGCGTTGCGCTACGCCGTGTTCGAGACCGGCCACAGGCCGCGCGCGGTCCGCATGACCGCGAAGACGCTCAGGCTGCTCTGAGGCCTGCCATGAACCACTGGCTTCACGGCATGTTCACCGCGCTGGTCACGCCCTTCGATGAGGACGCGATCGATTACGGCGCGCTGGAGCGCCTCATCCACTGGCAGATCGCGCAGGGCGCCGACGGCATCGTGATCGGCACCGCCACGGGCGAAAGCCCGACGCTGAGCGGGGCGGAACGACAGGAACTCAGCGTGGCTGCCCGCCGTATCGCCGGCCGGCATTTTCCGGTGCTCGCGGCCGTCGGCAGCTATGCCACGGCCGAAACGCTCGCCGAGATCGCCGCGGCCGAGAAGGCCGGCGCCTCGGCCCTGCTGCTGCGCATGCCCTATTACAACCGGCCGACGCAGGCCGGGCTCGTCGCCCACGCGCTGGCCGCGGCGCAGGCGACCGGGCTCGAGATCATCCTCGACAATGACCCGGATCGCTGCGGCATCGAGATCATGCCGGAGACGCTGGAGCGGCTCGAGGGGGCGACGAACATCGTCGGCATCCTCGAGCGGCGCGGCGATCTCATCCGCTGCGACCGGATCGCGCGCCTGCGCGACCGCCGCTTCATGCGGCTGACCGGCGCGGCCGAGACCATTCCGGCCTATCTGCTCGCGGGCGGATGCGGGGCGATCACCGGCATCGGCAATCTGGCGCCGCACTGGCTGGCGCGGCTGGAGAGCGCGGCGCGCTCCGAATTCTACGGGCAGGCGCAGATCCTGCAGCGGCGGCTCGTTCCGCTGCTCGAGGTCATCGCGCGGGAGCCAGACCCGGTCCTCACCAAGCTCGCCCTGTCGATGCTGCATCCGGAGATCGGGACTTCCTGCCGGGCGCCGCTTTCCCCCGCCCGCCCGGAATACGCGTCCCTCGTTCGCGATGCGGTCGAGGACCTGCCGCGCCCGCTCGCCGGGACGGCGATGGCGCCGGTGCGATCCGGCGCCGCGGCGATCTCCGGCCGCGCCAGCTGAAACCGGATGGAGGCAGCCATGACCACGATCGGAACCTATCGGCGTCGTCGGGAGGCGGTCTACCAGAACATCCGGCGGCCGTCGGCCGGCGGCTGGAAGGCCGACCTGCTGCATCTCTTCGGCTCGGTCCTCCTGCTCGCCGTGATCGTCGGCGCCCGGATCTGGTGGCACCAGCCCTGACCGGCAAAGAAAAAGGGCGCCGCGTGGCCGCGGCGCCCCTGATCGTCGAATCGAAGCCGAGGATCAGCCCAGCTTGGCGTAGGCCGGGACCGTCAGAAAGTCCTCGAAGTTCGGCGCCAGCGAGAGCGTCTCGAAGAGCGCGATCGCCTCGGGGAAGCGGCCCTTGGCATAGGTCTCCGCCCCGAGCTCGCCCTTCACCCGCTCCATCTCCTCGGGCAGGCAGCGCTTGAACAGCGCGGCATCGGCCTTCACCCCGCCTTCGAGCGCGACGCCGTACTGGACGAACTGCCAGATCTGGGCGCGGCTGATCTCGGCGGTCGCGGCGTCCTCCATCATGTTGTAGATCGGCACAGCGCCGCGGCCGCGCAGCCAGGCCTCGATATACTGGACGCCGACGCGGATGTTCTCGCGGAAGCCTTCCTCGGTGCGCGTGCCCTGGTGGACCTCGAGCAGGTCCTTCGTGCCGATGCTCACGTCGTCGCGCTTCTTGCCGAGCTGGTTGGCCTGCGGCATCAGCCGGTCGAACACCTCCATGGCCACCGGGACGAGATCCGGATGGGCGACCCAGGTGCCGTCATGCCCGTCGCCGGCCTCGCGCTCCTTGTCGGCCTTGACCTTGGCAAAGGCCGCGGCATTGGCTTCGGGATTGTTCTTGACCGGGATCTGCGCCGCCATGCCGCCCATCGCGAAGGCGCCGCGCTTGTGGCAGGTCTTGATCAGCAGCAGCGAATAGGCGCGCAGGAAGGCCTTGGACATCACGACCTGTGAACGATCGGGCAGGACATAGGCCTTGTTGCGGGCGAGCTTCTTGATGAAGGAGAAGATGTAGTCCCAGCGGCCGCAATTGAGGCCGGCCATGTGCTCGCGCAGCTCGTAGAGGATCTCGTCCATCTCGAAGGCGGCGGGCAGGGTCTCGATCAGGACGGTGGCCTTGATCGTGCCGTTCTTCAGACCGAGCGCCGACTGGGCGGCGACGAAGACGTCGTTCCAGAGCCGGGCTTCGAGATGGCTCTCCAGCTTCGGCAGGTAGAAATACGGGCCGGAGCCGGCGGCCAGCGCCGCCTTGGCGTTGTGGAAGAGGTAGAGGCCGAAATCGACCAGGGAGCCCGAGGCCTCCTCGCCGTCGATCTCGATATGGCGCTCCGGCAGATGCCAGCCGCGCGGGCGGATGATCAGGACGGCGGGCTTGTCCTTGAGCTTGTAGGCCTTGCCGCTCGCCGGATCGGTGAAGTCGATCCTGTTGGCCCAGCGGTCCCTGAGGTTGATCTGACCCTCGACCATGTTCGCCCAGACCGGCGAGGAGGCGTCCTCGAAATCGGCCATGAAGACCTTGGCGCCGGAGTTCAGGGCGTTGATGATCATCTTGCGGTCGACCGGGCCGGTGATTTCGACACGACGGTCCTGCAGATCGGCCGGGATCGGTGCGACGGTCCAGTCGCCGTCGCGGATGTGCCGGGTCTCGGCCAGGAAGTCGGGCGTCTCGCCGGCGTCGAAGCGCTTCTGGCGCTCGGTCCGCAGTGCGAGCAGGCGCTTGCGCGTCTCGTTGAAGCGGCGATGGAGATCGGCGACGAAGGCCAGCGCCTCCGTGGACAGGATCTCGTCGAAGCGGGGCTGCAGCGCCCCCTTGACGACGACGCCGCGGGGCAAGGCGAGGGTGGACGTATCGGCCATGACGGGCTCCTCCGATCAGATCCCGGAATGATCCCGCGAAAGCGCTTTTTTCGAAATCCAGAAAAAAGAACGATCACCTGTTCCGTGTGGGAAATAATCGTGGAGGCTGCGCAGGACGCTCTCCGGCAGTCAGGAGGCGTGCGCGGAGGGGGCGAGAAGCGTCGGGTGACGCAACGGCAGATGATTTCCGTTCAAAATGTGCAGATAGGCCCCAGTTCGGGGAATTGCTTTCAGAAATTCGTAATTCCCAGCCTCCAACGCTTCTGCGGCCGAATGCGGTCAATCCGGCCGGGGTGTGGAATGTCATGGGCAAGATCGGTTTCCTTCAGGAGATGATGCGGCGTTTCCGCCGGGACCAGCGCGGCAATGTGGCGCTGCTGTTCGGGCTCACCCTGGTGCCGATGATGGGCGTGGTCGGCGTCGCCGTCGATTACTCCCGCGCCAGCAATGCACGGCAGGCGCTCAGTTCCGCCATCGACGCCGCGGCGCTGATGGCCGCCCGCGACGCGCAGAAGCTGTCGGACGCCGATGTGAAGACGAGGGTGGCCGGCTGGATCAAGGACAACCTCCCGCCCGATGTGAAGGAAGGGCTGGTCGAGCCGACGATCACCATCGACCGAACGGCGCGCACGGTGCAGATCTCGGCCAAGGTCGACATGCCGACGACCATCGCCAAGATCATCGGGACCAACCATATCCTGGTCGCCAGCAACAGCCGCTCGACCTGGGGCACCAATACCATCGAGCTAGCCCTCGTGCTCGATAATACGGGATCGATGAAGGACGATGGCAAGATGGATGCTTTGAAGCTGGCATCCAATGATCTGATTAACGTTATGGAAAAGGCAAAAGATCCCAGTATTGCTGATCAAATTAGAATTTCTATTGTGCCGTTCTCAACCAGAATTGTTCTAGATACGGGATTGGTATCTTCTTCCTGGCTGAGATGGGGAATGAAGCTTCTAGATTGCTCTAATTATTCGCCGTATACCTGCAGGGAGACATCAACCAGAATCTCCAAGCAAAACTGGGAGGGGTGTGTCGCTGATCGTGACGATCCTAATGATGTTACGGACAGCGATAGCAGCATTAATCCATATCCTGCGGATTTCTGTGACGATTTTTCTCCCCGCGGTCAGGCCTCCATTTTGCCGCTGACCGGCGATTGGCAGGCATTGAGGGCAAAGGTTGCTTCAATGAAGCCGATCGGGGCGACCAACGTAACTATTGGCGCTGTGTGGGGCATGGCGACGCTCAGCCCTAGTGAGCCGTTTACGCAGGCCAAGCCGGCTTCCACGCCGCGGCTAAAGAAATACATGATACTCTTGACTGACGGTCAAAATACGCGAAGCCGCTTTGCCGGAAACGGAAGAACCTGGAATTCTAATATCGACCTTCGCACGGCGAAAGCTTGTGAGAATGCTAAGGCCGCAGGAATTACTGTCTACACCATTCGTGTGATGGACGGTAACACCACGATGCTGCGCAACTGTGCTACCAGCAAGGACATGTATTATGAGGTGGATAATGCCTCCCAGCTCGGCCCGGTCTTCAAGGCGATCGCTGCCGAGATCAGCCAGGTCCGCCTGACGCTCTGATCCGGCTCAGGTCAGGCCGAAAGCCTGACCTGTACGGGCTCAGGCTGCGCCGGCGAGCTCGCCGAAGCGCGCGAGGAAGCGGGCCTGGGCCGTCTCGGTGTCGAGCGGCTCCAGCCAGGCGAGGACCTCAGCCGGAAGCGCCTGCGGCCTGCCGAAGAATTTCAGGGCCTCCTCGCGGGCGAAGCCGGCGAGGCGGGTCGCCTCGAAGAAGGCGGCGATGGTGTCCGCCTCCTTCGTCCCGCGCTTCAGCATGGCGGGCGTCGCCGCGGGCAGGCCGAAGCGCAGATGGATCGCGGCGAGCAGCCGGTTCTCGACGCTCTTGTAGGCATCGCCCATCACCACCTTGAACGGCGAGATCATGTCGCCGATGACGTATTCCGGTGCGTCGTGCAGCAGCGCCATCAGGCGCCAGTCTTCGCTCCAGCCAGGGTTGAGATGGCCGGCGATCGCCTCGACCAGCAGGCAATGCTGCGCCACCGAGAAGGAATGAGCCCCGCGTGTCTGGCCGTTCCAGCGGGCGACGCGGGCGAGGCCATGGGCGATGTCCTCGATCTCGATGTCGAGCGGCGAGGGGTCGAGGAGGTCGAGCCGGCGGCCCGAGAGCATGCGCTGCCAGGCGCGCGGCGGTTCCGGGGCGCGGGCCATCAGGCGGCGCGACTGTCGCGCGCCAGTGCGGCGCATTCGCTCCAGCGGAAGCAGCCGGTGAGGTGGTCGTTGACCAGCCCGCAGGCTTCCATGAAGGCGTAGACGATGGTCGGGCCGCAGAAGGTGAAGCCGGCCTTCTTCAGTTCCTTCGAGATCGCCTCGGAGAGCTTGGTCTGGGTCGGCACCTCGTTCTGGACGCGGAAGCTGTTCTGCAGCACGCGGCCGTCGAGATGCTTCCAGAGGAAGTCGGCGAAGGGCTCGCGCTCGCTGAGCTTCAGATAGGCCTGCGCGCTCCTGATCGTGCCCTCGATCTTGCCGCGATGACGGATGATGCCGGGATCGGCGAGCAGGCGCTGGACATCGGCCTCGGTGAAGCGGGCGACCTGCTCGGGTTCGAATCCGGCAAAGCCGGCGCGGAAGGCGTCGCGCTTCCTGAGGATGGTGATCCAGGAGAGACCGGCCTGGAAGCCATCGAGGATCAGCTTTTCCCAGAGGGCGCGGGAATCATATTCCGGCACGCCCCATTCGGTGTCGTGATAGGCGAGATAAAGCGGGTCGGTCCCCGGCCAGCGGCAGCGGAACTTGCCGTCGGGCCCTGCGATCGCGACGCGTTCCTCGTTCGAGATGATCGCGTCGCTCATATCGCGGCTCCTGGTGTGGTGCCGAAGCCGGCCTCGCCCGGGAAGGGGAAGCGGATGAAGCCGGGCTTCTCCGCGAGATGGAAGGCAAGGCCGCCACCGAGCGGCTCCTGGCCGGCGGCGACGGCGTCGGCCAGGCGGTCGAGCCTGAGCATGGCGAGTGCCCTGCCGTCGGTGCCGGAGCCGATCGTGCCGAGCGGCTTGCCGGCGGCGGTCGCTTCGGCGCCGGTCTCCGCGACGATGCCGCCGTCGAAGACGATCGGGACGACGCGGGTGCGGGCCGTGCCGCGATGCTGCATGCGGGAGACGACCTCCTGGCCGATATAGCAGCCCTTGCCGAAGGAGACCCCGCCGAGCTGGTCGAGCAGCGCCTCGTGCGGGAAGCTGTCGCCATAGGGAAAGTCCCGTCCGCCGGCAGGCACGCCGAGCGCGATGCGGCGGGCGTGATAGGTGTCCGGTTCGGCGGAGGCGAGCGCCTCGGCGCCCTCGGCATCGACGATCGCGCGCTGGCCCAGCGCCGGCAGGCGCGGGTCGTCATAGACCACGCCGGCATCGGCAGGCAGCGGGGCGCCGTCGGCGGAAGCCAGAACGGCGCTCGCATTCGTGAGATCCTCGAGCAGGACCTTGGCTCGCAGCTTGTAGAGTTTCAGGCGTTTCATCAGGTCGGCGGCCTGGAGGAGCGGGCAATCGAGCAGGAAGCCGCCGCCATCCTCCGGCGGCAGCGCGACGATGAGGAAATCGCAGATGATCTTGCCTTGCGGCGTCAGCAGCGCGCCATAGCCGGCCCGGCCGGGCGTAACCGGATCGAGATCACAGGTCACTAGGTTCTGCAGGAAGTCGCGGGCGTCCTCGCCGCTGACGCGGAGGACGCCGCGGTCGATCAATCGGGTTGCAGGCATGGGCAGCCGTTCCGTTTCTGATTCCGTGCCGGGCTCGTCGGCCGTGAGCGATCATGGCGCCACCCGAAAGCTGTTTCCGCTTCCGGCCCGGCGAGTCTGCCGATAGGTAGGCTGCATCAGCCTTTTGCTCAACCGCCGGGAGAACCGCCATGCCCCAGACCTACGACGTCATCCTCAAGGGCGGCACCGTGGTGAACCAGGATGGGCGCGTCGCGCGCGACATCGGCGTCACCGGCGGCAAGATCATGGCGCTGGGCGACCTCTCGCAGGCTTCGGCCGGCGAGACGGTTGATTGCACCGGCCTGCACATCCTGCCGGGCGTGATCGACTCGCAGGTGCATTTCCGCGAGCCCGGGCTGGACCACAAGGAGGACCTGGAGAGCGGCTCGCGCTCGGCCGCGCTCGGCGGCGTGACCTGCGTCTTCGAGATGCCGAACACGATTCCCCAGACGACGACGCCGGAGGCGCTGGCCGACAAGATCAGGCGCGGGCGCCACCGCATGCATTGCGACTTCGCCTTCTGGGTCGGCGGCACGCATGAGAACGCCGCCGACGTGCCGGAGCTGGAGCGGCTGCCGGGCGCGGCCGGCATCAAGGTGTTCATGGGCTCCTCGACCGGCGACCTCCTGGTCGAGGACGACAAGGGCGTCGCCGAGATCCTGAAGCGCACGCGCCGTCGCGCCGCCTTCCACTCCGAGGACGAGACCATGCTGCGCGAGCGCATGGGGCTCAGGGTCGAGAACGATCCGGCGAGCCACCCGGTCTGGCGCTCGCCCGAGGTGGCGCTGACCTGCACGACGCGGCTCGTGCGCATCGCCCGCGAGACCGGGGCGCGCGTCCACATCCTGCACATCTCGACCAGCGACGAGATGCTGTTCCTGAAGGACCACAAGGATGTCGCCACCGTCGAGGTGTTGCCGAACCACCTGACCCTGGTCGCGCCGGATTGCTACGAGCGGCTCGGCACCTATGCCCAGATGAACCCGCCGATCCGCGACGACAGCCACCGCCAGCGGATCTGGTGGGGCGTCGAGCAGGGCATCGTCGACGTGCTCGGCTCCGACCATGCGCCGCATACGCATGAGGAGAAGCATCACGCCTATCCGGCGAGCCACTCCGGCATGCCCGGCGTGCAGACGCTGGTGCCGATCATGCTCGACCATGTGAATGCCGGCCGGCTGACGCTGGAGCGCTTCGTCGACCTGACCAGCCACGGCCCGCAGCGCATCTTCGGGCTCGAAGGCAAGGGCCGGATCGCGGTGGGCTACGATGCCGACTTCACCATCGTCGACCTCAAGCGCCGCGAGACGATCACCAAGGAGTGGAGCGCCTCGAAATGCGGCTGGACGCCCTATGACGGCGTCTCCGTCACGGGCTGGCCGGTGGGCACCTTCGTGCGCGGCCGCAAGGTGATGTGGGAGGGCGAGCTGACCACACCTTCGCAGGGCGAGCCGGCCCGCTTCCTGGAGGCGCTGCCGCGCAGCGCCTGAACGGATCGGAGCCGCTCGCGTTGGGTGCGCATCGGGCGTGCGAGCGGCTCCGCAAATAAAAACTGAAAAAAGATTCCCGGCGATGTCGATTCCGGCCGCGCCCGTTCGACGTGCCGGCAGAGAACGGGTTCCGGCGGTTTGCGCTGGAGCCGCCCGGTTCTCCCAACCCAAGGAGAAGACCGATGCGAGTGATGGTTCTGGTCAAGGCCGACAAGGACAGCGAAGCCGGCATCATGCCGAGCCAGGAGCTCCTCACCCGGATGGGGGCTTATAACGAGGAGCTGGTGAAGGCCGGCATCATGCTGGCGGGCGAGGGGCTGCACCCGACCTCGAAGGGCATCCGCATGCGCTTCTCCGGGAGCGAGCGGACGGTGACGGATGGCCCCTTCGCCGAGACCAAGGAACTGCTCTGCGGCTTCTGGCTCTGGCAGGTGAAGTCGATGGCCGAAGCCATCGAATGGCTGAAGCGCGCGCCCTTCGACGGCGGCACCGAGATCGAGATCAGGCCCGTCTTCGAGACGGAGGATTTCGGTGCCGAGATGACGCCGGAGCTGCGCGCGCAGGAAGAACGCATCCGCGCCGAAACCGTGAAAAAAATCGCCTGAGCCTGTCGAACTCCCAGAACCCCGTTCGACGTGATTTCGGAAGCGAGGGCTTCGACCCGAGCCGCTTCCGAAGCCAGGAACCAGGAGCAGACCATGCGTTTCATGATCATCGTCAAGGCCACGCGTGATTCCGAAGCCGGCGTCATGCCGTCCGCCGAGGTCTTCACCGAGATGGCCGATTACCACGAGAAGCTTCTCAAGGCCGGGGTGCTGGTCGATGCCAGCGGCCTCCACCCGAGCGAGAAGGGCTGGCGTGTCACATGGAAGGGCGGGCGGAAGTCGGTCGTCGACGGCCCCTTCGCCGAGGCCAAGGAGCTGATCGCCGGCTACACCATCATCAATGTCTCCTCGGTGGAGGAGGCGCGGGAATGGGCAAGCGGATTCCCTAATCCGATGCTGACGGACAGCGAGATCGAGATCCGCCAGATGTTCGAGCTCGACGATTTCGAGCAGGGCGAGGCGATACAGCGCTTCCGCGACATGGGCGTCGGCGGCGTCTGAGTTTGGAACGAACCGGCAGGATGGCCTGCCCGGCCGATCAGGGCCGGCGATCCGCCGCCACAACGGATTGAAGGGAAGATGTCATGCGCTACATGATCATGGTCAAGGCGACCCAGGACAGCGAAGCCGGCGCGATGCCGACGCGAGAACTGGTCGATGCGATGATGGCCTTTAACGAAGAGCTGGTGAAAGCCGGCATCATGAAGGGCGGCGACGGGCTGCAGCCGAGCGCGAAGGGCGCCCGCGTGCAGTTCGACGGCAGCAAGCGGACGGTCGTCGACGGGCCGTTCGCGGAGACCAAGGAGCTCGTCGCCGGCTACTGGCTCTGGGAGTGCAAGTCGCTCGACGAGGCGATCTCCTGGGTCAAGCGCTGCCCCAATCCGATGCCCGGCCCGTCCGAGATCGAGATTCGCCCGGTCGTCGATATCGCCGATTTCGGCGAGGCGGTGTCGCCGGAGACGGCGGCGACCTGGGAGCGTCTCAAGAACGAGGTCGAGGGCCAGGGCTGAAACCCGGCCCGGGCGAGGCGCTTGCCAGCGAGCGCCGCTGATGGTGTGTATCGCTCCCGATGTCGGCAAGCGATGCACACCGCACCATCGAGACGGTCTGGCGCATGGAGGCGCCGAAGCTGATCGCTGGCCTCGCGCGGCTGACCCGCGATGTCGGCCGGGCCGAGGAGCTGGCGCAGGATGCGCTGGTCGCGGCGCTGAAGCAGTGGCCGGAGGAAGGCGTGCCGCACAATCCCGCGGCCTGGCTGATGCAGGTCGCCAAGCACCGCGCGCTGGATGCCGCACGCCATGAGATGATGGCCCGGCGCAAGCAGGAAGAAATCGGCCTGGATATCGCGAGCGAGGGGCCGGCAGCGCCCGATCTCGACGAGGCGCTCGACGACGAGGTCGGCGACGACCTGCTTCGGCTGATCTTCACCGCCTGCCATCCGGTCCTGCCGAAGGAGGCGCGGCTGGCGCTGACCCTGCGGCTCCTCGGCGGACTCACGACCGAGGAGATCGCGCGCGCCTTCCTGGTGCCGGAGCCGACGATGGCGCAGCGCATCGTCAGGGCGAAGAAGACGCTGAGCGATGCCAGGGTGCCCTACGAGGTGCCCGCAGGTGCCGAGCTGGGCGAGCGCCTCGCCTCGGTGCTGGAGGTGGTCTACCTGATCTTCAACGAGGGCTATGCCGCGACGGCGGGGCAGGACTGGGTTCGCCCGACGCTCTGCGAAGAAGCGTTGCGACTCGGGCGTATCCTCGTGGCGCGGGCGCCGCAGGAGCCGGAGGTCCATGGCCTCGTGGCGCTGATGGAGCTGCAGGCCTCGCGATTGCGCGCACGTATCGGCCCCGGCGGCGAGCCGATCCTGCTGCTTGATCAGAACCGCGCCCGCTGGGACCGGCTGCTGATCGGGCGGGGACTCGCCGCGCTGGAGCGGGCCCAACAGCTCGCCGGCGCTTTGCCTGGCCCCTATCTGCTGCAGGCCGCCCTTGCCGCCTGCCATGCCCGGGCGCGCACGGCCGAGGAAACCGACTGGGCTCGAATCGTTGCGCTCTACGCCGTGCTCGGGCGCGTGGCGCCTTCGCCGATCGTCGAGCTCAATCGGGCGGTGGCCGTCGGCATGGCGGAAGGGCCGGCTGCGGGGCTGGAGCTGGTCGAGGCGCTGGCGGCGGAGCCCGCGCTCAAGCGCTACCACCTGCTGCCGAGCGTGCGCGGCGACCTCTTGTCCAAGCTCGGCCGCCATCGGGAGGCGGCGGAGGCGTTCGATCAGGCGGTCGCGCTGACGCGCAACGTCAAAGAGCGGGCGCTGATGGAAGAACGTGCCGCGACGGCGAGAACCGCCGCCGACTCGCTCCCAAAGTGACGGCTGGATCGGGCTTTTAGTGCCGGGTGCCGCTGGTGAAGGCGCCGCAGCGGACCTTCTCGGGCAAGGCTTCCGCGAAGACCGCAGTCGCCTCCTCGCCATAGGTCTCGACCAGCGTGCGCAGCGCGGCGAACAGGGCGGCATGGGCCATGGCGTCCGAATCGAGCCCGTCTTGCTGCCCTTCGGCGAAGGCGTCCTCGACATAGCCATAGGCCACGCGGCGGGCATCGCCGTGGTCGTCGGCGAGATTCGGGTCGAGCATCGTGTCTTCGGGCTGGATCGGCATCGAAACGGGACTCTGGAGCCTTTATCTGATGCGAATCGCGCCGGTTATGCTCCGGATCGCGACGGTTGAGCGAGGCTCAAGTCATAAGCCGTGCCAGAGCGGCACGCTACCGCGGCGTTTAAGAAAGGTTAACGCGACCGGAAGAATTCCACCGAAGATCGCATTCGGGCAACAGCTGTTGCCTATCCGCCATAGCGGCCGGCGAGGGCGCGCGAGAGGGCCTCGCCTTCCCCGGCGAGGCGCGCCGCCGCCTCCTGGCTGGCGTCGGTACAGGACCGATGCGTCAGCGCATAGGCCCTGAAGCCGCGGTTGAAGGCGGTGGTCAGGCGTTCGCGCCGCTGCGGCGTGCGGCCCTCGGCCTCGATCAGCGCCGCCATGCGGGCGCGCCAGTCCTGCGCTTCCTTGCCGCCGCAGAGGGTGCGCAGATAGGCGAGCGAGCCCATGATCTCGGCGAGCTGCAGGAGCTGCGGCTCATAGGGTGGGCCGCTCGGCTCCGGGGCGGGCTGTTCGGCCGACGGGGCCGCCGGGGGCTTGGCGTTGGGCTGCGGGCGCCGCTGGGCGCCGGCGGCGAGGGGCGCGATCAAGAGCAAGGCGGCCAGGACGGCCATGCCACGCGCCGGCGCCCTCATGCGGCGCTGCCGGCTGCGAAAAGGTGATGGGCGCGGCGCAGCACGTCGCCGAGCTCCCGCGTCGTCGCAAGCCCGCCGAGCCTGAGCGGGTCCGCCCACATCACCGCGCCGGCCTCCGGCCCGGGCTGCGGCTCGCCGGCGAGCCATTCCCCCACGAAGGAGGCGACGACGAAATGATGCGTCACATCGCCCTTGGCATCGCGGCCGAAGATCTCGACATGGCGGTTGAAGCCAAGGATGCGGGCGGTGACGCCGACCTCCTCCGCGAGCTCGCGCAAGGCCGCTTCCTCGAGCGTCTCGCCGGCCTCGACCTTGCCGCCGGGCAGCGACCAGAGCTGGTCGGCCGGCGGCTTGGTGCGCGTCGCCAGCAGCACCTTGCCGTCGCGGAAGACCGCGACCGAGGCCGCCAGCACCGGGCGCGCCGCGGCCCGGCCGGTGGCCGGGAAGCGGATGACCTGGCCGCCATCGCCGGTCATGCTGCTGCGCTCCGCGTCAAACGTGCTGTCCGCCATTGATGTGCAGCTCCGAGCCGGTGACGTAGCTCGAGGCGTCGGTGCAGAGGAAATAGATCGCCTTGGCGACCTCGTCGGGCCTGCCGAGCCGCTGCATCGGCAGGGTCGCGACGATCTTCTCGGTGCCGGGGGAGAGGATCGAGGTGTCGATCTCGCCGGGCGAGATGGCGTTGACGCGGATCCCGAGCGGGCCGAAATCGGCCGCCATCTCGCGCGTCAGGCTGGCGAGCGCGGCCTTCGACGTCGCATAGGCCGCGCCGGCGAAGGGGTGGACCCGCGATCCCGCGATCGAGGAGACGTTGACGATCGCGCCCTGCGCCGCCTTCAGCTCGTCAAGCAGGCCGCGCGCCAGCATGATCGGCGCGAAGAAATTGACCTGGAAGACCTTGTGCCAGTCGTTGAAGGAGGTGGTGGCGGCGCCCAGCCGCTCGCCATTGCGGCCCTTGGGCGAGATGCCGGCATTGTTGACCAGGGCGTTGAGCTTGCCGCCCTCGGCGGCGAGGCGCTTCTTGATCTCGGCGATGCCGCGCATCGTGTCCTCGGGATCGCCGAGATCGATCTGGACATGGTCGTCGGCGCCCGACGGCCAGGGGCATTTCTCGGAGAAGGCCTGGCGCGAGCAGGAGAGGATGCGCCAGCCCGCCATGGCGAACTGCATCACCGTGGCATGGCCGATGCCGCGGCTCGCCCCGGTCAGCAGCATGACCGGGCGCTTGCCCGGCTCGGTCTTCGGAAAATCGAACTTCGGCATCGCCATGGCGCGGGAATCCTCAGGGGTAGAAGCGCGTCTTCGTCCAGGGCTCGGCGGCCGAGGCGCGGCGGAAGACGATGCGGTCATGCAGGCGGAAGGCGCCGTCGCGCCAGAACTCGATATAGGTCGGGGTGATGCGGAAGCCGCGCCAGTAGGGCGGACGCGGAATCTCGCCGACGCCGAATTTCAGCGCGTAGCTCGCCACCGCCTTCTCGAGAGCGAAACGGCTCTCCAGCGGGCGCGACTGCTGCGAGGCCCAGGCGCCGATCCGGCTGTCGCGCGGCCGCGACTGGAAATAGGCGTCCGATTCGGCGTCGGAGACGAGCGCGACCTCGCCGCGGATGCGCACCTGCCGGCGCAGGCTCTTCCAGTGGAACAGCGCGGCCGCCTTGGGCTGGCCGAGCAGCTCCTGGCCCTTCTGGCTCTCGGTGTTGGTGTAGAAGACGAAGCCGTCCGGCCCGTGGCCCTTGAGCAGCACCATGCGGCTGTTGGGCATGCCGTCGGCATCGACCGTGGAGAGCGCCATCCCGGTCGGGTCGTTCGGCTCGGATTTCGTCGCTTCGTCCAACCACTTCTGGAACAAGGCGAAAGGCTCGTTTTCCTCGGTGAAGTCACCGCTCGTTAACGGTTGCACGTTCTAATCCTCGTCAGTGGAATATGGGCGTTGGGCGAGCGCGAAGTGATCCGGTTTCGGACGGCTGGTTTATATAGGGCAGGGGCCGGAGCGTTCCAAAGCCTTCCTGATCGCGCAGCCCCCATGCGCCCGCTGCTGGCGGCGGCGGCGCTGGCGCTGTTCTCCGCCGGCTGCTCGGTTTCGTTCCCGATCATCGGCCTCTCCTCCAAGAGCGAGGAGGAGGTCGCGACGACCTCCGCCATCCTGCCCTCGCGCAGCAACGAGCGGCCGGCCGCGCTGGCGAGCCTCGCCGCCGAGCTCGGCCCCGAGGACATGCGCCGGGCCGACGGGGCGATGGGCGTCGCGCTCGATCCGCAGGGCAACGGCGCCGCCGTGTCCTGGGACAACCCCCAGAGCGGCATCAAGGGCTCCTTCGTGCCGGTCGGCGGGCCGTTCCTGCGTTCCGACGAGATCTGCCGCGCCTTCATCGCCAGCGTCCAGACCCAGAGCCAGCCGGTCAAGCTGCAGGGCACGGCCTGCCGCCCCTCGGGCGGGGAATGGGCGGTGAAGGATGTCGGGCCCTGGAAGGGGCTGAGCTGACGCACCTTTCCGGCTTGCCTAGGCCTCGTCGCGGGTGCAGAAGGGCTTCCGGAGGGTGTTGCGTCGACGCCACACCATCCCCAGATAAGGCGAGGCGGACGGCTGGCGGCGTGGGCGCCGGCCGTTCGACTTTGCATGGAAACGAGGTTCTGGATGCGCGATCCCTATCAGGTTCTGGGCGTCGCCCGCGGCGCGAGCGATGCGGACATCAAGAAGGCCTTCCGCCGCCGCGCCAAGGAGCTGCACCCGGACCGCAACCGGGAGGATCCGAAGGCGCAGGACAAGTTCGCCGAGCTGAACAGCGCCTATGAGATCGTCGGCGACGAGACCAAGCGCAAGCAGTTCGACCGCGGCGAGATCGATGCCGAAGGCAAGCCGAAGTTCCAGGGCTTCGAAGGTATGGGCGCCGGCCGCGGCGGGCGCAGCGGCGGCTTCGAGTTCCATTTCGGCCAGGGGGGCGGCAATCCGTTCGGCGCGCGCGCCGGCAGCGCGGGCGGCAGCGGCGGCGATGCCGGCTTCGACGCCTCCGACATCTTCTCCTCGCTCTTCGGCGAGGCGAGCCGGCGGGCGCGCGGCCGGGCCGAGCCGCAGAAGCCGCCGGAGCAGAGCTTCACGCTCGAGGTCACGCTGGTGCAGGCCGCGACCGGCGGCACGCGCCGGGTCAAGCTGCCGACCGGGCGCGAGGTCGAGATCACCATCCCCGAGGGCGTTACCGACGGCAAGGTGATGCGCCTGCGCGGCCTCGGCCAGACCGACCCGTTCTCCGGCGAGAGCGGCGACGTGCTGATGACGATCAAGGTCAAGCCCGATCCGCGCTTCACCATCGACGGCAAGGACCTGCGGACCCGGGTCGCGGTGCCGCTCGCCAAGGCGGTGCTCGGCGGGCCCCTGCACGTCCCGACGCTGACCGGTGCCGTCGAGATGAACATCCCGCCGCTGACCGGCACCGCCAAGCAGTTCCGCCTGCGCGGCAAGGGGCTCAAGGGCGAGAAGGGGGCGGTCGGCGATCTCTTCGTCGCGATCGACATCGAGATGCCGGCTGCCGACGCCGAGCTCACCGCCCTGATGAAGGCGCGCAGCGAGGCAAGCTGAGCCGGCAACGGCCCGGCGTGAGCCTTTTCCGGTCCTGATCGCGGGAAATCGCCGTCGATCGGGGCCGGATACGCGATTCAGCCGTGGAGGCCGGCGTCAAAAGCGGTTCCCACTTTCCTGCGACTGTTCTAAGAGACCTGCTCCTCGTTTTCCCTGCGGGTCCCACATGCCTGATTCCAACGCCGTTTCGCCGACCGCCAATCTCCTGAAGGGCAAGCGCGGCCTCGTGATGGGCGTCGCGAACAATCGCTCCATCGCCTGGGGCATCGCCAAGGCCGCGGCCGATGCCGGCGCCGAGCTCGCCTTCACCTATCAGGGCGATGCGCTGAAGAAGCGGGTGGAGCCGCTGGCGAAGGAACTCGGCGGGCATGTCGTCGGCCATTGCGACGTCACCGACGGCGCGACCATCGACGCGGTCTTCGCCGAGATCGAGAAGCTCTGGGGCAAGCTCGACTTCGTCGTCCACTGCATCGCCTTCTCCGACAAGGACGAGCTGACCGGCCGCTATGTCGAGACCAGCGAGGCGAACTTCACCAAGTCGCTGCTGATCTCCTGCTACTCCTTCACCGCCATCACCCAGCGCGCCGAGAAGCTGATGACCGATGGCGGCGCCATGCTGACGCTGACCTATTACGGCGCCGAGAAGTGGATGCCGCACTACAACGTCATGGGCGTCGCCAAGGCCGCGCTGGAGTCGAGCGTGCAGTATCTCGCGGCCGATCTCGGCCCTTCGAAGATCCGGGTCAACGCCATCTCGGCCGGGCCGATCAAGACGCTGGCCGCCTCCGGCATCGGCGATTTCCGCTATATCCTGCGCTGGAACGAGTACAATTCCCCGCTGCGCCGCACGGTCACCATCGAGGAGGTCGGCGAAACGGCAGTGTTCCTCGTCTCCGACATGTCGCGCGGCATCACCGGCGAGATCCTGCATGTCGACGCAGGCTACCACGTCGTCGGCATGAAGGTGCCGACCGCGCCGGACATCTCCCTCGACAAGGGCGAGTGAAACGCCGCTCTCGTTATAACATTGTTGTAACGGGCTGGGCCTGAGCCTATATTGGTTCCTTCAGCGGAGGGAGCCATGCGCAGCGCCGTCAAGAAAATCGGCAATTCGGCCGGCATCGTCATCCCGAAGCCGCTTTTGGCGGAAATCGGGGCGAAGGCCGGCGATGGTGTCGAGCTCACGGTGGAGCAGGGCCGCATCGTCATCCAGCGCGTGCAGGAGCAGGTGCGCGAGGGCTGGGCGGACGATGCCAGGCGTCTCGCGGCTGCCGAGGACGACGGGCTGGCCTGGCCGGAATTCGGCAATGCCGAAGACGCCGAGCTGACATGGTGAAGCGCGGCGACATCTGGCTTGCAGCGCTCGATCCGACGGTCGGCAGTGAAATCCAGAAGACGCGGCCGTGCCTCGTCATCTCGCCGCCGGAGATTCACGACTATCTGCGCACCGTCATCCTCGCGCCGATGACCTCGAAAAGCCGCCCGGCCGGATTCAGGGTCCCGATTTCCTTTCAAGGCACCGATGGGCTGATCCTGCTCGAACAGAGCCGCGCCCTCGACAAGACGAGGCTGATCAGGCAGCTCGGCGCGGCTCCGCCGGCAACGCTCAGCCGAGCCTTGGCCGTATTGCGCGAACTCTACGAAGAATGACCGCTCGACTGGCGGCCTAACCCGCCAGCAAGGCCTTCAAGCGATCCGTCGCGGCATCGTCGCGGCGGATCGTTTCGTCTGCGGCTGCTGCAAGGAGCTCGGCCACGGTTCGCCCGCCGATCAGGCGCTGCGGCAGGATCTCCGCCAGCGGCGTCAGCACGAAGGCGCGCTCGGGAATGCGCGGATGCGGGATCTGCAGCCGCGCCTGGTCGATGACGGCGTCGCCATAAGTCAGGATATCGATATCGAGCGTGCGCGGCCCCCAGCGCTCGCGGCGCTCGCGGCCGCCGGCGCGCTCCAGCTCCAGGCAGAAGGCGAGCAGGTCCTGCGGGGCGAGCGAGGTCTCGACCACGGCGGCCATGTTGAGGAATTCGGGCTGGTCGGTCTTGCCCCAGGGCGGCGTGCGATAGACCGAGGACAGCCGCCCGAGCGTGATCTCCGGATGGTCGCGCAGCCCCTGCAAGGCCGCGGCGAAGGCCGCGACCGGATCTCCGAGATTGCCGCCGAAGGCGAGTGCGGCCTCAACCTTCACGCTGGAACCTCAGCTGGATGCCGACCGAGCCGAGAGTCGCAGGGATCGGTGGGGCCGGCTTGCGCAGCGTGACTTCGACGGCGTCGACCGGCGGGAAGGCGTCGAAGATCGCGACGGCCACGGAGCGCGCCGCGCCCTCCAGCAGATGATAGCGGCGGGCGGTGAAGGCCTCGGTCACGATCGCGACGGCGCGGCCATAGTCGACCGTGTCGGCCAGGCGGTCGCTGGCGGCGGCGGCGCGCAAGTCGACATCGAGCACGAGGTCGAGCAGGAAGCGCTGGCCGAGCCGCTCCTCTTCGGAGAAGAAGCCGTGATAGGCGTAGATATCGAGTTTCTCGATCAGGATGCGGCCGGTCTCGCTCACGGATCTACCTTCGTGCTGTCCTCGATCGCGGCCCAGGTCTTGAGCGCGTCGACATGCGGCGCGACGTCATGGGCGCGGATGATGGCGGCGCCGCGGCTGGCGCCGTAGAGATGGGCGGCTATGCTGGCGGCGAGCCGCTCGGCGGGGACCGTACGGCCGGTGATGCGGCCGAGCGTCGATTTGCGCGAGGCGCCGAGCAGGACCGGGCAGCCGAGCGCGCCGAGACGGTCGAGATGGCGGATCAGGTCGAGATTCTGCCGCGCCGTCTTGCCGAAGCCGATGCCGGGATCGACGACGATCTGGCTGTGCGGAACGCCGGCCTGCATCGCGATCGCGATCGAGCGCTCCAGGAAACGCAGCACCTCGTCGAAGATGTCGAGCGTGGCGTCCACGGTCTCGCGATTGTGCATCAGGATGATCGGGGCGCCGGCATGGGCGGCGACCGCGGCGATGCGCGGGTCGCGCTGCGCTCCCCAGACATCGTTGACGATGCCGGCGCCGGCGGCGAGCGCCGCCTCGGCCACCTCGGCCTTGTAGCTGTCGATCGAGATCGGCACGTCGACCCGGGCCTTCAGCGCGGCGATCACCGGCAGCACCCGCGCCATCTCGGTCGCGGCATCGACCGCGGCGTGGCCGGGGCGTGTCGATTCGCCGCCGATATCGACGATGGCCGCGCCCTCGGCGGCGAGGCGCGCGCCATGCGCCACCGCGGCTTCCGTGCTCGCGAGCAGGCCGCCATCCGAGAAGGAATCGGGGGTAACGTTGACGATGCCCATGACGAGCGGCAGCGCGTCGAGCGCGAGGCTGCGGCCGTCTGGCAAGGCGAGGGTGGCGGGCATGGGGCTTCGCGTCCGGAAAAGGCACTGGCGCTATACACAGCCGGCGCGCGATGGGCCACAGAAAGCGGCCTATTGTCGCGATCGCCGCGACGCATGCCCCCTAGTTGCCCAAGGCTTTTGACGATGCCGGCGCCAGCGTGCAGAAGCGAGGGCATGCTTCCGATCTCGCTTCCGCACCGGCTCATCCTCGTCCGTCATGGTGAGACCGACTGGAATCGCGAGGGCCGGCTGCAGGGCGGCCAGGACATTCCGCTGAACGATCTCGGCCGCAGGCAGGCGGCGGAGGCTGCCGGCCGACTCAAGGCGCTGGAGCCGGCCTATGCCGAGCTCGACTATATCGGCTCGCCGATGCAGCGGGCGCGCGAGACCATGGACATCCTGCGGCGCGAGCTCGGCCTGCCCGAAGGCGGCTATGTCGTCGAGGACCGCCTGCGCGAGCTGACCTTCGGCGAATGGGAAGGCTTCACCTGGCGCGACGTGCGCAAGGCCGAGCGCGAGCAGGCGCAACTGCGCGAGCGCGACAAATGGGGCTTCGTGCCGCCGGGCGGCGAGAGCTACCGCATGCTGGCCGAGCGCGTCCGGCCGGTGCTCGAGGGCCTGCGGCGCGAGACGGTGATCGTCAGCCATGGCGGCGTCGCGCGCGCCGTGCTGGCGCTGGTCGGAGCGGTGGCGCCGCGCGATGCCGCCCGGGTCGATATCTGGCAGGGCAAGCTGCTTGTCGTGACCGGCGACAAGGCTGAATGGCTCTGATCGTGCATCGCCCGCGCGTATGCGCGGGCGCGTTCATCGGCGGTTCACGCGTGATTCCGCAGGAGGAATGTGCTAGCAGAGCGGCGTGAAGCGGCGGCTGCCCGGCCGGGGGGCCTCATGTGGATGTCGCGGCGCAGGAGCGACGATTCCGTTTTCTTCATAAGGCGCGTGGTAAGGCGCCGCACTGCCGCAGGCACGGGCTGCCTGGGACGACAGCGACGGGCCTTTGAGCGCAGCGGGGCGCGATGAACGATATGACGAAGCTGCCGGCGGCGTCGGACGCGGCCGGCGCGAAACCCTTTGCCATGCTGGCTGGCGAGAAGCGCCCCGATCTGATCCGCGACGAGGTGTTGGCGGAGATCTTCGCGGCGTCCGTCGCGGCGCGGCCCGACCATGCCGCCCTCGTCGATCGTGACCGCCGCCTGAGCTATGCGGCCGTCTGGGCCGCGGCGGGCCGGCAGGCACGCGGGCTGCAGCTGGCCGGTGTCGGTCCTGGCGACATGGTCGGCCTGTGGATGCCGCGCGGCATCGACCTGCTCGTCGCCCAGATCGCGATCACGCGCGCCGGCGCGGCCTGGGTGCCGTTCGACGCGGAAGCTCCGGTCGAGCGCATCGCGACCTGCCTGAACGATGCCGAGGCGAAGGGCGTCGTCACCTGCCCCGAATGGGCGGGGCGGGCGGAGGAGACCGAGCGGGCGGTCTGGACACCGGAGGCTCTCGCCGCGAGCGCGGACGATGTCGAACCGCCGGCGCGCCCGGCCGGGCTGACCAAGGACCATCCGGTCTATCTGATCTACACCTCGGGCTCGACGGGCACGCCGAAGGCGATCGTCATCAGCCATCGCAACATCTGCCACTTCCTCCGCTCCGGAAACGCGCTCTACGGCTTCGGTCCCGACGACGTCGTGTTCCAGGGCGCCTCGGTCGCCTTCGACCTGTCGATGGAGGAGATCTGGACGCCCTATCTCGTCGGCGCGACGCTGTTCGTCGCCTCGCCGGAGATGATGGGCGATGCCGAGAAGCTGCCCGCCATCCTGAACGAGGCCGGGGTCACCATCATCGACACCGTGCCGACGCTGCTCGGCATCCTGCCGGCCGACGTGCCCTCGCTGAAGCTGATCCTGCTCGGGGGCGAGGCGCTGCCGCCGGCGATCGTGCAGAAATGGTCCAAGCCTGGCCGGCGCATCCTCAACACCTACGGGCCGACGGAAGCGACGGTCGTCGCCACCGCCGCCGAGGTCGTGCCAGGCGAGACCGTCACCATCGGCAAGCCGATCCCGAACTACACCGCCTATGTCGCCAACGAGGAGCTGCACCTCGTCCGGCCGGGCGAGCAGGGCGAATTGCTGATCGGCGGTCCCGGCGTCGCCAAGGGCTATCATGGCCGGCCCGAACTCACGGCCGAGAAGTTCATCGCCAATCCCTTCGCCGGTGTCGCCGGCGCGGAGGACCCGGTCCTCTATCGCTCGGGTGATGCGGTCAGCCTCGACAACGACGGCAACATCGTCTTCCACGGGCGCATCGACGACCAGATCAAGATCCGCGGCTTCCGCGTCGAGCTCGGCGAGATCGAATCCAAGCTCGCCGACGAGCCCGGCGTGGCGCAGGCCGCCGTCGTGCTACGCAGCGACGACGGCATCGAGCGGCTGGTCGCCTTCGTGGTGCCGGAGCCGGGCGTGGCGGTCGACGGACCGGCGCTCAGGGCCGCTCTGCGCGAGAAGCTGCCGCCCTACATGGTGCCGGCCCATTTCGAGGCTGCCGGCTCGCTGCCGCGCATGGTCTCCGGCAAGCTCGACCGCAAGATGCTGAAGGCGGCGCCGCTGACGGCGCCCACCGCCGAGGGCGAGCAGGAGCCGCCGCGCAATGCCACGGAAGCCGCGCTGCTGGAGGCGGCCAAGCGCGTGCTCGGCGCCGCGAGTCTGCCGCTGGAGGCCGATTTCTTCGTCGATCTCGGCGGGCATTCGCTGCTGGCGGCCCGCTTCATCTCGATCGTGCGCGAGACGCCGGCCTATGCCGGCATCACGCTGCAGGACGTCTATGGCGCGCGCACGCTGCGCGCCATGGCGGCGCTGCTCGACGAGCGCGGCGCCGCGACGGCCGAGGACCTCTCCTTCACGCCGCCGCCCTTCCTGCGCCGCTTCCTCTGCGGCCTCGCCCAGGCGGTGGTGCTGCCGGTCATCATCGGCCTGTCGACGGCGCAATGGCTCGGCGTCTTCGTCACCTACATGATCATCTCGGGCGAGGATCTGCCGCTGCTCGGCCAGATCGCCGCGCTGCTCGGCGTCTATGTCGCGATCATCGTCGTCACCGGCCTCATCGCCATCGCGTTGAAATGGCTCGTGCTCGGCCGGAGCAAGCCGGGAATCTATCCGCTCTGGGGCGTCTATTACTTCCGCTGGTGGTTCGCCGCGCGCGTTGCCGGGCTCGTCCATATCAAATGGCTGCAGGGCACTCCGGTGATGCGCTTCTACTGGCGCCTGCTCGGCGCCAAGGTCGGGCGCGACGTGATCATCTCCGACTACGAGGCCGGCGCCATCGACCTGATCGAGATCGGTGACTTCACGACCTTCGGCTCCAAGACCACCTTCGCCAATGGCGAGGCGATCGGCGACAAGCTGGTGATCGGCCGCATCAAGATCGGCAAGGACGTCTCGGCCGGCGCCTCCGTGGTTCTCGGCCATGGCTGCGTCGTCGGCGACCATGCCGAGATCGCCGACCTGACCGCGATCGCGCCGGGCGCCCGGGTCGGCGCCGCCGAGATCTGGGACGGCACGCCGGCGCGCAAGGTCGGCACGGTCGACCTCGCCGCCCTGCCGCCGCAGGCGCAGGCCTCGCCGGGCCGCCGGGCGGCGATGCTGGCCTTCTACATCCTGATGTTGGTGGTGCTGCCGCCGGTCAGTCTGCTGCCCATCTTCCCGGCCTTCTGGCTGTTCGACAAGATCGACTACTTCATCGCCGGCTGGACCGAGATCAGCTATCTCTGGTTCCTGCCGATCCTGACCTGGCCGACCGCGATCGGCCTGATCGCCTTCACCGTTCTGCTGATGGCGGGGCTGCGCTGGGCGGTCCTGCCGCGCGTCACCTCCGGCTCCTATTCGATCCATTCCGGCTTCTACGCCCGCAAATGGACGGTGGCACTGGCGACGGAAGTGACGCTGGAAACGCTCTCCTCGCTCTTCGCCACCATCTACATGCGCGCCTGGTACCGGCTGATGGGCGCCAGCATCGGCAAGGGAGCGGAGATTTCGACCAACCTCTCCGGCCGCTACGACCTCACCGGAATCGGCGCCGGCAACTTCATCGCCGACGAAGTGGTCTTCGGCGACGAGGACATGCGGCGCGGCTATATGCGCCTCGACGCGACGCGCACCGGCGAGCAGGTCTTCGTCGGCAACGACGCCGTGGTGCCGCCGGGCGCGGTCATCCCGGACCGCGTGCTGATCGGCATCAAGTCGAAGCCGCCGGCCAACGACCGCATGCAGCCCGGCGATACCTGGTTCGGCTCGCCGCCGATCAAGTTGCCGACGCGGCAGAAGGTCGATCTCGGTGCCGACTGGACCTACAAGCCGTCCTTCGCCAAGCAGTTCGGCCGCGGCCTGTTCGAGGCGCTGCACACCTCCTTCCCGGCGATGCTGTTCATCACCTTCGGCACGCTCGCGGTCGACCTCGTGCTGCAGCAGAAGATCAACGAGGGCGACTGGATCGGGCTCGCGCTCTCCTTCATGGCTGTCGCGGTCGCGATCGCCGTGGTGCAGGCGCTGATCTGCGCCGCCGTCAAATGGCTGATGATGGGCGTCTACAAGCCGGTGATGAAGCCGATGTGGTCCTGGTGGGCGATGCGCACCGAGGCGGTGGCGGTGATGTATTGGGGGCTGGGCGGCAAGGTGCTGTTCGACTATCTGCGCGGCACGCCCTTCCTGCCCTGGTTCCTGATGCTGTTCGGGGCAAAATACGGCAGGGGCGTCTGGCTCGACTCCACGGACATCACCGAGTTCGACTGCATCAAGGTCGGCGATTTCTGCACGGTCAACGCCCATTCGGCCCTGCAGACCCATCTCTACGAGGACCGGGTGATGAAGGTCGGCAAGGTCAGGCTCGGCAAGGGCGTCTGCGTCGGGGCGGGAGCGACCGTGCTCTACGACACCCATGTCGGCGACTACGCCCAGATCGGGCTGCTGACCGTGATCATGAAGGGCGAGAACCTGCCGGCGCATACGCGCTGGGAAGGCGCCCCGGCCGTGCCGGCGACGGCCGCCGCGCACTGAGCCCGGCTCAGCCCCTAGCGGATGCGAGGGGGAGGGCGACCTCGTCGGGGCGCAGCTCCCTGACGGCGCCCTTTGCGAGTTCGCCGAGATCGAGCCCGCCGATCCTGACGCGGACGAGGCGCAGCACCTCGGCCCCGGCGGCCTCGACGATGCGCCGGATCTGCCGGTTGCGGCCCTCGTCGATCACCATCTCGACCCAGGCGTTGCGCTCGCCGTGCCGCAGCAGGGTCGCGGAGCGGATCGTCAGGACCTCGCCCTCGTCGACCGCGCCCTGTCCCAGCCGGGCCATGAGGTCGGCGTCGGGAACCCGGTCGATCTGGACGTGATAGGTCTTCTCGACTCCGGCGGCGGGGTCGAGGATGCGCTGGGCCCAGCGCGTATCGTTGCTCATCAGCAGGAGGCCCTCGCTCGCCATGTCGAGGCGCCCGACCGGGGCGAGATGGGGCAGGTCCAGCCCCTCCAGGCAGGTATAGACCGTCTGGCGACCCTCAGGGTCGTTCGCGGTGGTGACCAGGCCGCGCGGCTTGTTCAGCGCCAGATAGATGCGGCGCGCTGCGGCAACGGCGCGGCCGTCGACCCGTAGCCGTGCGCGCTGCGGGTCGATCCGCAGCTCCGGGTGCCGGGCGATGCGGCCATCGACCTCGACGCGCCCGTCTCGCACCAGCTTCTCGGCCTGCGTCCGCGAGCAATAGCCGAGCTTGGAGAGGGCGCGCGCCAGGCTGACGGCGGCCGTCGCGGTGGGGGTGGAGCGTTTGGGGAAGCGGGTCATGGCGAGCCGGGCAGGACGTGAACGCGGTGGCCGGCGGCGCCCTGGGAAAGGCGCTCGGCGGCTGCGCTCACGCGGCCGAGGGCTTGCAGTCGAAGCCCGGTTGATCTTGGAGAGGCGTGGTCGGGCGCCGCGCGCGCAGGCTGGCCCGAGCCGGTTCAACCCCGAAGCCGCCCGGCAGGGCGACTCGGGGCTAGATTCCCGCGATGATGGGACTCCCGGGGCGCCAGGAGCGCGAAGGGCAGGGCGGCCGGCGGCTCATGGGCGCGCTTGAAGCGGCGAGGCCGCGCCTTGTCAATGGCCCGATGCGGCCAGGCGGGGTTTCGCCGCGGGCCGATCCGGCTTAAGAGCCGATACGAAACGCATCGGACGCCCATGTCGCACAACAGCTTCGGCCATCTCTTCCGCGTCACCACCTTCGGCGAAAGCCATGGACCCGCCATCGGCTGCGTCGTCGACGGCTGCCCGCCGCTGATCCCGCTGACCGAGGCCGATATCCAGGGCGATCTCGACCGGCGCCGGCCGGGCCAGTCCCGCTTCACCACGCAGCGCCAGGAGCCGGACCAGGTCCGCATCGTCTCCGGCGTCTTCGCCCGTGAGAGCGACGGCGTGCAGGTGACGACCGGCACCTCGATCGGGCTCATGATCGACAATGTCGACCAGCGCTCGAAGGATTATTCCGATATCAAGGACAAGTACCGGCCGGGCCATGCCGATTTCACCTATGACGTGAAATACGGCATCCGCGACTATCGCGGCGGCGGGCGCTCCTCGGCGCGCGAGACGGCGATGCGGGTCGCCGCCGGCGCCATCGCGCGCAAGGTCGTGCCGGGCATGGTTGTGCGCGGCGCGCTCGTCCAGATCGGCCCGCACAAGATCGACCGCGCCAACTGGGACTGGGAGGAGGTCGGCCGCAACCCGTTCTTCTGCCCGGATGCCAAGGCAGCGGCCTTCTTCGCCGATTATCTCGACGGTGTCCGCAAGTCCGGCTCCTCGATCGGGGCGGTGCTCGAGATCGTGGCGGAAGGTGTTCCGGCGGGGCTCGGCGCGCCGATCTACAGCAAGCTCGACGCCGAGATCGCGGCGGCGCTGATGAGCATCAACGCCGTCAAGGGCGTCGAGATCGGCGAGGGCTTCGGCGCCGCCGAGCTCTCTGGCGAGGAGAATGCCGACGAGATGCGGGCCGGCAATGACGGGCGCCCGCTCTTCCTGTCCAACCATGCCGGCGGCATCCTCGGAGGTATCTCGACGGGGCAGCCGATCGTCGCCCGCTTCGCGGTAAAGCCGACCTCCTCGATCCTGGCGACGCGCGCCACCGTGACGCGCACCGGCGGCGAGGCGGAGATGTTCACCAAAGGCCGGCACGACCCCTGCGTCGGCATCCGCGCTGTGCCGGTCGGCGAGGCGATGGTCGCCTGCGTGCTGGCGGACCAGTATCTGCGCCATCGCGGGCAGGTTGGCGTCGTCGCGCCGCGCTGGCCGTTTCAGGAGTAAGGCAAGGCCGTCATCCGCGAGCGTGGGGGCGTCATTGCGAGCGCAGCGAAGCAATCCAGGGGGACCGGGTGAGACGTTTCACCCCGTCCCTCTGGATTGCTTCATCGCTTCGCTCCTCGCAATGGCGGGGACGGCTGAGAGATCGGGACATCTTGCATTTCAGCAATACTGAAAATGTGCTCCTGCTTCATTGCGGATGAAGCCGAGACGTATTAGCTTCTCGGCATGAAGCTCGACGCTTGGCTCCGGCAGAACAAGATCGCGCGCAGCGCCTTCGCCAAGCAGGTCGGCCTGTCGCCGGCCAGCGTGACCGCGCTGTGCAACGATCCGGCCGCCTGGATCTCCCGCGAAAGCGCCGAGCGCATCGCCGCCGCCACCGACGGCGCCGTGACCCCGAATGATTTCCTCGGCCTGTCAGGGCCGCGCGAGGCCGCCATGTCCAACAATGTCGCCGAGACCATCGAAGCCTTCGCCCGCGGCGAGATCGTCATCGTCACCGATGACGACGATCGCGAGAACGAGGGCGATCTCATCGTCGCCGCTTCGCTCTGCACGCCGGAGAAGATGGCCTTCATCATCCGCAACACCTGCGGCATCGTCTGCGCGCCGCTGACGACGAGCGAGGCGCGGCGCCTGCGCCTCGACCCGATGGTGTCGTCGAACGACGCTCCGCTCGGCACCGCCTTCACCATCACCGTCGACGTCAAGCACGGGCTGACCACCGGGATCTCGGCCGAGCAGCGCAACAACACGGTGCGTGCGCTGGCCAACGGCAATATGGGCGCCGCCGATTTCGTGCGTCCGGGCCATGTCTTCCCGCTCATCGCCAAGGATGGCGGCGTGCTGATGCGCTCGGGCCATACGGAAGCGGCCGTCGACCTGTGCAAGCTCGCCGACCTGCCGCCGGTCGGCGTGATCTGCGAGCTCGCCAATGACGATGGCACGGTGATGAAGGGCGCCCAGATCAGCGCCTTCGCCGAGAAGCACGGGCTGAAGCAGATCACCGTCGCGGACCTGATCGCCTATCGCCAGTCGCGCGAGAAGCTGGTCGAGCGGGTGCATTCCTTCCCGGTCAAGACCGCCTTCGGCGAGATGACCGGCCATGTCTACATCACGCCCTTCGACGACACGCAGCATTTCGCCTTCGTGATGGGCAAGCTCGGCGATGGCGAGAAGGTGCCGGCTCGCCTGCACCGGGCCGATGTCGTCGGCGACGTGCTGGGCGGGGCGGGCGCGGTGCAGTGCGCGCTGAGGCGTTTCCAGCAGGAGGGCAGGGGCGTGCTCGTCTATCTGCGCGACGGCAGCGCCGGCGTGCCGATCAAGAGCGTCGAGGACGAGGGCGCGGATGCGCTGCGCAGCCAGCAATGGCGCGAGGTCGGCCTCGGTGCGCAGATCCTGCGCGATCTCGGTGTCAGCTCGATCGTGAACCTGGCTTCCTCGCCGCGCTCCTTCGTCGGCCTCTCCGGCTTCGGCATCGAGATCGCCGAGACGGCGCCGCTGGAATAAGGCGCTTCGTCGTCATTGCGAGCCACGCGAAGCAATCCAGGGGAGCTGGGTCGAACGTCTGATCCAATCCCCTCGACGGCTTCGTCGCTTCGCGCCTCGCAATGACGGGCGGGGCGCTCACCCTTCCATCAGCGCCGAAACATGGGCGGCTGTCGATTTCGCCAGCGCGTCGAGGTCGTAACCGCCTTCCAGGATCGAGACGACGCGGCCGGCGGCGTGCCGGTCGGCCAGTTCGATCAGCTTGCGGGTCGCCCAGGCGAAATCGGCCTCGCGCAGGTTGAGGCTCGCGAGCGGGTCGCGCCAATGCGCGTCGAAGCCGGCCGAGATGACGACGAGGTCGGGGCGGAAGGCTGCGACCCGCGGCAGGATCGCGATGTCGAAGGCTTCGCGGAACGCGTCCGAACCGGTGCCTGGGGCGAGGGGCACGTTGACGATCGTGTCGTGCTCGCCGCGTTCGGACGCGGCGCCCGTGCCGGGGTAGAGCGGCATCTCATGGGTCGAGGCGTAGAGCACGCTGTCGTCGTTCCAGAAGATGTCCTGGGTGCCGTTGCCGTGGTGGACGTCCCAGTCGACGATGACGACGCGCTCGGCGCCGTGCGCCGCCTGGGCGTGGCGCGCCGCAACCGCGGCGTGGTTGAAGAAGCAGAAGCCCATCGCACGTGCGCGCTCGGCATGGTGCCCGGGCGGGCGCATGGCGACGAAGGCGCCGCGGGCCCTGCCGCCGAACACCTCGTCCACCGCATGGACCGCGCCGCCGACGCCGCGCAGCGCCGCTTCGATCGTGCCGGGCGACATCAGCGTATCGGCATCGATCTGGACGAAGCCGGCCTCGGGCGAAGAGGCGATCAGCGCCTGCGCATAGGCGCGGTCATGGCAGAGCGCCACCTGATCGATCGTGCCGAGCGGCGCCTCGACCCGAATCAGTGCCGCGAAGCGCTCGGCCTCGAGCGCCTGCTCGACCGCTCGCAGCCGCTCGGCGCATTCGGGATGACCGGCCGGCATCGCATGGGCCAGACCGGCGGGATGGGTGATGAGCAGCGTGGTCAAGCGTGTCGGTCCGGGAAATGCGGGCGGTGAAGCGGGGGGCGTGGCCGGTTTGCCACGCATTCGCTCCATGCGAATGCCATAAAGGGAACCAGATTGCGCCGCGACCGTTTGGAGCCTAGTGCTTCGCCAGACCGTAGCCTCTTGGGCAAGACCCGGGTGATACGAAGCGTTAACGTTCGATTCATCATAAAGGCTACCTTCGGGTCGCGCTGGTGGAGGCTATGAAAAAGTCCGTTTTCGTCGCACTGGCGCTCTCCGCCCTCCTGGGCGCCTGCCAGTATAAGAGCATTGCGGCTCCCGAACTGTCGGCGCGGGACGCCGAATATATCGCGCTCGTCCCCAAGTTCGACACCTACCTTCCCTATCTCCCCTACGAGATCGCCGATCCGACGGGCCAGCCGCCCGGTACGATCTATATCGATACCAAGTCGAAATTCCTCTATCTCGTGCTGCCGAACCGGAGGGCGATCCGTTACGGCGTCGCGACCGGCGAGGAAGCCTATGGCTGGACCGGCGAGGCCGTGGTGCAGCGCAAGGCCGAATGGCCGCGCTGGACGCCGCCGGCCGAGATGGTGAAGCGCTGGCCGCATCTGAAGCCCGTCGCGGGCGGCATGAATGGCGGCCCCGAGAACCCGCTCGGCGCGCGCGCGCTCTATCTCTACCAGGACGGCAAGGACACGCTCTACCGCATCCACGGCACCAACGAGCCGGAGACGATCGGCCGCTCGGCCTCCTCCGGCTGCATCCGGATGCGCAACATCGATGTGATCGACCTGTTCAACCGGGTTCCGGCCGGGGCGAAGGTCGTGGTCGTCTGATCGGATCGGACGATTTGGAGATGTCAGCGGGCGGCCTCGGGGCCGCCCGTTTTCGTTTGGGCATGCTTTCCGCGGAACCACGCCGTCATTCCGGGCTTATGCCTGCGGCATGCCCCGGAATGACGGTGCGATCCCGTGCTGAGACGCGATTCGGCACCGCCCAGGGAGCCGAACAAAAAAAGGCCGGTGGGAGTTTGAGCTCCGCACCGGCCAGTCATGGGTCTCGAAGGGGAGGTTTCAGTCGACGAAACCGTGGCGAAGCACGCCGGGCAATTCAGGCCTGGGTACCTTGCCGTGCTGGCTCAACGCGCCGGAGAGCTGTCTGGTTCCCGCCGCGACCGCCTGAATTGCGATCGGACGGAAGCGCGCTGCATAGACTTCCCGTGCCGAAGCGTCGTGGAAGCCCTTGCGGGTCTGCATCTGGGGGCTGGTGTCGCGCTGGACCATGGCTCCTGGCTCGCTGATGACCTGACGTCGCGGGCTCTCGCCCTCGACCAGGCCACACTGGAAGCCGATCGGGACCGCGCCGGGGCACCACTGTGATTTGTTCGTGGCGATCTCGGGCCGCGCAGATATCCGGCCACAATGCTGAACGAAACAAAAAAGCCGGGCGTCGCCGCCCGGCTTCCCGATAGGTATTCCGACGCGGATCAGGCGGCCAGCAGACCTTCGGCCTTGGCCCAGTTCAGCGTCTTGTCGAGGGCGCGCTCGCAGCGATTGAACATTTCCTCGATCTCGGCCTCGCTGATCACCAGCGGCGGGCAGAAGGCGAGGCGGTCGCCCATGGCGCGGGTGATGAAGCCTTCTTCCAGCGCATAGGCGACGGCCTTGGCGGCGACGCCGTTCTTGGCCTCGAACGAGGCCTTGGTCTGCTTGTCCTTGACCAGCTCGGCGCCGCCGATCAGGCCGACGCCACGGGCTTCGCCGACAAGCGGGTGCTCGGCGAGCTTGTCGAGCCGGCGCAGGAAGGCCGGCGCGACCTTGTTGACGTGGTCGACGATCTTCTCGCGCTGGTAGATCTCCAGCGTCTTCACCGCGACCGCGCAGCCGACCGGATGGCCGGCATAGGTGTTGCCGTGGCCGAAGGTGCCGATCTTGCGGCTCTGGTCGACAAGGACCTCGTAGACCTTCTCGTTCATCATCACGGCGCTGAGCGGGAAATAGGCCGAGGTGATCTGCTTGGCGAGCGAGATCGTGTCGGCGTTCATGCCGTAGGTCTCGGTGCCGAACATCTTGCCGGTGCGGCCGAAGCCGGTGATGACCTCGTCCGAGATGAACAGGATGTCGTATTTGGCGAGGACGGCGTTGATCTTCTCGAAATAGCCTTCCGGGGGGGTGATCGCGCCGCCGGCGCCCATCACCGGCTCGGCGATGAAGGCGGCGACCGTGTCCGGCCCCTCGCGCAGGATCATCTCCTCGAGCTCGGCGGCGAGGCGCGACGAGTAATCCTGCTCGCTCTCGCCCGGCTCGGCGAAGCGGTAGTGATGCGGGCAGGAGGTGTGCATGATGCCGGGCAGCGGCAGGTCGAAGTCGATGTGGTTGTTCGGCAGGCCGGTCAGCGAGGCGGAGGCGACGGTGACGCCGTGATAGCCCTTGAGCCGCGAGATGATCTTCTTCTTCTGCGGCCGGCCCAGCGCATTGTTCATGTACCAGACGATCTTGACCTGGGTGTCGTTGGCGTCGGAGCCGGAGGCGCCGTAGAACACCTTGGAGATCGGAACCGGGGCGATCTCCTTCAGTTTCTCGGCGAGTTCGATCGCCGGATCATGACTGCGCCCGCCGAAGATGTGGGTGAAGGGCAGCTTCTTCATCTGCTCGTAGGCCGTCTCGATCAGCTCCTGGTTGGAGTAGCCGAGCGCGGTGCACCAGAGCCCCGCCATGCCCTCGATATATTCCTTGCCGGCCGAGTCGTAGACGTAGACGCCCTTGCCGCTTTCCAGCACCAGTGGCCCGTTCTGCCGATGGGTGGCGAGGTTGGTATAGGGGTGGACGAGCGTTTCTATGTCCCTGACGGCGAGATTCGACAGCATGATGGGCCTCCCGGTTCCGTTTAAGATTCTTGCCACTCTAGGCTAATCTGTCCGCAAATGTTGAGCGCTTTTGGCGCGGGGGGCGGCAGACTCTGCTGCAAGGCAGCCGTCACTGTAAGGCGGCCGCCTGGCTCGCAAAAGTCATCCCGCCGATCAGCGCGCCGGCGGCGCGACGAAGCGGCCGCCCATGGCTTCCAGCATCGCGCCGACGGCGATGGCGGTGCGATCCTCGCCGAAGGGCGCGATGATCTGGACGCCGAGCGGCAACCCCTCGCGCGAGAATCCGACCGGCGCTGCCAGGGCCGGCAGGTCGGCGCCGGTGGCGAGCGAGGCCCAGAGCAGGAAGTCGAGATAGGGGCGGGGCGCGCCGTTCACGATCAACTGCCGGGCGTGGATGTCCGGCCCATGATCATGCGGGATGGCGGCGACGGGCGCCGGCGGGCAGAGCAGGACGTCGTAGCGCGCGAAGAAGCGCGCCCATTGCCGCTTCTGCGCGAGGCGGCGCTGAGCAAGCTGCTGATAGAGACCGGGCGTCATGCGGGCGCCGCGCGCCTGCAGGGCCTGGTGCGACAGGTCGTTCGGGCTGTAGCGCGAGGCCTGGGCCTGGATGCGGGCGCGCACCTTCGGCGGCAGGCCGTAGGCGACGACGGCATGGTTCAGAAGCGCATAGACCTCGAAGGCGTCGGCGAAGCCGACCGAGGGGCGGGCAGTCTCGTCGACGATGGCGCCGGCCGCGGCCAGGCGGCGCGCGGCTTCGCGCACCGCGTCCGAGACCTCGCGATCGACCGGTGCGAAGGGATCGTCGGCCCAGAGCGCGACGCGCAGGCCCTTCGCGCCGACGGCCCGCGGTTCCGGCAGGGTCGGGGCGGGCAGGGCCGCATCCCGCGGGCCGGCGATGACGGGCAGGACGAGATCCAGATCCTCGGCGGCGCGGGCAATGGGGCCGGCCACCATCAGATCGACGTTGCGCGGCGGGCGGCGCTCCGGCGGGGGCGGGATCGCCCCCCAGGTCGAGACCAGCCCCCAGCTCGTCTTCAGGCCGAAGACGCCGCAGGCATGGGCCGGCCAGCGGATCGAGCTGCCGAGATCGGAGCCGAGCTCGAAGGCGCTCATGCCGGTGGCCACGGCCACCGCCGCACCGCCCGAGGAGCCGCCGGGGGAGCGCGTCTCGTCCCAGGGGTTGTTGGTCACGCCATGGGCGGGGTTGTAGCTCTGGAAATCGCCGGAGAACACCGGGACATTCGTCTTGCCGAGGATGACGGCGCCGGCGGCGCGCAGCCTTGCGACCGGCGCGGCGTCCTCGTCCGGCACGCGCTCGCGATAGGCGGGCAGGCCGCCGGAGGAGGGCAGGCCGGCGACGTCGAAGGCGTCCTTGATCGTGATCGGCAGCCCTTCGAGCGGGCGGGCCGTGCCGTTCGCGATCCGCACGTCGCTGAGGCGGGCCATGGCGCGGGCGGCCTCGCGGTCCTGCGCCACGATGGCGTTGAGGCGTGGGTTCAGCGCATCGATCCGGGCGAAGCTCGCTTCGAGCAGCGCGGCGGCGCTGAAGCGCCGGGCGGCCAGGGCGGCGCGCAGGGCCGTGGCGGAGGCGGTGAGGTCGATCTCGGCAGCCATCGCGGCGTCACTCGGCATCGACGGCGCGGGCAAGGTCGCGCCAGAGCAGGACGAGGCGGTCGAGCTCGGCCAGATCGCCGGGGTTCAGCTTGCCGAGCGTGCTGGCGACGAAATCGCGCTGGGCGGCGATGCCGGCCTCGGCCAGGCGGCGGCCTTCGGGCGTCAGATGCATGGCATAGGAGCGCCGGTCGCCGGCGATGGCGCGACGCTCGACGAGGCCGGCCTGAACCAGGCGGTCGACCAGGCCGGAGACATTGCCTTTGGTGACATAGAGCCGCTCGGCGAGCTCGCTCTGGCTGATGCCCTCCTGCTCGGTCAGGGTCGAGAGCAGGTCGAATTGCGGGATCGAGAGGCCGAACGCGCGGATCCGTGCCGTCATCTGGAGGAGCATGCGCTGGTGCAGGCGCATGAAGCGGAACCAGACCCGATCCGGTTCGGGCACCCCCGGCGGCGCAGGCTTCGGTGCGGACATACGGCGTTTCCCCCCGCTCTGAACGATCAGACCTAAACCATCTCGCGCGAGCAGGCGAGCCTTCGATAGTGCGGCTTCCCTTTCGCGGAAACACGCCGCTATCCTCTCCCCAAAACCAGAAAGCTCCGGGAGAAACGCGCATGCTCGGCCTGATGCAGGACTGGCCCCTTCTGCTCCATCGGATCATCGACCACGCCGCGATCCAGCACGGCACGCGCGAGGTGGTGAGCCGCGCTGTCGAGGATGGCGGCCTGAGGCGCCGCAGCTATGTCGAGATCCGGGAGCGCGCGCTTAGGGTGGCCAAGCGGCTGCAGTGGCAGGGGATGCGGCATGGCGACAGGGTGGCGACGCTGGCCTGGAACACCGACCGCCATCTCGAGCTCTGGTACGGGATCAGCGGCATCGGCGCGATCACGCATACCGTCAATCCGCGGCTCTTCCCCGATCAGATCGCCTGGATCATCAACCACGCCGGGGACCGGCTGCTCTTCCTCGACCTCACCTTCGTGGCGATGATCGAGCAGCTGCAGGAGAAGCTGCCGAGCATCGAGCGCTACGTCATCCTGACAGACGCCGCACATATGCCGCAGACGACGCTGAAGGGCGCGGTCGCCTATGAGGACTGGCTCGCCGAGGCGGATGCCGACTTCGCGTGGCTCGCCTTCGACGAGAACACCGCGGCCGGGCTCTGCTACACCTCGGGAACCACCGGCGGGCCGAAAGGCGTGCTCTACTCGCATCGCTCGAACGTGCTGCATGCGATGACCTGGGCGGCGCCCGACTATCTCAACCTGTCCTCGCGCGACACGGTGATGCCCGTGGTGCCGCTGTTCCACGCAAACAGCTGGTCGCTGGCCTATTCGGCGCCGATGACCGGCGCGAAGCTGGTGATGCCGGGTGCGAAGCTCGACGGGGCCTCGCTGTACGAATTGCTGGAAGGCGAGGGAGTCACCATGACGGCCGCGGTGCCGACGGTCTGGCTCGGCCTGCTCCAGCATCTGGAGGCGACCGGCGGCAAGCTTTCGACGCTGAAGCGGGTCGTGATCGGTGGCTCGGCCTGTCCGCGGGCGATGACCGAGGCCTTCGAGCGGAAATACGGCGTCACCGTCTCCCATGCCTGGGGCATGACCGAGATGAGCCCGCTCGGCTCCTTCTGCTCGGTCAAGCCGGTCTACGAGCATCTCGAAGGCGAAGCGCTCTACGATCTCAAGGTCAAGCAGGGTCACCCGGGCTTCACCGTCGAGTTCCGGCTGACCGACGATGCCGGGCGCGACCTGCCCTGGGACGGCAAGACCTTCGGCCGGCTCAAGATGCGCGGGCCGGCGGTGGCGCGCGCCTATTTCAAGCGCGAGGATGAGCCGATCCTGGACGAGCAGGGCTTCTTCGACACCGGCGATGTCGGCACCATCGACCCGGCCGGCTACATGCAGATCACCGACCGCTCCAAGGACGTGATCAAGTCCGGCGGCGAGTGGATCTCCTCGATCGACCTCGAAAACCTCGCTGTCGGCCATCCCGACGTGGCGGAGGCGGCGGTGATCGGCGTCGCCCATCCGAAATGGGATGAGCGGCCGCTGCTCGTGATCGTGCCGAAGCCGGGGCGCCGGCCCGGCAAGGAGGAAATGCTGGCCTTCATGACCGGCAAGATCGCGAAATGGTGGCTGCCCGACGATGTCGTGCTGGTCGAGGCGATCCCGCATACCGCGACGGGCAAGATCCAGAAGACGGCGCTGCGCGAGATGTTCAGGGACTATCGGCTGCCAGGGTGACCTTGCGGGTCGGCTTAGCCGCTTCGCTTCTCGCGACGACGTCACCGGCGGCAAGCATGTCTGTGCCCTGAAACGGGAACGGCGCCCCGATGGGGCGCCGCGTGTGTTTGACCGGGGCTGAGCCGCTGAGCCCTTGGCGCAGCGGGGCCCAGCTCAGAACTCTTCCCATCCGGCGTCCTGGGCGCGGCCATTGGCGACCTTGCGCGGGGCGGGGGCGGATTTGGACTGGGCGAAGGCGGCTTGGGCGAGCTGGCGCAGCCGCTCCGGCTCGGAGCCGTCGGCCGCGGCCGCCGTGGCGCTGGCCGGCGCTGCCGCCGGGCGAGTCAGCGAGCGCAGGGCAGGCTTGGCCGGGCGCGGGGAGGCCGAGCCCGCAGCCGCGACCGGCGCGGCCTGGGCCGCCTCGCGGCCGGTGCGGAAGGCCGCGACCAGTTCGTTGAGCTGGCCGATCCGGCCGGTCAGCGCATTGGCCGAGGC
>NZ_FUYX01000005.1 GCF_900168195.1 Allobosea thiooxidans | reverse complement strand
CCTTGCCGGACGATACGCGCCTGTTCACCGGGCACGATTACGAGCCCGGCGGGCGCGCCGCCAGATGGGAGAGCACGGTGGGCGAGCAGAAGCGCGCGAACCCGCATCTGGCCGGCATGACGGAGGAGCGCTTCGTCGCGCTGCGGGAGGCGCGCGACCGCACCTTGCCGATGCCGAAGCTGATCCTGCATGCGCTTCAGGTCAACATCCGCGGCGGCCGGCTGCCGGTGCCTGAGGCCAACGGCCGGCGCTATCTCAAACTCCCCCTCGATGCGCTGGCGGGGGCCGCGTGGTGATGACTTCCGCGATGACCCGCAAGATACCTCCGGCGGAGATGGAGGCGCGCGCCGGCGAGGTTGCCGCCTTGCTCAAGACATTGTCGCATCCGGCACGTCTGCGGCTCGCCTGCGCCCTCGCCGAGGGCGAATACGCCGTCGGCGAGCTTGAGGAGCGGCTCGGCATCCGTCAGCCGACACTGTCGCAGCAGCTCGGCGCATTGCGCGAAGCCGGGGTTGTCACGACGCGCCGCGAGGCCAAGCAGATCTTCTACCGCCTGAGTGAAGAGAAGGCCGCGCGCCTGATCGAAGCCCTCTACGCCATCTATTGCGAACCGGAGCAGCACCCATGAATGCCTATTGGCCTTCCCTGATCGGCGGCATGTTGCTCGGCCTCTCCGCCATCGCGCTGCTGCTGCTCGACGGGCGGATCGCCGGCATCAGCGGCATCGTTGGTCGCTTGCTCGGCGGCGGGCAGGTCCCGCTGAACGCGGCTTTCGTCATCGGGCTCATGAGCGGCCCGCCGCTCTACAGGCTGGCCTTCGGGAGCTTCCCGTTCCCGCGAGAAGATTTCACACCATCCATTCCGCGGGCGACGAATTTGGTATTCCCCCGAAGAAACTGAAAAAGGCGCTGATTGCTCTCGGCAACTTGCCAACCAAGACGAGGCCAACAGATCGCGCTTCGACGCCGTCGGCAGCGCAGAAATATTACAACTCATCTCAGCAGCGATGCCTATGGAGCAGGCACGAAAATATCTTGGGGCCACACCGGAATTGATGACATCTCTTCATCGAGCAGGCCTGATAGAGCCATTTGTTCGAAGAAATGTACAACAGAAAACTGGAGTTCACCTTTATTCGAAGAAAGACCTAGATCGGCCCCTATCCGATTTGTATTCGAATTTCCAAGATAGCGAAATCAATCAGCTCACCGCGACTAATATTATGCAAACGGCCAAAAGAGCAAATCGCAGTCAGGTTGAAGTCATCAAGCTCATTCTAGCGGGGAAACTTCGCAACGTCTGGAGACGACAGAACCAGTCTGGCATCCCAGCTCTTCTGTTCGACGCCAGCGAAGTCCGAAGCCTGCTTCATAAACCACAGAACGTACACACGATCGGGCGAGTGGCCGAGATCCTTCGGTCCACACGCAGCGTTGTAAAAGCCTTGATCAAGGAGGGCATTTTTTCCACCGGCACAGTCCCTCACATAGTGAGTTCCAAGCCTATTGTCGTGATACCAGCGCCAGAACTAGCTCAATTCAGGCGAGAGGTATGCACGATCTTTGACCTGGCGCGCGAAACAGGGGTTCACTATTCCCGCGTCAAAAGAGCGATCCAGGCCGCGGAAATCGAACCTGCCCTGAGATCCGATCGCTTCTCGGTCGATTTCTACCGACGATCCGAGCTTGCATACATCACGGTCAAATAGCAGCGCGCGCGGCGCAGCGTTTGGGCCCGGCATCTAGCGATGCCGGGCCCTTTTTTGTTGTGGATGTTATCGGCGTCCGAAGCCAAACTTTGCGCTTCCAGATGCCATACTAGAACAATTCCCGCATTCTCATGCTAGCAATATCAATGGCTTACATACCAAGCAGGTGCCATTTCCTGTGCATTCCCAGATGAACATTGTGGAAGCGGTCCCGGTACCGACCGGGAACCTCCCCTGTCATTCCGGGGGCGGGCCGCAGACCTGAGCCCGGAACCCATGAACGCGACACCGTTCCAGAAGCCGTCATGCTCGCCCTTGTGGCGAGCAACCACGTCTTGAACACGGCCTTCGGTCAGCGAAGACGTGGATGGCCGGGACAAGCCCGACCATGACGGCAAATATCATGTTCATCGATACCGGGCTCTTCGCTGACGCGAAGCTCCGGAATGACGGTGGAGCCTCGGCAGGGCTGAGGCGATCGAACGCCCCGAGACCCGCTTACGGCCTGCTCTCGAAGCGCGGCAGGATCGCCTTGAAGGTCGCGCCCTCGCCCGGCTTGCTCTCGATCGTCAGCCGGCCGCGATGGCGCAGCACGATGTGCTTGACGATGGCGAGGCCGAGGCCGGTGCCGCCGGCCTCCCGGCTCGCGGCGGTGTCGATCCGGTAGAAGCGCTCGGTCAGGCGCGGCAGGTGCTCGGGCGCGATGCCCGGCCCGTCGTCGCGGACATGAACGCTAGCCTCGCCCTCTCCTGCTGCGACCGTGATCGCGACCTCGCCGCCCTGCTTGCCGTATTTGATGGCGTTCTCGACGAGGTTCTCCATCAGCCGCAGCAATTCGTCACGGTCGCCCGGAATCTGGAGCGGCTCGCGCGGGGTGACGAGCGTCAGCGTCACCTGTCGCTCGCGCGCCAGCAGGGTCAGGGAATCGACGATCTCGCGCGCGATGCCGGCGAGGTCGACCGGCGTGTCGGGCGCGACATGGGCGCGCTGCTCGATGCGCGAGAGCGACAGCAGGTCGTCGACGAGGCGCGCCATCCGCAGGCCCTGCTCGCGCATGATCGCGAGGAAGCGCTCGCGGGCGCGCTCGTCGTTGCGTGCCGGTCCCTGCAGCGTCTCGACGAAGCCGAGCAGCGAGGCCAGCGGCGTGCGCAGCTCATGGCTGGCATTGGCGACGAAATCGACGCGCATGCGCTCGATCACGCGCTGCTCGCTCAGATCCTGGAAGGTCAGCAGCGTCGCGTATCGCGGCCCGCCGCCCAGCGCCGCGATGTGGATGCGGAAAGCCCGCTCGAACGGCACCCGTTCGACGAGCTCGACGGTCTTGCGGCCGCCCTCCTGCGCGACCTGGGCGATCGCGTCGTTGAGATCCGGATCCCGCAGCACCAGTGCCAGCGCCTTGCCGCTCTCGATGCCCGGAATCAACGCCTGCATCGCCGGGCTCTGCGCCTGGGCGACGCCCTGCTCGTCGAGGAGCACGACGGGCGCGCCCAGCGCCTCGATCATGCTCCGCGCCGCAGCGGAAGGGGAAACGGCAATGTCGATCATGAGAAGCCCGGAGCCAGCCGGCATCGCCCGGCGCGCCCTTCCTGGGCGGAAGCGGCGCGAGCGTCAATTCCCTTCCGTGCCACAGCCGGCTAGGCTTCCTTTCGAATGGGAGGTCGTGATGGCGAAGACGGACGCGAAAGCCGGCAGGAACCCCGAGACCGCCGCAAATGGCCCGAGCGCGGGGCAGAACCGCAAATCCGGCAAGGTGAAGGGCTTCGACATCGAGGCCGACAGCCTGCCGGAGGCCATCGTCGACGCCGCCTATCACAGCGGCGACTATCCCTATGGCAAGCGGATGAAGCGCAAGCGCTACAACCGCGAGCTCGAGCCGCTCCAGATCGAGCTGCAGAAGCTGACGCGCTGGGCCACCAAGCAGGGCGAGCGCATCGTCATCGTCTTCGAGGGCCGTGACGGCGCCGGCAAGGGCGGCACGATCAGCCGCTTCACCCAGCATCTCAATCCGCGCCAGGCGCGCATCGTCGCCCTGCCCAAGCCCTCCGACACCGAGAAGGGCCAGTGGTATCTGCAGCGCTACGCCGCGGAGCTGCCGACCAGCGGCGAGATCGTCTTCTTCGACCGCTCCTGGTACAACCGCGCCGGCGTCGAGCGTGTCATGGGCTTCTGCACGCCGCAGGAGACGGAACATTTCCTGCAGGAGGCGGCGGTCTTCGAAGGCATGCTGGCGCGCGACGGCATTCGCCTGATCAAGCTCTTCCTGACCATCGGCCGCGAGATGCAGATGACGCGTCTGCATGCGCGCTGGCACGATCCGCTCAAGCGCTGGAAGCTCTCGCCGATCGATTTCGAGGCCATCCCGCGCTTCGACGACTATTCGCGTGCCTTCGACGAGATGCTCGGGCGGACCTCGACCGAGGCCGCGCCCTGGTATGTCGTGCGCAGCAACGACAAGCTGCGCGCCCGCCTCAACGCCATTCGCCACGTCCTGAAGACCATCCCCTACAAGGACAAGGACGAGGCGGCGATCGGCAAGCTCGACGAGGAGATCGTCATCCCCGTCGCGCGTTATCTCGACCATGGCGGCGAGCCGGAAGGCCGCTGATCCGGCGGCAATGCACGCTCCTGCCGGATTCCGGCCACGAAATCGGCTGATCCTGCCCGGCGAAACCAGGGAGGTGACCGAAGCATGGCGTTCCCCGCCCTCATGGCCCTGCGGCAGGCGCTGCTCTCGCGGCTGACGATCGGTATCGGCGGCGTGCTCGCGCTCGGCTTCACCACGGCCCAGTCGGTGCGCGACGCCATGCCGGCGGCGAGCCTGCCGGTCGTCCAGGCGGGACAGCCGATCGCGGCCGGGCGCTGGCAGGTCACGCTTCGGCAGGCGGAGGTCGGCACCACGCCGCGGCCGGACGGCTACAAGGGCCGCCCCGGCACGAAGGCGCTCTCCATCGACCTCGAGCTCATGAACCGCAGCTCCGAGAGCAGCAATGCCGTCGCCCGCATCCTCTCCTTCGACCCGCCGTTGGCCGGCCTCGCGCCCTCGCCCACGACCTATCTGCTGCGCGACGGCACGATCCTCGGCGCCCTCCAGCCCGGCTTGCCCGAGCGGGTCCGCATGGTCTGGGATCTGCCGGAGGCGGCGCCGGTGCCCGAGACAATCCGCCTCCTCGTCGTCGGCGAGACCTTCAAGCCGCGCGACAACCTGCTGGCCGCGCCGGGCTGGTTCAACCCGAAGCCCGTCGCCACCCTGTCCCTGCCCCTGCGCGGCGGGGGGGCCGCGCCATGATCCGCAGCCTCGCCCGGGCCGCCGCGATCCTGCTCGCCGCCGCCCTCCTCCTGGCCATGCAGCGCACCACGCCGGGCTACAGCGAGATCACCGGCCCGATCACGCAGAATGGCGTCGCCGGCAAGGTCGTCACCGCACGCGGCTTCAAGCTGCGTGTCGAGAAGGTCATCCTCGCCGACAAGCTGCGCTGGCAATCGCTCGGCCGCAGCTATGAGCGCGACACCGGCGGGGTCTGGGCCGTCGCGATGGTCGCCGCCGAGGGCACGCCCGCCTCGACGACGCTCGCCGGCGGGATCTGGCAGTCCGAATCCGGCCTGCGCTTCGATGCGAGCCCGCGCGCCTCGCCCTTCCGCGGCCTCCTCGCCGAGGCGCGCCTCGAGCCCGGCCTCGCGCGCCGCGGCCTGATGGTCTTCGAGATCGGCCGCGACGCGGCGCGCAACGGCGCCCTTCTGGTCTCGATGTCGCGCTGGCCGCGCCTCGACGCGCAGCTGCGCATCCCCATCTCCGACGAGCACATCGAACAGGCCGAGACCCTCGATCTCGACACGCTGCTATGACCGACGCCGCGCTCTCCTCTCGGCCAGCGGCGAAGGCCCCGAACTGGCGCAGGCGCTGCCTCTGGGCGCTGCCGGTCGTCATCCTGCTCGGCCTCGCCGTCCAGCTGCGGGACACGGCCCCGACCTGGCTGCGCGACAGCGAGTTGCTCGCGCAGGACGTGCCGTTCGATCGGCCCGCCACACTTGCGGGCGCCGAATGGCGCGTCGTCAGCCTCCAGCGCGTCGCCGAGCGGCGGGACGGCTCCGCCGTCGCGCTGCTACGGATGGAGGCCAAGGTGCTCGATGCGGAAACCGTCGCCACGCCGCCCTGCCGCATCGTGTTGACCGATCCAGAGGGGCGGCGCTGGCAATCGACCTTCCTGCCGCCGAGCGAGGCGAGCCGCGTGATCCGTCGCGACAAGGACGAGGGCAAGAGCTGCGGCCCGGCCTTCCTCGGCAAGCCGCCGGCCGGCAGCACCGTCGCGATCACCGAAAGCTTCATCCTGCCGGCAGCGGCCTTCCAGACGGCGGGCGTCGCCCTCAGCCTGCCGGGTTCGCGGCCGTATTATCTGCGCTTCCGGCGGGAGAACTGAGGCTCTCGGCCCGCTTTGCCGCCGCCCGCTCGATCACGGCCGCGGCCAGGCAGATCCGCAGGGCATCGACCAGGATACCGCCGCGGATATCGCTCGGCCCGCCCAGGAAGAAAGCGATGATGCCGGCGATCGCCTGCCAGGCCGGCAATTCCTGCGGCCCGATGAGATGGGCCAGCCCGATCCAGCCCCAGGCCGCGGCCCAGCCGATCGCCCGCCAGAGCACGACGAGCCCGAGCAGCACCGGCAGCCCCGCGCCGAAGGCGAGCCGGACGCTGTTCACCACCGGCAGGTAGCGCGAACGGTAACCGGCGATGAAATGGTCGATGAATTCGCGCAGGAACCGGGGCAGCCGGCCATAGCGCGTGAGCGCCGCCGCCGTGCGCCGGTGGCTCGCCAGCGCGGCGGCGTCCTTCATGTCGAAGCCGTAGATCACCGCCGCCATCAGCAGCCAGACCAGCGGCAGGAGCGCGTAGAAGAACAGCCTCTTCAGGCTGCTTTCCAGCGCAGCCGGGGCGAGGTCGACGGCGACGGGCGTCGCCGCCTGCGCCTGGTCGACCAGGCCGAGGAAGAAATCGCGCAGCCATGTCAGATAGGGCATCGGCCCGCCTGCGCCGACCCAGGCCCAGGCCGCATCCTTCCAGCCCGCGATCACATAGAGGCCGATGAAGATCCAGTTGGCGTCGCAGAGCACGATGACGAACTGCCAGACCGGCCGCGAGCTACGCGTCTGCATCAGCTTCGCCAGCCGGCGCATGCCGAAGGCAAGTGCGACCGCAGCGATCAGCCAGAGCGTCGTCGGCACGTCGAGCACGGCGACGCGCTGGCCGAGTTCGGCCATCTGCAGCGCCAGCAGCGAATAGTCCCGCACCGTATCGCTGAGGAAGCCCCAGGCGGCGTAATAGGCGAAGAACGGGATGATCGCGATCGCGACGACCGCAAGCCAGCCCTCCTCCGGCCCGTCGCCCTCCGCCGCGCCGGCCCGCGCCTTCGCCGGGAACAGCGCCGTCACCGCCGGCATCGCCGGACGCAGCGACAGGAACATCAGCACGACCGTCACCAGCTTCGCCAGCACGATGCAGGACAGCACGGCGAAGCCGCCGAGCGGATTGGCAAAGCCCGCCCTCACCGCCAGGGGCAGCAGCAGATCGTTGAGCAACGCCCCGCCGACGGCGATGCACAGCAGCATCGGCCAGCCGAAGCGCCACAGATGGAGGAATTGCCGCAGCAGGCCGCCGATCTCGCGCATCGGCGGCAGTCTAGGCGATCGCCGCCCGTCGGCGAACCCACGCGGAGCCCGCTCCTGACAGAAGCTGCCAGTTGCTTCGGTGTCCGTCCGTTCACCGCCCCATGATCAGCTGCGGCAGCCAGGTGGTCAGCGGCGGCCAGAGCGTGATCGCGACGAGCACGGCGATCAGCGGCGCCAGCCACGGCACGATCGCCCGCGACATCGCCTCGAAGGAGATGTTCGCGACTTTCGAGGTCACGAACAGCACCACCCCGACCGGCGGCGTGATCGTGCCGATCATCAGGTTGAGCACGAAGATCAGCCCGAACTGGATCGGGTCGATGCCGAACTGCGCAGCCGCCGGCGTCAGGATCGGGATCAGGATCAGCATCGCCGCCAGCGCCTCCATGAAGCAGCCGACGAAGAGCAGCAGCAGGTTGACGATCAGAAGGTAGACGATGGGGCTGCCGGCGAGGTCGACCAGCGCCGGCCCGACGACCTGCGGAATGCGCGAGATCGACAGGCACCAGCCGAGCGCCGCCGCCGCCATCACCAGCGCCAGCACCACGCCGGTGGTCTCGACCGTCTGGACGACGAGCTCGGGCAGGGTCTTCAGCGAGAAGCTGCGATAGACGAAGAGCCCGAGCACCAGCGCATAGGCGGTCGCCACCGCCGCCGCCTCGGTCGGCGTGAAGATGCCGCCCATCATGCCGCCGAACAGGATGACCGGCGTCATCAGCGCCCAATGCGCCTCCTTGTAGGCGATCCAGAGCTGCCGCGCGCCGGGGAAAGGGTGGCGCGGCAGGTCGCGCTTCCTGGCGATGTAGACCACCATCGCCATCAATGCGCCCGCCATCAGCAGGCCGGGAATGATGCCGGCGATGAACAGCCCGCCGATCGAGACGTCGGCGGTGACGCCATAGATCACCATCGGCAGCGAAGGCGGGATGATCGGACCGATCGTGGCGGAAGCCGCCGTGATCGCCGCCGCCGTCTCGGTGTCGTAGCCCTCGTCCTGCATCGCCTTGATCTCGAGCGTGCCGACGCCGCCGGCATCCGCCACGGCCGAGCCCGACATGCCGGCGAAGATCACGCTGGCGAGGATGTTAGCGTGGCAGAGCCCGCCACGCATGAAGCCCACGCAGGCCGTGGCGAAGCCGAAGATCCGGTCGGTGATCCCTGCCGAGTTCATGATGTTGCCCATCAGGATGAACAGCGGCGCCGCCAGCAGCGGGAAGGAATTGGCCGATTGCGCGATCTTCTGCGGCACGATGCCGAGCGGGAAGCCGCCGAGGAAGGCGAAGGCGATGGCGGCGAGCGCCATCGAGACGAAGAGCGGCACGCCGAGCATCAGCGCGGCGAACCAGACCGGCAGGATCTGCAGCATCAGCGTCGTCATAGCGCCTGCGCTCCCGGCTCAGCGACCGCGACCTTGCGCCCGGCCAGCACGTCGCCGATCTCTGCCAGCGCCTGCAGGATCAGCGCCAGCGCCGCGAAGGGCATCACGACGTAGAGCGCAGCCGAGGAGACCGGCAGGGCGATCGATTCGACGTCCCAGGTGCGCTCGATCAGCCCCCAGGAGTAGCGCAGCAGGATCGCGGCGAAGACGATCACCGAAATCTGCGTGGCGACCTCCAGCATCGCCTGCGCCGGCCGCGGCAGCCGCGTGGCGAAGACCATGATGCGGATATGCGAGCGCCGCCGCGCCGCGATGATCCAGCCGACGAAGCCGGTCCAGACCAAAAGGTACTGCGCGAGCTCGTCCGACCAGGCGAGCGGCGCGTTGATCTGGCGGAAGAACACGCCGAGCACCACGACCGCGAGCAGCGCGAGCAGCAGGACGACCGCGGCCCAGTAGACCAGCCGATCCGCCAATGCGGCGAAGGATTTCATCATATGTCCTGCCATGGATGAAGGGCCCCAATGAGCGGGAAGGCACAAATGTTCGAACGTGCCGTCATGCTCGCCCTTGCGGCGAGCATCCACGTCTTGAACGTGGACCTTGATCAGCGAAGGCGTGGATGGTCGGGCCAAGCCCGACCATGACGGAGAGGCTCCGACGTCCAGCGCCCTACAGCGCCGCCAGCGCGTCCCAGGTGCCCTTGCCCCATTTGCTCTCGAACTGCTTGGGCAGGCTCGCAAGCACGGGCTTGGAGAAGCTCTCGAGATCGGGCTCGGCCACGGTCATGCCTGCCGCCTTCAGCGTCGCGACCAGGCTGCCCTCCTGGCTGGAGAGCTCCGCGTCCTGCCAGGCGACGCCCTCGGCGATGGCAGCTTCCAGAACCGCAAGGTCGGCCGCCTTCAGCCCCTTCCAGAAGTCGCTGTTCACGATGATGAGCCGCGGCGTGATGATGTGCCCGGTCAGGATGAGGTGCTTCTGAACCTCCTGCAGCTTGGCGCTGTGGATCGTCGGCAGCGGGTTCTCCTGCCCGTCGACGGCGCCCTGGCTCAGCGCGAGGTAGAGCTCGTTGAAATTGACCGGCGTCGCCTTGCCGCCCCAGGCCTCGACCATGGCGCGGAACGTATCGACAGGAGGCACCCGGATCTTCAGCCCGGCGACATCCGCCGCCGTCTTCACGGGCTTCGAGCCCGTCGTCAGGTGGCGCTTGCCGTAATAGGTCACGGCGACCATGCGCATGCCGCGCTTCTTCTCGAGCTCGGCATTCATCTGCGCGAAGACAGGCGCCTTGGCGACCTTCGACATATGGGCGGCATCGCGCCAGAGATAGGGCGCCTCGACCACCGACAATTGCGGCAGGAAGGCCCCGAGCGCCGCCGCGCCGTCCGTCGTCATGGTCAGCGCGCCCGAGGCGACCGATTCCATCATGTCCTTGCCGGAGCCGAGCTGTCCCGCCGGAAAGGCCTGGATGTCGACGCGGCCGGAGGTCTTCTCCTTCACCTGCTTGGCGATGCGCTCGACCATCTGCACCTGCGGATGCGTGGTGGGCAGCATCTCGCCCCAGCGCAGCACGGTCGCCTGCGCCCTGGCGATCGCCGGCATGAACACGGCCGCACTTGCGGCAGTCGCCCCCTGGAGAAAGCTGCGTTTCGTCAGTTTCATCGTCGTTCCCTCCCGTGCGGCCGGTTTCTCCGGCTCGTGGTCATGATCGTGGTTTGCGTCGTCCGTCGTCTTCCTCGAGTCGTCAGTATTGCATCGCCCGGGTGCGGGCGTTGCCGATATGGGCCGCCATCGCCTCGGACGCGCGCGCGGGGTCGCGCGTCTCGATCGCCGCGATGATGGCGAGATGGTCCTGCATCACCGGCACGATGATGCTGTTGTGGATGCGCGTCTCGTATTGCCGGATCAGCCGGATCTTGAGCCAGGTCACGCGGAAGGCCTGGCTGACGATCTCGTTGTCGAGGTGATCGATGATCGCCTCGTGCATCAGCCGATCGACCTCCTCGGCATCCTCGATCAGCTTGTCGTCGCCGCCTGCCTCGGCGCGGGCTACGATCGCCTCGTGGCGCGCGCGCTGCTCGGCGATCTCGGCATCGGTGGCGTTCTGGGCGTAGAGCGCCGTCGCCTCCTTCTCGAGGAAGAGCCGGAACTGGAAGGCGTTGCGGATCAGGTTGAGGTCGACATGGGCGACCTGCATGCCGCGCTGCGGCACGGTCTTGATCAGCCCCTCCGCCTCCAGCCGCGGGATCAGCTCGCGGATCGCGCCGAGCGGGAAGCCGGTCATCGCGACGAGCTCGCGCTGCGTCACGAACTGGCCGGGCTTGATCTCGCGCGCGAGCAGCCGCTCGGTGAAGGAGGCATAGGCGCGCTCCCTCAGCTTCAGCGGTTCGCCCTCGCGCGGTTCCTGCTCCGGCTGGATCACCTGTTCCTCCTTGAGAAGTCTTCCTCAGGCCGCCCTGGCCTGGGTGATCGAATCGAAGGCTGCAAAGAGCCGCTTGCGGGTCGCCTCGTCCAGCGCTTCGAGCGGCGGGCGCATCGCCCCGTAGCCGGCATCGCCATGGATATGGCCGGTCAGGGCCTTGACCGCGGCCAGCACCGGATAGGAGCAGATCTCATCGACCAGCGCGTTGACCACCGGGCTGTCCTTGCCCTCGTAGACCATCGGCCGCACCAGCTCGGGCACCAGGTTGGAGACGCCGCAGATCGTGCCTTGCGCCCCGTTGCGAACCGCCTTGGCGAGGTGGCGTTCGTCGCCGACCAGGATGGCGAGCTCGCCATGCGCCTTCAGCAGCGCCTCGGTATTGGCGTAGCTGCCGGAGGAATCCTTGACACCGATGACGAGCCCGGGAAACGCCGTCTTCAGCCGCTGCACCAGCCCGACACTGATCTCGACCGCGGTCATCGAGGGGATGTGGTAGAGCACGACGTTGCGCGCCGAGGCCCCGAGCTTCTCGAAAAACTGCGAGAACCAGACATAGAGCCCGTCATCGCCGACGCCCTTGAAGTAGAAGGGCGGCGCGACGAGCAGCCCCTTCGCCCCGGCGTCGAGTGCGAGTCGCGCCTGTTCCACCGCCTCGTGCAGCGAGGCCGCGGCGATGCCGGCATAGATCTGCTTGGCGGGGTCGACCCCCGCCCCGATCAGCGCACCCATCATCGCCGTCCGCGCCGGCAGGCCGAGTGCCGCGCCCTCGCCCGTCGTGCCGAACAGCGTGACGGAGTCGCAGCCCCGCGCCAGCACGTGCCGGGCATGATGGACGAGGCGCGGCAGGTCGACGCCGCCACCTTCCCGCATCGGGGTCGTGATCGCGCAGGAGAGGCCGAAGCGGTTCTTCTCGATGGCCATGTGAGGGAGCTTTCAGAGCTGAATGGTGGCTGACATGTTAGTATGAAGACAGAACCGCCCGCAAGCGGCTCATGCGGGTTCCGCTAGCCGTCCTTGAGGCCTCCGGCGGAGAGCCCGGCGACGATCTGGCGCTGGGCGATCACGGTGACGAGCAGCACCGGCAGCGTCACCAGCAGAGCCGCCGCAGCCAGCGGCCCCCAGGAGATCTGCTCGAAGGTCAGCGAGTTGTAGACGGCCGAGGGCAGCGTCCGGCTCGCCTTGCCGCCGAGCACCACCGAGAAGATGAAGTTGTTCCAGGAGAAGATGAAGGCGAGGATGCCGCCCACCACGATGCCCGGCTTCGCCAGCGGCAGCGCGACATGGCGGAAGGCCTGCCAGGTCGTGGCGCCGTCGATGCGCGATGCGTCTTCGAGTTCCATGGGAACATTCTCGAAATACCCGATCATGATCCAGACGATGATCGGGATGGTGATGACGAGATGGGTGATCACCAGCGCCGTGATCGTCCCGACCAGGCCGGTGATCTGGAAGAGCAGAAAAAGCGGGATGAGATAGGACAAGGCCGGCGTCATCCGCGCGATCAGGATCAGGATCGCGAATTTATGCGCCTTGCCGCGCGCGATGCCGTAGCCCGCCGGCACGCCGACCAGGAGCCCGAGCAGCACCGCCCCGCCCGTGACCAGCATCGAGTTCCAGAGATAGAGCCCGAAATTGTTCTGCGCGAAGACGTCGACATAGTTCTTCAGCGTCGGCGGATTGGGAATGAAGACCGGCGGGAACGCCGTGTTGTCGAGCTCGTTCTTCAGCGACAGCGAGATCATCCAGAGGAAGACCAGAACCGCCGGCGAGACCAGCACGAAGACCGAGGCGTAGAAGCCGAGTTTCTTGAGCGCGCGGTTCATGGGCGCTCTCCTGCGACACCCGCAGCCCTCATCCTGAGGAGCGCTCCAAAGGAGCGCGTCTCGAAGGATGCTCCAGATGTTTCTGGAACCTCGTGGACCATCCTTCGAGACGCCGCTGCGCGGCTCCTCAGGATGAGGGCTGAGTGTCCGAAGCGGGTCATCACGCGTTCCACTTCGACTTCTGCCGCGCATAGAGCAGCAGCAGCGAGAGCATGATGATGATCACGAAGAAGATCACCACGACGGCGGAGGCGTAACCGATCTTGTAGAACTGGAAGGCCTGCAGATAGAGGAAGATGTTCAGCGTCTCCGACGCCGTCCCCGGCCCGCCCTGCGTGATCACGAAGATCGTGTCGAAGGCCTTCAGCGCATCGATGGTGCGGATCACGATCGCGACCATGATGAAGGGCCAGACCAGCGGCAGCGTGATGTGCCGGAACATGTGCCAGTCGTTCGCGCCGTCGATCAGTGCAGACTCGTAAGGTTCTCGCGGCAGCCCCGCCAACCCGCCGAGCACGATCAGCATGACCAGCGGCGTCCAGTGCCAGACCTCGACCATCACGAGCGTCGGGATCACCGTCGCCGGATCGTAGACCCAGCCGGAAGGCCCGATGCCGATGAGCGAGAGCAGGTAGTTCAGCACGCCGAGCTGCGGGTGGAACATCATCGTCCAGACCAGCGCGACCGCGACCGGCGTCGCCATCATCGGCATGACGAAGATCGTGCGCAGCAGGCCGCGATAGGGAAACTCGCGGTGGAAGACCAGCGCCGCCGCCGTACCGAAGACGATGGGGAGCACCACGGCAAGAATGGTGAAATACGCCGTATGCCCCATCGACTCGATGAAGCGCTGGTCCCTGGCGAGCTCGGCGAAATTGCTCAGCTCGATGAACTCCGAGCCGCCCCCGATCTTCCAGTCCTGGCCGGACATGTAGAGGGTGAACAGCCAGGGGAAGACGATCACCGCCGCGATCACCAGCACCGCCGGCAGCGAGAACAGCCAGTAGCGCGGCGTGAAATCCGCCGAGGCGGCGGTAGCGCTCGCATGGGCCGTACTCGGCATGCTGGCTGGCAGGGACGTGCTGGTCATGCGTTCTGCTTCACTGGAAACCGCTCGTCATGCTCGCCCTTGCGGCGAGCATCCACGTCTTGAACACGCTCTGCGACCGAGGAAGACGTGGATGGTCGGGACAAGCCCGACCATGACGCCTCCCGGCACCGATCCACTCAGCCCTGTTCGCTCTTGGCGAGCACCGGCGCGAAGGTCTCCGTCGCCTTCTTGAGCTCGGCCGCGACATCGGCGCCGCCGATCGCATTGGTCAGCGCCACGCCGAAGACGTCGCGGAACTCGGTCACCGGGACGATCTGCGGCAGGCCAGCGCGTGCGATCTTGGCCGAGGCCAGCAGGCAGTCGAAATACTGCTTGCCGAACTTCGACTGCGAGATCGTCTCGGTATCGAGATAGGCCGAGGAGCGGCCGGGCGCGCCGGCGCCGGCCTTCAGCATGGCGATCTGGTTCTTCTTGTTGGTCATGAACTGGACGTAGAGCCAGGCCGCCTCCTTCTTCGAGGAGCCGCGCGAAATGCCCATGCCGTCGGCGAACATGCCGGCGTGATGCGCCTTCGGCCCCGGCGGCGTGACGCCGTAGCCGACCTTGCCGACGATGCGCGACTTCGACGGATCCTCCAGCGGCGTGGCGAAGCCGATGCCGTCGAGCCACATCGCGGCACGGCCCTGCATGAAGGTGGTCTGGCACTCGTTCCAGTTGAAGCCGACCTGGCCGACCGGGCCGGTCTCCTTGTTGAGCTTCCTGTAGAGCTCGCCCGCCCAGACCGCCTCCGGCGTGTCGGTCAGGAGCTTGCCCTCGGTCGAGACCGTCTCCATGCCCTGGCCAAGCATCAGCGAGGTCCAGACCGGGATGTTGGCGTTCTTCAGGCCGCGCGAGACGAAGCCGGCGACGCCCTTGGCCGGGTCGTGCAGCTTCTGCGCGACGGTGAAGATCTCCTCCATCGTCTTCGGATAGGCCACGCCCTTCGCGTCGAAGAGCTCCTTGTTGTAGTAGATCATCCAGTAATCGACGAAGAACGGGATCGTATCGAGCGCCCCGTCGGCCTGCCGCGCATAGGCGACGGGCCCCGCGCCGAAATCGGCGAAATCGAAATCGGGCGCGGTCAGCGCCGCGTTCTTGATGAAGGGCTCGAGGTTCTCGAACCATTTGCCCTTGGCCGCCATGCGCTTCTGGACATGCAGCGAGATGCCGCTGACGTCGAAGCTCGGCTTGCCCGAGGCGAACTCGATCACCGCCTTCTGGCGCTGCTGCTGCTCCGGCACCTGCTCGGAGGAGACCTTGATGCCGGTGAGCTCGGTGAACTCCTTCTCCGCCTGCTGCATCAGGTCGGAGCGCGGGTTCTTCACCAGCAGCACGTCGATCGACTGGCCGGAGAACTTCTTCCAGTCGAAAGCGCCTTGCGCCTGCGCCTTGCGCAGCACCAGCGGCGAGGCGAGCGCGGCGGCGCCGCCAGCCAGCAGGACGCGGCGGGTCGGCTTGAGAATGCTGTCGGTCATCGGCGTCCTCCCCAGGACTCTTGTCGGAACGAGACTTGTTTCTCGGGCTGTTGGGAGCCGCCCTTTGCGGACGTGCCCCCGCGCGGAAGGCCGGAAAGCACCGTCGCCGCCGCCCGCGATCGAGCTGGACGCTAATCCGCTTTCGTGGCGGTTGCAAGCTAACATGTTGGCGTGCACATAGTAGTGTCACGCCGGCCCCGCCCGGTCCCGAGAAAGCCCGCGAGAGCCGCCCGTGCCGAGCCCGCCCCGCATCGATTCCCACCAGCATTTCTGGCGGCTCGCCCGTGGAGATTACGGCTGGCTGACGCCGGCGCTCAAGCCCATCCATCGCGATTTCGAGCCGGCCGACCTCGCCCCGCATCTGGCCGAGCACGGCATCGCCTCGACCATCCTCGTCCAGGCCGCGCCGACCGAGGCGGAGACGCGCTTCCTGCTCGATCTCGCCGCCACCACGCCCTTCGTCGCCGGCGTCGTCGGCTGGGCCGATTTCGAGGCGCCGGACGCCCCCGCGCGCATCGCGGCGCTCGCCGCGGACCCGCTCCTCCTCGGTCTCAGGCCGATGGTGCAGGACATCCCCGATCCGCACTGGCTCGCCCGCCCCGATCTCGCCCCCGCCTTCGCCGCCTTGAAGGCGCACGGCCTCGTCTTCGACGCGCTGGTGAAGCCGCCGCAGATCCCGGCGCTGCTCGCGCTGCTGGAGCGCGAAACCGAGCTGCCCGTCATCATCGACCACGGCGCCAAGCCGGATCTGACCAACACCGATCTCACAGCCTGGCGCGACGGCATCGCCGCGCTCGCCGCACGCCCCAACACCGCCTGCAAGCTCTCCGGCCTCGTCACCGAAGCCGGGCCGGGCTGGAGCGACGCGACGCTCGAACCGGCCGTGTCGCACCTCCTCGCCTGCTTCGGACCGCAGCGCCTGCTCTGGGGCAGCGACTGGCCGGTCGCGACATTGGCCGCGTCCTACGGCCAATGGCACGCCGCGGCCGAACGGCTCACCGCCGCGCTCTCCGAACCGGAGCGCGCCGCAATCTTCGGCGGCAACGCCGCCCGCATCTATCTCGCCACCAGGGGCCGCCGCCCATGCTGAAATCGCTCGATCCCGTGCTCTCCGCCGATCTGCTCTGGGTGCTCGCCGCCATGGGCCATGGCGACGACCTCGCCCTGGTCGACGCCAACCACCCCGCCGAGACCATCGCGCGGGCCACCACGAGCGGAAAGCTCATTCGCCTGCCCGGGCTGACGATGGAGCGCGCCGCCCGCGCCATCCTCTCCGTGCTGCCGATCGACGATTTCGAGCCGGGCGCGCTGCGACGCATGGAGGTCGTGGGCGATGCCACGGCGATCCCCGACGTCCAGGGCGCCGTGCAGCGCGAGATCGACGCGGCGCTCGGCCGGCCCGCCCCGCTCGCTCGCCTCGAGCGCTTCGCCTTCTATGCGGCGGCCAAGGCCGCCTTCGCCGTGGTGCAGGTCGGCGATCCCCGGCCCTATGGCTGCTTCCTGCTGCGCAAGGGCGTCATCGCCGGCGAGCCGGGCTAAACCTCACGAGCCCTTGGCGATGGCTTGCTTCAGGCGCGCGACGGCCTCCGTCGCGCCGGAGCGGACCGTGACCTCCAGCGCCGGCGCCTCGCGCTCGATCATCGCGATCAGCGTCTGGGGCGTGATCTCGGACCGCTGCTGGGTGAGCTTCAGCACGGCATTGGCGATGATGTTCGGCCAGAACGCCGCCCCGCCCTTGGCAAGCCCCTTGGCCTTGCGGCCCTCGAATTCCTGGGCGAGCTGTTCGGGGGTCTTCTTCGCCATGGTCTCGTCACCTCCAAAGCAATTCCAGCAAAAGTGCGAAGCGGTTTTGCGTCCGGAATTGCGTAAAGCTCTAGTGGATTGAACCGCTGCCTATCACGAAATGTCGGCCCCTGCCTGCCCTCTTTGACCGCACTGCCCTCTCCGCACAGCCGGGCCGCGACAATCGCATTTGCATGCGGCCGCGACGCAAGGCACAGCAGCGCCCCCGAGGCAGGCCTGTGATGCGGCTGCCCGTCCAGGACCAGACCATGCCCCCTTTGTCCCGCGCGCTCCTCGCCGGCTTCGCCGGCCTCTTCCTCGTCGCCCCGGCCGCCGCGCGGATCACCGACCCGGAGCTGAGCTGCGCCGACTGGCTCAAGACCGGCGCCCACCGGAAGAGCGAGCATTCCGCCACTGTGGCGGAGCGGATCAGGGCCTTCTGCGCCGCCAACCCGAAGATGAAGGCGATCGACGCCGAAATGACAATGACGGGGGATTGAGGGACGGGTGCCGTCGCGCTGTCCGTCGCTTCGTCATGGTCGGGCTTGTCCCGACCATCCACGTCTTCAGCGATGCTGTGCCGTGTCCAAGACGTGGATGCTCGCCACGAGGGCGAGCATGACGGCGGGTTTCCGCGCATGCATCTTCGCCGCCCGCGTTGCCGCGTTCGTTGATCGATGAGGGGCAGCGGAGCGCCGCGAGGCGCGGGGGTATCGGGCCGCTTCCATTGAGCCAGGATGCGGCGCGGATGGATTGAGCCACCATCCGCACGCCCCGTGGCGCTCCGCTTGTCGGCGATTTGAAAACTCCGGGCCGCGCTTATCGGGTCGGGGTTGCCGTGGCATCGGGCCGGAAGGTGGAAGCCACCTTTCGGAATGATCCGACGCGACGACACGATGCCGGGTCGTCGCTGCCGCGTCCGATGGGACGCGCGCTGATCCAGGCACCGGCCGACCGTTCCAGCGAGCTCCTCGCACAGGGATCGTAGTGTCCCCAGGGCGGTGCCCCGAAGCCTCCCGGGAGTGGTTCGTAACGCCACCCGCAGGCGCCGCCCCCGCCCCGCCAACGGCATACCTCCGGATGGCTGCCCCTCGGGGACGAGGTGGGGCCAGTATAGGCGCGGGTGCGAGGGCGGGGATAAGTTTTCTGATGGAAGCGCGGGAACGCATTTTCTGAACGGCCGTGATTGCACGCGGGGAACCCCTCTCCCGGATGGGAGAGGGGCAGGGGTGAGGGACCGCCGTTGAAGGACAGGGCGATTGCGCTCAACATCATCCCCCGATGACAAGCGAACAGCGCCAATTCGCCCGGCAGCTCCGTTCCGTGCGCGTCATTCGGTTAGGACGGTGCCCCGAAGCCTCCCGGGAGTGGGTCGTAACCCCACCCGCAGGCGCCTCCCCGCCCCGCCAACGGCATACCTCCGGATGGCTGCCCCTCAGGGACGAGGTGGGGTGAGGATAGGCATGAGGTGGGAAGGCGGGGATAAGTTTTGGCACCGGGTGCGCGGCATTGGCGACAGTCGCCTCAAACCGCAACGATCTCAATGCCCGGCATAAAGCGCGATCGCGGCGAGCACATATGAGAATGCAATCAGAAGATAAGCTAGCTGAAGAAACGTCACTGGGACCTCCGCTTTGAAACAGCGGCGATCCATATATCTCAGATTTTCTCCAATCTTTTGGGAGTTTCACCCAAGAACGCGGATATTTTGCCCGAAGCTAGGCAGCCCCTGCTGAGAGCTCGGCGCACGGGCGTGTCCAAAAAACACGTGGAGGGCAATGGGCATCAGATGGTCCAAAATGGTGGTTATTTCGATGCGGTGCGCTTAGAGAGACCCAGTTGGTAACCGCCTGTTAACCATGCCGGCCAGCCTTATGGGTCGCCAAAAATTTGAAAGCTCCGGCCATGACTTTGCCCCTCCACACGATCGGCTATGAAGGTTCGTCAATCGAGGATTTCCTCGCGACACTTTCAATCGCTGGCATCGACTTGGTGATCGATGTTCGAGACGTGCCGCTCTCGCGAAAAAAGGGCTTCTCTAAAAACGCTTTGCGCCAGCAACTCGCGGGATACGGCATTGATTACCAGCATCTAAAAGCGCTTGGTGACCCAAAAGAGGGGCGCATAGCCGCTCGCGAACGGCGTTTTGATGATTTTAGGCAAATATACGGCGAGCATCTCCGAACTGATGAGGCTCAGAATGCCGTTGATGCGGCAGTGACGATGGCTAATGCGCAGCGCGCGTGCCTATTGTGCTTCGAAAGAGATCATCACGAATGCCACCGGTTGGCGGTAGCGATCGAGATGGCGAAAAGAGCAGATTTCCGTTTGATCCATATCGGGGTCAAGCGAGGTGTTGCGCCTATCCGGGGGGAAAACGCAAAACATGGAGATTTCGCATTCGTCGGGTAGTACAGAGGCAATTGTTCTCATAAAAGCCGCGCCACAAGTTGGAATGAAGCACGGAGAGACAGTGTGCTGTGCTGGGCTTGACCTGCATGGAAACTGGCTTCGTCTTTATCCGGTTTCGTTTCGTCAACTCGAGGCGGGGCAGAAATTCGGTCGGTGGGACCGCATTCGGTTCCGATGGCGTTTACCAAACGACGACCAGAGGCCGGAAAGCCGTCGCGTAGACCAGCAATCATTAGAAATCATCGGCGAGATTAAGAAGAGCGAACGCGCACCTTTCCTCGACCGAGCGATAGTACGTGGCCTTGCGGCTGAGCGAGAAAAAGGCCGGTCACTTGCATTGCTAGAGCCTGAGATCATCGAGTTTGTTGTCCAGAAGAAGCCGGACGATGAGCTGCGCGCTGATCAAAGTCGCTTTGAGCAAATGCGCGCGCAGCAAGACATGTTCACAAAAGCGCAGACCCCCTACAAACCATGCCCCTACCTGTTCAAGTATCGCTATCGAACTGCCGACGGCGAGCGCTTCGGTACCTGCCAGGATTGGGAGATTGAAGCCACGTTCTTCAAGTGGTCTAGTCAATACGGCGAGACGCGCGCACTGGACGATATGCGGCGCAGATTTGGTGATGAGTTTCCAAAGAAGGGCCTGCTGTTCGCCATGGGAACGCACTCCCGGTACCCGGATCAATGGCTTATCAATGGGCTCATCCGGCTGGATAGAAGCGACCAGCGAGAGCTGCTTTAGGCACTCCGGGTAAGGTCACGAAAATTAGCGCTCATTTCCATTCGATTTTTCGCGCTGCCGCTTCCTGCCTTGACTCCCCACCCCCAGCGGCTCTACCCCCATCGACGGGACACGCCCCCCCAACGGGGCGCGCCCATCTGTAAGGATGGAGACATCGATGGCGAATACCGCTCCGGCCGCGCGTCCGCGCGTGCCTAATTTCTCGTCCGGCCCCTGCGCCAAGCGCCCCGGCTGGAACCTCAAAGCCCTCAGTGACGCCCCGCTCGGCCGCTCGCACCGCGCCAAGATCGGCAAGGACAAGCTCAAGCTCGCGATCGACCTGACGCGCGAAGTGCTCGAGGTCCCGGCCGATTACCGCATCGGCATCGTCCCGGCCTCCGACACCGGCGCCGTCGAGATGGCGCTCTGGTCGCTGCTCGGCGCCCGCGGCGTCGACATGCTGAGCTGGGAGAGTTTCGGCGCCGGCTGGGTCACCGACGTCGTCAAGCAGCTCAAGCTCACCGATGTCCGCACCTTCGACGCGCCCTATGGCGAGCTGCCGAACCTGAAGAAGGTCGACACGAAGAACCGCGACGTCGTCTTCACCTGGAACGGCACCACCTCGGGCGTGCGCGTGCCGGATGCCGACTGGATCGCCGAAGACCGCGAGGGGCTGACCATCTGCGACGCCACCTCCGCCGCCTTCGCCCAGAAGCTCGACTGGCCGAAGCTCGATGTCGTCACCTATTCCTGGCAGAAGGTGCTGGGCGGCGAAGGCGCGCATGGCGTGATCGTGCTCTCGCCCCGTGCGGTCGAGCGCCTCACCACCTACAAGCCGGCCTGGCCGCTGCCGAAGATCTTCCGCCTGACCTCGGGCGGCAAGCTGATCGAGGGCATCTTCTCCGGCGAGACGATCAACACCCCCTCGATGCTCTGCGTCGAGGACTGCATCGACGGCCTCGAATGGGCGAAGAAGATCGGCGGCCTGCCGGCGCTCTTGAAGAAGGTCGACGCCAATGCCCGCGTCGTCGCCAAGTTCGTGCGCGAGAACGACTGGATCGACTTTTTGGCGGTGAAGCCGAAGACCCGCTCCAACACGTCGGTCTGCCTGAAGTTCACCGACCCGGCCGTGACCGCGCTGGCGCCGGAGGCGCAGGCCGCCTTCGCCAAGCAGGTCGTCTCGATCATCGAGAAGGCCGGCGCCGGCTACGATCTCGGCCATTACCGCGACGCCCCTCCCGGCCTGCGCATCTGGTGCGGCGCCACCGTCCAGGCGCGCGACCTCAAGGCGCTGATGCCCTGGATCGCCTATGCCTTCGCCGAGGCCAAGGCCTCGCTGGGCAAGAAGGCGGCCTGAGGCGCTACACCCTGTCATTCCGGGGCGCGGGCGAAAGCCCGCGAACCCGGAACCTACGACCGGGCGAGCCCTCCCCTCCGCCTCTTCCAGAACCACAGCGTTGCACCCCGTCATGGGTTCCGGGTTCGGCTTCGCCGCCCCGGAATGACAGGCGGGGCGCCCTCCCCCTTCTCAGCGCCAGACCGCTCCCTGTGCAGCGCGGCGCCAGCCGGAGCCTCCCATGCCCGCACCCAAGGTCCTGATTTCCGACGCCCTCTCGCCCGCCGCCGTGCAGATCTTCAAGGATCGCGGCATCGACGTGACCTTCGATCCGAACCTCGGCAAGGACAAGGACAAGCTCGCCGCCGTGATCGGCGACTATGACGGCCTCGCCATCCGCTCGGCCACCAAGGCGACCGCCAAGCTGCTGGAGCAGGCCAAGAACCTCAAGGTCATCGGCCGCGCCGGCATCGGCGTCGACAATGTCGAAATCCCGGCCGCGACCGCGCGCGGCGTGATCGTGATGAACACGCCCTTCGGCAACTCGATCACCACCGCCGAGCACGCCATCGCCATGATGTTCGCGCTCGCCCGCCAGATCCCCTCGGCCGATACCTCGACCCAGGCCGGGAAGTGGGAGAAGAACCGCTTCATGGGCGTCGAGATCACGGCCAAGACGCTCGGCCTGATCGGCGCCGGCAATATCGGCTCGATCGTCGCCGAGCGCGCCATCGGGCTGAAGATGCGCGTCATCGCCTATGACCCCTATCTCTCGCCGGAGCGCGCGGTCGCGCTCGGCGTCGAGAAGGTCGAGCTGGACGAGCTGCTGAAGCGCGCCGACTTCATCACGCTGCATGTGCCGATGACCGAGAAGACGAAGAACATCCTCTCGGCCGAGAACCTGGCCAAGACCAGGAAGGGCGTGCGGATCATCAACTGCGCCCGCGGCGGCCTCGTCGACGAGCAGGCGCTGGCCGACCTGATCAAGTCCGGCCATGTCGCCGGCGCCGCCTTCGACGTGTTCTCGCAGGAGCCGGCCGAGACCAACCCGCTCTTCGGGCTGGAGAACGTCGTCTGCACGCCGCATCTCGGCGCGAGCACCAACGAAGCGCAGGAGAACGTCGCCCTGCAGGTCGCCGAGCAGATGAGCGACTATCTGCTCAAGGGCGCGATCACCAACGCGGTCAACTTCCCGTCGATCTCGGCGGAAGAGGCCCCGCGCATCAAGCCCTTCGTCGATCTCGCCGAGAAGCTCGGCTCCTTCCTCGGCCAGCTCACCGAGGCGGCCGTGAAGGGCATCCGCATCGAGTATGAAGGCGCGGTCGCGAACCTCAACCTCAAGGCGATCTCGGCCGCCGCGATCACCGGCGTGCTCAGGCCCTTCCTGCCCGAGATCAACATGGTCAACTCGGCCATGGTGGCGAAGGAGAAGGGCATCGTCGTCGAGGAACTGACCCGCGAGGTCGCCGGCAATCTCGAAAGCGTCATCCGCATCGTCGTCGAGGCCGAGGACATGCCGCGCCACGCCTCCGGCACGGTCTTCCAGGACGGCAAGCCGCGCATCGTCGAGATCCGCGACATCGCCGTCGACGCCGAGTTCGCGCCGCACATGCTCTATGTCCGCAATGCCGACAAGCCGGGCTTCATCGGCCAGTTCGGCTCGCTGCTCGGCGCCGCCGGCGTCAATGTCGCGACCTTCGCGCTCGGCCGCGACAAGCCCGGCGGCGACGCGATCTGCTACGTCTCGGTCGACGAGCCGATCTCGGACGAGCTGCTCGCCAAGATCCACGAGATCCCGATGGTCAAGCGGGCCCGGCGCCTGCGGTTCTGATCGTGATCAATCCGCTGCGGGCCATCGTCGCCTCCAGACAGGAGGCGGCGCTGGAGCCGATCCGCTTCGAGGTCCGCCGCGACGAGGCGGCGGGCCTCTGGTACGCCATGGATACCGGCGAGCTCGGCATCGTCACCGAGGCTGAGTCGCTCGACGCCCTGCGCGAGCGGCTGAAGCAGCTCCTGCCGGAGTGCTTCGGCATCGAGGACTGCCCGGTCGAGCTCGCGCTCTGCGACGAGGGCGACCCGGCCTGAAGCCTCCGCCGCAAGGCCGCCGCAATGTCCGTTCCCTGTGATGGCCTCGCCACGGGGAAACGCCCATGCCTGCCCGCTTTCGCTTCGCTGCCGCCGCCCTCGCCTGCCTCGCGGCGGCCCCCGCCCTCGCCGACTGGGACCGCGACAAGCTCGACAAGGGCATCGTCGCGATCGAAGCCCAGGCCGAAGGCCGGCTCGGCGTCGCGCTCCTCGACCTCAGGGACCGCAAGCAATGGTCCCACCGCGGCACGGAGAGCTTCCCGCTGCAGAGCGTGTTCAAGCTGCCGCTTGCGGTCGCGGTGCTCCAGCAGGTCGAGGCCGGCAAGTTCAAGCTCGACCAGCCGATCACCGTCACGCGCAAGGATTTCTCGCTGTTCCACAGCCCGCTCGCCAAGACCTTCAAGGGCGAACGCAACGACTATCCGCTGAGCGAGCTCGTCCGACTCGCCGCCGGGCAGAGCGACAACACCGCCGCCGACCTCTTGATGCGCGAGATCGGCGGCCCCCAGGTGGTGACCAACATGCTGCGCGACGGCGGCATCACCGGCATCTCGATCGACCGCTACGAGCGCCAGTTCCAGCCCGAGATCTACGGGCTCAAGGGCTTCGGCTGGGACGACACGGTCGACGAGCCGCGCTTTCGCGCCGAGCTCAAGGCGCTGAAGCCGCGCCTGCGCATCGGCGCGCTGCAGGCCGCGCTGAAGGACAAGCGCGATGCCGCGACGCCGGAGGCGAGCGTGCTCTTCCTCGAGGCCTTCGCCAAGGGCAACTGGCTGCGCGAGCCCGCCCATACCGCCTTCATCGAGAAGATCATCTCCGAGACGAAGATCGGCGCCGACCGCATCAAGGCCGGCCTGCCCGCAGGCTCCCGGCTCGCCCACCGCACCGGCCTCGGCATGACCACGGACGGTATCAACCACGCCACCAACGATATCGGCATCGCGACGCTGCCGGACGGGCGGCGCTTCGCGATCGCGATCTATCTCGCCGGCTCCCGCGCCGACGCGAACGAGCGCGAGGCCGCCCATGCCGCCGTTGCGCGGCTGGCGGTGGAGAGCCTGCGCTGAGGCGCACCGCCCGGACAACCGCACGTCATGCTCGCCCTCGTGGCGAGCATCCACGTCTTGAACGCGGCCTTTGACCGAGGAAGACGTGGATGGTCGGGACAAGCCCGATCATGACGTCGGAGGAGCGCGGCCCGCTCTACCGCCCCAGCCGCTCGGCGATCCAGATGCCGCCGAGCACGAGCGCGAGCGCCAGCCCGTGATAGAGCGCGAGCTGCTCGCCGAGGATCGCCACCGCCAGGATCGGCGCGAAGACCGGCACGAGATTGACGAAGACCCCGGCCCGGCCGGGGCCGATGATCTCGATGGCGCGCATGAAGAAGAGCTGCGACAGCAGCGACGGACCGATCACCGTGAAGGCGAGGATCGCCCAGCCCTTGGCCGTCGGGAGATAGAACTGGCCGAGCGCGATCTCGCCGATCAGCAGCGGCAGCGAGAACAGGCAGGCGACGCAGGCGACCGCTGTGAAGAAGACCAGCCCCGGCACCGCCGGCCGGTTGCGGATCGCGACGGTGTAGCCGGCATAGAGCACGCAGGCGAGGATCATCAGCAGGTCGCCGGCGGCGAAGCGGAAGCCCATCAGGACCTGGATGTCGCCGCGGCTCGCGGTGACGGCGACGCCGACGAGCGTCACCGCCACGCCCAGCGCCTGCATGGCGCCGATCGGCGTGCGATAGGCCAGCAGCGCCCCGATCAGCACGAAGACCGGGATCGAGCCCTGCAGGATGCCGATATTGATCGCCGAGGTCGAATAGGCGGCGAGGTACATCAGCGTGTTGAAGGCGGTGAAGCCGAGGATGCCGAGCAGCGCGATGAAGCGCCAGCGCGCCCGCAGCGCCGGCCAATGCGCCTTGAGCTGGTCGCGCAGCAGGAAGGGCAGGATCAGGCAGACGGCGACCCAGCGGAACGAGGTCAGCGCCATCGGCGAGATGTTGCCGACGGCGAGCCGGCTCGCCACGGCGTTGCCGCCCCACATCAGCGTGGTCAGGATCAACAGCAGATAGGCATTGGCCCAGGCGCGTTGCAGCCAAGTCGGGGAAGGGTGCACGATTCCGCCCTGTCGCGAGAAAGGGCCCATGCAATACCCTTGCGCGCACCCGGTCTCATATGAGATCGGGCGCAAGCCTGCCCGTCGCCCTGCGCATCCCTGCGGAACCTTTTTGATGATTGCAACCAGCTCCCGCCCGCTTCGCCTGCTCTTCGTCGACGGCAACACGCGCGCGCATCGCGAAGGCCTGCGCACGGCCTATGGCATGGCCTATGGCGAGGCCTATGCCGCCGAGATCGCGGCGATCGCGCCCGGCATCGTCTCCGACATCTGCCTGCCCGCCGACGAAGGCGCCAACCTGCCCGACGGCGCCGGCCTCGAATCCTATGACGGCATCTTCCTCACCGGCTCCGCCCTGCACATCTACGAGATCGAGCCGGCAGTGACGCGGCAGGTCGAGCTGATGCGCGCGATCTATGCCAGCGGCACGCCCTGCTTCGGCTCCTGCTGGGGCATCCAGGTCGGCTCGGTCGCGGCGGGCGGCACCGTCACCGCCAATCCGAAGGGCCGCGAGGTCGGCTTCGCCCGCCGCATCGCGCCGACTGAAGCCGGCCGCGGCCATGCCTTGCTCGCCAGCCGCCCGGCCGCCTTCGACGCCCCGGCGATCCATCTCGACACCATCGCGCTGCCGGCCCATGGCACGACCATCCTCGCCTCGAACGCCTACAGCCAGGTCCAGGCAGCCGAGATCAAGCATAATGGCGGCAGCTTCTGGGGCGTGCAGTACCACCCCGAATTCCCGCTGAAGCAGGTCGCCTCGATCCTCGGGCGCATGGTGCCGCTGCTGATCGACGAGGGCTTCCGCCGCGACGAGGCCTCGACCCGGTCCTGGCTTGACGATTTGCGCACGCTCGATGCCGAACCCGCCAGCCGCCAGGACCTCGCCTGGGCTCATGGGCTCGACCGCGAGGTGCTCGACGCCGAGCGCCGCGTCACCGAGCTGCGCAATTTCGTCGAGCATCGCGTCAAGCCGCACGCCAGCGCCCGCAGCCGCGCCTGAGCCTCCCCGCGAACATCGCAATCAGTGCCTGTATCACTTTCCGGATAAGGAGCGCCTCATCCCGGACGGAGCGAAGCGGAGACCCGCGGTGACGGCGTCGTTCTGGGTAGAGCCGCAGCCTTGCCATCGCGGTCGGCGATGACTAGGTAGGCGGCCGAGAGGCCACGACCTCCCCCAACCTGGGCAATGTGCCGGGACGACCCGGCAACCATGGGGGACCGCTATGGCGTGGCTCTACCTGTTTTCTGCCGGCATTCTCGAAGTCGTCTGGGCTTTCACCATGAAGCAGTCGGACGGGTTTTCCCGTCCGGGACCGACGGCGATCACCATCGTCACCATGATCGGCAGCTTCGCCCTGCTCTCGCTGGCGATGCGCAGCCTTCCGCTCGGGACGGCCTATACGATCTGGACCGGCATCGGCGCGGTCGGCGCCTTCGTCGTCGGCGTCACCGTGCTCGGCGAGGCGCTGACGCCGATGCGTATCGCCGCCGCCGTGCTGATCGTCTCCGGCCTCGTCATGATGAAGTTGTCGGCGCATTGACGACAGCACTCGCCAAAGCCGGACTTGCCAAAGCCGGACTTGCCAAAGCGGCGGCGGCTTTCTAAGCAGGCCCGGCCTCGGGACGACCCGCGGCCTTCGCACTTCACAGGGGACGGCCCCACGACGCGGAATTCTCCGCGCCGTCGCGCAACCTCGTGCAGCGGAGGCCCTGCCTTGGCCAATCCCAGCGACCAGTTCATCGTCAAGACCCTCGTCCCGCTGCGCATCAGTGGGCTGGATCTCGGCTTCACCAATGCCGCGCTGATGATGATGCTCGCCACCGCGACCATCGGCGGCGGCCTGATCTGGGCGACGCGCTCGCGCGCCCTCATCCCCGGCCGGGCCCAGTCGCTCGCCGAGATGCTCTACGAATTCGTCGCCAGGACCCTGACCGAGGCGACCGGACGCGAGGGCATGCGCTTCCTGCCGCTGATCTTTTCGCTCTTCATATTCGTGCTGGTGCTCAACCTGTTCGGCATGGTCCCCGGCGCCTTCACCGTCACCAGCCACATCGTCGTCACCTTCGCGCTCGCCATGCTGGTGATGGCGACCGTCATCGGCTACGGCCTGCTGCGCCATGGTTTCGGTTTCCTGCGGCTGTTCGTGCCGTCGGACGTGCCGAAATGGCTGCTGCCTTTCATCACGCTGATCGAGATCGTCTCCTTCCTGTCGCGGCCGATCTCGCTCAGCCTGCGCCTCTTCGCCAACCTGCTCGGCGGCCATATCGCGCTCAAGGTCTTCGGCAGCTTCGTCGCCGCCCTGCTCGCCGCCGGCTTCGGCTATTCGGTGCTGGCGCCGCTGCCGCTGCTCATGACCGTCGCGCTCACCGCCTTCGAATTCATGGTCGCGGTGCTGCAGGCCTATGTCTTCACCGTGCTGGCCTGCATCTATCTCAACGACGCGCTCCACCCCGGCCATTGAACGCCATCGGCCGCTCCGGCGCGCCGACCTCTCCTGCAAACGCAGGACGCTCCGGACGCGCTGGCCCTCTATCCGCATTCCGGCCAAATTCGGCCTTCGGCGTGCCGGATTCGGCAGCGCCAATCGCGGCCCCTGAGACTGCGATTTGGAGGGGATGATTTTAATGCGAAACCATATTGCCGCCGCCCTGATCCTGGCTCCCGGTTTCGCCGGCGCCGCCGAGACCGAATTCGCAAGCCGGATCGACCGCGTCACGGTCTATCCCGACGGCGCCGTGGTGACGCGGCTCGGCAAGGCCCAGCTGCTGCAGGGCGTTTCGCAGCTCGTGCTGCGCGGCCTGCCCGCGACGATCGACCCCGCCTCGATTCGCGTCGAAGGCAAGGGCGATGGCGTCTTCTCGGTCGGCGCCGTCGATGTCCGCCTCGCGCCCGGCGATGCCAGGCCGGTGCTCGACACGGTGATGGAGGAGAAGCTCAAGGGCCTGCGCGACGACAAGGCGAAGCTGGAAGGCCAGGTCGCCGCGATCGAGGCCAAGCGCGCCACGATCGAGCGCTTCGCGCAGACCGGCCCCGACAAGCTCGGCCCGGATGGCAAGGCCCTGCCCGTCGCCGACTGGCCGGCCGTGTTCGAGGCGATCGGCACCGCGCTGGTCAAGGTCCAGGACGAATTGCGCGGCGTGCGCAACCGCCTCTCCGACGTCGAGGCCGAGATCGCCGCGCTCGAGCGCGCCCGCCCGCAGGCTGGCCGGCCCGGCGCCCCGAAGCGCGACGTCGCCATCGCGGTCGAGGCGCCGCAGCCGGTCGCTGCGGAGTTCACCGTGAGCTATCGCGTCACCGGCGCGAACTGGACGCCGACCTATGAGGCGCGGCTGACCACGACCGGGGCGAAGCCGCAGATCGCGCTTACGCGCCGGGCCGAGCTGCGCCAGCGCAGCGGCGAGCCCTGGGACGATGTGGCGCTGACACTCTCGACCACGCGCTCGGCCGGCGGCACCGGTGCGCCCGATCTCTCCCCGATGCAGGTCGCCTTCTTCGAGCCGCCGGTCGTCTATGAGCGCCGGGAGCGCATGAGCGCCGCGCCCGCCCCGATGGCGGCCGCCCGCGCCAAGGCCGAAGCCGAGGCCGACGCTCGGGCCAAGCAATCGCAACGCTCCGCCGCACTCAAACCGGCCGAGATCGAGGTCGCCGAGATCGAGGCCGGCGCCTACCAGGCCAGTTTCCAGGTGCCCGGCCGCGCCACGATCCCGCAGGATGGCAGCTCCAGGACGGTGGTGCTGACCGAGCGCAAGGCGGAGGCGACGTTGTCCGCCCGCGCCGTCCCGGAGCTGGAGCAGAAGGCCTATCTCCAGGCCGGCTTCGTCCACGAGGAGGAGGCGCCCCTGCTGCCCGGCCGCGTCGCGCTGCATCGCGACGGCAGCTATGTCGGCATGGGGCGGTTCGAGCTCGTCGCGCCGGGGGACGAGGTGGCGCTCGGCTTCGGCGCCGACGACCGCATCAAGGTCGGCTTCGCCCCGGTGAAGCGCCGCGAGAACGAACCGCGCTGGCTCAACCAGTCGCGCACCGACCAGCGCGAGTTCCGCACCGTGGTGAAGAGCCTGCACGCGCAGCCGGTCAAGGTGACGCTGCTGCAGCGCGTCCCCTTCTCGGAAAACAGCGCGATCACGGTCGAGACCATCGCCGCCCAGACCACGCCGCCGACCGAGAAGCAGGTCGGCGACCGGCGCGGCGTCTCGTCCTGGACCTTCGAGCTGGCGCCGGGCGGCGAGAAGGAGGTCAGGCTGGCCTACCGCATCAAATGGCCGGGCGACCGCGAGCTCTCCTATGACGAGCAGCCGCTGCCGAACGCGAGGGATTGAGACGAGCCGACGGCGTCCGGCCCCGCATCATTTGCATACGCCGTCATGCTCGCCCTTGTGGCGCGCATCCACGTCTTGAGCCCCTACCAGGCAGCAAAGGCGTGGGTGGTCGGGACAAGCCCGACCATGACGCAAAGCATCATGCGGGAGGACCTGCCGAGGTCGGCTCAACTTCCGCCGACGGCACCCGTAGCTTAGAGCGCCATCTCGACCTCGCGCCCGCGGCCGAGATCGGCCATCCAGCTGCGGTATTTCGGCTGGACCGCGAGCTGATGGGCATAGTGCCGGCGCAGCGCCTCGGTCAGGCGCCCGTTCCGGCCGAGCTGTTCATCGGCGAAGCCGATCATCACCGAGTTCGGCCAGGCCTGCGGGCGGATCTCGCGCAGCCTTTCGAACAGCACGTCCTCGCCCTCTGCCGGATCGGCCTGGGCCATCAGCGTCATCATCGCCGCGGTCGAACGCGAGATGCCCATATGGCAATGGACCAGCAGATGCCCCTTCACGCGGACGGCGGAGGTGTCGCGCAGGCCCTCGCCGAAGCGCAGGATCTCGCCGACATGTTCCTGCGCCGGCATGATCTGGCCGGGCCGCGGGTCGATGATGTCGTGGAAGCGCAGCGTGACGCGATGATGCTCGCCATAGGTGCCGAAGGCCTCGATCTCGGCACGGTCGGGATCGAGCACCGAGAGCACATGCGTCACCTCGCGCGCGCTGTTGCCCGGCAGCTCCTCGATGCCGCAGATGGTCAGGGTCGAGATCGCGAGGGTCTTCATGGCATGGCTCCGCTGCTGAGCCCGCCTAGATCCGTTCCGCCGGCGGCTCAACCGTCGGAAACGACGCGCACCCCGTCAAAACTGCGGCCGGCATCCCCTGACGCCGGCCGCGGTGATGTCCTACTCCGCCGCGACGGCCCGCAGGCCCTGGCCGAGCTCCTGGTCGACGAGGCCGACCCAGTAGCGCACGCCGTCCGGGATGATCGCGTCGTTGAAGTCGTAGAGCGGCGTGTGCAGGCCGACGAAGGAGCCGTCGGGATTGACGCCGTTGCCGATGCGCATGAAGGCGCCCGGCCGGACCAGCATCATCTCGGCGAAATCCTCGCCGCCCGTGCCGGGACGGAGCTGGCCGTTGACATGCTCGGCCCCGACGGCGGCGGAGGCCGCGGCGACCGCGACGCGGACCTGCTCGGCCTCGTTCACCAGCGGGCTGGTGCCGCGATGGTAGGTGGCTTCGGCCTTGCAACCCCAGGCCTGGGCGGTGGCCGCCGCGAGCTCGGCGATGCGCCGCTCGACGGTGTCGCGCACCTCCTGCGAATAGGTGCGGGCGGTGCCGCCGATGACGAGTTCGGAGGGGATGACGTTCGAGGCGTTGACGTCGCCGCCATGGATGTAGCCGACGCTGATCACCGCCGTGTCGAGCGGGGCGACGTTGCGGCCGATGATGCCCTGCAGGCCGAGCACGAAATGCGCCTGGGCATAGGTGATGTCGGTCGAGCGGTGCGGCTGCGAACCGCCATGGCCTCCGACGCCGTGGAAGGCGACCTTCCACGAATCCGCCGCCGCCAGGAACGGACCGACGGTGGTGCCGAAGGTCGATTCCGGCATGCCGGGCGTGTTGTGCAGCCCGTAGATCGCGTCGCAGGGGAAGCGCTCGAACAGCTTGTCGGCCAGCATGGCGTTGGCGCCGCCGCGACCTTCCTCGGCCGGCTGGAAGATCAGGTTGACGGTGCCGGCGAAATCCCGGTTCTCGGCGAGATAGCGCCCGGCCGCGAGCAGCATCGTGGTGTGCCCGTCATGGCCGCAGGCATGCATCCGGCCCGGATTCTTCGAGGAATAGGGCAGGTTCGTCGTCTCATCGAGGGCCAGGCAGTCCATGTCGGCGCGCAGGCCGATGGCACGTCCGCCCGGCTTGTTGCCACGGATCACGCCGACGACGCCGGTCTTGCCGACATTCTCGGTGACCTCGACGCCCCACTCACGCAGCTTGTCGGCGACGAGCTTGGCGGTGCGCACCTCTTCCAGGCCGAGTTCGGGATGGGCATGGATGTCGCGGCGGATCGCCGTGAACGCGGCATGGTGCTGGCCGAGCCAGTCGTCGAGCTTGGTCATGATCGCTGGTTTCCCCTCTCCTGCGGCATCGGGAAGCATGGTCCCCGCCATCTCCCGATCCACCCCATAGCCCTTACGCCCGAATGCGGCAGCATTACTGCGCAGATGCTGCAGACCGGCCATGCTCAGGCTGTTTATCCGCTGCCGGTCGCGGCTTGGGGCCCGATCCGAGCCCTCATCCTGAGGAGCCATTCCCCGGGGGAATGGCGTCTCGAAGGATGTTCCAGGAAGCTCGGAAATATCTGGAGCATCCTTCGAGACGCCGCTGACGCGGCTCCTCAGGATGAGGGCTCGGAAGCGGGAAACTGGCCCGAGGACCACCGGAAAACTTGACCTGCGAGCCGCATTGGCCCATGAGGGGTTGCAAGGACCTGCCCCGAAACCCCGGCCTTGCGCCGGGGTTTTGCATTTGCGCGGGCGCTTGCACGACAACGTGGAAGATCAAGCAGGGAAACCTCGCTCATGGCGAATGTTGTGGTGGTCGGCGCCCAGTGGGGCGACGAGGGCAAGGGCAAGATCGTCGACTGGCTCTCCAGCCAGGCCGATGTCGTCGTCAGGTTCCAGGGCGGCCATAATGCGGGCCACACCCTCGTCATCGACGGCGTCGTCTACAAGCTCTCGCTGCTGCCGTCGGGCATCGTGCGGCCGGGCAAGCTCTCGGTCATCGGCAACGGCGTCGTCGTCGATCCCTGGCACCTCGTCGAGGAGATCGCCAAGCTGCGCGCCCAGGGCGTCGCGATCACGCCGGAGAACCTGCGCATCGCCGACAACGCCACGCTGATCCTGCCGCTGCACCGCGAGCTCGACCATTTCCGCGAGACCTCGAATGCCGGCATGAAGATCGGCACGACCAAGCGCGGCATCGGCCCCGCCTATGAGGACAAGGTCGGCCGCCGCGCCATCCGCGTCATCGACCTCAAGGACGAGGCCCTGCTCGAGGCCAAGATCGAGCGCCTGCTCGCCCACCACAACGCGCTGCGCCGCGGGCTGGGCATCGGCGAGGTCGACGGGGCGGAGCTGCTCGGCCAGCTCAAGGCCGTCGCCGCCGAGGTGCTGCCCTATGCCGACACCGTCTGGGCGCTGCTCGATGCCGAGCGCCGCGCCGGCAAGCGCATCCTCTTCGAGGGCGCGCAGGGCGCGCTGCTCGACGTCGACCACGGCACCTATCCCTTCGTCACCTCCTCGAACATCGTCGCCGGCCAGGCCGCGACCGGCTCCGGCCTCGGCCCCTCGGGTGTCGGCTATGTGCTCGGCATCGCCAAGGCCTACACCACCCGCGTCGGCGAAGGCCCCTTCCCGACCGAGCTGTTCGACGAGATCGGCGAGCTGATCGGCACCAAGGGCAAGGAATTCGGCGTCGTCACCGGCCGCAAGCGCCGCTGCGGCTGGTTCGACGCCTGCCTGGTCCGCCAGACGGTCAAGACCTCCGGCATCGATGGCATCGCGCTGACCAAGCTCGACATTCTCGACGGCTTCAAGGAGATCAAGGTCTGCGTCGGCTACAAGCTAGACGGCCAGGTGCTGGAGCACCTGCCGGCCGGCCAGGCCGACCAGGCCCGGGTCGAGCCGATCTACGAGACCATCGAGGGCTGGGAAGGCTCGACCGCCAACGCCCGTTCCTGGGCCGATCTGCCGGCGCAGGCGATCAAATATGTCCGCCGCATCGAGGAACTGATCGGCGCCACCGTCGCCGTGCTCTCGACCAGCCCCGAGCGCGACGACACCATCCTCGTCCACAACCCCTTCGAGGGCTGAGCCGACCCGCCGAGGGTTGACGGCGGGCGCCATCAGCGACAAGTGAGGCCAATGGCCGACTTCTATCCGATCCTGGCGCGTGCCGTCGCCGGGCTGCCCGACAACTCCCCGGAGACGCGCCGCGCCATCTACGACCGGGCGCGGACGGCTCTGGTCGCGCAATTGCGCGGTCTCGACCCGCCGCTGAGCGAGGCCGAGATCATGCGCGAGCGCCTGGCGCTCGACGAAGCCGTGGCGCGGATCGAGGCGGATTACGAGGATGCGCCGCCCGCCCCGCCCGCCGGCGAAGGACCCGTGATCCGTCCGGCGGATCCCGCTCCGCCGCCGTCGCGCCCGGTTCCGCCCAAGCCACAGCCGGAATTCGCCCCCCTGCCGCCCGCCGCGGGCGAGGATGAGGGCGAGCCGCTGCCCGAGCCGGCCGAGCCGCAGGTGGCGCGCCCGCGCGTGCAGCCGCCGCGCGAATCGCGGGTCAAGCCGGGGCATATCCGTTCGGCCGTGGTCGGCGGCGTGGTGGCGGTCGCGGTCGCGGCCATCGCGGCCACCGCGATCTACGTCCACAAGCTGCGGCCGCAGGAGCCGGCGCGCCAGAACGGCGAGACGGCGCAGCAGCAGCGCCCGGCCAGCCAGACCGAGAGCAACGGCAAGATCACCGACCGCATCGGCGAGGCCGGCGCGCCGACGCAGGGCCGCGGCAACACGGCGAGCGCCTCCCCCGGCATCCCGGTGCCGCAGCCGGGCGGCGAGATCGCGGTGGCGCAACGCGCCGTGCTCTACACCGAAGTCCCGGAGAACCCGCAGCAGCCCAAGGCTGTGACCGGCCGCGTCTTCTGGCGCCTCGACAGCGAGAGCGCCGGCCAGGGCCGTCCGGTTGAGACGATCGTGCGGGCGACGGTGGAAATCCCCGAAGCCGGCCTCAATCTCGACTTCACCATCCGCCGCAACACGGATTCCGCCTTCCCGGCCTCGCACATCATCGGGCTGCGCTTCTCCAGCACGGGCGACCCGGCGACGCAGACGGTCAAGGAAGTCGGCGTGCCGCAGTTCAAGGCCGAGGAGAGCGAGCGCGGCGCACCGCTTTCGGCGATCAACTCGGCGCTCGGCGACAATCTCTTCGTCGCCGCGCTCTCGAACGTGCCCGTCGAGGTCGAGCGCAATCTCGACCTGATCCTCAACCGCAGCTGGATCGACATCCCCGTGCGCTTCGCCTCGGGCCGTCGCGGGATCATCACCTTCGAGAAGGGCGTCTCCGGCGGCCAGACCCTGTCCGACGCCTTCAATCGCTGGCGCTAGCATGCGCTCCTCCGGCAACGCCATCCTCGCCCGAAGACCCCGGCGGAAGCTCTGAAACGCCGCGCGTGCCGATTCGGCGCGCGCGGTCGATCCCCTTAGCTTCAACGGAAACCGGCAGCGCAGGCGGCCGGCAGGACGAAACCATGACGAATGCCTTCGAAAGCCCGTTCAAGGGCCGCCTGCTCTCGGAGCAGGTCACCAACCCCAACATCAGCGTCGGCCGCTACAGCTATTATTCCGGCTACTATCACGGCCACGCCTTCGACGACTGCGCCCGCTATCTCTGGCCCGAGCTCGCCGATGTCGACAAATTGATCATCGGCAGCTTCTGCTCGATCGGCACCGGGGCCACCTTCATGATGGCCGGCAATCAGGGCCACCGGAACGACTGGGTCTCCAGCTTCCCCTTTTTCTACATGAAGGAGGAGCCGGCCTTCGCAGGCGCCCGCGACGCCTTCCGCAAGGCCGGCGACACGGTCGTCGGCAGCGACGTCTGGATCGGCGCCGAGGCGATGATCATGCCGGGCATCCGCCTCGGCCATGGCGCGGTGGTCGGCAGCCGGGCGCTGGTGACCCGGGATGTCGAGCCCTACACCATCGTCGGCGGCAATCCGGCGCGGCCGCTGCGCAAGCGCTTTGGCGACGAGGAGATCGCCATGCTGCTCGAAATGGCCTGGTGGGACTGGCCGCTCGCGGAGATCGAGGCCGCCATGGACCTGCTCTGCTCGAGCGAGATCCGCGGCCTCCACGCGCGCTGGCGCGCCGCGAAGGCGGCGGGCTAGCTCTTCCTTTGCGCCGCGAATCGCGCCGCGGCCCGGAGCACGTCCGCCTCCGGGCCGAAGCCCGCCAGCGCCGCGACCGCGGCCTCGCTCAACCTGTCGCGCTCGCGCTTGGCGCCGTCGAGGCCGAGCGCGCCGACCAGGGTGGCCTTGCCCTTGTCCGCATCCTTCGCGGTCGCCTTGCCCATCTGCTCGGCGTCGGATTCGACGTCGAGGATGTCGTCGGCCACCTGGAAGGTCGCGCCCAGCGCCCGGCCGTAATCGCCGAGTGCCGCAAGCGCCGCCGCATCGGCGCCGCCGAGCCGGGCGCCGATCTCGACGCTGGCGGCGAGCAGCGCCCCGGTCTTCATCGCCTGCAGGCGGCGGATGGCGGCTTCCGGCAGTGCCTCCGGCCCCTCCGCGAATCGTCCCTCGGCCGCGAGGTCGAGCATCTGCCCGCCGACCATGCCGCCGAGCCCGGAAGCGCGCGCGAGGCAGCTGACCAGCGCCGCGCGCACGGCGCCGGACGGATGCGTCGCCTCGTCCGCCAGCACCTCGAAGGCCAGCGTCAGCAGCGCATCGCCGGCCAGGATCGCCGTCGCCTCGTCGAAGGCCTTGTGCACGGTCGGCCGGCCGCGGCGCAGATCGTCGTCGTCCATCGCCGGCAGGTCGTCATGCACCAGCGAATAGCAATGCAGCAGCTCGACCGCGGCGCCGGCGCGCAGCCCCTGCTCGGGCGCTGCGCCGAAAAGCCGCGCCGTCTCCGCGGTCAGGAATGGCCGCAGCCGCTTGCCGCCGCCGAGCGCGCCATGGCGCATCGCCGCGAGCAGGCGCGCCGGCCGGGCGGTCTCGCCGGGCTTCGCCGCATCGGCGAGCAGCGCCGCGAGCAGGGCCTCGATCGCCTCGGCATGGCGCGCCAGACGCGCCTCGATCTCGCCGGGGCTGGCCGATGATGGAACGGAACTCATGCGCGGGCCTCGCGTTCGCTGCCGGGACGGGGGCCTTGCCGGACGAAGGCGGCATCGTCAAGCTGCGCCGCCATGACGCAGGATATCGCGGACGAGCCGGTCGACCGGCAGGGGAGAGCGGGCCAAGGGGGACCAGGCGTGCTGGGTAGGGTTCTCGGCCAAGGTTTCCGACTCGCCTTCCGGCTCGCGTTCTGGCTGCTCCTCGCCCTCGCCGCGCTGATCGCGCTCTATCGCTTCATCCCCGTCCCCTCCACTCTGATGCTCGGCCGCTGGCTGACACTGCGCCCCGTCGAGCGCGAATGGGTGCCGCTGGAACAGATCTCGCCTCATCTGATCCGCGCCGTCATCGCCGCGGAGGACCAGCGCTTCTGCAGCCATCGCGGCATCGACTGGATCGAGCTCAACGCCGTGCTGGAGGATGAGGACGGGCCGAGCCGCGGCGCCTCGACGCTGACCATGCAGACCGCCAAGAACGTCTTCCTCTGGCCGGGCCGCTCCTATCTCCGCAAGGGGCTGGAGATCCCGCTGGCGATGGCGATCGACCTCGCCTGGGGCAAGCCGCGCGTCGTCGAGGTCTATCTCAACGTCGCCGAATGGGGCGAAGGGCTGTTCGGGGCGGAGGCGGCGGCACAGCGCTATTTCCGCAAGCCGGCCGCGAAGCTCTCCCCCGCCGAGGCTGCGCGCCTCGCCGCCGCGCTGCCGAATCCCCTGCTGCGCAATCCGGGCAGGCCGAACCGGGCCCTGCAATCCGCCGCCGGGCGGACGCTGCGGCGCCTCGGCCAGCTCGGGCCGCTCGGCGATTGCGCCCTTCCCGGCTGATCCCCCTGCCATTCCGAAGAAATCCGGATTCGGCACTAGCAATCCTCGCCCTGACCGTGTATGGCGAACGCCTCACGAGATTGATCCGTCGCCGTGGCGGATGCTTGGCCTTGGGCCAGCGTCCCGACGGTGGCACGATGGAGAGTACAATGGCCGTTCCGAAGAGAAAGACGTCGCCGTCGAAGCGTGGCATGCGCCGCTCGGCCGACGCGCTGAAGCAGCCCACCTATATCGAGGACAAGAACTCGGGCGAGCTGCGCCGTCCGCACCATGTCGACCTGAAGAGCGGCATGTATCGCGGCCGTCAGGTCCTGAAGGCCAAGACCGAGGCCTGAGCCGGAGGCGGTGGCGACGCCGCTCCCGCGACGATGAATGCGAACCGGCCGAAAGGCCGGTTTTTCTTTGCCTGCCTTCCGTCAGCCCCGGGGGCGCGGCAGCCGGCCGCGCGGCAGGAGCCGGGCCGTGGCCCTGTAGCTCCCGGCCGCCGCCTGCGGCGTCGCCCGGCCCGAGCGCGCGAACGGGCCGATCTCGGCCCGCGCCGCCGCCGCCTGCAGGAGCACGAGCACGCTGCGGTCGGCCATGGCCTGCTCCGGCCAGATTCGGGGCTCCGCCATGTATCACTCCGGCACAGACGAGTTGTGACGGAGCTCAGGCTGCAAATCGGCCGCCAGCCTTAACGGCGTATTAATCCGAATGGCCGCATCGTTTCGAAGCACTTCCCATCAGCCGGACAGAGCGACGAAGCACCAGAATGGCGCGACGCGTGCTGTCCCTCCGAGGCCGCGCGATGCCGACCCCCTCGATCTTCAGCTTCCAGAATGGCGGCCCGGTCGACCCCCGCAGCATCCTCTCCTCGATCGGCGAAGTCGTTTACGGCTGGGACGTGCAGAGCGACGCCCTGACCTGGGGGCCGAATGCCCGCGAGGTGCTGGGCCCACTTCCGGACCGGGCCCTGGCGCGCGGCCTCGCCTTCGCCGGCCTCGTCGAGCCGGGCAGCGGCCCGAGCCGCTACGACGCGATCTTCGGCTCCAGCGAGCATGACGACGGCGACGGCGTCATCTACCGCACCCGCTATGCCATCGACCTCGCCGGCCGCAAGATGTGGGCCGAGGACACCGGCCGCTGGTTCGCCGGCAGCGACGGCCGGCCGGCCCGTGCCCGCGGCGTGCTCCGCCTCGAACGCTCGGCCAAGCCCGAGGAGCTGGAGCGGCTCGGCAACGAGCTCTGCGACCGCCCGGCCCTGCTGGAGCGCATCGATTCGGCGCTGAAGGAGCATCTGCCGGCAGAGCGGCCGGTCGTCGTGCTGGTGGCGGCCATCGACGAGCTCGCCCGCCTCAACGACGATTTCGGCCATGAGGCCACCGACGAGATCATCAGCACCGTGCATGAGCGGCTGCGCGCGGTGACGCGCCGCCGCGACCATCTCGTGCGCTATGCCGGGAACAGCTTCGCCATCCTGCTCGTCGGCTGCCCGCAGGACCAGATCGAATCGGCGGCGCAGCGCTTCATCAAGATCGTCGCCCAGTCGGCGATCGAGACGGCACGCGGCATCGCGCTGGTGCGCCTGCGCGTCGGCGCCGCCAGCGCCCCCGAACTCGGGAACCATGCCGGCTCGCTGCTTGGCGCGGCCGAAGGGGCGCTCGCCAGCGCCCGCGCCGGCTCGGTCGACACCGCCGTCACCGCGAAGCCGCGTCCAAGGCGCGAGACCGCAGGCGATCCGGTCGGCTTCGACGTGCAGGCCCTCGCCGCGCTGAACGAGCGGCGGGTGCACCTGGCCCTGCAGCCGATCGTCCGGACCGTTTCGCGCGAGCCCGCCTTCCACGAGGCGCTGCTGCGCGTCGGCCAGGGCCAGAGCGGGCTCTATTTCGCCTCGGCCGAACTCATCCCGATGCTGGAGCGACGCGGCCTGGTGCGGCTGTTCGATCACCGCGTGCTCGAGCTCGCCATGGAGATGATGGACGAGGATCCGGACCTGGTGCTGTCGGTCAACGTCTCGCCGCGCTCGCTGGCCGATCCGGAATGGCTCGACGCCTTCATCGCCTGCACCGATGCCGGTGCGAGCAAGGCCTCGCGCCTGATCGTCGAGGTCACCGAGACGGCGACGATCGAGAACCCGGCCCGGATGGCGAAGCTGCTCGGGCGCATCAAGCGGCAGGGCGCGCGCATCGCGATCGACGATTTCGGCGCTGGCCACACCTCGCTGCGCCATCTGCGCGCCTTCCCGATCGACATCCTCAAGATCGACGGCGCCTTCACCCAGAATCTGCGCCGCTCGACCGACGACCGATTCTATGTCCGCACGCTGGTCGATCTCGCCGGCCATCTCGGCGTCGAGACGGTGGCCGAATGGGTCGATGACGAGATGCAGGCCGCCATGCTGCGCGACTGGGGCGTCACCTATCTGCAGGGGCATCTCGTCGGCCGGGCGGAGCTGCAGGCGCCTTCGCAGCCCGCACTTCGCAAGCGCGCGGCCGGCTGAAGCCAGCACCCCAATCTGGCGCTTGGAGGGATGAGCGTTCCCGCTAAGGGCCGACGACGAGACCCATTCGAGCCTCGCGATCGACCGATGAAGGTTCGGTAGAATCGGCCTTGCGCTGACTGTTTCGAAGAAATCCGCGTTGCTGCCGGAGCGGACGGCACAGCGGAACAAGGCACTCACTCCAGGAGGTTGCGCCGCTTCGGGACGGGAGCAGTTCGTTACTTTCGCTTAACTTCCGGCTGCACTGTATGTGTTGCGCTGTTGCTGATTCGCCGTTCAGTTGAATTGGCGGAATGTACGTTGCGCCATGTCCCAACGCGACGACGTTGAAACCTAGACGGCCGGGGGGCTGAGAATTGAAGAGTTTAGCAGCAAGGAGCGGCGCAGCCGCTCGCGGCTATCGCCGAACCGTGTTGCTGCCGACAGCGCTCGTCGCGCTGGTTTGCGCCGGCAACTTTCCGGCGGCTGCCCAATCGGTCGTGGGCAGCGGCGATGTGAATCCCGGCCCTGCTCAGTCGCCGAACTGGGCCGTTGGTAGCGACCTCCTGGTCGGCGATACCGGCGTCGGTCAGCTCGACATCAGTGCCGGCGGAACCGTGGTCAACGATTTCGGCGCGATCGGCTACAATCCGGGCGGCAATGGCACGGTCACCGTTTCAGGCGTCGATGGCGACGGCAATGCGTCGACCTGGACCAATACGAGCGACCTCGTCATCGGCCAATCCGGCACAGGTTCGCTGACCATCCTTGGTGGCGGCAAGGTGAGCAGCCAGAGTGGCTCTATCGCCGCCGACCTTGGCAGCCAGGGCACAGTCACGGTCTCGGGCGTCGACGGCAACGGCAGGGCTTCGACATGGACCAACACCAGAGATCTCTATGTCGGCTCCGACGGGACCGCGACATTGACGATTCTCGCCGGCGGCCAGGTTTCGAATGTCGGCGGCAGCATCGGCAGCGGCAGCAGCGTGCTGGTCGGCGGACGGGGCTCGTCCTGGCAGAATAGCGGCCGCCTGACGATCGGCTTGCATGGGGCCGGAACTCTGCGCGTCGAAAACGGCGCTACGATTTCGAGCGCAGACGGCCTCATTGGCAGCGGTGCCCAGGGCGATGTCGTGCTGACTGGCGCGAGCACGAGCTGGACCAATACGGGTCAATTGACCGTCGGCAGCTTCAGCACGGGCACGCTGCGCATCGAGGGTGGCGCCAGCGTCAGCAGCAATCAGGGCTATATCGGCGCCAACAGCACCGGCACCGTCACCGTGACCGGGGCGGGTTCGAAATGGTCGATGTCGCCGTACAACCTGACCATCGGCAATGTTGGCACCGGTTCTCTGACGGTCGAGAATGGCGGGTTGGTTCGCGCCGAGAGCGGTGTCCTGCTCGGCGCTGCCGCAGGCTCCGGCGGAACGCTGCTCCTACAGGGCACTGCAAGCAATCGCGGCGTTCTGGAAACCAGCCGGATTTCGGGTGGCGCCGGTGCAGCGAGCGTCACGCTCGACGGCGGCCTGCTGCGCGCCACTGGCGGCAACTCCAATTTCTTCAGCAGTTTCGGCACGCGCAGCATCGCCATCGACACCAATGGCGCCGTTATCGACACGAATGGCCATGACATCGGCATCTCCCCCGCCTTCGCGGGCGCGGGCGCGCTGATCAAGGACGGAGCCGGCCAGCTGACCCTGACCGGCGACAGCGGCGCGACCTTCACCGGCGCCGCCAGCGTGACGGCGGGCACGCTCGCCGTGAACGGCGTCCTAGGCGGGACGATGGAGGTCATCGGCGGCCGCCTGCAGGGTATCGGCACGGTCGGCGCCACCGTCAATCAGCCGGGCGGCACGATCGCTCCGGGCAATTCGATCGGCACACTGACGATCAACGGCAGTTATCTCGGCAATGGCGGCCGGCTCGAAATCGAAACCGTGCTCGGCGGCGATTCCTCGCCATCCGACCGCCTTGTGATCACCGGCAGCACTGCGGGCACGACCATCGTCAGGGTGCTGAACCGGGGCGGCGTCGGAACACAGACCATCGAGGGCATCAAGATCATCGATGTCGGCGGGGCCTCGAACGGCGTCTTCAACCTCCAGGGCGACTACGCCTTCCAGGGGCAGCAGGCCATCGTCGCAGGCGCTTATGCCTACACCTTGCAGAAGAACGGCATCAGCACGCCGAACGATGGCGACTGGCATCTGCGCTCGGCCTATATGGCACCGCCCTCTCCGACCTCACCGTCGGCCGGCTCGACCATCATCCGCCCGATCTACCAACCCGGAGCGCCCATCTACGAAGCCTATGGCCATATCCTGCAGAGCCTGAACGAGCTTCAGACCCTGCGTCAGCGCGTCGGCGAGCGCTTCGACAGCCGGACCGACGATACGCCGAACGCGGCAGGCCGTGCGATCTGGGCCCGCATCGATGCAGTCCACAGCCGCGTCGCGCCGGGGTTTTCCACGACCGGCACGAGCTACATGATCGATAGCTGGCGTCTGCAGGCCGGCGCCGACGGGCAGGTTTTCGCCAGCGATGCCGGCACGCTGATCGGGGGCGTGTCGCTGCATCATGGCGAAGCGTTGGCCGATATCTCCTCGGTCTTCGGCCGCGGCAAGATCAAGACCTCAGGTAGCGGGTTCGGCGGGGCGCTGACGTGGCATGGCGCGACTGGCTTCTATGCCGACGCGCAGACCAAGTTCAGCTGGTTAGACAGCGACCTGTCCTCCACGACGACCGGGCGCCAGCTCGCCAAGGGCAAGGCCGGCTTCGGCTATGCGCTGGGGCTCGAACTGGGGCAGCGCATCGCGCTTTCCGGTGGCTGGTCACTGACGCCGCAAGCGCAGCTGACTTATGCGCATGTCGATGCCGACCGCTTCGTCGACCCGTTCGGTGCCCACGTCGCCCTGAGCGACGGCGACGGCCTGCGCGGGCGACTTGGCCTGTCCATGGACTACCGCCAGAGCTGGCGCGACGCGGCAGGGCGACGGGTCAATACGGCGCTCTATGGCATCGCCAACCTGCACTACGAATTTCTCGACGGGACGACGGCAACCGTCGCCGGCACGCCTTTGATCAACCGTGGAGAGCGGCTCTGGGGTGGGCTCGGCCTCGGCGCCAAATACGAAACGGGCCGCTATGCCCTCTATGGCGAGGTCGAGGCCCGGACCAGCCTGGCGCACTTTACCGACAGCCACAGCATCACCGGGCGCGCGGGCATCAGGGTCGGCTGGTAAAAAAGCAGCGCCCCTCTTTCGCGAGGGCGCTGCTCAGGATCGCAGGACCGGCTCAGCGCGAGCGGGACAGCTTGTCGAGGCGCTCGCGCATCTCGCTGAGCTCGCGCTTGAGATCGCTGAGCTCGCCCGCCCCCGCCGGCGCGGCCGGCTTGGCACCCTCCGCCTCCTGCCGGGCCTCGGCCGCGGCAGTGAAAGGATTGAACAGCCGGAACGCCTCGGTGAACATCTGCATGTTGGCGCGCGTCTGGGCCTGGATCGCGTCGAGCGCGTTGCCGCCGAACGCGCCCCCGCCGAAAGCCTTGGCCATCTGCTCGCGGAACTTGTTCTGGTCCTTGGCGAAGTTCTCCATCGAGAATTCGAGGTAGCGCGGCACCAGCGCCTGCATGCTGTCGCCGTAGAAGCGGATCAGCTGGCGCAGGAAGGTGATCGGCAGCAGGTTCTGCCCGTCCTTGGCCTCCTCGTCGAAGATGATCTGCGCCAGCACCGAGCGCGTGATGTCCTCGCCCGACTTCGCGTCATAGACGACGAAATCCTCGCCCGCGCGGACGAGCCCGGCGAGATCCTCCAATGTCACATAAGAGCTGGTGCCTGTGTGGTAGAGACGCCGGTTGGCGTATTTCTTGATGACGGTCGGTTCTTTGTCGCTGGCCATCAGATCCTGCTTGACGTTGATCCGCGGCCACTGGTGTTCCCGGCGTGCTCGGCGGAGCGGTCTCCCTGCACCGACGATAGCCTGTCGGTGCTGCACCGCAAGCTCTTTGAGCGGGCGCTGCAAAAATCTGTCGGAAGTGAGACGTCGGCCTCGGCTTTCGGCCTTATCCACAGCCGCGCGGCGAGCCTCCCTTCCGATTTGGCCCTTCGCCCGTCTTGACGGCGTCGCAGCAGGCTTCGAAGGTGGTTGTGAACGGCTGGGCCGGCGGGAGCGGCGCAGCATGAACGACAAAGCGAGGACACTCTCATGGCAGATTCGGATATCGTGATCGTCGGCGCAGCCCGCACGGCGGTCGGTGCCTTCAATGGCGCCTTCGCCAACACCCCCGCCCATGAGCTCGGCGCCATCGCGATCCGGGAGGCGCTGAAGCGCGCCAAGGTCGAGGGCGGCGAGGTCGACGAGGTCGTGATGGGCCAGATCCTGACCGCGGCCCAGGGCCAGAACCCGGCCCGCCAGGCGGCGATGGCCGCCGGCATCCCCCAGGAGAAGACCGCCTGGGGCCTCAATCAGCTCTGCGGCTCCGGCCTGCGCACCGTCGCCATCGGCCTGCAGCAGATCGCCAATGGCGACGCCGACATCATCGTCGCCGGCGGCCAGGAATCGATGTCGCTCGCCCCGCATGCCTCGCATCTGCGCAACGGCACCAAGATGGGCGACACCAAGTTCATCGACACGATGATCAAGGACGGTCTCTGGGACGCCTTCCACGGCTACCACATGGGCACCACCGCCGAGAACGTCGCGACCAAGTACCAGATCAGCCGCGACGAGCAGGACCGCTTCGCCGTCGCCTCGCAGAACAAGGCCGAGGCCGCGCAGAAGGCCGGCCGCTTCAAGGACGAGATCGTTCCCGTGACGATTTCGTCGCGCAAGGGCGATGTCATCGTCGACTGCGACGAGTATCCGCGCCACGGCGCCACGATCGAGGCCATGGCCAAGCTCAAGCCCGCCTTCTCGAAGGACGGCACGGTGACCGCCGGCAACGCCTCGGGCATCAATGACGGCGCCGCCGCGCTGGTGCTGATGACGGCCAAGGAAGCCGCCCGCCGCGGCCTCACCCCGCTCGCCCGCATCGCCTCCTGGGCGACGGCCGGCGTCGACCCGGCGATCATGGGCACGGGCCCGATCCCGGCGACCCGCAAGGCGCTGGAGAAGGCCGGCTGGAAGGTCGGCGATCTCGATCTCGTCGAGGCCAACGAGGCCTTCGCGGCGCAGGCGCTGGCGGTCAACAAGGACCTCGGCTGGAACCCCGACATCGTCAACGTCAATGGCGGCGCCATCGCGATCGGCCATCCGATCGGCGCCTCCGGCGCGCGCGTGCTGGTGACGCTGCTGCACGAGATGGCCAAGCGCGACGCCAGGAAGGGCCTCGCCACGCTCTGCATCGGCGGCGGCATGGGCGTCGCCATGGCGGTCGAGCGCTGAGAAGCGGCTGCCGATGGCGAAGCGCACGACGCTCTATCGCTATCTCACGGGCCCCGATGACGCATCCTTCTGTCATCGGGTCAGCGAGGCCTTGAGCCGCGGCTGGTCGCTCTACGGCCAGCCGACGCTGACCTTCGACGCAAGCCAGGGCCGCGTGATCTGCGGCCAGGCCATCATCAAGGACGTGGACGAACCCTACTCACCCGAGTTGAAACTATCCGAACAATGACGGCGGCAAGCCGCAGAGGACTTCACCAAGAGGGAGAATGGCTATGACGAAGGTGGCGTTGGTGACGGGGGGCACGCGCGGCATCGGCGCGGCGATCTGCAAGACCCTGCAGGAGGCCGGGTACAAGGTCGCCGCCAACTATGCCGGCAATGACGAGGCCGCCGCCAAGTTCAAGGCCGAGACCGGCATCCCGGTCTACAAATGGGACGTCGGCGATCACGATGCCTGCGCCGCCGGCATCGCCCAGGTCGAGGCCGAGAACGGCCCGGTCGATATCCTGGTCAACAATGCCGGCATCACCCGTGACGGCTTCTTCCACAAGATGACCAAGGACCAGTGGTCGGCGGTGATCCGCACCAATCTCGATTCGCTGTTCAACATGACCCGCCCGGTCATCGAGGGGATGCGGGCCCGGAATTTCGGCCGCATCATCGTGATCTCCTCGATCAACGGCTCGAAGGGCCAGATGGGCCAGGTCAACTATTCCGCCGCCAAGGCGGGCGACATCGGCTTCGTCAAGGCGCTGGCGCAGGAGAACGCCAACAAGGGCATCACCGTCAACGCGATCACGCCCGGCTATATCGGCACCGACATGGTCGCCGCCATGCCCGAGGCGGCGCTGCAGCGCGTCGTGGCGGGCATCCCGGCCGGGCGCCTCGGCAAGCCCGAGGAGATCGCCCAGATGGTCGCCTGGCTCGCCTCCGAGCACGGCGCCTTCGCCACCGGCGCGACCTTCGCCATCAATGGCGGCCAGTACATGGCCTGACGGGCGACGACCCGGTATCCCGCTCAGGCGACGGCGGGCCGCGGCGTGCCGTCGGCCTCCGTCGCCGCGGGCTCCTGCGAGATCGTCGGGTTGAGCGGGTCGATGACCTCGAAGGGCCGCTCGACCTTGGGCGGCGCCTCCCGCATCCGGACGCGCATGCCCGCCACCGCTGCCAGCATCAGGGCGATCGCGGCCATGAAGTAGAGCAGGCCGTCGATGTCGAAGTGCGCCATGATCCAGGCGCCGACCAGCGGGCCGAGCGCCGAGCCGAAGCCGCTGACCAGGATCAGCCGCCCGCTCACCGCCACCACCCGGTCGGCCGGCATCCGGTCCAGCGCATGGGCGACGCAGACCGGGTAGAGCGTCGACATGAAGCCGCCGAGCAGCGCCGCCACCGGCAGGACGGCGGCCAGCGAGCGCGGCATCGCCAGCAGCAGCACGACGACCGCGGCATAGGCCACCGCCAGCGCCGCCAGCACCAGGCGGCGGTCGTTGCGATCCGACAGGCGGCCGACCGGCACCTGCAGCGCCAGGCCGCCGAGCACCGCGACCAGCATGAACAGCGCGATCGTCTGCTGCGGAGCGCCATTGCTCAGCATCCAGGCCGGAACCAGCGCATAGAAGGCGCTGGTGATCACGCCGCTGACGACGCAGCCGATCACCGAGATCGGCGCCTGGCGCGTCAGCTCGCCGTAACGCAGCTCCGCCTCCGGCGCGAGGCCCGGCGCCTCGGCCCGCGTCGTGCTGACCATCACCAGCGCCAGCGCGAACAGCGCGATGATGACCTGGAAGGCTCCGGCCGAATGGATGGAGAGGCCGACGATGGCGAGCTGGCCGATGGCCAGCGCCAGGAAGGTGCCGACCATATAGGTCGAGAAGACGCGGCCGCGCTGGTCCGGCACCGCCTTGGCGTTGAGCCAGCTCTCCGTGGTGACGAACAGCCCGACGCAGCCGACGCCGATCACCACCCGGCAGGCCGCCCAGACCAGTGCCGAGCTCCAGAGCGGCATCAGCGCCGTCGCGATCACCACCAGCCCGGCAAAGGCGGTATAGGCCCTGATATGGCCGATGCGCTGGATCACGCTGCCGCTCCACACCGCACCGATGGTGAAGCCGACGAAATAGGCGCTGAGCACGATGCCCGTCGCGGCGGCGCCGAAATCCTCGAGCGTCAGGCGCAGGGACAGGAAGGTGTTGAAGAAGCCGTTCGCGAGCTGAACCAGACTCGTCGCGGCGATCAATGTTCCGATCTGTACCAGCATCGGCCATCCCTGCGGCAGCGGCCGTCAGCGTCCGGCCCGAAAACCCCAGCGCTAGCGACCGAATGTGGGCTCAATGCGTCAGGGCCGCCGGAAGGCCGGCGGCCCTGCGATCTCAGGCGCGCGCTACCGGCTCAGCCATGCCGCTTGCCGCGCGGCAACAGGAAGGTCAGCAGGCCGACGGCCGGCAGCCAGGCGCAGATCTTGAAGACCTGGATGATGCCGATCTGGTCCGCGAGCGCGCCGATGCCGGCCGCCGCGATGCCGCCGAGACCGAAGGACAGGCCGTAGAACAGCCCGCCGACCAGCCCGACGCGGTGCGGCACGAGGTCGATCGCGTAGATCAGGATCGCCGAGAAGGCGCTCGCCATGACGAAGCTGATGACGACGCTGAGCACGCCGGTCCAGAACAGATCGGCATAGGGCAGCATCAGCGCGAAGGGCAGCGAGCCCAGGATCGACAGCCAGATCACCCGGTCGCGGCCGATGCGGTCCCCGATCATGCCGCCGATGATGACGCCGGCCGCGCCGACGACGAGATAGAGGAACAGCATGATCTGGGAGAGCTGCAGCGTCACGCCGAAGCGCTCGATCAGGTAGAAGGTGTAATAGGAGGTGAAGGCGGCGGTATAGCCGTTCTTCGAGATCAGCAGCAGGATCAGCACGCTCATCGCCAGCAGCACGCGCCCATGCGGCAGGCCGTGATCCGCGACCTCCTCGACATGATCGCTGGAAGCCTTCTGGTCGCGCCGCAGCGCCGAATAGCGCGAGCCGAGCCAGCCCATCACCAGCATCGCCACCAGCACGACGCCGGAGAACCAGGACAGGCTCTCCTGGCCGCGCGGCACCACGACCATCGCCGCCAGCAGCGGGCCGGTGGCGTAGCCGATATGGCCGCCGACCTGGAAGACGCCCTGCGCCAGCCCCTGCCGGCCGGCGGCGGCATGGCGCGCCATCCGCGTCGCCTCGGGATGGAACACGGCGGAGCCGAGGCCGATCAGGGCCGCGCCGATCAGCACCACCCCATAGCTGTGGGCGAAGGAGAGCAGCAGCAGCCCCGACAGCGTCGCGCACATGCCGGCGACCATCGCATAGGGCCAGGGCCGGCGGTCGGTGACATAGCCGAGCAGCGGCTGCAGCAGCGACGACGTCACCTGGAAGGCGAGCGTGATCAGGCCGATCTGCACGAAGTCGAGCTGATAGGCTTCCTTGATCAGCGGGTAGAGTGCCGGGATCATCGACTGGACGAGGTCGTTCAGCAGATGCGCGACGCTCAGCGCGGCCAGAACCGGCATCAGAGGCCGGCGAGCGGCGGATTGCAGCGGGATCGTGGTCATTCCAGAGGGATGATGTGCCTCGCGCGCGCGGTCAACGGGTCCCGGAGCATGGCGCCCATGGCGTCGGTGCCGAGCTGCGGTGCAGCAAGCGCGCCCGGGTCGAGCACGGTGCGCCGGACAAGCCGCCGGCGGCGCCGTCCCGATAACCAGACGGCACGCGTCGCGAACGGGATCGGCAAGCGGCTGCAAAGCTGCTATCGCGCTCGTTCCCACCCGGCTGTTTTTCCATGACCTCCCGCACCGCGACCCTCATCGGCTTCTGCGCGATCCTGCTCTGGTCGACCCTCGCCCTGTTCACGGCGATGTCGGGGCGGGTCCCGCCCTTCCAGCTCGTCGCCATGACCTTCATCATCGGCGGGCTCCTGATCCTCGCTATCACGGCGCTGCGCGGCAATCTCTCGCGCATCCGGCCGACGCCGGCCTCCTTCGCGCTCGGCCTCTACGGGCCCTTCGGCGATACCGCGCTCTACTATGCCGCGGTGAAGACGGCCCCGCCGGCCGAGGCGAACCTGATCCATTATCTCTGGCCGCTGCTGATCGTGCTCTTCGCCGCGCTGCTGCCGGGCGCCGGGCTGAAGCCGCGCCATCTCGTCGGGGCGCTGATCGGCCTCGTCGCGACGGGCCTGCTGGTCTCCGGCGGGCTCGGGACCGGCGGCGGCCTCGCACTCGGGCATGGGCTGGCGGCGCTCGGCGCCTTCGTCTGGGCGAGCTATTCGGTGGTGTCGCGCCGCTTCGCCAACGTACCCTCGGAAAGCCTCTGCATCACGATGCTGGGCTGCGCCGTGCCGGCGCTCGCGCTCCACCTCGCCTTCGAGACCACCCTGTGGTCGCTGACATCGGTCGAATGGGCGGGTGCGCTCGGCCTCGGCCTCGGCTCGATCGGGCTTGCCTTCGTCGTCTGGGATATCGGCATGAAGCATGGCGACGTCGCCTTGCTCGGCGTCGCCTCCTATGCCGCGCCGGTGCTCTCGACGCTGATCCTCGTGCTTTTCGGCTACGCCCCGGCGAGCTGGCTGCTCGGCGCCTCCTGCGCGCTCATCGTCGTCGGCGCGCTGGTGGCGAGCGGCGGCGGGCGGAAGGGCTGACCCCGCATCGCCACGGTCGGGCTTGCCCCGACCATCCACGTCTTCGCCGCTCGAGGGCGCGTTCAAGACGTGGCTGCTCGCCACAAGGGCGAGCATGACGGCACGCAGCCTGCTCAGTTCCGCCTGAGCAGGCGCTCCAGATAGTCGAGTTCCTCGGTCGGGCGCAGCGGGTCGCCGAGGCGCTTGCGCAGCTCTTCGAGGATGCGCCGCGCCCGTTGCGTCGCGCTCTCGTCGGCGCCCGGCACCTTGACCCGGCCATCGGCCCAGTCGCGCTGGCGCTGCGGCCGGCCGAGCGGGTCCTCGCTGCCGCGCTGCTGCGCCGAGGGCCGGCCGGCCGGGCGCCCGTCAGGCTCGCCATAGGCGCCTTCGGTGCCGTCGCCCTCGCCGGGCTGGCCCTGCATCTGCTGGGCGAGGTTCTGGCCGCCGCGGCGCAGCGCATCGAGCGCGCGCCCCTGCGCGTCGAGCGCCCCCTCGCCCTGCCCCTGGCCGAGCTGCTCCTCGGCCTCGCGCATGGCGTCCTCGGCCTCGCCGAGCTCGCCGTTCTGCGGCGCGCCCATGCCGCGCATCCGCCGCTGCAGATCCTGCAGTCGCTCGCGCAAGGCCTGCTGGCGCTGCGACAGGCCCTGCCCCTGGCCGTTCTGGCCCTGCATGCCCTCGCCGCCTTCGCCGTCCTCGCCCTGCTCGCCGGGCTGCTGGCCGGGCTGGCGGCCGCGCTGACCCTGCTGGCCCTGTTGCCCCTGTTGGCCGCGCTGCCCCGGCCGCGCCTGCTGCCGCCCGGGGCGCTGCCCCTGCTGCGTCCGGCGCTGCTCGTCCTGATAGGTCTCGTCGCGCAGGTTCTGCTGGTCGCGCGTCATCCGGTCGAGGTCGCCGAGCGCCTGGTTCATCTGGTTCTGGCGCGGATCGCGCTGGCCGGGGCGCGCCATCTGCAGGTTGTTGAGCATCCGGTTGAGCTCTTCCATCAGGCGCTGCGCCTCGGCCATGTCGCCGCGCTTCGAGAGCTCCTCGATGCGGTCGAGCATGTTCTGCAGGTCCCGCGGCGTCACGGTGCGGAAATTCTCCGGCAGTTGCGCCTGGTTCTGCTCGCCGTTCTGCTGCTGGCGCATCATCTGCTCGGCCAGCTGGCGCATGAAATTGTCCATGGCCCGGCGCATCTCTTCGGTGAGCTTCTTGACCTCCTCCTCGGAGGCGCCGCGCTCCAGCGCCTGCTGCAGGTTCTCCTGCGCCTGCCGGAGCGCCCGCTCGGCATCGGACATGTCGCCGTCCTCGAGCTGCAGCGCCATCGCCCACATCAGCTCGGAGACCTCGCGCAGCTCGTCGTCGCTGCCGGACTTGCGCAGCCGCTCGGTCAGCATCCGCATGCCGAGATAGACGCCGGTCTCCTTCATGAAGAGGTCGGGCTCGATCATCAGCGCATCCATGGCGAGCTGGACCTTGGAGCGGTCGTCGACATTCATCACGAGCTTGCGCCGCTGCTCGACCAGCGCCTTGGCGATCGGCTTGGTGAAGGTGCGCTGCGGCAGCACGACCTCGACCGGCTCGCTGCGGCCTTCCTGCCCGGCTTCGTCCTTGGCGATCAGCACCATGCGGACCTTCGCGCCGGCCCAGGGATGGGCCGAGAAGTCGACGGTGCTCTTCATCTCCTCCTCGGCCGCCGAGGGTGGCGGCACGGCGAGGTTCTGCTTCGGCGGCTCGACCAGCGAGCGCCCGCCCGCCCCGGCGTCCGGACGCGTGACGGTCGCCTCGATCGAGGCGATGCCGTAATCGTCCTTGGACTTGTAGACGATGCCGAGCCCGCCGGACTGTGCGCCGGTGACCGGCTTCGGCGGCTCGGCGAAGGCGATGGTCGGCGGCTGGTCGGCGATGGCCGTGAGCTGGAGCGTGGTGCCGGGCGCGCCGCTGCCGGTGAGCTTGAGCGTGCCGTTGCCGGCGAGCGTGAAGCGCTTCTCCAGCACCGCCTGCTGCGGCCCGGCCGGCTTGGCCGCCCCGGCCTCCTTGGCCTTGGCGTCCTTGCCCTCCGCGTCCTTGTCCTCGGGCTTCACCAGTTCGAGCCGTCCCGTGGTGGCGACGTCCATATTGGTCTTGCCGGCGATGCGCACGACGATGATCGATTTCTCCGGCGCGCTGAGATGAGGGCTCGCGAGCTTGGCGAAATCGATCAGGATCGGCGGCAGGCGGGTATAGGCCGGGGGGTCGATCCAGGCGTCGATGCGGGTCGAAGGCGCGCTGCTCGGCGGTCCCTTCCAGTCGAAGGCGGCCGAGAGGCGCTGCGTCGTCTCGGGCCCTGCCACGAAGAAGGCGGTGATGGCGGCGAGCAGCGGCACGGCGCGCAGCGCGAACCGGTCGCGCCCCGCCATGAGCGGCTGCGGCGGCGCAACCTTCAGCGAAGCCACCTGCCGGCTCTGACGCTCGACATGCAGCTTCCAGAGCGCCTGCGCCACCGGGTCGGCCGCACCGACGGCGAGGCTGTCCTCCAGCGCCGAGGCCGGGCGATGCCCGCCCGCGAAGGATCGGTCGAGCCGGTTCAGCGCGTCGCGATGCGTCGGCAGGACGAGCCGGGCGACATGCCAGAGGCTGCCGGCGAGCGCAGCGGCGAAGGCCAGCACGCCGGCAATCCGCCCATACCAGGGCAGATGCGTCCATAATCCGAACCAGGAGACCGCGAGAAAGGCGAACAGGACCGAGAGCGGCAGCCAGAGCCGCGGCCAGAGCCGCTCCCAGCCCAGCGAGGCGCGCGAGGCCAGCGCGAGACGGCTGAGCCGCTGCCGGATGCCGTCGATCGTGTCGGGCGCCTTGCGGCGCTCTGCCTCGCTCATGCCATCGCTCCGGGCGGCCCCCATTCCTGTCTGATCTTGCCTGACCCGGTCAGGCTAACATGGGAATGTGGCATTGCCAGCGCGAAGACGCCGCGGCGCACAACGCTCCGCCTTTCGTGAACGGGAGGCACACGCCGTCATGTCCAGGAGCCTGTTCGCGGAGCTCTTCGTCATGGTCGGGCTTGTCCCGGCCACCCACGTCTTCCTGCATCAAGCGAAGCAATCAAGACATGGATGCTCGCCACAAGGGCGAGCATGACGGCCTGGCTCAGGCGAACCAGCCGGGCAGCCGGTCGGTGCCGATCAGCTCTTCATAGCTCTGGCGCGGCCGCGTCACGGCATAATCGTCACCCTTGACCATGACCTCCGCGACCAGAAGGCGCTGGTTGTAGGTCGAGGACATCGAGGCGCCATAGGCTCCCGCCGTCATGAAGGCGACGAGGTCGTTCTGCTTGAGCTGCGGCAGGGCGCGGCCCGTGGTGAAGGTGTCGCCCGATTCGCAGATCGGGCCGACGACGTCATAGGCGATCTCGGGGCTGCCGATCGCCGGCTCCGCCACCGGCCAGATCTCGTGATAGGCCTCGTACATCGCCGGCCGGACGAGGTCGTTCATCGCCGCGTCGACCACGAGGAACTGCTTGGTCGGGCGTGGATTGAGATGCAGCACCCGCGTCAGCAGCAGGCCGGCATTGCCGACGATCAGGCGGCCCGGCTCGAAGCCGAGCTCGACGTCGAGCCCCTTCGTCACCCGGCCGACCATCTCGGCATAGGCCTCGATCAGCCCCGGCCCGTAATCGAAGGTCTTGGGGATGTCGTAGGGGATGCCGAGCCCGCCGCCGAGATCGAGCCGGTCGACCCGGTGCCCCTCGCCCTTCAGGTCGCCGACCAGCGCGACCATCTTGGAATAGGCCGCCTCGAAGGCGTCGATCTCGCGGATCTGGCTGCCGATATGGACGGCAAGGCCCATGATCCGCACGCCCGGCATGTTGGCCGCGCGGGAATAGAGCCGGCCGACCTCCTCGAAGGAGACGCCGAACTTGTTCTCGGAGGAGCCGGTCGTGATCTTGGCGTGGCCGCCTGCGCCGATGTCCGGATTGACCCGGAACACCGCCTCCTGCCGCTTGCCGAGCGAAGACGCGACCTTGGAGAGCAGGTCGAGCTCGCTCTCGCTCTCGATATTGACCTGGTAGATGCCGGTCTCGACCGCGAAGCGCAGCTCCTGCTCGCTCTTGCCGACGCCCGAGAACACGATCTTCTCGGGCGGGATGCCGGCGGCGAGCGCCTTGCGCACCTCGCCCTCGGAGACCGTGTCGATGCCGGCGCCGAGCGCCCCCAGCGTCTTCAGCACGCCGAGATTGCCGTTCGCCTTCATGGCATAGAAGACATGCGCCTTGCCGGCGGCCTTCTTCATCGCCGCCGCGAACAGCTTGTAGTGCCGTTCGATCGTCGCGGTGGAATAGACATAGACCGGCGTACCGACCTCGGCCGCGATGCGGCGGAGATCGACGCCCTCGGCATGGAGCGAGCCGTCGCGATAGGCGAAATGATGCATGGGATTAACCCTGAAAAGGCCAGCTGAAATTCACGTCGTCATCCCGCCGGAGCGAAGCGGAGAGCCGGAACGGCGGCGCGAGGAAACTGAAATCACATCAACGGGTCGAGGAGGAACGGCTTGTCCGGCACCGTGATCGCCTTGTTCGCCTTGGCCGGCTTGGCCAGCACCGAAGCCGAACCATAGGACGAGACATCGTTCTCGTGCGCCCCGATCTGGTTGTCCGGCAGGTCGATGGCGCCGGTCGCGTTGGGCGGCGCCTCCAGCGGCCCCTTGCGCCCGCAGGCGCCGAGCGCAACGGCCAGAAGGCCGACGACCAGCAGGGTGCGGCCGAATTTCAGGCGGGAATCAAGCACGAAAACGAACCCTCGAACGAAGCGTGGCGGGACCTTAGCGGAGGATGCGGCGGAGCGCGAGGCTTCCTCGGGTGTCATTCTCGGGCCGCGTCGGCGGACCCGAGAATCTCTGTCGGAAGAGGCTCGGGTCAAGCCCGAGCATGACGGCCTATTTCTTCGCGAGCTGCTTGAGCCAACGCCGCGCCTGCTTGCGGACATTCGCCGGGGCCGTGCCGCCATAGCTGACGCGGCTCTTGACCGACTGGTCGACGCCGAGCACGGCGAAGACGGCCTCGGTGATCTTCGGCTCCACGCCTTGCATCTCGGCGAGCGAGAGCTTCTCCAGCCCGATCTTCTTCTCCGAGGCGATGCCGACGAGGCGGCCGGTGACATGGTGCGCGTCACGGAACGGCATCTTCAGCACCCGCACCAGCCAGTCGGCGAGGTCGGTCGCGGTGGCGTAGCCGAGGCCGGCGGCCTTCTTCATCACCTTGAGGTCGGGCTGCATGTCGCGGACCATGCCGGCGGTGGCGGCAAGGCAGAGCGAAAGCGTCTGCAACGCGTCGAAGGTGCCCTCCTTGTCCTCCTGCATGTCCTTCGAATAGGTCAGCGGCAGGCCCTTCATCATGGTCAGCAGCGCCTGCAGCGCGCCGAAGACGCGCCCCGCCTTGCCGCGCACCAGCTCGGCCGCGTCCGGGTTGCGCTTCTGCGGCATGATCGAGGAGCCGGTCGAGAAGGCGTCCGACAGTTTCACGAAGCCGAATTGCGGCGTCGCCCAGAGCACGATCTCCTCGGCGAGGCGCGAGAGATGCATGGCGCAGATCGAGGCGGCCGACAGCGTCTCCAGCACGAAATCGCGGTCCGACACCGAATCCAGCGAATTCGCGGTCGGGCGGTCGAAGCCGAGCGCCTTCGCCGTCATGTGGCGGTCGATCGGGAAGGAGGTGCCGGCGAGCGCGGCCGCGCCGAGCGGGCACTCGTTGAGGCGGGCGCGGGCATCGCGGATGCGGCTGCGGTCGCGGGCGAGCATTTCGACATAGGCCAGCATGTGATGGCCGAAGGTGACCGGCTGCGCCGACTGGAGATGGGTGAAGCCCGGCATCACCGCCCCCGCATAGGTGTCGGCCTTCTCGGCCAGCGCCAGCTGAAGGTCGGCCATCTGGCCGTCGAGCTCGTCGAGCGTGTCGCGCACCCACAGCCGCATGTCGGTCGCGACCTGGTCGTTGCGCGAGCGGGCGGTGTGCAGCCGGCCGGCGGCTGCGCCGATCTTGTCCTTGAGGTTCGACTCGACGTTCATATGGACGTCTTCGAGCGCACGCGAAAACGTGAAGGCGCCGCTCTCGATCTCACCCTCAACCTGCTTGAGGCCGGCGATGATCGTCGCGACATCGTCCTTGGTGAGGATACCGGTCTCGGCCAGCATGGCCGCATGCGCGAGCGAACCGCGGATATCCTGGCGCCAGAGCTTCTTGTCGAAATCGATGGAGGCGTTGATCTCCTCCATGATGACGCCCGGCCCTGTGGCGAAACGCCCACCCCACATGCGATTGCTCACGATGGTCTTTCCTGCTTCTAGGGCGCGATGAGGTCTCGAACGATCATTCTGGCCGCAACCGGGGCTCTGGCCCTCCTCGCCCTCGGCGGCGGCGCAGCCTTCTACTCCGTCACGGGCGATGCCGGCAACGGATCATGCAGCGCGGCGCGCGCAACCGCCGAGCGCATGAAGCCGCAGGTCAAGGGCGAGGTCGCGGCGGTCGAGATCCGCTCGCGCCCGCAGCCGGCGCCGGAACTCGCCTTCACCGGGCCGGACGGCCAGCCGACGACGCTCGCCGCGCTGAAGGGCAAGACGCTGCTGGTCAACCTCTGGGCGACCTGGTGCGCGCCCTGCCTGAAGGAGATGCCCTCGCTCGACGCGCTTCAGAAGGAGATGGGCGGGCCCGACTTCGCCGTCGTCGCGATCAACATCGACACGCGCAACCTCGACAAGCCGAAGGCCTGGCTCGCCGAGAACAAGATCACCACCCTGCCCTTCTATGGCGATCCGCAGGCCGCGACCTTCCAGGCGCTACGTGCCGCCCACAAGGTCGAGGGCATGCCGGTCAGCATCATCGTCGACAAGGCGGGCTGCGAGCTCGGCATCATCCAGGGCCCGGCCGATTGGGCGAGCGCCGACTCCAAGGCGCTGATGAAGGCGGCGATCGGGAAGCCCTGAGCGATTTGGCTTCCCGCGCCGGGGAGGTTATTGGCTTTCGACCATGAGCTACACGATCGGCCTTGCGACGACGTTCCACGATCCCGCCATCGCGATCATCGGCCCCGATGGCGAGGTGCTCTTCGCCGAGGCGACCGAGCGCTACCTGCAATACAAGCGCGCACCGAACTGCGAACCGGATTCGGCGCCGCGCATGGAAGGGCTGCTGAAGCGCTACATCCCGGAAGGCGCTGAGATCCGCATCGCCACGAGCTGGGGCGAGGATTTCACCGGCTTCCTCGACCAGATGGCGCGCGCCGGCTCCTTCACCCTCGAGGCACTGCTCAAGCTCTCGCCCGAGCTCAACCGCTCGCTCGTGCCCGAGCGCACCGAGCGCGCGCTGATCGCCTCGCTGCATCTGGCGCAGCAGCGCGCCGGCATGGGCGTGCTGCTCGGCCTCGACCGCGCTTATGGCAAGGCCAACGTCACCGGCCTCAAGCGCTACGGCCACCATCTCAGCCACGCTGCCTATGCCTGCTGGTCCTCGCCCTTCGAGAACGCTGCCTGCCTCGTCGTCGACGGTATGGGCGAGACCGGCGCCTCCGCCATCTTCGCGCTGGAGAATGGCCGCATCCGCGAGGTGAAGCGCCATCGCGGACGCGAATCGATCGGCTTCTATTTCGGGCTCGTCACCGACCTCGCCGGCTTCGACCAGGCCAAGGGCGAGGAATGGAAGATCATGGGGCTCGCCCCCTACGGCAAGACCGACCCGGAGCTGATGGCGCTGCTGCGCAAGCTCTACTCGATCGAGGGCCACAAGCTCTCCTTCTCCAAGGCCGATGTGGTGCAGGCGGTCGCCGCCGAGATCCTGGCGAAGCGCCCGGCCGAGGCCCTCGACCAGGGCTGGGCCGATCTCGCCCGCTGCGGGCAGGATGTCTTCGCCGAGATGATGGAAGCGCTGCTTGGCGAGGCCGCCGCGCTCGTTCCGAGCGAGAACCTCGTCCTCGCCGGCGGCTGCGCGCTGAATTCCTCCTTCAACGGCAAGATCGCCGGCCGCCACGGCTTCAGGACGGTGTTCGTGCCCTCGGCGCCGGCCGATGACGGCAACGCGATCGGCGCAGCCTGGCTCAGCCATGCCGAGGCCAATCCGGACTGGCGCGCGCCGAAGGGGCCGCTCACGCCCTATCTCGGCTCGACCGTCTCGACCGAGCCTTTCGAACGCATGCAGCTCTGGGAGAAGCGCCTGCGCAAGCTCTCTCCCGAGGAGATCGCGTCCGTCACTGCCAAGCTGCTGACAGAAGGCAAGCTGATCGGCTGGGTGCAGGGCCGCGCCGAATTCGGCCCGCGCGCGCTCGGCAACCGCTCGATCATCGCCGATCCGCGCCCGGCCGACGCCAAGGACATTCTCAACGCCAAGGTGAAGTATCGCGAGGCATTCCGCCCCTTCGCGCCCTCGATCCTGGCCGAGCATGCCGCCGACTGGTTCGATAACTATCAGGACGCGCCCTATATGGAGCGCACGCTCACCTGGAAGGAAGCGGTGCGCCACCGCGTCCCGGCCGTGGTCCATGAAGACGCGACCGGCCGGCTCCAGAGCGTCACGGCTGAGCGCAATCCGCGCTACCACGCGCTGATCTCGGCCTTCCATGATCTGACGGGCGTGCCGGTGATCCTGAACACCTCCTTCAACATCATGGGCAAGCCGATCCTGCACACGGCCGAGGACGCGATCCTGATGTTCTATACGAGCGGGCTCGACGCGCTGGTGATCGACGACTGGCTGCTGGTGAAGTGAAATTCGGGGGCGCCCTGCCCGCTACGGACATGGCTTGCCGTCATGCTCGGGCTTGATCCGAGCATCTCTGGCTGAAGGGAGCGCCTTTTCCTGCAGGAGATTCTCGGGTCTGCGCTCCGCTTCGCCCGAGAATGACAGCTTGCCCCAGACCGATCCGTCTCGTTGATCGGTCGGATCACGCGAAATCGCTGGTTTCGGGGCCGTTTGAGGTCATTCTTCCGCGCCCACAGAGGGAGACCACGCCATGCTGCAACTGCGCCCGAACTGCGAATGCTGCGACCGCGACCTCACCCCACAGTCGCGCGACGCGCTGATCTGCACCTTCGAATGCACCTTCTGCGTCGACTGCGCGGAGACGCGTTTCGCCGGCACCTGCCCGAATTGCGGCGGCGAACTGGTGCGCCGGCCGGTCAGACCGGAACGGATGCTGGAGAAATATCCGGCTTCGACCGAGCGCGTCCGCAAGCCGCACCCGCAATGCGCTGCGGCTTGAATCTGATACGAATGCATCCGAAGAGGCCGACCGCGCAGCTAGTGAGATGCCATGACGCCCATGCCTGTCGTCTATGGCGCCCTACAGCGTCTATGTCCGCGCCGTCCGGCTGGCGCTTGAAGAAAAGGGCGTGGCCTACCGGCTCGACCCGGTCGACGTCTTTGCCAAGGACGGGCCGCCTGCTTCCCTGCTGGAGCGACAGCCATTCGGCCGCATCCCCGCCTTCGAACATGATGGCTTCAGGCTCTATGAAGCCGGCGCCATCGAACGCTACGTCGATGAAGCATTCCCCGGCCCTGCGCTCCAGCCTTCCGCACCGCGCGAGCGCGCCCGCGTCAATCAGCTGACGAGCATCCTCGATTCCTACGCCTATCGCCCGCTGGTCTGGGACATCTATGTGGAGCGCGTCTCCGTCCCCAAACAGGGACGTGCGCCGGACGAGGCGCGAATTCAGACTGCACTGCCCAAGGCGCAACTATGCCTGCGCGCGATCAATGACCTGATGGATGACGGGCCTTATCTCGCCGGCGCAGCGCTGACACTGGCCGATCTGCATGCCGCGCCCATGTTCGCCTATTTCACGCTGGCGCCGGAGGCCGAGGCACTGCTCGCCGAGCAGCCCGCCATCAAGGCCTGGTGGGCGAGTATGAGCCGGCGGCCTGCCGTGCAGGCCACCGCCTATCCCGCCTAGGCGGTTTCGCTGCAGAGATCGGCAGAAAGCAACCGTGCCCGCCTGCGACACGGGCAGACGGGCCGTGGCGGCGAGCCTCAGCTCGCCTGCTTCACCGCGATGCCCTTCTCTTCGAAGAGCGCCTGCAATTCGCCGGCCTGGAACATCTCGCGGGTGATGTCGCAGCCGCCGATGAACTCGCCCTTGACGTAGAGCTGCGGGATCGTCGGCCAGTTCGAATAGGCCTTGATGCCCTCGCGGATCTCCTGGTCCTCGAGCACGTTCACGCCCTTATAGGGCACGCCGATATAGCCGAGGATCTGCGCGACCTGGCCGGAGAAGCCGCACATCGGGAACTGCGGCGTGCCCTTCATGAAGAGCACCACGTCGTTGTTCTTCACTTCCGCTTCGATGCGGGCATTGACGTCGGACATCATCTGTCTCCTGGAGCGGGTTCAAGGCCCGCCGGATGGTCTCGTTCTAATCTTGGGGAACGCTGGTCGTCAGCGCAAGGGCGTGCAGCACCCCGCCCATATTCCCCTGGAGCGCGGCATAGACCATCTGGTGCTGCTGCACCCGGGTCTTGCCCTTGAAGGCGGCCGAGACGACGGTCGCGGCATAGTGGTCGCCGTCGCCGGCCAGGTCCTTGATCTCGACCGCCGCATCCGGCAGCGCCGCCTTGATCATCCGCTCGATCTCGTGAGCGTCCATCGCCATGGGTCGAACTCCTCAGGCCGCCTTGCCGGCCATGTAGGACGGCAGCCAGTCTTCGTGGATCTTGCGGAGATCGGCGACGGCCAGAGCCTGCTCGCCCGGCAGGCTGAGCGAGGCGCCGCCGGTGCGACCGATGGCGAGCGCCGGCACGCCGGCGGCCTTCGCCGCGGCGATCACGGCCTCGGCCTCGGCCGCGGGAACCGTCAGGACATAGCGCGCCTGATCCTCGCCGAAGAGCACCGCATGGGCCGGGCCGGCCGGCAGCGTCTCGATGGTCGCGCCGATACCCTTGGCCATCGCCATCTCCGCGAGCGTGACGGCAAGGCCGCCATCCGAGAGGTCGTGGCAGGTCTCGACCTTGCCGCCGGCGATCAGCCCGCGCACGAAATCGCCGTTGCGGCGCTCGATCGCGAGATCGACCGGCGGCGGCGCGCCCTCCTCGCGGCCGCAGACGGTCGCGAGATAGGCGCTCTGGCCGAGCCAGCCGGCGGTCTCGCCGATCAGGATGATCGCCTCGCCCTCGGCCTTGAAGGCGACGGTCGCATGCTTCGTCACATCGGCCATGACGCCGACGCCGCCGATGGTCGGGGTCGGCAGGATCGAGACACCATTGGTCTCGTTGTAGAGCGAGACGTTGCCGGAGACGACGGGGAAGTCGAGCGCCTTGCAGGCCTCGCCGATGCCGCGGACGCAGCCGACGAACTGGCCCATGACTTCCGGCTTCTCGGGGTTGCCGAAGTTCAGGTTGTCAGTGATGGCGAGCGGGGTCGCGCCGGTCGCGGTGAGATTGCGCCAGGCTTCGGCCACCGCCTGCTTGCCGCCCTCGAACGGATCGGCCTCGCAATAGCGCGGCGTCACATCGGCGGTCATGGCGAGGCCCTTCGGCCCGTCCTCGATGCGGATCACGCCGGCATCGCCGCCGGGCCGCACCACCGAATTGCCCAGGATCAGCGTGTCGTACTGCTCCCAGATCCAGCGCTTGGAGGAGAGGTCGGGCGAGCCGATCAGCTGCTTCAGCGCCTCGGCATTGCCGCAGGGGGGCGCCACGCTTTCGGCCGCGATGCGCTGCTGCGGCGCGGTCTCGATCCAGGGCCGGTCGTATTCGGGCGCCTCGTCGCCGAGCTCCTTGATCGGCAGGTCGGCCATGACCTCGCCCTGGTGCTTCACGACGAAGCGCAGCGTGTCGGTGGTGTGGCCGACGACGGCGAAGTCGAGACCCCATTTCTGGAAGATCGCCTCGGCCGCCTCCTCATGCCCCGGCTTGATCACCATGAGCATGCGTTCCTGGCTCTCCGAGAGCATCATCTCATAGGCGCTCATGCCTTCCTCGCGGCAGGGCACCTTGTCGAGGTCGAGCTCGACGCCGAGATCGCCCTTGGCGCCCATCTCGACGGCCGAGCAGGTCAGGCCGGCGGCACCCATGTCCTGGATCGCGTCGACATGGCCGGCGGCCATGATCTCGAGGCAGGCCTCAAGCAGCAGCTTCTCGGCGAAGGGGTCGCCGACCTGCACGGTCGGGCGCTTCTCCTCCGACTTGTCGTCGAATTCGGCCGAGGCCATGGTCGCGCCGTGGATGCCGTCGCGGCCGGTCTTGGAGCCGAGATAGACGATCGCCTTACCGACGCCCGACGCCTTGGCGTAGAAGATCTCGTCGGCCTTGGCGATGCCGACCGCCATGGCGTTGACCAGGATGTTGCCGTCATAGCGGGTGTGGAAGCCGGTGGCGCCGCCGACATTCGGCACGCCGAAGGAATTGCCATAGCCGCCGATGCCGGCGACGACGCCGGAGACGAGATGGCGGGTCTTGGGATGGTCCGGCGAGCCGAAGCGCAGCGCGTCGAGCACCGCGATCGGGCGCGCGCCCATGGTGAAGACGTCGCGCAGGATGCCGCCGACGCCCGTCGTCGCGCCCTGATAGGGCTCGATGAAGGACGGGTGGTTGTGGCTCTCCATCTTGAAGACGATGGCCGTGCCGTCGCCGATATCGATGACGCCGGCATTCTCGCCCGGCCCCTGGATCACCCATGGCGCCTTGGTCGGCAGCGTCTTCAGATGGATCTTCGACGACTTGTAGGAGCAGTGCTCGTTCCACATCGCCGAGACGATGCCGAGCTCCGTGATCGTCGGCTCGCGGCCGATCAGATGCAGGAAGCGCTGATACTCGTCCGGCTTCAGGCCGTGCTCGGCGACGAGCTGCGGGGTGATCTTGATGTCGTTCGGAATCACGGGCTCAGGGTTCCTGGCGGTCCGGCGAGGGGGTTGGCTGGGGCATAGCCTGCCTCGGCTCGTTGCACAACGTACAACGGCATAGACGCCCCCTTCAGCTCTGGATCGCGGCGAGCGCCGCCCGCAATGGCGCCGGAATGGGCACCGGCTTCTGGCCCGCACGCGCGACATAGACATGGGTGAAGCGGCCCTGCGCCGCCGCCTGCGCCCCGCCCTGCCGGAAGATGCCGATGCGGTAGGTGACGGAGCTGTTGCCGAGCCGCTCGACCGCGATCCCGGCCTCGACGGTCTCGGGGAAGGCGACGCTCTCGAAATAGGTGCAGGCCGTCCCGACCACGAGCCCGACGATTTCGCTCGTCGCCGGGTCGAGGAAGCCGTTCTCGACCAGCCAGGCGTTCACCGCCGTGTCGAACCAGCCATAGTAGACGACATTGTTGACGTGGCCGAAGATGTCGTTGTCGTGCCAGCGGGTCGGAATGGCGCGGAAGATGCGGAAATCGGCCCGTGACAGACGGGGTTGGCGTTCGCTCATGTCCTCAGCCCCCTCCACCGTCATGCTAGCCCCTGTGGCGAGCATCCACGGCTTGAACACTGCGCGCGAAGAGCGAAGACGTGGATGGTCGGGACAAGCCCGACCATGACGGCGCGGGCATGTCCATTCTCAGCCTTCACCCGGCTTCTCGCCGGCCTTGATCTCCGGCACGCCGAGCGCATCGGCCAGCCTCGCCTTGGCGGAGCCGGGCCTCAGCGGCTTCTGCTGGCTCTCATGCGGCGCCCAGCCGGAGACCCAGACGAATTCGAAGGTCGCCGGCAGGCGCCCATCGGGATCGGCGAAGCGTTCGGCATAGAGCGCGGCAGCGCGCAGCAGCGTCTCGCGCCGCAGCAGCGCCTTGCGCCGGGCGAGGAGCGCATTGGCCCAGCCCATCGCCCTGAGATCGCGCAGCAGGCCGAACACGTCGCCATAGCGCACCGTCACGACCTCGCTGTCGACGACGGGCAGCGCGAAGCCGGCGCGCTGCAGCAGGCTGCCGAGATCGCGCAGATCGGCGAAGGGGGCGACGCGCGGGCTGACGCCACCGGTCGTCTCGCTCTCGGCCTCGAGCAGGGCTTGCCGCAGCTCCTGCAGGCTGCGGCCGCCGAGCAGGCAGCCCATGAACAGCCCGTCGGGCCGCAGGGCACGCTTGATCTGGACGAGCGCTCCGGGAAGGTCGTTGACGCCCTGCAGCGCCAGCAGCGAGACGGCGAGATCGAGCGACTCGGCCGCGAAGGGCAGGCGTTCGAGATCGCCGATCACGGCAGCGCCGCCACCCTCGGCCTCGGCCATGCGCAGCAGCTTGCCGGCCTTGGCCGAGAGGACGGGCGCGACGACGGGCAACGGCGTGCCGAGATCGGCCGCGACCGCGAATTCCCGCAGCACGGCGCCGAGCCGCTCCTCCAGATCGCCGGCCGCGCGCTGGAGCAGGAAATCCGGATAATCGCCAGCGAGGGCGCGCCTGAGCCGCGAACGGCCGAGCGCGCGATCGAAGACGAGACTCTGGTCGCTCAACTCTGCACCCTCTGCAAAGACGAAGCCCTCATTCCGAGGAGCAGCCGCAAGGCTGCGTCTCGAAGAATGCTCCAGCGCTCTCCCGAGCCTCCTGGATCGTCCTTCGAGACGCCCTTCCTATTCGGATCGGCGCCTCGGGACGAGCGCTGAGTGGACCGGTCTGGAACGCCTCAGCGGTCGAGCAGCTTCTCGATCTCGGCGCGCAGCTGCGGGCCGAGATCGCCGCGGTCGAGCGCATAGGCGACGTTCGCCGCCAGGAAGCCGATCTTGGAGCCGGCATCGTAGATCTCGCCGTCGAAGCGCACCGCGTAGAACGGTTCCTGCCGCGACAGCGCGATCATCGAATCGGTGAGCTGGATCTCGCCGCCGGCGCCCTTCTCCTGGTTGGCGAGCAGGTTGAAGATCGTCGGCTGCAGGATATAGCGGCCGGAGATGTGCAGGTTGGACGGGGCCGTGCCCTTCGGCGGCTTCTCGACCATGCCGGTCACCTTCGAGACCTTGGCCTTGGCGTCCTGGACGCCGACGATGCCGTATTGATGGGTCTGGTCCTCCGGCACGGGCGCGACGGCGATGTGGTTGCCGCCATGCTGGTCATAGGCCTCGATCATCTCGGCGAGGCAGCCCTTGCCCTGGCTGTAATGGAGCATGTCCGGCAGCAGCAGCGCGAAAGGCTCCTCGCCGACGATCTCGCGTGCGCACCAGACGGCGTGGCCGAGGCCGAGCGGCGCCTGCTGGCGGGTGAAGCTGGTCGCGCCCGCAGCCGGCAGATCGGCCTTCAGCGCCTCGAGCTCCTTCACCTTGTTGCGCTTGGCCAGCGTGTCGTCGAGCTCGTAGGCCATGTCGAAATGATCCTCGATCACCGCCTTGTTGCGGCCGGTGACGAAGATAAAGTGCTCGATGCCGGCGGCGCGGGCCTCGTCCACGACATGCTGCACGACCGGGCGGTCGACGATGGTCAGCATCTCCTTCGGGATCGCCTTGGTGGCGGGCAGGAAGCGGGTGCCGAGACCGGCGACGGGGAGAACGGCCTTGCGGATGCGTTTCGTCATGAAAAATCCATTGGGCGCGGTAGCCAATTGCCGAAGTCCGGCAGTGGTGGGAGCGGCCGCACAACTGTCATGGTTGCCGGCCATCTGGACTATAGCCGACAGGCCTTGAGAACCCGTCAACGGTTTTTCGATAGGGCTTGTTCCTGACAAAGATGAGGCAAGCGAGACGATGGCGGTATTGGTTTCGGGCGGCGCCGGCTACATCGGCAGCCATATGGTGCTGGAATTGCTCGACCGCGGCGAGAAGGTCGTCGTGCTCGACAATCTCTCGACCGGCTTCTGGTGGGCGGTTCCACCGGAAGCGACATTCGTCCAGGGCGATATCGGCGACCAGGACCTCGTCGAGCGGGTGATCGCCGAGCACGGCATCACGGCGCTGGCGCATTTCGCTGCCCGCATCGTGGTCCCCGACTCGGTCAGCGACCCTCTCGGCTACTATTTCAACAACACCGTGAAGACGCGCGCCCTGATCGAGAGCGCGGTGCGCGCCGGGGTGAAGCACGTCATCTTCTCCTCCACCGCCGCCGTCTATGGCGAGCCGCCGGTCTCGCCGGTGCCGGAAGAGATCGCGCTCAACCCGATCAACCCCTATGGCCGCTCCAAGCTGATGAGCGAGTGGATGCTGCAGGACGCGGCCAAGGCGCACGGCTTCAACTATGTCGCGCTGCGCTACTTCAACGTCGCCGGGGCCGATCCGAAGGGCCGTTCCGGCCAGTCCACGCCGAACGCGACGCATCTGATCAAGGTCGCGAGCCAGGCCGCGCTCGGGCAGCGCGAGAGCCTGACCGTCTTCGGCACCGACTATGCGACGCCGGACGGCACCTGCGTGCGCGACTACATCCACGTCACCGACCTCGCCCGCGCCCATCTTGCCGCGCTCGACCATCTGCGCGGCGGCGGGGAGAGCCTCACGCTGAACTGCGGCTACGGCCGCGGCTATTCGGTGAAGCAGGTCATCGATGTCGTGAAGAAGGTGTCGGGCGTCGACTTCCCGGTGGCGCTCGCCGGGCGCCGCGACGGCGATCCGGCCTCGCTGATCGCCCGCGCCGACCGTATCCGCGACACACTCGGCTGGCAGCCGCAGCATGACGACCTCGAGCAGATCGTCGGCCAGGCCCTCGCCTGGGAGGAGAAGCTCAGGACCCGCAACGCCTCGGCCTGAGCCACCGAAACCGGCCGTCTGACGTCTCGTCGAGGCCGAAGCTGCAAGGGCCTCAGGCGCCCGTCATTGCCAGCACGGCGAAGCAATCCAGGGGCGGCAGAGCGCCAGGCCTCCCTGGATTGCGCCGTCGCTACGCTCCTCGCAATGACGGTGCGGACTTCTCGCATTCCGAGCTAGGACGCCGCCTCTTCCTCGGCCGGCTCGCGCACTTCCAGCACGGTCAGGCGCTTGACGTCGCCGGAGCGGGTCGTCCAGTCGATTGAGCGCTCCGCGGCCATGCCGATCAGCGCGACGCCGATCGGCGTCATCACCGAGATGCGGTTCTTCTCGATATTGGCATCCTGCGGCCAGACCAGCGTGATCGTGGTCTCGCGCTTGGTGCTTTCGTCGCGATAGACGATCTCGCTGCCGACGCGGGCGTGATCGATCGAGGTCCGGCCTTCCGGCAGGATGCGGGCGCGGTCGAGCTCGTGGCTGAGCTCGGCGGCGAGCTCCGGCATGGTGTTGGCGGCGCCGGCCGCAATCCGGCTCAGCATGGCATGGTCCGCGGCGGTAACGGTAATGGCGGGACGCTTGGAGGACATCGGTGTAGCTTTCATCGAAACGGCGAGCGCCCGCCCGCGGACGCAAAGCCGCACGGCATCACAAGGTCGAACTCGCAGGTGAACGGAAGTGGAGAGAGAGCGCGCCCCCCGAGCCGGAGGCGCCAAGCGCGACAGACCCGGGGCTAGACGCCCGCGATGAGATTGCCCGAGCGGTGCAGACCGCGGCGAAAGGGGGAAGCGCTGTTCATCGGCGGAAAGTCCGACAATCGTTCGAGCTTGTCAAATCACGAAGCCGCGCCAGGCTCGCGCGCGACTTAACCTTTGGTTAATCTTGTTCGGGCGCTGTGGTGATGTTTCCATCCAGCATCCGCCGGGAGTGTCCATGCGCCTGTCCGTCATCGCAGCTTCGGCCCTGATCAGCCTGGCCCCGGCGCTGGCGCAGACCACGGGCTCGATCAACGTTTCCGGCGCCCATGCCCGGGTGACCCCGGCGAGCCCGTCCTTCGACATCTTCCTGCAGCGGCTCTGGCCGCAGGCGCAGGCGCGCGGCATCTCGCGCGCAACCTTCGACCTCGCCTTCCGCGGCGTGACGCCGGACGCCTCGATCGTCGCGCTGACGAAGAAGCAGTCCGAATTCAGCGCACCGATCTGGAGCTATCTGGAGAACGCCGTCGGCGGCACCCGCATCCAGCGCGGGCGCGATGCCGCGGCCGAGAACGCGACAGTCCTCGCCCGGGTCGAGGCACGCTACGGCGTCCCCAAGGAAGTCGTCCTCGGCGTCTGGGGGATGGAGACCAATTACGGCTCCTTCAAGGGCGGCAAGGACGTCATCCGCTCGCTCGCGACCCTCGCCTCGATCCGCTACCGCGGCGACTTCTTCCGCGACGAGCTGCTGATCGCGCTGGAGCTGATCGAGAAGGGCTATGCCGGGCGCGACGAACTGCGCGGCTCCTGGGCCGGCGCCATGGGCCATACCCAGTTCATGCCGTCGAGCTATCTGAAGCACGCGGTCGACTGGACCGGTGACGGCCATGCCGACATCTGGAGCTCGACCAGCGACGCGCTCGCCTCGACCGCCAACTACCTGCGCAACCATGGCTGGGCGCCGGGCCTGCCCTGGGGCATGGAGGTCAGCCTGCCTGATCGCTTCGACCATCGCCTCGACAAGGCGAGCTTCGCGGCCTTCGCTTCCGCCGGGGTGCGCCGCGTCGACGGCAAGGCCCTGCCCTCCTCCGGCAGCGGGCGCCTGTTCTACCCGGCCGGGCATACCGGGCCGGTGCTGCTGCTCACCGCCAATTTCGACGTCATCAAGAAATACAACTCCTCGGACGCCTATGCGCTGGCCGTCGGCCATCTCGGCGACCGGATCATGGGGCGCCCGGCGATCCAGGCCGACTGGCCGGTCAAGGCGGCGCGCCTCGACATGGCCGGCACCAAGGACCTGCAGCGGCGCCTGAAGGCGCTGGGCCTCTACGATCACGATGCCGACGGGCGGATCGGCACCGGCACGCGCGAGGCCGTCCGCCAGTATCAGATCAGCGCCGGCGAGATCCCCGACGGCTATCCGACGCCCGCTCTTCTGGCCCGGATGCGCGGCAAGCGCTGACTTCGGGGCGCTGCGGCCCTATATTGCGGATGATACGGGCCGGAGGATCGGACAGGCCGATGCGTCTGCGTTCGCTCGCTGTCGTCATGTGCGCCGCCGGCCTGCTGCTGCTGACCGGCGGGCCGGTCTCGCTCGCCCAGCAGCCGCAGCAGCAACGCAGCCTCTTCCAGCTGTTCTGGCAATTGCCGGCAAAGCCGCAGCGCGCCGCGCCTCCGCAACCGCGCCAGCGCGTCGCCCCGGCCGTACGGCGGCGCGAGGCGCCGGTGGTCGTCCGCGACGACCCGGTGATCCCCAAGGTCGACGTCGCCCACCATATCGTGGTGATGGGCGATTCCCTCGCCAACCTGCTCGCGGACGGGCTCGACGACGCCCTCAACAACCGTCCCGACGTCGAGATCGTGCACAAGGCCAAGCCGGATTCGGGCCTCGTCCGCACGGATTTCTACGATTGGCCGAAGACCGTCTCCGAGATTCTGGCCGGCGACCAGAAGATCAGCATCGGCGTCATGCTGGTCGGCCTCAACGACCGCCAGCCGATCCGCGAGGGCGACGTCATCCACGAGCCCCTGAGCCCGCGCTGGCAGGAGCTCTATGGCGAGCGGATCGACGCCGTCGCCAACGCCTTCGCCGCGCGGCGCATCCCGCTGATCTGGGTCGGCGCGCCGCCGGTCCAGAACGGGCGTCTCTCGGCCGATTTCGTCTCCTTCAACGAACTCTACCGCCAGCGCGCCGAGAAGGCCGGCGGCCAGTATGTCGATCTCTGGGGCGCCTTCGTCGACGCCGAGAACCGCTATACCGCGACCGGGCCCGACGTCTCCGGCCAGCCGACGCGGCTGCGCCTCGGCGACGGCATCCATTTCACCGCCGCCGGCGCCCGCAAGGCCGCCCATTTCGTCGATCTCGTCATCCGCCGCATCATCGAGGCAGCTCCGCAGAACAGCGTGATCGCGCTGCCGGTCCCTGCGGAGGGCAGCCAGCCGCTGCAGCCGGACGCGATCGAGCGCCTGATCGACCAGATGGTCGCCGGCGTGCCGACGCTCGGCCTGCCGCCGGCCCTGCAGGCCCGCCCGCTGGCGGGGCCGATCCAGCCGCTCACCGGCCAGATGGGATCGCCCGAGCAGGCGCTGCTCGCCTCGATCGGCGAGGCGCGCGGCCGCAGCGACGCCGCCGGCCAGCTCGAACGCGTCTTCGGCCAGGGCATCGCGCCTGATCCGGTGCCCGGCCGGCTCGACGACTATCGCTGGCCGCGCTGAGCCGGCTCGGCCGCCAGCAGCTCAGCCCGCCATCAGCCGGTCGAAGACCGGATCGGGATCGTCGACCTCGACCAGCCTCCTGCCCTCGATCACCCAGACCCGCGTCGCCACCGCCCGCACGAAGGCGCGGTCGTGGCTGACCAGCAGGCAGGCCGCGCCATGCGCGACAAGTTCGCGCTCCAGCATGTCCTGCCCCTCGATGTCGAGATGGTTGGTCGGCTCGTCCAGCAGGTAGAAATTCGGCTCCGCCAGTCGCAGCAGCAGCATCGCCAGCCGCGCCTTCTGCCCACCCGAGAACCGGGAGATCGGCGCGGACTGGGCCTCGCTGGCGATTCCGGCGCCTGCCAACAGCGTCCGCGCCAGCTGGTCGCCGGCATCGCTGCTGCCCTTGACCGCGGCCCAGGGCGTCGGCCAGCCATCGAGCTGCGAGAGCGCCTGGTCGGAGACGCCGGCCTTCAGGCTGGCAGCCGCGCGGATCTCCGGATCACCGCCACCGAGCGCCGCCCGCAACCGCGTGACGAAGCGCGTCTTGCCGGCGCCGTTGGCGCCGAGCAGAGCGATTCGGTCGCCGTTCTCGATCCAGAGCTGACCAGAGCGGAAGAGCGGCCGTCCGTCCGGCGTCGCGATCATCGTGTCCTTGATCGCAACCAGGGCCTTGGCATGGCTGCCGCTGTTGGCGAGCCTGATCGCCCCCGCAGAACGCTCCCTATGCGCCGGCCGGACGCTCTCCTCCAGCCTGTCGGCGCGCTCGGACAATTGCTTGGTCTTCACCACCAGCAGGTCGGAGCCGGAATTGATGCCGATATTCTTGAGCTTGGCCGCCTGCTGCCGCAGCGCCCTGACCTTGCGCATGTCGTTCTCGAATTGCCGCCCCTGCGCCGCGTCCCGCTCCTCGAGCGCCTGCAAGGCGCGCGAATAGGGCAAGGCGAAATCGGCGCTCGCCGCCGGGCGCAGGAACAGCGTGCGCGTGCTGACATCGTCGAGAAAGGCGCGGTCATGGCTCGCCGCGACCACGGCGCAGTCGCGCGGCAGCGCCGCGAGGAAACGCTCCAGTACGCCGATCCGCGCCAGGTCGAGATGGTTGGTCGGCTCGTCGAGGAGGAGGAGATCGGGCTCGACGACCGCCGCCCGCGCCAGCAGCATCGTGCGCTGCCAGCCGCCGGAGAGGCTGCCGACGGCGCGGCTGCGCAGGCTTTCCTCGACCATGAGATCGTCGAGCAGCACATCGACGCGCCAGCTCTCGGTCTCTGCGGCCTCGGAATCGAGCGCATCGAGCACGGCATCGTAGAGGCTCATCGGCAGCAGGCGCTCGGGCGGGTCCTGCGGCGCGAAGGCGGTGACGAGGCCGCGGGCGCGGGTCACGGTCCCGCCGGTCGCCTCCTCCGGGCCCGCCAGAATGCGCAGGAGCGAGGATTTGCCGCGTCCATTGGCGGCGACGAGGCCGAGGCGGTCGCCTTTGGCGATGGCGAGGTCGAGGCCGGAGAAGAGGGGCGCGCTGCGGGCGAGCGACAGGTCTTTCAGGGTGATCAGGGACATCGGAATCTCATGAAGTCAGGCATGCGCGCATGAGCGCGCCGAGAAAGGCTGACGATGAGACGACGATGCGTTCCCGGTCAGCCCCGCGAGGTGAAGCGCGGGGCGCAGACAGGTCCGCGGGTGCGGCTGTGGAAGCGGCGGCTCGGCGCCTGCTTCCCCTTCTGGCTCGATTCCATGGCGGCGATCATAGCGATGGCGGGCCGCATGAACAGGGCTTCGCCGGCATGACCCGCACTACCACGGCGCAGATCACAGGCGCCGGCGGAACTCTCGCCCATCCCTCGGATTGATGGACCAAGGAGGCGCGACGATGCCCAAATTCGTGACCATCGGCTATGGCGACCGGGCGGGCTACGACCGCACGGCTCCCGAAATCCGCGATGCGGCCCATGCCCAGGACGCCACTCTCGTCGCGCGCGGCGCCGTGATCGGCATCGCCGGCAGCCCGGTGCAGGTGCGCAATCCAGATGCAACCGGTGTCCAGGCAACGGCCGGCGCGTTCATGGCGTCGGCCCTGCCCGTCGCGGGCTTCGCGATCATCGAGGCTGCGGATCTGTCGGAGGCGGTCGATCTCGTATCGCGCGTGCCCTGCGCCGTGGCGCATGGCGTCGTCGAAATCTGGCCGCTGGAGGAGCCGGGATCGTCCTGACGCCGGCTCGGCTCCGCACCTCACACCGGCAGGATCGTCGCGCCCATCAGCTCCTTGTCGATGGCGTGCGCCGCCTGACGGCCCTCGCGGATCGCCCAGACGACCAGCGACTGGCCGCGGCGCATGTCGCCGGCGACGAAGACCTTGCCGACGCTGGTCTTGTAGTCGCGGTCGTTGGCCACGACGTTGGCACGCTTGTCCACCGCAGCGCCCGATTGCGCGATCATGCCCTCGATCAACGAGCCGGCGAAGCCGATGGCGAGGAAGCAGAGATCGGCCTGCAGCACGAATTCCGTGCCGGGGATGGGCTTGCGCTTCTCGTCCACGCGCGCGCATTTCACGCCGGTCAGGCGGCCGTTGCGGCCTTCGAGCCCGAGCGTCGCCGCCTGGAATTCGCGCTCGGCGCCCTCGGCCTGCGAGGAGGAGGTGCGGAACTTCGTCGGCCAGTAGGGCCAGACCGTGAGCTTGTCCTCCAGCTGCGGCGCCATCGGCCGGATGTCGAGCTGCGTCACCGAGAGCGCGCCCTGCCGGAAGGCCGTGCCGACGCAGTCCGAGGCCGTGTCGCCGCCGCCGACCACCACGACATGTTTGCCCGCAGCGATGATCGGCGCCTCGCCGGAGATGTCCTCGTTGCCCACCCGCTTGTTCTGCTGGGTGAGGTAGGGCATCGCGTAATGCACGCCGGCAAGGTTCGTCTCGGGCAGGCCGGGATCGCGCGGCGCTTCCGCGCCACCGGTCATCAGCACCGCATCATGCTCGGCAACGAGCGTGGCGAAGGGCAGCGTCACGCCGACATTGGCGTTGTAGTGGAAGGTCACGCCTTCCGCCTCCATCTGCTTCACCCGGCGGTCGATATGCTTCTTTTCCATCTTGAAGTCGGGGATGCCGTAGCGCAGCAGGCCGCCGGCCTTGGCCTCGCGCTCATAGACATGCACGTCATGGCCGACGCGGGCGAGCTGCTGCGCCGCGGCCATGCCGGCGGGGCCCGAGCCGACGATGGCGATGCGCTTGCCGGTGCGCTTCGCGGGAATCTCGGGCGCGATCCAACCTTCCTCCCAGCCCTTGTCGGCGATCGCCTGCTCGATCGTCTTGATCGTCACCGGCATGTTCTCGAGGTTGAGCGTGCAGGCTTCCTCGCAGGGCGCCGGACAGATGCGACCGGTGAATTCCGGGAAATTGTTGGTGGAGTGGAGGTTGCGCAGCGCATCCTCCCAGCCGCCGGAATAGACCAGCTCGTTCCAGTCCGGGATCTGGTTGTGCACCGGGCAGCCGGTCGGCCCGTGGCAGAAGGGGATGCCGCAATCCATGCAGCGGGCCGCCTGCTTGCGCACATCGCGCTCTTCGAGCGGCAGCGTGAACTCGCGGAAATGCCGGATGCGGTCGCCGGCGAGCTGATACTTCTGCTCCTGCCGGTCGAATTCGAGAAAGCCAGTAACCTTGCCCATGCTGTTTCTCTCGCCGTGTGCCCGGGGCGTCCCCGTGCGCGTGCCCTAACCTGATCGGAATGCCGGGGCCCGAACGGCCCCGGCGGGGTGGCGTCTCGCTTACTCCGCGGCCTGCAAGCTGCGGGCCTGCTCCATCTCGCGCAGCGCCCGGCGGTACTCGACCGGCATCACCTTGACGAATTTGGTGCGGTAATCGGCCCAGTTGTCGAGGATCGTGCGGGCGCGCTGCGAACCGGTATAGGTGAAGTGGTTCGTCAGCATCTGCATCAGGCGCTCGTCGTCATGGCCCGACATGTCGGCCATATCGATGCGGCCCTTGTGCTCGAGGTCGCCGCCATGATGGTGCAGCCGCTCCATCAGGTCCTCTTCCTCCTCGACCGGCTCGAGATCGACCATCGAGAGGTTGCAGCGCGACTTGAAGGTGCCGTCCTCGTCCAGCACATAGGCGATGCCGCCGGACATGCCGGCCGCGAAATTGCGCCCGGTCTGGCCGATGACCGCGACGACGCCGCCGGTCATGTACTCGCAACCATGGTCGCCGGTGCCTTCCACGACCGCGATGGCGCCGGAGTTGCGCACCGCGAAGCGCTCGCCGGCGACGCCCCTGAAATAGGCCTCGCCCGAAATCGCGCCGTAGAGCACCGTGTTTCCGACGATGATCGAGCGCTCCGGCACCGCCCTGGAGGCGGGGTCGGGCCGGACGATCAGCTTGCCGCCGGAAAGCCCCTTGCCGACATAGTCGTTGGCCTGGCCGGTGAGCTCGACCGTGACGCCGGCCGCGAGGAAGGCGGCGAAGCTCTGGCCCGAAGTGCCCTTCAGCTTCACCGTGATGCTGTCCTCGGGCAGGCCGGCATGGCCGTAGCGCTTGGCGACCGCGCCCGAGAGCATGGCGCCGACCGAGCGATCGACATTGCCGACCGGCCTCTCGATCACCACCGGCTTGCCGGTCTCGATCGCGTCGGCCGCCTCGGCGAGGAGCTGGCGGTCGAGCACGCTGTCGATCGGGTGCTGCTGCAGCTCGACATGGCGGATCGCCACGCCCGGCAGGTCGACCTTGTGGAAGAGCTTGCCGAAATCGAGCCCCTTCGCCTTCCAGTGGGCGATCGCCCCGCGCTTGTCGAGCAGGTCCGAACGGCCGACGAGTTCCTCGATCCTGGTGAAGCCCATCTCCGCCATGATCTGGCGGACATCCTCGGCCACGAAGAAGAAGTAGTTCACCACATGCTCGGGCAGGCCCTTGAAGCGCTTGCGCAGCACCGGGTCCTGCGTCGCGACGCCGACCGGGCAGGTGTTGAGGTGGCACTTGCGCATCATGATGCAGCCGGCCGCGATCAGGGGCGCGGTCGAGAAGCCGAACTCGTCGGCGCCGAGCAGCGCGCCGATGATGACGTCCCGCCCGGTGCGCAGGCCGCCATCGACCTGCAGCGCAACGCGCCCGCGCAGCTGGTTCAGCACCAGCGTCTGCTGCGTCTCGGCAAGCCCGATCTCCCAGGGGGAGCCGGCATGCTTCAGCGAGGTCAGCGGGCTTGCGCCGGTGCCGCCCTCGAAGCCCGAGATGGTGATGTGGTCGGCGCGCGACTTGGCGACGCCTGCCGCCACCGTGCCGACGCCGATCTCGGAGACGAGCTTCACCGAGACGTCTGCGGTCGGGTTGACGTTCTTCAGGTCGAAGATCAGCTGGGCCAGATCCTCGATCGAATAGATGTCGTGATGCGGCGGCGGCGAGATCAGGCCGACGCCCGGCGTCGAATGCCGGGTCCGCGCGATCTTGGCATCGACCTTGTGGCCGGGCAGCTGCCCGCCCTCGCCGGGCTTCGCACCCTGCGCGACCTTGATCTGCATCACGTCGGCATTGACGAGGTATTCGGTGGTGACGCCGAAGCGGCCGGAGGCGATCTGCTTGATCGCCGAGCGCTTGGAGCGGCCATCCGGCATCGGCTTGAAGCGGATCGGCTCCTCGCCGCCCTCGCCGGTGTTCGACTTGCCGCCGATCTGGTTCATCGCGAGCGCGATCGTCTCATGCGCCTCGCGCGAGATCGAGCCGAAGGACATCGCGCCGGTGGCGAAGCGCTTCACGATCTCGGCGGCGGGCTGGACGCTCTCCAGCGGAACGGGAGCGCGGCCGTCATCCACCGCCATCCTGACCTTGAACAGGCCGCGGATGGTGCTGAGTCGCTCGGCATCGTCGTTGACCTGCCTGGCGAAATCCTCGTAGCGCTCGCGCGCATTGAGGCGCACCGCATGCTGCAGCGAGGCGACGACGTCCGGCTTCCAGACATGGTCCTCACCGCGGACGCGGTACATGTACTCGCCGCCGATATCGAGGCTGTCGCGGTAGAGCGGCGAGTCGCCGAAGGCGTCGCGATGGCGGCGCAGGCTCTCCTCGGCGATCTCGTCGAGGCCGACCCCCTCGATCGCGGTGCCGGTGCCGAAGAAGAACTTGTCGACGAAGGCGCTCCGGAGCCCGACCGCGTCGAAGATCTGGGCGCCGCAATAGGACTGGTAGGTCGAGATGCCCATCTTGGACATCACCTTGAGCACGCCCTTGCCGACCGACTTGATGTAGCGCTTGACCACTTCCTCGGCGTCGACCTCCTCCGGGAAGGCGCCCTGCTCATGCTGGTCGAGCAGGGTGTCGAAGGCGAGATAGGGGTTGATCGCCTCGGCGCCGTAGCCGGCGAGGCAGCAGAAATGATGGATCTCGCGCGGCTCGCCGGATTCGACGACGAGGCCGACCGAGGTGCGCAGGCCCTTGCGGATCAGGTGATGATGCACCGCCGCCGTCGCCAGCAGCGCCGGGATCGGGATGCGGTCCGGCCCGACCTGCCGGTCGGACAGGATGATGATGTTGTAGCCGCCATGGACCGCTGCCTCCGCGCGCTCGCAGAGCCGCGCCACCGCGCCCTCCATGCCGGCCGCGGCCTCGCGCGCCGGATAGGTGAAGTCGATCGTCTTGGTGTCGAAGCGATCCTCGTAATGGCCGATGCAGCGGATCTTCTCGAGATCGTCATTGGTCAGGATCGGGGTGCGGACCTCGAGGCGCTTGCGCCGCGAGGTGCCCTCCAGATCGAGGATGTTGGGACGCGGCCCGATGAAGGAGAGCAGGCTCATCACCAGCTCCTCGCGGATCGGGTCGATCGGCGGGTTCGTCACCTGCGCGAAGTTCTGCTTGAAATAGGTGTAGAGCAGCTTCGACTTGAGCGAGAGCGCCGAGATCGGCGTGTCGGTCCCCATCGAACCGACGGCTTCCTGACCGGTCACCGCCATCGGCGCCATCAGCAGGCGGACATCCTCGGTGGTGTAGCCGAAGGCCTGCTGGCGATCGAGCAGCGGCACGTCGGTGCGCGATGCCCGCGCCTCGACCGGCGGCAGGTCCTCCAGCACGATCTGGGTGCGCTTCAGCCAGTCCTTGTAGGGGTTGGCGAGGCACAGCGAGGTCTTGATCTCGTCATCGCCGATGATGCGGCCCTGCTCGAGATCGATCAGCAGCATCTTGCCGGGCTGGAGACGCCACTTCTCGACGATCTTCTCCTCCGGGATCGGCAGCACGCCGAATTCGGAAGCGAGCACGACGAGACCGTCATCGGTGACGAGATAGCGCGCCGGGCGAAGCCCGTTGCGGTCGAGCGTCGCGCCGATCTGGCGCCCGTCGGTGAAGGCGATCGCGGCCGGCCCGTCCCAGGGCTCCATCAGCGCGGCGTGGTATTCGTAGAAAGCGCGCCGCTGCTCGTCCATCAGCGGGTTGCCGTTCCACGCCTCCGGCACCAGCATCATCATCGCATGGGCGAGCGAGTAGCCGCCCTGCACCAGGAATTCGAGCGCGTTGTCGAAGCAGGCGGTGTCGGACTGGCCCTCATAGGAGATCGGCCAGAGCTTCGAGATGTCCGAGCCGAAGAGCTCGGAATCGACGCTCGCCTGCCGCGCCGCCATCCAGTTGACGTTGCCGCGCAGCGTGTTGATCTCGCCGTTATGGGCGACCATCCGGTAGGGATGCGCCAGGCGCCAGGACGGGAAGGTGTTGGTGGCGAAGCGCTGGTGCACGAGCGCGAGCGCGCTCTCGAAGCGCTCGTCCTGCAGATCCTTGAAGTAGGAGCCGAGCTGGTTCACCAGCACCATGCCCTTGTAGACGATGGTGCGGCAGGACATCGAGACCGGGTAATATTCCGCCGTCTTGCGTTCCTGGTGCTTGTAGACCTTGTTCGAGACCGACTTCCTGAGGACGTAGACCTGCCGCTCGAACTCGTCCTCGCTGGCGAAATCGGCGGGACGTCCGACGAAGAGCTGGCGGTGCATCGGCTCGGTCGCCAGCACCGCCCTGCCGAGATCGGAATTGTCGACCGGCACGTCGCGCCAGCCGAGGAAGGTCAGGCCCTCCTCCTCGACGGTCTGGGCGATGATCTCCTCGCAGAGCGCGCGGATCGCCGGGTCGCGCGGCATGAAGAACTGGCCGATGGCGTAGAAGCCGGGCTCGGGCAGCGCGATGCCGAGCTTCGCCGTCTCTTCCTTGAAGAAGCGATGCGGGATCTGGACCAGGATGCCGCAGCCGTCGCCGAGCTTCGGGTCGGCCCCGACGGCGCCGCGATGGTCGATATTGTGCAGGATCTGCAGGCCCTGCTGGACGATGGCGTGGCTCTTGCGGTTCTTCATGTCGGCGATGAAGCCGACGCCGCAGGAATCCTTCTCATTGGCCGGGTTGTAGAGGCCTTGCCGCGTCGGCAGCGCCGGATCTCGCACCTCCGGAAAACGCTCGAACCCCTCTGCGCCGCTCGCCTTGCTGGTCGCGCTCATCGTCAAACCTGCTCCCCAGAACCCCGCTGGCTCTTCACCGGCGGACAGACCGTCAGTCACAATCCTTCCCGCGGCAGGCCTCGGCACCGACACCCCCGGTCGGCAGCGCGGATGAGGCCAAGGCGGGTCGGCCGTCGTCTCGTCGGAGGCTTACTTGCGCTTTGTTTCCACCGCGCCCGCGTCCTCCGCAGGCGCTTCGGGCTCGCTATCGCCCGGCCGCGCCTGTCTCAGGCCGTCGTTTTACGGACGGCGCACGTACGGTCGGCTTTGGCATCAGCAGCCCGGCCTTTCGTCATGCTCCGCTCCATCGCGACGGCGCGACCTCCAGCCTGCAGCGGCTTTCGGTCGGCGCGGTGAAAAATGGGACAGCAACACTGTCCTATTGCGATGAACTTGCCAGAATTCCAATCTACGCACAAGCGCCGATTTTGCACCGCGGCGAAATTTTATTGCAAAATCGAATCGGCGCCAGACATTTCCGGCATGAAAGCCTGACTCCGGCAGCACGCTTCTTGTTTTCCTGCCCAATGAGCCCCGATCCTCATCGCAAGCGCAGCGAAGCGATCCAGGGGACTGGGCCGAACCGTTCGGCGCAGCGCGCAAGCCCCCTCTTCGCCTCCGCCGCTTGGCAGGAAGCCGCCATCCGCCTAACCCTCGGTCATGGAATTCTTCAGCGACAATACCGTCGGCGCCAGCCCCCGCGTCATGGCCGCCCTCGCCGCCGCCAACGCCGGCTCCCTCCCCTCCTACGGCGCGGACGACTGGACGCGGCGCGTCGAGGAACGCTTCGCCGCGCTCTTCGAGCATGAGGTTTCCGTCTTCCTCGTCCTGACCGGCACGGCGGCGAATGCACTGGCCCTGGCGAGCCTCGTCCGGCCCTGGGGCGCGGTCCTCACCCATGAGGAGGCCCATGTCGTCGAGGACGAATGCGGCGCGCCCGAATTCTTCACCGCCGGCGCCAAGCTGGTAGACCTGCCCGGCGTCGGCGCCAAGCTGACGCCGGAGGCCGTGACGCGGGCGCTCTCGCATCTGCGCGCCGGCGATTTCCACCAGGTCCAGGCCCAGGCGCTGACGATCACGCAGGCCACCGAATGCGGCACGGTCTACACCCCGGACGAGGTGCGTGCCTTGAAGGCCGCCGCCGCGCCGCGCGACCTTGCGCTGCACATGGACGGCTCCCGCTTCGCCAACGCGCTGGTCACGCTCGGCTGCACGCCGGCCGAAATCACCTGGAAGGCCAGCGTCGACGTCCTCTCCTTCGGCGGTACCAAGAACGGCGCGCTCGCGGCCGAGGCCGTGATTTTCTTCGACACGGCCCGGGCCGAGGAGATGAAATGGCGCCGCAAGCGCGCCGGGCAGACCCTGTCCAAGGGCCGCTTCCTCGGAGCCCAGTTCGAGGGGCTGCTCGCCGACGACCACTGGCTGGAGCTTGCCCGCCACGCCAACGCCCAGGCGAAGCGGCTGGCGGATGCGGTCGCGCAGGGCAACCAGGCCCGTCTCGCCTGGCCCTGCCAGGCAAACGAGGTCTTCATCGTCCTGCCGCCGGCCGCGCAAGCGCGGCTGAAGGCTGCCGGCGCCGGCTATTACGAATGGTCGGCCCGTTCGCTGCCGCCCGAGGCACCGCTCCGGCAAGGCGAGATTCTCGGCCGCTTCGTCATGTCCTTCGCGACGGAGCCGGCGCATGTCGAGCGCCTGATTACGGCGATCGCCGGCTGAAAAGGCCGATTCCCGCCCCGTTTCCAGCCCCATGCCTGCCGCAATCACTAACAAGACTGCGCGCCACGCAAGCAGTCGTTAAGGAAGGATGGCATGGCAAATCGTTCGACCGCACCGGGGCGCATCGCTCTGATGGGCCTGGTCGTGGCCGGCGCTCTGACCGGCATGGCGGGAACCGCCGGCGCCCAGTACTACTATTATGACGACGGATATGATCCGTACCCGGCCTATGGCTATCGCGACGACTATGGCTACGCACCGCGCCCGCGGGCAGTGGTTCCGCGCGCCGCTCCGGCTCCGGTCTCGCCCTACGAGATCAACCGCATCGCCGCTCGCGATTACGGCCTCGTCCGGATCGAGCGCTCGATCCGGCGGGACGACACCTATGCCGTCGACGGCGAGACCGCGAACGGGCAGCGCCTGCGGCTGATCCTCGACGCCTATGCCGGCGACCTGATCCGCCGGGTTCCGCTGCGCGGCCGCACCGCCGCCGCGCCCCATGTCGCCCGTGCCGAGCCGCGGCAGGACCAGACGGCGCCGCGTCCACGCCTCGTGCCCCAGCCGCCCGAACGCCCGGCCGAACTGAAGCCGCCGGCGCAGGCCAGCGCGCCCGCCACGGCCGCCCCGCCCTCTCCGGCCACGCCGCCGGCGCCCGAACCGGCCGCTCCGGCGGAGAAGGCGCCGGTCGAGGCGAGCGCTCCCGCGACCGCGTCGCCACCAGCGCCCGCAGCACCGCCCGCGCCGGAACCGGCGAAGCCCGCCGAGCAGCCACCGCTGGAAGCGAGTGCCCCCGCCACGGCATCGCCGCCGCCGGCCGCGAAACCTGCCGAGCCTTCTCCCGGCCCGGCCAATCCGGAAACCGGAGCCGACAAGCCGAAGCTGGTCGAGCCCGGCAGCAATCCGGCCGAGGCGCAGAAGCCCGAGGGCAGCGCCGAGCCGGCGCAGTCGACCGCCTCCGCGCCCGCGCCGGAAGCGCCGGCTGCCCAGCCGGTCGCCCCTGCTCCCAAGCCAGAGGCTCCCAAGACCGAGCCTGCGCGGCCCGGCGTCTGGATCCCGCCCTTCGCCCCGACCGAGTGATCGGGCGACCGGGCACGACGCACTAACAAAAAAGGCTCCCGTTTCCGGGAGCCTTTCTCGTTTCAGCCGGTTGGGCCGATCGGATTACGCGGCCTTGGCGACCTTGGCCTCGAGGACCTTGGCCGAAGCGGCGCCGATCGGAATCTGGCGGGGCTTCTTGGCCTCGGGAATCTCGCGCACGAGGTCGATATGGAGCAGGCCGTTCTCGAGGCTCGCACCCGTCACCTGGACGTAGTCGGCGAGCTGGAAGCGGCGCTCGAAGGCGCGGGCGGCGATGCCCTGATGCAGGACCTCGCGCTTTTCGGCGCTGGCAGCCTGCTTCTCGCCCTTGACGGTGAGCGCGTTCTCCTTGGACTCGATGGAGAGGTCAGCCTCGCCGAAGCCGGCGACCGCGATGGTGATGCGGTAGGCGTTCTCGGCGGTCCGCTCGATGTTGTAGGGCGGATAGCCCGGCGCGGCGTCGTTGCTCGTCACCTGGTCGAGGAGATTGAACAGGCGGTCGAAGCCGACGGTCGAGCGATAGAGAGGAGAGAGATCGAATTGACGCATGATATGTCCTCCGAAGAAGCGACAGTCTGGTCAGCCCGCCTCGCATGAGCGCGGGCCCGGTTTCAGGTTGCGCAGCCGGTTCCGGCCTGCGCATCACTGATCTGGGATGGCTTTCCGCCTTTTCAAGAGCCCTTGCGAAGAGGCATAAACCAAGCTCGGGAGCCGGGCCGCGCTGGTCGCATCGACCTGACCGGGGCCGCTCCGGTTGAGTTCGGCGGCCGGTGAGCGGGCAGCCGCGAAGCGGAGCCCGCGATGGCCGAGGCCGTTCTTTTCGCCCACCCAGACTACCCGGTGCCGGGCCACGGCAAGGTCTGGCTCGCCATGACGGGCGACGGCGCGCGCCTGCGCTTCGCCAGCTGGCGCCCGACGGTCAAGCCGATCCGCGGCAGCATCGTCATCGTCCAGGGCCGGGCCGAGTTCATCGAGCGCTACAGCGAGACCGTCGCCGAGCTGCGCCGGCGCGGCCTCCACGTCCTGTCCTTCGACTGGCGCGGCCAGGGCGGTTCGCAGCGCTTCGTCAGCCGCGAGCGCAAGGGGCATGTCGGGCGCCTGCGCCACTACGAGGCCGATCTCGCCTTGGCCATGGCCGAGATGCAGGCGAAGTTCCCGCCACCCTATTTCGTCCTCGCCCATTCGATGGGGGCGGCGCTCTGCCTCGACGCCGCCCGCCACGGCGCCCTGCCGGTCTCGCGCATGGTCGCGCTCGCGCCGATGCTCGGCCTGTCGATGGTCAAGCGCCCGGTCTGGTCCAGCCGCCTGGCGAGCCTGCTTTACTGGCTCGGCTTCGGCCGCGCCTTCATCCCCGGCGGCGGCGAGACGGCGATCGCGACCAAGCCCTTCGAGGGCAACCGGCTGACCGGAGACCCGCTGCGCTATGCCCGCAACAGCGCGCTTTCGGCCAGCGCGCGCCATCTCAGCATCGGCGACCCGACCATCGCCTGGATCCGCACCGCGTTTCGCCTGATGGCCCGTCTCAAAGCGCCTTCCGCCGCCCTGGAAGTGAAGGTGCCGACGCTGGTCGTCGCCGCGGGGCAGGACCCGGTCGTCTCGACGCCGGCGATCGAGCGCTTCGCCGCGCGCCTCAAGACCGGCTCGGCGCTGGTGCTGCCGACTGCACGCCACGAGATCCTGATGGAAAGCGACGAGATCCGCGCCCAGTTCTGGGCCGCCTTCGACGCCTTCATCCCCGGCGAGGACCTGGCCGTCGCCGACTCAGCCGGCGAGGCGCGCGAGGGCAGCCTGATGCAGCGCCTTGCTGCCGGCGGCGAGGATGCGCCCGCCGCTGGCGGCGCTGCCGCCGTCCCATGAGGTGATGACGCCGCCCGCGCCCTCGATGATCGGGATCAGCGCCACGATGTCGTAGGGCTTGAGCCCGCTCTCGATGACGAGATCGACATGGCCGGCCGCGAGCATGCAGTAGGCGTAGCAGTCGCAACCATAGCGCGACAGCCGCACCTCGCTCTCGACGCGGCCGAAGGCCTCGGCCTCCTCGCCTTTGAACAGGGCCGGCGAGGTCGTCATCAGCGTCGCACCGGCGAGATCGGCGACCTCCCGCGTGCGCAGCTTCCGTGCGCCGCCCGGCCCCTCATAGCGCGCCTCCCGCCCGTCGCCGGAATAGCGTTCGCCCGAGAAGGGCTGGTGCATCATGCCGTAGACCGGCACGCCCTTGCGCGTCAGCCCGATCAGCGTGCCCCAGACCGGGATGCCGGAGATGAAGGCGCGCGTCCCGTCGATCGGATCGAGCACCCAGACATAGTCGGCTTCCGTGTTCTCGCTGCCGAACTCCTCGCCGAGCACGCCATGTGCCGGGAACTGCCGCTTGATCAGATGGCGCATCACCGATTCGCCGGCGCGGTCGGCCTCGGTCACCGGATCGAACACACCGCCCTGGGATTTGTCCTCGGTCGCATGATGCGCCCGGAAGAACGGCAGGATCGCCCGGCCCGACTGAGTCGCCAGCTCCGCGACGAAAGCGCCGAAATCGACTGCGCTCATGAACAGGTCCCCCTTTTGCTGCTCCGCAGCATCGGCCTCTTGAAATCGCGGTTCGCAATGACGCGCAATATCGAAAAATCCGTCAAAACCTTGAAAACCCCAACCAAGTCATGCGCCGCATGCATGCCACCCGCGATTTCAGCTGTTTCCGCTTGCGTTTTGCAGCGCACCCACATATTGTGCACTGCGAAGGGGAGATGACCTCAAACCTTCGTTGCCCTCCTTGGGCGTTTCCTCCCTAGACTTGGGCCGCCACGCCAGTGTGCGGCCCTTTTTTCTTGGCCGGGCCCCGCTGCCGCCTCGCTATTCGGCCGCCTCGCGCCATTCGTCGAGCCAGCCGCTCCAGCGGGCGAAGCACTCGGCCATCGCGCCCGAGACCGCCTGCTCCATCGCGGCGAAGCCGGCATGCGGCTCCAGCGTCGACTCGTTCATGTAGAGGGCCCGGTTCACCTCGATCTGCAGCCCGTGCACCCCGGCCGAAGGCGCCCCGTAATGCTCGGTGATGAAGCCGCCCGCATAGGGCCGGTTGCGCGTGACGCTGAAGCCGAGCCGGGCGAAGGCCTGCTCGGCGATGTCGATGACGTAGCCGGCGGCGCTGGTGCCGAAGCGGTCGCCCAGGATGATGTCTGATTTGGACAGCCCGTCGCGATCCAGCCCGGCGGAAGGCATCGAATGTGCATCGACCAGGATGCAGGTGCCGAACACGGCCTGGGTGCGCTGCACCAGCCCGCGCAGCCCGGCATGATAGGGCCGGTAGAGCCCGTCGATTCGGGCGAGCCCCTCCTCGACCGGGATACGCCCGAAATAGATCTCCTGCGCATCGCCGACGATGCGCGGAATCGTCCCGAGCCCCCCGGCGACGCGCATCGAGCGGGTATTGGCAAAGGGCGGCAGCCGCCCGTCGAACATACGCGGGTCGAGCTCGTAGGGCTCGCGGTTCACATCGAGATAGGCGCGCGGAAATTCGGCCACCAGCAAGGGCGCGCCGAGCGCGACGCACTGCCCGAACAGCCGGTCGACGAAGGCGTCCTCGGAGCGCCTCAGGCTGCGCAGCGGCAGCCGCGCCGCATCGACGAAGCCGCGCGGGTAGCAGCGCCCGGCATGGGGCACGTCGACCACGACCGGCACGACCTGCAAGGCCGGCTGGTACAGGCTGTAGGGCCGGTCGATCTCGGCGACGACATCGTCGGGTCCCGGCGGAAAGGGGGCGCTGGAGAGGCTCATCTCGCCTGAGAGAAGCACACAAACCGGGGCGGTTGAAGCGATGTCGCGAAACCGTGGAAATCCTTGTCCGGATTCACGCGTTGTTTACCATGATGCCGCCTTATAAAAGCGCATGGTTCCAACTGCACGGGCGGGTGAGTACCCAGCCGTTCCAGGCCCGACTTTGGGACGGGCGCCAGACGCATCGAGATACAGGCCTCAGGGACGGACACAACAGGCCCATGACGAAGATACTGCTCGCGGAAGACGACAACGACATGCGTCGCTTCCTGGTCAAGGCCCTGCAGAACGCAGGCTACGACGTCGCCTCCTTCGACAACGGCCTGTCGGCCTATAACCGCCTGCGCGAGGAGCCGTTCGAGCTCCTGCTGACCGACATCGTCATGCCGGAAATGGACGGAATCGAGCTGGCGCGCCGCGCCACCGAGCTCGATCCGGACATCAAGGTGATGTTCATCACCGGTTTCGCCGCCGTCGCGCTGAACCCCGATTCGCAGACGCCGAAGGATGCGAAGGTGCTGTCCAAGCCCTTCCACCTGCGCGAGCTGGTCAACGAAGTCGAGAAGCTGCTGGCGGCCTGAGAGGCTGCCAGGCATCCCGCAACCGGAGATGCCAACAGCCCCGGAGAATTTATGCGGCAAACGCCTTGCAAGCCGCGAGGCGAGTCGCTATAGCCCCCTCACCTCGCAGCGTGATCGCGGCCCACACGGCCCGGACACGCTACCGGAAGCCGCTCAAGGCGGTGACGGGCGCGTAGCTCAGCGGGAGAGCACTACGTTGACATCGTAGGGGTCACAGGTTCGATCCCTGTCGCGCCCACCATTTTTGAAGCCCCGGGGACCATTGAAGAAATGCTCCTCGGGGTCTTCCACAAGCCCCCCGATCTCTGCTGTTTGGTGCCATAGCCGGCCTCATCGCCGGAAATCACGGCCACCAGCCGCAAGCCCCCTCCGAATTCGCCTCCGTAGCACGGACGCGCCTCCCCTCACGCGTTCATTCGCCGGCGGAGCAGGCGTGAAGGAGAGCGCCTCACCAAAAGCGCGCGCCGGCCGATTCGCGTCGGCCCCGGGCAGCCTTCGTGAAGGCGCCCCCCCATCCGTGATTCCGGCCAGCCGGAGATGCATCCCGAACCGGCATTTCGAGACGATCTCGCCCGCTTGGGAATAATCGCGCCCATGCGACGTTTTCGTCGCCATGACGCTGCGTTCTTCCGATTCGCCCGCCGGGCTCGCCATGCCCGCTTTTCTCGGTCGGACCGAACGGGCGCGACGATCGGACTGAAGCCTCCCGCAATGGAATCGCTCTCTCACGGGCGGTGCCATGTCGGGGCGATCGTGGCGCTCGGCGTCGCGGGCTGGTGTACGCTGCCGCTGCACGGTGTCGACGCCGCCAGGGCCGGACAAGCGTCATCCTTCCACTCCCTGCGCGCGCTCCAGGTCAAGAACGGCATCGAGCCGAGAGGCCGACGCCTCGGCTACAGTGCAGTCTTTCGGCCGCACCGATGAATGACGGCGCCAGTAGCAAGGCGGCCTCGAAGCAACGTCCAGATCAGGCCGGGCCGGCGATGCTTCGCTCGACACGACCATCGCCATCCTGACCTGGGAATGGCTGCAAAACCGCCGCATTGCTCTTGGTGTGCGAACCTGCCAGACTGACGCACATGGTCATGTGCAATGACATTTCCAAGGCAGAGGAACTTTTCCCCCTGCTTATCGGGACCAGGGCAAACAATGCCCCGGGGTTGTCCGGGCGTTGATCGCCGGACAACCCGCAGCTGGTTTTCACCAACATCCCGAACAGAATCGGCCGCCTTGCGCGCGCCGAGCGGAAATCGTCATGACACTCTGGACCGAACTGGCCCGCGCCACCACCGTGGCCGGTGATGAAATCCTGCTGCGACGACGCAGCGACATCTTCGAGATCCGCTTCAACGGACTGGAACTGATGTCCAATCTCAACCACCAGTCGGAAGGCAGCCTCGCGACCCGGGCGCTCTGGCTTTATGGCAACAAGCCCGCGACCGTCTTGATCGGCGGGCTGGGCATGGGCTTCACGCTGCGTGCGGCGCTCGACCTGCTCGATTCGACATCGCGCATCGTCGTCAGCGAACTGATCCCCGAGATCGTCGAATGGAGCCGCGGCCCGCTCGGCCTGCTGGCCGGCCAGCCCTTGCAGGATTCTCGCGTCGAACTGTGTGTTGCCGACGTGATGGAGATCCTCGAAGAAAATCCCGACACCTTCGACGTGATCCTCATGGACACCGACAACGGCCCGGACTTCACCGTCCGGGAGGTGAACGACCGCCTCTATGAGCGGCGCGGTCTCGCGGCGGTCCGCAACGCTCTTCGTCCCGGCGGCATCGCCGCGTTCTGGTCGGCCACGATCTCCGAGCCGTTTCAGCGCAACCTCGCCGCGGAGTCCTGGCGCTGCCACCGCGAGGATATCCAGCTGATCGGAGGCCGGTCCGACGCGTTTCACCACATCTACTTTGCCCGCGCCGACACGGACGCGCAGCATCCGCGATCGGAACAGAGTGCCTCGCTGGAGCTCGTCGCCGGATAGGCCGCCGCCTTCTGACAAGCGCAACGTCGACGGGCTGGGTGCATGGGAAGCCGTTCCGCGGCTGCCGGCCCATCTGCCTGGCCTGCCGACGGCGGAAAGGCGGCCGCCAGCAGCCCATGAATGGCCCGCGGGAATCCGATCGATCACGGACGCGTATTTCGGCGTCTCGCAATCGACGACCTGCCCGCCCATGTCCTCGGCGATCCGCCGGCTCGCATGGCTGGCCTCGGTGACGGGATAGCAGAATACGGCCTGGCCGAAGGCTGCCGTCGCCCTCAGCTCTCCTCGCTCGGCGCGAGCTGGCGCACGAAGCGGCGCAGCAGCGTCTCGAAGGCCGACAGCCCCGGCGAGACCGAGCGCCCGCTCGGCCGGATCATGACGATGTCGCGCGCAATCGAGGGCTCGGCCAGGGGCCGGGCCACCACGCTCGCCGGCGCGACCGCCCGCGCATAGGTCGGCAGCACGGCGATGCCGAGCCCGGCCTCGACCAGGGCCAGCGCCGTCGTGATCTGCGTCACCTCATAGGCCGGCTTCAGCGTGATCTCGGCGCTCTCATAGCCGACTTCGACCAGCAGGCGGATGCCGCTGTCGCGCGTCAGCGTGATCAGCGGCTCCTCCGCGAGATCGCGCCAGAGCACCGCCTCGCGCGCCGCGAAACGGCTGGCGGGCCCGCAGAACAGCATCAGGCTGTCGCGGGTCAGCGGGCTGCGCTCGATATTGTCCTCCAGCGCCGAGAAGGTGCCGACGCCGCAATCCGCCCGGCCGAAGCGCACCGCCTCGACGACGAGATCGCTGCGCGCATCGACGATCGCAACCTGCAGGCCGGGGTATTTCTCCTGCAGAGCCACGATCGTCGGCGGCATGATCACCGCCGCGAGCAGGGGCGGGACGGCGACCACGATGCGCCCGCGCCGGCGCTCCGCCAGCCCGTTGGCGTTCTGCACCGCCGTGTCGAGATCCTGCACGACCTTCAGGGCGGCGCCGTGGAACTCGCGCCCCCCCTCGGTCAGCTCGACACGGCGCGTCGTGCGGTCGAGCACGCGGATGCCGAGCTCGCGCTCGAGCTCGCGCACCAGCTGCGAGAGCGCCGGCTGCGCCATGTGCAGCCGTTCGGCCGCCTTGGTGAAGGTGCCCTGCTCGGCGACGGCGAGAAAGGCCTGGATCTGGCGCAGCGTGACCGCCATCGGGGGGACTCGATTTATAAGGACAGCTTCCGAATTCATACGAATGTTGCGAGTTGCCGTATAGCCCGCCCATGCCATCATTCCGCATCGCCCCCATTCGGAGGGGTGGTGCCGGGCGAGAAGCGGCAAGGCGGCATCGCGGAGGAGCGGCGGGAAGGCCGATCCGATCCGTCGCCGGCCACGCGGCCCGGAGCGTGCCGGAATGCGAGGGTATGGGTTCATGAAATACGCCAGGAAGGACGCCAAGGCCTATGCCCGCGCCCATATGAAGGGCATCTGGGCGGCCGCGCTCACCCCCTTCACCAATTCCCTCGCCGTCGACGAGGACGGCTTCCGGCAGAATATCCGCCACTGGCTCGAGGATCTGAAGATCGACGGCCTGTTCATCGCCGGCAAGCAGGGCGAGTTCTTCTCGATGTCGATCGAGGAGCGCAAGAAGAGCTTCGAGCTCGCGGTCGAGGCCTCGGCAAGCCGCGGCCAGACCATCATGTCCTGCTCCGACCAGAACATGGACGTGGTGATCGATCTCGCCCGCCACGCCCAGAAGGTCGGCGCCGACTATATCGTCGTGCACGCACCGATCCTGCATTTCTTCAAGGCACAGGACGAGACGCTCTACGAATACTACCGGACCATCGCCGAGAAGGTCGATATCGGCATTGCGCTCTGGAGCCACCCGGATTCGGGCTATCTGATGAGCCCGCAGCTCTGCAACCGGCTCGCCGACATCGAGAATGTCGTGGCGATCAAGTACAGCGTGCCGCGGCCGATGTATGCCGAGCTCACCCGCCTTGCCAGCGATCGCATCCTGGTCAGCACCGCCTCCGAGGAGGAATGGCTCGACAACATCCTCGAGCTCGGCTGGCAGCTCTATCTCTGCTCCTCGCCGCCCTATCTGATCCAGACCGCCAACGACCTGCGCATGCGCGAATACACCGACCTCGCCTTCCGCGGCGAGGCCGAGAAGGCCCGCGCAGTGCGCGACAGCCTGAACCCGGTGCGCGAGGCGCTGCGCGGCACGCGGCCCGCCGAGAAGCCGCATGCCCATCAGAAATACTGGCAGGAGCTGCTCGGCCAGGTCGGCGGCCGCGTCCGGCCGCCGATGCTGGAGCTGACCGAGGCCGAAAAGGCCGCGACGCGCGCCGCCTTCGAAAGCTGCGGGCTGAAGCCCGGCAAGGCGCCGCTCGCCAAGGTCGGCTGAACGACATCACAAGCGACGAAGGGAGAGGGAAAGATGGCGACCGAAGGACGGCTCAAGGCCTTCAACTTCAAGAAGTGGATCGAGGAGCACGAACACCTGCTCAAGCCGCCGGTCGGCAACAAGAAGGTGTTCGACGACGGCCAGATGACGGTGATGGTGGTGGGAGGCCCGAACCAGCGCGCCGACTATCACGACGACCCGGTGGAGGAGTTCTTCTACCAGCTCAAGGGCGACATGATGCTGAAGCTGGTCGACGACGGGAAGCATTACGACGTCACGATCCGCGAGGGCGAGGTCTTCCTGCTGCCGCCGCATGTGCGCCATTCCCCGCAGCGCCCGCAGGAAGGCTCGATCGGGCTCGTGGTCGAGCCCGCACGTAGCCCGGAGCAGCGCGACGGCTTCGAATGGTACTGCTTCGAGTGCCAGGGCCTCGTCCATCGCATCGAGCTGCAAGTGAAGGACCTCGTGAAGGACCTGCCGCCGCTCTACGAGGCTTTCTTCTCCGACGAGAAAGCCCGCACCTGCAAGCATTGCGGCGCGCTGCATCCCGGCCGGAAGCCGCCGGCGGGCTGGGTCGCGCTCTGATGGCGCCGCGCCGAAAGGCTGACTCCCCTTTTCAGCGGGCGCGGTGCTGAAATAGTAAGCGGGTCACCTTGCGTCCGCGGCGAGGCGCGGCAATCCTGCTGCCTCGCCGCAACGGCGCCCGGAACGAGAACACGCCTAAAGCGCGGCGGCGCAGAAACGCCGCGTCGAACCATTTCAGAGGCAGAACGGAACGACTGGAGTCCATGATGAAACTGCGCGGATTGCTTTTCGGCATCGCGGCCACGCTGGCGGCCTCCACCGCCCTCGCCCAGCAGCCGGTCAAGATCGGCATGATCACCACCCTGTCCGGCCCCGGCGGCTATCTCGGCCAGGACATCCGCGACGCCTTCAAGCTCGCCATCGACATGGAAGGCGGCAAGCTCGGCGGCGTGCCGGTCGAGCTCGTCGTCGAGGATGACGGCCTCAAGCCCGGCCAGGGCAAGCAGATCGCCGAGAAGATGCTGAAGACCGACGGCATCAAGATCATGACCGGCATCGTCTTCTCGAACGTCGCCGGCGCCACCGTGCCCGACATCGTCGATTCCGGCGCGCTCTATGTCAGCCCCAACGCCGCGCCGTCGAACTTCGCCGGCAAGGAGTGCAACGAGAACTATTTCGTCGTCGCCTGGCAGAACGACAGCCTGCATGAGAGCGCCGGCCAGTACGCCACCAATCTCGGCTACAAGAAGGCCTTCATCCTCGCCCCGAACTACCAGGCCGGCAAGGACGCTCTGACCGGCTTCAAGCGCCTGTTCAAGGGCGAGATCGCCGGCGAGGTCTATACCCGCCTCGACCAGACCGACTTCGCCCCCGAGATGGCGCAGATCCGCTCGGCCAATCCCGACGTGGTCTTCCAGTTCCACCCGGGCGGCCTCGGCATCGCCTTCCTGCGCCAGTACCAGCAGGCCGGCCTGCTCGGGAAGATCCCGATGGTGCTGGCCGAGCCCTCGCTCGACGCCACCACGCTGAAGGCTGTCGGCGACGCCGCCGTCGGCCTCAGCGTCACCGCCCACTGGAACACCGACTTCGACAACGCGGCCAACAAGAAGTTCATGGAGGCCTGGACCAAGGCCTACAACCGCGTGCCGACCTATTATGCCAGCCAGGGCTACGACACCGCGCTCGCCATCGCCTCGGCGCTGAAGGCGACCGGCGGCAAGACCGACGTGCCGGCGCTGCGGACCGCGCTCGCCAAGGCCGATTTCCAGTCGGTGCGCGGCGCCTTCAAGTTCGGCAAGAACCAGCACCCGGTCCAGGACTGGTATGCGCTGAAGTCCGAGAAGGGCGCGGATGGCACGCCGGTCCTGAAGACCGTCGGCAAGGTGCTGAGCAACCACACCGACGTCTACGCCAAGGACTGCAAGCTCTGAGGCGAGCGGTTACGCTTCCAGCCAGCCGGCAACGCCTCCGTCATGGTCGGGCCTGTCCCGACCATCCACGCCTTCGCGGGGCGAAGATCGTGTTCGAGACGTGGATGCTCGCCACAAGGGCGAGCATGACGGTGGTGTTTCCGTCCCAACCCGGCATGCAACGATGACGCTCGTTTTCGAACAATTGCTCAATGGCCTGCAGTTCGGCGTGATGCTGTTCCTGCTCGCCGCCGGGCTGACGCTGATCTTCGGCATCATGGGCGTGATCAACCTCGCCCATGGCTCGCTCTACATGGTCGGCGCCTATGCCGCCGCCTTCGCCGCCGCGCAGACCGGCTCCTTCCTGCTCGCGGTCCTCGCCGGGCTGACGGCCGCGGCGCTGATCGGCATGGCGATGGAGCTCCTCGTGCTGCGCCGGCTCTATGCGCGGGACCATCTCGACCAAGTGCTGGCGACCTTCGCGCTGATCCTGATCTTCAACCAGAGCGTGACCATCCTGTTCGGGCGCCAGCCGCTCTTCGTCTCGGTGCCGCCGGCGCTGAACGGCTCGGTCCAGCTCCTGCCCGGCCTCTCCTACCCGGTCTACCGGCTCGCCATCATCGCCGTCGGCCTCCTCGTCGCGCTCGGACTCTACCTGCTGATCAACCGCACCCGCATCGGCATGCTGGTGCGCGCCGGCGCGACGCATCGCGAGATGGTGCGCGCGCTCGGCGTCGACATCCGCCTGCTCTACACCGCCGTCTTCGGGCTCGGCGCCCTGCTCGCCGGCCTCGCCGGGCTGATGGCCGGGCCGATCCTCGCCGTCCAGGTCGGCATGGGCGAGCAGATCCTGATCATGACCTTCGTCGTGGTGGTGATCGGCGGCGTCGGCTCGATCCGCGGCGCCTTCTTCGGCGCCCTGATCGTCGGCCTGGTCGACACCTGTCTGCGCGCCTTCATGCCCGGCCTGCTGCGCCATGTCATGACCGGCTCGGAAGCCGATGCGCTCGGCGCCGGCATCGCCTCGATGGGCATCTACCTGCTCATGGCGATCGTGCTGCTGGTGCGGCCCAAGGGACTGTTCCCCGCCCATGTCTGACGACGCCATCACCCGGACGCATCCCGCCGGCCCGGCGCTGGGCCGCATGATCGCGCTGCTCGCCCTCGCCGTGGCGCTGATCGCCCTGCCCTTCGTCGTCCAGGCGCTGGGCCAGCCCGCGCTGGTGCCGCTGGCGACGCGCGTGCTGATCTACGCCATCGCCGCCGCCAGCCTCAATCTCGCGCTCGGCTTCGGCGGCATGGTCAGCTTCGGCCACGCCGCCTTCTTCGGCATCGGCGGCTATGTCGTCGGCATCCTCTACCGGACCTATGTCGACGACGCCCTCTTCCTCGGCTTCATCCTCGGCACGGACCAGCTGCTGATCACCCTGCCGGCCGCAATCCTCGTCGGTGGCCTCGCCGCCTACATCATCGGCGCGTTGTCGCTGCGGACCAGCGGCGTGCAGTTCATCATGATCACGCTCGCCTTCGCGCAGATGCTGTTCTTCCTCTTCGTTTCGCTGAAGGCCTATGGCGGCGATGACGGCCTGACGATCCGCCGCCGCAACGCTCTCTTCGAGCTCAACACCCGCGACGACACCACCTTCTACTTCATCTGCCTCGTCATCGCGGCGCTGGTCTTCCTGGTGCTCTGGCGCATCGTCGGCTCGCGCTTCGGCATGGTGCTGGCCGGCATCCGCCAGAACGAGCGGCGCATGGCGGCGATCGGCATCGCGCCCTATCGCTACAAGCTCGCCGCCTTCGTCATCTCAGGCATGGGTGCCGGCCTCGCCGGCGCGCTGATGGCGAACTATCTGCGCTTCGTCAGCCCGGACATGCTGCACTGGACCAAGTCCGGCGAGCTGATGATCATGGTCATCCTCGGCGGCGTCGGCACGCTGCTCGGCCCGCTCCTGGGCGCGGCCGCCCTCGTCATCCTCGAGACCGTGCTGACCGGCTGGACCGAGCACTGGCAGCTCGTGCTCGGGCCGGTCCTGCTCATCGTCGTGCTCTTCACCCATGGCGGGCTCAACGGGCTGATCAGCCGCCTCGGCCCCGGCAGGAGCGCGTCATGACCGGGCAACCGCTGCTTTCCGTGCGCGGTCTGCGCAAGCGCTTCGGCGGGCTCATCGCCACCGACGGCGTCGATCTCGACGTCCGCACCGGCGAGATCCATGCGCTGATCGGCCCGAACGGCGCCGGCAAGACCACGCTGATCACCCAGCTCTTCGGCGAGCTCAGCCATGACGAGGGTGCGATCCTGCTGGAGGGCGAGGAGATCGGCGCCCTGCCGACGCCGCAACGCGTCGCACGCGGCCTCGCCCGCACCTTCCAGATCAACCAGTTGCTGCCCGATTTCACTATGCTCGACAATGTCGCGCTCGCCGTGCAGGCGCATCAGGGCCACAGCTTCCGCTTCTTCGCGGCCGCGCGCCGGGACGAGGCTCTGCGCGGCCGCGCCCGCCAGCATCTCGCGACCGCGGGCCTGAGCCACCGCGCCGAGGTCAGGGTCGCCGACCTCTCCCATGGCGAGCAGAAGCAGCTCGAATTCGCCATCGCGCTCGCCTGCGAGCCGCGCCTGCTGCTGCTCGACGAACCGATGGCCGGCCTCGGCCATGCCGAGAGCGAGCAGATGGTCGCGATGCTCTCCGCGCTGAAGGGCCGCGTCACCATGCTCCTGGTCGAGCACGACATGGACGCCGTCTTCGCGCTGGCCGACCGCATCTCCGTGCTGGTCTATGGCCGCGTCATCGCCACCGGCACGGCCGATGAGATCCGCGACAACCCGGAGGTTCGCACCGCCTATCTCGGCGAGGGAGACGCCTGATGCTGAGCGTGCGCAACCTGCAATCGGCCTATGGCGCGAGCCAGGTGCTGTTCGACATCGGCCTCGACATCGCCGAGGGCGAGGTCGTGACCCTGCTCGGCCGCAACGGCATGGGCAAGACCACCACCGTCCGCTCGATCATGGGCCTGCTCGCGCCCAAGGGCGGCGACATCAGCTTCGACGGCCGCCCCGTGCGCGGCATCGCGCCGGAGAAGATCGCCCGCTGCGGCATCGGCCTCGTGCCGGAAGGCCGCCAGGTCTTCCCGACGCTCTCCGTGCGCGAAAACCTCGTCGCCACCGCCGCAAACCGGCTGAAGCGTTCCTCGCCCTGGACGCTGGAGCGGGTCTACGCCCTGTTTCCGCGCCTGCAGGAACGTGCCGGCCAGTCCGCCCGCACGCTCTCGGGCGGCGAGCAGCAGATGCTCGCGGTCGGCCGGGCGCTGATGACCAACCCCAAGCTGCTGATCCTCGACGAGGCGACCGAGGGGCTGGCGCCGGTGATCCGCGCCGAGATCTGGGGCTGCATCGAGGCGCTGAAGGCTCAAGGGCAATCGATCCTGCTGATCGACAAGAACATCAATGTGCTCAAGCGCATCGCCGACCGGCACTACATCATCGAGAAGGGCCGCACGGTCTGGTCGGGCTCGAGCGCCGACCTCGCGGCCAATGCGGAGCTGGTGCATCGCTATGTCGGCGTCTGACGGCTCAATCAGAGAATGCAGCCCTCATCCTGAGGAGCCGCGAAGCGGCGTCTCGAAGGATGCTCCAATGGGCTTCCGAATCTCCTGGAACATCCTTCGAGACGCCATTCCCGAGGGAATGGCTCCTCAGGATGAGGGCTCGGGGATTGTTGAATGAACCCCGAAAACGATGTGACAGAGATCGTCGCGCACAGCGCCGAGGCCGACCCGGTCGAGGCCCTGCGCGACGCGCTGGGCGATATCCTCGCCGGGCTGATCGCCGCCGGCTGCGGCCCGCACCATCTGCGGGAAATGGTCTGGGAGAGCGATCGCTCCGAAGCCTTCCACCTCTCCCGCCATACAGTCGAATTGGCCTATCGCGAGGTCTTCGCCGGCTTCCGCCCGCCGATCCGCCTTTTGCCGGGTGCCAAGCCCGGATTGACCATCCGTGCCCGGCACGTCGCCGCGCAGCCGCTGCCCGACATGCTGGTCGAAGGCTACACGCTGCGCGAGTTCGGCCGGCAATACAGCCCGCGCCTGCAGGCCGACATGAAGGCGCTGTTCCGGCAATGGAGTCGTGACGGCGCGGCCTTCCGCGCCCGCCACGGCGGCGTCGATCTCGCCTATGGTCCGGGCCGCTTCGAGACGCTCGATCTCTATCGCCCGGCCGGCGCGGAGCGCACGCCGGTCTTCGTCTTCATCCATGGCGGCTACTGGCAGGCTTCGGACAAGGTCCAGCATGCCCAGTTCGCGCAGAGCCTGCTCGACGCCGGCTATGCCGTGGCCATGCCCAATTATGGGCTCGCCCCGGATGCGCCACTCGAAACCAGCATCGCCCAGAGCGTCGCGGCGCTGAACTTCCTCGTCGATGAAGCCGATGCGCTCGGCCTCGATGCGGCGCGCCTGCACGTTTCCGGTCATTCCGCCGGCGCCCATCTCGCCGCCATGGCGCTCTGTGCCTCCGACGCTCCGCCCATCGCCTCGGCCCTGCTGCTCTCCGGCCTCTACGACCTCAAGCCGCTCGGCCATCTGCCGCTCGGCCGCCTGCTCGGCCTCGACGATGCCGCGCGCGCGGCCCGCCTGAGCCCTCTCTCCCAGCCACAACCGCAATCTACGCGGATCGTTTTCGCAGTCGGCGAAGGCGAGAGCGATGCCTTCAAGGCGCAGTCCGCCGCCCTCGCGACGGCCTGGCGGGCACCGGCGCCCCTGATCTGCTCCGGCCACCATTTCGGCATGCTGGAAGGGCTGAACGGCGGCGCCCTGCTCGATCTCGCCTTGCGAACGGCAGAAGGCCCATGACGCAATCTCGCAAGAAGCTGCGCCTTGCCCTGATCGGTTGGGGCGCGATCAACCGCCGCATCGCGGAGCTGCTGGCGGAGCGAAGCAAGGGCGACATCGCCATCGCCGCTGTCGCCGTCCGCAACGCCGCCGCAGCGATCAATATCCCAGCCGGCGCCGAGTTGATCACGGGTCCCGGCGAATTGGCCGGCCTGAACCTCGATCTCGTCGTCGAAGCCGCGGGGCGCGAAGCCGTCGGCATCTGGGGCGAAGCGGCGCTCGCACATGCGTCGGCCTTTGCCGTCGCCTCGACCAGCGCCTTCTGCGACGACGCCCTGCTCGATCGCTTGATCGCTGCCGCCGAAAGCCGGGGCAGCCAGATCCTGATCCCGCCCGGCGCACTCGCCGGCATCGACGGCATCGCCGCCGCCTCCCTGCTCCCTCTCGACGAGGTCGTCCACCGCATCGTCAAGCCGCCCGCGGCCTGGCGCGGTACGCCGGCCGAGAGCCTGATCGCACTCGACACGCTCACCGAGGCGACGGCCTTCTTCTCCGGCAGCGCCCGCGAGGCCGCCTCGCGCTTTCCCCAGAACGCCAATGTCGCGGTGATCTCGGCGCTCGCCGGCATCGGCCTCGACCGTACCCGGGTCGAGCTCGTCGCCGATCCGGCCGCCGCCGGCAACGGCCATCAGCTCAGCGCGCGGGGCGCCTTCGGCAAGCTCGACCTCGCCATCGAGAACCGCCCGCTGGCCACGAATCCGAAATCCTCGGAGATGACGGCGCTCGGGCTGGTCAGGCTGATCGAGAACCGCATGCGCACGCTGGTGCGCTGAAGCCGTTCTCGCCCGACCTAGTCGTCATTGCGAGCGTAGCGAAGCAATCCAGGGGGCTGGGCTGAACGTCTCACCCAGTCCCCCCTGGATTGCTTCGTCGCTTCGCTCCTCGCAATGACGGGGGGAGACTCGGCCCGGGAATGACGTACGCAACAAGCGCTCGTCATTCATAATCAAATCGATCTGAATTTATCTGATTTAGGCGACTGGATCGCACAATGAACCGCCACCTATGGTCCGTTTGAGAAGGGCGCAACCGGCCCGACCAGACCGCTGAACGCACCGCCAGCCGAGGCTTTCATGACGACCTATCCCGATCTGAAACTCTATATCGGCGGCGCCTGGCGCAAGACGTCCGAAGAGCAGCCCGTACTGAACCCCGCCGACGAGAGCGTCATCGGCTCAGTCCCCCTTGCCTCCCATGCCGATCTCGACGACGCGCTCACCGCCGCCGCCGAAGGTTTCAAGCTCTGGAGCCGCACGGCGCCGCGGACCCGCGCCGAGATCATGCTGAAGGCCGCGGCGCTGATGCGCGAGCGCGTCGAGGAGATCGCCCATGCGATCACGCTGGAGCACGGCAAGCCGCTGGCGCAGGCCCGGCTCGAGGTGGTGCGCGGCTGCGAGTTCTTCGAATGGGATGCGGCCGAGGGACAGCGCGCCTATGGCCGCGTCGTGCCGAGCGAGCCCGGCATCCGTTATGTCGTGTTCCACCAGCCGGTCGGTACGGTCGCAGCCTTCTCGCCCTGGAACTTCCCGATGAGCCAGCCCTGCCGCAAGATCGCGGGTGCGCTCGCGGCCGGCTGCTCGATCATCATCAAGGCGGCGGAGGAAACGCCGGCCGGCGCCCTCCATATCGCGCGGGCCCTGCACGATGCCGGCGTGCCGCCCGGCGTGTTCAACCTCGTCTTCGGCGTGCCCGCCAGGATATCGAGCTATCTCATCCCGCAGGCGCAGACGCGCCTCGTCGCCTTCACCGGCTCGACCGCCGTCGGCAAGCATCTCTCGGAGCTGGCGGCGCGGCACATGACGCCGGTGCTGATGGAGCTCGGCGGCCACGCCCCGGTCATCGTCTGCGACGATGTCGACCCCGTCGCCGCCGCGCATCTTTCCGCCATCCGCAAGGTCCGCAATGCCGGGCAGGTCTGCACCTCGCCGACCCGCTTCTTCGTGCAGGAGGACATCTACGAACGCTTCACCAAGGCCTTCGTCGAGAAGGCGCAGGCCGTGACGGTCGGCAACGGGCTCGACGCGAAGACCGAGATGGGCCCCGTCGCCAACCATCGCCGCATCGAGGCGATGGAAGCGCTCGTCGCCGATGCCCGCGCCCGCGGCGCGCGCGTGCTGACCGGCGGCGAACGCCTCGGCAATCGCGGCTACTTCTTCCCACCGACGGTCATCGCCGAGCTGCCCGACGATGCGCGGGCCATGCGCGAGGAGCCCTTCGGGCCGATGGCGCTGATCAACCCGGTGCGCTCTGTCGAGGAGGCGATCGAGAAGGCGAATTCCCTGCCCTTCGGCCTTGCCGCCTATGGCTTCACCCATTCGGCGGCGCGGGCCGACCAGCTCGCGGACGGCATCGAGGCCGGCAATGTCTCGATCAACACGCTCGAGGCCTCGGTCGCCGAAGTGCCCTTCGGCGGCGTCAAGGACAGCGGCTACGGACGCGAGGGCGGCGCGGAGGGCCTGGCGCACTACATGACCGTGAAGACCCTGTCTCACAGGATGGTCATCTAGCCGCAGTGCAGCGGATATCCGGGCCGGCTATCCTTCTGGCAGGATTGCCATAAGGACGAAATATTGCGCATGGGCGGGGTGAAAGGGTGGCGGCCTCGGGTTTTCCCGGCATTCTGGCCGCGATGATTCGCCCCGTGACCCTGTTGATCTCGGCGCTGAGCCTCGGCGCCTGTGCCGTGGGGCCGGACTATGCGCCGCCTGCGCTCGACTTGCCGCAGCGCTGGAGCGCGGCGACGAGCGGGCCGAGGGCGCCCAGGCCAAGCGAGTGGTGGCGCAGCCTGCGCGACCCGACGCTGAATGCACTGATCGAGCAAGCCATTGCCGGGAACCTCGACGTCGCGCAGGCGAAGGCCCGCATCCGCGAGGCGCGCGCCACGCGCGAGCAGGCGGTCGGCGCGCTCTTCCCGCAGGTCGACGCCGGCGCCGTGGCGACGCGCTCGCGCTCCGCGCTGGTGACCCGCAACAGCTTCCGCGCCGGCTTCGACGCCTCCTGGGAGATCGACCTGTTCGGCGCACGCGACCGCGCCGTCGAGGCCGCGACCTATGGCACCGACGCCGCTTTCGACGATCTCGACACGGTGATGCTGACGCTGATCGGCGACGTCGCCTCGACCTATGTCGAGACGCGCGGCCTGCAGGCGCGCATCGCGCTCGCCCGCAGCACGGCCAGGACGCAGCGCGAGACCGAGGCGTTGACGCGCACGCGCTTCAGGGCCGGCGACATCTCGGCCATCGATACCGCCCGCGCCACCGCCCAGGCCGCGGGCACGGAATCGCAGATCCCCCTGCTGGAAGCCTCGCTCGCCCAGAACCAGCATCGCCTGGCCGTGCTGACCGGCCGCCCGCCGGCGGCGATGGCGCCCTATTTCGCCCGCCCCGCCGCCGTGCCGGCGACCCCGGCTCCGCCGCGCGCCGGCATCCCCGCCGATGTGCTGCGCCGCCGCCCGGATGTCCGCTCGGCCGAGCGCCTGCTCGCCCAGGCGACGGCGCGGATCGGCCAGGCGGAAGCGAACCGCTACCCTTCGGTCTCCCTGACCGGCAGCATCTCGACCTCGGCGCTCAAGCTCGGCGACCTCGCCAAGAACAGCGCCATCGGCTGGTCGATCGGCCCGAGCCTCAGCGTGCCGATCTTCAATGGCGGCGAACTGGCAGCGGCGGTCGATGCCGCCCGCGCGCAACGCGACCGGCAGGATGCGGCGCTCCGGCTCGCCGTGCTGACCGCGCTGCAGGATGTCGAGGACAGCCTGGTCGGCCTGCGGCAGGAAAGGCGCAGGCTCGGCAGCCTCTCGGAGGCGGCCACCGCCTCGACCGAGGCGGCCCGGCTCTCGCGCGCGCTCTACACATCCGGAACCGCGAGCTTCCTCGACGTGCTCGAGGCGCAGCGCTCGCAATATGCCGCCGAGGAATCGCTGATCCAGAGCCGCGTCGCCCTCGCAACCCAGTTCATCGCGCTCAACAAGGCGCTGGGCGGCGGCTGGCTCAGGCCGGTCGATGTCTCGACGCCGGCCGTCATCGACGAGCGGACCGGGCCGCGCCTGCGCATCCTGCCGATCGAGGAGCCGCAACCATGAGGCTGCGCCGCCTTCTTCTGCCCGCCCTGATCCTCGGCCTCGCCGGCGGCTATTACCTCTGGCAGTCGCGGCTGCCGGCCCAGACGGAAGCCGTCAGCCTGCCCAGCGTCGCGGCGGTGACCGGCAATGTCGAGGAGGCCGTGCTCGCCTCCGGTGCGCTCGAACCGGTCCGCCAGGTCAGCGTCGGCGCGCAGGTCTCCGGCCGCGTCGTCTCGCTCAAGGTCAAGCTCGGCGACAGCGTCAAGGCGGGCGACCTGATCGCCGAGATCGACAGCGTCACCCAGCAGAACGCGCTGCGCTCGGCCGAGGCCGATCTCGCGGCGCTCAAGGCCCAGCGCGCCGAGCGCATCGCCAGCCTCGCCTATGCCGAGGCCGTGCTCGCGCGCCAGAAGCAGATGGTCGGGCAGAACGCCGTCTCGCGCGACGCCTATGAGAACGCGCAGATGACCGTCTCGACGACGCAGGCCCAGATCGAAGCGCTCGATGCGCAGATCATGTCGAGCCAGGTCAAGGTCGAGACCGCCCGCGCCAATCTCGGCTACACCCGCATCACCGCGCCCAGCGCGGGGACCGTGCTGGCCGTCGTCGCGCAGGAAGGCCAGACGGTGAACGCCGTCCAGTCGGCGCCGACCATCGTCGTGCTCGGCGATGTCTCGACCATGACGGTCAAGGCCAGGATTTCGGAAGCCGACGTCCTCCGGGTCAAGACCGGCCAGGAGGTCTATTTCAGCGTGCTCGGCGCGCCGGAGCAGCGCTTCCCCGGCAAGATCTCCTTCGTCGAGCCCGCCCCTGACACGCTGAAGACGCAGAACATGACGAGCTCCAGCACGACGAGCAGCAGTTCCTCGTCCTCCAGCACGAGCGCGGTCTACTACAATGCCTGGTTCGAGGTGCCGAACCCCGAGGGCCGCCTGCTGACCTCGATGACCGCGCAGGTCACCGTCATCGTCGGGCGGGCCCAGAACGTCGTCACCGTGCCCTCGACCGCGATCCGCCGCCGCGGCCCCAACGCCTTCGTCGATGTCGTCAGCGAGGACGGCAAGCCGGAGCAACGCAAGATCGCGGTCGGGCTCGACAACAAGATCGTCGCCGAGGTCACCTCCGGCCTGAAGGCGGGCGAGCGCGTCGTCACCGCCCGCAGCGGCGGCGGCCCGGACGCGACACGGCCGACGCGCCGCTCCCGCTCGCCCTTCGGATTCTGAGGATGGGCGTGCCGCTCATCCGTCTCGCGGGCGTCCGGCGCGACTTCGGCACGGGCGAGGCGACCGTCGCCGCGCTCGACGGCGCCGACCTCGTGATCGAGGCCGGCGAGATGGTCGCGATCGTCGGCCAGTCCGGCTCCGGCAAGTCGACGCTGATGAACATCATCGGCTGCCTCGACCGGCCGACCGGCGGCAGCTACGAGATCGACGGCCGCCCGACGCGGGAACTCGATCCCGACGAGCTCGCCCGGCTCCGGCGCGAATATTTCGGCTTCGTCTTCCAGCGCTATCATCTGCTCTCCGAACTGACGGCGCTCGCCAATGTCGAGGTGCCGGCGATCTATGCCGGCATCCCGCCCGGCCCGCGCCAGAGCCGCGCCGCCATGCTGCTCGACCGGCTTGGCCTCGGCAGCCGCATGACGCACCGGCCTTCCGAGCTCTCCGGCGGCCAGCAGCAGCGCGTCTCGGTGGCGCGCGCGCTGATGAACGGTGCCCGCGTCCTCCTCGCCGACGAGCCGACCGGCGCGCTCGACCGCAAGAGCGGCGAGGAGATGCTCGCCCTGATCGAGGAGCTCAACCGCGAGGGCCACACGGTCATCCTCGTCACCCACGACATGAACGTCGCCAACCGGGCCCACCGGATCATCGAGCTGAGCGACGGCCGGATCGTCGCCGACCGGCGCACCGCGCCGGGCTCGGAGAAGATGCCGCCGCCCTCCCCGGTGCCGCCGCCGGCCGGGCGCCTGCGCGCCGGGCTCGGCCGGCTCCGGGAGGCGTTCGGCATGGCGGTGCGGGCCATGACCGCCCACAAGCTGCGCACGACGCTGACCATGCTCGGCATCGTCATCGGCATCGCCGCCGTGGTCAGCGTCGTCGCGCTCGGCGAAGGCGCGCGGCAGCGCGTGCTCCAGAACATCTCCGGCCTCGGCACCAACACCCTCGAGATCTTCCCCGGCGCCGGCTTCGGCGATCTGCGCTCCGGCCGGGTGAAGACGCTGACCGTGCTCGACGCCCAGGTGCTCGCCGGCCAGCCCTACGCGGCGAGCGTGACACCGACGGTGACGACCAGCGCCACGGTCCGCTTCGGCAATGTCGAGGCGACGGCGCAGGTCAACGGCGTCAGCGAGCGCTATTTCGACGTGCGCGGCAGCGTGCTGACGCATGGTTCCTTCTTCGACACGGCCGATGTCCGCACCCTCGCGCAGGACGTCGTGATCGACGAGAACGCGCGCAGCGTGCTGTTCCCGCAGGGCCCCGCCGACCCCGTCGGCACCGTGATCCTGATCGGCTCCGTGCCGAGCCGGATCGTCGGCGTCATCCGCCAGCAGCAGGGCGGCTTCGGCGGCAGCCAGAACCCGCAGGTCTTCCTGCCCTACACCACCGTGCAGGGCCGCTTCCTCGGCGATCTCTCGCTGCGCAGCATCACCCTGCGCGTCGACGACGAGACGCCGATGGCCGCTGCGCAGGAGGCCGTGACGGAACTCCTGACCCACCGCCACCGCGCCAAGGACTTCTTCATCCTGAACCAGGACGAGATCCGCAACACCATCACCAGCACCACACAGACGATGACGCTGATGATCTCCTCGATCGCGGTGATCTCGCTGCTCGTCGGCGGCATCGGGGTGATGAACATCATGCTGGTCTCGGTGATCGAGCGCACCAGCGAGATCGGCCTGCGCATGGCCGTCGGCGCGCGCCGCAGCGACATCCTGCAGCAATTCCTGATCGAGGCCTCGCTGGTCTGCTTCATCGGTGGCGCACTCGGCATCGCGCTGGCGCTCGCGGTCGGCTTCCTTTTCGAGGCTTCGGGCTCGCAGCTGAGCTTCATCTATTCCGGCGAGGCCTTCGCCGCGGCCATCGCCTGTTCGACGCTGATCGGCCTGACCTTCGGCTTCCTGCCGGCCCGCAATGCCGCGAGGCTCGACCCGGTCGCCGCGCTGGCGCGGGACTAGCCCTTTCGGCCGCGCCGCAAGGGCGCCTCCGGCAGGAGGCGGCCCGCTCCCGACAGGATGGTGGCAGCCAGCGCCCGCGCCGCCTCCTGATGCGACTGGCCGCCGATGACGACGAATTCGATCGTCCCGAGCTCCGGCAGCACCTCGGGCGGCTCGACCTCGGCGAGGCCGGGCGGGATCAGCCGGGCCGAATGCGCGGTAATGCCGAGCCCGGCCACCGTCGCCGCGCGCAGGCCGGCGAGACTGCCGCTGGTGCAGGCGACGCGCCAGGCCCGCCCGGCCTGCTCCAGCGTCTCGATCGCATGGATGCGCGTGATGCTCGGCGGCGGGTAGAGCACCAGCGGCACCTCGCGCTGCTCCGCCAGCCGCATGCCGGGACGTCCAACCCAGACCAGACGCTCCTGCCAGGCGACCTCGCCACGCGCATCACCCTTGCGGCGCTTGGCGAAGATCAGGTCGAGATCGCCGGCATCGTATTGCTCGTAGAGCAGGCCGCTCAGGCCCACCGTCAGCTCCAGATCCACCGCATGGTGCTGCATGGCGAATTCGGCGAGGATCTCCGGCAACGCCGTATAGGCGAAATCCTCGGACACCCCGAGCCTGAGCCGCCCGCGCAGCGTCGAGCCCCTGAGGTAACGCTCGATCCGCCGCCCCGCCTCGAGCGCCTCCCGCGCGAAGGGCAGGATGGCGTCGCCATCCGGCGTCGGGCGCACCTCATGCGTGTCGCGCTCCAGCAGCCTTCGCCCAACCCGCCGCTCCAGCCGGGCGACATGCTGGCTGACCGAGGATTGGCGCAGCCCGAGCTGGCGCGCGGCCTCCGTGAAGCTCAGCGTCTCGCAGACCTTGAGGAAGCTCAGCAGCAGGACCGGGTCGAGCGGCTTGATGTCCGAATTCATGATTATCACAATTCATGATGAGCGATATCATGTCCAGTCCGGATCAAAATGATCCGGAAACGGATTAGAAGGCGGCGCTTCACTGGAAGGACCGCAGATGATCCGCCGCACCCTCGCCCGCTTCGGCATCGACGCCTATCTCATCGCGCTCATGGCGACGGTCGCGGTCGCCGCGGTGCTGCCGGCCCATGGCGTCGGCGCCACGGTCGCCAATGGCGCCGTGTCGGTGGCCGTCGCCCTGCTGTTCTTCCTCTACGGCGCGCGGCTGTCGCCGCTGGCAGTGTGGGAGGGGCTGCTGCACTGGCGCCTGCAGTCGCTGGTCTTCGCCAGCACCTATGTGCTCTTCCCGCTGCTCGGGCTCGTCCTGGCCCGCACCTTCGGCGGCTGGCTGCCGCGCGAGCTCGTCGCCGGGCTGATCTTCCTCTGCATCCTGCCCTCGACCGTGCAGTCCTCGATCGCCTTCACCGGGATCGCGCGCGGCAATGTCGCCGCCGCCTTGTGCAGCGCCTCGGTCTCCAACCTCTTCGGCATGGTGCTGACGCCGCTGCTCGTCGTGCTGCTGCTCGATTCCAAGGGCGGCGGCTTCAGCACCCAGGCGATCGAGAACATCGCCCTGCAGCTCCTGCTGCCCTTCGTCGCCGGCCAGCTGCTGCGCCGCTGGATCGGCCCCTTTCTGCAGCGCCACAAGGCGCCGCTCTCGCTGGTCGATCGCGGCTCGATCCTGCTCGTCGTCTATGCCGCCTTCAGCGAAGGCATGGTGGCCGGCATCTGGTCCCAGGTCACGCTCGGCGACCTCGCCCTCGTCAGCCTGCTCGGCCTCGCCCTGCTCGCGGCCGTACTGGTGACCACCACCCTCGCCAGCCGCCGCCTCGGCTTCTCGAAGGAGGACGAGATAGCCATCGTCTTCTGCGGCTCGAAGAAGAGCATGGCGAGCGGCATCCCGATGGCGAACATCCTGTTCCCCGGGCAGGCGCTCGGCCTGATCGTGCTGCCGCTGATGCTGTTCCATCAGGCTCAGCTCGTCGCTTGCGCCGTGCTGGCACAGCGTTACGCCCGGCGCTCCGAGCCGGAAGGCACCGCCGCGTCCATCCCGGCCGTCGCCAGTCCTTCAGCCGCGGGCGCGCGATAGACATCCGCGCCTGGAACCCATGCCGCGCCTGGCGGTTGATCTCCTGCACGGCCATCCGTGCATGGGCTGAAACCAGGATTCCCCGCCGCGGACGGGGAGCGATCATGGAGACCAGGCATGCAGGACGAGAAATCCCAGCGCGAGATCAGGAAGATCGCCTACGCCCTGTGGCTGAAGGACGGCCAGCCGGAAGGCCGCGACCGCGAGCATTGGGAAGCGGCCAAGGAAATCTGGGCCTTCCGCAGCCATAACCATGTGTTGACGGATGACGAGGGGGAATCCCCCCGTCAGCAGCGGGCCGACAAATCGGCTTCCGCCGGCCGGAGCGCGGGCGGCGGGACGCGCCGGCAGATGGCCTGAGGATCAGCGTCCGTCAGGGGCAGACATAGCCGCCGGCATTGGGAGCGCAGCGCGCCCCGGTCGGCAGCACCAGCGCGCCGGAACGATCGCGCTTCACATAGTCGCCATTGGGCAGGAGGAAGCCGCCGGTCGAATCCGGGGTGACGCGCGTGCCATCCGGCAGGGCGAGTTGTGCGCCGTCGCGCATGATCTGCTTGCCGGCCGCGGCTTGCGGAACGGGCGGGCGGCCCTGCGAGACGCAGCCGGCCATGAGGATGGCGAGCCCGCCGACGACGAGAGTAGTCCTGATCATGATCTCCGTTCCTGGTCCTGGCGGCGAGGCGCTTCGCCTCGCCGGAGAAGTGACGCGGATTGGTCTTGAGGAAGGTCCGCTGAAATCCGCCTTGGGCGGCGGTAACGTCAGTACCAGACCCAGCGGCAGACACGCACCCGGCGGCCGTACCGACCGCGGCGAATGGTGCAGACCTGGCGCCTGCGTCGCGGACGCCGCCGCCAATACTGGGCCTGCTCCACCGGCGTCCCGTCGGGAAGGCTCAGTGCAGGTGCAGCGGGAGCCGCTCCACGAACCGGTTCTGCTGCCTGCGCGGCGGGTGCCGCCTGCGCCTCGCCGGTGCCGGCAATGGCAGCTCCGGCCGACAGCGCGAAGATGCCGAGAATGAACCTACGTCGCTCCATGAGTTTCTCTCCGGATTGATTCGGGCTCGCAAGGCTACCTCCCTCCCGACGCAAGGGGCAAACCACAGCTACCGCGCCTGAAGCCTTCAGGAGACGAAATCCGCCCTCATCGGCGTGAACACATCGACCAGAACCCCGGCTTCGAGCGCCTTCGCGCCATGCACGGCGCCGGGCGGCACGGTGAAGCTGTCGCCGGCCCGCAGCCGCTCGGTCCGCCCGGAGATCGTGATCTCGAAGACGCCGCTTTCGACCAGCGAGCACTGGATATGCGGATGGCTGTGCGCCGGGCCGACGGCACCGGCTTCGAACCGCACCCGCACCATCATCACCTCGTCGCGATAGGTCAGGATCTTGCGCGTCACGCCTTCGCCGGCCGGCTCCCAGCCAAGGTCGGCGTCGCGGGCGAAGGGTTCGTTCCTGCGGTCCATCTCGGCCTCCTCAGCGCGCGAGCCAGCCGCCATCGACCGGCAGGACGACGCCATGGACATAGGCGGCGGCATCGGAAGCGAGGAACACCGCCGCCCCGCCCAGCTCCTGCGGCTGCCCCCAATGCCCCGCCGGGATGCGGCCCAGGATCGCAGCATTGCGCTCCGGATCGGCGCGCAGGGCTTCCGTGTTGTTGGTCACGAAATAGCCAGGCGCGATGGCGTTGACGTTGATGCCCTTCCCCGCCCATTCGCAGGCGAGCAACCGCGTCAGCCCGGCAAGCCCGCTCTTAGAGGCGGTGTAGGAGGGGATGCGGATGCCGCCCTGGAAGGCGAGCAGCGAGGCGATGTTGACGACCTTGCCGCCCTTGCCGTCGGCGAGCATGCGCCTGGCCACGGCCTGGGTCAGGAAGAAGGTCGACTTCAGGTTGACGTCCATCACCGCGTCCCAGTCGGCCTCGGTGAAGTCGATCGCATCGGCCCGGCGGATGATGCCGGCATTGTTGACCAGAATGTCGAGCCGGGATCCGTCGGCCTGCGCGGCGGCCTCCGCCTCCGCGACGATCCGCGCGATCGGCTCCAGCGTCGCGAGGTCGGCGCTGATCTCATGGAAGGGCCTGGCCGTCTCCGCGACCAGCGCCTTCGTCTCGGCCATGCTGGAACGGCCAACCGCGACGATGCCGGCGCCGGCCCGGGCGAGCGCGACCGCGATCGCCTGACCGAGGCCCGTATTGGCCCCGGTGACGATCGCGGTCCGGCCGCACAAGTCGAAAAGCGAGGACATCAGCGCAGGTCCCCGGTCGCGACCATGTCCATGTCGGTGTAGTCGACATTGTCGCCGCCCATGCCCCAGATGAAGGAATAGGCCTTCGTCCCGACACCGGAATGGATCGACCAGCCCGGCGAGAGGATCGCCTGCTCATTGGCGACGACGAGGTGCCGGGTCTCCTGCGGCTCGCCCATCAGATGGAAGACGCGGGCGTCAGTGGGGACGTCGAAATAGAGATAGACCTCGCAGCGCCGGTCATGGACATGCGCAGGCATGGTGTTCCAGATGCTGCCCTCCTCCAGCGTGGTCACGCCCATCACGAGCTGGCAGGTCTCGCAGACACCCGGGATGATGTACTGGCGGATGACGCGCTTGTTGGCAGTCGCCTGCTCGCCGAGCGCGATCGTCTTGGCGTCGGCCTCCTTGATCACCTTGGTCGGATGCACGGCATGGGCCGGCGTCGAGAGCAGGTAGAACTTGGCGGGGTTGCCGGCATCGTCGCTGGCGAAGGAGACCTCGCCCGCCTCCTTGCCGACATAGAGCGCATCGCGCTTGGCGAGAGCATAGTCCTCGCCGCCGACAGAAACCCGGCCCGGCCCGCCGACATTGACGATGCCGAGCTCGCGCCGCTTGAGGAAGGCATCGGTGCCGACGGCCTTCGGCGTCGGCAGCACGACCGCCTTGCCGGTCGGCATGGCGCCGCCGACGACGACGCGGTCGAGATGGCTGTAGGTCAGCTTCACCTCGCCGGGCGCGAACAGCGTCTCGATCAGGAAATGGCGCCTGAGCTCCGCCGTGTCGAAGCCCTTGACGGCCTCGGGATGGGAAACCTGGCGAATTTCGATGGTCATGATCGGTCCTTCAGTGGAACAGGCGCGGCAGCCAGAGCGACAGGCCGGGCACATAGGTGACGAGCAGGAGCACGGCGACGCTGGCGCCGTAGAAGGGCCAGATCGTACGCATCGACTCGCCGATGGAAATGCGGCCGATGGCGCAGGCGACGAACTGCACCGAGCCGACCGGCGGCGTGTTCAGCCCGATGCCGGCATTGAGGATCAGGATGACGCCGAAATGGATCGGGTCGACGCCGAAGGCCTTCACCACCGGCAGGAAGATCGGCGTGCAGATGATGATCATCGGCGCCATGTCCATGAAGGTGCCGAGCACCAGCAGGATCAGGTTGATCATCAGCAGGATCACGATCGGGTTGTCGGAGACGGCCTTCATCGCCGCGATCATCGTCAGCGGCACCTGCAGGAAGGCCATCAGCCAGCCGAAGGCGCCGGCCGTGCCGATCACCAGCAGCACCATCGCGGTCGTCCGCACGGCCCCGAGCGTCGCTTCGACGAACGCCGTCCAGCTGAGCTGGCGATAGACGAAGATGGTGACGAGGATGGCGTAGACGACCGCGACGCAGGAGGACTCGGTCGCGGTGAAGACGCCGGAGCGGACGCCGCCGAAGATGATGCCGATCAGCAGGATGCCGGGCAGCGCCAGCACCACGTAGCGACCGACGGTGGCGAAGCCCGGAAAGGCCTCGCGTGGATAGCCGCGCTTCACCGCGACCGCCCAGGCGGCTACCATCAGCGCAGCGCAGAGCAGCAGGCCCGGCAGGATACCGGCCGTGAACAGGTCCGCGATCGAGAGATTGCCGCCCGCCGAAAGCGAATAGATGATCATGTTGTGCGAGGGCGGGATCAAGAGCGCGATGATCGCCGCATTCGCGGTGACGTTCACCGCATAGTCGGCGTCGTAGCCGCGCTTCTTCATCTGCGGGATCATCAGCCCGCCGACCGCCGAGGCGTCGGCAACCGCCGAGCCGGAGATGCCGCCGAACAGCGTGCAGGTGACCACGTTCACCTGCCCCAGCCCGCCGCGCAGATGGCCGACGAGGCTCGCCGCCATCTGGATCAGCCGCTCGGCGATGCCGCCGCGGATCATCAGGTCGCCGGCATAGATGAAGAACGGGATCGCCATCATGGCGAAGGCGTTCATGCCGGAATTCATCTGTTGGAAGACGACGACGGGTGGCAGGCCCATATAGGCCACGGTCGCGATCGAGGCGATGCCGAGGCAGAAGGCGACGGGCACGCCGATCAGCAGCAGGAGCGCGAAGACGCCGAAGAGAACCCAGAGTTCCATCGCTCAGACTTCCTGCGCCGAGCCGAAATGGGTGAAGCCGAGCGGCGCCTGCTGCGATCCCGTGACGAAGAGCAGGATCTTCTCCAGCGCGAACAGCGCGATCAGCGCCCCGCCGGCCGCGATCGGGACATAGTCCCAGCCGCGCGAGATGCCGATGATCGGCATCCGGTCGCTCCAGGTGCCGATCGCGAGCTCGGCGCCATAGACGAGCATGGCGAGGCCGAAGAGGCAGACCAGCCCCTCGCCCAGCACGATCAGGACGGCGCGCAGCGGCGGCGGCGACAGCACCAGCCCCACTTCGAAGCCGAGATGGTCGCTCTCGCGCACGCCGACGGCGGCACCGAGCAGGATGAACCAGGACATCAGGAACAGCGATCCGGCCTCGACCCAGATCGGCGTGTCGTTCAGCACATAGCGGCCGAAGACGCCCCAGGCCACCATCGCCGTCATCAGGACGAGGCCTGTCCCGGCGGCGACCAGGGCGAACAGGCTGAGCTTGGCATCGAGGCGGGTCAGGAAAGCGGTGAAGGCGCGCATGGGGCGTCCGTGGATACGGGGTTTCATCCTGAGCCCTCATCCTGAGGAGCCGCGAAGCGGCGTCTCGAAGGATGGTTCCAGTGGTTTCTGGATCATCCTTCGAGACGCGATCTGCGATCGCTCCTCAGGATGAGGGCTTTGGAAATCGGGGCGGCCCGAAAGCCGCCCCGCCTCAGCGAGGCTCAGTTCACCGCCTGGATGGCGGCGACCATCTCCTTGAGCTTCGGATCGGTGACGAACTTGTCGTAGACCGGCTTCATCGCGTCGACGAAGGGCTGCTTCTCGACCGCGTTGATCTGCGCCCCGCCGGCCTTGACCTTGGCCTCGGACTCCTTCTCGCGCGCGTCCCAGAGCTCGCGCATCTTGGCGACGGATTCCTTCGCGGCGGCCTTGATCAGCGCCTGGTCGGCGGCGTTGAACCTGGCGAAGCTCTTCTTCGACATCACCAGCGCCTCCGGCGACAGCGAGTGCTCGGTCTGCGAATAGTACTTCGAAACCTCGAAGTGGCGCGTCGATTCATAGGACGGCCAGTTGTTCTCGGCGCCGTCGATCACGCCGGTCTGGAGCGCCGAATAGACCTCGCCGAACGGCATCGGCGTGGCGTTGGCGCCGAGCGCCGAGACCAGCGCGACGAACATGTCCGACTGCTGGACGCGGATCTTCAGCCCCTTCATGTCGGCCGGGCTCTTGATGGCGCGCTTGGAGTTGTAGAACGAGCGCGAGCCGGAATCGTAGAAGGCGAGGCCGACGAGGTCGTGCTTCTCGAACTCCTTCAGCAGATTGTCGCCGATCGGTCCGTCCATGACCTTCCGCATGTGCTCGACCGAGCGGAAGATGAAGGGCAGCGAAGGGATGTTGGTCGCCGGGATCAGGTTGTTGAACGGCGCCATGTTGATGCGGTTCATGTCGATGACGCCGAAGCGCGTCTGGTCGATCGTATCCTTCTCCTGGCCGAGTTGGGCCGAGTGAAAGACGTTGATCTTGATGCGGCCCTGGCTGCGCTCCTCGAGCAGCTTGCCCATGTGGCGGACCGCCTCGACGGTCGGGTAGTCGGTCGGGTGGATGTCTGCCGATCGCAGCGTCACGTTCTGCGCGAGAGCGGCGCCCGCCGTCGCGGCCGAAAGGGCCAGGGCGGCGGTCAGGGAAAAGAAAATGCGGCGTGCGGTCATCGATGCGTTCTCCCCAAATGGTTTCGAGCGCCTCGCCGTTTGCCGGCTTGTCCGATGGCGCTTCCGACGTAAGCTCTGCCGCAGCGCCGTGCTTGGCTGCGGCATTGATTGTATGGTAGTATGTTGCTGTATGGTACGCAACAGACCATGGAGGGGTTTGACTTGAGTCTTTCGTTGGCGGCGCCCGCCGCCTTCCCCGGCATCTCGGCGGCCGGGCGCGTCGAGGCTGAACTGCGCCGGGCGATCATCGCGCTCGAGCTGCCGCCCGGCACGCGCCTGTCCGAACAGGAGATCGCGCTGAAATACGGCGTCTCGCGCCAGCCGGTGCGCGAGGCGCTGATCGCGCTCGCCAAGACCCGCCTCGTCGACGTGCAGCCGCAGCGCGGCACGGTCGTGGTCAAGTTCTCCGTCCGCAAGATGATGGAGGCGCGCTTCGTTCGGGAGGCGGTCGAGGTCGCGATCGTCCGCCAGGCCTGCCTGTCCTTCGCCGCCCAGAGCCGGCAGCGGATCGCCGACCTGCTCGAGATGCAGGAGAAGGCGGCCCAGCGCGACGACCACGCCGCCTTCCAGCGCTATGACGAGCTGTTCCACATCGAGCTGACCGAAGGCGTCGGCATGCCGCTCGCCTGGGAGGCGATCCGGGACATCAAGGCGCATATGGACCGGGTCTGCCAGCTCACCCTGCCGGGACCGGAGGCGATGCAGCCGCTGGTGCTGCAGCATCGCAGGATCATGGCCGCGATCGACGACGGCGACGCCACCGGAGCCGAAGCCGCGATGCGGCATCACCTGACCGAGATCCTGCGCGCCCTGCCCCGGACCGAGGCGGCGCATCCGGATCTGTTCGAGTAGCGGGCAGGCCTGGCAGCGCAGGGCGGGCGCGACGACGAGGACCGGCCGGAAAGGATGGCCGAATCCGGCTCTTTCCTGTTTCATGCGTCGCGCCGCGGACGAATGGACGGCCGATGACCCTCGCACTGCTCAAGCGCCTGCTGGAACCCCGCTCGATCGTGGCGATCGCCGGATCGCCCGAAGCGGCCCTGCTGGCCGACCAGCTCCGTGCCGGCTCCTATCGCGGCCCCCTCGCCGTCTTCGACAGCCTCGACACCGCCGCCTTTCCGCCAGGGGTCGATCTCGTCATCGCCCCGGCCGCGGTCGCAGCCGAAGCCGCCGTCGCCGCGAGGCCTTCCGGCGCGGCCGGGCTCCTGGTGCCGGACGGCGGCGGCAAAGACGTCGCGGTCCTGCGGGCGGCCGCACGCGAAGCCGGCCTGAGGCTGGTCGGTCCCGATTCGCTCGGGATCGCCGCGCCGCGGCTCAGCCTGAACGCGACCGCCGTCGCCGTTCACCCGCAGCCCGGCTCGCTGGCACTGGTGGCTCAGTCGAACTCCATCGCCGCCGGCATCCTGGCCTGGGCAGCGAGCCGCGAGATCGGCCTGTCGGGAGCCGTGGTGCTCGGCGAAGGCGCCGATGTCGACGTGGCCGACTGCCTCGATCACTTCGCCACGGACGTCTTCACCCGCTCGATCCTGCTCGCCATCGACGACGTCTCGGACGCGGCGCGCTTCCTGTCCTCCGGACGGGCGGCCGCGCGCCTCAAGCCGGTCCTCGTCCTGAAGCCGCCGAAGCCCGTATCGCCACGATCGGCGCTGACCCATGCGGCGCTGATCGTGACGAGCGATGCGGCGCATGACGCGGCCTTCCACCGCGCCGGGCTGCTACGCGTCAACGATCTCGACGAGCTCTTCGCGGCCGCCGAGACGCTCGGCCGGGCGCGCGCGGCCGAGGCTGGGCGGCTCGCCATCGTCAGCAATGGCGAGGGGCTGGCGGCCCTCGCTGCCGGGCGCCTGCGCCAGATCCCCGGCGCAGCGGCAGTGCCGGCACCCCGGCTGGTGCGGACGGCTGCGGAATACCATGCCGCGACGGCGGAACTCCTCGCCGAGCCACAGGTCGACGCTGTGCTGGCGCTCAACGCCCCGCTCGCGCCGGTCGACCCCGCCGACTGCGCCCGCGAGATCATCCGGGCGCGCGACGCAGCGCCGCTGCGCAAGCCGGTCCTCGCCGCCTGGGTCGGCGCCGGCGCCGAGACCGTGGCGCTGTTCGCGGCGGCCGGCATCCCTTCCTTCGCGACGGAGACCGAGGCCATCATCGGCTTCCAGCACCTGACGCGCCACGCCCGGCTGCTGGCGGAACTGATGGCGACGCCGCCCTCGCACGGCGAGGACGACCTGCCCGATCTCGCCGCGGCACGGGCGATCGTCGAGCGCGCGCTCGGCGAGGGCCGGCACTGGCTCGACCCGGAGGAAGTCGCCGACCTGCTGGCGCTGTTCCGGATCCCCATGCTCAGGCCCGTGGTGGTCGCCGACGCTGCCGCCGCAGCCGCCGCGGCCCGCCCGCATTTCGCCGCCGGGCGAACCGTGGCGCTCAAGATCGTTTCGCCGGACGTCCCGCATAAATCGGATGTCGGCGGCGTCGAACTCGACCTTGCGAGCGAGGCGGCGGTCATCGCCGCCGCCGGGCAGATGGCCGAGCGGCTGCGCCAGCTGCGGCCGCAGGCGCGCCTGAGCGGCTTCTCCGTCCAGCCCATGGCCCATCGCGCCAAGGCGCGCGAGCTGATCGCCGGCTTCGCCACCGATGCCTGTTTCGGCCCCGTCGTCGTCTTCGGCCGCGGCGGCACCGCGGCGGAGCTGATCGCCGACATCCATGCCGCGCTGCCGCCGCTCGACATGGCCTCGGCCGAAGGCTTGATCTCGCGCACCCGCGTCTCGCGTATCCTGGCGGCCTATCGCGACGTTCCCGCAGCCGACCGGCAGGCGGTCGCGGCGGTTCTGGTCGCGCTCGGCCAGATGGCTTCGGACCTGCCCGAGATCCGCGAAATCGACCTCAACCCGATCCTGGCCGATGCGACCGGGGCTGTCGCGGTCGATGCGCGCATCGTGCTCGAGCCCGATCCGCAGCGCCGCCGGCGCCCGGCAATCCGCCCCTATCCGGCGAGCTGGACGCGCCAGCTGGCCCTGGGCGAGCGCCGCTTCGCCGTACGGCCGATCAAGCCGGAGGACGAAGTCGCAATCGGGGAGATGCTGAAGCGGGTCACGCCCGAGGATCTGCGGCTACGCTTCTTCGCGCCGCTGAAGAGCTTCAGCCACGCTTTCCTCGCCCATCTCACCCAGCTCGACTATGCGCGCGAGATGGCCTTCATCGCCTTCGAGGAAGCGACGGGGGACGCCGCCGGCGCAGTCCGGCTCCACGCCGATCACGGCCATGTCGCGGCGGAATACGCCATCCTGCTGCGCTCCGACCTCAAGGGCATGGGGCTCGGCCGCGAGCTGATGATCCTGATCATCGAATGGGGCCGAGCCGAGAAGCTGCAGCGCATCCATTCCCAGGTCCTCGCCGAGAACGGGCCGATGCTTGCGCTCTGCCGCAGCCTCGGCTTCGAGGTCACGCTCGATCCCGACGACACCTCCCTGCGCCGCGTCAGCCTCGACCTCACGGCGCCGGGCCGCCCACCGACCGGCTGATCGGCGGGCGCGTCCATGTCGGCCCTAGCTCTGCGTCGCGTCCGAATTGCAGCGCGCGAGCATGCGCGAGGCGGCGGTCACGCCCGTGAGCGAGAAGGTGTAGGTCGTGGTGTTGCCGCGCGCGGACTGCGCCTCCAGCACCATGTCCTGCCCTGCCCGCATGGCGGCGAGCAGCGCCGGCTCCCGCGCCAGGTTCTCGAGCCAGGCATTGCTGCCCTGCGTCAGCATGCGGAAATTATTGTCGCCGATGGTGATCGTGACAGTCGAGTCCTTGGCGAAGTTGTAGCCGGTCTGGAAGCTCGATTCGGTTTCGCTGCCGCTCTGGCCGGTCTGGACGAAGAAGACCACCTCGCCATGACGCAAGCTCGATGGTTCCTCGGCGGACGGCCTGCTCATGATGAAGCAATATTGTGTATCGCCCTTGGCGAAAGTGGCTGCATTCCAGGCGCTGAACTGTCCCAGCGAGGTGGGATTCGCGGCATGAGCTGCTGACACGGCGAAGAACGACAGGCAGGCTGCCGAAAACGCGGTTCTGATCATCAGTGTCTCCTTTCGCGATCAGGCTTGAAAGGAGAGCCTTACCGAGGCGTAAACATGGCGACATGATTCCTGCGGCGATCCGGCGCATCGGCTGTGCGCCGGGCGGCGGACGAGGCCGCCCAGCAAGGCCGGCTTGACCAGTTCAGCTGTCATTCCGTTAGATGGCAGCGGGGGGCGCAGCAGGAGCATTCATGCTACGCGCCATTGTTCTCGTCGTTGCGCTTCTCGCGCTTTCGCCACCTGCCAGCGCTTACGACAACGCCCTCAGCCGCGGGCTTGCGGATTTTCTCAATATCTTCAGCGAGCAACCGATTCCGCGCCGGACCGTGGCATGGAACGGCAGGCAAGCTCCGGGCACGATCGTGATTTCGACGAGCCAGCGGCGGCTCTACTACATCCTCGGAAACGGACAGGCGCTTCGCTACGGCGTCGGCGTCGGACGGCAAGGCTTCAGCTGGTCGGGCACCAAAACCGTCACCATGAAACGCGAATGGCCGAGCTGGAGGCCTCCCGCGCAGATGCTCAAGCGCCGTCCGGACTTGCCACGCTACATGCCCGGAGGGATGGACAATCCGTTGGGCGCGCGAGCGATCTACCTCGGATCGAGCCTCTATCGCATCCACGGCTCCAACGAGCCCGCCACGATCGGCGCGGCCGTCTCGTCGGGCTGCATCCGAATGACCAACCGCGACGTGGTGGATCTGTACGACCGGGTCAGGCTTGGCGGCAAAGTCGTCGTGCTGCGGTGACGGCGAAAATCGGCCCTCGGCAACATGACACCCGCCGAGTCCGCCCTCAAATCCTCGCTGGAAAAGCCGGTCTCTGAGGCCGGAAATGAAACCCATGGTTCCCCCTCAGACCGAAGGAGAAAAGGGTCTCGGGCCAAGCTGTAACCCCACATGCGCCAGCTGATGGCGGTATCGCCCGCCCAGTCGGCGCATGTGCTTCATTTCGGCGTATCGACTTATCTGGCGGCCTCGACCTGCTCGATCTCGCTTGGGCGCCAGCTCTTGTCGAAGAAGGACGGGAGCGGGCTGTAGAGGCGCAGGATCGTGAACCAGCCCTTCTTGGGATCGGTCTGAATCCAGTTGCCACGAGCGACGCCCTTAGGCTGCGTCGGGCTGAAATAAACCGTGGTGGTACCGTCGGCAGCCGCCTCGGCCGCGGGCGACGGGTAGCTCTGGCTGCCGGCACGCGGATATTTCTGCGGCGTTTGCAGCATCGAGCGCGTCTGGTTGTCATAGAGCGTGAAGGACCAGAACGCCGCCGCCGGAACATCCTTGGGCAGGGTCACCTTGTAGGTCTTCGCGCCATCGAAAGGCTTGCCGTCGGAGGCGAGGAAACCCATCAGGTACTGCGAGCCGACGCCGGGGATGCGCATGATCATGCCCGGTGAATCGAGCGTGTAGCCGTAGTAGAAGGCCGTGCGCGAATCCAGGGTGCGGGCGCCGGTCGGCGGCAAGGGCTTGAACATTCCCTTCTCGAACAGGGGCGGCGGCGTTTCGAAGAAGGCGCCGCCTTCCCACAGCATGCTGCCCCAGTGGGAATCCTTGTAATAGGCCCATTCGGGGTGCTTCATCGCATACCGCCAGTTGAGCGCCCGGCCCGTCGCCTGCCCCACCGCGGCCGCTTCGGACAGGATTCTCTTCATCCGCTCGTCCGGCTTGAACGCCTTGCCGTGCACGATCCCGATCGCGGCGAGCTGGCCCGCCAGCTCGATGTCATAGCTGGTGGCGGGCTGGCTCTGGACGTTCTCGTTGATCATCTCGAAGAAGCCGAAGTCGCTGGGCGGGATCGTGTTGAACGAGCGCCCGGAAGCTTCGATGAACTTCATCTCGGGAATCCTCGGCTCCGCGGCGATGCGTACGGACCCGTCGAGCGCCTGGGCGATGCTGGAGCCGAAAGCGCCGGGTTGGTAGGGATAGATCTTCAAGTTGCGCTTGATGTTGTCGACGGCCGGCTTCGGATTGTTGTCGATCAGGTTGGCGCGCGCGGCATAGAGCGCGAAGTTGGTCTTCGCACGGGCGACGAAGTAGCCGCCTTCCGGCAGCGCCCCCTGATAGTCCGGGCCGACGACCAGATATTTTCCGCCGAGCCCGCGATCCGGCCCGGGCGCCCCGATATCGATGATCCAGGAAAACCACATGTCGTTGATCGTGCCGATGCCGCCTGACGGCTGCTCGATCACGACCGGGCCTTTGCTCAGGTCGAGCCCGGCCATGTAGTAGATCGTGTCCGCATTGGCCGTCAGGAACAGCGAGCTCGAATCCATCAGCTCGGGGAAGATGATGACATCGCCGGGTTTGGCGCCGATCCCTTCCATCCCCTTGACGATGGCGAGCGCGGACGCGCCCCGGAAGCTGTTGTTGTAGACGTTGAGCGCGCGGGTGAAGTCCAGGGTGTCGTAGATCTTCCGCGCGGTTTCTTCGGTGGGTGCTCCGTCCCGGAACTCTAGCTTGCCCGCTCGCGTCTCGATCGCATCGGGCGCCGACAGCGATTCCACCGTTTTGGTCGATACGTCGGAGAATGCGGGGCCTGCCGCGAGAGCACAGGCAAGGCCGCTGATCAAAGCTCGGCGGATCATTCGAAATCCCTTCCATAGGCACGCGGAGTAAAGCCGTCGTCCGCTGATGCGGCTTCGGCGAACCCCATCAGCGCTACCGCGGCCCGAGGTTAGCGCCAGCGACATGCCGTCTGCTTGCCATTTCGCGCCATACTGAGAGACGTCGAGCCTCTTCGCCTGGTCATTTTTCCAGCGCTTATTCCGACGGCCTGGCAGGGACGAGGCTGTGGCGGCCGGCGTGGGCAATTCGCATTCGCCATCGAGGACATAGAAAGTCTCCTCCTGAACGCGCTGGACGTGCAGGTCGGTGGCGAATCCCACCGGGATCGTCCAGTCGAACATGCTCGTGTGCCTCGTATCCTCGCCGGTGACGAGGAAGGCCATGGGACGGCCGCGCAGCATGACTCCGTTCTTCTGTCCGGGCATGCGGATGACGGGAGCGGCGCTCATGTGATCCTCCACCGGCTGCGGATATCCAAGCGCAGAACCAGCTGATTCATCAGGCGTGGAACCGGGCGCATCATCGGACCGAAACCACGTCTGAAGCCGAAGCATATCTGGGCAATACGAGCCCGCTTACAGCATGACGGGCGTGCTCGTGATCTCGCCATGTTCAATCTCGCGATCGACAGCAAGCTTCGGGGATGCGACCTGGTTCGCCTACGTGTTGGCGATGTCGTCCTTGGAGGCACGGTTCGCTTACGAACGGCGATCGTTCAACAGAAGACCGGACGGCCGGTCCCATTTGAGCTAACCGAACCCGCCCGCGAGGCACTCACGGCGTGGCTCAGAACGAGAGGCCCTCGTGAAGAGAGTTGGCTCTTCCCGAGCTGCAGTCGGCCTGGCGATCACATCACAACGCGCCAGTACGGCCGCCTCCTCGACACCTGGGTGGCTTTGATTGGATTGGATCCAGAGCACTCCACGGAACTCGCAGCCTCCGCCGAACGAAGGTCGCATTGATCTACAAGCGCACCGGTAACCTGCGCGCCTGTCAGCTCCTTCTCGGCCATACAAAGCTGGAAAGCACCCTGCGCTACCTTGGCATCGAGGTTGACGACGCGCTGCTCCTTTCCGAGCAAACGGACCTATGGCACTTGGCACGGCGGTCACCCGCCGTGCCATCCTGAACATTGGCCAACGGCGACAGAGGGTCGTCCGATCCCCAAAAGCTCTCGCAGCGGAGGTCTGCTTTCCGGCAGGCAAGGCCGTCGTGACAGGAGGACTCCAACGGGTCGTGAGCCGTCTCAAGGTATGGCCCCAGGAGCGGGCGCTGACCACCGACATAAAACGACCCCGAATGGCTGTTCTGACCTCGCGGTATCAGTGTTTTGAGAGCGCTGGTCGTTCCTTATCGTGAATGGCGAGGCGCTCGACGATCGTCGCGTCGCCTGGTTCATGCCCACGATCTCCACGGGAATGAGCCGGGTCTCGTGCCCTAGTGTGGAGATCTCCCGAGCCCAATAATGAGCACTCACGCAGGCTTCCATCGCAACCAGGCAGCGTGGCTGGGCGGAGAAGAACTCTAGCACCAGAACCCGCCGGAGCCTCTTGCGGAACATGACCGAGCCGCTCGCGTCAGCCCCATGCGCCTGGAAGACAGCCTTCGCCAGATCGAGGCCAATGGTGGTGACTTCACTCACGGACGCCTCCTTTGCAGTGGTGCGCTCAAACACCACCACTTTGGCACTTCGATGCCGTCAGGGGCGTCCACCCCATCGCTTCTGGCGCTACGAAGGCCTGCAGTTCAGGCTCTGGCCTCGGAGAAAGTGCATGAACGCCTCGACAAGCTCGGTCCGTTGGCTGTGGGAGGGAAAGAGCACGCCGAAATTATAGGGCACGTCCGGCTCGAAACGGCGCCAAATCAGGCCTCGGGAGGTGAAGGCGCTGGCCGTATACCGATCGGTGATCGTGACTCCGACGCCATTGGCGACAAGCTCGCAAGCCACGGCGGCGATGGGCGTGTCGACGCGAATGTCCGGTATCGAGCCGGCATCATCGAGAGCGCGCTGCAGCGGCAGATGGGCAAAGCTGTCCCGCCCCTTTCCGACGAAGGCCAGCCCGTGCAGATCTCTCGGAGTAATGATGTCGCGCGCCGCAAGCGGATGGTCGGGCAGCATGACGCAAACCCCGATCGCAGGATCGAAAAGCTCGATATCGACCCCCGGCTTTTCCATCGGCAGCATCGCGAAGCCGATGTCGAACTGGCGGGTCGAGACCCAAGATGCGATCGTCTCTGAGCGCTGGACCTGGAGAGCGGCCGCGACACCGCGATGCTCCTCCAGGAAGCGCGCGAGCGCGGCCGGCAGGAACTGGTGAGCGAGTGCGGGCATGCTGACGATCCTGAGTTGCTCGACGCGCTGCTCCTTGATCTGGGCGGCTCGCTCGGCGATGCGCTCCAGACCGACGAAGCTGCGCTCGACTTCATCGTGAAGGGCCAGTGCCTCAGCCGTCGGCCAGTTGCGTCCATCCGCCCGCGTGAAAAGGGCAAAGCCCAGGCGTTCCTGCAGTTCCTTCAGCAACCTGGAGATGGATGGCTGCGAGGTGCGCAGCAGGCGCGCCGCCTGCGTGAAGCTGCCGACATGCAGCACGGCGTTGAAGGCCTCCCAGTGCTTGTGGCCAATTTGCGTCAAATCAAAACTCCCCGGGATCGAACGCCTCATACTCCGGTCAAACTCTGCTCGGCGAGCGGCAGCGCCCGCCGAACGAAGAGTTGCGCCCATATCAAATCCGGATCGAGCGATCCATACTTCGTCAATTGACAGATACCCCTCCGACCGAAACCCTGATGGCAATCAGGACAAGAAAGAGGGGTTGCTGGCATGAAGTCTCTGCATCACGGAATCTGTTCGATCGCGCTCGGATTGGCGCTTTCGGCCACGGGCTGGATGGCGCCCGGCGCCCTGGCGCAAGACACCATGTATGTCGCCGGCTATGGCGGTTCGTTCGAGCGCCTGATGCGGGACTCTGTGATTCCGCCCTTCGAGAAGGCCAACAACGTCAAGATCGAGTACGTCGCGGGTCAGTCGACTGCGACGCTAGCGAAGTTGCAGGCTCAGCGCAGCAAGCAGGAGATCGACGTCGCGATCGTCGATGACGGACCGATGTACCAGGCCGTGCAGTTCGGTTTCTGCGCGCCGATCCAGAAGGCGCCGGTCCTGGACGACATCTATCCGATCGCGAAACTCGCCGATCAGGCGATCGCTTTCGGCATCGGCGTCACGGCGCCGGTCTACAACACCAAGATTTTCAAGGAGAAGGGACTTCCCATCCCGACATCCTGGGGCGACCTCGGCAACAGCGCCTATAAGGGCCAGCTTGCTCTCCTGGGGGCTGCGAGCACGACCGGTCTGCACGGACTGATCATGGTTGCGCGCGCCAAGGGCGGCGGGGAGGCCAGCATCGACCCTGGCTTCAAGGCCTTCAAGGATGAGATTCGCCCGAACATCGTGACCTTCGCCCCCTCCGCACCGAAGCTGGAGGAACTCCTGCAGAGCGGCGAGATCGCGATGACGGTGGTCGCGCGCTCGCGCGCCGTTGCGCTGAAGAAGGAGGGGCTGCCGCTGCAGGCCGTCGAGCCCAAGGAAGGTGCGGCGGCGCTGATGGTGTCGATGTGCCCGGTTGTCGACAGCGACGTGTCCACGCAGGCGCAGAAATTCATCCAGCACATGCTGTCGCCCGAGATCCAGAAGATCTTCGCCAAGGCGGGCTATGGTCCGGTCAATCGAAAGACCGAGCTGAGCGAAGCGGAGAAGGAAGGGCTCGCCGTCGGCGACGATGCGGTGGGCAAGCTTGCCAGGATCGACTGGCCGACCGTCAACCAGAACCGCGCCGCCTGGACGCAGCGTTGGAATCGCGAAGTCGAACGCTGAGCAATCCTGAACCGGCCGGCCTCGCCCGGCCGGACACGTCCCGAACGGGTTTTCCAATCAATGGCCAAAATCGTGATCGAGGCGCTGACCAAGCGCTTCGCAAGCTTCACGGCGCTATCCGGCATCGACCTGGCGATCGAGCCCGGCGAATTCGTCGGGCTTCTCGGGCCCTCGGGCTGCGGCAAGACCACGACGCTGAACATCGTTGCGGGCTTCGAGGAGCCCTCCAGCGGCCGAGTACTCCTCGATGGCCGCGATCTGGCCGGCGTGCCGGCAAATCGGCGCGGAATGGGCATCGTCTTCCAGAGCTATGCGCTCTTCCCGCACATGACCGTGGCGGAAAATATCGCCTTCGGGTTGGAAATGCGCGGGATCGGCCGTTCCGAGCGGGATCAAACGATCCGCCAGGCGCTCGACCTGGTGCATCTCTCGGCGATGAGCGAACGCTATCCACGCCAACTCTCCGGCGGCCAGCAGCAGCGCGTTGCACTGGCGCGGGCGCTCGCCATCGAACCTGCTCTGCTCCTGCTCGACGAACCCTTGTCGAACCTCGACGCCAAGCTGCGCGAGGAGATGCAGGTCGAGATTCGTGCGATCCAGCGTCGCGTCGGCACCACGACGATCATGGTCACCCATGACCAGGCTGAAGCGCTCGCGACCTGCGACAAGATTGCCGTGATGGATGCCGGCCGCATCGTCCAGCTCGCGGATCCGCTGACGCTTTACGATGCCCCGGCGAGCCGGTTTGCCGCGGCTTTCGTCGGGCGCTCCTCGCAATTGCCGGCCACGGTCACCGCGGTGGACGGCTCGATTGCGCGCATGCGTATCGACGGCCTCGCGGGCGAGGTTGGCGGGCGGCTTTACCGTTCCGTGCCGGTGGGCGAGACCGTGCTGATCGCGCTGCGCCCGGAGAAGGTTCAGCTCGGAGCTCCGGGGGCCGGCGCGGTCGACGGCCGTCTGCAATCGCGTGTCTTCCAGGGCAACTCCTGGCTGTTCTCGATCCAGACCGAGCTCGGTAGCGTACTGGTCTCCGAGCCGCATCGCGGCGTGCCCCGCTTCCGGGAAGGCGACACCGTCTCGATCGCCTGGACGCCCGAGGATGCTGCGGTGGTTCCGGAGGCGCCCCATGGCTAGCCCGAAGCGTCGCGCTCCCTATCTGCTGAGCCTGCCGGCGCTGCTGTTCTTCGCAGCGCTACTGGTGACGCCGCTCGCCATGATCGCGGGCCTGAGTTTCCAGGCCTTCGACCTGAACACCGGACAGATCGGCGGCCTGACGCTCGGCAACTACGCCGACACACTGGGCGATCCCTATTACCATACGATCTTCCTGCGCACGGTTGGCATCGGGCTGGCGACAACGGCAATCTGCATCCTGATCGGCGCGCCGGAAGCCTATTTCCTGTCGCGCATGCGCGCACCGTGGCGCTCGATCTTCCTTATCGTCACCTTGAGCCCACTGCTGATCTCGGTGGTGGTTCGCACGCTGGGCTGGGCCCTGCTGTTCGGCCGCAACGGCGTGATCAACCAGGTCCTAGCGGCGCTCGGCCTCGCCTCGGGCCCGATACCGATGCTGTATACGGTCCAGGGCGTCGTCATCGCGCTGGTCCATGTTGCGGTCCCCTTCATGGTGATCTCGGTCTGGGCCGCGCTCCAGCGCCTCGACCCCAAGGTCATCCGCGCGGCGAGCTCGCTCGGAGCGAGCGAGCTCACGATCTTCCGCCGCATTGTGCTGCCGCAGATCGTCCCCGGCATCCTCTCGGGCTCGCTGATCGTCTTCGCTCTTGCCGCCAGCGCCTTCGCGACGCCGGCGATCATCGGCGGGCGCCAGCTCAAGGTGGTCGCGACCGCGACCTATGACGAGTTCCTGGGCACACTGAACTGGCCGCTGGGCGCCGCCATCGCCATCGTCCTGCTGATCGTCAACGCCGCGATCATGCTGACCTACAACCGTATCGTCGAGCGGCGCTATGCGAGGTTCGCGCAATGAGCCGGAATGGAACCTTCGCGATCGCGTTCCACACGCTGTTCGTCGCCTTCATGCTGGCGCCGCTAGTGGTGGTGATGTGGATGTCGCTGACGCCGTCGAACCTGCTGTCGCTGCCGACGACCTCGTTCTCGCTGCGCTGGTTCTGGGCTATCCTACGCCACAGCCAGTTCATCGACGCCTTCTGGTTCAGTATCCTGCTCGGCGTCCTCTCGGCGAGCCTGGCGATGATGCTGGCCGTGCCGGCGGCGCTCGCCTTGGCGCGCTATCGCTTTCCGGGCCGGGACGCCTTCGTCGCGCTCTTCCTGTCGCCGCTGATCATCCCGCATGTCGTGCTCGGCGTCGCGTTTCTACGCTTCTTCACGCAAATCGGCATGACCGGAACCTTCATCGGGCTGCTCGGCGCCCATGTGCTCGTCATCTTCCCCTATGGGCTACGGCTGGTGCTGGCGGCATTGACGACCAGTGATCCGGCGATCGAGCGGGCGGCGATCTCGCTCGGCGCCTCGCAATGGACAGTGTTCCGGCGGGTTCTCTTCCCGCTGATGATCCCCGGCGTCGCCGGCGGCTGGGTGATCTCCTTCATCCAGAGCTTCGACGAGGTGACGATGACCGTGTTCGTCGACTCCGTCCTCGATGACGCTGCCGGTGCGCATGTACCACTACATCGAGGAATCGATCGATCCGCTGGTGGCCTCGGTCTCGACCGTCGTCATTCTCCTCACCTTCCTGCTCATGGCCATCGTGGACCGCATCTACGGGCTGGACCGTATCCTGGTCGGCAAGGGCTGAACGCCCGGCCGGCACATCCTGACCTTCCGAGGATTGGACAATGCAAGCGATCGTTGTAGGAGCCGGAGTCATCGGCTCATCGGTAGCCTATCGCCTGGCGCAGGCCGGGGCTGAGGTCACCATCGTCGAGGAAAGGCGGCCGGGCGGCGGCACCTCCAGCGTGACCTATGCCTGGGTCAACGCCTGCGAGAAGCTGACCTCGGAGGCCTATTTCCGGCTGAACTTCGCCGGCCGCCAGGCGCATGAGGACATGCTCGCCGAATTTCCGGGCGCGGACTGGTACCATCGACCCGGCGTGCTGCAATGGCAGGATGCGGAAGCCGAGGCCGGCGGCCGCGACGGCACCGACCCGCTCGCCAAGCTGCAGCAACTGATCGCCTGGGGCTATCCGGCCGAGGTCCTCAGCCTCGACGACGTCCGCAAGCTCGAACCCGAGATCAATCCCGACGCGATCGGCAACGTCCCGGTCATCCACTATCCCCGCGACGGCTGGCTCGACCCGGTCCCCTATTCCGGCGCCCTGATCACTGCCGCCCTGGAGCGGCATGGCGCGACATTCGTCGAAGGCCGCGTCGACCGACTCGTGCTGGCGGGCGAGCGCTGCACCGGCATCGAGCTGGCCGATGGCCGGACGATCGAAGCCGATGTCGTCGTGAATTGCGCGGGCCGCTGGCTCAACGACATCGTCCAGGCGTCCGAGCATCGCATTCCGCTGGCGCCGACGCTCGGTATCGTCGCCTACACCCCGCCTGTCGGCGCGCCGCTCCGGAGCGCGCTGCGCACGCCCCTGGTCAACATGCGCCCTGACGGCGGCGGGCGCTTCCTGCTGCGCTCGAACGAGCTCGACCGCCTGCTGGCGAGCGACGAAGGCGCGCTGCCCTCGCATCCGCAGGCGCAGGAGCTGATGCGCCGCGCCATCAAGACCGTTCCGGCGCTGAGGAACGTCGACGTCGAGGCGGTCCGGATCGCGACGCGGCCGATTCCGAAGGATTCCTATTCGGCCGTCGGCCCGGTGCCCGGCCTGTCCGGCTACTATGCCGTGGTCAGCCATAGCGGCGTGACGCTCGGCGCCTTCCTCGGCGAGGTCGTCGCCGACGAGCTCGTCCATGGGCGCGAACGCAACGAGCTCGCCGAATTCCGCCCGAGCCGCTTCTTCAACTGAGGGTCAGCCGATGCGTGTCGCCATCATGGGAGCAGGCGCCGCCGCCTTCGCCGCCGCCGCCTTTCTCGCCGAGAACGGGCACGAGGCCGTGCTCTGGTCGCCTTCGGGCAAGAGCACGCAAGAGCTCGCCGCCGGCGCTCCGCTCGTCAGCGAGGGCAAGATCGCCGGGGAGTTCCGGCCCGGCGTGGCGCCGAGCTGCGAGGTCGCCCTCGACGGCGCCGATGCCGTCCTGATCGCCCTGCCGGCAAACGGGCACAGGCTCGTCATGGACGCGATGGCGCCGCTACTGTCGCGGGGGCAGCCGGTCATCATCTCCTCGCACGCTTCGCTTGGCGCCTTCTACCTGTCGCGGCTGCTGTCCGAGCGCGGCGTGGAGGTGCCGATCATCGCGCTCAGCACTACGATCCTGCGCTCGCGGCGCACGGGGCCGAACATGGTCAAGATCGCGACCATCCGCAGCAAGGTCGACATCGCCACCTTGCCGCGACGGCTCGCCGACGAGGGCCTCGACCTTTGCCACACGTTGTTCGGCGACCGTTTCCGTGCCGTCGATGGCTTGCTTGCCGTCTCGCTGAGCAACGTCAACCCGCAAAGCCATATGGCTCTGGCGCTTGCCAACTTCACCCGGATGGAGAAGGGCGAGGCCTGGGGGCAGAGCGAAAATCTGACCCTGGGGGTCGGTCGGTTGCTCGAAGCTATCGACGCTGAGCGGCTGGCCCTGGCCGCCGCGTTCGGCCTAACGGTCAGGACGATGCGCGAGCACTACTCCCTGACGTATGGGGTGCCGGACGCTCCGCTGGGCGAGACCTCGCGGATGCTGGCGGAGACCCAGCCGACGACGCTGGGCCCGGCCACCATCGAAACACGCTACACGTTGGAAGATGTCCCGTTCGGGCTGCTGCCGCTCGCCGAACTCGGACGGCTGGCTGGCGTGCCGATGCCGCTGCATGAGGCGGGGCTTGCCATCTTTTCCGCCCTCTATGGGCGCGATCTCACGCAGGACAACGATATTCTGCCCGAACTTACAAAGAACGGGCTTTCGCGCGACCAGTTGCTGGCATGAGTTTTACGGCGCTCGAAACCCGGATCAAGGTCGAGGCCGGCAAGATTCACTTTCGGTGAGCGTCCACTTCCGAGCGATCGACGATCGTCCGCTCCTGGCGCTGCTCTGACTCATGGGCTGAACCGAAATTGGTCATGCCGCATCGAGTGTCAGAATGTCGCGCAAGCTCACTTGGCGGTAATCATCGAGCAGCACGTCCAGTCGGACGACCCAGATGCCGTCCATGGGCAGGAACAAGTCAATAGGGGCGAACTCGCCGGAACCGTTTCTCGCGACGATCTTGCGGAAGGGGCCCAAGGCGAACGAGGGCTTCTCCACCGTGACGACCAATTCCTTCGGGTCGATCCGCCCCGGCCCGTTGCGGATCTCCTCGATCAACACCCGAACCTTGCCGGCCCGCGGCGGCCTCACGCGAAGCCGGGCGCTGAACTCCCCCTCGGCGAGCGACAGAGTTGCGTCGGGCACGGGCGTCGGCAATGAGCGCGGTGGCACGGTAAAGCGCCAGAGGCCAACTGCGCCGAGCACAGAGAATGACAGCAGCGTCTCTGCTGCGGCGGATGTCGCCAAGCGTCGGCGTGCTCCCGGATCGCCGGCAAGGGCTGGCGGCGTCAGCCGCCGATTGAAGAAGGCAAAGGCCAGCACGGCGGCGAGAAGGCCGAGTTTGACCAGGAAGACCTGACCATAGGTGTTCTGCCAGAGCGCCGGGACCGAGCCCAGCTGGACGAGCGCGAGCGCAAGGCCCGATCCGAACAGGATGACGAGGCCATAGGGGATGAGCTCGCTGAAGCGCCGTAGCGGGATGTCGAGAGCATCCTGGCCCCTGCGCGCGAGCGCAGCTAGCGGGAGGAGCGCGCCAAGCCAGAGTGTCATCGCGGTAGCGTGCAGGAAGACGGCCGGCTGCATGAGCCAGCGCGGCGAAGCGAGCGCCGCGTGACCGCTCGCCGCGAAAGCTACGCCGGAGAGGCTGAGTGCGGCGAGCGCGGAGGCTCTCGAACGATTGCGAACGCCGAAACCGGCCGCCACAAAGGCAAGCGCGACGACAACGCCACTCGTTCCCTGCGGCGTGCGCGACAGCCCGGCCCACCAGAGCGCCGGATCGCCCAGGCGGACGAGGCCTGCCCCGATGAGATCCAGGCCCTGCAGTCCGATGCTCGCAAACGCGCCGAGAACTCCAGCGACGAGGAAACCGGTCACGATCACGCGCAACCTGCCCGGCCACCGCCCGGCCGCGAGCAGCAGCACGAAGGCGACGCTGCCAATCCCGAAGGCGGTTCCAGCAGCCACCGCGAGCCGCGCGAGCCAGAGCGCCCAGGCGACGGGCCGCCAAGTTTCGGCCTCCATGCCGGGTTCTGCTGAAACATGGCCTACCGAGAAGACAACCGCTCCGCCGATCGGATGGCCATCCTCCGAGACTGCGCGCCAGGACAGCACATGCGTGCCTTGCAGCGTACTTCGCGGCAGTGCGAGCCGGTGCGAGACGAGACGGTCCGGCTCGGGCCCAGCGTCCTTGTAGCTCCCGTCCGGAGCGGTCAGGCGCAGCGCCGTGAGCTCCGTCGCCTCATCGAAGGTCAGGACGATCGCGTCGGGCGCCGCGTCCAATAGCAGCCCGTCGGCCGGTTCGGATGAGATGAGCGAACCGTGCGCGTCTGCTTCGCACGGTGGCAGCAATGCGAGGAGCAGCGCCAGCAGGGCGATGCCGGCGCTCCGGAGCGACATGGCGCCGGCAATCAGGACGGTTGGCCGATCAGGCGCAACGAAGGAGCCGGCGATTTGAGCGAGGCCGGCGCGTTACCGTCGGACGGGATCTCAATCCAGCGCTGGACCTTGTCACCACACTCCTGGACGATCGGCACATAGACCGGGCCGAGGGGCGCGGTCTTCGCCGTCGAGACCCAGAGCACGAACTCGTCGTAGCTGGAATCCTCGAGCACGCCCGTCCAGGAAACCTCCTGCGGGCCCGTCGCATCGTCATGTCCGTGCCCGCCGCCTGTGGCCGCGCCCTTAGCCGCCACCGCATCAAGGGTCCAGCCGGGTTTCGGCTGCGGCTTGGCCGAACGGAAGGCTTCCGGAATGCGTACGCGGAGCTTTGTCGTGGCGGCGCCGGAGCAGCCATGGGGCACCCGCAGCACGAGCTTGAAGGAGGCGCCGGCGACCGCCTCCTTGTTTTCGAGGGTGACATGGGCGCTGGCGGCCGAGAGCGACAGCAGCAGCGCGGCAGGGAGCAGGGAAAGGCGCGCAAGCGCGGTCATGAGGATATCTCCTTTGGATCGGTTCGATCACCAGCTCTCGGCGAGGCCGAGATGGCCGAGCGCCTCGCGGCGAAGCTCTGCCAGGCGCGGATCGCCGCGATGGCGGGGATAAGGCAGGTCGACCTCGATCGTCGCGACGATACGGGCCGGGCGCGGGCCGAACACGATCACACGCTGGCTCAGGAACAGGGCTTCCTCGACATCGTGGGTGACGAGCAATGCGGTGAGCCCTGTGCGGCGCCAGATCGCGACCAGTTCCTCCTGCATGGCGAGGCGCGTCAGCGAGTCGAGCTTGCCGAGCGGTTCGTCGAGCAGGAGCAGTCGTGGATCGTTGACGAGCGCCCGCGCCAGCGAGACGCGCTGCGCCATGCCGCCGGAGAGCTGATGCGGATAGGCCGACGAGAAGCCGTCCAGCCCGACGGTGTGGATGACCTCGTCGATCCGCGCACCGTCTGTCCTCGCCGTGCCGCGTGCCTGTGGTCCGAGCGCGACGTTGTCGCGCACGCTGCGCCAGGGAAACAGCGTCGGGTCCTGGAAGACGAGGATACGCGACGGGTCCGGGCGACCGACCGGGACGCTATCAACGAGTACCTGTCCTTCGGAGGGATGGTCGAGCCCGGCGAGAAGCCGCAGCAGCGTCGACTTCCCGCAACCGGAGGGGCCGATCAGCGCCGTGAACGAACCGGGCTCAACCGAGAAACCGACCTGATCGAGAACGGGCAACGGCTTTCCGTCCAGGACAAAGCGATGCGAGACATTCTGGATGTCGACGCCGAAGCCGGACGCGACCTCGACGTCCGCAAGGCGCAGGGCGGCCGCGGCTACCATCTGACCATCCCCTTCTGCCAGGAGAGCAGCCGGTCGCGGAGCCGGAACAGCACCGTGATCAGCGTCGAGCAGGCGAGCGCCATCACCAGCAGCGCGGCGTAGAGATTGGCATAGGCGCCCCAACCTTGAGCCCAGCTGAGATACCAGCCGAGCCCGGACTTCACGCCCAACATCTCTGCGACGACCAGCACGGCGAAGGAGGAACCAAGGCCCATGAACAGGCCGACGAAGAGATGCGGCAGCGCCGCCGGCACCGCGACCCTCAGGATCAGGAAGCGCTCGCTGGCGCCGAGCGTGCGGGCAATGTCGTAATAGTCGCGGTTGACGCTGGCGATGCCCGACCAGGTCAGCACGGCGACGGGGAAGGCGCTGGCGAGCGCTATCACGAAAACGCTGGCGCTGGCGCTGGTCGGGAAGACGAAGAAGATGATTGGCAGCCAGGCCGTTGCCGGGACAGGGCCGATGAGCCGCAGCACCGGATGAATCCAGTAGCCGGCGCGGCGCCACCAGCCCATGGCCAGTCCGATCGAGAAGCCGGCGAGCGCACCGAACAGGAAGCCGCGGATCAGAAGCCAGCCCGACGCGGCGACGCTATCGAGCAGGCGCGGCCACTCGTCGACATAGACCTCGACGAGTGCCTGCGGCGAAGGAAAGAAGGGCAGCGGCAGGCGGCCCGTCTTGGCGGTGACGATCTCCCAGAGACCGAGGAAAAGCCCGAGCGCGATCGCCCAAGGACCGGCATTGCGCAGCCTCTGTCCGATCCGGCCAGGCGCCCCTGTGACCGCGCCTAGGAACAGGACCGCGGCGACGGCCGCGCAGATCCAGGCGAAGGCGTCGCCATAAGGCAGGGGGATCACCTCCCGCCACAACACCGTCACCGCCGCAACGCCCAGCCAGACGGCCGAGCCGGCGAGGCCCGTTCCCCACCAGGCGGCGAACGGCCAGCGGATTCCCCTGGTCGCCCCCTCCCGTTCGAATGCGATTCCGGCGCCGCTCATGTGCTCCTCCCTCAGGCCGAGAACACGTCGGCGTAGACCTTCTCGGCGAAGGTCTTCGGATCGGTGGATGCCTTGAAGACGCGCACTGAGCGCAGCTCTTCGGCGTAGAGCGCGAGTTCGCGCTTCAGCTCGGTACCGACGGGGCGGTGGTTGTGGGTCTGGCCCTTCAGGATGCCGATGATGTCCTCGGGCGTGACATGCTTCGGCGCGAAGCGGGCGAAGGAGTGCCCGGCATCCTCGGGCTTGGCCACCGTCCAGTCATGGGCTTCCAGCACGGCGCGGTTCAGTGCCGTCGCAACCTTCGGATCGTCGCGCACAAGGCTGCCGCGCACGCCGATGATGCAGCAGACGCGGTTCTCGAAGCCGTGGTCGAGATTGGAGGCGATCTGCACCCAGCCGCCGCGCTTCAGCCAGAGATAGGCGTTGGGGTCGCCGTCGGCGACGGCATGGACCTCACCCTTCTCGGCCGCGATCGGCAGAGCGGCGATCGGATATTGCCGCCATTCGACGTCGCGGACCGGGTCGAGCCCTTCCTTGTGGAGCAGGATCGAGAAGAAGTGCTTGCCCGGGCTGTTGAGGTCGGTGATGCCGATCGTCTTGCCCTTGAGATCGGCCAGGTTGCGGATATTGGCCGTTTCCAGCGCGACGAGGCGGGTGCAGCCGCCATGCGAGCCGGCAGTGATCTTGACGTCGAAGCCCGCCTCCAGCGCCTTGAGCCAGCGCAGTGCCATGCCGACTCCGGCATCCGCCTTGCCGGTGGCGAGCGCTTCGAGCAGGTTCTCGGTCGGGCCGCCGAAATCGATCAGCTCGACGTCGAGTCCGTATTTCTCGTAGAGCCCCTTGTCCTTGGCGAGATAGACCGGGGACAGGCAAGGCGCGACGGAATTGGTCGCGAACTTGATTTTGGTGAGCTTGCCCGCTGCGGGCTGGGCGCGGCTCTGGCCGGCGGCCAGGGCGCCGAGCGGAAGGGCCAGCCCGCCAAGGGCAGCCCCACGCAGCAGCGTGCGCCTGTCGAGCCCGTGACGATCCGTTTCGGTGGCTGCTTCGGTCATGGCTTGTCGCTCCGGTCTATGATCGTTCGGGAAAGGCTTCAGGCGACGGCGCGCTGGGCTTCGCGCGCAGCGACGAGGGCGCGCACGCGCGGGATCAGTTCCTGGCCGTACTGGACGGCGTCCGTAATGGGGTCGAAGCCACGGATCAGGATGCTGGTGACGCCGAGGTCGTAATAGTCGAGGATCGCGTCGGCGACCTGATCCGGCGTGCCGACGAGCGAGGTCGAGTTGCCCCGGGCTCCTGTCAGCGCCGCAAGCCCCGTCCAGAGCCTTTTGTCGAGGCGCGTGCCCTTGGCGGCCGCTTCCAGCAGTCGGCGCGAGCCCTCGTTCTCCGGTCCCTGCTTGCGTGCGAAGCCGGTCTTCTCGATCCGCGCCTTCGCGGTGTCGAGGATGGCGGCCGCCTTGGCCCAGGCCTGCTCCTCAGTGTCGGCGAGGATCGGCCGCAGCGACAGGCTGAAGCGCGGCTTGCGGCCATGGGCAGCCGCGGCATTCCGCACCCGGGCGATCAGCTCGCGCACCTGGTCGTGGGTCTCACCCCAGAGCGCATAGATGTCGGCATGCCGGCCGGCGACCTTGATCGCGGCCTCGGAGGCGCCACCGAAATAGATCGGGATCGAGCCCGAGAGCGGCTTAACCTCGGAGAAGGCGCGGCGCAGCTTGTAGTAGGTGCCGTCATGGTCGAAGGGGGCGGGGCTCGTCCATTCTTGCCGGACGATGTCGAGATACTCCCTCGTGCGGGCATAGCGCTCGTCCTTGGTGAGATGGTCGCCGTCCTGCGCAAGCTCGGCATCGTCACCGCCGGTGATGATATGGACCGCGACGCGCCCCCCTGTGATGTGGTCGAGGGTGGCGAGCTGACGGGCGGCGATCGTCGGCGCCGTGAAGCCGGGGCGATGCGCGATCATCAGTTTCAGGTCGCGGGTCACCGAGGCAACGTGCTGGCCGACCAGGATGCTTTCGGGCGAGGTCGAGTGGAAGGCGAGCAGCACGCGGTCGAAGCCGCCGTACTCCTGTGCCTTGGCGAGCGCCTCGATATAGTTCAGATCGACGACGGGGCCCGAGCGGACCACCGTTTCCGAGGCGCGGAAATTACCGACGAAGCCGATGAATTCGATGCTCATTGTGCTGCACCTTTCGTGTCGAGGGTGAGGGCGAGGCGGCCGGCCTGCTGGCGGGCGCTGTCTTCCTGGGGGGAATGGATGCGTCCGCAGAGGACGTTGCGATAATGCCGTTCCAGCGGATTGGAGCGGCTGACGCCGTGATTGCCACTGAGCCTCAGGGCGATTTCTGTGGCCGCGATGGCGTTCTCTGTGACGGTGAGCTTGAGCAGCGCGGCTTCGCTGGCGGAGAGGTATTCGCCGGCGTCCGCCTCGACCGCCACAGAGCGTAGCAGCCGGCGGTTCGCCGCGAGCTTTTCCTCGATCTCGCCGACCGCCTGCTGGATGCGCGGCACGCTGGCGAGCGAGTCGCCTAGATTGCTCGGCCGGCGCGCGTTCAGGAAGCCGGCGAGCCAGTTGCGGGCCGCGCGCGCCACCCCGTCATAGATCGCCGGCACCAGCAGCGCATGGAGCGCAGCCTGCGCGCCCTCTGGCGGCCCCCATTGCTGCGGCAGCCGGATATCCGCAGCATGATCGGCCGGTACCTCGACCTTGTCGAAGACGACGTCGTCGCTCGCCGAAGCGCGCATGCCGAGCTGGTCCCAGCTCCGTTCGACGTGGATGCCCGGGGCAGCCATCGGCACAAGAAAACCACCGACACGCGGCTCGTCCTCGTCGGTGCGTGCCCAGACCCAGGCCCAGCTCAATCCTGCCGCACCGGTCGAATAGATCTTCCGGCCGGAGATGCGCCAGCCAGCCGCCGTCCGTTCGGCGGTCGTGGCCGGAAGCCCGCCGCGCAACGGTGTGCCGAGGTCGGGCTCGACCCGCAGCGCATTGATCAGCGCGCCATCCTCGACGGCGCTTGTGACGACATTTTCGATCAGATGCGCCGGGGCCCGGCTGCGCAGCAGCGTCCTGAGATGGATGTACTGCATCGACAGGATCAGGGCCGTGGACGGCTCCGCCTCGGCGATCGCCCCGATGACCTCATAAACCTCGAGGAAACTCGCATCTCGCCCGCCGAGCGCCTTCGGCGCTGTCAGCGCGCTCAGGCCAGCGCGATGCACCCGCGCGATCGCCTCGGCCGGGAAGGTGCCCGAGCGGTCGAGCGCGGCTGCATTCTCCGCGATCTCGGCAGCCACCAGCTGGGCGCGTTCTAGCAGGGTCGGAACGGGATTCACCGCCGCCGCCTCATTCCGCCGCTAAGAGCAGTGTGGAATTTCCTGCATCCGGCAGCAGGCGACCGGCCTCGACAATGCTCTGGTCGATGCGCTGCCGGACCTGTGCGGATGTGATGCGTCCATCCTGGAAGTCTCGATCGGTGGCGTAGATGCCGGTCGGGGCGGTATGCGCGGCGAAGAATCCGAACAGCGGCCGCAGCTGATGCTCAATGATCAGCGCGTGGCGGTCGCTGCCGCCCGTAGCTGTCAGGATGATCGGCTTGCCCGCCAGCGTGGCCGGATCGAGCAGGTCGATGAGGTGCTTGAAGAGCCCGGTATAGCTGCCCTTGTAGGTCGGCGAGCCGATGACGAGCAGGTCTGCCGCCAAGATCGCGTCAACGACGGCGCGAGCACCGGCGTCCAGATCGCCGAGCCGGCGGGCCGAACCCAGCGAGGGACCGAGATCCTCGAGATCAAGTACGGTCGGCTCCAGCACGAGCTTGTCGGAGGCCGCCGCTGTCACAGTCTCGACGAGGGTCCGCGTCCGCGAGGGACGCGCGAGGTTTCCTGAAAATCCGACGATCGTTCGCAGAGCCATTCCGCCATCTCCAGCACGGGCGCGCCAACTGCGGCACGCCGTCGAAATGCGGCCTGATCGACGCCATTTTCGACCCTTTCATGCGACGCCGGATCGTTCGTTATGTCAAACGAAATGTTCTTTTAAAGATATAGCGTGGAGAAGGAGGCCTTGCTGTTCCAAGGCGCGTTGATGGCATGGGCATCTAGATGGGCCGAGCTATGGGAAGTCATAGGATGAGTCGCTTTAGAATTTTGACTGCTCATGAATGCCGTTTCGGAGAAATTAAATTCCAGAAACTTCAAATTAATAGTTATAGATGGTCGTTCTTGGTTGATTATCATCTTAAGAGGGTTTGCAGATCTATCTAGAAGCAGGCATTATTTTCAAATCTCTGTGTCGTGTTATGAAGAAAACTACAGGCTAAGCCTTCACGACAGGAGAGCGGCATGAGCGCCGAGGACCACCACCATCATCACGGCGAACCGCACGCTCATGACCGGGAGCCGACCGCACCACGCTGGAAACATGACGGTGTGCGTGTGATCAAGGGCGACCAACTCGATCCCAATACCGCGCAGACTCCCGGCATGTTCCGGCAGGCCGCGATCAATCACGCTCGCGTCGGCGCGCAGAAGATCTGGGCCGGTACCGTGGCGATCGAGCCTGATGCCAAGACCGGCGTGCATCATCATGGCCCGCTTGAAAGCGTGATCTATGTCGTGCGGGGCCGTGCAAGGCTGCGCTGGGGCGAACGCCTCGAATATGTCGCCGAGGCCGGGCCGGGCGACTTCATTTATGTCCCGCCCTATGTCCCGCACCAGGAGATCAACGCCAAGCCGGACGAGACGCTGGAGTGCGTTCTGGTCCGTTCGGACAACGAGGCGGTCGTCGTGAACATCACCGATGTCGATCCGATCGAGAAGCCTGAATCGGTCTACTGGATCGACCCGATCCATCGTCATCCCGGCTGAGCCGGTCCCGTGAATTTCCGAATGTAGAGGCTGCCATGAAGAGACTGTGCATCGCCCTGATCCTGAGCGTTGCGGCCGCGAGCCCGGCCTTCGCCCATCTCAACCCGGCCGAGCACGGCTCCTTTGCTGCCGGTCTCTCACATCCGCTCTTCGGAGCAGACCATATCCTGGCCATGATCGGCGTTGGGCTCTGGACTTTCGTCGTCGGCGGCCATGCCATCTGGGCTATTCCGGCGGCTTTCGTTGTCACGATGATGGTTGGCTTCGTGACGGCGCTCGCCGGCATCGGACTGCCCTTCGTCGAGCCGGCTATCGCGGCCTCGGTCGTGGTGCTCGGCCTGCTCGCGCTCACCGCCCTGCGGCTGCCGGTGGCTGTCGGCATGGCGGTGGTCGGCTTCTTCGCCCTGTTCCATGGCTATGCCCACGGCGGCGAACTGGGCTCCGCGACGAGCCTGCCCTTCATGGCCGGCTTTGCGCTTGCGACGGCCCTGCTGCATGCCGCCGGCCTCGGCATCGGGCTTGCCGGCAGGCAGCTTTCTCGCAACGGGCTCATCGCCGCGCGCATCTTCGGCGGACTGACCACGCTCGGCGGGCTCTGGCTCTTCACTGGAGCTTGATCCGGACGAACGTGTCGGATGCCGCATCCGCGGAAAGGTGAATGTGATTTTTGTAACATTATCTGATTGTAGTGCGGCGTAATAAATACTCTATATATCAAAATATATGGATCATAATTCTATGATTCCTAGAGAATAAATAATTCAGTTTCGTTGACTTATTGTCGAATATTATCTGATCATGATCTTCGAAATCTGGAGTTTCTTGTAGTGTCTTCCCTCATTGAAAAGTTCCAGTCGCTCGAGGCGGAGCGGGAAAAAAGCTGGTCGCCCGATGCGCTGCGGGTCAATCGCGAGCAGCGCCAGCGACTGGTGGCGGAACTCGGCGACAGGCGCCGGGTGCAGGTCGGCGATGCGATCGGCCAGGCGACGCTGATCGATGCAGCTGACGGGCCCGTTGCGCTCGACCGGCTGCACGCCGAAGGGCCGCTGGTTCTGATTTTCTTCCGCTTCGCCGGTTGCCCCGCCTGCAACATCGCCCTGCCGCACTACGATAGGGAGCTGGCACCGGGCGTGCATGCCCGCGGGGCGCGGCTGGTCGCGGTCAGCCCGCAGGTCCCGGACCGGCTGGTTGAGATCCGGGAGCGGCATGGGCTGTCCTTCGCGGTGGCCTCCGATCCGGGCAACGCGCTCGCGGCGCGCCTCGGCGTCACCTACGAATATGACGAGGCCTCGCGCGCAGCCGCCATCGCAGCGGGTAGGCCGATCAGCGACGTCACCGGGACGGGCACCTGGGAGCTGCCCATGCCGTCCGTGCTGGTCGTCGACCGCGAAGGCATCGTCCGCTTCGCCGACATCAGCCCCGACTGGATGGACCGCACGGAAGCCGGACCGATCCTGGCGACGCTCGATGCGCTCGCGACTGGGGACCGCAAGGTCGCCTGACAGAGCGCCATAGCCCCGGCAGAGATTTTCAGGAGCACGAGACATGCCACTTGTCACCCGCCGATCCTTCACTCTGGCCCTCGCGGCCGCTGGCGTCGTCGCTCCGGCCGTGGCGCGCGGCGCCTCGCCCGACCTTTCCAAGGTCACGCTGCGCATTGGCGATCAGGTCGGTCAGCACCGCAGCAAGCTGCAGGCGGCCGGCCTGCTCGCCGACGTGCCCTACAAGATCGAATGGTCGGCCTATCCGGCAGCCTTCCACCTTCACGAGGCTCTCAAGGCGGAAGCGATCGATATCGGCGCCGCCAATGATTCACCGACCGTCAGCGCCATCGCCGGCGGCTCGAAGATTGCCGTCGTCGCGGCCTGGGGCAATGGCGGCAAGGGTACGCGGCTCTATGTCCCGAAGGGAAGCACGGCCCAATCGGTCGCCGATCTCAAGGGCAAGACCATCTCGCCGACCACGCGCGGCAGCGTCGCGCATTTCCTCGTCGTCGGGGAACTGCGCAAGGCCGGGCTGACCGAAAGTGATGTGAAGCTGGCCTTTCTGAACCCGGTCGATGCCGGTGCAGCCTTCGCTGCCGGCAGCATCGACGCCTGGGCCACCTGGGGCATCTACGGCGCCCGCATCCGCAGCACGCTCGGCGCGCGCGTTCTGTCGAACGGCGAGGATGTGAATTCCGGACTCTTCGTCTTCAGTGCGGCCCGCAGCGCCCTGCAGGATCCGGCGAAGGTCGCGGCCATCGCCGATTATGCCGACCGGATCGAGCGCAGCTATCGCTGGAGCCGGGAAAAGAAGGCGGACCACATCGCCTGGTACAAGACCTATGCGAAGCAGGACGAGGAGACGGCGCTGGCCGTCTATGACGACGACGTGCCCTACCGCCGGCTGAAGATCGACGAAGAATTTGCCGGCCGGCTGAAGAAGACCTTCGACACCTGGACCTCGGTCGGCGTGCTGAACGGCGCGTTCGACTTCCGCGACTACCTCTACCGCGATCTGGCAGTCGGGGCCTGATCGTGACGAGCGGAGTCGCCACCCTTTCCCGTGAGGCACCGTCGCCGACGCGCGGCCGGGCCGTGCCGAAGCTACGGGCCGAGACGCACCAGCCCGTCTCGGTCGCAGACGCGCCGGAGCTCGTCCTGGTCCAGCCCGAGGCGGAGAGACGACGCGGCCTGCCACGGCCGCTGCGCCGGGCGATCGGGCCTGTCCTGCTGGTCGCGCTCTGGCATGTGCTGTCAGTCACCGGCGTGCTGCCGCCGACGGTGCTCGCCGGCCCGGCCACCGTGCTGTCGAGCGCGGCTTCGCTCTGGGCCACGGGTGAGCTGCAAGCCGCGATCCTGGCCTCGCTCGGCCGGGCCGCTTCGGGCCTCGCGATCGGCGGCACCATCGGTATCTCGCTTGCCGTGATTTCGGGCTTGTTCCGGCTTGGCGAGGACCTGGTCGATTCCACCATGCAGATGCTGCGCACGGTGCCGAACATCGCCCTGATCCCGCTCTTCATCATCTGGTTCGGCATCGGCGAGGCGCCGAAAGTCGCGCACATTGCGCTTGCGACGGCCTTCCCGCTGTATCTCAACGTCTATGCCGGCATCCGCAATGTCGACCAGACGCTGGTCGAGGCGGCGCGCACACTCGGCCTTTCCCGCCCGGCGATGATCCGCCATGTCATCCTGCCGGGCGCCTTGCCCAATGCGCTGGTCGGCCTGCGTTATTCGCTTGGCGTCGCCTGGCTGGCACTGGTCTTCGGCGAACAGGTCAACGCGACGGCCGGTGTCGGCTACCTGATGAACAATGCCCGCGAGTTCTTCCAGACGGACGTCATCGTCGTTTGCCTCGTGGTCTACGCGCTGCTCGGCCTGATCGTCGACTTCATCGTCCGGCTGCTGGAGCGGCTGTTGCTCGCCTGGCGCCCGGCCTTTTCCGGAGCCTGACCATGAGCGGCCGCGACAATCATGACCTCGCCGTCCGCGTGCGCGGACTGACCCGCCGCTTCGGCGAGCGGGCAGTCATCGACACACTCGATCTCGATATCCGAAAAGGCGAGTTCGTCGCGCTCATCGGCGCGAGCGGCTGCGGCAAGAGCACGCTGCTCAGGATCCTCGCCGATCTCGACCATGGCATCACGGGCGAGGTCCGCGTGCCGCGGCGGCGCGCCGTCGCCTTCCAGGCACCGCGCCTGATGCCGTGGAAGTCCGTCTGGCGCAATGTCACGCTCGGCCTGCCGGGCGGCGATCACCGAGGCCGGGCGGAAGCGGCACTGGCCGAGGTCGGTCTCTCGCATCGTTCCGACGTCTGGCCGAAGGTCCTCTCCGGCGGCGAGGCGCAGCGCACCTCGCTCGCCCGCGCCCTCGTCCGCGATCCGGACCTGCTCCTGCTGGACGAGCCCTTTGGTGCGCTCGACGCGCTGACGCGGATCAAGGCACAGCACCTCGTCGCGGAGCTCTGGCAGCGCCGACGCTGTGCCGTGTTGCTCGTCACCCATGACGTCGAGGAGGCGCTGCTGCTCGCCGACCGCGTGCTGGTGATGCGGGAGGGCGTCATCGCCCGCAGCATCCCCGTCACGCTGGACCGGCCGCGACGCCTGGACAATCCAGTCTTCGCGGCGCTGCGGGGCGAGTTGCTCGACCTGCTCGGCGTCAGCGAGGACGTCGCCGGCCGGAGGGCGGCATGAGCCGCATCGGAAACGGCGAAGAAGAAGGGCTCGTCGCCGACGTACTGGTCATCGGCGGCGGCATGGCGGGCGCCTGGGCGGCAACCGCTGCGGCGCGCGAGGGCGCTCATGTCGTCCTCGTCGAGAAGGGCTATTGCGGCACCAGCGGCGCCACAGCGGCCGCTGGCCCCGGCCATTGGTGGGCTCCGCCAGATCCGCCCGAGGCACGCGCCAATGCGATCGCCCAGCGCCAGCGCATCGCCTTCGGGCTCGGCGAGCCCCACTGGATGCGGCGCGTTCTCGACGAGACCTGGCGGCTCCTGCCGACGCTGGCGCCCTATTACGATTTCCCGAAGGACGACCAGGGTAAGGTGCGGAACTACCGCGCCCTGCGCGGGCCCGAATACATGCGCGCGCTGCGCGAGCAGATCGTGGATCTCGGCGTCGTGGTCCTCGACCATTCTCCCGCGCTGGAACTGCTCGCCCATGCCGATGGCGCGATTGGCGGCGCCGCCGGCATCCGCACCCAGCGAGGCGGCTCACCATGGCGTATCGCGGCCGGGGCCGTGGTTTTGGCAGCGGGCGGCACGAGCTTCCGTTCCCATCTGCTCGGCTCGCGCAACAACACCGGCGACGGCTACCTGATGGCGGCCGAGGCCGGCGCCGAACTCTCGGGCATGGAGTTCACAGCTGCCTACACGGTCGCGCCGCAACACTCGACCATGACCCGAACGATGTCCTACGCCTTCGCCGACTATTTCGACGCCGATGGCCGTCAAATCGACGCGCCATTCGGGCCCGACCAGACCGAACGGCTGGCGCAGGCCTTGCTCGCAGGTCCGATCTACTGCTCGCTGGCACGGCTTCCGGAGGATGTGCAGCGCCATCTGCCGACCATCTCCCCGAACGTCATGCTGCCCTTCGCACGTTGGGGAATCGACCCGTTTCGAGAGCGCTTCGAGGTCACCCTCCACACGGACGGCACGATCCGCGGCATCGGCGGCGTCAGGGTCCGCAGCGAGGATTGCGGCACGGGAGTACCGGGCCTCTATGTCGCCGGCGATACGGCGAGCCGCGAGCTCGTGGCCGGGGCGAGCTCGGGCGGCGGCAACGTCAACTCCGCCTGGGCTCTTTCTTCCGGCAGCTGGGCCGGGCGCGCCGCGGCCCGCAGGGCCCGTCGTGTTCCAGCCGGTTTCGGCGGGCTCTCGGCGCTTGGCCGTACCGGGCTGAGAGCCTCCGGGCGCCCCCGTCCCGTCAGCGCTGCCGAGGCAGTCGACGCCGTGCGCGCCGAAATGCACCCCTACGACAAGAACCTGTTCCGGACCGGCAAGGGCCTGGCGGCCTCGCGCCGAACGCTGGACGCCGTGTGGTCCGATCTCGCAACACATGCCGCAAGCAACGGGATGGCCGCACTCGCCCTGCGCGAGGCCACCGCTCTGGTCGCTTCGGCCCGCTGGTCGGTGGCCTCGGCGGAAGCACGCACCGAGACGCGCGGGATGCATCGGCGCCTGGACCATCCCACGCTCGACCCCGATCTCGCTGTGCGGCTGATCGCCGGCGGGTTCGACACGGTCACGGTTCGACCGCAAGCCACCGCCGCCACGAGCCCCTTCGAAAGCGTCGCATGATCGAGTTCATTGTCTCCGAGCGTTGCACGGCCTGTGACCGTTGCGTCGAGGTCTGCCCGTCGAACGTCTTCGAGCCGATGGAGGCCGGACCGCCCGTGATCGCAAGGCAGGACGATTGCCAGACCTGCTTCATGTGCGAGCTCTATTGCACCGCCGACGCGCTCTATGTCGGCCCCAACGCCTATCATGCTGAGCCCGCGGATCCGGCTGCCGTCATTGCATCGGGCCTGCTCGGCCAATATCGGCGCGATTCCGGCTGGGACGAGTGGCAGGACCACTATCCGAACGAGCAGTGGCTCATGGAGACGGTCTTCCGGAGAGCGGCGGAGGCTGCTCGATAGGCTGTTTGGAATGTCCGCTTCCCGGTCACTAGCCAATGTCTGCAACTGGCGCTGACCTTACCGGCTGTAGCTAGCCTGAGGTTGGTCTACCCGCGAAGCCTTGGATCAAGGATGTCGCGCAGGAAATCACCCAGCACGTTGGTGGCGAGAACGAGAGCGAAGATCACAAGGCTCGGAATGATCGCGACATGGGGCGCGAAGAAGAAGAAATTGATGCCTTGAGCCGCCATTGTCCCAAGCTCAGGAGTCGGTGGCTGGGTGCCGAGCCCAAGGAATCCGAGTGAGGCCGCAAGGAGGATGGCCTGGCCGAGCCGAAGGGTCAGGAAGACGACAATGGTCGAGAGGCAATTCGGCAGGATGTAGCGAACCAGCAGACCCGTGTCCGTGAGACCGATGACCCGTCCGGCGGCTATATAGTCCTGTGCGATCACCGTCAGCGCCGCGCCGCGAGCAATGCGCGCCGTGAGCGGGATGGTGGAAATCGCCAACGCGATGATCACGGACAGCGTACCGGCGCCAATGATCGCGGCTATCGCCAGCCCGAACAGAATGGCCGGGAATGAGAGCAGCACGTCCATAAGGCGCATGATCAGCCCGTCGAGCCGGGGATAGAATGCCGCCAGCATTCCCGCAGCGGTGCCCAGTGCGCCGCCGATGGCGATCGCGCAAAAGCCCATCAGGCCGGTGAGCCGGAGGCCGAACAGCACGCGGCTGAAGATGTCTCGCCCCTGACCATCGGTGCCGAACCAGTGGGCCGCGCTCGGGGGCTGCATTACCCGCGTCATCTCGATCCGAAGCGGATCGTAGGGCGCCAGGACAGATGCGAACACCGCCCCGGCTGCCAGCATGACGAGCGTGCCGAGGGCGGCGGCGGCGAGCGGATCGGCCGCGAGACGTCGCAGCAGCCGCGCATGGTTGCTCTGCGGAAGAGCGGAGCCCGGTACCAGCGTCATCGGGCCTGAATCCTCGGATCGAGCACGGCATAGAGCAGATCGACAATGATGTTGATCGCGATGAAACCGAGGGCCAGGGCGATGATCGCGCCCTGGGCCACGGGAAGGTCGTTGGCAACGATCGCGCCCACGGCAAGGCGGCCGACGCCCGGCCACGAGAAGATTGTCTCCGTGACGATGGCGCCGCCCATGAGATAGCCGATCTGGAGGCCGATCAGCGTCGTCACCGGGATCATGGCGTTGCGCAACGCATGGCGTCCAACGATCAGGCGCTCCTCCAATCCCTTGGCGCGCGCCGTCCGGATATGGTCCGCACCCAGCACCTCGAGCATGGAGGTGCGCGTGATCCGCGCGACCGGCCCGACGAAGATCAGGCCCAGGCACAGCGATGGCAGAACGGCATGGCGAAAGCCGTCGAGAGTCCAGAGCGGGCCGCCGCGCCCGGTGAAGGGCAGCCACTGCAGCTGGAAGCCGAATATCCACAGCAGGACCATGCCGATCAGGAAGACGGGGAGGGAAATGCCGGCGACGGCCCCGCTGATGATCAGCCGATCGAGGAAGCCGCCTCTTGATACGGCAGCGGCAACGCCGAGCAGTATCGCCAGCGGCACGGCCCAGACCAGGCAGAGGGCGATCAGTTCCAGCGTCGCCAGGAACGAACGGGACAGTTCTTCCGCCACCGACATGTTGTTGACCAACGATGTGCCGAGATCACCTTGCATGATGCTGCCGACATAGCGCAGGAACTGCTCCCAGAGCGGGCGGTCCAGCCCCATTTCACTTCGGATTTGGGTGATGACCGCGGCGCTGGCGGTCGGCCCGGCGCGCACGGTCGCCGGATCCGACGGAACGAGGTTGAGCAGGGCGAACCCGATCAGCAGGACGCCGAAAATTACCGGTACCGCAAACAGCAGGCGCTGCGCCGTGTATCTCAGCATGGGGCTGCCTTTCGGTCTCGCTTGCGATCAGGCCTGAACCGGCTCGGGAGCCTTGCGAGGCTTGACGTCGTTCGGGCGCAGGACCTGCACGATGAAGTGTTCGAGCTGCGGCTCATAGGCCTCCCAAAGTTGACGCAGTTTGGCTTGCGGCTCCGGCTCGAGGTCCACGCGCAGATCGACCAGCGGCCAGTCCTGCTCGTCGACGACGAGGAGAGCAGCCGACATGATCGGCTGGGTCTCGCCACCGGCGGCAAGGCCGGCATCGATCGCGCCCAGCAGCTTCTCCACGAACGGTACCCCAGCGGCGCCCTCGAAAAATTCGACCATCGCTTTGGGCACGTCAGGGTTTGCGATGACGTTGCCGGTCGAGACGCAATTGACACCCTGGTAGCCCGAATTGATCGAGGGGATCTTCGGGCCGGTATAGAACGCCGTCCCGCCGTTCCGGTCGATCGCTGCGACCTGCCGCTGATCAGGAAATTCGCTCTCGTCGATGAGGCGGCGCACGGTCTCCTCGGCGCTGAGCCCGGCGGAAAGGAAGTCGAGCCCCTTCGGACCAAGCCGGATGTCGCTACGGTGCTGCGACGTCACGGCACCGACCCTGGCGCGGGCCCAAGGGCAGCGGTTTCCGACGGCGATGCTGGAAGTGGCGATGCCGATGCCGAACATGCCCGTCTTTTCGTCACGGGCGATCAAAGAAAATGTCATCTCGTTCTCCTGAGTTGAACTCGGTGCGATCAGCCGAACCAGGACCTCGCCCTGTCCTGCAGCGACAGGGCCATGGTCATCGGGGCCATGAACCAGGGGACGCCGTTGTAGTAGGGACGGCTCGGCAGTTCCTGCTGGGCGAACTGGCTCGTCGATTGACCGGAGAGCAGCAGCTCCGCCGTGCGGCGGCCGAGATAGCTGCCCATCACGATGCCCGAGCCGTTGCAACCGAGCACATGATGGATGTTCCCCCGCCGGCCGATGTGCGGGATGCGGTCGAAAGTGAAGCCGACACGGCCTTCCCAGGCATGGCTGATGCGAGTCTCGGCAAGCGAGGGAAAGGACTGCGCCATCACCTGCTTAAGGCGTCGCGCGATAGCGACCGGGTCGACGCGGTCTACCTGCAGCGCCCTTCCGCCGACGAGCAGGCGCCGCCGATCGGGGCTGGCGCGAAACGCGAATGCGAGCTTGCGCGTATCGTTGACGAGTTGCCCCCCGGGTAAAAGGCCCTCGACAATGCCCGCCGCCAGCGGTTCGGTCGCGATCATGTGGCTCCCGACGGCGATGACGCGGCGACGATACCAGGGCAGCTCGCGTCCGGTATAGGCATTGGTCGCCAGGATGACGTCGCGGGCGCGGGTGGTGCCCGCGGCCGTCACGACCGACGTCGCCTTGCCGCTCTCGACAAGTTCGGTCACCGGAGTCTGTTCAATGACCTGGACGCCGTGTGCGCGCGCAAGGCGCAGCAAACCACGATGATACTTCGCAGGGTCGATACCCCCATCCTCGGGCAGCATCATCGCGCCGTGATAGAGATCGGTCACCACATGCGCGGGCAACCAGTCCTTGTCGATGGTATGGGCCGGAATGCCGAACGTCGCGGTCAGGAAAGCTGCCTGGCGCTTGAGCATCTCCATGTCCCTAGCGGTCCAGGCGCAGATCAGCCTGCCGGACAGCGCTAGGTCACAATCGATGTTCTCATCGCTGACAAAGCGGCGGAACCAGCCATAGGCGTCCCAGGTCTCGCTGAGCAGCGCATGGGCCTTTTCGGCCCCGAAGTCCTTGGCCAGCGCGACGTAGCTTTGCCGCAACCGGCCGCCGATCATGCCCACGCTGCGCGTGCTGGCCCCGTGGCCAGCGCTGTGGGCTTCGATGACAACGACCCCGCGGCCGGCGCGCGCCAGCGGGATCGCCGCCGAGAGGCCGGCATAGCCGGAGCCTACGATCACTACGTCGGCTTCGGCTGGGATAGCCTGGCGAGCGGCCGTGCCCCGGGGGACGGCCTCCCACCAATACGGCTCGGCCTTGAAGCCGTCGGCCAGCACAGTGTCGCTCACTTGGCGATCTCGATGTCCAGGCCCTTGTAGACGGCGCTGTTGTAGATCCCGTGCACGTCGACGCCCTTGACCCGCTTGGTCGAGAACAGGAACAGGCGCTCATGCACGAGGGGGATCAGAAGAGCCTGGTCCGCCACGATCTTCTGGACGGCGGCATAGGCCTCGGCCTTCTTGGCTGCATCCAGGCTGGTCTGGCCGGCCGCGAGCAGGTCGTCGGTGGTCTTGTCCTTCCAGTTGAAGCGGTTCGGCGCCGGCACGTTCGCGGAATGGAACATCATCAGCACCTCGCCGGCCGTGGCGTAGGGCGAGAACAGCGCATAGCCATCGAAGTCCGGCGAGGTGTTGATCTGCGCCATCGCGGCGGCGGGCTCGACCAAGAGCAGTTTCAGGTCGATGCCTACCTGCTTCATGTAGCCCTGGATCGCCTCGAGACGGGAACGCCACCCGGCCGTGCCGGCGGCGAGGATCGAAGGCGAGAGCCGCTCGCCATCCTTGTAGCGGAAGCCGTCATTGCCGAGCTTCCAGCCGGCCTCGTCGAGCAGCGCCTTGGCCTTGGCCGGGTCGTAGCTCGCCTCGGTCGCGCCCGAGTAGTCGATGGTGCCGGGGCTGACCAGCGTCTTGGCCGGCCGAGCCTGGCCGAACCACATGCTCTTGGCGAGAGCCTCGCGGTCGACCGCCAGGTTCATCGCCTGACGAACGCGCAGGTCGCTCGTCATCTTGCGGTTCGGACGCAGGCCGAGATAGGCGGAATAGTTCGAGATGCGCGGCTCGGCCTTGGTCAGCATCGGCAGCTTGCTGAGCTGATCGATCGACCATTCCGGCAACACGTAGGAGATGTCTCCCGCCCCCGTCTGCATCGCGGCCAGGATCGCGCTTTCCTCGGGAACGACGCGCCAGACGATAGCCTCGACCTTGGCCGGTCCCTTGTTGTCGTAGATCGCCGGCCCCCATTTGTAGGCATCATGGCGCGTCACGACGAACTGGTCGCGCGGACGCCACTCGCCCCAGCAGAACGGCCCGGTGCCGTTCAGGCCCTTGACGCCGAAATCGGCGCCCAGTTTCCCGACATTGGCTCGGTCGATGATCGAGCCGAAGCTCTGCGCGAGGTGCAGCAGGAGCTCGTTATGCGGCTCCTTCAGCATATAAATGACGGTCGTGTCGTCCTTGGCGGTGATGTCGGCGACCTTGCCGAGGCGCCAGGCCGCTGGGGAGCGTGTCTCGGGGGCGATTAGGCGCTTCAGCGAATAGACAACGTCGCCGGCGGTGAGCGGCTTGCCGTCGCAGAACTTGACGTCGTCGCGTAGATTGAACGTGTAGGTCAGGCCATCATCGGATACTGACCACGACTTCGCCAGCAGCGGACGCAGTGTTTTCTGGTCGTCTTCGACCGAGACCAGCGTATCCGCCATCATGAACAGGATTTCGGCTGCGCCTCGACCGGTCGACTTGTGCGGGTCGAAGCCGACGGAATCGTTCCTGACCAGAATGGTCGCCGTCCGCTCCTTCGCCGGCAGGTTGGCCGCCGCCGCAGGGACGGCGCCGGCGAGCAGCGCCGCTGCGATGAGATATGCCCGAGCCATAGCCATCATTCCCCTCCATTATCGTTTGCCAGATAGTCGATTGCCGACAGCGCGTGGACGCGCAGAACGGCGAACAGCTCGTCGATCGTGACATGCTCTTCGCGGTGGCCCATCGTCTTGGGGGAAGGGCCGTAGAGATAGGCCGGCACCCCGCGCCAGCGCCAGTAACGGGCGTCCGAGCCGCCGAGACTGACGATCGGCACCGCTTCTCGCCCCGTCACTTGCCGCGTGTTGGCCCGCAGGATTCCGGCCATGTCCCCCTCGGGGTCGCACCAGCTCGACGGGTAGCTGTGGTCGGGCCGCGTCTCGCGCGTCACCATCGGATAGCGGACGAGAATACCGGCGAGTTCGCTCTCGACCCGCTCAATGCTCAGGCCGGGCGGCATCCTGACCTCGACTTCGAGCAGGCACTCGTCCGGCAGCATGTTGACCTTGAGCCCGCCACGGATCACCCCGATGTTCACCGTCGCACGGTCCGCGATGTCGGCCGCGCCGTCGCCGAGGCTGATGTTCATCGCCGCCCGTGCCGACGCGGAGGCGATCACCGCGCTGACCGTTTCAGGCAGTTCGGGCTGAAGCTCCGCCAGCGCCTCCAGATCTGTGGCCAGGCGGCAGGCGATCTTGATCGCGCTCTCGCTGAGATGCGGGTAGGCGCCATGGGCTCCCCGGGTGCGGACGGTCAGAGCCATTCGCAGCGCGCCCTTTTCCCCGAAGCGCAGCGTGGCCAGCCCGCTTGGCTCGCCGTTGAGGCAACAATCGCCGATCACCTCCTCGGGAATCGTCTCCATCAGATGGCGCGTGCCGTAGCGGCCGCCGGTCTCCTCGTCGGACACCACCGTCAGCGTCAGGCGCCCACGCAGCTCCGGCATCAGCTCGGCCAGGTAGCGATAGGTGAAGATCGAGGCCGTCGTGCCGCATTTCATGTCCGCCGCGCCGCGCCCGTAGATCCGGTCGTCGATGACCTCACCGCTCCACTGGCTGCGGTGCCCCGGCAACTCGTCGATTGCCGGGAACACGTCCATGTGCCCGTTCAGGACCAGGTGTCGCCCAGGTTGCGCCGCCGAGACCGAGCCGACGATGTTGGGCAAGTGTTCTTGAGCACTCAGCACGCGGAAAGGCAGCCCATGTTCGGCGAGGAAGCGCTCGACATGGGTGCTCGCAAGGCGCGTATCGCCGGGAGGGTTCGGGGACTTCGCCTGCAGGAAAGCCGAAAGGAAGGCGATGATCTCCTCGCGATCGCGCTCGATCCAGTCGAGCACACGCTGCTTCAGCATATCCGGTTCGGTCACCGCAAATCCACATGTTAGCGCTAACGTTACCGCTAACATCCAGGTTTATGTTTTGCGTCCTGTCAAGTAGGGTGCGGATGAAGCGAGCCTCGACGATGCTCAAAAGGCGTGCAGCAGAGCCCACCTATGAACCATGATCCCGTGAAGCGATTGCCGGGCTGGGCCACCATGTCCGATGTCGCACACGCCGCCGGCGTTTCGCTCATGACGGTCTCGCGCGTTTACAAGAACCCGTCCGCCGTGAGCGCCGCGACGCGCGAGCGCGTGCTGAACGAAGGCGATCGGCTGGGCTTCGTTCCGAACATGCTTGCGGGTAATCTCGCCTCCGGTCGCAGCGCCATGATCGGGATCGTCGTTCCGTCCCTGCGCAACTCGAACAATGCCAACAGTATCCAGGGTATGGCCGATCGACTTCGGCAGGCCTCCTATCAGTTCATGATCACCAACACCGGCTATTCACTGGATGCCGAAGCCTTGGCGGTAGAGGCCTTCATCCGCAGGCGTCCCGACGGCCTTGTCCTGACAGGCACCCGCCACAGCGACGAGACCTACGCACTACTGCGCGGCTCGGGTCTCCCCGTGGTCGAGGTCTGGGAGACCGAAGGCCCGATCATCGACATGGCGACGGGTTTTCGAAATCGCGAGGCGGGAGGCGAGATCGCGCGCTACCTGATTGCCCAAGGCTATGACCGAATCGGCTATGTCGACTATCCCGTGCCCGGTCTGCGTCGCTACGAGGCCCGCCGCGACGGAGCGCTGGACGCGCTGCGTCAGGCAGGGCTGCGCGCCGATATCGTGGTGTCGCCCCTCTCGACGGACGTGACGGAGGACACCTCGAGTTTTCGCGGGGGAACGAGCGGGCTTCAGCAGTTGCTGGATGCCGGCGGCGTGCGAGCCGTGCTCTGCGCCTCGGATCTTCTGGCCGTCGGCGTCATGTTCGAGGCGCAGCGCCGCGGCATGCGGGTGCCAGAGGATCTCGCCGTTGCAGGCTTTGGCGACTTCGAGATCGCGGCCGAAATCCCCCCTGGTCTGACGACCATCAGGACCCAAGGCTATCAGATGGGTTGGGCGGCCGCCGATATGTTGATCTCCCGTATCGAGGGCTTGCCCATCGATACGGAGATCAAGAACGTCGACTACGCTCTGGTGAAGCGAGGTAGCGCCTGAGCGAACAGGATCGCGAAAACAGGTTCGCCACGCACTCCGCGAGACGGCCACCGGTGAATGTTTGAAAACCGCCGTCACGTTCACCGGCGCGAATTCGAGCTCTCTCAATCTGCCGGATGTCTGTTCTTGGGCAGTGGCTCAATGTCTGCTTGTGGCGCGAATCGGAAGCGCATTGCTCAGTAAGTAACCGAAGCTTCATCACCCAAAACGTTTGCGGGCGGAAACGAGTGTTGGGGTGAACGTTGGGGCGCCACTTGTCTGGGAGACCCGATTCGGCAACCAATACATACGGTTAGCGCCAAAAAACTGGCGGACAGGGAGGGATTTGAACCCCCGATACCCTTGCAGGTATGCCGCATTTCGAGTGCGGTGCATTCAACCACTCTGCCACCTGTCCGCGGTCGCCTTCGGTCGAAGCGAGGCGCTTGTTACACAAGCCGCGCCCGAGGGGCAAGCCTCTCGACCGTGAGAAATCCACTGTTCCCCGCGGCTTTCGCTTGACCTGTCGCGCCGGCCCGACTATCGAGCACCGTCCGGCGTGGGGAAACCCGCGCCCGATCTCTTTTGGCCTGCGTGATGCGTCGCGGGCCGGCAAGAGCAACCAGACCACGCAACCGACTGCCAAAAAGCCGTCCCGCATGCGCTCCGTTCCGGAAGCCATGACAGGGCGGGGCCGAACATGGAGGACAAAATGTTCGCAGTCATCAAGACCGGCGGGAAGCAGTTCCGCGTCGCCGCCAACGACAAGATCACCGTTGCCAAGATCGAGGGCAACCCGGGCGACACCGTCGCTTTCGGCTCCGTGCTGATGCTCACCGAAGGCGAGAAGACCACGCTCGACGCCAAGGCCCTCTCCGAGATCACCGTCGCCGGTGAGATCGTCGAGCAGGCCCGTGGCGAGAAGGTCATCGCCTTCAAGAAGCGCCGCCGCCAGAACTCGAAGCGCAAGCGCGGCTTCCGCGCCGAGCTGACCATCATCCGCATCACCGACATTCTCACCGGCGGCAAGAAGCCGGAGATGAAGAAGGGCGATGCCGCCGCCGCGCCGGCCGCCGTGAAGGCCAAGGCCGCTCCGAAGGCTGCCAAGGCCGAGGCCGGCGAGGAAGCTGCGGCGCCGAAGAAGGCCGCCGCCAAGAAGGCCCCGGCCAAGAAGGCGGCCAAGGACGAAGCGTCCGAGGCCTGAGGTCGGGTCTTCCCGGCGTCGATATCTGCGCCGGATCATCATCGCCGAGGCTTCGGTCTCGATCTGTCGCTCCTGACAGAATGGTGCTCCGGCATTTCGTATCCGAGACGGGTGGTCTTTGCCCTCGATTCGGGTTAGAGAGACACCACAAGTTTTGAGGTAGGGCGTTATGGCTCACAAAAAGGCAGGCGGCTCGTCGCGTAACGGCCGCGATTCCGAAAGCAAGCGACTCGGCGTGAAGCGCTTCGGCGACCAGGCCGTCGTTGCCGGCAACATCATTATTCGTCAGCGCGGCACGAAGTGGCATGCCGGCGCCAATGTCGGCATGGGTAAAGACCATACCCTTTTTGCCACGACGAACGGCCGCGTCCGATTCTCGACGAAACTCGGCCGAGCTTTCGTGAACGTAGTCCCGGCCCAAGAGGCCGCAGAGTAAAAGGCGGATAGGGAAGTCTCTCGATCCGCCGGTTCCATCGAACCGAACGGATCAAGGGCAAGGCCCGAATAGGGTTTCCCGAAGGTCAGCGAGAGGGGAGATGGGACCAAAGTCCCAGCTCCCTTTTTTCGTTTGCGCCGACGGAGAGACACAATGTTCCCCGAACTGACCCGCGACGATGTCTTCCGGCTCGAGACCCGGCGTCTCTGGCTGCGTTGGCCCCGCATGGCCGATGCCGCCGCCATCCTTCGCCAGGCCGGCGAAAAGGCAGTGGCGGAGATGACGGCATCGATTCCACATCCCTACCCGCCGGAGGCGGTGGAGCCCTTCATCTTCGCGATGCGCAAGGGCAATGCGCTGGGCGATCATCTCGCGCTGGCGATCACCCCGCGTTCGAAGCCGAACGAGCTGATCGGCATGATCAGCGCGCACAGACAGGCGGCGGACGCGCCCTCCGTCGGCTACTGGCTCGGCACCCCGCATTGGGGGAAAGGCTATGCGACCGAAGCGATGCAGGGCCTGATCGACAGCCTGTTCTCGCTCGTCGACATTCCGGCGATCGAGACCAATGTGCGCGTCATCAACCCGGCCTCCCGGCGGGTGCTGGAGAAGTCCGGCTTTCGGTCCGAGGGTTCGTTCCTGAGGTCGCTGCCGGCGCGCGGCGGGCTGTTCCCCTGCGAGCAGTTCCGGCTCGACCGCTCGACCTGGGCGGCGCTGAAGAGCTGGAGTGCGAGCGGCTGGGCGCATGCCCCGGAATTGGAGCCGGAGCCGGAACCCGCGCGCGGCGCCCCTAGCCTCACCATGCCGCCGCGCCGGCAGCAGGAACAGGGCGAGCCCTGCCCTGCTTAGAAACTGTGGCCGTCATGCTCGCCCTTGTGGCGAGCATCCACGCCTTGAACGCCATCCTCGATGGCGGAAGGCGTGGATGGTCGGGACAAGCCCGACCATGACGGACGCGTAGCCCCTTACTTCACGAAAGTCCCGTGCAGTTCGTCGTCGATATGCACGCGGATGATCTCCTCGAAGCTCGACTCCGCCTTGAAGCCGAGCGCCACGGAGCGCTGCGGGTTGAAGTTGCGCGGCCAGCCCGCGACGATCCCGTCGATCACCGGATCCGTCACGCGCTTAATCCGCTTCACCACGTTCTCGCCCGCGACCTTGCGCAGCGCTTCGATCTGCTCGGCCACCGTGCAGGAATAGCCCGGCATGGTCAGGGCGCGACGCGGGCCGATCTTAGCGGTGTCCATCGTCGCGGCATGGATCAGGAAGCCGACCGCCGAACGTGGGCTGGCATGCCAGTGGCGCACCTGGTCGGAGACCGGCAGCACCGCCTCCTCGCCGTTCAGCGGCTCGCGGATGATGTTGGAGAAGAAGCCGGAGGCCGCCTTGTTCGGCTTGCCGGGGCGCACGCAGATCGTCGGCAGGCGGATGCCGACACCATCGAAGAAGCCGCGCCGCGAATAGTCGCAGAGCAGGAGCTCGCCGATCGCCTTCTGCGTACCGTAGCTGGTCAGCGGCGTGGTGAAGAACTCGTCCTCGATCTTGTCGTGGAACGGCGCGCCGAACACGGCGATCGAGGAGGTGAAGACCAGGCGCGGCTTGTAGCCGTCGCCGGCCTTGCGGATCGCCTCGAAGAGATAGCGCGTGCCGTCGAGATTGATCCGGTAGCCCTTGTCGAAATCGGCCTCGGCCTCGCCGGAGACGATCGCGGCGAGATGGACGATCAGCTCCGGCCGCGTCGCGAGCAGCTTCTCGGCCTCGCCCTCGATCGAGAGATCCGAGACCACCGTCTCGAAGTCGAAGGGCGCGGCCGGCGGCGGCGAGGCAACGACCACGTCCTGTGCCGTCACGCGGGTCACCGGCTTGCCGCCGAGCCCGCCATCGCGCGCCAGCCGCTCGATGAACTTGCGCCCGACCATGCCGGCGCCGCCAAGAACGAGAATATGCATCGGATCTGTCCTGAGAGTTCGGTCTGAAGTTTCGTATCAGTTCGGAAGATGGCCGCCGAGATCGTCCGCGATATGGACGCGGATGATCTCGTCGAAGTCGCGTTCGGCGGTGAAGCCCAGCGCCAGAGCCCGCTTCGCGTCGAAGCGGGTCGGCCAGCCGGCGACGATGGCCGAGGAGGCCGGGTCGGGCGCGCGCCGGATCAGCTTCACCGCCTTGTCGCCGGCGATGCGCCGGAGCGCCTCGATCTGATCGCCAACGGTGACGCAGACGCCCGGCATGGTCAGATTGACGCGCGTACCGAGCTCTTCGCGCGACAAGCCCGCGGCATGGATCAGGAAACCGACGGCCGAACGCGGGCTGGCATGGGTGAAGAGCACCTCGTCGCCGACCGGCAAGAGCGCTTCCACGCCCTGCAGCGGCTCGCGGATGATGCCGGAGAAGAAGCCGCCGGCCGAGGCGTTGGGCTTGCCCGGCCTGACCACGATCGAAGGGAAGCGGATGCCGACGCCATCGACGAAGCCGCGCCGCGAGTAGTCGGCCAGCAGCAATTCGCCGATCGCCTTCTGCGTGCCGTAGCTGGTCAGCGGCGTGACGTGGAACTCATCGGAAATCGACGGCGGAAACGGCGCGCCGAAGATGCCGCTCGAGCTGGTGAAGACGAACTTCGGTGCATAGGCCGCACCGCCCTCGTGCCGGATCGCCTCCAGCAGGTTGCGCATGCCGTCGAGATTGACGCGATAGCCCTTGTCGAAATCGCGCTCGGCCTCTCCGGAGATGATCGCGGCGAGGTGGAAGATCAGGTCCGGGCGCAGCGCGGCGAGCGCCTTCGCCACAGCCGCATCACCCGAATCCTCGACACGGATCGTCGCGCGGTTCGCGAGCTCGGCCGGCAGCGAGGCCGGCACGACATCGGAGAGCGTGAGCTTGCTGATCGCCCTGCCGGCGCAGCTGCCCTCGCGCGCCAGGCGCTCCGCCAGCTTGCGGCCGACCATGCCGGCCGCCCCCGTGATCAGGACATGCATGCCGCTCTCCCTATCCGTTCTGGTGCCGGGTCGCTGTCGGGCGCGACCTTGAACGATGGCGGACGGAGAACCGCCCGCCATCCCTGGGCGCGCTCAGAGCGCGAAGCCGCCATCCGCCAGATGGATCTGGCCGGTGGTGTAGCTCGACTCGTCGGCGGCGAGATAAACCGCGAGCCAGGCGATCTCCTCGGCCGTGCCGAGCCGGCCCATCGGCTGGCGATCGACGAAGGCCTGGCGCGCGGCCGCCTCGGTCGTGCCGGTCGAGGCGGCGAGATCCTTGATGCGCTGATCGAGCGAGGGCGACTGGATCGTGCCCGGGCAGATCGCGTTGGCGCGCACGCCCTTCTTGATGTAGTCGGCCGCAACCGCCTTGGTCAGGCCGATCACCGCCGCCTTGGTCGCGCCATAGGCATAGCGGTTCGGTAGGCCGCGCACCGAGCCGGCGCCCGAGGCGATGTTGATGATCGAGCCGGCGCCCTTCTCCAGCATGCCAGGAACGAAGGCCTGGATCGTGCGGTGCATCGACTTGACGTTGAGGTCGAAGGAGAAGTCCCAGGCCTTGTCGTCGGTGCTCAGCACGGTGCCGTGATGGACGAAGCCGGCGGCGTTCACGAGGATGTCGATCGGCCCGACCTTCTCGGCGAAGGCGTTGACCGCCTTGGTCGAGAGCACGTCGAGCTTGCGCTTCTTGGCCTTCGGGATGCCGTCCAGCAGCGCGACGTCCTTGTCGGTAGCCCAGACGGTCGCGCCTTCCGCGACGAAAGCCTCGGCAATGGCCCGGCCGATCCCCTGCCCCGCGGCGGTGACGACCGCAACCTTGCCCTTCAAACGTCCTGCCATGCTCGGTTCCTTCTTAGCCGGCTTTTGCAAAGGTCTTGCGCATATGGGTCAGCCGCCGGTCGGCCATGTCCTCATGATGCGTGATGGTGAAGCCCAGGCGCTCATACCAGCCGATGCGCTGGGTGAGCTTGGCGTGGGTGTAGAGATGCACGGAGCCGTAGCCCAGCGCCTGCGCCCGCTCGTCCGCGAAGGCCATCAGCGCAGCGCCCAGCTTGCGGCCACCCGCCTCCGGCGCGACGGCAACGCTCCAGACCGTGAAATCTCCCGGCTCGATATCGAGCACGAGCGCGGCCTCCAGGCCGTTCTCGCCCTCCGCCAGCCAGACCTCATGCTCGGCCACGACCTGCCTGTAATCGGCGATGCGCGGCAGGGAAGGCACGCCGATGATGCTCTCGTTCGGCGTATAGGCGGCGTTCTTGAGCGCCAGGATCGCAGGGATGTCGGCATAGCCGGCACGGCGCAGCGTGATGGCACCGGCCTGTCCCGCGATCTGGTTGAAGACGCCGAGTGAGTTCCTCTGTTGCCCCTGTGCGTCGAAATTCTCTGGCGCCAGCCAGCGCCGAAAGGCCTGGGCGCGCGCCGGCCACTCGCCGTCGAGAATGGAGAACCAGGCGGTATCGCGGTTCCTGCCCTTCACCACCATATGCTGGCGGAACAGCCCCTCGTAATGGAAGCCGAAACGCAGGGCCGCACGCTTGGAAGGTAGATTGAGGTCGTTGCACTTCCACTCGTAGCGGCGATAGCCGAGCGAGAAGCCGTAATCGCCGACGAGATAGATCGCTTCGGTCGCCGCACGCGTGCGCTGCAGCGCCGGCGAATAGGTGATCCAGCCCACCTCGAAGACGCCGTGCTCGGGCCGGATCTCCATGATCCAGAGATGGCCCTTGGCCTTTCCGTCGGCCTTGTCGATCACCGCGAGCGGGACGATGCCCACCTTCGCCACCATGGAGTCGAGCAGGGCGCGATACTCGTCCTTGCTCTTCGGCGAAGTGGCGGGCAACCAGTCCCAGACCCGGTCATGGCCGGCATTGGCGGCCCAGATATCATCGAGATGCCTGCCGACGTCGAGCGGCTCAAGACGGCAATACTGCCCTTCGAGAACCTTGGCCGGCGGGAATGGCGGCGCCTTCCAGTCGAGCGTCATGATGGTCCCTTCCCCCGCCAGCCCGTCAGATCCTGCTGAACGCTCCAGCCGGCACCGAGCTCGGCTGCGATGGCATGGGCAAGGGCGTGGCCCTCGGCTTCCCAGGCCATACGCTCGACCTGGTCGGCGAAATCCGATGTCTCGGGAGCGTCCTCGTCATAGATCGCGTCGAAGGCGTCCATCCAGGCTTCGAGCCTGTCGCCGAGCGCGTCCGAAAGTCCGACATCCTCGGCGTCGACCGCCTTGCGCTTGCCCTTCGCATCGACCTGCCAGAGACCGCTGCGCCCGAGCCATTCCGGCGCGATCAGCAGCGTCCCGGTCATGAACGCGCCTCGAGATCCTTGGTGAAGAACGGGTTGAGCGGCGCCGAGGGGCCGTTGCCGGCGAAGCCCTTGAAACTGCCCTCCTCCGCGATCAGGCGGGTCGCCTCCATGAAGGCGGCCCAGGCCGCCCGCGCCAGCGCACCACCGATCGAGATGCGTCGCGCGCCCGCCGTCGCGATGTCGGCGACCGAGAGCCCGAAATCGCCATAGACCAGTGCGTTCACCGGCTTGCCGCCGGCGGCCGACACGATGGTCCCGATATCCGCCGCCGTCTTCGGGCCCGGTGCATAGAGGACGTCCGCGCCCGCGGCGGCATAGGCCTCGATCCGGCGCGCCGCTTCCTTCAGCGGCTCGGGATGGCCGGTCAGGAAACATTCAGCGCGCGCCGTCAGCAGCACGCCGGAGCCGGTGTCGTCGATCGCCTTGCGCGCCGCCTTGACGCGCTCGACCGCGAGCTCGAACGGGTAGAGCGGATCGGCTTCCCGGCCCGTCGCGTCCTCGATCGAGAGGCCGGCGACGCCGGTCGCCACGCAGAGCTTGACGTTCGCCGCGACGCCGTCGGGCGTATCGGCATAGCCGTTCTCGAAATCGGCGTTGACCGGCAGGTCCGGCACCGCCTTCACCATCTCGGCGATATGGGCGAGCATCATGTCGCGTGGCACGTCCTGGTCGGCGCGCGCCTGCGTAAAGGCGAAGCCGGCGCTCGTCGTCGCCAGCGCCTTGAAGCCCTGCCCGCGCAGCCAGCGAGCCGAACCGAGATCCCAGGGATTGGGCATCACGAAGCAGCCGGCCTCGTGCAGCTTGCGGAAGGCTTCGACCTGCGGGCTGTGTGCCATTTTAAATCGTTTCAAATGATGGCGGATACGAGGCTGGCATAGTGTCCAGCCCGCAGGCATTTGTCAGCCCCGCAACTGCGCGCGCATCGACGGGCGCCGATGCGCTTTGGGAATGATACGCGCCGTCATGCTCGCCCTTGTGGCGAGCACCCACGTCTTGAACGCCACGCTCGACGAGAGAAGACGTGGATGGTCGGGACAAGCCCGAGCATGACGGCAAGCAGCCTCAGTGGTTGTCGCGCGGAACGCCGAACTTCTTGTGGATCTTCTGGTACTTGACCGCTGGCTTGAGGACCATGCCCTCGGAGAGCTCGTCGACGATCTTGCGCTGGATCTCCTGCCAGGGCGTCTGGCTCTTCGGATACTTGTAGCCGCCCGAAGCCTTGAACGCCGACTTGCGCTCGGCCAGCTCATCATCCGAGATCAGGATGTTGGCGGTACGCTTCTTGAGGTCGATGCGGACCTTGTCGCCGGTCTTCAGCAGCGCGAGCCCGCCGCCCGTCGCCGCTTCCGGCGAGGCGTTGAGGATCGAGGGCGAGCCGGAAGTGCCGGACTGGCGGCCGTCGCCGACGCAGGCGAGCGCCGTGACGCCCTTCTTGATCAGGTAATCCGGCGGCCGCATGTTCACGACCTCGGCCGCGCCGGGATACCCGATCGGCCCGACGCCGCGGATGAACAGGATGCAGTGCTCGTCGATGGCGAGCGCCGGATCGTCGATGCGGTCGTGGTAATCCTCCGGCCCGTCGAAGACGATGGCGCGGCCCTCGAAGGCCATCGGGTCCTTCGGGTTCTCCAGATAGCGCTTGCGGAATTCCGGCGTGATCACGCTGGTCTTCATGATCGCGGAATCGAACAGGTTGCCGGAGAGGTTGAGGAAGCCCGACTGGGCCTTCATCGGCTGGTCGTAGCTCTTGATCACCTCGCGGGCGATCGAGAAGGCACCCTTGCAGTTCTCTTCCAGCGTCTTGCCATTGGCGGTGATCGCGGGCTTGAGCTTGCCCTTCTCGATCAGCTCCGCGATCACGGCGGGCAGGCCGCCGGCACGGTAATAGTCCTCGCCGAGATATTCGCCGGCCGGCTGCAGGTTCACCAGCAGCGGGATCTCGTAACCGATCTTGGTCCAATCCTCGTTGTCGAGCTTGACGCCGATATGCTTGGCGATGGCGTTGACATGGACGGGCGCATTGGTCGAGCCGCCAATCGCCGAGTTGATGACGATGGTGTTCTCGAACGCCTCGCGCGTCAGGATCTTCGAGGGGATCAGGTTCTCCCAGACCATCTCGACGATGCGCTTGCCGGTGAGATAGGCCATCTCGTAGCGGTCGCGATAAGGCGCAGGGATCGCGGCGGCGCCGGGCAGCGTCATGCCCATGGCCTCGGCCAGCGAGTTCATCGTCGAGGCCGTGCCCATGGTGTTGCAGTGTCCCGCGGATGGCGCGGACGATGCTACCAGCTCGACGAAGCCCTTATAGTCGATCTCGCCCGCAGCCATCATCTGGCGGGCCTTCCAGACGATCGTTCCGGAGCCGGTGCGCTCGCCGCGGAAGGAGCCGTTCAGCATCGGCCCGCCCGGCAGCGCGATCGCCGGGATGTCGACCGTCGCGGCCGCCATGATCTGGGCCGGCGTGGTCTTGTCGCAGCCCGTGGTCAGCACCACGCCGTCGAGCGGATAGCCGTAGAGGATCTCGACGAGCGAGAGATATTGCAGGTTGCGGTCGAGCGCCGCGGTCGGGCGCTTGCAGGTTTCCTGGATCGGATGGATCGGGAACTCGAAGGGCACGCCGCCCATCTCGCGGATGCCGTCGCGCACGCGCGCCGCGAGTTCGATATGGTGGCGGTTGCAGGGGGCGATGTCGGAGCCGGTCTGGGCGATGCCGATGATCGGCCGGCCCGACTGCAGCTCTTCGCGCGACAGGCCGAAATTCATGGTGCGCTCGATATAGAGCGCCGTCATGTCGGCATTGGCGGGATTGTCGAACCACGCCTTGGAGCGCAGCTGCTCGGGCTTGATGCGCCGAACCGGCTTCTTGCCGGGGGTCTTGCCAGGTGCCTTGGCCATCCTCGTTTCCTCTCGCGCGGCTCGGCGCTGGCGGCCGCTTGCCGATCTCTCATTCAAACGATTTGAGAGAAGCCATCATGCCCATCGCCTGCGGCTCGGCAAGGTCGATTCTGGCTGATAGTCATACTATTTATTCATGCTGTATGCAGTATGCAACAACGCGCCCAACCCGGCCCCGGCTTGCCAGCCGCGCCGGTTTGACGCCAAGTCACGGGCGGGCGCCGGTCGCGGCCGGTCCATCGCCCTCATCGAAAAGCGCCGCCGAGGAAACGCGCCATGACCCTTCACGTCGTCCCATCCTTCGCCCGCATCGGCGAGGAGAACGCCTTCGCGGTGCTGGCGCGGGCCACGGAACTGCAGCGCCAGGGCAAGGACATCATCAATCTCGGCATCGGCCAGCCCGATTTCGCCACGCCGGAGCACATCGTCGAGGCGGCGGTGAAGGCGCTGCGCGACGGCCATCACGGCTACACCCCGGCGAACGGCATCCTGCCACTGCGCGAGGCGGTCGCCGCCGATCTGCACAAGCGCTATTCCGTCGAGGTCTCGCCGGAGAGCGTGATGATCGTGCCGGGCGGCAAGGTCACCATGTTCATGGCGATCCTGATGTTCGGCGAGCCCGGCGCCGAGATCATGTATCCGGATCCGGGCTTCCCGATCTATCGCTCGATGATCGAATACACCGGCGCGACGCCGATCCCGGTGCCGATCCGCGAGGAGAACGGCTTCGCCTTCTCCGCCGAGGAGACGCTGGCCCTGATCACGCCGAAGACCCGGCTGCTGATCGTCAACTCGCCGGCGAATCCGACCGGCGGCGTCACGCCCAAGAGCGAGGTCGACAAGCTCGTCGCCGGCTTGGCGAACTTCCCCGACGTCGCGGTGATGTCGGACGAGATCTACGACCAGATGGTCTATGACGGCGAAAGCCATGTCTGCCTGCTGAGCTATCCCGAGATCCGCGACCGTCTGATCCTGCTCAATGGCTGGTCCAAGACCTATGCGATGACCGGCTGGCGGCTGGGCTATTCGGTCTGGCCGAAGCCGCTCTACGACAACGCCCGCAAGCTCGCGGTGAATTCGCATTCCTGCGTCAACGCCCCCGCCCAATGGGCCGGCCTCGCCGCGCTCACCGGCCCGCAGGACGCGGTCCCCGCCATGGTCGCCGAATTCGACCGGCGCCGGCAGGCGGTGGTGAAGGGGCTGAACGGCCTGCCCAACGTCTCCTGCGCCGTGCCGAAGGGCGCCTTCTACGCCTTCCCGAACGTCTCCAGGACCGGCTGGAAAGCCAAGAAACTCGCCTCGGCGCTGCTGGAGGATGCCGGCATCGCCACCATCGGCGGCCCCGATTTCGGCGTCCATGGCGAGGGCTATATCCGCCTCTCCTATGCCAATTCGCTGGAGAACATCGAGAAGGCGCTGGAGCGGATGCAGGCGTTCCTCGCCGATGCGAAGGCCGCCTGACCATGGTCACTTGCTATCTGCGCTATGTCGTCGATCCGCATAAGCTCGATGCCTTCGAAGCCTATGGCAGGCTCTGGATTCGGCTCGTCGAGAAGTTCGGCGGCAAGCACCACGGCTACTTCATGCCGTCGGAAGGAGCTTCCAACATCGCGTTGGCCCTCTTCAGCTTCCCGTCGCTGACCGCCTATGAAGACTACCGCAAGCGCTCGTTCGAAGACCCCGAATGTCAGGCTGCGATCGCGATGAACGAGAAAGACCGCTTCATCATCAGCTATGAACGGTCCTTCTTCCGGCCCGTATTCGAGGATGATCTGGGCGTTAAGCGCGCACCTTGATCCTCAACCGGGATAGCGCGTGGAGCCCGGTTTAGTTCCGCGCGCTCGCGGTCACGCCGGGGTCGACCTTGAAGCGCGAGGCCTCGATCACGGCGGTGCCGATCATCGTCTTCACCGAGATGCGCACCGGCACCATCATGTCCGTGCCGGCGACCGGCGCGAGCCAGGTGGTGATGTCCCGGTTCTCGGCCATGAACTTCGTGCTCGGCCGCAAGGCGCGGTGCCCAGCGATCGGCACATAGCGCGCCTGGCAGATCGAGACCGGCCCGCTATAGCCCTCGAGCTTGACGTTGCGCGTGCCCGCGCTGGAGAGCTTGATGTCGTAGCGCGCCGCCCCGTCGAAGATCGGCAGGGTGCGGTTGCAGGCCCCGTCCCTGCCCTTGCCGTTGATCGGCATCAGGAAGGCGCTGAGCGGGTCGACGATGTTGCGCTTGTGGCCGTCATTGAGCGGCACGCGGTCAGGCTTCTCGTCGATCGGCGGCTCGATGTCGATGCCGGCGACGCTGCCATCCGCCAGCGCCATGCGCACCGTGCGGCTCTCGCTGGAATTGGCGGAGCTGACGGCGAAGGTCTTCGGCGCGAGCTTGCCGCCCACCAGCGTGCCCGTCGCCGCGCCCGAGCCGCGCCCGCCCGTGACGCCGCCGACGATTCCCGTCAGCTTGGCCGCGATGTCGAGCTTGTAGCCTGATCCGTCGATGCCGCCGGTCAGGCTCGCCGTGCCCAGCGTGATGCCGAGGAGCGAGACGTCATAGCGCGCGTCGAGCGAGGCCGCACCGGCAGCCTCGGCCAGACAGGCTGCGAGAACCAGCCCTGCGAGGGACGATGCGACGGCGGATTTCATCCATAGCCTCCGGAACGGCGCGATCCTGCGCGACATGCACTGTGAATCGGTCCGAATCGTGACCGGTTTCCATCGCCGGTGGCGATGGCCGAGCCCAGCATCGGATGCCGGTCTTTACACCTCGTTAACGCTGAAGGTGATGTGAACAGCCTGCAGGAGTTTTCCTTGACGGGGCCGGCCGCCTTGGCTATGGAACCCCGACTTCAATTTGACTTCCGGTGCTCGCCGGCACGTCGCGTGTCGGTTTTTTTGTTTGAGCGACCCGGGGATGCAAGGAACGATTGCCATGGCCCGCCGTTGCGAACTGACCGGGAAAGCCACCCAGACCGGCCACCTCGTCAGCCACTCGAACCGCAAGACGAAGACCGTCTTCCGCCCGAACCTCGTGAACGTCACGCTGCAGTCGGACGCGCTCGGCCGTTCGGTGCGCCTGCGCGTTTCGGCCAACGCCCTGCGTTCGGTCGAGCATCGCGGCGGCCTCGACGCCTTCCTGCTCAAGGCTGCGGCCGCTGACCTCTCGGTCGGCGCGCTCTCCCTGAAGCGCGACCTCGAGAAGAAGCTCGCCGCCAACTGAGCTTCTTCGGGTCACGACCTGATGACGGAAAAGCGGCCTTGCGGCCGCTTTTTTATTGCGCGTCGATTCGGCTCAGCCGCACACCACCTCGCATTCGAGCTTGGGCGGAAAGCCGACCAGCTTGCATTTGAGTTCGCAGCCCGGCAGAAGCCCGCTGACCGTTTTATCGGCCTTGGGTTTCAGAGCGATGCTCTCCAGTTCGTAGGTCTGGAGCCCCACCCGCTGCAGCGCGGCCAGAATCTCCTTCTCAAGCGTTTTCTGGACGGCGGCGACGTTTCCCGCCGTTACTTCTTGCGCCATGACACACTCCCTGATTGCGAGACCCCTTCCTTAAGGGAACTCAAGACTACAACCTGATCGCATATTTTTGCAATCTAAGGTTGCAGAACTTTCAGGTGAGTTCGAACTCCAGCAGCACCGTCCGTTGCAGGAAGGAGAAATTGTCGTCCGAGATCAGGGTCAGCACCGTACGCCCGTTCTCCAGATGGACCGACAAGCCTTCCATATTATCGATCTCGTAGCCGAGATCGGCCTCGATCAAACGCGGCCCGTCGAGCAGCGCCGCCGGCCTGACGTCGCGCCCGGCGATTCGGCGGATGCGCATGCCGACGCCGCGCAGCGGCTGGTACCAGCGCTCAAGCAGCAGCATGTCGCCCGAAGGCAGGAAGGCGAGGTCGGTGATATCGTAGCCGTCGTGCCGCGCCACCCGAAACAGGCCCGGCTGCGGGCCGCCGAGGATGGCGCCGAGCGTCGGCTCGTCCTCCTTGCCCGATCGCTCGGCAATCGCGACCAGCGCGCCCCTGAGCGAGCCTGACGGCACCACTCCGATCGCCTCCAGTCCGCGATTGCGCGGCAGCCGCTTGAGCTCGCGCGGCAGTGGCACAGGGCGCGCCCGCGCCTCGACGCCCTGCCCTGCCCAGTCGAAGCGCGCGACCTCGTGCTTGCGCTCGATGCCGACATAGGCGACGCCGTCGGCGATGCACAGGCTTTCGGTGTCGAAGAGGCCCGAGCGGGTCAGCGGCCTTCCGGAAGCGCCGAGAATCGCCGCCATCTCGGCATCCTCGAGGCCGGCCGGCCGGCCATCATGGGAGACCACGCGCGCCGTCAGCCAGTAGCCCCGATCGGTCACCGCGACGAGGTCGCGCCCGCCATTCAGCCGCGCGAGGCCCGAAAAGCCGCCGAAGCGCGGATGACCGGAGGAGAGCACGAGTCCGCCACGGAACTGCAGGGCGCCGAATCGCCGCCGCTCCGGGTTGCGCGGCTCGAAGGCCACGATCGGCCGCGCCGAAACCGGGATCGGGAAGCGCGTCTGCTCGACGGCCCCGGCCGCGCGCGGCAGCGCAAGCGCACCGAGGCCCGCGAGCGCGGCACGACGCGTCAGACGCATCAGTGCAGGCGGCGTGACGTAGAGCCCGCGGCCGGGCCGTCTTCCTCGAACAGCTCGGCGAGCTTTTCGGTCATCACCCCGCCCAGCTCCTCGGCATCGACGATGGTGACGGCGCGGCGATAATAGCGCGTCACGTCGTGGCCGATGCCGATGGCGATCAGCTCGACCGGCGAGCGCGTCTCGATCTCGGCAATGATGTGGCGCAGATGCCGTTCCAGATAGTTGCCGGCATTGACCGAGAGGGTGGAATCGTCGACCGGAGCACCATCCGAGATCACCATCAGGATCTTGCGCTGCTCGGACCGGCCCAGCAGGCGCTTATGCGCCCAGTCCAGCGCCTCGCCGTCGATATTCTCCTTGAGCAGCCCCTCGCGCATCATCAGCCCGAGATTTTTCCGCGCCCGGCGCCACGGAGCATCCGCCGCCTTGTAGATGATGTGGCGCAGATCGTTGAGGCGGCCCGGATTGGCCGGCTTGCCCGATTGCAGCCAGGCCTCGCGCGAGAGCCCGCCCTTCCAGGCACGCGTCGTGAAGCCGAGCAGCTCGACCTTGACGCCGCAGCGCTCCAGCGTCCGCGCCAGGATGTCGGCGCAGGTCGCCGCGACCGTGATCGGCCGGCCGCGCATCGAGCCGGAATTGTCGATCAGCAGCGTCACCACCGTGTCGCGGAAATTGACGTCCGATTCCTGCCGGAAGGAGAGCGGCTGGAACGGATCGATGATGATGCGCGGCAGGCGCGCCGGGTCGAGCGCGCCCTCCTCGAGGTCGAACTCCCAGGAGCGGTTCTGCTGCGCCATCAGGCGCCGCTGCAGCCGGTTGGCGAGGCGCGCGACGACGCCCTGGAGATGGGCGAGCTGCTTGTCGAGATAGGCGCGAAGCCGCGTCAACTCCTCGGCGTCGCAGAGCTCCTCGGCCGTGACGACCTCGTCGAACTTGGTCGTATAGGCCTTGTAGTCGGTCTGCGGGCGCTCGTTGCCGCGGCTCTCGCGCGGCCGCGGCGCCTCGCCGGCCTCCTCGGACTCGGAGCTGTCGTCTTCCTCGTCCCAGTCGCCGGCCGGCGCGTCGGTCGCCTCGGAGGCGCCCTCCTGCAGTTCCTCGGTCGCGTCCTCGCTGACCTCGACTTCGGAGCGGTCGGCGCCGCTCTCCTGCTCGGACTCGCCTTCCTGCTGCTGCTGGTCCTCGGAGGACTGGTCCTGATTGTCCTCGTCCTCCTCGGATTCGTCGCCCTGCGCCGTCTGGTCGGCCATGTCGAGGGCGGCCAGCATGTCGCGGACGGTGCGGGCGAAGCCGCGCTGATCCTCGATCGACTTCGCCAGCCGGTCGAGATCGGAGCCGGCCTTGGCCTCGATCTGCTCGCGCCAGAGCTCGACGATCTTCTCCGCCGCCTTCGGCGGCTTCAGGCCTGTCAGGCGCTCGCGCACCATCAGCGCCAGCGCATCCTCCAGCGGCGCATCAGCCCTGTCGGTGATCTCCTCGTAGCGCCCGCCGCGATGATAGCGGTCCTCCAGCATCGCGGTGATGTTGCCGGCCATGCCCGACATCCGCCGCGAGCCGATGCTCTCCACCCGCGCCTGCTCCATCGCGTCGAAGACGGCGCGCGCCGCATCGCCTTCCGGCGCGGCGCGGCGATGGATCGCCGCGTCATGGCAGGCGAGACGCAGCGCCATCGAATCGGCATGGCCGCGCAGGATCGCGACGTCGCCGGAGCTGAGCTTGCGCGGCGGTTCGGGCAGGCGCGCGCGCTCGCCGACCAGCGACGGCTTGTCGGCGGCGAAGACGATCTCCATCTCCGGCTTGCGCGCGATCGCCTTCATCGCGCCGGAAATCGCCCGCTTCAGCGGCTCGGCCGGGGCCTCCTTCGGCGTTCCGGGCTTGCGGTTCGAGATGGACAAGACTCAGGCCGTCCTCTGACTTCGAATGATTAGCGCGACCGTCCGTCGTATTGCGTCGGCGAGAGTTCGCCCGGCTCGACGCCGGCGAGGCAGCGCACATTGACCGCGACCATCGGCGTACCATCCGGCATCGCCCCTCTCGCGAAGGACTCGATGCCGCAGGTCTCGCAGAACAGATGCTGGATCTTCTGCGTATGGAAGCGGTACTCGGTCAGCGCATCCTCGCCCTTGGTGAGGGTAAAGGCGCTGGCCGGCGAGAACGTCAGGATCGAGCCACGACGCTGGCAGTAGGAGCAGTTGCAGGCGATGGTCTGCCCGAGATCGGCTTCGACCTCATAGGCAACCCGTCCGCAATGGCAGCTGCCCTGATACTGCGCCATGGCTCTCTCCCGCCGTTAGCTCAACACCACGTTCGCCGCGCTCTCCGGCAGTTCCTTGCCGAAGGAGCGCTGGAAGAACTCGGCCACCAGCGTGCGCTCCATCTCGTCGCACTTGTTCAGGAAGGTGACGCGGAAGGCGAAGCCGATATCGCCGAAGATCGCCGCGTTCTCGGCCCAGGTGATGACCGTACGCGGGCTCATCACGGTCGAGAGATCGCCGTTCATGAAGGCGTTGCGGGTGAGATCGGCGACACGGACCATCTTGTTGACGATGTCCTTGCCCTCCGGGCTCTTCTGGTAGTGCTTCGACTTCGCCAGCACGATCGCGACCTCGTTGTCATGAGGCAGGTAGTTCAGCGTCGTCACGATCGACCAGCGGTCCATCTGGCCCTGGTTGATCTGCTGCGTACCGTGATAGAGGCCCGAGGTGTCGCCGAGGCCGACCGTGTTGGCCGTGGCGAAGAGCCGGAAGGCGGGGTGCGGGCGGATGACGCGCTTCTGGTCGAGCAGCGTCAGCTTGCCGGATTGCTCCAGGACGCGCTGGATCACGAACATCACGTCGGGGCGGCCGGCATCGTATTCGTCGAAGACGAGCGCGATGTTGTTCTGCAGCGCCCAGGGCAGGATGCCGTCCTGGAACTCGGTGATCTGCTTGCCTTCCTTCAGCACGATCGCGTCCTTGCCGACGAGGTCGAGGCGCGAGACGTGGCTGTCGAGGTTGACGCGGACGCAGGGCCAGTTGAGGCGCGCCGCGACCTGCTCGATATGGGTCGACTTGCCGGTCCCGTGATAGCCCGAGATCATGACGCGTCGGTTATGCGCGAAGCCGGCGAGGATCGCGATCGTGGTGTCGCGGTCGAAGCGGTAATCCGGGTCCAGATCCGGCACATGCGGATCGGCTGCCGAATAGGCCGGCACTTCGAGGTCCGAATCGATCCCGAAAGTCTGCCGAACCGACAGCTTCATGTCGGGCAATCCGGGCGCGGTCGTCGTCGTCATCATCTTGTCTCCAGGCGCAGGGCCGTGGCCGGCTACATGCCGGTTTGCCCAGAGCCGACCGAGGAGGGAGGCGGATCATCCCTCATTAGAGCGAAAGACCGGAAGCGGCAATTCGCAAAGCTGCACCCCGGCCCCCGCAAAGGGCATGCCGGCTCACGGCTCCGCAGCTTTCAGACGCGCTCGGCGAGAAGCTGTTTCACGATTGCGGCCGCATTGCGCGCGCCGTCGAGCGCGAGCCGGAACGCCGGCGGCCGCCGTCCGATTTCGGCCTCGACGGCCGCCGCGAGCCCGGCGGGCGTCAGGGCCCCTTCCCCCGAAATCCGCAGGCAGCGCGCCAGCCCCGCACGCTGCATCGCCTCTGCCCGGACGGCCTGCTCCGTCTCCCCGCCGGCATCGAAGGGGACGACGATGGCCGGGCGGCGCGCGGCGACGAGGTCGAGCACGGTGTTATAGCCCGCCTGGCTGATCGAGATCGCGCAGCCGGCGAGCAGGGCCGGAAAATCGGGCCGCGCGCGTTCGACCGTGACATGGGCGGGCGCCACGGCCCGCAGCCTGCCGAACGCCTCCTCCGGCACCCCGCGTCCGACGAGGATCCGCCAGCGCCGCTCGGACGGGCCGAGTCGTGCGGCTTCAAGCGCCAGCGCAAACAACGGCAGCGCCGCAGCCGAGCCACCGCCGGAGACGATGATCTCAGCCGTTCCCTCCGAGCCCTCATCCTGAGGAGCGCCGTCAGGCGCGTCTCGAAACATGCTCCAGGAGGCTCCGGAACCTTCTGGAACATCCTTCGAGACGCCGCTGCGCGGCTCCTCGGGATGAGGGCTGGGCTGGGAAGGCTTCCGTGCATCGGCCAGGTAACCGGTATAGCGCAGCTTGGCGGCAAGCCCGCCATCGACCGGCCATGACCGGTCGAGCGGCAGGAAATCCGCGTCGCCATGGACCAGCACGGCATCGAACAGGCTGGCGAGACGCTCCTGTGCCTCGGCGATCCGTTCGGGGCGCGGCGTCACCAGCACGTCCCGCACGGAGGAGAGCACGAGCGCCTTCGGATTGGCGGCCTGCGCCGCCTCGATCAAGGCCAGGAACTCGGCGGCGAGCTGCCGGCGCCCGAATGGGAAATGCTCGACGATCACGACATCCGGCCCCAGCCTCGCCGCCAGCGCCTGCAGAAGCCCGATGCGCTCCTTCTTGCGTTCCAGCACGATCGGGCGCCCCGCCTCGTCGAGCAGCGTCCGGAAGTCGACGCCCTCCGTCCTGACCGGAGGCAGCTGGACGAAGGCGAAGGGTTCCTCCGCCATCGCCCTGAGCGGCATGCCGCCACTCGCCAGCGTGACCGCGAAACCGGCCTGCGCCAGAGCTCGCGCGAGATTGGCGGCGCGCACCAGATGGCCCGAGCCGAGCAGATGCGTCACCGCGATGAGCGCCGTCGCCTTCATGCCCGCTCGTCGGCGGAAGCGCGCAGCCGCTCGGCCATTCCGTCGAGCCCGGCGGCGGCGGAGAAGGCACCGGTCAGCCTTGCCAGGGCAGCATCGCCCAGCTGCTCCCGTAGATTCGGCGAACGGGCGAGCTTCGTCAGCGCGGCGGCGAGCCCGTCGACATCGCCCGGCGGCACCAGGAGCCCTTCGACGCCGGGCCGAACGAATTCCGGAATGCCGGCGAAATCGGTGGCGACGATCGGCAGCGCCTGGCTCGCCGCCTCCATCACGACATTGGGCAGCCCGTCGCGGTCGCCGTCGCCGGCCTGTTTCGAGGGCAGGACGAAGAGATCGGCGGCCCTGAGCGCCGCCACGACCTCGTCCTGCGCCTTCGGTCCCGCCCAGAGAACCCTGTCGCCGAGGCCGAGCGAACGGGCCTTCTCCTGCAGCGCCTTCAGCATCTCGCCGCCGCCGATATGCGTCAGCCGCCAGTGCAGCTCGCCGGGCAGCCGGGCGAGCGCCTCCAGCAGATCGTCGAAGCCCTTCTTCGCCACCGCCCGCCCGATCGTGACGAAGCGCACCGGATCGCCCGGGTCGGCCCCGTCGCGGCCGGAGCGCGGCGCCGGCGGCGGGAAGCGGGCAAGGTCGAGCCCGTGATAGACGAGCGCCACCTTGTCGGGCCGGTCGGCAAGCCGCTCGAGCTCGCGGAAGCCGTCCTGGGTGCAGGTCACGCCCCAGGCGGCATCGGCGATCTTCTCGCGCTTCTCCCAGGCGGGCGTCGTCCAGATGTCCTTGGCATGGGCGGAGAACGACCAGCTCAGGCCGCGCAGCAGGGCGGCATAGCGGATGACCGAGGCCGGCGTGTGCAGGTAGTGCACGTGCAGATGCCGGATCTCGGCCGGCAGCTCGCGCGCCATCACGCAGGCCTGGCCCAGCCGGCGCAGGCGGTTGCGCGTCCTGTCGCGGGCGAGATCGCGCAGGAAGACCGCAACCAGCTTCGCGAAGCCGGGCCGCACCACCGCGCTCATGAGGCCGCGCGCCACGCGCCCCGGCTCGTCATGCAGGTACTCCGGCAGATAGCGCAGCGGCGCCGTGATCTGGCGGTGCATCAGATGCTTCGCCGCATCGGTCGGATGCCGCAGCGACCAGATCTCGAAGGCGATGCCGCGCTGCTGCAGCCCCAGCAGCTCCTGCGCGATGAAGGTTTCCGACAGGCGCGGATAGCCCTTCATCGCCACCGCGACACGCGGCGCCGTACCCGCCGTCATCGCCGGCCGATCAGCATGAAGCGCGTATAGTTCTTCGCCGGCCGCTCTCCGGCGAACCAGACCTCGCCGAGCCCCGCCTGCGCACGAAAGGCATCGAGCGTGGGCACGCAGCTGCGGTGGTCGGGCTCGCGATAGTAGTCGTTCGACTGCAGCACCAGCGGCAGGCCGGCCGGCAGGGTCGCGATCCAGCCGGGAACGTCGTCGAGATGCTCGCAGCTCGTATTGATCACGAGCCCCGGCGCCGGCGATTGTGCCGCGAAATCGAGCGCCGTCATATCGGCCGTCACCGCCCGGAACCGACCTGTCGCGACATGGCGGTGGTTCAGCGTCTCGGCTACCGGCGCGCAGCCCGGATCGATGTCGAGGCTCACCACTTCCGGGACCGCGAGGCGCGGATCCTGGAGCAGCAGCGCGCCGAGCACGCCGTACCAGGCGCCGAGCACCCAGACCGGCCCGTCCGGCCGCGGCAGCGTCGCGGCCAACGCCTCGACGAGCCATTGCTTCGAGGCGAACTGCTTGTGGTTGCAGGCGATCGAGAGATCGGCCGGCGCGCCCTTGCCGTAAAGGCGCGCCACATCGGCGACGATGGGGTTGGCCGACAGCGCGGCCATGCCGCGCAGCAGGTCGTGAAAGGCCTCGCAGGGCGGTTCAGGCGTCATGATTCCGTCGCGGTGGAAAAACTGGCGGACCATAGGCAGGCGCGCGCGCAAAAACCAGCCCGCCCGCGCACGCGCGCTCAGGCGGGCCCGTTCGCTCCGCCGCGCTCCTCCGCCTTGCCCTTGGCGGCCTCGGCGGGCGGACCGGCCTCCGCCTCGCCGACGGTTACCGGCGCGGGCATCGCAGACATGGAGGCATCCTCGCGCTTGCGCCGGGCGATCTCGGGCGCGCTGGCGAAGCCATAGGCCGTCAATGGCCGCTCCCGGCCCCTGATCGCGATCTTGAGCGCGGTCGTGCCGGCATAGCTGCGCCCCGAGGCCCGGATCGTGTCCTCCGACACCACGACATCGGCCAGCACCCGCCGCGTCGCCGCCTCGAGCTGGCTTGCGACCATGACGGTCTCGCCGACCGTGATCTCGCGCCGGCCGAGATTGTCGTTCTCGACCGCCCCGGTGATCGCGTCGCCGGTGTGGACGCCGATCCCGATCCGCAGCGGCAGCGGCAGCGCCGCGCCGTATTCGCGATTGAGGGCGTCGACGGCGCGCACGATGTCGGCGGCAGCGCTGATCGCCGCCTGCGCGCCCCGCGTCGGCGAGCCGTCCAACCCGAACACCGCCATGAAGCCGTCGCCATAGAAGGCGTCGATACGGCCCTCATGGGCGGTGATGGCCTGGCTCATCTCGTCGAAGAACCGGTTGAGCAGGCCGATCAGCTCCCGGGGCAGCTGCCGCTCGGAAAGGGCCGAGAACGCCCTGAGATCGGCGACGACGACGGTCAGCCCGCGCTTGCCGGCGGCATCGTCCGGCTCGAGGACCCGCGCCGCCCCCGCATTCAGCCGCGAGGCCAGCAGGATCTGGACCTGGAGATCCTCGCGCGGCCTGATCTGGCAGGCCAGCCGCACGCCGTCCGGCGCCGAGATCCGCCGCAGCAGCTTGGCCTCGTTCATGCCGGGTGCCGGCAGCTTGTCGTTGCCGTCCATGACCAGCACGCGGCAGGTGGCGCAGCGCGCCCGGCCGCCGCAGAGCGCCGCATGGGGAATGCCGAAGCGCCGGAACATTTCGAGCACCGTCGGCCCGGGCGCCAGCCGGCGCGTGCCATGCCCGACGAAGCGCACGGTGATCTGGCGGGTCGTCCGCACCCGGATCTCCCGGATGCCGACGAACAGCACGAAGGCGCCGACCAGCCCGTAGAAGGCGCCCTTCGCCCAGATCACGTCCCGGTCGAACATCAGCCGCTGCGCCTCGCTGACCAGTTCCGGCGGCAGCGCCATCTGCTCGGCCTCGCGCGCAGCGACCATGAAGCCGATCAGCGCCAGCAGCGGGATCAGGATCGAAACCAGCAGGAACGGATCGCGCCAGTAGCGATAGGCGTCGCGCGAGCGCAGCATGAAATGGAGGCCGATCATGCCATGCGTCCAGACCAGCAGCAGCAGCAGCGATTGCAGCAACGCCCGCCCCGGCCAGAGCCTCCGCAGCACGGCGCGATAGGTCTCGTCGACGTTGAAGTAATGGGCCATCACCCGCGTGCTGATGATGTGGTCGACCAGCAAAAGCGGGATCGCGAGCCCGAGCGCGATCTGCAGCATCTCGCGCAGCGGCATCTTGAAGGTACGCCGCTGCACCACCCGCAGCAGGGCGAAGACCGGATGGATGATGAGCGCTCCGTAGAGCAGCGTCGCTCCGACCCGGCTGTGCCAGAAGCCGTAGCGCCAATTCTGGACGGCCTCCATCGTCTCGAGCCCGAAGATGCCGAGGGCATGGTTCAGGAAATGCGTCGTCGCGAAGGTGAGCAGGATCAACCCGGAGACGAGCCGGATGTCCCGGCTCCAGGAGGAAACCTGATCCATGCCCGCACTCATGCCGGTGCGTCTGGCGGTGGTGGTCGGAGGCAGGCTCATGCGATCCGTCGCTTCACGAAACGGCCTCGCTCTCGCGCAACAGCACGCTGGCGAGGCGATGGACGCGGGCCGCGAGATCGCGGCAAACCGCGAGGCTGAACTCGGGAACGGTCTGGAGCAGCTCGAAGAACAGGTCCTTGGGGATGCGCAGCGCCGAGACCGCCGTCCGCGCACTGACCGTGCCGAGGAAGCGCTGGCCGCTGAGCAGCGAGACGTCGCCGATAATGCTGCCGGTGTCCTTCTGGAACCGGCGCCCCTCGCCGCTGCCGTGCTGCTGCGAGAATTCGACCTCCCCTTCCAGCACGACATAGACGCCTTCGGATTGGTTCGCCCCGTCGATGATGATCGCCCCCGGCTCGAAATGGAGCCGCTCGCCCATCAGGGCGACGAGCTTGAGACGGGAGGCCGGCATGTTCTGGAACAGCGACAGGCCCCGCAGGCAGCCGATATCATTTTCCAGTGTCATGGTCGCGCCTCCATTCTCCGGACATCCGCTGGGCGCGGCGGCACGCCGCCTGCATCGTTGGCGGCTTCCGGTGCGTCGCCGGCCTCGACGGTCCCGGTGGGGCCGTGGAAGACGACCCGCAGCGGAACGTCGTCGACGAGATTAGCATCTCCCATCAGAAGAAACAGCGTCATATCAGAACAATAGCCGCGCAGGCGCGTGACGATCCGCTCCGGCTCGTCGGAGATCGCGAGCAATGCCGAGAGATCGAGCACCGCGACCTGCGGCGCCTTGACCAGCGCCTGCACCAACGGGACGGCATGGCGCAGCCGCGCCGGCAGATAGCGCCCGCGAATGCCGCTCTCCGTGTCCAGCCCCAGCCGATAGAGCGCCTCGCCCAGCCCCGAGCGCTCCAGGGCCTGCAGGACGATCTCGGCGACCTTCCGGCCGGCCTCCGGGATGCCGTAGCCGATGCGGCCGAACATCAGATTGTCGCGCACGCTCGCCCCGAGCATGACCTTGTCGGGATCGTAGAAGTCGACATCGGCCGCGGCATCGGCCGGCAGATGCTTGTGGAAGCTCGCGCGCGCCCGCAGGATGCGCCGCTCCAACCGCTCGTCGATCAGGTTGAGGCGGTGCTTCGGCTCGATATAGCCAAGGGCCAGCGCGACGAGATCCCGCTCCGTCTCCAGGTCGAGGGGGACGCGCATGTCGTGCTTGGCGAGGATGCCTGCAAGCTCGTTCAGCCGCTCGAAATCGAGGCCCGCACCGAAGGAGTAGCGCTCGAACAGCGCGTGTCCCTGCGGCAGCCCGGCGAAGATCTCAACCACGGTCGCGACGATCCGCCCGCCCATCTCGGCCAGCGGCTCGATCAGGGCCTCGGCCTTGAGGATGGAATGGGCATAGGGCTCGAACAGCAGCGTCGCGCTGTCGAAGCGCATGCTGGTGCGCGTGCCGAAAATCATGTTCTCGACGATGGACGCGTTACGGTTGTAGCGGTCGAGCACGAAGGGCTCGATCAGGTCGCCGAGCTTCACCCGGGCGAGCTCGGCGGCGACGACGCGCCGGGCAGTGATGATGCGCTCGGTCGCCTGTGCGCTGACCGGCGGCATCACCCGCCCGCCCAGGCCGAGTTCGTAGATGTCCTGCGTGCAGCCGAACACGTCCAGCAGCTCGTGCACCCGCAGGCCGAGCTCGGCCGCGTCGCTCACCCCGACGCCCTCATAGTCCGTCCAGTCCGCCTCGAACGGGAAAGGCGAGTTGCCGGAGCGGAGCGCTTCGACGAAGCGGCCATGCTCCTGAGGCGAGATCGACCGGTCCTTGCCGAGGCTGGGGCGCCGGCGCCGGAGCGGCAGCAGGATGTTGTCCCGGATCGTGCCCCCGATGATCTCGGCCTCGTCGCCGGAATAGCCGATGATGTGGCTCGCCCGCTCGACCGTCATCTCCGCCAGCGGTTCGCCGTCGATCAGCACCCGGCCGGCATAGCTCGTCGCCTGGCGGCCGAGGATGCGCCCGAGCACGTCCTTGCCTCCGCCGGGCGGCCCGACCATGACGGCGATTCCGGGGCGGGGCACGGTGAAGGAGATCGGCGTCAGCAGCGGCAGCCCTCGGTTGTCGAGCAACTGCACCGCCTCCAGCCTGACCGAGCCCGTTTCGGGCAGCCGGGCGCAGCCATTGGCCTCGTCGAGCACGAGCGTGTCGTCGCTGTTGAACTGCGAGATGACCTGGTCGTACTTGATCATCACGTCGTTGCGCTGCTGGTCCCAGTCGATCAGCTCCTTGATCGGCGGTGGCAGGTCGCGATAGGCGCTGATCACCGCCACGAGCTGGCCGATGTCGAGCCTGCCCTGCAGCGCGAAGAAGCCGCCGATCGCGTAGAAGAAGAACGGCGTGATCTGGGCGAGCAGGTTGTTGAGGAACTTGACCGCGAATTTCCGCTTGTAGAGCGCATAGCGGATGTCGAAGAGCCGCCCGAGCCGCCCGGCGATGTCGGACTGCACATAGGCCGTCGCCCCATGCCCCTGGATCATCGGCCCGGCATCGACGATCTCGCCGATCCGGCCGGCGAGCTGGCGCGAAGCGATCTGGCGCTCGCGGCCGAGCCTGAGCTGCTCGCGCCGCAGGATCGGGATGATGATCGCCTGCGCCAGCACGATCAGCAGCGCGATCGAGCCGAGCCAGAAGCTCTGGGCCATGATGAAGACGAGCGCGGTCAGGGCCTGGCTGAGCAGGAAGACCGGCTGGATGAAGGCGTCGCCGACGAAGCCGCCGATCGGCTCGACCTCGTCCTTGATCATGCTCGCGATCTCGGCCGGCTTGACCGAGCGGATCTCCTCGGGCCGGAAGCGCATCAGCTGACTGAACAGGTCGTAGCGCATGCGGCGCAGCATCCGCTCGCCGAGAATCCCCTTGCGCACGTTGATGACGTATTTGAAGCCGCCATTGATCAGCACCAGCAGCAGGAAATAGGCGCTGAGGCCGAGCAGCAGCCCGTATTGCCCGACCTGGAAGCCATCGAACAGCCTGTGGCTTCCCCCGCCCAGCCAGGACGGCATGTGCAGGGTGAGCTCCATCAGCGTGGTGGTGGTGCGCCCGTCCCTGAAGGCGCCGCCCTGGATCGCATCGTTCACGATCCGCTTCGGCACGTCGAAGGACGCCCAGTTGAACGGGATCGAGACAAGGATGATCAGCAGGACGATGATCTGCTCGCCGCGGCTCTTCTGCCAGACGTAACGGAAGAGATTGGGCTCCAAAGGGCGATCCTGTTCCGATGCGCCGCCACGCGGCCTCGCCGACGCCGCGGCCCGAAGCGCCCATATGTGGTGAGGTTGTGCCTGAGTGCAATGCACGCCGGCCGCGGCCGCGCCTGCGCCGTCGCGCGAAGGCAATCGAAGCGGATCGGCTGATCGGATTGCGCCGGGGCGCGGAGGCGTTGCGGGCGGCCGGGCGTGCCGGTGTCCGATCCCGGCGCGTTCGGCACGGTTTCACGCTCCGCCGCGCCGGTCCCGCTTCCGCATCACGATCGCCGATATGTGATCGCAGGATGGACGTGGGGCGATCCTGCCGGACGCAGCCGGGCGGTTCGCCGCTTGCTCGTCTTGCCTCTGTCGCTGCCCGTGGGCCGTGGCGATCCGGGGCCGGACTCGACGGTATTTCAAGCGCGGACCCATCGTTCCCCGCGCCGCCGCCCGGGGCGCGCGCCACAACGATGTCCACCGCGGCCGCGTTGCAGCGATGTCATCCGGAGCGACGAATGTCCCACCGAAATGGCGGGGCCATCGAATCCCATTGGCAAGGCGGAACTTTCGACGTCTAGTGACGTCAGGAAAGGAGCGGACCTCGCGGGTTCGGCGTCGATTTAGATTATGGATATCCTGCGCATCAGCGATCTGCGTATCGGCTTCACCGTCCACGGCTTCAGCCGGGATGTGGTGAAGGGCGTGAGCCTGCGCGTCCCAGCCGGCAAGACGGTTGCGCTCGTCGGCGAGTCGGGCTCCGGCAAATCGGTGATCTCGCAGGCGATCATGGGGCTGCTGCCGCGCGCCGGCGCCATCACCGGCGGCGAGATCCTGTTCCGCGATCCGCTCGCGCCCGACACGGTCGTCGACATCGCCGCGCTGCCGCCGGAGGGACCGGGGATCCGGCAGCTCCGCGGCGGCCGCATCGGCATGATCTTCCAGGAGCCGATGTCCTCGCTCTCGCCGATCCACACCATCGGCAACCAGATCGAGGAGGCGCTGCTCCTGCACCGGCCGATGCCCAAGCCGGAGGCGCGCGGCCTGATCGAAGCGATGCTGAAGCGTGTCGGCTTCAAGAATCCGCAGCGCGCCTTCGGGCTCTACCCCTTCGAGCTGTCCGGCGGCCTGCGCCAGCGCGCCATGCTCGCCATGGCGCTGATCTGCCAGCCGGCGCTGCTGATCGCCGACGAGCCGACGACCGCGCTCGACGTCACGATCCAGGCCCAGGTCCTCGATCTGATGCGCGATCTCCAGGCGGAGATGGGCATGGCCATCCTGCTCATCACCCATGATCTCGGCGTCGTCGCCAACATGGCCGACGAGGTGGTGGTGATCTTCCACGGCGAGATCATGGAGCGCGGGCCGGTCGAGGGCATCTTCCGGCACCCACGCCATCCCTATCTCAAGGCGCTGCTGAAGGCCTCGCCGCATTTCGACATGCAGGAGGGCGAGCGCCTCGTCGCCCTGCGCGAGGCCCGGCCCCGCCCGGCCGTTGCGCGGGCCGCCCCTGCTCCCGCACCGCGCGCGGACGACACACCGCTGCTGCGGGTGCGCCATCTTCGCAAGACCTATGTCACCGGCTCGCGCAGCTTCTTCGGCAAGGGCACGCTCACCACGGTCAAGGCCGTCGACGACGTCAGCTTCGACATCCGCCGCGGCGAATGCCTCGGGCTGGTCGGCGAGAGCGGCTGCGGCAAGACCACGGTCAGCAAGATCGTCATGCGGGCGATCACCGCCAATTCCGGCGAGGTCGTCTTCGACGACGGGCGCGAGCGCTGCGACGTCCTTACTCTGCAGGGCGAGGCGCTGCGCAGCTTCCGGCAGCGCGTGCAGATGATCTTCCAGGATCCGGTCTCCTCGCTCTCGCCGCGCATGACCGTGATGAACATCCTGCGCGAACCGCTGGTCATCCACGACCGGGGCGGGCCGGCCGAGCAGCGCGAGCGGGTCAAGGCGCTGATGCAGGATGTCGGGCTCGACGTCCGTTACCTGAATCGCTACCCGCATTCCTTCTCGGGCGGGCAGCGCCAGCGCATCGGCATCGCCCGCGCGCTGGCGCTCGATCCGGAGCTGATCATCTGCGACGAGCCGGTTTCCGCGCTGGACGTCTCGGTCCAGGCCCAGATCCTCAACCTGCTCAAGGACCTGCAGGCCGAGCGCGGCCTCACCTTCCTGTTCATCTCCCATAACCTGGCGGTGGTGAACTACATGGCCGACCGGATCGCGGTGATGGCGAATGGCCGGATCGTCGAGCTGGCGCCCCGCCATGTGCTCTTCAACAACCCCGTCCACCCCTATACCAAGGCCTTGCTGCGTTCGGTGCCCTTCGCCGATCTGGACCGGAAGCTGGACTTCAAGCTCGCCGCGCCGACCGGCGCATCGGATGACCGCCAGTGGGGTGACGCCTTCCGCTCCGGCCCGGACGATGCCGCATTGACGCAACTGCCCCTCGGCGACGGCCATTACGTCCTGGCCCGGCCGAACGCCGATGCCCGGGAGCTGGTCCCGTGACGAAGCGCAACCGCCATCCGAGCCGCCGCGCCGCCCTGCTGCTCGGCACCGCCGCACTCTCCAGCCCGCTGCTGCCGCGGGGATCCCGCGCCCAGCCGCAGGCAGCGGGCCCGATCGACAGCCCCTTCTTCGCCGAGCGCGTCGCGGCGGGCACCCTGCCGCCGGTCGCGGAACGCCTGCCCTTGCGTCCACGCGTCATCGATCTCGCCGACATAGGCCGCACGCCCGGCCGCCATGGCGGCACGATGCGCATGCTGATGGGCGATCAGCGCGACATCCGCATGATGACGCTCTACGGCTATACGCGTCTCCTGGTCTACGACAACAACCTCGAGCTCGTGCCCGACCTGCTCGAGAGCTTCGAGGTTCGGGAAGGCCGGATCTTCACCCTGCGCCTGCGCCCCGGGCATCGCTGGTCCGACGGCTCGCCCTTCACCAGCGAGGATTTCCGCTATTGGTGGGAGGACATCGCCAACAACGAGCGGCTCTCCCCCGGCGGTCCGCCGCTGGCCATGCTCTCGGCCGGCGAGCCGCCTCTCTTCGAGGTGCTGAGCGAGACCGAAATCCGCTACAGCTGGAAGACGCCGAACCCGGTATTCCTCCCCGCCCTTGCGGGGGCGCAGCCGACCTACCTCTTCATGGCGTCGCGCTATCTCAAGCAGTACCACGAACGCCACGCCGACAAGAAGGAGCTGGCGGCGGCAGTGAAGGCCCATCGCGTGCGCGACTGGGGCGCGCTGCACGAGCGCCTGTCCCGCATGTACCGCCCGGAGAACCCGAAGCTCCCGACGCTCGAGCCCTGGCGCAACACCACACCGCTGCCGGCCGAGCAGTTCATCTTCGAGCGCAACCCCTTCTTCCACCGCATCGACATGGAGGGGCGCCAGCTTCCCTATATCGACCGGGTCTCGCTGACGATCGGAACCGCTGCGCTCATTCCCGCCAAGACGGCCGCCGGCGAAGCCGATCTGCAGGCCCGCTATCTGCGCTTCGACAACTATACCTTCCTCAAGGAAGCCTCGGCGCGGATGAACTTCGAGGTCAAGCTGTGGAAGCGGGCCGAGGGCGCCTATTTCGCCCTGCTGCCGAACCTCAACGTCATCGACCCGGTCTGGCGCACCCTCAACCGCGATATCCGCTATCGCCGGGCGGTGTCCGTCGCCATCAACCGCCAGGACGTCAACAAGGTCATCTTCTTCGGACTGGCGCGCGAGAGCGGCAACACCGCCTTGCCCGAAAGCCCGCTCTACGATCCGCGGCTCGCCGCACTCTGGACACAGCACGACCCGGCGCTGGCGAACCGACTGCTCGACGAGATCGGCCTCACCAGGCGCGACGATGACGGGGTCCGGCTGCTCTCCGACGGGCGCCGGCTCGAATTCACCGTGGAGACCGCGGGCGAGAGCACCGAGGAGACGGACATCCTCGACCTGCTGAAGCAGGACCTGCTCGATGTCGGCATCAAGATCTATCCGCGCTCGACCCAGCGCGACGTCTTCCGCCGCCGCATCCTCGCCGGCCAGACCATAATGTCGGCCTGGGCCGGCATGGACAACGCCCTGGTCACGCCGGAGATGGAGCCGGACGCGCTCGCGCCGACCTCCTCGGCCCAGTTCCAGTGGCCGCGCTGGGGGCAATATGTCGAGAGCAGCGGCCATGAGGGCGAGAAGCCCGATCTGCCCGCAGTGCAAGAACTGATCCAGCTCTACCGGGCCTGGCGCGTCAGCGCGACGCGCGAGGAGCAGCGCCGGATCTGGCACCGCATGCTGACGCTCAACGCCGAGGAGCTGTTCACCATCGGCGTGATCAACAGCACGCTGCAGCCGATCGTGGTCTCCCGCGACCTGCGCAACGTCCCCGACAAGGGCCTCTATAGCTTCGAGCCCGGCGCGTTCATCGGCCGCTACATGCCGGACACCTTGTGGTTCGACCGGGACGAGACCAAGAGCTGACCCGTGCTGCTGCGATACATCCTCAAACGCATCCTGATCATGATCCCGACGCTGATCGTCACCAGCGCGCTGATCTTCACCGTGATCAACCTGCCCGAAGGCGACTACTTCGAGACGCTCGCGGCCGAGATGCAGGCCCAGGGCGAGAAGGCCGATATGAGCCGCATCGAGTTCCTGAAGAAGGAATACGGCTTCGACCGGCCGCCGCTCGAGCGCTATGTCCGCTGGGTCGCCGGCCTCCTCCAGGGCGATATGGGCTATTCCTTCGAGTATCAGCGGCCCGTGCGGGAGATCGTCGGCGACCGCCTGCTGCTGACCATGATCGTCTCCTTCGCCACGATCCTCTTCACCTGGATCGTCGCCTTCCCGATCGGGATCTACTCCGCCACCCACCAGTACAGCTGGGGCGATTACGGGCTGACCTTCCTCGGGCTGATCGGGCTCGCCGTGCCGCATTTCCTGCTGGCGCTCGTCTTCATGTACTTCGCCAATATCTGGTTCGGCACATCGATCGGCGGCCTCGTCGATCCGCAATATCTCAACCAGCCGATGAGCTGGGCAAAGCTTCGATCCGTGCTCGAGCACCTCTGGATCCCGGTCATCATCATCGGGGCCGGCGGCACCGCCGGCATGATCCGGGCGCTGCGCGCCAACCTCCTCGACGAGCTGCAGAAGCAGTATTACGTCACCGCCCGCGCCAAGGGCCTGCCGCCCGGCAGGGCGTTGCGGAAATACCCCCTGCGCATGTCGCTCAACTTCTTCATCTCGGATATCGGCGACATCCTGCCCTCGATCGTCTCGGGCGCCGAGATCGTCGCGATCGTGCTCTCCCTGCAGACGACCGGGCCGCTGCTGATCCGCGCGCTCCAGAGCCAGGACATGTATCTTGCCGGGTCCTTCCTGATGTTCCTCTCCTTCCTGACCGTGATCGGCGTACTGATCTCGGACATCGCGCTCGCCTTCCTGGATCCGCGCATCCGCCTGCAGGGGACCGCGACCAAGTGAAGGCGAACCCGCTCCACACGCTTCCCCCGGACGGCGCGCCCCTGCCGCATGCGGCCTTGACCGCGCCGTTCGAGCCCTACGCCACCGAGGTGATGACGCCGGAGCAGGAGCGGGTCTACCTCGCCTCGCAATGGCAGCTGATGTGGTGGAAGTTCCGCCGCCACAAGCTCGCGGTCGTCTCGGCCGTGGTGATCTTCGTGATCTACGCCATGGCGGCCTTCGCCGAATTCCTGGCGCCCTATCACTACACGACGCGCAATACCGACTTCATCCGCGCGCCGGGCCAGAGCGTCCATCTCTTCCACGAGGGCAGCTTCATCGGCCCCTTCGTCTATCCCTACACGATGCGCCTCAACATGGAGAACCTGAAGCGCGAATACGAAGTCGACCGGTCGCGGCCGCAGCGGCTGCGCTTCTTCTGCGAGGGCGACGGCTACACCTTCTGGGGCCTGATCCCCGGCAACCGGCACCTCGTCTGCCCGCCCAAGGACGGCACCTTCTTCTGGCTCGGCTCGGACCGGCTCGGCCGGGACATGCTCTCGCGCATCCTCTATGGCGGGCGCATCTCGCTCTCGATCGGCCTGATCGGCGTCTCGATCTCCTTCGTGCTCGGCGTCATCATCGGCGGCATCGCCGGCTATTATGGTGGCCGCGTCGACCTCGTCATCCAGCGCGTCATCGAGATCGTGCAGTCGCTGCCGCATATCCCGCTCTGGCTGGCGCTCGCCTCGATCATGCCGCCGTCCTGGAGCCCGCTGCTCGTCTATTTCGGCATCACCGTGATCCTCGGGCTGATGGACTGGACCGGGCTCGCGCGCGCCGTCCGCTCCAAGCTGCTCTCACTGCGCGAGGAGGACTATGTCGTCGCCGCCCAGCTCATGGGGGCGAAGCCCGCCCGCATCATCGGGCTGCATCTGGTGCCCGGCTTCATGAGCCACCTGATCGCCTCGGCCACCATCACCATCCCCAAGACCATTCTGGGCGAAACGGCGCTCTCCTTCCTCGGCCTCGGCCTGAGGCCGCCGATCACCAGCTGGGGCGTGATGCTCAACGAGGCGCAGAACATCAATGTGGTGGCGCTTTATCCCTGGCTGCTCTATCCGGTCGTGCCCGTGATCGTGATCATCCTGGCCTTCAACTTCCTGGGCGACGGCCTGCGCGACGCGGCCGATCCCTATCGCTGAACCCGAAACGCCGCCGCCATCACGAAACCAGCTTGCGCATCGCCTTCCATACCCCGTTGAACGCGCTCGACGACGGCGGCGTCTCCGGCGACCGGCGCATGGCGCGCCAGCTCGCTACGGCGCTCGAGACGCTCGGCCACATCGTCGAGCCCGTCGCTGCCGAGCGCACCTATCTGCGCCAGGCGAACGCCGATTCCTTCGCCGCCCAGCAGCGGGATGCAGCGATACGCCGCGAGCACCTGCTCGCGGCGTATCGCGCGGGGCGGCCGCGCCCCGACCTCTGGTTCACCTATCACAACTATTATCGGGCGCCGGACCTTCTCGGCCCGGACATCGCCGAGGCGCTCGGCATCCCCTATGTCACCGCCGAATCGAGCGATGCCGCGCGTCGCTGCCAGGATGAATGGGCCGTTCAGAGCGCCGCGGCCAGGCGCGCCCTCGCCGCCGGCGATGTCCATTTCTACTTCACCGACCGCGACCGGCAGGGTCTCGAGCCCTGGCGCCGGCCGGGCACCGACCTCGTCGCCCTGCCGCCCTTCGTCGACCTTCCCGCCATCCCGGCCGGGCGCGCCGGCACTACGGGCGCGACGAGACTGATCACCGTCGCGATGATGCGCGACGGCGCCAAGCGCAGCAGCTATCTCGCCCTCGCCCGCATCCTCGGCCGCCTCCGCGACGACAACTGGCAGCTGAGCATCGTCGGCGACGGCCCCCTGCGGGCCGAGGTCGAGGCCGCCTTCGCCGGGCTGCCTGCCGAACGACTCACCTGGCACGGCCGGCTCGACCATGCCGCCGCCCTGGAAGAACTCGCCGCCCATGACGTCTTCGTCTGGCCGGGCGTGGGCGAGGCCTATGGCCTGGTCTATCTCGAGGCTCAGGCGGCAGGGCTGCCGGTCGTCGCCTTCGACAGTGGCGGCGTCGCCGCCACCGTGCGCGCCGGCGAGACCGCCCTTCTGGTGCCGGAACATGACGAGGAGGCCTTTGCAGCGGCGCTGGCGAGCCTGCTGCGCGACCCGCAGCTTCGCGCCCGGATGGGAGCCGCCGCCCGCCGCTTCATCCTTGCCGAGCGCACGATCGCGCGCGCAGCCGAGCGATTGGCGGACGGGCTTGCCCGCGCCTGCCGCAATCGCGCCGGCAAGCTGCAGCCGGCCGTGACGGAGACGGCGCGATGAGCCTCTCGCCCTGGCAATCCCTGGCGGAGGAGCTCGATCGCTGGAGCGCCACCGGCCGCCGCCTCGCGCTCTGGCTGCGCGACGACGACGCCATCGCACCAAGCCCCGCGCTCGGCCACCTCTCCGCGCTGGCCGAGGATTTCGACGTGCCGGTCCTGCTCGCCGTCATCCCGATGCAGGCGCAGCCTGACCTTGTCCCGGCGCTGCGCGCCATGCCGCGGCTGCTGCCCTGCCAGCACGGCGTGATCCATCATAATCACGCGCCTGCCGGCGCCAAGAAATCGGAATTCGGCCTCGACCGGCCCGCAGCCGAGGTCGACGCCGAGATCGCACAGGGCCGGGACCGGCTGCGCGACCTCCTCGGCGACGCCGCCCTGCCCGTCTTCGTGCCGCCCTGGAACCGCATCGACCCACATCACGCCGCCCGCCTGGGCGCGCTTGGCTTCCAGGCCCTGTCCTGCTTCCGCAGCTATCGGCACGGCCCGAATGGCGGCCCCCGGCTCATCAACACCGATCTCGACGTCATGGACTGGCAGGGCGGGCGCATCGGCCGCCGGGCGCATGATCTGCTGGCGGAACTCCTGCCCATGCTGGCGCGGAGGCGGCTGGAGACGGCGCAGCCGGAGAGCGCGCTCGGCCTGCTCTTGCACCATCGCGACCATGACGAGACCGCTTGGAGCGCCCTGCGCGAGCTGCTATCGGCAGCTGCCGCCCACCCTGCGGTGCGTCTGGCCGATCCGCGCAGCCTGCCGGCCTGAACGGCATGTCGGAAACGGCTACAGCTTTTGGTAGAATCGGCCGGCCGTTTCGCGACGCCGGGCTTGGATCGATCCGGTTGCCACGCTATAGTTCCTTCCCATATTGCTGTAGCGCTCGTCCTCGCTAAGAGGTCGTCTGGCCTTTCCGGAGGGCGACGTTCCGATGTTTTCAAACGTCGTCGATCTGGCCGGCGCCGAGAGGCCGCCGCGCAGCCCCCATGCTCCCCGGGTCCTGATCTACAGCCACGACACCTTCGGGCTCGGCCATATCCGCCGCTGCCGGGCGATCGCCAACGCGCTGATCGCGAGCTTTCCGCACATCTCGGTGATCATCATCTCGGGCTCGTCGGTGATCTCGAGCTTCCAGTTCGGCGACGGCGTCGACTATGTCCGCATTCCCGGCGTCGAGAAGCGCGGCGACGGCGGCTACGAGCCGCACCATCTCAATCTCGATCTCGGCGGCACCATCCGTCTGCGCTCGGACATCATCAAGCAGACCGTGCTGTCCTTCGACCCCGATGTGGTCATCGTCGACAAGGAGCCTGTCGGGCTGCGCGGCGAGCTGAAGCCGGCGCTCGACATCCTGCGCCGGCGCGGCGCACGCATCGTGCTCGGCCTGCGCGACGTGCTCGACGAGCCGGCCAAGCTGCTGGAGGAATGGCACCACGGCGGCGCGCTCGAAGCGCTCGACAGCTACTATGACGACATCTTCGTCTACGGGCTGGAGAACGTCTACCAGCCCCTGGCCGGGCTGCCCGGGCAGCACCGCTTCGCCGACAAGGTCCGCTATATGGGCTATCTCAAGCGGGCCGTGCCCAGCCCGATGCCGCCGAACCGCTATCCGCGCATCACCAAGCAGCCCTTCATCCTCGTCACGCCCGGAGGCGGCGGCGACGGCGCCGGGGTGATCGACTGGGTGATCTCCGCCTACGAGACCGACCCGACGATCCCGCTGCCCGCGCTCATCGTCTTCGGCCCCTTCATGTCACGCGAGAAGCGCAAGGACTTCGCCGAGCGGATCGCGCGCAACCCGAAGCTGGAGGGGCTTGGCTTCGAGCCGCGCCTCGAGCTGCTGATGAACCGCGCCCACTGTGTCGTCGCCATGGGCGGCTACAACACCTTCTGCGAGGTCCTCTCCTTCGACAAGCCGGCCCTGATCGTGCCGCGCGTCAAACCCCGGCTCGAGCAGGCCATCCGCGCCCAGCGCGCGGAGGAGCTCAAGCTGATCGACATGCTCTACGATCCCTCGCAGACCGGGGAAGGCGAGCGCGATCCCGCAGTGATGGCCGCCGCGCTCCATGCGCTGCCGCGCCGCCCGCCTCCGTCGCAGGCCTTCATGCCCGACCTGCTCGATGGCCTGCCGGCGATCAGCCGCGCGCTGGCGGACGATCTCTCCTCGCCCGTGCGCAGCCGCATGCTGGCGCAGGCAGCCATTCCGAGTTGACGGCCCCCGCCCATCGGCTGCGGCATGACCGCACTGGCCAAGCTCCGTGCGCCGTTCTAGAGCACGGTCCCGTCGGTTTGCACCGCAGGCCGGACGCTCGGACGTTTTCCATCTCAACGCGGGAGGCGGTTCACCGTCAGGCCGATTCGGCCTGACCGGCACCGGCTCCAGAGGTTCTCCGCATGACGTTCTCGAACACGCTCGTATCCGTCGCGGTCGGCGCCGTCGCCGTCGTGCTGGTGCTCGGCCTCGTCAACATGCTGCGCGGCGGCAGCGCCAATACCTCGCAGAGGCTGATGCGGCTGCGCGTCGTGCTGCAGTTCCTGGCCATCATCTGCATCGTCGTCGTCCTGTGGTGGCGTAACGGTTGACCCCGCTGCGACACTGCGCGCAACCCACTGAATTGCCTTTGCTATCCGGAAAGCAAGATGACGGGCGACGCCGCGGTTATCCGGTTCTCGCCACATTCCGAACACGAGTATGTGCGCTTCACTAACACCGTCCTGCCGCCCAACCGTTGAAGGCTCATGTTTCGCGTCGCGTCGCTGTTCCTGGCCGTTTGCCTGGCCGCTTCCTCCGCTTCGGCGCAGACGCGGTCCCTCTCCGGCAGTGTCTCCAGCTACGCCCCTGCGACCGAGCCCCCCGCCCCGGCCTGGGAAGCGCGAATCGGTGCCGGCCTCGCCAATCCCGGCGGCCGCGAGAGCGGCCTGCTCAACATGGGCGCGGAGCTGCTCTCCCCGCGCCTCGTCCCGCTCAGCGACCGCATCGCCGCCGCCTTCATCCCGCGCTTCAACCTCGGCACCAGCCTGAACTTCAACGGCACGCGCTACGCCTATGCCGGCGCGACCTGGACCTTCGACATCACCCGCGACGTCTTCGTCGAGGCGAGCCTGGGCGCGGCCGTCAATGACGGCAAGACCGGTGCCGTCGTGCCGGAACACCGGCTCAATCTCGGCTGCAACACCGGCACGCGCGAGGCGGCCGCCCTCGGCTTCCGGCTCTCGGATCGCTGGAACCTCGTCACCACCCTCGAGCATTTCAGCACGCAGGGCTGCTCCGACCAGGTCGGCGGCACCACTCGCGGCCCCGCCAATATCGGCGCGCGGCTGGGCTACACTTTTTAGCAGGCGCTCCGAAACCGCGCTTCCGCAACGGCCGCGCCGCGCTATAAGCGTGGCATGGTCAAGCTCAATCGCATCTATACCCGCACCGGCGACAACGGCACGACCGGGCTGACGAGCGGGCCGCGCCGCCCGAAATTCGACCTGCGTGTCTCAGCCTACGGCACCGTCGACGAGACCAACGCCTGCGTCGGCCTGGCAAGGCTGCACGCGGCCGCCGAGGATGCCGAGGTCGACGCCATGCTCGGCCGCATCAGCAACGACCTCTTCGATCTGGGGGCCGACCTGTCGACGCCCGAGACCGGCAAGCCGCTCGCCTTCGAGCCGCTGCGCATCGTCCAGGCCCAGGTCGACCGCCTCGAGGCCGAGATCGACCGCCTGAACGAAAGCCTTGCGCCCTTGCGCTCCTTCGTTCTGCCGGGCGGGACCCCGGCTGCCACCCATCTGCATCTCGCCCGCACCGTCAGCCGCAGGGCCGAGCGGCTGATGGCCGAGCTCGCCGCGACCGAGGGCGAAGCGGTCGGACCGGCGGCGCTGAAATACATCAACCGCCTCTCGGACTTCCTGTTCGTCGCCTCCCGCTTCCTGAACGCGAAAGCCGGTGGCGACGTGCTCTGGGTGCCGGGCCAGAATCGCTGAGGCGCGCCGATGTTCGTCCCTCTGCATGACGGCGTGCCGCTGCGCTTCATGCGAACCCCTTACGTGACCTACGGGCTGATCGGCGTCTGCATCGCCGCGCAGCTCGTGTTGCGCTTCTGGCCGGGGGAAGAGGGCGCTCTCGCCATCATGGCCGGGTTCGGGATGATTCCCTCCGTGCTGTTCGGCACCGCGCAGCTGCCGGAGGGCCTGGCCCATCTGCCGGCGTGGCTGACCTTGTTCAGCAACGTGCTGCTCCACGCCAACATCGCCCATCTCGTCGGCAACATGCTGTTCCTCTGGGTCTTCGGCGACAATGTCGAGGATGCGATGGGCCATGCCCGTTTCCTGATATTCTTCTTCCTCTGCGGCTTCGGCGGCTCGGTCATCCACGCCGGCATGTATCCGGATTCGGAACAGCCGCTGATCGGCGCCTCCGGCGCCATCTCAGGCGTCATCGCCTCCTATCTCATGCTCTATCCGCAGGTCCGCATCTGGGGCGTCGCCTTCAACTGGATCCCGATCCACATCCCGGCGATGTACGCGCTCGGCGGCTGGATCCTGGTGCAGGCGGGCCAGGCCTGGCTCGGCGCGGACGGCAATATCGGCTGGTGGGCCCATCTCGGCGGCCTCGCGACGGGAGCGGCTCTCACGCCGCTCTTCGTGCGCCGCAGCGTCGCTCTTTTCGGCCGCCGCCATGCGAGCTGGTAAGCCGTGCGCTTTTGCCCCTAGGTCCAGACCTCCGACGGCGTTGACAAGCGCAAACGGGCGTCGTTACGGTCCCCCCGCATTCCAGCCGAGGGCCGCGATGCCGCCATCTTGTCGTCTTCGACGGCGCGGCGCGAGGCGCATCTCTTCTGAACGGTGATCTGACGATGAAGATCTTGGTGCCCGTGAAGCGGGTTGTCGATTACAACGTGAAGATCCGCGTCAAGGCGGACGGGTCCGGCGTCGAGCTGGCGAACGTGAAGATGTCGATGAACCCGTTCGACGAGATCGCGGTGGAAGAGGCGCTGCGCCTGAAGGAAGCTGGCAAGGCGACCGAAGTGGTCGTTGTCTCGATCGGCCCGGCGCAGGCCGCCGAGACGATCCGTACGGGTCTTGCGATGGGCGCCGACCGCGGCATCCTGGTCAAGGTCGACGGCGTGGTCGAGCCGCTCGCCGTCGCCAAGCTCCTCAAGAAGGTCGTCGAGCAGGAGGCCCCCGGCCTCGTCGTGCTCGGCAAGCAGGCGATCGACGACGACTGCAACCAGACCGGCCAGATGCTGGCCGCCCTGCTGGGCTGGCCCCAGGGCACCTTTGCCTCCAAGGTCGAGCTGGCTTCGGACGGCGTCGACGTCACCCGCGAGGTCGATGGCGGCCTGCAGACGGTGTCGCTGAAGCTGCCAGCGATCGTCACCACGGATCTGCGCCTCAACGAGCCGCGCTATGCCTCGCTGCCCAACATCATGAAGGCGAAGAAGAAGCCGCTCGACGAGACCTCGGCCGAAGCGCTCGGCGTCGATGTCGCGCCCCGCCTCAAGGTTCTGAAGACGGCCGAGCCCGCCGGCCGCTCCGCCGGCGTCAAGGTGGCCAACGCCGCCGAACTCGTCTCCAAGCTCAAGACCGCCGGGGTGATCTGATGACCACGCTGCTGATCGCCGAACACGACAACGCCTCGCTCAAGGACGCCACCGCCAAGGCGCTGAGCGCCGCCTCCCAGCTCGGCGGCCCCGTCCACATCCTGGTCGCCGGCCAGGGCGCCAAGGCTGCGGCCGACGCCGCCGCCAAGCTCGCCGGCGTCGAGAAGGTGCTGCTCGCCGATGACGCCGCTTACGGCCATGCGCTGGCCGAGCCGCTCGCCGCGCTGATCGTCAAGCTGGCGGACGGCTATGACGCGATCGTCGCGCCCTCGACCACCACCGGCAAGAACGTGCTGCCGCGCGTCGCCGCCCTGCTCGATGTGATGCAGGTCTCGGATGTGATGAAGGTCGTCTCGCCGGACACCTTCGAGCGCCCGGTCTATGCCGGCAACGCCATCCAGACGGTGCAGTCGGCCGACGCCAAGAAGCTGCTCACCATCCGCACCGCCTCCTTCCAGGCGGCGGGCGAAGGCGGCTCGGCCGCCGTCGAGGCCATCTCGGCCGCCGAGAACCCCGGCAACTCGTCCTTCAAGGGTGAGGAGGTCGCCAAGTCCGACCGTCCGGAGCTGGCTTCCGCCAAGATCATCATCTCGGGCGGCCGCGCACTCGGCTCCGCCGAGAACTTCGGCAAGGTGATCGAGCCGGTGGCCGACAAGCTCGGCGCCGCGATGGGCGCCTCGCGCGCCGCCGTCGATGCCGGCTACGCCCCGAACGACTGGCAGGTCGGCCAGACCGGCAAGGTGGTCGCGCCCGAGCTCTACATCGCGGTCGGCATTTCCGGCGCGATCCAGCATCTCGCCGGCATGAAGGACTCGAAGGTCATCGTCGCCATCAACAAGGACGAGGAGGCCCCGATCTTCCAGATCGCCGATTACGGCCTCGTCGGCGACCTCTTCACCCTGTTGCCGGAGCTCGACGCCGAGCTCGCAAAAGCCGGCAAGTAAGGCTCGAACCACCATTCCCGGGTCGCCTCAGGGCGGCCCGTTCCGCTCCTGCGGGAGCATGAGAAGAGTATCCAGGAACAGACCATGTCGGACCATGCGATCAAGACGATCGGCATCATCGGGGCAGGCCAGATGGGCAATGGCATCGCCCATGTCGCGGCCGTCGCCGGCTTCGACATCAAGCTGCACGACGTCGCCGAGGACCGGATCAAGGCGGCGCTTGCCACGATCGACGGCAACATGGCCCGCCAGGTCTCGAAGGGCGCCCTCGCCGACGAGGAGCGCCGCGCCGCCGTCGGCCGGATCGCCCCCGCCCTCGGCCTTGCCGATCTCGGCGACTGCGACCTCGTCATCGAGGCAGCGACCGAGAACGAGGAGGTCAAGCGCAAGATCTTCACGGCGGTCTGCCCGCATCTGAAGCCGGACGCGATCCTGGCTTCCAACACCTCTTCGATCTCAATCACCCGGCTCGCGGCCGCGACCGATCGCCCCGAGCACTTCATCGGCATCCATTTCATGAATCCCGTGCCGTTGATGCAGCTCGTCGAGCTGATCCGCGGCATCGCCACCGATGACGGCACCTTCGAGCGTGCCAAGCAACTCGTCGGCAGCCTGCACAAGACCGTTTCGGTCTCCGAGGATTTCCCGGCCTTCATCGTCAACCGCATCCTGCTGCCGATGATCAACGAGGCGGTCTACACGCTCTATGAGGGCGTCGGCTCGGTCGATGCGATCGACACCGCGATGCGGCTCGGCGCCAATCACCCGATGGGCCCGCTTCAGCTCGCCGACTTCATCGGCCTCGATACCTGCCTCTCGGTGATGCAGGTGCTCCATGACGGGCTGGCCGACTCCAAGTATCGGCCCTGCCCGCTGCTGGTGAAATATGTCGAGGCCGGCTGGCTCGGCCGCAAGACCAAGCGCGGCTTCTACGATTATCGCGGCGAGAAGCCCGTCCCCACCCGCTGATTCCCGAATACAGCCGCCGCATCAGCGGCGGCTGACCTTGTTGTCGATGCCGGAAGCCGAGACCGATGGCGCCTTGACGCCTTCCTCCGCCCGCCATTCCACGACGTTCTTGGCGCCCTGCACCTCGATCTGAGCCGGACCGGCGAGCGTCAGCTCCAGCCTGTGTTCGGCGCCCGAGACGTCGATCTTGCCGGTCTCGGCTCCCGTCACCGTCGCCTTGACCCGATTCTTCACGGATTCGACGACAAGGCTCCCGGCCGAGCCGCCTTCCACGGTGTTCGAGATGCCGCTCACCGCAAGCGCCTTCGCCGCTTCGAAGGAGAGGCTGTGGCCGGCCCCGTGAACGCTCACCGCGCCGCATCGGCCGGTCAGCACGACCTTGTGTTCGGCGCCGGCGATCATGACATCCTGCCCGTCCTCGCAGGCGAAATCGCGGGACATCCCCGCGCCCTCGACCCGGATCTCGGCAGCGGAAGCCGGAGCGGAAAAGGCAATCGGAACAAGGATAACGGCAAACCAGGCTTTCACGGGCGTCCTCCGCTGCATCGCGAATCGCGATGGGATCCTGCGCTTTGGACTAATGCCTGACTCGGGCGATCCTGTGCCCTGCCGGGATGAAAAGCTCTCTATCGCAGCCGCAATAAGTTCCTTCACATTCCTGTCGTATCGCGCTTACATTGATCGTTACGCGGGATTCGTCCCGCTAGACGAAGCGGAGGTGCGACGGGTTTGACGGCGCATGTGATGCATCCGATGGCGTCGCCGGACGGCTGCCCGGCCCTCGTCCTGAACGCCGATTTTCGGCCGCTCAGTTACTATCCTTTGTCTCTTTGGAGTTGGCAGGACGCGATCAAGGCGGTCTTCATGGACCGCGTCAACATCGTCTCCGAATACGACACCGTGGTGCGCAGCCCCAGCTTCGACATGCGGCTGCCCTCGGTGGTCTCGCTGAAGAGCTACATCAAGCCCTCGCGGACGCCGGCCTTCACCCGCTTCAACGTCTTCCTGCGCGACCGCTTCGCCTGTCAGTATTGCGGCGAGCGCGAGGAACTGACCTTCGACCATGTCGTCCCGCGCTCGAAGGGCGGGCTGACCACCTGGGAGAACGTCGTCGCCGCCTGCTCCCCCTGCAATCTGCGCAAGGGCGACAAGATGCCGGCGACCGTCGAGATGTTCCCGGCGCAGAAGCCTTTCGCGCCGACGATCAACGACCTCCACCGCAACGGCAAGCTCTTCCCGCCCAACTATCTGCACGAGAGCTGGCTCGACTATCTCTACTGGGATTCCGAGCTGGAGCCGTGAGGCTCAGGCCCGCCCGGGCCGCTGCAGCAGGCCCAACAGCGCGAGCAGGAACAGACCGGCCGAGGCCAGCGCGTTCCAGCCGGCCAGCGACAGGCCGAGGAAGCGCCATGCTGCTTCCGAGCAGGCGACGATGCGCGTGGTCTGCAACTGCTTCATGAAGTCCTGCATGCCGGCTGCCGCAGGCTCTGCCGCACCGCCGCAATCGTTCGGGCCGATGAACCAGCCCCATTCGACGCCGGCATGATAGATGCCGAGCCCCGTGCTCCAGGCCATCAGGCCCGCCAGCCCGAGCAGGACGAGCCGTTGCAGCTGCGGCGAGCGCGCCAGCACCAGCGCCGCCAGCGCCAGGCCGATGGCGGCGTAATGCGGCACGCGCTGCTCCAGGCAGAGCTTGCAGGGTCGCAGATGGATGACGAGCTCGAAGAACCAGGCGCCCGCGACCAGCGCGAAGCTCGCGAATCCGATCAGCGCGATCAGCCTTGGCGGCGAGAGCAGCCGGTTCGAGGCGTGGGAGGAGATGGCGGGAGAAGCGGTCATGGCAAGGCTCAGCAGGACAGGAGCTGGCCCGACCCTGCGACGAGCTTGAGGCCGAAATAAAGCACAATCAGCAGGCCGGCGCCCAGGATGGCGATCACTTTCAGGCGACGTTCGATGAAGTGCCGGATCGTGTTGCCGTAGCGGCGCAGCAGCAATGCCAGCGCGAAGAAGCGCGCCCCGCGCGCCAGCACGCAGGAGATGACGAAGAACAGGAGCCCGATATGGACGGCGCCGGCCAGGATCGTCACCACCTTGATCGGCGGCAGATGCGCGAGGCCCGAGGTCGTCAGCAGGATCAGCGTGGTGTCGGGGCCGGCGCAGGCCCTCAGCGTCTCGAAGGCGCCGAGCTTGCCGTAGAAGGCCAGGACCGGCTTCGCCAGCGCCTCGAAGGCGTAGTAGCCCAGCGCATAGCCGGCGATTCCGCCGAGCACCGAGAACAGCGTGGCGATGAAGGCGAGCCGATAGGCCCGCTGCGGCCGGGCCAGTGCCATCGGCACGAACAGCACGTCGGCCGGGATCAGGAAGAAGGAGCTCTCGACGAAGGCGACGATCGCCAGCCAGAGCTCCGCCCGCGGCTTGGCGGCGAGCGACATCGTCCATGCATAGAGGCGCTTCAACATCGCGCGCTCTAGAGCATGCGGCGGCCGGGCGCGCAACGGCTTCGGAGAGCGGCTTTCCCTGCCGCCGCGATGCCCCGACCAGCGGCGAGCTTCGCCCTGCCGGGCTCCTCCGGCAGCAAGGACGTCACAGGGCTGCCAAAACCCGCCGGAAGCGCCCTTGCGCCGATTGACCGGCATCGGCCGATCGCTATAGTCCGCCCGCCTGCATGGGCCCCTGTGGCGGAATTGGTAGACGCGCTCGACTCAAAATCGAGTTCCGCAAGGAGTGCTGGTTCGATCCCGGCCAGGGGCACCATTCCCGAACCTTCTTCGGCCTGAGTCGCCCGTTAGCGGTAGCCTCAAGGTTATCGGTGGCCCCAGAGATGCGGGTTCGATCCTCCGTGACGATGGTCGCTTCGACAATGGCTGCGAGCTAGGCCTACAGGCCGCGCTCGACGATGATCGCAATGTCTTCGTGAGCCTTCTGCTGCGCAGCCGCAATGCGCGATCGAGGCGGCGAGGGCGCGAGCCTTCTCAAGGCTCGCTCCAAACCAGATCCTCTTTCAAACGGCCGCTTTCTGTTGGTGGGCCGCGGCGCCATAGGAGCGCATCCAATTCGCCGGCAGAACCTGCTCGTTCCGGCCGATCGCCCGAAAATCGACAGCCTCCAGGGTGTTCGCAATCGCGATAAGGGCGGCAGTCAGGGGAGTGGCCGCCCCGACCTGCCGGCCGAGAGCTTCCAGCGGCACGAGCGAGCACGGCACGTCCTCATGCAGGAAGCGCTTCTGCAGCTTAGGCCCGAAGCGGGGAATGGCGCCGAACAGGCGCGTGCCTGCCGGATAGCATCTCCGCGAGAACTCTGCCGTCGGCATTGGCGTCAATCCGGCCGCCCGCATCACCCGATCCCGCTCCTGCTCCAACGCGGCGGCGATCACGTTGACCCGGCCCATGCGCGCCTCGTCGAAATGCAGGATACCGGTCGTCAGATCGCCCATGTCGCGGTCCAGCGTTATCGCCCCGCCGATATAGGCGGGCACATGGCCGATGCAGTTCGGATTGTTCAGGCCGCTTTCGAGAACATTCGCGGAGTAAGTGAATTCCGGGAACTGCTCGAGGAAGGCGGCGTAGTGCGGGTTTTCCTTCGCTTCAGGCAGGCCGGCGAGTTCGAGCCAGCGCTTCTGCCCCTTGATCACGACGGTCGAGGGATTGAGCTTCCCGGCCAGGTGCAGTGTGTTGTTGAGTTCGAAGACCGCGACGCCTTGAGGCCCCCCGACTGAGGCCAGCGCGTCGGCGAAGACCTTGGAACCGCCGACATAGCCGCAATGGAGCACGACCATCTGGCCGGATGCGAGGCCGGGCGCGATCTCGCGCGCCACGGCCGCATGCCGGTCAGCCGTGGTCGAGACGACGACGATATCCGCTCCAGCGACGGCCGCTGCGCCATCCACCGCACTTTTCGGCAGCGCAACCGCTCCCTGGCCACCCAGCCCCTCGAAGGAAAGCCCCCCGGCCACATCGGTCGATGAACGCACCGCATCATCGCAGTCATACCAGCCGCAGATGCGCGCGCCCCGCGCCGCGGCGGCAACGGCAAAGCCCGCACCTGCCCCGCCAAACCCGATCAATGCGTAGTTCAAAGCCGTCATGCCCTGCCTCCCCCTTGCGCGTTGCGCATGATCATGTTGTCATCCGGTCGTCCGTACGTTTAATGTTCGTGAAAATAATGTCAATCAAACGAGGGGAACTGCAATGACTCTAAACTTCACTGGCCTACTACGAAGGAAGATCAGTTTCGCGGCCGGCGCCGCCTGCCTCCTGGTCGCAAGCCTGTCCGGCGCGGCTGCGGAGCCGCTGAAGATCGCTGCCGATATCGGCTATGCTCCGTGGGCGATGCGTCAGCCCTCCGGCGAGATCGAAGGCTTCTCGATCGAGGTCGCGAAGGAGATCGCGCGGCGCATCGGCCGCACCGGCGTCGAAGTCGTCGACGTCAATTTCTCCGCGATCTTCGCGGGCCTCTTCGCCGGCCGTTACGATATGATCGTCGCCCCGATGTCGATGAACAAGGAGCGAGCCGCGCAGCTTCTGTTCACCGAGGGCTATATGACCGGCGGCATCGGCCTGGTCACGCGCTCCGAAGACGACAGCATCACCAAGCCGGAGGATCTGCGCGGCAAGGTGCTCGCGACCAATAGCGGCAGCTTCACCGATACCTGGGCCACGGAGAACGAGGCCAAGTACGGCTACAAGGTCCAGCGCTACGACAAGGACAGCGATGCGCTGCAGGCCGTGATCGCCAAGCGGGCCGATGCCGATGTGGTCAATCTCAATGTCGGCCAGTACGCAGCCTCGAAGAACCGCCGTCTCAAGGTCGTTCACCGGATTTTCGTGAACTACGACCTCGGCTATGGCTTCCGGAAGGACGCCAAGGAACTGCGCAACCAGGTCGAGAACGCTCTGGAATGCATGAAGCTCGACGGTTCGCTGCAGGGGTTGCACGAAAAATGGTTCGGCGAGCAGCCCGACCCCGCCGATTCCAGCATGAAGGTCTTCGCTGGCTATGGCCCGATCGGGCTTGAAGGCTACGAGCGCAGCTATCACAAGCCGGATTGCAAGTGATGGCTGCAAACGCGCCTGCCCAGGCCCTGCTGAGGATGCGGGGGATCGAGAAGAGCTTCGGCGTCGTCCCGATCCTCAAGGGCATCGACCTCGATGTCGCCGCCGGTGAATTGGTCGCGATCATCGGCCCGTCGGGCTCCGGCAAGTCGACGCTGCTGCGCTGCATTAACCGACTGGAGGAGCCGCAAGCCGGCTCCATCCACCTGGACGATGTCGAGATCACCGGAAAACGCGTCAATCTGAGCACGATCCGGCGCGATATCGGCATGGTCTTCCAAGCCTTCAACCTCTACCCGCATTTCACGGCCGAGCGGAATGTCAGCCTCGCCCTGTCCAAGGTGCGCAAGCTGCCGGCGGCGGAAGCCTCGGAGCGGGCGCTGGCGGCGCTCGAGCAGGTCGGCCTGCGCCACAAGGCCAAGGCCTTTCCCGCGGAGCTTTCCGGCGGCCAGCAGCAGCGCGTCGCCATCGCGCGCTCCATGGCGATGACGCCAAAACTCTATCTCTTCGACGAGCCGACCTCGGCGCTCGACCCCGAGCTCGTCGGCGAGGTTCTCGCGGTCATGCAGGAGATGAAGGCTAAGGGGCAGACCATGGTGGTCGTGACCCATGAGATGGCCTTCGCCCGCCAGGCCGCCGACCGGGTGATCTTCATGGACGAGGGCGTGGTGGTCGAGCAGGGCACGCCGGACGAGATCTTCCGCTATTCGGTCAATCCGCGCCTCAGCAGCTTCCTGCGCAATTATCGCGGCAAGGAGGCTTGAGCGTGGACGAGATCGGCAAGTTCTTCTTCGACGGCACCATCGCAGCCGCCGTACTGCCCTTCCTGTTCGAAGGCTTCCTCGTCACGTTGCAGCTTTCCGTCCTGACGATCCTGTTCGGGCTGGCGCTCGGGCTCGCGCTCGCCTGCGCACGCGCCTATGGCATCATGCCGCTGAACCTGCTGATCGTCGCCTTCGTCGACATCCTGCGCTCGCTGCCGGCGCTCGTGATCCTGATCTGCATCTATTTCGTGCTGCCGGAATACGAGATCCGGATCGACGCCTATTGGGCGACGGTGCTGACGCTCGGCCTCGTGCTCGCGGCCTTCTCCGAGGAGATCTTCTGGGCCGGCATCACCTCGGTCCCGAAGGGGCAGTGGGAGGGCGGCCTCTCGACGGGCCTGACCTTCACCCAGACGCTGTTCTACATCGTGCTCTACCAGGCCGTGCAGATGGTCATCCCGCCGCTGACCAACAAGACGATCAGCATCACCAAGAACACGGCCCTCGCCTCCGTCGTCTCGGTCTCGGAACTGCTGAACCAGGCGTCGAGCCAGCAGGCGCTCTATGCCAACCCGACGCCGCTCACCGTCGCGGCCCTGTTCTACCTGGCCGTGTTCGCGCCGCTGGTCGTGCTCAGCCGGCACATCGAGAGCCGCTACGCGGTGAAGAGGTAGGCGCCATGTTTCATCCCGACACCGTCGCGCTGACCATTCCCTACCTGCTCTCGGGGCTGAAGGTCACGCTGCTGCTCGCCATCCTGATCGTGCCGCTGGCCTTCGGCGTGGGCACGCTGGTCGCCATCGTCGCGAATTCGAAGTCGCGGCCAGCGCGGATCATCGCCTATCTCTACATCGATTTCTTCCGCGCCTTCCCGCCGCTCGTCCTGATCATCTTCGTGTTCTACGCCCTGCCCTTCCTGGGCCTGCGCCTGCCGGAGATACCGGCCTTCGTCCTGGCGATGACGCTGAACGGCTCTGCCTATTTCGCCGAGATCGTCCGGGCCGGGCTCGCGGCGGTGCCAAAGGGCCAGTACGAAGCTGCGCAGGCGACCGGCCTCAACGGCTTTCAGGTACTCACTTACGTGGTCCTGCCGCAGGCGCTGAAGAAGGTCCGCCCGCCGCTGCTCAGCAACGTCCTCGAACTCGCCAAGGCGACCTCGCTTGCATCGGTCGTCGCGATCGCCGAACTGCTGCGCACCGCGCGAATCGCCCAGGGAGCCGTCTATGATCCGACGCCTCTGCTCATGGCGGCTCTGGTCTATCTCGTGATGTTCTGGCCCTTCGTGCGTTTGCTTTCGCTGATCGAGAAACGCCAATCCTTCAAGCCGGCATGAAGGCCGGGCCTCGCAACACTGGAAACGCCATGCCCGTGCCGCTTCATCTGCAGATCCAGGCCGACATCATGGGAGCGATCGAGCGCGGCGACTTCCCGGTCGGCGAGCAACTCCCCTCGGAGACCGAGTTGCAGGCCCGCTACGGCGTCAGCCGGGCGACCATCCGCAAGGCGATGGAGGAGCTCTCGGCCGGCGGCGTCGTGATGAAGCTCCAGGGGCTCGGCACCTATGTCAACGACCGCGTCAAGGTCGGCCAGAGCGTGCGGCTGCGCGGCTATCTCGACGATATCCTGATCTCCGATGAGCGCCTGAGCTTTCGGACGCTGGCGATCGACGACGTCCAGCCGGCGCCCGACATCGCCGCCCTGTTCGCCCCGGCCGACCGGGGCGCCGCGACCCGGTATCGCTCGCTCATCCTGCAGACTGGCAAGCCTCTGATGATCGGCACGTCCCATATTCCCGTCTCGGTCTCGCCCCGCGTCGACGACGCGGAACTGCCGCCGGGCGAACAGCAGACCGTGGTACGGCTGCGCCGGGCCGGGCTCGCAATCCAGCGCGGGCAGCAGACGCTGGGGGCGATCGTTGCCGATGCCGAGCAGGCCTCCCATCTCGGCGTGCCGGCAGGCACGGCCCTGATCGCTTCACGGCGCCTCTATTACGACCGCTCCGACAGGCCGCTCATCGTCATCGACGGCATCTTCCACCCGACCAATTACAGCCTCGTCGTCGATCTCGTGCCCAGACCGGGCGGTCGCTTCGTCAGCCCAAGCCGGTAGAATCCCATGTTCGATCTCGTCATCCGCAATGCCCGCTGCGCGAGCTCCAGCGACGTCTTCAACGCCGATATCGGCATCCGCGACGGCCGGATCGCCGAACTCGGCGCGATCGGCGACAAGGCGCCGGAGATCATCGACGCGGCCGGCAGGCTGGTCACGCCGGGCGGCGTCGACAGCCACCTCCATATCGACCAGCGCAAGGCCCATGACCGGATCAATGCGGACGACTTCTATTCGGGAACGGTCTCGGCCGCCTGCGGCGGTACGACGACGGTGCTTCCCTTCGCCCCGCAGCATCGCGGGGAAGGGATCGCCTGGGCCGTCGGCGATTATCATGAGCGCGCGCGCAAGACGGTGCTCGACTATAATTTCCACATCGTCGTCACCGACCCCTCCCATCCCGATTTCGATCGCGACCTCGCCCGGGCCGCGGCCGGTGGTTTGCGCTCGCTGAAGATCTTCACGACCTACGCCGCTGTCGGGATCGCCGATCGAGACATCGTCACGGTCTTCGCCGCCGCCCGCCGGCACGGCTTCATGGTCATGGTCCATTGCGAGAACACCGACATCATCGACCATGTGACGCGGCAATTGCTGGTGCAGGGCCATGTCGCGCCGAAATTCCATCTGGCCTCGCGGCCGACCATCGCCGAGGCCGAAGCCGTCTTCCGGATCTGCGCCTATGCCGAATTGTTCAACGTGCCGACCATGATCGTGCATGTCTCGACCGGCCGGTCGCTCGACGTGATCGCGCTTTCCCGCGCAAAGGGCACGACGCTCTTCGTCGAGACCTGCACCCAGTATTTGACCCTCGATGGCAGTCTGCTCGACAAGCCCGGCCATGAGGGAGCCAAGGGCATCTTCAGCCCGCCGATCCGCGACGACGCCAATCGCGCCGAGCTCTGGCGCGCCGTCGCCGATGGCCGCATCGACGTGCTCTCCTCGGACCACTCGCCCTATCGGTTCGACGAGATCGAGAAATTCCCGAACGGCTTCGGCGCAAGCTTCGACAAGATCGCCAGCGGCGTGCCGGGCGTCGAGATCCGCATGCCGCTCCTGTTCACGCAATGCGTCAAGGAAGGCCGCATCAGCCTGCCGGAATTCGTCAGGCTGACTGCAACCAATGCCGCGCGGATCTACGGGCTTGCGCCGCGCAAGGGCGACCTCGCCATCGGGGCCGACGCCGACCTCTGCATCTGGGACGAGAACTACGACCGCGTCATCGACAACACGATCATGCACCACAATGTCGACTTCACCCCCTATGAGGGCCTGAAGGTCACGGCCTGGCCGGCCATCACGCTGAGCCGCGGCGAGGTGATCAGCCGCTATCACGAATTCTGCGGCACCCGCGGGCGGGGCCAATTCGTACCGGCTACGACGACGGCGCCTCATCATGCCCAGACGGAGGCCGAGAAGGAGTTGGCGGCCTTTGGTCTCGCGTGGTGAACGCAACTGATCGAGACCTGCGCAAACTCCTGCTTGGTTGGCGAATGCCCCAGGGGCCATTGCACCGCATGAGGGCGGTTTCGGCGGAACGCTAGCCGGGACGCGCGCCCAAGGCCTTACGGCCATTGATATGCCCGCAGCGCAGCGTCGTGGCCGCTGGTCGACTTCTGCTGATGGTGCGTCTTGGACGCGCGCCCCTATTCGCCCAGCAACCGATCGATACCAGCCGCGCAGAAGCTGGTCAGGCGCTGCAGCAGAAGTTCGGCAAGGCCGGCTGCGGACAGCGCGCAGCGCTCGTCGTCGAGGCGCGCCGCGCGGTCGCCCGCGGCCATGGTCATCACCAGCGCCCCAACCATGAACAGATAGGCGTCGACCATCGCGCCCCGCGACGCCCGCGGGTAGAGCTTCGCGAAGGCTGCGAGGAACTCCGTCGCGGTCGGGTCGAAATGCTCGGCGAGCACGCCGCGCGCGGATTCGCGCGGATCAACCGCCTCCCGCGCTGTCATCATCGCGAAGGCCGCGCCCTGCACGCCTTCCGCGAAGCGTTGGCGCACCGAAGGACCGATGAACGCCTCGACCACGGCTCCGATATCGGGGGCCGATGCGGCCATCGCCTCGGCGAGCGCCGTGCCGCGCGCCAGCGCCAGTGCATCCGCCCGGCGGGCGAAGACGGCCCGGTAGAGCGCTTCCTTCGAGCCGAAATAATAGCTGAGTTGCGACAGCCGCACCCCCGCCGCAGCGGCGAGATCGCGCATCGAGGCGCCGTCGGCACCGCCCCGCTCGGCGAATGTCCGCTCGGCTGCGTCGAGAATGCGCTCGCGCGTCGGCGCTCCGGCCATCGAATCCCTCCTTCGCAGCGCCCCTGCCCTGCGTGATTTGGCTCTTACCAGAAAGCGCATTCTACGCTATTGGTCGGACGTTCGTCCAAATTTATGCCGATTGAGCATGACGGGGCGTCAGGAGGAAACCAGCATGATGCCCACCGGGCGCCTCGTCGATCTCTCGATTCCGCTCGAAAACGACGTGCCCGCGGACCCGCCCTTCCAGAAGGTCAGGATCGACTACCGCACCCATGAGGGGACCGCGAAGGACATCGCCGCCGCCTTCCCCGGCCTGAAGCCCGAGCAACTCCCCGATGGCATGGGCTGGGCCGTCGAGCTCGCGACGATCTCGACCCATAACGGCACCCATGTCGACGCGCCCTGGCATTATCACCCGACGCAGGATGGCGGGGCGCCAGCTCTCAAGATCGACGAGTGCCCGCTCGAATGGTTCCTGCAGCCGGGCGTGAAGCTCGACTTCCGCCATCTGTCCGACGGCCATGTCGTCACGCCGGCCGAGATCGATGCCGAGCTTGAGCGCATCGGCCATCGCCTGAGCCCGCTCGAGATCATCGTCGTCAACACCCGCGCAGGCCAGCGCTATGGCGAGGCCGACTACATCGATTCAGGCTGCGGCTTCGGCCGCGAGGCGACGCTGCATCTCGTCCGCCAGGGCATCAAGGTCGTCGGCACCGATGGCTGGAGCTGGGACGCCCCGTTCAGCCATACCGCGCGCCGCTTCGCCGAGACCGGCGACGCCTCGCTGATCTGGGAGGGCCACAAGGCCGGGCGCGAGGCCGGTTACTGCCAGATCGAGAAGCTGCACAATCTCGAAGCCCTGCCGGCCACCGGCTTCATGATCAGTTGCCTGCCGGTGAAGGTGCGCAACGGCTCTGCCGGCTGGACGCGGGCCGTCGCCATCCTGCCGGCGTGAACCGACAATCAAGGGAGAAGCGCATGAGCAAGGTCATCATCACCTGCGCGGTCACCGGCGGCATCCATACGCCGACCATGTCCGACCATCTGCCGATCACCCCTGACCAGATCGCGGAACAGGCGATCGCCGCCGCCGAAGCCGGGGCTGCCATCCTGCATCTGCATGCACGCGATCCGAGGGACGGCCGCCCGACGCCGGACCCTGCCGTGTTCATGGAGTTCCTGCCGCGCATCAAGCAGGCGACCGACGCGGTGGTGAACATCACCACCGGCGGCGGCCTCAACATGAGCGTCGAGGACCGTCTCGCCGCCCCGCTCAAGGCCGCGCCCGAGATGTGCTCGCTCAACATGGGCTCGATGAACTTCGCGCTGCATCCGCTAGCGGAGAAGTACAGCGGCTGGAAGCACCCCTGGGAGCAGCCCTATCTCGCCGGCACCAAGGACTTCATCTTCCGCAACACCTTCGGCGACATCGAACGCATCTACAAGCTGCTCGGCGAGGGCCACGGCACCAGGTTCGAGCACGAATGCTACGATGTCGGCCATCTCTACAATCTCGCGCATTGCCTCGATCGCGGCTGGTTCAAGCCGCCGGTCTTCCTGCAGCTGATCTTCGGCATTCTCGGCGGCATCGGCGCCGATCCCGAGAACCTGATGTTCATGAAGCGCACCGCCGACAAGCTCTTCGGCAAGGACTATCACTGGTCGGTGCTCGCCGCCGGGCGCCACCAGATGGCCTTCTGCACCCAGGCCGCGATGATGGGCGGCAATGTCCGCGTCGGGCTGGAGGACAGCCTGTTCATCGGCAAGGGCAAGCTCGCCACCTCCAATGCCGAGCAGGTCGCCAAGATCCGCCGCATCGTCGAGGAACTCGGCTACGAGATCGCCACCCCGGACGAGGCCCGCGCCACGCTCGGCCTCAAGGGCGGCGACCGGGTGAATTTCTGAGACGCCCGGCATGGTGCCTCGCCCCAACCCGCTCGACGGCTTCACCGTCGACCCTGCCGCGATCCGCTACATCGGCGAAGGCCTGCAGCGGCCGGAATGCATCCTGGCCGAGCGCGATGGCTCGCTCTGGAGCGCGGATGCGCGCGGCGGCGTCGTCCATATCCGGCCGGACGGCACGCAACGCCTGATCACCCAGACGGCGAGCCGCGGCTTTGCCGAGGCGGCCGACGAGGAAGCGCGCTTCGTCTCGGGCACGCTGCCGAACGGCCTCGCCTTCGCAGGCAATGGCGACATCCTGATCTCCAATTTCGGCACCGACCGGCTGGAGATCATGACGCGGGACGGCGAGACCCGCATGCTGGTCGACAGCATCAACGGCGCGCCGATCGGCAAGGTCAATTTCGTCCTGCGCGACAGCAAGGATCGCATCTGGCTGACGATCTCGACCCGTACGAAGAACTGGATGAAGGCGATCAGCCCGCATGTCCGCGATGGCTATGTCGCGCTTTATGACGGCGGGCGCCTGCGCATCGTCGCGGATGGCTTCGCCTTCACCAACGAGATCAGGCTCGATGCCGCGGAAGAATGGCTCTACGTCGCCGAGACCTGCGCGCGGAAGGTGACGCGGCTGCGCGTGCTTCCCGACGGCAGCCTGACCGACCGCGAGACCTTCGGGCCCGAGGACCACGGCGCCTGCATCGACGGCATCGCCTTCGACGCCCACGGCAATCTCTGGGGCACCCATGTCTTCACCGACAGGATCTTCGCGATCACGCCGGAAGGAGAATTGCGCATCCTGCTCGACGACGACCACGGCAGCGCCGCCGGCCAAGCCTTTCTCGCCGCCTTCGCGCGCGACGAGGCGACGCCGGAGCTGATGCTCGCCTGCGGCGGCACGATCGCGCCCTGGTGCGCCAGCATCACCTTTGGCGGCGCCGACCTGAGGACCGTCTATGTCGGCAGCCTGAAGGGCTCGCGCATTCCCTATTTCCGTTCACCCGTCGCCGGCTTGCCGATGGTGCATTGGTAGGTCCGGCGCAGCTTCACAAGACCACGCTTCAATCAGAACAGAATTCGCATCGGGAGGAACCATGAAACGCATCGTCTCCGCGCTCGCCGGCGTCTCGGCGCTCTGTCTCGCGACCGCAGCCCAGGCCGAAATCTCGGGCGGCACGGTCAAGATCGGCGTGTTGACCGACATGTCCGGCGTCTATTCCGACATCACCGGCAAGGGCTCGATCGCCGCCACGCGGATGGCCGTCGACGACTGCCTCAAAGCGGAATGCGCCGGCATGAAGATCGAGGTCGTCTCGGCCGACCATCAGAACAAGCCCGATATCGGCTCGACCATCGCGCGCGAATGGATCGACCGGCAAGGTGTCGATGTTCTCGCCGACATGTCGAACGCCTCGCTGCAGCTCGCCATTCCGCCCCTGCTCAAGGACAAGAACCGGGTCGGCCTGTTTCCCGGCGGAACAGCGCGCCTGACTGGCGATGCCTGCCAGCCTGACCACATCGTCCAGTGGATGTGGGACACCTATGTCCAGGTCGCCGGCATCGCCAATTACCTGACCAAGCCCGGCACGAAATGGTACCTCGTCACCGCCGATTATGCGCTCGGCCACCAGCTCGAGGCCGACGCCAAGACGCTGGTCACCGCCAAGGGCGGCCGCTATGTCGGCTCCGTCCGCCACGCCTTCCCGGCTGTCGACCTCTCGTCGCAGCTGCTGACGGCGCAAGGCTCCGGCGCCGATTACATCGCGCTCGCCAATGCCGGCGGCGATACGGTTGCCGGCATCAAGACCGCGCGCGATTTCGGCATCGGCCAGGACAAGCAGAAGCTCGTCGCCTTCTTCCTCACCGCCATGGACGTGAAGAGCGTCGGCCTCGCCGCGGCGCAGGGCACGGTGCTGACGGAAGGCTTCTACTGGAACCTCGACGATCGCACCCGCGCCTTCTCGGAGCGCTTCAAGGCCACGCATGGTGCCGTGCCCTCGGCGATCCAGGCCGGTATTTACTCCTCCGTGCGGCACTATCTGAAGGCAGTGGCCGCAGCGAAATCGGACGAAGCCAAGACGGTCATCGCCAAGATGCGCGAATTGCCGATCGAGGATGACGTGGTCCGCAACGCCAAGCTGCGCGAGGATGGCCGCATGGTCCATGACTTCTACGTCTTCCGCGCCAAGCAGCCTTCCGAGTCGAAGAGCGAATGGGACCTCTACGACCTCGTCGCCACGATCCCCGGCGATCAGGCGTTCCGCCCGTTGGGCGAAAGCGCCTGCCCGGCGATCAAGCGTTAAGACGAAGACCGACACCGTCGCCGGATTTGCAATTTTCCCATTGCGTTTCCGGTGACGCACGGTGTCGCGGTTCGAACTGCGACGTCGCAAGACGAAGTCCATGTCTCGCCGGCCTTGTCGTGATGCTCGCTCCCTGCGAGCGAAACGGAGCAGCGGTTTTCGCAGGCCCCCGAAGCGCAAGCGGGCTTCCTTCGGACAGATCGCTGCAACTACTGTCTGACGTTGGAAGCAAGGCCCTCGCTGACGGCGGCGGCTGGAAGGCAAGCTTGTCGGCGCAGGCCCGCTCTCCGATGCTTCAGCGCACGGGAAGCAGGGAATTGGCGAAACGATATGAATCGGTCCGGCATGACGGCGACATCTGCAGACCCGCGCTCGATGCGCCGCTTCGAGGATGAGCGCTTCCTCACCGGCCGCGGCAACTATCAGGATGACGGGGAAGTGTCCGCCGCGTTGCATGCCGTCGTGCTGCGTTCGCCTCACGCTCACGCAGCAATACGCGCCATCGATGCGAAGGCCGCCAGGAACCTGCCCGGCGTCCGCGCCGTCTATACCGCTGCGGAGATTGAAGACCTCGGCCCCCTGCCCTGCTCGCTGGCAGTCAAGGCCGAGCCCCCGCTGATCGTGCCGCCGCGGCCGCCCCTGGCGCGCGAACGCGTCCGCCATGTCGGTGATCCCGTCGCATTTGTCGTGGCCGAAAGCCCGGATGCGGCACGCCAGGCCTGCGAGTTGATCGCGGTGGACTACGACATCCTCCCCGCGGTGACGGAGCTCGCCGCCGCAGCCGGGCCGGACGCGCCCCGGATCTGGGCGGAAGCTCCCGGCAATCTCGCCCTGCACTACCGTCGCGGCGACGACGATGCCGTCGCAGCCGCATTCCGCCGCGCAGCACATGTCGTGACATGCCGGCTCGTGAACAACCGGATCGCTGCCGCGGCCCTGGAGCCGCGGGCGGCGCTCGGGCGGTTCGACGCGAAGAGCGGCCGTTACCGGCTGTCGCTCAGCGGCGCCTCCGTTCACGACATCCGCCGCGAGCTCGCGGCCGTTCTCAAGGTGGAGCCGGGGCGTATCGACGTCGCCTGCCCCGATGTCGGCGGCGGCTTCGGCATGAAGAACGTCACCTATCCCGAATATGCGCTCCTGCTGGCGGCAGCGGAGCGCCTCGGCCGGCCCGTGCGCTGGCTCGCCGACAGGATCGAGGATTTCGCGGGCGGCGCCCATGCCCGCGACAACCTGACGACCGGCCGGCTGGCGCTCGATGCGCGGGGTCGCTTCCTGGCCCTTGCCGTGGAAACCGTCGCCAATCTCGGCGCCTATGTCTCCTCGCTCGGACCGGGCAGCGCCACCACTGCGCCGACGCCCGCGATGGGAGGGCTCTACGACATCCCGGCCATGACCATGGATGTCCGCTGCGTCTTCACCAACACCGCCCCGATCGACGCCTATCGCGGCGCCGGAAAGCCCGAAGCCAACTATCTGATCGAGCGGCTGGTCGACGAGGCTGCGCACCGGCTGCGGATCGACCCGGCCCTCCTGCGCAAGCGCAACTTCATCCGCCGCTTCCCCTATCGGAAGCCTTTCGGCGCCGTTCTCGACGATGGCGCTTTCGCCGGAAATCTCGACCGCGCTCTCGCCGCCGCCGACCGCGCCGGCTTTTCACGCCGGCGCTCCGAAGCGCGCCGACGCGGCAAGTTGCGCGGCTTCGGAATCGGCTGTTTTCTCGAAACCGCGCGCGGCGGCCCCGACGAGGATGCGTGGCTGACGTTCCGCCACGATGGCAGCATCGACATGGCGGTCGGCACCCAGTCGAACGGCCAGGGCCATGAAACGAGCTTTGCGCAGGTCTTGTCCCGCCAGCTCGGCCTGCCGACGGAACAGTTCAACCTCGTGCAGGGTGACACCGCACGGGTCCCGACCGGCGGCGGCCATGGCGGCGCGCGCTCGCTCCATATGGGTGGAGGCGCCCTGGTTCTGGCGGCCCGGGCCCTGATTGAAGCCGGAAAGCCCGCGGCCGCGCAGCTGCTCCAGGCTCCCCTCGAAGCCGTCATCTTCCATGACGGGCGGTTCCGTGCCCCCGGCGCCGGCGAAGCCGATCTCGCCACGGTCGCGCGCCATGCCATGGAAACGACCGGAGAGCCGCTGTCGAGCCACGGAGCCCATCGGAACGCGCCGCTCACCTTCCCGAACGGTGCTCAGGTGGCGGAGGTCGAGGTCGATCCCGATACCGGCGCGGTGACGCTGCTGCGCTATGTCGCCGTCGACGACTACGGCACCCTGATCAACCCGCTTCTCACGGAAGCGCAGGTCCATGGCGGCCTGGCGCAGGGCATCGGGCAGGCGCTGATGGAGCAGGTCCGCTACGATCCGGCGGGAGGGCAGCTCCTCAGCGCGACATTCATGGACTATGCGCTGCCGCGGGCAGCGGACCTGCCAGACTTCGAGCTCGCGATGGTGGAGCTGCCGACGCAGGCCAACCCGCTCGGCGTCAAGGGCGCGGGACAAGCCGGCTGCATCGGCGCTCCGCAGACCGTGATCCATGCGATCCTCGATGCGCTGCGTCCCCTGGGCGTCGCGCATATCGACATGCCGGCGACACCGGACCGCATCTGGCATGCGATCCGGAATGCCAGGGCAGCGCAACCCGGCAGCTGACGACGCTCTCCAGCCATGTGTCCGGGGCCCTGCCTTGCGCTATTCCCCACGCCTGAAACGCCGCCGCAGGCCGGCCCATAGCGCCGCGGAGCGGATCGTGAAGCGCGCCACCGGCCGACGCAGGATCGGCACATCGCCGGCGAGCAGCAGCAATCCGAGCGGCAGCATCCAGATGCCCAGCCCCGGCAGGATCGAGAACACCCCGCCCAGGACGAACAGCGCCCCGACCGGCAGCCTGATACCGCGCGAGCGCGGGTGACGGAGCCAGCGCAGGGCCCCTCCGAACCAGGGCGGAACCTCCTGTTCGAAGCGCTTGAAGGCCCGCCTGAGTTCCTGCTTGCCGTCCATCGTGCAAATCCATGCGTGCCGCCGTCCCGCAGCGCGAAGCCGCTCGCACCGCTTCCGCGCCTTCTCGCGACAGAAGGCTCTTGCACCAGAAACCGCGCTCATTCATGGCATGGGTGAGGCGCCGCTCGAGAGTTTTGCCCATCGCCGGGGCGAACGCGCCTTCACCTCGGCAAACCGGGACCGGAAACGCTTGCGCATTCTCGTCATCAACCCCAACACCATGCCGGAAATGACGGCTCTGGTCGCGCGCGTGATCGAGCCCTATCTGCCGCCGGATGCGACGATGGTGCCCGTGACCGGGCGCTTCGGCGCCCATTACATCGCCAGCCGCAGCGCCAGCGTCGTCGCCGCCCATGCCGCGCTCGAAGCCTTCGCCGAGCATGGCCAGGGCTGCGATGGCGTCTATCTCGCCTGCTTCGGCGATCCGGGCCTGCTGGCCCTCAAGGAGATGGCGCGCATCCCCGTCATCGGCATGGCCGAGGCGAGCAGCCGCCTCGCGGCGCAGAAGGCCGCGCGCTTCGCCATCGTCACCGGCGGCGAGCGCTGGGGGCCGATGCTGCGCGAATTCGTCGGCTCGATCGGCCTCGGCGAGCGCCTCGCAGCCGTCGAGACCGTCGCCCCCACCGGCGCCGACATCGCCCGCGACCCCGACGGCTCGATCGCCATGCTGGCCGAGGCCTGCCGCCTCGTGGCGCGGCGCGACGGCGCCGGCGCGGTGATCCTCGGCGGTGCCGGCCTCGCCGGGCTCGCCGCCAGGGTGCAACCCCATGTCGACGTGCCCGTGATCTGCTCGGCCGAAGCGGGCATCCGGATGCTGCTCGAAGCGCTCGACCAGCCCCTGCACAAGCCGCGCAGCGGTGACCTCGCCCTGCCAGCCCCGGTCACCAGCACCGGCCTCTCCGACGGACTGACGCGCCTGTTGGCACGGCCCTGACGCAGTGCGGCGCGCACCGGCTCACGGGGCCGGTCGCGCGCCGGCTCAGCCCTTGTCGGTGAGCGAGACGCCGTTCAGCCCGGCGACCCAGTCCGACAGCATCGGCACATAGTCCTCGCCATGCCCGCTCGCGACCGCGGTCGCGAAGCTGTTCTTCACGGCATTGCCGATCGGATTGGCGACGCCCGCCTCGTTGGCGACGCTCTCGAGATAGCGCACATCCTTCAGCGCGTTGCTGAGGGTGAATTTGTGCGCATTCCGGTCGCGCTCGAGCACGTATTTCATGAAGGTCTGGTAGAAGCCGCAATCCATGCGGCTGCCGCGGATGACGCTGTCGAAGGTCTGCGGCGTGATGCCGATCTTCTCGCCGAGCGTCAGTGCCTCGGCATAGATCGCGGCATAGCCGAGCGACAGGAAGTTGTTGATCAGCTTCATCTTGTGCCCGTCGCCGACCGGCCCGAGATGCACGATCTTCTGCGCCCAGGCCTCGCAGGCGGGCTTGATCCGGGCGAAGACCTCGGGCGCAGCGCCGATCATCGCCGAAAGCTGGCCGAGCGCCGCCTGGGCCGGCGTGCCACCGAGCGGCGCATCGGCCAGATGCAGCCCCTTCGCCTCCAGCTCGGCGGCGAGCCTGACCGTCACGGTCGGATCCGAGGTCGAGCAATCGACGATCACCGTGCCGGGCTTTGCTCCGGCGATGATGCCGTTCTCGCCCTTCACCACCGCCTCGACCTGGGCCGAGCCGGTGACGCACAGGAAGATGATGCCGGAGCGGGCGGCAAGCTCCTTCGGCGTCTTCGCCTCCGTCGCGCCGGCTGCGACCAGCTCCTCGACCGGCTTGCGATTGCGATGCGCCATCACGGTGAGCGGAAAGCCCTTGTCGACGAGGTTGCGGGCCATGCCCTGCCCCATGAAGCCGACGCCGATGAAGCCAACGGACTCTTTGGTTGCAGTCATCTTCAAATTCTCCCGCTGATATGGTTGATGTGGAACTGGACGTGGATGAAACGGCCGGACGCGCCGCAGATCGCGGGGTCCGCGCTCATTGTGGACGATACATGACTGCCGACGGCCCGACCGAGACCAGCCGGACCAGAAGCGCGACCGCGATGGGAACCTCCGGTCGCAGCCGCGTCACCTTGCAGATCATCGCCGACCATCTCTCAGTCTCGACCGCGACCGTCTCGCTGGCGCTGCGCGGCTCCCCGCTGGTGGCGGAGGCGACGCGCGAGCGCGTCCGGACCATCGCCCGCAGCATGGGCTACAGCTACAACCGCAGCGCCGCCTCCCTGCGCACCGACCGGACGAACATCATCGGCGTCGTCTTCCACGACATCACCAATCCCTATTTCGCCGAATTGCTGGCCGCGATCGAGGAGACCGCCGGCCGCCATGGCCGCTCGATCCTGCTCGGCACCTATGCCGAGGACATCGAGAAGCAGGCCCGCGTGCTCGGCAGCCTCGCCGAATACCGGCCCGACGGCATGATCCTCTGTTCGGCCGGCGGCAGCACGGCCGAGAGCCTCAGCCCCCTGACCGATGCCGGCGTGCCGATCGTCCAGCTCTCGCGCGAGGTCGCCGGCGTCGATCTCGACTTCGTCGGCTCGGATGACCGCCACGGCACCACCCTGGCGATGGAGCACCTCATCGAGCTCGGCCACCGTCGGATCGCCTTTCTCTGCGCCAATGAGAGCATCTCCACCGGGCACAACCGCTATGCCGGTTACCGCGAGTCGCTCGCCCGCGCCGGCCTGCCCTTCGACCCCGCCCTGGTGCATTTCGATTTCGGCACGCGCGAGACCGGCCTGAAGGGCATCCAGAAGGTGCTCGACGCCACCGAGCCGCCGACCGCGGCCGTCTGCATGAACGACCTCGCCGCCTTCGGCGCCATGCTCGGCCTGCGCCATCGCGGGCTCGAAGCCGGGCGCGACTTCTCGATCGTCGGCTGCGACGACGTGAAGGAGGCGGCGCAGTGGTTCCCCGCGCTCACCACCGTCTACAATTTCCAGAACGAGATGGGCGCCAAATCGGCCGAGTTCCTGCTGAACCGGATCGCCGATCCCACCGCACCGACGCAGCGCCTGCTGCTGACGCCTGCGCTCATCGTCCGGGGCACGACCTGCCCGCCGCGCTGAGCGATGCTCAGGCATCGTCGGCAGGCTTCGCATTCAGCGCGCGATAGGCCCTGACCACCTGCGAATCGTCGCGCCCGCCATGGCCGAGCCCCGACGATGCGAGGAACATCTGATGCGCCGCCGCCGCCAGCGGCAGGGCCGCCTTCGCCGCCCGGCCGGCGTCGAGCACGATGCCGAGATCCTTGACGAAGATGTCGACCGCGCTGGCCACCGCCGGATCGGGCTCATGCATGCGCGGCCCGCGATCCCGGAGCATCCAGGACGAGGCGGCCGAGCCGCCCATGATCTCGAACAGCAACCGCCCGTCGATGCCAGCCTTCTCGGCGAGCGAGAGCGCCTCGGCCGCGACCGCGATATGGACGCCGCAGAGCAGCTGGTTGACGGTCTTCACCGTCGCGCCCTGCCCGGCCTTCTCGCCGACATGGAAGACCTTGTCGCCGAGCGCATCGAGCACGGGCTTGGCCCGCGCGAAGCTGTCATTGGGCGCACCGACCATGATGGTCAGCGTCGCGTTGCGAGCACCGTTGACGCCGCCCGAGACTGGCGCATCGATGAAGTGACGGCCGGTCTTCGTGACCTCGGCCGCGATCGCCTCAGCCTCGCCCGGCGGGCAGGTCGCCATCAGGATCACGGTCGCGCCCGGTGCCAAAGCGTCCAACGCCCCGGCGTCGAACAGCACGGAGCGCGCCTGCGCGGCGTTGACGACCATCAGCACCAGCGCCTCGGCGCCCGCCGCCGCCTCCTTTGCACTCGCAGCCGCGTGTCCGCCGGCTGCAACGAGTGCGTCGCGCGCCGCCGCGCGCATGTCGAAACCCGTGACGCGGAACTGCTTGCGGACCAGGTTCTCGGCCATCGGCGCGCCCATGGCGCCGAGCCCGACGAAGGCGATGGTGGAGATCGGTCTGGCGGACATCGGAATGGCACTCTCGGAACGCAAGCGGGCACGGCTCGCGCCATGCCCGCGATGGAAGGGAGCCGGCCGCGCGCGGGCCGGCGCCGAAGCCGGCTATTCCTTCACCGCGCCGGTCAGCGAGGCGACGTAGTAGTCGACGAAGAAGGAATAGAGGATCGCCACGGGAATCGAACCGAGCAGCGCACCCGCCATCAGCGAGCCCCAGTGATAGACGTCGCCCTCGACGAGCTGCGTCAGCACCGCCACCGGCACCGTCTTCTTCTCGGCCGACTGGATGAAGGCGAGCGCGTAGATGAACTCGTTCCAGGACAGGGTGAAGGCGAAGATGCCGGCAGAGATCAGCCCGGGCATCGCCAGCGGCAGCGTGATCTTCCAGAGCGTCTGCAGCCTGGTCGCGCCGTCGATCATGGCGCATTCCTCGAGCTCGTAGGGAATCGACTTGAAATAGCCGATCAGGAGCCAGGTGCAGAACGGGATCAGGAAGGTCGGGTAGGTCAGGATCAGCGACATCGGCGAGTCGAACAGGCCGAGCTGGAAGATGAGCGTCGCCATCGGGATGAACAGGATCGAGGGCGGCACCAGATAGGCGAGATAGATCGCCAGGCCCACATATTGCGAGCCCCTGAACTTCAGCCGCTGGATCGCATAGGCGGCGAGCACGCTGGCGAAGAGCGAGAGCGCCGTCGCCACCACCGCGACCATCATCGTGGTCCAGAGCCACTGCGGATAATCGGTGTGGAACAGCAGCTTGTTGATGTTCTCGAGCGTCGGCGACTTCACCCAGAACGGGTTGTTGTTCTTGTAGTCGAGCAGTTCCGCGTTCGGTTTGATGGCGGTGATCGCCATCCAGTAGAACGGGAACAGCAGGATGAAGACGAAGATCGACAACGGCAGGTAGAGCATGATGAAGCGGCGCGGTCCCGAGGACCAGTCGATGACGCCGGTGCTTTCCTTGTCCGTCAGATGCGGCCGCTGGCTGAGGGTCTGATCAGTCATTGTCTTCCCCCTGCTGCCACTTGCGCCGGGCGAGCCCGAAATAGCTGAACAGCGTCGCCATCACGAGGAACGGGATCATCGCCACCGCGATCGCCGCGCCCTCGCCGAGCTGCCCGCCGGGAATGCCGCGCTGGAAGGCGAGCGTCGCCATCAGATGCGTGGCGTTGACCGGCCCGCCGCGGGTGATGGCGTAGACCAGCTGGAAGTCTGTGAAGGTGAACAGCACCGAAAAGGTCAGCACCACCGCCAGGATCGGCATCAGCATCGGCAGCGTGACATGCTTGAAGCGCTGCCAGGCATTGGCGCCGTCGAGCATCGCGGCCTCGTAGAGCGAGGGCGAGATCGTCTGCAGGCCCGCGAGCAGGCTGATCGCGACGAAGGGGATGCCGCGCCAGATATTGGCGGCGATCAGCGACCAGCGCGCCGGCCAGGGCTGACCGAGGAAGTCGATATAGGTGTCGCGCCAACCGAGCACGTCGACCAGCACATAGGAGATGATCGAGAACTGCGGGTCGTAGATCCACCAGAACGCGATCGCCGACAGCACCGTCGGCACGATCCACGGCACCAGGATCAGCGCGCGCAGCAGCGACTTGAACGGCAGGTTGTTGTTGAGCAGCAGCGCCAGCCACAGGCCGAGCGCGAACTTCCCGACAGTCGCGACGCTCGTATAGAGCAGCGTGTTCCAGACCGAGGTGATGAAGACCTTGTCGTGCCAGAGCGACACGAAGTTCTCGAAGCCGATGAAATAGCCGGACCGCCCGATGCGCGTATCGGTGAAGGCGAGCCAGATTCCCAAGCCCAGCGGATAGCTGAGGAAGACGATCAGAAGGGCAGCCGCGGGAAACAGGCAGATGCAGATGAGGAAGGTCTTGTTGTCGAACAGCCGCACCAGCCAGCTCTGATCCAGCTTGTAAGCGGTTCGCGATTCGGCAGCGGCAAGGGCCATGGCGCGCTCGCATTTTGGACCGGCACTCCCGGCCGCCGACCATGGACGGCGGCCGGGAAAAGCGGGTCAGGTCCGATAGTAGCGCTTGGCGCGGCGTTCGGCTTCCGCCGCGGCCTCTTCAGGCGTCGCCTGGCCGGCGCAGACCGAGGCGACCATCTGGACGACGACGTATTCGGCATTGACCGTGCCGGCGGCCTCGTTGATCGCACCCTTGTAGCCGCTCCAGAGCGCCCGCTCCCAGGTGTCGCGATAGACCACGATCTTCGGATCGCTCGACCAGACCTTGCTCTCGGCGAAGCCCTTCAGCGGCTGGGTCCAGTACCCGTAGCAGCCGGTCAGCCACTTGTCGTACTGCTCCTTCTCCATCATGAAGCGGAGATATTCCTTCGCGGCGTTCGGGAACTTCGTGTGCTTGAACGCCATGGCGTTGATGATCAGCGCCGGCTCCGACGGGCGCCCGAACGGGCCGACCGGCATGGTGGCGTGGTTCAGGTCCTTGCCGATCGCGGCCGTCTTCTCGTCCTTCGAATTCTTGATCGAGAAATAGAGCGAGACGCCGTTCTGCGTGACGCCGATTTCACCAGCCGTCAGCGCCTTGTTGTTGCTGATGTCGAGCCAGGAGAGCGTGCCGGGGATGAAGGTCTCGTAGAGCGCCTTGGCGTATTTCAGCGCCTCGATCGTCTCCTTCGAGTTGATCGCGACCTTGTTGTTCTCGTCGACCATGTAGCCGCCATGGGTCCAGACGAGCCAGTTGCAGAAGGCGTTGCCATCGCCGACCGCATTGCCGAGCGCGAAGCCGGCGGGATGGCCCTGTTCCTTGAGCTTGCGGCAGAGCTTGAGGAAGCCGTCGAGATCCTTCGGGAAGGTGTCGAAACCCGCCTCCTTGACCCAGGATTCGCGATAGACCGCCGGCGCGCCGGAGGCGCCCATCGGGATCGAGATCCACTGGTTGGTCTTGTCCTTCTTGCCGTATTTCTCGGCGATCGGGTACCAGCCGCCGTATTTCTTGCCGAGTTCCTCGGCGATCGGCGTGAGATCGATCAGCTTGTCGGAGAAGATGTGCGGGTCATCGGCCCAGCCGACGACGATGTCGGGGCCCGCGCCGGTATTGGCCGTGACCGCCGTCTGCGGGCGCAGATCCTCCCAGCCGGCATAGTCGACACGGACCGGCACGCCCGTCGCCTTGGTGAAGGCCTCGGTGTTCTCGTTGAAGATGGCTTGGTCGGGATCGACGAATTTCGTCGGGCGCAGCACGCGCAGCGTCGCGCCCTTCTCGATATTGGCCTGCGCGACGGCCGGTGCGAGCGGCAGGGCGGCCCCCGCAGCGAGCCCTGCGCCGCCGATCAGCACGTCTCTTCTGGAAATGCTCATGAACCGTCTCCTCCGTTGGCGCGGCGGAAGCCTGCATGGGACTTCCGTCCTGCGTGGATTATGGGCGTTGAACAGCCGCCATCCGCCACCCGTCCTGCGGGCGGCGAATTCCTTAGAGACGCTTGCCGGTGGCCGCGTCGAAGAGGTGCGTCACGCCGGTGTCGGGCGAAATCCCGATCGTCTCGCCCGGCAGGGCGGTGATGCGCTCGCGGAACACGCAGGTCAGGTCCTGCCCGCCGCAGCGGACGACGACCTGGGTCTCCGAGCCGGTCGGCTCGATCACCACCACCTCGGCCTTGATGCCTTCCGGGTCGAGCCGGACGTGCTCGGGGCGGATGCCGTAGATCGCCGCCTTCCCGTCGCTGTCGGCCGGCAGCTTGCCGATCGGCCAAACCAGGCCGGCGCCGCCCTTGGGATTCTCGGCCGCGAAGCCCGCCGCCGTGATCTTGCCCTTGAGCATGTTCATCGCGGGCGAGCCGATGAAGCCGGCGACGAAGAGGTTGTTCGGCCGGTCGTAGAGCTCGAGCGGCGCGCCCATCTGCTCGACGATGCCGTCATGCATGACGACGATCTTGTCGGCCATGGTCATGGCCTCGATCTGGTCGTGCGTGACGTAGACCGTCGTGGTCTTCAGCCGCTGGTGCAGCTCCTTGATCTCGGTACGCATCTGCACGCGCAGCTTGGCGTCGAGGTTGGAGAGCGGCTCGTCGAACAGGAAGACCTGCGGATCGCGCACGATGGCGCGGCCCATGGCGACGCGCTGGCGCTGACCGCCCGAAAGCTGGCGGGGATAGCGCTCCAGCAGGTTGTTGAGGCCGAGGATCTGCGCCGCCTTGCTGACGCGCTCGTCGATCTCGCTCTTCGGCGCCTTCCTGAGCTTCATCGAGAAGGCCATGTTGTCGGCCACCGTCATATGCGGGTAGAGCGCATAGTTCTGGAAGACCATGGCGATGTCGCGCTCCTTCGGGGGCACGTCGTTCACCACCTTCGGGCCGATCCGGATCTCGCCGCCCGAGATGTTCTCGAGCCCCGCGATCATGCGCAGCAGCGTCGACTTCCCGCAGCCCGAAGGGCCGACCAGGATGACGAATTCGCCGTCATTGATGTCGATGTCGACGCCGTGGATGACCTGTGTGGACCCGTACGCCTTGCGTACATCGGCGATCTGGACTGAGGCCATGCCGTCTTCCCTGCTTTCCGTTCCCCATCGCCCCGCCCCTCCGGGCAGGCCGTCTGCGACCCAAATCGGTTTCTTGTGACCGAATGATGAAAACGGGCCATCCCCGGCTGCGGGCGATTGTGTCCGTTCCAGTCTGCGATAAAGTCATACGATAGAAGCGGGTGTGTCAAGCGCCGCCATGGTCCGCGTCCGGCCGCCGCCCGGCACCGGTGCGGAGCGCCCGAGGGAGGGACACAAGCGATGCGGGTGCGCGACTTCTCGCGGCCGACGACGCTCAATCCGGACCGGCTCTTCGGCCAGGTCGCGCAGAAGCTCGCGGTCGCGATCATCACCGGCCGCGTCAAGGCCGGCGAGCTGCTGCCGAACGAGGACGATCTGCGCTCGGAGATTTCGGTCTCGCGCACCGCCTATCGCGAGGCGGTCAAGATTCTGACGGCCAAGGGGCTCGTCGAAGCCCGCCCCAAGAGCGGCACCCGCGCCGCCTCGCGGGAACGCTGGAACCTGCTCGATCCCGACGTCCTGTCCTGGCATTTCGAAGCGGACCCGAACGAGCGATTCATCCGCGATCTCTTCGAGTTGCGCCGCTTCGTCGAGCCCAGCGCGGCGCGCCTGGCGGCGCAGCGCCGAACCTCCGCCGACATTGCCCGGATCGAGGCCGCCTATCGCGGCATGGCCGACGGCGCGCCCTATGCCGAGGCGACGATTCGCGCCGACATGGCCTTCCACGAGGCGATCTTCAGCGCTGCGCAGAACGCCGCGCTGCAATGCCTCGCCAGCGCGGTCATCGCCACGCTGCAATGGTCGCTGCTGCTGAAGACCGGCGACGAAGTCGCCTATATCGAGTCACTGCCCGATCACGAGCACGTGCTGCTCGCCATCATCGACCGCGACGGCGATCTCGCCTCGGCACGAATGGCGGGGCTCGTCATCGACAGCCTGAACACCACCCTCGCCTCGCTCGGCACCCATTACGCTACCGAGACAGGGAAAATCATGCGAATAAAGCATACTAAATAAGCGCCCCACACCTCGGTGCGGGGCGTCATACCGCTCATGCAAAGGCGTGGCTTCAAGGCCGTGCCAAGCAGGTCGTTTCATTTTAATCGATTCAGAAGCCGCGAATCAACATTCCTCCCAGACCGACGGACAGCGCCACGATGACAGCCTCGACCAAGCCCGAAATCATCATGACCGGCCCGCTGATGGCCTATGCCGCGGACCAGCTCAAGGCCCGCTTCACCGTCCACGAGCTGTGGAACGCGCCCGATCGCGCCGCCCTGCTGCGTGAGGTCTCCGGCCGCGTCCGCGGCGTCGCCGCCGGCGGCGGCCATAACCGGGTCGACGGAGCGCTGTTCGACGCGCTGCCCAAGATCGAGGTCGTCTCGAGCTTCGGCGTCGGCTACGACCATGTCGATGCCGCCGAGGCCGGCCGGCGCGGCCTCGTCGTCACCAATACGCCCGACGTCCTGACCGACGAGGTCGCCGACCTCGCCCTAGGCCTGCTGATCTCCACCGTGCGCCAGCTGCCGCAGGTCGATCGCTATCTGCGCGAAGGCAAGTGGCTGAAGGGCAATTACCCGCTCACCACCTCGCTGCGCGGGCGCAAGGTCGGCATCGTCGGTCTCGGCCGCATCGGCAAGGCCGTGGCGCAACGTATCGAAGCCTTCGGCCTGCCGGTCGTCTATCACGGCCGCACGCGCCAGCCGGACGTGGCCTATCGCTACTATCCCTCGCTGGTGGAGATGGCCGCCGATGTCGACACGCTGATCTCGGTCGCTCCGGGCGGCGCCTCGACCCACCACATCATCAACGCCGAGGTGCTGAAGGCGCTCGGGCCGAACGGCATCGTCGTCAATGTCGGCCGCGGCACCGTCATCGACGAGCAGGCGCTGATCAAGGCGCTGCAGGACAAGACCATCCTCTCCGCCGGCCTCGACGTCTTCGAGGATGAGCCGCGCGTCCCGGCCGAGCTGATCGCAATCGAGCACGCCGTCCTGCTGCCCCATGTCGGCTCGGCCTCGGTCCATACCCGCGAGGCGATGGGCCAGCTCCTGGTCGACAATCTGGTTTCATGGTTCGATGGCAAGGGGCCGCTGACGCCCGTGTCGGAGACCCCATGGAAAAAGGCCTGATCCGCCGGCTGCTGCCGCTCATCCTCCTCGGCGCCGGCACCCTGCCGGCCGCCGGCCAGACGGCGCCGCTCCCGCGCGGCGCCGACAAGGCCCCGGACGCGATCCGCCGCTGGCTCGGCGCCTGGGATCTCGAACTGGCGGGCGCGGCGCGCAGCTGCACCGTCACCCTCGGCGCCGAGGCTGCCGGCAATGTCCGTCAGCTCCGCTTTCCCGCCACCTGCCGGCGCGCCCTGCCGATCATCGATACGGCGACCGGATGGACGCTGGCCGCCAATGGCCAGCCGCAATTGCTCGACGCCGGCGGCAAGGAAGTGGTCGGCTTCCAGAAGGGGTCGCCCGAAACCGGGCTGGACGGAAAAGGCAGCGACGGCAAGGCCTATCGGCTCGTCTCGAAGGATCATCCGCGCGTCGCCGCGACACGGTCTCCAAGCGCCGCCGCAGCCGCGGCCACCGCTGCGCAGCGGCCGACTCCGGTCGATCCCGCGACGGCGCCGGCGGCCGCGACGCTACCGGGGCGCTACGTCCTGATGCGCCAGCAGGACCGCGAGGCCTGCCGCCTCGTGCTGTCGCCGCCGCCTGCCGGCGGAGAGGCGACGGCCGCTTTCGAGGGCGCCTGCCGCGATACCGGCCTGACCATTTTCGACCCGGCCGGCTGGCGCTATGCCGGTGGCCGGTTGACCTTGGTCGCCCGCCGCGGCCACGGCGTCGAGCTGATCTTCGAGAACGGCCAGTGGCGCAAGGACCCGGCGGTCGGCGCGCCGCTGCTGATGCGCAAGCTCACGCCCTGAGCGATCGCCCTTCGACGCGCCCGATCAACGCTCTCCGTCATTGCGAGGAGCGCAGCGACGAAGCAATCCAGGAGCGGCAGAGCTCTGCGTTCCCCTGGATTGCTTCGCTTCGCTCGCCATGACGTCTGATGCGGACGGTGTCTGGCCGCCTATTCGGCAGCAGCCGGGCTCAGCACGCCGCGCCGGATCTGATCCTCCTCGATCGACTCGAACAGCGCCCGGAAATTGCCCTCGCCGAAGCCGTCATCGCCCTTGCGCTCGATGAATTCGAAGAAGATCGGGCCGAGCACGGTGCCCGAGAAGATCTGCAGCAGCACCTTGCTCATCCGCCCCTGCTTCTCGCCGAGCGCCACCGCGCCTTCGCCGTCGATCAGGATGCCGTCGGCCTTGAGCCGCTCAACCGGTTCGCCGTGATTCGGTACGCGGGCATTGACCTTCTCGTAGTAGGTGTCCGGCGGCGACGGCATGAAGGGCAGGCCGTTGCGGCGCAGCTGCTCGACGCTGGCATAGATGTCGCGCGAGCCCATCGCCACATGCTGGATGCCCTCGCCCTTGTACAGACGCAGGTATTCCTCGATCTGGCTCTTGTCGTCGAGCGACTCGTTGATCGGGATGCGGATCTTGCCGCAGGGCGAGGTCAGCGCCCGCGAGATCAGGCCGGTCAGCTTCCCCTCGATGTTGAAGAAGCGGATCTCGCGGAAATTGAACAGCTTGCCGTACCAGTCCGCCCAATGATCCATGCGTCCGCGATGGACGTTGTGGGTCAGGTGGTCGAGATAATAGAGCCCGGCCTGCTCGGGATGCGGGTCTCGCTCGCCGAGCCATTCGAAATCGACATCCCAGATCGAACCCTTCTCGCCATAGCGGTCGACGAAATAGAGCAGCGATCCGCCGATGCCCTTCACGGCCGGGATCGCGAGCTCGCCTGGCCCGATCGCGCTCTCATAGGGCTCGGCGCCGAGCGACACGGCCCGCTCGAAAGCATGCTTTGCGTCGACAACGCGGAAGGCCATCGCACAGGCGCAGGGGCCGTGCTCGGCCGCGAAGGCCTGAGCGAAGGAAGTCGGCTCGGCATTGACGACGAAATTGACGTCGCCCTGGCGGTAGAGCGTCACCTGCTTCGAGCGATGGCGGGCGACCTTGGTGAAGCCCATCGTCTCGAACAGGGCACCGAGCTTCTCGGGCTCGGGATGGGCATATTCGACGAACTCGAAGCCATCCGTGCCCATCGGATTGGCCTCCGAAATCTCAGGCGGGGCAGTGTCATGCGGAAACGGGCCCATGGACGATCCTCCTTTTATGTATTGCGTCATCGTCACGCAGGCGGGCGGCACATGGCGTGCAAACTTGCCTCGGATAGCCAGGGAGATGCATGATCCGTGCGGATATGGGCTGAATCGCGCATGACATGACGCAACTCGACACGCTCGACTGGCGCCTCCTCGACGCCCTGCAGCGCGATGCCTCGCTGACCAATGCCGCGCTCGCCGATCAGGTCGGGCTGTCGGCAAGCCAGGTTTCCCGCCGCCGGCAGAGGTTGGAGCAGGAAGGCGTCATCCGCGGCTACCGCGCCGCCCTCGATCCCGCCGCCGTCGGGCTCGGCGTGATCGTCTTCATCCATGTCGCGCTCAATACGCATTCGCGCGACAATGCCCGCCGCTTCCGCGATCTCGTGCGGCTGACGCCGGCGATCCTCGAGGCCCACGCCCTGACCGGCGAGGCGGACTATCTGCTGAAGGTCGCCGTCGGCGATCTCAAGGCGCTTGCCCGCCTCGTCAACGAGATCCTGATGCCCCATGAGAGCGTGGCGCGCGTCCGTTCCGAGATCGCGCTCGAGACGCTGAAGGAGCCCGGCCAGCTGCCGCTGCCGATGACTTGAGGCGCCGCCTGTGCAAACTGCGCCTTCGTCACGCCGTTTTCATGCGGCTGATCGAATCCGGCCAGAGGGAACGGCCGAACCGCCGCAACAGGAGAAACCGACATGTTCAATGCCAAATCGCTGCTCGACGCCCTGATCAGCGCCGGCAGCCAGGCGGGAACACAGGCCGGCCAGCAGGGCGGATTGGGCGGCATGCTCGGTGGACTGGCCGACCAGGTGCAGCGCTCGGGCGGCCTCGGCGGGCTCGCCGGCCAGATCCTGACCCAGGCGACGCAGGGCGTCGGCGACGCCGCTCGGCAGACCGGCGTGCAGCAGGGCGCGAACGAAGCCCTCGGCAAGGTCACCGGCGGCCGGACGCCTGACCAATTGATCGAGCAGGCGAAAGGCATCTTCAACAGCAATCCGGCGCTGGCGACCGCGGTGCTCGGCGGCCTCGGCGCGCTGGTCTTCGGCACCAAGACCGGCCGCTCCGTCGCGGGTTCGGCCGCCAAGCTCGGCGGCCTCGCCCTGATCGGCGGCCTCGCCTACAAGGCCTATCAGAACTACCAGGCCGGAAAGCCGCTGCTCGACAGCCGCCAGCAGCAGGTCCTGCCCGCTCCGGCCGGAACCGGCTTCGAGCCGCAGGCCGCGAGCGAAGCCACCGCCCTCGTCTTCATCCGCGCCATGATCGCCGCCGCCGCCGCCGACGGCCATATCGACGCAGAGGAACGCGCCGCCATCCTCGGCGGCCTGCAGGAGGCGGGGCTCGACACGGAAGCCCATGAATGGCTGGCCAAGGAGCTGGCGCAGCCCGCCTCGATCGACGCCCTCGTCGAAGCGGCCGAAAGCCCCGAGCTCGCCACGCAGATCTATACGGCGGCGCGCATCGCCATCAATCCGGACACCGCCCCGGAGAAGGACTTCCTGGCCGGTCTCGCCGGCTCGCTCGGGCTCGACGCCGAGCTCGTCGCCAATATCGACGCCGCCGCCAGCGCCGCGAAGGTCTGAGCGGTACAACCACCGGGCGGCCCTTTGCCGGCAAGTGCCGCCCGCCCTCGTTTCGCGCAACGCGGAAGCCGCCTGTTAAGCATGGCGCTGGAATCGTTACCCTTTCCGCCGATGCATCCACCCTCGCTTAGGAGTTCCGGCCGGATAACGCCCGCGCCGGAGCAGCCGGCCGTCGCGCCGTAGCCGGCCGACGCATGCCGCAGGAGCGTCAGGCCGGGGATGTCTGTGACCGCGATCATCAAGGCGATGCGGCCACATCACTGGCTGAAGAACGGCCTCGTCTTCGTCCCGATCCTGCTCAATCACGACGTCTTCGATCCGGAGGCGCTCTGGCACGGCCTCATCGCCTTCGTCGCCTTCAGCCTGATCGCTTCGGCGGTCTACCTGCTCAACGACATCAAGGATGTCGAGGCCGACCGGCGCCACCCGACGAAACGGCGGCGCCCGCTCGCCGCCGGCGAGATCACCGCCGCACAGGCCTACGCCGCCGTGCCGGTGCTGCTCGTCGCCGCCTTCTCGACCGCGCTGCTCGTGCCCCAGCCGCGAAACTTCCTGCTCGTGCTGCTGGCCTATCTCTTCCTGGCCATCGCCTATCTGCTGGTGCTGAAGCGCAAGCTCCTGGTCGATGTGCTCGGCCTTGCCGCGATGCACACGCTGCGCATCCTGGCAGGCAGCGCCGCAGCCGCGATCCCGGCCTCCTCCTGGCTGCTCGCCTTCTCGATGTTCCTGTTCCTGAGCCTGGCGCTGGTGAAGCGCTATGCCGAGCTGCGCCTGACCCAGGATCAGTCCGGCCTGAAGAATGCGGGGCGCGGGTACCATGCCGAGGACCTGGAGGCCCTGTCCCAGCTCGGCATGGCCTCGGGTTGCACCTGCGCCCTCATCATGGCGCTCTATGTCGACAGCGCCAATGTGAAGCAGCTCTACCGCCATCCCGAGCTGATCTGGCTGATCTGCCCCATCATCCTCTACCAGATGGCCCGCATCTGGTTCCTGGCGCGCCGCGGCCAAATGCCGGACGATCCGCTCGTCTTCATGATCCGCGACTGGCGCAGCCAGTTCATGGGCCTGCTGGTGGCCACGATCATGGTCGCCGCGACGGTTCTTCCATGACCCCGGACTTCCGATCCTGGGGCGGTCTCCGGGCCCGGGACAGCGAGATCGTCGACGCGCGCGACTGGATCGAGGCGCCCTCGCGCCATCGCCGCCCCGCCCTGGCCTATGGCAACGGCCGCTCCTATGGCGATTCCTGCCTCAACGACGGTGGCGCGCTGATCGACATGCGCGGCCTCGACGAGATCCTGTTCTTCGATCGCGAGACCGGGCTGTTGACCTGCGGCGCCGGGCTGAGGCTCGACCGGCTGCTCGATCTCACGGTGCCGGCCGGCTGGTTCCCCGCGGTCACGCCCGGCACCAGCCTCGTCACCATCGGCGGCGCTCTCGCCAACGACGTCCATGGCAAGAACCATCACCGCGCCGGCACCTTCGGCCGCCATGTCCGCGCCTTCGAGCTGATGCGCTCGGACGGCCAGCGCCAGATCTGCGCGCCCGACCTCAACCCCGAGCTCTTCGCCGCGACCATCGGCGGCTTCGGCCTGACCGGCCTCGTCACCCAGGTGACCCTGCAGCTGATGCCGATCGCCTCGGCCGAGATGGAGCAGGAGGTGCTGCATTTCGACGGCCTCGACCGCTTCTTCGCCATCGCCGCCGAATCCGACGCGACCCATGACTACACCGTCGCCTGGGTCGACGCGCTCGCCGGCGGCCGGGACTTCGGCCGCGGCGTCTTCTTCCGCGCCAATCACGCCCCGGCCACCAACGCGCCGCCGCCGCGCGCCGGGCGCGGCCTGCCCTTCCCGCTGAAGCCGCCCGTCCCGCTCATCAACCGCACGACCTTGCGGGCCTTCAACTGGCTCTATCGAAGCGGCCAGCCGCGCGACCCCGAGGCACGGCGCGTTCCCTATCAGCCCTTCTTCTATCCGCTCGACCGCATCCACGACTGGAACCGCGCCTATGGGCCGAAGGGCCTGCGGCAGTTCCAATGCGTGGTTCCGATGGCGCATGCGCGCGACGCCGTGACCGAGATGCTGGAGCGCACGCTCGCGGCGGGAGAGGCTTCCTTCCTGACCGTGCTGAAGCTCTTCGGCGACAAGCCTTCCCCGGGGCTGATGTCCTTCCCCATACCCGGGGCGACACTGACGCTCGACTTCCCCAATCGCGGCGCGCGCACCGAAAGCCTGCTCGCCGCGCTCGATCGCGTCGCCATCGCCGCCGGCGGACGGGTGAACCCCTACAAGGACGCGCGCATGCCGGCCGCGACCTTCGAAGCCTCCTTCCCGCATTGGCGCGACTTCGCCCGCCATGTCGACCAAGGCTTCTGCTCGAATTTCTGGCGGCGCGTGACGGCGGGGTGAGGCTTCGCGCCGCAGGTCATCACAGCCCTGTGAGCCGTGCGGGTCCGCGGCTCCACATCACCGAGCCCCGCTGCTAGGTGCCGGCCATGACCCGTTTCAGGAATCACGCACCGCGACCGCAATCGAACGACGCCCACCAGCCGACGCGCCGCGAGGCGCTTGCGCTTGGCCTGCTTTCGCCGCTCGCCGCCACCCCGGCAGCGGCAGCGCAGCCGCCGCTCTTCTCCGGGCCGAGCTCGCAATTCATCCAGATCGACCCGCCGGAGCCGGCCGGCACGCTCCAGCTCACCGACCTTGCCGGTAGGCGCAAGCCGCTCTCGGCCTATCGCGGCAAGGCGGTTCTCCTGAACTTCTGGGCGAGCTGGTGCCCGCCCTGCCGGCGCGAATTGCCGATCCTGCAACGCCTCCAGGCGAGAGCGGCACGCGAGCCCTTCGTCGTCCTGCCGGTCTCGCTCGACAAGTCCGTGTCGACCGTGACGGGTTATCTCAGGCGGCTGGGCCTTGCCGACCTCACGAGCTTCATCGATGCCGAGGGAGCCGTCGCCTCCGGGCCGAAATCGGCCGTACCCACCCCCTTCCCGCTCTATGGCATGCCGATGACCTATGTCCTCGACCGCGAGGCGCGCAGCGTCGGCTACCTCGTCGGAGAGGCGGATTGGAACAGCCCTGCGGGGCTGGAGCTGCTGCGTTTCTACGCGAAAGCGGGCTGAGCCCCCGCATCCGAAAAAAAATCTCCGCCTTTGAACCTGCGGGCCGCAGCCTGCGACCAATGGGCATGGAGGGCGGACCGTTCGCTCTCGCAACAGTCGGGAGACGAGCATGACGACGTTCCGCAAGACCGTGACCGCGACCCTCGCGGCCCTGACCCTGGCCACCACCTTCATCGCTTCCGGCGCCGAGGCGCGGCCGCGCTGGCGTCATGGTTACGGCTGGGGCGTCGGGGCCGGCGTGGTCGGCGCGATCGCTGCGGGCGCCATCATCGCCGGCGCCACCCGCCCCGCCTATGGCTACGGCTACTACGACGCCCCTGCCCCCGTCCGCTCCTGCGACCTGGTCGAGCGCTTCGACCGCTGGGGCAACGTCATCGGCTACCGCCGGGTCTGCGGCTACTACTGAGCCGTCCCGTCTGCAGAGTTTCGAGACCAGACTGAAAAGGGCCGGCAGATGCCGGCCCTCTTTTCGTTTTCACCCCGATCCTGTCCGTCATTGCGAGCTACGTTCCTCGCAATGACGGCTGCAATCAGCCCTTGGCGGCGGCGACCTTGCGCAGATAGCCGGTGACGATACCCGTCACGCCGCGCGACAGCACCTCGTCCAGCGCCGAAATGAATTCGTCGCACTGCTCGCGCGTGACGATCAGCGGCGGCTCCAGCCGGATGACGTTGCGGTTGTATTCGGTGAAGGCGACGAGCACGTCGTGCTCCTTCAGCAGGAGCGCGCCGACGAAGCCGCAGAGCGAGCCCTTCAGCTTGTCGTCGAGCAGCGCGACCATGTGCTTGAGCCCGAAAGGCATGGTCTCGCTGATGTCCTGGAACTCGACGCCGATCATCAGGCCGCGCCCGCGGATCTCCTTCAGCAGGGTCGGATACTTCGCGCGCAATCCGTTCAGCCGCTCGATCAGGTAGTCACCCTGGCGCCGGGCATTACCCATCAGGTCCTCGTCATAGAGGACGTTGAGCGCCTCGATCGCCGAGACGCAGGCCTCGCCCATGCCGCCGAAGGTCGCCTGCGCATGGATCAGCGCCGTCTTCGGCTTGCCATAGGCTTTCATGTAGACCTCGCGCCGAGCGATCATCGCGCCCATCGCCGCCTTGGAGCCGCCGAGCGCCTTGGCGAGCGCCGTCACATCCGGCACGACGCCGTCACGCTCGAAGGCGAAGAACTGGCCGGTGCGGCCGAGCCCGCACTGCACCTCGTCGGCAATCCAGAGCACGCCGTGCTTGTCGCAGAGTGCGCGCAGCTCGCGCCAGAAGCCTTCCGGCGCCTCGACGATGCCGCCGCCGCCCTGGATCGTCTCCATCACCACGATGCCGATCGCCGGATCGCTCTCCAGCGCGAGGCGAACCGCCTCGATATTGCCGAAGGGCACCTTGATCCGGTTCTCGACCAGCTTGAACTGCGACTGGTAGAGCGTCGAATCCGTGACCGAGAGCACGCCCTTGGTCTTGCCGTGGAACGAGTTCGCGGCATGCAGGATCTTCGACTTCGCCGGCCCCTGCGCCTGCTCGGCCACCTTCAGCGCCGCCTCCATCGCCTCCGAGCCGGTGGAGCCGAGGAAGACCATGTCGAGATCGCCCGGCGCGATGGTGGCGAGGTTCTTCGCCAGCGCCGCCGCATATTGCGACATGAACGCCATGCAGATCTCGTGGCGGTTCTCGTCCTGGAACTTCTGCCGCGCGGCGATGATGCGCGGATGGTTGTGCCCGAAGGCGACCGAGCAGAAGCCGCCGAAGAAATCGAGGATCCTGCGGCCGTCCCTGGTGATGTAGTGCATGCCCTCGGCGCGATCGACGAGGATCCTGTCGAAGCCGAGCAGCTTCAGGAAATGCAGCTGGCCGGGGTTGAGATGCGCGGCGAAGAGCTCCTTCACCTGGCCGGCGTCGAGCTGCTTGGCGGCCTCGACGCTGATGAGCTGCGGGCGGGCGCCGGTCATGGCGGTATCCTCGGGCTTGAAGGCGGGCATGCTCATGCTGCGAGGCTCCTCGGCGCCGGCTTCTGGCCATCCTTGGCCTTGCGGTATTCGGTATAGGCGGCGAGCAGCATGTCCTCGTCGCGGTATCGCGGCCGCCAGCCCAGTTCGCGCTTGGCCTTGGAGGTGTCGAGGATGCAGACCTCGTCGGCGATCTTGTACTGCTCCGGGTCCATGATCGGCATGTTGATCGCGTCGAGCGCATCGAGGGTGAGCTTCACCAGCGGCGCGGGCGTCGGCAGCAGGATCGATTTCGAGCCGGCATGCCTGATCAGGTCACCGAGCAGCTTCTTCACCGGCGGCGGATCGTCCGAACCGAGATTATAGGCTTCGTTCGGGAAACCCGCCTTCCAGGCCGCGACGCAGGCGCTGGCGCAGTCGAAAACCGAGATGAACTGGTAGGGGTTGTTGCCGCCGCCGATCATCGGCACCGGCAGGTTCATGTCGATCAGCCTGAACAGCTTGACCAGGATGCCGAGCCGCCCCGGCCCGATGATCAGCCGCGGCCGGAAGATCGGGATCCTGAAGCCCTTCGCCCGGTATTCCTCGGCGAGGCGCTCGGTGGCGAGCTTGCTCTCGCCATATTCGCCGAGCGGCTTGGCCGGGTGCGTCTCGTCCTGCGGCACCGTGACCGAATGGCCGTAGATCATGTCGGTGGTGAAGTGGACGAGCCGGTCGGCGCCGTTCTTCTCCATCCAGTGCAGGATGTTCTGGGTGCCATGATAGTTCACCGGCCAGAAGAAATCGCGCCGCTCGGCGCGCGTCACGATCGGCGAGAGCATCTTGGCCGAGAGGTTGTAGACCACGTCCTGCGGCGCAAGCGGGGTGCTCTCCACGCTCTCCGCCCGGGTCACGTCGGCCTTCAGGAACGGCACCGTGGCGTAATGCGCGTGATCGCTCTTGTGGATGTCGACGACCAGGACCGCCTCGCCCATCGCCGCGAGGTCTGCGGCGAGATGCGAGCCGACGAAGCCGTCGCCGCCGATGATGATGTGCCTCATCGCTTCAGCCCTGGGGGTCGGCGGGCAGGCGCGGACGTTGCCTGCGCACCGGCACGGGGACCGGCCGCAAGGCGGCCTGCGGCGCGAACAGGGCGCCGAGGCGCAGGAACAGGCGCAAGAACAAGCTCATGATCAGGTCCATGTTTCCCTCAGCTTTGTGCGATGAAGACGGTGCCGAGCACGATCAGGCCGATGCCGGCGACGCGCGTCGGGCTCAGATCCTCGTGGAAGACGAAATAGGCGTAGGCCGCGACGACGACATAGGCGAGACTCAGGAACGGGTAGGCGTAGCTGATCTGCACCTTGGACAGCACGATCAGGTGCGAGGCCATGCTGACCACGAAAGTGCACAGTCCCGCGAAGACGAAGGGGTTGAAGACGACGCGGAAGACCGTGCCGATCAACCCGTCATGGGCGAGGTCGAAGGCGCCGAGCCCGCTCATGCCGCGCTTCAGCATCAGCTGGGCCGCCGCATTGGTCAGCACCGTGAACAGGATCAGGGGAACATAGGCGTTCATCGTGGCGCTGGCGGTTCCGCGTGGCGTTCTTGCCGGTCGGAATGCCGCGGAAAACCCTTCAAATGCCTTAGGGTCAGGTGCCGACTTGTCCGTAGCGTTAAGGGGAAGCTGCCGCGATCGACGAAACACGGCATGACCGCCGTCGCTGACGCGATCTGACGCGCGCCGACCTATCCTGCCGCCGAACGGAGACCGACCATGCCCCTCCCCAATCGCGTCAGGCCCGACGGAACGCTCTTCGCGAACCCGGCCCGCGGCACGTTCTTCGGCAATCGCGGCGGGCGTTTCCACGATCCCGAAAACCGCACCGTCCCCACCCGCATCCAGGCGACGCAGCACTGGCTCTGCTGCGTGCTCTCCTTCAAGGAGCGGCGCCGCAAGGTCTGGGGCCGCGGCTATACCGAGCTCTTCTTCTGCGACGAGGTGACGGCGCTGGCGGCCGGCCACCGCCCCTGCATGGAATGCCGCCGCCGCGACGCCCTCGCCTATCGCGACGCGCTGGTGAAGGGGCTCGGCCTCGCACAGACCCCGCTCTTCCCCGAGATCGACCGCATCCTCGATGCCGATCGGCGGATCGGCCGCGCCAAGCGCACGCATCCCCTGCCGGCCGAGACGCTGCCGGATGGAACGATGCTGCTCTCCGGCGATGGAGCCTTCCTGGCATTGTGCGGCGCTTCCGCCCTGCTCTGGTCGCCGGCGGGCTATGTCGCGCTTCGCTCCCGCCCGGAAGGGTTAGCGACCGTCCTCACCCCGCCGGCCACGCTGGCGGCACTGGCCAATGGCTACCGGCCGCTCTGGCACCCCAGCGCGCAGGCGCTGGCTGCAGCTCCCGGCGCAGACCGATAGGAACTTTCCCCCAGACGGGAGCGTTGCCACAGCATCTTCCTTTCAATGAGGGGCTGTTCGATGCGCTCGATCATTCTGTGGCTTGTGGGTGTTCCGATCCCGATCATCATCCTGTTGTGGTTCTTCATGAAATAGGCGGATGGCGCTTTCGTCGACGAGGCCGGGCCCGCGCCCGGCCTCGCTGCTTTTGGGCATGCTGCCGCCACGGGCTGACAGGCGATCATGCTTCTCCGGCATGGTCCCGCCGTCGCAACCCCGGCCAACCTGACCTATATGCGGTCCATGCACGCACCATCGACACCGCCGATCATCTCGGTCTCGGGCCTGTCCAAGACCTATGCCACCGGCTTCAGCGCGCTGAAATCGGTCGATCTCGCCATCAAACGCGGCGAGATCTTCGCTCTGCTCGGCCCCAACGGCGCCGGCAAGACCACGCTGATCAGCATCATCTGCGGGCTGGTGCGGCCGAGCACGGGCACCGTCACGGCCGATGGCCACGACATCCAGCGGGACTACCGCGCCGCGCGCTCCGCCATCGGCCTCGTCCCGCAGGAGCTGACCACCGACGCCTTCGAGACGGTCTGGGCGACCGTCAGCTTCAGCCGCGGCCTGTTCGGCAGGCCGAAGGACCCCGCTTTGATCGAGCGCATCCTCAAGGACCTCTCGCTCTGGGACAAGAAGGACACGCAGATCCGCCGCCTCTCCGGCGGCATGAAGCGGCGCGTCATGATCGCCAAGGCGCTCTCGCACGAGCCGCGCATCCTCTTCCTGGACGAGCCGACCGCCGGCGTCGACGTCGAGCTCCGCCAGGACATGTGGCAGATGGTGCGCCGGCTCAGGGATGACGGCGTCACCATCATCCTGACCACCCATTATATCGAGGAGGCCGAGGAGATGGCCGATCGCGTCGGCGTCATCTCCAAGGGCGAGATCATCCTGGTCGAGGAGAAGGCCGAGCTGATGCGCAAGCTCGGCAAGAAGCAGCTCACCCTGCAGCTGCAGCAGCCGATCACCGGCGTTCCCGCCGCGCTCGCCGATTTCGACCTCAGGCTCTCGGCCGATGGCGAGGAGATCGTCTACACTTACGATACCCAGGCCGACCGCACCGGCATCACCACGCTGCTTCAGACCCTGTCGGAAGCCGGCATCCGCTTCCGCGACCTCAGCACCAGCCAGAGCTCGCTGGAGGAGATCTTCGTCAATCTGGTGAGGGAGCGGGCATGAGCGCCGCGAGCTTCAACCCGCGCGCGATCGCCGCGATCTACCGCTTCGAGATGGCGCGCACCTGGCGCACGCCGCTGCAGAGCATCGTCTCGCCGGTGCTCTCGACCTCGCTCTATTTCATCGTCTTCGGCGGCGCGATCGGCTCGCGCATGCAGGAAATCGACGGCGTGCCCTATGGCGCCTTCATCGTGCCCGGCCTGATCATGCTCTCGCTCTTGACGCAGAGCATCGCCAACGCCTCCTTCGCGATCTATTTCCCGAAATTCACCGGCACGATCTACGAATTGCTCTCGGCGCCAGTGGCCTGGTGGGAGGCCGTGATCGCCTATGTCGGCGCGGCCGCGTCGAAATCGATCCTGCTCGGCCTCATCATCCTGCTGACCGCCACCTTCTTCGTGCCACTCAGGATCGAGCATCCGGGCATGATGCTGCTGTTCCTGGTGCTGACGGCCACGACCTTCAGCCTGTTCGGCTTCATCATCGGCATCTGGGCCGACGGCTTCGAGAAGCTCCAGGTCATCCCGCTGCTGATCGTGACGCCGCTGGCCTTCCTCGGCGGCTCCTTCTACTCGATCAGCATGCTGCCGCCCTTCTGGCAGACGGTGACGCTGTTCAATCCCGTGGTCTACCTGATCAGCGGCTTCCGCTGGAGCTTCTTCGGCCTCGCCGATGTCAGCCTCGGCGTAAGCCTGGGCATGACGCTGCTCTTCCTTGCCGCCTGCATCGCCATCGTCGGCTGGATCTTCAAGACGGGCTACCGGCTGAAGAACTGAGCCGCAATCCTTCACCTCCGGCGTCATTGCTTCGTCGCTTCGCTCCTCGCAATGACGGCAGCGTAACGCACAAGCGCCGTTGACTTCCGCCCCGCATCCGTCTTGAAGCGGCCCATGACCGATCTTTCGACCCTCGAAGCGCCTGCGGCCGCCGCCGCGCCGCATGCGCGCCGGCGCACCTTCGCCATCATCTCGCACCCGGACGCGGGCAAGACGACGCTGACCGAGAAGCTGCTCTATTTCGGCGGCGCCATTCAGCTCGCCGGCGAGGTGCGCGCCAAGCAGGGCCGCCGCCAGACCTCCTCGGACTGGATGAAGATCGAGCGCCAGCGCGGCATCTCGGTCGTCACCTCGGTGATGACCTTCGAATATGGCGGCCATGTCTTCAACCTGCTCGACACGCCCGGCCACGAGGACTTCTCGGAAGACACCTATCGCACGCTGACCGCGGTCGACTCGGCGGTGATGGTGATCGACGCCGCCAAGGGCATCGAGGACCGCACCAAGAAGCTTTTCGAGGTTTGCCGGCTGCGCGACATCCCGATCGTCACCTTCATCAACAAGGTCGATCGCGAGACCCGCGATCCCTTCGACCTGATCAACGAGATCGAGACGACGCTGGCGCTCGACGTCGCGCCGATGACCTGGCCGGTCGGCCGCGGCCGCGAATTCGTCGGCACCTACGACCTCAAGGCCAACACCTTCCGCCGCAACCAGAAGGGCGACGAGAGCGCGCAGGACCAGAGTGTCTCCGGCTGGGACGATCCGCTTTTCGACGAGCTGCTGCCGAACGGCGCCGCCGAAACCTGGCGCGAGGAGGTCTTCCTCGCCAGCGAGGGCCTGAAGCCCTTCGATCTGCAGGCTTTCCGCGAGGGGCACCTGACCCCGCTCTATTTCGGCGCCGCCTTGCGCGACTACGGCGTGCGCGACCTGATCGACGCTCTCGGCGCCCATGCGCCGAGCCCGCGCGCCCAGCTGGCGGACAAGCGCCCGATCGAGGCTTCCGAGCCGAAGATGACCGGCTTCGTCTTCAAGATCCAGGCGAACATGGACCCGAACCATCGCGACCGCATCGCCTTCATGCGCGTCTGCTCGGGCAAGCTGACCCGCGGCATGAAGGCGAAGCTGGTTCGCACCGGCAAGCCGATGCCGCTCAACGCCCCGCAATTCTTCTTCGCGCGCGACCGCTCGATCGCGGAAGAGGCCTTCGCCGGCGACATCGTCGGCCTGCCCAACCATGGCACGCTGCGCATCGGCGACACCCTGACCGAGGGCGAGGACATCGTCTTCAAGGGCGTGCCGAGCTTCGCGCCGGAAATCCTGCGCCGCGTCAAGCTCAAGGATGCGATGAAGGCCAAGAAGCTGCGCGAGGCGCTGCAGCAGATGGCCGAGGAAGGCGTCGTCCAGCTCTTTCTGCCGCATGACGGCGCCCCCGCCATCGTCGGTGTCGTCGGCGCCCTCCAGCTCGACGTGCTGAAGGAGCGCATGGAGGTCGAGTATTCGCTGCCGATCGATTTCGAGCCCTGCCAGTTCGCGATCGCGCGCTGGATCTCCTCGGACGACAAGCTGGCGCTGCAGAAATTCGTCGGGGCCAAGCCCTCGGTCATGGCCGACGACCTCGACGGCGACCCGGTCTTCATGGCCTCGAGCCAGTTCACGCTGAAATACGACGCCGAGCGCGCGCCCGACATCCGCTTCTCGGACGTGAAGGACTACCAGAAGGTCACGAAGGGCTGAGCCGGAAACGGCCCCGATCGCCACTGTGGCCTGAACGCGACAGGCCGCGGCGCGCGCCTGTCGGGTTGATCCGGATCAATACGCATCGCGCGAAACCGGCGCTGATGGAGGCATGAGACTCGCGGCGCGTTCGGCGCCCGGGCCTCGCCACTCCTGGGGCTGCCGCCATGACTTCTCGCTCGATCCGTCTTTCCCTTGCCGCCACGCTGCTCGGCGCCACGGCGCTGACAAGCGCTCATGCGGCCGACCTGCCTTCGACCAAGGCGGCACCCCTGGCGCCGATCATGACCAGCTGGAGCCCGTGGATGATCCGCGGCCGCGCGCTTTTCGTCGTGCCGCAGGAGGAGGCCAATCTCAGGCTGGGCGGCGCACCGGTCGTCGGCGGCAAGGTCGACATCTCCAACTCGGTCGTGCCCGAGCTCGACATCACCTACTTCTTCACGAAGAACTTCGCCGCCGAGCTCATCCTCGGCGTCACCCCGCATAATGTGAAGGGCGCGGGCAGCCTCGCCGGCGCGCGCATCGGCTCGGCCTGGCTGCTGCCGCCGACCCTGATGCTGCAGTACCACTTCACCGATCTCGGGCCGTTCAAGCCCTATCTCGGCGTCGGCGTGAACTACACCGTCTTCTTCAACGAGAAGGCGAAGGGCGGCTTCACCGACTTCGACCTGAAGGATTCCTTCGGCTTCGCCCTCCAGGCCGGCTTCGACTACATGATCGACGAGCATTGGGGCCTGAACTTCGACGTGAAGAAGCTCTTCCTGGAGCCCAAGGTGAAGGTGAACAACGGGCTCGTCGCCGGCAAGGTCAAGATCGACCCCTGGCTAATCGGCGCCGGCGTCACCTATCGCTTCTGAAGCTTTCCATCAGGCAGGATCGCCTGACGAGCCGGAACCGTCATTGCGAGGAGCATGGCGACGAAGCAATCCAGAGGCCGCAGGGCGAAAGGCTCGGCCCAGCCCACCTGGATTGCTTCGCTGCGCTCGCAATGACGTCCTGCCTCGCTTCAGCCGCGCCTTACATGTCCACGAAGCCCAGCGGAATCGCCGAAGTGGATTTGAGCTCCTCCATCGCGAACATCGAGGTCACGTCGCTGAGATCGATGCGCGAGATCAGCTTCTTGTAGAGCGCGTCATAGGCGGCGATGTCGGCAACATAGGCCTTGAGCAGGTAGTCGATCTCGCCGCTCATCCGGTAGAAATCGACGATCTCCGGCAGGTCGTGCACGGCCTGGTGGAAGCGCTCCAGCCACTCCATCGAATGGCGCGCCGTCTTGATCGCGATGAAGACGGTCACACCGGCCTTGAGCTTCTCCCGGTCAAGCAGCGCGACGCGGCGCTTGATGTAGCCGCCCTCTTCGAGCTTCTGCACCCGCCGCCAGCAGGGCGAGGACGACAGCCCCACCGCCTCCGCAAGCTCCGCCAGCGGCAGGCTCGCATCCTCCTGAAGTCGCGCCAGAATACGCAGGTCGAAAGCATCGAGCTTGGCCATGACACCTCGGCGGCTTCGGAATCCGTTTCCTTCCGGATGAAGGAAGCGGGGTGAATTTTCCACGCATCATCCTACATCGGGCATCAGATTCCAATCGAGGAAGAAAATTCTCCATCTCCGCAAACCGCTGCCCGCACGCATCCCGTATCATTTTCCTCACAATCGAGAGGGAACGGCATGCAGGGATTTCTGAGCGAGGAGCGGCGCGGGGCAGTGCTGCGCAGCCTGCGGACGGACGCCGGCACGCTGTCGCGCGACTACCTTGCCGCGGCGCGCGAGGTCCTGCAGGAGCTCGTCGCCATGCCGGACCTGGTCCGGCGCCTGCCGCTGGAGCGCAAGGCCGGCGGCTACAGCCGCAACCTGCTCGCCGGCAACGAGGCCGTCAGCGTCTGGGCGATCGTCTGGGACGAAGGCTCGTCGACCTGCATCCACGACCATCATTGCTCCTGCTGTTTCGGCGTCGTCTCCGGCTCCGTCACCGAGACCTGGTATCGCGCCATCGACGCCAGCCGCGCCGTGCCCACCGAGGAGCAGGAGCGCGAGCCGGGCTATGTCGCCTGCATGCTGCCCTCCGGGCCGAACATCCACCGCATGCGCAATTTCGGCCCGGGCGAGGCGATCTCGATCCATATCTACGGCTTCGACCATGAGGTCCGGGCCTCCTCGATCGAGACCGTGTACACCGCGGTCGACGGCTGAAGCCGCACGACGCCGTCCCGCCCTCGTACCGGGGATAACCCGGCCTCCTTGTCCCCGGCATCGCGATCGCGGCGATCATGCCCTCCTTTTCGGGAGGGCAGTCCATGTCCATGCGAGCCATCGGCGCCTGGATCGGCGTCGGAATTGCCGTCGATCCGGCCCTGGCGGTCACCCGCGAGCGGCTCCTGCACCTCGCCCCCTCGGCGGAGCCTGCGATCGTCGCCGGCATCGCCGGATCGTTCGGCCGGCTGGCGCACGAGCACGCCGTCACGACGCGGCTGCGCGTCTGCCATTTCCTCGCGCAGACCGCCCACGAGACCGACGGCTTCCGGACGCTCGCCGAATATGGCGGCCCGGCCTGGTTCGCCCGCTATGAAGGCCGCCGCGACCTCGGCAACATCCAGCCCGGCGACGGCGCGCGCTATCACGGCCGCGGCATCTTCCAGCTCACCGGCCGCGCGAACTACCGCCGCTTCGGCCAGATTCTCGGCATCGACCTCGAAGCCGAGCCGGACCGCGCGAGGGAGCCCGCGACTTCGCTGCAGATCGCCTTCGCCTATTGGAGCGCCCGCGCCATCAACGAAGCCGCCGACGCCGACGACATCGAGCGCGTGACGAAGCTCGTCAACGGTGGCCGCACCGGGCTGGCCGCGCGGCTGCGCTACCTCGCCAAAGCGAAGGCGATCTGGCGCTAGCCGCCATCCATCGCAGTGGCAACTGTCAGGACGACCTTCGCAAGGCCAGCCCGACGCCGCTGAGGGTGAGAACCATGGCACCCAGCTCCCGGGCGCCCAGCGTGTCGCCCAGCAGCGGGACGGCTGCAAGCGTCCCAACGATCGGAACGAGCAACATGCCCGTCGCCGCGACGGAGCCCGGCAGCCGCCTGAGCGCTCCGAACCAGGTCAGGTAGCACAGGGCCATCGGGCCGACCGCCATATAGACGAGACCGCTGAGGCCCGGAGCCGAAAGTGCGGAGACCTGCGGCCGTTCCAGGAACAGGCCCAGCATCACCATCGGCAGGCAGCCGAGAGCCACCTGCCAGGCCGTCAGCGCCGTGGGGCTCATCGCGATCGGTTCGCGCGCGGTGACCGTGCCGAAGGCGAAGAGGATCGCGGCGCCAGCCGCGAACAGGACGCCCGGCAACTTGCCGCCGGCGAGATCCGGACCGCCCATCAGCACCACGATGCCGGCGATGCCCAATATCAGTGCCAGCAGGCTCCGGCGGTTCGGTCGCTCGCCGTGCAGCGGCCATGCGATCAGCATCGCCCATATCGGCATGGAATAGGCGATAAGCGCGCCTTCCGAGACCTTGAGCCAGTTCAGCGACAGGGCCGTGAAGCCCATCCAGGCGAAGACATTGACCACGGCCGCCACGGCAAGGCGCAGGCGGGCATGGCGTGGAACGGCGAAGGCCTCGCCGCGCAGCCCGGCAACCAGGGCCAGCCCGACCGCTCCCAGGAGGCCGGCGACCCCGCGCGCGAACAGGGGCGGCCAGTCCTGGAGAACGAATTTGAGGACAGCCCAGTTCAGCCCCCACCCCACGGCCGTGATCATGAGGAGAACCTGGCCGGACCGCAGATGGGCCTCGACCGACACCGCTGTCCCGCTGCTCATCGACAATCAGCCGCCTCAGCGATGCCCGGCTCTCAGGGCCTGGTCGAGGTCGGCATAGAGGTCCTCGAGATCCTCGATGCCGGTCGAGAGGCGCAGCAGGTCGGTCGGACAGGGCGAGCCGGCGCCCTCGATCGAGGCGCGGTGCTCGATCAGGCTCTCGACGCCGCCCAGCGAGGTCGCGCGCTTGTAGAGCTCGACATGGGCCGCCGTCTTCACCGCGGCCGTCTCCCCGCCCGTGACCTGGACCGAGAGCATGTAGCCGAAGCCGTTCTCCATCTGCCGCGCCGCGATGTCGTGGCCGGGATGCTGCGGCAGGCCGGGATAGAGCACGCGTGCCACCAGCGGATGGGCGGAAAGGCGCTCGGCCAGCGCCATCGCCGAAGCCGACTGGCGCTCCTGCCGCAAATGCAGCGTGCGCATGCCGCGCATCAGCAGATAGGCTTCGAACGGGCCGAGGATGCCGCCCTGCCCCTTGCGCACGGTTTTGATCCGGTTCCAGAACGCGTCGTCCTCACGGGCGCAGAGCGCTCCCGCCACCACGTCGGAATGGCCGTTCAGCACCTTGGTCGCCGCATGCATGACGATGTCGGCGCCGAGCGTCAGCGGCCGGGTATGCACCGGCGAGGCGCAGGTCGAATCGACCGCGAGCCGGGCACCGGCCTTGTGCGCGATCTCGGCTGCGGCCGCGATGTCGGTGATGGTCCAGAGCGGGTTCGACGGCGTCTCGACCCAGACGAGCTTGGTCACGCCCGGCTTCACCGCCGCCTTGAGCGCGGCAAGATCGTCGGTCTCGACGAAATCGATCGTCAGGCCCCAGCGCGTCGCCTCGTTGAGCAGCCAGGCGCGCAGCGCCCAGTACATCACCTTGGAGGCAACGACATGGTCTCCGGGCGCGAGAGCCTGGAACACCGAAGTCGCCGCGGCCATGCCGGAGCCGAAGAGCAGCGCGCCGGCCTTCGCCTCCTCGAGCATCGCGAGCACGGCCTGCGCTTCGTGCACCGTCTCGTTGTCCGGGCGGCCATAGATGAAGCCCGAGGAATAGCCATTGTCCTCGTCGCGGATATAGGTCGTCGCGACATGGATCGGCGGCACCACGGCCTTGGTCAGCGGGTCGATCTTGCCCATGGCCTGGGCGGCGAGGCTTCGCGGGCTCCAGCTCTTGCTGCTCATCTTCGCTCCCAACCATCATGCCGCCCGGGCCGAACGATCTCGGCGGCGGATCGGGAGCAGATTAGCGAACCGCAAAAATCATAATTGGCGTTTTCCGCCATTGACGCGCCTATTTTCACCGCAGAAAAACGATTGATGACGAAAACCGCCGAGCTTGACTCGTTCGACCAGGCGCTGCTCGACGAGATGCAGCGCGACAACCAAACGCCGGCCCGCATCCTCGCGGAACGCGTCGGGCTGTCGCAGAGCGCGGTGCTGCGCCGCCTGCGCCGGCTGCGGGCGGAGAAGATCATCACCGCCGATGTCTCGATCGTGAATCCCGCTGTGCTGGGCCTGCCCGTCACCATCCATGTGCTGGTTTCGCTCGTCCGCGGCTCGCAGCTCGCCGACGCCTTCGCCCGCAAGCTGGGCGCGCGGCCGGAAATCCGGCAGGCCTCCTATGTCACCGGAGGCGCCGATTTCGTCCTCCACCTTCAGGTGGAAAGCATGGAGGCCTATGCCGCCTTCGCGCGCGAGGTCTTCCACGACGATCCCAACGTCTCGTCGTTCTATACCTACGTCGCCATGCGCGAGGTGGTGGGCCCCAACCGGAAGGATCCGCCGGAGCGCCGGCCGGTACGGTCGGCCTAGCCGATCGAGCGCTCGATCACCTTCATGACGGTGGCACGCAGCTCGGCGATGGTGAACGGCTTCGCCATCACCTCGGCGACGATCGTCTCCAGGCTCTTGGCCCGCTCGCGCTGCTCGGCATAGCCGGTCATCAGCATGATCGTGAGTTCGGGAAAGCGCTGCTTGGCGGCGAGCGCCAGCGCGATGCCGTCCATCAGCGGCATGCGGATATCGGTCAGCAGAAGGTCGAAGCGTCCTTCCTCCGCGAGGAGGATGTCGAGCGCCTCGGCACCGTCGGCGGCGGTGAGGCAGCTATGGCCGTCCAGGCCGAGGCCGCGCGCCACCAGAACGCGCAACGGCTCCTCGTCGTCGACGACCAGAATGCGTGACATCGCGGCTCCTCAGATGCCCGGCAGCCCGGCCTGATCCTCGGTCTCGATCACCCCGACGAAAGGCAGCTGCCTATAGGAATGCGCCACGTCCATGCCGTAGCCGACCACGAAATAATCCGGGCACTCGAAGCCGACATAGTCCGCCTTGACGTTGACCGCGCGCTTGCCCGGCTTTTCGAGCAGCACGGCGGTCGAGACCTTCGCCGCGCCGCGCGCGGTGAGCAGGTCCTTGGCGAAGGCCAGCGTGCGGCCGGATTCGAGGATGTCGTCGACCAGCAGCACGTCGCGCCCGCGCACATCGCTCTGCACGTCGCGCAGGATCTCGACCTGGCCGGCCGAGACCGTCCCCGTCCGGTAGCTCGACAGATGGACGAATTCGACCTGCGGTGCGAGGCCGATGCGGTGCATCGCCCGGATCAGGTCGGCGGCGAACATGAAGCTGCCCTTCAGCACCGCGACGACGAGCAGATCCTTCGGATCGCTGGCGGCGATCGCCGCAGCCATCTCCTCGTTGCGCCGCGCGATCGCGGCCTCGTCGTATAGAACCCTGATCCGCCGTTCCGGCATGATGTCTCCGTTCTCAGTGTCCGCCCGCACGCGCCCCACGCAGCCGATGCGCCGTGGAGCCGAAGCGAACGATGATCCGTGAAGGCTGCCCGGCCGGGTGTCGCGCCCGGCCCTTGAACCTGTCCTAGCAGCCCTAATGCATGCTGGCGATATTGGCCGCAGTCGCGCTCGAAGTGAAGCGCACGCGCACGGACTGCCCCTTCTCCGGTGGAGAAGCCAGCCGCGCGCGGAAGCGGACCAGCTCCGCCGGCTCGAGGCTGCTCCGTGGCGGCTCCGTCGTCCAGGTGTACAGCGTGGCGCCTGCGGCATCCTTCACCGCGACCTCGATGAGCGGCACGGTCGCCTTGCTGCGCGTGATGTTGGTGACGTCGCCTTCGACCACCAGGAAGCGGTTGGCGCCGTCTTCCACGAGCCCGCTCTCGACCGCGCTCAGCCGCAGGCCCCGGACATTGACCGGCAGGCCGACCGTCTCGAAGACGCCGGCGAGCTGCGGCGCGGTGCGGACGACGGCATTGCGCTGCCAGGCGGCGAGGCCGAGCAGGGCGAGGCCCACGACGGCCGCCGCCGCCGGCAGGGCGACGCCGCGCTTGCGCGCGGGGCGATCCTTGATGGCGCGTGCCTTGCCGGCCCCGCGCCTGCGACGCGCCGGCGGCGCGGCTTCGGCGACCACCTCGGGCGCCTCGATAGCGGCCTTCGCCTCGGCCTCGGCAGCGAGCGCGGTGATCTCGGCGTCGATCGCGGCGGCGCGCTCCAGCTCCTCCGCCAGCAGGGCCTGTGTCTCTTCCTCGCTGGGCGGCTCGGGGAAAACGGCTTCCGGCGCGACATGCCAGGCGGTCTTGCAGCCCGCGCAGCGCACCTTCCGGCCCTCGGGCCCGAGCTTGGCCGCGTCGAGCTCATACTGGCTGGCACAGGACGGGCAGACGATCAGCATAGCTGCCTGGCAATTCCTCGCAATGTGGCGGGGCACCGGCCCTCGCCTTCCGCGGATGGTTTCGTCCGGTTTCCGTCGCTCCGGCGAGCACCGCAAGGCGCGCCGACGGATCAGCCGAACCGTCCCCCGCTATTGGCGCGATTTATGGTTAACGGCCCGTGAAGAATCTCTGCGGCAAGTTGCCCGGATCGCGCCCTTTCCGCGCTCGCCCGCTTGCGGTGTAGGATTGGTGCGCGGATTCGCAACGAGGTGAACGGGGAAAACCGCTTGGTTCGGTTCGAGAATGTCGGCTTGCGCTATGGCATGGGCCCGGAGGTGCTGAAGGACATCAACTTCAGCATCGCGCCGCGTTCGTTCCAGTATCTGACGGGGCCCTCGGGCGCCGGCAAGACGACGCTGATGCGGCTCATCCTGATGGCGCTCAAGCCGACGCGCGGGCTGGTCAACCTGTTCGGGCAGGATGTCTCGCGCCTCGACGCGCCGACGCTGACCGCCTTTCGCCGCCGCATGGGCGTGGTCTTCCAGGATTTCCGCCTGCTCGATCACCTCACCGTCTACGAGAACGTCGCCCTGCCGCTGCGCGTGCTCGGCAAGGAGGAGGCGAGCTATCGCGCCGAGGTGGTCGAGCTCTTGCGCTGGGTCGGCCTCGGCGAGCGCATGCATGCCGTCCCGCCCGTGCTCTCGGGCGGCGAGAAGCAGCGCGCCGCGATCGCGCGCGCGCTGATCGGCCGGCCCGAGCTGCTGCTCGCCGACGAGCCGACCGGCAATGTCGATCCCAGCCTCGGCAAGCGCCTGTTGCGGCTGTTCATGGAGCTGCAATCGCTCGGCACCGCCGTGATCATCGCCACGCACGACCTGAACCTGATGGACATCTACGACGCGCCGCGCCTCGTGCTGGCGGACGGGCACCTGCATGTCGATGCCTGATTCCAACCCGAACGAGCCGGAGCGGGCGGCGCGGGCACTGCCCGCCAATCTGAGGCGCGACCAGCCGCTCGTGCCGATCGACAGCGTCGCCGGCCGGGCGCTCATGGCGGTCATCGCGATCCTGACCTTCCTCGCCGCGCTCAGCGCCGGCGCCGCCGTGCTCGCCTCGCGCGCCTCCGACCAGTGGCGCGGCGCCGTCTCCAACGAGATGACGATCCAGATCCGCCCCGATTCGCACCGCAACATCGAGGAGGACGTCTCCCGCGCCGTCGCGCTGGCGCAGGCTCTGGACGGCATCGAGAGCGCCCGCGCCGTGCCCAAGGCCGAATCGGACAAGCTGCTCGAACCATGGCTCGGCACCGGGCTCGATCTCGTCGAGCTGCCGATCCCGCGGCTGATCGTGCTCAGGATCGCGTCCGGCGCCAATCCCGATATCGCCAGCTTCGGTCCGGCGCTCCGCCGCGAGGTGCCGACGGCGATCCTCGACGACCACCGCCTCTGGGTCCGGCGCCTCTCCGCCATGGCCGGGACCATCGTCGCCTCCGGCTTCGCCATCGTGCTGCTCGTCCTGACGGCGGCGGCGCTTGCCGTCGCCTTTGCCACGCGCGGCGCGATGGCTGGCAGCCGTGACAGCGTCGAGGTGCTGCATTTCGTCGGCGCCGACGACGATTTCATCGCCCGAGAGTTCCAGAGCCGTTTCATCCGGCTCGGGCTGAAGGGCGGCGCCTTCGGCGGGCTGGCGGCCATCGTCGCCATCGTGCTGCTCGGCTTCGTCGCCTCGCGCTGGAGCGCGACGCCGGAGGCGGAGCAGCTCCAGGCCCTGTTCGGAGCCTTCGAGATCGGATGGTCCGGCTATGCCGCGGTCGCACTGGTCGCGGTCGTGGTGGCGGCGATCGCCGGGCTGGTCTCCCGCTTCACCGTCCGGCATTATCTGAGGATGCTGGCATGAGCGCGAACGGCGACGCGCCCGGCCGGCAAGAAAGGCTTTACCTTTGCGGCGGTGGCCGGCGCGAGCTTGCCGCCGTTACGCCCGATTGCCGCGTTAAGTCAACGATATCATGGCCATGATCGGCAGCACAGACGACCATCTCGCGATGGAGCCGCCGGCATCCGCGCCCGGAGGCGCCCGGTCCGGCCGGCGCCTATGCATCTGGCGCGCGCTTGCGCTCGCCGCGGCGGCGCTCGCCTGCATCGGCACGCTCCTGTTCGGCATCGGCTATGCGCGCTTCGCCGCGATCATCGACGCGCAGGAACCGGCCTCGCCGCCCCGCACCGACGCGATCGTCGTGGTCACCGGCGGCGCGCAACGTATCGGCGACGCCATCGGCCTGCTCGGCGCCGAACGTGGCGCCCGGCTGCTGATCAGCGGCGTCAACGAAAGGACCGGGCGCGAGGAGCTGGCCAAGCTCAACCCGGCCTATCGGGACCTGCTCGCCTGCTGCGTCGATCTCGATTATCGCGCCCGCAACACCATCGGCAACGCCATCGAGGCGCGGCGCTGGGTCCGTCAGCACGGCTTCGGCTCGCTGCTGGTCGTGACCTCGAATTATCACATGCCGCGAACGCTTGCGGAATTCGCCCACGCCATGCCGGCCGTGAAGCTCATCGCCCACCCGGTGGTGACCGAGCATATCGACACGTCCGGCTGGTGGAATCGCTGGGCCAGCATCAAGATCCTGCTGCCGGAATATGCCAAGTACCTCGCCGCCCGCCTGCGCAGCCTGGTCGAGAGCGATCCGGAAACCTCCCGTCTGTCGATCATCATCGGCGGGCGCAAGCCGGTCTCGTCGAAGCCGGCCGAGGTTCTCGGCCCGGCCGCCGAGAAGCGCTCGCGCCTGCACGGCCATCCGCAGCGCGAAGGCTGAACCTCGAAACCGCCCCCGCCCCGCTTGACCGGCGCCGCGTCTCGGGCTCATTGCGCAGCATGCTCGTCCTGCGCTCCCTCGTCTTCAACACCCTGTTCTATGCCAATCTGGTCCTCTGGTTGCTCATCGCCGTGCTGCCGGCCATGCTGCTGCCCAAGCGGGCGCTGCTCATCGTCGCGATCGCCTGGTCGCGCTCCTCGCTCTGGCTGCTGCGGGTCGTCGCCGGGACGCGCTGCGAGATCAGCGGCATCGAGCACATCCCGCAGGGCGGCCTGATGGTCGCCGCCAAGCACCAGTCCTTCCTCGAAACTTTCGCGCTCGTCACCGTCTTCCGGAATCCCGTCTTCATCCTGAAGCGCGAGCTGACCTGGATCCCGGTCTTCGGCTGGGCGCTGAACAAGCTGCGCATGATCCCGGTCAATCGCGGCGCCCGCGCTCGCGCGCTCTCGGATGTCACGCGCCGCGCCAAGGTCGAGCTGGGGCAGAACGGCCGCCAGCTCCTGATCTTCCCGGAGGGGACCCGCCGCGCCCCCGGCGCGCCGCCGGCCTACAAATTCGGCGTCGCCCATCTCTATGCCGAGCTCGGCGTTCCCTGCGTGCCGGTCGCGGTCAATACCGGCCTGTTCTGGCCGCGCCGCAAGTTCCTGCGCCGGCCGGGCACGGTCCGCATCGAGATCCTGCCTCCGATCGCCCCCGGCCTCGACAAACTCTCCTTCCAGCATCTGCTGCAGGAGCGGATAGAGGTCGCCAGCGACCGGCTGCTGGCGGAAGGACGGGCCGAACTCGGCGCCCGCGGGCTCGATCCGCTCGCCGCCTCCTGACACTCCCTGACAGCAGAAGGCGCCGCAGCAGCCTGGGGAGGCGCGCCGGGCGCTTGACTTATCCCCAGAGCGTTCCCATTTTGTTCCTATCACTGGAGGAACGGACATGGCCGCTCTCGCCTATCGCATCCCCGATCTCTTCGACGAGCCGCCGGCGGCGCGCGAGATGCCGCTGCGCAGCGCGGCCAGCCTCGGCGAGCGCCGCTTCACAGCCTGGCGCGGCCGCTCGGGCCGACGCTATGTCGCCTCGGTCTTCGCGGTGGAGGACAGCCACGCTCTCGGCTTCACCGATGCGGTGCTGCTCGCGGTCTCGCCGGAGCGGCGTATCATCGCCGCGCGCGATTCCGGCCCCTTCGGCGTCGAGGCGGCGCTGGGCCGCTGGCAGCGCGCCGTCATGGCCGCCGGTGCGGCCGAGATCCATGTCCATCTCCTGGCGGAAGACGGCCTCACCCGCCGCGCCGCCCTGCTCGACCTGATGCCGCAGGCCGATTCGGAAGGCTGATCAGCCGGCGAGCGACGGGTGCGGCGCCCCCAGGCCCGGCGCTAGTTCCTGCGCCAGCGCCGCCAGGACCGGATCGTAGATCCCCATCTTGCGCAGATGCGCATGCGTCTGCAGCACATAGTCCGGGTTCTCGCCCGAGCTGCCCCGCCCCTGCCGGACAAGCTTGAGCAACTCAGTCGGCGGCAGCTTGCCGGCATATTGGAGATGCCGGCGGTCGGCGACATAGACGAGCGCGCGCACCTGCCGGCCGTCCTCCAGCTTGAGCGGGACATGGCGCTCGATATAGACCGCCGTCGCCTGCTCGCGGGCCCGCAGATACTCCACCGTCTCCCCTGCCGACCCGGCCGCGACCCGGAAGGCGAGCCCGCGGCAGACGCCGCCACGGTCGAGCCCCAGCACCAGCCCCGGCTGCTCCGGCGTGCCGCGATGGACGTGGGAGAACACGCAGAGAGAGCGGTGATAGCCGTGCAGGCGCGCCTGCACGCTCTCGACGAAGCTGAAGCCCGGCCGCCAGATCAGCGAGCCGTAGCCGAAGACCCAGAGATCCGTCCCGTCGCGCTCGCCCGTCATCGTCATCCCATAATTTGGCCGCGCCGAGCTGCTTGCTGGAGCGTTCCGCCCGGCGCAAGGGCTTTCCCGCTCTGGCGCCGTACCTTTCGGCGAGCTAAGGCATCGGACAGAGAAGTGAAACCCGGCTTTCGGTCGAAGCCGATGTCACATTGAAGAGCGATATCGCCAGCCCTCCCGGCCCCGGCGATATCGTGCGCCGCCCGCCTTCGCGCAAGGAATGCCTGCCGCATGACCGATACCCTCCCGACGCGTCGCCAGAGCCGGTTCTGGCTCTATGGCCCCACCCTCCTGCTCGTCATCCTGGCCGCCGCCTGGTCCGCCTTCTGGTTCTACGCCCGCGGGCGCGTCACGGCCGAGATCGACACGGCCCTCGCGCGCGAAGTCGAGCGCGGCCGCACCTGGACCTGCACGGATCGCTCCGTCGGCGGCTACCCCTTCCGCATCGAGCTGCGCTGCAGCGCCCTTTCCCTGACCTCGACACGCTGGGGCGACGCCGTGCGCGTCGAGACCGGCCCGGCCGTCGCCGTCGGCCAGATCTATTCGCCCGGCCTGGTGATCTTCGAGCTGACGGGACCCGCCAAGGCGACCCTGCCAGAGGGCCGCATGCTGGACCTCACATGGAAGAGCCTCGACGCCAGCCTCGCCTGGCGCAACCCCGAACGCTTCGCCCTCGTCGCGGGCGACCTGACGGCCGTCCTGACCGCCCCCGGGCTGACCCCGGAAACCTGGGGCAGCAAGACGCTGGAGGCGCATCTGCGCCGCAACCCGACGCTGCCAGCCGCCGACCAGGCGGTGGACATCGCCGTCACGGCCAAGGGCACGCGGCTGCCGCCGATCGATGCGCTGCTCGGCAACAACGACACCGGCGAGATCGATTTGCAGGCGACGCTGACCCAGGCCGAGAGCTTCCGCAAGGGCTTCAACCCCGATGCGCTCGAGAGCTGGCGCGGCGCCAACGGGGCCATCGACCTGACCCGCCTCGTCTCCACCAAAGGCAAGGCGCGCGTCGACGGCAGCGGCCGGTTGATGCTCGACCCGGCACATCGCGTCGCCGGCGATCTCCGCCTGGCGGCGGCCGGGATCGAACAGATCGGCGGCATCCGCATCGGCAACCTGCTCGGCGGCCTCGGCGGCCTGCTCGGCGGTCGCGGCACCGATGCCGCGGCGGCACCCGGCCTCACGCCGCTGCCGCCCGTCTCGCTGCGCGGCGGGCGTGTCTTCATCGGCCCGTTCCGCCTGCCGCTGCAGCCGCTGCCGCCGCTCTACTGAGGCAACGAAAAAGGGGCGCCGAGGCGCCCCTTTCAGATTCTGCGATCTGCGGCCGCCGCTCAGGCGGCCGGCAGGGCGGCGCGCGGCGCCTCTATCCGCGTGATCGCCTTCTTGACGGCTTCCTGCACCTTCTCGAAGGCGCGCACCTCGATCTGGCGGACGCGCTCGCGCGAGACGCCGAACTCCTCGGAAAGCTGCTCGAGCGTGATCGGATCCTCGGCGAGCCGGCGCGCCTCGAAGATGCGCCGCTCGCGCGGATTCAGCACCTCGAGCGCCTCGCGCAGCGCCGTATGGCGGTTGCTGGCCTCCTCCGAGTCGGCGAGGCGGCGCTCCTGGCTCTCGGAATCGTCCACGAGCCAGTCCTGCCACTCACCCTCGCCATCCTCGCGCAGCGGCGTATTGAGCGAGGCGTCGCCGCCGAGGCGGCGATTCATGTCGACCACGTCCTGCTCGTTGACGCCGAGCTTGGTCGCGATCTGCTTGACCTGGTCGGGACGCAGATCGCCGTCGCCCAGCGCCGAAATCTTGCTCTTGGCCTTGCGCAGGTTGAAGAACAGCTTCTTCTGGTTGGCCGTGGTGCCCATCTTCACCAGCGACCAGGAGCGCAGGATGTATTCCTGGATCGAAGCCTTGATCCACCACATCGCATAGGTCGCGAGCCGGAAGCCCTTCTCGGGCTCGAAGCGCTTGACCGCCTGCATGAGGCCGACATTGCCCTCCGAAACGACCTCGCCGATCGGCAGGCCGTAACCGCGATAACCCATGGCGATCTTGGCGACGAGCCGCAGATGCGAGGTGACGAGCTTGTGCGCCGCGTCGCGGTCGCCATGCTCGCGCCAGCGCTTGGCCAGCATGTATTCCTCGCTCGGTTCCAGCATCGGGAACTTGCGGATCTCGTCGAGATAACGTGACAGTCCGCCCTCGGCGGACAGGACGGGCAGCGAAGCACTCGCCATGCTCGTTCTCCTCATCGAGGCCCCCGCTCAGCGGCAGGCCCTCCGCGCGATGAACCTTCGCGCAGGCTTCGGACGGTGCAAGCTAATCCAACGCGGGAACCTGATATCGGTTCAGTGGGATTGCCCGCTTGCGGCGCCCCCTTGGCCATCCGCATCCGAACAACCCCAGTATATGCAAACTCAGTCTGGCGGAAAGGTGGCAGCGCTGCCGGATTCGCTCACAGCCTCGCGAGCGCAGCTTGCAAATTCGCAAAATCAGCAGGGGGATCGGACTCGAACAGCATCTCCTCGCCGGTGGCGGGATGGGCAAAACCGAGCACCGCCGCATGCAGGGCCTGCCGCCCGAGCGCGGCGAGCGCGGTCTGCGCGTCCGCCGGCAGGCGGACGGCCTTGGTCACGAAACCGGAGCCGTAGAGCTGGTCGCCGAGCAGCGGATGGCCGATATGGCTCATATGCACGCGAATCTGGTGCGTGCGCCCGGTTTCCAGCCGGCACTCGATCAGGCTGGCCAGCGGCTCGGTCTCGTCGAGCCCCTTCAGCAGCGGCGGATAGCGTTCGATCAGCTCGATATGGGTGATCGCCTCGCGGCCGCGCCCCTCCTTCACCACGGTCATCTTCTCGCGGTTGCGGGTCGAACGCTCGATCGGCGCATCGATCGTGCCTTCGCGCAAGCGCGGCGCGCCCCAGACAATGGCGAGATAAGCGCGCTGCAGCGGGCCGGTGCGGCCATGGTCGGCGAACTGCTTGGCGAGCTTCTGATGCGCCCGGTCGTTCTTGGCGACGACGAGCAGCCCGCTCGTATCCTTGTCGAGCCGGTGCACGATGCCCGGGCGCCGGACGCCGCCGATGCCGGAGAGGCTCTCGCCGCAATGCGCGATCAGCGCATTGACCAGCGTGCCGTCCTCATGCCCGCCAGCCGGATGGACGACGAGCCCAGCCGGCTTGTCGATGACGATGAGGTGATCATCCTCGTAGACGACGTCGAGCGGGATATCCTGTGCGATGGGCTCGGCCGGCCTGGCGGCGGGCATGACGAGCGCGATCTCGTCGCCCTCGGCCACCTTGCGGCTGGCGTCGGCGGTCACCGCGCCGTTGAGGCGCACCCCGCCTTCCTTGATGACCTGCTGCAGGCGCGCGCGCGAAATCTCGCCCGCGAGCAGGGCGAGCGCCTTGTCGAGGCGCTGGCCGGCCTGATCGGGGCCAACCTGCAGGGTCACGCCGGCCTGGGGTTCGGAAACGGATGTCATCGCGCCGCTATAAGGCGCAAGCGCCATTTCAGCTAGTTCCCGCGATCAGCGTCATTGCGAGCGCGGCAAGGCGCTCCTCGCGATGACGCCGATGGCGCAGGCGGAAGGCCGCCCTCAACCGAACAGGCGGAAGCCGCTCTTCTTCGGCTCCGGCGGCTTCTCGTCGTCCGGACCGGGATCATCCGGCGCATGCGAAACCGGGAAGACCACGGGCTTCGGCGGCGCGGAATCATGTCCTGGAGCCGCAGCCACGGCCTGTTTGACCGGCTCTGCCACCATCTCCGCGGGCTTCGGCTCGTCCTTGGGCGGTGAGGCGACGGCCGCCTCGGGCTTCGGCTCAGCCTTCGGCACCGGCGGCGGAGCGACGGCCGCGGGCTCGACCGTCGTCACGGAATCGGGCTTGATCTCGATGAGCTTGGTCGAGTCGTCGAGATCGGCCAGCACGTCGTCGAGCGCCTGGGCCTGGCTGCCGAGCGTCGCCGGCGGCACGGTCCAGACAAAGGCGTCGAGCCGCCCCGTGAGCGGCGAGACCGGCATCCAGTGGTCCGACACCAGCCCGTCCGCGACCCAGGCCGCGTCGCGCGGCGCCCGCGTCGCCCGGGCCAGCCATTCGCGCACGCGCCCGGCCGCGCCATGCTCGGCCTCCTCCAGCTCCGCCATCAGCAGGCAGGCGCGCACCGAGGCGCCGCCCGCCAGCAGCGGCTTCAGCGTCTCGCGCGCCTTCTGGAACTCGCGGGCCTGGATCGCCGCGCCCGCGAGCGCGAGCACGCTTTCAGGGTCGGCCGGCCGCAGCTTCGTCAGGGTCGTCGCGCGGGTCAGCCGGTCGAGCGCGCTGTCGCCCGGCCGGGCATCGAGATAGGCGGCGGCGATGTCGGGATGCGGCGCCTCCCGCCACGCCGCCTCGAGCAGCTTGGAAGACTTGCGGACATCGCCGCGCTCCGACAGCATCCGCCCTGCCAGTGCCGCAGCCGGCGTGAGCGAGGGCGCGAGCTTGACCGCTTCGAGCGCGGCGGCGAGCGCCTTCTCCGGCTCGCCATCGCGCGCCTGCAGCGCCTCGGCCGCCAACAGCACGGCCCGCTGGCGGCGGGCCTCGGCCTTGTCGGCGAGGCGGAGCGCCGCGCGGCGTTCGACCGCGGTGCGCGCCGCCTGCCAATCCCCGGCCTGGACATGGAAATCGAGCAGCGCGTCATTGGCCCAGGCGAGCGAGGGCGAGCGGCGCACCGCATCGTCGGCGAAGGCGCGTGCGGCGGCCATGTCGCCACGTCGCTTCGCCTCGACGAAAAGGCCGCGCAGGCCGAGCACCCGCGTCTCCGGCTTGTCGAGCATGGCCTTGAAGGCGGCCTCGGCCTGGCCGCGATCGCCGGTGAGCTGGGCCGTCTGCGCCTCGAGCAGCAGGGTCAGCGGTTCGCTCGGCACGAAGCGGCGCGCCTCGCCCGTATAGCGCCCGGCGGCGACCGGATCGCCCGCACCGATCGCGACCATGCCGCGCGATACTGCCTCGAAACCGCGCGCGCGGCGCCGGGCCCGCGAAGACAGGCTGAAGGCCGAAGGCAGGCCGAAGACGAAGCGCAGGATGGCCCAGACCAGCAGCACGAGGAAAGCGAGAGCGACCACGCCCACCGCGGCGATCGCGACGCTGGTTTCGATCCGGTAGCCCTGCCAGAGCACCGAGACCTCGCCGGGCCGATCGGCGAGCCAGACCGCTCCGAAGGCGAGGCAGGCGAAGACGGCGAGATAGATGAGAACGCGAACCATGGACCCCTCTACCCTCCGTCAGCCGGCGGCGCCAAGCGCCGCGACCGCATCCTGCGCGATCTTGGCGATGGCCGCATCCGCCGCCGCCCGCTTCTGCAGGTCGGCGCCGAAATCCGCACTGGCACGCCGCGCCGGCTCGGGCAACTGCCCCCACAGGGCCGCGGCCTTGACCATCTCGCCATTGGCGATCGCGCCCTCGAGCCGGATCGGCAGCGTCGCCGGATCGTTCGAGCCGCTGTCCCCGACCGGCCGCACCGTGACGATGCGGCTCGCCAAGCCGAGGAGCTTGTCGGACCAGCTCTCCGAGGCCGGCATCACCTCGCGCTGGAACACCGCACCGTGCTTGCGGAAGCCGGCGAGCAGCGCCTGCTGCGTGGCTGCGCCCACTCCGGCGACCGCCGCCAGGGCGGCGGTGTCGGCCTGCGCCACGCCGCTTTTCGTCAGGGCGGCGACCTCGTCCGCGAAAGGCCGGCCGCCGCCGAGCGCGCGCTGGACCCGCTCGGCCAGGACGACGCGAGCCGCCGCCGTCGCCTCGGGGCCGGAAGCGGCCGCGGTCTTCGCCTGAGCCTCGACCGCGCCGACGCGGCCGGCGAGCTGGTCGAAACGCTGGCCAAGCGTGGCGGTCGCGGCCTCGGCCCGCTGGACCTGGGCCGCGAAGGCGCTGGTATCGGGGGCCTGTGGATTGGCGAGCGCGCCGAGCTTGCCGGAGAGCGCCTGAACCTCGGAACCCGCCTTCGCCACCGCCTCGGAAGCGGCCGTCGCCTTGCGGTCGGCCAGCGCGGCGCTGGTCTGCACCGCGTCGAGGCGGCTGCGCAGCTCGGCGACCTGCTCGCCGCTGATCGGCGCTTCCGCCCGCTTCAGGGCGAGGAAGACGCCGCCGGCGCCGATCGCGCCGCCGATCAGCCCGGCAAGGGCCAGAGCGAACCAGGGCGTTCGGGCCGGTGCCGCGGGTTCGCTGCCGGTCCGCGACGGCTCGACGGGCGGCGGCGTGAATTCCTGCGGCAGTGCTTCGGTGGGCGCGACCGCCTCCGGCGACGGGGTCTCGCCTTCGGCTTTCACCTCCTCCGAGGCTGCCGGCGGCTCGGGATCGGCCACCAGCTCCAGGGTCGGCGGCGTGCGCTTGAGGCTGCCGCGCGGCTCCGGCCGAGCCTTGCCGGGCGAAGCGGTGCGCGCCGAAACCTGCTCCAGCGCCGCGAGCATGCCGGCTTCCTCGGGATGCTCCGAGACCAGGACGGTGCTGGCGCCGGCCGCGATCAGCGGCGCCGCGGTGGCGGCGGAGATCACGACATGGGTCAATTCGAGCGCCTCGTCGGCCACGCCGGCCGCCTGCGCCAGGGCGATGAAGACTTTCGCCCCCCGCGCCGAATAATGCAGGGCCGCGTCGCCGCTCCTCGCCTGTCGCAGCGCGGCTTGCGTATCCTCGGGCAGGACCGAGACCGGCTCCGCCGCATAGGCGGTCCAGAGCGAAACCTCGTAGCCGGCTTCCTCCAGCCGACCCGGCACGTCCTCCTTGCGGTCGCGCGCGGCGATCATCAGCAGCTTCGCCGGCGCCGGCAGCGTCCGCTTGATCAGCTCGATCAGGTCGTTGCGGTCGCCATCGGCACTGCGCGCATCTTCCAGCCCCGCCTCACGAACCTTGGCCGCCGTGCGCGCGCCGACCGCGAAGATCGGCAGGTCACGCCATGCCGCCGGTCCTTCCGCCAGGGGTCCCACTGCATTGCCGCTGGTCACGACGATCGCGTCGAACGCCCCGGCAGGAGCCTCACCGGGCAGGCGCACCACTTCGAACAGCGGCGCGACGATCGGCTCGAAGCCGTGATCGGCGATCGTGCGCGCCGTCCTTTCGGCATCGAGGCGGGGACGAAAGACGAAAACGCGCATTCACAGCTCCTGACAAGACCGGCAGCGACCACAGGGCGATCCGCGAACGATGCAGGATTCCGCGATCGGGCCGCATTGAGGCGGAACAATGATACTGCGCATGCCGTCTCCTTTTCGTCCTCGGCATTGCCGGGGGCCGGAGCCCCCTTGGCCTTCCGCCTCTCCGCGCACTATACGGAGGAATTGCCCGCGCGGAACTGCCGGGCTCGACCATTCACCCGGTTCTACCGGTTTCACGAGGCTCGCCAACCAACCATGCGTGTTCTGGGCATCGAGACGACCTGCGACGAAACAGCCGCCGCGATCGTCAGCGTCGAGCGCTCGGGCGAGAGCAAGATCCTGTCGAACGAGGTGCTGAGCCAGATCGCCGCACATGCCGCCTATGGCGGCGTCGTGCCGGAGATCGCGGCGCGCGCCCATGTCGAGGCGATCGACCGCATCATCGCGCGCGCCTTCGCCAGCGCCGGGCTGAAGCCGGGCGATATCGACGCCGTCGCGGCCGCGGCCGGGCCCGGCCTCGTCGGCGGCGTCATGGTCGGCCTCACGGCTGGCAAGGCCATCGCGCTCGCGACCGGCAAGCCCTTCATCGCGGTCAACCATCTCGAGGCGCATGCGCTGACCGCGCGCCTCACCGACGACCTCGCCTTCCCCTATCTGCTGCTGCTGGTCTCGGGCGGCCACACCCAGCTTCTCGCGGTGCGCGGCGTCGGCGACTATCTCAAACTCGGCGGCACCATCGACGACGCGGTCGGCGAGGCCTTCGACAAGATCGCCAAGATGCTCGCCCTGCCCTATCCGGGCGGCCCTTCGGTCGAGCGCGAGGCGGCCAAGGGCGACCCCGAGCGCTTCGACTTCCCCCGCCCGCTGCAGGGGCGCGCCAATCCGGACTTCTCGCTTTCCGGCCTCAAGACCGCCGTGCGCCTCGTCGCGGAGCGGATCGCGCCGCTTTCCGACAATGATGTCGCCGATCTCTGCGCGTCCTTCCAGGCGGCGATCGTCGACGTGATGGTCGACCGGACGCGCGCCGGGCTGCGCGCCTGCCGCGATGCCGGCATCACTCCCTCGACACTGGTCGTAGCCGGCGGCGTCGCAGCCAACCAGGCGATCCGCGGCGGCCTGATGCGGCTCGCCACCGAGGCCGGCCTGCCGATGGTCGCCCCGCCGCTGGAGCTCTGCGGCGACAATGGCGCGATGATCGCCTGGGCGGGTCTCGAGCGCCTGCGCCTCGGCCTCGTCGACGACATGGCGGCGGTCGCCCGGCCGCGCTGGCCGCTCGACGCCCTCTCCCCCAAGCCCGCGACCGCGGCATGAGCGGCACCGCAGATTATGCGACGATCGGCGTCGTCGGCGCCGGCTCCTACGGGGCGGCGCTGGCGCTCGCTGCGACGCGGGCCGGACACGCCGTCCGGTTCTGGGCACGCGATCCGGAAACCGTCGCGGCCATTGCGCGCGACCGCCGGGCGCCGCGCCTGCCCGAGATCGAGCTGCCCGAAACCATCGTCGCCACGGCGGTGCTTGCCGAGCTTGCCGATTGCGACGCACTCATCGTCGCGGTGCCGACCCAGAATTTGCGCTCGGCCTGCCTGGACCTGGCCGCGCAGCTGCCGGCCGGCATCCCGATCGTCTCCGCCGCCAAGGGCATCGAGCAGGCGCGCGGATTGTTTCCGACGCAGATCATCGAAAGCGCCTTGCCCGGCGCGCGCACCGCGATCCTGTCGGGACCGAGTTTCGCCATCGATATCGGGCGCGGCCTGCCGACCGCCGTGACGCTCGCCGCTCGCGAGCCGCAACTGGCCCAGGCCCTCGCGGAGGCGCTGAGCTCGCCGGCTTTCCGCATCTACCATTCGGACGATCCGCGCGGCGTCGAAATCGGCGGCGCCGCCAAGAACGTGCTCGCCATCGCCGCCGGCATCGCCATAGGCCTCGGGCTCGGCGAAAGCGCCCGCGCCGCGCTCGTCGCCCGCGGCTTCGCCGAGCTGCGCCGCTTCGGCGAGGCCTATGGCGGCGAAGCCGAGACCCTGATGGGGCTGTCGGGCCTCGGCGACGTCGTGCTGAGCTGCGCCTCGCCGCAATCGCGCAATTTCGCCTATGGGCTGGCGCTCGGGCAGGGCCGCAAGCCCGCGGAGGCGGCCGGCGGCAAGCTCGCCGAGGGCGCCTTCACGGCGCCCATCCTGGTCGAGATGGCGCGGTCCCGGCAGGTCGAGACGCCGATCGCGGAAGCGGTGGCGGATATCATCGCCGGGCATATCGGCGTCGCGGAGGCGGTTGCGGCTCTGCTGGCGCGCCCGATCCGGGCCGAGCGATAGGAGGACGACATGGCGGGAGACTGGTCCGACCTCACCAAGCGCGTCGCGCGCGGCATCGCCGAGGTGAAGAAGACGACGGGCTCGGAGCTCGTCGCCGAGAGCCAGCCCGTGCCGCTCGCCGGCCGCATCGCCGGCCCGGTGATCCAGCATCGCCGGCGGCGCGCCGAGGGCACGCATCGCTTCGTGCTGATCCTGCCCTTCGGCGAGGCCGAGGTCCGCGTCGAGCTCGATCCCAAGGATTACGCCGCACTGACGCGCGAGATGGTGCGCTTCTGGAACGAACAGGGCGAAGCGGCCTCGCAGCCGCCGACGCCGCTCAAGGAGGACGAGGCCTGATGGCTCACTGGCTGATCAAATCCGAACCCTCGGTCTGGTCCTGGGAGGACCAGGTCAAGGCCGGCGCCAAGGGCACGCATTGGGACGGGGTCAAGAACCACACCGCCAAGCTCAACCTGATGGCGATGAAGAAGGGCGACCAGGTCTTCTTCTACCACTCCAACGAAGGGCTCGAGGTCGTCGGCATCGTCGAGGTCATCAAGGAAGCCTATCCTTGGGAACAGGCCGGCCCGCCCTGGGTTCTGGTCGACTTCAAGGCGGTGAAGCCGCTGCCGAAGCCGGTGTCGCTCGCCGCCGTCAAGGCCGAGCCGAAGCTCGCCAAGATGTCGCTGGTCACCTCCTTCCGCCTCTCGGTCCAGCCGGTGACGGATGAGGAGTGGGACATCGTCTGCAAGATGGGCGGCCTCTGAGCCGTCAGCGGCGGTAGTAGCGCGCGAAAGGCGGATAGCTCGCCAGCGCGCGTGGCCGATAGGACAGCATCGCTTCGAGGATCGGCACGGCCGGCGCCTGCAGCCGCGGCTCGACGGACGGCGCCATGCGCGCCGGCTGCGGCTGAAAGCCGTGCAGGACGAAGCCCTCGCGCGTGCCCTCGCTCCAGGGCAACAACGAGGTCCGCCGCTCGTCATGCTGCAGGCCGAGCGCATCGGGCCTGAGCTCCGAGATCAGCCCCGGCTCGACGACGAGGGCGGGCCTGGCTGCCCGTGCCTCATCGATCATCCAGCCGAGCGCAAGGTCGGACAGCCCCATCTGCAGGCCGTAGCCCCCGCCGATGTCGGTATGTACGCCGGCGAACCAGAGCTGCCGGATCTGCCCCGGCGGCGCCCCGGTCTCATCCCAGAGCTCCGGCGCGAAGACCTGCCGGTTCTCGTCGATGGCCAATGCCTGGCGGCCATGCGCGACCTGCCGGTTGAGGATCGCATCGTGGAATTTGTGCCGCCCCGGCAGGCTGCCGATGGCCGGCAGCCCGAGCGCCCGCACAGTGTCCCAGACGCCGACGAAGAAGGGTGGGGCCGGCTCCGTGCGATGGCGCTGCCGAAACGCCGCCGCGGCCTCGGCGCGGGCTGCACCATCCTTGACCATGTAGACGTCCTTGACCGCGCTCGCCGCGAGCCCGCGCACCTCCTGCGCCCGGATCACGTCGGTGAAGCCGTCCCAGCGCAGGATATTGGCGAAGCCCGCCGGCACGCCGCATAGCGCCAAGACCCCGCCGAGGCTGCGCACGGTGTAGGCGCCACGGCTGAAGCCGAACAGGAAGATGCGATCGCCCGGCCGGAAGGCGCAGAGCAGCGCCGCATAACAGTCGATGATGTTGTCGGTGATGCCGTAGCCGGTCGCCTGAGCGAGCAGGTCCTTGAAGCGCCGGAACAGCCCGCGGACCTCGCCCTCGTCGGGGTTGGAGCCGAGGCCGGGATCGTAAAAGCAGATCTGCCCGGCAGGGTCGGCCTCCCGCGTCGCCATGAACAGGCGATAGATGCTGGTCCAGTTGATCGGGTTGGCGCCACCCGCCTGCCCCGTCCCATCGGAAAAGATGCAGATATTGCGCGCCATGGCCCCTCGCCCGGCCGCCATCCTACCATGGGATGGGGCGCCCCGGGGACAAGCGGGCGGCAAGCCATGCTCCGCGCGCCTGCCCCTGCCACGAAAGTGCGACGCACAATGGCTTGCCGCGCCGCGCATGCATCCTATGATGCGGCGAATTCAAAGGAAGCGCTGTCCGGCCCGCGTCGGGACGGACCAACGCAACACAGACGATCCAAGTCTGGGGAGACGCCCGAATGTCCGAGACGATCTACGACGTGCCCTCCGCCTGGTCCGACAAGGCCTGGGCGAACGATGCCCGCTACCAGGAAATGTACGCGGCCTCGATCAAGGACCCCGAGAAATTCTGGGGGGAGCACGGCAAGCGGATCGACTGGTTCAAGCCCTACACCCGGGTGAAGAACACCAGCTTCGAGCCCGGCAAGGTCTCGATCAAATGGTATGAGGACGGCACCACTAACGTCGCCCATAACTGCGTCGACCGGCATCTCGCCAAGCGCGGCGATCAGACCGCGATCATCTGGGAAGGCGACAACCCGGCCGAGTCGAAGGTGATCACCTATCGCGAGCTCCACGCAGAGGTCTGCAAGTTCGCGAACGTGCTCAAGGCCCACGGCGTCGAGAAGGGCGACCGCGTCACCATCTACCTGCCGATGATCCCCGAGGCGGCCTATGCCATGCTCGCCTGCGCGCGCATCGGCGCGGTCCATTCGGTGGTGTTCGGCGGCTTCTCGCCCGATTCGCTGGCGAGCCGCATCGAGGATTCCGATTCCAAGATCGTTGTCACGGCTGATGAAGGCCTGCGCGGCGGCCGCACCGTCCCGCTCAAGAAGAACGTCGACAGCGCCAACGACAAGGTGAAGGGCGGCATCGGCACCGTCATCGTGGTCAGGCGCACCGGCGGCAACGTCGCGATGCAGGCCGGCCGCGACGTCTGGTATCACGACGAAGCCGCCAAGGTTTCCGCCGATTGCCCGGCCGTCGAGATGAATGCGGAGGATCCGCTCTTCCTGCTCTACACCTCGGGCTCGACCGGCAAGCCGAAGGGCGTGCTGCACACCACCGCGGGCTATCTGGTCTATACCGCGATCACCCATCAATACGTCTTCGACTATCACGACGGCGACATCTACTGGTGCACCGCCGATGTCGGCTGGGTCACCGGCCACAGCTACATCCTCTACGGCCCGCTCGCGAACGGCGCGACGACGCTGATGTTCGAGGGTATCCCGACCTATCCGTCGATCTCCCGCTTCTGGGAGGTGATCGACAAGCACAAGGTCAACACCTTCTACACCGCGCCGACCGCCATCCGCTCGCTGATGGGCGCCGGCGAGGAGCCGGTGAAGAAGACCAGCCGCGCCTCGCTGCGCCTGCTCGGCTCGGTCGGCGAGCCGATCAATCCGGAGGCCTGGGAGTGGTATCACCGCGTCGTCGGCGACCGCCGCTGCCCGATCGTCGACACCTGGTGGCAGACCGAGACCGGCGGCATCCTGATCACCCCGCTGCCCGGCGCGACCCGGCTCAAGCCCGGCTCGGCCACCCGCCCCTTCTTCGGCATCAGGCCGGAGATCCTCGACGCCGAGGGCAAGGTCCTGGAGGGCGCCTGCGAGGGCAACCTCGTCATCGCCGATAGCTGGCCCGGCCAGATGCGGACCGTCTATGGCGACCATCAGCGCTTCATGGACACCTATTTCGCCACCTACGCCAACAAGTACTTCACCGGCGACGGCTCCCGGCGCGATGCCGACGGCTATTACTGGATCACCGGCCGCGTCGACGACGTCATCAACGTCTCCGGCCACCGCATGGGCACGGCCGAGGTCGAATCGGCGCTCGTCGCGCACCCCTCGGTCTCGGAGGCCGCGGTCGTCGGCTATCCGCACGACATCAAGGGCCAGGGCATCTACGCCTATGTCACGTTGATGACCGGCGAGAGCCCGAGCGAGGACCTGCGCAAGGAGCTCGTCGCCTATGTCCGCAACGAGATCGGGCCGATCGCCTCGCCGGACCTGATCCAGTTCGCGCCCGGCCTGCCCAAGACGCGCTCCGGCAAGATCATGCGCCGCATCCTGCGCAAGATCGCCGAGGACGAATTCGGCGCGCTCGGCGACACCTCGACGCTGGCCGATCCGGCTGTCGTCGACGATCTCATCGAGAACCGCCAGAACAAGCGCAAGGCGGGCTGAGCCCCCTTTTCATCGCTCGACGTCATGCTCGCCCTTGTGGCGAGCATCCACGTCTTGAACACCGCGCTCGACGAAGGAAGGCGTGGATGGTCGGGACAAGCCCGACCATGACGGGCAGACTGAAACCGTGCTCTGCCCTTGCCCTCACGGCGCGGCCGCCACCACCTCGATCTCGACCTTGAACTCCGGCCGAGTGAAGCCCGAGACGATCATCAGGGTCGAGGCCGGCGGCGGCGTGCCGACATGGGCGTCGCGCGATTCCATGTAGCCCTTCATGTAAGCGCGGTCGGTGACATAGGCGTTGACCCGCACGATGTCGGCCAGCGTCATCCCGGCTTCGGCCAGGATCGCAGCGATGTTCGCGAAGCACAGATCCGCCTGGGCCCGGACATCGTCCGGCACCGTGCCGTCGGCCGCGATCCCCAATTGCCCGGAACAGAAGGCGAGCCGCCGGCCGGCCGGCAGCTCCATGCCGTGGCTGTAGCGGGCGAAAGGCGGCGCGATGGCGGCGGGGTTGAGCGGCTTCATGGGCGATATCTCCGGGAATCGCCTGGGACTATGCCCGCGCGCCTGCGCAGGGGCCAGAGCGCCCGCGTGGCTTCGCAATGTGCCCGGCCTGCGCTAGACCACGCTCATGCCGCGTTCATTTGCGTTCCTGTGATAATGACGCAAAGCTCGGCTGACCGAGATCGGAACCTGCGCCGCATGACGATGATGAAGACCGCCACGCCCGCCCTGAGCCGGGTTGCCGCCCTGCTGCCCCTCCTGGCCCTGACGGCCTGCGCCGGCTCGCAGCGTTTCAGCGGCCCGACGATGAATCCGCCCTCCTACAATCAGCCCGTCCTGCCTTCGGCCCCGCCAGTGGCCTCGGCGCCGGTGACCTCCGAGCCGCTGCCTCCCCCCGGCGGCTATCCGGCCGCTTCCGCCCCCCCCGCCGCGGGCGGCATGCCGGGATCGCAGGATCCGTTCTTCGATCCCTCGGCCGGGGTCCCGCAGGGCCAGGGCGTTTCCCCGGGCGGCCAGCCCGAGCAGGCACCCGGCCTGCGCGGCAGCAACAACCAGGTCGCCGGCCTGGGAGCGAGCCCGAGCGCGCCCCGCCCGGCCGCGAGCCGCGACAGCATGGTCGGCGGCTGGACCGCCCGCGAGGCGACGGGCGGCACTTGCCGGATCCAGCTCTCCAGCTCGCCGACGCTCGACCTCTATCGCGCCAGCTCCTCCGGCTGCGCCAACCGCGATCTGCAGAAGATCACCGCCTGGGATTATCGCGACGGCGAGGTCTATCTCTACCAGCAGGGCGGCACGGTCGCTGCGCGGCTGCGCTCCGGCGGATCGGGCTCGCTCGATGGCGCCGTCACGAAATCGGGCGCGGGCCTCTCGCTCAATCGCTGAGGCCGAATCGGCCCGGGTCGAATCGATCCGGGCTGAGAACAGCGAGGTCTGACGGCTCAGGCCCCGAAAGCCCGCGCGAGGAGGCTCGTCGGCCAGAGGCTGCGCTGGATCGAGAGAGCCAGCGTGGCGAAGCCGCGCGCATTGTCGAGCGCCTCGTCGAGAATGGTGAAGGGGGTCGGCCCGCCGGTCGCGATCACGCCCTCGACATCCGCATGCCCGCCGACAAGCACGGCCTCGAACTTTGCCGCCAGACGGCGCATCGCGGCATTCTCGGGCAGGCAGGTCATGTAGAGGGTCCGGATGCCGCGATTGCGCGCCGCCGTGACCAGGCGCCCGAACAGATCCCCGCCAATGCCGCGGCGTCGCCAGCCCTGCTCGACGCTGAACGCCGCTTCTCCGGTCTCCACGAGGATGTCGTCGAGGCCGCGCAGCTCTGCCGCCCCGCGGACGACCCCGTCCTCGACATAGGCGTAGACGAGGCCGCCGACGCCGAAAGTCGTCGCGGCATAGTTCTCGAGGAACGCGTCGTTGACCACGGTCCCGAAGCGCTGGTGCCGGGTCACCGGATCGAGTCGGAGCAGATGCTCCCTGAAGAGGTCGCGCTCCGTCGGCCACAGCCGCCTGACCACGCCAATGCCGGTCCTTGCCCCGGCAGGTTTCGAACGAGCCAAATCTCATCTCCTGTACAGCGCATCTGTCGCGCTACCGACCAGGAGGCGTGTCTTCCCTAACTTGCTGCGCAGATTGTGCCCGAACTTGGCATTTGCAAGGCGCGAACCTGCGGCATTTTCGCCGTGCCCGGCGCCAAAACAGCCAATCAACGCCAGGTTGCATGCAAAATTGACATGACGAGCGGCTTCATCAGCTTGGGGATGGCGCAGAAAAAAGCACTATAATGACGAAAAACGTCGTGCGATAATTTCGCACGGACCCCGATGACGGCGCGCCCGGCATGAGCTAAGTTGCGAGCTCCCGGTCACTCAGACTTGAAGCTCCATGTTCGATCGTCGCAAGCCTCCTGCTGCCCAACCTTTCGTCACGCACGAAAATATCGAAGCCAAGATCAAGTGGTTCGACCCCGAGAAGGGGTTCGGTTTCGCTTCGCCCGCCGACGGTTCGGGCGATGTGTTCCTGCATGTCTCGGCGATCGGCCCGCTCGATCAGCAGGATCTGCTGCCCGGCGCCACCATCGTCGTCGACCTCGGCGAAGGCCGCCGCGGCCTTCAGGTCGTCGCGGTCCATGAGATCGACGCCTCCACCGCAACCGAAACCGCGCCTGCTCCGCGCGGCTTCTCCCCGCGCCCGCCCCGCGATGATTTCGGCGGCGGCTATGGCGACCGGGATCGCGGTGGCTTCGGCGGCGACCGCGGTCCTCGCGGCGGCGGCTTCCAGGATCGCGACAGCGGCCCGGTCGAAGGGCCTTTCGACGGCGCCGTGAAGTTCTTCAACTCGGATCGCGGCTTCGGCTTCATCGCGCCGGACAAGGGCGGCCCGGACGTGTTCCTGCACGTCTCCTCGCTCAGCCGCAGCGGCCTGCAGCCGCCGATCGACGGGCAGCGCGTGCGCTTCTCGATCCGCGCCGGCCGCAAGGGCCCGGAAGCCGCGAACGTCAGCTTCATCTGAAGCGGCTTCAGGCTCTATCCAAACACCAAAGGCCCGCCATTGGCGGGCCTTTTTGTTTGTCGTGCTGAACGCGGCTGAACTCCGGAGGTCGTCATACTCGGCCCTTGTGGCGGGCATCCACGCCTTGAAGACGGCTCCCGATCAGCGAAGGTCTGGATGGCCGGGACAAGCCCGGCCATGACGGAGCAGCTGCAACCTCAGGTTCCTGGCTCGTCCTTGAGGCGAAGCACCGAAACGACAGCCGGCTTCCCGCCGATCAATGGTCGTGATCGTCGCCTTCGAGGCCGCCGATATGCTTCTGGGTGTAGAGTTCGAGGCCGACGCGGGCGATCAGGTCGAGCTGGGTCTCGAGGAAGTCGATATGGCCTTCCTCGTCCTTCATCAGCGCCTTGAACAGGTCCTCGGATGGGAAGTCACCGACGTCGCGGCAATATTTCGCCGCCTCCTGGTAGAGCGCGCGCGCCTCGATCTCGGCCTTGAGGTCGCACTCGATCACTTCCTTGACGTTCTCGCCGATGCGAAGCTGGTCGAGCGTCTGCAGGTTGGGGAAGCCTTCGAGGAAGAGGATGCGGTCGACGAAACGGTCGGCATGGACCATCTCCTCGATCGATTCCTTCTTCCAGGTCTTGGCCATCTCCTTCAGCCCCCAATTGTCGAGCATCCGGTAGTGCAGCCAGTACTGATTGATGGCGGTGAGCTCGGAGCGCAGCCCCTTGTTGAGATATTCGATGACCTTCTTGTCGCCCTTCATGGCAGCTCTCCGCAATCCACATTAGAATGATCCTAATGTAGGATGCGTCACCGCAGAAGGAAAGAGGGAAAAAGGCGCAGCCCGTGACACCCGGCGCCGCAGTCACTCAGGCGGCGGCGGCGTCCTCGACGAGCTCGATGCCTTCCAGCATGCGGCCGACAGTGACATGCACCGCGCATTCGATCTCGCGGCTGGCGCAGCTGCCGCACTGCGTCGCGCAGGCCGCCCGCGCTTCCGCCAGAATCGCCCTCACCTCGCGCGCGCAACGACCGCAATCCGGGCTGCAGCCGAGGCAGTCATAGGCCTCGCCCGCCGTCCGGGGGCCGCTGCCGTCAGCGGCGACCGTGCCCTTGATCTGGCGGCAGGACAGAACGTTGCAGGAGCAGACGATCACGCGTGATGGCCCACCACGCGCTTGGTTTCGATCTCTTCGCCATCGGCGCGGCGCAGCCGCACGATGACCTCGACGGACGAGATCACCATGCCCTCCGGAGCCTCCGGCAGGCCGGAGACGTGGATCGTCGAGCCGGGGATGTCGGTGACCGTCTCGTCGTCCTCGTTGTAGAAATGGTGGTGCTCGGAGACGTTGGTGTCGAAGAAGGTCTTCGGGCCGGAGACTGAGACCTGGCGCAGCAGGCCGGCTTCCGAGAACTGCCGCAGCGTGTTGTAGACGGTCGCGAGCGAGAGCGGCTCGCGAGCCCGCAGCGCCTCCTCATAGAGCATCTCGGCGCTGACATGCCGGTCTCCCTTGGCGAAGAGCAGCCAGCCCAGCGCCATGCGCTGGCGCGTTGGCCTGAGACCCGCCGTCCGCAGCCGGGCTTTCACCGCGCTGATCGGGCATGAGCCCGGGCTTTTCTGCGGCCAAGGGATATGGTCGCCCGCCACCGGCTTGTGATCCTGATCCTTGTTCGCGAGAACGCTCATCGACAACGCCTTTTACCACGCCGGCTACCCGGCCATGCAGTTTAGAAAACATCTAAACTACTGATATTATTGCCATATTTGCCAAGTTCGACATCGATTGTCAATCATTCCGGCTGCGACATCCCGCTGCGGCCCGGCGCGATCCACCGATCTGTCAACCGTCCGCGGCGGCCGAGGCACGTCGCCCGATGGACGCCGCAGACGACCTCAATGGCCGCCGCCGCCTCCGGCGGCCGCCTTTGGAGGCTTGCTCAGGAACAGCGACAGCACCACGAGCCCGCCGAAGATCACGGTCAGGCCGAGGAAGACGTCGCCGAAGGCCATGACCAGCGCCTGCTTGTGGACGCGCTGGTTGATCAGCGCGAGCGCCATGTTCTGCGCCGCGTCGCCATAGTCGCCGAAACGCTGCGCCGTGCTGGCGAGAGCGTCCTCGGCGACCTGCCGGCCGGCCGCGACCATCTCGTGCAGCCGGGTGATGTGCAGGTCGGTGCGCGTGTTCAGCATGGTGTTGATGACGGCGAGCCCGACGGCCCCGCCGAGATTGCGCGTCAGGTTGTAGAGCCCCGAGGCGTTCTTGAGCTGCTGCGGCGGCAGCGTCCCCAGCGCGATGTTGTTGATCGGCACCATGCACAGCATCAGCGAACAGCCGCGCAGGATCTGCGGCCAGAGCAGCTCGTTGAAATCCCAGTCCGAGGTGACATGCGAGGCGAGCCAGGTGCCGAGCGCGAAGCCGGAGAAGCCGATGATCATCATCACCCGCGGGTCGAGCTTGGCCGAGAGCCGGCCGGCGATCGGCGCGGTCAGGAACATGGCGAGGCCGGTGACGAACATGGTCTCGCCGATCATCAGCGCGTCATAACCGCGGATACGCCCGAGATAGACCGGGTAGAGATAGGTCAGCCCGTAGAGGCCGATGCCCATGGTGAAGGAGAACAGCGAGCCGAAGGCGAAGTTGCGGTTTCGGAACGCATAGAGATCGACCAGCGGGTCCTCGCGCGTCAACGCCCGCCAGAAGAACAGCACTGCGCCCGCGACCATGACGACCGAGAAGAACACGATCTCGTGGCTCTGGAACCAATCGAGCCGCGTTCCCTCCTCCAGCACATATTCGAGGCTGCCGAGGAAGGCGGCCATCGCGGCAAGCCCCAGCCAATCGAAGCGCTTGATCAGGCTGTGGTCGGGCTTGTCGAAATCGATCAGCGTCCAGGCCGCGATCGTCACCGCGATGCCGGGAACGACATTGACGAGGAAGAGCCAGTGCCAGGAGAAGGCATGGCTCAGATAGCCGCCGACGGTCGGGCCGATCGTCGGCGCCAGCGTCGCGACGAGGCCGATCAAGGGCGAGACGATCGGCCGCTTGGCCGGCGGGAAGATGGTGAAGGCCGCGGCAAAGACGCCGGGAATCATGCCGCCGCCGATGAAGCCCTGCACGGCGCGCCACAGGATCATCTCGTTGATCGAGTTGGCCTGGGCGCAGAGCACGCTCGCGATCGTGAAGCCCGCCGCCGCGATCGAGAAGAAGACCCGCGTCGACAGCGCCCGGCTGAGATAGCCGGATAGCGGGATCATGATCACTTCGGCGATCAGATAGGCGGTCTGGACCCAGGCGATCTCGTCCGAGGAGGCGGAGAGGCCGGCCTGGATCTCGGCCAGCGAGGCCGAGACGATCTGGATGTCCAAGATCGCCATGAACATGCCGAAGACCATCGCCATGAAGGCGAGGATCCGCCGCATCGGAATGGCGTCGGGGGCCGGCGGAGCACCCGCCGGCGCATTCAGGGTCGCGGTGGCCATGACGGCCTCCTCGGGATGGGATCAGCTCTGGCTGCCGGGGCGGGGATCGATCGAGACCACCACCGACATGCCCGGCCTGAGCACGTGCCTGCCGGCCGATTCCCGGTCGAGCGCAATGCGCACCGGTACGCGCTGCACGATCTTGGTGAAATTGCCGGTCGCGTTGTCGGGCGGCAGCAGGGTGAAGACCGAGCCGGTGCCGCCGGCGATGCCGCTCACTGTGCCGTGGAAGACCTGGCCGGGCAGCGCGTCGACGGTGACCGTCGCCTTGTCGCCGATCTTCAACGGCCCGATCTGGGTCTCCTTGAAGTTGGCGTCGACATAGACCTGGTCGAGCGGGACGATCGACATCAGCCGCTTGCCGGTACCGACGAGATCGCCGAGCTGGACATTGGTGTTGGCGACGAGGCCGTCGATCGGCGCCGCGATCCTCGTGAAGGAAAGATCGCGTTCGGCCTTCTGCTCGGCGACCTTGAGCTCGTCGATCTGGCGGGCCGCCTCGACGCGCTGCGCCTTCAGCACCTCGATATTGGCCTGCGCCTGCACGACGCCGGCCTTCGCGCTCGCCAGCGAGGCTACCGCCTGGTCGCGCGCGGCGGTGGCCGCGTCGAGCGCCGCCTGCGAGCCATAGGACTTTGCCGCAAGGCTGCTGGCGCGGTCGAAATCGGCGGCGGTGCGGGTGACGGCCGCCTCGGCGGAGATCTGCTGGGCCTTGGACTGGGCGAGCGCGGCGCCCGCAGCATCGATCTGGCTGTCGATCCGCGCCAGCGTCGCGCGGGCCGTCGCCGTCTTGGCGCGGGCGCTGTCGAGCGCGATCTGCCAGTCGCCATCATCAAGCGCGACGAGCGGCTGCCCGGCCTTGATCTCCTGGTTCTGGACCACGGAGACGGAGGTGATGTGGGAGGCGAGCTTCGCCGAGATCGTCGCCATCTCGGCGCCGACATAGGCGTCGTCGGTCGAGACGATGAAGCGGCCATTGCGCCACCAGTCGACGCCATACCAGAGGCCGATGCCGACGGCCGCGGCCGCCACGACCGTCAGGATGCCGCGCTTCAGCGGCGCCCGGCCGGCCCCGGCCTTGGCGGCGGCAGGCGCCTCCTGGCCTTGCGGTCCATGGGCCTTGCGGGCGGTAGCGGGCTCGGCCGGCTGTGCGGTTTCGGCCGTGGCGTCGACGAGCTTCAATCGATCGCGTCGGGTCTCGGAAGCGGTGTCTGCAGACATCGTGCGTCCTGCCTGTCAATTCGAACCAGTCGGTTCGATTGCGCTTGAAATAAACCGGGTGATGAGGCATATCAAGTCAAATCGAACCGGTTGGTTCGATTATTTTTACGAGGACATGACGGGACGAACTCCCGCCTGGAAGCGATGTCAGACGTTCCTGAAGCCACCGAGAGCACCCGCGCCCGCAATCGCCGCGTGGCCGGCGCCGATCCCGACAAACGCCGCCAGATTCTCGACGGGGCTCATCAGGTCTTCACCGCGCGCGGCTTCGACGCCGCCAGCATGAACGATATCGCCGCGGCGGCGGGCGTGTCGAAGGGCACGCTCTACGTCTATTTCCAGGACAAGGAACATCTCTTCGTCGCCCTGATCGAGCGCGAGCGCGAAGCGCAGAAGCGCGGAGCCTTCGAGGCCCTGAACGATGATTCCGATCCCGTCCGGGCGCTCGGCAATTTCGGCCTGTGCCTGGTGCGCATGATCAATGGCGAGTTCGCCGTCAGCGCCCATCGCGTGGTCATCGGCGTGGCCGAGCGCATGCCGGATCTGGGGCGCGGCTTCTACGAGAATGGCCCGATGCTGGGCGCCGGCCTCATCTCCCGCTATCTCGACCGGATGGTGGCCGAGGGCAAGCTCGTGATCGCGGACACCAACCTCGCCGCGGTCCAGTTCATCGATTTGTGCCAGTCCACGCTGACGCGCCCGCGCCTGTTCAACGCGGTCCGCACGCCCCCGAGCGAGGCGGAGATCCGGCATGTCGTCGGCGAGGCGATCGCGATGTTCATGGCGCGCTACGGCGTCAGGCCGCGCGACTGAAGCCTCCCAGCCTCAGCCCAGCACCTGCTTGGCGCGGATGCGCTCGCGATGCGCGGTATAGAGGCCCGACGCCGCGATGATCACCGCGCCGACCAGTGTCCAGAGATCCGGCAGCGCCGCGAACAGCAGGAAGCCGAACAGCGAGGCCCAGAACAGCTGGACGTAGGAGAACGGCGCCAGCAGCGAGGCGCCGGCATAGCGGAACGCCAGGATCACCAGCCAATGGCCCGCGGTCGAAACCGCGCCGATGAACAGGCCGACCCAGGCGATCTCCCAGGTCGGCGTCACCCAGTGCAGCGGCAGCAGCAACGTCATCACCAGCGCGCCGAAGACGGTCGAATAGGTCACGGTCGCGATCGCGTTCTCGCTGCCGCTCATCATACGCGTCACGATCAGGGAAAAGGCCCAGCAGAGCGCCGAGATGGCTGGTAGCAGCGATGCGGGCTGGAAGCCTGCCCCGCCCGGCCTGACCACGATCAACACGCCGATCAGGCCCGCAAGCGTCGCCAGCCAGCGCCGCCAGCCGACGCGCTCGCCGAGCATCGGAATGGACAGCGCGGTGACGAACAGCGGTGCGACGAAGCTCGTCGCCGTCGCATCGGCGATCGGCAACTGCTTCAACGACGAGACGAACAGCATCGACGAGCCGATCACCCCGCAGCCGCGCAGCAGGTGCATGCCGGGCCGCCGCGTCCGGAACAGACCCCAGTCGTTCCTGACGGCGACGATCGCCAGCAGGATCAGCCCGGAGATCGCATAGCGCAGGAAGACGATGTGCAGCGCCGGCACGCTCGTCGCCAGATATTTCGACGCCGCATCGCCGGCAGAAAGGAAGATCGTCGCGAGCAGCATGAGGCCGATGCCGAGCAAACCGTTGTCGCGTCGCAGCGAGGCAGCGGGAGCGGCCGGCCTGGGCTTGGAATCGGGTGGGAGGGGTTGCGGCAAGGACTTGATGGGATTGGTGTTCGCGGCAGCACTCTAGCCGGGTCGGCTAGCACCGCGCTGCGCAAAGAAGGCAAGCTCTCCATGCGCCGGAAGCCCTGCGGGCGAAGCGCCGGAGGCCTCCGACGAAAAAGGCGGGCTCAAAAGCCCGCCTTCATGGAACTGATGACCGAAGCCGGTTCAGGCCGCCTGCTTGCGCGGCTGGATCAGCTTGCGGTTGACCAGCACCTCGGCGATCTGGATCGCGTTGAGGGCCGCGCCCTTGCGCAGATTGTCGGAGACGCACCAGAAGGCGAGGCCGTTCTCGACCGTCGCATCCTCGCGGATGCGCGAGATATAGGTCGCGTCCTCGCCGGCCGCCTCGTGCGGAGTGATGTAGCCACCGGGTTCGTGCTTGTCGATCACGAGGATGCCGGGCGCGGTGCGCAGCACCTCGCGCGCCTCCTCGGCGGTGACTGGCTTCTCGCACTCGATGTTCACCGACTCGGAATGGCCGATGAAGACCGGCACGCGCACGCAGGTCGCGGTCAGCTTGATCTTGGGATCGAGGATCTTCTTGGTCTCCACCACCATCTTCCATTCCTCCTTGGTGAAGCCGTCCTCCATGAAGACGTCGATATGGGGAATGAGGTTGAAGGAGATGCGCTTCGGGAACTTCTTGTTGGTCACCTCCCCGGCCGAGAACACCGCACGGGTCTGGTTGAAGAGCTCGTCCATGCCTTCCTTGCCCGCGCCGGAGACGGACTGGTAGGTCGAGACGACGACGCGCTTGATGCCGAAGCGGTCATGCAGCGGCTTCAGCGCCACGACGAGCTGCGCGGTCGAGCAGTTCGGGTTCGCGATGATGTTCATCTTGGAGAAGCCGGCGGTCGCCGCGGCGTTGACCTCCGGCACGATCAGCGGCACGTCCGGGTGCATGCGCCAAGCCGAGGAATTGTCGATCACGACGGCGCCCTGGGCGCCGATCTTGGGCGACCACTCCTTCGAGACCTCGCCGCCGGCCGACATCAGGCAGATGTCGGTGTCGGAAAAGTCGTAATGCTCGAGCGCCTTCACCTTCAGCGTCCTGTCGCCGAAGGAAACCTCCGTCCCCACCGAACGGGACGAGGCGAGCGCCACGACCTCGCTGACCGGGAAAGCGCGTTCGGCGAGAATGTCCAGCATCTCGCGGCCCACATTGCCGGTAGCGCCGGCCACAGCGACCTTGAAGCTCATGATCTGATCCTTTGCGGATTAAGCGGTTCGGATCTCCCTTTGGGGCCGCCCCGCCCGGTCTGCGGGCAGGTTCGGCGATCTGCCCCCGCCGGGGGGAGATGGACCCGGAACCGAGGCGAAGCGTCAGCGCGACGTACCGGCTTTCCCGGTCGTCGTTTTGGTCGTGAGTTTCGTCGTCGTCAGACGGACAGTCACAGAGCCAATCCCGAAGGGCTGAAAACTTCGCGCGCGGCGCAACCTTGCACCGCACCATGTCAGAACACCCGCGGCGCCGAAAAGTCAATCTCCCCCGCCGTTAACCCTGCTCGTTGACCGCCCGTTCACGCTATCGACCGATCGGTCGCCGGCAGTAACCGGCGGGCGACTCTTCGCCGCCAGCCTGCCGACGGGTGGACGACGAGTGCCGTCGGGGCACGGCGCGGGAGTTACGGGTTGCGGTTGCGTTCGATCGATGCAGTCTCGATGGTGCAGGCGGGGCTCCGGCGGTTCGGCCCCGGCCTCGCGCGGGCGGCCGCCTTCGGCCGGATCATCGGCGCAAGGCTGGCCGCGATCGACCTCGTCCCGTTCCTCATCACATCCGCCGACCGAATCGAGACCGGCGCGCGCTGGTGCATGCGGACCGGCCGCCACCTTCCGGCACGCCTCGGCATCACCGGTGCATTCGCCTGGCGTTGCGCCGCAGCGCTGGCCGGCATCGGCCTGACCGCCGCGCTGGTCACCGGCCTCGCAGCGAAGGACGAGGACCAGCTGCAGCTGGCCAGCCTGACCCTGCCGGCGACGAACGTCACGGAGCAGCCGGGGACGTCCCCGCGCCGGGTACGCACGGCCGCGATGGCCGAGGACTGGGTCGCGATCCCTCGTCCGACGGCGGTGTTCAACTTGGAGGCCCCGGAGCTGGGACGCGAGGCGCCGCTCCTCGAAGCACGCCGCAGCCAGGACGGCGATCGGCGCGAAGACCTGTTGAGCTTCGGCAGCTTCGCGGAACCGAAACCGCACCTTGCTCTACGCCTGGCGACCGGGGAAGGCGCGGCTGCCGGCGCCCGCTCCTTCATGGTCGCCCTGGCCACCGAGGCTGCCTTGCGCGGCCTCGCCGTCGAGCGCAGCAGCGCGCCCGCCCCGATCGAAACCCGTTTCGGCCCGCTGGAAACGGCCGACATCGTTCTTGCCGCAGGAGCGGAGAGCCGTGCCTGCGTGGCGTTCCGCACGCCGCCCGGCGAAGCCCGTTTCGCCATGAGCGGCTGGTGGTGCGCCGCGCCGCGGCCGGGCGACCGCCGGCAGCTGAGCTGCCTGATCGACCGGCTGGACCTCGCCGGCGGCGCCGATCAGGAGCTGCGCGGCCTCTTCGCCCGCAGCGAGCTCAAGCGCCAGGCCGGCTGCGCGCCGTCACGTCCCTCCAGGACATCATCGCTCGACATGGACGCCAGCGCGCCTGCCCTGAGGATGAAGACGGCAGGCACCGAGCCCGCGCGCATCGCGGCCGAGTTGCCCAAGCCCCGCCCCAGGCCGGCTCGCCGCCAGCCCTGAGGTCGGTGCGAACCAACCCATGCGGAACACGCATCCAGCGGCCGAATCGACTCGGGCGGATCGAATCGGCTCTAACAAAGTTGTTAACGACAGGGTGCTAGTCTTTTCGCCGGTTTTAGGATGCCTACATCAAGTGGAGCGTCCACTCCCCGGAGATCGCCGCCATGATGTCGTTCAAGCGTGTTGCCACCGTCCTCACCATCGCTCTGGCGGCGTCGACCGTCATGGCCACGATCGCCGAAGCGCAGAATCGCCGCGGCCCGTTGCGCGTCATCATCCAGAAGCGCAGCTATCTCGATCCCGGCAATGTCGTGCCGGTCGGCTCGCTGAACCGCTACGCCAGCCAGCACATGTCGGCGACACCGATCTACGCCAACACCGGCGAATTCTACGGCGAAGGCACCCTGCCCGGCCGCATCGGCGCCGGCACCAATCCCTTCGCCAACACCTTCGCGACGCCGCGCTTCTGAGCCAGAGCAACACCGTCATGCTCGGGCTTGCCCCGAGCATCTCCTGACCAGAGCCCTCTGGTTTCCAGGATGGTCGGGTAAAGCCCAACCATGACGTCGCTATCTCAGGGCAGCGCCTTGAGATAGCGCACCGGCCGGCCGGGCGAGGCGGCGTTGGCGGCGTGGACGATCGCGTTCGCGTCGATGCCGAAATGCCGGTAGAGATCCGCGACCGTGCCGGTCTGGCCGAAATGCTCGACGCCGAGCGCCTTCTGCTTGTGGCCATGCACGCTGCCGAGCCAGGCCAGCGTCGCCGGATGCCCGTCCAGCACCGAGACGATCCCGCAATCGCGCGAGAGAGCGCCAAGCAGCCGCTCGATATGGCTCGTTGCGGCGTGGTTGCCGCGCTGGCGCGCCCGCTCCGCCGCCTGCCAGCCGGCATTGAGCCGGTCGGCCGAGGTGATGGCGAGCAGGCCGACATCGCGGCGGTCCTCGGACAACAATCCGACGGCCTCGATCGCCTCGGGCGCGACGGCCCCCGTATAGGCCACGACCACAGAGGCGTTCGGCCCCGGCTTCCGGAGCCAATAGGCGCCGTCGATGATCTCGCGCTCCAGTTCCGGCGTCATCGTCCGGCTCGGCTGCTCGACCTGCCGCGTCGAAAGACGCAGATAGACCGAGCCGCCGGTCTCGTCGCGCAGCCAGGTGCGCTCGTCGGGGTCGCCCTCGCCGTCGCGCTGCAGATAGTCGAAGGACCAGCGCATCATCACCGCGAGCTCGTCGACGAAACCCGGCTCGAAGGCACAGAGACCGTCCTGGCTCATGCCGATCAGCGGCGTCGCGATCGACTGATGCGCCCCGCCTTCCGGCGCCAGCGTCACGCCCGACGGCGTCGCCACCACCATGAAGCGGGCATCCTGATAGCAGGCATAGTTCAGCGCATCGAGGCCGCGCGAGATGAAGGGATCGTAGAGCGTGCCGATCGGGATCAGCCGCTCGCCGAAGATCGAGTGCGACAGACCGAGCGCCGAGAGGTTGATGAACAGGTTCATCTCGGCGATGCCGAGTTCGATATGCTGCCCCTGCGGCGAGAACTCCCATTTCTGCATCGAGGGAATGCGCTCGTCCTTGAAGGTGTCGGCCATCGAGGCACGCGCGAACAGGCCGCGCCGGTTCACCCAGGGACCGAGATTGGTCGAGACGGTGACGTCCGGCGCCGTCGTCACGATGCGGTCGGCCAGCGGACCACCGGCCTTGGCCAGCTCGTCCAGCACCTTGCCGAAGCCCATCTGCGTCGACATCGTCGCCTGGATGCCGGCCGGCAGCGTTTCCGGAACCGGCAACTTGGCGGCGCTGAGGCGCCGGCGCCCTTCCGAGAAGAACGGCACCTTGTCGAGGAAGCCGCGGAGCTCGCTCTCGGGCAGGCCGAGCCCCTCGAACAGGTCCCACTCATGGCCCGGCCGGATGTCGTTGGCCTTGCGGAAGCCGTCGAGCTGCTCCTTGGTCATCAGCCCGGCATGATTGTCCTTGTGCCCGGCGAGCGGCAGGCCGAAGCCCTTCACCGTATAGGCGAGGAAGCAGACCGGCCGGTCGTGGTCGATGCTCTCGAAGGCCTCGAGCAGCGACGGCAGGTCGTGGCCGCCGAGATTGCACATCAGCTTCGAGAGCTCGGCGTCCGAGCGCTTCTCGATCAGCTTCGTCACCGGGCCCTGGTCGCCGAGATCGTCCATCAGGCGCTTGCGCCAGGCAGCGCCGCCCTGGAAGGTCAGCGCCGAATAGAGCTGGTTCGGGCAGGAATCGATCCAGGCCTTCAGCCGCTCGCCGCCCTTTTCCTTGAACGCCGCCTGCTGCAGCGAGCCGTATTTCAGCGTCACGACATCCCAGCCGAAATTGCGGAACATCGTCTCGAAGCGGTCGTAGAGTCCCTCGCGGATGACCGCATCGAGCGACTGGCGGTTGTAGTCGATCACCCACCAGGTGTTGCGGACGCCGTGCTTCCAGCCCTCCATCAGGGCCTCGAAGATATTGCCCTCGTCGAGCTCGGCGTCGCCGATCAGCGAGACCATGCGGCCTTCCGGACGATCCTTCGCCCAGCCATGCGCCTTCACATAGTCCTGCGTCAGCGAGGAGAAGAGCGTCTGCGCGACGCCCAGGCCCACCGAGCCGGTCGAGAAGTCGACATCGTCGATGTCCTTGGTGCGGGAAGGATAGCTCTGCGCGCCCTTGTAGCCGCGGAAATTCTCAAGCTTCTCGCGCGTCTGCAGCCCCATCAGATAGTTGATGGCGTGGAAGATCGGCGAGGCGTGGGGCTTCACCGCCACCCGGTCCTGCGGCTTCAGCGCCGCCATGTAGAGGGCGGTCACGATCGTGGCGAGCGAGGCGGAGGAAGCCTGATGTCCGCCGACCTTCATGCCGTCCTCGTTCGGCCGGATGTGGTTGGCGTTATGGATCGTCCACGAGGCGAGCCAGAGGATCTTCCTCTCCAGCTCGGCGAGAAACGGCAGGCGCGGATCTTGTGTCATCGTTTTGGCCCGAACTCCCAGTACTTCCGATCATGCACGGAAGCACTGGCAGAACGAGCCAAATTTCTGTGTCCCGCCGAGCCACTTTAGCGAGTTTCACTACTGCGTCCCGCCACGCCAGCGGAAATCGCCAAAACAGGCGGCCGCAGCCCGGGCGGGATTGCCGGCTATTTGTCGATCTGCGCGATGCGCTCGAAGGCGGCGGCGAAGCCGTTCAGCGACACGTTGAAGGAAACCGCCTCGTTGTTCGACAGGTTGAGCGCCGCCACCGTCAGCGCCTTGCCCGTCTTCAAGGCGTCGGTCGCGACCGTCGGGAAGGAGACCGGCAGCAGGCAACCCTGCGCCAGGCAGGTCGAGAAGCGCAGCCCCTGCCCAAGGTCCTTGTCGTCGAGGCGCAGCACGGCGCCGTTCTCCAGCTTCATGCCGAACGGCATCAGGATCGTGCCCTCGGTGCGCCCGTCCTTCGGCGAGCGCAGCTCGATGGCGAAGACACGCTGTCCGGTCTGGCTGTTGCCCTGCGACTGGATCAGGACGCAAAGCCGCTGGCCGTTGTTGATCCGGCAATCGACCGTCCAGTCCCCATAGGTCTCGTTGATCGCGCTGGCGCCGTTGGGCAGTGTCGCATTCTGAGCCGCAGGCTGGCCGACGCTCGGAGCGGCCTGGTTTTGCGCGATCGGCTGGGTCGGCTTCGCCGCCGGCTTGGCAGCCGGGCGGGAAACCGGGCGTTGCTGGGGCGCGGCAGGCGCTTCCTGCGCCATCAGCGCGGGCGCGGCGGCAAGGGCCCCGGCCACGAGGGCAAGGACAGCGAAAGAGACATTGCGGAAATGATGGCGAGGCATGGCGCTATGGTCTGGTGAAGATATCACCAGCGATATTGCAGAAAGCTCAATCGAGAGAAAGGGTGAAACCACCGATTTCTGCCCTTAATCTCACAACGAGCTCAGTCAATCGAACAAAGACTTAAACCGGAATGAATGAAATCAGGCACACCTCGTGCCTTCCACGACTCGCCTCGACAATCGTCGGGCCTCAACTTCGGCACAGCGCCCCGTGAATCTCCTGCGGATGGCGCGCGCGGCGGATCGCCTCGCGGACCTCCTGTCGCTGCAGGCGCCGGGCGACGCAGGCGAGCGCGTTGAGATGCTGCCCCTGCCCGCCTTCGGGGGTCAGGATCAGGCAGACGATATCGACCGGTTCGCCATCGACGGCGTCGAACGGGACCGGCCTCGCCAGGCAGGCCACCAGCCCGAAAGGTGCGGAGAAGCCGGCGATCGGCGCATGCGGCATGGCGATGCCACCGCCGATCCCGGTCGAGCCCAGTGCTTCCCGGCGCTTCAGCGCAGCCGCGATGATGTCGCTCGCCACGCCCGTGGCGGAAGCCGCATGCCGGGCGAGGAGATCGAGGCATTGTTCCTTCGACGCCGCCTTGAGCCCGGTCAGCACGGAGCCGGGCCCGATCAGTTCGGAGATGTCCATCGTTCTCAGTCGCTCTCGCGCAGCCTGTAGCCGACGCCCGGCTCGGTGGTGATGTAGAAGGGCTGCTCGGGGGTCGGCTCGATCTTCTGGCGCAGCTGCCGGATGTAGACGCGCAGATACTGCACATCCTCGTTGCCACCCCAGACCTCCTTCAGCAGGTGCCGGTGCGTAAGCACCTTGCCGGCGTGCTGCACCAGGGCGCGCAGGATGTCGTATTCCTTGGGCGACAGCTTCACCTCGGCACCGCCGACCTGCACGATGCGGCGGACGAGATCGACCGAAAGCGCGCCGGTGCGGAAGACCGGCTTCTCGCCCTGTTGCTGCAGCTTGTGGCGCAGCGCGACGCGCAGCCGCGCGGCGAGCTCCCGCATCCCGAACGGCTTGGTGACGTAGTCGTCCGCGCCGGCCTCCAGCGCCTGGACGATGCCGGTCTCGTCGGTGCGGCTCGACAGGATGACGACCGGCAGCGTGCGCCCTTCGCTGCGCCACAGGCGCAGCAGCTCCTGCCCGGTCATGTCGGGGAGACCAAGATCGAGCAGCACGAGGTCGGGCTCCTCCGCCTCGATCCGGGCGATCGCGTCCTTCGCATTGCCGGCCTCGCTGATCGTGTAGCCCTCGGTCCCGAGCCCGACGCGCAGCAGCTTGCGGATCGGCGGTTCGTCGTCGACGACGAGCACACGGACGGCCATCGTGGTCATGGCAATACCTTCATCTGGCGGGCCTCGGCCGGGATCGGCATGCGGATCGTGAACACCGCGCCCTGCCGGCCGTCGCGATTGGCGGCGGTGATCGTGCCGCCCATCGCCTCGACGAAACCGCGGCAGATCGCGAGGCCGAGCCCGGTGCCGGCGCGGACCTGATCGCCCTTCCCGACCCGGTAGAAGCTGTCGAAGATCCGTTCGAGATCGGCCGGAGGCAGGCCGGGCCCTTCGTCGAGGATGTCCAGGACCACGATATCGCCTGCCGCACGGGCATGGACGCCGATCGCCGTCCCTGCCGGGGCGTATTTCGCGGCGTTGTCGACGAGGTTGAACAGCACCTGGTCGAACAGCACCGGATCCAGCCGCAGCATCGGCAGGTTGGGCTCCAGCGACAGCTCTATCGCGTGGCCGCGGGTGATGCCTTCGGCGCGCCGCAACGCCGCGCCGACGACGTCGCCGACATCGAGCAGGGCATAGTTGGGCTCCATCGCGCCGGCCTCGATCCGCGTCATGTCGAGCAGGTTGGCGATGAAGCGGTTGAGCCGTTCCGATTCCTCGACGACCGTTCCCAGCAGCTCGGAACGATCCGCTTCGGGGATCGCCTTGCCATAGTCGCGCAGCGTTCCGGCCGCGCCCATGATGCCGGCCAGCGGCGTCTTGAGATCATGCGAGATCGAGGTCAGCAGCGCCGAGCGCAGCCGGTCCGCCTCGGCGGCGAGCTTCGCCTTGTCGACATCGGCGGCGAGCTGGACGCGCTCGATCGCGATCGCCGCCTGGTCGGCCAGCGCATCGAACAGGCGCTGCTGCTCGGGCGTCAGCAGCGCGCCCGGTCGGTCGGAATCGAGCCCGATAACGCCGATGGCGCCCCGCCCAGTCCGCAACGGCAGATAGAATCGCTTCGCGCCCGGCAGCGTGTCGGCGCCGCGCCCGGCCGGGCGGTCATGCTCCCAGGCCCAATGCGCCGCGGCGATATCGGCCTCGTCGAGCGTATCGTCGGGCGGATAGCCGGCCTGGACCGCGATGCGCCCGTCCTCCGGCAGCAGGATGACGACGCGCACGCGCAGCATCGCCGCGATCTGGTAGGCGCTCGCCCAGAGCACGTCGTCGAGCGTGCCGGTCCCGGCGAGCTTGCGCGAGAACAGGTAGAGATCCTCGGTCGTCCGCGCCCGCTGGCGCGCCGCCGCCGCCTGCCGTTGCACGCGGGCGGTGAGGTTGCTGGCGATGAGAGCGACCACCAGGAAGAAGACGAAGGCGAGCACGCTCTCCGGGTCGCCGATGACGAGCGTGTAGAGCGGCGGCAGGAAGAAGAAATTGAAGGCCAGCGCACCGATCACCGAGGTGAACAGCGCCGGCCACAAGCCTGCCGTCACGGCGGAGGCAAGCACCGCCATGAGGAAGACGAGCGCGATGTTGCGCACGTCGAGGAACAGATGCAGCAGCATGCCGATGCCGACCGCCACGGCGACGAAGGCCAGGCCTGCGAGATAGTCCCCTGGCTCGAAGCGCTGCCCGCCACCGCCGGCGCGCCCTTCGCCGGAGCCGGCTTCCTGGGCCGGAATCACATGGATGCTGATGTCGCCGGCGTCGCGGATCAGCGCCTGCGCCACCGAGCCGAAGAGCAGCTCGCGCCAGCGCGCGGCGCCCGACGCGCCGATGACGATATGGCTGACATTCTTGGCGGCCGCATAGCGCAGGACCTCTTCCGGCACGCTTTCGCCCGGCAGGATCACCGCCTCGCCACCGAGCTGTTCAGCGAGCCGCATGGCCGCTGAGAGCCGGTCCTTCTCCGCTTCCGAAGGCCGCGCGCGACCCGGCGCCTCGATATGCAGCGCCGTCCAGGAAGCTCTCAACTTTTCGGCGAGGCGGCGCGCATGGCGCACCAGCGAGGCTGCGCGCGGGCTGCCGTCGATGCAGACGATCAGCCGGTCGCCGGCGGCCCATGGCCCGGAGATCGCATGGGCCTGCATATGGCTGAGCAATTGATCGTCGACGCGCTGCGCCGTGCGCCGCAATGCGAGCTCGCGCAGCGCGGTGAGGTTGCCGGGCGAAAAATAGTTGGAGACGGCGCGCTTGGCCGTCTCCGGCAGATAGACCTTGCCCTCGTTCAGCCGCTTGATCAGGTCCTCGGGCGTGAGGTCGATGATCTCGATCGCGTCGGCCCGGTCGATGACGGAATCGGGCACCGTCTCGCGGACGCGGATGCGGGTGATCTGGGCGACGACGTCGTTCAGGCTCTCGACATGCTGGATGTTGAGCGTGGTGTAGACGTCGATGCCGCGCTCGATCAGCTCCAGCACATCGAGATAGCGCTTGGGATGGCGGCTGCCCGGCGCGTTGGTATGGGCGAGCTCATCGACCAGGACGAGCTGCGGCCGCCGTGCCAGCACCGCGTCGAGGTCCATCTCCTCGACGCTCTGGCCGCGATAGGCGACCTGCGCCCGCGGCACCGTCTCGTAACCTTCGATCAGCGCCTGCGTTTCGCGCCTGCCATGCGTCTCGACGACGCCGATGACGACGTCGACGCCTTCGGCCCGGCGTGCCCGGCCGGCGAGCAGCATCTCGTAGGTCTTGCCGACGCCGGGCGCGGCGCCGAGGAAGATCTTCAGCCGGCCGCGCGTCTCGCCGCGGACCTGCTCCAGCAGCGCATCCGGCGACGGCCTTGGCGGCTCGGTGCGAAGCTCGTCCGGCATGGCGGGAGATCGGTCCTCAACGGCACGACGGCGGGATCGCTCCGGCCGTCGCGCTCTTCTTAGCGTTATTTCGCGGTCGCCGCATCGAGCGCGAGGTTGAGCTTCAGCACATTGACGACGGGCTCACCGAGGATGCCGAACTGGCGCTCCTCGACATGGCCCGCAACCAGGCTGCGCAGGTCGGCCTCGCCGAGGCCGCGCGCCTTGGCGACGCGCGGCACCTGGAAATAGGCTGCCTCCGGCGAGACATGGGGGTCGAGCCCGCTGCCCGAGGCGGTGACCAGGTCCATCGGCACGGCGGCCTGCGGATTCTCCGCCTTCAGCGCCGTCACCTCGGCCTTGATGCGCTCGATCAGCTTCGGATTGGTCGGGCCGAGATTGGAGCCGCCGGAGCTGGCGGCGTTGTAGCCGTCGCCGGCGGCCGAGGGCCGGCCGTGGAAATAGCGTGCCTCGGTGAAGGCCTGGCCGATCAGCTCGGAGCCGATCACCTTGCCATCCTTCTCGATCAGGCTGCCGGCCGCCTGGCGCGGGAACAGCGCCTGGGCGACCCCGGTCATCGCCAGCGGATAGGCGAGGCCGGTGATGGCGGTGAGCGCGACGATCATCACGATCGCGGGGCGAATTTGCTTCAGCATGGCTGGAAATCCTTCAGATCAGGCCGACGGCCGTGACGGCCATATCGATCGCCTTGATGCCGATGAACGGGACGATGATGCCGCCGAGGCCATAGACAAGCAGGTTGCGCGAGAGCAGCGCGCCGGCACCGACCGGCCGATATTTCACGCCGCGCAGCGCGAGCGGGATCAGCGCGACGATGATCAGCGCGTTGAAGATGATGGCGGAGAGGATCGCGCTCTGTGGCGTGGCGAGCTGCATGAAGTTCAGCCCGCCGAGCTGCGGATAGAAGGCGATGAACATCGCCGGGATGATCGCGAAATACTTCGCGATGTCGTTGGCGATCGAGAAGGTCGTCAGCGCGCCGCGCGTCATCAGGAGCTGCTTGCCGATCTCGACGATCTCGATGAGCTTGGTCGGATCGCTGTCGAGATCGACCATGTTGCCGGCCTCGCGCGCCGCCACCGTGCCTGTGTTCATGGCGACGCCGACATCGGCCTGGGCGAGCGCCGGGGCGTCGTTGGTGCCATCGCCGCACATCGCGACGAGCTTGCCCTTGCCCTGCTCCTCGCGGATCAGCGCGAGCTTGTTCTCGGGCGTGGCCTGGGCGAGGAAGTCGTCGACGCCGGCCTCGGCCGCAATGGCGGCGGCGGTCATCGGATTGTCGCCGGTGATCATCACCGTGCGGATGCCCATCCGGCGCAGCTCCGCGAAGCGCTCGCGGATGCCACCCTTGACGATGTCCTTGAGCTGGATGACGCCGAGCAGCTTGCCGTCGCGCGCCACGGCGAGCGGCGTGCCGCCGGCCTTGGCGATCTCCTCGGCGATGCCCTGCACCTCGCGCGCCGCTTCGGCCTCGCCGCCGCTGGCGCGGACATGGGCGAGCACCGCATCGACCGCGCCCTTGCGGATGCTGGAGCCGTCATGATCGACGCCGCTCATCCGGCTCTGCGCGGTGAAGGGTACGAAATGGGCGTTGAGCCCGACGAGGTCGCGCGCCCGGATGCCGTGCTGCTCCTTGGCGAGCACGACGATCGAGCGGCCTTCCGGCGTCTCGTCGGCGAGCGAGGCGAGCTGGGCTGCATCGGCGAGATCGTGCTCGCTGACGCCGCGGACCGGCTTGAAGGCCGTCGCCTGGCGGTTGCCGAGCGTGATCGTGCCGGTCTTGTCGAGCAGCAGCGTGTCGACGTCGCCGGCGGCCTCGACGGCACGGCCGGACATGGCGAGCACGTTGAAGCGCACGAGACGGTCCATGCCGGCGATGCCGATGGCTGAAAGCAACGCGCCGATCGTGGTCGGGATCAGCGTCACGAACAGCGCGACGAGGACGATGACCGGGATCGCACCGCCAGCATAGCTGGCGAAGCTCGGGATCGTCGCCGTCGCCAGCACGAAGATCAGCGTCATGCCGGCGAGCAGGATGTTGAGCGCGATCTCGTTGGGCGTCTTCTGCCGCTCGGCGCCCTCGACCAGCGCGATCATGCGGTCGATGAAGGTCGAGCCCGCCGTCGCGGTGATGCGCACCCGGATCCAGTCCGACAGCACCTGCGTGCCGCCGGTGACGGCCGAGCGGTCGCCGCCGGATTCGCGGATCACCGGTGCGGATTCGCCCGTGATCGCCGCCTCGTTGACCGAGGCGATGCCTTCGATCACCTCGCCGTCGGAGGGGATGATGTCGCCGGCCTCGACCAGCACGACGTCATTGAGCTTCAGGCTCGGACCGGGCACCAGCGTGTAGCTGCTGCGATCGGCGCCGTTGAGCAGCTTCGCCTGTGTTTCCGCACGGGTCTTGCGCAGCGAATCCGCCTGCGCCTTGCCTCGCCCTTCGGCGACCGCTTCGGCGAAATTGGCGAACAGCACGGTGAACCAGAGCCAGAGCACGATCTGGAAGGAGAAGCCGAGATGGGCGGCCCCGGCGAGCCAGTCGCGCAGCAGCAGGATCGTGGTCAGCGCCGTGACGACGGCGACGACGAACATCACCGGGTTCCTGGCGAGACTGCGCGGATCGAGCTTGCGGAAGGCGCCATCGAGCGCCGGGACGAGGATGCGGGCATCGAGGATGCTGCCGGATCTTGGATGACTCATGACGAAGGCTCCGTCGGGCCTGCGCGGGACCCCTTGGGGGTCAGACCGCGGCAAGCAGGAAAGAAAGGGCGTGGAAGACGATGGCGATCAGCAGGACCGCGATCGTCGCTCCGCAGATGAGGGTGGAAGGGCGAGGTCCGGTTTGGCTGCGCATGGCCTTGGCTCTCAGAAGCTCTGGCCGGCCAGCATCGCGAGATGCTCGACGATCGGGCCGAGCGCGAGCGCCGGGAAGAAGGTCAGGCCGCCGACGATGAGGATCACGCCGATCAGCAGGCCGATGAAGAGCGGGCCATGCGTGGGGAAGGTGCCGGCCGATTCCGGCACCACCTTCTTGGCCGCGACCGAACCGGCCAGCGCCAGCGCCGGGATGATGACCAGGAAGCGCCCCATCAGCATGGCGAGGCCGAGCGTCAGATTGTACCAGACCGTGTTGCCGGAGAGCCCGCCGAAGGCCGAGCCGTTATTCGCCGTTGCCGATGTGTAGGCATAGAGCACCTCGGAGAAACCGTGCGGGCCGGGATTGGCGATCGAGGCCACGGCATCGGGCAGCACGACGGCGACGGCGGTGAAGCCGAGCATGGAAAGCGGCAGGCAGAGCACGGCGAGCATCGCCATCTTGACCTCCTTCGCCTCGATCTTCTTGCCGAGATATTCAGGCGTGCGCCCGACCATCAGGCCGGCGACGAAGACCGCAATGACGACGAAGAGGATGATGCCGTAGAAGCCGGCGCCGACGCCGCCGATGATGATCTCACCGAGCATCATGTTGATCAGCGGGATCAGCCCGCCGAGCGGCATCAGGCTGTCATGCATGGCGTTGACCGCACCGCAGGATGCCGCCGTCGTGACCACCGCGAACAGCGCCGAGAGCGTGGTGCCGAAGCGCGCCTCCTTGCCTTCCAGGTTGCCGCCCTGCAGGCCGAGCGCCTGGACGAGCGGATTGCCAGTGGCTTCCGCCCAGTAGCAGACGGCGACGCCGGCGACGAACAGCAGGCCCATCGCCGTGAAGATCGCCCAGCCCTGTTTCTCGTTGCCGACCATGCGGCCGAAGACATTGGTCAGGGCGGCGCCGATCGCGAAGATCGCGACCATGTGGATCAGGTTGGTGAGCGCCGTCGGGTTCTCGAAGGGATGCGCCGCATTGGCGTTGAAGAAGCCGCCGCCATTGGTACCGAGATGCTTGATCATCATCTGCGAGGCGACAGGGCCCTGCGCGATCGTCTGCTGCACGCCTTCGAGCGTCGTCGCCACCGTGTAGGAGCCGAGGTTCTGCGGCACGCCCTGCCAGACGAGGACGAGCGTCCCGATCACGCAGATCGGCAGCAGGACGTAGAGGGCCGAACGGACGAGATCGGCCCAGAAATTGCCGAGCGTGCGGGCCGAGCGGCGCGCGAAGGCGCGGATCACCGCGACCGCGATGGCGATACCCGTCGCCGCCGAAACGAAGTTCTGCACCGCCAGCCCCGCCATCTGGGTGAGGTAGGACATGGTGCTTTCGCCGCCATAGTTCTGCCAGTTGGTGTTGGCGACGAAGCTCGCCGCCGTATTGAAGGCGAGGTCCGCCGGCACCGCGCCCATACCGGCCGGGTTGAAGGGCAGGATGCCCTGCAGCCGCTGCAGCGCATAGAGGGCGAGGAAGCCCGCGAGGTTGAACAGCAGCATCGCGGCGACATAGGCCGTCCAGTGCTGCTCCTCCTTCTCATGAGTGCCGGCGGCGCCATAGAGCAGGCGCTCGACCGGGTGCAGCACCGGCGAAAGCAAGGTCCGCTCGCCCGCGAAGACGCGCGTCATGTAGCCGCCGAGCGGCCTCGCCAGGGCAACGATGATCCCGCAGAAGAGCAGGATCTGGATCCATCCGTTGAGGGTCATGGATGTGGTTCCGAATCTGAGGAGCCGCCGCCGTCAGAACCGCTCGGGGCGGATCAGCGCGTAGGCGAGGTAGGCGAGCAGGAACAGCGTCACCGCTCCGCCGAGGACGAAATCCAGAAACATGCCGGCCTCCCCTAGAGCGCGTCGCAGGCGGCGACATAGGCGAAGGAGAGCCCGAAGAAGACGAGCCCGATGGCGAGTACGATGGTGTCCATCACCGAAAACCCCGATGGTCGAGGCTGCCGGTCTCTTGTCCGGCAGCGAGCACCGCTCCCAGAGGATGGGACCGGTGGTTCGGGGCGAATATCGCGCCGCCGCCATAGCCATTCGAGACGAGGCCGGGGGAGAGGAAATAAAGAACTTATAGGAATTTTACCGATGCCGGCGCCGATCGATGCCACGCTCCGCAGGGACACCCGCCCTGCCGAAAACGCAGGCAAACCCCATCACCGCACGGCTTGTGGCCCGCCCTCGCACCATGCCAGAACCGGGCGCGAATGCGGGGGATGAGCCCCTGCGGGAGGAGCTTCCAATGAGCAACAGCAAGGATGTCTGGCGTCTGGTCGAGGACAAGGCCCCGGCCTATTTCGCGCTGTCCGACCGCATCTGGCACATGCCCGAGCTGAACTATCAGGAGGTCCGCTCGGCGGCCGAGCACGGCGCCATGCTGGAGCGCGAGGGTTTTCGCGTCACCACCGGCGTCGCCGGCCTGCCCACCGCCGTGATCGGCGAAGCGGGCGAGGACGGCCCGGTCATCGCCATCATGGGCGAATACGACGCACTGCCGGGCTTGAGCCAGGAGGCCGGCAATGCGACCGAAACCCCGATCGAGAAGGGCGGCAACGGCCATGGCTGCGGCCACAACATGCTCGGCTCGGCCTCGCTGCTCGCCGCCGCCGCGGTGAAGGACTATCTCGCCGCCAACGGCCTCAAGGGTCGCGTGCGCTATTATGGCTGCCCGGCGGAGGAAGGCGGCTCGGCCAAGGGCTTCATGGTCCGGGCCGGCGCCTTCGACGATGTCGACATCGCACTGTGCTGGCACCCGGCCTCGTTCAACGGCGTCAACCGCCCCTTCTCGCTCGCCTGCGTCGAGATCGAATACACCTTTAGCGGCCGCGCCTCGCACGCCGCCGCCGCGCCGCATCTCGGCCGTTCGGCACTCGACGCGGTCGAGCTGATGCATATCGGCGTCAACTACATGCGCGAGCACATGCCTTCGACGGCGCGCGTCCACTACGCCATCATCAACGCCGGCGGCATCGCCCCCAACGTCGTCCAGGCCACGGCGACGACGCGCCAGCTGATCCGCGCCGCCACGCTCGGCGAGATGTGGGAGCTGGTCGCCCGCGTGAAGAAGATCGCCGAGGGCGCCGCGCTGATGAGCGAGACCACCGTCTCGATCAGGCAGCTCTCGGGCGACGCCAACCTGATCGGCAACCGGCCGCTCGAGGAAGCCATGCAGGCCAATCTCGAGGCGCTCGGCGGCCCCGGCTTCGACGCCGCCGACCGTGCTTTCGCCGCCAGGTTCCAGAAGACGCTGAGCGCCGCGGACATCGCTGCGTCCTATGCCCGCATCGGCATGCAGCCGAAGGAAGGCGAGACGCTGAGCGACACGATCTATCCGCTCGGCGCCGGCAACGACACCTCAGTCGGCTCGACCGATGTCGGTACTGTGAGCTGGATCGTTCCGACCGTGCAGTGCCGCACCGCCTGCTACGCCATCGGCACGCCCGGCCATTCCTGGCAGCTCGTGGCGCAGGGTCTCGCCCCCGCGGCGCATAAGGGCCTGGCGCTCGCCGCCAAGGCCATGGCCGGCGTCGCCGCCGACGTGCTGAACGATCCCGCTCTGCTCAAGGCGGCGAAGGACGAGTTCGCGGCGTTCCGTGCCAAGAACCCCTTCGCCAACCCGATCACCGACGATGTCGAGCCGCCGCTCGACATGGCGGCGCACTGAGCCGCAGGGTCGGACGCGTCATCGCCTCATGACCGATCGGGCTAACCGCCTGGTCGGCGAGCGATTGCGGCCGGGCTTCAGCCCTGCTGCGAAGGGGTAAGGTCGCCGGGCAGCGCCGGGCGCGTCGCCATGAACTCGGCAACGGCCGCCGCAGCGAGATCGGAAATCGAATCGGTCCCGCGCGACATCAATTGCAGGATAATGCGCCCGAGACGGTCCCGCGCTTCGGCCTCCAGCTCCGTATCCGTGCGTGCGTCATAGTCCAACGCGGCCCAGGCTCTGGCCTGGGCGGCTTCCGCGACGAGCAGCTCCTGCGAGTTCAGGACACCGGGAAAACGGAAATTCGGGGTAGGCATCATCGATTCGAACATGGTTGCGCCACGGATATAGGGAGGGCGTCCTTCCCGGCAAGGCGGGCGGAATTGCGGCCATGACCTGCGCAACTGCGGCGATTGCGTCACCGGCTCTTGCCTGCGATGACCTGCGCCGGCCAGATTTCGGCCCCGTGCTTGCCGATCCGAGGACCGATCCGATGTCCCTTCCCGCCTCCGCCCGCATCGACATCGAACGCTTCTGGGCGACGATCGAACGCTCCGCCGAAATCGGCACCGGCCGGCCCGGCGGCCTCTCGCGCCTGGCGCTCAGCGATTCAGACAAGGAGATGCGGGACGTCTTCGTCGGCTGGTGCCGCGAGGCCGGCCTGTCCGTGCGGATCGACGCGATCGGCAACATCTTTGCCCGCCGGCCCGGCCTCGACGACAGCCTGCCGCCGGTAGTGATGGGCAGCCATCTCGACACCCAGGTCAATGGTGGCCGCTTCGACGGCATCGCCGGCGTGCTCGGCGGCCTCGAGGTCATCCGCGCGCTCGATGCCGCCGGCCACCGCACGCGCCGCCCGTTGGAGCTGGTCAACTGGACGAACGAGGAAGGCAGCCGCTTCTCGCCGCCCATGGTCGGCTCGGGCTGCTTCACCGGCGTCTACACGCTCGACTGGGCGCGCGAGCGCCGCGACGATGACGGCAAGTCGATGGGCGAGGAGCTGGATCGCATCGGCTATACCGGCGAGACCCAAACCGCACCGCCCCCGCTCGATTCCTATTTCGAGTTCCACATCGAGCAGGGCCCGATCCTCGACCGCGAGGGCTTCCAGGTCGGCGTCGTCACCGGCGGCTTCGCCAGCACCGGCATGATCGTCGAATTCCGCGGCGAGACCGCCCATACCGGCCCCTGGCCGATGGAGAAGCGCCGCAACGCGCTCGCCGCCGGCGCGCGCCTGCTCACCGCCGTGGACGATCTCGGCTGGGAATTCGCCGGCAGCGGCGGCAAGGCGACGGCCGCCCGCCTCGTCGCCTGGCCGAACAAGGCCGGCATCATCTCGGACTGGGCACAGGTGACCTGCGACGTCCGCCATGCCGACCCGGAAGCCGGCGCCGTCATGGCCGAGCGCATGCTGCGCGCCGCCCATGAGGCCGGCGCCCGCGCCAATTGCGAGGTCGCGATCCTCGACAGCTGGCGCTGGGGCGGCAAGGTCTTCGCCGAGGAGATGATCGGTCTCGTCCGCGAGACCGCGCTCGGCCGGGGTTACAGCACGCGCGACATCCTCAGCCAGGCCGGACACGACGCCTATTTCCTCGCCCGGCACACACCGTCGGCGATGATCTTCGCCCCCTGCAAGAACGGCATCACGCACAACAACAACGAATTGTGCACGCGCGAGGATCTTGCACCCGGCCTCGACGTGCTGCTGCGGGCCGTGGTGGCGCGGGCCGACCGCTGACGAGCGTCGGGCCGCAAAAATAAACAATCAGTCCAAATTGGACTGATTGTCCAAATTTCACTTGACCCGCCTGCCGCCCGGCCGCACAGATCGGGCGACTGCCTGCCGCCCGCGCGGCGGGGATCGACGCCGCATCGCCGGAGGCTCTCGTGAAGTTCGACATTTTCCAGATGGAGCGGAACCAGACGCTCTTCGAGAACGACGTCGAGATCAACCTGACCGAAAGCGGCGTGCATCCCTGGTCGATCGAGGATATCCTTGGCGAAGAGGCCGCGTGCGACCTGCTGAAGCAGCCGCTCGGTTATGGCTGGACCGACGGCCGGCCGAGCTTACGCGCCAACATCGCCTCCTGGTATCCCGGCGCGACCGCAGCCAACGTGCTCGTCACCAACGGCTCCTCGGAGGCGACGATGATCGCGCTGATGGCGCTGTTCGAGCCCGGCGACTCACTGGTCTTCGCCCTGCCGAACTTCATGCAGATCGATGGCCTCGGTCGCGCGCTCGGCTTCGACATCCGCCGGCTCGAATTGTCGGGCGACACCGACTGGCAGATCGATCCCGCGCATCTCGCGAAAGTCGCAGCCGGCGCCAAGGCGATCGCCGTGACCAACCCGGCCAACCCGACCGGCAGCGTGCTCTCGGCCGCCAGCCGCGCCGCCCTCGTCGAAGCCGCGAAGCGCAATGACGCCTGGCTGATGGTCGACGAAATCTATCGCGGCGGCGAGATCGACGGCGCCGAGACCGAGACGCTCTGGGGCAGTTATCCCAAGGTCGTCGTCACTTCCAGCCTGTCGAAATCCTTCGCTTGCCCCGGCCTGCGTCTCGGCTGGGTCGTCGCGCCGGCGGAGGTCGTAGCGAGCGCCGCCGAGCGGCAGGACTACACCACGATCGGCAGCGGCATCCTCAGCCAGATCCTCGCGGAGGAGGTGATGCGCCCGGAAACGCGCGGCCGCCTGCTTGCGCGCGGGCGGGATTTGCTGCGCAGCAATGCCGATCTCGTGGCGCAATGGATGGCGCAGCATAACGACTGGTCGTGGCGCCGCCCGCAGGCCGGCGGCATGGCCTTCCTGCGCTATCCGCTCGACATGCCCTCGGAGGTCTTCTCGCAGAAGCTGCGCGAGGAGGAGAGCGTCTTCGTCGTCGCCGGCAGCTGGTTCGGCATCGAGAACCACATCCGCATCGGCATCGGTGTGCCGACCGAGGTGCTGCGCGACGGGCTGGCGCGGATGGACCGCTTCCTGGCGCGGCACAAGAGCTGACGGCAGCTTTCGCCGTCATTCCCGGGCGCCCCATAGGGCCGAGCCCGGCCCCCATGAAGAAGACGCTTGCCGTCATGGTCGGGCTTGTCCCGACCACCCACGCCTTCCCTTATCGAGGGCGGAGTTCAAGACGTGGATGCTCGCCACAAGGGCGAGCATGACGAACTGGAATCGCCCCGTGTTAGTGGGTTCCGGGCTCAGGCCTTCGGCCTGCCCCGGAATGACCCGGCTACTGACGCCCGACCCCGTCCAGCACCACCCGCGCGATCGCGATGTCCTGCACCGCGATCCCGGTGAGGTCGGCGATGGTGATGTCATCGTCCGAACGGCGCGCCGGCACGTCGCCGGCCAGCACGGCGCCCAACTCGACGCAATCGCCCGCATCGATCAGCCCGACGGCGGCGGCCGCGGCGAACTCGCCATGATCGAGGCTCTGTTCCAGCGAATCCGCGATCCGCGTATCGGCGAGCGCCACCAGCGCGCTGTCCAGTTCCTGCTTGCCCGGGGCATCGGCCCCGAGCGCGGTGATGTGCGTGCCCGGCCTGATCCAGTCGCCGTGGATGATCGGCACGGCGGCAGGCGTCACCGTGATCAGCGCTTCAGACTGCGCGCAGAGCGCCTCCAGCTCCACCACCGACTCGATGGCGATGCCTTCCCCTTCGAGATCGCGCCGCAGCGCCTCCAGCTTCTCCGGCGAGCGCGCCCAGACCGCGAAGCAAGGCTCCCGTTCGCGCAACAGATGTGCGGCGGCGCGGATCTGGAAACGCGCCTGCGTACCGGCGCCGACGATCCCGATCCGGCGCGCATCGGCCCGCATCCCGGCCCGCGTCGCGATGGCGCCGGCCAGCGCGGTCCGGAGATCGGTCAGCCAGCCCTCGTCGCGCAGGATCGCGACGACCGCCCCGGTCTCCGCCGAAAGCGCGATCATCATCCCGCTCGTCGTCGGCAAACCCTTGGCGGGATTGTCGTAGAACCCGGTCGCGATCTTCACGACGAAGATCGGATCGCCGGCGATATGGCCGAACTTGATATGGCAATCGCCGTTATGGGCGGGAAAGCCGAGATAGCCGACCGGCGGCATCTGCACCTGGCCGGCGGCAGCCGCCTTGAACCCCTCCTCCAGCGCGATGAAGGCCCGGTCGAGATCGACGGCGGCCTCGATCTCCGCACGCGACAGGTCAAGCATCCGGGGTCTCGTTGGCCTGGTTGAGGTAGTTATAGACGGTCGCGCGGGCGAGCCCGAGGATGCGCGAGATATAGGCGGCGGCATTGCGCCCGCCGAAGGCGCCGTTCGCGGCAAGATCCGCCACCAATTCGCGCTTCTCTGCGCGGCTGAGGCTGGTCACAGCGAGCCCGCGGCTTTGCGTCCATTGCTGCACGAACTCGTTGATGCGCTCGTGCCAGTCTTCCTTGAACAGAGCCTGCGGCTTCTCGACACCGGCCGGCACGGTTGCAAGAGCTGAAAGCGTCTGCATCAGCGCATGGAACTGCGAGACGTCGACATTGATGCAGAGCACGCCGATCGCCTTGGCTCCCGCCGACAGCACGATGCTGATCGATTTCAGCCGCCGCCCGTCCCAGTTCACCTTCTCATAGGGGCCGATGATCGTCTCGTTCGGGTCGAAGCCGATCTCATCGAGCAGGGAGGGCTCGCCGAGCACGCGCTGCGAGAAATTCCCGGCGATATGCACGACGCTCTGCGAGCCGAGATCGTGCAGCACGACCTCGGCATGCGGCCGGAACAGCAGCGCCACCGCATCGCAGACCGGCAGGTAGGGAGCGAGTTCCGGCGTCATGCCCGCCCCGTCAGCGCGGCTGCGACTTGAGATAATCGCTCAAGCGTTCCAGCCCCGCCGAGAGATGCTCGGCCGGCGCGCCGATGCCGATGCGGATATAGCCGTCCATCCCGTAGACATCGCCCGGCAGCAGCATGATACCGCGCTCCTCGCGCAGACGGTGGACGAGCTCGGTCGAGTTCATCGAGTGGCTGTACTTGATGAAGGCCATGCCGCCGGCCTTGGGCGGCACGAAGGAGAAGAACTCGTCATTCGCCTTCACCCAGCTCGTCAGCAGTGCGAGGTTCTCCCGCAGGATGGTCTTGCTGCGCTGCAGGATTTCGGCGCGCTTGGCGGGCTGGATGACGACGCGGGCGATGTGCTCGCTCAGCGCGCTCGTCGTGATCGAGGTGTAGTCCTTGTTCTGCCAGGCGGTGTAGATGTCCTTGGCCGGCCCGACCAACCAGCCGATGCGCAGGCCGGGCAGCGCCATCGCCTTCGAGAGACCGCTGGTGATGATCGCCTTCTCGTAGAGATCGGCGAAGCTGGGCGGCTCGTCGGTTTCGAGCTCGGCGCCCTTGTAGACCTCGTCGGCATGCAGGTAGCAGCCCTGCGTCTGGGCGATCGCGACCAGCGCGTCCATCGTCTCGCGCGAGAGCAGGCTGCCGGTCGGGTTGTTCGGGTTGCAGATCGTCATCAGCTTGGTGCGCGGCGTGATCGCCCGGCGGACCTCGTCGAGATCGGGCGTCCAGCCCAGTTCCTCGCGCAGCTTCACTTCCTTGACATTGGCGCCGATCGCCCGCGCCCAGCCCCAGATCTGCAGGTAGTTCGGCACGAAGACGACGATCTCGTCGCCCGGCTCGATCAGCGACATCACCATCAGGAAATTGGCTTCGGCCGAGCCGTTGGTGACGATCACCTCGTCCGAGGTCCGGTTGCGGTAGAGCTTGGCGATATCCTCGCGCAATTCGACCGCGCCATTGGTCCAGCCATAGCCGAGCTCGACCTCCATCAGCTTGGCGCGCTGCTCCGCGCTGAGCAATTCGTTCAGCGAATAGGGATGGACGCCGCTATCGGAGAGATTGAACTCGACGGTGTTCTCGTAGAGCGACTGGATGCGCTCCAGTGTGAATTCTTCGATCTTCATGCTGCCCATCCCGCGCCGGCCGTTCCGCCGCATCTGCCTGCGAGTATGATGGGCATCATTTGGACGTCAAGGTCGATTTTGGAATTTACAGTCCAAGAGACGGTTGCTATCCGTTCCCGCCTCGTCACAGCCGCTCGCGGAGAGCCATCATGTCCGATCAGACCACCGGCGCCAACAAGATGTGGGGCGGCCGCTTCACCACCGCGCCGGCCGATGTGATGCGCAAGATCAATCCCTCGATCGGCTTCGACTATAGGCTCTACCGGCAGGACATCGCGGCGTCCAAGACCCATGCCGCGATGCTCGCCCGCCAGGGCGTCATCGCCGGCGCCGACAACGAGCGCATCCAGGCCGGGCTCGACCAGATCCGCGGCGAGATCGACCGCGGCGAACTCAAGTTCAGCATCGACCTCGAGGACATCCACATGAACGTGGAAGCGCGCCTCAAGGAGATCATCGGCGAGCCGGCCGGGCGCCTGCACACCGCCCGCAGCCGCAACGACCAGGCCGTCACCGATGTCCGCCTCTGGATGCGCGACGCGATCGATGCTCTCGACGGCACCATCCGCGGCTTGCAGCAGGCCCTGATCGAACGCGCCAGCGAGCATGCCGGGACGATCATGCCGGGCTTCACCCATATGCAGGTCGCCCAGCCCGTGACCTTCGGCCACCATCTCATGGCCTATGTCGAGATGTTCGGCCGCGACCGGGAACGTCTGGCCGGCGCCCGCCAGCGCACCAATGTCTCGCCGCTCGGCGCAGCCGCGCTCGCCGGTACCGCCTTCCCGATCGACCGGCAGTTCACGGCGGCGGAGCTGGGCTTCGCCCGGCCGACCGAGAACTCGATGGATTCGGTCGGCGCGCGCGACCATATCTGCGAATTGCTGTTCTGCTGCTCGATGCTGGCCGTGCATCTCTCGCGCCTCAACGAGGAGATCACGCTCTGGTGCAGCGACGGCTTCCGCTTCATCGCGCTGTCGGACGCCTTCACCACCGGCTCCTCGATCATGCCGCAGAAGCGCAATCCCGACGCGGCCGAACTGGTTCGCGGCAAGACCGGCCGCGTCGTCGGCTCGCTCACCGCCATGCTGGTGATGGTGAAGGGCCTGCCGATGACCTTCATGAAGGACATGCAGGAGGACAAGGAGCCGATGTTCGACGCGCTGGAGACCGTCGGGCTCTGCGTCGCCGCCACCACCGGCATGATCCGCGACCTCACCGTGCGGCCCGAGGGCATGCGCGCCTTCCTCGATCGCGGCTTCCCGACCGCGACCGATCTCGCCGACTGGCTGGTGCGCGAGGCCGGCATCCCCTTCCGCGATGCCCATCACATCACCGCCCGCATCGTCGCGCTGGCCGAGGCCAAGGGCTGCACTTTGCAGGCGCTCGACCTCGACGCCATGCGCTCGGTCGATCCGCGGATCGGCGAAACGGTGTTCGAGGTGCTGGCGCCTGAGCATTCCGTCCGCAGCCGACGCAGCTATGGCGGCACTGCACCTGATACGGTGCGCGAGGCGATCGAGCGGGCAAGGCAGCGCTGGCTGGCCGACAAGCCGATCCAAAGCTGATTTCCACCCTCACCCAGCGCAACCCGGCAGCAGCCGTCCCGCAAACTTTGCGGGAGCAAACCGGCGGCCTTTCTGGCTATGGAAGACGGCTCGGTCGATTCGACCGAGCCTAAAGAACGAGTGCGGAGCCATATAGCTCCGCGGCGGGGGAGAGATGATGGAACACGTCTGGTTGCGTGGGGTGGCCGAGCAGTTCGGCATCGCTGGCGGGCTGCGGCAGCTCGGCGGCGAATACGACCTCAACTTCCGCGGCCGGACGCCCGAAGGCGACGTCATCGTCAAGGCGATGCGCCCGCAGGGCGAGCCCGCCCTCGTCGACCAGCAATGCGCCGCGATCAGTCACGCGCTCGCCGCCGATCCGACGCTGCCGCTGCCGCGCCTCCTCCCCGCCGAAGGCAAGCGCTTCTGGCAAAGCGTGGCCGATGCCCAGGGCCAGCAGCGCATGGTCTGGGTCCAACGCGCTTTCACGGGCATCCCGATGGGCGAAGCCGGGCCGCAGCCGCCCGCCGTCCTGGCCGAACTCGGTGCACTGACCGCCCGGCTCGACCTCGCCTTGCGCGATTTCAAGGTCACCGCCGCTCCGGATGCCGCAAAATGGGATCTGACCGAGGCCGGCTGGATCAAGCCGCATCTCGACGTGCTGGAGGGCTCGCGCCGCGCGCTGGTAGCGGGGATCGTTGCCGGGTTCGAGGCTCTCAAGCCGGCGCTCGACAAACTGCCGCGCCAGACCATCCATAACGACCTCAACGACTTCAACATCCTGGTCCAACCGCGCCTCGGCGAGCCCGCCCACATCAGCGGCCTGATCGATTTCGGCGACATGACCCATGGCCCGCGCGTCTGCGAGATCGCCATCGCCGCCGCCTATGCCATCCTCGACCATGAGACGCCGGAAGCGGCGCTCGCCGCCTTCGTCGCCGGCTATCACGGCGTATCGGCGCTCAGCGCCGAGGAGATCGGGCTGATCTGGCCGCTCGTCCGCATGCGCCTCGCGGTCAGCGTCGTGAATTCGACGATCGAGGCCAAGGGCCGCCCGAACGACCCCTACGTCACCATCTCGCAGGCTCCGGCCTGGCGCCTGCTCGAAAACCCCGCCATCGACGGCGAATTGATGGGAGCGCGCCTGCGCAATGCCTGCGGCCTGCCGGTCACCGATGCGGCCGGTCGCATCGCGAGCTGGATCGCCGGGCAGCGCGGCAGCTTCGCGCCCGTGCTCGGCCGTGCGCTCGACGGCTTGCCAGTCGGCTCGCTCGGCATCGCCGAGGCGACGATCCCGCAGAACCCGTTCGAACTGCGCGCCGACGAGGCCCGCAATCTCGGCACCGGGCTCGGTATCACCCAGCAATGGTGGCTTGGCCAATATGGCGAGCCCCGGCTGGTCTATACCGACAAGGCCTTCCGCAAGGGGCGCTGGCTCGCCTCGAACCGTCGCACCATCCACATGGCCGTCGACGTCTTCGCCCCGGCCGGCGAACCGGTCCGCGCGCCTCTCGCCGGCAAGGTCGCGCTGGCGGAGAACCGCAAGGGCCATCTCGATTATGGCGGCGTCGTCATCCTCGAGCACCGCACGCCCGCTGGCGATGTCTTCCATACACTCTACGGCCATCTCGCCGCCGATGGCGCAGCGAAACTGAAGCAGGGTCAGGAGATCGGAGCGGGCGAGGCTTTCGCCAAGCTCGGCCCGGCCGAAGAGAATGGCGGCTGGGAACCGCATCTTCATTTCCAACTCGCGCTGACGCTCGACGGCATGGGCCATGACTGGCCGGGCGTCGCCGACCCCGACGACTGGGCGCTCTGGCAGGCGATCTGCCCGAACCCCGCCGCCCTGCTCAACCTGCCCGACGAGACCGTCGCCTATCAGGCGATCGACGAGGTCGCGCTGCTGGCCGAACGCAAGGCCCGCTTCGGCGCCAATCTCAAGCTCAGCTACAAACGCCCGGTCACCTTCCTGCGCGGCTGGCGCCACCATCTCTTCGACGCAATGGGCCGGCCCTATCTCGACGCCTATAACAACGTGCCGCATGTCGGACACGCCCATCCGCGCATCCGCAAGGTGGCGATGGACCAGCTCGCGCGGATGAACTCCAACACGCGCTACCTCCACCCGGCGCCGATGGCTCTGGCCGAGCGGCTGACGGCGAAGCTCCCCAAGGAGCTGGAGGTCTGCTTCTTCGTCAATTCCGGCTCGGAAGCGAACGAGCTGGCGCTGCGCCTCGCCCGTGCGGCGAGCGGCGGCTACGACATCGTTACGCCCGATCACGGCTATCACGGCAACACCACCGGCGCGATCGACATCTCCGCCTACAAGTTCAACAAGCCGAACATGGGCGGCCGCAAGCCCTGGGTGCAGCTCGTCGACGTCGCCGACGACTATCGCGGCCGCTTCCGTCGCGACGACGCCGACCGGGCGCTACACTACGCTCAGCAGGTCGATGGCGCGCTCGCGGCCATCGCGGAACGCGGCGGCAAGGTCGCCGGCTTCATCGCCGAGACCTTTCCGAGCGTCGGCGGCCAGATCATCCCGCCGCCCGGCTATCTTGCCGCGGTCTATGAGCGCATCCGCGCCGCGGGAGGCATCTGCATCGCCGACGAAGTGCAAACGGGACTCGGGCGCCTCGGTGATTACTATTTCGGCTTCGAGCAGCAGAATGTGCGGCCGGACATCGTCGTGCTCGGCAAACCACTCGGCAACGGCCACCCGATAGGCGCGCTCATCACCACCCGCGCCATCGCCGAGCGCTTCGCTGAGGGACCCGAGTATTTCTCGACCTTCGGCGGCTCGAACCTGTCCTGCCGGATCGCCTCGGAAGTGCTCGACATCGTCGAGCAGGAAGGGCTTTCGGCCAATGCCAAGGCGATGGGCGAGAAGCTGCTCGCCGGCATGCGCGCGCTGATGGCGGACTATCCTTGTGTCGGCGACGTCCGCGGTATCGGCCTCTTCCTCGGGCTGGAGCTGGTCACGGATCGCGAGACGCTGGAGCCCGCGACCGATGCGGCGGCCCATGTCATGAACCGCCTGCGCGACATGCGCATCCTCGTCGGGCGCGAGGGACCGGCCGACAACATCCTCAAGATCCGCCCGCCGCTCACGGTCGGCGCCGATGACGTCGAGATGATCCTCGACCGCTTGCGGATCTGCCTGCGGGAGGTCGAGGCGGCGCGCTGAGCCGCCTCAGCCCGCCTTCGGCTCTTCCTGCAGCGTGTAGCGGAAGTTGCAGTGGCTCGCGCCGCCCATGATCGTCTGCGGGCGCTCAAGCGTGATGCGCGGGTCGTAGCCCGTGCAGAACACGCCATCGCGATTGCAGGAGAGCAGATGGCCGATCTTGCCGAGCCCCATCTCGCGATAGGTCTCGGCATAGCGGCAGCGATGGACGTTGTAGTCGAACTCGGTGTCCGTTGCTTTGACGACCTCGATGACGAGCGCGTCGTCCTGCGTCCACAGCGCCTGCAGTTCCTGGAAGCTGCGCAGGCTGGTGCCGCCCGGCGTCTTGGCGGCGAAGGCTTGTCCCGCCGCGATCGCAGCCTTCCGGATCGCCTGATCGAGGATTGATTGCGCCATCTCCTCACCGAGGCGCTCGCGCATCTCCTCATAGATCGGAGCGATGATGCCGGCCTCGATCCGCCTGCGGGCGAGGATGCCGATCTCACCGTCGAAGACCGGGTTGTCGCCTTGCGCGGCCGTCTTGTCCGCTTCGCTCATCGCCCGCCTCCATTTCTCTGCATGCGGCACCGCAAGACTAGAGCATGCGGAGCTTCGCGAAAAACACGTCGTCAGCTTGGCTGAGACCCGCGGCGCGGCGGCGAGGGCCTGAAATCGAGCTGCTCCTCGATCACCGCGCCGTCGTCGGAGACGATCGCGAACCAGCGCCGGTTGCCGCAATGCACAGCGAGCCGCCAGCGGCCCTGATCAGCGCCTTCGCCGCGCTCGACGCGGCTCGTCACCAGGCCGCGGCGCTGCATCTCGCGCCACTCTTCTTCCGACCAGCCGAAACGGGCCGCGATGCGCCCGGCATCGACCACGAAGGCACCGCTGGCATCGCGACGAATTGGGAACCCGACGAGATTAGGCTGTTCCTGCTCCATCATTCCCACCCGGGGCCGTGATCGGCAGCGGCGGCATGATCCGCAGCGTCTCGGCCAGACACAGGAAGAGATGATAGAGGACGCGCGAGGGCAGCGATACCGGCAGCGGTACGCCGGCCCTGTCGAGCTGGTTGTGCCAGATCCCGGTCCGGGCATCGACGAAATGGCGGAACATCAGCTCGATATGGCCAGGCAATCGCGCACCGGCCTCGGCGTCATCGGCGAACTCGAAGCGCGCGCCGAGCGCCTTGATGAATTCCGTCTGCGGCCAGAGCAGCTTCGTCGGCGCGACGATGTTGCCCTCGGGATCCACCCCGTCGAGCACCAGTGCCGGATACCCCGGATCACGGTCCAACCCCTGCGCGAGGCCGAAGCGATAGAGGCCGTCGGCGAGCGGGCGGGCCCTGTCCCAGCCGGTCAGGCGCTGATGATGATGCAGCAGCCAGACCCATTCGAACTGATGGCCGGGCTCGCGCAGCCGGCCCGCCTCGCCGGCGACGGGCTGCCAGTTCAGATCGAAGAACTCGCCGAGCGTGCCCTTCGCATCGATGAAGCGCTCCTCCGCCAGCCGCACGATCCCGCCGGCGGCATCGAGCCAGCGCTGGCTGCCGGTCGCTTCCGCCAGCGCGTGGAAAGCCTCCAGCAGATGCATATGCGGGTTCTGGCGCCGCGGCAGCGTGCCCAGATCGTCTTCGGCATAGCCGCCGAGCGAAGCCGCTAGCTCGGTCTCGATCAGGTCCATCGTCGCCCCGGCCAGGCGGATCGCGGACGCCTCCCCGGTCAGCCGGTGATAATGGGCGCTGGCGAACAGCACGAAGGCGAGATCGTAGAGGTCGCGGCGCGGGAGGCTCGCAACCCCGTCGGGCCGGAAGCGCTTCGGCACATAGCCATTGGCCTCATAGGCCTTGAGCAGCAGTGCAAAGCCGTGATGGGCCGCCGCCATCGCTTCCGGGCTTCCGCTGAGCCTCGCGGCGTGGCTGAAGGTGTAGGTCAGGCGCGCCGTCGTCAGCGCGCTGCGATCGGGCGCGGCGACGGCCTCGCCATCCGGCCGGAACTCCTCGACGAAGCCGCCGGCCTCGCGATCGACGGCGCGTGCGATCCAGCTCGGGATCAGCGTCCCGTAGGTCCAGCGCTGCAGTCGGACGAGCGACAGGTCGTGCATGGCCGGCTCAATGCGCCTGGGTCTGCGCGTGCAGGATCTGGCCGAGGAATTTGCGGGTGCGCTCGTTCTGCGGCGACGTGAAGAACTGGTCGGGCGGCGCCACCTCGACGATCTCGCCGGCATCCATGAAGATCACCCGGTCGGCGACCTTGCGGGCGAAACCCATCTCATGGGTGACGCAGAGCATGGTCATCCCGCTCTCGGCGAGCTCGACCATCACATCCAGCACTTCGCTGACCATTTCGGGATCAAGCGCCGAGGTCGGTTCGTCGAACAGCATGATCTTCGGATTCATGCAGAGCGAGCGGGCGATCGCGACGCGCTGCTGCTGGCCGCCGGAAAGCTGGATCGGGAACTTGTTCGCCTGCTCCGGGATATGGACGCGCTCCAGGATCCTGCGGGCGTTGGCCTCGGCCTCGGGCCGCGGAATGCCGCGCACCTTCATCGGCGCGAGCGTGCAGTTCTCGAGCGCCGTCAGATGCGGGAACAGGTTAAAGCTCTGGAACACCATGCCGATCTCGCGGCGGACGGTCTCGATGCCCTTGAGCCCGGCATGGACGGTGGTGCCGTCGATGACGATCTCGCCCTTCTGGTGCTCCTCGAGCTGGTTCAGGCAGCGGATCAGCGTCGACTTGCCGGAACCCGACGGACCGCAGATGACGATGCGCTCACCGCGCGAGACGGTCAGGTCGATATCGCGCAGGACGTGGAAGTCGCCATAGAACTTGTCGACCTTGCGCATCTCGATGATCACGTCGCCGATCTCATGGCCGGCAGCGGAAGGGGCGGTCGCGGACATCTGCAAAAACCGTTCTGGTAACTGTCGGAGGGTGCGCCCGGCAAAGGCCGGGCGCACGTCTTGCGCAATCAGAACTGCGGCATCGGCGGCAGCTTGGAGAGCGGGATGCCGAACCACTTCTGGTTGATCTTCGAGAGCTCGCCATTGCCCTCGATCTCGGCGATGAACTTGTTGGCGTACTCGGCCAGCGCCGTGTCGGCCTTGCGGAAGGCCATGCCGTTGGCCTGCTCGCGCAGCGTGATCTTGGGCTCGATGTTGAGCTGCGGATAGTCCTTGTTCAGCTGGGCGAGGATGGTGTTGCTCGCGCCCATCGCCTGGACCTGGCCGGAGATCAGCGCCTGCAGAGCGGTGGCGTCGTCGTCATAGCGCTTCAGCGGCGTGCCCTGCGGAGCGACGGCGCTGATCGCGGTGTCCTGCGTCGAGGCGCGGGCAACGCTGATCGTCACCGGCTTCAGGTCTTCCGGCGTCTTGATGTTCAGGCTCTTGGGAGCGAGCACATAGATCGTCAGCGTGCTGTAGGGGTTGGAGAACAGCACCTGCTTCGTGCGCTCGGCGGTGATGCCGAAGGTGGCGATCAGCACGTCGACCTTGTTGGTCAGCAGGTAGGGGATGCGGTTCGGGCCGGTGACCGGAACGAGCTCGAGCTTCACGCCGAGCGACTTGGCCATCAGCGCCGCGACATCGGCATCGTAGCCGGCCGGCTGCTGGTTGGCGTCGGTGCCGCCGAAGGGCGGATAGTCGGTCAGCACGCCGACCATCAACTTGCCGCGGGCCTTGATCTCGTCGGGCGTGGCGGCCTGGGCCGACGCGGCGCCGAACGAGGCCGCGGCGAGGCCGGCGAGGACCAGCGCGCCGAGGCCGCGGCGACAAATCGATTTAAACAGGGACATGGGTCGTTCTCCTCTGAGGGTAGGCTGGTGTTGCGTCGACGCGTGCGGAGCAGGTTCTTGTCGCAAAAGTGGTTCCCACTTTTTTGCGGAACATGCCTAGCGCGCGGCGACGAGGAGCTTTTGCTCCATCCTCTTGCTGTAGGCCGAGAGCGGCCGGCAGATGACGTAATAGACCAGCGCGACGAGCGCGAAGATCGTGAAGGGCCGGAAGGTGGCGTTGTTGATGATCTGCGCCGCGCGCGTCAGCTCGACGAAGCCGATGATCGAGGCGAGCGAGGTGCCCTTGATCAGCTGCACCAGGAATCCGATCGTCGGCGGGATCGCGATGCGGATCGCCTGCGGGGCGATGATCAGCGCCATCTTCGGCGCATAGCGCAGGCCGAGCGAGGTCGCTGCCTCCCACTGCCCGCGCGGCACCACCTCGATCGCGCCGCGCCAGATCTCGCCGAGGAAGGCGCTGGCATGGAGCGACAGGCCGAGCGCCGCCGCCGTCCAGGGATCGACCGACCAGCCGAACAGCCCCGGAACGAAGAAGGCGAGGAAGAGCTGCATCAGAAGCGGCGTGCCCTGGAAGACCTTGATGTAGCCGGCCGAGGCGATCCGCAGCCACTTGTATTCGCCGGTCCGGGCGAGCGCCACGAGCGCACCGCCCAGCGCGCCGCCGAGGAAGGCGACGAGCGAGAGCAGCAGCGTCCAGCGCACCGCCATGATGATGTAGATGATGTCGCCCGATGAGAGTGCGCGCATGTCTCGTCCTCAGCGGGTTGGCTTGCGCAGGAACGCGCGCTCGATCCCGGCGAACACCGTCCAGAAGAAGACGGAGAGACCGAGATACATGCAGGTGACGATGAAATAGACCTCGAAGCTGCGGAAGGTCCGCGACTGGATGTCGCCGGCCACCGCCGTCAGCTCGCTCGCCGCGATCGCCGAGCAGACGCTGGTGTTCAGCATCAGCAGGATGAACTGGCTGGTCAGCGAGGGATAGATCGCCTGGATCGCCGGCTTCAGGATGATGTAGCGGAAGATCTGGAGCGGGCGCATGCCGAGCGACTTGCCCGCCTCGATCTGCCCCTTCTGGATGCTCTCGATGCCGGCCCGGATGATCTCGATGCCATAGGCGCCAACATTCACCACCAGCGCCAGCAGCGCCGCCGTGTTCGAGGACATCTTCAGGCCCATCGACGGCAAGCCGAAATAGATCACGAAGATCTGGATCAGGAACGGTGTATTGCGGATCAGCTCGATATATTCGTCGATGATCCAGACCAGCCATTTCGGCCCCGAGGTCTTGCCGAGTGCCCCGGCAACCGAGGCCACCATGCCGATCGCCATCGCCAGTGCCGAGAGCACGAGCGAATTGACCAGCCCCTGCAGCAGCTCCGGCCACGCCGCGAAGACGTCGGCGAAATCGAACTCATAGCTCATGCGAGCTGCCCATTCCGAGCTGCGAAAGCAGAACCGCCTTCATGCGTCTTCCTCATCCAGTCCTCCCGGCCGGCCTTGTTTCACCAGCTGGGTCGATGCCGCTGCACCATCCCTACAATCGCGGAATCAGCAAGCCACCATCGACGTTGATCACAGTTCCTGTCGCATAGGCGAACTGCCCGCTGGTCAGGGCGGCGACACAGGCGGCGACATCCTCGCCTTCACCCCAACGCCCAGCGGGAATCAAGCCCTCGGCGATCCGGGCGTCGTATTTCGCCGCGACTTTCGCCGTCATGTCCGTGCGGATCACGCCCGGCCTGACCTCGAAGACCGGCACGCCTTCCGGCGCCAGCCTGACCGCCAGCGCCTTCGCCCACATCGAGAGGCCGAGCTTCGAGACGCAATACTGCGCCCGGTCGATCGAGACGAGTTCGGTCGAGGCCGAGGTAATGAAGACGATGGCCGGACGCTCCGGCCTGTCCGCCAGCATCGTCTTCGCAACCTCCTGGCTCAGGAAGGCGGCACCGCGCAGGTTGATGCCCATGACGAGATCGTAGCTCTCCGGCGTGATCTCCAGCATGTCGCCACGCACCGGCGCGCCGATGCCGGCATTCGAGACGAAGAGATCGAGCCGACCGAAGGCCTGCTTCACATCAGCAACGAGGCCGGCATGGCTTTCGATGGCCGCCACGTCGTGCTTGAAGAAGCGGGCCGTTGCGCCGGCTTCCTCGAACAGCTTCCTGGCCTCGGCAACGGCCTCGTCCTCAGCGATGTCGGTGAAGGCGATGTCGTGGCCAGCCTTCGCGAGCGCGACGCCGATAGCGCGGCCGATGCCGCGCCTCGCGCCGGTGATCAGGGCGACGGGACGCGCCATCTCACTCTCCCCGATAGGTTGGCGTGCGCTTCTGCTGGAAGGCGGCGACGCCCTCCTTCACGTCCTCGGTATAGGAGACGAGCGAGCTCGCCAGCGCCTCCATGATCGCGCCGCTATCCTCATCCTCGGCCGCGTTGATCAGCTGCTTGACCACGAGGTTCGCCACGGGACCGCGCTGCGTGACGCGCTCGGCCATGGCCTGTGCTGCGGCAAGCGCCCCACCCTTCTCGACGACCTGGTCGACGATGCCCAGCGTCAGCGCCGTCTCGGCGGTGACGATCTCTCCGGTCAGCGCGAGGCGCCGCGCGACCTGCCCGCCGAGGCGCTTCACAAGACGCTGCGTGCCGGACCAGCCGGGGATCATGCCGAGCCCGGTCTCGGGCAGGCCGATCTTGGCCTGGACCTCGCAGATGCGGATATCGGCGGTGACGGCGAGTTCGAGCCCGCCGCCGAGCGCGTGGCCGTTCATCGCGGCGATGACGGGCGGCTTCATCCGCGCCAGCTTGTCGAAGGCGCGATGGCCAGAGCGGACCCAGCCCTGCCCCATCTCCAGCGGAGAGAGCCCGCCCCAGGCGACGATGTCGCCGCCAGCACAGAAGGCCTTGCCCTCGGCCGTCAGGATGACGGCGCGGACCGAGCGGTCGGCGTCGATGGCGTCCGCGAAGCGGCCGAGCAGCCCGACCATGACGTCGTCGAGCGCATTGAGCTTTTCCGGGCGGGCGAGCGTGATCGTCGCGATGCCGGAGGCGATATCGAGGCGGACGGGATCGCTCATGCCGCCCTCGCGGGGAGTTCGAGGCCGATCAGCGCCTCATTGAATAGGGCCGCATCCATCAGCTTCGGCGGCTTGGGCACGAGCAACGGGAATTCGCTCTGGGCGAGAATGTCGCGCTCCAGATCGACGCCGGGCGCGATCTCGGTGACGACGATACCGTCCCGCGTCAGCTTCATGACGCAGCGCTCGGTGACATAGGTGATGTCTTGCCCCTGGGCGATGGCGCGCGGGCCGGAGAAGGAGATGTGTTCGACCGCCTCGACCAGCTTCTTCACCTTGCCTTCCTTCTCGATGACGAGCTTGCCGTCAGCGATGGCGAGCTTGGCGGCGGCGCTGAAATAGCCGGAGAAGACGATGCGCTTGGCCCGCGCCGTGATGTCGATGAAGCCGCCGGCGCCGGCCGTGACGTGGGGCCTGACGCCGAGCTTGGAGACGTTGACGCAACCCTGCCGGTCGATCTGCAGGAAGGAGAGCAGCGACATGTCGAAGCCCGCCCCCTGGAAGTAGGTGAACTGGTAGGGCGAAGGCACGATCGCCTCGGCATTGGAGGCGCAGCCGAACTGGAATTCGAGCAGCGGCACGCCGCCGACGGCGCCCTGCTCGATCACCCAGGTCACGGCGCCGTGCTGCCCCTCCTCGATCAGGATGCGCGGGACATTGGCCGAGATGCCGAAGCCGATATTGACGGCATCGCCATGGCGCAGCTCCTGCGCCACGCGCCGCGCGATCACCTTGGCGACGTCGAAGGCGGGCGTCTCGAAGCTGGACATTGGCCGGCGCACCTCGCCGGAGATGGCCGGGTCGTAGACCGTCTGTGTCGTCTGCATCTGGTCGGGCGCGACCACGATCGCATCGACGAGGATGCCGGGGACGAAGACCGACTGCGTCTTGAGGCTGCCGGCCTCGACCACGCGCTTCACCTGCGCGATGACGATGCCACCATTGTTGCGGACCGCCAGCGCCTGGTCGAGCGGGCCGAGATAGCCGCCCTCATGCTCATAGGAGAGGTTGCCGCGCTCATCGGCCGTGGTGGCGCGGATGATCGCGACCTTCGGCACGATGCTGCGGAAATAGAGCCAGTCCTCGCCATCGAACTCCACCCGGGAAACGATCGGCTCGGCCATGGCGCGCGCATTCATGGCGCAGCCCTGGTGTTTCGGATCGACGAAGGTATCCATGCCGATCTTGGTCAGCACGCCCGGCCGCTTGGCCGCGGCTTCGCGATGCATGTCGAACAGGATGCCGCTGGGGATGTTGTAGGCCGGGATCTGGTCGCCGGTGACCATCTTCCAAATTTCCGGCGGCTCGGCCGAGGACGGGCCGGACGGGTAGGATCCGCCCATGATCCGGGCCAGCAGGCCGGACTTGGCAATGTGGTCGACGCCCTTGACGCCCCACATGTCGCCGGCCGCGATCGGGTGCAGCGTCGTCAGATTGCGCGGATGGCCGGAAGCGTCGAAGCGCCGGCCGATCGCCGCCAGCACCTCATCGGGGCAGCCGAGGCCGGAGGAGGAGGAGACGGTGACGATCGCATCGTCCGGGATCAGGGCGGCGGCTTCGTCGGCGGAAAGGATGCGTGGAAAGGCCATGGGTCTGTCTCTGGAGGAAGGGTTCAGCCGGCGGCGGCGAGCGCGCGCTGATAGGCGCCGCAGGATTCGCGGATGACGAGGTTGGCGGGGCCGATGAAGCTTTCCGGCTCAATCGCGGGATCGTTGATCTGCTTGAGCAGCAGGGCCGCGGCGCGCTCACCGAGGCCGACGGGATCGACCGCGACGGTGGTTAGCGCCGGCGAGACATGGCGCGCCTCGCTGGTATCGTCGAAGCCGACGACGGCGATGTCGCGTCCGACGACGAGCCCGTGCCGCGCCGCCGCCAGCATCGCGCCGATGGCGACGACGTCGTTGTAGCAGACCACGGCGGTCGGCCGGTCGGCGAGCGAGAGCACGGCGCTCATCGCACCGAAGCCACCGTCACGCGTCGGCATGCTTTCGAGGTTGAGCGCCGGATCGACGGCGCGGCCCGCCGCTTCCATGGCGGCCAGGAAGCCGCCATGGCGCTCCTGCCGGACGACCATCGAATGCATGCCGCCGAGAAAGGCGATGCGTTCATGGCCGAGATTGACGAGGTGGCGGGTGACGCGGCTCGCGCCCGCCAGATTCTCCGGTACGACATGGCTGACATTGACGCCCGGCAGCCGGCGGATCGCCACCAGCAGCGCCGTATCGGCGACCCTGACCCAGTCGAGATGCTCCGGCCGCGTATCCAGCGCCGGGCAGAGGATGATGCCGCCGGCGCCGTGCTCGCGCATCATTCGCATCACCTGTTCCTGCCGCACCACGCTCTCGGCGGTATTGGCCATGAAGGCGACATAGCCTGCCATCTGCAGCACCTTCTCCACGCCGATCGCGAATTCGGCGAAGAACGGATTGGAGAGGTCGTTGAGGACGAGGCCGACGATGCGGGACTGCGCGTTGCGCAGATTGGCGGCACCGCGATTATAGACATAGCCGAGCCGGTCCATGACCTGCAGGACCTGCTGGCGCGTCTCGGGCTTGACGCTGCCGCGCCCGGTCAGGACGAGCGAGACCGTCGATTTCGAGACGCCGGCGGCGTCCGCGATCTCGATGATCGTCACCCTTCCCTTGCTGCCTTTCGGCTGCGGCATCGTTTCGTCCCTGCGGTGGCATGCGCCATTCTTGTCTTGGAACGTTCCATTATCAGCCTTTCGGAAACTGCGCAATCTGCCTCTTTCAAACGATTTTATCGCCTTGTATAAGAGTGAAAGCACGTTTCTGAATTGGAACGTTCCAATAATCGTATCGGAGGAAGCGATGGCCGAGATCACCCTGCCCCGCCTGGACGGCAGCAGCGAACGCTACAGGCTGTCTCCACCGTCGCCTTATCCTCGCACCGCCCCGGCCAATGGCGTCCGCACCGTGTACGCGGCCGCCCATGTCGTCGCCGACCCGCTGAAGCTGCAGGAGCCCTGGCGCGTCCCGGCCGTGGACTGGGATGCCACGCTCGCCTTCCGCCATCATCTCTGGGGCCTCGGCTTCAAGATCGCCGAGGCGATGGACACCTCCCAGCGCGGCATGGGGCTGGATTGGCCGAACGCCGCCGAGCTGATCGCCCGCGTTCTCGCCGAGGCCAAGGCGACGCCGGGCGCCGATCTCGCCTGCGGCGCCGGCACCGACCAACTCGACCCGCAAGCCGCCCACAGCCTAGACGACGTGATCCGCGCCTATGAGGAGCAGATCGGTCATGTCGAGAAGCATGGCGGCAAGATTATCCTGATGGCGAGCCGTGCGCTCTGCCGTGTCGCCAGGGGAGCGGACGACTATCTTGCCGTCTATGGCCGCCTGATCCGCCAGTGCCGCGGCAAGGTGATCCTGCACTGGCTCGGCGAGATGTTCGATCCCGCGCTTGCCGGCTATTGGGGCAGCCGCGACTTCAAGCCGGCCATGGAGACGGTGCTCACCCTGATCCGCGAGCACGCCGACAAGATCGACGGCATCAAGATCTCGCTGCTCGATGCCGGCAAGGAGATCGAGATGCGCCGCCTCCTGCCGGAAGGCGTCGTCATGTACACCGGCGACGACTTCAACTATGCCGAGCTGATCGCCGGTGACGAACAGGGCTTCTCGCACGGGCTGCTCGGCATCTTCGACCCGATCGCTCCGGCCGCTGCGGCCGCCTTCGCGAAGCTGGAGGCGGGCGACCGCGCCGGCTTCCACGCCATCCTCGACCCGACCGTCGCGCTGTCGCGCCGGCTCTTCGAGGCCCCGACCCAGCATTACAAATGCGGCGTCGTCTTCCTCGCCTGGCTCAACGGCTTCCAAAGCCATTTCCGCATGGTCGGCGGCGCCGAATCCGCCCGCGGCATCCTGCACTACGCCGATCTCTTCCGCCTCGCCGACCAGGCCGGTCTCTTCGTCGATCCCGAGCGTGCGGCGCGCCGCATGGCGCATCTCTGCGCCCTCAACGGCATCGCCTAGGCATACCGGGTTTCACGGAACCTCACCGTCATTCCGGGGCAGGCCGCGGGCCTGCCTCGGAACCCAGAGCACACCATTTCCGTCATGGTCGGGCTTGTCCCGACCATCCACGTCTTCATCGATGCCGTGCAGCGTTCAAGACGTGGATGCTCGCCACAAGGGCGAGCATGACGACCGGAGCTGCGTACTGATCATGGGATTCCGGCTTGCCGCTGTGCGGCGCCCCGGAATGACGGCGAGATTTACCGGCCTAGACGCCAACCGACAAGATCGCTTCGGAGGAAGCAAGCCATGCACGCACCCCTGCTCGACGCCGAAATCTACGACCAGATCCGCGAGACCGCCCGGCGCTTCGCCGAGGATGTCGTCAAGCCCGTCGCCGCCGACCTCGACCGCGACGAGACCTATCCCGCCGAGATCTACGCCCGGATGGGCGAGCTCGGCCTGTTCGGCATCACCGTTCCGGAAGAGCATGGCGGCGCCGGCCTCGACGCCTTCGCCTATGCGATCGTGATGGAGGAGCTTTCGCGCGGTTATTCCTCCGTCGCCGATCAGTGCGGCGTCGTCGAGCTGATCGGCACCCTGCTCACCCGCTACGGCACGCCGGAACAGTTGAAGCGCCTGCCCGACATCCTCGCGGCCAGGACCCGCATCGCCTATTGCCTGACCGAGGCCGAGGCTGGCTCCGACCTCTCGAATGTCCGCACCACGGCCCGCGAGACCGCAGACGGCTACGTCATCGACGGCGGCAAGCTCTGGATCCACAACGCCCCGGTCGCCGATCTCGGCTTCGTGCTGGCCTCGACCGATCCGGCCGCCGGCCATCGCGGCATGAGCATCTTCCTGGTCGACCTGAACGCGCCCGGCGTCTCGCGCGGGCCGAAGGAGCACAAGATGGGCCAGCGGGCGAGTCAGGTCGGCGCGCTCAACTTCGACGGCGTCACGGTGCCGCGCGAGGCGCTGCTCGGCCCGAAAGGGCGCGGCTTCCACATCATGATGAGCGTTCTGGAGAAGGGGCGCGTCGGCATCGCCTCGCTGGCGGTCGGCATCGCGCAGGCCGGGCTCGAGGCGGCGCTCGCCTATGCCCGCGACCGGCGCCAGTTCGGCAAGCCGATCCTCGACAACCAGGGCCTGCAATGGATGCTGGCCGACATGGCCAAGGACATCGCCGCGGCCCGCGCCCTCACCGAGCGGGCCGCGCTCCTGATCGACCACGCCAAGCCCGCGACCTCCGCCTCCTCCATGGCGAAATGCTTTGCCAGCGACATGGCCGTGGCGCAGACCGCCAACGCCGTGCAGATCTTCGGCGGCTCCGGCTATATCCGCGGCTTCGAGGTCGAGCGGCTCTATCGCGACGCCAAGATCACCCAGATCTACGAAGGCACCAACCAGATCCAGCGCACCATCATCGCCAAGGAGCTGATCAAGGCAGCATCGTAGTTTCCGCCGGGCTCGCAAACGCCCAGGGGAGCGTCTACGGTGGAGCATGCGCGTCGACGTCCTCGGTTTGCAGGCCTTCATCAGCATCGCGGAACGAGGCAGCTTCCGCGCCGCCGCGTCCCATCTCAACCTGTCGCAGACGGCGCTGAGCCACCGCATCCGCAAGCTTGAGGAATCGCTCGGCACACCCCTCTTCCTGCGAGCCACCCGGCAGGTTTCGCTGACGGCGGCCGGCACGATCTTGCTGCCGCGGGCGCGCCGCATCTTCGAGGATCTCGGCTCGGCCCTGAACGAAGTCAGGGTCGATGTCCGCGAAGGCAACGAGCAGGTCACCGTCGGCGTCCTGCCCACGGTCGCAGCGCATTGCATGCCCTCCGTGATCGCACAGGGAGCGGCGACGATGGTTGGCTCGGCACCGGCGACGATCGCGTTCTCGGCGAGGCCAAGCGGCGGCTGGAGGATGTGGCACAGCGGATCGACGTGAGCTGCGGCGCATCGGCGTCCGAAGCCTGCACAAGCGCCTATGCCTTTTCCGCCGTGACGGCCGACCGTGCCGAAGCAGTGGCCACTGAAGCCGCGTGCTGGCTGAAGCCAGGCCAGATCTTCATCGACCTCAACTCGGCCGCCCCTCCACCAAGCCAAGCGCGGCCAAGGCGATGAAGCTGACGCCGGCTTCGGCGAGCTTCGGCCACGCCGCCGGTGCCCGCCGGCTGACAACGCGCACGGGAAGACGTCTCGTGGCCTCCGAAACCGGATCGGAGGCCACCGGTTTCACGACGGTTGGGCGAGCACCCTCATGCCTCGCGCAGGAACCCGTCCACCGCGGCGCCGAACCGCTCGGCCTGCTCGATATTTGAGATGTGCGCGGCATCGAGCAGGCATTTGCGGGCGCCGGGGATCGCGGCGAGGATCTCCTCACCATCGGCCGGCGTCGTCGCCGGGTCCTTCGTGCCGATGATGACCAGGACTGGATTGCGGACGGCCGTAATCGAGCGGCGCTGATCCATGTCGCGGATCGCCAGGCAGGAGCCCTGATAGCCCGCCGCCGGCGTGTTCAGGATCATGGCGCGCATCCGCTCCATCGTCTGCGGCGCGGCCATACGGAAGGTTTCGGGGAACCAGCGCGTGATCGTGGCCTCGACCAGCGCCTCCATGCCGCCCTTCTCGGCCATCGCGACGCGCCCGTTCCAGAGATCGGCCGGCCCCATATAGGCGGCCGTGTTCGCAAGGACGGCGCGGCCGATCCGCTCCGGCGCATGGGTCAGGAGCCACATCCCGACCATGCCGCCCATCGACAGCCCGCAGAAATGCGCACGCGCGATGCCGAGCGCGTCCAGCACGGCGAGCGCATCCCCGCCCAGCTGGTCCATCGTGTAGGGGCTCGGCGAAACCACGCTGCGGCCATGGCCGCGCTGATCGTAGCGCACCACGCGGAAATGCCGCGACCAGAGCGGGATCTGGTCGTCCCACATCGACTTGTCGGAACTCAGCGAATTGGAAAGCAGGAGCGCTGGCGCTCCCTCCGGCCCGTCGAGACGGACTTCGAACACTTCACCCTTGATGTCGATCTGCATGACGTCTCCCCGATGAGGGATCGATTCTGTCTTGCTTCGGCTGTCCACGGCAATGGCGTTTCGCAACAAACATGCATGCTTGTCTGTTTGTTTCTGTTCGGCTATCGGGATGGCATGCTCAACCGCACAGTGCGACAGCGTCGGACACAAGAGGAGCGCTCGGCTGAAACCCGGGCGCGCCTCATCGACGCGACGCTCGATCTGCTGGTCGACCGCGGCTATGCGCTCGCCACGACGACGGACATCGCCAAGCGGGCCGGCGTCACGCGCGGAGCGTTGAACCACCATTTTTCCAGCAAGGACGATCTCGTCGTCCAGTCGGTCAATCACCTCCTGCGCGAATGGATCGGCGAGATCCGCCAGGTCGCCGAACTCGTCAAGGCCGGGAGCCTGTCGCTTTCCGCGTTCGTCGACCGGATGTGGGAACTGTTCTCCGGCAAGCTTTTCCTGGTCACGCTCGAACATGTGACCGCCGCGCGGCACAATCCCTATCTGCGGGAGCAACTGGTTTCGGTGACGCGCGAGTTCCATGCCGCGCTCGACGGCACCTGGCAGGATTTCTTCGACGGCACCGGCCTGCAGAAGCCCGAGGTGGGAGCCGCCTTCAACGCCACGCTCTGCCTGATGCGCGGCATGAGCCTGCAGACCATCCTGCGCGACGACCCGGCCTATTACGCGCGCCTCCTCGGCTTCTGGAAGACGGTTCTCGCCGGGCATTCCCAGCAGCAGCGGACCGGCGCCAGCGCCATTTCCGATCGGACAGACCAAGGCGGTTCCCAGTGACACAGGCGACGATTTTCGAGAATGCCCGGCTGCTCGACGGCACCAGCGCCGAAGGCGAACACGACCGCTTCGTCTGCGTCGAGGGCGGGCTGATCCGCCAGGTCTCCGACCGTCCGATCGCGGACGGCACCGCGCGCCGCATCGATCTCAAGGGCAAGACGCTGATGCCCGGCCTGATCGACTGCCATGTCCATGTCATCGCCAACTCGGCCAATTTCGGCCAGAACGCACTCCTGCCGGATGCGCTCGTCGCCCTCCAGGCCGTGAAGCTGATGGGCGAGATGCTGCATCGCGGCTTCACCACGGTCCGCGACGTCGGCGGCGCGACCCATGCCCTCGTCGAGGCGCAGGAGCAGGGCCTCTATGTTGGCCCGCGCCTCGTGATCTGCGGCAAGGCTCTGTCCCAGACCGGCGGCCACGCCGATTTCCGCGGCCGCTACGACAATCGCAGGCCCGACTACCAGACCCATCAGCTCGGCTCGCTCGGCCGCGTCTGCGACGGCGTCGATGCCTGCCGCGCCGCCGCGCGCGACGAGATCCGCCAGGGTGCCCAGTTCATCAAGATCATGGCCAATGGCGGCGTCGCCTCGCCGACCGACCCGATCGCCTTCCTCGGCTTCAGCGATGCCGAGATCGCCGCGATCGTCGAGGAGGCGCACAACGCCCAGACCTATGTCTCCGCCCATCTCTACACTGACGAGGGCATCGCCCGCGCCGTGAAGCTCGGAGTGCGTTCGGTCGAGCACGCCAACCTCGTCGAGGCGCCGACCGCCCGCCTGATGCGGGAGCGCGGCGCGATCGCCTGCCCGACGCTGGTGACCTACGAGGCCCTGAACAACGAGGGCGCCTCCTACGGCCTGCCTGCCTCCTCCGTCGCCAAGATCGACGACGTCCGCCTGCGCGGCCTGGAATCGCTCGGCATCCTCAGCGAGGCCGGCGTGACGATGGCCTATGGCACCGACCTGCTCGGCGCCATGCACCGGCATCAGTCGGAGGAGTTCGTCATTCGCGGGCGCATCCTGCCCGCCATCGAGGTCATCCGCTCGGCGACCGTCAACGCGGCCGAGCTGATCGGCATGCCCGGCAAGATCGGCGTCATCAAGCCCGATGCCTATGCCGACTTCATCGTGGTCGACGGCGATCCGCTCGCCGACCTTTCGCTCCTGACGGGACAGGGGCGCCACATGCCGGTCATCATGAAGAACGGCGAATTCATCAAGAACGAACTGAACTAACCAGAAGGGGAACAGGTCATGACCACCAATCGCCGTCAGTTCATCGGCACGCTCGGCGCCGCCTCGGCGCTGATAGCGGCGCCCTCCGTCCTGCGCGCCCAGTCTCAGGGCGTCTTCCGCATCGGCGCGCTCTGCCCGGTGACGGGCGCCGGTGCCCCCTACGGCTCCGGCATGCAGAAGATGATCATCGCCGCCGCCGAGATCGTCAACGCCGCCGGCGGCGCCGCCGGCCGCAAGATCGAGGTCGTTTCGGAGGATACGCAGACCAGCCCGCAGGCCGGCGTCCTCGCCGCCAAGAAGCTGATCGACGTCAACAAGGTCCAGGCCATCCTCGGCACCTGGTCCTCGGGCGTCTCGCTGGCCGTGCTGCCGCTGACCAACGACGCGAACATCATCCTGATGAACACCTCCGGCGCGCCTGCGCTGTCGGTGCCGCCGGCCAACGCCAAGGGGCTGTCCTACCGCTTCCAGGCCACCAATGACCGCTTCGGCCGGGCCTTCGCCGAGATCTGCGTCAAGGAAGGCTTCAAGCGCCCGGCGACCATGGCCTTCAACAACGCTTCCGGGATCGGCAACACCGAGGGCTTCCGCAAGGCCTGGGAAGCCAAGGGCAACAAGGTCGTCGAGAGCGTCGTCTACGAGCCGAACCAGGCGTCGTACCGCTCCGAGCTGCAGAAGGTGCTGGCGGCCAACCCGGACGTAATCGTCACCGGCTCCTATCTCTCCGACACCACGATCATCATGCGCGAGTGGTTCCAGAGCGGCCAGCCGGTCAAGTGGATCATCCCGGGCTGGGCCGCCAATCCGGACCTGGTCAAGGCGACCGGCCCGGAGGTGGTCGAGGGCGTGATCTCGGTCGACTCGATCTCCAACGAGACGGCGCCGTCCTTCAAGGCCTATGCCGATGTCTACCAGAAGGTGACCGGGCAGTCCGGCCAGTCGAACATCTTCAGCGCCATGACCTGGGACATGGTCCATGCGCTGGCGCTGGCGATCGAGGCCGCGGGCTCGACCGAGACGGCGGCGATCAACGCCAAGATCCGCGAGGTCTCCAACCCCGAGGGCACCAAGGTCTACAGCTACGCCGAGGGCAAGGAAGCGCTGAAGAAGGGCAAGATCAACTTCGAGGGCGCTTCCTCCGTGCTGGATTTCGACCAGTACGGCGACGTCTCCCCGTCCTTCGGCGTCTTCTTCATCGAAGGCGGCAAGCTCAACCGGCGCTACGTCGTCAACATCTGACGCATCGCCCCTGCAGGCCCCGCGCCTGCAGGGGTCCCGGCTCCGGCCGCGGCGATGCCCGACCAGGGTTTTCCACCCATGTTCTACGCTCAGCTTTTCGTGAACGGGCTGTTCCAGGGCCTCGTCATCGGCCTGGCGGCGCTCTCGATCACGCTCGTCTTCGGCATCGCGCGCTTTCCCAATGCCGCGACCGGCGATTCCATGACGCTCGGTGCCTATGCGGCGCTGGCGGCCCACAAGGCCAGCGGCTCCTTCATCGTCGCCGGGCTCGGCGCGGCGGGCGCCACCGGCCTCGTCCTGCTCCTCGCCTATTGGAGCGTGTTCCGGAAGCTCGCCAACCGCTCGGTCGTCGCGCTTCTAGTCGCCTCGATCGGCATCGCCTTCGTGCTGCGGGCCGCGCTCGGCGTCGCCTTCGGCCATGGCCAGCAGGTCTTCCAGGTGCCGCTCGCGCGCCCTTATCTGTTCGGTGGCCTGCGCATCCTGCCGCTCGACCTGCAGATGGCTCTGGTCGCGCTGGTCACGCTGATCGCCGTCTTCGGCCTGCTCTACCTCACCGCGATCGGGCGGCAGATGCGGGCTGTGGCTGATAATCGCGATCTCGCCCGCGTCTCCGGCATCCGGCCTGGCCGCGTCATGATCGCGCTCTGGCTGCTCGCCGGCGCCGTCGCCGGCATCGCCGGGATGATGCTCGGCATGAAGACGATCGTGACGCCCGAATTCGGCTGGGAGATGCTGCTGCCTGCCTTCACCGCCGCGATCCTCGGCGGCATCGGCTCGCCGGTCGGCGCCGTGGTCGCCGGGCTCATCCTCGGTGCGATGCAGGAGGTTTCGACCCCCTTCGTCGGCTTCACCTACAAGATCGCGATCGCCTTCGTGATCATGCTCGCCGTCCTGCTGGTCAGGCCGCGCGGATTGTTCGGCCGCGTCGAGGGAGTGCGCTGATGGAAGCCTATCTCGTCGCGATCGGCATCATCGCGCTGATCTATGTGCTGCTCAGCCTCGGGCTGACGCTGCAATACGGCCTCACCGGCCTGATCAATTTCGGCCATGTCGGCTTCTTCGCGATCGGCGCCTATGCCAGCGCGCTGCTCGTGCTGAACGGCGCGCCCTTCATCGTCGGCTTCGCCGCCGCGGCCCTGCTCGCGGGAGTGGCGGCCTGGCCCATCGGCCTGGTCTCGCTGCGCCTGCGGGACGACTACTTCGCCATCGTCACGCTCGGCTTTTCCGAGGTGGTGCGGATCGTGCTCACCAGCGAGCGCTGGCTGACCAACGGCGTGCAGGGCATTCCCGGCATTCCGCGGCTCTATCCGAGTCTCGGCGGCGCAACCGGCCAGATCGCCACCTTCGCCACCATCCTCGCCGTCACCGTGTTCGCCGCCTGGATGATCCGCCGGATCGCGCGCTCACCCTTCGGTCGCATCATCGAGGCGATCCGCGACAACGAGGAGGCCGTGCAGGCGCTCGGCAAGGACCCGCCGCGCTTCAAGATCCAGGTGCTGGTGGTCGGCGCGGCGCTGGCCGGCATCGCCGGCGCCTTCTACGCCCACTACATCACCTACATCGTGCCCGAGCAGTACATCCCGCTCGTCACCTTCTATGTCTGGATGGCGATCATCATGGGCGGCGTCGGCCGCGTCTCCGGCGCCGTCATCGGCTCGGTGATCCTGATGGTCTTCCTCGAAGGCTCGCGCTTCATCCGCGACGTGGTTCCCGGCATTTCCGAGGTCGACATGGCCTCGGTCCGGATCGGCCTCGTCGGCCTGCTGCTGATCCTGTTCATCATCTACCGGCCGCAGGGGCTCATGGGGGATTATACGAAGCGATGAGCCTCGAAATCCGCGACATCACCAAGTCCTTCGGCGGCTTCCGGGCCCTCGACGGCGTGCGCCTCACCATCGAGACCGATGCCCTGTTCGGGATCATCGGGCCGAACGGCGCCGGCAAGTCGACCCTGTTCTCGGTCATCTCCGGCTTCGTCCCGGCCGATTCGGGCGAGATCCGGCTGAACGGCGACCCGATCGACGGTCTCTCCCCGCCGCAGCGCGCCCGCGCCGGGATGGTGCGCACCTTCCAGGTTCCGCGCGAATTCTCGCACCTGACCGTGCGCGAGAACCTGATGGCCTCCGCGCCCGACCAGACCGGCGAGAGCCTGCTCGGCCTCTTCTTCCGCCCCGGCCAGGTCCGCAAGGAGGAAGCCAAGATCGCCGAGACCGTCGAGCGCACCATCGCCTTCCTCAAGCTCGGCAAGGTTGCCGACGTGCCGTCCGGAAAGCTCTCCGGCGGCCAGAAGAAGCTGCTCGAACTCGGCCGCGCGCTGATGGTCGAGCCCAAGCTGATCCTGCTCGACGAGCCCTTCGCGGGCGTCAACCCGGTGTTGATCGGCGAGATCATGGAACGGATCGAGGAATTGAACGCACGCGGCATCGGCTTCGTCATCATCGAGCACGATCTGGAAGCGTTGACCCGGCTCGTGCCGCGGCTCGCCGTGATGGATCGCGGCAAGGTCCTGGCCGAAGGCGCCCCGGCCGCCGTTCTCGAGGATCCCGTGGTGCGTGAGGCTTATCTCGGAGGCGTGTCGTGACGCTGCTCGACATCAAGGACGTCCGCGGCGGCTACGGCGAAGTCGACATCCTCAACGGCATCTCGCTGTCGCTGCAGAAGGGCGAGATCCTCACGGTCGCCGGCACGAACGGCGCCGGCAAGTCGACGCTGGCGAAGGCCATCGTCGGGCTGCTGCCGCGCGTCTCCGGCGGGATCACGTTCGAAGCGCGCGACCTGCTGCCGCTCGCGACCGAGGACCGCATCGCCGCCGGCATCGGCTACGTGCCGCAGGTCGCCAACGTCTTCGGCTCGATGAGTATCCTGGAGAACCTGCAGGTCGTCGTCGGCGTGCGCGACCAGGCGCAGCGCATCCGCGAGCTCTTCGAAGCGTTTCCGCTGCTCGGCGAACGCAAGCGCGCCCGGGCCGGGTCGCTCTCGGGCGGCGAGCGCCAGCAGCTCGCCTTCGCGCGCGCCCTGATGACGCGCCCGCGCCTGATGATCCTCGACGAGCCGACCGCGGCGCTGGCTCCTGCCAAGGTGGCCGAGGCCTTCGCCCTGATCAAACGCCTGCCCGAGCTCGGCGTCTCGGTCCTGGTCGTCGAGCAGCGTGCGCGCCAGTCTCTGGCGATCTCCGACAATGGCTGCATCCTCGACGGCGGCAAGGTCGCGCTCGCGGGCGCTGCCAGGAGTCTGCTCGACGATCCCAAGGCGGCCGAGCTCTATCTCGGCCAGCACTGAAGCGTGGCGCCTAGGCGGGGCCTTGCTCCGGAATGGAGCGGGCCTCGCGAAAGGCGATCTCCGCCCGCAACCCCTGCCCGGACGTGGGCTTGGCGAAGGCGAGCGCGCCGCCCGAGCCCGCAAGCGCCGCCTCGACGATCGCCAGACCGAGCCCGCTTCCCGCCACCTTCGTGCCGCGGCCGCGATAGAAGCGCTGTGTGACCAGCGGGATTTCGTCGGGCGGGATGCCCGGTCCCTCATCCTCCACGGCGATGCCGCCCTGCCCCGCGAGACCCCAGCGCACGAGCCCTCGCGGCGGGCTCTGGCCGCAGGCGTTCTCGTGGAGATTGCGCAGCGCCAGCCGCAGCCGGTCGGGATCGCCCTCGACCACCAGCCGGTCGAGCGCCGGGTCGATCTCGACGGCCTGGTCGCCACGCGTGCGCTCCCGCTCGATCTCGCGCAGCAGCTGCCCGAGATTGACCGGCTCCCGGACCTGCCGGCCCGCGCCTGAATCGAGCCGGGCCAGCGCCAGCAGCTGGCTGACCAGACGCGCCGTCCGGTCGACGCCCTCGATGATCCTGTCGAGGGCCGACAGGCGCATCTCGCGGTCATCCGCCGCCTTGGCGATCTGAGCCTGGGTGCGGATTCCGGCGAGCGGCGTGCGTAGCTCATGCGCCGCGAAGGCGGTGATCTCCCTCTCGTGCCGCCTTGCCGCCTCGAGCCGGCGGAAGAGGCCGTTGAGCGCTTCCATGACCGGCCGGATCTCATCCGCCACCCGCGCCTGCACCGGCCTGAGATCATCCGCCGCGCGCCGCTTCAGATCGGAGGCGATCTGCTTCAGCGGCGCGAGCCCCCTGCCGACGCTGAGCCAGATCAGCCAGGCGAAGAACGGCAGCATCAGCACGGCGGGCGCCACCAGCCCGAGAACCAGATCCTGGACCAGCCGCTCGCGCAGGCCGAGCCGGTCGCCCACCAGCACGCGTACGCCCTTCGCCGGGTCCTCGATGGCATAGACGCGCCAGGGCTCGCCATTGATGACGCTGTCGGAAAAGCCCGTGCCACGCTCCGTCAGTCGCTCGGCCGGAGCCTCGGTCGAGGCGGCGACGAGGCGCCCCCCGAGCGACCAGATCTGACAGGACAGCTGGCGCTCATAGCCCGCGCCGTCGCCCCCGGTCGATGGCGAGGCGGCGATCGCGGCCTGCGCCGACCCGCCATCGTCACGGACGAGCGAGGCCACCATGCGTGCCGCCTCCTGAAGGCGCGTATCGAGGACATGTTCCAGCTCGCGCTTCGTCCCGAGATAGATCCAGCCGGTCGCCACCAGCCAGATCGCACTGGTCGCTGCGACCAGGATGACGAACAGGCGTGCGCGCAGCGAGGTCACGGCGCCGCCCTCAGGCGATAGCCGAGGCCGCGCACGGTCTCGATCAGCTCTCGGCCGAGCTTCTGGCGCAGATTATGGACATGGACCTCGATCGCGTTGCTCTCGACGTCCTCCTGCCAGCCATAGAGCCGCTCCTCGAGCTCGGTCCGCGAACGGATGACGCCGGGCCGCTCGGCCAGCGCCCGCAGGATGGCGAATTCGCGCCGCGTCACCTCAACCACCACACCCTCGCGCGACACGCCGTGGCGCGCCGGGTCGAGGAGGAGGCCGGCCGCCGCGATCATGGCCGAGGCCCGGCCTTCCCCGCGCCGCCCGATCGCGCGCAGCCTCGCCGCAAGCTCGTCGAGGTCGAAGGGCTTGCCGAGATAGTCGTCCGCGCCGCGGTCCAGCCCCGCCACCCGGTCCCGCGTATCGTCGAGAGCCGTCAGGAGCAGGACCGGCCTCTGCTCACCGCCTGCCCGCAGGCTCTCGAGCAGATCGAGGCCCGAGCCGTCGGGCAGCATGATGTCGAGCACGATGGCATCGAAGACCCCGGCGGCCAGCGCGTGCCGTCCATCCGCGCAGGAGCCGACCACCTCGGCGCTGATGCCGTGGAGCCTCAGCCCGACGGAGAGCCCGTCGGCCAGGATGGGGTCGTCTTCGACGATCAATACGCGCATTTCCGTTCCTCGGCGCCGAGCATCCTGCCGCAGCTTAAGGCTGGCTTAAGCTGGCGAAGGTCGATCGCCATATCCGTCCCGAAGGGAAACGCGGATACGGCCGCCCGGGGGTCTCTCTCACGCGCACCATAGCGCTTCCGGCGTCCGCAGCCGTATCGTCTTCCCCAGCAGAAGAAAGATGCAGATCATGCAGCCCGATCGCCGCGCCGTTCTCGCCGGTCTTTCGCTCCTCGCCGCGAGCCTGCCCGGCTTCGCCTTCGCCCAGTCCGGCGAGGTCGACGCCGAGGCGATCCTCAACGATCCGGAGGCGCCCGTCGCGGGCAACCCGGCCGGGGACGTCACGATCGTCGCCTTCCTCGACTATAACTGCCCCTATTGCCGGACTTCGGCGCCGGATCTCGCCCGGATCGTCAAGGAGGACGGCAAGATCCGGCTCGTCTACAAGGAATGGCCGGTCATCACCGAAAGCTCGGTCTATGCGGCGCAGCTCGCCCTGGCGGCGGCCCATCAGGGCGCCTATCAGCGCGTCCACGACGCTTTGATGGCGAGCAAGGGCCGTCTGAGCAAGGAACAGATCTCCGCGGTCATCGGCAAGGCCGGCATCGACCTGACCCGGCTTCAGGCAGATCTGGACACCCATGCCGACAAGATCACCGCCCAGCTCCGGCGCAACATGGCCCAGGCAGATTCCCTCGGCCTGCAGGGCACGCCGACCTATCTGGTCGGTCCGTTCCGCACCTCGACGCTGAACTATGCCGGATTCAAGCAGGTCGTCGCCGACGCGCGCAAGAAGCAGGCCGCGCAGTGACGGGGCGTGACGACGAGCCGGCGCCCCTGGCCGCGCCGCCACGGCCGACCCGCCGCGCCGCGGGCCTGATGCTCGCCTTGCTGGCGGCCGGCTGCACGACGGTCGCCCGCCCGCCGGTTCCCACCGCGAAGCCACCCTCCCCCTTCAGCGCGCTTGATCGCCAGCGCTATGGCGAGGTCACCGGTGAGCCCTTCCGTGTGCCGGCCGTTTCGCTCGAGGACCTGCGCCCGCGCAACCTGCGCCAGCTCGTCGACAATCCGACGCGGGAGCAGCCGGGGACCATCGTGGTCGATCCGGAAAACCGCTTCCTCTATCTCGTGCAGGAAGGCGGCAAGGCCCTGCGCTATGGCGTCGGCGTCGGCCGCGAGGGCTTGGCCTGGTCCGGCACCGCCAATGTCGCGACCAAGCGCGTCTGGCCGCGCTGGACGCCGACCCAGGACATGATCCGGCGCGAGCCCCGGAAATACACGAAATGGGCCGGCGGCATGGCCGGCGGCGCCGACAATCCGCTCGGCGCCCGCGCCCTTTATCTCTTCAAGGACGGCAAGGACACGCTCTATCGGATCCACGGCACCAATGAGCCGGAGACCATCGGCGAGGCCGTCTCCTCCGGCTGCATCCGCATGATGAACCAGGACGTGATCGACCTCTATCGCCGCGTCAGCGCCGGCGCGAAAGTCGTGGTGCTCCCGGTCGGCGCCGGCCGGCGGCAAGCCGCATCGCGGCCGGCCGCCGCCCCCCCGTCGGAACCGGCATGGTAGGCGCCATGGGCGATCCGCGCGGCACGCCATGCCGCGCGGCGGCCCTGTCGCCCGCCGAGTTGGGCGAGCGCGCCGGCGCGGTCGCAGCCCTGCTGGAAGCGCTCGCCGATCCGCGCCGGCTGGCGATCGCCTGCCTCGTCGCGGAAGGCAGGTACTCCCTCGCCGAGTTCGTGGCAAAGCTCGACATCGATCGATCCACCCTGTCCGAGGAACTCGCCCTGCTGCAGGAGCTCGGCGTGGTCGAGCCTTGCCGGATATCCCGACGGATCTCCTATGGCCTGGCCGCGACTGGCCCGGGCCAGCTCGCCGCAGCCATCTGCGCGCTGTTCTGCGCAGCGTCAGGCCCGTAGCGACGGCGCCGTCAGGGCTCGCGTGCCACCAGATCCCGAAATGCCGGCAGCCACCGCAGCGCCAGCCAACAGACCGCGACGCCGCAGGCGCCGCCGGCCGCCTTGACCAGCAGATCTCCCAATCGCGCATGCCGGCTCGGCGAAAGCAGCTGGAAGAACTCCAGCCCCACGGCCGCCGCCGTCACGAGCAGGAGGATCGTGCCGAGGCGCTTCGGATAGACGGCGGCGAACAGGAAGCCGAGAAGCCAGAACGCCCCGAAGCGCTCGAGATGGACGGAGCCGGTCCGGGGGCGCATTTCGAGCGAGGACAGCGTCGCGAAAACGATGAAGGCGAGCGTGAGCCAGGGCAGGACACGCAGACATCTTCTCGCAGTCATGACCCGCCCGTCTCCGGCTGTGTGGCGAAGAGGGCCTTGTCGCGCGGCAAGGCGTGCGAGGCAAGCAGCCTATCTTGCCAGCAAGGAACGGTAGACCTGGAGTGTCTTCTCGGCGACGCTCGGCCAGCTGTAGGCCTGCTCGACATGCAGCCGTTGCTCATGCGACGCCTCGTCGCTGGGCGGGTTTTCCAGCTTGCTGGCCATCCCGCGCGCCAGCGCGTCGATATCGCCCAGCGGAAAATAGTCGGCGGCCGGAAGGCCGAGCTCCTTGTTCGCGACGATGTCGCTGGCGAGCACCGGCAACCCGTAGGCCATCGCCTCGAGCAGCGCGATCGGCATGCCCTCATGGCTCGACGGCAGCACGAACAGGGCCGCGTTGGCGAAGAGTTCCGCCAGCCTGTCCCCGGTCTGGAAGCCGGTCAGCACGACGCCGGGCACGCTTCCCGCAAGCGCCCTCACCTCGGCCGAATACGGCGTCTCGAACTCCGCCCCCCCGGCGAGGACCAGCTGGAAATCGGCATGGCCACAGGCTGCGAAGGCCTTGATCAGATCGGTCTGCCGCTTCTCGGGCACGAAGCGCGCCGCCAGCAGCACATAGCGCTTCGGCCGCAGGCCGAACTCGCCGAGGATGCCTGTCTCCGTCCGGTTGTGCGGGACCGTGACGCCGTTCGGGACGAAGGCAACGGGGGCGTCGTAGCGCGAGGACATGGTTCGCGCGACCTCGTTCGAAACCGCGATCCGGCCGTGCGACAGCCGCATCCCGCAATATTCGCCGAGCTTCAGCATCCGCCGGGCGAAGCCGCCCCATTTCTGCCGGTCGTAATCATAGCCGTGATGGGTGACGACGACCTTGAGTCCGAGCAGCCGGGCAAGCGGCACGAGCAGCGCCGGCCCGATGGCGTGGATGTGCAGAATGTCGGGCCGGCGCCATGCCGCGACCCAGACGCCGAGGAAGGTGTGCACGATGGCCTCGAGCGCCATCTTGCGGGGCGACCAGAGCGGCAGGACCCGAATGCCGTTCCAAGTCTTCGTGCCGGCATGGGGCAGGTAGCGGCTGCGCCCGATCACCTCCACATCCCAGCCGCAGGCGGTCAATTCGCCCGCGAGCATCTCGACATGCTTCTCGACGCCGCCCTGGACATTCGGGATGCCGCGCAGCCCCAGGAAGACGATATGCCTGCGCGGCTCGTGCTTCGCGGCGACAGCGGATTGGCCGGGAGGCGCCTCGATGGGAAGACTGGTCATGATCGCCTCCAGCCGCCGCCTCCCGGTCGAGCCGGGAGCAACGCTGCAAGCCTGCAGGCTTCGCACATGTCCCTGAATAACTCCGAAAGGTTTCCCCAAGGGTCGGGAAAAGTCTGCGACCGAGAAATCTTATCCCCCAAGATGCGAAGATATACAAAGATCGCCGGCTCAGCGACAAGCAACCCCGTCCTGCCGCGGCGTTTTCCTTTTGTTAACCTTTACGACCAGGCCGCCATTCCAATTCAGCTGCCGAGCGCTTCGTAAAGCGCGAGCGTCCGGTCGCGATAGGCCGCCGCAGAGAACTCCCAGGCGATCCATTCGCGGCCCGCACGCCCCATCTCCGCCCGCCGGGCGGCCGTCAGTGCCGCGAGAGCGGACAGCTTGCGAGCGAGGTCTTCGGCGTCTCCCGAAGCCGCGAGCAAGCCCGTCTCCCCGTCCCGGACCATCTCGGGAATGCCGCCGATGGCGGCGCCGATCACCGGACGTCCGAGCGCATAGGCCTCGAGGATGCTGATCGGCGCGTTCTCATACCATTCGGAGGGCAGAACCAGCGCGCGCGACTGCCCGATCAGGCGGTGCAGATCCTGCCCGGACAGATGGCCGACGAACTGCGCATCCGCGCCGGTCTGTGCCGCCAGTTCGCGAAGCGCGGCCTCTTCCGGCCCGGTTCCGGCCAGGATCAGCCGCTGTTTCGCGAGCGCAGCCGCCCGGATCAACGTCGCCAGCCCTTTCTCCGGCGCGAGCCGGCCGGCGAAGACGACGTAGTCGCCCTCCTCCCAATCGGCCCGAAAGCCCTCGACATCGACGAAATTGGGGATGTAGGTCAGCTTCTCGCGCGGCCAGCCCCACTCCACCAGCTTCTCCAGATAGAAGCGGCTGGGCACGACGATCCGGTCGAGCTTGTCGCGATAGAGCCCGAGTGCCCGGTGCAGCATCGTCTCGACCAGCACCAACCCGCTGAGCGGGATCGAATCCTTGACGCAGCGATGACGCAGGACGTTGTAGATCCGCCCGCCCCGGCAATCCTCGCAGACCTTGCCGGCGCGCAGCATCTTGTAGGACGGGCAGGCGAGCTTCAGGTCATGCGCCGTCATCACCACAGGGATGCCGGCCTCCTTCAGGGTCGAGAAGATCGCGGGCGAGAGGTGGTGGTAGACGTTGTGGGCATGCGCGACGGAGGGGCGCGCCTGCGCGATCAGCCTGGCGATATTGCGCTGGGCCTCGACGGAATAGATGACGCTGGCGGCCTGCGCGATCTTGCGCAGCGGGCTCGTCTGCCGGCCGTACTCTATCTCGGAGACGAAATAGCCGGACCAGGGCGAGGGAACATTGTTCTCGTGCTGCATGGCGAAGGGAACCACGTCCCAGCCGATCTGCGCGAACATCGCCATATGGTCGAAGAAGACCGCTTCCGCGCCGCCGCGGCGATAGAAGTAGTTGTTGATCGCCAGCAGGCGCTTTCCGCCCGGTTGTGAACGCGACAACGCGGCCTCCTCACCAGCCGAGCCGGTCGAGCGCCCAGTCCACGGGCAGCACGGTGCAGCCACGGTCGACCGCATGGGCGACCAGCCGCTCAAAGGTCTCAGGCGTGCAGCCATGGGCCGTCGGGCGTGCCGCGATGTCGTGCGTGAAGAAGACGAGCCAGCCCGGCGCCTCGGCCACATCGTCGATCCAGCGTGTCAGCGCCCGCGCCTCCGCCTCCGGCTGGCGGATCTCGACCGCCTTCAGCATCAGCGGGTCGACGGCCCCGCGGTTGACCGCCTCGCCGGCGCCGCGGCAGCTGCGGAAGCGGCGGCGAAATTCGGGGCGCGCAAGCGGCCAGGCCGCATTGTAGGGAAAGGCGAAATTGGCCGGCGGCCGCGCGACGCCGGCACCCTTGAGATAGGCGACATTGCGGTCGAGGTCGCGCGGCAGCTCACTGCCGGAAATGTCGCGGATCCGGCGGTGCGAGAAGGTGTGGCAGCCGACCTCATGGCCGCGCGCGGCGAGCTCCCGGCAGCCCTCCGGCGAGATGAGCACCCGCTCGGGCTCGACCTGCCCGGCAAGGCCTCCGGCGATGTAGAAGGTGCCGCGCGCGCCATGTCGTTCGAGGATCGCGGCGCCCTCGCTCAGGGCGCTGTCCGGCACGTCGTCGAAGGTGAAGGAGACCAGCGGGGCATCGGTCGCCAGGGGGCGCCGCCCGCCGGCGAACTTCCAGATCAGCCGGTTCGCCAGCCGGTCCGCGATCCCGCCGTTCCGCCAGAGGTTTTCGGAGAGGTTAGGCATGCGCGACGGCCCTTTGCGGCTTGGCGTCCGGCTCCGGCAGCAGCCCGGCGGAGGTTTGAAGAGAAAGGCCGTAGATCGCGACCAGGAAGGTCAGCCAGAGCGGGTTCGATCCCTCGAAGAACAGGCTCTCCAGGCAGGCATGGGCCAGGACATACAACCATATCCTGACGAACAGGCGGGTCAGGTCGCTGTGCGCGTTCGCGGAATCGATGCGCGAGATATGATAGAGCGGCAGGAAGACCAGCCAGACCAGCGTCAGCAGCAGACCGGGCACCCCCATCATCAGGATCATCTCGAGATAGGAATTATGCGCGTGGGAGGCCGCCACCGCCCAGGTCTCGATCGCCCCGCCGCCATTGACGAGCTGCGAGGTCTGCCAGAAACCCTTCATGCCGTAGCCCGTCAGGGGCTGCTCGGCGATCGCCCCGAACGCCAGGCGCCAGATATCCGCCCGGTTCGTGAAGGTCGCGTCGATGCCGAGCTCCGAGACGAACTCGCCCAGCGGCCGGATGACCGCCGACCCCACGGCGAAGAGGTTGAAGAGCGCGATGCCGCCGATGACGATCGGCGCGCGCAGGACGCGCACCCTTTCGAAGACCCAGGCCACGACCAGCACGGCCGGGAGCATCGCCGTCGACGTCTTCCCCCCGGTGTTGAGCAGGAAGAAGAACGCCAGGCAGACGATCGCTGCACCCGCCATGCGGGACCATACCTTCATGGCGAAGAGCCCGAAGAGGACCATGACGACCATGGCGACGGCGGCGTCGTTCTTGTGCCGGAAATGGCCGCGCCACAGCCCGGCATTCATCGGCTCGAGCACCGTGGACGTCTGATGAATCGACAGGTTCGGCTTGAACAGGATGCCGAAATAGGAAACGGCCAGGACGATGAGGCATCCCAGGCCGAGCAGCTTCGCGAACTGCCTCTCCGATCGCGGCAGCAGCAGGAGGACGCTGCCGTTCACGATGGCGATGACGGCCAGCACCATGCCCTTGATGCCCTGGAAGGGATAGCTCGACACGACGGTCGAGACGAAGCCGAGCCACAGAAATATCAGCCCCAGCAGAACATGCGGCTGAAAGATGATGCCGCGCAGCGGGTGCGAGAGCCCGAAGCCGAGCAGGCAGGCGAAGAGCCCGAGCGAGACGAGCTGGTTCAGCAGGCTCGACTCGCGCGCCGACTGATCGAGGACGGCCTCGCCGGAGATGTCGACGAAAGGGCTCAGCGTGATCCAGGAGAACAGGAAGACCGCCATGAACAGGAGGGGGCCGACGCTCGCCCTGAACCCCTCCGCTCCGCCATCCCTTCCAGGCGCGACCTCCCGCATGGCCTGCGGCGCCTTCAGGCGTCGGCCGGCAGCGGATCGCGCAGATAGCGCCACGCGCCACGTGCCAGAGCGATCGTGATCCCGAGCAGGAGACCGAGGAAGCCGGCCACGCTGAGCAGGATCAGCGTGCGCGGCGGCCAGCTGCGCGCCTTCGGCGGCAGCGGCCGCGAGATGACGCGGACATTGCTGGTGTCGATCTGCTGCCGCTCGCTGATCTGCTGGGTGCGCGCCAGATGCGTTTCGTAGAGCGCCGCTTTGGCCCGCGCATCGCGCTGCAGGTCGCGCAGCCGCACCTGCTCCTCATTGTCGCTGAACACGTTCGACTTGGCGTCGTCGGCCTTGCCGCGCAGCGTCGCCAGCGCCGCACGCTCCCGTTCGGCCTCCGCCTTCGCGCCATCGAGGATGCGCCGGGCCTCGCGCGTCAGCGCCGCGTCGACGGCCTGCTGCTCCGAAAGGGCCGCAACCATCTGCGGATGCCGCGCGCCGAAGGTCGCCCTTGTCGATCCGATCTGCTGCTGCAGCGTGTTGAGCTGCGCCCGCAGGCTGGTCATGGTGGCTGAATCGAAGATCGAGGCGCTGGCGGTCCGTCGTTCGGCCAGGGCCGCGCTCATCTGCTTGTAGCGCGCCTCCGCCTGGATGAAGCGCTGCTGGGCATCGAGGACCTGGGTGTCGATCTCGCTCGAGAGCCGCGCGCTGACCGGCTCGCCATTGTTCAGCTGCAGCCCTTTCGAGCGGCGGAAATCCTCGACTTTCTGCTCCGCTTCGGTGACGTTGCGGCGCAGTTCGTCGAGGCGGTTGTTCAGGTTTTTCACGACCCGCCCGGCGCTTTCGGCGGCCGACTGGAAGAGCTCCGCCTCGAAGGCATCGACGATCGCGTTCGAGATCGTGACGGCCTTTTCCGGATCCTCCGCCCAGAAGCGCATCACGACGACGAAGGAGCGTTCCTCGCGCCGGGCGTCGACGCGCTCGCTCAGCGCGCGCATCACCGCGAGCCGGTTGTCGCGCGCGACCTCCTTCGGCGAGATCAGGTTCCACAGCGGCGTCAGCAGCCCCGGTTTGACGAATTCGGGGTCCTGCGTGAGGTCGAGCTTGTCGATGACCCGCGACAGCACGTTGCGCGAGGTCAGGATCCGCAGCTTGCTCTCGACTTCCAGGAGCTGCGCATCGCGCTGCGGGTTGGAGGTGAAGACGTCGTCGCGCACGACGTTGAGGTTCGAGGGGTCGACCAGGATGTCGGTGAAGACCGTGTAGCGGGGCGGCGTCGTCACCGCATAGGCCAGCGCAGCCACCAAGCAAAGGAGGATGGCCGCCGCGATCCAGCCGATCCCGGCGCGCAGCCAGGCGAGGATGTCGTCGATGCCGATGCGCCCGAGCTGGCCGAGACGGGCGGACAGGCTCCGACCCTCGACCACGGTACCATCGGAAGCGACCACGAAATCGGCCGGTGCGCTGGCGTTCCGAAACTGGCCGGTCGGACGAGGCGTCTGGCGCTGTTCCGACTCCTTCGGCCCATACATCTCGCTTCGTCCTTAACCCCAGGTCTCAAGACGGAAGAGACGCTTCTGCCTCCCGCAACTGTGCCGTAGAGGTAGCCTTCCGCCCTGAATATTGCGTTAATCCGAAGCTGGACGCAGGCCGCGCGGGCAAGCGCAGGCGGCACCGTCGGTCCCGCCGGGCCGCACCGCCGCGCAGAAAGATGGCGCGAGCAGCATCGTCCCGGTTTGCTTCCCTCGCGTCATCATTTACCATTGCTCGGAATAACCGGAGCCGTTAACGCCTGCGCGCCTCCGGATGGCTATAGTTCAAGAAGAATTGAGCGACTTTCGGAACGTCTCGGCATGTGTGGTTTCGTTGGCTATTTCGGCACAGCCCGGGATGGGAGAACGCTCCTTGAACGGATGACGGCTGCGATCGCCCATCGCGGCCCCGACGAGCAGGGCGTCTTCACCGCGCCCGAGGTCGGCCTCGGCCACGCCAGATTGTCCATCGTCGGGCTCGGCGACGGCCAGCAGCCGATGTCGGACGCCACCGGCGAGCTGACGATCGCCTTCAACGGCGAGATCTTCAACTACGTCGAGCTGCGCGAGCAGCTCCGCGCCCGGGGGCGCCGGTTCCGCACCGGCAGCGACACCGAGGTGATCCTGCATCTCTATGACGAGATGGGAGACGACTGCCTCTCCGTCCTCAACGGCGATTTCGCCTTCGCGCTCTGGGATGCGCGCCGGCGGCGCATGCTGCTCGCGCGCGACCGCATGGGCGTGCGGCCGCTGTTCTATACGCAGCGGGACGGCCGTTTCTACTTCGCCTCCGAGGTCAAGGCGCTCCTCCAGGTTCCGGGCGTGACGGCCGAGATCGACCCCGTCGCGCTCGACCAGATCTTCACGCTCTGGGCGCCGATCGCGCCCCGCACGGCCTTCCGCGACATCAGCGAGCTCGAGCCCGCGAGCCTGATGATCGTGCAGGACGGCAGCGTCTCGACCCGGCCCTATTGGAGCCTGGACTATCCCGACCGCGACGCCCCCTCCCGGCATACCGACGAGCGCGAGGCGGCCGAGGAGCTGCGCGCCCTGCTGACCGAGGCGACCCGCATCCGCATGCGCGCCGACGTGCCGGTCGGCGCCTATCTCTCCGGGGGCCTCGATTCCTCGATCACCTCGGCGCTCGCCGTCGGCATGGCGCCCGCCGGCCTCAAGACCTTCTCGGTCACCTTCGACAGCGCCGAGCATGACGAGAGCGCCTTCCAGCTGGAGATGGCGCGCGCGCTCGGCACCGAGCACCGTGCGGTCGCCTGCCGCGAGGGCGACATCGCCGCGGTCTTCCCCGACGTGATCCGCTTCACCGAAAGGCCGATCATCAGGACCGCGCCGGCCCCGCTGTTCAAGCTTTCCGGGCTGGTGCGCGAAGCCGGCCTGAAGGTGGTGCTCACCGGCGAGGGCGCGGACGAGGTCTTTGCCGGCTACGACATCTTCAAGGAGAACCGGGTCCGCCGCTTCTGCGCCCGCCAGCCCGGCTCCCGCATCCGGCCGCATCTGTTCCGCAAGCTCTATCCCTATCTGCCGGGCCTGCAGCAGCAATCGGCGGAATACCTCGCCTCCTTCTTCGGCGCGAACGGCCACGCGACGGACGACCCGCTCTACTCGCACCGGCCACGCTTCGACGGCACGGCGGCGACCAAGCTGTTCTTCTCGGGCGATCTGCGCGGCAAGCTCGCGAACTACGACGCAGCCGAGGAGCTCGCCTCGCGCCTGCCGGCGGCCTTCGCGCGCTGGCATCCGCTGCATCAGGCGCAGTATCTCGAAGCCCGCTTCCTGCTGCCCGGCTACATCCTCTCCAGCCAGGGCGACCGCATGGCGATGGCCCATGGCATCGAGGGCCGCTTCCCCTTCCTCGACCATCAGCTCGTCGAGTTCGCAGCAAGCCTTCCCCCCGAGATGAAACTCAAGGGGCTGGTCGAGAAGCACATCCTGCGGGAGGCGACCGGCGACATGCTGCCGCCCGTCATCGGCAAGCGTACCAAGCAACCCTATCGCGCACCCGACAGCGCCTCCTTCGTGGGGGCCGGCGCGGCGGATTACGTCGAAGCGGCGCTCAGCGAAGCAGCAGTTGGCGCGACCGGACTCTTCAACCCGAAGGCGGTGGCGAAGCTGCATGAAAAATGCCGCGCGCGCCCCGCCACCGGCTTCCGAGACAATGCGGCTTTCGTCGGCATCCTGTCGACGCAGCTCTGGCTGAAGACCTTCACCGGTATCGACAGCCGCTCCCAGGCCGCCTGACGACTTTCAAGAAAGGACTAGACATGACCGATACGATCAGGGACGCCGTGAAGGGCTTCGTCGTCGAGAACTTCCTGTTCGGCGACACCAGCCAGGCCCTCGCCGACACGGATTCGCTGATCGAGAACGGCATCATCGACTCCACCGGCATTCTCGAACTCGTCGCCTTCATCGAGGACCGCTACGGGATCGCCGTCGCCGATGCCGACATCGTGCCGGCCAATCTCGATTCGCTCGCGCGCATCACCGCCTTCGTCGCCTCGAAGACGCCCGCGACGGCGTAGCGGACAGGGCTGGGGGATCAGGTCATGCGGGTCGAGAGTTTCGTCACCGACAGCGCCAGGCGGCATGGCGCCAAGACAGCTCTGGTCACGGAGCGGAAGCGGCTGACCTATGCCGAGCTGGACGATCTCTCCAGCCGGCTCGCCGCCGCACTCGCCGCGAACGGAGTGAAGCGCGGCGACCGCGTCCTCGTCTTCATGGACAATTGCTGGGAAGCGGCGGTTTCGATCTTCGCCGCGCTCAAGGCCGGCGCGATCTTCAGCCCGATCAACGCCTCCACCAAGGCCGACAAGCTCGCCTATATCATCGACGATTGCGAGGCCGCCGCGATCCTGACGCAGGCGCGGCTGATGCCGGTGGTGACGCAAGCCGGCACCATGGTGACGGTGCCGATGCCTTTCGTCGCCGCGACGCAGGCCGAGCCTGGCCGGACGCCGGAAGGTGCCGTGGCCTTCGAGGATTGCCTCGAGGCCGCGCCCGCCCCGGTTCGCCATGGCGGGATCGACATGGACCTGGCCATGCTGATCTACACCTCCGGCTCCACCGGCCGGCCCAAGGGCGTGATGATGACCCACCGCAACATCGATGCGGCGGCGGAATCGATCACCACCTATCTGCGCAACCAGCCCGACGACATCATCCTCAACGTGCTGCCGCTGGCCTTCGATTACGGGCTCTACCAGCTCCTGATGGCGATGCGGCTCGGCGCGACCCTGGTCCTCGAAAGGTCCTTCGCCTTCCCGCAGGCGATCTTCGAGCGCATCCGCGCGGAGAAGGTCACCGGCTTCCCGCTCGTGCCGACGATGGCGGCGCTGATCCTGCAGATGCGCGATCTCGAGCCCGGCTTCCTGCCGAGCCTGCGCTACATCTCGAACACCGCGGCGGCGCTGCCGCCGGTGCATATCGCCCGGCTGCGCGAGCTTCTCCCCGGGGTCCGGCTCTATTCGATGTACGGCCTGACGGAGTGCAAGCGCTGCACCTACCTGCCGCCGGAGGAGCTCGACCGCAGGCCCGGCTCCGTCGGCATCGCCATTCCCAACACCGAAGCCTTCGTCGTCGACGACGACGGCCGGCGCGTGCCGCCGGGCGTGGCGGGCGAGCTCGTCATCCGCGGCCCGCATGTCATGCAGGGTTACTGGCGCAACGACGCGGCCACCCAGCAGATGCTGCGCCCGGGGGCCGCTCCCTGGGAGAAGCAACTCCACACCGGCGACCTCTTCCGGACCGACGAGGACGGCTTCCTCTATTTCGTCGGCCGCAAGGACGACATCATCAAGACGCGCGGCGAGAAGGTCGCGCCCAAGGAGGTCGAAACCGTTCTCCATGCCCATCCGGGCATCGCGGAAGCGGTGGTGACCGGCGTGCCGGACCCGGTGCTCGGCCACGCCATCGCCGCGGTCGTGGTGCGCTCGGACGAGAGCCTGAGCGAGCGGGACATCATCCGCCACTGCGCCGCCCATCTCGAGGACTTCATGGTGCCGAAGATCGTGGAATTCCGCAGCGAGCTGCCGAAGACCGACACGGGCAAGGTCAGCCGCAGGCTGGCCGCCGAAACGCTGGGAGCAGCGGAATGAACATCTCTCCTGCCACCCGCGGCCCCGCCTTCTCGGCCGACACGCTGAAGATCAACGGCGCAGCGGAAATCGAACGCATCGTCGCGGCGCTGCGCGAGCAGCTGCGCGGCATGCGCAAGCGCGGGCTGGTGCTCGGCCTCTCCGGCGGCGTCGACTCCAGCGTCTCGGTCGCCCTGGCGGTGCGGGCCGTCGGCGCCAAGAACGTGTTCTGCCTGTTCATGCCGGAGAACGACTCCGACCCGGAAAGCCTCCGGCTCGGACGGCTCGTAGCCGAGACCTTCGGCGTCCAGGCCGTGGTCGAGGATATCGGGCCGTCGCTCCAGGCGATGGGCTGCTATGATCGGCGCGATGCCTTCATCCGCGAGCTGGTGCCCGAATACGGGCCCGGCTGGGCCTCGAAGATCGTCATCGCCAACTCGCTCGCGGGAGACGGCTACAACATCTCCTCGCTGGTGGTGCAGGATCCGCAGGGCAAGCAGACCAAGCTGCGCATGCCGCCTGCCGTCTATCTCGGCGTCGTCGCCGCCACCAACATGAAGCAGCGCACGCGCAAGCAGATCGAGTACTACCACGCCGACCGGCTGAACTTCGCCGTGCTCGGCACGCCGAACCGGCTCGAATACGACCAGGGCTTCTTCGTCAAGAACGGCGACGGCGCGGCCGACGTCAAGCCGATCGCTCATCTCTACAAGAGCCAGGTCTACGCGCTCGCCGCCGAACTCGGCGTTCCCGAGGAGATCCGCCGCCGCCCGCCGACGACCGACACCTTCTCGCTGGCGCAGACGCAGGAGGAGTTCTACTTCTCCCTGCCCTATGACCGCATGGATCTGTGCCTCTACGGCCTGAACAATGGCCTCTCCGCCGAAGCGGTCGGCGCCGCGGCGAAGCTGACCGCGGTCGAGGTCGAGCGCGTTTGGGCCGATATCGCCGCCAAACGCCGGGCGACGCGCTACCTGCACATGGGCCCGCAACTGGTCCGACCGGTGGATGAGATCGCCGGCTGAGGCCGGCGCGATCACGCAACGACGGCGCGGCGCTCCTAATCGAAGCGCCCGCCGATCAGCCTGCTCCAGCTTTCACCGGCCAGCCCGTTGAAGAAGCCCTCGGCATTGAGGCTGGCGTTCACCAGCTCCGGCTCGCGCGAATGCACCACGGTCGAGGCGAGGTGGAGGAAGGCCATGCGCCGCCCCAGCAGCCCATCGAGCAGGGCGGGCTGCGTCCGGCCGAACAGACCCGCCGCGTCGCGCTCGGCCGCATGCCCGATCAGGCAATCGATGACCGGCCCGGCCTGTCCCGATGCGGCGAGCACCTGCATGACCCGCGCTATCCCCCCCGGGCGGAGGTGATAGAGGAAAGCGCCGATCGGCTTCCCGCCGGCGGTCGAGACAGATGCGAAGACCGCCTCGCCCTGGCTCCGATCCTCGGCAGCTTCGCCGACGATGTAGGCGAGCTGCTCGTCGCTCCAGTCCGGCCGCAGCGCGAATTGCCGCGTCAGCGGTTCGATCAGCGCCGCGAAGCCCGCCCGGTCGATCTCGGCGACCTTGAGGCCTCCCTTGACGCTCCACCTCTCCGGTATGCCCGACCAGCGCAATGCGTTTTCAGGCATCCGCCCACGGAGATAGCGGTCCAGCCCCCGCCCGAGCGGGGCCAGTAGCCGCACCGCGCCGATCCGGCGTGATGCGAGCGCGAGCACGAAGGCGGACGGCCGGATGACGCGGACCCAGTCGAGGCTGTATTGCGGCAGCGCTACGCCGCGCAGCTTGCTCCACATCTGTGCGGAGACTTCGCTCGAGGTCTCGCTGAAGGAGAGATCCTGCGGCCCGGCCAGGAAGGCCTTGAGCAGCCTCGCTCCGGCCATGGGGTCGCTGTCCCGGCGCTCGACCACAAGCGAGCCGCAGACCGCGGCCCGCAATTTGCGGTCGCCATGGCTCATCGGCAGCGCATTGACGCCGATGAAGCCAGACACCTCGCCGTCATCGGCAACGTGAACCAGCGGGGCGATCTCCGGGTCGTAGCCCGGCGCCTCGAGATAGTGCTGACGCAGATAGGCCGTGAGCGCCGCCGGGGGAGCCTTGTCGCGGTCCCGGAAAGCCCTTTGGAACAGCCCCGCGACCGCCGGGATTTCGGCAGCCGTCAGCGGACGGATATCGCTCATTCCGGACGACCTGCCGTGTCAACGGGGTTCGGTGCCACGGCCCCGAGCTTGCGAGCGAGAGCGACCCGCGGCGTTCCGGCCTCGTTTGCGGCAAAGCTCACCGGCTCATAGGCCTTCGCCCGAGCGAACAGCGCGGCCACCTGGCGATCCTGCCTTTCGCCGAATTCGAACAGCAGCCAGCCCCCCGGCTTCAGGAAGTCGGCTGCATCGCGGATCACCCGCTGATGGATCGAGATGCCATAGGGCCCGCCATCGAAGGCCTCGCGCGGTTCGGCCTCGAGCAGATGCGCGCTATCGCCCTCCAGGCGGCCGGTCGAGATATAGGGTGGATTGCAGACGATCACGTCCACGGCGCCCGTGAGCCCCTCGCCTTCCAATGCGCCGAACAGGTCGCCCTGCCGGATGGCGACGCGGCCCTGAACCGCCAGGCGCTCGGCATTGCGGCGGGCGAGCGCCACGGTGCTGTCGGTGAGGTCCGCCCCCCAGACGCGGGCGGAAGGGATCGCCGCCGCGATCGCCACGGCGAGGTTGCCGGAGCCGCAGCACATGTCGACCACCACCGGCTCCGGCGGGCCGGCGCGCAGGATCGCGACGGCTCTGGTGCCGAGCAGCTCGGTTTCCTGCCGCGGCACGAGAACGTCGGGGGCGAGCTCCAGCTCGACATTCATGAAGCGCTGCATGCGGGGCCCGCCACCGCCTGCGAGATCATCCACTCTGCTCGGCATGGGGTTCCTTCCACCACTGGACGCCATTGATGTGGGGCAGGTTATTCCGCCCGGGTAAACGCCTGCTGAAATCCGGCCTCGCCATAGGGCAGGTCGGTGTTAACTGCAGCCTTATTTTTGCCTGCTATCGACATCCTGTCGATGATAGGTCCACCGGGGCAACCCCCTTTCGATCGGGGTCGAAGGCAGGAGAGAATGGCTTCGGGTAACGCAAGAGGATCGGGCGGCCGCGGAGCACTGCTTCCGATGCTGATGTCCTATGCCGCCTCGGGCGGGAGCCTCATCGTCAGCTCTGCCGCGCAGCTCCTGACCTTCGCCATCCTCGCCCGCTTCCTCGGCGTGCACGAATTCAGCCTATTCGTCGCCATCACTGCGATCTCGAACATCGCTGTCCATATGTGCGGCCTGGGCGCGATGGAATGCCTCGTCCGCCGCGTCGCGCGCGATCGCGCGATCTACCCCGCCATGCTCGGCCACAACATCATCCTGACCGCGGCGAGCGGCCTCGTTCTGGTCCTGGTCGGCGCCGCCCTGCTGCCGTTCTTCTTCACGCTGGCGCCCGATCCGGCCACGAATGTCGCCGTGATCACGCTGATGCTCGTCACCAACATCGTGCTGGTGCGCGTCATCGTGCTGGCGGAGCAGATCTTCCTCGCCCATTCCGATTTCCCCGCGGCAAACACCGTGGTGGTCGGTTTCGCCGTGGCGCGGACCCTCGCCGCGGGCCTCGCCTGCCTCGCCTTCGGCGTATCCAGCCTCGCCACCTGGGCGGTCTGGCAGTTCGCCTGCCATGTGCTGGTCGCCATCGTCTGCTGGCGCGCGCTGAGGGCGCTTGGCCGGCCGGAATACCGCCTGGTGCGCGAAGAACTGCCGCTCGGCCTGTATTTCAGCGTGCCCTTCATCCTGCGGGCCGTGCGCCAGAACGCCGACCTGCTCGTGCTCAGCCTCACCGCCACGCCCGAGATCGTCGCGAGCTACAGCGTCGCGCGCCGCATGCTGGAGAGCAGCTATCTGTCGGTCGAAGCGCTCAATCGTCTGGTCTACCCCGGCTCGGCCAGGGCGACCATCGAGGGCCTGCAGCACGCCATGCCGCGAGTGCGCAAGGTCCTCGTCGCGGCCACCTTGATCAGCATCGCCGCGGCCATTGCCGTTTTTGTGCTCGCGCCGATTTTGCCCTTCCTCTTCGGCAAGGACTATGTTTCGCTGGTTTCCTTCGTCAGGATACTGTGCTGGGTCGTGATACCGCTGGCGATCTGGTCGGTCGCGATGGAGGCTCTCGGGGCGTCCGGCCATCAGCCGACGCGCGCTGCAGTGATGGGGCTCGGCAGCGTGTTCGGCGCGGCCCTGGCGGCGATCGCGACCTGGTACGCGCCGCCGGCGGGTACCTTCGTGTCGTTCTACGTGATCGAGATCGCCATGGTGGTCGCGGCGTGGAGCGCCTTGTTGAGGATCGTGCGCCGCGACCGGGAACGTGCCCAGGAGCAGGAACTCGAAGCTGGAATGGCGCATGGACGCTGAGCTGCACTGCGATCCGACGCCGCCCATGCCGGCGCGCCCCGCCGAGGCTCCGCGTCGGCCCGGCGGCGTGCGCCCGATGACGCCCCGCGACATCCCGACCGTGGCCCGGCTGTTCAGCAAGACCTTCCGGAGCGGCAAGACCGAGCTCGCGCCCGAGCTCGCGCCCTATCTCGAGGCGGTCTTCTTCGGCAGCCCCCATTACCGGCCGGAAAACGGCAGCATCGTCTATGACAACGGCAGCGGGGTCAGCAGCGCCATCCTTGCCGTCCCGATGGAAATCGCGGTCCATGGCCGGCCGGTGATCGCCAAGCTTCTCTGCGCCTTCATGGCCGATGGGAAAGAGGGCGCGGCCGGCGCCGCCCACCTCGCCCGTCATTTGCGCGCGGCCAAGCAGGACATGTGCTTCTCGGACACCTCCTCGCCGGTCAGCGCCGATCACTGGGTCGCCGGCGGCGGCGTGGTCCTGCCGGTCCAGAGCCTCGAATGGCATCGTTCGTTCCGGCCGCTCTCGGCCGCGGCCCTTGCCGGCAGTCGGCTCGTTCCGCTCTTGCGCTCTCGCGGCGTCCTCCATCCGCTCGGCTGGATCGATGGCGCGCTGCGCCGGCGACGCTCGTCCCTGCACCCGGCCCCCGCATCCGGCTGCCGCGTGGTAGAGGCGAGCCCGGAGGAGGTCTTCAGTTGCGCCGGCCGGATGATGGAACGCTTCGCGATCCGCCCGGTCTGGTCCAAGCCGGAATTCGATTGGCTCCTGAGCGTCGCGGCGCTGAACCGCGGCCTCGGCACCCTGCAGTTCCGGAACGTGGTCGACGATGGCGGCCGCGCGATCGGGACCTTCCTGTTCTTCGGCAGGAACAGGCAGGAGGCCATGGTCCTCAACGTTCTCTGCGAGGAGGGGCGCGAGTTCGAGGTGATCGGCCAGATGTTCTTCCATCTGGACGCCGAGGGCTATGCGCAGGCCAGTGGGATCGCGCAGCCCTTCATGATGAACGCAGTGCTGCGGCAGCGCTGGCTGCTCTTCAAGCATCGCGGCTATTTCTGCATGGTCACGCGCCATGCCGAGATCAAGGACGCCGCGCTCCGTAACGACATCTATATCGGCGGGCTGGCATCGGAGAGCTGGAGCCGGCTGCTCACCGATTTCTGAGCCCCCCCGCCGAGCGCAGCGACACCGGAGGCCCCTTGGCTGTTTCCATCATCATCAAGACCCTGAACGAGGAGAAGCGCATCGCCGCGACGATCGAGAGCGCCCTGGCCGCTCTTCCCGGCGGGCAGGGCGAGGTCATCGTCGCCGATAGCGGCTCGACGGACCGCACCGTCGAGATCGCCTCGCGCTATCCGGTGACGGTCGCCCAGCTCGTGCCGCCCGCCCGCCCGAGCTGCGGGATCGGGCCGCAGCTCGGCTTCCAGCATTCGCGCGGCGACCATATCTGCCTGATCGACGGCGACATGCTGCTGGATCCCGGCTTCCTCGCCGCCGCCCTGGCGTTCCTGGCGGAAAACCCCAGGGTCGCCGGCGTCACCGGCCATGTCGAGGAGATGCTGGTCTCCAGCCTCGAATATGCGCGCCGGGTGCAGCGCGATGGCCCGGAAGCGCGGGTCGGGCCGATCGACCGGATGAATGGCGGCGGTCTCTACCGGCGCAGCGCCATCGAGCAAGCCGGCTATCTTTCCGACCGGAACCTGCATGGTCACGAGGAGTTCGACCTCGGCGTCCGGCTGCGCAGCGCAGGGTGGCAGCTGCAGCGGCTCGACCGGCGCTTCGTCCAGCATTTCGGCCACACGCTCAACTCCTATCGGCTGCTGGTGCGGCGTTGGAAGAACAAGTATCTCTACGGCGTCGGCGAGCTCCTGCGTGCCTCGCTGGGGCGCCCCTACTTTCCCCTGCTCCTGCGCGAACTGCCCGAGCTCAAGCTTTGGGCAGCCGTCTATCTCTGGTGGGCTGCCTCCATCGCGCTGCTACTGGTGATGCCCGACAAGAGGCTCGCTTTCGGGCTGGTCGTCGCCCTGCTTCTCGGCATCGTGGCGCTGATGAGCCTGCGCAAGGGCAGCCTCAGCATGGGTCTCTACACCGTCGTCGCCTGGTTCTTTCACGCCACCGCGCTGCCATTGGGTTTCCTGCGGCGGCGGCAGTCGCCTGCCGCGCGCATCGAAAGCCGTATCATCCACGAACCGACGAGAACGGCCGCCTAGCCGCCGCCCGCCGGGCCACAGAATCTCAGGGAAGCGCCCACATGACCGACGACACTGCGGAGAAGAATGTCTCGCTCTGGGACCGCATCGTGCATTCCTCGTCGGAGCATTTCCGGAGGAAGCGCGGCGGCCTGTTCCGCCAGGCCCTGCCCGACTTCACCTCGCTCAAGGTCTGCGATGTCGGCGGCTCGCGGCATTTCTGGGAAAAGCTCGATCCCATCGACGTGCCCAAGGACCTGACGCTGGTCAATATCCGCGACGACGGGCAGGCGCGCTCGTTCACCGGCTCCTACGGCCACGTCAAGGTCATCGTCTATGACGGCGACCGCCTCCCCTTCGAGGACAAGTCGTTCGACGTGGCGGTGTGCAATTCGGTCATCGAGCACGTGCCGCCCGCCAAGCGCGCCAATCTCGTGCGCGAGATCAACCGCGTCTCGAATTATTATTTCATCCAGACCCCGGCCTTCGTCTTCCCGATCGAGCCGCACTTCTTCTGCCCCGGCCTGCACTGGCTGCCGCGCTCGATCGCCCGGCATGCCGTCAGGCTGTCCCCCTGGCGCTTCCTCTCCAAGCCCTCCGAGGAGCACATCCGTGAGTATTTCGAGGAGATCCAGATTCTGACGCTGAAGGAGTTCCGCTCCTATGCGCCGGAGGCGAATCTGGTCCGGGAGAAGGTCGCGGGCCTGACCAAGTCCTACATCCTGCACGGGCCCTCGCGACCGTGACGGTGCGGCGGCATCCGGCGATCACGGGAACGGGCCGGATCGGCATGAAGAGCCTGCTTTCCGCCCTGGCCACGACGCTGGGCGTCGCGGCCTCCGGCGCAGCCGCCGCCGAAGAATGGCTGCCCGTGCGCGAGGTCTCTCTGGAAATCCGCCCCGGCAGCCCGCTCGACTTCTCGGGCTTCCTGCCCAACCGGCCGATCGGGCAGAAGGGTGCCGCCGCAAGCCAACGGATCACGGTCCGTCCGGACGGGCGCCTCGCCTTTGCCGATGCTCCCGGTGAACCGGCCCGCCTGTTCTGCGCCTCCCTCGCCTGGAGCCCGGCATCCGGCGGCTTCCCCGATCATGCCGGGGCCGACCGCTATGCGCGGCAGCTCGCACTCCACGGCTACAACATCGCCAGGCTGACCTTCATCGACGCCTCGCTGATGATCGGCCGGCAGAAGGATTTCGATTTCGATCCGGAGACGCTCGATCGCATCCACTACCTGCTCGCCGCGCTGAAGCGGAACGGCATCCACTGGATCATCGACGGCATGACCTCCTGGCACGGAGCCTATGGCGGCCGCGACGAGCGCTGGGACCCTGCCGGAAACCTCAAGCTCGCGCTCTATCTCGACGACGCGGCCTTCGCCCACTGGAAGGCGCTCGTCGAGAAATTCCTCGCCCGTGTCAATCCCTATACCGGTACCGCGCCGATCCATGACGAGGCACTGGCGCTGGTCATCCTCGTCAACGAGAATAGCGCCGAGTTCGAAAGCGTCGTCCATGACCGGCGCGGCAAGCCGCCCTATGACCCGATGTTCGCGGCGCCGTTCAACCGTTGGCTGGCGCAGCGCTACGCCTCGAGCGCAGAGCTGGCCAAGGCCTGGGGCGGGCTGGGCTGGAGCGAGAAGCTGGAAGACGGCTCGATCCGGCTGCCGCCCGATCGCTATGCCGACAGCCCGCGCCTGCGAGACCTGCAGGCCTTCTTCGTCGAACTCGAAACGGCCTCGGTGGCGAAGATGAGCGCCGCCCTGCGCGCGCTGGGCTACAAGGGCATCATCAGCACCTACAACAACTGGCCGACGGTGCAGACCGCCCTCAGCCGTCGCGGGCTCGAAGCCGTGACGATGAACACCTATCACGACTGGGCGAGCGGCTACGCTCCCGGCAGCAAGCTCACCCAGCAGAGCTCGCTCGGCGACGCCGCCAACTCCGTGCGCATGGCCGCCGCGACGCGCTGGCTCGGAAAGCCCTTCATCGTCAGCGAATACGACCACCTGTTCTGGAACCGCTACCGTTACGAGGGCGGGCTGGTGTTCCCGGCCTATGCCGCGCTGCAGGGCTGGGACGCGCTGTGCCGGCACGCGCATGGCCCGATCGCGCTCGCCTATGGCGAGCCCTATCCGCACAAGCGCGCCATGCTGCCCTATGCGATCGCGCTCGATCCCATCGCCCGCGCCGGGGAAACCCTGTCCGCCCTGCTGTTCAGGCGCGGCGACGTGGCGACCTCGCGGCTCACCATCCCCTTCGCGGTGCGCGGCGAGGCGGATCTCGGCCCGGACATGCAGGCGCGCGAGCCCGAGAGACTGACCGAGCTCGCCTTGCTCGGCAGGATCGGGCTCCAGGATGCGGACAGCATCGGCGAGCGCATCGCCGTGCGCCAGCCGCGCGACGCGAACCGGCCCGACGCCATCGTCGAGAAGCTGAAGGCGGACGACCTGCTCCCGACCGGGAACCTCACCCAGCTTTCCGCCGGCCTGTTCCAGAGCGACACCGGCGAGATCCTCCTGAACCGGCGCGACAGGCAGATGCGCCTGACGACGCCGGCGACGGAAGCGCTCGCCTTCTCGGCCGCGAGCCTGCCGGCCACCCTCAAGACCCTGACCGTCGAGGGCGCCGACGGAGACGCACTGGTCGCGCTCGCCTCGCTCGACGCGCCCGCCTCGCTGGCGAACGGCAGCCGCTTCCTGCTGATCTACGCCACCGACGCCCGCAATACCGGCATGATCTTCCGGGACCGCGAGCAGAGGGTCATCGAGGATTTCGGCAGGCTGCCGGTCCTCATCCGCAAGGGCCATGTCGACCTGCGGATCGGCAGGAGCGCCCGGCAGTGGCGGCTTTCGCCCGTCGGCCTCGACGGCACCGTGAAGCCGGCCGCCGCCAGCGGCACGGGCCCTGTCGCGTTCCGGCTCGGCAACGACCTGCCGACCGGCCCGACCACCTATTTCCTGCTGGAGCTCAAGGACTGAGGCGGCAGCGCGCCGCGGTCAGCGCAGCAGCTTTCCGAGGAAGTCCCGCGCGCGCTCCGATCGCGGAGCGACGAAGAACGCGGCGCAATCGCCGGTCTCGACGATCGAGCCGGCATCCATGAACACGACGCGATCGGCGACCTGCCGGGCGAAGCCCATCTCATGGGTGACGCAAAGCATGGTCATGCCCTCCTGCGCCAGCTCGACCATCACCGCCAGCACCTCGTTGATCATCTCGGGGTCGAGCGCCGAGGTCGGCTCGTCGAAGAGCATGACCTCCGGATCCATCGACAGCGAGCGGGCGATCGCGACGCGCTGCTGCTGCCCGCCGGAGAGCTGGCTCGGATATTTGCCGGCATGCGCCCGCAGGCCGACCCGGTCGAGCAGGCCCATCGCCTTGTGCTCGGCCTCGGCCGCGTCCCGCTTCAGCACCTTCTGCTGGGCGATCGTCAGATTGCCCAGCACCGACAGATGCGGGAACAGCTCGAAATGCTGGAAGACCATGCCGATGCGCCGGCGCAGCTCGGGCAGCCTGACGTCACGGCTGCGGATCGACTTGCCCTTGTAGAGAATGTCGCCGCTCTGGAAATCCTCCAGCCCGTTGACCAGCTTGATCAGGGACGATTTTCCGGAGCCCGACGGGCCGCAGAAGATCACGACCTCGCCCTTCCCGACCGTGACGCTGCAATCCTTGAGCGCCTGGAAGTCCTGGTACCATTTCGAGACGCTCTTCAGCTCGATCATGTCGCCGTCCTCTTCTGAAGGGCCCTGACCAGCCCGCTCAGGCCGGAACAGATGACCCAGTAGACGGCGCCGGCGAGGAGAAGCATCGGGACCAGGGTGCCGTCGCGCTCGCCGATGCTCACCGTGTTGCGGAAGAAATCGCCGAGCGAGATCACATAGACCAGCGATGTGTCCTGGAAGATCACGATGCACTGCGTCATCATGATCGGAAGCATCGCCCGGAACGCCTGCGGCAGGATGATGTAGCGCATCGCCTGATAGCGGCCCATGCCGAGCGCGGCGGCGGCGTGGAACTGCCCCTTCGACAAGCCGAGGATGCCGGCGCGGATGATCTCGGCGAAGAAGGCCGATTCGAGCAGGACGAAGGCGACCATGGCCGAGACCAGCCGGATGTCGACGCTCGGCGAGAGGCCGAAGACGGTGCGCAGGATCTGCGGCACGATCAGGAAGAACCAGAGCAGCAGCATCACCAGCGGGACGGCCCGGACCAGAAGGAAGGCCTGCGGCAGCGTGAGACCGAGCGCATGTGCGGCCTGGGTCTGGCCGTCCGGCAGAGCGGCGATGCCGGCACGGACCTGCTCGCAGATGCGTGCGCCGGTGAAGAAGCCGAGCGCCAGCACGGAGACGACGAAGACCTGGGTGCTCGGCGTGATGCTCTTGATCCAGTCGCCGATCGCCGTCGGCAGGACCTCGGGCACGACGAAGAACCAGATGAAGAACTGCACGATCAGCGGCACGTTGCGGAAGAGCGAGACATAGGTCGCGCCGATCGCGTCGCAGAGCCGGCTCGGCCAGGCGCGCAGGATGCCGAAGCAGGTGCCGACGAGGAGCGCGAGCAGCCAGGCCGAGAAGGTCAGCGCGGCGGTAAGCATCAGGCCGTGCAGGATCCAGCCGATATAGGTCGCGCCCTCTCCGGTCGCCACGGGCTGCAACAGGACGCCCCAGTTCCAATTGTAGCCCATGGTTCGTTCCCTAGCGGCGGGGCGGGCATCCCCGCCCCTGTTCAGGTCAGTTGAGGACCTTGTCGTTCGGAGCGGCGAAGAGCGCCTTCATGTCGTCCGACAGGTCGAAGTCGAGATTGAGCCCACGCGGCGGGATCGGTGAGCGGAACCACTTGTCGTAGATCGTCACGGCCTTGCCCGAGGTCTGCAGCTCCGCGATCGTCTGGTCGAGCAGCGCCTTGAGCTGGGCATCGCCCTTGCGGATCATGCAGCCATAGGCCTCGCGCGACTGCGCCGTGCCGGTGATGACGTAGTCCGAGGCGTCCTTGGCCTTGGCGCGCTCGCCGGCGAGCAGGGCGTCGTCCATCATCATCGCCTTGGCCCGGCCGGTCGACAGCATCAGGAAGGATTCGCTGTGGTCCTTGGCGCTGATGATGTTCATGCCCATGCCCTGCTCGGCATTCATCTTGCGCAGCAGGATCTCGGAGGTCGTGCCGGCGCCGACGACGACGTTCTGGCCCTTGAGATCGGGGAAGTCCTTGATGCCGGTGCTCTTGCGCGCGAGCAGGCGCGTGCCGATGGCGAAGAAGGTGTTGGAGAAGTCGACCTGCTGCTCGCGCGAGGCGTTGTGCGTCGTCGTCGTGCATTCGAAATCGATGGTGCCATTCTGCAGCAGCGAGATCCGGTTCTGCGAGGTGATCGGCAGCTTGCGGATCTGGAGGTCGGGCTTGCCGAGCTTCGTCTTGATCCGCTCCAGGATCAGCGCGGTCAGGTCCATCGAATAGCCGACCGGCATCTTGGCGTCGTCGTAATAGGAAAACGGGATCGAGGCCTCGCGATAGCCGATCACCACGACGCCGTCGTCCGCGATCTTCTTCAGCGTGCCCTCCAGCGGCGCGCCCTGGCCGAAAGCGGCCATCGGCGCCAGCAGCAACGCGACCGCAGCTGCGGCAGCGCTTACGCAAGTCGATAGCGTCGTTCTCATGTCAGTGGTCCTCCCTCGCTATGCACCGACGATCGACGAGACGTCGATCGCGTACATTTGCCGCTCGTGCTCATGCATCGAGTCAATGCAGACGCGGCGGCCGTCATGGCTCCAGCGCGGATGGAGATCGCAGCGGTTTTCCTTGGTCAGCGCGGGGTCGGTGTAGTAGCTGCCGATGTCGTAGCGGACGCCCCTGAGCGCGTCGTAGAGGATCAGGATCCGCTCGTTGCTGACGGGGTCCGGATAGGTGTCGCTGAGAAGCCAGCGCTGATCGGCCGGCGAATAGGTCATGTGGCCGTTCTCGGTCAGCACCTCACGGCCGACAACCGACACCTGAACCGGGTCCGCATCGGCATAGAGATGATAATGGATCGACCCGGCATGCGGGCCCCAGACGATGATGTGGCGGTCGTCGCGCCAGAGCGGGTGGGAGATCTGGTATTCCGACTTCTCGTAGTCGAAGGTGCCGACGGCGCTCGGATCGAAATTCTCCTGCAGCTGCGGCAGCGGATGGTCCGAGCACTCCAGCAGGCGAATGTTGCCGCCGTCGGGGTCCATGGTGATCAGCCGGTGCAGGAAGCAGGTCTCGTCCTCGACGCGCTCGGTCCAACGATGCAGGAAGAGGATGCGGCTGGAGGACGGGTTGATCTCGATATGGCTGACCCAGTGGATCGCCTTGTCCATCGACGGGCGGTGATCCAGCGCCTTGAGGTCGGCATAGCTGACGAGCAGCCTGGTCTCTCCGGTCTCGAGGTCGAGATGGTGGATGCCGTCATCGGCCGGGCAGAGCGGCAGGTCGGCGCGCGGCCCGGCAAGACCGACATAGCCGATGGTCCTGTGGGTGATGTAGAGCCGCTCGTAGTCGACGGCCAGCGCGTAGCGGCCATTCGGAGCGGCGACATAGATCGGCGTGTCGAGCTCGCGCGAGGCGCCGGTGGTGAGATCGAAGACGACCGACCCGAAGCCGGGATAGAGCCCGCGGCCTCCATCGGTGCGGACATTGTAGATCAGCCGCTCGCTGCGCGTGGCGTCCAGCCATTGCAGCTGGCTGCCCATCTGCCAGTTCCAGGCGGTCGTCCGGCCGCAAGGGTGGAAGGCGCCATCGCCCGCCAGGTCGAAATAGCCGACCTCGGCCGCGCTATCGGCGACCAGCTCGAAATCGCGCGCAGCGACGCGGTGGCCGAGCAGGAGGCGGTCGCCGGCGCCCCAATTGGTCTTGTCGTAATAGCCGAAGAAGTGATGGCCGACGCCGTTGCCGATCCGGGAGATCGGGCAGGTTCGCGTGATCGGTTGAACCAGATTATGCATCGCCGCCACTTGCGCTTTCGACATATCCGGGCGGAACGCTGCCCTGAGCGGTTCCGGCCGGGAGACGGCGAGGAACAGGCGCCGAAATTAGGGCTCCGGGGGAATGCGAAAAAATTCTTTCTCGGAACACCTGTATGCATAAATGATATATCCCAGCGCAGGTGCCGGCATCTGGGAGCAGTTTCATGGGCAGGCCGCTGAATTTTCAGCAGATCCAGGTCTTCAAGACGGTCATGGAAACCGGCACGACGACCAAGGCCGCGATCGCGCTCAACACGACCCAGCCCTCGATCAGCCGTAAGCTCGCCGACCTGCAGCAGGCCGCCGGGCTGCAGCTCTTCGAGCTCCATCACGGGCGGCTGCGGCCGACGCGCGAGGGGCGCCATCTCTACCAGTCGGTCCGCAAGCATTTCGAAGGTCTCGAGAAGATCGAAACCGTGGTCGGCATCCTCAGGAAATCCGGCGCCGGGGTACTACGCATCGGCAGCACGCCGACGCTCGCCACAGGCCTCTTGCCGAAGGTGATCGACCGCTTCATGCAGCGCTTTCCCGGCACCTTCATCAACCTGCAGACGGAGGCGACGCCTCAGCTCGAGGAGCATCTGCGCCAGGAGCTGGTCGATATCGCCCTCACCACCGGGACGATGGACACTGCGCTGTTTCAGTGCTCGACGATCACCCGGTCCAGGGCGGTCTGCATCGTCCCGCACGAGCATGAGCTCGCCCGCCTGCCTTCGGTCGAGCTCGACATGCTCCAGCGCTTCAGGCTGATCCTGCTCAACGACTCCGACAACATCGTCATCCGCATGCGCGAGCTTCTGGCCGTAGGCGGCTATCCCGAGGACGTCGCCGTGGAGACCAACTCGTCGATCACCATCTGCGCGCTGGTCGCGGCCGGCGTCGGTATCGGCGTCGTCAATCCCTACGTCGCGAACACCTTCGCAGGCCAGTTCGCGATCAAGGATCTGAACCCGCCGATCCCGGTCGAGGTGCTGCTGGCGCAATCGATCACGATGGCGCCGTCGATGCTGACGAAGGCGTTTTCCGAGATGCTGGGTTCGTCCTGAGGGCGAACCGCTTCCCTGCCCGGAACGAAGCGGAGGGCCCGGAGGACCGCCCGGTCACCGGTGGGATCGCTCCCCCTACCCCGCCGCTCCCGGCTTGCCGCTTCGCGCCATCGTCGTGACGCGGTCGAGGATCGTGTCGGTCTCGCCGAGCCAATCCGACATCCGCGCCTCCATGACCAGGTCGGGCGCGATACCGAAACCATCATACATCTCGCCGCTTTTCTGGAAGGACGCCATCGTCGAGAGCCGCACCCGGATGCCGCTGTTCGGCAGGGGGAAGGGAATGCTGTTGCCGCTGCGCCCATTGCTCGCCGAGCCGACGAGCGTGACGTTCCGCCAGCCCTTGAAGGTCGAGAGGAAGATATCGCCCGCGCTGCCTGCGCCCCAGTCCATCAGCACATAGACCGGCCGGTCGTAGTGCGGCTTGCCGGGAACGGCGCGCAGCACGCCGAAATACCAGTCGGTGAAGTCTCCCTCGGGCACCTGCCATTGCGGATGGAAGCCGGCCAGAAGCGCCTCCAGCGCCGCCTTCTCGTCGGCAGGCAGGCTCGGGTCCGTGCGGAAGAACATCGCCTTGTCATCGACCTTGAGCAGGTCGATCAGCATGTCCTGCGACATATCGGCCGGTGCCCGCAGCCTTGCGACATTGTGGATGTAGGGGCCGTCCTCGGGCATCATGAAATAGGGGAAGAGCGCCGAGAGGCATTCGCGCGTCCCGCCGCCGCATTGCCGCGCATCGACGATCAGGGCGTCCGTCTCGCGCAGTGGCGCCATCAGCGCGTCGATGCGCGCAGCGAGTGCGCTGTCGCTCTGGGAATAGATGCGCAGATAGCCGATGTTTCCCGGCCGCACGCCGCTTTCGTTCGACAGCGGCAGCAGCGGGTCGGACAGGTCCTGCGTCTCCGCGATCGGGACCGTCATCGTCCGGGACGAGCGGTTGGCGGCGTCGCAGAGCTCCAAGGTGATGCCCGGATCGTCCGGCAGCCCGAGCTCCCGGCGCAGATAGCCGACATGGCGAAGCAGCCTCAGGCTGCGCGCGAGGCGCTGCGAGCGCGAGGCGTAGGGGCCGCTCGTGATGTCGCCGGCTCTCTCGAGCCACCGAAAGAACGGCAGGCCGTCGATGGAGCTGACGAAAGGATGCGCCGCATCGAGCAGGCGCCGCGTCGCCGGGTCATAAGCGAAGGCCAGGTTGTTCTCGACACCGATCGCGAAGGGGCTGCAGCCGCCCGGCAGGCCCTGCATCCAGTCGACGACCTGAGCGTGCGAATCCCCGAGATGCTGAACGAGCTTCTGGATCTGAAGCGCGAGATTGCGAACCGAGACCTGCTCGGGGAGCTGCCCGATCATCGCCCCGATGGCCCGCTCGTAGGGATAGGCCACCGCCGCCACATAGGAATGACGGTCCCGAATGATGTCGCGCAGGGCCTCGAGATCGGCCTGGGCCTGCTGCCGCGTGACGAACACGTCGGAAGAGCCGCCGTCGAATAGGTGATTGTCCAGGAAGGATGCGAAGGAATTCATCAGAGCCAACTACCTCGACGGTCGGTATCGCAGCGCTGCCGGACGGGATCAGCGCGAACGGGGATCGAAGGCGCGCCGGACGGCTTCGCCGAGCAGCACCAGCGCCAGCACGGTCACGGTCAGCACCAGGCTCGGGAAGAGCAGCATGTGCGGCGCACTGGCGAGATAGGGCTGTGCGTCGCTGATCGCAGTGCCCCACGACACCACCGGCGGCTGCAGCCCCAGCCCGAGATAGGACAGGGTCGCCTCCGTCCCGACATAGCCGCCGAGCGAGAGCGTCGCGAGGACGAGCAGCGGGGCGACCGAATTCGGCAGCACGTGGCGGAGTGCGATCCGGATGCTGCTGGCGCCGGCGGCGCGCGCGGCATGGACGTAGTCGGCCTCCCGCGTCTGCAGCACCGAGGCGCGCATCAATCGCGCTTCCGTCGCCCAGCCGAGCACGGAGAGCACCAGCGCCAGGCGCAGCACGCCGTTGCCGGAGCTGCCCAGCGTGGCGAGGATGACGATCGCGCCAAGTAGGGTCGGCAGGCCGAGGACCACATCGGTGACACGCGAGATGACGGCGTCGATAGCGCCGCCCTTGAAGCCGGCGACGAGGCCCAGCACGCCGCCGATGAGCGTGCTCCCGATCGTCGCCAGCAGCGCCACGGACAAGGACGCACGGGCACCGTGAACCGTGCGAGCGAAGACGTCGCAGCCCTGAATGTCGAAGCCGAACCAGCTTCCGTAAGCGGGCGGCTTGCGCGAGTTCAGCAGGATGCAGCGCTGCGGATCGACCTTCGTGAAGAGGCCCGGCGCGATCGCCATCGCAGCCAGGACGACGAGGATCGCCAGCGCGATCCAGACGAGCGGCGAACGGCCGAGCTGTGCCATCGCCTCGCCGGTGAGGGAGCGGCTGCGGCGGCGCGGCCCGGCGCCGGCCTCGGGGGCGGGCGACGTGGCCTGAATGAGATCAGTCATAGCGGATCCGTGGGTCCAGGACGGCGTAGGAGAGGTCGACCAGGAGATTGATGAACAGATAGGCGACGACGACCACCGTGACGGCGCCGACGATGGTGATGCCGTCATGGCTGCGGATCGACTGGACGATCAGCCCGCCGACGCCGCTGATGTTGAAGACGCCCTCGACCACGACGGCCCCGGCGAGCAGGCCGCCGATATCCTTGCCGACATAGGTCACGGCCGGAATCAGGCTGTTGCGCAGGGCATGCACCGCGACGATGCGCGCCTCGCCGAGCCCCTTGGCCCGGGCCGTGCGGATATAGTCGCTTTGCATGGTTTCGATCACGGCCGACCGCGTCAGGCGGGAGAGCGTGACCTGGTGCGCCAGCGCCAGGACGATCGCCGGCAAAAGGAGCTCGGCGAAGCTGGTCGGATCGCTCACCGTCACCGGGAACCAGCCGAGCCGCACCCCGAAGACGAGCTGCGCCAGATTGGCGATGACGAAGCTGGGAAAGGCGATGATCCCCAGCCCCACCATCATGGTCGTGGTGTCGAAGGCCTTGCCCGGCCGCAGGGCCGCGACGACCCCGATGGTGACGCCGAGCAGCACCTCGATCAGTACCGCCAGCAACGCCAGGCGGACCGTCGCGGGAAAGGCCGCGACGAGCTGTTCCGAGACGTCGCGCCCGGTGAAGGAGCGGCCGAGATCGCCACGACCGAGATCGGCGAGATAGTAGCCGTAGCGGACGATCAGCGGGCGATCGAGCTTGAACTCCTCGGTCGCCGCGGCGACGAAGGCGTCCGGGCATTCCCGGTCGCCGCATTTGCCCGCGAGCGGGTCCCCCGGCATGCCCCAGGCCAGGAAGAACACGACGAAGGTCGTCCCTAGGAACACCGGGATGAACTGCAGGAGCCGGCGCAGGATATAGCCCGTCATGTCCTCGCTCGCATGTCTCGGCTTGGATCGCCGCACGCCGCGGCGGACGCGGTGGCGGCGACCTCGGCAATTGTCATCGCAGCGGACATTTTCCGAGGAGTGGAACCCACTCTACGGTCCGCTGCGATAGCGGATGTTCGCGTCAGTCCTTCAGCGACAGCGCCGAATAGTCGATGCGGCCGTTCGCATAGAGCGTGACGGAGCGCACCTTCGGCGAATGGCCGACGGTCATGGCCGGGTTCCAGAGCGGCACGCGCGGCATCTCCGCCGTCAGAAGGCGCTCGGCCTCCTGATAGGTCTTGATCGCGGCGGACGTCTCCTCCTTCGCGGCCTTGTCGAGCAGCGCATCGAAGGCTGCGCTTTCATAGGCGCCCCGGTTGGAGGTTCCCGCCTTCGAGTAGAGCGGGATCAGGGCATTGTCGATCGAGGGGTAGTCCATCGTCCAGTTCGACGGGAACAGACCGTCGACCTTGCCGGAGCGGGTGTAGGAGCGGAACGTCGCGTTGTCGGAGAGCGCCGAAGTCACGCAGGTGATGGAAAGCGTGTTCTGGATGCTGTTGCAGACGGCATCCATCGCGGACTTCACCTCGCTGTCGCCGGCATAGTAGAGCTTGATCTCGCCCTTGTAGCCGCCGGCCTGCGCCAGCAGCGCCTTGGCCTTCTCGGGGTTGAAGCTGCAATATTCGCCGCAGGCTCCCGGCTGGTAGCCTTCGGTGCCCGGCGGCACCCAGCCGGTGGCGGGCTGGCCGATGCCGTTGAAGAGAATGTCGACGATCGCCTTGCGGTCGATCGCCATCGACAGCGCCTGCCGGATCGCCGGCTTCAGCAATTGGGGATTGGCGTCGGTATAGGGCATGCCGAGTGCCTGGATGTTCGCGCGCGGCTGGGTGACGGCGCGCCCGCGCAGGTCGCGCTTCCAGAGATCGCCGACGAGCTTCGAGGCGGGGATGTCGCGCAGCAGGTCGAGATTGCCCGCGACCAGGTCGTTATAGGCCGCCTCGCGGCTCGTATAGATCCTGAGGTCGATCCCCTTGATCGAGGGCTTGGCCGGCCCCGCATAATCGGCGAAAGCCGCCAGCTTGTAGCCGGAATCCGGCGCGCCGGAGACGAATTGGAACGGCCCGGCGCCGATCGGCTTCCGGCCGAACGCCGCGGGGTCGGCGAAGAAGGAATCCGGCATCGGGTAGAAGGCCTTGTAGCTGAGCTGGGCCCTGAAGACGGGCACCGGGTTGCTCAGCTCGACCTGGAATTCGTGGTCGTTGACGACCTTGAGTCCGGTCATCCGGTTGGTCGCCGGAGCCGGCGGCTTCTCGCCCTTCGGCGCCTTCGGATTGAGGTCGCCATAGCCGACGATGACGGAGAACCAGTCATTGTTCGACTGGCCGTTGGGGCCATAGGCCGCCCAGTTCCAGGCATCGACGAAGTTCTTCGCCAGGACCTCGGTCCCGTCGTGGAACTTGCGCCCCTTCCGGAGCTTGATCGTCCAGGTCTTGTTGTCGGATGTGGTGATCGACTCCGCGACATCCTCGATGATCGCGCCGGTCTTCGCATCCGTCGTCACCAGCCCGGCGAGAATCGGCTGCAGCACGTCGGAGCCACAGCTCTCGGTCGTGTTGGTCGGAATCAGCGGCCCTGCCGGCGTGCAGGCCGAAACGGTGACCCAGCCCGGCTGCGGCGCCTGGGCCTGGCCGGGCGCGATGCTCGCGACGAGGGCCCCGCAAGCCACCGCAAATGGCAGCGCGGCGACGCCGAGCGAGAAACGGTTTTGCTTCATGTTGTCCTCCCAGGAGTTCGAACCTGTGGCGCGGCACCGAGCCACTGCCCCCACAAGCTCCGGTCGACGGCAGCCGCGCTCATCGGAGACGGCCTTGCGCCGCGAGGATGCATCGCGCGGTCTTGTCGGAATGGCAGCGACCAGTCGGCAGGGGCCGGCGTGTTCGGCCGGGTCCGAGCATTCTCCCTGATGATCTGCTTCGCCGACGATCCATGGTGCCGCTGATGCTTCTGATCTTGGAGCGGCACGCCGCCCGGAGCCGTCCGGCGCAGAGCGTCGAATGGGCAGCCGAAAGATAGGGCTTGGCGGAAATACGGAAAATTCTTTTACAGAACATCCCTATGCAGAAATGATATATGCTTGGGCTTGTCCGGCCGCCGCCCTGCACCGAACGGCGCGGCAGCTAGCGAGCCCGATAGGTGGACCGCAGGCGATCACGGAAGCGTGAGGCCTCGACCGGCGGCGGAATAATCGGTGCCGCGACGCATCTCACCTGCTCAACGAGGAGCAGGGCATGTCCAGCAGAAATCCGATCGCGCCAAGCCGTCGCACAGTGCTTCAGGGAGCCGCGGCGGTCGCGTTGAGCCCGACGATCGCCAGGGCGCAGGGCAAATCCGCGGAAACGGGGCCGCGCACCGGTGACCGCGTCTTCCTGACCAACGAGGATTCCAACACGCTGAGCGTGATCGATCCGGTGACGGACGAACTCCTGCCGACGGTCAATCTGACCAGCTTCGACGAGGATCCGCGCCCTCCCTTCCGCTTCGTGACGGGCAACGTCACCCCGACCCATGGCGAAATGGTGCAGAAGCCGCTCTATCACGGCGCGATCTCGATCCATGGCTGCGTGCCGTCGCCGGATTCCAGCATGTTCGCGACGGCCGGCCGCGGCACGAGCAACCTCTATCTCGTCGACACGGCCAAGCTGAAGGTTATCGGCAATCAGCCGAACCCACAGGCCGGCGCGACGACATCGCCGGATATCCTGACCTCCGGCATCCTGGTCGGGCGCGAGCCGCATGAGCCGACCTTCACCCGCAACGGCAAGGAAGTCTGGGTCGCGCTGCGCGGCGAGAGCAAGATCGCCGTGATCGACGTGCAGCGCGCCAAGGCCGAATCCTCCGGCGAACTGCCGCGCGGCGCGGCGATCCGCAGGTTCATGCCCGTCCTGCCCGGCCCGGCGATGGTCTGGTTCTCGGCCGGCGGCGAGACTGCCTTCCTGATCTCGCAGAAGCTGCCCCGGATCGAGGTCTACGACGTCAAATACGACGCGCAGGGCTTCTCGACGACCGAGCGCAAGACGACGATCGACACCACCGCGCAGGACCGCTTCGGCTTCGCGCCCTTCGTCAAGATCACACCGGACGGGCGCGAGTTCTGGGTTTCCCAGAAGCTGGCGGATTGCCTCTCGGTCTATGAAGCTAGCGCCGAGCACCGGCTGCTCGACCACGTGCCTCTGGGCGACAAGGCCCGGCCCAACCATGTCGAGTTCGTCAGGAACGCGCGCGGCAGCGTGGCCTACGCCACTTTCGCCCGGGTCGACGATGATGGGCCGGAGGGCCGGACCTCCAGCCGGATCGCCATCATCGACCGCTCGGCGCCGGTCGGGAAGCGGCGCGTCGTCGGCCACTTCTTCAGCCATGGCCGCGAGGCGCACGGCATCTGGACCGATCCCTCCAACACCAAGCTCTATGTCGCCCATGAGCTCGACGAGCTGCCCGGCGCGCCCCATGCCGGACAGACCGTCTGTAGCGCGTTCGATGTCAGCGATCCCATGCAGCCGCGCTTCATCAGGCAGATCCCGCTCGGCACGCTCGACCTGCCATCCGGCAAGCTGCGCAACAAGAAGTCGATCAACCTGGTCTATGTGCGCCCCGGCGCGCGCAGCGAGACGGCGTGACGGGAGGGGAAGATGAGATTTTCTCTGGACGCCATGTTGGCCCGAGTCGCCGGAGGAGCCGTGCCGGTGCACGATCATTCCCATCATGGCGGGGCGATGCCGCCTTCGCCTGACAAAGCCGCGGCTGCGGCGGCCACTGCGCCGAAGGGCTATGATGCCTATCTCAGCGACATGCATGTCGGCATGGAGAAGATGATGCGGGACATGCACGCCGACCCGCCGTCCGGAGACCCCGACATCGACTTCCTCGCCATGATGGTCCCCCATCATTGGGGAGCGGTCGAAATGGCTAGGCTGATATTGCGCGACGGGCGTGACCCGATCGTGCGCGAGATCGCCGAGGCCATCCTCGCCGGGCAGCAGACGGAGATGCAGGGCATGCGCGGACGCCTCGAGGCCTTGCGCCGCGGCGGCGACGACTACCCCTCGCTGAGCGGCAACCGGGGACCGTGACATGTTCGGCAGCGTGTCCGACCTCGAGATCGAGGCCCAGATCCCGGCATTGCGACGGTTCGCACGCTCGCTCGCGCGCAACCCGGACGATGCCGACGAGCTGGTGCAGGACACGCTGCTGCAGGCGCTCTCGCGCTGGCGGCAGCTGCGCAGACCGGAGAGCGTCAGGGCCTGGCTGTTCCAGATCCTGTTCAATTTCCACCGCACCAGGGGGCGCGGGCGCCAGCGCGACCTCGCCCGCTTCACCGACGAAGACGGCGCGGACCATCCCGACCCGTCCGGCGATCCGGCGCAGGGGCTGCATCTCGGCGATGCGCTCTCGGCGCTGGCACGGTTGCCGCAGGATCAGCGCGTCGCGCTGGAGCTCGTGGCGATGGAAGACATGACCTATGAGGAGGTCGCCAAGGTGACCGAAGTGCCGATCGGAACCGTGATGTCGCGCCTGAGCCGCGCCCGCGAGCGCCTGCGGACCGAGCTCGAGGGCGGCAACGTCACCCGGCTACGGAGGCTGAAATGACGCCCGGCTCGCGCCCGATCGGCGACGACGACATCCAGGCCTTCATCGACGGACGGCTCGCGCCGGCCCGCCAGCGGGAGGTCGAGGCCTTCCTCGCATCCGAGCCGGCGTTGCAAAGCCGCGCCGAGCAATTCCGGGCGGATGCCCAGGCCCTGCGGGCAGCGGCGCAGCTTCGTCGCCCCGAGCCGATTCCCGCCTCCTTGCGGCTCAGCGAGGTGCGGCGCCGGCGCACGGCGCGGACCGCCGCATTCCACCGGCGGCTGGCCGCTGGCATCTGCATCTTCGCCCTTGGCGCCGTGCTGGGCATGGCCCTCCCTCGGCAGAAAGCGGAACCACCGACGGCACGCCCCCAGATGACCGATGCGGTCGTCGCGTTCCGTGCCTTCGCGGGGCGCGCCGGCGACGCGGTCGAAGTCCCCGCGGCCCAGACCGCCGCATTGAAGCGGATGATGTCCCATCACCTCAGGCAGGATGTCGCCATACCCGACCTGTCTGGGCTCGGCCTGGTGTTTCGCGGCGGACGGCTGCTCGCGAGCGACGAGGGCCCGGGCGGCATGTTCGTCTATGACGAACCGGCCGGGGGACAGGTCGCGCTCTATGTGAAGACGCTCGCCAGCCCGCGCAAGGCGGCCCTGGCATCGCGGCAGGACGGCGATCTCGTCGCCTATTTCTGGTTCACCGGCGAGCTCGGCTATGCGGTGCTCGGACCGTCAGGCGCGCCGGCCGTCAGACGCGCGGCCGAGCAGTTGAGTGGAACTCCATGACGGGGGCAGCCGCCGACGGAGCTGCCGACGACCCATCTGACAGCCAATCCCGGAGAAAGTCGATGAACCGCAGAGACGCAACCCTCGGCCTGGGCGCCGCCGGGCTCCTGCTGGCCGCTGGCGAGCGCGTGACGGCTCAACCCGTCGATCCGGCGCGGCCGGCGCCGAGCTTCGCCATGCTCGTCTACCCGAAGATGATCCTGCTCGATCTGACCGGCCCGCTGACGGTGTTCAACCTGACCATGGGCAAGACCCATCTGGTCTGGAAGGACAAGAACCCGGTTTCGACCGATGTCGGGATTTCGGTCGCCCCGACGACAACCTTCGCCGAATGCCCGCGGGACGTCGATGTCCTCTTCGTGCCCGGTGGCCTCGCCGGCACCACCGCCCTGCTCGACGACTCCGAGACGCTCGCCTTCCTGAGCGAGATGGGCGCCCGAGCCCGCTTCGTCACCAGCGTCTGCACCGGCTCGCTGGCGCTCGGCGCGGCGGGCTTGCTGACGGGGCGTCGCGCGACCTCGCACTGGTACACGCGCGAATTGCTGCCGCTGTTCGGCGCGACGCGCTCGGACGAGCGCGTGGTGGAAGACGGCAATCTCATCACCGGCGGCGGCGTCACCGCCGGCATCGATTTCGGCCTGACGATCTCGGCGCGCCTGCGCGGCGAGGAATGGGCGAAGCGCACGCAGCTCACGCTCGAATACGACCCGCAGCCGCCTTTCGTCGGCGGCAGCCCAGCCAAGGCCGGCCCCGATGCGACCGGCGCCATCCTGCGTGCGCGCAGCAAGGCCATTGCAATGGCGCGGGAAGCCTCGGAACGCGCCGCCGCGAAGCTGCGGGGCTGACGGGCCCGTGCGGAGATCGCCCCTTCGGTGGCAATCGGGAACCCATGGCAGCGACCGCCATTGTTCCCATGGACAGAACAATCTGTTCTACGGCCATCTCCTACAAACGGAGCATGGGCTTCCGACATCTGGCGGTGAGATTGCGAGAAAAGGAGAAACCCATGACCCTGCAGCTCACCGGCATCCACCATCTGACGGCCATCACGGCCGATGCCCCCGGCAACAAGCGCTTCTACACCGACACGCTCGGCCTGCGCCTCGTCAAGAAGACGGTCAACCAGGACGACACTTCGGCCTATCATCTGTTCTATGCCGACGGACAGGCGAGCCCGGGAACGGACGTCACCTTCTTCGACTGGCCGGCGGCCCCGGAGAAGCGCGGCACGCACTCGATCTCGCGCACCGCGTTGCGCGTCGCCGGCGAGAACAGCCTGAACTGGTGGCACGAGCGCCTCGCGGCCGGCGGTCACGCCAAGGGCGCCGTCACGCTGCTCGACGGCAGGGCCTCGTTCGACGCCGAGGATCCGGAAGGCCAGCGGCTGCGCTTCGTCGATGATGGCGGCGCCGGCGAGGCCCATGCCTGGTCGGGCAGCCCTGTCCCGGCCGAACACCAGATCCGCGGCCTCGGCCCGATCACGATCAGCGTGCCGCAGCTCGCCCCGACCGAGGCCGTGCTGACGCGGGTCATGAACATGCGCCGCGACCGCAGCTACGCCTCGCCCGACGGTGAAGGCGAGATCCATGTCTTCGCGATGGGTGAAGGCGGCCCGGCGGCCGAACTGCACGTCGCGGTGCAGCCCGGCCTGCCCATGGCGCGGCAGGGTGCCGGCGGCGTCCACCACGTCGCCTTCCGCACGCCGGACCTCGAAGGCATGCATGGCTGGGCGCGCCGTCTGGCGGAGAGCCGGATTCCCTCCAGCGGCGAGGTCGAGCGCTACTATTTCCGCTCGCTCTATTTCCGCGAGCCGGGCGGCAACCTGTTCGAGATCGCGACGGACGGCCCCGGCTTCGCGGTCGACGAAGCGCTCGACAAGCTCGGCGAAAGGCTGGCGCTGCCGCCCTTCCTCGAGCCGCAGCGCGCCCGGATCGAGGCCAACCTCAAGCCGCTCGGCTAGGGCGGCACCCGGAGCGGGCGCGCGGCTTACCGCCGCGCCCGCAAAGCGGCCCGTCGATCGGCTCCACCGCCCCTGCGGCGTGAGCTTTCCAGCGCTCCGGCCACACCCTATGCTTGCCGGATGCTGCACCGGGCCACCTTCGAGCCGCCGGAAGCCCCGCGCGTCGCAGCCCGAACTGTCCACAAACCATCGGCAAGAGAAGGTCTTTCGTGACGAGCGGTCTCCATCACGTCACCCTGATCACCCGCAAGGTGCAGGCCAATGTCGATTTCTATCTCGGCTTCCTCGGCCTGCGGCTGGTGAAGCGCACGGGCGGCTATGAGGACGCTCGCCAGCTCCACCTCTTCTATGGCGACGAACATGGCTCGCCGGGCTCGCTCGTCACCTTCCTGGTCTGGGAGGACGGCTCGCCCGGGCGCGCCGGCCATGGTCAGGTGAGCGAGATCGCTTTCGCCGTCGCCCCCGCCGCGATCGGCTTCTGGCTGGAGCGCGCCCTGCGCTTCGGCATCCCGACCGAGGGACCGCTGCAGGAATTCGGCGAGACCGTCCTGCGCCTGCGCGATCCCGATGGCTTCGTGGTCAAGCTGGTCGGCAGCACGTTGACTGGCGAAGGCTGGGCGTCCGCCAGCATTCCGCCCGAGCATCGCATCCACCGCCTGCGCGGCGTGACGCTGCTCTCCGCGACCACCGAGGAAACCGTGCATTTCCTGACGGCGCATGCGGGGTTTGCCCGCCAGGCGCGCGAAGGCAGCGCCGAGCGCCTGCTCGCCGACACGGGCGACAGCCTCGATATCCGCGATGCCGGTGGGTTCTGGCCAGGGATTCCCGGCACCGGCACGGCGGACCATGTGGCGGTCCGCGTTCCGGACACCGCCCGGCTTTCGGGCATCGAGCGCGACCTCTCCAAGCTGAACTCCAGCCCGACGACGCTGCATGACCGCCAGTATTTCACTTCGCTTTATGTCCGCGAGCCGGGCGGGACGCTGATCGAGTTCGCCACGGACGGCCCCGGCTTCACCCTGGACGAGCCGGTCGAAACGCTCGGGACCCGGCTCTTCGTCCCCCCTGCCGCTCAGGACGAGAGCGACGCCATCCGCATCGTCCTGCCGCAATTCGCGCTGCCCGGCGAGGAGCGGGTGATCTACCGCGAACTGCCCTTCGTGCATCGCTTCCATCAACCGGCCGCACCCGACGGCAGCGTGATGGTGCTGCTCCATGGCAGCGGCGGCAACGAAACCGACCTGATGCCGCTCGCGCATCGGATCGCCCCCCACGCCACCCTGCTCGGCCTGCGCGGCCGCAGCACGGAGGAAGGAACGTCGCGCTGGTTCCGGCGTCGCTCCGAGCGCTCCTTCGACCAGGACGACATCCGCTTCGAAGCCGAGGCCCTCGCGGCCTTCATGGCCGAGGCGCAGACGGCCTACGGCCTTGCGCCGGAACGCATCGTCTTCCTCGGCTACTCGAACGGCGCCAACCTGCTCGCCGCAGCCATGCAGCTTCACCCCGGCTTGGCGCAGCGCGCCGTGCTGCTGCGCCCCGCGGCAGTATTGGAGGCGCCGCCGGCCGCAGCGCTCTCCGGCGCCTCCGTGCTGATGCTCACCGGCAACGACGACCCTTATCGCGACCTCGCCGTTCCCCTCGAAACCGCCCTGCGCGCAGCGGGCGCAATGGTCGAAGCCCATGCCATAGCGGCCGGGCATGCCCTCACGCCGCTGGACGGCGACCTGGCGGCGGACTGGCTGGCGCGTCGGGCATCCTGACGCGCAGGGGCTGGCAGGAACCTTACCGGCTGGCGACGAAGGCGGCGAACCCGGCGAGGAACTGGCCGAGTCGCTGGCGCGTGGCGTCGTCGACCAGATTGCCATCGGCATCGAAGACGCTCTGTGCCCGCGACACCAGCATGCGTCCCTCGAACCATGGCTTCGTCCCGAGCGTGCGCAGCACCGGGAGCCAGGCATCCTGCGCCAGGATCGTCCCGAACCCGCCGGGAGAGGCGCCGAGCACGGCAACCGGCTTGCCGCCGAACAGCGGCTTGATGTCGGAAGCCGGCCGCGTCAGCCAGTCGATCGCATTCTTGAACACGCCCGGCAGCGAGTTGTTGTACTCGGGCGTGAACAGCAGCAGTCCCTCCGCCTCGGCCAGCTGCCGCTTGAGGGCTTGCACCGAGGCCGGGACACCCTGCTCCCGTTCGTCATCGCCATTGTAGAGCGGAATGCCCTCGATGCTGCCCGCTTGCAGCGTCGCGCCATCCGGGGTCAGATCGATCGCGGCCCGCAGCAGGCCGGTGTTGAAGGACGCCTTCCGCAAGCTGCCGGAGATTCCCAAAAGCCGTGTCATCGCCCATCCCTCACCGCGCGATCCCACATCGGGCCGCGCAGTCGAATCCGATGCTGACTCATGTCCCCGGTCATGGCCACCCTGAGCGAGGCGACTGGGAGCTTCTTTCGCGATCAGGAAACCCCGAGCCCGCCGATTCAACCGCAATTAACCGCGATGGCGGAACATCGCCCGTCGAGCACAGCTGCCGCCGGGGCGAAATGAACAGGCTTCGCAAGAATGCGATCGCGTATCGTCCGCGCAGGCGCGGCCGCGGCGCGACTGCGTTGGCAATGCTGGTCGGCGCCGTCGCGATCTGCACCGTCCCGACCCGGACGCACGCCGAGGAACCGATCAGGCTGCAGATCATCGGCGGGCTCGCCGGCGTCACCCAGTACACGAAGATCGAACAGCCCTTCTGGCAGTCCGAGATCGGCGCCCTCTCGGCGGGGCGGATCAGCGCCACGATCCGGCCGCTCGATGCCGGCGGGCTGCGCAACCAGGAAATGCTCCAGCTCATGCGGCTCGGCGTGGTCTCGTTCGGCACGGCGCTGCTGAGCGTCGTCGCCGGAGAGGAGCCGGAGCTGAACGCCGTCGACCTGCCCGCGCTGAATCCGGACGTGGCGACGCTGCGCCGAACCGTGAGCGCCTTTCGCGAGCGCCTCCAGACCGTATTGCGGGACCGCTACTCCATCGAGCTCCTCGGAATCTACGTCCACCCGGCGCAGGTTCTCTTCTGCGCCAAGCCCTTCAAGGGGCTCGACGACCTCTCCGGCCGGAAGGTTCGCACCTCGTCGGTCGGACAATCCGAACTGATCGCTGCCATCGGCGCCGTTCCCATGGTCCTGCCCTTTGCGGAAACGGTGGCTGCGCTGCGGAACGGCGTCGCCGACTGCGCCATCACCGGAACGCTGAGCGGCTACGAGATCGGCTTGCCGAGCGTCACCACCGCCGTCCACTCGCTCGCTCTGAGCTGGGGCGTCTCGATCTTCGGAGCCAATGCCGGCCATTGGGACGCGCTGCCGGCGGATACGCGCGAGACCATCCGGCAGGGTGTGCGCCGGCTCGAGGAGCGAATCTGGGCGCAGGCGGAGGAAGACACGCAGCGGGGGCTGGCCTGCAATGCCGGCACAGCCGTCTGTTCCGGCAAGCTCGAGCGGCCGATGGTCGTCGTTCCCACTTCAACTTCGGACGAAGCGCGCCGCCGCCGCCTCCTCGCCGAGACGGTCCTGCCGCGCTGGTTCGAACGCTGCGGCCAGGACTGCGTGTCTTCCTGGAACGCCTACCTCAAGCCGCTCCATGCCATCGAGGTCACGGCACCATGACGTCCTTCGCCTCCGGCTCGATGAGGATCGATGCTCAATCGCCTTAAGTTGATGGTCGGAGCAGGAGTGGTCGTCATCCTGATGGCGGCCGCTATCGGCGGGAGCCATCTCGTCCGACAGCGGGAGCAGGCCGCCTGGCGCGCTGCGGAGCAGTCTCTCGAAAGCTCTGCCGTGGCTGTCGAGAACGCGCTCAACCGGCAATTGCTGCAAGTCGACGGAGCGCTGGCGAGCTTCGAAACCCTGTTCGAGGTCGCACGGGTCGGAGCAGACCAGAGGGAGACAGCCAGCCGCCTGCTCCGTGGCCTCAATTTCCAGACGATGGCGTTTCGCGACCTCCTGCTGATCGGGCCGGACGGAAGCATCATAGCCTCCGCCCGGTCGGGCGGCACGCACCGCACATTGCCGCTGGATGTTGCGACGGCGGGGCGCGCGCCGACAAACCTCATCGGTCCCCTGCGCAATGCCGTCACCGGAGACTGGTCGCTCTATGTCGCACGCAGGATCCCCGCCTGGAACGGCATCGTCCCCGTCGCCGAGGTGCCCCTGCACACGCTGATGAAGCTGCTGGCCGAAACCGGGGTCGACGCTGGCACGCAGATCGTCCTGGAACGCGCGAACGGGCAACTCGTCGCCGCGCTGCCGCATGACGAACTGCTCACCGGCAAGCTCCGCAGCCCTGCGCTGCCCGAGCAGGCGGTGAACGGAAAAGCCTTCCTGATCGGGGAGCGAAGAAGCGAATCCAGCACCTTGAACGTGGCGCGGGCCTCGCTCTACGGCGATATCCGCGTCGTCCTGTCCGCACCGAGTGCCACACTCCTGGCGGATTGGCGCAAGGACCGTCGCCGGACGATGCTGGCGGCTGCGGTCGCGACCCTGCTGCTCGGCGCCTTCGCCGGGGCGATCTTTCTCGCCATCCGCCAGCGGGAGCGTGCGGATGCCGAGCGTGCGCGAGCCGCCGCCGTCCTTAAGAACGCGATCGAGGCCATGTCCGACGGCTTCGTGATGTGGGACGAGAACGACCGGCTGGTGACGTGCAACCAGCGCTATCGCGAGCTCTATTCGGTGAGCGCGCCGTTCATGGCCATCGGCGCACCTTTCGAGGAAATCATCCGCAGAGGTGCCGAGCTGGGACAGTATCCTCAGGCGACCGGCGACCTCGATGAGTTCGTGAAGGATGTCGTCACCTGGCATCGGAAGGGCAGCGGTTCGATCGAGCGCCTGCTGCCGGACGGCCGTTGGCTCCTCATCACGGAGCGCCGGACTGCGGATGGCGGAATCGTCGGAATCCGCACCGATGTCACCGTGCTCAAGGCCGCGCTCGCGGAACTGGCCGCCGCCAATACGCGGGCGAACGAGGCCTTCGAGGAGGCGAGGCGGCAGAACGCGGCCCTCGTCGAGCAGGAAAGCCGCATCCGCTTCCTGGCTCACCATGACGATCTGACCGGCTTGCAGAATCGCTTCGCCTTCCGTGCCCAGATCGCGAAGTCGCTGCTGCGAGCGGCGGGCGACCAGGGGCCGGTCGCCCTGCTGTTCCTCGACCTCGATCACTTCAAGGACGTCAACGACACGCTCGGGCACCCGATCGGGGATCTGCTGCTCCTGTCCGTGGCGGAACGGCTGGCGGCCTGCGTGCAGGATACCGGATGCGTCGCCCGCCTGGGCGGGGACGAGTTCGCGGTTCTCAGCCTCGACCCAGGGCAGCCGCAGCAGGCCGAAGCTCTGGCTGCCCGCATCATCGAGGTGCTCAGCGAGCCCTATCTGATCCGGGATCGAACAATCTCCATCTCTGCCAGTGTCGGCATCGCCGTTGCAGAGGGATCCGACTGCGATGCCGACCTCCTCCTGAAGCAGGCCGACCTCGCGCTCTATCAGGCCAAGGCCCGGGGGCGAGGCGTGTGCTGCGTCTTCACGGCCGAGATGGACGAGCAGCTGCGGGCGCGCATCGCGATGGAAGCGGATTTGCGCAAAGCCATCGACGAGCGGCAGTTCGAGCTGGCCTACCAGCCGATCTACGAGCTGAAATCCCGCAAGCTCTGCGGCTTCGAGGCGCTGCTGCGCTGGCACCATCCGGAACGGGGGCTGGTCGGGCCGGCGGAGTTCGTTCCGCTGGCGGAGGAGACCAGGCTGATCGTCGAGCTGGGCGAGAGCGTCATCCGCCAGGCATGCATGGACGCCGTCCGGCTGCCGGGCGAGCCAAGGATCGCCGTCAATCTGTCCCCGGTGCAATTGATCTTCGGCGATACGGTTGCGACCGTGCGCGACATTCTGAACGAGACTGGCCTCGATCCGGCGAGGCTCGAGCTGGAAATCACCGAAACGGCGCTCTTGGCCAACGACCACCGGAATCTCGGGACGCTGAAGAGCCTCAAGGATCTCGGCGTTCGCATCGTGCTCGACGACTTCGGCACCGGCTATTCCAGCCTGAGCCATCTGCGGCTCTTCCCGCTCGACAAGATCAAGATCGACCGCTCCTTCGTCCGCGACATGACGATCCATTCCGACAGCGCCGCCATCGTCACGGCCGTCGCGGCGCTTGCGGCCGAGCTCGGCATGGCGACCACCGCGGAGGGCATCGAGACGCTCGACCAGCTCGATGCGGTTCACCGGGCGGGCTGCACGGAAGCGCAGGGGTTCCTGCTGGGCGAGCCGCAGCCGATCCTGCAAGCCGCTCACACCACGATCTTCGGGCCGATTTCCTCGGAGCGGAGCCAGACGACCGCGGCCCCGCGCTCGCGGCTGGTCTGACGAACCCGGTCCCGCAGGGCGCCGGCCGGCGTGCCTCCCGAAGCGGCCGCGCCGATCCGGCGCGCTTGCCGGAGCAGGCGGAGCCCGGAAACTCCTAGGGAACCGCAGCATGGGCCGGCGAGGCCTGCTTTCCGGCAGTGGGCCGACGACCGCGCTGCGCCGGAGCAGCCTTGCCGCGAACCAGACGCCCCGAACATGCGGATAATGGACAAGCGTCTCCGCGAGACACCCCGAGCACGCCGTTGCAGGCCATATAAAATCTCACAACACGCTTGTGAAATCTCACAAAGCGTTCCAAGCTTCGGCTCATGCTCGATACCGCATCGCCTTTCGCTCCCGCCCCGGTTGCCGAAGCCCGGCTCGATGTCGCGATAAGGCGGCTGCGCAAGGCGGTCGTCACCTGCGAACTCGCGCCCGGCGATTTCGTCCATGAGGCGGCGCTCGCCGAGCGCTTCGGCCTGGGCCGTGCCAGCGTCCGTGTCGCGCTGACGGAGCTCGCGGCGGCTCGCTTCGTCAGCCGGCATGCGCGCCAGGGTTGGCGGATCGCGCCGATCGATGGCGCTCTGATCGCCGCGGTGCTGGACGGGCGGCGCCGGCTCGAGCCGTCGCTGGCAGCGCACAGGCTGGCGGAGCCGGCACTCGCGACAGCGACGACGCTGCTCGGGATGGTGCAGTCCGTATCCGGCCGGACCGAGCTTGCAGCGCTTGCGACGGCCCGCGTCGCGGAGCGCCAGCTGCGCGATCTGCTCACGACCGGCGCCGGCGTCTTCGCGCGCGACTGGCTCGGCGGAATCTGGGACCATTCGGACCGGATCGTGCGGATGCTCGATCTCGGCGGCCACGCCATCCCCCCGGCGGATCTCGGCGAGCTGGTTGCGGCGCTCGCCGCCGGCCACGCCGATCTGGCCAGGCAGGCGATCGCACGCGACCAAAAGCTCTTCGCCGACGCGGTTGCCCATGGCTTCCTCGCCATGTCAGCGCAGCTGCCCCGCCCGCAAGCGCGTTCTGCCCGCCGACGCGGCGCCCATCAATCGCCGCCCATCGCAGCCGATCGGCCGATCCCCTCATCGAAGGAGAAGCAGTCATGACCGTTGCCTGGCGAACCTATCCTCTCGCTGCCGCCTGCGCCGCGATCCTCGCTCTGGGAAGCATCGCCCCGGCCTGGGCCTCCAAGGAGCGCTTCGTGGTGGATCTCGTGAACGAGCCGTCCTCGCTCGATCCGCAGGTTCAGTGGAACCCCGACAGCTACTACGTCTACCGCAACATCTTCGACAATCTCGTCACCCGCGACGACAAGGGCGAGATCGTCCCGCAAGTCGCGGCGTCGTGGAAATACCTGTCGGATACGGAGATCGAATTCCAGCTTCGCCCCGACATCACTTTCCATGACGGCTCCAAGCTGACCGCGGACGATGTCGTCTACAGCGTCAAGCGCATCACCGACCCCAAATTCGGCAGCCCGCAGCTCGGCCAGTTCGACAAGATCACGGGCGCGACGGCGCTCTCGCCGACCAGCGTGAAGCTGACCACGGACGGGGCCTATCCGGCCCTGCTGGCGCAGCTCGTCAAGCTCTCGATCGTTCCCAAGGCGATCGTGGAAGCGGTCGGCAAGGACGCGTTCAACCTGAAGCCGGTCGGCAGCGGGCCCTACAAGTTCGAAAGCTGGCAGCGCGGCGTCGAAGTGGTCCTGACCAGGAACGATGCCTATTGGGGCGCCAAGGGCCCGTTCCCGACCGTGGTCTTCCGCGCCGTGCCGGACGGCGCGACGCGGCTCGCCAACCTTCAGGCCGGCACCAGCGATCTCGGCGTCACGCTCGACGCCGACCAGGCCGCCCAGCTCAAAAGCGCGCCGAAGGCGCAAGCCCTGATCGGACTGACCGAGCGCGTCGCCTATCTCAGGCTGAACACGTCGAAGCCTCCCTTCGACAACGTCAAGCTGCGCCTAGCCGCCGCCTATGCGATCGACAAGGAGGGGCTGGTCGACGGGCTGCTCGGCGGCTTCGACAAGCCGGTCTCGCAACTGGGCACGCCGGCGAGCTTCGGTTGGGTCGAAGGTCTGAAGGCCCCGACCTACGATCTCGCCAGGGCCAAGGCGCTCGTGGCCGAGGCCGGCCCTGCCGCCAAGGCCGAGATCGAGCTCGCGACCGCGCCGGTCTTCGACCAGCGCATCGTCCAGGCGATCCAGCAGCAGCTCGGCGATGCCGGCTTTACCGTCAAGATCGCGATGTCGGACATGGCGAGCTATCTCAAGCGCTCCCAGGCCGGGCTGGCCGGCAACCCGACGCTGAGCTTCGGGCGCTGGTCATGCGCCTGCCAGGATGCCGATGGCGTGCTGTTCCCGCTGATCCACAAGAGCAGCGGCTGGTCGGCCTATCGCAACCCGAAGGCCGATGAGCTGCTCGAGGAGGCCCGCCAGACCCTCGACAAGGACAAGCGGCTCGCCGCCTACAAGCAGGTCCAGGAGATCATCGCGGCGGAAGCGCCGCTGGTCCCGCTCTACCAGGCGGCCGTCATCTATGGCGCGACCAAAAGCCTGAAATGGCAGCCGACCCCGAATGAGAGCCTTTTCCTGAATCGGATGAGCTGGAGCGACTGACGACGCATGGCGGCGCCACGCCGCCGCAAGGCCGGGCGCCCGAAGCAACCCGGGCGCCCACACAACAAAAAAGGGGATGATGTCATGAAACGAACACGGAAGATGTTTGCCTGCACGCTCCTCGCCATGGCTCTGGCGCTGCCGGGCGGCGCGGCCTTCGCCGCCAAGGAGCGCCTGACGATCGATCTCGTCGGCGAGCCGAACTCGCTCGATCCGCACGTCCAGTGGAATCCGGACAGCTACTACGTCTACCGCAACATCTTCGACAACCTCGTCACCCGCGACGACAAGGGCCTGATCGCGCCGCAGGTCGCGACCTCCTGGAAGCAGCTTTCCGACACGAAGATCCAGTTCCAGCTGCGCGACGACATCACCTTCCATGACGGCTCCAGGCTGACCGCCGAGGACGTGGTCTACAGCGTCAAGCGCATCACCGATCCCAAATTCGCCAGCCCGCAGCTCGGCCAGTTCGACAAGATCACCGACGCCGTGGCGGATGACGCCAAGACCGTGACGCTGACCACGCAAGGAGCCTATCCGGCATTGCTGGCGCAGCTGGTGAAGCTCTCGATCGTGCCGCGGAAGGTCGTCGAGGTCGTGGGCAAGGACGCCTTCAACCTCAAGCCGGTCGGCAGCGGTCCCTACAAGTTCGAGAGCTGGCAGCGCGGCGTCTCGGTGACACTGGCCCGCAACGATGCCTATTGGGGCACCAAGGCGCCGTTCCCGAGCGTCGTCTTCCGCGCCATTCCCGATGCCGCGACACGCGTCGCCAATCTGATGGCCGGCACCTCGGATCTCGCTGCGAATCTTGATGGCGACCTCGCCGCCCAGCTCAAGACCTCGCAACGCGCCAAGCCCGTGCCGGTGCTGACCGAGCGCGTCGCCTATCTCGCGATGAACGTGCAGAAGGAGCCGCTGAACGATCCGCGCGTACGCCGCGCCATCGCGTTCGCGATCGACAAGCAGGCGATCACCGACGGCGTCCTCGGCGGCTATGAGAAGCCTCTCGCGGAGATGCTCTCGCCAGCCCATGAGGGTTTCGTCGAGGGCATCAAGGATCAGCCCTTCGATCTCGCCAAGGCCAAGGCGCTGATCGCCGAGGCCGGCCCCAAAGCCAAGCAGGAAATCGCGCTGGTGACCGCGCCGGTCTACGACCAGCGCGTCGTGCAGGCGCTGCAGCAGATGCTCGTCGACGCCGGTCTCAGCGTAAAGATCGAGATGACGGATATGGGCTCCTGGCTGAAGCGCATGCAGAGCGGCCCCGATTCCATCCCGGTCCTCGCCTTCAGCCGCTGGTCCTGCGGCTGCCAGGATGCCGACGGCGTGCTGTTCCCGATCCTGCACAGCGCCAGCGGCTGGGCCAACGCCAAGGACAAGGCGATCGAGGAAGCGCTCGAAGCCGGGCGCCAGACGCTCGACCCCGCCAGGCGGCTCGCCGCCTACAAGATCGTGCATGAGCGCATCGCCAGCGAGAACTACGTGATCCCGCTCTACCAGGCGGCGCAGATGTACGGCACGGCCAAGAACCTCGTCTGGACGCCCACGCCCAATGAAAGCATCTTCGTCAACCGCATGAGCTGGAAGGACTGACGCGGCGTGGCCAGCTTCCTCCTCCAGCGCGCCGGGCAGGCGCTGGTCACGATCTTCGGCGTGGCGACGCTGATCTTCTTCGTCCAGCGCCTGACGGGGGATCCGACCTATCTCCTGGTGCCGGAAACCGCGACACAGGCGGATATCGAGGCCCTGCGCCACGCGCTGGGCTTCGACCGGCCGCTCGTCGTCCAGTATCTCGGCTTCCTCGCCGATCTCGCCCGCTTCGATCTCGGCCAGTCGGTGGTGCAGCGCGTGCCGGTGGTCGACATCATCGCCTCGCGCCTGCCCTATACGCTGATGCTCGCAGGCGGCGCGCTGACGGTCGCCTGCGGCATCGGCATCCCGGTCGGGATCCTGCTCGCGCTGTTTCGGGACAGCGCGGCCGCGAAGATCGCCGCCGGCATCGTGCTCGCCGCCCAGAGCATGCCGACCTTCTGGAGCGGCATCCTCCTCATCCTGCTCTTCGCCGTCTCGCTGGGCTGGCTGCCGCCATCCTCGACCGGCGGCTTCTCGCATCTCGTCATGCCTTCCATCGCCCTCGGGCTGCTTTCGATGGCGACCTTCGCGCGGATCACGCGGGCGGCGTTGATCGAAGAGCTCACCCGCGACTATGTCCGCACCGCGCGGGCCCGAGGCGTCGGGCCGACGCGCCTGCTCCTGCGCCATGTCGCGCGCAACGCCGCGATCCCGCTCATCACCGTGGCAGCGCTCGAGATCTCCAACCTGCTTGCCGGCGCGGTCATCGTCGAGACGGTGTTCGCCTGGCCGGGGCTCGGCCAGGTCACGGTCCAGGCCATCCTCGCCCGCGACTTCCTGGTGGTGCAGGGCGTCGTCATGCTGGGCGCCCTGGTCACCGTCGGGCTCAATCTGCTCTCCGACTTCCTCTATAGCATCGTCGATCCGCGCATCGCGCTGGGGGGTGGACGATGAACGCCCCGGCCGTCGCGCAGCCCCGCCGCCGCTTCCCGCTGAAGCGCTGGTGGCCGGTCAGCATTCTCGCGCTCTTCGTCCTGACCGCGGTCTGTGCGCCCCTGCTCGCTCCCTACGATCCCAATGTCCAGAATCTGATCGGCCGGCTGAAGCCGCCGGGCACGGTGTCGCGCAGCTTCCATTACTGGCTTGGCTCGGACGAGCTCGGCCGCGATCTCCTCAGCCGGATCATCTATGGCACGCGCGTTTCGCTGCTCGTCGCCGTGCTGTCCGTCCTGTTGTCCGGCGCGGTCGGAACCGCGCTCGGGCTGATCGCCGGCTATCGACGCGGCTGGGTCGAAACCGCGGTGATGCGGGTGGCCGATGTGTTTCTGTCCATCCCGGCGGTGCTTCTCGCCATCATCACCGTCGCGGTGCTCGGCCCCAGCCTGGTCAATGTCGTCCTGGTGCTCGCCCTGACGCGCTGGCCGCGCTATGCCCGCGTGGCGCATGCGCAGACGCTGGCGACGGCCGGCATGTCCTATGTCGAGAACGCAGTGCTCGCCGGTGCCGGCAATGCGCGCATCCTTTTCCTGCACATCCTGCCCAACATCGCAGGGACGCTGATCGTCGTGGCGACCCTGGAATTCGGCCTGATGGTCCTGTTCGAGGCCGGGCTCTCCTTCCTCGGCCTCGGCGTGCAGCCCCCGACGGCGAGCTGGGGCTCGATGCTCTCCACCGGCCGCAACTACGTCGCCACCGCCTGGTGGGTCGCGACGCTGCCCGGGCTTTGCCTGTTCGTGCTGGTGCTCACCGTCAACCTGACCGGCGACGCCGTGCGCGATCGTCTCGACCCCCATTTTCGCTGAGGACCGGACCATGTTCGACGACATCAAGGGCAAGCGCGCACTCGTCACCGGGGCTTGCGGCGTGATCGGCAAATGGATCGCCGAGACGCTGCACGAGGCCGGCGCGACACTGGCCCTGACCGACGCCAAGGGAGACGAGCTCGAAGCCTTTGCCGGGGCGCTGGGCCTCGGCGGCGACAGTTTCGTCAAGACCGCCGATCTCACCGACGAGGCTTCGATCAGGGCGCTGACGGACGAGATCGGGAGGCGCTGGGGCGCCGCCGACATCCTCGTCAACAATGCCGGGATCTATCCCAGCGCCTTCCTGCTCGACACGCCCACCGAGGAGTTCGACCGCATCTTCTCGATCAACCTGCGCGCGCCCTTCATCCTGAGCCGCGAGCTGGCGACGCAGATGGTACGCAAGGGTATCAAGGGCTCGATCATCAACATCTCATCAGGTGCCTCGCGCAAGATGCGGCGCACGGCCACCGTCTACTCCACCTCGAAGACAGCGCTCGACCGCCTGACCAAGGGCTTCGCCGTCGAGCTCGCCGAATACGGCATCCGCTCGAACGCGCTCGAGCCGGGCTTCGCCGCCGGCAGCACGGTCAGCAATCTGTCCGAAGCGCATATCCGCAATACCGTCGCCCAGATCCCGCTCGGCCGCGCCTCCTCGCGCACGGATGTCGGCAACGCCCTGCTGTATCTCGCCAGCGACGCGTCTTCCTACGTCACCGGCGCGACGCTGACGGTCGATGGCGGAAACTCGGCCGGAACGCTCGCGGTCCATCAGGACAAGAAGAGCGCGTTGTGAGGGCTGCGTCATGAACCAGGCCAGCCTTCCTCCGGCGCGCTTCCCCGTCTCGGCCTATGAATGGCCGCAGGGCAAGAGCAGCGCCTTCTGCTTCACCGTCGATGTCGATGCCGAGAGCCCCTATCAATGGAGCCTGGCAACCGACGCCCCGCAGACGCTCGGCCAGATCGAGCAGCGCCTGTTCGGGCCGCGCATCGGGATCTGGCGGATTCTCGATCTGCTCGACCGCTACGGCATCAAGGCGACGATGTTCGTGCCGGGCCTCGTCGCCAAGAACCATCCGGAGCTGCTGCCGGCCTTCGTCGCCCGCGGCCACGAGATCGGCCTGCACGGCTATTTCCACGAGCTCGCGACCGAAGCCGGCCCCGAGGAGTTCGCCAGGGCGCTCGATGAATCGCTGGCCCTGTTCAAGAGCCAGGCCGGCATCGTCCCGGTCGGCTTCCGCTCGCCGGCCTGGGAGATGACCCCCTTCATGCTGGCCGAGGTCAAGCGCCGCGGTCTCTATGATTCCTCGCTGATGGGTTTCGACCACCCCTACACCATCGATGGCGTGACGCAGGTGCCGGTGCTCTGGGCCGTGGACGACGCCATCTATTTCCGTTTCACCGGCAGCTCGACCGACCGGGCCCCACCCTCGCCTCAGGGCGGCATCCTCGAGGCCTGGCTCGACGAATGGCATGTGTTGCATCGCGAGGGGCGGATGATGATGCTGACGATTCATGACTGGATCTCGGGCCGAGCCGGTCGCATCCGCATGCTGGAAAAACTGCTCGACGTCGTCACCGCCTCCCCGGGAACCTGGATCGCGACCGTCGGCGAGGTCGCCGCCCATCACGCCGCCAGCGCCAATGCCGAGCGCTTCGCCGTGCCGCTGCGCCTGGCCGAGGCCAGCACCCCGCATCGCTTCAAGGCGCAGCGCTGATGCAGACCTTCAGCATCCGGCGGCCCGCCGTTCACTCGCCCCACGGCCTCGTCGCGGCCCAGAACCGTCATGCTGCCGAAGCCGGCGCGGCCGTGCTCTCGCGCGGCGGCAATGCCATGGATGCGGCCGTCGTCGCCGCGCTCGTGCTCAGCACCGTCGAGCCCTGGCTGTCGGGCATCGGCGGCGGCGGCTTCCTCGTCCATGCTGACGGCAGGACCGGAGCGACCGAAACGCTCGACTTCAATGTCCGCTCGGCCGCCGGGCTCGATCCGGCCGATTACCCGCTCGCCGACGCCCAGGCCGGCAACTGGTTCAGCTGGCCCTCTGTGGTCGGCGACCGCAACGTCTCCGGCTATGGCGCGATCTGCGTACCCGGCGCGATCGCCGGGCTCGCTGCGGCCCTCGAGCGCCACGGCTCGATATCCTGGGAGGAGGCGCTCCAGCCGGCGATCGAGCACGCCGAGCGCGGGCTGGAGATCGACTGGTTTGCCGCCTTGTGCATCGCGATCGAAGCGCCGGGCCTCGCCCGCGACCCGGTGCTGTCGGCGATCCTACTCGACGACGGCCATGGCCCTAAGGCCGGTGCCGACACCCGGCGCTTCAAGCCGATGACGCTCAAGGCCGGGCTGCTGCGCCGGCTCGCCAAGGCCGGCGCACGCGACTTCTACGAAGGCGAGAGCGCCGCTCTGATCGCGGCCGATCTCGAAGCCGGCGGCTCGCCGCTGCGCGCCGGCGACCTCGCCGCCTACGAGGTCGTCTGGGCACCGGCGCTGACCGGGCGCTATCGCGATTTCGACATCGCCGCGATCCCGGGTCTGAGCGGCGGACCGACCTTCTTCGACGCGGCGCAGCGTCTCGTCGATGGCCCGCTGTCCCGCGAAACCCCGCCTGCCCAGACGGCCTTGCTCTATGCCACAGCCATCCGCGAGGCCTATGAAAAGCGCCTGACCACGCTCGGCCATGCCGCGACGCCGCAGGCCGGGTGCACCTCGCATGTCAGCGTGGTCGACCGCACCGGCACCATGGTCTCGCTGACCAACACGCTGCTGTCGCGCTTCGGCGCCAAGGTCGCGCTGCCCCGGACCGGCATCATCATGAACAACGGCATGATGTGGTTCGACCCGCGCCCCGGCCAGCCGAACGCCATCGCGGCGGGCAAGAAGCCGCTGGCCAATATGTGCCCGCTCGTCTTGAGCAAGGCAGGCCGCCCGGTGCTCTCGATCGGCGCGGCCGGCGGACGCACCATCTTCCCCACGCTGCTGCAGCTGATCTCGGGCATGGCCGATTTCGGCCTGTCGCTGGAGGAGGTCTTTCACCGCCCGCGCCTCGACGCCTCGACGCCGCGCATCAAGATCGACGCACGTGCCGAAGCCAATGTCGCGGCGACCGTCGCCGGCGCCTTTCCGATCGAGATCGTCGAGGACACGCTCTATCCCGTGAATTTCTCGATCCCCTCGGCCGTGATGGCCGCAGAAGGCGGCTTCGTCGGCATGGCGCATCCGACCAGCCCCTGGGCGGCGGTCGTCGCAGCCGCGGCCTGAGCGCCGCGGCCGGGCCGGCGAACGGGGCGCCCTCGTTCGGGCGCCGTGCTCAGCCGCTCCTGCCGTGGCTGTGATCGGTCTTCAGGCGCCGTTCGATGAAGCGGCTGTAAGAGCCCATGCCGTAGCTGAACACGGCGTAGACCAGCGCCGCGAAGACATAGCCCTCGAGTACCGCGATGCCCTGCCAGGCCGGATCGCGCATCGCCGAGCGCACGGTGTCCAGGAAGTCGAGCAGGCCGATGATGGTGACCAGCGTCGTGTCCTGGAAGAAGCCGATGAAGATGTTGACCAACGGGGGAATGACGATCTTCAGCGCCTGCGGCAGCACGATCTTGCGCATCGACAGCCAGTAGCCGAGGCCGAGCGCGGCGGCGGCCTCATGCTGGCCCTTCGGCACGGCCTGCAGGCCGCCGCGCACGGTCTCCGCGATATAGGCGCCGGCGAATATGATGATCGCGACCTGCGCCCGCAGCAATTTGTCGATGGTCACGCCGTCGGGCATGAACAGCGGCAGCATCACCGAGGCCATGAACAGGATCGAGACCAGCGGCACGCCGCGCACCATCTCGATGAAGACGACGGCGATGACCTGGATCGCCGGCAGCTTCGACGAGCGTGCCAGCGCCAGCAGGACGCCGAGCACGAAGCCGAAGGCGAGCCCGACCGAGGAGAGCATGAAGGAGAGCGGCAACCCGCCCCAGCTCGTGGTGTTGACCACGGAGAGGCCGAACAGCCCGCCATACATCAGCACGCCGCAGGCGACGACCACCGTGAGCCAGAGCCAGAGCAGCCGCTGGGACCAGAAGCGCGGGATCATTGAGACGATCATCGCGCCGAGGAAGAGCAGCACCGCCAGAGCGGGCCGCCAGTGCTCGTCGTAAGGGTAGAAGCCGAAGACCATGAAGCGCAGTTTCGCCGCCAGGAACGGCCAGCAGGCGCCGGCGCCGGCTGCCGCCTTGCAGGTCTGCGGTCCACCTTCGACGATGGCACGGGTGACGAGCCAGCCCCAGGCGCCGGCGACCATGCGATAGATCAGCCAGAGGCAGGCGAAGGTCATGACGGCATTGAAGGGCGTGCCGATATAGGGCTTCAGCAGCTTGAACCCGTTGCTCTCGCCCTGCGGCGGTCGCTCCCGCGGTGCCGTGCCGAGGATGGCCGTGTCGGTCAGGTTGGCCATCTCAGCGCTCCACCAGCGCGACGCGGGCGTTGTACCAGTTCATCAGCATGGAGATCGCGATCGACATGCCCAGATAGACCAGCATGAAGATGGCGATGCCCTCGATCGCCTGCCCAGTCTGGTTCATCGTCGTGTTGGAGACCATCACTAGATCGGGATAGCCGATGGCGATGGCGAGCGAGGAGTTCTTGAAGGTCGAGAGATAGGAACTGGTCAGCGGCGGTATGATCACGCGCAGCGCCTGCGGCAGCACGACGAGCCGCATGGTCTGGCGGTCGTGCAACCCGACGGAACGCGCCGCCTCCCACTGCCCGCGCCCGACCGAGAGGATGCCGGCGCGCACGATCTCGGCGATGCCGGCCGAGGCGGAAAGGCCGAGCCCGACCAGCAGCGCCGTGAATTCCGGCGTCACCTGCAGGCCGCCGGTGATGCGGAAGCGGCCCTTCTCCGGCCAGTTCACCACGAGATCGGGCTGGAACAGCAGGAAGCCGATCAACGGTGGCACGAAGAGCGCGGCGAGCACGAAGGGCCAGGCGGCACGGGCGTGGCCGGACGCGACGCGGTGGCGCCGCATGAAGGCCGCGACGACGAATGCGAGCACGATGCCGATCGTGGCGGAGGCCAGCACGCCGGTATGGGCAGCGGACCAGCGTATCGACGGCATGATCAGGCCGCCATTGCTGAGGAAGACGTCGGGCAGGATCTGCCAGGCCTCCCGCACCGGTGGAAAGACCGCGACGATGAGCGCGTACCAGAGGAAGAGATAGAGCAGCAGCGGCACGTTGCGCAGCGCCTCGACATAGAGCAGCGCCAGCGTCGAGAGCAGCGGATTGCGCGACAGCCGGGCGATGCCGACGACGAGGCCAAGCACCGTCGAAAGGATGACGGCGAAGACCGAGACCCAGATCGTGTTGAGCAACCCGACCAGAATGGCCCGGCCGTAAGTATTGCCGGAATCGTAGGAGATGAAGGACTGGCTGATGACGAAGCCGGCAGGCCGGGAGAGGTAATCGAAGCCGGTCGCGATGTTCTGCTCCGCCAGCTTCCGCGAGACGGTGCCGAAGAGATAGAGGCCGATGCCGAGGACGAGGGCGACCGCGACGACCTGATAGAGCACGGCGCGAACGCGCACGTCATAGAGCAGCCGCACCGGGCTGGAAGCTGAATTGGCCATCGTGCTGTTCCAGGCTGGGGACGCGCCGGCCACGCCCTGGCGGCCGGCGGTCTCAGTTCAAACGAGGGAACGCATGGCAGGTCGCCGCGCGTCCCGTCGGACGCGGCAACAGCGATCCATGTTTTTGATGGCGCATCGGATCGTCCGGAAAGCGGATTCCAGATTCCGGTCCGATGCGATGGCCGGGATCACCGGAAGGGCGGGGAATAGATCAGGCCACCCTTGTTCCAGAGCTGGTTCGGACCGCGCGTCAGGCCGAGCGGGGTCTTCTCGCCGAGATGGCGCTCGAAGAGCTCGCCGTAATTGCCGAGCTGCTTGATCGCGTTGTAGGCCCATTTGTTGTCGAGGTTCAGCATCTTGCCGAGGTCGCCGTTGACGCCGAGCAGGCGCTGGACCTCGGGGTCCTTGCTCTTGAGCTGCTCGTCGATATTGCCCTTGGTGATGCCGTATTCCTCGGCCGCGATCAGGGCGTTGACCGTCCAGGAGACGATGTCGCGCCAGTTGCTGTCGTTCTGGCGGACGACGGGGGCGAGCGGCTCCTTCGAGATGGTCTCGGGCAGGATGACGTATTGCTTCGGGTCGTTGGCGATGGCACGCACCGAGGCGAGGTCCGAGCGGTCGGTGGTGATGACGTCGCAGCGGCCGGAGAAGAAGGCGTTGCGCCACTCATCGGGATTCTCGAAGACGACCGCCTCGTACTTGATGTTGCGCGGCTTGAAATAGTCCTCGAGGTTCTGCAGCGTCGTCGTGCCCGGCAGGATGCAGACGGCCGACTGCGACAGCTCGGCTGCGCTCTTCACGCCGAGCTTGGTCGAAACCATCAGGCCCTGGCCGTCATAGAAGACGACCGGCGCGAAATCGAGGCCGAGCGAGGCGTCGCGCGAGAAGGTCGCAGTCGTCTGACGCGAGAGCAGGTCGACCTCGCCGGACTGCAGGCCCTGGAAGCGCACATTGGTGTTGAGCGGAACGAAATCGACCTTGTCCGGCGTGCCGAAGACGGCGGCGGAGACGGCGCGGCAGACGTCGGCGTCGAAGCCCTGACGAACGCCCTTGTCGTCGGCATAGGAGAAGCCCGGCGCCGTCGGGGAGACCCCGCAGAGCACCTTGCCGCGCTTCCTGACGCCCTCGAGCGTCGCCTGCGCCGAGGCAGGTGCCGCGAATACGGAAAAGGCCGCAGCGGCGAGGCCGAATGCGACAAGCTTGCTGAACATCTTTGGCATAGGCGTTTCCCCTTGTGCGCGCCTGTCTCCGCGCGTCGAAGAGGAGCCTATTGGGGCGGGATTGCGACCGCAAGAGCATCGCAGGCGTCCCTCGGGGCAGATCTTCATGCTGACGATGAAGCGCCGCTGGAACCGGTCCGATCGTGACGGCGCCGGCCCGGCGCGGTAGGTTCGGTGCGAAACCGGATGCGATCCTTGAAGCCGCGCCTCGCCCCTTTTCTCCTCCTGTGGATCCCCTTGGCACTCGTCGGGCTGGGGATCGGCGCCTTCGTCGAATTCATGCGGGCGAGCGAGACGCTCCAGCGCGAGGGGACGACGCTGCACCGGATCGTCTCCCAGCGCGTCGACCAGCACGACGCGCATCTCACCAGCCTCGCGGCGGTGCTCGCCAGCTCGAATGCGGAATCGGCGAGCTTCCGGGCGGTGATCGAGGCGATGCAGCGCTTCTATCCCCGGATCGCCGCCGTCGAGCTGATCGAGGTCGATCTCTCCGCTGGCGCCCCTGTCGGCGGCGCGCCTTCCAGCCTCGGCGATTTCGATCCGGCGGCGCTGGCGCGGCGGGTCGGCGACCTCGCGCCCGGCCAGGCCGTCACGCTGACCAGCCGCTCGGGCAGCCCGTTCTACGCCCTGATCAAGCGCGTGCCGGATGCTGGCCACGGGTCACGGGCGCTCGTTCTCGTCATCGATGCGCGGCTTCTGACGGAACCGGAAGGTGGTTTGCCGGATGATGCCGCGCTGAAGCTGAGCGATGCGGCTGGGAAAGCCATCGTCCAGCATGGCTGGCCGCTGCCGGCGGGGGCATGGATCCCGGAGCTCTCCTTCGAGAAGGCGCTCGGCAGCCGGTCGCAGCCGCTGGTGCTGGCGCTGGCGCGACGGCCGGCCCCGGCCGAGCTGTTGCCGCCGGGCCTGCTGTTCGGCTGGCCGGTCGCCGCGGGCCTTGGCCTCTTCCTGCTGCTGGCCGTGCTTCGGGAGCGGCGCGCCAGCCGGCGGGCGCGCGAGGCGGTGCGCCTGCACGAGCATGATGCGAAGCTCGCCCATGCGATGCGGGTCAACACCGTCGGCGAGATGGCTTCCGGCATCGCCCACGAGATCACCCAGCCGCTGACCGCGATCCTGAGCCAGAGCCAGGCGGGGCTGCGCCTCGCCCGGTCGGGCGGGGCCGTGCCCGGCGATCTCCTCGGGGTGCTCGAGGCGAATGTCCGCCACGCGAGGCGTGCCGCCGAGATCCTCGAGCGGTTGCGGGCCTATGTGACGCGGCGGGAGCCGCAGCGGCAGCGCAACGATCTCAACCGCATCGTCAGCAACGTGGTCGAGCTCGGCCAGCGCGACCTTCAGGAGCGCAACGTCACGCTCCGGCTGGAGCTCAGCCAGCCAGGGCCGCAGGCCCTGCTCGACCGCGTCTCGATCGAGCAGGTGGTGCACAATCTCGTCCGCAACGCGGCGGAGGCGGTGGAAGCCATGCCGGCCGGACGCCGGGAGATCGTCCTGGCCACGCGCCTCGTCGACGGGGACGCCGAAATCGCCGTTGCGGATGACGGGCCGGGCATCGCGGAGGCCGACATGGCGCGCCTGTTCGAGCCGTTCTTCACGACCAAGAGCAGCGGCATGGGGCTGGGTCTGCCGCTCTGCGAACGATTGGTCGAGGCGGCTGGTGGGCGCATTGCTGCGCGCAACGGGCCTGAGCGCGGCGCGGTCTTCACCGTACGCTTTCCGGCGCTCGCGGCCGAACTCGGGATGGCGGCGGAATGAAGCCCGCGCCACGGATCGTGTACCTGATCGACGATGATGCCGATGTGCGCGACGCATTGGTCCTGTTGCTGCGCACGATGGGTTTCGCACCTCGCCCCTTTGCCGGTGTGCAAGCCTTCCTCGAGCGGCCCGACCCGCGCCAGGACGGCTGCCTCGTCGTCGACATCCGCATGCCCGGCACCTCCGGCCTGCAATTGCTGGAGCGCATGGCCAAGGAGGCCGGCGGCATGCCGACGGTGATGATTACCGGCCATGGCGACGTCGCCGCCTGCCGGCGCGCCTTCAAGGCGGGCGCGGTCGATTTCCTCACCAAGCCGATCGATGAACAGGTGCTGCTCGAAGCGGTCGAGGCGGCGTTCGCGGCACTCGATGCGCGCAACCGGACCGAGGCTGCCCGTGCCGGTCGCGACGCCTTGCGAGCGAAGCTGACCCAGCGCGAGCGCGAGATCCTCGACCTCGTGGCCGCGGGACTGTCGACCAAGGAGATCGCGCGGGCGCTCGACGTCTCGCCGCGCACCGTCGAAACCCACCGCGCGAACATTGCCGAGAAGCTCGGCGCGAATTCCGTCGCCGAGATGGTGCGCTTCGCGCTGGAGGGATAGAGCGGCTTGCGCTTGTGCAGCACCGTCATTGCGAGCGCAGCGAAGCAATCCAGGGGGACCAGATGAAACGCTCCACCCAATCCCCCTGGATTGCTTCGTCGCTTTGCTCCTTGCAATGACCGCCAGTTCAGCGAATTGAACAGCGCCGTAGGATGGCCTTCTCCGTAGGACTACGGAGAAGGCTCCGGCACCGCACCGATCAAAACCCCGGCCGGGACCCGCTATTTCGGGGTCATCGAGCTCACGGCTCGTCCTCGCTTCAGTCTCGGAGAGACCATGACCCAGATCCGTTTCGCCGCCGCCGTTGTGCTCGCGCTCGTTCCCGCCGCCGCCGGCGCCCAGGTTCTGCAGGAGCGCAACATGCCGCTCGCCATCGCCCAGGAGATCGCGCAGGCGACCGTCGAGGCCTGCGCCGCCAAGAACTTCAACGTCACCGCCACGGTCGTCGACCGCGCCGGCGTCACCCGCGCCGTGCTCCGCGCCGACAAGGCCGGCCCGCACACCGTCGCGGCCAGCCGTGACAAGGCCTTCACCGCCGCCTCCGCCCGCAACGCCACCGGCGCGATCGCCGAAGGCGTGGAAAAGAACCCGGCCGCGCGCAACATGGCCGCGATCGAGGGCTTCCTGCTGCTCGGCGGCGGCGTGCCGGTCAAGGTCGGCGACGAGGTGATCGGCGCGGTCGGTGTCGGTGGCGCGCCGGGCGGCCATCTCGACGAGGAATGCGCCAATGCCGGCATCGAGAAGGTGAAGGCCAAGCTCCGCTGAGTCCGGATCAGACCTGAAACAACAAGGCAGGCGGTTGCGAAAGCGGCCGCCTGCCTCCTCTATTCCTTGGGAGGAGCGCCGCCATGGCGAGGATGCTGCTGATCGCCCTGGCCCTGGTCGCGGCCAACCTGAGCGGCCGGGCCGTCGCGCAGACGCCCCCCGACGCAGCCGAGCTCGCCGCCTATCGCGGCCTGCACGCAGCGGCCGCCTCCGGCGATGCCGCGGTCATTCGTCGTCTCGCAGGCGTCGGCGAGAAGCTCGATGCGCGCGACGGCAATGGCCGCACGCCGCTGCATGTCGCGGCCTTCCGCGGCCAGGTGGAGGCGATCCGCCTATTGATCGCCGCCGGAGCCGATCCCGGTCTGTTCGACAACCAGCACTATGATGCGGTCACCATCGTCGCCGTGAGCAACGACGTGCCGGCGCTGAAGGCCCTGCTGGCGTCGGGCGCCTCGGCGAAGCTCACCACCAGCCGCTATGACGGCACAGCGCTGATCGCCGCCGCGCATCTCGGCCATGACGGCATCGTCCGCGAGCTGATCAAGGCCGGCGCGCCGCTCGATCACGTCAATAATCTCGGCTGGACCGCCCTGATCGAAGCGGTGATCCTCGGCGATGGCGGCAAGCGTCATATCGAGACCGTGCGGGCCCTGCTCGCGGCCGGCGCCGATCGCAACCTCGCCGACAGGCAAGGCGCCACGCCGCTGCGGCATGCCCGCGCGCGCGGATACGCTGCCATGGTCGCGCTGCTCGAAGCGGCCCCCGCACGCTGAGCTCGCGCGCGGGTCGCTGGTAGGTCCACCCCAACGTTTGACGTGTCAAATGGGTCGCCATGTCGTGCGTACATCCCTGCGTACGTACGCACCCGGCATTTTCAATTTTTCGCTGGAAAATCAACGCCTACGGCGAATGGCGCTCCCTAGGGGACTCGCCGATCAGGCTGGAAATCCGACGAAAAATCCTTCGCTGACTGCAACATGTTATGCGCATTGTTATGCGGTCTCAAGGATTGAAACGACGATCCTTCGAGGCTGGTAATCGCCGCGAATTCCGAGCTTCAGGGCGCGCCCTGTTGAACCGCCCCGGGTTCGCCGGAGGCCGTTTGGTTTGAGTCAGGCTGCGATGGCTGGCTCGTCCAGCATCGCGTAATAGCGTCCTTCGGCTTCGGCCGGCGGGATATTGCCGATAGGCTCCAGCAGCCGGCGATGGTTGAACCAGTCGACCCAGGTCAGTGTCCCGAACTCCACGGCCTCTAAGGATCGCCAAAGCCCGCGCCGATGGATCAGCTCGGCTTTGTAGAGACCGTTGATCGTCTCGGCGAGCGCGTTGTCATAGCTGTCGCCCACACTGCCGACGGAGGGCTCGATGCCTGCCTCGGCAAGGCGCTCAGTATAGCGGATGCTCACATATTGAGAGCCTCGGTCGCTATGATGCACGAGGCCGCCCCGATGGATGGGCCGCCGCTCATGCAGCGCCTGCTCCAGCGCGTCGAGCACGAAGCTGGCGTGTGCGGTCCGGGATACGCGCCAGCCGACGATCCGCCGAGCATAGGCATCGATGACGAAGGCGACATAGACGAAGCCCGACCAGGTCGAAACGTAGGTGAAGTCCGAGACCCACAGCATGTTCGGCGCCGGCGCATGGAACACCCGGTTGACATGATCCAGCGGGCGCGGCGCGGCCTTGTCCTGGACGGTCGCGCGGATCGGCTTGCCGCGAATGACACCTTGCAGGCCGAGGCCGGCCATCAGGCGTTCGACCGTGCATCGTGCAACGTCGAACCCCTCGCGCAACATCTGCCGCCAGACCTTGCGCGCGCCATAGACTTCGAAGTTCTCCCCGAACACGCGCTCGATCTGCGGCTTCAGCTCCAGGTCCCGCTTCGCCCGAGCCGACTGCTTCCCCGGATCGATCCGCTTGGCGGCATGCTCATGGTAGGTTGACGGGGCGATCGGCAGCACCTTGCAGATCGGCTCGACCCCATAGGCCCCGCGGTGATCGTCGATGAAGGCGATCATGACCGGTGTCGGCGGTCGAGCTCCGCCTGGGCAAAATACGCCGATGCCTTGCGCAGGATCTCATTGGCCTGCCGCAACTCGCGGTTCTCGCGTTCGAGAGCCTTGAGCTTGGCCGCCATGTCCGTCGTCAGCCCGGCCTTTCGGCCACTGTCGATCTCTGCCTTCTTCACCCACTCGCTCAGCGTCTGCGCCGTGCAGCCGATCTTGCCCGAAATCGACGTGATCGCCGCCCAGCGCGACGGATGCTCGGCTTCGTGATCCAGCACCATCCGCACCGCGCGCGCACGCACCTCAGGCGAGAACTTGTTCGTCGTCTTGCTCGTCATAGCCCCATCCTCTCAGGAGTTGGGGCCTCCGACAAACCCGGGGCGGTTCAGCTAAAAAATTCCGAAGCGACGACCTAATTTTCTTTGTGCCCGCCCTGGTTGTAAGGCGCAAAAATCTTCAACGGAAGGCCCGGCTCGAGCCCACCGGCGCCAGCCATCAGGGAAGATCCGTCGCTCTAAGGGAAGGCGCTCAGGTGGCCTGCTGCCTGTTCGTTGACGGCATTAGATTGGTGTAGCGAACTCTCAACTTCCACTAGTGACGCGGAGCCGGTGCAGCAGGTGAGTTTTCGTCCCGAGCGATACGATCAGGAAATCATTCTGCTGCAGTTCGAGGGGGATGGCCTCCGCCTCGCACCGGAAGAGGAATTCTACCACTCTTCGAGGGCATTGCGCATAAAGAGCAGTCAACGGAACGCTAGAAAATCGGCCGATACAGCCGATCCGATGTCGAGATCCGTTTAGCTGCTTGCAGCCCAACCGCTCCCGCTACGTTTTCCCTGTACGATCCTGCCGACGATCGACTGATCCGATAAGTCATAGATCATACCAAGTTGCCGGACACGAAGTCCGAGCATGGTTTTTGATTCCGAGCAGATCGCGAGATGCGTTTTGGAGGGTGAAAGCACGGCCGCCTCAACGCGAGGCTTCCCTCCCTTTAACGCAACCGCAATTCGGTCTCCAACGCGAGGCCATATCGGCTGCTCGTCAGCGGTGCGCCGTACCCCATCGAGCATTTCCACAAGTGGCTTTAGGCGAGGTTGGGCATCCTTGGTAGCGAACTCCATATGGATCGGGAGGCCAGTTAGTGAGCACAGGCGAATATCCAGCGGGTGGACCCGCTTTCCGCTCCAGAGGCAGGTCTCAACCTCGGTGGGGAGGCAGAATTGACCCGATGAAGACTGAACGGCTTCGGAACGCAGCACCGTCGCTTGCGAAACGCTACTCGTCGTCAGCAGCTCTTTGAGAACCCGCTTGCCTGACGAGACGCATGTACCGAGCGCATTGGGCAGAACGCGCTTTCCTGTCGCCTCGCACACGACAAGAACGCCTGGGCGTACCGCCTTATCGGTAATCGCGCATTTCTCGGCCTCATTCAGCGCCAACACCTGGCGTGTCTCATGACAGCTCGTGAACTCCCCCTTGTGGCCTGCTTTCCCAGAAACCTCTGACCGCGCCTGCTGGTCCTGCCGATAAAGTTTTCCGGATACCTCGCTCACAGCAAGTTCGGTCCGCAGCAGATCAGCCCGCGTGAACTGGCAGACATCGAAATGTTCGGGCTCGGCGCGCTTGCCGCTCAGTGCCGATGTCTTCAGGAGCTTTGACGCCACCTTCTGTCCCGAAACCTGAGATTCCTCCAGTTCGTCAAGCAGTGCGCGTTTCCCGCTGAGGGCACACAGCGCGGTGAACTCAGCCAGCGCTTTGCGCCCGCTAACCTCCGAACCGACCAACAAGTGCTTCAGGACTTGCGCGCCCGAACTCTCGCATTGGTCTAGGCAGGCGGTCGGAGCGACCTGCCCCGACTTCGCGCAGCGCGCGGTCGGCGGCTCATTGAGGATTTGCCCGGCGCTTGGCCGAACTAGAAACTCGGACTCGTAAAGGCCCCCTGAAGGGAACGAGTAGCGCGCTCGCAGAGCGATATCGCGCTGAACAGTTCCTCTAAGACCGACCAGCGTCATATCCAGCCGGGGCGTAAAGTCGTCCTCCAGCTTTTTGCGTTTGCGCTCATCCGCACCAGCGGCCTTCACTTCGACGGCACCACGTTCGAGATAAAAGCGCGAAAACTCGGCGATGCCCGCGTCCTGTTCGCCGGCGGCTTGAAGCCTTTCGATATCGATCCCGAGCTTCTTCACGTCCTGGATCAGGTGTTCTGGTGCGGACAGATCGCCTGCTTCCGCTGGAACCGCAATATGGTCACTGCGCGCACAGTCGCACGTAACCAGTCGCTCATAGCTATCGTGAGCTGTGGTCGCGCGAACGCGCAAAAGCGCCTCGCCGCCGAACGATCGCGTGACTGTGTTGACGCGGCTGCCTTCGAGCTTCGCGCCAAGTCGGTCAGCCCAATCTCGAACTAGCTTTTCGGACGCCGGACCAGGGTCTGGATCGCCATCGCGAACATCGTGAACGCCAGATTCCGTGACCCGCTTGATCAATCGTTGCAGCGCGGGCGACTGCGGCGCGTAAAGCTGCACACGCCGATCTTGCGAAGCACCCTCTTCGAAGGTGATGTACTCTTGGCGTCCCTTCTCCTCAGCGAGGTATATCCCGGTCCGGTACTGCGAGATGATCGCCCCGAGCTGGCGGAGGGCACCAAGCGCGAAGGCCTGCAGATCCATCGAGCGATCGAGTGGAGGTAAGGTCGGCGCGCGAGGGCCAACATAGCCGACGCCGTCCATGCCACCGAGGATTGCGTTGATATTAGCTTCCTCGCGCTCCAGTTCGAGTTTGGCGTTCTCGATGCTCTGCTCTTTTAACCGGAGGTCCTTCTCGACGTCCTTGCCGGCAAGCGCTGCCAGCACAAGGTCGAGAATGCGCTCCTCGAACGTGGACGCGGCATCGTCATCACGATCGCCCACGTCGGAGCCCTGAAGGAGGGACTCAATGTCGCCGATGGCGTGTGAAGCCATCTGCAGTTTTTCCATCAGACGGCCGACAATGTACTCCTCGAACGTTCCTTTCAGCGTGATGTTGAAAATGCTGACGTGCTCGAATTTTGAACCCAGGCGCTGCACACGCCCGATCCGCTGTTCAACAATCATCGGGTTCCAGGGCAGATCGTAATTGACCAGCACGTTTGCGACCTGAAGGTTGACGCCCTCAGAGCCAGCTTCGGTCGAAACGATGACCCGGCAAGCAGGCGGATCCTGCTTGAAGCGGGCGATGGTTTCCTGGTTGCGCTGGCCGGAGTCACCATTGATAAGGCCGACAGTGAGGCCATTGCTCTCCAGGAAGCTCTGAATCGTCGTCTGCGTTTCGCGCCGCGTCGTGAACACGACGAGACGCCAACTGCCAGGATTGTTCTTCTTCAGTTGATCGATGAGTGCGCCGAGGCCTGCCAGCTTCGCGCTGGGAGGCATCTGCTTCACGATGCCGCTAACTAACTGAGCCAGTTCCGGCTGGGCGGTTCCCTTCCGCGCCATATTAATCAACTGCGCAGCGAGCGCGTCCGGGCTGCTCGATAGCGCCTGGAGGATGCTGATCTGCGCTAATCGGTTCATCTTTTGGATTGGCTTGGCGATCGCGTTGATCAGCTCGGTTTCCATGGTCGTCGGCTGGACGCGATGCATCTGTACGACGCGCTCGGGGAAGGAGAGCTGGGCGTCTCCACGCCGGACCCGGGACATGTAGCCGTAAACAATCGAGCGGAACTCGTCGCGCGCCGACTCCTTGAGCTGGCGCGCCTTCTCTTTGTCATCTGCGATGTAGCGGCGTGCGAACATTCCAGGCGAACCGAACGGGTTTTCATGCCCCCGCGCGACGGTCAGCAGATCAATGAGCGAATATAGATCCCAGAGCCGGTTCTGAATCGGTGTTGCCGTCAGCATCAGCACAAAGCGAAAGCGCCGATTTTGGAGCGCCCGCTGGAAGGTCAGTGCAACTTGAGGAGATTTCTCCGTGCCGTATAGGTTCCGGAGCTTGTGAGCCTCATCCAGGACGAGCATCTGAAAGCTGTCCTCAGGAAGGCGATCGAGATAAAGCCGCGCCGAATTGTAGGTTGTGATGACCGCCCCGGTTTCTCCCGGATCCGCAGACACCAGTTCCTTGCCTGTGGCGACCTCGCAGTTGATGTTGAATTTCGTCTCCAGCTCCTCCTTCCACTGCGGGCAGAGGACCTTCGGGCAGACAATCAAAATCTTGGCTAGCCGTGAGCGCGCAATCAGTTCGCTCATGACGAGACCAGCGCTGATCGTCTTACCCAAGCCGACGTCGTCAGCCAAAAGCGTAACCGGCAGTCGTCGGCAGAAGGTGATCAGATTGCTGACTTGGTGGTGATAAGGATCGAGGTGCTTCTTCCAGCGCTGCGTTGATTTAAAATCGTCGGCGCTCTCGATGACGATAGGATCGGTCAAATCCCATTCGAGGCCGGCGCGGTAAATATCGTAATCGAGATCATGCTTCTGGCGGCTAAGGATCTTCGACTGAAATTTTGAGGTAGTCTGCATCTCCGTCCCGGCGAGCCCCATTTTTTGCCAAGCACGATGCAAATTTGTCCGCAGTCGTTCAAGAGGAATCGAGTCAACCGCGAGAGGTGAGCGTTCCTAGCAGAACGTCGCATGAGATACGTTGCCTGACCACCTGAGGCGGGTTTCAATGTCTGGATTCGGGCACCCCATGAATGTCAGCAAGTGGCGCATCAGACGAGCGACAGATGCAGTAGAATGCGCTTCGGATGCGGCCTCCCGATGGAGGATGCGTCATGCTTGTCGAAGCTCAGCAGACCCATCAGCGTCCGGCTTGGAATACCGGCCGCATCATAGGTCCGAAGCCGCCCCTGAAGCCGCGTCATATCTGGGCGATCAGGACACGGCTTCAGCACGACCGACGCGTGCGAGATTTGGCGATGTTTAATCTCGCCATCGACAGCAAGCTGCGTGGTTGTGATCTCGTCCGGCTTCGTGTGGGCGATGTCATGCTCGGCGGAACCGTGCGGCTGCGAACATCGATCATTCAGCAGAAGACCGGCCGGCCAGTGCCTTTCGAGCTGACGGATCCGACCCGAGAGGCGCTGACAGCCTTGCTTAGGAGACGACCAGCGGCAACCGGCGAATGGCTCTTCCCGAGCCGGAGCCGACCCGGTGATCACTTGACGACGAGGCAATACGGCCGGCTTCTCGATGGCTGGGTCGCCTTGATCGGCCTCGATCCCGCACTCTATGGGACACACAGCCTCCGGCGGACAAAAGTTGCGCTGATCTACAGGCGAACCGGCAACCTTCGTGCCTGGCAGCTGCTACTGGGCCATTCCAAGCTCGAAAGCACCGTCCGATACCTCGGCATTGAAGTCGATGATGCTCTGCTCCTGTCCGAGCAGACGGATCTATGAGCTTTCCAGTCTAGCAAAAGAAGCCGTGCCGCTTGCGGAATTCCAATGGTGGCCCTGCGGTGAACATGGGCGAGGCGGCTTTGATTGCCGCCTCGCCCATGCATGTCAGCCCCGGACGAATGTCAGGATGTCCCTGTTCACGACATCCGCATGGGTCGTCGCCATGCCGTGGGGCAGCTTGTTGTAGATGTTCAGAGTCGCGCGCTTGAGCAGCTTGGCGGTGAGCGGAGCGCTGTCGCCGATCGGGACGACCTGATCCTCATCACCATGCATCACCAGCGTCGGGGCCTCGATCACCTTGAGATCATCAGTGAAATCGGTCTCGGAAAAGGCCTTGATGCCGTCATGATGGGCCTTGGCCGCGCCCATCATGCCCTGGCGCCACCAGTTCTGGATGAGGCTCGGATCCGCTTCGACGCCCGGTCGGTTGAAGCCATAGAACGGTCCCGCCGCGAGATCGGTGTAGAACCTGCTGCGATTGGCAGCGAGGCTCTTGCGGAAGCCGTCGAAGACCTCGATCGGCAGGCCGCCCGGGTTGCGGTCGGTCTTGACCATGATCGGCGGCACCGCGCCGATCAGGACGAGCTTTGCCGTGCGCTTTCTGCCGTGACGGGCGACATAGCGCGTGGCCTCGCCGCCACCGGTCGAATGGCCGACATGGACGGCGTTGCGCAGGTCGAGATGCTCGACAACAGCCGCGACGTCGGCGGCGTAATGGTCCATGTCATGACCCTCGCCGACCTGGCTGGAGCGGCCATGCCCGCGCCGATCGTGCGCGACGACCCGGAAGCCCTGCGCCAGGAAAAACAGCATCTGCGCATCCCAGTCATCCGAGCTGAGCGGCCAGCCATGGTGGAAGACGATCGGCTGAGCCGATTTCGGGCCCCAATCCTTATAGAAGATCTCGACGCCATCACGGGTCGTCACATAGTTCATGCGTTGGCTCCTTCGATTGTACTGAGGGGAAACGGTGGCAGGTTGAGCGAAAGACGAGAGCGGAAGCGTGCCAGCAGCCGCCACGCAGGCGCCGCCGCATAGGAGGTCGCGCCGGCTGCAATCGGTCGGACTGGATGAGGTGTCGTTCGGCATTGGCGCCTCCGAGGCGCGGCTATGGGGCTGCGATCGACGCCTCCGGCCGATGCCCGGTTGTGCATCTCGTGAAGAGCCGGCCTCGAGGCCGCGGCATTTATTTTGAGAGTCTTGCGGCTTTCGAAGCCAGTCGATCTTGCGCTAGGCAGATCCACAAGCAATAAGCTCAACGTCAGCTCATTCTATACCGATGTATAGATCATATCGACTTCGGAATATTTGATTTCATTTGAGATCGCTTCAATCTCGTGTCCTCCAGATGGAGGTCCGCATGGAAAAGCTGTCGAACAAGGTCGCCGTGATCACCGGCGGCAACAGTGGCATCGGCTTCGCCACGGCGCGCGTCTTCGTGGCCGAAGGTGCGAAGGTCCTGATCGTCGGGCGCCGCAAAGAGGCGGTCGATGAAGCCGTCGAGGCGTTGGGGCAAAGGGCGGTCGGTCTTGCAGGCGACATTGCCGATCTCGCCACGCATGACCGCGTCGCCGCCTTCGTGGCGGAACGGTTCGGCAAGGCCGATATCTACATCGCGAATGCGGGCGGCATTCGGATCCAGCCGAGCCTCGTGGTGACGCCGCAGGATTATGACGCGCAGTTCCTCGCCAATGCGCGCGGCACCTTCTTCGGCGTGCAGAAGATCGCCCCGCTGCTGCGCGATGGCGGAGCCATCCTGCTGACCAGCTCGATCGCCAGCCGCAAGGTGCTGGACGGCCATGCCGTCTATGCCGGCAGCAAGGCTGCGATCGAGGCATTCGCCCGCAACTGGGCGCTGGAGTTCAAGGATCGGCGTATCCGCGTCAACGTGCTCAGCCCCGGCCCGACTGCTACGCCGATCATCGGAAAGCTCGGCATCCCGGCCGAGGCGCTGTCACAGGTCGAGAACGTGGCCGCACAGGCGATCCCGTTTGGCCGGATGGGTGAGGCCGACGAGCTCGCTCAAGCAGCGCTTTTCCTGTGTTCGGCGCAGAGTGACTTCGTGACGGGCGTCAATCTCACCGTCGATGGCGGCATGGCGCTGACCTGACCGCAGGCAGAGCGCTCGTTCTTGCGCATCGGGCGAGGTGATCGGACTGCCGCGCCTGGAGCCTGCTCCATGCCGTTGTTTCATCCCACCGCGCCACCGCGACCACTTCCGGTTTCGCTCAAAGGTCCTACGCGGCGTTGGTCGCGCGCATTCTCACCGGCAGGGCTTCCCAGGCCCGGATGAGTTCGCCGATCGAGGCGACCTCCATCTTCCGCATCAGATTGCCTCTGTGCAGCTTGACCGTGACCTCGCTGATGCCGAGGTCGAAGGCGATCTGCTTGTTGAGACGTCCCCGCGTCACCTCGTGCATGATTTCGCGCTCCCGCGGCGTCAGCGTCTGCACCCGCTCGACATAGCCCTTGATCCTGGCGGCTTCCGCGCGTCGTGCCGCATCCAGCCCGATCGCAGCGTTGACCGCGTCCAGTAGCGTCTGATCGCGGACCGGTTTCGTCAGAAAATCGACGGCGCCGGCCTTCATGGCCTGGACGGTCATCGGGATATCGCCATGCGCCGTCAGGAAGATGACCGGCTTGGGATTTCCGCTCGACGTCAGATGCCGTTGCAGATCGAGCCCGCTAGGACCGGGCATGCGGACGTCGAGGATCAGGCACCCCGGCTGATCGAGGGCGCTGGTCTCAAGCAGTGCCTTGGTCGAGCTGAACGAAATCGCCTCGAAGCCGGCTGACAGCATCAACTCGCACAGCGCCTCGCGAACCGACGCGTCGTCGTCGACGATGATGACGAGGGGGTGCTTCGCCCCGCCCTGGCGTTGTGCCGGCAGCGACCTCGACCTTGGCGAGAGTGAGCGATCAATGATCATGTTCACCTTCCACATCTCTCAGAAGCACTGTCTGCGCCCTGTCGCTCACGCGAACCGGCGCTCAATTCGTTGGAAGAGCCCTACCGACGCAGGGCACGCGCGATCGCCGCGAGCAGCGCCTGGCCGTCGAACGGCTTGCAGAAGAAGCTCTCCACGGCACGCGCCCTGATCTGGTCGGCGATCTCATGGCGCCCGGTGATCAGAAAGACCGGCAATTCCGGGCGCTCCCTGTTCACGAGGTCGCGCAGCTCGAAGCCGTCCAGACCCGGCATGCCGATATCGGTGATGAGCAGGTCCAGCCCGGCGAGGCCGGCCTGCATCAAGGCTACCGCCGACGGGAAACTGCGAACCCCATAGCCGGCGGATTCGAGCAGATCTTCGAGCGATTCCAGCAACCGCGGATCATCATCGACGACAGCCACGATGTATTTGTGTGTGCACAAGCCTAGATTCCTCCCATCCGGCGCGAATGCTGGATCGGGATTTCCAACCGTTCCGCAATTCGCACCAGGTCGGCGAGTGACGACGCCGCCATTTTTTGCATGACGTTTCTTCTGTGGATCTGCAGGGTGACTTCGCTGATACCGAGCTCGGCCGCGGCCTGCTTGTTGAGCAGCCCGCTTACAACCAGAGGCAGGACTTCGCGCTCGCGCGGAGACAGCTCCTGATAACGCTGGCGCAGCAACCCGACCTCGGCACGGTTCGCCCTGGTTTCCCGGTCCTGCGCGATCGCCGAGCCGATCGCCGCCATAAGCGCGGTATCGCTGAACGGCTTGGTCAGGAAGTCGACGGCGCCATGCTTGATGGCGCGCACCGATGAGGGAATGTCGCCATGACCGGTGATGAACACGATGGGTGGATGGTCGTCCCGCGCGATCTGCCGTTGCAATTCGAGCCCGTTGATATCGGGAAGCTCGACATCGAGGATAAGGCAGGCCGGGAGATCAGGCTTGTCGGCGCCGATATAGTCGCCGGCAGATCGGAACAGCGCCGACCGGACCCCGTTGGCCTCGAGCAGCTCGCCCAACGCCTCGCGCAGAGCCTCGTCATCGTCGACGATGAACACGATGGTGTCGTCAACGATCATGGTCCGCTTTCGCTTCGACAGGCAGGGTGAAGATGAAGATCGCCCCGCTGGGCTGATTGTCCTCGGCCCAGAGACGCCCGCCATGGGATTCGATGATGGTGCGCGATATCGCCAGCCCCATGCCCATGCCGTGGGATTTGGTGGAGAAGAACGGCTCGAAGACCTTCTCGATGGCGCTGATGCCCGCGCCCGTATCGCGGACTTCGGTCCGGATGAGTTCGCCGGCACGCATCGACCGGATATGAAGCGCCCCGCGCTGTGCCGGCTCCATCGCCTCGAGGCCGTTGCGGATCAGATTGACCAGAACCTGCTGGATCTGGATGCGGTCCAGGGCCAGCGGTGGCAGTCCCGGCTCGACATCGACCTCGACGCGGATCCGCCGTCGGGTCGCCTCTTCCAGCATCAAGTCCCTGGCCTCGTGGAGGATGGTGTCGAGCTGCCAGAGGTTCCGCGCCTCGACAGTCTGCCTGAACAGGGCGCGGACCCTGCCGACCACATCGGCGGCGGAATTCGCGTCCCGGATGATGCGCTCGACGGTCTTCTGCGCCCGCTCCAGATTGGGCGGGTCCGAGGTGAGCCAGCGCTGGCATGCATGGGAGTTCGCGACGACCGCGGCGAGCGGCTGGTTGACCTCATGGGCGATTGAGGCGGAGAGCTCTGCCAGGCTCGCGGCCTGTGCCGCGCGCGCGAGCCGCTCCTGCGTCAATGTCAGCGCTTCCTGTGCCCGCACCTGATCTTCGATCTCGAAGCAGATGCCGTTCCATTGGATGATCTCACCTTCGGCATTTCGCATCGCAGCGGTTCGCGTCTCGACCCAGCGGTATGCGCCATCGGCCCGCCTGAGGCGATGCTTCATCGCATAGGGGGAGCCTGTCGCCAGAGAATGCGCATATCTTTCTTTGACGTCGGGGAGATCGTCGGGATGGATGATCGCGTCGAGGGTACCGGTCAGGCGTGTCGTGCCCTCCTCATCCTTGTCGGCGAGCCCGAAGCCGAGAAATTCTCGCAGCTTCTCACTGCGATAGATCGGCTCCCCGTTCGGCGCGGCGCAGTAGATGAGGGCAGGCAGTGTCTCGACCAGCTGGCGCAGCGAACGCTCGCTTTCCCGAAGTGCCTCCTCCACCCGCAGCTGATCGTCGATGTCGTGGGACAGGCCGTGCCACTGGATGATGCTGCCGTCCTCGTCCAGGAGCGGCTCCGCGCGCCCATCCATCCAGCGATAGACGCCATCGTGGCGGCGCAGGCGATAGCGCATGGCGAAAGGCCGGCCGCTGCTCAGGCAAGCCTTCAGACCGGCCCACACGCGATCGGCGTCGTCCGGATGGACCGCGGCCTTCAACGCCGCCGCATATTGCTCCGTCTGGGGCTGCTCGAGGCTACCTTCGTCAAGGCCCAGAAAATCGATGAAGCGGCGGTTGAAGAAGTTCGGCGCACCGTCCGGCGTCAGCCGCCAAAGGAAGCTCGGCACCAGATCGACGAGCCGCGTTAACTCCTGCTTGCGCAGATGCAGCTCCGTCTGCGTGGTGATCAGATCGTGGATATCGACGGATACGCCGTACCACCGGATGATCTGGCCCGCCTCGTCGCGCAGGGCCTCAGCTCGCGTTTCAGTCCAGCGATAGGTGCCGTCGGCGCGGCGCTGAAGGTATTTGATCGCGTATGGCGCACCCGTTGCGACGGATCGGGCGAATGTCCGCTCTGCCTGCTCCAGAAAATCGGGATGGATCATCCTCTTGAGCGTGAGTGACCCATCAGGAGCCGTAACGGTCTCGGTCGTGGCGCCCGTCACTTCCATCATCCGCCTATTGAGATAGACGGGATGGCCTGCCCCGGTCATGCTCCAGATCATGGCCGGGACCGTGTCGATCAACTGCTCCAGATGTTGCTCTCTGGCGCGCAGGGCAGCCTCGGTCTTCTTGTAGACGTCGATGTCGATCGAGGTGCCGAACCAGCCTGTGATCTGGCCATTGTCATCCCGTGTCGGCCGCGCCGAGATGCGGTGCCAGACATATTGCCCGGTCGCGCGCAGCATCCGGTATTCAATGTTCCACGGCTCGCCAGTCTTCAGGCAGTGACGCAGGGTGGAGGCTGCCCTGTCGACATCGTCGGGATGGACGCCGCGCATCCAGCCGGCTTCGCCGCCGTCGATGAATTCGCGCTCGCCGAGGCGGCGGTTGAGGTCCTCCAAGGCCATGTCGATCGCGACCTGGGCAGCCGGCGTGACATAGGTGAACCGGCCCATCGCATCGAAGGCCCAGGCCTTGCCGTGCAGGCTCTCGATCACCTTGGCTGCCTTGACCGCCTCCATGGTCGTTCCAAGGGATTCCGCGACGCTCCACCGATCATCCGGTCGGGAGATCATGGCGTCGACGTCGACGCTCACGCCATAGCCCGGCTCGGCGCGCAACTCCGTCCAGTGGTAGCTGCCGTCCGGCTGGCGCAGCCGGTAGCCCGTCACCTGCGGCACACCCGTCCAGAATGCGTAGGCCGCGGCATGCGCGATTGCGGCCCGATCATCGGGGTGGATCGCGCCGTGCGCTGGAACTGGCCCTAACCCCTCCGGCTGCCCCGGTTCTGGTCGCCGCGGCACAGCGGAATGGTTGCCGCGGCGAAGCGAGGCGGGGATAAGCAGCAGGCCGATATAAGCGGCGACAGCGACAAGTGCCCCGAGCGAAAGCGCAGCTTCTCTTATGGCTCCCGGATAGAACAGGGCAGCTAAGGCCGACGCGGCGAAGGCGATCAGCAGCCCGATCCAGGCCGCCAGGAGCCAATAGCCCCGAGCATAGAGAAACACTGCGCCCAGCGGAGCCAGTACGCCGAAGAGTGTCCGGGTCGACCAGCATGCCGCGAGACCGACAGCCAGGGAGACGATCATCAACGCCGGCGGCGTTCGGCGAAGCGCTGCTACCATGATCGGCTGTCCCTTTCGGAGACGGAATGCCTGGAAACCGTCACAGCTTCGTCTAGCACCAGTCTTCCAAGGCGCGACTGGCTAGCTCACCAGAAACTAGCGCCGGGACGCCGCAGCCGCACTTATGGAAATCCATGACTTGCCGGAAAATCGAGTCGTGAAGAATGAGGCCTAAGCCGGCTCGGCCAGCGAAAGGCCGCTTGCTTCGCAGCGATCATGGATGAGATCGATGATCTCGTTCCTAGCGGAGGTCCCCGTGGCGAGGCTCGCGACGCGAAACTGCAGTTCCACCTCGATCGCCTTCGCGTCGATGCCCTTCAGGGCGACGGCCGGCGGGGGCTCCTTGACGATCCGGGTGCTGGCTTCCAGCACGGATCGCATGGCGCCCTCGACGATGCGCGGCCTTTGCCCGGCGGTAAAGCGAACGCCCAATGTGATGAGATGGGACTCGTCGGGACGGCTCAGGCTGGTCAGGCTCTGCTTGGCCAGCAGGCTGTTCGGCAGCACGACGATGTTGTTCAACCCGGTCAGAAGATTGGTGGAGCGCCAGTTGGTTTCGGTGACGCGACCCGCCGTGCCGTCGCTGAGCTGCACCCAGTCGCCGATGGCATAGGCCTTGCCGAGTGTCAGCGCGATGCCGGAAAAGACGTCGCCGAGGGTATTCTGCAACGCCAGACCCAGGATGAGCGCAACGACGCCGGAGGTCGTCACCAGGGTCGCGATCGGCAGGCCGAAGACGAAGCCCATGACTGACAACGCCACGCCGAGATAGATGGCAGCGACGGCCATATCCAGGATCAGATGCGCTTCCTGCGGCTTGCGGTTCAGCCTGACATAGATGTGAATGAAGCCAATGACCGTCCAGGCGAGATGGGTCCACCAGAGAATTCTGGCGGATTTGGAGAGCAGTGCGGTCAGCCCCTCGGCATAGGCATCGTCGGGCTGATGCGGAGCGATGCCGCCCAGGTAGAGCACGAGGCTCATGCCGGCGAAGAACAGGATCTGGACAGTCAGGCGGCCTGTCGGGCGCTCGCAACCCTGGATGTGCCAGATGACGATGCCGGCAAGTCCCAGGACGTTGATCAGGACAAGCGGGATGGTGTGGTCATCGCCGAACATGAAGGGAGGCCTCGATCACGATCGCCCGGGCTGAGAAGGGCGGTGCCGGGTCGAAACCCGGCTTGCTCGTCTACTTTTTGAGCGGGAACGTCAGTTCCTGCTGGGCGGTATCGACGACGAAGACGGCCAGCAGCTTTGCCGGCTGCGTCTTGCTAGCGTTCTCGCTGACGCCGTGGCGGTCGCCCGGCAGCTCCGAAAAGCTTTCGCCGGCCTTGTAGACCGTGGCGGGCCCGTCATTGACCTGGCTGCGGATCGCCCCTTCGAGCACGGTCGCATAGATGAAGGCCGAAGTCGGGTGCGTGTGGCCCTCCGAAAAGCCGCCCGGCGCGTACTCGACCACCACGCCCCTCATGCTCTTGCCCGGTACGTTCGGCAGTTCGTGGTCGTAGACCAATGTAACCTTCGCGCCTTCGCCGCCACCGGGCGTGTCATGCGCCAGAGCCGGGGCAGACAGGAAAGCCGTCAACACAACGGCACGTACCAATGATCTGATCATGCTTATCGTCCTTTCATGAAGGAAGCCGACGAGCCGGTTCGGCGCCGGCTCATCTGCAGGGCGTTACTTCCGGGGAGCCGTCGCGAACCAGCGATCGAAATCGATGCGGCCGATACGGGGGTTGTTGTCGGAGACGAGCGAACCGGCCTCCAGCCTGGTCCCGAAATAGCGGGCCTCCGGATCGGGGACGACGGTGCGCGAATCCCCGATCGCCTTGAGGTAGCGCGCGACGAAATCGCAGAGGCGCGCGCGTTCGGGGCCGGCGATTTCGACAATGCCATCGGCCGGTGCGGCCAACGCCGCCGCCGTCACGAAATCGGCGACATCGTCGGAGGCGATCGGCTGCAGGTTGCCGGTCGACAGATGGGCTGTCCCGCCGACCGTTCCCGCCTGAGCGATGCCGCCTAGGAAATCCATGAACTGGGTCGACCGCAGGATGGTGTAGGGAATGCCGGCCTCGCGGACGATCCTTTCCTGCGCCACCTTGGCACGAAGATAGCCGCTTTCCGGCAGCCGGTCGGTGCCGACGATGGAGAGCGCGACATGGTGCGTCACGCCGGCCTTCTTCTCCGCCGCCATCAGGTTTTTGCCCGAGGTCTCGAAGAATTCGAGCACGGCCTTGTCCTCGAAGGAAGGCGAGTTCGCGAGGTCGATCACGACCTCGGCACCCTTCAACGTCTCCGCTAGGCCTTCACCCGTGATCGTGTTGACGCCGGTATTCGGCGAGGCGGCAACGACGTCATGCCCTTTCCGGCGTAGACGCTCCGCGGTCTTGGAACCGATCAGACCGGTTCCGCCGATAATCACGATTTTCATCTGATGTCTCCGTTCTCGCAGCATTCGTGCGGCGCGCCGTTCACCAATTCGCGGGCGAACGGCACTGCCGGCGCGGAAGGACAGCTGTCAGTAGTCCCAGAAGGCCGGAACCCAGCGGAAAGCGTCGCCTTCGACGGCCACCCGGCCGACGGACGGGAACGGCAGATGGGTTGCCACCAGCTGCTCGCCGGTCGCCGCGAGCTCGGTCAAAAGGCGAACCCGGACGCGAGCCGCCTCCTCGGGATCGTGCTCGAACCCATTGTGCCAGTCGGGGTGGTCGAAACCGACAGTGAAGACGGCGTCGCCGGCGAAGGTCAACCGATCACCGCCGGATGCCAGGCGGACCACGCTGTGGCCGGGGGTGTGGCCGCCGGTGCGGCGGACGATCACACCCGGCGCGATCTCATGCTCATCGTCGAACGGCCGCAGATGACTGCGATACTCCTGGGCGAAGCGTTTCGCAGTGGCCCGCAATGCATCCGGGAAGCCGGCAGGCATGTTGACTTGGCTGAAATCCGGCGCTTCCCAGAACTTGACCTCGGCGGCAGCGACATGGATCCGCAGATCCGGACGAAGCTGCTCTTTCACGCCTTCGACCAGCAGCCCGCCGACATGGTCCATGTGCATATGAGTCAGCACGACATCGGTGACCGATGCGAGGTCGATACCAGCAGCCGCCAATCGCTTGATCAGTTGGCCTGCCTTGGGCAGGTTCAGGTTCGGGTCCAGCCCCAGTCCCGCATCGACGAGAATGGTCTGGTTGCCGCTGCGGACCACGACCACGTTCAGCGACCAGTCGAACGCGTCCTGCGGCAGGAACATTTCGTTCAGCCACGTCGCGCGCTCGGTCGCGGCGACGTTGTGACCCAGCATCTTCGTTGGAAGCGGCAATACGCCATCGCTGATGATGAGCACCTCGATATCGCCGATCTGCACCGCATAGCGCGATGGAACGAGCTCCTCGGGTCCTGTCCTGCTTGGAAGTGAGGCGGTGTCCAGGCTCATGATTGTCTCCTAATGACGCCGCTCTGCTCACGGCACCGGAGACGCTATTGGGAGCCCGTTTTTCGGTCGATTGGATCAAAGAACAGGGCGAGCCATACCAAATCATAGGTTCGCACCATCATGCTGGCTGCCTTGGCCCAAAGTGCGCCGCTCAAACACATCGAAATGGGCCGCCGCTGAATGCAAGAATACGGGCCGCGCAAGAATGCGCCCATCCAATACTGGGTGCAGAAGGATCCACTCCTATCCATTGGTGTGCATCGACTAGACCGTTGCCTGATTCCGCCGGGCACAGATTCCGAGCCAATTTGCCGACGCCGTTACCACCAAGGACGTGGCCGATACGGCTCAGTTGCAGGATTGCCAGGAGGCTCCCATGGGACAGCCACAAACGATGAAAACCTTTAAGACCGACGACAAGCCGGGGCCTGACGACCTCGTTCCGTCGCGCTACGCAGTGCGGGTCGGCGAGATCGATGTTCTCGTGATCAGCGACGGCGTTCTGGAGCCGCCGGCCGAGTCGATGGCGACCAATGCCGAACCCGCGACCCGGAACGCGTGGCTTGACCGTTCATTCCTGGCGCATGACACATTCGATTGGGCGCTGAACGCGGTCGTGGTGCGAAGCGGGAGCCAGACCATTCTCATCGATAGCGGGATTGGTGGAGAAGTTCCCGACTTCACGCGGGCCGGGCTGTTCGGCAGCCGGCTGGCCGCCGCGGGCGTCGATCTGGCTGCCGTGACCGATGTGGTTCTGACGCATATGCACTTCGACCATGTCGGCGGGTTGCTCGTTGAAGGAGTCAAGGAGCAATTGCGTCCTGACCTGCGGATCCATGTCTCCGCCGCGGAAGTCGCATTCTGGAGAGCGCCCGACTTCTCCCGCACCGGCATGCCGCCGGCGCTTGCAGAGATCGCCAGAAATGCGTCGAGGCGCTTCCTAGACGCGTATCATGCCGAGTTGCGCACATTCGAGCAGGAGCAGCAGGTTGCGCCGGGCGTGGTCGTCACGCGCACCGGAGGCCATACCCCGGGGCATAGCGTGGTCCGCATCGCATCCGGTAGCGACAGGCTGATGTTCGGTGGTGATGCCATCTTCCCGGTCTCGTTCGACCATCCCGAATGGCATAACGGTTTCGAACACGACCCCGAGGAGGCGACCCGCGTTCGGCTGCACCTGATGCAGGAACTGGCAACGACCGGCTCCTGGCTGGTTTCTACGCATATGCCCTTCCCGTCCGTCGGGCGCGTGGCGGCGGAGGGCAAGCTCTTTCGCTGGGTGCCCGCCTGGTGGGACTACTAAGCGGCTGATCGGACGCTGCCAGGTTGAAAGCTGGCAGCGCCAGAGCGTGGAAGATCTCGGCTGAACCTCACGAACGTACCGAGATCGCGCCCGCTATCCATCCTGAGTGGAGCCAGCCAGTCGCAGTTCACGTCGCAGAGGTTCGATGGCTCCACCGCCCTGTAACGCAGACTTGACGGTTGCGGACCGAAGTCAGTCGTCCTGGCCGGCGCACAGGATGTCCGCTACCCGGCATTGATCCAAGGTCAGCTATTGGCGCATGGCTAACGCCTTTGAGACCATCACAGTCCCGCCCCCATCGCCACATTGATCAAGCCGAGAAATAGCAAAGCGCCGAAAGTCGAGGTGGAGCCTCTGGTCCAACAAGAGCGCTCCCGCGGTCGGTGCGACCGCCTGCGCGATCAAGCTCGGTCGGGCGAGCCTTCCCATCAGGGACGCATAGCGATGGGGGTCGAACAACGCGAGAGGGAGCGTTCCCTTGGCGATCGAGAAGACGCCGTTTCCCGCTCCATAGAGGATAATCGCGAGGCCAACCGGACCGACAGCGAGCGCCATCAGCCCGATCCCGATCGCAATCAGTCCGAGCGCAGCACTCATCGTCCAGAGCGGATGGTGCCGCCCACGTCCCGCCATCTCGATCACCCGCCCGCCAACCTGGGCCGGGCCGACGAGCGCACCCAGAGCTACAGCGGCGGCAAGGCCGATCCCTTGTGCCTTGAGCAGCGTCAGTAGATGAACACCGACGATCGCGCCGATAGCTCCTCCAATGACGACGATCCCGGAGAGTATAAAAAAAGGCGCGGCGCTCATCCGGGAGGAGGCTCGATGCCGTTCCGGATGTCCCCGTCGCCCGCTTCGGAAGCTCCGGCGGAGTCCGCGGCAGGATCGTCAACACGAGTGGCAACGAGATCAGAAGCTGGATTCCCGCGTAGATGAAGCAGGTTCCTCGCCAACCGACCTGCTCGACGAGGTAAGCCGACAGCGGCCAGCACACGGTGCTGGCGAAGCCTCCCCATAGGGTCAGCATCGTGATCGCCGACCGCGCGGTGCCGCCGTAAAGCCGCCCGAGCGTCGAGAACGCCGCATCGTACAGACCTGCGGCCATCCCCGCTCCAAGAACGATCCAGCCGAACACGAAGATCGGCAGATTCGGCGCCATACCCAGAATGCACTGTCCAGCGGCCAGGAGGATCGCCGCCGCCGCCAGGACCGGTCGCCCGCCCGTCTCGCCGATGGAACGGCCGACGTAAGGCGCAACGGCCCCGGCGGTGAGCAGCCCGATCGAAAGAGCGCCGACGATCCACGACAACGGCCCCCCGGTATCGGCGGCGATGGGGGCGGCAAGGACGGCCGGAAGATAATAGGAGGAGCCCCAGGCGAGGATCTGCACCACGCCCAAGGCCGAGATGACGGTCAGCCGATCGCGATCGATCATGCAGCCTTGCCGCAGCAGGAGGACGTCGTCTGCGCGGTCTCGGGTGCCTTGACGGGACCACAGCCGCATCCGGCCTTGCCGTCGGCCTTCGCCGCGGCGTCATCGGCGCAACAAGAGTCCACTTCGGCCGGTGCGGGACCTCCGCAGCATCCTCCGGCTGCCGCCGGCGCGGCGGTGCATACGCCCGTTTCCGGCAAGACGAGCCTGACATCGTCGGCTTCGGCCAGATCGCCGGCGATCGCCGCCACGACCGACCGAACCTGCTCGAAGCCCGTCATCATCAGGAAGGTGGGTGCGCGCCCGTAACTCTTGATCCCGACGGTGTAGAACCCGGGCTCCGGATGCGAGAGCTCGCGGTGCCCGTGCGGCGGAACGGATCCGCAGGAATGGAGGTTCGGGTCGATCATGGGTCCGAGCGCCCGGGCGCTTTCGAGCCAGGGGTCGAACTCGACCCGTAGCTCCCGGGTCAGCGAAAGATCGGGTCGCTGTCCCGTACAGGCCACGATGCGGTCAACCGGTCCGATGGTTCGGCCGACACCGCCGACCTCGCCGTTCACGACAATGCGCTCCCCTTCCTGGCGAAGACCCGTGATGGCGAAGCCGGAGACCAATTCGATGCGACCTTCCTCGACCAGGCGGCGCAGGCGCTGCCCGAGATCTCCCCTGGCGGCGAGATGATCGTTCGAACCACCACCGTAGACGCGAGATAGATCCCGGCCGCGCGTGACCCAGATAGCCTTGGTCGCGCCGTCCCGCGCCGAGAGTTCATCGAGATCGAGGAGCACGTTCGCGGCGGAGTGCCCGGCGCCCACCACCAGCGTCGTTCGGCCGACATAGTCGGCTCGGCCACGGCCGAGGACATCGGGGATGCCGTAGGTGATCTTATCGGCCAGCGTTTCCTCCCCTTCCGTGGCCACGCCGCTGGCGCTCACCGGGTTCGGGGTCCTCCATGTTCCGGAAGCGTCGATCACCGCCCGGGCCCGGACGCAGCTCACCGCGCCGTCGCGACCGACGACGGTCAACTGGAACGGGCGCAGTTCGCGACCCTTGCTCACCACCTTGTCGATGCCGTGCCGGCCGATCGCGGCGACGCGGACCCCGTATTCGATGACGGAGGCCAGCTCTTTCGTTGCCGCCAACGGTGTCAGGTAGGTTTCGACGAGCTCGTTCCCGGTCGGATAGCTCCCAGCTTCGGGCTCCTGCCAACCCGCCGCCTTAAGCAGGGTCCGGCTGGCCGGGTCGACATTGAACTTCCACGGCGAGAACAGTCGGACGTGCCCCCATTCGCGGACGTTGGCGCCGGCCGCGTCGCCTGCCTCGAGCACCTTCACCGGGATACCTCGCGTGACGAGGTTCGCTGCGGCCGCGAGTCCGATCGGTCCGGCCCCGATGACGACGACGGGAAGCTCCTTCATCTGGTTGTTCTCCATTCCTGCTAGAAACATGGAATTATGTGGCAAATGAAAAGCCGCTCAAGCGGCCTTACCGGAAGCCTCCGAGCAGCCTTCCTCGATGCAGCATTCGTCGGCGAGGAAGCCGAGAAGGGCATCCATGGCCGGATAGACCGCGCGGCAGATCAGGGTGGTGGCCTGTCGCTCCTGCGTGACGAGACCGTTCCGGATCAGCCGCTGAAGGTGGTGCGATAGGGTCGAGGCCGGGATCCCTAAGCGTTCCTGCACCTGATTGACAGGGAGACCACCATGACCCGCGCGAACCAGTGTTCGATAGAGCTGAAGGCGCGTCGGGTTACCGAGCGCTTCGAGCTGCTTCGCTGCTTCTTCGATGTTCATGGAAATAAGTAGGCACGGGCAGGATTGCTCCGTCAAGCCTTATTTCCGTGATCGTCGAATTACTCGGCGGCCTGAACCTTCCGCACACTGTCGCCGCGCTCGTACCAGCCCTTCGAGCGGTTCACGATCCAGACGACGGTGAGCATGACCGGCACCTCGATCAGGACGCCGACCACCGTTGCCAGCGCTGCCCCCGAGTTGAAGCCGAACAGGCTGATCGCAGCGGCGACGGCGAGTTCGAAGAAGTTCGAGGCGCCGATCAAGGCGGACGGACCCGCGACGCAATGCTGCTCGCCAGCGACCCGGTTCAGCAGATAGGCCAGCCCGGCATTCAGGTAGACCTGGATCAGGATCGGCACAGCCAAGAGCGCGATCACCATCGGCTGGGCGAGGATCTGCTCGCCCTGGAAGCCGAACAGCAGGATGAGGGTGGCGAGCAGCGCGACCAGGGAAATCGGCCCGAGGCGAGCGAGCAGCCTGTCGAGCGCAGCCTGCCCGCCGTTCGCCAGAACGCTCCTGCGGACGAGTTGCGCGACGATCACGGGAATGACGATGTAGAGGATGACCGAGAGGACGAGGGTTCCCCATGGCACGGTGATCGCCGACAGGCCGAGCAGCAGACCGACGATCGGCGCGAAGGCGATGACCATGATCGCGTCGTTGAGCGCGACCTGGCTGAGCGTGAAGTGCGGCTCGCCCCTCGTCAGGTTCGACCAGACGAAGACCATCGCCGTGCACGGTGCGGCGGCCAGAATGATGAGCCCAGCGATGTAGCTGTTGATCTGCTCGGCCGGGAGCCATGGCCGGAACAGCCAGGCGATGAAGAACCAGCCGAGCGCCGCCATCGAGAAGGGCTTCACCGCCCAATTGATGAAGAGGGTGACGCCGATTCCGCGCCAATGCCGGCCGACCTGCCCGAGCGCCGCGAAGTCGATCTTCAGCAGCATCGGGATGACCATCAGCCAGATGAGGACCGCGACGGGAAGATTGACCTTGGCGACCTCGGCCGAGCCGATGGCCTGGAAGGCGCCCGGCATGACATGGCCGAGCGCGATGCCGACGACGATGCACAGCGCGACCCAGATCGTCAGATAGCGTTCGAAGGTGGACATGATGACCTCAGGCGAGTGCGACGGGGCGGCCGGAGGCATCAACGACGAGCTCGCCATCCTCCTTGCGGAATTCGCCGAGCTGCGGTGGCAGCAGGGGTAGAACGGCCTCGGACGGCCGACACAGCTTCACGCCCTTGGGGGAAACGACCAACGGGCGGTTCATCAGGATGGGATGGGCTTCGATCGCGTCGAGCAGAGCTTCGTCGGCCAGGCTCGGATCGCCGAGGCCAAGCTCAGCGAACGGCGTGCCTTTCTCGCGGAGGATTTCACGGACGGTGAGCCCGGCCCGGTTGAGAAGCTGTTTCAGCAGAGCCCGCGATGGGGGCGTCTTGAGATACTCGACGACGTGGGGCTCAATACCGGCGTTGCGGATCAAGCCGAGCGTGTTCCTCGAGGTCCCGCAAGCAGGGTTGTGATAGATGATGACATCGATCGGCTCAGACATCGGCGTTGGTTTTGGGTTGGCAGCAAGGGGTGAGTTCGGCCATCAGCGGCGCGCAGATCTCCGGGCGGCCGCCACAGCAATCCTTGAGCAAGAAGGCCAGGGCCGACCGCAAGGCATCGAGGTTGGCCCGGTAAACGATCGAGCGGCTGAAGCGCTCGGAGCGGATGAGGCCCGCCCGGCTTAGGATGCCGAGATGCGACGACATCGTGTTGTGTGGGACCTCGAGGCGCCGCGCGATCTCGCCAGCCGCCAGTCCCTCGGGTTCGGCGCTTACGAGAAGGCGGAACACTTCGAGGCGGGTGCCTTGCGCCAGCGCCGTCAGGGCCAAGATGACTTGCTCAATTTCCATATATCGAGACTTATCGACATGAAGCCAATGACGCAAGAGCCGCGTTACGGGTTCGGCGGCCAGCACGCTTGTCGGTGCTAAACGTCCGCTTCCTGGCAAAGACCGAATGTCCGGAAGTGGCGCGTCGTAGCCTCTGGCCTCTGCCACTTCGAGAACGACCTGGGCCGGTAGTAGGGACTTTGTCAGATCGACGAGACCCGATAGGCATGTCCAGGACGATGGGCCGGGGGCATGATGAGTCTGATTGAGAAAGTATCGACGGTTCTGCGAAAGGCAGCTGCCGAGGCAATCTTGCCTCGCTTTCGCAAACTTGCCGCGAGCGACGTTGAGGAAAAGTCGCCGGGAGAACTCGTCACCGCTGCCGATCATCACGCCGAACAGTTAATTGGCGAACAATTGCTGCAGCTCTATCCATCCGCGAGGATCGTGGGTGAGGAAGCCTGTGCACGTAACCCCGCCTTGGCTAGCGCTCTAGACCAGGGCACCGTCTGGTTGATCGATCCGCTGGACGGCACCGGAAATTTCGTCTCCGGCCGAGGACCATTTTCGGTCATGGTCGCGCTTCTGCGCGGAGGGGAGACCGTCGCCACTTGGATGCTCGATCCGCTGTCAGGTCAGCTTCATGTCGCCGAATTGGGAAGTGGGGCCCAGATTAATGGAGTCCGCGTGGTTGCTGATGGAAAAGCAGAGCCGCTGCGGAAGGGTTCAATTTCCATGCGTTTCTTTCCTCCCGAGGTGCTTGAGGCCGTCAAACCACGGTTGGATCAAGTGCCCTTGATCGTGCCGCCGCTGCTTTGCGCAGGAGCCGAGTATCCTGCCATTGTCGCTCGCGATCGCGATTTCGCCGTGTTCTGGCGGACCTTACCGTGGGATCATCTGCCCGGAGCGTTGTTCTTAAGCGAGGCGGGCGGCCACGTCGCACGCTGGAATGGTTCTCCCTACCGGGCTGGACAAGACGGTTATGGATTATTGGCAGCGCGCACGCCTGATCATTGGCGAGTCGCGCACAAGGCGCTCTTGGAGGTAATGACGATTTAGGGGCGCGACCGGCCTTCAACGGATAGCTTTGAGATGTCCGCTTCCGAGCGAAGCGCTAGGTTCCGCTTCTGGCGCTTCAAAGCCCGGGTGACGAGACTCTCGCCCGGTAACGATTTGGCAAGCTTTGGTCGGCGCCAATGCCCGTCCGCGACACGCGTTCGGGATAGGGATCATGAAGATCTTTCGGATCGTCGTCGGCCTGCTGCTGCTCGTCGGAGGCCTGTACGTTTTGATCGGCGAGCATTTCGCCGGAACGTCGGCCGACGCAACGGTAAATGCGCGCATCAACGTGATCCGCGCCCCCATCGAGGGGCAGGTCAATCTCGCCGTCCGGAGCATTGGCGCGCGCGTGAATGCGGGTGAACTCGTCGCCGATATCACAGACGAGCGCTTCGATACCGCCCGCCTCATCGATCTTGAGCGCGACCGCGACAACCAGCAGATCGAACTGAAGCGCGTCGCGACCCAAAAGGGGGCGATCGGAAAGGCCCGCGCCGGCTTTGCAGCGCAGCTCGACAATTACCAGAATGGGCGCGTCAGCCAGATCGAAGCACGGATCGCAGAAGCGAAGGCCAATCAGGACGCTGCGGCAGCCCGCCTGCGCGAGGCCGACGGCGCCCTCAAGCGCGCTAACGATCTGAGCGACCGCGGCGTGCAGACGGCCGCCAACCTCGAACGTGCTCGTGCCGCCCAGGACGTGGCACAGCAGGAGCTCGAAAGCGCCCGCCAGCGTGGCAGTTACCTGGCCACAGAACTAACCGCGGCCCGCAGCGGCGTCTTCATCGGCGATTCCTACAATGACGCCCCCTTCTCCTCGCAGCGTGTCCGGGAGCTCGACCTGCGGCTGGCCGAGCTTGCCTCCGAGCAGGAGCAGATCGAGGCCCGGATTGCCGGCTTCGAGAAACAGATCCGTGCCGAGCGCTTGCGTCTCAACAAGCTGACTTCGGCCGTGCTGAACGCGCGCGTCGCCGGTATGGCCTGGGACTTTCTGGTCGACGATGGCGAATATGCTCGCCGCGGTCAGGATCTGGTGAAGCTCGTTGATTGCCGCAGCCTCGTCGTCACCGCAAGCGTGACTGAAAGCCTATATGATAACCTGTCCATTGGCACGCCGGTCCAGTTCCGGCTGTTCGGCGACGAACGCATCTTCGAAGGCACGGTCACGCGCCTCGGCGGCTCCGGAGCCTCGAACCTATATGCCAATCTTGCGGTGGGACCCAGCGCCGAGCATCTCGAACGTTTCGACGTTACGGTCAGCGTGCCCGAACTTTCGAATCAGCCTGACCTCTCCTGTGCGATCGGCCGCACCGGCCGCGTCATCTTCTCGAACGGGCCCATAGCCACCATGCGGCGTTTCCTGACCCGTTACGGTGTCTGATGCTGGCGCTGCCCGCATGGCTATCTGCACTTGCGGGGGCGGCCGTGGTAGTCGGCCTGCGGCTGCTCGTCCTTCCGCTGCTCGATCCCAAACTGTGGCAGTGGCGGGCACTCCTGTTGGGCAGCGCCATGCTCCTGGCCTGGCGCTACATGATCTGGCGCTTCACCGACACGGTCGCGCCGCTGGGCTGGACCGCCGATGCCCTGTTCAGCTGGGGCTTCGCGATCCTCGAAGCGCTCACCGTTCTGTCCTCGACCTTCGCCTTCCTTATTCTGTCTCGCGTCAAGGAGCGTAGCCTTGAGGCCGATCGCCATCGCGATTGGTGGAAACCTGGCCCAGCTCCGCAGGTCGACATCTTCATCGCGACCTATAACGAGCAGCTCGAAGTGCTGGAGCGCACCATCGTCGGCGCCAAGGCAATCGGCTACCCCGCCCTGCGGATCTTCATCCTCGACGACGGCAGGAGGGACTGGCTGCGCGCTGCCTGCGAGCGCCATGGCGTCGGTTATCTGATCCGTCCCGACAATGCCCATGCCAAGGCAGGCAACATTAACCACGCCTTGCGGTTGCGTGCAGGCGATCCTGACGCGCCCGATTTCATCGCTGTGCTCGACGCAGACTTCGTGCCGCATATCGATTTCGTCGAGCGTGTGCTCGCGCTGTTCCATGCTCATGATGTCGGCCTAGTCCAGACGCCACAGCATTTCTTCAACCCGGACCCGATCCAGCACAATCTTGGGATCAGCTCGGCCTATCCCGATGAGCAGCGCCATTTCTTCGACAATGTCGAGCCGTCGCGCGACGCCTGGGGCATTGCGGTCTGTTGCGGGACTTCGTCGATGGTGAGGGTCCGTGCCGTCGAGGCCATCGGCGGCTTTCCGACAGAGAGCGTCACCGAGGATTTCCTGCTGACCTTGCGCCTCTCGGAGAATGGCTGGCGCACCGTCTATCTCAACGAACCGCTGACGGAGGGCCTCGCACCGGAGGGCTTGCAGGAATACATCGTCCAGCGTGGCCGCTGGTGCCTGGGCATGATGCAGATCGTGCGCAACGTTTACAGCCCCTTCGGCGACAACCGGCTGGGCTTCAGGCAGCGGCTCAGCATCTTCGACTCGCTGCTCTACTGGAGCACCACATTCCCATTCAGACTGGCAAGCCTGATCTGCCCGCTGCTCTATTGGTGGGGCGGAGTCACCGTGGTGAATGCCTCGGTCACGGACATCCTCGTCTACTACTTACCTTATTATCTGGCGGTCATGATCGTGCTGAACTGGCTATCGAAAGGCCTCTTCATCGCCATACTGAACGATGTGGCCCAGTTGGTCGCCGCCTGGCCGATCACGCGGGCGGTCGCGCTGGGCCTGTTGACGCCCGGGCCGCATAAGTTCTCGGTGACCGCCAAGGGCGGCGATCGCACGAAGGTCGTCGTCCAATGGCCGCTGATGATGCCGTTCCTGCTGCTTTTTGCGCTCACCGTCGGCGGCCTGATCGTGCCGCTGACGTCAGACTTCATTTTCAACCATACCACCGCAGCCGGCGACGGCATGGCCATCGTCATGTTCTGGACGATCTACAATCTCTTTGTACTACTGGTCGCGATTGCTGCTTGTATCGAGAAGCCGCGGCCCAATCGTCCGCAGCGCCAGATCGTGGAGCCCGTGACCTTGCTCATGGCCGGGCAGGAACAGCGCGGCTGGCTGGTCAATCTTGGCGTCGGCGGCGCGCGCGTCAGTGGGGTGAGCGACCTGCAGCCCGGCATGACGGGAGTGCTTCGCCTGCCGATCATAGGGGACATTGAGGCCCGTATCATTGCGCCGACGCAGGACGGCTATCGAATCGGTTTCGCGCCGACGGCAGAGCAGCGCGATCGCATCATTGCTCGGCTTCACACTGCGAGCGCCGCGCCCGGCACCAATCAGGGCAATATCGCGCTGATGATCCGAGAGCTGGCCCGGGCCTTGACACGTTGACGGAGGAACCGATGAACAGCCGTCTCAGTCTGCGCACCATCGCATTCGTCGGAGGCAGCATCCTGATGTTGGTTCCGGCGCTCGTCGCCGGTTCTGCCTATACCGGCGCCTTGCAAAAGCGCGCCGAGCAGATGTTGGTCGATCGCTTGAAGGGGCGCGGCGAATTGAGCGCCAACCTCCTCGCCAAGAGCTTGCATCAGCTCTGGGGCGAGGTCGACGCGCTCGCCAAGAGCTTGGATGCATCGGCGCTGCCGCAGGCGCGCACCGCTATCGACCTCATTGCGCGACTCGACAACCGCTATTCGTGGATTGGCGTCGCCGATGTCGATGGGATCGTGCTCGCGGCCGCAAACGGCCTTCTCGAACGAGAAAGTGTGGCTCAGCGCCCCTGGTTTCGCCGCGGCCTGGGTGGGCCGACTGCGATCGACGTGCACGAAGCGCAATTGCTGGCAAAACTGCTCCCAGCCCGGACGGAGCCCTATCGCTTCATCGATCTGTCTGCTCCCATTCAGAAGGCCGGGCAATCTCCGAGTGGCGTCGTCGGCGCGCATCTCAATTGGAGCTGGATCATTGACAGCCTCCGGGGTTTTCAGGCGCCCGGTATCGACGTCCTGCTGCTGTCCCGGGATCGCACCGTCCTGTTCGGGCCTCCGGAACTAGTCGACAAGCCCCTGATGATCGGTTCAGCCCAGGCTGCGAACCGCACGGCGTCGAGTGTGCTCGACGAACGCTGGCCGGATGGCAAGGACTACGTCACCGTCGTCGTCCCCACGATTGGCCATGCCGATCTGCCGAGCTTCGGCTGGTCACTGCTGATCCGACAGAACATCGACGATGCGCTCGCGCCGACACGGGAGCTGGTCCGCAATTTCTGGATCACGCTCGGCGCCGGCGCACTGGTCGCGCTCGTGCTGCTCTTCCTTGCCTCCAACTGGATAGCCACGCCGCTCAAGCGTTTGCTCGCGTCGGCCGAGGGCATGCTGGGTGACGGTCAACAGAAGCCACCTCATCCCGAGACCCGCTATGCCGAAGCCCAGCGTCTGTCGACCGCGCTCGTGCGGCTACAAACGCGGTTGCTCAGGCGCTGAAAAGGCGGTTTGAAGGCCGCCTCCTTTCAGCGTTTACGGATGCTCCGTTGGACTTTCGCTTACCGGCAGTGACCCAATGTCCCAACATGGCGCGCCTCGGTGTGAGGCGAGTGCTGTGTCGCGCAACGCTTTGATAGGGTGGTCCCGGATGCGACATCCCCAGAGGGGATCCGCCCTGGGATATCCAAGCCCTCGGCGTTCTGGCGACCGAATTTTCAGGCATCCTGGATAGTGTCCGCTTGCCCCCCGGCAGGCATCGGGTGACGCTCCAGAAAAAGGCGGGCTGGTGATTGGCGTGGCGCAACTGAGATTCTTGGGCGCACACGTTCCTAGCCATCGGCCGCGTCGATTTGCCGGATTCGTGTCGAAAATGACAGGCAATAGGTAGGGGATTTGGGATGGACGAGAAGAATATCGGAAGCTTGATAGCTGAAGTTAAAGGCGGCCGTCTCTCACGACGCTCCTTCATACAGAAGTTGGCGTCCGCCGGCATTGCTGCACCGGTGGCAACCCAAATCCTGATCTGGAACGATGTGGCGATGGCCAACGCCACTCTCCCGTACAAACCGACAAAGGCCGGCGGCGGCGGGCCGCTAAAGATGCTGCTTTGGCAGGCGCCAACGCTCCTCAACCCGCATTTCGCCAGTGGCGTGAAGGATCAGATCGCCACGCGAATATTTTATGAGCCCCTCGCGGGATGGGATGTTGAGGGAAATCTCGTTCCGTTCCTTGCGGCAGAGATCCCCTCAAAAGAAAACGGCGGGGTATCGGCTGACGGAAAAATAATAACCTGGAAACTAAAGCGCGGTGTGCAATGGCACGATGGTAAGCCATTTACCGCAGATGACGTCATTTTCACCGCCGAGTACGCGGCGGATCAGGCAACAGCCGCCTATACATCTGGGACCTATAGAGAATCGAAATTCGAGAAAGTAGATGACTATGCCGTCAAGGTAATCTTCCAGGACGCGGCGCCATTCTGGGCCACCGCGTTTGTTGGTGTCGCCGGCATGATCATCCCGAAGCACCATTTTTCCGATTACAAAGGTGCGAATTCGCGTGATGCACCAGCCAATCTAAAGCCAGTTGGAACTGGCCCATACAAGTTCGTCGAATTCAAGCCCGGCGACATTTTAACCGGCGAGCGCTTCGTGGATTACCATGTCAAGGTGCAACCGCATTTCGACACGATTGAGGTCAAGGGTGGCGGCGACGCGGTTTCTGCAGCGCGCGCCGTCCTCCAGACAGGAGAATACGACTACGCATGGAACATCCAGGTTGAGGATGAAGTGCTCAAGCGCATGGAAACAGGCGGAAAGGGCAAGGTCATCGCAGTTCCTGCTGGCGACCTGGAATTTATCATCCTGAACCCGACTGACCCATGGACGGAGGTCGACGGTGAGCGATCTAGCGTCAAGACCAAGCACCCGACGTTGTCAGATCCCAAGGTGCGCGAGGCGATCAACCTGTTGATTGATCGCGACTCGATCCAGAAGTTCATCTATGGGCGGGGAGGCACGGCGACCGCAAGCTTCATCAATGAGCCCGCACGGTTCAAATCGAAGAAGCTCACCTACGAATTCAACATCGACAAGGCCAATAAAATCCTCGACGAGGCCGGATATGCACGCGGCGCTGACGGGATCAGAGAGAAAGATGGCAAGAAACTTAAATATGTCTTTCAGACATCGATCAACGCACCACGCCAGAAGACACAGGCCATCATCAAACAAGCCTGCCAACGCGCTGGCATTGATGTTGAGTTGAAATCGGTCGCTGCCTCTGTGTTTTTCTCATCTGACGTCGCAAACCCAGACACATACACTAAGTTGTACTGCGATATAGAGATGTTCACGTCTGTACAACCTCAACCGGACCCGGAACGGTTCCTTCGACAGCTGCTTTCATCAGAGGTCGCAACCAAGGAGAACAAGTGGCAGGGCCGAAATATCTCCCGGCATACAGATCCCGAGGTGGATAAAATTTATCATGCCGCGCAGAAGGAGCTGGATCCAGCGAAGCGCGCCGCCCTAATTATGAAAGCAGATGAGGTATTCTGTTCCGCGCACGTCATATTGCCATTGCTGTCGAGAAAGATAGTTGCCGTATCTGCAAACAATCTTATCCCTGACATATCAGCCTGGGATACGACTACTTGGAACATCGGGGCTTGGTATCGAACCTAGCCAGGTAACTCCGGCCCGACCGCACCCCGCAGCCGGGCCAACCGGTGTCACAACCAGGGACGCCAACAGACGTTGCCTGAGCAGGCGGCCAACGTCCGCTTTCGGGCGATACCCTAATGTCTGCAGTTGGCACTGCACGGCCCTGTTTCGTTACTCGACCGAGCGACGGGCTTGGGTCGATGGCGGACACTGGGATGGCTCGTATGCGCTGGCACCACCCGACGGCAGGCGGCGTTGTCACTGCGGACTCGTAGATGCGAGGAACGGTTCCTTTGCTTGCCCGTTCATGACTCGTTGCGTTGCGGAGTTGCGTTCGATTGCGCGTTGGATTCTCAGGGGCGGACTGGGCGTCGAGGGACCGGCGCGGCGTAGCGGTTGAGCGCGACCTCTTTGTCGACCCGATAGCCGGTGATCTGGTCGTCAGTGCGCAATGAGGGAGGCGGCGCGATCATCACGGCCGAAGCATCTGCCTTGAGGGACTGGCGAGAGCGAGCGCATGGCAGCCAGACCCGGCGCCGAAGCCCCGACGATAACCGGATTGCCGGGCATGTTGGCAACCGCGCTCCTGACGATGCGCAGAGATTCCTCGGGCTCCAGCTTCGGCGCCTCACCCATGATACCGAGCACCGTGGTGCCATCAGCACCGATACCGTCGCAATAGGCGAACAGCCGGTCGACGGATGCCCAGTCGACGGCGCCGTCGGGCAGAAGGGGCGTGGGGCCGATCGAGAAAACGCCCGATGCGTCGGCGGAGAGAGTCATAATTTAGTCCGGTCGAAAAATCAGATGGACGCGATGTCCATGGCGTCTGTACTGCGGAACCCGAATGCGACCGGTGTTCCCACCCGCAACGCGGCTATCTCGTCTGAAGCGTCGACCTCCGCCGCCAATTCGGCGCCCCGGTGATCAAGCATCACGCGGAAGCCACGACCGATGAAGTTTACTGCCGTGACATGCCCTTCCAGCTTCTTGTCGCAGCCTGGGAGGTCTCTTCCGACGCGCAGCTTTTCCGGACGGATGGCAATTTCCTGCCCATCCGATGGAATGAAGTTGCACTCCCCCAGGAAGCTCGCGACGAAGCGGTTCGCCGGCTTTTCGTAGAGACCGCGCGGCGTGCTGGCCTGGACGATGCGCCCCTTGTCCATGAGCGCGATACGATCCGAGAGAAACAGCGCCTCCTCCTGGTCATGTGTGACATAGACGACTGTCGCGCCAACGGCGGCGTGGAGCCGCTTCAGCTCAAGCTGGATCGACTGGCGCAGGTTTTTGTCGAGCGCCCCCAGCGGTTCGTCCATCAAAAGGATGTCGGGGCGGATGACGAGCGCGCGTGCCAACGCCACCCGCTGCTGCTGGCCGCCCGAGAGCTGCCGCGGCAGTCGTTCAGCATAAGCGGTGAGATCTACCAGAGCCAGAACCTCATCGACGCGGTTCTCGATCTCCTTCGCGGCAAGGCGGCGCATTTCGAGGCCGAAGGCGACATTGCGGCGCACGCTCATATGCGGAAACAGCGCATAGTTCTGGAACACCATGCCGATATTGCGCTTGGAGACGGGCATCGGCCCGACATCGACGCCGTCGACGAGGATCTGCCCCGTCTCGTAGGTTTCGAAGCCGGCGATGGTCTTGAGCAGCGTCGTCTTGCCTGAGCCTGATGCTCCGAGCAGCGTGCAGAACTCGCCCGCCGCGATGTTGAGTGAGACGCCGTCGAGCGCGCGGGTGGAACCATAGCTCTTGCCGAGCGACTGGATCGATACGGCCTTGCCGAGAGCGGAGATGTTCATGTCGTCTTGCGCTTCGTCAGAAGGAGATTGCCGCCGAGCACCAGCACCGTGACCAGGATGATCAGGCAGGAGGCGGCGATGATGGTCGGGTCGATCTCATGCGCCACGCCTTCGTACATCAGCTTCGGCAAGGTGCGGCTGCGGATGTTGGTGAGGAAGAGCGCGATAATCACGTCATCGAAGGACGTGATGAAGGCGAAGACCGCCCCGGCCGCGATACCGGGAGCAATGGAAGGCAGCATCACGCGCCGGAACATCGTCGCCCAAGAAGCTCCGAGCCCAAGCGCCGCGAATTCCAGGTTGCCATCGAAAGATTTCAAGGCGGCGCGTACGGTGATGAAGACATAAGGCGTAGCCAGCACGACGTGGCCGAGCGTAACGCCCCAGATCGAGCCCACGAGGCCGGTCGGCGCGAGCAGGTAGTAGAGCCCGACGGCCAGAATGATGACCGGGACGATCATAGGGAGGATGAAAATCGTTTCCACCGTGCTGCGCCAGCGTGGCCGCATACGCGCGACCCCGAGCGCAGCCAGCGTGCCGAGGACGACCGAGATCGCGACCACAAGTCCGGCGATCTGCAGTGAGCGCGTCAGCGCTGCGACCCATTTCGTCGTTCCGAAGAAGTTCTCGTACCAGGTCAGGCTGTAGCTATCGGGCGGGAAGGCGAGGAATGGCGAGGAGCCCAGGCTCATCGGAAAGACGATGATGATCGGCGCGATGAGGAAGGCCCCGACGAGACATGCGGCCACGATTGCCGCCCAGCCGCCGGGAGAGCGTCCGCGCGACGTCACGGTGAAGGGCTCGCCCGCCTTGCCACCTCCGCCTTCGATCAGGCGCTCCAGGCCGAAGAAGCGCTGGAACAGCGCGAGCATGGTGACCGTGGCGACCAGCAACACCGTCGCGAGCGCTGCAGCGAAGGGCCAGTTCAGTTCGGTGTTGATATTGCTGGCGATCATCTGGGCGATCATCGTCTGACCCGGCCCGCCCATCAGCGCCGGCGTCAGATAGAAACCGATGGCGTTCATGAAGACGATCATGCCGCCGGCGACCACACCTGGTGCCGTGAGCGGGAGAATGATGCGCCGAAAGACGGTGATCGGGCCGGCGCCTAGGCTTTCCGCAGCCTGGACGGTCGACAGTTCGAGGTTGCTGAAGGCGGCGTAGAGCGGCAGCACGATGAAGGGCATCAGCACATGCGTCATGCCGATCAGCACGCCCGAGAGATTGTAGATGAAGGCGGTCGGCGTCGTCGTCAGGCCCGAGCCCATCAGCAGGGCGTTCACCACCCCGTTGCTCTGGAGCAGGATGATCCATGCCGTGGTCCGCACAAGCGCGCTGGTCCAGAACGGCAACAGCACGAGCAGCATCAGCAGGGAGCGCGCGCGGGGACCGACTGTGGCCATGACATAGGCAAGCGGATAGCTTGCCAGCACCGCCAGAACGGTCACCAGTCCGGCTATGCCCAGCGTCGTGCCAAGAACCGAGCGGTAGACCGGAACATCGATCATTCGATGGAAATGGACCAGCGTGAAGCCGCCTTCACCGAAGGCGAGCTTCAGCAGCGACAGAACCGGCACGGCGAAGAGTACAACGAGCACCAGCCCGAACGGGGCGAGCCCCAGCCAGACCGGGAAGCCCCGCCCGGCCTTCGCCGGGCGTGCCATGGTATGGGATGCCGAACCAGTCATATCGGTCACGATACGAATAGCTGGCGCGGGAAGTTCGTCAGCCGCTCGTAGCCATCTGCTGTGATCGCAATGGTCTCGGACATGCCGAACCCTTTCGCCAGCACGTAGGTGTGGAACGTCATGCCGGGCTGGAAAGACCAGCTCGCCGTCGGCTCAGCCTCAAGCGGCTCTCCGCCATTCGGCTGCAACATCAGGCCGACCGAATAGAACGTCTTGTTGGTGTAGGTATCCCGCAGGCCGGCGGACAGGACGCCCTCGCGATAGATGGCGTCGGGCACCGTGGCCAGCACGCCCGGCTTGACCGCGGCTATGGCCGCGTCCTGGATCGCGATCAGCTTCTCGACGATCGCATGCTCCGCGTCAGTCGCCTGCGCCACCTTGATCGGCCGCATGAAGCGCGCGTGATAGTGGCGTACGTTCGGCGTCGTCTCCAGCTGGACGATGTCGCCCGTCGCAAGCTCGCGGTCAGAGTAACCGCCGTGGAGGTGATAGGCACGCTCGCCGGAAGACAGGACGCCGGGACCTGGCAGGTCGCTGCCGGCGCGGATCATCGCGGCGCAGATTTCCGCAGCCATTTCGCGCTCGGTCGCACCGGCGATCGCGGATGCCACCCCCGCCGCCATGCCGGCCTCCGCCGCTTTTCCGGCGGCGCGCTGATAGGCGATCTCCGCGGGCGTCTTGATGAAGCGCATGGTGGTGGTGAAGCGCGAAGCGTCGCTCCACACCGTTTCCGGCAAAGCCGCACGCAATGCGTCGTGACGAGCGACGCTCAGCGTCCAGGCCTGCATCTCGACGGCGAGTCTCGCCTTGGCTCCGGCTGCCTCACGGATAGCGCGGGCGGCGACGGCAATGCGGTCATCGGAATCCGTCCACATCACCCGCTTGGGGAAGACGCAAGTTGCGTCGAGATAGTATTCCTCGACATCGCGGCAGAACAGCGCCGGCTCGCCATCGCGCGGAATGACCGCAAACTGGAAGCTGGAGTAGCCGCGGGTAAAGAAGCCGGTGAGATAGGTCACCGTTTCCGGGAGGAAGGCGACGAACGCGTCCTGACCGGTGCGCTCCAGCTCCGTGCGGATCTTCTCGACCCGCGCGAGATAATCCTCGCGCGGGAACCATGGTTGGGCGATCGACATCGTTATTCCTTGAGCATGGCGGTGTAGGCTTCGGTCACCTTGGCGCCGTTATCGGCCCACCATTCGATGTCGAGGAAGAGCGCGTTCTTCAGGCGATCGGGAGTGGAAGGCAAGGTTTCCATGCGCGCCGCCGGAATGCCGGCCAGAGCCTTCTCGGAAGTCGGGCCGTAGGCCACGTATTCGGAGAGGCGGGCATTGTTCTCGGGCTTGGCGATGTAGTTCAGGAAGGCGACGGCCTCCGCCTTGTTCGGGGCGCCCTTCGGGATCATGAAGAAGCCGACCTGCGGGATCTGCTGATCCCAGGCCATGGCGATCGGTAGCTTCGACTCGATGCCGGCCTGGAACCGGCCGTTCCAGCCAAGAGCCATCACGACCTCTCCCGAGCCGAGCGCCTGCACGGGCTGCGCGCCGCTGGCCCACCACACGGCGACCTGCGGCTTCAGCGCGCGGATCTTGTCAAGCGAACGCTTGAGGCCGGCCTCGGTCGACAGGGTCTTGTAGATATCCGCCATCGGCACGCCGTCGGCGAGCAGCGCGGCTTCGACGACCGTCTCGGGCTTGTCGGGCAGCGTGCGCTTGCCCGGAAACTTCGCGACATCCCAGAAATCGGCGAAGCTCTTCGGCTGCGCGCCGCTGGCAGGGAAGGCCTTGGTCGAGAAGCCGACCAGTGTCGAGAAGATTTCGGAGGCGACACCGTAATCGTTGCGGGCGCCCGGAATGACGTGGTCGGTATTGACCATCTCGGGCGTGATCTTCTCGAACAGGCCCTGACGGACACCGCGCATCAGACCGCCGCCGCCGGCGGTGACGACGTCCCAGGTCACCGACTTGGTATCGACCATCGCCTTGATCTTGGCGGTCTCGGGGCCGGTATCCTCCTCGACCTTAATCCCGCTTTCCTTGGTGAAAGGCTGGATCCAGGCCTTGCGGATCGCCTCCTGATAGGCGCCCCCCCAGGATGAAAAGACCAGCTCCTTGGCAGTGACGATGCCAGGTGCCAGCAGCGTCAACGCTGTTGCGGCGACAATAAGCTTCTTCATGACCCCTCTCCTTGTAACCGCATGCTCTCAGGCGGCCGTGGCACCGCAGAGTGCGGCGAACTTGCTGAGCATGGTCTTGGCCGGCAGGGCCTCGTCGGCCGTGGCCTTGAGCTCGTCGATATCAGCGCCGTCGCGCTCCATCGTGGCCCGGCTCTGCTCGAACCAGATTTGCGCCTGTTCCTTGGTCACTTCGGGGTGGCCCTGGATGCCCCAGACCTTCCGGTCGCGGAAACGCCAGATCTGGTTCGGACAGAGATCGCTCGATGCGATGATCCGCATGTCCGGATGGCCGGCGCGGACCTCGTCATTGTGCCAGACGAACATGTAGACGCGCTCGCCGATCGCGCTTGCGATCTGGTCGTTGGCGGCGGCCGGCGTCACGTCCAGCCACTTGTTCCCGACCTCGCAGAAGGAACGGCGGAACACTTGGTCTCGCCCGCACAGCGCCGATGCCAGGATCTGGCTGCCGAAGCAGACGCCCAGCATGGGAATTCCGAGCTTGTCCGCCTCCTGGATCAGCTCATGTTCGCGGTGGATGAAGGGAATGTCCTCATAGGCGCCGTGCGGGCTGCCGGAGAGAAAGATTCCGTCATAGCTTTCCAGCGTTTCCGGGAAGTCCCCGTCGAACGCCCAGCGCGCATCGACATCGAGGCCCCAGCCGGCAAAGCGCTCTGGCAGCTTGGCGACGGAATCACGCTTGGGGCCATTCTGGAGGAAAAGCAGCTTTCCAGTCACGACGTCGTCCTTCCGCCTGTCGATGATGTGCTTGTGATTTCCGGCTCACGCTGCAGCGTGCCACCGAGCAGATCGAGAATGCCCTGTCGTGCGTGATCGATATGCCGCTGCATGGCCGAAGCAGCACCGTCCCCGTCGCCTCGCTCGATCGCGGCCAGGATTGCGAGATGCTCGGCTTTTCCGGGGTCGAAGCGCCGCGGGATGCGCGAGAGCCCAAACATCCGGGTTCGCTCTCGCAGGTCTTTGACGAGCCGCGCCATCAGCCTGTTTCCGCTGGCTTCGGCGATCGAAAGATGGACGAGATCGTCGACCGACCAGTGCCGCTCCTGCGAAACCTCGCGGGGATCGACCATGCCGTCCACTGCCGCCTGGATGTCGGCAAGCTGCTTTCCGGACAGGCGCTGGGCAGCAAGGCGCGCCGTTTCTCCCTCGATTGCGCGTCGCGTCGCCAGGATTTCCATGACGTCTTCGACGGAAACCGCCTGGACGGTCAGCAGGCGCTTTTCTCTGCGCAGGTAGCCTTCGCCCGCAAGCCGCCCCAAAGCCTCGCGCACAGGCGTCCTCGACAAACCAAGCTGCTCGGCCAGCTTGCGATCCTGCACCAGCGTGCCGCCAGGCAACTCGCCCGAGAAGATCATCCGGCGAATTTCGGACATGGCTCGCTCAGAGAGCGAGTCGTCCTCGGGGGCCGGAAATGGGGCGGCAGATGGCGCTGTCATAATGGCATACTGTTGGTATACCAATTCCGCTGTCAAGGCCGGCCGCGCCAACCCGAGCGCATCGATTGCTCAAATTTTCACCGCTCGGCTTGAGCATGTCTTGCGGGCGAGCGCATGCGTTCAGGTTGCTACTCCACGTCCGCCTCTGATTTTTACCTGCGGTTCCGCCAGCCCGTACGCTTCGCTGCGACGTCAGCAACCTTAAGGGTTTGAGGGCGCTTTCTCCGGCAGTTAACCTCAAAAATTTTCGTACGAGGCAGCGATTGCTGCGAAACATTGAGACATCGGCAGCATTGACAATTGGCTTGGTATACCAAAAGTATTCCATTGTGGAGTGGCTCAGGTCCCGAGCGCTGTAATCGACGGCGCCTCGATGGCGGATTCCGCGATAGAGGAGATTTATCGAATGATGTTCATGGGCGACTTGCCCGGTGGAGCCGTGGAGCAAGATCGCAAGCTCGCGAAGCAGATTGCGCGGTCTCGCGCTCTGGTGCGTGAAGCCCTAGGTCGGCTCCCACGTGACGAGAGACTGTGGCGCGACAAGCGCATGCTCACCGTCGATGTTGTCCCGGCCAATGATGCCAAAGAGATTCTGGCGACGAGGCGTGTTCTGAAGCGCGAAGTCGCTCGCTCCCGAGTCAGCGCACCCGGATCATTCGCCTGACCAATAGCCACCCCGACATGTCGTTAGAGTCGCAATCGATGTGTCTCGACGCGTACTACACCCGCACCGAGGAAAATTATGACTTTGCTCAATGAGACCGCTGACGGCGTCTATGTCATCGCGGTGACGCCCTTCACCGAGACCGGCGCGCTCGATCTCGACAGTACCGACCGCATGGTCGACTTCTATCTGGAGAAGGGCGCGACCGGTCTCACCGTGCTCGGCATGATGGGCGAGGCGCCGAAGCTGACGGCGGACGAATCCCGCATCTTCGTGCGCCGCGTGCTGAAGCGGGTGGACGGCCGCGTCCCGGTCGTCGCCGGCGTCTCGGCGTCCGGCTTCGCCGCGATGCGCGAGCTCAGCGACAGCGTGATGGGCGACGGCGCTGCCGGCGTGATGGTCGCGCCGCCCTCGACGCTGCGCACCGACGACCAGATCCTCTCCTACTACGCCATGGCGGCCGAGACGCTGGGGCCGAAGACGCCCTTCGTGCTGCAGGATTTCCCGCTGGTCACGCAGGTGCAGATCACGCCTGCCGTGATCCTGAAGATCGTCGCCGCCCATCCCAGCTGCGTCATGCTCAAGCATGAGGACTGGCCGGGCCTCGCCAAGATCTCCGCCCTTCGCGCAGCGAGCGACCAGGGCGGCCGGCGCATCTCGATCCTCGTCGGCAATGGCGGCATGTTCCTGCCGGAGGAACTCTCGCGCGGCGCCGACGGCGCCATGACCGGCTTCGCCTATCCGGAGATGATGGTCGATGTCTGGAAGGCGCATGCCGCCGGTCAGGTCGAGCGGGCGCATGACCTCTTCGACGCCTATCTGCCGCTTGCCCGCTACGAGCAGCAGCCCGGCCTTGGCCTCGCGCTGCGCAAATACACGCTGGCGAAGCGCGGTGCCATCGCCTCCGCCACCCTGCGCAAGCCGGGCGGGGCATTGTCCAAGATGGACATCGCCGATATCGAACGGCTCATCGCGCGGCAGGAGCGGCGCCTGAAGGAGATCGGCTGATGGATCTGGGACTTGTCGGAAAGCGCGCCCTCGTACTGGGCGCGAGCCGTGGGCTCGGCGCCGCGATCGCGCAGACGCTCGCCGCTGAAGGCGCGACCGTCATCGCCGCCGCGCGCGGCACGGATGTGACGGAAAGCTGGATCGCGGCCCTGCCCGCGGAGCAGCGCGGCCGCGTCAGCGCCGCGAAGCTCGACCTCGCCGACCTCGCCTCCGTCGAGGCCCTCGCGGATCGACTCGCCGCGGAAGGCGGCGTCGACATCCTGATCGGCAATTCCGGCGGCCCACCGCCGGGCGAGGCCCGCGACGCCAAGCGCGACGACTGGCTGAAGCACTTTGAAGGGATGGCCGCCAACCTGTTCCATCTGGCACAGCGCCTGCTGCCGGGGATGACGGAGCGCGGCTTCGGCCGCATCGTCACCATCGCCTCCTCAGGCGTCGAGCAGCCGATTCCGCGGCTCGCCCTCTCCAACGGCATCCGTGCCGCGGTGATCGGCTGGTCGAAGACGCTGGCCTCCGAGGTCGCGGGCAGCGGCGTGACGGTCAATGTCGTCCTGCCGGGCCGCATCCATACCGAGCGCGTCGACCAGCTCGACGACGCCGCAGCGGCCCGCAGCGGCGGCACGCGCGACGCCGTGGCCAAGGCCTCGATCGCGACGATCCCCGCCGGCCGCTATGGCAAGCCGCAGGAATTCGCCGATGTCGTCACCTTCCTCGCCAGCGAACGGGC
>NZ_FUYX01000002.1:7500-613201 GCF_900168195.1 Allobosea thiooxidans | reverse complement strand
CCAGCCGGATCATCACAATGCCGAAGGGGATCATGATGATGTTGCCGAGGATGAAGATGATGTAGAGCGCGTACATGCTCTCGGCCTGGCTGGTGAACAGCGTCGGCCCGGGGTTCAGCCCCTTCATGTAGAGCACGCCGATGGCGATCGCGGTGATGGTGTCGCCGGGGATGCCGAAGAGCAGCGCCGGCACCCAGCCGGAGGCGAGCGAGGCGTTGTTGGAGGCGCCGGCCTCGATCAGCCCTTCCGGATGACCGGTGCCGAACTTCTCCGGCGTCTTCGAGAAGCGCTTGGCCATGGCGTAGCTGACCCAGGCCGCCATATCGGCGCCGGCGCCCGGCAGCACGCCGATGATGATGCCGACGATGTTCCCGCGCGTCTGTTGTTTCGGATATTCCTTGGTCAGCTGCCACTGGCCCTTGAGGATCGAGCCGAGCCTGCGGTTCTCGATCTTCGGTGGGTCTCGCTCGGTCAGCGAGCGCATCACCTCGGCCAGCGCGAAGACGCCGACCAGCGCCGGGATCACCTCGATGCCGCCGAGCAGATCGGTCGAGCCGAAGGTGAAGCGCGGCACGCCGCCGGGGTTGTCGATGCCGATGCAGGTGATCAGGAGCCCGAGCAGCATCGCCGCGATCGCCTTGATCGGCGAGGAGCGCGCGACCAGCGTCGAGCACATCAGGCCGAGCATGGCGAGCCAGAAGTTCTCATAGGTCGAGAAGGACAGCGCCATCTCGGCGAGCAGCGGCGCGATCAGCATCAGCGAGAGCGTGCCGGCGATGCCGCCGAGCGCCGAGAACCACAGGCAGATGCCGAGCGCCGTCTCGGCCTGGCCCTTGCGTGTCATCGCATAGGCTTCGTCGGTATAGGCGGCCGAGGCCGGCGTGCCCGGGATGCGCAGCAGGCAGCCCGGAATGTCGCCGGAGAAGATCGCCATCGCCGAGGCGGTGATGATCGTCGCGATCGCCGCGATCGGCGAGAGGTAGAAGGTGACCGGCACGAGCAGCGCCGTCGCCATGGTGGCGGAGAGCCCCGGCAGCGCCCCGACGGTCAGCCCGTAGAAGGCCGACGCGACGACCGCGATCATCACGTCGAATTGGAAAACCAGCCCGAAGGCCTTGATGACGGTATCCATCGTCAGGCCTCGCTCACCAGGGGAAGGGCAGGATGCCGCCGGGCAGCGGCACGCGCAGCAGCTTCAGGAAGATCAGGTTGATCGCGAAGGGCGCGATGATCGCGAGCGGCACCGCCAGCCTGGGTTTCGCCCCGAAGGCGAGGCTGCAGATCAGCACCATGATCGCCGTCGTCGGCAGGAAGCCGAGCGTCTCCGAGGCCAGCGCGTAGAAGGCGAGCAGAGCTGGCGGCAGCAAAGCCAGCCAGTTGCGCCAAGCCGGCACTGGCGCGAGTTCCTCCGGCGTCGCATGGCTCGCGACATCGGCCTCGGCGACCTCTTCGAAATGACGGCCGACGCCGAAGACGATCAGCCCGCCGCAGAGGGTGAGCCCGGCGCCGACGACCATCGGAAAGGCGGAGGGGCCGACCTGCTGGCCGGGAACGGGCGGCAGCTTCGAGCCGTAGAAGAAGGCGATGGCTCCCAGCGCGGCAATGGCGGAGCCGGAAATGCGGTCGGACAGTTGCAAGGGGCAACCTCCTCGGACGTGCGGATCATGAAGAGACGAAAACGCCGGGAGCTTCTTGCTCCCGGCGCTGCAGGTCCGGCTCGGTTCAGCCCTTGGCGAGTCCCGCCGCCTTCATGGCGGAGGCCATCGACTTGTCGCTTGCGGCCATGAAGTCGGCGAAGCCCTTCCCGTCGGCGAACTTCATGCCGAAGCCGCGGGAATTCATGAAGTCCTTGTAGTCCTTCGAGTCGAACGCCTTCTTGAGCGCCGCCGTCAACTTGGCCGCGATCTCGGGCGGCAGGCCCTTCGGCGCGCCGATGCCGCGCCAGGCGCCGATCGAGTAATTGATGCCGAGCGTCTCGTTGAGCGTCGGCACGTCCTTGAACTGCGGGTTGCGCTCGCTCGCCATGATGGCCAGCGACTTCGCCTTGCCGGCGTCGATCATCGCCCGGGCCTCGGGCACCGAACAGGTGACGATGTCGATGCCGCCGGCGGCGAGGTCCTGCATGCCCGGAGCGGCGCCGTTCGAGGGCACCCAGGCGACATGGTCCGGCTTCAGCCCCATGGCGACGAGCCAGCCGATCAGCGCGAGATGCCAGATGCCGCCCTGTCCCGTACCGGAGGCCTTGAGCTTGCCGGCCGGAGCCGCCTTGATCGCCTCGGCCAGCGCCTTGATGTCCTTGTAGGGCCCTGAAGTCGAGACCTGTACGCCCGGCGGATCCTCGTTCATCAGGCCGAGCGGCATGTAGCTCGACGGCGTCAGATCGGTCAGGCCCTGATGGTGCATCATGGCGATCTCGACGGTCAGCATGCCGATATTGTAGCCGTCCGGCGCCGCGGTCGCGATCGCCGAATGCCCGACCACGCCGGAGCCGCCGGTGCGGTTGACGACGTTGACCGGCTGGCCGAGATCCTTCTCCAGCAGCTGGGCCACGATGCGCGCGGTGGCGTCCGTGCCGCCGCCCGCCCCCCAGGGGCAGATCATGGTGAGCGGCCGGCTCGGCCAGTTGGCCTGCGCGACGGCGGGCGCGGCGATCAGGCTCGCGGCGCCCGCCGCGGCCGCGCCTTTGAGCACACTGCGCCTGTCGATGAAATCGGTCATTCCCCAGTTCCTCCGCTAAATCGATTTAGTCTATGGGCGCTCCTCGTCGCTGACGGGGCGCCCTTGATCCGACTTGGATATCTGAGCCGATCGCGCGGCAGGTGACAACATCTGATTTTGGCAGCGGGGGCGCCTTTCTTCCGACGGGGCCCATTCGTCATTGCGAGCATAGCGAAGCAATCCAGGGAGACCGGGCTGAGCGTCTCGCTCCGTCCTCCCGGATTGCTTCGGAGCTCACGCTCCTCGCAATGACGGCGTGAAAGGCGGACCGATCGGACGCGCTACAACCCGCAGATGACGGGCAGGATGCCGCCCGACACGCGCTCGACCACTGCGCCCGTGCTGAGCTCCGAAACCGCGGCCGGCTGGGGCAGCGAGACGCCGGCCTTGGCCAGCAGCGCCTGGATCGTGGCGCTGTCCGCGAAAGCGTAGCTGCGCTGCGGCGCGACGCCGGCGATCAGGATCTTGTCGGAGGGATTCTCGGTCACGATCCCGACCAGTCGCCCCTGCCGGTCGAAGGCCGGCGCGCCCGCCTGGCCGGGCTGCAGCGGCGCGCTGAGCGCCGGCTTGCCGCCGGCAGACACGCTCTGGCCCGGCAGCGCGACCGCCGCCCTCTTGCCGGCATCGTGGCCGAAGGCGACCAGGACCAGCGCCTCCCCGGCCGCCGGCGCCTCGGCGCGCAGGCCCGGCGGCTTGGCGGCGCCCGTGCCGTCGAGGTCGAGCAGCGCGAGCCCACTCGCATCGTCCTTCAGCTTCAGCCTGGCGGTGCGGTCGCCGACGCGCAGGCTGCGGCAGCCCTCGCTGGCGGAGGCGGTGCTCAGCGCCGTTCGCTCGTTGAGTGCCAGCGCGACGCCGTAGCGCTCGTTGCTGCGCGCCGCCGGCTGTAGCAGCGACGACAGCCCGGATGACGGACTCGCCGTACCCGCGACGGCGGAGGGCGCGGCCGGGGCCGGCCCGGTCGGGAAGGGCTCGAAGCTCGCCGCGATCGCGATGACCAGCTTGTCGACGGTCGGCGCCAGCACCTTGTCGTAGCCGATCGAGAATCCGCGCAGACCCTGCGGCCCGGCCGAAAGCCGGCGATAGAAGCGCCCGCCCGGCGTCTCGCCGGTGACCACGAAGAAATCCGGCCGGAGCAGCTTGTAAGTGATCTTGCGCGGGCTGTTCGGGTTGACGGCGACGGCCTTCTCGAACAGCGCGGCGAGATCCTCGCCCGGCGGCGAGGCCGAGGTGTCGAGGGTGACCTTGTCGTCGACGCTTTGCCAGCGGCTGCCGCCCGAAGGCGTCTCGCTGCGCTTCGGCAACAGCTTCGCCGGGATGCCGATCCGTATGCCGGTCTTGTCGTCGACCAGCAGCCGGAAGCCGGCGGCGTCGCGGGCGCCCTGCGCGGCCTTGGCGAGGGCAGCCCGCTCGGCGGGCACGAGCACGCCGTCCGCCGGCCCGCGCCCGCCCTTGAAGGCGTTGATGGCGCGGAAGGTCAGCGGGCCATAGGAGCCCGAGACCGCACCGTTGAATTGGCCGGCCCAGATCAGGTCGTTCTGGATCGCCTTGCGCTCGGCCTCGGGCAGCTCCTCGAAACGCGCCTGCGCCGCGGCCATCTGCGGATTGGGGGCCTGGGCCTGCGCACCCGCCAGCGGCGACAGCAGCGCCAGCAGCAGCATGGCGGCGCGGGCCTGCTTCATTCGCGGTCGATGGAAACGGGCGCGCAGCATGGGTCTCGTCCTAGAAGGCAGCCGAAGCGGCTGCATTGAGCGTCAGAACGCGCCGCGCCGCAACCATGGGGTGACGAGCAAGGAGGTGCGTGCCACCCCGGACAGGCCCCCTGACCCGCCCGGGATCGTTGCCGAAGCGCCTCCGGACGAGGCTCCGACACCGTCTCGGATCTCAGCATCATTCCCACCGGGATGACACGCGGGTCGATTCGAACCCGATTGCCCGATCGGCGCATCCTGCATGCGCATGACTTGAACGTCGTTGGCGCGGTGATAGCCTGCCGGCCCCGTCTCGCGCCGTCATCGGCGCGTGGCCTTCGCCGCGCTAGAGGGACGGGACCGGCTGCCTGCCCAAGAGGATCGACGATGACCCTGCTTTCCCGTCTCGCGCTCACCCTCTGCCTCGCCCTGACCGCCGCGCCCGCCTTCGCCCAGAAGGCCTATGTTCGTAACGACCTGCTCGCCGACGGGCAGCGGCTGGAAGAGCGGCTGAAGCGCGAGGTCGCGGCCGGTAACCGCTCCGCGGCCGATGCCATCCGCGCCGGCGAGATCGCGCTCGGCCGTGGCGATGCTCGCTCCGCCCTGCCCCAGGCCAACGCCGCAATCGTCGCCGATTCGTCCAACGCCGCCGGCTGGCGCCTGATGGCGCGCGCCGCCAACGCGATCGAGCCGCGCGACTATCGCGAGCGCTGGGAATTGCGCGAGCGCGCCGTCGCCGCCGCCTATCTCGCCTATCAGCGCTCGACCAATCCCAATGACGAGGCGGCGTCCCTCGGCGTGCTTGCCCGCACCTTCGAGAAGAACGAATTGTGGCGCCCGGCGCTGACCACCTATCGGCTCAGCCTCGACCTCGCCGCCAATTCCGCCTTGCAGAGTTCCTATGAGAGCCTGCGCGAAAAGCGCGGCTTCCGCCTAGTCTCCAACAAGACCGATTCCGACGCCGCATCGCCCCGCGCCTGCTTCGAATTCTCGGAAGCGCTGGCACGCGGCCGCGTCGATTTCGCGCCTTACGTGGCGATCTCAGGCGGCAAGGGCGATTTCGCCGTCAGCGCCGAGGACCGCCAGATCTGCGTCGACGGACTCAAGCATGGCGAACGCTATGCCATCGTGATCCGACAGGGCGTGCCCTCCGCCATCCCCGACGAGACGCTGCTGAAATCGGCCGATTACGAGATCTATGTCCGCGACCGCACCCCTTCCGTGCGCTTCACCGGCAAGAACTACGTGCTGCCGCGCACCGGCCAGCAGGGCATTCCAGTCGTCTCGGTCAATTCGGGCAAGCTCGACCTCGAGGTCATGCGGATCGGCGACCGCAACCTGATCAACTCCGTCCATTCCGAGGACTTCCTCGGCCAGCTCGGCTCCTGGTCCGCCCGGCAGATTTCCAGCGACAAGGGCCAGAGCGTCTGGACCGGCACGATGGACGTGAAGTCCGAGCTCAACCAGGACGTGATCACCGCCTTCCCGGTGACGGAGGCGGTCGGCATTCTCAAGCCCGGCGTCTATGTGATGTTCGCCAAGCCCTCTGGCGGGCCCGCCGCCGCGCAGCCCAGCGACGACGGCGATTCCTATGATGACGGCTCGACGCGGGCGACGCAGTGGTTCGTCGTCTCCGATCTCGGGCTGACCTCCTTCACCGGGCCCGACGGCGTGCATGTGCTCGCCCGTTCCCTCGCCGATGCCAGGCCCGTCGCAAATGCCGAGCTCAGGCTGATCGCCCGCAACAACGAGGTGCTCGGCACGGCGAAGACCGACACCAACGGCTACGCTCGCTTCGATGCCGGCCTCAGCCGTGGCCAGGGCGGCAATGCGCCTGGCCTCGTCACCGCCGCGCTCGCCGAGGATTACGGCTTCCTCGACCTGAAGCCGACCGCCTTCGATCTCTCCGACCGCGGCGTGAAGGGTCGCGTCGCCCCCAGCGGACTCGACGCCTATCTCTATACCGAGCGCGGCGTCTATCGCTCAGGCGAAACGGTCTACCTCACCTCGTTGCTGCGCGACGCCAAGGGCGCGGCCGTCACGGGCCTGCCGCTCACCATCGTCGTCAAGCGCCCGGATGGCGTCGAGTATCGCCGCCGCCAGGTCGAGGATCAGGGTGCGGGCGGGCGCGCCCATTCGATCCCGCTCGTCTCGGGCGCAGTCACCGGCACCTGGCGCGTCCTCGCCTATTCCGACCCGAAGGGCCAGGCGATCGGCGAGACCTCCTTCCTCGTCGAGGACTACGTGCCCGAGCGGTTGGAGCTGACGCTCTCGCCCAAGGCGCCCGTGCTGCAGGCCGGCGAGCCGGCCGAGCTCGACGTGAATGCCCGCTATCTCTACGGCGCGCCGGGCTCCGAGCTCGACGTCACCGGCTCGATGACGATCCGCGCCGCGGCGGCAAGCGCCATCCCCGGCTTCAAGGACTACCAGGTCGGTCTCACCGACGAGGAATTCGAAGCGGTCCAGAACGAGTTCGAGGAGAGCACCACGACCGACGCCGCCGGCAAGGCGACGATCTCCAACCCGGTGCAGCAGCCCGACACCAACCGCCCGCTCGAGGTCGAGGTGACCGTGCGCGTCGGCGAGCCCGGCGGGCGCGCCATCGCCCGCTCCGTCACCCTGCCGATCGTGCCCAAGGGCGCCGCCATCGGCGTCAGGAAGCTGTTCAGGGACGGCGATCTTGGCAATGGCCAGACCGCGACTTTCGAGGTCATCATGGCGACCGGCGACGGCAGGCGCCTCTCACGGCCCGGCGTGAAATGGGTGCTGTCGAAGGTGCGCCGCAACTATCAGTGGTTCTTCCAGGACGGCCGCTGGAACTATGAGGGCGTGAAGACCACCCGCCGCGTCGCCGATGGCGAGATCGCCGTGGCGGAAGCCGCCGGCGCGAAGATCGCCGCGCCGGTCGAATGGGGCAATTACCGCCTCGACGTCACCTCGGACGGCAACGAGGCGGCCGAGACCTCGGTCTCGTTCAGCGTCGGCTACGAGAGCGACAAGACGGCCGATACCCCGGATGTGCTCGATGTCGCACTCGACAAGGCTGCCTACGCCGATGGCGAGAGCCTGCAACTGCGCCTCTCGCCGCGCTTCGCCGGCAAGGCGACGCTGGCCGTCGTCACCGACAAGGTCGCCGATCTGCGCACCATCGACATCGCCGAAGGCGGCACGACCGCCACGATCCCGGTGAAGGCCGAATGGGGTGCCAGCGCCTATCTCGTCGTGCTCGCGCACAGGCCCATGGACGCCGCCGCCAAGCGCCTGCCCGGCCGCGCCATCGGCCTCTCCTGGTTCCAGATCGGCAAGGAACAGCGCACGCTCGCGCTCGATCTCGGCGCCCCGCAGCTGGTGCGCCCGCTCTCGACGCTGTCTCTGCCGGTCAAGGTCACCGGCATGAAGCCGGGCGAGGACGCCTATGTCACGCTCGCCGCCGTCGATATCGGCATCCTCAACCTCACCCGCTATGAGAGCCCGGATCCCAGCAGGTTCTTCTTCGGCCAGCGCCAGCTCGGCCATGAACTGCGCGACCTCTACGGTTATCTGATCGACGGCATGCAGGGCACGCGCGGCGCGATCCGCACCGGTGGCGACGCCGCCCCCCAGATGGACGGCGAGAAGCCGACGCAGGAGCCGCTCGCCCGCTATTCCGGCGTGATCAAGGTCGGGCCGGACGGCACCGCCAAGGTCGATTTCGACCTGCCGGCCTTCAACGGCTCGGTGCGCGTCATGGGCGTCGCCTGGTCGGCCGGCCGCACCGGCCAGGCCAGCGCCGACGTGATCGTGCGCGACCAGATCGTCGCCCAGGCGACGCTGCCGCGCTTCCTCGCTATCGGCGACCAGTCCCGCTTCCATCTCCAGGTCGACAACGTCGAGGGACCGGCTGGCGCCTATACCGTCGATCTCGACGTGAAGGGCCCGGTGCTGGTCGCGGCCGACGCCACCCGCCGCACCATGCAGCTCGGCGCCGGCGCCAAGACGCAGATGACGATCCCCGTCACCGCCGCAGGCCTCGGCCGCGCCGAATTCGACGTGCGCGTCTCCGGTCCGAACGGGCTCAGTACGGTGCAGAACCTCGCCGTGCGGGTGCAGCCCTCGGCTTCGACGATCGCGCGCCGCATCGTCCGCGCCATCCCCGGCAATGGCGGGGCGATCACCGTCTCCTCCGACCTGCTGGCCGATCTCGTGCCGAACTCCGGCCAGGTCTCGGTGACGGTCTCGCCCTTCGGCTCGCTCGACGTGCCCGCCCTGCTCAAGGCGCTCGACCGCTACCCCTATGGCTGCACCGAGCAGACCGTCTCGCGCGCCCTGCCGCTGCTCGCGGTCAACCAGCTCGCCTCGCTGGAACAGCTCGCACTCGACGACAAGGCCGACGAGCGCATCGCCAATGCGATCGAGCGCGTGCTCGCCCGCCAGGGCGGCAACGGCTCCTTCGGCCTGTGGAGCGTCGGCGGTGAGGATCTCTGGCTCGACGCCTTCGTCGCCGACTTCCTGACACGGGCCCGCGAGAAGCAGTTCGCAGTGCCGCAGGTCGCCTTCAACCTCGCGCTCGACCGCCTGCGCAACCAGGTCGTCAACACCAGCGAGATCAACAAGGAGGAGGCCGCCGGCATCGCCTATGCGCTTTATGTGCTGGCCCGCAACGGCCGTCCTGTGATGGGCGATCTGCGCTATCTCGCCGACAACAAGCTCGGCGATTTCGGCACGGCGCTGGCCCGCGCCCAGATCGGCGCCGCGCTCTCGGCGCTGGGCGACCGCGGCCGCGGCCGCGCCGCCTTCACGAGTGCGCTCGGGCTGCTGCAGCAGGCGAGCGACGACGGGTTCTCGCGGCCGGACTACGGCTCGCGCCTGCGCGACGGTGCCGGCGTGCTCGCCCTGATCGCCGAGTCCAACGGCGAGCGCGCCGATATCAGCCGCGCCGTCTCGATCGTCGACGCCACCCGCAACAGCGCCCGCTACAGCTACACCTCGACGCAGGAACAGATGTGGATGGTGTTGGCGGCGCAGGCCATGTCGAAGGAAGCCGAAGGCATGACGCTGACGGTCGACGGCGCCGCGCGCAAGGGCGCCTTCTACCGCACGCTCTCGGCCGAGGCGCTGGAAGGCAAGCCGCTGACCATCGCCAACCCCGGCGCGGGCAACGCGCAGGCGGTGATCACCGTCGCCGGCATTCCGACCACGCCCGAGCCGGCGCTCAATCAGGGCTTCGGACTGGAGCGCGTCATCTACACGATGAAGGGCGAGCGCGCCGATCCCGCGCGCCTGCGCCAGAACGAGCGCTATGTCGTGGCGCTGACGGTGACGGAAGGCGCGCCGCGCTATGGCCGGCTGCTGCTGGTCGATCCGGTTCCCGCAGGGCTCGAGATCGAGAACGCCAAGCTGACCGAGGGCGCCTCGGTCGCCGGCCTCGACTGGCTGAAACAGGAGGTCTTCCCGGTCCATACCGAGTCGCGCGACGACCGCTTCGTCGCCGCCTTCGAGCGCTCGGGTTCGAAGAACGACAAGCTCTCCTACACGGTCGCCTATATCGCGCGCGCCGTCTCGCCCGGCCGCTACGTCTCCCCTGCCGCCGTGATCGAGGATATGTACCGGCCGGATCGTTTCGGCCGGACCGGCTTCGGCGCGGTGGAGATTACGTCGGCGCGGTAGGCAGTGACGCCATGACACAGGATGGAAGATCGAGCGCCGCCGAGCCCCCTCTCCCCTCGGGGGAGAGGGATGGGGTGAGGGCCGGCGCGACACCTGGTCGTTTGCCCGCCCGCCTGCATTCCCTCATCCGTCAGCGCTTCGCGCTGCCACCTTCTCCCCCGAGGGGAGAAGGGAAGACGCCCCGACGCTTCCGCAAGCTGAAGACGGCGGCCAGCGTTCTGGCAGTCTCGGCAATTGCGGCAACCACCGCCCTCGCCCTCTACGTCCGCTCCCTCCCCCCGCTCGACCTCTCCGCCGCGGCCGACCGCTCGACCGTGGTGCTCGACCGCGAGGGCAAGTTGCTGCGCCCCTTCCTCACCGCCGATGGGCGCTGGAAGCTGCCGGTCACGCATGACGATGTCGATCCGCGCTACCTCGCGATGCTCAAGGCCTTCGAGGACAAGCGCTTCGACGACCACCCCGGCATCGACCCGCTCGGCATGCTGCGCGCCGCCGGCCAGATGCTCATCAATGGCCGCATCGTCTCCGGCGGCTCGACGCTGACCATGCAGGTCGCCCGCCTGCTGGAGCCGCGCGAGGAGCGCACGCTTGCCGCCAAACTCAGGCAGGCGGTGCGCGCAGTCGAGCTGGAACGACGCTTCGACAAGGCCCGCCTTCTCGACCTCTATCTCACGCTCGCCCCGTTCGGCGGCAATCTCGAAGGTGTCCGCGCCGCGAGCTTCGCCTATTTCGGCAAGGAACCGAAGCGCCTCTCGACCGCCGAGGCCGCGCTCCTCGTTGCCCTCCCGCAATCGCCGGAGACGCGCCGGCCGGACCGCTTCGCCGAAGCCGCCCGCAAGGCGCGCGAGCGCGTGCTGGCGCGGGTCGAGCAGGCGGGCTTGGCCACATCAGACGAAGTCGCCGCCGCCCGCAACGAACCGATCCCGACCACGCGGCGCCCCTTCCCGAGTCTCAGCCCCCATGTCGCCGAGCAGGCGGTGGCGGAGGCACCGGCCGAGCGCGTGCAGAAGCTCGCGCTCGATGCGCGCCTGCAGGCCGCACTCGAAAGCCTCGCGCGCGAACGCAGCCTCGGCCTCGCACCCCAAGTCTCGATCGCGATCCTCGCCGTCGACAACGAGACCGGCGAGGTCCGCGCCTCGGTCGGCGGCGTCGATTATTTCGCGGCCGAGCGGGCGGGCTCGCTCGATCTGACGCGGGCGCTGCGCTCGCCGGGCTCGGCGCTGAAACCGTTCATCTATGCCCTCGCCTTCGACAACGGCATCGCCCATCCCGAGACGATGCTGGAGGACCGGCCTGCCCGCTACGGCATCTACATTCCCGAAAACTTCGACATGACCTTCCAGGGTATGGTCAGCGCGCGAAAAGCGCTCCAGCTCTCGCTCAACGTGCCGGCGGTGGAGTTGCTCTCGGCGCTCGGACCCCAGCGCTTCGTCTCGCGGCTGCGCGATGCCGGCGTCGCCATCGCCCTGCCGAAGGAAGGCGGCGCGCCCGGCCTCGCCGTCGGCCTGGGCGGGCTCGGCATCACCCTCCAGGACCTGACGCGCGCCTATGTCGGGCTGGCACGCGGCGGCGAGATGCTGCCGCTGCGCTTCCGGCCAACCCCCGTCCCTGTCCTCAGCCCTCATCCCGAGAAGCCGCGAAGCGGCGTCTCGAAGGATGCTCCAGAGCGCCCTCAAGCATCCTTCGAGACGCGCTCTGCGAGCGCTCCTCAGGATGAGGGCTCGCATGGATATCCCCGGCTCGTCGACCCCGTGGCAGCCTGGTATGTCGCCGACACCCTGCTGGGCGCACCGCCGCCGCTCAATGCCGTGCCCGGGCGCATCGCCTACAAGACCGGCACCTCCTATGGCTATCGCGACGCTTGGGCCGTCGGCTTCGATCGCAGGCACACGGTCGGCGTCTGGGTCGGCCGGGCCGATAACGGTGCGGTCCCCGGCCTCGTCGGGCGTGCCGTGGCGGCGCCGATCCTGTTCGACGCCTTCGCCCGGCTCGGCATCGATCCGCGCCCCTTCCCGCAGCCGGCGGATGCGATCGTCGCCAGCACCGGCCATCTGCCGCCGCCGCTCCGGCACCTCAGGCAGGACGTACCGAAAACCGTGATGGCGATGACGACGCCGGCGCTCAAGCTCGCCTTCCCGCCCGATGGCGCCCGCATCGACCTCTCCGCCGCCGCCCTCGACGGCAGGGGCCAGCTCAACCTCAAGGCCGCCGGCGGCTCTCCGCCCTATACCTGGCTGGTCGACGGCGCGCCGGTCACCGAGCCACAGCGCCGGCGCGAGACGCAATGGCTGCCGCCCGGGAAGGGCTTCATGCGGATTTCGGTGATCGACGCCACCGGGGCCAGCGAAAGCGTCTCGGTCAGGCTGCAGTAGCATCCCGCGGCGTCATCCCGCACACGCTGCGGCACGCCGTGCTGCGGCGCAGATGCATGCGGGACCGTTCTCGGAAAGGGCGCCCTCTCGTCACGCGGTCCCGTGGTCTGCGCAGCGGCATTACATGCCGCAGCGCGCACGGGATTCCCCTTACTCCGCCGGGTGCGGATGCGCGTCCGGCGCCTCTTCATGCGCGCCATGGCGCGAGCCATGGACGGTGCGCGCCAGATAGCTGTAGGCGACCGGCACCACATAGAGCGTCAGCAGCGTGCCGAAGGTCATGCCGCCGACGATGACCCAACCGATCTGCGAGCGGCTCTCCGCACCTGCGCCATGGGCGAGCGCCAGCGGCACCGCGCCGAGCACCATCGCGCCCGTGGTCATCAGGATCGGCCGCAGGCGCAGCTCCGCCGCCTCGACGAGGGCGTCGATCATCTCCTTGCCCTCCTCGCGCAGCTGGTTGGTGAACTCCAGGATCAGGATGCCATGCTTGGTGATCAGGCCAACCAGCGTGATCAGGCCGATCTGGCTGTACACGTTCATCGTCCCGCCCGTGTAGTAGAGCGCGGCCAGCGCGCCGGCCAGCGACAGCGGCACCGAGACCATGATCACGACCGGGTCGACGAAGCTCTCGAACTGCGCCGCCAGCACCAGATAGATGAAGCCGAGCGCCAGCAGGAAGACGACGACGATGCTCGCGCCCGATTGCTTGAACTCGCGGCTCTGGCCGGAATAGTCGACCTGCACCGTCGGCGGCAGCACACGCGCCGTCGCATCCTCGAGCACCTTGAGTGCGTCGCCGAGCGAATAGCCGGGCGCGGGAATCGCCGTGATCGTCGCCGAGCGCAGCTGGTTGAAGCGGATCAGCTCCTTCGGAGCCACGCTCTCCTCCACCTTGACGAGGCTCGAGAGCTGCACCACCGCCCCGCCGCGGCCGATCAGATAGATCGACTGCAGCGCCTGGGGCGTGTTGCGCTCCGAACCCGCGACCTGGAGCACGACGTCGTACTGCTCGCCGTTCATGTTGAAACGGGTGACCTGGCGGCCGCCGAGCAGCGTCTCCATGGTCCGGCCGATGATGTCCACGCCGACGCCGAGATCGGCGGCGCGCTGACGGTCGATCGAGACCTTGATCTGCGGCTTGTCGAGGATGAGGTTGGTTTCGATATTGGTCAGGACCGGCGAATTACCGACCTCGGCCAGCAGCTGGTCGACATAGTCCTTGATCTGGACATAGGGCTCGGAGGAGCGCAGCACGAATTCGACCGGCTTGCTGTTGGCGCCGCCCTGACCGAGCGAGGGCGGGTTGGTCGCGAACAGCCGGATGCCCGGGATCTGCGACAGCCCCTTGTTGATCTCGGCGACCAGGTCCTGCTGCTTGCGCTCGCGCTCCTCCCAGGGCTTCAGCCGGGCGAAGGCGATGGCACGCGTCACGTCGGGGAAGCCGACGATGACCAGATAGGTCTCGACCTCCTGGATATTCTTGAAATAATCCTCGACGCGGCGGGCGTAGTCCGCCGTGAAGGACATCGTCGCCCCCTCCGGCGCGACGCCGATGGCGGTGATGGTGCCGCGGTCCTCGACCGGCGCCAGCTCGGCGCGCAGATGGGTGAAGAAGTAGTAGCCCGCCCCGGCGACGCCCACCGCCAGCAGCACGACGAGCGGGCGCATGCCGAGCGCGGCGCGCAGCGACGCCTTGTAGCCGCGCGACAGCGCGTCGAAGCCGCGCTCCAGCACGTTGTACAGCCAGTTGTGCTTCTCGTGGTGGCGCAGCAGCTTGGCGCACATCATCGGCGTCAGCGTCAGCGCGACGAAGCCGGAGACCAGCACCGCGCCGGCGAGCGTCAGCGCGAACTCGATGAAGAGCTTGCCGGTGCGCCCGGTCGAGAAGGCCATCGGCGCATAGACCGCGACCAGCGTCAGCGTCATCGCCACGACCGCGAAGGCGATCTCGTTGATGCCGCGGATCGCCGCCTTGGTCGGCTGCATGCCGTCCTCGATATGGCGATGGACGTTCTCCAGCACGACGATGGCGTCGTCGACCACCAGGCCGATGGCGAGCACCATCGAGAGCAGCGTCAGCGTGTTGACGGTGAAGCCGAGCGCATACATCAGCGCGAAGGAGCCGATCAGCGAGACCGGGATCGTCACCAGCGGGATCAGCGTCGCCCTGAGCGAGCGCAGGAAGATGAAGATGATCAGCACGACGAGCGCGATCGCCTCGATGATCGTCTGGAACACCGCCTTGATCGAGCGGTCGATGAAGATCGAGGTGTCGTAGGAATTCGCGATCGACATGCCTTCCGGCAGGTCCTCGATGATGCTCGGGAGCGCCTCGCGGACGCCGGCCGAGACGTCGAGCGGATTGGCCGTCGCCTGCTTGACGATGCCGATCGTCACCGAGGGCGTGCCACGGAACCAGGCGGCGTTGCGCTCCTCGCGGGCGCCGAGTTCGACGCGGGCGATGTCCTTCAGGCGGACGGAGAAGCCGTTCGCATCCTTGACGACGATCTCCTGGAATTCCTCGGGCCGGCTCAGGCTCGTCTGCGAGAGCACGGTGAATTCGCGGTCGTTGCTCTCGATACGGCCGGACGGGATCTCGACGTTCTGCGCGCGGACCGCCGCCTCCACCTCCTGCACGGAGATATTGTAGGCCGACATGCGGGCGCGATCGAGCCAGATGCGCATCGCGTACTGCCGCTGCCCGAGGATGCGGACTTCGGCGACGCCGGTCACGTTCTGGACGCGGTCGGCGATGAAGCGGTCGGCGAAATCGGTGAGCTCGAGCGGGCCGTGGCGCGTGCTGGTCAGCGACAGGTACAGGATCGGCTGGGCGTCGGCCTCGACCTTGGCGATGACCGGCTCGTCGATCTCGTCCGGCATGCGGCCGCGCACGCGGCTGACGCGGTCGCGCACGTCGGAGGCCGCGACGTCGGGGTCGACGTCGGGGCGGAAGCGCACGGAGATGAAGCTGCGCTCCTGCCGGCTCGACGAGGAGATGATCTCGATGCCCTCGATGCCGGCGATCGAGTTCTCCAGGATCTGGGTGACCTGCGTCTCGATGATCTCGGCCGAGGCACCGCGATAGTCGGTGCGGACCGAGACGACCGGCTCGTCGATGTTCGGATATTCGCGAACCGTCAGGCGGCCATAGGAGACGATGCCGATCAGCATCACGAGCAGGCTCATGACCGTCGAGAGGACGGGCCTGCGGACGAAGAGTTCGAAGAGGCTCATCAGAGCTGGCTCGTCTGGACCGGCTTGTCCTTGACGGCGATCGGGCTGCCGTCGCGCAGCCGCATCTGGCCGGCGGTGATGATCTTCATCTTGGGCGTCAGCCCGCTGACGATCTCGACCTTGCCCGGAAGGCGCTTGCCGAGCTCGACGGGAACGCGCTTCGCCTTCCCGTTCTCGGCGACATAGACCATCTTGCCGATGCCGTCCGGCACCACGGCCATCTCCGGGACGACCATGGCGTTCTGGCGCTGGTCGACGGTAATCGCCAGTCGCGCGAACAAGCCCGGTTTCAGGATGAGATCGGGATTGGGAATGCTGGCCCGCAGCCGCATCGCCCGGCCGTTGATGTCGACCACCGGATCGATCGCGAAGATCTTGCCGGTGAAGGGGCGGTCCGGGACGGCATCGACACGCATCTGCACGGGCTGACCGACCTTGATGCGGCTCATGTAGAGCTCGGGCACCCGGAAATCGATCTTGATCGGGTCGACATTGGTGAGCGTGATCAGCGGCTTGCCGACCGAGACGAAGTCGCCGACGCCGACCGCGCGCAGGCCGACGACGCCGCTGAACGGGGCGACGATGGTCGACTGGGCGAGCTTCGCCTTGGCGAGTTGGACGCGCGCCTCGCTGGAGGCGAGCTTGGCCGTGGCTTCGTCGAGCGCGACCTGCGTGCCCGAACCGCGCTGCACCAGGGCGCGCAGGCGCTCGCTGGTGTCACGCGCCAGGCCGAGATCGGCGAGCGCCTGCTTCAGCTCGGCGTCCAGGATCGCGGTATCGAGCTTGACCAGATCCTGGCCCACCTTGACGCGCTCGCCCTCCTTGAAGCCGAGCGCGACGACGCGGCCGGCGATTTCGGGAGCGATGATCACGGATTCGTCGGCAGCCAGGGTGCCGAGCGCCTCGACCTCCTCATTGACCGTCATCAGCTCGACATCGGCCACTTCGACCGGCACGGCGCGCGGCGCCGAGACGGCGCTGGCCTGCGCGGTCTGCCCGGCGGAACGCTGGTTGCGGTAGGCGTAATAGCCGCCGCCGGCCAGGGCCGCGACTATGACGAGGAGGACAAACCGCTTCATAAGACTGGACGCTCCGATACCGCGCGACTATCTTAGACTGGACGGTCCAGTTTGATAAGAGGCCAAGTGGGCGGAAGCATGGCTGACACCCCCCTCCGCCGGCACCGGGCAGCCCCTCTCGCCGAACCGGCGAACACAGAGGCAAAACCTGTGCCGAAAACCCTGCGGCGAAACGGCGCCAAGGCCCGCCTGCTCGACTCTGCTCAAACCGAAACCAGCCCGGCCAAATCCCCTTCCGGCGAGCGCCTGCGCTCCTGCAAGCACGACGCGATTACCCGCGCCGCGGCGGAAACCTTCCTGGCGGAAGGCTTCGAGCGTGCGAGCCTCGACCAGATCGCCCATCGAGCCGGTGTCTCGAAACAGACGATCTACAGCCATTTCGCTGATAAGGAGGCGCTCTTCAAGGCGATTTGCACCGAGCTCACGGAAACGTTGACGATTCCGTTGCGTCAGGGGCCGGTTGCCTCCGATCTGCGCAGTATCCTGATCCGTCTCGGCGAGGACGCCCTCGCGCTCATGCTGCGCCCCGCCGCGCTCGACCTGCACCGCCTGGTGGCGAGCGCGGCACCGCGTTTCCCCGAGCTCGGCCAGGTCGCCTACGATGCCGGCGCCGGGCGCATGCTCGCCGATCTCTCGGCGCTACTGGTCGAACGCTCGCGCGTCGGCGACGGCCTCGCGCGCCCGGTCGGCCCGGCCCGGGCCGAGTTACTGGCCGAACAGTTCGTCGGCATGCTGCGCGGCTTCCACCAGGCCCGCGGCCTCCTCGGCGTGAAGCCGATGCCCGCAGCGAAGCGGCGGACCTATGTCGCGTCCTGCGTCGAGCTGCTGCTCGGTTCGGCCTGAAGACGGCCGCGGATCGCGTCCACAGCCTCTCGATCTGCTGTCACGCCGCTGTCATCCGCGGCCGCTAGCTCTCGCCGCCATGGAGACGCGCTGCCCCTCGGCCCGAGCCGCATGGGGCTGCGCCCGTGCCCGCATCGAGCCCGAGAACCCGTCCATGCTGCGTATCGAAGCTCTGACCAAGCGCTTTGGCGACAAGAACGCCGTCGACACCGTCTCGCTGTCGATCCCGAAAGGGGAGATGGTGGGCGTGATCGGCCGTTCCGGCGCCGGCAAATCGACGCTGCTGCGCATGCTGAACCGGCTCGCCGAGCCGACCTCCGGCCGCATTGTCTGCGCGGAACAGGACGTCACCGGGCTGAAGGGCGCCTCGCTCAGGCGCTGGCGCCGCGACACGGCGATGATCTTCCAGCAGTTCAACCTCGTCGGCCGCCTGGACGTGCTGACCAATGTCCTGCTCGGCCGGCTGAACCACCGCTCCGCCGCGCTGACCCTGGTCAAGAGCTTCTCCGAGGACGACAAGATCCGCGCCATCGCGGCACTCGAACGTCTCGATATGGGGCATCTGCTGGCACAGCGCGCCGAGACCCTCTCCGGCGGCCAGCAGCAGCGCGTCGCCATCGCCCGCGCCCTCGTCCAGGAACCGCAGATCATCCTCGCCGACGAGCCGATCGCCTCGCTCGACCCGCGCAACACCCAGGTCGTGATGGACGCGCTGTTCCGCATCAACCGCGAGGACGGCATCACTGTGATCTGCAACCTGCACGATCTCGACATCGCCGCGAAGTATTGCGACCGGCTGATCGGCATGTCGGCCGGCAAGGTCGTCTTCGACGACGTGCCCCAGGCGCTGACCCGCGAGGTCGCCGCCGAACTCTACGGCATCGAGGCCAAGGATGCCGGCGCCGAGGCGCTGGATGCGCTCGACGCCATCGCCGCTTCGGAAGCCAAGCGCGCCCGCCAGAAGATCGCCTGACCTTCAGAGATCGCCGGACCGGCCAGGGGCCGTCGCCGCGAGAAGACCATCACGCCTTGAAACCAGGAGCACATCGATGCTGACCCGTCGTCATACCCTCAGGCTCGCCGTCGCCGGCCTCGCGCTCGCCGCGGCGCCTGCCTTCGCCCAGGACTGGAAGGCGAAATATCCCGAGCTCGTCTTCGCGATCATCCCCTCCGAGAACGCCTCGGGCGTGGTCGAGCGTTACACCCCCTTCGTGAACTATCTCGCGAAGGAACTCGGCACCAAGGTCACGCTGCGCATCGCCAACGACTACGCCGCGATCATCGAGGGCCAGCGCGCCGGCAACATCCATATCGGCATGTACGGCCCGGCCTCTTTCGCCCGCGCCCGCATGACCGGCGCCAAGGTCGACGCCTTCGCGATCGAGACCAATCTCGACGGCACCAAGGGCTATCACTCGGTCTTCTACGTGAAGAAGGACTCGCCCTATCAGAAGGTCGAGGACCTCAAGGGCAAGAATCTCGGCCTCGTCGACCCGAATTCGACCTCCGGCAACAACGTGCCGCGCTTCGCGCTCAACGGCATGAAGATCGAGCCGGAAACCTTCTTCTCCAAGGTCGTCTACACCGGCAGCCACGAGAACGCGATCATCGCCCTGCAGCAGGGCACGGTCGACGTCGCCGCCAACTGGTGGAACGACGAGCAGGAGTCGAACCTGCAGCGCATGTCGCGCAAGAACATGGTCAAGGCCGACGATTTCCGGATCATCTACAAGTCCGACCAGATCGTGAACTCGCCGATGGCCTATCTCACCGAGCTGCCGGAAGATCTCAAGGCCAAGATCCGCGACGCGGTCCTCAACCTCGCCACCAAGGACAAGGCCGCCTTCGACAAGATCTATGAAGGCAAGCAGGGCCCGCTCGTCGCCGTCGACAACAAGGCCTACGACCCGATCATCGAGCTGAACAAGTTCGTCGACGACCTGCGCAAGAAGAAGTCGTCGTAAGCAGCACGCCTGCTCTCGCCGTCATGGTCGGGCTTGTCCCGACCATCCACGTCTTCGCTTCGCTGATCGAATGCGGGGCTCAAGACGTGGATGCTCGCCACAAGGGCGAGGATGACGGCTGCGGCGCTGCCAGGCGCCCTCTCCGGCAACGGACGCAAGATCCATGACCCTCGCGATCGACCGCAACGACCCGGCCATCCGGGCCCATGCCGAGACCTACCGGCAGGCCGCAGCGGCCAAGCGCCGGCAGGCCCTGATCGGCATCCTCGTCTTCATCGCCTGCGTTCTGCTGTCGGCACGCGGCGCCGAGGTCGATCTCGCCAAGTTCTTCGAGAACATCCACCGCTTCCCGAAATACATCTACGAGACGCTGCCGACGCTCAGGCTCGCCAGCCTCGGCGCCGATCTCGGCGAATGGTACTGGGGCCTGAAGGGCTGGCTCAAGCTGCTCTGGCAGACGGTCCTGATCGCCTATGTCGGCACCATCCTCGGCGCTGCCGGCGCCTTCCTGTTCTGCTTCGCCGCCGCCGCCAATCTCGGCCGCGCGCCCTGGCTGCGCTTCGCGGTCCGCCGCTTCCTCGAATTCTGCCGCACCGTCCCCGAGATCGTCTTCGCGCTGATCTTCGTCATCGCCTTCGGCCTCGGCCCGCTGCCCGGCGTGCTCGCCATCGCGATCCACACCATGGGCGCGCTCGGCAAGCTCTTCTCCGAGGTGGTCGAGAATATCGACCTGAAACCGGTCGACGGCGTCACCGCATCCGGCGGCAGCTGGTGGCAGATCGTGCGCTTCGCGGTGGTGCCGCAGGTGCTCTCCAACTTTGCCAGCTACGCGCTGCTGCGCTTCGAGATCAATGTCCGCGGCGCCTCGATCATGGGCTTCGTCGGCGCCGGCGGCATCGGCCAGGACCTGATCGAGGCGATCCGCAAATTCTACTTCACCGATGTCAGCGCCATCCTGCTGCTCATCATCGTCGCGGTGATGCTGATCGACTACGGCACCGAGCGGCTGCGCCACGCCCTCCTCAGCCTGGAGCACGGCCGATGAGCCTCGCCCTCACCGCAACCGAGCGCGCCGACATTCTGCGCCGCCACGAGGCGGCGATCCGCGGCTCGCTCCGGACGAAGCTCGTCACCATCGGCACAATCGCGGCGCTCGCCGGTCTCTTCCTCTACGGGCTGACGACGCTCGAGACCTCGATCTGGAAGATCATCGCCGGCCTCGGCAATCTCGGTTCCTTCGTGGTGCTGATGCTGCCGCCCGACCCGGGCTCCTGGACGCGCGCCCTGATCTTCCTACAGGCCCTGTTCGAGACCATCGCGATCGCCTTCCTCGGCACCGTGCTTGCCGCCATTCTCGCACTGCCGCTCGGCTTCATCGCGGCGCGCAACGTCGTCGCCAACCGCGTCGTGCATTTCCTCGCCCGCCGCTCGCTCGACACCGTGCGCGGCGTCGATGCCCTGATCTGGGCGCTGATCTGGGTCAACGTCGTGGGTCTCGGCCCCTTCGCCGGCATGCTCGCGATCATGACCAGCGATCTCGGCGCCTTCGGCAAGCTCTATTCCGAGGCGATCGAGGCGACCGACCGCAAGGCGGTCGACGGCGTGGCTTCGGTCGGCGGCGGCAAGGCCCATGAGATCCGCTTCGGCCTGCTGCCGCAGGTGCTGCCGGTGATCGCGAGCCAGGTGCTCTACTTCATCGAGTCGAACACCCGCTCCTCGACCATCATCGGCATCGTCGGCGCCGGCGGCATCGGCCTCTATCTCGCCGAGACGATCCGCACGCTGGAATGGCAGCAGGTCTCCTTCCTGATCCTGCTGATCCTCGCCGCCGTCTCGGCCATCGACTTCCTCTCGGGGAAGCTGCGCTTCGCGATCATCGGCAAGCGGGCGAGTTGAGGCCCTCGCCGTCATTCTCGGGCGCAGCGATGCGAAGCCCGAGAATCTCCCGCAGGAAGAGACGCCTTTCCGTCCAGAGATGCTCGGGTCAGGCCCGAGCATGAGGGCGGTTCTCAATCCCTGAACGGCTCGATCACCATCTCCATGCGCTCGCCGGCGAAGACGCTCGAGACGAGGTGGATCGGCGTCAGATCCGGCAGGGCGTCGACCGCCGTCGAGACCATCACCGCCGCCTCGGGCGCGATCTGTAGCAATTCGGCCTCGCGCTCGTCGGCGAGCCGCGCCGTCAGCCGCGTCGACAAGCGCACATAATCCTCGATGCCATAGGCCCTGAAGGCGGCGGTCATCGAGGCCCCCGCCTCGCGAAAGGCCCGGTCGAAATCGGGGAAGCGCTCGACCGAGAGCCAGTGGACGCCGGTGCCCATCGGCACGCCGTCGCCGAGGCTCAAGCCTTCGACGCGCCAGAGCGGCGTCCCGGTCTTCAAGCCGAGCGCCACGCAGGCTTCCGCCGCGCCCTCCTCCATGGCGGCGGACAGCACGCGACTCGTCCCGACGATGCCGAGCTTGCCGAAATTGGCGCGCATGCTGACGCGCCGGCCGATCGGATAGGGCACGCGCGGCGCCGTCACCTGCGTGCCGCGTCCACGCGCCACCGTCACCAGCCCCTGATCGGCGAGGTGGCGGAAGGCCTGTCGCACCGTATGGCGATGCACGCCGTAGCGCTCCGCCAGCGCGACCGAGGCCGGCAGCGTGTCACCCGGATGGTACTCGCCCCGGGCGATCGCCTCCGCCAGCTCGTCGGCGATGCGTCGCCAGGCCGTCCCCCCGTCCCGTTCCGCCAATGCCGCATCCGTCATCAAAACGTCTTTCAAAAAGTATAGACCTTTGCCATCGACCGACCTAGCATAGTCTAGACATTCAGACCTGACCAGCGAGCCTGCGCCGATGAGCCAGAAGACCCCGAGACAAAGCTGGATGGCGACGCTGGCGCGCGCCTCCCGCGCCGAGATCGAAAGCCTGCTCGGCGATCCGCCGGAGCATGACCTGCTGAAGGCGCCGGAGACCGGCACCGTCATGGTCGAGGGTCGCGCCGGCGGCGCCGGCCGCCGCTTCAATCTCGGCGAAGCCACGGTGACCCGCTGCGTCGTGCGCCTCTCCAACGGACGCATGGGTTTCTCCTACGCGCTCGGCCGCGACGGCCGGAAGGCGCGGCTCGCCGCCCTGCTCGATGCCCGCCTCCAGGACGAGGCCGAGGGCAGCGGCCTGCATCAGGGCGTCGCGACGCTCGCTGCGCAGCAGGCTTCGGCCCGCGACCTCGCCTCCCGAAAGGCAGCCGCGACCAAGGTCGATTTCTTCACGCTGGTCAGGGGGGCATGATGTCCGCTCAAGCCATGATCGCCCCCGGCTTCTCCGATCCGGTCTTCCAGTCGCAGGCCGCCTTCCGCGCCTTGCTCGCCGCGCTCTCCGAGCCCGGAACCTTGCAGCGGGTCACCGGCGAAATCGCGCCGCCGGAAGGCCTCGCGACCGCGACGGCCATCGCACTGCTGACACTCGCCGATTACGAGACCCCGGTCTGGCTGCCGGAAGCCCTACGTAACGGCCCGGCCGGCGCCTGGCTGCGCTTCCATTGCGCCGCCGCGCTCGTCGACGATCCCACTGAGGCCGCCTTCGCGGTGCTCGACGGTGCGGCCGGCGAGCCGAAGCTTTCCGCCTTCAACCTCGGCACGGACCAGTTTCCGGACCGTTCGACCACCGTGATCGTGCAGATCACGGCGCTGGAAGGCGGCACGGCCCTCACCCTGGCCGGCCCGGGCATTCCCGGAACCCGGGCGATCACACCGCAGGGCCTGCGCTCCGGCTTCGTAGAAGGGCTGCGCGAGAACGGCGCGCTCTATCCGCTCGGCATCGATGTCCTGCTCGCTCAGGGCGACGGTCTGATTGGCCTGCCGCGCTCGACACAGATCGAGGAGGCCCGCTGATGTACGTTGCAGTGAAAGGCGGCGAAGCCGCCATCCTCGCCACGCATGATCTCGTCGCCGAGGCTCGTCGCGGCGACCCAGCCGTGCCGGAGATCAGCGTCGCCCAGATCCGCGAGCAGCAGGCGCTGGCCTGTGCGCGCGTGATGAACGAGGGCTCGCTCTATGATCAGGACCTCGCCGCGCTCGCGCTGAAGCAATCGCAGGGCGACGTGATCGAGGCCGCCTTCCTGATGCGCGCCTATCGCACCACGCTGCCGCGCTTCGGTTCCTCCGAACCGCTCGACACCGCCGCGATGGCGATCCGCCGCCGCGTATCCGCCACCTACAAGGATCTGCCCGGCGGGCAGGTGCTCGGCCCGACCTATGACTACACGCATCGCCTGTTCGATTTCGCGCTGATGGAACCTCAACAGGCCCCCTCTCCCCTCGGGTGGGGTGAGGGCATGCCGCGCGATGCGCAAAATGCCGGATCGCCAAGCGTTCCCTCATCCGACCCGGCTTCGCCGGGCCACCTTCTCCCCCAAGGGGAGAAGGAAAGGGCTCCCCTCGACGCCACCATGCCGCGCGTGCCCGACATCCTCGGCGCCGAAGGGCTGATGGAAGCGGAAGAGCCGCCGGAGGGCGATCCGCGTCCCTTCGACCTGACGCGCGATCCCGTCTCCTTCCCGGCCGATCGCGACGTGCGCCTGCAATCGATGGCGCGTGGCGACGAGGGCTTCCTGCTCGGCCTCGGCTATTCCGTGCAGCGCGGTTTTGGCGGCACCCACCCCTTTGTCGGCGAAGTCCGCGTCGGCGAGGTTGCGGTCGAGTTCGTGCCGGAAGAGCTCGGCTTTGCCGTCGATCTCGGCGACGTCACCCTGACCGAGTGCCAGATGGTCAACCAGTTCCAGGGCTCGAAGGACGTCCCGCCGCAATTCACCCGCGGCTATGGCCTCGTCTTCGGCCATAGCGAGCGCAAGGCGATGTCGATGTCGCTGGTCGACCGCGCCCTCAAGGCGCGCGATTTCGGCGAGGCGACCAACTACCCGGCGCAACAGGACGAATTCGTCCTCTACCACGCCGACAATGTCGAGGCGGCCGGCTTCGTCGAGCATCTGAAGCTGCCGCATTATGTCGATTTCCAGGGCGAGCTCGAACTGATCCGCCGCATCCGCAGGGAGCGCGAGGAGCGGCTGGCTCAAGAGCAGAACGCCATGCCGGAGGCTGCGGAATGACCATCCATCAGATGCCGGCGGACGATACGAAGCCGGCTTACAACTACGCCTATCTCGACGAGCAGACCAAGCGGATGATCCGCCGCGCTTTGCTCAAGGCGGTCGCGGTGCCCGGCTATCAGGTGCCCTTCGGCTCCCGCGAGATGCCGCTGGCCCGCGGCTGGGGCACCGGCGGCATCCAGATCACCGCCGCGATCATCGGCCCAGCCGATACGCTCAAGGTGATCGATCAGGGCGCCGACGACACCACCAATGCCGTCTCGATCCGGAAATTCTTCGAGCGCACCGCCGATGCCCGCACCTGCGAGGCGACCGACGAGGCGACGATCATCCAGACCCGCCACCGCATCCCGGAGGCGCCGCTGAAGAGCGGGCAGGTCATGGTCTATCAGGTGCCGATGCCCGAACCCTTACGCCGTCTCGAGCCGCGCGAGGCCGAGACCCGCAAGATGCATGCCTGGGCCGAATACGGGCTGATGCAGGTCAAGCTCTATGAGGACATCGCCCGCTATGGCGAGATCACCAAGACCTATGACTATCCGGTCATGGTCAATGGCCGCTACGTGATGGCGCCCTCGCCGATCCCGAAATTCGACAATCCGAAGATGCACATGTCGCCGGCGCTCCAGCTCTTCGGCGCCGGCCGTGAGAAGCGCATCTACGCGCTGCCACCTCATACCAGCGTGCGCAGCCTCGATTTCGAGGATCACCCCTTCCGCATCCAGAGCTGGACGCAGCCCTGCGGGCTCTGCGGCGCGGGCGACAGCTATCTCGACGAGGTCGTGATCGACGACCAGGGCGGGCGCATGTTCGTCTGTTCCGACAGCCATTATTGCGAGACCCGCCGGGCTGAAGGCCATCGCGGCACGATGCTGGGCGACGCGGCCGCGAGCGGCCTGGTCGAGGAGGCGGCGCAATGACGCGTCACCTCGCCACCGCCGCCGCCCGTCATGGTCGGGCTTGTCCCGACCATCCACGTCTTCGCCGGCCGAGCGCCGTGTTCAAGACGTGGATGCTCGCCACAAGGGCGAGCATGACGACAGAGCCCTCCACCCCGGAGATGCGCCCATGACCGCCCACCCCACCTTCCCAGACGCCAACCTCGAACCCGCCCCCTTGCTTTCCGTCGCCGGCGTCAGCCGCTTCTATGGCGAGCGCATCGGCTGCGCCGATGTCTCCTTCGATCTCTGGCCGGGCGAGGTGCTTGGCATCGTCGGCGAATCCGGCTCGGGTAAGTCGACCCTGCTGCGCTGCCTCGCCGGCATCGACAAGCCCGACGAGGGCGAGGTGCTGTTCAGGGGCGGCACCGAGCCGCTTAACATCTATTCGGTCTCCGAGCAGGAGCGCCGCCGCCTGATGCGCACCGCCTGGGGGATCGTCCACCAGAACCCGCGCGACGGCCTGCGCATGGATGTCACCGCCGGCGGCAATGTCGGCGAGCGGCTGATGGATCGCGGCGACCGGCACTACGGCCAGATCCGCGAGCGGGCTCTCGACTGGCTCCAGCGCGTCGAGATCGCCGGCACGCGCATCGACGATCGGCCGCGCCAGTTCTCCGGCGGCATGCAGCAGCGTCTGCAGATCGCCCGCGTGCTGGTCTCGGAACCCCGCCTCGTCTTCATGGACGAGCCGACCGGCGGCCTCGACGTCTCCGTGCAGGCCCGCCTGCTCGACCTGCTGCGCGTGCTGGTCCGCGATCTCGGCCTCGCCGCGATCATCGTCACCCACGACCTCGCCGTCGCGCGTCTCCTGACCGACCGGTTGATGGTGATGAAGGATGGCCGCGTCGTCGAGCAGGGCCTGACCGACCAGGTGCTGGACGACCCGCACCACGCCTATACGCAGCTTCTCACCTCGGCGGTGCTGAGTGTGTGAGGTGATCCGCAATTCGTCATGGTCGGGCTTGTCCCGACCATCCACGTCTTCCTCGCCGCCTGCGGTGTTCAAGACGTGGATGCTCGCCACAGGGGCGAGCATGACGGCAGCAATTACCCTGTCACACCCTCGTCACCTCGCCGGCACAAGGCACTGACCCCATGACCACGATGATTCAGGTCGAGAACGTCGCCAAGACCTTCACCCTGCACAACCAGGGCGGAGCGCGTCTGCCCGTCTTCGACAACGTCAATTTCAGCGTCGAGGCCGGCGAGGCGCTGGTGCTCGCCGGCGCGTCCGGCGCCGGCAAGTCGAGCCTGCTGCGCATCCTCTACGGCAACTACAGGCCGACCGCCGGCGCGATCCGCATCACCCATGCCGGCCGCCCCGTCGACATCGTCGCCGCCGTGCCGCGCACCGTGCTCGACATCCGCCGCCGCACGCTCGGCTTCGTCTCTCAGTTCTTGCGCGTGATCCCGCGCGTCTCGACGCTCGACATCGTGCGCGACCCGCTGCTGGCCCGCGGCGCTATGCCCGAAACAGCGACCGAGCGCGCCAAGGCCATGCTCGCTCGCCTCAACCTGCCGGAACGGCTCTGGAACCTCGCGCCCGCCACCTTCTCCGGCGGCGAGCAGCAGCGCGTCAACATCGCGCGCTCCTTCGTCGATCCCTCCGCGATCATGCTCATCGACGAACCGACCGCCTCGCTCGACGCCGCCAATCGCGACGTCGTCGTCGACCTCATCGCGGAAGCGCGCGCCGCCGGCTCCGCCATCGTCGGCATTTTCCATGACGAGGCGGTTCGCGAAAGGGTCGCGACACGCTATCTCGATATCACCGCTTTCCGGAAAGCCTGACGATGCAGACCGTCCTCACCAACGCCAGACTGATCCTCGAAGACGAGGTCGTCACCGGCACCATCGCCTTCGACGAAGGCGGCATCGCATCGGTCGACCAGGGCAGGTCCTCCCTGCCCGGCGCCATCGACGTGGGCGGCGACTATGTCGCTCCCGGCCTCGTCGAGATGCACACCGACAACATGGAAAAGCATTTCATGCCCCGCCCGAAGGTCTTCTGGCCGAACGGGCTCGCGGCTGCGCTGGTCCATGACGCCCAGATGGCCGCCGCCGGCGTGACCACCGTCTACGACGCGGTCTGCGCCGGCACGCCCTTCTCGGCCAAGGACTACCGCAAGGACATCTTCGCCGACGTGATGAAGTCGCTGGCCTACGGCAAGAGCGAGAACGTCTTCCGCATCGACCACCGCATCCATATGCGCTGCGAGCTGACGAGCCCGCAGCTGCTGGAGGACATCGCGCCCTATCAGGACGACGCGCTCGTCCAGCTCGTCTCGCTGATGGACCACACCCCCGGCCAGCGGCAATGGCGCGACCTCCAGCACCTCAAGACCTATGCCGTGGGCAACGGCAAGACGGTCCAGGAATTCGAGGAGGATGTCGCGGTGCGCCAGCGCGAAGGCGCCGCCAATGTCGCGAAGAACTGGCAGGCCGTGGTCGACATCTTCCGCGCGCGCGGCATCCCGCTCGCGACCCATGACGACACGATTCCCGAGCATGTCGAGGAAGGTGTCGCCTCGGGCGCGGTGATCTCGGAATTCCCGACCACGGTCGAGGCGGCGGCGGCGGCCAAGCAGCATGGGCTCGCCACCGTCGCCGGTGCGCCGAACGTCGTACGGGGCGGCTCGCATTCCGGCGGCGTCTCGGTTTCGGAGCTGGCGGAGAAGGGGCTGCTCGACGGGCTCTCTTCGGATTACGTGCCGGCGAGCCTGCTGCAGGCCGTCGTCAAGCTCAATGCCGGCCACGGCATCGCGTTGCCCCAGGCCATGGGCATGGTGACCTGGAAGGTCGCCGACATCCTCGGCCTGACGGATCGCGGCCATCTCAGGACCGGGCTGCGCGCCGACCTGGTACGCTTCAAGGTGCTGGGCAGCACGCCGGTCATCGGAGCAGTCTGGTCGAAGGGCGAGCGCGCATTTTGAGCAGGCCACGCTACGCTCTCTATTACGCTCCGGCGGCCGACAGCGCCCTCTGGCGCTTCGGCAGCGCGACGCTCGGCTATGACGCCCTGACCGGCGAGGACACCTCCTTCGCAGTTCCGCCCGGCTGCGAACCGGCCGGATGGCCCGCCCTCACCGAGGAGCCACGCCGCTACGGCTTCCATGCCACGCTCAAGGCGCCCTTCGAGCTGGCCGATGGCCGCAGCGAGGAACAGCTGCGCGCCTTCGCCCGCAACTACGCCGCCGGGCTGGAGAGCGTGCCGCTGGCGGGTTTGAGCGTGACCGCACTCGGCTCCTTCGTCGCGCTGACCCCGTCGCAGCCGAGCGAGGAGCTGCAGCGCTTCGCCTTCGCCCTGGTGCAGGCCTTCGAGCCCTTCCGCGCGCCGCTGGCCGAGACGGACAAGGCGCGGCGGCTGAAGAGCCCCCTCACCCCGGCCCAGCACGCCTATCTCGAAGCCTATGGCTATCCTTATGTCGGCGACGCCTTCCGCTTCCACATGACGCTGACGGGTTCGCTGCCCGGCGAGCACGCGACGCCGGTGAAGCAGGCACTCGAGACCGCCTATGCGGCGGCGCTCCCGGCAGGTCCGGTCCGGCTCGACCGCTTCGCCCTGTTCAAGCAGGACGGCCGCGCCGCCCGCTTCCGCCTGATCGATTACTACCTGTTCGGCTGAGGCGTGCGGCTTTCCGGCGGAAACTCGCCGTCATTCCGGGGCGATCCGCAGGATCGAGCCCGGAACCCAGAGCCGATGCCTTGTGCAAGACGAGCTCCGAACCACCCGTACCTTGTCGAGCAGCCAACTCGGTTCTGGGTTCCGGGCTCAAGCGCTTCGCGCTTGCACCGGAATGACCAGGATCGCCCGTTAAACTGGCGACCGCCCGAGCCCGCGCAAAACGGTAACCAGCTCCTCGGCAGCCTCGGCGACGCTGCGGTCGTTCATGATCGTGACGACCTCGGCGCGCTCGGCCGTCAGCGGAGCCTCGCGCGCCAGGCGTGCCGCGATTTCGGCCTCGCTCTCGCGCCCGCGCGCCGCGAGCCGCTGGGCCAGCACCGGCACCGGGGCGGTGATGTTGAGCACGACCACGCGCTCCGCCAGCTCCTCGGCCGCCGCGATGGCGCGCCGCGAGATATTCACGATCACCACCGCGCCCATGGCGATGCCGGAAAGCTCCGTTGCCGGAATGCCGTAGCTCAGCCCGTGCGCCCGCCAGCTCAGCGCCAGCTCGCCCTGCGCCTCTGCCGTCCGGAAGGCCGCCTCGTCGCAGGAATCGTGATCCTCGGCGCCGGCCATGGCCGGGCGGGTGATCAGCCGGCGGGCGAAGCGGAAGCGCGCATCGCCGGCGAGCCCGGCCCGGCCGGCTTCCATCAGCGTATCCTTCCCCGCCCCCGAAGGCCCGACCACGAGCACGAGCGCGCCCGCTGCTGAAACGGATGCGACGAGATCAGGAGACTGCAAGGACATGGCACCGAAGAAGCTTGGACTCGAACCGGTGATCGACCCGACTGCCCAGGTGAGGCAGGCGACGCTCGGCCGCTACACCGCGATCGGCGCGCGCACCGTCTTCGCCGAGTCGACGATGGGTGACTACTCCTATGTCGTGAACGACGCGAATGTCATTTACACGACGATCGGCAAGTTCTGTTCCATCGCCGCGATGACCCGGATCAACCCCGGCAACCATCCGATGCACCGGGCGAGCCAGTCGCATTTCACCAATCGCGCCGCCGCCTATTTCGATGATGCCGAGGATGACGAGGCCTTCTTCGACTGGCGCCGGGCGCATGCGGTGACGATCGGCCACGATGTCTGGATCGGCCATGGCGCGATCGTGCTGGCCGGCCGCAGCATCGGCACCGGAGCCGTGGTCGCCGGCGGCGCCGTCGTCACCAGGGACGTCGCGCCCTATACCGTCGTCGCCGGCAACCCGGCCCGGCCGATCAGGCGGCGTTTTCCCGAAGTGGCCGCCGAGCGGCTGCAGGCCCTGGCCTGGTGGGACTGGGACCACGCCCGGCTGCGCGCCGCGCTGGAGGACTTCCGCCATCTGCCGGTCGAGGCCTTCCTCGACAGATACGAAGCGGCCGAAGCCTGAGGCACTCGGCCGCAGCGGGCCGAGCGGGATCGCTCCGCCTCCTCATCAGCCGTTAACCCGTGATCGGCGAGACAGGCTGCGGGGGCCGGAGCAGTCATGGCCTTGATTGGGAATTCGGGTTCATGTCCGCACAGGAACATCTCGCCAGGCGCCTGGCGTTCATCGGCCTCGACGAAGCAGCGCATGGTCGCATCGGCAATGTCCGCGAAGCCCTGGAGGCGGCGATTCCGGGCGCGCTCGATACCTTCTACGACCAGCTGCGCGCCTTCCCCGAGACGCGGCGATTCTTCGACAGCGAGCAGCACATCGACAAGGCCAAGCAGCGCCAGCAGCAGCATTGGGGCGCGATCGCAGCGGGCCGGTTCGACACGGATTACGTCGATGCCGTCTCCCGGATCGGCAAGGTCCATGCCCGGATCGGGCTCGAGCCGCGCTGGTATATCGGCGGCTATGCACTGCTCATCGAGAAGATGCTGGCGGGCGTGCTGGAAGCGCGCTGGCCGCGGAACGCGCTGGGCAAGCGCATGGCCGGAGCGAGCGAGCGCGCCGCCGAGATCGGGGCGGTCGTCAAGGCGGCCCTGCTCGACATGGACTATGCGATCGCCGTCTATATCGAGGCGTCGGAGGAGGCCCGGCTGAAGGCCGAAGCCGAAGCACAGGCCCGCGATCTGGCCAAGGCGGCCGAGCGCGACAAGGCCATCGCCTGCGTTGCCGCGAGCATGGCGGCCCTGGCCGAGGGCGATCTCACCCATCGCATGAGCGCCGATATCCCGGACGCCTACGCCCAGATCCGCGAGCATTTCAATGCGGCGATGGGGCGCCTGCAGGAGATGGCGGCGACGATCAAGGCGACCTCCGCTGCGATCACCGCCTCCTCGCAGGAGATCAACAGCGGCGCCCAGGACCTCTCCATGCGCACCGAGCAGCAGGCTTCGGCGCTGGAGCAGAGCGCCGCGACCACCGAGCAGCTCGCGGCTTCCGTCAAGACCGCCTCGCAGGCCTCGCGCGAATCCGTCGCGCTGGCCGACGAGGCCGCCGATGTCGCGCGCACCGGCGGCAACATCGTCAAGGAAGCGGTCGAGGCGATGGCCCGGATCGAGGGCGCGTCGAAGCGGATCTCCGAAATCACCGACGTGATCGACGGCATCGCCTTCCAGACCAACCTTCTCGCGCTCAATGCAGCGGTCGAGGCCGCGCGCGCCGGTGATGCCGGCCGCGGCTTCGCCGTGGTCGCCGCCGAGGTGCGGACACTGGCCCAGCGCTCGGCCGAGGCCGCCAAGGACATCACCGGACTGATCGCCTCCTCGGACGCCGAGGTTGCCGAGGGCGTCAAGCTGGTGCAACAGGCCGGCCAGACGCTGGACCGCATCGTCGCCGCCTCGGCCAGGGTGTCGAGCACGGTCGACGAGATCGCCTCGGCCTCCGGCGAGCAGGCCAACGGCATCGACGAGATGAGCCAGACCGTCAGCCACATGGACGAGATCACGCAGCAGAACGCAGCGCTGGCCGAGCAGAGCGCCGCCTCGGCGCGCACGCTGCTCGACCAGATCGAGCAGCTGAATCGCCTCGTCGCCGCCTTCCGGACGGAACAGCCGGCCGCGGCTGGCGGTACTGGCGCGGTCCGGCGGCGCGCGTCGTGAGTATCCAATCTTGAGCAAGCCCTCGTCCTGAGGAGCCATTCCGAAAGGAATGGCGTCTCGAAGGGCGCTTCGGAAGGCTCCCGAACCTCCTGGAGCATCCTTCGAGACGCGCCTGCGGCGCTCCTCGGCATGAGGGCTCGAAATGTCGAGCGGCGCTATGCTCGGTTATCGCGCGAGACGCCAGACCGAGCTGCGCTTGATTTCGGCATCTTCGAGGGCGCGCGTCACCGGCACCTCGTAGGTCACCAGTGCTTCCAGCCGCTCTTTCGGCAGATAGCTGCGGCCGGGATCGCCGATCAGCACGATCGCACCGCGCGCCGACAGGGCCGAGAGCCAGGCGATCGCGCGCTCGGCCATGCCGCGTTCGTAGCAGACGTCGCCGGCGCAGACGACCTCCCAGCCCTCGTCGCGACCGATGAGGTCCTCCGCCGTGGCCGCCACCGCGACGCCATTGGCCTCGGCATTGATCCCGATCGCGGCGACGGCGAAGGCATCGATGTCGCAGGCCTCGACCCGCGCCGCGCCCGCCTTGGCGGCGGCGATCGCCACCAGCCCGGAGCCGGAAGCGAAGTCGAGGACATGCCGGCTCGCGGCGATCTGCGGATGGTCGAGCAGATAGCGCGCCAGCGCCTGCCCGCCGGCCCAGGCGAAGGCCCAGAACGGCGGCGGCAGACCGATCACCGCCAGCTCCTCCTCGGTCTTCTGCCAGAGTTCGGTCGCCTCCTCGGCGACATGCAATGCGATCTCCGGCGCATGCGGCACCGGCAGCAGCCGCGTATGCGTGCGGATGAAGCCCTCGCGATCGAGCGGCGAGCTCGTCTCGCTCATGCGACCTTCTCCGTCGCGGGTGCGGCGAGCAGCCCCTGATAGAGCGCCTTCACCGCGTTCATCACGTCGCGCTCGGTATGGCCGTCGAGCAGGCGCGCGCGGGCATTCGCGCCCATCCGCTCCGCCAGCCCCGGCGCGCGCGCGAAGACGACGAGTGCCTTGGCCAGCGCGGCGGGATCGTCGACCGGCACGACCATCCCGTCCTGCCCCTCGCGGACGAAACTCCGGCAGCCGGGAACGTCCGTCGTCAGGATCGGCCGGCCGCAGGAGGCGGCTTCCAGGATCGTGCGCGGCAGGCCCTCGCCGCCGCGCGAGGGCAGGATGCAGAGATGATGCGCCTTCCAGACCGCTTCGATGTCCCGCGTCGGGCCGGCCCAGGTGATGCCCGGCCGCGCCGTCCACTCCTTCAGCGTCGCCTCGGGGATAGCCTTCGGATTGGACGGATCGGGCGCGCCATGGATGGTGAGCGCGACCTGCGCTCCGTTGGCGCGGGCGAGCCTGACCGCCTCGACGGCGAGATCGACACCCTTCGACCAGAGCAAGCGCGCCACCAGAGCGACCTTGAGCGGCGGGGCGGGCGGCATCGGCGCGGGCATCAGGATCAACGGATCGACGCCTGCCCCGCCGACGATCGCGACCTTGCCGGCGTCCTGCGGATCGAAGCCCAGCGTCACCGGATCGTCCGGATTCTCGAAGAGGAAGCGCACGTGCCGGCCGTCGATCGCGCCGCGCAGCCAGCTGATCGCGGCGAAGCGGGCGGCGGCGGCCAGCATGCCCTGCCGGGCGCCGAGGAAACCGAGCCCGGTCAGCGCATAGACCCGCCGGTCGACGCCGGCGAGCTTGCCGGCCAAACCGGCGAGCGCGATCGGCTTCAGCGCGATGCAGTGCAGGATGTCGGGCTGCTCGGCCGCGATCAGGCGCCGGAGCGTCGCGACCTGCCTGAACAGCGCGCGCGGATCGAGGCTGCGCCGCTCGGCCTCGAGCGCGATCAGGCGCGCGCCCGTCGCCTCGATCACGCGCCGGTGGCTGCGCTCCCGCGCGATCACCGCGACGTCGAGGCCGAGCTCCCGCGCCGCCCGCGCCATCGGCAGGAAATGCGAGGCGAAGAACCAGTCCTCGGTGGCGACGAAAAGGAGTTTCGGGCGCGGCATGGCGCCATCAGGCCGATGCTGGGCCGCAGGTCAAGCCCGTCGCTTGCTCAGGGGCGCGCGGTCGCGACCGGCAAGACCCGCGCCAGGGCCGCTGCGGGGTCGACCCGCCCGGCACCATAGGTCGGGTCGCGCCCCTTCGAGCCGAGATCGACCGCGCTTTCGCTGAGGACCCGGCGGGCGCCGTTCGCATCGAGTTCGGGCTGCTTCTCGACCAGCAAGGCGACCAGCCCGGAGACATGTGCGGCTGCGATCGATGTGCCCGAGGTGAAGGCATAGCGGCCGGCCGGCTCCGCCGTCAGCACGTCGACGCCCGGCGCCGCGACGGCGATGTAGCTGCCGCGATTGGCGTCGGCGAAGACGCGGTCATCGGCATCGGTCGCCGTCACCGCGATGACGCTGGGATCGGCCCCCGGATAGAGCGGCGCGGCGCGGCTGCCGCCATTGCCGGCCGCGGCGACTGCGATCACCCCGCGCTCCTTCGCCCCGGAGAGTGCCTTGGACAGCAGGCGGTCCTGCGGACCGGCGAAGCTGAGATTGACCACCTTGGCGCGCTGCTGGACGACCCATTCCAGCGCCGTCAGGATCTGGAAGGACTTGCCGTTGGCGGTGGTCGCCTGCGTGCCGCCGAAGGCGCGGGCGACGATCAGCCGGGCGGCCGGGGCGACGCCCTGCAACTCGCCATGCGCGACGATGGCGGTCGCCATCGCGGTACCATGCGCATGCGGGGTCGCCTGACCGTCCACGGCGTCGAGATAGGCGAGGACCGAGCCGCTGATCTCCGGATGCTCCATGTCCACGCCGGAATCGATCATCCCGACCCGGATGCCACGCCCCAGCGCGAATTTGCGCGCCTCGCCAAGGCGCAGCTTGTCGACGACATATTGCGGCGGCAGCACCCGGCGCACCACGGTGCCGCTGCGCGCGGCCGTGGTCGGCTCGCCCAGCCGCAGGCCGGGCACCTGGCGGTCGCCGGCATCCGAGGAGGCGGTCGCCGGATCGGTAGCGCCGCTCGCCCCGCCGGGCTTGAGCGCCGAGCCCTGCTGAAGCTCGAACAGGAAGTTCGGCTGCGCACCGGCGATGCTGCTGTCGTCGCCCATCTGGGTCAGCACGGCACGCAGGTCCCGTCCGGCTTCGAGCTTGGCGCGGATGATCGTGACCCCGGCGAGCTCGAAGCGCTGGCGGGCAATCAGCGTCGCGCCATAGCGGCGCAGCACGACATCGGCCTCCGCGTCCGGCGCCAGCTCGAACAGCACCTCGTCGGGCACGAACCGGGTCTCGTCGAGCGCCGGCACGATGCTGCGCTGCTGGCGCGGCTGCATCCACAGGCCCGGCGGCACGTTTATCGAGCGGTTGGTCGAGCCGCCGGTCGAGGGCTGCTGCGGGGTCGTCGCAGGGACGGAGCGCCGGTCATGGCCGGCGGCGCCGGTCGCCGCGGGCGTCTGCGCCACGACGAAACCCGGCATCAGCACGAGGCCGCAGGCCAGGAGCCCGGCACCGACGAGGCGGCGCATCGCTGAATCACTGCGAGCCGATCCGGACGACAGCATCGCCTGGCCCTCCTGTGACGGGCGCATCATGCCATGGGGCCCGCGACTGGCGCCAGCGCGATCACGGCGACGGCGCGACGAAGCTGACGATGGCGGTCTCGCTCTTCATCCGCGCCGCGATCGCATCGACCTGGGCGGCGGAGAGCGAGGCGTCGCCGACACGCACCTTGAAGAAGCCGTTGGCCCGCGGACCGTCGACGACCGAGGCATCGAAACGCTTGAAGAAGGAGGCGATGTCCCCGGCCTTGGCATCCGGCGCGAAGCTGAGCAGGACATAGCGCTCCGAGGCCCGCGCGCCGGGCGCCGAGGCCGTCTGGTAACCGCCGCCCTCGCGCAAGGCGAGGCTGGTGATCGCGACGCCCTGGAAGGCGATCAGCGCGGCCGCGGCCACGCCGGCATAGGCGAGCCGGCGCGGCGGCTGGCCTGCCAGCAGCGAGCCGAGCCAGCCCAGGAAGCCTCGCCCCATCCCGTCCGTCGCCCGCGCCAGCAGCGGCGCCGGGCCGGCGGCGGTCTCGATCTCGGCCATCAGCTTCTCGAGGGCGCGGTGCGACGGCGCTCCCAGGCTTTCGTTGAGCAGTACGGTCTCGGCCATGTCGTCGCGGATGAGGTCGAGCCGGGCGGCGAGTTCGGCATCCGCCGCGAGCGCGGCCTCGACGCGGCGCTTGTCGGCGTCGGCGATGCGCCCGTTGGCGTAGAAGGGCAGCAGCTCCTCGAGCTCGCGGCGCTTCGGGTCGCTTGCGATGCTGTCGCTCATCACGCCACTCCTTGGGCGGTCGCGCCGCGCCTCATGGAACCGAAAGTCTCAGGGCCAGCCACGATCGATGCCAGCGGCCTTGAGCATCTCGCCCAGCTTCTTGCGGGCGTGGAAAAGCCGGGTCTTGACGGTGTTCTCGGGGATACCGACGATCCGCGCGACCTCCTCGACCGAGGTCTCGTGGTAATAGACGAGGTCGATGACCTCGCGATGCTCGGCCGAGAGGCGCTGCAGGCAGGCGCGGATGGCGAGACCCTTGTCCTGCTTCTGCAGCACGATTTCGGGACCATCGGATTCGTCCTCGAGGCTTTCGGCGTAATCCTCGTCGAGCTCGGCGTCGCGACGCTTGCGCAGGAGCGACCAGGCCTTGTTCCGGGCGATGGCGAGCAGCCAGGTCGACACCGAGGCACGCGCCTCGAAGCGATCCGCCTGTCGCCACAGATCCATGAACACGTCACTGATCACATCCTCGGCAAGCGTCTCGTCGCGGACGAGCCGCAGCACGAAACGATAGACCCGCACCTGGTGCCGCGAAAACAGCACCTTCATCGCGAGCCTGTCGCCCGAGGCGATCCGCTTGACCAGATCCTCGTCCGATTCCGTATGCATCGCCCCTCGAAGGCCAGGCATCCCGGCTCGCACCCATTCGTCGCGGCGAGCGGGGAAAAGGTTCAACCGGCGCGCACATTAATCCGCACCGACGGTTTTGCCGATAGGTCAGGAGGGGGAAAACGGGCTTGTTTGCCCGAAAAAGCGACGACCGCCCGGCGCGGCAGCGGCGATCACGGTTAAGCGGATATGAAAAGGGGCGCCGCGGCGCCCCAGATCTTCCAGATACGGATTGCCGCTCCGCTTGCCGGGCAAGCCGATCGGCGCAGGCTCTAGCGGCGTTTACCGGCCGTGCGCATCTGCATGTACTGCACGGCTTCCAGCAGCACCTTGCGCGGACGCTCTGCATCGCGCTTGGCCTGCTCCGCCTTGCGGGCCGCCTCGCGGGCGAGCTCTTCCTGGCGCTTCTCTTCCTCGATGCGCGCACGCTCGATCGCCTCCAGGCGCTCCTTCTCGGCCCGGATCTTCGCCTTCTCGGCTTCGCGCTCGGCGCGGGCCTGGGCGATGGCTTCCCGCTCCGCGCGTCGCTGCACCATGACCGGGTCGTCGGCCTTCGGCCGGGCCTTGAAACGCTCCAGCAGAGCCTTCTTGGCGTTGGCGGAATTGGACTGGCGGTCGGTGAAGCTGCGGTCGTTCGGGTTCTTCAAGGGTGATCTTCTCTCGGGTTGTTACGGGTTGTCTTTCGGCCCGCGCGGGCGGAATAGTCCAGATCGAGCCGGATTGGTATCAAAATCAACGCGCGGCGGCCCCGCTTCCAGCGCGCAGCGAGCGGTTTTTCGGTCGTGGTCCGGCGATGAGCCCTTCCTTGCGCGCCTGCTTGAGCGCCGCCTTGCGGGCCCGGCGGATCGCGCTGGCCTTTTCGCGAATACGACGTTCGGACGGCTTTTCATAGGCCCTCCGCTGCCTCATCTCGCGCATGACGCCCTCGCGCTGGAGCTTCCGCTTCAGAACACGCAAGGCTTGGTCGACATTGTTGTCGCGAACGAGAACCTGCATCGAGTCTCCTTTCATGGCCGAAAGCCCGCGCCGGCCATGCAGGCCGTAGCGGCGGGCGGTTCTGACGTGGCGAAGGGCCGCGCTCGGCCTCGGCGGGCTCCCGCGAGGGCTCGGGACGAAAAATGCGCGGCCGGCAGAGCCCGGATATGGGTGCGAGGGCCCCGATCTTCAACCGAAGCGGCCCCGGATGCATGCCGGGCGCCCCGGCCCGGCGCCCCGACAGCTTTACAATCGCCCGGTTTTCCCCAACAGGCAGAGAGCTGCCGCAACGGATCATCTGCCCCGTGAAGACGCCTTCGCTCTCCGAGTTCCGCCGCATCGTCGTCAAGGTCGGCTCCAGCCTGCTGGTCGACCGGGCTCGCGGCCGGCTGCGCCATGCCTGGCTTGCCGCCCTCGCCGAAGACCTCGCCGAGCTGCGTCAGCGCGGCGCCGACGTGCTCGTCGTTTCCTCCGGCGCGATCGCGCTCGGGCGCACGGTCCTCAACCTGCCCTCCGGCCCCTTGAGGCTGGAGGAGAGCCAGGCCGCTGCCGCCGTCGGCCAGATCGCGCTCGCCCGCAACTGGGCCGAGGCGCTCGCCGCCCATGGCCTCACCGCCGGGCAGATCCTGCTGACGCTGGCCGATACCGAGCAGCGCCGCCGTTATCTTAACGCGCGCGCGACGCTCGGCCGCCTGCTCGACCTGCGCGCCATCCCCGTCATCAATGAGAACGACACCGTCGCCACCACCGAGATCCGCTATGGCGACAACGACCGGCTCGCCGCCCGCGTCGCGACCATGGCCGGCGCCGACCTGCTGGTGCTGTTCTCCGACATCGACGGGCTCTACACCGCCCCGCCCGCCAAGGACCCGTCCGCCCGGCACATCCCGGTCGTCGAGCGCATCACGCCCGAGATCGACGCCATGGCCGGCGGAGCCGCTTCCGAGCTCTCGCGCGGCGGCATGCGCACCAAGATCGAGGCCGGCAAGATCGCGATCGCCGGCGGCACCCACATGCTGATCGCCGACGGGCGGGCCAAGAACCCGCTGGCGAGCATCGCCGGCGGCGGACGCTGCACCTGGTTCCTCACCGCTTCGACGCCGGCCACCGCGCGCAAGACCTGGATCGCCGGCACGCTGGAGCCGCGCGGCACGCTGCATGTCGATGCCGGCGCAGCCCGCGCCTTGCGCGGCGGCGCGAGCCTGCTGCCGGTCGGCGTTGCCCGCATCGAGGGCGAGTTCGCGCGCGGCGACGCCGTGCTGATCCGCGATCCCGACGGGCAGCTGCTTGGCCGCGGCCTCGTCGCCTATGATGCAGGCGAGGCCGCGCTCGTCCTCGGCAAGGCTTCGCGCGATATCGAGACGGTGCTCGGCTATCCCGGACGCGCCGAGATGATCCACCGGGACGACATGGCGCTCGGCCTGGGCTAAGCTTTGTGCCGGATTGGCTTTTACCGATGGCTTCTGGGCTGGGTGACATGACGGGCGACAGCGCATTGCGCATCATCGCGACGAACGAGGCCGGCGATGTCGGGCTCGTGATGCGGGAGTTCGGCAGGAAGGCGCGCGCCGCCGCGCGCAAGGTCGCGCTCAGCCCGGCCGCGCAGCGCAACGCCGCCCTCCTCGCCATGGCCGATGCGTTGCGCGCCCGCAAGGCGCAGATCCTCGCTGCCAATGCGCAGGACCTTGCCGACGGCAAGGCGGCGGGCTTGAGCGCCTCCTTCATCGATCGCCTCGCCCTCGACGAGAAGCGTCTCGCCGCCATCGCCGACGCCGTCGCCGAGGTCGCGACCCTGCCCGATCCGCTCGGGCGCGTGCTGGCGGAATGGACACGGCCGAACGGCCTGCGCTTCGAGCGCGTCGCCACGCCGCTCGGCGTCATCGCCGTGATCTTCGAGAGCCGGCCGAACGTCACCGCCGATGCCGGGGCGCTCTGCCTGAAGAGCGGCAACGCCGCGATCCTGCGCGCGGGTTCGGATTCCTTCCGCTCCTCGTCCGAGATCGCCGCCGCCATGCGCGCGGGGCTGGAAGCCGCCGGCCTGCCGGCCGACGCGATCCAGCTCGTACCGACGCGCGACCGCGCTGCCGTCGGCGCGATCCTCGCCGGGCTCGACGGCAATGTCGACGTCGTGGTGCCCCGCGGCGGGAAGAGCCTCGTCGCCCGCGTCCAGAGCGAGGCGCGTGTGCCGGTCTTCGCCCATCTCGACGGCAACTGCCATGTCTATGTCGATGCCGCGGCCGACCTCGCCATGGCGCGCGAGATCCTGCTCAACGCCAAGCTGCGCCGCACCGGCGTCTGCGGCGCGGCCGAGACCCTGCTCGTCGACGAGGCTGCGGCCGCGACCCATCTGGCCCCGCTCGTCACCGCCCTGCTCGATGCCGGCTGCGCCGTGCGCGGCGACGCCGCCACCCAGGCGGTCGACGCGCGCGTGACGCCCGCGAGCGAAGAAGACTGGTCGACCGAATATCTCGACCGCATCATCGCGGTGAGGAGCGTCGCCGGGCTGGACGCCGCGATCGACCATGTCGAGCGCTATGGCTCGCATCACACCGATGCGATCGTCACGGCCGATGAGGCCGCCGCCGCCCGCTTCCTGGCGGAGGTCGATTCGGCGATCGTCATCCACAACGCCTCGACCCAGTTCGCCGATGGCGGCGAATTCGGCTTCGGCGCCGAGATCGGCATCGCCACCGGCCGGATGCATGCGCGCGGCCCGGTCGGCGTCGAGCAGCTCTGCGCGTTCAAATATCGCGTCCACGGCGCCGGCCAGACCAGGCCCTGAGGCGAAGCTCGCGGCATGTCGAACTCGCATCTGCGCCTGCCGCCCCATCCGCCGGGCCTGTGCATTGGCCTGTTCGGCGGCAGCTTCAATCCTGCCCATGACGGCCATAGGCTGGCGAGCCTCACCGCGCTGCGCCGCCTCCAGCTCGACAGCATCTGGTGGCTGGTCACGCCCGGCAACCCGCTGAAGGACAATGCGAGGCTGCCCTCGCTCGCCGAGCGCGTCCGCCAGGCGCGCGGCGTCGCCGGCCATGCCCGCATCAAGGTCACCGGCATCGAGGCGACGCTGCGCACCCGCTACACCGCCGACACGCTGCGCGCGCTGAAACGGCGTTGCCCCGGTGTCAATTTCGTCTGGATCATGGGCTCGGACAATCTCGCCGGCTTCCATCGCTGGGCCGAGTGGCGGACCATTGCCCGGATGATGCCGATCGCGGTGATCGACCGGCCGGGCTCGACCCACGGCGCCATGGCCTCGCCGGCCGCCAGCTGGCTCTCGCGCTGGCGCCTCTCCGAGAACCGGGCGGCGGTTCTGCCGCACACTCGGCCGCCGGCCTGGGTTTTCCTGCATGGCAAGCGCTCGGCGTTATCCTCCACGATGCTGCGCCAGAAGGCGGGCCGCGATTGAATTCCGAGGCTTCCCGGCTTATTTTGGCTGTGTCGCGCCAAGAGCGCGTCGTGATCGAGAGGATACGTCACTGAACCGTCAAAACCTTGGTGAAGCCGAGCCGAAGCCGCTTCCCCAGGCCGCTATCGCGGACAATCCCTCCGCCGATAGCATCGCCCTCGCGCAACATGTTCTCGAGGACATGAAGGCCGAGGACATCACGGTGATCGACCTCGTTGGCAAGACGTCGCTGGCCGATGCGATGATCATCGCGTCCGGCACCGTCAATCGCCACGTCGCCGCCATCAGCGAGGCCTTGATCGAAGCCCTCAAGAACGCCGGGAAGCCTTCGCCGCAGGTCGAGGGAATGCCGGCTTGCGACTGGGTGCTGCTCGACACGGGCGACATCATCATCCACGTCTTCCGGCCGGAAGTGCGCCAGTTCTACAATCTCGAGAAGATGTGGGGCACCGACAGGCCGAACGAGCGCCTCGCGAACTGACGACTTAGCACGAGGCTTGCGCATGCGGCTCGCGGTCATCGCCGTCGGCCGGCTCAAGGACGGGCCGGAACGGGAGCTCTGCGAGCGTTATCGTGAGCGGGGCCTCGCGCTCGGCCGCGGCATCGGGCTGGGCGGCCCCGAGATCGTCGAGATCGCCGAGAGCCGGGGTCGGCGGCCCGAAGAGCGCAAGCGCGAGGAAGCCCAGGCAATTCTTGCGAAGGCGCAACCCGGCCTGCTGATCGCGCTCGACGAGCGCGGCCGCCAGCTCGGCAGCGAAGCCTTCGCCGCACGCATCGCCGCCGCCCGCGACTCCGGGACCGGCCATGCCAGCCTCATCGTCGGCGGCGCCGACGGCCTGAGCGAGGAGATCCGCGACAAGGCGGATATCACGCTGGCCTTCGGCGCCCTGACCATCCCGCACCAGATCGTGCGTGCGCTCGTGCTCGAACAGCTGTATCGCGCGATGACGATCATCGCCGGCCACCCCTATCATCGCGCATGAGCCCGTTCCGGCCCCTGATTCGCGCTGTCTTGGAGGCTTCGGCTGCGCGGCTGCACAGGCCGTCATTGCCAGCGCAGCGAAGCAATCCAGGAGGACGCAGGGCGCGGCCGCCGCTGGATTGCTTCGTCGCGATGCTCCTTGCGATGACGGTGTGCTTCGCAACGGCTCCCTCATCCGCCCAGACGAGCCAGCCCGATCCCGAGGCGCTCGCCCGCGAGGCGATGCAGAAGCTGGTCGAGAAGCAGGCGCGCGAGGCCGAGCTCAAGGCGATCGAGCAGCGCCTCGCCGGAAACGCCGACGCCCGCGCCAGCCTTGAAAAAGAGATCGCCTCCATCCGCGCCGACCGCGCCGCGCTCAACAAGGCCCTGCTCGACACCACCGCGCGGACCCAGGCCGGCGAGGAACGGCTCGGCGCGCTGGAGAAGCGTCTCGCGCTGCTGCAATCAAGCGAGACCGCGATCCGCCGTTCGCTCGAAGGCCGGCGCGGCCTGATCGCGGAGGTGCTCGCCGCACTGCAGCGCATCGGCCGCCGGCCGCCGCCGGCGGTGCTGGTGCGCCCGGAGGACATCCTCGAAGCCGTGCGCGCCTCCATGCTGCTGGGCGCCGTCGTCCCGGATCTGCGCCAGGAGATCGAGATTCTCGCCACCGACCTCGCCGAGCTGGTGCGCCTGCGCGACGGCATCGGGGTCGAGAAGAGCCGCATCGGCGAGGAGATGGAGCAGCTGGCGGGCGAGCGTCAACGGCTTGCCTCGCTGATCGAGGCGCGACGCGGGCGCGAAGCCAGCGCCGCAAAGGACGTCGAAGCCCAGCGCGCGCTCGGCAGCGAGCTCGCCGGCCAGGCCCGCTCGATGCGCGACTTCGTCGAGAAGATCGAGAAGGAGATCTCGGTCGCCAACAAGGCGGCCGAGGCCGCGCGCCAGGCGATCGAGCAGGAGACGCGCGAGCAGCGCGAGCGCATGACCGCCCTGGCCTTCAGGGATCCGGCCCGGCTCGCCCCGAAGATTGCCTTCGCCGACGCCAAGGGCCTGCTTTCCCTGCCCGTCGCGGGATCACGATTGCGTGGTTTCGGGGCTCCGGACGGCGCCGGGGGCACGATTCGCGGAATTTCACTCGAGACCCGCCCCAACGCCCTAGTTTCGGCGCCTTCGGACGGTTGGGTGGTCTATGCAGGTCCCTTCCGCTCCTTCGGGCAACTCTTGATCCTGAACGCAGGCGGGGGATACTACATATTGCTTGCCGGCATGCAGCGGATCGATGTCGCGCTCAATCAGTTCGTCCTGGCGGGGGAGCCGGTTGCGACGATGGGCGAAACATCGGAAGCTGCCGCGACGACAGTAGGAGTGGGAACCGGGCAGCCGGTCCTCTATATCGAATTCAGGAAAGACGGCGTCTCGATCGATCCGACGCCGTGGTGGACGAAATCGCAAGGCGAAAAGGTTCGCGGATGATGCGCAAGGTTTCCCTCGTTCTCGCCGGCGCCATCATGGGCGCGGGCCTGACCGGACTGGCCACCCAGACGCGGTTGCTCAGCTCGACCAGCGCCGTGGCCGCCTCGGCCGAGGTCTACCGCAGCCTGAATCTGTTCGGCGACATCTTCGAGAAGATCCGGACCGACTATGTCGACAAGCCGGACGAGCAGAAGCTGATCGAGGCCGCCATCAACGGCATGGTCTCGTCGCTCGACCCGCATTCGAGCTATCTCGACTCCAAGGCCTTCCGCGACATGGATACCGACATGCGCGGCCAGTTCGGTGGCCTCGGCATCGAGGTGACGATGGAGGACGGCGTCCTCAAGGTCGCCAAGCCGATCCGGGACACGCCCGCCTCCAAGGCCGGCATCCTGGCCAACGACATCATTCGCCAGATCGACGGTACCGAGGTGAAGGGCCTGTCCCTCACCCAGGCGGTCGAGAAGATGCGCGGGCTCATCAACACCCAGGTCACGCTCAAGATCGAGCGCCCGGGCAAGGCCGAACCGCTCGAATTCACCCTGACCCGCTCGACCATCGTCGTGCCCGCGGTCGAGGAGCGGGCCGAAGGCGACATCGGCTATATCCGCATCGGCACCTTCTCCGAGCAGACCTATGACGGCCTGCGCAAGGCGATCGACAAGCTCACCAACGAGATCGGCGCCGACAAGCTCAAGGGCTACGTCATCGACCTGCGCAACAACCGCGGCGGGCGTCTCGACCAGTCCGTGCTGGTTTCCGACGCCTTCCTCGAGCGCGGCAAGATCGTCTCGACCCGCGGCCGCAACGCCGAGGAGACCCAGGTCTTCAACGCCAAGTCGGGCGATCTCACCAAGGGCAAGCCGGTCGTCGTGCTGATCAACGGCTCCTCCGCCTCGGCGGCCGAGATCGTCGCCGGCGCACTGCAGGACCACAAGCGCGCCGTCGTGATGGGCACGCGCTCCTTCGGCAAGGGCTCGGTCCAGACCGTGATCCCGCTCGGCTCCAATGGCGGCCTGCGCCTGACCACGGCGCGCTACTACACGCCGTCGGGCAACTCGATCCAGGCCAAGGGCATCACGCCGGACATCGAGGTCCAGCAGGACATCCCGCAGGAGATCAAGGACAAGCTCGTCGAGAACAAGGGCGAAGCCTCGCTGAAGGGCCATCTCAAGGCCGGCGAAGGCGAGGAGCAGTCCGGCTCCGCCTCCTACGTTCCGAACGATCCGGCGAAGGACACCCAGCTGATCGCCGCCTTCAACCAGCTGCGCGGCGTCAAGAAGGACGCCGCCGTTCCGGCCGACAAGCCCGCCGCCGCGCCGGCCCCGGCGCCCGAGGCGCCGAAGCAGCCGAACTGACGCCGGGCTCGACGCCGGGCCTCTTAGGCGACAAGACTAGCGCGCGGGCCGCTGATTCGGGTCCGCGTCGCAACCTCGAGGACGGCTGACCTTGGCCGGAACGCCGCTGACGGAGCTCAATCGGCCGCTCGGCCAGGATCGGGCCGGGCCATCCGGCAAGCCGTGGAGTCGCTGGCTCGCGACGGGCGCCGCCGCTTGCGTCGGCACCGTGATCCTCGGGCTCCTCCTGATGGTGGCTATTCATCGCGACCCCCATGGCGGCGAGCCGGTCGCCATCGCCTCCATTGAGAAACGCGTGGCGCCGGCCTCCACCACCCTGTCCGGCCCCGATCCCTCCCCGACCGCGCATGGCCCGGCCAGCGCCGCCCAGCTCGAAGACAGCGCGGGTGTCACCGTCGTGCGCGCGGGCGAGGACGCGCCGGGTGCCATCGTCATCACTGTTCCCGATGCTGCGGGCGCGATCCGGCTGGCGCCGGCCCCCGACAACCGCCTAGTCGAGCGCAGCCGCTACGGCCTGCTGCCCAAGCTCGGGCCGGACGGTGCGGCCCCGGCCAAGATCTATGCCCGCCCGCTCGGGGCGGAGCCGGCGACGAAGCCGGCCGGCCGCATCGCCTTGCTGATCGGTGGGCTCGGCATCAGCCAGAGCGGCACGGCCGACGCCATCGCAAAGCTGCCTGGGCCGGTCTCGCTGGCTTTCGCCCCCTATGGCAACGAGCTCGAGCGCACCGTCCAGCGGGCTCGCGGCGAAGGCCACGAGGTCTTCCTGCAGCTCCCGATGGAGCCGTTCGACTATCCCGACAACGACCCCGGCCCGCACACCCTGCTTACCGGCCCGAAGGCGCAGGACAATATCGACAAGCTGCATTGGTCGCTCGGCCGCTTCACCGGCTATGTCGGCATCGTCAATTTCCTGGGCGGAAGGCTTACCTCCGATGAAGTCGCCCTCTCTCCGATCCTGCGCGAATTCGCCGGCCGCGGCCTGATGGTGGTCGATGACGGCTCCTCGCCGCGCAGCCTGCTTGCCGGCGCCGCCACGCGCGCCCAGATCCCCGCAGTGAAGGTCGACCGCGTCATCGACGCCGTCGCCCGCGCCGATGCGATCGACAAGGAGCTGGCCGCACTGGAGACCCTGGCGCGCGACCAGGGCGTCGTGGTCGCGGCGGCCAGCGCCCTGCCGGTCTCGATCGAGCGGATCAGCCGCTGGGCCCAGTCGCTCGAGGCCAGGAAGATCGCGCTGGTTCCGGTCAGCGCCGCCCGCGGCTTCCGGAACCCCAAGACGACCGGATCCGTTTCCACCGGATCCCTATCCGCCGGATCGCAGCGATGACCGAGACCGCACCCGAAGGCTACCGGCCCTGCGTCGGGCTCGCCCTGTTCAATGCGCAAGGGCTCGTCTTTGTCGGCCGGCGCGCCAATAAGAGCCAGCGCGAGCATGTCGCGCCGGGCTATGCCTGGCAGATGCCGCAAGGCGGAATCGACAAGGGCGAGACGCCGCTCGAGGCCGCCCGTCGCGAGCTCGCCGAGGAAACCAACGTCACCTCGGTCGAGCTCCTCGCCGAGGCGCCGGGCTGGCTGAGCTACGACCTGCCTGCCGACATCGGCAAGGAAGCCTGGAAGGGCCGCTGGCGCGGCCAGGCACAGAAATGGTTCGCCTTCCGGTTCGTCGGCGCCGAGGACGAGATCAACATTCTGACCCCGGCGGGCGGGCACAAGGCCGAGTTCGACGCCTGGCGCTGGGCGCCGCTCGACGAGACCCCCGGCCTGATCATCCCCTTCAAGCAAGGCGTCTACCACCAGGTCGTCCGGCATTTCGCCCCCTTCGCGACGCGGGGCTGACCGGCCGGCTGCTGTCGTCACTGCATGGTGTAGACGACGCGCCCGATCCAGTAGAGCTGGTAGGCCAGATGCACGGCCGCCATGGCGATCTGGACGCCACGGCCGGCAAAGATCGAGGCGATCAGGCAGAGCGTCAGCCCCAGCGGCACCTGGACCAGGTAATCCGCGCTGAGCTGGTTCCAGTGCGCTTCGCCTTTGATCAGCGTGTCGACCACGTCGAGCACGAAGGCCGCCGCCATCAGCCCGAAGAACCAGCGCCGCCGCCGGATGAAGAAATCCTCGTAGCCGGCATATTCTGAGATGCTCTCGGGGAACAGCAGCGCTGACAGCAGGTAGAGCACGACCGCGTAGCCGATCAGGAACAGGTAGATGCCGAAGCTCCAGGCCGGCATCCGCGAGAGCCCGAACTCCCACCACCAGAACAGCACGAGCTCCAGCAGGATCGAGCCGACCCAGAGCATGTGGAGCAGCGAGACGCGCTGGCGGCCGGGATGCTGGATGAAGCCAGCGAGCCCGGTCAGCATCCGGGTGATGCCGAGGCCGATGACCATGCCCATCACGATCCGGACATGGGTGAAGAGTTCGTGCGCCGAGGCGGTCTCCATGCCCCGTGCTTAGAACATCGGATCGGAAAGGGGAATCCGTCCGCCGCGACAATCGAGGCCGCTCGCGGCGGCGTTATCGAATGCGGGCTGGAGTGGGCAATGGCGTCCCGGAAGGGATTCGAACCCCTGACCTACGGTTTAGGAAACCGTTGCTCTATCCTGCTGAGCTACCGGGACGCACGCAAACCCGTGTAGCATAATCGCGATGCGGGTGAAGTCCCTTCTTGTCCTCGTCGCCTTCGCGATCCTTCCCGCCCTGCCCGGGCGGGCCGGTGCGGACTGTCCCGGCCCCGCCGTGGAAACTACCCCTGCCAGGCTCGCACGCATCGACGCTGCCGGCGATCTCGTCCTCGCCGACGGGCGGACTATCCGCCTGCTCGGCCTCGCCCCACGCCAGGACGCCGAGGAAGCCGCGCGCTTCGCCGCCGGGCTGCAACCGTTTCTCGGCAGTGCGCTGGAACTGGAGCTGCGCGGCGAGCAGGACCGCTGGGGTCGCTTTCCGGCGCGTCTCTTCATCCCACCCGAGGCTTCCGGCGGAGATCGGCGGGAGCTGGCCCAGTTGCTCGGTCGCAGCGGCGCTGCCCTGCCGCTGCCGGAACCGGGCTTGCAGCCCTGCCCGCCCGGCGCAGCCGCCGTTCACACATCGGTAACGAACCGCCGTCAAGCTGTCCCGCCGTCGGCCGTCGACGGCCATGATCTCGCCGCCGTCAAGGCGCAGGAGGGGCGCTACGTCATGCTGGAAGGTCGGATCGCCTCGGTCGGCGAGCGCGCCCAGCGGACCTATCTGAACTTCTCGCGCCGCCCGAAGGAGGCCGCTTCGATCGTCATCCCGCGCCGCTTGTGGCGGGAATTGCAGAGCGCCGGCTGGACCGCGGGCAGCCTGGGCGGTAAACGCCTGCGCGCCTATGGTATTCTTTCCGGGCGCGATGGCCTCCTGCTGGAGGCCGGATCACGGGCGGCGCTGGAACTGATCGACTGAGGACATGCTGGAATCCTGGCGAGGATCGCTTTCGCGACATTCGAAGCGGCTGGCGGCGGTGCTGTTGCCGGGCCTCCTGCTCGTCGGTTGTCTCGGCGAGCAGAGCCCGCTGCTGCCCGCCGGCACCAGCGACGAGATCGCGCCCCGCATCGGCACGGCCCAGCGCGCGACCGATCAGGAGCATCAGCGCCTCCTCGCCGCTTTCGGCGGCGAGTACCGGGCGCCCCGCGCCCGCGCCGCGCTGGACGAGGTGGTGCAGCGCCTGGCGAAGGCCGGGGACGGCCAGATCGGCCATTACGAGATCACCATCCTGAACTCGCCCGTGGTCAATGCCTTCGCCCTGCCCAACGGCCGGCTCTATGTCACGCGCGGCCTGCTCGTCCTCGCCAACGACACCTCCGAGATCGCATCGGTGCTGGCGCATGAGATCGCCCATGTCACCGCCCGGCACGCGGTCGAGCGCGCCGAGAAGGAGGCCGAATCCGCCCTGGTCTCCCAGGTCGTCTCGCAGGTCCTGAAGGACCCCTCGCGGGGCGCGGCGGTGCGCGCCGGCTCGAAGCTCTCGCTGGCCCGCTTCTCGCGCCAGCAGGAGCTCACGGCCGACCAGATCAGCGTGCGCAACATCGCCCGCGCCGGCTACGACCCCTATGGCGCCAGCCGCTTCCTCGCCACCCTCGGCCGCAACACCGCCTTCCGCAACAGCGGCCAGAACCAGAGCGCCGACGACAAGCGCCTCGACATTCTCTCCAGCCATCCGCAGACGCCGGAGCGCATCGCCGCCGTCACCGCCGCCGCCCGCCAGATCGCCGCCCCCGGCATTGGCGAGCGCGATTCCGGCCGCTGGCTCAACGCCATCGAGGGACTGCCCTATGGCGAGGACCCGCGCGACGGCGTCGTGCGCGGCCGGCGCTATCTCAACAGCACGCTGCGCATCGCCTTCGCCGCGCCCGAGGGCTTCAGCCTCGAGGCCGCGCAGGACATGGTCATCGGCGTCAGCGCCAACGGCGCCCAGGCGCTGCGCTTCGATTCCGTCACGCTCAAGGCCGGGCAGACGCTCGAATCCTATGTCGCGGCGGGCTGGATCGAAGGGGTCGAGACCACCGGGATCGAGAAGGTCGAGATCGGCGGTCAGCCGGCGGTGATCGCCCACGGCAAGGGCACCGACTGGACCTTCCGCCTCGCCGCCGTGCAGGTCGGCGAGCGCGTCTATCGCTTCATCCTCGCCGCCCGCGGCACCAGCGATCCGGAGCGGCCGATGCGCAGCATCGTGGACAGCTTCCGCACCCTCTCCCCGGCGGAAGCGCAGTCTGTCCGGCCGATGCAGATCCGGCTGGTGGCCGCCCAGGCCGACGACACGATCGCGAGCATGGCCGAGCGCATGCCGGAGCAGGACCGGCCGGGCGAGCTCTTCCAGCTGCTGAACGGGCTCGACCGCAACGCTGCGCTGACGCCCGGCCAGCGCTACAAGGTCGTCGCCGAATAGCCTTCACAAGGCTGCGAGACCGGGCCCTGCTCCCCTGCGTTCGGCGAATAGCCCGCTATGATCCGCCCCAATCACAGGGGAGGCAGGAATGGCGCTCGATCGCAGGATCGTCGAACTCTACGACGAATACACGCATAAGCCGCTCGACCGGCGGATCTTCATGAACCGCCTGCTCGCGATCGCGGGCTCCGCGGCGGCAGCGGAGGCGGCGCTCGCGCTGCTCGAGCCGAACTATGCCAGCGCCCAGCAGATCGCGCCGGACGATGCCCGCATCGCGGCCTCGCGGCTCGACACCACGATCGATGGTGTCGCGCTCAAGGGCTATCTCGTCACGCCGAAGGCCGGGGCAAAACGCGGCGGCGTCCTCGTCATCCACGAGAACCGCGGCCTCAACCCGCATATCGAGGACATCACCCGCCGCATGGCGCTGGAGGGCTTCACGGCGCTCGGCCTCGATTTCCTCAATCCGCTCGGCGGCACGCCGAACGATCCCGACGCGGCCCGCGCCCTCTTCCCGAAGCTTTCGACCGAGACCGTGGTGGCGCAGGGCCGCGCCGCCCTGAAATATCTCGCCTCCCGGCCGGATGCGAACGGCAAGGTCGGCGCCGTCGGCTTCTGCTGGGGCGGCGGCGCCGTCAACGACCTCGCCGTCTCCGCCCCCGAGCTCGCCGCCGGCGTCGTGTTCTACGGACGCTCGCCCGATCTCGCCAAGGTGCCGCAGATCAAGGCGCGGCTCCTGATCCAGCAGGCCTCGCGCGATGCGCGCCTCGTCCAGATGCTGCCGGACTACGAGAAGGCGCTGAAGGCCGCCGGCGCCCAGTACGAGGCGATCGTCTACCCCGATGTCGACCATGCCTTCATGAACGACACCAGCGCCGAGCGCTACAACGCCGCCGCCGCAAAGCAGGCCTGGGCGCGGACGGTCGCCTTCCTCAAGGCCGGAACCGGCACGGCTTAGAGCACGCAGTGCTTTCACGGAACCGCCTGCGTCATTCCGGGGCGGACCGAAGGTCCGAGCCCGGAACCCAGAACCGATGTCCTTCGACGGGCGAGCCACGGCCTTTGGCTTTTTCGATCAGCGGCGTCGATTCTGGGTTCCGGGCTCTTCGCTGCGCGAATCCCCGGAATGACGCGGTGGTTCCGCGCAAAATCAGCGGAATCCAGATCGCCGCGCGTCCTGTCGGACGCAATAAAGGTGATCCATGCCGGGGCTCTTTCGAAGCAGGTTCGGCCAGGGATCCCGGCTCTCCGCTTCGCTCCGGCCGGGATGATCCTCATGCCCCGTCAAGGGCCTCGGAGCCCTGCCCTGGCCAACAAAAAACCCGGCGGTCGCCCGCCGGGTTTCGCAAAGCTGGATGGAAGGCGCCGCTCAGGCGGCCTCTTCCTGCAGATCCTCGTTGTCGTTCTCGATATCCGCGTCGGCATCGGCCGCTTCGGCCTTGCCGGCGCGGCGCGGCGACTTGGCGAGCTGGCCCTCGATCTTCTTGAGCGCCTCGGTCTCGGTGATGTCGTCGACCACCGCGATCTCACGGGTCATCCGGTCGAGCGCGGCCTCGTAGAGCTGGCGCTCGGAATAGGACTGCTCGGGCTGCGCCTCGGAGCGGTAGAGGTCGCGCACCACCTCGGCGATGGCGACGAGATCGCCCGAATTGATCTTCGCTTCGTATTCCTGCGCGCGGCGCGACCACATGGTGCGCTTGATGCGGGCGCGACCGGTGAGCGTGGTCAGCGCCTTGGCGACGGATTCGCCGTCCGCAAGCTTGCGCAGGCCGACGCTGGCGGCCTTCGCGGTGGGGACGCGCAGCGTCATCTTGTCCTTGGAGAAGCTGACCACGAACAGTTCGAGCTTGAAGCCTGCGACTTCCTGTTCCTCGATCGCCGTGATCTGGCCGACGCCATGGGACGGGTAGACGACGTACTCGCCCGTCTTGAAACCCTGGCGCACAACAGCTTTCTTCGCAGTGGACATGCCGTTACGACTCCTGACCGGCCCGCTCGACGCGAGCGCGAAATGATCCGTCTCCGTCCGGGTGGCCGGAGACTTTCCGCCTGACGCGACGCTTCGAAGAGGCACCGCTTCACGCTCCCGCAGTCGATTGTTTCATTGGCCCGCTAACGAGACGACAATCGAAACCCGGCAATTCGCGCCGGCCATTTCGTTGTGCTGGGTCTCTGGGGGCGCTCCATTTGTAGGAATCGCGCAGGAGCATGCGGAACGAATTCGACTAGGGCTAGCTTGTAACACAAAAAACACGCCGAATCAAAGGTAAACGCCCAAAGGCGTCCCCCCGCCCCGGCATGGCGAAGTCGTGGTAAATGCAGCGCGAAGGGTATGAGCGGGGTAAGATCAGTCTCCCTCACCCGGCTCCGGCGAGAACATCTCGAGCTTGCCAGGCGTGCCGTCGAACTCCTTTGCGTCCGCCGGCGGCTCCTTCTTCTGGGTGATGTTGGGCCAGCTCGCCGCGTACTTGCCGTTGAGCTGCAGCCAGCTCTCGAGGCCGGGCTCGGTATCCGGCTTGATCGCCTCGGCCGGGCACTCCGGCTCGCAGACGCCGCAGTCGATGCACTCGTCGGGGTGGATGACGAGCATGTTCTCGCCTTCATAGAAGCAGTCGACCGGGCAGACCTCGACGCAATCCATGTACTTGCACTTGATGCAGTTCTCGGTGACCACATAGGTCATGGGTCGGCCCTTCCAACGCTTCTAAACAGCCCCATAAACCCTTGCCCCGCGCAGGTTTCAAGGCCGTTTTCGTGATCTTCGGCAGAACGATTTTTCATTCGGGAGGCACCGTGGAGACGATTCCGCCCCAGCCCGCTTTCGGTGCCCCTCGATGACGGCGCGGATTTAATCCGCGCTCTCCGGCTTCGCAAGCGACGCATCGCCGCTGCCGCCCTCGTCGAGCCGCTCATAGAGCTGCCGCGCGCTTTCGAAAGGCCCCCGCCGCTCGGCAAAGCCCAGGACCCTGACGACCATGGTGGCGTGCGGCAGGGCGAGCGTCAGCACGGCCCCGACCCGAATGCCCTGCGCCGGGTTCTCGGCGCGGCGCCCCTCGATTCGGACATGACCGTCCTCCACCAGGCGCACGGCGGCAGGCCGCGTCCGCGCGAAGCGCGCGAACCAGAGCCATTTGTCGAGGCGTTGGCGATGCTCCTGCAAGCGGTCAGCGCCTCCTGCGGCCGTTCAGTTCTTGCCGCCTTCGAGCTGCGCCTTGAGCGCGGCGAGCTTGGCGAAGGGCGAATCCGGATCCGGCTCGCGATTGGCCGGGCGCGGGCGCTGCGGTTGCTGGAAACGCTCGCCCCCACGCTCCTCGCGCCGCGGGCCGCCTGGGCGGCCGTCGCGCTTGAAGTCGGGCCGCGGGCCGCGGCCGCCCTCCGGGCGCCCCTGTCGCGGCTGCTGGTCATCACGGCGCGGCCGCTCGTCATGGCGCGGCCGCTCTTGCCGCTGGCCCTGGGCGCCCTCGCCTTCGGCGCGCGCAGCCGCCGGGCGCTGCTGGCCGGGACGCTGATCGCGGCGCTCGCCGCCGGGGCGGCCGTCGCGCTGCGGCCGTTCGCCGCGGCGCTGGTCGCCGTCGCGGCGGCCGCGCTGGCCATGCTCCGGCCGACGCCCGCCCTGATGGCGATGCGGCCGCCAGACCTCGATCAGTTCCGGCTCGGCCGGTGCGGCTTCCGCAGGCGCCTCGCTCGGCTCCACCGTCTCGGCCGTCGCCGGCAGGGCAACGAGCGCATCGGCAGGAACCGGCTCGCGCGCCTGGTCCAGCTCGGTTTCGGTCAGGATCGGGGTATCGGCGGTCTCGACGGCAGCCGCCTCGACGGCCGGGGTCTCGCCTTCCGCCAGCGCATCCTCGTTCAGCACAGCGGCGGGCTCGCTTGCCCCCTCGCTGCCGGCGGGAGCCTCGACGGCTTCGCCTTCGGCCGGCGCGGCAGCCGTCTCGCCAGCGGCGGCGATCTCCGTTCCCTGCTCCGCGGCGGCCTCGGCCGCAACGGGCTGCGCCGGTTCGGTCGCGGCTGGCGGCGGCGCCAGCGGCACGGTGATCGCAGGGCCGGGACGCTTCACCGAGACATAGCCGAGCGAGCGCAGGATCGAGGCGAAATCCTCGCCGGCGCAACCGACGAGCGAGGTCATCGCGCCAGTGGCGACGAAGCCGTCCTGGTCGGCGGCGCCCGCAGGCGGCACGCCCTGCGTCACGCCGGGGCGATAGGCGATGGCCGGGCGAATCAGATCGGCGAGGCGCTCGAGGATGTCGACGCGCACGGCCCGCTCGCCGCAGACGCGGTAGCCTGCCGCCCGGTAGAGCCCCTTCGGCACGGCCTTGTCGACCGGGAAGGAGGTCCGGCCGGAAGCCGCGAGATGGGCGATGTCGTCGAGCCCGGCCGTCTCCGGCCCGCCATGCTTCAGCGCCCAGAGCTGGGCGGCGAGCGCACGCGGCGCCGGCTTCAGCAGCGCCGGCATGTAGATGTGGAAGGCACCGAAGCGGATCCCGAGCTGGCGCAGCGCGGCGCGGCCCTCCTGGTCGAGCGCCTTCATCTCCTCGCCGACCTTGGCGCGCTCGAGCACGCCGAGCGCCTCGGCCGCCTGATAGGCGATGCCGCGCGCGATGCCGGTGACGTTCTCGGCCGCTTCCAGAATCTGGATCGCGCCGAGCAGGCGCGTGACGTGGTTCTTGAGCCAGAGATTGAGGCGGGCCTCGACCTGCTCCCGCGCCGGGCCGGCCAGATGCTCCTCGACCAGCAGACGCAGCCGCGGCTCCAGCACCTTCTCGCCGGCCGTCAGGCGCGCCACCGGCTCGCCGGTCCAGCGCACCAGCCCGTCATGGGACAGCACGAAGGCATCGTCGCCCGCCAGCACGACGCGCGCCGCCCGCGACTCGATCTCGGAGCCGAGCGCCTTCATCGCCGCCAGGTTGAGGGCCTTGACCTCTGACCCGCCCGCCTTGGGGTCCGCCGTGAAGCGGAAGCCCTGCAGCATCCCTACATGCTGGCCCTCGACGAGCACGTCGCCCGTCGCGGTGACCTCAGCCTCCAACATCGCATTCTCCCGCAAGCGGCGCATCAGCACGCTGGTGCGCCGATCGACAAATCGGTGGGCCAGACGTTCGTGCAAAGCATCCGACAGCTTGTCCTCTACAAGACGAGCCATGCCCTGCCAATGCTCAGGATCAGGCAACCAGTCAGGTCTGTTCGCAACATAGGTCCAGGTCCTGACCTGCGCGATCCGGGCCGAGAGCGTATCGATCTCGCCATCGGTCCGGTCGAGCGAGGCCAACTGGGTCGCATACCAGTCGGCATCGAGCCGGTCATGGCGCATCAGCCTGAGATAGAGCGTCGTCGCCAGATCGGCATGCTGCATCGGCGAGATCTTGCGGTAATCGGGCAGGCCGCAGACCTCCCAGAGCCGCTCCACTGCCGTGCGGCCCTTGGCCAGCGCCGCGACGTCGGGGTCCCGCGCCAGCACCTCCAGCGTCGTCATGTCCTCGGCGATCAGCGCCCGCGTCAGCCCCTGCTCGGAAGGCTGGATGTTGAGCGTATCAAGGAGGCCGGCGATCGAGCGCAGATCGAGATCGGAATTGCGCCACTGCATCTGCCTGATCGGCTCGAAGCGGTGATTCTCGATCGCCTCGACCAGTTCGGCATCGAAGGGCGGGCAGCGCCCGCTGGTGCCGAAGGTGCCGTCGCGCAGATGCCGGCCGGCGCGGCCGGCAATCTGGCCGAACTCGGCCGGGCTGAGCTGGCGGTAGTGATGCCCGTCGAACTTCTTGTCGGCCGCGAAGGCGATGTGATTGACGTCGAGATTGAGCCCCATGCCGATCGCGTCGGTGGCGACGAGGTAGTCGACATCGCCGGACTGATAGATCTCGACCTGGGCGTTGCGCGTGCGTGGCGAAAGCGCCCCCAGTACCACCGCCGCCCCGCCCTTCTGGCGGCGGATCAGCTCGGCGATGGCGTAGACCTCCTCCACCGAGAAGGCGACGATGGCCGAGCGCGGCGGCAGCCTGGTGATCTTGCGGTCGCCGGCGAAGGTCAGGTTCGAGAGCCGCGGACGGGTGACGATGTTCACGCCCGGCATCAGCTGCTCGACCAGCGGCCGTATCGTCGCCGCGCCGATCAGCATCGTCTCGGCCCGGCCGCGCCGGTTGAGCAGCCGGTCGGTGAAGACATGGCCGCGATCGAGATCGGCGGCGAGCTGGATCTCGTCGATCGCGACGAAATCCACCGCGAGGTCGCGCGGCATCGCCTCGACCGTGCAGACCCAGAAGCGCGGCCGCTCCGGCTTGATCTTCTCCTCGCCTGTGACGAGGGCGACGGCCTCCGGCCCGACCTTGTCGACCACGCGCTGATAGACCTCGCGCGCGAGCAGCCGGAGCGGCAGGCCGATCATCCCGGTCGGATGGGCGACCATGCGCTCGATGGCGAGATGGGTCTTGCCGGTGTTGGTCGGGCCGAGCACCGCGGTGACGCCGTTGGCGCGGGCGGCGGGGGGCAACGAGCGAAAGAGCTGCAAGGCGATGGAGCCGATCATCTCGCCCGCCCGAGGCGGGCGGGAGCGTGGACTGGAATCAGGGACGGGTCTGGCGAGAACGAGTCTGGAACGAAGCGAGGCCGAATCGCTGACTCAGGGAGAATCGGGGTTTGTTCCCCTCGCCGGCCATGGAGCCTGCCGACACACGCAATACCGGCATCGACCGCCCTCTTGCCAACCCGAAAACTGGACGGTGCGAAGCCGTCCGGCACAGACCCTATTTAAGCCTTTCCGGCGCGGAAACGAGAGGCAATCGACATGAGCTCCTCTCGATAGGAGGTGCGTGGTCACCGGACAAGCGGCAAAGCCGCGCCGATCCGGGATCCATGCCGGAGCGTTTCCGACGGAGGCTCCGGCATGGATCCCGGGTCAAGCCCGGGATGACAACGCCCTTTCGCGGCTGATCGGAGGTTCAAATCGGCCGGAACACCTCAGTGATGGGCATGGTCGCACTGCCGTGGTCGGCGAGCGCCTCGATGATCGCGCAATCGCAGGCCGCGACGCCGCCCGAGCAGGTCGTGGCGATCCGTTCCAGCTCCTTCTCCAGCGAGCGCAGCCGGGCGATCTTGTCGCGGACCTCGTCGAGATGCGCGACCGAGATCGCATGCGCCTCGTCGCAGGCGATGCCGGGCGTGTCCGACAACCTCAGAAGCGCGCGGATGGCATCGACGGCGAAGCCGAGATCGCGCGCATGCTTGATGAAGGCGAGCCGCTCCGCATGGCGCCGGCTGTAGCGGCGCTGGTTGCCCTCGGAGCGCTCCGGCGGCGGCAGAAGCCCGACCTGCTCGTAATAGCGGATCGTCTCGACCTTGACGCCGGTGCGCTCGGCGAGCGCCCCGATCGGCATCACGCGCTCAAGTCGCGTCGTCGCAGCCATAACTGGCCTCCAAAGCTGTAGTGACTAAAGCTTCAGATAGGTCGACAGACGCCACTGACAAGAGCGGTCCCACACCATCGCTCCGGGGCAGCCCATCGCAGGAGCCACGAACACGGGATTCCCGTCATGGTCGGGCTTGTCCCGACCATCCACGTCTTGCCTTATCGAGAGCGGTGTTCGAGACGTGGATGCTCGCCACAAGGGCGAGCAGGACGTCGAGGGCGTCGTTTCCGGGCGGAGCGAAGCAGATCCCGAGCGTGACGGCCGGAGTTACGCCACGCCCAGCGACAGCAGGTCGTGGACATGGACCAGCCCCACCGGCCGCTCCTTGCCATCGACCACGATCAGCGCCGTGATCCGGCTGCGATTGACCAGCTCCAGCGCCTCGACCGCGAGCGTGTCGAGGCCGACCCGGCGCGGATCGGCCGTCATCAGGTCCCGCGCCCTGAGCGAGGCGCCGCCGCCCATCGTCGCCTTGCGGCGCAGATCGCCATCGGTGACGACCCCGGCGAGCTTGCCGTCGAGATCCATCACGACGGCGCAGCCGAAGCCCCTGGCCGAGATCATCGCGACCACGTCCGGTAGCAGCGTGTCGAGCCCGATCAGCGGCAGCTCGGCACCGCGATGCATGATGCTCTCGACCGTCTTCAGCTGCGCGCCGAGCTTGCCGCCCGGGTGATAGACGAAGAAGTCCTGTCGCGAGAAGCCGCGCGCCTCGAGCAGCGCCACAGCGAGCGCGTCGCCGAGCGCGATCTGCATCGTCGTCGAGGTCGTCGGCGCGAGCCCGTTGGGGCAGGCTTCCGTCGCCTTGGGCAGGACGAGCGCGATGTCCGCCTCCCGGCCGAGCGTGCTCTCGGCATTGGCGGTGATGGCGATCAGCCCGACGCGGAAGCGGCGGGTATAGCCGACGAGCGCGGCGAGCTCGGCCGCCTCGCCCGACCAGGACAGCGCGATCACCACATCCTCCGGCTGCACCATGCCGAGATCGCCATGGCTCGCCTCGGCCGGGTGGACGAAATGGGCGGGCGTGCCGGTCGAGGCCAGGGTCGCCGTGAGCTTGCGCCCGACATGGCCGGACTTGCCCATCCCCGAGACGATCACCCGCCCGCTCGCGCCGCGGATCATGGCGACGGCGTCGGCGAAAGGTTGGCCCAGGCCATCGGCGAGCGCGGCGTGGAGCGCGTCGAGCCCGGCGCGCTCGGTGGCGATGGTGCGAAGGGCGGAAGCGCGGATGTCGTCGGTCATGGCGGGCGCTGTAGCACGGCGCCTCGGGCCATTTCCACCACCGGCCGAGAGGCCCGGCCCGCGTTGACGCCTCCTTAACCCTGTTCGTTCTAACTCCGTTAACCATGCGCGCCCTTCGCGCGCATTCGCCTGGAGCCTTGCTAGCCTCGTGTCCGGTCGTACGACCATCCTGCTTCTGTCCGGCACCGCCCTGGCCGGATTCGCGCTCGGCTGCTCGACGGCTGCGGCGCAGCAGGAACGCGCCTTGAGGACCGGCACGCCGGCCTATATCGCGCAGCCGCCAGAGCCACCCGCGCCACCGCTGACCCCGGCCACCCCGGAGCCGCAGGCCCTTCGCGACCCCAGCTCCCTGGTGCAAGGCCAGCCATCCGCCATTTCCGCCCGCACGCCGCCGCGCGCGAGCCAGCCGGTGCAGGCCCCCGCCCTGCGCGGCGTGACCCAGCGCCAGTTCCGGCAGCCGCCGCCGGCCGTGGCGACACTGCCACCTCCGCCTCCGCCTCCGCCCCCACCGCCTCCGCCCCGCCGCCGTGCGGCCGCGGAAGAAGACCCTTACGCTGCGCTCGGCGTGCGCGTCGGCTCGGTGACGCTTCGCCCGGGCTTCACCAACTCGATCGGCTACGACACCAATCCGCAGCGCAGTTCGGCGGCGGGCGTGAAAGGCTCGCCCTTCGCCCGCTACGAGGGCGATCTCGACATCCAGTCCGACTGGAACGTGCATCAGCTCAGCGGCCGGCTGCGCGGCGGCTATTCCCAGTATTTCAGGGAGAGCGAGGCCTCGCGGCCGGATGGCGAAGGCAATCTCGACCTGCGCCTCGATGCGACGCGCGACACGCGCATCCTGCTCGAATCGCGCCTGCGGCTCGACACGCAGCGCCCCGGCTCGCCCGACCTGACCTCCGCCGTCCAGGGGCGCCCGCAGATCTGGCAATATGGCGGCTCGGCCGGGGTCACCCATGACCTCAACCGGCTGCAGCTGACCCTGCGCGGCTCGGTCGACCGCAGCGACTACGAAGATGCCCGCCTCTCCAACGGCGCCATCCTCTCGCAGAAGGACCGCAACCAGACGCAGTACGGCCTGCGCCTGCGCGCCGCCTACGAGGTCACGCCCGGCTTCAAGCCCTTCGTCCAGGCCGACATCGACCAGCGCGAATTCGATGAGAAAGTCGATTCGAGCGGCTATATGCGCTCCTCAAACGGCCTCAGCGGGCGCATCGGCTCGACCTTCGAGATCAGCCGCCTGCTCACCGGCGAGGTCTCGGGCGGCTACCAGAACCGCAACTACGAGGACAACCGCCTGAAGAATCTGCGCGGCTTCGTCGGCGATGCAGCCGTGCTCTGGACGCCGACGCCACTGACCACCGTGACCCTGCGTGGCACGGCCGAGCTCGGCGACACGACGATCGCCGGTTCCTCCGGCACCACGGTGCGCCGGGCGACGCTGGAGGTCGCGCATGCCCTGCGCCGCAACCTCACCGTGACCGGCTTCACCACCTTCGGCCGCACCGACTATGAGGGCCAGAACCTGCGCGAGGACCTGATGAATATCGGCGCGCGGCTCGAATACCGGCTGACGCGGACCTTCGCGATCCGCGCCAGCTTCACCCATGAGCGCCTGACCTCGACGCAGATCGGCGACGACTACACCGCCAATGTCGCGCAGGTGGGCCTGAGGGTGCAGTTCTAGGGCTTCAGCCGTGCCACATGGTCATCCCGGGCGCAGCGAAACGAAGACCCGGGATCCATGCCTGAACCTTCATCGGAAGGAGTTCCGGCATGGACCCCGGATCGGCGCCGCTCACGCGGCTTGCCCGGGATGACCTCCGCTTTGCTGGAAAAGAGGGTCGGAAGCGTCGCCCCGCCTCACTCCATCCCTTCGAGCTCGACGATCATGCCCTCGATCATCCGAAGGCCGATCTGCCAGAAGCCGGGGTCCTTGGCATCGAGGCCGAAGGGGGCGAGCAATTCGGAATAGGGCTTGCTGCCGCCGGCCGAGAGCAGCGCGAAATAGCGCTCCTGGAAGCCCTCGGCCGCGTTCTGGTAGACGCCGTAGAGCGAGTTCACCAGGCAGTCGCCGAAGGCATAGGCATAGACATAGAAGGGCGAGTGGATGAAGTGCGGGATATAGCACCAATAGGGCTCGTATCCCGCCGTCAGCCGGATCGCCGGCCCGAGGCTCTCCTCCTGCACACCCATCCAGAGCTCGCAGAGCGCCTCCGGAGTCAGTTCGCCCTCGCGGCGGGCCTCATGCACCCGGCGCTCGAAGCTGTAGAAGGCGATCTGGCGCACGACCGTGTTGATCATGTCCTCGACCTTGGCGGCCAGCATCGCCTTGCGCTGCTTCGGGTCGGAGGTCGAATCGAGCAGCTTGCGGAAGGTCAGCATCTCGCCGAAGACACTCGCCGTCTCGGCCAGCGTCAGCGGCGTCGGCGCCATCAGCGCCCCGTTCGGCGCCGCCAGCACCTGATGCACGCCATGGCCGAGCTCATGCGCCAGCGTCATCACGTCGCGCGGCTTGCCCTGGTAGTTCAGCAGCACATAGGGGTGCGCTGACGGCACGGTGGGATGCGCGAAGGCACCCGGCGCCTTGCCGGGACGCGGCGGGGCGTCGATCCAGCGTTCGTCGAAGAAACGCTGCGCGATCGCCGCCATCTTCGGCGAGAAGGCATCATAGGCCGAGAGCACCGTCTCGCGCGCCTCGGCCCAGGGGATGGTGCGCTGCTCGACCTGCGGCAGCGGCGCGTTGCGGTCCCAGAAATCGAGCGCATCGCGGCCGAACCACTTGGCCTTCAGGCGATAATAGCGGTGCGACAGGCGCGGATAGGCCTCGCGCACCGCCGCCACCAGCGCATCGACGACCTCGCGCTCGACCCGGTTGGCGAGATGGCGCGAATCCGCGACGTCCTCGAACTTGCGCCAGCGGTCGGAGATCTCCTTGTCCTTGGCCAGCGTATTGGTGATCAGCGCGAAGGTGCGCAGCTCCTTGCGGAAGACCGCGCTCAGCGCCTCGGCCGCCTTGCGGCGCACCTCGCCGTCGCTGTCCTGCAGCTTGTTGAGCGTGAGTTCGAGCGTCAGCTCCTCGCCGTCGACCATGAAGCGCAGCGAGGCGATGGTCTCGTCGAAGAGCCGGTTCCAGGCGGCCGCGCCCGTCATCGACTTCTCGTGGAACAAGGCCTCGATCCGGTCGTCGAGCTGGTGCGGCTTGTCCTTGGCGAGATCGTCGAGCCAGGGCTTCCAATGCGAGAGCGGCGCCTGGCTCGCGACCTTCGCCAGCACGTCAGGCTCGACCCGGTTCAGTTCCAGCTCGAAGAACAGAAGCTCGGTGATCGCGGCGTTCAGCTTGTCCTGCGTGTCGCCATAGAACTTGGCGCGCTGCGGGTCGGTGGTGTCGCCGGAATAGACCAGGCCGGCATAGGCGCCGATCCGCCCGAGCAGGTCGCTCAGGCTCTCATAGGCCCGAATCGCCTCGGCCAGGGTCTCGCTGCCGTCGGGCGCAGCGGCGAGCGCAGCGAGCTTGCCGCGATAGCGGCCGGCCAGGGCCTGCGCCAGCTCGAGGACTCCGTCGAGATCGGCCTTGAACTGCGGCGAGTCCATGCCGGGATAGAGATGGCTCAGATCCCATTCCGGCAGGTCGCCCAATGCCGGCGCGGGCTTGGCGGCCGCAACGGAGCCGGACCGCAGGATCGTCTGGTGGAAACGCATTCGCTCGGTCCCTCGCCGCCGTGACATGAACCCTTCCATAGGCCGGCAGGCCGCCTGCGATCAACGCCGGCGCGTCCCGGGCCGGCCGGCAGGGCTTAAACCCCGCTTAACCCTTCTCGCCGAGGATGCCCCAGAACGGAACAGCCGATTCCCTCGGCAGAGCGCAATTCTTTCATATTGTCTTGTCCTCGAGGTGCCATGACCGCCACCGTCCTCGTCGTCGATGACGATCCCGTGCAGCGCCGCCTGCTGGACGCGATGCTGAAGCGCTTCGGCTACGATGTGGTCGTGGTCGAGGATGGCAGGGCGGCAGTCGCCCTGGTCGGCGCTCCGGAGGGCGAGCGCATCGACGCGATCGTGCTCGACCTCACCATGCCCGGCCTCGACGGCATGGGCGTGCTCGCCAATCTGCGCGAGCGCGGCATCGAGATCCCCGTCATCGTCCAGACCGCCAATGGCTCGATCGAAACCGTCGTGGCGGCGATGCGCGCCGGCGCCTCCGACTTCGTGGTCAAGCCCGTCGGCGCCGAGCGCCTGCAGGTCTCGCTCAAAAACGCCCTCAAGCTCGGCGCGCTCGAGCACGAGCTGCGCCACATCAAGCGCCGCGCCGCCAACACGCTCGGCTTCCGCGACCTCGCCACCAAGAGCCCCGACATGGCGCGCGTCGTCCGCCTCTCCGAGCGGGCGGCGAAGTCGAACATCCCGATCCTGATCGAGGGCGAATCCGGCGTCGGCAAAGAGGTTCTGGCGCGCGCGATCCAGGGCTCCAGCGACCGCAAGGGCAAGCCCTTCGTCACGGTCAATTGCGGCGCGATCCCGCATAACCTCGTCGAATCGATCCTGTTCGGCCATGAGAAGGGCGCCTTCACCGGCGCCACCGAGCGTCATCTCGGTAAGTTCGTCGAGGCCAATGGCGGCACCCTCTTCCTCGACGAGGGCGGCGAGCTGCCGCTCGACGCCCAGGTCAAGCTCTTGCGCGCCATTCAGGAGAGCGAGGTCGACCCCGTCGGCGGCAAGAAATCGGTGCGCGTCGACATCCGCATCATCTCCGCCACCAACAAGAGCCTGCTGGACCAGGTGAAGCGCGGCGAGTTCCGCGAGGATCTCTACTACCGCCTCAACGTCTTCCCGATCACGCTGCCGCCGCTGCGCCAGCGCCGCGAGGACATCGCCGATCTCGCCCGCGGCTTCCTCGCCCGCTTCGCGGCCGAGGAAGGCCGCAAGCTGAGCGGCATCAGCGCCGAGGCCGTCGCGCTGATCGGCAGCTACGACTGGCCGGGCAATGTCCGCCAGCTCGAGAACGCCGTATTCCGCGCCGTCGTCCTCGCCGATGGCGACGAGCTCGGCGTCGCCGAGTTCCCGCAGATCGCCGCCCAGATGGAGGGCTTCGACGTGCGCATCCCGCCAGCCCCGCCGCCGCTCGCCCGCTCCGAGGTTTCCGGCGAGCCGCCGCCGCGGATCATCCACATGCCGGTGCGCGACCCCAACGCGCTCGAACTCGTCGCTGGCTCCGACATGCGCAAGCTCGACGAGCTCGAACGCGAGATCATCACCTTCGCGCTCGCGCATTATCGCGGCCACATGTCCGAGGTCTCGCGCAAGCTCGGCATCGGCCGCTCGACGCTCTATCGCAAGCTCAAGGACTACGGGCTGATCGAGAGCGAGGCGAACGCCGACGAAACCGACGCGGCCTGAGCCGCGACCAAGGATTCGGACTCGCTCTCGCCTGCGGGTCCTGCTTCGAATGCGTCGGCCTGTTGCGCCGCCGCATCTTGTCTCAACCCACCGAGTCACGCAGGAATGGCGCGATTCGGCAGTGATCGGGAATGCGACTATGCGTCGTCGCCAATGGGCGAAACTGACCTCGGCATCCGCCCTGGCCATGATTCTGGGATGTGCTCCGCTCAGCGCCGAAACCCCGGTCCAGACCGACCCCACGCTCGGCATTCCCCTGCCGCAGCAGCCCGAACTGCGGCTGACGGACGTCGCGCAGCCGGCTGCTCCGCAAGCCGAGGCCGAGGCGACACAGGCGCAGACCGCTCAAGAGCCGGAGATCGTCACCGGCACGGTCTCTGCCGGCAACCGCCTGCGCGACCCCGCCAAGCTCGACGCCACCGCCCCGCTGGAGGCGGAGGAGGAGCCGGTCACGCTCGACATCCCGGAGATCGAGATGCCGGCGCCCGACCCGGCGCTGACCCCGGCCGCCAAAACGGCCCCCGAGCCGGCCGAACCGCCGGCGACCCAGCCGCAGGGCCCGCTGCGCAGCGTCGAGCTTCTCGTGCCCCTGCCGGAGATGCCGAAGCTCGTCATCACCGTCCCGCCGGGCCTGGAATTCGCCGGCGCGGTGGCCGAGCAGCTCCAGGACGCGGTCGCGCTGCAGCGCCTGCCCGAGCGCGAGCGCAACGAGATCATCGCCGCCTACCAGGCCAATGAGAACAAGCCCTTCTGGATCGACGGCAAGGGCTGGAACGAGGCCGGCAAGCGCATCGTCGCGCAGCTCGGCCGCGCCGGCGAGGACGGGCTGCGCCCGGGCGACTATCCCCTCCCCGCCTTCGAGGCGAGCGACAAGGCCAGGCTCGCCGAGGCCGATATCCGCCTCTCGGCGCTCGCCGTGCTCTATGCCCGCGACGCCCGCGGCGGCCGCATCGACCCGCGCCGGCTCTCGAAGCTGATCACGCCGACCCTCTATTTGCCCTCGGCGACCGAGGTACTGTCCGAGCTCGCGGGCGCGCGCGACGCCGGCGCCGTGCTCGCCGCCTACAACCCGCCGCATGAAGGCTACCGGCGCCTCAAGGCCAAGCTCGCGGAGATGCGCGAGCATCTCGACGATACGCCGCTGGTGCGTATCCCGGCCGGCCCGCCGCTCAAGCTCGGCATGCGCGACGAGCGCGTGCCGCTGGTCCGTGCGCGCCTCGGCCTCGGCCCGAGCCAGGAGCCGGTCTTCGACCGCTCGACCTCGCTGGCGCTGGCCGACTTCCAGAAGCGGGCAGGGCTGCCGGCCAACGGCATCCTGAGCGAGCGCACGCTGGCGGCGCTGGGCAAGCCGGCTTCCGCCCGCGGCGAAGAGGACATCGCCGCCCAGATGGAGCGCTGGCGCTGGCTGCCGCCGGATCTCGGCACCGACCACATCATGGTCAACGTGCCGGAGATGCGCGTGCGCGTGGTCCGCTCGGGCAAGGTGGTGCACGAGGCCCGCACCATCATCGGCAAGCCGGAATCGGCGACACCCATCTTCTCGCACAAGATGGACCATGTCGTCGTCAACCCGTCCTGGTACGTGCCGCCTTCGATCCTCAAGAAGGAGTTCCTGCCGGGGCTCGCGGCCGATCCGAACTACGCGGCCAAGCGCGGCTATGTCGTCACCCGCACCAAGAGCGGCGGCATCTCGGTGCGCCAGCCGCCGGGCGAGCGCAACGCGCTCGGCTGGATCAAGTTCATGTTCCCGAACGAGCATGCGGTCTATCTGCACGACACGCCGAATCGCCGGCTCTTCACCGGCGAGCGGCGGGCGCTGAGCCATGGCTGCGTGCGCGTCGAGAACCCCTTCGCGCTGGCCGACCAGGTGCTCGGCCCGGAATGGACGCATGAGCGGCTGAAGCGGCTGATCGGCTCGGGCGAGCGCCGGATCAACCTGCCGCAGCCCCTGTCGATCCACCTCGTCTACAACACGATCGTGGTCGGCGCGGATGGTCATGTCAGCCGGTTCGATGATGTCTATGGTTTCCACAGGCTGGTCCGGCAGGCCCTGGAACAACGTGGCTGAATTGAGCCCGTCGTAAGGCGGGCTCCTTTTTGCCATGATCCGTCTTTAGCCAGCTTGTCCCAGGAATTTCTGGCGGGGCGATTGCCGGCGCGCTAACGAGTCGTTAACGCTTCTCCGCAACTGTTCGTTCACGTTCATCGCGCCGCTTCGGCGGGGGCACCGAGACGGGTCAGACAGATTGGGCAGGATCAACGCCAAGCTCGCGGGATGGGTGCCGTCCGGCTCGAAGCCTGCGATGCGACACGTCGTGACCCTGGGTCTGGCCTGCCTCGCCTTGGTGCTGACGGTCCGCGGCACGGACAAGGCCGCCGCCTTCGGTGACACCCGCACCATCACCATCCGGCACATGCATACGAAGGAAGAGACGACCGTCACCTTCAAGCGTGACGGCCGCTACGATTCCGCCGGGCTGGAAAAGCTGAACTGGGCCTTGCGCGACTGGCGCACCGACGAGCCGACCCGCATGGATCCGCGGCTCTTCGACGTGATCTGGGAGGTGCAGCGCCTGCTCGGCTCCGAGCAGCCCTTCCACGTCGTCTCCTCCTACCGCGCGCCCGGCACCAACGCGATGCTGCGCCGCCGCTCCCGCGCCGTCGCCAAGCACAGCCAGCACATGCTCGGCAAGGCGATGGATTTCTACCTGCCCGACGTGCCGACCGCCCGCATCCGCGAGATCGGCATGCGCCTGCAGCGCGGCGGCGTCGGCTTCTACCCGAACGCCCACACTCCCTTCGTCCATCTCGATGTCGGCTCCGTCCGCTCCTGGCCGCGCATGACGCGCGACCAGCTCGTGCGCCTCTTCCCCGACGAGAAGACCGTGCACCTGCCGGCAGACGGACGTCCGCTCGGCGGCTACGAGCTCGCCAAGGCCGAGATCCTGTCCGGCGGCGGCGCCGTCGCCGGCTATGCCGCGGCCGATCTGGACGAGGGCGCCGTCATCGCCTCCGGCCGCAAGAGCCTCTGGGCCTCGCTGTTCGGCGGCGACGACGAGGAAGCCGATGCGCGGCCGACCCGTGGCCGGCGCAGCGCGCCGAAGGCGCCGCCGCCTGTCATGGCCTATGCCGGGGACGGCAACTCCGCCGATGGCGGGCGCTTCGCCGTCGCCCTCGCACCGGCCCCCGAGCCGACCACCAGCGCTCTGGTGCGCGAGCGTTCCGAGCGCCTGGCTCCGCAGCCGGCAGCCCCGGTTCCGGCGCCCGCCGCCGAGCCGACGCCGCCCCCGGCCGCAGCCCGGGACATCCGGCCGCAATTGATCGATGCGCCGCTGCCGCTCGCGCGTCCGCGCGGCCTCTCCGCGCCCGGCGACGACCAGGCGCCGGTGCAGGTCGCGGCTCTGCCCGCTGCCGCCGGCGCGCTCGCCTTCGCGCCGCAGCCGGGCTCCGACGCCCGCCTCGTCCTCGCCTCGCTGCCGCCGCGGCGCCCGGGCGAGATGGCGGGTGCCCCGTCCGAGACCATCCTGGCCGGCCAGCCGGTCAGCGCCCCGCTGCCGCCGCTCAGGCCGACGGCGCTGGCCGATGCCGCCATCGCCTCGCTGCGCGGCAGCAATCCGGCCGAGAGCCCCGCCGCGCAGGCCGCCGAAGGGCGCCTCGTCACGGCGGCGCTGCCGCCCGCCCGTCCGCGCGAGGGCGGCGTCAGCTTCGCCACCGCGACCCAGCGCTCCACGCCGGTCGCCGCGGAGCCGGAAGAAGCCCTGCCGATGGACCGCTCGGGCCTGAACTCGCTCTTCGCCACCGTCTCGCGCACCGGCGTCACCACCGGCAAGCCCGTTAATGTCGCCACGGCCCGGACCAAGGCCACGGGCCCCTCGGCCGCGCCGATCGCCGGCCCGAGCCCGGCCGCCGCGCTCGGCTTCAGCCATGCCGAGCCCGTCGACGCCAAGCCCGGCTCCTTCTCGGGCCCGGCCGTGCGCCCGCTGCCGACCAACTTCGTCCAGAACTGAGCCGTCAGGCGCACGCCACGCGCGGGCTCGACCCGGCCATCACGTGGCGTGGAGCCTTGAACATTGCTTTCAACTCGCGATTCTCACCGTCATTGCGAGGAGCGAAGCGACGAAGCAATCCATGGGGACGTAGAGCTCTGCCACCCCCGGATTACTTCGCTCGCAATGACGCTTCCGTCGGATAGGAAGCCGTTCAGGGTGGCTCGCTATTCCCGGTCGATCGGCCAGGCCTTGAACACGTCCAGCGCCTCGCAGGCCCGCGCCTGCTCCGCCAGCGCCGGCCAGCGCTCCTCCGGCACGAATTCCGGGATCACGAAGCGGCAGAAGCCCCAGGCGATCGCCGCGGCGATGTCGCTCGGCAGCAGCTCCGGCCCGGCAGTCAGCTCGCCCTCTCTGGCGGCGGCATCGAGCAGGTCGAGCGCCGTATGCAGCTGAGCGGCGATGCGCTCCTGCCAGGGGGCATAACGCTGCGCCTCAGGCCGCTTGCGCTCGTATTCGATCGAGACCGCTTTATCGGCGGCAACGATGCCGATGCCGGTGAGCGCCAGGTCGCGACGGCGGGCCACGCCCTCGATCGGGCGCAGCGAACGGCCGGCGACATCCTCGAAATGCTGGATGATCAACAGCGATTCGCTGATGGCGATGCCGTCGTCGGTGACCAGCGTCGGCGCCTTGATCAGCGGATTGATCGCGCGGAACTCTTCCATGTGGCGGAAGACAGAAACGGAGCGGTGCTCGAACGGCACCTCCAGCAGGGTGCCCGTAATGGCCGCCCGGCGGACATAGGGGCTATCGAGCATTCCGACGAGCAGCATCGCATCCTCCATCTGGGCGCTAGCGAAGAATGTCGGAAACCGCGCCGGGAACCACGCGAATTCGGGTGATGCCGCAGATCACGCGGCGTGATGCGCGCGCCTGGCGACGGGCGTCAGCTGGCTGCTCATCGGCTCGTCCAGCCTCAGGCCCCGCTGATGCGCCTCCATCTGGCAGGGATCCCAGTAGGGCGTCCCGCCGAAGCGCGTGACCAGGAGATCGATCAGCACCCTGACCTTGCCGGGGACATAGGCCCCTGGCGGGCGCACGACATAGAGTGCCCGCGTCGGCATCGGATAGTCGAGCAGGATCGGCTCGACCGCACCGGACCGGATGGCGTCGGAGGCGATGAAGGTCGGCAGCACGGCAAGCCCGAGTCCCGCCACGGCCCAGGACAGGAGCGTATCGCCGCTGTCGGAGCGCATCCGTCCCGGGGGCCGGACCGTGATCCAGCGCTTGCCGGTCCGGAATACCCAGTCCTGGTCATTGGTGCCGCTATAGAGCAGGCAGTCATGGTCGTTGAGGTCGGCCGGAATGGTCGGGCACCCGCGTCGCTCGAAATAGGCCGGGCTGCCGACCACGGTGGCATGGACCGGCGCGATGCGCCGGGCGATCAGGCTCGAATCCTTGAGCGAGCCGATCCGGATGGCGGCGTCGAAGCGTTCGCCGATCAGGTCGACATAGCGGTCGCTCGCCTGCACATCGATCTCGAGCCGCGGATAGAGCTCCGCCAGCTCGCCGAGCAACGGCGCGACATGGCGATTGCCGAAGGTCAGCGGCATGGCGAGGCGCAACCGCCCGGCGACGCCGCCCGCCCGCTGCGCCACGGCCTCGCGCGCCTCCTCGAGCTCGGCCAGGATGCGCTCGCTGCGCGCCTTGAACTCGAGCCCGGCCTCGGTGGCGCTGACGCCGCGCGTCGTGCGGCTGAGCAGGCGCGTGCCGAGTTCCTCCTCGAGCCGGCTCACCCGGCGGCTGACGATCGACTTCGCCAGGCCGAGGCTCTGCGCCGCCCGGCCGAAGCCGCCCGCCTCGACCACGGCAATGAAGCTCCGGATATCGTCCAACTCGGCCATGAGTGTTCCTCAAGGTGCAACAGCTTGGTGCCGATTATGCGAATTCTGGTGCGATCCGTGAACCACTATCTTCCGGGCCATCGAAATCACTCCTGCCGATAGGAAGTTTCACCATGGCCACCGTCCTCGTCCTCAACAGCAGCGCCTCGGGCGCCGACTCGGTCTCCAGGCAGCTGGTGCAGTCGACGGTCTCGCGGCTGCGCAGCCAGAATCCCGGCCTGCACGTCGTCGAGCGCGATCTCGACACCGCTCCGGTTCCGCATCTGAACGCCGAGACGACCGCGGCCGTCCGCGCCGGCATCAACGGGACGCCGGCACAGCGCGACGCGCTCGCCCTCTCCAACGCGCTGGTCGAGGAGCTGAAGGCCGCCGACACCATCGTCATCGGCGCGCCGATGTACAATTTCGGCATCCCCTCGACGCTGAAGAGCTGGTTCGACTACGTGCTGCGCGCCGGCATCACCTTCAGCTACAGCGAGGCTGGCCCCGAGGGCCTGCTCAAGAACAAGCGCGCCATCGTCGTCGAGAGCCGCGGCGGCCTCTACAGCAGCGGCCCGGCCCAGGTGATGGATTCGCAGGAGCCGCATCTGCGCACCATGCTCGGCTTCGCCGGCATCACCGACGTGACCTTCATCCGTGCCGAAAAGCTGGGCTACGGCCCCGAGGCGCGCGAGGAGGCGATCCGCAACGCCAACGCCGAGCTCGCTTTGGTGGCCTGAACCGCCTCCGGCCATGAACAGCCCCGCGCCGGGAACCGGTGCGGGGCTTTTTTATTGAGCGAAAGAAACCAGGGCGCCCTGCGTCGTGACGGCCTGAGATCGGTGAGGAACAGCCGCCGGCGACGAAGGCGGCAGGTGGGGCCCTATCGATGGTCCTGCTTCGTGAGCCGATATGACTTCATGGGCACGCCGCCATGGATAATATCGCCCATGCATCTCATGCCGATCTTCTCGGCAATACGATGCGAAGCCACGTTCCGGGCGTCGATGTCGGCCACGATCTCCGGCAAGCCGACCCCCTCGAAGGCATGGGCGACGAAAGGCTGGGCGGCTTCCGTTCCATATCCCTGCCCCCAGGCCGACCGGTTCAGGCGCCAGCCGATTTCCACCCTGGGCCCCAGACCATCATAAGGAATCAGCAGAACCCAACCCAGAAAGCGGGATTTGGCGTCTCGCCCAAAGATCGACCAGTAGCCCAGCCCTTTCCCGAAATCGGCCTGGATTCGCTCGCGGAGAAAAGCCTCGTGCTTCGAAGCATCGTTCCACGGACCAGCGATGTATTTGACCACATCCGGGTCACGATCCATCGCCAGGCACGCATCGAAATCGGCCATCGTTCGCGGCCGGAGAGATAGGCGAGCTGTCTCGAACGTAGGAAGCATTCCGAACGCTAACGCCACCGCCGGGCCTTGCAAAGGGCGCGAGCCCTCGCTCGGCAATGGCGCCTATGCCAGCTCCCTGATCATGTTCCGGGCGATGACGATCTGCTGGATCTGGGAGGTGCCCTCGTAGATCCGGAACAGGCGGGCATCGCGATAGAACCTCTCGATGCCGAATTCGCTCATGTAGCCGACGCCGCCATGGATCTGCACGGCCCGATCGGCGACACGCCCGACCATCTCGCTGGCGAAGAGCTTGCAGCACGCCGCATCGGTCGAGACAGTCTCGCCGCGATCCTTGCCGCGCGCGGTCTCCAGGACCATGCAACGGGCTGCAAAGGCCTCGGTCCGGCTGTCCGCCAGCATCGCCTGGACGAGTTGGAACTCCGCGATCGGCTGCCCGAACTGCTTTCGCTCGACGGCATAGCGCAGGCTGTCATCGATCAGGCGCTCGGCCATCGCGACGCAGATCGCCGAGATATGCAGCCTGCCCCGGTCCAGCACCTTCATCGCCGTCTTGAAGCCCTGCCCTTCCTTGCCGCCGAGCAGCGAAGCGGCGGGCACGCGGCAATCCGAGAAGATGACATCCGAGGTATGCGAGCCCTTCTGCCCCATCTTCTGGTCGATCGGCCCCAGCGACAGACCGGGCGTACCGGCCTCGACGAGGAAGGCCGAGACGCCGCCGGCGCCGGGCTGATCGGGGTCGGTCCTGGCGAAGACCGTGAAGACCCCGGCATGGGGGGCGTTGGTGATGAAGCGCTTGGTGCCGTTCAGCACATAGCCGCCATCGACGCGCCTGGCGGTGGTCTTGAGCGACGCCGCGTCCGACCCCGCCTCGGGCTCGGTCAGCGCGAAGGAGCTGATCAGTTCTCCCGAGGCGAGCCGCGGCAGATAGCGCGCCTTCTGCTCCGGGGTTCCGTCGATGATCAGCCCCTGGGAGCCGATGCCGTTATTTGTTCCGATCAGCGACCGGAAGGCCGGCGAGGTCTTGCCCAGCTCGAAGGCGACGAGGACCTCCTCCTCCATGCTCAGGCCGAGCCCGCCATACTCCTCCGGGATCGACAGGCCGAACAGGCCCATTTCGGCGATTTCCCGCCGGATCTCCGCCGGAATCGCATCCTCGGCGGCGACCTGATGTTCGAGAGGCTTCAAGCGCTCCCGGACATAGCGGGCCACCGTATCCAGGAGGCCCCGCATGGTCTCGCGGTCCAAAGCCATCGCTCGTCGCCTCCGCTTCGGCCCGGACAGGCCTTCTTGACAGTTGGAATGATTTATATACCGTTCGGCCGGTAAGTAAATGCCGTCGCCAGCCGACAGGCCGCGGGCTGCCGGCGCGGCGCCGCGGATGCGCCTCACCTGCCGCGCTTGACGTCGCGCCGACACGCCGATTGAAGCGCGGCATCTCAAACCGCGGACGGGTCCGATGCAACCGAAGCGCCAAGGTCGTCCGCCCACCCTCGAGAACGCCCGCGAGCGCATCCTGGACGACGCCGCCAACCTCTTCGCGCGCGAGGGCTATGACGGAACCTCGCTCGGAGACCTCGCCGTTTCCGTGGGCGTCACCAAGGCGGCGATCTACCACTACTTCCCGAACAAGAAGGAGATCTACGAGGGCATCATCGTGCGGACACTCGACGGTCTCCTGCGGGAAGTCTCCGCCGCCACCGCCGAGGCCAAGGCCCCGGAAGACGCGCTGCGGCGGTTCATGACGGCCCATGCCGACTATTTCGAGGAGCACTACAATGGCTTCCTCGCCATGCTCGTCGGCTATGGCGGCATGCAGAACGTGGTGATGCTCGCGGAGGCTCAGCAGCTTCGCGACGACTATGAAAATCTTCTCCGGACCATCCTGTCCGATGGAACCGAGGCCGGGCAGTTCCGTGATGTGGATGTCCAGCTCACCAGCCGCGCCGTGCTGTCGATGCTCAACTGGATGGCCCGCTGGTTCAAGCCAGGCAAGGGGCGCCGCGCGTCCTCATTCGCCCAGGACTATTGCGACCTCATCCTCGGCGGCCTTCGGGCCTAGCCGAGGGCAACCGCGGGGATATCTCGCGCGTTTCCCGGCTGCAGAAAACGACAGGCCCGGCTGGCGGTCTCGGCCGCCTGCGCCGGATTGGCGATCCGCATGGCCCGCCGCTGCGGCAAGGGCGGAAAGGGGCCGCGATCGGCCGCGCCACCCGCTTTTTACGAAGCCGTAATCACGACAATAAGCGTCGCTTTTGGAACAATGATGGGCCCGGCGGAAAACCGGGCGGAGGATCGCCCCGGCGGATGACCCGGGGCGCTCCGTCCAGTGCGGCTCTCAGCCGACCATGCCCAGGGCCTGCATGTACAAGTCGAGGATGGCCTCCTGCTCCTGGCGCTCGGCATGATCCTGCTTGCGGATGCGGACGATGGTCCGGATCGCCTTGGCGTCGTAGCCACGGCCCTTCAGCTCGGCGAACACCTCCTTGATGTCGCCCTGGATCGACGCCTTCTCCTCCTCGAGCCGCTCGATCCGCTCGATGAACTGCTTCAGCTCGTCGGCGGCAACGCTTCCGGCATCGGTTTCAACTTGGCTCATCTAAATCCACTCCATGGAGAGAGTTGTCGTTCGGCGGCTCGGAGAGCCTGAAGGTGCAAGCGCGATATCACCGCGCCCGTCGTCAGTCACATGATTCCCGCCTGAGAAAGCGGCAGCAGCCTCGCCGAGGACGGACCCGTCACGGCGGCGAGGAAGCCCTCGATGATCGGGATGCTCGATCAGCCGGAACGGGTGAGCGAAATCGCCATGTCGCCCGTGTTCGCCCTCGCTCGCGCGAGCCGCTCGACGCCCTCGACCTGGCCGCCCTGAACCGGATCGTCCATCTGATATCCTTCCGGGATCGGGAATTCGCCGGCAGCGTTCGCCCGGATCGGGGTTGGGCGTCAAGCCGTAACCGGCCCGCCCTCAACAGTCCCGATGCCGCGGAGCGCGACTTGGAGCCCTCTTTCGCAGCAAAGGCAAAAAGTATGATTTATCCGCCATAAGACAGATGACGTCGGCCTTCGCGCCACCTAAGAAGAATCGGGAGAAGCGCCGCAGCCAGCGGCGACGCCGGGTGAAAATGGCCAGCCTGCACAGTCCAGCCACCGACACAGCCAAGCTGCGCGCGACGGCGCGGGCGATCTATGACGCCGCCGTCGCCCGTGCCCACCCTTCCGGCTGCCTGCCGCAGCATCTCCCTGCAGCCCCGCAATCCGGCCGCCTGATCCTGCTGGCAGCCGGCAAGGCCGCCGGCAGCATGACCGCCCTCGCCGAGGCTCATTATCTCGATCGCGGCTTCCCGGCGGAGCGCCTCCTCGGCCATGCCGTCGCCCGGCACGGCTATACGACCGCGACCCGCCAGATCCCGATGGTGGCGGCCGGCCACCCGGTGCCGGACCAGGGCAGCATCGACAGCGCCGAACGCGCGCTCGCCCTCGCCGCTTTCGCGACAGCGGAGGACCTCGTCCTCGTCCTGCTCTCCGGCGGTGGCTCGGCCAACTGGGTCGCTCCGGCGGGAATGCTGACCCTCGCGGAGAAGCAGGCGGTCAACAAGGCGCTGCTGCGCTCCGGCGCGCCGATCGGCGAGATGAACATCGTCCGCAAGCGGCTCTCCCGCATCAAGGGCGGCCGCCTCGCGCTGGCCGCTGCCCCGTCGCGGTTGCTCACCCTAGCGATCTCGGACGTTCCCGGCGACGACCCGGCGGCAATCGCCTCGGGCCCGACGGTCGCCGATCCTTCGACCACGGCCGAAGCCCGCGCCATCGTCGCCCGCTACGGGCTCGACCTGCCTCCGGCCGCCCGCACCCTGCTCGACGACCCCGCCAACGAGACGCCGAAGCCCGGCCACCCGGCCTTCGCGAACAGCGAATTCCGCATCATCGCCCGCCCGGCCGATGCGCTGGCCGCCGCCCGCGCCGCTGCCGAGGCGGCGGGCTATACGGTCCACGATCTCGGCCCCGATCTGGAGGGCGAAGCGCGCGCGGTCGCGGCCGCCCATGCCGATCTCGCCCGGCGGCTGAAGCGCGAGGGCCGGCGGGCCGCCATCCTCTCAGGCGGCGAGCTCACCGTGACGCTGCGCGGTTCCGGGCGCGGTGGCCCCAGCCAGGAATATGCGCTGGCGCTGGCGGTCGCGCTGCAGGCCGAGCCCGGCATCGTCGCGCTCGCGGGCGACACCGACGGCACCGATGGCGGCGGCGGCGAGGCGACCGACCCGGCCGGCGCGCTGATCGACCCGCAAACTTTGGCGCGCGCCGCCGCGATCGGCCTTGATCCCGCCCGATCCCTCGCCGACAACGATTCGACCGGCTTCTTCGAAGCGCTGGGCGATTTGCTGCAGCCGGGGCCGACGCTCACCAATGTCAACGACTGCCGCGTGATCCTGATCGAACCGTGAGACTTCCCGCTCCCCCGCGCCTCGCTCTCCTCGCCGCCTGCGCCGCCGCCGCCTTCGTCGCGGGCGCGCTGCCGGCGAAGGCCGATCTGCGCATGTGCAACACCACCTCCAGCCGGATCGGCGTCGCCATCGGCTACCGCGACGCGCAGGGCTGGACGACCGAGGGCTGGTGGAACATCAGCCCGCGCGGCTGCGAGACTCTGCTGCGCGGCACGCTTGCCGCTCGATTCTACTACGTTCACGCCGTCGACTACGACAAGGGCGGCGAATGGACCGGGAAATCGGTCATGTGCGTGCGTAACAAGGAATTCACGATTCGCGGCATCGAGGATTGCCTGGCCCGCGGCTATGACCGCGCCGGCTTCTTCGAAGTCGACACCGGCGAGCAGAAGAGCTGGACCATCCAGCTCACCGACACCAGCGGCACGGCGCCGCCAACGCCCTGACCGGCCTGCCCCGGGGCAGGCGCCGAGGGCGCAGATATATGTGGCGGGCCCGTCCGGGCCTGCCGGAGAACGGGACGACGGCGCCCTGGCGGCGTCGCCACAGCGGATGAAAGGGGGCCCGAGCGCGGCCGGCGCAGACCGGATCGCGGATCGGCTTGGGGAAGACAATGAAGCGCGAACGCCGGATCAAGATCATCGCCACCCTCGGGCCGGCCTCCTCGACCGAGGAGATGTGCGCCAAGCTCTTCGAAGCCGGCGTCGACGTCTTCCGCATCAATATGAGCCACACCCAGCGCGAGACCCTGGCCGAGAAGATCGCGATGCTGCGCGGGCTCGAGAGCAGGTTCCGGCGGCCGGTCGGCATTCTCGCCGACCTGCAGGGGCCCAAGCTGCGTGTCGGACAGTTCGGCGGCGACGGCGGCGTCATGCTGGAGAAGGGCGCGCGCTTCACCCTCGATTCCGATCAGACGCCCGGCGACGCCACGCGCGTCCACCTGCCTCACCCCGAGATCCTGAGCGCACTGGAGCCCGGCCACACCCTCATCCTCGACGACGGCAAGCTGCGCCTCGTGGTCGAGAAGGCCTCGCCCAAGGAAGCGGTGACGCGCGTGATTGTCGGCGGCCGCCTGTCCTCGCGCAAGGGCGTCAGCCTACCCGACACCACCATCGCCGTCTCGGCCATGACCGAGAAGGACCGCGCCGACGCCGAGGTCGCGGCCGAGGTCGGCGTCGACTGGATCGCCCTCTCCTTCGTGCAGCGCCCGGAGGACATGGCGGAACTGCGCAAGATCGTGCGCGGCCGGGCGCTGGCGCTGGCCAAGATCGAGAAGCCGCAGGCCGTGGCGCGGCTGGAGGAGATCATCGACGCCTCCGACGCCATCATGGTCGCGCGCGGCGATCTCGGCGTCGAGATGCCGCTGGAGAAGGTGCCGGGCACCCAGAAGCGCATGATCCGCATGGCGCGGCGCAAGGGCAAGCCGGTGGTGGTCGCGACGCAGATGCTGGAGAGCATGATCACCAGCCCGGTGCCGACCCGCGCCGAGGTCTCGGACGTCGCCACCGCGGTGTTCGAAGGGGCGGACGCGGTGATGCTATCGGCCGAGAGCGCCGCCGGCCAGTATCCGGTCGAGGCGGTGGCGATGATGAACCGCATCGCCGAGGAGGTCGAGGGCGAGACGGTCTACCGCTCGATCCTGGAGGCGCAGCGCGCCGAGCCCGAGGCCACCGGCGCCGACGCCATCGCCAAGGCTGCCCACGAGATCGCCGAGACGCTGAACCTCAAGGCGATCTGCGCCTGGACCTCCTCGGGCTCGACCGCCTTCCGCATCGCCCGCGAGCGCCCGAACTCGACCGTCATCGCGCTGACGCCGAACCGCGCCACGGCGCGCCGCCTCACCTTGGTCTGGGGCGTCCATGCCATCGTGACCAAGGATGCCAGCGACGCCGACGACATGGCGTTCCGGGCCTGCAAATTCGCGGTCCGCGAGCATTACGCCAAGCTCGGCGACCGGATCATCGTGGTCGCCGGCGTGCCCTTCGGGACGCCCGGCGCGACCAACATGGTCCGCATCGCCTTCGTCGCGCAGGAGCACGTCGCGAAGGCGTGAAAGCAGGGCGTCAGTCTCGGGCGAAGCGCAACGCACGCCCGAGAATCGCTTTCAGGAAAGATATCTCTTCAAGGGAAGGCCCCCTTCCCGCATGAGATGCCCGGGTCGGGCCCGAGCATGACGCAGCAACGTCCGACGCTCAGGCGTCGCGGCCGTCGACGTCGCTCTTCAGGGCGTCCACGGCCTTCTTCACCGCGTCGAATTGCGGGTAGATCTCGAGCGCCTTGCGGAAGGCGACCATCGCGGCCTTGTCGTCGCCCTGCTGGCGCAGGATCATCCCGAGCCCCATCATCGCGCCGTAATGGCGCGGCTCGCGCTTCAGCGTCTCACTGATGTCGACCATCGAGCGGATCGAATCGCCAGCGAGGTAGAGCGCATTGGCGCGCTGGTTCCAGGCCTCGGCCCAGTCCGGCTGCAGGCTGATGACACGGTCGAGCAGCTCGATCGCGATCTCGACCTGCTTGTCCTTCAGCGCCTCCTGGGCCCGGCTCATCAGCAGATCGGCCGTGTCCGAGCCCGAGCGCGCCCAGCGCCGCTGGATCAGCCGGGCGATGCCCTCCGCCTCCTCCTGCGTGGTCGCGTCATGCAGCCGCTGGAAGAGCCGCTCCAGCGTCGCTGCCGGCCCGCGCTGCGGGGCATTCGGCGTGACCGGATTGTCGGACTTGTCCGAGGGCGGAACAGTGCCGGGGCGCGCCGGCGGGACGGACTGGGCCCAGGCGCCCTGCGACCACGCGCTCACGCAGACGGGGCCGGTGGCGGCCAGCACCAGGGCGAAGGCAGCGGTCGCGATCGGGAACCGGTTCATGGCGGCAACTGTAGACACGGGGCGCCCGAGGTCAAATCACGGCCCGGCGATCCCGCTCACGCAAAAAGCGGGCACGCCGCAAGGCGCCCCGCTTTTCCCGAAGTCCCGGACAGGCTCGCGCGGCGAAGCCGCGCGAAGGCTCAGCCCTGACGCGCCTTGAAGCGCTTCTGGACCTTGTTGATGATGTAGATGCGGCCCTTGCGGCGCACCAGCTGGTTGTCGCGATGGCGCGCGCGCAGCGACTTCAGCGAATTGCGGATCTTCATCGTCTCAACTCCATCGGCCCGTCCGTACAGGGCGGACCGGTCAAAAACCCACAGTCTGCGACGCGGACCCACAGGTCCTCCCCGCCCATCTTCATGGCGCGACTGATGCGATGGCCGCTGTATACGGATTTTTGCGCGGACCGCAAGTCCGAACACGCTCTTTGCCACGCAAAAGCCCGACTGTGCCTGCCTTGACGGCAGCTCGGCCGGGAATCGCGCGGCCACCCATACAGAGGATAACCGCATGCGCCTATCGATCCTGACTCTCTTCGCGGCCGCGCTGACGCTCGCCGGCTGCGGCAACACCGTCGAGCAGCGCATCGGCGGCGCCGCGGTCGGCGCGGGCACCGGCGCCGTCGTCGCCGGGCCGGTCGGAGCCGTGGTCGGCGGCGCGGCCGGCGCGATCAGCGGCCCCTCCGTCACGCGCGCGGTTCGCCGGGCTTCCCGCTGATACGATTCTGACGGCGCCGTCGCGCGATTGCCGCGGCGGCGCCGGGCGCCTGTCATCAAACTCTCATCAGACGGACGAATCCTGCAGCGATGTCCGATTCGCTGCACCGGCTCCACGCCGCAGTCCTGGATGCGCGCCACCGCGACCCGGCCCGGTCGCGCACGGCGAAGCTCTTCGCCGATGGCCTGCCGAAGATAGCCAAGAAGGTCGCGGAAGAGGCCATCGAGCTGAGCCTGGAAGCGCTGCAGCGCGACCGCGAGGCCGCGATCCGCGAAAGCGCGGACCTGATCTACAACCTCACGGTGCTCTGGGCTGCTCTCGACATTGCGCCCACCGAGGTCTGGGGCGAGCTCGATCGCCGCGAGCGGCTCTACGGGATCGCCGAGAAGCTGCCGAAGGGCGGCGGCGCGCGGCGGCGCAGGCAGGCACGGCAACCGGCACTCACGCTCGCTCCCCTGCCGCGCTGAGGCTCTCGAAACGGTCGTCATCCACAGATCGCGAGAATTCGACGCCGTGATGATTTTCTGGGTTGCCAAGCCCGAGCGAAGCCTTTATCTCCGCCTTCATCAGGCCAGACGCAACGCGTCATGACGCTCTGAGACGCGCCCGTAGCTCAGCTGGATAGAGCATCAGACTACGAATCTGAGGGTCAGAGGTTCGAATCCTTTCGGGCGCGCCATTTTCTCCTTACAACTCAACAACTTGTTGAGCTTCCAGGCGGAAGCTGTTCCCAGCGCATTGCGCCGGGTAGCACATGGGCAGCAGGGGCTGGCCTTCGATCACCTGCGCGAATGCCTTAGGCGGTACTGAACTCGCAAGCCCGTCGCTCGAGATCGCAGATCCCGAAGAGGATTGCGGCCGCGTCCACCTCGGCCACGACTATGCGCCTACCTTCACGGTTGGTGAGCATGTCTTCGGCGCGGCTCGTCGCGAGATGGGTCATATGTACGAGGTTGCCGACCTCGGGCTCCAGCCGCTGAATTGCCTTGCCGATCGTGATCTGTCGGGCGCTGTTCGGATGACCGCTCTCGACCCATGGCGGACATTGAAACTGCCTCGTCCGCCAAGCCGGTCACCCAGCGCAGGAATATCTCCGGAGCCCCCCTCTTCAATTCGTCGGTCGGATACCACGCCGGCCAGCGCGCCTCGCGCCCGCGTGCCCATCAACTCAGGTTGTCGCCCCAGATCATGACCGACAGCGAGAAGGTGATAAGGCCGATGACCGCCAGGATGAACGCGCGACGACGGATCCTTGCATCACTGTGATTCAAGCCGGTTAGCAGTGTCGCAAGTGTCCAGAGGCCCGTGAATGCCAGCAGCGCCAGGGTGTAGACTGGGCCGGAGAGGTCATAACCGCCCCCTCCGATCGATGGATGTTCCGAAGGGCCGGGGCTGAGGCTCCAAACCAGAACGCCCACGACCACCGCGAAGCCGGCAATCCACGCGTAAAATCCCTTGTCTTTCAATCAGCCCTCCTCAGCCATCCGACGGTCCGAAAGTGGATCGAGCCCATTTCGTTTGGTCCGATCTCGACCCAACTCAGACGTTGACGGTGCGTCGCCGCGACTTCCAGGGTCGACCATGGGCCGCCGTTGAAGCATAGGCTGCCGGTGCTATTGTTCCATCGCCTTTGACAAATCGAGAGACCACCCGGTGATTGCATTGACTGTCAGGCGTCTGGCCCCCACCGAGTGGCGCTCGGCTTTTCCGATCATTTCCCAGCTTCGTGAGCTTACCGAGGAAGAGTTCCTGCGGCGTGTCCAACGCCAGACCTTCTCTGGTTATGAATTGGTTGGCGCCTTCGACGGACAGCGCATTGTGGGAGTAATGGGCGTGCGCCCCGTCCATACCCTGGCTCGCGGACCCCACCTGCATATTGATGATCTGGTCGTTGACAAGACCTGCCGGAAAACGGGTGCGGGGCGCGCATTGATCGACTTCGCAGACAAAGAGGGACGGGTCCGGGGGATGGGGGCCATTTTCCTCGATGCAAGACAGGAGGCTATACCGTTCTACGAGCGGCTTGATTTTGCATTCCATGCCGCCCCTTCCATGAAGAAGCCTCTCGCTTGACTGCGATGGAGGAGCGGGCTGTGACGCGCCGCGCTCGCCCCATGCCGGACCGTGAGCAGGCCCGCTTGCAGCCCCCGCGCCAGTCCTCAGAACTTGACCGCCAGCACGCCCTTGAAGGCGTGGTCCTGAGCGTCTTCGGCGAGCTGGCCGGTATAGGACACTCCGAGCGTGGCGTTCCGGCCGATGGCGAGGTCGAGCCCTGCTTCCACCAGCGCGGCATCCCTGGCGATCGGAACGCCGGCGACGATGAACGGGCTCGAGCCTGAGAAGGCGAGGATCGCCTGCGGGTTCACCTCACCGAAGGCATGGCGCCAGGCGAGCGTTCCGCGCAAGGTCAGCTCCATGCCCTGCAATGCGAGGCTGGTCGAGGCCCGCACGCCCAGCGTCGAGAAGCCGGCCGCGGTGGTCGAGCCCGGCGATCTAAGGGCCGCCGGCCCGCCCCATTCGCCGAAACCGTCGCCGCGCAGGTTGACATAGGCCAGCCCGGCAAAGGGCTCGAGCGCCACCCGGCCGAGATCGACGCGGTAACCGAGCTCGCCGAAGACCTGGGCCGTGGCGGCGCTGTAGTCAGCCTTCAGAGCGTCGCTGAAGCCGGTGAACGCGACGGTGCGCGAGGTCGAGACCTCATGCCAGCTGTAGCTCGCGCCCGCGCGCAAGCCGAGCGCGCCCCATTGGCCACCGCCATAGAGGCCGAGATGGTAGTTGTCGCTGTCGCCCGAGGAGATGCGGTCCCTGACATCGAAGCGCGTGCGGCTGTAGCCCGCGAAGGCACCGAAGCGCAGGGCATCGAACGCCGCGACATCGGCGCCGACCAGCAGCCCACCGGTCGAGCGCGAGAGCCTGGCAGCATTGCCGTCGCCGTTCGTATGCCCCCATGAGCCATAGCCCTGGCCCCAGACGGCAAAGCGCTCGGCGGAGCCCAGCCCCGGCATCGGTCCCTTGGCCGCCAGTGCCTTGTCCGCAGTGAAGCCGTAGCTCAGCACCGGCATCTGCGGCGCGCCGACCAATCCGAAGGCGGAGCGCAGCCGGTCGGTCGCCGCCGAGCGCAGCAGGCCGCTCTCGTCGATCAGGACGCTCTTAGCCGAGGCATGCACCTCGCCGGACAGCGCGTCGAAGGCAGCGCGCGCGCCGGCCTCGCCAAGCGTCACGACGGCGTCATGGACCGGATTGCCGAAGCCGAGGCTCTGCACGCCGCCGCCGGTCGCGCACTGGTTGGGCGTCTGCCCGACCGAACAGAAGGAGACGTCGTTGCGGTCGAGCCTGAGATAGACGTTGTTGGGATCGTAGCTCAGCGTCGGGTCGAGGAAGGCGAAGTCAGAGATCACGTTCGCGAACGTGCCATTCACACCGCCATCCGCCGTGACGATCGTATAGGAGCGGGAGGGGCTGTACGCTCCGTTCAGGCCGATATGCCTGACCGCGCCACCGTTGATCGTGACCGTGCCCGTGGCATGGACGCGGTCGCTTCCGGTTCCGGCCGGATCGACCTCCACTTCGTAGCGGCTGCCGGCGCTGAAGGTGGCGTTGCCGGCGACGTTCAGCGTGCCGATCGAGTTTCCGGGGGCGACGACGGCTCCCGCCCCGATCGTCAGGACACCGACGGTGCCGCTGCCCTGCAAGCGTGCGCCCGCCAGGACGTCGACGGTGCCGCCGAGGCTGCCATTCACAGCGAGCGTGCCGCCGCTGACGGTCGTGGCTCCGGCGAACCCGCTCGAATTCCCGGTCAGGACGGTCGTGCCCGCAATCGCCTCGATCGTCCCCGTTCCGGTCATGCCCGCGGCGAACTGATAGCTGTCCGAGCTGTGATTGAAGACGATCTTGCCGTTACCTGATCCGAAGACGACCGCGCTTGCCGCAAACGTGCCCGGGGCGGCGGCCGCCAGACCCTTGGCCCGGCCGATGTTCAGCGTCCCCGTCGAGGCGGCCGCCGTGGCGATATGCGCCGTGCCGGCGATCTCGACCTTGCCGCCATCGGCGACGGTGAGGACGCCGGTGCCGTCGGCACCGACATGGAGATCGGCGCTGCCGACCCAGGTCGAGCCCGAACCGGTGACGGTGGCCTCGCCGATGCTGCCGATCTGCGTGCCCAGGGCCGAGGTGCCGGACTGCACCATGCCGCCGGCCTCGACGAACATCACGCCGTTGCCTTCAAGTCCGACGAAGAGATTGGCCGGGCTGAGCAGTTGCGAGCCGGCGCCGCTGACGGAGATACTCCCCCCCGAACCGGCCTTGTATCCGACGATCGTGCTCTGCGCGCCGGCCTTGCCGCCTCCGGAGATCGACAGCGCCCCGGTATTCTCGCCGCCGACCAGCATGTTCCCGGTATTGACCAGGCTCGAGCCGCTGCCGGCAACGTTGAGGACGCCCTGGTTGAAATGGCCGATCATGCTGTCGAGCGTGGTGACGACGGCCCCGGACGTGATGTTCATCGTCCCCGTGCCCGCGTTGCCGACCCTCAGCGTCGTGGCGTTCGTCCAGCTCGATCCAATGCCCGCGACGGTCAACATCCCCGCTCCGGTCGGGTTGTAGCCGATCTCGAGCGCGTTGGATGTGACCTTAGCGCCGTCGAGCACGGTCATCGTGCCGCTGCCGGCGCGGCCGATCGAGAACTCGCCGCTGCTCTCCCAGCGCGAGTTCGCGCCGGTGATCTCGACATTGCCGCTGCCGCCGCCATTGAGCTGGCCGAGCCTCACATTACCCGTCTGAACCACGCCGCCGGCTTCGATGCGCGCGCTGCCGCTGCCGCCATTGCCGAGGAGGAGGTTGGTGCCCGTGACCGTCCAGCTGGAGTTCGCCCCGGTCACGGTGACGTGTCCGATCCCGGCGTCACCGACGACGACGCTATCGTTGTTGAGCACGGCGCCGCCATTGGCGATGGTGAGCCGGCCGTTGCCCTGGGCCCCGACGAGCAGGCTCCCGGTGGTCGTCCACTGTGATCCGGCGCCCGAGACGGTGGCCTCGCCCGTGCCCGACGCGGCACTGCCGACGACACCCGAACTGCTGTCGACCACGCCGCCGGCCGTTACCTCTAACGTGCCCGCACCGGCACCGCCGACGACGATCTGGCCCGTACTCGTCCACGAGCCACCCGTGACCTTTGCCCCGCCCTGCGAGCCAGCCTCGACGGCGAGCGCGGCATCCGCACTGCTTACCGAGCCACCGGCTCCGATATTGAGCGTGCCCCTGCCGAAGTTCCCGATGGAGAGGGGGCCGCTCACCGTCCAGTTCGAGCCCGGGCCGGAGACGCTGACGAGCCCCTGGGCAGAGGCGGAAAAGCCGATGGCGCTCTTGCCATGGACGATGACGGAGCCCCCGGCCGCGATCGTCAGCGTGCCCTGGTCCTGATAGCCGACATTGAGATCGACCGTGTTCGTCCAGCTCGATCCGTTGCCGGTTACGAGAACCGCGCCGGTCTCGGTGGTGCGGGCGATATAGGTGTTGGCGGTGAGCAGCGACCCACCGCCCATGATCGTGAGCGCCCCGGCTCCGGTAAAGCCGACATTGAGCTCATCGGCGATCGCGCCCAGGCCAACGATATTCGGCCCGGGAACGACCGTGTTGATATTCGCGACCGTGCCGATCGTCGGGGCAAACGGATTCCAGTTGCCGTCATCGAACCAGTCGGTGGAAACGGCGCCGGTCCAATCGGCCGCTCCGGAGGGCAGCGCCGGCGCGAGCGTGACGAAGGTCGTGGTCGCCAGGAGCAGGCTGCGCAGACCGATCCTGCGGCCATGCGCTTTGCCCCTTGACGGCGGATTGACCGCCGGCCTCGCGACAAGAGCGGCCTCTGCCCTCGCAGCCCGGCCGGACCAGGTATCGGAATTCGCCTTCGGCATGAATCGCCCCTCGAAACGCCATCTCGTCGCTTCGGGGCAACCGGCAGGGCGCCCTGCGCCCGGCTGATGCGGAGCGCACGACGCCGAGCCGGGAAACCGCTCCCTCAGCCTCTCTCTCGCGCTTTTGGGGGGAGGTTCGGCGGGCATGCAAGGAAATGGGGCCGCGCCGTTTCAATTGTATCTCAGGCTGCCGAGTTCGTATCCGTCCCTGCAAAACCGGCTGCCGGACGCGGCCGGCAGCTGCGCTTCAGCGCAACCTGCGAATCCAGTGCCACATATTGGGCCCGCTGGCATATTGGCTCACGATTCTGCGCCCTTCCGCAGCATGGGCACGCGCCTCACGCGGCGTCACGCTGAACAGCTTGCGAAAGGCGCGGACGAAATTCGTGCGGTAGGCGAACCCGCACGCTTCGGCGATATCGGCGATGCTCATCGCAAGATAGGGCGACTCGACCAGCATCGTCCGGGCTCGCCGCAGCCTCCCGGCGGTGATGTAGGACAAGACGCCGCCATAGGGCTCGAAGAGATAGTAGAGCTTGCGCTGCGAGATGCCGAAGGCCGCCGCCACGGTCTCGGCGGACAGCGCCGGGTCGGCGATGTTTTCGTCGATATGACGGCGGATCTGCCCGGTCAGCGCCAGCCTGACCGAGGCCGCGTTCTCCTCGCTCACCGACATGTTGAGCGCGGCCGCCGCCAGCTCAAGCGTCGGGCGGATGACCGCCTCGACCTCGTCACGACGCATGCGCGGCGCCTGCCGGTGCAGGCTCTCGAGATGGCTTCGCAGCAGTGCTGTCAGCGGCGCCCTGCCCGGGACGACGCGCATATTGTGCTCGTCGGGGGCATTGAGGAGGGGGCTGAGCATGCGGCGCGGGAACGTCAGGTTGAAGCTGTCGAGATCGAAGGCAGCCGTCGCCTGGGCCTGCGCGAGATCGGCCACGATCAGGTCTCCGGCCTGCGCATGCTCGCCCGAGGCGGCATCGCGACGGCCATGCCGGCCGCCGAGCACGACCTGCAGCGTAACATGGTCGAGCCCGTCGCGGCTGATGCGGGCCGGCGACCGGTCGTAGTGATTATGGACCTTGCAGGCATACCGGGTCAGGATGGCCTCGCCCAGATGCGAAGCATCGGCGAAGAAGTGGAAGCGGCCGTCGGGATCGCCATGGGGGCGCGCGTCGTAGAAGACGCCGATGCTGTCCTGCCAGAGCGCGACTGCGTCCTTGGGCGCGAGGCCGGCCGTGTCCATCGCAATGTACTGAACCGGATTCGCGGCATTCGGCGCCGCCGAGGTCGCCACTTCGACATCCTCCGTCATGAGCCGCCTCCGCGACCGGCACCACGGCCAGCGTCGACGTTTCTGCTAGCACAGCTGGCCGGATCATGTGTGGCGCTGGCGGAGCTGAAGCTCGCAGCGGCGGAACTCGATCACCGCTGCGCCGCTTGCGGTGGCGCGGGAATTCGCTCACCTTCCGTAAAGCTCCACGGAAATCGCCGACCATGTCCGCCGAAAGCGTCGTCCAGACGGCCTCGTTCTCAGCCAGCGACATTCCGGAGCATCATCGCGACGAGTTCATCCGCGACTTCTACGGCCGCATCCAGATGCGCCTGCAGATCAGGCCGACCCGTGATCACGAGCTCGCCTTCGACGCCAGGACGCTGATCCTGCCTGAGATGATGTGCACGCTGGGCGCGGTCTCGCCGATGAGCTGGCAACGCACCTCGGAGCTGATGGCGGACGGCAATGACGACATCATCCTGTCCTGGAACCGCGGGGGATACCGGCTCAACGTGCCTGGGCGCGGCGAGTTCGAGACAAAGCCCGGTACGGCCGCGATCCTGTCGCTCGACCGGCGCTGGTCGGTCCAGGCCGAGGATTCGCAATGGACCATGGCGCTGCAGTTCAAGCGCTCGCTATTGGCGCCGCTGATCGGACATCTCGACGATATCGCGCCGGACCATATCGGCCGGACCCAGCCGGCGCATCAGCTGCTCTTCGACTATCTCTCGTCGCTGCTCCGGATGGAGACGCCCGCCGCCCTCGCGCCGCTGGCATCACGGCATATCGCCGACATCCTGGCAGAGGCGTTCAAGGCCGGGCGCGGCGGCCATCCCTCGCCCGGCATCCGGGCGGCGCGGCTGGCCGGCCTCAAGCAGCACATCGATCACAATCTCCTCGATCCGGCCCTCTGCGTCGGGCAATTGTCGCGAACCTTCGGAATCAGCGATCGCTATATCCGCCAGCTCTTCGCCGAGGACGGCACGAGCTTTTCGGATTATCTCACGGAGCGGCGGTTGGACTATGTCCATGGCTGCCTCTGCGACCGCAGGCAGGTGCTGCGACGGATCGCAGACATCGTCTTCGAAGCCGGTTTTACCGAGCCGTCGACGTTCTATCGGCAGTTCCGGGCGCGATACGGCCAAACGCCGGCGGAAGTCAGGCAGTCCGCACTGAGCCATGACGCGCAGACCACCGCTCCGTAGGAAGCGGCTCATGACTGCCAATATCGGCCCCGCCGACGTGCGCCGACTGTCCCATCCATGACAGGCCGGTGACCAATCCCGTCGCTCCCACCGGTTGCGCTGCCGCCCCCTGCGACCGACTGGTTTCGGATAGGCGACTCCCCTTGGGGAAAAGTCGCCTGCCTGAAGAGCCGCATGAATACGCGCAGTATCAGGGAATTCTTCAGAGTGGCCCGCGGCTTCTCGATTTGATCGATTTATCCGATCGCCCCTGTGTTCTGCCGCGCGCGGAACGCTAGGGGCGCAAAGACCCGCCCTCCCCGACGTCCGCTTTCGAGCGATCATTCAATCTGCGCGCGCGACCGGCCGGCACGGCTTTTCAGACCCTAGCGCTCTGTCGGCACCGCCCCGGAGCCAAGCTTCGAGACCAGGATCAGGATCACCGTCACCAGGACGACCTGGATCACCGACACCGCTGCGATCGTCGGGTCGATCTCGTTGACGATGTTGTCGAACATCTTCTTCGGCAGCGTCATGTTCGACCCGCCGAGGAACATCGCCACCACGAGCTCGTCGAAGGAGGAAATAAAGGCAAGGAAGGCTGCCGAGATCAGCGAGGGCCTGAGCGGCGGCAGCGTCACGTGCCAGATCGCCTGAGCCCGATTGGCGCCCAGGCTCATGGCGGCATGCTCCTGCGCGATGTCGAAGGTGCGCAGCGCAGCCGTCATGATGATCACCACGAATGGGATCGCGTGCACCGTGTGGCCCAGCACGATCCCCTGCCACAGGCCGATGAGCTTGAGCTGGCCGAACCAGCCATAGACGGCGATCGAATAGATGATCACCGGCACGATCAGCGGCATCAGGGAGATCTGGTTCACGAACTCCTTGCCGGGGTAGCGCCCCCTCACCAGGCTGAACGACAGGGCGGTGCCCAGCACCGTCGCCAGGACCGTCGTCGCCAGCGCGACCTTGATGCTGCGCAGCGTGGCATCGATCCAGGTCGAGTCGGTGAAGTACTGCTCGTACCAGCGCAGCGACCAGCCCGGCGGCGGGAACTGCAGGTAGGACGAGGAGCTGAGCGACATCGGGAACACCACCACCAGCGGTGCCATCAGGAACAGCAGCACCAATGCGGTGAAGGCAAACAGCCCGAAATGCCACGCGCTCCAGCGCCCTGCGCCTCGCCTGCGTCCCCTCCTCAGCTCCATTGCATGTTCCCCCGGAGCAGGCGGCGAAGCACGATGTAGACCAGCAGGGTCGCTCCCAGCAGCACCGCCGACAGCGCGCCCGCGAAGCCCCAATTCAGGAACATGCGCACCTGCTGCTCGATCAGAACAGCCATCATGTGCACCTTGCCGCCTCCGAGCAGCGCCGGCGTTATGAAGAAGCCGATCGACAGGACGAAGACGAGGGTCATGCCCGCCAGCACACCGGGCAGGGTCAACGGCAGATAGATACGCCGGAACACGTCCCAGCCGGACGCTCCCAGCCCCCGCGCGGCCTGCGCCAGGTTCGGGTCCATGCGCCGCATCACGGCATAGAGCGGGAACACCATGTAAGGCAGCAGAACATGCGTCATGCCGATCAGCACGCCGGTCATGTTGTTCAGGAGCGGCAGCGGCGTCTCGATCACCCCCAGATCGGACAGCATGCGGTTGATCAGCCCGTTGCGGCCCAGCAGCACCATCCAGCCATAGGTCCGGACCAGCACGCTGGTCCAGAACGGCAGCAGGATGAAGGCGATCCCCACGGCCGGCCAGGGCGACGGCAGAATCGAGAGGGCATAGGCCACGGGATAAGCCAGGACCAGGCAAAGCAGGCTGACGCAGGCCGCGATCAGAAGCGTGTCGAACAGCACACGGAGATAGAGGTCGTCGGTCAGCGCCTTCTGGTAATGCGGGAGCGATGCCCCCTCGAAGCTCTGCGCAAGCAGCATCGCCATCGGGATCAGATAGAGGACCAGCAGGAAGAGCAGCGCCGGCCCTGCCGCTGCCAGCGAGCCGAAACCGTCACGGTGCCGGCGCCACCACCGGCGACGTAGAGCGCCCGCGCGGAGCTCGTTCGGGGTCGTGGCGGATGCGCTCATGACCATGGGAAACTATGCATGTCCGCGCTGCGCCAGCCGACGCGGACGCGGTGCCCGCTGCTCAGGATGCGATTGGCCTCGTGCAGCGGCCAGCGCGCGAGAACGCTCAGCCGCCCATCATCGGACCTGATGCGATATTTGATGGTCTCGCCAAGATAGACCACCTCCTCGATGAGGCCGTCGAAGGCGATGTCGGCCGCATCGTCCGGGCCTAGCGAGCGCACGCGTTCGGGCCGGAGCATCAGGCCAAGATCCCCCGTGCCGCCAGGCCACTTGTGCGGGAGCGGCACCCGCATGCCGCCCTCGAGCTCGGCCGTCGCATCGTCCAGCGGTCGTGCGCGGTACAGGTTCGATTCCCCGATGAAGCCGGCAACGAAGCGGCTCGAGGGTGCGCGATAGATCTCCTCTGGCGTGCCGAGCTGCGCGATCTGCCCTTGTCCCATCACCGCGATGCGGTCGGACATGACGAGCGCCTCTTCCTGGTCATGGGTGACGAACAGCGCCGTCAGCTCCAGCCTCTGCTGCAACCGCCGCACCTCGAGCTGCATCTGCTCGCGCAATTGCCGATCGAGCGCGCCGAACGGCTCGTCGAGCAGAAGCAGCTGCGGATCGAATACGACTGCGCGCGCCAGGGCCACGCGCTGCTGCTGCCCGCCCGACAATTGCCTCGGCAACCGACCGCCATGCGTCGGCAGGTCGACCAGCTTGAGCGTTTCCTGCACGCGCCGCTCCCGCTCGGCACGCGGGATGCGGCGCATCAGGAGCGGGAACGCCACGTTCTCCGCGACGGTCATGTGCGGAAACAGGGCATAGTTCTGAAACACCATGCCGATGTCGCGCTTGGCGGGCGGGGCCATCGTGATGTCCCGCCCGTCGACACGAACCGCGCCTTCATCGGGCGTCTCGAAACCGGCGACGATCTTCAGCAGCGTGGTCTTGCCCGAGCCGCTCGGCCCGAGCAATGTCAGCATCTCCCCTCGCCGGACCGTCAGGTCGACGCCGGCGAGCGCGGTTACCGCACCGAAGCGCCGCGTGGCGCCGACGACCTCCAATGTGCCGGCGTCCTGCGTTGCCATGGCAGGCGTCACCGCTCGAGCATCCAGCGCGCCCAGCGCTCCTGGACCTGCTGCCCGTTGTCGGCCCACCAGTTGAGGTCAATCCAGAACTGCTTGCTCAGATTCTCCGGATTGGTCGGCAGGAACGGCACCATCTTCGGGTCGGTATGCTGCGTGGCCTCGAGGTTGACGCCGGGATAGCCGATGATGCTCGCATACTCGCCCTGCAGCTTGGCGTCGGCCATGGCCGCGAGCACGCGCTGGCCCCAATAGGCGTCCTTCGCACCCTTCGGAATGCCGAAGGCCGATTCCTTGATCGCGCCCTGATTCCACTCGATCTGGATCGGAGCCCCCTCCTTGATCAGGCTATGGTAGCGGCCGTTCCAGGCGGTGCCGATCACGGCCTCCTTGTCGATCAGGATCTGAGCCGACTGCGCGCCCGTCGTCCACCAGACCGCTACGTGCTTCTTGATCGTGTCGAGTTTCTTGAACGCGCGGTCGACATCCAGCGGATAGAGCTTGTCCATCGGCACGCCGTCGGCGAGCAGCGCGAATTCAAGCTGCTCGATCGGGCTGTTCTGCATCGTGCGCGGGCCCGGGAACTTCTGCACGTCGAAGAAATCGGCCCAGGATTTGGGGCCGCCATTCTTGAAGGTGTCACTCCGGTAGCCGATCACCGTCGAATAGACGCTCTTCGGAAACACGAATTTGCGGTTGCGCAGATGCTCCGGGAATTTCGAGAGGTCGATCACGGAATGGTCGAGCGGCTCGAGCAAGCCCATCCGCTCGGCAGTCACGGCATCCGGACCTGCGATCTCGGTGACCGCCCATTCGATGTTGCCGCTGGCGACCATGGCCTTCAGCTTGCCGAGGTCGACGGGGCTGGTGTTGACGATCTTCACGCCCGTCTGCTTCTCGAAGGCGTTATAGAACGTCTTGCGATTGGCTTGCTGCGTCGCGCCACCTGAGTCGTTGACGACGATCTGGGAGGGCTTGGCCGACGCCTGGGACTGCGCGGGCAAGGAAGCCAGACCGGACATCGCGCCGGCGGCACATAGCACGGCCAGAACTCGTTTAAGCATCGGCGTTTCCCCTCGAAAATGGCTCTTGTGAGCCGTTTTAAACACCCAGTAGCCGGGCTGCGTTGTCGTGCAGCCATTTCTGGCGCACGCTGTCCTTCAGCGGCAGCTCGTCGATTTCGGCCAGGCTGCGCTCGATCGGCATCATCGGATAGGCCGAGCCGTAGATGATCTGGTCCTGCAGGACGCTGTTGCCGTATTGCAGGAGCATCTCGTAGCCGGAGTTCGGCACGTTCAGGTATTTGTGGCGCATTGCGACGAGCCCGATGCTGACATTCGCATGCCGCCACGCGACCGCGATCAGCTCATCCACCCAGGGAAAGCCCGGCGGCGAGGCCACGACGCGCAGCTCCGGGAAATGCACCATGACCTCGTCGAGATAGATCGGCCGGCCATAGTCCATCAGCGTCGCTGTCGAGAAATTGGTGCTGCAATGGATGTTCACCGGAATGTCCAGCTCGATACACTTGGCGTATAGCGGGAACATCTTGGCGTCGTTGCAGCGCAGCTTGTTCTCGAAGCACTGAAGATTGAGCCCACGCAGGCCGAGCTCGCGCACGGCATGTTCGAGTTCGCGCACCGCCTCCATGCCCTTGTGGGGATCGACGCCCGCGAAACCGATGAAGCGCGGTCCGTGATCCTTGCAGAACTGCGCGACGTCCTCGTTGCGCACCTTGAAATCGAAGGTGGATTCGAGGTCGCGCGCCTTGATCACGACATGGCGCGCATTGTTGCGTTCATAGCCGGCCAGATAGTCCTCGAGCGTCTCGGGCTTGGCGGCTTCCGCCGGCTGCGCCGCGCGCTCGCTCGCGCGGTAGACCCGGCGATAATTGGACAGATGCGGCGCCGTTTTGCGCAGAGTCGGGACCGGCGGCGTGCTGCCATAGTCGATATAGGCGGGGCGGCTCATCGCCATTTCTCCTGCACGCGGTCGTAGCTTCCGGCCGTCGGATCGGTGCTCATCGACTTGAGGGTGCCTTTCGCGACCTTTCCGGACGGCGTCTTCGGCAGCTCGTCGACATAGGCGAGGTAGCGCGGCACCTTGAATGCGGCGAGGCGCGACGTGCAGTGCTCGAAGATGACATGCGGCGGCACGTCGCCGGCCGACAGGCCCGGCTGCAGCACGATGCAGGCCTTGACCTCCTCGCCCCGTGTCTCGTCCGGCACGGGGATGACGCCGACTTCGACGACCTGCGGCAGGCCGGTGATCACCGCTTCGACCTCGCGCGCGGCGATGTTCTCGCCGGCGCGCCGCACCATGTCCTTCACCCGTCCGACGATGTAGTAGTATCCGCGCTCGTCCTGGCGGAACAGATCGCCGGTGCGGAACCAGTCCCCGTCGAATGCGGCGTTGGTCGCTTCGGGATTCTTGTAATAGCCCTGCAGCATGCCGGGGCCGCGGATTTGCAGCTCGCCGATCTCGCCCTGCGCGACGGGCTTGCCGTCCTCGCCGACGATGCGCGCCTGGCGGAAGGGCCCGGGCTTGCCGCAGGAGCCGGAGCCGGTCATGTCCGCCGCCTGGATCGGCATGAACAGACAGGTCCCCGCCTCGGTCATGCCGAACGCTTCTCGCGCGATCAGATCGAAGCGCTCCTCCAGCTCGGCATGGATGTTCTGCGGAATGCCGTAGACATTGCAGCGCATCAGTGCGTGCTTCTTGTCGTCGGGCGACGGCGGCTGCTTCAGCACCAGATAGGGCAGCAGGCAGAAATTGATCTCGTAGTCGCGCACCCACTGCATGAACCGGCTCGGGCTCTGGCGCCGCGCGACATGCAGCGTCGCACGCTGATGGAACGCCATCAGCAGCAGCCATTGCGGGTCCATGTAGAAAAACGGCGTCGGGCAGAGGATGTTGCGGTACTTCAGCCCGTCGCGCCGCGCGTTGACCTTGCTGGTCGTCAACCAATAGCGGTGCGACAGCATGCACCCTTTCGGGAAGCCGGTCGTGCCCGAGGTGTACTGGATGTTGGCGAGGTTATCGAGCTGCACGGCCTTTGCCGGCTGGTGACGTCCCTCGCCCGATGCCGCGATCTCCTCCCATCGCAGGTATTTTGCGGACCGGTCGCCGACGACGATGACGCGCTCGCTCGCCAGCTTGCCCGGCAGCGGCGAGAGGCTCTCCAGCACCGGCAGGCATTCGGCGTCGATGATGATCCACGAGACGTCGCCGTTATCCGCCACATAGGCCACTTCACGCGCGGTATAGGCGATGTTGCAGGGCACCATCGTCGCGCCCATCAGGGTGAGTGCGAGCCAGCTGAGCGGCATCGCCTCGACATTGGGGAGCATGACCGCGACATGATCGCCCTGTCTTATGCCGACCTGCGCAAGACTGTTGGCCAATGCGTGCACGCGCCGAACCAGGTCCCGGTAAGTGACCCGTTCGTTGCTCTCGAAGAAGTTCCAGGCGAGCCGGCCGGGCACCTCCGCCGCCGCTTCCTCGAGCAATGTACCGATATTGGCAGGCAGCGGTTCCGCCTCGATCTGCCGGATCCGCTCCTCCACCGTCGGCACCGGCAGCGCGATGATGTCTTCTCGTCTCGACACGGGCGTCCCTTCCGCCGAACTCGAGGTTCACAGGGCCTCGAACTCCGTGGAGCCTATGACGCACAAAATATTACGTCCAATATCGTCTATTAGGCTTCATGAAACTCAAAGTTATGGGGAGAAGCGCCGTGCTCAATGTCCGATACCTCGCCGTCTTCCGCGCGGTCGTGAAGACAGGCTCGATTTCGGCGGCTGCACGCATGCTTCATGTGTCCCAGCCGGCGGTCACCAAATCCGTGCGCCTGCTCGAAGCGAGTATCGACCTGCCGCTGTTCTTCCGCGCGAACGGGCGCCTGCAGCTGACGCCCGAGGCCGAGTCCCTGCTGCCCGAGGTCGAGCGCCTGTTCAGCAATGTGCAGGCGATCCAGGACCTGGCCGACGAGATCCGGGACGGGTTCAGCGGCAGGATCACGATCGCCACCGTCACGACCTTGTCGACGACGCTGGTCGGCAATGCCGTCGCGAAGTTCCACCGGCAGCATCCAGGCCTGCGTTTCGACATCCGCTCGATGAACACGCGCCACGCCATCGATGCCGTGGCGACGCATCAGGTCGATCTCGGGGTTGTCGACGTAGCGCCGACCGGGCTGGACCTCGAGGCGAGCGAGCTGTGCCGCGCCGAGGTCGGCTGCATTGTCCGTGCCGACGATCCGCTTGCCGCACGCCGGCAGCTCAAGCCCGCGGACCTCGTGTCACATCCGATCATCGGATTTTCCGAGGAGACCTATACCGGCCGGCACATGCGCGCTGCATTCGAGGATAGCGGCACGCCATTCCAGGTGAGCTTCACGGTCAACCACACGCGCACGGCCTATACGCTGGTCCAGGCTGGCGCGGGAGTGGCCTTCGTCGATGCGTTTCCGAAGCTCGCCGGCGGCTTTCCCGAACTGCGGATCGTGAGATTTCGGCCGCAGATCGAAACACGGCCCCATGTGGTGTTCTCGAAGACGCGGGCAATACCTGTAATGGCCCGCAACTTTGTGCGCGCACTGCAGGATGAGGCGAACAAGCTCGTTTCTGGAGGCGAGAAGGAGATCAGTGTCTGACCCACGCGGTAAGAAAGAGGACGGATTGACCGTCCTGATCCCCGCCGCGCCGGGAGTTTGCGGCCTTCCACCGCGACTACGACCTGCTGCTGACGCCAACCGTGCCGCATGTCGCGCCGCCGGTGGAGACAATCTACCACTCGCCCGATTACGACCGCTGGCGCGATGGCGTGCCGTTCACCTTGCCGTTCAACCTGACGGGTCAGCCTGCCCTCACGATGCCGTACGGCTTGGCTCGCTCCGGGCCGCCGGTCGGCCTCCAGATCGCGGGGCCAAGATATGCCGAACGAAGCGTCCTGGAATGCGGTCTGGCGATCGAGGCCGCTCTCGATTGCCGGGAGCACCGACGAGAACTGGAAACGGTCATTGCACAGCTGAAGGCGTCTCTTTGACAGGCGCTCGCTGCCAATATCCCACAGCGCTCGGGGCTGATCCCGCTGGCCGAAACCTGGTGCCTGGCGACGCAGCCTGCGAGCGACAATGGCATCCGCGGCTGCATCAAAAACCCGGAAGCGGCGACGGACATATCACCTTGGAATGCCGCGTTCCGAGCGCAACGAGCCTTCTCTGCAAAGGCGAAGCGTCAGGATGGTTTTCGAAGGAGGCCGGCCACGCACTCAACCGCACGCCATTTGCGGTTTCACGTCGAGCGGCTCGGCCTGCTCCTCGCTGATGATGCGCCAAAACTGCTCCACGACCGGACGGGAGTTCGACAAGGATCGGTAAAGCCTGATGTCGACCGTCAGGTCCCAGCTGGGATCGGCCGCGCGCACGAGCTGCCCGCCGGCGAGATCGAGCCGTACGATGCTTTCCGGGATCCAGGCCAGTCCCCAACCGGCCAGCGCCATCGCCTTCAGGCCTTCAGACATCGTGTTCTCGTGGATCGTGATGCGCTCGAGCGGCCGCCTCGCGAACAGGTCGGCCAGCGCATGGCTGAAGAACGCCCCAGCGCCATAGGCGAGGTGCCGCGGCGGCGCTGCTCCCGGCGCGATCCGATGAAGCGGGCGGCCGCTGGCATCGGGGGCGGAAACAGGGATCACGCGCTCGTCCCCCAGACGCCGATGGGTGATGTCGCTGTCGCCGATGAAGACCGGCACCGCGCTATGCGAATACATCAACAGGAAATCGCTGCCGCCTTCCCGCAGCGAGGTCACGAGGGAATCGATCCCGTTATTGTCGGCGCTCACCCGCGTCCGCAGCCCGCCGAAGCGAGGCTCGATGCGCCGCAGCCATTGCGGGAAGAAGGTCAGCGACAAGGTGTGGAGCGCTGCAAAAGTCAGGGTGTTGGCGCGCAGGCCCTGCTTCTCCCGCAGATTATCCCTGGCGCGCAGCAGGTCCTGCAGCAACTCCTGCGCCGTCCCGCGAAAACTCTCCCCTGCCGCAGTCAGCCGGACCGGATAGGTGGCGCGGTCGATCAGGGGCAGCCCGACCCAATCCTCCAATTGCCTGATGCGACGGCTGAAGGCGGATTGGGTGACATGGCGTTCGGCGGCGGAACGGGAGAAGCTGGCCGTGTTCGCCAGGCTGAGGAAATCCTCCAACCATTTGACCTCCATGGCTCCCCCCTAGCGCGACAGGATCGCAGCGCCCGACTGCGTCCGGAGGCGATGCCCGGACGGCTTCTGCCCCCGCAGAACCGGGTTAGTCCGAATCGAGACTGACCAGCGCGCGATCATAGCCCGCGCTGGCGGCGATGAGCCTTTGCGTGTAGCCGCCATGGGCACGCCCCGACATCAGATCGGCGACGCCCAGCTCCTCGACCAGCCTGCCCTGTTTCATCACGGCAAGCCGGTTGCACAGGTTCGCGACCACCGCCAGATCATGGCTGACGAGGACGCAGGTCAGCCCCTGCTCGACCTGGATGTCGCGGAGCAGGTTGAGGACCTCGGCCTGGACCGACACGTCGAGCGCCGAGGTCGGCTCGTCGAGGAAGAGGATGCGCGGCTCGAGGATCAAGGCCCGGGCGATCGCGACGCGCTGGCGCTGGCCGCCCGAGAGCTGATGCGGATAGCGGAAGCGGAAGCTCTCGCCGAGCCCGACCTGGGCGAGCACGCGGGAGACGCGCGCGCCGATATCGGCGATGCCGTGCACCAGCAGCGGCTCCGACAGGATGGTGTTGACGGTGTGCCGGGGATGCAGGGAACCGTAAGGGTCCTGGAACACCATCTGGGCCATCCGGTAGAAGGCGAGGTCGCGCACCGGTCCGACCGGCTTGCCGGCGATCCTGATCGAGCCCGACCACTGCCGGTTGAGGCCGCACAGGCAGCGCAGGATCGTGGTCTTGCCGCAGCCGGATTCCCCCACCAGCCCGTAGACGGTCGCCTCCGGGATCGTGAAGGAGACATCGTCGACGGCGATGGTCTCGTTTTCATCCGCGCCGAAGGCGACGCGCAGCTGGCTGACTTCGATCATGCTTCCGCCGGAATGGGTTCGTCGCGCCAGGAAGGGTCGCGCTCCAGCACCCGCAGGCGCTTATGGCCGTCTTCGAGCCGGGGCAGCGAGGCCAGGAGCCCGCGCGTATAGGGGTGCTTCGCCTGGTGCAGCTCCGCGGCGGGGCAGCGCTCGACGATGCGCCCGGCATACATGATCAGCACCTCGTCGCAGAAGGTCGAAACCAGGTTGAGATCATGGCTGATGAACATCAGGCCGATGCCGCGCGTGGTCACGAGCTCGTCCAGAATGGCCAGGACCTGGAGTCGGACGGTGACGTCGAGCGCCGAGGTCGGCTCGTCCGCGATGATGAGCTCGGGCTCGGGGATCAGCATCATCGCAATCATGATGCGCTGCCCCATGCCGCCGGAAACCTCGTGCGGGTAGAGCGAGAACACGCGCCTGGGATCGCGGATGCGGACCGCGGCAAGCATTTCCAGTGCCCGCTCCTCCGCTTCAGCCTTGGAAGCACGATGATGGACGCGGAAGGCCTCGGCGATCTGATGCCCGACCCGCATGACCGGGTTGAGCGAGTATTTGGGGTCCTGCAGGATCATCGAGATGCGCTTGCCGCGCACGCCCAGCATCTCGCTTTCGCTGAGACCCGCGAGATCGGTGTCCCCGAGCTTCATCGACTTGACGCTGGAGGTCGCTCCGCCCGGCAGAAGCTTGAGGATCGCGCGGCCGGTCATCGACTTGCCGGAGCCGGATTCGCCGACGATGCCGACCTTGTTGCGGCCGATCGCGAAGCTGATGCCGCGCACGGCCTCCACCGTGCCGCGCGGCGTCGGGAAGCCGACGCGCAGATCCTCGACGGTGAGGATGGGGCTGTTCGAAGTCATCGCCATCTCCTTCAGCTGCGCGGGTTCAGCATGTCGCGCAGCCCGTCGCCGAACAGGTTGAAGGCGAGGCTGACGGTCAGGATGGCAAGGCCGGGCATGGCGGCGAGATACCAGTGCTCGAGCAGGTATTGCCGGGCGGTCGAGAGCATGGCGCCCCATTCCGGCGTCGGCGGCTGCGCACCCAGGCCTAGGAAGCCGAGGCCAGCCGCCGTCAGCGCGACGCTGGCCATGCTCAGCGTCACCCGCACGACGACCGAGGGCAGGCACATCGGCATGACATGCTTGAAGATGATCCGCGGCGTCGAGGCGCCCATGACGCGGACGGCATCGACATAGTCGCTGGAGCGGATCGTCAGCGTCTCGGCCCGTGCGAGGCGGGCGATGCCCGGCCAGGACGAGAGCGCGATCGCAATGATCGCATTGTCGAGGCTGGGCCCCAGCGCAGAGACGAACGCCAGCGCCAGGATCAGGCTCGGAAAGGACAGGAAGATATCGGTGATGCGCATCAGCAGCGCTTCGACCCAGCCGCCGAGATAGCCGGCCGTCGCGCCGATGCACAGGCCGATCGGCCCGACGATCACGGCGACGAGGCCGACGATGTAGAGCGTGGTCCGGGCGCCGTAGACGATGCGGCTGAAGACGTCCCGGCCGAGCTCGTCGGTTCCCAGCCAATGCGCCGCACTCGGGCGCTGGAGCCGCTCAGTCAGGACCTGGTCGAAGGGCGAGTGGGTGGCGATCCAGGGCGCCATCAGGGCGACCAGCCCGAGTGCCAGCAGGACGACGAGGCCGATCACCGCGAGCGGGTTCGCGGCCAGGCGCAGCCAGGCGAGGTAGAAGCTCTGCGACCAGGCCTGGAAGCCGGATTCCGGCGCCTCGGCGAGGAGCCAGGTTCGCAACGAGGCGTCGCGTTCGAAGGATTGAACCGTCATCGGGTGCGCGGGTCCAGGAAGCGATAGAGGAGATCGGTGATCAGGTTCAGGCAAATGAAGACCAACCCGACGATCAGGGTGCAGGCGAGCACGGCGTTCATGTCGCCGATCATCAACGCGGTGGTCAGGTACTGGCCGAAGCCGGGCCAGGCGAAGACCGTCTCGGTGAGCACCGCTCCTTCGAGCAACCCGCCATAGGAGATCGCGACGATGGTCGCGAGCTGGACCAGCACGTTGCGGAAGGCATGCCCCCAGACCACGCGCCGCCGCGACAGCCCCTTGACCCGTGCCGTGGTCACATATTCCTGCCCGAGCTGGTCGAGCATGAAGCTGCGGGTCATGCGGCTGATATAGGCCATCGACGAATAGCCGAGCAGGAGCGCCGGCAGGATGATGTGCCTGAGCGCGCTGACGAAGACGTCCCAGTCGCCGGCCAGCAGGGAATCGACCAGCAGCATGCCTGTCCGCCGCGGCACCGCGTCGAGATAGAAGATGTCGACCCGTCCGGAGCCGCCGACCCAGCCGAGCCAGGCGTAGAAAACGATCAGCCCCATCAGGCCGAGCCAGAAGATCGGGACCGAATGCCCGATCAGCGACAGAAGCCGCACGGCATGGTCGATCGGCCGCCCCCGATAGACCGCAGCCGCGACGCCGAAGGGAATGCCAAGCCCGCAGCCGATGATGATGGCGACGGTGGCGAGCTCGACCGTCGCGGGAATGACGTGCCTGAGATCATCGGCGACGGCATTGCCGGTGAAGATCGCTCGTCCGAAATTCCCGCTCAGCATGTCGCGCAGGAACAGGCCGAACTGGACGTAGAGCGGCTGGTCGAGACCCAGTCTGGCGCGCACGGTCTCGTAGACGCTGGCATCGGCCTTCTCGCCGACCACGGCGGCGATCGGGTCGAAGGGCAGCACGCGGCCGATGAAGAAGGTCAGGGCCAGCAGGCCGAGCAGGGTGAGCGCGATGGAGAGGCTGCCGCGCAGGATGGGGAGCACCCGGCGCGGCAGGCGCGCGCGGACAGGCCGCCGCGGCGCGAGATCGGTCAGGGAGCTCACGACTCAGTCCTTCTGGATCGTGTCGTAGAAGATTTCCGCGCCGTTATAGTCGAAGCGCTTGACCCGCTTGTGCAGGGCCATCGCGCCCAGCCGCTGGAAGATGCCGATGATCGGCGATTCCTGCATGTGGCGGCGCTGCAGCTCGGCATAGAGCGCCGTGCGCTTGGCCGGATCGCGCTCGCGCTGGGCGGTCTCGACCTGCTCCTTGAACCAAGCGCCCGGTGCCCAGGCGGCGCGCCAGGCGAGGAAATTGGTGGCCTTCGCCGCGTCGCTGTTGTCGGGGTTGTAGGCCATCCGCAGCGCCATGTCGTTGGCGTCGGGATAGTCGTAGTCATAGACCGCCATCAGCATCTGGAAGTCGCGGCTGCGCATCAGCGTGTAGAGCTGGGCCGTCGCCATGGTCCGGACCTCCAGCGTCACGCCGGCCTTCGCCGCATTCTGCTGCAGGTTCTGCGCCAGGTCCGGGAACGGGTAGTTCGTCATCGTCAGGATGGTCTTCTTGAACCCGTCGCCATAGCCCGCCTCGGCCAGCAGGGCCTTCGCCTTGGCGATATCGAGCCGATAGGGGTCCTCGCCTTTCGGCAGCGCCCCGAACACGCCGGCGGGCACGAAGCTCTGACGGATTTCGGCACGCCCCTTCTGCACCGTCTCGCTCAGGCCCTGGTAGTCGATCAGGTAGCGGAAGGCCTCGATCACCTTCGGATTGGTGAGGACCGGGTCCTTCTGGTTGAGCGCGAGATAGACGCTGTCGAGCCGCGGCTTGAACTGGAAGCGCAGATCCGGATTGGCGACCATCGCCGCCAGGGACGAGGCCTCGACCGACTTGGCGTAGTCGATGTCGTTCTTCTCGAGCAGCAGCCGCTGCGCGCCCGGCTCCGGCACATGCCGCACGATGATCCGCTTCATCGCCGGCGCCCCGCTCCAGAATTTCGGATAGCCTTCCAGGATCACCACTTCCTGAGCACGCAGCGTGTTCAGGCGGTAGGGGCCGTAGCAGGCGACATTGGTGTTCAGCCAGCCGGCGCCGAGATCGCCGTCCTTCTCATGCGCCATCACCGTGTCTGCGTCGAGCGCCGCGCCCAGGCGGTGATTGGTAAAGGCGAAAGGCGTAATCGACGGCGCGAGATCCTTCGTCAGGGTGATGACGAGCGTATGGTCGTCCGGCGTCGCGATCTGGTCCGGCGAACTCAGCCCCCAGTCGCGCATCAGGCTGGCGGTGACGAGGTTCAGCTTCATCGACCGGCGCATCGACCAGGCGACGCTCGACGACGTCACCGGCTTGCCCGAGGCGAAGACCATGCCGCGCCGGATGGAGAACGTCCACGTCTTGCCGTCCGGGGAATTCGACCATGTCTCGGCGAGGCCCGCGACCACTTTCGATGGGTCCTGATGGTCGAGCGACAGCAGCGGCGTGCACATCTGCCGCAGCAATTCGTTGGGGAACGACTCGTTGGCTGCGGCCGGATCGAAAGTGATGAAGGTCGTGAGGTCGCTCGCCATGACGAAGACGTCCTTGGGCGTCGCGGCCTGCCCCGATGTCACGGCGGAGCCGAGCAGAAGCGAGCCCGCCAGAGCGGCGCGGGCAAATCGGATCAACATTCGGATATCCCTCCCATGCGGATCGACATCGGCATCACGGCCGCCTCGATCACGATCTTATTGGGAGCAGATTGTTCGTAATCGACACCATTCATCAAGTGTTAGATTATGCTTTAAATGCATAATCTAAATACATTTTCGCATAATCATCTGAAACAGCCAATTCACTCCTGGAGCGCAGCAATATCACTTGACTCCAAATCATCAAACTACTTCTTTACGGAAATCGATCGGGATGGAATGCAAATATGTCTCTCTTCGCATCGGGCATCACCTTCGCCTGCGACTGGATCGTTCCGTTGAAATATGCCGCCGCTGTCTCGGCTCTGGCGCTGGGCCTGAACACTCCGGCTCAGGCGGAGCGTGCCAATCCGTGGGAGAGCGTTGCGCTTCCGCAGCCGGGGCGATTGTCCGTCGAGCGCGAACGCGCCGATGAGCAGGCCTGGTTCGTCCCCGTGGGCAAGGACGCCGAGGGCGTCGATATCCTGCTGCCGGCCCGCGTCTTCGTTCCGCCCGGTCCCGGCCCCTTCCCGCTCGCTGTCGTCAGCCACGGTTCGCCGGCAAACGCCGCCGCGCGCAAGACGATGGCGCCGCCCGAATACCGCGCCGGAGCCGACTGGCTCGTCTCGCGCGGTTTCATGGTCGTGATGCCACTGCGCCGTGGATACGGCCCGCGCGGAGGCGCATGGGCCGAAACCTATGGGCCTTGCAGCCAGCCGGACTTTGTTGGCGGCGGGCTGGCGACAGCGGACGATATTCAGGCCGTGACCCGCTATTTTGCGGACCTTCCCACCGTCCAGGCCGACCGCATCCTGCTCGTCGGCCAATCGGCCGGCGGCTGGGGCTCGCTCGCCGCGGCGAGCCGGAGCCCGGCAGGCGTCCGGGCCGTCATCAACTTCGCCGGTGGCCGCGGCGGCTATGCGGGCGGGCGACCGAACCAGAGTTGCGCCCCGGAAAAGCTGATCGATGCCGCAGCAACCTTCGGGCGCACGTCGAAGATCCCGACCCTGTGGATCTATACCAAGAACGATCGCTTCTTCGACGGTTCCCTCACCACGCGCATGGCCGAAGCCTATCGGGCCGCCGGCGGCGATGCCGAGTTCCATCTCCTGGATTCGTTCGGGGAGGATGGGCACAGGCTCTTTCCGACGGCGGAAGGCCGCGCGTTCTGGCAGCCTCATACCGACCGCTTCCTCGATCGCGTTCTGACGATGGGCGCGAAGCCTTGATGCCGAGGCTGGAAGCACCGACTCTGCCTGCCACCCGACGGGGAAGAGCCTGACGACAGTGGCCGTTTTCGGGAAGCGATAGGCTTCCGAACGCGGTTACGATAACAAGGATTCGCGGGAGAGATCGTCTCGGTCACACGAGAAGGCGCCGACGGAGCAACCGCCCCGGAAACTCTCAGGCAAAAGAACCGCACCCGAATTGAAACTCTGAAAAGCGGAGCGATCGCTCCCGCCGACGGTGTAAGCCCGTTGCTCGATGATGAGCGTGGGCGAAGCTCTCAGGCCAATGACAGAGGGGGCGCCACATCCGCAGAGGCTGCGGAGGGAGCGCTTTCTTGTCGACTGAAAACACCAACATCGCCGTCATCGGTGCCGGGATCACCGGTATCACCACCGCCTACAACCTGCTGAAGCGCGGCTGCCGGGTCACCGTGTTCGAGCGGCACCCCTATGCCGCGATGGAGACCTCCTTCGCCAATGGCGGCCAGCTCTCCGCCTCGAATGCCGAGGTCTGGAACAGCTGGGCGACGATGCTGAAGGGCATCAAATGGATGTTCACGCCGGGCGCCCCGCTGCTCGTCGGTCCGCGGCCGGGATGGCACAAGCTTTCATGGATGGCGGAATTCGTCGCCGCCATCCCGCGCTATGAGGAAAACACCATCACGACCGCCCGCCTCGCGATGGAGGCGCGGCATCACCTGCGGACGATCGCGGCGGAGGAAGGCGTCGCCTTCGACTGCGAGGAGCGCGGAATTCTGCATGTCTATCGCGGCAGGAAGGATTTCGAGGCCGCCGCACGGGTGACGTCGCTCCTGGCCAAGGCGGGGCTGGAGCGACGCTCGGTGACGCCGCAGGAAATCCGATCGATCGAGCCGGCTCTCCGCGGCGAGTTCCATGGCGGGTTCTACACCCCCTCGGACTTCACTGGCGATATCCATAAATTCACGACCGGCTTGTCGCGGGCCTGCGAGCGGCTGGGCGCCGAGATGCGGTTCGGCATCGATGTCCTCTCGATCACGCCCGGCGGGAGGTCGGTCGAGGTCGGCTTTAGCCAATGCGGAGCGGCGGATCGCGCGAGGGATACGCAGGTTGCGACGTTCGATTCCATCGTGGTCTGCGGCGGCGTCGGCTCCCGCCAGCTCGCAGCGAAGGTGGGCGACCGGGTGAACGTCTATCCGGTGAAGGGCTATTCCATCACTGTAGAATTGCCGGAGAAGGCCGATCAGGATGCCGCTCCCTGGACGAGCCTGCTCGACGACCAGGCCAAGATCGTCACCAGCCGCCTTGGAGTGAAGCGCTTCCGCGTCGCGGGGACGGCGGAGTTCAACGGCTACGACAAGGATATCCGGGCGGCCCGCATCGAGCCGTTGATTGCCTGGTGCCGCAAGCATTTCCCGGAAATGAGCACGCGCCAGGTCGTGCCCTGGGCTGGCTTGAGGCCGATGATGCCGGACATGCTCCCACGCGTGATGCGCGGCCGCAGCCCGAGGGTGTTCTACAACACCGGCCACGGCCATCTCGGCTGGACCTTGTCCGCGGCTACAGCCGACGCGATCGCCGCGCTGGTCACGCAGCGTCCCAACGATCTGTCCTAGACCCTGCCGGCGACGCAGGCCGGCGCCTCTCCTGCCGGCCTGCGTCTGGTTCCGCAACGATCTGCCGCCTGTGACGCCGGCGTTCGCGCCCCGCGCCACCGGCACGATCCTCGCGAGACCTGCGGAAGAGGCACAAAGCCGAGCCGACCGCACGGACCTCCATGATCGGGCAGAGCTATGTGCTCCTCAGGACGAGGATCCGTTGGCGACATCGGTCACGACCTCGTCCAAAGCGGCAAGGAAGAGGTCGGCGTTCTCCTGCGAGAAGACGAGCGGCGGCCGGATCTTGAGCACGTTTGCGGCCGGCCCCGCCGCGCTGATCAGCACGCGCCGGGCGCGCAGCCCGTTGACGATGCGGGCGGTTTCTTCGGTCGCAGGCTCGCGCGTCGCGCGGTCGCGCACCAGCTCCGTCCCGACGAACAGGCCGGCGGAACGGATATCGCCGATGAGGGCGTGCCGCTGAGCCAGGGTTTCGAGCCCCTGGCGCAGGTAGGCTCCGACCGTCGCGGCATTCTCGACCAGCTTCTCACGCTCGATGACGTCCAGGACCGCCATCCCGACGGCGGCGGAAACGGCGTTGCCGCCAAAAGTATTGAAATAGCGCAGACGCTCGCCGAAGCGTGCGAGCACCTCCGGCCGCGCGACCATGCCCGCCATGGGATGTCCGTTGCCCATCGGCTTGCCCAGGGTGACCATGTCGGGCACGACGCCATGGCGCTGGAAGCCCCACATGCCGTCGCCGGTCCGGCCGAAGCCGGGCTGGACTTCGTCCGCGATGAAGACCCCGCCCACTTCGCGTACGGCCTCGACGGCTTCCCGCAGGAAGCCCGGAGGATCGGCGAAGACGCCGTCGCTGGAGAAGATCGTGTCGACCAGCAGCCCCGCCGGCTTGACGCCGTCGGCCCGCATCTGGGCCAGCGCCTGCCGCACATGGGCGGCGAAGATCCGGCCGATGTCCTGGTCCGGATTGCGATAGGCGTCGGGCGCCGGCACCCGGTAGACGCCCTGCCCCAGCTTCATGCCTGCGCCGAGCGAGGGCGACATCTCCGCGATCGCGTTGGTGACCCCGTGATAGGCGAATTGCGTGATGATGAACCCGGTTCCGCCCGTATGGGCGCGGGCGACGCGGAAGGCGAGATCATTGGCCTCGCTGCCCGTGCAGGTGAACATCACATGCCCCAGCTCTGCCGGAAAATACCCCAGCAGCCGCTCGGCATAGTCCAGCACCGTATCGTGCAGATAGCGCGTATGGGTGTTGAGCAGGCCGGCCTGGTTGGCGAGTGCCGCAACGACATGGGGGTGGCAATGCCCGACCGAGGCGACGTTGTTGTAGACGTCGAGATAGGCGCGGCCCTCTGGATCGTAGAGCCAGACGCCCTCGCCGCGGGTCACATGCACCGGGTCGGCATAGAACAGCCGGTATGCCGGGCCGAGCAGGCGCCGGCGGCGCTCCACCATTTCGCGCTCGCGCACGGCCAGGGCATCGGCGGCGGCAGGGTCGTAGGCGTTGATCATCGTCATCGTCGTCACTCCACCCGGCAGGCTTGGCGCAGATAGGCCTGAGCGTCTGTCCGATCCAACGTGTCGCAGCGTGTCAGGCGCGCCCAGGCCTGCAGGTTGTTGCGCAGGATATAGGCGTGGTTCTCGGGATAGCGGGCTGCGCGCCAGCCCGAGATCGCCACGGTCAGGACCATCCGCGTCGTGATGAGGTCGAACAGGAGGTCGAGCTCGACGGGTTCCAGCGGCACGAGCTGGTGATAGGCCGCGACCATCGCAGCCACCATCTCCAGCGGATGACCGGTTTCCGAGACCTGATAGGCGGCGGCCACCGCCAGGCTGTTGATCAGCGGCGCATGGACCATGTCGCCGAAATCGATGATCCCGGCGATGCGGCTGTGATCGTCGGGCGCCACCAGCACGTTGTGCGGATTGAGGTCATTGTGGATCACCTGGGCGCGCAGGCCCGGCAGCATGGGCAGAGCATGGCGTTCGAAACTATCCAGAACCCGCGCGGCCAGCGCCCGCTGGGCGGGATTGCTAATATGCTCGAGCAGCGGACGCAGGGTGTTCGCGTGCTTCAGGTCCCACATCAGCTCATGGCCGGCGCCCGCATGGAAGAAACCGCGGAGCGCGAGGTCGAGCCGTGCTGCGTGAAGCCCCAGATTTTGCTGCAGGCTCAGGCTGGGCGAAGCCTTGTGCATGGGAAGGCCTTGCAGGAACGAGAGCACCCGGACCAGCCGCGGCGCCTGGCCGGGCCCCTCGAGCAGCCAATCCGCCGCACCGGTGCGAGTGGGGCGCAAGCGGGGAACCGGCAGGCCGGGATCGACGGCGGCGATGTGGAGCAGCGCCCTGGTCTGGAAATCGATGACCTGCGGATCTTCGGCCGGGTTGCTGACCTTCAGCACGTAGTGCGCATCGCCCGCGCGCAGATGGTAGTTGCGGTCGCGCTCGCCGGTCAGCTCACTGGCCTCGCCGGCGAGCCCGAAGACGTCCCGGGCGATGCGCTCGACATCCCGCAGCGACAGCTCCGGCGAAGCCGTGTCGAGAAGGACGCTCGTTTCCGAAATCTGGCTGGTCATCATGGCAAAGGTCCCTGGATGCATCGCCGCATCGCCCTGATCCGGAGATGCATCTCTGCTGGTCTCAAACGTGTTTTTCCCGCCGCCGGGCGACCCGCGCCGCCATCGGAAGGCTCGCCGCGGTCATGATCGGGAGGCTCCGTTCGTGAGCGGCTAGGGCTGCGGGCCTGCGCCGCCGGACGGGATCAGGATGCGGTTGCTGAGGATGACGTCGCCCCCGGCGAGAATGTCCTCGCGGATCGCCCTCTTCGCCGCCTGGGGCTCGTGGCGCCGGATCGCGTCGATGACGTCGTAGTGATGTTCGATCATCGTCCGCCCGCCATCCGCGTAGGCGGCGGCGATGACGGGGCCCATCTGGAGCCAGAGATTCTGCAGGATGCCGCGCAGGATCGGCATGGCGGCGATCTCGGCCAGTTCGAAATGGAAGACCTGGTTGATCGCCGTCGCACGGGTGAACTCGCTGCGCGCCAGGGCCTGCTCGTTGTCTTCCGTCAACCGTTCCAGCCTTGCGATGTCGGTCGGCGTCGCGTTCATGGCGGCGCCCTCCGCCGCGAGCCCCTCCAGCTTCAGGCGGATCACGCGGATTTCGAGATAGCGTTCCTGCTGCAGGCTCGGGACGCGGATGTCGCGCGGGCTTTTCAGCGCGAGCGCCCCCTCATGCACCAGCCGGAGCACGGCGTCGCGCACCGGCGTCACGCTGGTGCCCATCTGCTGGGCGAGGTCGCGGATCTTGAGACGGTCGCCGGGCTTCAGCGCCCCTTTTGTCAGGGCCTCGGCGATATGTTGGTACACGCTGCCGCCGAGACTGTTCTGGCCCACGCCCCGATGCTCAAAGTTCACGATGAGATCCCCATAAGCTTGACGCCGTCCCGGCTCTTTCAGCGCCGGCCTGGCGGGGCGGGTCTGGCACGCAGCCCCGCCCCGCCACAGCTCAGGCAGCCTCGAAGCCGAACATCGACTTGACCTCCAGGAAGTCCTCGAAGCCGAACTTACCCCATTCCCGGCCATTGCCGGATTGCTTGTAGCCGCCGAAGGCACCCGCAAGGTCGCCGGGCGCCCCATTGAGATGCACCATGCCGGCGCGGATCTGACGCCCGACCTTGCGGGCCTGATCGAGACTGGCGGCGGTGACGTAGCTCGAAAGCCCGTAGACCGTGTCATTGGCGATGGCGATCGCCTCCTCCTCGGTCTCGTAGGGCAGGATCGACAGCACCGGTCCGAAGATCTCCTCGCGCGCGATCGTCATGTCGTTGCGCACATCCGCGAAAATGGTCGGGCGGATATAATAGCCCCTGTTCAGGGCTTCCGGGCGACCGGGGCCGCCGGCCACGAGGCGGGCACCTTCCGCGATGCCGGCTTCGATGAGCGCCTGGATCTTGTCGAACTGCACCTTGCTGACGACCGGGCCGATGGTCGTCGCCGCGTCGCGCGGATCTCCGACGACCGTCTGCTCCGCGACCTTGCGAGCGATCTCGATCGCCGCCTCCTGCTGGTCCCGCGGCACCAGCAGGCGCGTCGGGGCGTTGCAGGACTGGCCGCTGTTGCTGAAGCACTGGCGGGTGCCATGGGTGATGGCCTTCGACAGATCCGCACCGGGCAGGATGATGTTCGGCGATTTGCCGCCCAGTTCCTGCGCGACGCGCTTCACCGTGTCCGCCGCGGCGCGTGCCACGGCGATGCCGGCCCTGGTCGAGCCGGTGAAGGACACCATGTCGATATCGGGGTGCGAGGACAGCGTCGCGCCGACCGAAGGACCGTCGCCATTGACCATGTTGTAGACGCCGGCGGGGACGCCCGCCTCATGCATGATCTCGGTGAAGAGCAGCCCGGACATGGGTGCCACTTCGCTGGGCTTGAGCACCATGGTGCAGCCGGTGGCGAGCGCCGGGCCGACCTTGCAGGTGATCTGGTTCATCGGCCAGTTCCACGGCGTGATGAAGGCGCATACGCCGACCGGCTCGCGGGTGACCAACGTCCGATTGATGACCTCGTCGAACTCGAAGGTCTTGAGCACTTCCAGCACCTGCGACAGGTGGCCGAGACCCGCGGCCGCCTGGGCGTCGCGCGCGAAGCCGAGCGGCGCGCCCATCTCGTCGGAGATCGCGGCCGCCATCTCGTCATAGCGCTTCTTGTAGACGGCGATGACGCTGCTCAGCAGCTCCACCCGCTCCTTCCGGCTGGTGCGCGAATAGGAGGCGAAGGCGCGCCGCGCCGCCGCGACGGCCTTGTCCACATCGGCCCGCTCGCCCATCGCGATGCGCGCATAGGCTTCCTCGGTGGCCGGATTGACGACGTCGAGCGTGGCGCCACCCGCCGGAGCGACCCAGGAACCGTCGATGTAGAACTGGAGATTATGCGTCATGACCTGTTTTGACTCCCTAGCAAGCGATGCGGATGGCTTCAGCGGGTCATAAGCCCGTCCAGGAACTCCCCGAGGCAATCGCCGATGACCGAGATCTGATAGCCGCCCTCCTGAACGATCACGGTCGGCAGCCCCGCGGCGCCGATCCGTTCGCCAATGCCGCGGAACCCGGCCGTCGAGACGTCGAGCAGGCCGATCGGGTCTTCGCGATGGCTGTCGTAGCCGAGCGCCACGACGAGCGCTTCGGCACCGAACTCCCGGACCTTATCGAGCGCCCTGTCCACCGCCTGATGGAAGGCGGCATCGTTCGATTTGGGCGCCAGCGGCAGATTGACGTTGCAGCCCTCGCCCTGCCCCTCGCCGAGCTCGTCCGCGTAGCCGATATAGTAGGGGTAGTAGCTGTTGGGATCGACGTGGATCGAGACCGTCAGCACGTCGTTGCGGCGGTAGAAGATCTCCTGCGTGCCGTCGCCATGATGGGCGTCGACGTCGAGCACGGCGACCTTGCCGAAGCGCTGGCGCAGCCGCTCCGCCGCGGTGGCCGAATTGTTGAGATAGCAGAAGCCCGTGGCCCGGTCGGCGCGGGCATGATGCCCCGAGGGCCGGCACAACGCATAGCTCGCGGCCTCGCCGGCGATCACGGCGTCCGCCGCCGCGACCGCGGTGTGGTTGGAGCGCAAGGCCGACAGCCAGGTATTGGGGCCGATCGGAACCGCCATGTCGCCGAGATAGTAGCCGGCTTCCGCGACGATCCAGTTCGAGCGGCAAGGCCGGCGATGCGCCATGTCGGGCCGGCCGTTCCAGTAGGGCGAGACATTGGGCAGGACCTCGGGGCCGGCTTCCGGAACCTGCCGCCAGCGCTCGTAGGCGCTTTCCAGAAAGTCGAGATAGCTCTGCGTATGGATGGTCAGCGCCGGCGCCGTGCCATAGTCGGAGGGCTGCTCCGTCGCGATGCCGCGCTGTCTCAGCGCCCCCAGCAGCGCCTCGGTCCGGCTCGGCAGGTCCTTGGGCTCGCGGATGCGGCCGACCTGCATGAACTGCTGAGGGTCGTGCAGGCTCTGGTCGGGGTGAAAGAATGCTCGCATGGCGCCTTGCTCCTGTCGTCCTGTTCCCGGCCTATGCGGCCGCCCGCGCGAGCGCGGCAGCCCGCACCGCCGAGAGCGTCGTGTCGGGCGTGATCCCGTCCGGGTCGTAGCGAATCTCGATCAGGGCCGGCATCGACTCACGCTCTGCGAAAGCCTGCGCGCGCTCGAAGGCCGGGCCGAAGTCACCGGTCCGCGCCACGGTCTCGCCGTGCCCGCCATAGGCGCGAACCAGTGCCGCGAAGTCGGGATTGGTCAGTGACAGGCCGAAAACCCGGGCCGGGTATTCGCGCTCCTGATGCTGGCGGATCGTGCCCCACATGCCGTTGTTGAAGACCAGGATGACGATCCCGAGCTTGTTCTGGGCGGCAGTCCCCAGCTCCTGCATCGTCATCTGGAAACAGCCGTCGCCGGCATAGCAGAGCACCGGACGCTGCGGGAAAGCGAGCTTGGCGGCGATGGCCGCGGGCAGGCCGTAGCCCATCGCCCCGCAGATCGGGGAGGCCTGCGTGCCCAATCCCGAGAACTGCAGGAAGCGGTGTGGAAACAGCGCGAAATTGCCGGCGCCGAGCGTCACGCAGGCGTCTTCGGGCAATGTCTGACGCAACGAAGCCGAGATTTCCGCGAGATTGGTTTCGCCGGGCATCGGTCCGGGCTGGAGCGTCGCCAGATAATCGGCGTTCGCGGCCCTGGCGGCACCGGCCCAGCGCAGGCTCGTCCGGGGCGCGAGCCCGGACACCGCGGCAGCGAAACCGGTCGGATCCGCGACCATGGCGAGCTCCGGCCGATAGACCCGGCCGAGTTCGTTCGGATCGGGATGGACATGCACGAGCTTCTGGCGCGGTATCGGGCAGGTGACGTGCACGTAGCCCTCGGTCGTCGGCTCGTCGAGGCGCGTACAGACGGCCAGGAGCAGGTCGGCCTCCTCCAGGCGCCGCGCCAGCTTGCCGTCCATGCCGTAGCCGACATGGCCGGCGAAGTTCGGATGGCGATTGTCGAAGCATTCGAGCCGCCGCCAGGACACGCCGACCGGCAGGTCGTAACGCTCGGCAAAACCGCGGATGGAAGCCAGGGCCTGCTCGTTCCAGCCCGCCCCGCCCACGATCATGAACGGGCGCTCCGCCGCCTCCAGCAAGGCCGCCAGACGCTCCATCTCCGCAGGCGCGGGATGAGGGTGGGCGCGCTCCGTCGGCGGGACATCGGCTACGGCCGCCTTGCCCCACAACGTGTCCTCCGGCAGCGCCAGCACTACCGGGCCGGGCCGCCCGCTGCGCGCGACCTGGAAGGCCCGGGCGACGAACTCAGGAATCCGGTCCGTGCGATCGATGCTCGCGACCCATTTGGCCATCGGCCCGAACATGCGCCGGTAGTCGACTTCCTGGAAGCAATCGCGCTCGACCGTATCCGAGCCGATCTGACCGATGAACAGCACCATCGGAGTGCCGTCCTGATAGGCGGTGTGCACGCCGATGCAGGCATTGCTCGCGCCGGGCCCGCGCGTGACGAAGCAGATTCCGGTTTCGCCCGTGAGCTTGCCATGCGCTTCCGCAGCGAAGGCCGCCCCGGCTTCCTGACGGAAGGAGATGGTCTCGATCGCGTCGCGATTTGCGTAAAGGGCGTCGATGCAGGGCAGGAAGCTCTCGCCGGCGACCATGAAGACACGGCGCACGCCGTTGAGCATGAGATGGCGGACGAGGATATCGCCGCCTGCTCTCGCGGGGATCGGGCTGGTTCCGCTCATCGTGCTTCTCCTTCCAGCACGGCCAGGCGCGGATTCCAGTGGGAGCCGGGAATGGCGGCGATCAGGCGCTGCGTGTAGGCGTGTTGCGGTGCGTCGAAGATCTGCTCCGGCGGCCCGTATTCGACCATCTCGCCGCGATGCATCACGGCGATGCGGTCGCAGATCTGCGCCGCGATGCGCAGGTCATGGGTGATGAAGATGATCGCGATGTTCAGCTTGGCCTGAAGCTCCTGCAACAGCGTCAGGATCTGCGCCTGGACGGAGACGTCGAGCGCGGAGACGCTTTCATCGGCAACCAGAAGCTCGGGCTCCAGCGCGAGCGCGCGCGCGATGCCGACGCGCTGGCGCTGCCCGCCCGAGAATTCCTGCGGATAGCGATCGAAGGCGGAAGCCTCCAGCCCGACCAGTTCCAGCAGTTCGCGGGCCTTGCGTTCGGCCTCGGCCTGCGACACGCCGTTGGCCATCGGACCGTCGGTCAGGATGCGCCCGACCGTCTGGCGCGGATTGAGCGAGGCGAACGGATCCTGGAAGATCATCTGGATGTGCCGCCGCAACGGGCGGAAGGCGCTGGCCGAGAGCGGCACGATATCCTTGCCGTGGAACAGGATTTCGCCGGCGTCGATCTCGGTGAGCTTCAGCAGGCAGCGCCCGAGCGTCGATTTCCCTGACCCGGATTCGCCGACGACGCCGAGCGTCTCGCCGCGCCGCAGGCTGAAGCTGATGTCGTTGACGGCGTTGACCACGCGCGGCTTGGAGAAGAAGCCGCCACCGCTGCGATAGACCTTGCGCAGCCCCTTGACCTCGAGCAGCCGCGCGCCGTCGGCACCGGTCGCGCTTGGCGCCGCGTCTCTGTCCTCGCGATGGGGGACGGCAGCGATCAGGCGCCGCGTATAGGGATGCTGCGGACGGTTCAGGATCTCCTCGGCCGGCCCCTGCTCGACGATGACGCCGCGCTCCATCACCGCGACGCGGTCGGCAATGTCGGCGACCACGCCGAAATCATGGGTGACGAACATCACGCCCATGCCCTTGGCCTGCTGGATCTTGCGGATCAGGTCGAGGATCTGGGCCTGGGTGGTGACGTCGAGCGCGGTCGTCGGCTCGTCGGCGATCAGGAGCGCCGGCTCGAGCGCCAGCGCCATGGCGATCATCACGCGCTGGCGTTGCCCGCCCGAAAGACGGAAGGGATAGGCATTGCGCAAACTCGCGGGGTCCGGAAGCCCGACGAACTCGAACAGTTCGAGCACGCGGCGCTCGCGGATCGTCGCGTTCTTCTCGCCATGGACCTCCAGGACTTCGGCGACCTGGTCCCCGACCTTCATCAGCGGATTGAGGGCCGAAAGCGGCTCCTGGAACACCATCGCCATCGCGCGGCCGCGCTCGGTCTCCAGCTCCGCTTCGCTCATGGCGAGCAGGTTCTGGCCACGGAACAGGATCCGCCCGCCGCTCGGCTGCAGATAGCGCGGCAGAAGCCCCATGATGGCATTGGCGGTCAGCGACTTGCCGGAGCCGGATTCGCCGACGATGCACAGGATCTCGCCGGCCTGCAGGTCGAAGGAGATCTTTTCGACGGCGAAGGCGCGGTCGAGCCCGGCAGGCAGCGGGATCGACAGATTCTCGACGCGCAGCAGAGGAGTGGATTGACCGGTCATGTCAGTCCTTCCGTCCGCGCAGATGCGGATTCATCGCGTCGTTGAGGCCTTCGCCGATCAAGTTGATCGCGAGCACCGTCAGCAGGATGGCGACGCCCGGGAAGACGCTCATCCACCAGGCCTCGCGCAGCATCGTGCGGGCGGCGCCGATCATGAAGCCCCAGCTCATCATGTTGCGGTCGCCGAGACCGAGAAAGGACAGCGAGCTCTCGGTCAGGATCGCGGTCGCCACCATGAGCGAGGCCGTCACGATGATCGGGGAAATCACGTTCGGCAGGATCTGGGTGAACATGATGCGCGGGCCGCTCTGGCCGATCACCACGGCCGCCTGCACGAACTCGCGCGAGCGCAGGCTCAGGAACTCGCCGCGGACCAGGCGCGCCACGGGCGGCCAGGAGACGATCGCGATGGCGAGCGTGATCGAGGTGATGCTCGGGTTGAAGATCGCCACCAGGACGATGGCCATGGCGAAGGCCGGGATGGTCTGGAAGAACTCGGTGAAGCGCATCAGCACGTCGTCGATCCTGCCGCCATAGTAGCCCGCGAGGGCGCCGATCGAGACGCCGATGACGACCGCGACCGCCGTCGAGATCAGGCCGATGAGCAGCGAGACGCGCGCGCCATAGGCAAGGCCGGCGGCGATGTCGCGGCCGAGCATGTCGGTGCCCAGCGGAAAGGCCGGGTCCTCGGATGGGGCCAGCAGCGGGTCGCCGACGCTCTGCCACGGGCTGACCGGGAAAAGCAGGGGCGCGGCAAGCGCGACGATCGCCACGACGATCAGGATGCCGAGGCCGATGAGAGCGCCGTAGTTCTTGGCGTAGCGTTGGAAGAATTTCACGACAGCGATCCTCAGCTTGCGGCTTCGATGCGCGGATCGACGAAGCGGTAGAGCAGGTCCGAGATCAGGTTCACGATGACCACGACGGCTGCAGTGACCAGGAACACGCCCAGCAGCACCGGGTAGTCGCGCTGCAGCAGCGCGTCGAACATCAGGCGCCCGATGCCGGGCCAGGCGAACACGGTCTCGGTCAGGACGGCGCCGCCGACGAGCTGCCCGGCCTGCATGCTGGCGAAGGTGAAGACCGGCAGGATCGCGTTGCGCAGCACGTGCCGCCGGATGATCCGCGCCTGGGGCACACCCTTGGCGCGGGCGGTCTTGACGAAGTCGAGCGACATCACCTCGAGCATCGAAGCCCGCGTCAGGCGCGTATAGATCGCGGTGAAGAACAGGCCGAGCGTGACGGTGGGCAGGATGAGGTGATGCCCGATATCGAGCGCCCGGGCCCAGCCGGTATAGCCGCCGCCGATGGTTTCCATGTCGAAGGGCGGCAGCCAGTCGAGATGCAGCGAGAACACCAGCACGGCCATCAGGGCGACCCAGAACAGCGGCGTGGCGTAGAAGATCAGGGCGCCGGTCATGACCGCGCTGTCGGTGACGCTGCCGCGCCGATAGGCGGCGACGACGCCGAGCAGGATGCCGAGCACCAGCGAGAACACGAAGGCGCAGCCGGTCAGCAGCAATGTCGCCGGCAGCCGGTCGAGGATCAGCGTCATCACCGGCAGCTGGTTGCGGTAGGAGAAGCCGAGATCGCCGGTCAGGGCGCCCCGGAGATAGGTCCAGAGCTGCTGATAGAGCGGCTGGTCGAGGCCGAACTGCGCGCGCAGCTGGGCGATGTATTTGGCATCGCCCGCTCCGGCCTCGCCGGCCAGCACGGAGGCGGGATCGCCCGGCGCCATGTGAACCAGCAGGAAGTTCAGGATGACGACGCCGAGCACGACGAAGGCCGCCTTGAGCAGGCGTTGAAACACGAAATCGAGGGATTTCAAGACTATTCTCCCGACGGCCGCATAACGCAGGGCCGGGCCGACAGCAGGATGCCGGCCCGGGCTTGATCGGCGCGCTTATTTGGAGATCCAGACCTCGTCCATGTACTGGTTCAGGCCAATACCGGTATTGACGAGGTTCTTCACCTTCTGGCGGTTGATCGTGACGTTCTGCATCTCGTAGAGCCAGTTGAGCGCCACGTCGTCGACGAGGATTTTCTGCGCTTCCGCATAGGCCTTGGTCGCAACGTCCTTGCTGACCGCGCTCGCGCCTTCGGCCAGCAGCGCGTCGACCTTCGGATTCAGATAGTTCTGGTTGTTGCCGTAGGGCGTGCCCTTGACGACGTTGCTGGACAGATAGTGACGGGCCACGCCAAGGGCCGGCTCGCCATACTGATAGGTGAAGTTGAAGGTCATATCGAAGTCGAAATCCGAGGTCTTCTGGGACCACCCGCCGGCATCCACGCCCTGAATGTCGATCTTGAAGCCGAGCTGCGAGATCTGCTGCTTGATGTACTCGGCCATCCGGTCCCAGGCCGCGCCATAAGGCAGGGGCATCAGCTTGACGCTGTAGTCCCCCGGGTTGATCCCCGCATCGGCGAGCAGCTTCTTGGCCTTGGCCATGTCGAAGGGATAGGCCGTGACCTCGGGCGTGTAATACAGCGTCGTCGACGCGAACGGGCCGGTGGCGGCCTTGCCCAGGCCGAAGAAGATGTTCTTCACGATGAAGTCGCGGTCGATCGCGTGCATCAGGGCTTTGCGCACATTCTTGTCGGAGAACGGCATCTTGCGCTGGTTCAGCTGCATGAAGACGAGCGGGCCATAGACCTCCCAGCCGCTGGTCGTGCTCTCGACATCCTTCAGCTTGACCAGCCGGCGGACCTCGAAGCCTTCGACGTCGCCGCCGCGCAGCACATCGACCGTGCCCTTCTCGAAGGCGACCGCGCGGGAGGCGGCATCCGGGATGATGCGGAAATAGAGCTCGTCGAGATAGGGCTTGCCCGGCTTCCAGTAATCCTCGTTGCGGACGAGGTGGATATAGGAGCCGCGCTTCCATTCCTTGAGCTTGAACGGGCCAGTGCCGATCGGCGTCTGGTTGGCGGGATTGGTGCGGTAATCCGTGCCGTCATAGAGATGCTTCGGGATGACCGGGAAGGAGCTCAGCTCGAAGGCGTAGAGGAACGCCGAGAACGGCTTCTTCAGCTTGAAGACGACCTGGTTGGGGCTGGGCGCGGTGATGCTCTCGACATAGGTCGCCGCGATCAGACGCCAGCGCGGATGCGACTCGCGCAGGAACTTGTCGGCCGTGAACACGACGTCGTCGGCACTGAACGGCTTTCCGTCATGCCATTTGACGTTGTCCTGCAGGGTGAACGTATAGGTCAGGCCATCCGGAGAAACGGCCCAGGACTTGGCCAGGGACGGCAGCGGCTGCAGGTCTTTGCCGTAAGTAAGCAGGCTCTGATAGATCTGCCCGCCGACATAGAGCGTCGGCCCCTGCGTATTGAGGCCCACCATCAGCATGGGGGGCTCCGGCTGCGCGATCATGTTCAGAATTCCGCCCTTTACCGGCGTTTCCTGAGCCGTTGCGCCGGCGGTGGCGGCAAGCATAAGTCCAGCGGCGAGCGCGCCGCGTCGCGTCAGTTGAAACATGATGATTTCCTCCGGGAATTCTTATTATTTGCGATTATTCGCAAACCGTTCTTATTTCCGACCCAAAATTACTCGTCTTGGCTGGCCGACCTCTTGTGACCTGAAGGCTTCCCGCCGGAAGCCCTCTCGGGGGCATTTCTCGAATTATGATGCATCATATTATGATGCATCATAACCGGTCAAGAGGCGACGGAGCACCTGCCGGCCGGCGTCCAATCCGACCCGGCCCGGCGACATAAAACTGGGCTGCGGCTGCGCTTTCCGCATGGTTTCCGTGCCGGAACCGTGGCAACCCGGTTCACGACGAGGCCAGCTGCGGGCGGGACCCATCTCCCGATTTGGTCGTCGGCACGCCCGCTTGCTTCCAGCCTCTTCGAAGCCTGCCGTGGACGCGGGCGGGCATGATTTCTGCTGCGACGCGGACGAGAGCGCGGTAGAGACCCACGCCCGCCGGCTGATATAACTCTACGTCATCCTCGATTGTCTGCTGATGTGATTTACCGCCGCCGAGCAGTTGGACTAGCATTCGAAGGCCTCAAGCAAACATACGATGTTGGTTGGAAGGAGAGACGGCCTTGCGCTTCTTGCCCTCCGCCTCGGCCAGAGCCGCCGATGGACTCAGCCGCCGTGATCTCATCCTGCTCGCCGGCGGCGCCGCGGCGTGGGCCGTCCCGGCCCGCTCGCAGCAGCCCGCAATGCCGGTGCTTGGATATCTTGGCTCGGAATCACCCGAGCGTTACGCCAGCCGGCTCGCGGCCTTCCGCGAGGGACTGGCCGAGACCGGATACGTCGAAGGGCGCAATCTGGCGGTCGAGTATCGCTGGGCGGAAGGCAACTATCAACGATTGCCGGCGCTGGCGAAGGAGCTGGCGGATCGTCAGGTGGTCGCGATCGTCGCCCCCGGCGGAGCCGAGGTCGCGCTCGCGGCGAAATCGGCGACGATGACGATTCCGATCGTGTTCGAGATGGGGGGCGACCCCATCGCCCTCGGCGTCGTCGACAGCCTGTCCCAGCCGGGGGGCAATCTCACCGGCGTATCAAGCCTGAGCGTGGAGGTCTCTCGCAAGCGGCTGGAGTTCATGGCGGAGCTGCGCCGGGGCGCCAGGCTGTTCGCGATCGCCGTCAATCGAACGAGCCCGACCGCAAACTCACAGATCAGGAACCTCCAGGCCGCGGCGGACAGCCTCGGATTGCAGCTGCGGCAGCTCGAAGCCAGTACCGAACAGGAATTCGAGGCGTTGTTCGCCAGCGTTGCTCAGGTCGGAGCCGGTGGCCTCGTCTTCACCTCCGATCCCTATTTCGCCTATCGCAGCCCTCGCCTGGCGGCGCTTGCGGTCGCCCATGCCGTACCGGCGATCACCCAATCGCGCGATTTCCCGATCGCCGGCGGCCTGATGAGCTACGGCGGCGATTTCCTGCAGTCGCACCGCCACACCGGTGCCTATGCCGGCCGCATCATCAAGGGCGAGAAGCCGTCGCAACTGCCGGTGCAGCGCGTGACGAAGGTCGAGCTGTTCATCAATCTCAAGGCTGCGAACGCGCTCGGTCTCTCCGTCCCGCCTTCGCTTCTGAGCAGTGCCGATTTCGTGATCGAATAACCCGGCCGGTCATCTGTCGCGTGAGCCAACCCCGTGCCCAATCCCCCCGCCGCCTCGCGCATGTCGCTGTTCAGGAAGTACTTCCTCGCACTGTTCGCGGCGGTCGTCATTCCGCTCCTGGTCGCCGGTGTTGGCGAGGCCTGGTTCGGCTATCGCGATCAACGGGCCAGCCTCAATGACCTGCTCGACGCCGAGGCACGGGCAGCTGCGGCCAAGATCCAGGATTTCATGGAAGGAATCCGTGATCAGCTTGGATGGGCGGTCCTTTTGCCATGGTCGGAGAATGCCGATGACAAGCGCAGGCTCGATGCCTTGCTCGTGCTGCGGCAAGTCCCTCCCATCCAGAGCCTGAGCCTCGTCGATGCCTCGGGGCGGGAACGGCTGTTCGTGTCCCGTATCGGCCTGAACAGGTTCGAGAGCGGCGCCGACCGCTCCGGGAATCCCGCCGTGACGGAAGCTCGCTCCCATCGCGTCTGGTACGGCCCCGTGGCGTTTCAAGGCGGCTCGGAGCCCTTCATGACCATGGCGGTCGCGGGCAACCGCGCGGCTGCCGGCGTGGCCATCGCCGAGGTCAACCTCAAATTCATCTGGGACGTGATCCTGGCGATCCGCGTCGGACGCACCGGGGAGGCCTTCGTACTCGATCGGCCAGGCCGCCTGATCGCTCATCCGGACATCAGCCTGGTGTTGCGTGCCGACGAAACCGCGACGCGGCCGCTCCGGGAACTGCGTGCCGCGATCCTCGCCCGCCCGGGCCAGGCGATCGCCGGGCAGGACGTCACCGGGAACACGGTCCTCGCCGCGATGGCGCCGATCGGCAATGTCGGCTGGAGCGTCATCGTCAAGCAGCCCCTGGTCGAGGCTTTCGGCCCGATCTACGCGGCTCTCTGGCGCACGGCGGCCTTGCTCGTTGCCGGCGCGATCCTTGCCGCGGCGCTCGCCTACTGGCTGACGCATCGGATGACGGGGCCGATCCACCTTCTGGAGGACGGAGCCTCCCGGATCGGCGCCGGGCAATTCGATCACCGGATCAATCTCGCCACCGGGGACGAACTCGAGCGGCTCGCGACCCGGTTCAACGAGATGGCGGGCGAGCTCGCGCTCTCGCAGGAGCGCTCGGAACGCATCAGCCGGCTCAGGCGTTTCCTGGCCCCGCAGGTCGCCGAGCTCATCGATCGCACGGGGGGTGATCACATGCTCGACGGACGACGCGTCGAAGTCGCCGTCCTGTTCTGTGATCTGCGTGGCTTCACCGCCTTCTCGGCGCGGGCCGAGCCCGAGGCCGTCATGGGCGTCCTGGGCGAATACTATGACGTCCTCGAAAGGGTGGTCACAGCCCATGAGGGAACGCTGACGAATTTCTCCGGCGATGGGGCGATGGTGCTGTTCAATGCCCCTGTTCCCTGCGCGGATCCGGCATTGCAAGCGCTGGAGATGGCGCACGACATGCAGATCGATGTGCAGAAGCTGCTGGCCGCCCGGCGCGCGTTCGACCATCGCCTCGGCTTTGGCGTGGGCCTCGCCATGGGGCTCGCCACCGTCGGGCGGATCGGCTCCGGGGGGCGCCTCGACTATACCGCGGTCGGCAACGTCGTGAATCTCGCAGCGCGCCTGTGTTCGATCGCGGGCGATTTCGAGATTCTCATGGACCGTGTCGCTGCTCGCGCCGTCGGTTCGCGCCTTCCGCTCATCGAGCTGGATGCGCGGATCCTGAAGGGCTTCGACAAGCCGATCGCAATCTTCGCCGCGGTGATCGGCGACAGGAAATAGGCCTGCAGGCAGCCCGGAGAGCCAGTGAAAGCTACCGCGTACGCGGTCCCAGCGTCGCGATCCCCGTCAGGCGACGAAAGTCGTCGATATCGTGGATCTCCAGTCGCTTGCGCCCGAGTACGAGAACGCCGGCACGCTTCCACCTCTGGAGCTGGCGGTTCACCGTCTCGCGCGTGACGCCGGCGAGTGATGCGAGCTCCTCCTGCGAAGCGCGCACCACCATCCCGTAATCGACGGCAAGCATGAGGATGCGCCGCGCCAGCCTTGTCTCGGCCGGCAGGAACGCACTCTCCTCCATGCGGTCGATCGCATCGCGCAGCCGGCCGCACAGAAGCTCGATCACATGCAATGCGATCGCAGGCTCGCTCGAAAGCAGGTGCAGGAAGTCCCGGCGCGGCAGGAAGAACATGTCCGTGTCCTCCAGCGCCACCGCATCCGCCGTCCGGAAACGGCCGTCGAGGAGCGCGATCTCGCCGAAGACGTCGCCGCCTCCGAGCACGTTCATCGTCAACTGCTGGCCGAGATCGTCGGTCGTGCCGATGCGGATCAGCCCGCGCCGGATGGCGTAGAGCCCGTTGCTCGGGTCCCCTTTCAGGAACAGCACCTCCCGCGCCGCCAGATGCTGCTGCCGGCAGATCGCAGCGATCCTGTCGAGGGTGCCTTGCGCGAACCCGGCGAAGAACGGGTTTGCCGAGAGAAGGCTCGCGATCCGGCGAGGGTCATCGCTCATCCTGTGGCCTCGACATCCGGTGTTGTCAGGCAGCCCGAGCTTATGTGATCCGGCGCACAGAACCTGAAGCGGAAAGGGCGGAGAAACTCGTCCCCATCGCCCGCCACGACCGCCATCGGCGGCAATGGCGGGGGCCGACGGGGACGGGAGTTTCGCCGTGCAGCACGCTCAGAGCCGCGATCACACGCCGTTGAACCTATCACCTTTGGAGACACCGGGCGACCGCGCAGGGAGCGCCGGAAATGGCGCAGCCCCGCCCCCGGGACCGCCATCGCGCGCAATCCCGGTCCTGCGTCGCTGGCTGGCATGGACCGGCAGCGCCCACCGGACATGGGACCCGGAGCCCCTCGACGACCATACGCTGAGCGATATCGGGCTGACGCGGATCGACATCCTCTATCGGGATTAGCGTAGCGCCACGGCGCTGGCCGCCGGCCGACGAGGCGGGGGCACGGTCCCCCGCGAGCCGGAAATTCGCGCGCATGCCGTTCCCGGCATTTCCCTAACGGAACCCAGATGCCGAAACCGGGCGCTTTGAGGTGGACCGGACAAGGCTGCCATGCCAGCATTCCGTCGAGGCTGACGCATTGCTGGCTATCCGGATCGGTGCGGACCGGTTCCGGATCCGAGAGCTTCGTCGCGACGATGAAACGCCATCTGGCCGCCATCCTTTCTGCCGACGTGGTCGGCTACATGCGTCTGAGCGAGGCGGCCGAGGAGGATACGCATCATCGCCTGATGCGGCTGCGCGCCGACCTGATCGAGCCCTGCGTCGGCGAGCATGGCGGGCGTATCGTCAAGAACACGGGCGACGGATTCCTGGCGACCTTCGACGGCGCCCCGGCCGCTTCCCGCTGTGCGCTGTCGCTCCAGCGTGCCCTCGCCGCCGCGACGGCCGATCAGCCCATCGCCCTGCGCATCGCGTTCCGCATGGGGATCCACCTCGCCGACGTCATCTTCGACGGCGGCGACATCTACGGCGACGGCGTCAATGTCGCTGCCCGGCTGCAATCCTATGCCGAGCAAGGGGGAGTGATCGTATCGGAAGCGGTCTTCGCGCGGGTCGATGAAGCGACGCGATCGCTTGCCTCCGACATGGGCGAGATCTTCCTGCGCAACCACAAGCAGCCGGTGCGCGCCTTCGCCCTTCGGTCAGAAGCAGGCTCGGCTCCTCGAAAGATCGGCGAAAGCCCCGCCGGCATGGATGCGAGGGCATCGATCGCCGTCCTGCCTTTCCGCATGAACGGTTCCGGGCTCCATAAGAGCACCATGGCCGACGGCGTCGTCGACTCGATCATCCAGTCGCTGTCGGGGCTCAAGGAGCTGTTCGTCATCTCGCGCGGCTCCACCCTGGAATATGGCCGGCGGCGTATCGACCCGGTTGCTGTCGGGCGCAAGCTCGGCGTCCGCTACGTGATGGACGGCACCGTCGCGCTGTCCGACAGGCGCGTCCGCATCAGCACCGAGCTCATCGCCAACGAAAACGGCGCCGTGCTCAGCGCCGATCACTATGACGGCAAGGTCGGCGAACTCTTCGACCTGCAGGATCGGATCTCGCTGAAGCTCGTCAAGACCATCGCGCCCCATGTGCGCGAGCATGAGCTGCAGCGCGCCCTTCGGCAGCATCCGCAGAACATGACCGCCTATGACCTGCTGCTCCAGGCGCTCGACCTCCTCTACAAGATGGACAGCGACAGCTTTGCCCGCGCGCGCGGGCTCTTGCAGCAGGCGATGGCGCTGGACCCGTCCTATGCGCCGCCTTTCACCTATACGGCGCTCTGGCATGTTTTCCGCGTCGGCGAGTTCGGATCGCCCGATCCGGAGGGAGACGCGCAGGTCGCGGCCGAACGCGCGCGGGCCGCCATCGAACACGACGGCAACGATGCACTGGCTCTCGCGATCTATGGCCACGTTCAGGCGTTTTTCCTGCGCGACATGGTCACGGCCCAGCGCTTTCTCGATCGTGCGATCGAGGCCGGGCCGAGCGTGGCAATGGCCTGGACGATGAGCAGCGCCACGCGCGGCTTCATCGGCGATGGTCCGCTTGCGGTCCTGCACGCCGAGGCCGGGCAACGCCTGGCCCCGGCCGATCCCTATCGCTTCTTTCACGAGGGCATCCTTGCCCAGGCCCATTACGTCAATGGTGACTACGACCAGGCCGTCGGCTGGGCGCGCAGCGCCGTTGCCCACAACCCCTCGATCCGATTTACGCTGCGGATCCTCGTCGCCAGCCTGATGGCTGCGGGCCGGCTGACGGAAGCTACAAACGCGGTCGATCGCCTTCTGCTGGTCCAGCCGGATTTTCGGCTGGCCATCTATGCGCCACGCTGTCCGTTCCTGCCGCCCATTCTGGGGCAATGGCTCGGGCATCTGCGAAGGGCGGGCCTGCCTGACTGAACCTTTGGCCTAACGACTTTGCCGCAACAGCAACCGTTCGGGGTCCGAGCCATGACCGGCAATACAGGAAATACGGGAAACACCGGCAATACCGGCAACGCTGGAAGCGCCGGCGTCGGCAGCGACGGTACGAGCTGGCTGCTCGCGGAGAGAGCGGATTTTCCGTTCTCGATGGAGGCGGCGACCAGCGGGGAGCGGATCCGGGATCTGCGCAGGGTCGTTCACATCCTCCAGGACCCCAACGGCGGTCCCGAAAAGACGGTCCTGTTCTTGAACGCCGGCACCGGCGGAAAATCGGTCGCGTTCGCCGACCGCAACTGGGCCGCGCGCTGGTATGCCTTTCGCGTTCTCGCGGAATTCGCGGCGACCGACTGGAACACCGTGACGCTGCATGACAGCCTGGCGGATATCCTGCTCGATCTGAACACGGCCTATGGCGGCGAGACGAAACAAGCACTGGAGATCAAGAACCTCCTGGTGGCCGCCCGCGACGAGCGCGCTGCGGCGCTGGGCGAGATCCTGACGCAGGATGCCGAATTCATCACGGCCTTCATGGAGGCCTTGGCCATGGCCCCGGGATCGCATCCGCAGACCTTCCGGGTCCTGCATATCGCCAGCCTGCTGGCCTCCTACACCGCGCTTTACTACAAGCATGTCTTCCAGCGGCCGCGCCCGTCCTGGGAATGCCCTGCCCTGCTGCCGCCCATCCCGGTTCCTGGGCATGCGGCCTATCCCAGCGGCCATGCCACCCAGGCCCATCTCATGGCGGCCTGCATCGAGCATGTGCTGGACATCGTGACGCCGGCGCTGCCGCAAGCCGAGAAGATCGCGGTAGCCGAGACCCTCAAGGCGCTCGCGCGACGGGTGGCTCGCAATCGGGAGATCGCCGGGCTGCACTATCCCAGCGATTCGATGGCCGGCGAAACCTTGGCGACGACGGTCTTCGCGACGCTGTCCGAGCACACGGGCACCGGGCAGAGCGAGAGCGACTACACGCTCAAGGCCTTCGGCGCGGCGGCAACCGCGGCAGCCGCCGAATGGAAGCCGGTCTAGGAGGTCGGCGATGGTCAGGAATCCCATGGGCGAGACCGCCGGGGCGCTGTCGCAGGATTCGGCAATCAAGCTCCTCCCCATGCCGCTGGAGCCTTTCGATCCCGCTGTGGCCTCCGACGACGATCTGGAGTGGTTCGGCCTGCCGACACCGATGGAGTACGGGACGAACCCGGCGGCGGCGGCGTTTCGCCGGAACTTCCTTCGGAAGCGCGATGACGCGCCTGCGCTGCGCTTCCTTCCGGCGCTGGTCCCGCCCGCCCCCACCATGATGGAGCTCGTCCTGGCGGTCGCCGCACCACAGACACGGCCAGCGCAGAAAAGCCTGAACTGGTCGGGCGGCTACGTCATGCCGCGCGACGGGCGCAGCCTGGTCTCGGTCATGGCGAGCTGGACGGTGCCCAGCGTGTCCGCTCCAGCCGACGGCAGCGCGTCGGAATTTCAAAGCTCGACCTGGATCGGTCTCGACGGCCAGAAATTCTATCCCGATTCATCACTCCCACAGATCGGCACAAGGCAGAGGTGGCTCGCGCGACCGCCCGCGAAGGCCGAATATTCGGCCTGGTTTCAATGGTGGGCACGGGGGCTCGACCTCCCGGTGCTGGATCTGGCGCTGCCCGTGGCGGCCGGCGACCAGATCAGTGCCATCCTGACCGTGCTCGACGAAAGGACGGTGCGCTGCAATCTGAAGAACGCCAGCCAGGGCATCGTCTTGCAGGCCTTCGATGCGCGCGCGCCTGCCGGTCTGCTGGTCAGTGGTGCCACCGCGGAATGGATCATGGAACGGCCCAGCCCGATGGGAACCGACGGATGGGAGTCCTATGAGCTGCCGGCCTATACCGACTTTGCCTTCAGCTCCTGCCTGGCCGAATCCGCCGCGCCGGAGAGCCCTGCGCGGCGGGAGCATGATCTCGAAAGCGTGCGGCTGCTGCGCATGTACGAGATCGACCGGAAACCGGCGAGCCTCCGCACCATCTCAAGCGCTCACCGCGACCTCGGCCCGCCGCAACGGCTGGAGATGCGCTACGTCGCTCCGTGAGCGGCCCGCCGCAGTCGTCACAAGTCTCGGGCAGCGCCGGCCGAGCTGGGCAGGCTCGTCGCCGCCGCATTGTCGCGCAGGCGCTTGATCATCAGCCGCGTGACCGAGAGCGCCATTTGCGGGAACTCGGCGAGCAAGGCCAGGAAGACCTCCTTGCGCAGCTTGAGGGCGACGATATCGGAGGTCGCGACGACAGTGGCCGAGCGGGGATCGTCCATAACGAGGCCCATCTCGCCGATGATGGCATTCTCGGCGACGCTCCATCCGCGGACGGAGCCATCCTCGCCGATCGCGATCACCACATCGGCCGTGCCCGAGAGCAGGACATAGGCTGCGTCCGCCTCGTCCCCGCGCCGGAACAATACCTCGCCCTCGGCGAAGGTCGTGCGCTCGCCGGTGAAGGCGAGGAGCCTCAGCCGTGCGGCATCGAGCCCGTTGAAGATCGGCACGCGCCGCAAGGCCTGGATTTCGCCGCTGCCGGTCGCCGCCGGCCCCTCAGCCCCGGCCTCGATGACCGGCCGCTCGGCCTGGCCGGATGCGACCTCCGCGACGGATCGCAGGGCCGCCAGCCTCGCCCCGTCGAACCTGACGTGAAGATCGAAGCCGTCGGCGAGATCGCGCTCCGCGACGATCAGGCTTCGCCCGGCCATCGCCGCCCGGACGCGGGTCAATATCTGTCGCGCCTCGCTCTGGCTGAACGCGCCGAAGGCATTATTGAGGATGAGCAGTTGCGGTTGCTTGATGAGGCAGCGCGCCAGCGCGATCTGCGCCTTCATGGCCGGGAAGAGCAGCCGCCCGCTATAACCGGCAGGCCGCTCGAGGCCCAGCCGGTAGACGTTACCGTCCAGCTCGAGCTCCGCCAGCGTATCGTGGAGAACCTCGTCGGCCGTGCCCTGCGCCGCCAGTCCGAACAGGAGATTGTCCCGCAGCGGGGCCGCGGCGCAGTAGCGCTGCGGGTCGTAGAAGGCGATGGCGTGCGCCAGCCCGGCGGAGGCGCGGTCGCGAAAGGCGGTACGGGCCGCGAGAAGGCGGGCCTCGACCGCCGCGTCCAGCAAGCCGAGACGATGCCGCGGTTCGCTGTAGAGAAACGCCAGCCCGATCAGTCGCATGCGATCGGCTTCGCTGCCCGTTCCGGCCTCCATCCGCCCCAGCGCCTCGCGATAGTGCTGGAAATCCTCGGCCGCGATGAAGGAATACTGCTCGAAGAGAACATGGCCGGGGGCGAGATCACGGAAGATGTCCAGCATCGTCGCGGCGATGCGGCGCCCGATCCCGCACAGCACATCCGTCAGGGCCAGCTCGTCCAGAATCTCGCGGGTCAGGGCATTTTCGGCGAGCTTCGCACCGATCAATCCAGGCTCGGTCGGGACTCCGAACAGGATGTTCTCGCCGATCGTCGCATTGCGCGTGTAGCGCGCGGGGTCGTAGGGCTCGATCGCGGCCTCGGCCCCGCGTTCGGCGAGCCTGCGGCGAATGAGGGTACGGATGTCCGAAATGCGGGCCACCAGCTCGCCCGGGATCTCGGAGCCCGGCCTGGCGGCAAGTCCGAAGCGGAAGACCGCTTCGGCGAGGCCGACGATCCTCAGCGCCTCGATCAGCTTGACGTCGAGTGCTGCCTCGCCGTCTGCCTGCGCCCGGCGATAATCGATCGCCCAGCCGGCCGGAGCTGATGCGTCCGCAGGTGCCCTGCGCAGGCTGTAGAGGATGTTGTCCCGCAGGCTCCCGTCGAGAATGACGGGCTCCGGGCCGAGATAGGCGATCTCCTTGCCGCGAATGCCCGTCGACAACGCCGAGAGAGGCCGGCCGGCAATCGTCACGAGGCCGCTGCTGGCATGAAGGCCCCCGCCCAGGACCTGCGCCAGAATGCCCGCGCCTTCGCTTGCTCCGCCCGACAATGCGATATGCCGTTGCAGCGGCAGCGAGGCCGAAACCCGGTCCAGAACATGCTCCCCGGCCGGGTTCGTGACGGTCAGGTCCTGCGCCACGATCATGCCCGCGGCAGGCAGGCTGGCCGCATCGCCGTCTCCGCCAGGCGTGCCTGCTCCGGGATTGCCGTCCAGGCCAAAATGCTCGGCGACCTGCTGGAACTTGGCCTCGACGTCCAGCCGCTGCTGGTCCCAGTCGATCAATTCCTTCACCGGCGTCGGCAGATCGCGATAGGCCGCGATGACAGCGACCAGCTGGCCAAGGTCGAGACGGCCGGCGAGGGCGAAATAGCCACCGACGGCGTAGAACAGGAACGGGGTCATCTGCGCCAGCAGATTGTTCAGCGCCTTGACCGCGAATTTCCGCGCATAGAGCCGATAGCGAATGCCGAAGAGCAGCTCCAGCCGCTGCGCGATCAGGCCCTTCTCCACCGCGGCCGTGCCGTGATTGGCGACCTCCGCCAGGGTTTCGACCACCTCGCCGATCTTTCCGGCGAAGGCCCGCGAAGCGATCTGGCGCTGCCGCGCCAGGCGGATCTGCTCCCGCCGCAGGCGGGGGATGAGGATCCCCTGGATCAGGATCATCCCCCCTGCGATCAGGCCAAGCGCGAGATTCTGGGCGAAGATGAAGACGAGCGCGGTCAGCGCCTGGCCGGTTAGGAAGATCGGCTGAACGAAGGCGTCCCCGACGAAACCGCCGACCGGCTCGACCTCGTCCTTGATGATCGTCGCCGCCTCGGAAGGCTTGATCCGCTGGAGCGCCTCCGGCTTGAAATGCAGCACCGCCGAGAACAGATCGAGGCGCAGGCGCTGCAGCAGGCGCTCGCCCAAGGCCCCCTTGCGCATGTTGATGAGGTATTTGAACCCGCCGTTGATCAGGACGAACAGCAGGAAGAGCCCCGACAGCGCGAAGAGATAGGACAGCCTGTCGAGCCAGATTCCGTCGAACAGCGTCCGGGGACCACCCAGCGATTGCGGCAGGTTCAGCGTGAGGTGAAAGAGCTTCGCCGTCTCCTGCCCGCCCGCGAATGCCCGCCCCTGCAGCGCGTCGGCGATGATGTATCGCGGCAGATCGAGCGAGAAATAGTAGAAAGGCAAAGACAATAGCGCAATGCAGATGATCTTTATCTGCTCAAGCCAGCTATTTTTCCAAATATAACTGAACAATCCGACCATTTGCGCTGCCGCGAATGAACGTGCGGATGGCAATGACACGCATCGAAAGCTTGCGACGCCCCGTTTCGGACTCCACTTGCAGGCGATGGCAACCGAAACAGGGCGTGAAGGAACCGGATGGCCCGGCAAGCCGGGCGAGGCATAGGCCATGCAAGGCGCGCGCGGCCCGGCCGGGGTCGCGCCTTTCCACGATATCAGATCCGGCAGGTTCCTGTCAGCGCGCACGTCGACCCGGACAAGCCGTGGCGAAGTTTCCGCGGCGCCCGATGCACAAGTCGCGGGGGCTTTCAGCGCATGGAAGTCCCTGTGTGATCCGCATCACGGAGCGGGGCGAGGATCGGGCGCAGATTTCCGGCTGCCGGGGGGCGGCACACAACCATGCCTTCGGGAGGAACCACCATGCCTGCGCACAGCCTCACGACACTGGCAGCCGGACGGCGGACCATCGATCCCTCGGCCATCGAGGCGCTTGCCTCGCAAATCCGCGGCAGCATCCTCGATGCGAACGACGAAGCCTATGATGACGCACGTGCGATCTGGAACGGGATGATCGATCGCCGGCCCGGGCTGATCATACGGTGCATGGCTGCCGCGGATGTCGCGGCCGCGGTCCGGTTTGCGCGCGACAACGGGCTGCTCGTCTCGGTGCGCGGCGGCGGGCACGGCATCGCCGGAAACGCGGTCTGCGACGGCGGCCTGATGATCGATCTGTCGCAGATGAAGGCGGTCCGCGTCGAGGCGGCGGCGCAGCGCGCCTGGGTCGAGCCCGGCGCGACGCTCGCCGATGTCGACGCAGCGACACAGGCTTTCGGATTGATGGTGCCGACCGGCATCAATTCGACGACCGGTATCGCCGGGCTGACCCTGGGCGGCGGCTTCGGCTGGACCACGCGGAAATTCGGCCTGACCCTGGACAACCTGTCGTCGGTCGAGATCGTCACGGCCGACGGCGAGTTGAGGCGAGCCAGCGCGACGCAGGAGCCCGATCTGTTCTGGGCGCTGCGCGGCGGCGGTGGCAATTTCGGGGTGGTGACGGCGTTCGAATTCCGGCTGCAGAAGCTCGGTCCGCAAGTCCTGTCGGGGCTTGTCGTGCATCCGTTCAGCGAGGCCGGGAAGGTCCTTAAGGAATATCGCGCAGCGCTCGAAGGCTCCCCCGACGAGCTGACCTGCTGGGCCGTAATGCGCAAGGCTCCGCCTTTGCCGTTCCTCCCTGCGGAATGGCATGGCAAGGAAGTGCTGGTCCTGGCCACGTGCTATTGCGGGGACATCGCCGAAGGCGAGAAGGCGACGAAGCGGCTGCGCTCGATCGGAACGCCGATCGCCGACGTGGTCGGCCCGACGCCGTTCACGGCATGGCAACAGGCTTTCGACCCGCTCCTCGCGGCCGGCGCTCGCAACTACTGGAAGAGCCACGACTTCATCGATCTCTCGGATGCGGCGATCGAACTCCTGGTGGGCGCGGTCGGCCATCTGCCGGGGCCCGAATGCGAGATCTTCATCGCGCATGTCGGCGGAGCGGCAGGCCGGGTGCCCGCTGCCGCCACGGCGTTTCCGCAGCGCGCCTCCCATTTCGTCATGAATGTTCACGCACGCTGGCGCGAACCGAGCATGGACCAGAGCTGCATCCGCTGGGCCCGCGACCTCTTCAACGCCGCAAGGCCGCATTCCGCGGGCACGGCCTATATCAACTTCATGCCCGCCGACGAGGGAGATCGCGTCCAGGAGGCTTACGGCGCCAGCTATAGCCGCCTCGCCGGTCTGAAACGACGCTACGATCCGTCGAACCTCTTTCGGATGAATCAGAATGTCGCGCCGGCGGCGGATTCTGCTGCGGCGTGAGCCGAGGCAGGGGAAGCCCTGCAACGATCTATCTTGCGCGTCATCCCTATCGTCACGGCGACGGGGACGCCGCTCCCGCATCGCCTTTCGCAGCGTGGCTGCGCGTGAAGTCGATGAACGCCTTCAACAGCGGCGTGGCCCTGGCCGCGTTCCAGGCAATGCTGACGTCGAAGGTCGCATGCTCGTCGGCGACCGGAACCGCCGCAATGTCGGGCAGCAGCGTCGGCCCGATCGCTGCCCCGTAGAGGGTCACGCCCTTGCGCAGCGAGACGAGTTGCAGCAGCAGCGGCACATCATCCGCTTCCTCGACGACTCTGGGCAGATAGCCCGCCGACAGGCAGGCATGGTTCACCAGGGAACGAAAGCTGTGCCAGCGCCGCATCGTGCCGATCACGAAAGGGCGCTCCGACAGCTCCGACAGGGCGATCGAAGCCCGGCCCGCGAGAGGATCATGCTTCGAGACGAGAACGACGAAGCGCTCCCGCGCGACGACGATGTGGGACAATGGCGACTTGCATGCCGCCGAGAGCAGGAAGCCGACATCGAGCCGGCCGCTTTCGAGCGCCGGAATCTGCTCCTGCGACGACATCAGGTTGAGATGGATGCGGGCGTTGGGCATGGCGGAGCGGAAGCCGACCACGATCTCGGCCATCGGCCCATGGACGGCCTGGGCCGAATAGGCGAGCGACAATTCGCCGGCTTCGCCGGCCGCAGCCTGGGCTGCGTGGCGCAGGGCCACCGCCAGGCGCTCCAGCGCTTCCGCGCTGCCGCTGCGCAGCGCCGCGCCCGCCTCGGTCAGGACGACCTTCCGCGTCGTCCGTTCGAACACGGGGAAGCCGAGCTCGCGCTCCAGTTGCCGGATCGCCCGGCTGATCGCCGGCTGCGCCACGTTCAGGCGCTGCGCGGCCTCCCGAAAGCTGAGGCAATCCGCGACGGCGAGGAAATACCGCAGGCGAGCCAGGTCGGGCAGATGGCCGACTGATAACGATTCAGCATCAATCATGACAGAATTGATCTTGGACAGGACGCGCCCGCCCCTGTCAAATCCGGCTTCCAATACGGTGCGACGCTTGCGCCGCATTGTGCCTGCCGCGCAAAGGCAGGGTCAGCCGAGGAAGAACATGGCGCCTGTCAGCCCGGATCCGAACGATGTCGTCATTGCGGTGGCCCAGATGGTGGGCGGGCCCGACATCGGCGCCAATCTGGAAGCGATCGCGCGCCTGACTGCGGAAGCAGCCTCCCGCGGAGCCAGGCTCGTCGTCTTCCCCGAGGCGGCGATGTTCGACTTTACCGCCTCCGCCGAGGCGATTGCCGCAGTCGCCCGCAGCGAGGGCATCCGCTTCGAAGCCGCCCTGCGAGATCTGGCGATCGAGCACGACGTCGCCATCGTGGCGGGCCTCTACGGCGAAGGCCAGGGCCGGCTCGCAACCAACACCATGGTGGCCTGGAGCCCGGAGGGCACGGTTCTCGGCCGCTACGAGAAGCTGCATCTCTACGACGCGTTCCATTACCGCGAATCGGAGAAGAACCAGACGGCGCCGCTGCAGCCGGATTTCGGGGAGCTGACGCTGTTCGAGCTCGACGGCCTGCGCTTCGGCTTGATGAACTGCTACGATATCCGCTTCCCGGAAATGTCGCGGCTGCTGGTCGACCGCGGCGCCGATGTGCTGCTCGTCGCCTCCGGCTGGGTGAGCGGTCCGCTCAAGGAACTGCATTGGCAGACCCTGCTGCAGGCCCGCGCCATCGAGAACACCTGCTTCGTCGCGGCCTCGTGCCAGCCTCCGCCGCTCTCCGTCGGGCACAGCATGATCATCGATCCCGCCGGCCTGCCCACCGCGCTCGTCGCGGCCGAGCAGGGGCTCGCCATAGCCCGCATCTCCCGCGCGCGCCTGCTCGAGGTGCGTCGGACCCTACCCTGCCTGGAGCACCGCCGCTACGCGATCGTCCAGAAGACCTGAAGGATCAGCCCACCACCACAAGGGCGGCGTGGGCGGTTCCGGACAAGAAGAATGCATGGAGGAAATCCGATGACTGCCCACTCCAGCACCGCTGTCGGCGCTCCCTCCGCCGCTGCGGAGAAGAGCAGCCTGCGCCGGGTGCTGACCTCGGCCGCGCTCGGCCAGTTCGTCGAATGGTATGACTTCGTCGTCTACGCCTACTCGGCGGCGATCATCGCGCGCCTGTTCTTCCCGAATTCGGATCCGACGGCCGCGCTCCTCTCGACATTCGCCATCTATGCCGTCGGCTTCGTCATGCGCCCCCTCGGCGGCTTCGTCTTCGGCAGCCTCGGCGACCGGATCGGGCGCCGGCGCGTCCTTTCCCTCGTGATCCTGATGATGGGCGGGGCGACGGTCGCCATCGGCCTCCTGCCGACCTATGCGCAGATCGGGATCATGGCGCCGGTGCTGCTCGTGATCTGCCGGCTGATCCAGGGCCTTTCGGCCGCGGGCGAAACCGTCGGCTCCAACTCCTTCGTCGCCGAACATGCCCCCGGCGAGAAGCGCGGTCTCTATGTCGCCTTCACCTATTCCTTCGCCAACCTGCCTCCGATCGCGGCTGCGCTGCTCGTGCTGCTGCTGACCAATGTCCTGACCGCCGACGCCTACGCATCCTGGGGCTGGCGCATCCCGTTCCTGATCGGCGGCCCGCTCGCGCTCATCGGCCTCTACATCCGCCACCAGGTCGACGAATCCCCAGCCTTCAAGGCCACCCAGGCGGCGAAGCGCGTCGCCACCTCGCCGATCGCGGAGGCCATGCGCGACCAGAAGAAGCAGATGGGCTACAGCTTCGCGCTCGCCGCCTTCTCGAGCCTCGGCTTCTACACGCTGGCCGGCTATTTCGTGAGCTATCTGACGGCGACGGTCGGGCTCGGTTCCAACGCCGCGCTGATCTCGAACAGCGTCGCCTTGTCCCTCGCCTTCGTCATGATGATCGTCGGCGGCGGCCTGTCGGATCGCTATGGCCGCAAGCCGATCCTGATCCTCGGCCTCGTCGTCAACGCGCTGGCGTGCATTCCGGCCTATCTCATCGCCGCGCAGGGCACGCTCGCCTCCGCGATCATCGGACAGGGCTTGCTCGCCATCGGCTGCGGCCTGTTCTGGGGACCGGTCGGCATCGCCCTGCTCGAACTCTTCCCGACGCGCACGCGCTTCAGCGCCTCGGCCATCAGCTACAACCTCGCCTACACGATCTTCGGAGGCACCGCGCCCTTCCTCGGGACCTGGCTCATCCTCCAGACCGGCAGCAAGATCGCGCCTGCCATCTACATGGCAGCGGTCTCCGTGCTGGTCTTCCTCGTCGTGCTGACGATCCCCGAAACCTCGCGCCGTTCGCTCGTGCACAGGGAAGACATCCAGACATCGAGCTGATCTCGGCCGGCGCCGGCTTACCCGCCGGCCCGGCGCGCGGTCGTCGACGCGACCCGGCCTTGGACGCCGAAGGCTGCCGTCAGCCGAGCTTCAGCCTGTCGAGGAGTTGCTTCCATAACGAGCGGGAGACCGGCTGCGCGCCGCGCGCCAGGCGACCATGATAGTCGTTGGCGATCATCGCGTAATCGGCGAGGAAGCCTTGGAGGCGCGCCTTCTTGTCGGACAGCGCCGTGGCCTCCCTGCCGCCATTGCCCGCCTTTACCAGCTCCGCGTCGAGAAGGGCGATCTCGTTCTCGACCGCGGCGATGACGGCATCCGTGGTCCGGCGGTCGAAGCTCGGGCCGGGAACGCCGTTGCCGGGCGACATCTCCTTACGGTCAGACATGGTATCGGCTCCCGGCCTGGCAATGTGACGATCGGTCGACCGAAACCCGTGAGGCATGTTTCCCCCATGCTTTCCGACCCTCGCGGCCGGCGCAGGCGATCGATGCGCCGACGGCTGAGAGCCTTCTTATGCAGAACGGCCCATTCAGCGCGTCACTAACCGATATCATCAGGCTTGGAAGGACATATGCCGGGCGAAGGCAGCCGCATCCCAATCGCCCACATAATAACGCGGCAGGGCCAGCATCGGTTCGGCCGGCCCGATCCGTCGTTTCTCCGCCGTCACCGCGATGGCGATTCCCGCAGCCGCCGCGGCCTCCATCACCGCGGCGTCATAATGTCCGTAGGGATAGGCGAAACCCGTCGGGGGCTCCCCGGTGAGCGTCGTGCAGGCGCGGCTGCTTTCCGCGATTTCGGCCCGTTGCTCGGCGGCAGGCAGGGTCGGCAGTGAAGGGTGGCTGACGGTATGAGCCCCGATCTCGAACATCCCCTTGCTGTACCAGGCCTGCACCTCCTCCGGCCTCATCAGGCGATCCTCGTCTCGGTCCTCGCGCGCGCCCCAGATCTGGCGGACGAGATCGTCGACGACGGCGTCACGTTCCCGCGATGGCAGCGGCCGCACCATCTCCGAGACCTGGCCATAGGCCCGCATCCGGGAGCCCCGGTCGGCGGCGTCGAGCGCGATGCTTTGCCGGCGGCCCTGCCGCGCCACCGTCACCTCCGGCGGCAGCGCCGGGGAAACGAGGAAGAGCCGGCCGACCAGATCCCACCACATGTTGGCTCCGGTGCCGATCGCGCCGGTCGCAAGGAAGACCGTGGCGGGGCAATCCAGCCGGGCAAGGGCAGGTCGGCCTTGATGCAGGACATCGGCATAGCCGTCGTCGAAGGTGACCGCCGCCGTCCCCGCGACCGAAAGCCCCTGCGCCATGCGTTCCTTCAGCCAGCTCAGCGGTACCACCGTGCGGTTCCGCTTCAGCACTGCGATCTGCTCGGCCAGCTTGCCGGCCGTCACGGCCAGATGCTCCGGGTCGCAGCCGGGGGCGCCGACACGGTGATACATCAGGATGATGCAGCCATCCCGCGGCGCGAGCGCGCGCCTGAGGGCATTGGAGGCGCGCTTGAGCAATCCATCAGGCATGGGCCGAATCCCCAGCGACGGCCGTACCCCGCTCTGCGAGGACGACGTGGTATGCATCCTCGATGCGGGCGATCACCGCGGACGCCCGGAACTGCCGGGCCCGGCTGGCGCTGCCCTCGGACAGGCGCTGGCGCAGCCCGGCATCGCCGATGACTTCCGCCAGGGCGGCGGCAAGTGCCCCCGCGTCTCCGGGCGGCACCAGCAGCCCCGACACGCCCGGCTCGATCAGATCGGTGTTCCCGCCGATCTGCGAGGCGATCACCGGCTTGGCGAAGGTCATCGCCTCGATGATCACGGTGGCGCAGGCCTCGCGCAGCACCGAAGGCACGACCCCGACGAGGCAGCGCTGCCAGGCTGCCAGGACGTCGTCATGCGGCCAGCTCTCGAACAGCGACACGCCGGGCGGCAGTTCCTGCGGCGTGTCGGGCAGCCTGCGCCCGATCAGCACCAGCGGCGGCGGCCGCTCCAGGGTGCGGTAGGCGTCGAGCAGCGTCCCCACCCCCTTCAGCAGCATCAGGTCGCCGACGAACAGGATGAACGGCTCCTTCGGCAGAAGCGCGATCCGCTCGCTGGCGCCCGCCAGCGCCTCGAGCACGTCCGGCACGAAGTTCGGGATCACCGTGTGGGGCACGCCCTCGAGGCCATTGTCCCGGGCCACCGCCTGGCTGACGGCGATGAAGAGGTCGATCGCGGCACGCTCGAAGGGCCGCATCGCCACCAGCCCGCCATAGGTCACCATCCCCTTCAGCGCGCCGTAATGGTCGATCGCGCAGGGAAGGCAGGTGCCGAAAGACGGCCCGGCGCAGGCGGCGCCGGACCGCATGAGGTTCTTCTTGGCGCAGACCAGGCTGTAGTCGTGCAGGGTCAGGACGAGCGGAATCCGCGAGGTGAGTTTCAGCGGCAGGCAGGCATGGACCATCCAGTTATGGGCATGGATGACATCCGGTTTCGTCTCCCTCACCAGCCGCCTCATGCCGAGGACCAGCTCCGGGTCGGGAAAGGGCGGGGCATGCATCCGCTGTCGGTCGGCATGGAGCCCCGGCACGCGCTGGATCATGGCGCGCAGACGCCGGATCCTCACGCCGCCACCCCTCTCATCCTCGGGCAGGTCCGCTCCCGCCAGCGTCGCCACCGTGACTTCGTGCCCGCGAGCCGCGAGCCCATGGGCGAGGTTCCTGACATGCCGCTCCTCGCCGCCGATGACGGGAGGATAGAATTGCGTGGCCAGGAGGACGCGCATGGTTGCTCCCGTTGTATCGTCCCGACCGCCGATCCCGGTCGAGAATCGTAGCGAAAAAACTTATCACATCATGACTTCAACTGTTCACATAAAAGTTTAAACTGCCAGATGCGCCTGCGATGGGCAATGGCGCGAGAATGCGTCGGAGGCGGTGCTATCGTGTCTCTACGTCAACGCCTGCGCGAGAACCTGACTTCCGATCTTTTCTCGCATGGATACGTGCTGGTCGCGAACCAGATCCTCTCATCCGGCCTCGGCCTGTTATATTGGGCGATCGCCGCGCGCCTTCTCCTGCCCGCAGAGATCGGCCTCGCCTCTTCCACAATCTCCGGCATCGTGCTGCTGGGCATGGTCGCCGAACTGGGGATCACGGTCGCCCTGACGCGCTACACGGCGCAGGTCGGCCGCTCCTTCCGTCGCTTCGTTGCAACCTGCTACGCGCTCAACATCGGTGCCGGCATCCTGGTCTGGAGCGTTTTGACCGCGACCGGGCTGATCGATTTCATGATCCCCGAGCTCAACGGAAACCACCTCCTAGTTCTTGCCGCCATCATCTGCTCGACGCTCTTCTACGTTCAGGACGGGGTTCTGGCCGCCAGGCGGCGAACCTGGCTCATCCTCGTCGAGAACCTCGCCTACAACCTCGCCAAGCTCGCCCTGCTCATCGCCCTGGCGCGGATGGGGGTTGGCCATGCGGTCGTGCTGTCCTGGTTCGCGCCGCTGCCGTTCTTCCTCGTCGCGATCGGCCTGATCGTCTTCAGCCGCAGGCTGCACGCCCGGTCGATCGAAAGCCATGATCGCGACAGCACGGCCGATTACCGCCAGGTCGTCTCCGTCGTCGGCTTCGACTATCTCGGCGGCCTCCTCAACGAGGCCTCGGTGCGTCTCCTGCCGCTGATCGTCCTCAACCTGCTCGGCGCCGCCGAGGCCGCCTTCTTCTTTCAGGGCTGGCTGATCGCCAACACCATCCGCCTGGCCTCGTCGAGCTTCGTCACGTCCTTCGTCGTCACCGTCGCCGCAGCGCCGGACAAGCTCCTGCCCTATGCGCGCCGCGCGCTCGCGCTCGTGGTGCTGCTCGTCGCCGTTGCGGCCGCAGCGCTCATCCTCGCCGCGCCGCTGCTGCTCGCGCTCCTCGGCAAGGACTATGTCGAGAACAGCATCACGATCCTGCGACTGCTGGCCGTCTCGTCGATCCCTGCCGCTGTCAACATCTGGTTCATCGCCCTCGCCCGGCTGCGCAACTGGGGGCGCTCGATCACGATCAACTACGCCATCCAGGGCAGCCTCACGATCGGCCTGACGCTGGTCCTCGCCCCCTGGCTCGGCCTGAGCGGCGTTGGCCTCGCCTGCATCTTCGGCCAGATCGGAGCCATGCTCCAGACGCTCAGTGCGGTCGCGCAGGTGCTCGCCGGCCCGGCCGAACCACATGTCGGGCCGGTGCCGCAGCTGCGCGAGGCCGACGGCAGCTGACCCCGCCGGCGGCGGGGCTCATGTTTCCCGGAAAGATGCAGAGAGGCACCGACCTCGTCAGCCATGGGCCGGCGGAATACCCGAGGCGATGTCCCCGACCGGCCGCCCGCCTGCGGAAGCGAACCTGGCCAGCACATAGCCCAGCCCCGCCGCCCCGAGCCCGAGCCCGAGCGCCGCAGCCCGGCCGAACGCGCCGCCGAGCAGCGCGCGCCCGATGGCCGGGGCGAGCTGCGCCCGGACATAGGAGCGCTCGGTCGCGAAGGCCGCACCGGACGACAGCATCTCGCGCAGCCTGCCCTTCGACAGCCCCTCGGCATAGCAGCGGAGCAGGAAATAGCGCCAGGTCAGGCGCGCGGCGGGAACCTTGTGATGCACCAGGGCCGCGTCGTCGCGCAGGAAATGACCGTCCGGGAAGCGCAGGCGGGCGCGGATGCACAGTTCGGTCTCCTCGCAGCTCACCGGCACCTGGCCCTTCCCGCGCCCCAGCGCCTGCGAGAAGACACCGCAACGCGCGAACACGTCGCGGCGGAAGATGCAGGCCGCTCCGGTGACGTTGCGGACGATCGCCAGGCGCCCGGTGGATGGCTCGTGGCTGCAGCCGACCGTCCAGAGATATTCGTCGGGGAACCAGGCCGGCCGCGCGCCGACCCAGTCCGGCAGGATCCGGGCGGTCGCCCCAAGCGCACCCGGCTTCAGGCTGGCCGCCTCAAGCCGGCCGACGACGTCCGGTTCGAGCGTCGCATCGTCGTCGACGAAGGCGACGAGGAAGCCCGACGAAGCGGCGATCCCGGTGTTCCGCGCCGCCGACAGGCCCCGGCCGAGCCGGCTCGGCAGCGTCCTGATGCCGGCGAAATGCGCCTGGGCCCGCGCGAGCAGCGCATCGTTGTTGTCGATGACGAGGATGATCTCGTCCGGCTTGCGCAACTGCGCCTTGAGGGTGTCGATCGTCTCGCAGAGATCGTTCCAGCGGGCCTCGGTATAGGCGCAGACGATGATGGAGACGCCCGTCTCCGCCATCGCCGCCGCAGCCAAATGCCCTGCCTGCTCGCGTTGCGACGGGCTCGTCGTCATCGCCCTGCCTCCATCCCGATGCGGCCGGGCTCCCGCGCCTCGCCGATCGTCATGTGAGTATGCCGAAGGATGCGGTCGCCCTCGCCGAGCAGCACCGCGCTGATCCGTTCCGCGGACCCGGTATCGCGAAACGGCACCCGCACGATGCGCTGCACCGTCTGGCCCGGTTCGAGGACCATGGCAGGCTCGGAATGGATCAGCCGGCCGACGCCGCGAACCTCGAGCCGAACATGGCGCTCGTCCAGATCGCCGTTGCGCATCCCGATGAGGAGCTCGCGGGGCTGGCTGCCCTCGACCATCCAGAATTCGAGGATCTCGAAGGGACGGTCGTTGCCCGCCTGCCAGACGGCGAGCGCCACGGCGCCGACCGCGAGCCCGGCCGCCACCGCAAGGCCGGCGATCGCGAGCCCGTCGATGCGCGGCAGCGGCGTGGGAGGCTGCGGTGCCGGGCCGGGCATGGCGGCGGCCGCCACCGCGAGGACGACCATCGTCGTGCCGGTGGCGGCGAACCAGCCCTCCTCCGACAGCGCCTGGAACGCATGCAGGACGAAGCCGGAAGCAATGAGGATGGCCCAGCTCAGCGCGATCGCGAACGGAATCATGTCCGCCCCACCGACCCTGACCCGCAACACCCGCAGCAGCAGATAGCCCGGGAAGAAGGAGAGGACCGGCAGCACCAGACAGGCGCGCAGGACCGGGTGCAGCTCCGCCTGCGCCGCGGCCCGGACCGCCAGGACCCAGAGCAGCGCGAGGCCGACGCGCATCATCGGCCGCTCATCGACGGATCTTGCGGACATCGTACACCACCACGGGACCGGCATCGAGAACCCGGGCGATCTCGGGATGCCGTTCGAATTTCGCCAGGTCGCGCTGGCGCGGTGGCAGATTGTCGTACTGCGACAGGTCTCCCGGCTCGTAATAATGCCCGAACTTCGGCGCGCTCATGGGCAGCCGCAGGTCGACGAGGATGTAGTCGACAAAGCCGGCGGCGATGATGTTGCGTTCATGCGCGCCCAATCTGTCGCCGAAATAGAGATCCGCGATGGCCGGGTCGCCGTTGAGCGTCGACAGCACGTTCTGGCGCCCATAGGTGCTGGCGAGGATCGAGTTGGTCCTGTCCGCGACGACACGGTTGTTCTCGCCCAGGACCTGCCGCATCCACCCGGCCACGGCGATGCCGAGCGGTTCGAGCGACTGGCCGTCCGCCGAGACCTGATAGCTCGTCCGGACCAGGAGGGCCCCGCCATTGACGATGCCGCCGGCGATCATCAGCGCGAGGACGCCGGCAAGGGCGGTACGACCGGTCCGCCCTCGAAGCGAGCGCCCCCAGAAATGTGTGACGCTGAGCGCGCAGACGAACCCTGCGCCGATCATCGCGAAGGCGCCGAGCCGGTTGCCGACCTCCCAGCCGGTGCTGGTCATCTTGAAAATCACGGTCACCGGGAAGGCAGCCCCGGCCAGGGCCAGCAGCACGCTCGCGCTCGATGGCCAAGGCCGGCGCGGCTTCCTCGCCTCCCGCTCGCCGGGCAGCCGGAAGGTCAGCGCGCGGAAGAAGCCGAAGAACAGGCCGACACCGATCATCACGACCGAGATGACCCCCATCAGCCGCAGCGCCAGCGGCGCCTGCACGCCGTCGGTGCCGACGAAGAACGTCCGGGACGGGCTGCCCCTGAGGAGCAGGCTCTGCATGTCGCTCAGCGCATGCATGATGTGCGGCCCGAGATAGTCGCTCATCGGCGCGGAGACCGCAGACTTCCACAGGGGGGGCGCAGCGACCGCCACCACCGCGAGGAGCAGGACGAGCGCGCGGGGCTGGCCGGGCATCGGCCGCGCCAGCATCAGCACGGCGACGCCGACGATGGTCGCTGCTGTCAGGTAGGAGGTCAGGTGATGGGTGACGGTGACGACCGGGATCAGCAGCAGCGCGACGAGGGCGAATTGCCACCGCATCGACGGCGGCTCCTGCTCCAGCCGCAGGACGCAGCCGATGACCACCAGGAACAGGGCGAAGGCGAGCGTCTCATAGGCGAACTGGCCGTGGAAGCCGACGAAGCTGGTGCCGCTCATCACCACCAGAACGGCGATGGCGGCGAGCCGGCTCGAACCCGAGATCCGCTCGAACATCAGGAAGCAGGCCATGACCGCGACGAAACGGGTCAGCGAGATCCCCAGCAGCGCCGCCGGAAAGGGGGCGAGCCCCGTGAGGGCGATCAATGGCGCGACCGCGATCTCCAGCCCGGGATAGAGCGGGCTGATCGGCAAGAGCGAGTTGCTGGCGAACAGCGTTTGCAATTCGACAATGTCGAGAAGGGTGCGGTAGTGCAGATACTCGTCGAAGCCGTAGAAGCCGATCGGCGAGAAGATCACCTTGAGCAGGTGCAGAGACTGCCCCAGCACGACCAGGCAGGCGAGCCGCTCCAGCCGATGGACCCCCGGGCGGCTCGCGGCGAGCGCGCTGCCGAACACCATGACGAGCATCGCCGTCCAGAACAGCGCGCCGGCCTGTGGCTGGCCGGCCCGGCCCATGCCCTGCGCCACCGCATTCAGGACCAGGCAGACTCCGTTCAGCACCGCGACACCCGCCACGACGCGCCAGCGGATGCGGGCGTCGCTCGGATCCACCGCCCCCGCCGGCAGCCGCCCGATCACGGCCCAGACCGCCGCCCAGCCGCGTGCGGCAAGCCGCGCCCGGCGCGCGTCCGGCGGCACGGGCAACGTCATTCCGGCATGGGGCTCAGCGGTCGACGACATCGGCGTAGATCCGCAGGAGCGAGGCCGCGGCCTCGTCCCAGGTCGGCAGGGTCACCGACGTTGCCGGCGGGGCGGCCAGCCCCTGCAGGATCGCCTGCGCGATCGCCTCGCCCCCCGCCTGCGGGGGGACTGTCGCCAACCAGCCGAGATCCGCCAGTTCGGCAAAGCCCGAATTGCGCGTCGTCAGCACCTTCCGGCCGAGCCCGAGCGCCTCCATCACCGCGACCGGATGCGCCTCGTAGTCGCTCAGCAGCACGAACTGGCCGCAAGCCGCCAGATGCCGAGCGAGCCCCATCCGGTCGGTGGGGTCCCAGGCGAAGATCCGAACCGCGCGATCGAGGCCGAGCCCGGCCACCAGCCGCTGCAGATCCGGCTCATAGGGCCCGGCGCCGATCACCTCCAGCCGCGCATTCGGGCATTGCCGCAGCACTGCGGGCATCGCCTCGATCACCCGGTGATGGCCCTTGTAGCGCTCGAGGCGGCCCATCGAGATGATCAGGTCCGGATCCTCCCGCACCGTTCCCGCCACCCCTTCCGGCACCTGCGCACCGTTGCGCACGACCCGGAAGCGGTTGCGCGGGATGTGCATGCCGCGGCTGAACTGCTCCACCTCGGACTGGGAAACTCCGACCAGCGCATCCGCCCGGCGCACCAGCGGCGCCAGGATGCGCCATTGCAGGCCGCGCAGCGACCGGCGCAAGGCCGAGGAATGGCCGCCGCTATGGAAGGTCAGAACGTATTTCTGGCGCGACAGCAGCGAGGCGAGCATCGCGAGCGGCGAGACAAGGGTGTGATAGCCTTGGACATGCACCACGTCCCAGCGCTGCCGCAGGATCGTGCCGAGGATTCCGGGCGCGACGTACCAGTCCGTGGAGCGCGGCCGCGCCCCAACCCGGATCACCTCCACCTCGCCGACGCGATCGCGCGTCGGCAGCGCGCCCGAGCGATCGGTGGCCAGCACGGTGATGCGATGGCCGGCCGCGCTGAGGCGCCGCGAGATCTCGTGAATATGGGTCTCGATGCCCCCCATTTCGGGGAAGAAGCGAGCCCAGACCATCAGGATGTTCATAGACGCAGATCCGAGTTGGTGACGGAACCGGAGCGTGTTCCGATCAGGCTGCCGCGACCTGACCGGGTCCGGCCCTAGCCCAGCCGCGGCATCCGTTCGCGCAGGATCGTCCGCAGGACGCGAAACCCATCCGATACGGCGTGCAGATTGCTCTCGCCGAAGATTCGGTTGGCCTCGAAGCTCGGAACTTCCGAGATCCTGAGCCGGGATTTCAGGGCGCGCACGTTCAGATGCGTCTCGACCTCGAAGCCGTTGGTCGTCGGCCGCAACGCGTCGAGATGCCGGCGCCAGAAGGCGAGATAGCCGTAGCAGAGGTCGCTGAATTGGCTTCCGTACAGGATGCGCACCAGCATCGTCAGGCCCCAATTCCCGAGCATCCGGATCAGCGACATGTCGTCGGTGCCGCCGCCCTGGATGAAGCGCGAGCCCTTCACCATGTCGGCTCCGGCGATCAGCCCGCCGACGAAGAGGCTGATCTCGGCCGGGTCCATCGAGCCATCGGCATCGAGGATGACGATGATGTCGCTGGTCGCGGCGTCGAAGCCGGCGCGCAGCGCCGCCCCCTTGCCGGGGGTCTGGTCGAGCACGATCCGGGCCCGCGGGCAGAGCTGGCGGGCGGCCTCGACGGTCCCGTCGGTGGAGCGGCCATCGACGATGATCACCTCATCGACCCAGCTCGGTATGCGAGGCAGGACGAAGGGAAGGTTCTTCTCCTCGTTCAGCGTCGGGATGACGACCGAGACGCTGGGAAGGTCATCGAATCCGAAATGCCTGTCCACGCTCCGGACGGCAGTGGTGTTCCGCGCAAGGGCCTCATAGGGAATCAGCGCCTTTTCTACCCCAACCGACATGACACGCTCCGATGTTATTGTTGTTGTCGTACGATCACGTGTAGTCCAGCAAACGCATCTTGGATTTTTTATTGGTTCGCAACGACGATCTTGTTGCGATTGATCTCAAACTTGATCAGATCTCCCGGCTCGACGACTGCGGCCGGTGTTGCGGTTATCCTTTCCCACTCGTTTCCACGCCGTCTGACGATCTCGAAATCGAAGGATGCGAGCGCGCCCGTATCGGCTTCGACCTCTGGAGCCAGCAAGGTCACGACCGACTCCGACGACTGGAGCGCCGTCCGTGCCTCACCCATTTCCTGCAGCCGCTGCGCGAGCAGGCGGTCGAGTTCGACCCGCCTGTCCAGTTCGAAGCGGGACAATTCGCTCTGCGCGCCAGCCAGCCGCAGCCGCGCGTCGGCGACCAGCCCCGAGGCCGCGAGCCGCCGCTCATTGGCTTCGCTGAGCTGCACGCTTGCCTCGAGATAGACCGGCTTGCCGATATTGTTGGCGTCCGCCAGCGGCTTGAGCGCCTTGAGACGCTCCTCCCGATGCTTGACGCCGACGGCCGCCGCCGCGAGGCGGTCCTGGGTGATGTCGAGCGCCTCCTGGGCCGCCACCGCCGCGGCGTCGAGCGTGGCCCGGCGCTCGGCATAGGCCTCGCGGATGCGCTGGCGGCCGTTGCGGGCCTCGTCGATCAGGTTCCGCGCCACGCCCACCAGGGCGCGCAGATTCGGCTCGTCGCCGTCCCCTTCCCGCTCGGCGCGCAGCAGTTGCACCTCCACCTGAAGCCGCTGGAAGCGCTCCCGCGCCGCCGGGATCCTGGCCTGCTCCCGTGCATATTCGACGCGCACCCAGTTATCGTCGGCACGACGCAAGCCGCCGGCCAGAGCCAGCACATGCTGGACGGTCATGCCGGTGACATAGCGGAAGATGCCCGGCTGGCGCACCGGCCCGACGATCGAGACCGGAGGCCGCTCGACCAGCGACTGGGTCACCCGGGCCGTACGTCCGATGACAGCCTCGAAGGTGGCGGCGATCGACTCGGCCACCGCGGCGCCGCTGCGCCCCTCGGCCCGGATATTCCCGATCAGCGGCATCGGCAGCGTCCCGTCGGGCTGGACGACGAACTCGCCGGTCATATCCTGCCGCGGGTAGAAGCTCTGGTCCGGCCGGCCCGCGCGCCTGCGGGCAGCCCATCGGTCGTCTTCCGGCTCGATCCGCTCGAACAGGTCGATCCGCAGCCGGTCGCCCGGCATGAGCAGGGCCGCATCCCCGCGCGACGACATCTCGGCCAGGGGTGCTGCGACGGCGGGCCCATCCTGGGCCATGGCGGTTGCGTTCCAGGCATCGGCTTGGATTGTCAGGCCGGCCAGGGCCAACCCGGCAACCCAGAAACCTGTATGGCAGCGACGGGTCATGACGGTATTCCGTTTCTAGTTAATTTACATTAACCTTATCCTTCCGTAGGTGTCAAAAAGAAATCAACTGTTAGATGAATCACAATAACGCTGACAGGACGTAAGGGAATTGACCTCGACGATTCGCAGGTAACAGTAAATTCTCTCCAAGACAGCGCCAAACAGCCAACCGGGACCTAGCGCATATGTCCAAATCCTCAGCATCCGCGTTGCAGGGAACGACGGCGAAGTTCTGGCGCTGCATTTGCCGCTTCGGAGTATTGGCCGCACTGATCGTCGGCCTGACCGCCGCGACCGGCGTGAATGCCCAGGGCTCGACTGAAGCCGCCAAGCCCGGCTTCGTCACCGTAGCGGGCAGCAGCTTCATGCTCGACGGCGGTGAATTCCGCGTCGCTGGCGTCAACAATCACTACCTGACATTCGGCAGCGAGCGCGAGGTGCTGGCCGTTCTCGACGACGCCGTCGCCATGGGCGCCAACGTTGTCCGCACCTTCCTCCAGCCGGTGATCGGCTCAACCGATGGCACCGTTCCCACGATCTGGGATTTCACCAGCGCGGCGGAGGCGAGCAATCTCGGCGTGAAGGGAAACTACCTGCTGTCCTTCAATCCCGCGACCCGCAGCATGGCAATCCATGACGAAGGCTTCCGGAAGGTCGACTTCCTGATCGCCGAGGCGGCCAAGCGCAACCTCCGGCTGATGATCGCCTTCCTCGATTTCTGGGCCTATACCGGCGGCTCCCAGCAGATGCGCGCCTGGTATGGCAGCACGGACAAGACCGGCTTCTTCTTCAAGGACGAGCGGACCAAGGCCGACTATCGCGCCTGGGTGCATTACGTCGTCAACCGGCGCAACCGACTGACCGGCATCGCCTACAAGGACGATCCGACGATCATGGCCTGGGAGCTGATGAACGAGCCCAATGCCCAGCCCGACCAGTTGCGCGACGCCTGGATCGCCGAGATGGCCGCCCTGGTGAAGACGATCGCGCCCAAGCAGCTCCTGACCTCGGGGCATGCGAACACCGGAACGAAAATGTCCGACCTCCTCCTGAAGGACATCGATTACAGCGGCTGGCACGGCTATCCGAAATATTACGGCCAGACGGCCGCGGATTTCCGCGATCAGATCGTCGAATTCTGCGGCATTGCCCGGAAGGCGGGCAAGCCGGCGTTGCTTTCCGAGTTCGGCTGGGCGCGCAGCAATCGCGGCCAGCCCGCCGCCTATGACGACTGGTTGGCGACGCTGGATCAGCAGGAGGGCTGCGCCGGCTGGATCGTCTGGCGCCTCGTCTCGCGGCAGGACCACGGCCGTTTCCCGGCCGACGCGCATGACCAGTTCGACATCCGCAACGACGGCTCGCCGCTCTGGTCGGTGATGCGCGCCGCCGCTGCGCGGACGCTGCGCAAGCCCCCCGCCAACTGAGCTTGCCGCCGCCTCGCGGCGCGATGGGCTTCAGTCCCAGGCGAACCGGGAGAGGCAGAAGCGCGGCTGGCGGCCTTCGCGCGCGAACAGTGCCAGGCAGCTTTCCGGCTCGACTGCCCCCGATCGCCAGGCGAGCTCGCCCTCATGGATCCCGCCTGCGATGAAGGCCGCATCGATCCCGGCCGTGCCGGCGCCCGCGACATCGTGCTCGAGCGAGTCGCCGATCGCCAGCAGGCGGGCGGCGGGCACTTGCATGAGCTCGAGACAGCCCCGGTAGATCCGAGGATGCGGCTTGCCATGATAATGCACCGAGCCGCCCATCTTCTCATAGGTGAGTGCGACGAGGCCCGGAGCCTCGCGCAGCCCGCCATCGGCATGGACGCGGTAGCGGTCCGGATTGCCGCAGATCATCGGCAGGCCGCGCTGCAGCGCCTCGACCAGTACTGGTCGCCAGCCGGAGACCGACTGCCGATCGGAATCCATGCTCATCACGAAGAGGAAATCGGCACGCTCCGGCGCGTCCGCCAGCGTCAGACCGAGCCCCTCGGCGAGATGCTCCTCGCCCGGCCGCGCCAGCAGCAGGCAGCGCCTGCCGAGATCGCGATACGCCGGCTCGGAGCGCTTCGCCAGCGCATCGCGCGCATCGTCCCCGGCCGAGGCGACATGGTCGTAGAGATGGCGTGCGAACCCCATCCCGGCGAGGACCGCCTCGTTGTCGCGGCCGCTCCGGCCCGAATTGGACAGGATGATCACAGCCTTGCCCGCCGCGCGCAGACGTTCGAGGCAGGCGATCGCGCGGGGATAGGGCCGGGTGCCGTCATGCAGAACACCCCATTGGTCGAGCAGGAAGCCGTCATAGCGGCCTGCCAGCGCGGCCATGCCGCCGGGAAATGCGGTCTTCGCCCGCGGCTCAGACAATGCGGGAGCGGACATAGGCAGAAAGCGCCTCGCTGATGATGACGATGCCGAGGATGGCGATCAGGATCACGATCGCCTGCGACCAGGCGAACTGGTTGATCGAGGCGTAGAGCAGCAGCCCGATGCCGCCGGCGCCGACGAAGCCGAGAACGCTCGATTCGCGCACATTGATGTCCCAGCGGTAGATCGAGGTGCCGATCAGCACCGGCAGGATCTGCGGCAGGATGGCGACGCCGTAGACCTGCAGCGTGCTGGCGCCGGTCGCCTCCACCGCCTCGATCTGGCCGGCATCGACCTCCTCGATCGCCTCGGCGACGAGTTTGGCGATGAAGCCGACCGACCGGGCCGCGACCGCGCAGATGCCGGCGACCGGCCCCGGCCCGAAGATCGCGACGAAGACGAGCCCCCAGATCACGGTGTTGATCGAGCGCGACAGCACCAGCATGCCGCGGCCGATCAGCCAGGTCCCCTGGTTCCAGGTGGTGTTGCGCGCCGCCAGGAAGGCCACCGGCAAGGCGAAGACGATCGCGATCATCGTGCCGAGCGTCGCGATGTGCAGCGTCTCGATCAGCGGCTGGACGATGCGCGGGAAATAGGACCAGCGCGGCGGCCACATCCGCTCGATCAGGTCGGCTGCCTGCTCATGAGCGTCGGCGAAGAAGGCCCATTCGATGTCGAGCGCCGAGACCGACCAGGCGGCAGCGATGGCGATGCCGGCGAGCCAGAGCCAGCGGACGAAGCGTTCGCGTGGCGAGTAGCGCTCCCACTGGTCGGGATAGCCGCGCATGGGGGCGCTTCCGCGCGGGGGCTGCTGATGCGCCGTCATCTCAGCCTCCGCCTTGCCCAGTCGCTGAACCATTCGCCGAAGGCGACCATGGCCGCGATCGTCAGCAGGATCGCGCTGGCAAAGTCGAAATCGTAGCGCGAGAACGAGGCCGAGAGCGTCTGGCCGATGCCGCCGGCGCCGACGATGCCGATCACGGTGGAATGGCGCAGATTGGAATCGAGCCGGTAGATCAGCACGCCCAGCGTCTTGACCAGCACCTGCGGCACGACCGCGTAGAAGAAAGTCTGGCCGAAGCTCGCGCCGGTGGCGCGGATCGCCTCGACCGGGCCGGGCTTCATGTTCTCGATGTCCTCGGCCAGCATCTTGCCGAGGAAGATCGCCGAGGAGAAGGCGAGCGTCAGCAAGCCCGCCACCGGCCCGAAGCCGAAGAGCTTCACGAAGAAGATCGCGATGATGACCTCATGGAAGGTCCGGCCGACCACGATGAAGCCGCGTGCCGCGAGATAGAGCGGCCGCGGCGACAGGTTGGCGGCCGCCGCGATGCCGAGCGGGATCGAGAGCACGGCCCCGATGATCGTCGCGGCGATGGCGATCTGGACGCTCTCGACCATGCCGGTCAGGAGCAATTGCCAGCGGCTGAAATCGGGCGGCACCATCCGTTCGAGGATGGTCCAGGCCCGCGGCAGGCCGGCGATGATGCGGGCCGTGTCGATGTTGAGCGACGAGAGCGACCAGACCAGATAGGCGGCGACCAGCGCCCAGAAGGCCAGGCGCCGGCCTGGGCTGCCGAAGATGCTCGGCGCGCGCCATCGGCTCGGATAGGAGACGGCCGTCGTCATGAGATCAGGCTGAGCGAGCCCGGCGCGGCCGCCGCCGGCGCAGGCTCGTCGTCCGCGTCCTGCGGCCTCGACCAGTCCTCTTCGCCATAGATGCGGGTCAGCGCCGCATCGGTCAGGGCCGAGGCCTCCGCATCGAAGACGATCAGCCCGTCCTTCATGCCGATGATCCGGTCGGCATGGGCGCGGGCGAGCGCGACGTCGTGGATGTTGATGATCGCCGGGGTCTGGCGCTCGGCGACGAGCTCGCGCACGAGGCGCATGATCTGGCGCGAAGTCTTGGGGTCGAGGCTGGCGGTCGGCTCGTCGAGCAGCAGCAGTTCCGGCCGCTGCATCAGGGCGCGCGCGATGCCGACGCGCTGGCGCTGGCCGCCGGAAAGCGCATCGGCGCGCTGGTCGTGATAGCCGTCGAGCCCGACGCGGTCGAGCAGCGCGAAGGCGGCCTGGATGTCCTCCGGCGGGAAGCGGTAGCGCAGCGCCGCGAACAAGCCGACATAGCCGAGCCGCCCCGAGAGCAGGTTCTGCATGACGCTGAGCCGCTCGACCAGGTTGTATTCCTGGAAGATCATGCCGATGCGACGGCGCGCGGCGCGCAGGCCCTTGCGATCAAGCGCGACGATATCCTCGCCATTGAGCCTGACGCTGCCGGCAGTCGGCTCGACCAGCCGATTGATGCAGCGGATGAAAGTGCTCTTGCCGGCGCCCGACGAGCCGATCACCGCCACGAGCTGCGGCCGGTCGATGACGACATCGACGCCGCCCAGGGCCTTCTTGCCGGTCGGATAGACCTTGGCCAGTCCCTCGACGGCCAGCAGCGGCACGCCGCTGCCCGCCACCGCCCTCACCTGCGCCGACATCAATCGCCCTTCAGCTTGGAGAGGCCGTCCTGAGTGTAGGTGATGCCGCTGTTGCCCTGGATCAGGATGATATCGGCCCAGGCGTCCTTGTAGCTCAGCTCCTTGAAGCCCTTGGTGTCCTTGAACTCCTTGGCAAGGCCGGAATTCAGGAAGTCGAAGGTCAGGAAGGCCTGCTTGATCTTGGCCTGCAGCTCGGGCTTGAGATCATGGGCGAGGCCGAAGGCCGTGCGCGGGAACGGGCTCGATTCATAGACGATGCGGATGTCGTCGCGCTTGAACATGCCGCGATCGGCCATGCGCTCGACCACGCTGGAGGCGACCGGCGCGGCGTCGTAGTCCTTGTTGACCACGCCCATGATCGAGTTGTCGTGCTTGCCGGAATAGAGGACCTCGTAGTCCTTGCCGGGCACGACGCCCTTCTCCTTGAACAGGATGCGCGGCGCGGTATCGCCCGAGTTCGAGGACGGCGCGACATGGGCGACGCGCTTGCCCTTGAGATCGGCGATGCCCTTGATCGGCGAATCCTTCGGCACGATGAGCTGCAGCGTGTAGCCGATCGAATCGTCCTTCTTGGCCATCGCCACGATCGGCGAGAAGCCGGCGAGATTGACCGCGAACGGTGTCGGGCCGCTGGCGACGCCGGCGATGTGGAGGCGACCGGAACGCATCGCCTCGACCTGCGCGGCATAGGACTCGGCGCCGAACCATTTGATCTTCTTGCCGGTCACCTTGCTCAGATGGGCGAGGAAGTCGGCGAAGACGTTCTCGTAGACCGAAGGGTCCTCCACCGGCGTGTAGGAGAAGATCAGCGTGTCCGGATCCTTCTGCTTCGCCGGATCGGTCGGGGTGTCGGCGATCAGATCGCGGTTGGCGTCGCAATAGCGGGCATCGAGCGTGCCGCGATTCGCGCAATCCTGCGCCTGCGCCGGAGCGGCAAGGCCGAAGCCGAAAGCGAACAGGCAAAGAGACGCGATCTTGGCGCGCAGCATGGCAACCTCCCTGGGATCGGCGCCCTGACAGCGCTCGTGTAAGATTTCTTCCATCCTGATCAAAATCGATCAGGGACGCAAGAGTGCCGGCTAAGAATTGGCGGGAGGCGAACCGGCTTTCAGGCCACGAGCCAGCGGGTTCCGCTGCGCTCCCAACTGGCACGCAGGCGCGGACCGGGCTCGGCGTCGACGACGATCAGGCTCATGGTTTCCGCGGGCGCGACCCGCGCCGTCCCGACCTGCTCGAACTTGCTGTGGTCGGCGAGCGCCAGCACCTGCCGCGACCGGCCGATCGCAGCCTGGCGGACAGCGATCTTCTCGAGGTCGAAATCCATCGGCGCACCGTCGTCGTCGAAGCCGCCCAGACCGATGATCGCGTAGTCGAAGCGAAACCCCATGATGCTGGCGATCGCCGCCTGCCCCACCAGCGAGCCATTGGCACCGCGCGTCGTGCCGCCGGTGACGACCACGTCGAAGACGCCGTTTCTGCAGAAGATCTGGGCGACGCCGACACTCGCCGTGACCACGCGCAGCCCCGGCTTGTTGATGAGCGCGCGCGCAGCCGCCTCGACGGTGGTGCCGACATCGAGGAAGACCGAGGCGCCAGGCGGCACGATGCCCGCCACCGCCGCGCCGATCCGCTGCTTGCCATGCGGCGAGACCGTCAGCTTCTGGGCATAGGCCGAGCGGATGCCGCCGGAGGCCAGTCCCGCCCCGCCATGGAAGCGCTGCAGGAAATTGCCGGCCTGCAGCCGGATGATCTCGCGACGGACCGTTTGGGCCGAGACGCCGAATCGTTCGGCCAAGGTCTCGAGCGTGGTGAAGCCGAGCTCCTGCACGACGTCGAGTATCTGCCTCTGGCGCGGCGTCAGCGTCTCGATGTCCGGGGCGGAAGGGCTCATCACAATTCCATGTCGCGGGCTGGCCGCGACCGGCAGGCCGGGTCGAGGCGGACGCATCATAGCCGCTCCACGTCAAATGCAAGGGCTGTCCCGGATCGGCTCCGGCCGACCGGGCTCCACGGGGCGACCGATGCCGCCCTATCCCGTCTCGGGCAGGCCGAGATCGGAGGCCAGCATCTGCCGCCAGCCCGCATGCAGCACCGAGGGGTCCTCGCGGTCGATGCCATAGGTACGCAGCACATGGTGCAGGTCGTTCATGCGGCCGATCAGGCTGGTCCCCTGCCGCAGCCCGACCAGGATCATCAGCACCTCGATCGCGATCAGCTGCACGACATAGGCATCGGTACCGACAAGCATGGTCGCGTCGCGCGGCACGTCCATCGGCAGCACGACATGGGCGAGCTCGGCCAAGGGCGTGCGCGCCTGGGTCAGCGCGATCACGGTCGCGCCGCGCGCCCGGCCGACCTCGACCGCGCGCAGCAGCGTCGGCATGCGGCCGACGAAGGAGATCGAGACGAGGACGTCTGCCGAGGTCAGCGTCGCGGCGGCGACGAGCTGGAAATGCGCGTCCGAGAAGGCGTTCGCCGTCAGGCCGAGGCGAAACAGCCGGGCCTGCAGGTCCTGCGCCAGGAAATGCGAGGTCGCGCCGGTGCCGAGGCAGTCGATCCGACGTGCGCGGTTGATCGCCGCCGCCGCCCGATCGAGCTCGCCCGGATCGAGGCGACGCTGCCAGTCGGCGAGCACCGTCGTCATGCTGCCGGTGACATTGCGCACCACCTCGGCCGCAGTCTCGCCGACATGCACCGAACGGTGCAGGAAGGGGGCGCCGAGCGCGAGCGCCCCGGCAAGCTTGAGCTTCAGGTCCTTGAGCCCCTCGCAGCCGATCGCCCGGGCGAAGCGGACGATCGTCGGCGCACTGACGCCGGCGCGGGTCGCGATCTCCTCGACATTCGCCTTCACCGCCCATTCCGGGTCGCCCAGGAAGAGCTGGCCGACGCGCCGCTGGCTCTCGGACATGCCGTCGAGCCCGGACCGGATGGCGCTCAGGACGTCGGAGGCACCGACCGAATCCTCCAGCCCGGCCGGTCGGCCGGTGGCGTCGGAGGGTTCGAAACCGCTTGTCATGCCGCAGCAGCTTTCCTGAAATCGCAGCCGCAGGCAAATCGTCGCCGGCAGCAGGCCCCGGATCGCAGGGCGAATGATGGGTCCGGCCGTTCCGGAGGCGGCTTCACAACGCCTTCCGGAGCCGCGGATCGAGCATGTCGCGCAGGCCATCACCGACGATCTGCAGCGACAGGGCCACGAAGACGATCGCCAGCCCCGGGAAGCCGACCAGCCAGAAGGCGTCGTCGGCATATTGCTGGCCCGAGGCGATCATGGTGCCCCAGGTCGGGACTTCCGGCGGCACGCCGGCGCCGAGGAAGGAAAGCCCCGCTTCCGCGAGCACCGCATAGGCGAAGATGAAGGTCGCCTGCACCAGCACCGGCGAGGCGATGTTCGGCAGGAGATGCACGGCGAGGATCCGCGGCGTCGAGACGCCGATCGAGCGCGCCGCCTCGACGAAAGGCAGTTCGCGCACGACCAGCGTCGAGGCGCGGATGACGCGCACGACGCGCGGCGTGTAGACGATCGAGAGCGCCAGGATGACGTTGCCGGCGGAGGCCCCGAGTACCGCCACCAGGAAGATCGCGAGCAGGATGTCGGGCAGCGCCATCAGCGCATCCACCAGCCGCATGATCGCCGCGTCCAGGCGCTTGAAGTAGCCGGCGACGAGGCCGAGCGCAGCGCCGGTACCGACCGAGATCAGCACCACGGCGAAGCCGATGCCCAGCGAGGCGCGCGCGCCCCAGATGATGCGGGAGAAGATGTCGCGGCCGAGCTCGTCGGTACCGAACCAGTTGAGTTCGTTCGGCGGGCGCAGGCGCCGCACCACCCGCATGGCGCCGGGATCGAAGGGCGAGAGCCACGGCGCGAACAGCGCGAGCGCGAAGGCGACGAGCAGGACGAGCGCGGCGACGAGCACGAGCTTGCGGCGGAAGAGGCTGCGCAGGAAGGCGCGAACGGGAGAGTTCGTCATCGCCGCCTCCTCAGTAGCGCACGCGGGGATCGACGAGCGTGTAGATCACGTCGATCAGGAGGTTGATCAGGACATAGATCGCCGCGACCGCGAGCAGCGCTCCCTGGATCACCGGGTAGTCGCGCCGCAGCACCGCCGAGACGACGAGATTGCCGATGCCGGGCAACCCGAACACCGTCTCGGTGACGATCGCGCCGCCGATCAGCAGCGCCAGCGTCAGGCCGAGCACGGTGATGACCGGGACGAGCACGTTGCGGAAGGCATGCCCCAGCAGGACGCGACGCTCCGACAGCCCCTTCGCCCGCGCCGTGCGCAGGAAATCGGCGTCGAGGATGTCGAGCATGCTGGCGCGGGTGAAGCGGGTGATCAGCGCCGAATTGACGACGCCGAGCACGGCGGCCGGCAGCAGCAGGTGCCGCAGGCGCTCGGCGAAGCCGGCCTCCGGCGCGCCATAGCCCGCGACCGGGAACCAGCCGAGCTTGACGGCAAAGAGCTGGATGAAGATCAGGCCGAGCCAGAAGCTCGGGATGTTGGCCGCCAGCATGGCGAGCCCGCTGACCGTCTGGTCGACCGGGCGTCCGCGCCAGACCGCCGAGGCGACGCCGGCGGGGATGCCGATCGCTGCGGCGATCGCCAGCGAGAACATCGCCAGGAAGAAGGTCGGCTCGGCCCGCTCCAGCAGCGCCTGCGTCACCGGCCGTTGCAGGAAGATCGACTGGCCGAGATTGCCGCTCGCGACCTCCTTCAGCCACAGCGCGAACTGCAGCGGCAGGGGCTGGTCGAGGCCGTAGGCGGCACGCAGCCTGGCGATGTCCTCGGCCGTCGCCTGGTCGCCCAGCATCAGGGCCGCCGGATCGCCCGGCGCCAGCCGGGTCAGGAAGAAGACGAGCGCGGCGACGATGAAGAGGACGAGCAGCAGGCCGGCGAAGCGGCGTCCGATATGCGCGAGCATCCGATACGCTCCGTTGTGCGGTAGGCGGGCTTGTCGGAAATGCATCCGGCGCGGCATCGACCGCGCCGGTGCGACTGTCAGGCCAGGTGCCCCGGCCGGCCTACTTGGCCAGGCCGACGTTCCAGAAGGACGGCCACGGCATCGCGGCGTAGTCGGTCAGCTTGGCCGAGGTGCCGGAGAGCGCGCCGAAATTGCCGGCGCGGATATAGGGCACCTCGTCATAGACCACCTGCTGGACCTTGCCCCAGAGTGCGCCGCGCTTGGCCGGGTCGGGCTCCGCGTTGAAGGCGGCGAGCGCCGCTTCCTTGGCCGGGCTCGCCCACCAGCCGGGAGCGCCGTCGCCGAGCTGTGGCGGCGAGAGCATCGGCTCGGGCAGGAAGGCGGAGTGGGTGATGTAGATGTCCCACAGCGCCGGGTCGCCGCGGCGCTGGATCAGCGTCGCCCAGTCGACGACGTCGAGCTGCACCTTGAAGCCGGCCGCCTTCATCTGCTCCGCCATGACCAGCGCCATGCGGTGATGGAAGTCATACTGCTTCGAGTTCAGGATGCGGATCGGCGTGCCGTCATACTTGGCCTCGGCCAGGAGCTTCTTGGCGCCGGCGGCATCGGCCTTGCTGTACTTGTCCTTGCCGGCTTCCGAGAAGAAGGGCGAGCCCTTCGGGAAGTGCTCGGCCGCCTTGGCGAAGAACTTCGGCTCGCCGAAGCCGGCCATCAGCACCTCTTCGAGGTCGAGCGCCATCTGGAAGGCCTGCCGGACCTTCAGATCGGCCATCGGCCCCTGCTTGGTGTTGGTCGGGAAATAGGGGAAGCCGAAGGGCATGGTCAGCACGGCGCGCGCGGCGCTCGCCCCGGACAGCTTCTTGAAGCTCTCGACCGGCAGCTGGTCGGAGAACTGATACTGACCGGCGATCACGCCTTCGAGGCGGGTATTGGCGTTCGGCACCGGGATGAAGCGCAGCTCGTCGATCTTCGCCTCGCGCTTGCCGGCATAGCCGGAGGCCGGCTCGCTGCGCGCGGCATAGCCATCGTGCTTGACCAGCACGACGAACTGGTCGGGCTTGCGCTCGCGGAACTTGTAGGGGCCGGTGCCGACGAATTCGGTCAGCGGGTTGGCGATCGATTCCTTCGCCATGATCGCGGCGAAGCCGGACGGCAAAGCGAGATGCGCCAGCAGCGCCGGCTCGACCTTGCTCAGCACGATCTCGACCGTTGTCGGCCCCTTGGCCGTCAGGCTGACAATGCTCTTGGAGAGCCCCTTGCCGCGCGGCGTCATCTCGAACCAGCGCTTCAGCGAGGCGACGACGTCCTCGGAATCGAGATCGCGGCCATTGTGGAGCTTGACGCCCTTGCGCAGCTCGATCGTGTAGGTCTTGCCGTCGGCCGAGACGGTCGGCAGCGTGGCAGCCAGCATCGGCTGCGTCGCCCAGTTGGCGTCGAAGGTGAACAGCGACTCGTAGACATGGTGCATGATCGTACCGACGAGGTCGGCAGTCGACGCCATCGGATCGAGCGACTGCGGCTCGCCGACCATGGCGAGGTTCGCGCTCGTGGCCCCCTGCGCCGCAGCCGAAAGCGGGCCCATGACCGTCGAGGCGGCGAGGCCGGCCGCAAGCCCGGCGAGGCCGCGCCGGGTCAAGGCGCCTTGGTCGAAGCTTTTCACGTGCATGATGTCTCCCCTGGCAAGGCCATGAATCCTGGCCGTTTGTGAAATTTTATTACCAAAGATATTTCACAACACCGAAAGCTTGGCAAGACAGGCCGGCGCATGCCGATATTGACGGCAGAAGCAGGCTGATTTCGGCAGAAATGGCAGGTCGCCCATGCAGGATATGTAATTAAATTCCCGCTTCGCGAAACCGCCGCCACTTGACTGGCCCAACTGCGGGCCGGCTGTGCCCTCTGCGAAAATCCCGGTCCTCGCTGGACGAAAGCCCTGCCCCCGGCATCGGCCGGGTTGATCGGCGCCGCTCTCGATCGATCCAATCCATCTGAAAAGCAGATGATAGCTAACTTGAACAAGCGGCTGATCGCGATAGAAGCCGCGCCATCAAACCGAAATCAGTTCAAGCGAGACGACCAAGCATGTCGATGCGTTCATTCCCGGATCGGGTCCGCCACGCCCTCCTTTTCGAGGCGATCGGGCTCGCGCTGGTCATCCCGGGCGGCGCGCAGCTGTTCGGGCTGCCGGCCAGCCATATGGGCGTGGTCGGCGTCGGCTCGGCGACCGTGGCGACGCTGTGGAACTTCGTCTTCAATCTCGGCTTCGACCACGCCATGCACCGCCTGGTCGGGCATACCCGCAAGAACCTCGCGACGCGCGTCCTGCATGTGCTGCTCTTCGAAGGCGGCCTGCTCGTGCTGCTGCTGCCGCCGATCGCCTGGTATCTCGGCATGAGCCTGTGGCAGACCTTGCTGATGGATCTCGCCATCGTGGTCTTCTACGTGGTCTACGCCTTCCTGTTCAATCTCGCCTATGACCGGGTTTTCCCGATTACCGCGCCGGAGCGCATGGCCGCCGCCTGAACCGTCGCCCGCTCCGCCCCACGCGCGGGCCCGCGACGCCGCGATGGCCATGGACATTCGCCGGCGATCGTATTCTGATCGCCGGCGAAACCATCGGGGGCGGCCGGCCCGCGGCGCGAGCGCGCCGTTCGGGACGAGCCGCCAAGGCGCATGTCGCGGCAGAGGCCGCGCCCTGGGAGGAGCAATGACGCGGAAGATTTATGACGGCCCATCGGCTGCGCTTGAGGGGCTGCTGTTTGACGGGATGACGATCATGTCGGGCGGCTTCGGCCTGTCGGGCAATCCCGAGAGCCTGATTCCGCAGATCCGCGATTCCGGCGTGAAGAACCTGACGGTGATCTCGAATAATGCCGGCGCCGACGGCTTCGGCCTGTGGATGCTGCTGCAGACCCGGCAGATCAAGAAGATGATCGCGTCCTATGTCGGGGAGAACAAGCTGTTCGAGCAGCAATACCTCGCCGGCGAACTGGAGCTCGAGCTCAACCCGCAGGGCACGCTGGCCGAGCGCATCCGCGCCGGCGGCGCCGGCATCCCGGCCTTCTACACCAGGACCGGCGTCGGCACCGTCGTGGCGGAAGGCAAGCCGGTCGAGGAATTCGAGGGCCAGCTCTATGTCCGCGAGACCTGGCTGCGCGCCGACCTCGCCATCGTCAAGGCCTGGAAGGCCGATACCGCCGGCAATCTCGTCTATCGAAAGACCGCGCGGAACTTCAACCCGAACATGGCGACCGCCGGCAAGGTGACCGTGGCCGAGGTCGAGGAGATCGTGCCGGTCGGCTCGCTCGATCCGGAGGCGATCCACACCCCCGGCATCTATGTCGACCGCATCATCAAGAGCACGATCAACGACAAGAAGATCGAGAAGCTGACCGAGCGCAAGAGGGAGGCAGCCTGATGGCCTGGACCCGCGAAGAGGTGGCTGCCCGCGCCGCCAAGGAATTGAAGGACGGCTTCTACGTCAATCTCGGCATCGGCATTCCCACGCTGGTGGCGAACTATATTCCCGATGGCGTCGACGTCACCCTGCAGTCGGAGAACGGCCTGCTCGGCATCGGTCCCTTTCCCTATGAGGGCGAAGCCGATCCCGACCTGATCAATGCCGGCAAGCAGACCATCACCATCCTGCCGAGCTCGAGCTTCTTCTCCTCGGCCGATAGCTTCGCGATGATCCGCGGCGGCCATATCGATCTCACCATCCTCGGTGCCATGGAGGTGGCGGCCAATGGCGACATCGCCAACTGGACCATTCCCGGCAAGATGGTGAAGGGCATGGGCGGCGCGATGGACCTCGTCGCCGGCGTCAAGAAGGTCATCGTCGTGATGGATCACGCCAACAAGGCGGGCGAATCCAAGGTGCTGGAGCGCTGCTCGCTGCCGCTGACCGGCGCCGGCGTGGTCGATCTCATCATCACCGATCTCTGTGTCATGAGCTGCGACAAGGAGAAGGGCGGCGGGCTCACCCTGATCGAGCTCGCCCCCGGCGTCAGCCTCGACGAGGTCAAGGCCAAGACGGCGGCACCCTTCACGGTCGCGCCGAGCCTCGCCAAGGCCGCGTGAGCGGGCTCCTCCGCTCGCGGCCGGCGACAACCCAGGCGATGCTGGCCGCGTTCTCCGACGCGGCCACGCTGCGCCATGCGCTCGCCTTCGAGGCGGAGCTCGCCCGCGCCGAAGCGGCCGAAGGACTGATCGGGCCCGAGTCGGCCGAGGCGATCGCGGCGCTCTGCGCCAGGATCGTGATCGACCCCGCCGCGCTGGCGGAGGAGACGACGCTGGCGGGCACCCTCGCCATCCCTCTGGTGGCGCGGCTGCGCGCCGCCTTGCCGAAAGCTGCCGCCGCCGTCCTGCACAAGGGGGCGACCAGCCAGGATGTCGCGGATTCGGTGCTGGCCTGCCAGATTCGCGCCGCGAGCGCCCTGCTCGACAGCGATCTTGCCCGTACGGCGACGGCGCTGGCCGCCTTGGCGCAGCGCCATGCCGCGACACCCGCTATCGGCCGCACCTTGCTGCAGGATGCGCTGCCGATCGGCCTCGGCCTGCGCCTCGCGCAATGGCAGGCCGGCATCGTCGAAGCCGCCGAACGCCTGCGGCACGAGGTCGAGACCGGCGCCACCCTGCAATTCGGCGGAGCAGCCGGCAGCCGCGCCGGCCTCGATGGCAAGGGCGCCGCCGTCTCGGCCCGCCTCGCCGCCGCGCTCGACCTGCCGGACGCACCGCCCTGGCACGCCCGCCGCGGCGGCATCGCCGGCATCGCGGCGGCTCTCGCCATCGCGATCGGCGCGCTCGGCAAAATGGCGCGCGACGTCTCGCTCCTGGCACAGAACGGCATCGGCGAAGCGCGCGAGCCAGCGATCCCCGGCCGCGGCGGCTCCTCGGCCATGGCACATAAGCGCAACCCCACCGGCTGCCAGATCGCGCTGTCCGCCGCCCTGCGGGCGCCCGGCCTCGTCGCCGGCATCCTCGCCGGCCTGCCCGCCGAGCAGGAGCGCGGCCTCGGTGGCTGGCAGGCAGAGGGCCCGGCGCTCGCCGAGCTCTTCTTGCTCGCAGGCGGCGCGGCCGAGGCCATGGCGACGGTGGCGGAAGGGCTGGAGATCGACGAAGCCGCCATCGCCCGCAACCTGGCGGCGGCGGGCCTCGGAAGCGACATCGGCGAGAGCCCGGCGCTGGTCGCCGCACTGCTCGCGCGGCAAGATTGAGGAACGGACAATGCCTTTCGCAGCGAGCAGCGGCGCCCGGATCTATTGGAAGCTCGAAGGCGCCGACGGCAAGCCGGCGCTCGTGCTGCTGAATTCGATCGGCACGGACCTCTCGCTCTGGGACGCAGTCCTGCCCGCCCTGCTCGCCTCCTTCCGCGTGCTCAGGCTCGACACCCGCGGCCACGGCGCCTCCGACGCGCCGGCTGGCGACTACAGCCTCGCCATGCTGGCGGACGACGTCTCCGCCGCCATGGATGCCGCCGGCATCGACCGCGCGGCCGTGGCCGGCGTCTCGCTCGGCGGCATGATCGCGATGGAATTGGCCTTGTCCCGGCCGGAGCGCGTCTCGGCCCTCGCATTGATCTGCACCTCAGCGACCATGGACAAGGCCGCCTGGCAGGAGCGCATCGCCAAGGTCCGCACCGGCGGGACGGCGGCAATCGCCGACCTCGCCATGCAGCGCTTCCTTTCGCCGGCCTTCGCCGCGGGCCAGCCGGCTGTGGCCGAAAGCGTGCGGCGCAGTCTCGTCGCCATGAACAGCGAAGGCTATGCCGGGGCCGGAGCCGCGATCCGCGACATGGACCTGATCGGCCAGCTACCCGCCCTCGCCTGCCCGGTGCTGGTCGTCGTCGGCGAGCGCGACGCCTCCACTCCCTTCGCCGGCCATGGCGAGAACCTCCTCGCCGCCATCCCTGCGGCGAAGCTGGACCGGCTCGACTGCGGCCATCTCGCCCCGCTCGAGGCGCCCGCCGCCCTGGCCGGCGCCCTGCGCGCCTTCCTGCAGCCCGGCCCGGACGTCGCCGCCGCAGCCGAGACCCTGTTCGAGGCCGGTCTGGGCAACCGCCGCCGCGTCCTCGGCGACGCCTGGGTGGATCGCTCGCTCGCCAACCGCACGCCATTCAACGCCGAGTTCCAGGCGATGATCACCCGCGTCGCCTGGCAGGAGATCTGGAGCCGCCCCGGGCTGGACGACCGCACGCGGCGCCTGATCGTGCTCGCCATCACCGCGAGCCTCGGCCGCTGGGAGGAATTCCGCCTGCATGTCCGCGCCGGGCTGACGAGCGGCGGCTTCACCCGCGACGAGCTCAAGGAACTGCTGATGCAGACGGCGATCTATGCCGGCGTGCCGGCCGGCAACACCGGCTTTGCCGAGGCCGCCGCGGTGATGAAGGAGATCGACGCCGCCGGCTGAGCCGTCAGGCCTTCGCCCGATAGTCCGACGGCGACACCCCTGCGCGCTTGGCGAAGAAGCGCGAGAAATAGGCCGGATCGGTGAAGCCCAGCCGGAACGAGATCTGCGCGATCGACATCGCCGTGTAGACCAGGTCCCGCCTGGCTTCGATCATCAGCCTGTCCTGGATCACCCGCGCCGCCGAATGGCCGAGCAGTTCCCGGCAGCTGCGCGACAGATGCGGCACCGAAACGCCCAGCGCTCCGGCATAGACCGCGAGCGGGTCATGATGCTGGAAGCGCGCCTCGACCCGCTCGACGAAGCGGCGGACGAGGCCGGCGCGCGGATCCCGCGCCGGCTCCACGCCGGTCCGCACGCCGCGCACCGCCCGCACGAACCAGGACGCGATCAGGTCGGCGAAGGCGCCCAGCGAGAATTCGCGGCCCGGCAGGTTCGCCCCGAACTCGCGCATCGCCAGCCGCATCGTCGCCTCCAGCGCTGCCGCTTCCGCGCCCGTCGCCGTCATCTGCAGCACCGCCGGCACCCCGAGGAACGACCGCGCCTCCGGCTCGGCACCGAACAGCCGCTTCAGCGAGGTCGCCGCGGCGCTGGCCACGAAGCCGTCGGTTCCTTCCAGAAAGGCGAATTCGTGGATGGTCGAAGGCGGCAGCAGCAGCACCGATCCCGGTTCGAGGCGATGGTCGCGGCCGTCGACCCGTGTCCGCCCTCCCCCCCGGGTGACCAGGAAGAACTGGAACAGGTCATGATGCAGATGTGGCTGGATCGTCCAGCCATGCAGGGAACTGCGCGCCACGATCGGCTCGATATGCAGCGCATCGGGGAAGCGCTCGGCCAGACGCTCGCCATAGAGCCAATAGGCTGGGACGGAGCTTCCGGACATAGCCTCCTCAGGATCGATCTGTCCAAGACATTGAACGAATCTTCCATTCCTTCCAGGGTAGATCAAGGCTTAGATTCTCACCGCGGATCGAACGGTACAAATCGACGTTCCGTGGGAGGTCAACGACAATGCGAACGCAGGTCGCCATCATCGGCGCCGGGCCGGCCGGGCTGCTGCTCGGGCAGCTGCTGTCGCGCGCCGGCATCGACAACGTCATTATCGAACGGCGCAGCGCCGACTACGTCCTGTCGCGCATCCGCGCCGGCGTGCTCGAGCAGGGCATGGTCGATCTCCTGCACGAAGCCGGCGTCGGCGAGCGGCTCGATCGCGAGGGCCTGGTCCATGACGGCTTCGCGCTGGCCTATCACGGCGTGCTCCACCGCCTCGACCTCAAGGAGCTCAGCGGCGGCAGGACGGTCACCGTCTATGGCCAGACCGAGGTGACGCGCGACCTCATCGAGGCCCGCCATGAACTCGGTCGTCCCACCATCTACGAGGCGGAGGATGTGGCGCTGCACGACATCGACGGCGCCTCCCCGCGCGTGACCTTCCGGGCGGAGGGGCAGGCGCGGGAGCTGCGCTGCGACTTCATCGCCGGCTGCGACGGCTATCACGGGGTGTCGCGCCGCTCCGTCCCGCCGGCCGCCCTGCAGAGCTTCGAGCGGTTCTATCCCTTCGGCTGGCTCGGCCTGCTGGTCGACCGACCGCCCGCCGCACATGAGCTGGTCTATGCCCATCATGAGCGCGGCTTCGCGCTGTGCTCAATGCGCTCGGCCGAGCGCAGCCGCTATTATGTCCAGGTGCCGCTGGAGGAACGGGCCGAGGACTGGTCGGACGAGGCCTTCTTCGACGAGTTGCGCCGGCGCCTGCCCGGCGAGGTCGCCGATGCGGTCGCGACCGGGCCGTCACTGGAGAAGAGCATCGCCCCGCTGCGCAGCTTCGTGGCCGAACCAATGCGCTTCGGCCACCTGTTCCTCGCCGGCGACGCCGCCCATATCGTGCCGCCGACCGGAGCCAAGGGGCTCAATCTCGCCGCGAGCGACGTGCGCTATCTCTTCGATGCCCTGCGCGAGCACTATCACGACCGCTCCGATGCCGGCCTCGACGCCTATTCGGCCCGGGCACTCGCCCGCGTCTGGAAGGCGGAGCGCTTCTCCTGGTGGATGACCAATCTGCTGCACCGCTTCCCGGAGCGCGACGGCTTCGACCTCCGCATCCAGGAGGCGGAATTCGCCTATCTGCTGCAATCGCGGGCGGCCAGCACGGTGGTCGCCGAGAACTATGTCGGCTTGCCCTATTAGGAGCCCCAGGGCATTGCCCTGAGGCGAAAAATTGCGTTGGTGACAACAAGAGCCGGACGCCGCCTTGCGGCGCCCCGGCCGGACCGGCCAGAACATCGCACCGCGCCGGAAGCGCGGCCGCGACGGGAAACGATATCGGGAGGTAGAGAACGATGAAGAAGACATCCTTCGGCCGGTTCGTGCGGGCCGGCGCCCTCGCCCTCGCAGGCGTCTGCGGCCTCGGCGGCAGCGCCTTCGCCGACACGATCAAGGTCGGCATCATCGGGCCCTTCTCCGGTCCCTTCGCCCTGCAGGGCAAGAACTTCCAGGCCGGCGCCGAAGCCTGGCTGGCGCAGAACGGCAAGACCGTCGCCGGCCACGACATCGAGCTGGTCTACCGCGACCTGCCGACCGCCAACCCGCAGCAGGCGCGCGCGCTGGCTCAGGAGCTGATCGTCCGCGACAAGGTCCAGTATCTCGGCGGCGTCTATTTCACCCCCGACGCGATGGCGATCACCCCGCTTCTGAAGCAGGGCAACGTGCCGCTGGTGATCTTCAACGCCGCCACCTCGGCGATCATGACCTCCTCGCCGCTGGCGGTGCGGACCTCCTTCACCCTCTCTCAGACCACGACCCCCCTCGGCAAGGCGGCGGTCGAGCGCGGCGTGAAGAAGTTCGTTTCGGTCGTCACCGACTACGGCCCCGGCGTCGATGCCGAAGCCGCCTTCAAGAAGGCCATCACGGCCGCCGGCGGCGAAGTCGTCGAGTCGATCCGCATGCCGCTCAACACCACCGAATTCAGCCCGATCATGCAGCGCGTCCGCGATGCCGGGGCCGAGGGTGTCTTCGCCTTCCTGCCCTCGGGCCCGCCGACGCTCGGCTTCGTCAAGGCGTTCAGCGACACCGGCCTGAAGAAGGCGGGCGTCAAGCTCTTCGCGCCGGGCGACCTCACGCAGGAATCGGACCTGCCGGCGCTGGGCGAGGCGGCGGACGGCCTGATCACCTCGTTCCACTATGCGGTCTCGCATGATTCCGAGATCAACAAGCGTTTCGTCGCGGCCGCCGACAAGGCCATCGGCGCGCCGGACCTGCTCTCCTTCCCGGCGGTGGGCGCCTATGACGGCATGTTCGTGATCGCGAAGATGATCGCCGCGACCGGCGGCAAGCAGGATGCGGAGAAGGCGGTCGAGGCAGTGAAGGGCCTCGCCTGGGAAAGCCCGCGCGGGCCGGTCAAGATCGACCCGGAGACTCGCCACATCACCCAGACGATCTATCTGCGCGAGGTCGCCAAGGACGCGCAGGGCCGCTGGATCAACAAGGAGATCGCCAGCGTGCCGGACCAGAAGGATTCCGGCCTAACGAAGTAAGGTCGCCTTCCATTTGGAGCAGCCGTCATTCTCGGGCGAAGCGTAGCGCAGACCCGAGAATCTCTTGTCGAAAGAGGCTCCGAAGCTTCCGTGCCATGAGATGCTCGGGTCAAGCCCGAGCATGACGGCAGCTTTCCCGCATGCGCCACGCCAGGCAGCAACGAGGCCCGCAATATGCAGACCGCGCTGAGCATCGCCATGGACGCCCTCGCCTATGGCATGGCGCTGTTCATCATCTGCATCGGCCTGTCGCTGACCATGGGCCTGATGCGCGTGGTCAACCTCGCCCATGGCGCCTTCGCGATGATCGGCGGCTACATCGCCTCCTGGGCGGCGCGCGACCTCGGCCTCGGCTACGGCTTCGCCATCCTGCTCGCCATGCTCGGCACGGTGCTGATCGCGATCCCGCTGGAGCGCCTGCTCTATCGCCGCATCTACGACCGCAGCGAGCTTTCCCAGGTGCTGATGACGATCGGCATCACCTTCTGCGTCATCGGCATCACCAACTACTTCTTCGGCCCGACGCTGAAGACGATTCCCCTGCCGGCCGAGCTCGCCCGCTCCGTCGATCTCGGCTTCCGCGGCATCGCCGGCCACCGGCTCTTCGTGATCGCGAGCGGCCTCGTCGTCGCCGGCGGCCTCTGGTTCCTGATCGAGCGCACCGGTTTCGGCATCCATCTGCGCGCCGCCGTCGAGAATGCGCCGATGGCCCGTGCACTCGGCGTGCGCACCGAGATCATCTATGCGGCGAGCTTCGCGCTTGCGATCGGGCTCGCCGCCTTCGGCGGCGTGGTCGGCGCCGAATTCCTGCCGATCGAGCCCTATTACGCCCTGCGCTATATGGTGACCTTCCTGGTCGTCGTCTCGGTCGGCGGCGCCGGCTCGATCCCGGGCGCGCTCGCCGCCTGCCTCCTGCTCGGCGCCATCGATGTCACCGGGCGCTATCTCGTGCCGGATTTCGGCAATTTCTTCTTCTATCTCGCGGTGATCCTGGTGGTCTGCATCTTCCCGCGCGGGTTGATGGGGCGGGCGCAGTAGCATGACCGGCGCAACGCTCCCGCACGACACGGCGCCCCGGCTGCGCACACTCGGCCAGGACCTGCTCGGCCTCGCGCTGATCGCGCTCGCCGGCCTTGCCGGCTATGCGCTGTTTCCGGACAACCTCGCCTTCCTCACCCGCGTCGTCTCGGTGGCGCTGCTCGTGCTCTCGCTCGACCTGATCGTCGGCTATTGCGGCATCGCCTCGCTCGGCCAGGGGGCGCTCTACGGCACCGGCGCCTATGCCGCCGGCATCGCCTGCCTGCATGGCGTCACCGAGCCCTTCCTGCTCATCCTGATCGGCGCGGCCGCAGGCGCCGTCATGGGCCTGCTTATGGGAGCGGTGATGCTGCGCGCCCATGGCCTGCCGCAGCTCGTGCTCTCGATCGCCATCGTCCAGCTCCTGCACGAGGCCGCGAACAAGGCCTCCTCGATCACCGGCGGCAGCGACGGCCTCTCCGGCATGGTCCCCGCCCCGCTCTTCGGCGTCTTCGAATTCGATCTCTGGGGCCGCAGCGCCTATTTCTTCGGCCTCGCCTTGCTCATCCTCGTCTTCGCAGCGCTACGCTTCATCGTGCGTTCGCCCTTCGGCATGGTCTGCCGTGGCCTCAAGGAGGATCCGCTGCGGATCAGCGCGCTCGGCATCCGCGCCTTCCCGGTGCTGCTCAAGATGTTCGCGATCTCCGGTGCGGTCGCCGGCATGGGCGGGGCGCTTGCGGCCATCGCGACGCAGGTCGTCGGGCTCGACAGCGTGAGTTTCGAGATTTCGGCTAATGCTCTCGTCATGCTCGTGCTCGGCGGCATCGGCCATCTCTACGGCGCGCTGATCGGCACCGTGATCTTCATGGCGCTCGAGCATGTCGTCGCCGCGATCAACCCCTTCCACTGGATGACGCTGGTCGGCGCCGTGCTGATCGCCATCGTGCTCTTCGCCCCGCGCGGGCTCTCCGGCACGCTGGACGAGGCCGCGCGCCTGCTCACCCGCAGCCGCTGGAGGGCCGGACGATGAGCACGCTGTTCGAGGTTTCGAACCTCTCGAAGGAGTTCGGCGGTCTCCAGGTCAGCCGCGATATCTCGCTGGCGCTGGCGGAGGGCGAGCGCCTCGCCCTGATCGGCCCCAACGGTGCCGGCAAGACCACCTTCGTCAATCTCGTCACCGGCCGGATCCGGCCGAGCGCCGGCCAGGTGCGCCTCGGCGGCGAGGACATCACGGCGCTCGGTGCCGTCCAGCGCGTGCGGCGCGGCCTCGTCCGCACCTTCCAGGTCACGCGGCTGTTCCCGGACATGACGCCGGAAGAGCATGTGGTGATGACGATCCTGCAGCGGCACGGGCGGGCGACGCGCATCTTCGCCCGCTTTCACGGCGACTCCGCAGCCCGCGACGAGGCGGCAGAGATCCTCGCCACGCTGGGCCTGACCGAGGTCTCCAGTCGCAAGGTCGCGACCATCGCCTATGGCCAGCAGCGCCTGCTGGAAATCGCGATCGCGCTGGCGCAGCGGCCAAAGGTGCTGCTGCTCGACGAGCCGGCGGCCGGCGTGCCGTCCGCCGACACGCCGCGCATCGAGGAGGCGCTGGCACAGCTGCCGCCCTCGCTCGCCGTGCTGATGATCGAGCACGACATGGACCTGGTCTTCCGTTTCGCCAAACGCGTCGTGGTGCTGGCCGCGGGCGAGCTGATCTTCCAGGGGCTGCCGGCCGAGGTCGCCAGGGACGCCAAGGTCCGCGAAGCCTATCTCGGGAGCTACGCCCATGCCGGCAGCTGAGCTCGACGTCCGCAATCTGAGCGCCGGCTACGGCCAGACCCATGTGCTGGAGGACGTCTCCTTCTCCGTGCCGGCGGGCGGGCGCCTCTCCATCCTCGGCCGCAACGGCATGGGCAAGACCACGCTGATGGCGAGCCTGATGGGGCTGACCCGCCGCTATGCCGGCAGCATCGCCGTGGGGGGCACCGACATCACCGCGCTCGGCACCGCCGCCCGCGCCCGCAGCGGCATCGGCCTCGTCCCGCAGACCCGCGAGATCTTCAAGGGGCTGACGGTCGAGGAGAATCTCTTCGCCGGGCTGAAGGGCCGGCCGCGCAGCGCGATCGAGGAGGCCTATGCGCTGTTCCCGCGCCTGCGCGAGCGCCGCCGCAACCTCGGCTCGCAGCTCTCGGGCGGCGAGCAGCAGATGCTGGCGACGGCGCGCACCATCCTCGGCCAGCCTTCCGTGCTGCTGCTCGACGAGCCATTGGAGGGCCTCGCCCCCGTCATCTGCGACATGCTGATGGAGGCCTTCACCCGGCTCGCGGGAAGCGGCGCGATGACGATCCTCTTCGTCGAGCAGCGCCTCGAGAGTGCGCTCGATTTCGCCGAGGAGGTCGTCATCCTCGAGCGCGGGCGGATCGTCTGGTCAGGCAAGCCCGACGCGCTGCGCGCCGATGCCGAAACGCTCGAACGCTATGTCGGCGTCGGCGGGCTGCACTGAATCCCCGTCGTCATTCCGAGCGCAGCGAAGCACTCCAGGGGGCGTAGAGCACTGCCGCCTCTGGATTGCTTCGGAGCTAACGCTCCTCGCAATGACGAGCAGGCGTCACACCACCAGATCGAGCGGCGGCACCGGCTCCCCACGCGAGACGTGCTGCATGTTTGCGAACATGCGTTTCACCACCGGCGCGAAATTGTCGGCGGCCATGGCGGCGAGATGCGGCGTGGTCACGAGATTGTCGAGGGTCAGGAGCTCGCTCTCGGCCGGGAGCGGCTCGATCTCGTAGACATCCATCGCCGCGCCCGCGATCTCCTTCGCCCGGAGCGCCGTGACGAGATCGGCCTCGTTGACGACGCCGCCGCGCGCGACATTAATCAGAACCGCCGTCTTCTTCATCTTTTTCAACGCCGCGAGGTCGATCAGGTCCTTGGTCTCTGGCGTCAGCGGGCAATGCAGCGAGACGACGTCGGCCAGGGTCAGGATCTCCTCCATCGAGGCATGCTTGACGCCCAGAGCCGCTTCCTCGGCGGCATCGAGCGGCGTGCGCTTGCTGTAGAGGATGGTGCAGCCGAAGCCCTTCAGCAGCTTCGCGACATTCTTGCCGATCGCCCCGAAGCCGACGATGCCGACGGTCTTGCCGGAGAGCGTATAGGTATCCGACGGCAACTGGCCCGTGCGCCAATGGCCCTTCTTCATTTCGGCATTGCCATAGGCGATGTGGCGCAAGGTCGAGATCGTCAGCCCGAGCGCGAATTCGGAAACGGCGACCGCATTCGAGCCGGTCGTGCGCGCGACCTTGATGCCGAGCTCCCTGGCGGTCTCGATGTCGATATTGTCGTAGCCGACGCCCCATTTATGCAGCAGCTTCAGCTTCTTCGCGGCGCGCAGCACGTCGCCGGAGACGCCGACCTGGCCGGAAATCGCATAATCGGCGTTGGCGATGATCTCCTTCATGTGCTCGTCGCCGCGGGCCGTGCCATGGGTCAGCACGAAGCCATCAGGCAGCAACGCGCGCAGGCGGTCGGCCCGCTCGGGCGTGGTCATGTCGAGAAGAACGATGGTCTCGGGCATGGGATGGTCCAGTCGAAAAAGCTCGGATCAGATGGTGAAGCGCGCGCCGGCGCGGGCAAGCCCGCCGGAGATCGCGACGGGCGTGCCGTCGGCGCGCCAGCAGGCGGCGCCGGTCAAGGTGCCGTCCGGGTTGAAGGCAATCGCGTTCATGCCGCCGGCGACGCGCGGCGAGCGCACCACCTTGTGGCCGCGCGCCAGAAGCGCCTGCGCCACCGCCTCGGGGATGGCTTCCTCGAGCTCGAGCACGCCGCCCTCGGTCCAGACGCGCGGCGCCTCGACCGCCTCCTGCAGCGTCATCCGGTGGTCGATCAGATTGACGATCGCCTGCAGCGCCGAGGGGAAGATGCGCAACGCCCCGGGCAGGCCGAGCGCGAAGGCGAGCCGGCCGTCCCTCAGCGCCATCATCGGCGCCATCGAAGTGAAGACCCGCTTGCCCGGCGCGATCGACAGCGCACGCCCGGGATGCGGATCGAAGTTGAACATGTAGTTGTTGGCGATCATGCCCGTGCCGGGAATCTGCACGCAGGCGCCGAACAGCCCGTTGATCGTCTGCGTCGCGCTGACGACGTTGCCCATGGCATCCGCGACGGTGACATGGGTCGTGTCGGCGGATTCGCCGCCCGAGAGCCCGGCCGTCCAGCTCTTCGCCTGGCCCATCTCGATCAGCGCGCGGCGCTCATTCGCATAGGCCTTGTCGATCAGCTTCTCGACCGGGACCTTGACGAAGGCGGGATCGGCCGTCGCCACGGCGCGGTCGGCGAAGGCGATCTTCAGGGCTTCGGCGAGCAGATGCACGGCATCGGCCGAGCCGAAACCGAGCGCGCCGATATCGTAGCCTTCGAGGATGTTGAGCATCTGCGTGATGTGCACGCCCGAGGAGGAGGGCGGCGGCGGGCCGATGATCTCGTAGCCGCGATAGGAGCCGCGGATCGGCTCGCGCAGTTCGATCCGGTAGTTGGCGAGGTCGGCCTGATCGATCAGGCCGCCATTCTTCGCCATGTAGTCGGTCAGCGCCCGCCCGAGCTTGCCGCCATAAAGCGCCTCCGGCCCTTCGGCCGCGATCAATTTCAGGCTTGCGGCATAGTCGGACTGGACGAGCCGCATGCCCGGCTGGAGCGGCCGGCCGCCCGGCAGCAGCATCGCCGCCAGCCCTGGATCGCGGGCAAGGTCGGCGGCATTGTCGGTGATGCAGTTCGAGAGATAGGGCGTGACCACGAAGCCGCGCTCCGCCAACCCGATCGCCGGCTGCAGCACCTCGGCCAGTGGCAGCGTGCCGAAGCGTGCCACCGCCTCGCACCAGCCCTTGAGCGCGCCAGGAACGGCGACCGCCTTGGCCCCGACCACGTTCTCGCGGTCGCGGGTGTCGCGCTGCTTGCCGATCTCGTCCGAGAGGCAGTCATACATGTCGGGCGTGGCATGGCCCGGCGCGGTCGAGAGGTTGTCGATCACGACATGACGGCCATCCGCGAGGCGGATATGGCTCAGCCCCCCGCCGAGGATGCCGACCATCATCGGCTCGGCAACGGTCAGCGCGAAGAGCGAGGCGACGGCCGCATCGATGGCGTTGCCTCCGGCGAGCAGCATCTGCGCGCCGGCCGCCGAGGCGAGCGGATGGTTGGTGACGACCATGCCGCGGGAGCCGGTCGCGGGCTTCTTCTCGCAGGTGAAATCGGCGGCGCGCCGGACGGGGACGGGAGCGTTCATGGCCGGAACATCAGCCCTTCTGCGCCAGCGCGTCGAGCACCATCTTGGTCGCGCCCGAGATGTCCCCCAGCTTTTCGCCGGCCTTCACCCGCGCCTGGTTGCGCTCGCCACGCTCCTGGCGGGCGATGGCCGCGTCCGCAATCGCCTCGGCCTCGGCCCGCGGCAGCACCAGCACGCCGGATTCGTCGGCCAGGATGACGTCGCCCGCCTTGACCGGGACATTACCGCAGGAGATCGGCAGGTTGAGCGTGCCGCCGAGATTGTAGAGTCGCGTGGTGATCGGGGACATGCCGCGGCACCACATCGGGAAGTCGGAATCCTCGATCTCGGCGAGGTCCGTGCAGGGTCCGTCGACGATGCCGCCGACAGCGCCGGCAGCCTTGGCCGCGACGGTAACGCCGCCGCCCCAGCAGGCGTGCTTGTCGTCGCCGAGCCGGTCGACGACGAGGATGTCGCCGGGGCGCAGCAGGCCGAGCGTGTGATGCAGCAGCGTCGAGTCCTGGCCCGGGATCGCCAGCGTCACGGCGGCCGCCGCGATGCGCTTGCCGCGCAGCAGCGGCTGGATGCCGCGATCCATGAAGCCCCAATGCTGCGAATGGCCGATCGTCGCCGTCTCGACCTTCTGCAGCTTTTCGACCAGCGCCGCCGGCAGCTGCTCCGGCATGGCTTCGATGCGGTAATCGGGCATGGCTTCCTCCTATTTTCCGACGGCGCGGGCGACGCCGACCAGGCGTTCGACCACGAGGACGACGACGAGCGTCGCGACGATGAGCACGACGGACAATGCAGCGATGAGCGGATCGGTGCGCCCCTCGACATAGCGAACCATCTCGACCGGCAGCGTCGAGGCGCGCGGGCCGGCGATGAAGAGCGAGATCACCGTCTCGTCGAAGGAGAGCAGGAAGGACAGGCAGGCGCAGGCGATCAGCCCCGGCGTCGCCAGCGGCAGCGTGACCCGGCGTACGACGCGCCATGGCGAGGCGCCGAGCGTCGCGGCCGCGGCCTCGATGTCATCGGGCAGGTTCGCGAGCGCCGTCGTCATCATCCGGATCACGAAGGGTACGGTCACCGTCATGTGGCCCAGTACAAGGCCGGGCAGCGTCGCGGTCAGCTTCAGCGGCGAGAAGAACAGCAGCAGCGCCAGGCCCGTGATCAGCGTCGGCAGCAGCAGCGGCGCCAGGAAGAAGCCGCTCAGCGCCTCCTTGCCGGCGAAGCGGCCCTTCGCCAAAGCCAGCGCCGCCGGCACGCCGATGGCGAGCGAGAGCAGCGTCACCACCGCCGCGATCCGCACGCTGAGCCAGAGCGCGGTCAGCAGCGGGCCGTTGCTCGCGAGCTGGTTGAACCAGCGCAGCGAATAGCCCGAAGGCGGGAACAGGATGAAGTTGTCCGCCGAGAAGGCCAGCATCACCACGACGACGATCGGCGCCAGGATCAGCGCATAGACCAGCGCGGCAAAGCCGGAGAGGACGCGCCCTGCCCCGGTCATCGCTGCAGCCTCCGGGCGAGCAGGTTCGACAGTGCGAGCAGCGCCAGCAACAGGAGGAGCGTATAGATCGCCAGCACGGACGCGACCGGCCAGTTGGTGTTGGTGGTGGCCTGCTCGAAGATCTCCGTCGCCAGCACGAAGACGCGCCCGCCGCCGAGCAGCTTGGGTGTGATGTAGGCCGACATCGACAGCACGAAGCCGAGCCCCGCGGCGAGCGCGATGGCCGGCAGGCTGAGCGGCAGGGTGACCCGCCAGAAGGTCCGCCAGGGCGAGGCGCCGAGCGAGCGGGCCGCCTCCTCGAGCGTGCGGTCGAGCCGGCCGAAGCCGGCGAGCAGCGCCAGGATCATATAGGGCATGATGCTCTCGGCCAGGCCGATGGTGACGCCGGTCCAGTTGAAGACGAGCCTCAGCGGCGCCGTGATCAGCCCGAGGGACTGGAGAGTCGTGTTCACCAGTCCGCGATCGCCGAGGATGGCGAGCCAGCCGAAGACGCGCACCACGCCGGACACCAGCATCGGCATGATCGCGACGACCGCGAGCAGGCCGCGAAAGCGGGAATCGGTGCGGAACAGGAAGAGCGAGACCGGATAGGCCATGCACAGCGCGATCAGCGTCGCCATGCTCGAAAGCCAGAGCGAGTTCAGCGTCAGCTCGATGGTGAAGCTGTCATGCAGCGTCGCGCGCCAGGTCTCCAGCGACCAGGCCTCGACCATCGCGCCGGTCGGGCCGACCTCGTTGAAGGCGTTGCGGAACAGCCCCAGCGACGGCCAGACATAGACGACGAACAGGAACAGCGTCGCCGGAACGAGCAGCAGCGGCAGGCGGCGCGAAGCGGTCATGGCGCCTCGCGCGCGAAGACGCGGCTCTCGGCCCGCGGCCAGACGACCGCGACCTCGCCGCCCTCGGTCGGGGCCGCCATGCCGGAGGGCATCTCGACGGTGAGCTGCCCGCCGGCCCCCTCGACCAGCACCTCGACATGGTCGCCGACGAAGACGCTGCGCAGCACTCGCCCGGTCAGCCGCGCCATCCCGTCGCCGGTCGGCTCGGACGCCGGCACGATCCGCATGCGCTGCGGCCGGACGAAGAGATCGGCATTCGCCGCGGCTTCCACCGGCACGGCCTGCCCCCAGACGGCAGCGCGGCCCTGGGCATCGCGTTGGATCGGCAGCACGTTGGCCCGCCCGACGAACTCGGCGACGAAGCGCGTCGCCGGCCGCTCATAGATGTCCTCGGCGCTGCCGATCTGGGCGATGCGTCCGCGATGCATCACCGCGATGCGGTCGCACATCGTCAGCGCCTCGACCTGGTCATGCGTGACGAGCAGCGTGGTGATGCCGAGCGACCGCTGGATCGAGCGGATCTCGTGGCGCATCGCGTCGCGCAGCTTGGCGTCGAGATTGGACAGGGATTCGTCGAGCAGCAGCACGGAGGGCTGGATCACCAGCGCCCGCGCCAGCGCGACGCGCTGCTGCTGGCCGCCCGACAATTCCTTCGGGCGGCGCTGCTCCATGCCGGCGAGTCGGACCAGCGCCAGCGCCTCTTCGACCCGCTTGGCGATCTCGGCACGGCCGACGCCGCGTTCCTCCAGCCCGAAAGCGATGTTGCGCGCCACCGAGAGATGCGGAAACAGCGCATAGGACTGGAAGACGTAGCCCATATTGCGCTTGTGCGCCGGCAGCTGCGTGATCTCGCTGCCGTCGAGCGTCATTGTGCCGCGGTTCGGTTCGATCAGCCCGGCGAGCATGCGCAAGGTCGTCGTCTTGCCGCAGCCGGAGGGGCCGAGCAGCGCGACGGATTCGCCCTGCTCCACCGCCAGCGAGACGTCGTCGACCGCGACGGAGTTGCCGTAGCGCTTCTGCAGCCCGCTCAGTTCCAGATAGCTCATCGCCAGCCGCTCAGCGTCCCGCCGCGATGACCTCGCGCCGCCAGCGGTTGTTCCACTGGTCGCGCATCTTGAGGATCTCGTTCCAGTCGACCGGGATCATGCGGGCGCGGTTCTCCGGCGAGGCCGCGGTGCGCGCCAGCGCCTTGGCCTCGATCTCGGCCTTGCCATTGGTGGGCGCATAGAACATCCGCTCGGTGAAGGCCTTCTGCGCGCCTTGCGACAGCGCATGGGCGACGAAGGCCGCCGCCGCGGCGCGGTTCTTCGAGCCGGCGGTGAGGTTGATCGTGTTGATCTGGAAGACCGAACCTTCCGGCGGCAGCAGCGCGTTGATCTTGCCGCCGGTCTGGTCGGAATAGAGCTGCGCCCGCGCGTTCCAGCCGGTCGCGACCTTGGCGACGCCGTTGAGGATCAGCGAATAGCCGTCCGGATTGGGATCGAAGGTGGTCACGCCCGGCGCCAGCTCCTTGAGCTTCTTCATCGCTGCGTCGATCGACTTGCGATAGTCGCCGCCCTCCATCTTCTCGGTCATCGCCGTCAGCGCCAGGCCCTGGATGTTCGGCGGGGCGGCGAGCGCGATCCCACCCTTGAGGTCCGGCCGCCAGAGATCGGCCAGCTTGGCGAGCTGGGGCTTGAGCGACGAGTCCTGGACGATGACGAGATGGTCGAAGGTCACGGCCGGGCCGAACTCGCCGCCGGCGGCGCGCGCCTCCGGCAGGAGCTCGTTCAGGACCGGAAACTCGGCCGGCATCAGCTTCTCGAACAGCCCCTCCGCATTGCCGATGCTCGAGGTGGTGACGTCCATGATCACCACATCGGTCTGCGGGTCGGCCTTCTGCGCCCGAACGCTGCCGACCATCTGGGCCGAGGAGCCGCCGGGCACGAAGTTCACCTTCACGCCCGGATGCGCCTGCTGGAACGGCTCGATCACCGCCTTCGTATAGTTGTCCTGGAAGATGCCGGCATAGGACATCAGCGTGATCTGGCCGGACAGGGTCTGCGCCCTGAGCACGGCGGGCATCGCGATCGTGGCGAGACCGGTCTGTACGACGAGACGGCGGGTGAGCATCGAAACCTCCTGCTGTGGCGCCGCCCCTCGAGGCGGCAAGCTCCCAAGGCGATGAAGCGGCCGGCCTCAGGCCGGGATCTTGGCCGCGAAATGGGCGACGAAGCGGGCGACGATGTCGCTCAGCTTGTCCGCCACCTTGGCCCCCGTCTCGGGCGAGCAGAGCGTCGGATCGCCCTTGCCGACGCCCGCATGATAGACCTCGTCATATTCATGCGGCACCCCGACCTCGGCGCCCTCGAAGCTCGCCGTGCCGAGTCCGGTGAAGGGCAGGTCGAGGACGGGATCGCGCTTCAGCGGCTTGCCGGCCGGGATGAAATCGGGCCGCATCAGCTCGGGGAAGAGATGCATGCCGAGGCTGGTCAGCGGGTCGGCGCCATGGCCAGAGACCTTGGCCGACATCTCCGCCCCGACGAGCCCGGGCAGCAGCCCGTAGGCGATCCGCCAAAGATAGAGGCTCGGCAGGACGATGCCCTCGCGCTGGTAGATCTCGCGCGCTACCTCCGCGATCGGCCCGACATTACCGCCATGCCCGTTGATGACGATGAGCCGGGTCAGCCCGTTGCGATGCAGGGAATCGACCATCTCGGCGATCACCGCCGTCAGCGTCCCCTGCGAGATCGCGATGCCGCCGATCATCGGGCCGAACCAGTCGGCGCCGCCATAGGGCAGCACGGGCGCGACCAGCGTGCGCACCCCGGCCTTGCTCGCCTGCAGCGCGGCGAGCTCGGCGATCTTCTCGGCGAGCAGATAGTCGCCCATCGGGGCGTGCGGGCCCTGGTCCTCATGGCTGCCCATCGGCAGCAGGATGACCGGGTTTGATTTGAGCAGCTCGCGCGCCTCGCCGCCGGTGATGGTGCCCATATGGACGAGGGGTTCGGTCTTGGCGGCCATGGCAGGGTCCTTCCTTGTTCGGTTCGTCTTCAGCGCTCGCCCGTGCGCGGGTCGAGGATGTCGCGCAGGGCATCGCAGAGCAGGTTCATCGCGAGGATGGTCAGGGTCAGCACGGCGCAGGGCCAGAGCAGCAGGAGCGGGGCCTGCTCCATGGTCGAGCGCGCGCCACGGATCATCAGCCCCCAGGAGGGCGCCGGCGGCACCACGCCCAACCCCAGGAAGGACAGACCGCTCTCGATCACCACCGCCGCCGCGACCGCGAGCGAGAACTGCACGAGCAGCGGCCCGGCGATATTGGGCAGCACGGTCCGGAACAGCAGATGCGCCGGCCTGGCACCGAGCGCCCGCGTCGCCTCGACATAGTCGCGGCCCTTGACGGCCAGCACCTCGGCATAGGTCACCCGCGCGAAGCCCGGCAAATAAAGCACCGACAGCACCAGGATCAGCGTCGCAGCGCCGGGGCCGAGCAGAGTCACCACCAGCAGCGCGAGCAGGATCGGCGGGAAGCACATGATGATCTCGACGCTGCGCACGGTGAGGAACGCGCCCCAGCTCCGCGCCCAGCCGCCGATCAGCCCGAGTGTGATACCGACCAGTCCCGCCGCCAGCGCCGAGGCGAAGGCAACGGAGAGGCTGGTACGCGCGCCCCAGACCAGCCGCGAGAGCACGTCGCGCCCGAACTCGTCCCGCCCCAGCCAGGAGCCGGTCGTCGGGCCTGCGAGCCGGTTCGCGACATCCTGCCGGATCGGGTCGGGCAGCGGCAGCAGCGGGGCCGCGAGCGCGATCAGCAGGATCAGCACGACACAGGCGCCCGGCAGCGCCAGTTTTCCGAAACCGCGCCGCCTCATGCCGCCTGGACCCGCGGGTCGATCGCCGCATGCAGCATCTCGACGAGGAGGTTGATCAGCAGGAAGAGCACCGAGATCGTCAGGATGATGCCGACTACCATCGGATAGTCGCGCCCCTCGACGGCGCGCAGGAGCGGTGTCGACAGGCCCGGCCAGTTGAAGACGTATTCGACCAGGACCGTGCCGCCGAGCAGCGTGCCCATCTGCAGGCCGAGCACGGTGACGACCGGGTTCAGCGCGTTGCGCAGCACATGCACGACGAGCACGCGCCGCGGCGAGAGCCCCTTGGCCCGCGCGGTGCGGACATAGTCATGGGCGAGCGCGTCGAGCGTCGCCGCCCGCGTCATCCGGAAGAGCACGGCCGAGAGTCCCTTGGCGATCGCGACCGCCGGCAACGTCAGGAGCTTGAGATGCTGCCCCGGGTCCTGCGCGAAGGGGGCATAGCCACCGGCCGGCATCAGCCGGAGCGTCTGCGCCAGCAGCAGCACGAGCAGCGTGCCGATAACGAAGACCGGCACGGCCAAAAGCAGCGCCGTGATCCAGGACGCGGCACGGTCGAAGGCACCGCCGCGATGGACCGCGGCATAGACCCCGGAAGGCACCCCGACGACGAGGGCGATCAGCGTTCCGGCCAGGATGAGCTCGAGCGTGCGCGGCAGCCTGAGCCCGATCTCCTGGATCACCGGATAGTCGTCGACCAGCGAATTGCCGAGATCACCGCGCGTCAGCCCGAGCAGGAACTGGCCGTACTGGGCCAGCAGCGGCCGGTCGAGACCGAGCTTCTCGCGAAGCTCGGCGACGGAAGCCGGGTCGGGCACGACGCCGGCCGTCGATAGCAGCAGTTCGGCCGGGTCGCCCGGCACCATGTGCAGCGCCAGGAAGACGATCGTCGCCACGACCCAGGCCATCAGTAGCGTCAGCAGGATGCGACGCGTCAGCCAGGCCGCACTCATCCGAAAGAGGTCTCCTCGAGCATGTTGCCGGAGGAGTTCGTGAGCGCGCCCGGCAGGTTCGTGAAGCCTTGCACGCTCTTGTCCATGCCGTAGCCCTGCTGGCGCCAGGCGAGGCCGACGAGCGGCACCTCCTCCAGCGCGGCGCGCTGCATCTCCTTGTAGATCTCGACGCGCTTGGCCTGGTCGAACTCGGCCCGCCCCTTGGCCAGCGCCGCGATGGTGCGGGGCGCATCGACCTTGAACGAGCGGCCATGCGAGGGCGACAGCGTCGTGTCGAGCACCACGGTCAGCCCATCCGGGTCGTTGTTGTCGGAGGAGACGCCGTGGATGGCGATGTCGTACTGCCCGCGCGAGCCGCGGCTCACCCGCGTCGACCAGTCCGGCAGCTGCAGCTCGGCCTGGATGCCGATGGCGGCGAGGTATTGCTGGACGATCTCGGCGGTGTCCTTGTGCATGCCGAACTGCGCCGTGGCGAGCAGCGTCGTCTGGAAGCCGTTGGCGAAGCCGGCCTCCGCAAGCAGCGCCTTGGCCCGGGCCGGATCATAGTTCCAGCCATGCGCCAGCTCCTTGTCGTACCAGGGCGTACCCTCGACGATGGGCAGGCCCTCGAGCGGCTTGCCGCGCCCGAAGAAGGCGACCTTGACAATGTCCTCGCGCTTCACCGCATGGGCGACGGCCCGGCGTACGCGCGGGTCGTTGAAGGGCGGCTTCGTGCCGTTGAACAGCACGTCCATGAACGGCCCTTCCTGGGTGTCGAGCTTGAGCCGCGGATCGGCCTCCACCGCCGCCATCGACTGCCAGGGAACGTATTCGATCATGTCGACATCGCCGGACATCAGCGCGGCGTTGCGCAGGTTCTCGTCGGCATAGACGATGAACTTGATGCCTTTGAGCTTCGGGATGCCCGGCTTGTAGAACTTGTCGAAGGCGGCGAGCTCCAGCGAGGTGCCGCGTTCCTGGCCGACGAGGCGGAAGGGGCCGGCGCCGATCGGCTCGTTCGGGCTCGATTTCCGCCAGATGATGAAGGTGTTGTAGTTGCCGAACCAGCTCGGCAACGTCGCCTGCGGCCCCTTGGTGACGAGGCGGACCGTCTGCGGGTCGGGGATCTCGACCCGCTCGATCAGCTGGAACTGCGCCCGCATATAGGCGGTCGACTTCTCTCCGGCGATCTGCTCGATCGACCACTTCACGTCATCGGCGGTGACCGGCTCGCCGTTATGGAAGACGCAGCCCTTGCGCAGCTTGAAGACCCAGGCGCCATCGGCATCGCGCGACCAGGATTCGGCGAGTTCGCCGCGCAGCTCTCCCTTGGGGTCGTAGGAGACGAGGCTGCGGTTGGTCAGCATCTTCACCGTGCCGGCGGACGCGCCGGTCGAGACCCAGGGCTGCAAATTGGGCGGGAAGGCGGACAGCCCGTAGCGCAGGATGCCGGCGGAGCGCTGAGCCCGTGCGGGGCCGATCAGCAGGGGCGAGCTCAGGAGCGGAGCGGCTAGGCCGGCACCAAGGACGGAACGACGAGAAATGGTCATCGGCTGATCCTCTGCTGCTGAGTCCTGGCCCCTGGCGCCTATCCCCGCTCGCTCCGGGCGATCGGGGGACAGTGCGGGACGGAAGGGGCGCAAGCAATGACCGCGCCAGCCATCCGGAGGTGCCCCGGGCGTCGGCCCGGTACCCGGTGTGGCGGCGTCGAAAGAGGCAGCACGGTCATGTGGTTCCCCGGCGAGGCTTCGGCGCAGGGCGCGCACGGCATCGCTCTTGATGCATCGTGTATACGTGGCGGATTTTTTGCTGTCTACTCTCATCCTGCCCTATAGGAGACCGGTGGGGGCGAGGCTGTCCATGACCGTGTTAGAACAAGACGAAACGGCGGCCTCGCGCGGCAAGCCGACCCGCGAGCGGGTCTATCTCTATGTGCGCGAGCAGATCCTGCGCGGCCGCTTTCCGGGCGGCTCCTTCATCGAGGAGGAGGAGATCTCCTCGGCGCTCGGCGTCTCGCGGACGCCGGTGCGCGAGGCCTTCCACCGGCTCGAGGCCGAGCGCTTCATCGATCTTCTGCCGCGCCGTGGCGCCCTTGTCCGGCAGGTCACCGCCCAGGAGCTGCTCGATCTCTACGAGGCGCGGCGCATGATCGAGGGTCATGCGATCAGCCGCATCTGCAGGGAGGAGATTCCGCTGCCGGCCGAGATGCACGCCGTCCTCGACGAGCTCGAGCATCTGCCGCAGGGCGATTACTTCAACCGGGTCGAGCTGAATCGCCGGTTCCATTTCGTCATGGTCGCCGCGGTCGGCAATGTCGTGCTGTCGGAGCTCTACCAGTCGCTGGGCGCCCGCCAGCAGCGCGTGGCGATGACTGCGATCAACACCGACCCGACCCGGATCGTGCGGATCAGCCGGGAGCACCACGCCCTGATCGCGGCGCTCGCCGCATGGGACGAGGAGAAGGCGCTCGCCATCCTGGAGCAGCATCTGCGCCCGATCGTCGGCGTGGTCTCGCGCCTGCCGGATTAGCGCCGGCGCAGCTTGCTCTTCTTTCGGCCGCCCGGCTCGGGGAAAACCGATCAGCGGAACAGGGCGTCGGGGTCCGGCGTGTAGCGCGCCACCTTGTCCCGATCCAGCCGCAGGCCGAGCCCCGGCCGGTCGGGGATCGTCAACCAGCCCTCGCCATCCAGATCGAAAGGCTCCGCCAGGATGCCGTCGACATAGGGGCTGCCGCCGATGAACTCGACGAGATCGGCATCCGGGAAGGCCGAGGCCATCTGAAGGTCCGCAGCCAACCCGAGCGCGGTGTTCCAGCCATGGCCGACATAGCGGATGCCGAGATCATAGGCCATCCAGGCGATCCGGCGCTGCTCCGAGATGCCGCCGACCTTGGTCACGTCGGGCTGCACGATGTCGACAGCGCCGGTGGTCAGCCAGGGAATGAAGCTCTGGCGCCGGGTCAGAACCTCGCAGCCGGCGATCGGCACGGGCGAGGAGCGGCGCAGCTCGCGATAGTCGTCGATCGCGTCGGGACGCACCGGCTCCTCGAACCAGCCGACCTCGTAATCGGCCAGCATCTCGGCGGTGCGCTTGGCCCATTTCAGTCCGTGCGGCCAGAGCGCGTCGCTGGCACCGGCATCGACGAAAAGCTTCGCGCGCTCGCCCGCGGCTTCGCGTGCGGCGCGCACGATCGCTTCGTCGAGCTTCACATCGAGCGCCCGACCGAACGGCCCCCAGCCGATCTTGAAGGCGCTGAAGCCCTTGTCGCGATAGCTCGCGACCACATCCCGCATCGCGTCGGGCTCCTCCATCAGGAGCGAACAATAGGGCTGCACGCGCTCGCGATAGCGGCCACCGAGCAGCCGCCCGACGCTGAGTCCCGTCGCCTGGCCGAGAATGTCCCAGAGCGCGATGTCGATGCCGCTGATCACATGGGTCAGCGTGCCGCCGCGCCCCATCCAGAAGGTGTTCTGGTGCAGCTTCTCGCTGACGAAATCGGGCGAGAGCGCGTCGGCCCCGAGGAAGAGCGGCTCCAGCACCTTCAGGCCCGCCTGGACGAGCCGCCCGTCGGTGAAGACGCTGCCATGGCCGATCAGGCCCTGGTCGGTGTGCACCGCGATCAGCGCGTGGATCGAATCCTCCGGCCGGATCTCGGCGGACCAGCCGCCCTTCGGGCTTTCGCCGAAAAGCGGCGCGGCCTCGATGCGCGTGATCCGGAAGGGCGGGAGGCCGGCGCGCCAGCTGCCGGCGAACGTCTGCTGGATGGCCTGCTCGGTCACGATGCGTCCCTTTCCTGGCGGCGTTGGGCGACGATGGCCTCGTAGTCCATCGCGTGGTTCATGACGGTGATGTGCTCGTCGAGCGTGCGCGCGATCACGGCGATGTCGCCGGCCTCGAAGGCCGCGAGCAAGTCGACATGCTCCTCGACGACGCCGGCCATCGGCTTGCCGAAGGTGGCGAGGCCGAAGATGATCGTGCATTGCGGCGCCAGCGTCTCCCACAGGTCGAAGGTGACGCTGTTGCCGCCGAGCCTGCAGAGCGCGCGGTGGAAATTGGTGTCGGCGACCGCGACGCCATAGGCGCTGCCGCGCGCCGCCATCAGCTCCATCTCGGCAACGGCGCCGCGCAATTCGTCGAGATGGCGGCCGCGATTGCGCCCGGCAGCGACGGCGCGCGCGGTCGCGCTGGCCTCGAGCGCGATGCGGGCCTCGATCAGGTCGGCGATCCGCTCGTTCGTGACGGGGCGCAGCCTGATCCCCTTATAGGGCTCGCTGACGACGACGCCCTGGCTCTCGAGCAGGCGCAGCGCCTCGCGCACCGGCACACGGCTGACTCCGAGCTTGCGGGCGAGATCGACCTCGACGATCCGGTCTCCCGGCAGAATCAGCCCGGCGGCGGCGCCGGCGATGATCGCCTCGATCGCGCGATCGACGAGGGTCTGCGGCTGCAAGGGCTGCCAGTCGGGACCCGAGCCTTTCGCCCGCTCCTGCGTTGCCGTCTCGGCTGCGTGCACCTGCTCGCCCATATCCGTCATCCGGCTCTCTGCCCTTCGCTTGACAGATCGTATGATCGTATACAATCATACGAAACGCAAGAGCGAGAGGGGATCGCCATGGCGTCGGAAAGTCGGGTTCGGTGCGAGATCGACTTTGAAGCTTCGGGTCGGCAGGCAGGCTATCTGCGGGCGCCCTTGTCTCGCAACACGTCCGGCTGGGGCGTCGTCGAGATCCCGGTCGTCAGCGTGAAAAACGGCTCAGGGCCGACGATACTCTTCACCGGCGGCGTCCATGGCGACGAGTACGAGGGCCAGATCGCGGTCTCGCGCCTCTCCCGCGGCCTCGACCCGGCAAAGGTGCAGGGGCGGGTGATCATGATCCCGGCGCTCAACATCCCGGCCGTCATGAACGACACGCGGCTCTCGCCGGTCGACAACCGCGACATGAATCGCTGCTTTCCCGGCAATCCCAGGGGCACCTTTTCGGAAATGCTCGCGCATTTCGTCGATGCGGTGCTGCTGCCGCTGGTCGATGTCTCCGTCGATCTCCACACCGCCGGACATTCCGGCGACTCGGCGCTCTCGACCAACATGCACTACGTCGCAGACGCCAAGCTGCGCGAACGCACCATGGCGGCGGCAGCCGCCTTCGGCGCGCCCTACAACGTCGTCTTCTGGGGCGTCGACGAAGGCGCGACGCTGACCTCCTCGGTCGAGCGGCGCGGCATCCTCTCGCTCGGCACCGAGCTCGGCGGCTGGGGACGGGTCAATGTCGAAGGCGTGCGCATTGCAGACCGGGCGCTGACCAACATCCTCAGGCATTTCGGCCTGATGGAAGGTCAGCCCGATACGAGCCAGCGCGACGGCTCGCCCGGCACCCGCCACATGATGGTGCGCGACGCCGCCGGCTATTCCTTCGCACCGGCCGGCGGCCTGTTCGAGCCGCGCAACGTCGTCGGCGATCTCTGCCGTGCCGGCGACCTCGCCGGCTATCTGCACTTCGTCGAGGATATCGACCGCGCGCCGCTGGACGTGCGCTACCGCCGCGACGGCGTGCTGTGGATGTCGGCCGGGCCCGGCCGCGTGCAACGCGGCGACGCCGTCGCCGTGCTGATGGAGGATTACGACGCGCTACGCGCCGCAGCCTGACCGTCTTCGTGCCTGACCATCATCCGGAGGGGAGAAGAACATGGCAAAGCACACCATCTTCGGCGCCGCCCTGGCGGTTGCCCTCATGCTGGGAGGTGCACCCGATGCGCTGGCCCAGCGCAAGGGCGGCGACATCGTCATCGGCATCAGCCAGGCGCCGCCTTCGCTCGACGCCCAGATCACCTCGGCCCAGGCCGCGCGCAACATCACGCTCCACATTTTCGAGACGCTCTACGCCCGCGACGAGAACGCGAAGCCCGTGCCCGAGCTTGCGGAGGGCGTCACGATCTCGCCGGACGGCAAGACCTATGTCTTCCCGATCCGCAAGGACGTGACCTTCCACAACGGCAAGAAGCTCGATGCCGACGACGTCGTCGCCTCGCTCGAACGCTATCGCAAGATCGGCGCTTCGCCCGCACTCGTCGCAGCCATCGACAAGGTCGCGGCGACCGGCCCGAGCGAGGTCACGGTCACGCTGAAGCAACCGCAATCGACCTTTCTCGAGAACCTCTCCTCGCCGCGCGCGCCGATCGCGATCTATCCGGCGAGCGAGGCGGCCAAGGAGGCCGGCAAGATCGAGGTCATCGGCACCGGCCCGTACAAATTCGTCGAGTACAAGCCCGACAGCCACGTCAAGCTCACGCGCTATGATGGCTATTCGCCCAATCCGAAGGGCACCGGCCGCGACGGCTTCGCCGGCAAGAAGGAAGCCTTCCTGGACACCGTGACCTTCCGCTTCATGCCGGAGGGCGGGGCCCGCACCGCGGCGCTCGAAGCCGGGCAGATCCAGTTCAACGAGACCGTCGACGGCCCGACCGCGAAGCGGCTCGGCAGCGACAACCGCTTCACCGTCCACAAGGTGGTGCCGTTCGGCCTGCAGGTGATCAAGTTCAACCAGGCGCAGCCGCCCGCCAACGACGTGAACTTCCGGCTCGCCGTCCAGGCTGCGCTGGACATGGAGGAGATCATGGCGATCTCCTATGCCGACATCTACCAGATGGATCCGAGCTGGCTCTATCCCGGCGCGGCCTTCCATTCGGCGGCCGGCAGCGACAAGTACAACAAGTCCGACCTGAAGCTCGCCAAGGAACTCCTCGCCAAATCCGCCTACAAGGGCGGCAAGGTCACCTTCATCACCGACAATCTGCGCCCCAATGTCGACACCGCGACGCTGGTGCAGCAGAAGCTGAAGGAGATCGGCATCGAGGTCGACATCGCCGTCTCCGACTGGCCGACCGTTTCCAAGATCGGCTTCACGCCGACCGGCTGGACCTTCTGGACGCATGGCTTCGGCATCGAGCCCTATGAAGGCCCGGGCTCGGTCATGGCCCCCTGGGTCAACGGCCTCTCGCAGCAGGCGAAGGACCCGGAGATCGACCGGATCGCCGCCGCCTTCAACGCCGAGATGGACGAAGCCAAGCGCAAGGCCCTCTTCGACGCCTTCCAGAAGCACATGTACGACGCGGGTGTCGCGATGAAGGCTGGCAATTACGGGGTCTTCCAGGCCTCCACGGCCAAGCTCAAGAACTTCAAGCCCTATCGCATCCCGCGCATGTGGGGCGTCTGGCTGGAGCCTTGAGTGGTCTTCTGGGCCACCTCATCCTGAGGAGGCCCGCAGGGCTGTCTCGAAGGATGCTCCAGATATCTCCGGAGCCTCCTGAAACATCCTTCGAGACGCCGCTACGCGGCTCCTCAGGATGAGGGCTCGCAGAAACGAACCCGGCCCGCGGAGCTGACCCTGCGAGCCGTCTTGGCGGCGGCGCCTTCACTTTTCACTCGACGAGGAGCGGCATGGGACATTTCCTGATCCGCCGGCTCGCGGGCGCCTTTCTCGTGCTCGTCCTGGTCTCGCTGATGTCCTTCGCGCTGATCTGGCTGGTGCCGGGCGATCCGGCAGCGGCCTTTCTCGACGCCTCTGCGACGCCCGAGCAGGTCGCCAAGCTGCGCAGCGCGCTAGGTCTCGATCTGTCGCTGCCGCAGCAGATGTTCGGCTGGTACGGGCGCATCCTCAGCGGCGATCTCGGCCAGTCGATCCTGCTCAACCGTTCGGTGACGGCAGCCCTGATCGAGCGCCTGCCGGTCACGCTTTCGCTGGCAGCGCTGGCACTCGCCTTCGCCGTATTCTTCGGTGTCGCCGCCGGCATTATCGCGGCCGTCAACCACAACCGCTGGCCCGATCAGGCGGTGATGACCACGGCTCTGCTCGGGCTCTCGGTCCCGGATTTCTGGCTCGGCCTCGTCATGGTGCTGGTCTTCGCCGTCTCGCTCGGCTGGCTGCCGAGCGGCGGCTTCACGCCCTTCCTCGAATCCCCGAGCCAATGGCTGCGCGGCATGGTCTTGCCGGCGCTGACGCTGGGACTGGTGCAGGTCGGCTTCATCGCCCGCATGGCGCGCGCCTCGATGCTCGACACGCTCAGCCAGGACTATGTCCGCACCGCCGATGCCAAGGGGCTGGCCAAGCTCCATGTCGTGCTGCGCCACGCGCTGCCGAACGCGATGATCCCGATCCTCACCGTGATCGGCATCGTCTCCGGCGCGCTGCTCGGCGGTGCCGTCATCGTCGAGCAGGTCTTCTCCATTCCGGGCGTCGGCCGCCTGATCGTCGGCGCCATCGCCTCGCGCGATTTCCCGGTTCTGCAGGGCGGTTTGCTCTTCCTTGCGGTCGTCTATCTCGCGATCAATCTCGTCGTCGACATCCTCTACGCCGTGGTCGATCCGCGGGTGAGGCTGGCCTGATGCAAGGTACGCCACTCGTCGGCCGCGCCCTCTGGGGGCGCCTGCTGCGCAACCGCTCCTTCGTGATCGGGGCGGCGCTGGTGCTGTTGATGGTCGTGGTCGCGCTCTCCGCCGACCTGCTCTCGCCCTTCGACCCGCTGCGCAGCAATGTCCGCGCCCGGCTCGCGGCGCCCAGCGCCGTGCACTGGTTCGGCACCGATCATTTCGGCCGCGACATCCTCTCGCGCGTGATGATAGGCGCCCGCATCTCGCTCGCCATCGGCGCCTTCACCGTGGTGCTGGCCGGCATCGCGGGCACGCTGAGCGGCGCGATCGCCGGCTTCTTCTATCATCTCGACCAGCCCATCATGCGGATCATGGACGCGCTGATGGCGTTCCCCTCGATCGTGCTCGCCATGGTCGTCTCGGCCGTGCTCGGCGCCTCGCTGACCAATGTCGTGATCGCGCTCGCCATCGCCACGACGCCGCATACGGCCCGCATCGTGCGCGCCTCGGTCCTGCTCGAAAAGGAACAGGAATACGTCTCCGCCGCCCGCTCGATCGGCGTCGGCGAAATGACGATCCTGTTCAAGCATGTGCTGCGCAACGCGGCCGGGCCGCTGATCGTGCGGCTGACCTATGTCTTCGCCATCGCGGTCTTGGCCGAGGCTGCGCTCTCCTTCGTCGGCGCCGGCCCGCCGCCGCCGGCCGCCTCCTTCGGCTCGATCATCGCGCAAGGCCGCGATTTCATGCGCGAGGCGCCGTGGATCACGGTGTTCCCGGGCCTCGCGATCATCGTCTGCGTGCTCGGCCTCAACCTTCTCGGCGACGGCCTGCGCGACGTGCTCGACCCCCGCCTGAAGTTCTGACCTGTAGGAGCCGCCCGATGAAGCGCATCCTGATCGCCGACTGCAAGCAGGAGATCTCCTCCTTCAATCCGCTGCCGTCGCATTACGAGAACTTCCTGATCCGCCATGGCGACGGTCTCTACGACCAGCGTGGCAAGAACCAGGAACTCGGCGGCGCGCTCGCCGTCTTCGAGGCGCGGCCCGATATCGAGATCGTGCCGACGATCTGCGCCCGCGCCGGCAGCGCCGGCCTGCTCTCGGCCGAAGGCTGGAAGAAGCTCTCCGAAGAAATCCTCGCCGCGATCTTCGCGAAACTCGACGGGATCGACGGCATCTATGTCTCGCTGCATGGCGCGATGGGCGCCGATGGCGAGCTCGACCCGGAAGGCTATCTGCTGGAGAAGCTGCGCGAGCACGCCGGGCCCGGCATTCCGATCGTCATCTCGCTCGATCTGCACGGCATCCTGACCGACCGGATGCTGCGGCAGGTCGATGGCTTCGCGATCTATCGGACCTACCCGCATGTCGATTTCGCCGATACCGGGCGGCGCGCAGCCGAGCTGCTGCTGAAGCTGATGGATGGCGGGGTCAGGCCCGTCGCGGCGCGGGTCGTCATCCCCGCGCTCGTGCGCGGCGACGAGCTCATCACCAAGACCGGCTGCTATGGCGAGTTGCTGGCGGAATGCCGCCGACTGGAGGAGGAAGGCCGGGCGCTCGCCGCCGGCATCATGATCGGCAACCCCTTCACCGACGTGCCGGAACTCTGCTCGCAGGTGCTGATCCTCACCGACGGCGACAAGGCGAGCGCCGAGCGCGAGGCCATCCGACTGGCTGAGGAGTTCTGGCCCTTGCGCTTCCGCATGCAGGGCAAGCTCGTCCCGCTCGACCGCGCCATCGCCCAGGCCCGCAGCATCGACGGTCCGGTGATCTTCACCGATGCCGCCGATGCGACCTCTTCCGGCGCGTCCGGCGACAGCAACGCGATCCTCGCCGCCTTGCGCGCGGCCGGCTACGGCAAGCGGGTGCTGGCCCAGATCGTCGATGCGCCGGCTGCCGCCGCCGCGCACAAGGCCGGCGTCGGCGCGACGATCGAGGTCACGCTCGGCGGCTCGATCGATCCCGCACGCTTCCCGCCGATGAAGGTGAAAGCTAAGGTCAAATTGCTCTCCGATGGCGAAGCCGCGCTGGAGACGATGAAGGCACCCTTGAGTGCCGGGCCGACCGCGGTGCTGACCTGGGACAATGTCACCGTTGTGGTGATGAGCCGCTCGGTCAGCCTGTTCGACCGCGCAATGTACTACGCCAACGGCCTCGACCCGACCGATTTCGACCTGATCGTGGTGAAGTCGCCCCACACCGAATTCCACATGTTCGACCAGTGGTGCGCGCGGAATTTCAACATCGACGCGCCAGGCGCCACCTCCGCAAACCTGAAGAGCCTCGGCCACACCATCTGCGCCCGGCCGATCTACCCGCTTGACGAAGGCGTCGATTTCGCGCCTCGCGCCACGATCTACGAGCTGTGAGGAGAAGACCCGTGCCCAGAATCGAGGCCGTCGATTTCTTCTATCTCGCCATGCCCGTCGTCACCGACGAGGCCGATGGCAGCCAGGATGCGCTGCTGGTCAGGGTCGCCGCCGGCGGCCATGTCGGCTGGGGCGAATGCGAGGCGGCACCACTCCCCTCCATCGCCGCCTTCATCTGCCCGATGTCGCATGGCGTCTGCCGCCCCGTGGCCGATTCCGTGCTCGGTCAGACGCTTGAAAGCCCTGAGGATATAGCCCGCATCGCCTCCGCGGTCGCCTATAACTCGATGGACCTGCTGCAGGCGCCGCACACCTTCTCCGGCGTCGAGATGGCGCTATGGGACATCCTCGGCAAGATGCGCTCCGAGCCGGTCTGGCGCCTGCTCGGCTACGACAAAAGCCATCCCAAGACGCCCTATGCCTCGGTCCTGTTCGGCGACACGCCGCAGGAGACCCTCGAACGCGCCCGCGATGCCCGCAGCCGCAGCTTCCGCGCGGCCAAATTCGGCTGGGGGCCGATCGGCCGCGGCAGCGTCGCGGCCGATGCCGAGCATTTCGTCGCTGCCCGCGAGGGGCTTGGACAGGACGGCATCCTGCTGGTCGATACCGGCCAGATCTTCATCGAGGATGTCGAGCGCGCCGCCGCCCGGCTGCCCGCCATGGAGAAGGCGAATGTGCTCTGGTTCGAGGAGCCCTTCCACGCCAGCGCGCTCGAAGCCTATGGCGCCCTCGCCGGGCGCAGCGCGAAAGTCCGCCTGGCCGGCGGCGAAGGCGCCCATAACGAGTCCATGGCCAAGCAGCTCATCGACTATGGCGGCATCGGCTATGTCCAGATCGACTGCGGCCGGATCGGCGGCATCGGCCCATCCAAGGCGGTAGCCGATTACGCGGTCGCCAAGGGCGTGACCTTCGTCAACCACACCTTCACCTCGCATCTGGCCCTGTCCGCCTCGCTGCAGCCCTATGCCGGCTTCGGCGATCATGAGATCTGCGAATATCCGGCCATGCCGAAACCGCTCGCCATCGCGATCGCCGCCAATCATCTGGAGCGCGACGCGCAGGGGCAGGTGGCGGCGCCGGAGGCGCCGGGCCTCGGCATCGCGGTCGCTCCGGCGGCGCTGCGGCCCTATCTCCAGCAGGTCGAGATCAGCGTCGGCGGCCGCCGGCTTTATGAGACCCCGCGCTTGTGAAGGCGGCCAGCCCGCCGCACCCGCCCGCTTGACAAGGCACCCTGCCAAACCCCACGTAAAGGCCGTTCCCAGGGGGGCCTCGCTAGGAGGCTGAGATTCCGCCGGCTGGGCTTTCGAGCCCGGCGACGCTGTGACCCTACGAACCTGATCCGGATCATGCCGGCGTAGGGATGCGGGACATGCGGCCAATACGGCCCTGACTCCAGCTTGCGCCCGTGATCCTGTCGCGATCGACGCTACCGGCTTGCCCGCGAGCGTCAGGACGGAGTGGGCACAGTGACGCAAGCCGAGATCATCGAGGCGCTGCTGGCGTTCATCGCGCTTCCCGATGCGTCGGAAGCCGAATTCGAGGCGATGGCGCTGAAAGTCTTCGCCTATCAGTTCCGTAACAACGAGCCCTATAGGCGCTTCGCCCTGCAGCGCGGCCGCACGCCGCTCTCGGTCAGGCGCTGGCGCGATATCCCGGCCGTGCCGATCACCGCCTTCAAGGACCTGACGCTGAGCTGCAGCCCGCCGGAGCAGGCCGAGCGCGTGTTCATGACGAGCGGCACGACGCAAGGCGTGCGCGGCCGCAGCTATCACCCGACGCTCGCCGTCTGGAAGCGCTCGATGCTGCGCAATTTCCGCAAGCGCTTCATGCGCGGCCGGGAGCGCCTCCGGATGGGCATCCTCTTCCCCGACGAGACGGAGCTGCCGAACTCCTCGCTCGCCACCTATCTCTCGCTCGCCAAGCGCGAATGCGGCACGCCGGATTCCGAGACCTTCATCAACGCGACCGGTCTCGACCTCGACCGGCTGCTGCCGGCGCTCGAACGTGCCGAGGCCAGCGGCGAACCCTATGCCCTGCTCGGCGCGAGCTATTCCTTCGTTCCCGTGCTGGATGCGCTCGCCGCGAGCGGCCGGCGCTTCGCCTTGCCGGAGGGCAGCCTCATCCTCGACACCGGCGGCTTCAAAGGCCAGTCGCGCGAGCTCGGTCCCGACGAGTTCTATGATGGGCTCGCCGCCGCCTTCGGCGTGCCGCGCTCATCCTGCATCAACATGTACGGGATGACCGAGCTGAGCTCCCAGCTCTACGACGACGGCAATGCGGTCTGCCCCTCCGTGAAATCCGGCCCACACTGGATCCGCAGCCGCGTCGTCGACCCGCTGACCGGCGTAGACCTTCCCGAAGGCGAGCGCGGCGTGATCGTCCATCACGACCTCGCCCATTTCAACTGCGTCTCGGCGATCCTGACCGAGGATGCCGGCGAGATCGTCCCGGGTGGTTTCAAGCTGCTCGGTCGCGTCGACGGCGAGGATTCGAAGGGCTGCTCGGTCGCCGTGGCCGAGTTCCTGGCTGCGGCGCGAGGTTGAGACCGTGATCGAGCATGCGGGCCATCTGCCGGGCCTGAGCCGCGAGGCGCTGCGCTGGCGCGAGGTCAGTCACCACGCCTGGGGCGAGAGCGCCATCATCGCACTGCCGGAACTGGACGAGGCACAGGCGGCCGCGCTCTGCACGCATGTGCGCGGCAACGCCCGCACCCGGCTGAAGCAGATGCCGGTCGCCCGGATCGCCGCCGCGATTGACGCCACGATCGCGCGCCTGCTCGACCGCACACACCCGCTGCGCCGCAAGGCCGAGCATCTGCTGCCGATCGTCACCGGCTATGACCGCGAGACGGTCCGGCTCGGGCTGACCGGTTATCTCAAGACTTTTCGGCGCCCGCAGCTGCTGCGCTTCCTGGCGGAGGATTTCGCCAATCCCGCCATGCTCGACGGCTTCCAGCCGACACCCAAGGGCGGTTATCTCTGCGCCCATGGCCCGGATCTGTTGCTGCATGTCTGGGCCGGCAATGTCCCGGCGCTCTCGCTCTGGAGCCTGATCTGCGGATTGCTGGTCAAGGCGGGCAGCATCGGCAAGCTCGCCTCGGCCGAGCCGCTGACGGCCAGCTGGTTCGCGAGCCTCCTCGCCGAGATCGACCCGGAGATCGGCGAATGCCTCGCCATCACCTGGTGGAAAGGCGGGGAAGCGGCCGCCGAGCCTGTCTTCCTGCGTGAAGCCGACACCGTCATGGCCTATGGCGGCAACGATACGCTGACGGCACTGCGTGCAAAACTGCCGATCACCACCCGCTTCCTGCCGCATGGCCACAAGATCGGCTTCGGCGTGATCGGGCGCGAAGCGCTCGACAGCCGCAAGGCTCCGGCGCTGGCGCGGCTCGCCGCTCATGACGTCGCCCGCTACGAGCAACAAGGCTGCTACTCGCCGCAACTGCTCTTCGTCGAGCGCGGCGGGCGCGTCGCGCCGGCCGAATTCGCCCGCCATGTCGCGCAGGAACTCGCCGCCCTCGCCCCCCACCATCCGCGCCGCGCCCTCTCGCAGGGCGAAGCCGCGTCGATCGCCACATGGCGCGGCGCGCAGGAGATCTGCGCGATGGAGGGGGCGGCGGAGCTCCTGGGCGAGCCTTCGGATTCCTGGAGCGTCGTCCATGTCGAGACGCCCGAAGCCCTGAGCCCGACGGGCCTGAACCGCACGCTCAAGCTGGTTGCGCTCGACAGCCTCGACGACGTTCCCGCCTTGGTCGCCCCCCAGCGCAGTTTCCTGCAGACAGCCGGGGTCGCCGCGGCGCCGGAGCGGCTGTTCCGGCTCGCGCAGCAGCTGGGCGAAATCGGCGTCAGCCGCATCGCGCCGCTCGGCCGCATGACGGCGCCGGAAGCCGGCTGGCACCATGACGGCCGCTTCAGCCTGCTCGACCTCGTCACCCTGACCGAGATCGAGCAGAGCGCCGAGGCCGCGGCGGAAGGGTTCGCGCCCTATGTCGACTGATCGCTCCACTCCTGGCTTCGTCGCGATCGAGCAGGTCCGCTACCGCTACGGCGCGAACGACCCCGCCATCGTCGACGGCGTCGACTGGGCGATCCCGCGCGGCGAGATCCATTGCCTTCTCGGCCGCAGCGGTTGCGGCAAGACCACGCTGCTGAAGCTCGCTGCCGGCCTGCTCGGCCCGAGCGAAGGTGCCATCCGCATCAGCGGCGAGGCGCTGCATGGCCCGAGCCTTCATGCCGGCTTCGTCTTCCAGGCTCCGACCCTGCTCGACTGGCTGAGCGCGCTCGACAATGTCCTCCTCCCGGTCTCGCTGAGGCGCCGCGTCACGGCCGCCGACCGCGATGCCGCGCGCGATCTGCTCGCCCGCATTGGCCTCGCCGATTTCGCCACGCGCCGACCGGCCGAGCTTTCCGGCGGCCAGCAGAGCCGCGTCGCCCTCGCCCGCGCGCTGATCGGCAACCCGGACCTGCTCCTGCTCGACGAGCCCTTCGCCGCGCTCGACGCGCTAACACGCGAGGAATTGCAGGACGATCTGCTGCGGCTCTGCGCGCTCAACGGCACCACCGCGCTCTTCGTCACCCATGACATCGGCGAGGCCGTCTATCTGGCCGACAAGGTCGCGGTGATGGCAGCCGGCCGGCTAGCCCACAGGCGCCGGATCGAGCTGCCGCGCCCGCGGCACCGCGACATCCGCTATGCGCCCTCCTTCATCGCCGCCTGCCGCGACTTGCGCGACGCGATGGATGGCGAGGCCGGCACCGCCGCAAGCCAGAGGCCGGCAGCATGAGCGCGCGGCTGCCCTCGCTCCTGCTGCTCGTCGCTCTGCTCGCGGGCTGGGAGGCCTGGTGCCGCCTCGGCGGCGTGTCGGCTCTCGTCCTGCCGCCGCCCTCGGCGGTACTGGCCACGCTATGGAGCGAGATCGCCACCGGCCGGCTCTGGCCGCATCTCGCCGTCACGGCCACGGAGATGGCGCTGGGCCTTGCCATCGGCGCCGTCGTCGGCCTCGGAGTCGGCATCCTGCTGGCGGAATTCCCGGCGCTCAGCCGGTTGCTGCGGCCCTATGTGCTGGCGAGCCAGCTGGTGCCGAAACTCGCGCTCGGGCCGCTCTTCATCATCTGGTTCGGCTTCGGCATGACGCCGACGGTCGTGATCACCGCTCTGATCTGCTTCTTCCCGCTGATGGAGAATACGCTGACAGGCGTGAGCGAGGTCGATCCGGCGCGGCGCGAACTCTTCCGCATGCTGGGCGCGAGCCGCCTCCAGACCCTGCTGCGCCTGAAGCTTCCGGCGGCCCTGCCCGTCATCATGGCGGGCCTGCGCGTCGCGGTCGTGCTAGCGCTTGTGGGCGCGGTGGTCGGCGAGTTCATCGGCGGTCGCATCGGCCTCGGCGCTTCGATCATCGCCGCCCAGAGCGTGATGGATTCGAGTCTGATCTTCGCGCTCTTCATCGTCATCACCGCCCTTGGAATGTTGCTCTACGAGGCCGTGCGCCTGCTCGAGCGCCGCGTCCTGCACCGCTTCTCGAAAGGCTAGCCCCCATGCCCGCCCTGCGCGCCTTCCTCCTGCTTGCCCTGTCGCTGCTCGTTGCTGCGCCCGCCGCGGCCCAGTCGCTCGACAAGGTTACCGTCGCCGGCTGGAGCCAGCCGATCAGCGAGATCACCAACCTGCTCGCGGAACCGGACAAGGGCTTCTTCAAGGCCAAGGGCATCGCGCTCGACTATGTGCCCGGCAATGGCGGCGGCGCCGCGCTCCAGACCCTGATCGCGGGGCAGGCCGACATCGCCTTCACCGACCCGGCCGCGCTCTATCTCGCGCTCGACAAGGGCGAAAAGCTCGTCGCGATCTACAACATCTATCCGCAGAACGTCTTCAACGTCGTCGCGCTGAAGAGCAGCGGCATCCGCTCCGCCGCCGATCTCAAGAGCAAGCGCATCGGCGTCTACAGCCTCGCCAGCGGCACCTACCAGAACCTGCTCGTGCTGCTGCACCAGGTGGGTCTGGGCGAGAAGGATGTCACCATCCAGCCCACCGGCCTGCTCAACTTCGCGCCGCTGATGCAGGGCCAGGTCGACGCCACCGCCGCGACCGATACCGGCCTGCTCGTCGCCCGCGCCAAGGGACTGGGCGAGGCCAACGTCATCGAGGTCCGCGACCAGCTCAACCTGCCGAGCGACATCTTCGTCGTGAAGGAGAGCTATTACGAGCAGAACAGGCCGCTGCTGCAGCGCTTCCTCGCCGCCTATCGCGACTCCGCCGCCTGGATGATCGCCAAGCCCGAGGAAGCCGCGCGCATCGCCGTCACCCGCGCCATCAACGGCCGGGACGAGGCCGTCAATCTCGAGATCATCAAGCTGCGCAACGCTTCGAGCGTCTCTGCGACGACCGAGCGCGAGGGCCTCGGCCGCTTCGATCTCGAGGCCTTGCAGAAAGGCGCGGACACCTTCCGCAGCCTCGGCCTGATCGCCCGCCAGATCGACATGAAGGCCGTCGTGAAGAGCGACCTCCTCCCGCAGAAGGAGGGCGCGCCATGAAGTTCCGCGACCGGGCCATCCTCGTCACCGGCGCGAGCCGCGGCATCGGCGCAGCGATCGCGAAGGCCTTCGCGGCCGAGGGCGGCATCGTCGTCGCCAACTATCTCACGAACGCAGAAGCGGCCGAAGCTGTCGTCGCCGAATGCCGCGGCCTCGGCGGCGAGGCGCTCGCCATCGCTGCCGACGTGACCTCGGCGGAAGCGGTCGGCACCATGGCCGCACGCATCGCCGAAGAGGTCGGCCGGCTCGATGTCGTCGTCAACAATGCCTTCGCGCCCTATCGCTTCGACCCGGACAACCGCGCCCGCTTCTGGGAAACGCCCTGGGAGGCCTATGGCCAGCAGTTCGAGGGGGCGGTGAAGGCGGCCTACACGGTCAGCCGGGCGATGCTGCCGCTGCTCCAGCGCCGCACGGGCGCCAGCATCGTCAACCTGGCAAGCGATCTCGTGACCCGACCGAGCATCCCCTATCACGACTACACCACCGCCAAGGCAGCTCTGGTGGGATTCAGCCGCAACCTCGCCGCCGAACTCGGTCCGCTCGGCATCCGGGTGAACTGCGTCGCGCCGGGGCTGGTCTATCCGACGCAGGCGAGCGAGGCGACGCCCGAGGCGGTACGCGAGACGCTGATCGCACAGACGCCCTTGCGCCGCATCGCGACACCAGCCGACATCGCCGGCCCCGTGCTCTTCCTCGCCAGCGACTGGAGCGGCTTCGTCACCGGCCAGACGCTGCATGTCGATGGCGGGCTGGTGATGGCCTGAACCGGGGGACGCCGGCGCTCAGGCTTTACGCGCGCCAGCGGACGAGCGCGCGCTCCAGGCTTTTCAGCTCGTCCTCCTCATCTTCGCTACGCGATCCTGCGCGCAGGGCGTCGACGCGGCGCTCGGCGCGCAGAGCATCCGCCTCGGTTTCGATCTCGATATCCGTGGCAGGCTCGGAAGCCCGCTCGTCCGAATCACGTTCGACACGTGTTTTCATGGTCGTGATGTCCCTGCTGCTCGAGGCGGCGAGTGAAGCCACAGCCCTCGGCTTGTGGAACTCCCATCCCGGCAGGGGGTTCATCGTCAGGCAGCGCCTATCGCGAGGGAGCCGCCATGCCGGAACCGACGAGCGCTTATCCGTTCCGCGACGAGCCCGAGACCAATCGCCTGCTCATGGCCTTTCCCGACGGCGAAGCCTTCGCGTCTAGCCGTCATCCACTCATCCACGTGAAGGAGGACGACATGCCAGCAAAATCGGCCGCCCAGCAGAAGGCCGCCGGCGCCGCGCTCGCGGCCAAGCGCGGCGACATCAAGAAGAGCGAGCTCAAGGGCGCCTCGAAATCGATGGAGAAGTCGATGAGCGAGACCGAGCTGGAGAAGATGGCCTCGACCAAGCGCAAGGGTAAGCCCGAGCACAAGACCAGGCACTGAAGGCCTGCGCCATTCGCCGCCGGCCGCTGCGGCCGGCGCGCGGGCTGCAGCCCTGATCACATCTTCTTGCCGTCCTTGCCGAACTGCTTGAGGAAGGCGGTGAGGTCGGTGATTTCCTTGTCGTTCTTGATCCCGGCGAAGACCATCTTCGTGCCCGGGATCTTCGCCCGCGGATCCTTGATGTATTCGGCGAAGACGGCCTCGTCCCAGGTGATGTTCGCGCCCTTGTTGGCGTTCGAATAGCTGTAGCCCTCGACCTCGCCGGTATGGCGGCCGAACAGGCCGTTCAGATGCGGGCCCACGCCGTTCTTCGCGTTCTCTCCGAGCTGGTGGCAGGCCCGGCACTTGTTCCAGGAGCGCTCGCCGGCGGCGATGTCCTGCGCGAAGGCGGGAGCGGCGAACAAGGCCAGCGTCACGGCAGCGGCGGCAATCGGAAGCTTCATCGAGGTCCTCTGACGGTTGATGGAATACCTGCGCGGCCCCTGGCCGCGCCGGCGGAAAACGGGCGGGTCAGCCGAACATGTCCGCCGAGATAGCCTCGTACCAGCCGATATTCTCGGCCTGGTTCGCCTTGCGCAGATCGGCCGCCTCGTCCGGCTGGGAGACGAAGGTTTCGGTCGCCGCGATCTTGCCGTCCTTCGCCTCGTAGCGACCGCCGACCTTGATCGCGTCGTCGGTCTCCACCAGGGACCAGCAGGTGTTGACGTAGCGGGCCGGGAAGGTCCGGGCGCCGGTCAGCTCCCCACGGATCGTCATGGCGGCGACCTTCGCCTGGCTGTTGGCCGAGAAGGCCGATTTCGGCATGTCGCCGGCGATGCAGGCATCGCCGAGGATGAAGATCGCGGGGTCGACCGCGGAACGCATCGAAGCGGGATCGATGGCGCAGTAGCCTCCGGCCGGGGCGAGGCCGGCGAGCCGCGCGATCTCGCCCGCCATCTGCGCGGGGATGACGTTGACGAGGGCGGCATTTTTGTAGGTTTCGAAGCCGGTCACCACGGTGTTGGTCTTCGGATCGACCGATTTGACCCCGTCATGGATCTTCGGCCCGAGCCATTCGATCATCGCACCGTAATGCTGCTCCCAGGCGGCCTGGAAGGTGCCCTGCTTGGAGAAGCTCTCCTTGGGATCGAGGATCACGATCCTGGTGTTCCCCCGGCCCGTCTTCTTCAGCACATGGGCGAACATCGAGGCGCGCTCATAGGGGCCCGGCGGGCAGCGATAGGGATTGGGCGGCGCGACCATGACGATGAGCCCGCCATCGGGGACGGCGTCGAGCTTCTGCCGGATGAGCTGCGTCTGCCGGCCGGGCTTCCAGCCATGGGGCATCGCCTCCTCGGCCTCCTTCGACCAGCCGGGCACCGAATCGTATTTCAGGTCGATGCCCGGGGCGACGACGAGCCGGTCATAGGGCAGGCGCTGACCGGTCGAGAGCACGACCTCCTTCTTGTCGCGGTCGATCCGCTCTGCACGCGCCCGCACGACGGCGATGCCGTGCTTCCTCGCCAGATCGTCATAGCGATGCGTGATGTCGGCATAGCTCTTGAACCCGCCGAGGAAGAGGTTCGAGTGGAAGCAGGTCTGGTAGACCTCGTTCTCCTCGACCAGCGTCACCGCGATCGCGCCGTTGGAATCCTTGGCGAGGTAGCGAGCGGCCGTCGCGCCGCCGGCGCCGCCGCCGATCACGACCACCCGCGGCTTGGCCTGGCCGAGCACGGCCGGCACCCCGAGCGCCAGCACCCCCGATGCGGTGAACCCGATGCGCATGAAAGAACGGCGCGTTGCCTGCATGACCTTCTCGACCTCCCGTTCCGAACGTTTCCGGCTATGGGCCCGTGGCGGGCTACCCCACCTTCAGATAGGCGAAGCCCTTGGTCTGGAGCGCGGCGACTGCGGCGACTCCCGAGGGCACGAATCCGATGAAATCGGCCTTGTGGACCTTGCCCTTGTCGAGCTTCATCCGCGCGAAGGTGATCTCGCAGAGATGCACCTTGAGGCCGTTCTTGGCGAGGCTGTCGAGGCGCTCGCGGATCTCCGGGACCGCCGGCTCGCCTTGCCAGCTCGTCCCTTCGAAGCTGTCGAGGAAGAACTTCACGCCGGCGCCGTGGGCGACGATCGCGAGCTGGAGGGCGAAGGGATCGGCGCCATAGGCCGAGTAGTGGTTGGCGATGTTCGTCAGCATCTGGACGAAGCGCGGCGCCTCGCCGAAATCGCAATGGTAGAGGCAGGCGACGTCCGCCTCCTTCTTCAGCTCGGCAAGCGCGACGGTTTGCGGCGCGGCCTGCGCCGGCGCCGCCGCGCCGATGATGAGCCCCGAGGCGGCCGCCGCCATCAGCCCGCGCCGCGACGTCCCGGGATTGCGATTCGACATGCTGGCCTCCTGTTCTGGCTGTCGCCCGACATGGTTCAATGCTGCGGTTTCAGGCTGCCGTAATAGGCGGCGAGTGCCGCGATCTCCTCCGCCGAAAGCCGAACGGCGATCGCCTGCATGACCGGGTTTTCGCGCTGTCGTTGCTTGTAGGTCTCCATCAGCGCGATGAACTGGTCTGCCGGCACGCCTACGATCGCGGGGATGCCGTCGCTGCGCCGGCCGCTCGCCTGATGGCAGGTCACGCATTCGGAGGACAGATATTCCCCGAGCGCACGATCCCCGGAGGCCCGCGCCGGGCTCCCCGACAACGCGATGGCGACCGCCACGAAGGCGGACCAGCCGGTGACCTCCGCCGCACCCGCCATCAATCCACCTTCGGTGCAGTCTTGGAGTCGGGCGTCACGTCGAGCACCGCCGCCCGGCCGGTGATCTTCACCTCGCCCCGGCAATTGACCATGCACGGCTCCTTGCCCCAGAATCCCTTCTCCGTCTTCTCGCGATCGTCGTCGTAGAAGGTCGCGGCGTTCGGCAGCTTCACGCTGGTGAAGTTCTTGTCGGAGAGCTCGAACTCCTCGTCCTTCACGATGTCGTTGAGGTAGAGGAGATAGGCGGTGAGCGCGTAGGTCTCGTCCGGCGTCAGCGACTGCGCATTGCCGTAGGGCATGGCGCGGTGGACGTAGTCGAACACCGTCGACAGGTCGGGCCAGAACGAGCCGATCGTCTTCTCCGGCCTGTCCGAGGTGAGGCTGCCCTGCCCGCCGGCCAGCACCGGCCAGCGGCCATTGCCCTGGCCGAACTCGCCATGACAGCTCGCGCATTGCGTCTGGAAGATCTCGTCGCCCTGCTTCACCGTGCCCTTGCCTGGCGGCAGGCCGTGGCCGTCCGGGCGCACGTCGATGTCCCAGGCCTTGATCTCCTCGGGCAGGGCCTCGCGGCCGAGGCCGAGCTTCTTCGGCTGCGCCGCGGCGGCGCCTGCCGCCGGAGCGGCGGGCTTGGGCGCCGGCTTTCCCTGGGCGATGAGCGGCCCGGCCGCCAGCATGGCCGTCGCCAGCAGGCCTGCGAACAGCAGGGGTCTAGCCGATCTCGACATTCTCGGTCTCCCCATTCGCCTTCACATGCCAGGTCTGGATGCCGTTGTTGTGGTAGATGGAGTTCGTGCCGCGGATCTTGCGCAGCTCCTCCTTCGTCGGCTGGACGTAGCCGGTCGAGTCCATCGCGCGGGACTGGATCAGCAGCGGCTGCCCGTTCCAGTCGAAATCGACGTAGAAGCGGGTCAGCGACTTTTCGAGAACCGGACCGTCGATCCTCGCATGCTGCCAGTTCCTGCCGCCGTCGAGGGTGACGTCGACGCGCTTGATCGTGCCGCGTCCCGACCAGGCAAGGCCGGAGAGGACGTTGCTGCCCTTGTGCTTCAGCGGCGCCTGCGGCGACGGATTGGTCACCACCGACTTGGCGTCCATGAAGAAGGTGAAGCGGCGCGAACGGCCATCCGCCAGCAGGTCGGTGTATTTCGAGGTCTCCTCGCGGGCCTGCCAGGGCATGTCGCCGACCTCGATGCGGCGCAGCCATTTCACCCAGAGATTGCCTTCCCAGCCCGGGATCACCGCCCGCAGCGGGTAGCCCTGCTCCGGGCGCAGCGCCTCGCCGTTCATCGCGAAGGCGATGAGCACGTCGTCGAGCGCCTTCTCGACCGGCAGCGAGCGGTTCATGCCTGAAGCGTCGGCACCTTCCAGCATCAGCCATTTGGCGTTCGGCTTCAGCCCGGCCTCCGCCAGCAGCACGCGCAGCGGCACGCCGGTATACATGACGTTGTGGACCATGCCGTGCGTGAACTGGCAGCCATTGAGCTGTGCTCCGCGCCATTCCATGCCGGAATTCGCTGCACATTCGAGGAAGTGGACCCGGTTCTCGCGCGGCATCCGCTTGATGTCTTCCATGGTGAAGACGAGCGGCTTGTCGACGAGGCCATGGATCATCAGCCGGTGACTGGCGGGATCGATATCGGCGATGCCGCCATGATGGCGCTCGAAGCACAGGCCGGACGGCGTGATGATGCCGTCGAGCTCGTGCAGCGGCGTGAAGTTCACCGAGGATTCCGGCGAGGCCGTCAGCCAGGAGACGTCGCGGCGCACGACATGTTTCTCGAAGCGGGAGGGCGTGCCATAGGGGCGCTTGTCGACCCCCTCGCCGAGATAGCGGTTCCAATCCTGGACGTCGGTGATCAGCGGATCGGGCTTGGGCGCCTCGGCACGCGCCGACCCGGCGGCGGCGAGGCCGGCCCCGGCCGCCGTCGCGGCGCCGAGGAAGCGCCGGCGGCTCAGCGCGGGGGAGGTCTTGGAAGAGGTCATGAACGGATCTCCTCGGCTTTCGGGCGGGAGCGCCGGCTCAGGCGCCGCTCACCTTCACCGCGTCATTGGCTTTGATGGTGACGGTCTTGGTCGCGGCGACATGGTCGCGCACCACGTCCCAGATCGGCGGGCCCTGCGTGCCCTCGTTGACGCTGGCCCAGCCGGAGACGACGTAGCGCTTGCTCGCCTCGAGCGGCTGGCCGGTCTTCAGATGGGTGAGCCCGGAGATGCGGCTGCCCATCGGCTTGCCGATATCGATGGCGTAGCCGACGCCGCCGACCCGGACCATGTCGCCGCCGCCCTGGAAATAGGGATCGGGGTGGAAGATGTTGTCGGCGACGTCCTCAAGGATGTCCTTGAGCTGCGCACCGGTCATCTCCATGCGGTAGCAGTTCGGATAGGTGATCGCCGTGGCATTGGTGATCGCTTCCCAGGTGATCGGATCGCCGGGCAGCAGGGACCCGCCCCAGCGGAAACCCGGCGACAGCGCGATCTCGGCATCGCGCTGCGAGAGCATCGCCTGACAGATCAGGTCGTCGAAGGTGCCGTTGAAGTTGCCGCGGCGATAAAGCAGCGAATCCGTCCGGCCGATCTCCTTGGCGAGATCGGCGGCGTAGGGTGCGCGTGCCTTGGCGATCAGCGCGGCCATCTCGGCGTCCGGCGCGATGGCGTCGGTGAAGACCGGCATCAGCTTGAAGCGGATATCCGCGACCCTGCCGTCCTTCACTGCGATGTCGAGCCGCGACAGGAACTTGCCGTGCGAGCCGGTGGCGACGAGCACGGTGTCGCCGACGCGGACCAGGCCCGGCATCGCGTCATGCGTATGGGCCGTGAGGATGACGTCGATCCCCTTCACCCGGCTCGCGAGCTTGCGGTCGACATCGTAGCCGTCATGCGAGAGCAGCACGACCACGGCCGCGCCCTCGCCGCGGGCTTCCTCGACCTGCTTCTGCAGCTCCTCCTCGCGGATGCCGAACTCCCAGTCCGGGATCATCCAGCGCGGATTGGCGATGGCGGTGCGCGGCAGCGCCTGGCCGATGACGGCGACCTTGACGCCGCCCGTCTCGAACAGCTTGCGCGGCGGGAAGACCGGCTCGTTCCATTCCTTGTCGCGGATGTTCTGCGCTAGGAAGGCGAAGGGAGCCGCCTCGACGATCTCCTTCACCCGCTCGGCGCCGAGCGTGAATTCCCAATGCGAGGTCATGGCGTCGAGCTTCAGCGCCGACATGGCGTCGACCATGTCCTGGCCCTTGGTCTGGAGCGCGCTCCAGCTGCCCTGCCAGGTGTCGCCGCCGTCGAGCAGCAGCACCTTGTCCGCGCCGCGCTCGGCGCGCACAGCCTTGACCAACGTGGCGATGCGGTCGAGCCCGCCCATCCTGCCATAGTTGCGGGCGAGCTGGACGAAATCGTCGGATGTCAGGGCAAACGCCTCGGGCGAACCGGCGGCGATGTTGAAATGGGCCCGGAACGCGGCATCCGTCAGATGCGGCGGCAGGCCCTTCGCCTCGCCCACGCCGAGATTGACCGAGGGCTCGCGGAAATGCAGCGGCACCAGCTGGGCGTGGATGTCGGCCAGATACAGGATCGTCACCTGCCCCAGCGGATCGAAGCGCAGGATGTCGGCCTGGGACAGTCTCTGCTGCGCGGCCGCGCGCCCCAGCGGGCCCAGGCCCGATGCGCTCACCAGCGCTCCGGCGGCAGCCGTCGCCTGAAGAAATTCACGTCTCGAGATCATGACTCATCCTTCGGGCGCGCGCATGCCGCGACCCAGGGAATTGCCCGAATTGCCAGCCTGTCCGGCGGAGCGCCCGCGCGCCCTGCCAGACAGAAGCGGGCGTTCACGCCACCGTCAGCTTGTTCTTCGCGCTGTATTCGGAGCCGTCGTCATCCTTCCAGGTGAAGGTGAACTCGCCGGACTCCGTCGCCTTGAAGAAGAACGACTGATAGGGATTGGCGGAAATCGCGGGGTGCCAGTCGGCGGCGAAGACGGGCTTGCCGTTGAAGCTCGCCGTGAACTTGTTGATGATCTTGCGCGGGATCGTCTCGCCCTTGGCGTCCTTGCGCTGGCCGGACTCCATTTCGTGCGAGATCAGCGTCTTGATCTCGATCATCTCGCCGGCGGCGGCCTTGGCCGGAACGCGCACCCGCGGCGTGGGTTTGGTCGTCATGAGGTTTCCTCGCCTAGTCTTTTCTGGGACGGGATCCGGGCGGCTCAGCCGCCGCAGCCGCCGATCGTGACCTTGACGTTGGCCTTCGCCATGTGGAGCGCGCCGTTCGACATCTCGGCGACGCAGATCACGTCCTGGGTCTGGGCGAGGCGCATGCGCGTCGCGGCCGAGGCCTTTCCGCAAGCCGGCGTGAACTGGTAGCTGACGACGCCGGGCTGCGGATTGCCTTCGGCGAAGACATGGACGGCCTTGACGTAGTCGGCCTCCGTCATCGGGCTTTCGATCTCGACATTGACCGGCACCACGAGGCCGTTCTCCGCGATCTCGGGCACGTCGAGCCGGATCTTGCCTTCGGCCATCGGCTTGCCGCCATAGAGCTTCTTGAGTTCGGCGGCGACCGTCTTCTCGTCCGCGAATGCCAGCCGGGGCGCGATCGCGCACGCGGCAAAGGCCAATGCGGCCATCCTGACGGCGTCGCGACGCGACGGAGCCTTGGGGCTCTTCCTCATCATGTTCCTCCCTGGAACTGGTCTTGTTTTAACGCTTGACGGCGCGGCAGTTCGACGCACATCATTTGCACGTATCGTGATATTGTTTTTTGTGAATGTAAAGCCCTCCATTCAGTGAGGGCGGCAATAACGGCGGCCACCATCCTACGTGGCCGCGGAGGAAACGAAAGGGCTCGGGATGAAGCTACCCATCATTGGGGCGGCGCTGTTGGCGGCTGCCATGACCTTGGCGGCAGGGCCGCTGATAGCACAGTCACCACAAGACGACAGCGAGAAGGAGATCGAGCGCTACCGGCAGATGCTCTCGGACCCGTTCTCCAACCCGGGCTTCCTGGCGGTGGACCGCGGCGAAGCGCTCTGGTCGGAGAAGCGCGGGACGAAGAACGCCTCGTTGGAGAGCTGCGACCTCGGCGAGGGGCCGGGCAAGCTCGAAGGCGCCTATGCCAGGCTGCCGCGCCATTTCGCCGATGCCGACCGGGTGATGGACACCGAGCAGCGCCTGCTCTGGTGCATGGACAAGATCCAGGGGCTCGACACCAAGGATGTGGTCGCCCGCCGCTTTTCAGGGCCGGGCCGCGCCTCCGACATGGAGGATCTCGTCGCCTTCATCGCCAACAAGTCGAGCGAGATGAAGATCGAGCCGCAGCTCTCCCATCCCAAGGAGAAGGAGATGGCCGCGGTCGGCGAGGCGCTGTTCTACACCCGCGGGGGCGTCAACGACTTCTCCTGCGCGACCTGCCATGCCGACGAAGGCAAGCGCATCCGCCTGCAGGGCCTGCCCAACCTCTCGGTCAAGGGCAAGACGGCGCAGGAGACGATGGGCACCTGGCCGACCTACCGCGTCTCGCAGAGCGCGCTTCGCACCATGCAGCACCGCCTCTGGGACTGCTATCGCCAGCAGCGCTGGCCGGTGCCGGAATACGGCTCCGAGGCCCTGACCGCGCTCACCGTCTTCCTGCAGAAGCAGGCTGAAGGCGGCGAGCTCAAGGTCCCGTCGATCAAGCGCTGAGGGGAAACGCCATGATCAAGTCTCTCGCTTCCCTGGCGTTCGCTTTGCTCGCGGCTGGCGCCGCAAGCGCGCAGGATCGCCCCGCCCAGGCCACCATCGACGCCTATCTGAAATCGACCTTCGGCAAGGCATCGGCCGAATGGCAGGCGCGGATCAAGCCCGACGATTCGCTCGCGGTCTGCAACGCCACCCGGAACCAGCCCTCCTCGGCCCAGACCGACGAGATCCTCAAGCGGGAAGCCGCGCGCGTCGTCTACCCGGCCGACGGCAAGTTCCTGGGTGACTGGAAGAAGGGCTACAAGGTCGCCAATAACGGCCGCGGCGGGCAGTTCTCGGACCCGCCCGGCACGGTTTCCGGCGGCAACTGCTTCGCCTGCCACCAGCTCGATCCGAAGGAGGTCAGCTACGGCACGCTGGGCCCGAGCCTCGCCGCCTATGGCAAGGACCGCAAATACGACCCCGAGACGATCAAGGAGGCCTACACCAAGGTCTACAACTCGATGGCGGTCGTGCCCTGCTCGAACATGCCGCGCTTCGGCGTCAACAAGGTGCTGGACGAGGAGCAGATCAAGGACGTGATGGCCTATCTGTTCGACCCGGAATCGCCGGTGAACAAATAGCCGCCCGCGCCGAAGGCAGACGCAGCGGAAGGCGCTCGCTGCGCCCGCCGCGCCTGCCCCGCAAAGCTTGAAGAAGGAATGCCCCATGCTGTCGCGACGCCTGCTGCTCGCTTCGGGCGCCGCCGCCCTCGCCTCGCCATCCTTCGCCCAGCCCGCCGCGGCTCCGAGCCAGGGCGACGGGCGGGTGACCGTCCTCAGCGACGGCGGCTTCGAGATGCCCCTGTCCATGCTGGCGCAGGGCGTGGCGCCGGCGGAGATCGCCGCGGCGGCGCAGCAGACGGAACCGATGCGGACCGTGCTCAACGTCACATGCCTGCGGCGAGGCAGCGAGGTGATCCTGTTCGACTGCGGCTCGGGCGCCAATTTCCTGCCCGGCTCGGGGCAGCTCGGCGAAAGCCTGAAGGCGGCCGGCATCGAGCCCGAGGCGGTGACGCATGTCTTGTTCACGCATCTCCACCCCGACCACTTCTGGGGCGCGCTCGACGAGTTCGACAGCCCGCTCTTCCCCAACGCCCGCTGGCTGGTCGCCGCCGGCGAGATCGGCTTCTGGACGAGCCCGAAGGTCTATGAGGGCCTGCCCGAGGACCGGCATGCCTTCGCCGCCGGCGCGCAGCGGATCGCGAAGGGGCTGGGCGATAAATTGGAACGGCTGGAACTCGGGCAGGAATGGCTGCCCGGAATCACTGCGGTCGCGACGGCAGGCCACACGCCGGGCCATGTCTCCTTCGCCTTCCACCTAGCCGGCGAGCCGACGATGGTGCTCGGCGACGCGCTGACCCATCCGCGCATCTCCTTCGCCCATCCGGACTGGCGGCCGGCATCCGACCATGACGCCGATCTCGCGGTCGCGACGCGGCGGCAACTGCTCGACAGGCTCAGCCAGGAGCGCATGCTGGTGATCGGCTATCACCTGCCCGGCGGGACCGGCCGCGTCGAGCGCCAGGGCACGGCCTATCGTTTCGTCCCGGCCTGAGAGCCCATTTGGGAATCCGCTCAAGCCCCCATCCTGAGGAGCCATTCCGTCAGGAATGGCGTCCCGAAGGATGCTCCAGAGGATGAGGGTTGGAGTTTCCAAACGGGTTCTTAGACGCCGTTTCAGCGGTTCCCGAGGTAGAACTTCGCCTTGTCGGGTTTGAAGGTCCAGGGCAGCCCGGCATTCTTCCAGCCATTGACGGACCGCCGGCCATCGGCGGCGAGATCGCCCTCGAAGCCCTCATGCTGGCTGTAGACCTGCGTGAACCCGGCCTCCGCCAGCTTGTCGACGGCACGGGCCGAGCGATCGCCCGAGCGGCACATGACGATGACGCGGTCGGTCTTGGCCAGCCCCTTGGCTGCCAGCAGCCGGCCGACATCCTGCGAGAAGGTCGGATGCGCCTCGAGCCGGTAGCGCCCCTCCTTGTCGTCCCAGTCCCAGAACTCGGTGACGTCGACGAAGGGCACATGGCCGTCAATGGCAGGCGCCCAGCCGGTGAACATCATCTCGCCGCGGGTCCGGACGTCGACGAAAAGCGTCTTCTTGCCCTCCTTCGCCATCGTCTCGGCCGTCTCGCGCGGCGTCATGTAGAGCCCGAGCACCGTCTGCTTGGACTTCGGGAGAGCGGTATCCGGGGCCGCAGCGGCCGGACGCGCTCCCTGCGCCGCACCGCCCAGCATGGCACCGGCCGCCAGCGTCAGAACCTTCCTGCGATCCATCGCAACCTCCTCGTCATGTCGCGTATTCGGATGGAATCGTCGCGCCGGCGCATGGGCAGCAGCGCGGCGGCGTTTTTCAGGCGCGGCCGCGCTCCTGCATCGGCAGGGGCGCCTTGGCCGAGGCTCTCCAGCGGGCGAGCGTCATGCCGGCCAGCATCGCGGCGAGGAAGACCAGCGCCGGCATGCCGCCGGTCAAGGTAGCGACCAGCGCCGGGCCGGGGCAGAACCCGGCCAAGCCCCAGCCGATGCCGAACAATGCGGCGCCGGTCAGCAGCCGAGCATCGGGCCTTCCGGCCGCCGGCAGGGAAAAGCGTTCCGCCAGGAGCGGTCGCGGCCACGCCAGGACGAAGCGGTAGCCGAGCGTGGTGACGGCGACGCCGCCCGCCATGACGAAGAGCAGGCTCGCATCCCAGCCGCCGCTCGGAATCGCGCCGAGGTCGAGAAAATTCAGCACCTTCGCCGGATCGGACATGCCGGCGACGATCAGCCCGATTCCGAAGACGAGCCCCGCCGCGAACTGGATCAGGATCGACATGGGCGACCTCACAGGATGTGCCTGACGACGAAGACCGTCGCGATCGCAGTCGTCATGAAGACGGCGACGGCGATGGCCGAACGCAGGGAGAAGCGCGACAGGCCACAGATGCCATGGCCGGAGGTGCAACCATTGCCCCAGACGGAACCGAACCCGACGAGCAGGCCCGCCACGATCAGCACGGGCAGCCCGCTCGCGATCTGCGGCACCGGCCAGGCTCCGGTGAATGCGAAGGTAACGATGGGCGCCGCGATCAACCCGGCGACGAACGCGACGCGGCCCGCAGCGGGGCGTTCGGGAGCGGGGGGCAGCAGCCGCGACAGGATCCCGCTGATCCCGGCGATGCGGCCCTCGAACGCCATCAGCATCACGGCGGCCGCCCCGATCACCGCCCCACCGAGGAGCGAGGCCAGCGGCGTAAAGGATGTCTCGATCATGTCAGCGGTGTCCCGAAGGGCAGGAATGCGCTCCCAGCACATGGGCCGGGCAGCTTCGTCTGGCGGTGGATCGGCGACGCGCGTTGCCGACGGAGCAAGGTCCCCGACCTGGCGGCACGAGATTGACCAAGGCTGCCTCCTATAATAAGATCGAAAAATCCATATATATTGAAAATAAGATATGTCAATCGGGAAAACCGATATCCAGGCCGCGCCGGTCACCCCGCCGATCGCGGAAGCCGCATCCTTGCTCGCCGCCATGGCGAATCCGCGTCGCCTCGCTATTCTCTGCCGGCTGGTGGAGGGAGAGGCGGCGGCAGCCGAGCTCGCCCAGGTCACCGGTCTGAGTCTGGCTGGCGTGGCGGCCCATCTGTCGCAGCTGCGGCGGCTTGGGCTGATCGCGGCCCGCAGGCGGGGCGTCTCGGTCCTGTTCACGCTGGCCAGCCCCCAGGCGGTGGCCGTGCTGGAGACGCTTCATGCGCTCTACTGCGCCGAAGCCGGCCCGGTCAGCGATGCTGCCAGAGGCCCCTGATCGAGCCCTCCACCAGGAAGGCGATGCCGATCCGCGCGCCCAGCATCATTCCCAGGATGGCCAGCGGCCAGGACAGCGCCATCATCGAGCCGGCCGAGATCCCCTGCCCGATCGTGCAGCCGCCGGCGAGCACGCCGCCCCCGCCCATCAGCACCGCGCCGGCGAGGTGTCTGCGCATCTCGCGGTCGTCGTCGAAGGCTTCCCAGCGGAACTCGCGGTCGTAGAGCGCCGACAGGAACGAGCCCAGCGTCACCCCGACCAGGGTCGCGATCCCGAATTCGAGCAGCGCCGCCGGCGCGGTCAGCACCGCATAGAGCGCGCGACCGACCGGCGAGACGAAGGTCAGGCTCTGGGCCCGCGGCACGGTCTCGAAGGCGTCGACCGCCACTCCCGTCACCCACCAGCCGGCGACGACGGCGAGCCCGAGCGTGGCGCCCGCGAGCAGCAGCCGCGGCGAGCGCCGCAGGCGGCGATCGGCAACGACCACCGCGACCAGCACCGGCGCGGCGGCGACCGTGATCGCAATGCGCGCCTGCGGAACGCCGAGATAGGCGAGGATGCTGGCGAGATCGGCCTTGAGGCCGCCTGGGACCGGCCAGTAGACCCGCTCGATGATCTCGATCCGGATCGGCGCGAACATTCCGCGCAGCGTCGCATAGGCGACTGCGCCGAAGACTATCATCACGATCAGGCTGCGCAGGTCACCCGCGCCGAGACGCACCAGGCAGCCGAAGCCGCAGGTGCCGACCAGCGCCATGCCGAGGCCGAACAGCGTGCTGCCGAAGAGGATCGAGAGCCAGGGCAGGCCCGGCTGCACATAGGTCGAGCTGGCAGGGTCGAGCAGGCCCAGGCCGATGAAGCCCTGCGCCCCGACGAGCGCGATCGCAAGCGCGAGCCCGAAGACCCGCAAGCGACGCGTGTCGCCTCCCATCCAGGCATCCTCGATCGCTCCGAAGGAGCATAGGCGCGCTCGCCGCACCGTGAAGCCGCAGGCTGCGCCCGCCAGGACACCGACCAGCGTCGCGGCCCAGGCGGACAGCTCGGTCATCGCCGCAAATGCCGCGCCAACCGACGAGCAGTCACGATTTGACGTTTTCGCCTGCGGCGGTGCCGCAGAAGATGTCGTAGATCACGGCGATGACGCGCCGGACATCGTCATTGGCGAGGCTGTAATAGATCGCCTTGCCGTCGCGGCGGGTGGTGACGAGCTGGTCGAGCCGCAGGCGCGCGAGCTGCTGCGAGACCATTGGCTGGCGCAGCGACAGCAGGTTCTCGAGCTCGGTCACCGTGCGCTCCCGCTCGGCGAGCAGGCAGAGCAGCAGCAGCCGGTTCTCATGCGAGAGCGCCTTGAGGAAATCGCTCGCCTTGCGCGCCTTGCGCATGAGCTGGTCGAGCTCCGGCGAGAATTCGGCGCCGTCGCGCAGCTCGGTTTCGAGCGCCTTCGAGACAATCGCGGTCATGGCGTCTCCGCTCGGTGTTCCTGGGTCCGTTCCGCAGTGTCAATGCCAGCAACGAGCCGTCCAAGCAAACCCCAGAACATGTCGTCGTTGAGATAACCGGTGATGCGGCCGCGTTCGCGCCCGTCATCGACCAGCACGAAGGTCGGCGTCGCGATCACCGGCTCGTTCAGCCCGCCGCCGCGGATGCCGCCGGCCGGCAGCTCGACGCGCCTCAGCGGAGCCCGCCTGCCCTCCGGCGTCGCCGCATAGACCGGCGCGACCTCGCGCTCGAAGCGCCGGCAGAAGGGACAGCTGTCGCGGGTATACATCACGAGCTCGGCGGCAAGCGCGGGCATCGACGCTCCGATCCACAGCGCGAAGGCTGCGGCCGCTCGTACCCGATGTCTTCCGCTTGCAAACATGCGCTGAACATAGTCGTATTCATATGTTTATACCAGAGCCGCGGAAGGCGCATGAGGGAGGCGACACCGTGATTACGCGACGCGAGATGGCAGCTGGCTTGGCGGTGATGGCCGGCCTCGCCCCGGCATATGGCAAGGCCCGCCTGAGCGAGGACGGGCTCTACCAAACCGAATGGTATCTCGACAGCTTCCTCGACCTCGCCGAGGACCTCGGAACCGCCAGCCGCGACGGCAAGCGCTTCGCGATCCTGTGGGGCCTGCGCAACTGCCCCGCCTGCCGGCGCATGCATGAGGTCCACCTCGCCGATCCGGCCACCGAAGCCTATATCCGCGAGAACTTCGCGATCCTCCACCTCAACATCCTCGGCGCGCGCGAGGTGACCGATTTCGACGGCACGAAGCTGAGCGAGAAGGCGTTCGCCGCGCGCTATGGCATCGTCGGGACGCCGGCGATCCAGTTCTTTCCGGCCAGTGCCGAGGGCCTCGCCGCCCGCCGCCCGCAGGAACGGGAAGCGGCGCGAATGGCCTCGCTTCCCGAGCCGGAGGCCTTCCTTGCGCTGTTCCGCACGGTCCGCGGCGGAACCTGACCGCCTCTTCCCGCTCTGGAGCCCGGCGCGCTGTTGGGGTAGATCGCAACGGATCATCGCGGAGGGAGATCGTCCTTGCGTGCCACCGTCGAACGCGCCTTGCGCCAGAATTGGGAGCGCCTGTTCTCCTATGGGCTGCGGCTGAGCGGCAGCCGGGACCATGCCGCCGACCTCCTGCAATCCTGCGCGACGAAGGCGCTGGCCGCCGTGCCACCCGATGACGACGAGCATCTGCGTGCCTGGCTGTTCACGATCATGCGCAACATCTGGATCGACGAGCACCGCCGCGGGCAGGCCGCCCTGCTCGCGGCAGAGGAGGCCCCGGAAGACGGCGACTGGCGCCATGACGATCGGTTGATCGCGACGATCACGGTGCGGCAGGCGCTCGAGCGCCTCGACCCCGCACAGCGCGAGATCGTCGAACTGGTCGACCTGGCCGGGTTTCGCTACGGCGAGGCCGCGCGTATCCTCGGCGTGCCGGTCGGCACCGTGATGAGCCGCCTCAGCCGGGCGCGACTGTCCCTCCTGAATGCGATCGAGGGCGGCAATCTGCACCCACTCCCGACGCGCCTCCGCCAAACGAGCTAGCGAACACGTGACCGACAGCGACCTCCTCTCCTGGACCACGCTCAACGCCTATGTCGATGGCGAGCTGGAGCCGGATCGTGCTGCGAGGGTCGCGGCCGCGCTGGCGCGCGACCGGCAGGCCGCGGCGAAGGTGGCGACGCTGACGCGGCTGCGCGCCGCCGTCAGGGCAACCGCTCCGGCCGAGGTCGCGCCGCCCTTCGTCCTGCCGCGGGCCCGGCCGAGGGCGGCACGCCTGATGCCCTGGGCTGCGGCCCTGCTCGTCGCCGCCGTGCTCGGCGCAGTCATGCTCGGCGGCGACCGGCTGCGCCCCGGCGCCTCGCCGCTCGCGGCGGCGATCGCCGCCCACCAGCTCTGGCTGGCTCAATCCCCGCCGGATGCGCCGGCGCGCCTCGGCGTCGAGCTCGCCGGCGCGGAGGCCTCGTCCCTGCCCGATCTGTCGCTCGCCTCGCTGCGTCTCGTGCATCTGTCGCTCGATCCGTCCGGCCGCCGCGGCGGCGGCATGCTCGCCGGCTATGTCGGCCCGAATGGCTGCCGCGTCGGCCTGTGGATCGCGCCTGCCGATGCGGCGCTCCCGGCCGAGCCCGCGATGCGCGATCGCGACGGACTCGCGATCCGGGCCTGGCGCGGCGAGCATGCGAGCTACGCCCTACTCGGCCGCGGGATCGATGCCGTGCGCCTGGACGGCATAGCCGCCCTCGTCGCCCGGATCACGCGCGACGAGCCCGGCGTCCCGCGCGAGCAGGTCGCGGCGCTGGCCGAGGCGCGCAGCGTGCGGCCGGCCTGCATCGGCTGAGCGACGGGGCCAAAAAGAAAAACCTGCGAGCTGGAATAAATCGAAGCCGGCCTGCGTCTTCTCCATTGAGGAATATGTCCTCGGGAGAAACGTCATGCTCAATGAAGCGCCGCCGCGGGATGCCGCGGCCGAATCCGCTGCCACGCCTTCCGCCGACCGTCCCGTAACCTCGCGCGCATCGCGCCGCCTCGTGCTCGGCGGCAGCCTGGCCGCACTCGGCCTCGCCGCCGGAGGCCTACCGCGCCTGTCGCCGGTGTCGCCCGCCGCAGCCCAGGGCACGCCGGCCGCAGCCCCGCCCAAGGGGCCCCAGCCCTTCGATTATCCGGGCAAGGACAAGGGCCTGACCCTGCTGGGGGATCGTCCTCTCGTCGCCGAGACCCCGGCGAACCTGCTCGATGACGACACCACGCCGATCGCGAAATTCTTCGTCCGCAACAACGGCCAGATTCCGGAGCCGATCAAGGATGTCGACGGCTGGCAGCTCAAGATCGAGGGCGAGGTCGACAAGCCGCTCACCCTCACGGTCGCGGAGCTGAAATCCCGCTTCGCCCCGCAGACCTTCCGCATGGTGCTGGAATGCGGCGGCAATGGCCGTTCCTTCTACCAGCCGGCGGCGCGCGGCAATCAATGGACCCATGGCGGCGCCGGCTGCGCCGAATGGACCGGCGTGCGCCTGGCCGACGTGCTGAAGGCCGCCGGCCTGAAGAGCAGCGCCAAGTTCACCGGCCATTACGGCGCCGACCCGCATCTCTCCGGCGACACCGGCCGTGACGCCGTCTCGCGCGGCATGCCGATCGAGAAGGCGCTGGAACCGCATTCCCTGATCGTCTGGGCGATGAATGGCGAGCCGCTGCCGCATATCCATGGCGGACCGCTGCGCCTCGTTGTTCCCGGCTGGCCGGCCTCGCTCTCCTCGAAATGGCTCAACCGCATCCTGGTGCGCGCGACGCCGCATGACGGGCAGGGCATGGGCGGCACCTCCTATCGCGTGCCGACCGTCCCGATCGTCCCCGGCTCGAATGTCGACGGCAAGACGAACTTCACCGATCTGACCTCGATGCCGGTGCGCTCGATCATCAGCGCCCCGGCCAACGGCACGCGCCTGCCGGCCGCGACGCGCGACGTCGCGCTGCGCGGCGCCGCCTGGGCCGGCGACCACGAGGTCGCCAAGGTCGAGGTTTCCTTCGACGCCGGCCAGCGCTGGCACGCCATGACGATGGCCAAGCCGAAGAACCGCTATGACTGGGTCCGCTGGACCGGTCAGATCACCCTGCCGAGCGAGGGCTATTTCGAGCTTTGGGTCCGCGCCACGGATTCCCGAGGCGTCGCCCAGCCGCATGTCGCGACCAACTGGAACCCGCAGGGCTACGGGTCCAATCCGCTCCACCGCATCGCCGTCCTGGTCGGTTGACGATGTCGTTCCACTCCGCTCTTCGGGCGGCCGCTCTTGCGGCCGCTCTGCTCTCCTCCGCCGGCAGCTTCGCCCAGGAAGAGACCCCCGAGACCCTGCCGGACTTCCCCGGCCGCGACGAGACCTTCGGCTACTGCATCGGCTGCCATTCGATGAAAGTCGTCGCCCGCCAGGGCATGGATCGCGTGCGCTGGGACGACACGCTCCGCTGGATGACGGAAAAGCACAACATGCCGGAGCCGGACGCAGAGATGCGCAAGATCCTGCTCGACTATCTATCCCAGGCTTTCCCCCCGCAGGCGCCGGCCCAGGGTGGCGGCTGGACCAGCCCCTTCGCCCCCAAATCATAGGATACGACCACGATGAAGTCCGCCATCCTCGCCGCCGCGCTGCTCGCGGCGGCGATCCAGCCCGGCCGTGCCCAGGACGCAGCCGCCGGTGAGAAGGCCTATGCCCAGTGCCGTTCCTGCCATCAGGTCGGCGAGACCGCCAAGAACACCGTCGGTCCGATCCTCAACGGCTTCATCGGGCAGAAGGCCGGCGCGCGCGAGGGCTACAGCTACAGCAGCGCGATGAAGGATTCGGGCCTGACCTGGGACGAGGCGACCTTCTCATCCTATATCCAGAACCCGCGTGCCAAGGTGCCCGGCACGAAGATGATCTATGCCGGCCTCAAGGACGAGAAGCGCGTCGCCGATCTCCTCGCCTTCCTCAAGCAGTTCGACGCGGCCGGCAAGAAGCAGCCCTGACGCCGCTCCCGCCGCTCAGCTGAAGGCGTCGGCGATCTCCGGCGGGATCTCGAGCCCCTGTTCCTGCGCCTGGCGCCGCAACGCGACGCGCCGGGCGCCGGGCAGGCGCACCCCCTCCTGCCCCAGCACGATCTGCGCCAGCATCGCCATCCGTGCACCGAAGCCGTCATGGCCGAAGGCGGCCGGATCGAAGGCGACGATCAACTGGCCGACACCGGGAGGCGGCCCCTCGCCGTCGAAGAAGTTCGTCGCCTCGGCCGAGAGATTGGCCCCGACGAGGCAGGCGGAGAGGATCTCGACCATCAGGGCCAGCGCCGCCCCCTTGGCGTCGCCGAAGGGGATCATCGTGCCCGCGAGCGCGGCGGCGGGATCCGTCGTCGCATTTCCCTCCGCGTCGAGCGCCCAGCCCTCCGGGATCGGCTGGTTGCGCTGCTTCGCCGCCAGGATGTTGCCGCGGGCGACCTTGGAGACCGACAGGTCGACGACGATCGGCTCCGCCCCCTCGAGCGGGGCAGCGAAGGCGATGGGATTGGTGCCGAACACCGGCGCACGGCCGCCCCAGGGCGCGATCGCCGCGGGTGCGTTGGCAAAGAGCAGGGCGACCAGCCCCTCGCGCGCTAGCGCCTCGGCATGGTGTCCGGCGACGCCGCAATGGTTCGACCGGCGGATCGCTGCGATCGCCACGCCCTGGCTGTGCGTGAGCGCCGGCAAGGTGTCGAGCGCAAGGTCGATCGCGGGATAGGCATAGCCATCGGCCGCGTCGATGCCGAGGACGCCGGGCGCGGTCTTCCGCATCTGCGGCACCGCCCTGCCGTCGACCTTTCCGGTCGCGAGCATGGCGAGATAGGTCGGGATGCGCGACAGCCCGTGCCCCTTCAGGCCGTCGGCCTCCGCCGCCACCAGCGCGCGGGCGACGGAGCGCGCGACCGCGGCGGAACAGCCGCGCCGCTCGAAGACGGCCGCGATCCGGTCGGTCGCATCTTGCAGGCTCAGCTTCATGCGATCACCCTCAGCACGTTCTCGATCGTCACCTTCGAGACGCGCGCATTCGATTCCTCGGTTACGCCGCCGATATGGGGCGTCAGGATCAGGTTGGGCACGCCGGCGAGACGCGCCGCGGCGGGCCCCGCCAGGGGTTCGCTGTCGAAGACGTCGAGGGCCGCTCCGGCGAGCCGCCCCCCGCTCAGCGCCGCCGCAAGTGCCGCCTCGTCGACAATCCCGCCGCGCGCGGCGTTGATCAGGATCGCCGAGGGTTTCATCCGCGCCAGGCGCCAGGCATCGAACAGCCCACGCGTCTCCTCGGTCAGCGGCACGTGCAGGCTCGCGATGTCGACCGCCGCGACGAGCGTGTCGAGATCGACGCGCGCAACGCCCGACCTCTCCCAGACCGGGTCGGAGGCGGGCACGAAGGGGTCATGCGCGACCACCACCATGTCGAGCGCCGCCGCGCGCCGCGCGACATGGCGCGCAATCGAGCCGAAGCCGACGAGCCCGAGCGTGGCGCCGGCGACCTCGCCGCCGATCAGCGCATTGCGCGGCCAGGCTCCGGCAGCGACGCGCTCGCTCGCCTGATAGGCCCGGCGCCGGAGCATCATCGCCGTGCAGATGACGTATTCCGCCACCGCCACATCGTTCGCGCCGCTCGCTGGGCAGACGGCGATCCCGCGGCGCCGGCAGGCCTCGACATCGATGTTGTCGAGACCGACGCCAAGGCGCCCGACCACCTTGAGCTTCGGCGCCGCCGCAAGCAGCGCGGCATCGACCTGGGTGCGGTTGCGCACCACGAGCGCGACCGCCTCGGCCGCGCGGGCAGCGAGCTCGCCCGGCTTGTCCACCAGGGCGGGATCATAATGCAGGCTGTAGTTGCCCGGAACGAGCTCGAGAGCCGTCTCGTCGAGGAATTCGCTGATCAGGATATCGGCCATGGCAGCTCCGGACGGTCTCACCTCAGGATGACAAGGCCGCCGCCGGCGACGGCGAGGATCACCAGGCTCGTCCCCGTGACGAGCGCGAGATGGCGCCAGCCGAGCCGGGCCATGGCGCCGAGCGACGTGCCGATGCCGAGCGCCGCGATCGCGACCAGCAGGCCCCAGGCCGAGGCCGTCAGCAGGATCTCCCTGACCGGCCGGTAGGTCTCCGCGAACGCGGGCTGCGCCGCCAGCACGCTGTTGAGCAGACACAGGATCAGGAAGACGATGGCGAAAACCGGGACGGGGACCTTGGCGTCGCCATGCTCGCCGACATGCCGCGTCATCCACCAGCCCACGATCAGCACCGCCGGCAGCAGCATGAAGACCCGGAACAGCTTGACGATGACGGCGGCGTTGGCGGCGTCGTCCGAGACCGACTGGCCGGCGCCGACCACCTGCGCGACGTCGTGGATCGTCGCGCCGAGCAGGATGCCGGTCTGCTGCTCCGACAGCCCGAGCCAGAGGCACAGCAGCGGATAGGCCAGCATCGCGATGGTCGACAGCGCGTTCATCGCAATGACGGTGAAGGCGACATCGGCGGCCTTGCCGCGATAATCGGGCACCACCGTCGCCGTCGCCAGCGCGGCGGAGGCGCCGCAAACCGCGGTCGCCACCCCGCCGAGCGCGCCCATGCCGGGCTCCCGCCCCAGCAGCCGCGCCAGCAGGAAGCCCGTCGTCACCGTCGCCGCCATGGCGACGATCACCAGGAGGGCCGTGCCAAGGCCGAGCGAGACGATGTCCCCCAGCGCGATGCGTAGGCCCAGCAGCGCGATCGCCCAGCGCAGCAACTTCTTGACGCAGAAGGTCAGGCCGGGCTCGAAGACGGCCCGGCCCGCGAGCGGATGGAGCGCCATCCCGATCACCAGGGCGATCACCACGACCGGCACGCCGACGCGCCCGCCGAGCGCGGCCTTGAGCCAGGGATTGGCCAAGGTCGCCGCCGCGGCCACCGCCACGGAAACCAGCACCCCGGGCCACAGCACCGTGGCGAAAGACCCTCCGAACTGGCGGAAGGCTCCGATCGCGCTCATTGCGGGACCCTTCGCCGATCGGCCTCAGGCGCTGCGATAGAGCTTGGTCATCGAGAATTCGCGATGGCCGAGCGCTTCGGAAGCCGTCAGCCGGCCATTGGCCGTGCGCACGATGCTCTGGATCAGCGCATCGCCCGCCTGCGGGATCGTCATGTCGCGCCGCAGGATGCCGGACACGTCGAGGTCGATATGCTCGGGCATGGTGCGGACCGTCTTCGGATTGCCGCTGATCTTGATGACCGGGACGATCGGGTTGCCGATGACGTTGCCCTGCCCGGTCGGGAAGGTGTGGACCACATAGCCGCCGGCCGCCATCAGGGTGACGCATTCGGCCGCGGCCGAGGAGGTGTCCATGTAGTAGAGGCCCGGCCCGTTCTGCGGGGTCTCGGCCGGCTGCAGGATGTCGATGAACTTGCAGTCGCGGCCGATCTTTTCGAGATTGCCGAGAGCCTTCTCCTCGATCGTGGTCAGGCCGCCGGCGATATTGCCCTTGGTCGGCTGCGAGTCGGAGAGATCATCGGTCTTGTGGGCCTCGATCACGTCATCCTGATAGGCCTTCCACATCTTGTACCAGCGCTCGCCGACTTCGGGCGTGGCCGCGCGCGCCTTGCACAGATGTTCGGCGCCGGTGATCTCGGAGGTCTCGCCGAAGACGCCGTGGATGCCGCGCGGAATCCACTTGTCGTACATGTTGCCGACGGTCGGGCAGGAGGAGAGGCCGGTGGTGGTGTCCGATTCACCGCATTTGGTCGAGACCCAGAGGTCCTCGATGCCGCATTTCTCGCGCTGCAGCTCGCTCGCCCACTGCACGAACTCCTTGGCGACGTAGGAGGCCCTGGCGATCGTGGCGATGTCGCCATGGCCCTCGATGCCGAAGCCGACGACCGGCTTGCCGGTCTTGGCGATGCCGTCGACGACGCGCTTGGTCCAGCCGTCCTCGATGCCGATCACCACCACGGCGGCGACGTTCGGGTTCGAGCCCGTGCCGATCAGCGTGCGGAAATGGATATCCAGATCCTCGCCGAACTGCAGGCGGCCATAAGCGTGCGGGATCGCGAGCGTGCCCTTGATGTTGTTGGCGACAGCCTCGCAGGCGGCGTTGGAGAGATCGTCGAGCGGCAGCAGCAGCACATGGTTGCGCACGCCGACGCGGCCATTCTCCCGGCGCCAGCCGAAGAAGGAATCGAGGCTGCGGCCGGTCGGGCGCTTGATCTGCGGGACCTTGAACTCGGGCGCCTCGATCTTGCGGCCCTTCACCTTGGCGAGCTTACCCTTGACGAGGTCGAAATTGGCGACGATGGACGACATGGCGCGTTCCTGGAGATTGAGGGCTCGACCCGCGGGGAGCCCGGATGGAGGGGCTGGCTTTAGGCCGGCGCTCACCAGCGCTTGGTCTTGACGTTGTGGACGTGGAGATGTTCGCCCTTGCCGATGTCGGCGACCGCCTTGCCGATGTCCTGGCCGTATTTCCAGATCGTGTCGCCCTTCTTGATGTCCTTGAGCGCGACCTTGTGGCCGATCGGGATGTCCATCTTCGCGGTCAGGCGGAAATCCGAATTGTCGTGGGTGACCACGCAGAGCATGTCCGTGCCCGCCTTCAGGCCCTCGACCACGACGACACCGACCGTGTCCTTCTTCTCATGTACCAGCAGCTGTGGGTTGCTCATCCCGGACCTCCTCCGCATGAACCGGAGCCGGTGTCGATCAGGTCCGAACGGCCCGATCGGCGAAGCGGTCTCCAGCGAAACCAGGCGTGACCGCGCCGCTCTCGACGCATCACATAATATGTCTTATATAAGACATAAGATAGAAGGCAAGACCCTGAATGACGCTCAAGCAAAAGCGGGACGCGGCGCCGGCGATCGGCTTCAGCCCGCTCTATCAGCAGGTGAAGTCGGTGCTCCTGCAGCGCCTCGTCGACGGCGTCTGGGTACCTGGCAGCCTGCTGCCCAGCGAAATCCAGCTCGCCGCCGAGATCGGCGTGAGCCAGGGCACGGTGCGCAAGGCGCTCGACGAGCTCGCCGCCGAGAACCTGCTGGTGCGCCGGCAGGGGCGCGGCACCTTCGTCGCCGAGCATGACGAGCGCCGCATCCTCTTCCAGTTCTTCAAGCTGGTGCCGGACCATGGCGAGCGCCGCTTTCCGGAGAGCGCCGTCCTCAACGTCACCGTCGCCCCGGCCGATGCCGAGGAGAGCGCCGCGCTCGCGATCGAGCCGGCCGCCGGCGTCATCCGGATCCGGCGGCTGCGGGCGCTGGACGGGCGGCCCCTGATCCTCGAGACGCTCAGCCTGCCGCAGAAGGTGTTCGCGGGCCTGGATCGCGCCGAGATCCCGAACAACCTCTACAGCCTCTTCGCCTCGCGCTACGGCATCACCATCGCCCGTGCCCGCGAGCGGCTGAAGGCTGTGGCGCTGTCCGCGGATGACGCGGCCGCGCTGTCCGTCGCCACCGGCACGCCGGCCCTGAGGATCGACCGCATTGCGCTCGCGCTCGACGGCATGCCGGTCGAGCGGCGCCTGAGTCTGTGCCTGACGGAGGAGGCTCACTACCTGTCCGACCTGCGCTGAGCCCGCAGCCGTCACGCCGCGTTTGTCACACCAAGCCGCCGGAGAGCGGTCCTTTCAAGCACGGAGGAAGCAGATGATCGTGAAGACAGTCAGACGCGTCGTGTTGACCGGGTTGTTGGCGTTCGGGTTGGCGGGGCCGGCAACTGCGCAGAATTTTCCGACGAAGCCCCTGACCCTGATCGTGCCGTTTGCGGCGGGCGGGCCGAGTGACGTGATCGCAAGGCTGCTCGGCGACCATATGGGTCGCACGCTCGGCCAGCAGGTCGTCGTCGAGAACGTGGCGGGCGCGGGCGGCACCGCCGGGGCCAAGCGCCTGGCAGCGGCCGACCCGGACGGCTACACGCTGCTCATCCATCACCTGGCGCTGGCGGCTGCGCCGTCCCTCTACGAGAATCTCGGCTATGACACGAAGACGGCCTTCGCGCCCGTCGGCCTGGTCAACACCGGGCCGATGGTCATGGCCGGCAAGGCTGCGCTGGCGCCGGCCGACGGCAAGGCCTTCTTCACCTATGCCAAGGCGAATGCCGACAAGCTGACGGTCGCGCATGCCGGCGTCGGCTCGAACTCGCATCTCTGCGCGGTGCTGCTCTCGCAGGCGCTCAGTGCCAAATTCGCGCAGGTCGCCTATCGCGGCACCGGGCCGGCGATGAACGACCTGGTCGCCGGCCAGGTCGATATCCTCTGCGACCAATCGACGACGGCGGTGCCCCAGATCGAGAGCAAGAAGATCAAGGCCTTCGCCGTGACCTCGCCGGATCGGCTCGACGTCCTGAAGGACACTCCGACCACGGCCGAGCTCGCCGTGAAACTCGACATGACGATCTGGCACGGCCTCTACGCGCCGAAGGGCACGCCGGCCGCCGCGCTCGACAAGCTCAACGGCGCCTTGCGCGCGGCGCTGGCGGACAAGACCGTGATCGAACGCTTCCAGGCGGTCGGCACCAAGCCCTTCCCGCAGGCCGAATGGACGCGCGAGGCGCATGGCGCCCGCTTCGCGGCGGAGGTCGACAAATGGGCGGCGACCCTGAAGGCCGCCGGCGTCGCGCTGCAGGCGGCAAAGTGACACGATGAGGCCCGGCCCCGGCCGGGCCTCGCTTTCCGCGGGCGCACCGCAGCCCGCTAGAAGCGCCAGACCAGCGGCACGTAGAACACCGCCATGACGAAGAACCAGATCATCAGCGGCAGGCCGAGTTTCCAATAGCTGTTGAAGCTGTAGCCGCCCGGTCCCATCACCATCATGTTGGTCGCCGTCGCGATCGGCGTCAGGAACGAGGCCGAGCCGGCGATGCACAGGCTCATCAGCACCGGCCGCGGCGAGACGCCCATGCCGGCCGCCGCCGCCATCGCGATCGGGATGACCAGCATCGTCGTCGCCGTATTGCTCATGACCTGGCCGAGGCTCGCCGTGAGCAGGAAAAGCCCCGCGAGGAAGACGATCGGCCCTGCCCCGCCGGTCAGCGTCACCAGATGGTCGGCCACGACCTTGGCGGCGCCCGACTGCACCATCGCGGTCGAGAGCGGCATCATCGCCGCGATCAGGATGACGGTCGTCCAGTTGATCGCGCGATAGGCCTGCTCCACCGTCATGATGCGGGCGAAGATGAGGGCTCCGGCACTGAGGAGGCCGGCGACGGCCGGCGGCACGATGCCCGTCGCCAGCATGGTGACGAGAGCGGCCAGCACCGCCAGCGCGACGCCGGCACCCGCCCCCATCGGCACCGCCTGGCGCCTGACCAGATCCGGCGAATTGACGACCAGCACGTCGGGGTCGTCGAGGCGCAGATCGAGTGCCTCCCAGCCGCCTTCGAGCAGGAGCGTATCGCCGGCGAGCAGGGTATCGCCCGGCTCGATGTCGACGCCGGCCCGCTGCACCGCGAGAACCACGAGGTCGCCGCTATCGGTCACCATGCCCGGAAACAGGGCGCGGCCGATCAGCGCCGAGCGTGGCGGGATGACGACCTCGGCGAGGCCGGAACGCCGGCTGAACAGGCCTGTCTCGGCGCCGTCCTCGCGCAGGGCCAGGTGCATTTCGGCAGCCAGCCTCGCGACGGCCTCGGCATCTCCGCGAACGAGGAGATAGTCGCCCTCCGAGACCGCGGCCGCCCGCGACGGCAGGCCCGAGGCGCCGGCCTGCACCGCCATCAGGCTGAGCCGCCCGTCCGAGCCGACATCGATGCCCTCAGGCGCGACGCCGACATAGCCGGATGTCGCACGCACGCGCAGGCGAAAGACGCCGTCGCTCAGCCCGTAATGCTCGACGAGGGTCTGGGCATGCCGGCTGAAATCGGCGGGAAGCCGCGCGCTGCTCTCTCGCGGCAGCAGGCGCCTACCGAGCAGCAGGATGATCGCGACCGTCCCGGCCAGGAGCGGCAGGCCGACCAGCGCGAACTCGGCGAAGCCGAAGCCGTCGAGCCCCGCGTCTTCCAGCGCTTCCGAGACGAGGATGTTCTTCGGCGCGCCCGTCAGCAGCAGGTTGGAGCCCGCATGCGAGGCGAAGGCGAGCGGCATCAAGAGCTGGGCCGGCGACTGGCGCAGCCTGATGGCCGCCATCACCGCCACCGGCATCAGCGCCGCGACCGCCCCGCTGCCGCTGATCAGGGCGCTGAGACAGCCGGCCGCCACCATGATGATGATCAGCAGTCGCGCCTGCCCGGACCCGGCCTTGGCGATCAGGTACTGGCCCGCCCAGGCGGTTACGCCCGTCTTGTCCAGCGCCGCGCTGATGATGAAGAGGCTGGCGACGAAGAGGGCGGCCCGGTCGCCGAAGCCGGCGAAGGCCTGGTCGAGCGAGACCACCCCGGACGCCCAGAGCGCCAGCGCCGCCCCGATCGCGACGACGATGACCGGCAACCGGTTCCAGGTGAACAGCGCGATCGTCGCGACGATGACGATGGCGGTGCTTTCGATCGGTGTCACGTCGCGCTCTCCTGCCGGGTGGCGTCAGGCGCGAAACATCAAAGCGCCGCCGAGCAGGATGGCAAGCGCGATCAGCCCGAGCCCGGCCACGGGCCAGCGCCGGAGGTTGACGTCGACCTCGCCGATCCGGTTCGACAGACCGCGGACGAGCGGCGCGCCCGCCTGCGCCAGAACGACGATGTCGCCCTCCGGGATCAGGCCGAGGCGCCGCGGCAGGCGATCGACGAACAGCATCACGACCGCGCCGAGCAGCATGGGCCATGTCACCTTCCAGAGCGCCTCCGGCTGCAGCAGGCTCGCAACCGTCTCGCCCGAGACCGCCGGGTAGAGCGACCAGGGAATGACGAGCGAGGCTGCGAGGACGACAAGCCACGGCGCGAACTGCCCGATCGGCGGTGACATCGCCGGGTTGCCGGCGGCGTCGCGACGGACGATCAGCAGGAAATGCACCATCAGCGCGGTGCTGCCGGCGGCGGCGAGCGTCATCGCGCCGGCCAGCCAGCCATAGCCGAGCATCGGCTTGGTCGCGAGCTTGGCCAGCGCGCCGCTGGTCAGCGGCAACCCGCCGAGGCTGAGCGCGAGCACGGCCATGAGCAGCAGCACGAGCCCCAGGCGACGCCCGCCGGTCGCGGCCAGGATACCGATGCCGAGGAAGAGCGCGCCCTTCACCAGCGTATGGTGCACGGCGTAGTAGGCGGCGAGGTTGGTCGCGTCCGGGTCGGCGGTCTCGAGGCCGACGCCGAGCAGCACGGCGAGCAGCCCCATCTGGCTGACGGTTGAGTAGGCCAGGACCGTCTTGGCCCGCCGCTGGGTGATGCCGACCACGACGCCGTAACAGGAGGTAACGATGCCGAGCCCGATCAGGGCGGCGCCCCAGGCCGGCATCCCGGCCTCGAAGGGCAGGAAGCGGATCAGCCCGATCACCCCCGCCTTGACCACGACGCCGCTCAGCACCGCGGAGGCCGGCGTCGGCGCCGCCGGATGCGCCAGCGGCAGCCAGACATGCAGCGGCACCAGCCCCATCTTCAGCGCAAAGCCGAGAATCAGCAGCGCGACCGTGCCGTCGCGCATCGGCGAGGCCGGCAGGTCGGCGACGACGCTGCGGATCGGCGGATTGGCGTCGGGATGGGTCGCAGCCAGCATCACCAGCGCGATCAGCAGGAACGCCTCGGCCAGCAGCGCGAGCACGACATAGATCACGCCGGCCCGGTGAGCCGCCGCACTCTGCTCATGGATGATCAGCCCATAGGCGGCGAGGCTCGCCAGTGTGAACAGCAGGTAGAAATTCACGACGTCGCCGACGAGGAAGAGGCCGAGGCAGCCGGCGAGCGTCAAGAGCCACCAGACCGCGAAACGCGGCGCCGCAGGATCGCGCGTCATCGACGAGGCGGCAAAGGCACCGGCCGCGCTCCAGAGCAGGGCTGCGCCCCCGAGCAGGATCGCGCCCGGCTGGTCGAGCACCAGCGTCAGGCGGAACGGCTGGGGGAAGAAGGCGAAACGGCCTTCCGGCACCAGGATCGCCGCCGCGAGCGCCGGCAGCGGCGCGGCGACGAGCACGGACAGCGCCCGCGCCCTGAACCGAGCCGACAGGCAGCCAATCGCGAGCAGGAGAGGAAAGAGCAGCGCGGCGGCGAGAAGAAGGGCGGCCGGGGTCATGGTAGCCCCGCCATGGCGAGGCCGTCGCGGCCAATCTGCAGAAGCCCGAAGGGGCGCAGCGGCACCAAGCCGAGCAGCACCGCGGCCACGGCCAGGGCGAGCGCCGCGAGTTCGAGCCGGCGCGGCACCGGCCGACGCGGCGCGACGGGGACGGCCGGAATGGCGAGGGCGGTATCGATCACCCTGAAGACATAGCCGCCGGCAAGCAGTCCACCCGCCAGGATGGTCGCCGCCAGCCAGGGATATCCCTCGATCACCGCCGCGGTCAGCAGCAGGCATTTCGCGACGAAGCCGCCGCTCGGCGGGATGCCCATCAGCGAGAGGCCCGCCAGGCCGAAGGCAGCCGCGCTCAGCGGCAGGGCCCGGCCGAAGCCGCCGAGATCGGCGATGCGGTCATGGCCGAAGGCCTCGGCGATGACGCCCGCCGCCAGGAACATCGCCGCTTTCGCCAGGGCGTGGGAGACGAGTTGGAGCGCGCCGCCCGTCCAGGCGATCGTGCCCCAGGGCGGCAGCTCGGCGCTGCCGGCAGCAAGCGGAAAGACGATGAAGAGATAGCCGATCTGCGCGACCGTCGAATAAGCGATCATCAGCTTGAGCCGCGCCTGCCTCAGCGCCATGACGCTGCAGAACAGGATCGAGGCGGCGCCGAGAACGGCGAGCAGTTGCCCGGCAATCGCGGCCGCCTGAGGCGGAGCGACGTCGAGCACCAGCCGCAGGATCAGGAAGACCGGCGCCTTGACCACCAGGGCCGAGAGCACGGCACTGGCCGGCGCCGGCGCCCCGGCATGGGCCGGCGGCAGCCACAGATGCAGCGGAAACAGCGCCGCCTTGGCGAGGAGCCCGACGATCATCAGCGCCAGCGCGGCGGACAAGGCCGGTTCCTGCCGGCTCAGCCGCGACAGGGTGAGCAGGTCGAGCGTGCCGTACTGGCCGTAGATCAACCCGGTCCCGAGCAAATAGAGCAGCGAGCCGACGAGCGCGAACAACAGATAGCGCAGGGCAGCCTTGACGGTCTCCGCCCGGCCGTCGAGGCAGACGAGCGGCACGGCCGCGAAGGTCAATAGCTCCAGCGCGACATAGAGGTTGAACAGGTCTTCCCCGACGAAGACGGCATTGAGCGCGCTCCAGAGCGCGAGCAGCATCAGCCAGAAGGTCGTCTGCGCGCGCCCCCCGCCGGCACCGTCATGCAGCCCATACTGGACCCGCGCGAACAGCCCGACCGTGACGACGACCAGGGCCGTCATGACGAGCATCGCCCCAGACAGCCCGTCCGCCCGCAGCGCGATGCCGAGCGGCGGCCGCCAGGCGCCGACGACATAGGACAGGGCCGCACCGCTAGCGATCAGCTCCACGGCGATCGCGATGGCGATCGCGAGCCCCGCCGCGAGCGTCGTCATCGCGATCCGCGCCGCGCTGCGTGGCCCGCAGGCGAAGATGGCGAGCACGGCACAGACCGGCAGGATCACGGCCAGAACGAGCAGGAAGCCGCCCGGCGTCGTGGCATGGGCGAACGGCGTCACAGCCTGCCCCGCTGTTCGGTGGGAGCGGCCGTCCCGTTTCGCTCGCCGACATTCAGTTCGGAGAGCCGCTTCAGCAGGGCGACTGCAAGCGCGCTTGCCGAAAAGGCGACGACGATGCCGGTAATCACCAGCGCCTGCGGCACGGGGTCAGCCTCAAAACCGGCGCCGCCGCCGCGGCGCGCCACGGCGCCGAAGACGAGGAAGATGCCCGCGCCGAGGATGTTGCAGCCGACGATCCGGCGCAGCAGCCCGGGATGCGTGACGATGGCGTAGAGCCCGATGCCGACGAGCGCCGCCCCGCACAGGCCGAACAGGGCGCCGGGCGATAGCGACGCCGTCATCGCGCCGGCGCCTTTCGCGCTGGTCCCGCGACCAGCATGGCGAGCGCCGCCGCGACCGACAGCGTCAGGGCCGCCTCGATCGCGACGATGAGCGGCTTGGCAAGGCCTTCCGGATAAGCGAGGAAGCCCTCGGCGAAGATCGAGCCGAGAAACGCGATCGCCAGGAACAGCGCCGGACCGCCGGTCAGCGCCAGCACCAGCAAGGGCCGCGACGTATCCGGCGGCGGCTTGAGCCCCGCCATCATCACCAGCAGCCACATCGCGGCCAGCACCGTCCCGGCCTGGAAGGTTCCGCCCGGCGCATCCGCCCCGACCCAGAACATGTAGACGCCGATGACGATGCCGAAAGGAGGCAGGATGCGCGCGAGATAGGTGAGCGGCCCGGGGACGATCGCGGGCTTCACCTCCGGAGCCCCGTCCCAGACGCCGTCGGGCGCCAGCGACCAGACTCCGATCAGGGCGAGCAGCACCACGATCTTCTCCAGCAGCGTGTCGAGCGCGCGATAGGCCAGCAGCACGGCGGTGACGGGGTTGCCCAGCCCCGTCGCGCCGAGCGCCTCGGCGGCGGCCGGGGCCAGCGTCGGCGCCGGAGAGGCGAAGCTCAGCACGGCGAGGCCGAGCCCGGCGGAAATGGCGGCGCAGCCAACCGCGACGGCGAGCTTGCCGGCGCGCGTCATCGGCTCCTCCTCCTTGCCGCGGCCGCGCAGCACCGCTTCCGCCCGCAGCAGCAGGATCCCGGTTCCGCCGCCGCCGATGGCGATCTCGGTCAGGGCGACGTCGGGCGCCGCCAGCCGGACCCAGGCCAGCCCGAGCAGGAGGCCGAAGGCAAGAAAGGCAATGATGGCGCTGCGCTCGCCCCGCTGCACGACGACATGGACCGCGAGCGCCAGCAGCCAGGCGACGAGGGCGAGGTCGAGCAGCAGCGTCATGGCTCGCGCCTGCCGCGATAGACGGCCCGGCCGAGCAGTTGGCTCGCCGTCGCGGCCGAGAGCTGCGCCAGCAGCCAGACGCAGATCAGCTTGAGGCCCCCCGTTACGCTCGCCGCCTGCGGCAGGAGGCCGAGCACGATCAGTCCGAGCCCGAGATTGTCGGCCTTGCTGATGGCATGGAGCCGGCTCAGCGTGTCGGGAAAGCGCAGCAGGCCGAGCGTGCCGGCCAGGAAGAGCACCGCGCCCGCCGTCACCAGGACGATCGTGACGATGCCCAGGACAGCGCTCACGGCCGCTCCTCCGGCGGATCGGGCTCCGCCTCTGGCTCGGCCGCGCCGATCACGAACGCCACGCAGGAGAAGGCCGCGAACAACGCCAGCAGCAGCGCGACATCGCTGGCCGCCGCCGAGCCCGAGGCGCTGCCGAGCAGGAGAAGCGCCGCCGCGCCGCCCGTCCCGAGCAGTTGCACCGCCATCATGCGCTCGGCGACGACGCCGGAACGCAACACGCGAAACAGCGCAACGGCCGTCGCCGCCAGGATGAAGAGCGCCGCCGCGGTCAGGACATCAGCCATGGCGCGGCTCCGGCCCGAGGATCCGACGGAAAGCAGCCTCGTCGGCCGCAACCTGCGCGCCGATGGCTTCGCGCAGGTCGAGGCAATGGATGTGGAGCGTCCCGTCAGCCTCGGCGGAAACCGGCAGCTTGCCCGGCTGCAGGCTCATCACGGCACAGGCTGAGTCCAGCGCGAGCCCGACGGGAATCGTCGAGCGGCAGGTCGCGAAGCCAGGCCTCAGATCCGGCTCGCCCGCAAAGGCACGCCGCGCCACATCCAGCCCCGCCACCACCGATTGCGCCAGGAAGCGCAGCGTGAACCGGACGATGCCGGACAGCGACAGCGTCCCGCCGCCGGGCCAGAGCCTGGTGCTCGCCCAGACGCCCGCGGCGCTGGCGACGAGCCCGAACGGCAGATCGGCCGGAGCGGGGCCGATCATGACGACCCAGAGCAGCAGCAGGCAAAGCCCCCGGCCGAGGAGCGCCGTAAGCGGCAAGTCGTCGGCTGCGGCCGCGCCCGTCATTCCATCGCCCGTCCGTGATCGCTGCTGCCGTTGCAGGGTATCGCCCGCCTCGGCGCGCAACATCAGCCCGACGTCTCACTCCTGTGCGCCACGTCCCTTTCTCGCCCCGGTCGCTGGAAGCCGCCCGCACGATATGCGCAGGATGGTTTTTCGCGCCGTTCCGTAGGATCGCATGCATCAATCGAGGCTCTCGCCGCTATCGTCCCACCGTCCGGAGCGGCCGCCATGCCGATGATCATCGAACCGCGCGACGGCGACGCCGAGGACGATGCCAGCAGCACCAAGAAGCGCTCACTGATTGCCATCGCCGGCAGCCTTCTAGGAGAGATCAGCCTGCTGAAACTCGCGCTCGCCTGGGTGCTGGGCGCGCTGCTGCCCAGCCTCCTGCTCGGGGCCGCACCGCTGGTCATCACTGCCTGGATCGCCTCGATCTCTGGTCGCGTGGCGGCGCTGGCGGGGATCGGCTCGCTCGCCCTGCTCGCGCTCATCGCCGTGATCGGCTGGTATGGCTTCAGGCCGCTCTTCCGCATGGCCGAGAAGAGCTTCTGGTCGCTGAACGCGCTGGTGGTGCAACCGGGCTATGCCGTCTGCCGCGAAGGGTTGCAGCATCTCGCCGAACGCCTGCTTCCCGTCGGCTCCGCCCCCGACAGGCGCGCGGCACTGCGGGCCGGCAGCGCCATCGGCGCCGGCCTCCTCGGCGGCCTCGTCGCCGGCACAGTCCTCGCCCTGGTCTGGCCGGCCACGCGCTGGAGCGGCGGCTTTGCCGATTTCATCGATCCCTTCCAGCTCGTCGTTCCCGCCCTCGCCAATGCCGTCGCGCTGATGTCGCTTTATCTGGCGCTGGCCTCGCTGCTCTGGGGCATGGCGGATGGCCTGATGGACCAGCCGCGCGATCTCGGCGGCTTCGACAGCGCGCCTCCGTCAGCGCGGAGATGGCGCGTCGCCCATCTCTCCGACGTCCATGTCGTCGGCGAACGCTATGGCTTCCGGATCGAGAGCGGGCGTGCCGGGCCGCGCGGCAACGAGCGCTTCCTGCGGGTGCTCGACCGGCTGTCCGAGATCCACGAGAGCGAGCCGCTCGACCTCCTGCTGATCACCGGTGACATGACTGACGCCGGCCGCTCGGCCGAATGGGCCGAATTCCTCGATGCGATGCAGCGCCATCCCGCGCTCGCCGCGCGCAGCCTGATCCTGCCCGGGAACCACGACGTCAACATCGTCGACCGCGCCAATCCCGCCCGCCTGGAATTGCCAGGCAGTCCCGGCAAGCGCCTGCGCCAGATGCGGACGCTGTCGGCCATCGCGGCGTTGCAGGGCGAGCGCGTGCGGGTCTTCGATGAAAGCCGCAGCCGGCTCGCCGGCAGCCTCGCCACCGCATTGGAGCCGCATCGCGAGGCGATCGCAGCCTTTGCCGATGCCGGCGGCCTGCGCCTCTCTGCCGGGCTTGCCGCGATCTGGGCGGATGCCTTTCCGATGGTGCTGCCACCGACCGAGCCGGACGGGCTCGGCGTCATCCTGCTGAACTCGAACGCGGAGGCGCACTTCTCCTTCACCAACGCGCTCGGCCTCGTCGCCGAAGAGGATATGCAGGCGCTCCTCGCCGCGACCCGCACCTTCCCGCAGGCGCGCTGGATCCTGGCACTCCACCATCATCCGATCGAGTACCCACGGCCGGCCAAGGCCTTTTCGGAGCGGATCGGGACGGCCCTGATCAACGGCAGCCGCCTGTTGCGCCTGCTGCGCCCGGTCGCGCCCCGCACGGTCGCGATGCATGGTCACCGCCATATCGACTGGATCGGCCGCTGCGGCGGCCTGAAGATCGTCTCCGCGCCCTCGCCGGTGATGGAGGCGACGGATGCCGAGCCGACCTGCTTCTACATCCACACGCTGGCGGCGGCGCCGCAAGGGATCGCGCTGCTCGCACCGCAGCGCGTCATGATCGAGCCCGTGCCGCCCGCCGTCACGGCGTGACGGCCGCCCCCTCGGCGGCCTTCTCCTCCTTCTGCGGCGAGCCGAAAATCTCGGCGAGCCACAGGCTCGACGGGTGCAGGGCGCAGAAGGTGAGGAAGGCGATGGTGATCGGCACGCCGATGAAGGCGCCGAACACGCCCCAGAGATAGCTCCAGAAGAACACCGAGAACAACACCGTCACCGGCGAGATCGCGAGCGCGCTGCCGGCGACCCGCGGCTCGACATAGCTGCCGACGACGAACTGGATCAGGTTGAGGCAGGCGAAGACAGCGACCACCGCCTGCCAGGAGCCGAACTGCGTCATCGCGAACAAGGTCGGGAAGACGGTGGCGACGAGCGGGCCCAGGAACGGGATATAATTCAGCGAGAAGGCGATGAAGCCCCATTCCTCGGCCAGTTGAAGCCCGACGGCTCGGGCGAAGAGCCAGACGAGGACACCGGTGATCACGCTCATCAGCGTCCGCACCAGCATGTAGCGCCTGATCTTGGCCGCCGTCAGCATGCTGCCCTGCAGCAGCAAGGCGCCAGCCGCCCGGTTGCGCATGCCTTTGAGCTTGCGGCCGAAATCATCGACCTCCAGCAGCCCGAGAAAGACATAGACCAGCACCACGAGCCAGAAGCTCATCGTGCTGTTCAGGCGGCCGGTGACGGTCTGCGCGGTGCGCAGCATCCAGCCTACGCTGAAGGCCTCCGACCAGGCTCCGGCCACCGCGATTCCGTGCCCTTCGAGCCAGAGCGTGATCTGGTCGTAGAAAGCCTGGAAGCGGGCAGCGTCATTGACGATCCAGCGTCCGACGCGCCCGAAGGCAGACACCACCAGCGAGCCGACATAGACGAATGCGACGGTCATGACGACGACGCTGACGGCGAGCGCGAGCAGCCGCGGCAGAAAAGCCTGCAGCGCTTTCTGCAGCGGCCAGACCAGCGCGATGATGAAGAGCGCGAAGGCAACCGGCGCGAACACCGAGCTCGCGATGGAAAGGGCCGCAATCGCCATGATCGTGGCGACCACGACCTGGGCTCCCTGATGGATGCCGCCGCTCGTCATCGACCTGCCCGCTTCCCTGTCCGAGGCTTTGCCGGTCCGGCTCGATCCTGCAGCAAGAGCACCTTTCAAACCCCCTTGGTGAATTCGGCGAGATCGAGCGTGGAGCGCTTTCCGATCGCATCGCGATGCGCCCGGTAGAACGCCTCGGCGGAGCGCCGGCCCTCGTCATGCAGCATCGTCAGGAATTCCCACTCGGCATTGAGCTTGGAAGAGTAGCCGAGCTCGGTCATCGCGTCGCTGGCGATCCGGTGGATCCGCATGCGCGCCCAGCGCGCGCCTTCACCGGCGCCGGACACCGCTTCGCGCTGCAGCAGCGCCATCATGCGCAACTCCTTCAGCAGCACCGCGTTGAAGGAAACCTCGTTGAGCCGGTTCAGGATATCCCGCGCCGTTTTAGGCGTCCCCGGCCGCTCGACCGGGTTGATCTGGACCAGGATCGTGTCGCTCGCACTGCTCTCCTCGATCAGCGGCGTCATGGTCGGGTTACCGGAATAGCCGCCGTCCCAATAGCTCTCGCCGTCGATCTCGACCGCCTGGAACAGCGTCGGCAGGCAGGCGGAGGCGAGCAGCACCTGCGGCGAGATCTCGGCATTGCGGAAGACGCGGCCTCGGCCGGTCCGGACATTCGTCGCGGTGATGAACAGCTTGATCGGGCTTCTCGCCACCGCATCGAAATCGATCACCTCGGCGAGGATGTCGCTCAGCGGGTTCGTGCCCATCGGGTTGAGGCTGTAGGGCGAGACGACGCGGGACATCATGTCCATCGCCACGAAGAGCGGCGAGGTGTCGAGCGTCCAGCGCCCGAGCAGCACGTCGAGCGGCGAGCGTTGGAACGGGCTGAAGCGGGCCGCCTCGGAGACCTTGCGCCAGAACCGGCCCAGCGCCTCGCGCGCCCCGTCTCGCCCGCCCCCGGCATAGCCGGCGGCGAGGACGGCCGCGTTCATCGCGCCGGCCGAGGTGCCCGAGATCGCCTCGATCGTCAGCCAATCCTCCTCGAGGATCCGGCTCAGCACGCCCCAGCTATAGGCGCCATGCGCGCCGCCGCCCTGCAGCGCGAGATCGATGTTCAGCGGCTCGCGCCACCCTTCATCGCGCCTGCTTCCGGCGGGATGGCTCGAAGTGGAAGGTCGCCTGCTCACCGGAATATCACCCTTGCTGGCGGAACCGGCGGCGTCATGACGACTTCACCAGCCCCGAGAAGCCCGCGACCGCAAGCAGGCTCAAGGCCCAGCCGACCACCGACTGGAAATAGAAATAGTTGATCGCGATGCGACCGCCCGGCTTGGTCGGGTTGGGCCGCCAGAAGCTGCGCTGGCCCATGTCCAGCACCGGCAGCAGCGTGTCGAGCGAATACATCCACGGGCTGAAGGCCGGATAGCTCGACGCCTCCCAACGCTGGCGGAAGCAGGCGAGCTGGTTCTGGCCCGGCGCCGCCAGGCCCTGCGACGGCCCCGTGGCGACGAGCGAGCGCTGCTCGCCCTGCGCGATGCCGCACAGGGTCCATTCGGGCGCCCGCAGCACGACCGCACTGTTGGGCATGATCGCGCCCTGGCGCTCGGCATAGGCAAAGGTCGCGACGCCCGCGAGCCAGAAGAAGGTGAGCCAGACCAGGGCGAAGAGCGGCCGGCGGCCATAGCCCAGCGTGACGCCGAGAATGCCGTCGGCGACGGTGAGCAGGGCCCGCCATACCGGGTTTTCCGTCCGCGCCCGCCGCGCCCGGCGCTGCAGCCGCTCCTTGATCACGAGCACGGAGCTGGCGTCCTCACCATGCCCCATCTCGCGGAAGACGGCGGCGAGCTGCTCATAGGGCTGCGGCCAGAAATCCTCGCCCCAACGCTCGGGCGTCTGGCGCGCCAGCCAGTCGAGGCGGCTCTCGGCATCGACGGGGCCGTCGATGAAGGCGCCGTAGCGGCAGCGATTGAGCAGCAGCTCGCCAGGCTTGGGCCAACAGGCGGCTTCGTCGTGGATCGTGCCGAGAGAAGCGCCAGTGAGCGCCAGCGTGCCTTCCAGCCGTGCTTTTCCGCGCAGGAAGAACGCGCCTTTGACGATAGCCCGGCTCGCCTCGATCGCGGCCCCGCCCGCATTGTCGACGGCGGTGCCGGAGCAGTCGAGATCGCCGTCGACCCTGGATCCGGTCAGCCGCACCTCGCCGGTGACGACCGCGTTCCGCAAGACGACGCTGCCATGGCAGGCGAGCTCGCCGGCGTCGAGGGCCATGCCCTCGAAAGCCGGAATGGTCGCCCCCGCAGCGTCGAGATCGGCCGCCAGAACGGCACCGGACAGGTTGGCCCCGCCGCGCAGCGTGGCGCCACGCAACAGCACGTTGCGGACCTCCAGGCTCCGGCCCAGCAGGGCATAGCCGCCGCGGTTGCGGATCGCCGCACCGTCGCATTCGAGATTGCCGCCGAGGCGGGCCTGGTCGAGATGAATCGCACCCTCGACCTCCGCGCCGCGCAGATAGATGCCGCCCCGCGCCTCGAGCCGCTCCGCCTGCAGTCCGGGGAGCCGCGAACCGTCGAGGAAGAGCCGGTTGATGATGGCCGCGCGCAGGATCGGCGTCGCCTCGAAATGGCAATCCTTCAGGCCGATGTCGCGGAAGACGCGACAGGCTTCGAGGTCGAGCACCTCCGAGATCCAGGCGCCGCGGACCAGGACGCCCTTCTCATGCGGCCGGTAGCCGGCTTCGCCACCGAGGATGAGGAAGCGCAGGAAGGTTGCCCGCACCAGCCGGGCCGGATCCGGCTCCGCGGGGAGGACGCCATCCCCCAGCCTGTCGAAATTGCCGGACTGGAGCCTGGCGACGATCTCTTCCTCCGCCGGAAGCAGCGGCCGGAAATCGTCGAGGCGCGCGACCGAGGCCGCCCAGGCGGCCGCCTCCGCCCCCAGGCTCCAGTCCAGGCTCACGTCGCCGGCGCTTGCGCGCTCGCCACGGCGGAGAGGGCCTCGCGCAGCTGCGCCTCCTTGGTCTCGTCGAAGGACGTCTTGATCAACGTGCCGCCGCTGCCCTTGAGATCGGCGAGGACCTTGTCCGTCGTCATCTTGCGGATCAGCAGGAACAGGCCCGCCGTGTTCGGCTGCAGCGCAGCGGCGGCGTCCTTCATGAACTGGTCGTTGATGCCGATGTCGCTGAAGCGGCCGCCGAGCGCGCCGGATGCCGCGCCGATCGCCGTCCCGACCAGCGGCGCCAGGAAGATGAAGCCGATCAGCGTGCCCCAGAGCGCTCCGGAGGCGGCGCCCGTGGCCGTGAGATTGATCATCTGGTTGAGTTTGACCTGGCCCTTGTCGTCCTTGACGACGACGACGGCGTCGCCGAGCTCGATCAGATATTCGCGCTGAAGCGAGAGGACCTTCTGCCGGACCTCTTCGGCCTTCTGCTCCGTCGGAAAGCCAATGAAGACGAGATCGCTCATGAGTGCAGCTCCGTTCTTGGATAGTGGGAAAAGATCGGCCGATCCGGCATCGCCCTCGCCCGGCCGATCAGGAATTCGGCGAGCAGCGGAACCGGCCGCCCCGTCGCGCTGTACCGGCGGCCGGCGGATGCGACGCTCCCGGAAATGTCCAGATGCGCCCAGGGATAGGCCGTCGCGAAGCGGGCCAGGCGGGAGGCAGCGGCAATCGCGTCCGGCGGGTCGTCCGGCGGATCGGGCTCGCCGTCGGGCAGCGCATGGGAAGGCGGATCTTCCTCCCAGAGCGGGAGCCGCCAGACGCGGTCGCCGGAGGCCCCGCCGCACGCCAGGAGCTCCGACGCCAGGGCCTCGTCATTGGCGAACAGGCCGCTGACATGGCCGCCGAGCGCGGCGAGGCGAGCTTGGCTCGGCGCCACGACGTCGATGACGCAACTCGGCGACAGATGCGCAGCATAGCAAAGCACGTCGCCCAGCAGCGAAACCCCGGGCAGGCTCCGCCGGCCGGCCGGTCGCCGTCGCAGATCGAGCGGGAATTCGCGCTGGCCGATGAGGATGAGGCCGACGACGTTCAGGGCGAGGCCGAGACGCTCGACCGTCCGCATCGCACCGAGCACGCTGCCAATGCCGCGCAGGTCGCGGATCGCGACACCTCCGGCGCTCGCTCCCGACCGGGTCAGCGTGTCACGAACGGCCATGCCCTCCCCGATCAGGACGATCGGCCGGCCCTTCGCCCTGCGCTCGCCCCGCAGCTTGATCAGCTTGCAGGCGCCGGCCGCGGCCTCTTCGCAGGCGAGAAAGGCGGCGAGCCCGTAGGCCTCGAGCGCGCGCGAGCCCAGGATCTCGATATCGAAGCCGAAGCGGCTCGCCATCGCCTCCGCCGTCCGCGCGACGAAGGCCGGCGTGCACAGCTCGGGAGACAGGCTTTCGAGCTCCCGGGCGCAGGAGACGCCCTCCCCGATCGCGACCCCCTGGCGCAGCGCGGCGACGAGCTCGGATGTCAGCGCCTGCGGCACGAGCAGCATGATGCTGCGCCGCTCCTTGCGCGTCGCGCTGCCGGGTGGCGCGGGGTCGCGGCGGCCATCGGAAAGGATCCGCCCGGCCTGCTGCATCCGCCAGCTGAGCGTCCGGTGGGGAACCTCGCTCTCCGCCAGCGTCACGACGATCTCCGCCGCCGGATCCTCGCCGAGGCGCTCGGCGACGGCCGCAAGTGCCTGGCGATAGGCGCGTTCCGAAAAGGCTTCGGCACGGCCGAGGCCGACCAGCAGCATTCGCTGGGCGGCGATGCCGGGCAGCGGACCGATCAGCCGCGCCGCGCCGACCCTGTCGCCGAAGCCGGCCTGGCCGATCGCGGCGGCGAGCCGCCCGGCGGAACGGTCGTTCACGGCCCGTGCCGACCCGGTCAGCGGACCGTCACGGAAGATCCCGAGGACGAGCAGCTCGGTCCCGAGTTTCTCCGCCTCTCCGGCTGCCGGAATGATTTCCATCGATGCCCCCTGCCAAGGCAACACCCTGTCGGTTTGCCGCGCTTCGGGATGCCTCCGCGCGGCATCAGCACCTGCTTCCATCGCCCTGGTCACGGCGGCAGGGCCGACGCGGCGGCCTGCCGACGGGGAGAAGGCCGCCGTTCCGGCAGGCGCGTGACGCGCTGGCCCGGATGCAGGGCCTGGATACCGGCCGAGACGATGATTTCGCCGGGCTCCAGCCCCTGGCTCAGGATGACCTTGCCGGGATCGAAGCGCAGCACGTCGACGCTGCGCAGGGAGACGGTCGATTTGTCGGGATCGACGATCCACACGGCGGGCGCGCGGCCCTGCTGCGTCAGCGCGCTCGCCGGGATCGCGACGATCGCGGCCGTCGTCAGCTCGATCCGGCCGATGACCGTCGAGCCGAGCCGCATCGCCTCCGGTGGATCCTGCAAACCGACCCTGACCTCGAAGGTCCGGGTCACCGGATCGGCCTGCGGCGCCACCTCGCGCACCGTGCCCTGCGCGCTCACCTCGCGCGCATCCGCCAGCACGACGCGGATACGCGCATCGGCGAGATGGTTGTCGAGCACCGCAGCCGGCACGTTGAACACCGCGTCGCGGCCGTCGTCGCGGGCGATCTGGACGACGACCTGGCCCGGCTGCACCACCTCGCCGGGCTCGATCCGCCGCTCCGTAACCACCCCGGCGACATCCGTGCGCAGCTCCGTGAAGCCGAGACGGTCCCGGGCCAGTTCGAGCTGCGCCTCGGCGTTTTCCAGCTGGGCCTGTGCGGTTTCCTGCGCCCGCAGCGCCTGGTCGAAGCGCGGCCGGGTGGTGAAGCCCTGCGCCATCAGACGCTCCTGGCGCTCGAAGCTGTTGCGCGCCGTGCCGACCTCGCCGCGCGCCGCCGTGAGCGCCGCCTGGGCCGCAGCCAGCGCGTTCTGCTCCAGCGCGGGTTCGAGCCGCGCGATGACCTGGCCCGCCTTCACCCTGTCGCCGACATTGACCGGGCGCTCGAGGACGCGCCCGCCGATGCGGAAGGCGAGCCCGACATCCTTCTTCGCCTGGATCTCGCCGCTGAGCTGGATGTCGTCGGAGAACTGCCCGGCCTCGACCGTGACGACGCCGACCGGGCGCCCCTCCGCCTGCGGAGGCTGCTCGCTGCCGCAGGCGGCGAGCAGCGTCGCGAGCAGCGCCATCGCGGCCGCCCGCCCCGGCCAGCTCATCGGAATGCGCCACGTCGAGATCGCGCTCATCACAGGGAGGCTCCCGCGCTGGCCGTCCGCTTCGCCTTGCCCTGTGCGGACGCAGCACCGAAGACGGCGACGTAGAGGACGGGGAGGAGGACGAGGGTCAGCACCGTCGCGACCAGCAGGCCGCCCATGATCGCGAAGGCCATCGGCCCCCAGAACACGGTCGGCGCGATCGGGATCATGCCGAGCACGGTCGAGATCGCCGTCAGCACGATCGGCCGGAAACGCGTGCCCGCGGCATCGACCGCCGCTTCGACCACGCTCTTGCCGGCTGCCCGCTCGTCCTCGATCTGCCCGACCAGGATCACCGCGTTCTTGGTGATGATGCCGATCAGCGCGAGGATGCCGAGCAGCGCCACGAAGCCGAGCGGCTTGCCGGAGATGAGCAGCGCGCCGACGACGCCGATCAGCCCAAGCGGCGCGATGCTGAGCACGATGGCGAAGAGCCTGAAGCTTCTGAGCTGCGCCATCAGCACCGTGAACATGATCAGCAGCATCACCGGCACCACGGCGATGACCGAGGCCTGCGACTTCGCGCTTTCCTCGACCGTGCCGCCGACCGTGATGTCGTAGCCGGCGGGCAGCGCCTTGCGGAGCGCCTCCACCGAAGGCTGCAGCGCGCCGACGACGGCATCGGGCAGGACGCCCGGCGGCACGTCGGCCGAGACGGTGAGATTGGGCACGCGGTCGCGGCGCCAGATCAGCGGCGCGTCGAGTCCGTAGCTGAAGCTGACGAATTGCGACACCGGCACGGAGCGGCCGCTCGGCAGCGCCACCTGCATGCTGCGCAGCGTGTCGAGCGAAGCGCGCTCAGTATCCTGTGCCCGCACCACGACGTCGACCAGATAGATCGAGTCGCGCACCTGCGTCACGACCGTGCCGGAGACCACCGTGTTGACGATCGCGGCGACGGCCGCGGAGCTGAGGCCGAGCCGGCGCGCCTCGTCCTGGTCGACGCGCAGGCGCAGCTCGCGGGCCGGCTCGATCCAGTCGAAATTGATCTGCCGGGCCTTGGGATTGCCCGCGATGACCTGCGCGAGCTGCATGGCGATGCCGCGAACCTCGACGATGTCCGGGCCGCTGACACGATACTGCACGGGCCAGCCGACAGGCGGGCCGAGCTCGAGCGGCGAGACACGCCCGACCACATTGGGGAAGTCCTTGGCAAGCAGCGCCTCGAGCTTCTTCTGCAGCCGTTCGCGCGCCGGCACGTCCTTGGCGACGATCACCGCCTGGCTGAAGAAGTCGTTCGGCAGCTGCGCGTTCAGCGGCAGGTAGAAGCGGATCGCGCCGCGCCCGATATAGGTGCTCCAGCGCTCCACATCGGGGTCGCCCTTCAGTGACGCCTCGAAGCGGTTGACCAGATCCTCGCTCGCATAGATCGAAGCATTCTGCGGCAAGGTCAGGTCGACGAGCAGCTCCGGCCGGTCCGAGGCCGGGAAGAACTGCCGCGGCACCAGCGGCAGCGCCAGGATGGAGGCTGCGAACAGGGCGAGCGTCACCGCGATCGTCACCCAGCGCAGCCTGATGGCCCGCGACAGGAACGAACGGAAACCGCGCTCGACCCGCCCCGGTTCCTTGTTCTGCGCCGAGGCGTCCGGCGCCTTCAGCATGGCGACGCCGAGCACCGGCGCGAAGAGCACGGCGACGAACCAGGAAACGACGAGCGCGATCGTCACCACCGCGAAGAGCGAGAAGGTGTATTCGCCGGCCGAACTCGCGGCGAAGCCGATCGGCACGAAGCCCGCGATCGTCACCAGCGTGCCCGCCAGCATCGCGGTGGCGTATTTCTCGAAGGCGAAGGTCGCCGCCTTCATCTTCTCTTCGCCGGCGGCGAGCCGCGTGACCATCGCGTCGGTGGTGGTCATCGCGTCGTCGACGAGCAGCGCCAGCGCGATGATCAGGGCGCCGAGCGAGATGCGCTGCATGTCAATGCCGGCGACCAGCATGCAGGCGAAGACGATGGCGAGCGTCAGCGGGATGGCGAGCGCGACGACGAGGCCCGGCCGCACGCCCAGGCTGATGAAGCTGACCACGAGAATGATGCCGACCGCCTGCCAGAGCGAGGTCATGAAGTCGTCGATCGCATGCGAGACCGTCACCGCCTGGTCCGCGACGAGATAGGGCTCTATGCCGAGCGGCAGGCCGGCCGTGACCTCGGCCATCGCCTTCTTGATGTTGGTGCCCAGCGCCAGGATGTCGCCGCCCTCGCGCATGGCGATGCCGAGCCCGATCGCCTCGCGCCCGTTGACGCGGAACATCGGCGTCGGCGGGTCGACCTGGCCGCGCCGTACCGTCGCGATGTCGGCAAGGCGGACCATCCGGTCGCCGACCGGGAAGTTGATGCTCAGCAGGTCGGCTTCCGACTGGAAGGCGCCGGAGACGCGCACCGAGAACTTCTCCTCCTGCGTCTGCACCTCGCCCGCCGGCCGCACCACGTTCTGAGCCTGCAGCGCCGCCAGCAGCCCGGCGCGGTCGAGCCCGAGATTGGCGAGTTCCCTGACCGAGAATTCGATGAAGATGCGTTCGTCCTGCGCGCCGACGATCTCGATCTTCGAGACGTCCGGTACGAGCAAAAGCCGCGAGCGGACGGTCTCGACATGGTCGCGCAGCTCGCGGCTGGTGAAGCCGTCCGAGGTGAAGCCGTAGATGATGCCGAAGGTGTCGCCGAAGCGGTCGTTGAAGAACGGGCCGAGCGTACCCGCCGGCAGCGTGTGCCGCATGTCGGCGATGAGATTGCGCACCCTGTACCAGGTATCCTGGACCAGGCGGCCGGGCACCTCGCCCTTGAGATTGACGAAGATCGTCGTCACGCCGGGCTTGGTGTAGCTGCGCACGCTGTCGAGCCCGGGAGTCTCCTCGAGCTGCCGTTCGAGGCGCTCGGTCACCTGGCTCAGCGTGTCTTCCATGCTGGCGCCGGGCCAGACCGCGGAGACGACCATCGTCTTGATGACGAAGGCCGGGTCCTCGTTGCGGCCGAGCCGGATGAAGGCGAAGACGCCCGCCGCGACCGCGACGATCATGAGATAGATCACGACCGAGCGGCTTTTCAGCGCCCATTCCGAGAGGTTGAAGCTCATCGCCCCTCCGCTCCGATCAGACGCACGCGCTGGCCTTCCTGCAGAAGCCCGGCTCCGGCGGTGACGACGATGTCGCCGATCTCCAGCCCCTTTGCGATCCTGGCCGCCGCCGGATCCGCGCCGGCAACCTCGAGCTTGCGCAGCGAGACGGTGAAGTTCTTGGGGTCGACCACCCAGACCCCAAGGCCCCGGTCGCGCTGTGTGAGAGCCGTGGCGGGGATGGCGATGGCGCCGTCGCCGCCGGGGCGGATCGAGCCCGAGACGGCGGCGCCGAGCCGGAAGGCTGGCGACGGATCGGTGAGACCGACCCTGATCCGGAAGGTCCGGGTCACCGGGTCCGCCTGCGGCGCGATCTCGCGCACCCGGCCGCTCGCTTCCGCCCCCGCCTCCCCGGCCAGGGCGATCCGGACCTGCATGTCGGGCTTGAGCTGGCGGACCAGCTCGGCCGGTATCTCGAAGACGGCATCGCGACCCTCCCGGCGCGCCAGTTGGACGATCATCCGGCCGGCGGCGACGACCTCGGCCGGTTCCGCCCCGACGCGCGTGACGATGCCCGGCGCATCGGCCTTCAGCGTCGTGAAGGCGACCATGTCCTCTGCCGAGCGGACCCGCGCCTGGGCGGCATCGACCTGGGCGCGCGCGGCCGTGCGCGCTTGCCTCGCGCTTTCGAAATCCGCCTGCGTCGTGATGTGCCGCTCGAGCAGATGGCTCTGCCGCTGGAACTGGTTCTCCGCCTTGCGGAGATCGCCCTGGGCCGCGGTCAGCGCAGCCTGAGCCGAACGGAGGTCGTTGAGCTCGTTTTCCGGATCGAGCCGGGCGACGGTCTCGCTCTCCCGGACATTCGCGCCGAGGCCAACCAGGCGTTCCGCCACGCGGCCGCCGATGCGGAACGCCAATGCCGCCTGGTCCTGCGCCTCGATATGGCCGGTGAAGACGAGATCGGGCGCCTGCCGCGGCGGCTCGACGGTCACGGTCCGGACAAGGCGCACCGCCGGCGGCGCTTCCTTCTCCTCCGGGCTGCAGGAGACGACGGCCAGCGCGACGGCCGCCGCGGCCGCGAAGCAGCCGAGGCGCGATGGAGCCGCGCTGCGCCTCATGCCCGCTCCCTGGCAGCCTCCGGGCGCCGCATCGGTGCGTCCGGACGCCATAAGCCTCGCCTCTGCATCGAACTGTTCCCCTGGCGGCTGCCGCACCGGGCTTCCGCGAGCGCGCCTGCGCCCCGCCTGGGCCTTGGTGACGGTGGCCCGACGCTAGCAACAGCAGGGGGAGCGTGGATTAGCTCAGAATCCCATCTCTGGGCTGGTCATCCCATTGTTGGGGCGGCCGCCTCGGCGTCACGTCAGGCTCACCGGTTCCCGCACCGGGGCGCGACGCAGGCCAAGGGCGACCGGCAGCAGCAGCGACAGCCCGATCGCGGCGACGGCCGCCATGACGAGGTAGATCTGCTCGCCCCACGCCTCGTAGAGCCAACCGCAAAGCGTCGTCAGCACGGCCATGCCCCCGGCCCAGCAGCCGGCGAGCCAGGACTGGGCGCGCGCCTGCATGCTGTCGGGCGCAAGCCGCGCCAGCAGGAAGATGCTGGCGAGATGCGTGGCGCCGAACGTCATCCCATGCGTCAGCTGGAGGATGACGAGCGTGGCAAGCCCGGGCTCCTGCGCCATCGCCGCCCAGCGCAGCGCGGCGGTCGCTGCCGCCGCGACCAGCAGGCCGGCGGCAGCGACCGCCCCTCTCATCCGGTAACCCAGGAACGAGAACAGGACGACCTCAGACAGGACCCCGAGAGCCCAGAGCCCTCCCATCGCGGCGCCCGGGACGCCCGCGGCCTGCCAGCGCAGCGTGCCGAAGCCGTAGAACGCCGCATGGCTCGCCTGCACGAGCGCCGCGCCGGCGATCGTGCAGGCGAGAAGCAGCGAACGCCCCGGCGTCGCCTCGCCCGGTTCGCCATGCCGCGGAGCGTTCGCGGCCGGAGCGATGCAACTGGCGGCAGCCATGGCGGTGAGAATGGACGATATCAGCAGCAGCGGGATGATCGAGGCGGTCGAGAACCATTCGAGCGACCAGCCGGCCGCCAGGTTCGCGAGGGCGAAGCCGAGCGATCCCCACAGCCGGATACGTCCATAGGCCAGCTCCGATCGCGGAACGGCGGCCAAGTGGCCGAGAGTCATGGCGTCGGTCAGCGCGATCAGAGGGCCCTGTGCCAGGGCGATGGCGATGACCACGGCAAGGATCGGCCAGAAGCCGCTCGTCACGCCCAGGAGGCCCGTCCCGGCCGCGACCAGAACCGCGCAGACCGTGAGCACCACCGAGATGCGCCCGCTCCGGTCGGCGAGCGCGCCGACGGCGGGATTCGCCATGATCCGCGCCAGCAGCGGCGCGGCCAGGATGACGCCGATCGCATTGCTGTCGAGAGATTTCGCCTGCAGCCAGAGCGGGAAGAAGGGAAGATTGATCCCGAGTTCGAAGAACAGAAAGATATAGAGCAGCGACAGCCGCCCACTCGGAACGCTTGCCGCGAGGCATCCGGCGCCCGGAGCCAAGCAGGCGGAGCTTGCGGCGTCGGAACGCCTGGCCTTCGGGAGCAAGGAACGGCGCACGGGTCAGCCCGGAGGGGGCTCCCCCCATTCGTCGGCAAAGGACCGGGCGAGTCCGCGCTCGCGCGCCTCGGTCGGGCTGCAGCCGAACTCGCGCCGGAAAGCCCGGCTGAAGGTCGAGTGGTCGATGAAGCCGACTTCGTTTCCGATCGCATGGATGGAGAGCGTCTCGCGCTCGCAGTTCAGCCGGCGATGCGCCTCATGCAGGCGCTCCCGGTTGATGAAATGGGCCACGCCGCCGCTGTTCTCGAAAAGCCGGTAGAGCTTCGAACGGGACACCGCCAGCAGACGCGCCAGCCGGTCGGGCCCGAAATCGGGCGAAGCCATGTTCTGTCGCACCACGACGCGCGCCCTGTCGACGAGAACCGAGCCCAGCGGCGAGCGTGCCGCCTCCTGATAGACCGGCTGCGGGATGATGCAGGCGGCGACGAGCGCCCGGGTCGGCATTTCCAGGCTCGCGGCATGCCCTGGCGTGACATGGGGCAGCCGTCGCACCAACCCGTCCATGTAGCCGATCAGCAGCGGCGCGAAATCCTGGCTCACCTCGAGGCCGTGGACGCAATCGAAGCGCTGCTCGTCGGCGGGGCGCTGGTCGCGCGGGAGATACAGGGTGATGACCTCGCTGTCCTGGGCCCGGCCCTCATAGGGCAATGCCAGGGACCGGAAGCTCAGCTCCTCGCGTGGCCTGCCATCGGCCGCGACGGTGCGCGCCAGCACCACGCACCAATGGTCCAGATAGGATTTCGGACGGTGCCGCCAACGCCTGCCCGGCGCGCCGGTATAGCTGACATGCGTCAGGACGAGGTCTCCCAGCCGCCATGACGAGAATTCGGCGGCGAACCCCGCCGCCAGTTCATCCGTCGGAAGAAGCTCGATCGTATCCCGATGCAGAGACCGCCAGGCGCCGAATTGATCTTTCGGCTGAAAACTTGCTGTATTGAAGTGCGCCACAGAAAATACGCTGACGTCCTTCCTCATCCCGCCATGAGAGAAAGCCGGCATCGGACACTCCGATCATCCTGTGATCATCAAGAAATGTGTTGAATTCTGCCCTAACTCAAATTCAACCGAAATTGATCGAGATCAATCAAAGATGAAATGATTAGTATTTTCCAAGCAGTATTTTAAGTTTAAAACTACCATACAAATGTTGGCACCCCTGACGCAGCCCGTCAACCCTACGGCGTCGCAGCAGCATCGAAGACCCTGATCGGGGCCGTGACCAGCAGTGTCGCCGCGGAACCGAGCGCTCCTGCCGCCGCCAGAGGCACAGGCACGTCGAAATCGGTGACCACCTGCCCCTGGAGCAGCCTGTCGCCGATCAGGCGGACCGCGTCGGGACTCGCCGCGAAGAGATCGTGATTGATCCTGTCGCCGGCATTCACCGCCGAGAGGTCGATCACGGTGATGCCCGACAGCCCGGCGAACTGGGCGCGGTATTCCTCCTGCGTCGGGTCGATGCCGCCGAGCCGCGTCGCCCCGCGCGAGATGAAGCGGGACAGCTGCAACGCCCGATCATGCTGCGCCGTGAACAGCGTGATCTGCGGCCGCTTCGGCCCCATATCCTCGACCTGGCGGCGGAAGACGCCGACATCCAGATCCGGCGACGCCAGAACGAGATTGCTGATCTTCCTGGGAACGCCACCGTCCTTGAGCGCGATCTGCCTGACGGCCTCGACCGCGGGCCAACTCCCCATCGAATGGGCAAGGATCACGATCTCCCGCACCGAGGGGCTCGAAGCCGCCACCCGCAGCAGATCCGCCAGGTCCGAGCGCGAATACGAGGCGTTGTCGAAATCGCGGCTGTAGTCGAGCAGATAGCCGCGCGACGGCCAGGAGAACAGCACCGGCGCCGCGTCGGCATCGGCATCATGCGCAAGCTGCGCGAAGCGGAAGACGGCGCGGTCGAACGGCGTGTTGAACCCGTGGACGAAGACGAAGACGCGTTTCGCCCGCCCGCTGGTCGACCGGAACCATTCGGCGAGCCCCGATTTCGGCAGCAGCTTCGAAGCGGTGACGACGAAATCGGTGGCCGGGTCACCCGGCACCGATCGCGGCAGCTGGATCGTGCCGACCTCGCGATTGCGCGGGATCGAGACGACGATGTTGCTGAAGGAAACGCCCTCGCCCCGCTCGCCGCTATAGAGGACCCCGGGATCGGGCGAAGGCGCGCGCGTCGTCGCCGCCAGCATGTTGACGCTGTCGGTGCCGGGAGCGGCGGCGACGGGTCTCAGCAGTCCCCGTGGCGTCGAGGCACAGGCGCCCAGGCCGATGGCGAGAACGAGGAGGCAAAGCCAGGAAAGCGCGACATGGCCATTCCGCAGGCCGCGGTCTGCCCGCGGCGCGCCGCCCGCCGCAAGGCAGGTTCCGGCCCGGCTCGCGCCGCCTCCAACTTGGCCTCGACCTCGCATCGCTTCGCTTCTGTCCATCACCGTCAGGCGGCGCCCGCATGGGAGCAGACCGTAGAAAACCGCTCCGCCAGCGGCAAGCCGGACTGCCCCGGCCCGGAGCAGCGGGCTCAACTTTGGGACAGGAAGTCCAGGTTTTGGGATTCTCTGCCGATGCCCTCGTCGCGCGTGGATTTAAGGTCGCGGTCCAGGCTCGGGGTCCTGTCGGCGCATGGATCATGCGGTCCCGACGCGCCATCCGGAAGCATGGCGCCGAGGACTTTGGCCCAAGGGGGACAAGCGATGACGACTGCGACCACCGCGCCGAAGACGACCATGCAGAGGTTCCTCGACACCGTCGAGAAGGTGGGAAACATGGTTCCCCACCCGGTCGTGATCTTCCTGATCCTCATCGGCATCGTCATCGCGCTCTCCGCCGTGCTGGGCCTGTTCGGCGCGGCCGTCACCTTCGAGCGGATCAACCCCGACACGCACAAGATCGAGACGGCGAGCACGGCGATCCAGAGCCTGCTGACGATCGACGGCATCCGCTTCATGTACTCGTCGCTGATCCCGAACTTCATGAGCTTCACGGCCGTGGGCCTGATGATCGTCGCGATGATCGGCGCCGGCGTGGCGGAGGAATCCGGACTCGTCACAGCGCTGATCCGCAAGCTGGTCATCGTCTCCCCGCAATGGGCCCTGACCTACATCCTCGCCTTCGTCGGCATCCTTGCCAGCATCGCCGCCGATGCCGGCTATCTCGTGCTGATCCCGCTGGCGGGCATCGCCTATCTCGCCGTCGGGCGCCATCCGGTCGCCGGCCTGGCGCTCGGCTTCGCGGCGGTCGCCGGTGCCTTCACCGTCAACATGCTGATCAAACCGCTCGACGCGGTCCTGGTCGAGTTCACCAACGATGCCGCCCGCCTCGTCGACCCCAACCGGACGATCGGCCTCGCCTCCAATGTCTGGTTCTCGATCGTCTCGGTGCTGTTCCTGACCGTCGTCGTCGCCTTCATCACCGACCGGATGATCGCCCCGCGGCTGGGCGCCTATGATCCGAAACTGGCGGCCGAGGGCACGGTCACCGAGCAGGGCGCCGTGCTGTCAGAGGCGGAATCGCGCGGCCTGCGCTTCGCCGGGCTCGGCCTCCTCGGTCTGATCGCCGTCTTCTGCCTGCTGACGATCCCGAGCGGCGCACCGCTGCGCAACCCGACGACCGGCGAGCTGATCGGCAACTCGCCTTTCATGAACGGGCTGATCGCGCTGATCATGCTGATGTTCCTGGTCTCCGGCTGGGCCTATGGCATCGGCGCCGGCACGCTGAAGACGCTGACCGAGGTGATCGCGGCGATCGAGAAATCGATCAAGAGCATGGGTGGCACGATCTTCCTGTTCTTCGTGCTGAGCCAGTTCGTCGCCTATTTCACCTACACCAATATCGGCACGGTGATGGCGCTGAGCCTTTCGGGCATGCTGCAGGCGGCCAATATCGGGGCCCTGCCGCTGCTGATCGGCTTCATCGTGGTCGTGGCGCTCATCGACCTCCTCCTGACCGGCGCCATCGCAAAATGGGCGATCTTCGCCCCCGTCTTCGTGCCCTTGCTGATGAAGCTCGGCGTCGAGCCGGAGGCGGTGCTCGCGGCCTATCGCATCGGCGACTCGCCCATGAACGCGATCACGCCGCTCAATGCCTATTTCGCCCTCGTGGTCGGCTTCGTCCAGAAATACGACAGGAACGCCGGCGTCGGCACCGTCGTCTCGCTGATGCTGCCCTATGTCGTCTGGATGTTCGTGCTCTGGACCGCGCTCTTCGCCGTCTGGAAGATGCTCGGCCTGCCCTGGGGGCTGTGACCACCGCGCCGACGCCCCGTCGCCACTCCAACCCGACCGGATGCAGATCATGACAACACCCTCCATCCCCCTCGACGTCGAATCCGCGATCGCGCATCTGATGCGCTTCCTCTCGGTCGAGGGCGTCACCGGCAAGGAGGCGAACATCGCCGCCGCCGTCAGCGACGCGCTGAAGGCCGTCGGCGTGCCGGCCTCCGCCATCCGCTTCGACGACGCCAACAAGCGCATCCCACTGCCGACCGAGACCGGCAACCTGATCGTCGACCTGCCCGGCACCAAGGACGGCCCGCGCTTGCTGTTCTCGACCCATCTCGACACCGTTCCGCTCTGCGCCGGCGCCAAGCCGAAGCGCGAGGGCGACCGCATCGTCTCCGACGGCACCACGGCGCTCGGCGGCGATGCCCGCACCGGCGTCGCCCTGCTGGTCGTGCTGGCGGAGACCCTGATCAAGCACAAGCTGCCGCACCCGCCGATCACGCTGCTCTTCACGGTGCGCGAGGAAAGCGGCCTGCACGGCGCGCGCGAACTGAACCCGAAGGACCTCGGCGGCGCAGCGATGTGCATCAATGTCGACGGCCAGCTCGCCTCCGAGCTGCTGATCGGCGCCGTCGGCCAGGAGAACTGGGAAGTCGAGATCACCGGCAAGGCCTCCCATGCCGGCGTCGCGCCGGAAAAGGGCATCTCGGCCACCCTCGTCGGCGCGATCGCCATCGCCGAGGCCCGCCGCGAAGGCTGGTTCGGCAAGATCGTCAAGCCGGACGGCCGCGGCACCAGCAATGTCGGCATTTTCGGCGGCAAGGGCGGCACGGTCGCCGCCGGCGACGCCACCAACGTCGTCACAGACTACGCCTATATCCGCGGCGAGGCGCGCAGCCCCGAAGCCGCCTTCGCCACGAGGATCGCCGAGGCCTTCAAGGACGCCTTCGCTAAGGCTCAAGCCGAGGTCAAGGACGATGGCGGCGAGACGGCGCAGGTGAAATTCACGCACAAGCCGGCCTATCCGCCCTTCGAGCTCGCCAAGGACGCGCCGGTGGTGAAGCGCGCCGCCAAGGCGCTGGGCATGCTCGGCCTCGAGCCGAACTACCTGTTCTCCAATGGCGGCCTCGACGCCAACTGGCTCGACAAGCACGGCGTGCCCACGATCACGATCGGCGCCGGCCAGGCCGAGATCCACACGATCAAGGAGTACGTCAACCTGACCGAGTACGAGAAGGGCTGCCGCCTCGGCATCCTGATGGCGACGCTCGCGGACTGAGACCTTCGAGGCGGCCGCCGGCGGCCGAACGGGCCCAACAAGGAGCTGATGCGTGAGTCCGATAGCCTATACCGGCATCATCGTCGCCATTGCCGTCGTCCTGTTCGTCACGAACAAGGTGCCTGTCGTGCTCGTCGCGATGGGCACCGCGCTCGGCCTCTGGGCGACCGGGGTGCTCACCCTGCCGCAGGCGCTGGGCGGCCTCGGCGACCCCGCCGTCATCTTCATCGCCTCGCTCTTCGTCGTCAGCTCCGGGCTCGAGGTCACCGGCGTCACCGCCTGGGCCGGCCAGCTCCTGATCAAGGGTGCCGGCGAGGAAAGCCGGACGCGGCTCCTGCTGCTGATGATGGTGCTGGTCGCGCTCCTGGTCGCGCTGATCAGCCTCAACGGCGCGGTGGCGGCGCTGCTGCCGGTCGTCGTCGTCATCGCCGTCCGGCTCAAGCGTAACTCCTCGCAGTTGCTGATGCCGCTCGTCTTCGCTGGCCACGCCGGCTCCATGCTCGCCCTGACCGGGACGCCGGTGAACGTGCTGGTGTCCGAGGCCGGGCTCGATGCCGGCGTCGGCGGCTTCGGCTTCTTCGAATTCGCGCTGGCCGGCATCCCGCTCCTTGCCGGAACCATGGCGATCATCATCCTGTTCGGCGAGCGGCTGCTGCCGCAGCGCAATGGGGCGACCATGCCGGCGGATTTCAGCCGCCACGCCAGGACGCTGGTCGAGCAGTACGGCCTGGCGAGCGGCATCCACCAGCTGCGTGTCCGCGCCACCTGCCCCTATGTCGGGGAGCCATCCGGCGTGGTCGCGCTGGATGAATGGCCCGGGCTTCAGCTCGTGGCGATCCAGGATGGCGACACCGCTGGGCCGCTGCGGCGCACGACCATCGCTGAGGGCGACTATCTGCTGCTGCGCGGCGATGCCGAGGCGGCCGCCAACTTCTCGGTCAAGATGCATCTCGCCTTCCGCGAGGAAGGCAGCGGCGACAGCGAGGAAACGCTGTTCAATCGTCGCTCGGGCCTGGCCGAGGTGGTGATCCCGCCGCGCTCCGGCCTGATCGGCCAGACCGTATTTCCGGGCATGGTCACCGAAAGCGGCGACCTCATCATCCTTGCGGTCCAGCGCGGCGCCGGCGAGGCGGCCAGTGCCGGCGCGACGAAGGCGGCCGGCGTCGTGCTCCAGGCCGGCGACACCATGCTCCTGCAGGGCACCTGGAAGGCGCTCGATACCCATCTCGACGACCCCGACGTCCTCGTCGTCAGCTCGCCCGAGCTGGTGCGCCGCCAGGCCGTGCCGATGGGTCCCGGCGCCAAGCAGGCGATCATCATCCTGTTCGCGATGGTCCTGATGCTCGCGACAGGCATCGTCCCCTCCGCCGTGGCGGGCCTGCTTGCCGCCGGTGCCATCATCCTGTGCGGCATCATGAGCGTCGAGCAGTCCTACCGGGCGATCAGCTGGACGACCGTGATCCTGGTCGGCGCGATGATGCCGCTCTCGACCGCGATGATCGAGACCGGTGCGGCCAAGATGCTGGCCGATCGCCTGGTCGCCCTGGTCGGCGATGCGGGGCCGACCGCGCTGCTCGCCGGGCTGTTCGTGCTGACTGCGATCATGGGCCAGCTGATCAGCAACACCGCGACGGCGCTGATCGTCATCCCGATCGGTGTTGCCGCCGCCGCCGCCATGGGCATCTCGCCGCGCCCGGTGCTGATGAGCACCGCCGTCGCCGCCGCCGGCGCCTTCCTGACGCCGATCGCGACCCCGACCAATCTGATGGTGATGGGCCCTGGCGGCTATGTCTTCAGCGACTACTGGAAGCTCGGGCTGCCGCTCCTGCTCTGGTTCTTCGTCGTGGCAGTCTTCATCGTGCCGCTGATCTGGCGCTTCTAGGAGGAGGAAACCGATGCGTTGGAAATTTGCTGTGCTTGCCGTTGGCCTGGTGCTGGCCGGTTGCAACACGAATTCGGCTGATCAGCGCACGCTCGGCGGCGCGGTCATCGGCGCCGGCTCCGGAGCCATCATCGGCGGCATCGCCGGCGGCGGGCGCGGAGCGGCGATCGGCGCAGCCGTCGGCGGTGTCGCCGGTGCCGTGATCGGGCGGGCGACCACGCCGAACAACTGCATCTACCGCGACCGCTACGGCCGCCGCTTCGAAGCACGCTGCCCGTAGCGGCTGCGGCCGCCCTCCGCTTCGGCTACATCATCGGGCGATAGGGGGGCGCCGTCTCGTCGAAGCGGCTCCATCCCGAGGCGCGATATTCGGCGAGGCGGGCGTCCCGGTCGATCGGTGTCGCGCCGTCGAGGATCGCCTCGACGGCCGGCACCTGCTCGTCCGTGACCCGGACCGAGACGATGGTGCCGCCACGCCGGACGGTTTCGGCATAATAATGCGCATCCGCCTCGCTGTGCCCCGCGCTGGTCAGGGCCCCGAGGATGCCCCCGGTGACGCCACCGGCGGCAACGCCGGCGGCGGTCGAAGCCAGCCAGCCGGCTGCGACCACCGGCCCGATCCCCGGAATGGCGATCAGGCCGATGCCGGCGAGCAGGCCGGCCGCCCCGCCGAGCGCCGCGCCGATCCCGGCGCCTTCCCCGGCATTGCTGTCATCGGTCCTGTCGGCCCTGGCGTGCCGGCCGACGACGCTGATGTCGGCGGAACTGACGCCGCCGGCCTCGAGCGCTTCGACGACCGAGCGGGCGGTCTCGTAGCTGTCATAGGAACGGGTGAGGGTCTGGGTCATTCGCTTGCTCCCTGCGTTACTGGCGGGTGATGTTGCCGCGATAGTCGACGGACACGCTCACCTTGGAGCCGCCATGCGTGGCGCTGCCCTTCCAGACGCCGTTCGCGTCCTTGGTGAGGGGGCCGACCTGCGAGTAGCCATTTGCCTCGAGGCGGCTCTTGGCCTGCCCCTCGGTGAAGCTGTTCGCACCCGGCAACGGGGCGTTCTTGTCTGCTTCGCCCTTCGGCGCCGGCATCGGCGATGTGGTCGAGGTCTGTGCGAGCGCGCCAAAGGCGGTCGCCGTCGCGATGAGCGACGCGATGAATAGCGTCTTCATGTTCTGATATCCCCGAAAAACGAGCGGTTCCGAACCGCGGGATACTTCTCGAACGATGGGGAGGACGATCGGTTCCGCCGCGCACCGGAGGCAGGCCCGCTTCAGCGGGGCCGCACTGGCCAGCTCACCCCGCTTCAGGGCATGGGACAGGCGTAGACGAGGCGACCACGGCTGACTTCACCGAGCGCGAATGCGCGCGCAAGCCTCGGCCCGCCGAGGCGGCAGCATCACGGTGGAGAGGTCCGATATGTGCGGGAAAGCCTTGGTGGAGCTGAGGGGATTCGAACCCCTGACCTCTGCAGTGCGATTGCAGCGCTCTCCCATCTGAGCTACAGCCCCAAGGCGCTGGCCTTCTAGGCTGTGCGTCGCGTGGATGTCAATCACTTCCGCCATCTGTTTTTGGCGTAAGCACCGATATTCCGCGAACCCTCTCCGGACTGGCGTAAAAGGAAGATCGATGCGTGCCGTTCTCGACGTGGTTCTGCTCGCTCTGCAGATCTATGTGTGGCTCCTGATCGCCTCGGCGGTGCTGAGCTGGCTGATCGCCTTCAACGTAATCAACACGCGCAACCAGTTCGTCGCCACCATCTGGGACGCGCTCTACCGCATCACCGAGCCGGCGTTGCGCCCGATTCGCGAGCGCCTGCCCAATCTCGGCGGCATCGACATCTCGCCGATCATCCTGCTGCTGGTCATCTACTTCATCCAGAGCGTGATCGTCCGCTACATCTACCCGAACGTCTTCTGAGGCATCCGCCCTGCGCCGCGCGCGGCTCACGGCCCGTCACGACGCATTCGACGCCCTTGCACCGGCCATGCAGTATGGCGACCTCCGCAATCGATCGAGGTCGCACCCATGGCCGCTGCCGCTCGCCCCTATCGCAGCCAGAACTGGACCCTGACCAAGCCCGCGGCCCGCGGCAGGCACGGCATCGTCGTGTCGCAGAGCCGCGAGGCCGCCGAGGCCGGGGCGGCAGTCCTCGAGCAGGGCGGTAACGCCGCCGATGCCGCCGTCGCCGCCTGCTTCGCTTTGGCGGCGGTCGAGCCCTGGAACAGCGGACTCGGCGGAATCGGCTTCGCGGTGGTGCTGAAGGCGGGCGAGAGCCGCGCCCAGGTGGTCGATTTCGGGCCGGTCGCGCCCCGCCGCGCCGACCCGGCCGCCTACCCCCTCACCGGCGAGATGAAGAAGGACCTCTTCACCTGGCCGGAGGTGGTCGGCGACGTCAACATCCACGGGCCGCTCTCCTTCGTCACGCCCTCCTCGGTCGCCGGCTATGCCAAGCTAAAGGAGGCCTTCGGCTCGAAGCTGCCACTCGCCGATATCCTCGCGCCCGCCATCGCGCTGGCGAAGCGCGGCCTGCCGGCCGACTGGTACACGACGCTGAAGATCTCCTCCTCGGCCTCTGTGCTGCGTCTCTACGAGGAGAGCGCGCGCATCTACCTGCCGAACGGCCTGCCGCCGGTTCCGCCCTATCAGGGTTCGCCCGGCTTCATGACGCTCGGCAGCCTGCCCCATACGCTGGAGCGGCTGGCCAGCGCCGGTCTCGATGATTTCTATCGCGGCGACATCGCCCGCGCCCTCGCCGCGGACATCGCCGCCGCCGGCGGCGTGGTCGATGCGCAGGACCTCGCGGGCTGCACCGCCGAGCTGCGCGAGGCGCCGACCATCGACTGGCGCGGCAGCCACCTCGTCCACACCGCCGGGGGCCTGACCGCAGCGCCGACGCTCGAACGCGTCGTCGCCGGCATGGCCGATGCGCCGATCGACGGCGACGGCCCCTCGCCCGCCTGGTTCGCCGGGCTCTCCGAGGTGATGCGGCGGGCCTATCGCGAGCGGCTCGACGGGCTCGGCGCCGCGACGGCGGCCAAGGAGCCGGGCGACACCTGCACCACCCATCTCACCGTGGTCGATGGCGAGGGCAATCTCGTCACCGTCACCACCACCCTGCTCTCCTCGATGGGCAGCCGTGTCGTGCTGCCCGCGACCGGCGTGCTGATGAACAACGGCATGATGTGGTTCGATCCGCGCCCCGGCAGCGCCAACGCGATCGCGCCCGGCGCCCGCCCGCTCTGCAACATGTGCCCGGTCGTGGTGACGCCGAAGGACGGCGGCTGGCCGCGCCTCGCCGCCGGCTCCTCCGGCGGGCGGCGCATCCTCGCCAGCATCTACCAGACATTGGCCTGGCAGCTCGATTTCGGCATGTCGACCGAGGAAACGGCGCATCAGCCGCGTATCGACGTCTCCGGCCCCGATTCCGCCAGCGCCGATCTGCGCCTGCCGGCCGAGACCCTGGCGGCTCTCGACGAGGCCGGGCCGACGACGCGCGTCGAACACTCCGTGCTGCCGATCAATTTCGCCTGTCCGAACTTCGTCCGGGTCGACCGCGACGGCGCCGAAGGCTCGAGCGACGCCGCCTCGCCCTGGTCGGCGGCAGTCGCGGCGGCGCGATAGGGATCGCCATGCTCGGGCCCGCTCCGCGGCGCCCGAGCATGGTATTAAATGTCAGGCGAAGCCCATGAAGTTCGGGCTTTCGCTGATCGGCCGGGCCGCGGCCAGCCTGGCCAGATCCGGGACCGGCCGCGCCGTCAGCGCGTCGCCGGCGAGCGCCGCCTCCAGCGCCGCCGCCACCGCCAGCACCTTGGCGTCGCCGCCGCGCGGCCCGACGATCTGCAGGCCGAAGGGCATGCCGTTACGATCGAGGCCGACCGGCAGCGAGATCGCCGGATGGCCGACGATGGTGACGGCATAGGCCAAAGCGAGCCAGTGGAAATAGGTTCGCGTCGGCTTGCCGTCGATCTCGGCCGGGAACAGCTCGGTCCAGGGCCGCGGGCTCAGGGTCACCGCCGGCGAGAGGATGACGTCGTAACGCTCGAAGAAGCGCTGCCAGTTCTGGTAGATCGCCGTCTGCTGCTTCATCGCGCGGGTGACGTCGAGCGCCGAGTAGCGAAGCCCTTCCTCGACATTGGCCCGCACATTCGGCCCGACCATGTCCGGCGTATCGCGCACCTTGTCGAGATGCCCGGCGAGAAAGCCGACCGCCCGCAGGATCTCGAAGACCTCGTCGGTGCCGTCGCAATCCGGCGTCGCCTCTTCGGCGCCATGGAAGAGATGGCTGAAGGCGCGCGTCTTCTCCGCGAAGGTCTCGCGGATCACGCGCTCCGTCGGCGCGAAGCCGAAATCCGGGGTGAGCCCGACCTTGAGCGAGGCGAGGTCGATCGCGTCGGGCCGGGCGAAATCCTCGGGGCGGCGCACGGCCTTGCCATGGATCGTCGTCGCCAGCGGGTCGGCACCGTCGTCGGAGACCATGGCCGATAGCAGCAGGCACAGATCCGGCACGTCGCGTGCCATCGGGCCGAGCACGGGCAGCGGATACCAGCCGAGCGCGCGCTTTTCGCTCGGCACCAGCCCGGGCGTCGGGCGGAAGCCGACGATGCCGTTGAAGGCGGCCGGGTTGCGCAGCGAGCCGCCGGTGTCGGAGCCGGTCGCCAGCGGCACCATGCCGGTCGCCAGCGCCACGCCCGAGCCGCCGGAGGAGCCGGCCGCGCTCTTCGACGGATCGAAGGGATTGCCGGTCGCGCCGTAGACGGCGTTGCGCGTATTGGCGCCGGCGCCCCATTCGGGCGTGTTGGTCTTGCCGGCGATGATCGCGCCCGCCTTGCGCACCGAGGCGACGATCTGCTGGTCTTCCTTCGGCACGAAATCGCGATAGAGCGCGCTGCCATAGGTAGTGCGCAGGCCGGCCGTGTTTTCGAGGTCCTTGATGCCGACCGGAAGGCCGTGCAGGGCGCCGAGCGCATCGCCGCGGGCGGTCGCCTCGTCGGCCTCGCCTGCCGCCTTGCGCGCCGCGGCGTCGTCGCGGGCCACCATCGCGTTCACCGCCGGATCGATCGCGTCCATGCGGCGGATGCAGCTGTCGAGCAGTTCGCGGGCTGACAGCTTCTTCGCCCCGATGAGGGCACGCGCGGCGACGGCGCTGAGATCGCAGGGTTCGGTCAAGGCTAGGGCTCTCCGTTGCGCGTGGCCCGCCGCAGGCGCTATGCCCCGAGTGGCCGGCGCCACAGACTAGGCGAGCACGGCCGCATGTCCATGTCCCGGCGGCGCATGGCCGCCCCTTTCCGCGCGAGGGCTCATGAAGGATCCGGCCGCCCGACCCTGGCGGGAAACCAAGGACGGCATCGCGCTCGACATCCGCCTGACGCCGCGCGGCGGGCGCGACGGCCTCGACGGCGTCGAGACGCTCGCGGATGGGCGCGTCGTCCTGAAGGCGCGCGTGCGCGCCGCACCCACCGAAGGCGAGGCGAACACCGCGCTGATCCGCCTGCTCGCCGGTGCACTGAAGCTGCCGCGCTCCCGGCTTTCGATCGCCAGCGGCGCCACGGCGAGGCTGAAAACCGTGGCGGTGCAGGGCGAAACCGCCGGCCTGGCGGCCGCGCTCGCGGCCTGCCTCGACAGGATCACATAGGCGGGATCGTCAATCCCGCACTGCAACAATAACTTGACGAAATCCGCGCTTTCCTGTTCCAGAAGAGCCATGGAAAAGCCCGCCGAGCCGTTCCCGCAGCGCCTGACGGAAGGCTATCGCACCTTCCTCGACGATCGTTTCATCCGCGAACAGGGTCGCTACGAAGAGCTCGGCGAACACGGCCAGACGCCGAAGATCATGCTGATCGGCTGCTGCGATTCGCGCGTCTCGCCGGAAGTGATCTTCGATGCGCGCCCCGGCGAGATGTTCGTCGCCCGCAACATCGCCAATCTCATTCCGCCCTTCCAGCCGGACGACCAGCTCCACGGCACCTCGGCGGCGCTCGAATATGCGGTGCAGGCCCTCAGGGTCCAGCATATCGTCGTGCTCGGCCATGGCCGCTGCGGCGGCATCCGCGCTTTTGCCGACGACAGCCAGAAAGCGCTCTCGCCCGGCGACTTCATCGGCAAATGGATTACGCTGATCGCCCCGGCGGCCGAGCGCACCGGCGGGCGCGGCCGCAACGAGAACTTCGACGACTACCTGCACCGGCTGGAACTCGCCTCGATTCAGCAGTCGCTTGCCAATCTGCGCACATTCCCTTGCGTCAGGATCCTCGAGGAGAAGGGCAAGCTGCACCTGCATGGCGCCTATTTCGCCGTCGCCACCGGCGTGCTGATGATCCTCAACCCGGCCACCGGCCAGTTCATCCCGGCGGTGGGCGAGATGCCCAAGCGCGTCCAGCAGATCCGCTGCTCCGAGGCCTGAGGCGCGAGGCCCTACTCCCCGTCGGCCAGCGGGTGGAGATCGCGCACCATGCTCTTCAACCGCTCGTCGAGGACATGGGTGTAGATCTGCGTCGTCGCGATATCGGCATGGCCGAGCAGTTCCTGCACGACGCGCAGATCGGCGCCGTTCTGCAGCAGATGGCTGGCGAAGGCGTGGCGCAGCACATGCGGGCTCAGCGCGGCGGCTGAGAGCCCCGCCGCTCCGGCGAGCGCCTTGAGGTCGCGCCCGAAGACCTGGCGCGTGAGATGGCCGCTTTCCCCCTCCGCCGGGAAGAGCCAGCGCCCCTCGGCTTCCCCGCTTTCGGTCAGCGCCGCGAGCCAGTCGCGTCCTGCCTGCCGCGCCGCCTCGTTCAGCGGCACCAGCCGCTCCTTGTCGCCCTTGCCGCGCACGATCAGAAAGCGCTCGCGCGTCGTCGCGGCCGAGCGCGGCAGCGCGATCAGCTCCGAAACGCGCAGGCCCGTGGCGTAGAGCATCTCGACGAGGCAGCGCATCCGCAGCGCCTTCAGCCGGGCAGCCGGGCTCAAGCCCTCGGCCAGGCAGGCCGTCCGCGCCGTCTCGAGCAGGCGGTCGACATCGCCGACGGAGACGACCTTCGGCAGCGGCCTGCCCTGGCGCGGCCCCGCGATCGCGGCCGTGGGATCGTTCGCGACCAGTCCCTCGGTGTAGAGGAAGCGGTGGAACTGGCGCACCGCCGAAAGCCGGCGCGCCGCCGAAGAGGCCTTGAGCCCGCGCTCCGACAGGTCGACGAGCCAGCCGCGGATGTCCTCGGCGGTCGCGTCTCCCGGCGTCTTGCCTCCGAGGAAGCCGAGATAATCCGTGACGTCGCGCTCATAGGCATCGAGCGTGTTGCGCGCCGCGCCGCGCTCGGCCGCCAGCATGTCGAGGAGGGCGTTCAGCCGCTGGCGCGACAGCCGGCTCATCGCGGCTGCAGCTTCTCGGGTGGCACGATCTCGACCATCTCGCGCTGCACCGGCTGGACGAAGGTGACCAGCGCCACCATGCCACCAAAAACGATACCGGCGATGATCGCGACGAAGACGAGGAAACGGAATAACGTCGGCACTTCGGGCGGACTTTCGCAATCGCGCGATCTCGGGCCGGGCATTATCCGCGATGCCGCCCGCGCCGCGCAAGGGTTTGCGAGGCAGGGCCCGATGAAAAGCGGCGGCAAAAAGGCATGACAGAGGCATGACGCCGCCGGCCGGCGGTGCTACAGCCGTGCCGAGGAATAGAGATTGATGACTGCCGCCGCTACCATCGCCGCCCCCGACAGGGCCGATCTCCGCGCCGCGCTCAGCGGCCGCGCCATCGTGCTCGTCGGGATGATGGGCTCCGGCAAGAGCTCGGTCGGCCGCCGCCTGGCCGGGCGCCTCGGCCTGCCCTTCGTCGATGCCGACACCGAGATCGAGACGGCGGCCGGCATGACGATTCCGGAGATCTTCGCACAGCGCGGCGAGGCCGAATTCCGCGACGGAGAACGCCGCGTGATCAGCCGCATCCTGACGACGCGCGCGCCACTCGTGCTCGCCACCGGCGGCGGCGCCTTCATGAACGCCGAGACCCGCGAGCGCGTGAAGGAGCTCGGCATATCCGTCTGGCTCAAGGCCGAGCCAGACGTGCTGATGCGCCGCGTCCGCAAGCGCTCGAACCGCCCGCTGCTCCAGACCGCCGATCCCGAGGCCACTTTGCGCCGCATGCTGGCCGAGCGCGAGCCGGTCTATGCGCTGGCCGATCTCACCATTCTGTCGAGCGACGAGCCTCACGAAGTCGTGGTCGGCGAAACCATTGCCGCATTGGGCGGCTATCTGGGCCTGGCGGGCGGAGAAGCAACGTCATGAACGCCACCCTGTCCGAGAAGGCCGGCGCCCGGATCACCGTCCCGGTCGCGCTCGAAGGCCGCGCCTACGACATCCATATCGGGCGCCACCAGCTCTGCGAGGCGGCGGCGCTGATCGCGGCCTTCGCGCCCGGGGCCAGGGCGGCCCTGGTCACCGACGAGCGCGTCGCCGGCCTGCACGGCGCCGCCTTCGAGACCTGCTTGCACCAGGAAGGCATCGCAGCCACCCGCATCACCATCCCGCCGGGCGAGAGCTCGAAGTCCTATCCCCAATTCATCATGCTTTGCGACGCGCTGCTGGCGGCGAAGATCGAGCGCAACGACCTCGTGATCGCCTTCGGCGGCGGCGTCGTCGGCGACCTGACCGGCTTCGCGGCGGCAGTGCTGCGGCGCGGCGTGCGCTTCGTCCAGGTGCCGACCACCCTGCTCGCCCAAGTCGATTCCTCGGTCGGCGGCAAGACCGGCATCAACTCGCCGCACGGCAAGAACCTGATCGGCGCCTTCCACCAGCCCTCGCTCGTCATCGCCGATACCGCCCTGCTCGACACGCTGAGCGAGCGCGAGTTCAAGGCCGGCTATGCCGAGGTGGTGAAATACGGCCTGATCGACGACCCGGCCTTCTTCGACTGGTGCGAGGCCAATTGGAGCCGCGTCATCGCCGGCGGCCCGGAGCGCGACCATGCCGTCGCCGTCTCCTGCCGGGCCAAGGCAGCGATCGTCGCCCGTGACGAGCGCGAGGAGGGCGACCGCGCCCTGCTCAATCTCGGCCATACCTTCGCCCACGCGCTGGAGCGGCTGACCAATTACGATTCAAGCCGCCTGGTCCATGGCGAGGCGGTGGCCATCGGCCTGGCCCTGGCCTTCCGCTTCTCGCAGCGGCTCGGCCTCTGCCCCGGTCAGGACGCCGGGCGCGTCGCCCGCCATCTCGACCAGGTCGGCCTGCCGAGCCGGCTGCAGCAGGTCCCGGGCGGCGCCGGCAGCGCCGAGGCGATCGTCGAGGCGATGACGCAGGACAAGAAGGTGAAGCGCGGCGTGCTGACCTTCATCCTCGCCCGCGGCATCGGCCGGAGCTTCATCGCGCCGGGCGTCGCCGCCGATGAGGTACGCGGCTTCATCGAGGCCGAGCTGGCGGCGGCGTACTGACCGGGCAGCTCAGGCGAGGCCCGCCTTGGCGAGGAAATCCGCCGCGCGATAGCCGGACCCGACTCCCTTCACGATCATCGTCGTGCTGCGTGCATTCTCCGTCCTGAGCGGCAGGATCGCGCGATAGGCCGGCGAGTCGTACCAGGCGCGGGCCCGCTCCAGATCCGGAAAGGCGATGACCACGAGATCGCCCGGCCACGGCCCCTCGACGATCTCCGGCGTCGCGCCATGGATCAGGAAGCGGCCGTCATAGGGCGCGAGCGTCCCGTCGATGCGCGCGATGTAGTCGATGATCTCCGGGCCGAGCCGGACATCCTGCAGATGGGCGATGGCATAGGCGGTCATGGTCGGTTCCCTGGCAAGGCCGCCGGGCGGCCGTTGCGGAGGACCATGGCGCCACAGGTGCGGCGGGTCGATTACCTGCGGGGTTATCGTCTGCCGGTCGCCTCCGCTCGGGGCTGGACGGTGCGCCTCTGCTGGATGCAAGGCCCGGCAGCGTGAGTGCGCCGGCGCCTCAACCCGGCCCGAGCTTCTGCGCCAGCGCGACCGTCTCGCCGGGCGCGAGCGGCGCCGGCTTGCTGCCGACGAGATACTGCGCCCGCGCCAGCGCGGCGAAGCGCCCGCCCTTGGCGACGAGCTCGTCGAAGGTGCCCATCTCCTCGACCTGCCCCTGTTCGAAGACGAGGATGCGGTCGGCATTGCGGATGGTCGCCAGCCGATGCGCGATGACGAAGGTGGTGCGCCCCTTCATCACCTCCTCCAGCGCTTTCTGCAGCTTCACCTCGGTCGCCGCGTCGAGCGCCGAGGTCGCCTCGTCGAGGATCAGGATCGGCGGGTTCTTGAGCAGAGCGCGCGCGATCGAAAGCCGCTGGCGCTCACCGCCGGAGAGGGTGCGGCCGCGCTCGCCGACCAGCGTGTCGAGCCCGTCGCTCTGGCGCGCCATCACCTCGGCGGCCTGGGCCCGCTCGAGCGCCTGCATCATCTCGGCATCGGTGGCGTCGGGCTTGCCGACCAGCAGGTTCTCGCGGATCGAGCGGGCGAACAGCATCGGCTCCTGGAAGACCACGCCGATATTGCGGCGGAGCGAAAGCAGCGAGATCTCGCGGATATCGCTGCCGTCGACGGTAATCCGGCCCGATTGCGGATCGAAGGCGCGGTGCAGCAGCCCGAGCGTCGTCGATTTGCCCGAGCCGGTCGAACCGACGACGGCGATCGTCTCGCCGGGCTTCACCGCGAAGGACACGTCGCGCACAGCCGCGCGCTTGCCGTCATAGGAGAAGGACACATCCTCGAAGGCGACGGCACCCTCGAGCCGGCCGGGATCCTTGGCGTTCGGCAGGTCGCGCACGGCGGGCAGCGTATCGAGCACCTCGAAGAATTCCCGCATCTTCGGCGCCTGCATGAAGATGAAGTTCACGAAGGCGACGATCTGCTCCAGGCGCCCGACCAGCATGGTGGCGAAGCCCATGAAGGTGACGATCTCGCCAACCGTGGTCTGGCCGTGCATCAGGAGCCAGGTGCCGACGACGAAGATCGCGAGCACGGTCAGCGTCGCCGAGGCGCGCGTCGCGACCGTCGCCACCGCCCACCAGGACAACACCGGCAGCTGCGCCTCCAGCAGGCTCGCGATGGTGGTGCGCAGGCCCCTGACCTCGGCCTCGATCCGGGTGAAGCTTTGGATCACGGGCACGTTGCCGAGCGCGTCCGAGGCGCGTTCGGCCAGGCTCGAATGGTAGGCCTCGACATGGCTCTGCAGCCTGTCGGTCTTGCGCAGCACGAAGGCGGTGAGCGAGCCGAACAGCAGCACGAGGCCGATCAGGAGCAGGCCGAGCTGCCAGTTCTTCCAGATCGTGAAAGGCAGGAGCACGAACAATGCGACGATCGAGGCGCAGTGCTCGCGGAAGAAGGAGAGCCAGAGCGCCCACATCGCATTGGTGCCGTCCAGCATCACCTTGAGCACGCGGCCGGAATGGGTCTGTGTGTGGTAGGCGAGCGGCAGGGTCAGCGCGTGCTCGAAATAGCGCGCCATCACCGCCAGCCGCGCGCGATGCGCCAGCCTGTCGGCATGGAGCGCGACGAAGACGCCCATCCCGATATTGGCGAGGCCGAAGCCGACCCAGGCGAAGATCAGCAGGTTGATGCTGCTCCAGGTCGGCGTGCTGCCGGAGGCCTGGATCGTGGTCAGCCGGTCGATCAGCGCGCCGAACAGCATCGGCTCGGCGAAGGCGACCGCCGCCAGCAGGATGTTGGCCAGGGCCAGGATGACGCCCAGCCGCCTTTCCGGGCCGAGCTCGCCGAGGACACGGGCATAGAGCGAAAGAAGCGACATCGTCCGTACCTGTATCGCAAGCCGCGCCCGCCGCGAAGCCAACAAGCTTAACGCTTCGTTCAATCCATGACTCTTATGGTTACCGCAACTGCGAATGTGAGGCGCGCCGGTTGCGGCGGGGGCCCGCGCGAAGGTGGTGTCATGGATATCGCGACCGGCATCGGCATCATTGGCGGCATCGCCACCATCTGCGCACTGATCATCATCGACGGCGGCAATTTCGCGGCCTATTGGGACAAGCACGCGGCGATCATCATCTTCGGCGGCTCGGCCGCCGCGACGATGCTGCGCTTTCCCTTCTCGGTCATCGCCCACGGCCTGCCGATGGGCGCGCGCTTCGCCTTCACCATGAGCGCGAGCCATCCGCGCGAGCTGATCGAGGAAATCACCCGCGTCGCCGAGATCGCCCGCAAGAGCGGCCCGGTCGCGCTCGAGAACGTCGAAGTCTCCAACCCCTTCCTGGCCCAGGGCCTGCGCTACATCGCCGACGGCTACGACAAGGACTTCATCCGCGACACGATGGAGCGGGACCGCGACAATTTCCTGCAGCGGCTCGACGAGGGCTCGAAGGTCTATCGCGCCATCGGCGACTGCGCCCCCGCCTGGGGTATGATCGGCACGATCATCGGCATGGTGACGATGTTCGCCAACATGTCCGACCCCTCCAGGCTCGGCCCCGCCATGGCGACGGCCCTGCTCGCCACGCTCTATGGCGCGATCGTCGCCAACATGCTGACCCTGCCGCTCGCCGACAAGCTGCACGTCAAGCTCGAGGAGGAGGAGATCTCGCGCACGCTGATCATCGACGGCGTGCTCCAGATGCGCGACGCGAAGTCGCCGACGCTGGTGCGCGAGATGCTGCTCGCCTATTTGCCCGACCACCATCGGGCCGAGATGGCCGAAGCGGCGTGACCGGGTCCTAGGAGATGGCCAAGAAGAAACGCGGCGGCCATGGCGGTCACGGCTGGTTCGTGACCTTCGCCGATCTGATGGCGCTGCTGATGAGCTTCTTCGTCATGGTCGCCGCCTATTCGAGCCAGGACAAGCAGAAGCTCCAGATCGTCGCCGGCTCGATGCGCGAGGCCTTCGGCACCCAGACCGATGTCCGCCTCGCCGGGATCGTCGAGCTCGACGGCATCCCGACCAAGACGCATATCAAGAACGCCTATGTCCGCCCGCTGCAGGACGCCTCCGACAACACGGCGCCCAATCACAACAACCAGAAGGAAGACGGGCTGATCGCGGCGACGCATGACCGCGGCTTCGCGCTCGCCGCCGCCTCGCTGCGCCAGGCGCTGCGCGACATGCCCGAGATCGCCGAGGTCTCGCGCAACGTCCTGGTCGAGGTCTCGGAGGCCGGCATCGACATCCAGCTCGTCGATCAGGAGGGCCGCTCGATGTTCGCCGAGGGCTCGGCCCAGCCGAACGAGCGCATGCGCAAGGTCCTCGCGGCGCTGGCCCCGACGCTCAGGCGCATGCCCAACAAGATCGCGATCTCAGGCCACAGCGCCACGCCGCGGCCCGGCGCCACGCCGGAGGGCGACCTCTGGGGCCTCTCGATCGGCCGCGCCAACGCGGTGCGTGAGATCCTCGCCAATGCCGGGGTGCCGAACGAGCGCTTCCTCTCGGTCACCGGCAAGGGCGACACCGAGCCGCTGATCAAGGACAACCCCTACCTGCCCTACAACCGCCGCGTCGCCATCGTGCTGAAGGCCGAGGCGCCGGCCCTCCCGAACGGCTTCAAGCCCTGAGAGCGAGGCAGCGCCGCGCCGTCATTGCGAGACGCGGAGCGGCGAAGCAATCCAGGAGGACGGGGTTGCGCGCTTCGGTCCGGCCCCCCGGATCGCTTGGCTGCGCTCGCAATGACGGTGAGAATCCGCAGGCGCACTACGATTCCGTTGCGCGCGACCGGCCGAGCGCCTCGGCCAGCGCCCCCGCCGTCACCTCGGCCATCGCCATCTGCAACTTGTAGGCTCGGGTCTTCTCGCCCGGCTTCATCACCAGGATCACCGTCTCGGTGCCCGGGCAGGCCGGATCGGCGCAGAGGATCTCGTTGACGGCGATAGCCGCCGCCTCGGGCAGGCCGAGCAGCTCCCGCACCTGCGCCTTCAGCCGCTCGGTCGCAACCTTCGCCTCGGCTTTCGCATCGCCGCCCTTGCGGGTCCCAGCCTTGCCGAAGAGCCCGAAGCGCATCGCCCTCAGCTCGGCAGGACGAGCACGCCGGCAGCGCCGTCCTCGGCGCCGAAGGCGAGCCGCTTGCCGGCCTTGTCCCAGGCGAAGGCGCTGATGCCGCTGTCGCGCTCGGCCGGCCTGACCAGGAGCTCGGAGCCGTCCGTCAGCCGGACCAGCAGGATGCAGCCATCGTCATAGCCGATCGCCAGCACCAGCGCTCCCGGATGGAAGGCGACGCGGGTGACACGGGCCCGGCGCACGCCGCATTCGCGCGGCGCCTTGCCCTGCGGCCCCTCGCCCTGGAACGGCCAGACGATCGCGCCGTCCGCGCCGCTCGAGGCGAGCCAGAGCCCGTCATGCGACCAGGACAGCGAACGGGGCTTCGCCGGATAGCCGGTCATCCGCATATGGCTGGGCTTGTCGCCGAGCTTCCAGCCATGCAGGGCATTCTCCTGCATGGAGGAGACGACGAAACGCCCGTCAGGCGACCAGGCGAGGTCGAGATGCGAGCCCTTCCATTCCAGAAATTCCGGCTTCGCCTCGGTGTTGGGATACCAGAGCGAGACGCCGTTCATCTGGGCGATGGCGAGGCGATAGCCCTTCGGCGCGAAGACGAGGCCCTGCGGCGTGCTCGCGGCCTCCAGCGTGCGAACGCGGCCCTTCTCGTCGCGGGCCCGCACCGTCTTGCCGGTGTTCCAGGCAAGATTCCCGGAGGCCGAGAGCGTGATCGCGTCGATCCAGCGGCGCTTGGGGTCCTTCGCCAGCTCCTCCGGAGCGCCCTCGATCCGGGTCGCGACGACGCGCCCGTCATCGCCGCCCGAGATCAGGCGTTCGCCGTCGCCGGTGGCGCAGAGGATGCCGCCGGCATGGGCCTCGACCATATCGGTCGCGCCGTCGCGCCAGCGCAGCACGCGCCCGTCGGCCAGCGCGAGCGCGAGCCCCTGCTTCAGCCAGCGGGCGGCGACGACATGCGTCTCCGCCGCGATCGGAGTGACATGCTCGCGCAGCGAGGCGGGTTGGGTCAGCGTGGTCATGACGCGGCTTTAACTCACGCCGCGCAGGCTTCAAACCCCTTGCGCAATTCGTTCTCGTTGAGGCCGCGCCCGATGAAGACCAGGCGGCTCTCGCGCGTCTCGCCGTCCTTCCAGTCGCGCTGCAGATCGCCGTCGAGAATCATGTGCACGCCCTGGAAGACGAAGCGGCGCGGCTCGTTCTTGAAGGCAAGGATACCCTTGGAGCGCAGGATGTTCGGCCCCTGGATCTGCGCGATGTCGTTGATCCACGGCATGAACTTCTCGGGATCGACATCGCCCGGCACGGTCAGCGAGATCGAGCGGACATCCTCGGAATGGTGGTGGTGATGGCCGGCCTCGAGGAAATCCGGCTCGATGTCGAGGATGCGGTCGAGATCGAAGGCGTTGCGGTCGAGCAGCGCGGCGATGTCGACGTCGCAGCGCTGCGCCTTGTGCAGCTTGGCATAGGGGTTGATCGCGCGGATCGCGGCCTCGACTTCGGCGAGTTCTTCAGCCGTCACCAGATCGGTCTTGTTCAAGACGATGACATCGGCGAAGGCGATCTGGTTCTTCGCCTCGGGCGCGTCCTTCAGCCGGTCCTTCAGCCACTTGGCGTCGGTCACGGTCACGACCGCATCGAGGCGGGTGGCGTCGCCGACATCCTGGTCGACGAAGAAGGTCTGAGCGACCGGCGCGGGATCGGCGAGACCGGTGGTCTCGACGATGATCGCGTCGAACTTGCCCTTGCGCTTCATCAGGCCGTCGAGGATGCGGATCAGGTCGCCGCGCACGGTGCAGCAGATGCAGCCGTTGTTCATCTCGAAGATTTCCTCATCGGCGCCGACGATGAGGTCGCCATCGATGCCGGCCTCGCCGAACTCGTTGACGATGACGGCGAATTTCTTGCCGTGGTCCTCGGTCAGGATGCGGTTGAGGAGCGTGGTCTTGCCGGCGCCCAGATAGCCGGTGAGCACCGTGACGGGGATTTTCTCGGACATGGCTTGACCTGAATGGCTGTGAGACGCTGGGGACGGCACCGCCCGGTCAGGCCGGGCCGGCGGTCAGCGCCTTTTCGATCTCGCTTATATTGTGCTTCATCATCCGGATGTAAGTCCCCGCCGGCCCGCTCTCCGCCGAGAGCGCATCCGAATAGAGCCGGCCGCCGACCTTGGCGCCGCTTTCGCGCGCGATCTGCTCGACCAGGCGCGGATTGGTGACGTTTTCAAGGAAGACCGCGGGGATCTTCTGCGCCTTCACCTGACGGATGATGCGGGCGACATCCTTGGCGGAGGCCTCCGCCTCGGTCGAGACGCGCTGCGGAGCCACGAACGCGATGCCATAGGCCTTCACGAAATAGCCGAAGGCGTCGTGGGTGGTGATCGCCTTGCGGCGCTCGGCAGGAATGCGCGTCACCGCAGCCTTGACCTCGCCTTCGAGCTTGTCGAGTTCGGCGAGATAGGCCGTGGCATTAACCTCGTAGCTCGCCTTGCCCGCCGGATCGGCCGCGCTCAGCGCATCGCGGATATTCGCGACATAGATCTTCGCGTTGGCGACGCTTTGCCAGGCATGCGGGTCGTCATGGCCATGGGCATGCGCGTGGCCGCCCTTGCCGTTGCCGTCTTGGTCGTCGGCCTCGAGCGGCGTGATGCCCTTCGTCGCCTCGGCAAGCGTCGCCTTGGTGCCGGAGGATTTGACGAGGCGTGGCAGCCAGCCCTCGAAATGCAGGCCGTTGACGAGGATGAGCTTGGCAGCGGCCATCGCCTTCGCGTCCGCCGGGGTCGGCGAATAGACATGCGCATCGCCGTCAGGGCCGACCAAAGTCGTCAGGCTGACGCGGTCGCCGCCGACCTGTCGGACGAAATCGCCCAGGATCGAGAAGCTCGCCACCACCGGCAGCTTCCCTTCCGCGTTCTCCTGCGCGAAGGCGCCGAGCGGCGCGGCAGCCACGGCAAGCCCGAAAGCAAGCGCGGCAACGAGGGCGCGACGGTTCGGCATTGGCGACTCCATGAAATGAAACGATATAACGTTTCTATCGCTGGAGATGGGCGCGAGGCAAGAGGCGGCGCGCAAGTCCGTCCTGCGAGCCGAACAGGAGCGAGCCGAGATAGATCGCGCCGGCGGCGAGGATGATCGAGGGGCCTGCCGGCAGGCTCGAGCCCGCCGCATAGGACAGGACGAGGCCGGCATAGCCGGAGACCATGCCGAAGCCCGCCGCAAGCAATAGCAGGCGCGTGATGTCGGCCGTCCAGAAGCGCGCCGCGGCCGCCGGCAGCATCATCATGCCGACGGCGAGCAGCGTCCCCAGCGCATGGAAGCCCGCGACGAGATTGAGCACGACCAGCGCGAGGAAGGTCAGGTGCACGACGCCGCCCGAGCGGCTGACCGAGCGCAGGAAGCCCGGATCGACGCATTCGAGCACCAGCGGCCGATAGAGCGCCGCCAGCGACAGCAACGAGACGGTTGCGACGCCGGCGAGCAGGATCAGCACCTGGTCGTCCAGCGCCAGCACATTGCCGAAGAGCACGTGCAGCAAGTCGATCGCCGATCCCCGCAGCGAGACGATGGTGACGCCGAGCGCGAGCGAGATCAGGTAGAAGGCGGCAAGCGAGGCGTCCTCCTTGAGCACCGTCGCCCGCGCCACCGCGCCGGCCGCCAGCGCCACCGCAAAACCGGCCGCGAGCCCGCCGATCGTCATCGCCGGCAGCGAGAAACCGGCGACAAGGTAGCCGAGCGCCGCCCCCGGCAGGATCGCATGCGCCATCGCATCGCCGGTCAGGCTCATGCGTCGAAGCATCAGGAAGACGCCGATCGGCGCGCCCGAGACAGAGAGAGCGATCACGCCGACGAGGGCGCGCCGCATGAAGTCGAATTCGGCGAAGGGGCCGATGAGGAGATCGTAGAGCAACAGGTCAGCTATCCGGTGGGCGATCGCATAACGTCATTGCGAGGAGCGAAGCGACGAAGCAATCTAGGGGGACGAGGCGAAACGCTTTGACCAAGTCCCCCTGGATTGCTTCGCTGCGCTCGCAATGACGGAAAACCGGGTTGCCGAATGCGTCTCACGCCGCGTCGCGCTGGCAGGGGGCGGCGTGGCTGTCGAAGGATTCGACCATGCGCCGCGCCTTCATCAGGTTCTCCGGCGTCAGCACCGCGCCGGTCTCGCCCCAGGCCACGGCCTCGCGCGCCAGCAGCAGCGTCTGCGGGAAGGCTTGCCTGACCGTCTCGATGTCGTGCAGCACAGCGACCACCGTGCGGTTCTCGCCATGCCAGCGCCGCACGAGATCAAGCAGGTCGGCCGTCGTGCGCGCATCGATCGCAGTGAAGGGCTCGTCGAGCAGGATCACGTCGGCGTCCTGCAGCAGCAGCCGCGCGAACAGCGCCCGCTGCATCTGCCCGCCGGAGAGCGTACCGATCGGCCGGCGCTCGAAGCCGGTCAGGCCGACCGCCGCGATGGCATGCTCGATCTTGTCGGCGGCGCGGGCCCCGATACGGCCGAAGATGCCGGCCCGGTTCCACAGGCCCATGGCGACGAGGTCGTAGACATGGATCGGGAAAGAGCGGTCGAGATCGGCCGATTGCGGGAGATAGGCGAGCCGCTTGCCCTTGGCGAGCGCGATGCCGCCGGAAAGCGGAGCGAGTGCCCCGGCGATGCCCTTGAGCAAGGTGGATTTACCGGCACCGTTCGGCCCGACGATGGCGGTCAGGCTGCCGGCTTCGATCTCGCCGGAGAGATGATGCACCGCCGGGTGGCGATCATAGCCCAGAGTCAGATCGGTCAGGCGGATGGCGGACATCGAACGCAACTCGATCACAGGATCACGGCCAGCGTCGCCAGCCACAACAAGGCGACGACGATGGCGGCCAACCCCATGCGCATTCCCGCCGAGAGACGCAGCAGCGACCACCCCGGAGCTTCCGAGGCGGCGCGATGCGTGTGGGGGGCGTGCGCGTGGGCCATAAGAAATGATATAATGTTACGCCCGCGCCGGAGCAAGCGCGATTCCGCGCCTGTCCCGTGCCGATCAGAACGGCAGGTACTGGTAGAGCCAGGTCTCGGTCAGCACCGTGCCGCCGGCCTTGAGATAGCAGCGCATCTCGACCGGCTCGCTGCCCTCGACCGTCAGGTCGAACTGGGCCCGCCAATGGCCGGGGATGTCGTCCGGCACGGCTTCCGCGAAGATGTAGGAGAAGGAGCCGCGCGAGGCCGAGAGCACCACCTCCGGCTTGACGCCGAAGGGGATCGTCTCCAGCGCCGGGCCGAGGAACTCGACCATGAACTTGCGCACGCCCTTGGGGCGGACCGTCCCCGGCTGGCCACCATTGCCCAGCCGCGTCGCGACGACCCGGCCGAGCGTCGTCGGGAAGGGTTCGTCGGCAAGCCAGTGCAGCGTGTAGCGGTAATTATAGGCGTTGCCGGCCCGGGCCGGCGCCTCCGGCACCCACATCGCCACGATGTTGTCGTGGATCTCGTCGTCCGTCGGGATCTCGATCAGCTGGACCGAGCCCTTGCCCCACTGGCCTTCCGTCTCGACCCAGAGGCTGGGGCGGCGCTCGTAGAACACGCCGTCGAGGTAATGGCCGACCTCGCGGTCGCGCTGCATCAGGCCGAAGCCGCGCGGGTTCTCGTCGACGAAGGCCGAGGCGATCGTATGCCGCGGATTGTTGAGCGGCCGCCAGGCGCGTTCGCCCGTGCCCGTCCAGAGCGCGAGTCCATCGGAATCATGCACTTCCGGGCGCCAGTCGACCGCGGTCGCCTTCGCCGTCTCGGAATACCAGAACATCGAGGTCAGCGGCGCGATGCCGAGCCGCGAGACATCCTTGCGCAGATGGATCGCGGTCTCGATCTCCATGGTGACGCCCTTGCCGCGATGCATGCGGAAGCGATAGGCGCCGGCCACGCTCGGCCCGGAGAGCAGCGCGTAGATCGTGACGTGCTCGGCGCCGTCCTTCGGCGTCTCCAGCCAGATATGGGTGAAGTCGGGAAACTCCTCGGCCCGGCCGGCGACCGCCGGGTCAATGGCGAGGCCGCGCGCCGAGAGCCCGTACTGGTAGAGCTCCCCGATCGCGCGGAAATAGGAGGCGCCGAGGAAGGCGACCCAGTCGTTCTTCTTCCAGTCGAGCGTCTCCCCCTTGCGGCCGGGATGACCGCTGCGGCTTTCCTGGAAGCGGAAGCCGGCGAAACCAGCCCCCGTCGGCAGATCGCGCGCCGGCGAGTCGGCCGGCATCTCGAAATAGCTCTCGTCGTAGACGATCTCGCGCGCCTTGCCGCCCTCGACGACATGCATCCGCACCGGCTTCTGGAAGTAGCGGCCGAGATGGAAGAAGGTCACCGGCCAGGGCGAGGGCCCGTTCGCCCAGAGCGCCATCTCCGGCTTGAAGCGGATCTTGCCATGGGCGTCATAGTCGATCCGCTCGAGAACGTCCGGACGCGGATTCGGCGGCGGCTGATAGGGCTGTGCCGCCAGCTGCTTCGCCCGCGCCTTCAGCGCCTCGAAGGTGAAATCCTCGGCCTGTCCGAGCTTCAGCCCCTGCTGCGCCAGCGCCTGCGGCGCAAAGCCCAGCGCGGCGAGCGTCGCCGTCGCGCCCGCACCTGCGAGAAGAGTCCGTCGATCGAGGCGAAGCCTCTGGCTGCCCTGCCCGGCGCGGTCGTCCATGTCGTTCCTGATCGCTGGTTGCTCGATGCCCGGCTAGCCTGTCCCAGGGGCAAGGGCAACCGCACGCGGCAAGAGATAGTCAGCCAATCATGGCGAAACCAGTCCGCTCCTTGGGCTAAAGACGGACCGGCACCGGCGGCCCGGCGCTTTCCCTTTCCGGTCGAGCATGCTCTAAAAACGCGATGAACCGGCCGAACGAGCCGGACCTCAGCTCAGGGAGAGACCATGAAATCGCTGTTTCGCACCCGGCGGCTCGCCGGCCTTGCCGCCGTCGTAGCGCTCGCCGTCGCCCCGGCAGCGGCCCGCGCGCAGGACTTCGTCAACGTCCTGACCGGCGGCACCTCGGGCGTCTATTATCCGCTGGGCGTCGCGCTCTCGAAGATCTATGGCGAGAAGATTCCGGGCGTCCGGCCGACCGTGCAGGCCACCAAGGCCTCGGTCGAGAACCTCGTCCTGCTGCAGCAGGGCAAGGGCGAGATCGCCTTCACGCTCGGCGATTCGCTCGACGCCGCCTGGAAGGGCGACGAGGAGGCCGGCTTCAAGGCGCCGCTGAAGAAGCTGCGCGGCGTCACCGCGATCTACCCGAACTACGTCCAGATCGTCGCCTCGAAGGAGAGCGGTATCAAGACACTCGCCGACCTCAAGGGCAAGCGCCTCTCGGTCGGCGCGCCGAAATCCGGGACCGAGCTCAACGCCCGCGCCATCCTCGCCGCCGCGGGGCTGAGCTACAAGGACCTCGGCAAGGTCGAGTACCTGCCCTTCGCCGAATCGGTCGAGCTGATGAAGAATCGGCAGCTCGACGCCACGCTGCAGTCGGCCGGCCTCGGCGTCGCCTCGCTGCGCGACCTCGCGACCTCGGTTGAGATCACCATGGTCGAGGTTCCGGCTGCGGTCGTTGACAAGGCCGGTCCGCCCTTCGTCAAGGTCTCGATCCCGGCCAACACCTATACCGGACAGACGGCCGCAGTGCCGGCCGCCGCGGTCGTCAACTACCTCGTCACCCATGACGGCGTGAAGGAGGAGACGGCCTACCAGATGACCAAGGCGATCTACGAGAATCTCGGTGACCTGACCGCGGCCCATGCGGCGGCGCGCGCGATCAAGCTCGACAGCGCGCTCGAGGGCATGCCTGTCCCGCTGCATCCCGGCGCCGCGCGCTATTTCAAGGAAAAAGGCCTGAAGGTCGGCTCCTGAGGCCCGAATCCTTCGACCGCATAGTCCGGGGCGGGGCCGGTTTGCCGGCCTCGCCCTTTGTCTGAAGCAGTGCCGGAAGGGCCGCCGCCCGCGAAGCGGCCGGATGGGGACGTCGCCATGAGCCAGGATACCACCAGACCCCTCGCCGTGCCTGATCTGGCCGGCGCGCCGGTGCCGCCCGCGCACGATCCGGAGCACGGCCTGCCCGCGACCTTCGGCAGCGGCTGGAAGGGGCGCGTGCTGTTCTGGATCGCCGTCGCGTTCTCGCTCTTTCAGGTTGTGACGGCCTTCGGCATCCCGCTTGATTTCCGCATTCTCGAAAGGGTGGACTGGCTGACGCCGATCACCGTCATCCGTGTCGGCTTCGTGCTCTGGTTCGCCTGGATCGTCCTGTCGGCCCTGCGGGGCCGGCCGATGGGCGAGGCAGCGATCGCCTTCCTCGCCTTGCTCGGCGCCTTCGAGCTCGTCACGCTCTACACCGGCACGCTGCCGAACCAGGTGCTGCGCACCGTCCATGTCGGCTTCCTCTGCCTGACCGCCTGCGGCCTGCTGGCCAATGCGGACGAAACCTCGCCTCCCGCCCGGATCTTCTGGTGGGGTGTCGGCATCGTGGGCTTCGCGATCGGCCTCTATCACTGGTGGAACTATGTCGAGCTGGTGAACCGTGCCGGGGACCTGACCCAGGCCGACATCGTCATCGGGCTGGCGGCGCTGACGGTGCTGTTCCTGCTGGTCTGGCGGGCAATGGGCATCGCGCTGCCGCTCGTCGCGGGCACCTTCCTGGCCTATTGCTTCTTCGGCAGCTACCTGCCGGCGCCCTTCGACCACCGCGGCTACGGCCTCGATCAGGTCGTCGAGCAGATGGCCTTCGGCACCGAGGGGCTCTACGCCACACCGACGGCAGTTTCCGCCACCTTCATCTTCCTGTTCATCCTATTCGGCGCCTTCATGGAGCGCGCCGGGGTGATCGATTTCTTCAACGACATCTCGATGGCCGTCTTCGGCGGCAAGCAGGGTGGCCCCGGCAAGGTCTGCGTCGCCTCCTCGGCCTTGATGGGCACGGTCTCGGGCTCCGGCGTCGCCAATGTCGTGGCCTCCGGCCAGTTCACGATTCCGCTGATGAAGCGCTCGGGCTTCTCCGGCGCCTTCGCCGGCGGCGTCGAGGCCACCTCCTCGATGGGCGGCCAGATCATGCCGCCCGTGATGGGCGCGGTCGCCTTCATCATGGCCGAGACGATCGACGTCCCCTATTCCAAGATCGTCGAGGCCGCGATCATTCCGGCGCTGCTCTATTTCGGAGCCTGCTACTGGGCGGTCCATCTCGAGGCCGGCAAGCTCGGCCTGCACGGTCTGCCAAAATCGGAGCTGCCGAGCGCACGCGCCGAACTGCGCAAGAGCTGGTACCTGATCGCGCCGCTGCTGGTGCTGGTCTATCTCCTCTTCGCCGGCTTCACCCCGCTCTTCGCCGGTGCGATCGGGCTTGCCCTCACCGTCGCGCTGATCCTCGCGCTCGCGGTCGCCTCGGGCCTGGCGACGCCGGCGCTGCGGATCGTGTTCTGGGTCGGGTTCGCGCTGATCTCGGCCGCCTCGATGACGATCAGCATGGCGACAGTGCTGATGGTCGTCCTGGCGCTGGTGGTCTGGAACGTGTTCCGCGGCGCCACCGGCCGCGAGGTGCTGCGCTCCTGCATCGAGGCCTTGGCCGACGGCGCCCGCCAGGCGCTGCCGGTCGGCCTCGCCTGCGCGCTCGTCGGCATCGTCATCGGCACGATGACGCTGACCGGCATCGGCACGATCTTCGGCTCCTGGCTGATCGGCATCGGCAAGAGCTCGATGTTCCTGGCCCTGGTGCTGACGATGATCTTCAGCCTGATCCTCGGCATGGGCATCCCGACCATCCCGAACTACATCATCACCTCGTCTCTGGCCGCGCCGATCCTGCTCCAGCTCGACGTGCCGCTGATCGTCAGCCACATGTTCGTGTTCTATTTCGGCATCATGGCGGATCTGACGCCACCGGTCGCACTGGCCGCCTTCGCCGCGGCCCCGATGGCCAAGGTCTCGGGCATGAAGATCGGCGTCCAGGCGGTGAAGATCGCCCTGCCGGGCTTCGTCGTGCCCTATATGGCGGTCTATGATCCGAACCTGATGCTGCAGCCGGTCGCCGGGCTCGAAGGCACGTCCTACTGGCTCGCCGTCGTCTATATCGTGGCCAAGGCCAGCTTCGCGATGATCCTGTGGGGCGCAGCCGTGGTCGGCTATCTGTACGGTAAGCTGGCGACCTGGGAGCGCATCCTCGCCACCGTCGCCGCCGCCCTGCTGGTCGCCGCCCTGCCGATCACCGACGAAGCCGGCTTCATTCTCGGCGCCCTGCTGGTCGGCCAGCATCTCTGGCGCATCCGCGCCACCCCGGCCACCGCATGAGCCTCTGCCTCGCGGCCGGTGCGCTCGTCGTGGCGCTCGGCCGCGGCGAGGTCACGCTGAGCTGGCGGCACTCGGTGCAGAAGACGCTGTGGGAGGAGGTCTGGCAGGCGACGCCCGCGGGCCCCGAGATCGTCGAGGCGCGGATCGAGGGCTCCGGCGCCGGCATGGACCCGCCCGACGGCGCCAGGCTGGTCGACGGCTTCTGGCGCTGGCGCCCGACGCTGCCGCCGCTGAAGGAAGTGGTGATGCGCCGCTCGGGCGCGACCGCCGACTGGCGCATCTGCCTGGCCGGGCAGTGCCGGCCGATGGGCGACTACCTGCCTGATGATGCCGACCCGGTGACGCTGAAGATCTGCAACTAGATCATCCGAGCCGCGGACCCGTCATTGCGAGCGAAGCGAAGCAATCCAGGAGGGCGCAGAGTTCCACGTCCTCCTGGGTTGCTTCGGAGCTCGCGCTCCTCGCAATGGCCGCTTGCGCCCGGAGAGAGACGAAGGTTTCAGTCGACCTCGGTCAGGTGCTCGATCTTGAGCATCCGCCGCATCAGGTTCAGCAGCCCATAGGCCGCGAACACCGAGAAGATCGCCATCATGATGTATTCGAAGATGGTGCCGAGATCGAAGAGGCCGGCCAGAGCCCAGCCGGCCGCCAGCGCCACGCCGAAGAGCTCGACAGCGATCAGGATCCCGAACGAGGTGACCATGATCAGGTTGCGCCAGTTGGTGTGCCGTCCGGCCATGCTGTCCTTCCTTCGTGCGCGGGCCGCCTCACGCGGCCATGCGCCCCACGCACCTAGCGGAGCTTGCCGCCCCATGCAACAAATTCGCGCCGCTCGCCCAGATGGGCATGGTTTCGGAGATTGAAAACCCCTGATGCCGGATACGCCTGTCTTCGCCTCCGCCGCCGTGGCGGCGCCCCATTACCTCGCCTCCGAGGCGGGGCGGGCCATTCTTGCCGAAGGCGGCAATGCGATCGAGGCCATGGTCGCGATGGCGGCGACGATCGCCGTGGTCTACCCGCATATGAACGGCATCGGCGGCGATGGCTTCTGGCTGGTGCATGAGCCCGGCGGCCGGCTGCACGGCATCGAGGCCTGCGGACCGGCCGGCGCGCTGGCGACGATCGAGCGCTATCGCGGCAAGGGCTACGACGCCATTCCCGCCCGCGGGCCGGAGGCAGCCCTCAGCGTCGCGGGCGCCATCGGCGGCTGGCAGCTCGCACGCGACCTCTCCCGCTCCCTCGGCGGGCGCCTGCCGCTCGGCGAATTGCTGGCCGATGCCATCCGCCATTGCCGCGAGGGCTATGCGGTCTCCGTTTCCGAGCTCGGCAACAAGCCCAACGAGCTCGAGGCGCTGAAGGCCGCCCCTGGTTTCGTCTCGACCTTCTGGATCGACGGCGCCCCGCCCAAGCCCGGCGCCCGCCGCAAGCCTGAGGCCCTCGGCGCTGCCCTGCAGCAACTCGCCGATGCCGGGCTCGACGATTTCTATCGCGGCGATGTCGGCCGCGAGATCGCCGCCGATCTCGAACGCGTCGGCGCTCCCGTCACCCGCGCCGATCTCGAGCGCTATCGCGCGCAATCCGTCGCGCCGCTCTCGCTGAAGCTGCCGGGTGTCACGGTCTCCAACCTGCCGCCGCCGACGCAAGGGCTGGCCTCGCTGATGATCCTCGGCATCGCCGAGCGGCTAGGGCCGGCGAAGCACGACAGCTTCGAGCAGCATCACGGGCTGATCGAGGCGACCAAGCGCGCCTTCGCCATCCGCGACCGCTATATCACCGACCCCGCCCATCTCCAGCGCGACCCGGCCGCGTTCCTGAGCGAGACCGCGCTGGCGCGGGAGGCCGCGGCCATCGACGGAAAGCGGGCGGCGAAGCTGCCGCTGCGCAACGGCGACGGCGACACGATCTGGATGGGCGCGATCGACGGCAGCGGCCTCGCCGTCTCCTATATCCAGTCGATCTACTGGGAATACGGCTCCGGCTGCGTGCTGCCGGCAACCGGCATCCACTGGCAGAACCGCGGCGTCTCCTTCTCGCTCGACCGGAACGCCGCCAATCCGCTGATCCCGGGCCGCAAGCCCTTCCACACGCTGAACCCCGCCTTCGCCCGCTTCGACGATGGGCGCATCCTGCCCTATGGCTCGATGGGCGGCGACGGTCAGCCACAGTTCCAGGCCCAGATCCTGACGCGCTACCGCGCCGGCCAGGGCCTCGCCGCTGCGGTCGATGCGCCGCGCTGGCTTTTCGGCAAGACCTGGGGCGCCGGCTCGACCAGCCTCAAGCTCGAAAGCCGCTTCGACCCGTCGCTCCTGGAACGGCTCGATGCCGCCGGACATCCGGTCGAGGAGAGCGGCCTCGCCTATTCCGAGGGCTTCGGCCATGCCGGCATGCTGGTAAAGCACGCGAAAGGCCGGGTCGAGGCGGTGCATGATCCGCGTTCCGATGGCGATGCCAGGGGAATCTGATGCGAGGGAGCTCTGACGCGCGATGACCTTTGACGATCCTTTCCGCTGCTTCGTCCCCTATCCCGACGCTCCGGTGAAGCATGCCGTTGCAGGGCCCCTCTCCGGGCTGACGCTCGCGGTGAAGGACCTCTTCGACGTCAAGGGCTATCCGACCGGAGCCGGCTCGCCGCTGGTGCTGGCGCAGTCCGGCATCAAGGATAAGACCGCGCCGATCGTGAAGGACCTGCTCAAGGCCGGCGCCCGCTTCGTCGGCAAGACGCATACCGACGAGCTCGCCTTCTCGCTCAACGGGCAGAACGCGCATTTCGGCTCGCCGATCAATCCGGCCGCACCGGAGCGGATCACCGGCGGCTCCTCCTGCGGCTCGATGGCGGCGGTGGCCGGGCGCCTCGCCGATATCGCCATTGGTTCCGACACCGGCGGCTCGGTGCGCGCGCCGGCGAGCTATGGCGGCCTCTTCGGTATCCGCCCGAGCCATGGCCGGCTCTCGCTGAAGCGCACCTGGCCGCTGGCGCCAAGCCTCGACACGCCTGGCTGGTTCGCCCGCGACGGCGAGGTCTTCGCCCGTGTCGCCAACGCGCTCTTCGGCCCGGACAAGGCCGAGCTGCCCGAAACCCCGCGCCTCTTCATCGCCGACGACATGTTCGCCCAGGCCGTGCCCGAGGCGGAAACGATCCTGCGCAATGTCGTGCAGCGCGCGATCCCCGAGCTCGGCCAGCCGGAAGGCGTCAAGCTCGCGCGCGACCTCGACGCGCTCTACTGGGCGTTCCGCTGGATCCAGGGGCGCGAGGCTTGGGCGTCCGACGGCGCCATGATCGAGCGTTTCGCCCCGCCGCTCGGGCCGGGCGTGAAGGAGCGCTTCGCCTTCTCGAAGACCGTGACCGATGCGGAATACGCCAAGGGTGAGGCCACCCGGAAATCCTTCCGCGCCAAGCTTTCGCGCCTGCTCGGCCAGGACGGCGTGCTGATCCTGCCGACCATGCCGGACGTCGCCCCCCTGATCGCCGCGAAGGAATCGGAGCTGGAGGATTTCCGCAACCGGGCTTTGCGGCTGCTCTGCCTTGCGGGGCTGTCGGGCTTCCCGCAAGTTACGATTCCGGTGGCCCAGCGGGAGGGCGCCCCGCTCGGCCTGTCGCTGATTGGCCCGAAGGGTTCGGACCGCTCTCTCGTCGCCTTCGCGGTGCGCTACGAGCGCGCCGCACGCATCCGGATCGCCTGAGAGGAGGTCGCCATGGGCGGACATCACCACGATCACGACCACGACAATCACTTCACCGCCATCGAGGCGCGGGTGAAGGCGTTGGAGACGCTGATGGTCGAGAAGGGCTATGTCGACCCGGCCGCGCTCGACGCGATCATCGACACTTACGAGACCAAGATCGGCCCGCGTGACGGCGCCCGCGTCGTCGCCAGGGCCTGGACGGACCCGGCCTTCGCCGCGCGGCTGAAGGCGGACGGCACGGCGGCGGTGGCAGAACTCGGCTATGGTGGGCGCGGCGGCGAGCACATCGTCGCTTGCTTCAACACGCCGGAAGAGCACAACCTCATCGTCTGCACGCTGTGCTCCTGCTATCCGTGGCCGGTGCTGGGGCTGCCGCCGGTCTGGTACAAATCCCCGCCCTACCGCGCCAAGGCGGTGATCGACCCGCGCGGCACGATCGCCGATTTCGGCGTGACGCTGCCTGAGAACCAGCGCATCCGCGTCTGGGATTCGACGGCGGAGACCCGCTTCATGGTCATCCCGATGAGGCCCGCCGGCACCGAAGGCTGGAGCGAGGAGAAGCTCGCCAGCATCGTCTCGCGCGATTCGATGATCGGCACCGGCCTCCCCCGCGTGGAGGATGCGGCATGAACAGCGCTCACGATCTCGGCGGCCAGATGGCCTTCGGCCCGGTGATCCCGGAGCCGAACGAGCCGGTCTTCCATGGCGATTGGGAAAAGCGCGTGCTCGCGATCAATGTCGCCGCCGGCGCCATGGGCGCCTGGACCATCGACGAGATCCGCCATGCCCGCGAGAGCCTGCCGCCGGCGCAGTACCTGTCCTCGACCTATTACGAGATCTGGCTCGCCGCACTCGACAAGGTGCTGGTCAAGCACGGCTTCCTGAGCCCTGACGAGCTCGCCACCGGCCAGCCCTCCGCCCAGCGCCGCGAGCCGAAGCGCGTGCTCAAGGGCGAGGAGGTCGCCGGCGTGCTGCGTCGCGGCTTTCCCTATGAGCGCGAGGCCAAGGCCCCGGCGCGCTTCGCGGCCGGCGACAAGGTGCGCACCATCGTGATGCACCCGCAGCACCACACCCGCCTGCCGCGCTATGCCCGCGGCAAGGAAGGCGTGGTCGAACGAGTCACCGGCTGCCACGTCTTTCCCGATACCGGCGCGCAAGGCCAGCCCGAGGCAGCGCAATGGCTCTACACGGTGGTCTTCGACGGTCGCGAGCTCTGGGGCCGCGACGGCGATCCGAGCTCCACCGTCAGCATCGAGGCCTGGGAGAGCTATCTTGAACCCGCCTGAGACCGATCTGGCGGCAGCGTTGGCCGCCGACACCCCGATCCCGCGCGATGCCGAGGGCCCGATCTTCGCCGAGCCCTGGCAGGCCCAGGCCTTCGCCCTCGTCGTCGCCCTGCAGAACAAGGGCGTCTTCTCCGCCGATGAATGGGCGCAGGCGCTCGGCGCCGAGATCCGCGAGGCGCTCGCAGCCGGGGGCTGCCGCGACGGCTCGGACTATTACGAGCGCTGGTGCGAGGCGCTGGAGCATCTGCTGATCGCGAAGGGGCTGGCCTCCCATACGAGCGTCGACGCGCTCGCCGCCTCCTGGGCCCGCGCCGCCGAGGCGACGCCGCACGGCAAGCCGATCCGGCTGGAGAACGACCCGCTGCGCCCGGCCGGGCCGACCGCGATCGCATAGGCTGTCATCACCCTGAAAAAGAACGCCGGCAGGGCGTCGTCACAACCCGCGAGAATCCTGATGAAGACGCGCCTCGCCACCGGACTGCTCGGAGCTGCCCTTCTGGCCGCCACCCCGACCCTCGCTGCCGACCCGGCCCTCAACGACACGATCCCGAAGCTGACGCGCGCGACGCAATGGCAGCAGAAGGCGGCGGTGACGCTGCAATTCCCGACCTTCCACCCCCAGGGCATGGTCAAGATCGGGGACGCCTTCTTCGTCTCCTCCGTCGACATCCGTAAGCCGACGAACCGCTTCCCCACCCCGCAGGGCGGCTATGACCGCGACACTGGCGAAGGCGTCGGGCATCTCTTCAAGTTCGACGCCGAAGGCCGCCTGCTGGCCGACCTCACGCTCGGCGAGGGCTCGATCTACCACCCCGGCGGCATCGACTTCGACGGCCAGCACATCTGGGTGCCGGTCGCCGAGTACCGGCCCAACAGCCAGTCGATCATCTACAAGGTCGACCCGGCGACGATGAAGGCGACCGAGGTCTTCCGCTTCAAGGACCATATCGGCGGCATCGTCCACAACACCGACGACAAGTCGCTGCACGGCGTCAGCTGGGGCTCGCGACGCTTCTACAAATGGCCGCTCGACGGCGAGGGCAAGATCACCAACGCGAACGCCGCTCCCGAACAGCTGCGCGTCGCCAATCCCGCGCTCTATATCGACTATCAGGACTGCCACTTCATCGGCCGCAGCCGGATGCTCTGCTCCGGGCTGAACAATTACCGCGTCTCGCCCGACGCTCCGGTCTTCCGGCTGGGCGGGCTCGAGATCGTCGATCTGCGCGACAACCGGCCGGTCTACCAGCTCCCGGTCGAGCTCTGGTCGCCTTCGGGCCTGCCGATGACCCAGAACCCGTTCTGGGTCGAGCCTGCAGGACAGGGCGTGCGAGCCTATTTCATGCCCGACGACGACAAGTCGACGCTGTTCGTCTACGAGGCCGAGGCGCGCTGAGCCATCGGACGCTCTAGCTCCCGGCCCCGCCGATCCAGAGGCCGGTGAACAAGGCCGCGCCGAGCACGGCGACGAAAGCGGCGGCGAGGAGTTCGAGCCCGGCGACCAGCCGGGCCGAGCGCAGGCTGCCGCCGCCGGCGAGCTTCAGCGCGGCGAATTTGAAGAAGACCGCGAAGGCGGCGAGCGCCCCGGTGGTGATCGCGGTGCCCAGCGCCATGGCGAAGGTGGCGGCGACGCCGGCCCAGAACAGCCCCTGCGAGGCCGCGAAGACGAGGATGATCAGCGCCCCCGCGCAGGGCCGCGAGCCGGCCGCCAGCACGACGCCCGCCATGTCGCGCCAGCCGGCGAGCCGCGAGACCTGCTCGGCATCGGGCATATGGACATGGTCGCAGGCGGCAGGATCATGCGCCGCCCCCCCGTCCAGCGCGACCAGGGCGCCTGACTTGCGCCAGAGCATCAGCAGGCCGACCAGCGCCACCAGCAGGAAGCTGCCCTGCTCGATCACCGTGGTCGCAGCGTTCATCTGCATCGCCGTGACCCGCAGCAGCAGCGTCGCCACCGTCACGATCGCGATGGCGACCAGCGCCTGCAGCAGGGCGGCGGCGAAGCTGAGGCCCAGGCCCCGCTTCAGGCTGCGGTTGTCGGCGACGATATAGCCGGAGATCACCGCCTTGCCGTGCCCCGGACCGGCCGCGTGGAAGACGCCATAGCCGAAGGAGAGGCCGAGCAGCCCCCAGAGCGCAGCCGGCGCGGTCGCGATCGCTTTCAGAGTCGCGGTGAGCTCGCGATAGAAGCTCGACTGCCAGGCAAGCAGCACTGCGCCGAAGCCCGTGGTGGACGGCAAAGCTTCGCGCGGCAGCGCCGTGCCGAACGGATTGCGCGGCGGAGGCGGGGGCGGCGGGCTCACGCTCGCGATCAGCATGGCGAGCAGTGCGACCACGCCCGCGACCAGCAGCAGCGCCAGCACGCAGGCGATCAGGCGGCGCGACAACACTGCACCGGCCGAACGCGCTGTCGCGGCCGATGTCACGGACATGCCACCAGCGCCCGCGTGGTGATCTCGAGCCCGCTGACATCCGGCATCGCGGTGATGTCGGCCTCGGCGAGGCGCTTCTGCGTGGCGTCGTCGAGCTTGGGCGGACGATTCACCCGCACCACGCAACCCTGCGGCGCGTCCTTGATAACGACCGCATCGGGCGCGTCGACGATGGTGAAGGCGACGAAATAGGTCGGGTCGCCGATCTCGATGCCGAAGGAGCGCGCCTTCGCCGGGGTCTTCAGCGGCAAGGTGAAGGTCAGCGTCAGGATCTTGTCCTCATAGGACATCACCTGCTCGCCCGGCGTGCCGAATTCCTGCTTGCGGCCATTAAGCTTGGCGGCCGTGAAGAACTCGACGTCCGGCAGCGATTCGACATTGATCTTTGCAAGTTCGGCGAGTTCGTCGGAGGTCAGCTTGCCATCGCCATTCTTGTCCAGCCCCTGCGTGATATAGGCCGAATAGGCCTCGTCGAAGCTCCAGCGATGCCGGATCGCCTGGATCGAGCCGTCGGGCGCGAAGACGATCTCGGCCTTCGCATCGACGAAGACATGCGGATGCGCAACCGCCTGCCCCACCGCCAGGGCGGCGAGCAGGAACCCGGACAGGGCCGTCAGATAGGCGCGTCGCGTCACGGGCGAAACCTCCTCGTTCCCGGTAGGCTTGCGTGGATCATGGTTAAGCGATCGTCAACGGCGTGCCGCCCCTCGCGGCCATGGCCACAGCCATCTCCGCCAAACGGGGCCAAATCGCGGCGCGTCGTCCGATGCGCGCCGGCCATGCCCGCCCCCCTCTGGACCTGCCGGCGAAAACTGGAATGATACCAGATCGATTGACCGCCTCCGGTCGATATGTCAGCCTCACTGACATATTTACTGCCGGACGATGGCGGAACATGAGGCCGGGACAACCGGCCCGTCGGCGGGAACGACGATCCGGGAGGCCGCTCATGGCCGAGACACCGCGTAAATCCGGCACCGAGGCGGGCGCGCTGCGCCAGATCGGACTGCGCGAGGTCGCGCTCGACGACAAATACGACCTCGCCAAGCGCGAGGTCTTCCTCACCGGCACGCAGGCCGTCGCGCGCATGCTGCTGATGCAGCGCGAGCGCGACCGGCAGGCCGGGCTCGACACCGCCGGCTTCGTCTCTGGCTATCGCGGCTCTCCGCTCGGCGGGCTCGATCAGCAATTGATGCGGGCGTCCAAGCCGCTCAAGGCCGCGAATATCGTCTTCCAGCCTGGCCTGAACGAGGATCTCGCCGCGACCGCGATCTGGGGCACGCAGCAGGCGGGCCTGAGCGGCGAAGGCAAGCATGATGGCGTCTTCGCGCTCTGGTACGGCAAGGGGCCGGGTGTCGACCGCTCCGGCGACGTCTTCCGCCATGGCAACATGGCCGGCACCGACCCGAAGGGCGGCGTCATCTGCCTGATGGGCGATGACCACACCGCCGAATCCTCGACCAACGCCCACCAGACCGAATTCGTGCTGGTCGACCGGATGATGCCGATCCTCAACCCGGCCGGGGTGCAGGAGATCATCGATTACGGCCTGCACGGCATCGCACTCTCGCGCTTCGCCTCGGTCTGGGTCGGCATCAAATGCGTCAAGGACAACATCGAATCGACGGCCTCGGTCGACGGTTCGCTCGATCGCGTCTCGATCGTCACGCCGAGCGACTTCGTCCCGCCGCCCGGCGGCCTCGCCATTCGCCGCGAGCTCGATTTCGTCGAGCAGGAGCGCCGCCTGCATCTCTACAAGCGCGATGCGATGCTGGCCTACCTGCGCGCCAACAAGTTGAACCGCATCGTCACCCAGGGCGGGAAGAAACCTCGCATCGGCATCGCCACCGTCGGCAAATCCTATCTCGACGTGCAGCAGGCGCTGGCTGATCTCGGCATCGACGAGGTCCGCGCCAACGACCTCGGCATCCGCCTGTTCAAGCTCGCCTGCCCCTGGCCGATCGATCCGGCCGAACTCAAGGCCTTCGCCAAGGGCCTCGACCTGATCATGGTGGTCGAGGAGAAGCGCTCGCTGATCGAGGTCCAGGTCCGCGAAGAGCTTTACGGCGCCAAGCATCAGCCCATGGTGATCGGCAAGAAGGACGAGAAGGGCGACTGGCTCTTCCCCGTCCATGGCGCGCTCGACCCGAACGACATCGCGATCGCGCTCGGCGGCCGCCTCCTGCAATACCGCGACGATCCCACCCTGCGTGCGCGGCTGGAGGAAATCGCCCAGGCGCAAGGGCGCCTCGCCGAGGCGCAGGAGATCGCGAAGCGCACGCCCTATTTCTGCTCGGGCTGCCCGCATAATTCCTCGACCGTGGTGCCCGAGGGCTCGCGTGCCTATGCCGGCATCGGCTGCCACTACATGGTGCAGTGGATGGACCGCGACACGGCGGGCTTCACCCAGATGGGCGGCGAAGGTGCGAACTGGGTCGGCGAAGCCCCATTCTCGACGCGCGGCCATGTCTTCCAGAATCTCGGCGACGGCACCTATACCCATTCCGGCTCGCTCGCGATCCGCTGGGCCGTCGCCTCCGGGGTCAATGTCACCTACAAGCTGCTCTACAACGACGCCGTCGCCATGACCGGCGGCCAGCAGGCGGAAGGCCACCTCTCGCCCGACCAGATGGCCCGCCAGGTCGCGGCCGAGGGCGTGAAGCGCATCGCCGTGGTCACGGACGAACCCGGCAAATATCCGCCCAGCACGCAATGGCCGGCCGGCACGACGCTCCACCACCGCGACGAGCTCGACGCCGTGCAGCGGGAGCTCGCCGCGACCTCCGGCGTCTCGCTCCTGCTCTACGACCAGACCTGCGCCACCGAGAAGCGCCGGCGGCGCAAGCGCGGCGCCTATCCCGACCCGGACAAGCGCGTCATCGTCAACGAGCTTGTCTGCGAAGGCTGCGGCGATTGCGGCGTGCAGTCGAACTGCGTCTCGGTGCAGCCGCTGGAGACCGAGTTCGGCCGCAAGCGCCAGATCGACCAGTCGAACTGCAACAAGGATTTTTCCTGCGTGAAGGGCTTCTGCCCGTCCTTCGTCACGGTCCATGGCGCGAAGCCCAGGAAAGCCGATCCGCTCCGGCTCGATGCCGCCGCGCTCGGCGAAGCCGAACTGCCCGAACCGGTCGTGCCGGCGCTGGATCGCAGCTTCGCCGTGATCGTCACCGGCGTCGGCGGCACCGGCGTGGTCACCATCGGCGCCATCCTCGGCATGGCCGCGCATCTCGAAGGTAAGGGCTGCGGCATGATCGACATGGCAGGCCTCGCCCAGAAGGGCGGCGCGGTCTTCAGCCACGTCAAGCTCGCGCCGCATCCGGACGACATCCACGCCATCCGCGTCGCGGCCGGACAGGCCGATCTGGTGCTCGGCTGCGACCTCACCGTCACCGGCTCGAAGAAGGTGCTCGGCGCGGTCCGGCCCGAGCAGGGCACCGTCATCGTCAACACCGCCGAGAGCCTGCCGGGAGACTTCACCCGCAACGCCGATTTCTCGCTGCCGACCGAACGGCTGAAGCGCGCGATCCTTTCGGCCGCCGGCCGCGAGCAGACGCATTTCATCGACGCGACCGCGGCCGCCGTCGCCTTCCTCGGCAATGCCATCGCCGCCAACATGTTCATGCTCGGCCATGCCTGGCAGCTCGGCGCCGTACCGCTCTCGCGCGAGGCCCTGCTCAGGGCGATCGAGCTGAATGGCGAGGCCGTCGCCATGAACAGGCAGGCCTTCGAGCTCGGCCGCCGCGCCGCGCATGATCCTGCGGCGCTGGCCGGGCTGCTCTCGCAGAGCAAGGCGGCAACCCCGGCCCGCCAGCTTTCGCAGACGCTCGACGAGATTATCGAGCGCCGCGTCGCCTTCCTCACCGCCTATCAGAATGCGGCTTACGCGGCGCGCTACCGTCATCTCGTCGCCCGCGTGCAGACGCGCGAGGCCGCGGCCGCGCCGAGCCAGACCGCGCTGAGCGAGGCCGTCGCCCGCAACCTCTTCAAGCTGATGGCCTACAAGGACGAATACGAGGTCGCCCGACTCTACAGCGACGGCGCCTTCCGCCGGCAGGTCGCCGCGACCTTCGAGGCCGAGGGCAGCGAAGGCCAGAAGCTGCGCTATGAATTCCATCTCGCCCCGCCGCTGCTGGCCCGGCGCGACCCCAACACGGGCCTGCCGCGCAAGCTGAGCTTCGGCCCCTGGATGATGGGCGCCTTCGGCGTGCTCGCGAAACTGAAGCGCCTGCGCGGCACCGCCCTCGACCCCTTCGGCCGCACGCAGGAGCGCCGCACCGAGCGCCGGCTCATCGTCGATTACGAGACGCTGCTGAACGAGCTGCTGACGCGGCTTTCGCCGGAAAACCACGCGCTCTGCGTCGCGCTCGCTGCGATCCCGGAAAAGATCCGCGGGTTCGGCCATGTCAAGGAACGGCATCTCAGGGCGGCCAAGGCCGAGGAAGCGACATTGCTGGGGCAGTTGCGCGACGGACCGCCTTCGACCGCGCTGCCGCAAGCGGCAGAATGAGGCTCGGGGAACCCCTCTCCTGTAAGGCGAGGGGTAGGGGTGAGGTGTCGGCCCCTGGACCAGCGAAACTCTGCCGCGCCGCTGCGCAGCGACCGCCTCACGGCAGGCAGGGTGAGCGGCCTACCCCTCACCCTGCCCTCTTCCTCCGGGAGAGCGCTGCCGCGCCTCTCTCGTTCAATCGCGCCTCTTTGGTTCAGCTTGAGTCCCCTTGCTATCGCGCCCCATACTGAGCCGACACTCGGCTTCAAGGACTGCTTGTGATCACGCCCGAGGAACTACGCGCCATCGCCTCCTGGTCGCACGACCTGTCGGACGACGAGTTCGAAGAGGCGCGGCGCGGCATCTCCCTCAAGAGCTACGGCAAGGGCGCCTCGATCTGCCATGTCGGCGACCGGCTCGAATCCTGGACGGGTGTCGCCGAGGGGCTGGTCAAGATGGCGACCACCTCGAAATCGGGAAAGACGGCGACGCTCGCCGGCCTGCGCGCCGGTGCCTGGTTCGGCGAAGGCACGGTGATCAAGGCCGAGCCGCGCCGCTACGAGCTGGTGGCGCTGCGCGAGACGCGGCTCGCCCTGATGCGGCGCTCGACCTTCCTGTGGCTGTTCGAGCATTCGGCCGCGTTCAACCGCTTCCTCGTCCACCAGTTCAACGAGCGCCTCGCCCAGTTCATCGCGCTCGCCGAGACCGAGCGCACGCTCGATTCCACCGGCCGCCTCGCCCGGAACCTCGCCTGGCTGTTCAACCCGATCCTCTACCCCGATCTCGGCCGCACGCTGGCGATCTCGCAGGAGGAACTCGGCATGCTCGCCGGCATCTCGCGCCAGATGGCCAATCAGGGCCTGGCGCGACTGGCCGAGCTCGGCCTGATCGAGCTCGGCCACGGCAGCATCACCATCCGAGACCTCGACAAGCTGGCCCGCTACGAAGGTTGAACGCCCCTTCGAGGGCACCAAACCGCGTCTCGCGCGTTGCCCTTCCCGAACAGCTTTGCTGAGAAAGGAATTTTCGAGATGTTTGGATTGCTCGACCTGTTCGCAAAACGGGTCAACGACCAGATCGCCGAATACGCCGCCGCCCAATCGGACATCGCCCGGCGTGCCTGGGGCGACATGTTCGATCCCTTCCACGTTCTCCAGCCGGCCAGGATCGTCGTCGACCGCCGGACGCAGGGCAGAACATCGCATCGTGCCCCGGCCAGCCGCCGGCCTTTGTGAACGACAGCCAACATCGCCGTTCAGGCTTCATTGGGTCGAGCGCCGCTTCAATGCGGCCATCGACTGAAGGAGACGACCATGCGTAGAATTCTGATGGCCGCCGGCCTCACCCTCGCCGCCCTCGCTGCCACGCCGGCCGGCGCCGCGCCCCAATCCCTTCCGCAGGCCGAGGCGCTGGACAGGCTGCCGGCCGAGTACACCCGTCACACCCGCGAGCACCGCATGTGGGAAATCCAGCGGAACGTGGAGCGGCAGCAGCGGCGCGACCACTATCGCTATGGCCGCGGCTACGACCGCCGCTACGATCGCGGCTACGGCTATGGCCGCCGCCATGGCGGGCCTCCGCCGCATGCGCCGGCCCATGGCTATCGCCAGCATCGCTATTATCGCTGAGCGCCCCTGACAAACCAGAAGCGCCCCGCGGCTCATGCGAGTCGCGGGGCGCTTTTTTGCATGCGACTTTCGTCGGGCGCACGTTGGCGGCGGCGCCGGCAAGGCGGAAATCACTGGGAATCGATGGGAAACCGGGGCAAGAATCAGCAGCCCGATTGGCTGATTAAACCTCGGCGGGACCATAATCACCAAAAGGCGAATTGTCTGTCAAGCGCCTCCTTGCGAAGATGGTGGCCAGCTGCGAGGCTTGCATGAGAACGAGGCCGGACACCGGCCCGCAGAAGCCGCCACGACGCATGGCGGCTCGTCAGGGAGAACGCAATCGTGGCAAGCGGCACCGCCGGCCAGGCGGATACCTTTCCGAAATTGCTGGTGCGCAACGCAAGGGAGCGCGCCTCCCGCGTCGCCTTCCGTCACAAGGACCTCGGGATCTGGCAATCCTGGAACTGGGCGGAGGTCGCGACCCATGTCCGCAACTTCGCCAAGGGCTTGGCAGATCTCGGCCTGAAGCGCGGCGAGAAGGTCGCGATCATCGGCCAGAACCGGCCGCGGCTGTACTGGTCGATGTGCGCGGCGCAGTGGATCGGCGCGATTCCCGTGCCGGTCTACGCCGACGGCGTCGCCGAGGAGATGGCCTATGTCCTCGACCATGCCGAGGCGGTCTTCGCCGTGGTGCAGGATCAGGAGCAGGTCGACAAGCTGCTCTCGATCGCCGACCGCCTGCCGCATCTCAGGCACATGCTCTATGACGAGCCGCGGGGCTTGCGCGACTACGATCACAGCAAGCTCCACGCCATCGAGACCGTGATCGCGAGTGGCGCCAGGGCGCTGAAGGACCCGCAGGCCGAGGCCGCGCTTGCTCGCGAGATGGAGCAGGGCCAGGGCTCCGATCTCGGCATCATCCTCTACACCTCCGGCACGACCGGGCGGCCGAAGGGCGTGATGCTCAGCCATTACAACGTGCTGATCGCCGCCGAGATCGGCTGCGGCTTCGATGGGCTCAACGAGACCGACGAGGTCATCGCCTATCTGCCGATCGCCTGGGTCGGCGACCACGTCTTTTCCTATGCGCAGGCGATGCTGGCGGGCTTCTGCGTCAATTGCCCGGAAAGCCCGGACACGGTCATCGACGACCGCCGCGAGGTCGGCACCACCTATGCCTTCGCCCCGCCCCGCGTCTTCGAAAACATGCTGACCGTGACCATGGTGCGCATGGAGGATGCCGGCGCGCTGAAGCGGAAGATGTTCCACTATTTTCTCGACGTCGCGAAGCGCTATGGCGAGCAGATCCTGAACGGCGAGAGCGTGCCGCTGAAGGGGCGCCTGCTCTACAAGCTCGGCGACCTGCTGGTTTACGGCCCGCTGCGCAACCGCTTCGGCCTGACCAACATCAAGGTCGGCTACACCGCCGGCGAAGCGATCGGCCCCGAGCTCTTCCGCTTCTACCGCTCGATCGGCGTCAACCTGAAGCAGCTCTACGGCCAGACCGAGGCCGGCGTCTACATCACCATGCAGCCGAACGGCGAGATCAAGGCCGACACCGTCGGCAAGCCCGCGCCGATGGTCGAGATCCGCATCGACGACAATGGCGAGGTGCTCTACCGCTCGCCCTCGATCTTCGGCGGCTACTACAAGGACCCCGACAAGACCGCCGAGACCATGACCGCGGACGGCTATGTCCGCTCCGGCGATGCCGGCTTCTTCGACGAGGGCGGCCACCTCAAGATCATCGACCGCGCCAAGGATGTCGGCAAGCTCGCGGGCGGCGACCTCTTCCCGCCGAAATACATCGAGAACAAGCTCAAGTTCTATCCGAACATCAAGGAAGCGGTCGCCTTCGGGCAGGGCCGCGACTACGCCACCGTCGCGCTGAACATCGACCTCGTCGCCGTCGGCAACTGGGCCGAGCGCAACAACGTGGTCTACGCCTCCTACCAGGAGCTCGCCGGCCACGATCTCGTCTACGACATGATCGCCAAGCATGTCGACGAGGTGAACCGCTCGCTTGCCGGCGAGCCGATGATGGGCGGCGCCCAGATCAAGCGCTTCCTCATCCTGCACAAGGAGCTCGACGCCGACGACGGCGAGCTCACCCGCACTCAGAAGGTTCGCCGCGGCTTCATCGCCGAGCGCTACGCGCCGCTGGTCGCCGCGCTCTATGACGGCTCGGAGGCCGCCGACATCTCGACGGAAGTCACCTTCGAGGACGGCCGCAAGGGCGTGATCTCGGCACGCGTCAAGGTACGCGACGCCAAGATCTACCCCGTCACCGGACAGGAGGCGCCGGCAGCGGCGAAGGCGGCATGAACGCGGAGCCGATGAACGTGACCGGCACCCCCATCCGCGAAAAGGGCGAAGTCCTGCTCTCGGTCGAGAACATCTCGCTGCGCTTCGGCGGGGTGAAGGCGATCACCGACGTCTCCTTCGACATCCGCAAGGGCGAGATCCGCGCCATCATCGGCCCGAACGGCGCCGGCAAGACCTCGATGCTGAACTGCATCAACGGCTTCTACCAGCCGCAGGAAGGTCAGATCGTCTTCAAGGGCGAGCGCCGCGCCAAGATGCGCCCGCATCGCGCCGCCGCCGGCGGCATCGCCCGCACCTTCCAGAACGTCGCGCTGTTCAAGGGCATGTCGACGCTGGACAACATCATGACCGGCCGCACCCTCAAAATGAAGAAGGGCTTCTTCTGGCAGGCGCTGCGCCACGGCCCGGCGATGCAGGAGGAGATCGCGCATCGCCGCGTCGTCGAGGACATCATCGACTTCCTGCAGATCGAGCACATCCGCAAGCTGCCGGTCGGCAAGCTGCCCTACGGCCTGCAGAAGCGCGTCGAGCTCGGACGGGCGCTCGCCATGGAGCCGGAACTGCTCCTGCTCGACGAGCCGATGGCCGGCATGAACCTCGAGGAGAAGGAGGACATGTGCCGCTTCATCCTCGACGTGAACAACCAGTTCGGCACCACGATCGCGCTGATTGAGCACGACATGGGCGTGGTGATGGACCTCTCCGACCGCGTCGTCGTGCTCGAATACGGCCGCAAGATCGCCGACGGCACGCCCGACGAGGTCAAGGCCGACCAGCGCGTCATCGACGCCTATCTCGGCGTGGCGCATTGAGGAGCGCGGACATATGAGCGACATCGCCACCCGCCCTGCCCCGAACCTTCTCGCCAGCCCGCTGGTCAAGACCGGGCTGATCCTCGCCGCCATCGTCGCGGTGCTTGCCGTCGGCATCCGGCTCGACTCCAGCAACACGCTCTATGCGATCTTCGTCGATCCGTTCCAGCAGATGGTCCAGGCGCCCGACCTGCTGGTGCAGACCGTCTGGGAAGGGCTGGTCTCGGGCGTGCTCTACGCCCTGATCGCGCTCGGCTTCGTTCTGATCTTCAAGGCCTCGGGCGTGTTCAACTTCGCCCAGGGCATCATGGTGGTGTTCGCGGCGCTGACGCTGGTCGGCCTCTACGAGAAGGGCGTGCCCGCCTTCCTCGCGGTCGTCATCACGCTCGGCGTCATGTTCGCGCTCGCCGTCACCATCGAGCGTGTGGTGCTGCGCCCGCTGGTCAACCAGCCGGACATCATCCTGTTCATGGCGACCTTCGGCATCACCTATTTCCTGATCGGCTTCGGCGAGGCTCTCTTCGGCGGCAACCCCAAGCAGATGATCGCCGAGCAGCTCTACCTGCCCAAGGGCGCGATCGATCTGCAGATCCTCGGCGGGCTGGTCTCGCTGCAGAAGATCGACATCGCCGCAGCGCTCATCGCCTCGCTGATGATCGCCGCGCTCGCCGCCTTCTTCCAGTATACCCGCATCGGCCGCGCACTCCGCGCCGTCGCCGACAGCCACAAGGCCGCGCTCTCGGTCGGCATCTCGCTCAACCAGATCTGGGTCATCGTCTGGTTCACCGCCGGCATCGTCGCGCTGATCACCGGCATCATGTGGGGCGCCCGCTCGGACGTCTCCTTCGCGCTCGAGATCGTGGCGCTGAAGGCGCTGCCGGTATTGATCCTCGGCGGCTTCACCTCGATCCCCGGCGCCATCGTCGGCGGCCTCATCATCGGCATCGGCGAGAAGCTTGGCGAGTTCTACTGGGGCCCGCTGATCGGCGGCGGCATCGAGAGCTGGCTCGCCTATTTCATCGCGCTGGGCTTCCTGCTGTTCAGGCCGCAGGGCCTGTTCGGCGACAAGATCATCGAACGCATCTGAGGAGCCTCACGACATGCTCTACCGCGAGGCCGGCCAATACAAATCGAATTACGCCGCCGACATGGCCGTCTTCCCGTTGCGGGAAGACCGGATCGGGCTCGGCGTCATCCTGGCGATCGCCTTCATCGCGATCCCCTTCCTCGGCAGCGACTTCTTCATCGCCTCGGTGATGATCCCCTTCCTCGTCTTCTCCCTTGCGGCGATTGGGCTGAACATCCTGACCGGCTATACCGGGCTGATCTCGCTCGGCACCGCCGCATTCATGGGGGTGGGCGCCTATAGCTGCTACAAGCTGACGACGATCTTCCCGGACGTGAACATCGTCGTCCTGATCCTGGTGTCGGGGCTGTTCTCGGCTGGCATCGGCGTGCTCTTCGGCCTGCCTTCGCTGCGCATCAAGGGCTTCTATCTCGCCGTCGCGACGCTCGCCGCCCAGTTCTTCCTGCAATGGGCCTTCGTGCGCGTGCCCTGGCTGTTCAACTACAACGCCTCGGGTGCGATCGAGGTGCCGCAGCGCACACTCTTCGACCTGCCGATCACCGGCGCCTCCGCCACGCCCGAGACGCGCTATTTCGTCTGCCTCGGCCTCGTCGTGGTGCTGACCTGGTTCGCCTCCAACATCGTCCACGGCAAGCTCGGCCGCTCCTGGATGGCCGTGCGCGACATGGACATCGCCGCCGAGCTGATGGGCATCAAGCTGCTCAACGCCAAGCTCACCGCCTTCGCCGTCTCCTCCTATTTCTGTGGCGTCGCCGGCGCGATGATGATCTTCCTCTGGTACGGCGGCGGCGAGGCGGCGGACGTGTTCTCGATCCGCCTCTCCTTCAACATCCTGTTCATGGTCATCATCGGCGGCCTCGGCTCGCTGATCGGCTCCTTCTTCGGCGCGGCCTTCCTGTCGATCCTGCCGACGGCGCTGAAGTTCGGCCTGCCGGCACTGGGCATCCCGATCCAGGGCGCGGCGGCCGAGCACGTTACCTTCATGCTTGTCGGCGCGCTGATCATTACCTTTCTGATCGTCGAGCCGCACGGCCTCGCCCGGCTCTGGCAGATCGGCAAGCAGAAATTGCGGACATGGCCCTTCCCCTATTGAGGCTACGGGCAAGGCCCAAGAAACGACCGGCGACACTGAAGCGCCGGCGGATAAAGACCGATCCGACAGCAGTCTGGTCGGGAGGAAACGAACGGAGCAAGTCCATGAAGACCAGCAATCTGTTGAAGGGTGCAGCGCTCGGAGCCTTGTTCGCCGCCGGCGCGCTCGCCCCGGCCATGGCGCAGGACAGCGTCTATTTTGCCAACAATGCCTATCGCACCGGCCCGTTTTCGGGCTCGGGCATCCCGATCGGCGACGGCATGCGCGACTACATCACGATGATCAACGAGCGCGACGGCGGCGTGAACGGCGTCAAGGTCATCTACGAGGAATGCGAGACCGGCTACGACACCAAGAAGTCGATCGAGTGCTACGAGCAGGCCAAGTCGAAGAACACCATCGTCTATTCGCCCTGGTCGACCGGCGCGACGCTGGCCGCGATCCCGCGCGCCCATGTCGACAAGATCCCGATCCTGTCGATGGCCTATGGCCTGTCCTCTTCGGCCGATGGCACGAACTTCCCTTGGGTCTTCATCCCGCCCTTCACCTACTGGGACGGCGCCTCCGTCATGGTGAAGCACATGGCGGCCGAGCTCGGTGGCATGGACAAGCTCAAGGGCAAGAAGCTCGGGCTCATCCATCTCGACGCGCCCTTCGGCAAGGAGCCGATCCCGGTTCTCGAGAACCTCGCCAAGAAATACGGCTTCGAGCTCAAGCTCTATCCGGTCGCGGCAGCCGACATGCAGAACCAGGGCTCGCTGTGGCTGTCGATCCGCCGCGACCGACCGGACTTCCTCTACAATCAGGGCTGGGGCGCGATGAACCCGACCGCGGTCAAGGAAGCGGCCAAGAACAACTTCCCGATGAACAAGCTGGTCGGCGTCTGGTGGGCCGGCGGCGATGACGATGCCCGCGCCGGTGGCGAGCAGGCCAAGGGCTACAAGTCGCTGAGCTGGACGCTCGCTGGCACCGACGCGCCCGCCATGCAGGATATTCTCAAGCACGTCGTCGACAAGGGCAAGAGCACGACGCCGAAGGAGAAGGTCGGCGAAGCCCTCTACAACCGCGGCGTCTACAACGCGATGCTCGTCGTCGAGGGTATCCGCAATGCGCAGAAGCTCACCGGCAAGAAGGTGATCAACGCCGAGGACATGCGCCGCGGGCTGGAATCGCTCAACCTGACTGAGGCACGTCTCAAGGAGATCGGCCTCGGCGGCTTCGTCACGCCGACCACGATCTCCTGCACCGACCACTCCGGCCACAGCAAGATGTTCGTCTCCGAATGGGACGGCACCAAGTGGACGAAGAAGGGCGACTGGGTCGAGCCGATGAAGGACGAGGTCCGTCCGCTGATCGAGTCCAACGCCAAGGACTATGTCGAGAAGGCCGGCAACTGGCCGAAGCGCACCGAGTCCTGCGAGAAGTCGTCCTGATCTGACCGAGGGCGCGCTTCCTTCTCCCCTCGGGGGAGAAGGTGGCAGCGCGAAGCGCTGACGGATGAGGGAAGTCTGGCACTCTCCTCATCCGTCCTTCCCTCATCCGACCCGGCTGACGCCGGGCCACCTTCTCCCCCGAAGGGAGAAGGATTGGAGGTTCAATGTCGACCGCCACCCTCGAGAAGCCAGCCGCCGCGACCGCGAGCGACACCATCCTGTCGCTCAACAACATCGAGGTCATCTACGACCATGTCGTGCTGGTGCTGAAAGGCGTCTCGCTCACCGTGCCGCGCCAGGGCATCGTCGCGATCCTCGGCGCCAACGGCGCCGGCAAGACCACGACGCTGAAGGCGATCTCCAACCTGCTCAAGGCCGAGCGCGGCGAGGTCACCAAGGGCTCGATCGTCTTCGACGGCGAGCGCGTCGACAAGCTTTCTCCGAACGAGTTGGTGCGGCGCGGCTGCATCCAGGTGATGGAGGGCCGGCACTGCTTCGGCCATCTCTCGATCGAGGAGAACCTGCTGACCGGCGCGTTCACCCGCCGCGACGGCAACGCCGCGATCAAGCGCGATCTCGAGAAGATCTACACGCTGTTCCCGCGCCTCAAGCAGCGCCGGACCTCGCAGGCAGGCTACACCTCCGGCGGCGAGCAGCAGATGTGCGCCATCGGACGGGCGATGATGTCGAACCCGAAGATGATCCTGCTCGACGAGCCCTCGATGGGCCTGGCTCCGCAGATCGTCGAGGAGATCTTCGAGATCGTCCGCCAGCTCAACGCCGATGAGGGCGTCTCCTTCCTCGTCGCCGAGCAGAACACCAACATGGCCCTGCGCTACGCCACCTATGGCTACATCATGGAGACCGGCCGCGTCGTCATGGACGGCGAGGCGAAGATGCTGCGCGAGAACGAGGACGTGAAGGAATTCTATCTCGGCGTCGCCGAGGGCAACAAGAAGTCCTTCCGCGAGGTGAAGAGCTACAAGCGCCGCAAGCGCTGGCTCTCGTGACAGGCGCATCGCCTCTTGGCCATGTGGTCCCGGACAAGCGGCGAAGCCGCGCCGATCCGGGATCCATGCCGGAGCATTGCCGATAAGAGTTCAGGCATGGATCCCGGACCTCGGCTTCGCCTAGCCCGGGAGGACCACGCCGGTTCATGAGTGATCCGAGGACGCTTTGATGACCGAGCATTACGACACGCTCGAAACCCGCTCTCCCGAGGAGCGCGAGGCCGATCTCTTTGCGCGCCTGCCGAAGCTGCTCGCCGCGGCGATGCAGGCGCCCGCTTATGCCGAGCGCCTGCGCGGCCTCGATCCGGCCGCGATTACCGACCGCAAGGCGCTGGCCCGGCTGCCGGTGCTGCGCAAGGCCGATCTTCCGGCGCTGCAGAAGGCGAACCTGCCCTTCGGCGGCCTCGTTCCCTCCAGGCCCGGTTCCTTCGGCCGCCTCTTCACCTCGCCCGGACCGATCTTCGAGCCGGAAAGCGCTTCCACCGATGCCTGGGGCGTGGCCCGCGGCCTGCGTGCCGCCGGCATCCAGCCCGGCGATATCGTGCTCAATACATTGAGCTATCACCTGACGCCGGGCGGCTTCATTCTGGATTCCGGCGCCCGCGCACTGGGCTGCGCCGTCATCCCCGCCGGCCCCGGCAACACCGAGCAGCAAATGGAGGTGATCGGCGCCTATCGCCCGAGCGTCTATGTCGGCACGCCCGATTTCCTCAAGATCCTGATCGAGGCCGCCGAAGCGCGCGGCGGCGACATCACCAGCATCACCCGCGCCGTCGTCTCGGGAGCCGCCTTCCCGCCCTCGCTCCAGGCCTGGGTGAGGGAGCGCGGCATCGACGCCTATCAGCTCTACGCCACCGCCGATCTCGGCCTCATCGCCTACGAGACCGCGGCACGCGAGGGCATGGTGCTGAACGAGAACCTGATCGTCGAGATCGTCCGCCCCGGCACCGGCGACCCGGTCCCGGAAGGCGAGGTCGGCGAGGTCGTCGTCACCAATCTCGACCCGCATCATCCGCAGATCCGCCTCGCGGTGGGCGATCTCACGGCCGTGCTGCCGGGCATGAGCGCCTGCGGGCGGACCAATACCAGGATCAGGGGCTGGATGGGCCGCGCCGACCAGACGGCGAAGATCAAGGGCATGTTCGTGCGCCCCGAACAGGTCGCCGAGATCGCCAGGCGCCATGCCGAGATCGCCAAGCTCAGACTCGTCGTCGGTCGCGCCGACGAGACCGACACCATGACGCTGAAGGCCGAGATCTATGCCGAGCCGGCTGGCTTCGTCGACGCCGTCTCCTCGACCCTGCAGCAGGTGACGAAGCTCAAGGGCGCGGTCGAAATTCTGCCGCTCGGCGCCCTGCCCAATGACGGCAAAGTCATCGCCGACGAGCGCCCGGTGGGGTGACGTTCGAAGCCGGCCCCCACGCTGCTCCCGTCATGGTCGGACTTGTCCCGGCCATCCACGTCTTCTTTGGTTGAAGCTCGCGTTCAAGACGTGGATGCTCACGACAAGGGCGAGCATGACGGCCCCTCACCAATCGATCGCCCGTTCCCCCTGCCGCTGCAGCCAGGCATTGGCCCGGCTGAACGGCCTCGAGCCGAAGAAGCCGCGCCTCGCCGAGAGCGGCGAGGGATGGGCGCTGGCGATGACGAGATGCCGGCTTTCATCGATCAGCGGCCGTTTCGCCTGCGCCGGCGCGCCCCAGAGCAGGAAGACGACATGCCGCCGCTCGCGCGAGACGGCCGCGATGACGGCATCCGTGACCTTCCCCCAACCCAGCGAGAGATGCGAGCCTGCCTTGCTCGCCCCTTCTCGGACCGTCAGCGCGGTGTTGAGCAGCAGCACGCCCTGTTCCGCCCAGCGGGTCAGATCGCCGCCGGAGGGCGCCGCGGCGCCGAGATCCTCCGCCCGCTCCTTGTAGATGTTGACGAGCGAGCGCGGCAGCGGCGGCGGGCCGACATAGGAGAAGGCGAGCCCGTTGGCATGGCCGGGCGTCGGATAGGGATCCTGCCCGAGGATGACGGCACGGACCGCGTCGAGCGGCGTCAGCGCCAGTGCGGCGAAGACCCGCTCCGGCGCGGGAGCGACGACATGGCCGGCCGCCCGCTCGGCATCGACCGTCGAACAGGCGCTCGCCGCTTCGCCGCCGGCGGCGAAGACCGGCAGCTCGCGCCAGCCAGCGGCCCCCGGAGAAGCGAGGAAGACGGCGAGAGCATTCTGGCAGGACATGAGGAACGGGTTTCCGAAGGATCGAACAGACGGAACCGTCATTGCGAGAAGCGAAGCGACCAAGCAATCCAGGGGGCTGGGCTGAACGTCTCCCCAGCCCTCCTGGATTGCTTCGCTGCGCCCGCAATGACGGATGCGCGTGGGAAAGAGCCTATCGCAGAACCGCCCGGCCCTCGACCTTGGCGTCGACGGTGCCGAGCCGGCGCACATAGACCATCACCTCGTTCGCCATCAGCTTGCCGTCGGTCAGGCCGATCAGCGTCCGGCCGCGGCCGAGCGCGGTGTAGCCGTCGCCGCCCTCCAGCATGAAGTTGTTGGAGGCGACGGTGTATTTGCCGGCCGGGTCGATCGGCTTGCCGTCGACCGTAACCGCGACGACGCGCGAGCCCTGCGGCTGCTTCAGATCGGCCTCGAACGCGAAGCCGGAGATGACGGGGAAGCGGCCGGCACCCTGCGGCGCATCGCGCAGCCCGTTCTCTACGGCGTCCTTCACATCCTTGCCGGTGATCTCGACCATGACGGTGGCGTTGCCGAAGGGCAGCTCGCTCAGCACGTCGCGGCGGGTCAGCTTCTGGCCAGCAGCATATTGCTTGTTGGCGCGGATGCCGCCGGCATTGGTGATGGCGAGCTGGGCACCGGTCGCGGAACGGATCGCATCGGCGATCAGGTTGCCGATCGCCGTCTCCTGGGTGCGGATGACGCCGGTGCGGGAATCGAGCGGGGCGGCGAGCGTCGCAATGTCGACATCGAGCTCCTTCGAGAGCTCCGCCTCATAGCCCTTCGCGATCGCGGCGACGTCCGCATCCGGCGTGGCCGAACGGGAATCGTTGACGCGGAAGGTCGGGGTCCACGACACCTGTCGCGACGCACCCTCGCCCCTGACATTGACGGCGATGTCGATCGCGGTGACGTAATTGCCCTCCTCGTTCGACTCGACCATCACCACCTTGCCGTCATAGGCGATGGCCAGGTCGTGGTCGTGGCCGGTGAGCACGATGTCGACCACGCGCGAGCGGACGATCTCGTAGTCCGTCGCCCGGTCGGCATGGACGACGGCGACGAGGATGTCGGCGCCCTGCCCCTTCAGCGCCTTCGCCTCCCGGCGCAGCGCCTCCATCGTCGAGGAGAATTTCAGGTCGCCCGGAAAGGAGACCAGCGCCGTCTGGTCGAAGGCCGCCCCGATGACGCCGACCTTGATGCCGCCGAGTTCGAAGATCTGCGAATCCTTGTGGTGCGGCAAGGCGTTGCCGGCGGCGTCACGCAGGTTGGCGGCGAAGGTCGGATAGCTCTGTGCCGCCGTCAGCTTGAGATAGTTCTCCTTGCCGAAATCGAACTCATGGTTGCCGGGCACGAAGACGTCGATGCCCATCTTGTTCTGCATCGCGACGATATGCGCGCCCTGGTCAAAACCCGACATCAGCGAGGGCGAGTAGCAGTCACCGGCATGGCAGAACAGCACCGGCACGCCCCTGGCGCGCTCGGCCTTGGCGATGCCGGCGGCGCGGGCGAAGCCGCCGCGCCCCTTGTCGTCGCTCATCTTGTAGATGTCGTTGAGCAGCAGCAGCGTGAAGCTCGGCGCGGGCTGCTGCGCCATCGCGACAGGTGCCGTTGCGGCAAGCGTCGCCGGCGCCGCCAGAACCCCGAGTGCCTTGCGGCGGGTAAGCTTCGTCATGGCCTGCGCCTCGCGATCCTGAGAATGGCTCCAGACTAGAGCATCGATTTGGAAAGTGGAACTCATCCTTCGGGCGAATCCGCCGCTTTGACAAAGGGATAGAACGCCGCCTCGCGCAGCGCCGGACGGCCGCTCCGGAACCGCCCCGGCCCGGTCGGCAGTGTCGCACCCCGGCCGCCGGAAGCCTTCGAGGCTGGACGAAAGCGCGAACTCGTCTAAATCACAGGGGCAAGGAGAGGCCTTCGCTCATGACTGCTGACATCGCCGCGGCGCCGCGCCGCGAAGCCGCTGCCCTGCCGCCCGACCATCCCCAGGTGAGATATGGGCGGATCGGCGTCCTGCTGCTGAATCTCGGCACGCCGGAAGGCACCGGCTACTGGCCGATGCGCGCCTATCTTAAGGAGTTCCTCTCCGACCGGCGCGTCATAGAGGAACCGCGCTGGAAATGGTGGCCGGTCCTGAACTTCATCATCCTGTCGACGCGCCCCGGCCGGAAGGGCAAGGACTACGCCTCGATCTGGAACAGGGAGCGTGACGAGGGGCCGCTCAAGACCATCACCCGCTCGCAGACCGAGCAGCTGGCCGAACGCCTGAAGCCGCTCGCCGGCGACCGCGTCGTCTTCGACTGGGCGATGCGCTACGGCTTCCCCGATGTGAAGAGCCGGCTGAAGGCCCTGCTCGACCAGGGCTGCGACCGCATCCTGCTGGTGCCGCTCTATCCGCAATATGCCGCGCCGACCTCGGCCACCGCCTGCGACCAGGCCTTCCGCGCCCTGATGCAGATGCGCTGGCAGCCGACGGTGCGCGTCTCGCCGCCCTACCACGACGACCCCGTCTATATCGGCGCGCTCGCCCGCTCGATGCGCGCCTCGCTCGCCAAGCTCGATTTCGAGCCCGAGGTCATCCTCTGCTCCTTCCACGGCATGCCGAAGGAATATCTGCTGAAGGGCGACCCCTATTACTGCCAGTGCGTCAAGACCTGGCGCCTGCTGCGCGCCGAGCTCGGCCTCTCCGAGGAGCGCTTCCCACTGACCTTCCAGTCGCGCTTCGGACCTGACGAGTGGCTGCAGCCCTATACCGACGAGACCGTCAAGGCGCTGGCCCAGGCGGGCAGGAAGTCGATGGCCATCGTCGCGCCGGGCTTCTCGGCCGACTGCCTCGAGACGCTGGAAGAACTCGACGGCGAGAACCGCGAGATCTTCCTGCACAATGGCGGCGAGAAATTCGCCTACCTGCCCTGCCTCAACGATTCGCCCGAGGGCATCGACGTCATCGCCGAGGTCGTGCAGCGCGAGCTGATGGGCTGGCTCTGAGCTGGTTCTGATGCCAGGCCGCTCGCCAAGGGCATCGCGCTTGCGGTCCGGTCCGTCAGCGCCCCCCGGATGGGGGACGCGAGCCGCATGTCGAAGCTGTAGTCTCTCCGGAAAGAGCGCCGGGGAGCCAGCACGATGAAGGTCCTTGCCCGAGTATTTCTTGCGTCTTCGCTCGTCCTGATGGGCGCACCCGCTTCGGCACAGACCGCGGATGGAAAATGGGCGGGCAAGATCGAGAACGGCGCGAGCGTCGAGATCGAGATCGCCTCGAACACGGTTCAGTCCTACGCATTTCGCGGCAAGCCGGTGAAGGTCTGGAATTCCCGAAGCTCCGGCAATGAAATCACCTTCACGGCAGGGAATGCAGGCACCGTCATCCTGAAGACAGGAAACGGAAAGACGCTCAACTACGCCTATTCGGACACTTATGGCGGCGCAGCCCGCGCCATCCTGACCAAGCGCTGACGGTGGAACGCACCGCCCAAGCGGGATCGTTTCGCGGCGGCCCGCTGCTTGATCCCGGACAGCGGGCCTAGCCGGCAGCCACGAAGCGCGCCACCTTCTCGGCCACCGGCCGCGCCTTCAGGATGCGGCGATGGCCGAGCCCTTCCGTCGCCTCCAGCCTGACGAAGGATCCGGCATCAGCGAGCGCCTGCGCATGGTGGAAGCCGAGCTCCCGATCGTTCCGGTCGTGGATCACCAGCGTCCGCAGCCCGATCGCCTCCAATTGCAGCGGACCCTCGAAGACCTCGACCGGGCTGCCGGCGACGACATGGATGCGCCGCTCCAGCGCCGCCTGCCCGCGTCGGCCAAGGCCGAGGGTCGCGCCGAAGCGCCGGGTGATCTCGCTGATCGAGGACGGCGCGGCGATCAGCACCAGCCGCCCGGCGCTGACCGCCGGCTGGCCCCTGACCGAGTCCGCCAGCGCCGCGAGCGCGATCGCCCCGCCGAAGGAATGGGTGACGATCGCATGCAAGGGCCCGAACACCCGCGCCACGGCGGCAAGGCTCGCCACGCCGAGCGGGATGTTGAGCTCCCGCCCGGTCGAGGCGCCATGGCCGGGCAGATCGAAGGCAACGACCCGGAACCCCTTCGCCAGCAGCGGCTCGACGAAGCCGGTCATCGTGGCGGCATCCCCCGTCCAGCCATGGACCAGCAGCACCGTGCCGGCCGGCACGGCGGCATCGGGCTCGAAGACATAGGCCTGCACGCTTCCGCACGGAAACGGGATCGCCCGGGCGCTCGCGTGCCGCAGCCGAGCCGCGGCCGCGGTCTCGACCGGCTTGCCGTTTCCGTTTCGCTTCGGCCGCCTTGGCGGGGTACAGAACAGACGGAAGGCGAGCCGGCCAGTGGCGGCCGGGGCGACGAAGCTCGCGGCCCGCACCAGCGGGCGCATGTAACGGAGTGCGGAAGCGGTCATGGCGGAGACCCGATCTTGTTCAACGCTGAACAAATATGTTCAGCCATGAACAAAAAGCAAGAACTTTCCGACCCGCCGGCGACGCAGCTCCTGCCCTGGGAGCTGCCGCGCTTCCGCAACTGGATCGCGGTCGCCCGCGCCCATGTCCTGTGGGAGAAGGTCTTCGGCGAGGCGCTGGCGCCGCTCGACATCCAGCTGCCGCATTACGACGTGCTCGCCAACATCTTCCACGTCCCGGGCCTGACCCAGCAGGCGCTGGCGGAAAAGCTGCTCGTCGGGCGCAGCGCGATGAGCATGCTGCTGCCGGTGCTGGAGCGACGCGGCCTGATCGAGCGGCGCAGCGACGAAGCCGACCGGCGCCTGCGCCGCCTCTGGCTCACTCCTGCGGGCGAAGCGCTGACCCGCAAGGCGATGGCGATCCATGTCGCCGAGATCGAGGCAATGATGACGGTGCTGAGCGACGAGGAATGCAACGCCGCCGGCGAAGCGATGCGCCGCGTCGCCAAGGCACTCGAGGCCCGCTCGACCGCGCGCTGAGGCCGGCCCCGGACGTCAGGCGGCCGGCAGCCAGAGCAGCGCCGAGGGCGGCACGCCGAGCGTCACTGCGTCGCCGGCCTCGAACAGCGCGGCACCGGACTGGAAAGGCAGGTCGACCGACAATTCGCTGCCGCCGATCCTGACGCCGTAACGCATGCTGGCGCCCAGGAACTCGCGATGGCTGATCGCGCCCTGCAGCTGTCCTGCTTCGGCCACCGCACCCGCCCGGGTGAGCGAAGCATGCTGCGGCCTGAAGACCAGCTTGGTCCCCGGCGGCACCACGGCATCCGCCGGAACCGGCACCCGGGCGCCGCCCTCGACCGCGAACCAGCGCCCGTCGCCATCCGCCACGACGCTGCCGTCGAGGATGTTGGCCGTGCCGAGGAAATTGGCAACGAACAGGTTGGCCGGGCGCTCATAGAGCTCCATCGGCGTGCCGACCTGCTGGACGATGCCGTCATTCATCACCGCGATGCGGTCGCAGATCGTGTTCGCCTCCTCCTGGTCATGGGTGACGAAGATCGTGGTCAGGCCGAGGCGCTGCTGCAGGTCGCGCAACTCCCGACGCACCTGCACCCGCATCTTGGCGTCGAGATTGGACAGCGGCTCGTCGAGCAGCAGCACCTTGGGCTCGACCGCGACAGTGCGCGCCACTGCGACGCGCTGCTGCTGCCCGCCGGAGAGCTGCGAGGGCCGGCGACCGCCGAGATGGGAGAGCCCGACCAGGTTGAGCGCCGCGGTCACGCGCCGGGCGATCTCGGCCTTCGGCACGCCGCGTTCCTCGAGCCCGAAAGCGACATTGGCGGCGACCGTCATATGCGGCCACAGCGCATAGGACTGGAACACCATGCCGACATCGCGCTTCCATGGCGGCAGGGCCGAGATGTCGCTGCCGCCGATCAGCACGCGGCCGGTATCGGCCTGGTTGAAGCCGGCGATCAGCCTGAGCAGCGTGGTCTTGCCGCAGCCCGACGGGCCCAGGAAAGCGAAGAACTCGCCGGGACGGATCGCCAGATTCACATCCTTCAGCACGTGGTTGTCGCCATAGGACAGGTTGATGCCCTCGATATCGACCGAGACGGCCGAGGCGGTAAGCGTTGCGGCGACGGTCACGGTCAATGGCCCAGCCCCTTGGTTTTCTGGCTGCGTTCGATGATGGCGTGCGAGATGAAGGTGCAGAGCGCGACCAGCAGCACGGCGACGACGCCGAGCGCCGCGCCCGGCCCCCGCCCGGCCGCCGACTGCATGAAGACGTAGAGGCCATAGGCTAGCGGCGCGTCCGAGTTCGACTGCACCAGCATCAGCGTCGCGGAGAGTTCGACCGCGGCGGTGGAGAAGCTGGTGACGAAGCCGGCGAGGATACCGCCCGCCATCAGCGGCACGACGATGCGCCGCACCGTGCGGGCCTTGGTGGCGCCGAGATTTTCCGCCGCCTCCTCCAGCGAGACCGAGACCTGCTGGAGCGCGGCGTAGCAGGCACGCAGCGCATAGGGCAGCCGCCGGATCGCCAGCGCCAGCACGATGGTGACCCAGAGCGCCGCGAGCGGCGTGCCGTCCGGCAGGGTGACGCCGTAGAAGCTCCTGAGATAGCCGATGCCGAGCACGACGCCCGGGATGGCGAGCGCGGCGGAAGCCGCCCAGTCGAGCCATTCGCGCCCGACGAGCTTGGTGCGCAGCACCAGATAGGCGATGGCGACGCCGAGCACGATATCGATGCCGCCGGCGAGCGTGGCGTAGATCAGCGTGTTCTTGATGTAGAGCGAGCTCTCGCCGAAGACGCGGGCGTAATGCGCGGGGGTGAAGCCGTCGGGCAGCGGCGAGAACGACCAGACCGTCGCGAAGGAGAGCAGCAGCAGGCCGAGATGCGGCGCCAGCACCAGCGCCAGGATCAGGACGACGACGCCATAACCGAGCACGGCCTCCATTCGCGTCATCCGCCGCTTGGCCAGCCCGCCCCCGCCGCGCTGCGTCGTGGCGTAGTCGCGTCCCTTCAGCGCCGCCGCCGAGAGCCACATCGCGATCACCGAGGCGACGATCAGCACGACGGAAATGACGTAGCCCATCGGATCGGCGATGCCGATCGAGGTGACGCGCAGATAGGCCTGCGGCGCCAGCATGTCCTTGACGTTGAGCAGCAGCGGCGTCGCCAGATCGTCGAAGACCTTGACGAAGACCAGCGAAGCTCCGGCGAGATAACCAGGCAGCGCGAGCGGGAAGACGATGCGGCGGAACAGCCGAAAGCCCGAGCAGCCGAGGTTCTGCGCCGCTTCCTCCATCGCCCGGTCGATATTGCGCAGGGCGGCGGAGAGATTGATCAGGATGAACGGGAAATAATGGACGGACTGGACGAAGATGACGCCGTTCAGCCCCTCCATGAAACCGATCTTGAAGCCGAACCAGTCGTCGAGCAGCAGGTTGATCGAGCCGTTGCGGCCGAAGAAGAGCTGCATCGCCACCGCCCCGACGAAGGGCGGCATGATCAGCGGCAGGAAACCCAGCGTCTGCACGATGGCCGCGCCGCGGAAGGCGAAGCGCGTCGTCAGATAGGCCAGCGGCAAGGCGAGGACCGAAGCCCAGGCGACCGACATCGCCGAAACGTAGAAGGAATTCCACAGCGAGCGCATGAACAGCTCGGTGCGGACGAAATCGTAGAAATTGACCAGTGTGAAGGTCCCCGTGCCCTTCTCGGTGAAGGCGACGTAGAGCACGGTCGCGACCGGCAGGACGAGGAAGGCGAGCAGGAAGGCCGCGATCGCCAGCGCCAGCGCGATCTGGCCGGGCGTGGCCGAGAGGCGGCGGGCACGGGGAGGAGCAGTGGCAGGAATGGCGGTCATGCGCTCTCGGGGCAGGCTGTCGTCCCGCACGCGCAGCGCCATCGAATGCCGCTGCGCAGATGCGGGATCGTCTTCGGGAAAAGGCGCCTACTCGTCACGCGGTCCCCGTGTCTGCGCCGCGGCGTTTCACGCCGCAGTGCGCACGGGGATGCTCCGCGAGACGACGACGTCCGACCCTATTTCGCCGCCTTCTGCGCTTCCTCCGCCTTGGCCTTGGCCTTGGCGTAGTTGTCGCGGGCGAAGCTCGCCCACTGGCTCTCGAGCTCGGCCTGGCGCGCGCCCTTCTGCTTGCCGCCGGTGAAGGCGCCCTTGATCTCGGCGCTGGAGGCCTGCGCCTCCGAGACCGGCATGGCGGCAATCAGGTTGCGCGCCTCGTCGGCGAGCGCCTTGGCCTGCGGGTTCGGCTTCTTGGCGAGTGCGGCATCGACCTCGTGGAGGACCTTGGTCACGCCCTTCAGCGCGTCGAGCTGGAAGGAGACGAGCTGGTCGAACAGCGTGTCGACGGCGGCGGTGCGCGCCTCGGACTTGTCGACGTCGAAGCCGATCATCTTCTGGAAGCGCGGATCGGTGAAGGGGTTGGGGTAGTCGGCCCCGGCCTTGGCATAGACCGCCGGGTTGATCGGCAGGCGGCGGATACCGGGCTCGAGCAGCACCTCCTGCCCGGTCGGCGAGAGCAGGAACTCGACAAAGGCCTCGGCAGCCGCCTTGTTCGGCGCATTGGCGACGATGCCGACATTGGCCGGCACCACCGTAGTCACCGTCGGATAGACGAACTTGACCGGGAAGCCCGAGGCCTGGGCCGAGAAGGCGAAGAAATCGATGACGATGCCGACGCCGACCTGGCCCGAATTCACCGCCTCCGGCACGCCGAAGGAGCGCTCGGTGATCGCGTTGAAGTTGCCGGCCATCTCCTTGATGGTGCGCCAGCCCTTGTCCCAGCCCTCGCCCTGCAGGATCGTCTCGACCGTCAGATGGGTCGTGCCGGAGCGCGCCGGCGAGGCGATCGAGACATGGTCAAAGAACGCGGGCTTGGCGAGGTCCTGCCAGTCCTTCGGCTCCGGCAGCTTGTTGGCCTTGGCATAGCGCTCGTTCCACATGATGCCGTAGCCCGAGGCGGCGAAGCCGAAATAATAGCCCTGCGGATCGTTGATCGGGTAGGAGCCGATCTTGTCCGGGATCCCGGTCGCCTTCGTCTTGTACTGCGTCAGCAGCTGCTTGCCCTTGAGCACCTCGAAGGCGTCGGGCGCCGAGGCCCAGAACAGGTCGACCTGGTTGTTGGCCTTGGTCTCCTCGAGATATTTCACGCCGGCATTGGTGTTGCGGTTCTGGACCTCCAGCGTGACGCCGGGAACAGCCTTCTCGAAGGCCTTCTTGATCGGATCGGTGACGTCCTTGGAGAAGGAGGTGACGACCGTGACCTTGCCGGCGGGCGCCTGCGCCCAGGCCGGAACGGCCAGCAAGCCGAGCCCGACCGCAGCCCCAATGGCGATCCTGCGCGTTACCATCATTGTCCTCCCGTTTCCCCCCGGGGCCGACGTCGAGGTCGGCGCCCTTCCGGCGACGATTGTGTCGCTTCGTCACGAAGCTGTCACATTGGCGCGCCGGCTGTCACCCCCTAAAGGGCGAAGCGGCCGGCTGGAGGCCGGCCGCGAGGCATGGGAAACGGGCGGGGATCGCGGATCCCGCAAGGGTCGGCGCGGTCGCGCGACCCGGAAACAGGCCTGAGATCAGGCCGGCTTCTTCTCTTCGCCGAAGGCGGAGATGCCGCCATGCTTGGCCGACCAGCTCGCGGGATCGTTCAGGAAGCTCTCGACCTCGCCCAGTATCTTCGGCTCGAAATGGCCGCTCTCCTTGGCGACGGCGAGCACGTCCCACCAGGTGGTGAGGTAGTGCAGGTTGACGCCGATCTCGGCCATCAGCTCGCGGCTCTTCGGGAAGATGTCGTAATAGAACAGCACGAAGCAGTGCTGGACGTCGGCACCGGCATTGCGCAGCGCCTCGGCGAAATTGACCTTGCTGCGGCCGTCGGTGGCGAGATCCTCGACCAGCAGGGTGCGCGCGCCCTCGACGACCGAGCCTTCGATCTGGGCATTGCGGCCGAAGCCCTTCGGCTTCTTGCGGACATACTGCATCGGCAGCGACAGGCGGTCGGAGATCCAGGCCGCGAAGGGGATGCCCGCCGTCTCGCCGCCGGCGATGATGTCGAGCGATTCATAGCCGATGTCGCGCACGATCGTGGTCGCCGCGAAATCGATCAGCGTCGAGCGCAGCCGCGGATAGGAGATGATCTTGCGGCAGTCGATATAGACCGGGCTGGCCCAGCCCGAGGTGAAGAAGAAGGGCTTGTCGCTGTAGAAATGGACCGCCTTGATCTCGAGCAGCATCTTGGCGGCTTCGCGCGCGATCACGGTCCTGTCGGTGGGGGTGAACAGGTTGGACATGGGCGGTGTCTCCGGGCTGAGCGCCGCCGCTCGCCGGGGACGGCAAGGGCGCGAGGGGCAGGTCGAATTGGCAAACGGTCTCTTCTGATCGCGCCGGAGCGGCAGGTCAATCCTCCGTCGCGCGATTTTCCACCGGCCGCCGAATGCATGATTCCATGCTTGCGTCCACAGGCTGTGGCCGCACGGTCATTGCGCCGGCTTCGACGCCGTGAGATGCCGCCCCTGCGCGCAGGAACGAGGGCCGAGACATGACTGACCAACGCACGGCAGCGGCCGGCCATCTCGCCGCGGCCCCGACGGAAGTGGACAGCAAGGCTCGCAAGGCCCTCTGGGGCGCCGCCATCGGCTATGCGATGGACGGCTTCGACCTGCTGATCCTCGGCTTCATGCTGCGGGCGATCTCGGCCGATCTGCAGCTCAGCCAGGCTCAGGCCGCCTCGCTGGTCACCGCGACGCTGGTCGGCGCCGTGCTCGGCGGCATCGGTTTCGGCATGCTTTCGGACCGGATCGGCCGCGTCCGCGTGCTGACCTGGACCATCGTGCTCTTCGCCGTCTTCACCGGCCTGTGCGCCTTCGCCCAGGGCTATTGGGACCTGCTGATCTACCGCACGATCGCCGGTCTCGGGCTCGGCGGCGAGTTCGGCATCGGGATGGCGCTGGTCGCCGAGGCCTGGCCGGCCTCGAAGCGGGCGCGCGCCTCCTCCTATGTCGGCCTCGGCTGGCAGGTCGGCGTGCTGGCCGCGGCGCTCGCCACCCCGCTGCTGCTGCCCTCGATCGGCTGGCGCGGCATGTTCGCGATCGGCGTGCTGCCGGCGATCGCCGCCTATTTCATCCGTCAGTCGCTGCATGAACCCGAGGTCTTCGTCGCCCGCTCGAAGGACCGGCCGAAGGGATCGGCGCTGCATCTGCTGGTCAAGGACTGGCCGACCACCAAGCTCAGCCTCGGCATGGTCGTGCTCTGCTCGGTGCAGAACTTCGGCTATTACGGCGTGATGATCTGGCTGCCGAACTACCTCGCCACGCGGTTCGGCTTCGCGCTCACCCAGTCCGCGCTCTGGACGGCCGTCACCATCGGCGGCATGGCGCTCGGCATCTTCGCCTTCGGCCATATCGCCGACCGCATCGGCCGCCGGCCGGCCTTCTTCGGCTACATGCTCGGCGCTGCGGTGATGGTCGTGCTCTATTCGCGGCTGACCGACCCGATGCAGCTGCTCGTCGCCGGCGCGGTGATGGGCTTCTTCGTCAACGGCATGCTCGGCGGCTACGGTGCGCTGATCAGCGAGCTCTTCCCGACCGCGGCGCGCGCCACCGCCCAGAACGTACTGTTCAACATCGGCCGCGGCGTCGGCGGTTTCGGGCCGGTCGTCGTCGGCGCCATCGCCGGGGCCTATGGCTTCCAGACCGCGATCGCGCTCCTGGCGACGCTCTACATCCTCGACATGGTCGCGATGTGGTTCCTGATTCCCGAGCGCCGCGGCGAGGAGCTGCAATAGGCGAGGCGGTCGGGCCGGCGCGGAAGCGCAGGCCTCAGGCCTGAACCCCGCCGATCCGGGTGGTGGCGAAGCGTTCCCGCAGCCATTTCGCCGCCGGTCCGCTCGGCCGCTGCTTGTGCCAGACCAGCTCCAGCGCAACCGGCCAATCGGCATCGTCGAACTGCAGCGCGGGCGTCACCAGTTCCCCGACCACGGGGGAATTGGCGATGATGTGGTCAGGCACGAGGGCCCAGCCGATGCCCTGCTTGACCATCTGCAGAATGACCCAGTGGCTTTCGACCCACCAGACTTCGGCGGCGATGCGCAGGCGCTGCTTTTCCGGCCCTTCGCTGCGCACCGCCACCATGATCTGACGGTGGCGCTTCAATTCCTCCCAGTCGATCACCGTGTTCGCGAGCGGATGCTGCCGGCCGCAGACCAGCTTGAGCGGTATCCAGCCGATCGTGTGGAAGGCGAGCGCCGTCGGCAGCACCTCCTGGCGCCACATCACGCCGATATCGGCCTTGCCATCCAGCACCAGCCGGCTGACATCCTCCATCATCGGGAACAGCACTTCGAGCTCGACATGTGGGAAGCGCGCCGCGAAATCGGCGAAGAGCGCGCCGAGCGCCCGCTCGGGATAGAGCTCGTCGATCGCCACCGCCAGCCGCGTCTCGACATGCGCCTCGAAGCTGGCGGCGACGCCGATCAGGTGCTCCCGCCGATCGAGGATGACCTTCGCCTCCGGCAGGAGTCGTTCGCCCGCCGCCGTCAGGACCGGATGGCGCGCGGCGCGGCTGAACAGGGAAAGGCCGAGATCGGCTTCGAGATTGGCGACCTGCGTACTGACGGCGGATTGTGCCTTGCGTAGCGCCCGGCCGGCGGCTGAGAAGGAGCCGTGCTCGGCGGCCGCGACGAAGGCCTCGAGCTGTTCCATGGAAATGGCCATGTTCTGGTATCCGGAACCGCTCCGACGCTGTCGGACGGTTATCCGGGACTGAGCCCGCACGCGTCAACGGCGCCTGCTTTCCTTCGGCAGCGGAGCCCACGGCCCCGAAGCTCCGGCGGATGCATAAAATACATTTGTGTCATCAAACATTCATTTGTATGGTCCATGGCAAAAATCGTCGCCCCGGACACGACGGAGGCGACCCGTTCCCTTGCGGGAACGTGTCTGGAGGGAAGCCATGCAACGGGTCGTACAGATCTCGGACACCCATCTGAGCCCGAACAAGCCGCATTTTTCCGGCAACTGGGCGCCGCTCACGGCCTGGCTCGCGGCGCGGACGCCGGACCTGGTGATCCATACCGGCGACGTCACCGTCGACGGGGCGGATGTCGACGAGGATATGGCGCATTGCCGCGGCCTGCTCGACTCGATCGGCGTCCCGGTGCTCAGCATTCCGGGCAACCATGACGTTGGCGAGGCCTATCATCCGCATCAGCCGGTGAATGAAGAACGGCTCGCCCGCTGGCGCAGCCATATCGGCGAGGATTTCTGGGTCCGCGATCTCGAAGGCTGGCGGCTGATCGGACTCAATTCGATGCTGTTCGGCAGCGACGAGGCCGAGGAGCGGCACCAGCTGGCCTGGCTCGACCGGCAGATCGCCGAGGCTGAAGGACGCCGGCTCGGCTGGTTCCTGCACCGGCCGCTCTTCATCGAGGCGCCGGACGAGGGCGACCAGGGCTATTGGAGCGTGCCGCCCCGCCCGCGGGCGCATCTGCTCGATCTCATCAGCCGTCACGACGTCGCCTTCGTGGCGAGCGGCCATCTGCACCGCGCCCATGACTTCACGGTCGGCGGCACCCGCTACATCTGGGGGCCCTCCTCCGGCTTCGTCGTCGGGCCCGAATTGCAGCCCGGCATGGCCGGCACGACCACGCTCGGCGCCGTCGCCTACGGTTTCGACGGGCGCGACTTCTCGGCCGAGATTCACGAGATCGCGGCGCTGAAGACCCTCTGGATCGACGACGTGATCCACGAGGTCTACCCGCCGCGCGCCGCCTGAGGCGCCGCCGCCGGCCGTTCGGCGGCCGGCACCAACGCCCCCTGAACAGGCCCGCGGGCCGCGCAGAAAGGCGAACGACATGGCTACCGTCGCGCTCTCCTCCATCGCCAAGTCCTTCGGCTCCACGAAGGTACTGGGCGGCGTCGATCTCGACATCGCCGATGGCGAGTTCCTGACCCTGGTCGGCCCCTCCGGCTGCGGCAAGTCGACCCTGATCCGGATCATCGCCGGGCTGGAGCATCAGGATGGCGGCGGCGTCGCCATCGGCGGCAGCCGCGTCGACCACCTGCGCCCGCATGAGCGGCGCGTCGCCATGGTCTTCCAGTCCTATGCGCTCTATCCGCATATGAGCGTGCGGGCGAACATCGCCCTGCCGCTGACCATGTCGCGGCTGTCGCTCCGGCAGCGCCTGCCGCTGCTGCGCCTCCTCTCCCGCCGCCGGCGCGAGGTGATGCGCGGCATCGAGGCCGATGTCGGCGCCGTCGCGATGCAGCTCCAGCTCGACCATCTGCTCGACCGCAAGCCGGCGCAGCTTTCCGGCGGCCAGCGCCAGCGCGTCGCGCTCGGCCGTGCCATGGTCCGGCAGCCGGCCGTCTTCCTGATGGACGAGCCGCTCTCCAATCTCGACGCCAAGCTGCGCGTCCATATGCGCACCGAGCTGGCGGAGCTGCACAAGCGGCTGGGCGCCACCTTCATCTACGTCACCCACGACCAGGTCGAGGCGATGACGATGTCGGACCGCGTCGCGATGATGGATTCGGGCTCCATCCTGCAGCTCGGCACGCCTTCTCGGCTCTACGAGAAGCCGGCCTCGCTCAAGGTCGCGCAGTTCATCGGCAGCCCGGCCATCAACCTCCTGCCCGCGACGGTCGCGGCCGCCGGCCGGCTCGAGCTCTTCGGCAGGCCGATGGCGCTCGCCGTCCCGCTGGCGCAGGGGCAGGCGGTGACGCTCGGCATCCGCTCCGAGGCGCTGGCGCTCGTGCATGGCGAGCCGGGCGCTCCCGGCCGCGCCTGGTTCACGGCGAGGCTGCGGCGCAAGGAGAATCTCGGCTCCGAATACATCCTGCATTTCGACCTCGCAGGGCGCGATGCGCAGGGCGTGACGATGCGCACCACGCCCGCGATCGCGGCCGGCTTGAGCGAGGCCGCCGAGGTCACGCTCGGCTTCGACGAAGCCGCCTGCCACATCTTCGGCACCGATGGCGGCCGGGTCGAGCCACGGGGCGAGAACGGCGCGACCGGCTCCGTCGTGCCGCTGAGGGCCTGACCATGACGCTCGCCCTCTCCGCCCCCGCGGGTTTCGCGCCCGTCGCCCGCCGCCGGCTCTGGATCGAACGTATCACCGGGCTGGGCTTCGCCCTGCCCGCCTTCGTCCTGCTGCTGCTGACGATCCTGCTGCCGCTCGCCGTCCTGCTCTGGCTCAGCCTGACCAATTACGAGTTCGGCGGCGTCGACATGGACTGGGTCGGCTTCGCCAATTTCGGCAAGGCCCTGGCCGACCCGATCATCCGCCGCTCCCTCGTCAACACGCTCCTCTATGTCGCCATCGTCGTCCCCGGCGGCGTGCTCGGCGCGCTGATGATCGCGGTGCTGGTGCATCGCCGCACGCGCAGCCGCTCGCTCTACGAGGTGATCTACTTCCTGCCGGTAACCTCGACGCTGATCGCCATGGCGACGGTCTGGCAGTTCCTGCTCCATCCCTCGCTCGGCCCGGTCAACGGCGTGCTGAAATGGCTGGGTTTCGCGCCGGTCGCCTTCCTCAGCGAGCCTTCGACGGCGCTGGCCACGCTCGCCGTGATCGGCATCTGGCAGCTCATCGGCTTCAACATGATCCTGTTCCTGGCTGGGCTGACCGCGATCCCGCGCGACCTCTACGAGGCCGCCGACATCGACGGCTGCTCGAGCGGCATCGACCGCTTCCTCACCATCACCTGGCCGCTGCTCGGCCCGACCACGATGTTCGTGCTGGTCACCACGATGATCACCGCCTTCAAGATCTTCGATACGGTGGCGGTGATGACGCGCGGCGGCCCTGTGGGCTCGACCGAGGTGCTGCTCTACAACATCTATCTGGAAGGCTTTCAGTACTTCCACACCGGCTATGCCGCGGCGCTGACCTTCATCTTCCTCGCCTTCATCCTCGTCTTCTCGGCCGTGCAGACCTTCGCCCTCGACAGGAAGGTGCACTACTGATGACCGATCTCACCTTGTCCGCCGCCGGGCCCGTCACGCCCGTTCATTCGGTGCTGCGGCGCTTCATCACCCTGGCACTGGTCCATGGCGTCCTGATCGCCGGCGCGATCTTCATGCTGGCGCCCTTCATCTGGATGCTGGTGACCTCGATCAAGCCGCCGGCCGAGATCTTCAGCGCCGAGATCTCGCTCTGGCCGAAGCAGTTCTACGGCGTGCAGAACTATCTCTTCGCCCTGGAGAAGGCGCCGCTGCTGCGCTTCGCGCTGAACGGCCTCGTCCTCTGCCTGGGCATCCTGACCGTCCAGCTCCTGGTCGCAATCCCCTGCGCCTATGCGCTGGCGAAGCTGAACTTCCCCGGCCGCAACGCCCTCTTCGTGCTGGTGCTGCTCGGCCTGTGCATCCCCGTGCAGGTGCCGGCCATGCCGCTCTACATCGCGCTCGCCCAGCTCGGCCTGCTCAACACCTATTTCTCGATGATGGTGCCGTTCTTCCTCTCGGTCTTCGCCATCTTTCTGTTCCGCCAGTTCTTTCGCAGCTTTCCCGACGACATCATCAATGCCGCCCGCCTCGACGGCATGAGCGAGTTCGAGATCGTCTGGTGGATCGTCACGCCGAGCGCCTGGCCGGCCATTGCCGCCTTCTCGGTGTTCTCGGCCGTGGCGCATTGGAACGACCTCTACTGGCCGTTGATCGTCATTTCCGACGCCAAGCTCGCACCGCCGCCGCTCGGGATGATGTTCTTCGCCGATGCCGAGACCGGCTCGAACTACGGCGCGCTCACCGCGGCGGCAACGATCCTGACCGCGCCGCTCGTCATCGCCTTCCTGATCGCCCGGCGCCGATTCATCGACGGCATCACCATGACCGGGGTGAAGTAGCCGGCCACGAAGCCGCCCACCCCCGCCCAGAGTTCAGGCCTGAAGCAACGCAAACCCGACAGCCCCGCTGTCCATGCCAAGGAGATCACGCATGAAACCTCTCGGCAAAGCGCTGGCCGCAGCAGCGCTCACCCTCGCAGCCACGACGGCCGCCAGGGCCGAGCAAGTCACGCTCGACGTGCTCTACGCCTTCCCCGCCTTCGCCAAGTTCCACGAGCCGATCGCCGCGGAATTCATGAAGAAGCACCCGGAGATCAAGATCAATTTCCGGGCGCCGGCGGCGAGCTATGACGAAGGGCATCAGACGATGCTGCGCTCCTCCGTCACCAACCAGCTGCCGGACGTTTATTATTCCGGCTTCCATTTGCTGACCGAGCTCGTAGAATCCCTCGACAAGCGCAAGCAGGTCGTCGATCTCGGCCCGCTGCTGAAGGCCGAGCCGGAAGCCTGGCGCAAGGCCAACTATTCCGACGCGCTGCTCTCGCTCGGGCAGGTCGGCGGCAAGCAGGCGGGCCTCGCCTTCAACGCCTCGACGCCGCTGATGTACTTCAACGCCGAGCTGGTGAAGCAGGCGGGCGGCGATCCCGACAAGATGCCCGACAACTGGGCCGACACGATCGCGCTCGCCAAGAAGATCCGCAGCGGCGACACCGCCGGCCTCGCCTACAACATCCATGACTGGCCGGATGACTGGCTCTGGCGCGGCGTGATCCTACAGGGCGGGCATTCCATGCTCTCGGCGGATGGCAAGAAGGTCGCCTTCGGCGGCGAGACCGGCGAGAAGACGCTGTCGCTGCTGCGCAGTTTCGTCACCGACGCCGGCATGCCGCTGATCGACTGGGACCAGTCGCGCCAGCAATTCATCGCCGGCAAGATCGGCATCTTCTTCGACACCCCGGCCCGCCTGCGCCAGGTCACCGACCTGATCGGCGACCGCTTCACGCTGAAGACCGCGCTCTTCCCGGTCGACGACAAGGCCAAGGGCAAGCTGCCGACCGGCGGCAACGCGGCGCTGATCACCGCCAAGGACCCGGCCAAGCAGAAGGCGGCCTGGGAGTTCATCAAGTTCGTCACCGGGCCCGAGGCCCAGAAGATCGTCGTCGAGACCGCCGGCTACATGCCGACCAACCTGCGCGCCGGCGAGGACGCTTTCCTCGGGCCGTTCTACAAGGCCAACGCCAACTTCCGGACCATCAACGGCCAGGTCTCCCGTGCCGCGCCGTGGGAAGGCTATCCGGGCGGCAACTCGGTCCGGATCTGGCGCCAGCAGCGCGAGGTCATCGCCGGCGTGATGCGCGGCGAGATCCAACCCAAGGCCGGCATCGAGCGCATCGTCTCCGAAACCGAAGCCCTGATGAAGTGAGCGGACGCCCCTGACGGCCCGCTCCCGCCGCCCGGCCCATCGCCGGGCGGCGTCCCTATTGAGCCCTCATCCTGAGGAGCGATCCCAAGGATCGCGTCTCGAAGGATGGTCCAGGAGGCTCCGGCGCAATCTGGAGCATCCTTCGAGACGCCGCTTCGCAGCTCCTCAGGATGAGGGCTGAGGTTCCGTGACTGCCCTCATTCCAAAGGCTTTTCGATGATCATCGCCCAGCTCAGCGACTTCCATGTTCGCCCGCACGGCCAGCCGGCCTATGGCGTCGTCGACACCAACGCCGCGACCCGGCAGGCGATCGACGCGGTGCTGGCGCTCGACCCGCGGCCGGACTGCGTGATCGTCACCGGCGATCTCTGCGATTGCGGCCTGCCCGGGGAATACGAGATCGTGCAGCGCGAGCTCGCGCGGCTGCCGATGCCGACCTATGTCGTGCCCGGCAATCACGATCGGCGCGAGACCTTCGCTGCCGCGCTGGCGCCAGCCCATGGCTATCTGCCGCAGTCAGGCTTCCTGCACTATGTCGTCGAGGATTTCCCGGTCCGGCTGATCGGGCTCGACACCGTGATGGCGGGCGAGGATGGCGGCGAGATCTGCGCCGCGCGCGAAGCCTGGCTGGCCGAACGGCTCACCGAGGGGCAGGGCCACCCGACGGTGATCTTCATGCACCATCCGCCCTTCGCGGTCGGGGTCGACGGCATGGACGTCATGCCGGCCCGCGTCTCGCCCGGCTTCGCCGCGCTGATCGCCCGCCACCCCGAGATCGAGCGCGTGCTCTGCGGCCATTATCACCGCCCGATCCAGCTGCGCTTCGCCGGCACGATCGGCTATGTCGCGCCGGGCACGGCCCATCAGGTCGCGCTCGATCTGCGCCCCGGCACGGAAAACCGTTTCATCATGGAGCCGCCAGCGATCGCGCTCCATGTCTGGAAGCCGCGGACCGGGCTGGTAAGCCATCTGCAACCGATCGGCGATTATGGCCCGCGGCGTCCCTTCATCCTCGACCCGGCCTATCCCGGCAGGCAGTAAACGGTTTCCGCCCATGTCTGATCAGCGCCTCCTCTCCCTCCTCGATCAGGCCGGCACGCTCGCCGGGCAGGCCGCCGACCTGCTGGTGCGGATGCAGGGCGAGCAGCTCGCCGTCACGCGCAAGGAATTGCGCGACGTCGTCACTGCCGCCGACCTCGCCTCCGAGCGCCTCGTCATCGAGGGTCTGCGCGCCCTGACGCCCGAGGCGGCGATCCTGTCCGAGGAGGCGGGTTTCTCCGGCTCCTCGGACGCCCCGCGCTGGATCATCGACCCGCTCGACGGCACGGTGAACTATGCCGGCGGCCTGCCCTGGTTCTCCGTGACCCTGGCCTATCAGGAGGCCGGCCGCACCGTGCTCGGCCTGACGCACGCGCCGCTCGCCGGCTTGGTCGCCCACTTTGCCGCGGGCACCGTCGCAACGGTGAACGGCAGCCCGGCCGCGGTCTCGCAGACGACCTGCCTCGCCGACGCCGTGGTCTCGATCTGCCTGACCTCGCATTATTCCGTCGAGGATTCGGAACGGACCTGCGCCGTGATCCGGCGGCTCGCCGGTCTGTGCCGCGGCGTGCGCGTCATCGTTTCGGGCGGGCTCGAAATGTCGCTCGTCGCCGCGGGAAGGCTCGACGCCTTCATCGGGCTCAAGGCCGACATCGTCTCGCACGCCGCCGCCATGCCGCTGGTGCGCGCCGCCGGCGGCAAGGTGACGACAGTCGCCGGCCAGGATTCGCGCGACGAGGACCTGGAAAAGATCGTCACGAACGGCCTGATCCACGAGGAGCTTCTGGAGGCGATCCGCGACGCCTGAGCCTCAGCCGGCCTGCAGCGCCAGCGCCGCCGTCGCCGCGTCCTCGTCGGTGATCAGCACCGAGGCGAGCCCGCCCCGCAGCGCCGCGGCGATCACCGCCGCCTTGTTGGCGCCGCCGGAGGCGAGGATCACGGTCGGGATGCGGCGCAGCTCCTCCAGCGGCAGGGCGATGGCGCGCCGGTTGATCGGATGCGCGATCGCCTCGCCCTGCGCGTCGATGAACTGGCCCAGCATGTCGCCGACCGCCCCCTGCGCCGCCAGCTCCTCCGGCCCGACATCGCCGGGCAGCCCGTAGCGCACCAGGAGCGAGCGCGCGCTGAGATCGCCGGCGCTGAGGATCGCGACATCCGTGGCGCGGATGCGCGCGAAGGCGGCCTCGAATACGTCCTGCGCCAGGATGGTGTCGCGCGATTGCGGCGTGCCGGCATAGATCGGCGCAGCGAGATAGTGGCACTCCGCCTGCCAGAGCCTGGCGAAGCGGCTGGCGATCTCGAAGGTGTTGAGCTCGATGCCATAGGTCAGCCCGCCCATCATCGAGGTCACCGTCAGGCCGCGATGCTGCCCGGCGCGCACATGCCGGATCGTCTCCCGCAGCGTCCCGCCCCAGCCGACACCGAAGACACCGGCAGGATGCTCGTCGATGATGCGCGAGACGAACTCGCCCGCGGCCTTGCCGATCTGGGCCGAGATCTGCGCCGGATCACCCGGGCTCGGCACCACGACCGCTTCCTTCAACGCGAAAGCCGAGACCAGCGCCTGCTCCAGCCTGACGCAGCTCTCCAGCCGCGAATTGATGGTGATGTTGACGAGCCCGCTGCCGCGCGCCTCGACCAGCAGGCGGTTGACCCTGAGCCGCGTCATCTTCAGCCGGTCGGCGATCTCCGCCTGGGTCAGCCCTTCCATGTAGTAGAGCCATGCGGCTCTGACCTGCGTCTGCGGATCCTCCGGCATCGTGTCATCCAGAAGGGGCGGACAGGCGCTCCGACGCCGCCGGCCCTCCGCGGCGGCATCGGTTTCAGGGCTTCAAGCCAACCGGCTTACCCCGCTTTCACGCGCTGCGACAATGCAGGCGGCGCAGGATCCGGCAGGCGGATTCGCCTTGACCATCACTAATGTAAATATGAGAATACATTTGTTGAAGAGCTTTGCGAGGCCGGAGTCCGCGATGTCCCACGCCGTCTTTCTGCATGCCGCGGGTGACGCGCGCTTCGCGCCGTTCAATCTACGCGAGGGAACGCCCGGCGAGACCCTGCTCGACGTCGCCGCCATCGGCCTCTGCGGCAGCGACCTGCATTATTACAAGGACGGCGGCATCGGCTCGGCCGTCATCGCCACCCCCTTTGTACCGGGCCACGAGTTCAGCGGCTGGCTGACCGAGGATCTGCCGGAGCTCGGGCTCGCGCGCGGCGCACTGGTCGCGGTCGACCCCAACCAGGCCTGCGGCCACTGCCAGCACTGCCGCGACGGCCATCCCAATCTCTGCCCCGACGTGGTCTTCATCGGCGCTCCCCCCCATGACGGCGCGATGACCGAGCGGATCTGGGTGCCGAAATCGCAGATCGTCCCGGTCCCCGAGCGCTTCACCCCGAGCGACGCCGTGATGCTCGAGCCGCTCGGCGTCGCGATCCACGCCGTCGACCTGGCGAGGCCGCGCCTGCTGGAGCGGGTCGCCCTGGTTGGCTGCGGGCCGATCGGCCTGCTGATCCTGCAGGTCCTGCGCAGCGTCGGGGTCGGCGAGATCCTGGTCTGCGATCCGCAGCCGCATCGCCGCGCCCTGGCGCTCGAGCTCGGCGCGACCAGAGCCGGCGCGAACGTGGCGGACATCGCCGAATGGACGCGAGGCGAAGGGCTGCCGCTCGTGATCGAGGCGACCAATGCGCCGGAAGGATTCCGCGACGCCATCCGCGCCACGCGCATCGGCGGGCGCCTCGTGCTCGTCGGCATCCCCGATGGCGACAGCTACATGATCCCCGCGGCCGAGGCGCGCCGGCGCGGGCTCACCGTCAAGTTTTCCCGCCGCATGGGCCATGTCTACCCCCGCGCGATCGAGCTGGTCGCGCAGGGCAAGGTCGATGTCGACGCCGTCGTCAGCCACCGCTTCCCCCTGGCCGACGGGCCGGAGGCTTTCCGGCGCCATGCCGCCAACGAGGCCGGCATGGTCAAGAGCCTGCTCTATCCGCACGGGACCGATGGCAAACGCCGGTAAGCGATCACTGCGGCTTCGGCACCGCGCCACGCCCGCAAGGCGGCCGGCATGAGCTATATCGGCATCGACCTCGGCACCTCCTCGGTCAAGGCCGTCCTGGTCGACGAGCGCCAGCGCGTGCTGGCGAGTCGAACATGCGATCTTGCCGTCCGCCGGCCACAGCCACTCTGGTCCGAGCAGGACCCGGCCGACTGGATCGAGGCTGCGATCGCGGTGCTGCGCGGCCTCGGCGACGACGCGCCGGCCGCCTTCCGCGCCTGCAAGGGCATCGGTCTCTCCGGGCAGATGCACGGCGCCGTCCTGCTCGACGAAGCCGACCGGCCGCTACGCCCCTGCATCCTGTGGAATGACGGCCGCGCGACGGCGGAATGCGCCGCGATCGAGGCCGCCGAGCCGGCTTCGCGCGCGATCACCGGCAACATCGCCATGCCCGGCTTCACCGCCCCGAAGCTGCTCTGGGTCCGCCGGCACGAGCCGGACCTCTTCCGCCGGACCCGCCGCGTCCTGCTGCCGAAGGCCTATCTCCGGCTGGCACTGACCGGCGAGACGATCGAGGACATGTCGGATGCGGCCGGCACGCTCTGGCTCGATGTCGGTGCCCGCGACTGGTCGCAGCGCATGCTCGCCGCGACAGGCCTCGAGCTCGGCCACATGCCAGCCCTCGTCGAGGGCTCGCGGCCGGCCGGCCGAATGCGGGCGGAACTGAGCCGCGAGCTCGGCTTCGCCGCCCCGCCGCTCTTCGCCGGCGGGGCGGGCGACAATGCCGCGGGCGCGGTCGGGCTCGGCGCGGTCGCGTCGGGCGACAGCTTCCTCTCGCTCGGTACCTCCGGCGTGCTCTGGCGCACCACAGATGGCTTCGCCCCGCAGGCTGACAGCGCGGTCCATGCCTTCTGCCATGCTTTGCCGGGCCTCTGGCACCAGATGTCGGTGCATCTCTCGGCCGCGGCGAGCCTGGCCTGGTGGGCCGCCATCAGTGGCCGCTCCGAGAAGGCCTTGCTGGCGCCACTCGGCACACGGCCCGAACATCCCTCGCCCGCCCTGTTCACGCCCTACCTGTCCGGCGAGCGCACCCCGCACAACGACCCGCGGATGCGCGGCGGCTTCGCCCGTCTCGGCCACGGCACCGGCCGCGAGGCGATGACCCAAGCGGTGCTGGAGGGTGTCGCCTTCGCCCTGCGTGACGGCAAGGATGCGCTCGAAGCCGCCGGCCCGCCAATCGAGATGGCCATCGCCATCGGCGGCGGCGCGCGCTCGCCCCTCTGGCTCTCCATCCTCGCCAACGTCCTGGACATGACCTTGCTGCGCTATCCCGCGGCCGAGGCCGGCGCCGCCTTCGGCGCGGCCCGCCTCGCGCGCCTGGCCTGCACCGGCGAGGACCCGCTCGCCATCTGCCGGCGGCCGCAGGGCCGGGCCCGCAGCTTCGTGCCGGAACCAAATTTGGCCGCCGCCTATGCGGAGCATCGAGCCTTGTGGGGCCGGGCCGCTCGGTTCAGCCGCGAGCTGCGTTAGGCGCCGGAGAACGCGATTGACAGAATTCGAGCGAATGCTCTTGACTGGAGCATTCGTTCAGGATTCTTGCTGTCTGATGGCTCCCGATCCGCGCTTCGACCTGATCATCCTCGATTGCGACGGCGTCCTCGTCGACAGCGAGACGATCAGCTGCCGCACCCTCGTCGATATTCTCTCGCCTCTGGATCCGGATTATGATCTGGAAACGGTGATGCGGCGCTATCTCGGGCGCCCGGCCAGCGCCGTCGTCGAGGACTATGAGAGAATGACCGGCCGCCCGGCCCCGGAGAGCTTCAGGCAGGACTGGCGGACGCGGCTCTTCTCCGCTTTCAGCGCGGCGCTGGAACCGGTCTCCGGCGTTCGCGCGGCAGTGACCGCCTTCGGCACCGATTACTGCGTCGCCTCATCGAGCGACGAGGAGCGCATCGAGCACTGCCTGCGCCATACCGGCCTCTGGGACCTGTTCGCTGGCCGCATCTTCAGCACCACCCGCGTCGCACGCGGCAAGCCCGCCCCGGATCTCTTCCTGCTCGCGGCCCGGGAGCGCGGCGCGGCGCCCGAGCGCTGCCTCGTGATCGAGGACAGCGTCAGCGGCGTCATGGCCGCCAAGGCGGCCGGGATGACCGTCTACGGACTGACGGCAGGCAGCCATTTCGCCGTGCTCGACCAGCGCAGCGCCCTGGTCGCGGCCGGCGCCGACCGGCTGCTCGGCTCCTGGCACGAATTCGCCCTGCCCGCTGCGGCCGGCTGACGCGTCATGGCCGACAGCGACAACACCCGCCTCGACGATGCCGCCCGCGCCGGCTGGCTCTACTACATCGCCGGGCGCACGCAGGACGACATCGCGCAGACACTGAACATCTCGCGCCCGGCCGCACAGCGCCTCGTCTCGCTCTGCCGCAGCGAAGGCCTGATCAGCTTTCACATGAACCACCCGATCAGCAGCTGCATGGAACTCGCCGCGCGCCTGCGCGACCGCTTCGAGCTGCAGCATTGCGACATCGCCCCGTCCGACGGCTCCGGCGAGACCGCGGCATCCGGCGTCGCCTCGCTCGGCGGCGTGCTGATCGAACGCTGGCTGCGCTCGCGTAAATCGCTGGTGATGGCGCTCGGCACCGGGCGCTCGATGCGCGCCAGCATCGAACGGGTGTCGCCGATGTCATGCCCGCTGCACCGGCTCGTCTCGCTGGTGGGGACGATCTCGCCCGACGGCTCGGCGAGCCCCTTCGACACGCTGGTCAAGCTCGCCGAGATCACCAAGGCGCAGCATTTTCCGATGCCGCTGCCGCTCTATGTCTCGAGCCCCGAGGAACGGGCCCAGCTGATCGAGATCGAGTCGATCCGACGCATCCGCGCCATCGCCGGCGAGGCCGATCTCTGGCTGATGGGCATCAGCCAGATCGGCGACGATGCCGTGCTCTATCGGGACGGCTTCATGACGCGCAGCGAGCTGCTCGAAATGGTCCGCCATGGCGCCGTCGGCGAGGTCACGGGCTGGGTCTTCGACGCCGAGGGCCGGTTGCTCGACCGCGGCACCAATCTGCGCGTGACGAGCGTGCCGCCCGAGCCTGGCAGCGACCGCCTGCGCATCTGCATCGGCCAGGGCCCGGCCAAGGTCGCCCCCCTGCGCGCCGCGCTGCGCGGGCGGATCATCAACGGCCTCGTCACCGACGAGGACACTGCGCGGGCGCTCCTTGCCGGCTGAGCCGGCCCAACTCCGCCTTCTCCGACCTTCACGCCCCGCCGGCACGGTGCCGGCGGCACTGTCATGCGTTCGTCACCCACAGTTGACATAAGAAGCCAGTGTGCGAGCATATGCTTCAATCAAGAGCATATGCTCGTATAAATTTCATGAGGGAGGCTTTGAATGCGACCTTTCTTTGGTGCGCTCGCGGGTGCTGGCGCCTTGCTCCTGGCGGGAGTATCCGCCGTCCAGGCGGCGACCGAGATCGAATTCTGGCACGCGATGAGCGGCGCGCTCGGCGAGCGGGTCGACGAGTTGGTGAAGAAGTTCAACGACTCGCAGAAGGATTACGTCGTCAAGGCGATCGGCAAGGGCACCTATGACGAGGTGCTGAACGGCACGATCGCAGCCTACCGGGCCAAGCGCCAGCCCGAGATCGTACAGTCGAACGAGCGCTCTTTCCTGACCATGGTCAATTCGGGCGCGATCATCTCGACCAGCGATTTGATGGCCCAGCAGGGCCGCCCGATCGACGTCGCGAAATATATCGCCCCGGTCGTCAGCTACTACGCCATCGACGGCAAGCTGCAGGCGATGCCGTTCAATTCCTCGACGCCGATCCTGTTCTACAACCGCGACCACTTCAAAGCGGCCGGCTTCGACAAGCCGGGTGCGACCTGGCAGGAGCTCGAGCCGCAACTCGAGGCGATCAAGGCCAAGGGCGTCTCGAAATGCGCGATGGTGCTCCCCGGCGACTACGAGTGGAGCTTCCTCGAGAACTACAGCGCCGTGAACGACATCCCCTACGCGACCAAGCGCAACGGGATGGACGGGCTCGACACGAATTTCGTCTTCAACAAGGGCAAGCTCGTCGGCCAGGTCGAGCGGATGAAGCGGCTGATCACCTCCGGCGCGATGCAGATCGCCGGGCAGGGCGTCATCCCGATCCAGCTCTTCACCTCCGGCGAATGCTCGACGATCATCGCCTCGACCGCCTCCCATGCCGCGGTTGTCGCTGCCGCCAAGTTCGACTGGAACGCGACCGGGCTGCCCTATGAACAGGGCGTCACCCCGAAGAACAGCGTCATCGGCGGCGCCGCGCTCTGGACGCTGAAGGGCCATTCGCCGGAGAAGTACAAGGCGATCGCCGCCTTCTACGATTTCCTCGCCCGGACCGATACCCAGGTCTGGTGGCACCAGGCGACCGGCTACGTGCCCGTCACCACTGCCGCCTACGAGGCCGCCAAGGCGCAGGGCTATTACGACAAGAACCCGACGCGCGAGATCGCGGTCGTCCAGCTGATGCGCGGCACCCCGAGCGACAATTCGCTGGGCTTCCGCATCGGCAACAGCAACCAGATCAACGTCGCGATCATGGAAGAGGTCTCGGCCGCCTTCCTCGGTCGCAAGCCCGTGCAGCAGGCGCTCGATGACGCGGTTTCCCGCGGCAATGAGGCGCTGCGCCGCTACGAGCAGCTCAATGCAGGCAAGAAGTAGCGTGGCGGACCTGCCCGTTGCGGCCGGCGGAGGCGGTTTGCGCCTGCGCTGGCCGCTGCGGCGCCGCCCGGCTCGTGCCGCGGCGGAGGGCGGGGCCGAGAGCGGGCTGAAGCGCGCTCATTTCAGGGATTGGCACCTGCCCTTCTGGCTGCTGGCGCCGCAGCTCTTCATCCTGCTGCTATTCTTCTTCATTCCCTCGATCAGGGCGCTGATCCAGGCCTTCCAGCTCACCGACCCCTTCGGCGCGACGACGCAATGGGTCGGGTTCCAGAATTTCACGCGGCTGTTCGGCAGCGGCGTCTACTGGTCCTCCGTGCAGGTGACGCTGATCTTCACCCTCGCGCAGAACCTGCTGACGCTCTCGCTCGCGCTGCTGCTGGCCTTCGCCTCGAACCACATCCTGCGCGGACGCGGCGCCTACCGCACGATCCTGCTCCTGCCCTACGCGATCGCCCCCGCGATCGCCGGCATCATGCTCGCCTTCCTCTTCAATCCGCGCGTCGGGCCGGTGGCGCACATGCTCCAGGGCATCGGCTTCGACTGGGATCCGAACCGCAACGCCTGGCATGCACTCGCGCTGATCGTGATGGCGGCGTCGTGGAAGCATATCTGCTACAACTACATCTTCCTCGTCGCCGCGCTGCTCTCGGTCCCGCACTCGCTGCTCGAATCCGCCTATCTCGACGGCGCCGGGCCGATCCAGCGCTTCCTGCGCATCTCGCTGCCGATGATCGCGCCGACGCTGTTCTTCCTGGTGGTGATCAACTTCGTCTACGGGTTGTTCGAGACCTTCGCCATCGTCGACGCCACGACGCGCGGCGGCCCGGCCGGGGCGACCTCGATCCTGGTCTACAAGGTCTATCAGGACGGCTTCGTCACGCTCGATCTCGGCTCGTCGGCCGCGCAATCGGTCGTGCTGATGGCCCTGGCGCTGCTCCTCACCTTCGCGCAGTTCCGCTTCATCGAGCGGCGCGTCAACTACAGCGTCTAGGGGGCGAGCGATGAACGAGCGCACCCCCATCATCGATTTCGTCTGCCATCTCATCCTGCTGGCGGGCGCGGCCCTCGTCTGCCTGCCGATCTATTTCGTCTTCGTCACCGGCTCGCTCTCGCAGCAGGAGATCATGCGGGTGCCGATGTCCTGGCTGCCGGGCGACCAGTTCTTCACCAATGTGCGGACGGTGCTCGACAGCGCCAATTTCGGCCGGCTGCTGCTGAACTCCTTCATCATCGCCTCGGGCATCACCATCGGGAAGCTGGCGGTCTCGGTGATCGCCGCCTTCGCCGTCACCTATTTCCGCTTTCCCTTCCGGATGACCGTGTTCTGGCTGATCTTCATGTCGCTGATGCTGCCGATCGAGGTGCGCATCGTGCCGACCTATGAATCGGCGGCGAATGTCGCGCTGCCGCTGAATCTTCTCGGTTCCTGGCTCGGCGTCCAGGCGCTGGTCGATCTCGACTGGAACCTGGTCAACACCTATTCCGGCCTGATCCTGCCGCTGATCGCCTCCGCCACGGCGACCTTCCTCTTCCGCCAATTCTTCCTGACCGTGCCGGACGAGCTCTGCGAGGCCGCCCGCATCGACGGCGCCACGCCCTGGCAGTTCTTCCGCCTGATCCTGCTGCCGCTCTCGCGCTCCAACATCGTGGCGCTGGCGATCATCCTCTTCCTGATGGGCTGGAACCAGTATCTCTGGCCGCTGCTGCTCACCACCGAGCCCGCCATGGCCAACGCCGTCATCGGGTTGAAGAAGCTGATGCCGCAGAGCGACTCGCTGCCGACCTGGCACGTGCTGATGAACGCGGCCTTCCTGACCATGCTGCCACCCACCCTCGTGATCCTGCTGCTCCAGCGCTGGTTCGTGAAGGGCCTGGTCGACAGCGGCAAATAGCGAACCATCACCGGCAGGGCTTCCCATCATGCGGATCATCGGACATCGCGGCGCGCGCAACATCTGGGCGGAGAACAGCCTCAGCGGCTTCCGCAATGTCTGCGGGCTGAAGGTCGACGCGGTCGAGCTCGACGTGCATCTCTCCGCTGACGGCGAGATCATGGTCATCCACGACCCGCTGCTCGACCGAACCACCGATCACAAGGGCCCGGTCGGGCAGCTCTCGCGCGAGGCGCTCGGCCGGGTCCGGCTCGCCGACACGCTCGGCGAAACGATCCCGACCCTGGCGGAGGTGCTCGACGTCTTCGCGCCCACCGGCATCGAGCTCGAGGTCGAGATGAAGATGGACGCCTTCGGCAATCCCTATCCGGGCCTGCTCGAGAAGGTGATCGCGCTGGTCGAGGCCCGCAGGATGGCGTCGCGCGTGGTACTGACCTGCTTCGTCCCGGAGGTCATCATGGAGATCAAGGCCAAGGCGCCGGGCATGCGCCGGCTCGCCTCGGTCGACCGGCGTTCCTGCGAAGCCTTCGGCGGCGTCGACCGGACCTTGCAGCGCTTCGTCGACCTCGGCTGCATCATCGCCGTCGAGCAGTCGCTGCTGCGCTTCGCGCTCGATCGTGCGCTCGGCATCGTCGGCCGTGACAGGCTCGGCGTCTGGGTGCCGAACACGGTCGGCGAGCTCGATTACTGGCTCGGTCAGCCGGTCTCGCAGATCACCAGCGACCGGCCCGACCTCGCCCTGCAGCTCATGGCTGCCAGAGCGGCCTGACGCCATGGCGGTCGCCCTCTCGCGCGCCGGTCTCGGCGGGATCGCGGGCCCGGTCTCGGTGCCGCGCTACGGGCGCGACACGCTGAGCCCCGGCATCGTCCATTTCGGTATCGGCAATTTCCACCGCGCCCACCAGGCCGCCTATCTCGACGAGCTCTTCGAGGCAGGGCTTGATCGGGATTGGGCGATCCTCGGCACCGGCGTGCGCGCCGAGGACGCCGCGATGGGCAGCGATCTCGCCGCTCAGGATTTCCTGACCACCGTGGTCGCACAGGAGGCCAGCTCCGCCCGGGCGCGCGTGACCGGCGCGATGATCGGCTTCATCGATCCCGCCGACAGGGGCACGATCCTGCGGCAGCTTACCGACGGGCGGACGCGGATCGTCTCGCTGACGGTGACCGAGGGCGGCTACTATGTCGACCCTGCGACGCAGGCCTTCGACGCCGGCCATCCCGAGATCGCGGCGGATGCCGCGGACGGCCTTGCCGACCCCAAGACCGCCTTCGGCCTGATCGCAACGGCGCTGCTACGCCGTCGCGCCGCCGGCCTCGCGCCCTTCACGGTGATGTCCTGCGACAACCTGCCGGGCAATGGCCATGTCGCCGAAAACGCCGTCGCCGGGCTGGTCGAGCTGGTCAATCCGGCCGATGCCCGCTGGATCCGCGAGGCCGTCGCCTTTCCCGACGCGATGGTCGACCGGATCACGCCCGCGACCTCGGAGCGCGAAAGGCGGAGCCTGCGCGAGGATTTCGGCATCGACGACCGGCGCCCGGTCTTCTGCGAGGATTTCCGGCAATGGGTGCTGGAGGATCGCTTTCCGGCCGGGCGGCCTCGGCTGGAGCAGGTCGGCGTGCAGTTCGTCGCCGATGTCGCGCCCTTCGAACTGATGAAGATCCGCATCCTCAATGGCGGGCACGCGGCGATCGCCTACCCCGCCGGCCTGCTCGACATCCATTTCGTCCATGAGGCGATGCAGGACGGACAGATCGCCCGCTTTCTCTCGGCGCTGCTCGACGAGGAGGTCGTTCCGCTCGTCCCGCCCGTGCCCGATACCGATCTCGCGGCCTACAAGCAGACGATCGAGCGCCGCTTCGCCAATCCCAAGATCGGCGACACCATCCGCCGGCTCTGCCTCGACGGCTCCAATCGCCAGCCCAAATTCATCCTGCCCACCCTGCGCGACGCGTTGCGCGCCGGGCGGCCGATCGACGGGCTCGCCCTCATCTGCGCCCTCTGGTGCCGCTATTGCCATGGCGAGACCGAAAGCGGCCAGCCCATCGCCCCGAACGATCCGGGCTGGGGGCGGCTGACGGAACAGGCGCGGCTGGCGCGTTCCGAGCCCGATGCCTGGCTCCGGATGCGCGACATCTATGGCGACCTGGCCGATGACGAGCGCTTCCGCACTGCATTCCGCCAGAGCCTGCAGAGGATCTGGAACCGGGGCACCCGCGCCGCCCTCGACCACTATCTGCAGGGGCGCTGAGCGCCCGCCAAAGCGTACTGACTTTGCACAGAACTGCGCCGTCATCCCGGCCGGAGCGAAGCGTAGAGCCGGGATGACGGCCCGGTTCCGTGTGAAATCGGCAGACCCTCATCCCGCCGCCGAAGCCGATCCGGCGCGCCGACATGCGTCCGCGCCGCGGCATGCATGAGCGGCTCCCGACACCACCTCTCCTCTCCCCGCCACCAACCTCAGCCCGCGCGGACCGCTGCGCGTCATCGGCCGGCCGGAATTCGCCCGGGACAGCCGCGGCCCCTGGTTGACAGGTCGGCCCCGCAGATTATTAACATGATAATTAGATGGTGCTGGCACGGTGTTCGGCTTCCGCGCGGCAAGGCCGAAGGCTGGATGCCACCCGGTGCCCGTCCGCTCTGCCGGCTCATCGCCCTTTGCGCCGATTGTGAGGAAGCGGGTCTTGGCTCCAAAATTCGTCAGTTTTGTTCATGGCAATGAGACGCGCTACGGCCTGGTTGCCGCTGGCGGCGTCGTCGACCTCTCCGCCCGCTTTGCAGCGCGTTGGCCGACCCTGCAGCATGTCGTCGCCGACGGCGCCTTCGCGGCCCTGGCCGAAGCCGGCGCCACGCTCGGCCCCGACCTGCCGCTCGCCGATATCCGCTACGCGCTTCCCTCGCTCGCCCCTGAAAAGATCATCTGCGTCGGCGTGAACTTCCCGGACCGCAACGCCGAGTACAAGGACGGCAAGGAAGCGCCGCCGAACCCTTCCCTGTTCCCCCGCTTCATGCGCTCCTTCACGGCCCATGAGCACCCGCTGATCAGGCCCCCGGAGAGTGAGCAGCTCGACTATGAGGGCGAGATCGCGATCGTGATCGGCAAGCCCGGGCGCCGCATCGCCGAGCGCGACGCCCTGGACCACATCGCCGCCCTGACGCTGGCGAACGAGGGAACGCTGCGCGACTGGGTTCGCCACGCCAAGTTCAACGTCACCCAGGGCAAGAACTTCGACCGTTCCGGCGCGATAGGTCCCTGGCTGGTGCCCTATACCGACGAGGCGCAGATCGCCGACATCGCGCTGACGACCCGGGTCAATGGCGAGGTCCGCCAGAGCGACCGGACCAGCAGGATGATCTTCTCCTTCCGGAAGATCATCAACTACATCTCGACCTTCACCACGCTCGTCCCCGGCGACATCCTGATCACCGGCACGCCGACCGGTGCGGGCGCGCGCTTCGACCCGCCGATCTGGCTGAAGCCCGGCGACGTCGTCGAGGTCGAGGCCGACGGGATCGGCCTGCTCCGCAACACCGTCGCCGACGAGGCCTGAAAGATGCTGACGCCCGATGAAATCGCCGCCGCCGCCCGCGACCTCGACGAGGCCGAGCGGACCCGACAGCAGACCGGTTTGATGTCGCTGCGCTTCCCGCAGATGACGATGGACGACGCCTATGCCGTCCAGGGCGCCTGGGTCGAGCGCAAGCGCAGCGCGGGCCGCAAGGTGATCGGCTGGAAGATCGGCCTCACCTCCAAGGCCATGCAGTACGCGCTGAACATCGATACGCCCGATTCCGGCGTGTTGTTCGACGACATGCGCTTCGAGGACGGCGCCACCATCCCGAAAGACCGCTTCATCCAGACGCGCATCGAGGCCGAGATCGCCTTCGTGATGAAAGCCGATCTGAAGGGGCCGGACGTCACGATCTTCGAAGTGCTGAACGCGACGGACTACGTGATCCCGGCGCTTGAGATCCTCGACACGCGCATCCTGCGGGTCGACCCGCAGACGAAGCAGGCGCGCACCATCGTCGACACCATCGCCGACAACGCCGCCAATGCCGGGATCGTGGTCGGCGGCCGCGCCATGCGGCCCGACCAGGTCGATCTGCGCTGGGTCGGCGCCATCGTCTCGCGCAACGGCCAGGTCGAGGAGACCGGGCTCGGCGCCGGCGTGCTCAACCACCCGGCGCGCGGCATCGCCTGGCTGGCCAACCGGCTGGCGCAGTATGGCGAACATATCTCGGCCGGGCAGATCGTGCTCGCCGGCTCCTTCATCCGGCCGGTCGAGGCGCGCCACGGCGACACGATCGTCGGCGATTACGGGCCGCTCGGGACGGTGAGCTGCTTCTTCGAATGATCCGAGAACGTCCCGGCGCGGCTCCGCCCGCGCCGGAGCCGCTGCCCGCGATGGGCAGGCGCTCTCGTTGGCGCCATATAATTAACTTGATAATTAACTTGTTATGTGTCACCTCGGCCGCGTCGCGGGGAAGCGGCTCACCAGCCGCCCCCGCTTCGTGACAGACACTGGGGAGGGCTGAATGCTCGGAAATCTGCGCAACAAGTGGACGCTGGCCGCCGGCTGCCTGATGCTCGCCGCAACGGCGGCTTCGGCCGAGAGCGGCGCCACGCAGAAGGCGATCGCCGGGCGCGGCGCACTCAATTGCGGCGTCTCGAGCGGTGTCCAGACGGGCATGAGCACGCTCGATAGCAACGCCAAATGGTCCGGCTTCGAAGTCGATTTCTGCCGCGCGGTCGCAGCCGCGGTCCTCGGCGATGCCGAGAAGATCAAGTTCGTGCCGCTCGAGATCAAGACGGCCTTCGCCACGCTCCAGTCGGGCGGCATCGACGTGCTGGCCCGGACCGCGACGCACACCTTCATCCGCGACATCGAACTCAACGTCGAATGGCCCGGCGCCTATCTCTATGACAGCCAGGGCTTCCTGGCGAAGAAGTCGCTGGGCGTGAAGAGCGCCAAGGAGCTCGAAGGCGCCTCGATCTGCGTCTCGGCCGGCTCGAACTACGAGCTGAATCTCGCCGACTTCTTCCGCAAGAACGGCATGAAGTTCACGCCCGTCGCCGCCAACACCCGCGACCAGAACGAGAAGAACCTCGCCTCCGGCCGCTGCGACGTCTACGCCAACGTGCTCAGCGCGCTCGCCGGCGCCGTCTCGAAGCTCGGCAACCCGGATGACTGGGTCGTGCTGCCGGAGCTGATCTCGATGGAGCCGATCGGCCCGGTCGTGCGCAAGGACGACAGCCGTTTCCGCGACGTGATCGCCTGGACGCTGAACGCCCTCATCGCCGCCGAGGAGCTCGGCATCACCCAGGCCAATGCCGATCAGATGAAGGCGAGCTCGACCTCGCCGGAGGTTCAGCGCCTGCTCGGCGTGACCGGCGATTTCGGCGTGAAGCTCGGCCTCGACAATGCCTGGGCCCTCAACGCCATCAAGGCGGTCGGCAACTATGGCGAGATGTTCGAGCGCAACCTCGGCGCGAAGAGCCCGATCAAGCTCGAGCGCGGCCTCAACAACCTCTGGAACAACAAGGGCCTGATGTCCTCGCCCCTGCTGCGCTGACAACCAGTCGAGGCCGGCGCTCCCCGTGCCGGCCTCCCCGCCCCGACAAGCAGCGACGCGTCGAACGATGAGCATCTCACCTGCCGCTCCCCTGCCGCCCCGCCGCCCGTCCTTCGGCCGCCGGCGCGCCATGGGCTGGCTTTATCAGGGCCTTCTCGTCGCGGCGCTCGCCCTGCTGGCCTTCGTCGCGATCGGAAACCTGCAGGACAATCTGGCGGCGCGCGGGCTCAAGCTCGGCTTCGACTTCCTCTGGCAGGAAGCGGGCTTCGAAATCGCCTTCCACCTCGTTCCCTACACGGCCAGCGACAATTACTGGCGCGTCTTCCTGATCGGCATCACCAACACCCTGCTGGTCACCGTTCTGGCGATCGTCTTCTCGACCATCCTCGGCTTCGCCGTCGGCATCGCGCAGCTCTCCGGCAACTGGGCGATGTCCCGCGCCGCACGCATCTATGTCGAGATCGTGCGCAACCTGCCGCAGCTGCTCCATATCCTGATCTGGTACAACGTCGCGCTCAGGGCGCTGCCGGCGCCCCGCGCCGCGGTCGCACTCGGCGATGTCGTCTATCTCTCGAACCGCGGCATTCTCGTTCCCGCGCTGACGACCGATCGTCCCGGCCTGCTCGCTCTCGCCATCCTCGTCGCCATCGCCGCCGCCCTGGTGCTCTTCCGCAGCCTCACCGCCCGTGCCGAGCGCTCCGGCCGGCGCGTCAATGCCTGGCTGCCCTCGCTCGCCCTCCTCCTGCTGCTGCCGGCGCTCGCGGTCGGCCTGAGCGGCGCGCAGCTCGGCGTCTCGCTGCCCACGCTCAAGGGCTTCAATTTCGTCGGCGGCTGGGTGCTGGTGCCGGAGCTGTCGGCGCTCGTGCTCGCCATGGCGATCTACAACGCCGCCTTCATCGGCGAGCTGGTTCGCGCCAGCATCGAATCCGTCAACAAGGGCCAGCGCGAGGCTTCCGCCGCGATCGGCTTCGGCTGGTGGCAGACGCTGCGCTTCATCGTGATCCCGCAGGCCGTCCGCGTGCTGCTGCCGCCGCTGTCGAACCAGTATCTCAACATCCTCAAGGGTTCCTCGCTTGCCGTGGCAATCGGCTATCCCGACCTTGTCGGCGTCTTCACCGGCATCAGCATCAACCAGACCGGGCGCGCCATCGAGATCGTGGCGATGACCATGGCCGTCTATCTCGCGATCAGCCTGCTGATCGGCGCGCTGATCAACCTGTTCAACCACATGACCCGGATCGTCGAGCGGTGACCAACGCAGCCACCCTGCCGGCCGGCCGCGCCCGGCCCACCCCTGCCAGCGCGGCCGCCCCGGCCGGCCGCATCCTGTCCTGGCTGCGCCGGCGCATCTTCGCCTCCTGGCGCGACGCTGTCCTCTCGTTGTCCGTGGTCGCGGTGCTCGGCGCCATCGCCTGGGCGATCGTCCCCTGGGCGCTGCTGGATGCGAGCTGGAGCGGCGCCAGCCGTGCCGACTGCACCGGCACCGGCGCCTGCTGGGCCTTCGTCGCCGCCAAGGCGCCGCAGTTCGTCTATGGCTTCTATCCTCCGGCCGAGCGCTGGCGGCCGGACATCGCCTTGGCGCTGCTGGTCTTCGGCCTCGCCTGGCTGATGGTGCCGCGCCTGCCGGGCAAACGCTATGCCGGCCTCTTCATGATGATCGTGCTGCCGCTGGCGACCGTGCTGCTGCTCCATGGCGGCTTCGGCGGGCTTGCCGTCGTGCCGAGCGATCAGTGGGGCGGCCTGCTGCTGACCATGATCCTCGCCGTCTCCGGCATCACCTTCTCGCTGCCCTTCGGCGTGCTCTTCGCGCTCGGGCGACGCAGCCGGATGCCGCTGATCCGCTGGTTCTGCATCGGCTTCATCGAGTTCTGCCGCGGCGTGCCGTTCCTGACCGTGCTGTTCATGGCGATCGTGATGCTGCCGTTCTTCCTGCCTTCCGGCATGAAGCCGAACCCGCTCGCGCTGGCCGTCGCCGGCATCATCTTCTACGAGGCCGCCTACATGGCCGAGGTCGTGCGCGGCGGGCTGCAGGCGCTGCCGAAGGGCCAGTACGAAGCCGCGATGGCGATCGGCTTCGGCTACTGGCGGACGATGCTCCACATCATCCTGCCGCAGGCCGTCCGCAAGGTCGTGCCCGGCGTGGTGAACACCACGATCTCGCTCCTGAAGAACACGACGCTGGTGATGGTGGTGGGTCTGTTCGACCTGCTCAACATCGTCTCGGCCGGCGTCTCCGACCCGCTCTGGGCCGGCTCCCAGGCCGAGGGCTACTTCATCGTCGGCCTGGTCTTCTGGCTGATGAGCTTCGGGCTGTCCTGCTACAGCCGCGCCATCGAGGCCGGTTTCGCGCGCGCCGAGCGCTCCTGAACGCATCGGGTCATCACGCCATGGAAAATCCGCTCATCCAGCTCGCCAACGTCAACAAGTGGTACAACCAGTTCCATGTCCTCAGGGACATCGACCTCGAGGTCAGGCGCGGCGAGCGCATCGTTGTCTGCGGGCCCTCGGGCTCCGGCAAGTCGACGATGATCCGCTGCATCAACGGCCTCGAGGCCTATGAGCAGGGCACGATCACCGTGGCCGGCGAGCGCGTCGACCAGGACGACGACAACATCGAGAAGATCCGCCAGCGCGTCGGCATGGTCTTCCAGAGCTTCAACCTGTTCCCGCATCTGTCGATCCTCGACAATCTGACGCTCGGGCCGATCAAGCTGAAGCGCGTGCCCCGCGCCGCCGCGGAGGCGCGCGCGATGGAGCTGCTGGAGCGCGTCCATATCGGCCATCAGGCCCTGAAATTCCCCAACCAGCTCTCGGGCGGGCAGCAGCAGCGCGTCGCGATCGCCCGGGCGCTGGCGATGGAGCCGGACGTCATGCTGTTCGACGAGCCGACCTCGGCCCTCGACCCGGAAATGGTCAAGGAGGTGCTGGACGTGATGATCGAGCTCGCCGGCACCGGCATGACCATGATCTGCGTCACCCATGAGATGGGTTTCGCCCGCGCGGTCGCCGACCGCGTCGTCTTCATGGCCGATGGCGCGATCGCCGAGGTGGGCACGCCCGACAGCTTCTTCTCCGCCCCCCGTACCGAGCGGGCTCGCCAATTCATCCAGCAGGTCATCCACTGACCGGCGAAAAGCCGGCCATGCCAAGCCCAGCCTTCCGGAGCTTCTTCCCGTGACGACGTCGCCTTCGAGCCCCTATCCGTACCGCCTGCGCCTGCCCGGCCCGATCTCGATCCCGGAGCGCATCCGCCAGGCCACCGCCCGCCCAATCATCAACCATCGCGGCCCCGAGATGCGCGTGGTGCTGGAGGAGATCCAGCGCCTGATCCAGCCGCTGTTCGGCACGAAGGCGCCGGTGCTGACCTTCGGCGCCTCCGGCACCGGCGTCATGGAGGCGAGCCTCGTCAACGTGCTCGCGCCGGGCGAGAAGGTGCTGGCCCTGGCCCATGGCCAGTTCGGCGACCGCTACGCCCAGATCGCGCGCGAACTCGGCGCCGAAGTCGACGTCATCGAGAGCGAATGGGGCTGGGCGCCCGACCCGGCCGTGGTCGCAGCCAAGCTGGAGACCGCGAACTATCGCGCCCTCATCACCGTCCACAACGAGAGCTCGACCGGCGCGGTGACCGACCTCGCCGCGATCGGCAGGCTGCTGCGCGACCGCGACACGCTCTTCCTCGTCGATTCCGTCAGCGGCCTCGCCGGCATGGAGTTGCGGCAGGACGAATGGCGCGTCGACATTGTCGTCACCGGCTCCCAGAAGGCGCTGATGTGCCCGCCCGGACTCGGCTTTGCCAGCGTCAGCGAGAAGGCGCGCAAGGTGATCGAGCGCGACGACCGCTGCCCGCGCTTCTATCTCGACATGCGCAAGGCGCTCGCCACCGTCGACAAGCACGAGACCGCCTTCACCTGCCCGGTCTCCCTGCTGTTCGGCATCCAGGAATCGCTGCGGGCGATCCATGAGGAAGGGCTGCCGCAGGTCTTCGCGCGCCACAAGCGGCTCTCGGACGCCCTGCGCGCCGGCTGCGTCGCCCTCGGCCTGCCGGCCTTCGGCGACCCTGCCTCCGCATCGCAGACCGTCGTCGTCGCTTCCGTTCCCGAGCCGCTGTCGGCCGGCCCGATCGTCAAGCACATGTACGAGACCTACAACACCGTCATCGCCGGCGCCCGCAACAAGCTGAACGGCCGGGTCGTCCGCATCGGCACGATGGGACAGATCAGCGAAGCCGAGATCCTGACGGACCTGCACTACCTCGAACTCAGCCTGACCGCGCTCGGCCACAAGGTGCCGGCGCCGGGCTGCGGCGTCGCCGCCGCCATCGCCTCCCTCCGCTGAAGACCACGGAAACGCCGCCATGCCTCACATCTGGGTCGAGTACTCGGCCAATCTCGAAGCCGACATCGAGGTCCCCGCTTTGCTCAAGGCGGTGCAGGACGCGCTCATCGGCGACGGGACGGTCTTTCCCTTCGCCGGCGCCCGCACCCGCGGCGTCCCCGTCGCCAACTATCTGATCGTCGACGGGCACCCCGACAACGCCTTCGTGCACGTGCTGCTGCGCATCGCCAAGGGCCGCTCGGACGAGGACAAGAAAGTGGCCGCGGGACGCGTCTTCGACGCCGCGAAGGCGCTGCTCGCGCCGGTCAGCGCGTCGCGGCCGCTCGGCCTCTCCGTGCAGATGGAGGAGGCCGACGAGACGCTGAACTTCAAGACCAGCAATTATCGCGAATATCTGAAACGGCGCGGCCTTCCGGAGAAGGTGGTAGCCTGACGCAAGGCTGGCGCGGTATCGGCTTCGGGCGACGCCGCGCCACGGTCCCGGGAGCTTTCATGTCTGAACCAGTGCGCAGGAATGCGAGCGCGACGCCGCGGGATCCCGACCAGGCCGCCGCCCGCGTCCGGATCCGGCATTTCTCGAAATCGCTGCCGATGTCGCTGCTGCGGGCGCGCGAGGCCGTGATGCGCCATTTCCGGGCGAGCCTCAGGCGCTTCGGCATCACCGAGCAGCAATGGCGCGTGTTGCGCGCTTTGACCTCGGGCGAGAATTTCGAGGTGACGGAGCTGGCCGAGGCGACTTTCCTGCTCGCACCCAGCCTGTCGCGCATCCTCAAGGACCTCGACGAGCGCGGCCTGATCCTGCGCAGCACTTCGTCCACCGATCTGCGCCGCGGCATCGTCGCGATCTCGCCGAAGGGGCTCGACCTGATCGAGCGCGCCGGCACCGAATCCGAGGCGATCTATCGCGAGATCACCGGCCGCTATGGCAGCGGGCGCCTGCTTGAGCTGCAGAGCCTGCTCCGGCAATTGGAAGAATGCCTTGAGGGGCCGGAGATCGCGAGCTGAGGAAGCCGCGGCGCGCGCTTTCGGACGGTCCGCCGCCGAGCGCAAGCGCCCCTGCCATGCATATGCGGATTGGACAGGGCGAAGGCGATTGGCGAGGCTGAGCCTCGCCGCCCCATTCGACAGGAGAATTCTGGATGACCGTGGCTCTCACCGGCCTGACGCTGAGCGATCCCTCGCTGGCGCGCACCCAATGCTATGTCGACGGCGCCTGGATCGGCGAGGGCGTCGATGCGATCGACAATCCGGCGACCGGTGACGTGCTGGCGAAGGTGCCGCGCTTCGGCGAGAGCGAGACCACCGCGGCGGTCGAGGCTGCAGCCCGCGCCTTCAAGCCCTGGGCGAAGAAGAGCGCCAAGGAGCGCTCGCAGATCCTGCGCAGATGGTTCGAGCTGATCATGGCGAACCAGGAGGATTTGGCACGGATCATGACCGCCGAGCAGGGCAAGCCGCTCGCCGAAGCCCGCGGTGAGGTCGCCTATGCCGCCTCCTTCGTCGAGTTCTACGCCGAGGAAGCCAAGCGCATCTATGGCGAGACCATTCCCTCGCCCTTCCCGGGCTCGCGCATCATCGTCACCAGGCAGCCGGTCGGCGTCTGCGCCGCGATCACGCCCTGGAACTTCCCGGCCGCGATGATCACGCGCAAATGCGCGCCGGGCCTCGCCGCCGGCTGCACCTTCGTGGTCAAGCCCGCGCCGGACACTCCCCTCACCGCGCTCGCCCTCGTCGCGCTGGCAGAGCAGGCGGGCTTCCCCAAGGGCGTCATCAACATCGTCACCGGTGACGCGGTCGCGATCGGCAAGGTCATGACCTCGCACCCGGCGGTGCGCTTCATCGGCTTCACCGGTTCGACGCCTGTCGGCAAGCTGCTGATGCAGCAGGCGGCCTCGACGGTGAAGCGGGTCGGCCTCGAGCTCGGCGGCAACGCCCCCTTCATCGTCTTCGACGACGCCGATCTCGACGCCGCCGTGCAGGGCGCCATCGCCGCCAAGTTCCGCAACATGGGCCAGACCTGCGTCTGCACCAACCGGCTCTTCGTCCAGGCCGGCATCCACGACGCCTTCGTCGAGAAATTCGCCGGCGAGGTCGCCAAGATGAAGGTCGGCAACGGCGCCGAGGTCGGCGTCGTGCAGGGGCCGCTGATCAACGAGCGGGCGGTCGAGAAGGTCGAGCGCCATGTCGCCGATGCGCTCGCCAACGGCGCGAAGGTGATGGTCGGCGGCAAGCGCCATGCGCTCGGCCGCACCTTCTATGAGCCGACCGTGCTGTCGGGCGTGACGACCAGGATGCTGGTCACGCGCGAGGAGACCTTCGGCCCGATCGCACCGGTCTATCGCTTCGCCGACGAGGACGAGGTCGTCCGGCTCGCCAACGACACGCCTTTCGGCCTCGCCGCCTATTTCTACACCAGGGATCTCGGCCGCGCCTTCCGCGTCGCGGAGGAGCTCGAATACGGCATGGTCGGCGTCAACTCGGCCATCCTCGGCACCGAGGTCGCACCCTTCGGCGGCGTCAAGGAATCCGGCCTCGGCCGCGAGGGTTCCGCCCATGGCATCGACGAGTTCGTCGACATCAAATACGTGCTGATGGGTGGCCTCGGCGCCTGACAGCTCGAAGCGCGGCGCCGGCCCGGCCGGCGCATCGCCCCCCCGCCGCGACTCGATCGGCGCAATCTGGCGGAGCCCTGGCGGTTCTTGCGTCAACTTTCCCGGGCCGGCGTATCGGAATGCAGCGTGGTCACCCGGATCGCACGGGCGACCGTCTGCCCGGGATTGTCGAACATGTGCGGCACGGTGCCGGGAAAGCAGACGCTGTCCCAGCATCGAGCAGATCGGCTTGTGCTTAAGCCGGATCCGCATTCGGCGGGCGAGCGTATAGACAGCCTCCTCCGGCATGCTTGACGAAGTCGGCACCTGCTTCGCCCTGCGTCTCGTCGGAAGCAAATGGCGATCCGGCCCATTGTTTCGGCATGGGATGTTCGGAGAACCGGGATTCCACTTTTCCGTCCGATGTTCTAAAGAGCCCCGGCTGCCCGCCTTGATGCGGCGCCGACCGAACGAAATCCGAAGGGCGACGAGCGGAGCGGGCGATGTCTGATTTTCAGCGACGCGGGCCGGAAGAGACCGTCAACAAATCCAGCGAACGACAGTTCGGGCTGGTCATGGCCGGTTTCTTCGCCATCCTGGCGCTGCTCGCGCTCTGGCGCGGCCATGGTGGTTTCGCGCTCGGCTGGAGCAGCGCCGCGGCGGTGTTCGCCGGGGCGGCGCTGCTGGTGCCGGCGCTGCTGAAACCGCTGAACGCGCTCTGGTTCCGCTTCGGCCTGCTGCTGCACAAGATCATGACGCCGCTGATCATGGGCGCCATGTTCTTCCTCGTCTTCACGCCGATCGCGCTGATCATGCGTCTGTTTGGCAAGCGTCCGATCCCGCCCGGCTTTGACCGCGGCGCGCAAAGCTACTGGATCGCGCGCGATCCCGCCGGGCCGGGCCCGATGACCAAGCAGTATTGAGAGCAGGAGCAGCGCCCCTTGTCCTTCCTCCGCGAGATCACCGAGTTCCTGCTCGCCCGCAAGAAATACTGGCTCATCCCGATCGTGGTGATGATGGTGGTGATGGGCGGGCTCGTCGTGCTCACCAAGGGCTCGGCCGTCGCCCCCTTCATCTACACGCTGTTCTGACCGACGCGATGCGCATCCTCGGCATCTCGGCCTATTATCACGACTCCGCGGCGGCGCTGGTCGTCGATGGCGTGCCGTTCGCGGCCGCGCAGGAGGAACGCTTCACGCGCGTCAAGCACGATGCCGGCTTCCCCGCGCAGGCGATCGGCTATTGCCTGGCGCAGACCGGGCTGAAGCTGTCCCAGCTCGACGCGGTGGTGTTCTACGAGAAACCCTTCGTCAAGTTCGAGCGGCTCCTCGAGACCTATCTCTCGGTGGCACCGCGCGGTTTCCGGCAGTTCCTCACGGCGATGCCGCTCTGGCTGCGCGAAAAGCTGTTCCAGAAGAGCCTGCTGGGCGACGAGCTGAAGGCGCTCGACGCCGAATTCGATCCGGCGAAACTCCTGTTCAGCGAGCACCATCTCAGCCACGCCGCCAGCGCCTTCTACCCGTCCCCGTTCGAGCGGGCGCTGGTCCTGACGCTCGACGGCGTCGGCGAATGGCCGACCAGCTCGGTCGCGCTCGGCAACGGAGCCGCGCTCGACATCGTCAAGGAGCTGCACTTCCCGCATTCGCTCGGGTTGCTCTATTCGGCCTTCACCCACTATGCCGGCTTCAAGGTCAATTCCGGCGAGTACAAGCTGATGGGCCTGGCGCCCTATGGCCGCCCGGCGCATACGCAGACCATCCTCGACCATCTCGTCGACCTCAAGCCGGACGGCAGCTTCCGGCTCGACCAGCGCTATTTCGACTATATGGGCGGGTTCACCATGACCAACGCCCGCTTCGAGGCGCTGTTCGGCGAACCCGCACGGGCGGGCGAGGCACAGCTGACGCCGTTCCACATGGATATCGCCGCCTCGATCCAGGCCGTCACCGAGGAGGTCGTGCTGCGGATGACGCGCTCGCTCGCGGCCGAGACAGGGGAGCGCAATCTCTGCCTGGCCGGCGGCGTCGCGCTGAACTGCGTTGCCAACGGCAAGATCCTGCGCGACGGCCGCTTCGACAAGGTCTGGGTGCAGCCGGCATCGGGCGATGCGGGCGGGGCGCTCGGGGCCGCGCTCGCCGCCCATCACCGCGAGTTCGGCAAGCCGCGGACCGTCGCCACGGGCCTCGACGGCATGGCGGGCGCCTATCTCGGACCCGCCTTCGCGCCGGACGAGATCGCCGGACGCCTGCGCGCCGTCGGCGCCGTCTTCGAGGAACACGACGAAGCCGGCATGCTGGCGCAGACGGTCGAGGGGCTCGTTGCCGGCAAGGCGGTCGGCTGGTTCCAGGGCCGCATGGAGTTCGGCCCTCGCGCGCTGGGCGGCCGCTCGATCCTGGGCGATCCGCGCAGCCCGAGCATGCAGAAAACCCTCAATCTGCGGGTAAAATTCCGCGAATCCTTCCGCCCCTTCGCCCCGGCCGTGCTGGCGGAGGATGTCGGCGACTGGTTCGAGCACGAGGACGTTTCGCCCTACATGCTGATGGTCGCCGAGGTCCGGCGGGAGCGCCGGCGGACCATGACCGCCGCGGAGGAGGCGCTGTTCGGCATCGACAAGCTCAACGTCGCCCGCTCCGAAATCCCGGCCGTGACCCATGTCGACTATTCGGCGCGGCTCCAGACCGTGCATGCCGAGACCAATCCGCGCTTCCATGGGCTGCTGAGCGGCTTCAAGGCCGCCACGGGCTGCCCGGTGCTGGTCAACACCAGCTTCAATGTCCGCGGCGAGCCGATCGTCTGCACGCCGGAGGATGCCTTCCGCTGCTTCATGGGCTCGGATATCGAGATGCTGGTCGTCGGCACCTGCGTCCTGCGCAAGGAGCGCCAGGACCCGGCGCTGGCGCTCGACTACACCTCGCGCTTCGAGCTGGATTGACCTCGATGGCCGTTCCTGCCCGCTCCCGTCAGCGCGGTCTGCTCGTCAATCTCGCGGTGATGGCGGGAAGCATCGCCGTCTTCCTCGCTTTCTGCGAGCTCGTGGTCTTCCGCTTCGTGCTGCCGGGCTCGGACGTGCCGCGCAACGCCTTCATCGACGAGCTGGTGCGCTACGCTCCTGGCCAGAGCGGGCACTGGCGGGTGCGCGACGAGATCGATGCGCCGTTCTCGATCAACGGCGAGGGCTGGAATTCGCCGCTGCCGGCCTATCCACGCGAGCGCAAGCCCGGCGTGCGGCGCCTCGCCTTCGTCGGCGACAGCTTCGTCGAGGCGCTCCAGGTCCCTTTCGACCGCAGCTTCGCCGAGGTCGCCGCCGAGGCGCTCGGCTCCGCCGGCCCCGTCGAAACCTACCGCTACGGCATCGCCGGCGCGCCGATGAGCCAATATGTCCAGATGGTGGAGCGGGAGGTCGGGCAGGCGCGGCCGGATACGATCGTGGTCCTGCTGGTCCACAATGATTTCGACGAGAGCTTCGTCTTCAAGCCCGGCCGCTACACCTCGAGCTTCCGCAAGCTCGTCGTCGAGAACGGCAAGGTCACCGGCGAGCTGCCGCCGACGCCCTGGCACCCGGGGCCGGTCGAGATCCTGAGGCGGACGGCGACGGCCGGCTTCTTCCTCTATCGCTGGCAGGTGCGCCCGCAGGCGATCGCCGAGGCCATCCTCGGCCCGGCCCAGGCGGCCGAAGGCGGCTATGCGGCGAATGTCGAGATCGGTGCCGTGCTGGCCCGGGAGGCCGATATCCGGGCGGCGACCGACCATGTCGTCGGCCGTCTCAAGGCGCTGGCGCAGGCCGCCGGCGCCCGCCTGCAACTGGTGATGGACGGCGACCGCGCCGCGATCGAGGCTGGGCGCGACGGCAGCCCGGCGCTCCGGTTGAACGCCATCGCCGCTGCGGCCGCAGCCAGGCATGGCGTGCCTTTCCTCGACCTGCACCCGGTCTTCGCGGCTGAATGGGCGGCCGAGCACAAGCCCTTCGCCTTCGCCTCCGACGCTCACTGGAACGCCTATGGCCATGCCGTGGCCGGCCGGGCGATCGCAGCAGCGTTGGCGGCGCAGCCCTGAGCTTTTGCAAACCCGTTCGGACGGCCGGAGACGGTCGCAGCGTCGGGAGATCGTTCGGAACATTGGGATGCATGGCCCGTGAAGATGGCCATCATCTCGGATACCCGGCCAGCGTCTCGACGCCGCGCAGTCACCACGGAGGCGGTGAATTCGCCGGTGAGCCGAAACAGACCGGTCTCCTGGTCACCGCCGCTGCGAACCCATTGTCGACCTCATTCGCAATCCCTGCGCCGGCACCGAGAGAATCGCTTCAGAAGGTGAGGCTCCGCGGCTCGCGACGGAGCGAACTTGTAACCCCCAGGTAACCACGGGCCTTCGGAACATCTCGAAAACAGCGCCGGATCGCCCGAAGTCAAAAAAGCAAAAAGCGCCGGAAGATCCGACGCTTGCATGCTTCTCAAGTCCTGAGATTGTCTGGAGCGGGCGAAGGGATTCGAACCCTCGACCCCAACCTTGGCAAGGTTGTGCTCTACCCCTGAGCTACACCCGCATCCGAGACAGTCGCGCCGTGTTGGCGGCGCGGCCGGGTTATTGCCCCAAAGCGCGGCGGAGTGCAAGCGCCTTGTCGAAACTTTTTTCTCCGCCCCGCGCAAGCCCGGCTTCCACGGCCCTGTCTTGCTGTCGACACGCCGGGCGGCTAGGCATGGACCGGCGGCGCGCGACGCTCCGTCTCGCCGGTCGAGACGGTCGATTCGCACAACGCCTGCCGCTCCCTCGCGCCATGACCCGCCTCTCGATTTGCCCGCCATGAACAACCCCCTGACGCCCGACGAGCTCTGCACCCGTCTCTCCGAGAGCGGCATCGCCTTCCAGCGCACCGACCACCCCGCCGTCTTCACGGTCGCGGAGACGGCGCCGCATCGCGACGCCATGGTCGGCCACCACACCAAGAACCTGTTCCTGAAGGACAAGAAGGGCCGGCTCTTCCTGGTCTCGGCCGAAGCTCATGCCCGCATCGACCTGAAGCGCCTGCATGAAACGCTCGGCGCCAGCGGCCGGCTCTCTTTCGGCTCGGTCGAGCTCCTGCAGGAAAAGCTCGGCGTGACGCCTGGCTCGGTCACCGCCTTCGCCATCGTCAACGACCGCGACCAGACCGTGACCATGGTGCTCGACGCCAATCTGATGACGGGCGAGGACCTCAACTTCCATCCGCTGATCAACACGGCGACGCTGCGGATCGGCCGCGACGACCTCCTCGCCTTTCTGCGGGGCACCGGCCACGAGCCGCTGATCGTCGATTTGCCGGTCCCGCCCGATGGACAGAACGGCTGAAGCATCCCATCTATGGGGCAACGGCGCGGGCGGCCGCATCGGTGCGCCCCCCAAAACGCGACGAATCATCACGAAGGGCGACCCATGCTGGTCAATGGCGAAGCGGCCGCGCAAACCGGCCTGATCAAGGACACCACGACGCAGGGCTTCCGCCAGGACGTCATCACCGAATCGATGCAGCAGCCGGTCCTCGTCGATTTCTGGGCGCCGTGGTGCGGCCCCTGCAAGCAGCTCACCCCCGTCATCGAGAAGGCGGTGCAGGCGGCGAAGGGCAAGGTCAAGCTCGTCAAGATGAACATCGACGAGCATCCGCAGATCCCCGGACAGCTCGGCATCCAGTCGATCCCCGCCGTCATCGCCTTCAAGCAGGGCCAGCCGATCGACGGCTTCATGGGCGCCCAGCCGGAGAGCCAGGTGAAGGCCTTCATCGAGCGCCTCGTCGGGCCGGTGGGCCCGGGTGCGGCGGAGGAGCTGATCGCTGCGGCGCAGGCCGCGGCCGAGGCCGGCGACGCCGCCGGGGCGAGCGAGCTCTATGCCGGCGTGCTCCAGGCCGAGCCCGATAACCTCGCCGCCATCACGGGCTTCGCGCGGCTGCATCTCGACACCGGCGACATCGAAAGCGCCAAGGGCATCCTCGGCACGGCGCCGCAGGACAAGGCCGGGGATCCGGCGGTTGCCGCCGTGCGCGCCGCGATCGAGCTCGCCGAGCAGGCCGCCTCGCTCGGCGACACCGCGGAGCTGGAGGCGAAGGTCGCAACCGATCCGAAGGACCACCAGGCCCGCTTCGATCTGGCGCTGGCGCTCAACGCCCGCGACCGGCGCGAGGAGGCCGTCGACCATCTGATCGCCATCATCAGGGCCGACAGGAAGTGGAACGAGGACGGCGCACGCAAGCAGCTGCTGCAGTTCTTCGAGGCCTGGGGCCCGATGGACGAGGCCAGCGTCGCCGGCCGCCGCAAGCTGTCGACCCTGTTGTTCTCCTGAGGTGGAAGAGGACGAAGCGCCCATGGGCATGAACGCCGTCTATGAGGGGGCCGGGGATTGCCCTGAGGTGATCCCGCTCTTCCCCTTGGGCGGCGCCCTGCTCCTGCCGCGCGGCCAGATGCCGCTCAACGTCTTCGAGCCGCGCTATCTCGCCATGATCGACGACGCGCTGAAGGCCGAGCGCGTCATCGGCATGATCCAGCCCGAGCCCGATGACGGGCGCCAGCCCGAGATCCCGCCGCTGCTCAAGGTCGGCTGCCTCGGCCGCATCACCCAGCTCGCCGAGACCGGCGACGGGCGCTACATCATCACGCTGACCGGCATCAGCCGTTTCCGGCTGCTGGAGGAATTGTCGGTGACGACGGCCTATCGGCAGGCGCGGGTCGACTACGAGCCCTTCGCGACCGATTTCGTCGCCCGCGCCGGCGAGGAGAGGGTCGACCGCAAGGGCCTGCTCAAGGCGCTGCGCGACTTCGCCAGGGTCAACGATCTCAAGATCGACTGGAAGGGCGTCAACGAGGCGCCGAACGAGGCGCTGGTCAACGCGCTCTCGATGATGTGCCCCTTCGGGCCGCGCGAGAAGCAGGCCCTGCTCGAGGCGGCGACGCTCAAGGACCGGGCCGAGGTGCTGGTGGCGATCACCGAGATCGAGCTCGCCCGCGGCGGCGGCGACCCGGACACGACCCTGCAGTGACCGTAGCCGCGCCGCTTGTCGAAGCTCCGCCGGCCGTCTGGCCACCGCGCCGGGCGGTCACCGCCTGGCTGTTCTTCGATTGGGCCGCGCAGCCCTTCTTCACCCTGATCACCACCTTCGTCTTCGCGCCCTTCTTCGCGTCTGCGCTGGCGCAGGACGCGGCGGCGGGCCAGGCGCTCTGGGGCTATGCGACGGGCCTCGCCGGCCTCTGCATCGCCCTGCTCTCGCCCCTGCTCGGCGGCATCGCCGACAGGACCGGGCCACGCAAGCCCTGGATCGCCGCCTTCGGCGCGCTGCTGGTCCTCGGTTCGGGCGCGCTCTGGTTCGCCGCGCCGGGCTCGGCGCTCGCGGTGCCGATCGCGCTCACCGGTTTCGTCGTTGCGACGATCGGCGCCGAATTCGCCACCACCTTCAACAACGCGATGATGACGCGACTGGTGCCGCCCGAGCGCCTCGGCTGGCTCTCCGGCACCGGCTGGGCGATCGGCTATCTCGGCGGGCTTCTCTCGCTCGCGATCACGCTCGGCCTGCTGGCGGCGGATCCCCATACCGGCAAGACGCTGGCCGGCATCGCGCCGATCCTGGGGCTCGACGCGGTGGCACGCGAGGGCGACCGCTTCTCCGGGCCGCTCACCGCGCTCTGGTTCGTCATCTTCGTCACGCCGATGTTCCTGTTCACTCCCGATTCGCACAGGACGGGGCTGAGCTTCGCCGAGGCAGCCAGAGGCGGCGTCGGGCGGCTCAGGGACACGCTGGCCGAGCTGCCGAAGCAGCCCTCGCTCGGCCGCTTCCTGCTCGCCAACATGGTCTACCAGGACGCTCTGGTCGCGCTCTTCGCCTTCGGCGGCATCTATGCGGCCGGCGTCTTCGGCTGGCAGACCATCGAGCTCGGCGTCTTCGGCATACTGCTCACCGTCACCGGCACTTTCGGCGCTTGGGCTGGCGGCAAGCTCGACGACGCCATCGGCGGCAAGCCGGTGGTGCTCGGCGCTATCGCCTGCCTGCTCTTCGCCTGCCTCGGCATCCTCTCGCTCGGCGCCGACCATATCCTGTTCGTGATCCCGGCAGCCCCACCCGTGCCCGGCGACGGGCTCTACGCCTCGCTGCCGGAGCGGGTCTATCTGGCGCTCGGCCTGCTGATCGGGCTCGTCGCCGGCCCGCTGCAGGCGGCCTCGCGCAGCCTGCTGGCGCGGCTCGCACCGCCCGGCCGCATCGGCGAGTTCTTCGGGCTCTTCGCCCTGTCGGGCAAGGTCACGTCCTTCCTGGGCCCGACGCTGGTCGCGCTGGCGACGAGCATCTTCGCCAGCCAGCGCGCGGGCCTGGCCGTCCTGATCGTCTTCTTCCTGGCCGGGGCGTGGCTACTGGCGGGTGTGAAGGTCCGCCGGCCCTAGGGCGTCACTCCGCACGCGCCGCGGCACGCAGTGCTGCTCGCAGATGCGGGACCGCACGACGAAGGAGGCGCCCGTTAAAGGAAAGGGCGCCCTCTGCACGAGAAGACGCCCTTGCTGGAAAACGGTCCCGTGCCTGCGCCGCAGCACTGAGGTGCCGCAGCGCGCACGGGAAGACGGTTCAGCGAACCAGGATGTTCCGGAACTGCCAGGGATCGCTCTCGTCGATATCCTCCGGGAACAGCCCCGGACGGCCGTCGAGCGGCGTCCAGTCGGTGTAGTAGCCCTTCACCGGCCCGAGATAGGGTCGCTGGATCTCGAGGCAGCGGTTGAAGTCGAGCTCCTCGACCTCGACGATCCCGGCGCGCGGATTCTCCAGCGCCCAGACCATGCCGGCGAGCACGGAAGAGGTCACCTGCAGCCCGGTCGCGGTCTGGTACGGGGCGAGCTTGCGCGCCTCCTCGGTCGAGAGCTGCGAGCCGAACCAATACGCGCCCTTGTCATGGCCGTAGAGCAGGACGCCGAGCTCGTCGATGCCGTCGACGACCTCCTTCTCCTCGAGGATATGATGCTCTTCCTGCGGGCGCCCGGCATTGCCGAACATCTCGTGCAGCGAGAGCACGGCATCGTTCGCCGGGTGGTAAGCGTAGTGGCAGGTCGGCCGGTAAACGGCTTTGCCCGTCTCGTCCCGCACGGTGAAGTAGTCGGCGATCGAGATCGACTCGTTATGCGTGACCAGGAAGCCGTACTGCGCACCCGGCGTCGGGCACCAGCTCCGAACCTTGGTCTCGGCGCCGGCCTGCATCAGATAGATCGCGGCCTGCGAGCCGGTCTCGTGGCCATAGGCGTTCGCCGGCATCCACTTCTCATGCGTACCCCAGCCGAGTTCGGCGGGCTGCACGGCTTCGGCGATGAAGCCCTCGACCGACCAGGTGTTCACGAACACGCCCGGCGGCTTGGGATTCTTCGAACGCTGCGTGTCGCGCTCGGCGATATGGATGCCCTTGACGCCGACGCGCTGCATCAGCGCCGCCCATTCCTCCCGGGTCTGGGGCTGCGTCGCATTGAGACGCATATCGGCGGCGAGGTTCGTCAGAGCCCGCTTCACCAGCGAGGAGACCATACCGGGATTGGCGCCGCAGCAGGAGACCGCCGTCGGCGTACCTGCCGGACGCGCCCGCTTGGCGGCGAGCGTCATCTCGCGCAGCGCATAGTTCGAGCGCTCGGCCGGGCCCTTGCTGTCGTCGAAATAGAAGCCGAGCCAGGGCTCGTTGACCGTGTCGATATAGAGCGCGCCGAGGCTGGAGGCGAACTCCATCAGGTCGCGCGATCCGGTGTCGCAGGACAGGTTGACGCAGAAGCCCTGCCCGCCGCCGGCGGTCAGCAGCGGCTCCAGGATGTCCTTGTAGTTAGCCGGCGTCAGCGCTTCCTGGATGAAGCGGATGCCGCGCTCGTCGAGCAGATGGCGATTGGAATCGTCTGGTGCGATGACGACGAAGCGGCTCTTGTCGAACTTGAAGTGCCGTTCGAGCAGCGGCAGCGTACCGCGGCCGATCGAGCCGAAACCGATCATCACGACCGGGCCGGTGATCTCGCCGTAGACGGGCCAATTCGTCATTCTTCCAAACTCCTGGGTTCCTGGGGATAAAAAACAGCAGAAAAGCTCGTATGAGCGCAAAATCGCGCCGTCAATCGCCGCGACGCCTTCCACGCGGTCCGCGCATGGAAAGCGCCGGGCAATGACGGCGCGATGACGGGAGAAGCGAGGTCTCAGGCGGCCTGCGCCACCTCCTTCGCTTCGAAGGCTGCGGAAGCCACGGCGCCGGTGGCGGCCAGCACGCCGCGGGCACCGGCGAGCGCGCCCCCGCGCAGCTCGATGGCGAGGAAGCGCTCGCGCTCGACCGGGCCGGGCATGGCGAGGTCGTGCGTCAGCGCCGGGTCGAAGCCGAAACGGGCATAATAGGGGACGTCGCCGACGAGGATGACCGCACCGTGCCCGCGGCAGGCCGCGCGCCAGAGCGCCTCGCGCATCATCGCCTTGCCGAGCCCCTCGCCCTGGAGCTCGGGCTTGACCGCAAGCGGGCCGAGCAGCAGCGCCGGCACACCATTGGCTTCGACATGCCAGAGGCGCACGGTCGCCAGCAGTTCGCCGTCGCGCTCGGCCGCGAGCGCCAGCCCCTCGGCCGGCAGCCGGCCCTCGCGCAGGCGCTCGCTGGACTTGGCGGTGCGGCGTTCGCCCAGGCAACGGTCGAGCAGCGCCTCGCGGGCGGGAATGTCGGCGGCGATCTCGTCGCGGATCGTGATCATGACGCACCTCCTGCCGGAGCGCTCGCCTTGCGGCGAACCTTCCCGGCGCCGCGCGAACGCGGCCACCGCATCGGGCCGAAAAGTGGAAGCCACTTTTCGGAAGAATCCGATGCGATACCAATAAGTTAGATCATCGTTATCGCGTCCGAACAAACGCGCGATGATCTAGCGGATGGGTTGTGTGGAAGGGGGTCCGGCGGGAGCCACGCCCGCATCTCCGTTCTGGAGATACGAACGCTCCACCCGACTGGCGTCAGGCAGCCTGCCATGCGGCAGGGCGCTTCGCCGGACCCGATTGGATCAGGAGGGAGCTCGCGTTCCCTCCGACGTCAGATGACGTACTGCTTCAGCGGCGGGAAGCCGTTGAAGGCGACGGCCGAATAGGTCGTCGTATAGGCGCCCGTGCCCTCGATCAGCACCTTGTCGCCGATCTCCAGCGAGAAGGGCAGCATGTACGGGGTCTTCTCGTACATGACGTCGACCGAGTCGCAGGTCGGGCCGGCGAGCACGCACGGGACGGTCGCATCGCCATCGCGCGTCGTGCGGATGGGGTAGCGGATCGCCTCGTCCATGGTCTCGGCGAGACCGTTGAACTTGCCGATGTCGAGATAGACCCAGCGGACCTCGTCCGTTTCGGCCTTCTTCGAGATCAGCACGACCTCGGCCTCGATCAGGCCCGCTTCACCGACCATGCCGCGGCCCGGCTCGATGATCGTCTCGGGCAGCTGGTTGCCGAAATGCTTCGACAGCGCCCGGAAGATCGCGTCGCCATAGGACGGCACGCCCGGAATCGGCTTCAGGTAGCGCGCCGGGAAACCACCGCCGAGGTTGACCATCGACAGCGAGATGCCGCGGATGGCGCACTCCTTGAAGATGCCCGAGGCCGAGGCCAGGGCGGAATCCCAAGCGTTCACATTCGCCTGCTGCGAGCCGACATGGAACGAGATGCCATAGGCCAGGAGGCCCAGGCGATGGCCGTGCTCGAGCACGTCCGCGGCCATTTCGGGCACGCAGCCGAACTTGCGCGAAAGCGGCCAGTCGGCGCCGGCACCGTCGCAGAGGATCCGGCAGAAGATGCGCGCGTCCTTGGCGCCGGTCTTCTCGGCGGAACGGGCGACCTTCTCGACCTCGGCCACGCAGTCGACGGCGAACAGGCGCACGCCGAGCTCCATGGCGCGCACGACGTCGCGCTCCTTCTTGATGGTGTTGCCGAAGGAGATGCGGTCCGCCGTGGCGCCAGCCGCGAGCGCGAGCTCGATCTCGACGACCGAGGCGCAATCGAAGCAGGAGCCGAGCTTGGCCAGCAGGGCGAGCACCTCCGCCGCCGGGTTCGCCTTCACCGCGTAGAAGACGCGGGTGTCGGGCAGGGCGCGGGCGAAGGCATGATAGTTCTCGCGCACGACATCGGTGTCGATGACGACGCAGGGACCGTCCTCACGTCGGGTCCGAAGAAATTCACGGATGCGCTCGGTCATCGGCGCGACTCCCCTACGACGCAAGCGGCGTCGGTGCGATGTATCGCCGGATGAGTCGTCGCGTTCGCGAGGCGCTGTGGAGACGCCTGCTACAGCGGACGAACCGTCCGGACCCGAAACACCGTTCGATTGGGGAAGACCCCGCACGGCCGGCAATGAAGGACAAGCCTCTTCGGTGCCGGCCTGTGGAAAGCCGGCGAGACCAAAAAAGCCCGCTCCGTCGTTGCTTTAAGCTGCGTCCCCCGTGGAGATTCGGGGTTCGCCGGTTTTGCCTCCGGCTGCCGGTCTGTGTCGGGGAGCAATCTCCTTGCGGAGACTGGGAAGCGTGATTTGAGGGATGTCCATCCCCTCCATCCGTCTTCCAACCCCTGGCGGCTGTCCGGCCTCTTGTCCGGATGCCCACCGACCGGCACGCGGCCACAGGCACGTGCGAATTGGGTGAACGCGATATACGGACGACGTCTCCGGATCACAAGTGTTTTGTGAGCCCGGAGCCGCATTTTTTTGCAAGGCCGATCCGCATCGATTTAGGGGCGGGCTCCGAGGCGGAAAGCGCTTTGCCGGCTATGGCTTAGTGCCTGCACCAGCGATGCCAAAACCACGGCGCGATGCCGGGCCTCACATAGCCGCCTCGCCGTCATGGTCGGGCTCGTCCCGACCATTCACGTCTTCGCTGTTCAAGGGCAGGGCTCAAGACCTGGATGATCGCCGCAAGGCGAGCGTGGCGGCGCGGTCTGCACGCTCCGGCATATGCCACATCGCAACGTGGCAGCGCCGTCACGCGAGCGGAAGGGTTTCAGCCGCGCTTCTCGCAGAAGCGAATCCGATTGCCGAACGGGTCCGGCACTTCCAGCGTCCGGCCGCCCGGCCCGTCCTCCTGGATGCCCGGCCGCGAGTAGGAATAATGCTTGCCGAGCAGCTCGGCGCGATAGGCGTCGATGCCCTGCATCCAGACGAAGACCGTCGAACCGGGGCTGGCATCGCCATGGTGCTCCGAGAGATGGAGCTGCAGCCCCGAGCGCGAGACCTGCATGTAAAGCGGCATGTTCGGCCCGAAGCGATGGTCCCAGTCCATGGTGAAGCCGAGGAAGCCGAGATAGAACTCCCTGGCCTTCGCCTCGTCGAAGATCCTGAGGATGGGAATCCCCATCCGCAGGCGCACGGCCTCGCCGGCGCCTGTGCCTGGCGTTTCGGGCTCCGCCTCGCCGATCTTGGCCGCCAGCACGTTCCAGCCGTCATAGCCGAACTGGCGCGCCACGATTTCCAGGGTTTCGGAATGGGAGAGCGGCACCTGCCGCGCGGCCATGGCCTCGCGCAGGCTCTTCGCCATCAGCTTCGCATCGCGGAAGCTACGCATCGTCGTGATCCTTCTCGCTGCGGACGGTCAAGATCGGAGCTCGCCTTGCCGATATCCGTCCACGAGTCGATCGGGATCAGGACAGCAACTTCTCGGGATGCGTTCACTTTGCCCTTTCGGGGCGCGAGCGGCAGGCCGCATCCGGCCGGCCGCGAAGGTTGCGAGATCTTCATCTCCTGTCAATGGCGGATGCCCTAGACCGGCCCCATTTGATGGCCTTAAGTCATGGCTCACACGAATGTTTGCCGGACGACGCGACGGAACCACGGACCACGCATGACCACGACAGATCGCCGCCGCGTCCTGGGCGGACTTTCAGCCGCGCTCTGCCTGTCGGCGGCGCCCTCCGTACTGCTGGCCCAGCAGCCCCAGCCGCAAGGCCAGGGCCAGCCGCAGACACCGCCGCAGAACGCCGCTCCGCAACCGCGCTTCGGCTTCGAGGACGTGCAGCGCCGCGCCCGCGAGATCGCGGCCGTGCCCTATGAGCCGATCGCGGCCTTGCCGGAAGCTCTGGCCAAGCTCGACTACGATTCCTGGCGCGACATTCGTTTCCGGCCGGACCGGGCGCTGCTGGCCCAGAACGGCTCGCCCTTTCGCATGCAGATGTTCCATCCCGGCTTCCTGTTCACCCGGCCGGTGACGGTGAACGTGGTGCGCGACGGCGTGCCGACGCCGGTGCCCTATGCCGCGAACCTCTTCGATTACGGCAAGGTCCGCTTCGACAAGCCGCTGCCGGTCAATCTCGGCTTCGCCGGCTTCCGCCTGCACTATCCGCTCAACGATCCACGCGTTCTCGACGAGCTGATCTCCTTCATCGGCGCGAGCTATTTCCGCGTGCTCGGCCGCGGCCAGCGCTATGGTCTCTCGGCGCGCGGCCTGTCCATCGGCGCCGGCACGGTGAGCGAAGAGTTCCCGGTCTTCCGCGAATTCTGGGTCGAGGCGCCGCGGGCCGATGCCGAGCGCGTCATCGTCCACGCTTTGCTCGATTCGCCCTCGGTGACCGGCGCCTATCGCTTCACCATCTACCCGGACCACGACACCGTGGTCGACGTCGCGGCCACGCTGTATCCGCGCCGGCCCGTCGAGAAGCTCGGCCTCGCGCCGCTGACCTCGATGTTCTTCACCGGCGAGAACGACCGCCGCTTCTTCGACGATTTCCGCACCGAGCTGCATGATTCGGATGGGCTGATGGTTCATTCCAGCAGCGGCGAATGGATCTGGCGGCCGCTGCGCAATCCGAAGCAGCAGGCTGTCTCCTCCTTCGTCGAGCGCAACATCCGCGGCTTCGGCCTGATGCAGCGCGACCGCACCTTCGAGCATTATCAGGACCTCGACCTCGCCTATGAGCTCAGGCCGTCCTACTGGATCGAGCCGCAGGGCGACTGGGGCGAGGGCGTCGTCGAACTGATCGAGATGCCGACGACGGACGAGACCAACGACAACATCGTCGCGCTCTGGGCGCCGAAGACGCCGCTTGAGCCGGGTCGGGAATTCTCCTTCGGCTACAAGCTCATCGCCATGCTCGATTCCGGCGACCTGCATCCCGGCGGGCGTGTGATCAACACCTATCAGGCCAAGCCCAAGGCGCTCGGCTCGGGCGAGCCGGTGACCGACGGCGCCCGCCGCTTCATCGTCGATTTCGCCGGCGGCGATCTCGAATACCATTTGAAGCAGCCGGAGAAGGTCGAGATCGTGCCCTCGATCGCCTATGGCCGGATCGACCGGGCCTTCATCGTGCCGAACCCGAAGACCGAAGGCTTCCGCGCCTTCATCGATGTCGTGGTCGAGCCCGGCCAGCTCGCCGAGATGCGCGCCTTCCTCAAGAGCGGCGGCAAGGCGCTGACCGAAACCTGGAGCTATCCCTGGCGTTCGGAAGCACAGGGCTGAGCCGGAGGAGCCGATCATGGACGTCGTCGAGAATCCCGAACAGAACCGTTTCGAACTGGCTCTCGACGGCGGCACCGCCCTCGTCGCTTACAGGCGCGACGGCAACCGGCTGGTTCTGGTCCATACCGAGGTGCCCGCGCAGTTCGCCGGGCAGGGCGTCGGCTCGCGGCTGGCGAAGGGCGTCTTCGAGTTGATCCGCGCGAGCGGGCGCAAGGCCGTGGTCCGCTGCGAGTTCCTCAAGGGCTGGATCGCGAAGCACCGCGAATACGACGACATCATCGACGGCTGAGGCTTCGGCGCCACGATCGAGAGCCTGCCGGATTTGACGGAACCACGCCGTCATTGCGAGCGTACCGACGCAATCCAGGCAGGATTGGCTGCGACGTTCAGCCCAGCCCCTGGATAGCGTCGTCGCTTCGCTCCTCGCGATGACGACTTCCGCTAGCTCCGCCTGATCGAAAAGGGCTCTAGCCGCTCTTGCGGCCGTTCTTGCGCGCCGGCTGCTTCTTGCGGCCATAGAGCTCGAGCCGATGCCGCACGAGCTCGTAGCCGAGTTCCGCCGCGATGCGCCGCTGCAATTCCTCGATCGCGTCCGAGGAGAACTCGATCACCTCGCCCGAATCGACATCGATCAGATGGTCGTGGTGCTCCTGGCCGGCGTGCTCGTAGCGCGAGACGCCGTCCTCGAAGGCGTGGCGCTCGATCGCGCCTTGCGATTCCAGCACCTTCATCGTCCGGTAGACCGTCGAGAGCGACAGTGTCGGGTCGAGGGCGAAGGCGCGGGTGAAGATGCCCTTCGCATCGGGGTGGTCGTCCGCCTCCGCCAGCACGCGCAGGATCAGCCGCCGCTGCTGCGTCATGCGCAGCCCGGCTCCCTTGAGCTGGGTCTCGAAGACGGCGACGCGCCGGTCGGTTTCGGTCATGCCTAGCAAATAGCAATGCTAGGAGGCATTTGCAAAACCACCTTATCGCAAATAGGTCGCATCAGCGTTGACAATTGCAATTCGTTTGCAATAGCGTTCTGCCGGTCCGTAACTGCGAGGGTCAGCATGCTTCCGCGTCGAATGTTTCTGGGTTGGGGTGCCGCCGCGATCGCGCTGGCCGCTTCATTGTCCGCCACCGACGCCTCTGCGCAGGCCACGCCGCGCAAGCCCCTGCGCGTCGTCACCACCTTCACGGTGATCCAGGACATCGCGCAGAACGTCGCAGGCACTGCGGCGATCGTCGAATCGATCACCAAGCCCGGCGCCGAGATCCACGACTACCAGCCGACCCCGCTCGATGTGGTGAAGGCGCAATCGGCTGATCTCGTGCTCTGGAACGGTCTCAACCTCGAGCGCTGGTTCGAGCGCTTTTTCGACAACGTCAAGGACGTGCCCAGCACCGTCGTCACCGACGGCATCGAGCCGATGGGCATCAAGGAAGGCCCCTATGAGGGCAGGCCCAATCCGCATGCCTGGATGTCGACCGCCAACGCACTGATCTATGTCGAGAACATCCGCAAGGCGCTGAGCGCGGCCGATCCGGCTCAGGCCGAAACCTATGCGGCCAACGCCAAGGCCTATGCCGAATCGATCCGGGCGATGGACGCGCCGCTGCGCGCCCGCCTCGACAAGGTACCCGCCGAGAAGCGCTGGCTCGTCTCCAGCGAGGGCGCCTTCAGCTACCTCTCCCGCGACTATGGCTGGCGCGAAGCCTATCTCTGGCCGATCAACGCCGACGAGCAGGGCACCCCGCAGCAGGTGCGCCGGCTGATCGACACCGTGCGCAAGAACCGCATCCCCGCAGTGTTCAGCGAGAGCACCATCTCCGACCGCGCGGCGAAACAGGTCGCCCGCGAGACGGGCGCGCAATATGGTGGCGTGCTCTACGTCGACTCGCTCTCGGCCGCGAACGGCGCGGTGCCGACCTATCTCAAGCTGATGGAGGTCACGGTGGACACCATCGCCAAGGGTTTCGGCCAGTGACGGCAACTCCCGCCGCCCGGCCGCGGGACATCCGCCCTTCGATCGCCGTCGAGGACGTTACCGTCCGCTACAGCAACGGCGTCACCGCGGTGGAAGGCGCCTCCTTCGCGCTCGGCCCCGGCACGATCTGCGCGCTGGTCGGCGTCAACGGCTCGGGCAAGTCGACCCTGTTCAAATCGCTGATGGGCTTCGTCCGCCCCGCCGCGGGGCACATCGCCATCGCCGGGCTGGAGGTGCGCCAGGCGCTCAAGCGCGGCCTCGTCGCCTATGTGCCCCAGGCCGAGGAGGTCGACTGGAACTTTCCGGTCCTGGTCGAGGACGTCGTGATGATGGGGCGCTACGGCCATATGGGCCTGTTGCGGATCCCCCGCCAGGCCGATCGCGACACGGTCGGGGAGGCGCTGGCCCGCGTCAACATGCTGCCCTTCCGCCATCGCCAGATCGGCGAGTTGTCGGGCGGGCAGCGCAAGCGCGTTTTCCTGGCGCGGGCACTGGCACAAGGCGGGCAGGTGATCCTGCTCGACGAGCCCTTCACCGGCGTCGACGTCAAGACCGAGGACCAGATCGTCGCGCTGATGCGCGAATTGCGGGCCGAGGGCCGGCTGATGCTGGTCTCGACCCATAACCTCGGCTCGATCCCGGAATTCTGCGACCAGGTCGTGATCATCAACCGCACCGTCCTCGCCGCAGGGCCGACCGCGACGACCTTCACCCCCGCCAATCTCCAGCGCGCCTTCGGCGGGGCACTCCGCCACATCCAGCTCGGCGGTGCCGCGCTCCATGCCGATGCCGACACCCGCCAGCTCACCGTGATCAGCGACGACGAGCGTCCGCTGGTGCTCTATGGCGAGGAGGACGGCAAGGCGCTGGCGGGCGAGGACGCACCGCTCGACCGGCAGGATGCCCGCCGATGATCGACCTGCTGCTCGAACCCTTCGCCTATGAATACATGCAGCGCGCCATCTGGGTCTCGGCGCTGGTCGGCGGCGTCTGCGCCTTCCTCTCCTGCTACCTGATGCTCAAGGGCTGGTCGCTGATGGGCGACGCGCTCGCCCATGCCATCGTGCCTGGCGTCGCCCTCGCCTATCTGATCAAGCTGCCCTATGCCGCCGGCGCCTTCCTCTCCGGCCTGTTCGCGGCGCTGGCGATGGCGCTGGTCAGGGTGCGGACGCAGCTGCGCGAGGATGTCGTGATCGGCATCGTCTTCACCACCTTCTTCGCCGTCGGCCTGCTGGTCGTCTCGATCAACCCGACATCGGTCAACGTCCAGTCGATCGTGCTCGGCAATATCCTCGGCATCGCGCCGGAGGACGTGGTCCAGGTCGCGATCATCGCCGGTGTCTCGCTGCTCATCCTGCTGGCTCGCTGGAAGGACCTGATGCTGGTCTTCTTCGACGAGAACCAGGCACGCACCGTCGGGCTCGATCCCGTGCGGCTGAAGATCCTGTTCTTCGTGCTGCTCAGCGCCTGCACGGTCGCCGCGCTCCAGACCGTCGGTGCCTGCCTCGTCATCGCCATGGTGGTGACGCCGGGCGCCACCGCCTATCTGCTGACCGACCGCTTCGGCCGGTTGATTGCCCTCGCGGTGACGATGGGCGTTTCGACCAGCGCCATCGGCGCCTATCTCAGCTACTTCCTCGACGGGTCGACCGGCGGTCTGATCGTCGTGTTCCAGACGCTGCTCTTCCTGCTCGCCTTCGTCTTCGCGCCGAAGCATGGCCGCCTCGCCGCTGCCCGGGCGGCGCGCCGCCCGTTGCCGGAGGCCACGCCATGAGCTTCGTCGAAACCTGGCTGTTGGCTCCCCTCGCCCACGAGTTCATGCAGCGCGCGCTCATCGTCGCGCTCATGGTCGGCGCCGTCTGCGCCGTGCTCTCCTGCTTCCTCGTTCTGAAGGGCTGGTCGCTGATGGGCGACGCAGTCTCGCATGCGATCCTGCCCGGGGTCGTCCTGGCCCATGTCACCGGCCTGCCCTTCGCGCTCGGCGCCTTCGGGGCCGGGCTCGGCTGCGCGATCGGCATCGGCTATCTCAAGCAGAACAGCCGGGTGAAGGAAGATACGGTGATGGGCATCGTCTTCTCCGGCATGTTCGCGCTCGGCCTCGTCCTCTTCGTCAAGGTCGACAGCGATCAGCATCTCATGCACATCCTCTTCGGGGACATGCTGGGCGTGCGCTGGCCCGACATCGCCGAGACGGCGGCGATCGCCGTGCCGACCGCCGCGATCCTGCTGGCGAAGCGCCGCGACCTGCTGCTGCACGCCTTCGACCCAGGCCATGCCCGTGCCATCGGCCTGCCGGTCGGCTGGCTGCATTTCGGCCTGCTGGCGCTGCTCGCACTGACCATCGTCGTGGCGCTCAAGGCCGTCGGCATCATCCTCGTCGTCGCGATGTTGATCGCGCCCGGCGCGATCGGCTTCCTGACGACGCGCCGCTTCGACCGCATGCTCGCCGTCGCCGTCGCCTCGGCGCTGATCTCGAGCCTCGCCGGCACGATCCTCAGCTACCATCTCGACGCCGCCAGCGGCCCCTGCATCGTTGTGGTCCAGGCCGCGCTCTTCGCAGTCGCGCTCGTCGTCAACCTGCGCCGCGCCGCACGCCGCGCAGGCGGGGCGGCGCAGCCGGCCTGAACCTCAGCCCGCCGCCGCGCCGAGCTCGGCTGCGATCCCGGCCACGAGCTCATAGGAGCGCTTGCGCTTGTCATGATCGAAGATCGGGGCGGTGATCATGATCTCGTCGGCCCCGGTCTCGCGAATGAAGGCGCCGAGCGAACGCTTCAGCGTCTCGGGCGAGCCGATGAAGGCATAGCGCAGCATCTGCGAGACATGGGCCTTCTCGGCCGGCGACCAGTACGCCTCGATGTCGTCGATCGGCGGCTGCAGCTTGCCGCGCTCCCCCCTGACCATGCCGACGAAGCGTTGCTGCAGCGAGGTCGCCAGATGCCGCGCCTCCGCATCGGTCTCGGCGGCGACGACGTTGATGCCCGGCATGGCATAGGGCGCCGCGAGCTGCTCCGACGGCTTGAAGCGCTCGCGATAGACGGCGAGCGCCTGCATCAGCGCATCCGGCGCGAAATGCGAGGCGAAGCTGTAGGGCAGGCCGAGCTCGGCCGCGAGCTGCGCCCCGAACAGGCTCGAGCCCAGGATCCAGAGGGGGACGTTCAGCCCCTCGCCCGGCACGGCGCGGATCGCCTGGTTCGGCCCCGCCGGCGCGAACAAGGCCTGCAGCTCCAGCACGTCCTGCGGGAACGAATCGGCCGACATCGGGCTGCGGCGCAGCGCCCGGAGCGTCATCTGGTCCGTGCCGGGCGCCCGTCCGAGGCCGAGATCGATCCGGCCGGGGAACAGCGCCTCCAGCGTGCCGAACTGCTCGGCGATGACGAGTGGGGCGTGGTTCGGCAGCATGATGCCGCCGGCGCCGATCCGCATCGTGCTCGTCGCGGCCGCGAGCTGGCCGATCACGACGGAGGTCGCGGCGCTGGCGATGCCGACCATGTTGTGGTGCTCGGCCACCCAGTAGCGCTTGTAGCCGAGCGTCTCGGCATGGCGGACGAGATCGATGGATTTCAGCAGCGCATCGCGCGGCCCCTCCCCTTCGACGACGGGAACGAGATCGAGGACGGAGATCGCGACCATGGCGGCCCCTGCTGGCTGACACCGGACAGAGAGCCGGCGGGAAGGCGTGGCTTCACCAGATGGGAAGGCTGGGCTCCACGATCCAGAGGCGCGACCGCCGCGTCATGGCGCGCCTGCGCTGGCGTTCTGGCGGAACGGCCGGCGCGGTGCCGCGTTTACCAGCCGGAGAACGCCACGCCGAAGGGAGCGATCATGACCACCACCGCCAATCCGGCCAAGGAAAGCCTGCGCAAGGAGCAGAAGGCGCAGCGCAAGGCCGAGCGCGAGCACGGCAAGGACGCCATGCTTGACAGGGCCCTGAAGGACACCTTCCCCGCCAGCGACCCCGTCGCCGCCCAGGAGCCGACCAAGCCGGGCTCGAAGGACAAGACCTGACCGCGGCTCGAGGATCGCTCCTAGTCGCGCTGGTAAAGCAGGCGCGCGCGGATCGTGCCGTCGAGCGCGCGGATCTCCTTGAGGATATCGCGCGCATCGCCACTCGAAACCCCGTCCGCCTCCATCACGACATAGCCGACCTCGCCGTCGGTCTGGTAGTTCTGCGCGGCGATGTTGACCTGCCGGTTGGCGAAGACGTCGTTGAGGCGCCGCAGCATGCCCGGCACGTTGCGCTGGACATGGATGAAGCGGGTGCCGATCGCCCGCGCCGGCAGCTGCACCTGCGGGAAATTGACGGCGCCGACCGTAGAGCCGACATCGGAATAATCGACGAGCTTGCGCGCGACCTCGGCGCCGATGCGCTCCTGCGCCTCCTCGGTGGAGCCCCCGATATGCGGCGTCAGGATGACGTTCGGCAGCCCCTGCAGCGGCGAGACGAAGCGTTCGGCATTGGAGGCGGGCTCGACCGGGAAGACGTCGAGCGCCGCTCCCGCGAGATGGCCGCTCTTCAGCGCCGCCGCCACCGCGTCGAGATCGACCACCGTGCCGCGGGAGTTGTTGATCAGATAGGCGCCCTTCTTCATCGCCGCGACCTGGGCCGCGCCGATCATGCCCGCCGTCTGCGGCGTCTCCGGCACATGCAGCGAGATGATGTCGGCCGCGCCGAGCAGGATCTTCAGACTCTTGGTCGGCTCGGTGTTGCCGTGGCGCAGCCTGTCGGTGTGATCGTAGTAGATCACCCGCATGCCCATTGCCTCGGCCAGCGTCGAGAGCTGGCTGCCGATATTGCCGTAGCCGACGATGCCGAGCGTCTTGCCGCGGACCTCGAAGGAGCCGTTGGCCGACTTGTCCCAGCCGCCGTCATGCGCCGCCCGCGAGCGGTCGGGGATGCGCCGCAGCAGCATGACGATCTCGCCGATGGTCAGCTCGGCGACGCTGCGGGTGTTGGAGAAGGGTGCGTTGAAGACCGGCACGCCGCGTTGGCGCGCCGCTTCGAGATCGACCTGGTTGGTGCCGACCGAGAAGCAGCCCACGGCGAAAAGGCGATCCGCGGCGGCGAGGATTTCCGGGTTGAGCTGGGTGCGCGAACGGATGCCGAGCACATGCACGCCCTGGATCGCCTTGAGCAGCGCCTCGCGGTCGAGCGCCTTGGGCAGCCGCTCCAGATTGTTGTAGCCGGCCTGCTGCAGGAGCTCGACGGCCGAATCGTTGATACCTTCCAGCAGCAGGACCTTGATGCGGTCCTTCGGAAGGGAAAGGCGTTCGCTGGGGCTGGTCATGGTTGCCGCGCTCGTGGGGGAGCGGTTGCTATAGTCCTCACCGTGCGCGAGGCCAACGCCCTAGATGCAATGCCGACGCGCAAATCGCCGCAAGCGATGCAAAAACCTCATGCCTTCTCGACCACGAGCGTGGAACCTTCGACGCGCACGACTTTGACCTCGGTGCCCGCCAGCAGTTCCGGACCGATGATGCGCCAGGACGAATCGCCGACGCGGATGCGGCCTTCGCCGCCGGTCATCGTCGCCTCCAGCCGGAAGACCTTGTCGATGAGCTGCCGGCCGCGGTCGTTGAGGCCGGTCGCGGCGTCTGGCTCCTCGCCCTTGCGGCGGGTCAGGAGGCGGCCCGCCACGACGCAGGCAATGGCGAGCACGGCGAAGGCCAGCATCGCCGCCTGCCAGCCGAGGCCGAAGAGGCCGACGACGAGCCCGGTGAGAAGGGCGGCCAGCCCGAGCCAGATCAGGAAGATGCCGGGCGCCAGCATCTCCCCGCCGATCAGCAGCAGGCCGAGGATCGCCCAGAGCCAGCCGCCATGGGTCGTGAGCCAGTCGGACATCGCCATCTCAGCCATTGCCCCGGCCGGCTGCCGGCACCGAACCGGCGCCGCGGCGCTGCGCCGCCGCCTCCTCGCCGAAGACGGCCTTGGTCAGCTGCGCGATGCCGCCAACCGTGCCGGCCAGCGAGGCGGCCTCGATCGGCACGATCACCACCTTGCTGTTGTGGCCGCTGGCGATCGCCTTGAGCGCGTCGGTATAGCGCTCGGCGATCAGGAAGTTGGCGGCCTGGATGTCGCCACGGCTGATCGCTTCCGAGACCATGGCGGTCGCCGCCGCTTCGGCCTGGGCCAACCGCTCACGCGCCTCGGCGTCGCGCAGCGCCGCCTCCTTGCGGCCTTCCGCGGCGAGGATCTGCGACTGCTTCGCGCCCTCGGCCTTGAGGATCTCGGCCTGGCGCAGGCCTTCCGCCTCGAGCACCGCGGCGCGCTTCTCGCGCTCGGCCTTCATCTGCCGGTTCATCGCCCCGGCGATATCGGCCGGCGGCAGGATGTCGCGGATCTCGATGCGCGTGACCTTGACGCCCCAGGGCGAGGCGGCGGCATCCATGACGCGCAGCAGCCGCTCGTTGATCTCGTCGCGATGCGAGAGCAGCTGGTCGAGATCCATCGAGCCGACCACGGTGCGGATATTGGTCATGGTCAGGACCATCAGCGCATCGTTGAGCGAGGCGACCTCGTAACAGGCCTTGGCCGCATCCAGCACCTGGAAGAAGGCGGCGGCATCGATGCGCACGCCGGCATTATCCTTGGTGATCGCTTCCTGCGAGGGAATGTCGAGCACCTGCTCCATGACGTTCACCTTGTGGCCGATGCGGTCGATCCAGGGCCAGATCAGGCCCAGCCCCGCGCTCAGCGTGCGCGAATAGCGGCCGAAGCGCTCGACGGTGTAGTTGTAGCCCTGCGGCACGGTGCGGACGCCGCGCGCGATCGTCAGGATCACCAGCGCCACGACGACGATGACCGCGATGTTGAATCCCGACAGCTCCATTCCGCTCCCCCTCGCGACGCCGCCGGCGCCAGCCCTGCCTCGAACGGCGCTCAAACTGGCGGTTGCCGGGGACGGATGCAAGCACAGGTCGCGCAGCGGAAGCATGCGCGACCCGACGCGTCGGCGGCCTCCGTCCGACGCGTTGCGCGATCAGGCGGGAACGTAGGTCAACCTGATCACGCCCTCGCCAACGCGATCCTCGGCCAGAAGGCGCAGTGGCGGCCGTGGGCCTGCGAAGAATGGCGTGCCGCGCCCGAGCACGACGGGGTGGAGGTAGAGTCGATACTCATCGACAAGGCCAAGCTCGGTCAGGCTCTGCGCCAAGGTCGGTCCCGAAACGGCGATCTCCCCGACGAGCCGGGTCTTGAGCCCGCGAACAACGGCCTCGACGTCACCCTCGACAAGCGTCGCGTTGGGGCCGACCGACTTCAGCGAGCGCGAGACGACCCATTTCGGCTGGCGCCGCCACGCCGCCGCGAACTCGTGCTGCTCCGCCCCCCATGCGGGATCGTCTTCGTCCCAATAGCGCATGAGCTCGTAGATCCGGCGACCATACACACTGCCGGCCAGGCCGCGCACATGCTCGATCCAATGACGAAAGAGCGCCGGCCCTGTCCGCATCGCCAAATGGTCGACATAGCCGTCCAGGGACTGGTTCATGCCAAAGACGAGTTTCGCCATGCTGAAAATCTCCCCCGGTCTTCTGTACGGCGCGAACCCTCCCGGCGCGGAGGAAAGGTGGCGCCCCGACCTGCGCGCCGCATCGTCGGAGGTCCGCTCGCCAACAGAGCAAGCTCAGCTCTTTCGCAGAACCTTGTCCATCGCCTTCCCCTGCGCCAGCTCGTCGATCAGCTTATCCAGATAGCGGATTTCCCGCATCGTCGGCTCCTCGATCTCCTCCACGCGGACGCCGCAGACCACGCCCTTGATCAGGGCGCGCGCGGGATTGAGCTTGGGGGCAGCCGCGAAGAAGGTCTCGAAATCGGTCTGCTTGTCGAGATGGGCTTCGAGCCCGCTTTGATCATAGCCCGTCAGCCAGGAGAGCACCTGATCGACCTCTGCCTTGGTGCGCCCCTTCCTCTCCGCCTTCTTGACGTACATCGGATAGATGCTCGCGAAGCTGGTCGTGTAGATCCTGTGCTTTGCCATCGATGGTCTCTCCCTCGATCTCTCCGGCTGGCGCACGGCAGGCTAGCATCCGCACGCCGCTTATCCAGCCGTCGCGCTCCGCCCGCTCCTTGACGAAAGCTTAACGGCATCCTGCCCTCGCCCGCGGCGGTCCTAACCCTATGCTAAGCCGGCCATGCGAGGCTGCGATCGGAGGAAGCGGCATCATGGCAGAAAGCATCGCACCATCCGGCCGCGCCGCTGGCGGCCGTATCGGCTGGGTCGACACCGGCAAGGGGATCTGCATCATCCTGGTCGTGCTCATGCATGTCGCCGGCGGGCTGGAGCTCGCCGCCGGGCAGGAGAGCTGGATCGACCCGCTGATCGCCTGGGCGAAGCAGTTCCGCATGCCCGGCCTGTTCCTGCTCTCGGGCCTGTTCGTGCCGCGGCTCGCCGGGCTCGGCTGGGGCGCCTTCATCGACCGCAAGATCGTGCCGCTCGCCTATTATTACCTGCTCTGGTTCACCATCAACGCGCTGATGCGCTTTCCGCCCTGGGGCGAGGCCGGTGTCGCCGGCTTCGCCCGGAACTACGCGCTCGGCCTCGTCGATCCCTTTGGCGTGCTCTGGTTCATCTATCTGCTGACCGTCTTCTTCATCGCCGCCCGGGCGGTCTGGCGCTGGCGCCATGCGGCGCTGGGCGTCTCCGCCCTGCTGGCGCTCGCCCCGCTGAACACCGGCTGGATGGTGCCCGACCAGTTCACCGCCTATTTCGTCTTCTTCCTGGCCGGGGCCGTGTTCTCGGCCGAGATCCGCGCCGCTGCCGAGCGCGCTGCCGCCCATCGCGGCAGGACGCTCGCGCTCTGGGGCGGCTGGTTCGCGCTCAGCGCGCTGGCGACGCCCTTCCTCGGCCATGAGGTCCAGACGGCCGCGCCGGGCATCCACCTGCTGCTCGGCCTCGCCGGCGTGCTCGGGATCCTGCTCGGCTCGGTGCTGCTGGCCGGGCGCCTGCCCTGGCTCGACTATTGCGGGCGCAACTCGCTGCCGATCTACCTTGCCTTCTTCCTGCCGATGGTGGTCGGGCGGAGCATTCTGCTGCGCTCCGGCGTTGCGATCGATCTCGGCGTCGCCGCGCTGCTGCTGACGGCCATCTCCGTCGTGGTGCCGCTGCTGCTGCATCGGCTGGTCAGGAACACGCCCCTGTCCTTCCTCTTCGCGCGGCCGGCCTGGCTCAGCCTGCGGCCCCGCGGCACCGGACAGCGGGAGTTCGGCACCTCGCTCTGAGCGCGCTGGGCAGCGTGGGCAGCTGTCGAGAAGGACCTGTCGGAGCCGCTGCCCGCAACCACCTGGCCCGTCGCCGCGATCTCCTGCGCACGCCCGCTTCAAACGCAACGCGCCCGGCACAGGGCCGGGCGCGCGGATCGCGAACGGAAAAGCCGCCTCAGGCGAACTGGCCGTGGCAGTGCTTGAACTTCTTGCCCGAGCCGCAGGGGCAGGGCTCGTTGCGGCCGACCTTGCCCCAGGTCGCGGGATCGGCCGGGTTGCGGTCCAGCACCTCGGTATCGGCGTCGATCGCCGCGAACTGCACGCCGCTGCCGCCGTAGTCGCCAGCACTGCCGAAGCCCGAACCGGCACCGTCCTGCGCCAGTTGCGGCGCCTGCTGGTCTTCCGGCTGCTCGAAGCGGACCTCGACGCGCGAAAGATGACCGGTGACCTGCTGGCGCAGCTGGCCGATCAGCCCGTCGAACAGCTCGAACGCCTCCTGCTTGTATTCCTGCAGCGGGTCGCGCTGGGCAAGCCCGCGCCAGCCGATTACCTGGCGCAGGTGGTCGAGCGTGACGAGATGCTCGCGCCAGAGATGGTCGAGCGACTGCAGGAGCACCTGCTTCTCGACATAGGTCATGACCTCTTCGGTGTTGCGCTCGATGCGGCCGGCATAGTCCTCGTCGGCGAGCTTGCGGATGCGCTCGCGGATCTCGCTGTCGGCGATGCCCTCTTCCTTGGCCCAGTCCTCCACCGGCAGGTCGAGATTGAGGTACTGGAGCACCTCCTGCTTGAGGCCGGCAGTGTCCCACTGCTCTGGATAGGCCTCTTCCGGGATGTGGCGGGCGACGACGTCCTCGACCACGCCATGGCGCATGTCGTCGATCGTCTCGCGCACGCTCGCCTGCTTCATGAAATCGCGGCGCTGCTCGAACACGACCTTGCGCTGGTCGTTCATGACGTCGTCGTATTTCAGGATGTTCTTGCGGATGTCGAAGTTGCGCGCCTCGACCTTGCCCTGCGCCTTCTCGACCGCCTTGTTGATCCAGGGATGGACGATCGCCTCGTCCTCCTTGAGGCCGAGCTTCGTCAGCATGCCGTCCATCCGGTCGGAGCCGAAGATGCGCATCAGGTCGTCCTGCAGCGACAGGAAGAACTTGGAGCGGCCCGGATCACCCTGGCGACCGGCGCGGCCACGCAGCTGGTTGTCGATGCGCCGGCTCTCATGGCGCTCGGTACCGACGATGTAGAGGCCGCCCGCGGCGAGCACGCGCTGCTTGAACTCGGCCACCTCGGCACGGATGGCGGCGGCCTTCGCGTCGCGCTCCGGCCCTTCTTCCATGCCGGCGAGATCGTGCTTGATCCGCATGTCGGCATTGCCGCCGAGCTGGATGTCGGTGCCGCGGCCGGCCATGTTGGTGGCGATGGTGATCGCGCCCGGCACGCCGGCCTGGGCGACGATATAGGCCTCCTGCTCGTGGAAGCGGGCGTTCAGCACGGCGAAGGCCTTGGTGGTCTTGCCCTCGCGTGCCGCCTTGTAAATCGGCTCCAGCGCCGTCGGGTCGGTGAAGTCGAGCAGCTTGTAGCCCGCCTTCTCCAGCATCTCGGCGATCAGCTCGGAGCGCTCGATCGAGGTGGTGCCGACCAGGACCGGCTGGCCGTTCTCCTGCGCCGCCTGGATCTCGCGGATGACGCCGCGGACCTTCTCCTCGAAGGTGCGGTAGACCTCGTCGTCCTCGTCCTTGCGCGCGACGGGGACATTCGTCGGGATCTCGACGACCTCGAGCTTGTAGATCTGGAAGAACTCGTCCGCCTCGGTCGCGGCCGTGCCGGTCATGCCGGCGAGTTTCTTGTAGAGGCGGAAATAGTTCTGGAAGGTGATCGAGGCCAGCGTCGCGTTCTCGGGCTGGACGGTGACGTTTTCCTTCGCTTCGAGCGCCTGATGCAGGCCCTCCGAATAGCGCCGCCCCGGCATCATGCGGCCGGTGAATTCGTCGATGATCACCACCTCGTCGTTGCGGACGATGTAGTCCTTGTCGCGGGTGAAGAGAGTGTGGGCGCGCAGCGCCTGGTTGACGTGGTGGACCAGTGTGACGTTGTGGGCGTCGTAGAGGTCGCCCTCGGTCAGGATGCCGGCCTCGCGCAGCAGCTCCTCGATATGCTCGTTGCCGATCTCGGTCAGCGAGACGGCACGCTGCTTCTCGTCGACGTCGTAATCGCCGGCGACGAGGCCCGGCACGACCTTGTCGATCGCGACATAGAGGTCCGACTTGTCGTCGAGCGGGCCGGAGATGATCAGCGGCGTGCGGGCTTCGTCGACCAGGATCGAGTCGACCTCGTCGACGATCGCGAAATGGTGTCCGCGCTGACTCATCTGCGCAGTGTCGTACTTCATGTTGTCGCGCAGGTAGTCGAAGCCGAATTCGTTGTTCGTGCCGTAGGTGATGTCGCAGGCATAGGCGCGCTGGCGTTCCTCGTCGTCGAGGCCGTGCACGATGATGCCGACCGAGAGACCGAGGAAGTTGTAGAGCTTCGCCATCCACTCGGCGTCGCGCCGGGCGAGGTAGTCGTTGACGGTGACGACGTGGACGCCCTTGCCCTCGAGCGCGTTGAGATAGGTCGGCAGGGTCGCGACCAGCGTCTTGCCTTCGCCGGTCTTCATCTCGGCGATGGCGCCCTCGTGCAGCACCATGCCGCCGATCAACTGCACGTCGTAGGGGCGCTGGCCGAGCACGCGCTTGGCCGCCTCGCGCACCGTGGCAAAGGCCGGGACCAGGATGTCGTCGAGCTTCTTGCCGGCGGCGATCTGCTGCTTGAATTCCTCGGTGCGGGCCTGCAGCGCCTCGTCGCTCAGCGTCGACAGCTCTTTCTCCAGCGCGTTGATCGCCGCCACCCGGGGCTGATAGCCCTTGACGCGGCGGTCGTTCGACGAGCCGAAGAGTTTCTTTGCGAGCGCGCCAAGCATGTTGGGCCTTTCAGGTGATGCTTGAGCCCCCGGCCGGCGCGGATCCTCGCGCGCGGGTCGGAAGCCCGGTATTCTCTTGAATGCGACCGCGTGTTTAGACGCGTGCGCGGGCAGGGTCCAGCGTGCGTTTCGTCGAAAGGGCGGCGAAACGGCAAGCGAATTCGGCTCAGGATGTGGGGTTTTGCCCCGCCGCTTCCAAGGGCCGGGGAGCGGCGGACCTGCCGCGGCGGCACGGCGCTGGTGCCGGCGCCGCGCAAAGCTGCGTGATCGGCGGCCGCAATCGCCTGATCCGCCTTGCCTTTGCCGCGTTCAGCTGGCAGTGCAGCCGCGACAGCGTCTCGGGTTCTCCGACGAAAGGCCGCCACTCATGAACTCAGCCCGTTTCATCGCCGTCATCGGCTTCGCGCTGCTCGCGACCCCGGCCTTCGCCCAGGCCGACAAGGTCGTCGCCAAGGTCGACGGCATCTCGATCACCGAGCGGGATGTCCAGCTCGCCAGCGAGGATCTCGGCGAGCGCCTCGCCCAGCTCCCCGAGGACCGCAAGCGCGACGAGGTCATCAACTATCTCGTCGACCTCAAGCTCGGCGCCAAGGCCGCGGCCGAGGCCAAGATCGCCGACACGCCCGATTTCGCCGCGCGCCTCGCTTATTACCGCGAGAAGGTGCTGCTCGACGAATACCTGACCCGCGAGGGCAAGAAGGCGGTCACCGCCGAGGCGGCCAAGAAGCTCTTTGACGACACCACCAAGGCGATGGCTCCCGAGGAGGAGGCCCATGCCCGCCACATCCTCGTCGAGGACGAGGCCCAGGCCAAGACGGTGGTCGAGCGGCTGAAGAAGGGCGAGGACTTCGCCAAGGTCGCCGCCGAACTCTCCAAGGACCCCGGCTCCGGCAAGGAGGGCGGCGATCTCGGCTGGTTCACCAAGGACCGCATGGTGCCGGAATTCGCCGAGGCCGCCTTCAAGCTGAAGAAGGGCGAGGTCTCGGAGCCGGTGAAGAGCCAGTTCGGCTGGCACGTCATCCGGCTCGAGGACAAGCGCGCCAAGCCGCTGCCGGACTTCGCCGCGGTGAAGCCGCAGATCGACCAGTATCTCGAGCGCAAGGCCCAGCAGGACCTCGTCCTGGCGCTGCGCGAGAAGGCCAAGGTCGAGCGGCTCGACAAGCCGGCGGAGGCGCCGGCCGCCAAGCCCGACGCCGCCAAGCCGACCGAGCCCAAGAAGAACTGAGCGTTTCGCTCCGTCTCAGACCAATTTCGCGGGCGGCCTTTGCGGCCGCCCTTCTTGTTTTCGTCATCGGCCTGCGGCAGAGGGCTTTCGAACGAGACGCGCTGCCCGGCGACAAGGACGATTCGCCGGTCTTCCAGCAGCGCTCCGCAGGAGGAAGTCGCGATGGCCGGCAAGGATGTCCCCGTTTCCCCGCTCGCGCCGAAGCGCCAGCCTAAGGTTCCGCCGATCCCGGGCGTGCGCTTCGCCACCGCCGAGGCCGGCATCCGCTACAAGGGCCGCCAGGACGTCTGGTTCGCGCTGCTCGACCAGGGCACGCAGGTCGCCGGCGTCTTCACCCGCTCGAAATGCCCCTCCGCCCCGGTCGACTGGTGCCGCGAGAACCTGAGCCAAGGCTCGGCCCGCGCCGTCGTCGTCAATTCCGGCAATGCCAATGCCTTCACCGGCCTGAAGGGCCGTGACGCGGTCAAGCTCACCGCCGAGATCGCGGCCAAGGCCGCCGGCTGCAAGCCGGAGGAGGTCTTCATCGCTTCCACCGGCGTGATTGGCGAACCACTCGACGCGACCAAGTTCAAGGGCGTGCTCGATGAATGCGCCAAGCGCGCCGCCGACGGCCCCTGGATCGACGCCGCCAAGGCGATCATGACCACCGACACCTTCCCGAAGGCGCTGACCCGCAAGGCCAAGATCGACGGCAAGGAGGTCGTCATCGCCGGCATCGCCAAGGGCGCCGGCATGATCGCGCCGGACATGGCGACGATGCTCTCCTTCGTCTTCACCGACGCTCCGATCGCCGCCCCCGTGCTGCAGGCCCTGCTCTCCAAGGGCGTAAAGGGCTCCTTCAACGCGGTCACCGTCGACAGCGACACCTCGACCTCCGACACGCTGATGCTCTTCGCCACCGGCAAGGCGGCGGCGCGGGGCGTGCCCGCGATCACCGAGGTCAACGACATCAGGCTCTCCGGCTTCAAGCGCGCGCTGAATTCGATACTGCTCGAGCTCGCCCACCTCGTCTGCAAGGACGGTGAAGGCGCGCGGAAGTTCGTCGAGGTGCGCGTCACCGGCGCCGCTTCCGCCCGCTCCGCCAAGCGCGTCGCGCTCTCGATCGCCAATTCGCCGCTGGTCAAGACCGCCCTCGCCGGAGAGGACGCCAATTGGGGCCGTGTCGTCATGGCGGTCGGCAAGGCCGGCGAGCCGGCCGATCGCGACAAGCTCGACATCGGCTTCGGCGACATCGTCGTGGCGAAGCAGGGCGCGCGCGCCCCGTCTTACGATGAGGTTGCGGTATCCGAGTATATGAAGGGCGACAATATCGTCATCACCGCCGATCTCGGGCTGGGACGCGGCAAGGCCACGGTCTGGACCTGCGACCTGACCAAGGCCTATGTCGAGATCAATGGCGACTATCGCTCCTGAGGCAGCAGCGCCGCAGGAGCCCGGGCGCAGCTTCATCGCCGTCAACCTGCTGATCTGCTCCCTGCTCTGGGGGTCGAGCTACCTGTTCATCAAGCTGATGAGCGGGGACGTCCCGGCGCTCGCCATCGCCGCCAGCCGCGGCCTGCTCGGCGCCGGCGTCCTGGCGCTCTGGAGCCTGGGGCGGCGGCGCAGCCCGCTGCCGCGCCGAGCGGAGATCATCCCCTGGATCGTACTCGGCACCACCAATGGCTGGCTGCCGAACGTGCTCGTGGCCTATGCGCTGACGCAGCTCGCCAGCGGTCCGGCGGCGATGATCCAGGCGGCGGGGCCTCTCGTCGTCGCGCTCATCGCTCATTTCGCCTTCTCGGAGGAGAGGCTGAGCCGGCGTCGGCTCGGCGGCATCCTGCTCGGCATGGCCGGCGTCGCTCTGCTGATCGGGCCGCGCCTGTTCGAGGGCGGCGGCACCGCGCTCAGCGTCTTGGCGATGATCGGGGCGACGCTGAGCTATGCATCCGCCAACATCTATGTTCGGACGGTTCCCTCCGCCACCGGCGACCCGGCCCGGCTGGCGCTGGGCCAGCAAATGCTCTCCGGCATAATCGCGACGACGCTGACGCTCGCCGTGCTCGGCCCCTCGGCCTTCGCTCCCCTCGGCAACCACCTGCCCGCGATGCTCGCGCTCGGCGTCTTCGCCACCGCCATCCCCGTCACCGTCTTCATGCGGCTGATCCGGGCGGCGGGGCCGACGCGAGCGGCGATGACAGGCTATCTCGTCCCGACCGTGGCGGTGATCCTCGGCGTCATCGTCCTGCACGAAGCCCTGGAGTTGCGGCAGGTCCTCGGCGGCTGCATCATCCTGGCCGGCGTCTTCCTCGTCACGACGGCGCCGCGCAGGGTGGGGGCGTCATGAAAACCGGGATCTTCGCTGCGGCGGCGCTGGCCGGCGCCATCACGGCCGGCTGTCAGGCCAGCCGCCCGCCGGCGACGGTGGCCTTCTCCGCCGAGGAGGCCGCCTTCATCCGGAAGCCGGGAGCCGGCACGATCACCGGCCACGCCTTCCGCACCAAGCCGAGCAGCGTGGTGGTCAACGCCGCCGGCCAGGTCGTGCGCCTCGTGCCCGCCACGGGCTTCGCACGCGAGCGCTTCGCACAGCTCTACGGCCGGAACAAATACGTCCCGCACCGCGCCTATCCGGCCGATGACGCCGTCGACCCCGCCTATGCCGACTACACCCGCACGACCAAGGCCGAGGCGAATGGCCGCTTTACCTTCGACAAGGTCGCGCCCGGCACCTATTTCGTCACCACCCAGGTGATCTGGGGCGACGAGAACGCCTTCACCCGGGAGGGCGGCTCGGTCTATGACAGCGTCACGCTGACGGGCAAGGAAACCGAGCCCGTCCAGGTCATCCTCTCCGGCAACTGAGACATCGCCTCGTGAAGCTGCTCCTCGTCGTCGCCTGCGCCCTGATCGATGCCGACAACCGCGTCCTCGTCACCCAGCGCCCGGAGGGCAAGCAGCTGGCCGGCCTCTGGGAGTTCCCGGGCGGCAAGCTCGAGGCCGGCGAGCGGCCGGAACCGGCGCTGATCCGCGAACTCGCCGAGGAGCTCGGCATCACCGTGAAGGAGGACTGCCTGGCGCCGCTTACCTTCGCGAGCTACGCCTACCCCGAGTTCCACCTGCTGATGCCGCTCTATATCTGCCGGCGCTGGCAGGGCACCGTCGTCTCCCGCGAGGGCCAGGCCCTGAAATGGATGCGCCCCGGCAAGCTGCGCGATCTCGCCATGCCGCCAGCCGACGAGCCGCTCATCCCGCCGCTGATCGACCTGCTCGGCGCCTGACGGCCATCGGGCTCAATGCAGCGCCGGCAGGCCGAGCGCCTGCCAGCGCGCCTGCGGTATCGGCTCGCCGACCCGGAAGGCAAAGGCCGTCACCCGCTTGAGGTCGGTCGAGATCGTGCATTCGAAGCGCAGCCCATACCAGCGCCGCCGGCTGCGGAAGGCCGCGCCCTCGGCCCGGAGAATGCGATCGGCGTAACGGGTGTCGGCCGTCGCATAGGCGCTGACCCGATCCGGTTCGTAGCGCGCCTGCCAGGCATGGATCTGCCCCATCGCCTCCAGCCCGCAGAGCTGCTCGACACGCTCCTCCGGCGCCAGACGCGGCAGCATCGCCCGCGTGTCCAGGCTGCGCGGATCGGCGAGGACCTGCTGCGACAGCAGGCGCCGCGGCCGGACCAGCCCGCTCGTTTCGGCCGAGACCGGCGGCGCCGCGGGTGCCGGGACGGGCGGCACGGACGGCGGCGGGGCCGGCTCCGGCGCGACCGCCGGCGCGGGTGGCGGCGGCGGTGGGCGCGTCATCGCCTCGAACTGCTCAGGCGTCTGCAGCTCGACGTCGACGCTCTGCTCGACGAAGGCCGGGGGCTGGTCGAAACGCTGGACGGCGACCGAGGCGAGCCAGGCCAGCAGCGCCGCATGGATGATCCCTGCGGCCGGCAGGCCGGGATCGGGCAGCGCCCAGCGCATGCGGCGCGCGACCGCCATGGCTCAAGCCGCATACCGTAGCGGCACGGTGGCACCGGGCCGGAATCTCGCTGCCATCCGCTCGCTTCGCGCCTTTCGCCCCGACGGGCGCAACAGCGCCGATCAAGCCGACATTTTTGTGATCACCGACAGCGGCTCCGGCTCGGCTTCGTCACGGCCGAGCTGGAAGCGCTCGAAGCGTTGCAGCTCCTCCTCGATCGCGGCCTTGAGCGCCGGCGTTTCCTGGCCGTCGAGCCAGGTCCATTGCTGCATCAGGAGCCGGCCGGCGGCGCGGTCGGTCTTCAGGTCGAGTACGGCGACGATGCGGTCCCCCGCCAGCACCGGCAGGCCGAAATAGCCGTAAGTCCGCTTCTCCTTCGGCAGATAGGCCTCGAAGACATGGGCGTAGTCGAAGAACAGCTTCGCCCGCTTGCGCTGGATCATCAGCGGATCGAAGGGCGAGAGGATGTGGATCAGCGTCTCCTCGGGCGCTTCCGGCGTCTCCAGCGACGCCGGCATCGCCCAATGCTGCGTCTTGCCGGCGCCTTCCACCGCGACGGGGACGAGTTCCTTGCGCCTGACGTGGGCCGCGATCAGCTCGGCCACCGCCTTCTTGCTCGGCGCGTCGAGATGGCAGGCCGAATCGAGGCTGACCAGGCCCTGCGCGCGCAGCGCGCGGTCGAGCTTGTAGGCGGTGATCTGCCGCTCGCTCGCCGGGGTCGGCTTCTTCTCCCACTGGAAGTGCCGGTCGAACAGCTCATAGGTCTTGACCATGCCGGCGCGGGCCGCGATCGCGAGCTCGCCATCGTAGAAGGCGCGCTCCAGCAGACCCTTGGACGGCTTCTTGCTGGCCCAGAGATGCGCCTTCTCGATCAGTTCCTCCTCGATGTCGCGGATCGTGAGCGCCCCGTCCTTGCGGATGCGGCGCAGGAGCTTGCGCGTCTCCTCGCGGGCGCCGACCGCCGACCAGCGCTTCGGCTCCTCGCGATGCGCCTTCATCTCGGGCAGGAAATAGCGGATGTCGCGCGTAGGCACGTAGGAGAGCGCATGCGTCCAGTATTCGAAGACGCTCTTCTCGACCGACTGCAGATGGGCGAGGTCGGCCCGACGATAGGCCGGGATGCGGGCATAGAGGATATGGTGATGGCAGCGCTCGATCACGTTGATCGTGTCGATCTGGACATAGCCGAGCTGCTCGATCGCCGCCCGCGCCGCGGCGGGCCCCGCCCCGAAGGGCTCGCGGCTATCGAGCCGCTGGGCCCGGAGCCAGATGCGCCGCGCCTGTTCGGTGGTGAGGGAAAGGGGTTGGCGGGGGCGCGGCGGCATGATCCGCAGGCTAGCCCGCTCCACGCCGCGCCGTAAGGGGTGCGGGCCCCCGCCGCTGACAGCCGGTGGCGGGAGCGAAGCGCCCGCCGCAAGGCGTCAGGGCGCGACGATCAGCGCCCAGTAGACCTGGTATTTCGAGCCCGGCGCATAAGCCGTTGCGATGCCCATGCGCTTCGCCTTGGCGTCCTTCATGACGCGATCGTGCTGGGGCGAGTCCCGCCAACCGGAGAAGGCCTCGGCCAGACGGCGGTAGCCGGCCGAGAGATTGGCCTCGGCGCCCGGCTGCCCCTGCTTGGCAAGGCGCGCCTTTACCGCATCGGCCTGGGCCGGCTTGTCGGAGGAGGCCATCGCCGCCGCCTCGCGCTGCGCCGCCTCGGCCAGCACCGGATCGAGCGCGAGCGTGCCGAGCCCGGCATTCAGGCGATAGGCGGAGATCATCGCCCGCGCCTGCTCGGCATCGACCTGGGCCGAGGCCGAGCCGAGATCGCGATAGAAGGCCGGCTGCCCCTGGCGTTGCGGCTCGGTGCAGCCGGCGACGCCGAGAAGGGCGAGCGCGCCGGCGATGGCCGCCGGGCAGGTCATCGCGCGCGAAGCCGCGGCGCGGCGCAGAAAGCTGGGCATCCGATCATTCCTTGCTGTCGTCCTTGGCGGGCTCGGAGGCCGAGGCGGGAGCGGGAGCCGGCTTCGCCTGCTCCTCCTCCTCGGTTTCCTCGGCCTCGACCGGCCTGCGGGCACGGCGCGGCGCAGGCGCCGCCGCCTGCTTCGCGGCCGGGCGCTTGGCGCGGCCGCGTTCGCCCTCACCACGTCCCACCGCTGCCGCGATGCTGTCGAGCGAGTGCTCTACGCCTTCGAGACCGCGCACCATCAATTCGGGGGTTGCCGCTGCCGGCTCCATCTCCGCCAGGCGCTTGTGGATGGCGAAGTTGAGGTCGCTGGTGACCCGCCCGGCGATCTCCACCTCGGCGACGACGCAGACCAGCTCGAAATCCATCGTCGTGGTGCCGATCTTCTTGAACTGAACCGATGGCGGCGGCTTCTGCATCACGTCACCATGGCCGCCGGCCACCTCGGCCAGCATCGCCCTGACCTGCCCGGCCTCAAGCGAGCGCGGCACCGTGAGCGCGATCAGCACCCGGCCGGTCCGGTCGCTGCGGACGCGGTTGCGCACCACGCCGGAGATCAGGTTGGAGTTGGGTACGATCACAGTCGAACGATCGAAGGTCGCGATCTCGGTCGAGCGGACATTGATGCGCCTGACGATGCCTTCGATGTCGCCGACCAGCACCTGGTCGCCGACGCGGATCGGACGCTCCCAGAGCAGGATCAGGCCCGAGACGAAGTTCGACACCACCGATTGCAGGCCGAAACCGATACCGACCGAGAGCGCCGAGGCGACCAGCGTCAGGCGCTCCAGGCTCAGGCCCACCGCCGAGACGGCGATCGCCACCGCGCCGATGTAGCCGACATAGCCCGCCGCGGTCGTGATCGAGTTGCGCAGGCCGGGATCGAGCGCGGTCGTCGGCAGGAACTTGTGGTCGAGCCAGCGCTGCAGCGCCCGGGTCGCCGCGACGCCGAGTGCGAAGAAGAAGGCGAAGACGACGATGGTCGAGATCGAGATCGTGACGCCGCCGACCTGGAAGCCGAAGAAGGCGGCCCGCAGCGACACCAGGAAATCCGTCGATTCCAGCCCCCAGGGTGCGAGCACCATGAGGACGGTGACGACGATCAGCAGCAGCTTCAGCGCGCCGACGCTGATCACCGCGACCTTGTCGAGCGTGGTGCTGCGCAACCCCATGCCAGCCTTGAGCGTCAGGGCGAGGCGGCTCGTCCCGGTCAGCAGCCGCGGAATGCCGAGGTCGATGAACTGATAGGCGAGCAGGAACAGGCAGGCGACCAGGCCGACCCACAGCGTCTGCTCGGCCAGGAAGGCGCCGAAAACGACATAACCGCTGAGCACGGCGGCGATGATGGTGAAGCCGATGACCCAGCCGAGGATCCGGACCGGACCGAGGCTCGCCCCATCCACCGGAACATAGGGGCCGAGGCAGGCTTCCTGCTCGACCTCGTCGTCGTCGCGGATCTGATAGAGACCGGCGATCAGCGTCAGCGCGAAAAGAACGGCGAAGAATGCCTTGACGATGATCGAGATGGCGAGACCGGCAGCGATCGCCTGCAGCCAGGCTTCGAAGACCTTGCCGACCGACATGACGAGCGCGAGCGAGGACGCGATCCAGACGGCGCTCCGGGCCGTCTCATCGAGGACGCGGACAAGGCGCCGCTGCGGGCTGGACGGCGCGAACAGAGCGTCGGCCAGCGCCTGGATGAAGGCGAAGAAGGCGAGGCCGACAACCACGGCCCAGATCACGGGCTGGATGCGCGGCGGCAGGAGCCCCGTCGTGCTCAACGCCTTGTAGATCAGCCAGCTCGCCAGGATCGGCGGCGCCGCGCCGGCGACGATATGGGCGAGCGCGATATAGAGGCAGTGCAGGTTGCCGGTATCCTGCAGATTGCTGTAGCGCGCCTTGAAGCGCGGCAGATAGCGGGCCCGGGCCACATAGAGCAGGATGGCGCCGAGCAGGGCGAGGCCGACCACGCCGCCGCGCGCGCCCGAGAAGGCGTCGCCCACCCCCTCGAGCCAACCGCCGAAGATGTAGCCGGACGCGCGCAGATCCTCGGGCGCGGTGGCGATGGCGTTGCTCCAGACCTCGGGATTGGCGACCGAAGGGCCGGCAGCGAACAACGCCTTGGCGAATATCTCGCGGCGCTTGTCGCCGATGCTGCTCTGCAGTTGCTCGGCCTGCAGCAGCGACGCCTTGGCGAGCTTCAACGTCTCGTCGGCATCGGCATATGCCTTGGCCCGGGCCTCGCGGTCGCGCGTGATCTCGGCGCTCTCGGGCGGAGCATTGGCATCGGGCTTCGCGCCGAGCTGGTCGAGCCGGAGCTTGGCCTGATCGACGCGCGGCGTCTGCTCGTCCACGATCAGGCGCAGCTGATCGAGCGAGGGCTGAAGCCGGATGCGCTGCCGCTGCAGCTCGGCATCACTCGAATCGGGCGAGGCGAGCGTGGTTTCGATCTGCGCCAGCTCGCTGCGGACGGCATCGAGGCGGGCGCGGGCGCTGCCGGGCTCCCCCGGCGCCGGTTGAGCGAAGGACGGCCCGGCGGCCAAAGCCAGCGCGAGCAGGATCAGGCAGGCCGAGAGCAGCCTGCCGAGCTTCGGGAACGGCGCTTGCGCCATACGCGCTGCCATGGGGATGCGGCCTTGCCCGTCGAGATGATTCGGCTTCGGATCGACCCTCGGCACAGCCGCGCCGGCAAGGCAAGACGGAGAGCGCAATTGAGCGGCCGGCAAGGTTCGGGCTCCGGGGCTTGCGGTGTCGCGAGGGGAGGCCCGCTTGGCCTGCCCGGCTCGCCTCATCGCTGCAAATCGCGACCTGAAGATGGCGTGCCGGCTACGGTCCTGCGCTCTCAGCCCTTGTCCTTGTCCTTCGAGTGAGGCTCGGATTTGGGCTTGTTGCGGTTGCGGAAGCTGGCGTTCCCCAGCCCCGTTCCGATGGTCAGCACGGCCCAGTGCTCGACCTTCTGCATCGCCGGCATCTCGCTCAGCCCCTGGATCACGGCGTCGTTGTGCATCACCACCTCAGTCTCGTGATCGCCGATCTCCGGCACCAGCTCCCGGATGCTCTCGACCAGGTTGAAGCGGCTGCTCTCCCAGTTGCCGGGCAGGTTCTGCGCGCCGCGGTCGATCGCTCCGTGGGGCTCGATCAGCCCCGGGCAGCCGACGCCGATGAAGGGCGCGACCCGCAGGCCCTCCTTCTCGGCGCTCCGGATCTGCTCGTGCAGCATCTTGCCCAGCCGCTCGATCGCCTCATCGCGGCTCGGCTCGTCATCGGCATGGCGCCAGAGCTCCGATTTCCAGACCCGTGCCCGGCTCAGATCCGGCGCCTTCTGCTGACGCAGCTCCACGATGCCGGCCCGAATGTTCGAGCCGCCGATATCGACCGCGACCAGGCTGTCGAAGGCCTCGAAAATCCATTTCGGCGCGAGATGCGCACTGCCGACCAGGCCGGCCTCGTCAGGGTGGTGGCTGACCGGGACCAAATCGATCGCGCGCCCATCCGTGCGCAGGATGATGGCGGCGCGCGCGATGGCGAGCTCGCCCACGCGGCTTTCCCGGAAGCCGCCGCCGACGACGATGCGCTCCACCGGCGCCCAGCTCTTCAGCCGGGCGAAACGGCGGATGACGAAGGCGAGCGACTGGGCGAAGCCCTCCACGGCGCTGAGCACCAGCGCGGCTTCGCTGGCGTCGCCATCCTTCAGCAGCGCGTCGAGCTCCTTCTTGCTGATCGCCGCTGTCTCGCCCTTCAGCGGGTCGTCGCCATTGCGCTTCAGATGGCTGCGCAACGCGTCGAGATGCTCGACGAAGGCGCTCCGGCTCGCCCGATCGCCGACGAAGCCGTCCTCGTCGCGTGCCTCCAGATTGTAGCTGGTCACGGTGACCGAGGGCAGCTCGGCCGCGCCATGCGGCCCCGTCGCCGCGCTGCGTGTGGTCTCGGCTTTCGCCGTTGCCATGAAGGATCTCCCCAGCGGATTCGCAAAGGCAACCCTCGGCGGCGCGCGCGGTTCCGCAGCCGGGGCGATGCGCCGCATGCAGCCCGCCCCTGCGCCGCCGGCCCCGGCCCTGCTGTTGACCGCTGTCGCGAACGTCGCTCCAACAGGAGGAACCGCGTCAGGGCGGCTTCGGGGGTGGAACGTGTCGGATCTGATCTTGCGGATGGTCGTCATCGGGGCCGGCGCGACGGCGCTCACCGATATCTGGGCTCAAGCTCTGCGCCTGTTCGGCCTGCCCAAGCCGAACTGGGCGATGCCCGGCCGCTGGTTCGCCCATCTGCCGCGCGGCCGCTTCCGGCACGACGACATCGCCAAATCCGAGCCGGTGGCGGGCGAGCTCGCTATCGGCTGGATCTGCCATTATCTCGTCGGCATCGCCTTCGCCGGCATCCTCCTCGCGATCTGGGGCGCCGACTGGGCCCGCAACCCGACCTTCATCCCGGCGCTGATCGTCGGCTGGGCAACGGTGGGCTGCGGCTGGTTCATCCTGCAGCCTGGCATGGGCATGGGCGTCGCCGCCTCAAAAAAGCCGAATGCCGGCCAGATCCGCCTGCTCAACATCGTCAGCCACACCATCTTCGCGATCGGACTCTACGGAACGGCGCTGCTGATCCGCTGACGCAGCACCCCACACAGGCGGGTTCCAGAAGTCTCGCCGTCATCGCGAGGAGCGTCGGCGACGAAGCAATCCACGGACGGCAGCGCTCTCCGTCCCCTGTGGCTTGCTTCGCTTCGCGCGCAGGGGCGACCTCATCGGGCCGGCTGGCAATCAGATGTCGAGAATCCGCGTCTCGTATTGATAGAGCTGGCGGAAGCCGAGGCTGCCATAGAGGTTGAGCGCGACGACGTTGCCCTGCTCCACCTGCAGATAGGCTTCGCTGCAGCCCATCGCCGCCGCCCAGCCCATCAGCCCCTGGACGATCTTGCGCCCGAAGCCATGACCGCGATGGTCGGGATGGACGCAGATCAGGCCGATTTCGGCCATGCCGCGCTCGGCGACGCTCATGCCGAAGGCGACCGCCTCGCCCTCGACCAGCCAGGTCGCGAAGCCTGCGGGCAGCCTGACCTTCTCGACGATCGCCGCGAGATTGCCGACATGGGTCTTGTTGCCGCTCTGCAAGGCGGCGACGCCGGCGGTCCATTCCAGGCTCGGCCGCGCCTCGATCTGCAGCGCGGCCTCCTCCGAGGCGCCCAGGCCGGCGAGCGGCGCGATCAGGCCGAAGGACTTGTCCTTGATCCGGTAGCCGCGCTCCAGCACCGCCGCGCGCGTCGCCTCCGCAACCAGCGGCGTCAGGCGGATGGCGGGGGTCAGCCCGTCGGCGCGGTAGAGTTCAGCGATCAGATCGAGCATCTCCGCGTCGAGCTCGGCGCCATGGCTCAGCGGCGTCGCCGAATTGGCCCGGCCGGAATAGCCGTTGGCGAAGCGCAGCACCCAGTCGCCGACGACGAGCGTCGACAGGGCCGGCCAGGCATTGATGATCCGGCGCTCGCAGCCGAGCACGAGCGCGGCGTCCTCATTCTTCGTCAGCATCTCAACTCCCGATCGGCTTGCGCGGCGTCGGCCGCCAGCCCGGCGGCGCCATCTCGAAACCCGAAAATGCGAAGCCCGGCGCCACCGTGCAGCCCACCAGCGTCCAGGCGCCGAGCGAGGTCGCGCTCTGCCACCAGCCGGTGGGCACCACGAATTGCGGTCGCTGGCCGACAGCAAGATCGGTGCCGAGGTGATGGGCCGAGGCGTCGTGGCCGTTCGGCGAGACGGTGATCACCAGCGGCGCCCCGGCATAATGATGCCAGATCTCGGCGGCATCGACGCGGTGCCATTCCGAGGTCTCGCCGGTGTCGAGCAGGTAGTAGATCGCGGTCGAGAAGCCCCGCCCTTCCGGCCCCGCCGGATCGCGGAAGGTCTCGCGGTAATGGCCGCCCTCGGGGTGGGGCTTGAGTTCGAGCAGCCGGATCACCTCAGCCGCCGTCAGCCCGTCGAGCTGCATCGTCATGCTCAGAACCGGTTCTTGGCTTCGCGCAGCGCCGCGAAGACCTTGTCCGCCGAGGCGCCCGCCTGCCCGACGGCGGCCGCGAGCGCGGTTTCGCCCGCCCGGAAGAACGGGTTGGTCGCCTGCTCCTCCGCCACCGTGGTCAGGGCCCAGAAGCGCCCCTCCGCCTTGGCCTTCTCGGCCTCGGCGAAGCGCGCCTTCAGAGCCTCGTTCGCCGGGTCGACGGAGCGCGCGAAGCGGGCATTGGCGAGGGTGTAGTCATGGCCGCCGAGCAGGCGGGTGTCGCCGGGCAACGCCATCAGCCGCGACAGCGAGGTCCACATCCGCTCCATCTGCCCCGGCTGGACGCGCCCGCAGCCCATGACGAAGACCACGTCGCCGACCAATGCGAGCTTCGCCCCGCGTCCGACATAGCTGAGATGGCCGTCGGAATGGCCGGGCGTGTGCCAGATCTCGAAGCGCTCGCCGCCGAGCGAGGCCGCATCGCCCTCGCCCACCACCCTGTCGAGCGGCGCGCCGGCGCGGGCATCGGCGGGCCCGATGACGGTGGCGCCGGTCGCCTGCTTCATCTCCGCCACGCCCTGGATATGGTCGTGATGGGCATGGGTGATGAAGATGTCGCTGATCGCCCAGCCCTTCGCGCGGGCGGCGGCCAGCATCTCCCCGGCATCGGGCACGTCTATGGCGGCACAGGCCCCGGTGGAGGGGTCGTGGAGCAGTGCGCCCGCATTGTCGCTGAGCGTGCGGAAGACGTGAAGGTCGAGCGGCATGGCTTCCTCCGGCAGAGCCGGCGCAGCGGGCCGGCGGATCATCCCTTCCTGAATGAGCCAAGCCCGGCGCCCGATCAACCCGTAGCGACGCAGCCGGCACCCGCCGCGGCTGCCGGCCGCCCTTGCGTTCGGCACGCGCGCATTCCATGTCAGGCGCCATGCCTCTCGACGTCGTCGATCTGCGCGCCTTCTATGCCAGCCCGCTCGGCCATGTGGCCCGGCGTTTCATCGGCCGGACGATGCTGCGCTTCTGGCCCGACTGCGCCCGCCAGCGCCTGCTCGGCCTCGGCTTCTCCACGCCCTATCTCTCCGTGCTCGGCATCGAGGCCGAGCGCACCATCGCCTTCATGCCGGCGGCGCAGGGCGTGGTGAACTGGCCCACGCCCGGCCTCTCCGCCTCGGCCCTGGTCGAGCCGACGCTGCTGCCGCTGCCGACCGCCTCGATCGACCGGGTCGTCCTCGTCCACGCGCTCGAGGAGACCGAAAGCCCCGACGACCTGCTCGACGAGGTCTCGCGCGTTCTCAACCCGGGCGGGCGCATGATCCTCGTCGTGCCGAACCGGCGCGGGCTCTGGGCCCGGATGGACGGCACGCCCTTCGGCCAGGGCCGCCCCTTCAGCCGCAGCCAGCTCTCGGCGCTGATGCGCGCCGCCGAATTCTCACCCGAACACTGGGTTGAAGCGCTCTATGTCCCGCCGCTGCAGCGGCGGCTGCTGATGCGCTCGGCCGCGATCTGGGAGCAGATCGGCTCCGGCCTGTCCCTGCCCTTCGCCGGCGTGCATGTGATCGACGCCACCAAGCAGTTCTACCGTCGCGCGCCCCTGCGCGCGACGCGACGCAGCTTCGCGCTGCGCCCGGTCCTGCTGCCGCAGCCGGCGCCGACGCCGCGCACATCGAACCCGCCCGAAAGCGGGCTTTCCCTGCGGCTGAGCCCAAGCGCGCGACGGGAACGCGCAGCGGACCAATGAGCTTGCACGGGTTGACAATTTCGCCGGGGCGCGGCCAAGGTCCGCCGCCTTTCACGCCGGTTGTGCCCTAAACCGCTGTTCCGCTCGATTTTCGGGCGGATTCTGAACTGGATCACGATGCGTAGCTATCTGGATTTCGAGAAACCGGTCGCCGAGCTGGAGGCGAAGGCGGACGAGTTGCGGGCCCTCGAGGCCCGTGGCGACGGCATCTCCCTGTCGGAGGAGATCGGCAAGCTCGACGCCAAGGCGAACCAGGCGCTGAAGGATCTCTATGCGGCGCTGACGCCCTGGCAGAAGACGCTGGTGGCGCGCCATCCGCAGCGCCCGCACTTCAAGGATTACTGCGCCGACCTGATCGAGGAGTTCACGCCGCTGGCGGGCGACCGCGCCTTCGGCGAGGACGAGGCCATCGTCGGCGGCTTCGGCCGCTTCCGCGGCGAGCCGGTCTGCGTCATCGGCCAGGAGAAGGGCGACTCGACCGAGACCCGCATCCGGCACAATTTCGGCATGCCGAGGCCCGAGGGCTACCGCAAGGCGGTGCGCCTGGTCGAGATGGCCGACCGTTTCGGCCTGCCGGTGCTGAGCTTCGTCGACACGGCCGGCGCCTATCCCGGCATCGACGCCGAGGAGCGCGGCCAGGCCGAGGCGATCGCCCGCTCGACCGAGACCTGGCTCGGCCTGCGCAGCCCGAGCGTCGCGCTCGTCATCGGCGAGGGCGGCTCCGGCGGGGCGATCGCGATCGCCGCCGCCAGCCGCGTGCTGATGATGGAGCATGCGATCTATTCGGTGATCTCGCCGGAAGGTGCGGCCTCGATCCTGTGGCGCGACACCGCCCGCGCCCAGGACGCCGCCACGGGCATGAAGATCACCGCGCAGGATCTGCTGAAGTTCGGGATCATCGACCGGATCGTGCAGGAGCCCACGGGTGGCGCCCATCGCGATGCGCACGCGGCAATCGGCCGCGCGGGCGATGCCATCGCCGCTGCCCTTGCCGATCAGGCCGGCCTCAGCGGCGCCGATATTGTGGAAAAACGCGCGGAAAAGTTCCTCGCGATCGGCCGCAATCTCTGAGCAATCCGGAAGCGCGATATTTCGCATCCGCGAAAGCGGGGTTCCTTTACCCGGCGTTGACCATGTGGCCAGACTCGGGACCGCTATGGTAAGGAACCCTCAAGGCTAACGCTTCTAAAACGAGTCGACGGGCACAATTTGGCCGTCTTGCGAAGTCACAGGTCGCGCCCCGGCCTGCCGTTCGATGGGATTGACGACGTGGCACTCAAGCAACTCGCACTCGTGGCTTTTGTTGCATTGACTGTGGCGGCTTGCGAGGAGGACCGTTACCGCGGCTCCGCCCGCCACAACATTCCGATTCCGAGCGCGACCTATGCGCTGATGTCCGAAAAGGGCATGAACAAGGATCAGCCGATCCTGATCCGCTCCTACAAGAAGGAGTCGGAGCTCGAGGTCTGGAAGCGCAAGGCGGACGGGCAATACGCCCTGCTGAAGACCTTCCCAATGTGCCGCTGGTCCGGCCAGCTCGGCCCGAAGATCCGCGAGGGCGACCGCATGGCGCCGGAAGGCTTCTACGCCATCGGCCCCCAGCAGATGAACCCGAACTCGTCCTATTACGTGTCCTTCAACATGGGCTATCCCAACGCCTATGACCGCTCCTATGGCCGCACGGGCGCACATCTGATGGTGCACGGCGCCTGCTCCTCGGCCGGCTGCTATTCGATGACGGACGACCAGATCGGCGAGATCTACGCGCTGGTCCGCGAGGCCCAGAACGCCGGCCAGCGCGCCGTGCAGATGCAGGCCTACCCCTTCCGGATGACGGCGCAGAACCTGGCCAAGCACCGGCTCGACCCGAACATCGCCTTCTGGAAGAACCTGAAGGAAGGCTCGGATTATTTCGAGGTGACCAAGGACGAGCCCGCCGTCTCCGTGGCCGGCGGCCGCTACGTCTTCAACGGCGGCTCGGCGCCCTCCGCCGTCGCCGAGAAGCGCCGCGAGGACGAGGTCCAGGTCGCCGCGCTCGTCGCCAAGGGTACGCCCGCGATCAAGCTGATCTATGACGACGGCGACCAGCACGCCTCGTTCAAGACCACCCTGGCCTCCAGCGGCGCCGATGCGCTCAACCGCTCGGCTTCCTGGGGCTCTCGGGATGTCGGCATCAGCCGCCAGGAGGCGCTCGCCTCCGGCCCGCGCGTCGTCGTCCTCGACGACAAGGGCCGGACGAAGGCGACGATCCGTGCTGCCTCCTCCGACAGCGACGCGGTCCTCGCCGCGGTCGCCGCCGCCCCGGCGGAGGAGCCCGCCAAGGTCGAACCCGCCAAGAGCGACGCCAAGCCCGCCCCGGCGGGCCCGGCGGCGACCCAGGTCGCCAAGGTCCTACCCGGCAACGCCCAGCAGGCGCCGGTCCTGGCCAGCGCCGGCTCGACCCCGGTCGCCGCGCCCGAGGAGAAGCCCTTCCTGCAGCGTGCGCTCAGCTTCATGCCGGTCTTCGGCAGCAGCGGCTCTAGCGCCACCGCCGATCAGGGCGTGGCCACCGCGGCCGCCCCGGTGGCGTCGGTCGTGCCTGCGAGCCCGACCAGCACCCGGGCACCGCTGCCGCCGCGGCGCGCCAACGGCCTACGGACCTCGAATCTCGACCAGTCCACGGCCGCCTATGCGAGCCAGGCGACGACCCGCTGAGACCTTCCGCAACTCGGGCACACCGTGATATTAATATCACAGTATGCCCGATAATTCGGATTGCCTGTTTTGCAGGCGCGAAGGCCCCCGTTACGGGGGCCTTTGCTTTTTGCATGGGCGAACCGCCCAAAGCCTCGCCTTGCCGGCAAACCGGCAGCGCCCGCTTGATGGAACCACAGCGCGACCAATGCGCGGCGAGGGGTTCCTGCAGATGTCCGATCTCTTTCGTTCCTTGATTCTGGGCTTGAGTCTGGCGGCCGCGATTGGCGCGGCCGAGGCCTCCGACCTGCCGAGCAAGAAGGGGCCGCCGCCCGCCCCGGTCGCCCCGGCGGTCACCTGGTTCGACATCGCCTTCAGCGTGAAGGGCATGACCGACTACAATTTCCGCGGCATTTCGCAGACGGATCGCAAGCCGGCCATCCAGGGCGGCGCCGAGCTGCAGATCTACAACAACCTGTTCTATCTCGGCGTCTACGGCTCAAACGTCGATCTCGCGACGCGGCCCGACGCCGAGATCGACTTCTATGGCGGCATCCGGCCGAAATTCGGCGACCTCGCCTTCGATTTCGGCGTCTGGCAGTACTACTACCCCGGCGAGAAGCAGCTGATCGACGGCGCCGGCGTGTTCTGGACGCCAAAGAACACCGACTTCACCGAGGTCTACGGCAAGGTCTCCTACACCTTCGCGGAGAGCCTGACGCTCGGCGCCAACATCTATTATGCCTGGGACTGGCTCGGCACCGGGGCAAGCGGCACCTACGCCTCGCTGACCGCCAAATATGCCCTGCCCTTCCTCGAGGGCCTCGCCGTCTCGGGCGAGCTCGGCCATTACTGGCTCGGCACCACCAACCTCGCCATCTGGTCGACCGTGCCGGCGACCAACCTGCCCGATTACACCTACTGGAACGCCGGCCTCTCCTACACCTGGAAGAACGTCACCGCGGACCTGCGCTACCACGACACCGACCTGTCGAAGAACGACTGCTTCGTGCTGACGGCCGACCCGCGCGGCATCACCACCGGCACGGGCCGCTCGAAATGGTGCGGCGCGGCCTTCGTCGCGACGCTCTCCTTCGACATCACCGCGAGCAGCCTCGGCGTCTTCGCGGCGAAGTGAGGCCCCGTCCAACGCAAACAAAAAGGCCGCCTGCCGGGCGGCCTTTCGCGCTTCCGCCATGGCGACGTCGCCGTCAGACGATCTCGGAGACCAGCTTGGCGATCAGGCTGTTGGAGAGGATGACCGGCAGGCCGGCCGCAGCCGCCTCGCGGCGATGCCATTCGACGAAGCCCATGCAGTCCATCAGCAGGATCTCGGCGCCACGCCCCGCCAGCTCGCGCGCCGCCTCGGCGACCGACGCGCCCTCGCCGCCATAGGGCGAGGCCGCAGCGTAGATCGGCGGGCGGCGGAGCGGCCCCCATTTGCCGGCCTCTGAAGAGATCTGCTCCGCCAGAGGCACGACGATGCCGAGTTGCGCCCCCTGAATCAGCGCGGCCACGGCCGGCGGCAGGATGCGGTCCGGCTCGACCAGCCGCGCCTTGTCCGTTCTCAGGCTCTCGAAATGCCCGGTGCAGAGCATCAGGATGGTGCCGCAGCCCTCGGCCTCCAGCATGGCGAGCTTGCGCTGCGCCGCCTTCTCGGTACGGGCCCGGTCGATGACGACCGCGCTGCCATCGAGCAGCTTGGTGATCAGCACCGGCTGCCCCGGCTCGGCCGCGAAATCGCGCGCGATCTCGTCGCGGCTCAGGCCGTCCAGCACCCCGGCATGGCGCCGCGGCAGCCCGGCATCGAGCACCGCGTCGAGGATCGGCGTGATGTCGGCGCGCGGCGCCTGGCCGATGGTGAGGGTTCCGAGTTTGCTCATCGTCCCATCCCTTGTTCCGGCTGCCCGCGAGTTCAGCACGCCGTCATTGCGAGCTTAGCGAAGCAATCCAGGGGCGGCAGAGCTCTACGTCCCCTGGATAAGGCCCGGAAGGTCTCCCGTCCGAGCCCTGATGACTCAGCGCTTCCAGAAGTTCTTCGAGACGGAGTCGAAGAAGGAGAAGATCGCGTCGCCGGCGATGACGCCCGCAGCGAAGACCTCCATGTCGCCGTCGCCATCGGCGCCGCGCAGCTTCTCCCAGATGATCCGGCAGAGGATGCCGGCCAGCACCGCCCAGCCCGCCATCGGGAACGCGATCAGCAGGCCGGTGGCGAAGAGCACGCCGATCTGCCGCTTCGGCCCGCCGACGAACTGCAGGATCGCGCCGGGGATAGCCCAGAGGAAGAGCTGCCAGGCGACGCCGGGCGCCACACCCGCCTTGATCGTCGCGGCATAGACCTTGTTCACCGGGGCGACGAGGTTCTGGTCGAAGAAGGACTGGTAGGAGAACAGCACCACCGCGCCGGCGATGACGAAGGCGAACATCGCGGCGAAGAGCTGCTGGCGGCGGCCATCGCGCTCGAAGACCGGGTCGGCGCCATTGCCGCGCAGCAGGTAGCCGGCCTTCAGGTCATAGCCCATATCGGCGAAGGCCGGGCCGGTCGCGGCGGAGAAGCCGACGAGCAGCGCCAGAGCCGGCATCGGGAAGCCGATCAGCATGCCGATGATCAGCGTGATCAGCGCCACGGCGAAGGCCGGGAACCAGCCGGAATGCATCGCGGCGAGGCCGACGATCAGCTCATGCACATAGGCGGCGAAGGCGGCATAGAGCACGAAGAGGATCAGCATGCCGATCGACATGTCGCTCATCAGCCCGCCGACCAGCGCGATGAACACCGCGATCACGAGATAGCCGACGGTGCCAAGTCCGAGCGCGCGCTTCACCTCGGCATCGCTGACGCCGCCTCTGGCCTCGTTCGCCTTGGCAGCGTCGCTGCGCCGGAACAGCAGGGTGGCGACCTGCAGCAGGGCGACGAGGCCGGCGCCGATCATGAAGCCGTGCGGGATATAGGCAGCCATCAGGTCGCCCTTCGGGATGATGGTCTCGAACAGCGGGCCGCCGAAGATCTGGCCGGAATAGCCGCGCAGCAGCAGGCCGACGCCGAACATCGTCAGCGCCCAGATATTGCCGATGAAGGCGACGCCGAAGGCCGACATCGGAATGCCGGTGACCGCGGTCGAGCCGGCGAAGCCGATCCAGGCCAGCGGGATCTTGATGAAGGAAGCGACGACGCCGGTGCCGAAGCCGATGCCCATCAGCACCGCCTTGCGGCCGCCCTCGTCGCCGGCCTTGATCGCCTCGGCGGCGGCGACGCCAGGAGGCCAGGCGCCGGTCGCCGGGAAGACGCGGGAATCGAACATCCGGTAGAGCAGATAGGCGTCGAGCAGCATCGCGAAGAAGGCTCCGACCAGCATCGGCAGCACCAGGTCCGGCCGGCCGAGCAGCCAGGGGATGCCGACCGGCAGGAGCAGGCTGTTCGCCGCGCCGAAGGTGGCCGAGGAGATCGCGCTCTGGGCCAGGTTCTGCACATGGATCGAGCGGTAGCGCATGAAGGCCGCGAGCGGCACGCGCGCCAGCGCCATGGCGGCGAGCGCGCCGATCAGCGAGGTGTTGGCGGTGATGCCGAGCGACACCAGAAGCTGCATGCCGATGATCGCGCCGAAGACGCAGAGCACGGCGATGAGCAGCAGCGTCGCCGGCTCGAACAGGCTGGGGTGCTTCTGACGCACCCCCTCAGTTGGATTGGTCATGCCTCAGTCCCCATTGATGCCCTTGTCGGGCTGTTGGCGTTTCGTCCCTGGGATCGTTCTCGATGATCTGGGGGCGTCATTGCGAGCGGAGCGAAGCAATCCAGGGGGACGCAGAGCGCTGCCGCCCCTGGATTGCTTCGGAGCTCACGCTCTCCGCAATGACGGCTCCTCAAGCAACCAGGATGCCGGCCTTGGCCTCGCCGACATCCTGCGTGGCATGCGCTCCCTGCACGCCGTAGTCGCGCTTGGCGGCATCCGGCGAGACGAGACCGAGCGCGATGTCGCGCGCGATCGCCTCCCGCGAGCGCTCGGCGGCCGGGCCGTAGCCGGCGCCACCGGCGAGCACGAGCTCGACGATCTCCTGCGGCTGCTTGACCTGGACCAGTTCGCCGGTACCGACGTCCTTCAGCACATGGCCTTGCTCGTCGATGACCCGGCCCGAGGCGCTACCGCCCGCCTTGCCGCCGAACAGGCCCGGGATCGGGTTGTTGACCCCCTCCGGATAGAGCGAGACCAGCGTCGGCAGCCCGTCATCGGAGAGCTTGCGCAGCCGCACGCGCTGGCCGAGGCCGCCGCGATGCTGGCCGGCGCCGCCGGAGTCGGTGAGATAGGTCTTCTCGACCACCAGCACCGGCACCCGCGATTCGAAGGTCTCGATCGAGGTGTTGGCGGCGGAAGTCGGGTAGAGCAGGCCCGACTTGCCGTCGCCCTGCGCCGAACCGCCCTGGCCGCCGCCGCAGAAGAGCATGTCGGAATAGGTGTCTCCGGCCGCATCGCGGCCATAGACGCTCGCCGCCACCGGCAGGCCGGTGAAAGCCTGGACCTGCTTCGGCGCCGCTTCCGACAAGGCGCGGAAGATATTCGGCGCCAGATACCAGCCGGTCCGGGTGCGCAGGTTGACCGCCAGCGGCTTGTCGCAATTCAGGATCGAGCCCTTCGGCGCATCGACCGAGAAGGCGCGGTAGCAGCCGGCATTGCCGCGCACATTCGGCGTCAGCATACATTTCAGCGGGTAGGTCGCATGCGCCATCGTGTAGTTGAGCGTGCAGTTCAGCCCGCCCTGCGGCAGCTGCGGCGGCGCGCCGGCGAAGTCGAGATGGATCGTGTCGCCCTTGACCGTCAGCGCCAGCGGATAGTGCATCGGCGTGCCCAGCGGGTTGTTCGAGACGGTGCCGTGATAGGTGCCGTCCGGCAGGGCGCGGATCGCCTCGCGCATCGCCTTCTCCGAGCGGCTCTGCACGACATGAGCGAGCGCGCGCAGATCCTGCATGCCGTAATCCGTCAGGAAGGACTGCAGCCGCTCGGCGCCGATCGCATTGGCCGCAACGAAGGAGTGCAGGTCGCCGAGCACCTGCTCGGAATTGCGCACGTTTTCGCCGAGCAGACGCACCAGCGTCTCGTTGATCCTGCCGGCCTCGAACAGCTTCATCGGCGGGATCTGGAAGCCTTCCTCGTAGATCTCGCGAGCGCGGAGCGAGTCCTTGGTGCCGCCGATGTCGGAGACATGGCCGACCGTGCCCATCAGGCCGACGACGCGGTTGCCGAGGAAGACCGGCGTCACCACCGCGATGTCGAAGAGATGGCCGGCGCAGAGCCAGGGATCGTTGGTGATCAGCACGTCGCCGGGCTTCAGCGTCTCGGCCGGGTAGCGCTCCAGCAGCGCCTTGACCGCGCGCGGCAGCGTCAGGTTGAACACGGGCATGGCGCGAGGCGAATGCGCCAGCGTCTCGCCTTCGGGATCGAGCAATTCGCAGGCGAAGTCCTGCGCTTCAGAGATCACCAGCGAGAACGCGGTGCGGCACACCGTCAGCCACATCTCCTCGACGACGTTGATCATCCGGCTCCACATGATCTCGAGCGAGATCGGATCGGCCTCGATCCGGCGCGCGGCCTCGGCCAGCGGCATGTCGGCGGTGATCGTGGTCTCCGCCGCATTGGCCTGGCCGACATGGATGATCAGGTTCAGGACATCGTCGATGGCGACGCTGTCGCCCGGCGGGACGATGGTGGTCGCCTCGCGCTCCTCGATGATGGCCGGGCCGCTGATCCTGTCCCCGGAACGCAATGCGTAGCGGTCGTAGACGTTCGCCTCGCTCCAGCCCCTTTCGAACCAGGCCTTGCGGGTGCCCTTGATCTTGGCGGCCACGTCGCCGCCACCGGCCGCGCCCGAGAGCGAGAGCGTCGGCACCGGGCCGGCGCAGCGGACGCGGAAATTGATCGCCTCCAGGCGGGCACCTTCATAGACCGAGGTGTAGCGGGCGGAATAAGCCTTGCTAAAGGCCGCGCGAACGGCATCCAGGCTCGACGCGTCGATGGTGCCGGCCGGCAGCGACACGGCGATGTCGTGCATCTGGCCGACGAGGCGCATATCGGCGGTGCGCTCGACGGTGACGTCTTCCGGCTGCACCCCGGCCTCGATCAGGTGCTTGCGGCCGTCGGCTTCGAGCTGGCCGAGCAGCGCGTTGACTGCAGCGGCGTCGAAGCCCTCCGAGAACTCGACCGGCAGCGAGCGCACCATGTCGAAGGAGAGCGGCGCAGCGAGGAAGCCGAGCGCCGAGGCGGCACCGGAAGCCGGCGGGATGATGACCTGCTTGACGCCGAGCACGCGGGCGACGTCGACGGCATGCGCCGGACCGGCGCCGCCGAAGCCGACCATGGCGTAATGGCGCGGATCCTTGCCTTTCTCGACGAGATGGACGCGGGCGGCGGCGCCCATGCTCTCGACGACGACCTTGTGGATGCCCCAGGCGGCTTCCTCGATGGAAAGGCCGAGCGGCTCGGCGACGGTCGAGACGGCCTTGCGCGCCGCCTCCAGGTCGAGCGCCATGCGCCCGCCCAGGAAGAATTTCGGATCGTAATAGCCGAGCACGAGATTCGCGTCGGTCACGGTCGGCTTGCTGCCGCCCATGCCGTAGCAGGCCGGACCAGGGTCGGAGCCGGCCGAATGCGGGCCGACCTTGAGCAGGCCGACCTCGTCGATCGCGGCGATCGAGCCGCCGCCAGCGCCGATCTCGATCATGTCGATGACGGGAGCCTTGATCGGCAGGCCGGAGCCCTTGGCGAAGCGGTTGACGCGGCCGGCTTCGAGCATCGGCGCGATCTCGGCGCGGCCGTCCTCGATCATGCAGGCCTTGGCGGTGGTGCCGCCCATGTCGAAGGAGATCACGTCCTTGTGGCCGGCGAGCTCGCCGAAGAGGGCCGTGGCGAGGCCACCGCCGGCCGGGCCGCTTTCGAGCAGGCGAATCGGGAAGGTGCGCGCCGTCTCGGGCGAGACCAGGCCGCCGGCCGAATGCATCAGCGTCAGCGAGCCGCGGAAGGAGCGGGCCGCGAGCTCGCGCTCGAGCCGCTGCAGATAGCGGCGCATCAGCGGCTGGACATAGGCATTGGCCGCCGTGGTGACGAAGCGCTGGTACTCCCAGATCTCGGCGACGACCTCGCTCGACAGCGAGACGGTGAGCTCGGGGCAGGTCTCGCGCACGATGCGGCCGGCTTCCTGCTCATGCGCCGGGTTGCGGTAGCTGTTGAGGAAGCAGACCGCGATCGCCTCGCAGCCGGCGGCGGCGAGCTCGCGGGCGGCGTTGCGCACGGCTTCGGCATCGAGCGCCGCCACGACCTTGCCGTCGCGGTCCATCCGCTCCGGCACTTCCAGGCGCAGTTCGCGCGAAACCAGCGGGTCCGGGAAGGTCAGGAACAGGTCGTAGATGTCGTAGCGCTGCTCCGTCCCCATTTCGAGGATGTCGCGAAAGCCCTTGGTTGTGATCAGGCCGAGCTTGGAGCCCTTGCGCTCGATCACGGCGTTGGTGACCAGCGTCGTGCCGTGGACGATGTCGCCGACATCGGCGAGCGTGATTCCAGCCATCTCGACGAGCTCGCCGAGGCCGATCAGCGCGGCTTCGGACGGATCATGCGGCGTGGTCAGGCGCTTGTGCAGGCGCACCGAGCGCTCCTGCGAGTCGTAGAGGATGAAATCGGTGAAGGTGCCGCCGATGTCGAAGCCGATACGCCAACGATTGCTCATGGAGCAGTCTCCGCAATGGAAGGGTTTAAGGGGAAGAAGCGCTTGTCCTGGGTCAGGGCCGCGATCTCGGCAGCACCCTCGGCCAGGGAACGGATGATGCCGAGGCGCTCGGCCGGCTCGACCGTGGCGGCCGGGAAGGAGATGCAGAGCGCGACCTCGTCACCGGTCGCAGGGTCGCCGACCGCGACCGAGATGGCACGCACGCCGCGCACCGCCTCGTCGTGGGATTCGGCGAAACCGGCACTGCGGACGCGGGCGAGGCGAGCCAGCAGCTCGTCCATCGTCTGCGGCGCCGTTTCCGACGGGGCGGTGAAGCCGGTCGGATAGAGCGTACGGACCTCGTCGTCCGAGAGCCTGGCGAGCAGGGCACGCCCGGTGCTCGACGCAAAGGCCGGGATGCGATCGCCGATCGCGGTGACGACCCGCAGCGCATGGCGGCCGGGATGGGCGGTGACCCCGACGATCTCGTTGCCGCGCCGGACGCTGATATAGCCGGTGTGCCCGATCTGGTCGGACACACGGCCGACCACGGCGTCGCTGCGATCGATCAGCGAGGCGGCAAAACGGTAGAGATGGCCGACCTGGTTGAGCAGCAGCGACGGCCGGTAGCGCTTGCTGTCGCCGACGGTCTCCAGCAGCCCCTCGTCGCGCATCGCCCGCAGCAGCCGCGAGGCATTGGACTTCGGCATGCCCAGCAGCGTGACCAGATCGGTCACCGTGACATCGTGACGGGTGCTGGAGAAGCAACGCAGCACATCCACGGCCGACGAGAGGATGGACATCGCGATCAGGCCTGGAAAGTTCCATTAAATGGAACATGGGTTGCAATTAAAGGAACAATACGCCGGTTAACGACGATGTCAATCCTGTGATCACAGCCGCCATTCCCGCATCGGGCCGCCTCGACGCCAGCCGGGCGCGGCTGTATCCCCGCCTTGCCGGACCGCGGCGCCCTGCCGGCCGCGGCGTTCTCTGGGAGTTCACGGGATGAGCGACACGCTGCTCTATCTGTCGCGCGCGGACATTCGCGCGCTGGCGATCGCGCCCGGCGCGGCGCGGGAGGCCGTGCTGCAGGGCTTTCGTGACCATGCTGCGGGGCTGAACCGCAGCCTGCCGAAAACCGCCCTCGCGCTCGGGCCCGGCCATGGCTTCCAGGCGATGACGGCCGCCTCCGAGGCGCAGGGCATCGCCACGGTGAAATGGGTTGCGATGGCGCCGGTCGCCGCGGGCTCGCCGCTGCCCGCCGTGAGCGCGCTTATCTGCGTGAGCGACTACCAAACGGGGCTGCCGCTCGCCATGCTCGACGGCGACGAGATCACGCTGATCCGCACCGCAGCGATCAGCGCAGCCGCAGCGTCGCTGCTGGCGCCGGCCGCACCGCGCAGCATCGGCTTCGTCGGCTGCGGTCTGCAGGCCCATGCCCATCTGGCTGCCTTTCGGGATCTCTATCCCGGCCTGACCGATGCGCTGATGCTGAGCCGCAGCCGCTCCTCCGCCGAACGTCTCGCCGAGGCGGCGCGTGCCGGCGGCCTCGTCACCGAGATCCTCGACGACCCCGACGCCCTGCTCGCCCGTAGCGACGTCGTCATTTCGATGGTGCCGGGCACGGCCGGGATGACGCCCTTCCTGGATGCGCGGCGCCTGAAGCCCGCGGCCTTCGTCGCGGCGGTCGATACGGGCCGCAGCTGGAAGCCCGAAGCGCTGCCGGCCTTCGACCTCCTCGCCACCGACAGCCTGGAGCAGTCGCGCGCGCCCTATGGCGCCGACGGCAACCCGGTCACCACCGTCGCCTTCCAGCATGACCTGATCGGGCTCGCCTCGACCCCGCATCCGGGTGCGGGGACCGGGCGATCCCTCTTCGCCTTCCGTGGCGTCGCCCTGGCCGACCTCGCTTTGGCGCATCTCGCCGTCACGCAGGCCCGCGCAGGCGGTCTCGGGACGGTCCTGCCGCGCTGAGGTCAGCTCGTCCCGAGCAGCTCCAAGGTCCGCGGATCCGGCACCCCATCGAAGAAATGGCGCAGCACCGCACGATAGGGATTGGCGCCGTCCACGCTCGCGGCGTCGAACAGTGTCATCGAGGAGCGCAGCTTCATGTCGTCGGGCGAGCCGAAGATCGCATTCGCGCTTTGGCCCTGATGCGCCAGCACCGCCTCGGCAATGGCCGCGAGCCGCGGCCCGAGAACCGGATGCGCCAGATAGGCCCGCGCTTCGTCGAGCGAGACGATGCCGTAGAACTCCGAGGTCGAGGAGAGGCCGAGCCCGCGCATCTGCGGGAAGATGAACCAGATCCAGTGGCTGCGCTTGCGCCCTGCCCTCACCTCGGCGAGGGCGGCGGTCCAGCTCGATTCCTGTGCCTCGACGAAGCGTTGCAGATGGAACGGATCGGACATCGGCGCACTCCTCATTCGCTATCCGAAAGGCAGGGCGGATCTCGCCGCTCACACGGCCACGACACCGGCTGTGCTTGAGCCGGGGCGTACCCGTGCTATGCCCGCCTCACGACCCATCGAGACCCGGCACCATGACCCAGCGCCTGCGCGATTTCGGCCTCACCTGCGGCATCATGCAGCCGGGCCCGCTCAACGCCATCACGGACGTTCCCGGCGTGAAGCTCGGCCACCACACCCTGCGCGACGGCGACATCCTGACCGGCTTCACCGCGCTGCTGCCGCATGACGGCAACCTCTTCCGCCAAAAGATGCGCGCGGCGGTCGACGTCATCAACGGTTTTGGCAAGAGCGCGGGGCTGATGCAGCTCGCCGAACTCGGCCAGATCGAGACGCCGCTCCTGCTCGGCAACACGCTCGCCGTCGGCACCGGCTTCGACGCGCTGGTGACGCGAGCACTCGCCGCCAACGCCGATATCGGCCGCCGGACCGGCACGGTGAACCCGGTCGTGCTCGAATGCAACGACGGCTATCTCTCCGACATCCGCGCCCGCGCCCTGACTGAGGAGCACGCCTTCGCCGCGCTCGACGCCGCCGCTTCCGGCCCGGTCGCGGAAGGCGCGGTCGGCGCCGGCGCCGGCATGACCGCCTTCGGCTTCAAGGGCGGCATCGGCACCGCCTCGCGCCGCTTCGACCTCGACGACAATGGCTATTCGCTCGGTGTGCTGGCTCTGGCGAATTTCGGCAATGCCGGCGATCTCGTCCTGCCCGACGGCCGCCGCCCCGTCCCGCCGAGAGCCCGGCCGCAAGCCGAGCGTGGCTCGGTTATCCTCGTCATCGCGACCGACGTGCCGCTGGAATCGCGGCAGCTGCAGCGGGTGGCGCGGCGCGGCGGCGCCGGCCTCGCCCGGCTTGGCGCCTTCTGGGGCAATGGCAGCGGCGACATCGCGGTCGCCTTCAGCACGGCCGACCCGATCGAGCACGATCAGCCGGCCGATTTCGTCGCGCTGCGCGCCCTCAACGAGAACCGCATCGACACGCTCTTCCGCGCCGTCACTGAAGCGACGCAGGAAGCCGTGCTCAACGCGATGGTCACAGCGCCGGCGACGACCGGCCGCGACGGGCACCACCGTCCCTCGCTGGGAGATTGGCTGAGGGAGAATGGGGGCTGACGCGAGACTACGCCGTCATGCTCGCCCTTGTGGCGAGCATCCACGTCTTGAACACCGGATTGCACCACGGAAGACGTGGATGGTCGGGACGAGCCCGACCATGACGGGAGCGCAACAGCTCGGAGGCGACGCCCTCAGGCCCACTCGCCCTTGCGGAACACCGGCACGCGGCGGCCGTCTTCATGGACGCCGTCGATATCGACTTCGCCGGAGCCGATCATCCAGTCGATATGGATCAGGCTCTTGTTGCCGCCCTGCGCCGCGATCTGTTCCGGCGTGAGGTTCGCGCCGTCGACGAAGCACTTCGAATAGCACTGCCCGAGCGCGATATGGCACGACGCGTTCTCGTCGAAGAGCGTGTTGTAGAACAGGATGCCGCTCTTCGAGATCGGCGAGGAGTTCGGCACCAGCGCCACTTCGCCGAGCCGGCGCGCGCCGTCATCGGTGTCCAGCACCTTGTTCAGCACGGCTTCGCCGCGCGCAGCCTTGGCCTCGACGATCCGGCCGCCCTCGAAACGCACCTGGATCTCGTCGATCAGCGAGCCCTGATAGGAGAGCGGCTTGGTGCTCGAGACACGGCCCTCGACCCGGCGCGCATGCGGCGTGGTGAAGACCTCCTCGGTCGGGATGTTCGGGTTGCAGACCACGCCGTTCTTGGCCGGCGAGGCGCCGCCCTGCCAGTCGTGACCATCGGCCAGACCCACAGTCAGATCGGTGCCCGGCCCGGTGAAATGCAGCGAAGCGAAGCGTTGGCCGTTCAGCCAGTCGCGACGGGTGCGCAGCGCCGCGTTATGCGCCGCCCAGGCCGCGACGGGATCGGCCTGATCGATGCGCGAGGCCGAGAAGATCGCCTCCGCCAGCTTGCCAACCGCAACCTCCTCGGCATCATCAGGGAACACCTGCCTGGCCCAGGCCGCGCTCGGATAGGCCAGGATGTTCCAGTTGATGTCGAAGCCGGCGATCTTCTCCAGCGCCGGCTGATAGGCGAGCGAATTCGCCTTGCTGGCGCGGCCGACCTTGGCCGGGTCCTCGTTCGCAAGCAGCATCGGATTGTCGCCGACAACGGCGAGGCGCGCGGTGTTGGCGGAGAAGGCCTTGGCGACGCCCTCATAGAGCCAGCCAGGCGCCTTGTCGAAGCTCGCATCCGGCGCATGGCGATAGCGGGCAAGCGTGATCTCCTCGTCCGAGAGCATCGGCGTCACGATGCCGGCGCCGGCCTTGTAGGCGTGCTCGGCGATGCGCCCCACCAGCGGCAACGCCGCGACGGGCGCCGTCAGGAACAGGTCCTGCCCCGGCTGGAGATTGAGGCCGACGCGGATGGCGACCTCGGCCAGCTTGTCGAGCTTGGCGGAGTCGATGGTTCCGGGACGCTGATGAACAGTCATGGTACTCGACCTGTCGGATTCGGGATTGCCACCATTGCTCGCCCAAAACGCCGCCGGGTCAACCGTCCTGACGGCAGGGCAGCCATCCGGCAGCGGCGAGCCCAGAATCCATGAGCACGCGGCTTGCCGTCATGGTCGGGCTTGTCCCGACCATCCACGTCTTCAGCGATGCAGTACTACGTTCAAGACGTGGATGCTCGCCACAAGGGCGAGCATGACGGGAACTGGAACAAGGGCGTGGTCAAGGGTTCCGGCCTCGGGCCTTCGGCCTGCCCCGGAATGACGGAAAGATATCGCGCCAAGCGATTCTCTACTCCACCTTGACCATCCGCTTGAGCTTGCTCGCCCGCAGCAGATGGCTGCGCATCAGCGCCGAGGCGACCTCGTTCTCGCCAGCCTCGAGATGGTCGAGCATGGCCATATGCTCCGAGCAGTTCACCCGCACGCGCTCCATGCCCTGGTCCCAGTCATAGTTCGACAGGCGCCTGAGCTGATTCTGCCGCCGCATCGCCGAATGGAAGAAACGATTGCCGGTGGCGGCGGCCAGCCCCTCGTGGAAATCGGCGTTCATCTCGTAGAAAGCGATGCTGGAGGATTCGCGCCAGGGTCGCTGCAAAGCCTCGATATGCCGCACCCGCATCTCGGCGATCCAGCCGGGCTCGAGATGGAAGCCCGGTTCGAGCATCGCCATCGGCTCGATCAGCAGGCGGAAACGGTAGCTCTCGTCGCGCAGGCGCTGGTCGCGCGGCTCGTGCAGGAAGCGCCAGCCATAGCCCGGCTTGCGCTCGACCATGTCGAGATCGGCGAGGCGTGCGAGCAGCTTCTGCGCCTCCGGCCGGCCAAGCTCGTAGCGCCGCATCACCTCGAGTTCCGAGACCTGATCCGGCAGCAGGCCGTTCTCGCGCTCACGGGCCAGCCTGACCATGGCGAGATCGACCGTCTCCGGCGGCCGCGTGCTGTCGCTCGCCGCCGGCAGGCTCAGGATCTCGATGCCTTTGTTGAGGTGCCGGCGCACCACGCCCTGCTCGGCCAGATGGTCGAGCGCCGCCCTGACCGGCGTGCGCGAGACGCCGAGACGACGCGCCGTCGCGTTCTCGTTGAGCCAGGCCCCGGCGCCCAGCGCGTCGTCGCGCACCAGTTGCAGGATGCGCTCGGCGATCTCCTGTTGCAGCCGTGTCGGCGACGCCATCGGAAGACCCTTGATTGTCTTAGTTGATAATGAAATACATTATGGATCGCGATCACGCCAGCATATCGGAAAGACGTCCGTCATGGTCCAGCCCTGCCCCTTCGTCGATGTCTCGGGCACGCCCTATGAGCGCGGCCGGCAGCACGGCGCCGCCGTTCCCGCCCGGGTCAAGCGCTCGATCGAGCTCTATGGCGGCCAGCTCGGCGAGCTCGGCTACGACGCCAAGGCGAAATCGGCCCTGATCGGCGAGTTCGCCAAGGAGATCGAGGCGTTCGGCGCGCACTACATCGAGGAGATGCGCGGCATCGCCGACGGCGCCGGGGTCGCGCTCGAAGACATCGTCATGGTCAATGCCCGCACCGAGGTGATCGCCAAGGCGCGCCTGGTCAAGAACAAGCCGGTCGAGGCCAAGGAAGAGCTCGACGACGGCTGCACCGGCGCGATCATCCTGCCGGAGCGCAGCGCTTCGGGCGAGCTGATCCACGGCCAGAACTGGGACTGGAAGGCCGAATGCGCGGAGACGGCGATCGTGCTGCGCGTACGCCGCGATGACGGCCCGGATTTCCTGACCTTCGTCGAGGCCGGTGGCCTCGCCCGCTGCGGCATGAACGCCGCCGGCATCTCGATCACCGCCAACTATCTCGAATCCGAGCGCGACTTCACGCAGGCCGGCGTGCCGCTCGCCCTGATCCGCCGCAAGGTGCTGGAGCAGGAGCATCTCGCCTTCGCGATCAAGGCCGTGGCGACGACGCCGAAGGCCTGCTCGAACAACATGATGCTCTCGACCGTGAAGGGCTTCGGCATCGATTTCGAATGCGCCCCGGACGAGGCCTTCCCGCTCTATCCGCAGGACGGCATGATCGTTCACGCCAATCACTGGGTCGGCCAGATCGCGCTGACCAAGATCCGCGACACCGGCATCCCGCGCGTGCCGGAGAGCTTCTACCGCGACTGGCGCGTCCGCAAGCTCCTCGACGAGGCCGGCCGCAAGCTGACCGTCGACGATTTGAAACAGGCCTTCTTCGACGATTTCCTCTCGCCCTATTCGGTCTGCCGCCCGGCCCGCCCGAACGAGCAGGGCAATCTCTCGGCGACGGTCGCCATGGTGATCATGCAGCCGGCGAAGGGGATCATGGAGGTCGCGCCGCTGCCGGCTCAGAACCGCGTCTTCACCCGCTACAGCCTGACCGAGGACCCCGTCCTCCTCGCCGAAGCAGCGGAATAACCGTCAGCACCGCGTCACAACCGAAAAAACAACAGGGGAACATGATGCGCCAAACCACCAAGACCGCTCTCGCTGTCGCGCTGCTATGCGGCGGCCTCGGCCAGGTCGCCGAGGCGAGCACGCTCAAGATCCAGCTGCGCGCCGACATCCGCTCGATCAACCCGGGCGTCAATCGCGACGCCAACACCGACGGCGTCGTCGTGCAGATGGTCGAAGGCCTCGTCGCCTATGGCGAGGACGCCCTGCCGAAGCCGCTGCTGGCCGAGAAGGTCGAGATCTCGCCGGACGGCAAGAGCTACACCTTCACCCTGCGCCAGGGCGTCAAGTTCCATAACGGCGCGGCCCTGACCGCGGCCGACGTGTTGTGGAGCTGGAACCGCTACATGGACCCGAAGACCGACTGGCGCTGCCTGTCGGAATTCGACGGCCGCGGCCAGGTCAAGGTCGAGAAGATCTCGGCACCGAACGACAAGACGGTGGTCTTCGAACTCGACAAGCCGAGCGCGCTCTTCCTCTCCGCGCTCGCCCGCACCGATTGCGCCATGACCGGCATCCTGCACAAGGATTCGATCAAGGCCGACGGCTCCTTCGACAAGCCGATCGGCACCGGCCCGTTCAAATTCGCCGAGTGGAAGCGCGGCGAATACATCAAGCTGGAGCGCTTCGCCGACTACGCCTCTCTGCCTGGCAAGATCGACGGGCTGACTGGCGCCAAGAAGCCGCTGGTCGACGAGGTCCGCTTCCTCGTCATCCCCGACAATGCGACCGCCAAGGCGGCCCTGCTGAAGGGCGATATCGACGTCGTCCCGGACATCGCCAACACCGACATCGCCGAGCTCAAGAAGAACGACAAGGTCAAGACCTCGGTCGTCACCAGCATGGGCCTCGTCGGCCTGATCATCCAGACGCGCGATCCGCTGCTGCAGAACGTCAAGCTGCGCCAAGCGATGGCCGCCGCGATCGATGCCAAGGAGCTGGTCGCCACCATCACCGACGGCATCGGCACCCCGAACAATTCGATCGTGCCCGCGCTCTCCGCCTATTACGGGCCGGTGCAGAAGCAGGGCTGGAAATACGATCCCGCCGCCGCCAAGAAGCTCCTCGCGGAGGCCGGCTACAAGGGCGAGAAGATCGTGATGCTCGCCAACAAGCGCTATCCGGAGAGCTTCGACGCCGCGGTCGTCGCCCAGCAGATGCTGCAGGCGATCGGCCTCAACGTCGAGATCGAGGTGCTGGAATGGGCGACCCAGCTCGACCGCTACAGCAAGGGCAACTACCAGATCCAGGCCTTCCCCTATTCAGGCCGCATGGACCCGGCGCTGAGCTACGAGTCGATGACCGGCCCGAAGGACAAGCAGCCGCGCAAGCTCTGGGACAATCCGGAGGTGCAGGCGCTGCTCGACAAGTCGATGGTCGTGAACGACAAGGCCGAGCGCCAGAAGATCTTCGACGAGCTGCACAAGCGCTTCATCGCCGAAGTGCCGATGGTGATGCTCTATAACGGCATCGTCGGCGGCGCGATCGGCGCCAAGACCAAGGGCTATGTCTCGACGCTGAGCTCGCTGCCGCGGGCCTGGCAGGTCAGCGTCGGCGAATAGCGGCCTCTCGCCTCGTCTTCGAGGCCTCCCAAGAGATCACGGCGCGCCCTGCCGGGCGCGCCGAACGGTTGAAAAGGAAGGGGAACGAGAGTGATCCGCATTTCGGCTTCTGTCCTGGCGCTCGCGCTCAGCGGCGCCGCAGCACAGGCGCAAACCATCAATGTCGCGCTCAATGCCGACATCCGCTCGACCAATCCGGGCGTCAACCGCGACGACAACACCGACGGCGTGGTGCTCCACATGGTCGAGGGCCTGGTCGGCTATCGCGAGAACGGCGCGGTCGCGCCGCTCCTGGCCGAGAAGGTCGAGGTCTCGCCGGACGGGCTGACCTACAGCTTCCATCTCCGCAAGGGCGTGAAGTTCCACAACGGCGCCGAGATGACCTCGGCCGACGTGCTGTGGAGCTGGAACCGCTACATGGACCCGAAGACCGACTGGCGCTGCAAGCCGGAATTCGACGGCCGGATCGGGCTCAAGGTCACCGAGGCAACCGCCCCGGACGCTGCGACCTTCGTGATGAAGCTCGAGAAGCCGAGCGCCCTCTTCCTCGACACCATGGCCCGCACCGACTGCGCCATGGTCGCGATTCTGCACAAGGATTCGGTCAAGCCCGACGGCAGCTGGGACAAGCCTATCGGCACCGGTCCGTTCCAGCTCGCCGACTGGCGCCGCGGCGAATTCGTCCTGCTGAAGCGCTTCGACGGCTACGCCTCACCGCCCGGCGAGAAGCGCGACGGCTATGTCGGCTCGAAGCGCCCCGAGGTCGCCGAGGTGAAGTTCCTCGCCATCGCCGACGGCGCCACCGTCAAGGCCGGCCTGCTCTCGGGCGCGCTCGACGTCGCCGACGTGCCCGATGAGGACGTCCCGGAGATGAAGAAGAGCGGCCTGCAGGTGCTGACCGCGCCGAGCGCGACCAAGCACGGCATCCTGCTCCAGAGCCGCGACCCGCTGCTCAGCGACGTGCGCATGCGCCAGGCGATCGTCTCCGCGCTCGACCAGGACGAGATCGTCGGCGCCGTCTCGAACGGCCTCGGCAAGACCAACAACTCGGCGGTCTACGTCACCTCGCCCTATTACGACGAGGTCCAGAAGAAGCGCTACAGCCACGACCCGGCCCGGACGAAGAAGCTGCTGGCCGAGGCCGGCTACAAGGGCGAGACGATCAAGCTGATCGCCAACAAGCGCTCGACCGTGCCGAGCTATCCGATCGCGATCATGGCGCAGGCGATGCTGCAGGCCGCCGGCATCAAGTCCGAGATCGAGATCCTGGAATGGGCGACCCAGCTCGACCGCTTCTCGAAGGGCAACTACCAGATGATGTCCTTCAGCTACTCCGCCCGGATCGACCCCGCCCAGAGCTACAACCAGTTCTCCGGCCCCAAGGACAAACTGCCCTCCAAGGTCTGGGACAATCGCGAGGCCGATGCGCTGATCGAGAAGGCGACGCTGGTCAGCGACGAGGCGGAACGCAGGAAGATCTTCGACCAGCTCCACGGGATGATGCTGGCCGATGCGCCGCTGATCTTCCTTTACAACCAGGTCGACACGGCCGTGGTCTCCAAGCGCCTGCAGGGCTTTGCCCCCTGGGTCGCCTCGAAGCCGCGGCTCTGGGAGGTCAGCCTGGCGAAGTGACCGCTGCCGGTCGGGCGGGCTCGATCGGGGTCGGGCCGATCGGGGCGCCCTTGATGATGTGGGTCGCGATCAGGGCCGCCAGCCGCTGCCCGTCGCGGGCCTTCAGGGCCGCCATCATCTCGTAGTGCTCGCGGTCGCTCTTCAGCAGCAGCTCGTGCGAGCTCCACACCGTGATCTGCGATCCGCGGCCGCGGTCGCGCAGCCCCCAGATCATCTCCTCCAGCACGGCGTTGCCGCAGAAGGAGTACATGAATTGATGAAAGGCACGGTTGATCTCGCTCTGTTCAGTGCGGCTTCCGGTCAGCACCGCTTGGGAGAACCGTGCCGCGAGCGCCTCCAGCCGTGCGATCGCGTCGTCGTCGATATGTGCGACGATGCCGTCCGCCGCTGCTCTCTCGAGGATGATCCGGGTCGCGAGGATCTCTTCATAGGTCTTCCTGTCGACCTCGGCGACGCGGTAGCCCCGGTTCGGGACATGTTCGATCGTCTTGCGCACGGCGAGTTCGTCGAGGGCGCTGCGCACGTCGAAGCGCGTCGCCTGGAAGCGCTCCTCGAGATCGATCTGGCGGAGCCATTCGCCGGGCCTGAACGCGCGCAGCCGGATCGCCTGCGCGATCTCGTTGGCGAGAACGGCCCGCCGCGTGCTGGTGTTCTTGCGTTTCCGCTCGGACGTCATGAAGGGCTCTCTAGCAGGATTCGCGCGGCGCGACAGAAGTTGGTTGCAGAGCCAACCATAACATGCGACACAATTGGCGCCAATAATTTCGCCAGAGGAGAGTGACCGTGAGCGCCGTGGCAGAACAGACCGGCAAGCCGGAAAACGAGGCGGCCGCGCGCGCCAAGGCGCTCTACGAATATGGCCCGACCTCGATCTATTCGTCGAAGCACGATCCGCGCTTCCCCTACTGCCTCTATGTGCCGCCGAGCCTCGGCGAGGGCAGCGAGAAGCCGGAGCTGATCGTTGCGATGCATGGCACCGGCCGCGGCTTCACCGGCTATCGCGACGCCTTCTCCGCCTTCGCCCGCTGGAACAATTGCATCATCCTGGCGCCGCTCTTCCCGATCGGCGTGATGGGTGATGGCTACCGCGACGGCTTCAAGTACATGCGCGAGGGCAATCTCCGCTACGACCACATCCTGCTCGCCATCGTCGAGGAGGTTTCCGAGCGCTATGGCATCGCCTTCGACCGCTTCGGCCTGTTCGGCTATTCCGGCGGCGGCCACTTCGCCCATCGCTTCCTGATGCTGCAGCCGGGCAAGCTCTGGGGTGTCTCGATCGGTGCGCCGGGCTCTGTCACCCTGCTCGACCCCAGTCGCGACTGGTGGGTCGGCACGCGCAACTTCGCCGAGCTCTTCGGCCAGGAGCTCGACATCCCCGCGATGAAGCGGGTCGCAGTCCAGATGGTCGTCGGCGCCGCCGATCTCGAGACCTGGGAGATCACCCACAAGCCGGGCGGCCGCAACTGGATGCCGGACGCCAACCATGCCGGCGCCAACCGGCCGGAGCGCCTGGCGAGCCTGCGCGACAACTTCGCCGAACACGGCATCGCCGCCCGCTTCGACCTGGTGCCGAACACGCCGCATGACGGCGTCAAGGTCGTGCCCGTCGTCGAGGATTTCTTCGCCGGCGAGCTCCGCCGCATCCGCGCTGCCCGCAAGGCGGCCTGAACAAGCACAACGACAACCGAGGAAACCCCATGAAACGCCTCCTCGCCTCCGCCGCCGCGCTCGCCCTCTCGGCCGGCGCCCTGCACGCCCAGACGCTGACGGCCGTGCTCAACGCCGACATCCGCTCGACCAATCCCGGCGTGAACCGGGACGGCAATACCGACGCCGTCGTGCTGCACATGGTCGAGGGCCTCGTCGGCTATGCCGAGGACGGCTCGGTCGGCCCGCTGCTGGCCGAGAAGGTCGAGATCTCGCCCGACGGCAAGACCTACACCTTCACGCTGCGCAAGGGCGTCAAGTTCCACAACGGCGCCGCGCTGACCTCGGCCGACGCGCTGTGGAGCTGGAACCGCTACATGGACCCGAAGACGGACTGGCGCTGCCTGTCCGATTTCGACGGGCGCAACGGCCTGAAGGTGATCTCGGCCAAGGCGCCGGATGCCGACACCTTCGTCATGGAGATCAACGAGCCGAACGGGCTCTTCCTCGACTCGCTCGCCCGCGCAGATTGCGGCGGCACGGCCGTGATCCACAAGGATTCGGTCAAGGCCGACGGCAGCTGGGACAAGCCTATCGGCACCGGCCCCTTCATGCTCGGCGAATGGAAGCGCGGCCAGTCGGTCCAGCTTCTCGCCTTCGACCAGTACGTCTCGCCGAAGGGCGACAAGCGCGACGGCTATATCGGCTCCAAGCGGCCACTGGTGAAGGAAGCCCGCTTCATGGTCATTCCCGACGCGGCGACGGTGAAGGCCGGCCTGATGGCGGGTTCGCTCGACATGGCGCTGATGCCGGAATCGGACGTGCCCGACCTCAAGAATGCCCCGAATGTCGCGCTCGCGATCGCGCCGAACCCGGTCCGGCACAGCCTGATCATCCAGACGCGCGACCCGGTGATGAAGAACCAGGCCCTGCGCCAGGCGATCGCCGCCGCGATCGACTTCCCCGAACTCGTCGCCAATGTCTCGAACGGCCTCGGCAAGCCCAACAACTCGCCGATCTACCTGACCTCGAAATATTATGGCGACGTCGAGAAGCAGGGCTTCAAATACGACCCCGCCGCGGCCAAGGCGCTGCTGCAGAAGGCCGGTTACAAGGGCGAGAAGATCACGATCCTCGCCAACAAGCGCTCGAGCGTGCCGAGCTTCAACACCGCGGTCATCGCCCAGGCGATGATGCAGGCGGCCGGCATCAACGCCGAGATCGAGGTGCTGGAGTGGGCGACGCAGCTCGACCGCTACAACAAGGGCAACTACCAGATGCAGGCCTTCTCCTATTCGAGCCGCTTCGACCCCGCGCTCGGCTTCGAGCAGATCTCCGGCCCGAAGGACAAGCAGCCGCGCAAGGTCTGGGAGGATCCGGAAGCGCTCGAGCTGATCCAGAAGTCGATGGTGGTGACCGACACCGCCGAGCGCCAGAAGATCTTCGACGAGCTGCACAAGCGCTTCATCGAGCAGGTGCCGACCATCTTCACCCATAACGACCTGGACATCATCGCTCACTCCAAGCGCGTGAGCGGCGTGACACCGTGGGCGTCGCAGCTGCGCGTCTGGGAGGTTAGCGTCGCGAAGTAAGGCGGCGAAGCCGGCCTCGGCAACGGACGAGGCCGGCGGCAAGGCTTGGGAGGGCCCTTGATGTTTCGATTTGCGCTGACGCGGATCGCGATGGCGTTGCCGACGCTGCTGATCGTGGCGGTGTCCGTCTTCGTCCTGATCCGCCTGATCCCGGGCGATCCGGCCCAGTTGATGCTGGGGGATCTGGCGACGCCGGCGAGCCTGGCCGATCTCCGCGCCCGGCTCGGGCTCGACCAGTCGCTCCCCGTTCAGTTCGGGATCTGGTTCGGCAATGTGCTGAGCGGCGATTTCGGCCAGTCGATCTCGTCGCAGCAGGCGGTTCTGCCGCTGATCCTGCAGCGCTTCTGGGTCTCCTCTCAGATCGTGCTTGTCGCGGTGCTGCTGGCGAGCTGCGTCGCGGTGCCGGCCGGCGTCATCGCTGCCTGGAAGCAGGACAGCCCGCTCGATCTCGGCCTGGTCGCGACCGCGACGCTGCTGCTCTCGATCCCGACCTTCTGGCTCGGCCTGCTGCTCCTGCTGTTCTTCGGGCTCAAGCTCGAATGGCTGCCGGTGGTCGGCTATGTCTCGATCGCCGAGAACCCCTGGGCCGGCATCCTCTATCTGGTCATGCCGATCATGACGCTGTTCCTGCACGAGATCGGCGTGATCCTGCGCATGGCCCGCGCCTCGACGCTGGAGGTGCTCAGGCTCGACTACATCACCCATGCCCGCGCCAAGGGCCTGTCGGAGGGCGCCGTGCTCTGGCGCCACGCCTTCAAGAACGCCTTCGGCCCGACCTGGACCCTGATCGGCCTCGTGCTCGGCAACCTGCTCGGCGGCATCGCGGTGGTCGAGACGGTGTTCACCATCCCCGGCCTCGGGCGCCTGCTGGTCGATGCGATCTTCGCGCGCGACTATCCGGTGATCCAGGGCTGCATGCTCTTCGTCGCCTTCACCTATGTGCTGGTGAACCTCGTCATCGACCTCTGCTACCCGGTCTTCGATCCAAGGGTGACCGCCCAATGAGCAGTGACAGCACCCTGGGCACCGGCGCCTCCGTGAAGAAGGCCCGCCGCATGAAGCCCCCGGCCCCCAATGCGATCGTCGGCGGCACGCTGATCGGCATCCTTCTCCTGGCCGCCGGCACCGGCGCGCTTTGGACGCCCTATGATCCGCTCAAGCTCTCCTTCCGCGAGAAGCTCGCGGCGCCCTCCGCGCTGCACTGGCTCGGCACCGACGAGTTCGGTCGCGACGTGCTCTCCCGCCTGATGGCGGGTGCCGCGACCTCGGTCTGGATCAGCATCCTGACGGTTACGCTCGCCGTGGTGATGGGCACCACGATCGGCCTGTTCTCCGGCTATATGCGCGGCTGGACCGACCGCATCATCATGGCCTTCAACGATGCGCTGCTCGCCTTCCCCGGCATCCTGCTGGCGCTCGGCCTGCTCGCGGTGGTCGGTGCCAACAAATACGGCATCATCGTCGCGCTGGGCATCGCCTACACGCCCTCGGTCGCCCGCGTCGTGCGCGGCACGGTCTTGTCGCTGCGCGAGCGCGAGTTCATCGCCGCCTCGCGCGTGATGGGCAACTCCGAGGGCTTCACCATGGCCCGCCACATCCTGCCGAACTGCATCGCGCCTCTGACCGTGCTGGCGACCTCGATGTTCGGCTACGTCCTGCTGGCCGAGAGCGCGCTCTCCTTCCTGGGCCTGGGCGTGCCGCCGCCGGCCCCGACCTGGGGCAACATGCTCGCCGGTTCCAGGCCCTATATCGGCCAGGCCGTCTGGCTCGGCATCTTCCCGGGCCTGTGCATCTCGCTGACCCTGCTCGGTATCAACCTGCTCGGCGACGCCGTGCGCGACAGGCTCGACCCAAGGATGAGGGGCTCGCGATGAACACCACCGCTGCTCCCCTGCTCGACGTCGCCGGCCTGACGCTGAAGATCGGCGGCTCCGGCCGCACCGTCGTCAACGACGTCTCCTTCCAGGTCTTCCCGGGCGAGATCGTCGGCATCGTCGGCGAATCCGGCTCGGGCAAGACGCTCGCGGCCCGGGCGGTGATGGGCTTCATCCCGCCGGCGGTCCGGCTCGAGGGCGGCACGATCCGCTTCGACGGCCAGGACGTGATGGCGATGAGCGGCAAGGATCTGCGCGCCATGCGCGGCTCCAAGGTCGGCATGGTCTTCCAGGAGCCGATGACCTCGCTCAACCCCTCGATGCTGATCGGGCGCCAGCTCGACGAGGGCCTGGCGCTGCACCGCAAGCTCGACGCAGCTCAGCGCCGCGCGCTGATCCTCGACATGCTCAAGCGCGTCGGCCTGCGCGATCCGGAAGGGGCGCTCACCGCCTATCCGCACCAGTTCTCCGGCGGCATGCGCCAGCGCATCATGCTAGCCTCGGTGATGCTGCTGAAACCGGCCTTGCTCCTCGCCGACGAGCCGACCACAGCGCTCGACGCGGTGGTCCAGCGCGACGTCATGGAGCTGATGGTCGAACTGACCCAGGCCAATCACACCGCCGTGCTCTTGATCTCACATGATCTCGGCATGGTCGCGCGCTATTGCAGCCGCATCGTCGTGATGTGCCAGGGCGACGTGGTCGAGCAGGGCAAGGCCGAGGACATCCTGGCCCGCCCGCAGCACCCCTATACCCGCAAGCTGCTCTCGGCGATGCCGCATCGCCTGCCCGCACGGCTTCTGCCGCAGGCGAAGACGCCGATCGTCGCGGTCCGCGATCTCGTCGTCGAGTACCCCGGCCGGCAGGGCTTCTTCCGCAAGGAACAGGCCAAGCGCGCGCTTCACGGCATCAGCATCGACGTGCAACCGGGCGAGGTCGTCGCGGTGGTCGGCGGCTCGGGCTCGGGCAAGACCACGCTCGGCCAGTCGATCGCCGGGCTGGTCAAGCCGGCCGGCGGCGAGATCCGTTTCAACGGCAAGCCGATCGCCAGGAGCGACGCTGCCTATTGGGACTATCGCCTCAACTGCCAGATGGTGTTCCAGGACCCCTACTCCTCGCTCGACCCGCGCATGACCATCGGCCAGCTGGTTGGCGAGCCGCTCAGGCTCGTGCCCGATCTCGGCCCGGCGCAGAAGAAGGCGCGGGTCGCCGAGGTCCTGGCCGAGGTCGGCTTGAGCGACGGCTTCGCCGAGCGCTATCCGCACGAGCTCTCGGGCGGCCAGCGCCAGCGCGTCGCCATCGCCCGCGCGATCGTGCGCCGGCCGAATTTCGTCATCGCCGACGAGCCGGTCTCGGCACTCGACGTCACGGTCCGCGCCCAGGTGCTCGAGCTCTTCGACGAACTCCAGAAGAAGCACGGCTTCTCCTGCCTGTTCATCAGCCATGACCTCGGCGTGGTCGAGCAGGTCGCCGACCGCGTCATCGTCATGCAGGATGGACGCATCGTCGAGGAAGGCCCCCGCGACGACATCTTCGACAATCCGCAGCACCCCTATACCCAGAAGCTCCTCGCGGCCGTGCCCGGCCTCGAAAGCACCGGCGAAGGCGGCGTCAGGCTTTTCTGGAGACGCGCCGAGAACGACGCTTCGATCGTCGGCTGAGACCAACGCAACAGGCTGCCCGTCATTGCGAGCGCAGCGAAGCAATCCAGGAGACCGGCCCGAACGGTACGACCCGGTCCCTGGATTGCTTCGTCGCTTACGCTCCTCGCAATGACGGGAAGCAGGCGCATTATGCTGGATTCCGGGTCAAGCCCGGGAAGACACCGTAAAATCGAAACGAAATCGGCCCGGAATCCATCTTCGGTGGCGGCACCGCGCGATGATTTCCGGGCCTTTACTTCGCTCCGCAGCGAGGCAGAGCGAAGGGATGGCGGTATCGATCAGCGCTTGCGCTTGGCGCCGACGAGCTCGTCCCATTTGCGGAAGGCGACGACCATCTTGTCGGGCTTCAGCGGCAGCTCGATCGGGTTCTTGGCGATGAGGTCGGCATATTCCGGCCGGCCGAACTCCGCGATCACCTCCTGGCTGCGCTTCGGCGCCAGCGAGAGCGGCACGTCCTTCACCGCCGGGCCCGGATAGAGATAGCCCTCGTCATAGGAATAGGCCTGCATCTTCGGCGTCAGCACATGCGCCATGATGTCGAGCACGACGGCGAGGCGATCGTTCGGAATGCCCTTCGGCACGCACATGAAGAAGGCGTCCGAGACCCAGTGGAAGCCCTTCAGCGTCTGGATCTTGGCTTCCTTCGGCACGATGCCGAGCGCACGCGGATTGATGTCCCAGCCCGTGGTCGAGATGATGATGTCGCGCGAGCCGTCGCCGAACTCCTTCATCGTCGCGCCGGTGCCCGCCGGATAGTACTCGATGTGCTCGCCGATCTCCTGGAGATAGGCCCAGGTCTTGTCCCAGCCATTGACCGGGTCCTGCGGGTCCTTGTCGCCGAGGATATAGGGCAGGCCCATCATGAAGGTGCGGCCGGGCCCCGAATTGGTCGGACGCGCATACATGAACTTGTTGGGGTTGGCCTTGGCCCAGGCCAGGAGCTCCTCCGCCGTGGTCGGCACCTGCTTGACGCGCTCCGGCATGTATTCGAGCAGCGGCCCGGAGGGATAGTAGTTCACCACGGTGCCGAAGCCGGCGCCCTGCGCCTTGTGCAGGTTGAGCGCCGCCGGCTCGTAGTTCTGCTCGATATTGGGGAATTTCTCGGCGAAATCCGGGAAGATCTTGAGCCAGAGATTCTGCTCGAGGCCGGCCGCGAGGCCGTCCGAACCGGTGAGGACGAGATCGAGATCGGCGCGGCCGGCATCCTGCTGCGCCTTGATCTTGCTTGCCAGCTCCGGCGCCGGCGCCTTCACATAGGTGATGCGCGAGACGAGCTTGGGATTGGCGCTGCGGTAGTCGTCGAAGGCCTGCTGCATCAGGGCCAGCGCCCCGCCGACATCGATGATGTTGATGCCGACCGGCGCCGAAGGCAGCGCCGGCACGGCGGCAAGCGCGCCGCTCCCGCCAAGGGTCAGCGCGCCGAGCCCGCCCAGGACGGTGCGGCGGTCCACGCCTTTTGAAAATTCGCTCATGATGATCCCCTCTTGCTTGGTTGGTGTCGTCTTCAGGCAGCCGCCCCGGCGGCAAAGTCACGATGTTCGTCGCCGATGCGCACGCTGCGGATGCGCAGCTCCGGCGACCATTCGATGGCACTCTCCGGCAAGGCGATGCCGGCCCTGGCCAGGGCGTCGGCGATGCAGGCCAGCGCATGGGTCGAGGCCATGGCGACCGCCTCCTTCGGCGTCGCGATGCCCCAGGCCACGACGTTGCGCACGGCATCGTCGAGCTTGAGCGCCGAGCCGGCGAGCGAGCCGCCATTCACCTGATGCACCGAGCCATCGGCAGAGAGCTCGACCGGCATGCCGGCGAAACTATAGCGGCCGGGCACGGCGCCCGCCGCGACCACGGCGTCGGTGACCAGGATCGAACGCGCGAAGCCCTTGGCCCGGATCAGGCTCTTGAGAGCCTTCGGCGGAAGATGGATGCCGTCGGCGATGAAGCCGGCCATCAAGCGGTCTTCGGCGAGTTGCGCAAAGAGGGGGTTGGCCAACTTGGGCAGATCCTGCGGCAGGCCGTTGCCGAGATGGGTCGAGAGCGTCGCTCCCGCATCGGCCGCGGCGGCCACGGTCTCGAAATCGGCCGCGGAATGGCCGATGGCAACGACCTTGCCGCTACGCGCCAGCGCGCTGGCGAGCGCAACGCCGCCTCCGATCTCCGGCGCCAGCGTCACCATCAGGATCGGGCGCGACAAGCGCCCTTCGAGATGCGCGATGAGTGCGGGAGTGGCCGCCGTCATCGCGTCGGGCGGGTGACAACCGCAATAGCCGGGCGACGGATTCAGGAACGGGCCTTCGAGATGGTAGCCCGGGCACATCAGGGGCCCGAGCCGGCTTTCGCTCACCGCCGCATCGAGCACCCGGAAACGCTCTTCCAGCTCATGCGGATGCGCGGTGATGATCGTCGGCAGGCAGGTCGTCACGCCCGTGGCCAGCATCGCCTCGAGCGCCCGGTCGAGTTCCGCCGCCGTGACCGTGCCGGAGTTGAAATCGACTCCGGCGAAGCCGTTGACCTGGAGATCGACGAGCCCGGGCGTGCGCATCGCTCAGCCCTTCCGGCTCAGCAGTGAGGCTGCGGGCGGGTCGATGAACAGCACGGTGCGCTTGTGAGTCTGCAGGATCGAGGCGGGCGCCAGATTGCTGACCGGCCCTTCCAGCGCGGCCTTGGCGGCCTCGGCCTTGCGGGTGTCGGAGACTGACAGGACGATCAGCTCGCTCTTGAGGATCTGCCGAACGCTCATCGAGATCGCCTGCCGCGGCACCGCATCGAAGCTCGGGAACCAGCCTTCGCCGAATTGCTGCTGCCGGCAGGCCTCGTCCAGGTTGACGACGAGGTAGGGCTCCTCGGTGTCGAAATCGGCCGGCGGATCGTTGAAGGCGAGATGGCAGTTCTCGCCGATGCCGGCGAAGCAGACGGCGACGCGCTTGCCGGCGATCAGCTGGTTGAGCTGCTTCACCGCGGCCTGCGGATCGCCCTCGCCATCGACGGGGACGAAGCGCGGCGCATTGTTCAGCGGCGCCAGGAAGCGCTCGCGCAGATAGCGCCGGAAGCTCGCCGGATGCTCCTCGCTCAGGCCGACATATTCGTCGAGATGGAAGGCGGTGACCTTCGACCAGTCGATGCCCTCGGCCGCCACGAGATGCTGCAGCATCTCGAACTGGCTGGCCCCCGTCGCCACGATGATCGTGGCCTCGCCGTGACGGGCGAGCTCATCGCGGATCGCCTGGGCGCCGAGCGCCGCCGCCTGCCGGCCAAGCGCTTCCTTGTCGGAGGCAACATGCATCTCGATCATCGATTTTTGAACCTTTTTTGTCAGGAAATTTCCGATATTCTAGGACCGAGCTTATGAAGCTTCAGCCGAAAGGCAATGATTAATTTTGAACGCAACCGTTCCGAATAGAGCCCGCCCGTGTCGCTGCTGACCATCGACGAAAACCGCCTGGTGCTGGCCCATGACCGGGACTGCGCCCGCATCTACCGGCTGATCCTCAACGGCGAGGCGCATTCGCGCGCCGATATCGGCCGCCTGCTCGAGCTGCGCTCGACCAGCGTCTCGCGCGTCGTTGGCGATCTCGTCACCCGCCGTCTCGTCATCGAGACGGTCGGCGAGGCGAGCGGCCGTGGGCGCCCACCGGCGATCCTCGTCGCCCATACACGTCGCATCGGGGCCTCGGTGATCTATGTCTCGAGCCAATCGCTCTCCGGCGCGCTGGTCGACCTCAACGGCCATCTCGTCGCCGAGCGCCGCCGCGCCATCGCCAGCGACGCCGACAACGCCGCCATCGCCGCGGCTATGGCCGAGCTGGCGCAGAACCTGCTCGACGCGATGCCGGCGGGCATGAGCCACGCCGGCACGGCGGTTTCGCTCTCGGGGCTGATCGACCTGAAGCAGGGGCAGTGGCTGATGGCTTCGCGCTGGCCACGCATGCGCGGGCTCGACATCGCCTCCGTGCTCGCTCCGGTGGCCGGGCCCGTCACGATCTGCCGCAACCTCGACGCCGAGCTGCGGGCCCGCGCCGCCCGCGAACCCGAGCACTTCGCCGGTGGCACCGTCCTGCTGCATTGGGGCTGGGGCATCGGGCTCGCCTATGCCGTCGACGGCGAGCCATTCGCGCCGGCCGGCTCCTTCGGCGAGATCGGCCATTGGCGCCTCGCAGCCCTGCACGATCGACCCTGCGGCTGCGGCAACACCGCCTGCCTGGAGACCGGCGCGGCGCTGTGGTCGCTGCTGCCGGCGCTGCGCGAGCGCTGGCCCGAACTCGATCAGGACGAGATCCGGCTCGCCCGACAGCTCGCCGGCCTCGACCTGCTGGCCCTGCCCGAGATCGAGACGGCAGCGGGGCTGCTGGCCCGCGCCCTCGCCAATGCCTGCCGCCTGCTCTTCCCCGCACGCATAGCCGTCAGCGGCCCCTTCTCCGCCAATCCGCAGCTCTGGGCCCGGTTCAACACGCTGTTCCGGGCGGAAGGCACGATGGACGGTTTCGCCGTACCCGAGCTCGCCGGCGTTCCCGCCAGCCATCTCTACGAGATCCACGGCGCCGCCGCGCCGCTGATCAGCCGCGCAACCGAGGCGCTGCTGCTCGAACGCTGATCAGCCGCCATTCGCATGCCCCAGCCTTGTGTCGGCCATGCCAAGGAATGCGCTGGCGCGTCGATAAGTGGTGCACTAGTATCCCAGTCAAAGGCTCCGGATGCCGCTCAGGCATCGCCAGAAGAGAGCCGCAACCCAGGGAGGGATCATGAAACATCCGACACGCCGTACCGTCATGGCCGGAGCGGCCGGCCTCGCCGCATTGAAAGCCGGCGGAGCGCTGGCGCAAAGCGCCCCGGTCGCGCTCAACATCATCGACGTCGCCGGCAATCTGCAGCTGACGCAGGCGGCAATCGAAAAATTCGCCAAGGACAATCCGAAGCTGATCTCGCGCCTGAATTTCTCGCGCGCGCCCTCGCCGGAACTGCCGGCCAAGCTGAAGGCCCAGCAGCAGGCCAACCGCGTCGACATCGACCTCGTGCTCACCGGTCCGGGCGCCATGTCCGACGGCATCCAGCAGGGGCTCTGGGTCGATGTCTGGAAGTCCCACGCCAAGGACCTTCCGAAGCCCGAGGAGGTCTATCACGAGCAGGCGCTGATGATGCAGCGCAATTTCGGCCAGAACGAGGGCGTCGCCGTCGTCTACTCGCCCTCCGGCCCGCTCTTCGAATATGCGCCCGAACGACTCAAGGCCGTGCCCAAGACCGCCGAGGAGCTGCTCGCCTATGTGAAGCAGAACCCGAAGCGCTTCACCTATGCGCGGCCGGTCAATTCCGGCCCGGGCTGGACCTGGCTCATGGGCCTGCCCTACATCCTCGGCGATTCCGACCCCGCCGACCCGATGAAGGGCTGGGACAAGAGCTGGGCCTATCTCAAGGAGCTCGGCACCGGCATCGACTACTATCCGGGCGGCACCGCCGCGACGATGAAGGAGCTCGGGGAAGGCACACGCGACGTCATCGTCTCGACGCTGGGCTGGGACATCAACCCCCGCGTGCTCGGCATTGTGCCCAAGGAAGCCAAGGTCTTCGTCCTCGACAAGACACACTGGATTCCGGACACCCAGTTCATGTGCATCCCCAAGGGCGTGCCGGCGGACAAGATGCCGGCCCTGGTCGCGCTGATGGCGCATATGCTCAAGCCCGAGGCGCAGGCGGTGACCTACGACAAGGGCTATTTCTACCCCGGCCCCGCCGTGAAGGGCGTGACGCTCGCCATGGCGCCCCAGGAGAGCCGCGACATCCTCGCCGAGTATGGCCGGCCGGAATACGACAAGCTGATCACCAGCCTGCCGACCCGCCCGCCGCTGACGCCCGAGCGCCTCGTCGCCGCCTTCCGGCGCTGGGACCAGGAGATCGGCGTCGGCCACGGAGCTCCCCAGTAGCCATGCGCTTCGCCGCCATCGGCCTCGACCACCGCCATATCTACCATATGGTCGGCGGTCTCCTCGAAGCCGGCGCGACCTGCGTCGGCTTCGATCCAGCCACCACCGACGAGCGCGTCCTCGCCGGCTTCCGCGAGCGTTTTCCCGATCTGCCGGAGAGCACGGCCGAACGGCTGATCGACGACCTGTCAGTCGAGCTCATCGTCTGCGCCGCCGTACCGGCCGAGCGCGCGGCCATCGCCGTCCGCGCCATGAGCGCCGGCAAGGACGTGATGGTCGACAAGCCCGGCGTCACCAGCTTCGACCAGCTCGCAGCCGTCGAAAAGGCGGTGGCCGAGACGGGGCGGATCTTCTCGATCTGCTTCTCCGAGCGCTTCATCGTCCCCGCGACGGTCATAGCCGGCAAATTGATTGCCGATGGCGCGATCGGCCGGGTCGTCCAGACGCTCGGCATGGGTCCACATCGCTTCAACCGTGCGATCCGGCCGGACTGGTTCTTCGACAAGCGCCATTATGGCGGCATCCTCACCGATATCGCCTCGCACCAGATCGATCAGTTCCTGCATTTCACGGGCTCCGACGATGCGGAGATCGTCGCCTCGGGCGTGGGGCATTTCGGCGGGCCGGACTTCGCCGATTTCGAGGATTTCGGCGAAATCCTGCTGCGCAGCGACAAGGCCGGCGGCTATATCCGCGTCGACTGGTTCACGGCCGACGGGTTGCCGACCTGGGGCGATGGCCGCCTCACCATCCTCGGCACCGAGGGCACGATCGAGCTGCGCAAATATGTCGACATCGCCGGCCGGCCCGGCACCGACCATGTCTTCCTGGTCGACAAGGCCGGCACCCGCCATATCGATGCCTCGCGCGAGCCGCTGACCTATTTTCGCGACCTGATCGCCGATATCGGCGCTCGCGGCGAGACCGCGATGAGCCAGCGCCACGCCTTCACCGTCTGCCGCCTGGCGCTGGAGGCGCAGGCTAAGGCCGCCTGGCTGCCGGCCCGGCCATAGGGGACCGGAACGATGTCATCGCGGGCGACCGAAGGGAGACCCGGGATGACGACCGTGGGACGAGTTGAAGAAGAAGGGGATCGCCCGTCATGACACGCAAGCTCGGCATCGCCGTGATCGGGCTCGGCCCCGCCTCCCAGCCGCATTCGAAGAGCCTGCTCGACCTGGCCGATCGCGCGGATGTGCGCTGGGCCGTGAGTCGCACACCCGACCGCGCCAAGACCTATGCCGCGCAATTCCCCTTTCCGACGACCACCGATCTCGACGCCGTCCTGACCGATCCGTCGGTGGATGCCTGCATCGTGCTGACCCCACCGTCGAGCCATCTCGACGTTTCGGCGCTCTGCCTCGAAGCCGGCAAGCACGTCCTCGTCGAAAAACCGCTCGAGCTGACCAGCGCGCGCGGCCAGCGCCTCGTCGACACCGCCCGCCGGACGCACAGGACTTTCGGTGTCGTTCTGCAGCATCGCTTCCGCCCGGCGAGCCTTCGCCTCAGGGCCGCGCTGCAATCGGGAGAACTCGGCACGGTCGAGGCCGCCTTCCTCTCCGTGCCCTGGTGGCGACCGCAGGGCTATTACGACGAGCCCGGCCGCGGCACGCTTGCCCGCGACGGTGGCGGCGTGCTGCTGACCCAGGCGATCCATTCGCTCGACCTGTTCCGCTCGCTCGTCGGCGTCTCCCGGGTCGTCGCGGCCCAGGCCCGCACCACCGCCCTCCACCGCATGGAGACCGAGGATTATGTCTCCGCCCTGCTGGAGACCGGCAACGGCGCGCCGGCCACGCTGGTGACGACCACCGCCGCCTATCCCGGCTACCCCGAACGCATCGAGATCACCGGCACCAAGGGTTTTGCCGCCCTGATCGGCGGGCGGCTCAGGCTCGCCTTCCTCGACGGAAGCGAGGAGATCGTCAAGGCCGAGGGCTCGACCGGCAGCGGCGCCGCCATCATGGACTTCCCGCATGACGCCCATCGCGCCGTCATCGCCGATTTCCTCGACGCAATCGAACAAGGTCGCGACCCGGTCGTGACCGGCGAGGAGGCGCTGGCCTCGCAAAGGCTCGTCGACGAGATTCTCTCGGCCGCGCGCAAGGGCGCGTGAGGATGTCGCGCGCTTGACTCCGGCGCCGATTCTCATGCGGATGCCCTGAACCGTCGTCGTTCCGGGCTCGACACGGAATCCGTCATGAGGCGCAACGCCCTGCGATGGTTTCCGGATCGCCGCCGCGGAGCTCGTCCTTGGGCCGCCCGAGGACGGACCCGAAGGCGGTTTGTCCGGAATGACGGGTGCGTTTCCTTATCCATGCAGCAGATGAACATCGTCCTTGCCTGCGATCTCGGCGGCAGCAGCTTCCGCGCCGCCCTGATCGACCGCAGCGGCGCGGTCCTGACCGAGAGCGCCGCTGCCGGCCCCGCTCTCGACGACCATCTCGGGCATTCGCAGGTCGCTGCCGAGGGCTGGTGGGAGCTCCTTCTCAGGACCGCCGGCGATCTGGCGCAGGCGAGACCCGATCTCTTCGCCCGCATCGAGGGCATCGCGATCTGCGGCGTGACGCGGACGCAGATCTTCCTCGGCCATGACGGGCGCGAGCTGCGCCCGGCCCTGACCTGGAAGGATGCGCGCTCGGAGGCGATCGCGACGCGGCTTCGGGCGGCGCTGGGTGATCATCCCGAAGCCGGGCGCATCAACGCCTTCCACCCGCTCGCGCGCCTCGCCTGGCTTGCGGAAAGCGAGCCGGAGAATGCCCGGGCGCTCGCCCGCGTGCTCGAACCGAAGGACTATCTGAATTTCCGCCTGACTGGCCGGCAGGCGAGCGACCCGGTCTCGATGGCACGCCTCATCGCCTGTGCGGAAAGCGGCGACGGCGCCTCGCCGCTCGCCGCGATCGGCCTCTCCCAGGCCGTGATCCCGACGATCCTCGAGCCCTGCGATGCTGTCGAGGCCGTCCGGGCCGGCCTGCCCGCCCCCTTCGACCGGCTCGCCGGCGTGCCGGTCTTCTGCGGCTGCAACGACACCTGGGCCGCCGTCGCCGGCCTCGGCGCGCTGCGGGCGGGCTATGCCTACAACATCTCCGGAACCACCGAGGTCCTGGGCGTGCTCGGCCCGCACCAGGCGGAAGCCGAAGGGCTGATCACCGTCGACTGGCGCGGGCTCTGGCATCTCGGCGGGCCGAGCCAGAACGGCGCCGACACCGCGGCCTGGCTGGCGGGCCTGCTCGGCGGCTCGGAACCGGTCGGCCAGCGCATCGACCGGCTCCTCGCCGGCCGCCGCCACCCGCAGCCGCTGATCTTCCTGCCCTATCTGCAAGGCGAGCGCGTGCCCTATTGGGACCCGAACCTGCGCGGCGCCTTCATCGGGCTCGGCCGGCAACATGGCGCGACCGATCTCGCCTATGCGGTTCTGGAAGGCGTCGCCTGCCTCAATCGTCTCGTGCTGGAGCGGGCGGAGACAGCGCTTGGCACCCGCGTCGACGAAATCCGCTTCGGCGGCGGTGCTGCCGCCAATCCGGTCTGGGCGCAGATCAAGGCCGATCTCTGCGGCCGCCCCATCGTGGTTGGCCGCGCCCGGGAACCCGGCCTGCTCGGCGCCGCGATCATCGCCTGGACCGGGCTCGGCCGCTTCGCCTCGCTCGAAGCGGCGCAGGAAGCGCTGGTCGGCATCGCCCGGCGCTACGAGCCCGATCCCGCCCGGCGCCCGGCCTATGACGCGCTCTATGCTCTCTACCGCCGCAGCGAGCAGGCGCTAGCACCGATCTCCACCGATCTCACCGCGCTGGCGCAGACCGCGGCTGCGCTGCCCGGCCTCGCCAACCCGGCGCCGGCGCCTTAAGGAACGCGCGCCATGCCGACGACCGCGCCACTACCCCAGCCATGACCAGCCCGACCGCGACCACTCCCGTCACGCTTCTGACCGGCGCCTCGGGCGGCATCGTCGGCGCGCTCGCCGTGATCCTCGCCCGCGCCGGCCATCGGCTCGTGCTCTCCGGCCTCGACGAGTCCGGCCTCACCACCGTGGCGGCGGATGTCGCCGCGGCAGGCGGCCAGGCGGTGACGCTCGCCGGCGATCTGCGCGAGCGCGACCTTCCCGGCGCCCTCGTCGACCTCGCCGTCTCCAGCTTCGGTCGGCTCGATCATCTCGTCACTGGTGCCGGCGCCTCGCGACCGGTGCCGATGGTCGAGATGGAGGACGACGAATGGGACCGGCTCGTCGACCTCAATCTCTCCGCTGTCTTCCGCATCGCGAAAATGGCCGCGCGCCGGATGATCGCCCAGGGCGAGGGCGGCGCCATCGTCCATATCTCCTCGATCGCCCATGCCAATGGCGGCGCCAACCTCGCCTATGGCTCGGCCAAGGGCGGCGTTGCGACGCTGACCTATGGCATGGCCCAGCAGCTCGGCCCGCACGGCATCCGCGTCAACGCGGTTGCGCCCGGCATCATCGATACGCCAATGGTGCGCAACGGATTCGCGCAGCAATTCGATGCGCTGGTCGAGGGAGCGGCCTTGCGCACGCCGCTAGGGAGGCTGGGACGGCCCGAGGATGTCGCCAACGTGATCGCCTTCCTGCTCTCTCCGGGCGCGGCCTTCGTCACCGGCGCGCTGATCCCGATCACCGGCGGCATCGAGATCCTCTCGCCGATCTCCACCATCGCCAAGGGAGCCTGATTTGGGCCGCATCGACCCGCGCGATCTGATCGGGCGCTACGGCACGGCGCTGGCCGGCCTGGCGCTGATCCTGTTCTTCCTGATCTTCGCCCCGAACTTCGCCAGCACGACCAACATCATCAACGTGCTGAAGGATACGAGCTTCCTCGCCATCCTGGCGCTCGGCTTCGCGCTGGCCTTCACCGTGGCCGAGCTCGACCTCTCCGTCGCCGAGATGGCGAGCCTCGCCGCCGTGGTCTGCGGCTGGCTGGTGCATGCGCAATATCCGCCGGCCGTCGCGGTCTCGGCCGCGCTCGCCGTCGGCGTCGTGCTCGGCTCGCTCAACGGCTACGGCGTCACGGTGCTGCGTATCCCCTCGCTGATCATGACGCTCGGCACGGCGGCCATCGCCAAAGGCCTCGCCTTCATGATCACCCAGGGCGTCGCCTTCGTCGGGCGCTGGCCCGTCGGCTTCACCGGGCTCGCCCGCGGCTACACCTTCGGCATCCCCAATCTCGTGCTCTGGATGGCCGGCGCCACGCTCTTCGCCTGGGGCCTCGTCAGATGGACGAAGACCGGCGCGCATATGGTCGCCACCGGCGAGGCGGACGAGGCGGCGCGGCTCGCCGGCATCGCCACGGCGCGGATGAAGCGCATCGGCCTGCTGCTCGCCGGCATCTTCGCCAGCATCATGGCGGTGCTGCTCGCCGCCAACCTGTCCTCGGCCGCGCCGAACATGGCGGGCGACTACCTGCTCTACGCCATCGCCGCCGTGCTGCTCGGCATGACCATGTTCGATCCTGGCAAGCCCAACATCCCGGGCACGGTCTTCGCGGCACTCGTGCTCAAGGTGCTCGGCAACGGCTTGGTGCTGCTCGGCGCGCCCTATTACGTTCAGGACATCGTGCTCGGCGCGATCATCATCGGCTCGGTCGCCTTCTCGGCCAGCGCGATGAAGAAGGCGGCGTTCAAGGTCTAAATTTGGAGTTGAAGACCTCAGCCCTCATCCTGAGGAGCAGCCGCAGGCTGCGTCTCGAAGGATGTTCCAGGAGGCTCCGGAGACATCTGGAGCATCCTTCGAGACGCGCTCTCCAAGCGCTCCTCAGGATGAGGGCTGAGGATGGAATGCCACGGAACGACAGAGGGGAGAGGGTTTCATGCTCGGGTTCAGGAAGATGCTGGTGGCGGCTGCCGCGCTCGTCGCACTCGGCCAATCAGCGCAGGCATTCGAGGTCGGCATCATCGGCTTCCAGTTCACCTCGGAGACGCATGCGCGCGTCGCCAACGCTGCAGCCGCGGCGGCCAAGGCCAAGGGCTGGAACGTCACGCTGCTGAACTCGGAAGGCGCGCTGCCCAAGCATGCCGAGCAGTTCGACGCGCTGATCGCCAAGAAGGTCGACGCCATCATCGTCGCCATGGGCAAGCCGGTCGAGGCCGACGCCCAGTTCAAGGCTGCCAAGGACGCGAAGATCCCGGTGATCACCGTGCAGTCGGGCGCAAGCCCGCATGCGCTCTTCGACATCCAGACCAACGAGTACAAGGTCGGTGCCGATGCGGCGCTCTACCTGCTCGGTCAGCTCGGCTACCAGGGCAACATCATCTCGGCCCGCTTCGACCTCAACGTCGCCTCGCGCATCCGCGGCAAGATCCTCGACGCCGTGCTCTCCGAGAACCAGGCGGTGAAGGAACTCGGCAAGTTTTCGATGGCCCGCACCCAGAGCTGGCGCGACGATGTCCGCGCCGGGATGCAAGCGCTGCTGCTGCAGAACCAGGGCAAGATCAACGGCATCTGGGCCTCGTTCGACGGGCAGGCCTACATCATCGACGACCTGCTGCAGGCTCAAGGCGTCAAGAAGGGCCAGATCCCGCTGATCTCGGTCGATGGCGGCAAGGAAAGCTACGAGCGCATCGCCGATCCGAGCTCGACCTTCATGGCGACCGTCGCGATCCCCTTCGAGGAGATGGGCAAGCAGGCGGTCGACGCGATCCAGGCGATCGTCGTCGACAAGAAGCCGAAGGAGAGCATCGCGTCGGGCCCCTATCTCTTCACCGACGCCGTGCTGGTCGACAAGAACAACGTCCAGCAGTTCCTGAAGAAGTGACGGCGCTCGTGCTTTCCGCGTCATGGTCGGGCTTGTTCCGACCATCCACGTCTTCTTTTCGTGCAGTGCGGTGTTCACGACGTGGATGCTCGCCACAAGGGCGAGCATGACGCCGTCGCCAACCATTCGGACTCATGACAAGCATTGAAGCCATGACCGCCCCCACCCCCCTCCTCTCGCTCCGCGGCATCGGCAAGGCCTACGGCCCGGTCGTCGCCGTGCGCGACGTCGACCTCGACATCTTCCCGGGCGAGGTCGTGGCGCTCTGCGGCGACAACGGCGCCGGCAAGTCGAGCCTGATCAAGGTGATCTCCGGCGCCGAGGAGGCGACGAGCGGCACGATCAGCCTGCGCGGCAAGCCCGTGACCTTCTCCTCGCCGCATGACGCGCTGGAAAACGGCGTCGCCACCATCTACCAGGACCTCGCGCTCGCCCCGCGCCTCTCCGTCGCCCAGAACGTCTTCATGGGCTCGGAGCTGACCCGGCCGGTGCTGCTGCCCTTCCTGCGCATCCTCGACAAGAAGAAGATGATCGCGGAATCGCAGCGCTATCTCGCGCAGCTCTCCGCCGCCGTCACCGACATGACCCGGCCGGTCGAGCGGCTCTCCGGCGGCCAGCGCCAGGCGGTCGCGATCTCCCGGGCGCTGCGCTGGAACGCCGAGATCATCATCATGGACGAGCCGACGGCGGCGCTCGGCGTCAAGGAGAGCGCGCTCGTCCTCGACCTGATCCGCAAGCTCAAGGCCGATGGGCGCACCGTCATCCTGATCAGCCACAACATGCGCGACGTCGTCGCGCTGGCCGATCGCGTCGTGATCATGGGCGCCGGCCGCAAATATGTCGACCGCCCCCTCGGCGACCTCAGCGCCGACGACATCGCCCATATGATCATGGCCGGCAACGCCAAGGCGGCCTGATCCGATGCGCGAACCGATCGTCATCGACACCGACCCGGGCCAGGACGACGCCGTCGCGCTGCTGCTCGCCTTCGCCAGCGCCGACCGCCTCGACCTCAGGGCCATCACCACGGTCGCGGGCAATGTCCCGGTCGCGCAGACCACGGCGAACGCACTGCGCATCCGCGATCTCGCCCGCCGCGGCGACGTTCCCGTCCATTCCGGCGCCGAGGGACCACTCGTCGTCGCGCTCGAGACCGCCGAATTCGTCTGCGGCCCCGACGGGCTTGCCGGCGCAGGGCTTCCCGCCCCCACGAGCGAGGCGGCGCCCGGCCATGCCGTGCAGGGGATCATCGAGATCTGCCGCGCTGCACCAGACGCGAGCATCACGCTCTGCCCGCTGGGACCGCTGACCAATCTGGCGCTGGCCTTCCGGCTCGCGCCCGACATCCTGCCGAAGGTCAGGCGCATCGTGCTGATGGGCGGCGCCATCGGGCTCGGCAACATCACCCCCGCCGCCGAGTTCAACGCCTATGTCGATCCGCATGCGTTGGCAGTGGTCTTCGGCTGCGGCCGGCCCATCGTGATGTTCGGCCTCGGCGTCACGCTGCAGGCCATCGCCAGCCACGAGCAGATCGCCCGCATCGGCGCCCTCGGCAACGCCGCCGGCAAGGCCGTCCACGGCATGCTCACCCGCCCGCGGCCCGGCGGGCTCGGCAGCGACGGCCATCCGATGCACGACCCCTGCGTCGTCGCCTGGTTGCTTTGGCCCGAGCTGTTCGAGGGACGCGACTGCTTCGTCGCGGTCGAGACCGGCGAGGGGCCGCTGCGCGGGCGCACCACCATCGACTGGAACGGCCGCCTCCGGCGCGAGTCCAACGCCCATGTCGTCGCGGCCGTGAAGGCCCGGGAGCTGTTCGAGCGGATGATCGAACGCCTCGCCACCCTGCCCTGAAGGATCGCACCATGCCGCATTTCGTCGAAGCGCTGCAGCAGCAGGCGGCGGAAGCCGTCGCGCAGATGCAGGAAGCCGCATTGCGCGCCCGCCACGCCCATGCCCGCGCCGAGCTGATGCGCCACATGCTGACCACCGCCGGCAAGGTGAAGGACAGGCCGAAGGCGGAAGCCGTCGAGATCGTCGTGCGCGAATGGATGGATGCCTGGAATCTTGGCCGCGCCGACTGGCCTCATATCGCCCGCGAGATGGAAGCCTTCACCGAGGCCTTCCACGACTATGCCAACGCACCGAGCGATCTGCACGACGAACGGCTCCGTGCGGCTTGCGCGGCGCTCGACGCCGTCCTGGAGCAGGAGGGCACCTCGATCTCCGACCAGATGGCCTATCGCTCGCAATGCGCCCATGGCTGGTGGGAGCTGGTGAAGCCGGTCCCAGCCGACCTGCCCGGCCGCAAGCCGCGGCCCTCGGTCCCGGCGCCTGAATCCGGCAAAGCATTCTGGGAAGCCGGCTGCGCCGACTTCTGCCTTTAGATGGCAGCTCCCGCCGTCATGCTCGCCCTTGTGGCGAGCATCCACGTCTTGAACACAAGCTTCGACCAGCGAAGACGTGGATGGCCGGGACAAGCCCGACCATGACGCGAAGGACGTTTCAGGGCAGCTGCTGGTTCTCGAAGAAGCCGTCGAGCGGGATCTGCGTCGTCTTTTCGAAATCGTCCATCGCATCGAGCAGGCGCCGGCGGTAGTTCAGCAGGGCGAGCAGGAGTTGCGCCGCGTCGCGCGACAGCCCGTAGCGCGCCCAGCTCTCCGAGGTGCGCCGCTCTAGCCCGATCTGGTCGCCGAAGGCCTCGACCGTCTCGAAGCCGAGGCCGCGCACCACATCCAGCAATTCCTCCGCCGACATGCGCGGCTTCACGACATGCGAATGCACGCGCTCCAGCATGAGGCGGATATCGGACGGGCGGAACTGCAGCGAGTTGCGCGCGAACTGCTCGAAATTGCTGGCCATGACCGTGTTTCCCGAACTCCCTGAAGCATCGGACCGAGAGGTGGAAGCCAGTTTGGCCGAAACCGATGCTTTGACAACATGATGAATCGCCGCCCCCGCCCGGGAAGCGGCGTGACGGCCTATCCTTGCGCCCGCCGCTCGTCCTGCTGCGCCTTGGCGCCACCGGCCAGAAGCGCCTCCGCCGCACCTTCGTCCGTGATCAGGACCTTGGCGGCGCTCGCCCGCAGCGCGGCGCGGATGGCGTGCTCCTTGTTGGCGCCGCCCGCGGCGATCGCGACCAGCCCGATCTCCTTCAGATCCGCCGGGCTCACCGCCATGATTCTGCGGTTGACGGGATGGTCGACCAACTCGCCATCGGCGTCGATGAAATGGCAGACGAGGTCGCCGACAGCCCCGGCCTTCCGCAGCGAGGCGAGGTCCGATTGCGGCAACAGCCCCTCGCGGAACAGCGTCGAGTCCGGCAGCAGATCGCCGACGCTGACCAGCGCGACATCGGCCGCCCGCGCCCTGTCGCGCAGCTCGCGCAGCGTCGGCTCGCGCCAGAGCGCGTCGCGCAGCTCCGCATTCGAGACGAAGACCGGCGCCGTGAGCTGGAAGCAGTCGGCTCCGAACATGTCGGCGACCCGGCGCGCCACCGCGGAGGGGTTGATGCTGCGCGAATGGGTGAGCCCGCCGAGCAGCGAGACCACCGACATCGCCTCGATCTGCCGCGGCTGGATGCCGCGCAGCGCCTGGTGCAGCGTCTGGCCCCAGCCCACGGCTAGCGACATGTTGTCGGCGAGCTTGTCGGACAGCCATGAGCCAGCCGCATAGCCGACGAGGGCCGAGATGCTCGCCGGATCGCGCGCCGCCGGCACGACCACGGCCTCGCTCAGGCCATAGGCAGTGACGAGGCCGCGCTCGAGCCCGGCCTGCCTGGCCGAACGCGCATCGATCCTGATCTTGACCAGCCCCTCGCTGCGCGCCGCCGCCAGCATGCGGATCACCTTGATCCGGCTGAGCCCCAGCGCCTCCGCGATCTGCTCCTGCGTCAGGCCCTCGACGTAATAGAGCCAGGCGACCCGGACCTTCGCATCCGCCACCGGCACCTCGCCCGAGATCTGTCCCGCTCCGAACGCGTCTTCCACCGCCGCTCCTGCGCCTGCTCCGGCTCTTCCGCGCCAGCATCACAGCATCGCGGCGCCCAAGGCAACCTGTTTGAACATCTGTGCGCTTGACAGCACGAAAGCTATGTTCTTTTGTTCCAATCAAAGAACATATGTCCTGGGGAGAGATTTCGACGATGGCCGCGATCCTGACGCAGCCGCCTCACGGCGCGCCCGCCGCCGGCCTGTCCCTGGCCGAAGCCCTCGAACTTCGGGAAAAGGCCGGCAAGCCCGTGCGCGTCGGCCTGATAGGCGCCGGCCAGATGGGCACCGACATCGTCGTCCAGATTTCCCAGATGACCGGCATCGAGATCGCGGCCGTCGCCGACATCGCGCCGGAGCGCGTTTCGGAAGCCGCCGCGCTCGCGGGCCGTAAGGGCGAGGTCGATTCGGTTTCGGACGAGGTCGGGCTCGAGGCCGCCCGCCGCAAGGGCCGCATCGCCGCGACCACCTCGCTCGACCTCATCTGCCGTTCGCCCGAGGTCGACGTCATCATCGACGCCACCGGCAATCCCGAGGCCGGATCGCGCGTGGCGCTGACGGCAATAGCCGCGCGCAAGCACATCGTGATGATGAATGTCGAAGCCGACATCACCATCGGCTCCTATCTCGCGGTCGAGGCCGCCAAGGCCGGCGTCGTCTACACCCTCGGGGCGGGTGACGAGCCCGCCGCCGCGATGGAGCTGATCAACTTCATCCGGGCGATGGGCTATCCGGTCGTCGCCGCCGGCAAGGGCAAGAACAATCCGTTCCGCATCGACGCGGTCCCGGCCGACTATGTCGAGGAAGCCACGCGCCGGAACATGAACCCGCGCATGCTTGTCGAGTTCGTCGACGGCTCGAAGACCATGGTCGAGATGGTCGCCATCGCCAATGCCTGCGGCTTCGTGCCGGATATCCCGGGCATGCACGGCCCGGCCGCGCCGAAGGACGAGTTGCAGAATTATTTCTGCCCGAAGGAAGAGGGCGGCCTGCTTTCGCGCAAGGGCGTCGTCGATTTCTCGGTGGCCAAGGGCGTCGCGCCCGGCGTCTTCGCGGTCGCCGAGATGCGCCATCCCCGCGTCCGCGAGCGGATGAGCGACCTGCATCTCGGCCCCGGCCCCTACTACTCCTTCTTCCGGCCCTATCACCTGACGAGCCTGGAAGTGCCGCTTTCGGCCGCCGCCGCCGTCATCTTCAACCAGAGCCATATGCGCCCGCTGCCGGTGCCGACCTCCGAAGTCGGCTGCGTCGCCAAACGGGATCTCGCCGTCGGCGAGACGCTCGATGCCATCGGCGAATACGGCTATCGCGGCTTCGCGCTGTCCCGGGCCGATGCGCAGGCACGCAAGGCCCTGCCGATCGGCCTCGCCCAGGGCGCGACCATGACGCGGCCGGTCCGCAAGGGCGAGCTGATCACGCTCGCCGACGCGTCTCCCGACGAGCGCCTGAAGATCGTCGAGGTCCGCCGCGCCCAGGACGCCATGACCGCCGCGCTGACCTCCGGAGCCACCGCATGAGCGCACGCAAGGCAGAAGAGGCCACCAGGCCGAACCAGCGGCCCGAGCTCGCCGCGCTCGACGACGAGACGGTGGCTCGGGCGCTGACCCGGATGCACCTGATCCGCAAGTTCGAGGAGGCGGCCGAGGCGAGCTATATGCGCGGCCTGATCCACGGCACGATGCATCTCTCGATCGGGCAGGAGGCGAGTGCCGTCGGCACGACGCTGCCACTCGAAGCGCACGACTACATCCTCTCGACCCATCGCGGCCATGGCCACTGCATCGCCCGCGGCGCCGAGCCGAAGCTGATGTTCGCCGAGTTCTTCGGCAAGGAGACCGGCTACTGCAAGGGCCGCGGCGGCTCGATGCATATCGCCGATGTCGAGGGCGGCAATCTCGGCGCCAACGGCATCGTCGGCGGCGGCCTGCCGATCGCTGTCGGCGTCGGCATGAGCATCAAGGCGCAGAAGAACGGCCGGGTCTGCATGGTCTTCTTCGGCGACGGCGCCTCGAACGAGGGCGCCTTCCACGAGGCGCTGAACATGGCCTCGATCTGGAAGCTGCCGGTCGTCTTCGTCTGCGAGAACAACAAATACGGCATGTCGATGGATATCGGCCGGGCCATGGCGGTGGCGAACGTCGCCGACCGCGCGAGCGCCTACGGCATGCCCGGCCACAGCCTCGACGGCAACGACCTCGCCGGCGTCTCGGCGGTGGCGAAAGAGGCGGTCGCGCGGGCCCGCTCCGGCGGCGGTCCCTCGCTGATCGAGTGCAAGACCTATCGCTGGCGTGGCCATTCCAAGAGCGACCGCAACCTCTACCGCTCCAAGGAGGAGATCGAGGAATGGCGGGCGCAGGACCCGATCCGGCGGCTGGAGGACGAGCTCAAGGCGCATGACCGCTTCGACGCCGCCGCGCTGATGAAGCTGGAAGAGGACGCCCAGCGCGAGATCGACTCCGCCGTCGAATTCGCCCGCGCCTGCCCGGACCCCGATCCGAAAGACCTGACCCGTGACGTCTATGCCCTCTGACACGCTCGAAGCCGTGAGCGAGATCCGCGAGCTCTCCTATGCCGAAGCGGTGCGCGAGGCGCTCGGCCAGGCGATGGAGGCCGACGAGCGCGTCTTTCTCTTCGGCGAGGATGTCGGCGTCTATGGCGGCGCCTTCGGCGTCTCCGGCGACCTCGTCCACCGTTTCGGCACGGAGCGCGTGATAGACACCCCGATCAGCGAGCTCGGCATCGCCGGCGCCGCGGTCGGCGCCGCGATCACCGGCATGCGGCCGGTGCTGGAGATCCAATTCTCCGATTTCGTCACGCTCGCCATGGAGCAGCTCGTCAACCAGGCGGCAAAAATCCGCTTCATGTTCGGCGGCAAGGCGAGCGTTCCGATGGTGGTCCGCCTGCCCGGCGGCTCGGGCACGGGTGCAGCCGCCCAGCACAGCCAGAGCCTGGAAGCCTGGTTCGCCCATGTGCCGGGCCTCAAGGTGCTGCAGCCGAGCACCCCGCATGACGCCAAGGGCATGCTGCTCGCCGCGATCGACGATCCCAACCCCGTGCTGATCTTCGAGCACAAGCTGCTCTACAAGACCAAGGGCCATGTCCCGGCGGAAGCCTATCGCGTGCCGATCGGCCAGGCCGCGATCCGCCGCGAAGGCACGGATGTCACCATCGTCGGTTCCTCGATCATGGCCCGCAAGGCGGAAGCCGCGGCCGAGCGCCTCGCCGCGGACGGCATCTCGGCGGAGGTGATCGACCTGCGCTCGATCCGCCCGATCGACTTCACCACGATCGCCGAGAGCGTACGCAAGACGCATCGTCTTCTCGTGGTTTACGAGGGCGTGAAGACCATGGGCATCGGCGCCGAGATCTCGGCAATGATCGCCGAGAGCGAGGTCTTCGACTTCCTCGACGCGCCGATCATCCGGCTCGGCGGCGCGGATTCGCCGATCCCCTACAACCCGGTTCTGGAGAAGGCGGCCGTTCCGCAGGAGGACGACATCGTCACCGCCGCCGCCAATCTCGTCCGCCGCGGGGAAGCCTGATGCCGGTCGAGGTCATCCTCCCCAAGGTCGACATGGACATGGAGACGGGCACGATCGAAGCCTGGCATGTCAAGGAAGGCGATCTGGTCCGCCAGGGCGACACCATCTTCGAGATCGGCACCAACAAGGCCGTGATGGAGGTCGAGGCCCCCGCCACCGGCGCGATCCGGAACATCACGGCTGAGACCGGCGTGCCGATCTCCGTCGGGACCCCCGTTGCGTGGATCTACCTCGACGGTGAGGCCGCCACCACACCGTCCGAGCCGGCAGCCGCTGCGGCTACCGTGGCGGCTGCCACACCCCTTCCGCAGGCGCCGATCGCTCACGCGGCTGCAATGTCGCTCGCGACATCAGGCTTGCGCGCAACGCCGCTCGCCCGACGCATCGCCCGCCAGAACGCACTCGACCTCAAGAGCGTGACCGGCACGGGCCCGCGTGGGCGCATCGGCGAGAAGGACGTCACCGCGGCCCTCATCCTGAGGAGCGATCCGCAGGATCGCGTCTCGAAGGATGTTCCAGGTGGCTCCGGAGCCTCAGCGAGCATCCTTCGAGACGCCGCTGGCGCGGCTCCTCAGGATGAGGGCTCGGGAAAGAAAAGCTGCCGGCAATCCGAAGGACGCCTGCAGCCCTTCTCCGCCATCCGCCGCATCGTCGCGAGCCGGCTTTCCGAGAGCATGCGCACCGCCCCGCATTTCTATCTCACCTCCGAGATCGAGATGACCGCCGCCCGCGACCTGCTCGGCCGCCTGGCCAAGCGTCACGAACGCATCGGCGCGCCCAAGCCCAGCCTCACCGTGCTGATCGCCCGCGTCGCCGCCCGCATCCTGCGCGATCACCCCGTCATCAATGCCTCCGCCGAAGGCGAGGCGACCCGCTTCCACGCGCGCATCGATATCGGCATCGCCATGGAGCGCGACGGCGACCTCGTCGTGCCCGTGCTGCGCGATGCCGGCGCCATGGACATGCCCGCCATGGCCCGCGAGTTCGCCAGGCTGCGCGACGGCATGGCCAAGCGCACACTGACCCCGGTCGAGCTCGGCGGCGGCACCTTCACCATCTCCAATCTCGGCATGTACGGCGTCGACAGCTTCACCGCGATCATCAACCCGCCGCAGGGCGCGATCCTCGCGGTCGGCCGCACCATCGACAAGCCGGTCGGGCGCGACGGCCAGATCGTGCTGCGGCCGATGGCGAACTTCACGCTGTCCTCGGACCATCGCATCGTCGACGGCGTTGCCGCCGCCCGGTTCATGGCCGATCTGCGCGAGGCGCTGGAGAACCCCGAGGTTTTGTTGTGATCCAACAGAATTCCCGGCGGCAAGCCTGGAATTGCCGGCTATAGACCAACAGAAGGCGAGATCGACCGGCGCGACTGGCGTAAAGGTCGACAGCAAACGACGGAGGAGACAGGACGATGACCCAGACGAGACGCAAATTCATGCTGGCGGCCGCTTTCGGCGCCATGCTCGCCGCCGGCCCGGCCCTCGCGCAGGCCCCTTCCGGCAAGCTTGTGCTCTACACCTCGCAGCCGGAGAAGGACGCCGCCCAGACGACGGCCGCCTTCAAGAAGGCCTATCCCAATGTCGAGGTCGAGATCTTCCGCTCGGGCACGACCGAAGTGATGGGCAAGCTCGCCGCCGAGATCTCGGCCGGCCAGCCCGGCGCCGATGTCCTGCTGATCGCCGACGCGGCGAGCATGGAGATCCTGAAGGGCCAGAAGCAGCTCCTCGCCCATCCCGGCGCCAAGACCGAGGGGCTCCAGCCCGGCTCCTTCGATGCGGACAAGACCTATTTCGGCTCGAAGCTGATCACCACCGGCATCGCCTACAACACCGCCGCCAAGGAGAAGCCCGCTTCCTGGACCGATCTCGACAAGCCCGGCTACAAGGGCCAGATCTCGATGCCCAGCCCGCTCTATTCGGGCGCGGCGGCGATCATGCTCTCGACCATGACCGCGCGCCCCGATCTCGGCTGGAAGTTCTTCGAAGGTCTGAAGTCCAACGAGGCCGTCGCCGTGCGCGGCAACGGCGCCGTTCTGCGCTCGGTCGCGACCGGCGAGAAGGCCTATGGCGTGCTGGTCGACTTCATGGCCTACAACGCCAAGAAGCAGGGCTCGCCGATCGACTTCGTCTTCCCGAAGGAAGGCGCCCCGGCCGTGACCGAGCCCGTCGCCATCATGAAGTCGACGAAGAACGAGGCTGCCGCCAAGGCCTTCGTCGATTTCATCCTCTCCGACGAGGGCCAGAAGCTCGCGCTCGCCATGGGCTATATCCCGGCCAAGCCGAGCGTCGGCTCGCCGGCCTGGCTGCCCGAAGGCACCAAGATCAACGTCATGGCCTCCGACATCGCGGCCGTGGTCAAGGCGACGGAGGCCGACAAGGCTCGCTTCGCCACCCTGTTCGGCAACTGAGCCGAGACGCGTGCGCATGTCCCTCGCCGATACCGCGACGCTGCGCACGCGCGTCGAGGAGACGGGCCTCCTCTGGGGGCTCGTCGGCCTCGTCGCGCTGTTGTCGCTGCTGCCGATCGGGCGCCTGGTCGTCGAGGGGCTCGCCCCCGGCGGCCAGCTCTCGACCACGGCGCTCGGCAAGGTGCTGGCGAGCCCTGCGACCTGGACGGCGACCGCCAACAGCCTGGTCACGGCCGTCGCCGGAACGCTGCTCGCCGTGCTGATCGGCGGCACGGTCGCGCTGCTGGCGACGCTGACCGACATCCGCGCCCGCAACGCCTTCACCTTCTGCTTCGTCCTGCCGCTGATGATCGCGCCGCAGGTCACGGCGCTCGCCTGGCTGCAGCTCTTCGGCCCGTCGAGCACGCTGCTCAAGCTCGTCGGCATGGCGCCGCCGCTGGGCAGCCGCAACCCGCTCTATTCGCGCGAGGGCATCATCCTGCTGCTCGGCCTGCAATATGCGCCCCTGATCTTCCTGACGCTGCGGGCCGGCCTGCGCGCTCTGCCCAAGGAGCTGATCGAGGCCGGTCTCGCCGCCGGGGCGAGCCCGCTCACCGTGCTGCGCACCGTCGTCCTGCCGCTGATGACGCCGCCGCTCGTCGCCGGCATCGCGCTCTGCTTCGTCTCCTGTCTCGGCAATTTCGGCATTCCCGCCTTCCTCGGCATCCCCGGCAATTTCCTCGCCCTGCCGACGCTGATCTACCAGCGCCTCGCCGGGCTCGGGCCGGGCGTCCTTTCGGAAGTCGCGATCCTGTCGCTACTGATCGGCATCATCGCCATGGCCGGCATCCTGCTGCAGGACTTCATGATGCGCCGTCGCGACTTCCGGATCACCACGACCTCGAGCGCCGCGCGCCCCTTCGAGCTCGGCCGCTGGCGGACGCCGGTCGAGATCGCGCTCTGGACCTTCGCCATCCTGGTGCTGGCCCTGCCCTTCCTCGGCCTGCTCTCGACCTCGCTGATCCCGGCCTTCGGCGTGCCGCTCAACCTGGCGACGGCGACCTTCGCCAACTACGCCTATGTGCTGTTCGAGCACGCCGCCTCGAAGCGCGCCTTCGTCAACAGCTTTCTGATGTCGGCGGGTGCCGCAACCGCGATCGTGCTGATCTGCGTGCCGCTCGGCTATTTCATCGTCTGGAAGAAGTCGCGGGCACTGCGCCTGCTCAACCTCGCCGCCGAGCTGCCCTACGCCATGCCCGGCGTCGTGCTCGCGATCGCCGCGATCCTGCTCTTCCTCAGGCCGATCCCGGTCCTGAACGTCACGCTCTACAACACCGTCTGGATCATCGTCTTCGCCTATCTCGCCCGCTTCCTCGTGCTCGGCTTAAGGCCCGTCATCAGCGGCTATCTCCAGATCGACCGGACGCTGGAGGAGGCCGCGCAGATCGCCGGCGCCGGCCTGCCGCGGCGCCTCGTCACGGTCATCTTCCCGCTGGTCGCTCCGGCGGCGGTGGCGGGGGCCTTGCTGGTCTTCCTCACCGCCTTCAACGAGCTCACCGTCTCCGCCCTGCTCTGGTCCTCGGGCGCCGAGACGCTGGGCGTCGTCGTCTTCTCCTTCGAGCAGGGGGGCGATTCGACCTATGCCTCGGCGCTGGCCGCGATCACCGTCCTCGTCACCGTCGGGCTGATGCTCTCGACCACCCTCTTCGCCCAGAGATTGCCCCAGGGAGTCCTGCCGTGGCGCGACTGACCATCGACCGGGCGCAGAAGCGCTTCGGATCCTATCTCGCGTTGGACGACGTTTCACTCGACGTCGAGGATGGCGAGTTCCTGGCGGTGCTCGGCGCCTCCGGCTGCGGCAAGACCACGCTGCTGCGACAGATCGCCGGCTTCGACAAGCTCGACGGCGGCACGATCCGCATCGGCGACCGGCTGGTCTCTTCGGCGGAGACCCATATCCCGCCGGAGCACCGCAAGCTCGGCATCGTCTTCCAGTCCTACGCGCTCTGGCCGCATATGACGGTGGCGGAGAACGTCGCCTATGGCCTCACCGTCGCCGGCGTGCGCGATCCCGAGCGGGCCAGGCGCGTCGCCGCCGCGCTCGATCTCGTCGGGCTGAACGGCTTCGCCGAGCGCCGGCCGGGTCTTCTCTCCGGCGGCCAGCGCCAGCGCGTCGCCCTGGCGCGCTGCCTCGTCACCGAGCCCTCGCTGGTGCTGCTCGACGAACCGCTCGCCAATCTCGATGTGCACTTGCGCGCCTCGATGGAGGATGAGTTCGCCCGCTTCCACGAGCGCACCGGCACGACGATGGTCTACATCACCCATGACCAGGCCGAGGCGATGGCGCTGGCCGACCGCATCGCCGTGATGGATCGCGGCCGGCTGCTGCAGCTCGCCACGCCCTCAGCGCTCTATCGCGAGCCTGCCAACACGACTGTCGCCAGCTTCATCGGCGAGGGCATGGTCCTCCCGGCCGCGGTGCTGTCGGCGCCGCAGGCCGGACGCTGCCGCGTCAGCGTGCTCGGCGTCGAGGCGGTGGTGCGCTGCCGGCCCGATCAGGCGCTGAGCGGCCAGGCGAAACTCTGCCTGCGCGCCCGCGACATCGGCCTCGCCGCCGCGGATCAGGCCGGCGTCTCCGCCGCCGTCGAGCGCCTCTCCTATCAGGGCGGCTTCTTCCGCATGGAGGCGCGCCCGAGCGCCGGAGCCGACATCGTCCTGCATCTCGATGCGGCCGAGCCCGCGCCGGCCCAGACCGGCGAGGCGATCCGCATCGCCATCAATGACGGCTGGATCATTCCCGACAGCGACCCTCTGGACAAGGCTGCGTGAGACGGGCCGCATGAAACTGAAGATCCATGGCGGGGTCGGCGAGAAGGGCCGGACCTGCATCGGCATCGAGGCGGGCGGGACCCGGCTTCTGCTCGATGTCGGCGTCGACACCAGCGCGCAGGGCGGCCCCGGCTACTATCCCGTGATCACGCCCGACGAGCTGGAGCGGCTCGACGCGATCATCGTCACCCATGCCCATGAGGATCATGTCGCGGCGCTGGGCTGGTGCTGTGCCAATGGCTTCTCCGGCCGGGTGCTGATGACGGCCGAAACCGCCGCCGAGACCGATGCGACGCTCTCTGCCTATGCGACGAAGCGGGAGCAGACGCTGGCCCGGCGAATCCGGCCCGAGATCATCGGTCCCGGGCAGGCCTTCGCGCTCGGTCCGATCGGGATCCGCACCGGGCGCAGCGGCCATGTCGTCGGCGGCGTCTGGTGCCATCTGCAGGCCGACGGCCGCAGCCTCGGCTATTGCGGCGACGTCGTGCCCGCGAGCCCGGTCTTCGCCATGGACCCGCTGCCGCCCTGCGACCTGCTGCTGGTCGACGCCTCCTATGGCGCCGACAGAGTCCCGGCGGCGGAACGGGGCGGCGCCATCACGCACTGGCTCGCCGCCCATCCGCAGGGCGCAGTCCTGCCGACGCCGCTCTCGGGCCGCTCGATCGAGCTGATCGGGCTGATCGGGACACCGCTCGCCATTCACCCGGCGATGCGCCCGGGACTCGCCCAGCAGGTCGCGGCGGCATCCTGGCTGCGACCGGGGATTGCCGACCTGCTTTCCGCCCGCCTCGCCGAGGCCATGCTCTGGCAGGAGGGCGAACCTCTGCCGCCCGCCGCCTTGCTCTGCGACGACGGCATGGGCCTCGCCGGTCCGTCCCGCGCTGCGCTCGCCCAGGCCGCCCGTGACGGTCATCCCATCCTGCTCACCGGACATGTTCCCACCGGCAGCCCGGCCGCGGTACAGCTCGCCGCCGGCAAGGCCGACTGGCTGCGCTTCCCAACCCATCCCACCTTGCCGGAGAACGCGGCCATCGCGGCGGCGAGCGGCGCCGGCCGCATCCTCGCCCATTCCTGCGATGCCGAGACCGCCCGCTCGCTGGCGGCCGACATTCCCGGCCTCGCGGCCGATCTGCGGCCCGGCGACGTCATCGAGGTCTGAGCATGCGCATTCTCATCGCCAATGACGACGGCATCGACGCTCCTGGCATCGCCCTGCTGCGCGCCGCCGCAGCTCGCATCGCCTCCGATATCTGGGTGGTCGCACCCGAGCGGAAATGGACGGCGGCGAGCCACCATCTCTCCTTCGATCGCGAGCTGACGCTGACCCGACGCGCGCCGCAGCTCTATGCGCTGGACGGCACGCCGGCCGATTGCGTCGTCGCCGCGATGACCGTGCTGTTCCGTGACGGCGGCCGGCCCGACCTCGTGCTCTCCGGTGTCAATGACGGCCGCAACGCCGCCGAGGACGCCGCCTATTCCGGAACGCTCTCGATCGCGCGCGAAGCCAGCTTCTGGGACCTTCCCGCCATCGGCTTCTCGCGCACCAAGGGCGGCACGGCGGAGGAACGCGACATCGCTGCGCTCGCGGCGATCATCGACGATCTCTGGCAACGCCGGGCGCAATGGAGCCGCGAGGGCGCCTATCTCAGCGTCAACCTGCCCAAGGAGCTGCCGGCCGAGGCCGGTCTCGCCATGATCGGCCGCGACAAGATCGCCGGCGCCGCCGATGTGCTGAGCGAGGACCCCGACCGGATCGTCTGGCGCATCCGGCGCGGCCGCCCGCGCAGCAGCCGGCCCGGCGATGAGAACAGCCTGGTCGATGCCGGGCGCATCGTCATCGTCCGCCATTGCTGGATCGACGGTGCGCCGCTCGAACCCGGTTTCTGCGCGCCGCTCAACGAGAAGCTGAAGCAGTCTACGGGCGCCTGAGCGCCGCAGCGGTCAGGCTTCGACGAATTGCAGCCGGTGCAGGCGGGCATAGGCGCCGTCGCGCGCCAGCAGTTCGTCATGGCTGCCGGTCTCGACGATCTTGCCTTCGTCCATCACCACGATCAGGTCCGCCTCGCGGATGGTCGAGAGCCGATGCGCGATGACGATGGTGGTCCGCCCCTTCATCAGCCGCGCCAGCGCCTGCTGCACCAGGCGCTCGGATTCGGTGTCGAGCGCGCTCGTCGCCTCGTCGAGCAGCAGGATCGGCGCATCCTTCAGGATCGCGCGGGCGATGGCGATGCGCTGGCGCTCGCCGCCCGAAAGCTTGTGGCCGCGCTCGCCGACCGGCGCATCGTAGCCGCCGGGCATCGCCGTGATGAAGTCGTGCGCCGCCGCGGCCTTCGCCGCCGCCATGATCTCCGCCTCGCTCGCACCCGGGCGGCCGAAGGCGATGTTGGCGCGGACCGTGTCGTCGAACAGCACGACATCCTGGCTGACCACGCCGATCTGGTGGCGCAGACTCTGCAGGGTGACGCTGCGCAGGTCCTGCCCGTCGATCTCGACCCGCCCCGCGGCAGGGTCGTAGAGTCGCGGCACCAGAGCGAGCAGCGTCGACTTGCCCGAGCCGGAGCGGCCGACCAGCGCCGTCGTCGTGCCGCCGCGCGCGACGAGGTCGATCCCCTCCAGCGCGCGCTGGTCCTCGCGGTAGCGGAAGCGCAGATGGCGGAAGGCGACGTCGCCCGCCGCGATGGCGAGCGGCTTCGCATCCGGACGATCGATGATCAGCGGCTTCTCGTCGATGAGCGCGTAGTAGCGCTTCAGCGAGGCTCCCGCCTCCTGCACGATCGCGTTCAGGTTGCCGAGCGAGCGCATCGGCTGGGCCGCGAGCAGCAGCGCCGAGACATAGCCGGTGAAGTCGCCGACTGTGGAGGAGCCCGAGGTGATGCGCACGCCGATGGCGGCGAGCACGCCCGCCACCGCCATGCCGCCCCCGACCTCCAGCAGCGGATCGAGGCGCCCGCGCGCATTCGCCGCCTTCACCTTGAGCGCACGGATCGCCTCGAAGGCGTTGGCGGCACGCCCCTTGAGATAGGGCTCGAGCGAATCGGTCTTGGCGACGCGCGCACCCTGCAGGCTCTCGGTGACGAGGCTCGCCATCACCCCGGTCTGTTCCTGCTGCGAACTCGCCATCCGCCTCAGCTTGCGCCCGATGCGGCCGATCGGATGGGCGATCACCGGCGCGATCAGCACCACCACCAGCGTCATCTGCCAGTCGATCCAGAACAGCGCGCCGACCAGCGCGATCGCGGTCACCACGTCGCGGATCGCGATGTTGACGATCCGCGTCAGCGCTTCCTTGACGAAGGTGAAGTCGGTGGTGAAGCGCTGGGTGAGCGAGGCCGGGTTCTCCTTTTGGAGCTGCGCCAGATCGGCATCGATCAGATGGCCGTAGAGCGCCGTCTGCATGTCCGCCTCGATCCGGCTGACCACCTTGTTGGTCATCACTGTCTGGGCCAGCAGCGAGAAGCCCTTGATCGCGGTGACGATGACCACCACGGTCGCGATCGCGTTGATCACGCCGATCTCGTAGTTGATCGACTTGGAGACCAGCCGCTCCATGCGCCGCACGAAGCCGGTCGATTCGGCCGTCAGCGGATCGGCGAAGGCGTCGAAGGCCGCCTTGATCAGCAGCGGGTAGAAGCTCGTCGTCGCGGCGATGACCACGACCAGGCCGAGAATCATCAGCATCTGCGGCAGGTAGGATCTGATCTGCTCGCGCCAGACGCGGGCGAACAACGCAAGGGTATCGTCGGTGACGCGGCCGATCTTCATGGGCCGCGCCTATCACGGCCGGGCCGGCAACGCCACTGGAGGAGGTCCCGGCCCGGCCGAATCGCCGCCGGCCGGGCCCGCTCTCGGGCAGAGCCCGCTACGGCGCATGCCGGGGTGCAGGCCGGGGGCCTTGCTCCGGACACGAAGCTGTCCTCCCATGGCCACAACCGATTCAGGAGACTCCATGCCGCTATCGCCGCCGGCCCAGCCCGGCCAAAGCCTCGCCGAGATCGAAACCCCCGCCCTCGTCCTCGATCTCGACGCCTTCGAGCGCAATCTCGTCGCCATGGCCGCCTTCACCCAGGCGCATGGCGTGCGGCTGCGGCCCCACGCCAAGACCCATAAGAGCCCCGAGATCGCCCTGCGCCAGATCGCCCATGGCGCGATCGGGCAGTGCTGCCAGAAGGTGTCCGAGGCCGAGGTGCTGGTCGCGGGCGGCGTCGGCGACGTGCTGGTGACCAACGAAATCGCGAGCCCGACCAAGCTCGACCGGCTGGCGCAGCTCGCCCGCAGCGCCCGGATCGGGCTTTGCGTCGACCATGCCGAGGGTGTCCGCGAGGCGGCGGAGGCTGCCGCGCGCAATGACGTCGTGCTCGATGTCTATGTCGAGATCGATGTCGGCGGCCGGCGCTGCGGCATCGCGCCCGGCGAGGGGGCGGTCCGGCTGGCGGAAGCCATCGCCCGGTCCAACACGCTGCGTTTCGCCGGCCTTCAGGCCTATCACGGCGCCGCCCAGCATATGCGCTCGATCGACGAGCGGCGCGAGGCGATCGAGCGTGCCGGATACGCCGTGCGCAACACCGCCGAGCGGCTCGCCCATGCCGGGCTGAACTGCGAGATCGTCAGCGGCGCCGGCACCGGCACCCATGAACTCGAGACGCAATCCGGCCTCTGGAACGAAATCCAGGCCGGCTCCTACATCTTCATGGACGCCGACTACGCCCGCAACCGCCAGGCCGACGGCACGCCCTTCCGCAGCTTCGAGCACGCGCTCTTCGTGCTCGCCGGGGTGATGAGCAAGCCGGTGCCGGACCGCGCCATCGTCGATGCCGGGCACAAGGCGGCGGCCGTCGATTCCGGCATGCCGATCCCCTTCCGGCGCGAGGGGGTGGTCTACACCAAGCCCTCCGACGAGCATGGCGTGCTGACCGGAGATCCGATCGCGCTGCCGCATCGCGGCGACCGGCTGCTGCTGGTGCCGAGCCATTGCGACCCGACGGTCAATCTCCACGACTGGTACGTCTGCATGCGCGGCCTGCACGGGCCGGATGCCCATGTCGAGGCCGTCTGGCCGGTTGCGGGGCGCGGCGCGCTGACCTGACACATCGGCCGATGCGAAGCGCAGGCGCATAGCCATGCTCGCGGAACTGGCCCTGCGGCTGGCGACGCCGGCCTCGCGCATGACCCGCAGGCTCGGCCTGGTCGGGGAGAGCGTCGCACTCTGGTCGCGCGGCGTCCGGCAGCGTCGAGCCTGGGCCGGGCATCACGCCCGCTGTCGCGCCGTCATCGCCGAGGTCGTCACCGAACTCCCGCAGCGGCGGACCGCCGTCATCCTCGGCTCCGGACTGCTGCGCGACATCCCGCTCCGGCTACTCGCAGCCAATTTCGAGCGCGTGCTGCTGGTGGACGCCGTGCATCTGCCGCAAATCCGGCTCGCCATGCGCTTCCGCCGCAAGGTCGCGCTGCTGACGCAGAACCTCACCGGCATCATGGCCTGGCTCGCCGGGCAGGGCGACGGCCGGGACGATCCACTGGTGGGCCTCGCCGCCGACCCGGCGATCGACCTCGTCGTCTCGGCCAACCTGCTCTCGCAGCTTGCCTGGCCGATCGAGGACTGGCTCGCGGACAATCCCGACGAAGCCGCGGCGCTGCCGATCGACCTGCCGGCGCGCTGCATCGCCTGGCATCTCGCCGACCTGCGCCGCTTCCGCGGCCGCGTCGTCCTGCTGAGCGACGTCGAGATGGTCGAGCGCGACCGCGCCGGCACCGTCACGGACCAGCTCGACCTGATGCGCGGCGTCGCGTTGCCTGCGCCCGATGAGAGCTGGGACTGGCCGGTCGCGCCCTTCGGAGAAGAGGCAGCCGACCGCGAGAACATCCACCGCGTCGGCGCCTGGCGGAACTTCCGCTAGAGCCGAACCGCTGATGTCAGGGGCGCCAGCCGGTCTCCGTGGCGGGAGCGTTCTCGCGCTCTTCCTCGCGCCGGGCCTCCTCGACCACGGTGAAGAGCGCCCTGAGCGCGGCATCGACTCCCTCGCCCGAGGCGGCCGAGAGGATGATCGGCATGCGCTTGGCCGCCCGCTTCAGGCGCGCGACCTGTTCCTTGAGCACTTCCGGCGTCAGCGCATCGACCTTGGAGAGCGCGACGATCTCCGGCTTGTCGGCCAGCCCCTCGCCATAGGCCTCCAGCTCCTCGCGCACGGTCTTGTAGGCCTTGCCGGCATGCTCGCTCGTGCCTTCGACCAGATGCAGCAGCACGCGGCAGCGCTCGATATGGCCGAGGAAGCGGTCGCCGAGGCCGTGGCCTTCATGTGCGCCCTCGATCAGACCGGGAATGTCGGCGAGCACCATCTCGCGTCCGTCGACACGCACCACGCCCAGGCCCGGATGCAGCGTCGTGAAGGGATAGTCCGCGATCTTCGGCTTCGCCGCCGTGACGGTGGCGAGGAAGGTCGACTTACCGGCATTGGGCAAGCCGACGAGCCCGGCATCGGCGATCAGCTTCAGCCTGAGCCAGACCCAGCGCTCCTCGCCCGGCAGGCCGGGATTGGCATGGCGCGGCGCCTGGTTGGTCGCGGTCTTGAAATAGGCGTTGCCGAAGCCGCCATTGCCGCCCTTGCACAGCACGAAGCGCTGGCCGGGCTCGGTCAGGTCGGCGATCTTGGTCTCGCCGTCCTCGTCGAGAATCTCGGTGCCCGGCGGCACTTTCAGCACGATCGCCGGCGAATTGGCGCCATGGCGGTCCTTGCCCATGCCGTGCTCGCCGGTGCGGGCCTTGAAGTGCTGCTGGAAGCGGTAGTCGATCAGCGTGTTCAGGCCCTGCACGCATTCGACGACGATGTCGCCGCCGCGCCCGCCATCGCCGCCATTGGGCCCGCCGAACTCGATGAATTTTTCGCGGCGGAAGGAAACGCAGCCGGCGCCGCCGTCACCCGCCTTCACATAGATCTTGGCCTGGTCGAGGAATTTCATGAGATCGGATCGTTTCCGGAACCAAAAACGGCGACACCGCTATCCTGGACAAGCCGCGTCGGCGGCGCTGATCCGGGATCCATGCCTGAACCGTTCCGGCATGAACCCCGGGTCTGCGCTTTGCCACGCCCGGGATGACGCCTGAGAAAGAGATGCCCTCGGCTTTAAGCCCACGCGCGCCTTTGGGCAATGCACCGGATCAGGCCGCCAGCCGCAACAGGCTCATTTCCTCGCGCAGCGCATCGGCGAAGCGCCGCGCCGCAAGATCGGGACGCGGCGCCATCATCAGCCCGACCGTGAGCTCGAACAGAGGCGGCAGGTCCTCGGCCGGGCCGAGCCGGCGCAGGGACGGAGGGATCGCGCTTTCGGTGATCGCCGCCACGCAGAACCCGGCCTCGACCGCCGAGAGCACGCCCGAGGTATGCGAGCATGAGAAGACCAGGCGATGTGCCTTGCCGGCGGTGCTGAGCGCCGCGAGGATGCGCGGCCGCGCCCGGCAGCCCTCGGAGAAGAGGGCGAGCGGCAGTGTCTCCTGCAGTTCGGGGCGATGGCCACGCCCCGCCACCCAGACCATCGGCTCGCGCCTGAGCACCTCGCCCATCGGCTTCTTGGGGTCCTGCGTCACCACGGCGAGATCGTATTCGCCAGCCAGCAATGCCGGCTCGATGCGCTTCGACAGGTCGCAGCGCACCTCGAGCTCGACCTTCGGGTGCTCGGCCGCGAAGCGCGCGATCAGCGGCCTGAGATAGGCGTCCATATAGTCGTCGGGAATGCCGATGCGCAGCCGTCCGGAGGGCGTGTCGCCGGCGAGATCCGCCAGCGCCTCGCGCTCGACCGCGAGCAGCCGCCGCGCATGGGCGATCAGCCGCTCGCCGGCATCGGTCGGCGTGACGCCGCGGCGCGATCGTTCCAGCAGCTTGTGGCCGAGCTGGCTCTCGAGATCCTGGATCCGGACCGAGATCGCCGATTGCGTCCGGCCGAGCCTCGCGCTCGCCGCGGTGAAGCCGCCGGTCTCCGCCACGGCGACCAGCATGCCGAGCGCGGCGAGGTCGAAATGGACCGTCATGACGTGCCTCCTTGGAACGTGCTGCTTCGATCGATTTTAAGAATGGTTAAATCAGAATAATCCGTTTTTCCGATGGGAGAAAGCGCCCTATATCCACGCTCGAACGGGGCTGAGCCGGGCGCGCCGTCGCGGCCGAAGCTGACCCCAATATCGATCAGAAAACATCATGTCCGCCCCAGCGATTCCCGCCCGGCCCGCATCGCCCGCACTCGCGATGTTTCTCGTGCTGCTCGCCGGAGCGACCTTCATCGGCTTTTCCGGCATTTTTGTGCGCCTCGCCGATGTCGGCCCGGCCGCGGCCGGCTTTTGGCGGATGATCTTCGCCCTGCCGGCGCTCATGGCCTGGACGGCGGTGGAGCGGCGCAAGCCGAAGAGCGGCGCGATCCGTAGCGGCGCCTTCGCCGCCGTGGCGTTGGCGGGGCTCGCCTTCGGCATCGACGTCACGCTTTACAACGCCGCGCTCGGCCATACGACGATCGCCAATGCCTCGCTGCTCGGCAATCTTGCCCCGGTGGGCGTCGTGCTCGGCGCCTGGCTGCTCCTCGGCGAGCGCCCGTCCCGGCGCATTCTCGGCGCGCTGATGCTGGCGATCGCCGGCGCGCTCCTGCTGATCCTGCCGAAATTCACCGGCGCGGCGCAGCTGTCGGGCAATCTGTTCGGAGACAGCCTCGCCGTCGGCGCGGCGATGTCCTACGCCGCCTATATCCTGGCGGTGCGCCACGCCCGCAACCGGGCCGATGCCGGCTATGTCAACCTCGTCTCCAGCGCGGTCTGCGCAGTGTTCTGTCTCGCGGCGGCGCTCGCCTTCGGCGAGCAGATCATTCCGGCCAGCCTGCAGGGCTGGCTCGCGGTCGCGGCGCTCGGCATCGTCTCCCATGTGCTCGGCCAGGGGCTGATCACGCTCTCGCTCGGCAGCTACGGCGCCAGCGCCGCCTCGCTCGTCATGGTCTGGCCGGCGCTGGTCAGCGTGCTCGCCGCCTGGGCGCTGTTCGGCGAGCAGCCGACGCCGGTGCAGGGCTTCGGCGGGGTCGCCATCCTCGCCGCCGTGCTGATGGTCCGCCGCGGCTGAACCGCGCCGTCAGCCGGCCCGCTTGACCCCGTAGTGCAGGATCACGGTGCCGTTCGCGAGCGGGCGGGCCGCGATCAGCGCAAAGCGGCGCTTCTCCTCGCCCGGCTTGAACAAGGGCGTGCCCTGCCCGATCGTGACCGGCGCGACGGCGATCATGATCTCGTCGACCAGCCCGGCCGCCAGCAGCGACTCGGTCAATTCGGCGCTGCCGAAAACGTAGATGTCCTTGCCCGGCAGAGCCTTGTGGCGGGCGATCTCGCCGGCGATGTCGGCCGTCACCGTGGTGTTGTTCCAGTCCGAGGCGGTCAGGCTGCGCGAGGCGACGAGCTTCGGCAGGGCGTTCATGAAGGCCTTGATCTCGCCCTCCTCCTCCGCGGCGGTCGTCCAATAGGCCTTCATCCCCTCATAGGTGACGCGGCCGAAGACCAGGAGCCCGGCCTTGCGCCCGAACTCCTTGCTGAGATCGCTCAGTTCCTCGCCCCAGGCGTCTTCGTGGAAGCCGAGATCCCATTTCTCCCGGCCTTCGAAGAACCCCTCCAGCGTCATCAGATTCCAGACGATCACCTTGGCCATCTCAGCCTCCTGTCATGCCCGCTCAAAACCAGTTGTTATTTGCAATTGGTTGATGGGTAGCCAGACTGATTTTATATTGCAAGCAGTTTTTGGAGACGAGCATGCGCGAGACCGGCCGTTCCGGCTGCCCGATCAATCTGACGCTGGAAATCCTGGGAGATCGCTGGAGCCTGATCGTCCTGCGCGACGTGATGTTCGGCAATCGCCGGCACTTCCGCGAGCTCCTGTCGAAATCCGACGAGGGCATCGCCTCGAACATCCTCGCCGACCGGCTGAAGCGCCTCGTCGGGAACGGGCTGCTCTCGCGCCGCGACGACGCCAGCCACAAGCAGAAGGCGATCTACAGCCTGACCGAGATGGGCATCGCGCTCGTGCCCGTCTTCGCCGCGATGGGCGAATGGGGCCGGCGCTCCCTGCCGGTGACCGAGGAGCTCTCGATCCGGGCCGAGTTCTTGAGCGAAGGCGGCCCCGCGCTCTGGGAGCGCTTCATGGAGGAGCTGCGCTTCCTCCATCTCGACGCGCCAAAGCCAGAGCGATCCGTGCTCGACGAGCTGACGCAGGCCTATCGGGAGGCGCTGGCGCGGCGGCAGGCGGCTTTGGCCGCCTCCGCCTGACGCCCTACTCCGCCGCCAATCGCGGCCGGGCCGGCTTCGACATCGCTTCCGCCGTCGCGATCGCCGGGGCCGCGTGCTCGTCGATCGGCTCCCAGCTGCTTTCGTCCTCGGCCTTGCCGAAGAAGCGGCCGAAGAGCCAGCCGGTCGCGCGCGAGAGATCGTCCATCACCATGTAGAAGGACGGCACGAAGACGAGCGACAGCACGGTCGAGACGATCAGGCCGCCGATCACCGCGATCGCCATCGGCGCGCGGAACTCGCCACCGTCGCCGACGCCATAGGCCGAGGGCAGCATGCCCGCCGCCATGGCGATGGTCGTCATCAGGATCGGGCGCGCCCGCTTGCGGCCGGCCTCGATCAGCGCGGTCATCCGGTCCTTGCCGCGCCCGACCTCCTCGACCGCGAAATCGACCAGCATGATCGCGTTCTTGGTGACGATGCCCATCAGCATCAGCAGGCCGATATAGACCGGCATGGAGACGGCATTCTGCGTCGCCAGCAGCGCGATCACCACGCCGCCGAAGGAAAGCGGCAGCGAGAGCAGGATGGTGATCGGCTGGAAGACCGAGCCGAACAGCAGGATCAGCACCGCCAGCACCAGCATGAGGCCGGTCGTCATCGCGGTGATGAAGCCCTGGACGACCTCGCCCTGGATCTCTGCGTCGCCGGTCGCGGCGATCCAGACGCCCGGCGGCAGGCCGACCTCCTTGACGATCTCCTGGAACTTCTCCTGAGCGGTGCCGAGCTCGAAGCCGCGTTTGAGATCGGCGCCGATCTGCGCCCGGCGGACGCGGTCGTAGCGGTCGATCGAGCTCGGGCCTTCGCCGAAGCCGATTTCGGCGACGGCGGTGAGCGGGATCGAGACGCCGTTCGTGTTGGTGACGCGCAGCGCCGCGATGTTGCGCATGTCGGTGCGCGCGGCCTCGTCGAGCTGGACGCGGATCGGCACCAGCCGGTCGCCGGCGTTGAACTTGGCGAGATTGGCGCCGACATCGCCGATCGTGGCGACGCGCACGGCTTCCGAGATCGCCTCCGGCGTGACGCCGAGATTGGCGGCCTCCTCCAGCTTCGGCGTGACGCGCAGCTCCGGGCGGCTGAGCGAACCGGCGGTGGCGACGTTGAGATAGCCATCGACCTGGCGCATCCGCGCCTCGATCTTGGCGACCGCGGCGTCGAGCGCTTCGCCATCCTTCGACAGGATCGAGAAGGCCATCTCGCGCTCGCCGCGCTCGTTGACGTACCAGGCGCGCACATCCGGCACGCTGGCGAGCTTCTCGGCGATGGTGACCTTGAGCTCCTTCTGGGCGATGTCGCGCTCGGCCTTGGGCTTGAGCAGGATGAAGACGGCGGCGCGGCGCACCTCGCGCTGGCCGGTCGGCGAGGCGCCGCCGAGCACGAAGACGTTGGTCACCTCGGGGATCGTCTTCAGCGCGTCGACGAGCTTGTCGGTGGTGACGCGGGTATCCTCCAGCGTCGAGCCCGGCGGCAGCTCGACCGAGGCCACGACGCGCGAGGTGTCCTCATCCGGGATGAAGCCGGTCGGCAGCAGCTGCGTCGCCTGGATCGAGCCGATCAGGAACATGAAGCCGATCACCAGCGTCGCATAGGCCGTGTTGAACGGCATGCTGCGCCAGCGGCCCGTGCCGTCGAAGCGCGGGAAGAACGGGATGCGCCGCTTCTTCAGCGTCGTCTTGAGCAGGCCGACATAGGCGCCCATGATCCGCCCGTCCTTCGGGTCGGCATGGTGGACCGGCCGCATCAGATAGGCCGCCATCATCGGCGTGATCAGCCGCGCCACGAGCAGCGAGAACAGCACGGCGACCGCGACCGTCAGGCCGAACTGCCGGAAATACTGGCCGGCGACGCCGCCCATGAAGGAGACCGGCGCGAAGATCGCGACGATGGTGAGCGTGATCGCGATGACCGCGAGCCCGATCTCGTCCGCCGCCTCCATCGCGGCGCGATAGGGCGACTTGCCCATCTTCATGTGCCGGACGATGTTCTCGATCTCGACGATGGCGTCGTCGACCAGGATGCCGGTCACCAGCGTGATGCCGAGCAGGCTGACCAGGTTGAGCGAGAAGCCCATCAGCTCCATCGCCCAAAAGGTGGGGATGGCCGAGAGCGGAAGAGCAACGGCCGTGATCAGCGTCGCGCGCCAGTTGCGCAGGAACAGGAAGACGACGATGACGGCGAGCGCGGCGCCCTCGATCAGCGTCTCCATCGCCGCCTTGTAGTTGCCGTGGGTATAGGCGACGGCGTCGTCGATCGGCGTGATCTTGATGTCGGGGAAGCGCTTGTTCAGTTCCTCGACGCGCTGCGCCACCACGTCCTTGACCGAGAGCTCGCTCGAACCCTTCGAGCGGAACACCGCGAAGGTCACGACCGGGTTCTTGTTGAGCCGGCCGAAGGCGCGCGGCTCCGAATGCGAATCCTCGACGCGGCCGAGCTCCTTCAGCCGCACCTCGCGCCCGCCCGAGAGCGTGATCTTGGTCTCGGCCAGGTCGGCGACGGTGCGCGCGCCGGCAAGCGTGCGGATCGCCTGCTCCTGCCCGCCGACCTCGCCGCGCCCGCCGGCGAGGTCGACATTGGTGGCGCGGATCTGGCGGTTGACCTCGTTGGCAGTGATGCCGAGCGCCAGCAGCCGGTCGGGATCGAGCGAGATGCGGATCTCGCGATCGACGCCGCCATAGCGCTCGACGCGGCCGACGCCCTTCAGCCCCTGCAGCTCGCGCGCGACGACGTCGTCGACATGCCAGGAGAGCTGCTCCAGCGTCATGCCGGCCGAGGCCGCGCCATAGGTCAGGATCGACTGGCCCTCGACATCGATGCGCTGGATCACCGGCTCGTCGATGGTGCGGGGCAGATCGGCCCTGATCTTGGCGATGGCGTCCTTGACGTCGTTGACAGCGCGGTCGGTGTCGGTCTCGAGCCGGAACTCGATCAGCGTCAGCGACTGGCCGTCGGCCAGGGTCGAGGTGACGTGCTTGACGCCGGTGATGTTGGCAACCGAATCCTCGACGCGCTTGCTGACCTGGCTTTCGAGCTCGGCCGGCGCCGCGCCGGACTGGGTCACGGTGACCGAGACCAGCGGGATGTCGATATTCGGAAAGCGCGTGACCGGCAGCTTCGAGAAGGCGAGCAGGCCGAGCACGCAGAGCACGAAGAAGAGCAGGATCGCCGGGACCGGCTTCCGGATCGACCAGGCGGAGAAGTTCACGTTCATGGTCGCATCCGTCAGTTGGTCGCGACGGGAGTGACGAGGTCGCCGTCACGCACGAAGGTGCCGGCGCGTGCGACCACGGTCTCTCCCTCGACGAGGCCGGAGGCGATCTCGGCGCGCCCCCCGCCCGACAGGCCGAGCGTCACCGGCTTGGTCGTCACCTTGCCGTCCTTGACGCTCTGCACGCTCGCTCCGACGCGGCTATAGGTGATGGCGGAAAGCGGCAAAGTCACGGCCTGCTTGCGTCCGGTCTCGATGATGCCGCGCGCGAAGGTCCCAATCGCCACCGGCGGATTGCCGTCGAGCGCGACCCTGACCCGGCCGAGGCGCGAGGCCTTGTCGACCTCGGGCGAGATCAGGCGGATCGTGCCCGCCAACGTTTCCCGGGCTCCAGCCGGCGTCACGGCCACCTTCTGCCCGAGCTTCAGCCCCGGCAGCTCGACCTCGGCGACCTCCGCCTCGAGCTCGACGGCGCCGTCGGCGATGATGCGGAACAGGGGCTCGGCCCCCGGCGACATGCTCGCGGTTCCGCCCAGCCGGGCGGTGCGGCGGCTGACGATGCCGGCGCGCGGCGCCTTGATCTCGGTACGGGCGAGCTTGACCGCGATGTCCTTGCCCTGCGCCTGGGCGAGCGCGAGATCGGCACTGGCGATCGCCAGGAGTTGCCGGCTCGCATTGGCGCGCGCCTGCCCCGAACGCGCCGCCGCGGCGCGCTGGTCGAACATCTCGATGCTGGCATTGCCGCTCTCGCGCAGCGCCTTGGTGCGGTCGAAGGCATTGTTGGCCTGGACCAGATTGGCGTCGGCCTCGGCGATCTGCGCCTGTGCCTGCGCAACGGCCGCCTCGGCGCGGGCGATCTGCGCGTCGTTCTGCGCCTTCTGGACATCCAGAGTCGTCCGGTCGAGCCGAGCGAGCACCGCCCCCTGCCGGACCCGGTCGCCCTCCTCCGCCAGGAGATCGACGATCGACAGCCCGTCGACCTCCGGTCCGACCAGGATCTCATCGCGCGCCACCATCGAGCCGGAAACGACGACGCTCTCGACGATCTCGGTCCGCTGGGCCTGCGTCACCGTGACGGAGGGGCCCGCCGCCGCGGGCGTCGGCGCCGGCGTCTGCGCGGCAAGCGGCAGGGATGCGGTCAGGAGGACCGCCAGCACGGCGGCCGTCGCGGCCGGGCGGAGCGGATGGAAGACGCGGAAGCGAGCGGACATCGCGGTGGATCCTGTTGCGGCGGCGCGACTGGACGAAAGCGGGGAAGCGGAGGCAGAGATCATGGTTTCGGGTCCGGATCGGGCAGGAGCATGCTCTGCGCGAGTTGGCGCATGCCGGCAAAGAGGGTGTCGGCTGCAACAGCCTCATCGAAGGTCGGGTCCATGGCGCGCCGACAGAAGAAGCCGTCCGCCATCATCGAGATCGCGAGCAGGAAACGGTGCTCGTCGAGCCGCGGCGGCAGCTCGCCATTGCGCTTGGCCTCGCCGATCGCGGTCGCCAGCCCCTCGATCACCGTGCCCTCGATATCGGCGCACATCCGCGCCATCTCGGGGTTGCGCGCGGCTTCAGCCCAGATCTGAAGGGCGATCACTGCCTTCTCGCGAGGCTGGCGGACGAGGTGCTTGCGGCCGAGCTCCTCGAGCTGGTCGAGGAGCGAGCCGTTGGCCGGACACAGGCTGCCGAAATCTTCCGCGATCAGGCTGCGGTCCCGTTCGGACATGCCGGCGATGATCGCATCCTTGGAGTTGAAGTAGCGGTAGAGATTGCCCGGGCTCATCCCCGCCTCGGCCGCGACGTCCTGCATCGTCGCCGCATGGAAGCCGGCGCGTGCGAAGACGCGCTCCGCCGCATCGAGGATGCGGATATGGCGCTCCGACAGGGCGGAATCGGACAGCGTGGCGGGCAGCACGGGGGGCATCGCAACTCGACAACAATGAGAATGAATGTTCATTCTCATCTCAGATAAGCAGACCGTCGTCAAGCAAAACGGCATTTCCACCGGCGGAATCCGGCATGATGGCGGAAGCTTGCCGGATCATTGCCGCGCTCCCGGCGCATAATTCGCTTGCTTCGTTCCGTCTGGAACCGCATGCTCGGAAGCGATCTGGCATGGCTTCGCGCGCCGTCCCTGTGCCCATCCGCGTGCGAGCGACCTCGAAGTCCGTGATGAACGACCACGCCTTCCCCTTCCGCCCGGCGCGCCGAACCCGTTCCCTCGTTTCCGTCCGCAAGCTGCGGCCCGCGCCGAAGCCCGTCCTCATTGTTCTGCATCAGGAGCACTCGACGTCCGGCCGCGTCGGCCGGCTGCTCCAGGCCCGCGGCCATGCGCTCGATATCCGCAAGCCGCGCTTCGGCGATCCGTTGCCGCGGACCATGCGCGACCATGCCGGCGCCGTGATCTTCGGCGGGCCGATGAGCGCCAACGACGCCGACGACTTCGTCAAGGCCGAGATCGACTGGATCGGCACCTGCCTGAAGGAGGATGCGCCTTTCCTCGGCATCTGCCTCGGCGCGCAGATGCTGACCCGGCATCTCGGCGGACGCGTCTATCCGCATGCCGAGGGCCGCGCCGAGGTCGGCTATTATGCGCTGAACCCGACGACGGCGGGCGACGGCCATGCCCGCGAGGCCGGCTTCGTCTGGCCGCGCACCGTCTATCAATGGCACCGCGAAGGCTTCGACTGCCCGAACGGCGCCGAATGCCTCGCGACCGGCGGCGACTTCCCGGTCCAGGCGATCCGCGCCGGCAGCAAGGCCTACGGCATCCAGTTCCATCCCGAAGTGACGCCGGCGATGATGTATCGCTGGTCGGTACGTGGCCATGAGCGCACGCTGATGCCCGGTGCCCAGCTCGGCCACACCCATGTCCCCGGCTGGTTCCAGCATGATCCGGCGATCCGGCTCTGGCTCGACGCCTTCCTCGACCACTGGCTGAAACAGCCCGCCGATACCGCCTCGGAGCCCGCGTGACCCAGACTGCTCTCGTCCTCGGCGCCGGCATGGTCGGCGTCTCCTGCGCGCTCGCCCTGCAGAAGCGCGGCATCGCCGTGACTTTGATCGACCGCCGGGAGCCCGGCTGCGAGACCTCCTACGGCAATGCCGGCGTGCTCGCGACATCGTCGATCGTGCCGCTCAACAACCCGTCGCTGTTCCCGAAGATCGCCGGTTATCTCGGCAATCGCCATCCGGCGCTCAATCTGAGCTGGCGCCGCGCCCTGTCGCGGCCGGGCTGGCTGCTGCGCTTCCTCTGGGAGGCCAGGCCGTCGCAGGCCGCCGCCCGCATCGCCGCGCTGCAGGCGCTGACCGCGAGCACCGTCGCGCGCCACCGCGCCCTGATGGCTGAAGCCGGCGTCCCCCACCGCCTGCGCGAAACCGGCACGCTCAAGCTATGGCGCACCGAGGCCGGCCACGCCGCAGCCCAGGCCGAGCACGATTTCCTGAAGCGCCATGGCATCGAGTCTGAAGTCCTCGACCGGCAGGGCATCTCCGCCGTCGAGCCGAGCCTGAACCCGATCTTCCCGGCCGGGCTGCTGATCCCCTCCGTCGGCTCGGTCGATTCACCCGGCGCGGTCACCGCCGCCTATGGCAGGCTCTTCGCCGAGCGCGGCGGGCGGATCGAGCAGGCCACGATCACCGGCCTCGCCCGAAACGGCGCCGGCTGGCGTGCCAGCACCGCACAGGGCGCATTCGATGCCGACATCGCCGTGGTCGCGCTCGGCCCCTGGAGCGGCGACCTGCTCAAGCCCCTCGGCATCGATCCGAAACTCGACGTCGAACGCGGCTATCACCGCCATATGAAGCCCCAGGCGGGTACCAGCCTGTCGCGGCCGGTCTACGATGTCGACGGCGCCTACTATATGGCGCCGATGGAGCAGGGTTTCCGCGTCACCAGCGGTGTCGATCTGTCCTTCCGCGACGCGCCCGACGAGCACCGCCAGATCGACGGCGCCACGGCCGCCGCCCGCGAGGCCTTCCCGCTCGGCGAGGCCGTCGGCGAAACCTGGCGCGGCGCCCGGCCGACCCTGCCGGATTCACTGCCGATGATCGGCGAGGCGCCGCGCAACCCCGGCCTCTGGCTCGCCTTCGGCAACCAGCATATCGGCTTCTCGACCGGCCCGATCACCGGCGAGATGGTCGCTGCCATGGTCTGCGGAGAAGCACCCCCGATCGATCCGGCGCCGTTCCGGCCGGGGCGATATATCGCCTGAAACGGTCCCCGCGCCCTTCATCGACATCAGCGCCAGGAGATGAAACGAAAACGCCAGCCCCGAGGGCTGGCGTCATAAACACTTGAATAGCGAATGGCGGCGCCGGCTCAGACCTGGCGCGCCACCATCATCTTCTTGACTTCCGCGATCGCCTTGGCCGGGTTCAGGCCCTTCGGGCAGGCATTGGCGCAGTTCATGATGGTGTGGCAGCGATAGAGCCGGAAGGGGTCTTCCAGATTGTCGAGCCGCTCGCCCGTCGCCTCGTCGCGGCTATCGATCAGCCAGCGATAGGCCTGCAGCAGCGCCGCCGGGCCGAGATAGCGATCGCCGTTCCACCAATAGCTCGGGCAGGAGGTCGAGCAGCAGGCGCAGAGGATGCACTCGTAGAGCCCGTCGAGCTTCTCGCGGTCATCCTTGGCCTGGCGCCATTCCTTCTCGGGAGCCGGCGTCGTCGTCTGCAGCCAGGGCTCGATCGAGGCGTGCTGCGCGTAGAAGCGGGTCAGGTCAGGCACGAGGTCCTTGACGACCGGCATATGCGGCAGCGGGTAGATCGCGACCTTGCCGGCGCTCTTGCCAGTACCGCCGCATTCGTCGATGCCGGTGGTGCAGGCCAGCCCGTTCTTGCCGTCCATGTTCATGGCGCAGGAACCGCAGATGCCCTCGCGGCAGGAGCGGCGGAAGGTCAGCGTCGGGTCGACCTTGTTCTTGATCCAGATCAGCGCATCGAGAACCATCGGCCCGCAATCGTCGCGGTCGACATAATAGGTGTCGGTGCGCGGATTGGCGGTGTCGTCCGGGTTCCAGCGATAGATCTTGAACTCGGTGACGTTCTTGGCGTTGGCCGGCTTCGGCCAGGCCTTGCCCTCGGTCAGGCGGGAGTTCTTCGGGAGATTGAATTCGGCCATCGGATCGTCCTCAGTACACCCGCGCCTTGGGCTTGATGTACTCGATGTCGTTGGACATCGTGTACGTGTGCACCGGCCGGTCATCGAGGGTGACCGTGCGCTTCTCGTCGTCGATCCAGGCCAGGGTGTGCTTCATCCAGTCCTTGTCGTCGCGGTTCGGATAATCCTCGCGGGCATGCGCGCCGCGGCTTTCCGGCCGGTTCAGCGCCGAGTCCATGGTGACGACCGCCTGGGTGATCAGGTTGTCGAACTCCAGCGTCTCGATCAGGTCGGAATTCCAGATCAGCGAGCGATCCTTGGTGCCGATATCGGTGATGCCGGCCCAGACCTCGTGGATGAGCTTGTGGCCCTCTTCCAGCGTATCGCCCTCGCGGTAGACGGCGCAGTTGTTCTGCATCGTCCGCTGCATCCGGTCGCGAAGCTCCGCCGTCGGCGTCTTGCCCGCAGCGTTGCGGTACTTGTCGAGGCGGGTGAGCGCCAGATCGGCCGAGTTCTTCGGCAGTTCCGGCTGCTTCTCGCCCGCCGTCACCGTCTCGGCGCAGCGCAGGCCGGCCGCACGGCCGAAGACGACGAGGTCGATCAGCGAGTTGGAGCCGAGGCGATTGGCGCCATGGACCGAGACGCAGGCCGCCTCGCCGATCGCCATCAGGCCGGGAACCACCGTATCCGGATCGCCGCCGACCTTGGTCAGCACCTCGCCGTGATAGTTCGTCGGGATGCCGCCCATGTTGTAGTGGACGGTCGGCAGCACCGGAATCGGCTCGCGGGTGACGTCGACGCCGGCGAAGATCTTGGCGCTCTCCGAGATGCCCGGCAGGCGTTCGTGCAGGATCTTCGGGTCGAGATGGTCGAGATGCAGGTAGATGTGGTCCTTGTCCTTGCCGACGCCGCGGCCGGCCCGGATCTCCATCGTCATCGAGCGCGAGACGACGTCGCGCGAGGCAAGGTCCTTGGCGGAGGGGGCGTAGCGCTCCATGAAGCGCTCGCCCTCGGAATTGGTGAGATAGCCGCCCTCGCCGCGCGCGCCTTCGGTGATCAGGCAGCCCGAGCCGTAGATGCCGGTCGGATGGAACTGCACGAACTCCATGTCCTGCAGTGGCAGGCCGGCGCGCAGCACCATGCCGCCGCCATCGCCGGTGCAGGTATGGGCCGAGGTCGCCGAGAAATAGGCGCGGCCATAGCCGCCGGTCGCCAGGATCGTCTGCTGGGCGCGGAAGCGGTGCAGCGTGCCGTCATCGAGCTTGAGCGCGATCACGCCGCGGCAATGGCCGTCCTCGTCCATGATCAGGTCGATGGCGAAGTACTCGATGAAGAACTCGGTATTGTAGCGCAGCGCCTGGCCGTAGAGCGTGTGCAGCATGGCGTGGCCGGTCCGGTCGGCCGCGGCGCAGGTGCGCTGGGCCGGCGGACCCTGGCCGAATTCGGTGGTCATGCCGCCGAAGGGGCGCTGGTAGATCTTGCCGTCCTCGGTGCGCGAGAAGGGCACGCCCCAATGCTCGAGCTCGTAGACGGCGGCCGGCGCGTTGCGCACCAGATACTCGATGGCGTCCTGGTCGCCGAGCCAGTCCGACCCCTTCACGGTATCGAACATGTGCCACTGCCAGGTGTCCTTGCCCATGTTGCCGAGCGAGGCGGCGACGCCGCCCTGCGCCGCGACGGTGTGCGAGCGGGTCGGGAACACCTTGGTGATGCAGGCCGTGCGCAGGCCAGCCTGCGAGCAGCCGACGGTGGCGCGAAGGCCCGCGCCACCGGCCCCGACGACGACGACGTCGAAGGTGTGGTCCGTGATCGGATAGGCGGCTCCGGTATAGGCCGGGACCGGGCGGGACTTGGTGATCGCCATCGGATCAGCCTCCAAAAGACAGCTTCAGCACCGCATAGACGCTGGCCGCGCCGACCGCGATGGCGAAGAAGGTGTTGGCCATGACGGCGAGGACCTTCGGCCCTTCGGCATGGACGTAATCCTCGATGACGACCTGCATGCCGAGACGCATATGGATGCAGGCCGAGAGGATGAAGAGCAGCATCAGGATGGCGACGCAGGGGTTGGACAGAAGCGCGACAGCGGCCGGATAGGGCCGGCCGACCAGCGCGATGACGACGCCGATGAAGATGACCGTCAGGATCAGGTTCGAGACGGCGGTGACGCGCTGCAGCCAGAAATGGCCGGTGCCGGACTTCGCGGAACCGAGGCCGCGGACGCGGCCGAGCGGAGTGCGCATCGAGGAGTTGGACTGCATGACGGACTCCTCAGCGCAGGACCAGCGCGACGATCCAGACCAGGACCGTCAGGCTCACCGAGCCGACCAGCGTGAACTTGGCCATTTTCATGCGGGTCTCGGGCTCGTAGCCCTTGCCCATGTCCCAGACGAAGTGGCGCAGCCCCCCGAGCATGTGATGGATCAGCGAGAAGCTGTAGAGGAACAGCACGAGGCGGCCGAGGAAGGAGCCGGCGATCGCCTGGGCGGTACCGAAGGCGGCGGGGCCGGACGCGGCGGCGACGAGCCAGGCTGCGATCAGCACCGTGCCGAGATAGAGCCCCGACCCGGTGACGCGGTGGGCGACGGACATCGCCATCGTCCAGGACCAGCGGTAGATCTGCAGATGCGGCGAAAGCGGGCGAGCCACGGGCTTGACCTCGGCCAATATCGTTCTCCGATCAAGCGGCCCGTCGGAAAACGGCGGACCCATTTGGGATCATTCTAGGGTGACTGGTTCTCTAACGAAACCATCCCGGCGCTGCAATGCGGCACGCGCATAACAAAGTTACAGATTCTGAAAATCGTCATTTCGTTACAAAAAGCTTAGCGCGGCTCCCATTAAGGAGTGCTTGCCGGCACCATAACCGTCACTGCGAGCGAAGCGAAGCAACCCAGAGGGACTGGGTAGAGCCTTCAGCCCTGCGGCCCGGCTTTGCTTCGTCGCTTCGCTCCTCGCAACCACGTCCGAAGTCACCGCGGCAGCAGCGCCCAGTAGTCGAAATCGAGGATCACGCTCGGATCGTACTGATCGCCCTGCTTCAGCGGGTGGTCGGCGCAGGGTCGGTTCTTGGCGGCGACGAGCCTCAGCCGGAGTGCTCCGACATCGCCGCGCCCCGGCAGCTCCGCGCTCGCCAGCACCTCGCTCCAGGCATAGACCGTGTCGCCGGCGAAGAGCGGCGCAACATGGCGCCCGCCATTGATCGCCGCGATGTGGAAGGCGTTGCCGAGCCCGTTGAAGGAGAGTGCCCGCGCCAGGCTGATGACATGGCCGCCATAGATCAGCCGCTTGCCGAAGCGGCTGCCCTGCGCGGCATGGGCATCGAAATGCACTCTGGCCGTATTCTGGTAGAGCCGGGTCGCGAGCTGGTGCTCGCTCTCCTCGACGGTCATGCCGTCGACATGGTCGATGCGCTCGCCGACGGCATAGTCGCTCCAGCGGAAGGGCGAGCCTGCCAGCGCATCGTCATAGGCAGAGAGCTCGATCGCGGGGCAGCCTTCGCCGAGCTCTTCGGGCAGCACGGCCTTCGCCAGTTCCGGCACCTGCTCGGCATGGGCCGGCGTGCCGGGCTCCCGCTTGCGCACCAGTACCCAGCGCGCATAGCTCAGCACGATCTCGGCATGCTGGTTGCGGCCGATCGAGCGGACATAGACGATGCCGGCATCGCCCGCGGATGTCTGCTTCAGCCCGATGACCTCGGAGGTCGTCGCCAACGTGTCGCCGGGGAAGACCGGCCGCAGGAACCGGCCATCGGCGTAGCCGAGATTGGCGACCGCATTGAGCGAGATGTCCGGTACGGTCTTACCGAAGACGATGTGGAAGACCAGCAGGTCGTCCACCGGCGCCGCCGGGTAGCCGATCGCCCGGGCGAAGGCGTCCGAGGACTGCACGGCGAAGCGCGGCCCGTAGAGGGCGGTGTAGAGTGCGACGTCGCCGGCCGTCACCGTGCGCGGCGTCGCGTGCACGATCATGTCGCCGAGATGGAAATCCTCGAAGAAGCGGCCGGAACTGGTCTTCGCTGTCGCGCCGGTCATGCATCGCCTCCTGATCGCCGGCGATATTGCGTTGCAACCAAGCGCGCCGTCCAGCCCCGACGAAAGGCCGAGCGTCATGCCCGGGCTTGCCCCTAGCATATCATGCAGAAGGGGCGCCTCTTTCGTCAGGAGATTCGCGGGTCAAGCCCGGGAATGACGCCCCCTTACCCCGCGATCGCCGCGAGCTTCGTCAGATCGACATTGGCCCCGCAGACCAGAACGCCGAGCCGCTCGCCCGCCGCGGGCTCGTAGGCGCCGCACAGGAGCGCCGCCAGCGCTGCCGCCCCGCCCGGCTCGACCGCAAGGCGGAAATCGCGCCAGAGCAGCGCTTGCGCCTCGGTGATCGCCGCATCCGGCACGAGCGCGATGCGGGCGACGCTGTCCTTGGTGACGTCGTAGACGAGCTGGCCGACATTGCGGGCGCCGAGCGAATCCGCCGCGACCGACGCGACCTTGACCTCGACCGGCCCCTTCGCCTCGAACGCCGCCTGGAGCGCCCGCGAACCCTCGGGCTCGACGCCGACGACCTTGACCTTGCTGCCGGCGAACCAGCTCGCGATGCCCGAGATCAGCCCGCCGCCGCCGACCGCGACGAGCACCGTGTCGAGATCGGGCTCCTGCAGATCCCATTCGCGGCCGAGCGTGCCCTGCCCGGCGATCGTCTCCATCGCGGCGAAGGGGTGGATCTTGAGCGCCCCGGTCTCCGCGACGAAGCGGTCGCAGGCCGCCTGCGCATCGTCGTACTGCGCGCCGCCGACGACCACATCGGCGCCGAAGCGCCGGATCGCGTCGATCTTGGCTGCCGGCGAGATCTCCGGCACGAAGATCGTCGCCTTCACCCCTCGCTTCATCGCGGCATAGGCCACCGCCGCACCGTGATTGCCGCCCGATGCGGCCGAGACTCCGGCCGCCGGCACAGGCAGCGAGAGCAGGTTGTTGAAGGCGCCGCGCGTCTTGAACGAGCCGGCATGCTGCAGGCATTCGAGCTTGAGCGAGACATCCGCCTTGGTGCCGAGCGCGCCGGCGCCGAGCCGCATCACGGGTGTAACCCGCGCATGGCCGGCGATGCGCCCGGCCGCTTCCTCGATCATCGGGCGGGTGACAGGGGAAACGCTCATGACGGAATCCTGTGCTGGCTGAGGCGAGGACGCAAAGGTCCAGATCGCGACCGGAAGCCCGTGGCTATCGCGTCCGGGCGGATCGGGGAAGGGCCTGCCCCGCCCGGCGGCAATGTGCCGGGCGACGACGAGGGCGGCGAGCGCGTCGAGCAGGTCGTCGCCCGCCGCACCCCGCGGCGGCCGGGCTTCAGCCGTTGCAGCCGGGATGCCCGCGGCGACCAGCAGGCCCCGGCGCTCGCAGAGCCCCGCCGGATTGACCACGCCCTTGATCTTCTTCGGATGCGCCAGCGTCGCACCGCGCATCATGCGGAAGGCGAGCTCAGGATGGATTTCGAAAACGCGCTCGCTCAGCGCCGGCTCGCCGCGCAGCAGCCTGTCGATCTCGCGGATCTTGGGAAAGAGGTGGAATCCCTGCTTCGAGACCTTGCGCGGCGGGTCGGACGCCGCCAGCGCCCGCGCGCAGGCCTCGGCATAGTCGGCGGCCTCGACGGCGCACCGCGCCGGGATCGCGAAGACCGAGGATTGCCGAGCGCCGAGCAGCGGCCGGACCAGTTGCTCGGGCCCGCGACCGGAACCCTGCACCCGCTCCGGCAACCCAATAGGCATGTCGACCGCCACGATGTCGGGCACGGCATCGGCGAACAGATCGTCGAAGCGCGGCAGGACGCGCACCATCGGCGGACATTCCGGCCGGCTCGTGTCGAAAAGCGCCGCGATCCAGCCGCCGCGGCAGCCATCGACGCCGGCGAGCAATGCCATGACCACTTCCTCCGCCTTTCGCAGCGCTGGCATTGCGGCTGCGGTGGTCTACTGTGCGGCGCAACACAAGCCGGCCGTGTCAGGAGAGATGATGACGACGATTCGCCCCCGCCGCAGCGCCCTCTATATGCCGGGTTCCAACGCCCGCGCGCTCGAGAAGGCGCGCGAGCTCGCGGCCGATGTGCTGATTCTCGATCTCGAGGACGCCGTCGCCCCCGATGCCAAGGCCGTGGCGCGCGACCAGGTCTGCACCGCGGTAAAGGCCGGCGGCTATGGCAAGCGCGAGCTGGTGATCCGGGTCAATGGCCTCGCCACCCCCTGGTTCTCCGACGATCTCGCCGCGGCGGCGGCAGCCGCGCCCGCCGCGATCCTGCTGCCGAAGGTCGACTCGCCCGAGACGTTGCGCGAGGTCGGCCGGCGGCTCGACGTCCTGCAGGCCGCGCCGGAGATCGCCGTCTGGGCGATGATCGAGACCCCGCTCGCCATCCTCGACGTCGAGCGCATTGCCCGGGCCGCCCGCGATCCTGCCACGCGGCTCTCCTGCTTCGTGATGGGCACCAATGATCTCGCCAAGGAGACGCGCGCCCGCTTCGTGCCGGGCCGCGCGCCGATGCTGCCCTGGCTGACCAGCGCGCTGCTTGCCGCGCGCGCCCATGGCATCGACATCCTCGACGGGGTCTACAACGAGATCCGGGACGAGGCGGGCTTCCGGGCGGAATGCGAGCAGGGGCGCGATCTCGGCTTCGACGGCAAGACGCTGATCCACCCCTCGCAGCTCAGCCCCGCCAACGCGATCTTCGCGCCGGACGAGGCGGAGCTCGCCCGGGCGCGCGCGATCATCGCCGCCTTCGACCAGCCGGAGAATGCCGGCAAGGGCGCGATCCAGCTCGACGGGCGGATGGTCGAGCTGCTGCATGCCGAAATGGCGCGCCGCACCGTGGCGCTGGCGGAAGCGATCGCTGCCTGAAATGAAAAAGGGGTCGCGCCAGGCGCGACCCCTTGATCTTTCCGACGCCTGCGCCGGGCCTCAGCCCTTCTTCGCGGCCTTGGCGCGCTCGATCGCCTCGACGATCAGCCTCTTGGCCTCGGCGGCACCGCCCCAGCCCTTGAGCTTCACCCACTTGCCGGGCTCGAGATCCTTGTAGTGCTCGAAGAAGTGCTGGATCTGGTCGAGCGTGATCTTCGGCAGGTCGGTGTAGTTGTGGACGTTCTCGTAGCGCTTCGTCAGCTTCGGCACCGGCACGGCGATGATCTTCTCGTCGCCGCCGCCCTCGTCCTCCATCAGCATCACGCCGATCGGCCGGACCGCAATGTAGGAGCCCGGCACCAGTGGGCGCGTATTGGCGACGAGCACATCGCAGGGGTCGCCGTCTTCCGACAGCGTGTGCGGGATGAAGCCGTAATTCCCCGGATAGCGCATCGGCGTGTAGAGGAAGCGATCGACGAAGAGCGTGCCGGCTTCCTTGTCCATCTCGTACTTGATCGGTTCGCCGCCGATCGCCACTTCGATCAGGACGTTGACTTCGTCGGGCGGGTTCTTGCCGATGGAGATGGCGTCGATGCGCATGGGAAACCTTCACTCGGAAATTTCGCGGGCGTTATGCAAGTTCGACGCGAAAAGTCCAACCCCTTCCTTCGCTCGGTCGTGCACGGGGGCCCGGCGCAATTTGCGCGACGGGGTGTGCGCTGGTATCGGGCGCTGCATGAAGCCGACCGAGATCTTCCCGTGCTGAGCCGCCCGCGCTCCGACGAGGAGCGTTACGCCCGCCGCATGGCCCGCATCGCCCGCTGGGACCGCCCGATCGAAGGCCGCGGCCAGCGCCTGCGCGCCTGGGCCAACATGCTGCTCGTCGATCATGGCATCTTCCGGCTGGCCTATCTCAACGCGCATCGCGTCACGCCGAAGCTGTGGCGCGCCGCCCAGCCAGCTCCGCATCAGATCGCGCGCTTCGCCCGCCAGGGCGTCAGGACCATCGTCAATCTGCGCGGCGGCCGCGAACACGGCTCCTGGCCGCTGCAGAAGGAAGCCTGCGAGCGCCACGGCATCACGCTCGTCGACTTCGTGCTGCGTTCGCGCGGCGCGCCGGACCGCGAGACGATCCTCGGCTCCAAGGCCTTCTTCGAGAGCCTCGACAAGCCGGCGCTCGTCCACTGCAAGTCCGGCGCCGATCGTGCCGGCTTCTTCTCGGCGCTGTACCTGCTCGTCCATGAGGGCCGCCCGCTCGACGAGGCGATGCGCCAGCTCTCCCTGCGTTACGGCCATTTCCGCTTCGCCAAGACCGGCATCCTCGACGCCTTCTTCGAGGCCTATGGCCGAGAAGGCGAGGCGAAGGGCATCGCCTTCCTCGACTGGGTCGAGACGGTCTACGACCCGGAGCGGCTCGAGCGCGAATTCAAGCCGGGCCTGCTCTCCTCGCTCGTCGCGGACCGCCTGATCCGCCGGGAATAGGGCGTCAGCGCGCCGCGCTGCCCACGGCAAGGCCGCTGGCAGGCACGTCCTCGACATGGCCGAGATGCAGCCAGATGAACACCGCATGCATTAGCATGCGCAGGACCGAGATCAGGCCAATCACCTCGAGCAGGGCCGGCGAAAGCGCGCCGAAGGAGGCCATCGCCACGATGATCGCGACGAGCGCCAGCGCGTTGATCGCAACCTGCCATAGGGGCTGGCGCGACAGCGTCGCCATTTCCTGCAGCGGCGCCAGCACGGCGATGCCGACATAGAACGGCGCCATCAGCGCGATCACGACGCCGAGATCCTCCCATTGCGTGCCGACGAGCCACGGGTCCGCCAGCAGGAAGGTGAAGGCGATGGCGCCGAAGAGCAGCACCGCCCCGGCGATGAGCGCAAGCGCCATGATCCGCGCCCAGAGGCGCCGGCGCTGCCCAGGGCAGGCCCGCAGCCGGTTCAGCACCACCGGGATCGAGACCGTGCCGAACATCTGGGTCGGCATGTCGAGCAGGCGCATCGACAGGGCGATCTGGGCGGCGAGCACGGTGTTGGAGGCGTAGGGCAGCGCCAGCACCGGGGCGATGGCGAAGCCATAGGCGAGGAGCGCCGCCGGCAGCATCGCCCGCGGGGCGTCGCGCCAGCGATAGGCCGCGCCGAGGAGGCCGCGCCACGACCACAGGGCCGGATGCGCGAGCCTCAGCACCGCCGGCCAACGTCGCCGCAGCAGATAACCGGCGGCCAGCACATGCCCCAGCATATCGGCCAGGAACAACGCGAGCGCCTTGGGCCCGAAGATGACGATCAACACCAGCATGATCGCCGGCTGGACCATCGCCTGCACGACATTGCTGTTGCCGATCGCGCGGAAATCGCCCTCGGCCGTGGCCTCGGCCCAGAGCAGCCGCAGCACCGAACGGGCGACCAGCGAACCGAAGAACAGGAACCCGACCGCAGGCGCGATCCAGCCGAAGGCGGCGAGCCCGATCAGAACCGCTGCCACCGCAACACAGAAGGCGAAGCCGACCGCCGTCGCAAGCCGGAAGGCGAGGCCGAGCCGGACCCGGTCGCCGCTCTGGAAGAACACTGCCTCCAGGCGCAGCAGCGAAGCGGTCGAGACGAAGTTCACCGCGGCGGAGAAGACCGCGAAAGCCGCGAAGACGAAAGGCGGGCAGAGCGCGGCAGCGATCAGGAGACCCCAGACCGAAATCAGCCGAGCCTGGACGAAGCGCAACCCCAGCAGCACGGCCGAACGCAGCATCGGCGCCCGCGCCGCGACGAAGCGGCGCCCGGCCGCCAGGGCGAGGGCCGGCCGGCTGGGCGGCAGCAGCGCACGTTCCATGGCGACATGAGCGGTCATATCGACATCCACCACAGGCTGATCGGACAGCCTGTCATCGGCCGCGCCAGTGCCGGAAGGATCGGCAGGCGCGCTCACGAACGACGGGCCTTCTGCCGCGCAGGCTGCGACGGTATGGTTAACGATCGGTAAATCTCAGTCATGACCAGCCGGTGACGGGGAGCCTCGGCTCCCCGGAAACATCTGCGTCAAGCGCAGGATGTCGCCTTTTTTGCGGCCTCAGACGAACTTCGCCTTGAGCGCCTCGAAGCGCTCTAGCTGATCCGGCAGCAATTCGCGAGCGGCGTCTCGCCGCACGAAGACCTTGAACATCGCCTCGCCCGCCCCGTTGAAGAACTGGACCGAGCAGGAGCGGCGGCCGTGGAAGGCGCGATCCACGACATAGATCGCCGTGCAGTTGCCGGCCTTGATATGGCCGCCGATCGGGCTGTCGCCATGGATGTTGTAGTAGCCATGGCCGAAGGAGCCGACCGGCAGGGAGCCCTCGCATTCGAGCACGATGTCGGGGGTGTGCACGATGAAGAGCACCTCGCCCCAGGTCGCGAGATCCTGCCAGAGCGCCTCGAAATGCTCCGGCGCCACGAGGACGCGGTCGCTCGCCGGCGCCTGCTCGAGCACGACCAGCGTCGACACGCCGGCCTCGCGCGCGATCGCCTCGATCACGCCGTCCGGCTTGGCCGCGAGCAGTTCGCGCACCCGCTCCATCGCCGCCGGCGCGGCTGTTTCCAGCAACGTCATCCCGCCGCCCTCACTCGGCCGCCTGGCGGGGCAGATGCGGGTTGGTTTCGGTCAGGATCGTCTCGAAACCCTCGAATTCGGGATGGCCGAGATAGATCGGCTTCGGGCGCGGCTGGCCGGCATTGCGATGCGATTCGCGGAACTGCTCCGACTTGGTCCAGGCAACGAAATCCTCCTTCGCAGCCCAGCTCGTATGCGACGAATAGAGCGTGTGGTCCTCCTTCTCCGGCCCCTTCAGCAGATGGAAGGACAGGAAGCCCGGCATCTCGTCGAGCCGGCTCTTGCGCGAGGACCAGACCGTCTCGAAGGCGGCCTCCTCGCCCTTGACGACCTTGAAGCGATTCATGGCGATGAACATGGCAAACCCTGCGCTGGCACTGCCGCGGGAAGCGGCTGGAACGGGCAGCGGAGCGAAGCGCTCGCGCCAGCCCTGCATGCCGCCTCAGCGAGGCGCCCATCCCGGAAAAGCGCATGGCACGATCCGGCGGCGGACAAGGTGCCGCGGCCGGAACCGGCGCACTCCGGCGCCGCCCTTGACCCCTTGTAGTAAAGCCGAATATCACCGTCAACAATACATGTAAGTATTTCTTGTTTTGAGTAATTAAAAACAGGAAATTACTTGAGTTGAATCATTGTAAACTGAAAACCGCCTTCTGAATTGGCCGATCTGCTTCGGATAGCGATCCGCTGCCCCGGCCGTGCATGGAGTTGCCATATGTCCGGCTCGCGCATCCCCGCGACGCAACGCCTTCCCTCCCGTCCGAGCCGACGCGAATTCGCCACGTGCCTCGCACTGGCGGCGCTCGGCCTCCGCGGGCTCGCCTTGCCCGCAGGCCTTACTGGCTCAGCCCTCGCGCAGACGCCCGATCGCATCGTCGTCGCCGGCGGCGTCATCACCGAGGTGCTCTACGCGCTCGGCCTCCAGGACAGAATCGTTGGCGTCGACTCCACCAGCCAGTTCCCGGCCGAAGCCCTGAAGGACAAGGCGAATATCGGTTATGTCCGTGCCCTTTCCGCCGAGGGCGTGCTCTCGCTCAAGCCGTCTCTCGTGATGCTGATCGAGGGTGCCGGCCCGCCCGACGCCATTTCCCTGCTCAACGAATCCGGCGTGAAGCTCGTCCGCATCACCGACGGGCTGACGCCGGATGGCGTCGCCACCAAGATCGCCGCGATCGGCGCCGCTGTCGGCGCCGCCGGACCGGCCGGGCGCCTGGCGGCCCGGGCCCGGGCCGGCTTCGACGAGCTCGCCTCCCTGCGCTCCACCGTCGCGAAGAAGCGCCGCGTGCTCTTCCTGCTCTCGCTCCAGAACGGCCGCGCCCTGGTCGGCGGCCGCAACAGCACGGCCGACGCGATCATTTCGCTTGCGGGAGGCCTCAACGTCGCCGACGCGATCGAGGGCTACAAGCCGATGACCGACGAGGCCATCGCCGCCGCCGCGCCGGAAATGGTGCTGATGATGCGCAACAGCAGCGCCCACAACATCACCCCCGACGAGCTCTTCGCCATGCCCTCCTTCGCTCAGACCCCGGCCGCGGCGGGCAAGCGGCTGCTGCATATGGACGGGCTCTACCTGCTCGGCTTCGGACCGCGCACGCCGATGGCGGCGCGCGATCTCATGGCCGCGATCTATCCGGAAGCCGGCATCCCGCCGCTGAAGACGGCCGCCGCCCCGTGACCCTCGCCGCGCCTTCTCCCGCAATGGCTCCCTCGCCGCTCGCGACGCTGATCACCGGGCGCCGCCGCGTCGGCGCCCTCGCGCTGGCCGGGCTCACCCTCGCCTGCCTGCTGCTCGCCATCGTCGCGATCGGCCAGGGCGCGATTTCGATCGCGCCCGGCCGAGTCGCCGAGATCCTGATCGCCAGGCTCACCGGCGATGCCACGCTGCTGGAAGGCCGCGACGTCCTCGTCGTCCTCAATATCCGCCTGCCGCGCGTGCTGCTCGGCCTGCTCGTTGGCGCCGGGCTCGCCGTCTCGGGTGCGTTGATGCAGGGGCTGTTCCGCAATCCGCTGGCCGACCCCGGCCTCGTCGGCGTCTCCAGCGGCGCCGCCTTGGCCGCCGCCGCCACCATCGTGCTGGGCGACCGTTTTCTGGCCGGCACCATGATGAAGCTGCCCTTCGCGCTGCTGCCCGCCGGCGCCTTCTGCGGTGGCCTCGCCTCGACGCTGGCGCTCTACCTCATCGCCACCCGCGGCGGCCGCACCTCGGTGGCGACCATGCTGCTGGCCGGCGTCGCCCTCGGCGCCCTGGCCGGTGCGCTCACCGGGCTTCTCGCTTTCGTCTCCGACGACCGGCAGCTGCGCGACCTGACCTTCTGGTCGCTCGGCAGCCTCGGCGGCGCGAGCTGGACGAAGCTCTCGGCGGTGGCGCCGATCATCCTGCCGCTCCTGCTGCTGATGCCGCTGCTGGCGCGCGGGCTGAACGGCCTGATGCTGGGCGAGGCCGAGGCCTATCATCTCGGCATCCCCGTGCAGCGCATCAAGGCGCTGGCGATCCTGCTCGTCGCGCTCGCGGTCGGCGCCAGTGTCGCCTCGGCCGGGATGATCGGCTTCGTCGGCATCGTTGTGCCGCATCTGATCCGCCTGTCCGTCGGCCCCGATCACCGGCTGCTGCTGCCGCTCTCGGCGCTGGGCGGCGCGATGCTACTGGTCGGCGCCGACATCGCCGCACGCCTGATCGTCGCCCCGGCGGAGCTGCCGATCGGCATCGTCACGGCCACGATCGGCGCGCCCTTCTTCCTCTGGCTGCTGCTGCGCCGCACGAGCGTCCTCGATGTCTGACCCGATGCCGATCCTCTCCAGCCATGGCGTGAGCTTCGCCGCCGGCGGACGACGCCTGGTCGCCGAAGCGAGCCTCGGCCTCGCCGGCGGCATGACCACGATCCTGATCGGCCCGAACGGCGCCGGGAAATCGACGTTGCTCAAGCTCCTCACCGGCGAACTCAAGCCGGTGGGCGGGCACATCGAGATCGCGGGGGCGCCGCTCGGCACGGTCCCGGCCTGGCGCCTGGCCTGCCTGCGCTCGGTCATGGCCCAGCATGCTCGGCTCGCCTTCCCGTTCAGCGCCTATGAGGTCGCCCGGCTCGGCGTCGACGGCGTCGGCCGGGCGCTGACGCGCCAGCGGCGCGAGGCGATCGTCGCCGAGAGCCTCGCGGCAGCCGGCGTCATCGACCTCGCCGGGCGGCGCTACCAGACGCTCTCCGGCGGCGAGCAGCAGCGCGTCCAGTTCGCCCGCGTCCTCTGCCAGCTCGAAGCCGGCCGCAGCATCGCCGAAAGGCAGGTGCTGTTCCTCGACGAACCGATCGCCAGCCTCGATCTCTGTCACCAGCTCGCTTTGCTCGACATGGCGCGCAGCATCGCCGCGCGCGGCGTTGCGGTGTTGATCGTGCTGCACGATCTCAACCTCGCCGTGACCTATGCCGACCATCTCGTGGTGATGGACCAGGGGCGGATCATCGCGCAGGGACCGCCAGCGCGCACGCTCGACGACGCGCTGCTGCGCCAGGTCTTCAAGGTCGACCTGACGCTGAGCCGCGCGCCTGCGCCCGGCCTGCCCTTCCTGCTGCCGCAGCAGCACCGGGCCCGGCCCGCGGCCTAGCCGAAAGACCGCACGTGCGGGTTCACCGGCGATTCATCCTGAATCGCGGCTTCACCATATCGCTCAACCGCTGCTTCACGGCTGCGCCCGTCAAACTCCCGCCAGCATCCGAACGGGAGTCTCGACCATGGCCAGATCCGCCGCCGCCCTCGGCCTCGCCGCCGCCCTCGCGGCATTCGGGCTCGCCGCCGGCACATCGGCCGAGGCACGCGAGGTCGTCGGCCTGCGCGACGATCGCTTCCAGCCGGGCACCATCGTGATCCGCACCGGCGAGCGGAAGCTCTATCTCGTCGTCGCGCCCGGCGAGGCGATCCGCTACACCATCGCCGTCGGCAAGGCCGGCAAGCAGTGGCGTGGCGTCAAATATGTCGAGGAGATGCAGGTCGATCCGGCCTGGGCACCGCCGGCCGAGGTCAAGCGCGACAATCCCCGGCTGCCCGACGTCATTCCCGGCGGCTCGCCACGCAACCCGATGGGTGCGCGCGTGATCGGCCTGGGACCGGGCGGGCAATACGCCATCCACGGCACCAACATGCCGAACACGGTCGGCACCGCTGCCTCCTATGGCTGCTTCCGCATGCACAACAGCGACGTGATCGACCTCTACGCCCGCGTCCAGATGGGCACCCCGGTCGTCGTGCTGCCCTGAACGGCCCGGATTTCGACGAAAGACGACGGCCAAGCGCCCGCAAAAGCCGTAATCGCAGGCGCCGCCCCCTCGCCCCCCGTGAAAAACCACGTTAACGTCGCGCCGCGACACGCAACCGCCCGCCTCGCGCGGGCCAGGAAGGGGCTACCCGATGGACCACCTCGCTGACGTGAAGAAGTTCGCCAAGAAGCCGTTGAACGAGGCTGCCTTTGCCGGCATGTCGAAATCCTACGCACTCGTCATGAGCAAGCCGGACACCCGCTACGTCGCCTGTTCCGACCCGGCCGAGGTCGAGCGCGTCCGCGAGAACTTCCTGAAGAAGAAGCTCGGCTTGAAGTCCGGCGATCTCGACGGCTCGATCAAGGCCGTCTGCGAGCACATGAAGGAGGACAGGACCAAGTCCCGCCTGACCTTCTATTACCTGCTGGCGGAACACCACGGAAAGCTCGACCTCTTCATCAAGAAGTAGATCTCGATCGAGCTGTGAGTCTTGGCCCGGCCTGCGCCGGGCATTCCCACCCGCAGATGCAGAATGGACGAACGATATGGCCGGCGGCGCAGCCGGCCGTAAAGCCGTTCAGTCGCGATAAAGATCGACGCGCGTCAGGGGGAGGCCGGACGGGCCCTTGCGTCGCTTCGAGACCAGCGTCTGGTTGACCAGCGCCCCGCCGCGCTCGAAGGCGAGCGAGCAGCCCGCCAGATAGAGCAGCCACATCCGCGTCCGCTCCGGCCCGATCTCGACCTCCGCCTTCGCCTTGTTGGCCTCCAGCCGCTCCCACCACAGCCGCGTCGTGCGCTGATAGTGCTCGCGCCAGCCTTCGACGTCGTGGATCTCGAAGCCGTGGCGCTCGAGATTGGCGATCGACATGCCCAGATGGTCGAGCTCGCCGCCGGGAAAGATGTAGCGCACCAGCGCGCGATACTCGGCCGGCATCTTGTTGAAGGCCTTCTCGGTCTTCTTGGCCCGACGCGAGATGCAATGGTGCAGGTAGAGCCCGCGCGGCCGCAGCAGCCGGTTCACCGCCTGGAAATAGGACGGATGGTTGCGGATGCCGACATGCTCGAACATCCCGATCGAGGAGATCTTGTCGAACTCCCCCTCCATCTGGGTGAAATCCTTGAGATGGAGCGTGACCTTGCCCTGCAGCCCGAGCTTCTCGACCTTCTCGCGCGCCAGGGCGAGCTGTTCCTCGGCCAGCGTCACGCCATGGGCCTCGACGCCGTAATGGCGCGCCGCATGGCAGACCAGCGCGCCCCAGCCGCAGCCGATGTCGAGGAAGCGGTCGCCCGGCTTCAGGCGCAGCTTCCGGCAGATCATGTCGAGCTTGTCGCGCTGGGCCCGCGCCAGGTCGCCATGGTCCTCGGTGAAATAGGCGCAGGTGTAGACCATCTCCTCGTCGAGGAAGAGCCGGTAGAAATCGTTCGAGACGTCGTAGTGATAGGCGATATTGGCCTTGTTGGTGGCCGGGGCGCCGTCGCGCGCGATCTCGTCGCCCTTGCGGTGGCCGATCGCCGCTTCCGCCTTGCCGGGGGCGAAGACGAAGCGTCTGACGACATCGAAGACCGCGCCCTTCGGGATGTTGCGCGCGAGCTTGCCCACCTTGCCGTCAGGCCGCGCGGCCGCGAGATCGAAGATCGAACCGTTCCGGATCGCGATCCTGTCGGTGATGTGCAGGTTGAGCAGCGTGTCGAGCTTGGGTTTGCGGATCAGCGCGGCAAGCACGCCGGGGTCGGCGATCGCGATGGCGAGCCCGTCGGCGGGCCAGCCGGCCGGGACGGAGCTGCCATCCCAGAGCCGGAAGCCGAGCTTCAGGCCGAGCTTTTCATGCGCCTCGGCCAGAAGGCGGCGCAGCGCCGCGAGACGCTTGTCGTTGCTGTCCATCACCGAAAATCCAATGCCCTTCCGGCGCTGTTTGGACGCAACCTCGCGGCTTGGCAATGTTTCGCGCCGGTCGATCCGGCCGGAGACCTCAGAAATCGCTGGCGATGCCCTTCACTTCCCAGTCGTCGTAGCGCACCGGTTCGAGCCCGCCGCGGCCATTCAGCTCGCGCGCCTTGGCGACTTCGGCGGCATGGGCATCGATCGCGGCCCGTCGCGCGGCGGCCTCGGCGAGCGCCCGCTCGGCGGCGGGCGAAATCGTCTTCGCCTGCGCCTGCCCGGCGGCACCCGGCATGTCGTCGTCGCTGGATTTTTCCGGCATCTCGGCTCGCCTTCCTCGCGGTTTCTCTTGCAGGATCGGGATAGCCCCCACCACATAGGGCACGGACCTGGCCTTCGCGAGGGCTTTCCCGCGCAGCGCCGCCGATAAAGGGGTATCGATGAACTACGTTCGCACCGGGATGTTGATGGCAGGCCTGACCGCGCTGTTCGGCGCCGTCGGCTATCTGCTCGGCGGCGGCGGCGGCATGCTGATGGCGCTCGGCTTCGCCGCCGTGACCAATCTCTTCAGCTACTGGAACTCCGACCGGATGGCGCTCGCCGCCCATAACGCCCAGGAGGTCGACGAACGCAGCGCCCCGGAACTCTACGGCATGGTGCGCGACCTCGCGGCGCGCGCGAACATGCCGATGCCGCGTGTCTACCTGATCCATGAGGACCAGCCCAACGCCTTCGCCACCGGCCGCAACCCGCAGAACGCGGCCGTCGCAGCGACGACCGGCATCCTGCGCGCGCTGACCTATGAGGAACTGGCCGGGGTGATGGCGCACGAGCTTGCGCACATCAAGAATCACGACACGCTGACCATGACGATCACCGCGACCTTCGCGGGCGCGATCTCCTCGCTCGTCACCTTCGGCATGTTCTTCGGCTCGCGCGACAACCGCCCGAACCTGATCGTCCAGATCCTGCTCTCGATCCTGGCGCCGATGGCGGCCGCCCTGATCCAGATGGCGATCTCGCGTTCGCGCGAATACGAGGCCGACAAGCTCGGCGGCCAGATCTGCGGCAACCCGGTCTGGCTCGCCGACGCCCTCGCCAAGATCGCGGCCGGCGTCCAGCACATTCCCAACGAGACAGCCGAGGCCAAGCCTGCTACGGCGCACATGTTCATCATCAATCCCTTGACCGGCGGCGGCATGGATAATCTCTTCTCGACCCATCCCGACACTGGTAACCGCATCGCCGCGCTGATGGAGCAGGCGCGCGCCATGGGTGTCGGCGCCACCGCGTCCGCAGCGGGCTTCACCACCCAGGCCGGCAACGGCCCATGGGGAAGCGCCCCGCGTCAGCCCGGCCCCTGGGGCTGAGATGGCTGGTCACGCTCCCTCGCGCCGCCGGCCCCCGGCAGCGACCCCGAAGCGCGACGATGCGCCGGGCCTGCCCGCCCGCCGTCTCGCCGCCGATGTCATCGACGAGGTGCTGCGCGCCCGCGTCGCGCTCGACGAGACCATCGAGCGGATGCTGCCGGAGGCCGGTCTCGACGCCGCAGATGCCGGGCTCGCCCGCGCCATCGCCGTCACCGCCTTTCGCCGGCTGGGCACGATCCAGCAGGCTATCGACGAGCGGCTCGACCGCGGCAGCCCGCGCCAGTCCGGCCCGTTCGAGCCGATCCTGACCGCAGCTGCGGCGCAGATCCTCTTCCTCGACGTGCCGGACCATGCCGCCGTCGATCTCGCCATCCGCCATCTGCACGAGGATGCGCGCTCCGCCCGCTATGCCTCGCTCGGCAATGCCGTGCTGCGCCGGCTCGTACGCGAGCGCGACGCGGTCCTGGCCGAGAGCCGGGCCGACGCCTTCCGCGACACGCCCGACTGGCTGGCCGAGAGCTGGCACGACGCCTATGGCGCGGAAACGGCGGCCGCGATCGCGGCGAGCCACCGCGAGGAGCCGCCCCTCGATATCACCGTGAAGGCCGATCCGGCCCACTGGGCCGAAGCGCTCGGCGGCGTCGCCCTGCCGACCGGCTCGGTCCGGCTGCGCGAGCGCCGGGCCATCGCCGAGCTGCCCGGCTTCGCGGAAGGCGCCTGGTGGGTGCAGGATGCCGCGGCCGCCCTGCCCGCACGGCTGCTGGCAGCACGCCCCGGCGAACGCATCGCCGATCTCTGCGCCGCGCCCGGGGGCAAGACCGCGCAGCTTGCCGCCGCGGGAGCCGAAGTGACGGCGCTCGATCGGTCGGCGCCGCGCCTGCGCCGCCTCAAGGCCAATCTTGCCCGCCTCGGCCTCACGGCCGAAGTCGTCACCGCCGATGCCGCAAACTGGAAGGCCGAGCCCTTCGATGCGGTGCTGCTCGACGCACCCTGCAGCGCGACCGGGACCATCCGCCGCCACCCCGACGTGGCCTGGACCAAGACACCGGAGGATCGCGACCGGCTCGCCGGCCTGCAGGCGCGCCTGCTCGACGCGGCGGCCACCCTGACGAAGCCCGGCGGGCGCCTCGTCTACTGCACCTGCTCGCTCGAGGCGCAGGAGGGCGAGGCCCAGATCACGGCCTTCCTGGCGCGTCATCCCCAATTTCGTCGCGGGCCCGTTGAGCCGGCGGAAATCGGCGGTTTGGCGGAGGCGATCGATGCGAACGGCGATATCCGGACCCTTCCGCATCAGCTTTCCGGTGAAACGGCGCGTCTTTCGGGATGGGCGGGATTTTACGCAACCCGCCTGATCAGGCTATGACGGAGCCGGGATTCGCGCGGCGCGCCGCCGCGCCCCGGGACGGAGCTTACGGGAGATTTGAACGGCTGGACTGAGCGACGGGGTTTGGCCCAGGCCGCGATCGGACGGGCGGCACGGCGGACCCGTGGCCAGTTCGTCGGCGCCACGCGCCGGCTCTGGCCCTTCGGCCGCGGCACCGCCACCCGCCTGCTCTTCGCGCCGCATGACCTGCGCACCGCCGATCCGACGACGGCGGGAGACTTCTACGCCGGCTACTACGCCTTTGCCGGGCGCACTTTGCGCAGCCATGGCGAATCCCCCTTCGACGTCGAGCCGCCGAGCGAGGCCTGGGCCGAGGCGCTCTACGGCTTCGGCTGGCTGCGCCATATGCGCGCCGCCGACACGGCGATCGCCCGCGCCAATGCCCGCAGCCTGGTCGAGGACTTCATCGCCCGGCGCCGCTACCGCCACGAGATCGCGCGCCGGCCTGCCGTCGCCGCCCGCCGACTGATCTCCTTCCTCTCCCATTCGCCGCTGCTGCTCGAAGGCTCCGACCACGCCTTCTACGAGCGCTATCTGCGCCATGTCGCGCAGCTGGCCGATCGGCTGGGCCTCGCCCTCGCCGGGGCGGTCGAGGGCACCGACCGGCTGAACAGCCTCATCGCGGTCACGCTCGCCGCCATCTGCCTCGACGGCCAGGATGCGCGCCGGCGCCGCTACGAAAGCCAGCTCTCGGACGAGCTGGAGGAGCAGGTCCTGCCCGATGGCGGCCATCTCTCGCGCAATCCGCGCCTGCTGATCGAGTTCCTGCTCGATCTGCTGCCGCTGCGCGAAACCTTCGCCGCCCGCGGCCTCGAGCCGCCGCAGGGCGTGCTGACGGCGATCGAGCGGATGATGCCGCATCTGCGCCTGTTCCGGCATGGCGACGGGGCGCTGGCGCTGTTCAATGGCATGGGCACGACACCGCCCGACCTGATGGCCACGCTCGCCGCCTATGACGACGCGCGCGGGCGCCCGACCGAGCACGCCGCCTATTCCGGCTACAGCCGCCTCGCCGCCGAGCGCAGCATCGTCGTCGCCGATGCCGGCGCACCGCCGCGCGGCGCCTATTCGACCGAGGCCCATGCCGGCTGCCTCGCCTTCGAGTTCTCCAGCGGCCCACAGCGCATCATCGTCAATTGCGGCGCCAGCCGCTTCGGCCCGCCCGAGCTGAGGCTCGCCGCCCGCAGCACCGCCGCGCATTCCACCCTCGTCCTCGACGACCGCTCGAGCGCGAATTTCGGGGTGGTCCTGGGCGAGAGCCGGATCGTCTCGGGACCGCGCGACGTCCGCGTCGCGCGTCAGGACGGAGTGGAGGGTCCGGAATGGGTGGCGAGCCATGACGGCTATCGCCGCAGCCTGGGCGCCGTGCATACGAGGCGCCTCCTGCTCGCGCGCGACGGCGCCGCCCTCTCGGGCGAGGACGAGGTCGCGCTGACCGGTGCCGGCGCCACACTGCCCGCCGCAATCCGCTTCCATCTGCATCCGCATGTCCGCGCCAGCCTGGTTCGCGACGGCAGCGGCGCGCTGCTGGCGCTGGCCTCCGGCGAGGTCTGGAGCTTCGAGGCCAGCGGGCTGCAGATCGCGATCGAGGAGAGCATCTTCCTCGCAGCGGCGGACGGGCGGCGGCGCACCGAGCAGCTGGTCGTCGCCTACGACGTCGTCGCGACGCCGCGCCTCGCCTGGCGCTTCAGCCGGATCAGCGCCGCCAATCCGCGCGCCGGCAAGACCGTCGCGGCCGCGATCGCCGAGCGCGAAGGAGCCGAGTCCGCACCCGACGCGTGACGGTCCTGCGACGGCGCGCTTTGCCTTTCGCGGCGCAGCATGATAGCCCGCGCGCGGCTGCCGAACTCAGAAACTGCCTTCGTCGCAATCCAGACCGGACCTGACCCCGATGCCGAATGAACTTCGCCGCGTCGAACGCGCTCTCCTTTCCGTTTCCGACAAGACGGGCCTGATCGACTTCGCGCGCTCGCTCCACAGGCTCGGCATTGCGCTGGTCTCGACCGGCGGCACCGCCAAGGCCATCGCCGAGGCCGGCCTGCCGGTCAGCGACGTCTCCGACCTCACCGGCTTCCCCGAGATGATGGACGGCCGGGTCAAGACCCTGCATCCGAAGGTCCATGGCGGCCTGCTCGCCATCCGCTCGCATCCCGAGCATCAGGCCTCGATGCTCGGCCACGGCATCCAGCCGATCGATCTGCTCGTCGTGAACCTCTACCCCTTCGAGGCGACGGTTGCGGCCGGCAAGGCCTATGACGACTGCATCGAGAACATCGACATCGGCGGGCCGGCGATGATCCGCGCCGCCGCCAAGAACCATCACGACGTCGCCGTTGTGGTCGAGCCTGCGGACTATCCCTCCGTCCTTGCCGATCTCGAGGCGCAGAAGGGCGCGACCACGCTGACGCTGCGCCGCAAGCTGGCCCAGAAGGCCTATGCTCGCACCGCGGCCTATGACGCGGCGATCTCGAACTGGTTCGCCAATGAGCTGGGCGACACGGCTCCGGCCTTCCGGGCGCTGGGCGGCGCCCTCGCCGAAACCATGCGCTATGGCGAGAACCCGCATCAATGGGCCGCCTTCTACCGCACGCCGGAGAACCGCCCGGGCGTCTCGACCGCCCGTCAGGTCCAGGGCAAGCAGCTCTCCTACAACAACATCAACGACACCGACGCCGCCTTCGAATGCGTCGCCGAGTTCGCGCCCGAGGCGTCCGCCGCCTGCGTCATCGTCAAGCACGCCAATCCCTGCGGCGTCGCCGCCGGCGGCTCGCTGCTCGAGGCCTATGAGCGCGCGCTCGCCTGCGACCCCGTCTCGGCCTTCGGCGGCATCGTTGCGCTCAACCGCAAGCTCGACGCCGAGGCCGCGAAGAAGATCGTCGAGGTCTTCACCGAGGTCATCATCGCGCCGGATGCCGACGAGGAGGCGATCGCCATGATCGCCGCCAAGAAGAACCTGCGCCTGCTGCTGACCGGCGGCCTCCCGGATGTCCGCGCGCCCGGTCTCGCGCTGCGCACCGTTTCCGGCGGCTTCCTCGCCCAGTCGCGCGACAACGCCGTCGTCGACGACATGGAACTCAAGGTCGTGACCAAGCGCCAGCCGAGCGAGCGCGAGCTCGCCGATCTGCGCTTCGCCTTCCGCGTCGCCAAGCACGTCAAGTCGAACGCCATCGTCTATGCCAGGGACCTTGCCACCGTCGGCATCGGCGCCGGCCAGATGAGCCGGGTCGATTCCTCGCGTATCGCCGCCTGGAAGGCCGCCGAGGCCGCGAAGGCGGCTGGCGTGGCGGAAAGCCTGGCCAAGGGCTCGGTCGTCGCCTCCGACGCCTTCTTCCCCTTTGCCGACGGCCTGCTGGCGGCGGCCGAGGCCGGCGCCACCGCGGTGATCCAGCCGGGCGGCTCGATGCGCGACGACGAGGTCATCAAGGCGGCCGACGAAGCCGGCCTCGCCATGGTCTTCACCGGGCACCGCCACTTCCGCCATTGACGGCGGCCTCGGTGGCGCGCCAGCCTCCGCGGCGAGACGACTGACGCGGAGGACGACGTGCACACGATCAAGGTCATCGGCATCGGCTTCGCCCTGCTCGGCATTCTGCTCGTGGCCGCGCCCCGTCTGGCCGTATCCGCCGGCCGGCCCATTCCCTTCGCGATCAGGCTCTTCCTGCCGCTCTGGTTCGTCGGCGCGCTGATCAACCTCTGGATCGGCGTCAGCCGGGCAGGCTATACTGTGATGGAGGAAGCTCCGATCTTCCTCCTCGTCTTCGGCGTCCCGGCTCTCGCCGGCCTGCTGATCCTGTGGCTGACTTCCCGAATCGTCCGATGAGCCTCGAATCCGTCCGCGCCTTCTTCGCCGAGCACGCCCCCGACATCGCCGTGATCGTCACCGAGCAGAGCAGCGCCACCGTGCCGCTCGCCGCGGCGGCCCATGGCGTCGAGCCGGGCCAGATCGCAAAAACCCTGTCGCTGCGCATCGGCGAGGAGGTGGTGCTCGTCGTCACCCGCGGCGACGCCCGGCTCGACAACCGCAAGGCCAAGGCCGCGCTCGGCGGCAAGCCGCGCATGCTCGGCCAGGAAGAGGTCGAGGCCCTGACCGGCCACCCCGTCGGCGGCGTCTGCCCCTTCGGGCTCGCCACGCCGCTCAAGATCTATTGCGACCTCTCGCTGAAGGCCTACGACATCGTCGTGCCGGCGGCCGGCTCGACGCATAGCGCGCTGCGCATCGGGCCGGCGCGCATGGCGGAGCTGACACAGGCGGAATGGGTCGACGTCTGCCAGGAAGCGCTGCCGGAGACAGCGGCGGCGGAGTGACGCTCAGCCTGCCGTCCGGGCGATCAGTTCCATCGCGGCAGCCGGATTGCGCACCTTGCCGCCGCTGATGACATAGAGGAAGACGTCGCGCTTCTCCCGGGGAGCGGCCGGCGCCACCGTCTCCAGCCCTTCCGGAACGCCGCCCTCGGCCCAGGCCTGCGCCGCCTTGGCCCAGCGTCCGAGACCGGCCTCGGAATAGCCCTTCGGCTCCGCCTCCTGCGTCCCCATGATGCGCGCATAGACGAAGGGCGCCGTCACATCGGCGATCTGCGGATAATCCGCATCGGCCGAGGTGATCGCCGCGACGCCATAGCCGCGCAGCAGCGCGACGAAGTCCGGCACGCGGAAACTGTCATGCCGGACCTCGACGGCATGACGCAGCGCGATACCGTCCAGCTCCTTCGGCAAGAGCTTGAGGAACGCCTCGAAATCCGCGGGATCGAACTTCTTCGTCGGCGCGAACTGCCAGTTGATCGGACCGAGCTTGTGCCTGAGTTCGGTCAGGCCGCTGGTCAGGAACTTCTCGACCGAGGGCCCGGCCTCCGCCAGAACGCGGCGGTTCGTGCAGAAGCGCGAACCCTTCAGCGCGAAGACGAAGTCGTCCGGCGTCTCTTCGCGCCATTTCGCGAAGCTCTCGGGCTTCTGCGAGCCGTAATAGGTGCCGTTGATCTCGATCGAGGTCAGCTTGCCCGAGGCATATTCGAGCTCGCGCTTCTGCGGCAGGCCGCCCGGATAGAAGGCGCCGCGCCAGGGCTCGAACACCCAGCCGCCGATGCCGATACGAATCCTGCCCGTCCTGGCCGCCATGGCGCTGCCTTCCTGTTCGATGACGCGCGCGATAGTGCCTCCGGCGACCGCGCCCCGCCACCCGATTCCAACGAGATCGCCGCGAACCTAGCGCGAGGCGCGGGTGGGATGTGTCAGGATGGGCGACGCATAGCGGGATGCGACCGCACGGAGCGCATCGTTCAGTCTCTCGCCGCCATGCGGGGTCTCTGCACACAGTGCTCGTGCCAGCCGACGATCGCGGCCTGGAGGCCGGCCGTGCCGGGTCGGGTTTCGTGTCGCGCCTCGCTCGGGGTGACGCCGAACCGCGCCCGGAAGGCGCGATGGAACTGCGTCGCGCTGGAGAAGCCGAAGCTGTGGGCGATCTTCGCGATCGACCAGTGGCCGCCATTGACGGAGGCCAGGGCGTGGAAGGCCGCATCGAGCCGCTTGTCGCGGATGAGGGCCGCGACGCCACCCTCCGCCACGAACATCCGATAGAGATGGGCGCGCGAGACCTGGAAGCGTTGCATCAGCAAGGCCGGGCCGAGATCCGGAGCCGCCAGGTGGCTTTCGATGAAATCGAGCAGGCGGTGGCGCAGCACGAGCCCGAGCGCCGGATCCCGCGGCGGCGCCTGCCGCGACAGACAAGCGCCAAGGAGCCCGATCGCGGCGTCCTCGATGGCGAGCGTCTCGCTTTCATCCAGGGTTTCCGACAATTTGGCGAAGCTCGCCATGAAGTCGGTCAGGAACACCGTAACCGGTGCGCCCCGCTCGAGAACGAGGCCGTGCAGATCGCGCCCCGGGGCCGCTTTCTCGACGGCGCTTCGCGGCAGCATCAGCGACAGCATCGCGCCGCGGTCGACCTCGCCGCAGAAGGGTCGGCTCAGATCGAAGACGCAGATATCGCCGGCCGTGATCGCGGTCGGACGCTCCCCGCAGGCGCCTTCGTGCCGGCCATTCAGGAGCAGGCGGATGAAGTACTGGTCCATCCCCGCGGCGATATGGCGGCGCTCACGGCGATAGCGCTGCGGCCCGTGCCGGGATGCGACGACCGCCATGCGCCCGACGAGGCGCGAGCGCAGCGACAATTCGAGCGGTTCGGCGCCTTCGGACAGCGCTCTCGGCTCGAAGAAGTGCCGTGACATCTCGCGGCACAGGTCGGTCCGCGCGGCTGGCTCGACCATATCGGTCGACAGGATGATTTCGTTTGCCACCGAGCCGCCCCCAGCCGGTTTACCGATCTCTCATGCGAAACCCGGTTCTGGGATGCAGAATGCGGGCGAATTGGTTGATGGCGCGTAACCGCACGCTCCGGCCGGTTCACCATGCTCGGCACTGAGACGCGACGCCATGGAATATGAGACGTGACGCTGCATCCGAATCGGCCCCCGCATGGGAGTATGCCCGTTCAAGATGGCGGTGTTCGCCCAGCGACGACGCCCTCATCGTCCGAGGTGATGCACAGGCGAAATCAAAAGCTCCTCAGGGCGCTCCACGCGCGATGCCCCAGTTTCTCGATATCGACGCTGCACAGACGACAGATGCCGGACCCGGATACATGATTCCTGCCTTTCCCTTCCTTCGCCGAGTCGCGGCCGCCGCTTCCTTCGGCCTCCTGGCATCCACCACGACGCTCCCGGCAAGCGCGGCCGACCTCTCCGCACCCAAGACTGACCAGGCCAGCCCAGCCGTACCGCGCGAATGGACCCTCAGCGTCAGCCCCTATCTCTGGGCCGCCTCGCTTAACGGCGATGCCGGTGCATTCGGCTTCCAGCGCAGTGTCGACGTGCCCTTCCGCGACACGCTGAAGAACCTCAATGCCGGCGTGATGGGTAACATCGAGATCGGCAACGGCGTCTTCGGCGCCTATCTCAACGGGCAATATGTCGACGTCTCCAGCGACGAACGCCTGGGCCGGTACGATTTCGGCGTCGGCATGCGCTCCACCCTGGTGGCCGTCGGTGCCTATTACCGCGTCTACGAGGCCGCGCTCGGCGGCAGCACGGTCAACGGCACGCCGCGGATCTTCGCACTCGAGCCGACCGCCGGCGTTCGCTGGTCGCGCATGACCGGCCGCCTCGGCTTCGGCAGCTTCCACATTTCCCACAGCGAGGGCTGGCTCGACCCCTATCTCGGCATGCGGGCCCAGCTCGACCTGACCGATCGCTGGAACCTGATGCTGGAGGGCGATGTCGGCGGCTTCGGCGCGGGCACGCGGCTGAGCCTCAACGGCCAGGCCTATCTCGGCTATCGCACCGAGCTCCTCGGCCGCCCGACCATCCTGCGCGCCGGCTATCGCGCGCTGTACCAGGATTATCGCGACGGCAGCTTCCAGTGGAAGGTGACGCAGCACGGGCCGATCATCGGCGCCACCTTCCAGTTCTAGCGCGTTTCCCGGGCGTGACGGCCCCCGCGCCGCGCCCGATCCAGTTCCATTTCCATTGTCGTGACCGAGGGAGGCATCGCATGTGCCTGGCTTGTAATCCTGGACAGATGGCCGTGCTGCGCAGCGCCGCCTCCCGCCGCGATTTCATGAAATATCTCGGCGCGGCCACCGGGGCGGCCTTCCTCTGCACAGACCCCTTCCCGGCCCTGGCGCAGCCTGCGGCAGCATCGGACCTGGCCGACATCATCTTCAAGGGCGGCCCCGTCCTGACCATGGACGGCAAGGCGCCGCGCGCCGAGGCGCTTGCCATCCGCGGCAACCGGATCCTGGCGGTCGGCAAGCTCGACGAGGTGCAGGCGCGCGGCGGCCCGAAGACGCGGGTGATCGACCTTCAGGGCCGGACCCTGATGCCGGGCCTCATCGACCCGCACATGCATTTCGTCTTCACGGTCTTCGAGGACTGGATCGACGTCAGCCCGATCACGACGCCCGACTATGCGACCGTGATCGCCAAGCTCAAGGACGGGGTGGCCAAGGCCAAGCCGGGCGAGTGGGTGCGCGCCCAGCAATTCGACGCCAGCATCACCCGCGACGCCAAGATCCCGACGATCGCCGAGCTGGACGTCCTCGCGCCGAACAATCCGTTCTTCATGCAGGAGAGCAACGGCCACATCGCCTATGCCAACAGCCTCGGCTTCAAGGCGGCCGGCATCACCCGCGACACCCCTGACCCGTCAGGCGCGCGCTTCGTCCGCGATTCCAACGGAAACCTGACCGGCCGGATCGAGGAGATGGCCGCGCAGGAGATGATCATCGACAAGATGCCGGCCCCGAGCGCCGCCGAGATGGCCGGGCGCGCGCGGCGCCTGATCGCGCGCTGCGCCTCGGTAGGCTGCACGATGGTGCATGACAACGGCATCGGCCTGATGGCCGGCATGCAGGACCTGGCGCTTCTCGATGCCGTGGCCGGCAACGCCAACTCGCCGCTGCGCTACCGGGGCATGCTGATCTCGACCCTGATGGACGAATGGGAGAAGCAGGGCATCAAGCCCGGCCGCGGCAACGACTTCTTCCGCGTCGACGGCATCAAGGCCTGGGCCGACGGCTCGAACCAGGCCCGGACCGGCTATCAGCGCGAGAACTATCTCGGCACGAACGGGCGCGGCGCGCTGAACTACACCAAGGAGCATGTCACGGACGTCATCCGCCGGGCCCATGCCGGCGGCTGGCAGGTCGGCGTGCACGCCAATGGCGACGCCGCGATCGACATGACGCTGGACGCCTATGAGGCCGCGCTCAGCTCGGCGCCCAAGCACGATTTGCGCCACCGCATCGAGCATTGCAGCGTCCTCCACCCCGAGCAGATGGCAAGGATGAAGCAGCTCGGCCTGTCGCCGTCCTTCCTGATCGGCCATGTCCGCTGGTGGGGCAAGGCGTTCAGGGACCGGCTGCTGGGGCCGGAGCGCGCACGCTTCTACGACCCCTGCGCCTCGGCACTCGCCGCGAATCTGCGGATCTCGCTGCATTCCGACTGGAACGTCACGCCGATCGAGCCGCTGCGCTGCGTCGAGGATGCCGTGACGCGGGTGATGCACGAGGGTGGCGACGTCTTCTTCCCCGAGGAGCGCATCCCGGTCGAGGCCGCATTGCGCGCCGTGACGATCGACGCCGCCTGGCAGTGCCTTATGGACGACCAGATCGGCACGCTCGAAACCGGAAAGCTCGCCGATTTCGCCATCCTCGAGCAGGACCCGACCGCCCCGCAGGTCAAGATCGGCAAGATCAAGGTCAGCGAGACCTGGATGGACGGCGTCCAGCGCCACGTCGGCTAGGGTATCGACAAAGAAGGCGGGTCGCTGCCCCGGCAAGGTGCGCAGCGATCCGACATCGCGCTTCGGAAGGTCGCCGGTCCGCCCCTCCTCGGGAAGGGCCGGACCGGCGGGCATCCTCAGCTGTAGAAGATGCCGCCATCCACGTTCAGCGCCTGGCCGGTCACGAAGGCGGAATCGTCCGAGGCGAAGAAGGCGACCGGCCCGACCACGTCCTCGGGATTGCCGAGCCGATGCAGGTCCGTGACCTTCTCGAAATAGGCCACGCGCTCGGGATCGCGCAGATTGTTCATCCCCATCTCGGTCTGGATGATGCCGGGGCAGACCGCGTTCACGGTGATGCCGTGCTGGCCGAGCTCCATCGACGAGACGCGCGTGAAGCCGACCACCGCCGACTTCGACGCCGCGTAGTGCGACTGGCCCGGCCCCCCGGTCCGCGCGGCGAGCGAGGCGATGTTGACGATGCGGCCGTAGCGCCGCTCGCGCATATGCGGGATCAGCGCCTGCGTCATCTGGAACACGCCGCGTGCATTGACGGCGAGCGTGGTGTCCCAGAGCTCGGGCGTCAGCTCCTCGATCGAGGCGAGCTTCAGGATGCCGGCATTGTTGACGAGGGCATCGACATGGCCGAGCCCGCGCACCGCCTCGGCGGCCGAGCGGCGGCAATCCTCGGGATTGCTGACATCGGCCAGGATGGTGACACAGCGTCGACCCCGCTCGGCGACCTCGCCCGCGACCGACGCAAGCGTCGCCTGTTGCGGGCCGATATCGGTGAGCGCGAGGTCGTAGCCGCGCTCGGCGAGTCCAAGCGCGATGGCCCGGCCGATGCCGCGGCTGGCCCCCGTCACGATGGCGTGTCTGGTCATGTCGGTTCTCGCTTCAGATGAGAAAGAGATAGCGGTCGCGCTCAGGCGGGCTTGCGGACCGGCAGGCTGTTCATCGCCTGCACGGTCTCGTCGAAGGAAACGAGGTTGGCGCCGGAACCCAGGCCGGTAGCGACCAGCGCGGCCGTCGCGGTCGCGAGCCTTGCGCATTCGCTGAGCTCCCAGCCCCGCACGAGGCCGGCGATGAAGCCGCCGGAATAGGCGTCGCCGCAGCCGGTCGTGTCGCGCACCGGGACCTCGAAAGCCGGCATGGTGAAGTTCTGGCCGTCCCGCGTCATCACGAAGGAGCCCTCGCCGCCGAGCGAGATCGCGCAGGCCCCCGCGCCCCGCTCGAGGAAGAAGCGGGCGCAGGCCGCCGGATCATCCGTCCCGACCATCACCGCCGTCTCGTCGATGCTGGGCATGAAGAAATCGACCTCGGGCAGGAGCGGCTCCAGCAGCGCCAGCGTCTCGGCGCGGGCCGAGATCAGGTCGAGCGTCGTGGTGCGGCCGGCCTTGCGCGCATCGGCGAGGAGCGCGCGGGAGGGCTCGCCATCCATCGCCAGCAGCGAGCCGACGCCGCCGAGATGGACGATCCGCCCCTGGCAGGCGCGAGCCTGCGCCGCGGCGGAAATGCGCCAGCGGGCGGAAGCGCCGCGGGCATGGAGGGCGGGGCGCGACCCGTCCGGCCGGATCGGCAGGATCGTGGCCGAGGTCGGGCTATCGGCGATGCGCTCCATCACCGAGACGTCGATGCCGTCGCGGCGCAGCGCGTCGAGCACCCAATCGGCCTTCTCGTCCTCGCCGACCGCACCGACCGCGAGCGCCTTCAGGCCGAGCCGTGCGCAGGGAACGACGGTTCCGCCTGCCGTGCCCGCCACGGTGAGGCGGATTTCGTCAATCAGGTAGCGCGTGCCGCCCGGCGGAATGTCGCTCACCGGCACGCCAAGGATATCGAGGATGTAGGAGCCGCAGACGCTGACATCATGGGAGGGCGACATGGCAGGTTTCTCGGGATCGAAGTGGGTGGATGGTGGCAAAGGCGGGGCGACAGCGCCGCCTCAGCCGCCGGCGGCCGGTGCGGAGACCTGCGGCTTGCGCTCGCGCAGGCCGTACTGGCCCCAGCGCTTGAGGATGCTGTCGATCTCCTCGTCCGGCAGCAGCGGCGGCGTGCCGATCTGGAGACAGCCGTGATATTGCCGCGCCAGGGTCTCGACCTCGACGGCGAGCCACAGCGCCTTGCGCAGGCTGACCCCGGTCGCGATCAGGCCGTGATGGGCGAGCAGGCAGGCGCGGCGATCGGCCAGCGCCTCCAGCGCCAGCCGCGACAGCTCGGCCGTGCCGTATTGGGCATAGGGCGCGCAGGGGATGTCGTTACCGCCGGCGGCGGCGATCATGTAGTGGATCGCGGGGATGCCGCGATGCATGATCGCCAGGGTCGTGCAGTAGGTCGGGTGGGCATGGACGACCGCGCCCGCCTCCGGCTTCGCCTTCAGGATGTCGAGATGGAAGCGCCATTCCGTGGAGGGCACATTGCCCTCCCGCGCCGTCCAGCCGCCATCCCAGTCCATGAAGACGATGTCGTCGGGCGTCATCTGGTCATAGGCCAGGCCGGAAGGCGTCAGCAGGATGCCGTCCTCGACACGCACGCTGATATTGCCGGAGGTGCCCTGGTTGATGCCCGCCGCGGTCATCTCGCGGCAGGCCGTGACGATGGATTGCCGCAACGCGCGGTCGTCCCGGCTGCTCATTGCATCGTGTTCCCTATGTCAGAACAACATTCCATAATCGCGACGAGGCGCGCCCGCCCGTGCCGACGCACGCCGCGGGCCTCGATCAGCGGCTGACGTCGATGACCACGCGGCCGCGGATCCTGCCGGCGACGATCTCCTCCGCCAGGGCCGGCAGGGCCGACATCGGCTCGACGCGGGCGATGCGGCCGAGCTGCGCCTTGTCGAGGTGATCGGCCAGCGTCTTCCAGGCGCGTTCGCGCTTGCCGGCCGGCGCCATCACGCTGTCGATGCCGAGAAGGCTCACGCCGCGCAGGATATGCGGCGCGACGGTCGCCGGAAGGTCCATGCCGCCCGCCAGTCCGCAGGCGGCGACCGCCCCGCCATAAGCCGTCTGCGCCAGCACATTGGCCAGGGTGGTCGAGCCGACGGAATCGACCGCACCGCCCCAGCGCTCCTTCTGCAGCGCGCCGCCCTTCTCCGCCAGCGCGGCCCGGTCGACGAAGGCGGTAGCGCCGAGTTCCGACAGATAGGCATGCGTCTCCGGCCGGCCCGTCGCCGCGGTGACGGTGTAGCCCTTGCGGGCGAGCAGGCTGATCGCGGTCGAGCCGACGCCGCCGGCGGCGCCCGTCACCAGCACCTCGCGGCCGCCGGGCGCGATCGCCCCCCAATCCTCCAGCGCGTCGACGCAGAGCGCCGCCGTGTAGCCGGCGGTGCCGATGCCCATGGCCTGCTCGAAGGTGAAGGCGTCGGGCAGCCGCGTCAGCCATTGCGGCTTCAGCTTCTGGAAGCGCGCATAGCCGCCCCACTCCGTCTCGGACAGGCCCCAGCCATTGACCAGGACCTTGTCGCCCGGCTTCCAGTCGGGCGAGCGGCTCTCGACCACGGTTCCGGCAAGATCGATCCCCGCCACCATCGGCAGCCGGCGCGCGATCCGCCCCTTGCCGCTGATCGCGAGGCCGTCCTTGTAGTTCAGCGTCGAGAAGGAGATTTCGACGAGCACGTCATGGTCGGGCAGCTCCGCCACTGTGAGATCGCGGAACTCCGCGCGCGGGCGCCCCTCGTGATCGACGATCATCATGGCCCGGAAGCTATCGTTCATGGTTCGACCTTCTCGCTGTTGCGATGATTTCGTTTTGCCGGATGCGCCGGCCCGCGCATGCCGCTGTTCTCAATGCCGTGGCAGATGGCCGAGCGCCGCACTGATCGAGCGCGCCGCCTCCCGGACGTCTTCCGAGAACTGCTTCAGTTCCTTCCGCTTCAGCCGGGAGTCCGGGCCCGATATGCCGATCGCACCGGCGACTTCACCGGCCTGGCCGAGGATCGCGCAGGCACAGGCCGCGATCCCGTCACGCCACTCGCCCTGCAGCACCGTCGCGTAGCCCTGCTGCCGGATCTGCCGGATATCGGCCATGAGTTCCTCGGGCGTCACCCGCGTCGTCGCGGTGTAGCGCTTGAAGAGCGGCCGGAAGCGGTCGAGCGCCTCGTCTGGCTCATGCGCCAGCATCGCCTTGCCGGTCGCCATCGCAAAGGCCGGCGCGCGCATGCCGACGCTGGTATGGGCCCTGATCTGATGCTTGCTCTCGATCTTGTCGACATAGACCACGTCGGTGTCGTCGAGCACGGAGAGATGAACCGTTTCGCCCGTCGCCTGGGCCAGTTTCTCCATGGCCGGCCGCGCGATGGAGACGAGGTCGAGGCGCCGGACGACTTTGCTTCCAAGCTCCCAGATCTTCAGCGTCAGCTCATAGGTGCTGCTCGGCGGCGGCATCTGCCGGACGAAGCCCTGCGCCTGCAAGGTCGCCAGCAGGCGGTGCACATTGCTCTTGGTGAATTCCAGTTCCTTCGCGAGATCGGTGATCCCGCGAGGCTTGTCGCTGCGCGCCAGGACCTCGAGGAGCCGCAGCCCCTTCGTGAACGCCTTGTCCATCGTGTAAACCCGGTCTCCTGAACCTGGCTAATCTCTATTCCCGGCCGCGCTCCGCGGGAAGACGGCCGCCTGCCGGCGGCCGCCTCCGCGAACGGCTACTTCGCCAAGAGCGCGTTGAGCTTTTCCTGGCCGTGCTCCTCATTGGTCGAGCGGCCGTCGGGAGAGGTCGCCCCCCAATAATCCGGGCTCCACTCGATCGCCTGGGCGAGATTCTTGGGGTTGTTCGCCCAGGAGCCGCTGATCTTCGGGTCCGCCGCGTCGAAGACGACGGAGGAAGGCAGCGCGACCGGGAAGTTCGAGGTGAGCGTCGCCGCGCGCTTGGGGTCGAGCCGCCAGGACAGCACCTTCAGCGCGTTCTCGTAGTTCGGCGCGCCCTTCGGGATCGAGAAGAAGTCGTAATAGACGAAGCCCTGGTTCCAGGAGATCGCCACCGGCGCGCCCTCGAGCGCGAATTTGCTCATCGAACCGGTATAGGCCATGCACATGTCGGCCTCGCCATCGAGCAGGAGCTGCGGCGGCTGGGCGGCGGTGGTCCACCATTTCGTCACATGCGGCTTGATCTCGGCGAGCTTCTTCAGCGCCCGCTCCATGTCGATCGGATAGAGTTTGTCCTTCGGCACGCCGTCCGCCATCAGCGCCGCCTCGAAGGTGAAGCGCGACCAGGCCGGCATGCAGCGCCGCCCCGGGAACTTCTTCACATCCCAGAAATCGGCCCAGTTCTGCGGCTCGGCACCGGCCTTGTACTTGTCCTTGTTCCAGGCGAGGCCGACGCCGATGACCTGCAGCGCCACGCCCTTGGGCCGCTTGAGGTTGTCCGGCATCGCGGCGAGCGTCTTCTGCGCGGATTCGGAGAGCTTCTTGTAGTCGATCTCCGCCAGGCAGCAGTCGCCGAGGATCTTGGTTTCCTGGTCGAAGATGAAAGCGAGGTCCCAGGAGGCCTTGCCGGCTTCGGCCTGGGCCTTCAGCCGCGGGCCGCTGCGCGCCTCCTGGACGGTCACGACCTTGATGCCCGTCTCCTTCTCGAACGGCCCGTACATGATCTTGCGCAGGGCTTCGCCATAGGCGCCGCCCGGATCCTGCACGATCACCTCCTTGCTCTGGGCCTGCGCGCCCTGCGCCAGGCCGAGCGGCAGCGCCATCGCGGCCAGGGCGGGCAGCACCCGCCAGATCGTCATGCGTTGCACCATGTCTTTCCTCCCTCTCTCTTTCTTTCGTTGTGTGCGCATCAGGCGCCGGCGCGGGTGCGCGCCAGCACCGGGCCCGCGAGCGCGAGCCCGATCACGACCAGCAGGACCTCAAGCGAGGAGACCACCGCGAGGACCGGGTTGAGCTGGTAGTTGATGTCGGCCCAGAGCATCAGCGGCAGCGTCTTGAGCTGCGCGCTCGACAGGAACAGCGACAGCACCAGCTCGTCGAACGAGTGCAGGAAGGCGAAGAAGGTCGCCGCCGCCAGGCCGGGTGCGATCGCCGGCAGCGTCACCGTGCGGAAGACGGTGAGCGGGGACGCGCCATGCAGGGCCGCCGCCTGCTCGAGGCGTCGGTCGACGCCCTGGAGCGCGGCCGAGACGATGATCACGACGAGCGGGATGCCGCCGATCGCATGGGCCGAGGCCAGGCCCCAGATCGACCCCACCAGATCGAAGCGCAGGAACAGGCTGTAGAGCGAGAGGCCGAGCACGACCGGCGGCACGATGACCGGGCTCACCAGCAGGAGCATGATCACCGACTTGCCGCGGATCTCGCTGCGCACGATCCCCATCGCGGCGCAGGCGCCGAGCACCACCGAGATCACGGCCGAGGCGGCGGCGATCACCGTGGAATGCCAGAAGGCGTCCATCCAGTTCGGATCGGAGAAGAATTTCTCGTACCAGCGCAGCGAGAAGCCTGGTGGCGGGAAGGTGAGGTAGGAGGCGCTGCTGAACGAGATCACCATCACCACCAGGATCGGCAGGATCAGCGTCGCGATCACCGCCCCGGCCAGGATGAAGACGGTCCAGCTGCCCCAGGCGGGGCTGAGCCGGCCGAGCAGCCGCAGGACGGGCCAGCCGACCCGGTCGGCGAGGCCGCTCAGGAGGCTGCGCCGCGGCGCGCCGCCCTCGCCGGCGTCGGCGGCGCTCGCCTGCCCCGCCGCGCCGGCGGCCCTGCTGCCGCCCCAGATGAATTCGAAGCCGAGGAAGTGGCCGGCGACGCCGACGAAGAGCAGGGTGATGACCAGCAGCACGACGGCAAGCGCCTGAAGGAAGCCCTCGCTGTTGATGAAATCGGCCTGCTGGACGATGTGCATGGCGAACATCTGGTCGCCCGGCCCGCCCAGCAGGGTCGGCGTGATGAAGAAGCCGAGCGCGGCCACGAAGACGAGCAGGAAGCCCGCCCCCATCCCTGGCAGGGTGAGCGGCAGCATGATGCGCCAGAAGGTGGCGATCGGCCCGGCGCCGGAAGCCTGGGCGGCGCGTGGCAGGGCCGCATCGAGGCGCGACACGCTGGAATAGATGCTGAGCACCATGATCGGCAGCAGCACCGCCGTCATGCCGAGCAGGACCGTGCCGCGATTGAACAGCAGCTGGGCCGGCTCGCTGAGGAGGCCGAGCCCGACCAGAAGCTTGTTCACTGGGCCGTTCCGGCCAAGCAGCACCATCCAGGCATAGGTGCGGATCAGAATCGCGATGAAATAGGGCAGGATCACCGCCGCGGTGATCAAGATCTGGGTGATGCCGGAGGTGCGCCGGATAAGGAGCGCCGTCGGATAGCCCAGCAGCAGGCACAGGGTCGCGACCGTCAGGGATATCTGCATCGTCCGAACGAGCGAATCCCAGTAGAGCGGCACCGAGAAAACCCGCTCGAAGAAGGTCGACCATGTCGGCCCGCCGACGCTGAGGCGGACGAGGTCGATGACCGGCAGCAGGTAGATGAAGCCGAGGAAGAGCCCGGCCGGCAGCAGGAGCAGCGCGGGGTTCGAAAGCCTGCCGCGGAGGCTGCCGTGTCTCTGGTCGGCGAAGCTGGTCGCGGCGGCGCTCACGCGAGCACCCAGCAATCCGCCGCGCCCCAGCTCACATGCAGGCGCTCCCCGGCGGCCGGCAGGCTCCGCCCGGCCGCATCCATGCAGCGGATCAGCAGCGTCTCGCCGCTATCCGTCCGCGCCTCGATCCGCAGGACCTCTCCGAGGAACAGCGCCGAGGTCACCGTGACCGGCATCGCGTGCGGCCCGGGGCCGTCGGCGATGGCGATCCGCTCCGGTCGCACGAGCACCGTCGCGCGCCCGACCTCGATGCCGTGCCCGGCATCGGCCTCGAAGACGTATCCGGCACGGTTGCGCAGCGCCATCGTCGCGCCGCGACGCTGGACGATCTCGGCCTCGATCAGGTTGCTCTCGCCAACGAAGGAGGCGACGAAGCGGTTCTGCGGATGCCGGTAGATGTCGACCGGCGTGCCGATCTGCACGATCCGCCCGGCATCCATCACCGCGATGCGGTCGCTCATCGTCAGCGCCTCGCCCTGGTCATGGGTGACGAACAGGATGGTGCTGCCGATGGCGCGGTGCAGCTCGCGGATCTCGATCTGGATGGATTCCCGCAGCCGCCGGTCGAGCGCGCTCAGGGGCTCGTCCATCAGGACGATCCGCGGGCGCCGGACGATAGCGCGGGCGATGGCCACGCGCTGCTGCTGGCCGCCGGACATCTGCGAGGGCGTCTTCTGCGCATGCTCGGAAAGCCGCATGATCTCGAGCGTCTCGGCGACGCGGCGTTCCGCGGTGGCGCGGTCGACGCCGGCCATGCGCAGCGGGAACGCCACGTTCTGCGCGACTGTCATGGTGGGAAAGAGCGCGTAGCTCTGGAAGACCATGCCGAAGCCGCGCTTATGCGTCGGGACATGATCGATCGGCGCGCCGTCGACATGCATTTCGCCGCTGTCGAGCTTCTGGAAGCCGGCGATGAGGTTGAGCAAGGTCGTCTTCCCGCTGCCGGACGGGCCGAGCAGGGTGATGAACTCGCCCGGCCGGATGTCGAGGGAGATGCAGTCGGCCGCGCGGAAATCGCCGTAGTTCTTGACCACGTCGCGCAGGACGATGCCCGCGCCGATCGAGCCCTGTGCGCGCGCCGCACCCGACATCCGCGCCTCCGCCGACGGCTCGGCGAGAGACGCCCGTTCAGTCGCCATCGCGTTTCTCCCAGTGTTCTGAAATGTAGAACGCTATTCTGTTTTCTTTCAATAATCAGCTTGATCGCGACGCTGTCAAGCTGTCTCATCAGGGCCGGAGATGGATGACGAGCGACATCGAATGAGCCCGCCCATGGCCGTATTGACAGCGCGATTGGCAGGCCGCTACGTTATTTTTCAGAATATCGTTCTATAATTTAGAACATGACGACGCCACGGTTCGCTGACGGCGTCAGGGCGGAAACGGAGGGACGCGATGGACCTGCAGGGCATGGCGCGCCGTGTCGAGGCGGGGATGCAGCTGGCTTTGCCGGTCGATTACGCCGGAGTCTCGATGGCGATGACCCAGGCCCTGATCGCGCATGGCGCCGGCGACCTCGACCTTTTCTGCGTCCCCACCGGCGGCCTGCAGGTCGACCAGCTGGTCGGCGCCGGGCTCGTCCGGTCGGTCGAGACCAGCGCGGTCTCGCTCGGCGAAGCCGGCGGCGCGCCGCGCTTCAACCAGGCGATCGCGGAAGGCTGCATCGTCGTCAGGGACGCGACCTGCCCGGCGATCCATGCCGCGCTCATGGCCGCGCAGAAGGGCAATCCCTTCCAGCCCCTGCGCGGCATCATCGGCAGCGACATCCTCCGCTTCCGGCCGGATTGGCGGGTCATCGACAATCCCTTCGCCGAGGATAGCGACCCGATCGTGCTGATCCCCGCCGCAAGGCCGGACATCGCGATCTTCCATGCGCCGATGGCGGATCGCCACGGCAATGTCTGGATCGGGCGGCGGCGCGAGCTCGCCGCGATGGCCTATGCCGCGCAGCAGACCCTGGTCACGGTCGAGCGCATCGTCGAGGAGAACCTGCTCGGCAACGAGATGAGCGCCGCCGGAACCCTGCCCGCGCTCTATGTGACGGAAGTCGCGGTCGCCCCCCGCGGCGCCTGGCCCTATGGTCTCTGGGGCGAGTATGCGACCGATACCGCCGAGATCCTGCGCTACGCCAAGGCCGCGCGCACGGCGGAGGGTTTCGCCGAGTACATGGCCGCGGCACCGGCCGGGCAGTTGCAGGAATCCGGTCGATGACGGACATCCATCCCCGCGAGATTCTGATCACGACGATCGCGCGCCTGCTCGACGGCGTCCGGCATGTCGCGGTCGGCGCCTCCTCGCCGATTCCGGCCGCCGGCGCCATGCTGCTGCGCGCCCTGAAGCAGCGCGCCGGCGCACCGCCGGTCCGGATCTCGATCCTCGGCTCCGTCGAGCACAATTTCTTCACGAACGGCTCGGTCGAACTGTTCGACTGTGCCGGCCAGGGGCGGATCGACGCCTTCTTCCTCGGCGGCGGTCAGATCGACGGACACGGCAACATCAACCTCGTCGGCATCGGCGACTATCCGGTATCGGCGCCACGCTGGCCCGGCTCCTTCGGCTCGGCCTATCTCTATTTCGTCGTGCCCCGCGTCATCCTCTTCCGCGAGGAGCACAGCCCGCGCGTCTTCGTCGAAAAGGTCGACTTCACCAGCGCGCCCGGCATCAGCGAGCCCGGCATCTACCGGACCGGCGGGCCGATGGCGCTGCTGACCGGCAAGGCGTTGTTCAGCTTCGACAAGGCCCGCCCCGGCTTCACGCTGGAGAGCCTCCACCCCGGCCATGGGCTCGACGAGGTCCGGGAGGCGACGGGCTTCAGATTCGAGCATGCCGACCGGCCGCCGCAGACCGAGCTGCCCGACCGGGCGACGCTTGACCTCCTGCGCGGACAGGTCATGCACGAGCTCTCGGAAACCTATCCCGAATTCGCAAGCCAGATGCGGCGCGAGATCCATGCGTGACGCGCCGATCCGCCCGAGACAGCCAGCAGGACAGGACATGACTTCTCGCACCGGCTCCCTCGCCGACATCAAGGTGATCGATGCCAGCCGCGTTCTCGGCGGCCCCTATGCCGGCCAGATCCTCGGCGACCATGGCGCCGACGTCATCAAGATCGAGCCGCCCGCGGGCGACGAGACGCGCGGCTGGGGCCCGCCCTTCCTCGACGGCGCGGCGAGCTATTTCCTCGGCCTCAACCGCAACAAGCGCGGCATGGCGCTCGACCTGACGCAGGAGGCCGGCCGCGAGCTGCTGCTGCGCCTGCTGGAGAGCGCCGACGTCTTCATCGAGAACTTCAAGACCGGCACGCTCGAGCGCTGGGGCCTCGGGCGCGAGGAGCTGGAACGACGCTTCCCGCGCCTCGTCCATTGCCGCGTCTCGGGCTTCGGCGCGGACGGCCCGCTCGGCGGCCTGCCCGGCTACGACGCCGCGATCCAGGCGTCCGCCGGCATCATGAGCGTCAATGGCGAGCTCGGCGGCGAGCCGCTGCGGGTGGGGCTGCCCGTCGTCGACATGGTGACGGGCCTCAATGCCGTGATCGGCATCCTGATGGCGCTGCAGGAACGGGCTACGAGCGGCAAGGGGCAGTTCGTCGAGACGACGCTCTATGATTGCGGGGTCTCCCTGCTGCATCCGCACCTGCCGAACTACTATCTGTCGGGGAAGGTCGCCGGGCGTTCCGGCAACGCCCATCCCAACATCACCCCCTACGACGTCTTCGCCACGCGCGATGCGCCGCTCTTCCTGGCCGTCGGCAACAACCGGCAATTCGCCACGCTCTGCAAGGTCATCGGCCGGCCGGAACTGGCGGAGGACCCACGCTACGCCACCAACAAGGACCGCAACATCAACCGCGATGCGCTCAAGCTCGATCTCGAGACCGCGATGGCGGGCTTCGATTGCGCCCCGCTGGCCGAGCGCCTGATCAAGTCCGGCGTGCCCTGCGGCGCCGTCCGCAACATCGACCAGGTGATGGCCGATCCGCATACGCATCACCGCGGGATGGTGGTCGATATCGGGGCCTATCGCGGCACCGGCAGCCCGATCAAGCTGTCGCGGACTCCGGCCAGCTACCGCATGGCGCCGCCGCGCTTCGGCGAGCACACCGCCGCGATCCTCGCCGAGGCCGGCGTGCAGGGCGATCTCTTCGCCGATGCCTTGCCGGGCTTCGCGCCGGCAGACGAGGCGCAAGACCCCGAAACGGACGCGAAGGCGGCCGACCGACAGAAGGTGCACGGATGAGCAAGGTCCGGCGCTTCCCGCATTGCAGTCACTGGGGCGCCTACACGATCCTGGTCGAGGACGGCCGGATCGTCGGGATCGAGCCCTTCGAGCACGATCCCTCGCCGTCGCCGATCAACCAGTCGGTGCGCGACTGGGCGAGCACGGAGCGCCGCGTCCTGACGCCGCTGGTTCGCTCGGGCTGGCTGGAAAACCGCGAGAACAGCGACCGCCGCGGCCGGGGAAGCGACCGTTTCGTGCCGGTGAGCTGGGACGAGGCCACCTCGCTCGTCGCCGGCGAGATCCGGCGCGTCTCGGAAAGCTTCGGCAACGCCTCGATCTTCGCCGGCTCCTATGGCTGGACGAGCTGCGGGCGCTTCCACCACGCCCCCTCGCAGTTGAAGCGCATGCTGAACCTGGTCGGCGGCTATACCGGCCATGTCGACACCTATTCGATCGCGGCCGGCCCGGTGATCCTGCGCCACACGCTGGGCGATGACGGCGCCTGCGGCGGCCAGGCCAACACCCTCGACACCGTCGCCGAGCATACCGAGACGCTGGTCGTCTTCGGCGCGCTCTCGCCGCGGACCGCGCAGAACGAGGCCGGCGGCATCGCGAGCCACGCGCTCGAGACCCATCTGCACAGGATCGCGGCGCGCGGCGTGAAGGTCATCCTGGTTTCGCCGCTGCGCGACGACATCCCGGACTGGGTCGCTGCCGAATGGTGGCCGATCCGGCCGAACACCGACACCGCCCTGATGCTCGGGCTCGCCGGCGAAATCCTGAAGCGGGGCCGGCATGACCGCTCCTTCCTCGAACGCTGCACCAGCGGCTCCGAGCGGCTGATCTGCTATCTCGACGGCAGCCGGGACGGAGCGGTCAAGGATGCAGCCTGGGCGGCCGGCATCACCGGGCTCGATGCCGCATGGATCGCCGATCTGGCGCAGCGGCTGGTCGAGACCCGCTCCATGCTGACGGTGAGCTGGAGCCTGCAGCGGGCCCATCATGGCGAGCAGCCCTTCTGGGCGGCGCTGGCGCTGGCGGCGATGACCGGCCAGATCGGCCTTCCCGGCGGCGGCGTCGGCTATGGCTATGCCTCGCTCGGCGGGGTCGGGGCCCCGATCAACCTCGCGAAATCGCCGGCGCTCCCGCAGCTGCGCAAGCCGCTGGAGAGCTTCATCCCCGTCGCCCGGATCAGCGACATGCTGCTCAACCCCGGCGGCGAATACAGCTACGAGGGCGAAACCCGGACCTATCCGGATGCGCGGCTGGTCTACTGGGCCGGCGGCAACCCCTATCATCATCATCAGGACCTCAACCGTCTCGCCGAGGCCTGGACGCGGCCCGAGACGATCATCGTCCAGGACCCGATGTTCACGGCGACCGCGCAGCGCGCCGACATCGTGCTGCCGGCCAACACCTCGATCGAGCGCAACGACATCGCCGGCAACAAGCGCTCGGACTGCGTCATCGCCATGCACAAGGCGATCGGGCCCGTCGGCGATTCCCGTTCCGATTTCGCGATCTTCCGCGCCATCGCCGAGAAGCTCGGCGTCGGGCCGGCCTTCGACGAGGGCCGCGACGAAATGGGCTGGCTGCGCCATCTCTACGAGGCGACCCGGGCGGACGCCGCCGCGCGCCTCGGCTTCGCGATGCCGGATTTCGACACCTTCTGGACCCAGGGCTATGCCCGTTGCCCGACAGAGGCCGAACACACCTATCTGTCGGAGTTCCGCGAGCGGCCCGAGGACAATGCACTGGGCACCGAGAGCGGGCGCATCGTCCTCGGCAGCCAGACCCTCGACGCGCTCGGCTACGACGACTGCCCGGCTCACCCGGCCTGGATCGAGCCGGTCGAATGGCTCGGTGCGGCCGATGCGATCGATCAGTTTCACCTGATCTCGCATCAGCCGGAGGGCCGGCTGCACAGCCAGCTCGAGACGAGCCCCGCCAGCCTGGCCGCCAAACGCGGCGGCCGCGAGCAGGCGCGCCTGCATCCGCAGGACGCCGCCGTGCTCGGCATCGCAGACGGCCAGACGATCCGGCTCTGGAACGAGCGTGGCGCCTGCCTGGCCACCGCCCGGCTCACCGACGATGTCCGGCGCAGGGTCGTCGTCCTGCCGACCGGCGCCTGGTTCACGCCAACCGGCAATAGCGGCCTCGACATCGCCGGCAACCCGAACGTCCTGACGGTCGACATCGGCACCTCCCGCTTCGGCCAGGGCTGCTCGGCCCATACCTGCCTGGTCAGGATCGAGCCCTATGAAGGCGAGGCCGGCGATGCGATCGAACACTATCGCGAGCAGATGGAGCGGCTGGTTGCCGTCTAGCTCCGCCCTTCGCCAGGCAGGGAAGAGCCGCACTCCCTGATGGCCTTCCCCAAGTCCGCGCAAGAAGGAACCGATGACATGACGCAGCCCGCCATCAGCCGCTTTCCGATCCCCGCGATCGACGCGTTGCCAGACGACATCCGCGAACGCATCCTCGCCGTGCAGGAAAAATCCGGCTTCGTGCCGAACGTCTTCCTGACGCTCGCGCACCGCCCTGACGAATTCCGCGCCTTCTTCGCCTATCACGATGCCCTGATGAACAAGGCGGAGGGGCTGACCAAGGCCGAGCGCGAGATGATCGTGGTCGCGACGAGCAACGCCAACCAGTGCCAGTATTGCGTCGTCGCCCATGGCGCGATCCTGCGCGTGCGGGCCAAGAACCCGCTGATCGCCGACCAGGTGGCGGTCAACTACCGCAAGGCCGACATCACGCCCCGGCAGAAGGCGATGCTCGACTTCGCCATGAAGGTCTCGGCGCGCGCCTACGAGGTCGGGGATGAGGACGTCGCCGCCTTGCAGGAGCACGGGTTCAGCGAGGACGACATCTGGGACATCGCCGCGATCGCGGCCTTCTTCGGCATGTCGAACCGCCTCGCCAATGTGACGAGCATGCGCCCGAACGACGAGTTCTACGCGATGGGGCGCTGAGCGCCCGCGCCCGAGGCATCATTCGCCGGCTTAGCTTTGCCGGGTGACCATCATAACGCATTGAATTCAGGCCGGATTTCTCCGGCCTGAATCACTCCTGCGCCGCCGGCTTGCCCGCCTTGGAGCCCCTGATCGAGACCAAGATGGTCCAGCCGATGATGCCGACCGTGATGGCGGCCAGGACGGCGGCGATCGGCCGGTTGACCAGCCCGATCAGGCTGCCATCCGACTTGATCATCGAATTGATGAAATACTCCTCGAGCAGCGGCCCGAGCACGACGCCGAGGATCACCGGCGCGACCGGGAAGTCGTTTTCCTCGAGCACGAAAGCCAGCACGCCGAAGGCGAGCATGACGCCGACATCGAAGAGTGAGTTGTTGATCGCGTAGGAGCCGACGATGGCGAAGAGCAGGATGATCGGCATCAGGATCCGCCGCGGCACCGACAGCACCCGCGTGGCGATCTTGATGATCGCCCAGCCCAGCGGCAGCATCAGCAGGTTGGCGATCACGAAGACGAGGAAGAGCGCGTAGACGTTCTCCGGGTTGTTCACGAAGATCGTCGGCCCCGGCGACATGTTCTTCATCATCAGCACGCCGATCGCGATCGCCGTGATCGAGTCGCCGGGGATGCCGAAGACGAGCGCCGGGATCCAGGCGCCGGCCAGCGAGGAGTTGTTGGAAGCGCCGGCCTCGATCAGGCCCTCGGGGTGACCGGTGCCGAACTTCTCCGGCTCCTTCGAGAAGCGCTTGCTCATCGCATAGGACATCCAGGCGGCCATGTCGGCGCCGCTGCCAGGCTGGATGCCGATGACGGTGCCCATCGCGCTGCCGCGGATCAGCTGCCAGGGATACTGCTTGGTCAGCCGCCACATATTGGCGAAGATCGGGCCGATTTTCTTGACCACAACCTGGGGCGCGCCACCGTCCGAGATCATGTGGCGCATGACCTCCGAGCAGGCGAACATGCCGACCATCATCGGGATCAGCGAGACGCCACCGAGCATCTCGGTCGAGTCGAAGGTGAAGCGCGGCTGGCCGGCTGGATTGTTCATGCCGATCATCGCGATCATCAGGCCGATCAGCAGCGAGATGCAGGCCTTGAGCGGCGTCGACGAGCCGATGAAGACGGCCCCGCCGAGGCCCAGCATGACGATCCAGAAGAATTCGACCGAGCCGAAGCCGAGCGCGAAATCGGCGATCGCCGGCGAGGCCACCATCATCACCGCAGTGCCGAAGAGCCCGCCCAGCACCGAGAACCAGAGGCCGATGCCCAGCGCCAGCTCCGGCTTGCCCTGCTGCGTCATCCGGTAGGAATCGTCGACATAGGCGGCCGAGGCCGGCGTGCCGGGAATGCGCAGCAGGCAGCCCGGGATGTCGCCGGAGAAGATCGCCATCGTGCTGGTCGTCACGATCGCGGCGATCGGCGGGACCGGCGGCATGAAGAAGGTCAGCGGCACGAGCAGGGCCGTCGCCATCGTCGCGGACAGGCCCGGGATGCAGCCGACGACGAGGCCGTAGATCGCCGAGGCGGTGATGACGAAGAGCACATAGGGATCGAGCACCATCCCCAGCGCGGTCACATAGGCGTCGAGCATGGCGGCTTACCAGCGCAAGGGTTCGAGCGGCCCCAGGGCAATTGCACGCCGAGGCCGAGATAGAAGATCGAATGGATGACGAGCGCGGCGGCGAGGGCCATGGCGACGGCGTGCAGCGACCTGGTGCCACCGACCAGGAACAGGACGACGAGGATCGCCGTCGCGCAAATCAGGAAGCCGAGCGTCTCGGCGAAGAGCATGTAGAAGATTACCGCCGCCGGCACGAGCAGCAGGCGCAGCACCGCGCCGCGATTGCGCGTCCAGTCGGCGAGGCCGACCAGCGGGCCGGCATCGGTCGCGCGGGCGCCGTTCACGGCCAGGATCAGCGCGCAGAAGCCGAGCAGCCCCGCGAGGATGAGCGGAAAGGCCGAGGGGCCGAGCGGCTGCTCGGAGGGGTTCGGCAGGTTCCAGGACGCCGACGCCACCAGCCCCGACAGGGCGAGGACGACGAGCCCGGCGAAAAGATCGTTGAATTTCATGTTTCGCCCGGTGCTGCGAAGGGCTGAGGGCGCGGCGGAACCACCGCCGCGCTTCCGGTTCGGAAGGGAGCCCGGTTATTTGCGCAGGCGCAGGCCGAGCGCTTCCATGATCTCGCCGTTGTTCTTGTGCTGCGTCGCCAGGAAGGTGCCGAAGGCCGGCCCCTTGGCGAAGGCGTAGCCGAAGCCGCGCTCGGCCAGGAAGGCCTTGTAGGCTTCCGAGGTCGCGACCTTCTCCGTCGCCTCGACGAGGCGCGCCGCGACATCCGGCGGCAGGCCGGCCGGAGCGGCGAGGCCGCGCCAGGTGCCGCCCTCATAGTCCTTGCCGATGGCATCCTTCACCGTCGGCACGCTCGGGAAGGCCGAGATCTTCTCCTTCGACATCACCGCGAGCGACTTGACGCGCCCGGCATCGAACATCGGCTTGCCCTCCGGCAGCGACGACGGGACGATCTGCACGCCGCCCGAAGCCAGTTCCTGGAAACCGGGAGCGGCACCCTGGCTCGGCACCACGGCGACGCTCTTGGGGTTGATGCCTTCGAGCTGGAGCAGCCCGGCGAAGGCGAGGTGATAGGCGGCGCCGGCAGCCATGCCCGAGAGCTTGTAGTGCCCGACCGGCTGCTTCTTGATGTCGTCCAGCGCGGCCCGCAGATCGGCCCAGGGCGAATTCGCGGCGACGTTGAACGCGGCCGAGTCGAAGTTCACCAGCGCGAGCGGCGTCAGCTTCTCGTAGGTGAAGGGCGCAGTATTGGACCAGTAATAGGTGGTCACCTCCGCGGTCGCGAGGCCGATCGTGTAGCCGTCCGGCTTGCCGTTGGCGATCTCGGTATGGCCGACCACGCCGCCGCCGCCGGTGCGGTTGACGACGTTCACCGGCTTGCCCAGCTCCTTCTCCAGCCCCGCCGCAAGGATGCGCGCGACCGCGTCGGTGCCGCCGCCGGCGGCCCAGGGCACGACCAGCGTGATCGGGCGCTCGGGCCAGGCGGCGAAGGCCGGGACTGCGGCCACGACGGCCGCGGCGGCAAGAAGCATCATCTTGATTTTCATGGCGTTTCTCCCAGTCCTGCTTGTCTTTTTGGAAGAGCTTCGCCGGCAACGGCCGGGTTCGAAAGCATGTGGCCGCGCGTGTAGCCGAGCACCTGCCGCATCGCCTCCCGCGCGCCATCGGCGTCGCCGGCGGCGATCGCATCGACGACCGCGACATGGTTGGCGAGGTTTCCGGCGAAGACATCGACGGTGAAATCGAACATCGCGCTCAGGATCGTATCGATGGCGCCACGAAAGCTGCGCAGGATCGGATTGTTCGTGGCGTCCAGGATCGCGAGATGGAAGCGCTTGTCAGCCTCTATGGCCGCGTCCGGATCGTTCTGGCCGGCCTCCATGGCCTTCAGCGCATCGCGAATGCGCCCGAGTTCTTCGGGCGTCGCGCGCGCGGCGGCCAACGCCGCCGCTTCCGGCTCGATGACGGAACGCGTTTCCTCCAGCGCGAGCAGCAGGCTGCGGTCGAGCCCATCCTCGCGGCGCATCCAGCCGAGCACGTCGCGGTCGAGCAGGGTCCATTCATGCAGGGGGCGGACCTGGGTGCCATGGCGCGGCCTCACGCTGAGCAACCCCTTCGCCACGAGGATCTTCACGGCCTCGCGGACGACGCTGCGCCCCGCGCCATAGCGTTCGGCCAGATCCGGCTCGGGCGGCAGCACGGTGCCGGAGGCGATCTCGCCACGCACGATCGCGGCCCCGAGAGCCGAGACCATCGCGCCGATCTTTCCTGGCTTGCTGCCCCGCTGCATGCCCAACGCCCTTCCTTGGCGCGGACATTCTCATGTCCGGGGCTTGCAGGCAAGCATTCATCCGATGTTTAACATCAGACCATTGAAGGCGAGGCCGACGACCATGCAGACCGCGATTTCAGGCATCCATGCCATCCTCTACGCGCTGTTCGACGCCGATGAGCGCCTCGACCGTCAGGCCATGCGGCGGCAGGTCGAGACCTGTCTGGATCTCGGCGTTCACGGCATCGCCGCGCTCGGTCTCGCCACGGAAGTCGCCAAGCTGACCGTGGCGGAGCGCCGGGCCGTGATGGAATGGACCTCCGAGGATGTCGCAGGTCGAAAGCCCCTCGCCTTCACCATCTATGGCGCCTCGGTCGGCGAGCAGATCGAGCTGGTCCGGGCGGCGGAGAACGTGAAGGCCGACTGGGTCATCCTGCAGCCGCCGATGGCCGGCAGCTTCGGGGCGGCCGAGTATATCCGCTTCTTCGGGCGCGTCGCGGCGGCGACGAGCCTGCCGGTCGCGATCCAGAACGCACCGGCCTATATGGGGCGCGGCCTGTCGGCCGAGGACATCCGCAGCCTCGTCGCGCAGCATCCCAACATCGTCCTGGTCAAGGGCGAAGGGCCCGCCACCGAGATCCGGCAGTTGATCGAGATCACCGAGAACCGGCTGCCGGTGATGAACGGCCGCGGCGGCCTCGAGCTGATCGACAATCTGCGGGCCGGCTGCGGCGGCATGATCCTGGCGCCGGACGTCATCGACCTCATGCTCCGCGCCTATGAGAACTTCATCGCCGGCGACGAGCCGGCGGCGGAACGCGCCTATCGCGACGCGCTGCCCGCCATCGTCTTCATCATGCAGTCGCTGGAAAGCCTGATCTGCTACGGCAAGCGCGTCTTCGGCGCCCGCGCGGGTATCACGATCCACGATCGCGCGCCCGCCATGCGCCCGACCGCCTTCGGCGAGAAGCTCGTCGCGGATCACGTCACCAGGCTCGGCCGCTTCTCTTCCCGCGCGAGCTAGTCGGAAACAGCGAAACGACCCCGCAGGCGACGGCGCCGCCGCGGGGTCGTTTCACCGGCTCGGGCCGGGCCGGTCAGCGGATCAGCGCCCTGACGCGGGACGAGACCAGATCGGCGATCAGGACCATGGCGAGGATCACCAGGATGCAGGTCGCCGTGTCCTGGTACTTGAAGAGCTTCATCGAGGAGACGAGCTCGAAGCCGATGCCGCCGGCACCGACCATGCCGAGCACCGTCGACTGCCGGACATTGGTCTCCAGCCGGTAGAAGATCGTCCCCAGCCAGGTCGGCAGGACCTGCGGCAGGACGCCGAAGAAGAAGGTCTTGAACGGCCCGACCCCGGCCGAACGGAAGGCTTCCAGCGGCCCCTCGTCGATGTCCTCCATCGCCTCGGCGAAGAACTTGCCGAGCATGCCGGCCCCATGGATCGCGAGCGCCAGCACGCCGGCGAAGGGGCCGAGCCCGATGGCAGCGACGAAGATCAGCGCCAGGATGATCTCGTTGATGCCGCGCATGCAGTTGAGCAGTTGCCGCGTCGCATGGAAGACGACCGGGCTCGGACTCAGGTTGCGCGCCGCGAAGAAGCAGATCGGCAGCGCGATGACGACGCCCAGCAGCGTCCCCCAGACCGCGACCTGCAGGCTTTCCAGGGCCGGCTTCCACAGCCGGTCGAGGAACTCCGGATTGGGTGGCATCATCCGGACCAGGAAGTCCCACATATAGGGGATGCCGTTCCAGAGATTGGCTGCGTTGATCTGCGAGCCGAGCGCGGCCCACCAGAGGAAGACCGCGAGCGCCAGCGAGATGCCCGCGACGCCCCACCAGCCGAAGCGGCCCTGCGGCGGACGGATGACGAGTTGCAAGTGACCGAATGACATGTCCGGATCCAGTCTCGTTCAGGCCGTCGCAACGGCGATCATGGGAGCGGCGGCGGGGACAGGCTGGCCGGCCGGCCGCGGCTTCAGCACGCGCGCGATGCCGGGATCCTCGAGGCCCGGATAGATCTTGTGGACGATCTCCGCCGTCAGATGGTCCGGCGTATCGTCGAAGATCACCTTGCCGCCGCTCAGGCCGACGATGCGCTCGCCGAACTCGACGGCATAGTCGACCTGGTGGAGGTTGCAGATCACCGCGATCCCCTCCTCCTTGCAGATCGCCTTGAGATAGCCGAGCACCACGCGCGAGGTCTTCGGATCGAGGCTCGCGACGGGTTCGTCGCAGAGGATCACGGCCGGCTGCTGCGCCAGCGCGCGGGCGATGCCGACGCGCTGCTGCTCGCCGCCCGAGAGCTGGTCGCCGCGCGAATTCGCCTTGTGCGGCAGTTCCACCCGCGCCAGCGCCTCCATCGCGATCGCGACGTCGCGCGCGGGGAAGAGCTGGAGCATCGAGAGGAAGGAGGACAGGCCGGCCATGCGGCCGACCAGGACGTTCTTGAGCACCGACAGGCGCTTCACCAGATTATGGTGCTGGAAGATCATCGCGACCGGCCGGGGGCCGCGCGTGCTGCGCTTCGCGTCGAACACGGTGCCGTCGATCACCGTGCGCCCGGCATCGGGCTGTGCGAGACCGTTGATGCAGCGCAGCAGCGTCGACTTGCCGGCGCCGCTCGGCCCGAGCACGACCAGGAACTCACCGGCCTTCACGGTGAGGTCGATGCCCTGGAGGACGGGACGGCCGGCATACGACTTCTTCAAGCCTTCGATCGTGATCATCTCGATGTCTCCGTCGCAGCGTCGACGGCTACTTCATCTTGCCGAGGTCGAGATTGAGCGTCTTCGCCGTCTCGCGGATGATGTCGTAGGCTTGGTCGTTGGTCTCGACGAAGCGATTGAGCTTGCCCTGATCGGCCCAGGTGATGTCCCTGATGTTGAGGAAGGCGCTCTTGATCTGCTTCTTCAGCTCGTCGGGCAGGTTCTTGCGCCAGCAGGTCGGGGATTCCGGGATCGGGTCGGAACGCCAGACCACCTGGATGTCGGCCGGGTCGACCAGCTTCTTCTGCACGGCGGCATCGAAGATCCGGTCCGCGATCGTCGCCGCGTCGACGCGCTTGTTGGCGACGGCGAGCGCGTTCGCGTCATGCGAGCCGGTGAAGAGCACGCGGCTGAAATCCTTCTCCGGATCGAAGCCCAGCTTCATCAACCCCGCCTTCGGGAAAAGATGACCGGAGGTCGAGGACGGATCGACGAAGGCGAAGGTGCGGCCCTTGAGGTCCTTGACCTCTTTGATGCCGCTGTCTTTCCGGGCGATGATCTGGCTGTGGTAGAAGGTCCGTCCGGATTTCGCCGTCTCGGCCGTGGCGAAGGCCTCGATCGGCGCCACCGTCGTGCCCAGCACATAGGAGAACGGGCCGAGATAGGCGACGTCGACATGGCCCGAGCGCATCGCCTCGATCACGCCGTTATAGTCCGCCGCGACGAAGCCCTGGACCTTGATGCCGAGGTTCTTCTCCAACGCATCGAGCAGTTGCTGGCTGGATTCGAGCATCGCGCGCGAATCCTCGGACGGGATCAGCCCGACCTTGACCAGCTTGGTCTGAGCACGCCCGATCTGCGGCAGGGCAAGCGCCGCGCCCGCCCCGGCGAGAGCCCCGGTGATGATCTTCCGACGCGATAGGTTCATGTCATCCTCCCAGATGATCCGGTGGTCTTTGACCTTGCCGGTGAACGAAGGGCGGAATTGCCCGGATTCGCGAGATATTAGGCTGCTTTGGCCGGCAGCCTCCCGATGAAGTTGCGCCCGCGCTCGCCCTGCATGGCCTTGTCGACCAGGCGGTCCCATTCGACCGGCGAGACGCCATAGGCGGCCGGGTCGGTCTTGACGCCGAGATTCTGCAGGAAGGTCTCGAGCCGTTCGGCGCCGGCCTCGAGGTCGGGGCCGAAAACCCGGCGCAGCGCCGCATCGCATTGGGGTTTCACGCCCATCGCCCAGCGCATCACGATCGGCAGCGAGAAGGAGCAGGCGATGCCGTGGATCGTGCCGCTCTTCAACGTGATGTCGTAGGAGATGTTGTGGGCCAGCGCCGTCTTGGTGTTCGAGAAGGCGAGGCCCGCGAGCAGGCTCGCGCGCATCTGGCGGGCGCGCAGCTCCTCGTCGTCGAGCCGTTCGAGCAACCGCGGCAAGGTATCGATGATCTCGCGCGCCGCCTCGATCGCGTAATTGGCGGAGACCGGGTTGCCGTTGACGTTCCAGATGCTCTCGAGCGCGTGCGACAGCGCGTCGAGCCCGGTCGCCAGCGTCAGGCCGCGGGGTGCGCCGACCGTCAGCGCCGGATCGAGCACCGCCGTCTCCGGATAGAGCCTCGGATGGGCCAGCGAGTACTTGCTGCCATTGGCCGAATCCCAGACCGTCGCCCAGGAGGTGACCTCGCTGCCGGTGCCCGCCGTGGTCGGCACGGCGATGATCGGGATGATCGCGGCCGCATCGAGCGGCCGCTTCTCGACGAGGTGGCGCCGCACCGTCTCGAAGTCGCCGCCGCTCGCCGCCAGCACCTTCGCGGCATCGATCATCGAGCCGCCGCCGAGCGCGACGATCACCTCCGGCCGCTCGGCCGCCGCTCCGAACTGCCGGCAGGACTCGGACAGGTCGGCGCAATCCGGATTCGTCTCGATATTGCTGATCGTGACGAGGGGCGCGCCTGCGGCCTCCGTGAGGCGGGCGGCCAGTTCCCTGAAGATCGGCTGGTCATAGGTCACAAGCGCCCAGCGCCGCCCGTCGATCATGCCCGCGAGCTCGTTGAACAACCCCGTGCCGAAACGGACTTTGACGGGATTCCAGTACGCCCAGTTCATGCGTTCCATCCTCGCTGCGCGCGCCTTGCCGGCATCGTTGCGAGGATGCTCACAGAGGATCAAACCTCAAACAAATTGATTTTTTGATCCAGATAGATAGTTTTTTCCTATGCGATATACCCAGCTCCGATCGTTTCACAATGTCGCGCTCGCCGGCGGCTTCAATGCCGCGGCGGAGACCTTCAACATCAGCCAGCCGACATTGACGGCGCAGATCGGATCCCTGGAGCAGGAATTCGGCGTCGAGCTCTTCATCAAGCGCGGGCGGCGACGCGAGCTGAGCGATACCGGCCGACAGCTCCTCGCCATCACCACCCGACTCTTCGCCGAGGAGGCGGAAGCGCTCGCCTTCCTGTCGGAAACGCGGGAATTACGGACCGGCCGCCTTTCGATCAGCGCCGTCGGGCCGTTCCACGTCACGGAGATGCTGGCGGCCTTCAACCAGGCCTATCCCGGCATCGAGCTCGCCGTGAAACTCGGCAACTCCACCGAGGTTCTCGATGATCTCGCCAGCTACCGGTCCGACGTCGCTGTCCTCGCCTATATCGACCAGGACGACCGGCTACTGACCGTTCCCTACCGGCGCCATCCCGTCGCGATCTTCGTGCGTCGCGATCATCGCTTCGCCGGCCGCGAGAGCGTTGGGCTGCCGGAACTCGAAGGAGAGCCGATGATCGTGCGCGAACAGGGCTCGACGACGCGCCGCGCTTTCGAGGAGGCGCTGGCGAGAACCGGCACCCGGCCGCGCACCGTCATGGAGATCGGCAGCCGCGAAGCCATTCGCGAGGCGGTCATCCGCGGCCTCGGGATCAGCTATGTGTCGGACGCGGAATTCGTCCCGGACGAGGAGCTGCGGCTGATCCCGATCGCGGGCGCAGAGGTCTACACCTACGCCCATGTGGTCGTGCTGAGGCAGCGCGAAGCCAGCCGCGTGATCGCCGCCTTCCTCACAGTCGTGCGCCGCATGAGGGAGGCGTTCGAGGCCGAGCCGCCGGACAGCTGAAGCGGATCCCGACGGCCGGTAGCCGGTGTCACCCCTGCGGCGGCTTCCAATCGGCCGACGGAATGACGTTGACCATCCACGGCACGCCGAACCTGTCCACCAGCGAGCCGAAGCCGGGCGACCAGAAGGTTTCGCTGAACGGCATGACCGTCCTGCCGCCTTCGGCCAGCTGTTCGAACCAGCGCTGGCCCTGCGCCTTGTCATTGGTATGCAGGGTCACGTCGAAGCCGTTCTTCGGCTTGTCGATGTTTGCCGCCCAGCCGACGTCCATGTCGGCGCCCATCAGCGCCTGATCGCCGGCCTCGAGCCAGCAATGCATCAGCCAGCTCTTGTATTTCTCGTCGGTGATCGGCATGCCGGGCGGCGCATCGCCATAGGGTATCGCCGCGGTGATCCTTCCACCCAGGACCTTGGCGTAGAACTCGAACGCCTCGCGGCACTGGCCCCGGAAGCTAAGGCTGGTCACGATCTTCATGTCCGTCTCCCTTCTGCTCATGGATTTGACGCGCATCTAGGGGGCTGAGCCGCCACGATACGCCGAAGCTGTCGTCCCCCCAAACGCCTCGCTGAAGCCGCTTCAAACCTCGTTCAAGGCGAGATCGATATTCTGTCCGCGGGCAGGGTGGCTGCTGCGCAGGCTCAGGGCCAGCCCGTTATCGCTGCGTCTGATCGTCAGGGTCGCGGGCGGGCCTGGGCGAGTGCTTTCCGCTGTTTCCGTGTAGGTGAGCGACAGGCTGTCGCCGCGCCGCGCGCCGGAAAGCTCCGCCACCGTGCCCCGCCCGTCGCGGAACGAGCCGCCATAGCGCTGTGTCGCGGGGTTGAAGGCGAGAACGATGCTCACCGTCGTGCTGAAGACGAGAGCCGTCGAACACCGCCCGGTGAGGCTGATCCGCGTTCCTTGCCGCTCACCGTCGAACCGGCAGTTCAGATTATGGCTCGTTCCGCCGGCCTTCTGCAGTCGCCCGGTGCCGGTGAAGCGGCCGTCGAAATTCTCGAGAAAACGCACGTCGTCGTCGCCAGTCTTCTGAGCCAGCGCCGGTCCCGCGATGGCGAGCATCGCGGTCAGCGTCGTCGGAAGGAAAGGATGCCTCACGATCAACCCTCCTTTTCCGGCACAACGCGGCATGCCGCGTATGGATCGCCGGGCGGCGAGACATTTTTTGTCGGCCAAGGAAAAGGGACCGGTATCGGCCCGCTGATCGATGGCGCTCCGACGGGGCCGTTGCAACGGCAAACGCAGGCGGCAGGGCGATGTTCTTACTCGGCCCGGACCGGAAGCCGCCTGATCTGAAAGCCTGTCTTGGATTGCTCGAAACCGGCGGCTTCGTAGAACGCCAGCGTCGAGGGCTTCTTCGACCCCGTAATCAGCATCGCCTTGTAGCAGCCAGCACTCCAGGCGTGCTCGACGGCCGCCCTCAAGATCGCCTTGCCCAATCCCCGGTTTCGATAGCCGGCGTCGGTGACGACGTTTTCGATCAGCGCGTAGGGCGTGCCCCCGCGGGTCAGGTTTGGTATCACGACGACGGTGCAGCTCGCCACCACATCGGCACCGATGTGCCCGACAAGGATGGCGCTGCCCGCATAGCTGAGAAAGCGCTCCAGGATAGTCGCGGCCTTGTCGGCCGGGCAACGCATGTCCCCAGCATCGAGGTGGCGGTACAAATCGAGCAGCGCCGGCAGATCAGCCTGCCCCGCAGCCCGAATGGTGAGATCTGTCATTCCCTGACGCATGACCCTCTTTCGCCGGTCACGACGTCCGCCGCCGACCCCGTGCCGGTTCTTCGATCCGGGGAGCTAGGTCCCGCAGAACGTCGCCAACACTCGCTCATGCGCAGCCGGTGGCCGCGCATAGTCCTCATGGCCCGGCTGTGCGTCGAAGGGCCTGGCGAGGACGCCGAGGAGAACCTCGAACGGGGCAAGATCATCACCTTCGACGGCAGCCTGGATCACCGCCTCGACCAGGTGGTTTCGCGGGATGAACAGCGGGTTGACGCGCAGCATCGCATCCTGGCGCGCCTCTGCCGATACGGGCTCGCGCGCAAGGCGCTGGCGCCAGCGGAACTCCCAGGCGTCGAACTCGGCCGGGTTGCCGAAAAGGCTGCGGCAGTCTCCCGCGCCTTCCGGCGGCCCGGCCGCCTCGCTCAGGCGCCTGAAGACCAGGGTGAAATCGGCTTCGCCGTGTTGCATCGTCTCGAGCAGCGAGCCGATGAGCACGACATCTTCCGCTTCCTCCGTGGCGAGGCCGAGCTTGCGGCGGAACCCCGCGACCAATCCTGCTTGAAATTGCGGGTCGAACTGGCCGAGGGCCTCCTGCGCGATCGACACGGCCCTGTCCCGGTCGTCTTCCAGCAGCGGCAGCAGCGCCTCGGCGAAGCGGGCGAGATTCCAGCGCGCGATCGGGGGCTGGTTGCCGAAGGCATAGCGCCCATGCTCGTCGATCGAGCTGAACACGGTCGTCGGATGGTAGGCGTCCATGAAGGCGCAGGGCCCATAATCGATGGTTTCGCCGGCGACCGACATATTGTCCGTGTTCATCACGCCGTGGATGAAGCCGATCGCCATCCATTGCGCGACGAGAGCGGCCTGCGCGGCGATCACGGCCTCGAGCAGGGCGAGGTAGCGCCCCTCGCCGGCGCAGGCCGGGTAATGGCGCGCGATGACGTGGTCGGCGAGCAGGCGCAAGGCCTCGACATCGCCGCGCGCAGCGAAGAACTGGAAGGTGCCGATCCGGATATGGCTGGAGGCGACGCGGGTCAGCACGGCGCCGGGCAGCAACGTCTCACGCCTGACCGCTTCGCCCGTCAGGACTGCAGCGAGGGCGCGCGTCGTCGGGATGCCCAGAGCCGCCATCGCCTCGCTGAGGAGGTATTCGCGCAGGACCGGCCCCAGGGCGGCCCGGCCATCGCCACGGCGCGAGAACGGGGTCGGGCCCGCACCTTTGAGCTGGAGATCATGACGCCGGCCGCGTCGGTCGACGAGCTCGCCGAGCAGGATGGCGCGACCGTCACCGAGCTGGGGGCTGAAGCCGCCAAACTGATGGCCGGCATAGGCGGTCGCGATCGGCGCTGCGCCGACCGGCACGCCATTGCCGGACAGCATCGCCACGCCTTCCGGACCCTCCAGCCAGTCGGGGTCCAGCCCGAGCTGCGTTGCAAGTGGGGTGTTCAGCCGGATCAGCCGGGGCGCAGGAACAGGAGTCGGGGCGACCTCTGCGTAGAAGCGCTGCGGCAAGCGCGCATAGGAATTGTCGAAGTCGATCGCGATCATCGCTCCTAGCTATACGCGGAAAGCCACGACTTGTCCGGCATCGCGCCTCCCAGACAGGAAAAGTGCCAGCCACCGGCCTGCCGCCGAAGGCGCCGGGCTTCGGCGATCCTCCACACCCCTGACAACCGCCGACCCGGCAGGCGCGAGGGATGGTGCACTTGATCTTTATCTCTGGTCATCCTACTGGTCTTACCAGAACGAAAAAGAAGTGGTTTCAGGGATGGATGCTCAAGATGCCGACAGCGCGTCGGGGTTCGAGCGCGTCTTCGCCTATCTGCAGGAGCGGCTGCTCGACGGCACGCTGAAGCAAGGCGAGCGGCTCATGGCCGAACGTGAATTGGCCGCCCAGCTCGGCGTGAGCCGGCCGATCGTGCGCGAGGCGCTGCGGGCGTTGCACGTGCTCGGCATCGTCGAGATCCGCGAGCGCGTCGGCACCATCGTGAAGCGGCCCGACGCCTCGATGCTGAAGGACTTCTTCACGCTCGCGCTCGCCCAGCAGGCCGACCTCATCGACGACGTGATGGAGGCGCGCATCGCGATCGAGTGCCAGGCCGTGCGCCTGGCTTGCGAGCGCGCCACGATCGCCGATTTCGAGCGGCTGCAGCGCGCGCTCATCCGCATCGGCGAGACGATCGACGATGCGGATGCGGGCGGCGCGGCCGACTTCGATTTCCACCGCGCCATCGTGCTGGCATCGCGCTCGCCGACGCTCGCGGTACTGCATGAATCCATGTCGACGCTGCTCGCGCGCTCGCATCGTAGCCGCCGCGAGCTCGTCCAGCAGTTCAGCTCGATGAAGAGCTACCTGATCGACGATCACAAGCGCGTCTTCGACACCATCGTCGCCCGTGATCCCGACCGCGCCGAGGTGACGCTGCGGCGACATTTCGCGATCGGCGACGAGTATCGACGCCGCGCCGTCACCGGCGAAGGCGACAGGCCCGAGACACGCAGCGCGCAGGGGGCCTGAGGCTCCGATTCCAGAGACAATGCCGAAAGAACGGAACATGGGACAGAACCAGACGGGCAGCGTCGGCTTCATCGGCCTCGGCACGATGGGCCGGGAAATGGCGCGCAACCTGATCGAGGCCGGGCACACGGTGACCGCCTTCGACATCGTCGGCGATGCTGTTGCCGCAGCGGTCGCCGCGGGAGCCAAGCCGGCAAAGAGCCCGGCCGAAGCGGCGGCCAACGCCGATATCGCGATCACCATGCTGCCCGACACGCCGCAGGTCGAGGAGGTGATCTATGGCGAAGGCGGCCTGCTGGCCTCGCCGCCGCGCGGCCGCCTCATCGTCGACATGAGCACGATCTCGCCGGTCGCCGTCCGCAGGATGCATGCCGATCTCAAGGCAGCCGGCACCGACTTCATCGACGCTCCCGTCTCCGGCGGGCCGATCGGCGCCAAGAACGCGACGCTGACGATCATGGCCGGCGGCGAGGCCGCTGCCTTCGCCAGGGCCGAGCCGTTCTTCCGCGGCATGGGCACGACCATCACTCATGTCGGCGCGCCGGGTGCAGGCCAGGCGGTCAAGCTCTGCAACCAGCTGATCTGCGGCATCAATATCCAGGCTGTCTGCGAGGCGATCGCGCTCGGCCGCGCCTCCGGCGTCGATCTGGAGCAGATGCGCAGCGTGCTGCTCGGCGGCTCGGCCGCGTCCTGGATGCTCGACAAGCTCGGCCCGGCGATGATCGCCGGCGACGCCGACGCAGGCTTCCGCATCGACCTGATGCTCAAGGACCTTCGGCTCGTGCAGGAGCAGGCGCAGGCGCTCTCGGTGCCGCTGCCGGGCACTGCGCTGGTCACCAGCCAGTACATCGAGGCGCGCGCCCATGGCGAGGGCGGCAACGGCAACCAGGCGCTCTTCCGCGTCTATGACCGCATGACGAACCGGGCCTGACGGCGGCGATGGGTCTCGACCTCGACTTCTCCGTCGTTCTCGAGCGCTGGCCGCTCTTCCTCGACGGCGCAGTGATGACGCTGGAGCTCGCCTTCCTGGCGATCCTGGTCGGCGGTGCGGTCGGCACGCTCTGCGCGGTCGGCCGCGGCAGCCGCAACCGCCTCATCGCCGGGCTCTGCGCTGCTTACGTCGAGACGATCCGCAACACGCCGCTGCTCGTCCAGATCTTCCTGGTCTATTTCGGGCTGGCGAGCATCGGCTTCAAATTCTCGGCCTTCTCGGTGGCCGCGGCAGCACTCGCCATCAATGTCGGCGCCTATACCGCGGAGATCATGAGGGCCGGCTTCGAGTCGATCCCGCCCGGCCAGATCGAGGCGGCGGAAGGCCTCGCGCTGTCGCGCTTCCAGATCTACTGGCACGTCATCCTGCTGCCGGCGATCGAGAAGGTCTATCCGTCGCTGACCAGCCAGTTCGTGCTGCTGATGCTCGCCTCCTCCATCACCTCGCAAATCTCGGCGGAGGAGCTCACCGCGGTCGCCAACTACGTCCAGTCCGACACCTACCGCGCCTTCGAGACCTATATCCTCGTCGCACTCGGCTACATCGCGCTCTCGCTCGTCCTGCGCGCCGCCTTCTGGGCGCTGGGGCTCGTCCTCTTCCCGCGCCGCCGGCGCCTCGGCACGCCGCTCTAGAGGTCGGTCATGGGCGGCTCACTCAACGCGAACCATCTCTTCTTCCTCGGCCAGGGCGCGCTCTGGACCATCGGGCTCTCGACCATCGCCCTGATCGGCGGCGGGATCGTCGGCTTCCTGATCGCGCTCGCCCGCGTCTCGCCGAACAAGGCCGTGCGGCTCGCCAGCGGTGCCTATGTCCAGCTCGTGCAGGGCACGCCGCTGCTGGTGATCATGTTCCTCGGCTATTTCGGACTCTCGGCGCTCGGCCTCGCGATCACGCCGCTCTGGGCGGCCGGCGCCTCGCTGACGATCTATGTCGGCGCCTATTTCGGCGAAATCTGGCGCGGCTGCATCCAGGCCGTGCCGCGCCCGCAATGGGAGGCGGCCGAAGGGCTGGGGCTCAGCCGCACCCAGCGCATGATCAAGGTCATCCTGCCCCAGGCCGTGCGCATCGCCACGCCGCCGACCGTCGGCTTCATGGTGCAGATCATCAAGAACACCTCGCTGGCCTCGGTGGTCGGCTTCGTCGAGCTCGCCCGCTCCGGCCAGATCATCAACAACTCGCTGTTCGAGCCCTTCCTGATCTACGCGATCATCGCCTTGATCTATTTCGCGCTCTGCTTCCCGATCTCGCTCCTCAGCCGGCGCCTCGAGCGCCGCATGGGCGTCGGCCGCGCGAAGCTGATGCCGGCCTGACGAGATGTGAAACCCATGAGCCAGGAACGCCTCAACCAACGCCCCATCGTCGCCCTCGACAAGGTCCATAAGAGCTTCGGCCCGCTGAAGGTGCTCGACGGCGTCAGCTTCACCGTCGCGCGCGGCGAGGTGCTGGCGCTGATCGGGCGCTCCGGCTCAGGCAAGAGCACGGCGCTGCGCTGCATCGACCGCTTCGAGAGGATCGATTCAGGCGAGATCCGCGTCTGCGAACACCGCGTCGACGCCGCTGATATCGACCTGCGGGCCCTGCGCCAGGATGTCGGCATCGTCTTCCAGAGCTACAACCTGTTCCCGCATCTCACCATCGAGCAGAACATCACGCTGGCGCCGGTCTCGGTGAAGGGCGTGAGGAAGGCCGAGGCCCGCGAGCTCGCCAAGGCGATGCTGGCCAAGGTCGGCCTGTCCGAGAAGCTCGACGCCTATCCGGAACAGCTCTCCGGCGGCCAGCAGCAGCGCGCGGCGATCGCCCGCTCGCTCGCCATGCAGCCCAAGGTGATGCTGTTCGACGAGGTCACCTCCGCGCTCGACCCGGAGCTGACGGGCGAGGTGCTCAAGGTCATCGAGCAGCTCGCCGCCGACGGCATGACCATGGTCATGGTCACCCATGAGATGGGGTTCGCACGGGGCATCGCCGATCAGGTGGTGTTCATGCACGCCGGCAGGGTCCACGAGGCCGGAAGTGCCTCGATCCTGTCGAACCCGGCCACGCCGGAACTCGCCCAGTTCGTCGGAACCGGGCTCTAACGACCAAAACGGGAAGGAGACCCAAGGATGAAACGCTTTCTCACGCTTGCCCTGCTCGGCACGACGGCGCTCGCCTGCGCCGGCCAGGCCGCCCGCGCCGACATGCTCGACGACATCACGAAGGCCGGCAAGATCCGCATCGCGACCGATCTCGCGATCCCGCCCTCGGGCATGATCGACAGCGCCATGAAGCCGACCGGCTCGGATGTCGAGACGGCCGAGCTGCTCGCCAAGGACTGGGGCCTGCAGCTCGAATTCGTCCAGACCACCGGTGCGACCCGCATCCCCAACGTCCAGACCAACAAGGCCGACATCATCATCTCGACGCTGTCGGTCACGCCCGAGCGCGCCAAGGTCATCGACTTCTCCAAGCCCTATGCCGCGCTGCAGTCGGTCGTGGGCTGCCTGAAGTCGGTCGAGGCGAAGAGCTGGGAGGATCTGAAGGGCAAGACGATCGCCGTCTCGCGCGGCACCACCCAAGACACGACGCTGACCAACATGAAGGAGCGCGACCTCAAGCTCGCCCGCTACGAGGATGACGCGACGATGGTCACCGCCGCTGTCTCCGGCCAGGCGGACTGCGTCGCGACCTCGGCGACGATCGTCTCGCAGATCGGCGTCAAGGCGCCGTCGCGCCCCTTCGAGCCCAAGGTCACGATCACCAATTTCGACCTCGCCATCGGCGTGAAGAAGGGCGAACCCAAGCTGCTCGAGAAGCTCGATGCCTGGATCGGGCAGAACCTGAAGAACGGCAAGCTCAACGCGATCTACAAGAAGTTCCACGGCACCGAACTGCCCGCGGAGATGCGCGGCTGATCCCTCCCAAAGCCGGCGCTCGCCAAGGGCGCCGGCCCCTCGTTCCAATTGCACATAGGAAAACCCATGCGCCTCGTCATCGGCTCCGACCATGCCGGCTGGTCCCTGAAGCAGCACGTCATCGACCACATTAGATCGCTGGGCCACGAGGTCATCGATGTCGGCTCCCATGACGACAAGCCGGTCGACTTCCCCGACATCGCCCGCGAGGTCGCCCGCAAGGTGACGTCAGGCGAGGCCGAGCGCGGCATCATGGTCTGCGGCACCGGCGTCGGCGCCTCGATCGCCGCCAACAAGATGAAGGGCATCCGCGCCGCCGTCTGCCACGACATCCACTCCGCCCATCAGAGCGTCGAGCATGACGACGTCAACGTGATGTGTATCGGCGCCAAGATCGTCGGCCCCTGGCTCGCCAGCGACCTGATTTCGTCCTATCTCTCGGCCGAGTTCTCGACCGACGAGGATTTCCGTCGCCGGGTCGAGAAGCTGCACCAGATGGACGCCGAAGGCTGAAGCGGAGCTAGAGCACCGATGATCCTGGTCTTCGGATCGATCAATGTCGATCTGGTCGCGCGGGTCGCGACCATTCCGGGGCCGGGCAAGACGGTGCTCGCGCCGTCCTATGACCGCCATTTCGGCGGCAAGGGCGCGAACCAGGCCGTGGCCGCCGCACGCCTCGCAGCACCCGGCCGGGTCGCCATGGCGGCCTGCGTCGGCGATGACGGTTTCGGCCGGGAATCGATCGACAACCTCGTCGCCAACGGCGCCGCAGCCGATCTGATCCGCTTCGGCACGACCCCGACCGGCTGCGCCTTCATCACGGTCGATGCGCAGGCGGAGAACGCGATCACGGTCGCCAGCGGTGCCAATCTCGAACCGAAAGCCGCCGACGTCCCGGAAGCGCTGCTGACCTCCGGCACGACGCTGGTGCTGCAGATGGAGGTACCCTTCGCGCAGTCGCTGGCGCTGGCGCAACGCGTCCGGCAGGCGGGCGGCCGCGTCGTCTGGAACTGCGCGCCGGTACCGGACGGGTTCGGCGCAGCCGACGCTTCCGCGCTGCTCGGCGCCAGCGACGTCCTCATTGTCAACGAGCACGAGGCGGCCGATATCGCCGCCATCCTCGGGCAGCCAGAGGCCGGTATCGCCGGTCTGATCAGGGGCACCACCACGAGTTGCGTCGTCACGGCCGGGGCCGAGGGCGCCTTCGCCTACACGCCCGCCGGCGAGACCTTCCACGTCGCCGCGCCGCGCATCGAGCCGGTCGATACGACCGGCGCCGGCGACACCTTCGTGGGCGCCCTCGCAGTTGCATTGGACGAGGGGCTCTCTCTTGCCCAGGCGCTCGATCTCGGTTGCCGCGCAGCCGCTCTGGCCTGCCTTGCACCGGGCGCGCAGACCGGCATGCCGCACCGGGAGAAGATGTAAGGGGCCCGCGGGAAGCCGCCGGCGCCGGATGGGCCTCACTTCAGTTTCGTCTTCGCTGCCGGCAAGTCACGCCAGTAATGGCCGGTGCCTTTCCGGATGACCACGTCCTGCGGCAGGATCTCGAAGGGCGTGTGGCCCGGCAGGGCGCGCAGTTCGTCGAAACGGGTGGTGAAATCGGTGCCCCTGAGCAGGTCGAACAGGTCCTCGAAGCGGTCGATGACGAAATAGCTCGCCTGGAAATCGTCGATGTAATAGCCGGTGCGCAGCACGCGCTCGAGATCGAAGGCCAGGTGGTGGGCGGAAGGATCCTGCACCACATAGCTTGCCTCGCCGAAGGACGAGACGATGCCGGCGCCGTAGATGCGGATGCCCTCGGGCTTGCGGATCAGACCGAATTCGATGGTGTACCAGTTGAGGCGGGCGAGGAACTTCACGCCCCTGGTCTCGACGGCGACCAGCCCGATCCGGCCATATTCGTTCATGTAATCGGCATAGGCGGGGTTGGTCAGCAGCGGCACATGGCCGAAGACATCGTGGAAGATGTCAGGCTCCTCGAGATAGTCGAGCTGCTCGCGGCTGCGGATGAAGGTGCCGGCCGGAAACTGGCGGTTGGCCAGCATCTGGAAGAAGGGGCGTGACGGGATGAGCCCCGGCACCGCCACCACCTCCCAGCCGGTCAGCCGCCGCAGCCGCGCGTTCATCCCTGCGAAATCCGGCACGCCTTCGGGGCCGATGCCCAGCGCCGCAAGGCCGTCGAGATATTCCTGGCAGACATGGCCCCTCAGGGTCCGCTGCTGGCGCTCGAACAGCACACGCCAGATGGCGTGATCCTCGGCTGTATAACGCTCCCAGCCCTGGTCGATGATGCAGTCCTCGACCGTCTGCGCGGTCAAAAGAGCATGTCCGGGCATCGCTTTCGCTCCTGAGAGCCGGCCCTAACTCCGGCTGCGCGGTCCGCATCACGACAACGCGCGACAGGGCCTCGCAGGTCCGGCAGCGCCGCGAGCGAAGTCAGAATAGCGCGTTTCGGCTGCGGAGCGAATGAGCGGTTCGCTTCCGTCCGGCAGCAAGGCTCTGGTCCTCGGCCCGAATGCGGACGTCCCGAGCCCGCGATGCTGTTTCTCGTTCCGCGACGATACGGCGAGGCTGATCGCCGAGACCGCCCGGGACCACGCCTTCAAGGGCCTGCTGGCCGCCTGGGTGTGACGGCCAGCGTTCGAAATCGCCGTCGCCGCCGGAAGGACGAGGCGACGGTTCGGTAGCGCTAGGCGAAGCGTCAGCCCGCCGGCCTGTTGAAGCGTTCGAGGAAGCTGACGAGGCGCGGATGTTGCGGCCGGCGGAAGATCTCTTCCGCCGGGCCGATCTCCGCCAGAACGCCGTCGTTCATGAAGCCGACGCGATGCGATACATCCGCGGCGAAGGCCATCTCATGGGTGACGAGGATCATCGTCATGCCTTCGACCGCCAGGTTGCGCACCACGTTCAGCACCTCCCCGACGAGCTCCGGATCGAGCGCCGAGGTGACCTCGTCGAAGAGCATCACATCGGGCTTCATCGCCAGCGCGCGGGCAATGGCGACGCGCTGCTTCTGGCCGCCGGACAGCTTGGCGGGAAAGGCGTCCGCCTTGTCGGCGAGCCCGACCTTGGCGAGCAGGTCGCGGCCGAGTTCGGCGGCCTCGGCCGGCGTCATGCCGTTCACCTGCAGCGGGCCTTCCATGATGTTCCGCAGCGCCGTCATGTGCGGGAACAGGTTGAAGTGCTGGAAGACCATGCCGACGTCGCGGCGCAGGGGCGCGAGCGCGGCATCGTTCGGCGCCTTCTGCCCCTTGCCGAAGGCGAAGCTGTGGCGGCCTGCCACGAGCGTCCCCTCCTGGGGCAACTCGAGCAGGTTCATGCAGCGCAGGAAGGTCGACTTGCCGGAGCCGGACGCACCGATCAGCGTCACCACGTCGCCGCGCTCGACAGTGAGCGAAGCGCCCTTGAGCACCTGGAACGAGCCGTATGATTTATGGATCCCGGTCGCGGAAAGGGTAGCGGGTCGAGCGTTCATCGATGCGCCCCCATCTTCTGCTCGACCCGGTCGGCGACCAGGGTCAGCGGGAAAAGAACCACGAAATAGACCAGGGCGATGACCGTGTAGACCTCGAGCGGGCGATAGCTCGCCGCGGTGATGACGGTACCCTGATAGAGCAGGTCGCCGACCGCGACGACCGAGACCAGCGAGGTGTTCTTGAGCTGGAGGATCGTCTGGTTGATGAAGGACGGGATCATCACCTGGATCGCCTGCGGCAGGACGATGCGGCGGAAGATCCGCCCTTGCCGCATGCCGATCGCCCGGCCCGCCTCCCACTGCCCGCGATCCACCGCCTCGATGCCGCCGCGGAAGATCTCCGCGTAGAACGAGCCGGCATAGAGCGACAGCGTGATGAAGCAGGCCATCGAGGCCGACATGTCGACCCCGATCAGGACCGGCAGGGCGTAGTACATCCAGACCAGCTGGACGAGCAGCGGCGTGCAGCGGAAGATCTCGATGAAGGCCCGCAAGGGCGGCGACAGCCAGCGCGGCCCTGCCGTCCGCGCGATGCCGATAACCAGCCCGACGACGAGCCCCGCCACCACGGTGGTCACGGTGTAGAGCACCGTGATGCCGAGTCCCTGGCCGATCAGCCCCCAATAGGGGCCGAGCGCCGAGAAATCCCAAACATACATCGCCGGGAACCGCTCAGAACTGCACTTCGGCGGGAATATCCTCGGCCGTCAGCCCGAGCGGCTTGAAGCCGGCGAGCATCCATTCGCGCGTCTGCCCCATGGCGCGGTTGTAGTCGGCCCAGGCGCTGAGAAAGTCCCGGTAGCGCCGGTCCGCCTCGGCCCGGATGCCCATATTCGTCGGCAGCGTCAGCAGCGGCCGCGGGATCGCGAGCGCGCCGAGATTGGGGTTCTTCTTCAGCGTCGAGACCGCGAGCACGGCAAGCGAGACGTTGCAATCGGCGCGCCCGGTCGCCACGGCGAGGATCGCCTCGTCGCGGCTCTTGAAGCCGAGGATGGTGGCCTTCGGGCAGTAGCGCCGTGCGATCAGCTCATGCGTCGAGCCGATATCGACCGCGATCTTGACCTCCGGCTTGTCGAGCTCGGCCCAGCTTTCCGGCTTCGCGAAGCCCTTCTTGGTGATGACCGTGAACGAATGCACCAGGATCGGCGTCGAGAAGTCGATCACGAGCGCCCGCTCCGGCGTCGGGTTCACCGCGAAGGCGAGATCGACCTTGCCGCCCTGCAGGTCGAGGATCTGGTTGCCCCAGGTCGATTCGACATATTCGACCTTGGCGGAAAGCTTGGCGGCGATGTCGTTGGCCATGTCGATGCAGGCGCCGGACCAGCTGCCGCTGGCGAGATCCTTATGGAAGTAGGGCTCCTGGCCGACGATCACGGCGACGCGGATCACCCCGCTGCGCTTGATCCTGTCGAGCGTCGATTCGGACGGTTGCGCCTGGGCCTGCGCGGGCGCTGCATTCGCGGCGAGCGCGGCACCTGCGAATGCGACGACGAAGGCATCCCTGCGATTCATGGCCAATCCCCTGCTTTTTTCCGGTTTTCGGCCGGCACGCTGACCGGCACGCTCGGGGACTATTTCTGTATTCAGATCGACATGCAAGGCCGCATTTTAGCATGACCGCCCCGCGCCCGCCTCGGCTTGCGCCGCAAATTCAAACCTGAATACAAATCTGCACTCTATCCTGCGCCCGTATGGCGGCGCGGTTGTCATTTTTGAGGGAGAACCAATTTGCGTGCGGTCTTTGTCGATGCGAACGAGACGCTGAGCGCCGTCACCGAGAAGCTCAGCCGGGCTGGCGATCCCGATCTCACGATCAACCGCAACCCGTCAGTCACCTCGCAGGAGCTGCCCGGCCTGCTCGGCGACGCGGAGCTCGCGATCATCGACCACACCCATCTCCCGACGGAGATTGCGAGGCAGTGCCGCAGCCTCAAGCACGTCGTCTTCCTGGGTACCGGTCCGCGCAGCTACATGAACCCGGACGAGCTCGCGGAGCACGGCATCACCGTGCATATCGTCAAGGGCTATGGCGACACGGCCGTCGCCGAATGCGCCTTCGCTCTGATGTGGGCCGCCGCCAAGGGATTTGCGCGGATGGACCGGGGCATGCGCGCCGGGCAGTGGCTGCGCACCGACGGCGTGCAGCTCACCGGCAAGACGCTCGGCCTCGTCGGCTTCGGCGGCATCGCGGCCGAGGTGGCGCGGCTGGCGCGCGGGGCGGGGATGAAGGTCATCGCCTGGAACCGGACGCCGCGCAGCCATGACGGCGTCTCGTTCGTGTCGCTCGAGACCGTGCTGGCGGAGAGCGACGTCGTCTCGCTGCATCTCCTGCTGACGGATGAGACCCGCGGCCTGATCACGCGCGAACGGATTGCGGCGATGAAGCCCGGAGCGATCCTCGTCAACACGGCGCGCGGCGCCCTCGTCGACGAGGATGCCATGGTCGAGGCGCTGCGGTCCGGCCAGATCCGGCACGCCGGCCTCGACGTCTACGCGATCGAGCCCATGCCGGAAGGCCATGTGCTGACCACGCTGGAGAACGTCACGCTTTCCGCCCATTCCGCGTTCCGGACGCCCGAGGCGAGCGACAATCTGATCGGCGCCGCACTCGATCACTGCCGCCGCATCGCGGCGACCGGCCGCTGACCCGCCCTGGAGACGAAACTGCCATGACCGCCATCACCCGCATCGATCAGAACGCCCGCCGCAGCCGCGCCGTCGCCGCCGGCGGGCTCGTCTTCCTGGCCGGCCAGGTCGCCGACGACAAGGCCGGCGACATCGCCCAGCAGACCCGCGAGGCCCTGGCGAAGGTCGACGACATGCTTAGCCGGGCCGGGACCGACAAATCCCGGCTGGTCAGCGTCCAGATCTGGCTGAAATCCATGGAGGATTTCGATGCGATGAACCGCGTCTACGACGCCTGGGTCGTCCCTGGCCAGACGCCGGCCCGCGCCTGCGGCAAGGTCGAGCTCGCCGATCCGGCACATCGCATCGAGGTGATCGCGGTCGCGCTGGCCTAGCGGCGGGCGCATTCGCAGGGGAGGCTTTCATGGACGGAACCACGCAGCAGAGCGATTTTCGCCCCGCCGGGCGGCTCGGATCGATCGGCGTTTCCGAGATCCTGAAGATCGGGGCCGCGGCGGCGCGGCTGAAGCGCGAGGGCCGGCCCGTCATCGTGCTCGGCGCCGGCGAGCCCGATTTCGACACCCCCGACAACGTCAAGCAGGCCGCCGAGCAGGCGATCCGCGCTGGCAAGACGAAGTATCCGCCACTCGAAGGCACGCCCGAGCTGAAGGCCGCGATCGTCGAGAAATTCCGCCGCGAGAACGGGCTTTCCTACGCGCCGGACGAGGTCACGGTCAGCTCCGGCGCCAAGGCCATTCTCTACAACGCCTTCATGGCGAGCCTCGACCCGGGCGACGAGGTCATCCTCGCCGCGCCCTACTGGACGACCTATGCCGACATCGTCCGCATCGCCGGCGGGACGCCCGTGGACGTGGTCTGCCGGGAGGAGAACGGTTTCCGCCTCGCAGCGGAGGATCTGGAGCGCGCCATCACGCCGCGCACGCGCTGGCTGCTGCTGAACTCGCCGTCGAACCCCTCCGGCGCCGCCTATTCGGAGGCGAATCTGCGGCCGATCACCGAGGTTCTGCTGCGCCACCCGCATGTCTGGCTGATGTCGGACGACATCTACGAACACCTCGTCTATGACGGGCTGGCTTTCGTCACGGCGGCGCAGATCGAGCCCTCGCTCAAGGCGCGCACCCTCACCGTCAACGGCGTTTCCAAGGCTTACGCGATGACGGGCTGGCGCATCGGCTATGCCGGCGGCCCGAAATCGCTGATCGCCGCGATGGCCGTGGTCCAGAGCCAGATCTCCATGGCCTGCTCCGTCAGCCAGGCTGCAGCCGTAGAGGCCCTCAACGGCCCCCAGGAAATCCTGGCCGAGCGCCGCCTCGCCTTTCAGGCCCGCCGCGACCTTGTCGTCGACGCCCTGAACGCGATCGACGGCATCACCTGCCGCAAGCCGGAAGGGGCTTTCTACACCTTCGCGAGCTGCGCCGGGCTGATCGGCCGCAGGGCTCCGGATGGCACGCTGATCGATAGCGACGCCGCCTTCTGCCGCTATCTGCTGGAGCAGCACGACGTTGCCGTCGTTCCCGGCAGCTGCTTCGGCCTCGCGCCCTATTTCCGCATTTCCTATGCCGCCTCCGAGGACAGCCTGCGCGAGGCCTGCGCGCACATCACCCGCGCCTGCGAGATTCTGTCATGACCCTTCAGAACAGCCGCACCGGCGGCCAGATCCTCGTCGACCAGCTCCTGCGCCAGGGGGTCGAGCGCATCACCTGCGTCCCCGGCGAGAGCTATCTCGCGGCGCTCGACGCCCTGCACGATGCGGCGATCGACGTCGTCATCTGCCGGGCCGAGGGCGGCGCTGCGATGATGGCCGAGGCCTATGGCAAGCTGACCGGCCGGCCCGGCATCTGCTTCGTGACGCGCGGCCCCGGCGCCACCAACGCGGCGCATGGCGTCCACATCGCCATGCAGGATTCGACACCGATGATCCTCTTCGTCGGGCAGGTCGACACCGCCATGCGCGAGCGCGAGGCCTTTCAGGAGCTCGATTATCGCGCCGTTTTCGGTTCGATCACCAAATGGACGGTCGAGATCGACGACCCCGCCCGTATTCCCGAGCTCGTCGCGCGCGCCTTCCGTGTCGCCATGCAAGGTCGACCGGGGCCGGTGGTGATCGCGCTGCCGGAAAACATGCTGACGGAGACGGCAGCGGTGGCCGACGCGCCGCGCGTGGAGCCGGCGCGGGCCTGGCCCGCACCTGCCGACATGGAGCGGCTCTCGATGCTGCTCGCCGACGCGAAGCGGCCCGTCGCGATCATCGGCGGCTCTGGCTGGGACGCGGCGGCGACGGCCTCCTTCGCGCGCTTCGCAGAGCGCTTCGACCTGCCGGTCGCGACCTCCTTCCGGCGCGCCGCCCTGTTCGATGCCGACCATCCCAACTATGCCGGCGATCTCGGGATCGGGCCGGATCCCAGGCTCAAGGCCCGCATTGCCGAGGCCGACCTCGTGCTTCTGCTGGGCGGGCGCCTGTCCGAGATTCCGTCCAGCTCCTACACGCTGCTCGACATTCCGGTGCCGCGTCAGAAGCTGATCCATGTCCATCCGGGTTCCGAAGAGCTCGGGCGGGTCTATCAGCCGACGCTCGCCATCCAGGCCGCCCCCTCAGCCTTCGTCGCGGCGCTGGAGAGCCTCGCCACGCCCCCCGCGATCGCATGGCAGGGCGCAGCCGCGCAGGCGCATCGCGACTATCTCGCCTGGACGCAGGATCCGCGGCAGCTGCCCGGCGATTTCCAGTACGGCCAGCTCATCGCCTGGCTGCGCGACCGGCTCCCGCAGGACGCGATCATCTGCAACGGCGCCGGCAATTACGCCGGCTGGCTGCATCGCCACCATCGCTTCCACGCCTTCGCCGCGCAGCTCGCCCCGACTTCGGGCTCGATGGGCTACGGCATTCCGGCGGCCGTCCTGGCCAAGCGCCAGCACCCCGGCCGGACGGTCCTCGCCTTCGCCGGCGACGGCTGCTTCCTGATGAACGGGCAGGAATTCGCCACCGCCGTCCAATACGGCGCGGCGATCGTGGTGATCGTCCTCGACAACGGCCAGTACGGCACGATCCGCATGCATCAGGAACGCGATTATCCGGGCCGCGTCGTCGGCACGCAGCTCGTCAATCCGGATTTCGCGCTCTATGCCCGCGCCTTCGGCGGCCACGGCGAGCGCGTCGAGCGCACCGAGGAGTTCGCGCCGGCCTTCGAGCGCGCCGTCGCCTCGGGCAAGCCCGCGATCCTGCACTGCCTGCTCGATCCGCGCGCCCAGTCGCATGCCCGGGATTTCCTGCCCGCAGCGGTCGCGGCGGAATGAGCGGGGTCTCCCCCCTGCACGTCGCCGTCATCGGCGGTGGCGCCGTCGGCATCGCCTGTGCGCTCGAAGCGCTGCGCGACGGCCATGGGGTCACTGTGATCGACCCCGAGCCGAGCGGCGGCAAGCAGGCCGCAAGCTACGGCAACGCCGGCTGGCTGTCGTCGCATTCGGTCATTCCGCCGGCGGAGCCGGGCGCATGGCGGAAGGTGCCGGGCTATCTGCGCGACCCGCTCGGACCTCTGGCCCTGCGCTGGCGCTATCTGCCGCGCGTATGGTCATGGCTGCTGCGCTATCTCTGGTCGGGATGGACACCGGCCAAGCTGGAGCGGACGGCCATCGCGCTCCGCAGCCTGCTCGAGAATGCTCCCGCCCTGCATGCGCGGCTCGCCGCCGAAGCCGGCTGCCCGCAACTGATCGAGCGCCAGGGGCTGCTCCAGGTCTACACCTCGCGCGCCGTCTTCGAGGCCGACAGCCTCGCCTGGGCCATCCGCCGGCGCGTCGGCATCGACTGGCTGGAGCTGTCGGCCGAAGAGCTGCGCCAACGCGAGCCGCATCTCCATCCGCGCTACGGCTTCGGGATACTGGTCGAGGAAGCCGGCCGCTGCCGCGACCCGGGTGCCTATGTCACCGCGCTGGCGGCCCATGCGGCGGCGTGCGGAGCGCGCTTCGTCGCAACGCCGGCCCGCGCCTTCGTCGTCGAGGGCGGTCGCCTGAAGGCCGTGCGCACCGCCGCCGGAGACATCGCCTGCGACCGGGCCGTGGTCGCGGCCGGCGCTCATTCGGCCGCGCTCTGCGCCACGATCGGCGACCGGCTGCCACTCGAAACCGAGCGCGGCTATCACGTCGTCATCGAGGATCCCGAGGTTGCGCCGCGTGGCAGCTTCCTCGCCTCCGACGTCAAGATGGTGGTCAACCCGATGGATGGCGGCCTGCGCGCCGCCGGGCAGGTCGAGATCGCCGGGCTCGAGGCCGCTCCGGACTGGCGGCGGGCCGAGATCCTGCGCGATCATCTCATCGGCCTGTTCCCCGAGCTGCCCCGCTCCATCGCGCCGGAGCGGATCAAGGTCTGGCTCGGCCACCGGCCGAGCATGCCGGACGGACGGCCCTGCATCGGCACGGCGCGTGCCACGGGCGATGTGATCTATGCCTTCGGGCATGGCCATGTCGGCCTGGTCGGGTCCGCCCGGACCGGCCGCCTCGTCGCCCAGCTGCTTGCGCGCCGCGAGCCCGAGATCGACCTCGCGCCCTTCGACCCGCGCCGCTATCTCTAAAACCGCTTGCTCCAGGAGATCGCCATGACAGCCCATATCGCAGCGCCCGCAGCCCGGATCGCCAAGGGCGGCAAGGCCCTTTACGGCGCCCCGCTCGGCATCCTGATGCTGGAAGCCCGCTTTCCCCGCATCCATGGCGACATGGGCAATGCCGGAACCTGGCCCTTCCCGGTCCTCTACAAGGTCGTGACCGGAGCGAGCCCGGAGAAGGTCGTCCTCAAGGGGGCGGCCGGCCTGCTGCCTGATTTCATCGACGCCGCGAAGGAACTCGTGCGCTTCGGTGCCGAGGCGATCACCACCAATTGCGGCTTCCTGTCGATCTTCCAGAAGGAGATCGCCGCAGCGGTCGGCGTGCCGGTCGCGACCTCCTCGCTGATGCAGGTGCCGTGGGTGCAGGCCACGCTGCCGCCGGGCAAGCGCGTCGGGCTCGTCACCGTGTCGGGCTCGACGCTGACGCCGGCCCATCTCGAAGGCGCCGGCGTGCCGCTGGATACCCCGACCATCGGCACCGAGAACGGCCGCGAGTTCTTCCGCGTGCTGATCAAGGCCGAGAAGGACGACATGGACGTGGCGCTCGCCGAGCAGGACGTCGTCGAAGCCGGCAAGGCCCTGGTCGCCAGCAACCCGGACATCGACGCGATCGTGCTCGAATGCACGAACATGCCGCCCTACGCCGCCGCGCTGCAGGCCGCGGTGGGGCTGCCGGTCTACGACATCTATTCGATGATCACCTGGTTTCATGCCGGCCTGCGCCCGCGCAGCTTCGGCTGACGGCGCGTTGCCAGAGGGTTCTCCCTGGCCGTATAGGGAGATGTGTTCCGGCTTGCATGCATCGACGGGAGTGGTCGTGGAGAGCAGTTCCGATAGCGTCGTCGACCGCGTCTACGAACAGCTCAAGGCGATGGCCGTGAGCTACGAGTTCAAGCCGGGCGAACGCCTCAACGAGGGCGACATCGCCAAGCGCCTCGGCGTCAGCCGGACGCCGCTGCGCGAGGCGCTGAACCGGCTGAAGACCGAGGGCTTCCTGCGCTTCGCGCCGGGGAAGGGCTTCTTCTGCCGCGAACTCGACGCGCACGAGATCTTCGACCTCTACGAGCTGCGCAAGGCGCTCGAGGTGTCGGCGGCGCGGCTGGCCATCGGCCGCGCCAAGGACGCCGACATCGACGCGCTGATCGCCTTCCTCGACCGGACCGGCCCCGACCCCGGCGAACGCAGCGCGGTCGAGCTCGTCGAGCTCGACGAGGCCTTCCATGAGGGACTCATGGCGATGTCCGACAATGCCGAGATGCTGCGCGTGCTGCGCAACGTCAATGCGCGCATCCGTTTCGTGCGCTGGATCGACATGGACCGCATCAACCGCTCGAAGACCCAGGCCGAACACCGCGCGGTGCTGACGAGCCTCAAGGCCCGCGACGAAGCGGCCTGCATCGAGCTGCTCGAAAAGCACATCGACCGCCGCCTCGACCAGATCACGGCGGCGATCAAGGAAGGCTACGCCCAGATTTACATGCTCGCGAAGCGTCCCCTCGCGGTCTGAAACCTGGAGCTTCCAGGGATATGGACCGGTAGTCTGCCACCATGTTGCCCCGGCCGGCGCCGACTCGGCTCGACATCTCCGAAGGCGGCGCCTGTCGCCGCACCGGGCATCGCGCCTGCCTTGCTGCGTCAGGCTCGTCCCGTCATCGCCTCAGCGCCCTTCGCCGGAAGCGGCCAGCCGCGTGACGCGCCACTGCAGTGCGAGCATCGCTGCCGCCAACCCGAGCCCGAGCATATCCGTCAGCCAGTCCGGCTTCACCAGGCAGAACGCCGCCGCGATCAGCAGCGCGCGCTCCCAGGGCACCATCCGGCGCAGGAGATAGCCGTGCAGCCCGGCGGCGAGCAGCGTGATGCCGACACAGGAGGCGACGAAGCGCCAGATGATCGTCGGCCAGTCGCCGATCATCAGCAGCGCGGGCTCGTAGACGAACATGAAGGGCACGATGAAGCCGGCGGCGCCGATCTTCATCGCCGCCCAGCCGCTGGTCCAGAGATCCGCCTTCGCCAACCCCGCCGCGGCATAGACGGCGAGCGCGACCGGCGGCGTGATCGCCGACAGGATGGCGAAGTAGAAGGCGAACATGTGCGCTGCCGGCATCATCACCCCGAGCTTGACCAGCGCCGGCACGAGCAGCGAGGTCATGACGATGTAGGCCGGTGTCGTCGGCATGCCCATGCCGAGCACGATGCCGGCAATGCCGGTCAGCAGCAGCGCCAGCAGCAGATAGTTCTGCGACAGTCCGATCACGGCCTGGGTGAAGACGATGCCCGCGCCGGTCAGGGCCACCACGCCGATGACGATGCCGGCGCAGGCGCAGGCGAGCGCCACCGCGAGCGCGTTGCGGGCACCGTCGATCATCGCGTCGATGATGATCGGGATGCGGACATTGCCGCGCGTCGAAGCCCGTAGCGCCGCGACCGGAAAGCAGAGCAGCGTTCCCGCCAGCGCCGCAAGCGGGGCGCTGTAGCCGGAATACAATACGGTCAGGATGGTCAGCACCGGCAGGAAGAGATGGCCACGCTCGCGCAGGGTCGTGCCGAGCCTCGGCAATTCGCTGCGCGGCACGCCCAGGATGCCGTGGCGCTTGGCTTCGAAATGCACCGCAGCGAAGCAGGCGACGTAATAGAGGACCGCCGGGATCAGCGCCCAGACCACCACCTGGCCGTAGGACACCGACAGGAACTCGGCCATGACGAAGGCGGCGGCCCCCATGATCGGCGGCATGATCTGGCCGCCTGTCGAGGCCACCGCCTCGACGCCGGCGGCGAAATGCGGCTTGAATCCCGTCCGTTTCATCAGCGGGATCGAGATCGGCCCGTCGACCATGACATTGGCGACGGCGCTGCCGGAGATCGTGCCGAACAGGCTCGACGACACCACCGAGACCTTGCCCGGCCCGCCGGCCGTATGCCCGGTCAGCGACAGCGCGAAATCCATGAAGAGCTGGCCCGTGCCGGTCCGCTCCATGAAGGAGCCGAACAGGACGAAGATCATCACATAGGCAGCGGAGACGCCGAGCGGCGCGCCGAAGATGCCTTCCGTCGTCATGAACAATTGGTCGAGCAGCCGCATCGGCTCGACCCGCGCGAACAGGAGTCCATAGGCGAGGAAGGCGATCGCGGTGAGCGGCAGCGCCCAGCCGATCAGTCGCCGCGTCGCCTCGAGCAGCAGAACGATGAGGATGACCGCCATCGCCATGTCGGTCGGCGTCATGTCGTCGACGTAGTAGATACGGTTGACGATGTAGTCGTAGTTCCAGAACAGGTAGATGATCGGCGCCATCGCGAGTGCGAGCAGCGCATAGTCCAGCAACGAAGGGGCCGCATCGCTCCCGGCCCGCCGATAGATCAGGAAGGTCAGCGTCAACGCGAACAGAAGATGCGTGCCACGGAAGATGATCGCTTCCGGCGTGCCCTGCCCGCCCAGGGCCGGCGGCAGGATCACCCACATATGGTAGAGCGCCATCGCGACCGCGATCACGGCGGTGACGAGCCGGACAACCCCGGCATGGCTGAAATCGAACCTGAATTCGGGCTTTGGAACGCTGATATCCACTGGAATGTCCCGGCGCTGGAACCGATCGTCGGCTGGCACGGCGCGCTCGCGCGCCTCGCAGGCGGACCGGAGGCTTCTGGAGCGCGCGCCGGGGATGCCCGGCGCGCCAGGGATCAATCGGATCTCAGGGGAGCCATCGGCCGCTCACTTCGCGGCGACGGCGATGCCCTTTTCCTTGTAGAATCGCGCCGCACCGGGATGGAACGGCACGCCGACATCCTCCGCCATGATCTGCGGCGTGAGGCTGGCCATCGTCTTGCTGGTCGCCGCCAGCGCCGGGACATTCTCCGCGATAGCCTTGGTCATCGCATAGACTTGGTCCGCCGGCAGCTTGCAGGAGGCGACGATGTGGGTGGCATAGCCGATCACCTTCACGTCCTCGGCCTGCTTCGGATAGGTGCCCTTCGGCACGGTCACCAGCGTGTAGCCGGGATTGAGCTTCTTCATGCCGTCGAGGTCGGCCGAGAGGTCGAGCAGCTTGATGTCCCGCGCCGAGGCGAGGTCCATCACCGCGCCCGAGGGAATGGCCGTGCCGAGCGAGAAGGCCTGGGCATGGCCGTCCTTCACCTGTTCGACCGAGTCCGTATAGGAGACGAACGAGACCTTGACGTCGCCGTAGCTCATCCCATGCACCTTCAGCAGCTGGCCGGTGATGAGCTCGCCGGTATTGCCGCGCGGCTGGGTGGTGATCGCCTTGCCCTTCAGGTCCTTGACGGTCTTGATCCCGGAATCCGCCGGCACCAGCATCTGGAAGTATTGCGGGTAGAGCGAGGCGATGTTGCAGATGTTCTCGTGCTTCTTCGGGAACGGCGCGTTGCCGGCCAGCCCGTCGACCGTGGAAATCGAGTTGCCGAAGCCGACCTCGGCCTTGCCGTCCTCGATGGCGCGCACATTGGCGATGCCGGCGCCTGGCAGCGACTGCACGGCAAGCCCCGGAACCGCCTTCTCCCACATGTCCTTGAGCTGTCCGCCCAAGGGCACCCAGATGCCGCCCTGGGGGCCCGTCATCAGGCGGATCTCGGCAGCGGCGACCGGCGCGGAAAATGCCGTCGCGACTGCAAGACACAAGGTTGCACTGCTCAGTCTCGTCATCGGTTTTCCTCCCTTTGAAACGATTGAACCTCGCCGCCTCTTATGGGCGGTCGGGCAACGCCGGCACGGCCGGAGTGACAACCATCGGATCAAAGCTAGCGATTGAGGGCGCGCTGACAAGTCTGGAATGCGCGGCCTGTCGCAGACGCGCGCGCCCCCGGCCTGCAGCTCGGCGAGAGTCCGGCTGCCGATGGACGTCGCAAGACACCGTTTGCTCATGCCGGTTTCGGATGGCGCGCCGATTCACGGCGCCGCCTCTGGCGTCCGGCGGGCCGAGACCACCGACCTGGCTGCGATCGCCCCTTTGGCGGCAAACACCCGCCGGCGCTTCACCCACCCTTTGCGGAGCCGCCCGACCAGCGCGCCACGGCAACGGCGAGGGTTGCCGCGAGCATCAGCCCGGTGACGGTCGCCAATGCCGTTGTCAGCGACAGGGCCGTCAGCGAGATGCCCGCCAGGATGACGCCAACCGCGTTCGCAGTTCGCAGGAGCGCGAAGACCTCCGCCCTGTGGTGCGGGGGCGCGAGGCTGTCCAGAACCAGCGAGTAATGGGTGCTCAGAGGGGCCAGGACACCGCCGATGAGCACGGCGCCGGCCACCGTCGTCGTGACGGATATCTCGCATGCCGCCAGAGCGGCGCCGCCTGCCATGACGGCGAGTTGGATCACGACGGCCCTTCGCGATGAGCTCCTGTTCCGGAAGCTGACCCAGACCCCGCCTGCGACCGACGCCAGGCACAGAGGGACCGTAAAGATGATCGCCAATGCGGGCTGGTAGCCGAAGCTGAGCGCCAGAGCGACCGAACCGATCTCGACCGCCGCGACCGTCGCGCCGCCGGCCGCCGCACAGGCGAGCCAGAGGGCAATCGCAGGGCTCAGGACAGACCCGGAGGCCTGGGGAGCATCTGGGAGATGAGACGCGCCGACATCCGGCACCAGCAATGCGGGGAAGGCTCCAAGGACCGCGACCACGAGGATGGCGAAGACCGGCGAGATCACGCCGAGGCCGGACGCCAGCACCGGAGCCAGGACGAAGGTGACCTCGCCCAGCGTGGCCGAGATCCCGAGCGCACGCGGCAATTGCGAAATGGGCGTCAGAGCGTTCAGCAGCGAACGCAGATAGCCGAACGCAGCGCCATTCACCGAGCCGGCGATCGCCGCGAAGGCGATCAGCCATGCCATCGAGGCCCCATAGGCCGCGAGAAGCGCGACGACGACCAGCGCGACGGTGCGGATGCCGATCAGCAATCGCAGGAAACGCGTGGTCGGCAGGTTCTTTCCGACGCGCGTGATCGGGATCGCGCCCAGCACCTGGGCTAGCGTCATCGCCACCATGATGGCGGCCCCCTGGCTGGGATCACCCGTGAGGCCCAATGCGAGCAGGGAAAACGCCACCGGTCCGGCCGCTTGTGGAACGCTCAGAGTGGCTGAGGAGGCGAACCAGCGCAGCAGGGGCCAGCGCCTGCCACGGGCGCCGGCATCGATCGGCTCGATCACGTCATGAGAGGTCATTGATTTGCCGGCTTGAGCGCGATGACACCGCCAACGATCATGGCCCATCGCAACGGCGCCGGGCCGGCGGCGGTCGGCAGATCAAATATCGTGCACAGCTGGTCGAAGGCAAGGCGCACGGCCCGGGGGCGCCCGATGGCTGGCGCATCCGCGACTGCGCAAGGGCGTGACGGCGCTGCACGGCGAGATGGGGCGGCTTCTGGCGATCCGTTCTGAACGCAGAAAGCCCGTCTCGTGGGAAGATGGGCTATTGTTTGGTTGCGGTGACTGAAACCGCGTCGCGCCAAAAGCGGACGCATTCAAAGACAGAAATTCCTATCGCATCACGTCGGGGCGATGGTCATGCCGCCATCGGCGGTGAGGATCGCCCCGGTGATGAAACTTGCGTCCTCGGATGCCAGGAAGGCCACTGCCGCGGCGATCTCACCGGGTGCACCGAGGCGGCCGATTGCCTGACGGCCCGCCATCGCCGCCATGCGTTCGTCACGGTCGGCGCCGTCACCGACGAGGCGGGCGATCCAGGGCGTATCGACGGTACCGGGGCAGATGCAGTTGATCCGCACCCTGCCCGCGAATTCGATGGCGAGCGCACGCGTCAGTCCGAGAACGGCCGATTTCGAGGCGCAATAGGCGGCTCGCTCGGCAAAGCCGATATGGGCCGCGACCGAGGCGAGATTGACGATGCTGGCCCCAGCCCGCATCAGCGGCAAGGCCGCCTGCGCCATCAGCATCTGGGCCGTGACATTGACGGCGAAGACGCGGTTCCAATGGGCCGTGGTCAGCGCAGCAAGCGCGCCCTCGCCCGGAATGCCGGCATTGTTGACGAGCACGTCACAGCGATTGCGTCCCGCGAAGAAGGCCGCCACGGCGCCTTCATCCGTAATGTCGAAACCGTGCCAGGACAGCTGTTCGGTATCGCTCGCGTCAGCCGGCGGCTCCAGATCGATTGCAGCGACGCGGGCGCCCTCGACGAGGAAGCGCGCCACCACCGCCCGTCCGATGCCGCGCCCGGCGCCGGTGACGACCACTTCACGATCGTGGAAGCGCATGGCGATGTCCTCAGTATTTCGGCTTCTCGGCGAACCAGCCGGGCCGGTCAGGGTCGAGATAGGCCCCGATCACCTTGCTGGAGCGGAAGCGTTCGAGCGCGTCGAGATCGGGCAACACGCCGAGACCGGGCTCCTGCGGAGCGTCGAGACGCCCGTCACGGATCACGAAGGCTTCGGTGATGATGTCGACGCTGTGATAGTAATATTCGGTGTCGATCGCGATGTTCATATTCGGGATCGAGGCCGCGAGATGCAGATAGGCCGCCTGCGACAGGCCGAGCTCGCCGCCGGAATGCAGCGTCACGGGAATACCCGCCGCCTCCGCCACGCCCGCAGCCTTGACGCATTGCCAGATGCCCCCCTCCTCATGCGGATCGAGCAGGATCACGTCGGCAGCGGCGGCGCGCACGACATTGCCGACATCGCCGAGCGTATAGGCGCCTTCGTCGATCGCGATCGGCACCGTCTGGGCCTGCCGCAGCTCGGCATGACCGGCAATGTCGTGCAGGACGAGCGGCTGCTCGACATAGGCGAGATCCAGCCCCTTCAGCTTCTCCAGCTGGCGCCGTGCTGTGCCTGGCGACCAGGCACCATTCACGTCGGCCCGCAGCGGCGCGTCGCCGACGACCCGGCGCACGGCTTCCATCAAGGCGATGTCGCTCTTCTCGTCATGGCCGATCTTGACCTTGAAGGTGGTGTAACCCTCGTCGCGGAAGCGGAGGGCCGTCTCGGCACAGGGTTTGGGATCGGCGACGAACAGATAGGCCGCGAGCTCGATCTCGCGGCGATAGGCGCCGCCGAGCAGGGCATGCAGCGGCAGGCGGGCATTTTTGCCGAGCGCATCCCACATCGCCATCTCGACCGCGGCGAGCGCCATCACCGCGGCCCGCTCATGATGGTAATAGCCGGCGCCGAGTACGTGCCGGTGGAGCCGCTCGACATCGGCGACACTGCGGCCAAGCGCGAGCGGCAGCACGACCTTCTCCAGAACGACCGGGACGAAATCGAGCAGCGCGATCGTCTCGCCATAGCCCTTGATGCCGGAGGCGGTCGTCACCTCGACGACCAGACGGGTCGAGCCGGCACGCTTGCCGGAGCCCCAGACGATCGGACTGTCGAAGGGGATGTAGACCAGCCAGTGCCGGGTCGCGATGATGGTGAGCGGGTCGTCGGGGAGTGCCATGGCGGCCTTCAATCCATGTAGAGCCCGCCGTTCACGTTCACCACCTCGCCGGTGATGTAGCTCGAACGCGACGACGACAGGAAAAGCAGGAGATCGGCAATTTCGTCGGTCTCGGCCATGCGGCCGAGCGGCACAAAATCGGTGACGCGCTTGAGCTGTTCGGGCGTCAGTGCCTTGATCAGTTCGGTCGCGACCGGGCCGGGCGCAACGGCATTGACGCGCACGCCGACCTTGGCCGCCTCGATGGCGAGCGCGCGGGTAAAGCCGATGACGCCGGCCTTGGAGGTCGAATAGGAGGTGTTGTCGCCGAACAGCGTGCCGCGCTTGCCGGCGAAGGAGGCGAGCGAGACGATCGCACCCTTGCTCTGCGCGAGAGCCGGCATCGCCGCCCGCGACAGCAGGTAGACGGCGTCGAGATTGACCGCGAGCACCCGGCGCCAGGATTCCGGGGTGGTCGTGGCGATCGGTGCCGGTTCGCTGATGCCGGCATTGTTGACGAGCACGTCGAGGCGACCGAAGGCGGAAAGTGTCGCGTCCAGCACCCGATCGGCGGCGCCGTCCGCGGTGAGATCGGCCGCGACCGTCCGCGAGCCCGGCACGGTAGCGGCCGCCTCGGTCAGCGTGCCGGCGTCGCGGTCGGCGAGCATGACCAGCGCGCCCTCGGCGGCGAAGCGGCGCGCGCTGGTCAGCCCGATGCCGCGCGCCGCGCCCGTCACCATCACGACCTTCCCATTCAGTTCGAGGTCCATGAACCTGTGCTCCGATGACTACTTGACCGCGCCCTGGGTCAGGCCCGCGATGAACTGGCGCTGCATGATCAGGAAGGCGATGATGATCGGCACGCTCGACAGCACCGACGCCGCCATCAGCATCCCGTATTCGGGCAGCTGGTCGCCCTTCAGCGTCGCGACGCCGACCGGCAAGGTCAGCATCTCGTCGGTGCGCATCATCACCAGCGGCCAGATGTAGCTGTTCCAGGAGGCGATGAAGATCAGCACGCCGACGGTGCCGAGCGCCGGGCGCAGCAGGGGCAGCACGACGCTCCAGTACAGGCGGAACTCGCCGGCGCCGTCGATCCTCCCGGCATCGAGCAGCTCGGTGGGGATCGCGACCGCATATTGCCGCATCAGGAAGATGCCGAAGGCATTGGCGGCGAAGGGCAGGATCAGGACAATATAAGTGTCGAGCAGTCCGAGCCGGGCGAGCCAGCCGAAAAGCGGGATAACGGTGGTGAAGGCCGGGATCGAGACCGAAGCGATCACGATCCAGAACATGACCGTCTTGCCCGGGAAGTCGAACTTGGCGAAGGCATAGCCCCCGAGCGAGCAGAACAGCAGCCCGAGCGCCGTACTGGCGAGCGCCACCACCAGGCTGTTCAGCATCCAGCGCAGATAGAGCGTCTTCGCCAGAAGATCGTCGAAATTCTCCAGCGACCAGCGCCGCGGCCAGACATCGCCGGCGAAGATATCGGCGCGAGACTTGAAGGCGGAGAGCACCGCCCACAGCACCGGCGTCAGCACGAGCGCGAGCAAGGCCAGCACGAGCAGTGTGCCGAGATAGGCGGCAAGGCCCGGTGTGGGCGCGTCGTCCCGAGATGGTTCGCTCATGCGACCTCCCGCCCGGAGAGGAGCTTCTGGACGATCGCGATCGCCACGATCATCAGGGTCAGCACATAGGAGACCGCCGCCGCATAGCCGAGTTCGACGTATTGGAAGCCGGCCTGGTAGAGATAGATCACGATGGTCAACGTGCTGTCGGCGGGCCCCCCCTTGGTCAGCACCCAGGGTTCGTCGAAGAGCTCCAGGGCCCAGATCGTCGACATGATCACGCCGAAGAGGATGACCGGCTTGAGCAGCGGCAAGGTGACGTAGCGCGTCACCTGCCAGGGGCTGCAGCCGTCGAGGCGCGCCGCTTCCTTGACGTCGTTCGGAATGCCCTGGAGCCCAGCGAAATAGATCACGGCGTAGTAGCCGAGCGCCCGCCAGACCCGCAGGATGATGATCGCCCAGATCGCGAAACGCGGGTCGCCGAGCCAGTCGATCTCGCCGAGACCGAGGCCCTTCTGCACGATGTTCAGGAGGCCGACGCCCTTGGCGAAGATCATCTCGAAGATCACCGCCGCGACGACGAGGCTGATCGTCACCGGCAGGAAGAAGCCGACCTTGACCGCGTTCTTGAAGCGCAGCCACGCGCTGTCGAGGCAGAGCGCCAGCGCCAGGGCCGAGACATTCAGGATCGTGACATAGGCGAGCCCGTAGAACAGCGTGTTCTTCAGCGCCACCCAGAAGCGCGGGTCGGCGAACAGCTTGGTGTAGTTGCCGAGCCCGATGAAGCGCGGCGAGGCGAAGCCCCGCCAGTCGGTGAAGGAATAGACCAGCGAGGCGATGATCGGCCCGAGCCAGAAGGCGATGAAGGTCAGGAAGAAGGGCGCGAGGAAGAGATAGGGGACCAGCCCGCGGCGCAGCCGCGGCCCGAACGCTGCCCTTCCCGTTTTCATGGCCGTCGTCGTGCTCATCGGCGGCTCACCGGTCAGCGGCCGAGCTGGCCGGCGAGCTGCTTCTCGACCTCGGCCCAGGCGTCGGCAGGCGACTTCTTGCCGCCGAACATCAGGTCGAGCTCGTTGCCGATGATCACCTCGGCCTTGGCCCAGTCGAAATAGTTGAAGCCGTTGAGCGTGCGGTCCTTGAGGCCGGCCTCGTAGATCGACTGGCCGCCGAGATAGGCCTCGCCCTTGAGCAGTTCGGGCGAGCGCAGCGCCGGCGCGAAGGCCGGAACGAGATGGCCCTCCTGCCAGATCTTCACCTGCGTCAGCTCATTGGCCCCGATGAACATCGCCCATTTCAGCGCCGCCTCCTTGTTGCGGGAGGATTTCGGAATGGCGAGCACGTTGCCGCCCCAGGCCCCGGTCGTCGCCGGCTGATCCTTGCTCCATTTCGGCCAGGGCATGACGCGCCACTTGCCAGCGTGCTCCGGCGCCTCCTTCTGCAGGCGGAAGACCGCCCAGGCGGGCACGGCGTAGCCGGCAATCCTGCTGTCCTTGATCGCCTGGAAGAACTCGGGCGCATTGTTGCGCGACTCGAAGGCGACCTTCTCCTTGCGGGCGAGGTCGAAATAGAACTGCAGCGTCTCGCGCGCGAGCTTGTTGTCGCGGATCACCTTGCCATCCGCCGCAAAGATCTGCGCATTGCGCGACTGCAGGTACTGCACGAAATTGGCGACGCCCGGCACCCCGCTCGGGCTCGAGACGTGGCCGATGAAGATGCCCTTCGCCGCCAGGACTCGGCCGGCAGCGACCACGTCCTCCCAGGTTTCGAGCGGCGCCTTGATGCCGTTCGCTTCGAAGATGTCCGCCCGGTAGAAGTAGAGGGCTGGATTTTGGTCGTACGGAACGGCGAAGGTCTTTCCGCCGGTACCGAGCGAGGCGTAGACGCTGGCCGGGAAGCTGTCCTTGAGCGGTGCCATCGCAGCCGTGGTGTCGAGCAGGCCGCCCGTCGGCAGGTAGCCGTCGAAGCGGCGCTGCAGGATCAGCGCGACATCGGGGCCACCGGCGCCCGCCGCGAGCGCGACCAGGAACTTGTCCTGCAGATCGAAGGGGTTGAGGTTGGCAACCTCGACTGTGATGCCGGGGTTCTGCTTCTCGAACTCGCCCTTCACCGCATTGGCGGCGGCAACATGCTCGGTCCAGGCCCAGTAGGTGATCTTGGTGCGGGCTTGCGCACTCCCGCCTGCCGGCATCGCAGCCGTGGCGGCCATCCCCGCCAGAACGGCGCGTCGATCGAACATCGTCATCTCGCCCTCCCTTAGTTCTACATCGTAGAACTTGTTTTATAATGTAGAACATCGTAGGGTCGGGGCTTGCGGAGGTCAAGAAGCGATGATCGAGACGGCCGGAGAGGCATCGCGGGACGGCGACCCGGCGCGCGGCACAGCGGCGCTGCAGAAGGGCATCGGGCTGCTGGAAGCCTTGTCGGAGGCGGGCGGCAGCGCCAGCTTCAGCGAGCTCGTGCGTGCATCCGCCCTGCCGAAGGCGACCGTGCACCGCATCCTTGCCGCCCTGCTGGAGCGCGGACTGATCCGCTTCGAACGGCGCGACGACCGCTATCGCTTCGGCTGGAAGCTGATCGAGTTCGCGCGCTTCGCCCAGGCCGACCTCGACCTGCCGACCCTGATCGAGCCCGAACTCGTCCGCCTGCAGGTCCAGACCGGCGAGACGGTCTTCGTCGCTCTGCCGCACGGCCCCGACATCGTCTGCTCGAAAGTGCTGGAGACGCGCGCGGTCGGGGGCATCGCCCTTGCGGAAGGGAGCATCCTGCCCGGCTACTGCACCGCCGCCGGCAAGGCGATCCTCGCCTTCGCCGAACGCGCGCTGCGACCTGCCATGTTGGCCCGGCTCAAGCTCGTCCCGCACACTGCGCGCAGCCTGACCGAACTGCCCCTGCTCGACGCCCAGCTCGATATCGCCAAGGCGCGCCGCTATGCCATCGAGGACGAGGAATTCGCCATGGGGCAGCGCTCCGTCGCCGCGCCGATCCTCGATCATGGCGGGCGCGCGATCGGGGCGCTGGCGGTCGTCGCGCCCGCCTTTCGCCTGACGGCCGATCGCCTCCACGAGATCGGCGCCGACCTCCTGAAGGCGGCGGCGCGCATCACCGGCCAGGCGGCCTTCTCACAACCGGAAACGAGACGCTCTGCCATGACGACGACGAGAGCCCGCTGCGTGATCCAAACCCAGGCTTTCCTCGGCGAGGGACCGGTCTGGAACGAGGCGCAGGAGCGGCTCGACTGGGTGGACATCCTCGCGCCTGCCCTGCATCGCTCCGACCCGGCAGAAGGGACGGACCACGTCGTCGAGCTTGGAGAGCTCGTCGGAGCCTTCGCGCCCTGCTCGACCGGCGGCCTGGTGCTCGCCACCCAATCCGGCTTCGCCCTGTTCCATCCCGAGACGCGCCAGACCACGCAGCTGGTAGACCCCGAAGTCGATAAGCCGAACAACCGCTTCAACGACGGCAAATGCGACTCGCGCGGGCGTTTCTGGGCCGGCACCATGGATATGGGCGTCGCTCCGGGGGCCGGCAGCCTCTACCGGCTCGATCGCGACGGCTCGGTGCATTGCCTCGAGCGCGGTATCGGCATTTCCAACGGATTGGGCTGGAGCCCCGATGACCGGCGCATGTATTTCACCGACTCGCTGGCCCGGACGATCTTCGTCTACGATTTCGACGCCGAGAGCGGGACGATCGCGAACCGGCGCGTCTTCGCCCAGACCCTCGACCACATGGGTGTTCCCGACGGGCTGGCCGTCGACAGCGAAGGTCATGTCTGGAGCGCGCAATGGGACGGCTGGCAGCTGATCCGCTTCGACCCGGACGGGCGGATCGACCAGACGATCAGCCTGCCGGTGCCGCGCCCAACGAGTTGCACCTTCGGCGGCCCGAACCGCGAAACACTCTATGTGACATCGGCACGCATCCGTCTCTCGGCCCAGCAACTGGCGGAGGCGCCGCTTTCAGGCGGCGTCTTCGCCATCGACGGCTGCGGCCGTGGCATGGCTGAGAACGTCTTCGTCTTTGATGGGCCGTAAGGACCGAGCGTTTGCGCCACCTCCAGACATTGGCTCGATGCCGGGAATGGGGCATTCGAAATCGCACCCCTTGCTGGTGCCAGCCGGAACCGGCCAGGCCACCGAACCGAGCGTCGCCGCCATCAGCATCTGCGTATAGGGAGCCTGCGGCGCAGTGACGATCGCGGCGGCCGGCCCCTGTTCGACGATGCGGCCGCGATGCATCACGGCAATGCGGTCCGAGACCCAACGCACGATCTCAATGTCGTGGCCGACGAACATCATCGCAAAGCCCCGCTTTGCCTGAAGCGCCTTCAGCATGGCGATGACCTGCATCTGCACCGTCGCGTCGAGCGCCGAGACGATCTCGTCGCAGATCAGGAGCTCCGGGTCGGACAGGAGCGCCCGGGCGATGCAGACGCGCTGGCGCTGCCCCCCGGACAATTGGTGCGGATAGCGGGCGAGATGCTCGCCGCCGAGCCCGACATCGACCAGCGCAGCCTCGATCCGGACCCGGTCGTCGCGGCCTGAGAGGCCGAGCAGTTCCAGCGGCTCGCGCATGGCGGCCTCGATGGTGAGCCTGGGATTGAGCGCACCATAAGGGTTCTGGAAGATGATCTGGCAGCGGCGGCGCAGGGCGCGGTCGAGCCGGGCCCTCTGCGCGATCGACGTTCCGAACAGCGCGATCTCGCCGGCGCCGGAACGAGCCAGGCCGATGGCCAGGCGCGCCAGGGTCGACTTGCCCGAGCCGGATTCGCCGAGGATGCCCAGTGTCTCGCCCGGCGCGATCGTGAGCGAGACCCCGTGCAGCGACCGGAACGGGCGGCCGAAGAGGCGCCTGGCGGGATAGTCGTGGACGAGCCCCTCGATGCGCAGCGCGGGGTCGACCGCGCGCGCCTCCGGCCGGCCCGGCGGCGGTGCGGCGAGCATGCGGCGCGTCGAGACGAGCTTGCGCGTGTACTCCTCGCGCGGATCGCCCAGGACGACCGCGGCAGGGCCGTATTCGACCACCCGGCCGGCCCGCATCACGACGATGCGATGCGCGAGCTGGGCGGCCGCAGCGAGATCATGGGTGATGAACAGCAGCGCATTGCCAAGCTTGCGCTGGAGGCTCTTCAAGAGCCCGAGGATCTCGGCCTGAACCGTGGCGTCGAGCGCGCTCGTCGGCTCGTCGGCGATCAGCAGGCGCGGCTCGGCGGCGAGCGCCATGGCCAGCATGACGCGCTGCTGCTGGCCGCCGGACAATTCATGCGGATAGCGGCGGGCGAGGACTGCGGGATCCGGCAGCTCGACCAGGCCGAGCAGCTCGAGCATGCGTGCGCGCCGCTGCCCGCCATTGCCGGCCCCGAGACGCTGCAGGGCCTCGTCAATCTGTCCGGCGACCACCATGAACGGGTTGAGGCAGCTCATCGGGTCCTGGAAGACCATGCTCATGGCGCGGCCGCGCAGCGGGCGCATAGCCACCTCGTCCTCGGGACTCAGCGGCACGCCGTCGAAGCGCAGGCGCGAGTGCTCGGCGATGCGCGCGCCGCGCGGCAGCAGCCCCATGACCGCGGCAGCCGTCATGGATTTGCCGGAGCCCGATTCCCCGATCAGCGCCATGGTTTCGCCGGGCGCGATCGAGAGAGAGAGATCACGCACCACGCGCCGACCGGCGATGGCGATGTCGAGATCGGCGATTTCGAGGATCGGTCGCATCAGGAGACCCTCGGGTCGATCAGGCGGTGGAGCATGTCGACGATCGTGTTGATGGCGACGAGCGCGACGGCGATCAGCGTTACGGCGGCGAGGATGATCGGATAGTCGCGGCCATGGATGGCGTTGAGCGTCAGACTGCCGAGGCCAGGCAGCGCGAACAGCACCTCCATGGTGAGCGAGCCGGCGACGAGCCCACCCAGAACCAGGCCCGACAGGGCGAGCACGACCGGCATCGCCGCCGGGAGGACGTGGGCGAAGGCGGTGCGCCAGGGCGATAGGCCCTTGGCGCGGGCGGTGCGCACATGCGGCAGCAGCACCGCCTCGCGCAGTTCCTCGCCCAGCGGCTTGACGATCTGGCCGGCATTGTCGAGCCCGACCACCAACACGGGGACCAGCAGCCCGCCGATGACCGGGAGCCACCCCAGCCAGATCGAGAAGACCAGGATCGCCGCGACGCCCGCGCAGAAGGTCGGGACGGCGATCGACCAGGTGTTGACGAGATCGATCGCGGCATCGAGCCAGCGCGAAGGCCGCGCTGTGGCGGCGATCGCGAGCAGGAGGGCGAGCGCCACGCCGAGGCAGAAGCTGAGCGCGGCGAGCTTGGCCGTCACCGGCAGAGCCGCCCCGAGCATCTCGCCGACCGGGCGGTCGAAGCGGATCGAACGCCCGAAATCGCCGGTCAGCGCATGGCCGACCCAGTCCGCGAATTGCAGCGGCAAGGGCCGGTCGAGCCCAAGGCTATGCCGCATCGCGGCCTGCTGCTCGGCGGTGAGGCCGCCTTCGAGGCCGAGCACGTCGACGACGTCCCCCGGCATCACGCGGCAGAGGAAAAAGGTCAGCATCACGATGAGGGCGGCCTGCAGCAGGCCGCGCAGCAGGCTAGCCAGAACGGCGACGATGCGCGTCATGACGCTCCCCTCCTAGGCGGTCGCAAGCGGCGATCGGGCAGGCTCGGCCGGCTCCGCCTCGTCCATCCCGGCGGGATCACCAGCCCCGTCGCGGACGGGATCGAGACGGCGCCGCAGATGATTGCCGATCGCCGAGAGGCTCAGCGTCAGCAGCACCAACGCCACGAGCGGCACAAGGATGGCGTGCGGTGCACGTTCGACGAAGCGGCTCGAATCCGCGATCATCCGCCCCCAGGTCGGCGCGTCCGGCGAGGAGCCGACGCCGAGAAAGCTCAGTACCGATTCCGTGACGATGCAGCGCGGCAGGATGATCGCGGCCTGGGTCACCAGCGCGCCGGCGATGTTGGGCAGGATATGGCGCCGCAGGATGTGCAGCCGACCGCCGCAGAAGCTCGTGGCCGCCTGGACATAGTCCCGCGCCGTCTCGCGCAGATAGGTCGCGCGCGTCACATAGGCGACGAGCGGCGTGAAGGAGACGCCGAGCGCCACGATCAGGGGGCCCGGGCCGCTGCCAAGACCGACGATCAGCAGCAAGGCGAGCAAGGTGCCGGGAAGCGCGCGCACCAGATCGATCGCCGCGAACAGCAGCATTGCCGGCCAGCGCCCGAAGGCGAGGGCGAGCAGGGCGAGCCCGGCGCCGATGGCGAAGGCGATCGCGGTGCCGGCGACGGAGATGCCCAGCGTCGAGCGCGCACCGTAGAGCAGCCGCGCGAAGACATCGCGGCCGAGATGGTCGGTGCCAAGCGGGAAATCCGTGCTCGGTCCCTGATTGATCGCGAGCAGATCCTGATCGAGCGGCGAGTTCGGCGTCAGCCACGGCGCCGCCAGGCCGGCCGCGACCGCGAGCAGCACGATCGCGCAGGCGAGGACGAGGCCGGCCGGCCGGCGCCCGCCGGACCGCTCCCGCCCGAGGCCGGCCTCCTCCGCTGAGACCCGGATCGCCATGGCTGCGGCCCTCCCCTTGCCCGATCAGGCGTCGATCGTGGCGTAGGCGACACCGCCGCTCGCCCAATGGCAGGCCCAGGTGAAGCCGGGGTCATAGCCCTTCACGCCCTTGCCGATGGCGATCAGGCTCGGCGCGTGGCCGAGCACGTAGAAGTAGCCCTTCTCGATGATGCGTTGCGAAGCCTTGAGATAGGTCGCCTTGCGTTCGGTAGCGTCGGGTTCCTTCACCGCCTCGTCGATCAGCTTGTCGAGCTCCGGGTCCTGGATACCGCCCCAGAGGACGGGGTTGGGGCCGTCGCTCATCAGCCGGACATAGCGCAGGAAGATGTCGGAGCGCGGGCCCGAGGCCATGGCGTTCATGTCCCAGTCGTACTGGCCGAGGCGCTTCTGCGCGCCGATATCGTCGAGCGCGACATGGTTCACCTTGAAACCGAGCTTGCGCACCATCTGGACGGCGACCTGCGCATAGGCTTCCTGCCAGGAAACGAACTCGATCGTATGCTCCGCGGGCTTCACGCCCGCCTCGGCGAGCAGTTTCTTCGCCTGCTCGAGGTTCGGCTTGCGGAAGACGTCGGCGTCATGGCCGGCCTGGTCGAAATAGAGATGGCCCGGCGCCACGACCTGGTTGGTGACGATGCCCTTCTCGCCGCCGACGAAGCGCATGAAGGCGGCCTTGTCCACGGCGAGCGCGAGGGCGCGGCGGACGCGCTCGTCGTCGAAGGGCTTGCGCGGCTTGCGGTTGTTGAAGGCGACGAAGTACCAGCTCGTATCCTTCAGGCCCGAGATGGTCGCGGTGCCTGCCTTCTCCAAGCCTTCGGCGGCTTCACGTTCGGCGCTGATGATGTGGACGTCGCCGGCGCGCAAGGCGAGGCTCTTGTCGATGCCGTCGCGCAAGTCGAACTCGACCGCTTCGAGCTTGGGCGCACCGCTCTTCCAATAGTCGGCGAAGGCCGGCGCCAGCAGCTTCACCTTCGGCTGCCAGGTGCCGAAGGTGAACGGGCCGGTGCCGATCGGCGTCCTGATCGTCTCCTCCCAGCCTTCGGATTTCGGCGAGAGGATCCAGAGCTCGGACAGCAGGTTGAGGAAGGGCGAATACGGCTCCTGCAGGGTGACGGCGAGCGTATTGGCGTCCGGCGTCTCCAGCTTGACGACGCGCTTCATCGCCGAGACGAGCCAGCCGCCCTTCACCTTGGTCTTGACGCGTTCGAAATTGGCGGCGACGTCGGCAGCGCCCATCACATCGCCGTTGTGGAACTTCACATTCGACCGAAGCTTGAAGCGATAGGTCAGCCCGTCCGGCGAGACCTCGAAACGCTCGGCCAGGAAGGGCTCGACGGAACCGTCGGCGGCAATGGAGGTCAGTGTCTCGACATAGCATTGCTGCACCGCGATGCTGCCGGTGTGGCGATGCGGGTCGGCGGTATCGAGGCCAAGCGTCGCGTATTTCAGCACACCTTTGCGGACGCTCTGGCCGAAGGCTTCGGCCGGCAGAACAGCGAGCGCGCCGGCGAAGCTGGCGCCGCCGAGGAGAAAGTTGCGGCGATCGAGGTCGCGATCATTGCTGAGACGGGTCATGGCTGCATATCCGATCGTTTGCGACGAGGGTCAGGGGCGAGACTGCAACGGCCGGCCGTCCAGGCCGGGCGCGTCATGGCCAAGGAAGGCGAGCAGAGTCGGGGCGAGGTCGATCGCGGAGGTCGGCTCGGTGATCGCGCCGCCGGCCGCGAAGCCGGGACCGTCCAGCATCAGTACCGGCGACTGCTCATAGCGGCCGAGCCCGCCATGCTGGCCGCAGCCGAGACGGTCAGGCTTGCCGCTCGCGGGCTTGGCCGCAAGGCTGAGGCCGGGGACACCGTAGGCGTTGTCGGCCTCGTCATCGGCCGCCATCGCCAGCGCGAAGGCGAGCCCCTCATCGGCCGGGATGCCAAAAGCGCCGAACTCATCGGGCGCGATCAGACGCCCGACCCAGGAGCAGCCGGCGAGGAAAGCGCCGAGCCGCGCAACGCGATCGCAATGCTTCGGGTCGACATAGATCAGCGCCGCGGTGCCGTTCGGCGCGACCACGACATCGGTCGAAGCCGGGCCATCCTTCAGGCCGGCGACGATCAGCTCGGCATCGATGTCGACCACGCCCGAGACGGTCTGGTGACCGTGATCAGAGCCGACCAGCAGCAGGATCTCCTCACCCCGCTCCCTGGCGGCATCGACCGCGTCGATCACAGCGCCAGCATGGGCGTCGGCTCGCCGCAACGCCTCGTGATGTTGCGGCGAGCCGAGCGGAACGGCATGCTGGGTTGTGTCGGGATGGCCGAGCCAGGCTAGCGCCAGCGCCGGCTTGGCGCCTTCGATCGCCTCGGCCGTAAAACGCTTGACGAGCTCGGCGTCGCCATCGAGGTCTCCGGCGATCGCCAGCGCCTGCTCGCCGGTGATCGGCTCGCGCCCAGGACCGAAGCTGCCGGCGCGATGATAGACATGGCCATGGCCAAGCGGGTCATGCAGATAGGCTGCGCCGGGCGATACGTTGTTGAATATGACGGCTCCGCCGGCCGAAGCGAGGCGGTCGGCCAGCGTCGGCATGGCGAGGGCCTGCCCGGTGAGGCGCTGCTTCTCGGCGATGAATTCGGGCTTGCCGGCATCGAAGAGGGCGAGCCTGCCCTCATCGACCAGCGAGATCGTGTTTCCGGCGAGGCCGTGGCGGGCCGGCCGGCAGCCCGTCGCCACGCTCGACGAGACGACGCGGGTGACGGACGGGAAGACCGAGCCGTGCTGCGCACACCAGGTCGCGCGCTCGCGCAGAGCGGAGAGCCGGGGCATCAGCTCCGGCGTGACGAAATCCCGGCGTAGCCCGTCGAGGACGAGGACGGCGGTGCGGCGCTTCTCCGTCATGGCTCAATTCCCTTCCGAACGCGTGCCGTTCAGCACGAAATCGAAGATGTCGTAGTTGTGGAGCTGCTCGGTCGCGGCCTTGCGCCGATACATCGCGTTGAGCGGCTGCGAGACGAGGAAGGGCACATTCCTCTCGGCCAGGCTGCCATGCGAACGCAGGCGGGCGCCGGCGAGTTCGCCCAGCGCATGGGCGCCCTCATGCGTGCCGAGCGCGACACCCTTGCCGGCGATGACGGCGACATCGCCCTCCCGCTCCATCGGCTGGTCGAAGCGACGACACATCTCCTCGCGCGACAGGGCGAGCTCGACGCCGGGAAGCCGGCTCAGGAAGGCGCGAACCTCGTCATGCTCGAGATCGCCCAGGATATGGACGCGGACGAAGCCGCCGAGCGCCCCGTGATGACGCACGAAAGGGTCGGTGATCGGGCAGATCACCCGGGTCTGGCCGGCGCCGTACCGGGCATCGAGCCGGTCGCCGAGGTAAAGGATGTTCGGAGAGCCGTCGGCCAGCGAGAGATCGGTCATGCCGTGATCGGCGACGATGCCCACCGTGGCCCCGGCGTCGATGAGCGCGCCGACGCGGTCGTCGACGGCCCGAATGAAGGCATCGGACTCGGGCGCGCCCGGAGCATGGGCATGCTGTACGAAATCGGACAGCGACAGATAGAGCACCTGGGCTCGGCCGCTCCGGAGGAGGCGAAGCCCGGCATCGAGCACGAAGAGCGAGAGCTCCGGCGAGTACTGATCCGGAACGGGTTGCCCGGCCTGGATCTCCGCGCCCGCAATCCCATGCTCCGCCCGGGTGCTGGTGGATGCCTTCTCGGCCGAGAAGGCGATGCCTGGCAGCCCTTCCCCGGCCAGCCCGGCCGCGAGTGCCTTGCGCAGCTTGTCCTTCGCGGTGACGGCCGCGACTTTCACGCCCGCCTCGGCGAGCCCGGCGAGGATCGTCGGCGCGCCGAGCGGCCCGGCATCGGTCATCATGACTTCCTCGCCGGTCGCGCGATCATACCAGTAGTTGCCGGAGATGCCGTGGACGCGCGGCGGAGCACCGCAGACGATCGAGACGTTGTTCGGATTGGTGAAGCTCGGCATGGCCGAATGCACGCTGGCACAGAAGCCCTGCTCCGCCATCGCGGACAGGCGCGGCGAAATCCCCCTTATTGCCGCATCCGCAAGATATGACGGATCAAAGCCGTCGTAACAGATCACGGCAAAAGGCTTACTTGGCAGATAATAATTTCGCCTGTTAACAAAAATAGAGTCGTCAGACACGGTATATCTCAGAGATTTACGTTCACTGAGACCTGTATAGTCTTATTTAAACTGACATGAAAGCGATTTATATTCATTTGAATTTGAGGTCAGGTCAAATCTAATGTCACAAATGCCTTCGTTGCGCGCCCTCGCGACTCTTGAAGCTGTCGTGCGCACCGGCAATATCGTCGCAGCAGCAGATGACCTGTGTGTGACGCCCGGAGCGGTCAGCAAGCAGCTCGGACAGTTGCAGGAAGCGCTTGCTGTTCCCCTGTTCGAGAAGGGGCACCGCCTGCGTCCGACTCCGCTCGCGATGGAGCTCGCCCAGGCGGTCAGAACCGGCCTGCGGCAAATTCGCGGCGGCTGGGAGGCTGCGGCGCGCCAGGGGCAGCAGCATGTCCTCACCCTGGCCGCCAATACGACGCTCTCGGTGCACTGGCTCATGCCCCGATTGGTCGAGGCGCAGGCGGCAGCGGGAGGATGCCCCATACGGGTCTCGGCCCTTCACACCACGGATGACTGGCAGAGCACGCCGTTCGACATCGGCATCATGCGCACCTCGTGGAGGCCTGAAGGCTGGCAATATCGCGAGATCGGGGTCGAGCGGCTGACGCTGCTCGCCCCGCCCGAACGCGCCGAGCCCCTGCGGCGGGCCGGGCTTGCCGGCGTCGCGGCCGAGACCATCCTCGTCGCCGACACCCGAAGCGGCGAGTTCGAAGGCTGGATCGAGGCCGCGGGGGTCAGGCCGCCAGCGGCGATCCGCCCGGCGCCACATTTCTATATTGCGTCACAGGCTGCGATGGCCGGGCAGGGCTGCATCGTCGGGCCCCTGAACGTATTGACTGACATCATTGACCAGGGCCGGCTGGTAGCGCCGTTCCCGGAGATCACATCGACAGGCGCGACCCTGAGGGCCGCCTTCGACCCCGGCCGGTGCACAGCTGCCTTCGTCGACAAACTGCTGAAGGCATTGTTTCGGAACCTCTAGAGACCGCAAAAGATACCGCGAAGCGCCACAAGCAGACATTGAGCCACGGCCCAAGAGCAGACATTCGGCACTTGCCGTAGATGCGCCTATGCAGTCAGGACGCCAAGTGCTGGTTACTCTCGCGACGGCAGACGAAGCCCGCCGTCGCATACGGCGGTCGGGAGCTCGCTCTCAAATAACGTCGTAGCGAACATCATGCTCAAACGTGAGTATCACGCGGGTCAGCCCGAAAATGGCGACGAAGAACTGCAGCCCTCCCGAAATCGCGAATAGCGGGAGCTCGACCTCGGCATTCTCGTCTCCGGCCAACGTCCCGGCGGCGCCCGCCAGCAGTGCGACCACGTACAGAACGTTTTGCACATAGGCGATGGTCTCCAGTTCGGTGCCGCGATCGTCTTCCTTGGCCCGCTTGACCTTGTCGGCAAAGGCGGCCGAATACGCGCAGAGGTCGCCGATCGCCATCAGACTCTCATAGCCTCCTTTGACGATCAGCCCCACGGGCTGGCCTGCGCGCGGAACGAAGAAGAGCGCGCCTTGCAGCAACATGTCGATGAAGTTGCCGATATAGACGCCATCCGCCAGCTTCTGCTGGAGCTCGTCCGGCTGATCGAATGGAAGCGTGCTGGCCATGTACAGCGCCTGGGCCGCCATCGATATCGTGTCGGCGAATTTCAGTTGTCCTTCGTTGACGGCTACGAACATCGTGACGAAAGCGTTCGCGAACCCGGCCAGGACCGAGAGGGCGCCGCCGACCTGCGAGTAGGTTTTCGCCGCCTCGCTGCTGTCCTCCTTCGCCTGGCTGGATGCCATCGCCATCGAACGGGCCTTCGGCGCGGCGCCTGCGAGAATCGCGATGATCTCGTCGAAGGAGTTCGCGCTGGCGAGGCCGAAGCTTCCGTCCGGGAACGGCGCTTCCCCGGCGACGACCTTGTAGAAGACCGTGGTGGGGATCGCAGCCAGCAGGCTGAGGCCGTCGACGAGACTCATCTTGCTGCCACCCGCGACGAGTTCGTAGAGCGGGGTCAGCAGCGGGATGTGGATTTCGCCGAACAGGATGTCGTCGAGCAAGGCGAGGAGGGTTTCCGCAATCGCGAACAGCCCGTCGGCGATCGTCTTGAGCGCTTCGACCACCGTTTCGACGAGGGTCTTGCTCAACAGCTTGACGATCTCGCCGAATGTCAGCGTCCCTGCCTCGTAGTCATGGATCAGAGTCCGAGCGACCGCCGCGATTTCGTCGCCGATCGCTTTCATGGTCGGGATGAGCGTGTCCTCCACGAAGGCCTTGATAGCCTCCGGGCCGGTCCCGTAACCCGGCGCCGGGCCGTTCAGGATGCCGCCATGCAGGAGCTGGTAGCAGGCGAAACTTCCGCCGGTGCTGTAGAGCGCAGCGTTGACGCCTTGCGCGTTGGCGCTCTCGGCTGTCGTTTGTGTCACCACCTGATTGATCGAGAGGGATGCATATTCGGGCGGAAGTACCGGGTGATCGCCGATTGAATCGACCGAGCGCAAGAGCCGCTCGAATGCCGCATCCATCCGCCTCTGCAGCGCCGGCAGTTCGCCCTCCAGCTTCTTCATCGTCTGCCGCGCGATGTTCGTGAACACCTTGTGCGTCTCGACGATGTCGTCCCAGTCGAAGATGAAGCCGAGCCATTGAATGAGCTTCTTCAGGCCGATCGCCAGGACGTGAAGAGCCCAGTTGATCAGCTTCAGGGCGGCGGAAATCGACTTGACGACGAAATGGAACCACCGACCGGCGATCTTGACCGCAAAGCGCAATACGCCTTTCGCCACCGAGAACACGAACTCGCCGATCGCCTCGAAACCGGATTCGAGCGCTTGCAGAATGTCGCCGGCGATATCCTCGACAGTGTCGATGACGCTGAACTCGGTCTTGCGCATCGCTCTGCCGACTGATGGCGGAGTGGATATCAGCAGCGCTTCAGGATTGCTCGTCGGAATCTGCAGCGCGCCACTGCTCAGGTCGCCACCCCAGATCTGGTCCGGGAGCGAGCTGGCCGGCTGGCTGCCATCGGCATTGCTGCCGTCGGCCGGAAGTCCCGCGATATAGGCGGTCAATGTCGAGATCGTCTGCGCGCCGAACTCGGCCTGCTTCTTGCTGAGCTCGGGAAACTGGGCGCGCAGATCATCGCCCGTCCGGATTTGCGACAATCTCCGGATCGCCTTGGCTGCAGGGTTGAGGTTGCCGGGGCCAGATCCGGGCTGGGGCCGGGGCTGGACATGGTAGACCGGCGTGCCGAGGGTCAGCGTCGGCGCGATGATCGTGAGGTTGCCGGACGCATCGGTCCGGACCTCGACCGGCGCGTCCGGAGACAGCTCCCGGACATAGCCATTGATCGTGGCGTAGGTCCATTGCGACGAGGTCACCGCGACCTGCATGCCGACCATCACGTTCTGGGCTTCGTCCTCGAAATGGATGGTCGAGGTATAGGACGGGAATTCCTGGGCTGCCCCCGCGTCCTGAAGCGGGATTTCGACGTTGTGCCAGAGGGTGGTCGCCGGGTCCTGCCATTGATAGCTGAGCTGGTTGTCCGAGAGCGCGCAGAGGAGCTGGTTCGCTTGCCGCTCCGGCTGGCGCAGCGCGCTGATATGCGCGACATGCTGCAGCAAGACGATCGGGGCGCTCCATTCGCCCGGTTCCTTCCCTCTCGGTTGCGGGCCGGTGGAATACCAGAGGGTCTGCTTCGAAGGGGCGAGCATCCAGATCGAGATATTGTTCGAATCCTGCGCGACCGCGATCTCGCCGATCGGATTGGCTGGGTCCGGCTCGATGATGCGCACCCCGGTGCCACCGCCCGCTGCCTTGGCCAGGGCTTGCGTCTGATGGGGGTAGAAGTCGACCCCGACGGCTCCGCCGACATAGAGATTGCTGTAATGCGGCGCGACCGGGTCGGCCAGCGCGGCAAGGCACTGGGCGGCCGGGTCCACGTCCAGTTGCAGGTTATAGGGCCGCTGATCCGCCACGGGGGCAACGGCGCCGACGAAATGGAGTTTCTTCGCGCCGGCGATCTCATACAGCACATAGGTGCCGAAGACGCCCGTCCCGTCCGAAACATGGCCGAACGCGACGGCGAGGATGCGGTCGGGATTCTCAGCCAGCGGGTACACGGCCCATGACCAGAGCGTCGAGGCCGTGTCGCCATTGACGAAGTAATGGTTGGCGTCGCCACCCTCCTGAACGACCACGATGATCGCGGCGGGCTTGTCCGCGCTTCCCTGATTGCCCATCAGGATGGCCTTCGCGACCGCGCCCAGTACCGGCCTGGATCCGTTTCCGGGCGCTACCGCATCCAGCGGTATCTCGGGATCGCGCCGGGTCCAGCTGCCCGCGAAGGCCGACCAGTCGGTGCCGCAGAAATCGTTGCCCGACCAGCAGGAAACGTACACGACGCTGCTGCTCTGGTCGCCGGACGGCGCGAGCGCCAGGGCGACGGCATAGTCGCCGGCCGAGACCTGCGTCGTGTCGAAGGCGGTCACCCTCGCGTCGGAAGGCAGCCCCTCGCCGAGAGATACCTGTCGCCAGCCGGTCGGTTGGGCAGGATCGCGGAAACACACCCAGAGCTGATGGTCGGTGCCGATCGAGAAGATCGCCGGGTCTCCGTTCCGATCGTGAACGGCGCTGATCGGATGGGTGACCGACACCGTGCGGCTTGCACGATAGTTCGGCATGATGTCGGCGTCTGTCTTGGACATGATCGCGCCGACGGGCATGGGCTTGCTCATCTGTTGAACTCCCCGAATCTCTGTGGTCGAGCCGCGTAGCGGCAGGCCGGCGCCGGGAGGCTGCGATACGCGATTGCGCTTCGACGCCGTGCGGAGGGCCAAAGCCCGTCGGTCAGTTGAGGTAGGTCACGTAGGCGACCAGGTTCTGCTGCGGATCGAAGCAGACATCCTTGTAGGCAAAGCGGTTCCCTGCCGGAAAAACGATCGCGGCCGAGATGTCGCCCATCGCGCTCTCCAGTTCATCGGAGACATTCGCGAACGCGGACTGGGAAACCGACGCGGCCTTGTCCTGGAACTGCGTCTGATAGGTGTTCAGGAACGACGAGAAGACCTCGCTGATGGTCGCCCAGATATCTCCGACGAAGCTGTTGCCCCAGGTCTTGCTCGACGATTCCCCCTCCTGGACCTCGGTGCTCTCGGTGACCAGGGAGCCGTTGCTGCTAGCCTTCAAGCGAACGTCGAAACTCCAGGGAAGGACATAATCGCCACTGAAGCTGGAATCGGTCTTATCCCAGCCGAAGAACTCGACGGTGATCGTCGTGATCGCCGAATAGGTGACCTTCACTTGATAGGTGGCACTGGCCGGATCGAGCGTCACCGTGCAATCCAGCTTCTCCGTGATGTTCTGATAGACCGCCTGGAGGAGGCCTAAGCCCTCCAGCTTCTGGCCCTTGCCGCCATGCTGGTTGCCGTAAAGGTCGACGGACTGGGACGTGCTCCACTGCCCCGGGCCTGTCCTGGTGAAGGTTGGAACGCCTGGGTTGCCCGTGCTCCCGCCGGCACTCGTCGGCTTGGTCGCGCTGACGGCAGCGGCGATCGCCGGCAGCAGCAATGGCTCGACATAGGCCCCGTCGAACAGGGGGCCATTGATGGCGACGGCGCCCTGGTACTGCTGCGTGTTGGGACCTGCGACCCAGTTGAAATCGAAGATCCCCGCGCTGTTGGCCGTCGGCGCGCCCCTGCCTTCGGTCATCATCAGGTAGTTCAGGGTGCTCAGATCATCGTATGTCCCGGGTGGATTGTATTTCGAGACCGAGAAGTCGTAGCTGGTAGGGACCAGATCGGCCAGGACCTCGCCGGACGCGTTGCCTGGCCCGCCGCTGCTGGTGACGACATAGTTCAAAACCCATTGCTGCGCAGCGCTCTCGATGCTTCGGGCCCAGCTCTGGAGAGCGGTTTCGAGCGTCGATGTGATGATGGCGTCGGTCACCCGCTTGCCGTCGGCATCAGTGATCGTGACGTTCGCCCAGACCACCGTGCTCAGCTCGAGAAAGAGCTGCCCGACTGAAAGCCGCTGGTTTGACAGGGCGTTCTGAACTTCTGCCGGCAGCTGGCCGATTTCGGTGTTGTCCGGGATCGCCCCCTGCCCGATATTCGCGGCGAAGACGATCGTCCAACCGGCGATATTCTGGCTGACCGTCCTGTAGTAGATGACATCGAAATATTGAAGCGACCCGGCGGTGAACAGCAGCGACACCGCAGCCTGGTTGCTGGCCAGATCGCTTCCGGAGAGCCGAAGCGTCGGCGCCGAGATCCTTGCGCCGACGAGACCCGGCGACTGCTCGGCGGAGACATCGGGATTGAGCTGGCAGTTGATCGTCACCTTCCAGAAGTTCGCGTATGCGATGCTGCTGTTCAGGGCGCTCTCGGTGCTCGCCAGCACGAGGTCGTAGCCGGTCAGGTCAGGCATGTCCTACTCCCAGTCGGGTGAAGGCGGGGGCTGGACCGGGATCCGGCCTGGCCGGCCGCCTGTCGGTCGGCGCGTCATGGGTCGTGCTGCGCAGCGGGGGGCTCGATGCCGTCATGCTGGACCTCCCGCCCCGGCACTGCGGCCTCCGCTCGGATCGGCGGAGTCGCTGGCCCTTGCAATGGCGGAAACCTGTCGTCGGGCCCCGTCGTGAGGGCACGAAACATTAACCGCTCGGCCAAAATCCTAGTGCCGTTGCACCGATCGACGCTTGCCGAATTCGATGAAACGGCCGATTCAGCCGATGAATCGACATTTCCACGGCCAGGCGGTCGCCGCATCGTGGCAGGCCGCGATCGGCAAGGAATGCGATTGATGACCGTTCCCGCCGGGTATCAAAGGCCCACTGCCCGCTCCCTCTTCGCGACTCCGGATGGAGCGGCGGGCGGCGCCTCATCGGCCCCGGTATCCTTCTGGCGTGCGAATGCGGCGGCCTGGCTCTTCATCGCATTCTTCGGCCTGATCTCGCGGCTCGTCGCCTTCAACGATGTCACGCTGGCCGTGACGCTGACCGTGGTGCTGGACCCCATCGGCTTCGTCCTGACGGCCGCGGCGTACAAATTCTACCTGGAGCGAACCAGCCATAGCGGAGCCGCCATCGCCGTCCGGGCGCTGGCCTGCGCCGTCCCCGGCGGGGTGTTGCAGATGGCGATCTCCAAGGCGCTCAAGGACGGCCTGTTTCCCGACATCCCCGAAGGCAACATCGCGGTCAACGATGCCGTGCCCGCAGTGTTCTACACCGCGGTCTTCCTCGGCTGGTCGCTGGCCTATTTCTGGATCCGGGCGGATGTCGACGCCCGCTCGGAGCGGGTGCGCCGCAGCGAGGCCCAGGCGGCCGCGACACGGGCCGAGTTGCAGCGCCTGCGTTTGCAGCTGGACCCCCATTTCCTGTTCAACGCGCTGAACACGGTGGCGGTCGAGATTCCGGAGAACCCCGAAGCGGCGCTGGAGATGACCCTCCGCATCGCCGCCTATCTTCGCTACTCGCTCGACCAGCAGACCCGCCCGGTGTGCCCCTTGAGCGACGAGATCGAAGCGGTTCGGGCCTTCATTCGCATTCAGGAATTGCGCTTCGAGGGCCGCTTGCGCTGTTCCGTGGAGATGGAGCCGGCAGCGCGGGCGATCCCCGTGCCCCATCTGGTCGTGCAGGGATTGGTGGAGAATGCGGTGAAGCATGGTTTGCGCTCGTCCATCGAGACGCTCGACATCCGCGTGACAGCGCGGCGGATGGCACAGGACGCGGTGGCGATCGAGGTCGTCAATCCCGGCCGGCTGGCTTCGCGCGTCGGTGCCCAGCCGGGGGTCGGCCTGGCCAACACGCGGCGGCGACTGGAACTGCACTACCCGTCACGTCACGAACTGTCCCTGGTCCAGGATGGCGACATGGTGGTGGCGCGGCTGCTGCTGACGGGGGATGCATGCTTCGCGTGATGCTGGTGGACGACGAACCGCCGGCCCGGCGCGGATTGCGGCGGCTGCTGCGGAGCTATGCCGATATCGAAATCGTGGCCGAGGCGGGGTCTGTGTCCGAGGCACAGGCGCTGGCCGCCGCGCTGCGCCCCGATGCCATCTTTCTGGATGTCGAGCTGACCGACGGTCGCGGCTTCGATCTGGTCGCGCAGCTCCTGTCGGCGCCGGCGATCGTGTTCGTCACCGCGCATGATCTCTACGCAGTGAAGGCGTTCGATATCGCGGCTGTCGATTTCCTCCTGAAGCCGATCGACCCGGAAAGGCTGGCCCTCACGATCGAGCGGCTGCGGCGGCACGGGCAGGGTGCAACGCGCGCCGTGCCAAGCCGGGAACGACAGGACGATGTCGAGCTGGATGTCGATCCCGGGCACGGTGGCCCGGCGCAGCGCATTCATCTGCGGATCGACGGGAAATCGGTGATCGCGCCGCTCCGTACGGTCGCCCTGCTGACCGCGGAAGCAGATTTCACCCGCGTCTTCCTGAAAGGAGCACGGGACTATCTGGTTTGCCGGCTGCTGCGGCATTTCGAAGCCCAGCTGCCGACCCCGCCCTTCGTCCGCATCAGCCGCTCGCTGATCGTCAACCTCGATCAACTGGAGCGGGTGGAGTGGCAGGAGGCCGGACGTTGCAGCCTGTCCCTCGGCGGTGACATCACGCCGGTCACGATCGGCCGGATCGCGGCGAGGCGGCTGCGGCAACGCATCGAAAGTGATCGTATGGTCAGTGTCTAGGTGTTCCGCCCTGGTCCGGGGTCCCCGGGCCTCCTGGAGACTTGCCTTAGCCGAGGGGCCATTCCGCTCCTCGGCTCGTCGTCATCCTCGGGCGGAAAGGAGAGTACGTCTTGGTGCCGGGCGGTGAGCAGAATATGTCATCGTTGCCGAGCCAGGCCGTATCCGCATGCCGTTCGTCGCTATCGGTCGCGGAAAGGACGCCGCGTGATTGCGCGCAGAACGGCGTCCGGACCCATCGCCAGCGCGACTTGAACTCACATCGATCCAGGCCGTTGCATTTCGAATGGTCCCATCGGCCAGCGGAAGCAATCTCGCATGATTTCGTCGACCTGGTCTTCCGAAGCGACACCCTCTTCGACCACGCGCCGGGCTTCGAGGCGGACCGCACGGTTGATGCGGTTGGCGACGTAGCCCCAGCTATCCGGCTGATCCTTGACGACGATCGGGTTCTTGCCGCAGCGGCGCGCCAGTTCGCTGACATAGTCGATCGCCTCCTGTGCCGTCCGCGGATGCGCGACGAGCTCCGCCAGCCGGATCACCGCCACGGGCTGAGCCCAATGCCAGCCCAGAACGCGCTCGGGCCGTCCGGTCGCCCAGGCCAGAGCCGTGATCGGCAACCCCGCCGCGTTCGAGGTCAGGATGGCGGCGGGCGGCGCGGCCTGGTCGAGGCGGCGAAAGACATCGCATTTCAGCGTCAGGTCTTCCGGCACGGCCTCTATGGCGAGGTCGATCCCGGCGCAGGCATCCTCCAACGACACCGTCGTGGTGATGCGCGCGAGCGCTTCATCCGCCGCTGCGGCCGTCACCTTGCCGCGCTCTACCCCGCGACGGAGGCCGAAGCGACCATGCTCGATCGTGTTGACGGAGGCCTGCAAGCGCTCCGGCGCGACGTCGTTCAGACGCACGCGGCAGCCGGCGAGCGCGAGCGACTGGGCGATGCCGGTGCCCATGATGCCGGCGCCGATCACGGCGACGAGGGGCGATTTGACAGGTTCGTTCACAGCAATTGCTCCTTCAGGAAGATGTTGATGTCGTGCGGCGGCGTCATCCGTCCGCGGAGCGCGATGTCGAGCGCCTCTGGCGACCAGCGGCCCGGGGCGCGCACGCGCTGCGCAACCGCCGCGATGTCCATCAGCAGGACCTCTCGCCCGATGAGATGGAAGACCTGCGCGTTGGCCGGGCAGGCCGCTTCCGCCAGCCAGGCGATGAGGGGAGAAACATTGTCCGGCGCCATCACGTCAAAGCCCCCGTCCGCCGGCGCATCTTCGATTGTGGCTTCGCTGATGCGCGTGCGTGCCGAAGGCGAGACGACGTTGGAACGGACGCCGTAGCGGGCTCCCTCGAGTGCGATGGTCGACGACAGGGCGACGACGGCAAGCTTGGCGCTGGCGTAGTTTGCCTGTCCGACATTGCCGGCAAAGGCGGAGGCAGAGCTCGTATGGACAACGCTGGCGGAGACCGCCTCGCCGCGCTTGTGCTGGTCGCGCCAATAGGCGAGCGCATGGCGCGCCGGCGCGGCATGGCCCTTGAGGTGGACGCGGATCACAGCGTCCCACTCGGCCTCCGACATGTTGGCGAGCGTGCGGTCGCGCAGGATTCCGGCATTGTTGACCAGTATGTCGAGGCGGCCGAAGCTCGACACGGCGAAATCGACCAGTGCCGCGGCCTGGTCCCAGTCGGCAACGTCGTGCCCGCTGGCGACGGCCTGTCCACCCAGGGCACGGATGGCTGCGACGACATCGTCGGCCGGGCGAGCGTCGTTACCCGAGCCGTCGAGCGCACCGCCACGATCATTGACGATCACCGCCGCGCCCTGCGCGGCAAGCGCCAGGGCGTGCGCCCGTCCCAATCCGCGCCCAGCCCCGGTGACGATCGCGACGCGGTCACGCAGCCTCACGGGGTGACCCTCTCGAAAGCCGGGAAGGGCGGCGCATCCTCGCGCTCGCGCCAGACCAGCCTGACCCGATCACCGATCCTGCAGGGGGGGCCGTCGATCCCCGCGAGCAGGCGCGGCCCGGCATCGAGCGTCACCAGCGCGACCTGATAGGGCGGTGGCAGGAGATCGGAGACCGGAATCCGCACCGTGGTGACCGAGTAGACTTCGCCCGTGCCGGCGACATCGACCCAATCGAGATCGCGGCCCTCGCAGGACAGGCAGAATGGCCGCGGATAGAATTGGTGCGCGCCACAGGCGCGGCAGTGCTGGACCGTGAGGCGCCGTTCGCTGGCGGCCTCCCAAAAGGGCCAGAGATAGGGATCCTCGACCTTGAAGGCGTGATCAGTCATGGGCCAGGACCACCGTGCTCGCAGTTGACAGGAAGCCGCCGGTGCCGTGCGCCACGCCGATGCGCGCACCGGGCACCTGCCGTTCGCCGGCCTCGCCTCTCAGCTGGCGGACCGCCTCGATCAGCAGCATGAGGCCGAGCGCGCCGGGATGATTGTAGGAGAGCCCGCCGCCCGAGGTCATCGAAGGCAGGGAGCCGCCGGGACGCAACGCGCCGGTCTGTGCGAAGGCGCCGCCTTCTCCCGGCTTGCAGAAGCCAAGGTCCTCCAGGGCGATCAGCACGCTGATCGTGAAGGAATCATAGGGCTGGAAGACGTCGACATCGGCCGGCCGGATGCCGGCCATGGCGAAGGCTTCCGGTCCGCAGCGCCGTCCCGGCATGCCCTCGCGGTCGAGATCGGGCATCTGGGAGACCAGCCAGTGGTTCTGGCTCTGCGCCGCACCGATGACCCGCACGGCCTTCTTGGCGGCATCGCGCGCGCGCTCCGCGGTGGTCACCACGATTGCCCCGCCGCCATCCGTGACGAGGCAGCAGTCGAGACGCGTCAACGGATCGCAGATCGGCGCCGACGACAGGACCTGGTCGATGCCGAGCGGCTTGCGCGCCCAGGCCTTGGGGTTGCGCATCGCCCACATCCGGGCCGCGACGGCGACTTCCGCCATCTGCTCGCGCGTGGTGCCGAAGAGGTGCATGTGCCGGGCCGCATAGAGCGCGTAGCGCCCGATCGGGGCTGGCAGCCCGGTCGGAACCTCGAGCTGCTGCAGCATCGGGACGCCCATGCCGCCGGCGGGCGGCTCGCGATGGCGTGCCCGTCGACTCCGCTGCCGCGAGGCATAGGTGATCAGGGCCACCTCGCAGAAGCCGGCGTTGATGGCCGCGATGGCCTTGTGAACATGGGCTTCGAAGGCGGCGCCGCCGAAATCGGTGGAATCGGCATAGCGTGGCTGGATGCCGAGATATTCGCCGACCTGAACCGAGCCTTCCTCGCCCATGTAGTTGACGAAAAGCCCGTCGACATCGCGGATCGACAGACCGGCCTCGGCCAGCGCCTCGGAGGCGGCGAGCGCGATCATCGAGAGCTCGTTGTGGTCGTTGACCTCGCCCAACGGCGTCTCCGCCGCGCCGGCGATATAGACGGGGCGCATGGTCACTGGCTCAATCCTTCGGGGGTACGGGCCGCGATCAGAGCACTGCGGCGGATCTTGCCTGACTGGTCGCGCGGCAAGGCGGGCGTGAACTCGATCGTCTTCGGGATCTTCGGAGCGGAGAGGCGCTCGCGCATCCATGCGTAGAGTTCGTCGAGCGGGATCGCGCCCGAAGGGTCGACCGGTTCGACGATCGCGTGGACGCGCCGGCCCCAGTCTGCATCCGGCAGGCCGACCACGGCGGCGTCGCTGATGGCGGCATGCTCGGTCAGCACGGCCTCGACCTCGGCGGGATAGACATTGACGCCGCCGCTGATGATCAGGTCGGTGCGGCGATCCGCGATGTAGAGGAAGCCTTCGGCGTCGACATGGCCCATGTCGCCGACGCTGGTGTAGCCGTCCGGCGTCGTCTTGGCCGGCGGCGAGCCGATATAGGCATAGGTCGGCCGAGGATAATGGGTCGGGCGAAAGAAAATCTCGCCGATCTCGCCGGTCGGGACTTCGTTGAACGCGGCGTCCAGGATCTTGAGATCGCCGTCACCGGCTCGCCCGACGCTGCCCCGGTGGGCGAGCCATTCGGGCCCCGAGATATGCGCGTAGCCGACGGCTTCGCTGCTGCCGTAGGATTCCTCCAGTTTTTCGGCGCCGATCAGGTCCGCCCAGGCCTGCTTGAGCCAGACCGGGCAGATCGCGGCGGTGATGAAGATCGAGCGGATACTGGACAGATCCCGCGCGTGGATGTCCGGCAGCCGGATGATGCGCTGCATCATCGTCGGCGCGAAGAACATGAAGCTGCAGCGATGGCGCTCGATCAGGTCGACGGCGCGCGCGGCGTCGAAGCGCTCCATCAGGATGAGCCTGTGACCCTCGAACAGCCCGAAATGCGCCCAGGTGAAGGGGGCGTTATGATAGAGCGGGCCGCAGACTAGTTGAATCTGTCCCGAGCGGAAGCCGATATGGCTGATGTCGCCGATCTCGCCGGGCACCCGGACCCAGGCATGGGGATATACGATGATCTTGGGGCGCCCCGTCGAGCCTCCCGAGGCCGTGGCCTTGCCGGGATGGGCGATCCTGTCCGGAAACGCCTCCGCGTCGCGGCTGTCGTCGCGCGTGATCGCACGGACATCGTCATGCCCCATATCAGCTCCCGCGCGGTCGGCGATCACGAAGCGGGCCTCGAGCAGCTTGAGCGTCTCGGCAAACTCCCGATCGGGTGCCCGAGCGCTCTGGGCAACGGTGCAGGCGCCGCAGCGCCAGGCGGCAATCGCGATCACGATATGCTCGACGCTGTTGGGAATGCCGGTCACCACCATGGTCCCGGGGCCGACGCCGCGCTCTGCCAAGACCCGAGAGAAGCGGACCGCCCTCAGATGCAGTTCGCGGCGGGTGACGTCCGTCTCCTGCCCGTCAGCATCGACGAATGTGATCGCCACTGCGTGCGGTGCCTCGGCTGCAAGCTGTGCGAGGCGTGCGGGAAAGCTCATTTCGGCAGACATGGTCGGTATCCTCGGGAAGCCTGGAAGCGCGGAGATTTCAGCCCGCATCGAAGGGGACGGGGCGTTCACGCATGTGTCGGAGGCGGGGCACGGCCTCGAGGAGGCTGCGCGAATAGGGGTGCGACGGCGCGGCGAAGAAGCTGTCGGCATCGCCCTGTTCGACGAGCTTGCCGCGATACATCACCGCGACTTCGTCACTCATGGCCCTGACGGCCGCCATGTTGTGCGAGATGAACAGGTAGGAGAGGCGTAGTTCCTTCTGCAGGTCGCGCAGCAGATTGAGCACGAGCGCCTGGACCGACACGTCGAGCGCGGAAGTGACCTCGTCGAGCACGATGATCGATGGGCGCACGGCGAGCGCTCGGGCGATCGCAACGCGCTGGCGCTGGCCGCCGGACAGTTCATGCGGCAGGCGCGAGGCGACGGCGCGGGACAGGCCGACTGTGTCGAGCAGGCGCCCCAGTGCGTTCGGGTCGCGCTCGCCACGCAGCCGCATCCCCTGTTCGATCGCACGTGCGACGGTCATTCGCGGATCGAGCGAGGCGGAGGGGTCCTGAAAGACGATCTGCACCTGACGGCGATAATTCTTCAGGCGGACGCCTGCCGCTTGGGTCACGTCTTCGCCGTCCAGCATGATCCGACCTCCGGCGAGGTCGTGGAGGCGCAGGAGCACGCGCCCTAGCGTCGACTTGCCAGAGCCGGACTCGCCGACGAGCCCGAGGGTGCCGCCCGGTGGGATCGCTATGCTGACGCCGTCGAGTGCCAGCACCGCGCCGAAGCGCACGCAGATGTCGGTTGCGGACAGGCCGGTCATGCCGCGGCCCTCGGCAGGGAGTGCAGCCAGCAGGCTACGACGCGGCCTGCTCCAATGTCCGTCTGGGGAGGTTCCGCAGCGGCGCACGCATCCTGGCGGACAGGGCAACGCCCCTGAAAGGAGCAGCCGCGCGGGAAGGCGCCGATCGTCGGCGGCTGGCCGGGGATCTCGACCAGGCGCTGCCCGCGTGGCGTCTCGAGATCGGGAATCGCGCCGATGAGCGCCTGGGTATAGGGATGAGCCGGATCGCCGATGACCTGGTCGACCGGGCCGCTCTCGACGATCCGGCCGCCATACATCACCAGCACGCGGTCGCAGACCTGCGAAATCACCGCCAGATCGTGCGAGATCATCAGGATCGCCGTGCCGTCGCGGCGATTGGCCTCGCGCAGCAGCGCGAGAATCTGCGCCTGCACGGTGACGTCGAGGGCCGTGGTGGGTTCGTCCGCCACGATCAGGGATGGACGCATCATCAGCCCCATGGCGATCATCGCCCGCTGGCGCATGCCCCCGGAGAATTCGTGCGGGTACTGGTCGAGCCTCCGGTCGGGCTCGGTGATGCCGACGAGCTTGAGCTGTTCCAGTGCGAGCGCGCTGGCCTCCTCCGCCGACAGGCCGCGATGGTGGCGCACGGCTTCCGTCATCTGCTCGCGAATGCCCAGAGCCGGGTTCAGCGAGGTGCTCGGATCCTGGAAGACGACGGCAAGCCCCGTGCCGAGCAGGCGGTCGCGCAGGGCTCCGCTCATCGCCATGAGATCTTCGCCGGTGAAAAGCAGCCGGTCGGCGGACACCCGAGCCGGATGGCCGGTGAGCCCGGCGAGCGCCATGGCGGTCAACGTCTTGCCGCTGCCGGACTCCCCGACGAGGCCGACCGTCTCGCCGCGCCCGATCGTCAATCCCAGGTTCCGAACCGCCGCGAGCGTCTCGGAGCGCCCGGCCGGAAAGGCTACGCTCAGGTTTTCGGCCAGCAGAACTTGATCTTCCCCGGCATCAAGTCGAAGCGGTGCGATCGCGCTCGCCGAGACGTCGATGCCGTTGCCGGACTCCAGGGAGCGGCTGCGCATGGGCTGGATCCAGAGGGCAATCGCCTCGCCGAGATAGCTGAAGATCAGGCCCGAAAGGGCGATCGCGGCTGCCGGTCCAAGCGCGGCGGCAGGGTTCACGTAGATGGCCTCGGCGCCCTCGATGAGCATGCGGCCCCAGTCGAAGGCCGGCGGGTTGACGCCAAGGCCGAGGAAGCTCAGCGACGCGATCTCGACGATCGCCAGCCCGAGCGAGGTCGCGGTGCTGACGGCCAGCGTGTCTGCGATATTCGGCAGGACATGGCGCCAGAGGATCGCGATGCGGCCGAGGCCGAGTGCCTTGGCGGCGGCGACATAGTCGCGTCCGACGATGGCGGAGGACATCGTGTAACCTAGCCGCGCATAGGTCGGCACGCCGGCGAGCCCGACGCCGAGCACGGCCCCTTCGATGCTCGGGCCGACGATCGTGGTGATCACGATCGCGAGGAGGATCGCCGGGAAAGACAGCGCCGTGTCGATGATCCGGGTGCCGATCGACCGGGCAAGGCTACCCGAAAGCGACAGCCACATGCCGATCGCGACGCCGAGCACGACGCGGATGGCCGTTGCGGCGAGAGCCAGGCCGATCGAGAGCTGGGTCGCGGCCAGGGTGCGGGCGAAGACGTCGCGCCCGAGATCGTCGGTGCCGAACCAGTGTTCCGCCGAAGGCCCCGTCCCGGCGGCCGCGACATCCATTCGGCTGGCGACGTCGGAGAACAGGGTCGGGGCGACGAGCGCGATGCCGAGCAATATGGCGGCCCCGATGCCGGCGAGCAGGGATGCGAGGTTGAGCCGTCCGGTCATGTGCGGACCGTGCTGCGCGGGTCGGCGATGGCGAGGAGCACGTCGACGATCATGTTGGTGGCGAGGACGAGCAGGCCCAGCAGCACGACAATTGCCTGGACCACTGGGTAGTCCGCGGTCACGACCGCGCGGACGATGGCCGTGCCCAGGCCCGGCCAGGCGAATATGTTCTCGACGATCACGGCGCCGCCGATCAGGAATGGAAAGACCAGCCCGGCGATGGTCAATGCCGCCGTGACCACGTTGGGCGCCAGATGGCGCAGATAGATGCGCCAGGCCGGCAGCCGCTTGCTGCGGGCGGTACGGATGAAGTCGGCCCGCAGCGTCCGTCGGGCTTCCACTCGCACAACGCGGGCGAGGTTGAGCGCCGGTCGCAGGCCGATCGCCAGCGCGGGCAGGATGACCGAGCTGGGACCAGCGGCACCGGAGATCGGAAGCCAGCCCAGGGAGACGGCGAAGACATATCCGAGGAAGATGCCGGCCAGCAGTTCCGGTATCGCACCGAGCGTTCCGGTCACGATCGTGAAGCCGTGGTCCAGCCAGGGCAGGCGGTCGTCGCGCGTCGCGATGGCGACCGCGAGCCCGAAGGTGAAGCCGACCACCACGACGAAGGCGAGCGCAAGGCCGGCGAGCGCGGCGGTATAGGGCAGGCGATCCCGGATGAGCTCGATCACGGGCTGACGCGTGGCGAGCGATACGCCGAAATCACCGCGCGCCACCCCCGCCACATAATTCCAGAGTTGCACGGCGAAGGGCTGGTCCAGCCCGAGTTCGCTGCGCAGCTGCGTCAGATAGGCGGCGTCGGCGTCCGGCCCGGCGATACGACTGGCGGCATCGCCGGGGATCATCTTCACCATCAGGAATGTCAGGAGCACGAGCGCGAAGAGGATCGCGCCGATCTGCGCGGTCTTCGCGAGCAGGAACCTGAAGAGCGACCGGCCGCGCATCATCTCACTGCTCTCACTTGCCGACGCGGATCGACCGGATGTCCATCACGAACGGCCCGCCGATGGTGAAGCGAACGCCCTTGCGCGAGAAAAAGGTGTTCACCCCGCCGAACAGCGGCAGGATGTCCATGTTCTCGAGCAGCGACAGTTGCGCCTCGCTCCAGCGCGCGCAGCGCTCCGGGCTGTCCGGCGAGGAGGCCAGGGCCGCGGCCTGCGCCGCGGCGAAGCGGGCATTCTCGATATTGCCATGGTTCGAGCCCTTGCCGCTCACGAACGGAACGGCCGTGTTGGCGCTCGGCATGGGCGGGCCGAAGGGGAATACGCCGATCTCCCAGTCCGGCCCGCTCATCACGGAGGCGGTCTCCTGAAGCGTGATGTTGCGCAGCTCGACCTCCACGCCGATCGCGCGCAGCGCTTCGAGGATGTATTCCGGAGCCGAGCCCTGAAGGCCGGGCTGGCCGATCAGGCGCAGCCTGAGCTTCTTGCCATCCTTGGCGAAGATCCCATCCGCCCCCGGCACATATCCCGCCTGCTTCAGCAGGGCCTTCGCCGCCTCCGCATCCGGCTTCGGCAGGAGGTCCGCCGTCTTGGGCTCGTAGCAGGCGACCAGAGGGCTGATATAGCTCGTCGCCGTCATGCCGTTGCCCGCGGTTGCGGCGCGGTTCGCGAGATCGCGGTTGATGGCGGTTGCGATGGCGCGGCGCACCAGCAGGTCGGCCGTGGGGTAGCCGTCGCGATGCTGGAACATCATGAACTGCATGCCGAATGGCTTGGCATCCAGGAAATCGAGCGATTTCGCCGCCTTCAGCCGGTTGATGTCACGCCCCGTGACCAGGCTGACATCGATCGTGCCGGACTGCAGCTCGTTCGCCGCCGTCGTGTTGTTGTTGATCACGCGCACGTTGATCGTCGTGGGGCGCCCGGGGTCCTTTCCTGTCGCTCCGCTGGCGTCCCAGGCATGGTCGGCACGAAGCTTCAACACGTAGTGCGAACCGCGAACCGATGCCGCCTTGTCCAGCGTGTAGGGACCGGTGCCGCTGGGTGTCGAGCCGAGGGCCTCCGTATCCTTCAACCCGGAGGGACAGACGATCGAGGCCCATGGCATCGCCAGTCCGATCAGCAGGTCGCTGAAGGGCGCCGACATGGTGATCGTCACCGTCCCTGCGTCGTCGTCGCCGGTGGCGGAGTAACCGGCGATTCCGACGGTGCGATAAGCCATTGGCGCATTGGTTTCCTTGGCGCCGAGGCGGGTCAGCGCGGCGGCGGTCGCGGTCGCGGTCAGCGGCGTGCCGTCGGAGCAGGTGACGCCCTTGCGCAGTTTGAAGACGGTGCGGCTCGCGTCACCGCTCCAGGATTCGGCCAGGGCCGGCACGGGCGCGCCCTTTTCGTCGAGCGCGACGAGGCGGTCGTAGAGCACGTTGACGAGCTGATAGCCGTCCGAGGTCACGGTCCGTACGGGGTCCAGGCTGTCGTAGTCGGCTCCGATGCGGATGGTCGCCTGATCGGCCGCGTGGCCGGACGGCGCGACGCCTATCGAACCGAGGATGCCGGCGACGATCGCGGCTGGCCTCGCGAAGTGCCTCAATGACGAGCTCATGCGCAGTCCCCCTTGTTATATCGATATCTAAGATATTAGTTAGAGCTCGAGTTGGGTGTCAAGACGCGCGCTGGTTCGTGATATGCGTGCATCGCACGGGCCGCACCCGCCCGCGGAAAGGGATGGTCATGTTCAAGCCGGTAGCGGCGACAAGCTTTCAGGACCTGGTCTATGACCAGCTGAGCGATGCGCTGATGACGGGAGCGTTCTGGCCGGGCGAAGCGCTGAATATCAACGATCTCGCAGCTCAGTTCGGCACCAGCATCATGCCCGTACGCGACGCCGTTCGCCGCTTGGCGGCCGAGCGCGCTCTGCTTGTCGAGCCGCAAAAGGGCGTCCGCGTCTGGCGCCCGACTAAGTCGGAGTTCGCGGAGATCACACATGTCCGCACCTTGCTCGAAGGTGATGTCACGGCCGCCGCGGTTGCGCATCTCACGGACAAGCACATCCGGGACGTGGCGCGCGCAATCGACGAGATGAACGAGCACGAGGTCTTCCGCAGCGAGCGTTTCCTCGTGCTGAACAAGCAGATCTTCTTCACGCTCTATGAGGCTGCGCAGAGGCCGGCGACATTGCCGATCATCCAGAGCCTTTGGCGTCAGATCGGGCCGATCGTCCGTCTCTATTCGCTGGTCGAAGCGTTTCCTCCCACGGTCGAGACCTCGCTGGCCTTTGTCGAAGCATTGCGCCGGCGCGATGCCGAGACCGCGCGCGAGATTCGGATCAAGCAGATCCTGCGACCATCCGAAATTTTGATGAGTCGTTTCGACGAAATCATGGAGTACCGGAACGACTCGCCCCGCCAATTGGCCCATGTGAAACCGATTGCCAGCGAGCTTCTGGACGGCAAGACGAGGCGCCCGGGAAGGCCGAGGAGTGCAAGATAGCCGCCGTTCACGCAATGGAGCGGGCAGGCTGAAGCCTCGGCAGGAGGGAAGCCTCGACCGCCCGGATGTGCGCATCGCGCATCCCTGTGGGCGTCAGGTCGCGTCATCATGGCGAGCGCGTATTCGGCGCCCCCTCTCAGACCCGTCGCGGCGAGCGGAAATGAGCGAACAGCTCAGCGCCAATGTTGCGTACCGGGCAACCCAATACATTCACAGCGGTCGCTGTGGCACCGAACGGCAGGTCGCGAGGGGGAGGTCTGTCCGAATTCGCTGCAAATCGATCTCTCGTGAACGCCCCGCCTGCTCGGTCACAATGCGTCAGGAGCGCCCTTGAGCGTTCGCGGGAATCGGACATTGGAGAATGATCGGCACGCAATAGAAGGCGTTAGCTTCCGGATTACAGGCGTCGCGAGTGGCCTTTCAGCGCCAGATCCCCGATCTCGGCTGCGACCAGCGCTCCGATCGCGGGGAGGAAGCCGTCATCCTCGGCGATGGCCTCGCCCTGGGTGAAGACGGTGAGCAGGAATTCATGCCCTCCAGGCAGGATCGCGCGTAGCGTGTCGTGCCGGCGGAAGGAGGCGCGGTCGTCGCCGAGCCAGCGCGTGCGTCCGGCCTTGGACCAGATCCGGGTGCCTTCAGGCAATCTGTCGCCGAGATAACCGAGCAGCTGATAGACGCCGCGGCCGCGCTCGGGATGGCCGGTGTCGCGCGCGAGATGGTCGCGGATGGCGGCAAGGCGCGCCGGCGGCAGCAGGGGAGATTCGCTGAAGATCTCGTGCATCAGCCGCGCCATCGCGATCGGCGTCAGGCAGTTGTGTCCGGCGGCCGAGCGGTCGAGGGCGATCTTCTCTCGGCCATAGCGCAGGTCGTCCATCAGCTTCTGGTTGAGGTTGATGCCGGCGAGTTCCGGCCAGCCCAGCCCGGCGAAGATCCGGTTGATCTCCTCGCGGCGCTCGCACCAGATTGCCATCTCGGCGTCATCCAGCAATGTATCGCCGGTCGTGCCCGTCAGCAGGTCGATGATGTAGTTCGTCGCGGAGTTCGACGACCACAGGATCATGTCGCGCATGGCCCGGTCGAGTTCGCCATGGGCGGAGAGCCGCCCATCCTCCAGCCGCAATTGCGCGGCGACGAGATGGAACACCTTCACCAGCGAGCAGGGATAGGCACGCCAGTCCTGTCGCAATGCGGCACCCTCGGGCTTGCCGCCGGGCTCCGGCGCCGTCCGGGTCAGGACATAGGCGAACTGCGCGAAGGGGACATTGCGCGCCGCATAGATCGGGGCGGCGTGGGCCTCGATCAGGGCGCCGATCCGCTTGAGGTCGGAACTGTCGGTGAAGAAGCTCATGATCGTCTCGCGAGGCAGGTCGGTCGGGAGGATGGGTCAGCCCTTGGGGCGCAAGGCCGTGTCGAGGCCTTCGCCGATCAGGGCGAAGGTGACGCCGGTGTAGATGATGGCGAGGCCGGGAGCGGTCGCGATCCACCAGGCGTCGAACATGAACTGGCGCCCGTCGGCAATCATCAGCCCCCATTCCGGTGTCGGCGGCTGGATGCCGAGGCCGAGGAAGGAGAGCGAGGTCACGGCCAGGATCGTCAGCACGACATCGGCCATGGCGTAGACGATCGCCGGCGTCACCGCATTGGGCAGGATATGCGCGGTGATGATGCGGCTGTCGGTGGAGCCGAAGCTGCGCGCCGCCTGCACATATTCGAGCTCGCGCAGCACCAGCACCTCGCCGCGGGTGATGCGGGCGAAGGAGATCCAGTTCACCAGCAGGAAGGCGAGATAGAGATTGGCCTCGCCTGGCCCGAGCACGCCGACGATGGCGATCACCAGCACGTGGAAGGGGAAGGCCCAGAAGATATCGCTGATGCGCATGATGACGGTGTCGACCCGCCCGCCGACGAAGCCCGCCAACGCGCCGATCGCGATGCCCAGCAGCGCCGGCGCCATGACGCAGATCACCGCGACCCGCAGGTCGACCAGCCCGCCGGCCATCACCCGCGAGGCGACGTCGCGGCCGAGATCGTCAGTACCGAGCCAGTGCTTGGTCGAGGGCGGTTGCAGCGTATTGCCGTAATCGACCAGGAAGGGATCATGCGGCGTCCAGACCTGCCCGAGCCCGACGAGGAGAGCGAGCAGCAGGAGCATGACGAGGCCGACGAGGAGCGTCGGATCGAGGCGGCGCTTGCTCATCGGGTCAATCCAGCCTGATGCGCGGATCGGCCAGCGCATAGGCGATGTCCGTCGCGAGATTGATCAGGACGACCAGCACGGCGAAGACGATCGTCAGCCCCTGGATCATCGGGTAGTCGCGGGCGAAGATCGACTCGACGAAGAGCGAGCCCAGGCCCGGCAGCGCGAAGACGGTCTCGATCACCACCGTCCCGCCGATCACCCAGCTGGTATGGGCGCCAAGCACCGAGATCGAGCTGATCAACGCGTTCGGCAGCACGTGGACGCGCATGGTGCGCCCGGTTGCATTGCCTTTGGCGCGGGCGGTGGTGACATAGTCCGAGCCGAGCACGTTGAGGATGCCGCTGCGCAGGCTGCGGATCGTCAGCGAGGCCGTCGCCAGCGCGATCACGAAGGCCGGCAGCGTCAGGTGATGCAGGCGCGAGAAGAGGCCGGCGCCGTAGCCCGAGGTCGGAAATAACGGGACCCAGATCGCGAGGATGACGACCAGCACGAGCCCGAGCCAGAAGGACGGGATCGCGAGCAGCACCGTGAAGACGAGCTTGACCAGGATGTCCGGCGCCCGGTCGCGCTTGACCGCCGACCACAGCGCCAGCGGGATCGTCATCACGACCGCGATCACGGTCGAGTAGGCGACGAGCCAGAGCGTCGCCGGCAGGCGTTCCAGCACCAGCGAGATCACCGGCTGGCCATAGACGACCGAGCGGCCGAGGCTGCCGGACAGGATATCGTGGAGGAAGAGCAGGTATTGCCGCCACAGCGGCAGGTCGAGCCCGAGCCGCTGCTTCATCGCCGCGATCTCTTCCGCCCCGCCGCGCGCGCCGAGCAGCAGCGTCGCCGGATCGCCCGGCAACGCCCTGAGCAGGAAGAAGCAGGCCAGCGTGATGCCGAACAGCACCGGGACGAGCTGGACGAACCGCTTGAGGATATAGGTCAGCATGGCAGCGGGCCTGGGAGCGGGGCGGCCGCAGGCCGCCCCGTCCTCACTTGATGCCCCGTCCTCACTTCATCTTGACGTCTTCGAGGCGGAAATTGCCGGTCGGCAGCACCTCGAAGCCGGCGACATTGCTGCGATAGGCGTAGGGCGTGCCGGGATAGAACAGGAAGATCGACGGCGCGCCCTCATGCGAGAGCTTGACCATCTCCCTGAACATCGCGCCGCGCTCCGGCCCGTCCTTGGTGGCGCGCTCCTTCGCGTAGAGCTCGTTGACGCGCTCGTTCTTCCACTCGGTGTGGTAGGCGTTGGCGCGCTCCGGATTGACGATCAGGAAGCCGGCCATCTGGTCAGGGTCGATCGTGTCGCTGGAGGCGTATGAGACGGCCATCTCGTAGTCGCCGGCCTTGGTGGTCGACCAATGCGTGCCGCCCTCGACGAGGCGGATCTCGGCGGTGACGCCGATCTGCGCGAGCGCGCTCTGCAATGCCTGGCCGACCTGGCGGTGCAGCGGCCGGCCCGAATGCACCAGCAGCGAGGTCTTGAAGCCGTCGCCATAGCCGGCTTCCTTGAGTAGGGCCTTGGCCTTGGCGATGTCATGCGCATAGGGCTTCAGATCGGGATCGGCATAGGCCATCAGCGGCATCGGCGAGTTCGCCACCTTGCCGGCACCGTAGAGCAGGGCCTTGACCAGGCCTTCCTTGTCGATGGCGTAGTTCAGGGCCTGGCGGACGCGGACATCGTCGAAGGGCTTCTTCTTGGTGTTCAGCAGCACGAAATCAGTGCGCAGCACGTTGGCGACCGCTGTCTTGACGGTGCCGGCACGGCCGAGGCTCTGCATCTGGTTGAGCGGGATCTCGAGCGCGGCGTCGATCTCCCCGGCCTGCAGCTTCAGCACGCGGCTGTTGCCTTCCGGCAGGACCATGATCTCGGCGCCGTCGAGGCTCGGCTTGCCGGCCTGCCAGTAATGCGCGTTCTTCTTCAGCGAGAGCGCCTGGCCCTTGTTCCAAGCCGCCACGGTGAAGGGGCCGGAGCCGATCGGCTTCTCGAAGAACTTTTCGGGCGCAGCCTCGAAGGCCTTCTGCGGCAGGATCGCCGAGGAGAACAGGGCGAGATTGTTCAGCAGCGGCGTGAACACGGTCTTGAGCTTGAGCACGACGGTGCGCTCGTCCGGCGTCTCGATGGCGTCGATGCCGGAGAAGAAGCGCTTCCAGCTCGAGGCGTCGCTGCCGGCGCGCTTCAGCGAGAAGGCGACGTCGGCGGCGGTGACGGGCGTGCCATCCGAGAACTTCGCCGCCCTGAGCTTGAAGCTGTAGGTCAGGCCGTCATCGCTCACGGTCCAGCTTTCGGCGAGGCCGGGCTCCAGCTTGCTGGCGTCCGTGCTCGGGCGCAGCAGGGTGTCGTAGATCAGCAGTTGCGCATGGATCGACGGGTTGTCGCTGGTCGCGATCGGATCGAGCGAGACGAGATCCTGCGTCTGCGCCAGCTTGAGAACGCCCTGCGCAAAGGCGCTGGAGGGAGCGATGGTCAGCGCGGGGCCGAGAATGGAGAGCGCAAGCGCGGCAGCCGACACCATGGAGCGGAATGTAGTCATGGATATCCCCTGATCTTGGCCGCTCTGCCTTGGCGGCGGCGGCTTGCAACCTTCCACGGGGCTGCCTAGTCTCGCAAATGAAACATTCGGCAAGATTATCGACCAAGTGGAATAGATAGATGAGGCTGGGGGCGCTGCAGGTGATCGACGCCTTCGTGCGCCTCGGCGGCACTGGGGAAGCGGCGCAAGGGCTCGGCGTCAGCCAGTCGGCCGTGATCAAGTCGTTGCGCCTGGCGGAAAAGGAACTCGACCTCAGCCTCGTCGCGATCGTCCAGGGCCGGCTGACTCCGACACCCGAGGCCCTGGAGCTGAACCGGCTCGCCCGGCCTGCCTTCAACGCTTTACGTCGTGCGCACCATGAAGCCGACATGATCCGTGTCGGCATGGCCGATCGACTGCGGATCGCGACCGTGCCAGGCTTGGCGCACAGCATCCTGCCTCCTGCCATCGCCGGCGCGCGCCGCGACCTGGCTGATCGGGCCGCCGTCGAAGTGATGTTCGACCATGTCCGCGATCACCTCAACGCCAACGAAGTCGATCTCGCGATCTCCTACGGCCCGATGGTAACGGAGGGGTTGCGGGATATCGTATTGCGCAGCAGTCCGCTCGTCTGCGTGCTCGACGAGGCGCATCCGCTCGCCGCCTATGACAGGCTGTCGCGTGACACCCTCGCAGGCAAGCGCCTGATCAGCTACGGCCCCGATGGCATCAGCCGGGCCGACAGCTTTCAGGATGCGCTGGGCCGGATCGGCCTGTCGGACCGGATCGCGATCACCGTCCGCCATACGGACAGCGCCTGCCATCTGGCGCGCGAGGGCGTCGGCATCGCGGTCGTCGACGGCTTCGTCATCAGCAGCGGCCTGACGCAGGGGCTGGCGGTGCGCCCGCTCGACGAGAGCCCCCTCGTCACGGCCTTCGCGCATCACCGCGACGGCGCCCCGCTCGACCATGCCGCCTGCGTCCTGCTGGAGCATCTCGTGGGAAATGGCGCATGAAGGCACTGACGCCATCCCACGCGACGGTGCTGCGCGCCGTCGACCGATGCGGCACCACCGTCGAGGCCGCCCGGCAGCTTCACCTGACGCAATCGGCCGTCAGCAAGATCATCGCCCGCAGCGAGCTGGCGCTCGGCGTCCCGGTTTTCGACCGCAGCGATGGTCGCCTCGTCCTGCGTCCCGAGGCCCATGGCCTGATGTCGGCGCTGGGCCATGTCGAGGACGAATGGCGCGCCTTGCGCGGCGCCGTCGGCGACCTGCGCTCCGGGCGCGCCCTGCCGCTGCGGATCGCGTCGACGCCCAGCATCGGCCAGGGGTTGATCGCGCAGGCGATCCGGCGGCTGGTGACGGACTATCCGCAGGCCCGCATCGAGCTGATCATGGGCGACGCGCCGACGGAGCTTTCGAAGGGCGCGGCCGATCTCGGCGTGATGTTCTCGCCCCGTGTCACCGACGACATCGCCCTGACACCCTTCGCTCAAGCCTCGATCATCGCCCTCGTTCGCGAGGACGATCCGCTGGCGCGGCGCGGCCGGGTCAGCTTGCCCGAGCTCAGGGACCGGCGGCTGATCTGCTTCGATCGCGAGAAGTCGCCGCTGGGATGGCTGATCGCGCGCGCCCATGAGCAGTCCGGCATCGACTATGCCCCCTTCATGACCGTGCCCTACAGCATTTCCGCCGCCCATCTGCTGGCGCGCCAGGGCGACGTCATCCTGATCGACAGCCTGCTGACTCAAGCCCAGCGCTTCGAGGGGCTGGTCAGGCTGGATGTGACGCCGGAACTGCCGATCACCATATGCCTGATGACAGTGCGAAGCCGGCCTTTGACACGCCTGGCAGCATGCTTCGTCGAGATCCTGTTAGGCAGCGAGAAAGCCGCTTAGCGGGCTACCACCACGCCAGCCTGCGGCGGGGCGCGCGCTGCGCCACGAGCGGAGCGACCAGCGGGACCACGGTCAGTTCATCGGCATTGAACATGGCGAAGGTCATCGTCGGCAGCGCGATTATGCCGAGCCCGGCCGCGGCCAATGCCGCCGCACAGGAAATCTGATCGACCTCGTATTTCGGCGCGGTCGGCAGATTGGCGTGGATGAATCCTGCGTCGGTGAGTATCCAGGCATCGCGCTGCTGGGCATTGTCGTAGCCATCAACCTCATCGGAGATCGGCTGCGGGATGTGCTCAATCCGCGCAACGCGGATTGATAGGGGCTGGAATAAGAACAAGGACCGGCGGACGCAGAGGTCAAACCTGCGCCATAAGCGGAATTTGGCGCTTTGCCCTAAAGCGGCCGGCTGCGGCTCGGAAAGAGCCGATCTCCGGGTCGTTCCGGTCGCCACCTTAGCCAAGCCATAAGCGCCTCCCTGGTCGGATCCGTCAGTTCGAAAGGCTTCGGTCGCCCAGTCTTTTGCTGGATGATCGATGTCCTCAACCGGCGGTGCCGTCGAGCTTGGGAATTCCGCATGGCCCTCAATGCCACGCAATCGCAGGGAGCAGGCATCGAGCAGCACCGGTAGTATGATGCGGCGCGTCGTTCGATCGAGAGGAAGCGCACATGCAGCCTGCGCACCGCACGCCTCATGGGCTGAAGACTCCGAGAGCCGCTGCGGTGGCTGGCATTCTGTTCTCCGTCCTGCTGCTGACCTCCGTCCTTCTCGTTCTGCAGACCTTGCGCCTGGATCCAACCGACCCTGGGGATTGGCTAGGTGCTCAGTCCTGGAAGGTCGCCCTGGCCCTGAACCTGATCCCCTTCGCGGGCATCGCCTTTCTCTGGTTCATGGGCGTGCTGCGCGACAGAATGGGCACGCAGGAGCACAAGCTCTTCGCCACCGTCTTCCTGGGCAGTGGCCTTCTCTTTGTCGGCTTGCTTTTCACTTCGGCTTCCGCCATCGGCGCGATCCTGATCACGCATGCGGCCTTGCCGCGGGAACTCTCCGGCTCCGTCACCTTCATCTTGGCGAGGTCCTTCGCCTACCACCTCACCAGCATCTATGCGCTGAAGATGGCCGGGGTCTTTCTCCTGACCGCCTCGACGATTGTTCTGCGCACAGGGATCACCGCGCGCTGGACCGCATTCGTCGGATATGCCGCGGCTGCACTGATCATCCTCGGGAGCCATTTCATGGATTGGACATTCCTGATCTTCCCGATCTGGGTCCTAGTCGTCAGCATCGATATCCTCATCCGCGAATACGGCAGCCAAGCCAAAGCTTCGTGACGATCAATCAAAGATCGCCGACCGCGAAAAATTGCAGGCGATTGCCCCACGCAGGTCGGTTCCACTCGACGACACCGACGGCACGATCGTCGTTCCCAGAACGACATTGCCGATGACCTGACCTCCACGCCAAGCTTGTTGCGAGAATTCGACAAATCGGGACGCCGCAGCGGCCTGCTGCGATCACGACCTCTGGCGCAATCATGCTGAAGTGCAAATCGCATCAGCGATTGCGCACCGATGCCGGCAAATCCAATGCAACAAGAACCTGTCCCCAAGGACAATACGCTTCCGTCCCACGTTGTGCTGAGCTTGGCCGCAATGTGCTGCGCAGCGCGTCCGCGCAGCGGCGGGCATGACCGATCGACCTCACCGGCGGGGAAGGAATCGAGATGGCCTCCAGCGCACAGGAATCACGGTCAATCGATCACTTCTTCTCGGCGCCCTCCGGCCGCACTGACCGCTGGCGCGATCTTCACGCGCTGGCGCGCTCATGGGCCAAGGGCGATGCCGCGCGCGGCGCGGTGGAGGCTGCGCTCGCCGAGCTCGGCGCGATCGAGGAGTTCCATGCCTTTCCGGGACCGGAACTCCTCGCGGCCTTGCGCGAGCGGATGCAAAGCGAGGATGCGAACGGCTTCCTCGCGCTGGCCAAGCGGATTTCGCTGGCGGCCATCACAAGCAACTACAAGCATGACCCCAAGGAATGGCAGGCGGTCGACCTAGCGCTCTCCGATCCGACCGACATGCTCCCGTCCTCGCTGGGCGAGGGCCAGGCATATCGCCCCTATTTCGAGATGCTGGTGGTGACGCCGGCCCCGGCAGGCCGCTGGCCGCACATGGTCGCGGAGTTTCGCCGGCTGCGGCGGCTCGAGGATGCTTTCATCTACGAGGCCGTGCTGGCGGGCAGCCTCGAAGATGCGATCTGCGCGGCCGTGCTCAACCCGGACATCGCCGCCGTCGCCATCTATGAAGGCTTCGCGCTGCGCTCCCGCCACGACGCCCCCGTGCTGCGCGCCGTGCTCGCGGCCCAGCAACCCCTCCTCGACAAGGCGGACGAGGCTGATCTGGCGCTGAAGCTGGCCGCCGGATTGAAGGCGATCCGGCCGGAGCTCGACATCTATCTGCTGTCGGACCGGCGTGTCGAAAAGCTCGCCGGCGATCCGCGAGCCTCGATGATCCGGCGCGTGATGTACCAGATCGAGGAGCCGCTGGAGCTGCATCTCTCGGTGCTGGAGGGCATCAAGGCGCGCTTCGACACCCCCTTCTTCGACAACCTCAAGCTCTATGCGCAAAGGCCGATCGGCACCTTCCATGCGCTGCCGATCGCGCGCGGCAAATCGGTGTTCCGGTCGCCCTGGATCCGCGACATGGGGCAGTTCTACGGCATCAACCTCTTCCTCGCGGAGAGCAGCGCCACGACAGGCGGTCTCGACAGCCTTCTGGAGCCGACCGGCACCATAAAGCGCGCCCAGGAGATGGCGGCGCGCGCCTTCGGCGCCGATCACGTCTTCTTCGTCACCAACGGCACCAGCACCTCGAACAAGATGGTGTTGCAGGCCCTGATCGCGCCCGGCGACATCGTCATTCTCGACCGCAACTGCCACAAATCGCACCATTACGGCCTGGTGCTGAGCGGCGCGCAGCCCTTCTACGTCGAAGCCTTCCCGATGACGGAATTCTCGATGTATGGCGCGGTGCCGCTGCGCACGATCAAGAAGGCGCTGCTCGACCTGCAGGCGGAAGGCCGGCTCGACCGGGTCAAGATGGTCGACCTGACCAACTGCACCTTCGACGGCCACATCTACAACACCCGCCGCGTGATGGAGGAATGCCTCGCCATCAAGCCGGACCTGATCTTCCTGTGGGACGAGGCCTGGTTCGGCTTCGCCCGCTGGTCGCCCTTCCTGCGGCCGCGGACGGCGATGGGCGCCGCCGCCGATATCGAGGCCTGGACGCAGGATCCCGACGCGGTCACCCAATACGAGCGGCAGCGCAAGGAGCTCGGCGCCAACCCCTCCATCGACAAGCTGCTCGACACGCGCCTCGTGCCTGATCCGCGTGCCGTGCGGCTGCGAGTCTACCAGACCAACTCGACGCACAAGTCGATGTCGGCGATCCGGCAGGGTTCGATGGTCCTGGTCAGGGACGTCGATTTCCACAAGGTCGAGGCGCAATTCCACGAGGCGGTGTTCACCCACGCCTCGACCAGCCCCAACCAGCAGCTCATCGCCAGCCTGGACGTCGCGCGCCGGCAGATGGAGCTCGAAGGCTACGGGCTGGTGATGAACGCCATCGAGGTCGCCCTCGACATCCGGCGCGAAGTCGCAAGCCATCCGCTGATCTCGAAATACTTCTCGATCGTCGGCGCCGACGGCATGGTGCCGAAGCAGTATCGCATGAGCGGCTTCGTCGATTTCCTCGCACCGGGAACGCGCTGGGACGACCAACTGCGCAGCATGCGGGAGGACGAGTTCTGCCTCGACCCGACCCGCATGACCCTGGTCTGCGGCACGGCAGGTTTCGACGGCACGGGCTTCAAGGGCCTGCTTGCATCCCAGTACAACATCCAGGTCAACAAGACCTCGCGAAACTCGGTCCTGCTGCAGTCGAACATCAACAACACCCGCAGCGATGTCGCGCTCCTGATCAGCGTCCTGCTCAAGATCAGCAACGAGATCGAGGCCCGCCTGAAGCAGGGCGGCGAGGCTGAGCGAAAGGCCTTCGCCGCCCGCGTGCACAGCCTGATGAACGACGTGCCGGACCTGCCGAATTTCAGCCGATTCCACGAGGCGTTCCGCACCGACGCCGGCGACACGACGCCGGAAGGCGACATCCGCACTGCGTTCTTCTCCGCCTATGCGGAGGAAAAGTGCGAATATCTTCCGATCGACAGCCCCGAATGCGACCGCCGCATCGACAAGGGCCCGGCGCTGATCTCGGCCAACTTCGTCATCCCCTATCCGCCCGGTTTCCCGATCCTGGTGCCGGGCCAGGTGGTGACGCACGAGACGATCACCTTCATGCGCAAGCTCGATGTGAAGGAAATCCACGGATACGAGAAGGCCAGGGGCCTCAAATTGCTGAAGCCGGACGCTCTCGCCGAAAAGAAGGGCCGAAGCGTCGAAAACGGCCGGAAGAGAGCGCGGGCAGCATAGCGGAAAAGCAGAACCTGAACTTTAGCGACAGGGGGTCTGAATGTTCGACTGGTTCGTCAGTACCTTGCGCAGCTATCCCGAGATTGCGCTCTTCCTGTCGCTCGCCATCGGCTATTATGTCGGTGCCTTCTCCTACAAGGGCTTCAGCCTCGGCGCGGTGACCTCGACGCTGATTGCAGCCGTCATCATCGGCCAGCTCGGCATCACGATCTCCTCCAATGTGAAGTCGACCTTCTTCCTGCTCTTCCTGTTCGCCGTGGGCTACGGCGTCGGGCCACAATTCGTTCGCGGCATCGCCAAGGATGGGGCGCCGCAGGCGCTGTTCGCCGCGCTGGTCTGCGTCTTCTGCCTCGGCGCGGCGGTCGTGATCGCCAAGATGGCAGGCTATCATCCGGGCTATGCCGCCGGCCTCTATGCGGGATCCCAGACGATTTCCGCCTCGATGGGTCTTGCGACCGACGCCATCAATCGCCTCGGGTTATCACCCGAACAGACCAAGGACTATCTCGATGCGATGCCGGTCGCCTATGCGGTGACCTACATCTTCGGCACCGTCGGCTCGGCCGTCATTCTCGCGCAGCTCGGCCCGAAGCTGCTCGGCATCGATCTCGCCAAGGCCTGCAAGGACTATGAGGCGAGACTCGGTGGCGGCAAGGAGATCGGTGGGCCAGGCTCGGTCTGGCGGCGCTTCGAGCTTCGCGCCTTCCGCCTGCGCGAGGGCGCCAAGGTTGCGGGCATGCGGGCGGCCGAAGCCGAAGCCCTGGTGCCGGACGCGCGCGTCTTCGTCGAACGCTTCCGCCGCGACGGCGTCATCGAGGATGCCACCGCGGATACGGTCCTGCGCGAGGGTGACGTCATCGCCCTCGCCGGCCCGCGCGAGACGCTGGTCAACCTGATCGGCCAGAATGCCGAGGAGGTCGAGGATGCCGAGCTGCTCGATCTGAAGGCCGAGGGTATCGACATCTATGTCACCAGCAAGGACGCCGACGGCAAGACGCTGACCGAGCTCTCCCGCATGCCGACGGCACGTGGTGTGTTCCTGCGCAAGATCGTCCGCGGCGCGACCGCCGTCAGCATCCCGATCCTGCCGGACACGATCATCCATCGCGGCGATATCCTGACCGTCGTCGGCCGCACCCAGGACATCGCTGCTGTCGCGAAGACTCTCGGTCACGCCGACCGGCCAAGCGACGTGGCCGACGTCGCCTTCATCTGCGGCGCAATCGTCCTCGGCGCTCTTATTGGCGCCATCGTGTTCAAAGTGGGAGGCGTGCCGCTGACGCTGTCGACCGCGGGCGGCGCATTGATCTCCGGCCTCGTCTTCGGCTGGCTCCGCTCGGTCCATCCGACCTTCGGGCGCATCCCGAGCTCGACCGTCTGGTTCATGAATTCGGTCGGCCTCAACATGTTCATCGCCGTGGTCGGCATCTCGGCCGGGCCGGGCTTCGTCAAGGGCCTGCAGACGCAGGGCGTCGGCCTCTTTCTCTGGGGCGCGCTGGCGACAGCCATCCCGCTGATTCTGGCCATGTTCGCCGGCAAATATGTTTTCCGCTTCGATCCGGCGATCCTGCTGGGCGCCTGCGCCGGCGCCCGCACCACGACGGCCGCGCTCGGGATGATCTGCGAGACCGCCGGAAGCCAGGTGCCGGCGCTCGGCTACACCGTCACCTACGCCGTCGGAAACACGCTTCTGACCATCTGGGGCATGGTGATCATCATCCTGATGACCTGACCGAACGAGACGAACCCATTTGAATTCCAGCTCACACCGGGGGTTTGCCATGGATCCTGTCACTCTGCGGAGCTTCGAGAAACTCAGCCCCTTCGAGATCAAGGACGAGCTCATCCGCCTCGCCAAGCTGACGGCGCAGACCTCCTCGATCGCGCTGCTCAACGCCGGCCGTGGCAATCCGAACTGGGTGGCGACGACGCCGCGGGAGGGCTTCTTCCTGCTCGGTCAGTTCGCGATCACCGAGAGCCGCCGCGTGATGAACAAGCCCGCCGGCATCGGCGGCATGCCCAAGGCCGACGGCATCGCCGGGCGGCTGGAGGAGTGGCTGGCCACGCACAAGGACTCACCCGGCGCCACCTTCCTCAGCGAGATGGTCGCCTTCGCGGTCAAGAAATTCGATTTCAAGCCCGATGCCTTCGTCCATGAGCTGGTCGATTCGATCATCGGCGACAACTATCCGGTGCCGGACCGCATGCTGGTCCACAACGAGCGCATCGTGCACGAATATCTGATGTGGGCGATGTGCGGCGAGCCGCGTCCTTCGGGGCAGTTCGACCTCTATGCCGTCGAGGGCGGCACCGCGGCGATGTGCTACATCTTCAAATCGCTGAAGGCCAACCGCCTCCTGAACCCCGGCGATACGATTGCGCTCGCGACCCCGATCTTCACGCCCTATCTCGAGATGCCGCATCTCGAGGATTACGGCCTCAACGTCATCAGCGTCGCGGCTCCGCAGGAGAACCGCTTCCAGTTCACCGACGCGGAGCTGAAGAAGCTCGAGGACCCGAAGGTGAAGGCCTTCTTCGTGGTCAATCCCGGCAACCCCTACGCGGTCGCCTTGAGCGAGGAAACCATCGGCAAGATCGTCACGCTGGTCCAGACGAAGCGCCCCGACCTCCTGCTGCTGACCGACGACGTCTACGGGACCTTCGTGAAGGGCTTTCGTGGCCTGCTCGGGGCACTGCCCAAGAACACGATCGGCGTCTATTCCTACTCGAAGTATTTCGGCTGCACCGGCTGGCGTCTCGGCGTCATCGCGATCCATCGGGAGAACATCTTCGACAAGGCGATCGCGAACCACCCGGACAAGATCCTGGCGACGCTCGACACGCGCTACGGCCCGCTGACGCTGAAGCCGCGCGAAATGAAGCTGATCGATCGCATCGTCGCCGACAGCCGCGACATCGCGCTCAACCACACCGCCGGCCTGTCGCTGCCCCAGCAGGTGATGATGTCGCTGTTCTCGCTCTCCGAGATGATGGACGAGGCCAAGCTCTACCAGAAGACCTGCATGGAGATCGTCCATAACAGGGCGCAGAGGATGATCGAAGGGCTCGGCATCGAGGTGCCGGAGAACGTCCTGCACGATCGCTATTACGGCCTGGTCGATTTCGAGTTCTGGGCCAACAAATATGTCGGCCCCGAGGTGGTCGCCTACATGAAGGAGCACATCCACCCGCTCGACATCGTCTTCCGTCTGGCCGAGGACCACGGCATCGTGCTGCTGAACGGCGGCGGCTTCCATGCGCCGGACTGGTCCGTGCGCGTCTCCTTCGCCAATCTCGACGACGAGGTCTATAGCCAGATCGGCCGTGCGACCCGCGCCGTGGCGCGCGGCTACCGCCAGGCCTTCGAGGCTTACAAGCTCGCCCTGTCGCAGGCCGGAACGAAGACGCCTGCACCGGCGGCGGGGGAATAGGCGGCTTGCCGAGGCGGATCGATGGCAAGGCCATCTGGGACATCTGACGGATCGGGGCTCGGCCCGGTCCGTGGCCCTCGTGCCTCGTGAAGGCAGCCCATGAGCTACGTCGCGAACGCGCTGCGCGAAAATCCCGAACTCGCGATCTTCCTTACCGTCGCCATCGGCTTCCTGATCGGCCGGGTGAAGCTCGGCAGCTTCAGCCTCGGAATCGTCGTCGGGTGCCTGCTGGCCGGCGTGCTGATCGGGCAGCTCGACATCAAGGTCTCGCCGCTGGTCAAGACGGTCTTCTTCGACCTGTTCCTCTTCACCACCGGCTACAAGGTCGGGCCGCAGTTCTTCCGTGCCCTGAAGCGGGATGCCTTTCCGCAGATGGCGCTGACCGTCGTGCTCTGCGTCGCCTGCCTGCTCACGGCGCTCGGCTTCGCCAAGCTTCTGCACTACGATATCGGCACGGCCGCCGGCCTGCTCGCCGGCGCTTTCTCGGAATCGACGGTGATCGGTACGGCCGGCGAGGCGATCCAGCGGCTCGACCTTCCACAGGCCGAACGGACGGCGCTGATCAACAATATTCCGGTGGCCTATGCCGTGACCTACCTTGTCGGCACGGCCTCGCTCGTCTGGTTCCTGCCGAAGATCGGGCCGAAGCTGATGCGCATCGACCTGAAGGCGGAGGGCGCCAAGGCCCGGTCCCAATCGGCTGGTGCGGCTGGCGAAGTCGAAGGCATCGTTTCGGCGGCACGGCTCTTCGACGTCCGGGCCTATCGCGTCGCCAATGCCCGGTTCTTCGGCCGGACGATCGCCGAGATCGAGGCACTGCCAAGGACGGTACGCGCCTATGTCCTGCGCGTCCGCAGCGGCGGAGCGCTGTGCGAGCCGGCGCCCGGGCTCGTGATCCGCGAGGGCGACATCGTCGCGGTGATGGCCCGGCAGGAGATCCATGCCGATCGGGGAGATGCCATCGGTCCCGAAGTCAGCGACCCGGGCCTTCTCGACATCCCGATCGAGTCGCTCGACGTGGTCCTGACCAACCGCCGGCTCGACGGGCGTTCGCTGGCGGATCTGGCCCAAGGGGAGTTCGCCCGCGGCGTCTTTCTGTCGAGGCTCATGCGTTCAGGCATTGCCATGCCGATCGCGGCCGAAAGCCTGGTCAATCGCGGCGACGTCCTGTCGCTTGTCGGGCCCTTGTCGCAGGTCGAGCGGGCCGCGACGGAGATCGGCTATCCTGACCGGCGTTCCTCGGCGACGGATATGGTCTTCGTCGGCCTCGGCATCTTCCTCGGCGGGCTGGTCGGTCTGCTGAGCGTCGTCGTCGGCGGCGTGCCGCTCACGCTGACCGCCAGCGGCGGCGCGCTGATCATGGGCCTCGTATTCGGTTGGCTGCGATCGGCTTATCCGTTCTTCGGCCGCATCCCCGAGCCGGCGATCTGGATCTTCGACACGGTCGGCCTGTGCATGTTCATCGGTATCGTCGGTCTCAGCGCAGGGCCGAGCTTCGTATCGGGCCTCAAGACAACGGGTCTCAGCCTCGTCGCGGTCGGCCTGGTATCGGCGCTGCTGCCGCACACGCTCGGCATCCTGTTCGGTCGCTACGTCTTGAAGATGAACCCGCTTATCGTGCTGGGCGCCTGCGCTGGAGCGGGCACGATCACCGCCGCGCTGAGAGCCGTCCAGGACGAGGCCCAGAGCAGCATCCCGGCACTTGGCTATACGGTGCCCTATGCCATCGGCAACATCCTGCTGACCGCCTGGGGGCCGATCCTGGTGGCGTTGATGTCAATTTGAGGTCCGGAAGACGCCCGATACCGCGCTGGCAGCGCGGCGGGCGGATCAGCATCGAGGCCCCGCCCAAGGGTCGCCTTGACACCAAGGCTGCCCAACAAGACCTCGGCAATACGCTGTGCGCCATTACCGGACGTTGGCTGACCGCCCGGAACCGGGCAGTCTCATCGAAAGAAACGATGTCGGCTTTCGGGCCGATACGGCGACGCTAGCCAGCGTCAGCAACCCGTTGCGGACATCTGGAACCTCTATTTTCCGGCGACAGACGCCTCAGCGATTGCTGCCTCCGGCCGGATCCCGGATATTGTCGGGAAAGAAGTGGCCGAACCGTAACCGTAGTCGTAGCCGCCGTAAGACGGCGCGTAGACCGGAGCATCCGCATAGACCGGCGCGTAGCCATAGTCATAGCCCGGCGCGGCATAGTAGCCATCATTGTAATAGTACGGATCGGCATAGGCCCGGCGACTGGCTGCGACAGCAGCTGCGCCGAGCACTCCCACACCGATGCCGGCCGCGACCGCCGCCCCCCGGCTGTAGCCGCCACCGTGCCAGCCACGGCGGTAGTACTGGCTGTATTCGGCTGGGGCCTTGTCGAGGCGGATGGCATCGACGCCGACCTTGCGCTGTTCTGCGAAGGCCGGCGTTGCGAGCGCGGCCGACCCGATGGAGGTGGCCGTCAGAACCGCCATAGCGGATGTCTTTAGCGAGGCCATCATCTGAAGTCCTCCTGGCACCGCGGACCATCGGGCCCGCCGGGTGAATGCCGAAGGGCGATCGCGCTGGCGCAAAGGCGAATAGAGAAACGCGCATGTCCGGCGCTCATCGCCGCGAGGCGTGGCTGACCATCGATGAGATGGTTAGCCTCCGTAAACCATCATCTCAACGGATTGTTCCGCCGCCGCTCGCGCGTTGCACCGTACCCGTCCGGCATTTCTCTGGCCCACGAGTGTCCGACTTCATCTGCATCACCATCGGGTCGAACGGGGAGTTCGACCGTCCGACAAGCGCTCTGGCAGAGTTTCTTGCGACGTCGTCGTCAATCAAGGTCCGCTGCTACGCAGCCCGTAAACGGCGACTTTCCACCCGATCGCGACATCTCGCCAAACTAGCACCAAGGCCGGCGACGTCCGGTTCATGGACGGGCTAGGCCTTCGCTCACCAGAGCACCGACGGATTGGCTGCTTGGTTCTTCGCATCTGAGGATAGGGGCTGACGCTTCGCCAGCGGCGCCCTGCGGCATCGACGATAGGTGGCGCTTCCGGCTCATGGTCCCCTCGCCGAGCAGCAACCACCCAATCGGCGCGGGTGCCTTTGATCTGAGCATTCGCTAAGAGGATGACCACGCTGACATGGCAGCACGTCGCATCAAGCTTGGAGGTTGCGGATGAAGCTTGATTTTCTGACGCTGTACATCGTCATTCTGCTGAACTCGATGACCGTCGCGATCATCTGGGCCGCGATCGCCTACCGCTATCGGACGTTCACCACCGCCCGCATCTGGCTTCTTGGCTGCGTTCTCACCACGATCGGAGGCGGCGTCGTGCCGCCGTTATAGCTGTTGTCGCCGGTCAGCGTCAGCGTTCCCGTGCCGGTCTTGGTGAGAGCGCCAGCCCCCGCGATGGGACTGCTGAGGAGGCCGCTGTTGCCTTGCGTGTCGACGGTGCCGCCTGCCGCAGTGACGGCGATGCTGCGCGCAGAGCTCAGATCCGCATCGAGCCGCAGCGTGCCGCCATTGAAGATGAGGCCGCCGGAAGACGCCCCCAAGGCGTCGTCGGAGGCGATCGACAAAGCGCCCTGGCTCAGGGTCCAGGGCGTCAACGCCGAGGTGACGCCGGTCAGGGTCCAGGTGCTGGCGCCGCTTTTCTCATAGACGCCGAAGCCCTGATACTGGGCCGCTGCGCCGATGGCGGAGACGCCGAAGCTGGCGTCGGCGGCGCTGTAGGCCAGGACGTTGCTGGTGATCGTCGAGCCGACGTGAATCTCCAGTAAGTTGACCCCGCCCGTGAACTGCACAGCCGCGGCCCGGACTAAAACCGGCGCACCGGCGCCGGAGGCGGTGCCGCCCATCGCGCCGGTGATCGTGCCGGCATTGACCAGGGTGATGCCAGCGCCCTTGACGCCGGCGCCGCCGAGGCCGGCGCGCGGCTCCATGGCCGGGTTGTAGCGCGCGGCCCCACCCGCGCCGCCGATGATTGAGCCGCCGGCCGCGTTGATGACGGTTCCGCCGGCCGTCAAAAGGACGCCAGCTCCGCCATCACCGCCATCGCCTGTCAGGCCGCCGCTGCCGCCTGCTCCGCCGTGGATGATGCCGCTGTTGTTCAATGTGCCGCCGGAGACCAGCAGGACTCCCATGCCACCGCCACCGCCTGCCATGGTACTGGTCGTATTTCCCAGCTCCACCGGTGATCTGCCCACCCGCCATGACCATGACATTGGCGGAAGAGAACAACCCGACGCCGCCGCCGCCGCTGCCGGCATTGATCTGCGTCCAGCCCGCGCCACCGGTCAGCCTGCCAGTTGCAGTGACGGAGACATCGGCCGTAGCGGTGACGCCAACGCCGCCACCACCACCGCCGCCCGTCGTATTGACATTGTTGACCGCTGTTTGGCCGGCGCCACCCGTTCCGCCGGTGATCGCGGCGCTGAAGGTCTGCAATGTGGTCACGACCGCACCTGCGGCGCCGGTTGCTCCGGCAGTGCCATGGACCTGGCCGATCCCGGTGCTAAGACCCCCAGCCCCCCTTGCTCCGCCATGAGCGCCGAAGCCCGTGGTGAGATCGACCGCGCCGCCGCCGCCGGACCCTGTGTTTGCGTTGGCCCTGTAGAGGCCGTCCTTGCCAACCGCCTCCGCAGCCGCTCCATCGACGCCGCCGGCCGCTCCCGGGGTAGAGCCAGCGATGGTGCCGCCCGCCCCGCCTCGGCCGCCATCAGCTCAGGCGTCAGACGGTGCTGCAACGCCTAGCGCGATAAGCGCAATGACGGAGCCACTGCCGAGCAGGTGCCCGAAGAGCGGCGTCATCCTGCCACGATGGCGCTTCCCCAATCCGAAGGCGAGGCGATCAGACATCTTGGCAGGCATAGGCCATTCCCCATCGGGGAGCCGAAGCTCCCCAAATTCGCATTGCGGTGATGTGCGGGGTTGTTTTGCTCGGACGCATCCTGAGCGCGCCCGTCCCCCTGCCGTGTCGCCGCGACTCAGAGCTAGCATCGCGCCCCGCGACGCCGGTATGACGTTCTGGCAGTGGGGCAATGCGCCGGCGAGGCGATGGCCTCAATCAGGCCGAGCGCCCTGTTCAAAGTCGGCAACGGGCCGACTTCGGCTGAGCTCTCGATCACGATGGCACCGTCTTCTAGATCGAGGCAGTCGAAGCCCTGGCCCGCTTAAGCAAGCCGGAGATCTTCAATGCCGACCAAGGCTCGCACCTGTCGAGATTCCACAGCTAGCGAGTAGGATGGCCGCCTTGGCGCGGTGTTTCAGCCCACACCCTGTAGCGCTCGGACGGGGTCACCACGCCATTGGCCATCAACTCCGCCCAGACACCGCAGGCGTCGAGGAAATGATTGACCCCGACCGGCCACATGATCAGGCTCAAGGCCTCGACAAGCGCATCCTCGGACCCATTCAGGCGATAGAGCGCCTTGATATGGGCTGTCAGGCCCCACTTTCGCCCAAGAGTCGCCTGCAGGGCGGCAAGCGCCAGATGGCATGTCGCGCGCGGTAGAACCGCCTCCTCCATCAGCGCATCGATCGCACCCAGATAGGCGGCGTCTCCCTCGAGCGCGGGAAAGTGCTCGCCCCAGTTGCCGCCCATAAAGGCATAGGCCTCGGCGCCCAGCGCCATCGCGCTCAGCTTCGTGATCAGCGCGGCCTGGGCTTGCGTTCCGCCGGTTGCGAAGAAAAGCTCGACATGGTGGGTGCCGATCGCCTCCTTGGCCGCGATCAAGATGGCGAGCCAGACGACCTCGCGCTCGAAGGGCGTCAGGTGCCGCTCCGTCAGCGTCAGCGCCCGATACATCCCGAAATAGGCGTCCAGCAGGTCGGGAGCCCCTGTCGCCAGCGCGCCATGGTGCGGCAGCAGGAACCCGCGTGTCTTGCGCAGCGCCTCGATGCGCATGCGCAGCTCATCGCCCTCGTCGCGCGGTGAATTCATGCGGCACCAAGCTCGCGGAGCGCGTCGGCGATGGTGACGACCGGGCAGACGGGCTTCAGCGCGGCGATGGCCGTCTCGTGGACCTGCGGGCTGAAGGCGGCGCAGCCATCGGCCAGCACCGAGACCGCGAGGTCGCGGACATGGGCGTCCCGCACCGTCGAGGCGACGCCGCCATTGGTGACGATGCCGCCGACATAGAGTTTCTCGATGCCGCATTTGCGCAGGCACCATTCGAGCCGCGTCATGTAGAATGCCGAATAGGCGATCTTCTCGATCGTCAGATCGGCAGGCTGCAGCACGTCGACGAGCTGGTGCCCCCAGGCTCCCGGCAGGAAATCGCCCTTGGCGAGAAAGGGCCGCAGTTCCCTGAGATGCGGCGAGATCAAGGGCTCGCCGCCCTTCGCCGGCACGAGCGTGAACTGGGTCGAGATCACGAAGCCGCCCTTGGCGCGCAGCCCCTGCGCGAGCGGTGCGAGCCTTTCCGGCAGCGCCGCGATTTCGGCCGCTCCCTGCCCGGCGCGGCCATAGGCGCCGTTCGGGTGGACGAAATCGTTCTGCAGATCGACGATCAGCAGCGCGGTCCTCTCGGGACAAAGGGGCGTTTTCACGGCAGGAACTCCACGATGACGTTGCCGAAGGCGTCGACGCGCGCCCGCAAGCCCGGATCGACGACTGTCGTGGCGTCGGGCTGCTCGAGGATGGCGGGGCCGTCGATCTCGGCACCGACCGGCAGCTCGAGCCGCGCATAGATCGCGGTCTCATGCCAGGTACCGTCGAACCAGACCTGCCGGCTGCCGCGGCTCGCAGCCGCGATGGAGGCGGAAGGCTCGGGCGCCAGCACGCCGAGATCGAAAGGCAGCCGGCGGCCGATCGCGGCCGTGCGCAGCGAGACGATCCTCACCCCGATGCCGGGCAAAAGCCGGCTGAAGGCCTTCTGATAGGCGCTCTCGAAGGCGTCACGGACGATCTCGCGCGTCAGGCCGGTGGTCCCGGCATCCAGGGTCACCGGCAAGGGGACGCCGATCGTGTGCGTCTGCCCGAGATAATGCATGTCGAATTCGTAGACGACATCGATTTGGGAGACCGAGAGCCCGGCCTCCTCGACGACGGCGCGCGCATCGCGGCCGGCGGCGACCATGCGCTCGTCGAGAGCGCCCGGATCGAAGGTGTCGAGGTCGAGATTGACCGTGAGCACCTGGTCGTGCCGCACATCGGCGATCACGCAACCGAGCGCGCTGGTCACGCCGGGGAAGCGCGGAACCAACGCCGATTTCAAGCCGACATCCTTGATCAGCGCGCCGACATGCAAGGCGCCGCCGCCGCCGAACGGCACCGCCGTGAAGATCTGCGGGTCGTGCCCACGCTCGATCGACACCAGCCGGATCGCGCCGGCCATGCGGGCATTGGCGATGCGCACGATCGCCTCGGCCGCTTCCATCGGATCGATGCCGAGCGGCTTGCCGACATGGGTCTCGATCGCGGCTTTCGCGCTCTCAACGTCGAGCCGCTGCAGCTTGCCGCCGATCGGGCGCTCCGCATTGATCCGCCCCAACACCACATTCGCGTCGGTGAGGGTCGGACGGTCGTTACCCTGGCCATAGCAGACCGGGCCCGGCACCGAGCCGGCGCTTTCCGGCCCGACCTGCAGCATGCCCCCGCTGTCGACCGAGGCGATCGAGCCGCCGCCGGCTCCGATCGTGCTGATCTCGATCATCGGCGTGCGAATGACGAGGCCGAAATCGATCGTCGTCTGGGCGGCGAGTGCCGGCACGCCGTCAGCGACGAGGGAGACGTCGAAGGAAGTGCCGCCGAGATCGCCGGTGATGATGTTGTCGTAGCCTGCGGCCTTGCAGATCGCCGTCGCGGCGATGACGCCGGCCGCAGGACCCGAGAGTGCCGTGCGCACCGGCAGGTGCCGGGCGGTCGCGGTCGACATCACACCACCATTGGATTGCACGATGTGGAAGCTGCCCGAGAAACGCTCCTCCTTCAGGGCAGCGTCGAGCTTGCCGAGATAGGAGCCCACCACCGGCTGCAGATAGGCATTCAGCGCGGTCGTCGAACTGCGCTCGAATTCGCGGATCTCGGGCAGGATCTGGGTGGAGGCGCCGACATGGTCGTTGGGCCAGACCGCGCGGGCCGCTTCCAGCGCAGCCCGCTCGTTGGCGTCGTTGGCATAGGCGTTGATGAAGACGATGGCGAGCGCCCGCGCACCGCGCCGCAGCAGTTCCTCGGCCGCTTCGCGAACCCTATCTGGGGCGACGGGCTGGCGCACCGTGCCGTCGGCGAGGACGCGTTCCTCGACCTCCAGGCGCATGTCGCGCGGCACCACCGGCTCGAAATCGCCCCACAGGCCCCAGGTCGCCCGCCTGTCGCGGCGCCGCATCTCAAGAACGTCGCGGAAGCCCTGGGTGGTGATCAGCCCGATGCGAGCGCCCTTGCGCTCCAGCAGCGCGTTGGTCCCGACCGTCGTACCGTGAACGACAGCTCCGAGGGAAGCCAGGTCGCAGACGCTGCGAAGCCCGTCGAGGAAGCCGACCGCCTCGTTGCCGCGGTTCGACGGGACCTTGCCGGTTTTGAAGCTGCGGCTGGCTTCGTCGTAGAAGAACAGATCCGTGAACGTGCCGCCGACATCGACGCCGACCATGGATGAAGACTGGCGGCTCACGCTGTTTTCTCCTGGCGAAGCCTTACGGTCGCGGCTTCGTCGACGCTTCCGTCGGTTGCGATGACGACGCCGTAGCTGTCACGCGCGGCTGCGATGCTGACGAAGCCGAGGGCGACGTCGCGGGCGACGCGCACCGCCGGGCGCTCGAGGGGGGAGCCATAGCCGCCGCCCCCGGGCGTCCGCAGCGTGACGCGCTGGCCAGGCCCGATACGCACATCAGTGACCTTGGAGACAAGCGGCGGGCTGGCCTCGCCATCCTGCGTCTGCCAGGCGAAGCTGTTCAGCCCCGCCTCGCCGCCCCCCAGCACGCCGAAAGGCGCATACTTGCCCCGTTCACCGAGCAGGAAGACATCGGTCGTGCCCTCGGCCAGCGTCTCGATCTCGTAGATCGCGCCCACGCCCCCACGGTGCCGGCCGGGTCCCGCGCTGTCGGGCCGCAGCGCCCATTGCGTGAACATCACCGGATAGGAGGCCTCCAGAATCTCGACGGGCGGGATCGTCGCCGTCGAGATCGGGTTGTTGGCGTGGTTCAGCCCGTCGGATTCCGGATTGCCGCCCAGACCTCCGCCGAAGAAGGAGAACATCACGAAGCGCCCGCCCTGCGGACGCGCGCCGGCGAGCGACAACGCGTTGATGGTGCCGAATGGCGCGGCCATGGCTTGCTCAGGCGCGACCTTGCCCAGTGCCCCGAACAGCACGCCGATCACCCGCAGGATAGTTTCGGTGTAACCGCCAACCGGCTTCGGCGCCTTGACGCCGAGCAGGGTGGTCTCGGGAATGACGAAGCGGATCGGCGCCAGGCAGCCGGCATTGGCCGGCACCTCGGTGAAGACGTGCTTCAGCGCCACGTAGCAGCAGGCGACGGCGGTCGAATAGGCGATGTTGAGCGGCCCCTTGCAGGGGGGCGAGGAGCGCGAGAAATCCAGCGTCATCTCGCTGCCGGCGATCGTCAGGTCGAGCGCGATGGTCAGCGGCGCGTCATCGATGCCGTCATTGTCGAGATAATCCTCGAAGGACCAGGTGCCATCCGGAAGAGCGCCGATGTTCTCGCGCATCATCGCCTCGGCCCCTGCCGAGAAAGCGGTGAAGGCGGCCTCGACGGTATCCTCGCCATATTCGTCGAGCAGGGCGCCGAGGCGCCGGCTGCCCAGAGCGAGTGCGTTGAGCTGACCGTTCATGTCGCCCCAGTTGGACTGGGGCACGCGGCTGTTGGCCGCGAGGATCGAGACGATGTCGTTATCGAGGACACCGGCCCGCACGACCTTCACCGGCGGAATGCGGACGCCTTCCTGGAAGCTCTCGGTGGCTCGCGCGTTGAAGTTGCCGGGCACGTTTCCGCCGATGTCGAGCCAGTGCCCGACCGAGGCCAGCCAGCAGAACAGCTCGCCACCGCGGAAGACCGGCTGCACCAGACGGAAGTCGTTGAGATGGGTGCCGCCGTCATAGGGGTCGTTGAACAGGAAGATGTCGCCTTCCTGCAGGCCGCCTTCCGCGGCGACCTTGTCGATCACCGCCTTGACGGCGAAGGCCATCGCGCCGACGAAGATAGGCAAGCCCTTGGTCCCCTGCACCAGCGTCGCGCCGGTCCTGGCATGGTAGAGGCCGTGGCAGGCGTCGCGGGCTTCCGCGATGATCGGATTGAAGGCGGAGCGATAGAGCGTCGCGTCCATCTCGTCGGCGACCTGCTCGAGCCGCCCCTTCAGGACGGCCAGCGTGACCGGATCGATCGTCCTCATTCGGCCGCGCGCTCCCGGATCGTCTCAGCCTCGTAGCGACGTCCGGTCTCCAGCATTGCCGGGGTGCCGATGACGGCGTTGAGCGCATCGAAATCGAACATGCGATCACGCATCGCAGCGGTGGTGCCGTCACGCTGCAGCGTCGCATAGAAATCCTCGGCCGCGCGGCTGATCGCGCGGACGATGCCGCCGGGGAAGATCACCAGCGAATAGCCGATCGCCTCGAGATCCTGCGCGTCGGCCAGCGGTGTGCGGCCACCCTCGACCATGTTCGCCATCAGCGGAACGCGGTGTCCGAGGCACGCGACGATACCTTCCATCTGCTCACGTGACTGCGGAGCCTCGACGAAGAGCAGATCCGCACCGGCCTCGACATACTGGCCTGCCCGGTCGAGCGCGCATTGGTAGCCGTCGACGGCCAGGGCATCGGTGCGGGCGACGACGAGCGTCCGCCGGTCCTGACGGGCATCGACCGCTGCCTTGATCTTGCCGACCATCTCGGCAGCCGGGATCACACCCTTTTCGGCGAGATGGCCACAACGCTTCGGGAAGGTCTGGTCCTCGAGCTGGATGGCGTTGGCGCCCGCGGATTCGAACAGGCGCACCGTGCGCTGAACGTTAAGCGCGTTGCCATAGCCGGTGTCGGCATCGACGACGAGCGGCAGCTCCACCCGGTCGCGGATCAGGCGGATGGTGTCGGCGACCTCGATCATCGAGACCAGGCCGATATCGGGGCGGCCGAGCCGGGTATAGGCGATGGCCGCGCCTGAGACATAGGCCGCCTCGAAACCCGCCCGCGCCGCCAGGGACGCGGTCAGAGCGTCGTAGACGCCGGGCGTCAGAAGGATGCGGGATCGGCTCAGACGTTCGCGCAGATCGATGCCGCCCGTCACGACACGTCCCCTTTCAGGAGAGTTCCGGCGCCCGGGAGGCGCCCGGAGCTGTTGCGATGTTCGATCATGACATTCCGTATCCCTGATCCGGGCAAGCCGCGGCAGGTTTCCAATGGGGCGGGCGGCAGCCTCGCCGGGTGTCAGGCGCGCCAGCGCAGCAGATGACCTTCGGTGATTTTCAGCAGCCCGTTGATCACGGCGCCGACGAAGGCCAGCACGATAATACCGGCGAAGACCGAGTTGGTGTCGAACAGCCCCGTCGCCTGCGCGATGATGAAGCCGATACCGCGATTGGCCGACATGAACTCGCCGATCACCGTGCCGACCAGCGCATAGGGCACCGAGACCTTGAGACCCGTGATCACCCACGCCATCGCCGAGGGGATGATGACGGTCCGCATCACGCCCCATTGCGAGGCGCCCATGATCTGGGTGGCATGGATAAAGATCGGATTGACCTCGCGCACGCCTGAGAAGGTGTTCAGGAACACGACGAAGAAGACGATCGAGGCCGAGACCGCGATCTTCGACTCGATGCCGATGCCGAACCAGATGATGAAGAGCGGCGCCAGGGCGAGCTTCGGAATGCTGTAGAGCGCCGTGATGTAGGGGTCGAGCACCTCGGCCAGGAACGCGAACTTGCCGAACAGCAGCCCCAGCGAGAAGCCGATCGCCGACCCGATCGCGAAGCCGATCGCGGTCGCATAGAGCGTGATCGACAGATGGTTGAACAGATCGCCGTTCAGCAGCCACGTGTACAGCTTGCCGAAAACCGCCGCGGGCGAGGAGATGAAGAACGGGTCGATCAGCCGGCCGGACGCCCACTGCCAGAACGACAGGAAGGCGACGCCGAAGGCGAATTGGCAGACATAGACCAGCAGCTTGCGCCGGGCGAGCCCGGCCTCGAAGTCCTTCACCGCGCGGGAAACGGGGGCGCTGGTGCCCATCGCCGCGCCTTCATCGATTCGCATTGTCATGGCTCAGAGCTCCTCGCCCTTGGCGATCTCGGGCGAAAGCTCGCGCCAGAGATTGTCATAGGCCGCCTCGAAGGCGGGCAGGAACCGCACCTTGAAGACGTCGCGCGGATAGGGGATGTCGATGGGCTCGACATATTTGATCTTGCCCGGGCGCCCCGAGAACACGATCACGCGGGAGGCCAGCGCGATCGCTTCGGCGAGATCATGCGTCACGAAGACGATCGTCTTCTTCTGCTCCTGCCAGATGCGCAGCAACTGCTGCTGCATGACGAGCTTGAGCTGGGCGTCGAGCGCGCCGAAGGGCTCGTCCATCAGCAGGGTGTCGGGTCCGTAGGCCAGCATCTGGGCCAGTGCGACGCGCTTGCGCATGCCGCCCGAGAGCTCCTTCGGGAAAGCCTTGCCGAAGCCCTTCAGGTCGACCAGCTCGAGCATTTCGGCCACGCGCTTCTGGCGTTCGGCGGCGCCGACGCCGCGATATTCGAGCGGCAGTCCGACGTTCTGCTCGACGGTGCGCCAGGGCAGCACGCTGTCGGCCTGGGTGAGATAGCCGACATGGCGGTTGATCGCGGTGACGGGGCGGTCGTCATGGACGATCGACCCCGACGACATCGGAATGATGCCGGCGATCATGTTGAGCAGCGTCGACTTTCCGCAGCCGGACGGGCCGACGAAGGCGACGAACTCGCCCTCCTCGATCCGCAGGCTGACGTGATCGAGCGCCACGACTTCGCGCCCGCGCCCGATATAGCGCTTGTCGACGCCCTCGATGCTGATCGCCGCACTCGTCATCACAGGCTCTTCATGGCCGCGGCGGCGATCGAGGGATCGGACACGTTGCCGAAGCTCAGGGTGTCGGGCAGAGCGGCCGCGCCCATCTGCTTGTTCACCGTGTTGATGAACTCGATGTTCTTGGCGAGCAGCTCGCTCTTCGGGGTCGGATCCGCGAAGTAGATCGCGCCGTTGTTGGCGAAGGCGAGATCGAAGGTGGCGGGCTCCAGGCCCTCGAACCAGTCCTTGGCCCAGGCCTTGAACTTTTCCGGCTCGTTCTTGATCGAGCGCAGCGCCAGCGCGATGCCGCGGCAATAGCGCTCCAGCGCGTCGCGCTTGGTGGCGATGGTCGATTCCGCGGTGGAGGCGACGATGTACTGGACCTCCGCCATTTGCGGCGGCGGGTTGAGCGCCATCTGGAACAGATAGCCGCAACCCTGCCTCTGCACCGCAAGATCGGCCGTCGGCGAAGACAGGCAGAAGCCCTCGATCACGTTCTGCTGCAGCGCCGCCAGGACGGCAGGCCCGCCGCCCTGGATCGGTACGAGCTGGAAGTCGCGGTTGGCGTCCAGCCCGCCCAGTGAGGCGAGGAAGCGAAACAGCGCGTCGGGCGCAGCCCCAGGCCCGGTCGTGCCGAGCTTGAGTCCCTTGAGCGCCTCGATCTTCTTCGCGAGTGGCGCCTTCTCGTCGACGCCGCGCTTGGTGAGGATGTCGTTCTTCAGCAGGATGTGGCTGGCATAGCGGTTGACCGTCGCCACGAAGGTGCGGATCTGCAGATTCTGGCCACGGGCGCGCAGCGCCTCGCCGGGATCGCCGAGCACGATGTCGACGCCGCCGCCCTGCAGGGCCGCGATGTTGGTGCCCCGGTTCGAGGCGTTGGATGCGACCTTGACGCGGGCCTCGGTGAAGAAGCCTGCGGAGTTGGCGTAATCTTCGGCGGCCCAGAGCCAGGACTTCGAGGTTGAGCGCAGCGTCGTAAGCTCCGGCACGGAAGCCTGAGCATGGACGGTTTTGGATAGGAAGGATGCGGCGGCGACCCCGCCGACGATGCCGATGGCCTTGCGGCGCGTGATCTTTGCGTTGTCCATGTGGTCGTTCCCCTCCTTGTGACGCTGTTATCTGCCAATCAGCCGGCTCGCGGCCTTTATGATCAGGGCGTGGTCATCTTGATGCGCCAGGCCCGAGACCGAGACGGCGCCGACGATCTGGCCATGCGCCAGCAAGGGCACGCCTCCGCCCATGTCGATGACCTGCGACGGGTCCGCCCAGGCGACGTCGGCAAGGGTGCGCGAGGTCGAGCGCAGATGATGGAACCACCAGAGCGAGCTGTGCCCGCAATTGAACACCGTGTTGATCTTGAGATCGAGGAAATGCTCGTTGTCGACGCCGGTGCCGTCCTGCGCGAGCAGAACGACGGTGCGCCGGCCGAGCACGATCTTGACCGCGATCGGCGCCGGCGCCTCCGCGAGCAGCGAAAGGGCGAGATCGCGCAGGGTCGCACCGTCCAGCGGCAGCGCAGCGATCACACCTTCATCCGCCAGCACCTGCGCCTTGGCTGCCGCGTGATCCATCGTCATCCGATCCATCTCAGGCCGCCAGCACGATGCCGCCGGTGACGTTCAGGATCGTCCCGGTCATGTAGGAAGAATCCGGCCCGCACAGGAAACGGACCGGGCCGGCCACGTCTTCCGCCGTGCCGATCCGGCGCACCGGAATGGCGGCGAGATCGGGCTTGGAGAAGGACGCGGTCATCTCGGTGGCGATGACGCCCGGCGCCACCGCGTTGCAGAGGATGCCGTGCTGCCCGCCATTGCGGGCGATGTGACGGGTCATGGCGGCGACCGCCCCCTTGGAGGCGGAGTATTCCGTGCCGACGATCACGCCGCCCTGATAATAGGCCATCGAGCTCACCAGAACGATGCGGCCGTAGCGGCGCGAGACCATGTGATCCCAAGCCGCTGCGATACAGTTCTGCGTGCCATTGACGTTCACGTCGATGACGCGGTCCCACTGCCCCCAGTCGCCGGCGACAGCCCCCGGCGGACAAATGCCGGCATTGCAGACGAGAATGTCGAGGCGCCCTTGCGCGGCGACGATGCCCTCGACCGCCGCAGCGCAGGCGGGGCGATCCGTCACGTCGAGCGCGAGCCCCTGGGCGCTTCCGCCGGCCTCGACGATCCGGGAGACCACCTCATCGCAAGGCAGCAGATCTGCCGCATAGACAGTCGCACCAGCCTCCGCCAGCGCGAGTCCAATCGCCGCGCCGATGCCGCGCGCGCCGCCGGTGACCAGCGCGACCTGACCGGACAGAGCATCTTGCGAGCGCTTCTGCATGGATCCCCTCCCTCCGCAGCGAGCCGAAGTCCGCGCGGATCGCTCCCTGCGCCGTCGGCCGAGCCGGTCTTCACAAGGTGTTATTCTTGTTATAAACAAATGACAAGTTGACTGTCAAACAGGGCGGAGCCGTGAAGTACAACTTCATCATCGTCGGTGCTGGGTCCGCAGGCTGCGTCCTGGCCCATCGGTTGTCCGCGGATCCCGGCAATCGGGTCCTGCTGCTGGAGGCTGGCGGATCCGACTGGAATCCGCTTCTGCGGGTGCCGCTGATGACAGGCGTGCTGCTCCGCAATCGCCATGCCAACTGGTTCTATCGGACGCAGCCCGAGCCCCATCTCGACGGCCGCACGCTGTTCTGGCCGCGCGGCAAGGTGCTGGGCGGCTCCTCCGCCATCAACGGCATGGTCTATACCAGGGGCACCCGGCTCGATTACGACAGCTGGGCCCAGATGGGATTGCCGGACTGGTCCTATGACGCCGTCCTGCCCGCCTTCAGGCGCACCGAATCCTATGAGCGCGGCGCCGACGCGTTCCGTGGGGGCGACGGGCCCCTGCCGATCTCGCGGCCGAATACGCCCAACCCGCTGTTCGACGCCTTCGTCGCCGCGGGCCAGCAGGCCGGCTATCCCTTCAATGCCGACTTCAACGGCGCGAGCCAGGAAGGTTTCGGGCGCTACGATTTCACCACGAGGCGCGGTGAACGCTGGAGCGCGGCGAGGGCTTTTCTCGATCCGGCCAGGAAGAGACCAAACCTGACGATCCGGACAGGCGCGCGCCTGTTGCGCGTTCTCGTCGAGAGGGGGCGCGCCACCGGCGTGGAGGTGCTGATCGGGCGCGAGCAGCAGACCATTCGGGCGGCGCGAGAGGTCATCCTCTCTTGCGGCGCGGTCAATTCACCTGCGGCGCTCATGCATTCCGGCATTGGCGACGCCGATATATTGCGCCGGCTAGGAATTGCCGTGACGCATGATCTGAAGGGCGTCGGCAAGAACCTGCAGGACCACCTTCTGGCGCGCGTTGAGCATGCCTGCCTCGAACCGGTGACGCTCTACAGCACGCTGCGCGGCGACCGCGCCGCACTCGCCCTGCTGCGGGCAATGACCTTCAAGACCGGCCCGGCGGCGTCCTTCCCGCTCGAAGCGGGCGCCTTCTTCAAATCCGATCCGGCACTGGACGAGCCGGACCTGCAGTCGCATTTCCTTCCCGGCCTCTCGACCGCGGCGCTGCGGCTGCCCTTCGTGAAAGGCGCGAAGGGACGCCATGAGGGCCACGGCTTCTTCGCCAATGTCTATCAGCTGCGACCGAACAGCACCGGCGAGATCTCGATCGGCAGCAGCGATCCGCTGGCGGCGCCGCTGATCCGGCCGAACTATCTGTCCGATCCCGAGGATCTGCGCGTGCTGCGCGAAGGCGTGAAGGCCCTGCGCCGGGTCTTCGCGCAGCCGGCCTTCGACCGCTTCCGCGGCGTCGAGCTCGCGCCCGGTCCCGACGTCGTGAGCGACGCCGAGATCGAGCGCTGGCTGAGGGCGACGGCGGACACGGTGTTTCACCCGGTCGGCAGCTGCAGGATGGGCAACGATGCGATGGCCGTCGTGAACCAGCACCTCGAAGTGCACGGTGTCGGTAGCCTGCGCGTGGTGGATGCGTCGATCATGCCGCGCATGCCGAGTTCGAACACGCACGCGCCCACGATGATGATCGCCGAGCGCGCGGCCGATTTCATCCTGGAACGCGCCGCGTGACCCGGCCGGCGCATCATCCGCGCGCTTCAGCGGGCCTTGCGGCTGGCTTCGTCGTAGCCCCCCTGCCCCGACATCTCCGCCCATTCGCGGAAAGGCGCGGAAGCGGCAACCTTGCCCTCGACGATCAGCTCGCGCCACACGCGCGCGGCCTCGACGAAATGCGGCACGCTGCCCGGGAACATCGTCAGCGACACGGCTTCGGCGAGGTCGAGCTCCGGCACCTCGTCGCCATAAGCCGCGATGATCTGCATCGCGACGGCGTCCCAGCCCGCCTTGCAGACGAAGACCGCCGTGGCCGCCATATGGACGAGCCGCATCGGCACGTCCCGCGCTGCCTGCCGCAGGGAGGCGAGATAGATCTCGTTGGGCTGGCAGCCGGGCAGATGCCCGCGCCAGTTCCGCTCGACAAAGCGATAGGATTCGAAGCCGAGCGCCAGCGCCGTGACGGTCAGGATGACCTCGATCTCGGCATCGGATCCGCCGGCAGCCTTGAACTTCGCGATATGATGGGTCGCGATCGCCTCGTCGGTGGCGATGAGAATGGCGAGCCAGACGAATTCGCGATCATGGTGGCTGAGCACGCGATCCGCCAATGCGAGGGCGGAATAGGCCTTGTCGTAGGCGTCGAGCAGGGCCGGGGCGGTGATCGCCATCAGCCCGTGATGCGGCAGCAAATAGCCGCGCTTGGCGCGGATGCCGGACAAGAGTTCGTCGAGCGGCTGTGTGGTGGGCATCGGCGGTTCGTCTCCAGGATCCGAGACTTGGAAGGTATCGGCACATGACAAGTATAACAAGTCTGTCAGGTCGTCGCCTGCTGCTCACCGGTGCGGGATCGGGCATCGGTCTGGCGTTCCTGCGTCTCGCGCTGGCGGACGGCGCTGCATGCTGCGCGCTGGTCAGGGACGAGGCGGAGCGTGACGCGCTGCTCGGCGACGCCGGGCTCTCCGCCTTGCCGCAGGAGCGCGTGCTGACAGCGGATCTGACGCAGTTCGACCGGGCGAAACGTCTCGTCGCGGACGCAGGAGAACGCCTCGCTGGGCTGGACGGGTTCGTCTCCTGCGCCGGCATCTTCGATCATCGTGCGGGCCTCGAAACCGGACTTGCCGACTGGCAGCGGGTCCTCGACATCAACCTCACCGCGGGGTTCTCGCTGGCGCGGGAATGCGCGCTCGCCATGGCACCGGGCCACCCGAACGCGATCACCTTCGTCTCGAGCCAGATCGGCATCGTCGGGCACCCGCGCGCGGCGGCCTATGCGGCGTCCAAGGCCGCGCTCAACGGGCTGACGATGGCGCTCGCGCTGGAACTGGCCAGCCGCGGCATTCGGGTCAACGCCGTGGCGCCGGGGCCGATCGCGACGCCGATGACGGCCGTCGCGCGCGCCGATGCCGAACGCTCGGAAAGGCTGGTCGCCTCCATCCCGCTGGCGCGCTTCGGCGAGGCCGCCGAGGTGGCCGAGGCGCTGCGCTTCCTGACATCGGAGGGGGCGTCCTTCATCACCGGGCAGGTCTTGTGCGTCGATGGCGGGGTCACCGCCGCATGAGGCCCCCTACGACCTTGACCCACCATCGGCCCGCGCTCAAATCCTTCCGGGGTGGAACCCACGACCACGAAACAGGCGGTTCCCGGGCCCGAAAGGAGCTCAACGCATGACGACCGGCACGAGCACACGCAACGGCGCCACGCGGCAGGACATCACCGCGCCGCTGCATCACCAGGTCTATGTCGTGCTGCGCCAGCAGATCACGGACGGCCAGTTCGAGCCCGGCAAGGCGATGCCATCGGAGCATCGGCTCGAGGAACTCTTCAACGTCTCGCGCATCACCATTCGCCGCGCGCTGGACCGGCTCGCGGCAGAGGGGTTGATCGTGCGCCGGCACGGCAAGGGCACCTTCGCCCAGCCGATGATCACGCCACCGCCGATCCGAACCAATATCCGCGGCATGCTCGAGAACCTGCTGGCCATGGGGCTGCGCACCAAGGTCGACCTGATCGAGTTCGAATACGTCGCCGCGCCCAAAGAAGTTGCTGAGCGGCTCGAGATCGCGCCCGGCAGTATCGTGCAGCGGGTCGTGCGCGTCCGCAGCCACGAAGGCGTGCCGTTCTCCTTCCTGACGACCTATGTGCCCGAGGCGATCGGCCGAACCTATGAATCCGGCGACCTGCTGGAGCAGCCCCTGCTCGCGCTCTTCGAGAAGGCCGGAGTGACGGTCGCCCATGCCGACCAGACCATCACGGCGAAGCTTGCCGATACTCTCGTCGCCCCCCTGCTCAAGGTGGAGTTCGGCGCGGCCCTGCTCGGCATCAGGCGCCTGGTACGGGACGACAAGAACAGGCCGGTGGAGCTGCTGGACGCACTCTACCGGCCCGACATCTACGAATACCAGATGAAGATGACCCGCGCCGGCCGGAAGAAGGAATTCATCTGGTCGGAAGCGGCGGGCAGCCATCGCTGACGGCGATGAGCCGACTGCCTCACGGGAATTCGGAGCGGACATGAAGCCAGCCGGACCACGCACGCTGATCGACAAGATCTGGGACACCCATGCGATCACCGGCCATGACGAGGCCGAGACCCTGCTGTGGGTCGACAGGCATCTGCTGCATGAGGGTTCGTTCCACGCCTTCAACCAGATCGCCGCCCGCGAGGCGACGGTGGCCCATCCGGAGCTGACCTTCGGCATCGCCGATCATTATGTCCCGACGCGCGACCGGGAGTCGCCGGATCTCGACCCGCAGATCAGGGGCATGATCCGGCAGCTCGACGACAACACCCAGCGACATGGCATCCGGCAGTTCGGGCTCGGCGATGCGCGGCAGGGCATCGTCCACGTCGCCATTCCCGAGCAGGGCCTGACACTGCCCGGGCTGGTCATGGTCTGCGGCGACAGCCACACCTCGACGCATGGCGCCTTCGGTGCCTACGCTTTCGGGATCGGCGCCTCCGAGGTCGCCCATGTCCTGGCGACACAGACCATCTGGCAGAAGAAGCCGAGGCGCATGCGCATCCGTGTCGACGGCGAGCTCGGTCCCGGCGTAACGGCCAAGGACATCGCCCTGACGCTGATCAGCCGCATCGGCGCGGACGGCGCCCAGGGCCATGCCATCGAATATGCCGGAAGCGCGATCCGCGCCCTGTCGATGGAGGGGCGCATGACGCTGTGCAACATGTCGATCGAGGGCGGCGGCAGGCTCGGC
>NZ_FUYX01000007.1 GCF_900168195.1 Allobosea thiooxidans | reverse complement strand
CGCACCATCATCGACAGCCTGCATGAGCGCATGGGCGAATTGCGTCCGCTCGAGACCGCTCCCGTCACCGAGGAGCGCACGATCTGGTGCAAGAATCCGGAGAAGAACTTCCGCTGCACCACCGTCGTGCGCCTGCCCGACAGCGTGGTGGCGGCCAATCGCTCCTATGCCTCGGCCGGCTGGGCCCGGATCATCGGCACGCACGGTAACCAGGATGGCGGGCCGGGCGGGATCTTCCGCAACGGCCCGAATTTCGACTACGACATCTATGCGCTGCAGGCCGGCCTCGACCTCTATCGCGGGATGAATGCCGACGGCAGCCGCGACCATGCCGGCATCTACGGCGCGATCGGCCGCATCCAGGGCGATGTCCGCCATTTCAACGGCATCAAGGCCGGCACCAACACTATCGACGGCTATTCGATCGGCGCCTACTGGACCCATTTTGGCGCCTCGGGCTGGTATCTCGACGGCGTCGTGCAGGGCACCTGGTTCGACGCCGAGGCCGACTCCAAGCGCCAGTTCAAACTCAACCGCGACGGCTTTGGCTTCGCCGCCTCGCTGGAAGGCGGTTATCCGATTGCGCTCGGCAATGGCTGGACCATCGAGCCGCAGGCGCAGCTGATCTACCAGACGCTGGTCAACGGCTCCGGCCATGACGGGGCGGCGCTGGTGCGCTTTTCCGATGTCGAGTCGCTCGCCGGCCGGATCGGCGCGCGCCTCGCCAAGGGCTGGGCGCTGGACGAGGGACCGCGCCCGCGCATGCTGACGGCATGGCTGAAGGCGAGCCTGTGGAACGAGTTCCTCGGCGATCCCAAGACCTCGTTCTCCTCCGCCTCCGGCATGGTCCCGTTCCGCTCGGATCTCGGTGGGGCCTGGGGCGAGGCCAGGGTCGGCGTCGACGCGCAGCTCTGGCGCAACACCGCGCTCTATGCCTCTGCGGGTTACTCGATCGGCTTCGACGGCCGTTCCCACGCCTATGACGGGCGGTTGGGCGTCAAGGTGACATGGTGAGGGAGGCACCCTTGCGCTCCTCTTGAAGCGGGGCGGGCACTTCGCCATATCTTGGCCAAGCGAAAGGGTTCGCCTTTCGCCCGCGGGATGCTGCCAGTGGCGGGTCCCGATGTTTGTGAGGCGCCTTTCGAGGGCCTGAAGAGATGACGCGTACGCCTAGCCTGTCCCACCCGTTCCTGCTCGGCTTCGACGATATCGAGCGTGCGCTCGACCGTGTCGCCAAGGGCGCGAGCGAGGGTTATCCGCCCTACAATATCGAGCGGCTGCCCCGGACCGAGGACGAGCCGGATCGTCTGCGCATCACGCTGGCCGTCGCGGGCTTTGCTCGGGAGCAACTCGAGATCACGCTGGAGGAAAACCAGCTCACGATTCGGGGCCGCCAGAGCGACGACAAGAATCGCCAGTTCCTGCATCGTGGCATTGCCGCCCGTCAGTTCCAGCGCAGCTTCCTGCTGGCCGACGGGATGCAAGTCCTCGGCGCCGACCTGTCGAACGGCCTGCTCGCGATCGATCTGGTCAGGCCGGAACCGGAACGGCTCATCCGGCGTATCGATATCATGAGCCGCGAGTAGAGGGCGGGTGACCGTCCAGCTTCTGAAGGATGCGGCGGCGGTTTTCACATCTGTTCATAATTGAAGGCGCAGTATCAGAACCGCATTCGCACTGCTCGAAAGGAGGGCGCGATGAAACAGGACAGGAATTTGATCCAGGCCAACCCGCTGACCCCTGCGGAATTCGCCGCGCTCGGCACCGGCGAGGTCGCCTATGTCAAGTCGATGACTTCCGACGAGCTGATGCGGATCTTCCCGCAGGCTCCGAAGATCGAATCCGGCTTGCAGCTCTTCACCCTGCTCTCGGCCGACGGTGCGCCGATCCTGGTCACGGATTCGCGCGAGGCCGCGACGGCCAATGCCTGGGAGCACGACCTGAAGATGGTCAGCGTCCACTGACGCCGACCGGGCTTCCCACCGCTCAGGGCGCGGTCGCCATCCCGGCGACCGCCGATTGCAACCTCACGATATCCTCCGGTGTCGACAGGCGGTGATCGCCGTCCTTGATCAGCGTCAGCACGACCGGATCGCCGCTGAGATGCTCGACGAGCTTGAGCGCTTGGCGCCAGGGCACGTCGGGGTCGCGCATGCCCTGGAGGATATGGACCGGGCATCCCGCCTTGATTTCTCCGCCGAACATCAGGTGCCGGCGCCCGTCCTCGATCAGGGCACGGGTGATCGGCGTCGGTTCGGGCGCGTATTCGGAGGGGCGCAGCCAGACGCCTTCGTCGAGGATCGTCCGGCGGATCGCATCGGGCATCTGAGCCCACATCAGCTCCTCGGAGAAGTCGACCGCAGGCGCGATCAGTACAAGGCCGGCGGGCTGCAGCGGTGTGCCGAACAGGCGGCGCGCCGCGAGCAGGGCGATCCAGCCGCCCATCGATGAGCCGACCAGGATCGGCGGCCGGCGACACTGGCTCGCGATCGCCGCCAGCGCGTCCTCAAGCCAGTCGGAGAGGGTGAAGGAGCCGAAGTCGCCTTCGCTCTCGCCATGGCCGCCATAGTCGAAGCGCAGATAGGCCCGGCCCGCGCCGCGGGCCCAGTCGGCCAGCGCCTCGGCCTTGGTCGCGCGCATGTCGGAGCGGAAGCCGCCGAGCCAGACCACCGGCGCGCCTTCGCCTTCCTGCATGAGGAAGGCCAGGCGGCGGCCGGAGGGGCCGTCTCCGACATCGAGCCATTGCGGCGGCTGGCGCTCCAAGGCAAATCTCCTGTGGCGAATCGCTTGGCCGCGGCGATTGGAGGCTGCGGCCACTATCTGATAGGGGCATATTCGCCTCGACAAACGAAAGTCCAGACTCAGAGCGCATGTCCTTCAAGCCGGGTGCCCATCTTTCACTGCCTTCGACCGAAACGCATCCGCTGGCCGGGCGGACGATCCTGCAGATCATTCCTGAACTCGAGGCGGGCGGTGCCGAGCGCACCGCCGTCGACATCGCCAAGGGTCTGACCGACGCCGGCGCCCGCGCGCTGGTGGCCACCGAAGGCGGGCGCCTCGTCGCCGAGCTGCAGGCCAAGGGCGGCGTCTGGCTGCCTTTCCCGGCGGCCTCGAAGAACCCGATCGGGATGGCGCTGAACATCCGCAAGCTGGTCCTGCTCTGCCGGCAGGAGGGCGTGGAGCTGATCCATGCCCGTTCGCGCGCCCCGGCCTGGGTCGCGCTCGGCGCGGCGAAGCTGCTGAAACTGCCCTTCGTCACCACCTATCACGGCTCCTACAACAGCCGTTCGGCCGTGAAGACGCTCTATAATTCGGTGATGGCGCGCGGTGACGTCGTCATCGCCAACTCCGCCTATACGGCCGAGCTGATCCTCTCGAAGCACCCGATGGCGCGCGACCGGATCAGGGTGGTCAATCGCGGCACCAATTTCTCGGCCTTCGCGCCGGCGGCGGTCGGCGCCGACCGGGTCCAGGCGCTGCGCAAGGCCTGGGGCGTCGAGCCGCATCAGCGCATCGTGCTGCTGCCCGGCCGGCTGACCGGCTGGAAGGGGCAGCGCGTGCTGATCGAGGCCGCGCGCCTGATGCGCGACGGCGGCGACGGCGAGACCGCCTTCATCCTGGCCGGCGATGCTCAGGGGCGGGACGGCTACGTCAAGGAGCTCGACCAGCTCATTGCCAAGGCGGGGCTGGAGGGCCGCGTCCGCCGGGTCGGCCATTGCACCGACATGCCGGCGGCGATGCTCTCGGCGGCGGTCGTGGCCGTGCCCTCGACCGAACCGGAGGCGTTCGGCCGCGTCGCGGTGGAGGCGCAGGCGATGGGCGCGCCCGTCGTGGTCTCCGATCTCGGCGCCGTGCCGGAGACGGTGCTGGCCCCGCCGCAGGTCGCGCCGGGCGAGCGCACCGGCTGGCGCATCCCGCCCGACGACGCGGCCGCGCTGGCGGCTGGCCTCGCCGAGGCGCTGGCGCTGCGGCCTTCCGCGCGCGATGCGCTGGCGAGGCGCGCGCGGGAGCATGTCGAGCGGCACTTTTCGCTGGAGGCGATGGTCACCGAAACCCTCGACGTCTATTGCGCGTTGCTGGAGCGTTGAGGCGACAAGGCGGCGGCGAATGCCTGCCGACGCGGCGTCATGCATTGACAACGCGTGTCTTTGTGCAATGTGTCTGCAACAGCGGCGCGAACTGCGCCAAATACAGGAGAATACCCCATTCGTCGTCCGTACCGAGCCGCACCGGCCCCGACCAAGGAAGGCCCCCGTTCGAACCGTGACATCCGCGGAGTTCGCGAGGTTCAGCTCATCGACGATACCGGCGCCAACCGTGGCGTGGTGTCGTTCTTCGAGGCCCTGAAGATCGCCGAGGATGCCGGCCTCGACCTCGTCGAGATCGCCCCGAACTCCGTGCCGCCCGTCTGCAAGATCCTCGATTATGGCCGCTTCCGCTTTCTCGAGCAGAAGAAGGCTTCGGAGGCGCGCAAGAAGCAGCGCACCATCGAAATCAAGGAGATCAAGCTCCGCCCCGGCATCGACAAGCACGATTACGAGGTGAAGATGAAGGCCATGCACGGCTTCTTCGAGGAAGGCGACAAGGTAAAGGTCACCCTGCGCTTCCGCGGCCGCGAGATGGCGCATCAGGATCTCGGCGTGAAGGTGCTCGAGCGCGTCAAGGTCGATACGGCCGAGGTCGCCAAGGTCGAGAGCGACTGGCAGCTCGAAGGCCGCCAGATGGTGATGGTGCTCGCGCCGCGCTGAGGCGCGGGCAATCTCGCAAGACTTGTTCGGGATAACCGAAAGAGGGCGCCTCGGGCGCCCTTTTTCATGCTGGCTTGCGCAGCAACCCCTTGAGCATCGCGTCGAAGGCGTCGGTCGCAGCCCGCAGGGCGGCCTCCGGGTCGGGCGCATGGGCTATCCATTGCGCCGCATGCTGGGTGGCGCCGAAGATCAGGCGTGCCACGGCCTCCGGATCGAGCGGGGCCAGCACGCCCTCTCTGACAAGCTCGTTCAGTCCCTGGGCCATCATCCGGATGCAGTCGTTCTGGAGCGGCCAGCCCCAGGGATCGCCGAGCACGGCCGGGCCGTCGCGCAGCATGATGCGCTGGATCTCGGGCTCGCGCGCCATGGCGAGATAGGCGGCGCATGAGTCGCGGAAGCCGGTCCAGGGATCCGCGGCACGGGCCGAGACGGCACGCAGCCGTATCGTCATCTCCGCATCGATCTGGTCGATCACGGCGGCGAACAGCCCCTTCTTGTCGCCGAAATGGTGATAGAGTGCGCCGCGGGTGAGGCCGGCCGCCGCGGTCAGATCATCCATCGAGGCGGCCGCATAGCCGATCGTGCCGAACGCCTCGCGTGCGGCGGCGATCAGGCTGGCGCGGGTTGCCGCGATCATGTCGGCGCGAAGCCTGCGAGCCATCATATCCCTTTCACATACGCTCCGTATGTTAATTGACATACGGAATGTATGCAATTATCGATTCACATACGCGGCGTATGTCCGCCCCTTCGGTCCAGGCCATGCCCAATCCTTATCGTGAGATCTTTCGCGCACCCGGCGCGCTCGCCTTTTCGTCCGCGGCTTTCGTCGCGCGCTTGCCGGCGTCGATGGTGGGCCTCGGCATCGTCACGATGCTGTCGGAGCGGCGCGGGGAATACGCCGTCGCCGGCGCCGTCGCCGCCGTCTTCGCGCTCGCTTCCGCGCTGATCACCCCGCAGGTCTCGCGGCTCGTCGACCGCTATGGCCAGCGACGCGTGCTGATGCCGGCCGCCGGGGCAGGAGCTCTGGCGCTGAGCGGCCTCATGCTCTCGACATGGGCGGGGGCGCCGAGCTGGCTGCTCTTCGTCTTCGCGCTGCTCGCCGGCGTGATGCCGAGCATCGGCGCAATGGTGCGGGCGCGCTGGACGGAGCTCTATCGCGACACGCCGCAGCTGCGCACCGCCTTCGCCTTCGAATCGGTGGTCGACGAGATCATCTTCATCATCGGCCCGATCGTCGCGATCGGGCTCAGCGTCAGCCTCTTTCCGGAGGCGGGTCCGCTTGCCGCCATGGTCTTCCTGCTCGTCGGCGTGCCGCTGCTCTGCGCGCAGCGGCGGACGGAGCCGCCGGTTCGCGCCCGCGCTGCCGGCATGGAAGCCTCGGTCATTCGGCTCGGCGGCGTGCAGGTCGTCGTGCTCGCGATGATCGCCATCGGGGCGATCTTCGGCACCGCCGAGATCACCGCGGTCGCCTTCGCCGAGGCGCAGGGGCAGAAGGCGATGGCGAGCGTGGTGCTGGCGACCTATGCGGCAGGCTCGCTGATCGTCGGCCTCGTCTTCGGAGCGCTCAGGCTCAGGGCGTCGCTCGCCACGCAGTTCGTCGCGGCGATCGCGCTGGCTGCGGCTACGACATTGCCGCTGCTGGCGGTGACCGGCCTGGCCTCGCTGGCGCTGGTCTTCTTCATGGCCGGTGCGGCCGTCTCGCCGACCATCATCATCGCCATGGGGCTGATCGAGCGGCTGGTGCCGGCCCGTCAGCTCACCGAGGGCATGACCTGGGGCATCACCGGGATCGGCATCGGGATGGCCTTCGGCGCCTCTGCCGCCGGCGCACTGATCGACGCCTTCGGAGCCCATAGCGGCTTCTGGGTTTCGGTCGCTGCCGGCGTCATCGGATTGCTGACCACGCTCGTCGGCTATGCCCGGCTTCTCGGCGACCGCAACCAGGCGGCCGTCTGCGAACCGGCCTGAACATGGAAGCGACGGGCCGCCCTGGGAGGGTGGCCCGGCAGCATCGGATGATCAGCGGATCGGCGGGGCGTAGTGCAGGCCACCTTCGGTCCAGAGCTTGTTGACGCCGCGCGGCAGCGGGTTGCGCGTCTTCGGGCCGAAATGGCGCTCGAAGCTCTCGCCGTAATTGCCGACCGCCTTGACGATCCGCACGACCCAGTCGTTGCCGAGGCCGAGCGACTCCCCGAACTTGCCCTCGGCGCCGAGCATGCGCCGGACTTCCGGGTTCTGCGACGTCTTCGCCATCTCCTCGACATTGGCCTGGGTCACGCCGAGTTCCTCGGCATTGATCAGGGCGAAGACCGTCCAGCGCACCAGGTCGAACCAGGCCGGGTCGTTCTTGCGGACCCAGGGGCCGAGCGGCTCCTTCGAGATCACCTGCTGGAGCAGGATATGCTCCTCGGGGTTCTTGAGCCGGCCGCGCGTGCCGGCCAGCGCCGAGAGGTCGGTGGTGTAGGCGTCGCAGCGGCCGGCCTCATAGGCCTGGACGGTGTCCTCCAGCGTCGCGAAGGCGACGGTCTCGAATTTCAGGCCATGGGTGCGGCCGTAATCGGCGAGGTTGAGCTCGGTGGTCGTGCCCTGCGAGACGCAGACCGAGGCGCCGTCGAGTTCCTTGACGCTGTTCACATTGAGCTTCTTGCGGACGATGAAGCCCTGGCCGTCATAATAGTTGACCGTCGTGAAGGTCAGGCCCTGGCCGATGTCGCGGCCGAGCGTCCAGGTGGTGGTGCGGGAGAGCACGTCGATCTCGCCGCTCTGCAGCGCGACGAGCCGGTTCTTGCTCGAGAGCGACAGGTAAGTCGCCTTGTCCGGGTCGTTGAAGATCGCAGCCGCCAGCGCGCGGCAGACATCGGTGTCGAAGCCCTTCCAGACGCCGTTGCCGTCTTGCAGCGAGAAGCCCGGCACGCCTTCGCTGGTGCCGCAGATGATGTGGCCGCGCGCCTTGATCTTGTCGAGCGTCGACTGGGCAAGCGCCGGGGCCGAGGCGGCGGCCGCCAGCGCGAGGCCGGCGGCGAGGCTGAGCAGAAGCTTCTTCACGGGGAGGGTCTCCAGATGCGGATGCCGGTTGACCTTACGTCGGGAACTGCGCTTGAAGGAAGCGGGCGGGCAACGGCCCGGTTTCCGATGCGCCCCATCCGGGATTGCCGGCTTCGCACTTGCCAGAGGCGGCATTTTCTGCGATAGGGCCGGCCTTCGATCGCCCGGCTGATAAGGGCTGCCGTGGCGGTCGTGCTTTGCTTCCTGAAAGCAAGACATTGGCAACGCGTTCAAAAGACGCGCGGCTACGACCATTGAGGAGCTGAAATGCCCAAGATCAAGACCAAATCGGCCGCCAAAAAGCGGTTCAAGATCACCGGTACCGGCAAGGTGCTCTACGCCCAGGCCGGCAAGCGTCACGGGATGATCAAGCGGACCAACAAGCAGATCCGCAACCACCGCGGCACCACCACCCTCTTCGAGGGCGATGCTGCCAACGTGAAGAAGTTCTTCCTCCCCAACGGCTGACGCCACCTGACATTCCGGAGATCATGATATGGCTCGCGTGAAACGGGGCGTTACCGCCCACGCCAAGCACAAGAAGACGCTCAAGGCCGCCAAGGGCTTCTATGGCCGCCGCAAGAACACGATCCGCGCCGCCAAGGCGGCCGTCGATCGGTCGATGCAGTACGCCTATCGCGACCGCAAGAACAAGAAGCGCTCGTTCCGCGCGCTCTGGATCCAGCGCCTCAACGCTGCGGTGCGCGAGCACGGCCTGACCTATTCGGTCTTCATCGGCGGCCTGACCAAGTCGGGCATCGAACTCGACCGCAAGACCCTGTCGGCCATGGCCATCGACGATGCAGCTTCGTTCGCTGCCGTGGTCGAGACGGTCAAGGGCGTGCTGGGCGCCGAAGCCAAGGCCGCCTGAGCAGCCTTGCGTCGCTGAATTTGGAAAAGGCCGGCGGTGACGCCGGCCTTTTTCTTTGTTCTTCAGGGTTCTTCAGGCTCTGCCGTCATGCGCGCCCTTGTGGCGAGCATCCACGTCTTGAACGCCGCGGGCGGCGGCCGGAGGCGTGGATGGTCGGGACGAGCCCGACCATGACGACGCCGTACGCTCTCACGCCTGAACGCTGCCGTTCGTCGGCGGGTGCCAGTCCGCGCCGGCGCCTTCGACGATCCGGTCATAGGCCTGCTCCGGCGTGTCGGCATAGTGGAACAGCTTGAGATCGTCCGGGCGGATGAAGCCGGCCTCGGCCATCCGGTCGAGATTGAGCAGGCCCTGCCAGAAGCCGGAATCGTAGAGCACGATCGGCACCGGGCTCATCTTGCCCGTCTGCACCAGCGTCATGATCTCGAACAGCTCGTCGAGCGTGCCGAAGCCGCCCGGGAAAACCACCAGCGCTGCGGCGCGCATCGCCAGATGCATCTTGCGCATCGCGAAATAGTGGAAGCGGAAGGTCAGGTCCGGCGTCGACCAGGCGTTCGGCTCCTGCTCGTGCGGCAGCGTGATGTTGAAGCCGATCGAGAGAGCGCCGGCTTCGATCGCGCCGCGATTGGCGGCCTCCATGATGCCCGGCCCGCCGCCGGTGGCGATGACGTGGTGGCGGCCGGCATCGCCGTCGCGCAGCGCGCCGCCGCGCTCGGAGGCGATGCGGCCGAAGGCGCGGGCGGCCTCGTACCAGGGGTTGCCCTCGCGCACCCGCGCCGAGCCGAAGACGACGATGGTCGAGACGACGCCGCGCGCCCTGAGATGATCCTCGGCCTTCTGATACTCCAGCATGAAGCGGACGCCACGGGTCGAATCGCCGAGGATGAAGTCGGGATCGAGCGCGGCGAGCCGATAGGACGGCGATTCCTTCTGGGCGGTGTTGTCGGGCAAGGCATCCTCCTGCATCGGCTCTGCGCCGGGTCGAAAGGCGAAGCCCCTTCTTCGGAAGGATTCGGGGCGCGCACAAAGGGACAGATCGTCACCCCGCTGCGGGGCGCGCATTCGGCGCCCTGCGCGAAGCCGGTTCCGCTTCCCGTCGCTTCGCTCTGGCATAAGCCGGCCGTTCCCGCTAGAACGCGCCCGTTCCCACGCCTTCAAACGCTTGCGACCCATTCATGACCGATATCGCCACCCTGGAACGCGACGTCCTTGTCGCGATCGACACTGCCGCCGATGAAGCCGCCGTCGAGGATGTGCGCATCGCCGCGCTCGGCAAGTCCGGCTCGATCTCGGCGCTGCTCAAGACGCTGGGCGGCATGACGCCGGACGAGCGCAAGGAGAAGGGCCCGCAGATCAACGGCCTGCGCGACCGTGTGCAGGGCGCCATCGCGGCCCGCAAGGAAGCGCTGGGCGAAGCGGCGCTGGAGGCGCGGCTGGCCTCCGAGCGCGTCGACGTCTCCCTGCCGGTGCAGGAAGGGCCCGAGGCGCGCGGCCGCATTCACCCGATCAGCCAGGTCATCGACGAGATCACCGCGATCTTCGGCGATATGGGCTTCGCCATCGCCGAGGGGCCGGACGTCGAGACCGACGACCTGAATTTCACCAAGCTCAACTTCCCGGTCGGCCATCCCGCCCGCGAGATGCACGACACCTTCTTCTTTGCGCCGGACGCCAATGGCGAGCGCAAGCTGTTGCGCACCCACACCTCGCCGGTGCAGGTCCGCACCATGCTGGCCGAGGCACCGCCGATCCGCGTCATCTGCCCGGGCCGGACCTATCGCAACGATTCCGACCAGACCCATACCCCGATGTTCCATCAGGTCGAGGGGCTGGTCATCGACAAGTCGGCTCATCTCGGCCACCTCAAGTGGATCCTGGAGGAGTTCTGCAAGTCGTTCTTCGAGATCGACGACGTGAAGATGCGCTTCCGCCCGTCCTTCTTCCCCTTCACCGAGCCTTCGATGGAGGTCGACATCCAGTGCTCGCGCAAGGGCGGCGAGATCCGCTTCGGCGAGGGCGACGACTGGCTCGAGATCCTCGGCTGCGGCATGGTCCATCCGAACGTGCTGCGCAATTGCGGGCTCGACCCCGAGGTCTATCAGGGCTTCGCCTGGGGCATGGGCATCGACCGCATCGCCATGCTGAAATACGGCATGCCGGACCTGCGCCCCTTCTTCGAGGCGGATGTGCGCTGGCTGTCGCATTACGGCTTCCGCCCGCTCGACCTGCCGACGCTGACCGCCGGCCTCTCCTCATGACGGCGCGAGCCGGGCAGGGGAGGGCGCGATGACGCCTGCGGGCTGGGCGGCGGCGATCGCCGTGCTGCTGGTCGTGATGAACCTGGCGAGCCAGGTCATCGCGCTCTGGCGGCTGCGCCGGCCCGTTCAGAATTCTGCCCTGCTCGCTGCCCTGCCGCCGGTCACCATCGTCAGGCCGGTGCGCGGTATCGAGGCCTTCAGCCGCGAGACGGCGATCTCGGGCCTCGAACTCAATTATCCCCACTACTGCACGATCTTCTGCGTCGCCGACGCCCATGATCCGATCATCCCGCTGATCGAGGAGCTGATCGGCATCTATGGCGCTGAAAAGGTCCGCCTGATCGTCGGCGATGTCCCGGTCAGCGCCAATCCCAAGCTCAACAACTGCGTGCGCGGCTGGGAGGCGGCGGCGACCGACTGGGTCATCCTCGCCGATTCCAACGTGCTGATGCCCAAGGATTACATTCAGCGCATGCTGGCCGCCTGGCAGCCCGCGACCGGCCTCGTTTGCTCGACGCCGGCCGGCTCCCGGCCTCTGTGCATTGGCGCCGAAGTCGAATGCGCCTTCCTCAATGCCTTCCAGGCGCGCTGGCAATATGTCGGCGAGGCGCTGGGCCTCGGCTTCGCGCAGGGCAAGTCGATGCTCTGGAACAAGCCCTTCCTCGACGCCAATGGTGGCATCGCCGCGCTCGGCGCCGAGATCGCCGAGGATGCGGCCTCGACCAAGCTGGTGCGCAATACCGGCCGGCAGGTCCATCTCGTCGGCCAGCCCTTCGAGCAGCCGCTTGGCCGGCGCCGACTGAGGGACGTCGTGCAGCGCCAGTTCCGCTGGGCGCGTCTGCGGCGCGTGACCTTCCTGCCGTTCTTCGCGCTGGAAATCCTCTCCACGCCTTTCCTTGCCGCCGTGCTCGCTGCCTTCGGTGCCTCCGCGCTGGGGCTGTCGGTCTGGCTTGCGCCGCTCCTCGTCCTGCTCGTCTGGTATGCCGGCGATATCCTCTTGTCCGCCAGCGTCGGCTGGTTCCTGAACTGGCGTACTCCGCTCGCCATGCTGGCACGCGACATCGCCTTCCCCGGCATCTGGGCCTATGCCTTCATCGGCGGCGAGGTGAGCTGGCGCGGCAACGCCATGAAGATCCGCGCCGACGGCGCCAACAAGCTCAACGATGCGCGGCCGGCGGCCTCGGCACAGGCGGGGCACGATGGACGCTGACCTGATCGCCTCCTTGCCCGAGCGCTATCGCGGCTGCCCGAGCTTTTCCTTCGGCGACAGCCCGGAGCTCGCGAACGAACTCGCGGCGCTGGTCATCAGCGGCCGCAAGACCGCGACGGTGGACACGCTCGACGCTCCGGATCGTCCCAAGCTCGGAGAGCAGTGGGTCGTCCTGGATGGCGATGGCCGTCCTGTCTGCGTCATCGAAACGCTGGAGCTCACGCCGCGGCGCTTCGACGAAGTTGACGAGGCGTTTGCCTTCGACGAAGGGGAGGGCGACCGCTCGCTGGCCTGGTGGCGGGACGCCCACGAGACCTATTTTCGGCGCCTCGGCGTCTTCAGCCCTGACATGCCCTTGCTTTGTGAGCGCTTCCGTTTGGTGGAAGTGCTCGCCCCGATGGACGTAGATCGATGAAGTTCACGATTTCCTGGCTCAAAGAGCACCTCGACACCGACGCCTCCGTTGCCGAGATCGCCGAGACCCTGACCCGCATCGGCCTCGAGGTCGAGGCGATCGAGGATCGCGCGGCGGCGCTGTCTGCCTTCACCATCGCCTATGTCATCGAGGCGAAGCAGCACCCGAACGCCGACCGCCTGCGCGTCTGCATGGTCGACACCGGCGCAGGCGAGCCCGTACAGGTCGTCTGCGGCGCGCCGAATGCCCGCACCGGCATGAAGGGCGTGTTCTCGCCGCCGGGCAGCTACATTCCCGGCAAGAAGATCACGCTCGGCAAGGGCGTGATCCGCGGCATCGAATCGAATGGCATGCTGGTCTCGGAAGCCGAGCTCGAGCTCTCCGACGACCATGACGGCATCATCGAGCTGCCGGACGACGCGCCGGTCGGCCAGCCCTATGCGACCTATGCCGGGCTCGACGACGCCGTGATCGAGATCGCGGTGACGCCGAACCGGGCCGACGCTCTCGGCGTCGCCGGCATTGCCCGCGACCTCGCCGCCGCCGGCCTCGGCAAGCTCAAGCCGCAGGCCATCCAGCCGGTGCGCGGCTCCTTCCCGTGCCCGGTCAAGGTCACGCTCGACTTCGCCGATGAGGACAGGAAGCTCTGCCCGGCCTTCGCTCTGCGTCTCGTGCGCGGCGTCAAGAACGGTCCGTCGCCGGACTGGCTGCAGTCGCGGCTGCGTGCCGTCGGCCTGCGCCCCATCAACGCGCTGGTCGATATCACCAATTTCATGACGCTCGACCGCAACCGGCCGCTGCACGTCTTCGACGCTGCCAAGGTGCGGGGCAACCTGACGGTCCGCCGCGCCAAGGCTGGCGAGACCATCCTCGCCCTCGACGGCAAGACCTACACGCTCACCGACGAGCAGGTCGTGATCGCCGACGAGCACGGGGTCGAGTCGCTCGCCGGCATCATGGGCGGCGAGGCTTCCGGCAGCAGCGAGACGACCACCGACGTGCTCATCGAGAGCGCGCTCTGGGACCCGCTGAACGTCGCCCGCTCCGGCCGCGCGCTCGGCATCAATTCGGATGCGCGCTATCGCTTCGAGCGCGGCGTCGATCCCGACTTCACCCGTCCGGGCCTCGACCTCGCCACGGCGCTGGTCATCGAGCTCTGCGGCGGTGAGGCTTCCGAGATCGAATTCGCCGGCGAGCTGCCCGAAAGCCCCGGCGCGATCGACTTCCCCTGGTCCGAGGTCAAGCGCCTGACCGGGCTCGAGCTGCCGCAGGCCGAGATGAAGCTGGCGCTGACCTCGCTCGGCTTCCACGTCTCGGGCGCGGGCGACCGCGTCAAGGTCGCGCCGCCCTCCTGGCGCGCCGATGTCGGCGGCAAGGCCGATCTGGTCGAGGAGATCGTCCGCATCGCCGGGCTCGATCGCGTCGCCTCGACGCCGCTGCCGCGCATCAAGGGCGAGGTCGTCAAGCCGGTCCTCACCGTGCTCCAGAAGCGCACGCGCCTCGCCAAGCGCACGCTGGCGGCGCGTGGTCTCGTCGAGGCGGTGACCTGGTCCTTCATTTCGCACGACCAGGCGAAGCTCTTCGGCGGCGGCTCGCCGAAGCTCGCCCTCGCCAACCCGATCGCGAGCGATCTCTCGGATATGCGCCCCTCGCTGCTGCCGGGCCTGATCCGCTCGGCGCAGGCCAATGCCGATCGCGGCTTCCCCGATGTCGCGCTGTTCGAGGTCGGCCAGGTCTTCAAGAGCGACGAGCCGGAAGGGCAGCTGATCGCAGCCGCCGGCTTGCGCCGCGGCACGGCCCGCCTCGACGGCACCGGCCGTCGCTGGGATGGTGGCGCCAAGCCCGTCGACGCCTTCGACGCCAAGTCCGATGTGCTCGGCCTGCTCTCCGGGCTCGGCATTCCGACCGGCGGCCTGCAGATCGTCGCCGGTGGCCCGGCCTGGGCGCATCCCGGCCGTTCGGCGACGCTCCAGTTCGGCCCGAAGGGCGTCGTCGGCGCCTTCGGCGAGGTCCATCCGCGCATCCTCAAGGCGCTCGACGTCAAGGGGCCGCTGGTCGCCTTCGAGATCCATCTCGACGCGCTGCCGCTGCCCAAGGCCAAGCCCACCAAGGTCAAGCCGAAGCTCGCCCTGTCCGACTTCCAGCCGGTGACGCGCGACTTCGCCTTCATCGTCGACAAGGCGGTGGCGGCCGGCGACATGGTCAAGACGGCACAGGGCGCCGACCGTGCACTCATCGCCAATGTCGGCGTCTTCGACCTTTATGAGGGGCCGGGCGTCGAGGCCGGCAAGAAGTCGGTCGCGCTGGCCGTGACATTGCAGCCGACCGAGAAGACGCTGACCGAGGCGGAGATCGAGGCGGTCGGCGCCAAGATCGTCGCCGAGATCGGCAAGCGCTACGGCGCCACGCTGCGCGGCTGAGCCGGCACTTCGTCATGGTCGGGCTTGTCCCGACCACCCGCGTCTGCCTTCCAGTAGAGTGGTGTTCGAGACCTGGATGCTCGCCACAAGGGCGAGCATGACGGCCCAGCCTGACTGTTTCGGCAGTCTGCTTGGCCGGTGGCGCCTTACCATTGATCAGGATTATGTAATAATCCGCGGGAGAAATCCCCGCGCTTTCGGAGTATCGGCTGGCACATCCCCTGCCTCGCCGCGATCTGATGAGCCTCGCCGAACGCCCCGTCACGGATAAGCTGTTTCCCGATTTCCGCCTGCTCGACGTCGAGACGTCGGGCGCGCGGATTCGCGTGCGCATGGGCGGGGAGGGGCCGCCACTCCTGCTGCTGCACGGTTATCCGCAGACTCATGTGCTCTGGCACAAGGTCGCCGAGCGGCTGAAAGGCGAGTTCACCATCGTCTGCGCCGATCTGCGCGGCTATGGCGACAGCGACAAGCCGCCGACGGACGCCGAGCACGCGCCCTATTCCAAGCGCGCCATGGCGCAGGACATGGTCGAGGTGATGCGCGCGCTCGGCCATGAGCGCTTCTTCATCGGCGCGCATGATCGCGGCGCCCGCGTCGCGCACCGCCTCGCGCTCGACCACGCCGAGCGGGTCATCCGCCTCGCCACGCTCGATATCGCGCCGACGCGGGAGATGTACGCCCATACGACCGATGCCTTCGCCCGCGCCTATTGGCACTGGTTCTTCCTGATCCAGCCTGCTCCCTTCCCGGAGCGAATGATCGGCGCCGATGCCGAGGCCTTTTGGCGCAAGAAATGCGGTTCCGGTTCGGCCGGCATGACACCCTTCGCTCCGGAGGCGTTGGCGCATTACCTGCGCTGCTTCGCCGATCCGGCCGCGATCCATGGCAGCTGCGAGGATTATCGCGCCGCCGCGACCATCGACATCCGGCACGATGACGAGGATGGCGGGCGCAAGCTGGAGCCGCCGCTGCTTGCGCTTTGGGGCGCGAACGGCATCATCGGCAAATGTTTCGATCCGCTGGCCTTGTGGCGCGAGCGTGCGCAGGATGTGCGCGGCCGCGCCCTGCCGGGCGGCCATTATCTCGCGGAGGAGGTCCCTGATCTCGTCGCCGCGGAGTTCAGGGCCTTCTTCGGAGAAGCTGCATGACCGGGACCAATCGCGTGTATCGCATCGCCGTCATCGCCGGTGACGGCATCGGCAAGGAGGTCATGCCCGAGGGCCTGCGCGTGCTGGAGGCGGCCTCGAAGAAGTTCGGCTTCGAGCTGCGCCTGGACGAGTTCGATTTCTCCTCCTGCGACTACTACGCCAGGCACGGCAAGATGCTGCCGGACGACTGGAAGGAGAAGATCGGCGGGCACGACGCGATCTATTTCGGCGCCGTCGGCATGCCCCAGCAGGTGCCGGACCACATCTCGCTCTGGGGCTCGCTGCTGCTCTTCCGGCGCGAGTTCGACCAATACGTCAATCTGCGCCCCGTCCGCCTGATGCCGGGCGTGCCCGGCCCGCTCGCCAACCGCAAGCCGGGCGACATCGACTTCTTCGTCGTGCGCGAGAACACCGAGGGCGAATATTCCTCGGTCGGCGGGCGCATGTATGCCGGCACCGAGCGCGAGATCGTCATCCAGGAGACGGTGATGAGCCGTGTCGGCGTCGACCGCGTGCTGAAATACGCCTTCGAGCTGGCGCAGCGCCGCCCGCGCAGGAAGCTGACCTCCGCCACCAAGTCGAACGGCATCTCGATCACCATGCCCTACTGGGACGAGCGGGTGAAGGAGATGGCGAAGCACTACCCGGATGTCGCCGTCGACCAGTATCATATCGACATCCTGACCGCGCATTTCGTGCTGAACCCGGACCGCTTCGACGTGGTCGTCGCCTCCAATCTGTTCGGCGACATTCTTTCCGATCTCGGCCCGGCCTGCACCGGCACGATCGGCATCGCGCCTTCCGGCAACATCAACCCGACCGGCGATCACCCCTCGCTTTTCGAGCCGGTCCACGGCTCGGCGCCGGACATCGCCGGGCAGGGCATCGCCAATCCCGTCGGCATGATCTGGTCGGGCGCGATGATGCTCGACCATCTCGGCGAGCGCGTAGCCGCGCAGGCGATCGAGGCCGCGATCGAGCGCTCGCTCGGCGATGCGCGTACCCGCACCCGCGATCTCGGCGGCTCGCTGGGCACGGAAGCCGCCGGCAAGGCAGTCGAGCAGGCGCTCTAGGGCGGCCCCGGCCGGCCGCCGCAACGGATTTGAAGGCAAGGATTTGAGGTGATGGATCTGTCGTCGGTTTCCTTCGTCGACCCCCTGGCCTGGGGCAAGCTGGCCGAGATCATCCTGCTCAACATCGTGCTCTCGGGCGACAACGCGGTCGTCATCGCGCTCGCCTGTCGCGCGCTGGCCCCGCAGCAGCGAACCAAGGGCATCGCGCTCGGTGCCGGCGTCGCCGTGGTGCTGCGCGTGCTGTTCACCGTGCTGATCGCCTCGCTGCTCAACACGCCATTCCTGCGCATCGTCGGCGCGGGCCTGCTGATCTGGATCGCCGTCAAGCTGATCGTCGAGGACGAGGGCCAGGACGAAGGCTCGATCGCCGCCAGCAGCAAGCTGTGGAAGGCGGTGCAGACCGTCGCCATCGCCGACATCGTGATGAGCCTCGACAACGTGCTGGCCATCGCCGCGGTCGCCAAGGATTCGATTCCGCTGCTGATCGCCGGCCTCATCATCTCGATCCCGCTGATCGTGCTCGGCGCCTCGCTGATCACCAGCCTGCTGACGCGCTTCCCGGTCCTGGTCTGGGCCGGCGCGGCCCTGCTCGGCTGGGTCGCCGGCGAGATGTTCGAGAGCGATCCCTGGCTGATCGCCCGCTTCGGCGAGGAGTTGCTGCACAAGCTTGAATATCCGGCCGCGATCCTGGGCGCGCTGCTCGTGCTCGGCCTCGGCTACCTCATCAAATCGCGCCGGCCCGATCCGGCGCTCTGACGAATCAGGGGCAGACCATTGATCGATTTTTCCTCCTCGACCTTCTGGATATCGCTGCTGCAGATCATTTGGATCGATCTGCTGCTTTCCGGCGATAATGCCGTCGTCATCGCGCTCGCCTGCCGCTCGCTGCCGGAGAACCGCAAGAGGGTCGGCATCTGGCTTGGCGCGGGCGCGGCCGTGGGCCTGCGCATCATCTTCGCGCTGGTCGTGAGCTACCTGCTCGCGGTGCCCTATCTGAAGGTCATCGGCGGCCTGCTGCTGTTCTGGATCGCGATCAAGCTCGCGGTCGGTGAGGAGGAATCCCACGGCAATATCGAGGCGAGCGAAAGCCTCTGGAAAGCGGTGCGCACCATCGCCATCGCGGATGCCGTGATGAGCCTCGACAACGTCATCGCCATCGCGGCCGCCTCGCGCGGCCATCCCGAGCTCTTCATCTTCGGCCTGCTGCTCTCGATCCCACTGATCATCATGGGTGCACAGCTGCTCACCTCGATCATCGAGCGTTTCCCGCTGCTGGTCTGGCTCGGCGCGGCGCTGCTCGGCTGGATCGCGGCCGAGATGCTCCTCGGCGACATCGCGGTGCTGCGCTGGCTGCAGGCGAACTGGCCGAGCTGGGTCATCCCGGTCTCGACCGAGGTCAATCCGCTCGGCATCGGCCCGGCGAACCTGCCGCATTACGCGGCGGCGGTCATCGGCGCGGCTCTGGTCTGCGTCGTCGGCTATGTGCTGAAGCGCAAGCCGGCCGACCAGCCGGGCTGAGCTTCAGACGCCATCGAGAACGATCGCTGCGGCGGCCAGGACTTCCTGGCCGCCGTTTTTCATGATGCGCATCTGCCCGGTGGCAGCGGCGCTTCGCAGCGGATCGGCGACGCGAAAGGTGGTCTCCGATTCCAGCGACACCGCAAAGCCTTCCGGCGCCCGGCCGAACCCCGTGCCGAGCGCCTTCACATAGGCTTCCTTCGCCGCCCACAGGCGCGCGAAGGCGAGCGGGCGCAGGGAGGGGACCGTCGCATCGAGGAGCCGGCGCTCGTTCGGATGCAGCACCTCGAGCGGCAGCGCGCCTTGCGTCTCGACCCGCTCGACATCGACGCCGACGGGGCCTCGCGCCAGGGCGACGGCGACGATGCCGGCGCGCGTCGCCAGCGATAGCGCGAACCCTGTTCCTTCCGGCCGGGCGAGCAGCGGCCGTCCGGCCGGATCATGCGCGATGGCGACGTCCGGTTCCGCGCAGCCGAGCTGGCGCGCCAGCAGGCGTCGTGCCGTGCTGCGTCTCAATTCGGAACGCTCGGTCAGGTTGCGTGGACTGGCGCCTGTCGCGATCAGCCAGACGGCCGGGAGGGCAGGCGCGGCGCTGTCGGCGGAATCGAGCCAGAGCATGGTTTGACTCTACCGGTCCTGCCGCGGCATGTCGCGTTCTGCGCGCAATTCATGCAGGCGCGCCGTCGATGCGCGTTGACGCGCGCCGGGGCTTTCCTGTTCTGGAAGACCATGTCGACCGAGCCTCCATTCTCGCCGAACGTCTCGGAAGCGCCGATCACCGGCGCCGGCCTGGTGCTGGGCCTGCGCAAGGTCTCGGTGCTGATCCCCGGCATCGTCGTGTTCGCGGTCGCCTTCGGCGCCGCCGCCTCCGCCAAGGGCCTCTCCTTCCTGGAGACGATGCTGATGAGCGCCTTCGTCTATGCCGGCGTGGCGCAGCTCGTCGCGATGGAGCTCTGGCGCCCCGAATGGACCTGGGGCGCCATTGCCGGCCTTGCGGTCGTCACCGCGACCGTCAATGCCCGCATGGTGCTGCAGGGCGCCTCCCTGCAGCCCTGGTTCGCGAAATATCCCAAGGCGCTCAACGCCTTCCACCTGTTCTTCTTCACCGATGCCAACTGGCTCATCGGCACGCGCTACCGGGCCGAGGGCGGGCGCGATCTCGGCGTCCTGGTCGGGGCGGGGCTCGTGCTCTGGGTGGTCTGGGCCATCGCCACCGGCGGCGGCTACATGCTGGGCGCGCTGGTCAGCGATCCGCGCCGCTACGGCATCGATCTCGTCATGCCGATCTTCTTCGCGGCCATGATCGTGCCGCTCTGGCGCGGCCGGCGCGGCATGGTGCCGTGGGTCGTCGCCGGCCTCGTCGCGCTGATCACCGCCCGGCTGGTCGACGGCTATGCCTTCATCATCGTCGGCTCCCTCGCCGGCGCGCTCACGGGGGCGTTCCGCGATGACGCTGCCTGATCCCGGCACCTGGGGCGCGATCCTCGCCATCGCCGCGATGGCGGTCGCGACCTATCTCTGCCGCATTGCGGGCGTTGGGCTGATGAGCGTCATCCCGCTGACGCCGCATGTCCGGCGCGGCCTCGCCGCGCTGCCCGGCTCGATCGTGGTCGCGACCGTGCTGCCGTTGATCGAGCGGCTGGGCTGGGCGGCGGCGGTGGCGCTGCTGGTCGCGATCGGTACGATGATCCTGCGGCGCAGCGAGCTGCTGGCGCTGCTCACCGGCATGGCGGCGATCTCGGCCCTGCGGGCCTTCGGCTTCTGAGCGGTTGTTCGGCCATTCGCTGCAGGAAGGCGAATGGCGGTGCCCCGGCAACCGCTGATCCATCACCCGGGCCGATTGCTTCCATCACATCACGTCATCCCCTCATGCGCCGCCATGTGTTGACGGCGGGCAGCGGCGGGAGGACGGTGCGGCACAGTCAAAACTGACCAAGACGGAGCGCCCGCATGGCATGGTATTCTCAGACCTGGACCTGGTTCGATGGAGCCTGGCATGAGGGCAACCCCGGCCTCGTCGGCCCGCGCAGCCATGCACTCTGGCAGGCCTCCTCGGTCTTCGACGGCGGCCGCTATTTCGACGGCGTCGCCCCCGACATCGACCTGCATGCCGCCCGCGTGAACCGCTCCGCCGTGGCGCTGGGTCTCCAGGCCACCGTCACGCCGGACTTCATCGTCGAGAAGATGCATGAGGGCGTCAAGAAATTCGCCCCCGGCACGGCGATCTACGTCAAGCCGATGTATTGGGGCGAGGCCGACGGCCCCTCGACCATCATGCCCGATCCGGAGTCGACGCAGTTCGCGCTCTGCCTGTTCGAGGCGGCCATGCCGCAGCCGAGCAACGGCTTCTCTGTGACCAAGGGCCTCTATCGCCGCCCGACCTACGAGACCGCCCCGACCGATTCCAAGGCGGGCTGCCTCTACCCGAACAACGCCCGCATCCTGAAGGCCGCCAAGGCCGCGGGCTTCGACAACGCGCTCGTGCTCGACATGCTCGGCCATGTCGCCGAGACGGGCACCTCCAACGTCTTCCTCGCCAAGGACGGCGTGGTGAAGACTCCGGTCCCGAACGGCACGTTCCTGAACGGCATCACCCGCCAGCGCGTCATCAAGCTGCTGCGCGAGAACGGCGTGCCGGTCGAGGAATGCAGCCTGCGCTACGAGGAGTTCGAGAAGGCCGACGAGATCTTCATCTCCGGCAACTACTCGAAGTGCATGCCGGTGACCCGCATCGACGACCGCACGCTGCAGCCCGGCCCGCTCTTCCGCCGTGCCCGCGAGCTCTACATGGACTTCGCGCACAGCAAGGCGAAGGCCGCCTGAGCCGAAAGGCCAAAGCCATGGTGCGCCTCGCCACACGGCTGACCGAGCGTCTCGGCATCGCCCACCCGATCCTGTCGGCGCCGATGGCGCTGGCAGCCGGCGGGGCGCTGGCAGCCGCGGTGAGCCGTGCCGGCGGCCTCGGCCTGATCGGCGGAGGCTATGGCGACGGCGCCTGGATCGAGCAGCAATTCGCCGCCGCCGGCAACACGCAGGTCGGCTGCGGCTTCATCACCTGGGCGATGGCGAAGAAGCCTGAGCTGCTGACGCAAGCCCTTGCGCACAGGCCCGCCGCGCTGATGCTCTCCTTCGGCGACCCGCGGCCCTTCGCGGCCGAGATCGCCGCGGCCGGCGTGCCGCTGATCTGCCAGTGCCAGTCGCTCTCCCATATCCGGCAGGCGCTGGAGGCCGGCGCGGCGATCGTCATCGCGCAGGGTACGGAGGCCGGGGGCCACGGTGCCAGCCGCGCCACGCTGCCCTTCGTGCCGGAGGCGGCCGATCTTATCGCCCGCGAAAGCCCCGATACGCTTCTGCTCGCGGCAGGCGGCATCGCCGACGGGCGCGGCCTGGCCGCTGCGCTGATGCTCGGCGCCGACGGCGTGCTCGCCGGCACGCGCTTCTGGGCGAGCCGCGAGGCGATGGTGCATGAGCGCCACCGCGCCGTCGCCGTCGCTGCTACCGGCGACCAGACCGTGCGCTCCTCGCTGCCCGACATCGCCCGCCAGCTCCACTGGCCGAAGCCCTTCGACATCCGCACTGCGGACAACGCCTTCATCGCGCGGTGGATCGGCCGCGAGGATGCGATGAAAGCCGCCATCGACACGGAAGCAGCCGCCTATCGCGAGGCCTTCATGGCCGGCGATCCCGACAAGGCCGCGGTGATCTTCGGTGAGGCGGCCGGGCTGATCTCCGATATTCCGGCTGCCGGCGAGATCGTCGCGCGCATGGTTGCCGAGGCCGCGGCGCTGCTCGGTGGCGCAAAGCGCTTTCTCGCCTGACTAGCGCAGCAACCTGAGCAGCCCCGTCGCCTTCAATGCGCCGCCGGCGAGGGCGGCGTAGAGAACAGCCGCAGCACCTGACACCAGCAGCACCGCCAGCAGCAGCGGCTCGAAGGGCAGGGAAGCGGTGAGCCGGAGTACGAGCGGGGCCATCCACCACGCCAGCGCCCCGCAGATGGCAGCGGCGATGCAGACGATCGCGGCGAAGCCGGGGAGGCGCCGGTCCGGCTGCGTCCAGCCGCGCCGGCGCGCCAGCACGAACAGGGCCAGCAGGTTGATCCAGGCGCCGGCGGCGGTCGCCAGCGCCAGGCCTGGAGCACCCCAGCTACGCCAGAGCAGCAGCTTCAGCGCGAGGTTGCAGGCGATGGCGGCGAGCGCGACCAGCATCGGCGTGGTGGTGTCGCCACGCGACTGGAAGGCGGAGACCTGCGTGCGGATCAGCACGATCGCCGGCAGGCCGAGCGCATAGGCGAAGAGCACGGCGCCGGCCGCGGCACTGGCCTGCGCATCGAAGGCGCCGCGCTGGAACAACCCCGCGACCATCAGCTCCGGCAGGGCGACGAAGGCCGCGACGAAGGGCGCGCTGGCGACGAGCGAAATCGCGATGGCGCGGTTCTGCGCGCGATTGGCGGCCGCCTCGTCGCCGCGCGCGATGGCCCGGCTCATGGCGGAGAGCGCGACGGTGCCGACCGCGATGGCGATCAGCCCGAGCGGCAGCTGGTAGAGCCGCTCGGCATAGTAGAGCGCGGCATAGCCGCCGCGCGGCAGCAGCGAGGCGATGATCGTGTCGGCGAAGATCGCGATCTGCTGCCCGGCCGAACCGATCACCGCCGGCCCGAAGGTCTTGAGGAAGCGCCGGACGCCGGCATCCATATGTGGCCGTACGATCGTGCTGGAGACCTTGGCCCGCTTGGCGGCGACGTAGAGCAGGACCCATTGCGCCACGCCCGAGACCGCGACGCCCCAGGCCGCGGCATAAGCCGCGCTCGGGAACAGGAAGGGCACGGCCAGCGCCGCCATGATGAAGAGGTTGAACAGGATCGGCGCGGCCGCGAAGGCGGCGAAGCGCTCGACCGCATTCAACGTCGCGCCCAGGAACGTGACCATGGTCACGAACAGCAGATAGGGGAAGGTGATCCGCGTCAGCGCGACGGCGAGGTCGAAGACGGCGGGGTCGTTGACGAAGCCTGGCGCCAGCAGGGCCACCAGCCAGGGCATCAGCGGCAGCGCCAGCGCCAGCAGCGCGATCTGGACGAGGAGGAGGACGGTGAAGAGCCGGTCGGCGAAGAGATTGGCTGCTTCCTGGCCCTGCCGCTCGGCGACATGGGCATAGGTCGGCACATAGGCCTGGTTGAAGGCGCCCTCGCCGAAGATGGAGCGGAAATGGTTGGGCAGGCGCAGCGCCACCGAGAAGGCGTCCATCATCGCGCCGGCGCCGAGCACCGCCGCCAGCATGACGTCGCGCGCGAAGCCGGTGAGCCGCGAAAGGAGCGTGTAGCCGCCGACCGACAGGATGTTTCTGAGCATGTAGGCCTAGCGGATCAGCGGCGGCAGCGCGTCGCCGCGCGGATGGTCGACGGTGCGGGCATCGAAGCCGACGCGCTCGCCGATCAGATAGAGCGGTCGGCGCTTCACCTCGGCGAAGATGCGCCCGACATATTCCCCGATCATGCCGAGCGAGAGAAGCTGGATGCCGGAGAAGAACATGATCGAGACGATCAGCGACGGGAAGCCGGGCAGGTCGGTGCCGAACAGCAGCGTGCGCAGCAGGAAGTAGACGGCCGTCAGCGCGGCGATGACGGCGATGACGGCGCCCGACCAGGTCGCCACCTTGAGCGGCACCGTGGAGAAGGAGGAGAGCCCGTCGAAGGCGAAGGAGAACAGCTTGCGATACCTGAACTTCGATTGCCCGTGCTCGCGCTCCGCGACCTGGAAGGGCACGCCGATCGAGCGGAAGCCGACCCAGGCATAAAGCCCCTTCGAGAAGCGCGCCCGCTCGGGCAGCGCCCGCAGCGCATCGACGGCCTTGCGGTCGAGCAGGCGGAAATCGCCCGCGCCTTCCGGCAGCTCGGTTTCGCCGAAATAGGCGAAGATGCGGTAGAAGGCCTTGGCGAAGTTGCGCTTCAGCCGGGCCTCGTCCTCGCGGCCGGTGCGCTGGCCATAGACGTTGAAATAGCCCTCGCGCCATTTCGCGAGGAAGACGGGAATGACCTCGGGCGGATGCTGCAGATCGGCGTCCATGATGACGACGGCGTCCCCCATGGCATGGTCGAGCCCGGCGGCGATGGCGATTTCCTTGCCGAAATTGCGGCTGAAGGAGACGGCGCTGATCCGAGGATCGTCGGCGTTCAGCTCCCGGATCACGGAGAGCGTGTCGTCGCGGCTGCCATCGTCGACGAAGACGATCTCCCAGGAGGAGACCTCGGCGGCCAGCACGGCCTTCAGGCGCTCGACGAGCAGGCGCAGATTGTCGGCCTCGTTGTGCACGGGCACGACGATCGAGAGCTCCGGCCAGCGTGCAGCCCGGGGCGCACGCTGAGTTGGCTGGGGCGCTGAATCCGACACGGACGACCTTTCCGAGGCACCCTTCGGCAGGGTGACGCGCGACGCACAGAACCTTAAAGCTTGCCGGCCGACAAGCCTGCCGCGCTATAGCGCGATCCGGCTGAACAGGGGACAACAAACGGCATGGCGAAAGGCTTCATTCTCTGCGCCGATGATTTCGCGATGACCGACGGCGTCAGCCGCGCCATCCTTGATCTGCTTGGGCGCGGCAAGCTGACGGCGACGGGCGCCATGACCAACCGCCCGCACTGGCGCCGGCTGGCGCCGGAGCTGGCCGCTTTCGCCGGCAGGGCCGATCTCGGCCTGCATCTCAACCTGACCTGCGCCGCGCCGCTCTCGCCGATGCCGCGGCTCGCGCCCGCCGGCGCGCTGCCGGGCCTGAAGGAGGTCGCGCGCGCTGCCGTCGCATCCGCCACGGCGCGGGCCGAGATCGCCGCCGAGATCGTGCGCCAGCTCGATGCCTTCGAGGAAGCGCTTGGCCGCCCGCCCGACTTCGTCGACGGCCATCAGCATGTGCATGTGCTGCCGGGCGTGCGGCGGGCGCTGCTCGACATATTGGCGCGGCGCTACCCCGCCGGCGCGCTCTATGTGCGCGATCCGGCCGACAGCGCGGCGGCGATCCGTGCCCGCGGCGTCGCGGTCGGCAAGGCGCTGGTGATCGCCGGCCTCGCCGCCGGCTTCCGCCGCGCGGCGCTGCGCCGCGAGCTCCACGTCAATCGCGGTTTCTCCGGTGTCGCCCCCTTCGATCCGCAGCGGGATTTCGGCGCCGATCTGCTGCGCTTCCTGGTCGCGGCCGGCCCGCTCCACCTCGTCATGTGCCATCCCGGCTTCGCCGACGAGGAGTTGCGCGAGCTTGATCCCGTCGTCGCGACGCGGCCGGTCGAGCATGCGGCGCTTGCCGCCTTTGCGCCGCCACCGGACATGCCGCTGCGGCGTTTCCGGGATCTGCTGGGCTGAAACGCGCGGCAGACGCCGCGAAAGCGATTTATTTACCGGAATCGGCCAATCTTCCGCCCTGGGAGAGGGCGGCGCCGTGCTGTGCAGCGCCGCGCGCTGTTTTCGGGGATGATCGGCTCGATGAAGTGGTTCAGGCGCGTGTCCGAAGAAGGCCGGCCGATGCAGACGGGCGTGCGGGGCTCGCGTTCCCTGAGCCGGCAGATCGCGGCGGCCGCCGTCGCGATCGTGGCGATCGCCATCGTTCTCGTCGTCATGGCAATCGCCCGCTACAACGATGCCCGCACGCGCGGCGACCTCGACCAGAAGGCGATCGCGCTCACCCAGATGGTGGTCAATGCGGCCCCGTCGCTGATCCTCTCGCGAGACACCACCACACTCGGCTACATCCTCGCCTCGTTGCAGCGCGACCCGGATTTCGACGCCGGCATCGTCGCCGACGACATCGTGGCGCTCGCTTCCGCCGGGCGCAACGAGGAGGCGCGGCTTTCGCTGACGCCGCGTGTGTTGACGCAGCTCCTCGGTGAGGAGCCCTGGACGGCCTTGGCACAGCGCGACTCGATCGCGCTCGAGGACGGTGTCTTCATCACGAAGATCCAGGCCGTCCGCGTCGGCAAGCTGATCGGCTATGTCGCCATTCGCTTCGACAAGACCCGGCTCGTCGCGCGCGCGGCCTGGGAGCAGTTCGTCACCATCGGTCTCGGCCTGCTGATCCTGATCGTGCTCGGGCCGCTGCTCTGGATCTCGCTGTCGCGCACCATGCGGCCGCTGCGCAGCATGACGAAGGCGATCGTCAGCATTTCCGACGGCAAGCTGGACACCCCGATCGACGCGCTGGAGCGGCGCGACGAGATCGGCGCGATCGCGCGTGCGCTCGGTGTCCTGAAGGTCCGCCTCGCCGAGCGGGCGACGCTGGAAGCCAGGCAGAGCGCCTCCGAAGTCGAGCGGCGCACGCGCCAGCAGGGCGTCGACACCGCGATCACCTCCTTCCGCAACGAGGTCGGCCTCGCTCTGGAGGCGTTCAAGAGCAATGCCGAGCGGATGCGCGAGGCCTCCGACGGCCTCGCCCGGGTCGCGGCCGAATCCTCGGAGCGTGCGGCCCGCGCCGCCGACAACGCGCACGGCGCCTCGGGCAATGTCGAGAACGCGGCGCAGGCGGCGGAGGAGATGGGGGCCGCGATCCGCGAGGTCGAGTTCCAGGTGCGTCGTGTCCGCACCGAGATCGTCGAGGCGGCCTCGGCCTCGCGCGACACCGCCGGTTCGGTGCGTGAACTCGACGAGACGGCCCGCGCCATCGGCGAGGTCGTCAACCTGATCCGGGACATCGCGGCGCAGACCAATCTGCTGGCGCTGAACGCCACCATTGAAGCCGCGCGCGCCGGCGAGGCAGGTCGCGGCTTCGCCGTGGTGGCTTCGGAGGTCAAGTCGCTGGCGGCACAGACCGCCGACGCGACTGACCGTATCGTCGCCCAGGTCGCCGCGATCCAGGGGGCGACGGGGCAGGTCGTCGGCGCGATCCAGAACATCGCCGAGCGCATGAACGCGATCGAGACCTTTGCGAATTCGGTCGCCACTTCGATCGAGCAGCAGGCGATCGCCACCGGCGAGATCGCGAGCGGCGTGGCGATGGCGAGCTCCTCCTCGCTTTCGGTGTCGAGCGATCTCAGCGTGCTCGCCGACAGCGTCGAGGAGACGGGTCGCTCGGCCGAGCAGGTGCGCGGCGCCGCCGGTGAGGTCGCTGCCCAGGCCCAGCGCCTCGATTCGACCGTCGACCAGTTCCTGCGCAACGTCGCCGCCTGAGCGGCGCAAAAAAACGGGGCCGCGAGGCCCCGTCCGTTCGTTGCGCGGTGGCCGGTTCAGGCCTTGGCAGCGGCGTCGTAACGCTCCGCGACATATTCCCAGTTCACTAGGCTCTCGAGGAACGCCTTGAGGTAGTCGGGGCGGCGGTTGCGGTAGTCGATGTAGTAGGAGTGCTCCCAGACGTCGACGCCGAGGATCGGCGTGCCGCCATGGACGAGCGGGCTCTCGCCGTTCGGGGTCTTGCTGACGGCGAGCTTGCCGCCCTTGACCTCGAGCCAGGCCCAGCCCGAGCCGAACTGGCCGACGCCGGCCGCGACGAAGTCTTCCTTGAACTTGTCGACCGAGCCGAACGCGTCGACGATCGCCTTCTCGAGCGCGCCCGGAATCTTGCCGCCGCCATTCGGCTTCATCCACTTCCAGAAGTGGAGATGGTTGTAGTGCTGGCCGGCATTGTTGAAGACGGCCGGATTCTTGCCATAGGAGCCCTTGACGATCTCCTCGAGCGACTTGCCCTCGAATTCCGTCCCCTTGATCGCGTTGTTGCCGTTGGTGACGTAGGCGAGGTGATGCTTGTCGTGATGGTACTCGAGCGTCTCCTTCGACATGAAGGGCTGGAGAGCATCATGGGCATAGGGCAGATCAGGAAGAGTAAAAGACATGAGGCCTCTCCTTGGGCTATGAAAATCGCTTGAATGAGAATGGCTTGCCGTCGATGGACGGGGGCAGGGAAGCCCTGCCATTCCAGGCGATAGTTAAGCGCCCCGGCGCCCGTCCACAACCGCTCCGGCTGCGAATTGCGCATGTCGTCTCGACAGGCGGCCACAATCGCGCCAGATTCCTGCTTCTAGAGCCCGCTCCGGTCGGCTTGCGCCGCAAGCTGAGAGGTCACGCGGTCTCGATTGAAGTGAGAGACGGATTCACTGATCGGGGCGATTCAGCCCGATCGGATCCGGCTTTCGGCCGACCGGATTGGAAACTCTCCCTTATTCAATACGTTAGATAGTCGCAGGCCTTCGCTTTACTCCGGCGCCGGCTCGGCTCATGTCAAGGATGCGAAATTGATCGCGATTTTCACCGCTCTCGGCCTCGTTCTTTTCGGCGGCGGCATCTACGCCATCTATGACGGCTGGCCTTATCTCGTTCTTGAGCGCGGCTTCACCGAGGTCATCATCGGGGCGATCGCCAGCACTGCGGGGCTGATCCTGCTGTCGCTTGCCTGGGTTCTTCGCGAACTCAGGGCGGTGCGGCAGGCCCTGGAAACCGCACAACTGCCCCGTGAGGACGCCCCGGCCGTCGATTGGCCGCGACGCGCCCCCGTGCCGGCCCCCGTCGCGCGAAGCGAGGACATGCAGCCGCGCAGCCCGTCGCTCGCCCCGTCTCTGGGGTCGGCGGCGATCGGTGCCGCAGCCGGTGCTGCCGCTGCCAGCGCGGTGAGCGATGCGCTCGCCGCGTCCGAGACCGAAGAGGCACCGGCCGCGCCGCAGCCGTCTGCGACCCCGGAGCGGGACCTGTTCGGCAAGCTGGTCGCCGAGCGCTTCCGCGACGAGGAGTCTCACGCGGAGGCCGAACACAAGCCGGAGGTGGTGGCCGAGCCGTTGCCCGACATGTTCGAGCTGCCGTCGTTCGAGGAGGATGAGCCGAAGGACGCGCCGATCGCCATCGAGACGGAAAGCCATGAGCCGGACGAGATCGTCGCGGCCAAGGTCGTGCACGCCGGCGAGGCAGTGTCCATGCAGCACGAGCCGTCACCGGAGGAGATCGCGCCGACCACCGCCGAGCCCGAGGCTCCGGCCATCGCGGAGGCTGCTACGGAAGAGCGGGAAGCTCGTATCGCCGACGTCGATCTCGACGAGTTCAGTGCGCTGCGCGAGAGCCTGGCCGGCCATCTGGGCGAGCCTGCCGGGAGCTCGCGCATCGAGCCTTCGCTGGCGACGGAGACCGACCCCTTCGCCGAGGTGGAATCCTGGATGGATCGCGCCTCGCCGCGTCGCGAGCCCTGGTTCGAGGCGCCGGATGTGAGCGAAGCCGCGGCGCCGGAGCCGGTTTCCCCACCCTGGCCGCCACGCACGGAAGCGCCGGCTTTCGGGGACGAGGAGGAGCCGGTAGCGGAACCGGCTGCGTCCGAGAGGCCGGCAGAGGAGGCCGCTCCCGATACGGAGGAGGAAACCGCCGACGCGGCACCGGAGGCGGCCGAGGAAATCGCGGCAGAAGCCCAGCACGGCGCGCCGGAGGACGAGGCGCCTGCCGAGCCGCCGCCCGCGGCGTCGGCGGCCGAGCGCCCGGCTTCGGATGAGGGCGTCGTCGGCGCCTATCAGGTCGGCGATGCGCATTTCACCATCTACGCCGACGGCTCGATCCGGGCGCGCACGCCCGACGGCGAGTACAGCTTCGCCTCGATGGACGAGCTCAAGGTCTATCTCGCCAGCGAAAAGAGCCGCCTCGGCGCGTAATCAGACCTCGGCGCGGGCCTCCGGCCAGCCGGCGCCGACAGCCTGGAGCGCGAAGGCATAGGCCAGCGCCGTGTCCTTGAGCGAGTCGAAGCGCCCGGCAGCGCCGCCATGCCCCGCCTCCATATTGGTGTGCAGCATGACCGGCCCGCCGCCGGTCATCGTGGCGCGCAGCCGCGCCACCCATTTCGCCGGTTCCCAATAGGTCACGCGCGGATCAGTCAGCCCGCCCATCGCTAGGATCGGCGGATAGTCCTGTGCCGTGACGTTGTCATAGGGCGAGTAGCCGCGGATCGTCTCGAAGGCTTTCACGTCGCGGATCGGATCGCCCCATTCCGGCCATTCGGGCGGGGTCAGCGGCAGGGTGTCGTCGAGGATCGTGTTGAGCACGTCGACGAAGGGCACCTCGGCGACGATGCCGGCGAAGAGCTCCGGCGCCATGTTCGCGACCGCGCCCATCAGCATGCCGCCGGCGCTGCCGCCTTCGGCGACGATGCGGCCGCGCCGGGTGAAGCCGGCTTCGGCCAGCGCCTCGGCAGCCGCGATGAAGTCGGTGAAGCTGTTGCGCTTGTTCTCGCGCTTGCCGTCGAGATACCAGCGCCAGCCCTTGTCGGTGCCGCCGCGGACATGGGCGATCGCATAGACGAAGCCGCGGTCGACCAGGCTGAGCGGCCGCGTCCGGAACGAGGCCGACATCGCCGAGCCATAGGAGCCGTAGCCGTAGAGCAGGCAGGGCGCGCTGCCGTCGAGCGGGGTGTCGGCACGGTGCAGGATCGAGATCGGCACCCTTTCGCCGTCCTTCGCCGTCGCGAAGATGCGCCGCACCTTGTAGGCGGCCGGGTCATGCCCGGAGGGAACCTCCTGGCGCTTCAGCAGCCGGCGTTCGCCGGTGGAGAGATCGTAGTCATAGGTCTCGGCCGGCCGCGCCATCGAGGCATAGATGAAGCGCAGCACGTCGGTGTCGAACTCGTAGCCGGGGTCCATCCCGAGCCCATAGGCCTCTTCCTCGAAGGCGATGCTGCTTTCGTCGCCGCTGGTGAGGTCGCGGATCACAATCCGCGGCAGCCCGTCCTCGCGCTCCAGCCGGATCAGGCGCCCCCTCAGGCAGAGATGGCTGATGATCAGCCGTCCGGCCCGGTGCGGGACGAGATCGCGCCAGCCGGCCGGATCGGGGTCGGCGAGCGGCGCCGAGACGATCTTGAAGTCCTCCGCGCCCTCGGCATTGGTCAGGATCAGGAAGGTCTCGCCATGGTGGTCGAGGCCATATTGCCGCCCGACCTGACGCGGGGCGACGAGCCGGGGCGCGCCCTGCGGATCGTCGAGGTCGACGACCCGCGTCTCCGAGGTTTCGTGATCGCTGATCGTGATCAGCAGGAAGCGGCCGGATTGCGTCCGGTCGATATCGACGAACATGCCGGCATCGGCTTCGTCATGCATGAGCTCGTCCTGCGCAGGCGGCTGGCCGAGGCGGTGGCGCAGCACGCGCGAGGGTCGATGGTCGGCATCGAGCCCGACATAGAAGAACGAGGCGGAATCGCTCGCCCAGACGATGTCGCCCGTCGTGTCGCCGATCAGGTCGGGAAGGTCCTGCCCGCTCTCCAGGTCGCGGACCCGGATGCCGTGCAGCTCGGAGCCGGCTTCATCCGCGCTCCAGGCGAGGAGCCGGTGATCAGGGCTGTGCGCGGTGTCCCCGAGATCGAAGAAGTCCTTGCCTTCGGCCAGCGCATCGGCGTCGAGCATGACCTGCTCGCGGCCCTTGCCCGCGCGGGGGCGCCGGCAGATCAGGGGATGTTCGGCTCCCTTGCGGTAGCGCGAATAGTAGAGGAAGGGCCCGTCCGGCTGCGGCACGCTCGAATCGTCTTCCTTGATGCGGCCGCGCATCTCCTTGACGATGTCGTGCTGCAGGTTCCGCGTCGGCGCCATCAATGCCTTGCAATAGGCATTCTCGGCCTCGAGATGGCGGCGGATCTCGTCGGGAAGAAGATCGGGGTTCCGCAGCACCTCCTTCCAGTTCGGTGCGCGCAGCCAGTCATAGTCGTCGCGCAGCGTCACGCCATGCACGACGGTTTCCTTGGTCAGGATCGCGGCCTTCGGCGGCGCTGGCCGGCGGCTGCGGCGCGGGGTCCGGGTGGGGGCGGGACGGTCCTGATCCGGATGCATGCTGTTCCCTCGGGCGGTGGCGCTGACAGGTAGAGACGAGGGAAGCGACTGGCAAGGGCTCGCGGAAGTTGCGGATTTGTTTTCGTGACCCAATGAAGTCTGCTGCGTTTGGGCCAGCATTATTCAGCTTGCAGATACTCTTTTGTTACGAATTGTTCTCTTGCGAGGTGAACCAGTATCGAATAAACGCATATTCGATCAGTCCGCGTTGTACGATTCTGGATGCGGTAGTGCTTGACCCGCTATCGGCAGATCTGACTGGAAATCGGGCATGAAGAAACGGGTGATCAGCGAAAGCCGCTGCCAAGAACGATAAGGAGAAACATCGCCATGGCCGAGAACGAAGGGTCGGACTTCATTGAACTCACGGCGGATATCGTCTCCGCCTATGTTTCCAACAATTCGGTTCCGGCGTCCGAGCTTCCTGCCCTGATCAGTGAGGTTCACTCGGCTCTGAATCGTGTCATCGGCGGCGCTGCGCCGGTCGTTCAGGTCGAGGCGCCGAAGCCTGCGATCCCGGTCAAGAAGTCGATTACGGCCGATTACCTGATCTGCCTCGAGGACGGAAAGAAGTTCAAGTCGCTGAAGCGGCATCTGCGGACGCAATACAACATGTCGCCCGAGCAGTATCGCGAGAAGTGGGGCCTGCCGCCCGACTACCCGATGGTCGCGCCGAACTATGCCGAGGCCCGCTCGCAGCTGGCCAAGAAGATGGGTCTGGGCCAGCAGCGCCGCAAGCGCCGCTGAAGGCCGGAAACACCGCGCTCACACGAGCCGCCTGATAAAAAGGCCGCCGAAGCTTTTCGGCGGCCTTTTTTGTGTCCGTCATTCGGCCTGCGACTCGGCGCGCATCTGCCCCCGGGGACAAGTCCCGGTCCACCCTTGCCAAGATCGAGATAGGAATATATTCTCTAATCCCAGAGGGGGCGGGAGCGCCACTTGGTGGAGCCGATCCAGATCGGAGAGAATATATCATGAACAATCAGGTCATCCAGCGTCAAATGACGCAGCGTGCGGCGGTCGGGGCTCGCCTGGTGGAGACGGCGGTCGCAGCCGTCGCGCGGGTCCCGGTTCCTTTGCTGCGTGCGCGGACGCGTGGCGGCAAAGCCGCCGCGCTGGCGAGGCAGACCGCCATGTATCTCGCCCATGTGGGCTTCGGTTTCAGCCTGACGCGCGTCGGCATCTGTTTCGGGCGCGATCGCACCACCGTGCGCCACGCCTGTGAGCGGATCGAGGATCGGCGCGACGACCCCGCTCTCGAATTCGGCCTCGACGCGCTGCAGGCGGCGCTTCAGGCCGCCATGCTCCGGCTCGATGCCGGGCCGGGGAGGGCAGGCCGATGACCGTGGAACCGGATCGCAGGGAACATAAGCGGCTGCTGGCCCATCTCGGCGGCGCCGGCTGCTATGCCGTCGCATCGCCGTTGGGCTGCGGACGGATCGCGCTGTATCGCGAGGTGAACGGCACGAGCCTCGGCGCCGGCTATGTCGCGGCCGAGACTGCGGCGGCGCTGGTCGCCGAAGGGTGTGTCGCCTGGTCGGGCAAGGGTAGGACCGCCCGGCTTGCCCTGCTTGCCGGAGCGGTTGGCCAGGCGAGCGCGTCGGCAGGGGAGGCTGCGCGTCAGCGGCCGGCCACGGATGATCGTGAAAGCCCGCTGCTCTGGCTCTATCGCCGCTCCGGCAAGGACGGGCAGGCCCAGATCAGCGACGAGGAATTCGCCGCCGGAGAACGCTTCAGGGCCGACATCACCCTGGCGCAGATGCTGCCGCGCACGACGATGAACTGGGATGCGGCCCTGACGCCGGATGACCGCGGAGCCGGGCCGCGTGACGGCGCCGGGGCTTCCGATACGGCGATCGCCGCGCGCCGGCGCGTCCGCCTCGCCTGCGAACGGCTCGGACCGGAGCTGTCCGGCATCGTCATCGACGTCTGCGGCTTCCTCAAGGGGCTGGATCTCGTGGAGCGCGAGCGCCGCTGGCCGGCGCGTTCGGCCAAGGTCGTGCTGCGCCTCGCGCTGTCGGCTCTGGCGGCCCATTACGGCATGGACCGGCGCGCTGCCCGCCCGGGCCCGCGAAGCTGGCAGGCGCCCGATGCGCGGCCGGCTTTCCCCGCCGCCGGCGCGGGTGGCTGAGCCGTCAGGCCGCGGAGACAGCGCGGGCGTCGTTCTTGATCCGGTCGATCATGGCGCGGACCCCGTTCGAGCGCTGCGGAGTCAGATGGGCTGCGAGGCCGAGCTGCTCGTAGATCGCGAAGGCATCCGTGGTGAGGATGTCGGCGGCCGGCTTGCCCGAGAAGATGGCCAGCGCCAGCGCGACCAGCCCGCGGACGATATGGGCGTCGCTGTCGCCGCGGAAGTGCAGCCGTGTCCCGGCGCCCGGCCCGCCCTCGCTGCGCGACGTGAGCCAGACCTGGCTGGCGCAGCCGCGCACCTTGTTGGCGTCGTTATGGGCGTCTTCCGGCAAGGGTTCGAGCGTCTTGCCGAGCTCGATCAGATAGCGATAGCGGTCGTCCCATTCCTCGAGCAGTTCGAAATTGGCGACGATGTCGTCGAGACCTGTTGTCATGTCCTGCCTGGCCGGCGCTTGCCCCGGCTGCATCGGGATGGCGGCGCGACCTCTTCCCGCAACGGGCGGGGCTGCGTCAAGCGTTCATCGCGCCGGCTTGCCGATGGTCGCCGTCGTCGCGGCGTTCAGGATGCGCTCGCGCATCACGGGGTCGAGCCCTGCCAGAATCTGGGCCGCTTCACGTGCCGCCGTCAAGCTGCCGGCTGCGCTGCGCGTTTCGGCCTGGACGGTTTCGACGGCCTGCCGGATGCTCTGCGGCAGCGCTGCATCGGCAGGCTTGCCGCTATGGACCGGCGAATGCACCGCGATGAGGCCGATGATCGCAGCCTTGCGCAGGAAGTGAGCCATCTCGATCTCCATTGCCGGCACCCTTTGGCGCCGGGTGAGAGCACTCTAAAAGCCGATCTCGAAAAATCGCGTCATTTCGAACGCTCAAATACGAGTCGAATGCCGGTGGCGATCTTCAGCTTCCGTTCACCCTGCTGCGAACATCGCAGCGTCCGAGAAAATCGGTTGGAGCGGAGTATCGTTTTGAAAAATATCGAAAATTTTTGATCGCCCGCTGTCGCCGGCCCGCTCCTCGTCATTCGCTTTAAGCCCCGCTTAAACCGCACATGGCGAGATGCGGAGTGCGGGCAGCCTGGCCCGCAAGAGTTTGGGCGTTGCGTTCCGTATGGCGATCACGGCACTGAGGACACAAGCGGCGGCACTGGTGCATGCATCGGTGCGGTCGGACCTGGGGGAGAGCCTCCGCCACGAGCGCTTCGTGCTGACGCGCCTGCTCGTCGGCGGCGGCGTGCTCGGCCTCGCCCCCGCCTATCTCGCCTGGCGCGGTACGCTCGGCGCTTTCGAGGCCGCCATGTTCGTGGCCGCTGCCCTGCCGCTGCTCGCCGTCTTCCTGCTCTCGCGCACGGGCCGTCTCGATGTCGCGCATGCGATCTCGGCCGCAGCCCTGTCGCTCTTCATCGTCGCACTGGCCGGCGCCACCGGCGGGCTTGCCTCGCCGCTGCTGCTGTGGCTCGCGGTCGTGCCGGTCGAGGCCGCGTTCTTCGGTTCCTTCGGCTTCGTCCTGCGCGCTGGCTGGATCGCGCTGGCGGCGCTGGCCGCTGCTTTCGGGCTGCAGCAGGCCGGCCTCTTCGCCGAGGCTTCGGCCTGGACGGGCCTCGCCATGCCGTTTCTGGCGGTCGCCGCCCTGGCCCAGGCGCTGGTGACGGCCGCGGTTCTGCTGCGCCGCCGTGACGGCGAGGAGCGCGCACACCGCGTCTCCGACGCCCGCGCGCGCCTCCTGCTCGACCATGTCGGGGATCTCGTCACCTGGCATGATGCCGGCGGCGCCGTCGTCTTCGCCAATGCTGCCGCGCAGGCCCTGACCGGAGCCGAACCGCGCGAGCTGCTCGGGCGCGGGCTGTTCGAGCGCGTGCATATCGCCGACAGGCCGCTCTTCCTGAAGGCTCTGAGCGACGCCGCGCATGGCGGCTGCGGCGCCACCGTCAGCTTCCGGACGCTCTTCGTCCCGAAGGGACAGGCCGGCGAGGCGCGCACCCCGGTTTCGCTGTGGCTGGAAATGCAGGCCTACCGGGTCGACGAGGGCGGCTCTCCGGATGGCGCGGCCGTCGTCTGCGTGATGCGCGACGTGACCGCGCGCCGCCATGCGGAGGAGGAGCGCGACCGCGGCCATGCCGAGGCGCTGCGGGCCAATGACGTCAAGGGCCAGTTCCTGGCCACGGTCAGCCATGAGCTGCGCACGCCGCTGAACGCGATCATCGGCTTCTCCGAGATGCTGAGTGCCGAGGAGAACGGCTGGATCGATGCCGAGAAGCGGCTCGAATATGCCCGCATCATCCACGCTTCGGGCCATCACCTCCTCGACGTGGTCAACACGTTGCTGGACATCTCGAAGATCGAGAGCGGCGCGATGACGATCGAGCGCGAGCCGCTCGACCTCGCTGCCATGGCCGGCGATTGCTGCGCCCTGATGGCGCTCCGCGCCGAAACCGCCGGCGTCGTGCTGGAGCGTGTGGCCGGTCCGGCCTTGCCGCTGATCGAGGGCGACCGGCGCGCCGTGAAGCAGGTCCTGCTCAATCTCCTGTCCAATGCCGTCAAGTTCACGCCCGCCGGCGGCCGTGTGGTGCTCGCCATCGTCCGCGACGGCGACACGGTCGATCTCTCGGTATCCGATACCGGCATCGGCATCGCTGCGGCCGATCTGCCGCGGCTGGGCGATCCCTTCTTCCAGGTCAAGGGCGCCTATGACCGCAGCCATGAGGGGACGGGCCTCGGCCTGTCGGTGGTGCGCGGCCTCGTCGGGCTCCATGGCGGCCGGCTCACGGTCGAGAGCGCGCCCGATGTCGGCACGCGCGTCTCCGTCCGCCTGCCCGTCGGCGGGGCAGGGGGCGCTGAGCAGCCGGCCAAGATTGTCACCTTCGCCCGGGCGCCGCGCCGGGGCCTCGAAACCAAAGAACCTCTCCGCCTGACCGCCTGAAGACGAGCTGACGCATGTCCATGACCATGGCCGCCCGCGCCCATTCCAGCGCCTCCCTGTCCGCACCGGTCCGGCGCGCGCAGCCGGCGCGTCGGAAGACCACCTGGCTCGGCCGCCTGGGCCGCGGCGTCGGCCGCCGTCCGGGCCGGGCGCTGCTGCTCCTCGCTTTCGGTGTCGTCGCGGCGGCGATCGTCGTCAACGCGCTGATGTTCCAGAAGGCGCGCCACCCGGCGCCGATGCTTTCGACCGCGCCGGTCGCGCCGCCGCGGGCGGCGGTCGAGCGTCGCGCCGAGCCTGCCCCCGCGCCGGCTGTCGAGGCGCCCGCTGCGCTCCAGCCCTCGCTGCCGCCGGCGCGGCCGAACGACCTGTCGCATGCGCAGCCGGCACGCGAAGCGGCGCCGCGCCCGCCTGCGCCGGTTTCCGCCCAGCCGCGCACCGCGCAGCCCGCTCCGGCCGCGGCACCGCGCGCAGCCGCGGCGCCGGTTCGTGACCCGATCGCCGATCTCATCAATGGCGACCTGCGTCCGCCGGCCGACGTCCGGGGTGCGCGCTCCGCCGCCGCTCCGCGGCGCTCCGCCGAGAACTGAGCGGGAGCGCGGCCGGGCGATGGCGCGGCTGACCAGCGAATTCTGGGTCTCGGCCTATATCCGGCAGGCCTCGCATGACGGGCTCGTCGCCATGCTGCGCCGCCGCGGCGCGCGCGAGGCCGGGGCGATCTTCGTCAAGCTCGACCGGCTCGACGGCACCGCGGCGCTCTACGGCCCGGCGCCGCAGGCGCTGGCCGCGGATGATGGCGAACGGCGCTTCCAGCTCCTGCTCGATTCCGATCCGCTCGCAGTCGAGGATCGCGTCGCGCGCGAGCTGCGTTTCGACGCCGATCTCTGGCTGGTCGAGATCGAGAACCGGGCGGGCGATCCGCGCATCGTTCTCGCGAAGGACGAGCCTTAGCCACCCTGCGCGCCGCCGGGGTGACCTTGGCAATCGTCATTGCGCGGAGCGTAGCGACGAAGCAATCCAGGAGGACCGGGTCGAACGCTTCTGCCCGATCCTCCTGGATTGCTTCGCTAGCGCTCGCAATGACGGTTTGCGCGCAAACAAAACCCCTAGCCGCGGTCTCGGCGCGCGCCGATCCGGCCCATGATCTCCGTCATGCTCGGCTGCGCTTCCGGGCGCGCCGCTGCGGGGCGTGCGGGCGTGCCGCTCGGATCCATCGCCGGCTGGTGCTGGCCCTTCCGCTGCTGCGGCGCGGCGGCTGTCCCGGCGACCTGCATCGCCAGCCGGTAGGCGGTGGCGGGCCGCGCCATCCGCATCAGCTCGACCAGCGCGAAGATCCGCTGCACCGAATGCGCGGTGTCGTCGCCGAGACGGATCAGAAAGCGCGTCGCATCCTCGACGCTGACGCCGCTGGCGATCAGCGCGAGCGCGGCAAGGTCGCGCGAGGGGTCGCCGGCGATGGCGGCCGCCAGGTCCGGGCCGCCGCCGAGATGGCTCGCGATCGCGCCGAAGGCACCGGCGCGATCGTCGCCGGCCATGGCGAGCCAGCCCGCGAAGACCGCCTCAGGGACGGCCGGGCGCCGTTCGCCCGGATGCAGCGCCTCCCGGGCGAGCAACGATTCGAGAATGGCGAGGCGGCGCTCCGGTCCGGCGCGCAGGAAGAGCGGGGCAAGTTCGAGGTTGGACAGGTCGGCGCGCCCCAGCAGGCCGGGCTGATAGGCGGGGTCGAGCCGTGCCCGCCCGATCAGGATCTCGACGGCGGCGCGCGGCAGCGGCGCCTCGGAATTGTCGATCAACGTCAGGTCGAGCGTGCGGCTCTCCTCCGCGACGAGGAGCAGGACGGCGGCATTGGTGAGATCGGTGCGGGTGGCGAGCGCTGCCCGGATCGCCGCATCGCCTGTTTCGGCGAAGCCTTCGAGCGCGGCCGGCGACAACGGCATGCCGTGCCGCAGCAGCTCGACCAGCACCGCCCCGCCCCGTGCGGCGAGTGCAGCCAGGACCTCCGGCGCGCTATGCGGCCAGCCGGCCAGCTTGCGGGCGAGGATCAGGGCGGTGGGATCGTCGATCGTCGGGATCAGCGCGAGCGCCATCTCGCGAAAGGCCATGAGGTCGTGCTGCGGCGGCTGCCCTGTCGACATCAGCAGGTCCGCCTTGACGCGCAGGGAGACCTGGCTGAGGTCGAGGCCGCCGTCCCGCGCGATGCGGGCGAGATCGGCGAGTTCCTTGGATATACGGGCAGGCATGGCTGGCTCGGGCTGGCGAATCCGATGAGTTTGCGCAGATTATCCCCGAGGCATTAAGGCTACGTTAACCATGTCCGCGCCTGATGCGTGTGAGGGCCTGCGACTCGGTGCGGACTCGCGCACCAAATCGGCCCTCGCGATCGCAATTCGGGCGCTGGATAGGAGGCGCTTCATGGCCGTCGTCATCCCCTTCGCGCCCAAGCGGCGCCAGCAGCTCCGGTCCTGCTCCGTTCCGCTGCGCATGGCGGAAATCCTGTTCTTCACCGGCGTGCGCTATGAGCGTGCCGCCGAGGCCCGGCCTCTCGAGGGCAGGGCGCCGGGACGGCGCCCGCGCAAGACGACGACGCGCAAGACAGCGCGCGGGCAGCCTGCGTGACACGAGGCCTGCCTGAGAAACCGCTACGCGACGGACGCCGGCCGCGCATCGCCCTGGCGCTGTCATCGGGGCTCGTCCTTGCCGCCTGCACCGCGACACAGGGCGATCTCGGCCGCCCGCGCCCCACTGTCTGGTCGCAGCTCATCGCGCCCGAATCCGGCTTCCTGTCCGCCGCGGCCCGCGGCGAGCAGGCATCCTATTTCCGCCTCACCGACGACGAGGAGCAGTTGCGGGACCGCGCCTGGCGCTTCGTCATGCCGGGCCATGAACGCAGCGTCTTCCAGGGCGAGGTCTCCAATCTCGCCCATACCCGGATCTTGCCGGTCTCGGCGCAGTCGACCGATGTCTCCGACTATTTCCGTGCGCTGACCTCGATGTCCTTCGCCTCGCAGGCTTCGCGCTACAACCGCCTCGCGGAGGATGTGAACGCCGATCGCCTGCTGATCGGGCCCTTCCGCGCCAATGCCATGCGCGTCGTCAGCATGGACCGCGTCCGCATGCGGACCGTGGAGGCTTCGCCCGATGTTGCGGCAGGCAAGCAGGAGCCGGCGCTGGCGCGCGTGATCGAGAATGAGGGGCTGGTCTTCTGGGTCTGCGAGCGGCTCGATTTCCGGATCAGGAGCTATCGCTACGCCCTGACCAATCTCGTCGTCGAGATGCCCTCGCGCGAGGCAGTCCGGGCCGAGCGCGCGATCATGGCGCTCGAGGCCGAGGCGTTGCCGCTCTGCCAGATGCCCCTGAACGACGCGTTCGGCGAGGGCAAGCGCCCGGTCGTCTACAAGGGCTGAGGCGCGGTCAGCCCGCCGTTTCGCAGGCGACACCGGTCGCGAGCGCTTCGGCATCGGCACGGTCGGACGGCAGGCGCATCAGCACGCGCGCCACGATCAGCCCCTGCTCTGTGTCGGAGACGACGCGCAGTTCGCGGCTCGTCTCGCCCTCCTCGTCGGCCGCGATGCGCTCGTCGCGCTGCGCCTCCGTCATCACCAGGAATTCCAGCACGTCCCGGATCGCCGCCCGGTCGGTGATGGCGTAGATCACCCCGCCGCCCTGCCGGTGCAGCGTCAGCCCCAGCGGCAACGCCCCCGTCCGGGCGACGACCCGCACCGGCCCGGCCGACAGGTCGTAGCTGCAGATGGCGGTGACGACGTCCGGATCGGCCTCGCGCAGGGGCGGCAGCCCCTGCGGATTGCCGGGGGGCGGGACGAGCGCGGCATGGCCCTCCGTCCCGAGCTCGCGATAGGCATGGGCCGCGTCGCGCTGCGACAGTGCGGGCACGGCAAGGATGGTGACGATATGCACGATCGCGGCGAGCATCAGCCCCGCCAGCGTGGTCATGATGGCGCGCGCGAGCCCGGCGCGCAGCCGCGCCCGCCAGTGCCCGGCGGGCGGATGGGCCGCCATGGTGCCGTGGTCGAGCGCGTTCATCGGCAATCGAGACGTGCGATGCGAGGCAGGTTGGCCGCCCGCGTCTCGCCGGTTTGCGTCGAGATCGGCGTGTCATAGAGGCGCAGCCGGATCTGGAAGCGGCCGCTCACCGGCAGCGGCAGCCAGTTGCCGGCCTCCGGTGTCGCCGCGGCGACGATCAGCATCCGGCCGTCCTCCGGCCGCACGATCTCCGAATCGGTGAAGCTCCTGCGTTCGAGCGGCAGGCGGAAGGGCAGGCCCTCGCCGTCCGTGATGCCGATCGTCCAGCTGCGTGCCGGCGGCGTCGCCCCGCTCAGCCGGTAGCGGCAGCGCCCGTCGAGCGCCTGCCCGTCATCGTCATGCTCGGCGATCAGCTCCAGCCCTTCGCCCGAGCCGAGCGGCAGATGCACGCCGCGGGCGAGATAGGCGCGCATATAGGGATCGACGTCGCGCCCGCCGCTGCGCGGCCAGGCCGCCCAGGCACCGACCTCGATCTTGCCGAGGGCCGGCCTTCCGGCGACGGCCCAATGGGCCGTTCCGAGCCCAAGCCCCGCGCCGAGCGCGAGGATATAGGCGAGATCGAGAATCCGCACGCGTGCCGTCCACCCAGACGAGAGGCTCCCCGCAGAAGGATTGGCCCGCCGCAGCGGCGCTCGTCAACCGCCGGTGGCTCAGCGCAGCCGGTTCTCGCCGCCGGAGATGTCGCGGATGCCGACCTGGATCGGCCGCCCCGCCACGCGCGAGCGCTCGATCGTCCGGAACAGCGAGCCGACCGAGGAGAGCACCTCGAAGGACTGGCGCGGCATGTGCCCGGCGCCGGGGCCGTCCTGGCCGGCGGCGCCGGGAGCGGGCGCGCCCGCCTTGGCCACGGCGGCACCCTTCGGATCGGTGGCAGGCACGCCCGGAATCGGCTTCAGCTCGAGCCCCTGATGGGCGAACTGCATGATTTCCTTCCAGGTCATTGCGGGCAGCGAGCCGCCGGTCATGTTGGCGGTCTCGGCGGAGTTGTCGTTGCCGAACCAGACGGCGCCGACGAGGTTGCCGGAATAGCCGACATACCAGGCGTCCTTGTAGCCGTTGGTGGTGCCGGTCTTCCCGGCGGTGACGACGCCGTCGAGCGCGGCGCGCCGGCCGGTGCCCTCGGTCGGCACCTTGGAGAGCATGAAGTTCATGTCCTGCGCGACCTGCGCGCTGAGCACCTGCTTCGGCGGGGGCTCGTCGCGGTCGTGGCGGTAGATCACCTCTCCCTGCGAATTGCTGACCTCGATCGCGGCATAGGGCTTTGCCCGCTTGCCGCCATTGGCGAGGGAGGAATAGCCGGCGGCCATGTCGATCACCGTCACCTCCGCCGCGCCGATCGGCAGCGAGACGGTGTCGGTGAGCGGCGTCGTCAGCCCCATGGCGCGGGCCGTGGCGACGATCTTCTTGCGGCCGATCAGGGCGGCGCGCGCCTCATGCGTCTCGCCGGTGGCGCGGCCGATGGCGATCGACATCTGCACCGGGATCGTGTTGATCGACTTCGCCAGCGCCACGGTCAGCGGCATCGAGCCGGCATAGGAGCGCCCATAGTTGTTGGGGCACCAGTTGCCGATGCAGACCGGGCGGTCCGTGACGATCGTGCTGGGCTTGTAGAGCCCCGAGGACAGGGCGGCGGCATAGACGAAGGGCTTGAACGAGGAGCCGGGCTGGCGCAGCCCCGCCGTCGCCCGGTTGAACTGGCTCGCCCCGTAGTCGCGCCCGCCAACGATGGCGCGGACCGCGCCGTCCGGGTCCATCACGACGGTCGCGGCCTGCTTAACGTGATAGGCCGGGCCATGCTGGCGCAGGATCGTCTCGATCGCTTCGTCCGCCCGTTCCTGGATGGCGGAATCATGCGGTGTCTTCACCACCAGCACCCGGTCGGTGCCGAGCTTGCCCTCGGCCGCGAGCTCCTTCACCGAGTCGAAGGCCCAGTCGAGATAGTAGTCGGGGCTGGAATCGCGCTTGCGATCGACCGGCGTCGCCGGGTTGCGCTTGGCGCTGTCGACCTGCCCGGCGGTCATGAAGCCGGCATCGACCATGGCGTTGAGCACGTCGTTGCCCCGCGCGCGAGCAGCCGGCAGGTTGACGTGCGGGGCGTATTTCGTCGGCGCCTTGAACAGGCCGGCGAGCATCGCCGCCTCGGCCAGCGAGACGTCCTTCACCGACTTGCCGAAATAGTACTCGGCCGCGGCCGCGACGCCGAAGGTACCGCCGCCCATATAGGCGCGGTCGAGATAGAGCTTCAGGATCTCGTTCTTGCTCAGCCGGGTCTCCAGCCAGAGCGCCAGGAAAGCTTCCTTGATCTTGCGGTCGAGCGAACGCTCATTGTTGAGGAACAGGTTCTTGGCCAGCTGCTGGGTGAGCGAGGAACCGCCCTGGACCACGCCCGAGGCCCGCGTATTGACCATCAGGGCCCGGAAGGTGCCGATCAGGTCGATGCCGAAATGGTCGTAGAAGCGGCGATCCTCCGTCGCGAGCACCGCCTTGAGCAGGTGATCCGGCATCTCCTCGAGCTTGAGAGAATCGTCATGCCGGGCGCCGCGATGGCCGATCTGCACGCCGTAGCGGTCGAGGAAGGTGACGGCGAAGACCTGGTTCTTGAGTGCTTCCTCATTGCCGATCCGGAAGGCGGGCAGGGCCAGCGTCAGCAGGACCAGCGCGCCGACGATGCCGATGTTCAGCCCCTCGCTGGCGAATTCGGCCGCGACGCGCTTGCCGCCCGTGACGGTGAGGCGATCGGCATAGCTGCGGATGCGTTCGTGGATCTCGCCGGCCCGGCGACCGGCACCCCAGAGCCCGGCATCGAGCCATGAGTCGGCGGCGAGCGCGAAGCGCTTCAACCGCGTCTTCCAGCCTGCCTTCCTGAACTCCATGGCCGTTCCAGGCTTTCCGAATGGCCCCCGACACAGTCCTGCCGCGCCATGACCGCCTTGGCAACAGCGCCGCGCCCGAGAAAGGACACATAGTTACGCCGCGCCGCCCTTGTCAGGGACGGATGCGAAGATTCCTTAACCGCCTAGCAGGAAGCGCGCCCGGACGGCTGTGCCGTCCTGGGACAGGGCACCCGTGCGCCCGCTCCCCTTCCATCCGGGCCCGGCCGGGCGCATAAGCCTGTCATGACGCAGAAGCCGCCGAAGGATCAGCCGTATTGGCGCACCACGCCGCTCGAGGAGATGTCCCCGGAGCAGTGGGAGGCGCTCTGCGACGGCTGCGGGCGCTGCTGCCTCGTCAAGCTCGAGGACGAGGATAGTGGGCGCATCTTCGCCACCGATGTCGGCTGCCGCCTGTTCGATGCCGGAACCTGCCGCTGCCGGGACTATCCGAACCGTTCGCGCGAGGTGCCGGATTGCGTGACCCTGACGCCGGAGCAGGTGCGCACGCTGCCCTGGCTGCCGCCGACCTGCGCCTATCGCCTCGTCGCCGAGGGCAGGGACCTGCCCTGGTGGCATCCGCTGGTCTCGGGCGATCCGGAGACCGTGGTCGCGGCCGGCGTGTCGGTGCGCGGGCGCGTCTTCGCCTCCGAGGACGATCTGCCGGTGGACGATCTGGCCGAGCGGGTCGTCAACTGGCCGCTGCGCTGGCCGCGCGCCGCCCGGGGCAAGGGCGAGCCCGGCAGCGGCCGGGGTCGGTGAGCCCCTCCGGCGCGTGCTGCGCTGCGCGAACGGATGCTGCATATGCTCATTGATTGTTCATGTCGTTTTGGGCATGACCGCGCCATCCCGTCGTCGGCGCCTCCCGGTCGCCGGCGGCATGCGCACGAAACTTTCACACCGCCGGGGCGTTATGCCGCCCGGCTGAACTGAAGAGGCTCAAGTGATGGCAGGCGGGAAATGGGTCTACACCTTCGGCGACGGCAAGGCCGAGGGTGAGGCAGGAATGAAGAACCTGCTCGGCGGCAAGGGCGCGAACCTTGCCGAGATGAGCAATCTGGGCCTGCCCGTCCCTCCCGGCTTCACCATCACCACCGAGGTCTGCACGGCCTATTACGACAACGGCAAGACCTTCCCCGCCGATCTCGACGGACAGGTCCGGTCCGCGCTCGCCGGCATGGCCAAGCTCACCGGCAAGACCTTCGGCGACCCGGCCAATCCGCTGCTCGTCTCGGTCCGCTCCGGCGCGCGTGCCTCGATGCCGGGCATGATGGACACCGTTCTCAATCTCGGCCTCAACGACGGGACGGTCGAGGCCGTGGCGAAGGCCTCGGGCGACGAGCGCTTCGCCTGGGACAGCTATCGCCGCTTCATCACCATGTACTCCAACGTCGTGCTCGACATCGACCACGGCCTCTTCGAGGAGGCGCTGGAGGACTACAAGGAGCGCAAGGGCCTCCATCTCGACACCGATCTCAAGGCCGATGACTGGAAGGTGCTGGTCGGCAGGTACAAGGAGATCGTGAAGAAGGCGCTCGGCTCCGACTTCCCGCAGGATCCGCAGCAGCAGCTCTGGGGTGCGGTCGGCGCCGTCTTCTCCTCCTGGATGAATGCCCGCGCCATCAAGTATCGCGAGCTCAACAGCATTCCGGCCTCCTGGGGCACGGCGGTCAACGTCCAGTCGATGGTGTTCGGCAATATGGGCGACACCTCCGCGACCGGCGTCGCCTTCACCCGCAACCCCTCGACCGGCGAGAACGCGCTCTATGGCGAGTTCCTGATCAACGCCCAGGGCGAGGACGTCGTCGCCGGCATCCGCACCCCGCAAGACATCACCGAGGCGGCGAAGAAGGAGGCGGGCTCCGACAAGCCGTCCATGGAGACGGCGATGCCGGAGGCCTATGCGGAGCTCGTCCGCATCTACGGCATCCTCGAGAAGCACTACCGCGACATGCAGGACATGGAGTTCACCATCCAGGAGGGCAAGCTCTGGATGCTGCAGACCCGGTCCGGCAAACGCACCGCCAAGGCGGCGCTGAAGATCGCGGTCGACCTCGCCACCGAGGGGCTGATCACGCAGGAGGAGGCCGTCGGCCGCGTCGAGCCTTCCGCCCTCGACCAGCTCCTGCATCCGACCATCGACCCCAAGGCCGAGCGCCGCGTGCTCACCACCGGCCTGCCGGCTTCGCCCGGCGCCGCCGCCGGCGAGATCGTCTTCAACTCGGACGATGCCGAGGCCGCCAAGAAGGCCGGCCGGAAGGTCATCCTCGTGCGCGTCGAGACCTCGCCCGAGGACATCCACGGCATGCACGCCGCCGAAGGCATCCTCACCACCCGCGGCGGCATGACCTCGCATGCGGCGGTCGTGGCGCGCGGCATGGGCAAGCCCTGCGTCTCCGGCGCCGGCCAGATTCGCGTCGACTACGCCAAGGGCACGCTCGCGATCGGCGGCACGACGCTGAAGGCGGGCGACGTCCTGACCATCGACGGCGGCAACGGCCAGGTGCTGCTCGGCGAGGTCCGGATGCAGCAGCCGGAGCTCTCCGGCGATTTCGGCACGCTGATGAGCTGGGCCGACAAGGTCCGCCGCCTCAAGGTCCGCGCCAATGCCGAGACGCCGGAGGATGCCAGGACCGCGCGCGAGTTCGGTGCCGAGGGCATCGGCCTGTGCCGCACCGAGCACATGTTCTTCGACGAGAGCCGCATCCAGTCCGTGCGGGAGATGATCCTCTCCCAGGACGACAAGGGCCGCCGCGCTGCGCTTGCCAAGCTGCTGCCGATGCAGCGCCAGGACTTCGTCCAGCTCTTCACCATCATGAGCGGGCTGCCGGTCACCATCCGTCTGCTCGATCCGCCGCTGCACGAGTTCCTGCCGCAGGGCGACAAGGAGATCGCCGAGGTCGCCGCGGCGCTGGGCGTCACGCCGGATGCGCTGAAGCACCGCGCCGCCGAGCTGCACGAGTTCAACCCGATGCTCGGCTTCCGCGGCTGCCGTCTGGCGGTGGCCTTCCCGGAGATCGCCGAGATGCAGGCCCGCGCCATCTTCGAGGCGGCCGTCATCGCCGCCAAGGAGACCGGCAAGCCGGTGATCCCGGAGGTGATGGTGCCGCTGGTCATGGGCAAGCCCGAGCTCGATCTCGTCAAGGCCCGCATCGACGCCATGGCCAAGGCCGTGATCGCCGAGAGCGGCACCAGGATCGACTATCAGGTCGGTACCATGATCGAGCTGCCGCGCGCTGCGCTGCGCGCCGCCGAGATCGCGGAGAGCGCCGAGTTCTTCTCCTTCGGCACCAACGACCTGACCCAGACGACGCTCGGCATCAGCCGCGACGACGCCTCCTCCTTCCTTGGCTCCTACACCGCCAAGGGCCTGCTCGACGCCGACCCCTTCGTCACCATCGACCAGGACGGCGTCGGCGAGCTGGTGAAGCTCGCTGCCGAGCGCGGCCGCAAGACCCGCTCCGGCATCAAGCTCGGCATCTGCGGCGAGCATGGCGGCGACCCGGCCTCGATCGGCTTCTGCGAGAGCGTCGGCCTCGACTATGTCTCCTGTTCGCCCTTCCGCGTGCCGATCGCCCGCCTCGCCGCCGCGCAGGCGGCGCTGGGCGCGATCAAGCCGAAGGATGGCTGAGCCATGATGGGCGGGCGGCTCATCGGCTTTGGCGGGCTAATCCTCGCCTTCGGCTGTGGCTTTGCCGTCCCGTCCCTGGCGCAGGCGCCCGATCTCTGCAGCGGGCAGCCTGCCGCGATGCAGAAGCCATGCCGCGAGGCGCTGGAGTTGCTCGTGCAAGGCGGCCCGCAAGAGCCGCAGCCGGCACGTCGCATCCTGGCGACCGGCACGCCGGAGGGCTGGCGTTACGATTATCTCCAGCCGGGTGGGGCGGCATCCGACGACGACTGTGTCGTGAGCGGAACGCTGGTGCTCCCGGCCGACACGGCCGTGCGCCTCTCGGTGACGGCGAGCGATGTCGTCCGGCCGTGGCGCCTGCCGCAGTTCGATCTGGACCTGATCGGGATTCCCGGTCGGATCGAGGAAAAGATCATCAAGCTGCCGCCGGGGGATATCGGTGATCCGGCTGCGGCACCTGCGGGCGATGAGAAGCCGGTGGCGCTCCGGGTGTTGCCGCCCGATGCCTATGCCGAATGGGAGGGGCTGACGCTCCCTCCTTCCTGCTTTGCTTCCGGCTGAGGAGGTGCGAGCCATGCTGCGCCTCACCACCATCGGCTTCGATGCCGACGACACCCTCTGGCAGAACGAGCAGTTCTTCCGGATGACCGAGGATCGTTTCGTCGCGCTGCTCGGCGAGCATGGCGAGGCGGCAGAGATCTCCGGCCGCTTGCTCGAGGCCGAGCGGCGCAATCTCGGTTTCTACGGCTTCGGCATCAAGGGCTTCGTGCTCTCGATGATCGAGACGGCGATAGAGGTCACCAAAGGGCAGGTGCCGGCCTCCGTCATCGGAGAGATCCTCGCCGCCGGGCGCGAGATGGCGGCCCACCCGGTCCAGACCTTGCCGCATGTCCGCGAGACTCTGGAAGCGCTCTCCGACGACTACCGGCTGGTGCTGATCACCAAGGGCGATCTCTTCGACCAGGAGCGCAAGCTTGCCCAGTCCGGCCTCGGCGATTTCTTCCACGCCGTTGAGATCGTCAGCGACAAGAAGGCGACGACCTATGATCGCATCTTCTCCCGCCATGGCGACGGGGCGGGGCGGGCGATGATGGTGGGTAACTCGCTGAAGTCGGACATCCTGCCGGCGCTGGAGGCGGGATGCTGGGCGGTGCATGTTCCCCACCATCTCACCTGGGTGCTGGAGCATGCTGACGAGCCCGTAGGGCACGGGCGCTATCATGCGATACCGGACCTGGGTCCCTTGCGCGGCCTTGTCCAGCGCCTCGTCCGGTAACCCGTCCGTCGCGGGCGAGGGAGCAGGCGGGTCACTCGACCCAGAGGCCGCGCTTGCGGTGCCATTCCTCGATCGATTCCTCCGGGTATTCCTCGAAGCTCTGATCCGTTTCGCCGATCGCGGGCTCGACCCAACTGGCCTTGAAGCGCAGCATGACATGGGTCTTCTCGGGAGCGCGGGGCAGATGGCTGTCGATGGCCGAGGCGAAGGGGTGCAGCAGCTCCGGCCAGCGCGGATCGAACAGCCACAGCGCCGTGCCGCAGCGCGCGCAGAAGTGGCGTTGCGCCTGCGAGCGCTCGCAATGGCCGGCATCGTCGCGGATCTCGGCGTTGAACCTGCCGATCGCTTCTTCACCCGCGACGCTCAGCGTCGCGGCGACCGCCGACAGGTTGATCGCGAAGCCGCCGCCCCCGGCCGTCTTGCGGCAGATCGAGCAGTAGCAGAGCTGATAGGGGACAGGAGCATGGCTCTCGACCGAGAACCGGACCGCTCCGCAGCGGCAAGAACCCTTGAGCGTGATCGGCATGATCTAGCCTCCATCTGCCAGTCAAACACCGCCCCGCGCAGCGTGTTCCGCAGCCCTCGCGGCCCCCTTGCTGGACCGATCTTGCATTTCGTGCTACCCACGCCGATGTAAGACGAGATGCGGCCGGGTTCTGGCCACTCCTCCGTTTGCCGGTTCGCCGGTCTGCGGTCACGAATCAGATCCACCACACATCGCTACAAGGCCATGGCGAGGCGTCCGCGCGTTTCGCCGTGTCATCACGAGAGACGCGGATCTGACACGTAAGGACCAACCCATGAACAAGGGCACCGTGAAGTGGTTCAACGCCACCAAGGGCTACGGCTTCATCACGCCTGAGAACGGCGGCCAGGACGTTTTCGTCCACATCAGCGCTGTCGAGCGCGCCGGCCTGCGCGAGCTGCGCGATGGCCAGGTCGTCTCCTACGAGCTGGTTGCCGATCGCAAGACCGGCAAGACCTCGGCCGGCAACCTCGCCGTCGCCTGATAAACCATCGGCCGGGCGGGCCGTTTGCCCGCTCGGACCACGACAAGCCTGCCGGCGCTGTGGCTAGCGGTTCGCCGGCTGGACCGATTCTCTGATACCTAGGCCGGATACGGGCCGGCGGCGCAGCCGAGACCACATGCGCCCCCCGTCATCTCGGCGCCCAGAAAGTTTCTTCTTGACCAAATTCACTGATCTCGGCCTCGCCGAGCCGCTGCTCAAGGCGCTCGCGGCCGAGGGTTATGAAACGCCCACGCCGATCCAGGCGCAGGCGATCCCCCACATTCTGAAGGGCCGGGACCTGCTCGGTGCCGCCCAGACCGGCACCGGCAAGACCGCTGCCTTCTCGCTCCCGATGCTGCACCGCCTGCTCGGCAAGCCGCGCCAGATGCCGCAGCGTGCGGTGCGCGTGCTGATCCTTTCGCCGACGCGCGAGCTCGCCGCCCAGATCGAGACCTCGATCCGCACCTATGCGCAGTTCACCACGTTGCGTTCGACCGTGATCTTCGGCGGCGTCCCGGTTGGCAAGCAGATCCGCGCGCTCGGCGAGAAGGTCGACATCCTCGTCGCCACGCCCGGCCGCCTGCTCGACCTCGTCGACCAGCGCGCCGTCTCGCTGCGCGAGATCGAGTTCCTCGTCCTCGACGAGGCCGACCAGATGCTCGACCTCGGCTTCATCCATGCGCTGCGCCGCATCGCTACGCTGATCCCGAAGGAGCGCCTGACGCTGCTCTTCTCGGCGACCATGCCGAAGCCGATCCGCGAGATCGCCTCCGCCTATCTCACCGACCCGGTCGAGGTCGCGGTCACGCCGGTTGCGACCACCGCCGAGAAGATCGACCAGCGCGTCATCTTCACCGAGCAGGGCGACAAGCCGGCCCTGCTGGCGAAGACGCTGAACGTTCCTGAGCTGGAGCGCGCCATCGTCTTCACCCGTACCAAGCACGGTGCCGACAAGGTCGTCCGCCAGCTCGGCCAGTCCGGCATCGAGGCGGCCGCGATCCATGGCAACAAGAGCCAGGGCCAGCGCGAGCGTGCGCTCGGCGGCTTCCGCGACGGTTCGCTGCGCATCCTCGTCGCGACCGACATCGCTGCGCGCGGCATCGATGTCGACGGCGTCAGCCATGTCGTGAACTACGACCTGCCGAACGTGCCCGAGACCTATGTCCACCGCATCGGCCGCACGGCGCGCGCCGGCGCCGCCGGTCTCGCCATCGCCTTCTGCACCCCGGAGGAGCGCGGCGATCTCGCGGCGATCGAGAAGCTGACCGGCGTCAAGCCGACGCCGATCGGCGAGGTGCCGTACTGGGATGGCCGCACGCCCAAGAAGCCGCAGCAGAATCGCGGCGGTCGCGGCCAGCAGCAGGCCCGCCCGCAGGGGCAGGGCCGTCCGCAGGGGCAGCAGGGCAAGCGTTCCGAACAGGGCCAGCGCCCGGAGCATGGCGGCCACAACCGCAACCATGCCGGCGGCGCGCCGCGGCCGGAGCGGCACGAACGGCCCCGCAATCCCGAGCGGGCCCCGCGCCCCGAGGCGGCGACGCAGCGAAAAGAGGGCGCTTCCGCAAAAGAAGGGCTTGGCGGCGTCGCGTTCTTGCAGCAAAGAACACAGCAACCACGCACCAACGGCGCCCGGCGGCGCGCGCGCTGACGCGCGATCGGCCAGAACAGGCGGGCCTTCTACCGGTTTAAGTGCCGGAGGGTGGCCCGCTCCCGCGCCAAAGGGCTCACGAAGGACGACAGATGGCGAAAGAAGAACTGCTTGAATTCGACGGTACCGTGGTTGAGGTCCTCCCGGACGGCAACTACCGGGTCAAGCTCGACAACGACCATGTGATCCTGGCCTATGCGGCCGGCAAGATGAAGAAGAACCGCATCCGCACCATCGCGGGCGACCGCGTCATCGTCGAGATGTCGCCCTACGACCTCGACCGCGGCCGCATCAACTTCCGCCAGAAGACGGCGGGCCCGGCGCCCTCGGGGCCGCCGCGCCAGAACTTCCGCCGCCGCTGAGGTCGCCGGATGCGCCTGTCGCGTAACGAACTCCTCTTCGTCGCGCTGGGCGCAGTCCTCGGTGCCGTCGTCGCCTATGGCGTCAAGACGGGCTTCGTCGTCAGGGACGGAGCCTTCCCGCCCTTCGTCGTCGTGCTGCTCGGGCTCGGCCTGACGGAGCTGCTGATCGGCTATGCGGCGGGCCGTTCGCCCGGCACGCTGGTCGGCATGCCGGCCCGCTTCCTCGCCTTCATCCTCGGCGTCTGCGTCCTGCTGCTCGGCGAACGCTACGTCTGAGCGGCCTCGGCGCGAAGCGCGCGTTCCGCCAGGCTCCGGCTCGCTCCGAGCCTGCAAGTCGGCGTTTTCCCTTCGAGACATTTCGGGCGTTGCTCGGCCGCATTCGCGGCGGGATGGCGCGTGCCCGGCGCGGACCCGCGCAAGAAAAAACCCCGGCGCAGGGCCGGGGTGGAAGTCGTCATTTCCGTGGTAGTCAAAGGGTCTGCGTGAAACTCCAGGCCCCGCTCAGTAGCGGGAGCGGGACCAATACTGCGAGCCGGGGCTGACCAGGACCTGGCGCTGCCGCGTCTCGTAGACGGCGGGAATTTCTTCCCGCACGACTTCGGTGGGACGCACCATCACCTTGCGCTGACGCTGCGTGTAGACCGCCGGAACCGTCTCGTACTCGACCGTTGCCGGCGAAACTTCGACCCGGCGGCTCTGGTAGCCATACTGGGCGGGCACATCGACCCAGCAGCCGACGGTGTTGCCCCAGGCGTCGCGGCTGACCTCCCAGCGACGGGTTGCCGGGGCGACCAGCACCTTCTCGGTCACCGTCTCGTAGACGGCCGCGCGGCGATGCGGGATGCGCCGCTCGGGAGCGATCATCACCGTGTCGGTCACGGTCTCGTATTCGGCCGGGACGACGCGGCGCTGCACCTGCGCCGGGCGGACCTGATAGGTCTCGTCGATGGTGCCGTAGACCGGCGGCGCGGTGACCAGATTGTAGCAGGCGGAGCCGCGGCAGCCGCCGGCTTCCGCAGCAGACATTCCGAGAAGAAGGGCCGTCGAGAAGGCCGTGGCGGCAATGATCCGGGATGACGAAAGCGAGCGAGCCATGTGGGACCTGACCTGTCGGTTCCGGCGTCTGAGCGCCGTTCGTTGCAGTCAGGAAGCCCGCTCGAAGTGATGAACGCAAGGTAAACGCTAAAACAAGGTAAAATTAACCAAGTCCCGCCTGCCGCCATCGTTCATGCGGGTTTCATGCAAGTGAATGGCGATGCAGGCTTTTTAGCGATCAGGTCTGGCCTGGCCGCAGCTTGTAGAAGACATGCTGGCCGATCGTGTCCATCTTCTTCAGCTTCTTCGCCCAGTACGGCCGCACATACTGCGCGTGGTAGTGGGTGGAGGCGCCGACCTCCGCCAGATAGGTCGTTCCCTCATAGACCTCTCGAGCGATCCGGACGGCATCGCGCCAAGGACCGGGCTCGGTGATGCGCAGCGACTTGCCCTCGCAGGTGAAGGTGAACTGGCAGGCGAGGTAGCGGTTGCTGTTCTGGTAGACGACGCCGCAGACGCTGCTCGGATAGAGCCCGCTCTTGACGCGGTTCAGCACCACCTGCGCCACCGCGGCCTGCCCGGCGAAGGATTCCGAACGCGCCTCGAAATAGACCGCCTCGGCGAGGCAGCGCTGCTCCTTGGCCATGTTCTCCGGCGCGATCAGCCCGGCATAGTTCTGCCGCGCGCCGGGCTCGGCCTCGCGCAGGTCGCGGTTCGCCGGCGCCGAAACCAGAGCGATGCGGCCGCGCTGCTGCGGGGCACCATGCGCGGGCAGGGCGGCCGGCGTCAGCGTGCCGAAGACGGAGCCGACGATCGGCGTCGACGAGGCCTGCCGGCTCGCCTCCTGCACCGAGGGTGACGAACCGTCGATGCTTTCGAGATGGAGCTCGGCTTGGCGTGCCGAGGTGATCCGCGGCTTCGGCGAAACTGGGGAGGAATCCGACAGGGCGGGGTCGGTCAGCCCCTCGTCGATGGGGTAGGGCTCGAAGCCGCTCGGCGGGCCTTCGACGGCCTCGGCCGCGCGCATGGCGTCGAGCGAGAAGCCGCCCGAGATCAGCTTGGGCTGGGTGTCGCCGAAGACGACGTGCTCCAGCTCGAGCGAGGGGCGGCCGGACAGGCCGGGCCGCAGGCTCGGCAGCATGTCGCCCTTGGCGCTGCGGTCGACTTCCGGGAAGGCCGCGGCGGTCCGTTTCAGATCCTCGCGCGGCGCGCGCGGGTCGACGACGATGCGCCGCTCCGGATCCTCGAAGGAGAGCTTCGCCTGCGTGATGGCCGAGGTGAGGGACAGGCCCGGCAGGCGGAAGGCGCTGGTCGCCACCAGCATCGACGGCCCTTCGGAAAGCTCGGAGGCGGGGCCGGGGGCGATCCGGGCGATGGCGCTCGAGGGCAGGCCGGTCGGCCCGAAATTCTGGCCGGCGGAGGCCGTGAAGGAGACCAGCATCCCGACCGACAGCGCCCAGGGCGCGACCGTGCTCGCGGCCCATCTGATGCCGAGCGGGCGCATACCCCGCCCATGCCTGTGCTGACGCCAATGACTCAAAGCGACACACCCGTCCCGATCGCACGGAACGAAAAACCCAGCCGAGAACGCTGCGCCTTCGTTGGAATCTGTTATCGCCTCGGTAAGGTTGAGCGCCGGTTAACACCGGCGAGCAGGGGGCGGTCCATGCCGCTCCGTGATGCGAAATTTCACGAATTCTCGCTGGTTGCCGTCGGGGCCGGACGGTAACGTGTAGGCACACATCGACCCTTCCGACGCTTCGGAGAACTCTATGACGACCACTCGAGTGCGCAGCTATGCCCCGGAGGTCATCGTCGCCGCCGGCTGCTTGATCGCGCTGATCACCTTCGGGCCGCGCGCCAGCGCCGGCCTGTTCCAGATCCCGATGACGGTCCAGTTCAACTGGGGCCGCGACATCTTCGGCCTGGCGCTGGCGATCCAGAACCTGCTCTGGGGGCTCGGCGCGCCCTTCGCCGGAGCGATCGCCGATCGCTACGGCACGGTGCGCGTACTCTGCGTCGGCGCCATCCTCTATGCCGCCGGCCTCGTGATGATGGCCTATGCCACCACGCCGTTGCAGCTTCATCTCGGCGCCGGCGTCTTGATCGGCTTCGGCCTCTCGGCCTGCTCGTTCAACCTCGTGCTCGCCGCCTTCGGCAAGCTGCTGCCCGAGCAGTGGCGGCCGATGGCCTTCGGCGCCGGCACGGCTGCCGGCTCCTTCGGACAGTTCCTGTTCCCGCCGATCGGCAACATCCTGATCGAGACGCTGGGCTGGCAGCAGGCGCTGATCGTCTTCGCCTTCACGCTGCTGCCGATCCTGCCGATCTCGATCGTCATGGCGACGCGCAAGACCGGTGCTGCTGTCGGCGCCACCGCGGCCAATCTGCCCAACCAGACAATCGCGCAGGCGCTCGGCGAGGCCTTCAAGCATCGCAGCTATGTCCTGCTCGTGCTCGGCTTCTTCACCTGCGGCTTCCAGCTCGCCTTCATCACCGTGCACATGCCGGCCTATCTCAAGGATGCCGGCCTGCCGGCCTGGGTCGGCGGCTGGACGCTGGCCGTGATCGGTCTCGCCAATGCCGTAGGCTCGCTCTCCTCGGGCTGGCTTTCGACGCGGATGCCGAAGCGCCATCTCCTCGCCTGGATCTATCTCGGCCGGGCGGTTGCCATCGCCGCCTTCATCCTGCTGCCGCCGAGCCCGACGACCGCGATCACCTTCGGCATCGTCATCGGCCTGTTCTGGCTCTCGACGGTGCCGCCGACCTCCTCGCTGGTGATGCTGATGTTCGGCACGAAGTACATGGCGATGCTCTACGGCTTCGCCTTCTTCTCGCATCAGGTCGGCGGCTTCCTCGGCGTCTGGCTGGGCGGCGTGCTCTACGAGTCGATGGGCAACTACCAGTTCGTCTGGTGGCTTTCGGTCGCGCTCGGCGTTGCCTCGGCGCTGATCAACCTGCCGATCGTCGAGCGGCCGGTGCAGCGGCCTGAGGCGCAGCCGGCCTGATCCGAAGCGGTTCCGTGCTCCGTCGATCTCCAGGCGACGGGGCACGTCGTCGTCGGGGTGGGCTAGAGCCCTCCCTCGAACAGTGCCCTCTGCCGCACCAGCTCGCCCCCGCAGAAATCCATGAAGGCACGCACGCGCGGCACATGCCGGATGTCGGGGTGGGTCAGCAGCCAGAGCCCGGTCGCGAAGTCTGGGTTTGGCGGCAGCAGGCGCGTGAGGCCGGGATGCTGGTCGGCGATGAAGCAGGGCAGCGGCCCGATGCCGAGGCCCTGCTCGACCGCCTCGACGATGCCGAGAACGGCCGAGCTCTTCAGCGCGATCCGCTCCGGCGCGACGTGCTCGCGCACGAACCGGGCCGCCTTGACATGTGAGAGCTGGTCGCCAAGCGCGACCCAGTCGCGCTGGTAGAGCAGCGCCGGATCCGCCGTCTCCTCGGGCGTCATGCTCTGTTCGGCGCGGCCATAGATCGCCCAGGCGATGGTGGCGATGCGCCGGCCGACCAGGGTCTCGCCCGGCGTGTCGCTGGCGCGGATCGCGATGTCGGCGTCGCGTTTCGACAGGTTGAGCGCCTGGTTGCCGATGACGACGTCGAGCCGGATCAGCGGGTGTGCCCGGCGGAAGGCCGCGAAGATCGGCAGCAGCACGTTCTGGTACAGTGTATCAGTCGTGGTGATGCGCAGCTCGCCCGAGGGGGCCACGTCCCGCCCGGCGAGCCGGCGCGCGAAGGCCGTGACATCCTCGTCCATGCGGCTCGCCAGCGCCGCCATCTCCGCTCCCGCCACCGTCGCGACATAGCCGGTCTTGCGCCGCTCGAAGAGCGGCATGCCGATGATCTCCTCGATCTGGCCGAGGCGCCGGAAAACGGTCGAGTGGTTGACGGCAAGCGCCGCGGCGGCGCCCGTCAACCCGTCATGATCCGCGATCGCCTTGATCAGTCGGAAATCGTCCCAGACGAGCTTGGCAGCCATCGGCGGTGCATCCTCCTGCCGACAGGCAAAGCCGATATCTTGCATTGTTGCAAGCTGGAGGAGTTCAAATCCAGGAGAGCCGTGAGTTCGTCGGTAGCTCGAAAAATGTGAGCCCTCGTCCCGAGGAGCCACGCAGCGGCGTCTCGAAGGATGAGGGTTGCTCAGCGCGGCGCGGCCGCGCGGCGCAGCCGGTCGTTGATCGCCTCGCCGAGGCCGTGCTCCGGGATGCGCGCGACCGCGATGATCGCCGGCCCCATCTCGTCGAGCCGGCGCATATGGCCGAAAAGATTGGCCGCGGCCTCGCGCAGGTCGCCGGCCGGGCTGAGATTAAGCGAAACCGGATGCTTCCGTTGCTCGGCGCCGAAGCCGAGCCAGGCCTCGCCGTCTTCAGGCGCATCGGCATCGAGCCGCATATGGGCGCTCGGCGCGTAATGCGAGGCGAGCATGCCGGGCGAGATCGGCGCGTGCCCGGCCTCGCCCGCGATCACCAGCGGGCGCCCGATCGCGTGCTCGATCGCCGAGCGCGGCACGCCGCCCGGCCGCAGCAGGCGCGGGGCGCCGTCGAGGCAGGCGACGATGGTCGATTCGAGCCCGACTTCGGTCGGGCCGGCGTCGAGAACGGCGTCGATGCGCCCGTCGAGATCGGCCAGGGCGTGCCGGGCGCTGGTGGCGCTGATCCGGCCGGAGCGATTGGCCGAGGGCGCCGCGATCGGCCGTCTCGCCGCTTCGAGAACCGCATGCGCGACGGGATGGGCCGGCACGCGTAGCGCGACCGAAGGCAGCCCCGCCCGCGCCAGCTCGCTGACGGTGCAGCCCGGCGCCGCCGGAACGACCAGGGTCAGCGGTCCCGGCCAGAAGGCTTGCGCCAGCGCCAGCGCGTTGGCGTCGAACAGCCCCTGCCGGCGCGCACTGGCGAGATCGGGCAGATGCGAGATCAGCGGGTTGAAGCTCGGCCGCTCCTTGGCCGCATAGATTCCGGCGACGGCGGCGCCGGAGGTCGCATCGGCGGCGAGGCCGTAGACCGTCTCGGTCGGCAGGGCCACGAGCCCACCGCCGCGCAGTAGGGCCGCAGCCTCGGCGATGCCGGCGGCATCGGCAGCGAGGCGTTTCGTCGGGCGGGAAGCGGGGAGGGGTTGGCTCACGCGAGATTGACCGGATATCGTTTACATATAAACTAACTGGCGGGCGCGGCACGGGACGAAGGTCGCGCTCGCCTGCACGTGGCATAGGCGATAGTTCCTCGCTACCATCGCGGCAACGGCAAAAGCGGGCTGCAGCTGCCTTTCGGGCGGCGCAGCCTCAGGGAGACGACCTATGAGCTATCGCGCCCCGGTTTCGGACATGCTGGCGACCATGCGCCATGTCGCCAGCCTCGACCGGCTGATTGCCGACGGGCTGGCGCCGGAGCTGGAAGGCGGCGTCACCGAAGCCGTGCTCGACGAAGCCGCGAAGTTCGCCGCCGACGTCATTGCGCCGCTGAACCGGGTGGGCGACGCCCAGGGCTCGAAGCTCAAGGACGGCGCCGTCACCACACCGCCGGGCTGGAAGGAGGCCTACAAGGCCTGGGCCGAGGCCGGCTGGAATGCTCTGCCGGCGCCGGAAGCCTATGGCGGACAGGGCCTGCCGACGCTGCTGCAATCCGCCTGCATCGAGATGTGGAACTCGGCCGCCTTCGCCTTCGCGCTCGGGCCGCTGCTGACGGTCGGCGCGATCGAGGCGCTTTATGCGCATGGTTCGGACCACCTGAAGGAGACCTATCTCGCCAAGCTCGTCTCCGGCGAATGGATGGGCACGATGAACCTGACCGAGCCGCAGGCAGGGTCGGACCTCAACGCGCTGCGCAGCAAGGCCGAGCGCGTCGGCGACGGCACCTATCGCATCACCGGCCAGAAGATCTTCATCACCTATGGCGAGCACGACCTGACGGAGAACATCGTCCATCTCGTGCTGGCGCGCCTGCCCGATGCCCCTCCCGGCACGCGCGGCATCTCGCTCTTCCTCGTGCCGAAATATCTGGTCAATGCCGATGGCTCCCTCGGCGCGCATAATGACCTGCGCTGCTCCGGCATCGAGCACAAGCTCGGGATCCACGCCTCGCCGACCTGCTCCATGGCCTTCGGTGACAAGGACGGCGCCATCGGCTGGCTGATCGGCGAGGAGAATCGCGGCCTCGCCTGCATGTTCACGATGATGAACAACGCCCGCCTCAACGTCGCGCTGCAGGGCGTCGCCATCGCCGAACGTGCCTATCAGCAGGCGCTCGCCTTCGCCCATGAGCGCAAGCAGGGTGCCGCGCTCGACGCGCCCAAGGGTGCGCCGATGAGCCCGATCATCGTCCACCCGGACGTGCGTCGCATGCTGATGGACATGCGCGCCAAGACGCAAGGCGCGCGCGCGGTCTCCTATCTCGTCGCCGAGGCGCTCGACCGCTCGCATCGCGAGCCGGACGAGGGCAAGCGCAAGGCCGCCGCCGAGCGCGCCGCCATCCTCACTCCCGTGGCCAAGGCCTACGCGACCGATATCGGCATCGATGTCGCGTCGACCGGTGTGCAGGTCCATGGCGGCATGGGCTTCATCGAGGAGTCCGGCGCCGCGCAGCATCTGCGCGATGCCCGCATCGCCGCGATCTATGAGGGCACCAACGGCATCCAGGCGATCGATCTCGTCACCCGCAAGCTGCCCCTGTCGGGTGGTGACGCCGTCAAGGCGCTGATCGCCGAGATGCGCGCCGTTGTCGGCGAGGTCGAGCGCGCCAATACGCCCGGCTTCGGCCATGCCGCCTCTCGTCTCGGCGCCGCCGTCGACGCGCTGGAGCGCGCGACCGGATGGATGCTGGCGACGCTCGGCACCAGCCAGGCCGACGCGCTGGCCGGCGCCACGCCCTATCTCAAGCTCTTCGCTCTGGCGCAGGGCGGCGCCGGGCTGGCGAAGAAGGCGCTCGCCACCCGCTCCGAGGCGGAAGGCACCGGCGACCTCGCCACCGCCCGCTTCTATGCCGAATGCATCGCGACCGAGGCTCCGGCGCTCGAACTCGCGGTGACGGAGGGGGCCGGCGCCATCGCCGACGCCGCCGCGGTCTTCGCGGCGTGAGGCGAACGGCGTCCCGTTCAGGCTGCCGCGCCCTTGCGGGCGCGGATATGCAGGAACAGTGGCGCCATCCGCGTATCGGCCAGATAGGGCTCGCGCTCGGCCGTTTCCGCATCGATGCGCGGTTCGGCCATGTGCTCGATCGTGAGCCCGGCCGCGACGACGAAGGCGACCCATTCGCTCAGCGTCTTGTGGAAGACCGGGACGCGGAAGGGCTCGCTCGCCGCCTTTTCCTGCTCGGGGGCGGCGCCGAAGCGCCAGACCTCGATCGCTCCGGCCGGATCGCTGAAATACTCGGTGATGAGCAGCCCGGTCACGGCGCCTTCGTCATTGCGCAGCACCTTGCGGTTGGGCGGCGCGAAGCACGGGTGCAGGATCGAGAACTGCAGGAAGCCGCCGGGCTTCAGCACGCGCGCGGCCTCGGCAATGCCGAGATCCTGCCGGTGCATGTCCATCAGCGACATGAAGGCGGTGGCGAAGTCGAAGCTGCCATCGGCGAAGGGCAGGGCGGTGCCGTCGCTTTCGAGATAGGTGATGCCCAGCCGCGTCTCGGCTTCGGCCTCGCGGGCATGGCGGATGAAGGTCGGCGCGATGTCGATCGCCGTCATCCGCGCCCCGCGCTCCGCCAGCTTGCGCGTGTTGCCGCCCTCGCCGCAGCCGATGTCGAGGCCGTTCAGGCCGGTGATGTCAGGCAGGTTCGCCAGGAAGACCGGCGTGTTCAGCGCGTCGCGATAGAGGTCGTATCCGGCGCGCGCATGGCGCGTCCAGGTTTCCGCATTGGCTTCCCAGCAGGCGGCGACATCCGTTTTGTCCATGGTGCTGCTCCGTTGCGAGGGGAGGGGCGGTATAGAGAAGCCGGTCGGCGGTGGCCAGCGGCGATTTGCCGGAAGCAGCCATGAACGCCGCTCAATCTTCGCTTGCCGGCCGCATCTGCCTCGTCGCGGGCGCCTCGCGCGGACTCGGGCGCGGCATCGCCAGGGCGTTGGGCGAAGCCGGCGCGACCGTCATCGTGACCGGCCGCTCCAGCGAGGCCGGGCCGCGCACCGACCAGCGCTCCGAGACCTTCGAGGACACCGCCCGCGAGGTCGAGGCCGCCGGCGGCAAGGGCTATCCCTATCGTTGCGACCACACCAATGAGCGCGAAGTCGATGGGCTCGTCGCCTGGGCGCTGCGCCGTTTCGGCCGGCTCGACTGCGTCGTCGACGCCGTCTGGGGCGGCAATGAGGGCTATGACGGCGAGCGCTATCCGGACGGCTCCGGCTTCGGCACCCCGTTCTGGCGCCGCCCGGCCGCAAGGCTGGGCGAGAGCTTCGAGAGCGGGGTCTATGCCCAGCTCCTGCTGGCGCGAGCCGTCGCGCCGGCGATGGTGCAGATGCGTTCCGGCCTCGTCGTTACCGTGAGCTTCGATACCGCCGGCGGCTATCTCGGCGACGTCTTCTACGATCTCGCCAAGGCGGCGATGAACCGGCTGACCTTCGCGATGGCGCAGGAGCTCGCCCCCTTCGGCGTCACCGCGCTGGCGATCTCACCCGGCCATGTCCTGACCGAGCGCGTCCGTGACGCGGGGCTCGCCGATGCCACGACCGAAAGCCCGCTTTATGCCGGGCGCGCCGTCGCGGCGCTCGTGGCCGATCCTGAGGTCGCGCGCCATGCCGGCCATGTCCTGCCCGTTGCCGATCTGGCGCGCGCCTATGGCTTCACCGATCGGGACGGCTCGCAGCCGGAACGCTTCATCATCACGAACCAGCGGGGAGGCGGCGATGTCGCTCAAGGGTAAGACGCTTTTCATCACCGGCGGTTCGCGCGGCATCGGCCTCGCCATCGCGATCAAGGCGGCGAAGGACGGCGCCAACGTCACCATCGCGGCCAAGACCGCCGAGCCGCATCCGAAGCTGCCCGGCACGATCTACACCGCGGCCGCCGAGATCGAGGCGGCCGGCGGAAAGTGCCTGCCGCTGATGGTCGATGTCCGCGACGAGCAGAGCGTCGCCGAGGCGATCGCCAAGACGGCCGAGACCTTCGGCGGCATCGACATCCTCGTGAACAATGCCAGCGCGATCCAGCTGACCAACACGCAGATGACCGACATGAAGCGCTTCGATCTGATGCATCAGATCAACACGCGCGGCACCTTCATGGTCTCGAAATATGCCATTCCCCATCTGGAGAAGGCCGAGAACCCGCATATCCTGATGCTCTCGCCGCCGCTCGACATGAAGACGCAGTGGTTCGCGCCGCATCTGGCCTATTCCATCGCCAAATACGGCATGAGCCTGTGCGTCCTGGGGCTTGCCGGCGAACTGGCGCGCCAGGGCATCGCGGTCAATGCGCTCTGGCCGCGCACGACCATCGCGACGGCCGCCGTTCAGAACCTGCTCGGGGGCGACAAGATGGTGCAGGCGAGCCGCACGCCCGAGATTCTCGCCGATGCCGCCCATATGATCTTCGCGAAGCCGTCGCGCGAATTCTCCGGCAACTTCCTGATCGACGACAGCTTCATGGCGGGCGAGGGCGTCACCGATTTCACGCCCTATCGCGTCGATCCTTCCGTGCCGCTGATGCCGGACTTCTTCGTGCCCGCCGATAGCAAGCCGCCGCAGGGCGTGAAGGGCGGGGTCTGAGAACCCGTTAAACTCCCTCAGCCCTCGTCCTGAGGAGCCACTCCGTGAGGAATGGCGTCTCGAAGGATGCTCCAAGGGGGCTCCGAAGAAATCTGGAGCATCCTTCGAGACGCGCCTGCGGCGCTCCTCAGGATGAGGGCTCAGATTTCCAAACAGGTCCCAGCCGTCGCTGGTTTGACATGCTGCCCGGATCGGAGTTCCTGCCGGGTTCCATCCTGACCGTGCAGCGAGATTCGCGCCCATGCTGACGATCCACGGCACATGCCCCGATTCGCGCGACAGACTCCGCATCGGCGCGCTCGGCACCGACGGAGATTTTCCGGACGACGTCGTCTGGATCGACCTGCTCAATCCGACGCCCGAGGAGGACAAGCGCGTCGAGCGGCATCTCGGCATCTCGATCCCCACGCGTGAGGAGATGCACGATCTCGAGCCGTCCGAGATCATCTACACGGAGAACGGCGCGCGCTACATGACCGCGCGGGTCATCTGCCAGTCCGAGACGATTGTCCCGCGCCTGGCGGACGTCACCTTCATCCTGACCGACAAGGCGCTGGTGACGGTGCGTTACGACGAGCCCGGCGCCTTCAACATCTTCCTCAACCGCGCCACCAAGCCGGGCGGCTGCGGCCAGCAGCCGGAGGCGGTGCTGGACGGCTTGATCGAGGCGATCGTCGACCGCGCCGCCGAAGTGCTGCGCGGCGTCGGCGACAGGATCGACATCGCTTCGCGCCGTGTCTTCGCCGGGCGCGGCCAGGATGTCGAGCGCGGCGGCGTCTATCAGATCGTGATCCAGAAGATCGGCCAGTACGAGCACATCATCTCGAATGTCCGGGAGAGCATGATGTCGGTCGAGCGCGTCCTGCTCTTCCTCTCGGCCAACTACACCCGGCCGAAGAAGGCGCAGACCGGCTTCTCGGCGGAATGGCGCTCGGCGGTGCGCGACGTGCAGGCCATCGAGGAGCACGCCGCCTTCCTGTCGAACAAGCTGCAATTCATGATGGACGCCACGCTCGGCCTCGTCTCGATCGAGCAGAACAAGATCATCAAGCTGTTCTCGGTCGTCTCGGTCGCGCTGATGCCGCCGACGCTGATCGCCTCGATCTACGGTATGAACTTCAAGACCATGCCGGAGTTGGACTGGCAGTGGGGCTATCCGCTCGCGGTCGGGCTGATGGTCCTGTTCGCAGTGCTGCCCTATCTGTTCTTCCGCTGGAAGAAGTGGCTGTGAGGCGGTGCCTGCACCGATGACGACGAAGGCCGGATGACCCAGCCCCAGATTCTCTCCGTCCTTCTCGTCGCAGGCATGATGGCGGCGTTCCTGTGGGGGCGGCTGCGCTACGACATCGTCGCGATGCTCGCGCTCTTGGCCGGCGTCGGCCTCGGCGTGGTGCCGGCTGCGGAAGCCTTCAAGGGCTTCTCGGACGATATCGTCATCATCGTCGGCAGCGCGCTGGTGCTGAGCGCGGCGGTGGCGCGCTCGCGCATCATCGAGCGGCTGTTCTCGAAGCTGGGGCCGCGCCTGTCCTCGACCCAGCTCGAGGTGCCGCTGCTCGTCTTCGCCGTCGCCATCATGTCGGCGATCATCAAGAACATCGGCGCGCTGGCGATGATGCTGCCCATCGCCTACCAGCTCGCGCGCAAGGACGGGAAATCGCCTTCCGTCTTCCTGATGCCGATGGCCTTCGCCTCGCTGCTCGGCGGCATCGTCACGCTGGTTGGCACCTCGCCGAACGTCATCGTCTCGCGCGTGCGCCAGGAGCTCGGCGGCGAGCCCTTCCGCATGTTCGATTTCGCCCCCGTCGGCATCGTCGTGGCGCTGGCGGGCTGCGCCTTCCTCAGCCTCGGCTATCGCCTGCTGCCGCGCAACCGCCGCGGAGCGGTCTCGCTCGAGCAGGCGATCGACATCAAGGACTACCTGACCGAGGCGAGGCTCGGCGAGAAGTCCCCGCTCGCCGGCAAGACCGTGGCGGACCTCAAGGCGATCGGCGGCGGCGCCGAGATCGTGACGATCCTGCGCAACGAGCGGCGCGTGCAGGCCCCGCTGCCGGATGCGGGCCTGAGGGCAGGGGATATCCTCCTGCTGCGCGGTGATGCCTCGGTGCTGGAGCGCGTCGTCGCCGAAGGTCGGCTCGATCTGATCGGCAAGGACCGGCCGACGGAGAAGCAGGACGCGCTCGACCCGGACCGGATCGCGGAGGCGATCATCGGCCCGGATTCGGCGCTGATCGGCCAGTCGGCCGGCGACCTGGCGCTGCATAGCCGCTTCGGCGTCAACATGATCGCGATCAGCCGTTCCGGCGAGCGCTTCACCCAGCGCCTGCGCGACATCCGGCTGCGGGCCGGCGACATCGTGGTGATCCAGGGCGACGAGAAGCTGCTCCCGGAGAAGCTCCCGGAGATGGGCTTGCTGCCGCTGGCCGACCGGCTGGTGCCGCTGGGCTCGACACGCCGCGTCGTCCTGACGATGACGATCACGCTGGCGGCGATCGTCGCGCTGGCGGCGGGTCTGGCCCCTGTGCCGCTCGTGTTCTTCGCGGCGGCGGTGCTGCTGATCGCGCTGCGTTGCCTGCCGCTGCGCGAGGCCTATCAGAGCATCGATGCGCCGATCCTGCTGATGCTGGCGGCGCTGATCCCGGTCAGCGACTCGCTGCGCACCACCGGCACCACCGATCTCTTCGCCTCCTGGCTCGCCATGATCGGCGGCGGCCTGCCGGGCTGGGCTGCGGTCGCGCTGATGCTGGTGGCCGCGATGGCGGTGACGCCGTTCCTCAACAATGCCGCGACCGTGCTGGTGATGGCGCCGATCGGCGCGGGCTTCGCCAGGAATCTCGGCTACGATCCCGACGCTTTCCTGATGGCCGTCGCCATCGGCGCGGCCTGCGACTTCCTCACGCCGATCGGGCATCAGTGCAACACGCTGGTGATGGGCCCGGGCGGCTACCGCTTCAGCGATTATGCGCGGCTCGGTGCGCCGCTTTCCCTCATCGTCATCCTGCTCGCCGTGCCGATGATCCTGCTGGTCTGGCCGCTGAAGTGAGCGGGTATTCCGTTCGCTGTGAGCTCGCCGTCATCGCGAGGAGCGAAGCGACGAAGCAATTCAGGGAGACTGGAGGAGGCGCAGAACCCAATCCCCCTGGATTGCTTCGCTTCGCTCGCAATGACGATCCGCCTGCTCGGAGCCTTAAAGCCAGCCATTGCGCTTGAAGCGCCAGTAGAGCACGGCGCAGGAGGCGCCGATGACTGCCAGCACGGCAAAATACCCGTAATGGGTCTTGAGCTCCGGCATGTTCTCGAAATTCATGCCGTAGATGCCGGCGACCGCGGTCGGGACGGCCAGGATGGCGGCCCAGGACGCCAGGCGCTTGGTGATCGCGTTCTCCTGGCTCTGGCCGACGAGCAGGCTCGCCTCGAAGGCGAAGGCCAGCACCTCGCGCAGGCTGTCGATCTTCTCCTGCACGGTGCGGACATGGTCTGTCACGTCGCGGAACATCGGCGCGAGCGTCGGGCGCACCTGCGGCACGTTGCCGTTGGTCAGCCGCTGGCAGACATCCACCAGCGGCGCGATGGCATTGCGCAGCCGCAGCAGGTCGCGCCTGAGCATGTAGAGCCGCTCGATATCGGCATGCGCCATCGGCCTGGCGAGGACCTTGTCCTCGATCTCCTCGACCTCGTCATGGATCGCCTCGAGCACCGGCATGTAGTTGTCGACGATGAAATCGAGGATCGCGTAGAGGATGAAGTCCTCGCCCTTCGCCAGCGAGGTCGGGCATGTCTCCCAATGCTGCCGGACCGATGTGTACGAGGTCGAGGCGCCGTGCCGCACGCTGACGATATAGCCGCGCCCGACGAAGATATGCGTCTCGCCGAAGGTGATGCGCCCCTCGCTCAGCTGCGCGGTGCGCGCCACCACGAACAGCGCGTCGCCATATTGCTCGAGCTTGGGGCGCTGATGGGCGTTGGTCGCGTCCTCGACCGCGAGCGGATGCAGGTTGAACTGCTGCTGCACGCATTTGAGCAGGGAGGAATCCGGCTCGAACAGCCCGATCCAGACGACATGATCGTCCTTGCGGGACCAGTCGCCGGCCTCTTCGACCGGGATGTCGGCGACGCGCACGCCATGGGCATAGACGCCCGCCGCGACGACGCCGGCGGCATGAAGATGGCCCTTTTCGCCCGGAGGATCGCTCGGGAGCGGTTCCGGTATTGCCTTGGCGGCGACCCTGACGCGCGAGACTGCCATGCGATCACCTCGTCGGCCGTGGGATCACGGTCGACAGGCTAGAACTGTTCCGTCTCGGAGGAAATCCTCTTTGCGACAAGGCGGCGTCTCGCGGGATGATCCGGAAAGCCTCGATCTTCGCCGTGATGGGATCGATCTTCTCCCATTCCGCCCATCGGCAGCATGTTCTTCTCGCAGGCGCCGCGCAAAACGGAAGTATCGGCTTTTGCGGAAGCGGACCCGGACCGTATATATAAGCTCATAAATTCAGCCGCTTGCGGCGATCGACGAGATCCTGTCATGACCACATCGATACCCCGGGCCGGCGCTGCTGGCGCCGGTGCTAAACCGTTCTATTCCAGCTTCGGCTTCCAGGTTCTGGCGGCGATGGTGATCGGCCTCGTGCTCGGCTGGGTCGCGCGGAACATGGGCCCGGTCGCGCCGGGTCAGCCCAACTGGCTGACGACCACGCTCGCGACGACCGGCTCGATCTTCGTGCAGCTGCTGCAGGCACTGGTGCCGCCGCTGATCTTCACCGCGATCGTCGCCTCGATCAGCAATCTCAGGCAGCTCTCGAATGCGGCGGCGCTGGTCTGGCAGACCCTGCTCTGGTTCGCCGTCACCGCCTTCGTCGCGGTGCTGATCGGCATCGCGCTCGGTCTGCTGATCCAGCCCGGGATCAATGCGGGCGTGGCCGCCGCCAGCGCCAAGGCGCCCGGCACGGTCGGCTCCTGGCTCGATTTCCTGAAGGGGCTCGTTCCCGCCAACGTGTTCGGCCTGCAGGCGACCACGCGGATCGATGGCGGGGCGGCGACCACCAGGCTCGGCTTCAATGTGCTGCAGCTGCTGGTCATCTCGATCGTCGTCGGCGTCGCGGCGCTGAAGGTCGGCGAGCGCGCCAGCACCTTCCTGGCCTTCAACGAGTCGTTGCTGGCGATCGTCCGCAAGATCCTGTGGTGGGTGATCCGGCTGACGCCGATCGGCACCATCGGCCTGCTCGGCAACGCCGTGGCGCAGTATGGCTGGCAGACCCTGGAGCAGCTCTCCTGGTACGCGATCGCCGTTTATCTCGGCCTCGCCATCGTGCTGCTCGCGGTCTATCCCGCGCTGCTCGTGCTGCACGGGCTGTCGCCGGCGCGCTTCTTCGCCGGCGCCTGGCCGGCGATCCAGCTCGCCTTCGTCTCGCGCTCCTCGATCGGAACCTTGCCAGTGACCGAGGCGGTGACCGAGAAGAGCCTCGGCGTGCCACGCGAATACGCTGCCTTCGCCGTGCCGCTCGGCGCCACCACGAAGATGGATGGCTGTGCCGCGATCTATCCGGCGATCTCGGCGATCTTCGTCGCGCAGTTCTACGGCGTCCCGCTCGGCATCCAGGAATATGTGCTGATCGTCTTCGTCTCGGTCATCGGCTCGGCCGCGACCGCGGGCCTGACCGGTGCGACGGTGATGCTGACGCTGACATTGTCGACGCTGGGGCTGCCGCTGGCCGGTGTCGGCCTGCTGCTCGCCATCGACCCGATCCTCGACATGGGCCGCACCGCGGTGAACGTCGCCGGCCAGGCGCTGGTGCCGACCCTCGTCGCCAAGCGGCAGGGCATCCTCGATCAGGCGCAGTACGACCGCGCCGGCGATATCGAGGCGATCGACGCGACGCCGCGCGCGGCGTGAAGGCAAGGGGCGACACGCCGTCATGCCCGGGCCCGCCGCGAAGCGGCGGGCCCGGTATCCATGAACATGACATTCGCCGTCATGGTCGGGCTTGTCCCGGCCATCCACGTCTTCGCTGATCGAAGGCTGTGTTCAAGACGTGGATGCTCGCCACAAGGGCGAGCATGACGAGCTGGAAACAGGGTTATGGGGCCTGTCTCAGGCCATCACTTGGCTGACGACCTGCTTCAGAGCCGAGCCGTCGCGCTCCAGCCAGCCGGGAACCGGCAGGTTCTTCGAGCGCAGGAAATCCGGGTTGAATAGCTTCGACTGGTAGCGCGTGCCGTAGTCGCACAGCACCGTCACGATGGTGTGGCCCGGGCCCATCTGCTTCGCCAGCCGGATCGCGCCGGCGACGTTGATGCCGGAGGAACCGCCGAGGCACAGCCCCTCCTGCTCAAGCAGGTCGAAGACGATCTGCACCGCTTCCGCATCCGGGATCTGGAAGGCGACGTCGATCGGCGCGTCCTCCAGATTGGCGGTGATCCGGCCCTGGCCGATGCCCTCGGTGATCGAGGATCCCTCGGCCTTGAGCACGCCGCTGGTGTAGTAGGAATAGAGCGCCGCGCCCATCGGGTCGGCCAGGCCGATCGTCACCTTGGGGTTGCGCGCCTTCAGCGCCATGCCGACGCCGGCGAGCGTTCCGCCGGAGCCGACCGCGCAGATGAAGCCGTCGACCTTGCCCGCCGTCTGCTCCCAGATCTCCGGGCCGGTAGTCTCGAGATGACCCTGCCGGTTGGCGATGTTGTCGAACTGGTTCGCCCAGATCGCACCGTTGGGCTCGCTCTTCGCCAGCTCTTCGGCCAGGCGGCCGGAGACCTTCACATAGTTGTTCGGATTGGCGTAGGGCGCTGCCGGCACCTCGACCAGCGTCGCGCCGGCGAGCCGCAGCATGTCCTTCTTTTCCTGGCTCTGCGTCTCCGGGATGACGATGACCGAGCGATAGCCCAGCGCGTTGCCGACGAGCGCGATGCCGATGCCGGTATTGCCCGCCGTGCCCTCGACGATGACGCCGCCCGGCCTGAGCTGCCCCTTCGCCTCGGCGTCGCGGATGATCGCCAGCGCGGCGCGGTCCTTCACCGACTGTCCGGGGTTCATGAACTCGGCCTTGCCGAGGATGGTGCAGCCGGTTTCGTCCGAGGCGCTTTGCAGCTTGATGAGCGGGGTGTTGCCGATGGCTTCGATGACGCCGTCCTTCATGTCGATCTTTGCGCGGATGGTCATGGCCGGATTTCCCAATTCGTCCCTGACCTGATAGGCGAAAGCCTTATCCAGGTCATCAGCGAGCGGGCGGCACGCCCCGAGTTCGGAACAATGCCAGTCGCCAAGTCGCCGTCGGGAGAAAATCCTTCTCCACGGCTCGCCATGAACGAAATTCTAACCGTCGATCGCCTTGGCCAGCGTGGCGACGGCATCGCGCAGGCGCCGTCCGGCAGCGTCTTCATCCCCTATGCGCTGCCAGGTGAAACGGTACGCGCCGTGGTCGACGGCGAGCGCGGCCAGCTCGTCGAGATCGTCGCGCCGTCGCAATCCCGCATCGCCGCGATCTGCCCGCTCTTCACCCGTTGCGGCGGCTGCGCCGCCCAGCACATGGCGCCCGGCCTGTACCGGGAATGGAAACGCCAGCAGATGGTCACGGCGCTGAGCCGCGCCGGCATCGAGGCTCCGGTCGCCGATCTCGTCGACGCGCATGGCGCGGGGCGCCGGCGCGTGACCTTCCATGCCCGCCGCCAGGGCGAGGCGATGGTCGTCGGCTTCATGGCGGCACGCAGCCATGAGCTGATCGCCGTCGAGGCCTGCCCGGTCCTGGCGCCGGGCCTCGATCGCGCTCCTTCCGTGGCGCTGCTGCTGGCGAACCGGCTCGGCGGCTCCGCCAAGCCGCTCGACATCCAGGTGACCGCCTCCGAGGCTGGGCTCGATGTCGATGTGCGCGGCCATGGCCCGCTCGGCGACAAGCTCAGGCTGGCCCTGACCACATTGGCCGAAAGGCTCGATCTGGCCCGGCTCTCGATTCATGGCGACGTCGTCGTCGAGCGCCGCCCGCCGCTGCAGCACATGGGCAAGGCGCTGGTCGCGCCGGCCCCGGGCGGCTTCCTGCAGGCGACGGCGGCCGGCGAGGAGGCCCTGGCCGGCCTCGTCATGGCGGCGCTGCCCAAGGGCAAGCGCGTCGCCGATCTTTTTGCCGGCTGCGGCCCGTTCAGCTTCCGGCTGGCCGAGCGCATGCAGGTGCTCGCCGTCGAGAGCGACAAGGCGGCGATGCTCGCTTTGGCCAAGGGGGCCGGCGCGACGCAGGGTCTGAAGCCGATCGCGACCGAGACGCGCGACCTGTTCCGCCGCCCGCTGCTGGAGCATGAGCTCAACGGTTTCGACGTCGTGGTGCTCGATCCGCCGCGCGCCGGCGCCGAGGCGCAGGTCAAGCGGCTGGCGGCCGCGAAGGTCCGGGACGTGATCTATGTCTCCTGCGATCCCGGCAGCTTCGCGCGCGACGCTGCGACGCTGGTTGCGGGCGGATATGCGCTGGAGGGTGTGACGCCTGTCGACCAGTTCCGCTATTCCGCTCATGTCGAACTCGTCGGCGTGTTCCGGCGAGGCAGGAAGGGCTGAGGACAGGGCTTCAGGATGAGCGCAATTCTCGATCGCATCGCCGGCATCGTCGGTGCGAAGAACGTTGTCACCGATGCCGACGCGATGGTGCCCTATCTCAAGGAGTGGCGGGATCTCTTCCGCGGCAAGGCGCAGGCCATCGTTCGTCCCGGCACGGTCGCCGAGGTGGTCGAACTGGTGAAGCTCGCGGCCGAGACCCGCACGGCGCTGGTGCCGCAGGGCGGCAATACCGGCCTGGTCGGCGGCCAGATCCCGATCGGCGAGGGCAGGGAGATCGTCCTCTCGCTGCAGCGCCTCGACAAGATCCGCGCCGTCGACACCGATGGCGACACGATGATCGTCGAGGCCGGCGTCACCCTGAAGCGGGCCCAGGATGCGGCCGAGGCGGCTGGCCGCCTCTTTCCGCTCTCGCTGGCCTCCGAAGGCTCCTGCACCATCGGCGGCAATCTTTCGACCAATGCCGGGGGCACGGCCGTGCTCGCCTATGGCAATGCCCGCGACCTCTGCATGGGGCTGGAGGTCGTGCTGCCCGACGGGCGCATCTGGAACGGCCTGCGCCAGTTGCGCAAGGACAACACCGGCTACGACCTGAAGAACCTCTTCATCGGGGCCGAAGGCACGCTCGGCATCATCACCGCGGCGGTGCTCAAGCTCTTCCCGATGCCGGCGGCGCGCGCCACCGCCTTCCTCGCCGTGCCGAGCCCGGAAGCGGCGCTCGAGCTGCTCAACGCCGCCAAGGCCGGGGCCGGCGGCACGCTGACCACCTTCGAGCTGATGCCGCGCGTCGGCCTGGATTTCGTCCTGCGCCATGCCGCGGGCGCGCGCGATCCGCTCTCCGGGCCATCGCCCTGGTATGTGCTGATGGAGGTTTCGGCCCAGGTGCCGGCCGGGCTCGACGAGGCGGTCGAGACCTTCCTCGGCGAGGCGCTGGAGAAGGGCATCGTCACCGATGCGGCGCTCGCCGGCTCGCTGACCCAGCGCGCCGATTTCTGGAAGCTGCGCGAGATGCTCTCCGAGGTGCAGATCCATGAGGGCGGATCGATCAAGCACGACGTCTCGGTGCCGGTCCACGCCACGCCCGAATTCCTCAACCGCGCCATCGCGGCCGTGGAGGCAATGGTGCCGGGCTGCCGGCCGGTGCCCTTCGGGCATCTCGGCGACGGCAACATCCATTTCAACGTCAGCCAGCCCGTAGGCGCCGACAAGGCCGGCTTCCTCGCCAATTGGAGCAAGATGAACGAGATGGTCCACGCCATCGTCGCCGAGCTCAAGGGCTCGATCTCGGCGGAACACGGCATCGGGCGCCTCAAGCGCGACCTGCTGCCGGGCGTGAAGGACCCGGTCGAGCTCGATCTGATGCGCAGCATCAAGAAGACGCTCGATCCGCAGGGGATTTTCAACCCCGGCTCGGTGCTGGCGAAGGACTGAGCCTGCGCGTAACCGACTCGGGTGCATGCTCGCTCAGCCCTCATCCTGAGGAGCCATTTCGTCAGAAATGGCGTCTCGAAGGATGCTCCAGGAGGCTCCTGAGTCCACTGAAACATCCTTCTAGACGCGCTTCTGCGAAGCGCTCCTCAGGATGAGGGCTGAGGATGGGAAGAAAGCGCGAGAACCACAGCCTCCAAAAACTGCCCGCCGCCTCGGCAGCCTGCATCGCAAAACGCCGCCGCCGGCGCCTCCTGCTCGAAAATCTGGCAGGAAGCGCGGCGCGCTCGATTGACCGTTTTTCGCCTCGTCTCTAGCCTCCTGCCTCATAACGAGAACATGAGGGGTTGGCTGCTATGATCGGCGTGACGCGGATGCTGTCGAATTGCGCGCGGATGACGGGCACCGGCCCGACGCGGCGCGGCCTTGTCGGGGCGGCTCTGGCCGGCGCCGTCGCACTGGCTGGGGCGGTGCCGGCGGCAGCCCAGACGCCGATCAAGTTCACGCTGGACTGGGTCTTCCAGGGGCCGACGTCGCCCTTCCTGGTGGCGCTCGACAAGGGCTACTACAAGGCCGAGGGGCTCGACGTCACGATGGACCCCGGCCAGGGCTCGGCCGGTGCGGTCCAGCGCGTCGCGACGGGCGCCTACGATATCGGCTTCGCCGATGTGAACTCGCTGATCGAGTACAATGCCAAGAACGCCGGCAAGGAAATCCTCTGCGTCTTCATGGCCTATGATTTCCCGCCCTTCGGTGTGCATGCGCTGAAGAAGAGCGGCATCGCCAAGCCCGCCGACCTCGCCGGCAAGAAGCTCGGCGCCCCGGTCTTCGACGCCTCGTTCCGCCTGTTCCCGGCCTTCGCCAAGAAGACCGGCGTTGATGCGAAGAGCGTCCAGCACGTCAACCTGACGCCGCAGCTGCGCGAGCAGTCGCTGGTGCAGGGCACGGTCGACTTCATCTCCGGCCATTATTTCTCGTCGATCCTCGACCTCAAGGCGCGCGGCGTGAAGGCGGAGGACGTCGTCTCGTTCAACTACTCCGACTACAAGATGGATGTTTACGGCAACGGCATCATCATCTCGCCGGCGCTTGCGGCGAAGCCGGAGGCGGTGACCGGCTTCCTGCGCGCCACAGCCAAGGCCTGGAAGGAGGTCGCGGCCAATCCGGCGCTGGGCATCGCCGCCGCCAAGAAGCGCGATCCGCTGATCGACGAGAAGCTGGAGACCGAGCGCCTCGACATGTCGCTCCGGCTCAACGTGCTGACGCCCTTCGTCAAGCAGAACGGCATGGGCGATGTCGACCCGGCCCGCTTCGCCCGCTCGGTCAAGGACGTCGCCGAGGCCTTCGACCTGCCCTCGGCGCCGGAGCCGGACAAGGTGTTCTCGGCCAAGTTCCTGCCGCCGAAGGCGGAGCGGATGGTCGCGCCTTGAGCCGCATTTCGCGGGCCGCAGGGCATTGGCGCGCTTTTCGTCATGGTCGGCCGCGTGCCGACCATCCACGTCTTCTTCCGGAGAGGGCAGCGTTCAAGACATGGATGCTCGCCACAAGGGCGAGCATGACGGCGTGGGCGATCGCATGACGGCCGTCACGACCGCACCGCCCCTCGTCGAATTGCGTCAGGTCAGCCTCGCCTATGGCAGCGGGCCTTCGCGCCTGCAGGCGCTGGAGGATGCGACGTTCTCCATTGCCAAGGGCGAGTTCATCGCCGTGGTCGGCCCGTCCGGCTGCGGCAAGTCGACCCTGATGAAGCTCGTCACCGGCCTGCTGCCGCCGAGCGGCGGCGAGGTCCGAGTCCATGGCCAGGTCGTCAAGGGGCCGATCCGCGGCGTCGGCATGGCCTTCCAGGCGCCGACGCTGATGCCCTGGCGCACGACGCTCGACAACATCCTGTTGCCGCTCGAGGTGGTGGAGCCGCATAAGCGCCGCTTCCGCTCCAACAAGGCCGAGTACATCGCGCGCGGCGAGGCGCTGCTGGCTTCGGTCGGCCTGGGCGGCTTCGGCCAGAAATATCCCTGGCAGCTCTCGGGCGGCATGCAGCAGCGCTCGAGCCTGTGCCGAGCGCTCGTCCACGAGCCGGATATCCTGATGCTCGACGAGCCCTTCGGCGCGCTCGATGCCTTCACGCGCGAGGAACTCTGGAGCGTGATGCAGAAGCTCTGGATGGAGCGCCGCTTCACCGCGGTGCTCGTCACCCACGACCTGCGCGAGGCGGTCTACCTCGCCGACACCGTCTATGTGATGAGCCGCCGCCCCGGAAAGATCGTCAAGATCCGCAAGGTCGAGCTGCCACGCCCGCGCACGCTGGAGACGACCTTCTCCGTCGAGTTCGTCGACATCGTCCACGAGCTGCGCGAGCGCATCCATATGGAGCATGCGTGATGCGGCCCCCGGCAGGACAAGAACCATGACGGAGACTCAGAAGCGCGTCCTGCTCGCCGCTATGCCCTGGCTCGCCATGGCGGGTCTGCTGCTGCTCTGGGAGCTGGCCTGCATCGTCTTCGACGTGCCGGAGATCCTGGCGCCGCGCCCGACGCGGATATTCGAGACGATGATCCAGCGCTGGGACATCCTGCTGCGCTTCTGCCTGGAGACGCTCTGGACCACGATCATCGGCTTCGCGCTGGCGATCGGCTTCGGCCTGCTGCTCGGCCTCGCCATCGGCGCCTCGCCCTTCGTCTATGCGGGCTTGTACCCGCTGCTGATCGCCTTCAACGCGATCCCGAAGGTGGCGATCGTGCCGATCCTGATGATCTGGGTCGGCGTCGGCGCGCTGCCGGCGGTGATCACCGCCTTCGTCATCTCCTTCTTCCCGATCGTCGTGAACGTCGCCACGGGGCTTGCCACCATCGAGCCGGAGATGCGCGACGTGATGCGCTCGCTCGGCGCCAACCAATGGGAGATCCTGACCAAGGTCGGCGTTCCCCGCGCGATGCCCTATCTCTTCGCCAGCCTGAAGGTGGCGGTGACGCTCGCCTTCATCGGCTCGGTGCTATCGGAGACGGTCGGCGGCAATCGCGGCATCGGCTTCCTGATGCTCTCGGCCGGGGCGCGCAACGACGCGCCGACAACCTTCGCCGGGCTGTTCTCCATCGCCATCATGGGCATTGCGCTCTACGCGCTCTGCGCCCTGGTCGAGCGGCGCATGACCCGCTGGGCCTTCCGCGGCGAGATCGTTACCTGATCCACCGTCATCCCGGGGTGGTCCGAAGGCCTGAACCGGAATGCATGAACACGACGCCTACGGTCATGATCGGGCTTGTCCCGACCATCCACGTCTTCGCTGCTCGAAGGTCGTGTTCAAGAAGCGGATGCTCGCCACAAGGGCGAGCATGACGCTTCTGGAGAGCCGTCGTGTTCGCGGGCACACGGCTTCGCCATGCCCCTGAACGGCGGTGGAGGTCTACGGCGTCGCGACGTAGCCGTCGCGGCGCGGATCGGCGGCACCGGTGAAGACGCCGGTTTCGGGATCGATCGCCACCGCCTGCATGCCGCCGCAGCGCATCGTCCAGCCGACATCGAAGGCGCGGGCCTCATGGCCGCGCCGGACGAGCTCGGCGATCGTCTCCGGTGCGACGCGGTTTTCGATCTCGACCAGCCGGCCGTCCCAGAGCCGGGCGCGCGGCGCCTCGATCGCCTGCTGCAGCGGCAGCCCGAAGGCGAGGTGCTGGACCATGGCCTGAGCCTGCGTCTGCATGATGCCGTAGCTGCCGGGCGTGCCGAGCGCGAGCACGGGCTTGCCGTTGCGTGTCGAGAGCGAGGGCGACATGCACATCGGCAGCGCGTCGCCGGGCTTCGAGCGGTTCGGGCTGCCCGGCTGCACGTCCGCCCAGTACAGGAAGTTGTTGAGGCAAAGCCCCGTGCCGGGCACCACGACGCCGCTGCCGAAGGGGCTGCCGAGGCTCTGCGTGATGCAGATCAGGTTGCCTTCCTTGTCGGCGATCGAGAGCGAGGTGGTGTGCGCCGGGTCCTCCTGTTCCTGCGGCACCCACTGCTCGGTCGGCCCGGTCACCGGCTGGCCGTCCGTGAGGCGCCGGCGCAGCCGCTCGACCGAGGCATCGGACATGATCTCGGCGAGCTTCTCCGGCGAGGGATTGTTATGGGCGATGCGCTCGCCCGCCGCCAGCCGGATGGCGCGATAGACGAGGTCGAGATGGTCCGCCCCGTCCCTCGGCTTGGACGCAAGATCGATCCCGTCCAGCAGGCGCAGCGTCAGCAGGAACTGGAAGCCCTCGCAGGGCGGCGGCGGCACATGCACGGAGAGCCCCTGGAAGCTCGCCGCCATCGGTTCGCGCCACACCATCTTCACCGCGGCCAGGTCCGCCATCGTCAGCGAGCCGCCGAGCGCCTGCAGATGTGCGACGACCTTCTCGCCGAGCGCTCCACGGTAGAAATGGTCAGGCCCCTTCTCGGCGATCTCGCTCAGCGTCCTGGCGAGATCGGACTGGACGAGCACCGAGCCGAGATGCATCGGCCGGCCATCGGGTCGGTAGTTCTTGGACCAGGCCGGATAGAGCGCCGGAATCTTCTCCAGCAGCGGATCATTCTCCTCGAACTCCGCCGCACCGAACTCCGCCAGTGCGAAACCGTCCCGTGCCAGCGCGATCGCCGGCGCGAACACCTCCGCCAGCGATTTGCGGCCGTGGGTCTTCACGATTTCGCACCAGCCGGCGAGATTGCCCGGCGAAGCGACGGCGAGCGCGCCGCGCTCCAGATCGCTGCGCTTGCTGAAGCGTTCGGCCGGGAAGCTCGCCGGGATCGGCGGCACGAAGTCGAGCACGCGCACGCGCTTCTCGGCCGCCACCCACATCGTGGCAAGGCCCATACCGGCGAGGCCCGACATGAAGGGCTCGACGACATTCAGCGCCGCTGCGGTCGCCGCAGCCGCATCGAAGGCATTGCCGCCCTGGGCCAGAAGCCGCGCGCCGGCCTGGGCGGCGAGCGGATGGGCCGCGGCAACCATGCCGTGGCGTGAGGTCATGGTCGGGCGGCGGCCGTGCATCTTGGGGTCTCCTCGTCGTTTCCGCGGAGATCAGAGCACGATTCCGGCCTCAGAACAGGCTGCCTTGCCCGTCATCGGCGGGACGCCGGGTCGCTTTGCGCGCATGGCGCTTGGGTTCGTCCGGCGCTTCCGGCTGTGGCAGCTCCGCCAGGGCGCGCTGCACCTCCGGGCCGTCATTGGCGACCTTGTTGACGGCGTCGCCGATGGCGACGGCCTCGAACAGGTCGTCCGGCGGCGGCCTCAGCAGCGGCGAGATCTGCTGCGCCGTCGCCTGCGGATCGAGCCAGGCATCATGGTCATCAGGATCGAGGATGATCGGGCAGCGATGGTGGATCGGTGCCATCGTGCCGTTCGCCGGCCCGGTCATCATCGCGACGGTGTCGATCTCGGCGCCGTCGGGTGAGCTCCACGTCTCCCACAATGCCGCGAAGGCGAAGAAACCGCGATCCGGCCGGCGGAACAGGAAGGCTTCGCTCCGCGCCGGCTTGCCCGTGCCGCTGCGGCGCCATTCATAGAAGGCGTCTGCCGGCAGCAGGCAGCGCCGCCGCGTCAGCGCGTTGCGGAAGGAGGGCTTTTCCGCCGCGCTCTCACTGCGGATGTTGATGACAAGCGGGAAATCCTTCGCGTCCCGCACCCAGCCCGGGATGAAGCCCCAGCGCATCAGCAGGAAATGCCGCGCCCCGGCCTGCGCCAGCACGACGGGGACCGGCTGCGTCGGGGCGACGTTGTAGCGTGGCGGGAAATTGGGCTGCTCGCCATAGCCGAAGGTCGCGCGCATTGCTTCCGGTGGCAAAGTAATCGCATAGCGTCCGCACATGCAGGCTGTTTACCTCGACACGAGGCATCTGGATCAACACTTTATTTCCGGTTGGGCCAACATAGTCGCGGCCGATTTGGGGCAGGGAATGACCGTCATCGCGACGCATGCGCGGGCTGGAGCGGCAGGCGAACCGGCTGGGGCCGGTCAAACGCCGCGCCTGTCGACCGATTTCCTGAATCGCTTCAGCGAAGCCTTGATGCTGATCGAGATGGCGACGATGGATGACAGCATCCTCGCCGATCTCCAGGCTTGGCGGTGCGTCGGCTATCGCGAGCATTTCCGGGCTTCGCCGCTGCGCTGCGCTGCGTCGGCGCTGGCAGCCTATGACAGGATCGACCCCGCCAGGGCGACTGCCTTCGAGGATGCCTGCCGATCGATGGCCCGGCTGGTGCGGACCGTGACGGCGCTCCTCGCCGAGACGCCGCAGCCGGTGGAGCTGCCGGTCATCATCGAGGTCGCGAGCGAAGCGCTGCGCCGGCAGATCGGCCGCGCCACCCAGTTCATCAATGCGAATGGCGCGATCGACATCGACGCCTTCGAGGATGCCGCGCTGCAGGCGCAGATCGACGCGCTGCTCGGGCGCTAGCGCCGCGCCCCGACCAGGAACTCGCGATTGCCGTCGCCGCCTTCGATCGGGGAGGGGATCGGCCCCTCGACCGCAAAGCCGAGCGTCTGCAGCGCCGCGACGATATCGCCGCAGACCTGACGCTGGATCGCCTCGTCGCGGACGATGCCCTTCTTGAGCGCGGCGCGGCCGGCCTCGAATTGCGGCTTGATCAGCGCGGCGATGCCGGCTTGCGGCGCGAGCAGCGCGGCCACGGCCGGCAGCACCATCCTGAGCGAGATGAAGCTGACATCGATCGCCGCGAGGCCCGGCCGTTCCGGCAGGCTTTCCGGCGCCAATGTCCGGATGTCCTGCCCCTCGAAGCTGGTCACGCGCGGATCGGCGCGCAGCGAGGCGTGCAGCTGGTCGCGCCCGACATCGACGGCGACGACATGGCGGGCGCCGCGCTTCAGCAGAAGATCGGTGAAGCCGCCGGTCGAGGAGCCGACATCGAGGCAGGTGAGCCCCCGCGGGTCGAAGTCGAAGGCGTCGAGCGCACCGGCGAGCTTCAGCCCGCCGCGCGAGACGTAAGGATGCGGCGCCTCGGCCGTCAGCGCGGCGTCCCGCGCCACCATCTCCGAGGCCTTGCGTACCGGCCGGCCATCGGCGCTGACGAGCCCGGCGGCGATCGCGGCCTGCGCCCGCGCGCGGCTCTCGAAGAAGCCGCGCTCGACGAGCAACTGGTCCGCCCGGCTCTTCATGGCGTTTCGCTGGTTCGGGCGCGGTGTTCCCTCCAGCCCTCATCCTTCGAGACGCGATCCTCCGGATCGCTCCTCAGGATGAGGGCTGAGAGTGTCGGCGCGGCTGCCATTTTGCGGGGGCGACTCAGGCGCGCTTGACGGCGCTCGGCGCTCCGAGCGCGCCTTCGACGGCGGCGACGATGCCGGCGGCGTCGAGGCCGGCGGCGGCGTACATCGCATCGGGCTTGTCGTGATCCTGGAAGCTGTCCGGCAGGGTCAGCGCGCGCACCTTGAGGCCGGCGTCGAGCGCGCCGCTCCGGGCCAGGAGATGCAGCACATGGCTGCCGAAGCCGCCGACCGAGCCTTCCTCCATGGTGATCAGGATCTCGTGCTCGCGCGCGAGCTTGAGGATCAGCGCCTCGTCGAGCGGCTTGGCGAAGCGCGCATCCGCGACCGTGGTCGAGAGCCCGCGCTGGCCCAGCAGGTCCGCCGCCTTCAGGGCTTCGCCCAGGCGGGTGCCGAGCGAGAGCAGGGCGACGCGCGTGCCTTCGCGAACGATGCGGCCCTTGCCGATCTCGAGCGGCACGCCGACATCCGGGATCTCGACGCCGACGCCTTCGCCGCGCGGATAGCGGAAGGCGATCGGCCCTTCGTCATAGGCCGTGGCGGTCGCGACCATATGGGTCAGTTCCGCCTCGTCGGCCGCCGCCATCACCACCATGTCGGGCAGGCAGGCGAGATAGGCGATGTCGAAGGAGCCGGCATGGGTGGCGCCGTCGGCGCCGACCAGCCCGGCGCGGTCGAGCGCGAAGCGAACCGGCAGCTTCTGGATCGCCACGTCATGGACGATCTGGTCATAGGCGCGCTGCATGAAGGTCGAATAGATCGCGACGAAGGGCTTGTAGCCCTCGGTCGCCAGGCCCGCCGCGAAGGTCACCGCATGCTGCTCGGCGATGCCGACATCGAAGGTGCGGGCCGGGAACTCCTTGCCGAAGGCGTCGAGCCCGGTGCCGGAGGGCATCGCCGCGGTGACGGCGACGACCTTCTCATCCTCTCGCGCCTGCTTGATCAGCGCGTTGGCGAAGACGGCGGTGTAGCTCGGCGCATTCGCCGGCGCCTTGGCCTGCAGGCCGGTGACGGGGTCGAACTTGACCACGCCGTGATACTTGTCGGCGCTGGCTTCGGCCGGGGCATAGCCCTTGCCCTTCTGGGTGACGACATGGACCAGGATCGGCCCGCTCTCGGCGTCGCGGACATTGCGCAGCACCGGCAGCAGGTGGTCGAGATTATGCCCGTCGATCGGCCCGACATAGTAGAAGCCGAGCTCCTCGAACATCGTCCCGCCGGTCCAGAAGCCGCGGGCATATTCCTCGGTGCGCCTTGCCTTGTCGTGGAAGAAGCGCGGCAGCTTCTCCGCGAGCTGCTTGGCGACCTCGCGGATCGAGCGATAGGTCCGGCCCGAGACGAGCCGTGCCAGATAGGCCGACATCGCGCCGACAGGCGGGGCGATCGACATGTCGTTGTCGTTGAGGATGACGATCAGGCGCGAGCCGAGCGCGCCGGCATTGTTCATCGCCTCATAGGCCATGCCGGCCGACATCGCGCCGTCGCCGATCACGGCGATGACGTCGTTGCCTCCGCCCGCGAGATCGCGCCCGACCGCCATGCCGAGCCCGGCCGAGATCGAGGTCGAGGAATGGGCGGCGCCGAAGGGGTCGTATTCGCTTTCCGAGCGCTTGGTGAAGCCGGAGAGGCCGCCCGGCTGGCGCAGCGTGCGGATGCGCTCGCGCCGTCCGGTCAGGATCTTGTGCGGGTAGGCCTGGTGCCCGACATCCCAGATCAGCCTGTCGCGCGGCGTGTCGAAGACGTGATGCAGCGCGACCGTCAGCTCGACCACGCCGAGGCCGGCGCCGAGATGGCCGCCCGTGACGGAGACGGCGTCGATCGTCTCGAGCCTGAGCTCATCGGCCAGCTGCCGCAGCTGGGCATCGTCGAGCGCGCGCAGGTCGGCAGGGTCGTTGATGAGGTCGAGCAGGGGAGTCTCTGGTCGGGGCACGCGACTGTCCGGTCTCTCTGGCGCAGGGCTCTCTGGAATAGTGTCTGCGCGGGGCGCTGGCAAACCCGTGCTTGTCGCAGGGCCGGCCCGGTGCCTGCTCAGCCCTCGGGCAGCGGGATGAATTCCTTGTCGTCTCCCGGCACGGTGTCGAAGCGGCCGGTCTTCCATTCCTGCTTGGCCTGATCGATGCGCTCCTTCGAGGAGGAGACGAAGTTCCACCAGATATGGCGCGGGCCATCCATCGGTTCGCCGCCGACGAGCATCAGCCGGCTCTGGTCGATGGCGAGGATCGAGATGCGGTCGCCCGGCTTGAAGACGAGGAGCTGGCCGGCGCCGAATTCCTCGCCGGCGATGTCGATCTTGCCCGAGACGATATAGACCGCGCGCTCGTCATAATCGGGGTCGAGCGGCAGGATCGAGCCCGGCGAGAGCACGGCCTCGGCATAGAGCGCTTCCCAGGGGAACCGCACCGGCGAGGTCTGGCCATAGGCTGAGCCCATGATCAGGCTGATGCGCTTGCCGCCTTCGACAATCCGCGGCAGCTCCGGCGCGCCGTGATGCACGAATTGCGGGTCTATCTCCTCATGCGTCTTCGGCAAGGCGAGCCAGGCCTGGATGCCGTAGAGCTTCGGGCCGGTGGCGCGCGCTTCCAGCCCGGTGCGCTCGGAATGGACGATGCCCCGGCCGGCCGTCATCAGATTGACCGCGCCCGGCTTGATCGCCAGCGCCGTGCCGAGCGAGTCGCGATGCATGATCTCGCCGTCGAAGAGATAGGTCACGGTCGAGAGCCCGATATGCGGGTGCGGGCGGACGTCGAGCCCCTCGCCGAGATGGAACTCGGCCGGCCCCATCTGGTCGAAGAAGATGAAGGGGCCGACCATGCGCTGGCCGATCGCCGGCAGAGCGCGGCGGACCTGGAAGCCGCCGAGGTCATGCGTGCGCGGCACGATCACCTTCTCGATCGCCTCGCAGGAGCGGGCGTCGCCCAGGATCGGATCTTCGGCTGGCAGTTGCGACATGGCGGCCTCCTCAAACTGGCGGGAGCCTGAACCCGTTCCCGCCCCGGGGCAAGGCCGTTCAGGCCGCGGCGCTCGCCGGCCGCGCCGCCAGCCGGCGCAGCCGGGAGGCATAGTAGTCGCCGGCCGCGGCCAGCGCCTCCTGGTCGGCGCGGCGCGCGTCATAGACCAGAAAGGGTTCGGCCCAGGCGAGGCCGCAGCGATGCGCAGTTGCCTGCAGCGGGCGCAGCAGTTCCGTCAGCGGAAACAGGTTGGTGCCGGTCGGGGCATAGGCCGCTTCGACATTGCCCGCCGTCGCCGCTACCAGCAGCGGCTTGCCGGCGAGCCTTGCCCCTTCCGCCTCATAAGCGAGGTAGAACATCCGGGTCAGGACGGCGTCCTGCCAGGCCTTGAGCAGCGGCGGCGTCGAGTACCACTGGATCGGAAACTGCAGGACGAGGCGATCCGCGCCCAGGAGGCGCGCCACCTCGGCATCCGTGTCGATGCGGCCGTCGGGATAGAGCGCGTGGAGATCGGCGATCGCGACGCCGGGCAGGCGGGATGCCGCGTCGAGCATGGCGCGGCTGGCGCGCGAGCTTTCGAAATGTGGGTGGAACAGCAGGATCAGGGTCTGGCTCATGGCAACCTCCTTCGGATGGAAGGAAGGTGCCGCCATCGATGAAATCACTCCAATGGATGATCGATATATCGTAATATCCATCTCATGAATTTACGCGCGGTCGACCTCAACCTCCTCGTCATCCTCGACGCGTTGCTCGACGAGGCCCATGTCTCGCGGGCGGCGGAGCGGATCGGCCTGTCGCAGCCGGCGATGTCGAGCGCGCTCGAACGCTGCCGCCAGCTCTTCGGCGACCGTCTGCTGGAACGCGGCGCCGGCGGCATGGTGCTGACGCCGAAGGCCCAGGCGCTGGCGGGCCCGGTCAAGGAGGTGCTGGCCGGGATGGCCTCGCTCCTCGGGCAGCGTGAGCCGGATCTGGCGGCGACCCGGCAGACCGTGCGGGTCGTGACGGCGGATTACCCGGCGATGGTGATCGCGCCCGAGCTGCAGCGCCGCCTGGCACGGACCGCGCCGGGAATCACGGTCGCCATCATGCCCTGGCACGGCGCGGCGGCTGCGCTCGATGGGGTGGGGCGCGGCACCGTCGATCTCGCGATCTCGGTCTTTCCCGCGGTCGACGCGGATTTCACCCGGCGCGAATTGCTGCGCGAAAGCTATCTCGTCGCGATGCGTCGCGGTCATCCCGCTGCTGCGGCGTTCGATCTCGATGGATGGCTCGCCCATCCGCATGTGCTGGTTTCGGGACGCGGCGATACGACGGGGCCGCTCGACGAGGCGCTGGCGCGGATCGGGCGCGCGCGGCATGTCGGCATGGTCGTGCCGGGTTTCGCGATGGTGCCGGCGCTGCTGCGCGGTTCCGACATGATCGGGCTGTTGCCGAGCCGCTGCCTGCCGGGGGATGCAGCCGAGGCGCTCGTCACCTTTCCGCCGCCGCTGGCGGTCGAGGGCTTCCCGCTGCACAGCGCCTGGCACAAGCGCCGCGCCGATGATCCGGCGGTCCAGCACGTCGCCCGGCTGATCGAGGCGCTGGTGGCCGAGTTGCCCGCCTGGTCCGGCTGAGGGCCTCAGCCCTCGACGTCGAGGCGCGTCGTGCCCGTCGGCTTGCCGTCGGCGCCGAGGGTGATGCGCTCGATGCGCGCCTCGGCCTGCTTCAGCAGCGCGTCGCAGCGTGCCTTCAGCGCCTCGCCGCGCGTGTAGATCGCGATCGATTCCTCGAGCGGCACGTCGCCGCGCTCCAGCCGCGCGACGATGCCTTCGAGCTCCTTCATCGCAGCCTCGAAGGGCAGGGCGGCGATATCGGCGTTGGTCTTCTCTTCGCTCACGGCCTGATTCCTCTTTGCGGGTCAGCTTATCGGCCGGAGCGCGTCTGGCCGCAACCCGCTTGAACACACTCGGCCCTCATCCCGAGGAGCCGCGCAGTGGCGTCTCGAAGGATGCTCGAAATAGCCCGGAGCCTCCTGGAACATCCTTCGAGACGCCATTCCAAGGGAATGGCTCCTCAGGATGAGGGCTCCCAGAGGCGCTCCCGTTTCACACCGGCAGCGCCGAGGTCTTCTTGATGGTGCGCAGCGTCAGCGTCGACTGGACGCGGGTGACGCCCGGCAGCTGCGTGATGATGTCGGTGTGGATGCGTTCGAAATCGGCGCTGTCGCGGTAGATCACCCGCATCAGATAGTCGTGCGCGCCGGCGAGCAGATGGCATTCGAGGATCTCCGGCAGGCTCTGCACCGCCTGCTCGAAGCTCTCCAGCGAGGCGCGGCCCTGCTGGTCGAGCGTGACGAAGACGAAGGCCGTGCCCGGAAATCCCGCGATCTTGTCGTCGAGCATCATCGCATAGCCGCGGATCAGGCCGCTCTCTTCGAGCTGCCGCACGCGGCGCAGGCAGGCCGAGGGCGACAGATGCACCTTCTCGGCGAGGTCCGAATTGGTGATGCGTCCGTCCTGCTGGAGAATCCGCAGGATGGAGCGGTCGCGCGAGTCGAGCTCGATCGTCATGGTCACGGTGAAACCTCCCGCGCGATGCATCGTCGCAAAATTCGCCCGATGCAAGCAATCTTCTGCGTCGATCCCGAGTGCGGGCGCTCATATCCGCAGCATCCGGGCCTGGGGGCGCAGGAACTTGCGCGGCTTTGCGGGGCGATTCAGGCCAGGGGCATGGCGAAGGGTGTGCCCTCGAACGCGTCGGCCCCGCGGCCGATTCGGTCGATCGCGCGGATCATCCGGCCGCGCCGGCCGAGCGCTGAATCGGCGAGGGCGACGAGCCGGGCATTGGGCGTCGCCGAGGGGGCGGCGGCTCGCAGCGCGTCGGCGGCCTCGTCCTCGTCGCGATCGGGGGCGAGCGCGCAGGCGGCGATATAGGCGGCGGCGGTCGAGCGGCTGATGCCGGCCCAGCAATGGATCACCATCGGCGCCTCGCGGTCCCAGCCGCGCATGAAGGCGAGGAGTTGCCCGATATGGTCCTGCCCGGCGAGGACATGGCCGTCGACCGGCTGGCTGATGTCGGACATGCCGAGGAAGAGGTGGCGCTCAGCCGCGATGCCGGCCGGGCGCGCGACCACTGTGCCGACATTGATCAGGGTCACGAGATGGCGGGCGCGCACCGCGGCGACGGTTTCGCTCAGCCTGGAGAGCGGGGCGACGTGAAGGCTTGGCAAGAGGCCGGCTCCGGATGTTTCGGCGCGACACCGATGAGGCAGACGATAGCATGATCGACAGCGCCGAGGCCTCCATGACATGGAAGCCACGCCCCATCGATCCGTCCTGGCGGAGCTCCCCATGAATCTCTGGTTCCGGCTGATCTGGCTCCTGCTGACGACGCGCTTCCGGCCGTCGCTCGCCTTGCCGGCGGAGGCCTCCGTCCTGCCCTTCCGGGTCTGGCCCCACGACCTCGACATCAGCCTGCACATGAACAACGGCCGCTACTGGTCGCTGATGGATCTCGGCCGGCTCGACCTGATGCTGCGCAGCGGCCTCTGGCGGGCGGTGCTGCGCCATCGTTGGCTGCCCGTCGTCAACGCCGGCACCATCCGCTTCCGGCGCGAAATGCGCCTGTTCCGCCCCTTCCGGGTGGAAACGACGATCCTGTGCTGGAGCGAGGCCTGGCTGGTGATGCAGCACCGCATGCTGATGCGCGGCCGCGATGGCGGCGAGATCGTCGCGGCCGTGGCTCTTGTCCGGGCCGCGCTCTACGACAAGAAGGCGCGCGCCTATGTCCCGGTCGCGCGCCTGCTCGGCGAGATCGGCATCGAGGCTCGGAGCCCGGAGCCGAGCCCCGAAGTTGCAGCTTTCCTCGCTTCCGAGGATGCCATGCGCAACGCCGCCGCGAGCGAGCGCCAGGACTTCTCCGAAGCTTGAGACCTCATTCTGAGAAGCCGCATAGCGGCGTCTCGAAGGATGGTTCACGAGGCTCCGGAACCATCCGGAACCATCCTTCGAGACGCAAGCCTCCGGCCTGCTCCTCGGGATGAGGGCTCGTTTGCTTCGAAGGTTCAGGGTTACTCCGCCGCGAGCCGGGTGGCCCGCCACTGCGCCAGCAAGGCCCGCAGCGCCGCCGGCTTCAGCGGCTTGTTGAGCAGGTGGACGTCGAGCGCGTTCGCCGCTTCGCGCACATGCGGCGTCCTGTCCGCCGTCAGCAGGATCGCCGGCATCGGCGTGCGCGCCCGCGCTCTGAGGGCGGTGATCGCCGTCAGCCCGTTGCCGTGATCGAGATGGTAGTCGGCGATCAGCACGTCGGCCTCGCCCTTGCCGCCGACATAAGGCAGCGCCTCGTCCAGCCCCGGTGCGGTGGTGACAAGGCAGCCCCAACCTTCGAGCAGGCGCCGCATGCCGTCGAGGATCGCCGGCTCGTTGTCGATGACGAGCAGGCGCATGCCGGCGAGCTGCCCGGCCGGCGCCTGGCGCGGCGCGGTGCCCGTCGCCATCGCCGGCAGCGGCGCGGCGCGCGGCACCAGCACGGAGAAGCGCGTCCCGCGTCCCGGCGCCGAATCGAGCGTCAGCCCATGATCGAGCGCCCGCGCGATGCGCTGGACGATCGAGAGGCCGAGGCCGAGCCCGCGCGCCACCTTCGCCCCCTGGTCGAGACGCTGGAACTCGCGGAAGACCGTCTTCTGCTTGCTCTGCGGAATGCCGAGGCCGGTGTCGATCACCTCGACGGCGATCTGGTTGCCGCGGCGGCGGCAGCCGATCAGGACCTTGCCGCTCGGTGTGTACTTGATCGCGTTCGAGATCAGGTTCTGCAGCAGGCGCCGCAGCAGGCGGCGGTCCGAGCGCAGGGTGAGGCCGGTCGGCATGAAGACGAGCTTGAGGCCCTTCTCCTGCGCGCTCGGCTCGAATTCGCGCTGGAGCTGGCGCATTAATTCGTCGAGGCGGAAGGCGGAGAGCTCGGGCTTGAGCGCGCCGCCGTCGAGGCGGGAGATCTCGAGCAGGGCGGTCAGGATCTCCTCGACGGCATCGAGCGAGGCGTCGATGTTCTCGGCGAGATCGGGCGCGCCTGCCGTGCGGTCGCGCTCGACCAGCGAGGTCGCATAGAGCCGCGCCGCGTTGAGCGGCTGCAGGATGTCATGGCTGGCGGCGGCCAGGAAGCGGGTCTTCGAGGCGTTGGCGGCCTCCGCCTCGGCCTTGGCGCGCTGCAGCTCGGCATTGACGTGCAGCAGTTCCTCGGTGCGCTCGGCGACGCGCTTCTCGAGGCTCTCATTGGCGCGCTCCAGCTCCTCCTCGCCGGCGACCGTGTCGGTGATGTCGGTATAGGTCGTGACGAAGCCGCCATCCGGCAGGGCGTTGGTGCGGACCTCGATCACCTTCTTGGACGGGTAGAGCTTGAGGCGCACCGGCTCGCGGTCGTTGATGAAGCTCTCCAGCCGCGCCGCCATCAGATCGTCCTGGGCGCCGTCGCCATAGGCTCCGCGCGCGGCGTTGTAGCGCACGATCTCGTCGAGCCCGGTGCCGAAGCGCACCAGCGAGGCCGGCAGGTCGTAGAGCTGGATGAAGGCCTGGTTCCAGGCGAGGAGCCTCAGGTCCCGGTCGAGCACGGTGATGCCCTGGCCGGCATGGTCGAGCCCGTGCTGCAGGATGTCGCGATTGTACTGGAGCGCGGCCGACGCATCGTCGAGCAGCTTGAAGGCGGCTTCGGTCGAGAGGTTGCGCCGCTTCAGCAGCAGCGACAGCACGAGGCGCGAGGAGGCGGCGCCGATCGCCGAGGAGAGCAGGTGCTCGCCGAAGCGCAGCAGGTGGATATCGGCCTGGCGGCTGGCTTCCGACGCCTCGCCGCGGCTGCTGTTGAAGCCCTCGAAGGCGCGCTGTGTGCGCTCCTGCCCGAGATAGCGCGCGATCGTCGATTGCAGCTCGCCCTCGGTGATGGTGGTGCGCCAGAGCGAGAAGGATTGCGCCATCGTCGCCGGCTGGGATTCGACGAAGGCGTTGGCCTGCAGCCGTTCCATCGCATTGGCCGGCCTGAGCAGCGAGAAGCCGATATAGGCGAGGATGTTGAGGCCGAGGCTCCAGAACACGCCATGCGGCAACGCCGGCCAGTCGAGCCCGAACAGGGATTCCGGCCGCAGGACGCCGGCGCCGAAAGGGCCGTTCGCGACGACGGCGCTCCACCAGCCGCCGGGGATCGCCAGGCTCGGCATCAGCAATGTATAGGCCCAGACGACGGTGCCGACCGTCAGCCCCGCCGCCGCGCCGAGCGCGGTGCCGCGCCGCCAGACCAGGCCGCCGAAGAAGGCCGGTGCGATCTGCGCCGTCGCGGCGAAGGAGAGCAGGCCGATCGAGACCAGCGCCGCCTCGCCCGAGGCGCGGTAATAGAGATAACCGAGCAGGATCACCAGGAAGATGCTGATCCGGCGGATGATGACGACCTGCGAGCCGAGGTCGCCACCCGTATTGCTGTTGCCGGTGTCGCGGCCCTTGAACAGGCCGGAGGAACGGCCTGGATCGCTCAGCCCCCGCCGCCCGCGCAGCAGCAGCGGCATCACCAGATGGTTCGAGATCATGATGGCGAGCGCCACCGAGGCGACGATCACCATGGCCGTCGCCGCCGAGAGGCCGCCGACGAAGACGAAGAGCGCGATCACTCCCGCCTCGCGCTGGAGCGGCAGCAGCAGCACGGTCATGTCGCGGTCGACGCCGCTGCCGGGGATCAGGATCTCGCCGGCTGCCGCCAGCGGCAGCACGAACAGGTTGATCAGCACGAGATAGAGCGGGAACATCCAGGCGGCGCGGCGCACGTCGCGCACGTCGCGGTTCTCGACGATCGTCATGTGGAACTGCCGCGCCAGCAGCAGGGCGGCGCAGCTCGACAGCAGCGTCAGCGTCAGGAAGTTCGGCCAGCTCGATGTCCGCTCCCAGATCGGCGGTTGCCCGGAGGCGGGCCGCGCCGCCTGCGAGAGCAGGTCCTCGGCGCCGCCGAACAGCCCGTAGACGATGAAGACGCCGAGCACGAGGAAGGCGACGAGCTTGATCAGCGATTCCACCGCGATCGCCAGGACCAGGCCGTCCTGGTGCTCGGTGGCGTCGATATGGCGCGTGCCGAAGGCGCAGGCGAAGCCGGCGAGCACGATCGCGACCAAGAAGGGCAGGTCGCTCAGCACCGGCACGTCCGGCGTCGGCGCGTGGCCCCCGGTGGCGGCGAGGAAGACCGAGAGCGAATTGGCGACCGCCTTGAGCTGCAGGGCGATGTAGGGCAGGGCGCCGATCACCGCGACGATGCAGACGAACGCGGCGACGCGCTCGCTCTTGCCGTAGCGCGCGCCGACGAAATCGGCGATTGAGGTGATGTTCTGGGATTTGGCGATGCCGACGATGCGCCCGACGAAGCGATGCCCGAGGCCGATGACGAGGATCGGCCCGACATAGATGCCGAGGAAGTCGAACCCGGCGCGGCTGGCGAAGCCGACGGAGCCGTAGAAGGTCCAGGAGGTGCAGTAGACGCCGAGCGCCAGCGCATAGATCGTGGTGCGCGCCCGTCCGGTCATGAGCTTGCGGCCGGAGGTGTCGGCGAGATGGGCGACGGCGAACAGCCCGCACAGATAGGCGAGTGCGACGAGGACGACGGACCAGCCGGGAATCATGCCGCAATCCGTGGCGCGCCGTTGCGCGGTTCAGGCCGGAGTTCTGGCGTCATGAGCTTCCGCTTCGCGTTTCTCGCAGTTTATCGGACGCTCCCGGGCGCCGCCATAGGACAAAGGCGCAAGTCATCCCCAGCTCTTTGCCGGAAAATGCCGCTCGCCGGCCATTCCGGCGGCCAAGCGGCTTTTCCTGCTCCACCGGGTTGGTCTAGCCTCCGGAACCGGCTGACGGGGAACTGTCGTCGACTAGCTCAGGGGTCCAGCATGCTGAAGGAATTCAAGGAATTCGCGCTGAAGGGCAACGTCATCGACCTTGCCATCGGCGTGGTCATCGGCGCGTCCTTCGGCAGGATCGTCGATTCTCTCGTCCAGGACATCATCATGCCGTTCATCGGCGCGCTCGGCGGCGTCGATTTCTCGAACTATTTCTTTGGTCTCAACCGCGCGGTGACGGCGCCGGTGCTGGACGAGGCCAAGAAGCAGGGTGCCGTGCTCGCCTATGGCAACTTCGTCACGGTGGCGATCAACTTCCTGATCATCGCCTTCGTGCTCTTCCTCGTGGTCAAGGGCATCAACCAGTTGAAGCGCAAGGCCGAAGCGGCTCCGCCGCCGCCGGCCGCACCGCCGGCCGACGTTGCTCTGCTGACCGAAATCCGCGACCTGCTCAAGCAGAAGAACGCCTGACGAGCCTGGCCCGGCGGCCGCGATTCATCACGGCCGCCGATTGACCTGATCTCGCGATTTCATGCCAGCCGGCGCCGCGATCGGCTAAAGGAGGGCATCGAATTTCGCGAGGTCGACGCCGATGAACACCGCCATCCTGCCCGGCAGCACCCTGGTCGCGGAGCTCCGCCCGGAAGCCGTCAACGCGCCGGAAAGCGGGATCGTCGAGGTGATGAACTATGGCAGGCTGCGGCCGGGCCTGATCCCGCTCTGGGTCGGCGAGGGCGATCTGCCCACCCCATCCTTCATCAGCGATGCGGCGGCGCGCTCGCTGGCGGCGGGCGAGACCTTCTACACCTGGCAGCGCGGCATCCCCGAGCTGCGCGAGGCGCTGGCGCGCTATCACGAGCGCCTCTACGGCCAGAGCTTCTCGCCGGAGCGCTTCTTCGTCACCGGCTCGGGCATGCAGTCCGTCCAGATCGCGGTCCGCATGATTGCCGGCCCGGGCGACGAGCTGATCATTCCGACGCCGGCCTGGCCGAATTTCGGCGCGGCGGTCAGCGTCAGCGGGGCCACCACGGTCTGCGTGCCGATGGATTATGCACAGGGCCGCTTCACCCTCGATCTCGACAAGCTCGCCGCCGCGATCACGCCGCGCACTCGCGGCATCCTGGTCAACTCGCCTTCGAACCCGACGGGCTGGACCGCCACGCGGCAGGAGCAGGAGGCCCTGCTCGCACTCTCGCGCAAGCACGGCATCTGGATCATCGCCGACGAGATCTATGGCCGCTTCGTCTATGACGGCTCGGCGCGCGCCTCCTCCTTCCACGACATCATGGAGAGCGAGGACCGCGTCATCTTCGTCCAGACCTTCTCGAAGAACTGGGCCATGACCGGCTGGCGCATCGGCTGGATCGAGGCGCCGGAGGGCTTCGGCCAGGTCATCGAGAACCTGATCCAGTACTCGACCTCGGGCTCCCCGGTCTTCGTGCAGCGCGGCGCCGTCGCCGCCCTCGATCACGGCGAAGGCTTCGTGGCCGAGCAGATCGCGCGCGCCGCGGAAGGCAGGCGCATCGTCTATGAGGGGCTGAAGGCGACCAACCGCGTCTCGCTCTCGGCGCCGGTCGGTGCCTTCTACCAGTTCTTTTCGGTCGACGGCCGCGAGGATTCCCGCAAGCTGGCGCTCGAGCTGGTCGATTCCGCCAATGTCGGCCTCGCCCCGGGCACGGCCTTCGGCCCGGGCGGCGAGACGGGCCTGCGCCTGTGCTTCGCCCGCAAGTCGGCCGATCTCGTCGAGGCGGTCGCCCGGCTGCACAAGGCGCTGATGGCCGGCTGAGGGCCGCCGCGCCGGCGGCGCAACGCCGCCCTGCGCCCGGGAGGGCGCGGGTGCGGTTGACCCGCTCCCCGCCTGCCGTCATCAACACCCGGCGCCGCCGCTCGCGCGGCCTGCCCGGAGCACGATGAAACCGTTCGGCTATCCCACGACCCGGCTGACGCTCTTGTCGCGGGAGGTCCTGGTCATCGCCCTGGCTGCGGCCGGTGGAGGAGCTTTTGCACTCCTCGGGATGCCGGCGGCCTGGCTTTCGGGCTCGATGCTGCTGAGTGCGGTCGTCGCGCTGCTGCGCCCGCTGCCGAGCCTGCGCCGGCCGTGGTTCGACGCGACCATGGTGCTCTCCGGCACCATCCTCGGCTCCGCCGCCACGCCCGAGGCTCTGACCGCCGCCGCCCGCTATCCCGCCTCGCTCCTCGTCCTTCTCGTCGGCGTCGCGGTGATCATGGCCGCGACCGGCGCCTATCTGCGCCATGTCGCACGCTGGCCCTGGATCGATGCCCTGCTCGCAGCCGCGCCGGGGGCGCTCTCGACCGTGCTGGCCGTGGCGCAGGCCAAGGGCGCGAATATCGGCCGGATCTCGGTCGTGCAGCTGTTCCGCCTCTTGGTGCTGGTGGCGCTGCTGCCGAGCGTGATGCAGCTTTCCGGCGCGTCGGCCGGCACACCCGCGCCGCCGGTCGAGACGGTCGATGCCGCCACCATGCTCGGCGTGACCATGGCGGGGCTGGCGCTCGGCCTCGTCTTCGAACGCCTCGGCCTGGCCGCCCCGCTGATGTTCGGCGCGACCTTCGCCAGCTCCTTCCTGCACGGCACCGGGCTGGTCGAGGGTTCGCTGCCGATGCCGATCCAGATCGCCGTGCAGGTCCTGCTCGGCTCCACCATGGGCGGGCGCATCGCCCATATCCCGCGCGAAGAGCTGAAGGGGCTGTTTCCGCTCGCGATCGGCGGCTTCGCGGTCTCGATCGGCGTCGCCTTCCTGTTCGCCTGGCCGGCGGCCTGGCTCGCGGACGTCTCCTATGCCAGCGGCATGGCGGCCTTCGCGCCGGGCGGGCTGGAGGCGATGGCGATGCTGGCCTTCGCGATGGGCCTCGACACGCTCTATGTCGGCGCCCACCACCTCGTCCGCTTCGTCGCCATCGGGCTGGCCATGCCGCTCATCCTGACGCGGGTGAAGGGCGAGCCGCCGCGCTGAGGCGGCTTCAGCCCGCCGGCCGGCCGGCCCCGTTGGTGTGGGTCATCACGGCGTAGAGCGAGGTCGTGCCGCAGATGAAAAGGCGGTTGAGCTTCGGCCCGCCCCAGCAGACATTGGCGACGATCTCCGGGATCGCGACCTTGCCGATCAGCGTGCCATCCGGGTGGTAGATGTGGACGCCGTCGGCGGCGCTCGTCCAGATCCGGCCCTCGATATCGAGGCGGAAGCCGTCGAACAGCCCGGCGGTGCAGGTGGCGAACAGCTTCGAGGCACCGAGCGAGCGGCCGTCGCGATCCATCTTGAAGCTGCGGATATGCCGCGGCCCGTGCTCGGGATCGTGGCTGGCGCCGGTGTCGGCGATGTAGAGGATGCTCTCGTCCGGCGAGAAGGCGAGGCCGTTGGGCTTGACGAAATCGTCGGCGACGATCGCGATCTCGCCGCTCTCGCCGTCGATGCGATAGACATGGCAGGCGCCGATCTCGCTGGCCGACTTGTCGCCCTCATAGTCGCTCAGGATGCCGTAGTCGGGATCGGTGAACCAGATCGAGCCGTCGGACTTCACCACCGCGTCATTGGGCGAGTTCAGCCGCTTGCCGCCATAGTGGCTCGCCAGCACGGTGATCGAGCCGTCATGCTCGGTGCGGGTCACCTGGCGCCCGCCATGCTCGCAGGTGACGAGCCGGCCCTGCGCGTCGACCGTGTTGCCGTTGGAGTTGCGCGCGGGCTGGCGGAAGACACTCGTCTGGCCGGAGAGCGCGTCGTAGCGCAGCATCCGGTCGTTGGGGATGTCCGACCAGACCAGGGTGTTGTGCGCCGCGAACCAGGCGGGTCCTTCCGACCAGCGCGCGCCCGTCCACAGCCGCTCGACCCGCGCCGGACCGGGAATGACGCGGTGGAACCGCGGATCGAGGACCGAAACTCCCGTGCCTTCGAGCTCGCCGAACATGCCATCCCTCCCTGACGATCTGGTTGAAGCATCCCTGCCGACGGCCGCGGCGGCAAGCGCCTAGAGCGCAAGCCCCGCATCCCAATAGGGCGTGGCGCCGTAGAGCTCGCCGAGATAGTCGACGAAGGCGCGCACCTTCTGCTCGAGATGCCGACGGCTCGGATAGACGGCGTAGACAGCGACGCGGGAGCCCACCGCATAGGCCGGCAACACCCGCTGCAACGCGCCGGATTTCAGCTCCGGCCCGACATCCCAGGTCGAACGCAGCGCGATGCCGACGCCGGCCAGCAAGGCCTCGCGCACGACCTCGCTGGAATTGGTCCGCAACGGGCCGTTGACGCGTACCGAGACTGGCCCTTCCGGTCCGTCGAGCCGCCAGTGATCGGCATTGTGGGCGATCAGCGTATGCCGGGCGAGCTCGGCGATCTCGGTGGGCGTGCCGTGGCTGGCGAGATAACCGGGCGTGGCGCAGAGCACGCGGTGGTTCGGCGCAAGCCTTTTGGCGACGAGGCTCGAATCCTGCAGGTCGGCGATGCGAATCGCGAGGTCGAAGCCTTCGCCCACGACATCGACGAAGGCGTCGCTCAGCACGAGATCGACCGTCACCAGCGGGTTGGCGTCGAGGAAGCGCTTGAGATGCGGCGCGACATGCATCCGCCCGAAGGAGGTCGGCGCCGAGACGCGCAACGTTCCGCGCACCTGCCCCGCGCCGCTCGCGACCCAGGCTTCCGCCTCCTCGATCGAGGATAGGATCGAGACGACGCGCTCGTAGAAGCCTTGCCCGGCCTCGGTCAGCGCCAGTTGCCGGGTCGTGCGCTGGAGCAACCGCACGCCGAGCCGCTCCTCGAGCCGGCGAATGCGCTTCGAGATGACCGCAGGCGACAGGTTGAGCTGCCGCCCGGCAGCCGACATGCTTTTCGTCGTGACGACATGCGCGAAGACATCGAGATCGCCGAACCGGTCCATCAATCGCCACCTTTTCCAATATGGAAATAATGGCTGGCTTTGCCCGCGCTGCAAGAGGCATTGAATTGGTCTAATCTGCCGCGCAAAGAGGGCGCTCGGCGCGCCCCTGCGCCGTTGAGATCGGAGGGCAAGATGAGCGCGATAGCTTTTCCGGTGCCGGATGCCGGCATCCTCGCTCGCCGCGAATCGATCGTCGCCGGCCTGGCCGGCCTCGTCGCACCGCAGGCGCTGATTACGAGCGACGACGAGCGACGCCCCTACGAGACGGATGCGCTCACCGCGTATCGCCGCATGCCGCTTGCCGTCGTCCTGCCTTCGACCACGCAGGAGGTCGCGGCCGTGCTGCGCTATTGCCGCGAGCAGGGCGTGCCGGTGGTCCCGCGCGGCTCCGGCACCTCGCTCTCCGGCGGTGCGATCCCGCAGGAGGATGCCGTGGTCATCGGCGTCTCGAAGATGAACCGCATCCTCGAGATCGACTATGCCAACCGCGTCGCCAGGGTGCAGGCCGGCGTCACCAATCTCGCCGTCACCGGCGCGGTCTCGGCCGAGGGCTTCTTCTACGCGCCCGATCCGTCCTCCCAGCTCGCCTGCTCGATCGGCGGCAATATCGGCATGAACTCGGGCGGGGCGCACTGCCTGAAATACGGCGTGACCACCAACAACGTCCTCGGCGTCACCCTGGTGATGCTCGACGGCAGCATCGTCGAGATCGGCGGCGCTCATCTCGATTCGCCGGGTTACGATCTGCTCGGCCTGATCAACGGTTCGGAAGGCCAGCTCGGCATCGTCACCGAGGCGACGGTGCGCATCCTGCGTTCGGCCGAGGGAGCGCGGCCTGTCCTGTTCGGTTTCCCGATCAGCGAGCAGGCGGGCGCGGCGGTGGCCGCGATCATCGGTGCCGGCATCATCCCGGTCGCGATGGAGTTCATGGACAAGCCGGCGATCGAGATCTGCGAGGCTTTCGCCAAGGCGGGCTATCCGATGGATTGCGGTGCCCTGCTGATCATCGAGGTCGAGGGCTCTGACGAGGAGATGGACGCGCAGCTTGCGCGCATTGTCGCCATCGCCGGCGAGCACGGCGTCACCACCGTCAAGGAATCGAAATCGGCGATGGAGGCGGCTGCGATCTGGAAGGGCCGCAAATCCGCTTTCGGCGCCACCGGCCGCATCGCCGACTATATCTGCATGGACGGCACCATCCCGACCGGCCAGCTGCCCTATGTGCTGCGCCGGATGGACGAGATCGTGAAGGGCTACGGCCTGCGCGTCGCCAATGTCTTCCATGCCGGGGACGGCAATCTCCACCCGCTCATCCTCTACAACTGCAACGACCCGGTCGAGGCGCAGAAGGCGGAGGATGCGGGCATGGACATCCTCAAGCTCTGCGTCGAGGTCGGCGGTTGCCTCACCGGCGAGCACGGCGTCGGCATCGAGAAGCGCGACCTGATGACCTTCCAGTTCAACGAGGCCGACCTCGCCCAGCAGATGCGGGTGAGGGCGGTGTTCGACGAGCGCTGGCTGCTCAACCCCGCGAAGGTGTTTCCGCTGGAAGGACGTGTCGCGGCGTGAGCTTTGTCATTCCGGGGCTCGCGTAGCGAGAACCCGGAACCCACGACCGGGTGAGGCAGATGCCGTATTTCGTTTATCTCCTCGCTCGAAAGAAAGACGGCACGCTCTATCTGGGCGTCACCAGCGATCTCGCGAGACGTGTCCATGAACACAAATCGAAGCAGACTATCGGCTTCACCTCCCGATACGATGTCGATCGGCTTGTCTGGTACGAGGAATTCGAGTGGGTCAACGAAGCTATCGATCGGGAAAAACGGGTGAAGAAATGGCGCCGTGCCTGGAAGATCAAGTTGATCGAGGACATGAATCCCGAATGGGCGGATCTCTATGAAGGGCTGGCTTGACCGCGCGCGCCCAGTCGTGGCTTCCGGGTTCTTCGCTACGCGAAGCCCCGGAATGACAAGGGGCGGTGCATGATCATCCATACCCCCACCACCGAGGCGCAGGCCTGCGCCGTCGTGAAATCGGTCATCGATTCCCGCGTGCCGCTCGCCCTGCGCGGGGGCGGCACGCGCCATGGTCTCGGGCGCCCGGCCCAGGTTGCGAGCACGCTCTCCAGCGCCGGTCTCACCGGCATCACCCTCTACGAGCCGGCCGAGATGGTGATCGCCGCCCGCGCCGGCACGCCGCTCGCTTTGGTGCAGGAGACGCTGGCCGAGCGCGGCCAGATGCTGCCCTTCGAGCCGATGGACCACCGCGCCCTCTACGGCACGGAAGGCGAGCCGACGATCGGCGCCGTCGCCGCCTGCAACATCTCCGGCCCGCGCCGGATCAATGCCGGCGCGGCGCGCGATTCGCTGATCGGTATCCGCATGGTCAATGGCCGCGGCGAGATGATCAAATCGGGCGGGCGGGTGATGAAGAACGTCACAGGCCTCGATCTGGTGAAGCTGGTCAGCGGCAGCCACGGGACGCTGGGCTTCCTCACCGAAGTGACCTTCCGCGTGCTGCCGAGGCCGGCGGCGCTCGCGACGCTGCAATGGCGCGGGCTCTCCGATGCGCAGGGCGTGGCGCTGCTGTCGAAGGCGCTGGGCTCGCCCTTCGAGCCGATGGCGGCCGCCCATCTTCCCGGCGGCCTCGCCGGGGAGGAGGCCGTGACCCTGCTGCGGCTGGAGAATTTTCCGGATTCGATCGAGTACCGCGCCGGCGAGCTCGCCTTGCTGCTCGGCGAATACGGCGTGCCGGACCGGTTGGAAGGCGAGGGCGTCGCCGCGCATTGGCGCGACATCCGCGACGCCGCCTTCTTCGCCGGGACGGGCGAGGCGGTCTGGCGACTGTCGCTCAAGCCGACCGACGGCGCGAAGGCCGCGGCCGCGATCGGGCGGATGCTGCCGGGCGCGCGCTGGTTCTACGACTGGGGCGGCGGGCTGGTCTGGCTGGCTGTGCCGGCCGATGGCGATGCCGGCGCCGCTGCCATCCGCACGGCCCTGAAGCCGCTTGGCGGCCACGCCACGCTGGTGCGGGCGCCCGATGCGGTGCGCGCCGCCGTCGATGTCTTCCAGCCGCTGGCCGAGCCGCTGATGCGCGTCACGACGGGCATCAAGAAAAGCTTCGACCCGGCCGGCATCTTCGAGACCGGCCGGATGTATGCGGGGATCTGATGGCGCTCGCTGACACGCTTTCCGTCGAAAGACCGGCATCCCGCGCGAACTGGGCGCCGGGCCGCCTGAGCCCGCTGGCCATCGCCGTTCTGGCCGCGCTGCTGACGGCCGGCGCGGCGGCGATCCTGCTCTGGATGGGCCGCGAGCCGATCTGCAAATGCGGGAACATCAAGTTCTGGCAGGGCACGGTGATGTCCTCCGAGAACTCCCAGCACATCGCCGACTGGTACACGTTCTCGCACATCATCCACGGCTTCCTGTTCTACGGGCTGTTCTGGCTGATCCGCCGGTTCACCGGCCTGCCGCTCTCCTTCGGCGTCGCGCTGCTGCTCGCCATCGTGATCGAGAGCGCCTGGGAGATCACCGAGAACACCAACGCGGTGATCAACCACTACCGCTCGGCCACGATCTCGCTGGACTATTACGGCGACAGCGTCCTGAACTCGGTCTGCGACATCCTGGCGATGGTGCTCGGCTTCCTCTTCGCCCGGCTCGCCCCGGTCTGGGTCACCGTGGCGAGCGCGCTGGCGATGGAACTCATCGTCGGCTGGCTGATCCGCGACAACCTCACCCTCAACGTCATCATGCTGCTCTGGCCGATGGATTGGATCAAAGCCTGGCAGGGCGGAGCCTGAGCGATGCAGACCAACTTCACTCCCGAGCGCCTCGCCTCCGACCCGCGCATGCCGGCCTCGGAGAAGATCCTGCGCACCTGCGTCCATTGCGGCTTCTGCACCGCGACCTGTCCGACCTATCTGCTGCTCGGCGACGAGCTCGATTCGCCGCGCGGGCGCATCTACCTGATCAAGGACATGCTGGAGAACGGCAAGCCCGCCACCGCCGAGGTGGTGAAGCACATCGACCGCTGCCTCTCCTGCCTCTCCTGCATGACGACCTGCCCATCGGGCGTGCACTACATGCACCTCGTCGACCATGCCCGCGCCCATATCGAGGAGACCTATACGCGCTCCTGGCATGACCGGCTGCTGCGCAAGGTGCTGGCGGCGATCCTGCCCTATCCCGGCCGTTTCCGCGCGGCGATGCTGGCTGCGCTGCCGGCCAAGCCGTTTGCTCCCATTCTCGGCGTGCTCCCCGTCATCGGCCCGCGCCTGAAGGCGATGCTGGCGCTGGCGCCGGCGCGGCTGCCGACGCGCTCGACCATGGAAGGCCCGCAGAGCTTCCCGCCGCCCGCAGCGCGGACGAAGCGCGTCGCGCTGCTCTCCGGCTGCGCCCAGCCGGTGCTCGATCCGGCGATCAACGAGGCGACGGTCCGCCTGCTCAACCGTCATGGCGTCGAGGTCGTGCTGCCGAAGGGCGAGGGCTGTTGCGGCGCGCTCGTCCACCATATGGGGCAGGAGCACGACGCCCTGTCCTTCGCGCGCAGGAACATCGACGCCTGGATGGCCGAGGTCGAAGGCGAGGGGCTCGACGCCATCCTGATCACGGCCTCGGGCTGCGGCACGACGATCAAGGATTACGGCTTCATGTTCCGCAACGAGCCTGCTTATGCCGAGAAGGCGGCGCAGGTCTCGGGCCTGGCGAAGGACGTGACCGAGTTCCTGGAAACGCTGGAGCTGTCGGCGGTGCGCGATGTCGCGATGCCGATCGCCTACCACTCGGCCTGCTCGATGCAGCACGGCCAGCAGCTCAAGGACGGGCCGAAGCGGTTGCTCTCCGGGGCGGGCTTCAAGGTCAAGGAGGTGCCGGAGGGCCATATCTGCTGCGGCTCGGCCGGCGTCTACAACATCCTCCAGCCGGAGATCGCCGGCCGCCTGCGCGATCGCAAGATCGGCAATATCGAGCGCACCAAGCCGATGCTGGTCGCGACCGGCAATATCGGCTGCATGACCCAGCTGGCGAAGGGTTTTTCGGACAAGGGAGCGACCACGCCGGTGGTCCACACCGCTGAACTGCTCGACTGGGCGACCGGCGGCCCGCTGCCGGAGAAGCTGGCGCGGGCAGGGATCGAAGATCGGCCGATCCGGGCGCAGGCATTGGCGGCCGAGTAGCTTCCTTCTCCCCTCGGGGGCGAAGGTGCCGGCAGGCGGACGAGGGTGGTTCGACGCCTGCATTCCCTCATCCGTCAGCGCTTCGCGCTGCCACCTTCTCCCCCGAGGGGAGAAGGGAACAAGCTTGCCCGTCGCGTCCGTACGGTCTAACCCGCCACTCAGCCATTTCCGGGGACGTTTACCCCCGCTTTCCGAGCACGCCCATGTCCGCCGACAAGTCCGCCCCTGCCAAGCTGAAGGCCCGCCAGCCGCGCGGTTTCGTCGATCGCGGCCCGGCCGATGTCGCGGCCACCGAGCGCATGCTCTCGGTCATCCGCGAGAGCTTCGCGGTCTATGGCTTCGATCCGGTGGAGACGCCTTTCGTCGAGTACACCGACGCGCTCGGCAAGTTCCTGCCGGATCAGGACCGGCCGAACGAGGGCGTCTTCTCCTTCCAGGACGATGACGAGCAGTGGCTCTCGCTGCGCTACGACCTGACGGCGCCGCTCGCCCGCTATGTCGCCGAGAATTTCGACGCGCTGCCGAAGCCCTATCGCAGCTATCGCGTCGGCTATGTCTTCCGCAACGAGAAGCCGGGGCCGGGCCGCTTCCGCCAGTTCATGCAGTTCGACGCCGATATCGTCGGCTCCGGCACCGTCGCGGGCGATGCCGAGATCTGCATGCTCGCCGCCGACACGATGGAAAAGCTCGGCATCAAGCGCGGCGACTATGTCGTGAAGGTCAACAACCGCAAGGTGCTGGACGGCGTGATGGATGCCGCCGGCATCGATCCCGCGGCGCGCCTCACGGTGCTGCGCGCGATCGACAAGGCCGACAAGTTCCCGCTCGAGGAGGTTCGCAAGCTCCTCGGGGAAGGCCGCAAGGATGAGAGCGGCGACTTCACGAAAGGCGCTGGCCTGTCCGACGCTCAGGCGGACCGGATCCTGCGCTATCTCGAGCTCGGCCAGAAGCTCGCCGAGCTCGGCAAGGCCAATGCCGACGACAGCGAGGGCTCGGCCCAGCTGTCTGCCGTGGCGCTCACCGACCTGCGCGGTCTCGTCGAGGGCGCCGAGAACGGCGAGGCCGGCATCGCGGAGCTGGAGCAGATCCGCGAGCTGATCACGGCTGCCGGCTATCTCGGGCGGATCATCATCGACCCCTCCGTCGTCCGCGGCCTCGAATACTATACCGGCCCGGTCTACGAGGTGGAGCTGACCTTCCCGGTCACCAATGATGACGGGCAGGTGGTGCGTTTCGGCTCGGTCGCCGGCGGTGGGCGCTATGACGGCCTCGTCGGGCGCTTCCGGCCTGAGCCGGTGCCGGCGACGGGCTTTTCGATCGGTGTCTCCCGGCTGTTCTCGGCGCTGAAGGCGGTGAAGTCGCCGATCGTGGACAGCCGGAACGAGCTGCCGCTCGTCGTCGTGACCGCGATGGACAACAAGTCGCCCGAGTTCATGCCGGGCTATCAGGCGATGGTCTCGGCGCTGCGCCAGGCGACGGATGCCGCTGGCAGGCCGCTGCTGCGCGCCGATCTCTATCTGGGCAGCTCCGGCTTCAACGCCCAGATGAAATATGCCGATCGCCGCGGCGCCGTCTGCGCCATCATCCAGGGTTCCTCGGAGCGCGATGCCGGAACGGTCGTCATCAAGGACCTGATCCTCGGCGCCGAGCTCGCCGCGGCCAGCCGCGACGTCAAGGACTCCGCCGAGCACAAGGCCAAGCAGGCCGAGGCCCAGTTCGCCGTGCCGGTGGCGGAACTGGTCGAAGGCGTGAAGCGGGTTCTGGCGCGACACGGGTAAACACTGCGTCATGCTCGGGCTTGACCCGAGCATCTCTTACCGGAGATTCTCGGGTCGGTGCTTCGCTCGAGAACGACGTGAACCTCGAACCGTCCTTCGTCTACATCATGGCGAACAAGCCGCGCGGTACGTTATACCTCGGCGTTACCGTCGATCTTGTCCGGCGCGTCAGCGAGCACAAACAAGGTATCGGGCGGTCGTTCACCGCTCGCTACAATCTCGACAAACTGGCTTGGTTCGAAGTCTTTGAACATATCGAGCTTGCGATCCAGCGAGAAACGAGTCTGAAGCGCTGGAGCAGGGAGTGGAAGATCGAGCTGATCGAGCGGAAGAATCCAGGTTGGCGCGACCTGTTCGAAGACATTTATCCGCCGTCATTCTCGGCCGAAGCGTAGCGAAGAGCCAGGAAGCTCGGGCGGAACGTGAGGGAGCCTCTTTCTGCGAGAGATGCTCGGGGCAAGCCCGAGCATGACGACAGAAAAATCCCGTTCACCCAATTCGCTCAAATCCCTCGAAAACCGGCGGCGCGGCTGCTAGGACGGCGTCGCAACAGGACAGGACGACCCGTGCCCGCAAGCCGCGCCCGCATCGAGACCATCATCGCGCTCTTCGCGGGCGAGGGCTATGCGCGGGCGGAGCCGGCGATCCTCCAGCCCGCCGATGTCTTCCTCGATCTCTCGGGCGAGGATATCCGCCGCCGCATCTTCATGACGCAGGATGCCGATGGCCGCGACTGGTGCCTGCGGCCGGAATACACCATCCCCGTGGCGCTCGATCACATCGCCTCGGGCTCGACCGAGCCGGCGGCCTATGCCTATGCCGGCCCCGTCTTCCGCATGCGTACCGGTGAGCCGGGCGAGTTCCAGCAGGCGGGAATCGAATCCTTCGGCCGCGCCGATTTCTCTGCCGCCGATGCAGAGATCATGGCCCTCACCATCGAGGCGACCGCCGCGCTCGGACTGAAGGCGCCGCGCATCGCCATGGGCGACGTCGCGCTGCTCGGCGCTCTGCTCGACGGGCTCGCCGTGCCGCAGGGCGCACGCCGCCGCCTGGTCCGTGCCGTGGTGCAGGGCCGCAGCGGCAGCGAGGCCGTCGCTGCGCTCGATCCGCCGGCAGCCGAGGGCGACGCCGCCCATGCCGGCCTGCTCAAGGCGCTCGAAGGGCAGGACCCCAAGGCCGCGCGGGTCTTTGTCGAGGACGTGCTCTCCATCGCCGGCATCTCGACGGTGGGCGGGCGCAGCGCCGGTGACATCGCCGAACGCTTCCTCGCCAGGGCCGCCGAGCGTGAGAATCCGGTCAATGGCGACGTCAAGGCGCTGCTCGAGCAGGTGCTCGCCGTCTCGGGCGACCCCGACACCGCCTCGGCCTCGCTGCGCGCGCTGGCCGACCAGGCCTCGCTCGATCTCGGCCGCCAGCTCGACGCCTTCGACGAGCGCACCGGCTTCCTCGCGGCCCGCGGCGTCGATGTCGGCGCGATCCGCTTCTCGGCCGGCTTCGCGCGCAATCTCGACTACTACACCGGTTTCATCTTCGAGCTTCACGACAGCGCCCGCGGCGACGGCAAGCCGGTCGCCGGCGGCGGTCGCTACGACAATGTCCTCGGCCGCCTCGGCGCGGGCCGGCCGATTCCCGCCGTCGGCGCCTCGCTCTGGCTCGATCGGCTGACGGGAGACGCCGCATGAGCCAGCCCTCCGTCAACGATGCCCCGCTTGTCCTCGCCGTGCCCTCGAAGGGGCGCCTGCAGGAGAACGCGACCGCCTTCTTCGGCCGTGCCGGGCTGAAATTCGTCAAGGCCAGCGGCGAGCGCGGTTATCGCGGCACCATCGCGGGAGTCGAGGGGGCCGAGGTCGCCTTTCTTTCGGCCTCCGAGATCGTCTCGCAACTCGCCTCCGGAGCCGCTCATCTCGGCATCACCGGCGAGGATCTGGTTCGCGAGCAGCTTTCGGATGCGGACGCGGCAGTCGAGATGCTGACCCCGCTCGGCTTCGGCCAGGCCAATGTCGTCGTCGCCGTGCCGCAGGCCTGGATCGACGTTCGCAGCATGGCCGATCTCGACGACGTCGCCTCGGCCATGCGCGCGCGCCACGGCCGCAAGCTGCGCGTCGCCACCAAATATGTGCACCTGACCCGGCGCTTCTTCGCCGAGCACGGTCTCGCCGATTATCGCATTGTCGAAAGCCTCGGCGCGACGGAAGGCGCCCCGGCCGCCGGCACGGCGGAGATCGTGGTCGACATCACCACGACCGGGGCGACGCTCGCCGCCAACGCGCTGAAGGTGCTCGACGACGGCGTGATGCTGGCTTCCGAAGCCAATCTCGTCGCCTCGACGCGCGCACCCTGGGGCGAGCGCGCCAGGACCGCCGCCAGGACCATACTCTCCCGCATCGCGGCGGAAGAGGAGGGGCGCACGATCCGCGAGGTCCGTGCCGGCCTCACGCTCGCGCCGGATGCGCTGGCCGGGCTGGCGGAGCGCTTCGGCGCGCGCCTGCCGTTCGGGGCGCAGACGCCGTTGACGCTGCATTGCCCGGACAAGGCCGTCTTCGCACTGGTCGAGCATCTCGGCGGACTCGGGGCCGACGACATCGCCGTCAGCGCCCCGGCCTATGTCTTCCGGCGCTCGAACCGGCTGCTGGAGCGGCTCCTCGCCCGGATCTGACGTAGGGTTTTCCGCAACGGAATGACCGTTTCGCCCTCGCTTCAGCCTTGATCCCGAACCAATTGGCCTCTAGGCGTGTTAACCGATTGGCGGCACGCCGCGCTGCCGTGCGAGTGAATGCAGGTAAGACGATCATGATGCGACGCCTTGGCCTTGCGGCCGTCCTTGCCGCCCTGGCCGTGCCGATGCTGATGCCGGAAGAAGCCGCCGCGCAGCGCCGCCAGCAGATGCCTTCGCGGACCGAGCTCGGCGGAGGGAACACCCAGATCCCGGAGGCGCAGCAGGAAAAGACCTTCCCGCTCGGCGCGAGCTGGAGCGTTGTGCAGCTGAACGGCAAGCCGGTCTATGACCGGCGTGCCACGCTGCTTGTCGACAAGAACCTGCGCGGCACCGGCTTCGGCGGCTGCAACACCTTCTCGGCTTCCGCCTATCCGCTGCGGCAGCAGGGCTTCGCGGTCGGGCCGATCGCCGTGACCAAGCGCACCTGCGACAAGGGGGCGCTCGAGTTCGAGCGTGCCTTCCTGATGGCGCTGCGCACCGCCAGCAAATGGGACCTCGTCAACGGCCGGCTGCTGCTGAAGGGCAGCGCCGGTGAGCTGACGCTGAGCCGCTCGCTCTGATCTTCTTTCCCTCGTCGGAAATCCGGAACGCCGGCTGCCTCAGGCAGCCGGCGTTTTTGCTGTCGGCGTCGGGGTGAAGGTGCCGTCCGCGTTCGCTTCCATGGTGACGAGAGCGTCGTGCATGGCGCGCAGCGTATTGCGGTGGCCGATCGAGACGATCCGGGTCTCCGGCAGTTCGCGGTCGACCGTGGCGTAGATCTCGCCTTCCAGCTTCTCGTCGAGCGAGGCGGTGGCCTCGTCGAGGAACAGCCAGTCGGGCTTGCTGAGCAGCGCGCGGGCGATGGCCAGGCGCTGTTGCTCGCCGCCCGACAGGCGCTGGCCCCAGAGGTCGACCTCGTCGAGCTTGTCGGCGAGATGGCCCAGCTTGACCTTCTCCATGGCCGCGCGGATCGCGCCATCCTCATAGGCGCCCTCGTCGGCAGGGTAGGCCAGCGCGGTCCTGAGCGTGCCCTGTGGCAGATAGGGCCGCTGCGGCAGCAGCATGATCTCGGCACCGGCCGGGATCCCGACCTTGCCGTCGCCGAACGGCCAGATGCCGGCGATGGCGCGGAACAGCGTCGACTTGCCCGAGCCTGAAGGGCCGATCAGCAGGGTCGAGCGCGCCTTGCCGAGATCGAGCGCGCCGAGCTTCACGATCGGCTTGCCGTTGGGCAACAGCAGGGTGGCGTTGCGGATGTGCAGGCTCTCGTCGCGTGAAGTCTCGCGGCCGAGCGCCTCCTCGCTGATCGCGCCGTGCTGGGCATCCGCGATCGCGGTCTCGAAAGAGGTGAGGCGGTTGATCGAGGCAAGGTAGGAGGCGATCGAGGAGTAGCTGTTGATGATGAAAGACAGCGCGGTCTGCACCCGGTCGAAGGCGCCCGCGACCTGCATCATGATGCCGAGCGTGATCGTGCCGGCAAAATAGTACGGCGCAAGAATGATGTAGGGCAGCACCACGCTGAGCTGGTTGTAGGAGAACGTGAAGCTGGAGAGCTTCAGCCGACGCCAGACCAGCCGGTAGAAGTTCTCGACGATGTCGCGGAAGCGCTGAGTGAGATGGGCCCGCTCGGTCGGCTCGCCGACCATCAGGGCGATCTGCTCGGAATATTCGCGCAGCCGCGCCAGCGAGAAGCGGAAATTCGCCTCCCGCTTCTCCTGTTCGAATTCCAGCCGGATCAACGGGCGGCCGATCAGATGGGTCAGCCAGGTCGCGGCCGCCGCGTAGAAGAACGCCACCCAGAAGATGTAACCGGGAACGGCAACCGAGGTGCCCGGCAGGGTGAAGGCGACCGGGATGTTCCACAGGATGATCGAGAACGAAACCAGCGTCGAAACCTGCGAGAGCAGGGGCAGAGCGAAGCTGTAGGTCTGGTTGACGAAGGCGCGGGTGTCTTCGGCGATGCGCTGGTCCGGGTTGTCGACGCTGCCGGCGAGCGCGATCCGGTAATGCGTGGCGTGGTCGAGCCAGCGCTGCGTGTATTCGTTCGCCATGAACTGCCGCCACCGGATCAGGATGGTGTAGTTGGCGAACATCTCGATCAGTCCCGAGATCACCCAGAGCGTTGCCCACAGGCAGAACACCCAGAACAGCTGGTACCAGAAGGCGGCCGCGTCCTTGTTCTGCAGCGCGTCGTACATGTCGCGGTTGAAGAAGGAGAGACGCAGCGTGATGCCGACCTGGGCCTGGTTGATCACGATCAGGAAGACGAAGAGCGAGACCGCCAGCACGCCGAGCCGGATCCGGAACGGGCCGATGGGCCAGAGATTGGCGGTGGTGATCTCCTGCGATTCGAAATAGGGCGACGCGATGCGGGCGATGCGCGCGATCACCGGCACGAAGGAGATCGCGTAGATCAGCAGGCCGAAGACGCCGATCGTCGTCGGCAGGCTGGTTGGCACGGGCGGGATCTGCAGGGCCGGCGGCCACCAGCCGACCTGCGCCAGCACGGCGGCCGCGCCGAAGACGAGGTACTCGATGGCGAAGACGCCGGAGAATATCCGCAGGAAGAAGGGTAGGCCCGGCGACCGGAAGGTCACTGCCGCCAGAAGCAGGCCGATGACGCCCATGCCGATCAGCGCGGCCAAGCCGGCCTGCTGGCCGACGACCAGCGTGATGGCCGCCAGCACGGCGACGAGGATGCTCAACAGACGCATGGGCAGGGATCCTGGCGGGAAACGGTGGGCTCCACGATTCGGACCATGTCGCAGCGGAGATGGCCTTTCAATGGCGACGCGCCCGGATGAGCAAATTGTCATCCGGCGGACAGGTGACCATGGCGCTTCGCGGCGGCTCAGGGAGGCTGCCGATTTGCTGCAACACGCGCGCTCATCCAGGGCGACCGAAGGGAGGCCCGGGGTCCATCCCGGAACTTTCCCGATCGGAGAAGTTGTCGATCGACCTGCACCGTCATTGCGAGGAGCGATAGCGACGAAGCAATCTAGGGGGACTGGTTTGAACGTCTCGCCATGTTTGCTTCGCTGCGCTCGCAATGACGGTCCCGCGACCCCGCCTGACCGAAAAGCCCTCAAGCGTTCCGGCATGGATCCCGGATCGGCGCAGCTGACGCAGCTTGTCCAGGATGGCCTGCGGCGGCCCTGAAACGAAATGCCCCGGACGAGCGGGGCTCGTCCGGGGCGGGAGGCGGGAAGGGGGCCGACGGGGCGACGGCCCCGTGGATCACTCGGCCGCGACGATCTTGCCGGCGTCCCACTTGTACATCGAGAAGCTCGGCGAGCTCAGATCGCCGGTCTTGCCGTAGGTCAGCGTGCCGATCGCGGTCTTGACCGGCATGCCCGACTGCAGGGCCTTGCCGGCGCCGTTGGCGTCGCCCGGCTTGCCCGCCTTCTCGATCGCGGCCTTGAGCACTTCGACCGCAGCATAGGCGTTGAGCGTGAAGGCCTCCGGCGGGATGCCCTTCTCCTTCAGCGCGGCGACGGCCTGGGCCGAGTCCGGGTTCTTCAGCGCGTCGGTGGCGTTGGTGAAGAGCGTGCCGGTGGCGTGGTCGCCGCCGATCGCCGCATACTCGGTGTTGGAAAGGCCCTCGCCGCCGATGATCACCGCCTTCACGCCGGCGTCGGCGAGCTGGCGGGAGAGCAGGCCGCCTTCGGGGTGGTAGCCGCCGAAATAGATCACGTCGACATTGGCGGCCTTGAGCCGCGTCACCACGGCCGAGAGGTCCTTGTCGCCGGGATTGACGGTCAGCGCGGCGACTTCCTTGAGGCCGCCGGCATTGATGCCCTTCTGGAAGGCGTCGGCGAGCCCCTTGCCGTAGGTGCCCTTGTCGTGGACGATCGCGATCTTCTTGTCCTTCATGTTCTTCAGGACATAGGCTGCGGCGATCTCTGCCTGCTGGTCGTCGCGGCCGCAGGTGCGGAAGACGTTGGTCAGGCCGCGCGTGGTCAGCGCCGGCGAGGTCGCCGTCGGCGTCACCATCAGCACGCCGCTCTCCGCCAGAACGTCGGAGACCGCCATGGCGACGCCGGAGGTCACCGGCCCGACCACGAACTTGACCTTCTCGCCGACCAGCAGATTGGCGGACGAAACGCCCTGCTTCGGGTCCCCTGCGTCGTCGGCGAGCTTCAGCACCAGCTTCTCGCCGAGCACGCCGCCACTCTTGTTGATGACGTCGACGGCGGTCTGGGCGCCGTTCTTGACCTGGTCGCCATAGGCGGCGACCGGGCCGGTCAGCGGCGCGATCAGGCCGATGGTGATATCGGCCTGCGCCGCCTGGGCGGAGAGGAACAGCGCGGCCGCCAGGGCGGCGCCCGACAGGAAGTGGGACTTTTTCATCTGCATCTCCCTACGACATGCAATTGGCACGACCCTGCGCGGGGTCGCTTGCCGCTTGTATAGGCCAGGATGCACCCGGAGGGCACTGCCTGCTGCTTCATCACCCGCATCGGCGAATGCATGGCATGGAAGCAGCGGCGTGGAGCGTGGGCCGTCCGCTCAGCCCTGGCGCGCCTTGCGCTGCGCTTCCAATTCCTCGGTGACGGCGATCACGTCGAGATAGTCCTCGTGGCGCGCGGCGGCGTAGTGCGAGACATGCCCGTCGGTGAAGGCCTTCCAGGCCTCGGGGGCGTTCTGCTTCATCGCCTGCATCGCCGCGACGAAATCGTCCTTCAGCCCCTGCGGCAGGTTCGCGCGTGTCGAGAACGGGCTCGCCGGGATCAGCGGGGAAGTCCAGAGCACGCGGGTCGCGCCGGGCGGGATCATGCCGCGCTGGGTGAGCCGCTGCGCGACGCCGTGCTCCGCATTGACCTGATAGGTGGCGACGATGTCGAACTGGCCGCGCACCAGCGCCAGCACCGAATTGTCATGGCCGCCGGAGAAGACGGTGCCGCCGAAATGGGTCTTCGGGTCGATGCCCTGCTTGCGCAGGAAATAGGAGGGGAAGGCGTATCCGGAGGTCGAGTTCGGATCGGCGAAGGCCATCGTCTTGCCCTTGAGGTCGGCAAGCTCGCGATAGGGGCTGTCCGCCCGCACCAGCAGCACCGAGTAGTAGCCTTCCTGCCCGTGATGATCGACGTCGCGCAGCAGCGGCTGCAGCTTGTCGCCGAGCACGCGCCGGCCGAGCGCGTAGACGGCCGGCCCGAAGCGGGCGAAGTCGACCTGGTCGGCCCGCATCGCCTCGACCAGGCCGGCATAGTCGGCGACCCGGAAGAAGCGAACCGGCACGCCGAGGCGCTGCGACAGGTAGTCGACCAGCGGCTGGGTGCGGGCGATGGCGCCGGCCTCGTTCTCGGCGGAGGAGACGCCGAAGCGCACCTCCTTGACGCTCTGCCGCCAGTCCGGCGCCTGCGCGAAGGCGGGGCTGAGGCTCGTGGCGGCGAGGCCGGCGAGAACGTGGCGGCGTGTCGGCATGGCTGTCTCCGGGCGCGACGGATGGATCGATTGCGGGTCGATGCACGCCCGGGGCGACAGCGGGATGGCGGGCGGATGACAGTGCCGTAAAACGAAGAAGGCCCGGCTTGCGCCGGGCCTTCCGTAGACATGTGTCTTGGAGGCTGGATCAGAAGTCCATGCCGCCTCCGAAACCGGGCTTGCCCGGTTTCGGTATTCAGACGCCTTGGGCGTCTGGACTTCCTCAGAAGTCCATGCCGCCCATGCCGCCGCCGCCCATCGGGGGCATCGGGGCTTCCTTCTTCGGCAGCTCGGCGATCATCGCCTCGGTGGTGATCAGCAGGCCCGCGATCGAAGCCGCGTCCTGGATCGCCGTGCGCACGACCTTGGTCGGGTCGATGATGCCGGCCTTGACCAGATCGCCGTACTCGCCGGTCTGGGCGTTGTAGCCGAAGGAGTAGTCCTTGGACTCGATCAGCTTGCCGATCACGACCGCGCCGTCATCGCCGGCGTTGTCGACGATCTGGCGGGCCGGGGCAGCGATCGCCTTGCGGACGATCTCGACGCCGGTCTTCTGGTCGTCATTGGCGGTCTTGATCGACTTGACCGAGTTGAGGGCGCGCAGCAGGGCGACGCCGCCGCCCGGCAGGATGCCTTCTTCCACCGCAGCGCGGGTGGCGTTCAGGGCATCGTCAACGCGATCCTTCTTCTCCTTGACCTCGACCTCGGTCGCGCCGCCGACGCGGATGACCGCGACGCCGCCGGCGAGCTTGGCCAGGCGCTCCTGGAGCTTCTCGCGGTCGTAGTCCGAGGTGGTCTCCTCGATCTGCGCCTTGATCTGACCGACGCGGGCCTCGATGTCCTTCTTCTTGCCGGCGCCGTCGATGATCGTGGTGTTCTCCTTCTCGATGCGCACCTTCTTGGCGCGGCCGAGCATGTTGAGCGTCACGGTCTCGAGCTTGATGCCGAGGTCTTCCGAGATCATCTGGCCGGCGGTCAGGATCGAGATGTCCTCGAGCATGGCCTTGCGGCGGTCACCGAAGCCCGGAGCCTTGACGGCCGCGACCTTGAGGCCGCCACGGAGCTTGTTGACGACGAGCGTGGCGAGAGCCTCGCCCTCGACGTCCTCGGCGATGATGAGGAGCGGCTTGCCGGTCTGAACGACGGCCTCGAGGATCGGCAGCATCGCCTGGAGCGAGGACAGCTTCTTCTCGAAGATCAGGACGTAGGGGTCGTCCAGCTCCGCGATCATCTTCTCGGAGTTGGTGATGAAGTAGGGCGAGAGATAGCCGCGGTCGAACTGCATGCCCTCGACGACGTCGAGCTCGGTCTCGGCGGTCTTGGCTTCCTCGACGGTGATGACGCCCTCGTTGCCGACCTTCTGCATGGCGGTCGAGATCATCTTGCCGACCGACTCGTCGCCGTTCGCGGAGATCGTGCCGACCTGGGCGACTTCGGAGTTCGAGGTGACCTTCTTCGAGTTCTTCTTGAGGTCAGCGACGATAGCCTCGACGGCGAGGTCGATGCCGCGCTTCAGGTCCATCGGGTTCATGCCGGCGGCAACCGACTTGGCGCCCTCGCGGACGATCGCCTGGGCGAGAACCGTGGCGGTCGTGGTGCCGTCGCCGGCATGGTCGTTCTGGCGCGAAGCGACTTCGCGGACCATCTGGGCGCCCATGTTCTCGAACTTGTCGGCGAGCTCGATCTCCTTGGCGACGGTGACGCCGTCCTTGGTGATGCGCGGAGCGCCGAACGACTTCTCGATCACGACGTTGCGGCCCTTCGGACCGAGCGTGACCTTCACGGCATTGGCGAGGATGTCCACGCCGCGCAGCATCTTGTCGCGGGCGTCGGAGGAGAACTTGACGTCTTTGGCAGCCATGAGAGCTACTCCTTGAAATGGAAACGGAAGAGAGCGGTCAGGCGGCTATCAGCCGACGACGCCCATGATGTCGGATTCCTTCATGATCAGGAGATCCTGGCCGTCGATCTTGACCTCGGTGCCCGACCACTTGCCGAACAGGACGCGGTCGCCCTTCTTGACGTCGAGGGCAACGAGCTTGCCGGCTTCGTCACGCGCGCCGGGGCCGACGGCGACGACCTCGCCCTCCTGGGGCTTTTCCTTGGCGGTCTCGGGGATGATGATGCCACCCTTGGTCTTCTCTTCGCCATCCAGGCGGCGGACCACGACGCGGTCATGCAAAGGACGGAACTTCATGGTTCTGTCTTCCTCTCGGTCTCATTCGGTTCGGGCGCCGCGGACGGGCTCCCGGGGGAGGCTGTTAGCAGTCATCCTGGGGGAGTGCTAACAGGTGGCGGGGAGATAGGCTCGGGGTCCCGGAGAGTCAAGGAAGCCTGCGACGATAAAGTGAATGCCGCAGGAGACAGTGCCGCAGCCCTTCGCCTTCCGGCTGCCGCGAGCGCTAGAACACGCTAAGATGGCCGAATGACGACGCCCGCTCCCGATCCCCGCCTCGACGACATCGCCCGCTCCTGCGTCGCGCTGCATATCCGGATGACGGCGCGTGCCGTGACCCGGGCCTATGACGAGGCGATGCGCCCGAGCGGGCTCAAGATCACCCAGTTCGTCCTCCTCTCGGCGCTGAGCACCGGCCAGTGGAAGTCGGTCACAGAGCTGGCGGAGCGCTTCGCGCTCGAGCGCACGTCGCTGACGCGCAATCTCCAGCTGCTTGCCGCCGAAGGCATGGTCGAGCCGGTCGAATGCCGCGGCCGCGCCTCCGTCTACGCCGTGACCGAGAAGGGCAGGGCCGCGATCGAGGCCGCCATCCCCCATTGGCGCGCGGCGCAGGACAAGATCGAGGGCGGCTTCGGCGAGGAGCGCTGGCGCGAGACCCGCGACGGCCTCAAGGCCCTGCGCCGGGCGGCGCGCGGCGAGCGCTGACCGCCAGGCTCCTGACGTCGGGTTGACCGCCGCCGCGACCTCTCTACTATCGTGCAGATACACGAAGGAGAGTGGTAATGGCGCGTGCAGTCGGAGTGGTGTCCCGCGAGGAGCTGGTCGCGGGCGATGGCCTGAGCTTCCTGCGCGGCATTATCGCAGGCACGCAGCCGGCGCCGCCATTCGCCGATGCCATGGATTTCGAGCTCGTCGAGGCCGAGGAGGGGCGCGTGGTCTTCGTCGGCCTGCCTTCGGCCCGCTTCTTCAATCCGCTCGGCACGATCCATGGCGGCTGGACCGCGACGATCCTCGATTCCGCGATGGCCTGCGCCGCGCATTCCACCCTGAAGCCAGGCGAGGGCTACACCACGCTCGAGATGAAGCTGAACTATGTCCGGCCTGTGATGCCGGACTCCGGTTCCGTGCGCTGCGAGGGCCGGCTGATCCATCGCGGCAACACGGTGGTGACAACCGAAGGTCGGCTCGTCGATGCGCGCGGCAAGCTGCTGGCCCACGGCACCGAGACCTGCCTGGTGTTTCCGGGCAAGGCGGCCAACGGCTAGCGCCGGCTCACCGCGACGGCGCCGGCCACGATCAGCAGCGCACCGAGATAGGTCGTGTAGAGCGGGACTTCGCCGAAGACGAAGAAGCCGAGCAGGCTCGCCCAGACCAGCGCGGTGTACTCGATCGCCGCGAGCCGGGAGGCGGCGGCCTTGGCGTAGGCCGAGGTGAGCGTGAGATGCCCGGCGACGCCGAGCACGCCGGCGAAGAGATAGGCCGCGAGGTCGGCCACGGTCATCGGCACGAAGGCGAGCGCCGCAGGGATGGCGAGGCATAGCGCCGGCCCGACATTCTGGAAGGCGACGATGACGGTCGGATGCTCCCTGACCGCGATGCGCCTGAGCAGGATCAGGTTGAAGGCATAGCTCACGGCCGAGAACAGCGCGGCGGCGACACCGAGGCCGGCGCCGCTGACATGGCCCTGCAGCCGCGGCCAGACCATCACCAGCATGCCCGCGAGACCGAAGGCGAGCGCCTGCAGCACGCGCCGGTCGATGCTCTCCTTGAGCAGCAGGCCGCCGAGGAGCGCGACGAAGACCGGCGCCAGGAAGGAGAGCGTCAGCGCCTCGGCGAGCGGCAGCACCGAGATCGAGTAGAAGAAGCTGCCCGCCGTCAGCACCACGAGCGGGACGCGCGCGATGTTTCCGATCAGGCTGGCCCGTGTCGGGCGGGCCGGGCGCGCGATCGCGAGCACGGCGAGTGCGCAGAGCCCGCCCATCAGGAAGCGCATGAACAGCGCCACGATGAAGGGATGCTGCTGCATCTGGCCCTTGATCACCGCATCCATGGCGGTGAGCAGGGCGATGCCGAGCGCGGCACGCAGAGCGATCGACCAGGTCATGCTGTCAGGCCGCGTCCATGGCTGTCCGGAAAAGGCGCCGGAGAGGCCGCGGCGCCAACTCTCGTCTAAGGCCGATTCTGGAGTTCGCCTAGGGGAAGGGCGCACAGGCCCCCGATGCCGCCATCGCAGGGGTGGCGGCCCGCAGCCGATAAAAATGTCGCGGCATCGCGCGGCCGGATCCGGCTAGGCTTGCGAACCCTCGCGAATCGGGCGAGGCGCCCAAGGCAGCAAGCTCAGGACGAGGTGGCCCAGTCCCTATGACCGTTCTTCTGCCCTTCATCGTCAATGCCGGGCTGAATTTCGTCCTCGGGCTGCTCGTCGCGCTGTTCCTGGGGCCCGAGGCGTTCGGCCTTTATGCGATCGGCGCCGCCATCGTCGTCCTGGTCAACACGGCGCTGCTCGACTGGCTGAGGCTTTCGGTGGTGCGCTTCTATTCGGCCAGGAGCCGCGAGCGCGATCCCGGCATCCGGGCGACGCTCGACCTGCTCTTCGCCGGTGTCGGCCTCTCTCTCTGCGCGCTGCTGGCGGCGGCGCTTGTCGCCGGCGTCGAGACGGGCCTGCCGATGACGCTGCTCGCGGTCGCCGTCGCCGGCGGCGTCGGGTCCGGCTGGTTCGACTTTCACGGCGCCGTCGCCCGCGCCCGCTTCCTCGATGCCGCCTATGCGCGGCTTGTCCTCGTCAGGGGCTCGGCCGCCCTGCTGCTGATGGTCGGTGGCGCCTGGTGGACGGGAAATCCCGTGGTCGTGCTCTTCGGCGGGGTGCTCAGCACCGTCGTCTCGGTGCTGGCGGTCCGCCGCAGGCTGGCGGATGGCGGGGGAGGCTTTGCCGCCGCCCGCGCGGAATTGGCGCGCGGCTTCGCCCGCTACGGCCTGCCGCTGGTCGCCGGCAATGCCGTCTATTCGCTGATCCCGCTGCTCAACCGCGCCGTCCTGGCGGAGCGTTTCGGATTTGCCGAGGCCGGCTATTTCTCGCTCGCATCCGATATCGGGCTGCGGCTTTTCCCGGTCTTCGCCTCGATGCTGGAGATCCTGCTGCTGCGCGAGGTCATCCGGCTCGACGAGACGCGGGGGAGGGCGGCCGCGCACAGGCGGATCGCGCGCAACATGGTCACCGTGCTCGCCGTCATCCTGCCTGTCGCGCTCGGTTTCTGGCTGGCGCTGCCCGCCTTCGAGCGCGTTTTCGTGCCCGCGAGCTTCAGGGGGCATTTCGCCGACTACATGGTCCTGCTGCTGCCTGGCTTCGCCGCGATCGCCTTGTTCCAGGCGGCGGTCTACCCCGTCTTCCTCCTCGACAGGCGCACGCTCGTAGCCAGCTTTGCCGCTCTGGCAGGGCTGGCGGTCAACCTCGCCATCGGCTTCGTCTGGCCCGGTTCCGCGACGCCGGAAACGATCGCGATCGCGCAAAGCGCCGCCTTCGTGACCGGGTTTGCCGTGACGGCTGTCATGGCCCTGCGCCTGCTGCCGGTCTGGCCGTCGCTGCGCGAGATCGGCTGTGTCGTCCTCGCCGCGGCCGTGATGGCGCTGGCGGTCTGGCCGTTGCGGGACAGCCTGCCGTCGCTGCCCGAACTGCTGCTCCAGCTTGCGCTGGGCGCGACTATCTATGCCGGCGTGATCCTCGCCTGTGACGTCGGTCGCTGGCGCAGCGGGCTGAAGCTGCGCTGGCTCGCCCGCAGGGCGCGGCGGCGGTGAGGGAGCGGAAACCTTTCCTTCACCCTTCGGCTTGACGCGGCGCTAAGGTTAATTCCGCGAATGCGCGGGGTTCGGGGGCGGTTGCCCCTCCGGAATGCCCGTGATTCACCATTCCTTTCAGGCCGCTCCGCAGGCTTCCGGCAGTCGATGTCGAGAGTATTGCGTCATGCGTCGAACCATTGTCCTTCCGCTGCTGGTCGCTGCCGGCACCCTGGCCGCAAGCGCCGTCATGGCGCAGGGCTACGGCTATGCGTCGCCGCAGGATCCGAGGGCGGCGGCTCGCGGCGGCGCGAACTATGGCGGCGGCTTCATCGAGATGCTGATGACCGGCCGCGACCCGACGCCCTATAGCCGTGGCGGCGCCGTCTACAACCGTCCCGGCGGGCGGTATGCCTATGGTCAGAACGTGCGATCCGCACCCGGCTACGAGGTCGATCCCTTCGAGGCCGCGCGCCAGCCGCAGCCGGGGCGCCGCATGGCAGCGCTCGGTCAGCCGATCGAGCCGCAGCAAGGCATCCAGCAGCTCGTCGATCCGCGCTTCCTCAAGCAGGAGGTCGCTTATGACGGGCCGCACAAGCCGGGCACGATCGTCATCGACACGCCGCAGCGCTTCCTCTTCCTGGTGCAGCCGGGCGGCCGCGCGCTGCGCTACGGCATCGGAGTGGGGCGCCCGGGCTTCTCCTGGGCCGGGATGAAGACGGTCACCCGCAAGGCGGAATGGCCGAGCTGGACGCCGCCGGCCGAGATGCTGAAGCGCCGGCCGGATCTGCCGCGCTTCATGCCGGGCGGCCCCGAGAACCCGATGGGCGCCCGCGCCATGTATCTCGGCTCGTCGCTCTACCGCATCCACGGCACCAACGAGCCCAACACCATCGGCCAGGCGGTTTCTTCGGGCTGCATCCGCATGACCAATGAGGACGTCAAGGATCTCTACGAGCGCGTGCGCGTCGGCGCCAAGGTTCTGGTGATCTGAGGCGAGCGGCGCTCGCCGCCAGCTCGGCAAAAAAAGCCCGTCTCCGGAGAGACGGGCTGAAAACCATATCACGATAGCACAGGGGCGCCGGGCTCAGATCCAGCTGTCGTCGTCGCCGCCGTCGTCGAAGCCGGGATCGTCGTCCTCATAGCTCGCCTGGCTATAGGCGGCATCGTTGTCCTGGCCCTGATCGCCGCGATCCTGCGCCGTCTGATCGGCATTGCCCTGATCGGCAGCGGGCTGCTGCGAGGCGTTCGCCTGCTGCGAGGCATGCGCGCCCGAGCTGGCGGCGTTCTCACTGCCTGACGCTGCGGCCGGCTTCTCCGCCCCGCCATGTCCGAAGGCATTGGTCAGGACATTGCCGAGCATCAGGCCGCCGGCGACGCCGGCGGCGGTCGTCAGCGCGCTCGCCATGAAGCCGCCGCCGCGTCCGGGCGCCTGCTGCGCCTGGTTGCTCCACGGCCCGCCGGGCTGGGCGGGGCCATCCGCCTGCATCGGGGCTGACGGCCGGGCCTGGCCCTGCGGTTGCGTGTTCCAGACACCGGAAGGCGCGCCCGCTTCGGTACGCGGCTGTACCGAAGGCACCGATCCGGTGCGCGGCACGCTGCCGCCGCCGAAAATGCCGGACAGGAAGCCGCCGGCTGCAGGCTGCTGGGCAGGGGCTTCGCTGGCGCGGTTCTGGGCCTCGCGCAGCTGCGCCTGCAGGCTCTCGACCTGCTGGCTCAGATTGGCGAGCGCCTGCTCCTGCACATAGACCGCCTGGGCCATGGCGTAGGGGGCATAGGGCTGCTCGCGCAGGCGTTCCGCGATGAAATTCTCAGCCTCGGGGTCGCGGGGCTGGTTGGCCGCCTGCCTGAGGCGGTCGAAAATCCCGGCGATCACGTCGCGTTCTTGCGGCGTCATCGTCATCTCCTCTCGTTTGGGCGGCGCGGTTGCGCCGCACGCAAGAGGTGGGATCGTCCTGTGACGGTATCAAGGCGGGGCGCTGTGCCTGATGGCTGCCCCGCCGCGAGAGGCGTCAGATGCTGCTGCCGAAATCGTCATCCGGCGGCGGCATCTCGTCGACTTCGGTGCTCGGCTGCAGCGTGCCGCGGTTGAGCACGACGACGGTCGTGCCGGAGGGGACGCGGCTATAGAGGTCGATGATGTCCTGATTGAACAGGCGGATGCAGCCCGAGGAGACCGACTTGCCGATCGACCAGGGCTCGGAGGTGCCGTGGATGCGGTAGAGCGTGTCGCGGCCGCCCTGGTAGAGATAAAGCGCGCGGGCGCCGAGCGGGTTCTCGATGCCGCCCGCCATGCCGGCCGCCCAGGGGCGGTTGCGCTCCGGCTCGCGGGCGATCATCGCGGGGGTGGGCGTCCAGCGCGGCCACTGCGCCTTGCGGGCGACCGTGGCGCGGCCGCGCCAGGACATGCCCTGCTTGCCGACGCCGATGCCGTAGCGGATCGCCTTGCCGTTTTCCTGAACGAGGTAGAGGAAGCGGTTGTCGGTATCGACGACGATCGTGCCGGGCTGCTCGCGGGTCGGATAGGAGACGATGCGGCGCAGGAAGCGCGGATCGACCTCGGAGAGGTCCGTTGCCGGCAGCGGGTGCTGCTCGTCGGGCCGCTCGCCATACATCGCCAGATATTCGGCGCTGATATGCGGCCCCTGATGCGCGACTTCGATGGGCTGCGGGCGCTGGCTCACGCAGGCTGCGAGAAAGAGAGGCGTCAGGGCGGCAAAGGCGCGACGGGTCGGCCGGGCGAGAGGGGAGGCGGACGGACGGAGGGGGGACATCGACGGAGAACTCGGTGTTGCTGGCGGGCGAAAATCAACGGCGGGGCGGCGCTGCGGTTCCATGCGCCGTCATGTGTCTTCGTTCAAGGTGCCCGAGATGGCCATGGGGTGAAGACGAGATGGCCAAATTGTGTCCGTGCAACGCTGTTGCCGATCGGCAACAGCGGGAATCGGCTCCAGGAGCGGCCTCAGACCGCCTCCCTCAACCCCCAGCGGAGCAACCCCAGCCTTTCGCGCGCCCACCAGCGCCACAGCATCATCACGGCGACGACGGCGAGCCCGATCGCCAGGCCGATCCAGATGCCGCGCCCGGCGAGCGGGGTCAGGAAGCCGAGCGCCGCAGACAGCGGCAGGCCGATGCCCCAGTAGCCGATGCCGGCGAGGATCATCGGCAGGCGGGTGTCGCCCAAGCCGCGCAGGATCGACGAGCCGATCACCTGCGCGCCGTCGGCGATCTGGAAGACCGCCGCATAGAACAGGAAGATCATCGCGAGCTGCGCCACCGCCTCCGCTCCCGGCTTGCTGCGGTCGAGGAAGGGGGCCACCAGCCATTGCGGCACGGTCGCCATCAGCAGCGCCGTGCAGGTCATGAAGCTCAGCGCCAGGATGAGCGCCATCGTGCCGGCGCGTCGGATGCCCTCCTTGTCGCCGGAACCGAAGGCGCGGCCGACGCGCACCGTCCCGGCCTGGCCGATGCCGAGCGGCACCATGAAGGTCAGCGACGCGATCTGGATCGCGATGGCATGGGCGGCGAGCGAGCTGGCGCCGATCAGCCCCATCAGGAAGGCGGCGCCGTTGAAGATGACGACTTCGAAGGCGAGCGTCAGGCCGATCGGCAGGCCGAGGCGCCAGAAGACGCGGTAGCGCGACCAGTCCGGCACCCAGAAGCGGCCGAGCAGGTGATAGCGCCGGAAGCGCCGGTCGAGCGAGACGACGAGGGCGAGCCCGGCGAACATCAGCGTCGACGACAAGGCCGTCGCCAGCCCCGAGCCGGGCAGGCCGAGCGCCGGGAAACCGAGCTTCCCGAACATCAGGCACCAGTTCGCCAGCGCGTTGAAGGCGACGGCGAACAGCACGACGACGAAGGCCCAGCGCGGCCGCAGCAGCGCGGCGACGAAGCCGCGCAAGCACAGATACAGGAAGAAGGGCAGCAGGCCCCATTGCAGCGTGTGGAGATAGGATGCCGCGGCCTTGGACAGGCCGGGGTCCTGGCCCATCGCAGTCAGGATGAACTCGGCCTGCCAGAGGAGGAGCCACATCGGCCCGACCATGGTGGCAGCGGCCCAGAAGCCCTGGCGCACCGTGCGGCGCAGGTCGCGCACCGCGTGCCGGTTGCGGCCGAGCTCGATCGCGATCATCGGCGAGACGGCGCCCATCACGCCGATGCCGAAGATCAGCACGGAATTGTAGAGGTTGGTGCCGAGCGCGCCGGCGGCCAGCGCATCCGGGCCGAGATGGCCCATCATGATGACGTCGGTCGCGGTCATCGCCGTCTGGGCGACATTGGTCAGCACCATCGGCCAGCTCAGGGCGAGCATGGCGCGCGCCTCGGTGAGCCAGGGGCGGATGGGGTGGGCGGCGGCGACTGTCGGCATGGGCTGCCGCTTCTATCGTCGATCGTGCCGCTAAAACAGCCACCATCGCGCCAGGCGGCGCCCACAGGCGTTGCGCTGGACGCGGGTCGACAAGCGCCGCTGCGGTCTGCATCTTGCCTTGCAGACTGCCGGAGGGCCTGAAACCAATGAGCACCAATCTGCGGATCGATGGCGGGAGATTGACCTCGCGCCTGGCCGAGCTCGCCCGGATCGGCGCGACGCCGGAAGGCGGCTGCCGGCGGCTCGCCCTCACCGACGAGGACCGGCAGGGCCGTGACTGGCTCGTTGGACAGATGAAGGCGCTCGGCCTCGACGTCCGCGTCGACGCCATCGGCAACATCGTCGGCATCATGAAAGGGCTCGAGGACGGCCCTGCCGTCGTGATGGGCTCGCATATCGACACGGTCGGCACCGGGGGGCGCTTCGACGGCGCGCTCGGCGTCGTGGCCGGCGTCGAGGTCCTGGCCGCGCTGCGCGATGCCGGGGTGACGCCGAAGCGTGACATGGCGGTGATCGCCTTCACCAACGAGGAGGGCGCGCGCTTCCACCCCGACATGCTCGGCTCCTATGTCTGGGCCGGCGGCATGAGCGTCGAGGCGGCGCATCGGGAGGTCGATTCGGAAGGCGTCGGGCTCGGCGCCGAATTGAAGCGCATCGGCTACGAGGGCGCCGAGCGGCCGGGCTTCCTGCCCGCTCATGCCTATCTCGAACTGCATATCGAGCAGGGTCCCATCCTCGAGAACGAGGGCGGTGGGCTCGGCGCTGTCACCGGCATCCAGGGGATCTGCTGGCTGGAGCTCACCCTCAAGGGCCGCCCGAGCCATGCCGGCACGACGCCGATGGCCTACCGCAAGGACCCTGGCCTCGCCGCCGCCCGCATCAACATCTTCGCCAATGAGCTGACCAAGACGATCCCGCACCAGCTCGCCAATTGCGGCGTCATCCGCACCCAGCCTGGCAACGTCAACGTCGTGCCCGAGACCGTGGTGATGACGCTCGACCTGCGCAACCCGCTCGATGCCCCGCTCGCCCAGGCCGAGGAAGCGGTGCGCCGCTTCTGCGCCGAGCTTGCCGCGCGCGACGGCATCGAGATCTCCTTCCGCGACCTGGCGCGCTTCCCGGCGACGCCCTTCGCCGAGGAATTGATCGCCGAGGTCGAGCGCAGCGCCGGCGAATTCGGCCTGCCAATCCGTCGGATGATCTCCGGCGCCGGCCATGACGCGCAGATGATGGCGCGGCTGTGCCCGACGGCGATGGTGTTCATCCCTTCGATCGGCGGGCTGTCGCATAACCCGGCCGAATTCAGCACCGACGACGACATGGTCGCCGGCGCCAACATCCTGCTCACGACCGCCTGGCGTGTCGCGAACGCCTGAAGGCGCCTGCACAAGTGAGCCCTCATCCTGAGGAGGCCCGTAAGGGCCGTCTCGAAGGATGGTCCAGGAGGCTCATGTACCATCTGGAACATCCTTCGAGATGCCGCTGACGCGGCTCCTCAGGATGAGGCCTCGAAATTCGATGAGGCCGTAAAAGGAGCTTCGATGACGACGATCGCCTCGCTTTCCGCCGCCGAGCTCGGCCCGCTCTATGCCAGCAAGGAACTTTCCCCCGTCGAGGTCGCCAAGGATGCGCTGGCGCGCATCGAGCGCTTCGAGCCGGCGGTCAACGCCTTCGCCGTCCGCGACGAGGCCGTGACGCTGGCCATGGCCGAAGCCTCGCAGGCGCGCTGGCTGAAGGGCGAGGCGATCGGCCCGCTCGACGGCGTGCCCGTCACCATCAAGGATAATCTCGGTGTCGCCGGCTGGTCGATGCGGCGCGGCTCGGCCATCGCCTCCGACGCACCCTTCGCCGAGGATTCGCCCATCACGGCGCGTCTGCGCGAGGCTGGGACGGTCTTCCTCGGCAAGACCACCATGCCGGAATATGGCTGGAAGGGCGTCGGCGACTCGCCGGCGACCGGGATCACCCGCAATCCCTGGAACACCGGCACCGGGCCGGGTGGCTCCTCGTCGGGAGCGGCGGTCTGCGCCGCGCTCAATCTCGGCTGTCTTCATATGGGGACTGACGGGGCTGGCTCCATCCGTATCCCCGCAGCTTTCACCGGCGTCGTGGGCCTGAAGCCGAGCTATGGCCGCGTCCCGGCCTGGCCGATCTCGGTGATGGGCTTCCTTGCCCATCTCGGCCCGCTGACCCGCACCGTCACCGACACGGCGCTGGCGATGAAGGTGATCGGTCAGCCCGACGCGCGTGACATGACGGCGCTGACGGGCCGCCCGCCCGACTATGTCGACGGGCTGAAGGGCGGGGTCAGGGGCCTGCGCGTCGCCTGGTCGCCGCGGCTGGGCCAGGACGTGACGGTCGACCCGGAGATCGCCTCGCTCACCGCTGCTGCTGCGCAGGTCTTCGCCGAGCTCGGCGCGACGGTGGAGGAAGTCGATCCGGGCTTCGCCGATCCGATCGAGACGCTGATGACGATCTGGGCCTCGGGCGCGGCGCTGGCGCTGCGCAGCGTCGACGCCGGCGGGCGGGCGCAGATGGATCCCGGCCTGGTCGCTGTCGCCGAACAAGGCGAGGGCATTGCGGCCTCAGTATATGTGGATGCGCTGCTCAACCAGCGCAACGCGCTGGCCCACCGCATGGCGCAGTTCCATGCGCGCTACGACCTGCTGCTGACGCCGACCCTGCCGCTGCCGGCCTTCGCCGTGGGGCGCAACACGCCGGAGCACGGCGCCTATGGCGAGGACTGGACGCGCTGGACGCCCTTCACCTACCCCTTCAACATCACCGAACAGCCGGCCGTCTCCGTGCCGTGTGGCCTGACCCAGGCGGGCTTGCCCGCAGGACTCCAGATCGTCGGGGCCTTCGGCAAGGATGCGCTGGTGCTGCGCGCGGCAGCAGCTTTCGAGCAGGCGAGGCCCTTCGCGCGGGTCGACGAGCCGGTCCAGCCGATCTAGTCGCGTTTCTTTGCTGTTCGCGGATCGGGCCGAAATGGCGCGTCGGCGAAGCGAAAACGTCGGATCCCCCTGCAGAAGTTCCGTCTGGCACGAACCCTGCAGGCGGGCGATTTACCTCGACCGGGCGGCGCCGCGTGTTGTCAGGCAGGATTTTTCTGCCCAAACTCGCGCCAAGGCAGCCCGTCTAGAGGCGCCGCTTCAGGGGAGAGCATGATGGATCGCAGGACATTTCTGAAATCCGCAACGGGCGCCGGCGTGGCCGCCGCGACGGGCGGGCTGGCGATGCCGGCTCTGGCGCAGGGGGCGAGCAAGACCCTGCGCTTCGTGCCGCAGGCCAATCTCGCGAATTTCGACCCGATCTGGGGGACGCAATATGTCGTCCGCAACGCCGCCGCCCTGGTCTGGGACACGCTCTACGGCATCGATTCCAAGTTCCAGCCGCAGCGCCAGATGGTCGAGGCCGAGGAGGTTTCCTCCGACGGGTTGACCTGGACGTTCAAGCTGCGCTCCGGCCTCAAATTCCATGACGGCACGCCGGTGACGTCGAAGGACGTCGTCGCGAGCCTAGTGCGCTGGTCGGCGCGTGATCCGATGGGCCTGATGATCCGCGCCATTCAGGTCGAACTCGCTCCGGTCGACGAGCTGAGCTGGAAGTGGTCGCTGAAGCAGCCCTTCCCGAAGATGCTGCTGGCGCTCGCCAAGAACAACGCGCCCTGCTCCTTCATCATGCCGGAGCGCATCGCCAAGACCGACCCTTTCCAGCAGATCACCGAATATGTCGGCTCCGGCCCGATGAAGTTCCTGCGTGCCGACTGGGTGCCGGGCGCCAAGGCGGTGTTCGAGAAGTTCGCGGACTACAAGCCGCGCTCCGAGAAGGCGGACTGGCTCGCCGGCGGCAAGAACATTCTCGTCGACCGGGTCGAATGGGTGATCATACCCGATGCGGCGACGGCCGCCGCCGCGCTCCAGAACGGCGAGATCGACTGGTGGGAAACGCCGCTCGCCGATCTCGTGCCGGTGCTCAAGGCGCACAAGGACATCAACGTCGATATCGGCGATCCGCTCGGCAATGTCGGCGCCTTTCGCATGAACCACCTCTTCCCGCCCTTCAACAATCTGAAGGTGCGCCAAGCCGTGCTGACGGCGCTGAACCAGGAGGACTACATGCGTGCCGTCGTCGGCGACGACGACAAGCTGTGGAAGCCGCTGCCGGGCTTTTTCACACCCGGAACGCCGCTCTACACCGAGGAGGGCGGCGACATCCTGAAGAAGCGCAATGTCGCCGAGGCCAAGAAGCTGCTCGCCGCATCCGGCTACAAGGGCGAGCCGGTCGTCTGCATCGTCGCACAGGACATGGCCGCGACCAAGTCGATGGGCGACGTCACCGCCGAACTGCTCAAGAGCATCGGCATGAATGTCGACTTCGTCGCCACCGACTGGGGCACGGTCGGCTCGCGCCGCGCCCAGAAAACGCCGCCGGGGCAGGGGGGCTGGAGCATGTTCCACACTTGGCATGCCGGCGCCGACTGCATCAATCCGGCCGCCTATACGGCGATCCGCGCCAATGGCGACAAGGCCTGGTTCGGCTGGCCCGATGTGCCGGCGGTCGAGACCGAGGTCACCAACTGGTTCAACGCCAAGGACCTGGCCGAGGAGAAGGCGGCGATGGGGCGTCTCAACAAGGCGGCGGTCGAGAACGTCGTCTTCGCGCCGACAGGCTTCTATCTCGGCTACCAGGCCTGGCGGAAGAACGTCAAAGGCGTCACCAGCGGCCCGCTGCCCTTCTTCTGGGACGTCTCGAAGGGCTGACGACATCCGGCGGCGCGGCGCGGCCGCTCCGCCCTTCGGAGCCGGCCGGCTCCGGCACCTCGCCTCGTCGCGACCCGGAAGAACACCGGGCCGCGGCTTCCGCGTCCGCTGTGAACGAGGTTCTTCGGCTTCATGCTAGCTTTCGTCGTCAGACGCATCTTCACGACCATCCCGGTGATGGCCTTCGTGGCGCTGTTCGTCTTTTCGTTGCTCTACATCGCGCCGGGCGATCCGGCGGCCATCATCGCCGGGGACCAGGCCTCTCCCGCCGACGTCGAGCGCATCCGCGCCAGCCTGGGGCTCGATCGCCCTTATCTCGTCCGCTTCGCCGAATGGTCGTTCCGCGTGCTGCAGGGCGATCTCGGCACCTCGATCTTCACCTCCTTGCCGGTGACGCAACTGATCGCCCAGCGTATCGAACCGACGCTCTCGCTGATGGTGCTGACGCTGATCTTCGCCGTCGTCGTGGCGGTTCCGATGGGTGTCGTCGCGGCCTGGAAGGCCGGCACCTGGATCGACAAGAGCGCGATGGCCTTTGCAGTCTTCGGCTTCTCGGTCCCGGTCTTCGTCGTCGGCTATCTGCTCGCTTGGGTGTTCGCGCTGAAGCTCGATTGGCTGCCGGTGCAGGGCTATACGCCGATCGCGCAGGGCTTCTGGCCCTGGCTGAAGAATCTCATCCTGCCCTCCGTCACGCTCGGCCTCGTCTATATCGCGCTGATCGCCCGGATTACCCGCGCGACCATGCTCGAGGTTCTGCAGCAGGACTATGTCCGCACCGCCCAGGCCAAGGGCGTGTCGCAGAAGGACGTGCTCTTCCTCCACTCGCTCAAGAACGCGGCGGTGCCCATCGTCACCATCATCGGCATCGGCATCGCGCTGCTGATCGGCGGCGCCGTGGTCACCGAGAGCGTCTTCGCCATCCCCGGCCTCGGCCGGCTCACCGTCGATGCGATCCTGCGGCGCGACTATCCCGTCATCCAGGGCGTCGTCCTGATGTTCAGCATGGTCTACGTGCTCGTGAACCTGCTGATCGACCTGACCTATACCCTCGTCGACCCGAGGATCCGCTATTGACTGCTCAGCCTTCCGTCGCGGCGTCCGCCGCCCCCGGTGCGGAGCAGGCCGCTTCCGCGCCGCTCGGCTCTGCCGCCCGCTTCCGCCGCTACCTGCGCCGGCACCCTTCCGTCGCGATCGGCGGCGGTCTGCTCGTGGTGATGGCGTTGATCGGCATCTTCGCCCCGCTGCTCGGCACCGTCGATCCCACCGCGATCGCACCGTCGCGGCGCACCCGCGTGCCCTCCGAGCTCTACTGGTTCGGCACCGACATGCTGGGGCGGGACATCTATTCCCGCGTCATCTACGGCGCGCGCGTCTCGCTGCTGGTCGGCTTCAGCGTCGCGATCCTGTCCTCGGTGGTCGGTCTCGCCATCGGCCTCTTCGCCGGCTTCATCCGCTGGGCCGACGGCGTCATCATGCGCATCATCGACGGCATGATGTCGATCCCGCCGATCCTGCTTGCCATCGCCCTGATGGCGCTGACCCGCGGCTCGATCGAGAACGTCATCATCGCCATCACCATCGCCGAGATCCCGCGCGTGGCGCGCCTCGTGCGCGGTGTCGTGCTCAGCCTGCGCGAGCAGCCCTATGTCGAGGCGGCGGTGGCGAACGGTGCGCGCGTCCCGCGCATCATCTGGCGCCACATCCTGCCCAACACCTTCGCGCCGATGAGCGTGCAGGCGACCTATATCTGCGCCTCCGCCATGATCGTCGAAGCGATCCTCTCCTTCATCGGAGCGGGCGTGCCGCCGGCGACCCCCTCCTGGGGCAACATCATGGCCGAGGGCAGGGCGCTCTGGCAGGTGCGGCCGCACATCATCCTATTCCCGGCGGTGTTCCTCTCGCTCACCGTGCTGGCGGTCAATCTGCTCGGCGACGGCCTGCGCGATTCGCTCGACCCGCGCCTCGCCAAGAGCCTGTGAACAAGGCCGTCCTGCCGCCGAAGCAACCCACGCCATCCATTGCCGGCGCTTGACGCGCCGGCCCCATCCCTCAAAGCCTTGCTCTCAGGGTGATCTGTATCCGGAGCCTGACGTGACCCGCATCCTCACCGTTGCCGCTGCCCAGCTCGGTCCGATCCAGCGCGATGAAAGCCGGGCCTCGGCCGTTGCCCGCATGGTCGAGCTGATGCGGCAGGCGAAGGGGCATGGCGCCGATCTCGTCGTTTATCCGGAGGCGGCCCTCACGGCCTTCTTCCCGCATTGGTGGATCGACGACGAGGCCGAGATCGACAGCCATTTCGAGACGGCGATGCCCTCCAACGAGACGGCGCCGCTGTTCGAGGAGAGCAAGCGTCTCGGTGTCGGCTTCCATCTCGGTTATTGCGAGCTCGCCTTCGAGGAAGGCCGCAAGCGCCGCTTCAACACCGCGATCCTGGTCGACAAGTCAGGCACGATCGTCGGCAAGTATCGCAAGATCCATCTGCCGGGCCACCCGGAGCACCGCCCCGCCGCGCCCTTCCAGAATCTCGAGAAGCGCTATTTCGAGACCGGCGAGCTCGGCTGGCCGGTCTGGCGGACGATGGACGCCAATATCGGCATGATGATCTGCAACGATCGCCGCTGGCCCGAGAGCTACCGCGCGATGGGCCTGCAGGACGTCGAGCTGATCGTGCTCGGCTACAATACGCCCAAGCACAATCCGCCGGCGCCGGACCATGACCGGCTCGGCAATTTCCACAACCAGCTCGTGATGCAGGCCGGTGCCTACCAGAACGCCACCTGGGTCGTCGGCGTCGCCAAGGCGGGGCTCGAGGCCGGCGTCGACCAGATCGGCGGCTCCTGCATCATCGCGCCGACCGGCGAGGTCGTGGCGCAGGCCGTGACCGAGGGCGACGAACTCGTCGTCGCCCGTTGCGACATGGACCTGGGAAAGAGCTATAAGGACTCCACCTTCAATTTCGCCAGGCATCGCGAGCCCCAGGCCTACGGCCTGATCGTCGAGCGCAAGGGCGCCGTCTCCCCGGTTTGATCACCCCCAGAGGACTACAATGACTCACGATCTCATCCTGAAGGGCGGCCGCGTCATCGACCCGTCGCAGAAGCACGACGGCGTGCTCGACGTGGCCTTCACGGACGGAAAGGTGTCCGGCTTCGGCAAGGACCTGAAGGGCGCCAAGGAGATCCGTGACGTCTCCGGCTACATCGTCACCCCCGGCCTGATCGACCTGCACACCCATGTCTACTGGGGCGGCACCTCGCTCGGCATCGACGCCGACGAGTTCTGCCGCGTCTCGGGCGTCACCACCTCGGTCGATACCGGTTCGGCTGGCCCCGGCAACTGGGCGGGTTTCCGCAAGCACGTCATCGAGCCGAGCCAGGCGCGCATCCTCGCCTATCTCCATGTCTCGCATGCCGGCATCTACGGCTTCGACCACCGCGTCATGGTCGGCGAGAGCGGCGATCTACGCCTGATGAACCCGATCGACTGCGTCGAGGTCGCTGACAAGAACCGCGACTACATCGTCGGCATCAAGGTCCGCGTCGGCCTGCATGCGTCGGGCACTTCGGGCACCGTGCCGCTCAACATCGCGCTGCAGGTCGCCAACGAGGTCGGCATGCCGCTGATGTGCCATATCGACCATCCGCCGCCGTCCTATGAGGAAGTCATCGGCATGCTGCGGCCGGGCGACGTGCTGACCCACGCCTTCCGCCCTTTCCCGAACGCTCCCGCGACGGCGCAGGGCACGGTGAAGCCCGAGGTGCTCGCCGCCCGCAAGCGCGGCGTCATCTTCGACATCGGCCACGGCAAGGGCTCGTTCTCCTTCAAGACGACCCGCGCCATGCTGGCCAACGGCTTCGAGCCGGACGTGATCTCCTCGGACGTGCACAAGCTCTGCATCGACGGCCCGGCCTATGACCAGGTCACCACCATGTCGAAGTTCCTCTGCATGGGCATGAGCCTGAACAACGTCGTCGCCGCCTCGACCGTGAACGCCGCCATGGCGCTGAAGCGCCCGGAATACGGCTCGCTCAAGGTCGGCTCGCTCGGCGACGCGACGATCCTGACCGTCAAGGAAGGCAAGTTCGACTATGTCGACGTCGTCGGCGAGCACCTGATGGGCGACAAGAAGATCGCCTCCGAGGGCGTCGTGCTGAAGGGCAAGTGGTGGCACCCGAAGCGGACCAGCAAGTTCCCGAAGGTCTCCGCGTAGGCGATCATGTCGGTTGAAGCGGGCTGGCGCCGCATGGCGCCGGCCGATCTGGCGGCCGTGATGGCGATCGCGGCCGTGGTCCATCCGGACTACCCCGAGGACGAGGCGGTGTTCGCGGAGCGGCTGCGGCTGGCGCCGGAAGGCTGCCATGTGCTCGCAGGCGCGCGCGGCGATCTCGTCGGCTACCTCGTCAGCCATCCCTGGCCGGCCGGGGTGGTCCCAGCGCTGAACTCGCTGCTCGGTGCGATCCCGCCGGACACGCGCAACTGGTATGTCCACGACCTCGCGCTCCTGCCCTCGGGCCGGGGCGGCGGGGCTGCGGGGCGGATCGTCGCCGAGATCGCGCGCCTTGCGGTGCAGGCGGGCTATGCCAGCCTCGCTCTGGTCGCGGTCAACGATTCGACGGGCTTCTGGCAGCGCCAGGGCTTCCGCGAGATCGACGATCCCGCCCTTGCTCGCAAGCTCGCGAGCTACGACGATGCGGCCCGCTATATGCGCCGCGATCTGCAGGTTTGATCGGAAGCGCCGGTGCGACAGACGCCGGCGGCAAGCGAAGAGAGGAATGCCATGAGCGCCGAGGACAGGCTGAAGGAACTGGGACTGACGCTGCCGGAGGTGCCGACGCCGGTCGCGACCTATGTCAGCTTCAAGCAGGTGGGCGACATGGTCTACCTCTCCGGCCAGGGGCCGAAGCGGGCCGACGGCACCTATCCGACCGGCAAGGTCGGCAAGGACGTGACCATCGAGGAAGCTTACGAGCATGCCAAGCAGACCGGTCTCGGGCTGCTCGCGGCGATGAAGAAGGCCGTCGGCTCGCTCGACAAGGTCGAGGTGGTCAAGCTGCTCGGCATGGTCAACGGCGTGCCGGACTTCGCCGACCAGCCCAAGGTCATCAATGGCTGCTCCGACCTCTTCGTCGCGGTTCTGGGCGAGCGCGGCCGCCATGCCCGCTCTGCCGTCGGCATGGGCTCGCTGCCCAACAACATGACGGTCGAGATCGAAGTCATCATCAAGGTGCTGCCATGAGCGTCACCGCGACCACGTCGCCGGCCGTCGACCAGCCGGCCGCCACGCCGCTCGCGGCCGAGATCGCGCGCGTCTACGGCACTCCGGCCGTCGTGATCGACCTCGACAAGGTCGATGCCAACATCGCCCGGCTCCAGGCCGCCTGCGACGCCGCCGGCGTCGCCAACCGCCCGCATATCAAGACGCATAAATCGCCCGAGCTGGCGCGGCTCCAGGTCGAGGCCGGCGCGCGCGGCATCACCTGCCAGAAGCTCGGCGAGGCCGAGATCATGGCCGATGGCGGGCTCGACGACATCATGATCAGCTACAACATCCTCGGCGAGGAGAAGCTCGGCCGGCTCGGCGCGCTCCAGCGCCGTGTCCGGATGATCGTCGCCGCCGACAACCCCGTCACCATCTCCGGCCTGCCGCGCGCTGCCGGGATCGCCGGGCGCGACCTCGAGGTCGTGGTCGAGTGCGACACGGGCCGCAAGCGCGCCGGCGTCGAGACGCCCGGTGAGGCTGTCGAGCTCGCGAAGATGATCGCCGCATCGCCCGGCCTGCGCTTCGCCGGCTTCCTGATGTACCCGCCGGAGGATGGCTGGGAGCGGACGCAGATCTTCCTCGACACCGCCAATGCCGGCCTGCGCGATGCCGGCCTCAAGGCCGACATCGTCTCGACCGGCGGCTCGCCCAATATCCCCAACATGGGCAAGCTCAAGGGCGCGACCGAGCACCGCTCGGGCACCTCGATCTTCAACGACCGCATGCAGATCGCGGCCGGGGTCGCCTCGCTCGAGGATTGCGCGCTGACGGTCTATGCGACGGTGGTGAGCCGGGCGGGCGCCGAGCGCGGCATCCTCGATTCCGGCTCCAAGACGCTGACCAGCGACAAGGGCAATCTCGAAGGGCATGGCTACATCCTCGAATACCCGGCGGCGAAGATCGCGCAGTTCGCCGAGGAGCACGGCTTCCTCGACCTCTCGGCCTCGAACAAGCGGCCGGTGGTGGGCGAGGTCGTCCGGATCGTGCCGAACCATGTCTGCGTCGTCGTCAACATGGTCGACCGGCTGATCACGGTGCGCGGCGACAAGCTGATCGGGGAACTCCCCGTCGCAGCCCGCGGCAAGCTGACCTGAGTTCATCGAAATCATGTCGGCCGTCATGGTCGGGCTTGTCCCGACCATCCACGTCTTCATCGGTGCAGTGCGGTGTTCAAGACGTGGATACTCGCCACGAGGGCGAGCATGACGAGCTGGAATAATCTTGTGTTCCAGGTTCCGGGCTCTTCGCTGACGCGAAGCCCCGGAATGACGGCGTAGTTCCGAGAGAAGCGCAGCACGTTTCAGTTCTGCAGGATCTTCGATCCTTTGATCGTGACATTGCCGGACGCCTTGGCCACGAGGCGTCCGCTGGCCTGAATGACGACGTCGCGCCCGTGCAGATCGACGCTGCCATCCTTCTTCAGGTTGAGCCGGGCATCGCCGCTTTTCAGCAGCGCCGCGTCGGCGCTTTCAAGCAGAAGCGTCTTGCCGGCCGTGACCGTCATTTCCTTGCCGGAGGTGACGGCGAACTTCTGTCCGCTGTCGATCCCGCACGCCACCGCCGCTGCGACGTTGAAATTCCGGGTTTCGAATGTCGCTTCCTGGCCGCTGCTGACGCGCAGGCGGCTGCCGACGACCAGACTGGTATTGACGCCAGCGGTCACGGCAAGGTTGGCCCCGGCGGTCACGGCGAGGGTTGCGCCCGCGGTCAACGTCATCACGCTGCCGGCTGTGAGCGAGATGCCGAGCCCGCAATTGACGGTCAGCGAGCCCGGCGCGTTGATGACGACATTGCCGCCCCGATCCGCCGAAATCGCCTGCAGCAAGGCTGCGACCTGCGCCTCCAGCGTGGCGATGCGCTTCTGGAGGGCTTCGTTGTCCGGATCGGCCATCGCATTCCCCGCTCACAGGCATGACAGGATGACGCTGCGTCATTCTATCATGCCGCGGGGGCGGCTAGAATGCGGCTTGCCGGTCAGCTCTCGGGATGCCGCGCATTCCAGCTGGCGGCGTAGTCCTCGCAGAGTCGGTCGAGCTCCGCCCGGTCGGTGACACCGGCAGGGCGCCCGCGCGACGGCGAGGCCTGCTGGAACGGCACATAGCGCTGATGCGCGAGGCGCCAGAGCCGGCGCAGCTCGGCCAGCGGGTCGGGATGGTCGTCGACGCGGATGTCGAAGCTGGGCACCGGTTCGCCGCTCCAGATGCGGATCGCGGCGGATTGCTTGCCGCGCTTGTCGCCGCCGGCCTTCTCGCCGGCTTCGAGCGCCACCAGGAGCCGCTCGTCGAAGTCGAGCGCCGAGGTGGCGATATAGGCCTTCAGCGTCTCCTTCACGACCTCCGGCCCGGCCAGCATGTTACCGGCGACCGAGACCTGGGGGCCGTCCACCGCGCCGCACCAGTCGATGCAGGCGGCGCCCGTATGGGCGGCGATCTTGCCGTCCCGGTCGATGACGTGGAGCTGGCGGTGGGCGCGGCCTTCGTCGGCCGCCGTCAGCGTCGCGACGATCTCCACGGCGGGGCGCCCCTCCTGCAGCAACCGCAGGCCGTCGACGCCGTAGAGCGGGTTGACGAAGGCCTGCGTCGCGAGGGCGCCGATCCGGCCGCCGCCATAGGGCACGCGCGAGCCCACGGCGAAGGCGCAGGTCGAGACGGCGACGCCGTAGGCGCCGGTGGCGGCATCGCGCGCAACGATGGACCAGGTCATGCGGTCATTTCCTCAGCGGCCGGCGGCATAGGCCTGCATCAGACGCGGCGTCGCGGCGGCGCGCAAGAGGCCGTCGGCGCTGCGTTCCGCCGCAGTGAGACGACCGACCGTCCAGGCCGGCGCCTTCTCGATGCGGTGGCCGCGGCGCTCCAGCTCGGCGAGAGCGGCGGCGCCGATGCTCTCCTCGATCATCATGTGGCCCGGCCGCGACGAGCGCGGATAGAAGGAGGAGGGGAAGTGCTGCGTATGGAACAGCGGCAGGTCGATCGCTTCCTGCAGGTTGAGGCCGTGATGGACGCGGCGCAGGAACAGGCCGAGCTGCCACTGCTCCTGCTGGTCGCCGCCCGGCGTGCCGAAGGCGAGGCGGGGCTGCCCGTTCTCGAAGGCGATCGAGGGCGTCAGAGTCGTGCGCGGGCGCTTGCCGGGCGCGAGCGAGGAGGGCAGGCCCTCTTCCAGCCAGAACATCTGCGCCCGCGAGTTCAGCGGGAAGCCGAGTTCCGGGATGACCGGGGAGGATTGCAGCCAGCCGCCCGACGGCGTCGCCGCGATCATGTTGCCCCATTTGTCGATGACGTCGATATGGACGGTGTCGCCCTTGCGGCCGGCGGCGACCATCGAGGCCATGGTCGGCTCGCCGACGCTGGCGCCGCCCTGGCCCGGCTGGGCGATGGCGCCGAGCGCCTTCAGGGCATGGGCGACCTGCGCCTCGTAGCCCGGGACGGTGCCGGGCCGGAGCTCCAGCGAAGCCTGCTCTCCGATCAGCCCGCGCCTCCCGGCGGCATAGTCCTCGGAAAGCAGCGTCGCCAGCGGCACCTTCACGAAGTCCGGGTCGCCGTAATAGGCCTCGCGGTCGGCGAAGGCGAGCTTCATCGCCTCGACGACATGATGGACGAATTCAGGACTTGCCGGGCCCATGCCGGCAAGGTCGACGCCTTCGAGGATCTTCAGCGTCTGCAGGAAGGCCGGGCCCTGGCCCCAGGGGCCGATCTTGAAGACCTCCCAGTCGTGATAGGTCACGGAGGCCGGCGTCTCGTAGCTCGGCTGCCACTTCGCCATGTCGTCGGCGGTCAGCAGGCCCTTGTTCCGCCGGCCGGAGGAATCCATCACCTCCGTCGTGCGGCAGAAGCGGTCCATCGCCTCGGCCACGAAGCCTTTGTACCAGGCGTCATAGGCCCCCTGGATCTGCTCCTGACGGTCGCTGCCCTTGGCTTCCGCCTCGCTCAGGATGCGCTTGTAGGTCGCGGCCGCGGCCCGGTTGGCGAAGAGCTTGCGGGCTTCCGGCACATTGCCGCCGGGCAGGTAGACTGCACCCGAGCTGGTCCATTCGTTGGAGAAGAGGTCGGTCAGCTCGCGGATCGAATCCGAGACGCGCGGCAGCATCGGGTGGCCGTTCTCGAAATAGCCGATCGCCGGCTCCAGCACGTCGCGCAGCTTGAGCCGGCCATGGTCGCGCAGCAGCGTCATCCAGCCCCCGAAGGCGCCGGGGATGACGGTCGCGAGCAGGCCGGAGCCCGGGATCAGGTCGAGGCCGAGAGCCTTGTAGGCGGCGATGGTGGCGGCCTGCGGAGCCGGGCCCTGCGCGCAGAGAACCTCGACCTTCTTCTTGTCGGCCGAATAGAACACTGCCGGCATGTCGCCGGCCGGCCCGACGAGATGGGGCTCCACCACCTGCAGCACGAAGGCGGCCGCCGCGCAGGCGTCGAAGGCGTTGCCGCCCTTCTCCAGCATCGCCATGCCGGAGGCGGTGGCGATCCAGTGCGTCGAGGTGACGACGCCGAAGGTGCCGAGGATTTCGGGCCTTGTGGTGAACATGGGCGTATCCTTGAGAGCCTAGTTTTCTTTTGGATCGAGCGCGTCGCGCAGGCCGTCGCCGAGCAGGTTGAAGCCCAGCACGGCCAGGAAGATGCAGATGCCCGGCGCCACCGACATCCATGGCGCCTGTTCCATGAAGTTCTTGGCGACGTTGAGCATCTGACCCCAGGACGGCGCCGGCGGCTGCTGGCCGAGGCCGAGGAAGGAGAGGGCGGCTTCCAGAATGATCGCCTGCGCCATGAACAAAGTCGACTGCACCACGATGGGGGACAGGGTGTTGGGCAGGACATGGCAGAACATCAGCCGCGCATCGCGCGCGCCGACCGCCCGCGCGCCCTCGACGAAATCCTCCGCCTTCACGCTCATCACCTGGCCGCGGATCAGGCGGATGAAGATCGGCACCGCGGACAGGCCGATCGCGATCATCGCATTGGTCAGCGACGGGCCGAGCACGGCGGCGAAGGCGATCGCCAGGATCAGGAAGGGGCAGGCGAGCAGCGCCTCGGTGACGCGCGAGATCACGATATCGATCCAGCCGCCATACCAGCCGGCGATGAGGCCGAAGGGCAGGCCGATCGCCACCGCGATCAGGACCGAGACGATGCCGGCGAGCAGCGAGGCCTGCGCGCCGAAGAACAGCCGCGAGACCTGATCGCGCCCGAGTTCGTCGGTACCGAACCAGTAGAGCTCCGAGGGCGGCTTGCGGATGGCGAGGAAATTCGACTTGAACGGGTCCGCCAGCGGCAGGATCGGCGCTAGCAGCGCCATCAGCACGAAGACCAGCACGATGCTGCCGCCGATCAGCGCGGATTTGTTCCGGAGGAGCCGGGCGAACACGCCCGGACGCGCCGTGACGCCGGCCGATGCGCCTGCGGAGGAGATGGAATCGAGCGATGCCATCAGCCGGTCCTCAGGCGCGGATTGACGAGGATGTAGAGGACGTCCGCCAGCAGGTTCATCAGGATGAAGCCGATGGCGGTGCACAGCACCACGCCCTGCACCACGCCATAGTCGCGGTTGAACACGGCATCGACGATGAGCTTGCCGAAGCCGGGGATGGTGAAGACCTGCTCGGTCAGCACCGCGCCGGCCAGCAACTCGCCGAAGAGCAGGGTGGTCAGGGTGATGATCGGCACCAGTGCGTTGCGCAGCGCGTGGCGGTGGATCACCGTATCCTCGTCGAGCCCCTTGGCGCGGGCGGTGCGGACATAGTCCGAGCGCAGGACCTCCAGCATCGCCGAGCGCGTGTGGCGCATCAGGAATGCGGCGAGCCCGTTGCCCAGCACGAAGGCCGGCATGATCAGGCGCTGGATCGCCTCCCAGGGGTCGACGAAGATCGATTCATAGCCCGAGGCCGGCAGCCATTTCAGGTGAACCGAGACGAGCAGGATCAGCATGATCCCGAACCAGAAATTCGGGATGGACAGCCCCGACAGCGCCACTGCGCTGGCGGAGTAGTCGACGACCGTGCCCTTGCGCCGCGCCGCCAGGATGCCGATCGGGATGCCGATCGCGATCGCGACCAGGATCGAGGCCGTGGCGAGCTGGATCGTCACCGGCAGCTTCTGCAGGATCAGGTTCAGAACAGGTTCGCCCGTGCGCAGCGAGCGGCCGAAATCACCCTGCACGACCTGCCCGAGCCACGCGAAGAACTGCACGAAGATCGGATCGTCCATGCGATAGATCTCGCGCAGGCGCGCGATCACCTCGGCGTCGCGTTCCTCGCCGGCGATGACGAGGAAGGGGTCGCCGGGCAGCGCGCGCTGCAGGGCGAAGACGAAGAGCGACACCAGGAACAGCGTCGGTATCGCGATCAGGATGCGGCGGAGGATCAGGGTCGCCATCGGCTGCTCCCGGCGTCATTGCGAGCGCGGCGAAACAATCCAGGGGCGGCAGAGCTCCGCGCCCTTCCGGATTGCATCGTCGCTGCGCTCCTCGCAATGACGGCCATGGCGGTATGCGCGCCATGGCCCGCCAAGTCGCGGGCCCTCACGAGCGCTTCAGCCCCGCAAGGCGGATCATCCCGTCCGGGTTGATCACGAAGCCCTCCATGTTGGAGCGCAGCGCGAAGAACACCGTCTGGTTGTAGAGATAGACGATCGGCAGCTCGTCCTGCAGGATATTCTGCGCGGCGTCGTAGCGCTTCTTGCGCTCGGTCGGCTCGTAGATGGTGCGGGCTTCGTCGAGCAGCTTGTCGACCTCCGCATTGGAATAGCGGCCGTCGTTCTGGTTGCCCTTGCTCGTGACGAACTGATGGATGTTGCCGTCCGGGTCGATGCGGCCGGACCAGCCGATCCGGCTCATCTGGAACTTGCCCTGCTGCTGGTCGCGCAGCTGGCTGGCGAACTCGGTCGAGCGGATCTGGATGTCGATGCCGGCTTCTTGCGCCATCGCCTGGATCACCTGGCCGAGCTGGGCGTCGACCGGGTTGTTGGTGACGAAGAGCTCGACCGAGACCTTGGACTGGCCGGCTTCCTTCAGCAGCGCCTTCGCCTTGGCGATGTCACGCGCCGGAACGGGGAAATCCGCGCTGAGATAGAAGTTGCCGGGGTTGAACGGCTGGATCATCGGCTCGTAGAGCCCTTCGAACACCACCTGGCTCAGCACCTTGCGGTCGATGGCGAGCGAGAGCGCCTGGCGCACGCGCTTGTCCCTGCCCATCGGCTGGTTGGCGGCTTCGCCGTTGTTGGTATTGATGGTGATGCCCTGGTAGCCGAGATTGGCCGTGCTCGCGACCTTGAGCGACTTGTCGCCCTGGGCCGATTTCACGTCGGTCGGTGCCAGCCGCTCCAGCATGTCGAGCTCGCCGGAGCGCAGATTGGCGAGGCGCACGGTGGTGTCGGGTATCGAGCGGTAGACCACGCGCTCGAAGCTGTATTTGTCCGCCTCCCAATGTTCCTTGAACTTCTCGAGTACGATGCGGTCGTTCTGGACGCGCTCGACGAATTTATAGGGGCCGGAGCAGACCGGCTTGGCGGCGACGTCGCCGGCCAGCGTCTTCGGCGAGAGCATCATGCCGGCGCGATCGGTCAGCTGCGCGAGCAGCGTCGCATCCGGCCGCTTCAGTTTCAGCACCAGCGTCGTGGCGTCGGGCGCCGAGACGTTCTCGACCGAGGCGAGCTCGGACTTGCGCAGCGAGTCCGGCAGGGTGCGGGCACGCTCGAGATTGGCCTTGGCAGCCTCGGCGTTGAAGGCCTCTCCGTCGTGGAACTTGGCGTCGCTGCGCAGCTTCATCGTCAGCGTCAGCCCGTCCTGCGAGAAGCTCCATTCCGTCGCCAGCCGCGGCACCAGCTTCAGATCGGGCGCGATGTCGAGCAGCCGGTCGCACAGGCCCATGAAGACGATGCGGCCGACGAAGGTGCGCGCCTTGTGCGGATCGAGCATGTCCGGGTCTTCCTGCAGCCCGATGCGCAAGGCGGAGGGCGCCTGCGCGAGTGCCGGGAGCGTCGCCAGGGCGAGCGCGGCGGCCGAGAACGCAACCTTGAACAGCTTCATGCTTCTCCCCCGTTTTTATTGGATCCCCGGAGTCGTCTGGGTGCGCCGGCGGCAGCGCCGGCCCGTCCCGATCGTCCCTCTTGGTACTAACCTGACTCAGAAAGATGCGGCCGTCGATGATGCGGCGCATCAATTCGCAGGCAGTGCTGCCTCCGCGAAAGGCAACAGCGGCGACATGCCTGTAAAGGAACCGCCGGTTGCGGCGATGGCTGTCGCCTCGCGGCCGCCCGGCGGTTAGAACTGCTGCCGCAGACCGAGCCGGATGGCCGAGGGAGACGATGCATGCTGCTGGGCGTGATTGCCGATGACATGACGGGCGCGACCGATGTCGCGCTGATGCTGAACCGTGCCGGCATGCGCACCGTCCAGGTCATCGGGGTGCCGCCGGCCGACGCGGCCTTGCCGGAGGCCGATGCGGTCGTCGTGGCGCTGAAGTCGCGGACCAATCCGGTGGCCGAGGCCATCGCCGACTCGCTCGCCGCCTGCGAGGCGCTGCTGAAGGCCGGCGCGCGCCAGATCCTGTTCAAATACTGCTCGACCTTCGATTCGACGGCCGAGGGCAATATCGGCCCGGTCGCGAACGCGCTGGCGGAGCGGCTCGGCACCAAGCTCGCCATCGTCTGCCCGGCTTTTCCGGCGAATGGCCGCTCGATCTATCAGGGTTATCTCTTCGTCGGCGCCGTGCCGCTGCACGAGAGCTCGATGAAGGACCACCCGCTGACGCCGATGCGGGATTCGAACCTGATGCGGCTGATGGCGGCGCAGGCGAAGGCCGAAACCGGCCTCGTCGACTACGCCACCGTGCTGGCCGGCCCCGCCGCGGTGAAGGCACGGCTTGCCAAGCTCGAGACCGGAGGTGTGCGTTACGCCGTCACCGACGCCCTGACCAATGAAGATCTGATGACGCTTGGCCATGCGGTGTCCGAGCATGTCCTGCTCACCGGCGGCTCCGGCATCGCCATGGGCCTGCCGCAGAACTTCCGCCGCGCCGGCCTCCTGCCGGAGCGCCCCGGGCCGCAGGAGCTGAAGGCGCCCGCCGGCCGTGCCGGTATCATCTCCGGCAGCTGCTCGACGGCGACGCGGGGCCAGATCAAGGCGGCGCTGGAGGCTGGCTATCCCGCGCTCAAGGTCGATCCGCTGGCGCTGGCCGATGGCAGCCAGGATGCGGCCGGCCTCGCGGCCTGGGCGCTGGCGCAGCCGCAGGACAAGCCGTTCCTCTTCTATTCCAGCGACGATCCGGCCGAGGTCGCGGCGGTGCAGGACAGGCTCGGCCGCGAGAAGGCCGGCAGCATCGTCGAGCACGCCTTCGCCGAGGTTGCGCGGCGGCTCTCCGAAGGCGGCGTGACGCGGCTTCTGGTCGCGGGCGGCGAGACTTCGGGCGCGACCGTGCTGGGGCTTGGCATCCGGACGCTCGAAATCGGCCCCGAGATCGACCCCGGCGTGCCCTGGACGCGCGTGGTCGACGGGCCGGAGATGGTCGTGGCGCTGAAGTCGGGGAATTTCGGCGCGCCGGATTTCTTCCTGAAGGCCTGGAAGCTGCTGCGCTGATGCCCGATTTGCCTGTGCTGAATCTCGTATAGGATCGGCCTGCGAACCCGGAGCACCGCATGGATATGGCGTTTCTCGGCGAACTTCTGACGAGCGTGGCCGATCGCGGCCGTGCCCTGATCGGCATCGAGCGCTTTCTCGGCGGCCGCGCCCGGCCGATCGACCGGCTCTGCGAGGATCTGCTCTCCGGGCGGGGCGAGGCCTCGGGCATGGCGCTGGCGCAGGCGGTGCTGGAAGCCTGGCAGCGGCTCGACAAGCCCGGCCGACTCGCCTTCTTCAACATGCTGCAGGAACGTTTCGGGCCCGATCACGACCGGCTCGACAAGGCGATCGAGGCCTATCGCAAGAAGCCCGACGCGGCGGCGATCTCCGCGCTTCATCTGGCGGCCGAGCCGCGCCGGCAGGAGCTGCTACGCCGCCTCAATCTCGCGCCCGAGGGCACGCCCGTGCTGGTCCGGATGCGCGAGGCCCTGTTCGAGGCGATGGAGACCGAGCCCGACCTGAAGGCGGTCGACGTCGATTTCCGCCACCTCTTCGGCTCCTGGTTCAACCGGGGCTTCCTCGTGCTGCGCCGGATCGACTGGCGCACGCCGGCCAACGTGCTCGAGAAGATCATCCGCTACGAGGCGGTCCATGAGATCCAGGGCTGGGACGACCTGCGGCGGCGGCTGGAGCCGGCGGACCGGCGCTGCTTCGCCTTCTTCCACCCGCAGCTCGTCGACGAGCCGCTGATCTTCGTCGAGGTTGCGCTCACCACGGGAATCCCCGGCAGTATCGACGAGCTTCTCGGCTCCGAGCGCGAGGTGCTACCGGCGCAGCGGGCGACGACCGCGGTATTCTACTCGATCTCGAACTGCCAGGAGGGGCTGCGCGGCATCTCCTTCGGTAATTTCCTGATCAAGCAGGTGGCGGAGGATCTGAAGCGCGAACTGCCCGGCCTCGACACCTTCGTCACGCTGTCGCCGGTGCCGGGCTTTGCCCGCTGGCTCGCCGGCATCGCGCAGGAGCCCGGCGATCTCGCCCTGACCAACGAGGAGCGTTCGGAACTCGCCCGCCCGGCCGGCGAGACGATCTCGCTCGACGATGGGACGAAGGCGCGCCGCGACAAGCTTCTCGGGCAGATGATGGCCGAGTACTTGCTGCGGGCGCGGACGAGCTCGGGCCGCGTCACCGATCCCGTGGCGCGTTTCCACCTCGGCAACGGGGCGCGGCTGGAGCGGATCAATGTCGGCGGCAATCTCTCGGCGCGGGGCTTGCGGGAATCCCACGGCGTGATGGTCAATTACCGCTACGACCTCGACGATATCGAGACCAACCACGAGGCCTTCGCCACCCGCAACACGGTGGTGGCGTCCGGCAGCGTCCGGAAGCTGTTGCGCCCGGCCGGTTGATCCGGCCGCGGTAGCCGTGTTCCCGGGCGGGCTTTCGGCTCTGGCGCCGGCAGTCCGCCTGGTCGCGTGCGGTTTCAGACCAGGGCGGGTACGCCGGCCTCGATGGTCTCGCCATCGAGCGGGATCCGCAGACGCTTCGTGTCGATCCCGCGCTCCTTCGCAGCCTTGCGCAGCGCCGCGCGGCTGACCGTCGCGTGGTCCAGGGCTTCCATATGCGTCGCGATCAGCGTGGCGCGCGGGAAGGCCTCGGCGACCGCCAGCGTCTGCTCCTCGTCCATCACGATCAGCGTGTTGTCCCACATCGCGCCGCAGGAATGGGTGACGATGATATCGGGCCCGGTGGCCGCTATCGCGTCGCGCAGAGGCGGGTAGAGCACGCTGTCGCCGCACCAATAGAGCGTCGGCTCGTTCGGGGCCTCGAAGCTCAGCCCCATCACCGGTCCCATTTTCTCGACGACGGCGCCCGTGCCGTGCTGGGCGGGGTGCCGCTTCAGGATGATCGGCCCCAGCCTGACGAAGCAGTCGATCGCCGTGATCGAGGAGAACCCCGCCTGCGCGATCGCCGCCTCGTCGCCGGGCCGGCAGATCACGGGCAGATTCTTGGGGACCCGCTCCTTCGCGACCTCATCGAAATGGTCGGCGTGGAGATGGGAGACGATCACGGTGTCGACACCGGCGACGATGTCCTCGATCGGCTCGGGCAGGTCGACCATCGGGTTCTGCGAGCGCCCGGTGAAGGAGCGGCGACTGTGACGAGGGCCGAAATCGGGATCGAGCAGGAAGGTCCTGCCGCCATAGTCGAGCTTCAGCGTCGCGTTGCGGAGAAGTTTGAGCTTCATATCCGTCGGCTCCTCGTCTCGGGGCGGGTATTGTTCCGCATCCCGCCACGACGAGACCAGTTCGGATTTGTGAAGCTCTCTCCACGTTCGCGTGACGTATCACGCTGGTTGAAGAATGCCCCCAGCGACGGGATCGCCTCTCAGGCCGGCGCGAACTGGCCGTAGGGCACGCTCGCGCGCGCCTTGCGCAGCGCGCTCGCCCACCAGTGGAGCTGCGCCAGCATCGTCGCCATCGCCTGCTCCGCCCGATCGGCATTGAGCAACTGCCCTTCGGCATCGAAGCGGCTCCAGACATCGGCGAAGGCGACCCCGTCGCGGATCGGCGCGGCATGCAGCTCCCCGAAGACGAGGCGCAGCTGCTCGACGGCGCGCAGGCCCCCCGAAATGCCGCCATATGAGATGAAGCCGACAGGCTTGCCGCGCCATTCGGGCCCGACCGCATCGATCAGGAATTTCAGGATCGCCGGGTAGCCGCGATTGTATTCCGGGGTCACCACCACGAAGCCGTCGGCCCAGCCGATGACCTGCCGCAACTCCTCGAGGGCAGGGTGCCCGCCGCTGACATGGCGCGGCGGCAGGTCGATCTCGCCGGGATCGATGACGGCCAGATCGAACGGGCCGTCGCCCTGGATCTGGGAGATCGCCCAGCCGGCGACCTTGTCGCAGAACCGGCCTTCGCGGCTGCTGCCATAGATCAGGGCCAGCCTGATCCTCGTATCGACCTTCTGGTGCATGGAAGCGCTCCGGTTTGCATCACGGGAGCGGGGCTTATAGAACCTCAAGTAAGGTTAAGGTCAAGAGGCGTTTCCGATGTCCCAGCACTGGTCCTTGCCGGGGGAGCTCAGCGTCGGCGATGTCGCGCGGCGCAGCGGCCTCGCGGTCTCGGCGCTGCATTTCTACGAGGCGGAGGGGCTGATCCGCAGCCACCGCACGCCGGGCAACCAGCGCCGCTATCCGCGCGAGGTGCTGCGAAGAGTCGCGATCATCAAGGTGGCACAGCGCGCCGGCATCCCGCTGAAGACCATCCGCGAGGCCTTCAAGGCCCTGCCGCAGGAGCGCACGCCGACCGTCGCGGACTGGACGCGGCTCTCCTCCGCCTGGAAGGCGGAACTGGAGCGCCGCATCGACCGGCTGACGCGGCTGCGCGACCACCTCAACGGCTGCATCGGCTGCGGCTGCCTCTCGGTCCGGGACTGCCCGCTGCACAATCCGCTCGACCGGCTGGGCGAGGAGGGGCCGGGGCCGCGCCTCCTCGACCCCGATTGAGGCTCAATCGGCCTTGTAGAGCGTGTCGAGCGGCAGGCGCGCGACATCCGCCATCAGCTGGACGAAGCCCCGCGCCTGGAGCGCGGCGGTGGCCTTGCCCTTCTCCGCCGTCGCGAGACTGGCGTCGCCGACAGCGCCGGAACGATTCACGTCCTGGGCCATCCAGGCGAAAGCGTGCGGGCCGGTCGGTCGCAGATGCGTGTAGCCCTCCTCGGCCATCGTCACCGTGTGCGGCTTGAAAGGCCCGGCCTTGCTCATGTCGACGAGGTCCGGCCGGAAATGCAGCATCAGCGAGGTCTCGATGTCGCCGCCATGGATGCCGTGGCGGATGTCGAGTTCGTCGAAGAGGCCGTCCGGCAGGCCGAAGGACATCCAGGCCGTGCAGACCGCGAGCATGCCCTGGCCGACCCGCAGCTCCCGCGCGACGATCTTTATCGGGTCGACATTGCCGCCATGCGAGGTGATCAGCACGAGCTTGCGCAGGCCCGCGCGCTTCACGCTCTCGCCGATCTCGATCCAGGAGCGGATCGCGCTCTCCCAGCCGATCGTCAGCGTTCCCGGCGAGTGCAGGTGCTCGTTCGACTTGCAGACCGCCTGCGTCGGCAGGACGAGCACGTCGAGCTCCGCCGGCACCAGCGGCATCGCCTCGGCAAGCATCGCGTTCATCACGGTGGTGTCGACCGAGACCGGCAGATGCGGGCCGTGCTGCTCGATCGCCGCCAGCGGCAGCACGGCGACGGTGCGCTCGGGTGCCAGCGCGGCGAAATCGGAACTCTTCAGGTCGCCCCAGAAACGTGCGGTCATGATCAGGCCTGTCAGGAGCCGGTGCGATTGCCTTGTTTCTGTGCAGAAGCCCGGCGCCACGGCGTTGCATTGTCCCGCTGTCCTATCGCATGGGATAAGGAGACGGACCAGTGGCCGGCCCGCTCGCAGGCGCAGGGGAGATATCGAGATGGCGACGATGAAATATCGCGTGAACCGGCGCGCCGCGCTCGGGCTGATCGGCGGGTCGGCCGCCTCGCTGCTGGTCCCCGTGCCGGGCGCGCGCGTCAGCGCGCAGACGCTGGACAAGGTCAGCTACCAGACCAACTGGCGCGCCCAGACCGAGCATGGCGGTTTCTATCTGGCCGCAACCAACGGCATCTACAAGAAGTACGGCATCGAGGTCGATATCCGCCCCGGCGGCCCGCAGCAGAACCCGACCCAGCTCCTGCTCGGCGGCCGGGTCGACATGATCATGGGCAACTCGCTGGAGGCGCTGAGCTTCGCGCATGAGAACCTGCCCTTCATGTGCATCGCCTCGATCTTCCAGAAGGATCCGCAGGTCCTGATCTCGCATCCCGGCCAGGGCAACGACACGCTTGCCGATCTGAAGGGCAAGCCGATCCTGATCGCGGCGCAGGCCCGCGTCGGCTTCTGGCCGTTCCTGAAGCTGAAATTCGGCTTCCAGGACGAGCAGATCCGCCCCTACACCTTCAACATGGCGCCGTTCCTGGCCGACAAGAAGCTCACGCAGCAGGGCTTCCTGTCCTCGGAGCCCTTCGTCATCCGCAAGGCGGGCGTCGATCCGGTCGTCCATCTCCTCGCCGATGCCGGCTTCGAGAACTACAATACCACCATCACGATCTCCAAGAAGATGGCGCAGGAGAAGAAGGAGCTGGTCCAGCGCTTCGTCGACGCCACGCTGGAAGGCTGGGCCGAGTACATGAAGGGCGGTCCCAACATCGCCGCCGCCAATGCCCGGATCCTCAAGGACAACCCGGACATGGATCAGGAGAAGATCGACTACGCGCTCAAGGTCATGAACGAGCGCGGCATCGTGCTCTCCGGCGATGCGCTGCAGCTCGGCATCGGCGCGATGACCGACGCGCGCTGGGCGAGCTTCGCCAAGACGATGACGGATGCTGGGGTGGTCCCGGCGGGCGTCGACGTCAAGAAGGCCTACAGCCTCGAATTCGTGAACAAGGGCATCGGCAAGGCCTGAGCCAGACAAGCGCTACTGAGAAGATGACTTTGACGATGGACGAGACGAAGCCGCAATCCACCGCCGGGATTCCGCTGGTGACGGTACGGCATGTCTCGAAGCGCTTCGCCAACGGCACGCTCGCGGTTCGCGACGTCGATCTCGAGCTGGGGGCGGGGCAGTTCATCAGCCTGCTCGGCCCCTCCGGCTGCGGGAAGTCGACCCTGCTGCGCATGATCGCGGGCCTCGGCGCGCCCACCTCCGGGACGATCTCCTGGCCGGGCGAGCAGGGGGCCGATCAGGGCACGGCCGGTCATGGCGGGCGCGATCTCGGCTTCGTCTTCCAGGACCCGACGCTGATGCCCTGGGCGAATGCCCTCGCCAACGTCATGCTGCCGCTGAAGCTGAAGGGCGTGCCGCGCGCCGAGGCCGAGGCGCGCGCCGCCGAGATGCTCGCGCTGGTCGGCCTCAAGGGTTTCGAGAAATCCTATCCGCGCGAGCTCTCGGGCGGCATGAAGATGCGCGTCTCGATCGCGCGGGCGCTGGTGATGCGGCCGAAGATCCTGCTGATGGACGAGCCCTTCGCGGCGCTCGACGAGATCACCCGCCACCGCCTCAACGACGATCTGCTGGAGCTGTGGTGGCGCGAGCGCTTCACCGCCGTCTTCGTCACCCACTCGGTGTTCGAGTCGGTCTATCTCTCGCAGCGGATCGTGGTGATGGCGGCCCGGCCCGGCCGCGTCATGGCCGATCTTTCGGTCGAGGCCGACTATCCGCGCGACGAGCTGTTCCGGACCTCTGGCGAATACGCCCATCTCTGCCGCGTCGCCTCCACCAAGCTCAAGGAGGCGATCGGCCGATGAGTGCTCCCGTCGAAACGCTGGCATCGGACGGGACCGACGCCCAGGCGTTGCCTCTCGCGCTGGCGGAAGCCCGGATTCTCGGCCTGCCCGTCAGCGCCTGGCCGCGGATCATCGCGCCGGTCGTCATCGGCGTGCTCGTGCTGGCGCTCTGGGAATTCGCCGTCCGCTGGAACGAGGTTCCCTCCTATGTCCTGCCGGGCCCGCTCCTGGTCGCGCAGACGCTGGTCGCGGATTGGGGCACGCTCTCCGGCTCGCTCTGGGTCACGCTCAAGATCACCTTCATGGCGCTCGCGGCCGCGGTCGTCGTCGGCGTCACGCTCGCCGTGCTCTTCAGCCAGTCGAAATGGCTGGAGATGGCGCTCCTGCCCTATGCGGTCATCCTCCAGGTCACGCCGGTCGTCGCTATCGCGCCGCTGATCATCATCTGGGCTGACGACATCGATCTGTCTCTGCTGATCTGCGCCTGGATCGTCGCCTTCTTCCCGATCTTGTCCAACACGATCCTCGGCCTGAACTCGGCCGACCACAACCTCGTCAACCTGTTCGAACTCTACGGCGCCTCGCGCTGGCAGACGTTGCGCTATCTCAAACTGCCGGCGGCATTGCCCTATTTCCTGGCGGGCCTGAAGATCTCCGGCGGGCTGGCGCTGATCGGAGCGGTCGTGGCGGAATTCGTCGCGGGGACGGGCGGCAGCGCTTCGGGCCTCGCCTATCGCATCCTCGAGGCGGGCTACCAGCTGAAGATCCCGCGCGTCTTCGCCGCGCTGGTCATGATCTCGCTCTCCGGCGTCGCCATCTTCCTGGCGACGAGCCTGATCTCGCATCTGCTGCTGCGGCGCTGGCACGAAAGCGCGATCCGGCGCGAGAACTGAACGGCAGGGCGGCTGCGCGCCCTGGCCCAGGGCTCAGCCGAAGTCGGCTTCAGACGAAATAGGCCAGCTTGCGTTCGACCGGCATCGCGTCGATCTCGCGCAGCCCGACCTCCGAGCTGCCGGCGACGGCCCGTGCCGGCTGCGCCGCAATGGCGGCGGGATCACTGAAGACGATGTCGTCGTCGAGCAGATGGACCGTCGCAAGCCGTGCTTCCGGCACCGCCCGGTCGTCGATCGGATGCGGCGCGTCCGGCTCCTGCGACGCAAGCTCATGATCGTCGCCATGGCGGCGCACCGCCATTGGCAGGCGCGATGGGCTGCCCTCGGCCATCGCCACCATGGTCTCGAAGCCCGGTCCCGGCTCGCGCGCGACTTCGCCGAAGGCGCGCAGGCTCGAATCGAGCATAGCGATTGTATCGGCGATCTTGTTGATCCGCTGGACCATCCCGTCGACCACGCCGACGGCGCCCGAGATCTCGGCCGCGTTCCGGTCCAGCCTGTCGCAGAGTTCTTCGGCGGCTCCCGCCTCGCGCAGGCTCCAGGCGGCTTCCTGGATGCTTTCGGTCGCCGCGAGCGCGGTGCCGGCAGCCTTTTCGATCGCGCAGGCCAGGCCCGAGGAGCGGGCCTCCGCCTTGCCGCTGACACGCTCGAGATCGACGCGCAGGTCGCTGATCAGGGCTGCCGCTTCGATCAGGCTGGCCTCGCGGCTGGTCTCCTGCACGCCGAGCCCGACGACGCGCTCGATCCGCTGGATGGCGCCGAGCAACTGCAGCGTGTCGGCCTGGCGGTTGCGCTTGGCGTATTCGGCCATGAACCAGCGGCCGCGTGCCGTCTCCATCACGGCGGCCTCGATCGCCTCGTAATCGGCCTGGCTCAGCGGTGTCAGCGAGCGCGCATCGCCCATGACCATTCTGCCTTCGATGGACCGCCCGAATCACCGGCGGTCGTGACGTTCCATTTCGAGCCTGCTCCACGATTGATTAAGGAATTGCTGCCTTGGCCGGCCGAACGCATGATCCGCGGCGGCATTCCGGCTGCGGCGGCAGGCGCCGGAGCCCGCGCTTGCCAAGCCGGCCCGTCGCGGCAATACAGGGAATCGGGGGCAGTTTTCAGTGCGACAGGCCGGTGCCGCGCAGCCATGGGGCTGTTTTCGGCCGGGCAGGGGACATCACAGCGACATGGCGCGTGTCGATACGGCCGAACCGCAGGCGATCCTTCGCGATGATGCCGGAAGGCTCTCGGTGACGCTGGCCGGCTCCTGGAGCGCCGACCGGGCGCCGCGCATTGCGACGCTCGTCGACGAGATCGTCGCGCGCCTGAAGTCGGCTTCGGGCGCGCGCCTCGACCTGTCGAATGTCAGCCGCCTCGACACGCTGGGCGCCTATGTCCTCAACCGCCTGAAGGCGCGCCAGGAGCGCAGCGGCGTCGCGATCGAGATCGTCAGCGACAAGCCGGAGCACGCCATCCTGCTCGGCGAGGTGAGGGTGCATGACGAGGATGCCGCGGCAGGGCACGCGCATTTTCGCCTCGTCGACGTCCTGGTCGATATCGGCAAGGCTGTCGTCGGCTTCGGGCGCGACATGGTCGGCGGGGCGATGTTCCTCGGCGAGGTCATCGTCGGCTCGGCCAGCGTCATGCTCGGGCCGCGCAAGTTCCGGGGCCCATCGTTGGTCAACCAGATCGAGCTGATCGCCTTCAACGGCGCGCCGATCATCATGCTGATCTCGTTCCTGGTCGGCTGCATCGTCGCCCAGCAGGGCATCTTCCAGCTGCAGCAGTTCGGTGCGGCGGCCTTCGTCGTCAACCTGACCGGCATCCTGATCCTGCGCGAGCTCGCCGTGCTGCTGACCTCGATCATGATCGCCGGCCGCTCCGGCTCGGCCTTCACCGCCGAGATCGGCTCGATGAAGATGCGCGAGGAGATCGACGCCCTGCGGGTGATGGGGCTCGATCCGATCGAAGTGCTCGTGGTGCCGCGCATCCTGGCGCTGATCATCTCGCTGCCGATCCTGACCTTCATCTCGGCGATGGCGGGGCTGGTCGGCGCGGGGCTGGTCGCCTGGCTCTATGGCGGCATCGGCGTCGACACCTTCCTCGCCCGGCTGCAGTCGGTGATCACCTGGAAGCACTTTGCCGTCGGCCTGATCAAGGCACCCTTCATGGCCTTCGTCATCGGCCTGATCGCTTCGATCGAAGGGCTGGCGGTGCAGGGTTCGGCGGAATCGCTCGGCCGCCAGGTGACGGCCTCCGTGGTGAAGGCGATCTTCATGGTCATCGTCGTCGACGGGCTCTTCGCCATGTTCTTTGCGTCGATCGAGTTCTGATGATGGCTGTGCCCGATCGAGCCCTTCCCGATGGCGCACGCGCCGCTCCGGCCGCGGCTGGACAGGCAGGCGAAGCCGACGCCGTGATCCGGGTGCGCGACCTCAAGGTCGCCTTCGGCGAGAAGGTCATCATGGAGGGGCTGAACCTCGACGTGATGCGCGGCGAGATTCTCGGCTTCGTCGGCGGCTCGGGGCAGGGCAAATCCGTGCTGACCCGCACCATCCTCGGGCTGGTGCAGAAGGCGCGGGGCACGATCGAGGTCTTCGGCGAGGATGTCGACACGCTGGGGCCGCAGCAGCGCCGCGTGCTCGAGCGCCGCTTCGGCGTGATGTTCCAGCAGGGCGCGCTGTTCTCGGCGCTGACGGTGAAGCAGAACATCCAGGTGCCGATGCGGGAGTATCTCAAGCTCCCGCCGGACCTGCTCGACGAGCTGGCGCTGGTGAAGCTCGACCTCGTCGGCCTGCCGCTCGACGCGGCCGACAAGGTGCCCTCCGAGCTCTCCGGCGGCATGATCAAGCGCGCGGCGCTGGCGCGGGCGCTTGCGCTCGATCCGGAGATCGTCTTCCTCGACGAGCCGACCTCGGGGCTCGATCCGATCGGCGCCGCCGAGTTCGACGACCTCATCCTCACGCTGAAGCAGACGCTGGGGCTCACCGTCTTCATGGTGACCCACGATCTCGACAGCCTGTATCATGCATGCGACCGAATCGCCGCCCTGGCCGACAAGAAGGTGATCGCGGTCGGGCCGCTGGCGACGATGCTGGCGTCCGACCACCCCTGGCTGAAGGCCTATTTCGGCGGCGAGCGCGCCATGGCCCGGCTGCCAGCCGGGGAACGAGGATCAGACACCTAGACCATGGAATCGCGCGCCAACTACGCACTTGTCGGCCTCTTTACCCTCGCGGTCCTCGCGGCGGCGTTCGGCTTCGTCTACTGGTTCAACAGCGGCGGCGCCGGGCGCAAGGAGAATGTGCGCGTGATCTTCACCGGCTCCGTGACCGGCCTCGGCCGCGGCTCGAGCGTGCTGTTCAACGGTCTGCGCGTCGGTGAGGTGACCACGATCGAGCTGCAGCCCGACGATCCGCGGCGGATCTATGCCGTCATCCAGGTCGCCAACACGACGCCGCTGCGGGACGACACCCGCGCCCGGATCGAGGCGCAGGGCCTCGCCGGCGTCGTCGCCCTGCAGCTGATCGGCGGCGCGCCGGATGCGCCCGTGCTCAAGGCGAAGCCGGGCGAGCCGATGCCGACGATCATCGCCGAACGCTCCGAGCTGCAGGACATCATCGAGACCGTGCGCAATGTCGCGCAGAAGGCCGATACGATGCTCACCTCGCTCGATGGGCTGATCAAGCAGAACCGCGAACCGATCAACAATACCGTCCGCAATGTCGAGAAGTTCTCCCAGGCGCTCGGCAACAACGCCGATGGCATCGACAAGCTGATGGCGGGCTTCAGCAACATCGCCGACACGATCCAGCCGCTCTCGCAGAAGCTGCAGTCGCTCAGTGAGGAGCTGACGGCGGTGGTGCGCTCGGTCGACCGGCAGAAGATCAACAGCATCGTCGAGAACGTCGACAAGTTCACCGGCGCGCTCGGCGGTTCCAGCGCCGACGTCGCGAAGGTGGTCAAGGATGCCGCCTCGATCTCGGCCAAGCTCGACAAGGCGGCGGATCAGGTCGAGAGCGTGCTGAAGGCGGCGAAGGGCTTCCTCGAGTCCGGATCGGGCCCCGATGGCCGCAGTGCCTTCCAGGAGGTAGCGGACGCCGCAAAGTCGATCCGTACGCTCGCCGACAATCTCGACAAGCGCACGGCCGAGATCACGACCGGCATCACCCGCTTCACCGGACCGGGGCTGCGGGATGTCGAGTCGCTGGTCTCCGACGGCAAGCGCACCCTGACGGAACTGAACCGCACGCTGCGGAATTTCGAACGCAACCCGCAGCAATTCATCTTCGGCGGCAAGCCGCCGCTCCCGCAATACAATGGATCCCGCTAGCCCATGACGACCGAGGCATCGTTCCCGCCGGCCATCGCCGCCCGCCGCGGCCTTCCGGTTCTGGCGCTGGCCCTCGCGGCGGCGCTGGCCGGCTGCGGCGGCGGCGCGACGCCGACGACCTTCGACCTGTCGGCACCGAGCGGCTTCGGCAAGGTGGGGGGCTCGCGCGCGGTCATGATCGTGGCCGAGCCGACGGCGGTTCAGGCGCTCGATTCCGACCGCGTCATCGTGAAGGATTCGAGCGGGGCGCTGTCCTTCCTCGGCGGTGCGCAATGGGCGGACCGGATCCCCGCGCTCGTCCAGGCGCGCCTGATCCAGACCTTCGAGAATGCCAGCCGGATCGGCTCCGTCTCGGCGCCGGGCCAGCGCATCACGCCCGATGTCCAGCTCAACACCAACATCCGCAGCTTCAACATCGACGCCGCGAGCGGGACGGCGGTGGTCGAGATCACGGCCAGGATCGTCGGCGACCGCACCGGGCAGATCCAGCGGGCGCGGCTGTTCTCGGCACGGGTACCGGCCGGCGCCGTCGACGCGCCGGGCGCGACGCAGGCGCTCGACCGCGCGCTCTCGCAGGTGCTGATCGAGATCGTGCGCTGGGCGCGCTGAGCACCTAGCCGCGGCACCCATGGCATCTCAGGACAGGCGCTACCGATTTCCTTCCGGAATTGGCTGCGCTAGGCTGCGATTCCGGCTCGGCCCGAGCCTCCCCCCTCCAGCCGGGGCAGCACATCATGCAGGGCATTTCCGACGATCCGACCGACTGTCCGGGCATTACGCATGAGGAGGGACTGCGTCAGCTGCTCGCGATAGGAGGTTCATGTCATGAATTTGTCGGCTCCGATCCATCAGTTGAAGCGCAGGGCGAGGCTGCTGAGCAGGGCTGAGCATATCCCGCTCCATGCCGCGCTCGACCGCATCGCGGTCGAGGAGGGCTACCGCAGCTGGAGCCTGCTTGCGGCGAAGCAACCCGGGATGACATCTGTCCGTGCCCTATGGCCTCTGCTGGAGCCGGGCGATCTCGTTCTGTTGGCTGGGCGGCCGGGGCAGGGCAAGACGCTGGCGAGCCTGGCTCTTCTCGCCGAAGCCATGCGGTCCGGGTGCCGGGGCGTGTTCCTGACGCTTGAATACACGCCGTCGGACGTGCTGTCCCGTTTGCGGGCGATCAGGATCGAGCCGCGCGATTTCGTCGGCTTGTTCGATTGCGACTGCTCTGACGCCATCAGCGCCGACTATATCGCCGCGAGGCTCGCAGACGCGCCGCGCGGCACGATGGCAGTCATCGACTATCTGCAACTGCTCGACCAGCGCCGCGAGACGCCGGAACTGGCGCTTCAGGTGAGGATGCTGAAGGCTTTCGCACAGGAGAGGGGCCTGATCCTCGTCTTCATCTCGCAGATCGATCGCGCCTATGAGGGCTCGGGCAGGCCGTTCCCAGAGATCGCGGATGTGAGGCTGCCCAATCCGCTCGACCTCTCCCTCTTCGACAAGACCTGCTTTGTGAACCGGGGCGAGGCGCGCTTCCGGGCGGCGGCTTAGGAGAGCGTTCCACCTCTCCACGGCAACCTGAAAAGTAAAAGGCCGCCCGTGAGGGCGGCCTTTCTCATTCCGGTCCTGTCGAGGGCGGGCGCTTACTCGAAGCGCCCGCTGGCATGGGCCAGCATGGTGTAGACCTTGCCGGTCTCGGAGGTCAGGTAGGTCTTCGCCACCATCGAGTCGCGGTCGTCCTTGGCGGCCTCGCCGAGCAGGCGCTCGAACTCGTCGATATAGCGGTCGACGGTCTCCTTGAACTCCGAGTCGCGACGGTACTTGCGGCGGATCTCGTCGAAGGTCTGCTGGCCCTGCAGCGTGTAGAGCCGGCGCGTGAAGACGTTGCGCTCGCCGCGCTTGTAGCGGTCCCAGAGCTCGACGGCCGCGTCATGGTCGATCATCCGCGCGATGTCGACGGAGAGCGAGTCGAGTTTCTCGATCGAGTGCGTCGTCGGCTTGCTCGGCTCCGGCTTGTCGTCGCGCGAGGCGCGGCTGAGCAGGTCCGAGAGCCAGCCTGCCTTGGCCGGCTGCTGCTGCGACGGAGCCTCCGGCTGGCGGCGCGGGGCCTCCTGTGCCGGAGCCGGGCGGCTCGGGGCAGGGGCGGCTGCGCCGCGCGAAGCCTCGGCGGTCGCGTCCAGCGAAGGCCGCAGCAGCGGCTCCTCGGCCGCTGCCGGCTTCGGCGCCATGACCGGGGCTGGCTGCGGGGCAGGGGCGGTGGCCGTTGCGCCGGCGCTGCCACGCCGGCTCGCGATCGCCTCGATCGGCAGCGAGACATCGCCGCGCCGGCCGGCCCGCGTCACGATTTCGGAGAGGTCGTTCAGCGCCTTGATCTGCTCGGCCACGACTCGGCGCATGGCCGAGGTCGATTCCTGCGCCTCCTGCGGCAGCTCCAGCACGCCGCGCTTGAGCTCGGCGCGCGTCGCCTCCAGCTCGCGCTGGATGTCGCCGGTGATGCCGCGCATGTCCTGCGCCGCCTTCTGGAAGCGCTCGGTCACCTTCGCAAGCTCGCCGCCGATCTCGTCCGAGACCTGGGAATAGGCGGCGCGCAGGGCTTCCGCGGTGCGCTCGCGCTCCTTGCCGGTGGCGCTCCGGATCGACTCGAACTGCTGGGCGATCGCGCTCGTGGTCGACTCGGCCGAGTCGGAGAGCACGGCGCCGATCTGGCGCGCCCGCGCTTCGGCGCTGCCGAGCGATTCGTCGATCAGCGAGGCGAAGGACCGGGTGATCGTCTCGACGTCGTCGGTGCGGCTGGCGATGAGGCTGTGGAGCTGCTCGAGCGCGTCGCGGCGCTCGGCCAGCGCCTTGCCGACGCGCGCCTCGATCTGCTCGAGCCGGCCGGCCACCGCGTTGAGCGCGGCGGAGCTGGCCTGCGTCGCCTCGTTCAGCGAGCTGCCGCGGTCGTCGAGTTGCGCGATCAGCGCCGTCGTCTCGCGCAGCGTCCCTTCCGAGAAGCTCTTGAGCTCGGCGATCTGGCTGGTGACCTGCTGCGAGGCGTTGCCGGCCTCTGCCATCACCGTGCCGATCACGTTCTGCAGTTCGCCGACGCGGTTCGACAGGCCGTTCTCGACGGCGGCGAGGTTCTTGTTCGCGCCGTTGACGATCTGCTGCATCAGCTTGTTGGCCTCGCCGAGGCGGCCAAGCATGCCGCCCAGCTCCTCGCGCAGCTGCTCGTTCGTGCCGAGCAGGGCGTCAAGCGACTGCTTCGAGCCGGCTTCCAGCGTCTCGCGCAGGGCGTTGGACGAAGCCTCGACCGCGCTGGCGATGGCTGCGCCACGGTCGCGCAGGCCGGCGACGATGGCGTTACCGCGGCTCTCGAGCGACCGCACCACCGTCTCGCCGACCGTGGCGAACTCGGCGGCCAGTGCCTCGCCGCGCTGGCTCAGCGCCTCGACGGCGCCGTTGCCCTTGGCATCGAAGACAGCCCGCAGGGCCTCGACCCGCTGGTCGAGCGACTGGGTGAGCGTCTCGCCCTGATGCCCGAGCACCTCGACGAGGCTCTGGCCCCTGGCCTCGAAGGCGGCGCGCAGCGCGTCGGAGCGCTCTTCCAGCGTGTTCGCGATCGCCGTGCCCTGGCGCTCGAGGGCGGTGACGACGCCGGTGCCCTGGTCCTCGAAGATCGTGCGCAGCTGCTCGGCGCGCTGGTCGAGCGCCCCCGTGATGGCGTCGCCGCGGCGGCCGAGCGCGGCGACGATGCCGAGCCCGCGATCGTCGAACAGAGTGCGCAGCTGCTCGGCCCGTTCGGTGAGCGCCGCCGCGATGGCTTCGCTCTGCCCGGCCAGCGCCGAGACCATGCCGTTGCCCTGGTTGTCGAAGAGGGCGCGCAGCTCCTGCGCCCGCTCGGCGAGCGCCGCCGCGATCGCCTCGGAGCGACTCTGCAGCGTGGCGGCGATCTCGTCACCACGGCTGTCGAGCGTATGCGAGACGGTATCGAGCCGGTTGACGACGCGCTCCTCGAAGCGGGCCACGCTCTGGTCGAGCGTATCGGCGATCTGGAGGGCGCGGCCGCCCAGCGTCGCATTGATGGTGTCGGCCTTGTCGCTGAGCGTGCGCGTGAGCGACTCGCTCTTCGAGGTGACGACCTCGCCGATCTCGTCCGCCTTGGCGGCCAGCGCCTTGGTGACCTCGCGGCCACCCTCGGCGAGCACGCGGGCGATGTCGACGGTGCGCTCGACCAGCGCCTCGTTCAGCGCCGTGGCGCGCGAGCCGAGGCTGCCGTCGATGCGTGCGATCAGGCTGTCGAGCGCGCCGGCGATCTCGGCGCTCTTGGCGCCCGAGCGATCCTCGAACAGCTTGATCTGCGATTCCATCGCGTCAGCCGCCTCGCGAGTGCGGTTGGCGAGGAGTTCGGCCGCTTCCAGAGCTCGCGTGCCGACCTTGTCGGCCAGCGAGACGCCATCCTCGGAGATCAGCTTCTCGACCTGGGCGATGCCGCTATGCAGCGCGTCGCTCAGCTCGCGGGCATCGCCCGAGATCTTGGCCGTCAGCGCGCCACCCTGATGGACGATCAGGTCCTCGAAGGCGGCGAGGCGGGCGCCGAGTGCGGCTTCGACGTCGCGGCCCTGGGTGTCGAACAAGGTCGACAGGGCAGCGAGGCGATCGCCGAGCGCGACGTCGATCTCGCGGCCCTGGGTGTCGAACAGCGTCGCCAGCGTCGCCATCCGCGAGCCGAGAGCGGTTTCGATCTCGCGGCCACGCTCGTCGAAGAGGCGGGTCAGCGCGTCGTGGCGCAGCGCGAGCGCCTCGGTCAGCGCCTGGGCGCGGCCCTCGACCGAACGCAGCATCGACTCGGCATTGGCCGACAGCGCCTCGTTGACGCGGCCGCCCTGCTGGGTGAGGGCCAGCACGATCTCGCGGCCGGTGCCGGCGAGCAGGCCGCGGGCCTCCTCGGCATGGACGGTGAAGGTGTCGCGCAGGCCCTGCGTCGCCTCGACGACGCGGTCGGCGACATGGCGGCCGTCGACATTGATCGTCTCGGTGAGGGTGTGGGTCGCCTCGGTCATGCGGCGCGCCAGCTCCTCGCTCTGCTCGCCGAGCAGGGTGTGGACCTCGCGGCCGGCGCTGACGAGGTCGCGGACCATCGTCTCGCGCTGCTCGCCGAGGAGGACGCCGACCTTGTCGCTGGTCTCGCCGATGCTGGCGAGGAAGCCGGTCTGCTGCTGCTCCAGAGCGCTCTGGGCGGCACCGACGCTGTCGGTGATGCGGCTGGCGAGAGCCATGCCGCGCTCCTCCAGCTTCTGGTCGATGCTCTCGCCGGTCTCGGCGAGACGGGAGATCAGGGCATTGCTGCGCTCGGCCAGGATGCCATGCACCGAGCGGCCGACATCGGCGACGCGGCTGGCCAGGGCCTGGCTCTCGCTGCCGAGCAGATCCTTGATCTCGAGCCCGGCCTGCGAAACCTTGACGGTCATCGCGCCGGCCTGTTCCTCGAGCAGCGCGCTGACGCGCATGCCGGTCTCCGACAGGCCGGAGATCAGGCGCTGGCTCTCGTTGCCGACGACGTTGCTGACCTCCTGGCCGGCCTGGGTGAGGCGGTTGACCAGCAGGTCGCTCTCGTCCCGCAGGCGGGTCTCGACGGTGTTGACGGCGCCCGAGACGCTGGCGACCAGGGCCTCGCTGCGCTCCGACAGCAGCTTGGCGACATCGGCGCCCGCGGTCGCGACGCGGGTGACGACGGTGTCGCTCTGCTCCCCGACCAGGACGGTGAGCTCCTGCCCGGCGCTGGAGACGCGGCCGACCAGCTTCTCGGCCTGCTGGTCGAGCAGGGTGTGGACCGTCTCGCCGGTCTCGCTGAGGCGGTCGACGAGCTTGCCGCCCTGTTCGGTAAAGAGGCCGTGGACCTGGCCCGCGACGTCGGTGATGCGGCTGGTCAGCGTGTCGCCGTGCTTCTCGACGGTTTCGCTCAGGGTCTGGCTGGCGTCGTTGACGCGCAGGATGATCGCCTCGCTGCGCTCGCGCAGCACGTCGTCGACGGTGCGGGCGGTGTCGTTGAGGCGGCCGACCAGCGTGTCGCCATGGGTGCCGATCAGGGCGTGGACGCTCTCGCCGACCTCGGTGAGGCGCGTGGCGATGGCTTCGTTCTGGCGGTTGAGCAGGCTGTTGACGCCGCGCCCGACCTCGGCCAGCCGCGTGGTGACGCTCTCGCCTTCGTCGGAGAGGGCGCTGCGCAGCGCCTCTCCGGATTCGGCCAGTCGCTTCTGCAGGGCTTCGCTCTGGCTTTCGATGAGCGAGACCATGTTGCGGCTGCTGGTCTCGAACCGCTCCGCGGCCTCGCTGCCGCGCGCGGAGATGTCCTTGGCGAGGGTCTCGCCAGTCGCCTTCAGCGTCTCGTTGACGGTCTCGACCCGGCTGGTGAGCGTCTCTGCCACCTGCATCCCGGTCTCGCTGATGGCGCGGGTGACGCCCTGGGCGCTGCTGGTCAGCCCGTCGGTCAGCGCGGCGCCGGTGCGCTCCAGAGAGCCGGCGATCTCCTTGGCGCGGCCGTCGAGCATCGTCGAGAGGTTGTCGCTGGCTCCGGCCAGGCGCTCCGAGACTTCGCCGGAGGTGATCTGGAGGCGTTCGACGAGATCGTGCCCGCGGCCGCTGATCTCCTCGACCATCCGCTCGCCGGCGCGGCCGAGCGCCTGGGTGATCTGGTCGCCCTTGGCGCCGAGCGAGCCGGTGACCCGGTCGCCCGCCTGGGCGACGGCTTCCGCGATGGCGCGGCTGGCGCTGTCGAGGTCCTTGGCGAGCCCGTCATGGGCGCCGCTGATCGCGAGCTTCACGCGCTCGGCATTGCCGACCACGGCTTCGCGCTGGGTGACGAGCTCGTCGATCAGGGAACGCAGGCGGATCTCGTTGTCGGCATAGGCGCGCTCGAGCGTCGAGATCTCGCCGCGCACGATCGTCTCCAGCTCGCCCGCGCGAGCCACTGCGCGCTCGATGCCGTCGCCCATGGCGGCGACCTCGCGGCGGATGGTCTGGCTGAGCGACAGCACGGAATCGGCGCCGGCGACCTCGGGCTCGGCGAGGCGCAGCGCGACCTCGGTCATCGCGCGCGAGATCAGGCGCATTTCCTGCGTGCGGCGATAGAGCGCCGCCAGGACGAAGAAGAACACGACCGGCGCGCCGATCGACAGGACAAGCAGGGTCCACTCGCCGATGCCGAAATTGGCGATCGGCTCGGGCAGGCCGTTGCTGAACGAACCGAAGCGACCGAGCAGGACGAAGGCGGCGCCGCCGAGCCAGGCGAGGGAGGCGAGGGCAGCGAACCAGTAGGGCTTGCGCGCGGGGCGAACCGAGAAGGCCTGGACGAGGGAGCTTGAATCGCGCCGGTCGTCATTGGCGACGCGGCTGGTGTCGGGCTGGATGCTGGCGCGTGGCTGCGTCGGCTGGGAGCTCGCCGCCTGGGCCGGGGCTGCCGCGGCCGGCTCGACGCGGGGAAGCTCGAGCCTCAGATCGTTCTCGCTGGTGGCGGGCAGTCTCGGCTCGGCCTCTACCGGCGTTTCCGTTTCGCCCTTGGGCTGGTCGAGGCGGAGCGCCTCCTCGATCGCCGACATCGCAGCTTCAGTGGGATCCTGGAGCTTCTTGGGTCGATTCATTGCCGCCTCGCCACGCTACTGAGACGGGCGCAACGGATGTCCCGTCGCCCCGCCGCCTCTGGCCGGGATGATCGGAGACACTGCGCCCATCATTTACCAATTGAAAGGGTAGTGGAGCCCCGGAACGTTGGAAACCCATTTGAGTGCTCGATTCACAAACGTCGTTAACGCCTCGTTTACCATCGGGGCGCTTCCTGAATGGGGTCGAGCCGCCCGCGCGGCGGTGTCATATCCAAGCGTTTCGCGAGTTGCGTCCATGTCGGCCACCGCCATCGATATCGCCTATCTGTCGCGCCAGACCGGCGGCGACCACGAACTGGAGCGGGAGCTCCTTGCGCTTTTCGCCCAGCAATGCGCCGCGCATCTGCGCACCATCCATGGCAGCGCCGACACGCAGACGAGGCTGGAAGCCGCCCACACCCTCAAGGGAGCGGCCCGGGCGGTCGGCGCCTGGCAGGTGGCGGAGGCAGCGGACCGGATCGAGCTCGGCCTGGCTGGGCCGGCGCATGGGGTGAGCGAGGCTGCCATGGATGCGCTGGCGCTCGCGGCGGCCGAGGCGCGGGCCGCCATTGCGCGCCTGGACTGTGCGGCCTGAGCGGGCGGCTGCGGCGCCAAAGCCGTTTCATGACGCTTTGAAATGCTCTAAGCGGAGGCCGTCATTGCGCCGCCGGAGTGCCTTATGCCGAATATCACCTTCATCGACGCTCATGGAGAGAGCCGCACCGTCGAGGGCGAGACCGGCTCCACGGTGATGGAGACGGCGATCCGCAACGCCATCCCCGGCATCGAGGCCGAATGCGGCGGCGCCTGTGCCTGTGCCACCTGCCATGTCTATGTCGACGATGCCTGGATGCCGGCCGTCGGCCATGCCGAGCCGATGGAGGAGGACATGCTGGACTTCGCCTTCGACGTTCGCCCGAACTCGCGCCTCTCCTGCCAGATCCGGATCCGCGACGATCTCGACGGCCTCGTCGTGCGCACCCCCGAGCGGCAGGGCTGAGAGGGCGGCGCCGCTTCGGCGGGGACGCCGTGTCGCATCGCGCATTTTGCGCTGGATCATGGCGCTGGCGCTGGCACACTCCAAGATGGTTCCGTAACCAGCCTTGGAGGATGCGATGTACAAATCGATCATGGTCCCCGTCGACCTCGCGGAGGCCGAGCTCGCGCAGCCGGCGATCGCGGCTGCCGTGTCCTTCGCGAAGGTTTCGGGCGGGACGGTGCGGCTCGTCTATGTCCGCTCCCTGATCCCGGTCACCTATATGGAATTCGTGCCGGCCGACTTCGATTCGGAGCAGCAGGACGACGCCGAAGCGAAGCTCGCGGAAATCGCCGCGAAGGTCGATCTGCCGCCGGAGCAGGTCTCCGCCAAGGTGCTGATCGGCTCGGTGCATGGCGAGGTGCTGGCCGAGGCCGATGCCAGCGGCACCGATCTCATCGTCATCGGCTCGCACGAGCCCGGCATGCTGGCATATGTCATCGGCTCGAACGCCTCGGCCATCGTGCGCCGGGCGAAATGCTCGGTGCTGGTGGTCCGCTGACGCCACTTCTCCGTCATGCCGGGCTTGCCCCGAGAATGACGGAGAAGGTCAGCCCGCGCGGCCGGGCACGAGCGTGTCGGGCACTTCGCCGGTCGCGAGCTCGCGCGGGCGGTTGAGGTTGACGAGCGGCCAGACCTGCCAGAACGAGGCGGCGATCAGCAGGATGCCGAGCAGCCCGGCATTGGTCGCCCCCTGCTGGAAGGCGCGCAGCGTGAAGACCGCAAGCATCAGCATCGACAGCGCGCCGACCACGGCGAGGCCGAGCCAGAGTGGCTTCGGCCGCCCGGCGACGAAGCGGGCGCGCGGATTCGCCCGCGCGATCGCGGCCGCCAGTGCCGTGACGAAGCGGTGATAGCGCGCATCGTCGCGGTCGAGATCGGTCAGCGAGCGCCAGGAGAGGTTGCCGAAGGTCACGGTTCGGCCGTCGCTGAGCCGCAGCTGCGTCTTGTAGCCCTTCGAGGAGATGTTGCCCGGCGCGTAGAGGAAGCGCACCTGCTCCACCGCGCTCAGCCGGACGCTGTCGACCCGCCGCGTCCGGTCGATCTCCAGCGTGTCGCCGACGAGCTTGTAGCCGATCTCGTAGCCGACCGGCTTGGGGCGCTGGCGCCAGCTCGGAAGCGTGTCGTCCTGTTCTTCGTCCATCATCGCAATCGTCAACGCGCCAGAACCTTCATCGCGTCATCCAGCCCGTCGAGCGTCAGCGGGAACATGCGTCCGCCCATCAGGCCGCCGATCTGGCGGATCGACTGGGTATAGCTCCACAGATGCTGCTGGACGGGGTTGAGCCAGACCGATTTCGGGAATTTCGTCACCAGCCGCTCCACCCAGACCTCGCCGGCCTCCTCGTTCCAGTGCTCGACCGAGCCCCCGGGCATCGCGATCTCATAGGGGCTCATCGAGGCGTCGCCAACGAAGACGAGGCGATAATCGGCCGGATAGGTCCGCAGCACGTCCCAGGTCGGGATGATCTGGTCGTGGCGGCGGCGGTTCTCCTTCCAGACGCGCTCATAGGGGCAGTTGTGGAAGTAGAAATGCTCGAAATGCTTGAACTCGGCCCGCGCCGCCGAGAACAGCTCCTCGGCCAGCTCGATATGCCAGTCCATCGAGCCACCGACATCGAGGAAGAGCAGCACCTTCACGGCATTGCGCCGCTCGGGGCGAAGCTTCACGTCGAGATAGCCGTGCTTGGCCGTCTCGGAAATGGTGTTGTCGAGGTCGAGCTCCTCGGCCGCGCCGGTCCGCGCGAAGCGGCGCAGGCGCCGCAGCGCGATGCGCAGGTTGCGCACGCCGAGCTCGCGCGTGTCGTCGAAATCCTTGAATTCGCGCTTGTCCCAGACCTTCACCGCGCGGAAGTTGCGGTTCTTGTCCTGGCCGATGCGGATGCCCTCGGGATTGTAGCCATAGGCGCCATAGGGCGAGGTGCCGGCGGTGCCGATCCATTTGTTGCCGCCCTGGTGGCGGCCCTTCTGCTCCTCGAGCCGTGCTTTGAGCGTCTCCCAGAGCTTATCCCAGCCGAGCGCATCGATCTGCGCCTTTTCCTCGTCGGTCAGGAATTTCTCGGCGAGCTTGCGCAGCCACTCTTCGGGAATGCCGGCGGCCTCGATGGCCTGGCCCAGCGTCTCCATGCCCTTGAACACCTGGGCGAAGACCTGGTCGAACTTGTCGAGATGGCGCTCGTCCTTCACCAGCGTGGCGCGGGCGAGATAGTAGAATTCGTCGACCCGGTGCTCGGCGAGGTCGGCCTCGACGCCCTCGAGCAACGTCAGATATTCGCGCAGGGTCACGGGGACCTTGGCGGTGCGCAGATCGGTGAAGAGGCGAAGGAACATGCCGCTAATGTGAGGGCATGGGGCGCCGGGTCAAGCAGCGTCCGCGAGAGCCGGATCCGATCAGGTCGTTTCGACCTGATCGGAACGGGCTCTGGCGCGGGAACGCCGCTCGATCCCGAACTTTAGCTGTTACGCCACCGCGTCGGCAAGGTCCTTGGTGACCTTGAACTTCACCACGGTCTTGGCCGGAACCTTGATGGTGGCGCCGGTCGAGGGGTTGCGGGCCTCGCGGGCCTCGCGCTTGGCGGCGGAGAGCTTGCCGATGCCGCCGAGCGTCACGTCGTCACCCTTCTTGAGGGTCTTGGCGACGGTCGCGCCGAGAGAGGCCAGGATGGCGGAAACGTCCGCCTTGGTCTTGCCGGTCTCGTCCGCGATGGCGGCGATCAGTTCGTTCTTGGTCATGAAATCCTCCTTGAGAAGGTGCTTCAGGCGTCGCGTGCTGGACCACGGCCGTTCATGCTCGTTTCCGACACGAGCGACCGCGACACATGGATGTCATTCGCGGCGCGCAACTCACGCAGTTGCCACGGTTATTGCGGAAAGACGATGCCCGCGGCCGTAGATACGCACAGAAAACGGCTTCGTTCCGCTGAAATAGGGGGCGATATACGCCCTTTGGAGGGGGATGTCGGCTCCGCCGCGATCGGAGACGGGCGAGAAGGCAGTGTTGCGAATCGCGGCGACGATGGGAAGGCCCGTCGTCGCCGCGCTGAAACCGGGCTCAGGCCTGGATGCCGTCGACGTACCAGTCCATCTTCGAGAGCATCTCGTCGCTGGCCGTCTCGCCGGCCTTCAGGCGCACTTCGCCCTTCTGGTCCTTGAGTTCGCCGGTGAAGGGATGGAGCGTGCCGGCGACGATCGCCTTGGTGACCTCGTCGGCGGCCTTGCGGGCCTCGGGCGTCATCGCGTCGTTATAGGGCGCGAGCTTGACGAAGCCGTCCTTGATTCCCCCCCAGATCGCGCCGCTCTTCCAGCTGCCGTCCATCACTTCCTTGACGCGCTTGATGTAGTAGCCCGACCAGTCGTCGACGATCGCGGAGAGATGGGCCTTCGGCGCGAAGGACTTCATGTCCGAGGCCTGGCCGAAGGCGAAGACGCCGCGCTGCTCGGCCGCCTGCAGCGGGGCGGCGGAGTCGGTGTGCTGGGTGATCATGTCGGCGCCCTGGTCGATCAGGGCCTTGGCCGCGTCGGCCTCCTTGGCGGGATCGTACCAGGTCGAGCACCAGACGACCTTGGTCTTGAAGTTCGGGTTCACCTTGCGCGCGGCGAGGTGGAAGGCGTTGATGCCCATCACGACCTCGGGGATCGGGAAGGAGGCGACGTAGCCCGCCTGGCCGGTCTTCGACATGTGGCCGGCGATGGTGCCGATCACGGCTCGGCCCTCATAGAAGCGGGCATCGTAGGTCGCGACGTTCTCGGCCCGCATATAGCCGGTGGCGTGCTCGAACTTGAGCTTCGGGAACTGCTTGGCGACCTGGATCGTCGGGTTCATGAAGCCGAAGGACGTGGCGAAGATCAGCTGGTTGCCGGCCTGGGCGAGCTGGCGCAGCGCACGGGCGGCGTCTGGCCCCTCGGCGACGTTCTCGATGAAGCTGGTCTTGATCTTCGCGCCGTACTCCTTTTCGAGCGCGAGGCGGCCCTGATCATGCGTCCAGGTGTAGCCGTGGTCGCCGATCGGGCCGACATAGATGAAGCCGACGCCGAGCGGCGACTGGGCCGATGCGCCACGGCCCAGGATCGGCAGGGTGGAGGCGGCGGCCGCGCCGAAGGTCAGCCTGCGGCGGGTGATGATGCTGGTCATTGCGAGAACTCCCCGTTGTCGGTTGCGGCGTCAGGTCGCCGAGAAGGGCTTGCCGAGGCAGGCCGGCGCGTCGAGCCGGCCGGTCCTTCGTCCTAGCGACATCATGGTCAGAACCGCAATGGTCGCAAGGTAGGGGGCCATCGCCAGAACCTCCGGCGCGAGCCACGAAACCCCGGCTGCCTTGGCCTGCAGCTCGAGCGTCATCACCGCCCCGAAGAGATAGGCGCCGAGCAGGAGGCGGCCGGGCTTCCAGGCCGAGAAGACGACGAGGGCGAGCGCGATCCAGCCGCGGCCGGCGGTGAGCCGGTCGGCCCACATCGGCGTCAGCGCCAGCGAGAAATAGGCGCCGCCGAGCCCCGCCAGCGCCCCGCCGAAGGCGACCGCCGCATAGCGGATCGCGATCACCGGATAGCCGATGGCATGGGCCGAGGCGTCGTTCTCGCCGACGGCGCGCAGGATCAGCCCCGGCCGCGTGCGGCGCAGGAAGAAGCTGACCGCCGCGACCAGCGCGAGCGAGAGATAGACGAGAATATCGTGGCCGAAGATCACCCGCAGCAGCGGATGTTCGGAGAGCGCCGCCGGGAACACCGGCTGCAGCCGCGTCACGGTGCGCCCGACGAAGCCCGCGCCGATCAGCGAGGAGGTGCCGATGCCGAAGATCGTCAGCGCCAGCCCCGTCGCGACCTGGTTGGCCATCAGCGAGAGCGCGAGCACGGCGAAGATCATCGCGGCGGCGACGCCGGCAAAAGCCGCGGCGACGAGGCCGAAGCCGGTGCTTCCGGTCGAGAAGGCGACGGCGAAGCCCGCGACCGCGCCGCACAGCATCATGCCCTCGACGCCGAGATTGAGCACCCCGGCCTTTTCGGCGACGAGCTCGCCGAGCGAGGCAAGCAGCAGCGGCGTCGAGGCCGCGATCAGCGTCATCAGGATCGAGACGAGCATGGCCGTGGTCATGCTGTCCTCCGCTTCCAGACGATGCGCCACCTCACCAGCACGTCGGTCGCGAGCAGCATGAACAGCAGCATCGCCTGGAACATGCCGGTCGCCGCCTGCGGCAGTCTGACCGTCGACTGGGCAATCTCGCCGCCGACATAGGTCGCGGCCAGCACGATTCCGCCGAAGACGATGCCGAGCGGGTTGAGCCGGCCGAGGAAGGCGACGATGATCGCGGTGAAGCCGTAGCCGACGGGGAACTGCGGAGTCAGCTGCCCGAACGGGCCGGCCGCCTCGAACAGCCCGGCGAGGCCGGCGAGCGCGCCGCTGATCAGCATCGTCGCCCAGGTCGTGCGCGCCGCGCTGAAGCCGCCATGGCGCGCCGCGGCGGGGGCGAGGCCGACGACCTTGATGGCATAGCCCGCCGTGGTCTTCTCCATCAGCAGCCAGGCGATGATGGCGAGCAGCAGCGCGACCGGAATGCCGAGATGGACGAGCGAGCCTTCGAGCACCATCGGCAGGGTCTGGTCGGCGGTGAACATCCGCGTCTGCGGGAAGTTGAAGCCGCCCGGGTCCTTCCAGGGGCCGCGCACGAGGAAATAGAGGAGCTGGACCGCGACATAGGTCAGCATCAGGCTGGTCAGGATCTCGCTAACCTGCAGCTTGACGCGCAGAAAGGCGGGGATAGCGGCCCAGGCCATGCCGCCGAGGATGCCGGCGAGCACCATGGCGGGGAGGATCCACCAGCCGGTCATGTCGTAGGTCAGGAGCGCGACGCCGGTGCCGGCGATGGCGCCCATGACGTACTGCCCCTCGGCGCCGATGTTCCAGACATTGGCCCGGAAGCCGACCGCGAGGCCGAGTGCGATCAGGATGAGGGGCGCACCCTTGACGCCGATATCGGCCCAGCGCTGCGGCTCCAGGAACGGCGTCAGGAAGATGCTGCCGACCGCGTGGAAGCCATCATAGCCCATGGCGGTGAAGACGATCATGCCGAGCAGCATGGTCAGGCCGATCGCGATCAGCGGGCTCAAGGCCAGCATCAGCGTGCTCGGCTCGCGGCGGCGGCGCCACTCAAGCATGAACGGGCTCCTCCGCGCCGTGGATGCCGCCCATCATCAGGCCGATCTCGTCGATGCCGAGACTCGCGACCGGCCGCGGCGCCGAGAGCCGCCCTTCATTGATGACGCAGAGACGGTCGGCGAGCTCGAGGAGTTCATCGAGATCCTGCGAGATCACCACCACGGCCGAGCCCTTGGCGGCGAGGTCCACCAACTCCTGTCGGATCGCCGCGGCGGCGCCGGCATCGACGCCCCAGGTCGGCTGCGAGACGACGAGCACGGCCGGCTGCTGGCCGATCTCCCGGCCCATGATGAATTTCTGCAGGTTGCCGCCCGAAAGCGAGCGGGCGAGCGCGGCATTGCCGGTGGTCCTGACGTCGAAGAGCTTGATGACTCCGTCCGCGAAGCGCCGGACGGCGCCGCGGCTGATGAAGCCATGCGGCGCCAGCGGCAGCCGGTGGCGCGCGGTCAGCACGCCGTTGTCGGCGAGCGAGAAATCCGGCACCGCGGCGTGGCCGTTGCGCTCTTCCGGCACGCAGGCGAGACCGAGCGCCCGGCGTGCCCCGGCGCCTTCCAGCCCGATCGCCTTGCAATCGAGCCTGATCGCTTCCGGCGCGGCCGCCAATTGCTCGCCCGAAAGCGCGGTCAGGAGCTCCGCCTGCCCGTTGCCGGCGACGCCGGCGATGCCGAGGATCTCGCCGGCCCGCGCCTCGAACGAGACATTGTCCAGAGCCGTGCCGAAAGGCGGCTCGCCGGGCAGGGACAGGCCCTTGACCTCCAGCCGGACGGCGCCGCCTCCGGCCGCCTTGCCATGCTCGATCTTGCGCAGCTCCGCGCCGATCATCAGCTCGGCCATGCGCTTGGTCGTCTCGACCTTGGGATCGCAGGTCGCCACCACGCGCCCGCCGCGCAGGATGGTGGCGCTGTCGCAGAGCGCTTTGATCTCATGCAGCTTGTGCGAGATGTAGAGGATGGAGCAGCCTTCGGCGGCGATCTGGCGCAGCGTCTCGAACAGGCGCTCGACCTCCTGCGGCGTCAGCACCGAGGTCGGCTCGTCCATGATCAGGAGCTTCGGCTTCTGCAGCAGGCAGCGCACGATCTCGATCCGCTGGCGCTCGCCGACCGAGAGCGTATGCACCTCGCGCTCCGGATCGAGCGGCAGCGAATACGATTGCAGGATCGCGGCGACGCGGCGCTTCAGCTCCTCGCGGTCGACGGCCTCGTCGAGCCCGAGCGCGATGTTCTCGATCACCGTCATCGCGTCGAACAGCGAGAAATGCTGGAAGACCATGCCGATGCCGAGCTTGCGCGCGGCCTTGGGCGAGGGGATCGCGGCCGGTTCGCCGTTCCAGTGGATGCTGCCTTCGTCGGCCTGCTGCACCCCGTAGATGATCTTGACCAGCGTCGACTTCCCGGCGCCGTTCTCGCCGAGCAAAGCGTGGATCTCGCCGGGTCTGACGCTCAGGCTGATGTCGTCATTGGCCTTCACGCCCGGAAAGCTCTTGGAGATATGGGCGAGCGCCAGCCGCGGCGGCACTTCCTGCTCACGCGGCTGATTCATGTCTCGCTTTTCTCCTTCGCGCCGGCTCGCGGCGGCCAAGCAAGCAACGCACCAGCTCGGCTGCCGTCAAGGCCGCGATCACCTCCGGACGCTTGTCGTCCACATCCGAGCCGCCGATCGGGCAGGTCAATCGCTCCAATGCCCCACGCCGGCCTCCGGCGCGCAGGAAGCCGGACTCGAAGCGGGCGCGCTTGGTGGCCGAGCCGATCATGCCGATATAGGCCGCGTCGCCGCGCGCCAGAGCTGCCTCGGCGAGCCGATAATCCAGGGCGTGGCTGTGCGACAGCACGACGAAGGCGGCCTTCGCCGGAGCGGCCGCGACCGCATCGACCGGATTGGCCATCCGGACGCAGGTGACGGTGGACGGCAGCCCGCTCATGACGTCGTCGCGGTCGTCGATCAGCGAGACGGAGAAGGGCAGGGGCGCCAGAGCCTTCGCAAGAGCCCGGCCAGTATGGCCGGCGCCGAAGATCAGCACCGGTGGCCGCGCGGCAGCCTCTGCCTTCTCGCGAGCGGCGAACAGTGCGGCGTCGGCCGCACCGGCATGGCGCAGGGAGACCCGTACGCGTCCGCCGCAGCACTGGCCCATCTGCGGGCCGAGCGGGATATCGAGGAGCTGGTCCTCGGCGCCCTCGCCGAGCATGTGCCGGGCGAGATCGATGCAGTGGAATTCCAGTTGCCCGCCGCCGATCGTCCCGGCGATGGCGCCGGGGCTGACGGCCATGGTTGCGCCGGCCTCGCGCGGCGTCGAGCCTTCCGCGGCCTCTACTCTGACGAGGACGATGCCGTCGCGCTGATGGGCGGCGAGGAAGGCGGCGAGGGTCATGGCTCTCCTCCACGACATTCACCCGAAGGGCGCGAGGAACCCCTCTCTTGCAAGGAGAGGGGCAGGGGTGAGGTGTCGGCCCCTGGACCGGTGAGGCGAGCCCTCACCGCAGCAGCGGTCAGGTCACGGCTAAAGTGTCCAACGGCCTTCCCCTCACCCTGCCCTCTCCCTATGGGAGAGGGTGCCCCGCGCTTTATTCGGCCACGGGCGGCTGCGCGGGGCGGGCACCTCATCGCCCCGCCTCCGCCCTGACCCGCTCCACTGCATCCAACACCCGCTCCGGCGTCGCCGGCGCATCCAGCCGCGGGCAGACCCGGTAATTGCCGACGCTCGCCACCGCATCCGACAGTGCGTGCAGCACCGAGATCGCCAGCATCAGCGGCGGCTCGCCCACCGCCTTGGAGCGGTGGACCGTCGGCTCGCGGTTCGGCGCATTCTCCAGGAGATGAACGTTGAAGATGCGCGGCCGGTCGGAGGCGACGGGGATTTTGTAGGTCGAGGGAGCATGGGTCCAGAGCCGCCCCTTCCTGTCCCAGACCAGCTCCTCGGTGGTCAGCCAGCCCATGCCCTGGACGAAGCCGCCTTCGATCTGGCCCCTGTCGATCGCCGGGTTCAGCGACTGCCCGCAATCGTGGAGGATATCGACACGCTCGACCTTGTACTCGCCGGTCAGCGTGTCGATCGCGACCTCGGCCGCCGCCGCGCCATAGGCGAAATAGTAGAACGGATGCCCGCGCCCGGCCTTGCGGTCCCAATGGATTTCTGGCGTCGCATAGAAGCCCGTCGCCGAAAGCTGGATGCGCGCCAGATAGGCGGCGGCGACCAGTTCCTTGAAGGCGATCTCGCGGGCGCCGATCTTCACGAGCCCCGGCAGGAAGGCGATGTCCTCGGGGCGCTCCTGCCAGTGCTTCGCGGCGAATTCGGTCAAACGCTTCTTGATCGTCTCGCAGGCGTCGAGCGCCGCCATGCCGTTGAGGTCGGAGCCGGAGGAGGCGGCGGTGGCCGAGGTGTTCGGCACCTTTCCGGTCGTCGTCGCGGTGATCTTCACCTGATCGAGCCCGATGCCGAAGGCATGGGCGACGACCTGCGCCACCTTGACGTAGAGCCCTTGCCCCATCTCGGTGCCGCCATGGTTCAGCGCGACCGTGCCGTCCTTGTAGACATGGACCAGTGCGCCGGCCTGGTTGAACCAGGTCGCGGTGAAGGAGATGCCGAACTTCACCGGCGTCAGCGCGATGCCACGTTTGACGATGGGACTCTTCCGGTTGGCCTCGCGGATCGCCGCCTTGCGCGCCTGGTAGTCCGAGCGCCGCTCCAGTTCGGCGATGACTTCGGCCGCGATATTGTCCTCGACCCTCTGATGGTAGGGCGTGATGTCGCGACCGGCGGCGCCGTAGAGATTGCGCCGGCGCACCTCCAGCGGGTCGAGCCCGGTCGCGTAGGCGACCTCCTCGATGAAGCGCTCGGCGCCGACCATCCCCTGCGGTCCGCCGAAGCCGCGGAAGGCGGTGTTCGAGCAGGTATGGGTGAAAAGCGGCTCCGAGCGGGCGCGCACCGCCGGATAGAAATAGCAATTGTCCATATGGAACAGGGCGCGGTCGGTCACCGGCCCCGATAGATCGGCGTTCCAGCCGCAGCGTGCCGCATAGACGGCATCGAGCGCATGGATGCGACCCTCGTCGTCGAAGCCGATCTCATAGTCGCAGACGAAGTCGTGGCGTTTTCCCGTGATCGCCATGTCGTCGTCGCGGTCGGGCCGGAGCTTCACCGGCCGCTTCAGCTTGCGGGCGCAGAGCGCGGCGACGCAGGCGAAGAGATTGGCCTGCGTTTCCTTGCCGCCGAAGCCGCCGCCCATGCGTCGGACCTCGACCGTGACCGCATGCGAGCCGACGCCGAGCACGGCCGCGACCATGTGTTGGACCTCGCTCGGATGCTGGGTCGAGACCAGCACCGCCATGTCCTCGTCCTCGCCGGGGATCGCCAGCGCGACCTGACCTTCGAGATAGAAATGCTCCTGCCCGCCAATCGTCATCGATCCCTGGAGCCGGCGCGGGCTTTCCACGAGAGCGGCCGCGACATCGCCGCGCTCCAGCTTGAGCGGTTCGGTGACGAGCCTGCCGCCGGCCCCGCGTGCCGCAGCGATGTCGATGAGCGGCGCTTCTTCGGCATACTCCGCCTTCGCCAGCGTCGCGGCCTGCCGCGCCTGCTCGCGCGTTTCGGCCACGACGGCGAAGAGCGGCTGGCCGTGGAACAGGACGGCCTCGGTTGCGAAGACCGGCTCGTCATGGAGATGCGTCGAGGAGATGTCGTTGGCGCCGGGTATGTCCGTCGCCGTCAGGACGGCGACGACGCCGGGCGCCGACCGGACGGCATCGAGATCGAGCTTGAGCAGCCGGCCCCGGGCGATGCCGCTCGTGCCGAGATAGGCATGCAGCAGGCCCTCAGGCGCCGCGATGTCGTCGATGTAGAGTGCTTCGCCCGCGACGTGCTTGGGCGCGGAATCATGGGCGCGCGCGCTGCCGACGAGCCCGGCTTCGACGGCGATATCGAGCTTGCGGCGTGCATCAGCCATGGCCGGCCTCCGCCAGCAGGCCGGCGACCCGCGTTTCCGTCGCGCCTTGCGTCGTCTCGATCAGGAAGCGCCGCAGCAGGTTGCCGGCGATCTTGAGCCGATACTGCGCCGAGGCGCGCATGTCGTCGAGCGGCGTGAAGTCCTGCGGCAGCGCGGCGGTTGCGGCGGCGACGGCCTCGTCGTCCCAGGGGCGTCCGATCAAGGCGGCTTCGGCTGCCGCTGCGCGCTTCGGGATACCGGCCATGCCGCCATAGGCGAGGCGGGCCTCGCTGATCCGGCCGTCGGCGCCGAGCGTCAGCCGGAAGGCGCCGCAGACGGCGGAGATGTCCTCGTCGAAGCGCTTCGAGATCTTGGAGGCATGGAACAGCATGCCGTCCGCCAGTTTTGGCACCAGTACGGCCTCGACGAATTCGCCGGGGCGCCGGTCCTGCTTGCGATAATCGAGGAAGTAGCTCTCGAGCGGAATGGCGCGGCGTTCGAGCCTGCCTTCCGAGCGCCGTGCCAGCACCAGCGTCGCATCGAGTGCGATCAGGGCCGGCGGCAGATCTCCGATCGGCGAGCCGTTGGCGATGTTGCCGCCGATCGTGCCGGCATTGCGCACCTGCTCTCCGCCGAAGCGGCGCATCAGCTCGTCGAGCTGCGGCGACAGGGTGGCCAAAGCTGCGCGCACATCGATATGGCCAGCCATCGCGCCGAGGCGCAGGTGCTCGCCTTCGTCGCTGATGGTGTGCAGCGCCTCGACGCGCCCGAGATAGATCACCGGGTCGAGCCGCTTCATCGCCTTGGTGACCCAGAGCCCGACATCGGTCGCGCCGGCCACCAGAGTCGACTGCGGGTACGCGGAGACGAGATCGGCCAGCGCTTCGACCGTCGCCGGGGCGTAGAAGCGACCCGCTTCGCCTTGCAGGGAAAGCGTCTTGGTGTCGTTCAGGGCGGTCAGTCTGGCCGCCACGGTTTCGCGGCCTTGAAGGAAACGATCTGCCTCCCGCGGCGCGATCTCGTCCATGCGGCGGCCGGCGGCGATGATCGGCTCGTAGCCGGTGCAGCGGCAGAGATTCCCGGCGAGAGCATCCTCGATCCTGCTCACGCTCGGCTGCGCCTCGTTCAGCCGGAGCGCCAGCAGCGACATCACGAAGCCCGGTGTGCAGAAGCCGCATTGCGAGCCGTGGCATTCCACCATCGCCTGCTGGACCGGGTGCAGGCTGCCATCCGCCCCCTTCAGATGCTCGACGGTGAGAAGCTGGCAGCCGTCCAGCGTCGGCAGGAAGCGGATGCAGGCATTGATCGCCTCGTAGCGCAGGCGCCCGCGGTCGAGCCAGCCGATGATGACGGTGCAGGCGCCGCAATCGCCCTCGGCGCAGCCTTCTTTCGTGCCGGTCATGCGCTGGTCGAGGCGCAGCCAGTCGAGCACCGTCAAGGTCGGATCGCAGCGGTCGAGCTCGACCAGCCTGTCGCCGAGCAGGAAGCGCAACGTCTCACGCATCGTGCCTGCTCCGCTCGCTTAGCCGTTTCATGCCGCCAGATTAGGCATGATCCGCGCTTGGCCGGAAGCTTCGATTTGGTGCAGATGTGATGTGGAATTGTGCCGGAGCCGCCCGACGTGACCCTCCCCACCGCCCTGCGCGCGCTGCGCGGCCGCCTGCTCTGGTTCGTCGACGATCCCGAGATCGCCGGCGAGGCCGCGCATCGCTATGTCGCGGACGGGCTGCTGGTCATCGAGAACGGGCTGGTCAAGGCGGCGGGCGAAGCGAGGGCGCTGCTCCGGACGCTGCCGGCCGATGCCGAGATCGTCGATCACCGCCCGCATCTGATCATGCCGGGCTTCATCGACGCCCATATTCACATGCCGCAGACTCAAGTTGTCGCTTCCTATGGCGCGCAGCTGATGGAGTGGCTGAACAAATACACCTTCGTCGAGGAGCAGAAGCTCTCCCGGCAGGGCCATGCCGAGAAGCTCTCGCGCTTCTTCCTCGACGAGCTCCTCGCCAACGGCACCACCATGGCCGCGGTCTATTGTTCGGTCCATCCGCAATCGGCCGAGGCTTTCTTCGCCGAGTCGGAACGACGCAACACCCGCATGATCGCCGGCAAGGTGATGATGGATCGCAACGCGCCGGAAGCGCTGACCGACACGGCCGAGAGCGCCTATCGCGATTCGAAGGCGCTGATCGCGCGCTGGCACGGCAAGGGCCGGCAGCTCTATGCGATCACCCCGCGCTTCGCGATCACCTCGACGCCGGAGCAACTGGCGGCGGCAGGAAAGCTGACGGCCGAGCATCCCGATTGCCACGTTCAGACCCATATCGACGAGAACCGGGCCGAGATCGCCTTCGCCCGCGAGCTTTATCCCGAAGCGGCCGACTATGCCGATATCTACCGGCGCTACGGCCTGCTCGGACACAAGAGCCTGATGGGCCACTGCATCCACATGACCCACAACGAATGGCAGGCCTTCGCCGAGACCGGCGCGGTCGCGGTGTTCTGCCCGACCTCGAACCTGTTCCTTGGCTCCGGCCTGTTCGACTGGGCCCATGCCCGGCAGCGCGGCGTGAAGGTCGCGGTCGCGACCGATATCGGCGGCGGCACCTCCTATTCGATGCTCCGAACCATGGCCGAGGCCTACAAGGTGCTGCAGCTGCAGGGGCAGTCGCTCTCGGCCTTCGCGGCGCTGCATGCGATCACGCGCGGCAATGCCGTGGCGCTCGGCCTCGATCATTGGGTCGGAAGCTTCGAGCCCGGTTGCGAGGCGGATGTCGTGGTGCTCGATACGGGTGCGACGCGGGCGATGGCGCACCGCATGGAGACGGTGCGCGACCTGGCGGAGGAACTCTTCGTCCTCGTCACGCTCGGCGACGACCGCAACGTCGTCGCGACCTATGTGATGGGGGAGCTGGCCGCGGGGGCGTCATTCTCGGGTGGCGTCTAGCACCGCCCGTCATGGTCGGGCTTGTCCCGACCATCCACGTCTTCCTTCGCCCAAACGTTCAAGACGTGGATGCTCGCCACAAGGGCGAGCATGACGCTGCGGTGCTCGGGCCTGCCGGGGATCTCAGCCCAGCACGCCGCCCTTGCGGGCGTAGTCGATATAGATCTCGCGCAGGCGCTGCGCGGTCGGGCCGGGCGCGCCGTTATGGATCGTGTGGCCGTCGATCGAGGTCACCGGCATGACCAGGCTGGTCGCGGAGGTGATGAAGGCCTCCTCGGCGTCGAGCGCCTCTTCCAGCGTGAATTCGCGCTCCTCGAACGAGAAGCCGGACTCCTCGAGATAGGCGAGCACGGCCTTGCGGGTGATGCCCGGCAAAACCTTGTGCGAGAGCGGGCGCGAGATCAGCGTCTTGCCCTTGACGATCCAGGCGGTGGAGGAGGCGCCCTCCGTCACCACGCCGTCCTCGACCAGCCAGGCCTCCTGCGCGCCGCTTTCCAGCGCGAACTGCTTGGCGAGCACCGGCGCGAGCAGGTTGACGCTCTTGATGTCGCGGCGGGCCCAGCGCAGGTCCGGCGTCGAGACGACCTTAATGCCGGTCTTCGCGCCCGGCGCGTTCACGAAGTTGCGGGCCTGCGTGAACATCACCAGCGTCGGCTGGACGTCCTTGGGGAAGGGGAAGTCGCGATCGGCGGCGCCGCGCGAGACCTGCAGGTAGATGCCGCCCTCATCGAGATTGTTGCGCTTGATCAGCTCCTCATGGATCGCGACGAGCTCGGCCTTCGACCAGGGCAGGCCGAGTCGGATCTCGCCGCAGGAGCGTTCGAGGCGGGCCAGATGCGCCTCGCAATCGACGAGCTTGCCGCCGATAACGGCCGAAACCTCGTAGATGCCGTCGCCGAAGATGAAGCCGCGGTCGAAAACGGAAATCTTCGCCTCCTCCTCCGGGAGATAGGCGCCATTGACATAGACGATACGGCTCATCGCTGCGGACCCGCTGGGTGGGGAAAGGGACGCGCTCTTCCTAGCGGAGCTTGGCCGCGCTTGCGAGCATCAAGGCAGGGAAACGGCCCGGCGTCTGGTGCAGGGCCGCGCGGGCGACCTACCGCGTCAGGCTCAGAAACCGGGACGGGATGGCGCCGCGCAGGTTCTGTTCGAAGCCGGCGAGCCTGGGCGAGACGAGATTCTTGGTCGAATAGTGCAGCACCGGGATCCAGGGCATGTCGGTGGTGACGATGCTGTCCGCCTCGCGCAGGATCGCGGCCCGCCGGGCGATGTCGAGTTCGTCCGCAGCGAGCCGCATCAAATCGTCGAACTGCGGATTGTTGTACTTGCCGATGTTGAATCCGGCATTGTCGCTCTGGAACAGGAACAGGAAGTTCTGCGGATCGGAGTAGTCGCCGATCCAGCCATAGCGCGCGACGTCGAAATCGCCGCCCTCGCGCAGATAGGCGAAATGCGTCCGGTAGTCCGTCTCGACGAAGCGGGTCTCGACGCCGATGGCGCGCCATTGCTCGCCGATAGCCCTGGCGGTGTGGCGATTATTGTCGGTGGTGTTGAAGCGGAATTCGATATCGAGCGGCACGCCGTTGCCGAAGCCGGCGGAGGCGAGCAGCCGCTTCGCCTCGTCCTCGCGCTCGAGGATCGAGTTGTGGCGGAAATCGAGCTCGGCACGCGCGCCGTAATTGCCGATATGGGGCGGCACCACGCCATAGGCCGGCAGCATCGTTCCGCCCCAGATCCGTTCGGCGATGAACTCCCGGTCGATCTGCAGCGAGAGCGCCCGGCGCACGCGCACGTCGTCGAAGGGCGGCTTGGCGCTGTTGATGATCAGGAAATAGGTCGCGAGATAGGGGCCGATGCGGACCTGGTCGCCGAGCTTCTGGCGCAGCTGCCGGAATTGGTCGGCCGGGATGTCGGTCGTCAGGTGGAGTTCGCCGGCCTGGAAGCGCCGCGCCGCCGCGGCGAGGTCGGAGGCCGGGTAGAAGATCACCGTGTCGATCTTCACATTGGCCGCGTCGTGGAAATGCGGGTTGCGATCGAGCCGGATATGCGAGTTCGGCGCGAGCTCCTTGAGCATATAGGCGCCGTTGGTGATCCAGCTTTCGGGGCGGTCCGGCTGCTGCGCCGCTCTGGCGACGCTCGCCGGGTGGACGGGCAGGGCGCTCTGATGCGTCAGCAGTTCGAGCAGATAGGGCGTCGGCCGCTCCAGCGCGATCTCGAGCGTGCGCTCGTCCGGGGCGGTGACGCCGAGATCGTCCAGCGAGGATCCGGTAGCCGCCTTGTGGATCGCCTCGGCATGGCGGATCGGATAGAGCAGGTTGGCGTATTTCGCCCCGGTTTCCGGGTTGAGGATGCGCCGGAAGGAATAGACGAAGTCCGTGGCCCGGACAGGCTCGCCATTCGACCATTTCGCGTTGGCCCGCAGGGTGAAGCGCCAGAGCCGCCCGTCCGGGCTCATCGTCCAGCTTTCGGCGGCGCCGGGGACGACCTCCCCCTTCATGTCGTGGATGACGAGGCCCTCGCGCAGGTCGCGCAGGAGATGGGCTTCCGCGACGGTCGAGGTCTTGTGCGGGTCGAGCGTTTCGGGCTCGCCGTCATTGCCGCGGTGGAAGGCGATGCGGCCCTGGGCCACCACGGCGCGGCTGGCGGCCAGGATGGCGGCAAGTGCCAGAGGAGCGTTGCGGCGCGTGACGTCGAGCATGGCGACCCCCTTTTCGGCCGGGCGCCGCTGCGAGCAATGCCCGACGGACGGGAAGTAGAGCCTGCTTGCGTGAGTCTGCCAAGCGGGAAAGCGATGCCGGGCTAAGGCGCTTCGACGGCCCGGTTGTTTTCGAAGACCACGCGGCAGTCCTCGGCCTTCTTGCCGCAATCGGACAGCGTAATCCGGCGCGCCGCTTCGAGATCCTTTTCACCGTAGCGGTAGGTGAAGCTCTTGCCCGTCGAGCTGACGGCCATCGCCTTTTCGCCGGGCGCGCTGAAATAGTTCTCGAATACCGAGGCCCGCCCTTCGAGCCCGAAGCGCTTGAACGCCGCTCTCGGCTGTTCGGGCGAAAGGGTCGGCAGCTTCCAGGCACGCAGAGAGGTATCCATCTCGCGCAGCCAGACGAAGCGGGCCCTGCCGTTCTGCAGGATCGCGTGGCCGCGTGGACTGACATCCGGCAACGCAATGAGGCGCACGTCGCCGCCACGGTCGAGGGCCGCGGCCCTCATCCCATCGACGAGGGAGGGCGGGAAGAGGTCGTCGTTGCCGGCATAGACCCAGAGCTGTGGCAGGGTATCCTTCCAGGGCCAGTGCCGGATGGTCGCGACGAGCGCATCCCGGCCCTTCTCCACGCAATCGCTGAGATCGAGCCCGCCGGCGACGTTGACCACGGCCTTCAGGCCGGGCGGCCTGCGCTGGGCCAGCGCCATGACGGCGGCGCCGCCCGCCGATTCACCCAGCGCGATGATGCGGTCCGGAGCGACGTCGGGCCGTTCTGCCAAAGCCTTGAGCGCGGCCTCGAGCTCCTTCGCATCGTTCTCGAAGCGCTGCGACATGTCGGGCAGGCTGCAGCCCGCGCCCTCCGCGGAGAAGGGGCCGTCCGATTGTCCGAAGCCGCGCCGGACGACGACCGCGGCGAGCCAGCCGCGACGGGCGAGGTCGCGGGCGATCGGGGCGTAGTTGGCGGCGCGCAGATCGCCCATCCTCGTGTTGCTCGGCGCCTTGCCATGCGTGATCAGCGCGAGCGGCAGCCGCCCCGCGGCCGCGTCGGGGCGGACGATCAGGGTTTCGAGGCGGGCCGCGCGGTCTCCGATCTGGACGCGCAGGAAACCGGGCTCCTCGCGCAGCGGCTCTTGCGCCCGTGCCGCTGCCGTCAGGCAGAGGCCGATGGCCAGGGCGAGCAGGGTGCGCGGCAGGGCCATGGCAGGATCAACCGGCAGCAGCGGCCGCGCTCTCCTGCGCCTCGACCACGGCGACGGCGGTCATGTTGACCACGCCGCGGGCGGTCACGGAGCCGGTGAGCAGATGGGCAGGCTTGGCCGTGCCGATCAGGATCGGCCCGACGGGCAGCGCGTCGGCCAGCACCTTGGCGAACTGATAGGCGATGTTGGCGGCGTCGAGATTGGGGAAGATCAGGACGTTCGCCATGTCCTTCAGCGTCGAGGAGGGCAGGACGCGCTCGCGGATCAGCGGGACGAGGGCGGTATCGGCCTCCATCTCGCCGTCGCATTCCAGATGCGGCGCGCGGTCGCGGATCAGCTTCAGCGCCTTGCGCATCTTGAGCGCGGTCGGCGTGTCGGCCGCGCCGAAATCCGAGTGCGAGAGCAGCGCGATCTTGGGTTCGAGGCCGAAGCGCTGGACATGGCTCGCGGCGAGCACGGTCATGTCCGCGATCTCCTCGGCCGTCGGGTCGTGCTTCACATGCGTGTCGGAGAGGAAGAACGCGCCCTTGTTGGTGATGATCAGCGTCATCGCCGCGAGGTCGCAGACGCCCGGCGCCAGGCCGATGATGTCCTTGACGTGCCGCAGGCGCGACATGAAGCGGCCTTCGAGGCCGGAGATCATCGCATCCGCCTCGCCCCGCGCCACCGCGAGCGCGGCGATCACGGTGTTGTTGGTGCGCACCAGCGCGCGGGCCGCCTCCGGCGTTATGCCGCGCCGGCCGGCGATGTCGAGATAGGTCTGGACGTAGTCGCGATAGCGCGGGTCGTCCTCCGGATTGACGATCTCGAAGTCGACGCCCGGCTTGATCGACAGGCCGAAGCGCTGGATGCGGCTCTCGATCACGCTCGGCCGGCCGATCAGGATCGGGATCGCGAGCCCTTCCTCCAGCGCCACCTGGGCGGCGCGCAGCACGCGCTCGTCCTCGCCCTCGGCGTAGATCACGCGCTTGGGGTCGGACTTGGCCTGCTGGAACAGCGGCTTCATCAGGAAGCCGGAGCGGAAGACGAAGCGCGAGAGCTGCTCGCGATAGGCCCCGATGTCGACCAGCGGCTTGCGGGCCACGCCCGTCGCCATCGCGGCCTCGGCCACGGCCGGAGCGATGCGCATGATCAGCCGCGGATCGAACGGGTTCGGGATCAGCGAGGTCGCGCCGAAGGTCGAGGCCTCGCCGCCATAGGCGCGCGCCGCGATGTCCGAGGTCGCCTCGCGGGCGAGCGCCGCGATGGCGCGCACGGCGGCGAGCTTCATCGCCTCGTTGATCGTCGTCGCCTGCACGTCGAGCGCTCCCCGGAAGATGTAGGGGAAGCACAGGACGTTGTTGACCTGGTTCGGATAGTCCGAGCGGCCGGTGCAGATCATGGCGTCGGGACGGACGGCGAGGGCGTCCTCGGGCGTGATCTCGGGGCTCGGATTGGCGAGTGCCAGGATCAGCGGCTTCGGCGCCATGCGCTTGGCCATCTCCGGCTTCAGCACGCCGGCGGCCGAGACGCCGAGGAAGACGTCGGCGTCGCCGATGACGTCGTTCAGCGTGCGGGCGTCGGTCTCCTGCGCATAGACTTCCTTCCAGCGGTCCATCAGCGTGTTGCGGCCCTTGTAGACCACGCCGTCGATGTCGCTGACCCAGATGTTCTTCCGCTGCGCGCCGAGCTCGACCAGCAGGTTGATGCAGGCGATGGCCGCCGCGCCCGCGCCGGAGACGACGATCTTGACGTCGGCGATCTTCTTGCCCGCGAGGTCGAGCCCGTTCAGGATCGCCGCGCCGACGATGATCGCGGTGCCGTGCTGGTCGTCATGGAAGACCGGGATGTTCATCCGGGCCTTGAGCTGCTCCTCGATCTCGAAGCATTCCGGGCCCTTGATGTCTTCGAGGTTGATGCCGCCGAAGGTCGGCTCCAGCGCCGCGACGACCTCGACGAACTTCTCGATGTTCTTCTGCTCGACCTCGATGTCGAAGCAGTCGATGCCGGCGAATTTCTTGAACAGGACGGCCTTGCCTTCCATCACCGGCTTCGAGGCCAGCGGGCCGATGTCGCCCAGGCCCAGCACGGCCGTGCCGTTGGTGATGACGGCGACCAGGTTCTGGCGCGAGGTGAGTTCGGCGGCTTCGGCCGGATCGTCGACGATCGCCTCGCAGGCGGCGGCGACGCCGGGCGAGTAGGCGAGGGCGAGGTCGCGCTGGTTGCCGAGCGGCTTGGTCGCCTGGATCTCGAGCTTACCGGGGCGGGGCTGGCGGTGATAGACGAGGGCGCCCGAGCGCAGATCGTTAGAGAGAGTGCTTTTCATAGTGGCGACCCCAGCATCCGGAGCAGGGGGAGGTCGCGCGGAAATGTGGCTGCGTCAAGCCATGCCGTTGCATCAATCGGGAACAAGAGTGCTGCCGGAAAGGCAGCAGGGGCCTCGCAGCAGGCGTCCGGGATTCGCTTGAATCGATCTCTGAACTATCTCGAGCGCTCTCTGAGCTCTTTCAGCCAAGAGACTCCTACGATTCGCGAATCCGCCTTCGGCGTCGAGGCCGCCAGCCTCAGAACGCCTTGAAGGTGATGATCGTGTGAGTATCGGAGATCTCGGGGATCGACTGCACCTTCTGCGCGACGAAATGGCCGATGTCGACATCGGCCGCCACGTGGAACTTGGCCAGGATGTCGTAGTTGCCGGCGGTCGAGTAGATCTCCGAGGCGATCTCGCGGTCGGCCAGTTCGCTGGCGACCTCATAGGTCTTGCCGAGCTTGCATTTGATCTCGACGAAGAAGGTCTGCATCGCGCGCTCCGAAACTTTCTCGGGTCTGGATAGAACCCCAGGCGTGGTGAGATCAAGCGCCCGCGAGCGCCGCGATGCGCCGGGTCATCGGATTCTCCGGCTCGGTCAGCCCGGCGATCACCGTGAAGTGGTTGGCGCCGGGGATTTCCTCGTAGCGCGTCGTCACGCCCTCCAGGCCCCAGATATCGACGATGCGGCGGCTCTGGTTGAGATATTCGGAGCTCTCGGCGGCTCCGACGACCGCATCCATCGTCAACCGCGCCGGCGCCGGCCAGAACAGCGGGCTTTCGAGCTCGGCTGCTTCCATGCTGAGGCCGAGTGCCTTGTTGAGGCTCGTCTCCGTCAGCGGTTTGAGATTGTAGAGCCCGGAAATGCCGTAGGCCGCCGGCACGAGCTGGTCGGGCAGATCGGGGTCGACGTTCTTCCAGTCGGTTGCGAGCGTGCAGGCGCTGAGATGCCCGCCGGCGGAGTGGCCGGTGGCGACCACGGGCAAACCGAAGCGTCGCCACAGCGCCGCGGCGGCCTGCTGCAGCTCCCAGACGATGTGGCCGAGCTCGACCTGCGGGCAGAGGTCGTAGCCCACGACCGCGACCGGCAGGCCGAGCCGGTTCAGGCCGCGTGCCATATGCGAGAAATGGCTGCGGTCGAGAGCCTGCCAGTAGCCGCCATGGATGAACATCACCAGCGCATTGCCGCGGATATTGTCGGGCTTGAACAGGTCGTAGAGCTGCCGCTCGCCCTCGCCATAGGAGACGTCGAGCTCGCACAGCGCCGTGGCGCGATAGGCGGCGGCATCGGCCTGCCAGCCTTCGATGATGCCGGGGTGTTCCGGCACGCGGGCGCGATTGTTGTATTCGGTCTCGTAGTCCGGCGACATCGGTGTCCTGTTCGCGAAGGGCGACTGCTGGGCCGGCCTACGGTGGCAGCGGTGTCGGCTTTGCGCCAGCGCTTTTGACAGGCGGCGCCGTCGGCGCCAAAAGCGGCGATCCGCAGCAGCGGAAGCCGGAGGCCGCCATGGAAAATCCCGTTCTCGCCGAAGTCACGCGCGGTAATGTCGTCGAATCGCGCCACCGTGGAGCGGCGATCGTCGTCGACGCCGATGGCGCCGTGGTCTTTGCCACCGGCGATATCGAACGGCCGGTGTTCCCGCGCTCTGCCGTGAAGGCGCTCCAGGCGCTGCCGCTGCTCGAGAGTGGCGCGGCTGACCGCTACGGGCTGACGGAGGCCGAGATCGCGCTCGCTGTCTCCTCCCATTCCGGCGAGCCGCTTCATGCCGAGACCTCGCTCGCCATGCTCAGGAAGGCCGGTCGCGAGGCGGCTTGTCTCGAATGCGGCGCGCATTGGCCGTCGAACGAGGCCGCGGCGCGGGCGCTCGCTCGCTCCGGAGCCGAGCCGAGCGCCCTCAACAACAATTGTTCGGGCAAGCATGCCGGGTTCGTCTGCCTGTCCTGCGCGCTCGACGAGGATCCGGCCGGTTATGTGAAGGCCGGCCATCCCGTGCAGCAGGCGGTGCGCGGCGCGCTCGAGACGGTGACCGGCGCGGCCCACGCGGCGGAGCGGATGGGCACCGATGGCTGCTCGATCCCCACCTATGCCGTGCCGCTTTCGGCGCTGGCGCTCGGCTTCGCGCGCTTCGGCACCGGCCGCGGCTTCGGCCCGGAGCGGGCGAAGGCGGCCGCGCGCATCCGCGCCGCCGCGGCAGCGCACCCCTTCATGGTCGCCGGCACCGGCCGTTTCGACACGCGGCTGATGGGCCTGCTCGGAGCCCGCGCCTTCACCAAGACCGGTGCGGAAGGCGTCTATTGCGCCGCTCTGCCGGAGCTCGGCTACGGCATCGCGCTGAAATGTGACGATGGTGCCGGGCGCGCTTCCGAAGTCGCGCTGGGCGCGCTGATCGCGCGCTTCCTGCCGATGGACGAGGCGACGCAGGCGGCCTTCGCCCCGCTGCGGCAGGCGGTGCTGAAGAACTGGAACGGCATCGAGGTCGGCCGGGTGAGGGCACCTCAGGACTGAGCCGAAGCATTGGCTGATCTGGCGCGGAAATGCACCGTCATCCCGGCGCTCCGCTTCGCTCCGGCCGGGATGACCCGCACTTCAAAACGCAACCCCGCGCTCAGCGCACGGCGTTGCCCTCGACCCTGACGCCGGCTGCCCGGGCATCGGGGATCTTGGCGAGGTCCCCCGTGACCGGCTTGCCGTATTCGGTGCCGACGACGGCCCCGTTGCGGGCCTCGTCGATGAGGTTGTTGGCGATCAGGGCGTTGCGCTCCTTCGGCACCAGTGAGATCGCGATGCCGATCCCGGTCTTGCGTATGACGTTGCCGGTCGCGACGAGGTTGCGCATGCCCCAGGACCAGCCGAGCGAGATGCCGATATCGCTCGCATTCTCGATGACGTTGCCGGTCACGGCCGCTTCGGCTTCGACGTGAACGCCGATGCCGCCGATCGGCTCCTTGCCGTTCGGAGCGATGCCGCGCCTGGCGTTGCGGATGATGTTGTTGGCGAAGACGGCGAGACGCCCGCCATGGTCGAGATTGGTGATGTTGGCGCCCTGAGCGCAATCCTCGACCAGATTGTTGGCGATGATGGCGCCTTCGAAGGCGAATTCGCTGTAGAGCGCGACTTCGCCGCAGCGCCGCCCCTGATTGCCGAGGATCTGGACGCCCGATCCGGAGTTGTTGCGGATGAAGGTCATGGCGCAGTCGCGCAGCTGGTTGCCTTCGATGATGACGCCGCCGGCGCGGTAGAGGCTGATGCCGTTTCCGTTGGGGCCGTCGCCGCCGCCATCGGCGCGGATGCGGCTCACCCGGTTGCCCCGGACGGTCGAGCGGTCGTCGCCGGGCTGGCTGCGCCAGATCTGGATGCCGTTGTTGCCGCAATCCTCGACCGCGTTCTGGTCGATGGCGAGGCCGAGCGAGTCGAGCGAGAACAGGGCCGATTCGCGCATGGCGGCGAAGTGGTTCCCCGTGATCCGCCCGCCGCAGCGTTCGAGCACCAGGCCGACCGAGCCAGCCTTGGCGAAGGCACAGCTGGAAACCGAAAGCGCGGCGACGTTCTCGGCGGCGACAAGCCCGCCACGCTGCGGTGAGGGGATGTCGAGCCCGTCGAGCACCAGCCCGGACAGGCTCGCGCGAGCGATGTTGCGGGCCGTCAGCGCCGGGCCTCCCTGGGCGGTGACGAAACGCGTCTCGCCCGCGACCCCGGCGATCTGCGCTCCGTCGGGCAGTGCCACCCCGCCGATGCGGTAGCGCCCGGGCGGAACGATCAGCGGCGCATTGCGTTTGGCCGCCTCGGCCAGCGCTGCCTGCAGGCGCAGCGACTGGTCCTCCGCCGCGCCGGGCCTAAGGCCGAACCGGCCGGCATCGAGGCCGAGATGGCCGAGCGGGCCCGACGCGGCCGAACGAGACTGGGCGGCGGCCGGCATGCAGGGCAAGGCCGCGGCGCAGGCGCCGGCTATCAGCAATCCACGTCGTGAAAGCTCCATGGCACCTCCTCTTCGACTGGTCCCGATCAAGCGACGTGCCAACCTGAGCTGTGCCGTTTCGGGATGAGCGAAGGCGTGCCGGGTGGCGGGGCTACAGCCCAAGCGCCTGGGCGATCTCCTCGGCGGCGAGCGTCGGCGCCAGGCGGCCGGAGGCGACTGCGGCCTCGAGTTCGGGGGTGCGCGCCTTCAGGGCGGGGTCGTGCCGCAGCTTCGCCTGCAGGCGGTCCTGCACCATCGCCCACATCCATTTCACGTCCTGCCGGCGACGCCGCTCCGCGATCAGCCCCTTGGCCTCGAAGCGGGCGCGATGCTCTTCGATCCGGGACCACAGCTTGTCGAGCCCCTCGCCGGTGAGGCCGGAAACCGTCACCACCGGCGTGCTCCACAGCGAGGAGGTCGGCGCGAGGATGTGCAGAGCCGCCTTGTACTGCGCCGCGGCGGCGCGCGCGGCGGTCGCCCCGGCGCCGTCGGCCTTGTTGACCGCGATCATGTCGGCGAGCTCGATGATGCCCTTCTTGATGCCCTGCAATTCGTCCCCGGCATTGGGCAGCATCAGGACCAGGAAGAAATCGGTGAGGTCGGCGACCGCGGTTTCCGACTGCCCGACACCGACGGTCTCGACCAGAATCACGTCGAAGCCGGCCGCCTCGCACAGCAGCATGGTCTCGCGGGTCTTGGCGGCGACGCCGCCCAGCGTGCCGGAAGAAGGCGAGGGGCGGATATAGGCGTTCGGATCGACCGAAAGTCGCGCCATGCGCGTCTTGTCGCCGAGGATCGAGCCGCCGGTCCGGGTGGAGGACGGGTCGACCGCGAGCACGGCGACCTTGTGTCCCTTGCCGGTGAGATAGCTGCCGAGCGCGTCGATCATCGTCGACTTGCCGACGCCCGGCACGCCGGTGATGCCGACACGGATGGCGCCGCCGGTTCGCGGCAGCAGGCGCTGGATCAGCGCCTGGGCCTGTTCGCGATGGTCGGCACGCCGCGATTCCGCCAGGGTGATGGCGCGGGCAAGCGCGGCGCGTTCGCCGGCGAGGAGCGCGTCGCCGAGCGTGTCGGCTGGAGAGGTGCGGTCGGCCATGGCGCCAGTTAGCAAGCCGGCGTCGCGGGCTGCAAGGCGTCGTGGGGTCGCCATTTGCTTCATCACTGTGTCATGCGCGCATCTTGAAGATTCCAATCGGCAATGAGACGACTTCCTGATGATGGGCGTGGCGATGCGGCTTCGTGGAGTGTTTTTGGCGCTGTTGCTGCCGCTGGTCCTCGCGGCCTGCGGAACGCCACGGGTATTGGAGCTGAGCCAGGCGCCGAAGGCGGACATCGCCGGCACGGTCCAGATCTATGTCGCGACGACGCGCGAGCCCTCCGCCCAGCCGGTCTATTTCAGCGGCGAGCGCGGGCCGAGGCTTTCCTTCGCGCGCCTCGACATCACCGTGCCCCGCGGCCACAAGCCCGGCGATCTCGAGCTCCCCGATTCGGGACCGGGCGATCCGGCCAAGCATTTCACCGCGACCTATATCCAGAAGCTCGACCTCGCCCCGGCGGTTTCCGACGTGCGCAAGGAGCTGATGCGCCGGCCGGCCTCGCAGCGCGACGTGCTCGTCTTCGTCCACGGCTACAACACGAACTTCGCCGACGCCGTCTATCGCTTCGCGCAGATCGTCTACGATTCCGGCTTCAAGGGCGTACCGGTGCTGTTCACCTGGCCCTCGCGCGGACAACTTCTCGCCTATCCCTATGATCGCGAAAGCGCCTTCTACTCGCGTGATTTCCTCGAGCTCAACCTGCGCGCCATCGCCCGCGACATTGGCTCGTCGCGCATGGACATCCTGGCGCATTCGATGGGCACGCTGCTGACGCTGGAGACGTTGCGCCAGGCTGCGATCCGCGGCGATGGCGATTTCGGCGGCAAGCTGCGCGACGTCATGCTCGCAGCGCCCGACGTCGATCTCGACGTGTTCAAGATGCAGATGCGCCAGATCCGGCGGCCGATAACCGTGTTCGTCTCCGCTGACGACCGGGCGCTCGATTTCTCGCGCCGCTTCGCCGGCGACAAGACGCGTCTCGGAGCGGTCTCGGCGAAGGACACCGAGACGATCGCCGAGCTCGAGAAGCTCGGGGTACGGCTGATCGACCTGTCCGACGTTTCCTCCAGCGACAGCCTGAACCACGCCAAGTTCGCGTCCTCGCCGAAGGTTGTGCAGCTGATCGGCGAGCGGCTGCGCCAGGATAAGGGCGTCGGCTTCTCCGGCCCGCGCTTCGGCGACCGGATCGGCGATATTGCCGGCGGTGTCGTCGGCACGGTCGGCTCGACGGTCGGGCTCGTCGTCACCGCTCCGGTCCAGATCATATCCGGCGCGCAGTGATGTCACTTCAGTGCAACGCCGCGGCCGGCCGAGGCGCCGGGCGAGGGCGTTGCCCCATTCTGGCCGCGTTGGCCTGCCCTTAAGGGCCGATTGGCCGGCATGGCCTCCTGTTCATTCGGGTTTCTGACCGCATGTCTCCGACGAGGCGCGATTTTTCGAGGCGCGATTTCTCCTGCCGTTCGCTGGCGCTGGCGGCCTTGCTGCCGCTCGGGCTCGCGGCCTGCGCCCAGAGCGAGGCCAGCGTTTCGCCCTTCTCCGAGCCGGAGAGGGCCGATGCCTCGGCGCTGGGCAAGGATCCGCGCCTGCTGGTGATGACGACCCGCAACGCGACCGGCCGCGCGGAACCCTATTTCGGCACCGATCGTGGCCCGCTGACCTTCGCGGAGGTCAGCCTGGCGCCGCCGGGACGCGGCATCACGGGGCGCGTCTCCTCTGCCGTCAGCGGCGACTGGGCCGTGCAGGGCGTGATCCGCGAAACCAGCCGGGACGCGGCGCGGACCTTCTCCGAGGCGGCCAACGGCCGCGACGTGCTGCTCTACATCCATGGCTTCAACGAATCCTTCGAGTCGGCGGCGCGCAGCGCCGGGCAGCTCTCGCATTCGCTGGCCTTCCAGGGGCGCACGGCCCTGTTCACCTGGCCGTCCGGCGGCAAGCTCTTCGACTACGCCTACGACCGCGAAAGCGCGCTCTGGTCGCGCGACGGCTTCGTCCAGACGCTGCAGGCGCTCGTCGCCAACCCGACGGTCGGCCGCATCCACATCGTCGCGCATTCGATGGGCACCTTCCTGACGCTCGAGGGCCTGCGCGAGCTGCGCGATTCGCAGGACGTCTACGCCCGCATCGGCTCGATCGTGCTCGCCTCGCCTGATGTCGATGTCGACGCCTTCGAGCAGACCGTGAAGAAGCTCGGGCCGCTCGCGAACCGGATGACCGTGATCATCGATCCGGGCGACCGTGCGCTGGCGGTCTCGGCGCGCATCGCCGGCGGCGTGGCCCGCGCCGGTGCCGCCGACCGCTCGCGCCTGGAGGCGCTCGGCGTGCGTGTCGCGGACACCTCCGGCCGCGGCTGGAGCATGCTGCGGCACGACCTGTTCCTGTCCAACAGCGAGGTCACGCAGGTCGTGCGCCGCGCGATGGATCGCGGCGGCGCCTGACGCCTTCAGATCGGGGGCAGCCCGGATCGCTTCTTGATCGTCGCCAGCGCGAAGTTGGATTCGACCGACTGGATGCATTTCAGCCGCGTCGCCTTCTGCTTCAGGAAGCGCTCATAGCCCTCGATGCCGTCGGTGACGACGCGCAGGAGATAATCCTGCGATCCGGTCATCAGGTAGCATTCGGCGACCTCGCTCCAGCCCTCGACGGCCTTCTCGAACTCGGTGATCTGCTCCTGGTTCTGCTGGGTCAGCCGCACCGAGACGAAGACGCTGAAGGGCAGGCCATAGGCCTTGGGGTCGACGACTGCGGCATAACCCTGGATCACTCCGGTCTCCTCCAGCCGCTTCAGCCGGCGCAGGCACGGTGTCGGCGAGAGCCCGACGCGCTGGGAGAGGTCCTGATTGGTGATCCGCCCGTCCTCGCGCAGCACGGCGAGAATGCGCCGGTCGATCGTGTCGAGCATGATATGCTCCGAAGTGAGATAATTTGAGCAGGAAGCTGCAGAGAGCACTGCACGATGAGCCTCATCGGTCAAGCAATGGCGCCATGATAGGAATATCCTGAGCGGCAGCTATCGGCCGGGTCCGCCGGCCTCGAAGGAGGACGCCATGAGCGAAGACAGCTATCACAAGGATCGGATCGCCAATCGCAGGCTGCATCCCGAGACGCTGATGATGGGCTTCGGCTATTCGCCGGCGATGTCGGAAGGCTCGCTCAAGCCGCCGGTCTTCCTGACCTCGACCTTCGTCTTCGAGAATGCCCAGCAGGGCAAGGACTTCTTCGACTTCACCTCGGGCCGGCGCCAGCCGAAGCCCGGCGAGAAGCCCGGCCTCGTCTATTCGCGCTTCAACCATCCGAACATGGAGATCCTCGAGGATCGCCTGGCGATCTGGGACGAGGCCGAGAAATGCGCCGTCTTCGCCTCCGGCATGGCGGCGATCGCCACCACCTGCTTCGCCTTCCTGCGCCCCGGCGACACGATCCTTCACTCCCGCCCGCTCTATGGCGGCACGGAGACGCTGCTCAAGAACCAGATGGGCGCCTTCGGCATCACGCCCTTCGGCTTCACCGACGGGCTCGACATCGGGCAGATGCGGCAGGTCGCGAAGGCCGCTGCCGCCAAGGGGCGCGTCGCGATGATCCTGGTCGAGACGCCGGCCAACCCGACCAACGGCCTCGTCGATCTCGCCGCCTGCAAGGCGATCGCCGACGAGCTGGAGCAGTCGCAGGGGCATCGCCCGCCCGTCGTCGTCGACAACACGCTGCTCGGCCCGAAATACCAGAAGCCGCTCAAGCTCGGCGCCGACCTCACCCTGCTGTCGCTGACGAAATATGTCGGCGGCCATTCCGACCTCGTCGGCGGCTCGATCAGCGGCTCCGAGGCGCTGGTGCGGCAGGTGAAGGCCTGGCGCGGCTCGCTCGGCACGCAAGCCGACCCGAATTCCTGCTGGATGCTGATGCGCTCGCTGGAGACGCTCGACATCCGCATGAGCCGCGCCAACGAGAATGCCAAGCTGGTGGCGGATTATCTCGAAAACCACCCGAAGGTGGCGAAGGTCCATTACCTCGGCAACCTTAAGGACAGCGATCCGCGCAAGGCCGTCTTCGACCGGCAGTGCAGCGCGGCGGGCTCGACTTTCGCCTTCGACGTCAAGGGCGGCGAGAAGGAGGCCTTCGCGCTGCTCGACAATCTCCAGATCATGAAGCTCGCCGTTAGTCTCGGCGGCACCGAGACGCTGGTCTCGCACCCCGCGGCGATGACCCATTCCGGCGTCGCCCGGGAGCTGCGCGAGGAGATCGGGCTGACGGACGCGCTGATCCGCATCTCGGTCGGCATCGAGAACATCGAGGACCTGATCTCGGACCTGGCACAGGCTTTCGAGGCGGTTTGACCGCCTCGAAGTTCTAGACCCCGACCCGTCCCCAGCCCGGCAGCTTCAGCGCCGGGCTGCGCAGGTCGACCCCGGCGACGAGGCCAAGCAGGTTGATCTCGATGCCTTCGACCCAGCCGACGGTCAGGCCGGCGACCCCGTAGAGCGAGGCCTGGATGCCGGTGCGGCTGGCGGTGAGGCCGGCGAAGACCCCGTCTGCACGCCAGTCCTTGCCGATGGCGGTCGGCGGCAGCGCCTGCCGGAGCTCCGGCGCCTCCGCCAGGATATGCTGCACGAAGCTGTTCGAGTTCGGCCCCGGCCAGGCGAGATAGCTGCCGGGGTTCGAATAGGCATAACTCGCGACCGCCCCGCGGATCTGCGGGATCAGGCGCTCGGCAGCCTCGCCTCTGATCTCGGTCACGAGTTCGGGCATGTTGCCGAACCAGCGCCCATCGGCCTCGCGATGGTTGACGCGCACCGGCATGCCCCAGCCGACGACATCGAAGCGCGTATAGGCGTCGGCGCCGCGCTCCTTCACCACGATCCAGGAATGATGCGCGAAGATGCCGCGCCAGCGCCCGACGCGGGCGGCGAAGACATGGATCGTCGCCTCGGGCGCGACTGCCGCGGCCGGCAGCAGCTTCGCGCTCGTCCAGTCGGCGCGCCGCCAGTCCGGCGCATGGCTCTGCCAGATCCACCAGCCGGCATGGCTTGCGACCGGCAGCAGGAAGGCGAGGGCGAAGAACAGCAGGAGGCGGCGGGCGAGGCGCATCCGCAAGGGTATGTGCAGGCCGGCGCCGGGCGGCAAGAACGGGGCCGATCACGCTTGCGTCAGCCGGCCTCCGCGCCGAGCGTCGCAGCTCTCGAAGGGCATTGCCTGTGCGCGGGCGTTCGGTCGCGCCCGTTGGCGGTTGATGCCGGGGGGAAAGCTGCTAGCGTGCGCGCGCCTGAGCTTGATGGAGGGGCAGATTGGGTAAGACGACGAAGCGCCTGACCGAGGCGATCGCCGCCTGTGCGATCGGACTGGGACTTCTCGCCGCGCCGGCGGCCGCGCAGGACAAGCAGCTGCGCATCTTCAACTGGTCGGATTATGTCGATCCGGAGGTGCTCGACGCCTTCAAGAAGGAAACCGGCATCACCGTCGTCTACGACACCTTCGACCAGATGGAGACGGTTGAGACCAAGCTGTTGGCCGGCAAGACCGGCTACGACCTCATCGTCGTCACCGCTTCCTTCCTGCCGCGCCACATTCCGCTCGGCCTCTACCAGCCGGTGGACCGCGAGAAGGCGCCGAACCTCAAGAACCTCTGGCCTGAGATCCAGACCCGCCTCGCCAAGTACGATCCCGGCAACAAATACGCCGTGAACTACATGTGGGGCACCACGGCGGTCGGCTACAACACCGCCAAGATCAAGGAGCGGCTCGGCCCGGACGCTGCGGTCGACAGCTGGAAGATCGTCTTCGAGCCGGAGCAGCTGAAGAAGCTCTCGAACTGCGGCGTCCATGTGCTCGACGCGGTCGAGGAGATGTTCCCGGCCGCGCTGCGCTATCTCGGGCTCGACCCCGATTCCAAGAAGGAAGCGGATCTCAACAAGGCCGGCGAGCTGCTGCGCAAGATCCGCCCGCACATCCAGAAGTTCCACTCCTCCGAGTACATCAACGCTCTGGCCAACGGCGATATCTGCCTGGCCGTCGGCTATTCCGGCGACATCCTCCAGGCGAAGAAGCGCGCCGAGGAGGCCAAGAACGGCGTCGAGATCGCCTATTCGATCCCGAAGGAAGGCGCGCTGATGTGGTTCGATTCCTTCGTGATCCCGAAGGATGCGGCCAATGTCGAGGCGGCGCTGAAGTTCATGGACTTCGTGAACAAGCCCGAGATGGCGGCGAAGAACTCGGACTTCATCCAGTATGCCAGCGGCAATATTGCGGCCAAGCCGCTGCTCTCGGCGGCGGTACGCGACAATCCCGGCATCTATCCGTCGGACGAGGTGATGGGGCGGCTCTATACGATCACGCCCTATGACCAGAAGTCCCAGCGGCTGGTCAACCGGCTCTGGACCCGCGTCAAGACCGGCAAGTGATCGGCTCTCGACGGGGGCAACCGGAATGAAGAAGACCTCGCCCGGCAGCGTGCGCCGGGCCTTTCAGCCCTGGAACGACCCGGCAGCCAGGCCGCTGGTCTCGTTTCAGGGTGTGACCAAGCGCTTCGGCGACGTCACCGCGGTCGGCGATCTCTCGCTCGCGCTCTATCCGCGCGAGTTCTTCGCGCTGCTCGGGCCCTCCGGCTGCGGCAAGACCACGCTGATGCGCATGCTTGCCGGCTTCGAGACGCCGGACGAGGGCAGGATCCTGCTCGACGGGCAGGACATCACCGGCATCCCGCCGCATCTGCGGCCGATCAACATGATGTTCCAGTCCTATGCGCTGTTCCCGCATCTGACGGTGGCGAGCAATATCGCTTACGGGCTGAAGCGCGAGGGGCTGCCGCGCGCCGAGATCGACCGGCGCGTCGAGGAGATGCTGGCTCTGGTCAAGCTCTCCGGCTTCGGCGGGCGCAAGCCGCACCAGCTCTCCGGAGGCCAGCGCCAGCGCGTCGCGCTCGCCCGCTCGCTCGCCAAGCGCCCGAAGCTGCTGCTGCTGGACGAGCCGATGGCTGCGCTCGACAAGAAGCTGCGCGAGCAGACCCAGTTCGAGCTGATGGATCTGCAGAGCGAGCTCGGCCTGACCTTCATGGTCGTCACCCACGACCAGGACGAGGCCATGACCATGGCCGACCGCATGGCGGTGATGGACCATGGCAAGCTCGTCCAGATCGGTCCGCCCGATGTGATCTACGAGGCGCCGGCCAATCGCCACGTCGCGGAATTCGTCGGCGACATCAACATCTTCGAAGGCAGGATCGCCGCCGTCGAGGGCGAGTTGGTTCGGGCCGAGGTGCCGTTCGTCGGAACCGTCGAGCTGGACGAGGAGGCGCCGGCTCTAAAGCCCGGCGAGCCACTCGTCGTCGGCATCCGGCCGGAGAAGATCGAGATCGCTCATGACGAGCCGGCGCAGGCGGTCAACAAGGTCGCCGGCGAGATCTGGGACATCGGCTATCTCGGCGACTTCACCATGATCCAGGTGATGCTCGGCCAGAACAATGAGCAAGGAGAGGGCGGGCAGCTCGTCAAGGTGGCGCTCGCCAACCGCACGCGCCGGCTGGCGCGGCCCTTCGCCTGGGAAGACGAAGTCTGGCTCTCCTGGGATGTCGAGGCCGGCGTGGTCCTGCCGCCATGAGGGGGGCTGGGTCAGGGGCGTCATCCTCAGGCGAAGCGAAGCGCAGACCCGAGAATCTCAGGCAGAAGGAGGTGCGGTTGCCCTCTCCAGCACGAGATGCTCGGGTCAAGCCCGAGCATGACGGCAAGGTTGCGCCATGAGCGCGGTCGCTTCGCTGCAGCGGCTGCGCCGCCTCGTCGTGGCCGTGCCCTATCTCTGGCTCGCGCTGTTCTTCCTGGCGCCCTTCGCCATCGTCCTGCGCATGGCCTTCTCGCAGGCGGCGACGGCCCTGCCGCCCTATGCGCCGCATTGGGAGGGCATCGCCCAGATCGGCGAATTCCTCTCCCAGCTCGACCTGGCGAATTTCAGCCTGCTCGGCGATGACCCGCTCTACTGGCAAAGCTATCTCTATTCCCTGCGCATCGCGGCGCTGACCACCGTCTTCGCTCTCGCGATCGGCTATCCGCTGGCCTATGCGATGGCATCAGTGCCGGCGCGCTGGCGCGGCATCCTGCTCGTCTTCGTCATCCTGCCGTTCTGGACCTCCTTTCTGATCCGCGTCTACGCCTGGATCGGCATCCTCCGGCCGGACGGGCTGCTCGATCAGGCCCTTGCCTTGATCGGCCTCGAGGGCGAACCCTTGCGCCTGCTCAACACCGAGACGGCCGTGCTGCTCGGCATGGTCTATTCCTATCTGCCCTTCATGGTGCTGCCGCTCTTCGCGACGCTGGAAAAGCTCGATCGCGGCCTGCTCGAAGCGGCGGCCGATCTCGGCGCGACGCCGGTCACGGCCTTCTTCACGGTGACGCTGCCGCTCTCGTTGCCCGGCATCCTTGCCGGATCGGCCCTGGTCTTCATCCCGGCGGTGGGCGAGTTCGTCATCCCGGATCTGCTCGGCGGCCCCGATACGGTGATGATCGGCAAGGTGCTCTGGAGCGAGTTCTTCTCGAACCGTGACTGGCCGCTGGCTTCGGCGGTGGCGGTGGTGCTGCTCGTGGTGCTGGTGCTGCCGCTCGTCCTGCTCCAGCGGGCGCGCCTGCGGCGGGAGATGGCGGCGTGACAAGGCTCGGCCCCGGATTGATCCTCGCGCTGATCGTCGGCTTCGCGTTCCTCTACCTGCCGATCCTGACGCTCGTCGCCTATTCCTTCAACGCTTCGCGGCTGGTCACGGTCTGGGGCGGCTTCTCGACGCATTGGTATGGCGCGCTGATGCAGAACGAGCCGCTGCTCGATGCCGCCTGGCTCTCGATCCGTCTTGGCTTCGTTTCGGCGACGCTGGCGACGGTGCTCGGCACGCTCGCCGCGCTGGCGCTGGCCCGTCACGGCCGCTTCCGCGGGCGCACGTTGTTCTCCGGCATGGTGCTGGCGCCGCTCGTCATGCCCGAAGTGGTGACGGGCCTGTCGCTGCTGCTGCTCTTCGTCGCCGTCGATGTCGAACGCGGCTTCTGGACCGTCACGGTCGCGCACGCGACCTTCAGCCTCGGCTTCGCCTGCATCGTCGTGCAGTCGCGGCTCGCCGGCTTCGATCGCTCGCTGGAGGAAGCGGCGCAGGATCTGGGCGCCACGCCCTTCGTAACCTTCTGGACGGTGACGCTGCCGCTGATCTGGCCGGCCGTGGCGGCGGCCTGGATGCTCGCCTTCACGCTTTCGCTCGACGACCTCGTCATCGCGAGCTTCACCACTGGCCCCGGCGCGACGACGCTGCCGATGCGGCTCTATTCGGCGGTCAAGCTCGGCGTCTCGCCCGAGATCAACGCCGCCTGCACGATCATGATCGGGGCGGTGGCGCTCGTCGTGATCGCCGCTTCTCTGCTTTTGAAGCGCGAGCAATTGGCCGGCAGTTAGGCCGCTTTCGATCGAAATTATCCGTCATTGCGAGCGCAGCGAAGCAATCCAGGGGATTTGGCTGGACCTTTCGTCCAATCCCTCCTGGATTGCTTCGTCGCTTTGCTCCTCGCAATGACGGCGTGGCTCCTGGATAAACGGCGGCTGAACGGGGCCCTCAAAGCCCGTTCAGCCACGACCTGCGAATGTCCGATCCGTGGCAGGGCGATCCCTGCCGGAACAGGACATGAGACCATGCTTGGCAATCGCGCCCGGATCGGTTTGGCCGCCCTTGCACTGGGGGGTGCCGTACTCGCTGCTTCGACCTTCGCCGGCACCGGCGACGCCCAGGCCTTCGGCGGCCGCTACGAGCGCTCCTATGAGCGCCCTGCCTATGGCTATGGCTGGCGCCCGGCGCCGCCTGCCGTGCACGGCTTCTGGGGGCAGCGCCGCTGGCATCGCTACTATGACGGTTACGGCATGCGGCCGCCCCCGCCGCGCTATGGCTATGGTTACGGCTGGCGGTAAGTGTCGCCACGTCGGTCGTGATCATGGGGCGGGCGCGGCCTGAGGGCAGCGCCCGCCTTTTTTGTTATTCCGCAGCGACCGTGTGCTGGGCGTAGCCAAGGCGCTGGTTGAGCTCTTCCAGCAGCTTCTCGGCGGCATCGGCGATGACGGTGCCGGGCGGGAAGATCGCCGAGGCGCCGGCCGCGATCAGCGCGTCGAAATCCTGCGGCGGGATGACGCCGCCGACGACGATCATGATGTCGGGCCGGCCGGCCTTGGCGAGCGCCGCCTTCAGCTCCGGCACCAGCGTCAGATGACCCGCCGCGAGCGACGAGACCCCGACGATATGGACATCGTTCTCGACAGCCTGCCGCGCCGCCTCGTCGGGCGTGGCGAAGAGCGGGCCGATATCGACGTCGAAGCCGAGATCGGCGAAGGCGGAAGCGATGACCTTCTGGCCGCGGTCGTGCCCGTCCTGCCCCATCTTGGCAACCAGGATGCGCGGGCGGCGTCCATCCGCTTCCTCGAAGGCCTCGCACATCAGTTGCACCCGCGTGACGGCTGGGTTCATCTCGCCGACCTCCCGCTTGTAGACGCCCGAGATCGCCTTGATCTCCGCACGGTGGCGTCCGAAGACCTTTTCCATCGCCAGCGAGATCTCGCCGACCGTCGCCTTGGCGCGCGCCGCCTTGACCGCGAGGTCGAGCAGGTTGCCGTTGCCGGCCGCGCCATTGGTCAGCGCCGTCAGCGCGGCCTCGACCTCGGCCTCGCTGCGCTCGGCCTTGAGGCGCTTCAGCTTGTCGAGCTGCTGGGCGCGGACCGCGGCGTTGTCGACCTTGAGCACCTCGATCGAAGCCTCGTTCTCCGGCTTGAAGCAGTTGACGCCGATGATCGCCTGCTGGCCGGCGTCGATGCGCGCCTGCGTCTTGGCGGCGGCCTCCTCGATCCGAAGCTTCGGGATGCCGGCCTCGATCGCCTTGGCCATGCCGCCGAGCGCCTCGACTTCCCTGATATGGCCCCAGGCTTTCTCGGCGAGTTCCGCGGTCAGCCGCTCGACATAGTAGGAGCCGCCCCAGGGATCGATGATCCGGGTCGTGCCGCTCTCCTGCTGCAGCAGGATCTGGGTGTTGCGGGCGATGCGGGCCGAGAAATCGGTCGGCAGCGCCAGCGCCTCGTCGAGCGCGTTGGTGTGCAGCGACTGGGTGTGCCCCTGCGTCGCCGCCATCGCCTCGATCATCGTGCGCGGCACGTTGGTGAACACGTCCTGCGCCGTCAGCGACCAGCCGGAGGTCTGGCAATGGGTGCGCAAGGGCAGGGACTTCTCGTTGGTCGCGCCGAAATCCTTGACCAGCTTCGCCCAGATCAGCCGGGCGGCGCGCATCTTGGCGACTTCCATGAAGAAGTTCATGCCGATGGCCCAGAAGAAGGACAGGCGCGGCGCGAAGACGTCGACCGAGAGCCCCGCCCGCTGGCCGGCGCGGATGTACTCGACGCCGTCGGCCAGCGTGTAGCCGAGCTCGAGGTCCTGCGTCGCCCCGGCCTCCTGCATGTGGTAGCCGGAGATCGAGATCGAGTTGAACTTCGGCATGTTGGCCGAGGTGAAGGCGAAGATGTCGCCGATGATCCGCATCGAGGGTGAGGGCGGGTAGATATAGGTGTTGCGGACCATGAACTCCTTGAGGATGTCGTTCTGGATGGTCCCGGAGAGCTTGGCCTGCGGCACGCCCTGTTCTTCCGCCGCGACGATGTAGAGCGCTAGGATCGGGAGCACGGCGCCGTTCATCGTCATCGACACGCTCATCTGATCGAGCGGGATGCCGGAGAACAGCGTGCGCATGTCGTAGATCGAGTCGATCGCGACGCCCGCCATGCCGACATCGCCGGCCACGCGCGGATGGTCGCTGTCATAGCCGCGATGGGTGGCGAGATCGAAGGCGACCGAGAGGCCCTTCTGGCCGGCTGCGAGGTTGCGCCGATAGAAGGCGTTCGAATCCTCGGCCGTGGAGAAGCCGGCATATTGCCGGATCGTCCAGGGCTGGTTGACGTACATGGTGGGATAGGGGCCGCGCAGATAAGGCGCGATGCCCGGCAGCGTCTCGACGAAGGGCAGGCCGTCACGGTCGGCCGCCGTGTAGAGCGGCTTGACCGGGATGTCCTCCGGCGTCTGCCAGGGCTCGGCCGCCGACAGCTCTGCCGGCGCAGCCGTTCGGGTGCCGGAGAAGGCGAGCTTCGTGAAATCCGGGATCGCGGTCATGGCTGTCTCCCGTCGGTCATGGGTACAAACCCTTGCCCCACCAATGGTGGAAATGATGCACCGGTCCGTGGCCGTGGCCAACAGCGACCTCGTCGGCGGCTGCGATCGCCGCCGAGATATAGGTCTTGGCGTGGCCGATGGCCTCCGGCAGCGGCAGCCCCTTGGCGAGGTTCGCGGCAATGGCCGAGGATAACGTGCAGCCGGTGCCGTGGGTGTTGCGGGTTTCCAGCCGCGGCGCGTTGAAGCGCTGGCGCGCGCCTCCGGCGAGCAGCAGGAGGTCGCTGCTGATGTCGCCGCTGCCATGGCCGCCCTTGATCAGGACATTGGCAGCGCCCAGCGCAGCGAGCTTCTCGGCCTGCTCGTCCACCGCCTGCTCTGTCTCGGCGATGCTCGAGCCCAGCAGCGCTGCCGCCTCGGGCAGGTTCGGGGTGATCAGCGTGGCGAGCGGGAAGAGATGCTTGCGGATCGCTTCGACTGCCGAGGCCTCCAGTAGCCGCGCGCCGGAGGCTGCGATCATCACCGGGTCGAGCACGACATTCTTCGCGCCGTGCCGTTTCAGCCCGTTCGCGACCGTCTCGATCAGCTCCGCCGTCGCCAGCATGCCGATCTTGACCGCGCCGACGTCGAGGTCCTCGAACACGGCATCCATCTGCTTCGCCACGAAGTCGCGCGGCACGGCGTGGATCGCGCTGACGCCCTGGGTGTTCTGCGCCGTCAGCGCCACGATGACGCTGGCGCCGTAGACCTGATGCGCCGCGAAGGTCTTGAGATCGGCCTGGATCCCGGCGCCTCCGCTCGAATCCGAGCCGGCGATGGTGAGGGCGATGGCGGTCAATTCGTTCTCCGGTCAGGCGGTCGCGGCGGCCTGCGCGCGCTCGAGCGTCTCGACGACGTCGCAGCCCATATAAATGAACGACGACACGCCGGCCTTGTTCAGTGCCGCCTCGCTTTCCGTCGGGCGGCCGGCGAGCCAGACCGTGGCGCCAGCCTTGGCGAGCGCTTCGGCCGCGGCGCTGCCCTCGCTGCCATAGGCGGCATCGGTCCCGCAAAGGCAGGCGAGTTTCGCGCCGGAGGCGCGGAAGGCGCCGACCAGCGCGTCGAGATCGGTGGCGCCTTCCCGAGCGAAGCCGTCGCCGCTCGGCGCGGCGAGGCCGCCGGCCTCGAACAGGTTGCGGGCGAAGCCGGCGCGCGCCGTGAAGTCGGCGATCGGGCCGAGCGTGGCGAGGAAGACGACGGGCCGCTGCGGCAGCGCATCGGCCTTGTCGCGCAGCGCCTCGAACGGCTCCGCCTGCCGGGCGGATGGCAGGGGCTCGCTCCGCAAGGTTTCGCCGGCGGGAACCAGCGCCTCTGCGCGGTCGGCGCCTTCCACGAGCGAGCGGATCAGCTCGCCCTGGTTGCGTTCGGCCGTGCCGAGCGAGCGCAGGCGCGCTTGCGCGACCGGCGCCACATCAAGCACGGCGACCGCATCCTCGCGCAGGTTGGGGAACTCGCTCGTCCCGGTGATCGGCTCGCGGCGGGTCGCGATCGCTTTCGCGCGGCGCGCGCGCTGGTCGGCGAGCGCCTTCCGGACATGACCGTTGGTGAGTGCGGCCACGATGCCGCGCAGGCCGTCCTCGCTCTGCCGTTCGATCGCCTGGAAGGTCGACCAGGCCTCGTCGCACAGCGCCTGCGTCAGGGCCTCGAAACCGCCCGAGCCGGCGGCGGGGTCGGCGACGCGCCAGAGATTGGCTTCCTCCAGCAGGATGAGCTGGGTGTTGCGGGCGATCCGGCGCGCAAACGCATCGGGCAGTCCAAGCGCCGCGGTGAAAGGCTGGACCGCAAGCGAGTCGGCGCCGCCGACACCGGCCGAAAAGGCGGCGACGGTTCCGCGCAGCAGATTGACCCAGGGGTCGCGCCGCGTCAGCGAACGCCAGGCGGTTTCGGCATGGATCTGTGCCGGCCTGGGCGTCAGCCCGCAGGCCTGCTGCACGCGGTTCCAGAGCAGGCGCGCCGCGCGAAGCTTGGCAACGGTGACGAATTCGTCGGTATCCGCGACCAGCGTGAAGGCGAGGGCGTCGCGCGCCTCGGACAGCGCCATCCCCTGCGCCTCGAGCGCGCGCAGATAGGCGACGGCGGTGGCGAGAGCCGCGCCGAGCTCCTGGGCCTCGCTGGCGCCGGCCTCGTGATAGGGGCGACTGTCGATCGCGATGAACGGGCCGGTGAAGCCACGATCCTTGAGGGCCCGGATGGTGTCCGCGAGCCGGCGCCCGATCTCGGGCCAGGGCGCGGCGAGCGAGCCGTGGCTGGAGAGGACGCCGATGGGGTCGAGCCCGAACTCCACCGCGATTTCGGCGGGGGCATGGCCGCGCTTCTCGATCAGCGCGGCGAGCAGCAGGGCGTTGATCCGTCCCTGGGGCGCGGGATCGAGCCGCAGCCGGACGAGATCGAGCATCACGCCGTCGAGGGCGGCGTCGAGCGCAGCGACATCGTCGGCGACGAGGCCGTAGCCGCGTGCCGCCCGCGCTCCGGCGAAGCTGATGGTCAGCGCGTCCGCACCGCCCTCGAGGTCGGCGAGGGCAAGCTCGCGCGCCTGCTGCGGCAGCGGATGGTCGAGGCGGGCCGCGACGTGCCAGCGGCCGGGCTCGGCGCGCAAGGCGCGCCCGGCGGGAACGGCGGCGGGATAGAGCGGCTCGATACGGATGCCGTCGGCGCTGCGCGCGACCAGCCGTTTCTCGAAATCGGCCCCCTTCAGGACCTTGTCGACCGCCATGCGCCACGCGTCGTGCGACGGCGCCGGGAAGGCGTCGAGATAGGGAAGGTCGGATGGGGCAGCCGAGTTCATGCGCGCCGATGCTCCTCTCCGCACAATGTGCAGCCGTGGAGCGCTGATTGCCATGGGCGGGCGCGCACCGCCATCCCTACTTCGTCGCAGGGAAGGTGCAGAAATGCATGGGCGGCATCGCGGCGGGCCTGTCCGGCCACGCCGCGATGCCGCCGATGGACCGGGTCAGACGAACTGGCCGAGGCCCGGAATCGCGCCGACGATGGCGCCCATCGCGTCCTCGCCCGCCTTTTCGCGGCCGACGGCGAACATTTCCTTGGATACGCTCTGGATCTGGCCCATCGACAGGCCGGCGCCCATGAGCTGGCCGCCGAGCGCCATCACGCCGCCGCCTCCGCCCATCAGTCCGCCGATGGCGCCGAGCATGCCGCCCTTGGCGCCGCCTTCGGAATCGGCGAGTTCCTGCGCGCCCGGCAGCGCGCCCAACAACTGGCCGATCTCGGCCGGCGGGCCTTCCTTCTGCAGAAACGCGAGGATGATGCCGACCGCCTTGCGGGCGAGTTCCTCGTTGATTCCGGCCGCCGCAGCGACACGCGTGAGCAATTCTTCCATGGAGCCAAGCCCTCCCAAACGGCTTCGCCGCGAAGCCTCCAAAAAATAGTTTACATATTTACGATCTGATTCCAACGGCCGCGGGCTTCCGCCTTCTGCGACGTTTGGTTACATCCTAACGGCGACACGATGAAAACCGGATGGACGGATACGATGGCGAATGACGGCGCGATTCTGATCGGCAAGAGCGGCAAGCCCGAGAACCTGCTGCTCAAGCTCGCCAACCGCCACGGCCTCGTGACGGGCGCGACCGGCACCGGCAAGACGGTGACCCTGCAGGTGATGGCCGAAGGCTTCGCCCGCAACGGCGTCCCGGTCTTCGCCGCCGATATCAAGGGGGATCTCTCCGGCATCGTCGCGCCGGGCGATTCCAAGCCGGCCTTCGTCAACCGCGCCAAGGAGCTCGGGCTGACATACGAGCCGGATCAGTTCACCACCGTGTTCTGGGACGTGTTCGGCGAGCAGGGGCACCCGGTCCGCGCCACGATATCCGAGATGGGGCCGCTGCTGCTGGCCCGTCTGCTCGATCTCAACGATACGCAGGAGGGCGTGCTCAACATCGCCTTCCGCATCGCCGACGAGCAGAAGCTGCTGCTGCTCGACCTGAAGGATCTGCGCGCGATCCTGACCTTCATCGCCGAGAACGCGCAGGAGCTGACCACCAAATACGGCAATGTCACTTCGGCGACGGTCGGCACGATCCAGCGCGCGCTGCTCGTGCTGGAGAACCAGAAGGGCGATCTCTTCTTTGGCGAACCGGCGCTCGACATCAACGACCTGATGAAGACGGATCGCGACGGCCGCGGCATCGTCAACATCCTCGCTGCCGACAAGCTGATGAACAATCCGCGGCTCTACGCGACCTTCCTGCTCTGGCTGCTCTCCGAGCTGTTCGAGCAGCTGCCGGAGGTTGGCGACCTCGACAAGCCCAAGCTGGTCTTCTTCTTCGACGAGGCGCATTTGCTCTTCAACGGCGCGCCCAAGGCGCTGCTGACCGCGGTCGAGCAGGTGGTCCGGTTGATCCGCTCGAAGGGTGTCGGCGTCTATTTCGTCACGCAGAACCCGCTCGACATCCCCGATACGGTGCTGGCCCAGCTCGGCAACCGCGTCCAGCACGCGCTGCGCGCCTTCACACCGCGCGACCAGAAGGCCGTGCGTGCCGCCGCCGAGACCTTCCGCCAGAACCCGAAGATCAAGACCGAGGAGGCGATCAGCCAGCTCGCCGTCGGCGAGGCGCTGGTCTCAATGCTGGAGGGCAAGGGCTCGCCGGAAATGGTCGAGCGCGCGCTGATCGCTCCGCCGATGGCGCAGGTCGGCCCCTGCACGCCGCAGCAGCGCCTGCAGGCGATCAACGCCTCGCCCGAGAAGGGCAAGTACGACACCATGATCGACCGCGAGTCGGCCTATGAAGAGCTGATGAAGCGCAAGAACCTCAATCCGGACGGTTCACCGGTCGAGGCGTCGACGCAGGGGGGAGGCGGCATCCTCGACACGATCGGCGGCTGGCTCGGCGGCGGCGCTCCCCAGCAGCGCCCGAAGACCGGGCCTGGTTCGCGTGGCGGGCCGTTGCCGCAGAGCATGGCCGAGAAGGTCATCACCTCGGCGGCGCGCTCGGCCGCGACGTCGATCGGCCGCCAGGTCGGCAACGCGATCCTGCGCGGCATTCTGGGCTCGATGTCGGGCAAGCGCTGAGGCGCCGGCCACGTCTCCACCGTCATTGCGAGGAGCGAAGCGACAAAGCAATCCAGGGGGACTGGGTTGAAGGGGTGCGCCCGGTCTCCCTGGATTGCTTCGCTTCGCTCGCAATGACGAGAGGAGGGGGGCTGGTCCTGAGATGCTCGGGTCAAGCCCGGGCATGACGGTGCCGGGTCACGCCCCCGTCGCGAGGTCGAAGAGCAGCTTGAGGTTCAGCACGATGATGATCGCGGCGATGGTGCCGGCGATCAGGCTGAGCCAGCGCGGCGCGACGAGCGCGCCCATCTTCTCCTTCGAAGCCGTGAACATCACCAGCGGCACGACCGCGAAGGGCAATTGCAGGCTGAGCACGACCTGGCTCAGGATCAGCAGCTTCGCCGTCTGTCCCTCGCCATAGATCAGGGTGACCGCGATCGCCGGCACGATGGCGACGAGACGCGTCACCAGCCGCCGCATCCAGGCGGGCAGGCGGATGCGCAGGAAGCCTTCCATCACGATCTGCCCCGCCATGGTCGCGGTGACCGTCGAATTCAGGCCGCAGCAGAGCAGGGCTATGGCGAAGAGCGAGGGCGCGATCGAGGCGCCGAGCAGCGGCGTCAGCAGTTCCTGCGCTCGGCCGAGCTCGGCGACATCGGCGTGCCCGGCCTTGTGGAAGGTCGCGGCGGCGAGGATCAGGATCGAGGCGTTGATCAGCAGCGCGAAGCAGAGAGCGACGGTGGAGTCGATGGTCGCGAATTTCAGCGCCTCGCGCTTCTCCGGCAGGGTGTGGCCATAGGCGCGGGTCTGCACGATGCCCGAGTGCAGATAGAGGTTATGCGGCATCACCGTCGCGCCGATGATGCCGAGCGCGATGTAGAGCATGTTCGGGTTGGTCACGATCTCGGTCGTCGGCGCGAAACCGCGGATCACCTCGCCCCAGTTCGGATCGGCGAGCGCGATCTGGATGCCGAAGCACAGCGCGATGACGCCGAGCAGCGTGATGATGAAGGCCTCGATCCAGCGGAAGCCGCGTGTCTGCAGCCACAGGATGATGAAGACGTCGAAGGCGGTGATCAGCACGCCGATCTCGAGCGGGATGCCGAAGAGCAGATTGAGGCCGATCGCCGTGCCGATGACCTCGGCGAGGTCGGTCGCGCAGATCGCGAGCTCGGCCAAGAGCCAGAGCGGCCAGGCCATATAGGGCGGGTAGGCGTCGCGGCATGCCTGGGCGAGGTCGCGGCCGGTGGCGACGGCGAGCCGCGCGCAGAGCGACTGCAGGATGATCGCCATGATGTTCGAGACGAGCGCGACCACGAGCAACGCGTAGCCGTACTGGGCGCCGCCGGCGAGCGAGGTCGCCCAATTGCCGGGGTCCATATAGCCGACCGCGACGAGGTAGCCCGGGCCGAAGAAGGCGAGGAACTTGCGCCAGGACGAGGATGTCGGCGTGATCGCGATGGTGCGGAAGACGTCCGTCAGAGACGGTTCGCCCCGCGATCGAAGCCAGATCGTGGAGGATTCCGGTGCGCCCTGCGACATGATTCTGCCTTGCTGCGACTGGTTCGCAGTTGAGCACTACCTGCCGCTCCTCCGGTTGTCAATGCAGTTGCGAAGCGTTATCAATTATGCGCGGGCTGGACGGCAATGCGCGATTATGGGCTGACGCCCGCCGTTGCCCTTGCCATGATGGCGTCATCTGACTCGCATCCGATGGCCGCCATGACCAAGCTTCCCGCCATTCTCTCCCGCCTCGACACCGATCTCGACGCTTCGCTCTCGCGGCTGTCGTCCTGGCTGGAGATTCCCTCGATCGGGACCGACCCGGCGTTCAATGCCCAGACGCGCGCCGCTGCCGAATGGCTGCGGGCCGATCTGGAGTCGCTCGGCTTCAAGGCCGAACTGCGCGAGACCGGCGGACATCCCGTCGTCCTGGCGCATCGGCCCAAGCCCGGCGCGCCGCATGCGCTGTTCTATGGGCATTACGACGTCCAGCCGGTCGACCCGCTGAACCTTTGGGATACCGACCCGTTCAAGCCGGTCGTCCGTGAGCTGGCGCCCGGCCGCAAGGTCATCTCGGCCCGCGGCGCCTGCGACGACAAGGGCCAGGTCATGACCTTCATCGAGGCCGTGCGCGCCACGCTGGCCGAGACCGGCGACCTGCCGATCGGCCTCACGATCCTCGTCGAGGGCGAGGAGGAGTCGGGCTCGGTCAATCTGCCTGGCTACATCAAGGCCAATGCGGCGGAGCTGAAGGCCGACTACGCGCTGGTCTGCGACACCGGCATGTGGGATCGCGAGACGCCGCTCATCACCTCGACGCTGCGCGGCATGGTCTATCAGGAGGTGACGCTGACGGCGGCCGACCGCGACCTGCATTCGGGCCTGTTCGGCGGCGCTGCGGCGAACCCGATCCATATCCTCGCGAAGATCCTCGCCGAGATCCATGACGAGACCGGCCGCATCACCATCCCCGGCTTCTATGAGGGGGTGCATGAGCCCACCAACGCCCAGAAGGCGGAATGGGCCGATCTCAACCTCACCGAAGCGGAATTCCTCGGCCAGATCGGCCTCAAGCACTCCATCGGCGAGAAGGGGCGCATGCTGATCGAGCAGATCCAGTCGCGACCGACCTGCGACGTCAACGGCATCTGGGGCGGCTATACGGGGGAGGGCAGCAAGACCGTCATTCCCGGCCAGACCTCGGCCAAGGTCTCGTTCAGGCTTGTCGGCGACCAGGATCCGGCGAAGATCGCGGCCGCCTTCCAGCAGTTCATCCGCGACCGCCTGCCGGAGGACGTGACGGCCGAGTTCATCAGCCATTCCGGCTCTCCCGCGCTGGCGGTGCCCGTGGATTCGCCGGTGCTCCAGAAGGCGCGCAAGGCGCTCGCGGACGAGTGGGGCGGGCGCGTGGTCTCGATCGGCAGCGGCGGCTCGATCCCGGTCGGCGGCGACTTCAAGCGCACCTTGGGCATCGACACGCTCTTCGTCGGCTTCGGCCTCGACGATGACCGCGTCCACTCGCCCAACGAGAAATACGACCTGTCCTCCTTCCACAAGGGCCAGCGCTCCTGGGCCCGTATCCTGCAGGCTCTCGGTTCATGAGATCGGTTTGCGTCTTCTGCGGCTCCAATCCCGGCAATGATCCCGTCTACGCCGCCGGCGCCCGCGCCATGGGCGCGGAGATCGCCCGGCGCGGCCTGACGCTGGTCTATGGCGGTGGCGCGGTCGGCCTGATGGGCATCGTCGCCAATGCCGCGATGGAGGCTGGTGGCGAGGTCCATGGCGTCATTCCCCAGGCGCTCAAGGACAAGGAGGTCGGCCATGTCGGTCTGACCCGGCTCGAGGTCGTCGACACCATGCACACGCGCAAGGCGCGCATGGCGGCGCTCTCGGAGGGCTTCATCGCCATGCCCGGCGGCATCGGCACCTTCGAGGAGCTGTTCGAGATCTGGACCTGGGGCCAGCTCGGCATCCATGCCAAGCCGCTCGGCCTGCTCAACGTCGCCGGTTTCTACGATCCGCTCGCGACCTTCCTCGACCAGACCGTCGAGGCCGGCTTCCTGAAGCAGGGCCACCGCGCCATGGCGATGACCGATACCGAGCCGGCGACGCTGCTCGACCGGATGGAAGCCTATGTTCCGGCCGCGACCTACAAATGGATCGAGAAGGACCAGACCTGAGCCGTCCTGCGAGATGCATCTACAGGTTGTAGGAATATTATCTTGACATCGTGACGCTGATCGTGTAGAGATCGGGAACGCTCACGAAATGTGCCCGAACGAAGCCGCCGCGCTCTCCAGCCGGCGGCTTTTTCGTGCCTGCGATCCGGGGAGACAAGGCATGGCCGAGGAGGATGGCACGGCGGCGCCACTGCCGCCGGTGGAGAAGCGAAAGCGCGCTCCGGTCTCCCGGCGGGCCGTGGTGGGCCAGCTCTGGCGCGCCGCCAAACGCCAGCTCGACGCTCATGAGGAGCATCTCGCCGATCTGCCGCAAGGCGCGGCCGCGAGCGAGACCGATGCCAAGGCGCTGGCGACGCTCGCCCGCACGGTGCGCGAGCTCGCCGCGATCGAGGAGCCGCAGGCCGCGAAGAAGGACAAGCCGACGGATGAGTTCTCTGCCGCTGACGGTCTGCGACATGTCGCACAGCTCCGTCAGGAGCTTGCTCGACGTCTTGAGGCGCTTGCCGATCGCGAGCTGGGCCAGGCTGATCCCGGAGATGCTGCCTGAGCTCGGAGCCGAAGATGGGGAGGTCCTGCAGGAATTCTGGCGGCTCTGGTCGCGCGGGGATCAGCAGCCGCTCGAACCGCCGAAGCCGATCTGGCTCGTCCTCGGCGGGCGCGGCGCGGGCAAGACACGCACCGGCGCCGAATGGGTCAAGGGCATGGCGCTTGGCCATCCGCCCTTCGCCGACAGGCCGACGGGACGGATCGCCTTGGTCGGCGAGACGCAAGGCCAGGTCCGCGACGTGATGATCGAGGGCATCTCCGGGCTGCTCGCGATCCATACCCGCTGGGAGCGCCCGTCCTGGATGCCGTCGCTGCGTCGCCTGGAATGGCCGACCGGCGCGATCGCTCAGGTCTTCTCAGCCGAGGATCCGGAGGCGCTACGCGGCCCGCAATTCGGCGCGGCCTGGTCGGATGAACTGGCGAAATGGCCGAACCTTCAGGAGTGCTGGGACATGCTGCAATTCGGCCTGCGCCTCGGCGATCATCCGCGGCAGGTCGTCACCACGACGCCGCGGCCGGTGCCGCTGGTGAAACGCCTTCTCGTCGAGCCGCATGTCGCGGTGAGCCGGGCGAGGACGCGCGACAACTGTTACAATCTGGCGGCGGAATTCGTCCGCACCGTCACGGAAACCTATGGCGGGACGCGCCTCGGGCGGCAGGAGCTCGACGGCGAGATCGTCGAGGAAAGCCCCGACGCGCTCTGGACGCGCACGCAGATCGAGGACGCGCGGGAAGGCGCGCCGCCGGCGTTGGCGCGTATCGCCGTCGCGGTCGATCCGCCGGCTTCCTCGTCCCGGCGGGCCGATCGCTGCGGACTGGTGGTCGCGGGCATCGATGCCGGGGGCATCGGCCATGTCCTCGAGGATGCGACGCTTGCCGGCGCCAGGCCGCATGAATGGGCGGAACGGGCAGTGGCGCTCTATCGGCGCCACGAGGCGGATGCGCTGGTGGTCGAGATCAACCAGGGCGGCGAGATGGTCGAGAGCATCATCCGCGAGGTCGATGCCGGCGTCCCCGTCGTCTCCGTCAGGGCGACGCGCGGCAAATATCTCCGCGCCGAGCCGGTAGCGGCCCTCTATGCCCAGGGGCGGGTGCGTCATGCCGGCGCCTTTCCGGCGCTGGAGGACGAGATGTGTTCCTTCGGCCCGTCCGGCCTCGACAATGGTCGCTCGCCCGACCGACTCGACGCGCTCGTCTGGGCCCTGACCCACCTGATGCTGGCACCGAAGGCCCGGCCGCGGGTGAGGGGGATGTAACCCGCCTCGTCATTGCGAGGAGCGCCAGCGACGAAGCAATCCAGGAGGACCGGGCTAGCCGTTTCACCCGGCCCTCCTGGATTGCTTTGCCGCGCTCGCAATCGCGCCCGCCGAGCCCTGTTTCACGCTCCAACAGCGAGAGATCCATGTTCGATTTCCTTCGCAACCTGCGCGGTCGTGCCGCGCCGGACCAGAAGCGCTCGCGCGTCGGGCCGCTCATCGCCCTGCACGAGGCTGGGCGCGCGGTCTGGACGCCGCGGGACTATGTCGCCCTGGCGCGGGAGGGTTATGAGCGCAACCCGGTTGTGCATCGCTGCGTGCGCCTGATCGCCGAGGCTGCCGCCCAGACGCCGCTGGTCGCCAAGGTCGGAAACCGCGAGGTGCCGGAGCATCCGGCGCTCGCTTTGGTCGACCGGCCCAATCCGCGCCAGGGCGGCATCGCCTTCCGCGAGATGCTGTTCGGCCACCTGCTGGTCGCCGGCAACGCCTATGTCGAGGCGGTGAGCACTGGCCGCGAGCCGCGCGAGCTCTATGCGCTCAGGCCCGACCGGATGCGCGTGGTCCCGGGCCGCGACGGCTGGTCCGAGGCCTATGACTACACCGTCGGCGGCGACACGGTGCGCTTCCGGCAAGGCGAGGGCGGGCAGCCGCCGATCCTGCATCTGACGCTGTTCCACCCGGTCGACGACCATTACGGCCTGTCCCCGATCGAGGCGGCCGCCGTCTCGCTCGACATCCATAATGCAGCGAGCAACTGGCACAAGGCGCTGCTCGACAATGCCGCGCGACCCTCCGGCGCGCTGGTCTATGACGGGCCGGAAGGCGCGGCGCTGACCGAGGCCCAGTTCGAGCGGCTGAAGCAGGAGCTGGAGGATTCGTTCCAGGGTGCCCGCAATGCCGGCCGCCCCCTGCTGCTCGAAGGCGGCCTCGACTGGAAACCCCTGTCCTTGACGCCGGCCGAGCTCGATTTCGTCGCGGCCAAGGGTGTCGCGGCGCGTGAGATCGCGCTCGCCTTCGGCGTGCCGCCGCTGCTGCTCGGCCTGGCCGGCGACAATACCCACGCGAATTTCGCCGAGGCGAACCGCGCGCTCTGGCGCCAGACCGTGATCCCGCTGGTGAAGCGCACGGCGCAGTCGCTGGCGCAATGGCTCGGCCCCGCCTTCGACAGCGAGCTCATGCTCGAGCCCGATCTCGATGCCGTCGAGGCCCTGGCCGACGAGCGGGAATCGCTTTGGCGCCGCCTCGGGGCGGCGAGTTTCCTGGACGACGACGAGAAGCGCGAGGCGGTCGGCTACGGCCGGCGTGCCCCGGGAAGGGAGCCACCATGAACCTGCTCGACCAGATCGTCGCGGCCTTCATCGGCCGGGCCGATGTCGGCCATCTCGGCCTGCTGCTCTGGGCCGCCAGCGCCTCCGGCCTGGCCTGGCTCGTCCTGCGGGAACTCGCGGCGGCGAACCGCCGCTTCGACGAGTTCGTCCGCGAGCTCAACCGCTTCAACGCACGCCATGAGGGGGATCAATCATGAAGGGCAGCCGCGAGGCGAAACCTCCGCCGAGACGGCCGGCCGCCGGGCGGGTGCAACCCGCGCGGGGCCGGCCAGAGGGCGTGACGGCGGACATCTTCAGCCGGTTCGTCGGCAATCTGGCACGGCTGGAGCGCGGGCAGTCGCAGTCCGGCAGGAACGGCGAGGGCGGTCGATGAATGCGCTCTCCCGCCTGCCGCTCGAGTCCAAGCTCTTGCCGCTGCAGCCGTCCCGCATCGCGCCGGATGGCAGCTTCGCGGGCTATGCCAGCCTGTTCCGCATTCCCGATCTCGGCAAGGACGTGGTCGAGCCGGGCGCCTTCCGCGACAGCCTGCTTCGCCGGGGGGCAGCCGGCGTCAGGCTGCTCTGGCAGCATGATCCGGCCGAGCCGCTCGGCCGCTGGCTCAGCCTGGTCGAGGACAGCCGCGGCCTGTTCGTGCGCGGGCGCCTCTCGCTCGCCGTCGCCCGCGCTCGCGAGATCCATGCCCTGATGCTCGACGGCGCGATCGACGGCCTTTCGATCGGCTTTCGCCCCGAAAAGGCCCGCACCGAGCCGCGCAGCGGGCTGCGCCGGCTCGAGCGCGTCGATCTCTGGGAGATCTCGATCGTCACCTTCCCGATGCTGCCGCAGGCGCGGATCGCCGCGGTCAAGGCCTGCCAGCCCGTCGCCTTCGCCTGAACCCACCACCACGAGGAGAAGCCATGACCCAATCCCTTTCCGCGCCCGAGACCAAGGCGGCCGGCGCCGATCTCGCGCTCGCCTTCGAGGATCTGCGCTACACGCTGGAGAACTATCGCGCCGCCAATGACGAGCGCCTCGCGGAGATCGAAGCCCGCGATGGCGCCGATCCGCTGACCGAGGAGAAGCTCGCCCGGATGGATGCCGCGCTCGACGACACGATGCGCCGCATCGACCGGCTGGCACTGGAGCGCGGCCGTCCGGCGCTCGGGCAGGAGGGCGCGCCGCGGGATCCGTTCGTCGCGGAGCACAAGGCCGCCTTCGCGGCCTATGTCCGCACCGGCGAGGCCGGCGGGCTGAAGCGGCTGGAAGCCAAGGCGCTTTCGGCCGGCTCCGGTCCGGATGGCGGCTATCTCGCGCCCTCCACCGTCGAGGGCGAGATCCTGCGCCGCCTGGCCGCCGTCTCACCGATCCGCTCCCTGGCGACGGTGCGCACCATCTCCTCCGGCACCTACCGGAAGGCGTTCTCCACCACCGGCCCGGCCGCCGGCTGGGTGGCGGAGACCGCGGCGCGCCCGCAGACAGCTTCGCCGACGCTGGCCGAGCTCTCCTTCCCGGCCATGGAACTCTACGCCATGCCGGCCGCGACGCAGACCCTGCTCGACGACGCCATCGTCAATATCGACCAGTGGATCGCGGAGGAGGTCGAGAGCGCCTTCGCCGAGCAGGAGGGCGCCGCCTTCGTCAATGGCGACGGCGTCGACAAGCCCAAGGGCTTCCTGGCCTATCCGGCGGTGGCCGATGCGAGCTGGAGCTGGGGCAATATCGGCGTGCTGAACACCGGCGTCGCCGGCGCCTTCCCGGCCTCGAACCCCGCCGATGTGCTGGTCGACCTGGTCTATGCGCTGAAGGCCGGCTACCGTCAGAACGCCTCCTTCGTGATGAACCGCAAGACGCAGGGCGCGATCCGCAAGTTCAAGGACGCCAACGGGAACTACCTCTGGCAGCCGCCGGCCTCGGCCGGCGCGCCGGCAACGCTGCTCGGTTTCCCGCTGGTCGAGGCGGAGGACATGCCCAACATCGCCGCGAATGCAGTCTCGATCGCCTTCGGCGACTTCCGGCGCGGTTATCTCGTGGTCGACCGGGCCGGCGTCCGGATCCTGCGCGACCCGTACTCCGCCAAGCCCTATGTGCTGTTCTACACGACCAAGCGGGTCGGTGGCGGCGTCCAGGACTTCGCGGCGATCAAGGGGCTCAAGTTCGCGGCCTGATCGCTCAGCGCGAGAACCACCAGCTGAACGCGGCGCGCGGCTGAACCGGCTCCTCCTGCGGCACCTCGCCTCCGAGGCCGAGAAGCCGCGCGCTGCCCTCGGCGATCCAGCGGCGGTATTCTCCGATCGGCGTGATCGCGGTGAAGCCGCCGCAGATGCGCCGGGCCTGCGTGCGCAAGGGGCCGCTCGACCAGCTCACGATGCCGACGAGGTCGCGCGAGCGTGTGTTCCCGCGCAGCACCGGGCCGCCGGAATCGCCGCGGCAGGCGCCGGCGCCGGGGGTCTCGCCCCGTGCCGCGACGTCGACCGCGACCTTCACCGTGTTCTGGGTCGTGTAGTTGCCGGCATTGACCAGCTGCGTCTCGCGCAGGCGGCGGGCCGTGCGCTTGTTGTTTTCGGCCGAGAGGCCGAAGCCGGCCATGGTGACGGTCTCGCCCTGCCAGAGATTGCCGCCGACCGACAGCGGCTCGATGTCGCCCGGCAGCGGCTCGGCCAGGCGCAGCAGGGCCAGGTCCGTGCCCGGCTGGGTGCGCGGCGTCGTGCCGGGCACGAAGCTTGGATGCGGCAGGACGGCGACGACCATCTGACGCCTCGCCCTGAAACGGGAGTCGAGGCTGACGACGCTGATCGAGCCGCCGCCCATGAGGCAATGCGCCGCCGTCAAGACGATCTCGGGCGCGATCACCGCGCCCGAGCAGAGCTCCCCACGGCTGGTTTCCACCCGCACCGTCCAGGCGCGGGCGCCCTGTCGGTCACGCGAATCGACGCCGCCGACGACGGCCGCGGCCGGCTGTGCCGCCAGAAGCAGGGCTGCGGAGAACAGGAAGGCGAATGACGAGCGCGGGATCATGAGACGAACCGGTGACGGGCAGATCAATCTAGGATGTGGCGCTGCACAGTCCAGCCCAATTCAACGGCCGGTCCAACGCGCGCTCTCGCCCCAGCGCGAAAGCGTCGCATCGATCCATGACCGTTGGGGCGCGACCAGGACGCCCTGGCTGAGCAGGCCGCAGTTGCGCCCCTTCGGGCCGGTCGACCAGCTCGTCACCGCGACGATGCCGCTCTCCGAGACCATCGGGCCGCCCGAATCGCCCTGGCAGGCGCTGGCCCCGGGGCGCTTGCCCGCGCCGGCCGGATCTGCCGCCCAGAGCAGGATCCGCCCCGGGCCATAGGGTTCTACGGCCGTCAGCGCGGCGGAACGGTAGGTCCCCGTGCTGCGGGCCTCGCCTTCCCGGGCCACGCCGTAGCCGGCGAGCGTGATCGAGCTGCCCACGCGCGGCAGGGGCCCGTCCACGAGCTCGGCCGCCGTGAAGCGGCTCGGCAACGGGGTGGGCAGGCGGACGAGCGCCAGGTCGACGGAGCGGCGGCGGCTCTGGATCGCTCCGGCGTCGAATTCCGGATGCAGCTCGACCGCGGCTGGTGGCACCAGCACGGGCTCGCCGCCCTCGCGCCAGTGGACGCGCATCTCGGCGCCGCCGCCGGCGCAATGCGCTGCTGTCAGGACGACGCGGGGCGCGAGCACGATCCCGGTGCAGACGCCGCCGCGCGCGTTCAGGACCATCAGGGTCGAGCCCGCGGCCGGGCCGTCCTCGTGTCCGCCGACGACGGCTTGCGCGGGCAAGGCAGCGAATCCGCAGACGGTGAAGCCGAGCCCTACGGCGATGATCCAGGTGGCGATGCGCATCGAGCGTTCCTCTCCGAGGGAACGCTGATAGCGCGCCGCGCCGCGCAATTGAACCTCGCAAACGATCCTTCGAACCGGAGCGCCCATGATCCCCCTTGCCTTGGCCCCGCCGGCGACCGAGCCGGTCACGCTCGCCGAAGCCCGGCAGTTCCTGCGCCTCGACCAGACCGATGAGGACGATCTGCTTGCCACGCTGATCACGGCGGCGCGGCTGATGATCGAGGCCGCGGCGGGCCGCTGCCTGATCGAGCAGCCCTGGCGGATCGTCCTCGACCGCTGGCCATCCCGTGACGAGATCCGCCTGCCGCTGTCGCCGATAGCGCGGATCGAGGCGGCCCGGGTCTACGACCTGCTCGGCGCGCCGCAGCCGGTCGCCGAGGCGGCGCTGTCGCTGGAGCGGAACACCGATCCGCCCCTCATTCGCGTCATCGGGGAGGTTCCGGAGATCGGGCGCAGCCACGGCGCGATCGAGATCGATGTTGTCGCAGGCTATGGGGCGAATGCCGCCGCCGTCCCCGCGCCCTTGCGCCAGGCGGTGCTGCGGCTTGCCGCCCGCTGGTTCGAGGAGCGCGGCGATGTCGCCAGCCGCGATGCGCGCGGGCTTCCCGGCGCGATCGCCGCGCTGGTCGCCCCGTTTCGCCGCGGGAGGCTCTGAGCCATGGCCGGCGACATCGCTCCGTCCATCGGCAGCCTGAGGCGCAGGCTCGTCCTCGAAGCGCCGACGGCGACGCCGGACGGTATCGGGGGCACCACGCAGGTCTTCGCCGCGGTGGCCGCCTTCTGGGCGCAGGTCGAATGGCTCTCCGGCGCCGAGAGCTGGCGCCGCGGGCGCCCGGGGCAGGCCGCATCCCACCGCGTGAGCCTGCGCTGGCGCGGCGATCTCGATACCGGCAAGCGGCTGCGCGACGGAGAGCGCGTCTTCGACATCCGCGCCGTGGCCGACCCCGACGGCTCGCGCCGGCGCCTCGTCTGCCTGGTCGAGGAGATCAAGCCATGAGCGACGCGATCCTGGCCTTGCGTGCGGCGATACAGGCCCGCCTGGAGGGCGATCCGGCGCTGACGGCGCTGATGGGCCCCGGCCGGGTCCATGACGAGGCGCCGCGGGCGGCGGGCGGGCTCTATGTCGTCCATGGCGAGGTCGAGGCGCGCGACTGGTCGACCGGCAGCGATCGCGGTTGCGAGCAAGAGCTCGCGCTCGTCGTCTGGGCCGCCGAAAGCGCCTCCTCGCGCCAGGCGCTGGAGGCGGCCGGCCTGATCGTCGCCGCTCTCGACGAAGCCCACCTGACGCCGGCCGGGCACCGGCTCGTCAATCTGCGCTGGCTGTCGAGCCGGCTCGCCCGCGAGCCCCGTACCGGGCTCGGTCATGTGACGGTCCGGTTCCGGGCGGTCACCGAAACACCCTGATAGCGAAGGAGAAGCCGCATGGTGGCACAGAAGGGCAAGGATCTGCTGCTCAAGGCGGCGGATGGGGCCGGCGCGTTCGCCGCCGTGGCGGGGCTGCGGGCGCGGCAGATCGCGTTCAACGCCGAGATCGTCGATGTGACGCATGCGGAATCAGCGGGGCGCTGGCGCGAATTGCTGGCAGGCGCCGGCATGCGCCGCGCCAGCATCAGCGGTTCGGGAATCTTCAAGGACGAGGCGTCCGACGCGCTCGTGCGCCAGATCTTCTTCGACGGGGCGATCCGGGACTGGCAGGTCGTGGTGCCCGATTTCGGCATGATCGCCGGGCCGTTCCAGCTGACGGGCCTCGAATATCGCGGAGACCATGCCGGGGAGGTGACTTTCGACCTCTCGCTGGAATCCGCCGGGCAGCTCGCTTTCACCGCGCTCTAGGGAGATGGCCATGGCGAACCGTCACCGCGGCGAGGCCGCGCTCCTGGTCGAGGGCGAGGCGCTGCCGATGCGCCTCACGCTCGGCGCGCTCGCCGAGCTCGAGCAGGCCTTCGCCGTCGACAGCCTGCCGGCTCTGGGCGAGCGCTTCGTCACCGGCCGTCTTTCGGCCGGCGACATCATCCGCATCCTCGCGGCCGGCCTGCGCGGGGCCGGCAGGGCGATCCGCGACGAGGACGTGGCGGGCCTCTCTTTCGACGGAGGGCTGAACGGCGCGATCAAGGCGGCGATCGCTCTGCTCGAGGCGACCTTCGGCGATGACGGGGAGGCCCGCCCTCCGCAGCCGCCGGAGGCCTGAGGGCTCCGGCGGCCTTTCCCTGGGACGAGGTCATGGCCTTCGGGCTCGGCCGGCTGGGCTGGCCGCCCGAGCAATTCTGGGCGGCGACCCCGCGCGAGATCGCCGCGGCCTTGCGGGCGCATCGCGGCGCCGGGGGCACGACGACCGATCGCGCCGCGCTGGCGGCCTTGATGGCCGCCTATCCGGATGCCTGACGCAGAGTCTTCAAGCAATTTCTCAAGAGGATGCCCCATGGCCAGCGACGATATCGTCGATTCCGCCCGCCTGTCCGATCTGCGAGCGATGGATTCGCTGACTCAATCTTTGAGCCGATCCTCGGAAAGCTTTGGCAAGTCGATCGTAAACGCGTTCACGCGCGGAGCGGTCGAGGGCAAGCGCTTCGAGGACGTGCTGCGCAGCCTCGGCCGCTCGCTGACCGACGGCCTGCTCAAGAACGCGCTGAAACCGCTGCAGACCGGGTTGTCGGATCTGCTCGGTGCCGGTGCGAAGAGCATTGCCGGTCTCTTCGGCGGCGGCGGCTTCGGCTCCTTCGGCGGCAGCGTTCCGGTCGCGCCCTTCGCCGAGGGCGGCATCGTCGCCTCGCCCTCCTATTTCCCCACGGGGCGCGGGCTCGGCCTGATGGGAGAGCGTGGCGCCGAGGCTATCATGCCGCTGTCGCGCGGCCCGGACGGGCGTCTCGGTGTTCGCGCCGCCGGCGGCTCGTCGCGGCCGCTCAGCGTCGTCGTCCAGGTCTCGACGCCCGATGCCGAGAGCTTCCGTCGTTCGGAAGCGCAGGTCTCGGCGGCGATCGCCCGCGCCGTCGCGCGCGGCAGCCGGGCGCTCTGAGCGGGACGGGCCATGAGCGATTTCCACGAGGTCCGTTTTCCCACCGATATCGCTCGCGGCGCGCGCGGCGGGCCGGAGCGTCTCACGCAGATCGTCGCGCTCGCCTCGGGCCGTGAGGTCCGCAACAGCCGCTGGGCCCATTCGCGGCGGTGCTACGACGCCGGGCTCGGCGTGCGCAGCCTCGACGCCCTTGCGGCCGTGGTGGGCTTCTTCGAGGAGCGCTGCGGCCGGCTCTACGGCTTTCGCTGGCACGATCGGCTGGACTGGAAGAGCTGCCTTCCGTCGCAGGAGCCGGCTGCCACCGATCAGGTGATCGGGACCGGGGACGGCACCACGGCAGTCTTCCAGCTTTGCAAGACTTATGGCGCCGGCCCGTCCGCCTATCGCCGCACGATCACCAAGCCCTGCGACGGCACCGTCCGGATCGCGCTCGATGGCGTCGAGCAGGCCGCCACGAGCTTCGCCTGCGATATGACGACGGGGCGTATCGACTTCACGCCGGGTGCGATTCCGCCGCCCGGCGCGATGGTCAGCGCCGGCTTCTGCTTCGACGTTCCCGTGCGCTTCGACATCGACGCCATCGAGGTCGACCTCTCCGCCTTCGAGGCCGGCGAGATCCCGCGCATTCCCGTCATCGAGATCGTTCCCCGAGGCCGGCACCATGCGTGACATACCCGCGGCGCTCGCCGTCCATCTCGAAGGCGGCGCGACCACATTGTGCCGCTGCTGGAGCCTGACGCGCCGCGACGGCCTGGTGCTCGGCTTCACCGACCATGACCGGCCGCTTTCCTTCGACAGCGTCGCCTTCCAGGCGGCGACCGGGCTGGAGGCGGCCGAGACGACGGCCGAGCTCGGCTTCGCCATCGGCGGCGGCGAGGTCGCCGGAGCCTTCGCCGCGGCCGGCCTGAACGAGGCGGATCTGGCGGGCGGCCTCTATGACGACGCGCGCCTGCGCATCTGGCTGGTCAACTGGGCCGCGCCCGAGCAGCGGCTGTTGCTGGAGGAGGGCTTCGTCGGCGAGGTGAGGCGCGGCGAGATCGGCTTCACGGCCGAGGTGCGCAGCTTCGCCAAGGCCTTCGACGAGGAGCGTGGCCGGCTCTACCTGCGCTCCTGCTCCGCCGATCTGGGCGATGCGCACTGCGGCGTCGCGCTCGTGCCCGCCGCGTCGCATGTCGAGACGAGCGACGGGCGCCTCGGCCTCTCCGCCGCGGGGCTATCCTCCTTTCCGGACGGTCATTTCACCGGTGGCCGGCTCGTCTTCACCGGCGGCGGCAATGCCGGCTTCGCCACCGAGGTGAAACGCCACGGCATCGAAGGCGGTCGCGCCGCCTTTCAGCTCTGGCAGGTTCCGGCCGCGACGATCCGGCCGGGCGACGGCTTCAGCGTCACGCCGGGCTGCGACAAGAGCTTCGCCACCTGCCGGGCCAAGTTCGGCAACGGCGTCAACTTCCGCGGCTTCCCGCATATGCCAACCGCCGACTTCATCATCGGCGGCGTCCGTCCCGGCGACGGAGCGCTCGATGGCGGGAGCCTGTTCCGATGAGGCGCGGCGCGATCGTCGAGGCGACGCGGCACTGGCTCGGCACACCCTATCACCACCAGGCCTCGCTGCGCGGCGTCGGCTGCGACTGCCTCGGCCTCGTCCGCGGCGTCTGGCGCGACCTTCTGGGCGAGGAGCCGGAGCCGCCGCCTCCCTATAGCCCTCACTGGGCCGAAAGCCTGCGGCAGGAAACGCTGGCGGCTGCCGCGCTGCGCCATCTCGTGCCGATCGCCCTCGGAGCGGAAAGGCCCGGCGACGTGCTGCTCTTCCGCTGGCGCGAGCACCTTCCGGCCAAGCACTGCGCCGTCCTGAGCGAGCCGGATCGCATCATCCATGCCCATGACGGCGCCGCCGTCGCCGAGGTCGCCTTCACGCCCTGGTGGCGGCGTCATCTCAGCCATGCCTTTTCCTTTCCCGGAGTGACCGACTGATGGCGACGCTTCTTCTCCAGGTCGCGGGCGCGGCGCTGGGCACCGCGCTCGGCGGCCCGGCCGGCGGCGCGATCGGACAGGCGCTGGGCGGATTGGCCGGTGCGACGATCGACCAGGCCTGGCTCGGTGGCGCCGGCGGCAACAAGATCGTCGACGGGCCGCGCCTGAAGGAGGTCAACGGGCTCGCCGCCACCGAGGGCGCGCCGATCCCGCGCCTCTACGGTCGTGCGCGGCTCGGTGGCCAGCTGATCTGGGCGACGCGCTTCGAGGAGGAGGTTACGGTCTCGGTCGCCCGCAGCAAGAGCGGCGGCAAGGGCGGTCGCGCCCGGAAGACCTACGAATCGACCTACAGCTACTACGCCAATCTCGCGATCGGCCTCTGCGAGGGGCCGGTCGCCTTCATCAGGCGCATTTGGGTCGACGGGCGCGAGCTCGATGCCGCCACGGTGACGATGCGCGTCCATCACGGCCGTGAGACGCAGGAACCCGACCCGCTCATCGCCGCGAAGGAAGCCGGCGAGGCCCCGGCCTATCGCGGCCTCGCCTATGTCGTCTTCGAGCGCTTTCCGCTTGCCGAATACGGCAACCGCGTGCCGCAGTTCGATTTCGAGGTCGTCCGGGCGGTCGACGGGCTGGGCGGCATGATCCGCGCGGTCTCGCTGATCCCCGGTGCGGGCGAGTTCGTCTACGACACGCGGCCCGTCAGCCACGAGCCCGAACCCGGGGTGAGCGAGAGCCTGACGCGCCACCAGCTCTATGGCGGTTCGGATGTCGACACCGCGCTCGGCCATCTCTTCGCGCTCTGCCCCCGGCTGCGCACCGTCTCGCTGGTCGTGACGTGGTTCGGCGACGACCTGCGGGCCGGCGCCTGCAGCGTCGCGCCGCGCGTCGAGATCCCGCACAAGCCGACGGTCGGCGCCAACTGGTCCGTCGCGGGGCTGACGCGCTCCGCGGCGCGGCCCGTCAGCCAGATCGACGGCCGCCCGGCCTTCGGTGGCACGCCTTCCGACGAGAGCGTCGTCGCGCTGATCCGGCGGCTGCGCGTCGACTACGGGCTCGAGGTCGTCCTCTACCCCTTCCTGATGATGGACATCCCGCCGGACAATGGCCTGCCCGATCCCTGGACCGGAAGCGTCGGCCAGCCGCGCTACCCCTGGCGGGGCCGGATCACCTGCGATCCGGCGCGGGGGCGGGTGGGGAGCCCGGAGGGCACGGCCGCCGTCGCGGCGCAGATCGCAGCCTTCACCGGCACGGTCGGCCCGGCCGACATGTCGCTCGTCGGCGGCGCCGTCGCCTGCGCCAAGCCGGACGAATGGTCCTATCGCCGCCTCGTGATGCATTGCGCGATGCTGGCGCAGGCGGCCGGCGGCGTGGAGGGCTTCGTGATCGGCTCCGAGATGGTCGAGCTCACGCATCTGCGCGGCGCCGCCGGCTATCCGATGGCCGATCAGCTCGCGGCGATCGCACAGGATGTCGTCACCATCCTGCCCGCTGCGACGCTGACCTATGCCGCCGACTGGACCGAATACGGCGCCGATGTTCGCGACGCAGCGCAGACGGTCGATTTCCCGCTCGATCCGCTCTGGGCTTCGCCCGCGATCGGGGCGATCGGCATCGATTTCTATCCGCCGCTCTCGGATTGGCGCGACTCAGGTGACCATGCCGATGCCGCCATCGCACGCGGCCCCGCCGATATCGCCTATCTGCGCGGCCGCTTGACCTCTGGCGAGGCCTATGATTGGTACTATGCCGACGAGGCGGGCCGCAGCGCGCAGGCGCGTCTGCCGATCACGGACGGCGCCTACGGCAAGCCCTGGCTGTTCCGGCCGAAGGATCTTCGCGGCTGGTGGAGCCATCCGCATGTTCGCCGCGTCGCTGGAGTGGAGACGACGGCGACGCCCTTCCTGCCGGGCGGAAAGCCGATCTGGCTGACCGAGATCGGCGTGCCGGCCGTCGACAAGGGTGCCAATGCGCCCAACGTCTTCCCCGATCCCCGTTCCGCCGAGGGCGGCCTGCCCCCGTTCTCGAGCGGCGCGCGCGACGATCTGGTCCAGGCGCGCGGGCTGGCGGCGATCATCTCCGGCTTCGACCCGTCCCGTGCCGGGTTCGACCCCGCGCGGAATCCGGTCGATCCGGTCACCGGCATCCGGATGATCGATCCGGCGCGCATCGTCGTCTGGAACTGGGACGCGAGGCCGTTCCCGGCCTTCCCGGATCTCGGCGGGATCTGGGCGGATGGCGCCGCCTTCGAGACCGGGCACTGGCTGAACGGCCGCCTCGAGGGCACGCCCATCGATTGCCTCGTCGCCGGATTGCTCGCCGATTTCGGCCTGCCGCCTGCGGACGGCATGGCCGTCGACGGCTTCGTGGACGGCTATGTGCTAGACCGTCCGTTGTCGGCCCGCCAGGCGCTCGAACCGCTCGCCCAGACCTTCGGCTTCGATGCGGTGATGAGCGCGGGGCGGCTGCGTTTCGAGGCCCGGGGCGGCAAGGTCGCGCGGCTGCTCGGGCCTGACGATTTCGTACCGGGCCGCGACGGGGAGCCGTTCACCCTGCGCCGCAGCCAGGAAACCGAGCTGCCGCTGGAACTGCGCCTCGGCTTCGGGGATAGCGACAGCGATTATCGCCGCGCAGCCGCACGCTCCCGCCGCCTGGCGGGCGCCGCAAGGCGGGAGGTCGCCGTCGAGACCGCCATCGTGACCCGCGCGGCCGAGGGAAGGCGGCTGGCCGATCAGCGGCTGCAGGAGGCCTGGGCCGCGCGGGAGACGCTCGAATGCGAACTTTCGCCGCGCTGCCTCGATCTCGAGCCGGGTGATGTCGTCTCCGTGCCGGTGGATGGCGACCGCCGGCTGTTCCGGATCGTGCGGATCGCCGACGCCGCGACCCGGCAGGTCAGCGCGCGGGCGGTCGAGCCGGCGATCTATTCCAGCGCCGGCGCCAAGGGGGGCGATCGCCCGCCGCGGACGCCGCCGCCTCTCCCGGGGCGGCCTCTGGTCGTGCCGCTTTCCCTGCCGTTCGTCGTGGCGCAGCCGCCCGCGCTGCTCTCGCTCGCCGCTTTCGCATCGCCCTGGCCGGGGGCGCTGGCGATCTGGGGCGCGGATGGCACCGGGCAGTTCGATCGTCACGGCTTCGTCGAGGCGCCGTCGATCGTCGGCGAAACGCTGACGGCGTTTCCGCCCGGCCCGCTCTGGCGAAGCGAACGGAGCAACGTGCTCGAGGTCAGGCTGCGCGGCGGGGCGCTCTCCTCCGTGTCGCCCGAGGCAGCTCTCTCCGGCGCCAACGCCCTGGCCCTGATCGGGGCGGACGGCGAGGTCGAGATCGTGACTGCCGCGCAGGCCGAACTCGTCGGCACGCAGCGCTTCCGCCTCTCCGGCTTCGTGCGCGGCCTCGGCGGCTCGGAGGCGGCGGCTTCCCGTCACCTGCCGGCCGGAGCCCGCATCGTCGTCCTCGACGGATCGGCCGTGACCTTGACGAGCGATCTCGCCGATATCGGCCGGGAACGCCGCTACCGCATCGGCCCGGCCCGCCACGATGTCGGCGACCCCACCATGGTGGAACTCGCTCTTACGCCGCGGGGGGATGCGCTGCTGCCCTTCTCGCCGGTCCGGCCGCGGGCGCGGCGCGGCGGGGACGGGATTCTCCTCAGCTGGATCCGGCGAACCCGGATCGACGGGGATTCCTGGGATCTGGCCGAGGTGCCGCTCGGCGAGGAGAGCGAGCGATACGAGATTCGCCTTCTCGCCGGCGGCGTACCGGTCCGTACCGAAATCGTGAATGCACCGGCGTGGCTCTATCCGGCGGCGGTGGAACTCGCCGATTTCGGCGCGACGCAGGCGGAACTCAGCCTGTCGCTGGCCCAGATCAGCGCCGCCGTGGGGCCGGGGCGCGAATGGCGTGGACGGATCGCCGTGGCTTGAACTAGGCTGGGTTGTGGACGGGATGGTGCATTCATGGCGCATTCACGCGGATGGGATTAGCCATGTCGATGATGCTGATCGAACCGATCCTCGCTTTCGCGCTCCTGACGTCCTCGCCGATGCCGATCATCCGCGTCGATGATGCGACGCCGATGTCGTGCCTGTCCTCCGAGGAGACGCGCGATGCCGTGGCCGAGGGGCGCGTCATGCAGCCGGCGGAGGCTTCGCGCCACGCCCGCCACGCGGCCCCCGGGGAGGTCGTGCGCATCCGGCTTTGCCGGCAGGGCGACGAATTCGTCTATGTCGTCACGACGCTGAAGCGCGACGGACGGGTTGCGCGCGTGACGCTGGAAGGGCAATCCGGCAAGATCGCCACCATCCGCTGACCGATCGGCGGATACCTTTCCCAACTGGAGCGAAACGACCGTGAGACTGCTCGTCGTCGAGGACGACAAGGACCTCAACCGCCAGATCGTGACCGCGCTGGAAAATGCGGGCTATGCCGTCGACAAGGCCTTCGACGGCGAGGAGGGGCTCTATCTCGGCGAGACCGAACCCTATGACGCCGTCATCCTCGATCTCGGCCTGCCCAAGGTCGACGGCGTCGCCGTGCTGCAGGGTTGGCGCCGGGCCGGCAAGACCATGCCGGTGCTGATCCTCACCGCGCGCGACCGCTGGAGCGACAAGGTCGGCGGCTTCGACGCCGGCGCCGACGACTATGTCGTCAAGCCGTTCCATATCGAGGAACTGCTGGCGCGGGTCCGTGCCTTGCTGCGACGCGCGGCCGGTCATGCCACTTCGGAGCTGGTCTGCGGCCCCGTCCGGCTCGACACCCGCGCGAGCCGCGTCGTGGTCGACGGCAACCCCGTCAAGCTGACCTCGCACGAATACCGTCTGCTCTCCTATCTGATGCACCATCAGGGCAGGGTGGTCTCCCGCACCGAGCTGGTCGAGCACCTCTACGATCAGGATTTCGACCGCGACTCGAACACGATCGAGGTCTTCGTCGGCCGGCTGCGCAAGAAGCTCGGCGTCGAGATCATCGAGACCGTCCGGGGCCTCGGCTATATCGCCGCCGCTCCGGAAAAAGTCTGATCACGGGAGATGGCCCTCAAATCCCACCGATACTCGCTGGGAACGCGGCTGTTTCTGTCGGCAGCCTTCTGCTGCGTCCTGATCCTGGTGCTGGCCGGCGTCGGCCTCACCACCTTCTATCGCCGCTCGGCCGAGCGCGGCTTCGACGAGCGCCTTTCGGTCTACATCAAGCAGCTCGTCGCCGACCTGGCGGCGCCGCCGGAAACCGAGCGGCAGACGATCGGCGATCTCGGCGAGCCGCGCTTCGACCTGCCGCTGACCGGCTGGTACTGGCAGATCACGCGGCTCGACGGCGAGCGGCCGAATGTCCGCGCCTCGCGCTCGCTGGTCGGCGGGCAGCTTCCCAAGCTGCTCGACCAGTCGATCGCGCCGAATGCGCGCGGCCTGCGCGAGAGCTATGTTTCCGGCCCCGATGACCGCCTGCTGCGCGTCCTCGAGCGCGAGATCGACGTCGGCGAGGATGGCCGCTTCACCGTCGCAGTCGCCGCTCCCGCCGACGAGATCGAAGGCGATATCCAGGATTTCCGCTTCGCGCTGGCGATGACCTTCCTGCTGCTCGGGCTGGCGCTCGTCGCTTCGACCCTGGTGCAGGTTCGCTTCGGCCTGCGTCCGCTGGTCAGGCTGCGGACGGCGGTCGGCGCGGTGAGGACGGGCGAAAGCCCGCGCATCCATGGCCAGTATCCGCCGGACCTCGCCCCGCTCGCGAGCGAGCTCAATCAGCTGATCGACGCCAACCACGAGATCCTGGACCGCGCCCGCACGCAGGTCGGCAACCTCGCCCATGCCCTCAAGACGCCACTCAGCGTGATGATGAACGAGGCGGGAGCCGGCGAGGGACAGCTTCCGCAGACGGTGCGGACCCAGGCCGCGATCATGCGCGACCAGGTCCAGTATTATCTCGACCGGGCGCGGGCGGCGGCGCTCTCGGGCGCATTGGGCGGCGTGACCGAAGTTGCGCCCTCCCTCGATGCGCTGCTGCGCACCTTCATGAAGATCTCGCAGGACAAGGGAATCACCGGCTCGCATGGCGTGCCGGCGCGGGCACGCTTCCGCGGCGAGAAGCAGGATCTGGAGGAGATGCTCGGCAACCTGCTGGACAATGCCTTCAAATGGGCGAGCAGCACCGTCGAAGTGACGCTCGACGGCAACGCCGGAGACGACGAGCAGATGGCGCTGCTGATCGACGATGACGGTCCGGGCCTGCCCGAGGAGGCGATGGCCGAGGTCCTGAAGCGCGGGCGCAGGCTCGACGAGGCGACGCCCGGCTCTGGCCTGGGGCTCTCGATCGTCGTCGACCTGGCCAAGCTCTATGGCGGGGAGCTGGTCTTGCAGCGCGCCCCGCTGGGGGGCTTGCGCGCGAGGCTGGTTTTGCCTTCGATCTAGATCAATTCGAATCCCGCGTGACCCTTTGTCGCCATGAATCGGGCCGCACTATTGGCTAAGAACGCCGCATGATGATCTGGGCAATTTTTGCGGCCATGACCGGAGCGGCGATCTTCGCCTTGCTCTGGCCGCTGAGCCATGGGCGGCTCCAGGGGTTCGCCGATGTGGCGGACGCGAAAAGCCTCTATCGCGCCCAGCTCAAGGAGATCGATCGCGATCTCGGCCGCAACCTCATCGCAACCGGGGAGGCCGAGGCGGCGCGCGCCGAGGCGGCCCGCCGCCTGCTGCGCGCGGCGGGCGACGAAACCGGCCCGGCCGGAGAGACGGAGCCCTCGCTGCGACGCCGCCGGGCAAGCTCGGCCCTGATGTTGTCCATCGTTCCGCTTCTGGCCCTGCTGGTCTACGGCCTCTACGGCTCGCCCGGTTTCTCCGACCAGCCCTTGGCGGCGCGTTTGCAGAAGGGCGGCCAGCAGCAGGATTTCGCCATCGTCCTAGCCCGGATGGAGGCGCATCTCGCGGCCAATCCGACCGACGCCAAGGGCTGGTCGCTGATCGCCCCGATCTATCTCCGGCAGGGTCGCTACGAGGATGCGGCCAAGGCCTTCGCCGCGACCGCGCGCTACGGCAAGCCGGACACGGAGCTTCTCGCGGGGCTCGGCGAGGCGCGCATCCTCGAAGCCGGGGGCGTCGTCACTGCCGCCGCGCGCGAGGCGCTGTCCGAGGCGCTCAAGCTCGATCCCAGGAATGCGCGGGCACGTTTCTATCTCGCGCAGGCCAAGGAGCAGGATGGCGACGGTGACGGCGCGATCGCCGCCCTGGAGCAGCTTCTGGCCGACGCCCCGCCGCAGGCCGAATGGGCCGGTGCCGTGCGCGCCCGCATCGCGCAGATGCAGGCCGATGCCGGCCGCAAGGCGGTTGCTGCCCTGCCGGAGGCCGAGCGCCAGCAGGCGATCAAGGGCATGGTGGAAGGCCTCGCCGAGCGGCTGAGCGCCGGCGGCGGCACCTTGCCGGAATGGAGCCGCCTGATCCGTGCCCGCGCCGTCCTCGGCGATAAGGAAGCCGCGCGGGCGGCGGTGAAGACCGCGCGCGAGAGATTGTCGCAGGACGCCGCGGCGCTTGCCGCGATCGATGCCCTGGCCGATGAATTGGCCCTGAAGGAGGCCACCCCATGAGCATCGCCCAGCCGGTTCGGCCCGTGCCGGCCAAGCGCCGCCTGACGCGCAAGCAGCGCCGGCTGGTGCTGATCGCGGCGGCCGGAGCCGTCCTGTTCTTCGCGGCGGGGCTCGTCCTCTTCGCGATGCGCGACACCATCGTCTTCTTCTACGGGCCGACCGAGATCACCGAGAAGGGCGTCGCGCCGGGCACGCGCATGCGCCTCGGCGGCCTCGTCGAGGCCGGCTCGGTCCAGCGCGGCCCGGGGCAACGCGTCAGCTTCGCCGTGACCGACAGCACGAGCTCTGTCAGGGTGACCTATGACGGCCTGCTGCCCGATCTCTTCCGGGAAGGGCAGGGCGTCGTCACCGAAGGCGTGTTCGAGGGAGCGGGGCGCTTCAAGGCCGATTCCGTCCTCGCCAAGCACGACGAGACCTATATGCCGCGCGAGGTCGCCGACGCGCTGAAGAAGCAGGGGCATTGGCAGCCGGACGGCAGCGCCGCGCCCGCCTCTCCCGCAGCCAAGCCGTGAGCCGGGCATGATCGTCGAGATCGGTCACTATGCGCTGGCGCTCGCGCTCGGCGTTTCCGTCATCCAGGTGTTGGTGCCGTTCTGGGGCGTCGTGCGCCAGGACAGGGCTCTGGCCTCGGTCGGCAGCAGCGCGGCGCTGATCAGCTTCGCGCTGGTCGCGCTGTCCTTCGCGGCGCTGGTCGCCTCCTATGTTCGCTCGGATTTCTCCGTCTCCAACGTCGTCGCCAACTCGCATTCGGCGCAGCCGCTGATCTATAAATTCACCTCGGTCTGGGGAAACCACGAAGGCTCGATGCTGCTGTGGGTGCTGATCCTGACCCTGTTCGGGGCACTTGTCGCGCTGTCGCGCAACACGCTGCCGCCGCGCCTGCGGGCAGGCGCGCTGTCTGCGCAGGGCCTGGTCGCGGTCGCCTTCCTCGCCTTCACCCTGTTCACCTCCAACCCGTTCCAGCGGCTCTCGCCGGCCCCGGCCGAGGGGCAGGATCTCAACCCGATCCTTCAGGATCTCGGCCTCGCGATCCATCCGCCGCTGCTCTATGTCGGCTATGTCGGCTTCTCGATCACCTATGCCTTCGCGGTCGCCGCGCTGATCGACGGGCGCATCGACGCCATGTGGGCGCGTGCCGTGCGGCCCTGGACGCTGCTGGCCTGGACCTTCCTGACGCTCGGCATCGCGATGGGCTCCTACTGGGCCTATTACGAGCTCGGCTGGGGCGGTTGGTGGTTCTGGGATCCGGTCGAGAACGCTTCTTTCATGCCCTGGATCGCCGGCACGGCGCTGATTCACTCCACGGTGGTGATGGAGAAGCGCGATGCGCTCAAGGTCTGGACGATCCTGCTGGCGATCTTGACCTTCTCGCTGTCGCTGCTCGGCACCTTCATCGTCCGCTCCGGCGTGCTGACCTCGGTGCATTCCTTCGCCAGCGATCCCGCCCGCGGCGTCTTCATCCTGCTGATCCTGGTGTTCTTCGTCGGCGGCTCGCTCGCACTCTTCGCCTGGCGCGCGCCGCTGCTGCGGCAGGGCGGGCTGTTCGCGCCGGTCTCCCGCGAGGGCGCGCTCGTCGTCAACAACATCTTCCTGGCCACGGCCTGCGCCACCGTTTTCGTCGGCACGCTCTATCCGCTGGTTCTGGAGATGGTGACCGGCGACAAGATCTCGGTCGGCGCCCCCTTCTACAACGCCACCTTCGTCCCGGTGATGGTGCCGCTGCTGCTGATCCTGCCGATCGGCCAGTCGCTCGCCTGGAAGCGCGGCGACCTGCTCGGCGCGGCCCAGCGCAATGCCGCCGCTTTCGGCGTCTCCGTGCTCGTCGCGCTGGCGCTGATCGCCTTCACCCATGGCGGGCCGGTCCTGGCGCCACTCGGGATCGGGCTCGGCGTCTTCCTGGTCCTCGGTGCTGCGGTCGATCTCGGCGAGCGCATCGTCGCCCGGGCCAGCGGCTGGCGCGCCATGCTGTCGCGGGCGAAGGGGCTGCCGCGCTCGGCCTGGGGGACGGCGCTCGCCCATGCTGGCGTCGGCATCAGCATCATCGGGATCGCCGCCGCGGCCTGGAGCAGCGAGGCCATCGCGGTCCTCAAGCCGGGCGAACGGCTCACCAGCGGGCGCTATACGGTCGTCCTGGAAGGCGTCTCGCCGCGGACAGGGCCTAATTTCCGGGCCGAGGTCGCCCGCTTCCAGCTCTTCTCCGGCGAGAAGGAGCTCGCACCGCTCGAAGCGTCGAAGCGCATCTATACCGCCCGCAGCATGCCGACCACCGAAGCGGGAATCCGCACGGACTGGCTGAGCCAGGCCTATGTCAGCCTGGGTGAGGCGCAGGATGGCGGCGTCGCGGTACGCCTCTACGACAAGCCGCTGATCCTGCTGATCTGGATCGGCTCGATCGTCATGGCCCTCGGCGGCGGCCTCTCGCTGACCGACCGGCGTTTCCGGCTGGCGGCACCGAAGCGCGCGACGCCCGCCGCCGCCGCCCCGCAGCCGGCGGAGTAGAGCGATGCGTCGGATCGCCCTCGCCATCGGTTTCCTGCTGCTGACCGCCGTGGCTGCGCCGGCGGTGCAGCCGGACGAGATCCTACCGGACCCCGTGCTCGAGCAGCGTGCGCGCGCCCTGTCCGGCGGGCTGCGCTGCCTCGTCTGCCAGAACCAGTCGATCGACGATTCCGATGCGCCGCTGGCGCGCGACCTCCGGATTCTGGTGCGCGAGCGGCTCGTCGCCGGCGACAGCGACAAGGCGGTGGTCGATTTCGTCGTCGCCCGTTACGGGGATTTCGTGCTGCTGCGGCCGCCCTTCAATGCGCAGACGCTGCTGCTCTGGGCCGCGCCGTTCCTGATCCTGGCTGCCGGTGCCATCTTCGTCTGGCGCCGGGGCCGACGCAGCCCCGCGGCAGATGCCGGAGCTGTTTCGCCGCTGACCGAGGACGAACGCAGTCGCGTCGAAAAGCTGCTGCGGGACGAGCAGGGCTGAAGCCGCGCCAGGCGCGAACCTTACGAAATCGTCATGTCGGGGCGAAAGCCGCGTAACGCGGCCGGCTCCATGTTGCACCTCACGAGCAGGGTAGTCCCTGTCGCTCAACGAGGTTCAAACCATGACGACACAGAACGAGACCCGTAAGTCCATCCTGAAGCGCGGCGCTCTTCTCGCCGGCACCGCCATCCTCGGCATCGGCCTCGCGGCCGGCATCGCCGACAGCGCGCTGATGCAGAACCACAACGCCGTCGCCCAGCCGATCCAGCTCTCCGGCACGCAGGTCGGGCTGCCTTCCTTCGCCGATCTCGTCGACAAGGTGAAGCCGGCCGTGGTCTCCGTCCGCGTCAAGACGCAGGTCGCGAGCGAGAATGGCGAGCAGAGCCTTGACGACCTGCCGCCGCAGCTGCGCCGCTTCTTCCGCGAATTCGGCGAGGGCGCCCGCCCGAACCGTCCGCAGCCGCGCCAGGGCATGGCCCAGGGCTCCGGCTTCTTCGTCAGCCAGGACGGCTATGTCGTGACCAACAACCACGTCGTCGAGAACGCCGTGGAGGTCCAGCTCGTCACCGACTCCGGCAAGACGCTGGACGCCAAGGTCGTCGGCACCGATCCGCGCACCGACCTCGCCCTGCTGAAGGTGAAGGACGGCGGCGACTATCCCTTCGTGCCGCTCTCCGGCGCCAAGGCGCGCATCGGCGACTGGGTGCTGGCGATCGGCAATCCCTTCGGTCTGGGCGGCACGGTCACGGCCGGCATCGTCTCGGCCCAGGGCCGAGACATCGGCTCCGGTCCCTATGACGACTTCATCCAGATCGATGCGCCGATCAATCGCGGCAATTCGGGTGGCCCGACCTTCAACCAGAACGGCGAAGTCGTCGGCGTCAACACCGCGATCTTCTCGCCCTCCGGCGGCAATGTCGGCATCGCCTTCGCGATCCCGGCCTCCACGGTCAAGCAGGTGGTCGAGTCGCTGAAGAAGGATGGCTCGGTGGCGCGCGGTTTCATCGGCGTGCAGATCCAGCCGGTCAATGCCGAGATGGCCGATGCCATCGGCCTGAAGGAAGCCAAGGGCGCGCTCGTCGCCGAGGCGCAGGGTGATGGCCCGGCTGCCAAGGCCGGCATCCGCCGCGGCGACACCATCACCGCCGTCAATGGCGAGGCAGTCAAGGACGCTCGTGACCTGTCCCGCAAGATCGCGACCTTCGCGCCCGGTGCCAAGGCCACGATCACGTTGTTCCGCGAAGGCAAGTCCCGTGACGTGACCTTCGAGGTCGGCCGCCAGCCGGCGGCGTAGAGCCGGGCCCGGCCGGGTTGAAGAAATCCGGCCGGATTCTCCGTGCTCGAGCGAAGCAGGCAGGTTCCTCGGTTTCTGTCGCCCCAGCCGAGGGACCAGCCGTCGCGGCGGCAGGCCGGATGCGTATCCTCCGGCCTGCCGTTTTCGTGTTTCTTGGGATAGGGTTCGCCCATGCGACTCCTGATTGTCGAAGACGATGCCGAGGCAGCGGCCTATCTGACCAAGGCGTTCCGCGAGGTCGGCCATGTCGCCGACCATGCTGCGGACGGGCTGCAGGGCTATGCCATGGCCGAGGGCGGCGGCTATGACGTGCTGGTCATCGACCGCATGCTGCCGCGACTCGACGGCCTCTCCCTGATCCGCTCGCTGCGCGAGCAGAAGGACGAGACGCCGGCCCTGATCCTCTCCGCGCTGGCCCAGGTCGACGACCGGGTGAAGGGCCTGCGCGCCGGCGGCGACGACTACCTGCCCAAGCCCTATGCCTTTTCCGAGCTGCTGGCCCGCGTCGAGGTGCTGGCGCGCCGCCGCGGTGCGCCCGCGGCCGAGCCCACCACCTATCGTGTCGGCGAATTGGTGCTCGACCGGCTGGCCCATCGCGTCACGCGCGAGGGGCAGGAAATCGCCCTGCAGCCGCGCGAGTTCCGGCTGCTCGAATATCTGATGAAGCATGCCGGACAGGTCGTGACCCGCACCATGCTGCTGGAGAACGTCTGGGATTATCATTTCGACCCCCAGACCAACGTCATCGACGTGCATGTCAGCCGCCTGCGCGCCAAGGTCGACAAGGGCTTCGAGCAGCCGATGATCCACACCATTCGCGGCGCCGGATACATGGTCCGTGACAACGCCCGCTGATGTTCCGGCGCGCATGCGCCAGCGCTTCCTGCCGACGCTGTTCCGCACGACGGCCTTCAAGCTGACGGCGGCCTATCTCGTCATCTTCGCGCTCTTCGCCGCCTTCGTGCTCGGCTACGTCGCCTGGAACGCCCAGCGCCTGCTGACCGACCAGATCCGCTCGACCATCGATGCGGAGATCCAGGGCCTTGCCGAGCAACAGCGCCAGGGCGGCATCCGGCGGCTCGTCAACATCATCGAGCGCCGCTCCCGCGGGCCGGGCGCCTCGCTCTATCTCGTCACCACTCCGGTGGGCGAGCGCATCGCCGGCAATGTCGAGGCGATCCCACCCGGCACGCTCGACCGCACCGGCGAGAGCGAGATCGAATATGCCCGTTCCAGCGAGACCGTGGATACGCCGAGCCGCGCGCTCGTGCGCGTCTTCATGCTGCCGGCAGGGTTCCGCCTGCTCGTCGGTCGCGACCTGGAGGAGCGCCAGCGGCTCGGCATCGTCATCCGCCGCGCCGCCGGCTGGTCGCTCGCCCTGGTCTTCATCCTCGGCTGCTTCGCCAGCTGGTTCGTGGCCCGGCGCGTGCTGAAGCGCGTCGACGGGATGAGCGAGACGGCGCATGCGATCATGGCGGGCGATCTCAAGGGCCGCCTCTCCATCGCGGGGACGGATGACGAACTCGATCGCCTGGCGCTCAACCTGAACGCCATGCTGGACCGCATCGGCGAGTTGATGACCGGCATGCAGCAAGTCACCGACAACATCGCCCATGACCTCAAGACGCCGCTGACGCGCCTGCGCAACCGGGCGGAGGAGGCGCTGCGCAGCTCCAGATCCCCCGACGAGCTGCGAGCCGCGCTCGATGGCGCGATCGAGGAGGCGGACAACCTCATCCGCGTCTTCAACGCCCTGCTGATGCTGGCGCGGTTGGAGGCCGGCCGGGTCAGCGACAACATGGCCGAGCTCGATCTCTCCGAGATCGTCTCGGGGATGGCCGAGCTCTACGAGCCGCTGGCCGAGGAGGCGGGGCTCTCGCTCGTCGGCGAGGTCGAGCCCGGCCTGCGCGTCTTCGGCAATCGCGAGCTGATCGGCCAGGCTCTCGCCAATCTGGTCGACAATGCCCTGAAATATGGCGGACCCGCGCAGGGCGGGGACGGCGTCGTCGCCGTCGCGGCGCGGCGGAACGGGACTTCGATCGAGCTCTCCGTCGCGGATCACGGACCGGGCATTCCGGAACCCGATCGCGGGCGCGTGCTCGACCGTTTCGTCCGGCTCGACACCAGCCGCAGCAAGCCCGGCTTCGGGCTCGGCCTCTCCCTGGCCGCCGGCGTGGTGCGCCTGCATGGCGGCCAGTTGCGTCTCGACGACAATGCGCCGGGCTTACGCGTCGTCATCGTTTTGCCGGCGGCTGAGGCCAAGCCTGTGGAAACGCCTGCGGCTTCCGAGCCTGCGGCCTCGACAGCCGCCGCAAACCCTGCTGGCGTGCCGTCCCTCTGAGGGAGGGCGAGATGGCTGAGCGGCTCTGTGACAGGCTTGGCGCGGCACCGGTGTTGCCGGCGCGCGCCAAGGCCGAGGCGCTGCTGGCGCGCGAGCTGATCGAACGGTTGCATGACGAGGCGGCGGCGGAGGCGCTGAAGCGGCATCTGGCGGAGCACCCGCATAGCGCGGCGCTGGTCGCCGGCGTGCTGGCACACTCGCCCTTCCTGTCGCAGGTGATGCGCTTCGATCCGCAAGGTCTGCTCGCCTGCCTGATCGAGGCGCCGGAGGCGCGCCGCGACGCGCTGCTCGCCGGCATCGAGGCCTTCGCCGCGGCCGGCTGCGAGACGCCCGACCTGATGCGCGAGCTGCGCCGCTTCCGCCGCGCCATGGCGCTCCTGATCGCGCTCGCCGATATCGGCGGTGTCTGGGACGTCGAGACCGTGACGGCGGCGCTGACCGCGACCGCCGACGCGGCCGTGCGGCTCGCGACCGATCATGTGCTGCGTCAGGCCGCCGATCTCGGCCGCATCAATCTGGCCGACCCCGCCGATCCCGGCCCCGGCTCGGGTCTCGTCGTGCTGGCGCTCGGCAAGCACGGCGCCGGCGAGCTCAACTATTCCTCCGACATCGACATCGTCGTCTTCTTCGACCCCGAGGCGGCGGAGGCTGCCGGTGTCGGCGAGCCGTCGAGCTTCTTCGTCAAGCTGACCCAGCAGATCGCGCGCATCATCCAGGAGCGCACGCCGGACGGTTACGTCTTCCGCGTCGATCTGCGGCTGCGGCCCGACCCGGCCTCGACCCATGTCGCGATCGCGCTGCCCTCGGCCTATTCCTATTACGAGACCGTCGGGCAGAATTGGGAACGCGCCGCCATGATCAAGGCGCGTCCCATCGCGGGGGACACCGCGCTCGGCCTGCGCTTCCTTGGCGATCTCGCGCCCTTCATCTGGCGCAAATATTTCGACTTCGCGACCATCGCCGACATCCACGCGATGAAGCGCCAGATCCAGACGGTGAAGGGCCACGAGACCGTCGCCGTCGCGGGCCACAACGTGAAGCTCGGGCGCGGCGGCATCCGCGAGATCGAGTTCTTCGTCCAGACGCAGCAGCTCGTTTTCGGCGGCAGGCGCCCGGCACTGCGCGGGCCGCGGACGCTCGACATGCTCAGGGAGCTGACGAATGAGGGCTGGATCACGCCGCAGGCGCGCGATGAGCTCTCCGAATCCTATCGCTGGCTGCGGATGATCGAGCACCGTCTGCAGATGCGCGACGACGAGCAGACGCAGACCCTGCCCAAGCCGGCGGGCGATCTCGAAGCCTTTGCCCGCTTCAGCGGCTATCCCTCCACGGCTGCATTCGGCAAGGCGTTGACCGCCCATGCCAGGCGCGTCGAGGGGCATTACGCCCTGCTGTTCGAGGAAGGGCCGAGCCTGGCTTCCGAGGCCGGCACGCTGAGCTTCACCGGTTCGGAGCCCGATCCCGAGACGGTCGAGACGCTGGGCAAGCTCGGCTTCCGCGACGGCGTGATCGCGGCGGAGACGGTGCGCGGCTGGCATTTCGGCCGCCGCGCCGCCGTCACCAGCGCCCGCGCCCGCGAAGTGCTGACCGAGCTGACGCCGGCGCTGCTCGTCGCGCTCGGCCGCACCGCCGATCCCGATGGTGCGCTCGCCCATCTCGACAACGCCTTCGTGCGGATGCCGGCCGCGGTCGAGCTGCTGACGCTGCTGCGCTCCCACGATTCCCTGCTGACGCTCTTCGCCGAGATCCTGGGCAGCGCGCCACGCCTCGCCAAGGTCGCGGCGCTGCATCCGCATGTGCTCGACGGCGTCATCGATCCGGCCTTCGGCCAGGCCGTGCTCGACGTCGACACGCTGGAGCGCCGCATCCGCAGCTATGTCGGCTCGCCGCCCCCGAGCGTCGAGGATGGGCTCGACCGGATGCGCGACGCCGCCCGGCAGGAGAATTTCCTCGTCGGCGCGCGCCTGCTCTCCGGCGTCTATGCCGCCGAGGGGGCAGGGCAGGCCTATTGCGCCGTCGCCGAATCCTGCCTGCGGGTTGCCTTCGCCGATACGCGCGCCTCCTTCGCCGCCGATCACGGCGTGATCGAAGGCGCGGAGACTGTGGTGCTCGGGCTCGGCAGGCTCGGCGCCGGTGAGCTGACCCCGTCCTCCGATCTCGATCTGATCCTGCTCTATGACCGCCCGGAGGACGCGGCTTCGAGCAATGGCGCCCGGAGCCTCGACCCGGTCACCTGGCATATCCGCTTCACCCAGCGCCTCGTCGCAGCGCTGACGGTGCCGACACGGCGCGGCACGCTCTACCAGGTCGACATGCGGCTGCGACCGACCGGCAACAAGAGTCCCGCCGCCACCCAGTTCGCCGGCTTCGAGGCCTATCACGCCGGCGAGGCGGAGATCTGGGAGGAGATGGCGCTGACGCGCGCCCGCGTCGTCGCCGGCGATGCCGGTCTGGCCAAGCGGGCCGAGGCCTCGATCCGGGCGATCCTCTCCCGCAAGCGTGAGCCCGCGAAGGTTGCTGCGGCCGTCGCCGAGATGCGGGCCTTGATCGCCAGGGAAAAGGGCGAGAAGGACCCGTGGGACCTGAAGCTCGCGGCCGGAGGCCTGACCGATCTCGACTTCCTCGCCCAGTTCCTGCTGCTCGCCTATGCAAGCGATCACCCCAGCCTGATCGTCAACGACACGGCCGCGGTCTTCGTCGCCGCGCGTGCGGCGGGGCTGCTCGCGGAAGGGGATGCGTCGGTGCTCCTGGAGGCGCATCGCCTGATCGGCGATGTCCAGCTCTGGCAGCGCTTCACGGTCGAGGAGGCCTTCGATCCGAAGGCCGTGCCGCCCCGGGTCCTGCGCCGGATCGCGACGGCGGTCGGCCGACCGGACGCCAAGGTGCTGAAGGCCGAGCTCGACGAGGTCCGCTCGGGCGTGCGGGCGATCTTCACCCGCATCCTGTCGAAGGCGAAGGCCGGCTGAGTCCGGGCAGCTCGCAACCTGGGATATTCCGCCATTCCGGGGCTTCGCTGCTGCGAAGAACCCGGAAGCCGGAACCGATGCTCGCTTCGCGGGACGTTGCCGCGAAAGGCCTCGGCTCCGGGTTCCGGGCCAGGCCTGAGGCCTGCCCCGGAATGGCGTGAATCATGCGGCCGCGGCGGCCGGAAACTAGGCCGCCTGCGCCGTGACGCGGTCGGCGCCGCCGTCGAGCGGCAGGTGGACCATGACGATCGTGCCGGCGCCCATCGCCGAGCGCAGGCGGAGCGATCCGCCGTGCAGCTCGGTCAGCGAGCGGGCGATGGCGAGGCCGAGGCCCGAGCCCTTGTAGCTGCGCACCAGATCGCCCTCGACCTGCTCGAAGGGCCGGCCGACGCGGTCGATCTTCTCCTTGGGGATGCCGATGCCGGTATCCTCGATGAAGATGTTGAGCGCGCCGGGAACATGGCGGGTGCGGACCGCGATCCGCCCGCCTTCCGGCGTGAATTTGGCAGCGTTGTCGAGCAGGTTGCCGAGGATCTGGTAGAGCGCGCGCGGATCGGCTTCGAGATGGGTGTCGAGCGGGCCCTCGATGTTGAGCACCAGCTGCTTGCGCTCGATCTCCGGCTGCACCTTGCGCAGGGCCTGGTCGAGCACCGGGCCGATGGCGATCTCGCTGCGCTCGAGCCGGATCTTGCCGGATTCGAGGCGCGACATGTCGAGGATGTCGTCGATGATGCTGAGCAGGTAGCCGCCGCTGGAGCGGATGTCGCGGACATAGTCGGTGTACTTCTCGCCGAGCGGGCCGAAGAGGCCGTTCTCCATGATCTCGGAGAAGCCGATGATGGCGTTGAGCGGCGTGCGCAGCTCATGGCTCATATTGGCGAGGAATTCGGACTTGGCGCGGTTGGCGCTCTCGGCCGCCGCCTTCTGCTCGAGATAGCGCTCGGCGAGGTCGGCGAGTTGCTGGGCCTGGGCTTCGAGCTTCTGGCGGGACGCCTTGAGGTCGGTGACGTGCATCAGGAGCTGGTGCTCGGATTGCGTCAGCCGCTCTTCCTGCTGCTTGAGCTTGGTGATGTCGGTGCCGACCGAGACCGAGCCGCCATCCTTGGTGCGGCGGCCGTTGATCTGGAGCCAGCGGCCATCCGAGAGCCGCGCCTCATAGGACGAGGAGCCGCCGTTGCCACGCTGCACCCGCGTCGGCTCGCGGTCGATCTGCGGCTGGGCCGAGAGGGCCATGATCTCGTCATGGCTCGCGCCGGATTGCAGGGCCTCGGCCGGGAGCTGGTGGAGCTGCTGGTACTTGGCGTTGCAGAGCACGAGGCGGTTGTCGGCATCCCAGAGCACGAAGGCTTCCGAAATCGCCTCGACGGCGTCGCGCAGGCGGGCGTCGGCGGTGGCGGTGCGTTCCGCCATGCGGCGCTGCTCGGAGATGTCGACAACGATGCCGACGAGGTGGCGCGAGCGGGTGCGGCGGTCGATGACCAGCTCGGCGCGGGCCTTGAGCCAGAGCCACTCGCCCGTGATGGCGCGGACGCGGAATTCCTGGTCGAGATGGCTCGCCTCGCCGCGGCTGATCGCGTCGGCCAGGGCGTAGAGATCGACGTCCTCGTGATGGATGAAGCTCGAGACCTCGCCGAAGGACATGTACTCGCCGGCCCGGTCGTAGCCGAGCAGCGCATACATCGAATCCGACCAGTAGATCCGGCCGCGGGCGAGGTCCCAGTCCCAGAGGCCGCAATGCCCGCGGTTGAGGGCGGTGTCGATGCGCTCGCGCACGCAGTCGCAATCCTCGTCGGCGGCGCTGGCGCGCTTCGACTGCAGCATGAAGGCCAGCGTGATGACGCCGAGGACGAGCCCGGCCGCGCCGAACAGGATGGCGAGGCCCGAGCGGCGAATCTGCCAGACCGAGAGGGCGCGCGAGACCGGCTGCAGCACCGCGACCTGGCCGAGGGGGGCGGCGAGGTTGCGCACGCTGGCGAAGACGTCGGCCCCGTTGGGAAGGTTGATGCGCATCACGCCGGCGCGGTCGCCGAAGACGGTGAGGGGCTGCGTCTGGCCCAGGAAATCGACGAGGGTGCGCTGGGTCTGGCCGATCACCGGCTCGCTGGCGATGACGCGGCCATCGGCGCCGCTGACATGGACGATGCGGCCATGGGCGGCGAGGTGGCGGGCGGTCAGCGCGGCGAGGACGGCGGCGGGTTCCTTGCCCGCCAGTGTCGCGTTGTCGAGTTCGCGGGCGACCAGCGCGGCGACCAGATCCATGTCGCCGGCGGCATCCGCCAATGCGTCGTCGCGCATCGCGGCGGTCTGCAGGATCGCGCCCATGCCGAGGATGACCAGGAAGGCCCCGACGAGGGTGGGGATGAGGGTTCGGAACGCGGGCTCGAAGCTTTCGAAGCGCTGATACCACGGATGGGTCAGCGACCTTGCTACACCCAGAATCGTATCGGCGCGCACAGGTGCGCAGCCCGCGTTGGCACGCGACATGCCCGGTCCCCCTTCGGAACTTTACCGTCAGTAAGATCGGGAGACGTGCCGCATCCCCGCGAATCACTGTCAGTTGAATCCGAGCGACCCGGTTTGTCTAGCTCTGAGTTGAGTCAGCAGTGTCGAATTCGCCTCAGGGTTGTATTATCCGTGCAATGAATCCTGTGCGAGTAATGAAACGTTAATCTTTTGGACAGCTCGCCGTTAACCATCCGGGCGATTCCCTCAGGCGAGCGCCCTTTCGGCGATGTCCGCGACATCCCGCGACAGGTTCGGCGTCCGCGCGACGGTGCCCAGGGCCTCCTGCGCGAGCCGCCTGCGGCCCGGTTCCAGCATGCGCCAGCTCTTGAACGAGCCGAGCAGGCGCGAGGCGACCTGCGGGTTGCTCCGGTCCAGCGCGATGACGATATCGGAGACGAAGCCGTAGCCCTCGCCGTCGGCGCGGTTGAACTGGGTGAGATTGGCGGCGAAGCCGCCGATCAGCGCGCGCACCCGGTTCGGATTGCCGAGCGAGAAAGCCGGGTGCTGCATCAGCCGCTTCACCCGCTCCAGCGTCTCGGATTCGGGGATCAGCGCCTGCGCCATCAGCCACTTGTCGAGCACCAGCGGCTCGCCGGCATAGGCTTCGGCGAAGCGGTCGATCAGCGCCTCGCGTCGCGCGCCGGGGACGAGCGTCATGGCGGCGAGCGCGGCGAGGCGGTCGGTCAGGTTGTCGGCGGCGGCGAATTGCTCCTCGCAGAGGCGGGCTCCTTCGGCGGGTTCGGCCAGCGCGGCAAGCCCCAGCAATTCGTTGCGCAGGGCCCGGCGGCCGGCGGAGGCTGCATCGGGGCGATAGGGGCCGGTCGTCGCCAGGGCGGCGCGCAGGCCGGGCAGGTTGCCGAGCAGGGCCTCGCCGATTGCGGCCGAGAGGCTGCGATGGGCGGCGAACACAGCGTCGGGATCGACGTCGCGGCCGATCTCGCGGGCGATGTCGGCCGGCGACGGCAAGCGCAGCACCTGCGCGGCGAAAGCCGGGTCGGCGAGCGCATCGGTCTTCAGGAAGCCGTCGAACGCCGCGCCGAGGGCGCCGGCGGTCGCGGCCAGCGCCTGCTGGTTCGAACCGGGCTTGCCGGCCGCGACGAGGGCGCGGACGGCTATGGTCTGCAGGGATTGCCAGCGATTGAAGGCGTCGCTGTCGGTCGAGAACAGGCGCAGCAGCGCCGCGTCCGGCAGGTCGAGATCGAGCCGGGCCGGCGCCGAGAAGCCGCGCATCAGCGAGGGGGTCGGCGCCTCGGTCACCTCCTCGAAGGTGATCGAGAGGGCCGCGTCGTCGAGCACGACGAGGCCGTCGCCGGCATAGGCGTTCGAGCTGGTCTGCAGCGGCAGGTCGCCCAGCGCGCCGACGAGGCCGAGCCGGATCGGCAGGACGACCGGCAGCTTCTCGGCCTGGCCGGGCGTCGGCGGCGTGCTCTGCTTGAGGTCGAGCGTGTAGCGCTTGGCCGCCGCGTCGTAGCGGCCGGAGGCGGTGATGGTCGGGGTGCCGGCCTGCTCGTACCAGCGGGCGAAATGGGCGAGGTCCTGGCCCGAGCTCTCGGCGAAGCAGGCGAGGAACTCCTCGATCGTCGCGGCGGTGCCGTCGCAGCGCTCGAAATAGAGGTCCATGCCGCGCCGGAAGGCGTCGTCGCCGATCATGACCTTGAGCATGCGGATCACCTCCGCGCCCTTCTCGTAGACGGTCGGCGTGTAGAAGTTGTTGATTTCCTTATAGGCGCGCGGCCGGACCGGATGGGCGAGGGGGCCTGCATCCTCCGAGAACTGGGTCGAGCGCAGGGTGCGCACATCGGCGATGCGCTTCACCGGCCGGGAGCGCTCGTCCGACGAGAACTCCTGGTCGCGGAAGACGGTGAGTCCTTCCTTCAGGCAGAGCTGGAACCAGTCGCGGCAGGTGATGCGGTTGCCGGTCCAGTTGTGGAAGTACTCATGCGCGATGATCGCTTCGATCGCGGCATAGTCGCCGTCGGTCGCGGTCTGCGGATCGGCGAGGACGTATTTGTCGTTGAAGATGTTGAGGCCCTTGTTCTCCATCGCCCCCATATTGAAGTCGGACACGGCGACGACGTTGAACACGTCGAGATCATAGTTGCGGCCGAAGACCTTTTCGTCCCAGCGCATGCAGCGCACCAGCGAATCGAGCGCCCAGCCGGCGCGCCCGGCCTTGCCGGGCTCGACATAGACGGCGAGCTCGACCTTCTGGCCGTCGGCGGTGACGTAGTCCTGCCGGACATGGTCGAGGGCACCGCCCACCAGCGCGAAGAGATAGGCCGGCTTGGGGTGCGGATCGTGCCAGACCGCGAAATGCCGGTCGCTGCCCGGCATCTCGCCGGTCGCCACCAGATTGCCGTTGGAGAGCAGCACCGGCGCCTCGGCCTTCGCCGCCTCCAGCCTGACCGTGTAGACGCTCATCACGTCCGGCCGGTCGAGGAAATAGGTGATGCGGCGGAAGCCGTCCGCCTCGCATTGCGTGCAGTAGACCTTGGACGAGCGGTAGAGCCCCATCAGCTTGGTGTTGGCGGAGGGGTCGACCTCGGTCTCGATGGTCAGCGTGAAGTCGTGCGGCGGCGGGGCTGGGATCGTCAACGCCTGCGGCGTCACGGTGAAGGCCGAGGCGTCGAGCGGCTTGCCGTCGAGGCTGAGCGCCTTCAGCGCGAGCTCGTCGCCATCGAGCGTGAGCGGCGCGCCCGGCTGCCCTTCCGGGTTGGGGCGGAGCGCGATCAGTGCCCGCACGCGCGTCTTCTGCGGATGCAGGCTGATGTCGAGATCGACCGTGTCGATCAGCCAGTCGGAGGGGCGGTAATCCTCGAGGCGGATCAGCGGAGCATCGTCGGTGCGCATGCTTCGTATCTAAAGCCTCTCGATCGTCATTGCGAGCGCAGTGAAGCAATCCAGAGGACTGGGCTGAACCGTTCGAGCCAGCGGCCCCTGGATTGCTTCGTTGCTTCGCTCCTAGCAATGACGATCGACGCGTTCTCAGGACGCGACGGCCGGCTCCGCATGGCTCACCAGCCGGCAGACCTGGGGGCGCGCGAGCCGCACCGCCCGTTCGATCGCATCGACGGCGTCGTGCACGGCGGCGACGTTCAGCGCCGGATCGACCCGGCAGTGGTAGTTGACGACGAGCCCCTTGGCCGTCTGCCGGACGCGCACGCTGTGGATGTCGTGGATCGGGCCGGAAAGCTTCGCCGCCTCGCCGGCGAGCGCCTTGCCGATGTCCTCGACTGTCTCCCAGGCCGCGTTGTGGCCGGCTGGCTGGCCGGTCTCCATCGGCTCGATATGGGTCTCGACCTCGGTCTCGCCGCCGAACTCCGCGCGGATCGCGTTTTCGAGCCGGGTCGCGACCTCGTGCGCCTCGCCGAGCGGCAGCGCGGCGTCGACCTCCATGTCGAGGCTGACGGACAATTTCTCGCCGATGCTGTGCACGGTGACGTGGTGCACGGGAATCTTGAGCTTCAGCGCGATCAGCAGCACGCGCTCCAGCACGGTCTCGTCGTCGACCTGCACCGGATCGGCCGTGATCGTGATCGCGGCATCCGGCTCGGCCGCCTGCAGGGCCTGGCCGAGTTCGGCCTTGATCGCGGTGACGCGTTCGAGCGGCAGGGTCCGCGAGACGCTGATGCCGATCTCGCCATGGACACGCCCGCCGGTCGGCCGGACGCGGAGCCAGTTGATGCCGACCACGCCCGGCACGCGCCGCGCGATCTCTCGCAGCTTTTCGCCGACACCTTCGGGGGCGGTGTCCATCAGCGTGTCGAGCACGCGCCGGGCGAGCCGGTAGGCCGAGAACGCGGTGTAGGCGGCGATGGCGAAGGCGGCGGCGGTGTCGGCCCGCTCGAAGCCGTACCAGACGCCGATCAGGCCGACGAGCACCAGCGTCGAGCCGATGAAGTCGGCGGAGAAATGGGTGGCCTCGCCGGCCAGGGCCTCGCTGCCCGTCTCCTTGGCGACCTTGGTCAGCGAGCGCCAGCGGATGGCGTCCACGATCATCGAGAGAACCAGAACGCCGATGACGAGCGGCGTCACCGCGACATGCTCGATCACGCTGTTCCAGAGCCGGTTGCCCGCCTCCCACAGGATCGCGCCCGCGAGCGTGAACAGGATCGCGGTCTCGACCAGCGCGGCAAGCGCCTCGACCTTGCCATGGCCGTAATGATGCTCATCGTCGGCCGGCTTGTCGGAGGCGCGCACCGCGAACCATGTGAACAGCGTCGAGCCGACGTCGACCAGCCCCTGCAGCGCGTCGGTCAGCAGGGCGAGCGAGCCGGAAATGATGGCGCCGACCATCTTCGCGGCCGTCAGCAGGATCGTCGCCATCACCGAGAGGATGGCGGCGCGCTGCTTGATCTGCGCGATCTGGGCCGGTGTGGCGCGCTCAGCCGGGACCATGGCAGGCCCGTCTTGCGTTGTGGTCATGGCTCGTCCTGATGGTGGTGTCTTGGCGAGTTCACTCGGAACGCCGATGCTCTTGCCTGATTTGGGCAATGGATCAACCCTGCTCCCCCTCAGCGAGGTCAGCGAGGAAAGACGATGCGTTATCTCCACACCATGGTGCGCGTGACCGATTTGGATCAGGCGCTGGATTTCTACGTCAACAAGTTCGGCTTGGTCGAAACCCGCCGCATCGAGAACGAGAAAGGCCGCTTCACCCTGGTCTTCCTCGCCGCGACCGACGATCTCGACGCTGCCCGTGCCGGCGCCTCGCGCGGCCGGCCGACGCTGGAGCTGACCTATAACTGGGATCCGGAAACCTATACCGGCGGCCGCAATTTCGGCCATCTCGCCTATGAGGTCGACGACATCTACGCGACCTGCGACAAGCTGATGAAGGCCGGCATCACGATCAACCGCCCGCCGCGCGACGGCAACATGGCCTTCATCCGCTCGCCCGACAACATCTCGATCGAGCTGCTCCAGAAGGGCGAGCCGAAGGCCCCGGCCGAGCCGTGGCTGAGCATGCCGAACACCGGCAGCTGGTAAGCGCCTCCGCGTTTGGCGCGCGATAGCCTCCATGATATCATTTAATGATATCATGGAGGCAGCGATGGGTATTCTCGTTCGCGATCCGAAGATCGACCGCATGGTCCGCGAGCTCGCGGAGCGCGACGGTATCAGTCTGCAGGCCGCCATCGGCATGGCTGTGGAGCGCGAGCTGAAGCGCCGCGAGGAGCGGCGCCGGCAGGTCGATGAGGCGACGCGCAGGGCGCAGGAAAGGCTGGGGGCTTACCCGACCGTCGACGATGGCCTGACCCACAAGGAGTTCTTCGACCGCGAGTACGGCGACGCCTGATGTTTCTGGATGCCTCCATCATCGTGGCGAACCTGCTGGAAGAGCCTGAGGCTCCCTCGATCAGGGCATTGCTCGTCGACGAGAGTGAGGTCGTGACGTCGCCTCTCGCCCTGTTCGAGGCGTCGATGCGCCTGGCAGCGGTGAAGGGCTTCCGCATCGACGAAGGATACAGAATCGTACGGGACTTCCTGGACGATGCCAGGATTCGCGTTGTCGCGATCGATGATACCGTCGGCCGGATCGCCCACGCTTGTGCAGCAGTCTACCACCGTTCGACCCGCCATCCTGCGCGCTTGAACATGGGCGATTGCTTCGCCTATGCCTCCGCCCGGGCCGCCGGCATGAAGCTCGCCTATAAGGGCGACGATTTCGGCCATACGGATATCGAAGGCCAGCGCTTTGGCTCCTGAACCCGCTCGCACCGGCGTCTTCTGCCTCGGCATCGCCACGCTCGACTATGTCTACAGTGTCGAGACGATGCCGACGCGTGGCGAGAAATATCGTTCGCGCGGGCTTGCCGTGGTCGGCGGCGGCTGCGCCGGCAATGCCTCTGTCGCCATTGCGCGGCTCGGCGGCGCCTGCTGGCTGGCGACGCGGCTCGCCGACGACCTGACCGGGGATCAGATCGTCGCGGATCTGCAGGCGGAGGGCATCGACACCGGTTTTGCGCGCCGTGTTGCCGGGCTGCGCTCGCCGGTCTCCGCCATCCTCGTCGACGCGCAGGGCGAGCGCATGGTGATCTCCTATTCCGATCCGGCCATGCCGGAGGATGTCGCCTGGCTGCCGCGCAGGCTTCCGAAGGGAGCGGGCGCGGTGCTCGCCGATACGCGCTGGGGGGAGGGGGCGCTGGCAGCGCTGAAGCTCGCTCGTGCCGCCGGCGTTCCCGGCGTGCTCGACGGGGATCGCAAGCCGCCGCATCCGGACCTCGTCGGAACCGCGAGCCATGTCGCCTTCAGCCAGCAGGCCCTGCGCGAGATCTCCGGCGAGGAGGACCCGCGCGCCGGACTCGCCCGCCTCGCGGCCGGCGTCCCGACCTGGCTGGCGGTGACGCTCGGCAAGGACGGGGTGCTCTTCGTCGAAGACGGCGAGGTGCGGCATATGCCGGCTTTCGCGGTGGAGACGGTGGATACGCTCGGAGCCGGCGATGTCTGGCACGGCGCCTTCACGCTCGCCCTCGCCGAGGGGCAGGACGAGCCCTCCGCGATCCGCTTCGCCTCGGCTGCGGCGGCGATCAAATGCACGCGTTTCGGCGGCCGCAGCGGCGCCCCCCGGCGCGACGAGGTCGAGCGCTTCCTGGCGCAGGCGCCGCACTGACGCGGCCTGTCCGAAGGGGTGCCGGCTAGTGACTTCTCCCGCCGGCTTGCGGGCGGCGTCGCGTGTCCGTCACGCATCTGGGGCATCTGGTCCGGCGCGCGTTGGCGCATCGGATCAATCTCAGGAGAGAGCACCATGCTGGCGATCCAGGGCCTGAAATGCATCTACGATACCGCCGGGCGGAACTGGTCGGTCGAACTCGTCGTCAAGGCCGAGGGCGCGGAGACCCTGCGTCGCTTCGATGTCCACGGGCCGGACGATGCCGAAATGCTGATCCAGGCGTTCGAGGATTCCTCCGTCAGCGCCTTCGACCCTGAAACCGGCGAGATCGTTTTCGGTTACGAATATCTGGACCTCGATGCCGAGGACGAGGATGAGGATGATGACGCGGAAGAGGATTCCGCCGAGGATGACGCGGAAAGCGAGGAGAAGGCCAAGGCCTGACGCTGGCGGTCTGGCCGGACGGCAGCCCGGAGGAGCCTGCTCCTTCGGGCGAACAGGGCCGGCGCGGGCGCTTCCGCGCCGCGACCGGGCGCGGCGCGCTGCCGCGACGGGGAAGAAGGCATGACGAAGCAGGTCGACGAAACCCCCGCCGGTCCGCCGGCTGCCGTGATCGAGGCGCCGGGCACCACCGGCTCCGCCGGCAAGAAGCGCGGCATCTGCGCCATCAGCGGCCAGGAGATGGCGCGCCGGAACCTGGTCGAGATCGGCACGCTGCGGCCCGCCCTTGTCGATCATATCCGGGCCGACTTTCCAGAACTGCCCGACCATGCGCTGATCAGCCTGAAGGAGCTGGCGCGCTATCGCACGCGCTATGTCGAGGAGATCCTGCGCGAGGAGCACGGCGAATATTCCGATCTCGACCGGGAGGTGGCCGAGAGCATCGCCCGGCAGGAGACTATCGCCGAGAACGTCGAGGACGATTTCGAGGAGCGCCGCACGCTGGGCGAAAGGTTCTCGGACAACCTCGCGAGCTTCGGCGGATCCTGGGCCTTCCTGATCAGCTTTGGCGTCGTGCTGGTCGTGTGGATGGCGATCAACGCCGCGATCGGGCAGGCGGGCGCCTTCGACCCCTATCCCTTCATCCTGCTCAACCTCGTGCTGTCCTGCCTGGCTGCGGTGCAGGCGCCGATCATCATGATGAGCCAGAAGCGGCAGGAGACGAAGGACCGCCTGCGCTCGCTCAACGACTATCAGGTCAATCTCAAGGCCGAGCTCGAGATCCGGCACCTGCACGAGAAGATGGATCACCTCGTCACGCGGCAATGGCAGCGCCTCGCCGAGATCCAGCAGGTCCAGCTCGAGATGCTGCAGGAGGCGCAGCTGCCGAAGGCGAAACCGAAGCGGCGCAAGAAGCCGGCGGCCAAGAAGAAGCCGGCGCCGGTCGAAGCCTCTTCTCCCGACCGGCCGGAAACGACGGACTAGCAGGACAGAAGACCCTCGACAGCCCTGCAGGAGGGGGCTGCTCGACCGCCGCTTGACTCCTCTCCCTGCCGTCGGTCTTTTCGTCGGCAAAGGAATCCATTGGGGAGGATGATGATGGTTGCTTCGCGTCTGGCGCCCGCTGGCGCGCTTCTGGCCGGGTTGATGCTGTCCGCTGCGGCGCAGCCGGCCTTGGCTCAGGGGCAGGTCACGGTTTACTGCTCGATCCTGGAAGAGCAGTGCCGCGAGGGCGCGGCGATGTTCGAGAAGGCGACCGGCATCAAGGTCTCGATGGTGCGCAAGAGCACGGGGGAGGTCTATGCCCAGGTCAAGGCCGAGGCCTCCAACCCCCGCGGCGATGTCTGGTGGGGCGGCCCGGGCGAGCCGCATCTGCAGGCCGCGGAGGAGGGGCTCCTGGACGAGTACAAGTCGCCGAAGCTGCCCGAGCTGCACGATTGGGCGCAGCGCCATGCCGAGCAGTCGAAGTTCCGCACCAACGGCATCTATCTCGGCGCGCTCGGCGTCGGCTACAACACCGAGGTGCTGAAGAAGAAGGGCATCGCCGCGCCGAAATGCTGGGCGGACCTGCTTGATCCGAAGCTGCGCGACGAGGTCCAGATCGCCGATCCGAGCTCTTCCGGCACGGCCTATGTCTTCCTGGCGACGACGGTTCAGCGCCTCGGCGAGGAGAAGGGCTTCGAGTTCCTCAAGAGCCTGCACAAGAACATCAGCCAGTACACCAAGTCCGGCATCGCGCCGGTGAAGGCGGCTGCGCTCGGCGAGACGGCGGTCGGCATCGCCTTCATCCACGACATGCTGACGCAGAAGCTGCAGGGCGCGCCGATCGAAACCGTCGCCCCCTGCGAGGGCACCGGCTACGAGACCGGCTCGGTCTCGATCATCAAGGGCGGCAAGAACCCGGAGGCCGCGCGCAAATTCGTCGATTTCACGCTCTCGCCCGATGCCCAGAACATCAACGCGAAGCTGAAGATCAACTCGATCCCGTCGAACAAGAATTCGCTGCTGTCGCCGGACGCGCCGAAATTCGCCGAGATGAAGCTGATCGACTACGACACCCCGCGCTGGGGCTCGCCGGCCGAGCGCTCGCGCCTGCTCAAGAAGTTCGACACCGAGGTCAAGGCGCTGCCGCGCTGAGACCATCTGTGACATCTGCGCTTGGTAGCACGGCCGCCGGTTTGTGCTACTAAGCTGCGATCCGGGCTCGGGCGCATATTGTGCCGGGCCCCAGCATGGGATCGCCGCATATGCTTCGCGCCACTTCCGTCCTTCGCAAGCCCGCCGTCCGCGCCGACCGCGTCGTCGATACGTTGAGCCTCGGCCATCGCGACCGCAGCCTCGACGGGGTGACGGTGACGGCGGAGGGCGGCCTGGAATTCGCGATCTCGCTCGACAAGCCGACCTCGTTCAACGACGGCGACGCGCTGAAGCTGGAGGACGGCCGCCTCGTGCAGGTCAAGGCCGCGCCGGAGAAGCTCCTGGAGGTCCGCGCCGAGAACCCGCTGCGGCTGGTGCGCCTCGCCTGGCATCTCGGCGGCCACCATGTCCCGGCCGAGATGACGGCCGACGCGCTCTATGTCCCCGCCGATCCGTCCCTGGCCGAGCTGGTCCGCGGGCAGGGTTGCGCCATGGCGGAGGTGGAGCGCCCGTTCCAGCCGGAGCCCGAGGTTCATCACCATGCCCATGGCGACGATTGCGGCTGCGGGCACGACCATCATCACCATGACCATCATCATGGTCACGATCATGGCCACGGACATCACCATGAGCACCATGGCCATGATCACGCGCATGGCCACAAGCACGATCATGATCACAAGCATGCCCATGGCGAGGGTTGCGGCTGCGGCCATGACCACGACCATCACGGCCATGGCCATCACGATCATGGCCACGGCCACGGTGCCGCGCATGGCCACAAGGGCCATTCCCACGATCATTGAGGCAGATGCTGGGCGTCATGCTCGGGCTTGGCCCGAGCATCTCAGGACGAGAACGCGCCCCCTTCTGCAAGAGATTCCCGGGTCTGCGCTTCGCTTCGCCCGAGAATGACGGCTGTGACCTCTTGCAAAGGCGGGCCTTCGGCCCGCCTTTCGCGTTTCAGGCCGCGTAGCCCTTGACCTGCGCCAGCGCGGTCATCACGCCGCGGAGTTCCGCCAGCCCGCGCAGGCGCCCGACGGCCGGATAGCCCGGGAAGCTGCCCTTGCCGACATCGTCGAGCAGTTCGTGGCCGTGGTCGGGCCGCATCGGGATCTGCCAATGCGGATGGCTTTCAGCCTTCCGGCGCTGCTCCTCGGCCATCAGCGCATCGACCAGCGCGACCATGTCGGTATCCCCGCCGAGATGTTCGGCTTCCATGAAGGAGCCGTCCGGGTCCTTGGCGACGTTGCGCAGATGCGCGAACCAGATCTTGTCGGCGAAGCGGCGGGCGATGCCGGGCACGTCGTTTTTCGGGTTCGCCCCGAGCGAGCCCGAGCACAGGGTCAGGCCGTTCGCGGGGGATTCGACCGAGCCGAGGATGAAGGCGATGTCGTCCTCGGTCGAGCAGATCCGCGGCAGGCCGAAGAGCGAGCGCGGCGGGTCGTCCGGATGGATGCACATGCGGATGCCGACCTCCTCGGCAGTCGGGATGATCGCCTCGAGGAAGCGCTTGAGATTGGCGCGCAGCTTGTCATGCGTCATGCCGGCATAGCGCTCGAGGATGCGGGCGAGGCCGGGCAGGTCGTAGCGGTCGAAGGCACCGGGCAGGCCCGCCATGACGCTGGAGAGCAGCCGGTCGCGATCGGCCTGCGTCGAGTTGTCGAACCAGGCCTTGGCCTTGTCCATAACTTCGGCCGTATGGCCTTCCTCGGCGCCCTTGCGCTTCAGCATGAAATGGTCGAGCGCGACATATTCGTGCAGGTTGAAGCGCAGCGCCGTGCCGCCGCCCGGCAGCTTGTGGGCAAGCTCGGTGCGGGTCCAGTCCAATACGGGCATGAAGTTATAGCAGATCACCTGCAGGCCGCAGGCGGCGAGGTTGCGCATCGACTGGCGGTAGTTCTCGAAGATGGGTTCGAGGTCACCTTCGCCGATCTTGACGCTCTCATGGATCGGCAGGCTCTCGACCACCTTCCATTCGAGGCCGAGGCTCTTGTCGCTGCGGACGATCTCCTGGCGCTTCTCGATCTCCTCGACGCTCCACACCACGCCATAGGGAATCTGGTGCAGCGAGTTGACGATGCCGGTCGCGCCGGCCTGCCTGGCCTGCGCCAGAGTCACGACGTCGTCCGGCCCGAACCAGCGCCAGCATTGTTCCATGGTCGCGTTTCCTTCGCGGTATTATTCTGGGAAGATCGATCGGCTCGTCAGTCGAGCCGGATTGGCGGGGCCGAGCCGGCAAAGGCGTCGACATGCTTCCGTGCGATGTTCTCGATCGCGGCGAAGACGGTGCGCAGATGGGCGCGCATCGCCTTCTCGGCCTCGGCCTCGCTGCCGTTGCTGATGCTCTCGGCGATGCCGCGATGCTCCCGCATGATCATGTCCGGCCAGGCCGCGCTTTCGAGCGACAGGCAGCGCACACGGTCGAGCTGCGCCTTGACGCTCTCGATCAGGCTCCAGACCGCCGGATGGCCGGCGAGCCGCGATATCTCGGCGTGGAACGCATCGTCATGGCGGAAGAAGGCGGCCTGGTCGCCGGTGGCGAGATCGCGCTCCTGCTGGCGGATATGGCGCTCCAGCGTCGCCTTGCCGGCATCGTCGATATGCCGGGCGGCGAGCACGACCGTGCGGCATTCCAGCGTCTCGCGCACGAACTGGCTGTCATAGACGGAGGCGATGTCGATCGGCGCGACGAAGGTGCCGACCTGCGGCACGACCGAGAGGAAGCCTTCCTCGGCCAGCCGCTTGAACGCCTCGCGCACCGGCGTGCGGCTGACCCCGAAGCGCACGGCCATGCGCGCTTCCGACATGGCTTCGCCGGGACGCAGCGTGGTGCTCAGGATGTCTCCTCGCAGCGCGCGGTAGATCTGGTCGGTGGTCTGCCTTGCTGCAGGAGTGCCCATTGCCAAGCTCTGGTCGACTAGTATACTAGGATACCGATTAATCCGGCCCTGCGTCAACTTTATACGTGGGGTGGATTGATGAGCCAGTCCCGGAGGCGGCGACCCGGGGCCGAGTCACAAGAAGACGAAAGCCATGTGGAGGGACAGACCATGAGTCAGGACAACATCAACCGGCGTCATTTCATTGGTGGTATCGCCGGTCTTGGCGTCGCGGCGCATGCGCCGGGCGCCTTCGCGCAGCAGCTCAAGCTCCCCGCGTCGCCGCTCACGATCAGCGTCATCGATGTCGGCGGCGCCCTGGCCCTGGTCCAGGCGCCGCTGGAGAACTATGCCAAGGCCAATCCCAAGGCCGTCTCGCGGATGGTCTTCACCAAGGCCCCGGCGCCCGAGCTGCCGGCCAAGCTGAAGGCCCAGCAGAACGCCGGCCGTTCCGATATCGACTTCGTCATCGGCGGTCTCGACGTGCTCTCGGCCGGTATCGACCAGAAGCTCTGGGTCGATCTGCTGCCGCGCCTGCAGGCCGAGCTGCCGAAGCCGGAGGACATCTACCTCAAGCCGGCGCTCGCCATGCACAATCTCGGGCAGGGCCAGGCCATGGCGATGGTCTATTATCCCTCCGGCCCGCTGCTCGAATACATGCCGGACAAGGTCAAGAACGTGCCGACCACGGCCGAGGAGCTCCTGGCCTGGACGAAGCAGAACAAGAACCGCTTCCTCTATGCCCGCCCGGCCAATTCCGGCCCTGGCCGCACCTGGATCATGGGGCTGCCCTATCTCCTTGGCGACAAGGATCCGAAGGATCCGGAGAAGGGCTGGGACAAGACCTGGGCCTATCTCAAGGAGCTCGGCGAGAACATCGAGTACTACCCGGGCGGCACCGGTGCGACGATGAAGGAACTCGGCGACGGCACGCGCGACATCATCGTTTCGACCACCGGCTGGGACATCAACCCGCGCGTGCTCGGCATCGTGCCGAAGGAAGCCAAGATTCAGGCGCTGAAGGGCTTCCACTGGGTCACGGACGCCCAGTACATGATGATCCCCAAGGGTGTCTCCGGCGAGAAGCTCGCGGTGCTGCTCGACCTGATCCGCCACATGCTGACGCCCGCGCAGCAGGCTTTCACCTATGACGAGGGCTATTTCTATCCGGGCCCGGCGGTGAAGGACGTGCCGCTCTCGATGGCCCCGGCCTCCAGCCAGAAGGCCATCGCCGAGTTCGGCCGGCCGGAATACGAGAAGCTGATCGCCGACAATCCGATGGAAACCCCGCTCGACCCCGACAAGATGGTCATCGCCTTCCGCATCTGGGACGAGCAGGTCGGCGGCGCCAAGAAGAAGTAGGGACTGGCCTAGCGGCGGCGGGCTCCGGTATTCAGGCCGGTGTCCGCCGTCGGGCATCCTTCGACACCGTTCTGCAGAATCCGGAAGCCATGACCATCAACGCAGCCTCGTTCCGCGAGCTTCGGCTCGATCGCCTGAGCCGTGACTTCGGCACCCACAACGCGCTCAAGGACGTCTCGCTGACGATCGGCAAGGGCGAGTTCATCGCGCTGCTCGGGCCTTCGGGCTGCGGCAAGTCGACGACGCTCAACCTGATCGCCGGCCTGCTGCCGGCGACCGGCGGCGGCATCTGGCTCGACGACAAGCGCATCGACCCTTTGAGGCCGGAAGAGCGCGGCTTCGGCATGGTCTTCCAGAACTACGCGCTGTTCCCGCACATGA
>NZ_FUYX01000025.1 GCF_900168195.1 Allobosea thiooxidans | reverse complement strand
TCCGCGCCAAGCCGCCGTGGAGCTCAAGCGAAACGCCACCGCCGTCCCGCGGCGTCACCACGGTCATCGATCATCGAGCGGATGGCCGCCGTCGCGTACATCGTTCTGTGGTTGACGGATGCCTATGCGAGAGCAAGCTGGCGGCCAGGAGTGGCGCCTGCGGTGCTTCGTATGCGAGGAAGGTCGCGCCTACGTCGCGAAATTTGTGCGGGCTTATCTCCTGTCGATCATCTCACGTCGTGCCTTGGCGAGCAGGATTTAGCTGCCGTTGCCTTATATGCAGCCATTTCAGTAGGGCTCGGCAGGCGCCCCAAGCTTCAACGGCTTAGGGGCGTCAACGCGGATCGGCGCCTAGCTCCAGAGCTGCCCTAACACTTCGGCGGCAGATAAAGGTGAACGGGGCGTTGCATCCGCTCGAATGTAAGCGCTGTTCCGATCGCACCTTCTTTGCAGCGCGTTGAGCGCCCACTCTGACGATCCTGATTTGGAGGATCGTTTTGTGTCTAGGCTTGACCATAGACTTGAGCCTGAGGGTGAGGTGCGCCGCTTCGAGGTGATCACCGGGGCGATAGGCCGACGGCGGTGGAGTGCCGATGACCGGGCGCAGATTCTTGAAGAGACGCTGATCCCCGGAGCGGTCGTCTCCGAGGTCGCACGCCGGCATGGCCTGACGCCGCAGCAGTTGTTCACCTGGCGCCGCGAGGCGCGCAAGGCCGCGCAGGCGGTGCCGGCCTTCGTGCCGGCTGTCGTCGCTCCCGAACCGGTTCTCGCCGCGGAGCCGCCGGCAGCATCGGCGCGCCGAAAGCGGCGCAGTCGGCAACATCGGCGCGCGGCGGCGATCGAGATCGACGTCGCCGGTGTGAAGGTGACGATCGAGAATGGGGCCTCGCCGGCCACGATCGCCGCGGTGCTGGGTGCGTTGAAGGCCGGCTCGTGATCGGACCGACCGGCGCGGTCCGCGTCATGGTGGCGACGAAGCCGGTCGACTTCCGCAAGGGTGCTGAGGGCTTGGCGGCGTTGGTTCGCGAGAGCATGGGCGCCGACCCGTTCTCCGGCACGGTCTATGTGTTCCGGGCGCGGCGCGCCGACCGGATCAAGCTGGTCTACTTCGATGGAACCGGCGTCTGCCTGTTCTCCAAGAGGCTGGAGGACGGCAAGTTCCAGTGGCCTGCCATCGCCGACGGTGTCGTGCGGCTGACGGCTGCCCAGCTTCAGGCCTTGCTGGAAGGTCTGGACTGGCGCCGCGTACATGAGCGGCGCCAGACGCGCGTTCCAATCGCCGCAAGTTGATCGGCCCTGCGCTAGCAAGCCACTGTAATCCATGATTGAATCGGCTTTGTGAGCGACGCGGCCGAACCTCAGACCAATGATCCGATCGCGCTTCGGGCGATGCTCGCGGCGGAGCGTGCCGAGAACGAGCGGCTGCGCCAGATCATCAAGGAGCTGCAGCGCCATCGCTTCGGCCGCAGGGCCGAGAGCCTGCCAGTCGATCAGTTGCTGCTGGGGCTCGAGGAGGCCGAGCAGATCGAGGCCGAGGGTTTTGCCGGCGAGGAGGCTGCCGACCCTGCCAAACGGGCCGAGCGAGCCAGGAAGCGCCGCGCCAACCGCGGGGCGTTGCCGGCGCACCTGCCGCGGGTCGAGCAGATTATCGACATCCAGGACAAGACCTGCCCGTGCTGCCGGCGCGCGCTGCATGCCATCGGCGAGGATGTGTCCGAACGCCTCGATATCGTGCCGGCCCAGTTCCGCGTGATCGTGACGCGCCGGCCGAAATACGCCTGCCGGACCTGCGAGGAGGTTGTGGTGCAGGCGCCGGCGCCCGGCCGGCTCGTCGAGGGCGGCATCCCGACAGAGGCCACCGTCGCCCATGTCCTCGTCTCGAAATACGCCGATCACCTGCCGCTCTACCGTCAGGCACAGATCTATGCCCGGCAGGGTGTGAACCTGGATCGCTCGACCTTGGCCGACTGGGTCGGCAAGGCCGCCTTCCTCCTGCGGCCCGTCCATACGCGGCTGTTCGAGCGCCTGAAGGCATCGGACAAGCTCTTCGCCGACGAGACCACGGCGCCGGTGCTCGATCCGGGCCGTGGCCGCACCAAGACCGGCCAGCTCTTCGCCTATGCCCGCGATGACAGGCCCTGGGGCGGATCGGATCCGCCTGGCGTGGCCTATCTCTATGCGCCGGATCGCAAGGCCGAGCAGCCGATCCGGCATCTTCAGGGCTTCGTGGGCACGCTGCAGGTTGATGGCTACGCAGGCTACAAGGTCCTGGCCGAACGCAACGCGGTGAGCCTGGCGTTCTGCTGGAGCCACGTCCGGCGCAAGTTCTATGAGCTGGCCCAATCCGGGCCGGCGCCGATCGCCACGGAAGCTCTCGCGCGCATCGCGGCGCTCTACCACGTTGAAGGCGAAATCCGCGGCTGCTCGGCCGAGGAACGTCGTGCTGCCCGGCAGGCCAGGAGCCGCCCCATCGTCACGGCGCTGGAACCGTGGCTCAGGGAGAAGCTCGGCCTCGTCAGCCAGAAGAGCAAACTCGCCGAGGCTATCCGCTACGCCCTCTCGCGCTGGCAGGGCCTCACCCGCTTCCTCGACGACGGCTGCGTCGAAATCGACTCCAACGTGGTCGAGCGCGCCATCCGGCCTATCGCGCTCAATCGCAAGAACGCGCTCTTCGCCGGCTCAGACGGTGGCGGCGAGCACTGGGCTGTCATCGCCTCGCTGGTGGAGACCTGCAAGCTCAACGCCATCGACCCGCAAGCCTATCTCGGCGACGTCATCGCCCGCATCGTCGCTGGTCATCCTCAGAGCCAGATCGACGACCTGCTGCCCTGGGCCTACGCGCCTCAGCCGCTCAAGGCCGTGGCCTGAAAACAGCGGTTACACTCGAATGGCGAGAAGTGCGGTATCGGTGCACCTATCCTCGATCGAGGATTCTTATCACGAGGATTGAGGGCCGCTCAGACGGCGCACTTCCGTTAGCACCCAACCAACGAGATTGGCCCCTAGCTGACGCTGGCAACGTCCGCTTGAAGGTACCCCGATCGTGCCGGCGGCGAAGGCGGCGATCTGGCTCCTAGGTGACGTTTGGGGCCCTTGCTTCTGCGACTTGTCAAATGCGGGAGCAATAGTGGTCGACGTCTGCGACGAAGCCCCCCCTTTGCGCCACGAATATTGCGCCAGGAGCCGGCTCTCATAGGCGCCGCGTGGGCAGACCACCATTAACTTGAAAGCGTCCGTCGGTCCTAGCAAGATCGGTTACGATAGCGGCGGGATTGGTGCAGCGCCTGGCTGAATCGTAGACCAGGCAGACCAGATGATCGACATTCGATGATCAACTGATCGGCGACCTCCGGTGCCCCAAGTTGGCGCGTGTCTGACCGGCTGGAGGTCGTGCTCGCGCATCAGCCGCCTGATCTTCTTGTGGTAGGCGGCGACGCAGCGCCGCCTGCATCCGTCGATACTAGGCCTCGAAGCTGTCGGAGATCGTGACGATGGTCTCGACGAGCGCGGTGTCGTCGATGCTGGCGGCCGGCTTATCGTAATAGGTCGAGCGCGCGATCCCCATCAGCCAGCATCCTTCTGCATGGAGATGCCGCCGGGCTGGCGACGGCGGATGATCGAGCAGATAGAGCGCTCCAGCAGATCGGTGCCCCCACCGGTTCGATCCTCGATCTTACTCTTGTATCCATTGCCGCCTCCCGTTTCGCGATCAGGTAGAAGCGCGCCTGCGTCGAGTGATACTGTTTGCCGGCCTGGCTTTCGCCTTCGCTTCTGGAGTGGCTACGGAGGTATCTGCGTCAGCAGCCTCTTTTGCAAGCCGCAGCGCCCGTAGCTTCGCCGTGCGCTCACGTAGGGCGACCTGTTCCATGCGCAACGCTTCCAGAGCGGTTTTCGTATCAGTGCGACGTTGCGCAGCGAGCGTCGCCCTGCTCCGGGCCCGGAGCTTGGCTTCTTCTGGCGGAACCTTCTTATCCGACATCGGCAACTCCTTGCGAACGCACGATGCCAAGTCGTTCAGCGTCGTTTTCCTGACGTGCGTTCCTGCATGTATTGCACTGCCTCGAGCAGAACCTTTCGGGGGCGCTCGGCTTCGATCTTCGCCAGCTCGGCCTGGCGCGCAGCCTGGCGGGCGAGTTCGTTCTGGCGCTGCTGCTCGGCGAGGCGTTCGCGTTCGATCGCCGCAAGTCGCTCCTCTTGGGCGCGTTGGGCAGCCTTTTCCGCCTCTCGCTCGGCTCGCGCGCTCGCGACAGCTTCGCGCTCGGTACGGCGCCGGATCATGATCGGATCATCGGCCTTGGGGCGCGCCTTGAAGCGCTCCAGCAACGCCTTCTTGGCGTTGACCGAACTGACTTGGCGATCAGCAAAACTCTGCGGGTTGAAGCTCAAGCCTGACCCTCGCTCATCGGGCCTGCGCGGGCCGCGCGGGCCTCTCCACGCGCTTCGGCGCCGGCAGCAATCCTTCACGCTGAGCCAGCTTGCGTGCTGCCTTACGGGCGCGGCGGATAGCTTCAGCCTTCTCGCGGGCTCGTCGTTCGGATGGCTTCTCGTAGGAACGCCGGGCCTTCATCTCGCGAAACACGCCTTCACGCTGCATCTTCTTTTTGAGGACGCGGAGCGCCTGGTCAACATTGTTGTCGCGGACGAGAACCTGCATTCGAGCATCCTTCTGTAGTGATCAAAAAAGGGCCGGGTTAATCCCGGCCCCCGTGGGCGTCCGTCGCTCAATCGAGCAGGCGCCGCTAGATCCACGGTCACCGCTGATCCGATTACCGCGCCGGGCGGCGCCTTGGCTCACTCTGCCTGCAAGTTGTCCGCGGAGACCTTCCCGGACCGCTTGTCCTGCACCAGCTCGTAAGAGACCTTCTGGCCTTCCTTGAGTGTGCGCAATCCGGCCCGCTCAACGGCGCTGATATGAACGAAGGCATCCTGCCCACCGTCTTCAGGCTGAATGAAGCCGAAGCCCTTATCCGTATTGAACCATTTGACTGTGCCGCTGGCCATGTCGACCTCCTGAAAAAGCGACGCATCATACGTCGCGGATGCGGCGCATGTCTCGATTTGAGCAGGAAGTTCGTCAGCAGTGCGCGGCAAAGCGCGGGGCCAATTCATTCGGCCTACATCGATTTTTCTAAGGTGGGACTTGGGAAGTAAAATGTCAAACGAAGCTTTTGTGCTTCGAAATATTCTGGAAATTGCGGGATTAGGGCCGATGGATCGTCGTTCATCGGCAAAAGAGCGATATGAAGATAACTTTGAGTTGGTGCCTCTCCGGCCGAAAAGCGAGTCAGATTCTGCGAGCATGGAACAACCATGCTCCGCGCACTGTTTCCTTTCCGATCGGAAGGCTCATGTCCCAGAGGCTCACGGTATGCCGCATCGGCAAGGTCTGGGCGGCGCGAGACGTAACGGGCGCGCACTACGGGCATTCCAACGACCTCTTTGAGGCAATTGCCGTCGCGGAGCGCCTTGCAAGCCATTTCGGCGGGGGTACCGTAGTCCTCACCCTTGAAGCAGAAATGCACCTGCGTGAACTGCTTCCGAAGGCGGCCTGCCGATTGAGCTGATCGCCCGCACGCAGTCATGTGAGGACATGTTAAAATTGACATTCCATCACAATTGGCGTCGGCTGCAAGCAAGCCGACTACCCCCTTTATCGGGCGGTTAGCATCCTCAGTTCCCGCGTCGCACGCGGACGATCGGCGGCCCAAGTGAAACCCACAGTCGAGGCGTACACGGTCGCGTTGCCGTGGTACGAGCGGGAAGATTTCCAGCGCCTTTGGGAGCTGGCGCACGACCACGATGAAATGCCGGGCGACTACGATGTTTGGCACGCAGCCGCGCTCGACGTTATCAATGCTTGGCTAGAGCGAGGCAGAGCGCTTCAGATCATTACGATCCGGCCAGACGAGTTTCTCGCATGGCTTCGCGTTCGAGGGCTGCCGAACACCGCGGTCACCAGGCTGAAGTATGTCGAGGAAAAGGCCGCCCGATCAGGCAGCGAGATTGCGGATATTGGGATCGTGGCGGATGCTGGTTCAGCTTCCTGATCAAACGCCGATAGCCGAAACGCTATCGCTCTTTCACCATCGCTTAGAGCGGGCCAAGCTGCGATGACTATCGAGCCGCGCGGTGGACGGGATGGTAGACCATGAAACAAGAGCCGGCCTAGCTCGGCTCCTCCTCCGCCGTCCCGAACTTGGCAATGAGTTCATAAGGTTCGCATCGACACCGACTGGGGCAGACCTGTGCCAGTCGTATGAGTTGGCGTGGCAGGCAGTGATGTACTGGGCAGAAGTGCCAGGACGGGAAACTTCAGAAGTAGCTGCTGATTTCCGGCGATTGATTACCGCCTTCGAACAGGAAGCTTCACAGGTCGTCGCAAATTCAGACGCCCACCGGCGAAGGGTGTCCGGCTAAAAGCGCCACCGCATCCATGCGATCCACGCTCCAACCGCGACGGCTGCCATGCCGGCAGCGCTGACAAGGGCATCGCCCCCATAGTTGAGACGATGCGGCGGGATTGGCAATGCCGCAGAATGCGCGGTCATCTGTAACTGCCATGATGAACGTTTGGCCGCAGCTTCTCATAACACAAGTTGATTGCCTCGAAGGTGAACGGTCAGAGCGAGATGGAGTTCAGATTGGCCACAAATATTGTACTTTCAGTCGGTTTTCTTGTCGTTCTCACCGGGGCGATGAGCGCAGTCTCCGCTAACGAGCGAAAGGACACGCGAAATCTCTACGAACTCACAGTAAACTCCGCTCGCGCACTGGAGAGCAGTCCGTTTGACCGCCCCGCCAACCAGAGGCTTAGAGCTGCGCTGACTGCTAAGATAGATGCCTTCAGCTTCGACATCGAGGGAAACTACAAGGGAGTTCTGTTTAATTGCGAATATGCCGCACGGCAGCTAGTAGTGATCCTTGACGACGCCATCCTGTCAGAGCGGCCGGTAGCGTTAGCCGAGGTCAAGCTGATGCTGGAACGTGCCATGGACTGGGAGACCGAGATGGAGGGCTGCCGCCGCTTTTTGAACGCGCTGCCAACCAAGGTCGACATGCGAGCCGTAGCGCGCCGGGTCGCCGGCAACTAGCTGACACATCGGAGAAGGCGCCTTCCAGGGCTCGCTTATGTTTGGTCACCCGGTTGCTGATCTCATCCGCGTCGCACCCATCGTTGCGAGGACGGAAACGCTGACTAAATCGGGAACATGAACCTGCTCCTGAAGCACGGCCTCCAAGGTTAAGGAGCCGCGCCGTGTCCGCGAGTGCCGTGAAGGCGCGAGCTGAGCCCGAGACGGCAGAGGATTTGTCAGACCCGCCGGTTGAAGCTGCCCTGGCTGCCTCCGACGCTTGCGGCGGCAGCAGAGCGTGCCTTGCAATTCGAACACAATCGGCGCCTAGTCACGGTTTGCCCGCTGGGCGGTCGCCCGTTCAGGCGCACAGATCAGAAGCCCGACGCACGTCTTTCGGATTTTCTCGTAGCCTGAACTCCGCGCGATCGCGCCAGGTGCTGCTTCGACCTTCGCTATACTGCCGCGGCGATATCCGAAATACTGGACTCTAATGAACGATCAAAAGCTCTTGGATGTATCGGTATCGGTGGCCTGCGCTCAATTCGACGCATCGCAGGCCAAGGTGGATCAGAGCCGGAAGCCTCAAATCTGGCAGCATCTGCGCGAAGAACTGCGCGCCATCCCGCGTGGGGTGATGGCGTGACCGCGTGTCTGCGTCATTCGCTGCGCCGACCGTGATCTCGTATTTCCGGCGGCTGGCAGCTGCTTTCAAACTCGTCAGTCGCCAGGAGTTCAGCTTGCCGAATCGCCCGCCCAGGTGGAATCAGCCCGCTTCTCTGAGTGAGATGCAATCCGCGTTCGACCGAGCGTGGGAAATGCTCCAGACGACCGGGGCAGTCTCACCGGACAGTTTCACACCGCAGCGGCAGGAACTCTGGGGTATTGTGATGAAGCTGATGCGAGACGGGCAGAGCGGAAATTCGACCTTGGCGCAAGACGCCGTCGATGAATTCATCTCAGCACAACGAAGAGCCGATTGATCGGCGCCTTGATCTGGACGCATCTGAGCAGATCGACTGTGAACCCTTACTCCCCCGGAGTTGTTTGCAGTTCGGCTCTGCGCAATCGGCACCGCCTGTGTCCGGCCGGGCAAGGCGCCAAGTCGGTTAGAGCGCATGCTCTATGTTTTCAGCACTGGCGATGTCGTCACCGAAGGAGGCGAACCCCTGATGTCTTTGGATACGAAATTTTGTCTGATTGGAGGCCGGAATCGGCGCGATATATGAGTGTTACTCAGGTGAAATGGAGTTTATTCTTTCGCGAGGAGCGGAGAAAAAATCGCATTATTTCTCGATTTCATGAGAAAAATTAGCTGAGTTATTTTGGATTTTCATGTTATATAATTCTACGGGAGGATTTTCTTCCGCAAATCGGAAGGATTTTCCATGAAAATCCCCGCTGAAACCAAACCTGCCATCTGGGGCGCCGTTGGCGGCGCTGTTGCCCTTGCCGTTCTCGGCTTCACCTGGGGTGGGTGGACCACCGCTTCAACGAGCGAACGCGTGGCGAAGCTCAGAGCTGAGAATGCCGTTGTCGCGGCCTTGTCCCCGATCTGCGTGAGCAACTTTCAAAAGCAGCCCAATGCCGATGCCGCCCTCGCCGAGCTGAAGAAGATCAGTTCGTGGGGCCAAGGCGATTTCATCGCCAAGGGTGGTTGGGCCACGATGATCGGCAGCACCTCACCGGACTCGGCCGTCGCCAAGGCCTGCGCCGAAACACTCGGCATGTCCAAGACCTGAAACGATCGCAACGGCGACTGCCCTACGCAGCGACATCGCCCGCCGATCATGAACCATTCCGCGTGAGCAGCGCGGAAATGGTGGCGTTCATGTCGCCTCCCTGCTCGGCAAGCGGAGTTTCATATGGCCAAGGGACAGATGCGCGGCAATCGAGAAGCCAAGAAGCCTAAGAAGAAAAAGGAAATTGCGGCAGTGCCCGTATCTGCGAAGGGTCTTCCGGCAGCGCTCGAACTTGCGGGAAAGCCGAAGAAGAAGAGCTGACATGAACATTCTTAGCCGAAAAACCACGATTACGTTCAGGAAGCCGTTCAGACTGAGCGCGATAGACCATATGTAGCCTGCCGGCACCTACGGCGCGGTGGTCGACGAGGCGGAGATTCCAGCCGCCTCGTTCCTGGCGTACCGCCAGATCGCAACCTTGCTGCACACGCCGTCGCTTTCTTCGTGTGGCAACACCCAAATGTTCACGGTGAGCCCGGGGGCGAATTTGCCAGCGCGTTGGAGGATGACCTCAACGCTTTAATAGGACGACACCGGCGAGGAACCCACGCGCTGGCCTCCGCTGATCCAGCATACTGTATCCTGCGGCGGGCGCATTTGACGCCTCATCTCGGTCATCGCGCGCCTCGATGCCGCGTCGAACGGCTCGATCGCCTGGAAGATTGCTTCAAAACCGGAACAGCGGCTGGCGCTTTCCTATTGCGCGCTGGCCAGCCGACGCAGCCCGCGATACGCGATTGCTTGCGCCAGTGCCCCGCGAACCGCCGCTACTCAAGGCCGGCGCGCGACGATCCGTCGGTCGATTTCCGGCCGTACGAACTAGGAGCCCTATAATGGCGCTCGAACAAACCTGTATGGAGCTAATCCCTAAGCCCTGGGGATCGACAGATCTCCTTCCCTGGAGCGGAACGGGGCATCCCAGCATTCCGATCGGCGAACTCTGGTTCCAGCGCTGCGATAAGCACGCGCCGGAGCCGGCCTTGCTGCTCAAACTCCTGTTCACGCGGGAGTCCCTGTCGATCCAGGTGCACCCAGGTGATGCCGCTGCCCATCAGATGGGGCTGCCGCGCGGCAAGACCGAAGCCTGGTACATCTTGTCCGCGGCATCTGACGCCACAGTCGGAGTCGGTCTCAAGGCGGTAGTCACTCCGGAGCAATTGCGGGCTGCCATTGCCAATGGCTCGATCGCCCAGCTTGTCGCATGGCACAAGCCGCACGCGGGGGAGGTCATCGCCGTTCCCGCCGGGACGATCCACGCGATCGGTGCAGGCCTCGTGCTCGCCGAGATCCAGCAGCGCAGCGACACGACGTTCCGTCTCTTCGACCACGGCCGTGCCCGCGAACTGCACATCGAGCAGGGCGTTGCGGTGGCTCACACAGGCCCCACCAAACGAACCGTGCCGCCACGGCGCCTGGGCGACGTCCGGACCGTGCTCGTCGCAAACCCCTATTTCGTCTTCGAGCAGATCGACCTGCCTGCCGGATCGATCTGGGAGCTCGATGCCCGGTGCGAGACCTGGCTGGCAGCCATCGCTGGCGATGCCACGATCGGCGCTTTCCAAATCGGCATCGGCCGGGGCTGCTTCATCGAGGCTCAGAGCGCGCGCATCGTGCCGGGCGAAGCCGGCCTGTCCTGCCTCGTCGCCTATGACGCTGCGGCACCAAGCCGCAATCTCCTGCATCGGATCGATGGGGTCGGCATGCCCAGGTTTCGCGAGACGGTTTCACCTCCCACCGGGCCGCCGCAGGCCGTTGTGAGCTCGCCAGGTCCGTCCACGGAGGCGCAATCATGAGCCCGGCCAAACGCATCGCCTTCATCGGCAACTCGCTGCCTCGTCGCTGCGGGATCGCGACCTTCACCACGGATCTGCAGCAGGCGATCGCATCCTCCGATGTCAACACCTCCATCGTCGCCATGAACGACCATGCCGACGGCTACGACTATCCGTTCTCGGTGCACTGCCAGATCTCCGACCAGCGACTCGAAAGCTATGCGCATGCTGCCGATTTCCTGAACGAGGGGCGCTTCGATGTCGTCTCCCTCCAGCACGAATTCGGCATCTTCGGTGGTGAGGCTGGGAGCCATCTCATGGCGTTGCTGTCGCGCCTGACCATGCCCGTCGTCACGACGCTTCACACTGTCCTGGCCGAACCGAATGCTGCGCAGCGCGACGTGATGGAACGGATCGTCGACGCCTCGGCCCGTATTGTTGTCATGGCCGAGAAGGGGCGCGACCTGCTGCGGGCCGTCTATCGGCTGCCAGCGGACAAGATCGAGGTGATCGCGCACGGCATTCCCGAATTCGCCTTTGTCGAGCCCGATGAGGCCAAGGAACGGCTGGGCTTTGGCGGTCGCTCCGTCATCCTGACCTTCGGCCTGCTGTCGCCCAACAAGGGCATCGAGGTGATGATCGACGCGATGCCCTCGATCCTAAGGCGCCGCCCCGACGCGATCTACGTTGTTCTCGGCGCGACGCATCCCCATCTCGTTCGTGAACGTGGCGAGTCCTATCGCGAAAGCCTGATGTCGCGTGTGCGCGAGCTCGGGGTCGAGGACCACGTCGTCTTTCTCGACCAGTTCGTCGATCAGGCGACGCTGCTCGGCTTCATCTCGATGTGCGATGTCTATGTCACGCCCTATCTCAACGAGGCGCAAATGACGTCGGGCACGCTGTCCTACAGTTTCGGGCTGGGCAAGGCCGTGGTTTCGACGCCCTATTGGCACGCTAGGGAATTGCTCGCGGACGGGCGCGGCATCCTGGTGCCCTTTGGCGATGCCGTCGCCATCGGCAACGAGATTGCGGGCTTGCTGACCGATGCGCCCCGGCGTCAAGACATGAGGCTGCGCGCCTATGCGAGCAGCCGCTCGATGACCTGGGAGCGAACCGCGAAGCGCTATCTCGCCGCCTTCGAGACGGCGCGCCGGGGACGCGTGCTGAATGCCGTCGCGGGCTCAAGTCAGCCGAGGGCCTTGATGGCAACGGCACCGCCGCCCGAGATGCAGACCGGCCACCTCCTGTCCATGTGCGACGATACCGGGCTGTTCCAGCACGCGGTTCATTCCGTGCCGGACCGCTCCCATGGCTATTGCGTCGATGACAATGCCCGCGCGTTGCTCCTCGCCAGTGCTTTGAATGGCACCGGCGAGTCGCGATTGCCGGAAACCCTTACGACGCGCTTCACCTCTTTCGTCCAGCACGCCTGGAATCCCGATCGACGACGCTTCCGCAACTTCATGAGTTTCGAGCGGCGCTGGCTCGAGGAAGCCGGGTCGGAAGACAGTCACGGACGCTCGCTCTGGGCGCTCGGCGTCTGCGCGCGCGACGATGCGAGCGCTCCGCGAAGGCAGTGGGCTGCCGCACTGTTCGCCGAGGCCCTGCCCATCATTGAACGTTTCAGCTCACCGCGCGCATGGGCCTTTGCCTTGCTGGGCCTCGACGCTCATTGCACCACCGTGGTGGCCGCATCGGTGCGTACGCTTCTCGCCGACCGCCTGCTCGGCCTGCTCGCGACGGTCGAGACGCCGGGCTGGATCTGGTTCGAGGATGGGCTCTCGTACGATAACGCGCGCCTGCCCCAAGCGATGATCGCGACGGGATTGGCGATGAAGGTGCCGGCCTATGTCGAGGCCGGCCTGCGCTCGCTGCGTTGGCTCACGCATCTCCAGACGACGCCGACAGGCCTGTTCAGGCCGGTCGGCTCGGAGAGTTTCGGCGACAGGCGCAGCCCACCGAAGGTTTTCGATCAGCAGCCGCTGGAAGCGACGGCGACGATTTCCGCCTGCCTCGCAGCCTGGCGGGCCGACGGCGATCCGCAATGGCGCAACGACGCCGCGTGCGCATTCGCCTGGTTCCTGGGCGACAATGATCTCTCCGTGCCCCTGGTCGACCTGGATACCGGCGCCTGCCGTGACGGCCTGCATCGCGATCGACCGAATGAGAACCGCGGTGGCGAATCCGTGGTATCCTACCTACTCAGCCTCGCCGAGATTCGCCAGCTTGCCCGCGTCAGCGGGGATCGCCCGAAACTGGCGCCGCTTCGGGCCTTGCACGCCTGAGCCTTCGGCGACCTTTCACAAACAGATCGGCGGACGTCTTGTCCCAGCCCAGTTTCCTGAACCGACAGACCCTGTATCTGCATCCCGATCCTTCGCGGATCGTCGTGCGCCGGTTCGGCCCTGCAGGCGAGCCACGGCATTTCGATCCTGCCGAGAAGGCCAAGGCGAACCATATCGTCAACCGGGTTCTATCGCTCGCCCCAGAAGCGGCGGCGAATCTGCTTGCAGAGGTGCTGGAGAATTTCAACGGCCGGCATCGCAATCTGCTGGAGCGGTTCGAGGCGCGCGCCGATGAGATGGAGGATGCCTTCGCCGCTCACGGCGCCTTCACCAAGGTCCAGCGCCAGCTGGTCGGGGCCTATTTCCTGCACGAATATTCGTTCGAGGCGGCAGCGCTCTTCAACCCAAGCATCGTCCCGCATCCCGACCAATCCGGCGCTCCCGCAGGCGGGCTTCGCTTCATCCTCAGCGTTCGCGCCGTCGGAGAGGGGCACATCTCGTCCCTGACGTTCCGCGCCGGGTCGATCGCGGCCGATGGGGGCGTCAGCGTCGACCCGACCTCGCGCCTGGCGACGATCGCCACCCTGCATAATCGGATGGCCCGGCTCGATGGCGAGGATGTCGAGGTTGTTTTCGCTGCTGATAGCGACGTCAGCGAGCGGGTGATCTTTCCCGTGACCGCATGCCAGTCGAACGGCATCGAGGATGCGCGCTTCGTCGCGTTCGAGGAAGATGACGGCATCGTATATCGCGCCACCTATACGGCCTATGACGGCAGGTCGATCCGCTCGGAGCTGATCGAGACCCGCGACTTCCTGTCGTTCCGGCTGTCGCCGCTACGCGGCTCCGCCGCCGTGAACAAGGGCATGGCGTTGTTCCCGCGCAAGCTGGGCGGTCGCTACGCAATGATCTCCCGGCAGGACAATGAAAACCTCTACCTGATCTATTCGGATGATCTCCTGACCTGGAACGGCGGAGTCGCCATCCTGAAGCCGCAGTATCCGTGGGAGTTCGTGCAGATCGGCACCTGCGGTTCGCCGATCGAGCTCGACGAAGGCTGGCTGCTCTTGATCCACGGCGTCGGGGCGGTGCGAAAATACACGATCGGTGCGGTCCTGCTCGACAAGGCGGACCCTTCGAAAGTTCTGGGGCGCCTGCGCCAGCCTTTCGTCCAGCCCGAGTCCTCGGAACGGGAGGGCTACGTACCGAACGTCGTCTACACCTGCGGCGCGATACGCCACAGCGACATGATCGTCCTGCCTTATGCGGTCTCGGACACCTTCTGCCATTTCGCCACGGTGAAGGTCGCAGCACTACTGGAAGCGATGGAGCCGGGCTGCGCAGTCATAAATGCGCCCGGCAAAGACAAGCGGCCTTACGCCGGACAACCCACTCTCGAAAGCGAAAAGCCATGACCGAACGTCCCATCAAGGTCGGCGACACCGTACGCCTGTCGTTCGGCTTCGCCGATCGCTCTGGAGAGGGCGATTACGAGATTATTCGCGTGATGCCGGCGCGGGAGAGCGGTGAGCGTCATTACCGGGTTCGAGGCATCGACGGCCGCGAAAGGGCGATCGGTCACAACCAGATCATCGTTTCAAAAGCAAAGGCCAAATCGCCGGTATCCGGCTCTCAAGGATGATCCAGAGCGACGACCGGGCGGAGCGGCAGCTGTAGCCGCCCATCAGGAGGAAAGCAGAATGACCGAGCATTCAAAATCCCGGACCCAGGCGGAGGCTGCGTTCCTGAAGACGCAGACGCAATCGCTGTCGCGGAATCGCCTTCTGTCGGAGCCTGAAAGCCTCAACCAGGAGCGCGACGCGAAGACAGTCCGGCTGAAGGAACAGCGGCTGCGCAAGGAGGCTGATGAGCGCGCAGGCGGCGCTACAGTCCCATCGAAGAATCTGCCGTGAAGCCGCTGAGCTCTCGACGCGGCATCGCGATCGTCGATCGTCAGCCCTGCTAAGCGGCTTCGTTGTTCAACAGGCGGCGATAGTGATCGGCCTGCTGATAAAAGCGCTCGGCTTCAACTTTGTCACCGATCATTTCCGACCCGCGTGCGAGGGCGAGCGTGCGCTCGTATCTTGCCTGAAGGTTGGGCGTTCGCGGTGCCTCGGCCAGGCCCCCTCGATTCTGAGGGCGCCGCGCGCGATGATGCAAATCCATGGTTCTTTTCCCTTAACCCAGGATCTCAGCGACGATCTCACGCAATTCAGCGCGTGAGAGACCGCCGGAAACGGGTTTGCAGATCGGTGCGGGGAGCGGAGACACGGGTGCCGGCGCTGCCTTGCCGATACGGTGTTCGTTTTTGGTCTTGTCGATGGTCTTGTTCATATGAATTCCATGGCGCGCGGCTCGGCCGCGCGACGTGTCAGGCAGCCGGCACAATGCCGGCAGCGGATGCCGCAAAGCGGCGAGCGATGTCGAAAGAGAAAAGAAGTCGGGCAAACCGCGATTTCGCGATGCCAGCTAAGCGACTCCGTCGATCATTTGTTGTTAGTCGATCATTGTGGCCGTTTGACGTCCCTGCGAGGCCACATCGACCGGGAGCGTGCGGCGCCTTTCTTTCAAGCGACTTGATTGAACTCCGGCAACGGGCGCCCCACGACCGCCATGTAGCGATCCGTCCAGTTGGTAACGGCAAGCTCGATTGCTATGCCGCCTTCGCATTGAAGAAGGATTTTGTAGGAGAACTCGCTCGGATCGGCAGTTTCCGTATCGCAGATCAGATATCCGACCCAATGATGCTCCTGATGCGTGCCAAACTGATATTTGGCGTGCAGCCTTCGGCCACTGCGTAAAGTGACCGACCCGGTTCCGTTGAGCATGGTTTGTGTCTCCGTTTGACGGCGTGACAGGCGCCGCGACGGTCATTTCCAGGAGCGGTATGGAGACAACTGTAGCTGAACAGAGCGCCCTTTCGCTGGACATCGCAAGTCACGTTTCGGGTACGAAGGAGAATCTGCAGGTGCTGATCTCGATGAATGCGACAGCGTAACAGCCGAAGCTTGGTTGGCGGCCGGAGCCGCGATCACGACATCACGTCCGGTTTGCGTAGGGAGGTACGTCCACGAGCGTCCCGATGAGGCGGAGCAAGGCCTTTTGCTCGGGACGGTCCGCCTTTCCGGAGGCGAGGAACGCTCCCAACTCGATATGCGACAGCTGGCCGCCTCCTGGACCGTTCGGTTGATGGATCACGAATGCTGCACCGCTCGTCGGCTCCCGCCCCAGAAACCAGCAGTCGCCGGTGGGATTGCGATATAGCTCTCGCCGTTCGCTCATGATGTCGCGCTCCTGCGATTGACGATGGCTGGACAAACGCAAGCCTACCCGCTGCACTCGCCGGTCGATACTCGCCGCCGGTAGTCACCCCGCTATTGCTAGCGGAAGGCGTCGGCCGAGAGCCGATGATAGCCCCCGCGCTTTTTCAGATAAGCGGAGCGAGCGGCCTGCAATATGGCTGAGCGATTGAGGTCGAATGCGACGAGGAACGAGCCCTCGCTGCCGTCGATGACAGCGGGGCTTAAAGTCCGCAGAACGTCGAGCTCGATCTGGAACATCACTTCCAATGACGCTTCAGAGCCCCAGAAGCTCACGCAGCCGCGGCCGGGTTCGTAACGCCGGATCGAGTTGGGAAAGTCGAGGCTCATGACCTGCGCCCTGTGCCAAGACGCACCAGCTCAGCCTGATAGGCATCGACATGGCGCCGCTTCCGCTTCTTTTGCAGCCAGATGCCAACGGGAAATGCGATCAGCGAGCCAACAACAATCAACGACAAATGGGGGATCAGAGGCACGTCATAAAACCTGCCCGCTCCCCACATGCCGACGAGGAAAAGCGCCATGCCGATCATTCCATAGGTCGGCGACGACGCCTCCGGCGCCGGAGCATAGCCAGCGGCTGCAAGCCGAGCCTTTTCCAGGTGCGGTTCCATGGGAAACATCATTTCAGGACGAGTGCGAAAACCAATGCGAACGCGGCGATGAGGCCACCATGCGCGATCCAAACCAGATAGCGATCTGCGGCCCAAACGCGATAATTGAACCAGTGTCCGGAAATATTTGTCATGGCTGGGCTCCGTTTGGCCCAGATCGGGGCGCTTCGCGCAAATTCTCTGAAGTAAAATCCCGATGCGTTTCGAGACTGCCTTAAAATGGTGTGCGCAGGATAAACTTGCAAGGCAAGGAGAAATTATTTCCATGCTGACGACTATGGCCGCGTTCCGCTTCTAGCTGTCCTGAACCAGCGACGCTGGAATCGATCTGTTACACCCCATCGGAACGATTGATTTTGCGGTCCGCTGAGGACTCGGCGCGTTGCAGTCCGATTTTGCGCTCCCGGTTGTCCGGGCCGGGCTGGTGTCGGTTCCGTAGAAGCACCCCGCGGCCGGGATGTGTTCGCCGGTGAAGGGTTTCAACACCGGCCAACGCTGCCGCGTTTAGTCTCAAAGCGCCCTAATCTGCTCTTCAAATTCCTCGGGAATCGAGCCGTGGCGTGCCAACACAGAAAGCTCGCTCACCTCACCGGTCTCGTCGTCCGCAACGACGTGGATGACAGCCAAACCCTCGGCCGTTTTGCTCAGGCGCTCACCTTCATTGAGCGCGTGATGCCGGCTCTTGGCTGAAATGCACTGGCTGGGCACCAAGCGCTTTCGATGTGTCTTGAACGGCTGGAGGAAGAACGTGTCAACGTTGGCCATGGCTTGGTTCTCCCGATGTGCTCTGTTCTCATGCGCGAGACCCAAGCCATGTCACCCTACGGGCCATGAAGAGTGAGGTCGAGCAATCTTCCTCCGGTTAGGAGCTATTGGGACGGGCCTCCATTTTGTCGCCTGCAACGTTCTGGCCGGCGGTGCGGCAGCCTGCCAAATATCGAAGTGGCTTGGCATCTCGTTGTGATCGTTCGCCAGCTCCCGGAGGTGCTGAAACTCCTCGCGCTAGTACGACGGCAATGCGACCGTGTACGCCTCGACTGTCGATTTCTCTGGTTTGGCCGATGTCCGCGTGCGACGCGGAAACTGAGAATGCTAGCCGCCCGAACGGAGTAGTCGGCTCGCACCCCATTCATACGTCGCTGACCGGAAATCGATAACTCAAATGGAGGCATGGTCGTGGGGCGAAGCGACCGCAAGGCAACCGATAGCGGTGAGCCATTCCAATGGAGTTCAGGTATATCCGAGCTTCGTCTGTTAGCGCGACCGTGGTGCTCGTTCGCTTGGCCATGCGATCCGCCGTCTCGCATACGTCGGCCATGGTGGGGCTAAGCCCAGAAACGGCTCCGGTTGCGTCTCGGACGGCCCATTCTGGACCGGCTCGGCAGATAGTAAACTTGCGTGCCGTATGAGCGATCAAGCTTGGCCGAGCGAGCCTTCCAATCAGAGGCGCACAGCATTCCGGCCCAAACAGGGCGAGCGGGAGCGTCCCCTTGGCAATAGAGAAGACGCCGTTTCCGGCTCCATAAAGCCCGATTGCAACCCCGACCGGACCGAGGCCGAGCGCCATCAGCGCCAGACCTATCGCGATCGATCCGAGTGCCGCGCTGATGGTCCAGAGGGGGGATGCTGCCCTCCGCCTGCCATCGCGATCACCCGGTCACCCACCTGCGCCGGCCCGGCGAGCGCGCCTAGCACGACGGCGGCAGCAAGGCCGATCCCCTGCACCTGGAGCAGTGTCAGTAGGTGAACACCGACGATGGCGCCGATCGCGCCGCCGATCATGACGATCCCCGAGAGGAGCAGGAATCACCCTGCACGTTGGTGGCGAGAACGAGAGCGAAGATCACAAGGCTGGGAATGATCGCGACATGGGGCGAGAAGAAGAAATTGATGCCTTGAGTCGCCATTCGGCCACCTCGTCTCGTCGGGCGTGGCGCTCGGCGTCCTGCCGGCTTGCTTGATGGGAGCCGATGTTAGGGCCGTTCGGGTCAGGGTCCTGCGCTCGGTGCCCGATCTGATTTCATGGTCGAGTCTATACGAGCTATCCGGAGGGCGGCCTGACTGCGCCGGCGAGCGCAATGGTGAAATCGATCCAGAAGGCGCTGGAGGCGACCGACTACCTCAAGGTCGATGGAGCGGGCTGAGTGGCTACAACTGAATTCAATCAGCGGGCTAGCGGGGCTCAGCGCGCTGTGGCGGCAGCAGGAACGGTACCTGGCTCAGGACCCGCTGCGCTGCGGCGATGACTGCTTCGATCTCGGCCGTCGCTCCACCGATGCGATGACCGGCGCAGACCGCGGCATGGGGGAACTCGGGCACCGAACGCAGCTTGACGACGGCTCCGCTCGCGAGGACGGGTTCCATCAGTTTCACGGGGAGGAAGGCTGCGGCGACGCCCTCCTGGACGAGATGGGCAATGACCATCTGGCCGGTGCAGAAATCGAGCCGCCTGGGCCTCACATCAGCTGCGCTAAACCAGTCGGTGATCTGCCGATGCATGGCGGAGGGAGGAGGATTTGTCAGGATCTGACAGTCCTGCAGATCGGCTGGCCGTACGATCGGTCCAAGTCGCAGGCTCTCGGCCGCGACCCACGCCGCCTCCTGACGCCCGAGCTCGATTAGCCTGAGGGCCGCCCCGTCGCTGGGATGGACCAGGAAGGCGACATCCAGGCGGTGCTCGCGCAGCTCGTCTTCGAGCTGCGTGCTGGTTGCGACCGACAGTTCGAGGCGCAGCAGCGGATGGAGCGCAGCGAGGTCCTTGAGGATCCTGGGCAGGCAGGCGACCGCGAAGGTTTCCGGCATGCCGAGCTTCACCGTGCCGTGCAGCGCACCGGTCGATCCCGCCCGCTCGCGCATGCGCGCAAGCTCCTCGATGATCGATATGGCGTGCCCGAACAGCTGCTCCCCATCGGGGCTCAGTCTCAATGTTGCGCCGGACCGTTCGAAAACCCTGACGCCGAGCTCGTCCTGCAGCGATTTCAGTCGTAGCGAGAGCGTGGGTTGAGCCAGGAACAGGTGCCTGGCTGCGGCCTGGACCGAGCCCAGCCGGGCGGTCCAGACGAAAGCCTCGAGTTCAGCAATCGTCGGGCGCATTTAAAAATCCAATGTTATGAAGCAAGATAGTCCAATTGGATTTGTGATTGCAATGTGGCTTAGGCTGCGCGCCAGAAGTCGGATAACCGACCCTTCAGGGAGAGCACGATGCAGCGATCGATCCGGATTCTGACGATTCTCGCCGGCCTTGGCTTGTCAGCCATGGCAGCGCAGGCCCAGGATTTCCCTAAGATCAATCTCAAGGTGTCTGGCGGAAACCAGACGCAGAATCTGTTTCAGAAGGTCTACAAGCCGTTCTTCACGGAAACGCTCGCGGCGAAGACCAACGGTGCGATCACGACGACATTCGGATCGCTGGAAGAACTCGGCCTGCGTGGGCCGGAGGTGCTGCGGCTGCTCCGCCAGGGCGTGTTCGACATCTCCGAGGCGACGATGAGCTACATGGCGGGCGAGGATTCCCGCTTCGACGGCCTCGACCTGCCCGGCGTCACCGTCGACATCGCCACCCAGCGCAAGGCTGCGGACGCCTTCCGGCCAGCTCTCGCGAAGGCCCTCGAGACGAAATACAACACCAAGCTCCTGAGCATGAGCCCGGTCGCGGCACAGATGTTCTACTGCAAGGGGGACATAACCGGCCTGGACTCGCTGCGCGGCAAGGCGGTGCGGACCTTCAACCGGGCGATGTCTCAGATGGTCGAGGGGGCCGGCGGTTCCTCGGTGAACGTGCCCTTCGCTGAAGTCATCCCGGCCATGCAGCGTGGCGTCGCGCAATGCGCCGTGACCGGTACCTCGGCCGGCAATACCGCACGCTGGTGGGAGGTGAGCGATCATCTCTACGCGCTGCCGATGGGATGGTCGATGACGTTCTTCGGTGCCAATCTGCGCAGCTGGTCACGTCTGGACGAGAAAGCACGGGCGTTTCTCGAACAGCAGTTCGCCGAGCTGGAAGACCGGATGTGGGCACAGGCTGGCAGCGACCTCCAGGACGGCGTCAATTGCAATACCGGCCTCGGCCCCTGCAAGGACGGCATCGAAGCCAATCCCAAGATGAAGTTCGTCACCGTCTCCGATTCGGACAAGGCGGCCGCGCAGAAGATCCTGCGCGAGCGCGTCCTGCCCGATTGGGCCAAGCGCTGCGGTCCCGAATGCGTTGCCGAGTGGAACGCGACCGTCGGCAAGGTCGCGGGCGTCGAGGCGGTTGCGCCGTAGCGCCGCAGACGGGCGAGGGCATGGACATGGTGAGGTTTCACGCACCCGTCGCGGCCATCTCGGTATGGATGGCCCGCATCGGCGGCCTGATGCTCGTCGGATCTGCGGTGGTGATCACCATCGAGATCCTGGCGCGCAAGGCGATCCACATCCCCTTCAGCGTCGGCACGGAATTGTCGAGCTATGCGCTCGCGATTTCGGCCAGCTGGTCGTTCAGCTATGCGCTCCTGAATCGAGCGCATGTGCGGATCGACGTCATCAGGAACTGGACGCCGCCCGGCATCCGCATTTGCCTCGATGTTCTCGCACTCGGCACGCTCGGCGCGGTCGCGTTGATCCTCGCCTGGTTCGCCTGGGATACGGTCTATGCTTCCTGGGAGCTCGGCGCGCGGGAAAACACCTCGCTCGGCACCTTGCTGGTGATCCCGCAAGGCCTCTGGTTCGTCGGGCTCCTCTGGTTCGCGCTGGTCTGCGTGGAGCAGCTGGGCTGCGTTGCCCTGGCCCTGATCCGCGGAGACGAAGTCGCAGCCCGCGCGATCGTCACGACGCCGGATGTCGCCGACGAGATCGAGGAGGCGCTCGACGCCGTCGATGCTCAACCCGTGATCCCGAGATAGCCGCCATGGTCCCGACCTCCCTTGGCCTCCTCATCGTCCTGCTCGGGCTCAGCATCCCCGTCGGCGCTGCGCTCCTGCTGCTGGCGCTCTCGCTCGGTGCCGCGTTCTCTCCGATGCCGATCTATCTCGCCATGGGTGAGGTGATCTGGTCGGCCTCGACCAACGCCATTCTCGTCAGCGTGCCGCTCTTCGTGCTGCTCGGCGAGATCCTGCTGCGCTCGGGCATGGCCGATCGCCTCTACGGCTCGATGAGCCACTGGCTCGCCTGGCTTCCCGGCGGGCTGATGCACGCCAATATCGGGGCGTCGATGGTGTTCGCCGCGACCTCCGGATCGAGTGTCGCGACCGCCGCCACGATCGGAACGGTCGCGACCCCGGTCATCAAGTCCTATGGCTATGGCGAGCGCCTGTTCCTCGGCACGGTGGCCGCGGGCGGGACACTGGGCATCCTGATCCCGCCCTCGATCAACCTGATCATCTATGGCTGGCTGACGCAGACCTCGGTGCCGCAGCTCTATCTCGCCGGTTTCGTGCCCGGCATCGTGCTCGGCCTGATCTTCATGGCAACGATCCTGATATGCTGCCTCATCCGGCCGCAATGGCGCGGGCGTGCGATCGAAACCTCCTGGAACCAGCGTATCGCCAGCCTCGGCGGGCTGGTGCCGCCGGGGATCATCTTCCTGATCGTGATTGGCAGCATCTATGCCGGCTTCGCGACGCCGACGGAATCGGCCGCGCTTGGCGTGGTCGTCGCGATCGGGCTGGCGGCGATCAACCGCAGACTCTCCGTCAGGATGATCCTCGAGGCGCTCGACGGGACGATGCGGACATCGGCGATGATCATGCTGATCGTCGCCTCGGCCTTCTTCCTGAACTTCGTACTGTCCGCGATCGGGCTGGTCGGCGCGCTGAACAGCTTCATCACCGGGCTCGGGCTCGGCCCGATGGGAACGCTGGTCGCGATCATCGTCTTCTACCTGATCCTCGGCTGCTTCATGGAGCCGTTGCCGATGATGATCGTGACGATCCCGATCATCGTTCCCGTCGTGGTCCAGGCCGGGTTCGATCCGGTCTGGTTCGGCATCATGGTGGTCCTGCTCTGCGAGACCGCGATGATCACGCCGCCTGTCGGGGTCAATCTCTATGTCGTGCAAGGCGTCCGGGGGCGGGGCGTCATCAGCGACGTCATCCTCGGCGTCCTCCCCTTCATCGGCAGCCTGCTCGCGATGATCGTCCTGATCATCGCCGCGCCCGACATCGTCATGTGGCTGCCGCGCCTGATCGGCGCGCAGTGACCATCGTCCAACGATCTGCAATTCGGAGAAGAACGTGACCTATCCGCGAACGGTATCGCTGCGTGGCAAGTCGATCGAGATCACGCAGGTCAAGCGCGCCGCCCGCGTGGCCGAGATGCCGGAGATCGACTGGATCGAGGACCGTGTCCTGCGCGACAAGGTCATCGACGCCTGGGTCGCCGCGCTCGAAGCCCATGGCTTCACGCAGATCGGCGAGATGAAGCCCTCGGGGAATTATGACTCGATGCCGCTGCTGACCGGCACGCAATGCGACCATATGCGTTCGGTCTGCCGCCTGGCGGTGAAGACGGCCGAGGAAATGGCGGCCCTGTTCCCCAATTTCCGCTATGATCGCGACATCCTAATCGCCGGCGCGCTCTGCCACGACATCGGCAAGGTCTGGGAGTTCCAACCGGACAACGTCAAGCGCTGGAAGGCCGATCCTTACTGCGTCGGCTTCCCGTCGGTTCGTCACCCTGGCTATGGCGTCTTCATCTGCTTTTCCATGGATCTGCCCGAGGCGGTGGCGCATATCGCGGCGGCGCACTCGGCCGAAGGAGAATTGCTGGAGCGCAGCCTCGAAAACACGATCGTGCATTGGGCCGATGTGACATTCTGGAAGACGGTCGAGGCTGGCAGGCAGTTCGCAGCAACTGACACATGGCTGGAGGGCCTGACCGGCGGCGTCAGCGGTCAGCCGAAATCTGCGGCGCGCTGACAGATGCATCGCAAGGCTAAAATCGGGCACGAAACTGCTACGCCTGATCGGCCTGGGGCGCTTTTCGTCAGCTCTTGTGACGCGATCGCCTTCCTGATGCGCGCTGATAGGCTTCGGCTGGAAATCCGCGTCCGGCGCTCTGAAACTTTCCCACCTGCCCCGCGACGTCCACACTGCCGGATCGGGTGATTTCCGAACGCGTCGCAAAGGGAGAGCTTGTCTCGCTTCAGGAAGGCTACGCTGCTCCCGTCGAACGCGGCCACGGCGCCCATCCGGTCTGGCCCAGGAATCCGCCGGCCCGGACCAAGGCCTTTGCCGAATTCCTCCAAGGCGCCCTCCGGAGCCGCCTTGGGCAAGCCTAGCGCGCTTGGGTACGAATGTCCGCTTCCGGGCGGGGGCCCAATGTCTGCTCATGGCGCTTCAGGCCCGCTAGACTGCTTCCGCCAATGCCCGTTTCACATGACCTCGACTGGGCCTTGGCCAGCCCGAGCAGTCGCCGATTTCGAGCCATGAAACCGTCAGTACCTATCCCTCTCTTCCAAGCAGAGCGTGCCCAAGCCTCGTTTGACTGATCGAGTCCTGTGGCGCGGGGCGTAACTGCCCATCGAGCAAGCGCACAAGCTCATGTCCTGCGCCACAATCGCTCGGCACGTGGGCGGGTCTGCGTTCTGTCAGGTACGCAATTGCGGCCGCGCGGGCGACCTGTGGTGCTGCCACGCTCGTACCCGACATCCGGAACACGGCACCGCTGCGGGCTCCGGCAGCAAGTACGCCTTCGAGTGCTGAAGATGCGTCGGAGGGAGCGGACAGGTGAACCCGCCCCGAGGCTGATTGATGCGTCGCATCGCGGCCAGCAGCGCTGTACAAGGCGGCGCTCCGACTCGTCGCCACAAAACCTCCGACTACCGTCACCGCATCGTGGGTCGCGAGGCCGTTGAGGCTCCCGAACCGACGGACGAAAACGCCGACGGGATTGTCTCCAAGCGGCCGGTGCCCTGAGGCATCAAATGCTTTATCGCCCGGGTCATCGAAATAGCTTTGCCGCGCACCAAGGGCATAGCCGAACGGATTGATATCTCGCTGGATACGACAGGTGATTGGACCATGCTGAACCACGTCGTGCAGATGGCCGAGCCGCACCGTCCAGGTTCCGGATGAACTGGGCGGCAACGTTGGATTGTCCGGCACGGTCGGCGCCAACGCCAAGACGAAACGCCAGAGGGCCTCGTCATCACCGGTCCGGTAGCACTCAACACTCACTTGACCGATCGGATGCTGGCAGAGCGCGCCGGGAAGCATCAGATCTACATGTCGTATGGTCAATCCCGAGCGGTCGATTGGGCCGTCATAGATCACACGACTCACAGGGTCGGTAATCGTGATGGAAACGCGGTCGGGCACCGCTCCTTGCGGCAACCAGATCTCAAGATAGTTCGATGTCCGATCATTAGGCTGCAGACGCCAGGGGATGTCGAACCCACGGTCGTCTCCCGAAAGCTGATCCGGGGTGATCTCTCCGTGGAGACTGCTCAGGAAGTCATTGCCCGCGGGCATGATGAGGTGGGTCGCGCCACCTCGTGCGATGCGCCGACGGATGAGCGACCGCAAAGCCCGCTCCAGGCGCTCGCCACCATGATGGGGGCCGGCATTGAAGCCGTAGCTGAAGTTGATGAAGAGGGGCAGCGCGCGCCCCTTCCCGAGATAGCGCTCGGCTATACGATCCGCACGGTCGAGGATGTAGTGGAAGGCGCTGAGAATAAACGCGTCCTTCCCGAAGCTGGCCGTTTCGATCGTAGCCGGGGCAGGCAATTGCACGGCGACAACCCGCAACGCGTCGAGGCTGCCCGCCGGCGGAACGGGACGGCTCGGGTTCGGCTTGCTGCCATGGCGGTGACCGGCGGCGGCGTCCAGCACGTGCGCACCATGCGTCGCCAGGTGGTCTATAGTCGAGCCTGCATAGACCCCCCGATCGGGTGAGGCGTGACGATAGAGCAGATCTTCATCATGCCCACAGGCTTGGATAAGCTTGTCGATATCGTCACTCAGATACTCCTGCCCAAACAGAACCGTCGGCTCCCTGACCTCCTGCGCTGCTCCTTGCAGCCAGCAGAACTCCACCCGCGTTTTGCCGGCGGCATCCCTGAGGTTTTCATGGGCAAACGCGATGCCGTCATCGATCACCGCCATGATGGCCTCCGGCGGGACAGTCGCCTTGGGACAACGTGCGTAGCGTTCGGTGATATTGTCCGGACGGAAGCCGAGATGGACAGCGGAACGCGGGATCCGGGAGTTGAAGCAAATGCCCGTGTCCTGCTTTCCAAGCCGCTCCGTTTCTCCCGGCCTTAGCTGAGAGCAGGCAGCCGCGAGATCGCGCAGTCGATCAGCTCCGGTAGCGCTGACCGGCTCGCTCACGTGCAGCACGATCGGACAGAACACCCGTCCAGGTTTGCCGAAGGCGGCGGACCAAAGCGTGGGCAAGAGGACTGCCGGCTCCTTTTTCGACGAATCCTTGTTTTCCAGCCCTGCTATCATCGAATGTGGCTTCGTTCCTGCCGGCCATTCCGCAGCGGCGGCCATGAACGGGCTATCGGCGATGGTGGCGCCTGCATACGCATAGTCGGCACCGATTCCGTGTGCCCAGCGCTCGTAGGGGCCGATCAATGCTGTGAGATCATCGGACATTGGAAAGCACCATGCGGGTCTGCATCGTCACCACCTTAGGCGAGCCGAAACTCGTCCAGGCTTTTCTCCCACAGCCAGTCGAAGAGGCTGCTGCGACGGACGGGGACCGCACGACCGTCGGCATCGCGGGAGAGCCCCGTGATGTTTGGATCAGCATGAGCCGCTGGGACGCCGGGCCATAGATCCGGCCTGAAAGCGCTTACAGCAAAGTCGATATTCCGAGCGATATACGTTCGCGGGGTGACATTGGCTGCTTTTACACCGCAGAGCGCCAACACAATCTGCCCCACTACCTCGCCCAACGCCGCTCCCGCCCAGCTATCGATTGGAAAATGCACGCCTGCCACGGTGCGATTTACCGCAATCCGCTCGGCCTGCTTGAAGACCAACCTCACCAGCTTCTCGGTAGACGGGTAGTGTTTCAGCGACTTTACCGCCTTGAGCAGCCCCTCGATCACGGTTGCGACCGCGAACGCTTCAGCCGCATGCGCGCTGGGGAAAGTCGTGTGGCCGGGCGTTGAGATCATTGGCATTACCGTCGTCCCGAGCCGATCCGGCCGTCGGCACGCAAGATGGTGCTTGGCAACCATCGCGACATGGGAGGTGAGGATCTGCGTGGCGGCGATCAGCTCAAATGTGAACCGATTGCGTGCGGCATTGAGGCCGAGGATCATCGCGAAATAGTCGATCGGATATCCACGTTGGGTCAGGATCTCTGCCGACCGTTCGCCACGAAGATCCATATAGTCCCGCACTAGCGCAACCTGCTCTAAGAAGAGCGCCATCGGCGGCCTGTGCAGCGAGAGGAAGGTCGGCCTCTGCCATGAGAAGGAGACGACGCCGACCCCACTTCGGGCTTCTGCTTTCCAGTCGAGCTGGCGCATGAAGTCGCTGAGATAAAGCGATGCGCGCACCCACCCTTCGAAGCCTGCCAAACTCTCAGGATCGGACATCCTCAAAGAAGCTGGCGCCTCAGCCTCTTCGCGACCCGCGGCGTGCATGATGGCTTGACTGCTGATGAGGAGACCTTGGGCCGTCAGCGGATCGACAGGGGCGCCACCAATGAAAGAGCCGAGACCGGTGAGGTTAGTCCCCCCCGCGCCACCGGTTCCGCCAGTCCCGCCCGTTCCACCGGTCCCCCCCGTGCCGCCCGTTCCACCAGTGCCCCCAAGTAAAGACATGTCCGCTCCCTCTCACGGAATTCCGGCGGCGCGAAGAGCTGCCGCCGCATTTCGACCGAACTCGAATTCAGCTGCCGGATGACTGCGCTGGTATCCCGAAACCGTAAAGTCTGGCTGCCGGCGCAGAAGTTCTTGACCAGCAACGATTGCCTCCTGTTTCCTCCCGAGACTGTGCAGAGCAACGATTTTTGTGCGCAAGGTCGACAAATGCCGATCGTTTTGGCCCAAAGACCGATCGGCTAAGTCGAGGGCACGCTGATGATCGCCCATTGCGAGATGCGCAGTTGCATTCAGCGAGTCGTAAAAATAGCCGAAGGGATCGAGCGGCGAGAGCCTACGAGCACGCTCCGTCGCCTTTACCGCGGCCTCTCCCTCATCACGGAAGGCGTGCAGGGCGCCCTTGAGAAGCCAGGATAGGCCCGCGTTTGGGTTTCGCTCCAGCGCAGCCGAATAGCGGGCATCGGCGATATCAAGGCGGCGCAAGAGGTTATTTTGCGCAAAGCCGTCGATCGTCAGGCCGAACGCGTTGCCAGGCTCCAGGTCCAACGCATGCGCCGTGCAGTCGAGAGCATTCCGTGTCTCCCGCGCTACATCCGCGCTCCAGCCATTGAACACGCTGAGGACGTACCACTTTCCGAGCCAGGCATGGAGTTCCGGCGTATAGGGTGCTCGGCGTGCAGCCTCCTCAAGAAGTTCGCGAGCGCGGGCGAAATCCCGCAGCGTCGAGCGGTGCATGAGCGCGACGCCGGAGATTAGGAGACTATGATCATCGATGGCCGCTAGCACCTTACTCCGGGCATAGACGAGCGCCTGTTCAGCAATCGCGGTTCCAACAGTGGCGACGATTGCCGCAATGCCGTCGGTTGACCCATCTAGGAAGCGTTCGGCTGTTTGCTCGAATTGACGCGTCCAAAGGATTCGCCCTGAACGTGTATCCACGAAATCGCAATCCAGAATTAGGTTGCCGGCCAATCGCCGAAGCGTCCCAGTGACGCAGTAATCTGCCTGCAAGACGCTGCGCACGGCAGCTATGTCGATCTGCGTCGACGCCAAGACCCGACAGGACAGATGTGAGATAACCGCGAGCAGATGGGAGCGGCTGAGTGACCGGCAGATCTCCTCCGCGATCCAGTCTCCCAAGACACTCGTCGGATGCTCGCCGTCCAAGGCACGAAATGGGAGAACCGCCACGACTGGAAGCAGCGGGGAGAACAGTTCCTGGCTGCCTCTGAACAGCGCCGCCAATTGCCCGGGGTTCTGACGGATGCCTGTCACCCATGCGACGAAGCCCGGCTCCCTGATGTCGAGGCCCTCTAGAAATGGGCCGGACGCAACATGCCCGAGAAAGCGCACCCGAGAGAGGTCCAGGGAGAGGTCGGCGTTGCTGCCGACGATCAATTGCTCGAAGCTCGTCCCCATGATGTGGCGGAGGTCTGAAAGCGCCCGACGGAGACTCTGACGACCCGTGTCATAACAGGTCGCCCCCCAGAGCGTCTCCTGAAGGAAAGCTCGCGTGCGGCGCCCAAAAGGAGCCGTTGCGAGCAGTGCAAGCAAGGCTCGGTGCTTTGCGCCGGACACAACGAAGCCACCGCTTACGGTTGACGATACCGCGCAGGCTCCGAACAGGTTGATCTGCAGTAACTCCCCCTGCATGACGCAGTATCCCGTACGCACAGGCCGAGCTTATTGTAGCGCAGGAATTGAAGCCAATCTGTTTCACAGTTTTTTCACGCGCAGGCTGGCGCTGAGGCAGCTAGCCTCGCCATCATGTCAAACTCGCTCAAATCAACAGTTCTTAGCGGCGCCCCGACCAGTTTGGCCGCCCCACGCGATCTCGCTGATTTCTACCTGCGATGGCCTGAATTCCGGATCGTCGCCGCCGAAATCATCGAGCGCCACACCCTCAGCACAACCGAGCGAGAGGTCATGATGTGGCTGTTGCGGCTCGCAGATCGGGTCGGGCCTCGAGATCTCGTCTAGCCATGTGTCCTGAGCACGGCTCGTGAACCTAGCAAAAGGAATCTGCAAATTGGGCCTGACGCTGATCCAGTTTCCTGTGGGGGAGAAGAGAGTCGATCCACTGCGGCAGAGGATCGACGAGTTGCAGTGCGAGGTCGATCGGCTCACAGCCGAGCGAGACGAGATGCAGGGCACGCTGAATCGGCTCGCCTTGGGCATCGTGATCCTCGATCGGAACATGTGCGTCACCTTCGCCAACGCCAGTGCCAAAAGTATTCTGACCGAGAGCGACGGCGCAGCCGGTCTCCAATTGGGGCGGTTCGTTGCGCGCTATCCGCGCGATCATCGGCGGCTCAAGGAATTGGTCAAGAGCGCGGTGCAGGAAAGAGGTGTTGCAGGTGAACCCGAAGAGGCCAGTTTGATTTTGCACGGCGTCGACGGTTCCCAGCTCGTTTCGGCCTATGTGATGCCGACGTCGTCCTCGTTTGATACTTGGTCAAACGATAGAGTCGCGCTTGCCTTGCGACGGCTTGAAGCAGCGCCGGATCTGGCTAGATGCGTGAAGCAAATGTTCAGTCTGACCGATACCGAGGCCAAATATGCCCTGGCTCTTGCCCGCGGTCTCACCTTGGCTGAAGAGGCGCGAGCTCAGAGCGTTCGACTATCGACAGCGCGTTCTCACTTGGCGCGGATCTTTCAGAAGACGCAGACCCACAAACAGAGCCAACTTGTAGCGCTGCTAAGTTCTGGCGCACCGGCGTTTCGATCAATCTCGGCTTTGGGCACTGTATCGTAGACAGATTCAACGCCAACAAATGACCAGTTGGCTGCTTGGCCAGAATGTACGGACGATCTGGTCGACCATATCGTTCCATTGAAGGTTGATGCTGAGGCCCACAGTTTCTGCGCAGGGGCCTATCCTCTGGAAATGCTCGCATCGAAACTGCGACGCAAGCGCCGAAATCGTCACTAGCCGACCCATTTCCACCACACTCGATTGAGATAGGCGCCGGACCGTCGGGGCTGGGGGGCTTAAGGACGATCCGGCGCGCTCCGAACGGGCATTGACCTCCCGCTGCGGATTTGACGGCGTACGGAGGCGCGCGCTTGCGTCCGAAATGCGGCAAGCCAGGGTATTCTAAGAGACAGAATAGCCCGAACTGCCTCAGCCAAGCCGCTGGCTACTCGGCTCCGAGGGGACGCTACCGACGTCGGGAACGGACCATCTTCGCGCTTCACAACGACACTTCGAAATGGTCGAGAGCAGATTCTCGCACCATTTTTGCAATGTCTGCTTCTAGGTTGCACCTCAATGTCTGGAACTGGCGCATCATGTCACCCCTAGGCCGCCGCCACCACCCGCCTGCGCCCCTTCAGCCAGTCGCGCGTCCAGGAGAACACCGGCCAGAGCAGTGCCGCGAAGGTCATCGCCGCCAGCACGGACGAGACCGGCCGGTCGAAGAAGGGCAGCACCGAGCCGTCCGACTTGATCAGCGAAGTCACGAAGTTCTGCTCCACCATCGTGCCCATGACGATGCCCAGCACCATCGCCGCGACCGGATAGCCGTTCTTCTCCATCACGAAGCCGAACACGCCGAAGAAGGCGACGCACCAGACCGCGAACAGGTTGTTGCCCGCCGTCGCGAAGGCGCCGACCGCGCAGAAGATCATGATCACCGGCATCACCGCCGAGCGCGGCGCGCCGACGACCTTGCTCGCCAGCCGGATCATCACAATGCCGAAGGGGATCATGATGATGTTGCCGAGGATGAAGATGATGTAGAGCGCGTACATGCTCTCGGCCTGGCTGGTGAACAGCGTCGGCCCGGGGTTCAGCCCCTTCATGTAGAGCACGCCGATGGCGATCGCGGTGATGGTGTCGCCGGGGATGCCGAAGAGCAGCGCCGGCACCCAGCCGGAGGCGAGCGAGGCGTTGTTGGAGGCGCCGGCCTCGATCAGCCCTTCCGGATGACCGGTGCCGAACTTCTCCGGCGTCTTCGAGAAGCGCTTGGCCATGGCGTAGCTGACCCAGGCCGCCATATCGGCGCC
>NZ_FUYX01000032.1 GCF_900168195.1 Allobosea thiooxidans | reverse complement strand
TCGGCCATGCGGCCCTGGCGGCCGGCGCGGGCTTCGGCCTCGAGCTTGTTGACGAGATCGACGACGTTGAAGAAGCGGCCGCGAGCGCCGGCACGTATGCAGGCCCGGGCGATCGCGATGGCAAGATGGGTCTTGCCGGTCCCGGTGCCTCCGACCAGGACGACATTGCGCTGATGAGCCAGGAAGTTGCCGCCGGCGAGATCATGGACGAGCGCCTCGTTGATCGGCGTGCCGTCGAAGGCGAAGTCGGCGATGTCCTTGGCGAGCGGCAGCTTGGCGATGGTGATCTGATACTTGATCGAACGGGCCTGCTTCTCGGCGATCTCGGCGGCGAGCAGATCGCCGACGACGCGCTGCGGCTCGTGCTGGCGCTTCACCGCCGAGGCGATGATCTCGTCGAAGGCGGCCTTCATGCCATAGAGCTTGAGCTCGCCCATGGTGGCGAGAATCTCCGAGCGTTCCATCACACGGCTCTCCTGAGGCTGTCGTAGCGGGCACAATCGGCGGCGGGCTCATGGCGCAAGCGCAAGGCATCGGGCGTCATGATCGTGATCGCTGCCGCCGGCTCGCGGCGCCGGGCCAGGATGTTGATGATCACGTCGGCGGAGTGGACGCCTTGCCGCAGAGCGTCCGCGCAGGCGGCTTCTACTGCGGACAATCCGTCACTCAGCACCGCTGTGAGGATCTCGACCATCTGCCTGTCGCCGTCTTGAACGGCCGCGAGCTTGCGCCGGACCCGGTCGATCGCACCGGGCAAGACCCAGTCCTTGAAGGGCGCTCCGTTCCGCAGGGCGCCCGGCTTGCGAGCCAGTACCGGGACATAGTGCCAGGGATCGTAGATGGTCTGGTCGCGGCCATAGCAGCGGGGATGCTCGCCGACGATACGCCCGTCCTGGCGCAACTCGATCCGATCGGCATAGGCGCGGATCTCGACGGGGCGCCCGACCGCACTCGCGATGACCGAGTACTTGTTGTTGTCGAAGCGCACGAGACAGGTCTTCGACACCGAGGCAGGCAGCGAGTGGAAGCCGTCGAACCGCCCCGCGTAAGGCACCAGGCTCGGGCGCTCGGCTTCGAACATCTCCCAGATCGTACGGTCACGTTGCTCCGGATGGCGGTGGGCCTTGGCGTAGCGAAGCACCTGATCCAGCAGCCAGGCGTTCAACTCGTCGTAGTTCTTGACCCGCAGGCGCGGGGCGAAGAAGCGCTCCCGCACGAGCCCGACCTGGTTCTCGACCTGCCCCTTCTCCCAGCCCGAGGCCGGCGTGCAAGCGACTGGATCGACCAGGTAATGGCTGCACATCTGCTGGAAGCGGCGATTATAGGCACGCTCCTTGCCGACGAAGATCGTCTCTACCGCAGTCTTCATGTTGTCGTAGATGCCGCGCGTGCAGGCGCCCTTGAAGAAGGCGAAGGCCCGGTCATGGGCATCGAAGACCATCTCCTGGCTCTCGCGCGGATAGGCCCGCACGAACAGCATGCGCGAGTGACAGAGCCGGACATGCGCCACCTTCACCTGGGTCGTGGCGCCATTGATGACGACGATCTCGTGGCTCCAGTCGAACTGGTAGGCCTCGCCGGGCGCGAAGCTCAAAGGCACATAGGCGTCGGCCGTGACGGCGGATTGCTCGCGGCGCCAGCCTCGCGCATAGCGACGAACGGCATCGTAGCCGCCCTCGTAGCCGAGATCCCGCAGCTCTTCAAAAAGACGGATCAGCGTCAGGCGCTCGCGGGCCGGCTTGCCGTCGTTCGCCATCAGCAGCCGATCCAGCTCAGGGCGCCAGGGCCCGATCTTCGGCTGCGGCTGAACCTTGCGCTCATACTCGAACGACGTCGCGCCAGAGCGCAGCACCTTCCGAACCGTGTTCCGAGAGACATGCAGCTCGCGGGCGATCTCCTTGATCGTCTTCCCGCGGATCGAAAACTCGCGCCGGATCCGCGCAATCGTATCCACGCCCTTCATCCCCCGCCCGCCCATCCGAAACCAGGACGGGCAGTCTCACCGAAACCGGCTCAAGGGGGTCAAAGTTGGAAGCCGATCCCCCGCCTCACGGGGTCAAACTTGGGCTCTGACTCAAATCTGCTGCATGTAGCGACTGATCTGGCGCTGGTTTCTACGAGGAATCAGCATGATGGATCAGCGATTTCGGCCAGCCAGCC
>NZ_FUYX01000020.1 GCF_900168195.1 Allobosea thiooxidans | reverse complement strand
CGCGCTCTACATCATCTTCATCCTCGGCAACATCATCATGATCCCCTTCGGCATTGTGATGATCCGGCTGGCGAGCAAGGTCGTCGGCGCGCCGCGCTCGGCGGTGATGCCGGTGATCATGATCTTCTGCGCGGTCGGCGCCTTCGCGACGGCGGGCAACAACCTGTTCGCGGTCTGGTGCGTCGCCTTCTTCGGCGTGTTCGGCTTCGTGATGGAGAAGAACGGCTATCCGGTCGCGGCGATGGTGCTGGGCATCGTCATGGGCACGATGGTGGAGCAGAACTTCGTGACTTCGCTGATCAAGTCGGACGGCTCGGTGCTGCCGTTCTTCGACCGGCCGGTCTCGTCCGTGCTGGCGGCGATGACCTTCGCGGCGCTGCTCTGGCCAGTCTTCGTCTGGACCCGCGACTGGCTGATGGGGCGCCGCCGGCCGGTGGCGGCCTGAGGCAGGAGAAGGGCGTCATTCCCGGGCCGCCGCAGGCCGGTCCGGGAATCTCTGGCCGAAAGAGCCGCAGGAGCCTCCTTCGGCGGGAGATGCTCGGGTCAAGCCCGAGCATGACGAGCGTGGTGGCTATTTCTTCAGGAAGCTCATGAAGGCGGCCATGGCCTCCGGCGACTTCAGGCGCTCGCCGAAATGCTTCGCCTCGGTCGCGATGGTCTCGGCCACCGCCTGAGCCGCGCCGCGCTTCAGCAGCATCTTTGTCAGCGCCAGCGATTCCGGCGGCAGCGCCGCCAGCGCCTTGGCGCGGGCGAGGCCGGCTTCCAGCGCCGTGCCGTCTTCGGTGACGGCGTTGACGAGGCCGGCTTCCGCCGCGGTCTCGGCATTGAAGGCCTCGCCCAGCATCAGCAATTCCGCCGCCTTCTTCGAGCCGGCGACGAGCGGCAGCAGATAGCTCGACCCGCCCTCGGGGCAGAGGCCGAGCGTGACGAAGGGCAGGCGGAAGGTGGCGGAACGGGCGGCGAAGGCGAGGTCGCAATGCAGCAGCATGGTCGTGCCGATGCCGACGGCGAAGCCCTCGACCGCGGCGACGATCGGTTTCCGGGCGGTCGAGATCACCTCGAGGAAGTCGATGGCGGCGCGCGGGCCCTCGCCGGCCGCGGCGGCGATGGCGAAGTCCTTGATGTCGTTGCCGCTGGTGAAGCAGCCGCCGGCGCCGGTCAGCAGGATGGCGCGGATCGAGGCGTCGGTCTCGGCGGCGCCGATCGCCGCGATCAGCCCGGCATAGCTCGCGCGGTCGAGCGCGTTCCTGCGGTCCGGCCGGTTCATGGTGATCTGCATGATGCCGGCCGCGACGGTTTCGCTCAGCACTTCGCTCATCGGTCCGCTCCTGATGGTCCTGCCGGAATCGCATGCGCCTTCGCGCAGGGTCAAGCGAGGCAGGTTGCGCCTTTCGTCGCCGCAGACCGTGCTTGACATCGGGCCGGGCGGATTCTCCCTAACCGGGAGACGCCTTCGCTGCCTGGTCGGCGAGTCGGGCGTGAGACGGATATGGCGGAGGCGGTCGATGACGAAGGTTCAGCTCGAGAGGCACGGCCGGATCGGACTGGTCACCATCGACAATCCACCGGTCAACGCGCTGTCGGCTGCAGTCCGTCAGGGGCTTGCGGCGGCGATCGAGCAGGCGAACGCCGACAAGGCCGTCGCGGCGATCGTGATCGCCTCCACCGGCAAGGCGTTCATCGCCGGGGCCGACATCAGCGAATTCGGCAAGCCGCCGGCGCCGCCCGCACTGCCCGATCTGCTCGATGCGATCGAGCGCTCGGCCAAGCCGGTCGTCGCCGCGATCCAGGGCGTCGCTCTCGGCGGCGGGCTGGAGGTGGCGCTCGCCTGCCATGGCCGCGCCGCGCTGCCGGCTGCGAAGCTCGGCCTGCCCGAGATCAAGCTCGGCCTCATCCCGGGCGCCGGCGGCACGCAGCGCCTGCCGCGGCTGATCGGGGCGGCCAAGGCCTTTCCGATCATGCTCTCGGGCGAGCCGATCGCGGCCGGGCAGGCGCTCGAATACGGGCTGCTCGACGAGGTCGTCTCCAGCGATGTCGTGACCGCTGCGATGAAGCTGGCCGAGGGGCTGGCGGCGGAACGGCGCCGTCCGGTCACCAGCGAGGCGACGGGACGGCTGACCGAGACGGATCGCGAGGCCTTCGAGGCCCTGGCCGCGGACGCTCTGAAGAAGGCCGACGGCATGCCGAACGTGCCGGCGCTGGTCGAGGCGGTGCGCGGCGCCTTCACCCTGGCTTTCGTCGAGGGGCTGGCGGTGGAGCGCAAGCTCTTCCTCTCGCTGATCGGCGATCCGCGCTCGCAGGCGTTGCGCCATGTCTTCTTCGCCGAGCGCGAGGTCGCGAAGGTGCCGGGCATCGGGCCGGAGGTGAAGCCGCGCGAGATCCTGAGCGCCGCCGTGATCGGTGCCGGCACGATGGGCGGCGGCATCGCCATGTGCTTCGCCAATGCCGGCATCCCGGTGACGCTGATCGAGACGGCGCAGGCGCCGCTCGACAATGGCGTCAACCGCATCGGCGCGATCTACGACATCTCGGTTTCCAGGGGATCGCTGACGCCTGAGGCGAAGGCCAAGCGCATGAAGCTGATCCGGCCGGCCGTCGGTCTCGCGGCTGCGGCGGGCGCGGATATCGTCGTCGAGGCGGCATTCGAGGAGATGGGCGTCAAGCAGCAGATCTTCGGCGAGCTCGACAAGGTCGCCAAGCCTGGCGCCATCCTGGCCAGCAATACCTCCTATCTCGACGTGCCCACGATCGCGGCGGCTACGAAGCGCCCGCAGGACGTGATCGGCATGCATTTCTTCAGCCCGGCGAATGTCATGAAGCTGCTGGAGATCGTCCGGCCGAAGGGCGCGGCCGACGATGCGATCGCGACCGCGGTGGCACTCGGCCGCAGGCTCGGCAAGGTGCCGGTCGTGGTCGGCAACGGCTTCGGTTTCGTCGGCAACCGCATGCTGGAGCAGCGCACCCGCGCCGCCGAGCGGCTCTTGGTCGCCGGCGCCTTGCCGCACGAGGTCGATGCGGCGCTGGTCGGCTTCGGCTTCAAGATGGGGCCCTTCGCCATGGCCGACCTCGCCGGCAACGATATCGGCTGGCGCTCGCGCAAGGCGCGTGGCCTGAAGGCCGCTGTGGCGGATGCGCTCTGCGAAGCCGGCTGGTTCGGCCCAAAGACCGGGCGCGGCTACTATCTCTACCCGCAGGGGGCGCGCGCCGGCCAGCGCTGCCCCGAGGTCGAGGCGCTGATCCAGCGCATCTCGGCCGAGCAGGGTGTGACGCGGCGCGCCTTCTCGCAGGAGGAGATTCTGGCGCGGCTGTTGGACCCGATGGTGAACGAGGGCGCGCGCATCCTGGAGGAGGGCGTGGCGGCGCGGCCCGGCGACATCGATATCGTCTGGATCAACGGCTACAACTGGCCGGCCTGGCGCGGCGGGCCGATGTTCTGGGCCGACAGCGTTGGGCTCGACGTCATCGCGAAGCGGCTGGAGGCACAGGCGGCGGAGATCGGCGACAAGGCACTGGAGCCGGCGCCGCTGCTGAAGCGTCTCGCTGCCGAAGGCAAAGGATTTGCGAGTCTGAAGGGCTGAAGGAGCCGGGCTCGTCATGCTCGGGCTTGACCCGAGCATCCCTGCCAAGGAGGACCCGGCGCTTGTTTCGGCCTGAGTTTCTCGGGTCTTCGCTTCGCTCCGCCCGAGAATGACGGCCCGGGGAAAGCGCGGTAGCTTTCTTGCCGTTGATGCTATTCGAGGAGAGAAGCTTGGCTTCGGGTCTGTTCGCGCTGCTCGACGATGTCGCCGGCATCGCCAAGGTCGCGGCGGCGTCGGTCGACGATGTCGTGGCGCAGGCGGGCAAGGCCGGTGCCAAGGCAGCCGGCGTCGTCATCGACGATGCGGCGGTGACGCCGCGCTATGCCGTCGGCTTCGCGGCGGCGCGGGAATTGCCGATCATCTGGCGCATCGCACTCGGCTCGCTGCGCAACAAGCTGCTGTTCCTCCTGCCGGGCGCGCTGGTCCTGGCGCTGATCGCACCCTGGGCGATCACGCCGCTGCTGATGGCCGGCGGTGCCTATCTCTGCTTCGAAGGGGCCGAGAAGGTGCTGGAACTGATGCTGCCGCACGGGGCGCATGGCGCGGCCAAGCCGGGCGAGGCGGCGGGCGACCCCACCGCCCTCGAGCAGCAGAAGGTTGCCGGTGCGATCAAGACCGATTTCATCCTCTCGGCCGAGATCATGGCGATCACGCTCGCCGGCGTCTCGGACCAGTCCTTCTGGATGAAGGCGGCGGTGCTGGCGCTCGTCGGCATCGGCATCACCGTGGCGGTCTATGGCGTCGTCGCGCTGATCGTGAAGGCGGACGATGTCGGCGTCGCGCTCGCCGCCAACCAGCGTCCGGCCACGAGCCTGCTCGGGCTGCGCCGGCTCGAGCCCGGCGAGGCCGGAGGGCTCGACCGCATGCTCGGCTGGCTGACGCGGCCCGTCGGGGGCGGGCTGGTGCGCGGCATGCCCTATTTCCTGAGCCTGCTCGGCGCCGTCGGCACCGCGGCGATGCTCTGGGTCGGCGGCGGCATCATCATCCACGGGCTGGAGGGCTATGGCCTCGCCGGCCTCGGCCACGGCGCGCATGACCTTGCGGTCGTGGCCGGGCGCGCCCTGCCGGCCGCCGTTGCCGGCGCAGGCGAGTGGTTGGCCGGGGCGGCGCTGGCGGCGGTCTTCGGGCTCGTCCTCGGCGGCATCGCCATCGTCGCGATGCACTGGCTGGTCGCGCCGCTGGTCAAACTTTTTCGGAAGGACGCGGGCAAGCCGGTCCCCGATGGCGGGCACGGCCCATAGGCTGTCACGCTCGTCCTCGTGGCGAGCATCCGCGTTTGGGCACCGATTCTGAAGGAACCCGACCATGACGAAACGCCCGCGCCCAGCCCTCAATCCAGCCAGGTCGTAAAACCCTCGACAGGCTCGCGTTCGGGCACCAGGCGATTGGCGGGTGCGTCGGAGTCGGCCTTGCCGATGGCGATGCCGCAGACCACGACCTCGTGCTCGGGGATGGCGAGCTCGCGCCGCACGATCGGGTGGAACTGGGCGAAGATCGCCTGCGGGCAGGAATCGAGGCCATGGCCCTGCGCGGCGATCAGCAGGGTCTGGATGAACATGCCGAGATCGAGCCAGGAGCCGATCTCCAGATCGCGATCGATCGTCAGCATCAGCGCGACCGGCGCATCGAAGAAGCGCAGGTTGGCGGCGGTCTGGCGCTTCATGCCCTCGGTGTCGCCCTTCGTCACGCCGAGCAGGCCGTAGAGGTCCCAGCCGACCTTGCGGCGACGCGCGAGATAGGGCTCGCGGAACTGCACGGGATAGTAGCGGTATTCCTCGGCGCCCGGACGCTCGCCGGCTGCGAGCGCCGCGAGCAGCGCCGCCTCGAGTCGCGCCCGCGCCTGCGGGCCGATCACCCTGAGCTTCCAGGGCTGCATGTTAGTGCCGGACGGGGCCTGAGCCGCCAGCTCGATCAGGCGGCGCAGCAGTCCGGGCTCGACCGGATCGGGCAGGAAGGCGCGGACGGCGCGGCGCGAGCGGATGGCGTGCTCGACGGCTTCGTTAGGCGTCATCTCGTCGATCATGCTCCGCTTCCCCGGGCTGTGCGCTCGCCCATTTTCTGGCAGAGCCGCAGGGCCGGCGCCATAGACTGATGCTAAAGGTCAGACCGGCAGGATGCGTCCGCGGTTGAGGATGTTGCCGGGGTCGAGCGTTCGCTTCAGCGAGGTCATCAGCGCGAGCTCTGCATCCGAGCGGCTCATGCCGAGATAAGGACGCTTCAGGACGCCGACGCCATGCTCGGCCGAGATGCTGCCCTGCATCTCCTCGACCAGCGCGTAGACGATGTCGGCGAAGCCCGACAGGTCGATCGCTTCGGCATGAACCGACAAGTGCAGGTTGCTGTCGGCGAGATGGCCGAAGACGATCGGCAGCGCCGCGCTGCTGCGCGCCGCGACGCGCTGGCGCAGCAGCGTGACGGCGGTCTCCATCGCGCCGAGCGGGATGCTGACGTCGAAATGGATGCCGGGCGGCAGGGCGCGGTAGAATTCGTAATTGGCCTCGCGATAGGCCCAGAAGCGTTGGCGGTCGCGGCTCGACTGGGCGATCAGCACGTCGTCCAGGAGACCTTCCTCCGCCAGCTCGGCGAGCGCCTCGGCGAAGGCGTCTTCGCCCGCGGCGGCCGTGCCCATCGCAGCCTCGACGACGAGGGTGAGTTCAGGCCGGGCGGAGAAGGGGCAGGGCAGGCCGCCCTGCTCGGTCGCGGCCTTCATATATTCCGGCCACATCGCCTCGAAGGCGAGCAGGCTGCCGCCGAGGCGGGCTTCGAGGCGGTTGAGGACTGCCAAAGCCTTGTCGATGCTGCCGGCGGCACAGAGCGCGGTCTGGATGCCGGTCACCGCCGGCTGCAGGGCGAGCAGCACCCGGGTGACGACGCCGAGCGTGCCTTCGCTGCCGATGAAGAGCTGCGTCCAGTCATAGCCGGCATTGTTCTTCACCACCTTCTTGAGGTGGCTGATGACGCGGCCATCTGCGGTGACGACTTCGACGCCGAGCACGTTGCGGCGGGTCATGCCGTAGCGCAGAACCTGCACGCCGCCGGCATTGGTCGCGACATTGCCTCCGATGGTGCAACTGCCCCGCGCGCCGAGATCGACGCCGTAGAGGAAGCCGGCCTCCGCCGCCTTCTCCTGCACGATCGCGAGCGGCGTGCCGGCGAGCACGGTCATCGTCCGGTTCACCGGATCGATCTCCTCGACGCCATTCAGCCTTTCGAGCGAGAGCGCCACCTCACCCGCCATCGGCGCCGCGCCGCCGGCAAGCCCGGTCATGCCGCCCTGGACGACGACGGGAAGGGAGAAGCGGGAGCAGATCGAAAGTACCGCCGAGACCTCGCCGGTCGTCCGCGGCATGACGAGGAGGGCCGGCAGGCCTTCCTCCGTCTTGGAGGCATCCTTGCGGTTGCGCACGGGAATCGCGTCGCCGCTGCGCAGTCCGCCGGAGCCGACCACCTCCGTCAGCGCCGCGAGCGCGTCGTACGGAACGGTCATGGCAGGCTCCGTAGGCTCGTCAGTCGGCTTTGCGCGCAGCGAGGAAGGCGGCGTGCTCCCGGACGAGGTCGCCCGCCAGCGCCTTGGCGATCAGGGCGCGGGTGTTGGGCAGGCCATAGATCGCCGCGAAGGAGCCGAAGCGCGGACCCTGGTCCTCGCCGAACATCACCTGGTAAATCGCCTTCCACCAGTCGCCGGAGACGCCGGGACGCTCGGGCGTCGCGTTCTTGGCGGCGAGGTTCTGGTAGCGCGGGATCGCCCGGGCGACGTCCAGCGCCGCATCCTGCACCATCTCTGCCGTGGCGTCGGCCGGCAGGGCGGCGATCGCCGCGTCGAGCTTCGCGAAGGCGTCGCGCTCGACCTCGTCGGCCGGGCGATAGCTTTTCGCCGGCTTCACGAAGTCGCGGAAATAGGCGATCGCATAGCCGACCAGCGCGTCGAGGCGCGGATGCGTCTGCGGCGAGATCGCCGGGGCGTAGCGCTGGAGGAAGCCCCAGAGCACGCCCTTGTCCTCGGAGTTCGCCACGGCGACGAGGTTCATCAGCAGGCCGAAGGTGATCTGTGTCCTGACCGCGTTGTCGCCCTCACCCGAGGCGATCACTTCCGGCTCCGGCGGATTGCCGGCATGGAGGTGCCAGACCGGGTTGCCGAGGCGGTTCTTCCAGTCCTGCCTCTCATAACCGTTGAGGAACTGGAGATACTCGTCGATCGCGCGCGGGATCACGTCGAAATGCAGCTTCTTGGCCTCGCGCGGGCGCTGGAACATGTAGAGCGCCAGGCTCTCCGGCGGGCCATAGGTCAGCCATTCCTCGATGGTCAGGCCATTGCCCTTCGACTTCGAGATCTTCTGGCCCTGCTCATCGAGGAAGAGCTCGTAGTTGAAGCCTTCCGGCGGCGTGCCGTCGAGCGCACGGGCGATCTGCGAGGAGACCTTGACGGAATCGATCAGATCCTTGCCGGCCATCTCGTAGTCGACGCCGAGCGCGACCCAGCGCATCGCCCAGTCCGGCTTCCATTGCAGCTTGACCTGGCCGCCGGTGACCGGGGTGACGAAGCGTTCGCCCGTCGCCGGATCGGCCCAGGCGATGGTACCGGCCTCGACATCGACCTCGTCGATCGGCACCTGCATGACGATGCGCGTCCTGGGGTGGATCGGCAGGAAGGGCGAATAGGTCGCCGCCCGCTCCTCGCGCAGCGTGGGCAGCATGATCTTCATCACCGCATCGTAGCGGGCGAGCATCTTGAGCAGCGTCGCGTCGAACTCGCCGGCGCGATACGCGTCGGTCGAGGACTTGAACTCGTAGTCGAAGCCGAAGCTGTCGAGGAAGGCGCAGAGCCGCGCATTGTTGTGGCGGCCGAACGAGTCATGCGTGCCGAACGGGTCCGGCACCTCGGTCAGCGGCTTGCCGAGATTGGCGGTGAGCAGCTCCTTGTTCGGCACGTTGTCCGGCACCTTGCGCAGGCCGTCCATGTCGTCCGAGAAGGCGATCAGCCGCGTCGGGATGGTGTTGCCGGTGAGCACGCGGAAGGCATGGCGGACCATCGAGGTGCGCGCGACCTCGCCAAAGGTGCCGATATGCGGCAGGCCCGAGGGGCCGTAGCCGGTTTCGAAGATCACCGATTTCTTGCCGGATTTCTCGATGCGGGCCACGAGCTTGCGCGCCTCCTCGAACGGCCAGGCGGCCGAACGCTGGGCGGCGTCAACGAGGGCTGCGTCGAAGGCGGGCATGAGCGGCGGTGTCCTCTCCTGAGCGGGAAAGCCATATCGCAAAAGCGAAGGAGGGGCTTTCGCAGATTGCGAAGGCCGCCGTCAATGCGCGTATGGTCGAGATGCGGCAAACGAGGGTGCGGCCCCTCGCCGAGGCGGCTTGCCGGCCTGCCATGGCGGTATAGGGTCACGCTTGCCTTTTCACTTTGGACCATGCCTTGAAAGGATCCGCCTTGGACCGCGACCTGCTCGACAAGCTGACCGCGTGGCGACGACATCTCCACGCCAATCCCGAATTGTCGTTGCAGGAGGCTGAGACCAGCGCCTTCGTGCAGGAGAAGCTGAAGGAGCTCGGCGTTCCCTTCACCGCCAATGTCGGCGGCCACGGCGTCGTGGCGACGCTGACGCGCGGTTCCTCGCAGCGCTCGGTCGGCCTGCGCGCCGATATGGACGCGCTGCCGATCCAGGAAGTGAACGAGCTGCCCTATAAATCGGGCAAGACCAACGTCATGCATGCCTGCGGCCATGACGGACACACCGTCTCGCTGCTTGGAGCCGCGGCGCTGCTCAAGAACGACGAGAGCTGGAGCGGCACGGTGCAGTTCCTGTTCCAGCCGGCCGAGGAAGGTTTCGGCGGCGCCAAGGCGATGATCAAGGACGGCGTGTTCGAGCGCTTCCCGATGGAGCGCGTCTTCGGCATGCATAACTGGCCCGGGCTGGAAGCCGGCACCGTCGCCGTGCATCGCGGCCCGGTGATGGCCGAGCCCGGCAAGTTCAAGATCACCCTGTCGGGCACCGCCGGCCACGCCGCCAAGCCCGAACTGACGCATGACCCGATCACGGCGATGGGCCATCTGATCGTGGCGCTGCAGACGATCGTCTCGCGCAATGTCAGCCCGATGGAGAACGCGGTCGTCACGATCGGCCAGATCCATGGCGGGCTCGCCTCGAACCAGATCCCGACCCATGTCTGGATCGAGGGCACCTATCGCGTCTTCACCGTGCCGGTGCGCGAGCGCGTGGTGCAGCGCATCCGCGACATCGCCAACAACATCGCCGCCACCTTCGAGATGACCGCCGAGGTCGATTTCTCGCTGGGCGGGCTGGCGACGATCAACACGCCGGCCGAGGAGGACATGGCGGCGAATGCCGGCAAGGCCGCGGGGCTCGAAGTGCGCCGCGACATCCCCGCCAGCACGACCTCCGAGGACTTCTGCTATTTCCTGCAGGACCGGCCCGGCGCCTATGTCTGGATCGGCAACGGCCCGGCCGTGGACGGCGGCGAACTGCACAACGACCGCTACGACTTCAACGACGCCATCCTGCCCGCGACTTCGGGCTGGCTCGCGGCGGTGGCAAAGCAGGCGCTGGCCAGCAACGCGCCCTGAGCCCGGGATTACCCGCTGAGCTATTCGAAGGCGAGGCGCGGACGTGCCTCGCCGCTGGACCTGGGACGAGAGTAAGCCGAGCGGCTCGCTGCTCCGGCACGTGAATTTTTGTCGCTTATATTCAAAACAATTTTAATATTGATCGCGCCGATCTTCCATATCGTTCGCGAATACAACCTCTACTTGAGTCTTTATGTTTTTAGGTGATTGTCCCCCGTCGATATGATTGCGCAGACGGGGAAGCGGATGTCCTGGCTGTCTTGGATCTTTCATCAGTCTCCTGAAGCCGCCCTCTTCCTCTCCCTGGCCGTTGGCTACTGGGTCGGCAAATTCCAGTTTGGTAAATTCCAGCTCGGCGGCGTCGCCGGATCACTGCTCGCCGCCGTGTTGATCAGCCAGGTCGGCGTCACCATCGACAACGGCGTCAAGTCGGTGCTGTTCGCCCTCTTCATCTATGCCGTCGGCTTCGAGAGCGGGCCGCAATTCTTCCGCTCGCTCGGGCGGCAATCCATCCGCGAGATCGTGATGGCGGCGGTGCTCGCCCTCAGCGGCTTGGCGACCGTCGTGGTGCTGGCGCGGATGTTCGGGCTCGACAAGGGGTTGGCGGCCGGCATCGCAGCCGGCGGGCTCACGCAGTCCGCGATCATCGGCACGGCAAGCGCCGCGATCGGCAAGCTCGGACTCGCGGCCGAGGAGGTGCAGCGCCTGCAGGGCAACGTCGCCGTCGGCTACGCTGTGACCTACATCTTCGGCTCCTTCGGCGCGATCATCGTCTGCGTCAACATCCTGCCCTGGCTGATGGGGCGCAGCATCCGCGACGACGCCATCAAGGCCGAGGCCGAGATGCTGGCAGGTATCCGCGTCTATGGCGTCGGCGAGCAGCCGGCGGCACCTGATCTGGTCGGGCGCCTGTTCAAGGTTGAGGGCGTGGCGGGACGCTCAATCGCCGAAGTCGAGGGGTTCGCCGGCCCGGCGGCCTTCGCCATCGAACGACTCAAGCGTAACGGCTCGGTGATCGGTGTGGAGCCGGATCTCAAGCTTGAGGCCGGGGATACCATTCTGGTCGTCGGCAGGCGGGCGGGCGTCGTTGCCGTCGCCAGCAAGATCGGCCCCGAACTCCAGTCCTCCGAGGGTATGGATCTGGTCGTGCTCAGCCGCGACGTCGCCATCGCCAATCGCGACTTCATCGGCAAGACCGTGCAGCAGATCAGGGATGCCACTGCCGGCAGCCTGCGCCACGGCATCTACGTCACCGGCCTGCAGCGAGCCGGCAAGCCGCTTCCGCTGGCGGCTGGCACCGTCATCGAAGCGGGCGACGTCGCGACGCTCTACGGCACGGCGGAGGACGTCCAGCGCGTGGCGAAGGTCGTCGGCACGCTGCTGGTCTCCAGCGACAAGACCGATTTCGTCTTCCACGGGCTCGGGCTGGTGGTCGGCCTGCTGATCGGCCTTATCGTGGTGCGCATCGGCTCGATCCCGCTGACGCTCGGCAGCGGCGGCGGCGCGCTGCTCTCCGGCCTGCTGTTCGGCTGGTATCGCAGCCGCAACCTCGCCATCGGCAACATGCCGACGGCGGCATCGACGCTGCTGCGTGATCTCGGCCTTGCCGGCTTCGTCGCCGTGGTCGGGCTGCAATCCGGCCAGCAGGCGGTCACCACCATCATCCAGCAGGGGCTGTCGATCTTCCTGATCGGCGTGGTCGTGACCATCCTGCCGATGATCATCACCATGCTCGTGGGCCGCTACATCCTGCGCTACGACAACACGGCGGTCTTCGCCGGCGCGCTCTCGGGCTCGCGCAGCGCCAACCCCGCCTTCGGCGAGGTGCTGGACAAGGCCGGCAATTCCATCCCGACCACGCCCTTCGCGATCACCTATGCGCTCGCGAATGTCTTCCTGACCCTGCTCGGCCCGCTTGTCGTGGCCTTCGCCTGAACGAAACGAGGAGACGCAAGATGGCCGCCGACTACAGCCAGTATGCCAAGCTCAGCCCGTTCGAGCTCAAGGACGAGCTGATCAAGCTGGCCTCCAGCAGGGAAAACCGGCTGATGCTCAATGCCGGCCGGGGCAACCCCAACTTCCTGGCGACCTTGCCGCGCCGGGCCTTCTTCCGGCTCGGCCTGTTCGCGGCGACTGAATCCGAACTGTCCTTCTCCTACATGCCGAACAATGTCGGCGGCCTGCCGCAGATCGCGGGGATCGAGGGACGTTTCGAACGCTTCATCGCCGAGAATCGCGACCAACCTGGCGTGGTCTTCCTCGGGCGGGCGCTGAGCTATGTGCGCGACCAGCTTGGTCTCTCGGCCTCGGCCTTCCTGCACGAGATGGTCGAGGGCATCCTGGGCTGCAACTACCCGGTGCCGCCGCGCATGCTGAGGGTCAGCGAGGAGATCGTCCGGCACTACATCGTGAAGGAAATGGTCGGCGGCTTCATCCCGCCGGGCAGCGTCGACCTCTTCGCGGTCGAGGGCGGCACTGCCGCCATGACCTACATCTTCAACACGCTGAAACAGAACGGCCTCGTCAAGAAGGGCGACAAGGTCGCGATCGGCATGCCGGTCTTCACGCCCTATATCGAGATCCCCGAGCTCGACGAATACGGGCTGGTCGAGGTCGCGATCAACGCCGATCCGAAGAAGGAATGGCAATACCCGGATTCCGAGCTGGAGAAGCTCAAGGACCCGGCGATCAAGATCTTCTTCTGCATCAATCCGAGCAATCCGCCCTCGGTGAAGATGGATGATCGCAGTCTGGAGAAGGTCGCCGCGATCGTGCGCGAACATCGGCCGGACCTGTTCATCCTGACGGACGATGTCTACGGCACCTTCGCCGATGATTTCCGCTCGCTCTTCGCGCTCTGCCCGCAGAACACGATGCTGGTCTATTCCTTCTCGAAATATTTCGGGGCGACGGGCTGGCGTCTCGGCGTGGTTGCGACGCATCGCGACTCGATCTTCGACAAGGCGCTGGCCGCCCTGCCGGAATCGGCCAAAGCCGCGCTTGACCGGCGCTACGGCTCGCTCCTGCCGGACGTGCGCTCGCTCAGCTTCATCGACCGGCTCGTCGCCGACAGCCGCACCGTCGCGCTGAACCACACCGCCGGCCTCTCGACGCCGCAGCAGGTGCAGATGGTGCTGTTCTCGCTTTTCGCCCTGATGGACGAGGCCGATGGCTACAAGGCGGAGCTGAAGAAGCTGATCCGCCGGCGCGAGGTGGCGCTCTACCGCGAGCTCGGCGTCATGCAGGGGACCGATCCCAATGCGGTCGACTACTACACGCTGCTCGATCTCGAGGTGATCGCGCGGGACCTCTACGGCAAGGATTTCGCGGCCTGGGTGAAGGACAACGTCAATCCCGACGAGCTGCTGTTCCGCATCGCCGACGAGACCGGCATCGTGCTGCTGCCTGGACGCGGTTTCGGGACGCGCCAGCCGGCGGGGCGCGCCTCGCTCGCCAACCTCAACGAGTTCGAATACGCCAATATCGGCCGTTCGCTGCGCGGGATGGCGGAGGAGTTCCACGCGCTCTACCAGAAGAGTGGCGGGGGCAAGCGGCCCGGCAAGGCCAAGGCGAAGGCGGCTGCCGAGCCCGATAAGGTTTCCGGCAAAGGCAAGGGTGGTCAGAAGGGGCTGACCGGAAAGAAGCGCAAATAGAGGCGGGCATAGGTCCCGTCGTCCCACAGCCCCTGCAGCGCGTAGTCGATGGCGCGCTTCAGGGCGGGATCGTCCTTGCGCAGCAGGAAGGCGACGCCCTCGCCGAAATAGCGGCTCTCCAGATAGGGCCCGCCGGAGAAGGCGAACTCGCCGCCGCTGCCCGCCAGCGTCAGCGACAGCGCCACGCCGTCGGCGAAGACATATTCGGCCTCGCCGCTGCGCAGCGCGGCGACGGCGGAGCCGAGATCGGCGCTCTCGCGACGCTGCACGAAGGGCATCAGCCGTTCGAGGAAGGCCTGGTGCGCCGAGTTGGCGACCACGGCGACGCGCCGGCCCTGCAGGGCGGCGCTGTCGAGCGCCAAGCGCGCATTGCCGCGCGTCGTGGCGAAGCGGGCGGGAGCGCGGAAGTAGAGATGGCTGGCGGCGAAGCGCTCGCGCAGCGCCGGCGTCAGGTTCATCGCCGCGGCGAGCACGTCGCCGCGGCCCTCCGTCAGCGAATCCGGCAGGGTGTCGAAGCGGCGCGGCTGGATCGTGCAGGTCCAGGCCAGCCTCTCGCAGACGGCCCGCGCAAGCTCGACCGAGAAGCCGGTCAGCGCCCCGTCCGGCCCGGCGAAATGGAAGGGCGGGTAGTCGTCATCGGTGAGGAAGCGCACCACGCGCGGCGGGCCGGGCTCCGGCCGGTCGAGCCGGATGCGCGGATCCCAGAGGTTGGGGATTGCGATGCGCGGTTGCTCCTGCGCCGCGGCCGTCGCGGCGATGAGGAGGGAGATCGCAAAAGTGAGCGCGCGAAGCATCGCGCGCATCTGGCGCCGGATGGGGCGACGGATCAAGGGCGAAGGGGCATGTCGCCCTTCCTGCGTCATGGTCGGGCCCGTCCCGACCATCCACGTCTTCCTTCATGCAATGCGGTGTTCAAGACGTGGATGCTCGCCACATGGGCGAGCATGACGGGGAGAGTCCGGGGCCTCCTGCAAGAGATTCTCGGGTGGAGGCTGTGCTTCGCCCGAGAATGACGTCCTCTGTCAGCCCAGGCTCGCCGCCGTCGCCTTGGCGCCCTTGTCGAACAGCGCGGTAAGGTGGCCGGCAACCGGTTTTGTAAACCGCGGGTCGCCCGGCAGGTCATGTCCGAAGATCGCCTCGATGCCGGCGAGGGCCTCGGCCAGCGCCCCGGGATTGCGCCCGGCGGCTTCCGTGCGGCGCTTCAATTCCGCCGCCAGCGGGTCGCGGACCTCGATGACGCCGCCCTTCTCGTCGGTGCCGGTGACGTAGCGCATCCAGGCGGCGACGCCGAGCGCGAGATGGTCGATCGAGGCGCCGGCCTTCAGCCGCTCGCGGATGGTGCCGAGCAGGCGCTGCGGCAGCTTCTGCGAGCCGTCCATGGCGATCTGCCAGGTGCGGTGGCGGATCGCCGGGTTCTGGAAGCGGGCGAGCAGGGCCTTGGCATAGTCCGCCAGCACGACGCCCTGCGGCGCCGGCACGGTCGGCATGATCTCGGCCCAGAGGCCTTTGAGGAAGCGGGCGAAGACCGGATCGCCGCTGGCATCGGCCACCGTCTCATGGCCGGCGAGATAGCCGAGATAGGCGAGGGAGGAATGCGCGCCGTTCAGCATCCGGAGCTTCATGAACTCGAAGGGCGCGACCTCCGAGACCATCTGGGCACCGACTTCATGCCAATCCGGGCGGCCATTCGCGAAGACATCTTCGATCGCCCATTGCCGGAAAGGCTCGCCGATGACAGGCGCGGCATCCTCGGCGCCGATCAGCTTCGCGACCTCGGCGATGTCGGCGTCGGTCGTCGCCGGCACGATGCGGTCGACCATGGTCGCGGGGAAGGCGCCATTGGCTTCGATCCAGGCGGCGAGCTTGTCGTCGGTCAGCGCCGCGAAATCGCGGACCAGGCCAGCCAGGACATGGCCGTTCGAGGGAAGGTTGTCGCAGCACAACGCGGTGAAGGGGCCCAAGCCCGCATCGCGCCGCGCCTTCAGGCCGGCGACGAGGATGCCCACGGCCGAGCGTGGAGCGTGGGGATTGGCGAGATCATGGACGATGTCGGGGTGATCGGCCTTGAGGCGGCCGGTCGCCGGATCGTGGCAGTAGCCCTTCTCGGTGACGGTGAGCGAGACGATGCGGGTCTCGGGCGCGGCCAGCTTGGCGATGAGGGCGGAGGGGCTCTCGGACGCGACAAGCACGTCGAGAACCGAGCCGATGATGCGCAGCTCCGGCCCGGCCGGGGCGCGCTTCAGCAGGGTGTAGAGGCCGTCCTGCGGCTTCATCCGGTCGCGCTGGTCGGGGCGCTGGAGGCTCGCGCCGACGATGCCCCAGGCACCGAAGCGCTTCTCCAGAGCATCCTCGGTGTATTCGGCGAGATGGGCGCGGGCGAAGGCGCCCAAGCCTAGATGGACGATGCCGGGAGCGAGCCGCGAGCGGTCATAGGCCGGGCGGCGGACGGCTGCCGGCAGGCCGGCGAAGGTGGAGGCGGAGAGGCGGGTCACAGCTTGTAGGCCTCCTTGGCGAGGCGATAGGCGAGGTCGTAGGCGACTTCGACGGCTTCGTCCTCTTCCAGCCGGTGCTCGGCGACGAGCTTGGCGAGATAGGCGCAGTCGACGCGCCGGGCGAGGTCGTGCCGGGCGGGAATCGAGAGATAGGCGCGGGTGTCGTCGTTGAAGCCGACGGTGTTATAGAATCCGGCCGTCTCGGTCGTGAGCTCGCGGAAGCGCAGCATCGCTTCCGGAGCGTCGAGGAACCACCAGCCCGGCCCGAGCCGGAGCGCCGGATAATGGCCGGCGAGCGGGGCGAGTTCGCGCGAATAGACGGTCTCGTCCAGGGTGAAGGCGATGACGGTGAGGTTGCGCTCGTTGCCGACCGCATCGAGCAGCGGCTTGAGCGCCTCGACATAATTGGTCGCGGTGGGGATGTCGCAGCCCATGTCGCGGCCGAACTGCTCGAACAGCACCGGGTTATGGTTGCGCCAGGAGCCCGGATGGATCTGCAGGACGAGCCCGTCATCGAGGCTCATCTTCGCCATCTCGGTCAGCATTTGGCCGCGGAACAGATCGGCGTCCTTGGCCGAGACCTTGCCCTTGAGGATTTTGGCGTAGAGCTTCTCGGCATCCGCATCCGAGAGATTGGCGGTGCGGGCCGTGGCATGGCCGTGGTCGGAGGAGGTGGCGCCACGCTCCTTGAAATAGGCGCGCCGCTTGCGATGGGCGGCGAGATAGCCGGTCCAGGAACCGATATCCTCGCCCGTCAGCTCGCCGAATTTTTCGAGATTGGCGGCGAAGCCCTCGAACTCGGGATCGACGACGCTGTCGGGCCGGTAGGCGGTCACGACCTTGCCGCCCCAGCCGGACGAGCGGATCATGTCGTGCCATTTCAAATCGTCGAGCGCGCCTTCGGTCGTGCTGATCGCTTCGATGTTGAAGCGCTCGAACAGGGCGCGGGGGCGAAGCTCGGGTTCGTCCAGCCTCGCGGCGATCTTGTCGTAGATCCGGTCGGCGCTCTCGGGCGTCAGGCGCTCGTTGACGCCGAACACGGTCGAGGCGGCGTGCTCGAACCAGAGCCGGGTCGGCGTGCCCCTGAAGAGATGCCAGTGGTCGGCGAAGAGACGCCAGATCTTGCGCGGGTCGGTTTCCACCTCGCCGCCGTCCTTGCGGGCGATGTCGAGCTGTTCGAGGCGCACGCCCTGCGAATAGAGCATGCGGAAGATATAGTGGTCCGGCTTGACGAAAAGCGTGGCCGGATCGGGGAAGGCGTTGTCCTCGGCATACCAGCGCGGATCGGTGTGGCCGTGCGGCGAGATGATCGGCAGGTCGCGGACGGTGGCGAAGATCCGGCGCGCGATGCCGCGCGTCACCGGATCGGCGGGGAAGAGGCGATCGTCGTGCAACAGCATGGGCATCTCCATCGGTCGCCCGATCTCTAGAGCCGGCTGCGATGGGGGTCAATCGCCTGGTATACTAGTGCGCCAGATGGAGTGAGGCGCTCTGCCGTCATTGCGAGCGGAGCGAAGCAATCCAGGGGGACTGGGTGGAGCGTCTCACCCGGTCTCCCTGGATTGCTTCGTCGCTGCGCTCCTCGCAATGACGGCTGTTCGGAATGGACTGTAAAGCCGGCCGGGCGGGCTTGCGCTCGCCGCGCATCCCGCGCCATCCTCGCGCCGCAACGGCATCGGAGCGATGGATATGACGACGCGGCGTGAACTCCTGGCTGGGGCGGGGCTTTTGGCGCTGGCGGCGCAGCTTCCCGTGGTCGCCCTGGCCCAGGCGAAGGACAGCGTCACCATCGCCCAGACGCTGGAGCCGCCGACGCTCGATCCGACCTCGGGCGCCGCCCAGGCGATCCGCGAGGTGACGCTGCAGAACATCTTCGAAGGCCTGGTCAAGATGGACCGGGCCGGCAAGCTGCAGCCTTGCCTTGCCGAGAGCTGGCAGATCGGCGACGACAACGTCACCTATCGCTTCAAGCTGCGGCAGGGCGCGAAATTCCATGACGACACGCCCTTCACCGCCGAGCAGGTGAAATTCTCCTTCGAGCGGGCGGTCGCGCCCGATTCGACCAACGCCCAGCGCCAGCTCTTCACCCCGATCGCAGAGATCGCGACGCCGGACCCGGCGACGGTGGTGATCAAGCTGAAACAGCCCACCGCGAACTTCCTCTACGGCCTTGCCTGGGGCGACGCGGTGATCGTCGCGCCGGCGACGGCCGCCAACAACAAGACCAATCCGGTCGGCACCGGCCCGTTCAAGTTCGTGCGCTGGAACCGCGGCGATCGGCTCGAGCTCGCCCGCTTCGACGGCTATTGGGGCGAGAAGCCGGCGCTGGCCAAGGCGACCTTCCGCTTCATGTCCGACCCGCAGGCGCAGGTCGCGGCGCTCAGGGCCGGCGACGTCGATGCCCATACCAATCTCTCGGCGCCGGAGGCGGTGCCGCAGCTCAAGGCCGATCCGAAGCTCAAGGTCACGATTGGCGGCACCGAGGGCGAGACCATCCTCGCCATCAACAATGGCAAGCCGCCCTTCGACAATCTGAAAGTGCGGCAAGCGATCGCGCATGCGCTCGACCGCAAGACGATCGCGCTCGGCGTCTACGGTTTCGACGTGCAATTGATCGGCAGCCATTTCTCGCCGCTGCATCCGGCCTATGTCGACCTCACCGGCACCTATCCCTACGATCCGGCGAAGGCGAAGGCGTTGCTGGCGGAGGCCGGCTTCCCGAACGGCTTCAACTGCACGCTGAAGCTGCCGCCGCCCTCCTATGCCCGCCGCTCCGGCGAGATCGTCGCGGCGCTCTTGGCGCAGATCGGCATAAATGCCGCAATCGAACCGCTGGAATTCCCGCAATGGCTGGAGCGCGTCTTCCGCAACAAGGACTATGATCTCAGCATCATCGCCCATACCGAGCCGCTCGACATCGATATCTATGCGCGGGACGGCTACTACTTCCAGTACAAGGACCCGGAGTTCAAGGCACTGATCGCCAAGATCGCCGAGACGCTGCCGGAAGCCGAGCGCAACGCCCTCTACAAGCAGGCGCAGGAGAAGCTGGCGCGCGACGCGGTCAACGGCTTCCTCTTCATCCTGCCGAAGATCACGGTCGCGAACGCCGCGCTGGAGGGCATGTGGACCGACTGGCCGCTGCCGGTGACGCCGCTCGCGGAGCTGCGCTGGCGTTGAGGCCCTCGGCAGGCGGCAGAACGCCATGATCGGCTATATCCTGCGCCGGCTCGCCGCGCTGGTTTTGACCTTGCTGGCGGCGGCGCTGGTCATCTTCGTCGCGCTAGAGGTGCTGCCGGGCGATCCGGCGGCGGTGACGCTCGGTCTCAACGCCGCGCCGGAGGCTCTTGCAGCCCTCAGGGCCGAGATGGGCCTCGACAAGCCGGCGGCGCTGCGCTTCGTGCTCTGGCTCGGCGGGCTCGCCACGGGCGACCTCGGCCTGAGCTACACCTATCGCGTGCCGGTGGCGCAGCTCATCGCCGAGCGCATGGCGGTGACGCTGCCGCTCGCGCTGATGGCGATCGGCCTCGCGACCGCGATCGGCATTCCGCTCGGCATGCTCGCCGCGTCGCGCCGCGGCCACCTCGCCGATGCCGGGGTGATGGCCTTCGCCCAGGCCGGGCTGGCCATCCCGAATTTCTGGTTCGGCCTTCTGCTCGTGCTCGTCTTCGCGGTCGGGCTCGGCTGGCTGCCGGCCGGCGGCTTTCCGGGGTGGCAGGCGGGGCTCGGCACCGCGCTGAAGGCGCTGCTGATGCCGGCCCTGGCCTTGGCGCTGCCGCAGGCTGCGATCATCGCGCGGGTGACGCGCTCCGCCATGCTCGACACGCTGCAGGAAGACTTCGTCCGCACCGCCCGCGCCAAGGGCCTGAGCGAGGGCACGACGATGCGCCGGCACGCATTGCGCAACGCACTGATCCCGGTCGTCACCATCCTCGGCCTTCAGTTCTCGGTGTTGATCGCCGGTGCCATCATCATCGAGAACGTCTTCGCCCTGCCGGGGCTGGGACGACTGGTCTTCCAGGCCATCGCGCAGCATGACCTGATCGTGGTCAAGGACCTGGTGATGCTGTTCGCCGGATTGGCGATCCTGATCAATTTCGCGGTCGAGCTGCTCTACGGGCTGATCGACCCGCGCCTGAGGCAAGCATGAGCTCGGTTCAGGACAAGGCGCCGGGCGGGAAGCGGCACTGGTGGCTCGCGCCCTCCTTCGTGATCGGGGCGGTGCTGGCCGCGCTGGTGATCGTGGCGGCGCTGGTTTCCTATGTCTGGACGCCCTATCCGCCGACGCAGATGGCGATCCTGAACCGGCTCAAGAGTCCCTCTGCCGCGAACTGGTTCGGCACCGACCAGTTCGGCCGCGACGTCTTCTCGATGATCATGGTCGGCGCGCGCAACTCGCTGGCTGTGGGGCTGGGCGCAGTCGGCATCGGCATGGTGCTGGGGACGACGCTGGGGCTGACCGCATCGGTCCGGCGCGACGGCATCCTCGACCATGTCATCATGCGCACGGCCGATTTCACCCACGCCTTCCCGGCCGTGCTGACCGCGATCATGATGACCGCCGTCGCCGGGCCGGGCATGCTCAACGCGGTCGTCGCCATCGGCGTGCTGAACCTGCCCTATTTCGCGCGGCTCGCGCGCGGAGCGGCGCTGCAGGTCTGGGCGCAGGATTTCATCCAGGCGGCGCGGGCGGCCGGGCTGAACAACCGGCAGATCACGCTGCGCCACGTCCTGCCCAACATCGCTGGCATCCTGGTGGTGCAGGCGACGATCCAGTTCGCGCTCGCGGTGCTGGCCGAGGCCGGGCTTTCCTATCTTGGGCTCGGCACCCAGCCGCCGAACCCGTCCTGGGGGCGGATGCTCAACGAGGCGCAGACCTTCATGGCGGCGCAGCCTTGGCTTGCGATCTTTCCGGGTGCCGCGATCGCGCTGACCGTGCTGGGATTCAACCTGCTCGGCGACGGTCTGCGCGACGCCGTCGACCCGCGCCTGCGCCGCAGCCGGTGAGCTTCGAGGATACAGGAAATGACCGATCTTGCCGATCTGAGCGCTGCCGAACTGCTCGCCGCCTTCAGGGCGCGCCGGCTCTCGCCCGTCGAGGTGACGGAGGCGGTGATCGCCCGCATCGGCGCCTGGGAGCCGAAGCTCGATGCGCTCTACGCCTATGACCCGGAGGGCGCGCGGGCGCAGGCCAGGGCCTCCGAGGCGCGCTGGGCGAAGGGCGAGGCGCTGCCGCTCGACGGCGTGCCTGGCACGATCAAGGAGAACATCCGGACGAAGGGCGTAGCCGTGCCGCTCGGCACCGCAGCCAGCGATCTCGCTCCCGCAGCCGACGATGCCCCACCGGCCGCTCGGCTGCGCGAGGCAGGCCTCGTCCTGCTCGGCAAGACGACGATGCCCGATTACGGGATGCTCTCGTCCGGGCTGTCGAGCTTTCACAGGCTCGCCCGCAACCCCTGGGACACGACCAAGAACCCCGGCGGCTCCTCGGCCGGCGCCGGCGCAGCGGGGGCGGCAGGCTACGGGCCGTTGCATGTCGGGACCGATATCGGCGGTTCGATCCGCCTGCCGGCGGGCTGGTGCGGGCTGGTCGGCCTGAAGCCGAGCTTCGGGCGGGTGCCGATCGACCCGACCTATTACGGCCGCGTCGCCGGGCCGATGACGCGGACCGTCGAGGATGCCGCGCTGATGATGCGCGAACTGTCCAAGCCCGATGCGCGCGACGGCATGAGCCTGCCGCCGCAGCAGATCGATTGGCTGGCGCTCGACATCGACCTGAAGGGGTTGCGCATCGGCCTGCAGCTCGATGCCGGCATCGGGCTCGCGGTCGAGCCGGAGACGAAGGCCGCGATCGAAGCGGCTGCGAAGGCCTTCGCCGCGGCCGGCGCCGTCGTCGAGCCGGTGGCGCCTCACATCACGCGCGCGATGCTGGACGGGCTCGACGATTTCTGGCGCCAGCGTGCCTGGGTCGATATCGGTGCGCTGCCGCGCGAGAAGCAGGACAAGGTGCTGCCCTACATCTTCCAATGGGCGGAGGGCGGCAGGGATCTGCCGGGCGAGCGCGTCTATCGCGGCATGAGCCAGATGATGGCGATGCGCGATGCCGCCCTGAAGGCGATAGCGCCTTACGACTTCATCCTTTCGCCTGTCTCGCCCGTGCCGAGCTTTCCGGCCGAATGGGCCTCGCCGATCGACGATCCGGCGCGGCCCTTCGAGCATATCTGCTTCACGGTGGCGGCGAACATGTCGGACCAGCCGGCGATCTCGGTTCATGCCGGGTTGACGGCGGCCGGCCTGCCGATCGGATTGCAGATCACCGGCAAGCGCTTCGACGATCTCGGCGTGCTCAGGATGGCGCGCGCCTGGGAGACCATGCGGAGCGAAGCGATCCGCTGGCCGGCGGCCTGAGCGCGGCGCCGAGAGGGAGAGAGGCCATGGACCTGAAGCTCGAAGGCAAGCGCGCGCTGGTGACCGGGGGCAGCAAGGGCATAGGCCGCGCCATCGCGCGGCAGCTGGCGCTGGAGGGCGTCGACGTCGTCATCGCCGCGCGTAATCGGGCCGAGCTGGACGAGGCGGCCGCGGCGCTCGCCGCCGAGAGTGGGCGCAAGGTGGTCGGCCGCACGGTCGATACCGGCGATGATGCCTCGGTCAAGGCGTTGATCGCCGAGGCCGTCGCGGCGCTGGGCGGGCTCGACATCCTCGTCAATGCGGCGGCCAAGCCCGGCGGCCAGGCACCGCCGCCGAAGCTCGCCGAGATCACCGACGCGCTGTTCTGGGACGATATGAACGTCAAGGTGATGGGCTATCTGCGCCTGGCGCGCGAGGCCGCGCCGCATATGGCGGCCAATGGCTGGGGCCGGGTCATCAATATCAGCGGGCTCGCCGCACGCTCGACCGGATCGACCATCGGCTCGATGCGCAATGTTGCGGTGGCGGCGCTGACCAAGAATCTCGCCGACGAGCTCGGCCCGCAAGGCATCAACGTCACCGTCGTGCATCCGGGCCTGACGCGGACGGAGCGTACCGCCTCGATCGTCGCCGCGCGCGCCGCTTCCGGCGGCAAGAGCGAGGCGCAGGTCGAGGCCGGCATGGCTTCCAACGTTACCATCGGGCGGCTGGTCGATGCGGCGGAGATCGCCGACATCGTCGCCTTCCTGGCGTCGCCGCGCAGCGTCGCGATCAATGGCGATGCCATCGCCTGTGGCGGCGGCATCCGCGGCGCGATCCATTATTGAGGCGAGCAGCCTTCAGAAAAGCGCGGTCGGCGCGAACTGGGCGAGCGCCATCAGCGCGATGCCGACGAGGCCGAGCAGGCCGCCGGTGAGGGCCAGCAGGCCGACACCGGTGATGATCGCGGCCGAGGAGATCACGATCGCGATCTGGATCAGGCCGGAGGCGATGTCGAACTTGTCGTCGCGGGCGGCGGCGATGTCGCGCTGTGCCTCGGCCGTCTTGGCGCGGGCGGCGAGCTCCTTGCGGCCTTCATTGGTCTCCGGCTCGGAATCGTAGCGCGCGACGGTCTGCTTCCAGCTCTCGATGCGCTTGCTCAGGCGCTGCCGGGCAGCTTCGTCGGTGATGCCGGCAAGCTCGACCTCCATCGCCTCGGCGGCGGTGCGCACCGTGGTGCCGCGGATCGTCTTGGCTTGGAAGAAGGCCCAGAGATTGGAGGCCTCGATGTTCTTGGCGACGGCCTCCTGCTCGGCGTTCTTGCCGCCGATCTCGGAGAAGGCGAGCATCAACGCAAGCAGCGCGATCAGCAGGGCGATGCGCTTGTTGCCGCCCTCGGGCGTTTCGACGGAGCCGGACACGAATCACCTCGCAGAGCCGATGCGGCGCGGCTGTTTAAGGCTTTCCGTTAAGGCAGCAAGAGGGCGCTAGCGGCCGGCGCGCGGATGGGCGGCGTCATAGGCCGCCATCAATCTCGCGGAATCGATGCGGGTGTAGATCTGCGTCGTCGAAAGCGAGGCGTGGCCGAGCAGTTCCTGGATGGCCCGCAGATCGCCGCCGCGGCCGAGCAGATGTGTCGCGAAGGAATGGCGCAGGGAGTGCGGCGTGGCGGAGGAGGGCAGGCCGAGCGCGCCGCGTAAGGACTCGACCGCGAGCTGGATGATGCGCGGCGACAGCGGCCCGCCCTTGGCGCCGACGAAGAGGGGGCCGTCCGGCGGCAAGCGCCAGGGGCACAGCTCGAGATATTCCGCGATGGCGCCGACCACGACGGGCAGCACCGGTACCATCCGGGTCTTGTTGCCCTTGCCGATCACGGTGAGCGTGTCGCCGGCCTGTCGCGGCGCCTGGGCGCGGGAAAGCGAGAGCGCCTCCGAGATGCGCAGGCCGCTGCCATAGAGCAGGCCGAGCACGGCGGCATCGCGGGCAAGAATCCATGGTTCGCGCTCCTCGCCGGCGCGGGTATCGGCCTGGGTGACGGCCCTGGCGGCGCTGGGTTCGAGCGGGCGAGGCAGGGATTTGCCGAGGCGCGGACCGCGCGTGGCGGCGAAGGCGGCGGCGGTGAGCTTGCCGCTGCGCTCGCCGAAGCGGGCGAAGGAGCGCAAAGCCGCGAGCTGGCGCATCAGCGTGCGGTTGCCGACGCCGTCGCGGCGGCGCTGGCCGAGGAAGGCGCGCAGATCGGCCGGCTTCAAGCCCGCGATGTCGGCGAGCGAGGGGGCTCCGCCGAGATGCCCGGTCAGGAAGGCGGCGAACTGGCCGAGGTCGCGGCCATAGGCCTCCAGCGTCTTCGGCGAGAGGCGCCGCTCGGCCGAGAGGTGGGAGAGCCATTCGCGCCGGAAGGAGTCGAAATCGGTCATGCGCAGGCGTTCCGTCATGGTCGGGCTTGTCCCGACCAGCCACGCCTTGGCTGATCGAGATCGGTGTTCAAGACGTGGATGCTCGCCACAAGGGCAAGCATGACGGGGGCTCAGGCATCGACCATGACGCTCCCGCCTTAACAGGTCGCGAATCGATGCTAGACACAGGCACAGGAAACACGCCGTCATCCCGGACAAGCCGCCTTTGGCGGCGCCGATCCAGGATCCATGCCTGAACCGTTCCGGCATGGATCCCGGGTCTTCGCTACGCTCCGCCCGGGATGACGCGGCAATATTTGTGGCGATGGCGCAGTTCGATCTGATCGACGATACCGGAGAGACGGGGCAGGGTGGCACGGTCGACGTGCTGATCCCGCTAGGGCTCGACCAGGCCTATAGCTATGCCGTGCCGGCGGGGCTCGTGCTCAAGCCCGGCGACGTCGTGCAGGTGCCGCTCGGGCCGCGCGAGACGGTCGGCGTGGTCTGGGATGTCGGTTCCGGGCGCGGCGGTAATCTCAAGAAGGTCAGCGGCAAATATGACATGCCGCCCCTCGACCCGGCGCTGCGCAAGCTCGTCGACTGGGTGGCCTGGTACACGCTCGCACCCAAGGGCTCGGTGCTGGCGCTGGCGCTGCGCCGGCAACCGGACGACACGCCCGAGCGGCCGAAGCTCGGCGTCAGGCTCGCCGGGCCACCGCCGGGGCGGATGACGCCGGCGCGAGCCCGGGCCATCGCGGCGGCCGAAGGCGGGCTGCTGATCGCAAAATCGGCGCTGGCGGAGGCGGCCTCGGTCAGCGCGGCAGTGATCGATTCGCTCGTCGATGCCGGCACCTTCGTGGTCGAGCCGCTGCCGCGCGAGGCGATCGCGGCGCGGCCCGATCCCGACCACGCCGTGCCGGAATTGTCGGAAGGGCAAGGCGAGGTCGCGCAGGCGCTGGTCGCATCGGTGCAGGCGAAGGCTTTCAGCGTCTCGCTGCTCGAAGGCGTTACCGGTTCGGGAAAGACCGAGGTCTATTTCGAGGCGGTGGCCGAGGCGATCCGGCAGGGCCGCCAGAGCCTGATCCTGATGCCGGAAATCGCTCTCACCGCCCAGTTCATCGACCGCTTCGAGGCTCGCTTCGGCGTCAAGCCCGGGCTCTGGCACTCGGCCGTCAGCGGGCGGCGGCGCGAGCGGCTGCAGGCGGCGATCGCGAGCGGCGAGGCCAAGGTCGTGGCCGGCGCCCGCTCGGCGCTGTTCCTGCCCTATAGCGATCTCGGCCTGATCGTCGTCGATGAGGAACATGAGAGCGCCTACAAGCAGGAGGACGGCGTCTCCTACCATGCGCGCGACATGGCGGTGGTGCGGGGGCGGATCGAGAATGCGCCGATCGTGCTGGCTTCGGCGACGCCTTCGCTGGAAACCCGCGTCAATGCCGAGCGCGGGCGCTACGCCCATCTCAAGCTGCCGGAGCGTTTCGGCGGGCGCGAATTGCCTGAGCTCGGCCTCGTCGACCTGCGCCGCGACAAGCCGGAGCGGGGGCAATGGCTCTCGGGGGCGCTGATCAAGGCGGTCGAGGCGAATCTCGAGGCCAAGGAGCAGTCGCTGCTCTTCCTCAACCGGCGCGGCTATGCGCCGCTGACGCTCTGCCGCGATTGCGGCCATCGCTTCCAATGCCCGAACTGCACGGCCTGGCTGGTCGACCATCGCTTCCGCCGGGCGCTGGTCTGCCATCATTGCGGCCATGTCGAGCGCCGGCCGTATGAGTGCCCGGCCTGCCACCAGCCGGAGAGCCTGATCGCCTGCGGGCCGGGGGTAGAACGCCTGGCGGAGGAGGTCGCGACGCTTTTTCCACAGGCGCGTTCGATCGTGCTCTCCAGCGATTTTCCCGGCGGCACCGAAAGGTTGAAGCAGGAGCTGATGGCAGTGGCCGAGGGCGAGTTCGACATCGTCATCGGCACGCAGCTCGTCGCCAAAGGCCATAATTTCCCGGGAATGACGCTGGTCGGCGTGATCGATGCCGATCTCGGCCTCACTTCCGGCGACCCGAGGGCGGCAGAGCGGACCTTCCAGGCGCTGCGGCAGGTGACCGGGCGCGCCGGGCGAGGCGAAAAACCGGGCCGCGCCCTGCTTCAGACGCATGACCCGGAGCATCCCGTGCTCAAGGCGCTGATCTCGGGAGACCCGGAGCGGTTTTATGCCGCAGAGGAGGCTTCGCGCGAGGCGGCGGGGCTGCCGCCCTTCGGCCGTCTGGCGGCGCTGATCGTCTCCGCGAACAGCCAGGCGGAAGCGGAAAGCCACGCCAGGGCGCTGGCGCGTTCGGCCGAGGCGGGCGACGGAATCATGGTGCTGGGGCCGGCGGAAGCGCCGCTCGCAGTGCTGCGCGGGCGCCATCGCATGCGCCTGATCGTCAAGACGGCGCGCGAGATCAATCTGCAGGACTATCTGCGGGGCTGGCTGAAACGGGCGCCGCGGCCGAAGGGCTCCGTCAGGGTCGCGGTCGATGTCGACCCCCAGAGTTTCCTTTGACGTGCTGAAAGTGATGGCAGAATTGCCGCTGGGGATGGCGAACTAGCGATTGCGTGGCCCCGTGCCGCATGCTAGGGCACCGCCACATTTCGGTCGCGAAGCCGTCTAGCCGGCTTGGCGCCTAAGATACTCGCAGCGCCGGGACCATGCACTCCACCTTCCCAAGGAAGGTCGCCGGTGCGGTCCCTTGAAACGAGAGACGGGAAGCGTGGCTGAAGGCGGATCGCAGGGGACATTGGTGTCGGGCGTAGCTCAGCGCTATGCCACCGCTCTGTTCGAGCTGGCTGAGGAGACGGGTGCGATCGATACCGTCGCGGCCGCTCTGGACTCGTTCAACGGCCTGCTCGCCGAGAACGCCGACCTCACCCGCCTGATCGAGAGCCCGGCCTTCACCGCCGAGGAGCAGGTCGCGGCGATCAAGGCCGTGCTCGACAAGGCCGGCATCACCGGCGTTGCTGCCAATTTCATCGGCCTGGTCGCCAGCAAGCGTCGTCTCTTCGCGCTGCCGGGCATGATCACCGCCTATAAGCGTCTGGTCGCTGAGGCCAAGGGCATCGTCTCCGCCGAGGTGACGGTCGCCGAGCAGCCCACCGCCAAGCGCGTCGATGAGATCCGCGCGGCGCTCAAGGGCGTCGCCGGCAAGGATGTCGACGTCTCGATCAAGGTCGATCCGGCGCTCATCGGCGGGCTCATCGTCAAGATGGGCTCCCGCATGGTCGACGCCTCGCTGAAAACCAAGCTCAATTCAATTCGTCTTGCCATGAAAGAGGTCGGCTGATGGACATCCGCCCCGCTGAAATCTCCGCCATCCTGAAGGCCCAGATCTCGAATTTCGGGTCGGAAGCTTCGGTCACCGAAGTCGGCCAGGTTCTTTCCGTCGGTGACGGCATCGCCCGCGTCTACGGCCTCGACAAGGTCCAGGCCGGCGAGATGGTCGAGTTCGAGTCCGGCGTGCGCGGCATGGCGCTCAACCTCGAGAGCGACAATGTCGGCGTCGTGATCTTCGGTTCCGACCGTGAGATCAAGGAAGGCCAGACCGTCAAGCGCACCGGCGCCATCGTCGACGTTCCGGTCGGCAAGGAGCTGCTCGGCCGCGTCGTCGACGCCCTCGGCAACCCGATCGACGGCAAGGGCCCGATCAAGGCCAAGACCCGCGCCCGCGTCGACGTCAAGGCGCCCGGCATCATCCCGCGCAAGTCGGTGCACGAGCCGATGGCGACCGGCCTCAAGGCGGTCGACGCCCTGATCCCGATCGGCCGTGGCCAGCGCGAGCTGATCATCGGCGATCGTCAGACCGGCAAGACGGCCCTGGCGCTTGATACCATCCTCAACCAGAAGCCTCTCAACGTCGAAGGCGCTCCGGAGAGCCAGAAGCTCTACTGCGTCTACGTGGCCATCGGCCAGAAGCGCTCGACCGTCGCCCAGCTCGTGAAGGTGCTCGAGGAGCGCGGCGCGATGGAGTATTCCATCGTCGTGGCCGCCACCGCCTCGGACGCCGCCCCGATGCAGTTCCTGGCGCCCTTCGCCGGCTGCGCCATGGGCGAGTATTTCCGCGACAACGGCATGCACGCCGTGATCATCTATGACGACCTCTCCAAGCAGGCCGTCGCCTATCGCCAGATGTCGCTGCTGCTGCGCCGCCCGCCGGGCCGCGAGGCCTATCCGGGCGACGTGTTTTATCTCCACTCCCGCCTGCTCGAGCGCGCGGCGAAGATGGGCGAGGCCGCCGGCCTCGGCTCGCTGACGGCGCTGCCGGTCATCGAGACGCAGGCGAACGACGTCTCGGCCTACATCCCGACCAACGTGATCTCGATCACCGACGGCCAGATCTTCCTGGAGACGGATCTGTTCTACCAGGGTATCCGCCCGGCGGTGAACGTCGGCCTCTCGGTGTCGCGCGTCGGCTCCTCGGCGCAGACCAAGGCGACGAAGAAGGTTGCCGGCAAGATCAAGGGCGAGCTCGCCCAGTATCGCGAGATGGCCGCCTTCGCCCAGTTCGGCTCGGACCTCGACGCGGTCACGCAGCGCCTGCTCAACCGCGGCGCCCGCCTGACCGAGCTGCTGAAGCAGCCGCAGTTCTCGCCGCTGAAGATGGAAGAGCAGGTCATCGTGATCTATGCCGGCGTGAACGGCTATCTCGATGCGCTGCCGGTCACCAAGGTTCGCGCCTTCGAGGACGGCCTGCTGTCGCTGGTCCGCTCGAAGCATGCCGACCTCCTCAACGAGATCGGCTCGTCGAAGGATCTGTCGGACGCCAACGCCGGCAAGCTCAAGGACATCGTCGCGGGCTTCGCGAAGTCCTTCGCCTGATCATGACCGCGGGCGCGGCGAGCATCAGCTCCGCCGCGCCGCTTCTCTGGATTGCTTCGTCGCCGTTCGCGGCCGACGGGTAGGGGTAGAGATCGGATGCCGTCCCTTAAGGACCTACGTAACCGCATCGCCTCCGTGAAGGCGACGCAGAAGATCACCAAGGCCATGCAGATGGTCGCGGCTGCCAAGCTGCGCCGGGCGCAGACGGCCGCCGAGGCCGCGCGCCCCTATGCCGAGCGCATGGAGACGGTGCTGGCGAATCTCGCTTCCGGCGTGTCCGGTTCGAGCGCGCCGCGCCTGATCGCCGGCACGGGCTCGGACAAGGTGCATCTGCTGCTCGTCCTGACCGCCGAGCGCGGCCTGTGCGGCGCCTTCAACTCCTCGATCGCGCGCCTCGCCCGCGACAAGGCGAATGCGCTCAAGGCCGAAGGCAAGACGGTCAAGATCATCTGCGTCGGCAAGAAGGGCTACGACATCCTGCGCCGGCAGTTCGCGAACGAGATCATCGAGTTCATCGATCTGCGCGAGTTCAAGCAGGTCGGCTTCGTCAACGCCGAGGCGATCGCCCAGAACGTGCTGAGCCGCTTCGGCAATGGCGAGTTCGACGTCGCGACCCTGTTCTTCTCGAAGTTCAAGTCGGTGATCGCCCAGATCCCGACGGCGCAGCGCATCATCCCGGCCGAGATTCCGGAAGGGACGAAGCAGACCGACGCCGTCTACGACTACGAGCCGGACGAGGGCGAAATCCTCGAGGCGCTGCTGCCGCGCAACCTGACCGTCCAGGTCCTGCGCGGGCTGCTCGAGAACGCCGCTTCCGAACAGGGCGCGCGCATGTCGGCGATGGATTCCGCCACGCGCAACGCCGGCGAGATGATCAAGAAGCAGACCACGCTCTACAACCGCTCGCGCCAGGCGATGATCACGAAGGAACTGATCGAGATCATCTCCGGCGCGGAAGCGCTCTAACCGCCTACTTCCGCCGGCGGAGCGATCCGCCGGCAGCCGCTACATCCGAATGCGCTAGTCCCGAGGTTCCACCATGGCCAAAGCCGCTACCAAGACCACCAAGACGAAGACCGCCGAGAAGCCCGCGAACACCGGCACCGGCCGCGTTGCTCAGGTCATCGGCGCCGTCGTCGACGTGCAGTTCGACGGCGCCCTGCCGGAGATCCTGAACGCGCTCGAGACCGAGAACCTCGGCAACCGCCTCGTCCTCGAGGTTGCGCAGCACCTCGGTGAGAACACGGTCCGCACCATCGCCATGGACTCGACCGAAGGTCTGGTCCGCGGCCAGTCGGTCACCGACACCGGCGCCCCGATCGCCGTTCCGGTCGGCGACGAGTGCCTCGGCCGCATCATGAACGTCATCGGCGAGCCCGTGGACGAGGCCGGCCCGATCAAGACCACCAACACCCGCGGCATCCATCAGCCCGCCCCGGCCTATTCCGAGCAGTCGACCGAGGCGCAGATCCTCGTCACCGGCATCAAGGTCGTCGACCTGCTGGCGCCTTACGCCAAGGGCGGCAAGATCGGCCTGTTCGGCGGTGCCGGCGTCGGCAAGACCGTGCTGATCATGGAGCTGATCAACAACGTCGCGAAGGCCCACGGCGGCTACTCGGTGTTCGCCGGCGTCGGCGAGCGCACCCGTGAGGGCAACGACCTCTATCACGAGATGATCGAGTCGAACGTCAACAAGGACCCGAAGGAGAACAACGGTTCGACCGCTGGCTCCAAGTGCGCCCTTGTGTACGGCCAGATGAACGAGCCGCCGGGCGCCCGCATGCGCGTCGCGCTCTCGGGCCTGACCGTCGCCGAGCACTTCCGCGACCAGGGCCAGGACGTGCTGTTCTTCGTCGACAACATCTTCCGCTTCACGCAGGCGGGCTCCGAGGTGTCGGCGCTGCTAGGCCGCATTCCTTCGGCGGTGGGCTATCAGCCGACGCTCGCCACGGACATGGGCAACCTGCAGGAGCGCATCACCACCACGACCAAGGGCTCGATCACCTCGGTGCAGGCGATCTACGTGCCGGCGGACGACCTGACCGACCCGGCGCCGGCGACCTCCTTCGCCCACCTGGACGCCACGACGGTGCTTTCGCGCTCGATCGCGGAAAAGGGCATCTACCCGGCGGTCGACCCGCTCGACTCGACCTCGCGCATGCTCTCGGCCGACATCGTCGGCGAGGAGCACTACGGCGTCGCCCGCCAGGTCCAGCAGGTGCTCCAGCGCTACAAGGCGCTGCAGGACATCATCGCGATCCTGGGCATGGACGAGCTCTCCGAAGACGACAAGATGACGGTTGCCCGCGCCCGCAAGATCGAGCGCTTCCTGTCGCAGCCCTTCCACGTCGCAGAAGTCTTCACCGGATCGCCCGGCAAGCTCGTTTCGCTCGAAGACACGATCAAGGGCTTCAAGGGCCTGGTCGAGGGCAAGTACGACCACCTGCCGGAAGCGGCCTTCTACATGGTCGGCTCGATCGAAGAAGCCGTCGAGAAGGCGCAGCGCCTGGCCGCCGAGGCCGCGTAAGCTACCGAATGCGTCATCCTCGGGCTTGCCCCGGGGATCTCATGACCAGAAACCGCTGGTTTCCGAGATGGCCGGGTCAAGCCCGGCCATGACGAGCCGGGGAGAATGAAACGATGGCTACCTTCAAGTTCGAACTCGTCTCGCCGGAGCGCATCCTGTTCTCGGGCGATGTCGTCAGCGTCATCGTTCCCTCGGTCGAGGGCGAGATGACCGTGCTCGCCGGCCATGCGCCGCTCGTCGCGACGCTCAAGGCCGGCATCGTCTTCATCCAGACGACCGACAGCAACGGCAAGGAATTCTTCGTCAATGGCGGCCTCGTCGAGGTCAACCAGGCGTCGACCACGATCCTGGCCGAGCAGGGCCGCTTTATCGAGGACGTCGACACCGCCGTGCTCGAGGCCGAGATCCTGAGCGCCGAGACGCGTCTGGCCGGTTCGCACAATGACGACGAGAAGAAGCGCCTGCAGGACACGCTGGTGCAGCTGCACGAGTTCAAGCACGTCTTCGAGCAGCGCAAGGCGGCCTGATCGCCCCTTCAGCTCCGGAATTCGAAAGGGCCGCGCGAGCGGCCCTTTTTTGTTGGCGCGATGTTGTCGCCCCTCGTCGTCATTGCGAGTGCAGCGAAGCAATCCAGGGGGGACTGGGTCGATGCAGCCACCCAGTCCCCCCTGGATGGCTTCGTCGCTTCGCTCCTCGCAATGGCGGCTCGCAGCCGCCTCAGCGCAGAATCTGCCGCGAGGGGTATGCTGTGCTCAAGGCGTCGCGAAGCCCGCAAACGCCTGCGTCACCTTCTCATAGACCGGGCGCTTGAAGGGCACGACCAGCCCCGGCATCGCCGCGAGCGGGCTCCAACGCCACTCGCTGAACTCCGGCGGCTCCTCGCCATTCGGCTTGCCGATATCGATCCCGTTCTCGCTGCCGGAGAAGCGGAAGGCGACCCAGCGCTGGCGCTGGCCGCGGAAGGCGGTGAGCTTGTGCGGCGGCCCGGCATAGGGCGGAAAATCATAGCTCCACCACTCTTCGGTGACGGCCAGGAACGTCGCGTCCGTGATGCCCGTCTCTTCTTCCAGCTCGCGGCGGGCGGCGGCGACGATGTCCTCGTCGGGGTCGATCCCGCCCTGCGGCATCTGCCATTCGAAGCCGGGCAGCACGATCTCCGGGCCGGCGCTGTGGGAGCGGCCGGCGAAGACCAGTCCCTGTGCATTGAACAGGGCGATGCCGACATTGGGGCGGTAGGGGAGACTCATGACGCGAGCATAGGGCTGTGCCTTCCGCTGCGAAACCGCCGAGTGTGAGCGAACTGATCAACGCGTCGGCCGCCGGGCCGTCGGTCAGGAAACTCAGTCTTCCTGCTTGGCCAGAACGCAGGAGAGAAGTCCGGGGAAGCGGCGATTGATGTCCTCGTGGCGGAGGGCGTTCATCCGCGTCGCGCCCTCGTTGCGCGTGCGGATCAGCCCGGCTTCGCGCAGGACGCGGAAATGATGCGAGACGCTGGATTTCGGGCGGTCGCCTTCCAGGGCCTGGCAGCTGGCCTCGCCCTCTGTCGCGAGCCGCCGTACGACCTCGAGCCGGAACGGGTCGCTCAGCGCGTGGAAGACGTCCTCAAGCGCTATCTCGTCGGAAGCGGGTAGGCGGGCATGTCGCATGAGGCAGAGCCTATCACAGGGTTTTGATATTGCCAAAGTTCGAAAAATATCGAAATATGGAAATATCAAAATCCCTCACGGAGCCCAGCATGCCCGGCCTCTTCGATCCCTTCAGCCTGAAGGATGTCACCCTTCGCAACCGCATCGTCGCCTCGCCGATGTGCCAATATTCGGCGCAGGACGGCGTCGCCAATGAATGGCATCGCGCCCATTTCGCCGGGCTGGCCCGGGGCGGAGCCGGCCTCGTCGTGATCGAGGCGACCGGCGTCTCGCCGGAAGGGCGGATCACGCCGGCCTGTCTCGGACTCTGGAACGACGCGCAGGCCGAGGCGCTGGCGCCGATTATCGCGGAGATGCGCAAGGCCGGCGCCGTCACGGGCATCCAGATTGGCCATGCTGGCCGCAAGGCCAGTGCCAACCGGCCTTGGGAAGGCGACGACCACATCCCGGCGAACGATCCGCGCGGCTGGGAGACGATCGCGCCTTCCGCCCTCGCCCATGGCGGCGGCCTCTCGCGGGTGCCGCGGGCGATGACGCAGGCCGACATCGCCCGGGTCCGCGCCGATTTCGTCGCGGCGGCTGAGCGCGCCCGCGACATCGGCATCGAATGGCTGAAGCTGCATTTCGCCCATGGCTATCTGGCGCAGAACTTCCTGTCGCCGCATGCCAACAAGCGCGACGATGCCTATGGCGGCAGCTTCGAGAACCGCAGCCGCTTCCTGATCGAGACGCTTGCCGCGGTGCGCAAGGTCTGGCCGGAGAACCGCCCGCTCTCGGCCCGTCTCGGCGTCATCGAATATGACGGGCGCGACGAGGAGACGCTCGCGGAGGCGATCGAGCTGGTGAAGCGCTTCAAGGCCGAGGGGCTCGACTTCATCGACGTCAGCGTCGGCTTCTCGACCAACGAGGCCAGGATCCCGTGGGGCCCGGCCTTCCTGGCACCGGTCGCCGAGCGTGTGCGCCGCGAGAGCGGGCTGCCGGCCTCGACGAGCTGGTACATCAGCAAGCCGGAGCAGGCCGATGCGCTGGTGCGCGAAGGTAAGGTCGATCTGGTCACGCTGGGCCGGCCGCTGCTGGCCGACCCGCATTGGCCCTACGCCGCGGCACAGGCGCTCGGCGTCGAGAACCCGGCCTGGGCGACCCTGCCGGCGCCTTACGCCCATTGGCTGGCGCGTTACCGCGCTGCCTGAGGGGGAGCGCGGGAAGCGACGCAGATGAAGAAGAGGGGCCTTTCGGCCCCTCCGGTTCATTCGCCCATCGCGATCAGGCTGGCATTGCCACCGGCGGCGGCGGTGTTGATCGTCACCGTCTGCTCGGTGGCGAAGCGCATCAGGTAGTGCGGGCCGCCGGCCTTGGGACCGGTGCCCGAGAGCCCATGGCCGCCGAAGGGCTGGACGCCGACGACCGCGCCGATGATGTTGCGGTTGACATAGACGTTGCCGGTCGACAGGCGCTGCGCCACGCGCTCCACCGTCGCCTCGATGCGCGAATGGACGCCGAGCGTCAGCCCGTAGCCCGAGGCGTCGATCGCATCGATCACCTTGTCGAGCTCGCCGGCCTTCCAGCGCACGACATGCAGGACCGGCCCGAAATGCTCGGCGGTGAGGTCGGTAACGCGGTCGAGCCGGACGATATGCGGCGCGACGAAGGTGCCGCCGAGATCGGCGGCTTGCCCGGCCCAGGCGACGCGGCCCTGCTGGCGCATGGCGGCGACATGGGTGTCGAGCCGCTGCTTGGCGGCGGTATCGATCACCGGTCCGATATGGGTGTCGAGCCGGCGCGGATCGCCGAGCTTGAGCTCCTTGGTCGCGCCCTCGATCATCTCGAGCATCTTGTCGGCGACGTCCTCCTGCACCACGAGCAGGCGCAGCGCCGAGCAGCGCTGGCCGGCCGAGCGGAAGGCCGACATCACGACATCGTCCGCGACCTGTTCCGGCAGGGCGGTGGCGTCGACGATCATGGCGTTGAGGCCGCCGGTCTCTGCGATCAGCGGTACGATCGGGCCGTCCTTGGCGGAGAGCGCCCGGTTGATGCCGCGCGCGGTCGCCGTCGAGCCGGTGAAGGCGACGCCGGCGACGTCCTTATGCGCGACCAGGGCGGCGCCCGCCTCGGTGCCGCCCGGCACGAGATGCAGGGCGGTGACCGGCACGCCGGCCTCGTGCAGGATCTTGATCGCGACGGTCGCGATGATCGGCGTCTGCGGCGCCGGCTTGGCGACGACGCTGTTGCCGGCGACGAGCGCGGCGACGACCTGGCCGGTGAAGATCGCGAGCGGGAAGTTCCAGGGCGCGATGCAGACGAAGGCGCCGCGACCGCGCAGGATCAGCCGGTTCTCCTCGCCGGTCGGGCCGGGCAGAACCGTCGGGGCGGCGAAATGCTCCTCGGCCTGCGCGGCATAATAGCGGCAGAAATCGACGGTCTCGCGCAGTTCGGAGATGGCGTCGTCGATGGTCTTGCCGGCCTCGCTCTGCAGCAGCGCGATCAGCAGCCCGCGGCGGGTTTCCATGATGTCGGCCGCCTTGCGCAGCGCGGCGGCGCGGATGCGGGCGGGCGTCTCGCTCCAGGCGCGGAAACCGACCTTGGCCGCGAGCAGGGCCCGCTCGGCCGTGGCGGCATCGGCCTCGATGGCCTTACCGATCGGCTTGTTGTCGATCGGCGAGCGCACGTCGCGCGCGATGCCGGCCTGGGGCTTGCCATCGATCAGCGGTGCGGCGTCGGGGAAATTCTTCGTCGCGGCGATGTCCTTCACCAGAGCATCGAGGCTGGCTTCATGGCCGAGCTCGGTGCCGGCCGAGTTCTTGCGCGACGGGCCATAGAGATCGGCCGGAAGCGGGATGCGGCGATGGCGGGCGGCGCTGGCGGAACCGATGATGTCGGCCGGCGGCAGCAGCAGCTCCGCGACCGGGACGTCGGGATCGCCGGAGGCGCTGACGAAGGAGGAGTTGGCGCCGTTCTCGAGCAGGCGGCGGACGAGATAGGCGAGCAGGTCCTGATGGCCGCCGACCGGTGCATAGGTGCGGCAGGCATAGCCCTCGTTCTCGCGCAGCAGCTTCTCGTAGAGCGCCTCGCCCATGCCGTGCAGGCGCTGGAACTCGAAGCCCTCGGCATCCGCAGCCATTTCCGCGACGGTCGCGACGGTCAATGCGTTATGCGTGGCGAATTGCGGGATGATGCGGGGCCTGAGCTTCAGGAGCTGGGCGGCGCAGGCCTCGTAATTGAGGTCGGTCATCGCCTTGCGGGTGAAGACGGGATAGTCGGCGAGGCCGCGCTCCTGGGCGCGCTTGAGCTCGGTGTCCCAATAGGCACCCTTGACCAGCCGCACCATCATGCGCCGGTTGTGGGTCTCGGCGAGCCGGCCGATATGATCGATCACGGCCGAGGCGCGCTTCTGATAGGCCTGGATGGCGAGGCCGAAGCCGTCCCAGCCGTCGAGCGAGGGATCGGCGAAGACGGCGTCGATCACGTCGAGCGAGAGCTCGAGCCGGTCGGCCTCCTCCGCGTCGATGGTGAAGTTGAGGTCGTAGCCCTTCGCCTGACGGGCGAGATCGATCACCTTCGGCACCAGCTCCGAGAGCACGCGCTCGTGGTTCGTCGCCTCGTAGCGTGGATGCAGCGCCGAGAGCTTGACCGAGATGCCGGGGCGGTTGGGCAGCTTGTCGTTGCCGGCCGAGCGGCCGATGGCGTCGATCGCGTCGGCATAGGACTTGAAATAGCGGTCGGCGTCGGCCTGGGTGCGGGCGCCTTCGCCGAGCATGTCGAAGGAGTAGCGGTAGAGCTTGCCGGTGCCGGTCCGGGCGCGCTTCAGCGCCTCCTCGATCGTCTGGCCGAGCACGAAATGATTGCCCATGACGCGCATCGCCTGGCGCGTCGCGGTGCGCACGGTCGGCACGCCGAGACGTTTGGCGAGGCTGCTGACGATGCCGGTCGGTGTCTCGCCGGGCTGGATGACGCGGGCGGTGATGCCGAGCGCCCAGGCCGAGGCCGAGACCAGGAAGGCGTCGGACTTCGATTCATGATGGGCGAAATCGCCCTGGCCGAGCTTGTCCTCGATCAGGCGGTCCGCGGTGGTCGCATCCGGAACGCGCAACAGCGCCTCCGCCAGCACCATCAGCGCCAGGCCTTCCTTGGTCGAGAGCGAGTACTCGCGCAGCAGTTCCTCGATGCCGCCGAGGCCGACCTTGCGGGTCCGGATCGCTTCGATCAGCCCGGTGGCGCGGGCGTCGATCCGGGCCTTGGCCGCGGGGTCGCGGCGCGCGGAGGCGAGCAGGCGGCCGGCGATGGCGCCGTCATCCTCGGCGAAGGGCGCGCGGAAGGGCGGCATGGCGGTATGCGAGGCAGGGGCGGCCATGAAGGGCTCCGAAACGATCGGTCAAACTGGATTATCTAAAGGATGATGGATCACATGGCGCATATCAATTGGCATTTGTAGGCTCTTGCCAGTATAAATCTTCGATAAATATCGTCTTGATAGTGAAAGATCATGCTGGACCGAACGGACCGTCGTATCCTCACGCTGCTGCAGGGCGATGGCCGCATCGCGGGGGTGGAACTCGCCGAGAAGGTCGGGCTTTCCCCCACCGCCACGGGCGAACGCCTAAAGCGGCTGACGCGGGACGGCTACATCACCGGCTACCGCGCCACGCTCGACCCGGTGAAGCTCGGCCTGAGCCTGCTCGTCTTCGTCGAAGTCTATCTCGACAAGACCACGCCCGACGCTTTCGAGCGCTTCGCCGCGGCGGTGAAGCGGGCGCCGGAGGTGCTCGAATGCCATATGGTGGCAGGTGGTTTCGACTACCTGGTCAAGACGCGCGTCGCCGACATGAACGCCTATCGCCATTTTCTCGGCGAGGTGCTGCTGGCGCTGCCGGCGGTGCGGGAGACGCGGACCTATGCCGTGATGGAGGAGGTCAAGACGGATGGGGCGCTGCCGTTATGAAGATGCGGCCCGATCCCCAGAGTGTCGCGGCGTTGACGTAGTTTCAACGTGTTATGGTGTTAGGAGGATCGGGCGAGGGCGTTGTCGCCCTGATCGACACCATCTCAAGGCGCGGAGGCCTGCCATGCCGATCGTTCCGCCTCGAACCGCAGCGACCCTGTCGCGGCGTGCCGTCGGGCGGCTGCTGCTGGGCGCCGCCACGCTCGGCGCTGCGAGCGGCGGGCGGGCGCGGGCCCAGGGCAATACCGCCATTCGCTTCGCCTTGGACTGGCGCCTCGAAGGACCGTCGGCGCCGTTCCTCATCGCCCAGGAAAAGGGCTATTTCGGTGTGGAAGGCCTCGACGTCACGATCGAGGCCGGCAATGGCGCGCGCGCCATGGTCCAGCGGATGGGGGCGGGGCAGCTGGATGCGGGCTTCGGCGACGTCAATGCGCTGATCCGCTATCGCGACGAGAATCCGAGCGCGGATCTCAAGGCGGTCATGATGGTCTATGACCGGCCGGCCTTCGCCGTGATCGGTCGCAAGAGCCGCGGCATCACCGCCGAACCGGCCAGCCTCGAAGGCAAGAAGATCGGCGCGCCGGCCGGCGATGTCAGCTTCGCGCAGTGGCCGCTGTTCAAGACCCTCAACAAGATCGACGACAGCAAGATCAAGCTGGAGACCGTCGGCTTTCCGGTGCGGGAGCCGATGCTGGCCTCCGGCGAGATCGATGCCGCCTTCGGCTTCGGCGCCTCGTCCTATGTCAGCCTGAAGGCCCGGGGCGTGCCGACCGACGACATCGTGCTGATGTGGATGGCCGATCATGGCCTGGAGCTCTACGGCAGTACGGTGATGATCGGGCCGAAGCTGCTCACGGAGCGGCCGGAGGCGGTGCGCGGCCTGGTACGCGCGATCATGCGCGGCATCCGCGATGCGATCGTCAACCCGACCTTCGCTGCGCAGCTCGTCGTCCGCCGCAACGAGGCGACCCAGGCCGAGATCGAGCGCGAGCGGCTCGACATGGTGATCGCCCAGAACATGCTTACGCCCCATGTGAAGGCGCATGGGTTCGGCGGGATTGACCAGGAGCGCTGGGGCCGGGCGCTTGACCAGCTCGCCCTGGCGGCGCCGTTCCGGGACAAGGCGCGGGCGGGCGATGCCTTTTCCGACGCCTACCTGCCCCCCGCCGGCGAACGCATGTTCTGAGCGCATCGTGACGCACGGAAAGCCCGCGCCGGGCGCGGGTGACAGCCGGAGATCGCCTGCCTATCGTGCGGCGCCCCTTTCCGGACCGTGATCTTGAGACTGCCAGAACCGACCGACCATGACGCGTTGCGCGCCGCCTTCCGCTGGTGCATCCCCGAGCGCTACAACATCGCTGTCGATGTCTGCGACCGCTGGGCGGCCATCGCCCCCGAGCGGCCGGCGATCATCGAGGTATCGGGGGACTGGCGGGTCGAGCCGGTCAGCTTCGGCTGGTTTCGCGAGCATTCGAACCGCCTCGCCCAGGCCTTGCGGGCCTGCGGCGTCGGGCGAGGGGACCGGGTCGCGATCCTGCTGCCGCAGGGACGTGCGGTCCTGACCGCGCATCTCGCCGCCTATAAGCTCGGGGCCATCGCCGTGCCGCTGGCGGCCTTGTTCGGCGTCGATGCGCTGGCCTATCGGCTCGCCGATTCCGGCGCGAAGGCGATCATCACCAACGCGCCCGGCCTGGCGAAGCTGCGGCAGATCGCGGAACCGCTGCCGGAGCTCGCGCTGCAGATCTCGACCGACGGGGCGGACGGCGCGGCGCTGGGGTGGGACGCGCTGCTGGCCGACGCCAGCCCGGATTTTACGCCTGTCGAGACCGCGCCCGACGATCCGGCGCTGATGATCTACACCTCGGGCACCACCGGCAATCCGAAGGGCGCGCTGCACGGACACCGCGTCCTGCCCGGCCATCTGCCTGGCGTGCAGATGCCGCATGAGTTCATGCCGCAGCCGGGCGACCTCGCCTGGACGCCGGCCGACTGGGCTTGGGCGGGCGGCCTACTCAACATGCTGCTGCCGGCGCTGCATTTCGGCGTCGCCGTGGTCGCCCGGCCGGTGACGCGCTTCGAGCCGGACGAGGCCTATCGCCTGATGCAGGATCTCGGCATCCGCAACGCCTTTGTGCCGCCGACAGCGCTCCGGATGCTGCGCGGTGCCGGCAATCCGCAGGGGCGTTTCAAGCTGAATCTGCGCACCGTCGCTGCCGCCGGCGAGGCGCTCGGCGCCGAGACGCTGGCCTGGGGGCGCGAGGCGCTCGGGCTCAGCATCAACGAGGCCTATGGCCAGACCGAATGCAACCTGGTGCTCGCCTCGAGCGCCGCGATCGGGGTGAGCCGACCGGGCGCGATCGGCAAGGCGGTGCCTGGGCATGAGGTCGCGATCATCCGGCCCGACGGCACGGTCTGCGCTGTCGGGGAGCAGGGGCAGATCGCGGTGCGCCGGCCGGATCCGGTGATGTTCCTGGAGTACTGGCGCAACCCGGCGGCGACGGCGGCGAAGTTCGTCGGCGACTGGATGACGACCGGCGACGAAGGCGTTCAGGACGAGGACGGCTATGTCCGCTTCATCGGCCGGGACGACGACGTCATCACCTCTTCCGGCTATCGCATCGGGCCGGGCGAGATCGAGGACTGCCTGCTGAAGCATCCGGCGGTCGCGCTCGCCGCCGTCATCGGCAAGCCCGATCGGCTGCGCACCGAGATCATCAAGGCCTTCGTCGTGCTGAAGTCGGGGCTCGCCGGCTCGCCGGCGCTGGTCTCGGAGCTGCAGGGCTTCGTGCGGGCCAGGCTGTCGGCGCATGAATATCCGCGCGAGATCGCCTTCCGCGACGAGTTGCCGATGACCACGACCGGCAAGATCATCCGCCGCGCGTTGCGGGCCGAGGCCTGAACAGCGATTGGGCGATGCGCCTGCCCATGCGGGCGGCGAGCTCGGCCGGGCTCCGCGGCGTTCCGGATGTCAGCCGCATGTTGCCGAAGCCGTCTCGTTGCGCACCGAAGAGCGGCAGTCCGCTGGGCAGCAGGATCTGGCGCGCCGGGGCCGCGCCGCGCATCAGCGTGAGCAGCAGGGAGAGCGGCGCGAAGGCGGCGAGCGTCTCGTCCTCGACGGCGAGGTAGAGCCAGCAGCAGGCGCCCCGGCCGAGCGTCAGGGCGGCTGCGATCGGCTGCTCGTCGAGCATCAGCAGGGCGACGCGGCAAAGCTTCTGCCGGCCGAGATGGCGGCTCATGCTGCGCAGGAAGGCGGCCTCCCGCGTGTCCTGAAGCGTCGCCCGGCCACTGCGGGCATAGGCACCGGAGGCCTCGAGCGCCAGCAGGATCTCGACCGCGTCGCGCCGGGCCGACAGGGCGCGCGGTTCGCGCAGGCTGAGCTTGCCGCGCGCCGCCAGAGCCTCTTGCGCGATTGAGAGATGGGACGGCCCGGCCAGATCGGGACGAACACCAGTCCGCTCCAGCCAGTCGACGGCCACGCCCTGGCCGACGGCGATGCGGGCGAGGGTCGCGGCGAAGCTGCCGGCGGGATCGATGGCGCTCAGCGTCAGGTCGAGCCGGCCCGTCCCGGCTTCGCGCTGCTGACGCAGCAGGCCTGAGAGCGCGACGGCCGCCTGGTCCTTGTCGATCAGCGGGGTGCCGTTGAGCAGGCGGCGATCGGAGAAGCCTTCCAGCGTCGTCGCGCCGAAGATGCGCCGCCGCTGGCGCAGCGGCACGAGGCCGATCAACCGCCGCCCTTCCGGCTCGGGCGCCGCCTGCCAGAGCAGCAGCAGGGCGGCGTCGCGAAAGGCGATCAGATGCTGGGCTGCCGGCAGCAGGAAGCCGGGTGCGAGGCAGGGGTTGGGCTCGAGGGCGCGGGCAGCCAGATCCGACCATTGCCGGGCGATGTCGCCGCAGGCGGAGAGCGGGCGAACCTCGCCGCGGACCACGGCCTGCGGGCGACGCGTGGCGGCGGGGATGCCGATCGACGGGCCGGAATGCCCGACGCCTGCCAGAGCCATGATGCCGCCCATCGCCTCCCGCTCCCTTGCTTCGTTCCGGCGCAGCGCTGTGCCGGAATGACGAGGCGCATGCGCGCGCCTCGTTGCAGGCTCGGGATGGTTCAAGAAGCGGGCCGCGCCGCTCAGGCGGGCCGGGCGGCGGCGGTTTCACCGGAGATCTGGCCGAGGAAGGCGGACCAGAGCCGCTGCACCGTCTCCTCCTCGACGTCGTTGACGATCAGGACGAGGCGGGAGCGATGGTCCGCATCCGGCCAGCCATCGAGCTCGACCGGCGGATGGAGGATCTGCTGGACGGCATGGACCAGCAGCGGCCGGTCGGGCTGCTCGGCGATGTCGACCAGACCCTTGAGCCGCAGCAGGCGCGGGCCGTGGATCGAGCGCAGCAGGGTCCAGAACAGGTCGAAGGTGGTGCGCGCGATCGGGTGCTCCGCCGTCAGGGCGAAGGCCCGGATCGCTGCGTCGTGGCGGTTGACGTCATGGCCGCCTTCATGGCCATGGGCGTGATGATCGCGGTCATGGTCATGGCCGTGGTGATCGTGGCCGTGGTGGTGATGGTGCCCATGCGCGGAGGGGGCATCCGCCAGCCAGTGACGCAGCGCGGCGGGGCGCCGCGCCAGATCATAGAGCCCGGCGCCGACGAGCTCTCTCGCATCGGCATCGGGTGCCAGGATGTCGATGCCGGGGTTGAGCGCGGTGAGGCGGTGGCGCAGCGCCGTGCTGTCCTGCGGCGCGGCGAGGTCGGTCTTGGTGAGCACGATGCGGTCGGCCGCCACGACCTGGCGGCGGGCTTCCTCATGTGCGTCGAGCGTCGCCATGCCGTTGACGGCATCGACCAGCGTGACGACGCCGTCGAGCCGGAAGCGCATGGCGAGATAGGGGTGGTTGATCAGCACGTTGAGGATGGGCGCGGGGTCGGCGAGGCCCGTCGTCTCGATCACCACGCGGCTGAAGGCGCCGATGCGGCCATTGTCGCGACGGCGCAGCAGGTCCTCCAGCGTGACGATGAGATCGTCGCGGATGGTGCAGCACAGGCAGCCGGATTCGAGGAGGATCATGTTCTCCTCGACGCCCTCCACCATCAGGTGGTCGAGCCCGACCTCGCCGAACTCGTTGATCAGGACGACGGTCTCTGCCAGCGCCGGGTCCTTGAGCAGGCGGTTGAGCAGGGTGGTCTTGCCGGCGCCGAGAAAGCCGGTGAGCAGGGTCAGCGGGACAGGTAGGGGCCGGGCCGGGTCGCCAGTCATGGGTGCACGCCTTCAGGCAGGCACGACGCTCCGCCTCGTTTGTTCTAGTATTACATTAGTGACGAGGGCGGCGATGACAAGGGCGCCGCCGGCATATTGCAGCGGGCCCAGCCGCTCGGCGAGCACGAAGGCGGCGATCGCCACGGAGAAGACCGGCTCGGCGCAGAAGGCGAGGCCGGCCGGGCCCGGCGCGACACGGGCCAGTGCCAGGATCTGGAACAGGAAGCCGACGACATAGCCGGCATAGGTGACGGCCACCGCGACCGGGGCGAGCAGGAAGCTCTGGGGCGGCAGGAAGCCGCCCGTCACCAGCAGCACCAGCGCCGTCACCGGCAGGATGACGACATGCGACCAGAACAGCTTGGGCAGCGTGGCGACCCGGGCGCAGCGGGCGGCCGCGAAGAACTGTGCGGTTGCGCCGAGGCTCGCCAGCATGGCGAGCGCCAGGCCGCGCGGATCGAGCCCGTGCAGGTCGGGGCCGACGACGAGGGCGACGCCGAGAAAGGCCAGCAGCGCGACCGCCAGCCTGTCGGCGCGGAAGGGGGCCGAGGTCAGCACGGGCTCGGCCAGGACGATCAGGATGGGGAAGGTGTAGAACACCACCGCCGCGACCGAGACGGGAACGAAGGCGACCGAGGAGAGATAGGCGATGCCGACCAGCGCCGTCGCCAGGCCAAAGAGCAGGACCGGCCGGCGCTCGTCGCGCGCGAGTGCGAGCGAGCCGCGCCAAGCCCGAGCCGCGGCCACGACGAGGACGAGCATCAGCAGCACGCGATAGAAGACGAGCAGCGGGCCGCTCAGTCCGGCCTGGCCGGCGATCTGCGCGCTGACGATATTGGTGCCGAAGGCGGCGGCCGAAACGAGGGCCAGCACCAATCCGTGGTTTTGGCTGGCGCGCGTCTCGTCCAATCCGGCCTCAGGCGTCGTTGCCGGCCTTGGCCTTCACGCCCGCGGTCGGCTTGCCGGTGGCCGCTTTTCCGGCCGGCTTGGTGCTGGCCTGGGACGGCTTGGCGGCGGTCGGTCGCGGCTTGGGGACCACCTTGGCCGCCGGCTTGCCGGCCTGCTGCTTGCCGGCGCGCGGAGCAGCCTTGATGCCGGCCGCGGCGGAGGGGCGCAGGCTGGCCGCATTGGCCGCGCCGGGCCGGACGGCGCCCTGCAGGCGCAACGGGCCGGATTCGAAGGCTTCGGCCGAGGGCTGGACCGGCGCGCTCGCCGGGGCGAAGGCCGTGGTGCCGCGCGGGATCGCCCCGTTGCCGGAAGCGGTGCGCCGGGCGGAGCTGCCGGCGAGATCGGCCGAGACGGGGGCGCCAGGCGCGATGGTCGCGACACGGGATTCGGGCTGGGCCGTCACATTGGCGGCGAGCGGGGCCGTGGCGGAACCGGCGCTCCGGCCGAAGGAGACCTGGACGGGCACGGTTTCGGCGCGCGGGCCGAGCACGATGCGGCCGCGCGGCGAGCGCGTGGCGACCGGCGCCGCCGCTCCCTGCGTGGCGAAGGCCGCGAAGCGGCCGCCATCGGCATCATTGCCGCTGGTCGCGGAAGCGGCTGCGGAGATCGGGCCGGAGACGTCGGCATCGTCGGCCAGCGCCACGCCGCCACCGCGATGGCGGACGTCGTCGCAGATATTGGGCGCGCGGGTGCCGCTCGCCGGCATGGAGGCAACGCTGTAGCCGGCGCCGCCCCAGCTGGCGAAGCCCTGGTCGAGGAGCTGTGCAGCCCTGACCGTCCGTTCGGCGCCGGACAGCGAGCCGAGCACGACGGCGATGAGCGTGCGCCCGCCCCGCGTCGCGGTGGCGACGACGTTGAAGCCCGAGGCGCAGGTGAAGCCGGTCTTCATGCCGCTGGCGCCGGAATAGCGCCCGACCAAACCGTTGGTATTGGGCATCACCTGCTTGCCGAGCTGGACGGCGGAGGTGCCCCAATATTCCGAGTATCGCGGGAAATCATGCATCAGCGCCATGGCGAGCACGGCGAGGTCGCGGGCACTGGTCTGCTGCTCCGGGTGGTCCCAGCCATTGGGATTGACGAAGCGGGTGTCGCGCATGCCGAGCCGCTGCGCCTCGGCGTTCATCATGCCGACGAAGGTCTCGACATCGCCGCCCACGCCCTCGGCCACGACATAGGCGATGTCGTTGGCCGACTTCACCATCATGATGCGCAGCGCGTTGTCGAGCGTGATCTCCTGGCCGGCGCGGATATAGACCTTGACGCGGGGCTGGCTGGCCGCCCGCTTCGAGGCGGGGATCGCGGTCTCGAGCCCGATGCGCCCTTCCTCCACCGCCTTCAGCGCCAGATAGATCGTCATCATCTTGGTCGTCGAAGCGGGGCGCCAGGCCTGGCTCGCATTCTCGCTCGACAAGACCGCGCCGGTGGACGCGTCGATGACGAGGCTGGTGCCGGCGAGCGCCGGGGCCGTCGCGACGAGGCTGAGGGCAAGGGTGACGGCGAGGCGAGGAGCGATCATCGGGCGATCTTGAACCTGTCTTTCTGGGAACAGTCTTGCGGGAAGGCAGTCTTGCAGGAAAGCAGTCTTGGCGGAGGACGACGGCGCAGGGTTCAACGCGATGCTTGCGGCGATTTCGAGACGGCGGGCGCATTTGTCCGCCCGTGAACGCATACCTACCCCCAGCCGAGCGATTTGCCTAGTCGCGCCGGCCGGTTCAAAAGCCTTAGCCCATCTTGCTTTCCCGAGGCTTACCGTGGTTTTCGGCCTTCTCTGGATCCCGGCGACCATCCTCGCCTCGCTGCTGCAGACCGCGCGCAACCTGGCGCAGCGCTCGCTCACCGACGTCATCGGCGTCGTCGGCGCCACGCAGGTGCGCTTCCTGTTCGGCCTGCCCTTCGCGCTCTTGTTCCTGGCCCTGGCCTGCCTCGGCCTGCAGCGGCTGCCGCCGGAGATCGGCATGGCGTCGCTCGGCTTCACGCTCTGGGGCGCGTTGACGCAGATCGCGGCCACCGCCTTGATGCTGGCGGCGATGCGCGAGCGCTCCTTCGCGGTGACGACGGCCTATACCAAGACCGAGCCGGTGCAGGTCGCGCTGTTCGGCGCGGCGCTGCTCGGCGACGCGCTGACGCCGCTGAAGTTCCTGGCCATCGCGATCGCGACCGCCGGCGTGATCGTCGTGTCGTGGAAGCCGGGCGAGAAGCTGACGCGCGCCGGCCTGCGGCCGGCCGTGCTCGGCATCGTCTCCGGCGCCTTCTTCGCCCTTTCGGCGATCGGCTTCCGCGGCGGCATCCAGGCGCTGCCGGAGGGCAGCTTCCTGATCCGCGCCTCCACCATCCTGGTGCTCGGCCTCGGCCTCCAGACGCTGCTGCTGGTGGCCTATATGCTGGTCGCCGACCGACAGGCTCTCATCCTCAGCCTGAAGAGCTGGCGCCGCTCGCTCTCGGCTGGCTTCCTCGGCGCGGCCGCCTCGCAGTTCTGGTTCATCGGCTTCTCGCTGACGACGGCCGCCAATGTCCGGACGCTGGCGCTGGTCGAGGTGCCGCTGGCGCAGATCGCCTCGCGCAAGCTGTTCGCGGAAGGCACGAGCCGGCGCGAAATCCTCGGCATGGCGATGATCGTGGGTGGGGTCGGGCTGCTCCTGTCTCTGTCGTTGCGGTGAGGGGGCCGGGGGGCTAGTGCTGGAGCAAAGCCCGCCAGCCGATCCGCGCACGGCCATCATGCATGGATGCCGGCTTGCCGAATAGCGCGGGGCTGCCAAGATAACGTGTAACTGCACATCGTAGGGAGAAACCGTCATGAGCGCTGCAATCGTCGGCTGGGCGCATACGCCGTTCGGCAAGCAGGACGCGGAGACAGTCGAAAGCCTGATCGTGCGGGTTGCGACCGACGCGCTGGTCGATGCCGGCATCACTGCCGATCAGGTCGACGAGATCGTGCTCGGCCACTACAACGCCGGCTTCTCGGCGCAGGACTTCACCGCCTCGCTCGTCCTCCAGGCCGATCCGGCCCTGCGCTTCAAGCCCACCACGCGTGTCGAGAACGCCTGCGCCACCGGCTCGGCCGCTGTCCATCAGGGCGTGCGCGCGATCAAGGCGGGCGCGGCCAAGGTCGTGCTCGTCGTCGGTGTCGAGCAGATGACCAAGACGCCGGGGCCGGAAATCGGCAAGAATCTGCTGAAGGCCTCCTACCTGCCCGAGGATGGCGAGACCCAGGGCGGCTTCGCCGGCGTCTTCGGCAAGATCGCCGCCGCCTATTTCCAGCGCCATGGCGACCAGTCCGACGCGCTCGCCATGATCGCGGCCAAGAACCACAAGAACGGCGTCGAGAACCCCTATGCGCAGATGCGCAAGGATCTGGGCTACGCGTTCTGCCGCGAGGAGAGCGAGAAGAACCCCTATGTCGCCGGGCCGCTGAAGCGGACCGACTGCTCGCTGGTCTCGGACGGCGCCGCCGCGCTGGTGCTGGCCGACGAGGAGACTGCGCTCCAGATGCGCCGCGCCGTCGGCTTCCGCGGCATGGCCCATGTCCAGGACTTCCTGCCGATGTCGAAGCGCGACATCCTGAAGTTCGAGGGGGGCGCGCTTGCCTGGCAGAAGGCGCTGGCCCAGGCCGGCGTGACGCTCGACGACCTCTCCTTCGTCGAGACGCATGACTGCTTCACCATCGCCGAGCTGATCGAATACGAGGCGATGGGGCTGACCAAGGAAGGCGACGGCGCCCACGCCATCAAGGAAGGCTGGACCCAGAAGGACGGCAAGCTGCCGGTCAACGCCTCCGGCGGCCTCAAGGCCAAGGGCCACCCGATCGGCGCCACCGGCGTCTCGATGCATGTGCTCTCGGCGATGCAGCTGACGGGCGAGGCGCCCGAGGGCATGCAGCTCAGCGAGCCGCGCCTCGGCGGCATCTTCAACATGGGCGGAGCCGCGGTCGCCAACTACGTCTCCGTGCTCGAACGGATCAAGTGAAACGGGCCTCCCGGGCGGCTAACGCCCGGGAACCTTGCAGGGCTTTGCCGGAACGCAGGCCGCTATCGCGCCGGACCGAGAAACGGATTCCGCTTCTCGGATAAATCTGGCGCAAAACCAATGAGATAGATCGTCTTTGCCGCGTTCGGTGGGACGCGCGACGATCTAAGCGAAAGCGATCTTCGTGACGAGCTTCGTCGTCCTGCTGCTGGCCTATATCCTGAGCCAGTTCTTCCGTGCGTTCCTGGCGGTCATCTCGGGGGATCTCACGCGGGACCTCGGCCTCGACCAGGGCCAGCTCGGCAGCCTGCAGGCCGCCTGGCTGGTCGCGTTCGCGCTCTCGCAATTCCCGGTCGGATACGCGCTCGACCGGATCGGCCCGCGACGGACGCTGGCCGGCTTCCTCCTGGTCGCCGTCGCGGGGACGGTGATCTTCGGCCTGGCGCGAAACTATGCCGCTGCCCTGACGGCCCTGGCGCTGATCGGTATCGGTTGCGCGCCCATCCTGATGGCCGGCTTCTATCTCGCGGCGCGGCTCTACTCGCCCCGGCACTTCGCGACGATGTCGTCGCTCCTGATCGGGTTCGGCTCCATCGGCGACCCGCTGAGCGGCGCACCGCTCGCCTATTTCCTGGCGACCTATGGCTGGCGGGCCACCGTCTTCGGCCTTGCCGGTATCGTGGCGCTGACGGCCCTGCTTGTGGTGCTGCTGCTGGAGGACCCGCCGCCGCTGCCCAACCCGACGCAACGGCATGTCTCGCTGCTGGGCGGGGTCCGGCAGATCGTGACGAAGCGCTCGCTATGGCTGATCTTTCCCTTCGCCTTCGTGAGCTACGGGGTCACGATCTCGATGCGCGGTTTGTGGATCGCTCCCTATCTCCAGACCGTGCACGGCTTCGACCTCGCCGCGACGAGTTATGCGGCGATGGCCATGGGAGGCGCCATCGCGCTGGGCGCGCTGCTGGTGCTGCCGCTCCACCGGCGGATCGGCGCTAAGCCCACGGTCGTCGTCTGTGCCGTGATCGCGGCCTTGGCCTTCGCCGCGCTGGCGCTCTGGGGAAACGAATCGCCGCGTCTCGCAGTCGGCCTGTTCCTCGTCATCGGCCTGTTCGGTGTCACCTACGCCGTGGTGATGGCGCATGCGCGCGTCTTCATGTCGGCTCAGGAGATCGGCCGCGGCGTGACCTTCATGAATTTCGTCTTCATGGGCGGGGCAGGCGTGATGCAATGGCTGTCGGGGCGCCTGGTGAACGCTCTCGGCGGGCACGGCTACGACGCGCAGGCGACCTTCGGCTGGCTGTTCGTCTTCATGGGTGTTGCGCTCGCCGCGACCCTCGCGGTCTACGTCGTCTCGCCGGTGGAGCCGAAGGGTGCCGGCTCCGCAGCAAGCTAGCCCCAGCCCCAGGTCCCGGTGCTCGGATCGATCGCCGCCCGAAGCGGCTGCCGACGATCAAGCCTCGCCCGGCGCCTTCGCGGCGATGGCGAGCGCATGGACGCGGTCCGCCAGCTCCTGGGCCAAGGCGGCGTTGACGAGGCGGTGGCGCTCGAGCCGGCTCTTGCCGGCGAAGGCCTCCGACACGATATCCACCCGGAAATGAGTCTCGCCGCCCTCCCGCCAGCCGCCATGACCGTGATGCTGGTGTGATTCGTCGATCACCCTGAGTTGCTGTGGCGCAAAGGCCTCGGTCAGCTTTCGCGTGATTCTTTCAGTGATTGCGGTCATGATCGCGCCACCGTTGCAATGATTGTCCTGTCGGTTCGGCGTTGCGTTGCGTCGCACTTGCCGGCTCCGACCCTTGCGTCTCATAACCCGTCGACGATGAACATCAACTCGCGCCTTTTCGACAGCATCAGGATCGGCTCTTCCGAGGCGGAAGCGGTCGCGGACAGCGCTGCGCCGCGCTGCAACCATCCGGGTTGCGCGCGCGCCGGCGAATTCCGTGCGCCCATGGGGCGCGGCCGCGAGGGGCAATTCTTCCTGTTCTGCATGGAGCACGTGAAGGCCTACAACGCGACCTACAACTATTTCGCCGGCATGGATGACGACGCGCTCGCCGCCTACCAGAAGCAGGAGGAGATCGGCCATCGGCCGACTTGGAAGCTCGGGGTCAACTCGCAGGCGGCGCGGATGTCGCAGCGCGGGCGCCTGCGCAATGGCGAGGCCGGGCCCGACATGCACGACGCCTTCAACCTGTTCGGCGCGCGCTCCAAGCAGCAGGCGGCGCAGCCGGAGACCCGCGTCGGCGTGGTGGCACGCAAGGCGCTCGATACGCTCGGCCTCGACGACACTGCGGACTCCGTCGCGATCAAGGCGCGCTACAAGGAGCTGGTGAAGCGTTTCCACCCTGACGCCAATGGCGGCGACCGCTCGCGCGAAGGCACGCTTCAGGAAATCCTGAAGGCTTATCAGCAGCTCAAGAGCGTGGGGATGGTTTAGGCGGGATCACGGCTAGCCCTTTTTCGCCGCCAGCCCCGCGACATCGGCGATGATGCCGTCCAGCGCGAAATCCTTGGGGGTGTAGACCCGCGCCACGCCCATGTTGCGTAGCGCGTTCTCGTCGTCGGGCGGGATGATGCCGCCGACCACGACCGGTACCTCCATGCCGGCGACGCGCAGGCGGGCGGTGACGTCGCGCACGAGCGGCAGATGCGAGCCGGAGAGGATCGAGAGCCCGATGATGTCGGCTTCGCTCTCCCTGGCCTCGCTGACGATCTCCTCCGGCGTCTGGCGGATGCCGCCATAGCTGACATTCATCCCGGCATCGCGGGCGCGTACCGCGATCTGCTCGGCGCCGTTCGAGTGCCCGTCGAGGCCGGGCTTGCCGACGAGGAAGCGCGGCGGGCGGCCGAGACGCTCGGTCGCCTTCTCGACGGCGGCCTTCGCCGTGGCAAGGCCGGTCGCGTCGCCCAGCTTCGTCGTGTCGACGCCGGTCGGCGCACGGTATTCGCCAAAAATCTCGCGCAGAGTCTGAGCCCATTCACCGGTGGTGACGCCGGCCTTGGCGCAGGCGATCGAGGCCGGCATGACGTTGCGGTTTTCGCGCGCGCTTGCCGCAAGCTCGGCGAGCGCCGCCGCGGCCGCCTTGGCGTCACGGTCGGAGCGCCAGGCCTTGAGCCGGGCCACCGCCTCGATCTCGACGGAATCCGGCACGGTGACGACGGCGCCGTCGCCCGCCGAGAGCGGGGAGGGCTCGCTGTTGGTGAACTTGTTGACGCCGACGACGACCTGCTCGCCGCGCTCGATCGCCTCGATCCGGCGGGCGCCGTTCTCGACCAGCGCCTGCTTCATGTAGCCGGTCTCGACCGCGGCGAGCGCGCCGCCCATGTCGTCGATCTTCGCCAGTTCCTCCAGCGCAGCGGCTTTGAGATCCGACACCTTGGCGTCGACCACGGTGGAGCCGTCGAAGATGTCGCCGAATTCGAGCAGGTCGGTCTCATAGGCCAGGACCTGCTGCATCCGCAGCGACCATTGCTGGTCGAAGGGACGGGGCAGGCCGAGCGCCTCGTTCCACGCGGGCAGCTGGACGGCGCGCGCACGCGCCTTCTTGGAGAGCGTCACTGCCAGCATCTCGATCAGGATGCGATAGACGTTGTTCTCCGGCTGCGGCTCGGTCAGCCCCAGCGAATTGACCTGGACGCCGTAGCGGAACCTGCGCATCGCCTCATCGGCAACGCCATAGCGGCCGAGCGTGATCTCGTCCCAGAGCTCGACGAAAGCCCGCATCTTGCAGAGCTCGGTGACGAAGCGCATGCCGGCATTCACGAAGAAGGAGATGCGGCCGACGATGCCGGGGAACTCCTCGGGGCTCACTTCCGGCCGGGCGCGGATCGAATCCAGCAGTGCGATCGCCGTCGCCAGCGCAAAGGAGAGTTCCTGCACCGGCGAGGCGCCGGCCTCCTGCAGATGATAGGAACAGACGTTGGTCGGGTTCCATTTCGGCAGCTCGTTCGCCGTGAAGACGACGATGTCGGTGGTGAGCTGCATCGAGGGGCGCGGCGGGAAGACATAGGTGCCGCGCGACAGGTATTCCTTGACGAGGTCGTTCTGAGTCGTGCCTTGCAGCAGCCTGCGGTCGGCGCCCTGCTCGTCGGCGACGGCGATGTAGAGCGAGAGCAGCCAGGCCGCCGTCGCGTTGATCGTCATCGAGGTGTTCATCTGCGCCAGCGGGATCTGGTCGAACAGCGCCCGCATGTCGCCGAGATGGGAGATCGGCACGCCGACCTTGCCGACCTCGCCACGCGCCAGCACATGGTCGGGGTCGTAGCCGGTCTGGGTCGGCAGGTCGAAGGCGACGGAGAGACCCGTCTGGCCCTTGGCGAGGTTCGTCCGGTAGAGCCGGTTGGATTCGGCCGCGTCGGAATGGCCCGCATAGGTGCGGAAGATCCAGGGCCTGTCGCGCTGGGCCGATTGCGGGCCGCTTTGCTGCGTCGCGGTCATGGCGCCTCCCCGTGTTGCAGAGCAATCTGAATGTTGCACTGCGGCGAGGATAAGACCAGAACCTCGGCGATGTCCCCTTCGACGTTAGGCGAACGGCCTTCCGGCTTGGGCCGCTGTTAAAGCCCTCATCCTGAGGAGCAAGCCGACGGCTTGCGTCTCGAAGGATGCTTCAGGAGGCTCCGGTGTCATCTGGAACATCCTTCGAGACGCCGCTGACGCGGCTCCTCAGGATGAGGGCCATCAGAGGCTTCGGGGATCCTGGGCGCTTAGCGCGAGGGCGACGAAACGCTGCCCCTGATTTCGGCGGTCGACAGCAGCGCCACGCGGCGGTCGTCCTTGGGCGGCGCAACAAGGGCGCGCGCGGACGCCTTCGGCAGGTCGAGATCGAGCGGCCGGCCGGGCGGCAGCGGGGCGTTCTTGACCAGCGTGACCATCGGCGATTCGAGCGCAGGTAGCTTGGGCGCGGTCGCCTCGGGTGCGAAGGCGAGCGGCGCGGAGGCGAAGGAAGTCGCGGCCGAAGCGGACGAGGAAGCGGTGGTGAGGGGCGCGGAGGTCGAGGCCGCGGCGAGCTGGATCGTCGGCTCCTCGATGCGGCGACGCTCGGGACGCTCGCCCTTGACGTAGAAGGCGTTGCCGCCGGCCACGGTCACGTAATGCATGTTCTTGTAGCCGAAGCGCAGGCCAGCCATGTGGAAATGCTTGGCGGCGCCGACCGATTCGTTGCGGCGGCCATTGAGGATGTCCTCGGCGATGGCCTCGACCTTCGGCAGGACATTGTCCGTCATCGGACGGGTCAGGACGCCGGAGGCGAATTGGCGGGGAGCCCCGACCACGCCGCAGATCGTCTCGGGATAGCGCGCCGACTCGACGCGGTTCATCACGACCGTGCCGACGCCGAGCAGGCCGGCCTCGCTCGAACGGTTCGATTCGAAATACATCGCGCGGACCAGGCAGTCCTTCTCGCGCGGATCGGCCTTGGCCAGGGCGACGGCACGCTTGCGCGCGGCGGCGGGCTCCTTCGTCGCCGGGGCGGAAACCGCGGCGGTCTCGACCGGCGACATGCTGCAGGCGCCCAAAGCGGGGGCCAGAAGCGCAATCAAAAGCGGGATCGATCCACGTCCACCGTACCGGAAAACTCCGCCGGAACGGAGACCATGTGCAGCGATCGCGGCCCGCGTCATGCGGCAACTCCTGGGTTCGAGATCCTGAGCCGCCGCATGCGGCGCGCCGGTCACACCGGCAAGGAAACCTGAATTCCTTAACAGAAAGTTAATCCGGGGTGGAAGGGGGGAGGCGGGCAAGGCGGCGTCCGGCCGGTCGCCCTCTTCGGCGGGCATGCCGCTAGCTTGTTGTATCGAAAGGAGAAAAGCGGGGCTTACCGAACCGGGATTTTTCGCTCGCGGCCCGCAGGTGCCGCTAGGGAAGCTCTGAGCGATCGCGTCGGAACGACGCGGAAAACCGGCGACAGAGGGCGGAGCCCGCTCGCGAAATCGGGGATCTGCGAAGCGCCCGCGATCAAGGCCTGCCGCCGAGGCGCAGCCTTGCCGCGATCACGAAAGGCGCTTCAGTTCCCCGCGCCCGGCAGGCGCGGCAGCGGCAGGAAGTCGACGCCCTCGTCCTGCAGCATGCGCGCGTCGTCCGCCGTGGCCTCGCCATAGATCGCGCGCGCTTCGGTCTCGCCATGGTGGATCTTCAGCGCCTCGTCGGCGAAACGCGGGCCGACATGCTCGGCATGCTCGCGAACATGCTGATGCAGCGCGGTCAGCATCTCGCGGAAAGCCTTCTCCTTTTCTCCCATCAGCGCGACCGGCGCCGGCGCGCCGGCCGGGGCGGGCGCTTCCGGCGCGGGCCCGGTGGCGCGCGCGTCGAGATCGGTGCGTGCGACATTCGGCGCCATGATGGCGCGTTCGATCTTGGCGCTGTTGCAGGCCGGGCAGGTCACGAAGCCGCGCTTCGTCTGATCCTCGAAGCTGGCCGAGGACGAGAACCAGCTCTCGAATTCGTGGGCGTTGTCGCAGATGAGGGCGTAGCGGATCATGTCGTCTTAGATGGTGGCGCTGCGCCACCAAGGCAAATGAACAGGGAGCGGCAAGGCTGACCGGAGCCGGCCGGAATCGCCGTCGGGCCTCAGGCCACCAGCAAATCGTCGAGCTCGCCGCGCGCATCGAGCGCGTGGATGTCGTCCGAGCCGCCGACATGGCGCTCGCCGATAAAGATCTGCGGCACGGAGGTGCGCCCACCGGCGCGCGCCGTCATCTCCTGGCGCAGCTCCGGCTTGCCGTCGACGTCGATCTCGGTGAAGGCGACCCCCTTCTGCGCCAGCAGCGCCTTGGCGGCCCGGCAATAGGGGCACCAGGAGGTGGTGTAGATCGTGACGGGCGGCATGGGCTGAGGCCTCTCCATGAAATGCTGGGCCTCATGTAGTGGCTTCCCGGCCATCCGTCACGACCCGTGCGAAGGTCAGCACGTCGACGGCGCCGGCGCCGGCCCGCAGCAGCGCGCGGGCGGCGGCATTGGCCGTCGCGCCCGTCGTCAGCACGTCGTCGATCAGCAGGATGCGCCGGCCCTCGACCCGCGGGCGCATGGCGTCCGGCACGCGGAAGGCTCCCTGCAGGTTGTCTGCGCGTTGGGCGCGCGTCAGGCCGACCTGCCGGCGCGTCGGCCTGACGCGGGCCAGAGCAGTCAGGGCCAGCGGCACGCCGGCGTTGCGGGCCAGAATCCGCGCCAGCACAGCAGCCTGGTTGAAGCGGCGCTGCCAGAGCCGCGTCCGGTGCAGCGGGATCGGCACGACGAGGTCGGCATCGGCGATGAGTTCGCGCCCCGCCAGCCGCATCATCCGGCCGAGCGTCAGGGACAGGTCGACGCGATCGCCATATTTCAGGCGATGGACGAGCTCGCGCGCCGTGCCTTCGAAGCGGCAGGCCGCCCGTGCCCGGCCGAAGACCGGCGGCGCGGCGATCGCGGCCGGCGACAGCAGGCCGGGGCCGAGATCGACCGGGAACGGCGTGCCGAGGCGCTCGCAATAGGGGCGTTCGATGAAGCCGATCCCGCTCCAGCAGCGGGCGCACAGGGCCTGCGCCTCGCCGATCGCCGCCTGGCAGGCGATGCAGGTCGGCGGATAGACGATCCCGATCAGCCGCTGCAGCGCGGTCCGGAGTGCCAGGCGGCCGTGGCCGAGGAGGCGGGGGAGGCGGTCTCCCCGCATCCGCGGTTCTTCGTCGGCAAGGGAAGCCTGATCGGCACGGGAAGCCTGTGTCGGGAGCTCGTGCCTGATGCAGGCTTCGGCCTCCGGCGTCTCGAGCCGCCACTCGCTCATCGTTGCGCTCGCCCCCCTGCCTGAGACTGCAGTCGTCCGAGGATCTGCCGTCACCATGTCAGCATCGTCTGTCTCGCCGTGAAGGACAACGCATCGGCCTGCGGGCCAAGCGGCGTTGCATCGACCAATAGGCACGGTGGAAGGCGAAGGCTGGCGGAGCAGATCGGCGGCGCAGGCAACGGGCACCGCCGCGCGAGCTGGAGCGGCCGTTGTGCCGGGCGCCGACGGGCTTTCCACAGGGCGCCGCCGGCCCGGCATCTTTTCTTCGCGGCGATGCAAAAACCAGTTGCGGCGGCACGGTTGTCCGACTACATAGGCGCCCTCGGCCAGCGCTGCTCCCTTCGTCTAGCGGTCTAGGACGTCGCCCTCTCACGGCGAAAACAGGGGTTCGAGTCCCCTAGGGAGCGCCATTTCCGGCCGTAATCCACCAAAATCAAGGCCTTAGCTGTCCGGCGAGCTTGCTCGCTGCCGCTCCTTGCGGGACGTTTTGCATAACAAATTGCATAACGCGGACGGCGCATGTCGATTCCAAATTACGTTGCTCTGCGAAAGCGCACCTACCACTACGTCCGTCGGATACCGGATGAGACGCGGTCGCCCTCTCCGATGGAGCCGCGCTCTGGACGAAGCCGAAGAGTGAGATCACCAAGAACGAATACGCCGATTTCTACCGCGGTGTTGCCGGGCAGTATGACGAGCCCGCCGCAACGATCCATTTTCGCGCGGAAGGCCTGCACGAATATACCGCGCTGACCTTCGTCCCGGGCGCGCGTCCGTTCGATCTCTTCGACGCCGACCGCAAAGGCCGGATCAAGCTCTACGTGAAGCGCATCTTCATCACGGGTGAGGCAGAACTCCTTCCGCGCTACCTGCGCTTCGTCCGCGGCATCGTCGACACCGCCGACCTGCCACTCAACGTCTCCCGCGAGATGATCCAGGACAGCCTGCTGCTCGGCGCGATCAAGAAGGGCGTCACCAACCGTGTCATTGCCGAGCTTGCGAAACTGGCAGAGCAGGATCCGGACACATTCCGGGTGATCTGGGAGAACTTCGGTGTCGTCATAAAGGAAGGGCTTTACGAGGATTCCGCACGCCGGGAGCAACTGCTCGGGCTCGCTCGCTTCCGGACGACAGCCTCAGGCGAAACGTGGCGCAGCCTCAAGGACTATGTCGGCGCGCTCAAGGGCAACCAGACAGCGATTTACTACATTACTGGCGACGATGCCTCCCGGATCGCCAACTCCCCGCAGCTCGAAGGCTTCCGAGCGCGCGGCATCGAGGTCCTGCTCCTCTCCGATCCGATTGACAGCTTCTGGGCCTCGGCCGTGCCGGATTTCGAAGGCAAGCCGTTCAAGTCGGTGACGCAAGGTTCGGCTGATCTTGGTCTTATCCCGCTGCTTGAAGGCGCAGCGCCTCCGTCGGCTGAAACTAGTGAGAAGATCACCGCTCTGCTTGCATCGATAAAGGAGATTCTGGCCGACGAGGTTGCCGATGTCCGATCCTCCGATCGGCTAACCGAAAGCGCGGTCTGCCTTGTTGCATCAGACATAGGGCCGGATCGCCAGTTCGAACGCCTGCTCAGCGCCGCAGGTCGAGTCGAGAGTGCGGCCAAGCCTATCCTCGAGGTCAACCAGCGCCATGCGATGGTCTCAGCCCTCGCCTCAACGGAAGATCATGCCCTCCGTAGTGACGTCGCCCACCTGCTCCTGGATACCGCCCACATTTTGGACGGCGAGCGCCCGGCCGAGGCAAACGCATTTGCTGAAAGGCTAAGTCGGTTGGTGACCAGAAGCCTCGGCAATGGCTGACGCATGGGGCGGACAAGGCTCTGCCGGCTCTCGTCATCAGAGGAGAGTGATCCGGCCGCTCGACAACTCGTAATGGGCACCAACCACCTTGACCTTCCCATTCTTCACGAAATCCGCGAGGATCGGCTTTGCCGTTTCGAGGCGGCGAACCCCCCGGTTGACGTTCGCCGCGATCGCCGCGGCTTCAAACTCTCCGAAAGCCGATAACCCACGTGACTGACCAGCGCGCCGTTTTCGGGAACCGCTGGACCATGTTGGGGTTCTAAAGTCGCCTGCTGTTCTGGGCCGGGCAAGATTACGGGGGAATCCGTTTTGTTCGCACCGTCTCGCCGCGCGCTCCTCGCCCTACTCTCTGGCGCTTGGCTGGCGGCCGACCGTTCCGCTCTGGCTCAATCGTCTGCACGACCCGCCAAAAGCTTTGGCTATGGCGACGTCATCGACCAAGCAACGGCTCTGGCGAAGCAACCCTTCGATGCCGAGACTGCGAAGATCCCGGCCGAGCTCTCCAACCTGACCTATGACAGTTATCGCGAAATCCGCTTTCGTCGCGACAAAGCCTTCTGGCGAGACGGCGGCGCGGATTTCCGCCTGCTGCCCTTCCATCTCGGCTTCCTGCACAACAAGCCGGTCCAGGTTCACATCATCAATCACGGCAACGCGGTCCCGATTCCTTTCACGACCGGCCTGTTCGAATACGGCAAGGTGCCCGTCCCCAAGGGCCTCTCGCCGGCGCTGGGCTTCGCGGGTTTCGCTGTCACCACCAACCTGAACGATCCGAAGGTGCAGGACGAGGTCATCTCCTTTCTGGGTGCGAGCTATTTCCGGCTGATCGGGCGAGGGCACCGCTACGGACTTTCGGCGCGCTCGCTGGCTTTGGATGTGGGCGGCGAAGGCCCCGAGGAGTTCCCGTTCATGCGGGCACTCTGGCTGGAGGAGCCGTCGCGCGACACGACCGAGCTTGTCATCTACGCCCTGCTCGACTCCCCGTCGGTCGCGGGGGCCTTTCGCTACGTTGTCCGTCCGGGGCGCGACACCTCCATGGAAGTCACTGCGACCATCATTCCGCGCCGCGAGATCGAGCGGCTCGGCATTGCGCCGCTGACCTCGATGTTCCAGGCTGGTGAAGGCGATCTTGGCCAGAGAACCGATTTTCGTCCGGAGATCCACGATTCGGACGGGCTGATGCTGGAAACCGGCAGCGGCGAATGGATCTGGCGCCCCATTCGCAATCCCAAGGCGCTGCGCATATCGAGCTTCCGCGACAAGAGCCCGCGTGGTTTTGGGCTGATGCAGCGCGACCGCGATTTCGGCAGTTATCAGGATTTGGAAACACGCTACGATGCGCGGCCCGGCTATTGGGTCCAGCCTCAGGGCGACTGGGGCGAAGGCCGGATCGACCTCATCGAGATCCCGACCGTGAACGAAGCCTTCGACAACATCGTCGCGTGCTGGACGCCCGGCAAGCCCTTGCCTGTGGGACAAGCCGCCGAATTCAACTACCGCATCTCGGCGCTGTCCACGACCTGGCACCTGCACCCCTATGCGCAGGTGCAGCAGAGTTTCAACGGCTCTGATATCGAGGACGGCATCTCCGAGGGAAAGGGCACGAAACGCTTCATCGTCGATTTCGCCGGCGGCGACCTCGCCTATTACCAGACCGAGCCCGATCGCCTGGAGCTTGTCGCCACGACGACGGCCGGCGCCATCACCACGAAGATCCTGACGTTTAATGCGCCACTGAAAGGCGTGCGCGCCATCGTCGACGCGACGCTGCCGGACGGTCAGTCGGCGGAGCTTCGTATGTTCCTGAAATCGCGCAATCGTACCCTCAGCGAAACTTGGACGGCAACCTGGGCGGTTCCGGCCGGCGACTCCACCAGTCCACAGCCGTCGAGGAACCAACCTGCACGCAAGTGATGCCTCTGCCTTTCAAGCTCGCATGATCATGACGCTCCGGCGACAACCCCTCGTCATCGCGCTCCTCTCGGCCATACTGGGTGTCGCGGGCTGTCTCGTCGTCGGCAACATGCTGCGGGAGCCGCAGGAGCTGAAGCAACCGCTTCCACATCATCTCGCCTCGTCGGATCGCCAGCTCAGGACATCGATGGGTGCCCTCTTCGGATCGAACTATGTTCCCGGCAACAAGGTCGAGACGCTGGTCAACGGTATCAGGATCTTCCCCGCGATGCTGAGCGCCATTCGCGAGGCGCGGCAGACGATCAGCTTCGAGACCTATATCTACTGGCGCGGCGCCATCGCTGAGGAGTTCGCCTATGCCCTCTCGGCGAAAGCGCGGGACGGGTTGAGCGTGAAGGTGCTGCTCGACTGGGTCGGCAGTCTGCCGATGGACGAGGGGCTCATCCAGCGGATGCGGGAGGCCGGTGTCGAGGTTGTCCGGTTTCGCCCGGTCACCTGGTACACGCTCGACCGGGTCAACAATCGCACTCACCGAAAACTGCTGGTCGTCGATGGGCGCGTGGGCTTCACCGGCGGCGTCGGTATCGCAGATGAATGGAACGGCGATGCGCGCACGCCCAACGAATGGCGCGACAATCACTATCGCGTCGAGGGACCTGCCGCGGCGGAAATCCAGGCGGCTTTCGCCGAGCACTGGATCGAGGCGACCGGAGAGTTGCTCCTGGGTGACCGCTTCTTCCCGGAGATCGCCCCAGCAGGCGACCATGCCGCTCAGGTCGTCGTCAGCTCGACCCATCAGCGCAATACCATGCATCTCATGCTGATGACCGCGCTTGCGGCGGCAGAGAAGAGCATCCGCATCGCAACGCCTTATTTCGTTCCCGACGACCTGACTCGCCGGCAGCTCCTTGAGGCCCGCAGGCGAGACGTCGAGATCGAGATCATCGTGCCGGGGCCTCGCACGGATGCGCGCATCGTCAGGAAGGCATCGCGGCACCTGTGGGGTGATCTGCTCCAGGCCGGCGTAAAGATCTACGAATATCAGCCCACTTTCTTCCACTGCAAGCTTGTGATCGTTGACGATATCTGGGCCTCCGTCGGCTCGACGAATATCGACGACCGCGCACTGAGGCTCAACGACGAAGCCAACATCAATCTGTTCGATCGGGAATTCGTCAAAACTCAGATGGCTTTGTTCGACAGGGATGCCGCAGCCTCCCGTCCCTATACCTTTTCGGACTGGCAAGGCCGTTCATCGAGCGAGAGGTTCTCGGACTGGCTGTCCAGCCTCGCTCGATCGCAGATATGACATGAACTCACTGCCCCGCTAGGTAGCGGAGCGTTCCGACAGCCAAGCGAAAGTGGTCATGCCGTCGCCTTGCCCGAGCTGCGCGTCCACGTCGCCGAAGCCTATGTCAGCACGTCGGGGCTGCGGGAGCAGGTCGGGCAGGTCATGGATCTACCGCGCGATGTACAGAACGACGTCGGCATTATCAAGAAGCGCCTTGACCGAGTGATCGAAGTCGTCACTCGCCGCAGCGCGCAAGGAGCGGTTCAAGCAAACCTGAATGTTGTAGCCCCCAAAAGCCCGGACATTTCTCACGGTGCTGCATGGGCCGCGATGAACTCGCGGGGTGAACGATATCCGAGCGCTCTATGGGGGTGAAGCTCGTTGTAATGGTCGAACCATCCGGCAGGGCGAGCATGACGGTGCTGGCATCGGGGGCGGGATTCACCGAGACGCAGTCGCGCTTGAAGGTGCGCACGAAGGCTTCGGCCATGCCGTTGCTCTGCGAGCTCTGGACCGGGGTGGTCAACGGCTCCAGGCCGATATCGCGGGCAAAGCGGCGGGTCGGTCCTGCGATGAAGCAGGAGCCGTTATCGGTCAGCCATTCGATGGTCTGCGGCAGGCGGTTGACCTTGCCGAAGCGATGCTCGACGGCGGTGACCATCAGGTCGCAGACATCCTCGCCCTTGAGGCCCTCGGTGGTGGCGACATGGCCCATGGCTTCCCGGTCGCAGCAATCGAGCGCGAAGGCGACCCGGACCTTTTCGCCGTTGTCGCAACCGATCTCGAAGCCGTCGGAGCACCAGCGCAGGTTGGAGCGCGCAACAGCGATGCGGCCGTCGTGACGGCGCTCGACCCCGCCCGCATGACGGTCGAGCAGAAGGCCATGGACCTTCATCACTCGATAGACGCGCTTGCGATTGGCGGGCGGACGGCCCTCGGCCAGGGCCTTGCGCCGCAACCTGGCCCAGACGCGGGCATAGCCGTAGGTCGGCATGTCGTCGATGATCGCTTCGATCTCGGCCAGGAGTGCCTCTTCCGGCAGGGGCGGACGCCTCTGCGCTGTGGCGAGCGCCCGGCCGTCCGCTGCGCCAGCCGCGTGGCGAGATGCGAACGGGACACGTCCAGCGTCGCGGCGACGGCACTCACGGCAAACCGTCCTTCGGCAGCGACAGCGACCGCAATCTCCGTTTTTTTATATCCTCCGCCACGGTGAGGGCTTCCTGGAGAAGCTCGACCTCCAGCGTCTTCTTGCCCAACAGCCGTTGCAGTTCGCGGATCTGCTCCTGCTGCGCCCGGAAGGCGGAGGCCGGAACCACTTCTTCCTCGGCCGCGGTCGCGGTCAGCGCTCCTTGCTCGGCAAGACGCCGCCAAGTGAAAAGCTGGTTCGGCGACACGCCGCATCGGCGAGCGACGAGGCTGACCGTGACGCCCGCCTCGCGCGTCTGCGCCACCATCTCCAGTTTCTCCGCGACAGACCACCGGCGACGCCGCTCAGGCCCGATCAGAACCTCGGCCTTCGGATAAGAACCAGTCATAGACACGACATTACTCCCAACCCTTATTTTAAGGGTGAGACATGTCCGGGGAATTCGGGGGCCGCTTCAGGAGCGATACCGATCGGATAGACACCTGCTTCAAAAACGCTCACGGGCGAGTGTGGTGCCGGTGCCTTTCTTGATGCCAAACCTTGCGAGAGCGGGTAACGCTCACCATCATCCTGACACCTGTAGCCGGAGACGCCTTCGAAATGGACTTGCCCCTCGCTGTATTCGCCCCTTCGGTTTTTCTGCGAGAAGTTCTTTTCGATGCCTGCACTCGTCTCCCTGTCCGGCCTGTCATGGTCAACGCCTGACGGCACGCCGCTTTTCACCGATCTCGATCTCACCTTCGGACCCGAACGCACCGGCCTTGTTGGGCGCAATGGCTCAGGCAAGAGCACGCTTCTTCACCTGATCGCCGGCGACCTACCTTCTGCCCCGGATCAGATGCGGATATCCGGCTCCGTCGCGATGATGCGCCAAGAGGCCTTGAAACGCCCGAGCGACACCATTGCCGATCTCTTCGGTGCTCGGGATGCACTCCGGCTGCTTTACCGGGCCGAGGCTGGGCTTGCCGATGCCGGCGAGCTGGCCGAAGCCGACTGGACGTTGTCCACGCGGATGGAGGCGGCACTTTTGCGGTGTGATCTAGCGGTCGAACCGCAAACGCCTTTGGCGGCGCTGTCGGGCGGACAGCGCAGCCGCGCGGCTCTTGCCGCCCTCATCTTTGCCGAACCGGATTTTCTGCTGCTGGACGAGCCGACCAACAATCTCGACCGTGCCGGGCGCAAAGCGACGATCGATCTCCTCCAGGGGTGGAAAGGCGGTGCGGTCATCGTCAGCCATGATCGCGACCTGCTCGAGGCGATGGACGCCATTGTCGAGCTGACCGCGCTCGGGGCCACACGCTATGGCGGAAACTACAGCGCTTTCAGGCAGCGCAAGGCCAAAGAACTGGATGCGTTGGAGCGCGATCTTGTTCATGCGGAGAAGGTCCGTGACGAGGCTGTTCGTCGCGCGCAAGAAGCTGCAGAGCGCAAGGCCCGCAAGGATAGTGCCGGGCGGAACGGGCGGGCCAAGGGCGGCAAGCCGAAGATCCTGATGGATGCGGCCAAGGGCCGGGCCGAAGCCTCCGGTGGCGCGGCCGCGCGGCTGCGCGACACCCGACGCGAAGCGGCGCAGGAAGCGCTCGCCGATGTCCTCCAGCGGATCGAGGTGCTGCAACCTCTGCGCATGGACGTTCCTGCAACCGGCCTTCCGTCGGCCAAGCCGGTCCTCAGGCTCGACGGCGTGACGGGTGGATATGGTCCTGAGCGACCTGTCGTCCGCGATCTGTCGTTAAACATCGTCGGCCCCGAGCGCATCGCGGTCGCCGGACCGAACGGAAGCGGCAAAACGACGCTCCTCAAGTTGATCACCGGCGAGATAAAGCCGCATAGCGGCGTTGTGGAAGTGGCGGTTCCGTTCGCGATGCTGGACCAGCATGTCGGTCTGCTCGATCCAATGCTGAGCCTACGCGAGAACTTTCAGGAAATGAATCGCGGGGCCGGCCAGCGCGCGGCCCACGCAGCCCTGGCCCGGTTTGGCTTCCGCGCGGCGGATGCGCTGCGCCGAGCCGGCGAACTCAGCGGCGGCGAACGTCTGCGCGCGGGTCTCGCCTGCACCCTCGGCGGGACGCCGCCACCTATGTTGTTGATTCTCGACGAACCGACCAACCACCTCGATCTCGACGGAATCGCTGCGTTGGAGGCAGCCTTGGCCGCCTATGACGGAGCGGTGCTGGTGGTCAGCCACGACGCGGCGTTCATCGACGCGATCAAGCCGCACCGAACAATTCATATGAGAGAATGGCCGAGCTCCCGATCTGCTCGAGAGTGACAGGGGCGCGTCAAGTTTTCGACAGAACTCGGCCTGAAGCCGGGGCTGAATTCCTACTGATAGCGTCTCGGCATTGAACTAAGCTGTTCTTTTGCGGCTACGGTCGACTGGCGCCACGTCAGGCCATTGGGCCGTTGCCCGGAAGCGGACCTTCCCAGATCGGCTATGGGACCCGCTCCTGCCCCCTCCCGCCGGTGTCTAGTCGCATCCATTCCTCTCGAGGCTTTTGACTTTTTGCCTGATCTTCCCCATGGCCGGTTCCCTTTGGGAGGCCGGCCATTTTTTGGATCGATGCAGGCCGCTTCGATCTGAGCGTTATCGGCTCAACACCACGCAGTTCGCTAGATGCCCCGAATTAGGCCGCCATCGACGCGGATTTTGGCGCCCGTCACGTAACTGGCCCGTTCGCTGGCGAGGAAGGTGACGACATCGGCGAATTCCTGCGGCTTGCCATAGCGGCCGGCGGGGATCGTCGCGATCGAGGCCTTGGCCACGGCGTCGCGCGTGCCGCCGCTGCGGGCCGCTGCGGCGTCGTCGAGCTGGTCGACGCGCTCGGTATGGATGCGGCCCGGCAGGACGACATTGACCGTCACGCCGCTGCCCGCGACCTCGGAGGCCAGCGTCTTCGACCAGCCGATCACCGCGGCACGGATGCCGTTGGAGAGGGCGAGCCGCGGAATCGGCTGCTCGACGCCTGAGGAGGCGATGGTGACGATGCGGCCGAAGCCGCGCTCCGTCATCCCCGGCAGCAGGCGCTGTGCCAGATGGAACAGGTTGGCGGCCATCCCTTCAAAGTGCTTCAGCCAGTCGTCGCGCTTGGCGTCGCGGGCCTCGCCCGGCGGTGGGCCGCCGGAATTGCCGATCAGGATGTCGACGCCGCCTTCCGCGGCGAGTCGATCCGCGAGGGCCTCGACGGAGGCGAGGTCGGCGAGGTCGAGCTTCGCGGCGCTGACGCGGCCGCGCTGCTCCGCGGGCAGGGCCGCGATCCAGCTTTCCGTCACATCCGTGCCGCGCGCGGCGGCGATGACGGTCGCGCCTTCAGCGGCGAGCGTCTGCGCGATCGCGGCGCCGAGCCCACGGCTCGCGCCCAGTACGAGGGCGCGCTTTCCGACAAGTCCCAGATCCATCAGCCGATCTCCTTCAGGCGCCGCTCCTGCCGCGCGATGAGCCGTTCGATATCGGCGATGTCCATCTTGGACAATGCCCCGCCCGGCTTGCGCAGGGTGGCGGAGGCGATGGCACCGCGCTTCGCCAGCGTGTATTTGCGCAGCGCGAGGCCAAGGCCGGGCTGCTGCTCGTAGCGGGCAAGCGGCAGATAGGCGTCGAAGAGGTCATGCGCCCGCTCGACCTGACCGGCGGCATGCGCCTTCCAGACATCGACCATCATCTCCGGATAGGCGAAGCCGGTCATGGCGCCGTCGGCGCCGCGCGAGAGTTCCTCCGGCAGGAACATGCCGCCATTGCCGACGAGGATCGAGATGCGCCGGCCGCCCTGGTCGCTCGCTGCGCGAAGGGCGGAGATCTTGGCGAGGCCCGGCCAGTCCTCATGCTTGAGCATGACGCAGCTGGGATGGGCGGCGACGATCTTCAGGATCACGGCAGGCGTGATCTGCACCTGCGTGACCAGCGGGAAATCCTGCAGCACGAAGGGCGTCTTCGGCCCCAGCGTCTCGGCCGCCATGGCGTAGTAGGAGAGGATCTGGTCGTCGGTGCGCAGCGTCGAGGGCGGCGCGACCATCACGCCGGCAGCGCCGTCGCCCATCACGCTGTCGCTGAGCTCGCGCATCGCGGCGAAGCCGGACGCCGAGACGCCGGCGACGACCGGGACGCGGCCGTCCACCCGCTTCAGCACGCGGCGCACGAAGATGCGGGATTCGTCCGCCGTCAGCTTCGGCGCCTCGCCCATCATGCCGAGCACGGTGAGACCGGTCGCGCCCTTCTCCAGATAGAAGTCGACCATGCGGTCGGT
>NZ_FUYX01000023.1 GCF_900168195.1 Allobosea thiooxidans | reverse complement strand
CGAAGGGGATCATGATGATGTTGCCGAGGATGAAGATGATGTAGAGCGCGTACATGCTCTCGGCCTGGCTGGTGAACAGCGTCGGCCCGGGGTTCAGCCCCTTCATGTAGAGCACGCCGATGGCGATCGCGGTGATGGTGTCGCCGGGGATGCCGAAGAGCAGCGCCGGCACCCAGCCGGAGGCGAGCGAGGCGTTGTTGGAGGCGCCGGCCTCGATCAGCCCTTCCGGATGACCGGTGCCGAACTTCTCCGGCGTCTTCGAGAAGCGCTTGGCCATGGCGTAGCTGACCCAGGCCGCCATATCGGCGCCGGCGCCCGGCAGCACGCCGATGATGATGCCGACGATGTTCCCGCGCGTCTGTTGTTTCGGATATTCCTTGGTCAGCTGCCACTGGCCCTTGAGGATGGAGCCGAGGCGGCGGTTCTCGATCTTCGGCGGGTCGCGCTCGGTCAGCGAGCGCATCACCTCGGCCAGCGCGAAGACGCCGACCAGCGCCGGGATCACCTCGATGCCGCCGAGCAGATCGGTCGAGCCGAAGGTGAAGCGCGGCACGCCGCCGGGGTTGTCGATGCCGATGCAGGTGATCAGGAGCCCGAGCAGCATCGCCGCGATCGCCTTGATCGGCGAGGAGCGCGCGACCAGCGTCGAGCACATCAGACCGAGCATGGCGAGCCAGAAGTTCTCATAGGTCGAGAAGGACAGCGCCATCTCGGCCAGCAGCGGCGCGATGAGCATCAGCGAGAGCGTGCCCGCGATGCCGCCGAGCGCCGAGAACCACAGGCAGATGCCGAGCGCTGTCTCGGCCTGGCCCTTGCGCGTCATCGCATAGGCTTCGTCGGTATAGGCGGCCGAGGCCGGCGTGCCCGGGATGCGCAGCAGGCAGCCCGGAATGTCGCCGGAGAAGATCGCCATCGCCGAGGCGGTGATGATCGTCGCGATCGCCGCGATCGGCGAGAGATAGAAGGTGACCGGCACGAGCAGCGCCGTCGCCATGGTGGCGGAGAGCCCGGGCAGCGCCCCGACCGTCAGCCCGTAGAAGGCCGACGCGACGACCGCGATCATCACGTCGAATTGGAAAACCAGCCCGAAGGCCTTGATGACGGTATCCATCGTCAGGCCTCGCTCACCAGGAGAAGGGCAGGATGCCGCCGGGCAGCGGCACGCGCAGCAGTTTCAGGAAGATCAGGTTGATCGTGAAGGGCGCGATGATCGCGAGCGGCACCGCCAGCCTGGGTTTCGCCCCGAAGGCGAGGCTGCAGATCAGCACCATGATCGCCGTCGTCGGCAGGAAGCCGAGCGTCTCCGAGGCCAGCGCGTAGAAGGCGAGCAGAGCTGGCGGCAGCAAAGCCAGCCAGTTGCGCCAAGCCGGCACTGGCGCGAGTTCCTCCGGCGTCGCATGGCTCACGACATCGGCCTCGGCGACCTCCTCGAAATGGCGCCCGATCCCGAAGACGATCAGCCCGCCGCAGAGCACGAGCCCCGCACCGACGACCATGGGAAAGGCGGAGGGGCCGACCTGCTGGCCGGGAACCGGCGGCAGCTGGGAACCATAGGCAAAGGCGAGCCCGCCAATAGTGGCGACGACACCTCCGGTGACCTTGTCGGACAGGAGCATAGGCAGCGGCTTTCGGTGACGGGAAGAGGCCGGGCGCTGCCTTCGCGGCCGCGCCCGGCTGCCTTGCGTTTGCGCGGATCAGCCTTTGGCGAGCCCGCCGGCCTTCATGAAGGCACCCATCGCCTTGTCGCTGTCGGCCATGAACGAGCCGAAGGCGTCCGCATCGGCATACTTCATCGTCAGGCCGCGCGAGTTCATGAAGTCCTTGTACTCCGGCGAGTCGTAGATCTTCTTGAGCTCGGCCGAGAGCAGCTTTGCGACGTCAGGCGGCAGGTTCTTCGGCCCGCCGATGCCGCGCCAGGAGCCGAGCGGCACCTCCAACCCCATGGCCTCCCTGAGGGTCGGTACGTCCTTGAACTGCGGGTTGCGCTGCGCGGCCATGATGGCGAGCGACTTGGCCTTGCCGGCATCGATCATGGCGCGCGCTTCCGGCACCGAGCAGGTCACGAGGTCGAGACCGCCGGCGGCCAGATCCTGCATAGCGGGGGCTGCGCCATTGGACGGAACCCACGCGACATGGTCGGGCTTCAGCCCCATCGCCTGCATCCAGCCGACCAGCGCGAGATGCCAGATGCCGCCCTGGCCGGTGCCGGAGGCCTTGAGCTTGCCGGGAGGCGCCGCCTTGATCGCGTCCGCCAGCTGCCTGACGTCCTTGTAGGGCGAATCCGACTTCACCTGGACGCCCGGCGGGTCATCGTTCATCAGCGCCAGCGGCGTGTAGCTGGCGTAGGTCAGCTGCGTCAGCCCCTGATGGTGCATCATCGCGATCTCGGAGGTGATGATGCCGAGCGTGTAGCCATCGGGCGCCGCCGTCGCGATCGCCGAATGGCCGACTACGCCGGAGCCGCCGGTGCGGTTCACCACGTTGAAGGGCTGGCCGAGGCTCTTTTCCAGCAACGAGGCGATGATGCGGACCACCGCATCGGTGCCGCCGCCGGCACCCCAGGGGCAAACGAGCGTGACGGGACGGGACGGGAACTTGGCCTGGGCAATGGCAGGCGCGGCGATGAGGCCGGCTGCGCCGGCAGCCGCGCCCTTGAGCACACTGCGTCTGTCGATTGAATTCATTCGAGCATTCCTCCGCTATCGATTTAGGATCCCGGCGCTGCGCCCTAAGCGTAGAGCGGCCGCGCTAGGCGGGCGGCAGCCCGGGTTCGAGGTTCCGCTTGCCGATAGCTCCGGAGCTGGCGAACCGGCTCCGGCGCCATGACACCACCCTTACGGCTTGGCACTCGCGGCCATTGCGGCGCGCGCCTGTTCAACGAGGTCGAGGCCGATCTTCCTGCTGTACTCTGCCACGACAGGCGCGACGCGCGCGCTCATGGCTGCCATCGCTTCAGGCGTCGGTTGGGTAATCTTGAAGCCCTTCGCTTTCAGTTCGCCTTCCAGCTGCTCTGCCGCTTTGCGAGACAGGTCGCGTTGGAAGGTTGCCGATTCCTTCGCCGCCTCCATGACCACCGCCTTGTCCTTGTCCGAAAGGCTGCCGAACCATTTGCGACTGGCAAGGAGGACGAACGGCGTATAGACGTGCCCCGTCTTGGCCAGATGGCTCTGCACCTCATAGAACCTTGCGGTATAGATCAGAGCGTAAGGCGTCTCCTGAGCGTCTACGGCACGATTTTCGAGCGCGCTGTAAAGCTCGGGCCAGGGAAGAGGCGTCGGGTTGGTTCCCAGCGCCGTCCATGTCGCGATGAACAGCGGGTTCGGTATGACCCGGATATTGAGCCCGGCCATATCCTGCACCGTGTTGACGGCACGTTTTGCGTTGGTCATGTGACGGAAGCCGTTGTCCCACCAGGCCAACCCCACAATGCCGGTCTTTTCCCTGAGCTGTGCAAAGAGCTTTTCGCCGACCGGGCCGTCCATGACGGCATCGACCGCGGCGAAGTCCTTATAGAAGAAGGGAAGGTCGAAGATCATGAATTGGGGCACTACGCCGACCAGGTTCGGCGTAGGGCCCACCATGATGTCGATGAAGCCGGCCTGAACCGACGCCTGCATCTCGGGCTCGCTGCCTAGCACGCCGTTGCCGAATGTTTCGATCTTGAGGCGGCCAGCAGTCTTCTCTTCCACCAGCTTCGCGAAATGACGTGAAGCTTGTCCGACCGGATGATCGTCGACAGGCACGTATCCCAAGCGCGTGTTCTGAGCCACGGCCGGAGCCGTGACCAGAAAAGCCCCCAAAAATGCGGCCGTTAGAAACCTCATTCTCATCGTTTATCCTCCCAGAGTAATTTATTATAATTAGGATCAAGAGTGCATAATCGGTCATCGACAAGAGAATGCCACTGACGTCAGGCGACGGATCTCCATTATCTATGCTTATTTCTACGTTAAAGATGAGGCCGACGTTCGTTTGAACTTTAGACTTCTGCATTCGCGATGGGCATAACCCAGAACAAACTCGCCGACGCCGCCCCTCCGCCACCAAGATAGGTAGGATCCTTGGCCTGCCCGCGCGGGGCCGGGCCACGAGCAGGAGCAACCCAAATATCCTTCAGACCCGATTCAAACTACGCTCAAGGTAGATGCCTACAATATGGACAGTATGTCCAATAAGTCATGATGAGCAGAGACAACCTGGGTTGTCAACGCTCGATCACCGCTCTTTGCGCTCCAATGGGTGGCTCCATGACGACGTCCCAAGCGGGCTTGCGAGCCATGATCTGCTTGATTGAAACCAGAAACATATTCGGGTTCATGCTGATGTGCTGCCGGAAGGACGCGGTCACCCCGTTCTTGACCGCTGAAGTCCAGCCAGGACGCTGAGCGGCAGCGGCATCGCACAACCAGAATCCGGCGCTTGACAAGGCCGAAGTTCCGCACGCACATATTATGGACAATTCGTCCATAATATGGGCTAGCTAGTAGCTGCGCCTCTCTGTGCGCTGGCTAAACAACGGCGTGCCATATGACACGATGCTGCAGCAATGCAGCTGGGCGGGATATCAGGGGAGAGCGGCAGCGTGCACACCATAACCTATCTGACGAACATCAGTTTCGGGATTGGCGCGTCCGACGCGTTGGCGGACATCGTGCGCGAGCTCGGCGTGTCGCGCCCCTTGGTGATCAGTGATCACGGCATCAAAGCCGTCGGTCTGCTCGACCGCCCGGGCTTCGCGTTCCTGAAGTCGGCTCCAGTCTTCCTGGATGTTCCCACCAACCCGACGGAAGCTGCGGTTGCTGCTGGCCTCGAACTATACAGGCAAGGCAGTTGCGACGGCGTCGTGGCGATCGGCGGGGGATCTCCGATCGACCTGGCCAAGGGCGTGGCGCTGCTTGCGACGCATGATGGCGAATTGGAGCGGTACGCGGCGATCCTGGGCGGCGTGGCTCGCATCACGAACGCAGTGGCGCCGCTCGTGGCCATCCCGACGACAGCAGGCACCGGGTCGGAAGTCGGGCGCGCGGCGTTGATCACGCTAGACGACGGCCGAAAGCTCGGCTTCATCAGCCCGTTCCTGATCCCGCGCAGAGCGGTCTGCGACCCCGCCCTGACGATGGGGCTTCCGCCGGGTCTGACAGCCTCGACAGGCCTCGACGCATTGTCGCACTGTATCGAAACGTACCTGTCCCCCCGCTTCAACCCGCCCGCCGAGGCAATCGCCACGGACGGCTTCAAGCGCATCTGGAAGGCATTGCCTGTTGCGTATGCGGATGGCGCGAACGCCGAGGCGCGGACCGAACTCATGATAGGCGCCCTGGAAGGAGGCATGACCTTCCAGAAGGGTCTCGGAGCCGTCCACGCCCTGAGCCATGCGCTCGGCGGTCTCAAGGAGGCGAAGCTGCATCATGGAACGCTCAACGCCATCCTGATGCCGACCGTTCTGCGGTGGAATGTGGAAATCGAGGCTGTCGCCCAGAAGGTCAGGCACCTCGAAAGCCTGGCAGGACTTGACGGAACACCCCTCGCAGATGCCTTGGACGCGCTGAACAGTCGATTGGGCATCACACCGAAATTGTCCGAACTTGGCGTGCCCCGTCACGTCATCGATTGGGTCTGCGAGCGAGCCATTGCGGACCATAGTCACCCGACCAATCCACGCCCCTTGAGTAAGGCAGACTACGCCGCGATCCTCGAGGCCGTGTTCTAAGCTGAGACCGCCCCGAAGAAGACCGAGGAGGCAGTTCCGTGAGACCGATCGTGATCGTGACCGGCGCAAGCCACGGCATCGGCGCAGCAACGGCCAGGCTGTTCGCCGCCGAAGGCTACGACGTTTGCATAAACTACCTCTCGGACAGCGAGGCAGCGTCCGAGGTCGTCGAGGCTTGCACGGCCGCGGGAGCACGCGCCATCGCGGTCCAGGGAGACGTGGGCAAGATAGAGGACATACAGGCTCTGTTCAGAGCCTGCGACGATGAACTGGGAAGAGTGACATGCCTGGTCAACAATGCCGGGATCATCGGAAAAGCCGGCAGGATAGAGGAATTGCAGCCTGAGGTGCTTGAAACCGCCTTCAGGATAAATGTCTTCGGCGTCATGTACTGTATCCAGGAGGCCGCGAAGCGCATGTCCACCCGCCAGGGCGGCCAAGGCGGGGCGATCGTGAACATGTCATCACTGGCGGCCTTCCTCGGCAGTCCCAACGAATATGTTCACTACGCCGCCACCAAGGGAGCCGTAGAATCCATTACCTTTGGTGCGGGGAAGGAACTGGCGCCGGAGGGCATTCGCGTGAACGCCATCCGCGTCGGGACCACCAACACGCGGATCCACACGAACGGCGGAAATCCCGAGCGTCCGGCCAGGATTGCCGCGCTGACGCCGATGGGGCGCATCGCGGAGCCCGACGATATCGCGCGCGCTGCCCTGATGCTCGCGTCTCCCAGCTCCGGGTTCATGACTGGCACCTTGATCACCGTCGCTGGCGGGCTTTGATCGTCCGGTCTGGCAATCCGTAGGGCAGTGCCGGGGCTCATCCCGGTACGGCTAACAAGACCGTGTCGCGTCCCGCGACTGACTCTGCAGTCTCAATCGATCCCGCAACCTCAGGTCACGCGTCAGGACCCGCCAGGGTGCCTGGCGGGTCCTTTGTCGTAGCCCCCCGGAAAAGCCGTCGGCACCGTCCAGGTCAGCTTCTCGACAGTCCGAGCTTCAATGGAGCCAGCGCGCTGGCACGGTCACCAGTGCCGGGAATAGAACCAGCAGCATTATGAGAAGCATCTGGGCCACGAGGTAGGGCATGGCCCCCTTCGTCGCCGTTTCCAATGAAACTCCGCTGATTCCCGATACCGTGTTGAGGACCGTCCCGACAGGAGGTGTGATCAAGCCGACCGCGTTGACCATCATGAAGATGACCCCGAAATAAACCGGGTCGATACCGGCCGCTTTGACGATCGGCATTAGAATGGGCACCAGAATAGTGATGCAAGGTGCGAAGTCGAGCGCCGTGCCGACGATGAAAACCACCAGAACGATCATACCCATCAGCAGGATCGGCGATTTGATGAACGGTCCTAGGAGACTGACGAGCTGGGCGGGCATATTGGAGATCGTCAACATGAAGCCGGAGATCATGGAGGCCGCGACCAGCAGCATGATCACGGCCGTCAAGCGTCCGGCCCCGAGCAACGCGTCATAGAGCAGCCGCGGTGTCAGCTCGCGATAGATGAACAGCCCCACGAACAAAGCATAGGCGGCAGCCACGACGCCGGCCTCGGTTGGCGTGAAGATGCCAAAACGCAGTCCCGCGAGGATGATCACCGGCATCATCAGCGCCCAACCGGCGGTCACGATGGTCTTCGGGAGATCCCTGCGCGGAGTCTTAAGCCGGACGGTCGCTGTCTCCTTCTTGGAGAGAAACCACCACGCGATCATGAGGCTCAGCCCCATCATGATTCCGGGCACGATACCGGCGAAGAACAGGCCGACGATGGAAATATTCGCGGTGACGCCCAGAATGATGAAGCCGACAGACGGCGGAATGATGGGGGCGATAATGCCTGTCGCCGCCATCAAGCCCGAGGCGCGGCCCATATGGTAGCCGGCGTCCCGCATCAGCGGGACCAGCATGACCGCGAGCGTCGCCGTGTCCGCGATTGCGGAGCCGGAGACGCTCGCAAGGATCAGCCCCGTGCCGATGACCACGTAGCCGAGGCCGCCACGGATGTGACCGACGAGCGCCAGGGCTACGTTCACGATCCGGCGGGAGAGGCCGCCGGCATTCATGAGCTCGCCTGCGATGAGAAAGAAGGGGATCGCCATCAGGGGATAGCTGTCCGCGCCGTTGACAAGGCGTTGCGCCAGGATGTTGGCGTCCAGATTTCCCATCAGCAGCATCATCGCAATCCCCGACAGCATCAGGGCGAAGGCGATGGGAACCCCGATGGCCATCGTGCCAAGGAGGGAACCGATGAAGACCAGACCGCTCACGGGGTTTTCTCCGAAGTCAGCGCGGAGGGCACGACCGGCAGCGGCTCGACATGCTCCACTCCCGACCAGGGGGCGGGCAGGATGCCGCGCAGCGAGCGCCACAGATCGAGAAGGAGAACCAGGGCCATCAGGATCGCAGCGACGAATCCCGCGAGGTAGATGGCGCCGACGGGAATGCCGGACAGTGCCTGAACGTTGCCCCACTCGATGACGGTGAGCTCCCAGCTGCCTTCTCCCAGAAGCCAGCAGCACCACAACATCAGACCGTATGAAACGAAGAAGCAGACCAGACGCGCTCTTGGAGGCAGCCGGACGACCAGAGACTCGACGCCGAGATGGGCGCCCTTGGCGAGCGCCACCACCGATCCCATGAAGATGACCCAGACGAGGACGACGCGGGAGACCTCGACGGCAAACGGAATGCCCGAGCTGAAGCCGTAACGCAGTACGACATTCGTAAAGATGAGCAGGCTGATGACGGCCATGCCGATGACGACGAAGACGTCGAAAGCCTTGAATAGCCACTGCAACGCTGAGGACATGACCGCTCACGAAGGTTGTGCGCGCATGCGGCGGTTTCGCCGCAATCTGACGAAAGCCCGGAGACGTTGAGCCGAGCCTCGCTAGCAGGTTAGGCAGGTGGCCCCGTCTGCGTATCCGGTCGAATTGCGCGCGAGATAAAGGCGAGGATACCTCCGGCCGGACTTGCAGGTGATCTCAGGCAATTCGTCCGGTGTCAGACACCTTCCACCACGGCCAGATGCACTTTGGCGTGCTTCTCGCGGGCCTTGATGGCCTTCTGATATTCTGGAGAGCTGTAGCAGGCGAGCGCGGTCTCGTAGTCCTTGAACTCGATGACGGCCAGCCGGTTCGCGGCGGGGCCTTCCATAACCTGGCTTTGTCCAGCGCGAACGACAAAGGCGGCCCCGTATTTATCGAAAGCCGCCTTGTTCAACGCGATGTAGTCTTTGTACCCTTCATGGTCTGCGATATCGACCAAAGCAACCCAGTAGCCTTTTTTGGACATCTGCTTCCTCCCAGCATGACTTCCCGAGCCTTCTCTTGCGGAGGCGTGGGGATTCGATTCGTTCACGTTCGGCGTTCTAGAGTTCGCCGTTGATCCCCCTCGATCACGCGGCTAGAACCGACGAAGAGAATTGACTACAATGTGGACAATCTGCCCAAATTTTTAGAGCCGGGGTGTTTCGTTGTCAAGCTTGCGAGGTATGCCCGTGACCAAGAATGAGCAGGATGAGGGCGATGGTGGAGCGCTTCATCACGTACAAGGAGCGGCGTCGTTCTCGAAGTTCATGACGGTGCTGCAGATCATTGCCGATGCCCCTGGAATGCTGAACATCGCCCAGCTGACAAAGCGCGCGCCGTTTCCCCGGGGTACGATATACCGCCTCGTTTCGGCGCTCATCGCGGAGGGGCTCGTCACGCAGTCAGGAGAGAATGGAACGTTTCGGCTGGGGCCACGCCTTCTCCAGTTTGCTGCAAAGACCTGGGAGGATTCCGACCTGCGGACGATCGCAAGGGATTTTCTGGTGTCGCTTCGCGACGCAACGGACGAGACCGTGCATCTTGCTGTGCCGAGCAATAACCGGATGGTCTACATAGACAAGCTGGTGGGCTCCAACAGGGTGCAGATGAAAACCAGCATTGGCGGCCAGGTCGAACTTCACTCCACGTCCGTAGGGAAGGCGTGGCTGTCCGGCCTGCCGGACGAACGACTCCTGGACGTTATCAAGGGCCTGGACCTGAAGCGCTACACCGCCAAGACGTTTACGACACCCGCAGCGCTGTTAGATGAATTGAAGCGGACGCGTGAGCAGGGGTTCGCGTTCGATGACGAGGAAAACGAGCCGGACATCCGCTGTTTCGGCAGCCCGATCTTCAACCGTTCGCGGGAGCCTATCGGAGCGGTCAGCATCAGTATGCCGGTGTACCGGCACGACGAACGGCGCCACGAGCTTTGCGGAAGGCTCGTGCGTGAAACCGCCCAACTGATTAGTGCAGAGTTGTCCAGGATGCTATAGCGCCGGGCGCGCCGCCGGGTTCTGCAGAACTGTCCGGAACCTTGGGGCGCTCGCAATCGTGCTGCCGTTGCTCGGAAACCATGGTCTATGGCTTGCTCAGGTGTTTTGTTCATCGCGGGTCACCCTTGCCTGGAAGTACCCGCTTTGGCCGCGGCCGCAAACTGCTAGTTGGTCCGCTTCCCAGGCTGGATCGAGCCATGCACGAGCTGCCGTCGGGAGCTTGGGGTCTCAGCTAAAGTTTTGTGCTAGAGCCGCCAAGGTCTGCTTTTGGGCAAGGCGCTAAGTTCAGCTATTGGCGCATCCCAGAAGCCAAGCGGCGCCTCGAGCCCAATCGCGGCCGGCTCGGGGGCTTGCCGTCCAACGACTCAGTCGAGCGCTTGCAACAAGGACCGGACGACGCTTGCCCCCATCGCGTCTCTCGTCTCGATAGTGGCGCTGCCGAGATGCGGCGTCAGCACGACGTTGTGCAGCTCCCGAAGACTGGCTGGGACATGAGGCTCATCGGCGAAGACATCAAGCCCGGCGGAGCCCAGCTGTCCCGTGGTCAGAGCTTCGATCAGCGAAGCTTCGTCAACGATTTCGCCCCGGGCGATGTTGATCAGCGTGCTTTCTCGTCCCAACGCCGCAATGACGCTCCTGTCGACGAGGCCACGATTGCTTGGTCCACCCGGGCAGGCGACGACGAAGACGTCACTGTCGGCGGCAAGTGTCCGCGCATCGGGATAATAGGGATACGAGCAGCCCGCCACCGGCCGCCGGGTGCAGTAGCGCGGATGCATGCCCATCACTTCGCCGCGGCGGGCGATGCCGCTGCCGATATGGCCGAGACCGAGCAAGCCGATACGCGCTCCTCTCACCGACTGGCCCAGCGGAAAGGCGCCTTCTGCCCAGGCGCCACGGCGAACATGAGAGTCGGCCGCGACGAGGCGGCGCCGGGCCATCACCATGAGCGCGATGGCGAGATCGGCAACCTCTTCCGCAAGCGCAGCCGAACTATTGGTCAGAACGATGCCGCGCTCGGCCAGGGCTTCCGCATCGATATTGTCGAGCCCCGCGCTGTAACAGGCCACGATTTCGAGCGCTGGCAGGCGCTCCAGCAGGGTTCTGTCGAGCTTGGCCTTTCCCGTTGTCGCGATCCCGCGAATGCGAGCACCATGGGCCGCGACGAGCGCATCGATATCCTCGGGCTTCGTCGGATCGAGTATCTCGAAGCGCTGCGCCAGCGCCGCGACCGTGGCCGCGGGCACGCTCTTGGAGAGGACGAGAACCGTGGCTCGTCGCTGGAGAACATCCTTCACGACGCCCGCGTTCTCGATCCCTTCCCGATTGCCAGGCGTTCCGCCGGGTGCATTCACATTCACGGCAATCCTCGCAATCGGGCCGGATGTCGGCGCCCGCGTCAGGCTTTGGCGAGCCACGCCTCGGCGAGCTGCCAGGCGCCGCCCGAATCGAGCACGATGTTCTGGAGTTCCTTGCGGGCGACATGGCGCGCCTCGCGGAAGAACAGCCAGGAATAGTAGTCGTTCTTGTTCAGGGCGGTCTGAAGTTCCTTGTAGATCACCTTGCGCTTGGCCTGATCGGTCTCCTCGCGGCCCTGATCGACCAGCTTGAAGACCTCCTCGTCCTTGATGCCGGACCAATTCTGCGAAGCGGCGCGTCCGAAAAACGGCCCGAAGACATGGTCGGGGTCGGCGCGCGGCACATTCACCCGCCCCATGGCCAGCTCGTGCTGAAGCCCGAGCACCTTAGGCACCCAGGCCTGCCGCTCGAGGATCTCGATTTCCATGTTGATGCGGAACTGCTTGAGCTGGGCCTGGACGATCTGCGCGACCTGCGTGTCCGGATCGCGCTGGATGATCGAGAGCTTGCAGGTGAAGCCGTTCGGCTGCCCGCCTTCCTTGAGGAAAGCCTGCACCTTTGCGGGATCCAGCTTCGGTGACGGCACGCTGGCGTCATAAGACCAGTCCGTCGGCGGGACCCAGGTGGGCGTCACGGCGCCGAAGCCACGGGTGATGCCCTTCATCAGGACGTTTCGATCGATGCCGTGGTTGACTGCGGCGCGCAGGGCGGGATTGGCGAAGATGCCCTTGGAGACGTTGAATGTCAGCCATTGCGCAATGCCCGGCGGAACGGCGACGAGCTTCAACGCCTCGTTCTTCTCGACCTCTTCGAAGTCTCGCGGGGTCACGCCGTCGACCAGATGGACCCCGCCCGACTTGACTTCGACCATCTTGACCGCCGTGGTCGGGATGATCCGCAGCGTCACCGCATCGGCATAGGGCAGCTTCTTGCCGTCGGCACCATCGCGCCAGTAGCGCTCGTTGCGCACGAAGCGGATATGGCTGCCGCCGACCCATTCGGCGAATTTGTACGGCCCCGTCCCCACGGGCTGCCGGCCGAAATCCTGGCCGAGCTTTTTCAGCGCTGCCGGCGAGCACATCATCCCGGCCTCGACGGCGAGCGACGCCAGCGCGGCGCCTGAAGGCTGCTTGAGATTGACCTTCACCGTCATCGGGGCGAGCGCCTCGGCGCCGGCGATGTCGGCGAGATCCGGACTGCGCGGGGCGGTCGAGCCGGGCGCCACGACGCGCCCGATATTGAACACCACCGCCTCGGCGTTGAACGGCTCGCCATCATGGAAGACGACGCCGTCGCGCAGCTTGAAGACGACGGACTTCTTGTCTTCGGACCATTCCCAGCTCGTCGCCAGCGACGGCTGGAGATTGCCCTGCACGTCGAATTTGAGCAGCCCCTCGAACATCTGGATGAGGGCGTAGCGATCCGAGGTCGGCGCGTCGCCCATGATCGGGTCCAGGCTCTTCGGCTGCAGGTCCATCGAGGCGACGATGGCGCCGCTCCGGACCGGAGAAGTCTGCGCAAAGGCCAGGCCGGGCAGGCCGGCGATGAGGCCGGCGCCGGAGGCGCCCAGCAACAAACCGCGACGTGAAATCAAAGCCATCGAGGCAATCTCCTCCCAAGGCGCTCTTGGCGGCGCCAGCCGAGGCAAGCCTATAAGATATGTTATGAGGTAACCGCAACGATTTTTTCGAATTGAACGAGGCAATCGCTTGCTGCAGGAGCGCAAAACATCATCGCAATGCAGCATATCGACCAAAAATCGACGAATACGCCGCTCTCGCGGGTCGAATTCGAAAGGCGTTGACGACTCTCGGCCTCCAAGATATCTGATATGTCATGAGCGAGATTTCCGCCATTCAACCCGACAAGCAGCGTCTCACCGAGGCGGTGACGCAGTTCGTCATCGACCGCGTGGCCGAGCGCGTTTACCGCGCCGGCGACTCGCTGCCGTCGGAATCGGATCTCGCCAAGCGGCTCAACGTGTCGAAGCCGGTGGTCCGCGAGGCACTCGGAAGGCTCGCCGCGCTCGGCATCGTCCAGATCCAGCAAGGCAAGCCGACGACAGTAAAGGGGCTTTCGGTCGCCCCTCTGGACCAGTTCCTGCGCCTGGCCGTCCGCGTGACGGATAACGGCCTGCGCGAGGCGGTCGAGCTGCGCCGGGCGATCGAGGTCGAAGTGGCCGCGCTGGCGGCCGAGCGGGCCTCGCCCCTTCAACTCGAGCCCGTGGAAGCCGCGCTGGACAAGATGCGCGCCAATGTCGACGGCGACTTCGAGCGCTGGCTCCAGGGTGACCTTGCCTTCCATATCGCGCTCGCGCGTTGCTCCGGCAATGCGCTGCTCGAGCACCTCGTCGACGCGCTGGCGGAGACAATCAAGTTCACGCAGCGGGCGCTCGGCATGCAGCGCGACCTGCGCGACCCCATGGCGACCGTCGCGCGGCACCAGGCGGTGATCGATGCGATCAAGGCGCGCGATCCTGTGGCTGCGCGCAACGCGATGACGACGCATTTCGCAGTTTCAGGCGCCGTCCTCGCCGAGATCACGCGCGACCAACGCCGTCTCGATCGCTACTGAAGGCCGCCGTCGTTATGATCTATTTCGGCAAGAAGCTCGCGCAGATGCTGCCGGTGGCGTTCTTCGTGACGATCATCGTCTTCGCGCTCACCAACCTGCTGCCCGGCGATCCGACGGTCACGATCCTGGGTGAGCAGGCGACGCCGGAGCAGCGCGCCGCGGTGCGCATCGAATACGGGCTCGATCAGCCGGCGCCGATCCGATACGTCACCTGGCTCGCGCGGGTCGCCCAGGGCGATTTCGGCCGCTCGCTGCGCACGCGGGAGGATGTCGGCCAGATGCTGGCGGCGCGCGTTCCGGTGACGCTCGAACTCGGCTTCCTGTCGATCCTGATCGCGGTGGCGATCGGTATGCCAGCCGGCATCCTGGCTGCGCGCTTTCGTGGCAGCTTCATCGACGTAATCGCCAGCTTCCTGGCCATGTCCTCGGTCGCGGTGCCCTATTTCTGGATGGGCGTGCTGCTGATCATGCTGTTCTCGCTCAAGCTCGGCTGGCTCCCTGCCTCCGGCCATGTGCGCCTCTTCGACGACCCGGCGGAGAACCTCCGGCTGATGATCATGCCGGCGCTGACGATCGGAACCGCCTTCGCGGCACTCGTCATGCGCCAGACCCGCGCCTCGATGCTGCAGGTCCTGTCCCAGGACTATGTCCGGACCGCCAGAGCCAAGGGCCTCAACGAGCGTCTCGTGCTGACCCGGCACGCGCTGCGCAATGCGCTGATCCCGATCGTCACGGTCATCGGCCTGCAGGTCGGGGCGCTGCTCGGCGGCGCGGTCGTCACCGAAACGGTCTTCGCGCTGCCGGGCCTCGGGCGGATGCTGGTCGACGGCATCTTCCAGCGCGATTTCCCGGTCATCCAGGGTGCGATCCTGTTCATCGTCATCGCCGTCTTCCTGGTGAACCTGCTGACCGACATGCTGTACCGGGCCTTCGACCCGCGGGTGAAGGCGTGATGGCGGTCGTGACCGAAACCATGTCATCCGCCGCTTCATCGGCGACGCGTGCACCGCGTTCGCCCGGAGCGCTCATCCTGCGCCGCATCCTCGGGTCCTGGCAGGGCCAGTTCGGCACGGTGGTGCTCGCCATCATCGTCGGGCTGGGCCTTGCCGCCCCCTGGCTCTCTCCCTATTCGCCGACCGATATCGACCCGGACGCCTTTTCGATGCCGCCCAGCGCGGCCCATTGGTTCGGCACCGACGAGATCGGCCGCGACGTGCTCTCCAGGGTTCTGCACGGCGCCACGGTCTCACTCCAGGTCGTCATCTTCGCGATCGGGCTCGCGCTGATCGCCGGCTCGATCCTCGGCCTGGTCTCCGGCTGGCTGGGCGGCCTCTGGGATGCGCTGATCATGCGGATCATGGACGCCTTCCTCGCCTTCCCGCTGCTGGTGCTGGCGCTCTCGATCGTCGCCGTGCTCGGCCCCGACCTCATCAACGCCATGCTCGCGATCGCCATCACCAAGATGCCGGGCTTCGCGCGGCTGGTCCGGGCCGAGGTGCTGTCGCTGCGGGAGGCCGACTATGTCGTCGCGGCACAGGCCGCCGGCGCTCGCCCGCTGCGGATCCTGCTGCGGCACATCTGGCCCAACGTCTCGGGCAACGTCATCGTCTATGGCTCGCTTTCGGCCTCCCAGGCGCTCATCACCGAAAGCGCTCTCTCCTTTCTCGGACTCGGGGTGCAGCCGCCGACGCCGAGCTGGGGCTACATGGTCGCGACCGGCATCCAGTTCTACCAGTCCTGGTGGATGAGCTTCTTCCCCGGCCTCGCCATCTTCCTCACCGTGCTCGCGCTGAATTTCCTCGGCGACGCCGTACGCGACGCCTTCGACGCCCGCCTGGGCGGCAGCCATGACTGACAGGCCTGGCTTGAGCGTCGATCTCGGCGGCCGTCGGGCGCTCGTCACCGGCGCGACGCAAGGTATTGGGCTCGCCATCGCGGCGTCGCTCGCGCGTTGCGGCGCCCGAGTGGCCCTCAACGGCCCGGCTTCCGATACCGATCTTGATACTGCCCACCGCGCTGCCGGGGCGGAAACGGCCATCGCCGCCGACCTCCGGCAGCCGGCCGAGGTCGAACGCCTGATCGGGGAGGTAACGGCGCGGTTCGGCGGGCTCGATATCCTCGTGCTCAACGCTGCGCTGCAGGAACGGGCGGCCTGGCAGGATTTCGACCGCGCCGGACTCGACCGGCAATGGGAGATCAACCTCGCTGCCAACTACCGGCTGGTCCAGGCCTTCGTGCCGGCGATGGCGGAGCGCGGCTTCGGCCGGCTGATCGCAATCGGCTCGATCCAGCAGGTGCGGGAGCATCCCGAGATGCTGGTCTATGCCGCGAGCAAGGCCGCGCTCGAAAGCATGACGCGCAACATCGCCCGCCAGGTCGCGGCGAGCGGCGTGACCTGCAATGTCCTGGCGCCCGGCGCCATCGCGACGGCGCGGAACCGCGAGACGCTGGCCGACCCTGCCTATCGCGCGGCGGTGTTGGCGCGCATTCCCGCCCACCGCCTCGGCACGCCCGAGGACTGCGCCGAGGCCGCCCTGTTCCTCGCCTCCGACGCGGCTCGTTACATCACCGGCACGACGCTCTTCGTCGATGGCGGCATGCATCTCTAGGGAGACCAACGCCGATGAGGATTGTCGACATGAAGGTGCGCTGCGTGGCGATACCGCTCAATGCGCAGCTTCGCCACAACACCGGCGTGCATCCGGGCTATTTTCTGCGCACCATCCTCGAGCTCGTGACCGATGAGGGCATCATCGGGCTCGGCGAAGTCGGCGGCGGCGACCAGCGCGGCGCTCTGATGAGGCTCAAGCCGCGCATCATCGGCATGGACCCGTTCCATCTGGAGCTGATCAAGCTCAAGACGTTGCGGGCGATCTACTATCTCTCCAACGCCCGGCTTTACGCCGCGATCGAGATGGCCTGTCTCGACATCCAGGGCAAGGCGCTCGGCCGGCCGCTCTGCGACCTGATCGGCGGCCCGGTCCGCGATCGCATTCCGATGATCGCCTATCTGTTCTGGCGCTATGACCGGCCGGGCGGCGGCCATGACGAGCATGCCGAGGACATGGCCGATCTTTGCCAGGAGCTTCACGAAACGCTCGGCGTGAAATCAATGAAGCTCAAGGCGGGCGTGCTGTCGCCGGAGGTCGAGGCGGCAGCCGTCGAAGCCTGCCGCGAGCGAATGGGGCCGGATTTCGGCCTGCGGATCGACCCCAACGGCGTCTGGTCGGTGCCGACGGCCATCCGCATCGGCCAGCGGCTTGAAGCCGTCGGCCTGGAGTATTTCGAGGATCCGGCCTGGGGGCTCGAGGGTAACGCCGCCGTACGCAAGGCGGTCCGCATCCCGATCGCGACCAATATGTATCCGGCCAAGTTCGACGATCTCGGCCCGGCGATCCGGCTCGGCGCCGTCGATATCGTGCTCACCGACATCCACTACTGGGAGGGTCCGCGCGGGGTGAAGGACCTGTCGGCGGTCTGCCGCACCTTCGGGCTCGGCGTCGCGATGCATTCCGGGGCCGAGTTCGGCATCGAGCTCGCCGCGATGCTGCACACCGCGGCGACCATCCCCGAGATGAGCTTCGCTGGCGACGCCCATTACCACTACCTGACAGACGACATCATCGAAGGCGGGCTGATGAAATACGAGGACGGCGCCATCCGCGTGCCGACCGGGCCGGGTCTCGGCGTCTCGCTCGACGAGGACAAGATGCGCCACTACGGCGCGCTCTACGAGGAGAAGGGCGACTACTACGCCCGCTTCCATCAGGACCCGTACCGGCCGGACTGGCATCCAGTCGTCGGCGGGGTTTGAAAACCCGCAACCGCATCGCTCCGGAGAGGCGTTCACGATCTCCGGATCACGCCGCCAACCATCAGGAATAACCATGTTCGACATCCCCAAGATCGCCCGTCCGGCGAAGGCGCTTCTCGATGGGCTCGCCAGCATCGGCACGGCCACCGCGTCGAGCGAGCTTTACAAGATGGGCATTCGCAATCCCTTCATCGCGGGCGCGGTACCGCACAAGCGCGGCAAGGTGGTCGCCGGACCGGCCCTTACCCTGCAGTTCATGCCGAAGCGTGAGGACCTCTACGGCGACGACGAATATGCCGATCGCGAGAAGCAGCTTCACAGGCACGCGCTGTATCACGTCGAGGCCGGCGACGTTGTCGTTGTCGACGCCCGCGGCGACATGCAGAGCGGAATCTTCGGAGAGATGATGCTGACCTATTTCGCCGGCAAGGGCGGGGCGGGGATGGTCATCGACGGGGTGATCCGCGATGCCGCGAAGGCGTTCGCTCTCGATATCGGCTATTGGATGCGTGGCGTTACGCCGAATTTTCACACTCAGACGACCCTGATGCCCCACGCGGTCAACGTGCCGATCGCCTGTGGCGGCACCTATGTCAGACCGGGCGACATCATCATTGCCGATGACGACGGAGCCATCTGCGTGCCGATCGCCTATGCCGAGAGGCTGCTCGAGGTCGGCAGTCATCATGCCGAATGGGAGGACTTCTCCCGCCTCATGCTCTCGAAAGGCGGCGATCTTCGTCGCTACTACCCTCTCGCCGAGGACGCGGAAGCCGAATACCAGGAATGGAAGACGCAGCAGAAGAGTGGGTGAGGCCGCGACTGTTCTCGTGAGATGATGCTGCTTCCCATTGCACGCGAGCCGCCTCAAGTTAAGCGCCTGTCGAGGCTTTTGGTACAGCGTCGCACACTTCCTCGTGGCCGGCTCCCTGCGGGACGCCGGCCCTTCTTTGCGCGTATCGACGGCCTACTCCAAGCGGGGCTATGCCGTTCTGATACCAATCGGTCGAAGCCCACGATCGGGCCGACGGGTGAGCGTCCGCTTTCGGCGGGATCTCAAGCTCTGCTTGCGGCGCGACGCGGATGTGGGCGCTTGCAAAACGCATGGCGCCGCTCTGGTGGCAACCACCGGACAACTCTCGGTAGCTTCAGGCCCCCGCAACCAACTTTACCGAACGCCGATCCTCGGCAGCAAGAACCGCCCTTCCAGGGGCGGTTTTTTTGTTGGCGGAGTCTTCCGTGACGTCGACCATATTGGCGATCTCACCGACCAGCTTGATTTCGTAACCGCCCTCGATCGGATGGTTGAGGACGATCTCCATCAGCGATCGAAGAGTCCCTGGCGCTTCCGTGCGCGTCTCCTCGTCTGCCGAAACCTCGCGCAGGGCTTCAACCTGCCTGCGGCACAAGCCGGCCAGATTGGGGTGCATGCGAACCGGCGGCCCGCGGGATGCTGGAGTTGACGCTCGCCGGCCTGGGTTGGTCGTTGGCCCCGTTGCCATGGGCTATCCGCTACTTGCCGACGGCCGATTGGTTGAGCTTGAACCACGACATCGGATCGCGGTGCCGTTAAATTGGCAGCGGACGAGGCTGAACACTTGGCTGCTCGACGCGATGACAAAAGCTGCCAAGTCCGTGGGCGCACGGCACCTGTAGCCTCCCGGGGTAAGGGCTAGCTTTGACTGTGCGCCGTTGGATCATGTGCAGAAGGCAGCCGCTCGAGCCGCCGAACCTCGCACGTGGCTGGCATTCGTCGTCGACGACGATTGCGCCTACTGCTTTTGACTTTTCACGAGTTCGAGGATGCCGGTCTCGGTGACGACCTGGCGCAGCTTCGTCGTTTCGGATCCCCACCGGGCTCCGAAACCGGCCGCATCGAGATGGACGGGTTCGGACCCGAGTTTCGCGATGGCGGCCTTGACCTCGGGATCGGCCATCACGGCCGCGAACGCTTCGTTGAGCTTGCCGGCAATGTCGGCCGGCACACCCTTGGGTGCCGCCACGCCGGTCCAGGACACGATCTCGGCATCGTAGCCGAGCTCCTTGGCCGTCGGGACGTCCTTGTAGAGCGGATCCTGACTGCGCTCCGGCCCGAAATTGAGCAATGGGCGCAACTTGCCTGCCTCGATATGGGGCTTGTAGTCGACGGTGCTGCCTGCCGAGACCGCGATATGACCGCCGAGCAGCGCCGTCAGCAGCGTGCCGCCGCCATCGAACGAGACCGGCTCGATCTCGATCCCGGCGGCGCGGGCGAGCTGCGTCGGGCCGATATGCGACGAATTGCCGAAGCCGGTGATGCCGTACTTGATCTTGCGGGGATTGGCCTTGGCGTCGTCGATCAGCACCTTGGCCGTCTTCCAGGGCGTGTCGGCACCCGTGACCAGCACAGGCGGCGTCACCGTGATCTGCGCGATGGGCTGAAGGGCAGTGGGATAGTCGTGGCGCGACCCGCCATAGAGCGGCTGCAGCACCATGGTGCTGGTGACCATGCCGATCGTGTAGCCGTCAGGCCGGGCGCCGACCAATTCGTTCAGTCCGGTCATCGTACCCGCTCCGGGTTTGTTCTCGATGATCAGGGGCTTGCCGAGGCGCGCTTCGACGGCTTTCGTGACAATGCGGCCCATGATGTCGGTGGCGCCGCCGGCGGGAAACGGCACGATCACGCGGATCGGCCTCTGTGGATAGGTCTGGGCGAAGGCAGGGAATGCCATCGCGACCGAAGTGAGACCGAAAGCGGCGAGCGCGAGGCGGCGTGTGGCAGCGTTGGTCATGATTTCTCTCCCTTTTTTCAGTTTTTTCATCGTTCGCACGCTCATCGAGGCGGGACGGGTACCAGTGGCGCACGGGCGAAGTGGCTGCGAAGGGCCAGACCGATGCGAACCAGGATAAAGAGGGCAGCGGTTCCGAGCATGAGGCCGCTGAACGGCCGCGACATCAGCACTAGCAAGCTGCCATCCGCGAGCACCATCGATTGAAGGAAGCCCTTCTCGATGAGCGGGCCCAGGAACAGCCCGATGATCAGCGGCGCGACGCTGTATCCCGCTCCTTTCAGGAGCCAGCCGGCCAGGCCGAAGGCGACTGCCAGCCAGAGATCGGACAGGTTGTTGTTGATGAAATAGGTCCCGCTCATCACCACGATAGCGACCAGGGGCATCAGGATGCCGAGCGGGATGCGCAGCAGCGAAGCAAACAATCCGACGAATGGCAGATTGATCACCAGGAGCATGACATTGCCGATGAGAAGGCTCGCCACGAGGCCCCAGAACAGGTCGGGGCGCGTGTTCACGAGGTTGGGACCAGGCGTGATGCCATGGATCAGAAAGCCGCTGAGCATGAGGGCTGCGCCGGCATTGAACGGCAGGCCGAGCGAAAGCAGCGGGATCAGCGTCGAGGTATCGGCTCCGTTGTTGGCGGACTCCGGCCCGGCCACGCCCTCGATCGCGCCCGAGCCGAACTGGTCGCGACCGCGGCTGAAACGCTTCTCGATCGCATAGGACAGAAAGGTCGAGATCGTGCCGGACGGACCGGGGACGAGGCCGATCAGGAGCCCGATGAGGCTGCCGCGGCCGATCGCCGGCAGCGAGCGCGAAAGTTCCTCGCGCGTCGGGTAGAGATCCCGGAAGGCGACGCGCGGCGCCGAGACCGCAGCATCGCCATCAGAGGCGGTCTGCAGCACTTCGGCCATGCCGTAGACGCCCATCACGACGATGATGAAGGAGATGCCGTCGAGCAGGATGTCGCTCGACAGGGTGAACCGTTCGACCCCGCTCATCGGATCGATGCCGATGGTGCCGAGCATGATGCCGACGACGACCATCAGACCGGACTGCACCATCGACTGGCCGCTGATACCGGAAAGCACGACGAGCGCGAGCAGCGCGATACAGAAATACTCCTGAGGGCCGAATGCGAGGGCCCAGCCCGCGATGGTCGGCGCAAAGAGCACGAGGACGACGAGCCCCAGCATTCCCGCGAAGAACGAGCCTAGCGCGGCGACGGAGAGCGCCGCACCGGCGCGGCCACGGCGGGCCATGGCATAGCCTTCGACGCAGGTGACGACCGATGCGCCTTCGCCCGGCACGTTGAGCAGGATCGACGTGGTCGAGCCGCCATAAGCGGCGCCGTAGTAGATGCCGCCGAAGATGACCAGCGCAGTCAGGGGATCGAGGCCGAAGCTGATCGGGATCAGCAGGGCAATCGTGCCCGAGATGCCGAGCCCCGGCAGCATGCCGGCGAAGGTGCCGAGCAGGACCCCGATCCCGGCAGCGACGAGATTGGTCGGGGTGGCGGCGAGTTGGAAACCCTGGATGAGAGCGTCGAGCGAGGTCATGGCAATGGCAGATCGAGGGCGCGGGAGAACAACAACCAGATGCCGAACGAGAACGCGGCCGCGAGCCCGACAGTGACGGCCGGGCCGCGCATGCCCCTGCTGACCATGAGCAGAGCCAATGTGGCGCCGAAGGTCGCCGGCAGGAAACCGAGGCGACCGAGCAGAGCGGCGTAGCCCGCCAGAATCACGAGAAATGCCAGCGCACGGCTCGGTTGCAGACCCAGATCGGCGGATGTCGTGTCCCGCGCACGCCAGACGCGGAGGAGATTGCCCAGGGCCAGCACGACGCCGACGCAACCGGCGATCCTCGGCAGGAACCCGGCCCGCGGATTGCTCCAGGTCCCGAAGGAGAAGCCGAGCGCCGCATACAGGTAGAGCGCGCAGCCTGCGAAAAGGGCGACCGCCACGACGAGTTGGACGAGAAACGGCGACTGTCCTGATCGATCAGTCTTCTGCAAGGCCTTTACTCCGCTGGGACGGGATCCGGGGCGCGCTCTGACAGGGCCGCGAGGCGCCCGGACAGATCGTCCCGGAGCGTCAAAAGCCGCTCCCAACCCAGCATGTTGTAGGCTGAGAAATGCTGGTCGGTGGCGGCAGCGTAACTCCTCATCTCGTCGGCCAGCGTCCGCAACAGATCGAACGCTTCCTCCGATGCGGCACGCATCTCGATACCGAACGCATCCTCGCGGCCGGGGTGATCGAGCAGGAACCGGGTGAAGATGCAGGCGCGGACGGCCGCCCGCCAGCCGGCGACGTAGAGCCTGAAGGTCTCCATGCGGCCGACGAGATCGCGATGGGCGGCTTCGGTCAAAGCCGCCGGCCGCTCACGGGCGAGGCCAGGCTGCAATTCGACCAGCCTCAACGCCTCGTCCTTCTCGGCCAGAATGCGGCGGATATTGTCTTCCGAGGTCTCGAGGGCGTTCTCCTTCGAGGGGTCCCAATCCTTCAGGCTGTTCTTCTCCTCGGCAAGCCACCAGGCGTGATCGAGGCTGATCGGGTAGTTGCTGGAATCCGAGAAGACGCAATCGTTGACGAACAGGCTTTTCGAGACGATTTCCCACGAATTCGCGAAAAGGCGCACGTTCCAATCGGCCGCGGCGTCGAGCTCGTCTTTCGCGGCGCCGGGCTCCGTCATGCCCGTCTCAGTCAGCCACGATCGGTGGATCTCACGGTCGCCGACATCGGCGTTGAGCGCCAACGCCGCCGCTGCATGGAGGTTGAGCCGGTTCGGGGTGTGGAAGCAGGAGTGGCCGTCCAAGCTTTCCCAGTCGGTGCGCAGGATCATGCCTACGACGCCATGGCGCAGTGCCGTCTCCATGCGCCGGCGATAGTCGTCGGTAATCACCGCCGGCCCGATGCCCCAGCCGAAATACTGGCCCATTGTATCGAACTCGACCCATTGCCGATGGTCGCCGACATCGCCGAGGCGCGGATTGTCGGGAAATGTCGGATAGTAGTCGTGCGGCGTGTTCTTCAGGCTGACGATCACGTCGGAAGGCAGGCCGGCGATGGTCTCGGCCAGTTCCGTCTGCGCCTTCTTGTCGAAGACGAAATCGCGCACGACCAGCTCCCGCCCGGCGGCGCGGATCGGCTTGTGCATCGCCATGATCAGCTTGCGGTACCAGCCTTGCGGCGTGCTGCCGCGGCAGGCCTCGCAGGTGCAGCGGTTGGAGGAGATCGCCAGGCGGCTTTCGCCGGTGCCCGGGGCGGTGATGATCCCGGCGATCCCAGGCAGGTCCTGGAAGAGCTCGGTGTACTTGGTATCGACGAAATCCCACCAGAAAGGGTCGTTCGGGCACAGCGTGCCGTTCTTGACGAGTTGCGGATTGAGCTCGAGCAGGATGTCGGGGAAGGACAGCTCCTTGTTCTCGAACCACACGTCGATGCCGTTGCGCGCGGCCAGATCGATCACCCGTCGCAGATAGTCACGGCGCTGATAGGGGCCGCTGCGCCGCGTGGGCGTGTATTTGTACAGCTTGGGGAAAATCTCGCGATAGCGCTCGAAGATATTCGTCCCGGCGCCGGATGCGCCGAACAGCTTGCCGGGATAGACCACCATGTCGACGATGTCGTTGCGGTGGAGCGCCAGCGAGGTCATGTCGTGGCGCCGCGCAAACTCGATCGTCTTGCGGACCCAGTCGAAATTCCAGACATAGCCGCTGTGAACTTCGATCGCCCGCGTGGAAAATCGCGCCATCCCGCCAACTCCTTGAGCGGGAGGACGCGCGGGCACGCACGGCATCTTGATGCCGCCCGTTCCGTCGGACATTTCCTCCGCGCCGCGCCTTATCGCGCTGTTCGTGAGTTGAGACTGGAGGAGCCCCGCCACGACGTCGAGCGCTCATTGATGCGCAGCCGATAACCGTGGGTTATGGTGACTGATGTTCAACCTGCGCCAACTTGAAGTGTTCCGGGCCGTCATGATGGCCGGCAGCCTCACTGCCGCCGGCCGTCATCTGCAGATGTCACAGCCCGCGATCTCGAAGACCGTACGCCGCATGGAGGATCTGGTCGGGTTCGCCCTGTTCCAGCGCGGCCGGGGCCGGGTTCAGGCGACCCCGGAGGCGCTCAATCTCTATCGCGAGGTCGAGAAGGTCTTTCACTCGGTCGGCGTGGTCGAAAAATATGCGCGGGATCTCAAGGAGAGCCGCTCGGGCGTCCTGACACTGGCTTGCACGCCGACATTGTCCTGCAGCTTCGTCGCCGATGCGATCGCACAGTTCAGACAGCGGCATCCCGGCGTCCGCGTCTGGCTTCAAGTCGCCAAGACGAAGGAGATTCTGGCGATGGCTGCCAGCGGGCAAATCGATCTCGGCGTCATCTTCACGCCGGGCGACCATGCGGGCGTCACGACGCTTCCTCTGTTCGAAACCGCGCTTGTCTGCGTCATGGCCCCCGATCACCCGCTTGCGGGCCGCTCCGTCATCGAGCCGAGCGACCTCGCGGGCGAGGCGATCATCACGAATATCCAGAGCGAGCCCATCCATGAGCTGCTCGGACAGGCGTTTCGGTCGGTCGACCTGAATCAGCACGTCATGATCGGCAGCAATTACACGATCAGTGCCTGTGCGCTTGCGATGAAGGGGTGCGGCGTCGCCATCGTCGAGCCGATGGGAGTGTCAGAGATATTTCCGCTCGCGGTTCAAAAGCAATTCTTGCCAAGCGTGAAGATCTTCCCGCGCGTAATTCATGCAAGGCACGTCGCGCTATCTCGAACGGCTCGTTTGTTCATTGAAGCGGTCAAGCACGCCGCTGCGCGGTAAGAACTTATCGAGCAGGTTCAACACAGCCGCGACGCGCCACAACCTGACCTTGGTGCTTTGCCCGGAAGCGGACGCCAGCGACTCCGAGACGGGACATCGGGCTCCCGATCCAAACTCACCGTCGGCGGAACGGCAAAACGGGCACGGCGGGTAGTCGCCACGGGTCAGTCGACGTCGGAGCCTGTCATCAAACCATAGGCACCTTTACGCATCCGCCGGCAGTTATCGTGACAAAGCCCGTACGGAAAGGCCCGGACGGGCGGTCGGCCGTTAACAGGAGTCGTGCGTTCAGTATTCCTGACCGCGCGGAACGAGGCCCTCGATCGGGAGCCCCCTGCGGTGGCGCTCGATCGTCTCGAGCACGAAGGCGGCCCCGCCCTCCGGTCGCGTCATGCTGGCGATGTGGGGTGTCATCACGATGCGCGGATGCCGCCAGAACGGATGCTCCGCCGGCGGCGGCTCGGGATCGAGAACGTCGATCATCGCGCCCGAAAGCTGCCCGGTTTCCAGCGCCGCCAGGAGATCCGCCTCGACGAGATGGCCGCCGCGCCCGACATTGATGATGGCGGCGCCCGGCGGCAGCGCAGCGAACAGCCGCGCGTTGAGAATGCCGCGCGTCGCCTCGGTCAATGGCAGCAGGCAGATCAGGATGTCCGTCTGCGCCAGGAAGGCTGGCAGTTCGTCCGCTCCGGTGAAGCAGGCGACGCCCTCGATCTGGCGCGGCGAGCGGTTCCAGCCGGAGAGGGGAAAGCCGAAGGGCCGCAGCTTCGCGAGGCTCGCCTGGCCGAGCTGCCCGAGCCCGAGGATGCCGACGCGGCGGCGCGCGCCGGGTTGGACCTGGATCTCGCGCCATTGCCGCCGGCGCTGCTGGTCGAGATAGGCGACCATGTCACGGTGCAGCATCAGGGTCGCCATGCAGACAAACTCGGCCATGCTCTCGGCGATGCCGGGCTCAAGCATGCGCACGACCGGCAACCCGGGCGGCAGCTTGCTGAAGTCGAGCTGGTCGACGCCGGCCCCGACCGAAAACACCATCTTCAGATTGGGGAAGGTCTCGGCGATCCGCTCCGGCGGCTGCCAGAGCAGCAGATATTCGACTGCTTCGGGGTCGCCGATATCCGGCCAGATGCGGAACGGAACGCCGGGGGCCTGCCGGGCGAAGGCCGCGGCCCATTGCCCCGCCCGCTCGGCGCTGGCCTTGTAGAGGATGGTCATGCCGGCGACTCTAGAACAGCCCGACGGGCGCCAGCGGGCGGCCGTCGACCAGCCGCTGGTAGCTGTAGGCGGCGGGGTCGACCAGCGGGGTGTCACCCCGGACGATGTCGGCGGCGAGCTTGCCGGCCGCCGGGCCGATGCCGAAGCCGTGCCCGGAGAAGCCGGTGGCGAGGAAGAAGCCCTGCAGACTTGGGACGGCCGAGATCACCGGCACGGTGTCGGGCGTGGAATCGATGGTGCCGCCCCAGGCCTCCGCGATGCGGATGTCCTTGAGCTCGGGATTGCCCTGGATCAGAGCGGCCAGCGCCGCGTTGACCAGCTCCATGTCGGGGGCGGGGTCCTGCACGCGCACGGCCTCGAAGGGCGAGGGCTGGTCGAGGCGCCAGTTCGCGTTGCCGAAGAGTTGCTTGAAGAAGTCGGTGCCCAGCCGCAGCTTCAACCCGGCGCGACGCTGCTTGAAGGTCGGCCAGAATGCCTTGGCGTAACGCAGGATGTCGGGCGTCAGGTTGACGGTACCGCGCCCGCGCAGGGCCAGGGTCAGGCCGCCATCGAGCCGGCGGCGGATGCAGTAGGCCGTCGTGCCGAGCGCGCCGTCTGTGAATTCGGGTGCCGGGGTGGTGCGACAGGCGGTGGCGTCGACCAGCCCGATCGGCAGGTCGATGCCGTGGCGCCGGCAGAACAGCGAGGACCAGGCGCCGCCCGCGAGCAGCACGGCCTGGGTGCGGATGGCGCCCTTTTCGGTGACGACGGCGCTGACCGCGCCGCCCGTCGTCTCCAGCCCGCGGGCCGCGCAGCCCTGATGGATGGTCACGCCCCGCTTGCGCGCCGCGAGCGCGAGCGCCGGCACCGCCATCGAGGGCTCGGCCCGGCCATCGCTCGGGGTATGGAGACCGGCGACCCATTTCTCGGCGTTGGTGGGCAGCGTCTCGGCGACCTGCGCCGGCGTCAGCAAGGTGGAATGGACCTGCTGCTCGCGCGCGATGCCCGCCCAGCGCTCCCAGTCGGCCGCTTCCTTGGGGTCCTTGGTCAGAAAGAGCACACCGGTGCGGCGGAAGCCGGTATCGGCGCCGGCCTCCTCCTGGATTTCCTCCCAGAGGCGCAGCGCTTCGCGGGCGAGCGGGATCTCGGCGCGGGCGCGCCCCTGCTGGCGGCACCAGCCCCAGTTGCGGCTCGACTGTTCGCCGGCGACATGGCCCTTCTCGACCAGCGCGACGGAAAGCCCCTTGCGGGCGAGGTGATAGGCGCTGGAGACGCCAATCACGCCGCCGCCGATGACCACGACGTCGACGGCTTCCGGCAGGCGCTCGTCGCTGGGAATGCGGTTGACCGGCGGGGACATGGAGATGCTCCTGAGACGGGCCTGGACGGCCGCAGCGGCAGTGAAAAGTGGCGTCAGTTGATGTCCAGGCGCGGATCGAGCGCGTCGCGCAGGCCGTCGCCGATGAAGTTGAAGCTGGTCACGGCGAGCGTGATCGCGATGCCCGGCAGGAGCGCGAGCCAGGGTGCGCTCGTCAGGTAGATCTGGGCGTTGTTCAGCATGTTGCCCCAGCTCGAGGCTGGCGGCTGGATGCCGTAGCCGAGGAAGCTGATGTAGGATTCGAGCAGGATCGCCTTGGCGACGTTGAGCGTTGCCGCCACCACGATCGGCGCCATCGCGTTCGGCAGCAGACTGCGGAACATGATGTAGAGGTTGCTTGCGCCCACGGACCGGGCCGCCACGGCGAAGTCGCGCTCGCGCAGGGAGCGGATCTGGGCCTCGACGATGCGGGCGACGTTCATCCAGGAGGTCGCGGCGATCAGCAGCGTGGTCGCGACGATGCCCGGTTCGGTGAGCGCCGCCAGCGCCAGCAGCAGGAAGATCGCCGGGAAGCACAGCACCGCATCGACGAAGCGCATCAGCGCGGAGCCGAGCCAGCCGCCATAGAAGCCGGCGACCACGCCGACCGCGATGCCGATCGCCATCGCGACTGCCATGGCAAGGAAGCCGATCGCGAGCGAGATGCGCCCGCCCATCATCAGCCGGGCGAGGATGTCACGGCCGAGCTCGTCGGTGCCCAGCACATGGACGCCAGAGAGCGGCGGCGCGAAGCGCTGCAGGATGTCGATATGGGTGTCGTCGAAGGGCAGCAGGAACGGGCCGAAGACCGAGCCCAAGGCCAGGACGAGGATCGTGGCCGTGCCGGCCATGGCGAGCCGGTGGCGGCGGAAGCGCCGCCAGGCTGTGTTCGTGGAGGCGACGGGCGTCGGTTCGGCCGAAACGGAGGCGGCTTGCATGGTCATCGCCTCACTCCATCCGGATCCGCGGGTCGACCACCGCATAGAGCAGGTCGGCGAGGAGCGAGCCGAGCATCACCATCGTGGCCGAGAGCATCAGGATGCCCATCACCACGGGGTAGTCGCGATAGGCGATGGAATCGAGGAAGAGCCGGCCCATGCCGGGCCAGGTGAATACCGTCTCGGCGACGAGCGCACCGCCGAGCAGGGTCGGGAACTGCAGGCCGGCGACGGTGATCATCGGCAGCAGCGCGTTGCGCAGCGCATGCCGCGACAGGACGTTCCACTCCGGCAGGCCCTTGGCCCGGGCGGTGCGGATATAGTCCTGGCCGATGACATCGAGCATGGAGGAGCGCATGAAACGGGCCCAGATCGCCGTCTCGACCAGCGCGAGCACGAGGGCGGGGGCGATCAGATGATGCAGCAGGTCGAGCACGGAATCGTCGCCGACCGTGTGGCGGTTGCCGGCCGGCAGCCAGCCGAGCGTGACCGAGAAGACGTAGATCGTGACCAGACCGAACCAGAAGGTGGGGATCGAGAGCGCGATCATCGCCCCCACGGTGGCGAGCGTGTCGAACAGCGAATAGCGCCGGATCGCGCCGAGGATGCCGATCCAGCAGCCGAGCAGGCAGGCGATCAGCGTCGCCGTTGCCATCAGCTCGAAGGTGGCCCGGAGATGCGAGCCGATGACGGAGAGCACGGCGCTGCCGTCGCGATAGGAGGTGCCCCAGTCGCCTTGCAGCATGCGCCAGAGCCAGTCCGCGTACTGGACCGGCAGGGGCCGGTCCAGGCCGAGCTGGCGCGAGATCCGCGCGATATCTTCCGGCGACATCTGCGACGACAGGGCGAACTGCGACAGCGGCCCGCCCGGCGCCAGATGCAGAATGGCGAAGCCGAGCATCGAGACGATGAGGAGGAGCACCAGCGCCTGCCCGAGCCGGCGGATGAGATAGGGAAGCATCGCGGCGCGATCTCGCTCTTGCGGCCGTCAGGCCCAGTACCACTCCCGCATGTTCCAGCAGTTCGAGGAGGTGTTGATGTTGGGCGCGAAGCCCTGCAGCCCCTCCTTGGTGCCTTCGGCGATGGCCGACTGGAACAGCGGCAGGATCGCGAGGTCGTCGCGGACCAGCTTCTGCAGCGCACCATAGCTCTTCTTGCGCTCGGCGAGGTCGAACTGGGCCGCGCCCTCGGCCAGCAGCCGATCGGCTTCCTTGTTCTGGTACTGATAGGTGTTGTAGCCGCGCCCGCCCTTGGCCGGGATCGCGCCGGAGCCGAAGCGCGGTGTCACGTCCGGGTCGCTGCCCAGCATGAAATTGACGCCGACGATCACCGACTGGAACTTCGACTGCTGCCAGAATTCGCCCCAGATCACGGCGGCGGGCATGTTGCTGATCCGCAGCGAGGCGCCGATCGCCTTCCAGTCCTGCATCAGGAGCTGCTGGGTCTGCTCGCGCACGGCGTTGCCGCTGGTGGTCGAGTTGCTGAACTCCAGCCGGACGCCGTTCTTCTCGCGGACGCCGCCGGAGCCGCGCTTCCAGCCGGCTGCGTCGAGAATGGAGTTGGCCTTGGCCGGGTCGTAGGCATGGGCCGGCAGGTCCTTGTTGAAGGACCAGGCCTGCTGCGGCACGAAGGATTCCGTCGGCGTCGGCAGCCCGTAGTTGAGCGCGTCGATCAGCCCCTTCTTGTTGATGGCGAGATAGAGCGCCTCCCGCACCGACCGGTCGGCGAGCGGCCCGAACTCGAGATTGGGCGCAATGTGCTCGATCGACGCCATCGGCGAGACCGAGATCTTGCGGCCCGGCAGGGTCTTCGCTTCCTTCACGAAGTTCGGCAGCACGCCCTGGATACCGGTGTAGTCGATCTGGCCGGTGCGGAACTGGGTGTAGAGCACGGTCAGGTCGGGAACGTATTTGAAGATCACGCGCTCCAGGAACGGCCCGCGCCCGTGATAGGCCTTGTTGGCGAGGAGCTGGATGTGGTCGCCCGGCACGCGCTCGCCCCAGCGGAACGGGCCGGTCCCGATCGGCGCGTTGTTGAAGGGTGAGGCATTGGGATCGGACGCCTTCTCCAGCGCGTGCTTGGGCACGATGAAGAACAGCGACAGGATCGACATATAGGGCGAATAGGCGCTCTCCATGCGCCAGTGGATCTCGTCCGGCGCGACCACCTTGATGTCGTGGACGAGGCTGTGCCCGACCCGGTTACGGGCGCGGAAGGCGCTGTTGTTGATCAGGTCGATGCTGAACTTGACGTCCTCGGCGGTGAAGGGCGTGCCGTCATGCCATTTGGCGTCGTTGCGCAGCTTGACCTTCCAGGTCAGGCCGTCGGCGGACAGCCCGCCATTCTCGAGGGTCGGCACCTCCTTGGCGAGGTCCGGCTGGAAGCGGCCCTGCGGGTCGATGTACCAGAGCGTGCTGAAGAGCTGCCACCAGACGCCCTGGTCGACCTCGATGCCGGGCATCAGCGGGTGGAAGACGGTCGGCTCCTGCGACAGGCCCGCGACGACCTGCCCCTTGGGCTCGGCAGGCGGCTGGGCCGCCCGCAGCGAGGCCGGCAGGCCGATGCCGGCGGCAAGACCCATGCCCATCGCCAGAGCGCCGCGGCGCGTGGGGCCCGTGACTCCAGAATATCCGTCGGACATGATGTGCTCGCTCCCAATGAAACCGCGGATCCGCGGCGTGTTCTCACGTCGCGGGGCAGGCGGGATTTCAATCCCCTTAACTTTTGTTATGATGAATTCAACACGGCTAAAATAGCCTGTCAATCGTGCTGACATGTGCTGCCGTGCGCGCCAAGGTGGAGCGGTAGTGCTGGGCGCTTCGGGAAACTGGCTTGAGAGGCGATCGATGAGCAGAAACGCCACGGGAACGGGCGCTTCGGGGAAGGGCACGGGCGAGGCGATCGTCGTGCCCGAGGATGCCGAGCATCGGCTCGGCGAGACGGTCCGGCTGCTGCGCCAGCGCGCCGGGCTCTCGATCCAGGAGCTGGCGCAGCGCACGGGGCTCTCCAATGGCATGATCAGCCAGCTGGAGCGGGCGCTCGCCTCGCCCTCCATCCGCACCCTGCGGCTGCTCAGCATCGCGCTCGGCGTGCCGATCTCCTATTTCTTCGAGCCGCACGCACCCGACCCGTCGTCGCAATACATCGTGCGCCGGAACGACCGGCGCCTGCTGCGCCTGACGGCGAGCGGCGTGCTCAAGGAATCGCTGACACCGGCCCAGGGCGGAGCGCTCGAGATCTACGAGCTGACGCTCAATCCGGGCGCGTCGTCAGGCGCCGACTTCGTCCAGCATGTCGGGGAGAAAGCGGTCTATGTGCTCGCCGGCCGGATCCGGATCTGGCTCGAGCATGAGCCTCATCTGCTCGATGCGGGGGACAGTGTCTGCTTCCCCAGCATCGTGCCGCACATGTTCGACAACCCCGAGCAGACGGTCGCTCGCGCGATCTGGGTGACCACGCTGCATTCCGGCGCGCCGTCCCGGGAGAGCTGACGCAAATCGCCATCAGAGGACGCCGCATCCGAAACTCTTATAGCGGCTCCGCCGCTCGTGTGTCGCCAGCCGCTGACTTTAGGTCCACGCCTGAAAGCCGACATTGAGGCCAACCAGGGGCCGCTCAAACCGATCTCGATTCCAGAGCGCGAGCCGAAACATCAGAGCAACCGCACCGACATGCCACCGTCGACGATCATCGGGCTTCCCGTCACGAAGCTGGAGCGGTCGGACAGCAGGAAGAGCGCCGCCTGAGCGATCTCCCTCGCGCTGGCCATGCGCTTCATCGGATGCAGGTTCGCAATGAAGCCCAGCACCTCGGCATTGCCCTCGCCACCCGCAGGCGTGATCGTGCCTCCAGGCAACAGCGCATTCACCCGGATGCCCTCGGCGGCATGATCCGATGCCAATGACTGCGCGAGCCCGTTCATACCAGCCTTGGACGCGGCATACGCTCCCATGCCCGGCATCCCGCCATTGCTGAAGCCCACAAATGACGACGTGAACACAATCGACCCGCCGCCACGCTTCCTGAGGGCGGGGATCTGCGCTTTCGCCGCCAGGAAGGCCGAAGTGAGGTTGATGGCGATCACCTCGTCCCAGTCCGCCTTATCCGTATCGGGCACCGGTGCCATTTTCCCCACGATGCCGACATTGTTGAATGCGCCATCGAGGCCGCCAAACTCTCGGACCGCCAGCTCGACCAGCGCCTCGGCATAGTCTTCGTCCCGCACGTCACCCGCGAGGAAAACGGCCCTGCCGTTACCGGACCTGAGCCTGTCGGTCAGCGCCCGAAGCTCAGGAGAGCGACGAGCGCCCAATACAACGTTGGCCCCCTCCCGCGAGAACAGCTCCGCACCAGCGGCGCCAATGCCGCTGCTCGCGCCCGTTACGATGATCGTCTTCTCTTTGAGTTCCATGGCGCATCTCCTGGGAGGCTTGGCCCGCCGATAGAGCTCACGCGCACGATGGCCGACACCCGGTTTCTGCCCGGCGGGCGTCATAAGCGGAAGCTGGCGCTTTGCCCCACAGCGGACACTCGTCAACCTAGGCGAAAGATGCTCCGGGCCGAGCGGCGCACCATATTGCGGGCGTCACCGGATATATAACGGACCGGGTGTCAGGCTCGTTCAGCAGGCGTCCGTCTCCTACAGTATCAAATAGACGGAAGCGCAGCTGACCTATCCGTTGGCCCGACACATGAGACCCGTGATCAACGCCTTTACCGCGCCACAACGAAGGGGCGCGAAGGGCTTGAAGTGGTCCGACAGAAGGCGCGCGAGCTGCCTTGTGAGACATCGGCCGCGAGCCCGCATTGCGACTGAGACTGGCTCCTCCCGACGTTAAGAGCGTCCGGTCTCAGGTCGCTCGATTTGGCAATGAACCGCGCAACCGTAGTTGGGGCCGCCCGGCCGCGGCAGGTGGCAGCAGGCCATACGTTCTATGGGCTCGCCATCTCTGTCATTGTCGAGCGCCGCCTCCCTACTTGCCGACGCGAGGGTCGACCAGGCTGTAGAGCACATCGACGAGCAGGTTCACGATGATGAAGGTCAGTGCCATGAACAGTACGATGCCCTGGATCACGGGATAGTCGCGCCGCGAAACCGCATTGATCAGTAACCGCCCGACGCCTGGGATGTTGAAGACGATCTCGATTGCGATCGCGCCGCCCATCAGGACGGCAAAGGTGATGCCGATCGCCGTGATGATCGGCATCAGGGCGTTCTTCAGGGCGTGGCGGGCAATGACGGTATGGCCCGGCAGGCCCTTGGCGCGCGCCGTCCGGATGAAATCCTCCCCCAGCACGTCGAGCATGCTGGAGCGGGTGATGCGGGCGATGAAGGCGGCCTGGACCAGGCCGACCGACAGCGCCGGCAGGGTGAGTGACCACAGACATTGCCAGAAGCCGCGCTCAAGCGGGATGTAGCCGGCCACTGGGAACAGGCGGAACTCCACGGCGAAGAGCAGGATCAGCATCAGGCCGAACCAGAATTCCGGCATCGAGACGCCGAGCATCGCCACGCCCATCGCCACCTGGTCGGCCGGCCCGTTGCGGTTGACCGCCGAGACCACGCCCGAAATCATGCCGATGCCGACCGCGATGATCAGAGCGTAGAGTGTCAGGATCAGGGTCGGCTCCACCCGCTGCAGGATCGCCTGCGTCACCGGCATGCGCAGGAAGATCGACTCTCCGAGATCGAGCGTCGACATCTGCTTCAGCCAGACGACGAGCTGGACCACAAAGGGCTCGTTCAGCCCGAGCTGCTCGCGCAAAGCCGCGATCCGCTCCGCGGTGGCGTCGGCGCCGAGCATCACCGCCGCGGGATCGCCCGGCGCCAGGTGCAGCAGCACGAAGACCAGGAACAGCGGAACCAGCAGGCTCGGCAGCAGCAGCACGAGCCGCTGCAGGATGAAGCGCGCCATCAGACAACCCTCTCCGGCGGTCCCATCCCCTCCAGCGCTTGGATGATCACGCTCGCGGACGCGTCTGCCTCGACGCGGATTTCATGGACCGGCATCTGCCGGTAGATCCCGAAATCCTTGAAGCCGTGCCCGGTCACCATGCAGACGATGCGCTCGTCCGGGCCGATATCACCGCGCGCGAGCATCTTCTGCGCGGCGGCGAGCGAGCTCGCGCCGGTCGGCTCGGCGAAGATGCCGTTGCCCGCCGCCAGCACGCGCATCGCCCGGCGGATCTCGTCGTCGCTGACGGCGATCGCGCACCCGCCGCTCTCGCGCACCAGGCGCAGCGTATAGGTCCCGTCGCGGGCATAGCCGATCAGCGGGTCGGAGATGCCCGAGGCGATCGTCTTCGGTTCGCCCCAGGCCTGGACCTCGCCGGCCCGCTCCTCGAACGCCTTCACGATCGGTGCGCAGCCCTCGGCCTGGACGGCGACGAGCCTCGGCATGCGCCCGCCCCGGTCGGCGAAACCCTGGAACACGCCCTTGACCAGCGGGCCGGAGCCGGTCGGCACGAAGACCCAGTCGGGGACCTGGCCGCCGAGCTGGTCGTAGATCTCATGTCCGACCAGACGCAGCGCATCGGTGCCGTAGGGGTTGAGGAAGGTGGTGGTGACATTGACGAAGCCGGTCTCGCGCGCCACCGCCAGCGCCATGGCGTAGGAGTTGCTGTAATGCCCCGCGACCTTGACCAGCAGGGCGCCGTAGGCGGCAATCTGGGCCATCTTTTCGGTCGGCGTCCGCTCCGGCACGAGAATGACGGCGGGAATCCCGGCCCGCGCGGCATAGGCGGCCGCAGAGGCGCCGGCATTGCCGCTCGATGCGCAGACCAACCCCTTCGATCCGAAGGTGAGCGCGGTCGTCAGAGCCGCGCTCACCAGCCGGTCCTTGAAGGAGCCGCTCGGATTGCGGGTCTCGTCCTTGAACCAGAGCGCGCGCGCCGGCGTCGGCAGCGAGCCGGGCCGTACAGGCAGCAGGGGCGTGCCGCATTCGCCCAGCGTCACGGCCGGCGAGACCAGCGCGTCGAGGCCCGGGGGCTCGGTGCCGGGGCGGGTGACTTCGAGAAGACCGCCACAGGCCTCGCAGGCATAAAGCAGCGTCGCCGGATAGGAGGCGCGGCAATCCACGCAGGTCAGGGTCATCGCGGCCATCTCAACGCTCCCGCATCTTCGGATCGAGCGCATCGCGCAGGCCATCACCGAACAGGTTCAGGCCGAGGACGGTGATCATGATTGCAACTCCCGGAAAGAACGCCATCCACCACGCCATCACCACGAAGGTGCGCGCTTCCGCCAGCATGTTGCCCCAGCTCGGCTGGGTCGGCGGGATGCCCGCGCCGAGGAAGCTCAATGCGGCCTCCCCGAGAACGGCATAGGAGAAGATGAAGGACGCCTGGACGATGATCGGCGACAGGACATTGGGCAGGACGTGGCGGAACAGGGCGTAGAGTCTGCTGCCGCCGACAGCGATGCAGGCCTCGACATAGGGCAGTTCCTTGACGACGAGGACCGAGCTTCTCACCACCCGCGCCACCCGCGGCATGTAGACCGTCCCGAGCGCGATGATGACGGTCGAGCTGCTGGCGCCGAGGACGCCGGCCATGGCGATCGCCAGCACCAGTCCGGGGAACGACATCAGCCCGTCGAGCAGACGCGACAGCACGGCGTCGAGGCGTGAATAAAAGCCGGTGAGCAGGCCGAGCACCGAGCCCAGCCCGACGGCGACGAAGACCACGGCACAGCCGATGATCAGCGAGGTTCGGGCGCCGTGCATCACTCGCGACAGCACGTCCCGGCCGAATTCGTCCGTACCGAGAAGATGGACCGGCCCCGGCGGCTTCAGCCGGTTCTGCACCGCAAGCGCATTGGGGTCGGCCGGCGCGAGCAGATCGGCGGACAGCGCCGTGGCGAGCACCACGACGAGCAATATCGTCCCGATGATCACATTGGTGCGCGAGAACAGCTTGGCGAGGAAATGCGGCTTGCGCGGCTCGGTCCGGCCCGCCTGCTCCTGTACGGCCATGCTCATGACGAAAGGTTTCCGGGCACGGTCAGATCGATCCTGTAGAGCGTGGATGGCCGTCCATGGCCGATCGGGGTGCTCTCCCCCACGGGCACGGCGAATCCGGCTTCGGTCAGCCGGGTCAGGACGCGGCGCGCGGTCCGCGAGGTGGAGTCGAGAATGGCGGCGAGCTCGACGGCGCTGTAGGCGCGGGACTTGTCGTCTCCGACCGTCTCCAGCATCCGCGCCAGGTTGGCGGCGGTGACCCCGGTGCGTTCCGCGAGCTGGACGATGGCCGCATCCTCGACGCGGATCAGCCGCGTCCGATCCTGGCCGAGAGGGCCGACCAGGCGATCGCCGTCGAAGACGATGTAGAGCCCGTCGCCGTTGCGCTGCTCGGCCTGGTGCAGCGCCTTGCGCGCGCCGTCCTCGGCGATGGCAGCGCTCGCCCCGGTGCCGATGCCGATCTGCAGCGAGAAGCCCGGCAGCGGGATCGGCTCGAGCGCCGGCGCCACCGTGAACTCCTCGGTTTGCCGCCGGAGCGCGCCATAGGTCGTGTAGAACAGGTGAAGCCCGCTGCCGATATCGAGCAGGTTGACGCCGAGCCTGTCGCTGAAGGCCAGCAGATAGGTCTCGAGCGCCAGCGCGTGGCGGCGGACATCGGCGATCGCGCCGTTGAACTGGGGCGTATTGACCCGCAGCAGGCCGATGGCGATCTGCGAACCGCGATAGCGCTGCTGGAGCAGGTTCGAGACCAGCAGGTCGAGCGCCTTCAGGATCGTGTGCTTCGTCCAGAACATGAAGTGGCAGGGCACGCCCGCCACCGCGAGTTCATGCTTGACGATGGAGCGGCAGGTCAGGGCATGGCGCGTATGTCCCGCGCGGTAGTGCTCGATATGGAAGCCGGTGAAGTCGTCATGGATCCGGCCGTCGACGAGCGGCATGTTCCTGATGCCGCTCGGGTCGATTTCCAGCTCGCGGCAGACGTCGACCACAACATCGTCGGAAACGGTGTCGACGCTGATGGTCGCAGGATCGACGCCCGCCCGCACGAGGTCGAAGAAGGCCTTCACCAGGGAGGCCTCGTCGAAGACGACATGAGAAGCGGGGACCGTCAGCGGCCGTTCCGCGAGGGCGACGTAATAAGGCACCGGACCGGAGAAGAGGATCGCGTCGACGATCCCCTCCAGCTCATGGGCGAGGCGGCCCGCCTCGTCCTGATGATCGTAGAAGCGTACCTCGAAGTCGATGTTCGACCCCGCATCGCGCAACGCGAGTTCGAGCGGCTCGCTGAACTCGGTATTCGCGATGAGCCCGACTTTGATCCGAACTGCCATGAGGTACGCCTCGACCCGGAGCCTATTGCTTCCAGGCATTCCAGTAGAACGGGAACGGCGTCGCCGATACATTCTTCAGATCGGCGTTCTTGACGCCGAGGATGAAGAAATCGCCGAACTTGGCCATCGGAGCCTGCTGCCAGAAATGATTCTGCAGCTCCTCCCAGACCGCGTAGCGTTTCTTCGGGTCCATCTCGGTGTTGAGCTTGCGAACGAGTTCGTCCTTGCGGGCGTCCTCCCAGAAGCCCGGCCAGGCTGCGTCGAAGCAGGGCCAGACCCCCGGATCCGGCGTGAAGGTCGTCGCGCCGCTGAAGATGTCGTAGGCCTGCGGATTGTTGCGCTGCTGGACGATCGTCGCCCAGTCGACGACCTCGAGCTGGATGTTGAAGCCGACCGCCTTGAGCTGCTCGGTGGCGACGAGCGCATTCTTGTACATGAAGTCGTATTCGCGCGTGGTCAGCCACTTGATCGGCTGGCCGGCATAGCCCGCCTCCTTCAGCAGGGCCTTGGCGCGTGCGGCGTCATGCTTGTTGTAGAGCCCGCCATCGGCCTTGCTCCACCACTGCGCCTGCTCCTGGAAGAGGATGCCGGGATCGAGCCGGTAGAACTCCTCGGAAGCGAAGGCGGCGCCCATCACCTCCTTGTTGGCGAGGCCGAGCACGAAGGCCTGGCGGATGCGGGCGTCGTTGAAGGGCGCCCGCTTCTTGTTGAACACGGCCATGGTCCACCAATAGGGCTTGGTCACCAGCGGCTCGATGGTCGGGTACATCTTGATCATCGGGAGCATGTCCTGGCTCACCTGATCGGCAATGTCGTAGAGGCCGGTCTGCACGCCCTCGAGTCGCACCGAAACCTCCGGCGTCGGCACCAGGCGCAGCTCATCGAAATGCGCGACGCGACGGCCGCCCATGCCGTCCGGCTCGGCCGCGATGGCCGCATATTTGTCGAAGCGGGCGAGGATCAGATGGCGGTCCGGCACATGTTCCTTGAAGCGGAAGGGCCCGGTGCCGATGTAGCTGCGGATCTCGTTGTCGCCGAACTTGTCGATGACGCTCTTCGGATAGATCGCCGCCTGCTGGTTCGGGAAGGCCAGCATCATCGGCACCACCGGCGAGGCCTCCTTGAGGGCGATCTCGACCGTCAACCCGTCGACCTTGCGCAGGGCGCTGACATTGGCGAACATCATCCGCCCGTAATTGGACTTGCGCCCCCAGCGCTCGAGCGAGGCGACGACGTCGTCGGCGCTCAGGATCGAGCCGTCATGGAACGGCACGTCGGCGCGCAGCCTGATAACGTAGGTGTTGCGCTTCTCGTCGAAGGTCGCGCTCTCGGCCAGCATAGGCACGGCGTTGAACTTGCCGTCGAGCGTGAACAGCCCCTCATAGATGTGCCAGCCCACAGACTGCGTGATGAAGGCGGTCGAGTGATGCGCGTCGAGCGTCGGCGGTTCCCCGGTGATCGCGACATTGAGCACGCCCCCGGATTTCGGCTTCGCAAGCGCGGGCAGATTGGCGCCGCCGAGTGCAACGGCCAGCCCGGCGACGGCCGAGCGGCGGGTGATCCCTCCGAACTTCATCGTTTCCTCCCGAATGATTTTTTCAGTTGCAAGCCAGGGATGTCTGCGGGCCGCAGCAGGCGCAGCGATGCCTGATCAGGCGGCCGGCCCGCTCGGCCGAGGGCTTCCCCTCCTCGGCAGCGAGCTTTCCGTTGACGTAGATGCGGTCGAGGCCGACGGGATAGCGCCGCGGATCCTCGAAGGTCGCGATGTCCTCGATCTTGCCGTCGTCGAAGACGATGAGGTCGGCGAAGGCGCCCTTGGCGATCAGGCCGCGCTCGGCCAGGCCGAAGCGCAGAGCGGAGATCGCCGTCATCTTCCGCACCGCCTCCTCGACCGGCATGATGCGCTCCTGCCGGACATAATGGGCGATCATGCGCGGGAAGGTCCCGTAATGGCGGGGATGGACCTTGCCGGTCTCGAGCGGGATGCCGTCGGAGCCTACCATGGCGAAATCGGAGCGCAGCACCGATTTGACGTCCTCATCCGACATCTGGTGCAGGATCATCGTGACCCGCCCGTTCTCCTCCAGCAGGATGTCGAGCATGCAGTCGACCGGGTGCTGGCCGCGCTCCGAGGCGATCGCCTCGATATTGCGCCCTTCAAGGCTCCGATTGGCCTCGGTATCGACGCCCGAGATGACGACGCGGTCCCAGCCGAGCATCCCGGCGAAGTTGTCCCAACCAGGCAGGTTGCCCTCCATGTCGCGGCGGATGCGTTCCCGCGCGGCCGGATCGGCGAGGCGCGCCAGCACCTCCTTGGCGCCGCCGGCCGAGACCCAGGGCGGCAGGACCGAGAGCAGCGTGCTGCTGCCGGCAGTGTAGGTGTAGATGTCGCAGGTGACGTCGAGGCCGCGCGCGCGGCGGCCGGCAATCAGGTCGAGCGCCCGGCCGATCGTGCCCCAGTTGCGCTTGCCGACGACTTTCAGATGGCTGACATGGAGCGGCGCTCCGGCCGCCTCAGCGATGTCCATCACCTCCGTCAGCGAGTCGAGCAGCGTGTCGCCCTCGGTCCGGATATGGCAGTTCAGCATGCCGCCGGCACGCGCCGCCGTCGCCGCGACCGCGACGAGCTCGCGGCGATCGGCGTAGCAGCCCGGTGCATAGAGCAGGCCGAACGACAGGCCGATGGCGCCCGCCTCCATGGCCTCCCGCACGAGGGCGCACATGCGCTCGATCTCGGCCGGCGTGGCAGGGCGGTTCTCGAAGCCCATCACAGCGATGCGCACGGCGCCATGGGCGACCTGCGAGACCGCATTGACCGAGCTCGGCGCGCCCGACAGCGCGTCGAGATAGTCGCCGAACGCGTCCCACGCGCCGGGACCGGGCATCGGGCCGAGCACCGGCGCGGCATAGCGCACCAGATCGTCGCGGCGCGCCGGACTCGACGGGCTGCCGCCGAAGCCGCAATTCCCGAGCACGACCGAGGTCACCCCCTGCAGCAGCTTCGGAGCATGGGTGGCGTCGCGCAGTACCGCCAGATCGTCATGGGTGTGGACGTCGATGAAGCCGGGCGCCAGCACGCGGCCGCCGACATCGACGATTTCGCGCGCCTGGCCCGTGATGCTGCGGCCGACCTCGGCGATCCGGCCATCCACCGTCGCGACTTCGCCCCGAAACCAAGGCGCGCCCGTGCCATCCATGATGCGGGCATTGATGAACTTGTGCTCGAACATGTGATTTAAAGAAATGTCCGTTAATGTCTCTAATTGAGATAAACGTGGAATGCGTGAAGTGTCAAGCTTCAGAGGTTCTGGTGTTGTCTATCGGTCACATGAGCGACCAAAGGCGGCCGCGCCCGCGACGCCAAACCGCGCAGCGCCAATTCCGGACATTAACCCGGTGCCCGAATCCAGACATTCCAACCCGCCCTAAGCGGGCAGCCGACGCATTTCGTATGACGCCGGAAGAACTGTCCCTGAGCTTCAACCAGTGAGAAATTGGCCCTCGACATCGTCGGGCCACACGGGCGGGCTTGCGCTCGCCGTTCCACCTACTGCGGCAATGGCCGAGGATCGCGAGATCCGGAATGTGGCTCCAGGCCACCGTGGCGCAGATTTCGATGAGGCGGAGCGGTACGAGTCGCAACTGCCGCACCGAGGTGGTGTTTGAGCGCTGACCAGGGAGCCGCAGTCTGAACGTAGTCGTTCGCAGCCGACCAAAGGGCACAGGTCTCTGCTGCTGCGTGCCGAAACTCCCGCGCCTCGTGATGGGCACGGATCGCCTCCACGCGCGCCTGCAAACTTCTTCAGAGCTGCAGGATATGACCCGGATTAAACTGGAAGCGCTCTAGATCCGATAACGTTCGATGGCGGACATATCGGGCTCGAAACCGATGCCTGGAGCATCGGGGATCCGGATGACTCCATCGACCGGCAAGACCGGATCGAGGCCGCACCAGGCTTCCGGCCGGACATAAAGAAATTCGAAGACCTCGAAGGCGCCGATGGCGGCCGCGAGCTGTAAACTCGCCCAATAGCCCGGTCCGAAATAGGGTGAGTGCGGCGCAAGGCGCTTGCCCGCGGCGCGCACGACCTGCGCGACCTTGAGGAACTCAGTGACGCCGCCGACTTTGGTCACGCTCGGCTGGACAACGTCCAGCGCGGGCACGAGGCGGCCGAACTCCATCGCTGTGCAGGCATTCTCGCCGGCTGCGATGGCGATCCCCTCGGCCGCGATCGCCCGCCAGGGCGTGGGATCTTCGGGCGGAAAGGTCGGCTCCTCGAGCCAGTTCACCTCGGTTTCGGCGAGAACGGGCAGCATGGCTCGCACCTGCTCCAGCGACCATTGGCAATTGACGTCGACGGTCAGGCGCGCCCTCGGCCCCGCGCCGCGGCGGCCGGCCCAGATCGTCTCCGGCAGCACTTCATGCAGCTTCACCTCGTCATATCCGAGCGCGGCCGCCTCGGCGGCGAAGTGCTCGACGCGCTCGGCCTCGCCATAGCGGACGAGGCTCGCATAGGCGCGGATCCGGTCGCGGTGGGGCGATCCGATCAGGCGGGATAGCGGCAGGCCGGCGCGCTTGCCTGCGATATCCCACAGCGCGATATCCAGCCCCGAGATCGCGAACATGGTGATGCCATAGCGGCCGAAGAGGGCCAGGGCCTGCTGGGCTGCCAGATTGACGGCTTGCGGGTCCCGCGAATCCCGCCCGATCACGGCAGGTGCGACGAGGTCGCGAACCGCGACGGCAGTGGCGTTCTGGCACATGTAACCGAAGGCTTCACCCCAGCCGATCAGACCCGATCCCGTTTCGACCCGGACCAGGACGATGTCGAGATTGCTCCAGCGGGTCGGCGTGATGCCCTGTCCCTTGCCGCCGTCGTCGAACGGAATGCGCAGGACAATCGGCTCCACCTTGGTGATCGGATCGGACATGGCCTTCTCATCAGGTCGAAGGCCGGCCGATGCGGCCGTCCCGGTGAAGTGGGCAGGGTGCGGCCGCCCTGCACGAGCATGGGCGGCCGCGATCGGACGGGGCGGGCACGGTGCCCGCGGCCCGGCTCGAAAGGCGATCAGGCTTTCCGGCCGATTTCCTCGTCCCAGCGGCGGAAGGCCAGGACCATCTGGTCGGGTTCGAGCGGCAGCTCGAAGGGCGTTTCCGCGATCAGTTTCGCATATTCGGGGCGGCCGAATTCCGCGATCGCGGCCTGGCTCTCGGGCGGCGCCATCGAAAGCGGGACGTCCTTCACCGCCGGCCCCGGATAGAGATAGCCCTCGTCATAGGTGAAGGCCTGTGCCGGCTTGGTCAGCATGAACGACATCAGGTCGAGCAGGACGGCGATCTTCTCGTTGGGCAGCCCCTTCGGGATCGCCATGTACTGGCCGTCGATGACCCAGCGGAAATTCTTCAAGGTGGCGATGCGTGCTTCTTTCGGGACCACGCCGAGCACGCGCGGGTTGATGTCCCAGCCCGTCGTGGTGGCGATGATATGGCGGGTGCCGTCGCCGAGCTCCTTCATCACCGCGGAGGTGCCGGTCGGGTAATATTCGATGTAGCGACCGAGTTCCTTCAGATAGGCCCAGGTCTTGTCCCAGCCTTTCATCGGGTCCTTCGGGTCGCTGTCGCCGAGGATATAGGGCAGCCCCATGATGAAGGTGCGGCCGGGGCCGGAATTGGCAGGTCGGGCGTACATGAACTTGTTGGGGTGGGCCTTGGCCCAGGCCAGCAGCTCCTCGAGCGAGCCGGGCGGAGTCGGGACGTGGGCCGGCAGGTATTCGAGCAGCGGCCCTGAGGGGTAATAAGCGACGACCACGCCCTGGCCGCGTGCCAGGCCCTGCATCATGGCAGCGCCCTTTTCGTAGATCTCGTCGAGATTCGGCAGCGCCGCCTTGTGGGCAGAGAGAAGGTCCACCCAGAGGTTCTGCTCGATGCCGGCCGCGAGGGCGTCCGTGCCGGTCAGCACGAGATCGATGTCGATGCGCCCGGCAGCCTGCTGCGCCTTGATCTTGCCCGGCAGTTCGGGGGCGGGGGCCTTGGTGAAGGTCATCCGCGACACCAGCTCCGGTTTCGCCCGGCGATAGGCCTCGAAAGCCTTCTGGGTCAGCGCGAGATTGCCCGCGACATCGACGATATTGAGATTGACCGGGGCCTTCGGCAGGGCGAGCTGTGCCTGCGCGAGGCCGGGTGCGATGGCGGCAAGGCCTGCCGCACCGCCCAGGAACTGGCGTCGAGATGGGGCTGTCATCTTCATTCTGTCGTCCTCCCAATGGTTGCCGCCGGGGCGGCCCTGCTGCGCGGCGTCTTGTGCGCCATCGTTCTTGCTCGGCTGATGCGGCCTGGCGCCGCCTCACCAATCCTCGATGCGTGCGATGTCCCCGACGAAGCTCGCTTCGGCCATCGTGCCGCCGATGACGCGGCTGGCGAGCCGGTCGGGATCCTCCGGCGGGACTGCTGCCATGACGGCCTCCGCATAATCGTCGGCGCTGTCTTGCGGCCGATAGCCCAGGCGCCACGCCGTTGCGTTGTCGAAGAAGCTGCGGGCGTTGTCGGAGACGCCGTAGACGACGGCGAAGCGCAGGGCTTCGTGCTCCAGGCCGATCCGGACCAATTGCGCGAGATCGCGCGGGCTCGTCCAGATGGCGAGGCGGCGGCGGTCGACCGGCCGATCCCCCATGAAGCCGACCCGGATGGCTAGGACTCGCAACCCGAACTGGTCGGCAAAGAAGGCGCCCGCCTGCTCGCCGAAGGCCTTGGTCAAGCCATAGCGGCTGTCCGGGCGCAGCAGGACATCGGAACCAATCCGCCTGTGGCGCGGATAGTGACCGACGACATGATGCGAGCTGGTGAAGACCACGCGCTCGATCCCGGCAGCCCGCGCCGCGTCGAACACATTCCAGGCGCCCTGCACATTGCCGGTGATCTGCTCCTCGATCCCGGCCTCGGTGGTACAACCGGCGAGATGCACCACGGCCGAAGCGCCGTGCATGGCCCGGGCCAGGGCATTCCGGTCCGCGATGTCGCCGAGGATGGCTTCCTCATTCTCGCCGAGATCGGCGATGGCATTGCGATCGAACAGGCGAAGGCGATAGCTACCCCGCAGCAAGGGCCGGATGGCCCGGCCGACGACGCCGCCGGCACCGGTCACCAGGATGGTCTTCGTCACGGATCGATCTCCCGGTCAGCGGCCGGCCATGCGCCTCTTCGCCCAAGGCCGATCTCGACCCAGGCGCTGAAGCTCGCGCCGGCTTCGAGCAGGCGCGTGCCGGTGCCGACGACGCCTTCCGCCGCGAGGTTGAAGCCGTTCGCGACATGGGAGACCGGCTCGACACAGAGATAGGCGTCGTCGTCCGGGCGATGCAGAACCAGATGAGAGAGTGTCGGGGCCGCCGCGATATGGACGCAGTGTCCGTCGGCATACCCGACCTCCAGCCTGGTCCAGTTCGAAAGATAGCAGGTCCGATCCTCGACGGCGTCGGCCGGAGCACTCTCACCGGTCGCGAGATAATCCTTGTCATGCAGCCAACGCCGTCGGGCGTCGTGACGGATCTGCACACCGGGGGACCAAGGTAGATAGGGGTGCCAGCCGAGTCCCACGGGGGCCGATTCCGCCCCGCGGTTCTCGATGCTCAGCTCGATGCGCAAGGTCTCCGGCGTGAGCGCGAAGGATTGCCGAGCGAGATAGGGCCAGGGCCAGTCGCCATCGGGCTCGGCGGCGAGTGTCAGAACGGCTCTCGTCGAGGCGTGGGATTCGACCTCCCACTCGCGAAGATGCACCGGGCCATGAAGGCTGTGCGGAGCAGCGTCAGGGTGAGATCGGACGGACCACACGCGGCCGGCATGGCGCAGGCGGCCATCGGCGATGCGGTTGGAATAGGGAATGAGCGGATAGGCCCCGCCCTTCGGCCAGCGTCGAGGCTCGGCCGGCCAGGCGCGCAAGGGCACGACGAGATCCCGCGCAGGCGTGCCGGACAGGTCGCGAAGCGTGGCAAGGCGCCCGCCTTCGGTGGGCGAGAGGGTTGCCTCCAGGGCACCGGCTCGCAGCACCAGCCTTTCGGCCTCGTTGCCCGGGACCGCCGGCCTCGTGTCCTCAGGCGATACCGGAAGAAGCTCCATGGTTTCAGCCATTCCCGCCGATCTCGCTGGCGAGAGCAATTCCGCAATTCTCCGAAACGCGGAATTGCTCCAGGTCTTTGTTTTGTCGCATTTTCTTCACGCGAACCGGTGTCCACTTCGCTCGAAAATGCTCTAGGCTCGCGGACCGAGGTGGTAGCCGCGGCCGGCATAGTCGAACTCGACCAGTTCGCTGATCGGCAGGCTGCCGTCGGCGGCCGAGGCGTAATAAGCTCGGATTTCGCGGATCAGGCCGCTCTTCTCGTCGAAGACGTACCATTCGTCGCCACGTAGCGCGGTCTTGGCGTGGGGCTTCCAATGCGTCCATTCGATCACGGCTTCGGGCGCGGTCGAAGAGCACAGGATCTTTTCGATGGTCCAGCGCGAGCCGAGGTTTTCGACGCACCAGACCCATTTGCGGGCGATCACATCGGCGGTCCGCCAGGGAATTTCGGGCAGGCCGGGCGGGAAATAATGGACGGCGTCGGGCGTGAAACAGGAGACGAGCATGGCGTAGTCGCCAGCGTTACAGGCTTCGAAATAGCGCCGGATCGCCTTTTCCATGAAGGCGGGGGTGATCTCAGCCATTGGCGGTCTCCGCACGAATGCGCGTAATGTCCTCTTCGCGGGCACCGGCCTTCTGCCAGGCCTCGAAATCGGCACGGGTTTGCGGCGTCGGCGGATAGACGCCGTAGAGCCCTTCCCCGGACGCTATGCGCTTGACCAGATAGCCCTCGAGGATGTCGCGCTTCTCGCCCGCATCGGCGATCTCGGCAGCCAAACGGCGCGGTACCACGGTGACGCCGTCACCGTCGCCGACGAGGATGTCGCCGGGATAGACGGCTACGCCGGCGCAGGAGACCGGTACGTTGAGATCGGCGGCGTGGTGGGTCGAGAGACGGGTCGAGGCGACCACATCGCGGGCATAGGCCGGGAACGGCATCGCGGCGATCTCCTGGCCGTCGCGGAAGGCGCCGTCGGTGACGATCCCGGCCACGCCCTTCACCATCATGCGCGTCAGCAGGACGTTGCCGGCCGATGCGGATGAAATGTCGCCGCGACTGTCGATGACGAGAACCTGCCCTGGGCCGATCTGCTCGACCGCCTCCCATTGTAGGTTGTCCGGATTCGGATACGGGGTCAGGGTCGCGTAGGTGTCGATATCCTCGCGGGCCGGGATGAAGCGCATCGTGAAGGCCTCGCCTGCGAATTTCGCGGCGTTCGGGTTCAGCGCCTTCAACCCGACCAGGAAGCACTGGCGCAAGCCGCGGCGGAACAGCTCGGTGGTGAGCGATCCGCTGCTGATCGCTTTCAGCCGGTCGATCACCTCCTGCGGGACGGCGACGGGATGTTGCGTGGGTGAGATCATGAATCGCTGTCCGGCCGAAGGAATTTCGCTTTCAAGCCGATGGCGCAGTCGTTCGCGGCCTCGGCCTTGACCTTTCTGACCTACATATTGATCCTCGGGAAGCCTTGGGGCCGAATTCTCGCGCCATCAGTCCCACAATATGGAATCACTCGATGGTAGAGCCACAAGCGGACGCGATCCGATGGATGCCGGACGATCGCAGCGACCAGCCGGCCGTCGCCGGTACGGCCCTGATCGGCAAGGCCTTTCGGCTGATCGATCTGATTGCCGCCGCCCCGGGGCAAATCTCGGCGGCCGAGCTTGCCGTCGCGACGGGGTGGCCGAAGGCGACGCTCTACCGGATTCTCGCTTCCGTCACGGCGCATGGCTTCGTTCGCCTCGATCCGCAATCCCAAGGCTATACGCTCGGCTATCGCCTGCTCGAGCTGGCACAGAATGTCTGGGTCGCGCCCGATCTCGCCACCGTCGCCAGCGTCGAGTTGCAGCGCCTCCGCGACATGACCGGAGAGACCGCCTATCTCGCTGTGCCCCATGACGGCACGGTCCTGGCACTCGGCAAGTTCGAAAGCCCGCACGATATCCGCTCAGCCGCACGCCTGGGCGTGCGCAAGCCTCTGCACTGCACCAGCCAGGGAAAAGCGATCCTGGCCTTTCTGCCGGAATCGGAGGCCGAGGCCCTGCTCGGCCAGGAGCCTCTGGAGCGCTTCACCCCGCAGACGATCACCGATCCCAAAACGCTGATGGCGCAACTGCGTATCGTGCGGGCCCGCGGCTATTCGGTCGAAGACCAGGAAATCCTGCCAGGCAACCGCTGCGTCGGCGCGCCGGTGTTCGATTCCAGTGGCCGGCCCATCGCGGCCATCAGCGTTGCCGGGCCTGTCTATCGATTGACCAGCGAAAGGGTGGCGCAGCTCGGCCCCGAGATTGCGAACGTGGCTCGCAATATCGGCCTGGGGCTCAAGGGTGCGCCGGCGCGGCAATCGCAAGCCGGCATGCCCTGGCAGCCGCATGACCCGCACGGCAAGCCCGTCTTCTACGGCGCTCACCCGGTCTGGGACCCGGAACGCTCGTCCCTCGTCTGGGCGGACCGGCTCGGACCCACCCTCTACATCACGTCGGAGGGGCGGACCGCGACAATCCGACCGGAGCCCGGCGCCCCGATCGATGGCCTCGCGGTGACGCCCGAAGGCGACGTCATCCTGCTGCTCGGCGGGCGTGTTCTGAAGATCAGCAAACAAGAATGCGTCCTGGATCGCACCGTCCCCACGCTCGCCGGCGCCACTGCGATGGCAACCGATGCCGCGGGGCAGCCATGGGTCGCCGTGTACCAGGGCGACGAGACCCGGATCGGCAGGATCGGCGCCGACGGGACGTTCGAAGTCGCCTGGGCCCTGCGCAAACGGATCGGCGCGCTTGCCTGGTCGCAGGCGAGCGGCACGCTCTTCGCTTCGGACCCCCAGAACGGCACGATCTATCTCTTTGGGCGCGAGGCGGCGGCGCCCAGGCTTTTCACCCGCATACCACCCGTCTCGGGCGAGCCGCGCAGCCTCGCGGTCGATACCGATGACCGGCTTTGGGTCGGACTCTACGACGGCTGGAGCATCGCGCGGCTGACGCCCGATGGCGAGATCGAGCGGGTGCTGCCGCTGCCGGTTCCGCGCCCGACCGGCCTTGCCTTCGGCGGTGAGGGCAAGGTCTACGTCGCCACCGCCCGGATCGACCTTGCCCGCGAGGTCCTGGAAAAAGCGCCGCTATCCGGCCATTTGCTGGTGGCGCAGACGGGCAAAGGCTGACCTGTCGCATGCGAGGCGGCTCCTATCGCGCGCTGTCGCCCGTTCCTTTCACGTCTTTTGCTATTCAAGCACCCCTCCCTCGCCACATTCTCAACCCAGGCCGTGGGGGAGTGGCCGCCACCCGGGCTTGAATTTTCGGGCCTCGCACAATCGGAGAGGTTCCCTGGCGAGGGCGAGCCGGAAAGGTGCAGAACATGTGCCCCCCGGATAGCCATCGCACTGCCGGGAGATCGGGCGCGTGTCAAAGATTGCCATGGCCGCGTATTATAAGTGGAGGCCATGGGGCGGCGTCCGACGATCATGTCTCACATTCTGGGGTGTGTCTCTTCTGTTGGAACGAGCGGAGGAATAGCCATCTGGGATCGCCCGATATCGAACGTCATGGAGGAAATCATCCTGGCGTACCGGGAGAGCCATTCGGCCGCGGCTTTATGAAGTCTCATAATATGATCCTCGGAGAGAGGCGCCGCATTGACGACCAGCCGCCCCTGAAACACGTTCCGGCCGCCAGTCGGATCACATGAACGATGACCTCTCGGGAGGATACGCTTTGCGCATGCCAGGTTCTGTGGGGATCCGATCGGCTTGCTGGACAGCCGCGACATCGACTGCCCCGTCGAGGCCCGCAAACCCGTCTGACAAATCATGTGTCGTACGGCTGATTGCCGTGTGATCGCAGGCTTGTCTCACTTCGAAGCCCGCCACCTGCCGTTTCGACACCGTTCTGCAGAATCCGGAAGCCATGACCATCAACGCAGCCTCGTTCCGCGAGCTTCGGCTCGATCACCTGAGCCGTGACTTCGGCACCCACAACGCGCTCAAGGACGTCTCGCTGACGATCGGCAAGGGCGAGTTCATCGCGCTGCTCGGGCCTTCGGGCTGCGGCAAGTCGACGACGCTCAACCTGATCGCCGGCCTGCTGCCGGCGACCGGCGGCGGCATCTGGCTCGACGACAAGCGCATCGACCCTTTGAGGCCGGAAGAGCGCGGCTTCGGCATGGTCTTCCAGAACTACGCGCTGTTCCCGCACATGACGGTGAACAAGA
>NZ_FUYX01000024.1 GCF_900168195.1 Allobosea thiooxidans | reverse complement strand
GGCATCGAGCTGCCCAACACCCGCCGCGAGACCGTCTTCCTGCGCGAATTGCTGGCCAGCCAGGATTTCGAGGCGACCAAGCACAAGCTCGCGCTCTGCCTCGGCAAGACCATCGGCGGCGAGCCGGTCATCGCGGATCTGGCGCGCATGCCGCATCTGCTCGTGGCGGGCACCACCGGCTCGGGCAAGTCGGTCGCCATCAACACCATGATCCTGTCGATCCTCTACCGGCTGAAGCCGGAAGAGTGCCGCCTGATCATGGTCGATCCCAAGATGCTGGAACTCTCCGTCTATGACGGCATCCCGCATCTGCTCACCCCGGTCGTCACCGATCCCAAGAAGGCGGTCGTCGCCCTCAAATGGGCGGTGCGCGAGATGGAGGAGCGCTACAAGAAGATGTCGAAGCTCTCGGTGCGCAACATCGACGGCTTCAACGCCAGGGTCGGCGAGGCCAAGGCGGCGGGAGAGGTCATCACCCGCACGGTCCAGACCGGCTTCGACAAGCACTCGGGCGAGGCGATCTACGAGGAGGAGGTCATGGACCTCGAGCCTCTGCCCTATATCGTCGTCATCGTCGACGAGATGGCCGATCTGATGATGGTCGCCGGTAAGGAGATCGAGGGCACGATCCAGCGTCTGGCCCAGATGGCGCGCGCGGCGGGCATCCATGTCGTGCTGGCGACGCAGCGTCCCTCGGTCGACGTCATCACCGGCACGATCAAGGCGAACTTCCCGACCCGGATCTCCTTCCAGGTCACCTCGAAGATCGATAGCCGCACCATCCTCGGCGAGATGGGTGCCGAGCAGCTGCTCGGCCAGGGCGACATGCTCTACATGGCCGGCGGCGGGCGTATCACCCGCGTGCACGGCCCCTTCGTCTCGGACAACGAGGTTGAGAAGGTCGTCGCCCATCTCAAGACGCAAGGCCGGCCGCAATACCTCGACGCCGTCACCTCCGAGGAGGAGGAAGGCGCGGAGGACGAGGACGGCGCCGTCTTCGACAAGACCGGCATGGGTTCGACCGACTCGGACGACCCCTACGAGCAGGCGGTGGCGGTCGTGCTGCGCGACAAGAAGGCCTCGACCTCCTACATCCAGCGCCGCCTCCAGATCGGCTACAACCGCGCCGCCTCCATCATGGAGCGCATGGAGAACGAGGGCATCGTCGGACCCGCAAATCACGCAGGGAAACGCGAGATTCTGGTCGAGGCACAGGGCCAGCACGACGAATAGCGCGGGCCGCGGCCTTGCAGGATCGGAGGGCGGTCCTCAAATTGCCATGACGATGCTGCAACCTCGGCAGCATTTCCCGCGTTTGACGCATTGCCGGGCCTGGTTTCGGCTCCGTGCCGTGGTTGCAACGCAAGTGCAGTCTGCGGCGCGATGATCGCCGCGGCACAAGGAGTAGGGCAGTCTTGCTCACCAGTTCGACCTCGGGCCTGAGGGCTTTGGTTGCGGCCATAACGGCGTGCGGCGGTGTCATGGCCGCCGCGCCGCTGATGGCCCAGCCGCTGCAGCTCCAGCAGCCGAAACCCGCCGCAGCGCGGCCTGCGGCTCCTCGTCCGTTGCCGCTGCCTCCGCCGCGCCCCGCCGGGCTCGGCCTGTCGAGCCCGGCCACGGCCGCTTCGTCGCCGGCCCAACCCGCCGCGGCGGTCGCTTCCGCCGCCCCGGCCCCTGCGGCCGCCCAGCCGGCCGCTGCCCCCACCAAGGGCAAGGTCGCTGCCCCTGCGACGCAGGAGGAGGCGATCGAGCGCCTCAACGCCTATCTCAACAGCTTCACCACGCTGCAGGGCAACTTCATCCAGTTCGCCGCCAATGGACGGCGCATGGAAGGGCGCATCTACATCCAGCGCCCCGGCAAGATGCGCTTCGACTACGAGCCGCCGGTCACCACCGAGATCATCGCCGACGGCACCTCGGTCGCCGTCCGCGACAAGCGCCTGGCGACGCAGGACGTCTATTCGATCGGCCAGACGCCGCTGAAGTTCCTCGTACGGGAGCGCATGGACCTGGCGCGCGAAGGCACCATCAAGGGCGCCAGCATCGATGGCGACCTGCTCTCCGTGCGCATCGAGGATCGTTCGACTCTCGGCGGCACCTCCAAGATCACGCTGAAATTCGACCTCGTCGCCAACGAGCTGCGGCAATGGATCGTGGTCGACCCGCAGGGCTACGAGACGGCGATCTCGCTCTACAACCTCGACACGCGCCGCCGCCCGGATCCGAAATACTTCGTGATCGACCACCAGCGCGCGCTCTGAGCCCAGGCCCGGCCAGGCCGATCGCCTCGTCATTGCGAGCGCAGGCGAAGCAATCCGGAAGGGCGGGGCTGGGCGTCTCTCCCGATCCTGCTGGATTGCATCGCGGCTCCGCTCTCCGCAATGGCGGGCGGCCGACATCGCTGCAAAGCGCTTGCCTTTTGCGCGCCGGCGACCCAGTTTCCGGCCTCCTCCCCGCCGGAATCCTCGCGTGAAACTCTCCGTCACAAGCTGGAACATCAACTCCGTCAGGCTGCGCATCGGCATGGTCGGCGAATTCCTGACCCGCCACGCCCCCGACATCCTCTGCCTGCAGGAGACCAAGACGCCGGACGAGCAGTTCCCGGCCAAGGCCTTCCACCAGCTCGGCTATGTCCACCAGGCCTTCATCGGCCAGAAGGGCTATAACGGCGTCGCCATCGTCTCGAAGCTGCCCTTCAGCGAGAAGGACGCCATGTCGATGTGCGGCCGCAACGACGCCCGGCACATGACGGTGACGCTCGACACTGCGGCAGGCGCGGCCGCCGGCATGGCCATCCATAATTTCTACATCCCGGCCGGCGGCGACATTCCCGACCCCGAGAAAAACGACAAGTTCGCCCACAAGCTCGCCTTCCTCGACGAGATCGGCGCCTGGGGCGTGACGAAGAAGCCGACGGCCCGGCCGGCGATCCTGGTCGGCGACCTCAACATCGCCCCCTATGAGCACGACGTCTGGAGCCACAAGCAGCTTCTCGACGTCGTCAGCCACACGCCGATCGAAACGACGACGCTGGAGAAGCTGCGCAGCGAGCTCGGCTGGACCGACGCGGCCCGCACCCTGCGCCCCGAGCCCGAGAAGCTCTATTCCTGGTGGAGCTACCGCGCACAGGACTGGGAAGCGTCGAATCGCGGCCGCAGGCTCGACCATATCTGGCTCTCCGACGCGCTGAAGCCGACGCTGCGCGACCTCACCTTCCTGCGCGAGGCCCGCGGCTGGGAGCGTCCTTCCGACCATGTCCCGGTCACGGTGACGCTGGAACTCTGACCGGACGGATTCAGCACGCTTCGTGAGCGGGTAGCGCTTCCGCCATGCCGGACCGTCCTAACGGCCCGCCGGCGCAGCGTGATATAGCCGCGGCGGTTTTCATTGCCGCGGCCCAACCGGTGCATTCCCCGCTCCCCACCTCGCTCTCCCTGCGCGACGCGCTGCTCACCCTCGCGGTGATGGTGGTGTGGGGCACCAATTTCGTCGTCATCCATATCGGCGTCGAGCACTTCCCGCCGCTGCTCTTCGCCTGCCTGCGCTTCACCTTCGCGCTGCTGCCCGCCGTGTTTTTCCTCCGGCGACCGGCCGTGCCCTGGAGCAAGCTCGCCGCTTATGGCGTGCTGATCGGTGCCGGCCAGTTCGGCCTGCTGTTCTTCGCCATCAAGGGCTTCATCGCGGCGGGGCTCGCTTCGCTGGTGGTGCAATCGCAGCCCTTCTTCACCATCCTGCTGGCGGCTGCGATCACGCATGAGCGCGTGCAACCCTTCCAGATCGCCGGGCTGCTGCTCGCTGCGGTCGGGATCGGTGTCATTCTCTGGCATACCGACGGCTCGACCACGCCGCTCGGCATCGTCCTCGTGCTCGGCGCCGCCTTCTGCTGGGCCGCCGGCAACATCGTGGCGCGCAGCACGCCCAAGGTCGACATGCTCGCCTATGTCGTCTGGACCAGCATGTTCGCGATACCGCCGCTGCTCGCCCTGTCATGGTTCATCGAAGGCTGGCCGGCGATTCGGGACGGGCTCGCCGGTGCGCCGCCGGTCGCCTGGGCCGCCGCGATCTGGCAGGCGGTCGGCAACGTCATGTTCGGCTATGCCGTCTGGGGCTGGCTGCTCTCGCGCTATGCCGCCGCCACCGTCGCGCCGACCTCCCTGCTGGTTCCGGTCTTCGGAATGGGTGCCGCCGCCATCTGGCTTGGCGAACCCTTGCCCGGCTGGAAGTTCGCTGCGGCCGGGCTGGTGCTCTCCGGCTTGTGCGTCAACAGCCTCTGGCCACGCTTCGCCGCGATCCGCGCCGCCCGGCACCCGCCTTCGTCCTAGGGAGGCGGACAGCTATTTCCGGTCGATCGCCCCGAGCGCGTGCTCGACCGCCTTCAGCTCTCCGACAAAGCCGCGCAGGCGATCGCCAATCGCCGCCATGATCGCTTCCGCCGAATCCGGCGATTCGCCGAGCACGCGCCGCATCACGCTGCGTGGCAGCCGCATGACTTGCGTCGGTTCGCGCGCGATCGCGGTGACCTGCCGCGGCAGCGAAGTGAAGAGGGCGAGCTCGCCGATCATCGCGCCGGGGCCAACGATCTCCTCGGCCGGCTGGCCGTCTTCCTGCGTCGTGATGGCGATCGCGCCGGAGACCACCAGAATGGCTCCGTCCGAGGGCTCGCCGGCGCGGAACACCACGTCGCCGGCACGCAGGATGCGGCTTTCGGCCGCAAAGGCGAGCAGCCTCAACGCATCGCGTTCCATCAGGCTCAGCAGCGGCTGCCGGCCCAGCAGGGCCATGTCGTCGTCGAGTGCCATCCGTCAGGGATTCAGCCGGTAGCCGCCGGCATCGGTCACGAGCAGGCGGGCATTGCCCGGATCGGGTTCGATTTTCTGGCGCAGCCGGTAAATATGAGTTTCGAGCGTGTGGGTCGTGACCTGGCTGTTGTAGCCCCAGACTTCCTGCAGCAACACCTCGCGCGCGATCGGCTTCCGACCCGCACGATAGAGGAAGCGCAGGATCGCGGTTTCCTTCTCGGTGAGCTTGGTCTTCGAACCCTTTTCGCTGACGAGGAGCTTCGATCCGGGGTGGAAGGTGTAGGGACCGACCTGAAAGATCGCGTCCTCGCTCGCTTCATATTGCCGCAAATGCGCGCGGATGCGCGCCAGCAGCACGGCGAACTTGAACGGCTTCACCACATAGTCGTTGGCGCCGGCTTCCAGCCCCAGCACGGTGTCGGCATCCGACCCTTGCGCCGTCAGCATCACGACCGGGCTCTTGAAGCCGTTCTTGCGCATCACCTTGACGGCTTCACGCCCGTCCATGTCGGGCAGCCCGACATCCATGACCACGAGATCGACGCGCTCGCCCTGCACCGCCTTCACCGCCCCCGACGCGGTGGCGGCCGTCGACAGCCGGAACTCCTCATAGAGGGCCAGCTGCTCCGCCAGGGCATCGCGCAGGGTCTGGTCGTCATCGACCAGGAGAATATGATGGACGACGGACATGGATGGTTCGCTCGCACGCAATCGTTAAGGCAACATGAGCCCGCTGAGTCGTCATCGCAAGTCAGGCAGCCTGGAATCCCCGTGAGAAACCGCCCGTCCTCCCTCGCCGGCCCGCGCAAACTGTCGTCGCTGCGCGTCTTCGCCTCCGTTCATGATCGCCGCAAGGGCTTCCTCGTCGCAGGCGGGACGGTGTTCCCCTGTGCGCTCGGCCGCTCCGGCATCCGCACCGACAAGCGCGAGGGCGACGGCGGCACACCGCGCACCGCCCTGCCGCTGCGCGGTGTCTTCTATCGGGCCGACCGCCTGCCGCGGCCACGCACGCTGCTGCCGCTGAAGCGGATCGGGCCGCGTGACGCCTGGTGCGACGACCGGGCCGATCGCCGCTACAACCGCCTGATCGACCGCCCGCCCGGCGAGGCCGAGGAACGCCTCCAGCGCGAGGACCATCTCTATGACGTCGTCGTCGAGCTCGGCTGGAACGACCGCCCGGTGATTCGCGGGCGCGGCAGCGCGATCTTCTGGCATCTCGCCCGCCCGGGCTTCACGCCCACAGCCGGCTGCGTCGCCGTCGAACGCCACGTCTTCGCCAAGGTGCTGCCGCGGCTGGCGCGGCATTGCCGGATTCTGGTCAGGTAGGGCCAATTCGGCTAGAAGCGGCAGCGAGCACCGTCTCGACCATCCTTTCCGGAACCGGCCGTCGCATTCGGGCACCGTCCTGCATCGCCGCGCCGCTCCCAATTCGAGAACTGCGATGACTGATTCGGTCTCTTCCGGCCTCCGCTTCGGGCGGATCGCCGCCATGTTGCCTGTCGCCGACATGGCACGTGCCTGCGACTTCTACATCGGCGCCTTCGACCTCCGGAAAACCTTCGAGAACGGCAATCCCGTCGGCTTCATGATCCTGAAGCGCGACGCGGCCGAGCTGCACCTGACACTCCAGCCCGGCCACAAGCCGGCGCCCTTCAACGTCGCGCATATGCAGGTCGATGATATCGATGCCGTGCACGCCGTCGTCCGTGCGCGCGGCCTGCGCATCGTCAAGGGCCTGCGCGACAAGGACTACGGCCTGCGCGCCTTCGTCTTCGAGGATCCGGACGGCAACCGCATCGATGTCGGCGAGCCGTTGAAGTAAATCAGGCCGTCATTCTCGGGCGAAGCGAAGCGCAGACCCGAGAATCTCCTGACGGGCGGGTGCAGAGCCTCCTTCGGCATGAGATGCTCGGGTCAAGCCCGAGCATGACGCCTGAACTAACCCCGCGCGCCGAAGATGGCGCTGCCGACGCGCACATGGGTCGCGCCGAGCTGGATCGCGGCCTCGTAATCGGCGCTCATGCCCATCGACAGGCCCTTGAGCCCGTTGCGGGCGGCGATCTTGGCGAGCAGGCCGAAATGCGGGGAGGGCGCGTCCTCCGCCGGCGGGATGCACATCAGCCCTTCGATCGCGAGACCGTGAACGTCCCGGCAGCGCGCCAGGAAGGCGTCGACCTCGGTCGGCATGACGCCGCCCTTCTGCGGCTCCTCGCCGGTGTTGACCTGGACGAAAAGCCGCGGCGTCCGGCCGAGCCGCGCGATCTCGCGCGCCAGTTCCTTCGCCAGGCTTTCCCGGTCGAGCGACTGGATCACGTCGAAAAGCTCGACCGCGTCGCGCGCCTTGTTCGATTGCAGCGGCCCGATCATGTGCAGCTCGACATCCGGGAAGCGCTCCTTCAGCGCCGGCCACTTCGTCTTGGCCTCCTGGACGTAGTTCTCGCCGAAGACGCGCTGCCCGGCCTCCAGAGCTTCCGTAACCTGTTCCGCCGGCTTGGTCTTGGAAACCGCGACCAGCGCCACCGAGCCCGGCTTGCGCCCGAAATCGCGCTCGGCGCGGCCGATCGCAGCCCGGATTTCAGCCAAACGCGTAACCGTATCGCTCATCTGCCAGCCTCTCATGCCCTGCGCGCCGTTGACCCCGTGCGCGCAATGGTGTCCTAGAGCAGGTTGCAAGATTCCGACATCCGGTTTTTGCATTCAGCCCCTGCGCCGGCCTGCCTCCGGGAGCCGGCAAACTCGCAAGAATTGCCCGCTGACATGGCCGCCGAACGTTACAACCCGAAAGAGTCCGAGCCGAAATGGCGCACCGTCTGGGAGGAGCGCAAGCTTTTCGAGACGAGGAACGACGACGCGCGGCCGAGCTACTATGTCCTCGAGATGTTCCCCTATCCGTCGGGGCGCATCCATATGGGCCATGTCCGCAACTACGCGATGGGCGATGTGGTGGCGCGCTACAAGCGGGCCAAGGGCTTCGCGGTGCTGCACCCGATGGGCTGGGACGCCTTCGGCCTGCCAGCCGAGAACGCCGCCAAGCAGAAGAAGGTCCATCCGCGCGAATGGACCTATGAGAACATCGCGACGATGCGCAAGCAGCTCAAGTCGATGGGCCTGTCGCTCGACTGGAGCCGCGAGCTCGCAACCTGCGACCCCAGCTACTACCGCCACCAGCAGAAGATGTTCCTGGACTTCCTCAAGGCCGGGCTGGTCGACCGCAAGACCGCCAAGGTCAACTGGGACCCGGTCGACGAGACCGTGCTCGCCAATGAGCAGGTCATCGACGGGCGCGGCTGGCGCTCCGGCGCCCCGGTCGAGATCCGCGAGCTGACCCAGTGGTTCTTCAAGATCACCGAATTCGGCGAGGAGCTGAACGAGGCGCTCGACGGGCTGACTCGCTGGCCGGACAAGGTCCGACTGATGCAGAAGAACTGGATCGGCCGCTCCGAAGGCCTGCTGGTTCGTTTCGCTCTCGAATCGAATGGGGCCGGACAGGACGAGGTCGAGGTTTACACCACCCGTCCCGACACGCTGTTCGGCGCCAAGTTCATCGCCGTCGCCCCCGACCATCCGATCGCCAAGGCCATCGCGGCGAAGAGCCCGTCGCTGCAAGCCTTCATCGAGGAGTGCAAGCGCACCGGCACGGCGCAGGAAGCCATCGACAAGGCCGAGAAGCTTGGTTTCGACACAGGCCTGCGCGCCGTGCATCCGTTCGATCCGAACTGGACGCTGCCGGTCTATGTCGCGAACTTCGTCCTGATGGAATACGGCACCGGCGCCATCTTCGGCTGCCCGGCGCATGACCAGCGCGACCTCGACTTCGTCAACAAGTATGGCCTGGGCAATACCCCGGTGGTAGCGCCCGAGGGCACCGATCCGGCCGGCTTCGTCGTCACCGACGAGGCCTATGACGGCGATGGCCGCATGATCAATTCGCGGTTCCTCGACGGTATGACCATCGCCGAGGCCAAGGAGGAGGTTGCCCGCCGGCTCGAAAGCGAGATCCGCGGCAACAGCCCGGTCGGCCGGCGCAAGGTCAATTTCCGCCTGCGCGACTGGGGCGTCTCGCGCCAGCGCTACTGGGGCTGCCCGATCCCGGTCATCCATTGTTCCAGCTGCGGAACGGTTCCGGTGCCGGACGCGGATCTGCCGGTGCAGCTGCCCGACGACGTCTCCTTCGACAAGCCGGGCAACCCGCTCGACCATCATCCGAGCTGGAAGCATGTCGCCTGCCCGCAATGCGGCAAGGAGGCCCGCCGCGAGACGGACACGATGGACACCTTCGTCGATTCGTCCTGGTACTTCGCCCGCTTCACCGACCCATGGCGGACGGAGAGCCCGACCGACCGCAAGGCCGTCGACCGCTTCCTGCCTGTCGACCAGTATATCGGCGGCGTCGAGCACGCGATCCTGCACCTGCTCTATTCGCGCTTCTTCACCCGCGCCATGAAGAAGACCGGCCATGCGGGCTTGGACGAGCCCTTCGCCGGCCTCTTCACCCAAGGCATGGTCGTGCACGAGACCTACCGCGCCGCGAATGGCGACTGGGTCGAGCCGGGCAATGTCCGCATCGAGGTCTCCGGCAGCGAGCGCAAGGGCTTCGACGTCGAGACCGGCGCCCCGATCGAGATCGGCTCGATCGAGAAGATGTCGAAGTCCAAGAAGAACGTCGTGGACCCCGACGACATCATCGCCTCCTACGGCGCCGACACCGCGCGTTGGTTCATGCTCTCCGATTCGCCGCCGGATCGCGACGTGATCTGGACCGACGAGGGCGTCCAGGGCGCCGCCCGCTTCGTCCAGCGTCTCTGGCGCATGGTCGCCGAGATCGCCGAGCGCACCGGCGGCAAGGCCGACAAGCCCACTCAGATCGGTGAAGCGGCCCTGGCGCTGCGCAAGGCGAGCCACCGCGCGCTCGACGCCGTCGGCGCCGATATCGAGCGGCTCGCCTTCAACCGCTGCGTCGCCCATGTCTACACGCTGACCAACGCCATCGGTAAGGCGCTCGACGCGGCGGCCGAGAAGCCGGAACTCGACGACGACGTCGCCTTCGCGCTCCTTGAGGCCGCCACGATCGTCACCCAGCTTGTGGCGCCGATGATGCCGCATCTGGCCGAGGAGTGCTGGCACGCCCTCAGCCTGCCGGGGCTCGCCGGCGAGGCGTCGTGGCCGCAGGCCGACGCTGCGCTGCTGAAGGACGACAGCATCGTCCTGCCGGTGCAGCTCAACGGCAAGAAGCGGGCAGAGGTGACGGTTCCGGCCGATGCCGATACCATGGCGGTTGAAGCGGTGGTGCGCGCCAGCGACGCCGTCCAGCGGGCTCTGGAAGGACGCCCGATCCGCAAGATCATCGTGGTTCCGGGGAGAATCGTGAATGTCGTCGTCTGAAGCCGCCCTCCCCCGCCGCACGCTGCTGGCGGCTGTGCTGTTCGCTGCGGCGCTCGGCGGCGGCTGCTTCCAGCCGCTCTACTCCGACTACACCTCGAGCACCGTCGGCGGCAGCGTCAAGACGGCGATGCGCAGCATCGAGATCCCCGAGATCAAGGGCCTGATGGGACATTACTTCCGCAACGAGCTCGTCTTCGAGCTCGACGGCAGTGGCGACCCGGATGCCCAGAAGAAGCTGAGGCTCGAGGCCACCATGTCGGAATCGGTTGAGGTGGTCACGGTCGACTATGCCAATGGCCGCGCCGATTCGGCCGTGCTCGTCGCCACTGCGACCTGGAAGCTTGTCCGCATCGACGATGGCAAGGTCGTTTCCTCCGGCACCAATTCGATCCGCTCGCCCTATGAGCGTTCGTCGCAGCGCTTCTCGACAGTGCGGGCGGCGCGCGACGCGCAGATCCGCGCGGCCAAGAACCTCGCCACGATCGTTCGGGGACAGATCGCCGCCGATCTCGTCTCCTGACCGGCCATGGTCGCGATCAAGGCGCATGAGGCCGAGCGGACGCTGACGCGTCTCGACCCGGCCTGGCGCCTCGTCCTGATCTACGGGCCGGATGCCGGGCTGGTTTCCGAGCGTGCCGGCGCGCTGGCGCGAGGAAGCGTCGACGACCCCACGGATGCCTTCCAGCTGATCCGCATGGACGGGGACGCGGTCGCCGCCGATCCGCTGAAGCTGGCTGACGAGGCCAATACGATCGGCCTGTTCGGCGGCCGACGCGCCATCCGCGTCTCGCCGACCTCGAAGCCGCTGCTCGCGGCCGTCGAGCCGCTGCTGACCACTCCGTCCCAGGACGCACTCGTCATCGTCGAGGCCGGCGACCTGCAGCGCTCGAACCCGCTGCGCACCGCCTGCGAGAAGGCCCGCACGGCGCTCGCCGTGCCCTGTTACGGCGACGCCGCGCGCGACCTCGGCACGATCATCGACGAGATGGTCCGTGCCGCCGGCAAATCGATCGACCGCAGCACGCGCGAGCACCTGGCGAGCCTCCTCGGCGGCGACCGGCAAACCTCCCGTCGCGAGATCGAAAAGCTCCTGCTCTTTGTCGGCACCGAGCCGGCGGTCCTTTCCGATCACGTCGACGCGATCGTCGGCGACACGGCGCAGCGCGAGCAGGCCATGCTGGTCGACGCCGTCTTCGCCGGGAAGCTGCCGATCCTCGACCTCGCCCAGGCGAAGCTCGGCAGCGAGGGGCTGGATCCAGGGGTGATGCTCGGCGCCGTTTTGCGCCAGGCACTGGCGCTGCTCAAGGCACGCCAGAGCGTGGATGGTGGGCGCCCGGTCAGGGAAGTCGTGGCGGGCATGCGCCTGCCCTATCCGCGCATCGCGACGACGGAAGCCGCCTTGAACAGCTGGTCGGTCGCCAGGCTGAACGAGGCCGTCGGCCTGCTCGGCACCGCCATTCTGGGAACGCGTCAGAATGCGGAGATGGGCCGCGCCATCGCGACCCGTGCGCTCTGGACGCTGGCTAGGCTCGGCCGCAGCAGCCGGGCGGATTGAGCATTTTCACGCGAAGCGGACGGCGCTTCGCGCGAAGACAATGCGAAAATCAGGAATTTAATCAGGCCTTCAGCCGGCGGCAGAGCGCGTCGAGCTGCTCCAGCGTGGCATAGCCGATCTTGACCTCGCCCGAGCCATTGGCGCGATGGCCGATCGAGACGGACAGGCCGAGAGCCTCTTCCAGCGCCTTCTCGAGCGCCCGCGTATCGGCGTCCTTCTCGGCCCTTGGCTTAGCAGGCACGGCGCTCTTGCTCTCGCCGCGAGCCTCTTCCTGCACCACCCGCTCGATGTCGCGAACGCTCAGCCCTTCCGCGACAATCTTCCTCGCCATCAGTTCCGGATCCGAAACAGAGAGCAACGCCCGGGCGTGACCGGCGGAAACCGCGCCCTCGCTCACCATCTTGCGGACCGGCTCCGGCAGTTTCGACAGCCGCAGAGTATTGGCGACATGGCTGCGGCTCTTGCCGATGACGCGGGCCAGATCGTTCTGGGTATAGTTGAACTCCGCGATCAGCCGCTCATAACCGGCCGCTTCCTCGATCGCATTGAGATCCGTGCGTTGCACGTTCTCGACGATGGCGATCTCCAGCGCTTCGCGATCATCCGCCTCGACCAGGATCACCGGGACGTCGTGCAGCTCGGCCCGCTGCGCGGCGCGCCAGCGCCGCTCACCGGCGATGATCTCGTAAGCGTCGACCATGCCCGGAATCGAGCGGACGATGATCGGCTGCAGGATGCCACGCTCGCGGATCGAGGTCGTGAGCTCGTCGAGATCGTCCTCGCCGAAGGTCCGGCGCGGATTGCGCGCGCTCGGCCGCAGGAACTCGACCGGCACCCGGCGCTGCCCGCGGGCCCGCTCGATCGCACCGATCTCCTCGCCGACATCGCCGATCAGCGCCGCCAAACCACGTCCAAGACGGGAACGCCCCTGTTCCTCGGCCATTGCCATCCTCTTCAAACCTTCCTGCTCGTTCAGGCCGCCGCCCGCAGGGCCCGCTCACGCTTGATCACCTCGGAGGCCAGCCGCAGATAGGCCTGCGAGCCCGAGCAGCGCAGGTCGTAGAGCAGTGCCGGCTTGCCATAGGAGGGGGCTTCGGAAACCCGCACATTGCGGGGGATCACGGTCTCGTAGACCTTGTCGCCTAGGAAATTTTTCACATCGGCCATGACCTGGCCCGAAAGATTGTTGCGCGGATCGAACATCGTCAGGACTACGCCCTGGATGATCAGCCGGGGATTGAGGCCGGCCCGCACCTGCTCGACCGTCTTGAGCAGCTGGCTGAGGCCTTCCAGCGCGAAGAACTCGCATTGCAGGGGCACCAGCACCGCGTCGGCGGCCGTCATCGCATTGATAGTGATCAGGCTCAGCGAGGGCGGGCAATCGATCAGCACATAGGTCAGATCCTGGCAACGCTGATCATAGACCAGCTCGTCGATCGCATGCTTGAGGCGATGCGCCCTGTCCTTGGCCGAGGCGATCTCCAGCTCGACGCCGAGCAGGTCGAGCGTCGAAGGCGCCAGCGACAGCCCGGGCACCGCGGTCGGCTGCAGGGCCTGGCCCAGCCCGACATCGCCGCAGAGAACGTCATAGGTCGAGGATTTGCGGCTGCGGCGGTCGACACCCAGGCCGGTCGAGGCGTTGCCCTGCGGGTCGAGGTCGACGATCAGCACCTTCTCGCCAATAGCGGCGAGCGCCGTGCCGAGATTGATGGCCGTCGTCGTCTTGCCGACGCCGCCCTTCTGGTTGGCGAGCGCAATCACGCGCGGGCGGCGCGGCGTCACTGCGGAAATGGCCTCGGTCATGGATCGGCTCGTCTCTCGGCCGAGCGGACCATCAGGATTCGCGCGGCGCCATCTGTCACGGAGGAAACCGTTGTCGCCTGAATCTTCCAATATCTGGCTGAGTCGGTCAATTCCGCATCTAGATGTTGTCCCTTGGGAAACAGCCCGAGCGTGCCGGTTCTCAACAGCTCTTCGCACCAGTCGAGCAACTGGGGCAGGGGCGCCAGTGCACGTGCCGTCACGACATCGGCCTTGCCGGTGAAATCGCCGATCACGTCCTCGATACGCGCAGCATGGACCTTGACCGGAGAGCCGGTAACGCGGGCGACATGACGCAGGAAGGCGCATTTGCGGGCATTGCTCTCGACCAGATCGATCTGCCCGGCGCCCTGTTCGGCCAGGCAGATGCCGATGACCAGACCGGGGAAGCCACCACCGGAGCCGAGGTCGAGCCAGCGCCGGCGCTCCGGAGCAAGGCTGAAAAGCTGCAGCGAATCGGCGATATGGCGCGTCCAGACCTCGGCGAGCGTGGCCGAGGACACCAGGTTCTTGGCGGCCTGCCAGCGCTCCAGCTCGGCGACGAGAAGCGCGAGCCGCTCCTCTGTTTCACGTGAAACAGGCGTCAAGCGCAAAGCGCGCTGGCGGTCATTCTTATCAACAGTCACGTCATCCCTGTGGATAAAGCGGCCGGACGGCTCCTGCGAGCATGCGCGGCGATCAGCGTGAGGGCGGCCGGCGTCATGCCCTCGATCCGTCCGGCCTGAGCGAGATCGGCAGGGCGCTGGGCCGCGAGCTTTGCCTTGAGCTCATTGGAAAGCCCGGCGATGGCATTCAGGTCGAGATCGGCCGGGACCTTCAGCGCCTGGTCCCGACGATAGGCCTGAATCTCCGCAGCCTGCCGGTCGAGATAAACTGCGTAGACCGCGTCGGCGGTCACACGCGCAACCGCTGCCGGCGAGGAGGCGCCGAGCTCCGGCCAAATCTGCGCCAGGCGCTCGAAGCCTACATCCGGGTAGGACAGGATCTGATAGGCATTGCGCCGCAACCCGTCCCGGTTGAGCTGCAGCCCGACCGCGTCTGCTTCCTGCGGCGTCAACCAGAGCGATTGCAGCTGGCTGCGGAGGGCCTCGATCTCCGCATTGCGGACCATAAAAACGTCCCGCCGGGCGGAGCCGACAACACCCAGCTCCATGCCGAGCATCGTCAGCCGCTCATCGGCGTTGTCGACCCGCAAGGACAGGCGGAACTCGGCCCGCGACGTGAACATTCGGTACGGTTCCGTAACGCCGTGCGTCACCAGATCATCGACGAGCACGCCGATATAGGACCGAGTCCGCTCGAAGATGACGGGCAGGGCACCGCCCGCCATCCTCGCCGCGTTCAGCCCGGCCAGCAGACCCTGCGCGCCGGCTTCCTCGTAGCCGGTCGTGCCGTTGATCTGCCCGGCCAGGAACAAACCGGCGATGGCGTGGGTCTCCAGCGTGTTCTTCAATGCGCGCGGATCGACGAAATCGTACTCGATCGCATAGCCCGGCCGCAGCATCCGCGCCTTCTCGAGGCCCGGAATGGTCGCCAGCAAGCCCAGCTGGACATCCTCGGGCAAGGAAGTCGAGATCCCGTTCGGATAGACGGTATCGTCGTCCAGCCCTTCCGGCTCGAGAAAGACCTGGTGACCGTCGCGGTCCCCGAACCGGCCGACCTTGTCCTCGATCGAGGGGCAATAACGCGGGCCGCGCCCCTCGATCTGGCCGGAGAACATCGGAGCGCGGTGCAGATTGGCGCGGATCAGGTCATGGCCCGCCATGGTCGTCCGCGTGATCCCGCACGAGATCTGCGGGTTGGTGATCGCGCTCGTCATGGCCGAGAACGGCTCGGCCGGGTCGTCGCCCGGCTGCATCTCCAGCGCCGCCCAGTCGATCGTGCGGCCATCGAGGCGCGGCGGCGTCCCCGTTTTCAGCCGGCCGAGCGGAAAGCCGTGGCGCTCGAGCGTTGCCGACAGCCCGAGCGAGGGCGCCTCGTCGACCCGACCGGCCGGAATACGTCGCTCGCCGATATGGATCAGGCCGCGCAGGAAGGTGCCGGTGGTCAGCACGACCGTTCCGGTTACGAATCGACGTCCATCCGTCAGGACGGCGCCGGTAACCCGGCCCGCCTCGACCAGGAGATCGAAGACCTCGCCGGCGACGATGTCGAGCCCGGCCTGCTCCGCCAGCAGATCCTGCACCGCCTGACGATAGAGCTTGCGATCGGCCTGGGCCCGCGGTCCGCGCACCGCCGGTCCCTTGCGCCGGTTGAGCATCCGGAACTGGATGCCGCCCCGATCCGCGGCGCGGGCCATGATGCCGTCGAGCGCATCGATCTCGCGCACGAGATGGCCCTTGCCGAGCCCGCCGATCGCGGGGTTGCAGGACATCACGCCGATCGTCTCGGGCCTGTGGGTGATCAGTGCCGTCCGCGCGCCGCAGCGGGCTGCCGCCGCGGCTGCCTCGGCCCCGGCATGGCCGCCGCCGACGACGATCACGTCGTAGTGCTGTGAGGAGGACATGCCGTTTTCGCTAGCGAAGCCGGGCTGGCCGGTCAACGGCAAAGCGCACCGACCGACGCCGGCGCGCCTCACTTGCCGATGCAGAAACCGGAAAAGAGCCGGTCGAGCACATCCTCGACATCGATCCGCCCGACGAGGCGCTCGAGGGCGAGAACGGCGATCCGCAGCTCCTCGGCCAGCAGTTCGCCTTGCCCATGCTCCGCGCTGACAGCGCGCTCCAGCGCCATGATCGCATCCGCCACGGCGGCGCGATGCCGCTCGCGCGTCAGCAGTGCCGGCTCGCTCCGGCCGAACGCGTGCAGCCGTTCGATGATCGCGGCCAGAAGATCGGGGATGCCCGCCCCCGTCTTCACCGAGATCGGCAGCTCCCCTGGCAGGGGCGTCCCGGCCAGATCCGATTTGGTTGCCAGACGCAGGACGGGCGTCTCGCCATCCATTTGATACGGCTCCGAATCGATGCCTCGCAGCGCCAGCGCCAGATCGGCGCGGGCCAGCAGATTGCGGGCGCGCCGAACACCTTCGGCCTCGATCGGATCGGCGCTGTCGCGCAGGCCCGCTGTATCGATCAGGATCACCGGAAGCCCGGCTAGGTCGAGCCGAACCTCCAGAGCATCGCGCGTCGTGCCTGCCACCGGCGAGACGATAGCGACATCGCGCTGCGCCAGCGCGTTGAGCAGGCTCGACTTGCCGGCATTGGGCGGCCCCGCCAGCACGACGACGAAGCCTTCCCGCACGCGCTCGCCCATGGCGAAGCTGCCGAGGGCCTTCCGCAGCGAACCCAGGACCGTGCCGGCCAACGCCAGCGCCTGTTCCTGCAACGGCCCTGAAACATCACCTTCATCCGAGAAGTCGAGCTCCGCCGCCAGAAGGCTCATCGCCTGGAGCAACGCCTCGCGCCACTCGGCTGCAAAGCTGCCGAGCGCACCCTCCATCTGCCGCAAGGCCTGTTTGCGCTGCCATTCCGTTTCCGAATCGATCAGGTCGGCGAGCCCCTCGACCGCGCCGAGATCGAGCTTCCCCGCTTCGAAGGCACGCCGCGTGAATTCGCCGGCCTCCGCCAGTCTGACTCCAGGTAGTGCCGTCAGCACTACCAGCAATCGGGCAAGGACTGCCCGCGATCCGTGAACATGGAATTCCGCGACATCCTCGCCGGTGAAGCTCGCCGGCGCCGGAAAGAACAGCACCAGCGCCTGGTCGATCGCTTCGCCGTCGGCATCGCGCAGCTGGCGGAGGGCCGCCCGGCGTGGCTCCGGTATGACTCCCGCAAATGTTTCGAGAACGAATCGAACGCGCGATCCGGATAGCCGGATGACCGCGACGCCAGCACGGCCGGGCGCCGAGGATAAGGCCACAATCGTGGGATAGGCTTCCGGATCGTTCATGCCTGTCGCGTTCCTGCCGGAAGGGTCGTCCGATGAATCGTCTCGCCGGAGCCGCCAGCCCCTATCTCCTCCAGCACCGCGCCAACCCGGTGGATTGGTGGGAGTGGGGAGAAGGCGCCTTCGCCGAAGCGAAGCGCAGCAAACGGCCGGTCCTGCTGTCGATCGGCTACGCCGCCTGTCACTGGTGCCACGTCATGGCGCATGAGAGCTTCGAGGATCCGGCCACGGCGGCCGTCATGAACGAGCTCTTCGTGAACATCAAGGTCGACCGCGAAGAGCGGCCCGATATCGATCACGTCTATATGAGTGCGCTGCACAGCCTGGGCGAGCAGGGCGGCTGGCCTTTGACGATGTTCCTGACGCCCGAGGGCGACGCCTTCTGGGGCGGGACCTATTTCCCGCCGGAGCCGCGTCACGGCCGACCCTCCCTCCAGGGCGTCCTGCGGCAGATCGCGGCGATCTACCGGCAGGAGCCGGAGCGCATCCTGCACAACGCCACCGCGATCCGAAAGGCGCTCGCGCAGATGGAAGGCGTCGCCCTGGCCGAGGCCGGCGAACCGGACCTGGCCCATCTTGCCAGCCAGATCGCCGGCGCCTTCGATCCGATCGACGGTGGCTTGAAAGGCGCGCCAAAATTCCCGAATGCCGGATTGATCGAACTGCTCTGGCGACAGGGGACACGGGAGCCTGCGGCAGCCGGGAGTCGCGATGCCGCAACGCTCACGCTGCAACGGATGGCGCGCGGGGGCATCCATGACCATCTTGGCGGCGGCTTCGCCCGCTATGCCGTCGATGCGCGCTGGCTGGTCCCGCATTTCGAGAAGATGCTCTACGACAACGCGCAGCTGCTGCCGCTTTATGCCCTGGAGGCGAAACGGAGTGGCGATGTCCTCGCGCTGGAAGCGGCGGAAGGCATCGTCGCCTGGCTCGAGCGGGAGATGCTGCTCCCCGAGGGCGCCTTCGCGGCCAGCCTCGATGCCGACTCCGAGGGCGAGGAGGGCAAGTACTATGTCTGGAACCGTAGCGACGTCGACGCCCTCCTTGGCGCCGAGGCCGGCGCGCTCATCGCCCGCCACTATGACATCGCGCCCGGCGGCAACTGGGAGGGCGTCAGCATCCTGAACCGGCTCGACACGCCCGATCCGGATTCGGCCGATGCCCTCCGCCTCTCCAAGCTCAAGGACGCGCTCTTCGCCGAGCGGACGAAGCGAATCCCGCCGGCCCGCGACGACAAGATTCTGGCCGACTGGAACGGGTTGATGATCGCGGCCCTGGCGCGCGCTTCCGGCCTGCTCGACCGGCCCGCCTGGCTGGAGCTCAGCGAAAGGGCTTACCGTTTCGTTGCCGAATCGATGGCAGATGGCGAAGGCGTGGCGCATTCCTACCGGCTAGGACGCCGGATCACGCCCGGCTTTGCCCTCGATCACGCCGCCATGATCGATGCCGCCCTGGCGCTGCACGACGCCACCCTATCGCAGAACTATCTCGACGATGCCCGGCGCTGGTCCGCGCATCTCTGGCAGCACTACCGCGATCCGCAGACCGGATTGCTGAGCATGACTCCGGCCGACTCCCGTTCCCTTCCGGTCATACCGCGTCCGACTCACGACGACGCCGTGCCCAATGCGCTCGGTGTCCATGCCGGCAATCTCCTGAGGCTCGCCGGCAAGACCGGATCAGCGGATCACCGCGAACGCGCCGACGCATTCCTGGCGGCCGCCCTGAGGGCTGCGGCACGCGCCCCGATGGCCCATGGCTCGGTCCTGAATGCCTACGACCTCGCACGCAACGGCGTCGAGATCGTGCTGGCGGGGACCGAGCGTAGCGCCCTCCATGCCGCTGCCCGCCGGCTGCCCTATACGACGACCATCATTACCGATGTTCCGGATCCGCATTCACTGCCAGCCGATCATCCCGTCGCCGCGATGCTGCGACTTGCCGGCGATGGCGCAGCCTTCATCTGCTTCGAAGGGCGTTGTTTGCCGCCCGTCACGGATCCGAATCAGTTGGCCGATGCCCTCGCCGATCGCCGTTGAACGGCTCGCCATATCGTCGTGGCAAAAGAAAACGCCGCCGAATCGAATGATCCGGCGGCGCTCGAAACGGCCTATGGAACGTGCGGGACGTCCGGTCAGGTGTTCATCGAATCGAAGAACTCGGAGTTCTGCTTGGTCTGGCGCAGCTTGTCGATCAGGAACTCGATCGCATCCTGCGGGCCCATCGGGTTGAGGATGCGGCGCAGCACATAGGTCTTCTGCAGATCGGAGCGCGGCGTGATGAGCTCCTCCTTGCGGGTGCCGGATTTGAGGATGTCGATCGCCGGGAAGATGCGCTTGTCGGCCACCTTGCGGTCGAGCACGATTTCCGAGTTGCCGGTGCCCTTGAACTCTTCGAAGATCACCTCGTCCATGCGCGAGCCGGTGTCGATCAGCGCGGTCGCGACGATGGTCAGCGAACCACCTTCCTCGATATTGCGCGCCGCACCGAAGAAGCGCTTCGGGCGCTGCAGGGCGTTGGCGTCGACACCGCCGGTCAGCACCTTGCCGGAGGACGGAACCACCGTGTTGTAGGCACGGCCGAGGCGGGTGATCGAATCCAGCAGGATGACGACGTCGCGGCCGTGCTCGACCAGGCGCTTGGCCTTCTCGATCACCATCTCCGCCACCTGGACGTGGCGCGAGGCCGGCTCGTCGAAGGTCGAGGACACGACCTCGCCCTTCACCGAGCGCTGCATGTCGGTGACTTCCTCAGGGCGCTCGTCGATCAGCAGCACGATCAGATAGCACTCGGGATGGTTGGTCGTGATCGACTGCGCGATGTTCTGCAGCAGCACGGTCTTGCCGGTGCGCGGCGGCGCCACGATCAGCGCACGCTGGCCCTTGCCGATCGGCGCCACGATGTCGATGACGCGCGGCGAGAAATCCTTCTTGGTCGGGTCCTGCACCTCGAGCTTCAGCCGCTCATCCGGGTAGAGCGGGGTCAGGTTGTCGAAGTGGATCTTGTGCTTGATCTTCTCCGGGTCCTCGAAATTGATCGAGTTGACCTTGAGCAGGGCGAAATAGCGCTCGCCGTCCTTCGGGCTGCGAATCGGCCCTTCGACCGTGTCGCCGGTGCGCAGGCCGAACTTCCGGATCTGCGAGGGCGAGACATAGATATCGTCCGGCCCCGGGAGATAGTTCGAATCGGGGGAGCGCAGGAAGCCGAAGCCGTCCTGCAGAACCTCGACGACGCCTTCACCCAGAATCTCGGTTTCGCGCGCGGCGAGCTGCTTCAGGATGGCGAACATCAGCTCCTGCTTGCGCATCGTGCTGGCGTTCTCGACCTCCACCTCCTCGGCGAAGGCCAGCAATTCGGTCGGCGACTTGCTCTTGAGCTCTTGGAGCTTGATTTCCCGCATGGGGCACCCGGATCGTGAACGGCCCTGCGAACGGCAGGGATGGGGACGGTACTGGATTGATCGACATGGGTCCTTGGCGGACCTGCGCATGGGTTGCGCGACATGAGCTGCTGCTAAGGCAGGCCGCTCACGAACAGTCGACAACAGGGAGGACGCTGGAGAAGCGCAGCGTCCTGATAGCGGGAATTTCCGTCGGGCTCAAGCAGGAAACGATTGGGACCCCTAGAACGGCTTCACGATGACGAGAATGACGATGCCGAGCATCAGCACGGCCGGAATCTCGTTGAGGATCCGGAAATAGCGCGCCGGCTTCTGGTTCTTGTCCTGCGCGAATGCCCGGACATGCTTGACCAGGACACCGTGGATGCCGGAGAGGATCAGCACCAGCAGGAGCTTGGCGTGCAGCCAGCCGCCCTTGAAGCCGAAGGCCTCCCACGCAAGGTAGAGGCCGAGCACCCAAGTGGCGATCATCGCCGGATTGATGATGCCCTTCAGCAATCGCCTTTCCATGATCTTGAAGGTCTCGGACTGGATCGAGCCCGTCTGCGCCTCCGCATGATAGACCATCAGCCGCGGCAGATAGAGCATCCCGGCCATCCAGGAGATGACCGCGACGACGTGAAAAGCCTTTAGCCACTCGTACATTGTCTGACCCTCAGCCGCGGACGGCTCTCAGCAAGCGTTCGACATGGGGGATCGGCGTATCCGGCAGGATGCCGTGGCCGAGATTGAACACGAAAGGCCCGCCGCCGAAAGCGGCCATCACGGCCTCGATCTCGCGCTCGAGTTCGGCTCCGCCGGCGCGCAGGGTGAGCGGGTCGAGATTGCCCTGGACCGGGACGAGCGACTGGATCGCGTCGCGTGCGAAGGCCCGGTCGATATCCGTCTCGAGCCCGACGGCATCGACCCCGGTTCCTTCGACATAAGCCGGGATCAATCGGCCGGCGCCCCGCGGGAAGCCGATGATCCGGACATGCGGATGAACCGCGCGGACGCCTTCGACGATCCGGCGCGTCGGCGCGATGCACCAGCGCTGGAAATCCTCGGCGCCGAGCACGCCCGCCCAGCTGTCGAAGATCTGCACGGCATCGACGCCGGCCGCGATCTGCGCGTTGAGATAGCCCACCGACACCGAGACGATGCGGTCGATGATCTCCTGGAACAGAGCGGGATCCTGCGCGAACAGGGCCCGCGCCGGTCCCTGATCCGGGGTGCCACGACCGGCGACCATATAGGTCGCGACGGTCCAGGGCGCCCCGCAGAAGCCGATGAAGCCGGTCCGGGCATCGAGGCCCGCGCGCACCCGCCGGACCGTCTCGATGATCGGATCGAGGCTATGTCCCGGAGCTGCACGATCGATCTCGGCAAGACGGTTCCTGTCCGCCACCGGATCGAGGCGTGGTCCCTCGCCCTCGACGAACCAGAGCTTTTGGCCGAGAGCCTGCGGCACGACGAGGATGTCGGAAAACAGGATCGCCGCGTCGAAGCCGAAACGGCGGATCGGCTGAAGCGTGACCTCGGCGGCGAGCTCGGGATTGTAGCAAAGCGCCAGGAAGCTGCCTGCCTTGGCCCTGACCTCGCGATACTCCGGCAGATAGCGGCCAGCCTGACGCATCAGCCAGATCGGAGGAACCGCCTGCGTCTCGCCGGCCAGTGCGCGCAGAAAGGCGGGCGCTTCGCTGGTCATCTGGCCTGACGAGTGGTCCATCCCGCTTCCCTTCATATAAAGAGATTCCATGAAAGAATCTTTTTCTTTGACTCTTGGGCAGGGGAGATAGCCCGGCGCAAATCCGTCCACAACCGTTCCACAGGAGGTGGGACAGCGGGTCGCGGGGCCGCCAGGCTGAGGGAGGGGTGTTAAGGCTTTCTTAACGAATTGGAATTTGCGGCGAGCCCTTCGGCCCGCCGAATGATTCACGTGAAACACTTCCTTAACCATGCACAGCGTGGCGGCTGTTGATGGGAGAGGTGGGTTATACAGGCGGCTCTGGCCGGGCATGGCTGAAGCCGGGTTGTCTACACCGCTCCCCACCCCTGTGAAGAACCGGCGCGAAGTCGGCTGCGGCGACTTGGCTCGCTCTTCGGATTCCTGTCGCGCCGAAACCGCGCTAAGGGAGATCGAAGCGCTTCAGGCCGGGGGACGCCGTGGTCCGCAATTATTTCCATCTGCATCTGGTCTCGGATGCGACCGGCGAGACCCTCATCGCGGTCAGCCGCGCCGCGGCCGCGCAATATGAAAGCGTTTCCGCCATCGAGCATGTCTATCCGCTGGTGCGTTCGGAGGCGCAGCTCGCGCGTGTGCTCGCCGAGATCGAATCCTCACCGGGCGTGGTTCTCTACACGCTGGTCGAGCCGGAATGGCAGGAGAAGCTCGAGAATTTCTGCCGCGAGCTCGGCTGCCCCTGCCTCTCGGTGCTGCAGCCGGTGCTGAGTCTGTTCCAGTCCTATCTCGGCCAGGTCTCGGCGACGAAGCCGGGCGCGCAGCACGTCCTCAACACCGAGTATTTCCGCCGCATCGACGCAATGAACTACACGCTCTTGCACGATGACGGGCAGATGGGTGGCGATCTCGACAGCGCCGATGTCATCCTGGTTGGCATCAGCCGGACGTCCAAGACGCCGACGAGCATCTATCTCGCCAATCGCGGCATCAAGACCGCCAACATCCCGCTGGTCCCGAACATCGCCCTGCCGCCGGAGCTGGAGAACGCGAAGAAGCCGCTGATCGTCGGGCTGATCGCCAGCCCCGACCGCATCGTCCAGATCCGCCAGAACCGGCTCCTGTCGTTGCGCGCCGACGACGAGACCTCCTATGTCGATCCCGCGGCGGTGGCCGACGAGGTCGCGCAGTCGAGGCGGCTCTGCGCCCGCAAGGGCTGGCCGGTCATCGACGTCACCCGCCGCTCGATCGAGGAGACAGCCGCCTCTATCCTCGACCTGCTTCGTGATCACCGCATGAAGTTCATCGCGACATGACCCCACCGAACACCCTCTGGCTCGAAACGCAGCCCCTGATCCTCGCCTCCGGAAGCGTGACGCGCCGGGACATGCTGGCGGCCGCCGGCATCCCGATCGAGGTCATGAAGCCCACGATCGACGAGCGCGCCGTCGAGGAACCTCTGGTCGAGCAGGGGGTGCCGGCGGATCAGATCGCCGCAGCGCTCGCCTGTGCCAAGGCGCTCGCGGTCTCGCGTGACCAGCCGGGCCGCCTGGTCCTCGCCGCCGATCAGACGCTGACCTGCGACGGCATCGCCTTCCACAAGCCGGTCGACAGCTTCGCCGCGGCCGAGCAGATCGCGGCGCTGGCCGGCAGGACGCATGAGCTTCATTCCGCCTTCGTCCTTGCCCGGGACGGCGCACCGATCGCCGAAGGCCGCGAGACGGCACGGATGACGATGCGCGCGCTCGATACCGATTTCATCGGGCTCTATGTCGATCTGGTCGGGCCGGCCGCTCTATCCAGCGTCGGCGGTTATCAGCTCGAGGGGCTGGGGGCGCAGCTCTTCGAGGCCGTCGAAGGCAATCACTTCACCATCCTGGGCTTGCCCCTGCTCGCCGTCCTCGCCGCCTTGCGCGATCTCGACTGCCTCGCCCGCTGACCGGACCCATCCATGTCGCCTCGCTGTTTCGTCATCGGACATCCCATCGCCCATTCCCGCTCGCCGCTGATCCATGGCGAGTGGCTTCGGCAATATCGGCTTGCCGGCTCCTATGAGCGGGTCGATGTCGCGCCTGCGGACCTGCCCGCCTTCATCCGACAATTGCGGGACGGGGCGTTCACCGGCGGCAATGTCACCGTGCCGCACAAGGAAGCGGTGATGGCCCTGGTCGATGAGGTCAGCCCTGCGGGCCGGGCGATCGGCGCAGTCAACACGCTCTGGCGCGAGGATGGGCGCATCGTCGCCGACAACAGCGACGTGCCGGGGTTCCTCGCCCATCTCGATGCCTGCGTGCCGGGCTGGCAGCGACAGGTCGGAACGGTGCTCGTTCTCGGGGCAGGCGGGGCCGCCCGCGGAATCTGCTACGGCCTTCGATCGCGTGGGGTCGAACGCATCCTGATCGTCAACCGGAGCCCCGCCCGCGCCGAGGAGCTCGCGGCCGCGCTGGGGAATCCGCTTGAAGCCAGGGCCTGGGAGGAGCGCGACCGGCTCGTCCGGAAGGCCGATCTCATCGTCAACACCACGGCCCTCGGCATGCAGGGCAAGCCGCCGCTGGAGCTCGACCTGTCGGGGCTGCGGCCGGGAACCATCGTCGACGATATCGTCTACGCGCCGCTGAAGACGGCGCTGCTGGCGGAGGCGGAGCGGCGTGGCGGCAGGCTGGTGGACGGGCTCGGCATGCTGCTCCACCAGGCTGCCCCCGGCTTCGCCCGCTGGTTCGGCGTGACCCCGGAAGTGACGCCGGCCCTGCGCGCTCTGATCGAAGCCGATATCCTGAAAACCTGATTCGGCGGGGAGCGCATGACCTTCGTGCTGGGCCTGACGGGCTCGATCGGAATGGGGAAGTCGACAACGGCCGGGCTGTTCGTGCAGCGCGGCGTGCCGCTGCACGATGCCGATGCCGCAGTCCATCGCCTGCATCGCGGCCGTGCCGTGGCGCCGATCGAGGCGGCCTTTCCCGGCACCGTTGTCGACGGCGTGGTCGATCGGGCAAGGCTCGGCGCCGCCGTGCTCGGCAAGCCGGAGGCGCTGCGCCGTCTCGAGGCGATCATCCATCCGCTGGTGCGGGAGGAGGAGCAGGCCTTCCTCGCCCGCTGCCGACGCGAGGGAGCGGGGCTCGCCATCATCGATGTGCCGCTGCTGTTCGAGACCGGCGGTGAGGGGCGTTGCGATGCGGTTCTGGTGGTGACCGCGCCGGCGGCAGTGCAGCGCGAGCGCGTCCTCGCCCGGCCCGGCATGAGCGCGGAGAAGCTCGACGCCATCCTGGCGCGCCAGATGCCGGATGCCGAGAAGCGTCGCCGCGCCCATTTCCTTGTGGACACGTCGCGCGGGCTCGTGGCCGCCGGCCGCGAGGTCGGCTCTATCCTGATGGCGCTGGCGGGCCGCCCGGGGCGTGGCGCGGCCCAGAGGTCTTGAGTGAGGTCCTGAAAGCGATGCGCGAGATCGTTCTCGATACCGAAACCACCGGCGTCGAAGCCAATAACGGTGATCGCATCGTCGAGATCGGCTGCGTCGAGTTGGTCAATCACTGCCCGAGCGGCCGCACCTACCACGTCTACATCAACCCCGAACGCTCGATGCCGGTCGAGGCCTTCAATGTCCACGGCCTCTCGGAGGAGTTCCTGTCGGACAAGCCGGTCTTCGCCGCGATCGCCCAGGAATTCGCCGAGTTCATCGCGGGCGCCAAGCTGGTGATCCACAACGCCGCCTTCGACGTCGGCTTCATCAACATGGAGTTCAAGCGGCTGAACCTGCCGCCGATCGAGCAGGCTTGGGTGGTCGACACCCTGTCGATGGCCCGCCGCAAGCATCCCGGCGCCTCCAACAGCCTCGATGCGCTCTGCTCGCGCTATGGCATCGACAACAGCCGCCGCACCAAGCACGGCGCCTTGCTCGACTCCGAGATCCTCGCCGAGGTCTATATCGAACTGATCGGCGGCAAGCAGACCTCGCTCGGCCTGGGCGTCGAAGGCACGGCGGGCCGTGGCGGTCTCGTCATGGCTGCCGCCGAGAAGCCGCTGCGCCAGCGCCCGCTCGCGCCGCGGCTCGACGAGGCTGCGATCAAGGCGCATGAGGCCTTCGTTCTGGGCTCGCTGAAGGCGCCGCTCTGGAAGGGCTATCTCGGCATCACGGACGACGCGGCGCAGTGATCCGCGCCGTCCGGCTTGCGCCCGCTCAGCGCTCGCTGCCGGTATGCGTCTTCCGCCGCGACAGCATGTTGAGTGCCTCGATCAAGGCCGAGAAGGCCATGGCTGCGTAGATGTAGCCCTTCGGCACATGCACGCCGAAGCCTTCGGCGATCAGTGTCGCGCCGATCATCAGCAGGAAGCCGAGCGCCAGCATCACGATCGTCGGGTTGCGGTCGATGAAACGCGCCAGCGGATCGGCGGCGAGCAGCATCGTCAGCACCGCGACGATCACGGCGATCACCATCACCGGCACATGTTCGGTCATGCCGACGGCGGTGATGATCGAGTCGATCGAGAAGACGAGGTCGAGCAGCAGGATCTGGAAGATCGCGCTGCCGAAGCCCAGCGTCACCGCGCGGCTGCCGCCCTCGGCGAGGACGGATTCGGGATCGGGATCGACCTTGTGATGGATCTCCTTCGTCGCCTTCCAGACCAGGAAGAGGCCGCCGGCGATCAGGATGATGTCGCGCCAGGAGAAGCCCTGCCCGAGGATCGAGAACACCGGCGTGGTCAGCGTGACGATGAAGGCGACGGTGCTCAGCAGGCCCAGCCGCAGGATCAGCGCCAGGCCGATGCCGATCTTGCGGCCCTTCGAGCGCTGATGCTCCGGCAGCTTGTTGGTCAGGATCGAGATGAAGATCAGGTTGTCGATGCCGAGCACGACCTCCATGGCGATCAGTGCCCCGAGCGCGGCCCATACGGCGGGGTCGGCGGCAAGCGTCAGAAGGGTGTCCATCGGGTCTCCATCGGATACGGAAAAGGCGGGCGTCCCTGCCGGGGCGTCCGCCGTCGATCGTCACCAGATGGAGCGGGCCTGCCGGCTCCGCAAGGACAACAATAATCCGCAACAAACGAAAAAGGGCCCGCGAAGGGGCCCTTTCGTTGGACTTTGCCGACGCTCCGACCGTCAGTTGGTCGCGGCGCCCTGCTGGCCCTCGAGCTCCTGCATGCGCTGCTGGAACAGCGCCGCGAAATCGATCGGCGGGATGTAGAAGGGCGGGAAGCCGCCATTATGGACCGCCTCGGCGATGATCTGCCGCGCGAAGGGGAAGAGCAGGCGGGCGCAGTCGATCACCAGCACGGGGTGGATGTGCTCCTGCGGAATGTTCTGCAGGCGGAAGACGCCGGCATAGCTCAGGTCGAAGGCGAAGAGCGTCTCGCCCTTCTGCTCGGCCTTGCCTTCCAGGCGCAGCACGGTCTCGTAGTCGTTGTCGCCGAGCGCGGTCGAGCCGACATTGACCTGCAGCGACATCTGCGGGCCCTGCTGCGCTTCCTGCTGGGCGAGGGAACGCGGCGCCTTGGGGTTCTCGAAGGAGAAATCCTTCGTGTACTGGACGAGGGCGTTCAGGCTCGGGGCTGCCTCGGCGGCGCCGGCACCATTGCCGTTGGGGAGTTCGTTGGCCATCGGTCCCATCTTGTTCTGGCAGGCTGTCTCGGGAAATCCCGCGCCATTGCCGGCATTCGGGACTGCGCTCCGCGTTCCGGAGCGGCGCGCGCGTCGGCTATCATGGACGCCGGGCCGGCACAAGAAGTCGCCTTCACAAGGTTAGGGGTGGATGTTACGAGCCTGTCTTACCATATGACGACGAAGGCGGTCGCGATCCTGCGCCATCGCCAGACGTTGATGGGGAGCCGCGGGTCAGCCTTCGATGCAAAATTCCTTCGACATGACGACTCTGGTCTTCTTGGCTCTGGCCGTTTTCGTCGCCTGGAAGCTGCGCTCGGTCCTCGGCCAGAAGACCGGCCACGAGCAGCCCAAGGATCCCTTCGCCCGCCGGGAGACGCCGCCGATGCGGCCGGATCAGGCGGCCGAGAAGCGCGACAACGTGATCCGCCTGCCGGGTGCGGCCAATGATCCGGTCGCCGCCGAGTCGCCGGTCGCCGAACGCTGGAAGGATCTGGCCGCCGCCGACTCTCCGGTCAGCGCCGGCATCGAGGCCATCATCCGCCAGGAGCCGGGTTTCGACCCGCATGACTTCGTCGCCGGCGCCAAGGCGGCCTATGAGGCGATCGTCACCGCCTTCGCGCGCGGCGACCGCAAGATGTTGAAGGGGCTGCTCGCCAAGGACGTCTATGAGGGCTTCGAGCAGGCCATCACCGATCGCGAGAAGCGCGGCGAGAAATCGGAATCGAATTTCGTCTCGATCGACAAGGCCGATCTTTCCGCCGTCGAGGTCAAGGGCAAGACCGCCCAGGTCACCATCGCCTTCGTGTCGCAGCTGATCAGCGTCACCCGCGACGCTCAAGGGGCGGTCGTCGACGGCAGCGCCGACCAGGTCTCCGAGGTCAACGATATCTGGACCTTCTCGCGCCAGCTCGGCAGCCGCGATCCCAACTGGCTGCTCGTCGCCACCGAATCGGCGGCGTGAGCCGTGGCGCCGGGATCGCGCTGGCGCTCGCGGTGGCGGCTGGTCTCGTCTCCGTGAACGCCACGGCCGCTCCCTTTCCGCTCCCGGACGGTGCCCGGGCCGAGCGGCTTTTGCCGCAGCAGCTCGATGGCTGGGCACGGGACGACCATGCCGAGACCTTCGCGATCTTCGCGCGGGGGTGCATGGCCGACCCGCCCTTGCGCCAGGCCGTCCCCGTTCCCGCCATCCTCTCCGCGGCCTGCGAAAGAGCGAAGGCGCTGGCCGTGAACGGCCCTGTCGCGCGCGACGAGGCGCGCAGCTTCTTCGAGCAGAACTTCAGCTTCTGGCGCATCCGCCCGGTGGGCGCCGATGCCGGCTTCACGACCGGCTATTTCGAGCCCGAGTTCGAAGGCTCTCTCACACGCTCCGAAGCCTTTCCGACCCCGCTCTACGGCCGGCCGCCGGATCTCGTGACGCGCTTTCCGGAGGATGACTGGCCCGGCCTCGACAAGACGCTTTCCGCCGCGCGCCGCACCGCGAAGGGGCTCGAGCCCTTTGTCGACCGCGCTGCGATCGAAACCGGGGCGCTCGACGGGCAGGGGCTGGAGATCCTCTGGCTGCGCGATCCCGTGGATCGTTTCGTGCTGCAGGTGCAGGGGTCCGGCCGCGTGCGCCTGCCCGATGGCTCGGTCACGCGGCTCGTCTATGCCGGCCGCAACGGCCATCCCTACACCTCGCTCGGCCGCGTGCTCAGCCAGCGCGAGGGCATCCCGCCCGAGCAGATGACGATGGACCGGCTCGTCGCCCGGCTGAAGGCCGATCCAGCTTTCGCCCGCGATCTCATCCGCCTGAACAGATCCTTCGTCTTCTTCGCCCGGCGCGACGATCTGCCGGCCGGTTCCGGACCGATAGGCGGCGCTGGCCTGCCCTTGACGCCGCTGCGCAGCATCGCGGTCGATCGCACGGTCTGGCCCTATGGCCTGCCGGTCTGGATCGATGCGAGGCTTCCGGACGGGGCCGGCGGCGCAGAGCATCTGGCGCGGCTGATGCTCGTCCAGGACACCGGTTCAGCCATTCTGGGCGCGGCCCGGATGGATCTTTTCGTCGGTTCGGGAGCCGAGGCCGGTCATCGGGCCGGGCTGATCCGCCACCCCGTCGCCTTCACCGTGCTCTGGCCGCGCTGAGATGCGCGCGCGCCGGGGCAGGACATTGACGGAGGCCGATGCCGCGCTCTGGCGGCAGGTGGCGCGCACCGTCAAGCCGCTGCCCGGGCGCGCGCCGATCGAGCCCGAACCGGTGCCAGAGCCTGCCCCGGCGATCGCGACGGAAACCTCTGCGCTTGCCGTCGCCGCGCTTTCGAAGGCCGCGAAGCCGGCGTCTCTCGCCGCTCCGCCCCTGGCCCCGATCGAGCGGCGCCTGCGCACCCAGCTTCGCCGCGGCCAGCAGAGCGTCGATGCGGTCATCGACCTGCACGGCATGCGCCAGAACGAAGCGCATCTCGCCTTGTGCGCCTTCCTGCGTCGCGAGCAGGCGCATGGCACCCGCATCGCCCTGGTCGTCACCGGCAAGGGAGGACCGGCCCCGGCGCTGTTCGGCGAGGAGCGCGGCGTGCTGCGCCGGATGGTGCCGCATTGGCTCAGGCTCTCGGAGCTGCGTCCGCTCGTCCTCGGCTTCGAGGAGGCCGAGCAGCGGCATGGCGGCGGCGGCGCGCTCTATGTCCGCCTGCGACGGCTCAGGGAGCATGGTCCGTGACGCCCTTCGGCCGGCGCGTGCGCGAGCTCAGGGAACGGCGCGGCATCACGCTCGCTCGGATGGCGGAGGGGCTCGGCGTAACGCCCGCCTATCTTTCGGCGCTCGAGCACGGCAAGCGCGGGCGTCCGACCTTCACGCTGATCCAGGGTGCGATCCATCTGCTCGGCGTGATCTGGGACGAGGCCGACGAACTCGTCCGCCTCGCCGATCTCTCGCATCCGCGCGTCACCGTCGACACCGCCGGTCTCGATCCCGAGGCCACCCTTTTCGCCAACCGCCTTGCCCGCGAGATCGCCGAGCTCGAGGCTGAGGATCTGCGCCGCCTCGCCGGCGTCCTCGACGATGCCGCCGCCCGCCGGGACCAGGGCTGAGAAGCTCCAAGCCCGACTTGACCGCACAGCGCGCGGATGCGACACGCCCGCCACCTTTCTTTTCGGCATTTCCGCCGTCCAATCCGGATGCATCGGCCATGACCAAGACTCGCACGGACGTCCTCGCCCTCGGCAACGCCATCGTCGATGTCCTGGCTTCGGCCGAGGAGGATTTCCTCGCCGCCCAGAAGCTGACCAAGGGCGCGATGATGCTGATCGACGAGGCCCGCGCCGAGTCGCTCTTTTCGGCGATGGGCCCGGCCCGCGTCATCTCCGGGGGATCGGCCGCCAACACCATCGCCGGCCTCGCCTCGTTCGGAGGCAAAGGCGCCTTCATCGGCAAGGTCAAGGCCGACGAGCTCGGCAAGCTCTACCGCCATGACCTCGCCTCGCTCGGCGTCGCCTTCGACACCGCCGCGGCCGGCGACGGCCCGGCGACGGCACGCTCCTTCATCATCGTCACGCCCGACGGCGAGCGCACGATGAACACCTATCTCGGCGCCTGCCAGGGCCTCTCCGTCGCCGATGTCGATGAGAAGGCGGTCGAGAACGCCGACATCATCTATCTCGAAGGCTATCTCTGGGATCCGCCGGCGGCGAAGGAAGCCTTCCGCAAGGCTTCCGAGATCGCGCATCGGGCGGGCGGTCGCGTCGCGATCACCCTCTCCGATTCCTTCTGCGTCGACCGCTATCGCGACGAGTTCGTCGGCCTGATCCGTAACCGCATGGTCGATCTCGTTTTCGCCAACGAGCATGAGCTCAAGAGCCTCTACGAGACCTCCGACTTCGACACCGCGTTGTCCTGGCTGCGCTCCGAGAACATTCTCGCCGTGGTCACCCGCTCCGAGAAGGGCGCGCTGGCGGTGACGCCGGAAGGCATCGTCGAGGAGCCGGTCTTCCCGGTCGAGCGCGTCGTCGATGCGACGGGCGCAGGCGACCTCTTCGCGGCCGGCTTCCTCTTCGGCCTGACCTCGGGCCGCGAGGTGCGCGATTCGCTGCGGCTCGGTGCGCTGGCCGCGGCCGAGATCATCTCCCATATCGGCGCCCGGCCGGACGTGAATCTCAAGACGCTGGCGGGCAACGAAGGGCTGCTGTGAGTTCTTCCTTCTCCCCGTTCGGGAGAAGGTGCTGCGGAGCAGACGGACGAGGGAAGGGTCGCGCAAGCGGCCCTTTCTTGTTTCCGGGCGAAGCACAGCTCTGTCATGGTCGGGCTTGTCCCGACCATCCACGTCTTTGGCTGTCGAGGCCGATGTTCGAGACGTGGATGCTTGCCGCGAGGGCAAGGATGACGGCGGTGTCCTCAATACAGCGTTGCCTTGACTCGCCCCGGCAACGCCTTGTCGTAAGCCGCCCCGTCGAAGGTCTCGACCGCCGCATTGCGGGCGGTGATGTCGCGCAGGATCGTCCCGGCCGAGGGCAGGCTGCGCCGCTCGACCTGCCGCTCCGGGTTCCAGAGCTCCGCCCGCACCACCGCGCGCGAGCACTGGAAGTAGACTGCCTCGACATGAACGATCATCACGCTCGCCGGCAGCTTGCCGGCCATCTCGAACGCGCCGCACAACCCAGGATCGCAGGATAGCTCGGCACGTCCGTTGACGCGCAGGGTCTCGCCGCAACCGGGGATCAGGAAGAGCATTCCGATTCGATCGTCGAACAGGATATTCTTCAATGAATCCAGTCTGTTATTGCCTTTTCGGTCCGGAATCAGGAGCGTTTTCGCGTCCCGGACCGTGACGAAGCCCGGCAGATCCCCGCGCGGCGAGCAATCCAGCCCCTCAGGGCCGACCGTCGCGAGCACGAAGAACGGGGAAGCGGCGATCAGCTCTGCATAATTCTCGTCGACATGATCGATCTCCTTGAAGACCGAAGCCGGGGCGAGCGGATTGGGATAGGCGCGGGCGAGGTCGTCGAGCGAGGCGATGCGGTGGTCGGACATGCCGGTCTCCATGAAGCGGCATATGTCTAGACTATTGCAGCTGGCGCGTCACCTTGCCTCGCGGCGGCGATCTTTCGGTCACGCGGAACCAGCGATCGCCTCGGCGAGCCCTATCGGATTTTCCCAGGCCATGGAATGCCCGGCCTTCGGCACGATGCGGATATCGACCCCGATCTCGGCAAGGCCTTCCGCCTCGGCATAGGGGAGCGAGTTCTCGCCGATGATCATCGTCCTGGGCGCGGCGAGGTAGGCGAGCAGGCTGCGCCAGGTCGGATCGCTGCCGATGACGAGCGAATGGGCGGTCCGGTGGACGGCATGGGCCGCGCTGCCGGCGAGCGAGGCGGACCAGATGTCGTTGCCCTCGCCGAGGCTGGCATAGGCGAGCGCGGCATGGCCCTTGGCGACATAGTCGGCCTCGGACATCGACGCGACGCGACGACTGAAGAAACCACCGCCGGGCACCAGATTGGGCTCGCCGAGAACGAGGCGGCGGAGGCGCTCGCCGAGCATCGACGCGGCCGTGATCGCGACGGCGCCGCCCATGGAATGCCCGAACAGCTCGACCGCGGTCAGGCCCAGCGCCTCGATCAGCGCAACGACGCTGCCGGCATGATCCTGGATCGTGTAGCCGAAGGCCTGTGGCCGGTCGCTGAAGCCGGAGCCGAGCAGATCGACCAGCAGCATGCGCCGCCCGCGCAGCGCCGGTGCTGCCGCCACGGCCGGATAGTCGCAGGAGGAGGCGCAGCCGAGCCCATGGATGAAGACGATGGCCGGGCCGTCGCCGGCGAGGTCGTGATAGCGCAGGCGGCTGTCGGTTCCGGGAACGGAAAAGGACTTCATCGACCTGCCTCCAACCTCTCGGGGACGCTGGGCCATTCCGCCGCGCCGATCTGCCAGCATCGCCGGAATGGCCCTGAAATGCGAAACGCCCCGCATCCTGCGATGCGGGGCGCCTCGTTTCACGTGAATCCGTGCGAGCTGATTACTCGCCGGCGGCCTGCTTCTCGCGGGCCTTCTCGGCCTCGCGCTCGGCCTTCAGCTTCTCGGTGATGTCCTCGCCGGTGGTCTGGTCGACGACCTTCATCGACAGGCGGATCTTGCCGCGCTCGTCCATGCCGAGGAACTTCACCTTGACCTTGTCGCCTTCCTTGACGACGTCCTGGACCTTCTGGACGCGCTTGGGGGCGAGCTCGGAGATGTGGACGAGGCCGTCCTTGGCGCCGAAGAAGTTCACGAAGGCGCCGAACTCCATGATCTTGACGATGGTGCCGTCATAGATCACGCCGGCTTCCGGCTCGGAGACGATCGACTTGATCCACTTGATCGCGGCTTCGATCGACTTGCCGTCGGCCGAGGCGATCTTGATGGTGCCGTCGTCCTCGATGTTCACCTTGGCGCCGGTCTTCTCGACGATCTCGCGGATGACCTTGCCGCCGGAGCCGATGACTTCGCGGATCTTGTCGACCGGGATCTTCATCGTCTCGATGCGCGGCGCGAACTCGCCGAGCTGGCTGCGCGAGGCGGAGAGGGCTTTCGCCATCTCGCCGAGGATGTGCTCGCGACCGCCCTTGGCCTGGTCGAGGGCGACCTTCATGATCTCCTCGGTGATGCCGGCGATCTTGATGTCCATCTGCAGCGAGGTGATGCCCTCGGCCGTGCCGGCCACCTTGAAGTCCATGTCGCCGAGATGGTCCTCGTCACCGAGGATGTCGGAGAGCACGGCGAAGCGCTTGTCCTCGAGGATCAGGCCCATCGCGATGCCCGCGACCGGCGCGCGCAGCGGCACGCCGGCATCCATCAGCGCCAGCGAGGTGCCGCAGACGGTGGCCATCGAGGAGGAGCCGTTCGACTCGGTGATCTCCGAGACGACGCGCAGCGTATAGGGGAACTCGCCCTTGCCCGGCAGCATCGGGTGGATGGCGCGCCAGGCGAGCTTGCCGTGGCCGATCTCGCGGCGGCCGGGCGAACCCATGCGGCCGGTCTCGCCGACGGAGTAGGGCGGGAAGTTGTAGTGCAGCAGGAAGGTTTCCTTGTAGGTGCCTTCCAGCGAGTCGATGAACTGCTCGTCGTCGCCGGTGCCGAGCGTGGTCACGACCAGCGCCTGGGTCTCGCCGCGGGTGAACAGCGCGGAGCCATGGGTGCGCGGCAGGACGCCGGCCTGGGCCACGATCGGGCGCACCGTCTTGCCGTCGCGGCCGTCGATGCGGATGCCGTCGTCAAGGATGTTCCAGCGCACGATCTTGGCCTGGGCTTCCTTGAACTGCGCGCCGACCTTGTCCTTCGGGAAGGTGGCGACGCCATCCGGCGTCTCGGAGACGAGCGCGGCGACGACCTTGGCCTTGACCGCGTCGACGGCGGCGTAGCGCTCGGCCTTGGCGGTGATCTTGTAGGCGGCGCGCAGATCGGCTTCGCCGACCTTCATGATCGCGTCGAGAATGGCGGAATCATCCGGCGGGGTGAAGTCGCGCGGCTCCTTGGCGGCCTTCTCGGCCAGGCGGATGATCGCCTCGATCACCGGCTGGAAATGCTTGTGGCCGAACATCACGGCGCCGAGCATGACCTCCTCGGTCAGCTCCTTGGCCTCGGACTCGACCATCATCACGGCGTCCTGGGTGCCGGCGACGACGAGGTCGAGGGCCGATTCCTTGGCTTCCTCGATCGTCGGGTTCAGCTTGTAGGCGCCGTCGATATAGCCGACGCGGGCACCGCCGATCGGGCCCATGAAGGGCACGCCGGAGAGGGTGAGCGCCGCCGAGGTGGCGACCATCGCGAGGATGTCGGGATCGTTCTCGAGATCATGCTGCAGGACGGTGACGACGACCTGCGTGTCGTTCTTGTAGCCTTCGACGAAGAGCGGGCGGATCGGACGGTCGATCAGGCGGGAGACCAGCGTCTCCTTCTCGCTCGGGCGGCCTTCACGCTTGAAGTAGCCGCCGGGAATGCGGCCGGCCGCGAAGGCCTTTTCCTGGTAGTTCACGGTCAGCGGGAAGAAGTCGAAGCCCGGCTTCGGCTCCTTGGCCGAGACGACGGTCGCGAGCACGACGGTCTCGCCATAGGTGGCCATCACGGCGCCGTCGGCCTGGCGGGCGACCTTGCCGGTTTCGAGCACGAGCTTGCGCCCGCCCCAGATCAGTTCTTCGGTTTGGATGTCGAACATGGGTTTTGTCTTTCGGTCGGATGTCGGCCCGTCCGGCGCCTTCAGGCCCATGGGCAAGACGGCGGAACGCTCGGGTTCCTGTGAAGCTGGCGCCCGAGCGCTCGGCGATCCTGCCATGGACGTCTTGGGCGCCCGGCGGGTCACGCGGGAGGGCCGCCCCATGCGGCCGCCGCGGCAGACAGGCGGGCCGCCCCCTGGGCGGCATCGCCTGAAAAGAGCCGCCCGGAGCAGGTCGCACCGGGCGGAAACGGCTTTCAGCCGACGATCAGCGGCGGATGCCGAGCCTCTCGATCAGCGTCTTGTAGCGACCCTGATCCTTGCCCTTCAGATAGTCGAGCAGGGAACGGCGCTGCGAAACCAGCTTGAGCAGGCCGCGGCGGGAGTGGTTGTCCTTCGCATGCGACTTGAAGTGGCCGGTCAGGTTGTTGATGCGCTCCGTCAGGATCGCGACCTGGACTTCCGGCGAGCCGGTGTCGTTCGGCTTGGTGGCGTATTCCTTGAGCAGCGCGGTCTTGCGCTCGGCAGTGATCGACATCGGGATATCCTCTGTTTCAGGTTGATCTGGCGGGCCAGGCCGGGATGTCGTCCAGCGTGGTCCGAAGCCCGCGAGCCGCCTCATCACGGAGGGGTCGCGCAGCCGGCTGAGCAGCCGGTTGCCGGGCATATACACGAAATCGGTGGAAACGCCAGCACTCCCGCGTGTCAGCACCCGCCCGCCGCCCGGCCTTCCGGCTCCGTCGCGCCCTCGCCGCGGTCATAGCGCTGCTGCGCCGCCTCGATCTCGCCGATATGCGCCTCGGCCCAGAGCGTCAGCTGGTTGACCGTCTGCGACAGGGTGCGCCCGAGATCGGTCAGCGAATACTCGACCGTTACCGGCACGGTCGCGAACACCTCGCGCCGCACCAGCCCGTCGCGCTCGAGGCTCTTCAGCGTCTGCGACAGCATCTTCTGGGAGATGTTCTCGATCCGGCGCTTCAGCGCGTTGAAGCGCAGCGTGCCGCTCCCCAACGCGATCAGGATGAGGACGGCCCAGCTGTCGCCGATGCGGTCGAGGATGCGCCGCGTCGGGCAGAGCGCCTGGAAAGGGTCGGGACGCTTCAGCATGGCGGTTTCGTCGCGGTGACCATGTCGCGTGAAAGTGCCTTCTTTACGGGGTGGGCAGGCATGGCCAGATAGGTTCCATGGGAACGTAGGTATCCATTATATACCGACAGAAGGAACCTTTGTCATGAAAATCGTCCTGATCGGCGCCAGCGGCTTCATCGGCGCGCGCCTGCTCGCCGAGCTTTCCCGTCGCGGCCACAGCGTCACCGCCATCGTCCGCAATCCGGAGAAGGTCGCAGCCCTGCCCGGCGTCACCGCGCTCAAGGGCGATGTCTTCGACAAGGACGGGCTCGCCCGCCTGCTCGCCGGGCACGAGGCGGTGATCAGCGCCGTGCATTTCACCGCCAGCGATCCTGAGCTCCTGCTCGCGGCCGTGAAGCAGTCGGGCGTGCCGCGCTATCTCGTCGTCGGCGGCGCCGGCAGCCTCGAGGTCGCGCCGGGCGTCAGGCTGTTCGACACGCCGGAATTCCCCGCGATCTATCGCGACGAGGCCAGGAAGGGCGGTGACTTCCTCGATCTTCTGAAGCGGGAGCAGGCGCTGGACTGGACCTTCCTCTCGCCCTCCGCCCTGATCCAGCCAGGCGAGCGTACCGGCAAGTTCCGCCTCGGCGGCGATCAGCTCCTGGTCGACGGCAAAGGCGACAGCGCGATTTCGGCCGAGGACTACGCGGTCGCGCTTGTCGACGAGCTCGAGAAGCCGGCCCATGGCCGCCGGCGCTTCACCGTCGGCTACTGACGGCCCGGCCGGCCCGGAAATGCGGAAGGGCCGAGCCTCCCGGCGGAGACTCGGCCCTTCCTTAGATTGCGAGCTTCTGGCCGCGTCAGGCTTTGCGGAAGCGCTTCTCGCCGATGCTGAGCGTGCCGCGCTTGAGCTTGCCGAGCGCGACCCAGCCCGTTTCGCCCTCGAAATAGAGCTTCGAGCGATCGACCGCATAGCGGCCGCGATGCGTGGCGCCCGCCTCCGGCTTGGCCTTGTGGAACTGCCCGTCGGGGCGCAGGTCGATCAGGATCGACCCGTCCTCGGTCTTCCACTTGCCGATGGCGGCCTGTTCGAAGGGGGTGGGGCCACTCCCACCGTCGAGGTCGATCTCGAGCGGGCGGATGGAGCGGCTGCCCGGCGCGAAGCCGGCGGCGAACTGGCCGAGAGCCTGAAGAACCTGGCTGATCTGCATGGTTTTCGTCTCCCTGTTGCGGTGACGGCTGAAACCGCTTGTCGCAGAATTCCCTGTCGGGACCTGTCAGCAAGCGGTGGAACATCGGCCGCTTGCAGGAAGCAGCCCGACGGTCTTCGCGGATCTGATGCGATGGTGGCGCTGCGAAGGACCCAAGGTCCCGGCGCCTGTTCCCGCAGATAGGGCGGGACCGGCCCCGCGCAAGATGCCGCGCCGCAAAAATTCGTCAGCAGTGCAAAAACGGCGCCCTTTTGGGGCGCCGTATGGTCTTCAGGGTCGGTCGGGCGGCAGCCCGTCGCCGGGACCGGCGCAGCGGGGCCCAGCTCAGAACTCTTCCCATCCGGCGTCCTGGGCGCGGCCATTGGCGACCTTGCGCGGGGCGGGGGCGGATTTGGACTGGGCGAAGGCGGCCTGGGCGAGCTGGCGCAGCCGCTCCGGCTCGGAGCCGTCGGCCGCGGCCGCCGTGGCGCTGGCCGGCGCTGCCGCCGGGCGAGTCAGCGAGCGCAGGGCAGGCTTGGCCGGGCGCGGGGAGGCCGAGCCCGCAGCCGCGACCGGCGCGGCCTGGGCCGCCTCGCGGCCGGTGCGGAAGGCCGCGACCAGTTCGTTGAGCTGGCCGATCCGGCCGGTCAGCGCATTGGCCGAGGC
>NZ_FUYX01000026.1 GCF_900168195.1 Allobosea thiooxidans | reverse complement strand
AGATCTGACGGCCACATAAGACGCCGTCGCAGCGAAATCGCCGGACCAGAACCTGAAGCTCGACACGCCGACCACCGAGCGGCAGGTCCTTGGCTCGTCGCCAGTACCGGCTCTGGATCCGTCGCGAGATCGCCCCACAATCAGGACATCGGCAAGCCACTACGGGGGATCGAACCCGGATAAGGACAAGATCGGGTTCCATCGCGACGCCGTCGACGATCAATCCCGCAGGAACAAGGCTGGCTGGCCGAAATCGCTGATCCATCATGCTGATTCCTCGTAGAAACCAGCGCCAGATCAGTCGCTACATGCAGCAGATTTGAGTCAGAGCCAACATTGGACGCCGATCGGGGGGCAACTTTGCGGGCCGTTTGACATTAGCGCAGGCTTGTTTGGCGGGAGGAGCATAGTGACGCCCTTTATCGTGACGAGCGAGGATGAGAGGCAAGCAGCGCTAAAGCGCCTTGCTTACCTGGCCGGGTTTCCGGCCGGTTCGCCCGAAGCGGCCGAGCGGATGGCGCTAATTGAAGCGGTGGCGTTGTTCGAGCAAGATCAAGCCGATCGGTCTGACGATCTGGCCTGCTAATCGCCGCGCCGCCATCCGACTCCACAATTTGTCACGCCGCCGTTGCGTTTCGCTCCAACCATGTGCTGGATAGGTACCCGATATTATTGCCGCGGATGTCCGCGTCGGATCGACGGTGGCTCCTTCGCACGACAGGGATCATCCGCCTCCTGCTCAATCCGTACGCTCCGCACCTTACGATCAGCTCGCCGATTTGCTGATGCGCGCCACTGATGACCAGATCCGGGACTTTAAAGGCCCGCAGTCTTTTTTCCTGAACCATCAAACTGCTTGAGGTAAGCCGTCAAATCCCTGATCTTTTGCTCGTCCTTGAGTCCTGGATAGAGCATCTTTGTGCCTGGCACCTTAGCTTTCGGATCCTTTATATACTCCGCAAACGTAGAATCGTCCCACGTCAGGCCGGAGTTCTTGTTGGCTGGGGAGTAATTGTAACCTTCGACTGTTCCTGATTTGCGCCCGATAATGCCGTTCAGCTGAGGACCTACCGCGTTTTTCGCATTCTCACCGATCTGATGGCACGCCTTGCAAGGCGCGAAAGCCTTCTCGCCTGCCGCGACGTCCTGGGCGTGAGCAAGAGCGGGGCTGAAGGCCAAGATTCCGGAAACGAGACAGAGCAGACGCATCGAAAACCTCCTCGGCGGTCGTGACGCTGTCGAAACTCAATCCGCAACTAGGTCGGTTGTTCCAGGCAGGCCAGCTGTCCGCGCTGCTGCGACGGCGATCGGGACCGCGAAGCCGTCCGTTCGAACAGGGAGAACGCGGGCTCAAGCTCGGAATTCAAGTCGCTCGCCCGCTGCAGTGATCAGGTGCACCTGCCCCTGGCCGAGCCGCAGGATCGCTTGCTCGATATCCGTCGGTGCCATCAGGCTGAAGGCCGTCGACAAGGCGTCGGCCGCTGTTGCGGTCGGCATGACGACCGTCACAGAACGGTGCCGATGCGCACAGGCGCCTGTCTGCGGATTGAACAGGTGATTGAAGCGTCCTGCGGGATCGAAGCGGAAGCCATAAGCTCCCGACGTCGCGATCGCTTGATCGATTGCATCCAGCGTCACGTCCGTTCGATCTGGCTCGTCGGGGTCGGCAATGCCAACTCGCCACGGCGAACCGTCTGGGTGTGCACCAAGCGCCCGAGACTCGCCCATGTCAACGAGGCTGCACTCAATGCCCTCCCTGCGCAGGAGGTTCACGACGCAGTCCGTGACGTAGCCTTGGGCGATACCGTTCAAAGTGAGCGTCATCCCTCCATGAGCAAATGCGATCCTGTCCGCATTGAAAACCACCTTGTCGAAGCCGACCCGGTCCAAAGCCGCCCGCAGAGCCGTGGGCGGCGGGCCCTGCGGAGCTGCATCGGATTTAGAGAAATGATCCCGGTAAAGGATCCACAACGCCTGCACCGTGGGATCGAAGCGGCCGTCCGTCAGTTCAGAATAACGGCGACATTCTGTCAGAAGCGCCACGAGTTCGTGCGGCGGTGCGACGAGCATGCCTTGGCGATTGAGGGCGAAGAGCGCCGAATCTTCTCTGTAGAGACTGAATATCAGTTCGAGCCGGCGCACTTCCGCTAGCGAAAGCTCAATCAGCCGTTGGGCCGCAGCGCGATCGTGATGATGGATCTGCAGCGTTGCAACGGCCCCCATGGCTTGCCCCTGCCACCTCACGAGTGGGCCTTGCGCCTGTGCCCCACCGCAGAGCGGAACCAGGCTTAGGCCGGCCGCTGCAGCGCTTATCCCGATGAGGCGTCTACGGGACGGGTGGGAAGACATCGCTCGCTCCTAGTCCGGCTGGTTGTGCGGAGCGGCGGGCGCGGCGTGATCGCCAGCGTGCTCATCCTCGCTCTGGTCGACAGCCCCAGGCTCGGCCGCGCTTCCCAGGATATAGTCTTTCGGAACTTCCGCGAATGCTACGACTCGTCCGCCGTTTTCGGTTGCGAACTTCTCAGCCGCGCTTCTGTCCGAGAACGGTACGGCCTCATCGGCTCCCATCCCGCCCTTCATCCGGCTACCGATCACGAAAGAGGCCCGCCGGGCGTCGACCCAGTTCGAGGCTCCGGGGTCCTCCCAAGTCGCAGCCTTTCCCATATCGGAAACGTAAATTGCCCGGATATCCTTCGGCTCTTCAGGTAGGATCGTAAATGACAATGTGTCGCGAGCCGAAGAGAACCAAACCGGCTCGAGGCGGCTCGCGAGCAGGATTTGCCCTTTCGGCCCGGGATGCTCCAGCACGTTCATCCCGCAATAATGGCCCATTGTGCGCTGCGTTAGCTCGTGTGGTGGCGGGGGCGCCTCGGCGACCTTCTGCTCGTTGCAGCCAGCAACGGTGATACCGGCGATGAGAAGGGCGGAAATGGCCACCATCCTCATAGTTCTCTCCTCGAAAACGCGACAGCCGCAAACGTGAGCGGAACGAGCGCCCAAGCTGCGAGCGCAGCCAGGAGAACGAGCGGTGTTAAATGGGAAGCTTGCGCGATGCCGGCCATGCCGGAGAACGCACTCACATTGCCCGAGCCGGTGAGGTTGAAGAGCCGGTAGGCATCGGTCGGATTAAGCACGAGGAGCGCACTCAGAACGGCGCCCGAAACCGTGCGGCCTTGGTCGACGACCAGGAGACCTAGCAGCGCCATGTCGTAAATCAGTACGAACATCAGCCAGATGCCGATGGCGATCCCAGCTGCGGTACCTCGGTCTCGCACGAGCGCGCTGACACAGTACCCGACAGCGACAAACGCGGCGCCCAGCAGGATCGAAGAGCCGACCATGGAGGCAAAGGCGGTCCAGCTCTGCGGATCGATGGCAGTGCCGGTCGCTGCGAGCGCACCTGCGGCAGCTCCGTATCCGACCAGGGTCGCGAAGGCCAGGATCGCGAGGTGGCCCGCGAACTTGCCGAGCAGTACCTGCCAGCGCGCTACGGGGTAGCTGAGCAAGAGCACCATGGTCCCACGCTCCATCTCGCCGACAATAGCGTCATGCGAGATCAGCAGGGCGATTAGCGGCACCAGGAATATGGTGAGGCTGGACAGGCTCACAATCACCACGTCGAGTGCGCGCACGCCGACGTTTCCGGTCGGCGCGCTCCCTAAGAACGTGAGCGTGAGGGCTAGAGCCGCCAACAGCAGGGTCGTGGCGAGGACCCAACGGTTCCGCAGGCCCTCCTGAATTTCCTTGCCGGCGACGATCAGGATGTTCCTCATCTCGGGACCTCCTGGGAGCGGAGAAAATGGGCGTAGAGCTCGTCGAGGGTCGGCGGAGCCACGTCGACATCCTCGATGTGACCGCCTTCGGCGGTGGCCTGCCGCAGTAGTTCGATCTTTTGGTCGGAGGCGGCAACGATCTCCAGCATGTGCCCATTAACGCGGCGCCAATCGCCAAGCGGGACAAGCCGGCTCTCGACGTCAGCTATACCGGACGCCGCTACTTTCAGGCGTATCCGTGTTGGCAGCCGGGCGATGCGACGCAGCTCGTCCAAGTTGCCGTCGGCAACCTTGGCCCCCTGGTTCATGATCACCACGCGTCCGGCGCGCTCTTCTAGCTCGGTCAGCGCATGCGATGACAGCAGAACTGTCGCGCCTTGCTCACGCAATTCCTCGATAATCTCGTAAAAACTCTGGCGCAGCGCCGGGTCCAGACCGGTCGTCGGCTCGTCAAGGAGAAGGATTCGCGGGGCGCCCAGAAGCGCCTGCGCCAATCCGAGACGCTGCCGCATCCCCTTGGAGTAGGTGCCGACGCGGCGGTCGGCAGCATGGCTGAGGCCGACGCGCTCCAACAGCGGCGCCGGGGCGCCGTTGCCTTCGCGCTTGAGGCGAGCATAGAAGGCAAGGGTCTCGCGACCGGTCAGTGCCGAATTGAACGAAACGTTCTCCGGCAAATAACCGAGGCGTCGGCGGGCGGCAAATTCACCTGCCGCCGGATCCTCGCCCAGCACCCTGATGCTTCCGCTTGACGGGCGGATCAACCCCAGCATGAGCTTCAGCAGCGTTGTCTTGCCCGCTCCATTGTGGCCGATAAGGGCGATCGTCTCTCCTTCCGGCAGTGCGAAGGACACGTCTCGGACGGCGTCGACCTCGCCGAAGCGCTTCGTGACGTTGTTAATCTCGACTGTGGCGGTCATGGCCGGGCTTCCCGGACAAGCTTTGGACGAGCCGGCGGCGCCATCAGGGGGTGGCTGTCGACCACGCCGCCGGGAAGTAGAGCCGGAAACTGAGCCTGCGCCCAGCGGATCACCTGCACGGCAGGTGAGTTGGCGAGCACCTTTGCCTGCGGCGCGGTCCAAAGCACTTTGTCCATCAGGTCGTTCGGCCGATATGCGCTGTCACCCAGGCCGTCGCCGTTGAGGTCGAAGGCGGGGTTATCGCTCCAGAAGTTGCCACGACCGCCCTTCGACCAGTCGAGATAGCGTGTCCCGACATATTTCACCTGGTTCTGGTTCCTCACAAAGGCGTTCCCGGCGATCTCGTTTCCCTCCGACCCCGCGGTGAAATGGATGCCGATCTCGCAGCCCTCGAACCAGTTGTCGCGGAAGCGGTTTCGATTGGCGTTGTAGATGAAAACGCACTTCCCGGGGCCGCTGCGCGCGCCATTTGCTACGGTGGGCTCGACTTCGCCGGTAGCAGGCAGGCCGTGCTCACTTGCTTCTGCCGTGCGCATGCCAGACGTTGCCCAGCGCTCCGCAGGCTGCAGGCGGCCCAACACCGCATTTCCGGTGATTTGCGACCCATTGGCATAGTTGAACAGAAAGCCGTGGTCGCGGTCCCCGTCGGAGACGTTGCCGCTGACCTTCAGCCGGTTCGAGAACATGATCGCAAACCCAACCGTGTTTCCGGTCGAGACGTTGTCCGAGATCTCGCTGTCGTTCGTGTACATGTAGTGGATCGCGAAGCGCAGGTCGCGGAAGCGGTTGCCGCTGAACGTGTTGCGCTTGCTGGTGACCGAGAAGATGCCGTCTCGCCCGAAGGAGATCTCGTTGTCGAGCACCTTGGCACCGGGTGCGTTCCAGACCGAAATGCCGTTGCCAGCCTCATTGACGCGCCCCTCCTTGATGCCGACGATCGTGTTACCACGTGCGATCGAGTCCTCCGCGCCGTGCAGATAGATTCCGTAAAGATTGCCTTCTATCCGGTTTCTTTCGACGATTGCGCGTGTGGCCGTCTTCTCGACGAACACGCCGGAATCCAGCTTTTCGGCATCGGTCCCGGAGCCGCGGATCGTAAGGCCGCGGACGACCGCTCCGGGAGCCAAGACAGTCACGACGCTTCCGGTGCCGGGGCCCGTCAGGACGGCTCCAGGCTCGCCCTCCAGGACAAACCGCTTGGTGATCCGGAGCGGGCCATTGTGCTCGCCGCTATTCAGCGTGACGGTGTCTCCGTCAGCGGCCCGATCGATAATCGACTGCAAATCCTCGCTCCCCGGCGCGACAACGAGGCGTTCCGCCCAGGCAGGCAAGGCAAGGCCGGCGGCGACTACTGCCGCCGACCCCAGGCGCACGATGGTGCGAACAAACCGCATGCTCAGGTCGCCCGCGGTTCAACCAACATCCGACCCTTCATCTCCATATGCATCGCATGGCAGAACCAAGAACAATAATACCAGTAGACGCCAGGCTTTGAGGCAGTGAACGTCACTGACGCTGTCGCCTGGGGGGCAACCTCCATGTTGATGCCGTAGTTCGTGATGCAGAAGCCGTGGGTGAGGTCTTCCACCTCGTCGATATTGGTGACGTAAACCGTGACCTCGTCGCCCTGCTTGACCGTGAACTCCTCGAGTCCGAAGGCAGGCGCCGCCGAAGTCATGTAGACGCGCACCTTGTTTCCATCCCGGATGACCTGCGAGTCTTGCTCAAGCGTAACGCCGTCTGCTTTCGCCTGCTGCACCGCATGGGCGAAAAATGGATCGTCACGCTTCCAGACGTGCAGGGGATTAATCTTGGACCGGTGCACGAGCGTCGCGTCGTGAGGCTCGGCAAAGCTCGGCCCATCGTGCACGATCACCATCCGGTCGCCCGAAATGTCGATCAGCTGATCGTTTTCCGGCTTGAGTGGCCCGACATTCAGGAACCGATCCTTCGAAAATTTATTCAGAGAAATCAGCCACTTGCCATCGGCCTCCTTGGTTTGCCCCATGGAAGTGTGATTGTGACCCGGCTGATAGTGTACATCGAGCTTCTGGATGACGGGATTGACCTTTTCACCCTTGAACGCCCGCTTGGCGAGGTCGATGTTCCACTTCACCACCTGGCTGTCGATGAACACGGTCGTGTAAGCATTGCCCTTACCGTCATAGGCGGTGTGCAGCGGTCCCAGACCGAGTTCCGGTTCGGCGACGACGACGTCTCGCGGCTTGATTTTGTCGTCGAAGAGATCGTCGAGCTTGCGGGCATCGAACACGGTCACGGTTGGCGACAGCTTGCCGTTAGCGACGAAATGGATGCCGTCCGGAGCCGTATTGATGCCATGCGGGCTGTTCGGCACCGGGATGTAGCGGGTGAATTTCGAGCCGGCACGGCCATCGAGCACCGGCACGCCGCCGAGCGTCTCGAACTCGCCCTTCTTCACCGCCTCCTCGATGCGCTTGAGGTTGAAGACGACGACCCAGTCCTGCTCCTTGGCCATCATCTCCGCAAGGGTGACGCCTTCCTCGGAGTTGTAGCAGGTCGCCCAGGCGTATTTGCCCTGGTAATCGGCATCGACATTGTCGAGGTTGCCGTCGACCTTGACCTGCCAGGCAACCTTCATGGACTCGCCGTCGACCGCCGAGAAGATCGACACATACTTCTTCGGGTCGTTGAGGACCTTGCCGTCGTTCGGGATCGGCACCCGATCCTCACCGTTGCAAAAGACGTAGCCGGTTTTCGGGTACTTCTGAACTCGAAGACCGTGAACGGTGTGCTGGTTCGGCAGCTGGATGATCTTGTCGCATTTCATCACGTCAAGGCGGATCCGGCAGACGCGCGTGTTCGCCTTGTCGTTGGCGTAGAGGTAGCGCCCGTCATAGGTGCCCTCGGTGAATGACGGATGCGGATGATGCAAGTCGCCGTTGAGATAGATTCCGCCCTTGTCTTTCAGGAATTCGCGGCTTTCTGGCGTGAGCCCTTCAGTCAGCACCCTGAGACTCTCATTGGTTTGCCCCCAACCAGTGGCGCTGTCGCGGTTGAACACCGGGATACGCATCAGCTCGCGCATTGAGGGGCAACCGATGATACGTACTTCGCCAGTCTGGCCGCTGGAAAAAAACACGTAGTACTCGTCGAGTTCGCCTGGCTTCACCTCGTAGTGGTTGCCGACTGCCGGCCGCGCCGCTGGTGTGGCTGGCCTCGTCTGCGCTTCGGCAGAGATGATCGCGCCGGATTGCGAAAGGCCAATGCCGCCCGCAACGCCAGCTGCTCCAGCCGCGCCGACAGCCGCGGTGGTTCCCAGCATGTCGCGCCGGCTCAGTCCCTTCTTCCTTGTTTCTTCTGACATGACAGTCTCCTGGTTGCTCGCGAAGCTGTGGCTGGCGTCAACTTGCGGGTGGGGCCTCGGCCGGGCTGGCGTCTTGTACTGGTTTACCCATATGGGTCACGATTGGCTTAGCAGGCCCATGCCCTCCTTCTTTGATCTGGCGCATAGAAGGGGATGAGAGCGCTTCGCGCCGTTCACGCTTGAGCCGCACCTGGATCATGTGCGGGCAGCGGTGATCGTCATGATACAGCTCCTGACAATGCATGCAGTAGATGCACTCGTTCACATTGATTTGACCCTCGGGGTGAATCGATTGAACGGGACACTCGTTCGCGCAGCGTTGGCAAGGCGACCCGCATTCGGGCCAACGCTTCAACCATTCGAACATGCGGATCCGTCCCGGGATAGCGAGCGCAGCCCCCAGGGGACAGAGATAGCGGCAGAAGAAGCGCTCGATGAACAGGCCCGCCGAAAGCAGCGTCAGGGCGTAGATCACGAATGGCCAGTCGCGAACGAATTTCAGGATGATCGCCGTCTTGAACGGCTCGACTTCCGCGACGACTTCCGCAAGCGCAACCGAATAAAGTGACAGACCGAACAGCCCTAGGAAAATGACGTACTTGATCGGCCAAAGCCGCTCGTGCAGCCCCCAAGGTACCTTGATCTGCGGAACCTTCAGCCACTGGGCGATGTTGTTCGTCAGCTCTTGGAGTGCCCCGAAGGGACAAAGCCAGCCACAAAAAGGGCCGCGCCCCCAAAACAATAGCGCCGCAGCGATGGCCGCCCAAAGGATGAAGATCAACGGTGCAGCCAGGAAAAACTCCCAGTTGAAGCCTGTGATCAAGGCGTTCGTAAAGGTCAGGACATTGACCACCGATAGCTGCGCGTTGGCATACCAACCGAGCCACACAAGGGTGAACGTCAGATAGGCGCGCCGGACCCAAACATAGGTTTTGGGCCTGCGGACCAAGGCATCCTGGAAGAAGAAAATGCCGGTGAGGACAATGATTGCGAAGGCCGCAATCCCGACCGAAACCGCATTGGTCTTCCAGATTCTCAGCCACAGCGGCTCATCCAACTCGCCGCCAAATGTGCCCGCCGGTGTTTGCTTCGATGCCGAAGGATCCTGATCCGTGACTCGCGGAGCTTCCGGCGACGTCGCCGGTGCCACCGCCGCAGGTTGTTCGACGCGGAGATATCGGTCCGGGAGTGTGTACCCGACCTCGTAATTCAAGAACGCCTTGTCGCGCGCGCCGATGTTGCGCTGGACGAGCAATTGCAGCTGCCAAGGTTCGGCGAGGTCGAGCTTGAAATCCTCCGGAACGAGGAACAAGGCGATCTCCGGCAAATCTGGCGCTCCCTCAGCCAGGATGGAGCCCAAGCGGGTATGGTTCCGATCGCGGAACCGGGTAGTTTGACCATCCTGGAGGAGCTCGATCCGGTCGAAGATGCCGCCGCGGACGTAGCCCGAACCCTTGAAAGAATATGCACCGCTCCCCGCGACCAGGATCGCCTGTTGGTCCGTCTTCAGCCGGCCGCGCAATTGCTCGTAGGCCGTATTCCCGAGGAGGCTGCGTCCGATGGTCGGTACGCTGACGGGAGCCACGTAGAGGTCAATGAACGGGTCGTTCGTATCGCCCGGCTCCGCGTTATCCGCAGCAGCCTGATTCCCGGCTTTTGCGAAAGCTTCGTTGACCTCGCCGATCGTCAGGGAGAGCCGACGAACCGAGCCATCGCCGACCAGCGCCTCCCAGTCACGTACCTCACTTTTTTCAAGGTCGACCGTTTTGGCGGCTGGCGCCGCTCCGGCCGCCGCTCCGGGTTTATCTCCAGAACCGAGCCGCCCGCTCTTGATCAGACGAACCGCGGAGCGCACGACGCTGTCGCCCATGACCAGTACCGTTACGGTCGCGCCGCTGACGATATCGACTTGCGGTGGGCGCTCGGACCCGGAGGCGACTGGCCGGAGATCCTTCCCGATGAGCCGGTTCATCGCGGCGATGATGCGCTGCTCGGGAATGCCGATGAGAACGATGGGTTCTTTATGGTCGACGAGTTTCAGCCCGCGAACGACGCCTTGCGGGTCGATGCCCACGAGCATGTGGATGGGCTTGCCAGAATAACCCGTCGCATTCGCAAAATCCGAATTCAGATAAACGAAACCGACTAGTTGATCGCCGCGGTAGGCGGGGACTAGAGGCGGGTCGCCCTGCACTGGGCCGAAGCGGTCTGCCTGGCCAAAAAGCTCACCGGGTTGGACCTTCGGAAGAAAATCTTGGACCTTCCCGACGGCCGTTGCCCTCCCGGCAACCAGCAAGACGATCGCTAGGACAATCGCAGCCAGGACCAGCCGCGAGAGTCCTGCGAGGTTCAGCTTTTGAAGCGGCAGCGGGTAGGCCAACAGGGATCGTCCTATGCTGAATAAAGTTCCCGGAGAACGTAAGGATAAATGATACGGGGAACGCGGCGGCGGCCGCCAGGTTCCCTGTCTGGAAAATTAGCAAAATTCTGTTCGGCGTCACCACACTACTGGCGCATATGAGCCCAGCGGGATTTGACTTACCGCAAATTGCCGTCCGTAGATTTCAGCCAACTTCTGATGATGGAACTCGCGGGGGGCGAAGGGAGGTCACATGTCGCTGCTAAAAACTGAACCGCCGACCCCGGTTAAGACGCTAGAGGAACTTTTCGCCATCGCGCACGCGATGGAGCATGAGGCGGCCGAACGCTACGCTGACATCGCCGGGCGGATGAAGGATGAAGGCAACCCCGTGTTAGCCGCTATTTTCGAGCGGCTTTCAGCCGACGAAAAGGGGCATCTGGGCCAGGTGGCGCACTGGTCGAAGCAGACCAGAGGCAAGGCTCCTGATCCGGCGCTGATCCGATGGAAAATTCCTGAGACCTTCGACGATGAGGGCGCCTCCACCATTGATCCCCGTCTTCTGAACGCATATCGCGCGCTGGCGATGGCGGTGCGCAACGAGGAACGGGCCTTTGCCTTCTGGAGCTATGTCGCGGCACAGGCGACGGTACCCGAAATCCAGCAGGCAGCGGAGGCGATGGCGCGCGAGGAACTCGGCCATGTGGCGACGCTCCGGCGTGAACGCCGCCGCGCTTTCCATGCCAATCGATCCACAGAAGATGGAAGTGCCGGCGGCGAGCTGGTTCAGGATGCGGCCTTTCTGGAACAACGGCTTGCCGACCTGCTCGAACCCCTCGCGGCTCGTGCCCCGGAGGCCGAACGTGTGCGCATGCGTACCTTCGTCGAGGAGGCGCGGCAGCATGCGCTTGAGCTTGAAGGCGCACCAATCGGTACGCCCAGCGGCTCGCTCTTGCGCGCGCTCCCGGATAGTCCGATTGCACTGGCCGAACTGCTAACGGAACGGTATCTCGAAGCCGCGGACAGCCTGCGCGACGAGCGGGAACTGCTGCGCGCTCAAGAGTTCGCCGGGCGGGCCATTGCACGTCTCGCCTGGCTGCGGTCGGATTTGCCGGAATTGCGACACAACGAGGACCGCTGATCCGGATCGGCCTGCTGCCGCATTCAACGGGAGGACCTCACCCCGTCGATCGTCGCAAACCGTAGACGACGCGACGAGAGCACGAGGGCAAGTGCGAAACTGGCCAGGGCCAGGCCGGTCAGGGCGCCGCTGGCGGCGCGGCCGGCTCCCCATTCCGCCAGCCCGGCAGCCACGCGTAAGGCGACGGCCCCGTGCAGCAGGAACAGTGGTGCGTACAAAATCGCAGCATATCGTACGCGCAGACGGACGATCGCGGGAAGGATGATGAGCGCGTGTCCGAATACCATCGAGAACACGAAACCGGTCAGGATAGCGTGCAGGGCGATATCGTAACTGAATGGGCTAGCGCCGGGAGGAAAACCCATCAGGGCGAGGCCGGCCGCGCCGAGCCATGCATACCCTGCGACCATGCAAATTGCCATGAACCGCGCCTGCCCGGTTCGGCGCAGGTTTGCCCAGGCGATGTCATGTCGCAAGAGCCACCCCATCATGACGAGCAGGGCGATCCCAAACAGAGTTGAGCCGTTCCTTGTCGTAATGCCGTTTTGCGCTCCCGCAAGGAGCATGCCGAGCGCGAACAGAAATAGGGCTTCGCTGCCCCGCTTGGGCGCACGAAGACGGCTGAGTTCCAGGCGTTCTGCGGCGATAGTGAGGATCAGGAATGTGAGCCACCAACCGACCACATCGACGATCGGACTCCCCATGGCCCAGAGCAGATTTCCGGCGAGCCAAGCCAAAGCACCAAACAGGAGCGTTCCCGTAAAAAGCGCAGGTTGGAGCATGGTGATCACAAGCGATCCCCCCACGAGCACCGCGGCGGCGAGCGCGTAAACACCCGCAGCTGCCGGAACCGGAGCGCCCGCGAGCAGGACAAGCGTTCCCACCCCCGACAGCGCTGGCGCCGCATAGGCCCAACCTCGGCCGATCGCGACAGCACGCTCAAGGCTGACCAGGGTCCCAAACAAGCCGCATAGCAGTAACGGGCCGTGCAGCTCGGCTAATGCACTCGCATGAGGGATGTCCCATCCCAACCGGCCGAAGCCGGCGTAGACCCCCGCCAGCAAAGCGATAGCGGCCGTCGCAAGCAGCGGCGCCCGAACAGCCCCCCGGCTGTGCAGGAATCTCACCACCACGCGCCTGGCAGCCATTCCCTCCCCCTCGTGGAGCCGGGCCATCAGGCGGCCTCCTTGGGCTTAAGGCCGAGCAAGTTGCGGCCGCGATCGGTGATCAGGTCAGGCTTCCACTGCGGATGCCAGACTAAATCGAGCCCAATTCGGGAAACATCCGGGAAACGGGCGACTAAACGCTCGCGCGCGTCGTCCATGAGCATCTCTCCGAGAGGACAGGACCGGGCGGTCAAGGTGAGTTCCACGTCGATACCGCTCTCGTCGCGGGTCGCACGGTAGACGAGCCCGAGGTCGACCACGCTCAGTCCTATCTCAGGGTCGATCACGTCGAGAAGGCATTCAAGCAAATCTGGATCAAGGGTGGGCTGCGCTGTTCGGCTCATGACGGATCTTACTCCAAGCGCGGACCTTGCCTGTATCGATGTCTCCCCCGTTTGTTCTCGCGCAAACATAGACGAGAACTTCGCGGAGCTGTCACACCTCCGATCGCGCTCGTCAGGCGGAGAACGTCGCCACCGTCTGCAATGGAAAGCGATCTCCATCCACAAACGGCAATCATCCTTGCGAAATATCAAACTCCCGCCCGAAGGGCCGACGTATCGGCCTCCCGACGAGCTCGATGAAGCTCGAATGCTTCATCGAAACAGGAGACGAAAATGCGCAAGATGATGATGCTCGGCGCCCTCGTGGCTGGGCTTGGAATGGCTGGCGCGGCCCAGGCGGCCGAAGTCCAGATCAAGATGCTCAACAAGGGCACAGAAGGCGTCATGGTGTTTGAACCGGCGTTCGTGAAAATCGCGCCTGGCGACACTGTCAGGTTCGTGCCTGCTGACAAAGGGCATAACGTCGAAACCATTGAGACGATGCTGCCCGAAGGTACGCAGGCCGTCGTAGGTAAGGTCAACGAAGAAATTGCCATCACCTACGAAAAGCCCGGTGTCTATGGCTACAAGTGCAAGCCGCATTATGGGATGGGCATGGTCGCCATGGTTGCCGTGGGTGACGCAACTAACGTTGCGCAAGCCAAGGCCGTGACTCATCCTGGTAAAGCTAAACAGGTGTTCGCAAGCTTGTTTGACAAGCTGGCTACAACGACGGCAGCGGCAAAGTAGCTTTCGTCGGTCTAACCGGCTGCCGCAATGATGGGTTGTGGCGGCGGGCCGCGGTTGGGCTATGCACACGTCGCGCGGTCCAACCGCATTACCCTCGCCGCGCTGGCGCTAGATTCCTGGAGGAGAGCAACGTCGGGATGCGGCTAAGCCTCGCCTGATCCTCCATCATTGAGCGAAAAGTCCTTTCGCGATGTCGCAGCCGCGCGGCTCGATCCAGCGGCCAACGCCCGCATTCGCCGCCGGCCATCTACCTCTTGCACGGTGAAATACGGCTACGTGCGTGAGAAAAGCCCGCGCCAGCAGCAGCCAAATACAATTTACGACCCGAGCGAAGGAAGTTAGCGATGAGCGGCAGCAATCCCCAGAGAAAGGGGGACACGCTACGCCAGCGAGTGAGCTTATCGGCCGGCTGCGCAAGGTATTGCGACCAGAGGAGCTGAATTGTGCCTGCCGCGAGACGCTCGACGGGGCGCTCGATCGCTTCGACCGTCTCGAACGCCGGCGCGAGGCGCGCCGTTGGTTGGCCTCTGCGCGCGATCACAAGGAGCGGATCACCGCCTTGCTCTCGTTCCTATGCGAACTGGACTCGCTCACCGAAGCGGAAAGCGATCGCAGCGTCTTTGAGGAACTGGCGCTTCTCTTCATCGAGATTGCACACAGCGCGGAAGCGGGTGCCGCCGCTTTGCGCGAGCTCTGACCATCGGCTTTGGAGCCGCGGTAGAGTGCGGCATTGTGCTTTCGCGAATTGCCGTCGGCAGCGGAGCTCCTAGCCGTTACCAAGGATGGCTGCCTGTTGAGCATGGCAATCCTGCCTTCCACTAGAGGTCACTCTGAGTTGTTAGTAGCCGCGCCTTGCCGGCGACGGCGGAGCGAACCGCCCCTTGTCGCATTCGTCTCGACGGCCGCCTAAGTCCTCATGGCGAAGAGCTCCTGATGAAACCGCTTCGTCACCGGCAATCCTGCGGCGGCAAAATCCTTGCGCAGAGCCTCTCCGAAGCCCGAGGGACCGCAGAACCAGATGCTGGCGGCGCGCCATTCCGACACGACCGCGCGAATGCGATCGCCGGTCAGGCGGCCATCCCGGGCATCGATGAAGATATGCAGGCGGATATTCGCGGCCCCGGCATCCGCCTTGAGCTTCGAAAGCGCGGTCTCGTCGACATCGGTGGTCGGATGGAACAGGTCCACGGCCGGCGGCAGTTGGTCCGGATGTTCCGACCGCTCCCGTGCGAGGTATTTCATCCTGGCGATGAACGGGGTGACGCCGATGCCCGCGCCGATCCAGATCTGCCGGGGCTGACTATCGTCGAAGTCGAAGCAGCCATAGGGGCCCTCGACCTTTACACTCTGGCCGACGCTCAGTTTCTCCCGCAACCGGCTGGTGTGGTCACCGAGTTCCTTGGCGATGAAGGTGATCCGACGGTGATCGTCATGCCATGCCGAGGCGATGGTGTAAGGGTGCGCGCCCTCGCGAACATCCGACGTCGCGAAGGCGAACTGCCCGGGTTTGTGGCCGGGCCAGCCTTGCGGCACGTCGATCCCGACCTCGAGGACGCGCACGCCGGGATAGTGCTGGAGCGAGGCGATCCGGCCCTCGACCTGCCGATCGGCACCGACGCGGCGCAACAGAACGATTGCGGCCGCATAACTTCCCCAAGCCAGGAGCAGCGCCATGATCAGGCCGAGCGGCGACGCCCAATACTCGAAACCGGTCAGGACGACCGCGTGGAACACCAGCACGAGATAAACGATCGCGAGCAGGCGATGCGCCTTGTAGAAGACGCGGTAGGAGAAGTGCCGGATGAGCGCCAGCGCGATCAGGAAAACCGCCGCGTAGAACGCCCATTCGCCGACACCCTCCGCCGCGCCGCGCAGGCTCGCGAAGGTTTGCTGGATCGGGTTTTCTAGAACCGGTCGGGCTCGGCGCGCGGGGCGCGCCAGCCAGCCCCAGCCGACCGCCCATTTCGGGCCCTGGCTCCAGAGCCAATGGGTCACGGAGATGATGAGCGCGGCGACGCCCAGCCACTTGTGCAACCGGTACATCTTGTCGAGCCCGCCCAGCCAGCGTTCCGGCCAGCGCGGCCGCAGCGCCAGGATCATCGCGACGCTCATCGCGGTCATGGCTACGATACCGCTGTACTGGACCATGGCGTCGCGCAGGACGAAGAAACTGGCCGGCTGGAACACCGTCGGCTCGGCAGTCAGCCATAGAAGGCTCGACAGAAGGAGCAGACCCCAGAATGCGTGCTTGATGTTGCGCATGGCCGTCGAAACTCTCCCAGCAAGGACGAGGATTAAGCTGTGCGGGCCGGAAGTGCGCGTCATTGACGGAGCTCAAGTCCGGCCCCCGGTGACGGCCGAGCCGATCGCCGCAGGTCAAGCGACAATCGAGAATTCACCTCTCCCTCGCGGCTGCCGCACAACTTTGCTGACCAGAAGCTGAACGAAATTATCATCGTGCTTCAGGAGCCCATCAGCATAGGAGCGCATGGTTCCATCCATGGATGATGGCAACTAAGGAGTTCAAACCATGACGAGAACTTTCACGGTGCTTGCGATTCTGGCGTTGTTACCGGCGAGCGCTGCTGTTGCTGCGGAGGCATGCGAAGTGCCACCCGCGGAAAGGCAATCGGTCAAGGCTCTCGCCCAACTCGCAAACGACTTCGAATGGACCATCGACAAGCTGAAAATCGACGATGGCTGCTATGAGCTTCGGGTCACCGATGCGAGCGGCAACATCCTCAAGGTCAAAATCGACCCGGCAACCCTGGATGTCGTCGATGGCAAGGTCAAGCGCTTCGCCAATGATGACAATGCGCATCCGAACGAGAAGAAGAGCGCGCCCGCGCGCAATTGAGGTGATCTAGAGACCGAAGCGAAGGCATTCATGGCAAGCCAGGGATGCCTTCGCTGTACAATCGCCGGAGACGCGGCTTGCGTAAGGCAATCGATGTCGGATCGGGCAGCTCAACGATCTGGTCGCCACCTTCTGCACTGGTCGCGAAGCAGCGACACTGGCCTCCCTGGTCGGCGCTACGAGCACAGCCCCCTGCACACTGCCAAACGCGCCCACGCTCGTTGATCGACCCACTCGTCGCCGCAGCCGCCTTCGCTCAGTCCCGAGCCGTACCAACTCCCCGCAAGCTCCTAACGGTCGCGCTCGGTTCGCAGGATGGAATGAGTTTTAAGCAAATCTCGGATGGTGCAAGCCGGTGGTCTTAGCCTAGGCGCTTGGCGCTCAGCAGAGGAAACGCCGGCGGGCGCCCTATCATGGAAAGGTGAGCCCATAAGAACAGGCTCCACGCCGTGGACCAGCAGACCCCAGCGGCAATCATCCAGAACTCTGGCCGCGGAGCGACTTCGGCGACGCACCTCGCCACAGTCGCAGCAAATACGAGACAGAGCGCTCCCCAGTGACATGAGCGAGGCACAAGCTGCCCATCCTTGGGCCGCCGCATGGCAACCCGGGCCGCTATAGCCAAGATTACCGGTCCCATAGCTCCCATAGTCAGCAGATGCAGTTCTGCGCGTGGAATCAAAAGCCCTGCTGGCGTGGCTGCCATACCCAGCATAACCGGCACCAATCCAAGATATGCAAAGCACAAAAATCGGTTGGCGGGCCCGGCCCCGAAACCGCCTCTGACTTGATAGAGTACCCAAAGCGCAACAGCGATCAGGACGAGCGCTCCAAGCACCCATCTAGAAAGAAGGAGGAACCAAACAACCCCAGACTTGGCCAACGCCATGGAAGGTTTCGCGCAATATGACCACTCCGGCGGCGATCCTCGGCTATAAAAGCCGGCACCACCCGACCACCCACCAATAAGATCAGGATCACCATGGCTCCTGGCAGCACTGCGGCGGAGATAAACTGCCCAACTAGCGCCACCTCTGCGGCAGCCAACGCGAGCGGAACTGCTGCGACAGGCAATTTATCCCAACGTCCCGCACGCACCACTGGCCATAGAATCGCGAATGCTATCCCTAAGGAGCCGAGCAGCGTCACCCATATTCTTCCGGGAAACCAGAAAGCCGTCACCCGCGAACCGAGCGCAAGCGCGCCAAGGACGAGTGCTGGAATTGGTGCGTTCCGCGCGGTCCAAGCCTTCTGCGCGGTTAAGAGATAGCCCGAAACCGCCACGCCGCCAAAACCAAATATCCCGAGCCGAGCATGTGTCAGGCGAGATTCTTCCAGCTGAAGCCACCAAACCCCCGGCAAAGCAATAGCGATGATCGCAGCGATCGCGAAGAATGATCCTGCCGGATGAAAAATCAGCAGGTCGCGATTCGACCTATCTTGTAATCCAGCCGCGTGAATTGGAGTGGTCAATTTCTGTACCGAATCCCAGCGTCAAGATCGCTTTAGCATCTTCGTGGGTCGCTGTCGGATGGGAAGGCGCTTGCGCGCGAGCTTCTTACGATGAACTGGCATCACCATCTCGCGCCCGCAACGGCCTCGCCATGTCACCAACACCGTCTCGACTCTTCTGATGATGGATAAACCGCACACTGCTTGCGCCCGCACAAAGTCTCTGGCGCTGCCGGCGAGTACTGAACCCGACCGCGGCGGCCGGACGTCGCCATGAGGGACGCGCCAGATGTCAGCTTTGGAAGAAACCTTATCCGACTGGGATCCTCGATCGGATCAGGTGCTCGCAAACCAGATCAAGGCTTATGACAAGATGCGTCATCAATGCCCGGTAGCTCATAGCGACTACTTGGGATGGTCGCTGTTTCGCCACGAGGACGTGGTGCGCGCGCTGGAGGACCATCATAGCTTCAGCAGTGCCGTTTCGAGCCACCTGTCGGTGCCAAGCGGCATGGACCCGCCTCAGCATACGACATATCGCCGGCTGATCGAGCGCCAGTTCGCCTCCGCACAAATCTCTGCCTTCGAGCCACTTTGCCGCATGATCTCGGCCGAACTCGTGTCGAGCCTGCCAAGAGGCGAAGTAATTGATGTCGTCGCACAATTCGCGCAACTCTTCGCCGTCCGCATCCAGTGCGCGTTCCTTGGTTGGCCGAACAGCTTGCACGACCCGTTGCTGCGCTGGATTCAACGGAATCATAACGCGACGTTGGCGAGGGATACCGAGGCGATGACGACCATCGCGTTGGAGTTCGACGGCTATATCGGAGAACTGCTGGAGGTGAGGCGCAACGCCGACGCAGCGGCACCGGACGACATCACCACCAATCTTTTGCGGGAAGTGGTCGACGACAGGCCGCTGAGCCACGAGGAAATTGTCAGCATCCTACGCAACTGGACTGTTGGCGAACTGGGCACGATCACAGCCTGCGTCGGCATACTGGTCCATCATCTGGGAAATCACCTCGCAATTCAGCAGCGGCTACGAGAATCTCTTGACCTCCTACCGGCTACGATCGACGAAATCTTGCGCTTGCACGCACCACTCATCTCCAATCGGCGGATCACCACCAAGCCTGTGGAGATAGGAGGGCACAAGATTGGGGCTGGTGAACGGATCACCCTCATCTGGGCGTCGGCAAACCGCGACGAAGCCGTCTTCGATCAGCCTGACGAATTCCGTCTTGATCGTGATCCTTCGCAAAATCTTCTCTATGGCCGCGGCATTCATGTTTGTCCCGGTGCACAACTGGCCCGACTGGAGCTACGCGTAATCATGGAAGAGCTGCTGAAATCGACCAGCGGGATCACATTGGTGCCTGGCTGCCAGCCGACAATTGCGCACTATCCGGGGAGTGGATTTTCGGAGCTGCCGGTCCAGCTGGCGTAATCCCGTCCGGGCGGAAATCATGCACGGTTGCCGATTTCCGGAAGCGTCTGAGGATGGAGCACAAACAAAGACCGCGAAAAGTACGCCATCCAACCTGGCTGGCTGTGGGGCCTCGGCCCAAGCTCGCGCAAGGTTCACGCCTCGGTCAACCTGTGATGGACAGTTTGCCTCGGAGTGAGACGACAGTTTGTGAGCGGTCGGCCAACTCCCGAGACTCGGTGCGGTAGACGGATGCATCGCAAAAAGAAACGGGGCCTCACAGTCCCCCTGCCCCGCCACCGACCGTAGCAACCCCGGCGGATGCATCGAGCTTTGCAGGGTCGGCATCGCCTGTTTCAAGGCGACCGTCGCGCAGTACGAACTTGCGATCAAACCGATCGAATATCTTCTCATCGTGGGTGACGACGATGACGGCTGCGTCCTGCTCGATGGCTACCTTGCGAAGCAGATCCATCACGATCCCCGCGCGTTTCGAGTCTAGTGCAGCCGTCGGCTCGTCAGCGAGAATAATGCGTGGCCGATTAGCCAAGGCACGGGCGATGGCAACGCGCTGCGCCTCGCCCCCTGAAAGATTGGCGGGCATAGCGTTCCGGCGGTGCCCGACCTCAAGATAGTCGAGCAGCTCCACTGCTCGCGCCCGGGCCGCTCCCGCTTCTTCCCCAGACAACTGCAGCACAAGCGCAACATTGTCAGTCGCATCGAGGAATGGGATGAGATTGTGGAACTGGAAAATGAAGCCGATATTGTGAAGTCTGAGCTGCCTGAGATTGGTCTTCAGCCATCGCCCCTCGCTTAGCACCGTCTCACCGTCGAACGCCATCGAGCCAGAGGATGCATCGAGGATGCAGCCGATGATGTTGAGAAGCGTCGTCTTCCCGGAGCCGGAGGGGCCCAGCAACGCGACAAGCTGGCGCGGAAAGACGTCCAGACTCACATCGCGAAGCGCATCCACGCGCGTCTCGCCTTCGCCGAAATGCTTGGAGATGCGCTCACATCGCACGAGCGGCTGATCTGCCATCTCTCAGCTCCCCAATGCCGTTGCGGGATCCACCCGAAGCGCCGCTCGAACCCCGAGCCCGCTCGCCATGAGGCACACGACGACCACGATCAGGCCGAGGGCGAGCATGTTGTCGGCTTCGAGCACCACGCGGCGCGGAAAGTAGTCGCTGATGGTCGCGATCAGCATGGCGCCGATGGAAAATCCGATGAGCCCGAGCGCCAGCGCCTGCTGAACGATCATGCCGATGATGGTTCGGTCCGGGGCGCCGATCAGCTTCAGGGTGGCGATCTGCTTCGTCTTCTCCATCGTCATCGTGTAGATGATCAGAGCGATGATCACGGCAGATACGACGAGCAGGAGCGACGTAAAGAGCCCGATCTGGCGCCTGGCGCGGTCGACGAGGGAGCGGATCAGAATCTGCTCCTGAGCCTCCTGGGTGATCGCAGCCTGGTGCTTCCAGCGGCGGACCGTTTCGGCCACCGCTTCCGGCGCGGCGTTGGGCTGGAGTCGTGCGATGACCGCATTCACGGTATCGCGGTTCGCCCCGACGGCCCCGACGGCCCCGCGGGCCTGCTGGATGCGCGCCGCCGGCGGAGCAAGATCGAACTGCAGCTTCTGGGCATCTGACAACGTGATATAGACGGCAGGATCACCACCGGAGCTGACCTGGTGGCGCGTCAATCCTACGACGGAAAACGTGCTCCGGCCGACGCGGAGGCGATCGCCGAGCACGAGGCCGGCGCTTTGATCGGCCACCATCTCATAATGGCTGCGGGCGATCCCCCGCCCGGCAATGATCTCCGGCGGCCCTCCCGGCCGCGCCGGCTCATAGCCGATGACATAGAGCCTGAGCTTGGCGCCGATATGCTCTGCTTCGACGGTCTGATAGGTGATGCCGCCAGCCGACTCCACGCCTGCGATGCGCGCGACAGCCTCGCGCACGTCGCCGGGAATGCGCGAGGCTTCGGCGAAGGGGCCGCGTGTGTTGGCCTCCACGACCCACAGATCGACGGCCGGGGCGCGGGCGATGGTCAGCGCATCGACGACAAGTCCGCGATAGATGCCGATCATGGCCAGCACGACGCCGAGCAAAAGCCCAAGCCCGATGCAGGTCAGGATGAAGCGCCCGAAGCCGTGCCTTATGTCGCGATAGGCGAGGTTCACGGCCCCTTTCCCTCGCTGACCTGCGCCCGACGCCCGACCCGGAAGCCCGGCGCGACGCGCGCGACCACATGCGCGCGCTCCGGCACTCCATCGACGATCTCGAGGCGGGAGTCTTCGGTGCGATGCTGGAACCTGACGAGCCGCCGGTTCAGCCGGCCATCCTCGACCGTCCAGATCATGCCTTCGTGGCCGTTGTAGCCATGGACAGCGGCCGCCGGAACCAAGAACGCCTCGGCGAGGGTGGCAGCCGTGATCAGGAACTCAACCTGCTCTCCCAGGAAAACGCGGGCGGGCGGGTTGTCGCCCCTGATGAAGACGCGACGCTCCTCGGTGCTGCGATCACTCTCAAGGCCGATGCGGGCCACCTTGCCGGTGAAGACGTCCTGCGGACGTGAACGCAAGCGGGCCTGCACTCGCTGGCCCTCCGCGATGAAGCCGGCCCGCGCCTCGTCGACATAGGCAAGACCCCAGTAGCTGTCGTTTGCGATCAGTGTGAAGATTGGATCGCCGGCTTTGACGACCGTGCCCAGTTCCTTGTGCCGTTCGATGACGATTGCATCGTAGGGAGCCGTCAATGTCCGGTGTCCCAACAGTGTTTCTTCGAACTGGACTTGCGCCCGGGCGTCCGCCATTTGCGCCCTACTGCTCGCGACCTCGCTTTCGGCAACGGTGACGTCCGCCTTCGCAACGGCCTCGTCCCGGGCGGACTCTTCGGCTGACTGCTCTGACACTACGCTACGCCCGGCGAGTTCTTGCCTACGCCGGTTGGCAACCTGCCTTTGCGCGAGAACGGCACGCGTCTTCTCAAGATTCGCCTCCGCCCGCTCGATGTTGACTTCGGCGATCTGGAGGGCGGCGCGTGCCTTTGCCGCCTTGGCCTCCTGCTCGCCGAGGCTGAGCCGGGCCAGGACCTGCCCCTTGCGGACATGGTCGCCATGATCTGCGTGGAGCTCCGACAGCGCAGCACCAGCCTCAAAGCCGACTTTGGACATCACGCGTGCCTCGACCGTGCCCAGGCCGAACACGCGGATCGGAACATTGCGCTCAGGCTGAACCGCTTCGACTTCGAGCGGACGGTTGCTGTAGACCGCGCCGACGCCGAAAAGTGCGACGACGATCCCGATGCCCGCAAGGGTGCGCTGAACGGCTCGCCGGCCGAAGATGCCGGTCTGCTTCGGCTTCGTCGTATTCAGAACGCCGACGATACCCGGCTGTTTGGATGGCGCATCCATGCTGTTCAGGCTCCGTAGCGAGTGTACACGCCGCATCGCGACCGTTGGGGTTCAGCCGGCCCCCGCCGGCGTCGTACTGTCAAAGCCAGCCCCCGCGCTTAGCCGAAGGCGATCGTCGGCGGCAGGTTCTTGAAGATCACATAGGCCGCGACCGTGAGGATGAGCGCGGCGAAGATACGGTTCAGCGTGGCCTTGCCCGCCGAGAGGCGCGTCGCCAGCAGCATGCCGAGAATGCCGCCCAGGACGCCGCCGAAGATGAACTGCCCAGCGATGACCCAGTCGACGAGGCCGCTGCGGGCATAGTTCAGGGCCGTCGCCAGCCCGAAGGTTCCCACCGCGAGCAAAGAGGAGCCGATCGCGTTGATCATCGGCATGCCGGTGGCGAAGACGAGCGCCGGCACGACGAGGAAGCCGCCGCCAATGCCGAAGAAGCCGGAAGCCATGCCCGTCGCCAATGCCGCCGCGGCGGTGAGCGCACATGTGCGCCGGTCGACCGGCCGCTCCTCTCCACGCCCGACACCGCGCGGCCGCAGCATCAGCAGCCCGACGACGACCATCAGCGCGCCGAAGAGCAGAAGAAGGCGCGTTCCGTCAACCACGAGGCCCAGGTTCGAACCAAGGAGTGCGCCGAGCGTGCCGACCGCCGCGAAGACGGCCGCGCAGAGCCAGCGCACATGACCTTTCCGGGCATGGGCGAGCAGGTTGGCATAGGCATTGATCGAGACCGCCAGCGCGCTGGTGCCGATCGCGACATGTGGGCTGGCGACACCGACAACATAGAGGAGCAGCGGCGTGGCCAGGATCGAGCCGCCGCCGCCGACCAGCCCGAGGCTGAAACCGACGAGGCCGCCGGAGGTGAGCGCCGGGACGAGGGTGGATGTCATCGCAGCAGCATCCCCGCGATGACCCGGTCGTGCAGCATCATCCCCGCCGCCATCGCCGCGACGAACAGCAAGACCGGGGCGAGCCCCATCGACAGAGCGGAGACCGCCGGGCCCGGGCAGAAGCCGGCGAGCCCCCATCCGGCTCCGAACAGCGCAGAGCCGGCCACCAGCCGCCCGTCGATCTCCGTATTCTCCGGCAGGTGGAAGCTGTCGTCGAGCAGGGGGCGCCGCAAGCGGCGTTGCAGCATGACGCCGGGCACCGCCACGAGCACCGCGCCGCCGAGCACGAAGGCCAGGCTCGGATCCCAATGCCCGCTGGCGAGATTGAGGAAGCCTAGCACGCGCGCCGGATCGAGCATTCCGGAGAGCGACAGGCCGAAGCCGAACAGCGCGCCGGCAAGGAGCGCAACGACGATACGCAGGGACGCGAGATGCTTCACCGCAGGAACTCCATCAGCGTCGCCATGGCGCCCCCTGCGAGGAGGAAGGTCGCGGTCGCGGCGTAGGAACGTTTGGAAAAGCGGGCGAGGCCGAGGATGCCGTGGCCCGAGGTGCAGCCAGAGCCCATCCGCGTGCCGACGCCGACCGCGAACCCGGCCACGAGGACCAAGGGCAAGGAGGTAGCAATGGTCACGGACGGGAAGCTCCCGAAGGCCAGCATGTAGAGCGGCGGGCCGCTCATGAGCCCGATGACGAAAGCCGCGTTCAGCGGGACCTGCCCGCCGCCGAGCAAGCGACCAACGATGCCGCTGATG
>NZ_FUYX01000027.1 GCF_900168195.1 Allobosea thiooxidans | reverse complement strand
CTGATCGCCCCGATCGCGATGGAAGAGAAGCTGCGCTTCGCCATCCGCGAAGGCGGCCGCACCGTCGGCGCCGGCGTCGTCGCCTCGATCATCGCCTGATCGACGTCACGCACAGTGAATTGGGGAAGGGCGGTGGTGACACCGCCCTTTTTCTTTTGGGCGGGTCCTTAGCGCCCATGCTTTGGGTGCAGGGGCGGCTCCAGCTGCATGGGCTGCTCGGGAAGGCCATTCCATGCTCTCAATCGCTGCGAGAGAGCGGACCAGCCGCTCCCGTCGTGGAGGAGCCTGCCCATGTCGTTCAAGCCGCCCTTTCCGGGCATCCACTCGATCGTCTTCGCGCTGTTCGACGAGCATGAGCGGCTCGACCGGGCGGCGATGCGCAAGCAGGCGCAGATCAGCGTCGATCTCGACGTGCAGGGCATGGCGGCGCTCGGGCTCGCCACCGAGGTCTCGAAACTGAGCTTCACCGAACGCTGCGCGGTGATGGAATGGATGGCGGAGGACGTGGCCGGGAAGAAGCCGCTCGCCTTCACGATCTTCGGCTCCTCGGTGGCCGAGCAGGTCGAGCTGGTCAAGGTTGCCGAGAAGAACGGTGCCGACTGGGTGATCCTGCAGCCGCCGATGGTCGGCAGCTTCGGCGCGGCCGAATATATCCGCTTCTTCGGGCGCATCGCCGACACGACCTCGCTGCCGGTCGCGATCCAGAATGCGCCGGCCTATATGGGGCGCGGCCTCTCGGCCGAGGACATCCGCGAGCTGACGCGCCGGCATCCGAACATCAGCTTGATCAAGGGCGAGGGCTCTGTGGTCGAGATCGAGCGGCTGATCGCGGTGACCGAGGGCCGGCTGCCGATTCTCAACGGCCGCGGCGGGCTCGAGCTCATCGACAATTTCCGTGCCGGCTGCATTGGCATGATCCTGGCGCCCGATACGATCGACCACGCGCTGCGAGCCTATAATCGCTACCGGGCCGGCGACGAGGCCGGGGCGGAGGCCGCCTATCGCGAGGTTCTGCCGGCGATCACCTTCATCATGCAGTCGATCGAGACGCTGATCTGCTACGGCAAGCGCATCTTCGGCGCCCGGGCCGGCATTCCGATCCATGACCGCGGGCCGGCGCTCCGGCCCACCGAATTCGGGCTGAAGCTGGTCGAGCGCTATGCCCGCGAGCTCGGCCCTTACAGCAAATGAGGACGGCGCAAGATTTCGACTTGAAATGCGCGGCGCCTTGGGGCACATGACGCGCACCTGCAGGGGTATAGCTCAGTTGGTAGAGCGGCGGTCTCCAAAACCGCAGGTCGCGGGTTCGAGCCCTGCTGCCCCTGCCAGTCGTCCCGCTGGCGACTGACGATGCGCCCGATGCCAGGCAGGTTGGCGAGGCGCCGATGACCCAGAACATCTACGACGACGAAACCTTCTTCGCTGGCTACAGCCAGCTGCCGCGCTCCGTGCACGGGCTTGAAGGCGCGCCCGAATGGCCGGTGCTGCGGGCGATGCTGCCGGATCTGCGGGGCAAGCGCGTGCTCGATCTCGGCTGTGGCTTCGGCTGGTTCTGCCGTTTCGCCGTGGGCGAGGGCGCCACGAGCGTGCTCGGCGTCGACGTCTCCGAGAAGATGCTGGAGCGGGCACGGCGCGAGACGGACGATTCCCGCATCGCCTATGAGCGCGCCGATCTCGAAGGCTTCACGCCGCAGGCCGGGAGCTTCGATCTCGCCTACAGCTCGCTCGCCTTTCACTACATCGCCGATCTCGCCGCCCTGTTCGGGCGCATCCAGGCTGCGCTGAAGCCGGGCGGGGCGCTGGTCTGCTCGGTCGAGCATCCGCTGATGACAGCGCCGCGGCGGCAGGAGTGGCTCTGCGACGCCGATGGTCGTGCGGCCTGGCCGGTCAATGGCTATCTCGACGAGGGTGACCGCGTCAGCAACTGGTTGGCGGAGGGCGTGGTCAAGCGCCACCGCACCATCGCGACCTATCTCGACCTCCTGCTCGGCGCCGGTTTCCAGCTGGCGAAGCTGGTGGAATGGGCGCCGAGCCCGCAACAGGTCGCGGCCGAGCCGAGCTGGGCGAAGGAGCGAGAGCGCCCCTTCTTCCTGCTGATCGCGGCGCAGCGCGGCTGAAGCCTACGGCCCGAAAGGGTCTTGGCTAACGGCGCGGAGCGATGTAATACGATGCCCACGACGGCGCGCGACCCACCCCGGGTCCCGCGCCGCGAATGTTTCAGGACGGCCGATTCGGTGCCGCGGCTGGGGTCGCGAGCCGGTTCGGAACCCGAGGTGGTTCATGGCGAAATCCAATCCCTTCCAGTTCCTGCAGGAGGTGCGCTCCGAGGCGTCCAAGGTCACCTGGCCTTCGCGCCGCGAGACGCTGATCACCACGGGCCTCGTGCTCGCGATGGTGGTCGTCTCCAGCCTGTTCTTCCTCTTCACCGACACCGTCATCCGCTGGGTGCTCGGCCTCATCCTCGGCGCTTGAACGGAATTACGAACGTGAGCACCCGCTGGTACATCGTCCACGCTTATTCCAACTTCGAGAACAAGGTCGCGCAGTCGATCCGCGACCAGGCGGCGCAGCGCAACCTCGCCGACAAGTTCGAAGAGGTGCTGGTGCCGACCGAGAAGGTCGTCGAGGTCCGCCGCGGCCGCAAGGTCGACACCGAGCGCAAGTTCTTCCCGGGCTATGTGCTGGTGAAGTGCGAGATGACCGACGAGGTCTACCACCTCATCAAGAACACCCCGAAGGTCACCGGCTTCCTCGGGGCCGACAAGGCCAAGCCCATGCCGATCCCGGAACATGAGGCTATGCGGATCAAGGGGCAGGTCGCCGAGGGCATCGAGCGCCCGAAGCCGACGGTGGTCTTCGAGGTCGGCGAGCAGGTCAAGGTCGCCGACGGCCCCTTCGCCTCGTTCAACGGCGTCGTCGAGGATGTCGACCACGCCCGCGCCCGCCTCAAGGTCGCGGTCTCGATCTTCGGCCGCGCCACGCCGGTCGAGCTGGAATACGGCCAGGTCGAGAAGCTCTGAGGAGCCGACAGGGCGGAGCGGATCCTGGATCCGCTTCCGCTAGGTTAATCGGCTTTTAACTCAACTGCTCCAACGCTTTGCGTCTCTCCTTCGACGCAGGGCGCGATGTTTCCCAGTTTCTTCAAGGCCACGGTTCGCCAGCGCCTGACGCTGTGGGCCCTGATGGTCGGCATTCTGGCCGCGCTGTTCGGCGCCGCCGAGGTCATCGGCTCGGTGAAGCTTGCCGGGTTCGCGCGGGCGATCGCCGCCCATAGCGGGGCGACGAGCCTGCTCTCGGATACGGATGCCGCGTATAGCCGGATCGTGGTGGCGATCGTCTCGGAAGGCGACCGGCGCGGCCTGGCGGACGATGTTGCGGGCATCGCCGCGGCGATGGACGCCGTCGCGGCCCGCACGGAGGGCGAGGTTTCGGCCCGGGCCATAGAGGCGGCCGCCGCCCTGCGCGAGTTCTCGTCGAAGCTGGAAGGCGACACGGCGACGCTGCGCGAGGCCTTGCGCAAGGTCGTGGCGCAGCGCAACGAGCTGCGCGTCGTGCTGAACGGGGCCGTCGCCGGCGTCAGCGAGGCGTTGGGCACCCATATCGAGAGCGCCCGGCGGAACACGTTGCTCCTGGCCGCCCTCGGCCTGTTCCTGGTCACCCTGATCATCAGCTTCGAACACCGCTGGCTGGTGCGGCCGATCGCGACCATGGCGACCGCCCTGGGCGCGCCCGGGCAGGATGCCGCCTGGGTGAGCAAGCTCGCCCGCCGCGGCGATGAGATCGGTACGCTCGGGCGGGCGCTCCGTGCCCATCTCTCGGATGAGAGCGAGCGGCGGGAAGCTGCGCGGGAGCGCCTGGCCTCGCTGGCCGAAGAGGTCGAGCGGCAGGAGATGTGGCGTGCCTGCGGGCAGGCCTTTCAGGAGCAGATCGCGTGCATCGCCACCGCGCTCGAAACCCGCGCCGCGCATATGACGAGCGCTTCGAACGAGCTCTCCCAGCTTTCGGGCTTCGTTGACCAGCACGCCGGCGCGGCGGCGCTGTCGAGCCAGCGCGCGGCGAGCCATGTCGACCAGATGTCCCTGTCGCTCACGGAGATCGCGGGGCTGCTGGCCACGACGGCGAGCGAGGCGCAACGGACGACCGGCATCGCGGATGCGGCCAAGACCCTGGTCGAGGAAGCGACCGAGGACGGTGTTCTGCTGCGCGAGGCCGTCGGTTCGATCTCGGCGATCGTGACGCTGATCAGCACGGTCGCCAATCAGACCAACCTGCTCGCGCTCAATGCGACGATCGAGGCGGCGCGGGCCGGGGAGAGCGGGCGCGGCTTCGCCGTGGTCGCCTCCGAGGTGAAGCAGCTCGCCAACCGCACCGCCGAGGCGACCGAGCAGGTCCGGCGTGGGCTTGATTCGATCGGCACCGCCGCAGAGCGGATCACCGGGCGCATCGGCGCGCTGGTCGCTTCGGTCGACGCCGTGGAGGCGGCTGCCGGTTCGATCGCCGAGCTGGCGCGCAAGCAGGACGACACCTCGCGCGCGATCAGCGCCGGCACCGCGCAGGCCGCCGGCGACGTCCGCGGGACGGCCGAGCAGGTCGAGCAGGTGGCCGGCATGATCGAGGATTGGCGCCAGACCACCGAGCGGATGGCGCAGGCATCGCTCGATATCGACGGTCAGGCTGCGGCCCTGCGGCAGGCCGTGGACGGCTTCATGAACGACACACGGGCGATGCGCCGCGCATGACGAGGTCGATCGAAACGCCGGGCACAGCCCCGGACGGTGGCCAGGGCGAACGAGGCGGCGAGCATGGCTTTCCGTTCATCGCCAGGCTGCTGCACTGGTCGACGGCTGTGCTCGTCCTGGCCTTGTTCGCTGTCGGCATCGCCATGACGAGCCTCGGAACCGGCCGGTGGGCGGCGGCCCTGCATACGCTGCACAAGACCGTCGGCGTGTTTCTGTTCGTCCTCGTGGCCCTGCGTCTGGGCTATCGCGTCGTCGCGCGTCTGCGTGGCCGATGGGCGCGAGCCGCCGGGGGCAGGGTGATCCACCGCGTGCTCTACGGGCTGCTGCTGGTGGTGCCGCTGCTCGGCCTGGCCGGTGTATCGGACTTTGGCGGGCGGGCCATTTATGGCGGCATCGAGCTCCCGGCGATCTGGCCGGAAGGGGCGGGATATGCCGATACGCTGTTCCGCAGCCACGCCGTCCTCGCCTTCCTGCTCGTCGGGCTGGTGACGGTGCATATCTGCCTTGCGCTCGACGAGTATATCCGCCAGCCACAGAGGGCCGAGCCGGCGCAGGCGGCGCTCGGCGGGGCGGGGAACTCCTCTTCCCTTCCCGGCCGGGATGTGTCATAGGCCCGGCCTCAACCGCGTGGGAGATGCGCCGGTCGCCAACCGGACAACCGTATCGCACCACGCACTGCAACCACCCCGGCCCCGGCGGAGAGCGTCGGCAGGCAGGGGCGTCGTCGTTCCGATCAGGCACCGGGGCGGACGGCAGGAGCAGCCATCATGGCGAAGAAGATCACGGGCTACGTGAAGCTTCAGGTTCCGGCGGGCGCGGCCAATCCGTCGCCGCCGATCGGTCCCGCGCTCGGTCAGCGCGGCCTCAACATCATGGAATTCTGCAAGGCCTTCAATGCGAAGACCCAGCAGATGGAAAAGGGCATGCCGATCCCGGTGATCATCACCGCGTATCAGGATCGCTCCTTCACCTTCGAGATGAAGCAGCCGCCGGTCTCGTACTTCCTCAAGAAGGCGGCCGGTCTGACCTCGGGTTCGAAGACTCCGGGCCGCGGCGGCGCCGCCGGCAAGGTCACCGCCGCGCAGATCAACGAGATCGCCGAGAAGAAGATGGCCGATCTCAACTGCGACACCGTTGAAGCGGCTGCGGCCATGATCCGTGGTTCGGCCCGCTCGATGGGCCTGGACGTCGCGGGCTGAGGGGAGGCTGACAATGGCACATGTCGGAAAGCGCGTCGTCAAGGGCCGTGAGGGCATTGACCGCACCAAGCTGTACTCGCTCGACCAGGCTGTCACGTTCATCAAGGAGCGCGCCAACGCCAAGTTCGACGAGACTGTCGAGATCGCGATGAATCTCGGCGTCGATCCCCGTCACGCCGACCAGATGGTCCGCGGCGTCTGCAACCTGCCGAACGGTTCGGGCCGCACGCTGCGCGTCGCCGTTTTCGCTCGCGGCGCCAAGGCCGACGAGGCCAAGGCCGCGGGTGCCGACATCGTCGGCGCCGAGGAGCTGGTCGAGACCGTCCAGAAGGGCGAGATCAACTTCGATCGCTGCATCGCGACCCCGGACATGATGGGGCTCGTCGGCCGTCTCGGTAAGGTGCTCGGCCCGCGCGGCCTGATGCCGAACCCGCGCGTCGGCACCGTCACCATGGACGTCACCGCCGCCGTCGCCGCCTCGAAGGGCGGTTCGGTCGAGTTCCGCGTCGAGAAGGCCGGTATCGTCCACGCCGCCGTCGGCAAGGCCTCGTTCTCGGCCGAGAAGCTCTCGGAGAACATCAAGGCGTTCGTCGACTCCGTCGCCAAGGCGAAGCCCGCCGGCGCCAAGGGCACGTACATTCAGCGCGTCGCCCTGTCGTCGACCATGGGCCCGGGCGTCAAGATCGAGCCGAACACCGTCATCGGCGGCTGATAGGCTCTCGGGAAGCGCGGCCGGGCAACCGGCCGCTCACCCGCTCTTGACTTCGTGAAGTCAAGAGCCCACTTGGCAGAAGCAGGCGAAGGCGCTATACGCACGCCTGTTTCCATGAGTGAAGGGGCTCCAGCGTGCGCGGCACGAAGGGGTCCGTTCGCGTTTTTCGGCGGGTTTCCGCTGAAGAATGGGTGTTTCAGGGTCGGAGGAGCGATCTTTCGAGCCGGAATCATCCAGTCCTGTCTGAGACTGCAGGTGCCTTCCCGGATCCGTCCGGGAGCATAATTTCGCCAAGAGGCCTGCATAGACGGTGCAAGAGCTTAGTCCCGGGTCGCAAGATCCGGAAAAGACGGTTCGAACCATCTCGCCCGGTCGCGGCCTCGTTTGGGGTTCGGGAGCGGGGACAGGGCACCAAGCGTCGCTTCGCGGGGCGCCGGTGTCAACCGGGGTTCCAGGAAGCGACACGTGCAACCGGCGGCGAGCCCTCAGGCTTGTCGCCTACCGGAGAGAGCCCAAGTGGATAAAGCGGCAAAGCAAGATGCCGTCGCGTCGCTGAACGGCGTGTTTTCGAGCACGTCGGTCGTCGTCGTGGCCCACTATGCGGGCTTGACCGTGGCCCAGTTCCAGAAGCTTCGTCGCGAGATGAAGGCGAATGGCGCCACTGTTAAGGTCGCAAAGAACCGCTTGGCCAAGATCGCTCTTGAAGGCACCGACGTCGCGTCCATCAGCAACCTGCTGACGGGTCCCACCCTGATCGCTTATTCCAACGATCCGGTCGCGGCGCCGAAGGTCGCCACCGCTTTCGCCAAGGACAACGACAAGCTCGTCATCCTGGGCGGCGCGATGGGCAAGACCGCCCTGAACCCCGATGGTGTCAAGGCCCTGGCCACGATGCCCTCGCTCGACGAACTGCGTGCCAAGCTGGTCGGCCTCATCCAGGCCCCGGCTACGAAGCTCGCGCAGCTCACGAACGCGCCCGCCGGCAAGCTGGCTCGCGTGGTTCAGGCCTACGCCGACAAGAATGCGGCTTGAAGCCAGCAAACCCTTATCGTTCGAACCTCTTAAGACAGGAAGTTAACCATGGCCGATCTCGCCAAGCTCGTCGACGAGCTGTCGTCGCTCACCGTTCTCGAGGCCGCTGACCTCGCCAAGATGCTCGAAGAGAAGTGGGGCGTTTCCGCCGCCGCCGCCGTCGCCGTTGCGGCTGGCCCGGCTGCCGGCGGTGGCGCTGCCGCTGCCGCTGCTGAAGAGCAGACCGAGTTCACCGTCGTTCTTGCCGCCGCCGGCGACAAGAAGATCGAGGTGATCAAGGAAGTCCGCGCCATCACCGGCCTGGGCCTCAAGGAGGCCAAGGACCTCGTCGAGGGCGCTCCGAAGCCGCTGAAGGAAGGCGTTGCCAAGGACGAGGCCGAGAAGCTCAAGAAGACCCTCGAGGCCGTTGGCGCCAAGGTCGAGCTCAAGTGAGCCAGGGCCGGCTGATGCCGGTCCGACCGTAGTCAAGATCGACAGTCCCGGGGCGGCTACGCCTCCGGGGCTGTTGCGTCGTTTCCGCGCCGGTGCGCGGGAGTTGTTGCTGAGGTCCGCCGCAACCTAGCGGCGTGGCCTCGATGGAAATGCAGGTCGGCGCGATGCGGCGCCGAACGGCTCACCCGGCGGCCTTAGGTTGTCGCCGCGGACCACCGGGTGAGCCGTCCGAAGAGATTGCGAGGAACAACATGGTCAATTCGCTCCAGGGTCGCAGGCGCGTCCGCAAGTTCTTCGGCAAACTCAAGGAAGTGGCGCAGATGCCGAACCTCATCGAGGTTCAGAAGGCGTCCTACGACCAGTTCCTGATGGTCGACGAACCCAAGGGCGGCCGGCCCGACGAGGGTCTTCAGTCCGTCTTCAAGTCGGTCTTCCCGATCGGCGATTTCTCCGGCGCCTCGCTGCTGGAGTTCGTGAAGTACACCTTCGAGCCGCCGAAATACGACGTCGACGAGTGCCGCCAGCGCGGCATGACCTTCTCGGCGCCGCTCAAGGTGACCCTGCGCCTGATCGTGTTCGATATCGACCCGGACACCCAGGCGAAGTCCGTCAAGGACATCAAGGAGCAGGATGTCTACATGGGCGACATGCCGCTCATGACGGACAACGGCACCTTCATCGTCAACGGCACCGAGCGCGTCATCGTTTCGCAGATGCACCGTTCGCCGGGCGTGTTCTTCGACCACGACAAGGGCAAGACCCATTCCTCGGGCAAGCTGCTCTTCGCCGCGCGCATCATCCCCTATCGCGGTTCCTGGCTCGACATCGAGTTCGACGCCAAGGACATCGTCTATGCCCGCATCGACCGGAAGCGTAAGATCCCGGTCACCTCGCTGCTGTTCGCGCTCGGCATGGACGGCGAGGAGATCCTCAACCGCTTCTATAACCACATCAATTACACCAAGGACGCCAAGGGCTGGCGCGTTCCCTACGACGCGGAGCGCATGAAGGGCTTCAAGGCCACCGAAGACATGATTGATGCCGACACCGGCGAGGTCGTGGTCGAGGCCGGCAAGAAGCTCGTCGCCCGCACCGCCCGCCAGCTCGCCGAGAAGGGTCTCAAGTTCCTGCGCGCGCAGGACGAGGACCTGTACACCCAGTACATCGCCGAGGACCTAGTCAATCCGGCGACGGGCGAAGTCTACGCCGAGGCCGGCGAGGAGATCACCGAGAAGCTGCTGAAGCAGCTGACCGATGACGGCTTCGACGAGATCCCGGTGCTCGACATCGACCACATCACGGTCGGCCCCTACATCCGCAACACGCTGAACGTCGACAAGAACTCGCGCCGCGAGGAAGCCCTGTTCGACATCTATCGCGTGATGCGCCCGGGCGAGCCGCCGACGCTCGAGACCGCCGAGAACATGTTCCAGTCGCTGTTCTTCGATCCGGAGCGCTACGACCTCTCGGCCGTCGGCCGCGTGAAGATGAACATGCGCCTCGACCTCGATGCCGAGGACACCGTGCGCATCCTGCGCAAGGAGGACATCTTCGCCGTCGTCAAGGCGCTGGTCGACCTGCGCGACGGCAAGGGCGAGATCGACGACATCGACCATCTCGGCAACCGCCGCGTCCGCTCGGTCGGCGAGCTCATGGAGAACCAGTACCGCCTGGGCCTCCTGCGCATGGAGCGCGCCATCAAGGAGCGCATGTCCTCGGTCGATATCGACACGGTCATGCCGCAGGACCTGATCAACGCCAAGCCGGCGGCTGCAGCCGTGCGCGAGTTCTTCGGCTCCTCGCAGCTCTCGCAGTTCATGGACCAGACGAACCCGCTCTCGGAAGTCACGCATAAGCGTCGTCTTTCGGCGCTTGGCCCGGGTGGTCTCACCCGTGAGCGCGCCGGCTTCGAGGTGCGCGACGTGCACCCGACGCATTACGGCCGCATCTGCCCGATCGAGACGCCGGAAGGCCCGAACATCGGCCTGATCAACTCGCTCGCCACCTTCGCGCGGGTCAACAAGTATGGCTTCATCGAGAGCCCGTATCGCCGCATCCGCGACGGCAAGGTCACGGACGAGGTGATCTATCTCTCGGCGATGGAAGAGGCGAAGTACAACGTCGCCCAGGCGAATGCCGCCGTCGACGGCGAAGGTCGCCTGACGGACGACCTGATCGTCTGCCGTCGCGCCGGCGAGGTCATCGTCACCCCGGTCGACAAGGTCGACTTCCAGGACGTGTCGCCGAAGCAGCTTGTCTCGGTCGCCGCGGCGCTGATCCCGTTCCTCGAGAACGACGACGCGAACCGCGCGCTGATGGGCTCGAACATGCAGCGCCAGGCGGTGCCGCTGGTTCGCGCCGATGCGCCCTTCGTCGGCACCGGCATGGAAGCGGTCGTCGCCCGTGACTCGGGCGCTGCGATCGCGGCCCGCCGCGGCGGCATCGTCGACCAGGTCGACGCGACCCGTATCGTCATCCGCGCTTCGGACGAGATGGATCCGACGAAGCCGGGCGTCGACATCTACCGGCTGCAGAAGTTCCAGCGCTCGAACCAGTCGACCTGCATCACGCAGCGTCCGCTGGTGCGCGTCGGCGACGTCGTCAAGAAGGGCGACATCGTTGCGGACGGCCCGTCGACCGAGTTCGGCGAGCTCGCGCTCGGCCGCAACGTGCTCGTCGCGTTCATGCCGTGGAACGGCTACAACTTCGAGGACTCGATCCTTCTCTCCGAGAAGATCGTCTCCGAGGACGTCTTCACCTCGATCCATATCGAGGAGTTCGAGGTCATGGCCCGCGACACCAAGCTGGGCCCTGAGGAAATCACGCGCGACATTCCGAACGTTTCGGAAGAGGCGCTGAAGAACCTCGACGAAGCCGGCATCGTCTATATCGGCGCGGAAGTGGCGGCGGGCGACATCCTCGTCGGCAAGATCACGCCGAAGGGCGAAAGCCCGATGACCCCGGAAGAGAAGCTCCTGCGCGCCATCTTCGGCGAGAAGGCTTCGGACGTGCGCGACACCTCGCTGCGCGTTCCCCCCGGCGTGCAGGGCACGATCGTCGAGGTCCGCGTGTTCAACCGCCACGGCGTCGACAAGGACGAGCGCGCCCAGGCGATCGAGCGCGAGGAGATCGAGCGTCTCGCCAAGGACCGCGACGACGAGCAGGCGATCCTGGACCGCAACACCTTCGCGCGTCTGGCCGAGATCCTGACCGGCAAGACCGGCCTCGCCGGACCGAAGGGCTTCAAGAAGGACACGGTCATCACCCGTGAGGTGATGAGCGAGTTCCCGCGTTCGCAGTGGTGGCTGTTCGCGACCGCCGAAGACTCGCTGATGACCGAGATCGAGGCGATGCGGAAGCAGTACGACGAGTCGAAGAAGCGCCTCGAGCAGCGCTTCCTCGACAAGGTCGAGAAGCTGCAGCGCGGCGACGAGCTGCCTCCGGGCGTGATGAAGATGGTCAAGGTCTTCGTCGCGGTGAAGCGCAAGATCCAGCCGGGCGACAAGATGGCCGGCCGCCACGGCAACAAGGGCGTGGTCTCGCGCATCGTGCCGGTGGAGGACATGCCGTTCCTCGAGGACGGAACCCATGCCGACATCGTGCTGAACCCGCTGGGCGTGCCTTCGCGCATGAACGTCGGCCAGATCCTGGAGACGCATCTGGGCTGGGCTGCCGCCGGTCTCGGCAGGCAGATCTCGCAGGCGCTCGACGCCTACAAGAAGACGAACGACTTCAAGGCGCTGAAGGCCTCCTTCGACGCCGTCTACGAGGACAACGAGATCATCGCCTCGATGGACGAGAACGAGCTCGTCGAGATGGGTCAGAACCTGCGCCGCGGCGTGCCGGTGGCGACGCCGGTCTTCAACGGCGCCAAGGAGGCCGATATCGAGCGGCTGCTGGAGCAGGCAGGGCTGCACTCGTCGGGTCAGTCGACCCTTTATGACGGGCGCACGGGTGAGCCTTTCGACCGTAAGGTCACGATGGGCTACATCTACATGCTCAAGCTGCACCACCTCGTGGACGACAAGATCCACGCGCGTTCGATCGGCCCGTACTCGCTCGTCACCCAGCAGCCGCTGGGCGGCAAGGCGCAGTTCGGCGGCCAGCGCTTCGGCGAAATGGAGGTCTGGGCGCTCGAGGCTTACGGCGCCGCCTACACGCTGCAGGAGATGCTGACCGTGAAGTCGGACGACGTCGCCGGCCGTACCAAGGTCTACGAGTCGATCGTGCGCGGCGAGGACAACTTCGAGGCCGGCATCCCCGAGAGCTTCAACGTTCTCGTCAAGGAGATGCGGTCGCTCGGCCTCAATGTCGAGCTGATCAACAACAAGGTGAAGCCGGGCGAGTTGCCGCCGGCCGAGGCGGCTGAATAAGCCGTTAACCAAGCCTTGGGTACATGCCGGCGGCATTGACGCCGCCGGCCGACGGAATTGACCAGCCGGGCAGGGCGGCCTTAGCCCCCGCCGGCGGAAGGAGACAGGCGATGAAGCAAGAGGTCATGAACCTTTTCGGCCAGCAGCCGGTCCAGCAGGCCTTCGACGCGATCAAGATCTCGATCGCGAGCCCGGAGAAGATCCTGTCCTGGTCCTATGGCGAGATCAAAAAGCCCGAGACCATCAACTACCGCACGTTCAAGCCGGAGCGTGACGGCCTGTTCTGCGCGCGCATCTTCGGGCCGATCAAGGACTACGAGTGCCTGTGCGGCAAGTACAAGCGCATGAAGTTCAAGGGCGTCATCTGCGAGAAGTGCGGCGTCGAGGTCACGCTCGCCCGCGTCCGGCGCGAGCGCATGGGCCATATCGAGCTCGCCGCTCCCGTCGCGCATATCTGGTTCCTGAAGTCGCTGCCCTCGCGCATCGGCCTGCTGATGGATATGCCGCTCAAGGATCTCGAGCGCATCCTCTACTTCGAAAGCTACGTCGTCATCGAGCCGGGCCTGACCCCGCTCAAGGACCGTCAGCTGCTGTCGGAGGAGGAGTACGTCCGGGCTCAGGAGGAGTACGGCGCGGACACCTTCACCGCCATGATCGGCGCGGAAGCCATCCGCGAGATGCTGCGCGCGCTCGACCTCGACCAGATCAACGCCGATCTCAAGCATGAGATCGCGACGACGACGTCGGAGCTGAAGCCCAAGAAGCTGATGAAGCGCCTCAAGATCATCGAGGCCTTCCAGGAGTCGGGCAACAAGCCGGAATGGATGGTGATGACCCAGATTCCGGTCATCCCGCCGGATCTGCGCCCGCTCGTGCCGCTCGACGGCGGCCGCTTCGCGACCTCGGACCTGAACGACCTCTATCGTCGCGTTATCAACCGCAACAACCGCCTGAAGCGCCTCATCGAGCTGCGTGCGCCGGACATCATCATCCGCAACGAGAAGCGGATGCTGCAGGAGTCGGTCGACGCCCTGTTCGACAACGGCCGCCGCGGCCGCGTCATCACGGGTGCCAACAAGCGCCCGCTGAAGTCGCTCGCCGACATGCTGAAGGGCAAGCAGGGCCGCTTCCGCCAGAACCTGCTCGGCAAGCGCGTCGACTACTCCGGCCGCTCGGTCATCGTCGTCGGCCCGGAGATGAAGCTGCATCAGTGCGGCCTGCCGAAGAAGATGGCGCTCGAGCTGTTCAAGCCGTTCATCTATGCGCGCCTCGACGCCAAGGGCTACTCGACCACGGTCAAGCAGGCCAAGAAGCTCGTCGAGAAGGAGAAGCCCGAGGTCTGGGATATCCTGGACGAGGTCATCCGCGAGCATCCGGTGATGCTGAACCGGGCGCCGACGCTGCACCGCCTCGGCATCCAGGCCTTCGAGCCGGTGCTGATCGAGGGCAAGGCGATCCAGCTGCACCCGCTGGTCTGCGCCGCCTTCAACGCGGACTTCGACGGCGACCAGATGGCCGTGCACGTTCCGCTGTCGCTCGAAGCGCAGCTGGAAGCGCGCGTGCTGATGATGTCGACCAACAACATCCTGCACCCGGCGAACGGCCAGCCGATCATCGTGCCGTCGCAGGACATCGTGCTCGGCCTGTACTATCTCTCGCTCGTCTCGGACGGCGAGCCGGGCCAGGGCAAGGCCTTCGGCGATTTCGGCGAGCTCGAGCACGCGCTGCACGAGAAGGTCGTGACGCTGCACTCGAAGATCAAATATCGCTGGACCGGCGTCGGCCATGACGGCAAGCCGTACACGAAGATCTACGACACCACGCCCGGCCGCGTGATCCTCTCGACCGCGCTGCCGGAGCATCCGGCCGTGTCCTTCGATGTCGTCAACAAGCTGATGACGAAGAAGGAGATCTCCGGAATGATCGACGCCGTGTATCGCGGCTGCGGTCAGAAGGAGTCGGTGATCTTCTGCGACCGCGTCATGGGGCTCGGCTTCAAGCACGCCTTCCGCGCCGGCATCTCCTTCGGCAAGGACGACATGGTCGTGCCGGAGAACAAGTGGCAGATCGTCGACACCACCCGCGCGCTCGCCAAGGACTACGAGCAGCAGTACCAGGACGGCCTGATCACGCAGGGCGAGAAGTACAACAAGGTCGTCGACGCCTGGGCGAAGTGCTCCGACAAGCTCGCCCAGGAGATGATGGCCCGCATCTCGACCGTCCAGAAGGACGAGAACGGTCGCGACAAGCAGATCAACTCGATCTACATGATGTCGCATTCGGGCGCCCGTGGTTCGCCGGCGCAGATGCGCCAGCTCGCCGCCATGCGCGGCCTGATGGCCAAGCCGTCGGGCGAGATCATCGAGTCGCCGATCATCTCGAACTTCAAGGAAGGCCTCGACGTTCTCGAGTACTTCAACTCGACCCACGGCGCCCGTAAGGGCCTCGCCGACACGGCGCTGAAGACGGCCAACTCCGGCTATCTCACCCGTCGTCTCGTCGACGTGGCGCAGGACGCGATCATCTCCGAGACCGATTGCGGTTCGGACAACGGCATCAAGATGCGCGCCATCGTCGATGCCGGCCAGGTCGTGGCCTCGCTCGGCGTGCGCATCCTGGGCCGTTCGGCCGCCGAGGACGTGACCGACATCGACGGCAACGTCCTCGTGCCGAAGGGCACGATGATCGAGGAGAGCCATATCGAGAAGATCAACGCCGCCGGCATCCAGGAGGTGAAGATCCGCTCGGTGCTGACCTGCGAGACCAAGAACGGCGTCTGCGCGACCTGCTACGGGCGCGACCTCGCCCGCGGCACGCCCGTCAACATGGGCGAGGCCGTCGGCGTCATCGCGGCGCAGTCGATCGGCGAGCCGGGCACGCAGCTCACCATGCGTACCTTCCACATCGGCGGCGCGGCCACCATCGCCGACCAGTCCTTCGTCGAGTCGAACTTCGAAGGCACGGTCAAGATGCGCAACCGCAACGCCGCGCGGAACTCGGATGGCGACCTCATCGCGATGGCGCGCAACATCGCCATCGTGATCGTCGGGCCTGATGGAGCCGAGCGCGCGGTGCATCGCGTCCAGTTCGGCTCGAAGCTGCGGGTCGACGAAGGCGACAAGGTCAAGCGCGGCCAGCGCCTGATCGAGTGGGATCCCTATTCCCGCCCGATCCTGGCGGAGGTCGACGGCAAGGTCGGCTTCGAGGACCTCGTCGACGGCATGTCGATGACCGAGACGACCGACGAGGCGACCGGCATCTCCAAGCGCGTCGTCATCGACTGGCGCGGCTCGGCCCGTACGGCCGACCTCAAGCCGGCGATCACGGTCATCGGCGCGGACGGCAAGATCGCGAAGCTCGCCCGTGGCGGCGATGCCCGCTACATCCTGCCGGTCGACGGCATCATCTCGGTCGAGCCGGGCTCGACCGTGAAGGCCGGCGACGTGCTGGCGCGCGTCTCGACCGACTCGGCCAAGACCCGCGACATCACCGGCGGTCTGCCGCGCGTCGCGGAGCTGTTCGAGGCACGTCGTCCGAAGGATGCGGCGATCATCGCCGAGAAGGCCGGCGTCATCGGCTTCGGTAAGGACTACAAGAACAAGCGTCGCGTGACGCTGACGCCGCATGACGGCTCGGACGGGGTCGAGTACCTGATCCCGAAGGGCAAGCACATCCATCTCCAGGACGGCGACGTCGTGGAGGTCGGCGACTACATCCTCGACGGCAACCCGGCCCCGCACGACATCCTGGCGATCAAGGGCGTCGAGGAGCTGGCGGCTTATCTGGTGAACGAGATCCAGGAGGTCTATCGCCTCCAGGGCGTCGGCATCAACGACAAGCACATCGAGGTCATCGTCCGGCAGATGCTGCAGAAGGTCGAGATCACCGAGTCCGGCGACAGCGACATCCTGACCGGCGACCAGGTCGACCGGATCGAGCTGGAAGAGGTCAACGCGAAGCTGCGCGAGGAGGGCAAGAAGCCGGCTTCCGGCGTGCCGGTCCTGCTCGGCATCACCAAGGCCTCGCTGCAGACCCGTTCCTTCATCTCGGCAGCGTCGTTCCAGGAGACCACCCGCGTCCTCACCGAGGCGGCGGTCAACGGCAAGTCGGACCTGCTCGAGGGTCTCAAGGAGAACGTCATCGTCGGCTCGCTCATCCCGGCCGGCACCGGCGCCCAGGTCGCCCGCATCAAGCAGGTGGCGACTCGCCGCGACGATCTCATCGTCGGCCAGAAGGCGGATGCGGCGGCGAAGGCCGCTGCCGAGGCCGCGGCCGTCCTGCCGGCCGCCGAGTAAGGCTCGGCGCCACGCAACGATCGGAAAGGCCGCCCCTGCCGGGCGGCCTTTTTCTTGCGCGGAAGCTAGCATGGGGCCGCAGCTGGCCCGATCTCCGCGAAACCTCTGCTTTTTCGGTGGTTTCGGGCTTGACGCGAATCTCCCGTTGAGTCATAAGCGCGCCACTGTCGACGGCTGTCGGACACGTTTGTCGCTCGCGCTTGGTTCGCGATCGAGGTTCGCGACCGAAACTCCGTCGGAATTCCAGCGTCGAACGACGACATGGCAGGACGCATGAGCGCAGGTTTTCCTGTGTTCCTCTGCATGCAAGCGCGCCTGAGGCCCCTGATGGGCGCCGATGGCGCGGCTTCGTTTATGCCGTGGCTGCGATCGAGCTGGGAGATTGACCAGGGAATTTCCAAACGCTCAGTGGGGCGAGAGGCCAGAATGCCGACAATCAGCCAGCTCATCCGCAAGCCGCGGTCGCCCGTGAAGGTGCGCAACACCGCTCCGGCGCTCGAGTCGTGCCCGCAGAAGCGCGGCGTCTGCACGCGCGTCTATACGACGACTCCGAAGAAGCCGAACTCGGCGCTTCGTAAGGTCGCCAAGGTTCGCCTGACCAACGGTTTCGAAGTGATCGGCTACATTCCGGGTGAGGGGCACAACCTCCAGGAGCACTCGGTCGTCATGATCCGCGGCGGCCGCGTCAAGGACCTTCCCGGCGTGCGCTACCACATCCTGCGCGGCGTCCTCGATACGCAGGGCGTCAAGAACCGCAAGCAGCGCCGTTCGAAGTACGGCGCCAAGCGTCCGAAGTAATTTTCTGCCAGACCGGCGGGGTCTACCGACCCGAGCCGGTCCGCAGCGTTCCAGATTGACCGGAGACTAGACGATGTCCCGCCGCCACAGTGCCGAAAAGCGCGAAGTTATCCCGGACCCGAAGTTCGGTGATATCGTCGTGACCAAGTTCATGAACTCCGTGATGTACGAAGGCAAGAAGTCGACCGCTGAGCGGATCGTCTACGGTGCCTTCGACATCATCGAGGCGAAGACCAAGAGCGAGCCGCTCGGCGTCTTCAAGTCGGCGCTGGAGAATGTCGCTCCGGCGATTGAGGTTCGTTCCCGCCGCGTCGGTGGCGCGACCTACCAGGTCCCGGTCGAGGTTCGCTCCGAGCGCCGCCAGGCGCTGGCGATCCGCTGGCTGATCGCGGCCGCTCGCAGCCGCAACGACAAGACGATGGTGGAGCGCCTGTCGGCTGAGCTGATGGATGCCGCCAACAACCGCGGCAACGCTGTCAAGAAGCGTGAAGACACGCATCGGATGGCGGAAGCCAACCGCGCCTTCTCGCACTACCGCTGGTAAGCGGCGCGGTTTCTCGAAACACAGAGCACGATCATGGCCCGTTCCCATCCCATCGAGCGCTATCGCAACTTCGGCATCATGGCCCACATCGATGCGGGCAAGACGACGACGACCGAGCGCATCCTGTTCTACACCGGCAAGAACCATAAGCTGGGCGAGACCCATGACGGTTCGGCCACGATGGACTGGATGACGCAGGAGCAGGAGCGCGGCATCACCATCACGTCCGCCGCGACGACCTGCTTCTGGCGCGACAATCGCCTGAACATCATCGACACCCCCGGCCACGTCGACTTCACCATCGAGGTCGAGCGTTCGCTGCGCGTGCTCGACGGCGCCGTCTGCGTTCTCGACGGCAACCAGGGCGTCGAGCCGCAGACCGAGACCGTCTGGCGCCAGGCCGACAAGTACGACGTTCCGCGCGTCGTCTTCGTCAACAAGATGGACAAGATCGGCGCCGATTTCTATCGCTGCGTGCAGGACATCATCGACCGCGTTGCCGGCAAGCCTGTCTGCCTGCAGATCCCGATCGGTGCGGAATCCGACTTCGTCGGCGTCATCGACCTGATCAAGATGAAGGCGATCGTCTGGAACGGCGAAGCGCTCGGCGCGTCCTACGAAGAGAAGGACATCCCGGCCGACCTCGCCGACAAGGCCGTCGAGTACCGCTCGAAGCTCGTCGAAGCCGCCGTCGAGATGGACGACGCTGCGATGGAAGCCTATCTCGAGGGCACCGAGCCGGACGCCGACACGCTGCGCCGGCTGGTTCGCACCGCGGTTCAGCGCCGTGCGTTCCATCCCGTGCTCTGCGGCTCGGCCTTCAAGAACAAGGGCGTGCAGCCCCTGCTCGACGCCGTCGTCGACTTCCTGCCGTCGCCGGTCGATCGTGGCGCGGTCGATGGCATCGACTTCAAGACCGAGGAGCCGACCACTCGCAACCCGAGTGATGCGGATCCCTTCTCCATGCTCGCCTTCAAGATCATGGACGACCCGTTCGTCGGCACGATCACCTTCTGCCGCATCTATTCGGGTAAGATCGAGACCGGCGCCTCGGTGCTGAACTCGACCCGTGACAAGAAGGAGCGCGTCGGCCGCATGCTGCTGATGCATGCGAACAACCGCGAGGACATCAAGGAGGCTTATGCCGGCGACATCGTTGCCCTGGCCGGCCTCAAGGACGTCCGCACCGGCGACACGCTCTGCGATCCCGCTCAGGCGGTCATCCTGGAGCGCATGGAGTTCCCCGAGCCGGTCATCACGATCGCGATCGAGCCGAAGTCCAAGGCCGACCAGGAGAAGCTGGGTCTCGCTCTGTCGAAGCTCGCGAACGAGGATCCGTCCTTCCGCGTGTCGACCGACCAGGAGAGCGGCCAGACCATCCTGAAGGGCATGGGCGAGCTGCATCTCGACATCAAGGTCGACATCCTGAAGCGCACCTACAAGGTCGATGCCAATATCGGCGCGCCGCAGGTTGCCTATCGCGAGACGCTGACCAAGAAGGCCGAGGTCGACTACACCCACAAGAAGCAGACCGGCGGTACCGGCCAGTTCGCCCGCGTCAAGCTGGTGATCGAGCCGAACGAGACCGGCAAGGGCTTCGAGTTCGAGTCGAAGATCGTCGGCGGCGCGGTGCCCAAGGAGTACATCCCGGGCGTCGAGAAGGGCCTGAACTCGGTCATCGGTTCCGGCGTGCTCGCCGGCTTCCCGGTGGTGGACGTCAAGGTCTCGCTGATCGACGGCGCCTTCCACGAGGTCGACTCGTCGGCTCTCGCCTTCGAAATCGCGTCGCGCGCCGCGCTCCGTGAAGGTCTGCAGAAGGGCGGCTCCGTGCTGCTCGAGCCGATCATGAAGGTCGAGGTCGTGACCCCGGAAGACTACACCGGCTCGGTCATCGGCGACCTGAACTCGCGTCGCGGCCAGATCCAGGGCCAGGACATGCGCGGCAACGCCGTCGTGATCAACGCGATGGTTCCGCTGGCGAACATGTTCGGCTACGTCAACCAGCTGCGTTCGTTCTCGCAGGGCCGCGCGAACTACACGATGCAGTTCGACCATTACGAGCAGGTTCCGTCGGCGGTCGCCGCCGAGGTCCAGGCCAAGTACGCCTGACCAGAACCTTCGACTGAACACTGAGAGATTGAACGGAGGCTACGATGGCCAAAGAGAAGTTTTCGCGGACGAAGCCGCACTGCAACATTGGAACGATTGGTCACGTTGACCATGGCAAGACGTCGTTGACGGCTGCGAT
>NZ_FUYX01000028.1 GCF_900168195.1 Allobosea thiooxidans | reverse complement strand
TGCCGACTTCCACGCCATGATCAGAACCAAACGGGCCGAGCTGCTGTCGTCCTGGATAGAGCGCGCTTCAAGCAGCCTGATCGCTTCGCTGGCGAATGGCGTCAGGCGAGACGAAGCGGCCGTACACGCGGCGATCATCTCAACCTGGTCAAATGGTCAGACGGAAGGCCAGATCACCCGGCTCAAACTCGTCAAACGACAGATGTATGGCCGAGGCAAGATCGACCTCCTCCAGGCGCGCCTGATCGGTGCCCAATTATGAAAAACGTCAGCGAGATTGCGTCAGAGCCAACATTGGACGCCGAACGGGGGGCAACTTTGTGGGCCGTTTGACATGATGCCGATATTATTGTGCGTCGATCGCGCCCCGGTTCCGGTCTTGTGGCCGACTGTGTAGCCAGCTGGAACGCCTGCCTTGATCCGGCCTGCCCCAGTGGGAGTTTCGGTGATCCAACGCACAAGCAACTGCAGGTGCGCCGCTGAAAGCAAGTTGCCGCGCACGACGCGGTCGAGATTGGCGACATATTGCTCGGCTGTCGTGGTGTCGCGCATGTCGCCGGGCAAAGCGCTGTTCAGCTCGATTTCCATTCGATCAACGCTCGTGACCTGGTCGCCAATGCTCCGATACCACAGCTGGAAAGCAGCGAGCCCACCCATTTCGCGGATCAGTATATTTGCCGCCGGGTTGTCACTGACCTCGACTGCCGCCTTGCACAGCTCTTCCAGCGTGAGCGTTCTGCCAATCGCCGGCTGCGTGACCGGCCCATGCGGTACCATGTCGGCGGCTGTGATCGGGACGGCTCGGTCGAGCCGATCGCGCCCCTGCTGCACAGTCTGCATCACATAGGCAGCGAGAAACAGTTTGAATGTCGAACAGAAAGCGAAGCGCTCGGTCGAGCGCCAGCCGACCCGCTGGCTCTCTCGCGTTGCGAATAGCCCGAGGCGGCCGCCATGCCTCTCTTCGAGAGACCTTAGATCGAGACTAGTCCCAGGGGCAGCCGCCGCATGCCTGACGCCGACAAGAGCGGCGCCAGCGCCGACCAAGAATGAGCGCCGGTCCGCCACAAGGGATTCGATAGTGCGAGTTGTCATGTGCGTTTCGTCTCCATAGGGAGGCGCAGAGGTAGCGAGCCCGCATGACCCTAGCCAAATGATCGTTACTCAGATTTGATATGAGAAAAATTGGGGCTTCCGGATGGATATTTCGAGACTGCCGCTCAACGCGCTGCGCGCTTTTGAAGCGGCGGCACGGCTCGGGAGCCTGACCAAGGCAGGGATGGAGCTGCGCGTCGGCCAGACCGCCATAAGTCATCAGATCAAGTTGCTTGAGAAGGATCTTGGCTTTTCGCTGTTCGAGCGCCTGCCGCGTGGCATAGCCCTAACCGAGGAGGCGCTGGCGTTGCTGCCGGTGCTGACGGATGCGCTCCGACGCGTCAGCGACAAAGTGCACCAGCTTCGTACAGGCGGCACCGCCGAGATTCTCACGATCGGTGTGGTCAGCAGCTTCGCCCTCGGGTGGCTCCTGCCGCGCCTGAATGACTTCAACGCGCGGCACCCGCAGATCGAGGTGCGGATCAAGACGAACAACAACCGCGCCGACACGCTCCTCGACGGCCTCGATCTGTTCATTCGCTTCGGTGACGGTGCCTGGCACGGCACCGAGGCGGTCGAGTTGATGCAAGCCCCGCTCGCACCAGTCTGCAGCCCTGGGCTGGCCTTGTCAGTCCGCGCTCCGGCTGACCTGCTGACGCAGCACCTGCTGCGCTCATATCGTCAGGACGAATGGCCGCTCTGGTTCCTCACCGCGGGGCTGACTCCTCCGGTTGCCCGAGGCTGGATTTTCGATAACTCGCTGGCCCTGGTCGAAGCGGCAGCACAAGGTCTCGGCGTTGCGCTGGTCCCCGCCGCGATGTTCTCGCGTGATATCTGTGCCGGACGAATTGTACAGCCGCTCGACGTCGGTATCGTCACCGGCGCCTATTGGATGACGCGGCCGAGGTCACGGACCGAAACCAGCGCCATGGTGGCCTTTAAGAGGTGGATTGTCGCCGAGCTTTAAGCTGAGCATGGCGACGATCGTTTTCAAAGGCGTGCGCCAACAGCGGACACTGGTGGTCAGCCCGAAAGCGGACAGCAAGAGATTTCGACAACGCGACCGAAGAGCCGGCACCGACCCGAGAGAGCACGGGCCCGGCCGAAAGCCGAACAGTGCCGAAGGAGTCGCCGCCACTGCTCATTGGGAAGGCTTCGACGTGGGAGAACTGCTGCGGCAGGTTTGCGGCTGACAGCCGCCCAGCGGGACAGCGCAATGTTTCTTTTTCGACGGCCCAGACCAGGCCGACAAGCCGATCCTCCTGGCGCATGGGGCCGGAGCTCCGACGGAGCCGCCGTAAAAGACGGCATCCGAAAAGGCCATAGCAGGAAAGGGCTTTCGCATTGCCCGCTTTGAATTCGACTATATGGCGGCGCGGCGGACCGGGGTTGGGCGCAGCCACCGCCCCGCGCTGAAAAGCTAAACCTGCAATATATCGCTGCCGTCGACGCGCTCGGCAGGCAGGGATAGCTTGTTATCGGTGGCAGGTTGATGGGCCGGCGCGTCGCGAGCATGGTCGCGGACACGCTGTTAGATAGTGGCCGGATTCGTGCCCTGATCTGCCTCGGTTATCCCTTCCATCCGCCCCGCAAACCGGAACAATTGCATACCGGCCACCTTGTCGATCTGAAGACCCCCACCCTCGTCGTGCAAGGGACGCGGGACGAGTTTGGCAGCCGTGAGGAGGTCTTGAGCTATAATCTTTCGCCGCTGATCGACATCCTCTGGCTGGAGGATGGCGATCACGATCTGAAACCCCGCAAGCGAATTTCTGGTTTTTCAGCGGCCGATCATCTCGTGACCATGTCCGACGCAACTCTTACCTGGGTCGGGCGGATCAAACACTTGGCAGGGTCGCGATATGATGATGGAAACCGGGAGACGCCACGAGCAGCGCCGAGAAAGCGCAAGTGATGACCCAGCACCGCATCTACAGAATGAGCTTTGCCAAGATTTATCCGCTTCTGGTCGCCAAGGCGGAGAGGAAGGGGCGCACGAAGGTGGAGGTCGACCAGATCATCCACTGGCTGACGGGCTACGGCCAAGAGGCACTTGCCTCCCAGCTGGCGAAGAACTCGGACTATGAGACCTTTTTCGCCCAGGCGCCGGCGCTCAATCCCGCGCGCCTCAGCATAAGGGGAATTGTCTGCGGTGTCCGCCTCGAGGAAATCGCCGAGCCGGTGATGCGGGAAATCCGCTACTTGGACAAGCTCATCGATGAACTCGCCCGAGGGAAGGCGATCGACAAGATCTTATGCCGTCGACCATAGTCGGCGCGCTTGCCGGGGTCGCGCCATCAGGAAATTTTGGAACGTCACCAGGAACCGCACCTGTTCGCGTACAGCGACGCCCTTCAAGGGCGCGCGCTCCGGGTTAAATGCGCTGCGTTAGGCTGCGAAGGAGTGTTCGGAGGTGCGGCCAAGGCGACCGAATTCCACCGCAGCTCAATCGGGTGGGATGGATTGGCTCCATCTGCTCACCCTGCCAGCGGAGGGTCGCCGTGCCGCCAGAAACATGACGGCAGCGGCACCGGCGTTTGCGGCAGCGCTGACGGCAATGGGTATGACGTAGCTATGGCTGCGATCGTAAATGAAGCCTGCGGCGCCTGGTCCAACGAGCGTGCCTAGGGCAACGCTCGAATAGAGCACCCCGATGATGCGGCCGGCATGACGCGCACCGAACAGGTCGGCGACCACTGCTGGCAAAATCGCGACCCACCCTCCGTAGAAGAGACCGAAGATCAACGCGAACAGTATGAGCTGGCTCAAGGAGCCACCAAGGATCCAGGTCGGAAGTGAGGCGGCCATGCCGATATACATGGCGATCAGGAAGCTCTCGCGGCCCATCCTGTCCGCGATGCCGCCGAGGAAGAAGCGGCCAATCGTGCTGCCGATGCCGATGGCACCAAGTAGCCAGACTGCCGCCGAAGCGGGAACACCATGGTCGACCGCGTAGGGCGCGAGATGCACGAACGGTACGAAGACACCAAGCGCGCTCAGGAACGACGCAAGATAGAGCCCCGCAAATCGTCGCGTCCGGATTGCTTGGCCCACGGGCGTATCATTGCCCGCCTGCAGGGAGCCAACGACCATGGTACGTGCGATGCCGTCGGGCTGCAGGCCGCGGCAGCCAGGCTCGTCCTCCATGACGAATGCCGCCGCCAGGCCGACCACGATCGCGAGGATGCCGAGCGTGGTGTAGGCGTTGCGCCAGCCGAGGTCCGCGATCAGCCAAAGCGCGAACGGCGGCATCACGAGCGTCCCGACGCCAATGCCGCTGACCGCCAACCCGGATGCGAGACCACGGCGCTCGACGAACCAGCGTTGCACAGCGCCAAGTGTGGGCACATAGGCACAGCCGACGCCGACGCCGATACCGATGCAATAGGCCGCGTAGACCTGGAGAATGGTTTGCGCCTGTCCGGCCAGAATGAGGCCGAGGCCGACTAGCGTCATTCCGATTGCGGAAAGCGCCTTCACGCCGAGTCGATCCGCGAGCGGCGCGGAAACGATGCCGAGCGCGAAGTACATAAATCCGGCCAGCGAAAAAACCGCCGAGACCGAGCCGCGCGATGCCGCGAACTCGTGCTGGAGCGAGTCTAGGAACGCGCTGAATGTGTAGGCGCTCCCGAAGCCGACGAAGGTTATGACGAAGGCTGCGGCGACCACGAGCCAGCCGTAAAAAATCGTCGATGGCCTTTGCAAGTTCATGATTATCCTCTGCTGGCTAGCGGAGCCGTCTCGGCGTGCGATATGCGGGCCGCTCCCAAAACCTTAGGACCGCCTCGCGCCACTGAGGTCCGGTTGACGACGGTGCCAGGACGTTGCGCCCTGAAACGCTGCGCCGAGAGCAAGGAGCGCGCTTTCGTCGAATTCGGCGGCGATCAATTGCAGGCCGATGGGCATGCCTTCCATCGAGGCGCCCCCGGGGAAGACCAGCGTTGGGTGGCCACTCATGTTGAAGGGGCAGGTGTAGCGTTGCAGCTTGGCGATCAGCTCGGGCTGCTCGCCAAGGGTTGCGATCGTCTTCAGCGTGAGCGGCGCGAAAGGATGGACGGGCGTCAGGATGGCGTCGATCGACGATAACAGGGCCTCGACCCGGCCACGGAATGCCGCGCGGCGAAGAAGGATTTCCTGATAGGCCATCCCCGAAACGGCCATTCCGTTCTCGATGACGGACGATAGGATGGCGCCATACTGTTCCTTATGGAGGGCATAGGGCGCTTGATGGGCAACTGCCGTTTCAACCGCGCAGTTCGGGGTCCAGTCCGCCACGATCTGGCGGACATCGGGAAATGACACCTCGACGATCTCGACGCCCAGGTTCGAGAATATCGCGCAGGCTTCCGTCAGTGCGGCCTGTGTCCAATCGTCGACGTCTTCGGAGTTCCAGTACGGGTCGATCCCGATACGCTTGCCGCGTATATTCGCGCTTGCGTCGGTCACGTATTCGCGAACCGGACGAACGCTCGTCGTGGAGTCATTAGGGTCGTGTCCTGCCATGACCTTGAGGATCGCCGCGACGTCGATGACGTTCCGGGCGACCGGGCCGATATGGTCGAGCGAGGGAGCGAGGTCGAATGTCCCATAACGGCTAACGCGCCCCCAGGTCGGCTTCAGGCCGCTGACGCCGTTGGCGGCCGAAGGCCAGCGGATCGACCCGCCAGTGTCGGACGCGATGGCGCCGAAGCACAGGCCGGCGGCGGTCGCAACCGCTGATCCACTGGAGGAGATGCCCGCCCAATAGTCGCCGTTCCATGGGTTTTGCACCGGCGGAATCGATGGGTGGTAGTCGGAATACGCCCCCTCGGTGAGCTGGGTCTTGCCGATCAGCACTGCCCCTGCGTCGATGAGCTTTCGCACGACGGTCGCATCGCGCGCCGGCACATAGTCCTTATGGACCACGGTGCCGGCCGCCGTTGCGACGCCCCTGATCCAGCACAGGTCCTTTACCGCTATGGGAACGCCATGGAGCGGGCCCCGGTGGATTCCCGCCTCGATCTCGCGGTCGGCAATCTCCGCCTGGCGGAGGGCGCTCTCGTCCAGGACACGTGCAAAAGCCCGCAATTCATCATCCAGACGCCGAATGCGCGAAAGGAGCGCCTCGGTGACATCCTTTGAGGAGATGGCGCGGCGAGCGATAAGCTCTCCGACCTCTGTAAGACCACAGAACTCCACGTTGAAAGACATCCGATCCAACCTCTCCAGCGGTCACGCACGTTCGGGTACGACAGCCTATGATTTAGAATTCATGTATTTCTTGGCGGCTTGCTTGCAGCATTGACGCTTGATAGCGGCAGGAATTATCCTCTGCTCGCTGCTTGGACAAACCAGAAGACTTAATCCTGATGGATCAGATTTTCTAACTCATGCCGAGCCGATTACCTCCCCTTAACGCGCTGAAGGCGTTCGAGGCCGCTGCCCGAAACCTCTCGATCAAGCTGGCCGCGGAGGAATTGTGCGTGACGCCGGGGGCCGTCAGCCAGATGATTAGGGTCCTGGAGGAAAATCTCGGCGTGAAGCTCTTTGAGCGGGTGACGCGAGGGATTTTACTGACTGACGCGGGCCGCGATTATCTGCCATCGATACGCAATGCATTCCGCCAGATCGCCGGTGCATCCGAGCGGATCGCGGCTCAGATGGATTCTGGGCTGCTCACCCTCAGCACCACGCCCTTTTTTGCGTCGGCATGGCTGGTGCCGCGATTGTCATCCTTTCGAACGGCGCAACCCGGCATCGATCTGCAGATCATAACCAGCAATGCAATGGTGGATTTTTCTCGCTCGGACGTGGATGTTGCGATCCGCCACGGGATGGGCCGATATTCAGGACTTCGCAGCGACCGCGTCGTCACGGTCGAGATGATCGCCGTGGCGACCCCCGACCTGATCGACCGAGCCGGCCGTCCGAACCGGCCATCAGATCTCGTGCGTTGGCCGCAGGTTCACGATGCCGAACGAAAGGGCTGGAGCCTGTGGTTTGACACGCACGGCGTTGCTGAGAGGACGCCTGCGCGTGGCCCCTCCTTCGATGACAGCGGCCTCTTGCTAAAGGCGGTGCTTGCCGGTCAAGGCGCGGGACTGCTCCCGGCTGCCCTGGTTGGGGATGAACTGCGTGACGGGCGTTTGATCCAGTTGTTTCCGCCCGCTCGAATGGAGGAGTTTGCCTACTATCTCGTCTGTCCGAACAACCGACAGCAGCAGCCCAAGATCGCAGCGTTCCGGGATTGGATTTTGAAGCCATGACGGCAAGGAGGAGGGATTTACATCCTTAGCTACTGACTTCGGCACGGAGCTTCGACTGGCCTGCTGCCGGTTTCATGAAACACCTAATCTAGGTGTCCACGAAACCCAGCAGGCCAGAAGGGCCCGTGATGCGCAATAAAGGGAGCAATCCCGTGAGGCTCAACGGCGTGTCTGCTCGGGAAATTCAAGCCTGTTGACATCGTAGCCCAGCGCGGCTGCACGTGCGACCAGCCGCTTTCGCTGTGTTGGGCTAATCTCCGGATCGCGCGTGAAGATATAGAGGTCACGCAGTGTCGGATCAGCCGAGATGAACCAGCTGTAGTCGTCGGCCCGGTCGAGTATCCAGTACTCCCGCTGAACCGGCACAAAGCCGTAGAGCTTATAGTCGACCCTGAGCTTGGCGTTAACGCCGGGATCGAGGATCGTACCAGGTCCGCCGACGGTCTTGAGTTCGCCGCGCGGGTTGCCCATCCGACAGGAATCGAGGACCTGTATGCCGCCGGCGCGGTCTGGCCCATATTCCGTCGCGCCGGCGACGCAGCCATCCGTGATTGTCATGGGGCGTCGAGCGATCTCGTGCCAAATCCCCGTGTAGAAGCGCTGAACGTCAACTCGCTTTCGCGGCTCGGGCGCCTGCTGCGTCTGAGTTATCGAGTTTCCCACGCATCCGGTCAGCGAAACGGTGGCGACGGCAGTGAGCAGGATCGATTTCATGGCGGCCTCCCTGGCGACGGGCGACCGTGCACCCCGGCGCACCCGAGGCGTTACGCGCGAAACCGTCCCGCAGATCACTGCCAACCGGTCTCGTAAGGGAGAATCAGCCGGAGGTGGTCAACTGCGCCGAACAAATCTTTGCAGACGAAGATCCCCTGGAAGTCGCTCCCGCATGATTCACCCCCACCCGAGCGGCTTATCCCTGAGACTGTGTATGGTCACCTCGACGCTTCCCGCTCGGCAAACGTGAATGGAGGCCACATGGACACCGGGTTCCCGCGCCAGGATTATCTCCGAAACGAAGAGGCTGATCCAGTTGCGGGCAGACAACATGTTCAGACAGCGCGGGCTCCGGATGGGAAAGGATGCTTCCGACAAGCAGGCCGCGCTCGCGGCGCAGGTCAGCATGAGGGGCCGCCAGGAGGCGGTTTCAAGTAGCAACGGACTATTTTTGCCATTCACAACAGAAAGGGAAGTTTAATGTTCATTATTGGCGCCTTGCGTCGGATCGTTTGCTAGGTTAGGCCACTCTACACTCAGGCTAACATACGAAAGCCTGTCGGACCGCGGGGACAAATTCGAGGGGTACGCCGACGGTCGACCTCTAGCGCTTGGCTATTGCTGCGTTCGCCTTAATAACGCGGTGTTATAACCGAGCGTCTTTGCTCTACTCACCAGAGTAGAATATTCCTGCGGACTGACAGGGCGGCTTCGCGTCAAGATCCATAGATAGCGCCCAGACGGTTCGCCAACGATCGACCAGGAATAATCTGGCGCCCTGTCGAGGATCCAATAATCGCCTTCGAACGGCCAGAAGAATGTGACCCTCAGCTTCGCACCGTTGGACGCCTCGACCACGCGGGCGGATGCTTCCGCTGTTTTCAGCGCACCAGAGGGACTGCCCTGCCGGCAGGAGTTGATGACACTAACCGTCCCGTCCGCCTTGAGCGCGTATTGGGCTGCAACGGCTTCGCAGCCCGCCTGAAAACTGGCTTCATAGCGCCCCTGTTCATACCACTTGCCCAGATAGCGGCTCAGCTCGACCGGCTTGCTCGGCTGGGGAACGTTTGCGTTGCCAACTGGCCGGTTTTCCAGGGGAACGCACGCCCCAGAGAGTGTTCCGATTCCAATGGCAAGCAGGAGCGAGAGCGGTTTCATTGCTGATCCTCATAGGAGGGCGCTGTTCCAACGCCGGACGGATCTGGCTGTTCCCGCTCCTTGCCTGCTAGAAGCAGAACGGCTTCCGGATACGCACCGTGGCCTTACTACGAAGGCCGAATGTGCCGGTCGGCACAGCATCTTCGGAGCCGCCATCAAGTTCGGCGCAGGGCCACCAAGTTGACGTCGATCGTCCGGGCGCGGAAGCCGGCTTCGCAGTAGCAGAGGTAGAACTCCCACAGCCGGCGAAACGGCTCGTCGAACCCCAAGGGAGCGATCTCGGCCCAGCTTTCCAGAAAGCGCCGGCGCCACTCCTTCAGGGTCAGGGCATAGCTGCCCCCGAAGTCGAGCTGCTCGACTACGGCGAGAGCGGCGGCCTCGGCACTGTTCTTCAGCACCGGCACCGACGGCAGGCTGCCGCCGGGGAAGATGTAGCGCTGGATGAAGTCGGTGCCCTGCTGGTAGCTCTCGAACAACGCGTCATCGATCGTGATCGCCTGCAGGACGACGCGGCCGCCGGGCCTGAGCGAGCGGTTGAGAGTGTCGAAATAGGACGGCCAATAGGCGCGGCCGACCGCCTCGATCATCTCGATCGAAACGATGCGGTCGAACTGCCCGGCGATGTCGCGATAGTCCCTGAGCTCGATGGTGACGCGCTCGGACAGGCCCGCCTTTGCAATGCGCTTCCTTGCGGCTTCGAGCTGCGACGGCGACAGGGTAATCGCGGTCACGCGGCAGCCCTCGCGGGCCAGCCGCTCCGCCAGCGCACCCCAGCCGCAACCGATTTCCAGGACATGCTCGCCGCCCGAGAGGTCGAGCATGGCGACGATCCGGTCGAGCCGGCGCTGCTGGGCGGCCTCGAGCGTCTCGGCCGGCGTCTCGTAGAGCGCCGAGGAATACATCATGCTGGCGTCGAGCCAGCGGCCGTAGAACGCGTTGCCGAGATCGTAATGCGCCGTGATGTTGCGGCGGCTGCCGCGGCGGGTATTGGCGTTCAGAACGTGGCGCAGGCGGTTGAGCAGCCGCGCCGGCCAGGCGCCCGACACCAGCCCGCGCAGCGTCGCGTCGTTGCGCGCGCCGAGCTCGATCAGGGCGGTGAGGTCCGGCGTGTGAAGGTCGCCGTCGCGATAGGCTTCCGCCAGGCCGATATCGCCATCGAGCAGAAGGCGGCGTATCGAGCGCCAGTTGTTCAGGATCATCGTCGCCTGCGGCCCCGGCAGACCGGGCGCGCTGCAGAGCCGTTCGCCATCCGGCGTGAAGATCGTCAGGTGGCCGATGGCGATCCGGGAGAGCACGCGGCGCAGGAACCAGCGCGACAGGCCGATACCACCTGGCAAGGCGAGCGCCTCTTCGGGCATGCTGAAATGCTGTTCCGCGTCGGGACGGCTCATGGCTTCATCGGTCCTTTCGCATGGGCTGTCACGGCTCTGCCAAGACTGAAGGAGTGTTCGGGCGCCGCCGGATGGGGCCGCCAGGAAATCCGCTTCGCCAGCAGGCGCAGGGCGTGCCAGTGGATGGCCGCCGTGACCTTCAGCGTGAGCAGCGGATGGGTTGCGAGCAGCCGCAGCAGGGCCGCGTCGCTCAGTTCCGTGCGCTTGCCGCTCAACACGGCGGTGATCAGGCGCCCCTCCGCGTCGCTGCCCTCGATGGCGACGGAAACGCGATCTCCCGGCGCGGTGACCGTGAAGGCGTAACGCATGTCGAGGTTCATGAACGGCGAGACGTGGAAGACCTTGTCGGCCTCCTGCCTCAGCGCGCCTTCCGAGACATCGGCAGGCGCCACATAGCTGTGGATCTCGCCGAAGGTGTTGTGCACCTCGTAGACGGTCGCGCAGAGGCTGCCGTCGCGGCGGTAGCAGAAATAGGTGCTGAGCGGATTGAAGGCGTAGCCGAGGATGCGCGGCATGGTCAGCAGGCGGATCGGGCCGCTGTCATGCGCGATCCCGGCCTTGGCCAGGGTTTCCTCGATCTGGAGCCGCAAGGGCCGCCCGCTGCGATCCCCGTAATCCGCGTCGCGAAAAGCGTAGAGATTGAAGCGGTTGCGCGAGAAGAAGCGGAGCTTCGCCGACACCTGATCGATCTCGTCGAGATCGAGCAGCATCCAGAACACGCGATAGGCCAGCGCATGCGGCCGGGGCCGGAACCGATGGTGCCTGACAAGGCCGACATAGAGGGCGGATTGCAGGGTCATGCGGCCTGCTCCAGCCGGGGCAGGATCGGAATGCGACCGGATTCGTTGGGGACGTTCCAGGGCCGGCGGACGCCGCCGAGCGCCTCGGCAACGGCAAGCCCCGACTGCAGGCCATCCTCGTGGAAGCCCGATCCGAAATAGGCGCCGCAGAACCAGCTTCGACGCATGCCCTGCAAGGACCAGAGCCGTTCCTGCCCGTCGAGCGCCGCCGCGTCGAACAGCGGGTGTTCGTAGATCTCCTCGTGGAAAATCGACTCTTCGCGCAGCGTATCCGGCGGATTGAGCGTGACGAAGAAGGGCTGAGCCTCCGGCAGGCCCTGGAGCCGGTTCATCCAGTAGGTGACCGCGCAGGCGGAATCCGGCTGCGCGCGCTGACCGATATGGTTCCAGCTTGCCCAGGCGCGGCGGCGCTTGGGCATCAACGCTTTGTCGCCGTGCAGCACGGCGCGGTTGCGGCTGTAGCGGAAGGCGCCCAGCGCCTCGGCTTCCATCGGGCCGGGATCGGCGAGCATGGCGAGCGTCTGGTCGGCATGTGTCGCGAAGACGACCTGGTCGAAGGTCTCGGTCCAGCCGTCGCCCGTCAGGACGACATCGTTTGCACCACGTCGAACCTGACGTACCGGCGCGCCGACCCTGACTTCGCCGGAAAAGGCGGCCCGCAGTTTCTGCACATACACGCTGCTGCCGCCTGTGACGGTGCGCCAGACGGGCCGGTCGGTGAGCTGGAGCAGCCCGTGATTGTGATGGAAGCGCAGGAAGGCGGCGGCCGGATAGGACAGGATCTCCGAGCATGGAGCCGACCAGATCGCGGCCGCCATCGGCAGGAGATGATCGTCCCGGAAAGCGGCGCCATAGCCTCCGGCGGCGAGATAGTCGCCGAGCGAGATATTAGCAGCGTGCCCCGCCAGCACATCGCGCGATGCATTCCGGTAGAAGCGGGTGATGTCCTGCAGCATGGCCCAGAAGCGCGGGCGCACCAGATTGCTGCGCTGGGCGAACAGGCCTGCGACGCTGGTGCCGCTATATTCAAGCCGCCCGCCATCGAGCGAGACGGCGAAGGACATCTCGGTCAGCTGGGTGGCGACGCGCAAATGCTCCATCAGCGCGATGAAGTTCGGATAGGTCGCCTCGTTGTAGACGATGAAGCCAGTATCGACCGCCGTCTCGCCGCCGGCACCCGCGACGCAAACCGTGTTGGCGTGACCACCGAGACGGGGGGCAGCCTCGAAAAGCACCACATCATGCGCCTGCGCCAGCAGCCAGGCCGCCGAGAGACCGGATATGCCGGCACCGATCACGGCGATCCGCATCGCCTTGCCATGTGCCCGTTCCATCGTCGCTGCTTCATCGATCATGACGGGTATACGCGGCCAGGGCCCGACTGGATTTGCCGCGACGCCAGCAAAAGCGCGCCGGCCGAGTGACCCGCCGCAGCGCTTCCTGCGTAACCGAAGACAGGCCGGGACTTTCCGGGAGGGCGACGATGCCGATGAGCCGAATGAAACGGGTCGCTGCTGCGATCGGCGCCTACGTGGCGCATCCCGATCCGCGGGCCGCGATCGCCAATACCGTCGCGCTGGTCATCGTCTCGAACCAGCCCTTCTACCCACTCTATCTCTATTGGGCGGTCTCGCCCGTGGTCACGCCGTCCTATCTCACCTTCCTGTCGACGCCTTTCTTCGCGGCGGTGCCGGCCGTCATGCGGCGCAGCGCCATGCTCGGGCGATCGCTGCTTCTTATCGCCGGCATCGGCAATACATTGCTCTGCCGGGCCGCCTTTGGCCCGGGCTCGGGGGTCGAGGTCTTCCTGTTTCCTTGCCTCATGCTGGCGCTGATACTGTTTCGCCGCACGGAGCGCCTCTTCGCGCTCGGCTTCGCGGCACTGGCCTTTGCCGCCTATCTGCTGCCGGCCAGCATACTGGGGGCGCCGATACATCTCTACGGGCCCGACGAATACGCAGCCTTGCAGCGCCTGAATTTTCTGAGCGCTGCATCCCTGACCGCCCTGATCGGATGGCTGTTCGTCGGGCGTCTGGACACAAATTCGCGCGCCGATGAAACCGACGGCGCGGCCGGAGCGTAGACGAAACGCATTCGCCGAAAGGACTTCATCATGACGCGCCTTCCGCTTGTCCTCGCCCTCGTCGCTCTTTCGGCCCATAGCGCCGCCGCCAACGATCTCGACGGGACATGGCTGCGCGACGACGGCAACGCCCGCGTCAGGATCGCGCCCTGCGGCGACAAGATCTGCGCCACCAATCTCTGGATCGGCGACAGCAGCAAGGGCGAGGCGGCCGGCGACAAGCTCGTCATGACGCTGGCCCGCCAGCCCGACGGTACGTTTTCCGGCAGCGCCTACGACGCGAAGCGCGACTGGACCTATTCGATGACGATCACCGCTAAACCCGGTGCTCTCACCACCCGCGGCTGCATCGCGGCGAAACTGATCTGCCGTGACGTGAACTGGAAGGCCGTGGAGTGATGGCGCCCGCTCTCGCCCAAGTGATCCAGTGCGGAGCCGGCCGCGTATCTCGTATATGGTTCCCGCATTCGCCCTGACCGTCGACGGCATGCGCAACGCGGGAGCTGTCGCGCAAGGAGTTCGGTTTATCGTCTTGTTCGACCCCAACAGTCTGATTGCCGCCATCGCGCGCTCGGGCGACCGGGCGGCCTTTGCCGAATTGTTCGACCATTTCGCGCCACGCGTGAAGGGATTGCTGATGCGCGGCGGCGCCCCGGCCGAGCTGGCCGAGGAGGTCGCGCAGGAAACGCTACTGGCCGTCTGGCGCAAGGCCGCGCTGTTCGACCCCGCGAAGGCAAGCGCATCGACCTGGATCGCCGCGATCGCGCGCAACCTGCGCATCGACATTGCCCGCCGCGAAACGCGCTCGAGGTTGTCGCAAGTTTACGAGATTCTGGATGAAGAAGCCCCTGAACAACCTGATGAGACACTTTCTGGCGCGGAACGCGATGCGCGCGTGCGTGCCGCGATGACCCATCTTTCGCCCGACCAGTACCGCGTGGTCGAACTCGCCTTCATCGAGGGTTTCAGTCATCAGGATGTCGCCGATCGCCTCGCGATCCCGCTGGGCACGGTAAAATCCCGCCTGCGCCTGGCACTATCGCATCTGCGTGGCCGGCTGGAGGATCTGCGATGAGCATTTCGCATCGCCCGTCCGACGAGACGCTTGCCGCCTTCGCAGGGGGCCAGCTCGACGAAGGCCTCGCGATCGTCGTCGCCTGCCATATTGAGGCGGATCAGGAGAGCCGCGGCCGCCTCCGCGAGCTCCAGGCCGTGCAAGGCGCGCTGCTGGATGCGGTAGAGCCCGTCGCAATGGCTTCCGGCCCAAGCCTTGCGCCCACGGCAGCAAAACCCGAGGCAGCGTCGGTTGAGACCGCCCCGATGTCCGAGGGGATGCCGAAGGTGCTGCGCCCCTATGGGCTCGGCCCCTGGCGCCCCATCGGCATCCGCATCGCCATGCGACGCGTCGAGGTTCCCGGGGCAGACGCGCGCGTCTTCATGCTCCGCGCGGGGCCCGGAATCTCCCTGCCGCACCACAAGCATACCGGGTTCGAGTGGACCACGATCCTCGCCGGCGCCTATGAGCACGAATTTGGGCGCTACGCAGCCGGCGATTTCGACGAGGCCGATGCCGAGCATGATCATACGCCGCGGGTCGATCCCGTCGAAGGCTGTACCTGCATCGTCGCGATGACCGGGAGCGTGCAGTTGCAGGGCTGGCTCGGCCGACTGCTGCAACCGCTGGTGCGGTTTTGACGATCGCGTCCTTCGCAGGGGACCTGGTGTTCGTGGCAGTGGCCATGTCGACCTTCATGGCCCTGGCGACGCTGGTCGAGCGTCGCACCGGCAATTCCGGCTGGATCGACGTGGTCTGGACTTTCGGATTGGGGCTGACGGGGGTTGCCGGCGCCTTGCTGCCTTTCGGGGCTGGGCCAATGTCGCGACGCCTGTTCGTCGCAACGCTCGCTTTGGCATGGGCGCTTCGGCTCGGCCTGCACATCGCGCGACGGACGGCCGGCATCACCGAGGATCCCCGCTATGCGAAGCTGAAGCGCGACTGGGGTAGCGATGCCCCCCGGCAGCTGGCCCGCCTGCTGCAGATGCAGGCGCTTGTCAGCATTCCCCTGGGATTGGGAATCGTCCTCGCTGCACATAACCCCGCGCCATCGCTGGGCTGGCGGGATTTCGCTGGCTTGGCCCTGTTCGGCGCCGGCCTTGCAGGGGGAGCCATCGCTGACGGGCAATTGCGGGCCTTCGCGCGCTCGGGAGCGGGAGGCGTCTGCGACCGTGGCCTGTGGCGCTGGTCGCGGCATCCGAACTACTTCTTCGAGTGCCTGCTCTGGTGCTGCTATCCCGTGATCGCGCTCGGCGCCGGCTATCCCTGGGGTTGGCTCGCCCTGCTGGCACCGGCCTGCATCACACTGCTACTCACCCGCATCTCCGGCATACCGCCCCTGGAAGAGCACATGCTCGCCAAGCACGGCGAGGCCTATCGGGCGTACCAGAATCGAACCAGCGCCCTGATCCCGCTGCCGCCGAAAGGAGCGACGTCATGACGATCATGCAGAAGCTTTCGGCTTGGGGAGAACGGCTTCCTGTTCCCGACTTTGTAAGCCGGGCTGTTATTGCGTCCCTGGTGCGGGCTACAGATCGTTCGCTTGAGGTCGATCCGCCGAATACTGAGACCTTCGCACGTGAAATGGCGGCCCTTCCTATTGCCGCCCATACCGACGCGGCCAATAAACAGCATTATGAACTACCTGCTACATTCTTTGCTCAGATTCTCGGTTTGCAGCTAAAGTACTCGTGCTGCTATTACAACAGTCGATACGACACGCTCACGGTTGCTGAGCAGAACGCTCTGGAACTGACTGCAGAGCATGCGGACATTTTGGACGGACAACGAATTCTAGAGCTTGGTTGCGGTTGGGGTTCCTTGTCGCTGTGGTTAGCGGAACGCTATCCCAAGGCTCAAATCACGGCCGTATCCAACTCAAATTCGCAGCGGAATTTTATCGAACAGGAAGCATGGCGCCGTAGTTTCTTAAATTTGAGAGTTATTACGGCAGACATCAATAGCTTTTCTCCGCCCGAGAATTTTGATCGCGTCGTTTCGGTCGAGATGTTCGAGCACATGGCGAACTGGCGCGAACTGCTCGGGCGGATTCGTGGCTGGCTGAAGCCGGACGGCCGGCTCTTCATTCATGTCTTCGCCCACCGGCAGGGCTGCTATCGATTTGATGTGGCCGATACCAGCGACTGGATCGCGCAGCATTTCTTCACCGGCGGCCTGATGCCGAGCGCGACGCTCGCTCACCAGTTCCCCGATCTCTTCACGGTGGAAGACGAGTGGCGTTGGAGCGGCGAACACTACCGTGCCACGGCCGAGGACTGGCTGGCGAATTTCGATCGCAATCTCGCGCAGATCGATCCGATCCTGCGCGAGACCTATGGTGCGGATGCGCCGCTCTGGCGCCGGCGCTGGCGGCTGTTCTTCCTGGCGACAAGCGGACTGTTCGGCCATGCCCAGGGCGATTCCTGGGGCGTCCATCACTACAGGCTGCGCGCGGCCTGACCAATTAGCTGGGCTGGGGATCAGACCCAGCCCCAGCCGACCAGGCGCCGGACCACGATAAAGGCGACCCATGTGCACAGGCCGACGACGACGGCGCCATAGACGAGGTCGGCGAGCGTGATCGTCAGCGTCCAGGGCCGCAGTGTGGCGTAGTTGGTGAGGTCGTAGGTCGCATAGGCCAGCAGGCCGATGAGCGCGCCATTGAGCAAGGCGGCGCCCGCGCTTCCGTCACGCAGCGCGGGCATCAGCGCAAAGTGGACTACGCCGAGCGGGAAGCCGAAATAGAACAGTGCCGCCGGCCAATAGCGCACCTGTTCCAGAAGTAAATCGCCGAGCGCAGGGCGATACAGTTTGGACGCCATTGTGCCCAACCAGATGGCATCACAAATGCCGAAAGCGACAAGAAAAGCGAGATAACCGGCAACGAAGCTCATCGTGATCTCCAAAGGTTCCGCGAAGAGATACGTCGCTTTCGCGCTCGTGGTTCAGAGCGGCCGGCGATCGAGAACGATCGGCCAGGAAATCCACTTTGATGAGGGAAGCGTATAGGGTTGCATGCCTTCTTGCGAACCGTCCATTGCGACCCGGATTGTCCGACGTACGATCGCGCCCCTGCTGGCTGGGCTCGGCGTTTCGGCATGCGCCGCACTCCGACCGGGGCGCCTGACCGACGGCGCACGCGATGTAGCTTATGGCCTGCATCCCCGGCAGCGGATGGATATCTACGTACCTTCGGGTCGCGGTAGCGCGCCCAAGCCGGTCGTTTTCTTCGTCTATGGCGGCTCCTGGGCCAATGGCGCCAAGGAAACCTACTCGTTCGTGGGGGACGCGCTTTCCGCTCGCGGCTTTGTCACGGTGATTGCGGATTACCGGCTGGTACCGGAGGTCCACTTCCCGGTCTTCATCGAGGACGGCGCGCAGGCGCTGCGTTTTGTGCGAGACAACATCGCCCGCTTCGGCGGCGCCCCGGAGGCGATCCATCTGATGGGACATTCGGCGGGCGCCTACAATGCGATGATGCTGACTCTGGACAAGCGATATCTTGCCGCCGTTGGCATCCGCGCTGGCGATGTCCGATCCATTGTCGGCCTCTCCGGCCCCTACGACTTTCTCCCGTTCGATATCGACGTCACGAAAGAAGCGTTCGGAAACGCGCGCGACCCCGTCCGGACGCAGCCAATCAACTTTGCCCGGCGCGACGCACCGCCGGTCTTTCTGGCCACGGGATCGGAGGACACGACGGTCCTACCGCGCAATAGCGAGCGTCTGGCGCTGGCACTCCGAAAGGCGGGCGCGCGATCGGTCTCGCTGAAGATCTATCAGGGTCTCGGCCATGCTGGCACGGCCACGGCGCTGTCCCGGCTTCTGCAATGGCAAGCGCCGGTTCTCGACGACGTCGTCATGTTTCTAAAGACGTCTGTGCATCCGGTTTGTCAAACGGCCCGCAAAGTTGCCCCCCGATCGGCGTCCAATGTTGCCCCCTTGAGTATGCTTCACGGCGAGGAGGCGGCGCGGCGGAGCTGGTCTGGATTGCGCAGCCGCGCCGGCTCCGGATCGGTGGTGTGCGGGGAACTCAGAGCCTGTTCTTGAAGCGCCAGCTTTCGTTGCCGGTCTCGACGATGTCGCAGTGATGGGTCAGCCGGTCGAGGAGCGCGGTGGTCATCTTGGCGTCGCCGAAGACGGACGGCCATTCGCCGAAGGCGAGGTTCGTGGTGACGATGACGGAGCTCTGCTCGTAGAGCCTGCTGACCAGGTGGAAGAGCAGTTGCCCGCCGGACTGGGCGAAGGGCAGATAGCCGAGTTCGTCGAGGATGATGAAGTCCATGCGGGCGAGATAGTCGGCCATGCGGCCCTGGCGGCCGGCGCGGGCTTCGGCCTCGAGCTTGTTGACGAGATCGACGACGTTGAAGAAGCGGCCGCGAGCGCCGGCACGTATGCAGGCCCGGGCGATCGCGATGGCAAGATGGGTCTTGCCGGTCCCGGTGCCTCCGACCAGGACGACATTGCGCTGATGAGCCAGGAAGTTGCCGCCGGCGAGATCATGGACGAG
>NZ_FUYX01000030.1 GCF_900168195.1 Allobosea thiooxidans | reverse complement strand
AGCGCCCAGCCCTTGGCGAGGCGCGCGCCGATCCGGCCGGCGAGCGACTCGACATCGGAAAAGCGCACCAGCGCCGCCCCGTCATGGCCGGAGCCGTTGACCAGCGTCTGGTAGATCAGCTGCGCCTGCGGCTCGATGGTCCAGCCATTGCCGAGCGCAATCGGATAACCGCCTTCCAGCGAGGCGGCGAAGCCAAAGCCGTCGCGGTTGAGTTTGAACTGGCGCTTGGAGTCGGCCTCGGCGTCGAACCAGGTGCCCTGCACGACGCCGTCGAGATACCAGCCCGAGGCGCCAAAATGGGTCCAGTAGGCGCCGATCGAATAGCCGTCGATAGTGTTGGTGCCGGCCTTGATGCCGTTGAAATGGCGGACATCGCCCTGGATGCGGCCGATCGCGCCGTAGATGCCGGCATGGTCGCGGCTGCCGTCGGCATTCATCCCGCGATAGAGGTCGAGGCCGGCCTGCAGCGCATAGATGTCGTAGTCGAAATTCGGGCCGTTGCGGAAGATCCCGCCCGGCCCGCCATCCTGGTTACCGTGCGTGCCGATGATCCGGGCCCAGCCGGCCGAGGCATAGGAGCGATTGGCCGCCACCACGCTGTCGGGCAGGCGCACGACGGTGGTGCAGCGGAAGTTCTTCTCCGGATTCTTGCACCAGATCGTGCGCTCCTCGGTGACGGGAGCGGTCTCGAGCGGACGCAATTCGCCCATGCGCTCATGCAGGCTGTCGATGATGGTGCGGCCATAGATCAGCCCCATCGCCGGCAGCGCCGCATAGAGCGAGACCTCGCGGCGGTAATTGGGGACTTCGGCCGGGGCGGGCGCCGGCGTCGGAGGTGTAGGAGGTGTAGGAGGCGTCGGGTCCGGCACGTAGGTCGAGACCAGCGACCACTGGCTCTCGCAAGCGCCACCCCCTGCGGCACCGCAATTCCGGTCCTGGCGAACGAGCGTGTACTCATACGGCCCCGCGAAGAGCGGCCCCGCGAGCGAGAAGCTGCCCGTGTGCAGGCCTCCGACCGCATCGACGAGCAGAATGCCGTTTCCAGTCGTGAGCGCGCCCGGACCGACGGTGTTGGAACCCTCAGAACCGAGGTCCCGCTCACCGTGCCGCCGCTTACCAGCAGCCTGTCCGAGGGCGACGCATCGCTGCCCAGGTAGGTGTTCAGGCCGATCGTACCGCCAGCACCGATATAGTTCTGGACGGATAGCGTCTTGTAGCTCGCCAGCAGGGCCGGATCGCCTGAAGGCGCCGTAAAATTGATCGTGCTCGCGCTGTTGGTCAGATTTGTCAGCTCGGAACTGCCTGTCATCGTCCACAGCGAGCCGTTTCGCAGAACAAGATTGGAGGCGGTCGACAACGAATTCACGGTCCGCCCGGACATCCGCGAATTGTCGAGCGTCGCGTTCAACACGGCGGATGCGGCGCCGTTCGGGCCCACGTCGATCGCGAGCCCCGACGCATTGTTCAGGGTCGTGTTGGTCAGGTTTACGGTATTCGTTCCGCCGCGAACGACGATCCCGTCGCCGCTCGATGTGAGGGTCGCATTGGAGAGATTGACCGAGGCCGCGGTTGCGGTGGCCGCCGCCTCCATCCAGATCCCTGTCGCGGCTGCACCTGTCACGGAAACTGTGCCGTTCTGCAAGGTCAGGTCGCCGCCATCCACCGTGCGGAAGCCGAGTGCCGTCGGCCCGCCGATCGTGAGGTTCGACGTGCCCAGGAAGCTGACGGAGCCTCCATTCGACACTTCGAGGCCTGTCGCCTCGGTCGCGGCCGTGATTGAAAGCGAGGCGTTGCCGTTGACCGTGATCACGCCACCGGAGCCCGCGCCGGCCGCAACGGCGCTGCCCGAAGTGGAGACGGCGGTGCCCGTGATATTGTTGATCGTGACCTGGCTATTAGCGTAGCGGGAAAACAGGACCTCGGCCTCAAGCCCTGTGACATTGACATTCGCGGTGCCGCTGACCGAGGTATGGGCGCCCGAATAGGCCGATATCGCAACCTGGAAATTGCCGAAGACGCCGGCGATTCCGCCTGCAGGGGGGGGCATCGGCAGCAACCGCGGATTTGGGCTGCCGCCGATGAAGCCGCTGCTACAAGGTAGCCGTTCCACCCTGGCCGGAATCGGCCAGGGGCGTGCCCCTGCAGGGCCATCGGCGAAGCAAATCAGCGCAATCGACGCCACCGCCCGGAACAGGGCAATCTGAAGGCTCCGGCCGCCCGATGACCGGTCCGTTGCAGTAGATGACCGTGCGGTTGCAGCAGTAGAATAGGCCTATGAGGCCAATGAAGAGCAGGACTTGCTTCTCGGAAGCCTACTCGGCTGTCCCATCCCAATGTAAAGCTGATCATTGTCTCGCCTTGTGGGGCCGGCGTCAGCGCGATGCGATTCAAGTCGGCCACGTCGAGATTGATTTCAGGCAGATCCGTCGGCTCGGCCATCGACCTCGATCCCCAACAGGGCGCCGGAACTCATCGAATTTGGCTCGCGCGATGGCCGTGTCGTCGATGATGTGCCGCTCCTGAAGCTTGCCTCGACCAAGACCGTATCGAGGAAGTAGGCGAGCGTGCCGACCCCGCGGGCGGCTGCACTGATGCATCGGCGCGGGCCGTAGCGATCCTTCGAGGCAGTGGAATTGCGACGCGAACCGGCGTCGACCGGTTCAACATCGACGGCTGCTGGAGCCCATCGGCAACATCCCGCCGGCCAAACCGGGACGGGGCATCTCATCACCGCCAGCCAAGTCAAGTATTATCTACTTGGCGTCCGGGGCACGCTGCCATCCTTTGACGTATTCTGCTTCGCACGGAACGCGGTATCTTCATCCTCCGGGGAGAATTCTACGGCGATGCGCAACATCAAGTACGCGTTCTGGGGTCTGCTCGGCCTGTTGAGCCTTCTGTGGCTGGCGACCGAGCCTGCCGTGTTCCAGGCAACGAACTTCTTCGCCCTGCGCGGAGCTATGGTCCAGTACAGCGGCATCCTGGCCATAGGCGCGATGAGCGTTGCGATGATCCTGGCGCTGCGGCCGCGGTGGCCGGAACGCCGGCTCGGCGGATTGGACAAGATGTACCGCCTCCACAAATGGCTGGGCATCGCCGCGCTGTTCGTATCCGTGATCCACTGGCTCTGGAGCAAGGGGCCGAAATGGGCGGTCGGCTGGGGCTGGCTGGACCGGCCTGTGCGGGCGGCAAGGCCGCCCTTGGAGAATCCGATCGAGCAGGCCTTCGCGAACCTGCGCGGCACGGCGGAGGGACTTGGCGAATGGGCGTTCTATGCGGCGGCGCTCCTGATCGCGCTGGCGCTCACCAGATACTTCCCCTACCGCCTCTTCTACAAGACGCATCGCCTGCTCGCGGTCACCTACCTGATCCTGGCGTTCCACGCCGTCGTGCTGCTCGACTTCGACGACTGGACAGCGCCGCTCGGCCTCGTGACGGCGCTGCTCCTGGCCTTTGGCATCTACGCCGCCGTGATCGTGCTGCTGCGCCGCGTCGGTTCCGGCCGGCAGGTCGAGGGCAGGATCGCGTCGCTCCATTATTACCCCGGCGTGCGCGTCCTCGAAACCGCGATCGACGTACCCAAGGGGTGGCCGGGCCACCGGCCGGGCCAATTTGCCTTCGCGACCTCGGATGCCAGCGAAGGCGCACACCCCTACACCATCGCCTCGGCATGGCGTGACAGCGACCGCCGGATCACCTTCATCGCGAAGGAGCTCGGAGACCATACGAGCCGGCTGCGGGAGAAACTGCGCGTCGGTCAGAATGTGAAAGTGGAAGGTCCTTACGGCTGCTTCGACTTCGACGACGGTCAGCCTCGCCAGATCTGGATCGGCGGCGGCATCGGCATCACGCCGTTCGTCGCCAGAATGAAATACATTGCGCAGGAAAGGCGCGCACATCCAGACCACCCGTCAGTGACCGTTGATCTGTTTCACACGACCGCCGATATCGATGAGACGGCACTCGCGAAATTGAAGGCAGATGCCGAGGCCGCAAATATTCATCTACACATCCTCGTCGATGCCCGTGACGGCCGCCTAACCGGTGATCGCATTCGTGCGATCGTACCGGAATGGCGCAATGCCGGAATCTGGTTCTGCGGTCCCGCGAGCTTCGGAGAAGCGTTGCGCAAGGATTTCTCGGCTCACGGACTGCCCGTGACAGAGCGGTTCCATCAGGAGCTGTTCGAGATGAGGCCTTAGCTGTCCGTCGTGAGAGTTCGTTTGAAATCGCCTATCGCGAACGGCTTATTGATGCGCGATGCGTCGGTGTAGGCGGCATCCGAGGACAGTATGGGCATGGCTTAAGGGAACGATGATGCGCTCGTCGTAGCCGCCCACCGGGCGATGCCAGCAGCTTATCCATGGCTAGGTCGGGCGGAGCCGGAAGGCGCCCCATCACCAGTAGCCCAGAAGCTTCCACCAGATACCGCCTATGATGGCGAAGACGACCAGCTCCATCACGCACATCACCAGACCGACGGTCCACCAGCGGCCCATCGTGACATAGCCGCTGCCGAAGATGATCGGCGAGGTGCCCGTCGCATAATGGGTGAGCGTCATCATGATTGCCGAAGCCGCGACCATCATCAACAGGAAGAAGCCCTGATAAGCCGTTGGGATCAGCGCAATGCCGACGGCAAGGAAAGCCAGCATCATCGCGCTGATGTGAGCGGTGGTTGAAGCGAAGGCGTAGTGGGCGAAGGTGAAGATCAGCACCAGCACGGCCGCCGTTAGCGCCCATCCCAGGTTGGCGGACGTGATCATGCCCTGCATCAGGCCAGAGAACCATGCGACCACGCCCAGGCTGTTCAACTGTCCGGCCAGCATGACGAGCGCTCCAAACCAGATCAGGGTGTCCCAGGCGCTTCGCTCGGCCAGGACGTCGTTCCAACTGATCGTTCCCGAGACCAGCAGGACGAAAAGACCGAGCAGGGCCACCGCGGTCGGGTCAAGCTGGAAGGCCGGCCCCAGAATCATGGCCGGGACGTTCGCCCATAGCAGAAGCAGCAGGGCGAAGGTCAGGAGCATGACGATCTCCTTCGGATGAAGCGGCCCCATCGCGCGAAGTTCGCCGCGGGCGAACGTGACCGCGTCCGGCGTGTGCTTCAACTCCGGCGGCGAGAGGAGAAAGATGACGAGCGGCATCAGAAGCAGTGAAACCAGCCCGGGCACGAGCATCGCGAGCGCCCAGGCGCCCCAGGTGAGATCCACCGCGCCGCCGGTCGCTTCGGCCAGATAGCTTCTCACCAGCGGGTTTGGGGCGGTCGCGGTGATGAACATCGCCGAGGTGATCGGGTTGGCGTGATAGTTGACCAGCGCCAGATAGGTGCCGACCTTGCCCTCGGTTCCTTTCTCGGGGTCGGAATCGAAGGCGCTGGCGATCGATTTCATGATCGGATGGATGATGCCGCCGCCTCTGGCGGTGTTGGAGGGCGTCACCGGCGCCAGCAGCAGCTCGCAGAACGCTAGCCCGTAGCCGATCCCGATCGTGCGCTTGCCGAGGGCTGCAATGAACATCATGCCCAATCTGCGCCCCAGACCGGTCGTCCGCAGGCCGATCGAGACGAGGATGGCCGTCACGATCAGCCAAATGAGCGGGCTGGAGAAGCTTGAGAGCGCGTCCGCAACCGCGCCGCTCGAATTGTCGGCTGTCACCTGAGAGAACGTCAGGATGACCATGGCCATCAGTGCCATCACCCCGATCGGCATGACCTTCAGGATGATCGCGACGATGGTCGTGAGAAAGATGGCGAGCATTGTCTTGCCATCGGGCGTGAGCCCTGCCGGCACGGGCAGGGCGAGCAGGATCACGAGCACCGCAGTCGTGATCGTCGCCGGAACGACGCGGAACGGGATCGCTTCCCAAAGATAGGAGAGGAAATCCCGCATGAGCATTCGTTCCCAATCCCGGAGATCCGCAGGCAAGAGATTCTGCATGCTTAGACGGATGCCACAGATATCGGATCGGCGGATTCCCGCAATGGGCCGACGCCAATCGGAATGGTCGCCGATTGAAGTCTGGGAACTGGGTCCAAACCAAGGTCAAGGACCGCGTGAGTGCGGGTTCGGGTTGTTCAGGTCCTCCAAAGGAAGTGCGGAAGCGAATCCCGATGTCCTCGCGACGTGTGTCGCGCGCGCATCGGCCAAGCTCCCGGGAGCGCACTTGCATTTTTCAATATACATTATATTTAATTGTATAATGAATGGCATAGAGAAGGTGCTCCCGATGACCGCCGTGAAGATCGACGACCGGCTGACGGTCGCCAGCCAACCGAGTCCGGAGACGCTCGCCACGTTGGCGACTGCCGGCTTCGCCACCATCATCAATAACCGCCCTGACGCCGAGGAACCGGGCCAGCCCGGCAGTGCCGCGGAGAAGGCGGCCTGCGAGCGCGCTGGCCTTGCCTATCGCTTCATCCCCGTGACGGCGGCGACGATCACCGAGGCCGACATCCGCGCCTTCCAAGCGGCGGTGTCCGAAGCCAGAGGGCCGGTGTACGCCCATTGCCGCAGCGGCGTGCGTTCACTGACGCTGCACGTACTAGGCGAGGTGCTGGCAGGGAGGATGAAGCCCGGCGAGGTCGAGGCCTTCGGGCGCGAGCGCGGCTTCGATCTTTCGGGCGCGGTGCAATGGCTCGCCCGGAATGCGGCTCGCGCGCCGCAGGTCAAGGGCTTCTACGAGCCGCGCTCCGGCAGCATCCAGTATGTCGTCACCGATCCGAAGACGAAGCGCTGCGCGATCATCGACCCGGTCTATGAGTTCGATGAGAAGTCCGGGGCGACCGCCACGCATCAGGCCGACGAGATCCTCGCCTATGTGGCGCGCGAGGAGCTCACCGTCGAGTGGATCCTCGATACCCATCCCCATGCCGATCACTTCTCGGCCGCTCACTATCTCAAGCAGAAGACAGGTGCCCCGACAGCCATCGGCGCGCGCGTGACGGATGTCCAGAGGCTCTGGCAGGGCCTCTACAACTGGCCTGAGCTGGCGACAGACGGCTCGCAATGGGACCGGCTGTTTGACAAGGGCGACAGCTTCAAGGTGGGTGAGCTCACGGGGCGCGTGATGTTCTCGCCCGGCCATACCCTGGCCTCCGTGACCTATGTGATCGGCGACGCGGCATTCGTGCACGACACGATCTTCATGCCGGATTCCGGCACGGCGCGGGCGGACTTCCCGGGTGGCAGCGCCAGGGCCCTGTGGGCGTCGATCCAGGCGATCCTGGCCTTGCCGGACGATACGCGCCTGTTCACCGGGCACGATTACGAGCCCGGCGGGCGCGCCGCCAGATGGGAGAGCACGGTGGGCGAGCAGAAGCGCGCGAACCCGCATCTGGCCGGCATGACGGAGGAGCGCTTCGTCGCGCTGCGGGAGGCGCGCGACCGCACCTTGCCGATGCCGAAGCTGATCCTGCATGCGCTTCAGGTCAACATCCGCGGCGGCCGGCTGCCGGTGCCTGAGGCCAACGGCCGGCGCTATCTCAAACTCCCCCTCGATGCGCTGGCGGGGGCCGCGTGGTGATGACTTCCGCGATGACCCGCAAGATACCTCCGGCGGAGATGGAGGCGCGCGCCGGCGAGGTTGCCGCCTTGCTCAAGACATTGTCGCATCCGGCACGTCTGCGGCTCGCCTGCGCCCTCGCCGAGGGCGAATACGCCGTCGGCGAGCTTGAGGAGCGGCTCGGCATCCGTCAGCCGACACTGTCGCAG
>NZ_FUYX01000033.1 GCF_900168195.1 Allobosea thiooxidans | reverse complement strand
GAGGCCTTAAATTCGTAGTATGGCTTTAACTTCAGATCATTACTCTGAATCTGAGCAAGAACCACTGCCATCATTCTTTTGGCCACGACAGATATTTTCCCTTGCCTTGCGAAAGTAAGATTCCAGTGCTGGGTTACCACTTCCTTTAACCGCTTCTCCTCAATGATCAAAGGAAGACTGATTTGAGTTTTTCTTTTATCCATTTCGAAATTTAATAAACCTATTTATAAAAAACAAATAGGAATAGGCGGCATAAACGTAGGTTTAATATTCAATTTGACGGCATAAACGTAGGTTTAATAGCCTGCTTTGACGGCATAAACGTAGGTTTATTCAAAAAACACCTTATAGTATCAACTATTATAGTTAAACCACTATTATAGTATGTCTTCCCAACCGCACAAAAAATGGCCTTTAAAACAAAAAAAGTCGGTACAAACCGAAAAAGCTTTTGGGGAAAAAAAATGAAAAACCAAAAACAAAAAGGGAGGGAAAAAAGCTTACGCAAGATCGGGCAACGGCAACTAAAAATATAATTTAAAACAATTCAGAATGTGACCCAACTCGGTAGATTACGATTCTTTTTTCTGGTTTTTCATCCTGCCTCCAGATGATCAGTAGATCGGGTAGAGCATGACATTCCCATCTCCCTTCATAGTTACCGCTGAGCTTGTGAGGTCTGTTACTTTCAGGGATAGCCTGATGGCCACCATCGACAAGTTTGTCAATGATTGTTTTCAAGGCTTCCAATCCCCTTTTGTTACTCTTGTACCTCTTAAGATCTTTTTTAGCCTTGTTGGAGAATATTAGTTCGTAGCTCATCCGAGAATGTCGTCAAATGCTTCCTGAGCAGACTTATATTTTTTGAGGGTGTCTATTTCCTTATCCGTTTCCTCAATGGCTCTCCTGGTCTCTTCATTTGGCTCTTTGAACCCTGAAGCTTTAGCCAGTAGTGTTTCGATCAAGTTATTTACGCTCCTATTTTCTTCCTTAGCCAACTCCTCCAGGTGTTTATCCAAAGCTGTTTTAATTCTTACTGATCTTGATTTTCTTTCTGCGGTAGTGTTCATTTTGATATCATTTGTAACTTTTTGTAATACACAAATATAATCTGAAAAGTTTCCTTTTAAAATGCTTAAATCCCTAAACCTTTGTCTTTTCCCTTCTTAACCGAATTTTTTTTCTGAATATCTTCTAACGTTTTTTCTATTGATTCGCCAAACTCTTTTTGGAAAATCTCTTTCATTGCCTTTTCCCCATAAGCGGAGAAGGATAATTTACCTTTGCTTTGCAAGACAATAAAAGTGTCCTTGAACGCATTTCTACTTTCTTTAAACCTTTTCATCAAGGCATCATATTGGTTTATTCCTTCACTTTTCTGTTTGCGCTCTCGCCCAAAAGCTTCTTTCCATGATTTTACCTCTTTTTCCAAATCCCGATTATTCAAAGCTAATACTTTTATGTTTTCAGCCGTTTTTGAGGCGTCTATGAGGCCTAAAAAGTTTTTGACGATATATTTGTCGCTAAGCTTGTCAAAGTCTCTTCTAATGGCCTTAAATCGGCTCAAATCGTTTTGGATTTCTTTTAGCTCTTCCTCGTTGATTTTTTTCTGACTGGAGAGTTGTCTGGCCTGAACCTCCAGGTTGTTGATGTTTACCAGGACCTGCTCAAGCTTCTCCCACTCCTTTTCAATCTTGAATTGTATAGAACTGAGTCGTTTTTTATCAGAGCTGACACCTCTTTCCATACCCATTATTTGGGCTGTTAAGTCTTGCATCTCTATCATATCTTTTTGATTCAGCTTTAGGGACTTCCCTGTAACCTTGTCAGTCCAGTCACATACTAGGTGAGCGTGTAGATTACGTTTCCATTCCTTCTT
>NZ_FUYX01000034.1 GCF_900168195.1 Allobosea thiooxidans | reverse complement strand
GGCTCTGACTCAAATCTGCTGCATGTAGCGACTGATCTGGCGCTGGTTTCTACGAGGAATCAGCATGATGGATCAGCGATTTCGGCCAGCCAGCCTTGTTCCTGCGGGATTGATCGTCGACGGCGTCGCGATGGAACCCGATCTTGTCCTTATCCGGGTTCGATCCCCCGTAGTGGCTTGCCGATGTCCTGATTGTGGGGCGATCTCGCGACGGATCCAGAGCCGGTACTGGCGACGAGCCAAGGACCTGCCGCTCGGTGGTCGGCGTGTCGAGCTTCAGGTTCTGGTCCGGCGATTTCGCTGCGACGGCGTCTTATGTGGCCGTCAGATCTTCGCGGAGCGCTTCGATACCGGCGTCCTCGCGGCGCGCGCACGCCGGACCGAGCGCCTCGACCACATCGTCCAGCACCTCGGCCTCGCCTTGGGCGGCAGGCCCGCAGCGAGCCTTGCTGCCAGGATGATGCTGCCGGTCAGCAACGACACATTGCTCCGCGTGGTCCGACGGCGCGCCAGGACGCCGAGCGAACCATTGCGCGTGATCGGCATCGACGACTTTGCCTGGCGGCGCAATCACCGCTACGGCACGATCGTCTGCGATCTTGAGCGCCGTCGGCCGGTGGTCCTGCTGCCTGATCGGGAGACAGCGACATCGGAAGCCTGGCTCCGGCATCAACCCGTTGTCCACACGGTCGCTCGTGATCGCGGTGGCGGTTATGGAGAAGCCGTGGCGCGGGCTTTGCCAGAGGCGATGCAGGTCGCCGATCGCTGGCACCTGATGGAGAATGCCAGCCGCGCGTTCCTGGACGCGGTGCGCAAATCGATGCGCCAGATCCGTCGGACCATCGGCGCCACCGTGGTGAATCCTGCGCTCCTGACAGCGGCCGAGAAACTACAGTATGAAGGCTATCTGCGGCGAGAAGAGACGAATGCAGCCGTTCTCGCACTCTGGCAGGACGGCGTGCCGATCAAACAGATCGTGCGGCGGACGGGGCATCACCGCATGACTGTCCGGCGGATCGTCCGTGGCGAGCGCGGCGACGTCTTCCGACCGCGCCAGAGTTCGCTGGAGGCGCACCTGCCTTGGCTCGATGCGCAATGGGATGCAGGTGCCCGTAACGCATCGGCCCTCTGGCGCGCGCTGCGAATGAGCGGCTTCCAAGGAAGCGTCAGGGTCGTTCTGGAGTGGGCGACCCGCCGCCGCCGCGCCGAAAGAACCGATGCGAGCAGTCTGGCGCGGGTTCCCTCAGCACGCACTATCGCGCGGTTGATGACGATCGGCCGCGACAATCTCACAAAAGCCGAAACGGTCGCCATCGCGGCGATCGAAAGCGGCGTGCCGACGTTGGTCGAGGCTCGGGAGATCGTTGCCGACTTCCACGCCATGATCAGAACCAAACGGGCCGAGCTGCTGTCGTCCTGGATAGAGCGCGCTTCAAGCAGCCTGATCGCTTCGCTGGCGAATGGCGTCAGGCGAGACGAAGCGGCCGTACACGCGGCGATCATCTCAACCTGGTCAAATGGTCAGACGGAAGGCCAGATCACCCGGCTCAAACTCGTCAAACGACAGATGTATGGCCGAGGCAAGATCGACCTCCTCCAGGCGCGCCTGATCGGTGCCCAATTATGAAAAACGTCAGCGAGATTGCGTCAGAGCCAA